>NZ_HG005139.1:0-72749 GCF_000455265.1 Paenibacillus antibioticophila
AACACAAAGAGCACTGCCGATAATCCGGTGGTGCTCTTTTTTGCTTATAAACTATTTACTTGAGCGTCCGACAGGGCTTCCCTCCACCGACAGAACAATTGCCACGGAGATTTGCCTTCGAGTAGGGATTTACTCGTATAAACACCTTCTTCTACAGAATCGAATAGCCCGGCCAGATGAAGGCGAAGCCCTGCGTTTAGAATCGTCTGATTGATGAATGCCATGTGAGCTTCCCCGGTTAACACCGTTTCCGTGACATGCAACTGCTTGGCGGCGGTCCATGTGATGTCCGGCAGAGAAGACTCCAGCCCGTACGTTTCCGGATCGATCAAATGAAGCTTGGCATTACCGTTTTCAACAAGATAAGTTCGGGTAGGGCGGTCGACATAAACATCCTCCGAGCCTTCAGCGCCCTGAACGATCAGGGCCTTGCGGTAATCTAGCCGTTGAAGCAGTTGGGCCGTCCGGTCGAACATCGTATTATGAAATACCCCATAGACAAGGTAAGGGGAGTGGCTGTAATCGGCGAGCTTTTCTACAGTATTAAGGATCGTCCGCAGCCCGAGCTCTACGCGGATTTGCCGTAGCCGTTCGAGAGGCGGGCACCATGACTCTGCCGGTACGAATAGAACCCCGGTCTGCTGGGAGGCTCGAATCGTCTGCTCCCGTCCCCTCACCCCCTCATCTATGCCCATTTCCCGGAGCACGTCGGGCAGGGTGATGCCCCACTTGGGCGGGAGTGATTCGGTACCGTGCAGTGTCACTGGCAATCCTGCGGAAGCCAGAACAAAGGCTGCAGCAAAGCTGGCCATAAAGGAAGACTTCCTGCCGTCATAGGGGCCGGCACAGTCGAGCGAGTCAGGGCGGGGGAAGCGGATGGCATGGCTGCGGCAGGCATTTACGAAGGCATAAAGCTCATCCACGCTCTCCATTTTGATGCGTTCCGCCAGAAAGAAAGCGCCGATTTGCGCCGGAGTTGCAGACTGGTCAAATATCATTTCCGCTGCGGCAACAGCTTCCTCGTAGCCCAAGTCGCGAGCTCCGCGCTTGCCCCGGCCCACTTCTTTTAAAACTTCCGTCATATTCATGTAGGGCTCCTCCTCGTCGATACTTCTTATAGGCTAAGTTCTTAATTGTTGATGCGCTTTAACGATCAAGGTTGCGATGTCGACAATTCTCTTACGCTCATTCATCGCCCGTTTTCGCAGCACCTCGTAAGCTTCCGCCTCTGAAATCAGGTTAATCTCGCACAAAATCCCTTTGGCGAGGTCGATCCATTTCCGTTCTTCCAGCCGGGAAACGAGCTGAGCCCGTTCATCGATCCATTGCTGACGTTCAAAAAAATGCTTGGCACCGAGATGAAGCGCCCAATGAAGCTCTTGAGCAGACATGGACGGAGTCAGGATCCCGTCAACCGGGATATCGTCTTCACAGGATTCCAAGGATGATGCAGCCATAGCTGCACTACACCACCACATTAAAGGGACGGCCTTCGATTTGGACACCAGGCTCCCCCAGACAGAGATCCCGGAAATAGGCAGATGAAGGACAACAGCATCCGCCGTTTTGACCTTTTGGCAAATTTCTTCTTCTATATCAGAGACGAACACTTGATATCCGTTATTTTTCAGCATGCGTTCAGGCTCGGCAAGGGGAGGGGATGCATCTGGAGTGTAGATCCTCTCTCCGCTAGGGAAGCCCTGTTCGCGAATAACCAGCAGAAAACGCATCTGGAGTATGCCTCCGTTCCATTCCGTTGACGGACATATTTATTTTCGAATCAGCAAATTTGATAAGAAACCTAACATTGGATCAACCGACAGATAATTTCTATTTTATTTTCACGCTATTTTTCTGAAAAATCAATACACTTTTCGCATGCTACACTCAAATTATATAATATTTTAAATAAAAGCAGAACAATTTTCAATTAGTTAACGATATATGTTAATTAAGATAACATAATTTGAATTTTATTTTAATTTTTTGTTATATATATTGACATGATAAAAATAGTTAGGTTATATTAGCCTCAACGAATCAAATTTTAAATTATTTACGGACACAATGGCGTGTTCGGCATGAAGCGGCAATGGAGCCTGTCTTCGCAAAATAGGGATCAGCATGAAGGTTGTATGTTCATGTCCATTCCCAGGCGGAGCGGGCTTTTTCTGTACCTTTTTACTGCATGAACATGGAGAGGAAAGATTGGGAGGAGAGAACCGAATATGGGAGGAAAAAAGAGATTAGTATTGGTAGGCAACGGGATGGCAGGTGTGCGTACGATTGAGCATGTGCTGAAATTGGCGCCAGATATCTATGATATCACCGTATTCGGAGCGGAGCCTTATCCGAATTACAACCGAATTATGCTGTCTTCGGTGCTTGCGGGCGGTTCCAATATGAAGGATATCGTTATCAATGATTGGGATTGGTACACGGAGAATGGGATTCGCCTCTATACAGGTGACGCAGTCACTCGAGTTGATACCGGAAATAAGAAGGTATTCTCAAAATCGGGGGTAGAAGCGGCATACGACGAACTGATTTTGGCGACAGGCTCTAATCCGTTTATCCTTCCGATCCCTGGCGCGGATAAAGAGGGAGTGATCGGATTTCGGGACATTCAGGACTGCGACCGCATGATGGAAGCCTCAAAAAAATATAAAAGGGCGGCTGTCATCGGAGGCGGACTGCTCGGATTGGAAGCGGCCAGAGGACTGCTTCATCTCGGGATGGATGTCACGGTGATCCACATTCACCCTTATTTAATGGAACGTCAGCTGGATGAGCCTGCTGCCAAGATGCTTCAGTTGGAATTGGAGGCACAAGGCATGAAATTTATGATGCAAAAGCAAACAGCCGGTGTTCGGGGAGGGCGTCGGGCGGAGGGACTTGATTTTGCGGACGGCAGCTCTCTGATGGCCGATTTGGTCGTGATGGCCGTAGGCATTAAGCCGAATGTGGCGCTGGCGAAAGCATCGGGCCTGAAAGTGGAGCGCGGGATCGTAGTTGATGATTATATGGAAACAAGCATGCCGGGGATATACGCAGTCGGCGAATGCGCAGAGCACCGGGGGATCGCCTACGGACTAGTCGCTCCGTTGTATGAACAGGGGCAGGTCCTTGCCAAACGGCTGGCCGGGGTGGAGACGGGCGGATATGAGGGTTCTGTCACTTCCACAAAATTGAAAGTGTCGGGGGTGGATGTGTTCTCGGCAGGGTTCTTCCAGGATGTCCCTGGGACGCGGTCGCTGCGGATTCAAGACGATCTGGACGGAACCTATAAGAAGATCGTGTTACAGGACGATAGGCTGGTTGGGGCCGTCCTGTTCGGAGATACCACAGACGGAGCTTCCCTATTCGCAAAAATTAAGAAAGGGGAGTCTGTCGCCGGAAAGGAAAAGGAGCTTCTGCTTGGATTCCCGGCGGGGAGTGCCGGAGAAAACTCCCAAGCGGCCAGATTGGCAGCCATGGCTGATGATGAAATCATTTGCGGCTGTAACGGTGTCAGCAAAGGCACAATTGTCGAAGCGGTGAAGGGCGGTTGCGGCACGGTCGGCGAAATTAAGGCCTGCACGAAGGCCTCCGGATCCTGTGGCGGCTGTAAGCCGCTGGTGGAGGGGCTCCTCCAGCTGTACGGAGACGGGGTATCCGGTGAACCGGTCAAGGAAGGAATCTGTGGATGTACCTCCCTTGGTCGCGAGGAAATCGTGGAGAGCATCAGAGCAATGAGCTTGAAGAGTGTCAAAGAGGTCATGAACGTACTGGAGTGGCACGAGCCTGAAGGCTGTTCCAAATGCAGGCCCGCTTTGAATTATTACTTGGGGATGCTCTGGCCAATAGAATACGTGGATGAGAAGGAGTCGCGGTTCGTAAATGAACGCTATCATGCCAATATCCAAAAAGACGGCACCTTCTCTGTCGTGCCCCGCATTTACGGTGGTGTAACTTCACCGGCCGACCTTAAAAAAATTGCGGAGGTTGCGGAGAAGTACGATGTTCCTATGGTGAAGTTCACCGGAGGACAACGGATTGACCTGCTCGGGGTGAAGAAGGAGGATTTGCCTAAAGTATGGGCGGAGCTGGATATGCCTTCCGGCCACGCTTACGGTAAAGCATTGCGCACGGTGAAGACCTGTGTAGGCTCGACCTTCTGCAGATTCGGCACCCAGGATTCGATCGGTATGGGAATCCGGTTAGAGAAAGCCTTTGAGCGGCTCAACACGCCGGGGAAAGTGAAGCTTGCCGTTTCCGGTTGTCCGCGCAATTGCGCAGAGGCAACGATTAAGGACTTGGGCGTCGTAGCCATCGATGGCGGCTGGGAGATCTATGTCGGCGGGAACGGCGGCGTGAAAGTAAGAGCATCGGACCTGCTCTGTACGGTGAAGACGGAGGATGAAGTTATGGAGTGGACGGCTGCCTACTTACAGTATTACCGTGAGCAGGCCAGCTGGAATGAGCGTACCGCACAGTGGGTGGAGCGGGTTGGGCTGGGCAAGATCAAGGCAGTGCTGGAGAATCCTGAGGAACGGCAGAAGTTGGCCGACCGGATTGAGGAAACGCTAAGCCGCTCGACCGACCCTTGGAAAGAGATTATCGAAGATGAGTCGCTGCGTAAAAACTTTGAGCCTTTGGCCAGTGTTTAGCTGGTTGCCCTATAACCGGTCACGTACGGACTTATTACAGGGAAGTAGTATCCATATATTGAATAGGAGGGAACGGCGATGTTAACAAAAATGAAGGTGGCCCAATTGCAGGAGATTGATGAGCAGGGAGCGCGGACACTTGTGGCGGGGGATAAGGAGATCGCCGTATTTCGACTCAGCGACGGGAGTATCCGGGCAATTGAAAACCGCTGTCCTCATAAGGGGGGACGGCTGTCAGAGGGAATGGTGTGTGGTTCTTCCGTTCACTGCCCGCTGCACGATTGGAAAATTGATCTGCTCACCGGCCGCGTCCGAGAGCCGGATCATGGAGTAGTCACGGTGTACGAGACCGAAGTGGACGCGGAGACCGGCTCCATCTATATCACCTTAGATTAGAAGAAGGAGGATGAGACCGATGGATTATGTAAAGCCTGCCGAAGTGCTGGAATCGATGATTGAGACAGGGATGAACAAAGCCCGGTTAACTATTTTACAAATGCTGGTCAAAGGGTTTCTCGCCGGTGCGATTCTTGCCTGCGCCACGACGCTTGCGTTCACGGCGACCGCACAAACTTCGCTGGGGATTGTAGGAGCGTTGATTTTTCCCGTCGGTTTCGTCATTATCATTTTACTTGGCCTTGAATTGGTGACTGGCAGCTTTGCGCTCATTCCGCTCGCGGTTCTGGAACGCAAGACAACCTTCTCGCGAATGCTGGCGAATTTCGGCTGGGTCATCCTCGGCCATCTGCTAGGTTGTGCTGTATATGCGATTCTGTATGGTTTGACAATTACGAAGATGGGGACCGATATGAGTCACCCGATGGTGCAGACTCTGATTCAGGCCAGCGAGTCCAAAACGATCGGATATGCGTCGATGGGGTTGCCTGGCATGGGGCTGGTAGTCATCAAGGCAGTGCTGTGTAACTGGATGGTCACGCTGGGAGCCGTGATGGCCTTAACCTCACGATCCACAACAGGGAAAATCGTGGCGATGTGGCTGCCGATTCTAATCTTTTTCGGGCAAGGCTTTGAGCACGCGGTCGTTAATATGTTCGTCATCCCTGCGGGAATGATGCTGGGAGCGGATGTCAGCCTGTCCGACTGGTGGCTCTGGAATCAGCTCCCCGTGCTGGGCGGTAACTTTATAGGCGGTGTGCTGTTTACGGGATTGGGACTGTATATTTCCTATAAAAGGAAAGCTGCTTTCGGATCCAGTCTTGCCACTGTTCGCAGTACCCCGGAAGTACCGGATCATAGGACGACTTCCGCGGTAGCACCCGGAACGGGGGAAGGAGCATGATCCGGCCGGGGCTGGTAAGCATCGTAGGTGCGGGACCGGGCGATCCGGAGTTGATTACCGTAAAGGCGCTGAAAGCAATCCGCGCGGCAGAGGTGATCCTGTATGACCGCCTCGTGAACGAGGCGTTGCTCTCGTACGCCGATGCCCGGGCGCTGCGGATTTACTGCGGCAAGTCGCCCGGACAACACGCGATGACGCAGGAGATGATTCAGCGGCGCCTGATCGATTACGCGCTGGAAGGGAAACGGGTGGTCCGCCTGAAGGGCGGCGATCCGTTCGTCTTCGGGCGCGGCGGCGAAGAGGCGCTTGTGCTGGCCGCCCAGGGTATCCCGTACGAGGTGATCCCGGGTATCACCTCGGCGATTGGCGCGGCGGCCGCCAGCGGCATTCCGCTGACGCATCGCGGCGTAGCAGCGTCGTTCGCCTGCGTAACGGGCAGCCGATGCCGGGGGGAACGGATGGGCCGGACGGACCGCCCATTCGCTGGGATTTGCTGGCCCATGCCGTCGATACGCTTGTGATCTACATGGGAGTGGGCCAATTGCGGGAGATCCGCGCGGAACTGCTGAAGCACGGCAAGGCCGGCACCACGCCGGTGGCGCTGATCGAGAGCGGCACGACCGGACTCCAGCGCACCTTCGTCAGCACATTGGCGGAGGTGCATCAGTTGGCTGCTGCCGTCCAGCTCAGCAACCCGGCGCTGATCGTGGTCGGCGAAGCGGCAATGATCCGGGAACAGCTGCATCAGTTGCAGCATCAAGCGGCGGCTAGGATCGGGTAACCCAAATATAGACTTAAGATGCATCTGTGAAAAAGATGCATCTTAAGTCTATGCGTGTTTCTGTGAAGCTTTATCCGTTGTGCCGCGCACTCCCCGCTTGTTTAGAATACTAGACCATACTTAGTTGCTTTGCGCCCGTACTTTATTGCCGATCGCTTGCAGCAAGCTCTTGTCCAGATTGGTTGTATCTTGGGTCAGTTCCCAAATCATCACGCCACCCAGATTATCGAGGGCATATTGCGTTTTGCGCTCGATGGTCGGAATGCCGTTATAATGGGCTTCCATTCCGTTAATCATTGAAATATCGGTGTTGTAAGCATTGGGATTGGCTTGCAGGATATCTCGATAAGGCGCCCAGGATGGCCGCCCATAGAAAGGAACACCCAGGACAACCTTCTCTGCAGGCATATTGCGAGTTTCTTTCCAGTACTTAGCCGATAAGACAGCAAAATCATAAGTGGAGTGGCGATCACCGTCTCCTCCGTCATAAGCCATCACGTTAAACCAATCAACGGCATTGATGACCGCATTCGTATGAGCCGCTGCGTCCCAATATATAATGCCTTCCGGCGTCACACCGCTGAGCACGGCGGAGGTAAGCAGCATATTTTCCTTCTTCAGCTCTTGACTCAAATATACCATCAAGCTTTCATATTGCTGTTTGCTAGAACCGTCGCTTCTTGGATGCTCCCAGTCCATATCGACCCCGTCAAAGCCATATTGCTTGGCCATCGCGATGATTGCATCGCCGAATTGCGTGACTTTTTGCGGTGTACTGGTGGCGGCCATGAACGTGTTCTCCAGCGGAGTTCCGTTATATGACCAGCCTCCCACGGCAAGCAGAACCTTGACGTCTTTGGCATGGGCGGTTTGAATAATTTGAGTTGCCGCAGCGGGATTCTCCAGCGGTAACAACGATCCGTCACTGGTAGGAATCGCAAAGGCATAGTTGATATGCGTCAGGTTCTGATATTGGATCGTTCCGATTTTGTCAGGCTCCCAGCTTGGATAGTAACCGACGACCTTGAAATCGCCTGAAATCGGCGGATCGTCTGGCCCTCCTGGGTTCGGATTCGGATTCGGATTCCCGGAGATCAGTTCCCAAACCGCAGCAATTCCCGGGATTTCTCCCAAGGTCCACCATTTTGCTTTGTAGAGCTGATCATTGTATGAAACAATGTCGTTGCCGACATACGCCTTGCTGCTGCTCCATACGGGATATTCCCCGTTGGATGGAGGAACCAGTTCCCACACGTCCGTTTCTCCAGGAACATCTCCCTGAGTCCACCATTTGGCTCTGTAATCGTTTCCATTATAAGTGACAACATCATTAGCTAGGTAGACGGCATTGCTATCCCAAGCAGAATAAGCGGCTATAGTTACATTTTCACTGGCATCCAGAGCGATTGCTGCCTCTGTTGCTTGCGCATCGAACGGGAGCGGGGCAAACAGGGTGATTAATAGCGCCAAAATAGCCAAGATTGAAATTTTTCCTTTACGCTTCTGCATCATCAATTCATCCTCTCTTAAATGTTAATAATAGATTTGTAGAAGGCTCGGGTAGTAGAAGTAGACAAAAAGCAGCCTTCGAAAGCCATGACACCTCCCTTTGGCAGAATGGTACAGGCGCCCGTATGAAGTTATCTTTATTTCTCTTAAATGTTAAATATAGGCACTCTATACAATGAATACTTTGATAGAGTTGTTAGATTTTGTCAATGACATTTTATGAATCTGTCGATTGATCTCACTGTTTTGCAAAATAGTGAAAAAATGCGCATATCTCCTGTGCAAATCATGTAAAATAAGAGTGTGGAATTTTCATAATTTGCATGGAAAATGATGGTGGAGGTAGCTTGCTGGAATGAAGCCAATTTTGGAAGTAGCCGGATCCTTCGGGATCGCGGAACAATATGTGGAAATGTACGGGCGTTATAAAGGTAAATTGGATTTGAGCATTAACCATGATCTGCGAAACCGTCCTGATGGAAAATTAGTGCTGGTGACGGCGATGAATCCAACACCGGCTGGGGAAGGCAAGACTTTGACGACCATCGGACTGGCCCAAGCGCTGAATGCAATCGGAGAACCGACGATAGCTGCGCTGAGAGAGCCCTCTCTCGGCCCTTGCTTTGGTATGAAGGGAGGGGCGACAGGGGACAACCGAGCTCAAATCGTGCCCGCTGATGAGATTAACCTACACTTCACCGGAGACTTGCATGCTATTACATCTGCGCATAATTTATTGGCTGCGATGATAGATAATCATATATTTCAAGGAAATTCTTTGCAGATTGACTTAAGTCGAATCGTGTGGAAGCGCGCCATGGATATGAATGATCGGAGTCTGCGGCAAATCGTAGTCGGAATTGGCGAAGGGAACGGCAATGTTCATGAGTCCGGCTTTATGATTACTACTGCCTCGGAGGTTATGGCTGTCCTCTGTCTGAGTGAGGATCGGGATGATCTGAAGCAGAGGCTGGCACGGATGGTCGTAGCTTACACCATCTCTGGGGAGCCTGTTACAGCGGACAGCATAGGAGCTGTTGATCCTATGCTTGTCTTGCTGAAAGAAGCGATCAAGCCTAATTTGGTTCAAACTATCGAAGGTACTCCAGTTATTGTACATGGAGGTCCTTTTGCGAATATTGCTCATGGCTGCAGCAGTGTGATCGGTACGAAAACGGCATTGAAGCTGGCGAAAGTCGTAGTTACAGAAGCGGGATTTGGCGCCGACTTGGGTGCGGAAAAGTTCTTTGATATCAAATGCCGCCAAGCAGGATTAAGCCCGGATGCTGCGGTGCTGGTAGTGACTGTCAAGGCGCTTAAATACAATGGAGGAGCGCCAAAGACAGAGCTGGATCAACCGAATCAACCCGCGCTTATATCAGGGCTGGCGAACATGCGGCGTCATCTTGAGAATCTCGTAAAATTCGGGGTCCCTGTCATGGTGGCGATTAACCATTTCAGCAATGATGATGATGATGAAGTAGCGCTTATTATTGAAGAATGTAAACGGCTGGGGATTCAGGCTACGATATCTGATGTATGGGCAGAGGGAAGCCAGGGCGGAGTGGAAATGGCAGAAGCGTTAAGAGAGATGCTGAACAGCAAGACTGCGAGCTATGCGCCGCTATACCCCAATGATTTACCGCTGCGGGATAAAATTGAGACGATTGTTCACGAGATTTATCGTGGAGCAGGGATCAAGCTTTCAGCCAAATCAGAAGCGAAGCTTAAGGAATTGGAAAGCGGCGGTTACGGGACTCTGCCGGTTTGCATGGCAAAGACACCGTATTCCTTCTCGGATCAGCCAAGTCTGCTTGGTGCGCCGGAGAATTTTACAGTGCAGGTTAAGGACGTAACCCTCTCGGCAGGAGCCGGCTTCGTAGTCATTCACACCGGCAATATTGTAACGATGCCAGGATTACCTAAGACACCTGCTGCGCACCGAATTCATCTTGATGAGCAGGGACAAGTTGCCGGTCTGTTGTAATATATATTATGGAAGGAAGCCCAGCTACGAAAAAATACGAAGGAGGCGGCATGATGAATAATGCTCAAGAAATCCGGCAGCTTACGAAGGAAGAGTTCGATGTAAGCATGGAATTATCCCAATATGCATTCCAGTATAAGGTGAAGCCAGAGGAGCTTGAAGAGCGGCGGACCAAATTCAAGGCCGAGCGCTTTTGGGGGGTATTTCAGGAAAACGAGCTGTTGGCCAAGCTAACCTTACTGCCTCTTAATCTTTACATTCAAGGAGAGGCTGTTCCTATGGGAGGCATCGCGGGTGTAGCAACTTGGCCCGAGAATCGGCGTGAAGGCCTGGTTGGCCGGCTGCTTACGCATATGCTTGCTCATATGAAGGAGCAGGGACAGGTGTTGTCATGTCTGCATCCGTTTCTGATCCCTTTTTACCGGAAATTTGGCTGGGAAGTGTATACCGATTATAAGAAGTACACCATTGAGGTGCCTAACCTGCCCGCCAGATCGGAGCTTCGCGGCACAGTGGAGAGAAATGTGAAGGATATAGCGTTGCTCGATTCGATCTATCATGGCTTTGCTCCAAGATATAACGGCACGCTGGTAAGAGATATCGAATGGTGGGAGCAGATGGTGTTGGGAGACGAGAGTCATACTGCAGTATTCTATTCTGACTCCGGTGTTGCTGAGGGATACATTCTATACCAGATCAAAAATCAGCAATTCGTCATCGACGAATTTGTGTATTTGAATGAAAGCGCCCGCCAAGCGCTGTGGACTTATGTTGGCAACCACGATTCCATGGTGAAGCAAGTTGTTGTCGATCATGTGCCGGCGGATGACCTGTTACCGTTCTTGCTGCGTGATCCTCGCTGCAAACAGGAGACGGTCCCCTATTTCATGGCACGAATTGTAGATGTGCCGTCCTTTTTGCAATATTATCGTTTTAACCCTGTGTCCTCTGAAATGAGAGAGCTTCGCTTCGGCATCAAGGACGAATATGCGCCTTGGAATGAGGGGGAATGGGACCTGAGTATATCCCCTGACGGAACAGCACGCATGGAACGTGCAGCAACTTCCGGGCCTGGGCAAGACCTGCTTATGATCGACATACAAGCCTGGACAGCAATGCTGCTTGGCTATAAAAGACCGCTTGAGATGCATGCCTATGGGCGCCTGAATGGACCGCAGAAGGCTGCCGAACTGCTGGAGCAATGGATTCCGGCGAGCAAGACCGCATTGCTGGATTTCTTTTAATCGCTGGATAACGTTTAAAAGTTTATATTTGCTCAAAGGAGCCAAGCAAAGAAGACATCTTCCTCTAGAGGTTGATGTCTTCTTTGCTTAACAAAGCTGAATATTGGATTATAGCCGGGACCATACCCGATACAAAATAACTGCGGTCTCTGCTCGCGTAAGTGCGTCTTGCGGAGCAAGCTGACGGTTCTTTCCGTTAATAATGCCGAGGCTGATTAGTGCAGCTGCACTATCCCGGGCATATTCCGGAACACTTGCCGCATCGGAGTAAGTTGCCAATTGCGCGTCACTGCTATGGTCAATACCTGCTGCAGCCAATGCTTGGGCTGTCAGGACGAACATATCCTGGCGCGTGATGACCGCATCGTTAGACAATGCAGCGAAGGCTGCTGCCTCTTGCGCATTCAGCCCTAATGCATGGACCAGGGCTGCTGCGAATTCACTGCTGGTGACCGCTTGTGCCGGGGAGAAAGACCCGCTGTCATTCCCTGTAAGAACGCTGCGGGCTGTCATGGCCCCTATGGCTTGCCCGGCCCAATGCGCTGGCTGCACATCATTGAAAGCAGGAGGTATATAGGCGGTAGCATAATTACCTAATTTGTCTGTCTCAAATACGATCTGGTTGGTGGCTTGATTAAATCGGCTGTTTACAATAGGGGTTGTCTGCATGCCTGCCTCCTGGCCAATGAACCAGACGACCAATCGTTCCGGATGCTCTTGATCCACAGCAGTAAGTGTATAAGGCAGCTTCACAACGACAGGCCGCTCCAGCGTGGTTACAGTCTCGCCGCCATATTCAAGCATGAAGCCAAAGGTTGGCCGGCCTCCAATGTAAGCACGTTCGTCCGCGGACAGATCGGATAATGTGGCACGGCCGATGCGAATACGGAGGGCTCCTTCAGAATCAGGGTCTGATTGCAGTGAATTTGCAGGGATATCCAACTCGGCATAATCCGTAATGATCAGAAGCCCAAAGTCTCCCAAGGCTTTCAAGCTTTGTTCCGGAAGTTCTAGTTCGTAGCTGTCTACATCGGCCTGTGCCGGGAGCTCAATAGTCAGTGTCTTTGTTCCACTCATTTTGGCTTGTGCCACAGCCTTGTTTAGCAACGAGGCAGAAATTACGGCTTTAGCCTGCTTGGCGGAGGTTGTAATTACCGGCTGGATAATCACATTTCCGTTTTGCAGAAGCACATTCTCCGATGATGAAGCTGAGGGATTTGAAGGGCTGGCCGTATTGCTATTGCCGCTGCCATTATTGTTATTGCCCCCATCGCTGCCGCCGCTTCCAGGTGTGCTGCCGGGCTTGCCGATCAGACTCAGTACTCCATACACCGAGGTATCCTGATATCCATTGCCTGTCGTATCGTTCCAGGCTGCGACACTTTGGCGCGCGCCATCCTTGGCGTCGTTAATTTGAAGATCAAAGCCGATCTTCATCTGATTGGCAGGCGACACTGTCTTGAACGGCAATTTCGCTTCAACAGTATAGCTGCTGCCGCTAATCTTTGTTGCGGATACGAAGCCCTCTGACAGACTGTCAGGATTAAAGGAAGCTTCATTATCAAAGTTGATTCTGTATTGTCCGTCATCTGCCTGATAAAATGTAGTTCTGGCGTTGTTTTCATCCAGGAAGATTTCAACAGAATCCTGCTCCCAGGCATTCGTATTTGTCTTATCCAGCTGAGCATCATTGACTTGAATCAGCACGTACAGATTTTCATCGTCCCATAATACCCTGGCCGTGCCGCTGGCTCCTTGCCAGGCCGTCTGATACTGGTTAATCGGGACGGCCGGCGTATCATTCCAGATTGTGTCGACAACGCCATCTATTACAGGTGTCGCGTATTTGGCAGTTGATTGGCGGGCTTCGGATGAATCGGGTTGATGCTCTGCTATAAATTTAGCCGGATCAATAACGGCATAATAGGCTGGCTTGGCTTGAAGATTCTTGTCAAACAACAGCGGATTCGAGGAAGCGCGCCAGCTTGTTCCGTCGTCCTGCCCCCAGAACGTTACGCGGCTGATCTGTTCACTATGCTCCTTGTACAGCTGCATGAGTTGGGCATATAAATATCCTTGTGCTTCGGCCTGCTTTTCAGATAACTGATAATCGCTTCCAGCCTGAATATCTAACTCGGTCACTCCGACCTCGACACCTAATGAAATGAATTGCTCCAGAGATAATCTGACATTCTCGGGGTTCGTATTAATATTGTAGTGACCTTGCATGCCGATCCCATCGACCAGCAGCTTGCCGGGATGCGTCTCGGCATACCTCTCATTAAGCTCCTTGACCATGCTGTAGATCGCGGTTGCTTTGTTGCGGTTGTCATCATTGTAATCATTATAGTACAGCTTGATGTTCCAATTCGGATGGTCATCCAGCACCTCGCGGGCGGCAAGGAAGGCTTGCTCCAAATAATCAGGTCCGATGGCCTGATACCAAGGCGATTTGCGCAGAGCATTCTCCCAATCGGTCGGATTGGTTGGATTGTCATTCATCGCTTCATTCACAACATCCCAAGAGATCACCCGATCGCCGAAATGCTCCATGACGGTGCGAATATGGGTACGCAGGTTCTCCAACGCCTCTTCTCGCTGGAGCGGTGAACCGTCCGGATTCATATTTAGCCAGTCCGGTGATTGCTGATGCCAGACGAGCACATGACCGTGCATTTGCATACCTGCATCCAGCACTTGATTCACCATGGCATCTGCATTATCGAAGGTGAAGCTGCCTTTGGTATTTTGCAGCGCATCCGGCTTCATCGCATTGCCCGCGGTAACCAGTCCGTGATGCATCTTCAGCAGCTCGAATCGAATTCCTTCCAAATCCTCCGCTGTGATCGCATTTCCAATTAAAAAGTCCGAGGCATAGGCGTCTTTAATCGGTATCAGATCGCGCTCGATATCAACGGTGCCTGAGCCCGTAGCTTCAAAGGAGATGTCGTCAATATAGAACGAGGCATCCTTGCTGCTGGAGCTTTCCACATAGAGCGTCAGGAATTCGTTCCCCACACTGTTATACCGATAGTTCCCTTCAAGCAGGACCCATCCATCATCAACACGAATCGTTTTTGGCGCGAGGACAACATAATTGGCACTGCTGCCTTCGCCGATTTGGGTGGATAACTGCAGCTGTGAGCTTTCAGGTGAAATCAGCTTGACCCAGGCGGAAATTTTATACTCGTGGCCTTTGTCCACGTATTTCTCTATCCGGATAGTTGGTCCGTGCCAGGTCTCTGAACGTCCTTCTACCTTCAAGGCATAGCCTCCGCCATCCGTATGGTTGGCTTCGTTGGTGATGCTAAGTGTCTCTGTGCCCGAACGTCCTGCAAAGCCGCCCGTTGACTGCTCCTCGAAGGTGATTGTGTTAAAAGGCAGGGCAGGCTCTCGAGGAGGATCCTCCCCGCCTGATGAAGCTGCGCCCGTAATATGAATATCTCCGATATAGAATGGCACTCCTGCTCCGGCGTCGTTGGATTGTACTCGTATAGCCGAATCCTTGGCGGTATCAACCGTAAATTCCTTGGTCAGTGTAATCGCGCCGCCGCTGATTGCATTTTTGCCATCCAGCCATCCATAGCTGTCAACGGTCTGCAGCGCAATTTGCGCGCCATCAGGCACGATAGTGTCAGCGTCAATGTACACAGATACGGTTACAGTGTAGGTCTGCCCATTCGTAAGTCCGATATCGGCGAAGCGAAAATCTGCGCCATCCCAATTATTCGTCCGGTTGCTGACGTATAGTGCGGCGCCATCCTCATTGCCGGCAAAGCTCTTATCCGTCACCAGGGTCAAGGCTGAACCTCCTGCTTGTATCGCTGCTCCTTTCCCGTTAGCGAAATCCTCGCGGTATACCGTAACAGGATCATTAATACCGGATGATTCGGCTCTCGCACGGCTTGGCAGCAGCCCTGATGAAAGCAGCAGGGTGAGAGCCAGACTGAGTGCAAGGGTCCGCTTGATCATCTGTGATTTCACATGCTCACGTCCTTTCGATATTTTCCTGCAAATAAAGCGCTTACAAAAATCAGGCTAGGAAATCCTCCTTTCTGGAAGTCATAGTAACATGATCCCAAATCGTTTGTACTTCTCCAAATTAAAGAACCTTACTGCATTTTTTTAGTTGTTTCGTATTCAGGAGCAACAGCAATCAGAAGAATCTCCACCATAAATCGCAAAAATGCCTCCTCAAAAAATGAATCCGTTTCCATTAGACTGAATATGAAAAATATGGAGAACAAGAGAGGGGTAACAAGCAATGAAGAGAAGCAAGCCACTTGCGATTCTGCTCATCGCTGCCTTAATGATTCTTTCCTTGGCAGCCTGCGGAGGCAGCGGTAATAATGCCTCTAACAATGGAGGCAACACACCGGCACCTTCCACAAATGAAAGCACCGGAGGCGATACTAACGAGCCGACCGATAGTGCAGAACCGGTTGTATTATCCTTCTGGTCGCTCGGTACAACAAACTATGAGGAACTGGCCAAGGAATACACGCAAGAGCATCCGAACGTTACATTCAAGTTCCAAAATACGTCGGACCAAACAGCTCACCATAATAACCTGACAACGGCATTGTCCGCAGGCTCGGGAGCGCCTGATATTTTCATGCTGGAAATTGCATTTATCGAGCGCTTCATTAATAACCAGGACAAATTCTATAACCTGTATGATCTTGGGGCAAAAGATATCGAAAGCAACTACCTCGACTGGAAATGGAAGCAAGCCACATCGCTTGACGGTTCCTTCCAGCTTGGACTTCCAACTGACATTGGTCCTACAGTCGTATATTACCGTACCGACCTGATTGAGCAAGCAGGACTGCCAACGGATCCGGACGGATTCAGCGCAGCGATCGATACCTGGGATAAATTCGCAACGGTGGCTAAGGACTTCAAGGCTAAGACCGGCAAGCCTTTCACCGATTTGACGGACCTGCTCTATAACGGTCTTCGTGACCAATCGCCAGATCAAATCTACTTCAGCACAGAGGACGGTTCGTTCATCGGCGATACCAATCCGCAAGTGAAGAAAGCTTATGACTTTACCGTAAAAGGCATTCAAGAAGGCTGGGTGGGCAACTGGACACTGTGGTCTCCGGAATGGCAAAAGGCAATCAACGACGGCGACTTCGGCGTTCTGCTCGGACCGGCTTGGATGGCAGGAACCATTCGCAATGGTACAGACGGCTCCGGTAAATGGCAAATTGCACAGCTCCCTGAAGGTGCAGGGAACTGGGGAGGTTCCTTCCTGACCTTGCCGAAGGAAGGGAAGCATCCGAAAGAGGCTTATGAGTTCATCTCCTGGCTCGTAAGCAAAGAAAACCAATTGAAATCTTTCAAGGCAAGCGGTCTGTTCCCGTCGATTCCGGCGGTATACACAGAGCCTGCTTTCTCAGAGGATAAGGATGAATTCTTCGGCGGTCAAGTGATCTCGGATGCTTACGCCAAATCGGCAGAACGCGTAAAACCGGTTTACTACGGACCATTGCATGACCAGACAGATGCCTTCTTCAAGAACGCCCTGAAGAACGTGCTTGAGAAAAAGGCTGATCCTGAAAAGGAATGGGAAAGTGCAGTGAAGCAAGCGAAGACGCTGGTAGATCGCAGCTAAGCAATTTATAGATAATTTCAAATCCGAATCGCATCAGGGAGCCCTCCCTCCATGCGGTTCGGATTTATCAATGACTTCACGGAGGTGCATTCATGCCAGAACTTGCTACCGCGCATCCGGAGCCGAGCACTCCCCGGAGGAAGCCTTTTCTGACGGAGACACGGCGGAGCCGGATTACGGCGTATACGTTTATTTCACCGTTCTTTATTCTTTTTTCAATATTTGGACTCTATCCTATCCTCTTTACCATTTACTTATCCTTTTTTAAATGGGATGCATTAGGTCCGATGAAGTATGTAGGCCTGAAGAATTACAGACTGGTCACGGAAGACCCGACCTTCTGGATTTCCTTCAGCAACACCCTCATCATGGCGATCATGGGGACACTTCCCCAGTTGATTGTGGCCTTGCTGGTGGCCATCATGTTGAACTCGGCGCTTAACCGGTTCAAGAACACCTTCCGGGTGCTGTATTTTATGCCGAATATTACGTCCATTGTGGCGGTTACGCTGGTATTCAGTACGATGTTCGGCAACAACGGGATGATCAATTGGATCATGAATAATTTCGGCTTGGAAAGCGTGCCGTTCAATTCAGGCTGGTGGGGAGTCAAAATTGCCATCTCCACGATGGTCATGTGGCGTTGGATGGGATATAACGCGATTATATTCCTGTCGGGTCTGCAAAGTATCCCTAATGATATTTACGAGGCTGCCAAAATTGATGGTGCCAACCGCACCCAACAGCTGCTGCACATAACGTTGCCGATGCTTCGGCCGTTCATCTTGTTCGTCACGCTGGTATCCACGATTGGATCCCTGCAATTATTTACAGAGCCTTATGTCTTCCTTGGACAGGGCGGTACAGGCTCGACTCGTCAGGAAGGGATCACGATGGTAACGTATTTGTACAATGAAGCATTCAGTAACGGATTCTTTGGAACGGCTGCCGCAACGGCGGTGCTGCTGTTCATTGCTACGATCCTGTTCTCAGTGCTTAATATGGCCCTATCCAGCCGGATGGGCGGAGATACAGGAGGTGGAGCATGAATCTGACCGCTCGTATGCGTCGTAAACCGGATGAGCCGGGAATCGTAGGCAAGCTCTTCTTTTACCTGTTCCTGATCATCGGAGCTCTGGTATCCGTCTTCCCGTTCTACTGGATGTTTGTAGTGGCGACCAATGACAAGAATGCAGCCTTTCATATTCCTCCGCTGTTAATCCCGGGCGGAGAGTTCTTTAATAACTTTGCTCGGGTGCTGGAACGTACAGACTTCTTCCGGTCCATGTTTAACTCGCTGGTCGTGGCTACTTCCGTCACTGCATCGGTGGTGTTCCTCTGTACATTAGCAGGCTTTGCTTTTGCCAAGTATGAGTTTCCGATGAAGAAGACCTTGTTCGTATTTGTTATTGCGACGATGCTTGTACCGGCTCAGCTTGGTGTATTGCCGCAGTACGTTATTATGGCGAAGCTGCACTGGATCGACTCCTATAAAGCGCTGATCGTCCCGGCTATGGTTAATGCGTTCGGTATTTTCTGGATGAGGCAATATATCTCTTCGGCCGTCCATTCCGAGCTGCTGGAGGCCGGTCGTATTGACGGGGGAGGACATTTCCGGATTTTCTGGAATATTGCGATTCCTGTAGTAACACCGGCAATGGCTACCCTGGGCATTCTTAACTTTATGAATGTATGGAATGATTTCTTCTGGCCGCTGGTCGTACTCAAGAACCGTGAGAACTATACGATTCAGCTTGCGCTGCAGCAGCTCTTTACCAACAAGGACGGCATCGATTTCGGGATGATCATGTCCGCAACCTTTACGGCGACGCTGCCGCTTCTGATCGTCTTCCTGCTCTTCAGCCGTTGGGTCATTGCAGGTCTGACGTCGGGTGCGATCAAGAGCTAGTCATTCCGGATGGACAGTAGTTCGCACAAGGAGTTAGCCTCCTATATGAAGAATAATAGATGCAGTAGATCAAAGGGGGAGAGCCATTTATGAAGCTCCGTCGAAAAATCCTGCTGGCTATTATTCTTCTTGTGTTTATACCGGTCATTCTTATGGGCTCGGTATCTTACTTTAGTTACTCGAAGACGATGGAGCAGAAGTCCAGCAATTTTTATTGGGTCTCGCTGCTTGAGACGGATCGGAAGCTGAATTATGCGCTGAACGAGATCACTACGGTGTCTAATTCTGCCATTACCCAGAAGCAGATTCAGCGGATTCTCAAACAAGCAGGCAGTCCGGTTACCTATGAGCAACGACAGGAAATAAACAATTTGTTTAATCATTCCATGATTCTTTCCTTCGACATTTATTCCAAGGAGAAGTTGGTCTATTCATCCGCCAATTCGATGTCGTTTGAGCAGATGAAGCGTCAGAACTGGCATCAAGCTATGGAGGCAGCGGAAGGGAGGCCAATCTGGTCCGGTCCCGGAGAGAACGGCAGTGCGGAGGAAGGCAAACCTTTACTGATTCAGGCTCGAATCATTAAAGATTTTTATTCTCTCGAGGATATCGGGACACTGGTTATCTATGTGAAGCCGGATATTTTGGATCAAGTATTCTGGGATGCAGCTACCCTCAAGCAGGGAGACATTTTGCTGGTGAACCGCCAAGGGAATATCGTCTTTGATAAATCGGGTGCGCATATTGGAGAAAACACCGCATTTCCTTTCCTGTCCGTAGCGGACGGCAGCGGTAAGGGGGATTACGTGGACAAATATGCCGGGGAGAGCTCGCTCATTACGTATTTGCCATCCCATAATAAAGAGTGGTATCTCGTTGCGATCACACCGCGTAAGCTAATCAACTCAGAGTCGGTAAAAATCCGCAATATTGCCGTTGTTCTGGTCCTGCTTTCGTTAATCTCGGCTTTTCTCTTCGACCGTTACTTCATCCGGAGATTGGTCAGCAGCATTATTAGCGCCGTTAACGGGATGAAGCGGGTGCAGCAAGGGATTTTCATGCCAATTACCAAGCCCGTCCCAGCCTTGGATGAGCGGGATTTGCTGATTGATGGCTTTAATCGGATGAGCCGCCAAATCTCGGAGCTGATTGAACAGGTACAGCTCGAGCAGGCACGGAAGAAAGAGGTAGAGCTGCAGGCGCTGGTGGCCCAGATTAATCCCCATTTTATATATAATTCTCTGGAATCCATCAACTCGATGGCCGTTTTGGAGGGAAATAAGAATATTAGCAAAATGGTCGTTTCTCTGGGGAAGCTGCTGCGAATCAGTATCAGCGAGAGCCAGCAATTAGTTCCTCTTTCTACGGAAATGGAGCATGTCAAGCACTATATGGATATTCAGAAGTTCCGTTTTGAGGACAAATTTTCATATCGGATTGAATTGCCTGAGGAGCTTAAGTATTACAAGACGCAGAAGCTGATCGTACAGCCGATTGTGGAGAACGCGCTCTATCATGCGATCGAACCGATGGAGGGCCAAGGACAGATTTCAATTATTGCCCATGACGGCGGGGGAGATATTCTGATCGATGTGGCCGACAATGGCCCGGGCTTCGATCAGGACACGTTATTGGGGCTCTGGGACAAGGATTGGGAGCATTTGAAGAAGTATCGGGAGAACGGTGTTGGTCTGAAAAATGTGCATGAACGGCTTCGAATCCGATTTGGAGCGTACTATGGCATCATGATCTGCTCCTCTCCGGGATATGGATCAATTATTCGGATACGTATTCCAAAAATCGGGTCATAGGGGGCAGCGTCGTGAAAAAGTGGGTTTTGAATTGGGGCTGGCTGGCCCTCTATGCAGTTGTATTAGGAATATCGGTCTGGATCATCACCTTGAATGGCCCGGAGCCCATTGAAGAGCCACAGACAGAGAAGATCACACTGACCTTCCGTCACTTCTGGATTAAAGAGCATGACCGGAATATGCTGAACATCTTCGAGGATGTGGTCGACTCCTTCCAGCAGTCGCATCCCAATATCAAGGTGAATTTTGAGGGCATGGATCAGACGGTGCACCGCGAGCAGAAGCTGAAGAGTGAGATGGTGACGGGGACACCGCCGGATATGTTTGTTCTGTTCGCAGGTGCTGAAATTGAACCTTATGTCCGTTCAAACCGCCTGATGGATTTAACGGATCACATGAATACGAACCGTATTGCAGGGAAATTTCGGAACCTGGACGCCTGGACCTATGATGGAAAAGTGTACGGGCTCCCGATAGAAGGAAATGCCGAGCCGCTCTTCTACAATCGAGATATCTTTGAGAGGCTGGGAATTGAGCCGCCAAGGACGATTGCAGAGCTGGATGAAGCGGTGCATACACTTAAAGAGAACGGAATTATTCCGTTTGCGCTCGGGAATGAGGAGCGGTGGCCCGCAGCCATCTTCGCTCATTATTTAATGGACAGATATGCCGGTTCAGGCCTGATTAACGAGCTGACACGAGGGAATAGCACGGCGAGTTTCAATAATAGCGCTTATCTTCAAGCCTTAGTTCACTTTAAGGACTGGGTCATGGAGGGAGCGTTCAGCGATCCTGCCAACGACTTGTCGACAGAGGATGCGATCGATCTGTTTACTTCAGGCCAGGCGGCCATGTATTTGAACGGAAGCTGGGATATCAATTTGTTTCATTCCGCCTCGGGAGGGGAGGATTTCTCGGAACGCGTAGGCGTTATGTCTTTTCCAACGGAAAAGCTGGGCCAACAAGCCGCCTTGGCCGGAGGCTATACGATAGGAATTGCACTTTCAGCCAACCTGGAGGATGCTAAACGGGAAGCCGCGCTGGAATTGCTTAATGCTTTTTACACAGAAGAAGTACAAAGACGCATCGTATATGAGGGACAGCGGATCCCATCGATGGACATTACGTTTGATGCAGAGAAGACCGGGCCTGTGTTTGAACAGGTACTTGGATTGATTGAGCAAAGCGACCATATTTTCTTGCCTTATGATAATGCTATGTCTCCGGAAGTCAGCCAGGCCTTCCTGAAGGTAATCGGAGAATTAATCACCGGCTCCGTATTACCTGCGGAAGGGCTGGATGAGATCCAGTCAACCTCGGAGCAGTATTGGCAGCTTCGCGGCAGCTCGATATCCGACTAATCAGGAGGGGTGATGTATGGAGGGCGGAGAAGTAAAGTATCGCGTAATTCTGGTTGATGATGAACCGATCATTCTGCGCAGCCTGAAGGTGGCTATTCCATGGGAAGAGCTGAACCTTGAGATTGTGGGAGAGGCGCGAAATGGTGAAGAGGCGCTGCGGTTGGTTCGGGAGCATGCTCCGCATATGATTATTAGCGACATTCGTATGCCTGGTCTGGATGGAATCAGTCTGATGAAGGAAGTTATGGCCGAGAGTGCCAAGAGGTTATTTATCTTTATCAGTGGTTATAGTGAGTTTGAGTATGCCAGGGAAGCGTTACGGGAAGGCGCATTCGATTATCTGCTGAAGCCGATCGACCATGATGAGCTGATAGTAATGATACAGCGGGCAATCAAGAAGCTGAACAAGCAGGAGGAGAACGAGCATTTACTGCACTCCGCACAGGTGCTGTCAGAGCTTGCGCGTGAGCGAATGTTTGCTGAGCTGATTGAGGAAGGCGAAAGCGGAAGCCACCTTCGCCATATGCAGTGGCTTGAAAGCGGGAAGCTGCAGGAGGGTTATTTTGTGGCGGTTGTTCAGCTTGACCATTATTTAAAGCTGGCGGATATGTGGCCGCCGCATGAGCGAAGATTATGGCTGTTTGCCATTCGCAATATTCTGAATGAATGGTCGCTCTCTCAAGGCGCGCTTACCGTGTTTCCATTTCACAGCGGAGAGTGGATTATCTTGTTCCCCGGGGGACTGCTTACGAACAGGGAGCAGTTGGGACAAGATTTAATCTCACAGATCAAGCTGCATACCAAGCTTCCTTGCTCCATTGGCTTCAGTCCGCTTGCGGCAGGGATAACGCAGCTGGGAGAAGCTTATCAGCAAGCCGGCAAGGCGCTTTATCAAAGATTCTATCGGGATAGCGAGGGAGTCTTTGTAGAGGAACTGGGGAGAGCGGGAGGACAGTCGGCCGATACGGCCAAGTATCCGAAGCATTTGGAGGAGCAGATGCTTGAATGCATCCGGACGCTGGATGATCAAAGGCTAATGAGACTGCTCGAAGAGACCAGGGACTTCATTGAAGGCCATGCGGTTGCAAGAGAGTCCGCTCAGCGCATGCTGGTGGAGTTGACGGTAGTCCTCTACAGGGAATTTGAGCATATGAAGCTGCCTTTGGAATGGTCATTGGAAGGCCTGCTACAGGAATTGCATGCCTCTGAGACGCTGCCTGACATCATCGATTTGCTCATCCGTATCTTCGGTGAGGGCATCTCCGCTAGCAAATTATCAGAGCCGAAGGAGCAAATTCATCGGCTGATCGAAAAGACTCGCGAATATATTGCAAGTCATTATCACAAGGACTTATCCATTGAAGAGGCTGCAGAATTTGCAGGGCTGAGCATCAGCCATTTCTGCCTGTTATTTAAACAAGAGACTGGATACACCTTCCTGGAGTATCTGACAGAATGCCGAATCGGTAAGGCAAAATATATACTGAAGAATAGTCAGGTCAAAGTGTACCAGATCGCCCCGCTGGTGGGTTACCAGGATCCAAGATATTTCACTCAGGTATTCAAGAAGATGACAGGAATGACACCGAGCGAATATCGGGAGAGCCCCAGCAGGGATGAATAACTTAGTACAGATACAAACAAAAAGCCAGTGCCCGGGTTAAAACCTAAGGGCACTGGCTTTGTCTGATTTCACGTTCAATTATGGATTAAGAACGTCCTCTTCGCATCGAGCCCATGATCAGACTCACGATAAAGACGAGAACAACGGCACCGATTAATGCCGGGACGAAATAGAAGTCTCCGATCACCGGTCCCCAGTTGCCCAGAATCAGACTCCCGAGCCAGGCTCCAATGAAGCCTGCAATTATGTTCCCGATTACGCCGCCGGGAATATCTCTACCCATAATAAGACCGGCCAGCCATCCGATGATACCGCCAATAATTAATGACCACAAGAAACCCATCATTTATCACCTCTTAAGTAATTAATTTTCTTGTCGTTTACTATTAACCAAAGGTGATGTTTTTAAACATGAGAGTAAGCTGATCGCACATTATTGCGGGGTATCATTCAGGGTTAGGCGGTCTTCCTTACTATCTCTTTCTTTTGAAAAAGGCCACGAAACCAGCTGCCGATAGTAAGAAGAGAAGAGATGCTCCTGTTGCAACCGCTCCCTCTGCAGAAGCTGCTCCGCGGCGGGCGCCATTCTCTTGTCCGAAGCCAAAGTCGAAGCTAAAATCGCCGCGTCCGCCCCCGCCCGGTTGTCCGTTCCATTCCGGAATTTGTCCCTCGGTCTGTCCGCCTGGAGCCTGCCCCTGAGGCATTTGTCCGCCAAACGCAGGGAACAGTCCTTCCGCTTCTCCTTGAGACGCTGTTGTATTATTCTGCCCGCGATTGCGGTTCATATCCCCGCCAAAGCCGCCCATACCTCCGCCGCTGCCGCTTCCGTCACCGGAGGAAGGAATGGTGCCGTCAAGCTGCTGGGAGATGTTCTCTACCTGTGAAGCATTCGTAGCAATCAGGCTTGGCACGGCCGCTTGGAATTCCTCATAGCTGTAGAACGCATTAGGATCCGCTTGCACGTAAGGCGAAATCATGGCTGCCAGCTCGTTTACTCTGGCTGTAAATGTGTCATTGGACAGGTATCCGTCAACCGCCTCCTGGAGAATGGAGTGGTAGAGCTCCTTGTACTCCTGAACCTCCAGAAGCTTGGCCACAAGCGGCCGGTCAGCCACCGCGCCTTGTGTCGGCTCATCAATCAACAGACTGCTGCCGGACGCTCTTCCGAAGGCCGGAGCAGCAGTCTCCTGCGGTTCACTCTGTCCGGCGGGATCGGTGCTATCGGTACTCCCCCCGCCTGGCGGTTCAGGTGTACTTTCATCTTCATTGCCTCCGCGGTTGCCGAAGCCTCCGAAGCCGCCCATACCTCCTGGCATACCTCCGCCCAAGCCGCCAAAGGCCATATTGTAATCCCAGGGCAAAATGGAGAAGATTCCGTCATCTTCATACAGGTAATAGTTTTGTTTATTCTGCCCGATGTAGCTGTCCATGTTGTTGGTTGCCACATTGAGCGCAATATATTTAAGCGATTCTTCAACATCAAGAACCTTCTCGTAATCACTGCCATTATTAAGCTCATTGATCATATCAATAAGAATGTCATCATTCGTCGTTTTAGACTTGAGCGCCAATCCGGTATAAGCGGAAGGATCGTCGCCAAGCCAGGTTAGATCGCTGCCGCTGCCGGTCATCTCGCCTTTATACAGCGCGCCATAGGAATTGCCGAAGTGACGGTTCAAATACGCATCCCCGATCTGTTCGATGGCGAGATAGAAGCCCCACAATTCATCATTGATGTACACATTGACATAGGAGTATTTTGGTGTGGGAAGACCCAGCTGTTCGGCCAGCTCATATGTTAAAAATTCCCGCATGGAGGAAGCGTCGCTATAGTTGTTATTCAGATTGATTTTGCTGATTCCATCCAATGTCTGGTCTACATACTCGTCGAACGACAGCTTGAAGCTGTATCGGTCAGAATCGGGCATTTGCACGACGCTTCGCAGGGAGAGGTTTCCTTTGGTACGAATCCCGATATGCTCGAAATGCTGGCCGTTGTAATCTACGGATGCCTGCTTGTATTCCTCGGCGCTGGCATTGTCGAGCATATCCTGAAAATCCTCGCTGTCGATCGTGATTTTTACGTCTACGACCTTGTCTTTAGGGAAGACCTCCTCATTCAGCTTCTGCTCTGTCTTGGATACCGTGGCCTGACTCCCTGAATCCTGAGTCATGGTCGCAGTGGCCCCTCCGCAAGCAGTCATACCTAGGATCAGAAGCAGCGAGCAGCAGGACAGAAGCAGCTTAGAATATCTGCTCTTCATGGTAGGTACCTCCATCTGAAATTAGGATACATAATCGCCGTTATAGCTGATCAGAACCGCATTTTTTACGCCGCCAAGCTCACAGATTTGATTAACGAAGCGGCCTTCGCCGTCACGCAGGCGAACCTCTAGTGTCATTTCAATATTGTGCGGGGTTACATTTTTCTGCTTCACATTGTACCGCTTCACAAGCTGCTTCATCTGATTGTGAACAAGCAGTTCGCTCTCATCGCTGTCGCAATTAACGACGAGCAGGTAGGGAGCGTCTGCCGAGGTATTCTTGATGAACAGGAACAGAACAAGACCGACGATGGCCGATCCGATAGCGGCAAGCGAGTAGAATCCGGCGCCGGTTACAATCCCGGCCGCAGCGGCCCAGAACAGAAAGACCAGGTCGGTAGGATCCTTAATCGGTGTTCTGAAGCGAACGATGGACAGGGCGCCGACCATCCCGAGTGACAGCACGAGGTTAGAGTTGACGGCAATAATCACCACTGCGGTAACCATAACCATCCCGATCAGAGATACATTGAAGCTTTTGGAATAGAGCACCCCGCTGAACACACGCTTGTACAGGATAAAGATGAATAATCCGATTAAAAAGGCAACGCACAGTGTGATAATGATATTAGAAATGCTGATATTCGATGAGAAATTTTCCAGGATCGAATTTTTGATAATATCGCTAAAGCTCGTCGAAGATGAATTCGCCGTTTGCATAAATTATTGATCCTCCCAATGATTATTTTTAAGATATTTGCAGCAGATGACGTATTTGGATGCGGCTTGCTGGTGAAGACCCTCCATTTGCACGGCTGCCTTGATATATTCAGGCAAATACTCGTCGTATTTGACCTCCATAATGATATGCTGGTCATCAAGGGCCGGTACGGGATTGAATGACTGATCGAAAAGATCCGTCGCATGCAGGCCGGTTCGAAGCTCCTTATCGAAGGTAATCCGGACATTGCCGTTCCCGCATACATAAGGCTCCCGCACATAGTCGACGATGACCCTTGGACGAAGGAGATGCTGCTTCATTTCCAGGTACAGCTCCATGGCAAAGGGGTTGGCCGGTCGATGCAGAACCTCATAGTTTCCGTTTAAAATAGCTTCATACATGTCCCGATCCAAGGGCTCCTTCAGCTTGGCGATATAATCTCCGCATTTGATCTTTTTCTCAAAAAGAATCAGCCGGTCGCTGCGGTTATAAACGCGGATCCGGTATTTATGACGATCGCGGAAGCCGCCGAGCTTCTCGGAAAGTGCAGAATTCTCATAATCGTCGAAGTAGAGGCTGCGAATATGGTACTCGCCATTCGTGGAAGCATATTTATCCGGTCGAACCAGATTTTTAAGACGCTGACGGATAATGAAGTATTGATGCCGATTGATCATAAACTTTAGCTCATGGCGAAACTTCAGGTTGTTGTATGCCTTGTTCACTAATACACCTCATTTCATTGGCAAAGTAACTGAACACTTCCTAACGCTAACAGGCATTGCTGATTTTAGACTTAATGGAAACTGAATATAGCCTGAATGTTTTTACATTCGCTTGACATATGGAAGTTACTAGTAAAAAATGCTGTGTATGAGCCCGTTAGACAGGAGGAAATAGAATGAATGATGGAATCGGCCTGAAGCTGGGCTGGGCGGCCCTATGTATATTTCTTGCAGTTGCACTTGTTCTGTTTTTGTTGCAATACAAGCCGAGCAATACCGGAGCGGGACGTGGGAAGAAGACGGACGAAGACACGGCTAGTCTGAATGTAAAATCGGTGGTAACCACATTTCGAGGGGATCCTCGTACCTCAAGAGCCTTCACCTGGTATTCCGAGACGAAGCTCGCAGGTATTCTTCAGATGGCCAAAGGGAATGCGCCGGATGCTTTCGATAGTGAAACGACCGTGATTTACGAGGCTCAGACTACGATCGTGAATACGAAGAAAGACGGCAAGCAATATTCACACAAGGTGGAGGTAACCGGTCTGGAGCCGGGATCGGAATACATATACCGGATTGGA
Organism: Paenibacillus antibioticophila; assembly: GCF_000455265.1. Classification (GTDB taxonomy): domain Bacteria; phylum Bacillota; class Bacilli; order Paenibacillales; family Paenibacillaceae; genus Fontibacillus; species Fontibacillus antibioticophila. The sequence goes on from NZ_HG005139.1 coordinate 28,087, forward strand.
GAAGGAAAAGAGGGCGAATGGAGCAATGCGGCAGTAATCAGGACAGAAGGAGTGGAGGAGGAGACGTTCACTTTCCTGAATGTAACGGATTCGCAAGGCGTGAGTAAGAAGGATTTTGCCGTATGGGGACGCTCGCTTGATAGCGCTTTTGCACAATTTCCCGATGCGTCCTGGATTTTGCATAATGGAGATCTAACCGAGGATCCGACAGATGAGAAGGCGTGGGATTACTTCTTTGGCATCCCGTCGGACTGGCTAAGCCGGCTTCCGTTGATGCCTGTGACCGGCAATCATGATGAGATTGCTGGTGAATCAGATCGATTTACAGCTCATTTCTACGTTCCTGATAACGGGGAGCAGAATTCTAATCCCGGCACGACCTATTCATTTGACTACGGCCACGCCCATATTGTCGTCCTGAATACCGAATCCAGCCTCAAGCAGCAGACAGCATGGCTTAAGCAAGACCTGGAGAACACAGATCAGACCTGGCTGATCGCAGCGATTCACCGTCCGGCTTACGGGGGGAACATGTACAAAAAGCTAGACGACTGGATAGCCGTATTTGATGAATATGGGGTCGACCTTGTCCTTCAAGGGCATAATCACGAGTATTCCCGGTCATTCCCTCTTCGGGGCGGGGAAATCGTGCAGCCGGAAGAAGGCACGGTCTACGTGACGACCAATGCCTCCGGCCGAAAATTCAACGAGAAGAAAGAGGATCAATTCTATCATGCGGTCCATTTTCAGAATGGACAGCCGATGTATGCGGGCATTACGGTCAGTGAAGATACCTTGACCTATCAGGCCTTTGACATTGAAGGCAAGCTGCTGGATGGATTTGTACTGGACAACCGGAAGAAATAAGATCTCGCAAGAATGGATTCTTATCGCTTTGACAGGGCGCCACGGTGCCGGCTTTTCACCAGCAATAGCAGACAGAATGGCAGAAGTACGGCCAGAATGGCGAGTCCCCACAGCATATCGCTCCAGCCGACGATGCCTTCTGACATCAGCCGATAATACGCGTAAAGCGAGTAAGGAAGTACCGGAACGATGGCGGTAGCCACACCAGGGGTGTACATCTTAAGCAAGAGAGCTTGCCCGATGTGCGTGAATACATGAAGAAAGTACAGGTGCAGTACAGCCAGGAACAGGAAATAGCTTTGAAAGAATGCAGCAAGCAAGGTTGCGGTTACGATGATTGAGTAGACTACGAGCACATCCTGGGCGAAGCGATGTGTATTCATTTGAAAGGAAGAGGCATACATCTTCTTAGCGAATCCGGGCAATGCTTTGAGGATTCCCGGTCCTTTCGCATTGCCCCATTTCTCTACTGTTAGGATTTCTTCAAAGTCATGGAACATGAATGTGATGGGAAACAGCCATAACAGGCTGGATACATCGATATGGGCATCAAAAAACTGAAGCACGAGCTGCATCACATATTCACTCCTCTTATTCGCCTTCGCCGGTCTCTGCGGCGGTTAATCCTTAAGCACAGTACGTGTCATTCGGCTGGCGGGCTTTGCGGTTGCTGCCGGATAAGCCGGTTCCCGAGGGTTAACTCCGCAGAGCTCGGCGCACTCGCGAAAGGCAAAATGCCGGCAGCCAAGACAATGGTCTTTGTTCAAATTCGAGAGCGCCGCATTGATCGCTTCTCCGGTATGCTCAAACAGATGCTCTTCACCGATAAGCTGAAGTCCGCCTGTCTTGGTGAGAAGCCTTCTTGGCTGCGCCCGGAGCGAGGTGACATGAACCGTTACCCCCAGGTGCTGAAGCCGCTTGATCAGATCCATCAGGTGAGCTTCGCCGGTTGTATCCATGAAGGGGACGTTACGCATTCGCAAAATAACCGACTTCAGCTGATGTCCGCTCTCGATCCAGTCGGAGAAGGCGGCGAAGCTCTGAGAGGCGCCAAAGAAGAGGGGACCTTCTACTGTGAAAATAGAGCATTGCGGACAGTCGTGTTCCGCGGATACGATGTCTGCGGATACCTTCGCCTTGCCGGACGAGAGGTCGGGCAGCACCTTGCGGACCGTCAGCATCTCGCTCATCCGCTTGATGAAGAGGAGAACGGCAACAATCAATCCAACCTCTACGGCTGTGGTCAAAGTTGTAAACACCGTGAGCAGGAAAGTCAGCACCAGCACGATACTGTCGCTTGTCCGTGCCTTGACGAGCGCGGTAAATGCTTTGCGCTCGCTCATGTTCCAGGCGACCATCATCAGAATCGGAGCCATGCTGGCAAGCGGAATTGCTGAGGCATACGGGGCAAACAAGATGACGATAAGAAGTACAAAGAAGCCATGAATGATGCCTGATATCGGGGAGACTGCGCCATTTTTAATGTTCGTAGCCGTGCGGGCAATCGCTCCTGTCGCGGGAATCCCCCCGAAAAATGGAGTAACTATATTGGCAACTCCCTGACCGATCAATTCACGATTGCTGTTATGGCGCGTACCGCCCATGCCGTCCGCCACAACGGCGGAGAGCAGGGATTCGATACTGCCGAGAAGCGCAATGACGAGCGCAGGCTGTATCATTGCCGTGATTCGATCCCAGGATAGATCCAGGCCATGAATGGTCGGCAGGCTGGCGGGAATAGCACCATAGGCAGACCCGATCGTGGCAACCTTGTCAGGGAACAACCAGACGGCAACCAGTGTGGACAGAATAATACCCACTAGGGAGCCCGGCACCTTGGGCAGTACTCTTGGCGTTACAATCAGGGCAGCAAGACAGATAGACGCCACCAGAATGCTGTACAAATTCAGTGAAGGCAAGCGGAGCACGATTTCTTTCATGCTATCGTAGAAGTACTCGTGCCGCTCCATATTTTGAAGCCCAAGAAAGCTGGCTATTTGTCCACTGAAGATCGTCACAGCAATTCCTGCGGTAAATCCGATCGTAACGGGCCGGGGAATAAACTTGATTAATGCCCCGAGCTTAAACACACCCATTAGTACCAGAATGATGCCTCCGAGGAATCCGGCAATCAGCAGATTTTCATAGCCATACTGCATAACGATCGCAAGGAGAATCGGGATAAATGCTCCGGTTGGACCCCCAATCTGGAATCGGGAGCCTCCCAGCAGCGAGATCAGAATTCCCGCGATGATTGTCGTGTACAGCCCGTATTCGGGCTTCACTCCCGAAGCAATGGCAAAGGCCATGCCGAGCGGGATTGCTACAATACCTACGATACATCCTGCAACAATATCCTTACGAAATGCTTCCTTCGAGTAACCGCTAAATCTCCCCGACCACTTCATCCAATAACCCTTCTTTTCTAATTATTAGCTCTTCCGAATACCTTTTAGCAGTGAGATAGACTCTACGAGATGATTATCAAAAATCTGACGCGCCACGGCGAGCAAGTCCTTAATTAACGGATCACGCAGTGAATATACGACGGTCGTCCCTTCTTTCACGGTATTGACCAGATTCTTTGCACGCAGGACCGATAGTTGCTGTGATACGGCGGAGCCCTCAGAGCCAAGAATCGTCTGGAGCTCGTTTACGCTCTTCTCTCCGTCACATAGCACCTCCAGAATCCGGATTCGCATCGGGTGGGCAAGTGCTTTGAAAAATTCGGCTTTAAACTGCTGCAAGTTCGTATGATCTTCCATACCAGACCTCCTAGCATTCAAGAATTCAAATATTCAAAGATTTGAATATTCAATACGGATAAGATGATAACATACAAAGAAATGATCTGTACAGGACAAAAAAGCACATTTCCTTCGGCAGCTCCAAGCCTCTATGATGTAAAAAAACAGCCTGCCTCCCTTGTTAGCAAGGGAGGGGGCTGCCTGTGGATGGCGATAGAGTCTAATTTGGCATAATCCGCTTCGAAGCATGTACCTGGAGTCGAAATAATGCTAGCGCCCCAGTCAGTGACGGACATTCGTTATCGGCCGGGGCATATCTTTTGGCACATTAATCCTCAAGCAGAGTAGCGCAGGGCAGACTAGCTGGCAATTCGTGCCTTATTTCTGGTGATATAGTAGATTGTTAATTCGATCAGCAAGATTATGAGGACGGACAAGCCGAACAAAGGCATAAGTACTCCCAGAATCAATACGGTGAGCAATGCGCCAATAGACCAAGGCTTATTGATTCTCTGCGGAAGATTGAGGTCTCCTGGCTTTATCCTTTTCATCCACGAAGTGAACCCCATTACAATAGTCGCCAAGAAGGTAAGACAGACTAGCAGATTCAAGATTTTATTAGCTACTCCGAATAAATGCCCTTCATGCAGAGGAATTCCCCAAGTGAACCATTTCCCGATGATTCCATAATCCGCAAAATCGATTTTGGCAATCAGTTCACCGGAATATTGGTCAAAATAAGCAGTTGTCTCCTCATAGGGACTCACATCCAGACCGGTAACGCCGGTGTTGCTGCCTTTGGAAACGGTAAATACACCAAACTCGTTGGACGGGTAGATAATAGAAAATGGGCGGGAGATCTGCTCGGCTTGAGCTTGTTTGATTATTGCCGCCAAGCTTTGCTGATAATCCAGATTAATAGAGATCTCGCCCGTTAGGTGATGGTCCTCATGACCATCACCTTGGCCTGAGACGGGTTGGTCCAGGCTTCGGGTGGCCCACGGAATTTCATTTACATCGGATTGAGGCGGATTATATCGCAACTCCGTTCTTCCCAAGGCCGGATATTCTTGTCCCAGCTTGCTGATATGGCTGCCCATGAAGACGGACCAGGGAATTCCGGTTAATATAATCACAATAAGCGGTATGGCAATAATCAACCCCAGCACGGCATGAATCTTCTGAAAGCGAAACGGTTTGCTGGCTTTGGCAGATTTAGCAGTGAGCAGTTTCTTCTTGAAGGTCATATAAATGCCCGACACAATAAGAAAGACTGTCCAGCAGGCCGTCAGCTCCACCATATAGCGTACCCAGGTCTCTTCCGTCAGCAGCGAACTATGGAAGTTTCGCATTAAATTGGAATAGGTCTGCTCGGCATTTTGACTAGCCACAATTTGATTATGATGGTCGAGGAAAATATACTGTGTCTCTCCTGTGGAATTCTGGATGGTTACCCGATTGTTGTAGGGGTCCTCCATGATACTGATTTTGGCAATCGTATAGTCCGGGTATTGATGACTGATTTGCTGAATCGCCTCATCCATACTTTGCTTGGTCGTGATGCCGCTGTCACCGAAAAATTCATGCTCGTATATATTCTTCTCGACATCCGTATAGAACAAGAAGCCAATACCGGACAGGCTCAATGTAATGAGCAGTGGAGTAATCAGCCAAGCCGCGTAGAAATGAAGTCGGCGAAACGGATTAAAGGTGTTTTTATGACCCATGGGGTTCTCCTTATTATCATATTTCCACGCTTCTGTGGATCCAATGCAACCATGTTAATCTATTTAGATAGGGAGCACATGACTCCAATGGGCTAGTTTAATTGTAATATTTTTAAATTTTAATGAAAATCTCCGGAAATGACTTGACCACCGCCATCCGGCTTGCCGGGCGGCATTTTCTGCCTTCATACATAACATGATGATTAGCATACCGTTGCTTCAAATCGTAATTTTTTTGAATAACACTACCAATTTCAAAAGATCATGTTATAATCGTAAATATTACTAATAACAAAGAGGGTGAAGGACAATTACACGCTATCTGCTTCAGCGACTCCTGCAGCTGGTTCCGGTGCTGTTGGGGATTTCTTGCATCGCTTTTGGTCTCATGCATCTAACTCCAGGTGACCCGGCGGAAATTATGCTGCGGGCGGATGGCATCAAGCCTACATATGAAGCGATTGAGGCGACCAGGCAAGCGCTAGGCCTGGACGGTCCTGTATATATGCAATACGTGCATTGGCTGTCCCGTTTATTTCGGCTTGATCTTGGTATCTCCTATAGCAGTGGACGGCCTGTTTTCACGGAACTGATGAGCCGCTTTCCCGCTACGGCGGTGTTGACTACCGGTTCACTGCTGGTGGCGTTGGGAGTTGCCTTGCCGCTGGGCATTGGCTCTGCCCTTTATCCGGGAAGCTGGCTGGATCGCTTGGGTCGGGGGTGTGCGCTGCTTAGTGTATCTATGCCTGGTTACTGGCTTAGCCTGATACTCATTTACTATGGAGGCGTCAAACTCAAGCTGCTGCCTGTGACAGGAATGGAGGGACCATCCAGTCTCGTCTTGCCCTCCATTGCCTTGGGATTTGGCTTGGCAGGCATTTATATCCGATTGATTCGTACCAGCTTGCTGGATATCCTTGGAAAGTTATATATCAAAGCGGCCCGGGCCAAGGGACTGGCCGGTTGGGCGGTGATTGCCAAGCACGCCCTCCGTAACGCATGGCTGCCCAGCATGACCTTACTCGGTATTCACATGTCCGCTTTGCTTGGTGGCTCGGTCGTCGTGGAGACTATTTTTTCCTGGCCGGGACTCGGTAAATATGCGGTTGATGCTATTTTTGCAAAAGATTACATTGTCATCCAAGGTTACGTATTACTGATGGCGCTTGTCGTTGTCCTGGTCAATTTGGCGGTAGATATGCTGCATATGCTGCTGGACCCCAGAATCAGGCTGCGCTAAGTGCTTGTAGAAGGAGCGGCATGCTTTGATGTTTCAGACACGACTACTACGAACGGGAGCCGCTCGGGTCGGGGCAGCTATCGTTCTGTTATTTCTGCTTGTGGGCATCTTGGCGCCGTGGCTTGCCCCATCTGACCCGCTCCAGATCCATATGGAGCATAAATTAAGTCTGCCTTCTCTGGAATATCCGCTGGGAACGGATCATTTGGGACGATGCGTGTTATCCCGCTTAATTTTCGGCATACGAACCTCGCTTTATTATTCGCTGATGGTTCTTACGGCTGTGTTCTCCATCAGCGTGCCTATTGGCCTGCTGGCGGGCTATGCCGGTGGCAAGGTCGATCATGTTATCATGCGGATCATCGATATTCTACTGGCCTTCCCGAGCCTGATCCTTTCCCTGGCGATTACCGCCATGCTGGGACCCGGCATGGAGAACCTGATGATTGCTTTCGTGGCGGTATGGTGGACCGGATATGCCCGTGTCATTCGTGGAATGGTCCTGCAAATCAAGGAAAGTGATTATATTATGGCAGCCCGAGCCGCAGGAACCTCACATCTGCAAATCGTATTTCGGCATATTCTGCTGAATACGGCTCGTCCGATCCTGGTCCTGGCTTCGCTGGAGGTTGGAACCATAATTCTATCCATCGTAGGCTTATCCTTCCTGGGTCTTGGCGCCCAGCCACCTACACCGGAGTGGGGCATTATGCTGAATGACAGCCGCCCCTATATTCAGACTGCACCACGCTTGCTCTTGTTCCCTGGGTTAACGATCATGCTCGTGGTATTGGGATTTAACTTGCTGGGTGAGGGGCTTAAGCCGTCTAATCACGGGCTGGCCGAAGCACGGAAAGAGGAGGAGGTATCTCCATGATGGTGGATGCAAGACCTCCCGTCCTTCGAATTGAGCATTTACGGGTTAGCTTCCGCACCGGACAAGGATCACAGGTGGCAGTGGAGGATGTGAGCCTGGAGGTGAAGCCTGGGCAGATCGTGGCTCTGGTCGGTGAGAGCGGGAGCGGCAAAAGTGTCACGGCGATGGCGGCGATGGGCTTAATCGATCCCCCGGGACAGGTGGAGGACGGCAACATTTGGCTAGGCGACTGTAACCTTCGCACCTGCTCGGAACGTCAGCTTCAGCAAGTACGCGGCCAGGAAATAGCCGTTATCTTCCAAGACCCGGTCAATGCGCTGAACCCTGTCATTAGCATAGGCAAGCAGTTGGTGGAGAGCGTGAGACAACACCGGCAAGTATCAGCGCAGGAAGCCAAGAAGCTGGCCTTAAGCCAAATGCAGCAGGTCGGGCTCGCTCAGCCGGACAGCTTGTTTCATAAGTATCCTTTTCAAATCAGTGGGGGCATGTGCCAACGGGTTATGATCGCAAATGCCTTGCTTGCGGGTGCCGATCTACTCATCGCCGATGAACCGACTACGGCTCTGGATGTGACGATACAGGCGCAAATACTTAAGGAGTTAAACCGCGTTCGGCATGAGGCGGGGATGAGCATTTTACTCATCACCCATGATCTTGGCGTTGTCGCCGAGCTGGCCGACTATGTGTATGTTATGCGTGCCGGAAGGATCGTGGAGCAAGGGGATGTGTACGACATATTCGCCGCACCCAAGCATCCTTATACGAAATATTTGCTGGATTGCCGCTAGCCGTGTGACTAAGCCTTTTTTATGAACTACACATATTTGACTAACAGAGAGCTAGGGAGAACACAGAGCTATGGAGCTGTTGAGAGCCAACAATTTAAGCAAAACTTATCATACTGAAAGGGGCTGGCTGGCCGCAAAGCTTCCCCCTGTGCGGGCGGTGAGCCAAGTCAATCTATCTCTCGCTCCCGGAGAGAACCTGGGGCTGGTGGGGGAGAGCGGCTGTGGCAAGAGCACCTTGGCCCGGCTGCTGATGGGACTGGAGAAGCCATCCTCCGGCCAGGTATTTTACCGGAACATGGAGTTTACGCATTGGAAGCAGCGACAGATGCAATCTATCCGGGGCAAGGTGCAGATGATCTTCCAGAATAGTCTGGCTGCATTTAATCCCCTGTTCACGATTGAGCAAATCGTTGATGAGCCGCTGCGCAACTATGGTTGGAACAACCATAAGGCTCGCCAATCCAGAGTGGTAGAGACCCTGGAACGGGTTGGATTGGGTTCGGGTTATCTCAAACGGCTTCCCCATGAGCTCAGTGGGGGCCAATTACAGAGAGTAGGCATCGCCAGGGCGATTGCCTTACAGCCGGAGTTAGTCATTTGCGATGAACCCTTTTCCAGCCTGGACATGACCCTGCGCAAGCAGATGATCGACTTACTGCAGGAACTGAAGCGAGAACTAAGTCTGGCCTACGTTTTTATCACTCATGATCTATCCATTGTACATCGCTTATGCGACAGTGTAGCCGTGATGTACCAAGGTGAAATCATAGAGAAGCTATCGGGAGCAGACCTGCTGCTGGATGCCAAGCATTCCTATACACGCACGTTGGTGGCATCTGTGCCCATCCAGGACCCGAGGCAGAGAGAGACATTCAATTACATGTAAAGCAGCGACAGAAGGAGAGTTATTATCCATGAATAAACCTTTTATTAGACAGCGTCGTTTGATTTCCAGCCTGACCCTGACCTTACTCGTCGTAGTGCTGGTGGTGGCAGGCTGCAGCAATAATGGACAATCCTCCAATAGTACAAATGCAGCAAATACCGGTAATGAGCAGCAACAATCCACTTCTGCGGGCGATGCAGCGAAAGAGCAGGCGCTTAAAGTAGCCATCTCAGCCGATTCGGGACTTGATCAATTGGATGCTGGTACTTATAAAGGCTCTATGACCGTGCATGCCATGATCTATGACGGGTTGGTAGAGTATGGGGAGAAGGGAGAGATCAAGCCTGCGCTGGCGGAGTCCTGGGAGATATCCGAGGATGGCAAGGTATACACCTTCCATCTGCGTCAAGGCGTCAAATTCTCGGATGGCACTCCATTTAATGCCGAAGCCGTCAAATTTTCCTTCGAACGCTGGATCAAGGACCCGGCCAACACCTTAAATGTAGCTACTTCCCTGGAAGCTCTGGAGGTGGTGGATGAGCACACGGTAACGATGAACTTTAGCAAATCCTACTATCCCTTCTTGACGGAACTGTCCTTTGCCCGTCCGGTACGGATTATTAGCCCATCGGCTGTGGAGCCGGCTGGCGATGTGAACGGTCAATTCGTCAGTCCGATCGGGACGGGGGCTTGGATGGCCGAGAGCTATAAGACGGAACAGGAAGCCGTGCTCGTAGCCAATCCTTATTACTGGGGCGAAAAGCCGAAGCTTACCAAAATTGTTCTGAAGGTTATCCCTGATCCGCAGTCACGTGTCATGGCCCTGCAAAGCGGTGATATTGACATCGCCGGAGGCCAATTAGGCAAAATTCCGGTAGAGAGCATCCCGGTCATTGAAGGCGATGCCTCACTGAGTCTGGAGCGGACCCCGGGTACGAACTCCCATTTTATGATTTTTAACTATGACACGCCTGCCTTGCAGGAGCTGAATGTTCGTAAGGCAATCAATCTGGCAATCAATAAAGCAAGCATTGTCAACGATCTGATGAACGGTATCGGCAGCGAAGCTACCGGCTTGTTCCCTATGACGGTGCCGTATGTCACCGAATCCAATCAGACCTGGTATGGATTTGAGCCGGAGGAAGCCAAGCGGCTGCTGGCAGAAGCGGGTTACGGCGAGGCTGACGGTGAGGGCGTGGTCTCGAAGTCCGGGGAGCCGCTGGAGCTGAACCTGGTGTTGCAGCAGGCGGAATTTCCGGAATGGAAGCCTTTTGCCGAACTGATTCAATCGGAGCTGCAGGAGATCGGTATCCGGGTTAACCTGCAGGTGCTGGAACCTAACGCTTATTATGATGCTCTATGGAAAACAAGGGAGTATGATCTGATACTGTACCGTACGTATGACGATGCCTATAATCCGCATTCCTTCCTGCTATCCTTATTTCATGCAACAGGTGAAGCGCCGGCTGTCGTATGGTCCGATGCGAAGCTGGAGGCGCTGATTGACCAAGCGGTAGGCACCACTAATTTGGAAGAGCGTCAAACTGCTTATGACTCTATATTTGCTCAGATGTACGAGCAGGCCATGTTTGCAGCCATTTATTTTCCTGATGATGTCCTGGTTAGAAGTCAGCGGGTTACGGGTTATAAGGCCGGATACACTACGTTTACACCGATCTTCTGGAATCAACTGAATGTGGGTGAGCAATGATGCTGAAGGAAATTTCCAAATATTGGACTTCCAGTTCGAGCAGTTATGATAAAGTGATCCAAACTCAATTTCGCAGTAAAAAAACAGTTGCGCTGTGGAAATCCCTGCTTGTGGAAGGGATGGGGGAGCGTTCCGGGCAGAAGGTACTGGATGTTGGCACCGGCCCCGGGTTTTTCTCCATCTTGCTGTCCCAGATGGGACATAAGCCGACGGCGGTGGACGCCTCTTCTGGTATGATCGAACGAGCAACGGGAAATTTTCGCCACTTCGGTTATGAGGTTCCCGCTTATGTGGGTGATGCTGCGAATTTGCCAGCCGAGGCGGACAACAGCTATGATACCGTCGTATGTCGCGATGTGGTCTGGACATTGCCAGAGCCACAGAAGGCTTATGCCGAATGGTTTCGGATATTGAAGCCAGGGGGTGTCCTGATTGTGTTTGACGGGAATTACATGTATCAGGAGAGCCGGAGCTTGATGCATCGCTTGTGGTATGCCCTCTCCTGGGTCTTGATTCTAGTGACGGAGAGACGAGTGCGGCAGCGGAATCAGGAGGATCGCAGCCTGCTGAGCGGCTTGCCCTTTGTGCGCGTCCTGCGTCCGGAGGCGGACGAGGAGGCCTTGAAGGCTGCGGGCTTTACCACTCTTAACGTAAGACGGAACTACATTCCTGCGGCTGCCTTGCCGCTTCAATATTTGAAGTACGGACATCAAAATGTCAATCGCTTTATGATTGTTGCAAGGAAGGAATTATCACACAAGCACTGAACTTCCTCTCTCATCTGCTTGTTAAAGGGTTGGCTCGAAGGGCTGACTGTGTTAACGTATACTATAATGAGAGGAGGCGGATTCACATGTTCATCGTGACAAGAACTACGATCATAGAGGCAGGAAATAGCGAGGAAGTTCTCAAGCGCTTCAGCGAAGACAAGCCGGTGGACGGCATGGAGGGCTTAATTGATCGGATCGTCATGGTCAATACCAAGAGCAAGGAGCATGAAGAAGTCGTTATGATCATCCGCTGGGAGTCGAAGGAAGCCTGGAAGAATTGGGAGAAGAGTGATGTTCATATCCAAGGACACCGGGAAAATCGGGGACAGCAGCCTCCGGCTTATATTATCAGCACAGATGTTAAAACCTACGATGTTCATGCTGTGAAGAAGGGGAAAGCTTCAAATTAAGCGTAGTGAATGCACCACTTTAAAGCATACGGAATGCGCCAATACCGCCGAGGTGTTGGCGTTTTGTCTTTATAAGGAATGAGCCGGCCTGTTGACAGACTTTTTTCATAAAAGGTAGACTTTTAGCAAGGGAAGAGGAGGCGTGCGCTATGAAACTAATCTCATGGAATGTAAATGGGCTGAGAGCCTGTGTCAATAAAGGATTCAATGACTTCTTTGCCGGCGAGGCTGCGGATATTGTCTGTCTTCAGGAGACGAAGCTGCAAGAGGGACAAATCTGCATGGAGATTGGCGAGGAATATGAGCAGTACTGGAACTATGCGGAGAAAAAGGGCTACTCCGGAACCGCGGTCTTCACGCGGCTCAAGCCGCTCAGCGTCCGGTACGGGATGGAGGAGGACAGCGAACCGGAGGGGAGAGTGCTCACTCTGGAATTTGAACACTTTTTCCTGGTGAATGTCTATACGCCCAATGCCAAGCGCGACTTATCAAGACTGGCGTACCGCATGGAGTGGGAGGACCGCTTTCGCACCTACTTGCAGGGACTGGATTCAGTGAAGCCCGTGATCGTCTGCGGAGACTTGAATGTGGCGCACCGGGAGATTGATTTGAAGAATCCGAAGCCGAACATCGGTAATGCCGGATTTACTGATGAGGAGCGGGGGAAAATGACAGAGCTGCTGGAGGCGGGCTTTATCGATACCTTCCGCTATTTTTATCCTGATCGAGAAAATGTGTACAGCTGGTGGTCCTACATGCCAAAGGTACGTGAACGGAATGTGGGTTGGCGGATTGATTATTTTCTGGCATCAGAGCGTCTGGCTCCACAGCTTGAGGATGCACAGATTTCTTGTGAGGTCATGGGCAGCGACCACTGTCCGGTGGTGCTTTATCTGAAGGAAGGAAGCGTCGCTTGATCCGGCCGGTTCTGATACTGGATCGGACCCATGCTGCCTTGGAAGGCGACGTGCTTGAGCATTTCGCATTGGACGAGCTGTTATGCAGGTATACTGGAGAGGGAGGGCCGGCGGTTTGCCATTTGTGGAGACATGCCGGCTCCTTTGTCATGGGCTCGCGTGACAGCCGGCTTCCGCAGACCGGTACCGCAGTAAGGGCGCTGCATGCCAGCGGGATCGATGCCGTCGTAAGACATTCCGGCGGGGCGGCGGTTCCATTGGATGCCGGTGTAATCAATGTTTCTCTGATTCTTCCTATTCCGGGGGTTAGCCATCGGCAGGATTTTCGGCAGGATTTTCAAAGGATGGTCAGCTTGATTCAAAGGGCTGTGGTGCAGGCATGCAGAGCGGCTGGCGCGGAGGAGGCGGAGGTGGCAGCGGGTGAGATTGAAGGGGCATTCTGTCCGGGAGACTATGATTTAAGTGTCGGAGGACGCAAGTTTTGCGGAATAGCCCAGCGCAGGCAGCGTAAGGCTTTTATCATCCAGGCCTTCGTCATTGTGGAAGGCTCCGGAAGTGCAAGGGCGAGACTGGTTCGCTCCTTCTATGACACGGCAGCTGCAGGTGCCGATCCGGGGCAATATCCCCTTGTCATCCCGGAATATACAGCAAGTCTTGAGGAACTAACCGGCTTAGGTAGCGGAAAAGCGGCCATTGCTCGATTTATCGAAGGCGTGAAGCAGGTCATTAGTGCTGGGAATGCAGAGCAGGTTACGAATGCTGACGCTGTGGAGCTAATCTTGGCCGATAAGGCCAGGATTAAAGAAACTGCCGCCAAGCTAAGGCAGCGATATGAGCTACCATAGTCTGACGGCAGAAGGCTCTTAACTATTCATTTCCGGCATTAGGGGATGTTAATGATGACCGGTCCAGCCTTTTTAATGCGCAGCCATTTGAAAACTTCCGAACCGATATCAATCAGTGTGACCAAAATAATGAGATAAATCAGGTTTCCGGTGACCGCCTCCCAGATCCGGTTAACAGTCGTGAAGAACTCGCTGCCTGCTTCAGTGAACATGCCGGTTGCCTGCAGTTGTTCCATAAAGGCAGGATTCCAGAAGTTAGGCTGTGACAGCAAGAATCCGGCAAAAATGACGACTGCTACGCTGAGCACAATGTGGTAGGCAAGCAGCCCGGCAGTCCGTTGACGAACCAGCATTTTATAGATTTCCTTCCCAACGCCTGCAACGCCAAAGGCCACGATGAATGGCCAGAAGCGGTATAGAACATCAAAGTTGATTAAGGGTACGATGCTTAATTTACCGTTTGCCGTCGTATAAACGGCAAGCAGTTCAGCACCGCTAAGCAAGACAATGGTTAAGAGAACCGTAAAGATAATTCCCGTAATCGGTTCGCTCAGCTTGATCTCGGCACGGGAGTCGGGAACCGGGGGCAGATCGGAAGGCTGCCATGACATGGAACCGGACTCGCCAGGCGTCTTTTTGCGGATTCCGTATTCGATCAACGCGAACACCACAGTTACCCAGACAAAGCCTTGAGAAGCCGCACTGACGATGGAAGTAATGTAGCTTGTAAACTGATTTGTAATCTCGTTCGGCCGAAGCGCAGTCTCAACCACAAAAATAACCGACAAAGATGCGATAACCGCGATCATTACAATCTTGATGACGGAAAGATAGGATTCGAACAATTGAGGACCCACCAAATAACGTTCATGTCCCCGGTATTTGGCTGCCATGGCGGCAGGGTGGCCTAATTGCAGCAACACTTGCTCGGCCTCTTCAGGAGTCGGAGCCGGGCCAGCGGCTTGCTCCTCCAGCATATCTTCAATCAGGCCGTGGAGCTCCTTGCGAATATCCTCCCGCATGCCTTCAGGCAGCCTGCGGATCACCGCATGCACATAACGATCGACAACCTCCATACATCATGCCTCCTCAATTAATGATTTTTGTCACGGCTTCATTAAGCGTCTTCCATTCCAGGCAAAGTCCCGCATATACCTCGCGTCCAAATGGAGTAATCACATAATACTTGCGAGGACGCGCCTCGTTTGTGTCCCAGTTGCTCTCCAACAGCTCCTGCTTTTCCAGCCTTCTAAGAAGCGGATACAATGTTCCTGGATCGACAGGGATCCCCTTATCTTCAAGTACCGTTACTAGCGAGTAACCATATTGCGGTTCCTCCAGCTGGCTCAGTACACCGATAATGATCGTACCTCTCCGCAGTTCGCTTAGTATCGTCTGTATAGTCTCAGCTACATCGGCCATATGATCAACTCCTTAATCTCACTATACTGTATGACGCACACTATTGTAAATAGACTAATAATAAATTGTTGACAATAATAATCAACACGTTAAAGCCCACACATCAAAGCCACATCAAATCCCAATATTGACAATGATAATCATTATCAATTATAATGCGGGTGTTGATTCCACATCGCTTAAGTCGATAGTGATTAAGAATAACGAGGGATGAGAGAGATGAGCAGAGTACTGATTGTATATGCGAGCCTGACGGGGAATACTGAAGAGATGGCCGAATTCATTGCGGAAGGAATCCGTACTGCGGGATCTTCGGCAGATTTGAAGGAAGTTGAGCAATGCAGTGCTTCGGAAATGATGCGCTATGAGGGTGTTCTTCTGGGCGCTTACACTTGGGGAGATGGAGAGCTCCCGGATGAGTTTGAGGATTTCATCGATGAGATGGAGGAGCTGGAGCTTGCGGGGAGGAAGGCGGCTGTATTCGGAAGCGGGGATACGACCTATCGCCTTTACTGCGGCGCTGTTGATGTCTTGGAAGAGAAGCTGAGGGAGTTCGGCGCTGTTGTGGAGCAAGAAGGATTAAAGGTGGAGTATGGACCCAATGCAGAAGAGAAGCAATTGTGCAGGGAATTCGGTGCGCGTTTTGCCCAAAGCCTGCTTGGCGCCTCCTGATTCTTAAAGGCTGAGGATAGCAGCGGACTTCGAGGGCGAACGAAAGATTCGATGTCCAATCAGCCAGCTCAAATACTTCGTGATCAGAGATGATTTTTTGAAATGCCTCTTTAAGTTCATGGCTTGCAGGGCTACAATAACATAAAAGTGCGTGTTCAAAAGATGACTTTTTGAACAACCTCTAAAGCGCTGTGTTATGAAGGAGTAAGGCTAATGAACCTACAGACATTAAGACATCACCGGCAGCATCCGGATAACATTGGACAGGAGACTGCCCGTTCAACCTATGACCGCGATTATTCGCGGTTAATTCATTCCCCCACCTTCCGCCGGCTTCAGGGAAAGTCCCAGGTATTCGGGGCAGGGACCGGCGATTACTACCGGACCCGGCTGACCCATTCCCTGGAGGTGGCGCAGATTGCTCGGGAGGCGGCTAGAAGCTTGCTGCGGGCCTACCCGCAGGTTGCGATCGAACAGGCGGAGCATCCCGGGCTCGTTATTGATCCTGAAGTGGTGGAATGCGCGGCGATATGCCATGACTTCGGGCATCCTCCCTTTGGTCATAAAGGAGAGGAAGTGCTGGGGCAAATCCTTGACAATCTGATCGAGCGCAAGGCGCAAGAGGCCATGTCAGGCAGAGATAATCTATCGCCAGATATGCAGCAAGAGCTGTATGATGCTATGCGGCGGAAGTATGAGCATTTTGAAGGGAATGCCCATAATTTTCGATTAATGATGTTTCTTGAGAAAAGGGAAAACATTGACGGGCTCAACCTGTCGGATGCGGTTCTGCTTGGAACGAACAAGTACCCCTACCCCGGAACCCTTAACAAAAAGGGGCTCTACCGTCATGAATGGCAATATATATCAAAGATCCGGGAACGATGGAGAATGCCGGAAGGCAAAAAGACGTTTGAGGCGCAATTAATGGATTTATGCGATGATATCGCTTATTCGGCGCATGATCTGGAGGACGGAATCAAAGCCGGCAAAATTGAAGTACATGAGCATTTCCTGTTTGACTCGCACATTCAGCGGCTCATTGTCGAGAAAATTATGACGCTGGATGATTTTTTCTGGGCAGGGTGGATGCCTGAGCAGATTGAGATCAAGGTCATGCAGGTGTTGAATCTGTTCCTAGACGTATGGAATGCAAAAATGCCGATATGCGATCACGACTACTCCAGAACCCGCAGAGAGGTAAAGGCCCATTGGGTCAGTCTGTTTGTCGGCAGCCTGGGGGTGGTCGAGGAGGAGAATTGGCAGAAGGTCACATTTGTCAAGGAAGGCAGGGAAGACGAGGATATGCTGCGCACGGTCAGTGTGCTGAAAAGCTTTGCTTGGGTGACAATGATCCGGGATTTGCGTGTTCAGCGGCTTCAGAAGCGCTCGTCCTGGGTCATCAAGCGTCTATGGGACGCCTTTGTCGATCCGGTTACCTCCAAGTCGATTATCCCCGGAGACTGGCTGCGCAGATTCGATCAAGATCAGAAGAAGTCCGACCCGATCTGGACCTGGGAGCATATGATTATTGACTATATTGCCGGAATGACCGATGCTTACGCGGAGAAAATATATAATGAGCTCTATGGACTCAAGGTAGGTACGATTTACGATTTGGATTAAGCTAAGCAGATGCGTCAAAAGGGGGCCAAATCATCGATAATGATGATTTGGCCCCCTTTTTCAGCGGGCTGCGTGCTCGCGCTATAGCGGCGGATTAGCATGGCATTTGCGGCAGACCGGATAATAGGATTCATTTCCCCCGATCTGAATTTGCTCTCCGGTATAGACAGGCTTGCCGTTTTCCACGCGCAGATTCATCGTTGCCTTTCGGGCACAGAACCAGCAGATGGTTTTCATTTCCTCAATTTTATCGGCATAAATGAGCAACTGGCGGCTGCCCTCGAACAACTGATTCTGGAAATCATTCTTCAAGCCGAAGGCCATCACCGGGATGTCAAGCTCATCGACAATTCGGACTAGCTGCCGGATGCTCGTCTCCCCGAGGAACTGACATTCATCAATCAGAACGCAGTACAGCTTCGGGGTGTGATCGCGAACGATGGCGAAGATGTCGGTATCCTCATAGATCGGAATCGCATGTCGGCGAAGACCGATCCGGGAAGAGACATAACCGATCTCGTCGCGGTTGTCTACAGCGGAGGTGAAGATAAGTACAGGCTTATTCTGTTCTTCGTAATTATGGGCAACCTTGAGAATCTCGATGGATTTCCCGCTGTTCATTGCTCCGTATTTATAAAACAATTGTGCCAATTCGGGACGTTCCTCTCTACAGTTCTTTTCATTGCAAGCAGGTTCTATTTTAACATAAAACGCTCGCCGGGTTTACCGTTAATTTACTCATACTTATGCCCTAACTACTTTGCCTCTGCAGTTCAACTGCAATGCAGCTTGCACCTCGATGTGTTATGCTGCAATGCAACAACTGCACTGCTATTAACTTACCGTCCTGACATACAAGCAGGAGATTAAGCACAGCCTTGAGCTAAGCGTGAATGGCAGCTTGCGCGATAGCTTATGCACGACGTCGATGACCTACCGCGCCTCCGGTCGCGATTTAATGAAATTACTTCCCTTAAAATCTTCATTCGACGCTCGAACCCACTTTTAGTGAAAAAACTTACCTTAGAACGCCAGTAACTAACCAAACCCACGTTTTAGTCAACTTTAAGTACAAAAATTTCACTATATCCGCATTTCTATCATTTCCACTGAATTTAAGGTAACTTTTTTCACTAGATGCGTAATAGTCCTATTTTCATGCAGTCGACCGATCCCGTCATACTGCGAAACACCGCGTACTGGAGGCTGTGCTCGGTGCAAGGTGTACTCATGCGTACTTGGTTGGTATTTTGCAGAATCTGCTGGAATTGCCTTGCTCTGCGGGCTTATTGAAATGGGGGTATCCCCAGTAATGATACGGTGTTGTCTACTTACTGTTTGAATGCATCTGCGTTTTAGAGGGAGTGCGGTGCAATCAGCACTATAAAGCCGAGCTCAAGAGCCGCGTAATAAGGGCATAAGTGTGAAGTGTTACAAGCTTTCTGTAGGAAAGCTACTTCGGAAGCATAAAGCGTAAGCGTTCGCCTTTGTGAGTGGATTTCTTCCTTTTCAGAACTTGGTCCAATCAAAGAAATTCGCGAGCAACAGCGGTCGTAAGCACACTTCACACGTTGCCCTCGGCACGCAGAAACGTTAGCCTGTTTTATATTTGCTTCACAATTGCAGCAAACCGCGACGAATGGAGCGTGGGCATAAACCTCCAAAATGACTCCATTTTACAATAATTTTACATCCGGTTGGCTTGTCGTTATCAATTCTAGGTTACACTCTCTATGTAAGTTCAACCAAATTTCAATGGTTCTGGAGGAGATGGAGAGGATGAAAAGGTACGGCAACGCTACGAAGCTAATCATTGCACTTGCACTTACTGCTGGAATTACGACAGGCGGAATCTCGCCAGCCCAGGCAGCGAATGAGACGAAGCAGATAAAGAATGTGATTATCCTTATTCCTGACGGCATGCCTAGCGATGCTACGGCATTGGCCAGATGGTATAAGGGATCGGACCTCGCACTGGACGAAATTGCGAGCGGCCTGGTGCGCACTCATTCCGCTGATGCGCCGATTGCGGATTCGGCTCCGGCTGGAACAGCACTGGCCACCGGACACAAGTCGCATACCGGCTTCGTAGGAGTCTTGCCGGATGAAGCGACCATGCCGGGAGAGGATCCGATTGCACCCGGTGATGCCAGAAAGCCGGTAGCTTCGGTACTGGAGGCCGCCAGACTGGCAGGCAAGTCGACGGGCATTATTGCGACCTCGGAAATCATGCACGCTACTCCGGCGGATTTCACCTCCCATTATCCGAGCCGTAAAGAATATGATATTTTGAGCAAGCAGCAAGTATACAGCGGCGTCGACGTCGTGCTCGGCGGGGGAAGCAGCTACTTGTCTCCGGAAGGAAGAGCGGACGGCGACAATCTGATCGCTTCCATTAAGGCGCTCGGCTATGAATATGTCACAACGCCTGAAGCCATGGCGAAATCCAGTTCTTCGAAGCTGTGGGGCATGTTCTCCTCCAAGGCTATGGCTTATGATATGGACCGGAACCCTGCTGAACAGCCGAGTCTGGCAGAGATGACAGCCAAGGCAATTGAAGTATTGTCCAAGGACGAGGACGGCTTCTTCCTGATGATAGAAGGAAGTAAGGTCGACTGGGCAGCTCATGCCAACGACCCGATCGGTATCCTGAGCGATGTGCTTGCCTTTGATGATGCGGTTAAAACCGCTCTCGACTTTGCCAAGCAGGATGGCGAGACCGTTGTGGTTGCCGTGACTGACCATGGCAATGGCGGACTGACCATTGGCAACAGCTCGACCACCGGAACCTATGACACCGAGCCTCTCTCAACATTCATTGATCCGCTTAAACGGGCGAAGCTGACAGGAGAGGGATTGGAAGCCAAGCTGAACAGCGACCGCACCAATATTCAAGCTGTAATGGCAGAATACTTCGGAATTACAGACCTGAGCAACGAAGAGATTCAGGCCATTCGTGATGCGAAAGCCGGCAGTATGAATTACACGGTTGGACCGATGATCAGCAAGCGTTCGGGCATTGGCTGGACCACAGGCGGACATACTGGCGGGGATGTTGTTCTCTACGCATACTCCCCTACCAATGACCGTCCAAGCGGGGTAATCGACAATACGGATGTGGCCAAATACATGGCTCGTGTACTCGGTCTGGACCTTGACGCAGTATCCAGCCAATTGTTCGTACCAGCCAAGCAAGCTTTTGCCGCTAAGGGAGCGGAGGTTGTGCTTGACCTGAACGATGCCAAGAACCCGAAAGCGATCGTCACCAAAGGCAGCACGAAGCTGGAGCTGCAAATTCACAAAAATATCGCGATTCTGAACGGTGCCAAGAAGACGCTCAAGGGCGTTATCGTCTTTAATGGCTCGGATCTGTTCGTACCGCAGGATGCCGTCGATCTGATCAAGTAATCTCGATTACACCGGTTATTCCGATACAGGCACCCTTCGCTAACCCAGCGGGGGGTGTCTTTGCGTGCCCCAGAAGCCAAGTGCTATTTTGCAGAAAAATATAAGTAAAATATTTTACCTGATTTATTTACTTGGTTCCTGGAATAGTGTAACATGGTAATCGATATAGGAGGGATAACGTGGCTACGATCAAGCAGATAGCCGAGATGGCGAATGTGTCCATCGCAACGGTTTCCAGAGTGTTGAACAGCGATCCCAAGCTGTCGGTCACGGAAAAGACGAGGGAGCGCATTTTTGAAATCGCCGATCAGATCGGATACCGGAAAAAGACGGTTCAGCCGATGATCAAGAACATCGCTTTCCTTTATTGGTTCTCCGAAAAGGAGGAGCTGGAGGACGTATACTATAGATCGATCCGGCTCGAGGTCGAAAAGCAGGCGGCGGAGCGGAATATCGAGCTTATTACATACAAGATCAGCGACGGCATCGAGGCGATCCGTCCGGATATCGAGGGCTTCATCGCTGTAGGCCGGTTTTCCAGCCGCGAGCTGGATCGCCTGCATGAGCTGACGCCGAGCGGTGTATTCATCGACAGCGTACCGGATCCTGATCATTATGATGCGGTCAAGCCGGACTTGCGCTGGATCACCAGAAAGGCGATCGATTTCTATGTGGCAGGAGGGCACAAGAACATCGGGTTCATCGGCGGCGTCGATATCGATCCCGATACGAAGGAGGAGCGCATCGACGTGCGCGAGGAATCATTCAGGGATTACATGGATAAGCTGGGTTTGCTGAATGAGGCCTATATATTCCGCGGAAAGCATTTTTCCGTAAATGACGGGTATGAGCTCATGCACGAGGCGATCGGCAAGCTGGGGGATCGTCTTCCGACGGCCTTCTTCGTCGCTGCGGATCCGATAGCCGTAGGCTGTTTACAGGCCTTGAACGAACAAGAAATCTCGATTCCGGCCAGGGTCAGCGTATTGAGCATGAATAACATCAGTGTCACGAAATATGTATCGCCTCCATTAACTACTTTTCATATCGATATCTATGAACTGTGCAAGGATGCGATATCGCTGCTGCTGGAGAGGCTGATAGCCAAGCGAACCTTGGTTAAAACAATTTACTTGAACTCCGAATTAATAGTTAGAAAAAGCACAACCTGAATCCAGCCGAAGCTATCGGGAGGGCAGTCGAATCATCCATTCGCTGCCCTTTTTTCATTGGCGAAAAAGGATAAATCAACCAGCCTGTTTTTACTAATTTAACTTAAATATTTTATCTATTTTCGTTGATGTTTTACTGAAATAATGATAGTATTTGTTGATGTAAGCGCTAACTAATGTAACTATTTTTTGCACAGGGGGCAAAGAGATGAAAAGATGGGGATTACTTAGTTTGACATTGTTGCTGGTAAGCATGCTTGTACTGGCCGGGTGCGGAAACGGCTCGGGCAATACCGTGAATTCGGGCGGTGCTGCGAACGACGAAGAAGGCGGCGGAATCGAATGGAATGCGGAGACCAACGAGTACGTGATGGAAGAAGAAATTGCTACCGGACAAGTCCCGCTTAAAGTATGGGTGGAGTATGAGGATTATGGAAAGGCGCTGCAGGAGGACTTCGCCAAGAAGTATCCCGATGTAAAGGTCGAATATGAGATCGTTGCGAAGGTGGACAGCGTGGAACGCATGGCGCTTGATGGAGAAGCCGGAAAAGGCGCGGATGTCTTCATGACGAACCATGATGATTTGGCCAGTGCAATCGACAATGCAACAGCTGCTCCTATCGGAAATTATGATGCGCAGATCAAAGAACGGGTTTCCGAACAGTTCGTAAATGTCGTGAGCCGGGACGGACAAATGTACGGAGCGCCAATCTCTACGGAATCCATCGCTCTTTTCTACAATAAAACATTGCTGAAGCAGCTGACGGGAAGCGAAGAGCCGGCTGCGACCTGGGAGGAAATCAGCGAGCTCGCCCAAACCTATAACAATCCGGCCAAGAATCAGTGGACGATTCGTTTCCAGGCGGGTCAAATCTACTACTCGTATGCGGTCCTGTCTTCCTTGGGATGGCATCTGTACGCGGACGGAGACTTGGACAATCCGAACTTTGAAGCTCCGGAGCTGAAGGCGGGCCTTGAATACTATAAAGGGCTAAGAAGCATCTGGAATGTGAATTCCGCCGATGCAACCTACGACTCGATCGAGAACGAATTCATCAAGGGTCAGACGCCGTATGTCATAACCGGTCCATGGGTGTTCGCAGACTTTGATAAAGCTGCGGTGGAGAATGGATTTGAATATGGAGTTGCGAAGCTGCCTAAAGTGGCAGCAGGCGAAGACGCGGCATCCTTCTCGGGACTATCGGTGGCCGTGGTGTCCGGTTATACGAAATATCCTGCAGCTGCGAGAGTCTTTTTGAATTTCATGGCTTCGGATGAAGGCGCGGCCGCATTGTATCAATCGACGGGAGCCATCCCGGCCCTGGATGAAGAGCATGTGGTCAATGTGGAAGGGATTATCGGTAACGAGCATATCGCCGGAATCGTCGCCCAATCCGAAAATGCGGACCTCATGCCGCAAATCCCCGAGTATCTTTATACCTCCGGAGACTCGCTTTCGGTTAATGTATGGGACAACCTGTTGAGCGTCGAAGAAGCACAGCAAAAGGCGACGAAAGAGTATAACGAAATGCGGGCTTTGGTTGATTAATTCGATTAATCGGACAATGCTGGCTTCAGATAAGGGAGTGGAGAAGTGAACGGGACAGCAGATCGAAAAGCTCCGCTTTGGATAGTGGGTCTCTTCTCCTCCGTGATATGGGGAGCGGGACAACTGCTGAACAGGCAGTATCTCAAGGGTTTTATTTTCTTCTGTATATTCGCCGGAAGTATCGGTGTTGAATTTTTAACAGGGAACTATGGTTCCATGCAGAATGGATTTTCCTTTCGCGGGCATGGCGGATTCTTTCTGAAAGGGGTATGGGGGCTCATTACATTGGGCACCCAGCCCCGCAAGATGGGAGTCACGGGTCTGTCGGAAGGCGACCATTCGATTGTGCTGATGGTCAACGGAATTATTGCTGTTATGTTCCTTGCGATCTTGTTGTTTTTCTATATTTGGAATATTCGCGATGCTGTGAAGGTTAGAAGGACGATTCTGAGGACGGGAGCTTGGCAAAAATCATCAGAGTATTTTAAAGAGCTGTGGAGCTCCATGTATGCCTATATCATTCTGTCTCCTACCGTACTGCTGCTTCTGTTCGTCAGTCTGCTGCCGATCGTCTTCGGGATCTTGATCGCCTTTACGGATTACAGCAGAAACAATATTCCGCCGACAAAGCTGATTCATTGGGTGGGGCTGGACAATTTTATTACCGTCACCCAGGTATTCTCATGGATGCACACCTTCCTCGGCGTATTGAGCTGGACGATCGTCTGGGCGATTCTAGCGACAATAACGACGTATTTCCTGGGATTTTTCCAAGCGGTGATCATCAATAGTCCTCGGGTAAAATTCAAGAAGCTGTGGCGCAGTATTTATATTCTGCCCTGGGCGATTCCGGGCATGGTGTCTGCTCTGGTATTCAAATCGATGTTCAACGGACAGTTCGGGCCAATCAGCCAATTTCTGGTGGATATCGGTCTAACCTCCGAAAGAATCTATTGGTTTACGGATCCCAGCAATACGACGCTGGCCCGGGCTATGGCCCTCATCATCAATCTCTGGCTCGGTTTCCCTTATTTCATGGCCTTGATCGGAGGCACGTTGACGAATATCTCCGACAGCTATTACGAGGCGGCCCGCATTGACGGCGCAACATCGGGGCAGATGTTCTGGAACATCACCTTTCCGATTGTCTACAAAGCGACCGCGCCGCTGCTGACGATGGCCTTTGTGAGCAATTTCAATAATTTCGGAGTGATCTACTTCCTGACCGGAGGCGGTCCTGCGAATCCGGATTATAATTTTGCCGGCAGCACCGATCTGCTCATCACCTGGCTCTATAAACTGACTCTGGATAACCGGCTGTACAATATGGGAGCCGTTATGTCCATCATCGTCTTTTTCATTGTCGGAACGTTCTCACTATGGAATTTAAGGAAATCGAAAACCTTCGAGGAGCTATGATGGTATGAAGAACAAACGGAACAGCCCATCGGGGAAATGGAAGACGGCATTGATTTACTTGGAGCTGATCGTCATGGCCGTCATCATCATCTATCCCGTCACCTGGATTATCGGATCATCCTTCGGCAGCTCCAAAGGGCTAGCCAACGCTACGGCCATCCCTGCGAATCCGACCTTCAACAACTATAAGGACTTGTTAACCAATACGAAATTTCCCATTTGGTATATGAACACGTTAAAGGTCGCATTTGCCAATATGGTCTGCGGAGTGCTGCTATCAACTTTGGGCGCGTACGCGTTCTCCAGATTCAAATTCAAGGGGAAGAAGGCCAGCTTGTTGAGCATCTTGATTCTGCAAATGTTTCCGACCTTTCTGACCGCGATCGCGGTATATATGCTGTTCCTGAATTTCGGGTTATTGAACAGTCTGACCGGCCTGATCGTAGTCGGGGTCGCAGCGCAGCTACCGTATAACCTATGGCTTTTAAAAGGGTATTTAGACGGGATTCCGTCCAGCTTTGACGAAGCGGCGCTCATCGACGGCGCGTCCCGTACGCAGATATTTGCGCGGATTATCTTGCCGCTGGCGAGCCCGATGCTGACCTTCGTTGCGGTCACGCAGTTCGCTGCGCCGTGGATGGACTTTATTTTACCTAAACTGCTGATCTCCAGCGAAGAGAAAAAGACGGTCGCTATCGGTCTGTTTTCCATGATCAGTGACGAGACGAGAAACGAATTTACGCTGTTCGCGGCGGGCGCCGTACTGGTCGCTGTCCCGATTGCTATTTTGTATATCGCCCTGCAGAAATATTTGATCAATGGCCTTACGGCCGGCGGAGATAAAGGATAAAGAGTGAGGAGAGAAAACGATGGAGCAATTCTTTATGAAGGGCGCCGACATTTCGACGGTGAAAGAAGTTGAGGAGCTTGGCGGTGCATTTTATCTGGACGGGGAGAAGAAGGATCTCTTTGAAATTTTAAGTGTGAAGGGAATCAATACGGTTCGGCTCCGGTTGTGGGTCGATCCGTATGATGACAACAAAGAGCCTTATCTGGGCGGCACAAATGATTTGCAGATGACAATCGAATTGGCCAAGCGCGCGAAGAAGCACGGACTGCAATTCATGCTGGATTTTCATTACAGCGATTTCTGGGCGGATCCCAAGAAGCAGTCCAAGCCGAAGGCCTGGCGGGATTTGACCGGAAAGCAGCTTGAGGATGAGGTCTATCGCTATACGAAAGCAACCTTGGAAGCATTCAAGGAGCAGGATATTGGGCCGGAATATGTGCAGATCGGCAATGAGATTACGAACGGCATGCTCTGGCCTGACGGGAAGACGCCTTCTTATCTGTTCGAAGAGCGGAGGTTCCAGGAGGCGGCCCCGCAAGAAAAGAAGGATAGCTATGCCCGGCTTGCCCGGCTGCTGAAGGCAGGTGTGCGGGCGACTAGAGAAACGCTGCCGGCTCCAAGCGGCAAGGTGATCTTGCATCTGGATTTTGGCGGAGCCAATGACCTGTACCGGGGCTGGTTTGACGAGATCACCGCTCATGAAGTGGATTACGACATCATCGGATTGTCCTATTATCCGTTCTGGCACGGCACGCTGGAAGACCTGCGGCTCAACATGGAGGATATCAGCAAGCACTATAACAAGGATGTGCTTGTCGTAGAGACCTCGTACGGGTTTACCGGAGAGAAGCCGAAGGGCAGCGAAGCCATATTCACGGAGGATTTGGCCCGAATCGGAGGCTATCCTGCGTCTGTGGAAGGCCAGGCGGCATTTTTACGGGACTTGATGAAGACGATGAAGGGAATCTCAGGCGGCCGGGGACTGGGTATTGTCTATTGGGAACCAGCCTGGCTGCAAGTAGCCGGAACGAGCTGGGCCAGCTATGCCGGGATGAAATACGGCAACGACATGGGGGATATGGGGAATCACTGGTCTAACCAGGCGATGTTCGATTTTGACGGCAATGCGCTGGATTCGTTGAATGTGTTCAAAAACGGTGCGTCCGAGTAAGGAGCTAACTTTGCGATGACTAGAAGGTGGAAGACGATTCATCCCCGCGTAAAGGGGCTGCTGCATGGAGGAGACTACAATCCCGATCAATGGCTTGACTCTCCCGATGTGATCGATGAAGATTTTCGCTTGATGGAGCTGGCGCATGCCAATACGTTCTCCGTCAATATTTTCGGATGGAGCGCTATCGAGCCGGAGGAAGGCGTTTACCGCTTTGAGTGGCTGGACCGGATTATGGACCGGATTGCGGAGCGCGGCGGGCATGCTATTCTCGCGACGCCGAGCGGGGCCCGGCCGGCATGGCTCAGCGAGAAATATCCCGAGGTGCTTCGGGTAGGGGCGAATCGGGTCCGGAATTTGCATGGGCAAAGGCATAACCATTGCTATACCTCGCCGGTTTACCGGCAAAAGACGGCGCGGCTAAACCGCATGCTGGCCGAGAGATATAAGGATCACCCGGCACTCATCCTGTGGCATGTGTCCAATGAATATGGCGGCGAGTGCCACTGCGATTTGTGCCAAGAAGCGTTCCGAAATTGGCTCAAGCAGCAATATGACCATGACCTCGCCAAGCTGAACCATGCCTGGTGGACCGTATTCTGGAGCCATACGTTTTCGGAGTGGAGCCAGATCGAATCACCGGCGCCGCATGGGGAAGACCAGGTGCACGGGCTGAATCTGGACTGGAAAAGATTCGTGACGAGCCAAACGATTGGTTTCTACAACAACGAAGTCAAGCCGCTCAAGGAAATTACGCCGGATATCGAGGTCACCACGAATTTCATGGGCAGTTATCCTTTAATGAAGCCGGACACCGGACTCAATTACGAGGAATTCGCCAAGGCCGTCGATGTCGTCAGCTGGGATTCCTATCCGGCGTGGCACAATGATTGGCAGTCCACGGCTTCGCTGGCGAAAGACGTGGCTTTTGTGAACGATCTATACCGGTCGTTGAAGGATGGGCGGCCTTTCCTGATCATGGAGAGCACGCCAAGCCAGGTGAATTGGCATGAGATCAATAAGGCAAAGCGGGCGGGAATGCACAAGCTGTCCACGGTGCAATCCGTCGCGCACGGCTCGGACTCGATTCTGTATTTTCAATGGCGAAAGAGCCGCGGATCTTCGGAGAAATTTCATGGAGCGGTCATTGACCATGTCGGCCATGAACACACGAGAGTCTTTGCCGATGTGGCTGAAGTTGGGGACCTGCTGGGAAAATTGCCGGAGATTTCGGGAACCACGGTCAAGGCTGAAGTAGCCATAATGTTCGATTGGGAGACGGAATGGGCGCTTGCTGATGCCCAGGGCTTCGGCAAGAACAAGAAATATATCGATACTTGCCAGGAGCATTACCGGGTGTTCTGGGAAGCGGGAATCCCCGTTGATGTGATTACGCCTGACAAACCGGTAAATACCTATAAACTGGTCATTGCGCCGATGCTGTACATGATTCGTGAAGGGTTTGCGGAAAAAATGGAGCGATACGCTGAACAAGGCGGAACCTTCGTGACCACCTATATGAGCGGGATTGTTGACCGGCACGATCTTGTCTTCAGCGGGGGCTTTCCGGGGCCCTTGAAGCCGCTGCTGGGCATTTGGGCCGAGGAAGTGGACAGCCTGTATCCGAAGGAAGTCCGGCACCTCGTGACGAGCGAGGGTGTGCGCTACCAGTCGCATGACTATTGCGAATTAATTCATGCTGTTGACGCCGAGGTTCTCGCCCGGTTCGATTCCGACTTTTACGAGGGACAACCGGCGGTGACCGTTAACCGCAGGGGAGCAGGCCAGGCTTATTATATTGCTTCCCGCAATGAAGCGAGGTTTCATGACGA
Organism: Paenibacillus antibioticophila; assembly: GCF_000455265.1. Lineage (GTDB taxonomy): Bacteria > Bacillota > Bacilli > Paenibacillales > Paenibacillaceae > Fontibacillus > Fontibacillus antibioticophila. The sequence goes on from NZ_HG005139.1 coordinate 56,993, forward strand.
CTTCTATGCCCGCTTGATGAAGGAGCTGAACATGGCTCCCCCGCATGCGATCCAATTTCCGAAGGGGGTCTCCGTACAGGCAAGAACTGATGGAGAGACGGATTATATTTTCGTGATGAATTTTACCGAGGAGCGCCAGACAGTAAAGCTGGATCAAGACTATCGGAATCTGGACTCGGGCCATTCGATTCGCGGTAATGTAGAATTGCAGCCATACGGTGTTCTTATTTTAAAGCCAATTTCATAATATAAGCTATTTCTGATTGAGGCACCCTTGTCATGGACATTGGAACGATACTTTCGTGTTAACCGATGCTGTGACAGGGGTGTTGTTGCTCCGGGCGGATTTCTCTCTGTAGTCTCTTCTGATATATAATATATGAAACAGATCATCGCGGCGATGTGATCGGGAGAGGAAGTGCGTCATGAGTCATTTGGGGAAAAAAGCGCTGATCATAGGAGCGACAGGTCTGGTTGGACGCGAATTGCTGACTGAATTGTTGAAGGATGAACAATATGATGCGGTTTATGCTATTGTCCGCAGACCGCTTACATTCAGTCATCCCAAGCTGAGAGAGGTCGTAAGCGACTTCGAACGATTGGAGGAGATTACCGAGGCTTATGCCGTCGAGGATGTATTTTGCTGTCTGGGGACGACGATCAAAAAGGCACGAACCCGCGAGGCGATGTACCGGATCGACGTAACCTATCCGCTGACGGTGGCGAAGCTGGCCAAAGAGCAGGGGGCTCGCCATTTCCTGGTAATCAGTTCTGCTGGCGCGGATGCCAAGTCAAAGATCTGGTATTCGAAGATGAAGGGAGAACTGGAGCAACAGCTTAAATCCATGGGCTATAAGGCGTTATCCATTCTCCAGCCCTCCTTGCTGCTTGGTGAACGTGAGGAGCACAGGCTCATGGAGAAGGTATCCGGAAATGTGGTTCGCGGCTTGTTCCAAGGGATCAAAAAGCCGGTGCCGGCGCAGCTTGGCATCAAAGCAGGGGTCGTAGCGCAGGCGATGCTGGCCATTGCTGCGGAGAACCCGGAGGGAACGATTACATACGGGGCCAAAGCGATTCATTCCTTGGGAAGTCAGAGGTAAATAAAAATACCCGGAAGGAGACTTTGCTATGTCCAATCAAGTGTTAAATCCATTGCCCAGAAAGAGCCCGGAGGAATTGGGGGTATCCCCTCTCAAAATCAGCGATTTTCTCAGTGAGATGCAGTCACATTCAATTGAGCTTCACAGCTTTATGCTGCTGCGGCATGGATGCGTTGCCGCAGAGGGCTGGTGGGCGCCCTATGAGCCGCAGCTTCCCCACATGCTGTTCTCGCTCAGTAAAAGCTTTACTTCCACAGCCATCGGAATAGCGGTACAGGAGGGAAAGCTTAGTGTGGAGGATCCGGTGATCTCCTTCTTCCCGGATGATTTGCCGAAGGAGGTCTCGCCGAATCTGGCAGCCATGCGCATTAAGCATTTGCTGATGATGGGTACAGGACATGCGGCAGATACGACGGACGAGCTTCATAGCTCTGCTGACGGGAACAGGGTGCGTGCGTTTCTGAAGCTTCCGGTGGAGCACGAGCCGGGTACCTTCTTCATGTACAATACGGGAGCGACCTATATGCTGTCGGCAATCTTGCAAAAGGCTGCCGGCGAGACCCTGCTGCAGTATTTAGAGCCAAGGCTGTTCAAGCCATTGGGGATTATGCATCCAACCTGGGAGAGCTGCCCGCGAGGAATCAATACCGGCGGATATGGTCTCAAGATTACTACGGAGGATATTGCCAAGTTTGGCCAGCTCTACTTGCAGAAGGGGATGTGGCAAGGTGAGCGCCTGCTGAGTCCGGCGTGGATCGAAGAGGCTACTTCCAAGCAGATTGAGAACGGAGCGGGCGGAGACAGCGACTGGGCGCATGGCTATGGCTATCAGTTTTGGCGTTGTCAACACGGGGTATATCGGGGAGACGGAGCGTTCGGCCAGTTCTGTATCGTTCTGGAGGACCTGGATGCCGTTACTGCCATTACAGCTGGCACCAACGATCTTCAAGGCGTGCTTAATGGTGTATGGAGCCATCTGTTGGGTGCGTTCGGGATGGCGGGTGAACCCGATTCCGTAGTCGCCAAGGCATCGAGCGAAGAGTTAAGACATCAGCTCGAAGAGCTTCGGCTGGACCCGCCAAGAAAAGCTCCGAAGCCTGAGCCGAACACCGGGCACGGAACCCCATGCTATCGCCTGGAAGAAAATGAATTTGGCATAAAGCAGCTTCAAATTACCTTTGGGGATAATGTTGCTGTGTTGGATATTACAAACGAACAGGGCGAGCATCGGATTGAGTTGGGCGAGCAGGAGTGGAAGCCTCGGGTACACCTCGTTATTTGGAGTCCATGAGCGAATCGCGGCTTCCTTTATCCGGGAATCTCCCGAGAGGCTTGTCTTGACCCTTCGCCGGATCGAGACGCCGTTCTTTATCACGATTGACATCCGGAGCCTGGAGCGGGAAGTAGAGCTTCAGTTGAAGATTAATGTTTCTTTCGACAACCGTGTACCAGAGCCGATAAAGGGAACTATAATTGCATAGGGATATGGCATAGAGATATCAAAAAAATTAAATTCTAGAGAATCAAGGACTTTCATATATTCAAAAGAGATGTTATGATAGGACATATCAATCGACTCCAAAGGGGAGTAGCTGCTACAGTAAAGTCGTCATTACGGGATATGATCCTCGGCTTTATTGGCAACGTTACGTTGTTAGCGAGACCTTTGCCTATTGAGGCAAAGGTCTTTTTTATGGGCCTTTACCGAATAGGTAAAGGCCTTTTTGATATAGAAGATTGATTATACTACATTGGACAGGAGTGTTAGCATGGATTTATCTATCTTTATGGAGTACAGTTGGGTATTGATTGTACTGATCGTGCTTGAGGGACTGCTGGCGGCAGACAATGCGCTTGTACTGGCGATTATGGTGAAGCATTTGCCTGATGCAGAACGTAAAAAAGCACTGTTCTACGGGTTGGCCGGAGCATTTGTGTTCCGCTTGCTCTCGTTGTTTGTTATCTCGTTCCTGGTGAACGTATGGCAGGTTCAAGCGATTGGGGCTCTCTACCTGTTCTTTATTTCCCTGAATCATATTATTCGCAAGGTATTCATCAAGAAAGCCACGCCTGCAGAGAACGTGGTAATGGACGAAGTGAGAGAACCGAAAAAGGCAAGCTTCTGGATGACGGTACTAAAAGTAGAGTTAGCCGACATCGCCTTTGCAGTTGACTCCATTCTCGCAGCCGTAGCCTTGGCCGTGGTTCTGCCGGATACGCCATTGCCTAGCATTGGCGGAATGGATGGAGGACAATTCCTCGTCGTATTCCTCGGCGGATTTATCGGACTGATCATTATGCGCTTCGCGGCGAATTTGTTTGTAGGCCTTCTGCATCGTAAACCGGGTCTGGAAATTGCCGCTTTTGTCATCGTGGGCTGGGTAGGTGTAAAGCTGGCCGTGTATACTCTCTCTCATCCGGCTCTTGCGATTATTCCAGAGAGCTTTGCGAAGAGCACCGGCTGGAAGTTGACGTTCTACATTGTACTGGTATCTATTGCCTTGATTGGCTGGTTCCTGTCCAAGGACAAGGAAGAGCATGAGAAGGTACAAGACGTGCTCGAGACTCATGGGGTGAAGGAGCAGGCCTAATCATCAGGGTCCTTATCCCCTACAAATAAATGATGAAGTCAGGGCGTCCCAAAAGTGATCATAAGATGACATCATAATGATTGGGGGCACCCTCTTTCATTTTGTCAAAAAAAAGGAACCGTTCTCTGGGAAAATGGAGGCATCACCCAACCATAAACCAAGGAGACGGTTTCTTTGTACATTCGAACATTTGATATAGCAGGGATCAACTCTGTTTCCCAATATAAGCCATGCGGTACCTTGGATCAAAGGGAAGGAAGTAGTTGGTCTAACGGACATCATGTCTCCTTACGGTCCGCTTTTGGATGAGCCAGAATTGTAACGGACATTTTGGTCGCTAAGAGAGTGGAATGGAGTGAACCAGAGTCGTTTGAGCGTCCTAAGCGCCCGAAATGTCCGTTACCCTTCAAACTAATGAGAATAAGTCTGCTAAGAGTCTAGAATGTCCGTTAGCGAGTTGAAAATATCCGGCAGCGAGCAGGCATGTGGTCTTCTTTCATTCGCAGGCATACATGATGACTTTGGTAAGCATTTTAGGATGGTAGCTGTCTTCGTCCTCCTCCGGGATAAGCCACGTTGAAGATAGGTCGTCGAGACGATTCACGGCGGCGTTACGAGGTGATTGGTGGGGATGTCATCCTCTAAATCTTTGCGTAAATGTTTGGGTGGTACCTTCATTTTACCAAAGAGTGGTTTCTGTTTGTTTTACGAGAAAAGGGCGCCCCTCGGTCACCTGCGATGACTTTGGGACGCCCTTTTTATATTCACCGCGGCAATGATTTGCATGCTTTCGATAGGATTAGTGGTTTATTCTTGGCTCTTGACAGTAGAAGCATTTGTTATATAATTCATGTTATATAACATCCGATATTAATAAAGTAAGGAGGGGATGATCATGCCGCCAAAACCGAAGATTAGCCGTGAAGACATGTTAATGGGCGCGCTTGATCTGGTGCGTGAGCAAGGCTGGGATGCACTAAATGCCCGGAATCTGGCCTCGCGGCTTGGTTGTTCAACGCAGCCGATCTTCAGCCACTTTGCTGCGATGGAGGATTTGAAGGCAGCCGTCTTTCAGGAAGCAGAGCAGCTTTATAACACAGTAATGTGGTCCGGTCTACAGGATAGCGGAGAGGATTTCCTTGGCATGGGGATGGCTTATATCGATTTTGCGCGTACCGAGCCGCAATTATTCCAATTGCTGTTTATGTCCAGTTCTATGGTCCAAGGAGACCTTGCAGGCCTTGCAGGGACGACTGAGGGAGATGACCAGGTGATTGCCTTTCTCAGCAGTAATACCGGGCTCTCACTTGATGAAACGCAAAAACTGTATACGACGCTCTGGTTTGCTGTGCATGGCATAGCTTCTTTGCTGGCAACGAACGGATGCAAGCTTGACGAGCAGGAGGCAAGAAATGTATTGCGTCACACCTTCAAAGGCGTAATTTATTCTTTGAAACAGGAACGGGAGGATGTCCATTGATGAAAATATTCAAAAATCCATATTGGCCAGCTATTGGAGTGGCTGTGCTATGTACCTTCTTTACAGCACTGGGATCAGCTATCGCAGAAATAACGGGGGCCGAGGAAGCTGCGGCCTATTTGATCATGGCAGGAGGTGTTGCCGTATCAGCGCTTCTGGGGCTGCTTATCATGAAACGGTCAGGGAACGCAATGAGACAGTACGGATTTCGTCTTCCCGATCGAAACGGCATAGGGCAAGTGTGGATGTATGTGCCTCTATTACTTCTTGAGCTTGCCCCGATCTTGATCTACGGGCTCCATTTTAATAAACAACCTATCATATACGTTGTATTGCTCCTGTTCACGCTCCTAGTAGGGTTTAACGAAGAATTGTACTTTCGTGGATTGGTGTTCGGTTGCCTTAACCGGATCAGCACAAAGACTGCAATCATCGGCTCCTCGGTCATTTTTGGAGTTCTGCATGCAGTGACTGCGCTGAGCGGAAAGAATATGTGGCTCGTGCTTTTGCAAGTCGGCTTTGCCTTTCTCGCCGGGCTGGTGCTGGTGCAAATCCTTGTTCTTACGAAGAGCTTGTGGCCGGGGATCCTGTGGCATATTGTACATAACTTTCTCTCCTTCTCAACGGAAGATGTGTTTGACGAGAAGGCCATTCTAGTTGTCAGTGTGCAAGTGATTCTTTTGCTTGTATATGCAATCGGGATGGGCATAAGCCTATCGAAACGGCAAGCACTGGAACAGCCAGTAACATTGGGATGATTCAGCGAAGGCTGGATGGGGCTCGTCCCCGGAACTGCCTGAAGGCGCGATTGAAGGTGCGGACATTCGTAAATCCGCATTCCAGCGCGATATCGAGCATGGTAAGCTCCGTTGTCCGGATAAGCTCCTCGGCCTTGTCTATCCGGATACTGTTGAGATAAGCGGTCAGGCTCATGCCGGTGGTGCTTTTAAAGGTCCTGGAAAAATGATATACGCTCATGTGTGCCTGACGTGCAGCTTCCTCCAGCGGAACAGGCCTGAAGCATTGGGCTTCCAGATAGTCAAGCACCTCTCGCATAGCCTGTCGCCCGCTGCCGAGTCGCTTATTCTTGTGCGGATCTATCGGCTCCGTGGGAGCGAATCGCAGAATTAACCCGCCGAGCTCGTAAAGAAGTCCTACCAGCAGGGTGTCGTAGTATTTGGGCTTCTCAATCATTTCTGCCAGCATCCGTTCAATTAGAATGGCGGCTTGAGCGGTTAGCTTTTCCCGAGACCCGCCGGGTTCTTCCGCATTCGTGATTACGGGAGAGACAAGATGAACATCGCCCGGCCATCCGCTGGGGCTGCCTATAAGCCTAGGATTAAAGATGACAAGAATAATCTCGGATTCCAGGTCCCTGCCATCGTAATAGTGAATGTCTCCGCTGCTGCACACGGCCAGGTCACCCGCCTTCAGCAGCCAGTTCTCCGAATTGATTCCCACCCGGATTTCGCCCTTTTTTACATAAATTAATTCCACATCGTTGTGCCAATGAGCCAGAAATGAAAAGTTATGCAGTTGCAGCACACTGATCGGCAGGTCGCTGCCATAGTGTCGTTTCTCGTGATAAGCCTTCATTTGCCCATCCCCTGTCCGCTGATGTGCCCGAAATAAAATACTCAAGACTAAAATAGCAATAAATGTCCGATTAAGCAATGGAAATGACGAGCCTGCAGGCTCTTAACAGCTTACAATCGGAGTATGCAGATTGGAAAATCACTGCTGAGAGTGATGGGAAGGGGCAGACAGACATATGGCAAAGAAAGCATTGATCGTACAAGGCGGATGGGACGGCCACGAACCGGTTCAGGTTGCGGAGAGATTCGCCCGTTTGCTAGCCGGTGAAGGCTTTGAAGTAGAAGTCTCGGATACATTGGACCGCTTTAAAAATGAGGAGGATTTGAAAAGCCACAATCTAATCGTTCCTATCTGGACGATGGGGGAGATCACGGAAGAGCAGCTTAAGCCTGTGCTGCGTGCAGTGGAGTCCGGCGTAGGGATTGCCGGCTGTCACGGAGGGATGTGCGATTCGTTCCGCACCTCAGTGGAATGGCAATTTATGACCGGAGCTCAGTGGGTGGCTCATCCGTTTAATGATGGAGTGGAGTATGAGGTGAACCTGGTCAAGAACAGCTCCAGCCCGATTGTAGAAGGTATCCAGGACTTTGTAGTGAAGTCCGAGCAATATTATCTCCACGTGGACCCGTGTGTTGATGTGTTGGCAACAACCTCGTTTGCGATTAGCGAGGGTCCCCATTCGGCAAACGGAGTGATCAAAATGCCGGTCGTCTATACCAAGAAATGGGGACAAGGCCGCGTATTCTACAACTCGCTGGGTCATCATGCAGATGTGTTTGATATCCCCGAGGCCATTGAATTAATGCGCAGAGGATTTCTATGGGCTGCAAGATAAGAGGATAAGAGCAGCGCTTACTCCTAATAAATCAGATGACAGGCAGATAGCCTGAACTAAGCTAAAGGTGGGACAGCTCTTGAAGAAGGTTAAAGTAGGGATCGTAGGCTGCGGTAATATCAGCGGGATTTATATGCAGAATCTTTCAACTATGTTTGCGAATACCGAGGTCTTTGCTTGTGCAGACACCGTGCGTGAACGGGCGGAGGCGGCCGCTGAAAAATACGAAATTCCTCATGTATGGACAACAGAGGAGTTGCTTGCATCGCCTGAGATAGAGATTGTGGTGAACCTGACAACACCGATCGGCCATTATGAGATTTGCAAGTCGGCATTGCTCCATGACAAGCATGTATACGTAGAGAAGCCGTTGTCTCTGTCGCTGGAGCATGGGGAAGAGTTGACCAGGCTGGCTAGGGAAAAAGGGCTGATGCTCGGGTGTGCTCCCGATACCTTTCTGGGGGCCGGGCTTCAGACCTGCCGAAAGCTGATTGACGACGGCTTCATCGGAGACCCGGTAGCCGCAACAGCCTTTATGCTTAACCATGGACATGAGGGATGGCATCCGGATCCTGAGTTTTATTATCAGGAAGGCGGCGGCCCGATGTTCGATATGGGCCCTTACTATTTGACTGCATTAGTGTCCTTGCTAGGCCCGGTAAAGACCGTCTGCGGCATGGCTAAGAAGTCCTTCCCGCAGCGGACAATTACCAGCGCACCGAAATTCGGGCAGACCATTGATGTCGAAGTACCTACGCATGTGGCAGGCACGCTTGAATTTATCTCAGGACCGGTAGCAACGATGATTACAAGCTTCGATGTATGGGACAGCACATTGCCAAGAATTGAAATTTACGGCTCAAGAGGAACATTGATCGTTCCTGATCCGAATACATTTGGCGGACCTATTTTGTTCAAGCCGGCAGGCGGAGAAGGCTTCGCCGAAATTCCGGTTTTGCATAGCCATGCCATGAACAGCCGGGGAATTGGCGTAGCGGATATGGCTGCTTGCATGACCAGCGGAAATACACATCGGGCAAACGGAGAACTGGCGAACCATGTCCTTGAGATCATGCATGCCTTCCATACCAGCTCGGAGAGCAAGCGCTATGCGGAGCTCGTTACAAGCTGTGAACGTCCGCGTCCACTGGCTCCGGGACTCATTCAAGGTATTGTGGATTAACCTGAGCAAGCCCCATGTACGGCAGCGCCAGAGCTTGGGGCTCAATTCGGAAGCCTCGCTTCGGCAGAATTTAACATCGCTGCAATGGACTGCTCATATTTCATGATTTTTTGTTGAGAGGTCTGTATTTGCTTCAGAGTATCCACAATAACCGCAAGCTCAGCCTTGGCGGCAGGTGCATCACCTTGCTTGACGGCTGCTTTGTACCGCTTATTCGCTTCTGTCTTGCTCTTGTTCAATGCTGTAATTTGTTGATTTTCTGCGGTGATTTGCTTCTTAATGGCAGGAACACGGATGATCGCATCCTTTACAAGCTTAGCTTTGGCGGCTGTATGCTTCTTGGCGGATGAATATGCCTCTTGCTTTTGCTTGATGCTTTGCCGGGCGGAGGCTGCTTCAGCCTTGATACGGTTTCGCTTGAGGTCGTAGAGAAGAACTGTCTTGTTGTCTTTGTTCTTCCTTGCTTCGCTTGCCTTCTTTCCAAGGGTAGTATACTCCGCTAGAAGAGGAGCGTGCTTCTGACGAATCGAATCGGCTTCGGCCTTCAGGCGATCCAGATAAATCTTGTCGATCAACTTGACTTGGGTGTTTATGGATTTGAGTCTCTCATTGTTTTCTTTCCGGAGGAGCTGAATTTGTTGCTTTGCTGCTTTGTTAGAGGACTCCAGAGATTGAGATGAATCGTACAGCTTATCAATGCTTGTAATTGCTTCGTCCCATGAGGAGGAGACGGCCGCATAGGAAGGAAAGGCACCCGCAAAGGAAAGAACCAAGCTCAGAAGCACAGAGCAAATAACGGCTCGAGTAAGGCAATTTTTAAAGAGGGAATAGGACATAGAATGTCAGCTCCTTTAGAGAAAAAGCAAAAAAGCACCTGCAAGATAGGCCAGTAGGCCATCCTGCGAGGTGCTTCTCTCGCTTTTCGCTTATTTTATAAACAATATACAAAAACAAAATGAAATTGTCAACCATAAAACGAACGTAGGTTCTTATTTATTAGGGAGAAATGATCAAACCTGACCGTCCCATTCAAGATAGAACCGTTCGACATATTGCTCCATATAGCGATGCCGCTCTTGGGCGATAGCCTTTGCCGAAGCTGTAATCATAAGATCCTTAAGCTTAAGCAGCTTTTCATAAAAATGATTGATCGCGGTTGTTTTCCCATTTCTGTATTCCTCGGCAGACATCGATTCCCGCGGCGGCAAGCCCGGATCATAAATCGGATGCCCCTTCCAGCCTGCATATTGAAATGCTCTTGCAATCGCAATAGCGCCGATCGCATCAAGGCGGTCCGCATCCTGAACCACACGGCCTTCTAACGTGCGTACAGGCGGGTTCGTTCCGGCATTATAGGACATCGTAGAAATAATCTCGATAATATGCTCCGTATCTTCCGCCTGAAGCTGTTGGCCCTCCAGCCAGCTGCGTACTTTAAGAAGTCCGCTTTCCTTGGAGTCGTTTAGCTTCTCATCGGCCACATCATGCAAAAGGGCCGCTACAGTACATATAAAGGGATCGGCTCCTTCCTCCTGGGCCAAACGCCGGGCCATCTGCACAACGCGATGGATATGCCACCAATCATGACCGCTGGTGTCGTGCTCTAATTCGGCTTTGCAAAAGCGTTCTGCTTCAAGAATTAGAAGGTTTTGTTCGTCGGTTAGCTTCATTAGTAAAATCACACATCCTTGTCTGGTATAGATAAATCGAAGCGGCCAATCGAGTATCACAAGCTTATTCTAACATGTATACCTGTATTACAATTCCATATATTCCACTACAAATTGAGGGATTGACAAATCAGAGAAGTGGACGTAAAGTTTTAATAGCAAAAATGATAATGATTATCACTATCACAAAAACGAAGATTAAAGGGGACATAGTAATGAAAAGATGGTTATTACCTTTGCTCGTCGTTGTTGTTATGGCATTGAGCGCCTGCGGCAACACTGCGAACAATAATTCCGCAGCAGGAGCCAACAATTCCGCTTCCGAGGCCAACGTGAGCGCAGATAACGGCGGGTCGGCCAATGCAAGCTCAAGTACAAATAGCTCTGCCAACGAAAGCAGCACGGATACCATCACTTACCAATCCGAAAACGGCCCGATTGAGGTGCCCGCGAACCCTCAGCGCGTAGTCATGCTTTCAGGCCATGCGGGTAGCTTGCTGAAGCTGGGCGTGCCTATTGCCGGGACGGATTCCTGGGCTAAGGCAAACCCTAACTTTAAAGATCAGCTTCAAGATGTTCCGGAGGTATCTGTGGAAAACATCGAGAGTATTTTGAACGTCAAGCCTGACCTGATTATTGCCAGCACAGACATTCAGAATGCCGATAAATTAAAGCAGATCGCCCCGCTGGTTACCTATACTTACAATAAAGTGGATTATCTGACTCAGGTTCTGGAGATCGGTAAGGCAGTGAACAAGGAAGCGGAGGCGGCTGCCTGGGTTGCTGATTTCAAGGAACGCGCCCGGAAGGCGGGAGAAGAGATTAAAGCCAAGATTGGTGCTGACAGCACGATTTCCATCATCGAGGGAGATTCAAAGGCACTGTACACCTTCGGGGATGCTTGGGGACGCGGCACAGAGATCGTATATCAAGCCATGGGTCTGAAAATGCCGGATAAAGTTAAGGAAATGACAGCTGAAGCGGGTTATTATGATCTGTCTTTGGAGGTCCTGCCGGAATATATGGGCGATTACGTCATTTACAGTAAAGATTCGAACGCGGATGCTTCCTTCCAGGAAACCAGTACCTATAAAAATATCCCGGCCGTCAAAAATAATCGAGTCTTTGAGGTCGAGGCTACCGGATTCTATTTCAATGATGCTCTGTCGCTGGACTACCAGCTCGATTTCATCACACAATCGCTGCTTGGATCCAACTAATCCATTTTGGGACATGGATGAAGAAGGAACGCCTATGCGTTCCTTTTTTGCAGATTGAATTAGGAACGGATGGTTGAAATGATAAACAAGTCACGACAAAAAACAAATCTATCCTTTACGCTTAAGCTGCTGATCAGTCTGGCATTGCTAGCGGCGATGTTCGCGCTGTCGATTATGCTCGGTGCGAAAAATGTCTCACTGGCGGATGTCTGGAGTGCGATCGCGAATCCGAATGCCACAGGGGATGATATTTCCATCATCCGCGAGCTGCGTCTGCCCCGGGAGGTTGCCGCTATTCTGGTGGGCTCGGCGTTGGCCGCAGCCGGGGCTATTATGCAAGGCCTGACGCGCAACCCGCTGGCTGACCCCGGATTGCTGGGCTTAACCTCCGGTGCAAACGCGGCCTTGGCCGTTACCTTCGCCTTTTTACCGGCTGTCGGGTATTTCGGCACAATGATCGCTTGCTTTATTGGCGCGGCCCTTGGAGCTATGCTGGTGTTCGGCATTTCCGCCCTTCGGCGGCAGAAGTTGTCGCCGCTGCGCATGGTGCTGGCCGGTTCGGCCGTATCAGCTCTGCTCTCGGCATTTGCGGATGGCGTTGCCCTCAAGTTCAAAATTTCCAAAAGTGTCACGATGTGGACCTCGGGCGGGTTGATCGGTACGACATGGGGGCAGATCGAGACGATTGCACCGGTGGTCGGAGCCGGGCTTATTGCAGCTGTTGTCTTATCCCGGCAGCTGACGATTCTCAGCATGAATGAAGGGACAGCGGTCGGTCTTGGTCTGAAAACAACGCAGATCAAAATGATTCTGTATGTGGTGATCACACTGCTCGCCGGCGCGGCGGTGGCGCTTGTCGGTAATCTGGCGTTTATCGGGCTGATGATCCCGCATCTCGTGCGCAAATTTGCCGGAACAGATTATCGCACCATCCTGCCGCTTTCCGTCATTACAGGAGGCACCTTCATGCTGTTCGCCGATTTGCTCGGGCGGATGATCAACGCTCCTTATGAGGTGTCGGTCGCCGCCATTGTGGCCGTACTCGGATTGCCTTTCTTTCTGTTCATTGTTCGTAAAGGGGGGCGCTCTTTATCATGAAAATGATCCGCTCGCTTCGCAAACAGCAGGTCGTTCTTGCTTTGCTGGTTCTTCTAATGCTGGTGACCATTCTGGTTGGTCTCAGCGTCGGGGCCTCGCCGGTTTCCATTAACCGCCTGCTCCCGACCATATTGGGACACGGATCCTTTGAGGACAACTTTGTTCTGTTCTCGGTCCGACTGCCTCGCATTCTGATCACGATGCTGTCAGGGATGGCACTTGCTTTGTCAGGAGCTGTGCTTCAAGGCATTACCCGCAACGAGCTGGCTGATCCGGGGATTATCGGTATTAATTCCGGTGCCGGGGTCGGAGTGACCGTGTATTTCCTGTTTGCACCGATTAACGTAGAGACCTTCGCTTATGTCATTCCGCTGATAGCCTTTGCCGGTGCTTTGATTACAGCGGTATTGATCTATGTATTTTCCTACACCCGTGGAGAAGGCGTTCAGCCGATTCGGCTGGTACTGGTTGGTGTCGGCTTCTCGATGGCTCTATCGGGGCTGATGATCGTCCTTATTTCTTCTGTGGACCGGGAAAAGGTTGATTTTATCGCCAAGTGGCTCGCCGGCAATGTATGGGGTACGGACTGGCCGTTTGTGCTGGCCCTGCTGCCTTGGCTGATTATCCTCGTGCCTTATGTGCTGCTCAAATCCAGGGAGCTGAATTTGCTCGCTATGAGCGAGTCGACGGCAATCGGCACCGGGGTTGTGGTTAATAAAGACCGGATTCTGCTCATGCTGGCTGCCGTTGCTTTGGCTGCTTCGGCGGTTTCGGTTACAGGCGGCATTGCCTTTATCGGCCTGATGGCGCCGCATATCGCCCGGGCCCTGGTTGGCCCCAGACATCAGCAATTTGTGCCGGTATCCATTCTGATCGGAGGCTGGCTGTTGCTGCTCGCCGATACGATCGGCCGCAATCTGGTGCAGCCGAGCGGGATTGCGGCCGGAATTATGGTAGCCTTCATCGGGGCTCCGTACTTCTTATATCTGCTGTTAAAAGAAGAACGCCAAAGCGGAATCTGAAGCTATATAAGTTGAACTAAAGATTGTACACTGAAGGCAACGTGTGAAGTGTGCTTACGATCGCTGTTGTTCGCGGATTTCTCTAATTGAACGAAGATATTATAAGGTAGAAATCCACTCACAAAGGCGAACACTTACGAGCTTATGCTCCCGAAGCAGCTTTCCTGCAGAAAGCTTTCACTACAGCACACTTCACACTTATGCCCTTTCTGTGCATTTTTCTAGTTCAACTTATTAGTAGTAAAGCACACGATCAGGGGCCTGGAACAGGGTTCTAGTCATTGGTGCACAAAATAATAAGTACTCATTATATAAGAGGACGACTGTAGGCGAGTCGTCCTAATTCTCTATTACCGTATTCTAACTAATATTGTATGATTGCGGTAGTTGAGTTGCTAGTTCATTTAGGGAAGGTTTTGTTCAATGTCAATTAAAATAACTGAGCACTTTTTATTAGAGAAGGATATACGGATGAAGATAACGACTCCTAGCTAGAATGGGATAGCTCCGTTGGCACCTTTAACAGAACACCACCAAAACTTGTGGCAGTCACTTGGGCGTACCTTAGTCCCGGTTGAATGCCACTTGTTGTCACTGCGGTGGTAGCGAACAGGAACCGTAGCGAAGGCGCGGCGGAGCAAGCGGAACTGCCACCACAGTGACAGAAGGTAGCAGCAGGCGGCAGTGAAGTGACAACGAGAGAAACATAATAATAAATAGTCAATCCTCTTAAAAGCTAAGCGCTCCGTTTTGCACCTTACAGGAGTTGTGGCTGAATATTTTTTTTTTGGTGTTGTTTGCAATCAAATTGCAGATTCATTCCTCAGCGAGAGCGGGACAAACCGCTAAAAACGCTCGAAGCAATCATAATTCCTTTGTCTATAGATTTTGCCATCCTTGAAGTCGAAGAGGCAGCAGAAAAACGCTTTGAGCCGCTGCCCAGTCTTAAACACACCAGCATCCGCTCCGACCTCGGCCGTCCAAATCACTTCTGTGATCAGGGTCTCTCCTGCTTCGTAAACCCGCTGAATATCGTACTTCTGTTCTTTCAAAAGTTTTTTTCCATTAGGTATTCGCTGCATGAGTACTTCAAAGTTGCTTACAACCACACCGGGAGTAATAAAATTCGGGAATTCGGTTTGTTCGATTTCTGGATGAAGTAAAGACTTGAAGTCAGACTCGGAGATACTAAAAGTTTCAATCAACTCAAAAAATCGCTTCACTGTCTCCAACTTCATGCGAGCACCTTCTTTAACTTTTTTGTACTTCCAATATTAGTATATCATTCCATCACCATCAGGTTTATAACAGAAGTATGATTTTTGCCCTCTTGTTTGCAAGCTGTTGAACGAGAACGCCAAAAAGGGCTGCAACAGCCTGTCTCCCGGCAACCTGTCATAGCCCTTAACCCGCGTACAACGCGGCTTACGCCTTGCCCTCTTCCCCCGTCGCAACCGGATTGTCGGGATAAGAAATCCAATCGCTCCAGCTGCCTGCATAGCGCTTCGCCTGCGGGTAGCTGAGCAGGTGCAGCGCGAGGAGGTTTGGGCAGGCGCTGACGCTGGAGCCGTAGTAGACGATCACTTCACGTCCGGTATCCGGCCAGCAGGTCCTTCAAGTACCGATTGACTGCGCCGGGAATATGATGGGCTTGAGCGTCAATCGGTCCGTGGATTCCCGCGAGACGCGAACGAAGCGTCGCTGGAATCCACGAGGAGCATGCCGGGCAGGCCTAGCGCCCGGCCAATCTCTGCGTCCGCAAGCAGATCGCTGCGGACGCTTGGCGTGAACGACGCCGGCACGACCATGTGCCGGGTGTCGTTCACAGGGAAGCCGCCTGCGGTCCAGGCGGCGAACCCCCCGTCCATGACCGTGACCAGGTCATGGCCTAGCCAGCGCAGCAGCGCCCATAGGCGTGCTGCGCTCCTGCCGTCCGAGTCGTCGTAGACTACGACCCGGACG
>NZ_HG005139.1:72774-245469 GCF_000455265.1 Paenibacillus antibioticophila
CGACCCGGACGGCATTGCCGATGCCGGCGCGACCCAGGGTCAGCGCCAGCTCCTCTGGCCGCGGCAGCCCGTCGCGGCCATCGCCGTCCGGAGCGGACAAGTCCCGCTCCGGATCAAGATAGACCGCCCCTGGTATATGGGCGGTCTCGTAGGCGAGCCGTCCGGCTTCCGGCTCCCCGGACTTGAACCGGCAATCCACGATGACGAGATCGGGCTCGTACATTCTTGCAAGCACCCATCTGGGGCTTACCAAAGCTTCCATATCATTTACCTCCCTAAATTAGCGATAGAATGAAGTCCTAGGCTTTGTCTGTATGCGACTGAATTCGCTCCTGGACTCCACGAAATTCCCCTCTTAAAATACCTCTAAAAATAGCAGTTGCCGTTCCAGCAACAGCTCAGCTATACTATGGAGCGGACTATAGAGTTGAACTAGAGAAACTACTTAGAAAAGGCATAAGTGTTCGAAGAATAGCCCCAAGATGTACTATGCGATGAGAGGAACCTGATGAATTAATGAATTCCACCGCGAGAGCTTCGCTCAAGTATCAAATCCTGTTTATAATCGGCATTATTGCGATTTCCTTCTCGTCGATCTTCATCCGATGGTCAGACGCCGAGGCGTCGGTGATCGGTATGTATCGGCTGTTCCTGACGAACCTGATTATGCTGCCGCTTGTATGGAAATCCCGTAAAGAGATGTTTTCTCTAACCGGAAGACAATGGGGCTGGCTGCTTCTGTCGGGAACGCTGCTTGGCCTCCATTTTCTCTTCTGGATCGGCTCCTTGTCCTATACAACGGTAGCCAGCTCCACGGTGATTTTAACGCTGGAACCGATTTTGGTCGTCAGCTCGTCCTATTTTCTGTTCGGCACACGAATCAACCGGACCATGATGCTCGGCATCGGACTGGCCCTGGTCGGTTCAATCGTTATCGGTGCAGGCGATTTCCAGGTATCCGGATCGGCGGTGCATGGTGATTTGCTATCCCTGCTGGGAACATTTGCAGTAGCGGCTCATATGCTGGCGGGCAAGCAAATATTGCAGAGCATGAGCGCGTTTGTCTACAATTTCTGGGTGTTCTTCACGGCCGCCTCGCTGCTGGCTGTTTATAATCTTGTTCAAGGCTATTCCTTTACCGGATACTCGTCCAAGGAATGGGGCGTCTTCTTGCTGCTAGCGGTCGTTCCTACCTTGTTCGGGCACTATCTCTTTAATTGGCTGATGCAGTATATGAGTGCTTCCGCTGTATCCATGGCCGTACTGGGGGAACCGGTTGTCGCTTCCTTGCTGGCCTGGTTATTGCTTAAAGAAAGTCTGTCAGGGCTTCAGCTTGGGGCCGGGGCTGTTATTTTGGCTGGCGTATGGCTGTTTATTGCTAATAACAAGGAAGTACCGAAGCCGGCGGCGGAACCTGAGCGACGTAGGAAATCTGCCTAAAGCTGGGTAAACACTTCATTTTTCTTATTTTTTGACCTCAAAAAATTGACAGTCACGGCGTGAGTGATAGGTAATGTCACTCACGCTTTTTTGCGTGATGACGGTATCTCCATCGAGCCGGATAATGACGGTCCCGTTTTCTACTAAATGCTGTCCTTCGAATACCCGAATCCGGAGCTGGCGCTGAAGCGCATCTTGAAAATCCTGCTCAGTGAGCAGCTTGCGAACGGTTGGCACAATCGTTGTCTCCTCTGATCTTCAGTTTGTTTTTTGACGGCGGAATTTCCTTTGCCGCTATCAAGAGCATATCGCCGCCAATTCGCTTTGTCCAGCATACTGCGCCCAGCCGAAGCGGCCATCACCTACATAGGATGAAGCATATAGCGTCGTGCCAGTAATCAGGCGTGGGTCTGAATGAGGAGGAGATTGAAATGGGGAAAACGAGCGGAAAATCATGCAAAGCTGTTCGCCGCAGCGGTCCTAGAAAGCCAACAGCAGCATTGCTTCGGGTCACGGCAGGGAGTATGCTGCCTTTCCTGCGGACGGTAGCCCGGAACCGCAGGTTCGCCGCAGCCTGGAGCAAAGCGATTGTAAAGGGAGATCTTGACCGGATGATCGCCTTGCTTCGTCCGGTTGCTCCGGATTTGATCCGAAACGGACTGGGCACCAACGGGATCGGTTATTTCTTTTCTTGCCCTAAACCTTGGTCAGAGTATAGCTGCGGCACCACGATTCCTCCGGGATCGGTGCAATTTCATTTCAGCCCGGTCATGCATCGGCGGATCGCGGCGTTGTTGATTCCTTATTATCGGCGGTTGCTGAAGCAGCCGGTATATGCGGCCGCACTTGCCCGCGCCATCCGGCGAGGGGAGCAGCGTACAGCGGAACGGCTCATTAAGCGGGAGATTTGTTCTTCTCTGCTTCGCTCCGTCTGTGTGAAGGATGGGGAGCTCCGGCTGACCTTTAAAACCCGCAAAAGCAAATATGTGTACGCGCATTTGCTCTTTCCGTTTCTGGATTGATGCAGATGGGATGGTATAATGGAGGATAGTCAGGAAAGGAGTGCTTGTGTTCGTTATGAAAACTTTGGTATTAGCGGAAAAGCCGTCTGTTGCCCGAGAGATTGCCCGGGTGCTGGGCTGCCGGGATAAACATAAAAGTCATTTGGAAGGTCCGAAGCACGTAGTCACCTGGGCTCTGGGCCATCTGGTCGGACTCGCGGAGCCGGAGGACTATGACGGGAAATACGGGACCTGGTCGCTGGAGGATTTGCCGATTCTGCCTGGCTCCATGAAGCTGAAGGTGCTGCGGGAGAGCAGTCATCAATATAAGGCGGTCCAACAGTTAATGCGCCGTCAGGACATCAGTGAGCTGATCGTAGCCACGGATGCTGCCCGGGAGGGGGAGCTGCTGGCACGCTGGATTATGAGCATGGCCAAATGGAACAAACCCTTCAAGAGGCTATGGATTTCGTCGCAGACCGACAAGGCGATCAAGGAGGGATTCGCGTCCTTGAAGCCGGGAAGCCAGTTTGACCGGCTGTATCAGTCGGCGCGCTGCCGGGCTGAAGCCGATTGGATGATCGGATTGAATGTAACCCGGGCCTTAACCTGCAAGTTCGGTTCTCCATTGTCTGCGGGCCGTGTCCAGACGCCGACGCTGGGTATGATTATGCAGCGGGAGCGGGAGATTACCTCCTTCCGTTCCGAGGAGTTTCATTCGCTGCGCGCCGACCTTGGCGGGTTTGAGGTTTTGTGGCGGGGGTCCAACGGCGATTCCAGAATCTTTAATGCAGAGCAGGCCGGACAATTGCAGCGCAAGCTGGAAGGTAAGACCGGCGTCATTGTGAAGCTGGCCAAGAGCGAGAAGCAGGTGCCTCATCCGCAAGCCTATGATCTGACCGAGCTGCAGCGGGATGCGAACCGTTATTTGGGCTTTTCTGCAAAGCAGACATCAAATGTACTGCAGCGTCTGTACGAGCAGCATAAGCTGGTGACATATCCGCGGACCGACTCGCGCTATCTGACGACCGACATGGTCGATACATTGAAGGAACGGCTGACCAGTGTGGCGATAGGCCCGTATGCATCTTTGGCCCGGCCTTTGCTGCGCAAGCCGCTCCATCCGGGCAAGCGCGTGGTCGATGACAGCAAGGTAACGGATCATCATGCAATTATCCCGACCGAGCAGACGGTACTGCTGAATACGCTGAATACGGAGGAACGGAGATTATATGATCTGATCGTTCGCCGCTTCATCAGCCTGTTCTATCCGCCGGCCCGTTTTGATCAGGTTGCAGTGGTCGTGGAGGCAGAGGGCGAGAAGCTGCATGCCAAGGGGATCACGATCAAGGACAGCGGCTGGAAGGCCGTCTATGACGGACAAGCCGGGGGCGAAGAGGACGAGGAGGAAGAATCCGGAGAGGACAGCGGCACTCTGCCGGAGCTGAAGGAGGGCCAGCGTTTGACGATCAAGCGCTGCCGCTTGCTGCCGGGGCGGACTCAGCCGCCGAAGCGGTATACCGAAGCCGCCCTGCTGACCCAGATGGAGAAGCATGGACTGGGAACCCCGGCGACCCGTGCGGATATTATCGAGAAGCTGGTTAGCTCGGATACGATTGAGCGGCAGGGATCTTCACTGCATCCGACGGGCAAAGGCAAGCAGCTCATCGAGCTGGCGCCCGAGGATCTGCGCTCGCCGGAGCTGACGGCCAAATGGGAGGCCGAGCTGGAGCGGATCGCGCGCGGACAGGGCAAGCCTGAGCCGTTCCTTGGCGGCATCCGCGAAATGACGATGACACTGGTGCGTGGCGTGAAGAACAGTGAGGCCACTTACAAACCGCACAATGTCTCGAACAGCCACTGCCCGGATTGCGGCACGCGGCTGCTGGAGAAGAAGAGCAAACGCGGCTTGCTGCTGATCTGCCCGAGCGAGGATTGCGGATACCGCCGTTCAGGCGAGAAACGTCTGTCGAACCGCCGCTGTCCGCAGTGCCATAAGAAGATGGAGCTGAAGGAAGGTAAAGCCGGTCTGTACGTGCAGTGTTTGCCTTGTGGAATTACGGAGACCTTGAACAAGGATTCAAAGCATGTGAACAAGCGGGAGCAGCAGAAGCTTGTGAAGCAATACGCCAAGCAGGAATCGCTCGGCAACAACCTCGGGGATCTGTTGAAGGCAGCGCTGGAGAAGCAGGACAAATAGCAATTGAGGAATGAGGACTCAACAGAGCTTGCATAAAACGGCAGCCCCTGCGGGAGGATAATGATGGGAATGAATTGATTTGCATTCTTTATTTCCACAGGAGGTGAAGCTCATGCCGTATCATAAAGCGCGCAAGACAGAGAATCAGCAGAATAAATCCAGTATTCTGGAGGAGAGCATCACGCCCAAGCCGAAAAAGCAAGGCGAGCGTCCAGCCAGTCTGAACGATATTCCGAAGCAGGAATCCTGATAGATTCAGCCGGCAAATTGCAGCAGCAGTCTCCTAAACGTAAGGCCAGGCCCTTCATTCCCGTGAGGGCGCCTGGTCTTTTTCTGTTTGGTATGCAGAAGAGGTTAGCAGTATAATAGAACTAGAGCGATGAAGGGAGGGGAGCGGTTATGCGGATAGGAATCGTGATATGGTTTGTATTTATTAATTTAGTAGCCTATATCGTCATGTCCGATGACAAGCGCCGGGCCAGACAGCGTAAGGAACGTACGCCGGAAAAAACACTGTTTCTACTGGCGGCTATCGGTGGTGCGCTGGGCATCCTCCTGGCGATGAATATCCATCGTCACAAGACGAAGCACGCCAGCTTCCGGATCGGAATCCCGCTGCTCTTGCTGTTAAATGCGGTGTTGTACGGCTATTTCTTAAGCTGAGACCGGCCGTTAACACGGATACAGACCGGAGGAGATGCCTGGAATAGTTTCATTCGTTGGGTCAAGGGTTATTGGTTTACATACTTTTAGAGATAAGGGGTGCTGACCTATGTTATTTTCTAAAATTGTTGCCGCCTTCGACGGATCCAAAGCCGCCAATAAGGCACTGGATAAAGCGATTGAACTGGTGAAGCTGACGCCGGGAGCCAGTCTTACGGTTGTTCATGCGTTTGATTTTCCAAGGTTCTATATAGCGGAGGGCTTCGCGCCGATTCCCGCTTCTGTGAATCAGGATTTCTATAATATGGCTGAGAGTACGGTGAAGGAAGCAGAGGAACGGGTTAAGCAGGCGGGTTTAACGGCGAAGGTCGAGTTGTTGCAGGGGGCGCCGGCCGAAGCGCTGCTTGATTATGTGAAGAAGCACGATTCCGATCTGATTGTGATCGGCAGCAGAGGGCTCGGAGGCATCCGCGAATTCGTGCTGGGCAGTGTCAGTCATAATGTGGTGCAGCATGCGCGTATTCCGGTACTCGTGGTAAAATAAATCATCTTTAAATAGAATAGCGATCCGCCTGGATTGCATGGAAAAGCGGGGGAAATCCTCCCGCTTTTTTGTTAATGGCTTCAGCCCGTTGAGCACGCGAAGCATGCGAAACAGAAAACCGCCCGCTATGCGGGTGAGATAACAAAGGTTGAGCCAACAGGATCATTGCTCCAACTTATATTCGATCTATGGTGACGGTTTTTGGAAAAGATACGCCTAAGTTCTGAAGTTTGGCACTGAATTTAGAAATAGTAGTATAGAGTACAGTTAGATTCGCAAAAACTCAGCCGTACCGTCCCACCGCGCGCTGGGAGCTGCGCGCGGTGCCAGAGCGATTCTGAAAAAACAGACATCTTTTGACGGTTGACCTGAACGCTGTTCCTTATTAAGCACTGCTGCAGCGCTTAACAGGGCGATATTCTTCTTTTCGAGCTTGACTGATGCGTTGTAACTAGAGCAATTCAAGCAACAATGCAAGCAACAATGCAGACAGCATGCAAGCAGCGCAATCGATACATTTGCTCAGAGGGGAAATGCTTGGTCTAACGGACATTACGTCTCCTTAAAGGCCACTATGGATGAAGCCAGAAATGTAACGGACATTTTGGCTGCTTAGATAGGTGAGTTGTGTGAATCAGAGCCGATTGAGCGTCTTAAATGCCGAAAATGTCCGTTACCCTTCGAAAATGCGCAAAAATGTCGGCTAACGGTTCAAAATGTCCGCTAGCAAATTCAAAGAAGATACTCCTTTCTAGCGAGTCCAAAATATCCGTTAGTCCAAAACCTGTAGGTGGTATACTTAAACCTGTGAAATTTGGAAATGGCGAGGAATTTAGTTACCCCTTCTACAATATAATCGTCAAGGTTATCCAGCGATCCGCCCAGCCACAATAGGCTTAAATGAACTGAAGCAACCAATAGGCACAAAACACATGAAGATCCATTCAGCAAATATAATTTGAACCCGAATCGATAGGAAGGAAGAATGAACATGGCACAACTTATTTTTGATCCAGCCGGCTATACGGTGAACGACGGAACGGAAAGCGTGGAATTGCTGGCCAAGGAATTTGCCTTGCTGCAGTTTTTATATGAGCGGCGGGGGCAGGCCTTTTCACGCGAGCAATTGCTGGACCGGGTCTGGGTGCTGGAATATCCGGTAGAGCGGACGGTCGATGACCATATTTACCGTTTGCGCAAAAAGCTTCGCCGTTGGCCGCATGTCAAAATTAACACGATTCGGGGCTACGGCTACAGTCTTATCATGGCTGAGCCCAAAGCTTTGGACAATCCCTCCATGCGTGATGAAGAGATCCAGAATGCGGTACGGGGGCTGTTTGAAAAATACCATTTGCTCGGGCAGGGAAAATCTATCGTGGCATTGGCGTCTCAGCGCGAAGTCCTCGGATTTGAGATCAATGCATATTTCCGGAGCTATATCCGGTTTATTCAAGCCGACATCGGGTGGTTTCTGGAAACGGACGAGGTTCAACCGCGGGAACGTTTTTATTGGTTGCTCCTTCTTTACTGGGCGGCCACGCCAGATTCCGACCGGGTGCTCGATTACTGCGAGGAAGTGCTGAGGCAAGGCCTAATGACGCCGGAACAGCACAGGGAGATGGAAATCCTGAATATTCTTGAGCTGTATGCCGATGCCGGCAAGCCCAAGAAGGCTATCGAACGATTTGATCATACTGGGCGCGTAGTGGAGCAAGACGGATTGACCGGTTTTGTCATGCCCGTGGCATTGATGGAGATGTATGTTCATCTGGTGGCCGGAAGCTGGGAGGAGGCCGATCAGACCGCTGCCAGACTGGAGCGCTTGCTGGAGAAAGAGCCTTATATTAGAGAGATAGGCAGATTTCGCGTTTTTAAAGGCTTGCGCCTTCTTACGAAGGGGCAAGAGCGAGAAGCGGAAGAAAGTCTGGATGAAGGACTGGAGATACTGAGCATGTCTCAACACCTGCCGCTTTATCTAGGTGCTATCAAACAGATTAATTTATTTTTGCGGCGCTGTGATCCGGAGAATTCATTAGCGCGTAAATATGCCTATTTATTTGAGTCCGTACAGAAGGAATTTCATCTATCGACGCTTCGCCCCGTCATGGAAAAATACATTTCGGAATTTCTTGGAGCCGGTATGGTCGAAAAGGAGTAATTTATCCCCGTCCCCCATTCTTATTTGATCATTCTCTGATATTCATCGGTTAAGCTGCAAAGAGTGATCACGAAATGGACAGATGAAGGATGGAGGAATTGTTAAATGATATCTGCTTCCCGCTCCGCGCTGTGGTCGATCCGCAGTTACAGGAGCATGTTTTCCGCCTATGCGCTCGCTTCGTTCGGAGACTGGTTCGATGCGCTCGCCATTCAGGTTTTGGTAGTCTATCGCTGGGGCGTAGACCCGTTCATGATTGCGCTCATTCCGGTATGCATGGCGTTACCGGCCGTTTTGTTCAGTTCTTTTGCAGGCACGCTGGCGGACCGGGTCCAGCAGGCGAAGCTAATGATGCTGTGTGATCTGCTGACCGTCATCCTGACGGTCGGTGTCCTGTTCGCTCCGAATTTTGCATGGCTGTTGCCGCTGCTGGCGCTCCGGGCCATGGCCGGTGTATTTCATGTGCCAGCTCAACAAGCGCTGACCCGCCGGGTTGTTCCCGCTGATTTATTGCTGCAGGCGACCTCCTATAACGGACTGGTCGGCCAGGGATCTAAGGTGGCCGGACCGCTGCTGGGCGCGGTAACGCTTGCTGCCCTGTCTCCCCATGCCTGTATCCTGATTAATATGGGAGCGCGGCTGCTGTCTGCTCTTCTGTTGCTGGGGTTATGGAGGCTGCCTGCTGGTAAAGCCGGACAAGAGAGGGAAGTCGCAAAGGGGCAGTTCCGAAGACAGAGCTTCTGGAGCGAATGGAAGGAAGGCTGGGCATTCCTCTGGCACCGTAAAGTGGTGTTTCATACTATGATTTTTGGCTTTATCGGTTTAACGGCAATCTTGATGGTTGATTATCAATTTCCGACCCTGTTTAAGTCTATTTCTCCCGATAATGAATCGTTGACCGGACAGGTTGTGGCCGCGATTGGAGCGGGTGCCGTGGGCGCGATTGTTGTTCTGAACAAGCTGGGTAAAATCCATTATGCTTGGGGATTGGGCGGAGGCTGCGGATTGATCGGCCTGGGTATTGCGCTGCTGGGGCTATGCCCTCCGGCAAGCCCGCTTTGGCTGTTGCTAGGATTTGGGCTGCTGCTCGGAATCGGCAATGGGACATATATTCTGGTCCAAAATTATATTTTGCAGAAGGAAACTTCTCCGGACGTCGTCGGGCGCGTGTTCGGCATTCAGAATACAATGAACAGTCTCGTGATGCTGACCGCGCCGCTGGTTGGGGGACTATTCATCCGGGCGCTTTCCGTTGGGACGGCCTTCATGTCTATCGGCATAACGATGGTGGGACTTGGCCTGACAGGAATTTTGCTCCGGCGCTTGCTCTGGCCTCAAACGGAAGTTAAAGAAACCGGGGCCGGTGTATCCGGAATGAAAATGCCCTCCGCTTAAACATGCTTTTCGATAGATATTGAATGTTGTTAGTCGCATGAGCACCCACGCCAGCAATTTTAATGCTGCTCGGCAAAGTGAATGCTCTCCTCCACAAAGGCTAGTACCTCTTCACTTATGGGAAGCAATCCGGTAT
The DNA here is from genome assembly GCF_000455265.1 of Paenibacillus antibioticophila. Taxonomy (GTDB): domain Bacteria; phylum Bacillota; class Bacilli; order Paenibacillales; family Paenibacillaceae; genus Fontibacillus; species Fontibacillus antibioticophila. The sequence goes on from NZ_HG005139.1 coordinate 82,312, forward strand.
CCGCGGCCGGACGTTTCCGAACCTCCCAGAACTTGCTTTCCAGCTCCTGGTCTCCGCCAAAGGTAACTTTGGATAACGTTAGCAGCTCTTGTGCAATAATTTGTCCCTCTTCGGATTGGGGCTGGATCCCCTGAGAAATACACCAATCGATCCGGCGAAGCAAGGAAATATATTGCTGGGTGACCGTGTCGTTGTTTTCTAATTTCGGCAAGGTTCTTCGCAGTAGCTCCTGTTCTTCCTTCTCGAAATAGTCGACCCATTTCTTGGGGGTTGATTTCCCATGGGCAATGAACCCGGATACTTTCTCCCAGGGCAAGTCATCCTCCAAATCCACCATATGAATCAGAGAGACCGTATGATCAATTTGCTTTTGCAGGGCGCTTAATTGATCTTGAAGGTGATTGTGATGGGCAATAAGTATCTCCCGATACGACAGCGCATCCAGCAGATGGGCAATATCCTCCAGCGGTAAAGCCAACTGCTTCAGCATCATTATTTTTTCCAGTCGAAACAAGTCATCCTCGGAATAGTACCGGCGGCCGTGATCATCCTTCCGACCAGGACGGAGCAATCCAATCTGATCATAAAATCGAAGTGTTCGGACCGAAATGGAGCGCTTTTTGGCTACTTGTCCGGTAGTCCATTGAACCATTTTTTTCTCCCCTGACGAATTTATGCTTGCAGGTTACGTTGCGTAACCACTTATAGTTGCCAGTATAACATACGACATACGTACTGGAGGCCAATGAAATGGAAATGCACATCGCGGAGAAGTGGACGAAAGAAAATAAATGGTCATGGCGTGAATTTCTTGCTTTAATGCTGCTTGAATTCGGAGGTGTTGTGTGGTTCGTCAAACATGGCCTGCAGCCCCTGTATGAGGCGCGGTTGGATAATTCCTTGTATGCCGGTGCCTTGACGGGCCTGACCATTGCCGTTATCCTGCTGACCGGACTCTATCTGATTGCCTTGCGGCCCCTTGGATTATCTTGGAATCAAGTCGGTATTCGATGCTTTCCGTCCAGCTATTGGGGGAAGATAATCCTTTGGTTCCTGATCCTGACGATCCTTAGTATTGCTGCTGTCATTATCACAGGATATATGGGAAATACCGTGGATAACAGTAAGACCGAAGCATTGCGTGAGCAAGTGAATGGACTAACAGTATGCATAGGGATTCTATCGGCAGGGGTCATATCCCCAGTGTATGAAGAGATTTTTTATCGCGGATTTATTTATCGGTGGTTGAGAACACGTACGGGAAAAGGGTTAAGCCTATTGATCAGTTCCCTGATTTTTACCGCTGCTCATTATCCGACCCTGAATGCCATGCCGGTCAATTTCATCTCGGGTATTATATTTGCCTGGACTTATGAAAGAACCGGCTCTGTCTGGCCTGCCATCCTGATTCATGGCGCTTTCAATTCGATTGCCGTTATCCTGACCGCCTTGTCTTAATGCGATGGATTTGCAGAGGGAAGGGGATAGGTTAAAATACGAACGATATTTTGTTAACAAAAAAATAATGTTCGTGTTTGAGTTGACATCCCTTGTCGGGGATTGTTAAACTAAGAGAGCGCGCGGGAGAACCGCGAATGAGAATGAAACTTATATACTCTCGTATAAAGCCGGGGATAGGGCCCGGAAGTCTCTACCCGAGAACCGTAAATTTTCGGACTACGAGTGAATACGTCATAGGAATAGGCTGTTTCTTGCGTTGCCTTGACGGGCTGCGGCCGATAAGGCCGATTTTGTGCTCGTCAGGGCAAGCGGCGTATTCGCAACCGGGTCCGAAACTTCTGAAAATACGTGTATTTTCATAGAGTTCGGGCTTTTTCTTTTTTAGGCTCCGGGTACGAACAGCAATTTCAACCATTTTAGTTATAGAAGAAGATTTATGAAAGTTTAGGAAACCTAAAGAAAGCGGGTGGATGTCAAGCATGTCAGCACGGGTTGGAGTCATTATGGGCAGCAAATCGGATTGGGAGACCATGTCTCACGCATGCAGGGTATTGGAAGAGCTTCAGGTGCCTTATGAGAAAAAGGTAGTATCTGCGCACCGCACGCCGGATCTTATGTTTGAATACGCGGAGCAGGCGGCGGAACGCGGACTGAAGGTGATCATTGCAGGTGCCGGAGGTGCAGCACACTTGCCGGGCATGGTTGCTGCCAAAACGGTGCTGCCGGTGATCGGTGTGCCGGTACAATCAAAGGCGCTGCAGGGGCTGGATTCGCTCCTATCCATCGTCCAGATGCCAGGCGGGATTCCGGTTGCAACGGTAGCCATCGGTAAGGCAGGCGCGACGAACGCCGGGCTGCTGGCAGCACAAATGCTTGGCGCATTCGACCAGGAGCTGGCTGAGCGGCTAACGGCACGGCGGGAGCGGATCCGCGATGAAGTGCTTGAGAGCAGCGGCGAGCTGGTGCTGGAGGAGAAGCAATGAGCCGTTTGAAGCTGGAGGCGGCAGGCCCTCGCCTGGCTCCGGAAGGAGCCGGCGGGGAAGCGCGAGCTAACCTGGATGCCGAGAAGGTAATCGCTCCCGGCTCCACAGTCGGTGTGCTGGGCGGCGGCCAATTAGGGCGGATGATGGCCTTGGCGGGAAGTAATCTCGGCTATCGCTTTGTAACGCTGGACCCGACACCGGAGTCGCCGTGCGGGCAGGTTGCCCGGCAGATTGTCGCCGGATACGGAGATCGGGCGGCGGCCCAAGAATTGGCTGCTCAAGCGGACGTAATCACATACGAATTTGAAAATGTGGATGCAGATGTAGCGGCATTGCTTGAAGAGCAGTCTTACGTTCCTCAGGGGAGCCGCTTGCTCTATACAACGCAGCATCGTCTGCGTGAGAAAGCGGCTATTGAGGCGGCTGGTGTGCCGGTCGCTCCTTATGAACAGATCCATAACGAGGAAGGGCTGCGCGGAGCGGCAAGCCGTCTGGGACTGCCGGCGGTATTGAAGACCGCGACAGGCGGTTATGACGGAAAGGGGCAATGGGTGATTCGCTCAGAGGCTGAGATTGCCGAGGCGTATGCTACATTGAGTCAGGCGGGAACGGAGCTGGTATTGGAGCAGTTCATTCCGTTTGAGAAGGAATTGTCCGTGATCGCAGCCCGCAGCCCGCGTGGTGAGATCAGGACTTTTCCCGTTGCCGAGAACATTCATGTAGACAATATTCTTCATGTGTCGATCGTTCCGGCCCGGATCGGGTCGGAAGTGCAAGCAGAAGCGGAGAAGCTGGCTTCGCGGATTGCGGAGTCGCTGGGAGCAGTAGGACTGCTGGCGGTAGAGATGTTCCTGACCGGAGACGGAAGGCTGTATGTTAATGAGCTGGCGCCAAGGCCGCACAATTCGGGCCATTATACGATGGAGGCAAATGCGACCTCGCAGTTCGAGCAGCATGTCCGGGCCATCTGCAATTTGCCGCTTGGCGCCCCTGGCTTGAGAACACCAGTGGTGATGGTCAATGTGCTTGGTGAACATTTGCAGGCGGTAGAGCAGGCAGTAGCCACCGGGCAATGGGGAGAGAGGGTGCCGTCTGCGGCTGGCAATCCGGTCAACCCGAAAGTACACTTATATGGAAAGCAAGGTTCTGCGCCGAAGCGGAAGATGGGACATGTCAATCTTTTGTGCAGCGATGTGCAGGACGGGCTGGATTTTATACAGCAAACCAAAATATGGAGGAACCAACAGTTATGATCGAACGTTACAGCAGACCGGAAATGCGGGCCATATGGACCGAAGAGAACAAGTTTAAGGCCTGGCTTGAGGTGGAGATTTGCGCTTGCGAAGCGTGGGCGGAGCTGGGAGTTATTCCGAAGGAGGATGTAGCGCTGCTGCGTCAGAATGCCACCTTCGATATGGATCGGATTTATGAGATTGAGCTGGAGACGCGTCATGATGTCATCGCCTTTACCCGTGCCGTTTCCGAGAGTTTGGGCGCAGAGCGCAAATGGGTGCACTATGGCCTCACCTCGACGGATGTTGTGGATACGGCGCTTGGTTATCTGCTCAAGCAGGCGAACGAGATTCTGGAACGGGATTTGGTAAGCTTCATCGATATTCTGCGCAACAAGGCCATCGAATACAAGGATACGGCCATGATGGGACGGACACACGGAGTTCATGCCGAGCCGACGACCTTTGGTCTGAAGATGGCGCTCTGGTATGAAGAGATGAAGCGGAACCTGGAACGGTTCAAGCGGGCAGCCGACAATGTTCAGTTCGGAAAGATCTCCGGTGCGGTCGGCACTTATGCGAACATCGACCCGTTTGTAGAGGAGTTCGTCTGCCGCAAGCTGGGCACGAGCCCGGCGCCGATCTCAACGCAGACGCTGCAGCGTGACCGTCATGCTGAATATATGGCGACCCTGGCGTTGATTGCAACCTCGCTCGACAAGTTCGCCACGGAAATCCGGGCGCTGCAAAAGAGTGAGTTCCGCGAGGTGGAGGAAGCCTTTGCGAAGGGACAGAAGGGCTCATCGGCCATGCCGCACAAGCGCAATCCGATTGGCTGCGAGAACATTTCCGGCCTGTCGCGCGTGATTCGCGGGCATATGCTCTCTGCTTATGAGAACGTGACGCTGTGGCATGAGCGCGATATTTCGCACTCTTCGGTGGAGCGTGTGATTTTGCCGGATGCAACGATGCTGCTTAACTACATGCTGAACCGCTTTGGCAATATCGTGAAGAATCTGACGGTATTCCCTGAAAATATGAAGCGCAATATGGAGCGCACCTTCGGCGTGCCGTTCTCCGGCCGGGTGATGACGAAGCTGATCGATAAGGGCTTCAGCCGTGAGCAGGCATACGATACTGTACAGCCTCGCGCGATGCAGGCCTGGGAGACGCAGCGGCATTTCCGGGACATTATTGAAGAGACGCCGGAGATCACCTCCGTGCTGACCAAGGAAGAAATCGAGGATGCATTTAATCCATCCTGGCATTTGAAGCATGTGGACACGATTTTTACCAAGCTGGGATTGAACTAAATTAGTCCTTGTATTAAAGGAATAATGAAAAATGTAAGTTGAACTATAAAGGTTCATAGGAGGGAAGCAAGCATGTCAACACCGGCGATTTCCACGGCGGAGGGAATGATTGGGGCCCCGCTGCTATATAAAGGGAAGGTTCGCGAGCTGTACGATCTTGGGGAGCATTATCTCATCGTCGTAACGGACCGGATTTCGGCCTTCGACTTCGTGCTTGAGCCGGCTGTGCCGGAGAAGGGCAAGGTCCTGAACCGGCTCAGCGCTTATTGGTTCGAACAGACCAGTCACCTGATCGATAACCATGTGATCCACACCGATGTAGACCGGCTGGAAGGCATTGTTCCGGCGGAGCACCGTGAGGCATTACGCGGCCGGATCATGGTGACCCGCAAGGCGCAGCGCATCGATATCGAATGCGTGGTCCGCGGATACGTGACCGGCGGGGGCTGGCGGCAGTACCAGGAGAGCGGGGAGATTAACGGAATCAAGCTGCCTGAGGGACTGCGCAAGAACAGCAAGCTGGCAGAGCCAATCTTCACGCCGGCCGCAAAAAACGATGTCGGACACGATGAAGACATCCCATTCGCGAGGATGGCGGAATTGACCGGCGCGGAGCTGGCGGAACAGCTGCGGACCCGCAGTCTGGAGCTGTATAGCTACGCCCGCGAGCGTTGTGAACAGCGCGGCATTGTTCTTGCGGACTGCAAGCTGGAATTCGGTCTGGTGGATGGCAAGCTGATCTTCATTGACGAGATTTTTACCCCGGATGCCTCGCGCTTCTGGGCCGAAGAGAACTATGCGCTCGATATTGAAATCGACAGTATGGACAAGGAACCGGTTCGCACGTATTTGGCCGGCTCGGACTGGGACAAGATCAGCCCGCCGGCCCCGTTGCCGCCGCTAGTTGTGGAGGAGACAACCCGGAGATATAAGGAGATTTACCGGCGCTTGACCGGGGCGGAGCTATAGCCGTCGCAGCCGGTCAGCCAATCTATTTTGCGGCATCGCCGCACATACCATGACAAGGGGGAACACGGGAAAATGTTGAAAGCTCGCGTATATGTCACAATTAAGCAAAGCGTACTTGATCCGCAGGGGGTTGCCGTACAGGGGGCGCTGCATTCGATGGGATTCAGAGAGGTTGAGGGTCTGAGAATCGGCAAGTATATGGAGATGCAGTTGGACACCGATGACCGCTTTGAGGCGGAAGCCCGGGTCAAGGCGATGTGCGAGAAGCTGCTGGCCAATACGGTTGTCGAAGATTACCGCTTCGAGTTGGAGGGCTGATCCATGAAATTTGCAGTCCTCGTATTTCCCGGCTCCAACTGTGATATCGACTGTTACAAGGCAGTAGAATCTGCACTTGGCGAACCGGTTGACTACGTATGGCACACAGCTACAGATTTGTCGGGCTATGATTGCATTCTCGTGCCGGGCGGCTTCTCTTACGGAGACTATCTCCGCTGTGGAGCCATTGCCCGCTTCGCGCCGGTGATGAATGAGGTAGCCAAGGCGGCAGAAGAAGGCAAATACGTCCTGGGCATCTGCAACGGCTTCCAGATTTTGACCGAGGCCGGACTGCTCCCGGGGACGCTGCGCCGCAACGATTCCCTGAAGTTCCGCTGTCATGATACGGTGCTTCGTGTCGAGAATAATGACAATCCATTTACCTCGCTCTATGCGGAAGGAGAAGAAATTACGATTCCGATTGCGCATGGGGAAGGCAACTATTATTGCGATGAGGATACCTTGAGGCAGCTGCAAGAAAATCGGCAGATTATTTTCAGATACAGTAGCAATCCCAACGGTTCGGTGGACGACATTGCGGGGATTACGAACGAACGCGGAAATGTGGTCGGCATGATGCCGCACCCGGAACGGGCGGTTGACGGACTGCTTGGCTCGGAAGACGGCAAGAAGATGTTTACTTCGATATTAAAGGCATGGAGGGATCGGCATGAATCAGCAGGTGTCCGCTAAGGAACCGAATGCAGAGCAAATTGCGGAGCAGCACATTTACAAACAGATGGGCGTATCGGACAGCGAGTATGAGCTGATCTGTGGATTCCTTGGGCGCAAGCCGAACTACACGGAAATCGGTGTGTTCAGCGTCATGTGGTCGGAGCATTGTGCTTACAAGAACTCCAAGCCGCTCTTGCGCCGCTTTCCGACCAGCGGGCCGCGCGTACTGATGGGACCGGGCGAAGGCGCGGGCATTGTCGATATCGGAGATAATCAGGCGGTCGTATTCAAAATCGAAAGCCATAACCACCCGTCAGCGGTTGAGCCTTATCAAGGCGCCGCTACAGGTGTCGGCGGGATTATCCGCGATATTTTCTCCATGGGGGCAAGACCGGTGGCGCTGCTGAACTCGCTTCGCTTCGGCAAGCTGGAGAGCGAGCGCGTGAAATATTTGTTCGAGCATGTCGTATCCGGCATCGCGGGCTACGGGAACTGTATCGGCATTCCGACGGTAGGCGGCGAAGTGGTGTTTGACGAAAGCTATGATGGCAACCCGCTCGTTAACGCGATGTGCGTCGGCTTGATCGATCACGATAAGATTCAACGCGGCGTAGCCAAGGGCGTCGGAAATCCGGTGTTCTATGTCGGTCCTCCGACAGGCCGGGACGGAATTCACGGAGCGACCTTTGCATCCGAGGAGCTCACTGAAGAATCGGAGGCAAAGCGGACAGCAGTACAGGTTGGCGATCCGTTCATGGAGAAGCTCGTGATGGAGGCGTGTCTGGAGCTGATCGATACCGGCATTGTGCTGGGGATTCAGGATATGGGCGCAGCCGGGTTGACCTGCTCCAGTGCGGAGATGGCGAGCAAGGCGGGGAATGGTCTGGAGCTGTATCTCGATCAGGTTCCGCAGCGCGAGGAGGGCATGACTCCGTATGAAATGATGCTGTCGGAGTCCCAGGAACGTATGCTGTTCGTAGTGGAGCCGAAGGATGAAGCGCAGGCGCTGGAGATTTTTGAACGGTGGGGCGTGATTTGCGCGAAGGTCGGTAAGGTTACGGATGACGGCCGGCTGAAGCTGTTCCATCATGGCGAAGTGGTTGGCGATATGCCGGTGACCGCACTTGTAGATGAATGTCCGGTATACGAAAAGCCATCCTCGGTGCCTGCTTATTATGAGCAAAACGCAGGAATCGACACGCTTCGCTATCCGGAAGTGAGCGATCTGAACTTAGCGTTGGAGCAAATCCTGGCTTCGCCTTCGGTGGCAAGCAAGGCTTGGGTGTATAACCAGTATGATTACATGGTTCGGACCAGCACGGCGGTTCGCCCGGGTTCTGACGCGGCGGTGGTGACGGTTCAAGGCACCCGCAAGGCGCTGGCTATGACGACGGACTGTAATGGACGTTTCGTCTATCTGGATCCGGAAGTGGGCGGCAAGATTGCAGTGAGTGAAGCCGCACGGAATATTGTGTGCTCGGGTGCAGAGCCGCTGGCGATTACGGACAATCTGAATTTCGGCAGCCCGGAGAAGCCGGATATTTTCTGGCAGATGGAGCGTGCGGTTGACGGCATGGCGGAAGCCTGCCGTGTGCTGGACGCACCGGTCATCGGCGGTAATGTTAGCTTGTACAATGAAAATTTGCAAGGTGCGATCTATCCGACACCGGTTGTCGGGATGGTTGGCCTGGTTCATGATACGGATCATATTACGACGCAAGGGTTCAAAAACGAGGGCGATGTCATTGTGCTGCTCGGGGATACCCGCGGCGAGCTTGGCGGCAGCGAGTTCCAGGCCGTGGTGCATGGCGTAACAGAAGGACGTCCGCCAGTGCTGGACCTCCAAGTGGAGAAGCAGCTGCTTGATGCCGTGCTAAGTGCTATTCAAGGCGGCTTGGTTCGTTCGGCACATGATTTGTCAGAGGGCGGCCTAGCGGTAGCGATTGCCGAGAGCTGCATCAGCGGCGGCATCGGTGCCAAGATTGAGCTTGATTCTGCGCTGCGTGCTGATTTGGCGTTGTTCAGTGAATCCCAGTCGCGGATCGTGTTATCGGCAGCTCCGGCACAGGCGGAGCAATTGCTGGATCATCTTGCCTCGCGCGGGGTTCCGGTACAGCGGATCGGCGTTGTTGAGGGCAGTGCGCTGAAGGTCTCCGTTAACGGAGCATCGGCGATTGACAGACCGGTGAAGGAGCTGGCCCGGGTCTGGGAGGATGCGATTCCATGTCGGATGCAATGATGCCTTCGCAGCAGCTATGGACGGGAGACTATTATAACGAAGGCACGGGGCGCAGCGATATTTTCGATACCTTGAAAGAGGAATGCGGCGTGTTCGGTGTGTTCGGACACCCGGAGGCGGCCTCGCTGTCTTATTACGGCTTGCATGCATTGCAGCACCGCGGCGAGGAGAGCGCGGGAATCTGTGTAACTGATGGAGAGCAGTTCAACTACCACCGCGGCATGGGGCTGGTCAAAGAGGTGTTTGACCGTGACAAGCTGTCCTCGTTGCCGGGGAACCGCTCCATCGGTCATGTGCGTTATTCGACGAGCGGCGATAGCCGTCTGACGAATGCCCAGCCGCTGATCTTCAAATATCGGGATGGAGATCTCGCGGTGGCAACGAACGGCAATATCGTCAATGCCCCGCAGATTCGCCGGGAGCTGGAGCAGGCGGGCTCGATTTTCCAGACGACCAGTGATACAGAGGTTATCGCCCATCTGATCGCCCGTTCATCGAAGGAATTTGTTGAGGCAGCCAAGGATGCGCTCCGCCAATTGGTTGGCGGGTTTGCTTTCTTGCTGATGACCAACAACAAGCTGATCGTTGCCAGTGATCCGCACGGTCTGCGTCCGCTGACGATGGGGCGGTTAGGAGACGCCTATTTATTCTCATCGGAGACCTGTGCCTTTGAGGTGGTCGGTGCCGAAATTATCCGCGATATCCTGCCGGGCGAGCTGTTGGTGCTGGATGAGAACGGAATGCGGGAGGATCGTTATGCCGAGCCGCAGCGCAAGGCGCTGTGTGCGATGGAATACATCTATTTCAGCCGGCCGGACAGCGAGTTGAACGGAGCGAACCTGCACCGGGCCCGCAAGCAGATGGGACAGGTGCTGGCGCAGGAATCCTTTGTGGATGCGGATGTAGTAACCGGAGTGCCGGATTCGAGTATATCGGCTGCGATTGGTTACGCAGAGCAGACAGGAATTCCTTATGAGCTTGGACTGATCAAGAATAAATATACCGGCCGGACCTTCATCCAGCCGAGCCAGGAGCTGCGCGAGCAAGGCGTCAAGATGAAGCTTAGCGCCGTGCGAGGCGTGGTGGAGGGCAAGCGGGTTGTAATGATTGACGACTCCATCGTCCGGGGAACGACCTCGCGGCGTATCGTCAATTTGCTGCGGGAGGCGGGAGCGACCGAGGTGCATGTGCGGATTACATCGCCTCCGTTTAAAAATCCGTGCTTCTACGGCATTGATACACCCGACCGGGCAGAGCTGATCGCTTCCTCCAAGTCGGTGGAGGAGATTCGCCAAGAGATTAATGCGGATTCCCTGCAATTTTTGACCCCGGATGGATTGATACGAGCTGTCGGCGGATTTAATCAGGGCGACTATAAGGGCGGCTTGTGTATGGCTTGCTTCGACAATGACTATCCGACCCAAACGGATTTTGACGGGGAAGAGAAGTTTGGCTGTACGTGTTGAGTAGTGAGAGCTAGTTGTAAAAACTACATTTATATTTCTTCAGTGAAGGGGAAACAGGCAAACTAGGTGTAGAAAGTACAGCTATTTTCCACGATCTAGGCTCTTCACCTTGGCATAGAAGCCATTTAATTGCAGTCCGTACATTTAAGCATGTCTATTTCAAGAGAAGAACGAAGAATAGATGTATCTTATACAGCTACTAGGATAGTAAGGAGCTATATTAGTTGAACTAAAGAACTGCAGAGAAAAGGCATAAGTGTAAAGTGTTTTGAAGTAAAAGCTTTCTGAAAGAAAGCTACTTCGAGAGCATAAGCTCGGTAGCGTTCGCCTTTGAGAGCGGATTTCTTCCTTCACATGGCCAATTCAATCCAAGAAATTCGCGAACAACAGCGATCGTAAGAACACTTTACACGTTGCCTCCTGTGTATAATCATTAGTTCAACTTAGCTAGTTATCTTTAGCCAAGAAAATATGTTATAGGGAGAGTGTCGATACGTGTCTGAGGCATACAAACAAGCCGGAGTGGATATTGCGGCAGGCAATGAAGCGGTAGAGCGGATGAAGAAGCATGTCAAACGGACGTTCCGTCCTGAGGTTATGACAGAGCTTGGCGGGTTCGGCGGATTGTTCGGCTTGAATAAGGACAAATACAAGGAGCCGGTGCTTGTGTCGGGAACCGATGGGGTCGGCACCAAGCTGAAGCTGGCTTTTGCAATGGACAAGCATGATACAATCGGCATCGATGCGGTTGCAATGTGTGTCAACGATATCGTGGTGCAAGGCGCAGAGCCGCTGTTCTTCCTGGACTATCTTGCTTGCGACAAGGTCATTCCCGAGAAGATCGAGGCGATTGTAGCGGGGATTGCCGAAGGCTGTCATCAATCAGGCTGTGCTCTGATCGGCGGCGAGACGGCAGAGATGCCCGGCATGTATGCCGAGGGTGAATATGATATAGCCGGCTTTACGGTCGGCGTGGTTGACAAGAGCAAGATCGTTAATGGCAGTTCCATTGCTGCAGGGGATGTTGTATTGGGACTGCCGTCCAGCGGAGTTCACAGCAACGGCTTCTCGCTGGTGCGTAAGCTCTTGCTGGAGCAAGCGGGCTATGATCTGAAGGACCGGGTATCCGGGCTGGATGGAGAAGTGCTTGGCGAGGTTTTGCTGGCGCCGACGCGGCTCTACGTCAAGCCGGTGCTGTCGCTGCTTGAGAAGGTCCAGGTGAAGGGAATGGCTCATATTACGGGCGGCGGCTTCATCGAAAATATCCCTCGCGTATTGCCGGACGGCGTAAACGCGGAAATCGACTATGGCTCCTGGCCGGTGCAGCCGATCTTCCGGCTGCTGCAGCGTACAGGAGAGGTCAGTAACCGGGACATGTTCACGACCTTCAACATGGGAATCGGGCTTATCATCGTCGTTGCGGAGCAGGATGCCGAGCAGGCGCTTGCCGCATTGCGCGAAGCGGGCGAGACCCCGTATCAAATCGGTCGCATTACTGCCGGAGAACGGCTGGTTACCTTTACCGGGGTGGAAGTCTGATGTCGCAAGGCTGTCGGATTGCTGTATTTGCTTCGGGAAATGGCAGTAATTTTCAGGCGTTGCTGGAGGCCTCCCGGGAAGGGGGGCTTGGCGGCGGTGAAATCGTGCTGCTCGTCTGTGACAAGCCGAATGCCTTTGTCGTCGAACGGGCCCGCCAGGCGGGGGTGGAGACGTATCTGTTCCGCCCGAAGGAATATGCGCGGCGCGAGGATTACGAGGCTGAGATCGCAGCAAGGCTTACTGAGCTTGAGATCGACCTAGTCATATTGGCTGGTTATATGCGCCTGCTTACACCGGTATTGGTTAGTCCTTACGCCGGAAGAATGTTGAATATTCATCCATCCCTGCTGCCCGCATTTCCGGGCACGGATGCTATTGGACAAGCTTGGAATTACGGAGTCAAGGTTACGGGCGTGACCGTGCACCTGGTGGATGAGGGCATGGATACGGGAACCATTGTGGCGCAAGAAGCTGTGACGGTGGAGCCCGGCGAGGATGTCGATTCTTTGACGGCCCGGATTCACCAAGTCGAACAGCGCTTATATCCTCAGGTTGTGAAACAATTTGCCAAGGGCAGAGTTCGCGTGAACGGACGCAAGGTTGAGTTGGGTTAGGGCTGTGAGCTATATAAGTTTAACTTAAGAAGCTACGCAGAAAAGCAAAAAGTGTGAAGTGTGCTGAAGCGAAAGCTTTCTTGCTGAAAGCTGCTTCGGGAGCATACGCTTCGGTAGAGTTCGCCTTTGTGAGTGGAATTCCGCCTTACCATAATTGGGTCCAATCAGAGGATTCCGCGAACAACAGAGCTCGTAAGAACACTTCACACGTTGCCCTAAGAGCGTAAGGATCATTAGTTTAACTTATATAGAATGGTTTTTCGATATTTCCCGAGAAATATTGCAAGCACATTCGTCAAAATTAAAGGGGGACCTGGAACGTGGGAATCAAGAGAGCGCTGGTCAGTGTATCGGATAAGACAGGGATTGTAGAGTTTTGCCGGGAGTTGTCCGGACTGGGGGTAGAAATCATATCCACCGGCGGTACTAAAAATCTGCTGGCGAAGGAAGGCGTGCCCGTCATCGGGATTTCCGATGTGACCGGATTCCCGGAAGTTTTGGATGGGCGGGTGAAGACGCTGCATCCGGCTGTGCACAGCGGACTGCTGGCGGTTCGCGACAGTGCGGAGCATCAGGCGCAAATGCAGGAATTGGGACTGGATTATATTGATCTGGTGGTCGTGAATCTCTATCCGTTTCAGGAGACGATTGCGAAGCCGGATGTGACTTATGAGGACGCGATTGAAAATATCGATATCGGCGGCCCGACCATGCTTCGTTCTGCGGCGAAAAACCATGCGTTTGTCAGTGTGGTAGTGGATGCTGCAGACTATGCCGGCGTAATTGAAGAGATTCGGGCTGACGGCGATACTACGCTCGATACGCGCAAGCGTCTGGCGGCGAAAGTGTTCCGTCATACCTCGGCGTATGATGCACTGATCTCGGAATATTTGTCGAAGGTGACTGGCGACCCATTGCCGGAACGCTTTACGGTCACTTACGAGAAAATTCAAGATTTGCGCTATGGCGAGAATCCACATCAAAAGGCTGCATTCTACCGGAAGCCGCTTGCAGCCGTGGACACGCTGACTTCAGCAGAGCAGCTGCACGGCAAGGAACTCTCCTATAACAATATCAACGATGCCAATGCAGCCCTGCAAATTGTCAAGGAGTTTGATGAGCCGGCTGTTGTCGCCGTGAAGCATATGAATCCTTGCGGTGTGGGAGTAGGCGAAAGCATTTATGAAGCTTACCGGAAGGCGTATGATGCGGATCCGGTATCGATTTTCGGCGGAATCATTGCCGCAAACCGGATCATTGACGAAGCTACAGCAGTATTGTTGAAGGAGATTTTCCTGGAGATCATTATTGCTCCGGACTTCACCCAAGAGGCGCTTGACGTACTGACACAGAAGAAAAATATTCGTCTATTGAAGCTGGGCAGCCTGCAGTCGGGCGCTAATCGCAGCAGTCAGTTCGTCGTTACTTCGATTGATGGCGGGATGATCGTGCAGGAGAGCGATGTCCACACCTTGTCCGAGAGCGATCTGACGGTGGTTACCGACCGCAAGCCGACCGAGGCGGAATTGAAGCAGCTGTTGTTCGGGTGGAAGGTCGTTAAGCATGTGAAGTCTAATGCGATTGTGCTGGCAAAGGATGATATGACGGTTGGAGTAGGTGCCGGGCAAATGAACCGCGTCGGATCGGCAAAGATTGCGATTGAGCAAGCGGGCGACAAGGCGAAGGGCAGTGTGCTTGCTTCCGATGCGTTCTTCCCGATGGGAGATACGTTGGAGTTTGCAGCAAAGGCTGGAATTACGGCGGTAATTCAGCCGGGGGGCAGTGTCCGTGACGAAGAGTCGATCAAGGTTGCTAATGAGAATGGAATCGCGATGGTCTTCACCGGAGTCAGACATTTTAGACACTAATAAACACTAAATAGTTGTTATTAGTAAATGTGAATGACAGGTTTGACTAGGCCAAAATCGGCAGGAGGTACCCAAATGGATACATTAGTCGTCGGCGGCGGAGGCCGTGAGCATGCAATATGTTGGGCGCTCGCCAAGAGCCCCAGGGTCGGAACAATCTATTGTGCGCCAGGAAATGCAGGGATTGCCCAAGTGGCCGAGCTTGTACCCATTCAGGTTGAGGAGTTCGGCAGGCTGGCTGCATTTGCCCGGGAAAAGCAGTTGGGCCTTGTCGTAATCGGTCCGGATGATCCCTTGGTCGAAGGGATTGTCGATGCGATTGAAGAGGCCGCTCCGGGAATTCCGGTGTTCGGCCCGCGCAAAAATGCAGCATTGATCGAGGGCAGCAAAACGTTTATGAAGGATCTGCTGCATAAGTATGAAATTCCAACGGCAAGCTACCGGAAGTTTGCAGATTATGCAGCCGCGCTTGAATATTTGCATTCCCAGCAGGCGCCGATTGTCATTAAGGCAGACGGACTGGCAGCCGGTAAGGGTGTAACGGTGGCCTTCACTCAGGAAGAAGCAGAAGAGGCCTTGAAGCGGATTATGGTTGACAAGGTATTCGGTGAGTCGGGCAGCCAGGTCGTGATCGAGGAGTTCCTTGAAGGGCAAGAGATGTCGATTCTGGCATTTGTAGACGGGGAAACGGTACGTCCGATGGCTGCGGCTCAGGATCATAAGCAGGTGTACGACAGTGACCGCGGGCCGAATACCGGAGGGATGGGGACCTACTCGCCTCTGCCTCACATTTCGAATGAGATCATTGATGAGGCGATCGAGACGATCATTAAGCCGACTGCAAAAGCTATGGTTGCGGAGGGACGTCCGTTCCGCGGTGTCTTGTTCGCCGGCCTGATGGTGACACCTGAGGGTATGCCTAAAACGATCGAATTCAACGCCCGCTTCGGCGATCCGGAGACCCAGGTAGTGCTGCCGCGCCTAAAAAGCGACTTGCTCGAAATTTTCCTGGCAGCGGTTGAAGGCCGACTGGGTGACGTGGAGATCGAATGGAGCGAAGAAGCGGCGGTCTGCGTGATTCTGGCTTCCGGAGGCTACCCGGCTGCTTATTCGAAGGGTCTGCCGATTCAGGGACTGGAGCAGGCGGAGACAGCGCATAGTCTCGTCTTCCATGCAGGAACTGCGCGAGGCGAGCAGGGAGAGTGGCTGACGAACGGCGGACGGGTGCTGGGCGTTGTCGGTGTTGGTGCCAATATTGCCGAGGCGAGAGAGTGTGCCTATGAGGCCGCCGGTAAAATTACGTTCGACGGGAAGCATAACCGCACAGATATTGCAGCCAAAGCATTGGTATAACGAACTGAGAAAATGCCGTCCGGGACGCCGGGCGGTATTTTTGCTTTTTGTTCAGCTTGGAGGTTGGAGCAGCAGGAAGGGATGGCAATCGGATTGTAGAATTTAATATTTGCAACTCAGATCAAATCCTTGAGGGGATACCCGTGCTACATTTGGGAAGAAAGGAGTGTTGCCTTCATGTATGAATGGAATGAGATGGTCCAGAGGATGATTGATTGGGTGGATGAGCATTCAGACGCCACGCCCTCATTATTGGCCATTTCACAACAGCTGGGATACTCGCCCTATTATTGTACCAAGCAGTTCCATGCGCTGACGGGGATGACACTGCGGGAATACGTCACTATGCGTCGAATCAGCGGTGTCGCACTGGAGCTCCGCGACACGGAAGAGAGGATACTGGACATTGCCGTCAAGTACGGATTCTCATCCCAGGAAGCATTGACGGGGGCATTCGTTAAGGCGTTCAATATTACCCCCAACGCTTACCGGAAGTCGAAACGTCCTATCCCGCTGGCTATTCGTCAGGAAGTATACACCCCTTATCATTGCAATATCGTCTACCCAATATGTCGAAGTCAAGGTAGAGAAGATCCCGGCACATAAGCTTGTCGGAATCTGGGATCTCAAGTCTAACAATTATGGAAGCTTTTGGAGCAATGGTCATGACTGCGACGACATATGCGGCACACTGGCAAGCTTATCGGGACGGGTATTACCCGGACAGTTAGGGCAACTGGGCGGATGGTTTTATGAGAATACTAAAAAGGGCTATTTCTACGGTCTTGCGATGCCGGAAGAGGATGAAGGCTTGATTCCCGAGGGCATGGCGCTTCGTCCGGTGCCGGAATCGGAATATGTAGTATTCCATCATCCCCCGTACGATTACTTGAAGGACAATCCGGCCGTAATGCAAGCAGTGGAAGCGATGGCGTGGAACTTTGATCCCCGTACGATAGGGTATGTATGGGATTATGAGGGCAACAAGCAGGAGTATCAGAGGCATTTCCCGGAAGGATACGGGTATGCGGTAGTACGACCTGTAAAAAGAGCCCCAATCCAACCGTAAAGCACGCTGTACGAGCCGTGGATAATCTCTCTCTTTCTGGAGATATTACCAGGGAGGAGGCGATTCTGCTTGAGTAATGAGGAAAAAAGAATGCACCCGGTCTCGCGGGAAATCGTCGAGACGGAAGGTGTGTACACTGACGAGCTTGGACGCGAGACATACCTGCATAAGGGGGATGAGTTCCCTGCCGACCTGGTCCTCGGGACGACGGAATACAAGCTGACCGAGCTGGCCCAGGTCAAGCATGCAGAAGGACGAACCAATCCTAGACTGGTGCCGAAAAAGGAAGAAGATAATTGATTGGAGCGCCCTTTGAGCCCGGCATTTTGCCTGAGCGATCAGAGGGCGCCTTTACTTTTCCTCTTGAAGACTGGCCGTTTCAGGTGTACCTTTAATAGAATGAGAGTCATGATAACGAGGTGAGGAGAACGAGATGAAGCAGACGGGACAGCAGCATACAGCAGGAACGGTCGGTATGGAGGATATAGTACGGGCACATCATGTGCTGAAGGAAGTGGTCAGACGGACTCCGCTTCAGTTAGATCATACCCTGAGCACGAAATATGATTGCAAGGTTTATTTAAAGCGGGAGGATTTGCAGATCGTCCGCTCCTTCAAAATTCGGGGAGCTTATAATATGATCCGAAGCCTGGCACCTGAGGACCTCGATAAGGGCATTGTCTGCGCCAGCGCAGGGAATCACGCCCAAGGCGTGGCTTTTTCCTGCCATGTCATGGGGATCAAGGGCAAGATTTATATGCCTAGCACGACACCGAATCAGAAGATTAAGCAGGTTAAGCGATTTGGCGGGGATGCGGTAGAGGTCATTCTGACCGGCGACACTTATGATGATGCCTATGCGGAAGCAATCAAGGCCTGCGAGGAAGGCGGCATGACGTTTATTCATCCGTTCGATGATCCGATGATCGTGGCCGGTAACGGGACGATTGCGATGGAGATCATGGAGGGTCTGGACTCGCCGGCGGATTATATGTTCGTCACGATTGGCGGAGGCGGTCTGATCTCCGGTGTAGGCACGTATTTGAAGACAGTGAGTCCGAATACGAAGCTGATCGGGGTGGAGCCGTCCGGTGCGGCTTCGATGACGGAGGCGATCCGGCGCAACGAGGTCGTGACTTTAGAGTCGATTGATAAGTTTGTTGATGGTGCGGCGGTAAAACGGGTCGGCGACTTGAACTATGAGCTCAGCAGGGGCTTGATCGATGACATCGTCCTCGTTCCCGAGGGTAAGGCCTGCACAACTATTCTGGAGCTGTACAACGACAGCGCAATTGTTGTTGAGCCGGCGGGAGCACTGGCGGTCTCGGCACTGGATATGTACCGCGAGCAGATCAAGGGGAAGACGGTGGTCTGCATTATTAGCGGCGGCAACAACGACATCGACCGGATGCAGGAAATGAAGGAGCGTTCGCTCATCTACGAAGGCTTGAAGCATTACTTCCTGATCAACTTCCCGCAGCGTGCCGGCGCACTTCGTGAATTTCTGGAGCAGGTGCTTGGACCGAACGACGATATTGCGCGTTTCGAATATACGAAGAAGCATAACAAGGAGAATGGCCCGGCACTCGTTGGCATCGAGCTCAGCGACAAGGAGGATTATCAGGCGCTGATCGACCGGATGAGTGCGAAAGGGATTGCCTATACAGAGCTGAACCGGGATCTGAACCTGTTCAATCTGCTTATTTGAGCAGTAGAAAGTCCATAATCACATAAGGTTTAAGGGTTTAGTAGAATCATAACGTCCGAGAAATCGGGCGTTATTTTTTCGGCAATTTTACGATCATTCTGATATTTTTTGAAAAAAATATACATTACTATTGATGGTTTTTGAAAATTATGATATTCTCTTGATGCAATGTAATCGCTATCATAAGGGGTGGAAAAATGATGAGACATTATGAGGTAATTGTATCCGGCGGCGGCGTATCGGGAGCTATAGCAGCTATCGCAGCGGCGAGAGCCGGAGCGAAAACCCTGATCGTCGAAGCGAACGGCTTTCTGGGCGGAACGTTAACAGCGGCAGGCGTCGGACCCATGATGACCTTTCACGCGGGGAAGAAGCAGGCGATCCAGGGGATTACGGACGAACTGATCCAGCGGCTGCGCCAGATTGGCAAGTCTCCGGGACACATCGAGGATGCGACGAACTACACCTATTCCGTGACTCCGTTTGATGCCGAGGCCATGAAGCACGAGCTGGAGACCATGCTGCTGGAAGCGGGAGGCGACATCTTGTACCACACGATGCTGGCCGGCGTGGTTACGAACGGAAGCCGCATCACTTCGTTGACCCTGTGCAATAAGGCAGGGCTAAGCGAGATTACCGGCGACGTCTTTATCGATGCGACCGGCGATGGCGACGTGGCGGCCTGGGCAGGCGTAGAATTCGCGAAAGGCCGCGAGAGCGACGGCATGTCGCAGCCGATGACGCTGAAGATGAAGATGCGAAATGTGGATACAAGCGCTATCCGCGATTATATCCGCAAGCATCCGGAGGAGTTCACGCGCATGAATCAGGATCTGTCGGTCATGGATACGGCGGAACGACTCTCTGTCATCGGCTTCGAGAAGCAGTTCAAGGAAGCGAAGGAGCGCGGCGAGGTAACGATCAAACGGGAGGATGTGTTGTTTTTCGAAACGAATAATCCCGGCGAGGTTATCATGAATACAACGCGTATTCTTGGCTGCGACAGCACCGACCCGTGGAGTCTGAGCCTGGCGGAGATCGAGGGGCGCAGACAGTGCCGCGAGCTGGAGCTGTTCCTGAGGAAGTATGTTCCCGGTTTTGAGGAGGCGATCGTTGTATCGACCGGTCCGTCCATCGGTGTCAGGGGTTCGCGCCAGATTAAAGGACAATATACGCTGACGGGTGAGGATATTTTGACCATGAAAAAATTCGACGACGTTATCGCTCATTCGGGCTACCCGATCGATATCCACAGCCCGGACGGGGAGGGAACGACGCATGGACGGCTGGAATGGGGCGGCATGTACGGTATTCCTTACCGCTGTCTTGTGACCGACCAGTTCGATAATCTGATTGTGGTCGGACGCTGTCTATCCGCAACCTTCGAGGCGCAGGCCGCCGTCCGGACGACGCCGACGGTGGGCGCGATTGGGCAAGCGGGCGGCACGGCTGCAGCGCTGGCCGTCAAATCCCGCAAGGCCGTCACAGAGGTGGACATCGCCGAATTGCAGCGCAAGCTGCGTGAGGAAGGAGCCTATCTCGAGGTTTAATATGCTGGAACCCGTAATTATATGAATTCTAAGGGGATGTGTCTATGGAAACTTTGCAAGTAATCGGCATTTTGCTTGTATTCGCCGTATTTGTAGCTTTAATGATGATGAGAAAGCTGCCTACCCTGCTGGCACTGCCATTGATGGCCGTACTGCTGGCGGCTGTAGCGGGTATACCGTTCATTTCAAGCGACCCGGAAGCGTTTACAATCGCTAAGGGCGTATTGGCGGGCGGAGCTATGCGGCTGTCTACGGCAATCGCTGGCCTCATCTTCGGGGCCTGGTTCGGACAGATTCTGAACAAGGTCGGCATTACCAAGACAATTATCCGCAAAGCTGCCGAATTGGCTGGCGATAAGCCGCTGGCAATCGCGATTGTCTTCTTTCTGGCAGCATCGGTCATTTTTGCGGCGGCGAGCGGCCTTGGCATGGTCATTCTCGTCGGGACCATCACAATACCGATTATGCTTACTGCCGGATTGAAGCCGTTTGTCAGCGGGCTGGTCGTCCTTCTGGCCAATGCGGTAGGCGTGACGTTCAATGTGTCCAACTGGGCAATTTATACGGATGTGCTGGGAATCCCGACTTCGGAAGTAGCTTCCTACTCGTTACTATGCGGACTTCCTCTGATTCTTATGGCACTCGTTATGATCGTGTTCTATACGAAGAAGGGCGGCAAGGTGAAAAAAGCGTGGGCGATGCCGGCCAAGCAGGATCCTTCCGGCGGACCGGAATCCAAGAACGTTCGCTCTATCGCGCTGATCAGCCCGCTGGTGCCTGTGTTGCTGGTATTTCTGCTGAAGCTTGATATCGTATCCGCCGTCTTTGTCGGCGCGGCCGTGACGCTGCTGCTTTCGACGCCAAAACGGCCGGTGCATGTGTTGTCCAGTGCGCTTGTGGAAGGCATTCAGGATGTGGCAGGAGCCCTGGGTCTGATGATCGGTATCGGCATGCTGCTGGCCGCCGTTACTGCTCCTGAAGTGGCTGCGCTTATTCAGCCGCTGATCGAAGGGATTTTGCCGTCGTCTCCGCTCACTTACGTACTGGTCTTTACCTTGTTGTCGCCGCTTGCAATCTACCGCGGTCCGCTGAATGTGTGGGGCCTGGGCAGCGGCATCGCCGCTCTGATGGTAGCGGGAGGCATGGCTCCAATCGCCGCTATGCTTGCGCTGCGCATTGTCAGCAACCTGCAGGCCGTCAGCGATCCTACTAATTCGCACAATGTTTGGGTGGCCGACTTTACAAAGACGGACATCGTGGAAATTTTGAGGAAAACGGTGCCGTGGATGATTCTGATCGTATTTATTTCCATGATTATAGCCGCCTTCTACGCTTTTTAGAGAATCATTAGCAGTAACGAAGAGACAGATAAAAGACAGACGATATATGGGGAGGAATACCGGATGGGCAATCAAGAGGTGCGCATCGGCATCGACGTGGGCGGTACATTCACGGATGCTGTAGCCATCGACAACCATACTTACGAAATCATATCCAAGGTTAAAATACCGACGACGCATCACGACGAACGGGGGGTAGCCAGCGGTATTGTACAGATCATCGAACGGCTTATGAAGGACAACGGGATCTCGCCGCAGGATATTACCTTCATCGCCCACGGTACAACTCAGGCAACGAACGCTCTGCTTGAAGGCGATGTGGCCCGGGTCGGCATTCTCGGCATGGGCACGGGCATCGATGCCCGCAGCGCCCGCTCGGAGACGAATATTGAGCATATCGAGCTGGCGGCAGGCAAATATCTCGTTACGTACCACACGTTCATAGACTCCAAGGATCTGACAGATGAGGCGATCGACAATGCGATTACCGATCTTGTAATGCAGGGCGCCCAGGTTATTGTCGCTTCCGAGGCTTACAGCGTCGACGATCCCTCCAATGAATTGAGAGTCATCGAACGGGCGCGCAGCCGGGGCATCTACGCTACCGGCGGGCATGAGATATCGCAGCTCTACGGCTTGAAGACGCGAACACGCACGGCGGTGGTCAATGCCAGTCTCATTCCGAAAATGATGGAGACAGCGAATATGACCGAGCAGGCGGTCAAAGAGGCGGGCATCACATCCCAGCTTATGATCATGCGCTGCGACGGCGGTGTGATGAGCATTGACGAAGTGCGCCAGCGGCCGATTCTGACGATGCTGTCCGGACTTGCCGCAGGTGTGGCGGGTGCGCTTATGTACGAGAAAATCTCCGACGGTATTTTCTTTGAAGTCGGGGGCACCAGCGTCGATATTTCCGTGATCAAGAACGGCAAGGTCATGATTGAAAATGCCGAGGTCGGCGGACATAAAACCTATTTGCGCTCGCTTGATGTACGGACGCTGGCGGTGGCCGGGGGAAGCATGATCCGGGTGGAAGACGGCGCGATCATCGATGTGGGACCGCGCAGTGCCCATATTGCCGGCAAGGAATATGAGTGCTTCACCGATACCGCCAACCTGGAGGGGGCTGAGCTCAAGCAGATCAGTCCCCGCGAAGGCGATCCCGATTATACGATCGTTAGCGCGGCTGGAGGCGAATATGCGTTGACGCTGGCCGGTGCGGCCAATATTTTGGGCTATGTGCCGGACGGTGATTATGCGCGCGGCAGCGACGCAGCGGCGCGTAAGGCATGGCAAGTACTGGCCGATAGACTCGGAGTGAGCGTGGAGGAAGCGGCTCGTGCGGCGATGGACATCGCTGTCCGCAAAGTGATGAAGTCCGTCCGCGAGATGATCACCGACTATGAGCTGGACGAGAGCTTTGTCACTCTCGTCGGAGGAGGCGGCAGCGGGGCCGTACTGGTGCCGGCCCTGGCCGATGCTGAAGGCTTCAAGCATCAAATCGCGAATAACGCGCCGTATATCTCCACGATCGGCGTAGGCATGGCGATGGTTCGCGAACAGATCGAGAAGACGGTCGTCGGCGCGACCGAGCATGATATCAAGCTGATCCGCGCCGAGGTGATCGAGAAGATTGTTCGATCCGGCGCCAACGAGGGGACGGTGGACGTCACCATAGAGGTAGACGCCCAGCGCAATATATTGCGCGCCATTGCCACTGGCTCTACCGAGCTGCGATCCAAGGATTTGGCCAACCGCGATGTTCCGCTGGAGGCGCTGCAGGCTACGGCTGCCGAAGCGCTGAATGCAGGGGAGCAGGAAACGGAGTTGAAGGCAGCTTCAGGGCGTTGGTACCTGTTCGAGCGTATAGAGACGAAGAAGGCGATGCTGGGTCTGTTCAAAAAGAAGATTCCGCATATCGGAGTGCTGGATCGCGAAGGTGTGGTGCGCTTCAAAAAGGCGAACGCTTATTATCTCCACTTCCGCAAACGGGACCTAAGCGGCAGCTTCTCAGCCTTTCTGGACGAAAACACGATTTATTCCGATGCCAACGCGACAATTCCCAAAGCATTTCTGTTCTACAAGGAGAAGATGCTGGATTTAACAGGCATGCAGACGAAGGAGCAGCTTTTCTCTATCCTGGAGGTAGAGACGCAGTTGCTTGAAGAGGACAGCGAAATGCTGGCTGTCGTCTATCAGTAACAGGCGAAGAGCGCGGAAATAGAGTGATGCAGGATGAAAGGAGAGCGGGAACGTATGGCGAAGGAACATTTACTGCTGCCGGACGAACAAGTGATGGCCTATGCAGAGCTGACCCAGGACTTGCTGTTTCATAAAATTCCGCCAAGTCGAGTAGCCTTCTATGTCCGGCGGTCGCTGGAGCGCGGAGCGGAATTGGCCGCTGCTGCGCGGAAGGAAGGGAAGGATATCCGCGAGCTGTGCCGGGCGGCAGGCATCTCGGTGACGATCGCCGACGGGGAGAGCACGTTTGGAAAAGTGCGGTTCCGGGCGGAGATCGAATTTTCCGACAAGGAACGGGCGATTACGGTTTACCGCAGCTCGCTGCGCGAGCTGGAGCAAGCCTGTCAGCGCTATCTGCCAGAGGCGGCGCTGTCGTTCAATGATATGGTTAACATTCATCTGGCACATGAATATTATCATTATCTGGAGTACAGCGGCCACGGCTTCACGAACGAGCTGCTGCCGCCTGTAACGACGCTGTCCTTCGGCCCGCTTCGCCGCAGCGCGACGATCGTCCGCTGCTCTGAAATCGCCGCTCATGCCTTTAGCAAGGGTTTCACAGGCGTCGATTGGCTGCCGAATCTATTCGATTACTTCTATATGAGAGAAAGCGGCCAGTTGACCGAAGATGAATATGCCGCCCTGGAGCGGAGCTGGCGCTCGGGATGGGAGTCTGCTCTGGCAGCTGCGGAAACGGCGGAACTGGCGAAGCAGTAATTGAACTCTTATCCGGCTATGCGCTTCCTTCTCCTTCCTTGCCCCCGGCATGTCTCGCGCCGCGGGGCGTTTGACTATCATTTATACCCGAATTTTGTTAAACTATGGGGATGGAAGATGGTATTGCGCGGGGGGTACATATGAGCAGCCAAACGAATGCGGTTGTCGCCAAAATTATATCTAGTAAAGATAAGCTCACATTCAGTGAGAATGAGATTGCCAATTTCGTCATGGACAATCCGGATTACATCATTCAGAATACGATCACTTCTATTGCGGCCGAAATCGGCGTGTCAGAAGCAAGCATTAACCGGTTCTGTAAAAAGGTCGGCTTTAAGGGCTTTAATGATTTCAAAATTGCGATCGCCCAGGATACGCATTACCGCAACATGAACCACAAATCCAAACGGCGGGAGGACATCCCCTTTTCCGATGAGTTGGCCTTCGATTATAACGATCTGATCACGAGCACGGCAGCATTGATCGACCCGGAGGAGATTGCCAAGGCGGCGCAGGCTATCGCCAAGGCTAAGAATGTCTATATTTTTGGGGTTCTCAGCTCCTGGCTTGCAGCTCTGGAACTGCGCCAGAAGCTGGATCTGATCGGTATCAAGTCATTTGCCTACAACGATACCTACAATATGAAGCTCTCCGGCTCCATGTGCACCGGGGGAGACGTCGTGATTGCGATTACCCGTTCCGGTCTGGTGCGGGAGATTGTGGATAGCCTCAGTCTGGCCAGCCAGAGCGAAGCTACAGTCATTACACTAACCAGCTATAATTCCACTTCGGTTACTCAATATGCAGATATTAAAATCATTGCCTCGGATAAACTGTCGGTGAGAAACAGCGCTTTTTTATCGGAGCATATTACGTTTCTGTATGTGATTGACCTGATATTCGCCGCTCTGGTGAAGTCGGATAGCCGCTATATGAAGCGCAAGCTTAGCAGTGAGGCGATTATTGAGAGCAGTCAATTTTGGAATAACGAGTATTTGTAAGTCATCTGAATAAGGCTTTAATAGCCAGCAGACATTTAAACGGCCTTTTTTGGGCCGTTTTTTATTTATCCAAACACTTTACAACAACAAAATACTAGTGTACTATTTAACTATGACACAGATACAGTTTGAAAATAACCATAAAAGTGAAACAAAGGAAAGCCGAAAGGAGGAGATTATGTGGCACTCGAATTTGACAATAACCTGCCTATTTACTTGCAGATCATGAATTATATCAAGCGGGAGATTGTGACGGGCAAGCTCAAGGCAGGAGACAAAATTCCTTCCGTCCGAGAACTGGCGGCCGAGCTTCAGATTAACCCGAATACGGTACAGCGCACCTTTCAGGAACTGGAACGGGAAGAGGTCGTAGAGACGCGGCGAGGACTAGGGCGATATGTAACCAGCGAGGAGGCTAAAATTATGGCGATCAAAAAGGAAATGGCCGGAGATTTGATCCAGCGGTTTATTACCGGGATGCAGGAGCTCGGGTTTGCTAATAAAGATATTGCAGCGATCATTGCCGAAGCGGTAGACGACAAAAATCCGCCAGCTCTCAAATGACCGTTATGATTTTTAGTGAAGAGGTCGAGGAAGTTGGATTTTTCGTGAGGAATAGGAGGAGGACAGTGACATGAAGGAACATATTTTGCACCTGCAAGGTGTTTCGAAAAATTATGCCGGGAAGAAAGCGCTGGATCAGGTCTCGTTATCTATTGGCAAAGGTAAAATCGTAGGGCTGCTGGGTACAAACGGGAGCGGTAAGAGTACACTTATGAAAATTGCTGCAGGCTTGATTCCCTATGAAGGAAATGCTACTGTGCTGGGAAAACCGGCAGGACTGGAGTCTAAGGCTGAGGTAGCATTTATGCCGGACCGTCCGCTGACGGAGAGCTGGATGCGTGTATATGAGGCGATTAGAATGCAGCGAGACTTCTATCCTGACTTTGATGAGAACAAAGCAGGCCAGATGCTGGAATTCATGAATCTGAGAGATCGCGACCGGGTCAGCACGCTATCGAAAGGAATGCAGGAGCGGCTGCAGCTTACGCTGACCTTGTCCCGGAGAGCCAGATTGTATTTGCTGGATGAGCCGATCGGAGGAGTTGACCCTGTGGCACGAACCCGTATTTTGGATGCGATTCTGGAGTTCTATGACGAGGACAGCAGCATTGTGATTTCCACGCATTTGGTGCGTGAGATTGAACGGATCTTTGATGAGGTGTTGTTCCTGAAGCAGGGGAAGGTTGTTCTCCAGGATGAAGTGGAGCAGTTGCGGAGCAAGCACGGAAAAAGTGTGGAGGATTTGTTCAAGGAGGTGTTCGCCGAATGATGAAGCTGTTTAAATACGATTGGAAGAGGGATTCCAATACAATCTATAGCGTTCTTGCTGTGCTGGTCGTAGCTCAACTATTGTTGCACTGGGTGGGAACATCCAGAGGTTGGGAACCGATGATTAAGATAGGACTAGGCCTGATGGTGTATGTATGCGCTATGGTCGTAATGGTCATCACAGGCTCTAAGGCATATATTAAAAATCTTGGGTCCTATCAACGGAGACTGGTTCCCATTCATCCGATATACCATATACTGTCCGCCTTGTTGTTCAGTACGCTTACTATGGTGGCGGTGTTCGCCATTGCGGTAATTCACGGGCTCTTATTGATCCCCTGGAGTGAACTCACAGCCTTCCTGGAACTTGGCAATATGCAGCTTACGGCATGGGATGTGATCACTGCCGTTGCCAGCGGAATCTGGGGCACCTTCTTCATTATGCTGTTGGTTTATTTCTCCATAACGGTTGGGGCTGTGGTCAACATTCGCGGGAAGGCGGGAGTTTGGGTCGGCATTATCGTATTTATCATTATTACGAATATGATCAGCTTGATCAGTGAGACGATATTTGAACAAGCTGGCAGTGCAGCTAACTTCGGGATTGTTCAGATCGAATCAGGTTCATCAGCGGTTCCAGATACAGTCTCGGTCAGTTCCTTGGGAACAGGGCTGGGCAGCTTCCTGTTTGAACTTGTTGCAGCCGCCCTGCTGCTCTGGCTGATGGCATGGCCGATTCGTAAAAAGCTCGAAATCTAATCTCCTTATTTGGAGCTTCGGAAGAGTGCAATTTGTCCGGCGAGTCCAATGGCGAAAATGATCAGGCTCTGCAGCGGGGTCACCGGGAAGACTGGAAGCATGCGATCCAGGATCAGGCCGCCGACGCTTACCAATACAACAAAGACAACGTACATTCCGATTGATTTCAGACTAAGTTTTCTGCGGGAGGGGGCGCCAGGCGTCTCCTCTTTGCTATTCCGCGAGTCTGTTCCAAGAAAGCGGGTCATTAGCTCGATCGAAGCCACGGCCAGAGCGGCAATCAGCAGCAGAAGGGTCGTGCTGATTTCGTATACAGGGGCGGTTCCTTCAAGCCATAAGCTGAAATAGCCTCGAAACATATAGATAAAGAACACCCAGGTTATAGCTGACCAGGCGATCAGTACATAATAATGCAGCTTCTCTTGAGCGGTGCGCGGTCTGCGCATCCTGATATCATCTGCCAACTGTTCGGCGAATGCGGCCGGGGGACCCTGCAGAAGCTGCTCTACCGGACGTCCTTGAGCTTCAAGCCGTACGATTTGTCTGGCAAGTTGGAGCAGAGCACGATCAGCCCGAGCTTCAGTTAATCGGGTTGATTCGTCGGTTGCTTTATAGAGAAGCTTCGAGACCTCTTGGAAATAGGCGCGGTGAGAATCATTCATTTGCAGCTTGATGGCCTGAAGCTCAGGCTTGTTGATATTCTTGTTCAAGTGATGTTCGCTCCTTAATAGCTAGAAATGAAGTAGGTACTACAGTCATCATACTTCACCTGAGGAAAAAGCTGCAAATCTCTAAGAGGCTCGTGAGGGGACAACGTGTGAAGTGTTGTTACGATCGCTGTTGTTCACGGATTTCTTTCATTGAAATTAAGTTCTAACTAGGTAGAAATCCGCTCACAATGGGGAACGCTCCGAGCCTATGCTCCCGATGAAGCTTTCTTTCAGAAAGCTTTTACTACACAACACTTCACACTTTTGCCCTGACTACTTGCCTGTGCAGTTCAACTAATACTGCAGTTTACACATGGCTGTTGGTATATGCGGTATTGTAATAAGCTTGCTGCCTGTGGCATACAAGCAGGATACTGAGTGCTCGGAGTTGTGCCCCCCAGCACTGCATTGAGCTTCGCTTGTTCGACCGGAATTTTAGCCTCGCTTAGAACTTTACCCGTCAGCGTGACCAGAATCATTCCGGTCACGCTCCAGTGAATTAATTTACCTTAAATTCTCCAATCGACGCACGAACCCACATTTAGTGAAAAAACTTACCTTAGATCGCCAGTAACTAGCCAAACCGGTGTTTTAGTCAACTTTAAGTACAAAAATTTCACTATATCCGCATTTCTATCATTTCCACTGAATTTAAGGTAACTTTTTTCACTATATCGGCATGGGTGAGTGATGCGTACTTGGTTTGCATTTTTCTAAATTTGCTGTCAGATTGCATTTTAATTGGTTAGCTTTGGTACATGCGCTATATGTATGTGTTATATGTATGTGCTATATGTGTGCGAGTAATTCAAATGCAATCGAGCACTGAATTTTGCCTTGCAAGCTATGATAGTGAAATCAGCATGTATAAGGCTGAACTAAAGAGGCTACGTAGCTAGGGCATAAGTGTGAAGGGTGCTGAAGAAACGGAGTGTTCGCCTTTGTGAGTGGATTTCTTCCATTTCTGAACTTCGTCCAGTAAGAGAAATCCGCGAGCAACAGCGATCGTAAGCATCCTTCACACGTTGCCCCCGGACGCACAAACATTTATTCGGCTCTTTTTGCTGATGAGTTCAACTTATAGCTCTGTTAATGTGACGTTTTCTTGAACAGGTATAAAAGGCTTATCCTCACGCCGAAACTACTGCAAATTAGTTCTGGAGGGAAGCCCAAATGGATTATGATGAATCGGAGTTGACTCGCCGCTTTTTATTGAACAGTCATTCAAGGGGAAGCCTGGAGGAAGTGGCCTCAGAGGATGATGTGATCGGGATGCGCTATGACTCGAACGAATCTGAGATGGATCATGACGATATGACTCGCTTTTATTTGAGACAGGCCTACGAATAGCGAGTGGAATAAGATTGACACCGTTTCGATTCCAATGCTAATATAAGATTACATTAAATCTTATTAAACTTATCGGATTAATATTAATATGATTGGTTCGATAATTCGTATAGGAATGGGGGCGGAATCGGATGGAGCGTCAAATTATTATTCCGTATGGACAGGAATCGTTGGCTGCCAGTATACATTATCCGACAACAGCTAATCAGGAAGGGCGTTGCAAGGGACGTTCCCCGCTCGTCGTGATCTGCCATGGCTTTGTCGGGAGCCGTATCGGGGTTGACCGGTTGTTCGTGAACACTGCCAGAGAGCTTGCCGCCAAAGGCTATTTGGCCGTCCGCTTCGACTATCTGGGCTGCGGGGAGAGCACCGGAACCTATGGAGATGAGGGTGTGGACTCCATGATTGCCCAGACTCGCGCAGTGCTTGATTATGCGCTGGGAATCGGGGACATTGATCCAACCCGTGTGACCTTGCTGGGACACAGTCTTGGCGGGATGATCGCACTTCTGACTGCTGTCCGTGATCGCCGGGTGAAAAATCTGGTGCTGTGGGCTGCGGTCGGCTATCCGTTCGGGGATATCGTGAAAATAACCGGCCGCCAGGTCTATGACCAGGCCATCGGACAGGGAAGTGCTGATTATCTTGGCTATGAATTGACGCCTGTGTTCTTTAATTCCTTGGGCAACTTCCAGCCGCTTCAGGAAGCGCTGAAGTTCTCGGGAGATGTACTCGTAATTCACGGAACCTCCGATGATGACATTCCGGCAGACTACGCATTTCTGTATCAGAAGGTATTCTGGATGCGGAGCGAGGGCAGCTGTGATAAGGAGATTATTTTTCAGGCCAATCATACCTTCTCATCCGGGGAATCGCGCAAACAGCTGTTGCAGACGACCTTGTCCTGGCTAGGACGCCTTCAGACGACCCAAAGCGATTGGCAGCATTGGATGATCTAAACCGTTTCAAAGGCTGAAAGCAGACTGAAAATCTTCAATCTTTTTTCGCAAATGTGGTAAATCGCTTCCTTTCGGGATAAAATGGAAATATATCCTTTGGCGAATGCCCGGGAGGTTGATAGAATGACTCAGCCTGCTTTATTTATTGCCCATGGGGCTCCAACTTTAGCGATCGAGAACAACGAATACACGGCTTTTTTACGCAGGCTCGGACAAGAGATCTTGTCCAAACCGAAAGCAATTGTTCTGTTCTCCGCACATTGGGATTCCCCGATTCAATTCGTGACCTCCGATCAGGTTCATGATACTATTCATGATTTCTACGGATTTCCGGATGAACTGTACGAGATCAGTTATCCTGCACCAGGAAGTCCTGAGCTGACGGCAAGGATTGAAGCTCTGTTCAAGGATGGCAATCTGGCTTACAAGACCATCACGGGAAGAGGGCTTGATCACGGGGCATGGATCGTGCTTCGGGAGATGTTCCCTGCATGTGATGTTCCGGTAGTGGCATTGTCGGTGGATGCCCGACGTACTCCTGCGGAGCAATATGCGATTGGCAAAATGCTTATGGCCCTTCGGGAGGAAAATGTGCTGGTGATCGGCAGCGGAGGACTGGTTCACAATCTGCGAATGCTGGAGCGCAGCGGCGACTCGCCTTCATCGTGGGCGGTCGACTTCGATAAATGGATTGAAGAGCAGCTCGCAAATTGGGATCTGCGGCAGTTGTTTGAATATGTTAAGCGTGCGCCCCATGCTCGCGAAGCGGTTCCTTCCTATGCTCCGGAGCACTTTGCACCTCTGCTGTACGCGATGGGCGCTTCCGACAATGACCGTAATGCCAGCAAGCTGCATCAGGAATATGAATTTGGCAATCTCAGCCTGAATTGCTGGATGTTCGGTAGCAAATCCTAGATTTTAATTCAGCCGTCATGAGGTCAGAGACGCTGTAGTCTCTGGGCTCATGGCGTTTTTTTGCGTTCAAATCCCCTTTGGATAAACACGCTCTATTAATTTTAAGCCAACTCTTGGTTTTCTCAGGGATAGCCGAGAGCGTATAATAGAATTTACAAATAGTTTGACGGAGGAAATATGACAAAATTTAACCCTAAATTGAGTTTCTTCTTATTGCTGCTTTCTGCATGCCTGATTCTGCTGTCTGGATGTAATACGGTCAAGGAGGTTGCGGATCTGGACGAGCACTCGCCTCCTGTTACAGAGCAGGATCCGACGACGCCTGATGAACCAGAGGCGCCGACAGTTCCGCTTTACACGGCGCCGCTCACAGGCATGCCGATGGATGAACCGGTTACTCGCCGGCCCTTGGCGATTATGGTCAATAATGCGCCAGCGGCCAGACCTCAATCCGGTCTGTTGGGAGCCGATATCGTCTATGAGGTATTGGCCGAAGGCGGAGTTACCCGGTTAGTCTCGATTTTTCAAAGTCATGCGGATGGCGCCAAGATTGGCCCAATCCGGAGTATACGTCCATATATGATTGATCTTGGGGAGAGCTATCACGGCGTTCTTGTCCATGCCGGAGCGAGCAATGACGCATACGCCATTCTTCAACGCCAGCATAAGGAGGATCTCGATGAGATTACGAATGCAGGCTCCTTTTTCTGGCGGGACAAATCACGCAAGGCGCCTCACAATCTTTATTCCAATGTGGAGACCTTGCTAGAAGGAGCAAATAAGCGAGGCTATGCTCTAGAGGATGCGGACGTCCCTTCCTACACCTTCCGGAGTGCGGATGAGGTGGTTGAAGGAGAATCAGCTCAAAAGCTAGAGATTAAGTTTCAATTAGAAAACTATAAGGTTCAATATCAATATAATGCCTCCAGCGGACTATACGAGCGCTTTATTAACGGAAGCCCTCATGTCGATCTGGAGAGCGAAGAGACCCTGACGGCAGCAAACGTTGTCGTCATGGGCGCAAATCATAAGGTATTGGATGATATCGGCAGATTATCGATTGAGCTGGACCTGGGCGGAGAAGCCGTGCTGTTCCAGCAGGGCAAAATGATTCGGGGCCATTGGATCCGGCGTGCAGATGATGTGATCCGGTTCGTGAAGGATAATGTGGAGGTTCCTTTTATTCCTGGAACGACCTATTTCAATATTGTCCCGAACAGTCCTGATTTCGACAGTCATTTGAAGGTGAATGAGGAAATTACGAGCCCATAATTGTCTGAAATTGTATATGCAAGGATAGTTTTGTATCTGATTGGGTAAATTTATGCTGTGAGTTTGAAATGTTTGCGACATTATTACCTACATTCTTACGAGATGTGTTAAGATATTCAAGGTGTGTTAAGCCAGTGTTAAAAGTGTAATAGGAGTGTAAAATCGTATATTCAAAGAAAAGGGGAAACAAGATGCGTGTCAAGAAGAAGGACATCTTTTTTCAAACTTTAGAGAACATGGCAGACGCTATCGTGCATGCTGCGGATTATTTTGCTGAGCAAGTAACGGAATTCAACAATGTGGACCAATTCGCCAAGAAAATGAAGGAATTCGAGTCCCAATGCGACAGCTATACACATACGATCATCGTTGAACTGAACAAGACGTTCATTACACCGATTGAGCGTGACGATATCATGAACCTCACGACGACACTGGATGATGTGGTGGATGGTCTGGAGGCAACGACTTCACGCTTCTTCATGTATCATCTGTCCGAGCCGGACGAGCATATCACTCATTTTGCAGAAATTTTACGTAATTCGGCTTACGAGATTCAAAAAGCTATCCACCTGCTATCAGAGAAGAAGCTGCTGGCAATTCGTGAGCACACGATTC
This sequence comes from Paenibacillus antibioticophila, assembly GCF_000455265.1. GTDB lineage: Bacteria > Bacillota > Bacilli > Paenibacillales > Paenibacillaceae > Fontibacillus > Fontibacillus antibioticophila. Next base: position 115,886 of record NZ_HG005139.1, read on the forward strand.
GGCTTAACGATCTGGAGAACCAGGGCGATGATTTGTTGCGGATTTGTATCAATGAATTGTTTGCCAAGGTGACAGATCCGATTGTTCTGATCAAGAAGAAAGAAATTTATGAGCGCCTGGAGACGACGACAGATGCCTGCGAGCATGTTGCTAATATGCTTGAATCCATCATTATGCGTAATTCGTAATGCCTAAGCTATTGAATCGATCAACGGGAGGTTGGGAATTGCGCGGATTTAGACAGAGAGGACCCATCTGTGCAGACTAGTTATGGATATAAGTACACTAATTATTCTGATCGTTATCTTTCTTGCGCTGGCTTTTGACTTTATTAACGGATTTCACGATACCGCCAACGCGATTGCGACATCGGTATCCACCCGGGCTTTAAAGCCGCGGACAGCGATTATGCTTGCTGCCTGCATGAACTTCCTGGGAGCCATCATGTTTACCGGTGTTGCCAAGACGATCGGCGGCAGTGTGGCAGACCCTGCGAAGCTCGATAACGGTCTCGAGATCTTGGTTGCAACGTTGTTGTCGGCAATTATCTGGAATCTGGTTACCTGGTGGTTCGGAATTCCGTCGTCCTCTTCCCATGCACTGATCGGCTCGCTTGCCGGTGCGGTGTATGTGGGCGCAGGATCGGACAAGCTGAACTGGAGCGGATTCATTACTATTATTGAAGGCCTGGTACTTTCTCCGATTATTGCATTTGTTGTAGGTTATATTATTATGATGCTTCTGAAATGGATTTTCGCCAGACGCAGCCCTCATACGGTGAATAAAGGCTTCCGCAGCATGCAAATCCTCACGGCGGCAATCCAAAGCTTCACCCATGGTACGAATGACGCTCAGAAAGCGATGGGGATTATCACCTTTGCGCTCGTAACGGCTAAGTTCCAGGATGATATGGAGGTGCCGCTGTGGGTTAAGCTCTCGGCAGCTACTGCAATGGCGCTGGGGACCTCAGTCGGCGGCTGGAAGATCATCAAGACGATGGGGACAAAGATTTTCAAGATTGAACCGATTAACGGCTTTGCAGCCGATCTTACCGGAGCGACGGTTATTTTCGGAGCGACATTGCTTCACTTGCCGGTCAGCACTACGCATGCTATTACATCGGCAATTCTGGGTGTAGGCTCCGCGAAACGCTTCTCTGCCGTGAAATGGGGAGTAGCCGGACGGATCGTGGTTGCTTGGGTAATCACCATTCCGATCGTAGCTGTACTAGCCGGTGTATTGTACAAATTGTTATTCGGTCTTATATAAAGTTGAACTAAGAAGCTGCGTTGAAAAGGCAGCGTGTACAGTGAACGCACTGCGCACGTTGCCTTCAGCGTATATCATTAGTTCAACTTTTTCTTAAAGTTCGTGTTCAAAAAGTTAACTTTTCAGCACCGAGAAGGTTGCGAGAATCCGAAGAAGGAGGAACGGAATGTAGGCAGACCCTACATGAGTACCGGACTTCAAGGGTGAACGCAAGATTCGACGTCGAATGATCTTCTTGAAACACTTCGTGATCAAAAGGGGACTTTTTGAACAACCTCTTATAGGGGGAATGCCGATCATGATTCGAGTAATGGGGATTACACACGATCATCGGGTCGATGCCGGAATTTCATTGGAAGACATTCAGGACGCCAAATACTTATGGAGCTGGATTGATTTCAGCGAGCCGACCGAGGAAGAGAGCTGTCTGCTGGATACCGGTTTTCATTTTCACCCCTTGGCTATAGAGGATTGTCTTCATGTGCTTCAGCGTCCCAAGATCGACTATTACGAGGAATACGAATTTCTGGTGCTGCATGCGCTGGACCCGGATACCCTGGCAACGGCAGAGGTTAACCTGTTCATTGGCTCGAATTATATGGTCTCCTTCCATCAACGCCCGATCACCGAGATTGATGCGGTATGGGAGGGATTGCAGCACCGGACACAGAGCCACAAGTCCTGGACGAGAGGACCGTTCGTGGCCGCTTATTTTATCATTGATGCATTAGTGGATCAGTATTTCCCTTGTGTATATGCCTTAGAGGACGAGCTGGACGAGCTGGAGAACCGGGGCAGCAAGGAGTCCGTGGAGTTATTGATGAATCAGGTATTCGAGCTGCGGAGCAGGCTGTTGAAGCTGCGTCGGACGATTGTTCCCATGCGGGATATGTTGTACCGAATCTTGAATTCACAACATATCCAAGGAGAGAAGGAGCCGCGGGCACACTTCGCGGATGTGTACGATCACTTGCTCAAGCTGTCGGAGATGATCGAGAGCGACCGGGAGATGACCGCCGATCTGCGCGATTCCTATATCTCTCTTAATTCGAACCGGATGAACGGGATCATGAAGACCTTGACGGTCATTACTACTGTATTTATGCCATTGACCCTGATTGCGGGCATCTATGGAATGAACTTCGTGAATATGCCGGAGCTAGGGTGGAAATATGGATACTTCGCCGTGCTGGGCGGGATGCTGGTGCTGACCGTCTGGATGATTCTCGCGTTTCTGAGGCGCGGCTGGTTCAAATAAGAGAGACGCCGCCGTTGGCATTAACGGCGGCGTTTGACGTTCTTCCTGCGGCTCCCTGAGCCCGACCCGCTTCTCTTGTTGGTTCGTCGACCGTTGCGTCTGCGCCGGGGAGGCTTGTAGTAGGAAACCTTATCAGCCGCTGTCGCCCCTGCTTGAAGCTTGGCGGCGGCTCCGGGAAGAAATGCGGTGAACATTTTGGCCATGGGGGCAAATTGCTGCACAGTCTGCATCATCTTCTGAACCTTTCCGACGGTTTCAAGAATGCCGTCAAGGCCGCCCATGCGGTCAATGATGCCCTTGATGTCCCCCAGATTGCCCAGATTACCTAAACTGCCTAACAGCCCCCCGCTCTTTGTAGCAGCATCGGCTGCTCCGCCGCCGAGCGGTGCGAGCGCACCTCCCGCTTGCGGACTGTAAGGCACCAGTGAGGAGGCTTCTGCTTGGAGTACCTCTTCTGCAGCACCTTCCAGGGGAGCGAGTCCCGGGTATTGACTATACGGGTACGCAGGCGGGGTTGCGCTGCGGGTCGTGCGTTGCGGATGGGGAGATTGATAATGTGGCATGAATATCACGATCCTTTTCCTATAATTCTGAATCGTTCACAAACAGCGTGAGATTCCTTCTCTTCCTTGGGCGATTGATTACTATACTGTATGTGTCCAGGGGCGAATGCGTATAGACGAATGTCCCGATTCATTAGGCTTTTGCCGGATTTGGGCACTATTTCTGTAATGCGTGAAACCGTTAATGCTTGAAAAGGGGGACTTGACTCGGGTACAATGGAATTGTGTTTAAGTCATGGTAGGGGATGATTATCCAGTGCAGCTTAAGAAATTGAATGATAAAAGCATTGATCAATTATTCGAAGCAATTCTTACATTGAAGGACATCGAGGAATGTTATATCTTTTTTGATGATTTGTGCACGGTCAATGAAATTCAGTCGCTCTCCCAGCGTCTGGAAGTGGCGCGAATGCTTGGCAAAGGGAATACCTATAACCAGATTGAAGCGGAGACCGGAGCCAGTACGGCTACGATATCCCGCGTGAAGCGTTGCCTGAACTATGGCAATGAGGGTTATAAGATGACCTTGGACCGCCTGGGCAGATAATAGAGGCGGTACACTTACTAAGTAGGGAGTCGGGCTCGCCTCAATGAACGGGAAGGATAGAATGCAATCATGACAAACAAGAAGGAGCCTCTTGCTTTGAACAAATCGGTTCAGCCAGGTGTGCTCATCATTAGCCATGGTTCTCCTGACCCGGGGTGGGCGGAGCTGGTCGACGGCACGGTTTCCGAGTTGATGGAATTACTCCCTGAAGGGATATCCGTGGAAGCTGTATTCCTGGATAACCAGGAGGGCAGGCTGATCCAGGACGGAATCGACCGACTGGAAGCGCAGGGGATTACGGAAATCATCGTTATCCCCTTGTTTGTGTCTTCTGGAAGTACGCATATAGATGAGATTACCTATGCTTTAGGCATCAAGAACACGCCGGAGAAGGAGACCGATATGGAGCGCCTTCGTATATCCGCACGCGTGTTTCTTGGCGTTCCTATACATGATGATCCTTTGATCGCCGAGCTTGTGTGGGACAAGGTGAAGGGATTATCGAAGCGGCCTGAACGGGAGGCGCTTGTTCTTGTCGGCCATGGCAGCAGGCATGACGGGTTCAGGCAGCGATGGAAAGAAGGAATAGCTGCCTTGTCGGCTCGAATCGGCGAGATCAGCGGCCTGGCGGCTGCCGATTATGCGCTGCTGAATCCAGATAGCCTGCGGTCACAGGTCAGCCGGTATACCGAGGAGATGGGGGATGAAGTCATAGTGGCTCCTTTATTTTTAAGTGCGGGTTATTTTACAAAAAGTGTCATTCCTGAGCGCCTTAAAGGCTTGCAATACCGGTATTCCGGGGGAGCCGTTGCTGCCGCATCCTCTGGTCGCCCGCTGGATGTATGCGCAAATATTGAATATAATGAGATCAGTGAATAACTAAATTGCGTCCAAACGGGTAATACCTTTTAATAGGGTTGCTTAGTACACCCTGGCAGTGAATAGAGATGTATTGAGGACGATAATGAATAACAGGTGGCGTTGATGAGATGAAAAGAGCTAGGCTGATCTATAATCCAACCTCCGGACGTGAAGAAATCCGGCGGTTGCTTCCTGACATCCTGGATCGGCTCGATAAGGCAGGGATTGAGACTTCCTGCCATGCGACAGCAGGAGAAGGGGATGCGACACGCGAGGCAGCGGAGGCTTGTGAGCGCGGCTACGATATCATCATCGCTTCGGGCGGAGACGGAACGCTGAATGAAGTCATTAACGGAATGGCTGGACAGAGCCATCTGCCCCCGCTAGGCATTTTCCCGCTCGGGACGACGAACGATTTTGCACGGGCGATGAAGATTCCGAAGCGCTGGGAGGATTACTGTGATCTGATTATTCAGAATCAGACCCGGCCGATTGATATCGGCAAAGTGAACGGAAGGCATTTCATTAATATTGCCGGAGGCGGCTCCTTGACGGAGCTGACGTATGAGGTGCCCAGCCGGCTGAAGACGATGATCGGACAGCTTGCTTATTATGTAAAGGGCGTCGAGAAGATGGTCAATTTGAGCCCGATGCATCTGGTCATTGAAGCAGCCGGACACGATACGATCGAGGGCGAGTTCATGTTGTTCCTGATCGCAAACAGCAACTCTGTCGGCGGCTTCGAGAAGCTGGCGCCTGGAGCGGAGATTGATGACGGGATGCTGGATGTGATCGCTGTGAGAAAATGCAATCTGGCAGAGTTCATTCGCCTAGTGTCGATGGCGCTGCGAGGGGATCATTTCAATGATCCGCATGTTGTCTATCTGAAGACCTCAAGGATGGAAGTGATTTCTCCGAATCATGTGCTGCTTAATCTCGATGGTGAGCTCGGCGGCGAGCTGCCCGGCGTGTTCGAGATTCTGCCGCAGCATGTGCAGATTTTTGCCTAGATGGAGCAGGAAAGGGATTAAGTACCTTTTGTGCTTTGCGCTTTGTGCTTTAAAGGTGAAGAGACGCTATAATTTGCTCATGAGTCCCCGCCAGAGATCGGCGGGGTTTTGTGCGGATGAGGCTATTTTGAGGATAAGTACAGGTTCAACACCGGAATCAGCGCTTGACCCGTGATGAACTTAACTTGCTTGCTGGAGTGATGGTAGATTTGAAGGTGTTTTGTAGGATATTCCATATAAAGCGTAGTCTTTTCAAGGTAAAGGCGAGTGTTTTATAGGAGAAATCATACAACTTTTCGATTTGAGGATGTCCTTGCTATGCTTTTGTATGTTTTTTCGTCTAGGATGCATCGATTCCTATAAATTTAAGAACAACTTATACGAAAAAGCGTACAAATGTTTTCAGGCACGGCATGCTGTAGGCAATCAGACCAAAGGGAACACGCCTAACTCTCCCGTCACGTCAGACACTGATTTTAAGATTGAACCTAATACAGGAATATGTTCTGGAAATGAGGCAATGAGATGAAGCGACAGCAGAGGATTCAAGGACAGCAAGGGCGAGGCAGGAAGGGACAGGCTAGTAAACGGCTTGAAGGTGTTCCGATAGCCAAGAATGATGTAGTCACACTGGAAATGGTCGGCATGAATCATGATGGAGAAGGCGTGGGTCGTGTGGAGGGCTATACGTTGTTCGTTCAGGCGGCGCTGCCCGGTGAGGTGATTCAGGCCAAAGTGCTGAAGACCAAGAAGCAGTATGGCTATGCGAAGCTGCTTAAGATTGTGGAACCAAGTCCCCAGCGCGTATCCGCTCCTTGTGCAATTTATGACCAGTGCGGCGGCTGTCAGCTTCAGCATCTCAGCTATGAAGGACAGCTGGCCTGGAAAAGACAGCACGTCGTCGATGCGCTGGAGCGGATCGGTAAGCTGCGTGTCGCGGGAGAGCAGAAGGATAGTGGCTTGAGGGATGCGACCACGGATGGAGAACGTGCGGAGAGCACGATGTCCGCAGCAGGGAAGGTGGACGGAAGTTCTCTGGCTGGCTCCGATCATTCCCGGTTCAATTCGGGAGATTTGCCGGGAGCAACAGCAGACAGCTCTAGTGAGGGTATCCGGGTGCTGCCTACGCTCGGGATGGATGAGCCATGGCGCTATCGGAACAAAGGCCAGGTGCCGATTGGGACGGCTGATGGCGGACTTGTGGGCGGATTTTATGCCCGGGGAAGTCATCGGATCGTGGATATGGAGACTTGTCTGATCCAGCATGAGGATAATGATGCCGCTGTCGCCGTGGTGAAGCAGCTCGGCAGTGAGCTGGGCATTTCCGCTTATAACGAAGAGACGGGACGCGGGCTGCTGCGCCATGTGGTGGTGAAGAAAGCTTTTCGTACGGGAGAAATGATGCTGGTTCTCGTAACCAATGGACGGGATATCCCGCACCTGGATGCCTGGATCGGCAGTATTCGGGATCGTCTTCCGGATGTGGCTAGCATCTGCCAAAATATTAATACCAAACGGACCAATGTGATCTTCGGAGACGAGACGCTTGTCCTGTGGGGAAGAGATGTGATCTATGATTACATTGGAGATGTGCAGTTTGCAATCTCGGCCCGCTCCTTCTATCAGGTGAATCCCGTGCAGACCGAGGTTTTATACCGGAAGACCGTGGAGTATGCTGGATTGACGGGCAAGGAAACGGTGATCGACGCTTACTGCGGGATCGGTACGATCTCGCTGTTCCTGGCGCAGCATGCGGAGCAGGTGTACGGTGTGGAGATCGTCAAGGAAGCGATCGAGGATGCTCGTGTCAATGCGGAGTTGAACGGGATGAAGCATGTGAAGTTCGAGGTCGGCGCCTCTGAAGACGTGATTCCGCGCTGGAAGGAGCAAGGCATCGAAGCCGACGTGATCGTCGTCGATCCACCGCGCAAGGGCTGCGACCCTCGCCTGCTGGACACGATCCTGGAGATGAAGCCTGAGCGTGTTGTGTATGTGAGCTGCAATCCGGCCACCTTGGCACGGGATTTGCGGGTGCTGGAGGATGGGGGATACAAGGCAGTAGAAGTGCAACCAGTGGATATGTTTCCGCATACGGTGCATGTGGAGTGCGTAATATTGATGGTACGCAAGGAATAAATGAGATGTGACAGTAATGCTCAATTACGATAGAGTCACAATGTATTTGGAGTGCAGCTAGTGGAGACTTAAGTTCGATCCCCTTGGCTCCATGACGAAGAAAAGAGGTTGTCCGTCAGGATCAGCCTCTTTTCGTATTTTAGAAACATGACATCTTCTCTGAGAGCGAGTTTAGAGTAAATTTTTCAGTTCTTCCGGATGGTATAAATATTTGTTACCACACACATTGCATGCAAATTCTATTGTACTGCCACTAATGTATGCATTCGATATCTCTTCCTTACCTAAGCCATACAGCATCGAATAGAACATCTCTTTTGAGCAGCCACAGAATAGTTGTATTGGTTTGTTCTCGAGCAATTCGGCATCATCAAATAGGGTGAAAGGCAACTGTTTCATGATCTCTTTGTTGGTTGCGTCAAAGAAGAGCGCTTTATGATCTGTGATCCTCCTTCTTATTTGGTGTTGCAGTGTAATTGGAGAACCTGGGAGCAACTGCACGAGAACTGCTCTGCTAAGTTCTATCTGATCTTGCTCGTTAAAAACAATGTAGGTCGAAATCCAGGTAGGAGTCTGTTCGCTCTGTGCATAATAGTGTGAAATATCATCGACAATGTTTCTATAAGGCATGTCGGTAATCCCAGTAATGATACTGTTCATTCCGATATCGTTCGTCAGCTGAATACAACCTTTGTCACCAATAATTTGTTCAACCGTGAATGGACTAATTCCCTCACCATGAGCGTTTAGCAGTTCATCACTGATAAATCCCCGCACGTTTCCTTCAGCATCGACATCCGCATATACTTTATAGTCCCTTTTGCTAGCACTGATTCTGAGACTAATACGATGATTATCCTTCAGTAATCCAGTTAAGGAACTTGCGCAGCTAACCGTTCTAGCCAGCAATGTTTTTAAAAGCCTATTCGTGTTTTGATTGGAGCATACCTCGTGGATCAAATTCGTATTTTCTACAAAAAGTATGCGTGCCTGCTTGTTTAATGCAAGTATTTTAGTAATATAATTCATAATAATTCTAATCCCCTCTTGTCAGCGTTTATTTTCAACTTTTATGTTAAAATCGATTATAAATCATGACGTTACGTTAGGTTCAAGGGGGTGCAAGATTTGGTTAAGAAAACATTAAAAATAGGAGTAGTTGCTAAGAAAACGGGACTTACTGTTCGAACCTTGCATCACTATGATCAAATTGGTTTGTTGAAGCCATCAGATGAAACAGAATCAGGTCACCGTCTTTATACAGATTCTGATATCGCGCGGTTACATCAAATTGTAACGCTCAAGCAGTTGGGTTTTACTCTTGAAGAAATAAAAGATATGATGAATAACTCTGATTACAATCCAAAGAAAATGCTGAATTTACATCTATCCCGTTTAAACGAGCAGATAAACCAACTGGTTGAACTTCGAAACAGGTTGCATGACATATTTGAACTACTTGATGTAGGAGAAGCTGTATCGAGTGAGCGTTTCCTGATGGCAATCCAAATGACGAAAATGATTGCAAGTCCCCATTTTTCGGAGAAGCACAAGGTAGAGATGATAAAAAAGTATAAGACGACGGTTACTAATGAATTGAGGAAAAATAACGCAGTAGGCAAGAACTTGCTTTCCGAATTCCGTGAAATGAAGGAAAATGGGAAGTTGCCAAGCGATCCCGAGGTTGCGCCACTAGCCAAACGATGGATACTTGAAATAGAGTCAGTTGCTCCTGAGGGATTTATTCAATCTGCCGAACATTATTACAGTGAGAACTTTACTGAATCGATTGCTTACGGCATGGATAGTGAGCTGTATCATTTCATCAAAGAAGCTGTCTCACACTTTACTTGATAGCGCAATATTACGCACTCAATCCATGTGGAGTGCGTAATATTGATGGTACGCGGGGAATAAATGTATTGGTGATACGGACATCCCCCTTAGCTCATAACTAAGAAAGAGGTAAATCTAAGGGGGACATCATCTTTATTGGATACGGAGTCATTAGGCTTTCTGATTTTTTCTCTTGTATATACCAAAGTACCAATAAATAAATATAATGAATAACACGACTAATCCGACATAGGCGATGTTGGAATACACATCCATAAACTTAACAATCGATGTCCAAGATTCTCCGACATAAGCACCGATGATGATTAAGACAGCATTCCAAATTAAGGATCCGAGTGTAGTTAGCAATAAAAAAGGTGTGAGATTCATGCGGGCCATGCCCGCAGGCAATGATATCAGGCTTCGAATTAGAGGAATAAATCGACAATAGAAAACAGTCCATTTTTCGTTTTTTCTAAACCATGCGTTAGCCCGTTGTATATCCTCTGGTGAGATTCTTAAGTACTTTTGCCATTTGGAAACAAATTTTTCAATTCGATCTGCGTTAAATATTCTTCCCACCATATACAGAATGATCGCACCGGCTACTGAACCCAGCGTTGCTGATGTAATGACACCAATGATGGATAAATTTGAATGAGTCGTGACAAACCCACCAAAGGTTAAAATCACTTCTGACGGAATGGGCGGAAAAAGGTTTTCTATCATGATTAAAAAGAAGATTCCAAAGTATCCGTAGTCGTTTAAAACTTCCAAAATAATTTCTTCCATCACACTACTCCTCATCCCCATACAATTTCTTTCTAAAAATAGCATCTAGAAATTTATACAGAATAAACATTCCGATAAAACCAAACGTGTAAATGATCAACATGCTAATAATGCTGACCATTGTGGTTGACCAACCAACGTAGCTGCTAATGACCGAAAGCAACAGGAACAGCGCAGTAAAAACGGCTGCATAACCAAGCAAGTAGGTATGCTTCATAAAGATAAACAAGTTCTTATCTTTCATTAACTGATGGATTTCTTTGATGTTAAATTCATTCATTGCGCGGGTCCGTGCATCTTTCTCGGACAGGTGATGCTGTATGACCAAGTCGGAAGCATAGTCTGCCAGATATGTTTTTAACTCTTGCGCCTCTTCAATGGAAAGTTTCATCTTGTCCACATACTCTTCAATATCTCCATGTAGGATTGCAGAAGTCACGTTATATTGGATGTGAGAAATATAGTTAATAATGCCCCATATGGTGGCAAGGCCAAAGGAAGTCCAGTAGCCCGATTGGACAATGACCAGATTATCGTTCACCGAGGATCGGTCAATATAGACTATCACTGCAAATAACAGCATTGAAGCAGCGATTAACATTTTATAGTTCAGTTGTTGAAAGTTAAACATTGAATCTTGGTGTGCTTTCATAAGTACCTCCTTAAATAAACCGATCAATCAATTTTCTTATTTCGGTCCATTCATTTGTTAATGTTTCGAGTTGATCCTTCCCCTCTTCAGTTAGCGAGTAGTACTTTCTTCGGCCTCCATTACTTTCTGTACCCCAGTATGAACGTAGAATGCTTCTGTTTTCCAAGCGTTTCAAAGACAAGTAAAGTGTGGGCTCCGGAATATCGAACTGATTTTGGGATTTTAGTTTAATCGACCGTGAAATTTCGTAGCCATAGTTATCCGCCCCATTTAAAATGGATAATATCAATAAGTCAACCATTCCTTTCATCATTTCAGTATTCAACTGCGATAACACCTCTCCATTATTACTTTTTATAACAAAGTACTTATTCAAAAAAAATGTAATGCTAAGCACTTGGAAAATATAATAGCACACTTTACTTTACATTACAATGTACTTTGTATAGCAAATTTAAGAGCAAGGCCTCGCATTATACCTTGTGATGAAGATCAGCCTGAGCTTTACAACATGTGGAGTCGGTCATATTGATGGTTCGAACATGAGATGTGACAGCGATTGCCTCCGGCTTTCGCGGTGCATTTCGAACAATGGCGGTCGAATGGAGGAATGGAACATCGTTCCGAGAGGGGAAGCTAATAGAGATGAACGGTCCGAGCAATAGGTAGGCGAATCCCGAGAATCTCGCTAAATGAGGGGGCCCTAAGCCATATAAATGACGATGAGCCCCTTTTTTTATCCGGGCTTTCACATGGGGAACATAGCTTTCTTAAAGCAAATGTCCGCCAGATACTTCAATGTCCTGGGCTGTAACCCAGCCGAAATCATCGGACAATAAATTCACAATGACCTTCGCCATATCTTCGGGTTGGCCGATTCTGCCAAATACAGATTGCTCAGCCAGCGGCTTAATGAATTCAGGATGTTTATCGAATGCTCCATCGCCAAAATTGCTGTGCGTAGGACCGGGCGAGATGGCGTTGACCCGAATTTGGCGAGGTGCAAGTTCTTTGGCGATGTAACGGGTCCAGGTTGAGAATGCTGCTTTTAACGAGCCGTAGACGGAGTACCCTGGAAATGACTGGTTTCTGGATGAACTCGTGGTATTTACAATAGCTCCAGCATCCTCCATGAATTCGACAAGTTGTTGTGTTAAAAAAATCGGTCCTTTGAAGTTCGTATTAAGAATCTTGTCGAAGTATTCATCGCTCATCTCAGTGAACATCATTGGCCCGCCGACACCGCCATTATTAACTAAGTAATCAAAAGTCGTTCTGTTCCAAATGTCCAGGAGGCTCTTTTTCACTTCCAGAACAAAACTTTCGAATGTTGATATTTGAGTCAAATCCAACTTCAGCGCGAATGCCCGAACGCCTTTATTCTTCTCAATTTCCTTAACGACAGCTTCTGCCCGGTCCTTATAGGAATTGTATGTGAGAATGACGCTAATTCCGCGCTTGCCAAGCTCAAGCGCCGTCGCTTTCCCAATGCCATTACTTCCACCTGTTACAATCGCAATTTTCATAAGATCCTCCTTATTTGGTGTTCGATCTGGCTTCAATTTTAGTTGCATCTGTTGAGAAAATATAGATCTAAAAATGCCTTTTGATTGCCTAAAAATACCACCTTACTTTTCAATAGACCCGAATCATCCTTTATATTTGTCGCGTGAATAGCCTAAAAATATCGAAGTATTTCAGAGCTGTGTTGAGGGATAAGAAGGCGTGTGATAGAATAAGCGCATGAAAAACGTCCTTGATGAAATTATTGATCTAATGGAAGGCGCAGGCACTCGACAGATTGAAACCGGAGTACCGGGGCTAAGTATGATTAAGGGAGACATTCCCGCTCATCAGCTCGCAGCACTCTACGAGCCGATGATTGGTTTTACGGTTCAAGGAACAAAGATTCTTTCAATCGGGGAACGTAGCACTAATCTGAAAGGGCCGTCATATTACGTGTTACCGGTGCATGTTCCTGCAACGGCGAGTGTACATCAGGACCGTAATGGCCGTCCTTACATGTCCCTTGGTCTCAAGTTGAATCAGAATGTTCTTCAGAGTTTATTAAGGGATCTTCCTGAAAATCTATTACCGACAGCCTCCAAGCATTTCACAGCTTGTGAAATGGACATTGAATTTATGGAGGCGTGGCTGCGCTTAATGCGATTATCGAAAACATCAAGAGATATTCCGGCTCTTGCACCAGCTTATGAGCGCGAAATCCTATATCGCGTTCTGATGGGACCACAAGGGTGGTATCTAAGGCAATTTGGCCTGCGGGAAAGTAATTTATCGAAAATGTCCCATATTATTCAGTGGTTTCGCGGTAATTTTATGAGGCCAATAGACATTGGAGTGATGGCATCAAAATCTGGTATGGCTATAAATACCTTTCACCGTCAGTTCAAACGGGCAACGGGTTTAAGTCCAATTCAATTTCAAAAGCAATTAAGGCTTTTGGAGGCTAGAAACCTCATAGCATTTGAGGGCTATCCAGTAGCAAGTGCCGCATATCATGTTGGCTATCAAAGTCCCTCACAGTTTAATCGAGAGTACTCTCGCTTCTTCGGTTCATCCCCAGCCCGGGACACTGAGAACCTGAGACGAATCGAAAGCACGAGGGACTAGATAGCGGGTATCTTTTTTATATACTCCACGCGTCATTGTCGGGGCTGCGTACAAATCCTCCCAGGTATAGCATTTGGCCCGTACAGCGTAATAATCCTTTTCGCGAAGGCCGTTCAGAACGGCCTTTATTTCAGCCTTGGCTACCCGGGTTCATGCCTGCCGTACGTTAATTCATAGAAACCCCCAGCTTGTCTGCGAGCGCCTGGATATCAATGCTGGCGTCTCCTTTGATAAATCGGTCAAAGAAGGCGACGGACAGCTGATTCACCGCTTTGTGCACGGATTGGGGCGGAGCGCCCTTCGGATACAAAAGAGGCGAATACAGGTAAAAATCTGTGAAGCTCATATGATTGGCATGCTTTAAAATGAAAGAGTACGCATCTTCTCCCGAAGCGGCTCGTTGGCGTCTGCTGTCGGATTCCGCCCAAAATTGCTCATAATGCGCCCGGGTTCTGCCGGAGGACGCAATGGCCTGATCCAGCGATTGCTCGAACCATTCGTAGTCTATGCTCTGCTCTGCATTCATCTGCATATATGGAAGATCGAACCCGTTCTCGGGTATGGATTGACCGTACAATATGCCATTCCATATTCAGCGCAGCCTTGATACGCGAATCCTCTATCAGCATTCGGGCCGCTGTTGCGCCGCCAAAGGAATGGCCGAATACGCCTGCACGATTCATGTCGATCTTCTCTGCAAGCCATGCGGGAACCGGCGAGGACGCCGCCTCCAGGGAATCCAGCACAAAACGGGTATCCTCGACCCAGAGCCGGCTTTTCTTCTCGTAATCCGCAAAGCCTGAAGCTGTTACTGGCCTCTCTCCCCAATCAGCTATTTTCACCCTCCCACTCCTCCTCCATAGCCCTCCAGAACATCCGCATCGCCGGGCTGGCGAGCTTATTCCGATGACGCACAGCATAGATGAACCGCTTCTCCGCCCAGCCAGGAATCCTCCGGACTATTAAATGTCCTTCGGCCTGCTCCGTCCCAATACCTGCCTCGGCAACCATGCCGACACCAATTCCATGCATAACGGCTGATTTAAGCGCTGCGGAACTGGATACCTCCATGGTTATATTTAGTGAAATACCCTGTTGATCCGCCCAGCTGTCAATGAGCCTGCGGCTGATTGAGCCTTCTTCATGGGAGATGAAAGGGTAAGAAGCTATATCCTCGGGCGACAGCTCCCTTATTTCAGCAAGCGGATGCCCAGGATAACAAATAAGGACCAGATCATCCCTCTTCAGTGGCAGCACAATGAGATCAGGATCTTCAATGGAGGTCTGCGAGATGATACCCAGATCAAGCTCGTATTTTTTAATTTTCTTCAGGATAAAAGGGGCTGGTCTGACGTCGAGAAGAACGGATAGACCAGGGTGGCTTTGTTTAAGCCGCTCCAGTAGTGGTGGGAGCATATATGTAGCAGGTGTATGCGTACTTCCTATCGCCAGCTTCCCCGCGTGAACTCCCTGATACACTGCCATTACTGACTCGGCTTCCGCAGATAACGCACTGATCTGAGCGGCATAATGATAGAAGGCTCTCCCTGCTTCCGTCAATTTAATCACGTGGTACGACTTTGTATGGAACAGGGATACCCCGACTTCTTCTTGTAGTTTATTCAAATGGAAGGTCACCGTTGGTTGTGTAATGTTTAGCTTTTGCGCCACCAAATACAGCTTTTGCAGCTCAACGGCCAGCACAAAGGCTTTCAACTGCTGTAAGTTCATAAGATCCCCCTATAGGTGAATGTTCGAAATAAAAGATAGATATTATCAATCTTAATTTATATTTTATAGATTTTATTTAACTTTATATTAACGTGGGGTTAATTTTTGGATGATACGAGCGGGATAGACTGGAGTAGTAATCAAAAGACCAAAAGGGATTAAATTTAATACACAAATTGGAGGGTGACATGAAAACAAACCGAAAGAACAAAAGTCTTCTAATGACGGTGCTCGTATCCGTCGTTCTTCTGCTCTCGGCTTGCGGGGGTAACTCCGGTGATTTGAATGGAAACGATAAGAACGCGGGTCAGTCAACAGCTAATCATTCTCCACAAGAGACAACTTCAACAGAGCCATCCACAGCGGCTTCTGAAGACACGGGCAAAACGATTTATTTATACGGCAACGATTTTGTTGACTTCATTGCTCCCAAATTTGCTGAAGAGACTGGCTACAAAATAGAAGCCGTTCACTACGGCGGTGGCGAAGCATTGGCTAAAATTGAGGCTGAGCAAGGCAACCCCCAATGGGATGTCTTGATGATGGACGGACACGGCTCCGTGCGGAACTTGGCCGACCGCGACTTCCTGCTAACAGGCTGGCAGCCGGATAATCTTGCCAATCTATCTGAGCTTGGCACTTCATACGTTCCAAGCGATCTCGCTTATTTTCCAATAGGTCTGCACGCCTCTGGTGTCATTGCCTACAACACAAAACTGGTCACTGCCGATCAAGCACCTCAAACCTGGGACGAATTCTTTGCCTTCCAGGGTCCGGTTGGGCATGCCGATCCGGCAGTCGCCGCACCTGCTTATCCGCTTGTATCTGCTTTGTTCGAGAAATGGGGAGTTGAGGAAGGGAAGGCCAAATACGCTCAGCGTTTTAAGGATGGCTTGCACATTTATCCCAAGAATGGTCCGGTTGGCAAGGCATTGCTCAGCGGAGAAATTCAGGTAGCCGCCCTGCAGGAGCATAATGCTTATGAATTAAAAATGACGGGCGAGCCGGTTGAAGTCATTTGGCCGGAGGAAGGCGCACCGGGAAGCTTGCGCGTTGCTGCCATCAGTAAGGACACCAAAAATCCGGCAGCAGCTAAGGCATTTGTCGAATATATGCTTAAACCGGAAACCCAGAAAATGCTGACCGAGCTCGAATCTACACAAAGCTTCTTCACTCCGCTGGTTAATGGTGTTGAAGGGCGAACCGGGCGTGAACCAAACGGTAAGTTCTTGTTGCCATCAGCCGAGTGGGCAGCAGAGCATGAAGTTGAAATCAAAACCTGGTTCGCCGATCAAAACGTAAAGTAGGAGCCCTTAAGATGAAATCCACGGAAGCACATTGGGGAGGCACGGTTACGTTCCTCCTCTTCCTTTTCATTTTCCTGCCACTGCTGGCTGTTCTCATTAATGTCGTCTTTCCTGGCTTTTTCTTTGGAAAGCTGGAATATGGCGGATTCGGCCTCATTACTGAAATTTTTCACCGCCCACTATGGCGGCAGTCGCTCTGGAACTCGGTATTGCTCGCCCTGGGCTCCGCTACCTTTGGAACAATGATAGGCGGGGCTCTCGCCACGGTTCGTGCCAGATGGAATTTCGCGGCTGGCCGGCTTCTGGACACAGCAGCCTGGCTGTTGCTGATTGCTCCATCGTTTATGATTGCTCAAGGTTGGGTGCTGTTCGCCAGTGCCGACGGTCTTGTCCATCAATGGCTTGGCTGGACCTGGGTCACATCGTTTATTTTTCAGCCATCCGGGCTTGTCTTTGTTATGGCGCTCAGCAAATTTCCACTGGCCTATTTGGCGATTGTCTCCGCCACAGAATGGAATGTCCGGCAATTTGGCCAAGCAGCCAGACTGAACGGCGCCAAGCCTTTTACCGTCTGGAGAACCGTCGACTTCCCCCTGGCTCTGCCTTCTTTTCTTGCTGGCTGGACGCTGGTATTTATGGATACCATCGGGGATTTCGGTCTTCCTGCAGCGCTCGCGACCGTCTATAAATTCCCGACGTTGACCTACTCCATTTATTCGGCTATTTATCAATCGCCTGTTCGTTTTGATATGGCGGGAGTGCTGGCCTTTTATCTTGTTATTCTGCTCGCTCTTGCCATGGCGTTGCTATTCTTCGCTTTACGCCGCTCGCGCTTTGACTTCCTGAACGCCAAAGCCGTCAGAACGGTGAGAGAGAAGCCCCGGCATGCCTGGGCCTACAATATCGTGATTGGCGGGTTCTTGCTTATCTGCTTGGGCATCCCGATTGGGACCAGCGCTGCGGTTTCCTTGCTTAAACAGATGGGAGAAGGACTTACCGCAGGAAATCTGACCCTGGATCATTACTCTGATCTGTTCACCGGCGCGGCTGGTGATCATCGGTTGCTTGAGTATGTGGAGGGACTCTATCATTCGTTAACGATTGCAGCTGCAGCAGCTGTATTCAGCATGTTAATCGGCTTCGTCACTGCATATGTATTGAGCTTCACGGAATCCCGCTTCAAGTCGGCACTACAATTGTTTTCAGTCATCTCACTGGCTGTTCCAGGGGTTGTGCTCGGGATAGGATATATCTTCATCTGGAATCAAAAGTGGCTGGAGCCACTAGGCCTTCACTTGTATGGTACACCGGCACTACTGGTCATTGCCGGCATCGCCGGAGCCATTCCCTACGCAGTGCGCGTGCAGATGGGCTCGTTCGGAGCACTGTCAGGTACCATGCTCAAGGCTGCGGCAATTCAGGGGGCGGGTGTGTTTGATCGAATGCGGCACATTGTGCTGCCGCTCGTACGTCAGTCGCTGCTCATGGCCACACTGGCCTCGTTCGGCACAAGTATCTTCGATCTGGCTCTGGCTTCCATGCTGAAACCCGCGAATTATTCGCTAATGCCGCTAGTCATTGATCGTGCCTTTGAATTTTCCAGATACGGGTATGCAACGGCTGCTACTGTAGTCAGCTGCCTGGTCGTCGTATTGCTGATTGTGGCGTTGCAAGCAACTGGAAGATGGGTATTTCGACGTTTGGACGGAAAACGCAACCAAGAGTTAGTGTAGGAGGGTTATCACTTGAGTATGATTTTAAAGCTGAAAGGCGTTTCAAAAGCATATGGTGCGCAGCAGGTGCTAAAGCCCATTTCATTCGAGGTCGAAGAAGGCGAACGCATCTGCATCCTGGGCCCATCCGGCTGCGGAAAATCGACGCTGCTCCAGCTTGTAGCTGGATTGACCCGGATTGATGATGGTGAGATTGAAATAAACGGGGTTACCGTAGAAAAGGGAAAGGGGCGCTATATCCCTCCCGAACATCGACCCATTAATATGGTATTCCAGGATTATGCCCTGTGGCCACATATGTCCGTGCGGCAAAATATTGAATACGGCATGAAACGGCGCAAAGTGAACAAAAACGAAATGCAGAGCCGTCTGGAGCATTTGCAATCGCTACTGAAGCTGGACGGACTGCTGGAACGGCTGCCGGCCCAGCTATCCGGCGGTCAACAGCAGCGTGTAGGTATCGCACGGGCGCTAGCGACGGGCCCCCGGCTACTGTTAATGGATGAGCCGTTATCTAATCTGGACGTCAAGCTGCGGACCGATATGCGCGGGGAACTGGCCAGTCTGCTCAGAGAATTGTCTATTGCTACTCTCTATGTAACCCATGACCGCATGGAGGCATTCACCATCGCCGATCGAATTCTGGTGCTCCGGGAAGGCGGCATTGATCAAATCGGAACGCCAGATGAGTTATTCGAACGTCCGGCTACCCCATGGGTAGCGCAACTGATGGGTTATCACAACCGCTTAAGGGTTCAATTTTCATCTCAAGGGAATCTGGCTACACTGGTAGCAGACACCCCGATTCAGGGAGTGCAGATAACTCCCGGTGCTTATTCAGGAGAAGGAGTCATGATGCTTCATCCAGAGAACATTTCTGTTTGTCAGGAGCCCTCGGCGACTAACGATAATTTATTTGAAACAGAGGTGTTGCAGGCCATCTATGAAGGAACAAGATGGAGATTCATTGTGAAGACCGATGATGGACAATCCCTCCATTTATTTCATGACAGGAGGGTAGAGCCGGGCGCCCAGTTGACCATTCAGGTTCCTGCGCAGAATGTCATGCTGTATGCAGCCCGCGCTGTCGCAGGCGATGAGTAAATTGTTTGCTGTCTCCGATATTCACGGCTATGGTCATTTGCTGGAATATCTGCTGAACCTTGCAGGATATAATCCACAGACAGATCGGCTATTCCTGCTCGGTGATTATGTAAATAAAGGGCCGGATTCTGTAGGCACTTTGGATCTGGTGCATAAGCTATGTATAGATGGAGCAGTCGCCCTTCAGGGAAATAACGAGCGCAAGTGGCTGAATCAAGTGCCAAGCAAGACCGATGAACATAAATCGGTGTCAACCTATTACCAGGAGCTGATCGCCGGGATGCCGCTATGGGCAGATTATGAGCGTTTTCTGTTTGTCCATGCGGGCTTGCGTCCAGACATTTCGCTAGAGGAGCAAACTCCCGAGGATTTGACAGAGATACGCGACCCCTTCTTCAAGGCTCCCGGCCTTCCGGGCAAAACCGTCGTATTTGGTCATACATCTACTTACCGCTTTGGCCTGCAGCCAGACCATTTGTGGTTTGGGGATGGTAAGCTCGGCATAGACACGGGGGCTGGCCACGGCTATTTTTTGAGTCTGGTCGAGTTGACGGAAGGATGGCAGTGGTCGGTATCCGTCTTGCCGCCATACAACGTAGGATTGACCAGATTTGTCCTGGAATAATCACAAATATTAGAGCCGCACTATACTTATTGCGACGGAATAATCTTGAAAACCGAAGGCTATAGCACAATGGCGGCAACAGTCGGGATTAAAATTGCCGTCCCAGCTACTTCCAAATGATTTGTATGAAAGGAGCTGCGCTTCGGTACACGAAGCACGGCTCCTATTCGCATTGTAGGTAAAGTTAAGGCAATAAGGGATTTTCAATAGCGTTGCGATATTCACTATTTTCAAATGCCGCTGTAAGACGCGGCAAAGGAATGCCTGCCTTTTTGGCTTCCCTTACAACTTCAAGTACCGCAAAACCCGCTTTGCTGTTGTTGTGTTCCATGAAAAGCCGCGCCAAGCTGCCCTTTGCAAAAATGACCTTGTTAAATAGGATGCCCAGAAGTCCCGGAGGAACTTTAGTCAGCATGAGAGAAGTGGCATCAGGCTTTCCACCTCTTGCTTTCAGTACAGGGATCATTTCCCTCATATTCAACCCAACATTGGAAAAGGAGTCGCGATGGTTCAAAACCGCTGGAAAACTCCCCTGTCTTATCACCTCCGTCTCCATAGCCGCATTCATGGCAAAGTGGTTCCATAGCCAGTTTTGCATATCCTTGATCCAGCTAATTTTAAAATGGGCACTTTCAAATAGTTCTTTGACTTTGTTGTTAATCTGTTCAGTGCCTACCCGTGGTTTTTCAAGAAATACCATTTTCAAAAAGCCGCCTCTAAGCCGATTGTCCGCTATGCCGCCTCCTGCTCCGGGGAAGCCAAAGACAACATTGTTCATAGACAAGGGTGCGATAGATGACTTCAAATCTTGCCAAACATTATTGAATATGAGGATAGGAGTATGGCCTGCAGCAGTTGCTAGGAATTGTGCCGCTCCCGGAAGCTGTTCCGTGTTGACGCTCACAATAATGAGGTCATACTTGGGAAGGATCTCCTCATGAAGTTTGATGTTCCAGCTTTCTTTGATGAGCTTTTTCCCTTTTCGTCCATCCCACATTTCAAGCTCTATACTACTTCCGAAGGTTTCTTTTCTCCCTTTTCTAACGTAAAACTCCACTGTATGCCCTACCTGTTCAAAAGCCCACGCATATTGGGTCGATATTAAACCTCTACCGAAGAATAAAATTCTCATGTTAGCCCCCTTAAAATAGTTGATAATCCCTGTTGATAATCCGACAACGTGTTGTATAATAATATTGTATGCATTTACTATACGGTCATCAACCATCAGATTTTTAATATCTGTCGGATCATCGCTTGAACTGGAAATGGAGGTAAATCATGAAGAAGCAACCTGAAATGACGGACAAAACAAGGCAAACATTTATAAATGTGTTCTGTGATTTATATAGCCAAAAACCCATTGAAAAAATATCGATTCAAGAGATTGCTAACAAGTCAGGCTATAACCGCAGTACATTTTATCAATACTTTACAGATATTTATGAGTTGCTGAACTACGTGGAAGAGGATGTTTTGAAATCCATTAACGAGGAAATGGTAAACAGGGAGCTTTCTACGCATACGTTCCAAGATGCGCTTCAATGTTTGGAAAATGCAGAAGAAATTTCAGTCCTAAAAGCCCTTTTGGGTGACTATGGTTCTGTTCATTTTGTTGAACGCCTAAAAAGAGAAATTCCCTTTGAAAGATTGATTGTGGACCTTCCAACAAATGATATCTTAGCGCCATACCTGATTGAGTTTTACATATCAACATTAATATCTTTGTTTCGCCTTTGGATACGCAACGACAAAGATTTATCGTCGGAAGAATTGGTCAAGCTGATCGATAGCCTATTCGCTAATGGGATAAAACCGTATCATATCTTAATCAAAGGTGAGGGTTAGTTACGCCAAAAAATATTAAAAGCCGGACTCATTTCTTTCATAATTGGCGGCAGGGCAGAGGCGTTGGATATTTATGCATACATTGCAGGAGACTGTATAAACTGGCGGCGCTTTCTTCCGATTTAAGGGAATATTATCAAGCTTAATAACTTCACTGACAGCAGTTGTCAGTGAAGTTGTTTTATGATAAGGATTGTTACCTACCAAATTTGTTGAGGAGCAATTAGAAAATGAATCGTACCGTATATCTTTATGTGTTTGATACCATGTCCGACTGGGAAATCGGTTATTTAGCCGCCGAACTGAACTCTGGAAGATACTTCAGACAGGGGCTGGATTCAGCCAAAATAGTCACCGTTGGGATAGAAAAGACTCCAATCACGACAATGGGCGGATTGAAAATAATGCCTGACATGAAAGTGGAGGAGTGCAGCATTAACAGCGTAGATGCACTGATTTTACCAGGTGGAAATACATGGACAGAAGCGATCCACGTGCCCATACTAAAAATGGCCGAGAAGTGTTTAAAGGAAGGGATCGTAGTTGGAGCAATTTGCGGCGCTACCATAGGACTTGCTCAAGCAGGATTGTTGGAGTCCCGTTGGCACACAAGCAATGATTTGGCCTACCTCAAAATGATTTGCCCTTCCTACACGGGTGAAGACTATTACAAAGTGGAATCTGCTGTCACCGATGGGAAATTGATCACCGCATCCGGAATAGCTCCATTAGAATTTTCTGTTCATGTTTTAAAAGCGCTAGATGTATTTTCTCCAAAAACATTAGACGCTTGGTATCGTCTTAATAAAACTCATGAACCTGAATATTTCTACGAGTTAATGAATTCAATCCAATGATCGTATAGAGATATAAGTCTTGTGGAGTGCCTAATGTTGTTAGTGCGGAAATGAGTTGTGACAATATTGCTCAGGTCCAAGTTAAGGAGGCTCTTGCCGTTCGCAAGGTCTCCTTACCTACTTAGGGAGCTGTATGGGCTTCGTTGACTATCCGTTTTTTGAACATCAGCTTTATATGCAAAGTAGATATACTTGACAAACACAAACACGTTGATTGCCCCAATCACACCAAAAGCCGACCGAGCAACCACCTCCGGTATGCCGAACAAGATAATCCCGTTCATATCACCACCGCCAAAAAATCCGCATAAGACAGACAAGTAGATGGGGTCAATGAGAAGCATCCCTAAAGTCATATAATAAAAGGTGGCTTTGATAACCTTGTTATTGGATTTCAATATTCGTTTTGTCATCAAAACAAGTGCATATCCGAGTAACAGCGTAGCAAGCGGCCCGGCGATACAAAATACAGCAAGTTGTAAATCGGACATAGCCTCTTTATTAACAACGATTTGCATTCCGGGAAACATGAATTTTATCCTCTGATAAGCCCCCATAAAAAGCGCGGCAATCGCATGTGTTCCCTCATGAACAATGTAATAACAAAGGATAGCTATAATTAAACCTAACCATTTTCGTGCGTTACTCTTCATGGTTTAGATCTCCCTTTTCCCAGTTAGGTGATGAAATAATTGAAATTGTACGTTATTTACGTTCTTGGTTAGGTTCAAAATTTAAGTGTTTATTTACTACCTCAAAAATTTCATCAATAAATTGGTTATATTCATTATCAGACATTAAAAGAGTATTACTGGATAGAAAAAGCCTGTCTTTAATTGGATTCCCCCTGTCTTTAAAGTAACGGTCAAAATCGGATAGTAATTTCATTAGAAAAAACTTCACATTTTTTTCAATCGATTCCTCCTCAGCAGTTTCTTGTAATGCTTCAAGATTAAGTATATATTCTCGCTCGTATGCTCCTCGTATTCTTGTTTCTTTGCTTACTAATAAGTAACCGTGTTCAAACAACATATTGATGTGTCTGTATAATGTAGTCCTTGGAATATCGCTCATAAGCTCCGAAAGACTCCCGACGGTTCTCCCTTTTTTGTCGGCCATATGCTGAATAATACGCATTCTAATAGGGTTGAGCAAAATATCGCCATGATTATCCATAATTGCACCTCCATTATTGATTCCAACTTCGATTATGATACCAAAAATGGAATTGATCAAGGGTGTTTTTCTCACATGCGTCGCTTTTTCTGTTCATTTCCTTACTATTCAAGCTCTTTCCAGACATTATTTAAAAATCAAAATATACAAAATGCAATAATGGGTGTAATATGAAGTTATTTGAGGCTGCCTGGAGGAACATGACTACTTGTCCTATGCATTGTGAATAAAGTTGCAATCCAAGACAGTAGCACAGACTTAAGCCAGTTCGGCACAGGGCTATGCCTACTACTATAGATGAACATACAGGGAGATGGACAACAATGAAGCTTGAAACTACTAAAAGAACTATCATGCTGCTGGCACTGGTGCTGATCGTCAGTATCGTGGGTGCGGCTTGCGGCAGCAAGGCGGCTAATACTACGAATACGGGTGAGGGAAGCGGAACATCGGCAGCAGCGGGTTCGGCGAATGATCAGGCAGAGGAATTAGCTGAACTGACGTTGGGCCTGTTGCCGTCCATAGATGCCATTCCATTTGTCATTGCTCATGAGCAGGGCTTTGATCAGAAGCACGGGGTTCTTCTGGACATTGAGACGTTCAAGAGTGCCAAGGATCGGGATGTTGCTTTTCAAGCAGGCAAGGTGGACGGGATTAGCGCCGACCTGGTTGCAATTTCCATCTATAATGAAGCGGGGCTGGATGTAAAAATCACCAGCACGACCTTTGGAGAATTTGACCTGCTTACCGGCAATAGCGAGATTCAGGATGTGAAGGATCTGAAGGGGAAGACGGTGATCCTGTCCAAGAATACTTCAACGCAATATACCGTTGCGATGATGCTGAAGCAGGCTGGTCTGACGGAGCAGGATATCCGGATCACAGAGGTGCCGCAAATTCCAACCCGGCTGGAGCTGTTGAAAAATAATAAAGCGGACGCGGCCATTCTGCCAGAGCCATTCGTCACGATGGGCCAAGCCGCAGGCTTGCGCATACTTAGCTCGACGCACCAAGCGAACATCAATCCGTTCGTGCTGGCTTTCCCGCAGAGCGCGATCGACGCCAAGGCCGAGGCGATTCGCGCCATGTATGCTGCTTACGATGAAGCAGTAGCGTATATGCAATCCCATGACAAAGCGGACTACATTGATCTGGTGATTGAAGAAGTGGGTTATCCCGAAACCTTGAAGGAGCAAATTGAGGTGCCTGCTTACATTCCGGCAAACCAGGTGGATGTGAAGGAAGTGGAAGCGGCCTTTGCCTGGGCCCGTGAACAAGGGCTGTTGACCAAAGATATTACCCCAGAAGAAGTGATCTCTGATGTCCAATTCAAGAAATAACGGATTGTGTGTCAAGGAGCTTGAGGTGGAATACAGAAGCGGGGAATTGGCTTTGGGGAAGGTCAGTTTCACTCTGCCGGAGCATGGAATATATACGATTCTCGGCCCCTCCGGGAGCGGAAAATCTACATTGCTCCGCGCCATCACCGGTCTAATGCCGGAATATCGGGGCGAACTGCTTTTCAATGGAAGCTCTTTGCGTGAACAGAAGGTGCTGATGGGCCTGGTGCCCCAGAATTACGGTCTTCTGCCTTGGAAGACTGTTAAGGGCAATATTCGCGTAGCGATGAGCATCGCGCATCCCAGGGAACAGAGCAAGCAGGCCCGGGAAGCGCAAATAGACCAATGGCTCACAGCCATGGGCATTGCGGAGCTGGCGGAGCGGTATCCGCTGTCACTTAGCGGGGGGCAGCAGCAGCGGGTCGCCATTGCGCGGGCCTTTGCTATTGCCCCGTCCCTGCTATTGCTGGACGAGCCGTTCTCGGCGCTGGATGCCATCACAAGGGAGACGCTGCAACAGCTGTTCCTGGAGCATTGGCAGGCCAATCCGGCTACGGCGCTGTTCGTGACGCATGATGTGGATGAGGCCATTTTGCTAGGACAGAAAATGATCGTGCTTCCTTCAAGCAAGAACGATCCTGCCGAGATTATCGACAACGAGGAAGTGTTTGCGCTGAAGCTGGAGGAGAAGCGGGCCAGCGATGCTTTTTTTGCCCAAATCAAGAAGGTTAGAAAGGTTATGCAGGAGAAATGGTGAATTCGCGGAGGCTTAACTATATCTTGAGATTGTTGCTTGTATTCCTGGGGATGAATCTCATCTGGTACGCGGCGTATGTACTGGTGAATCACCCTATGCTGCCAAGCCCGCTCGGGGTCTATCTGGCGATGGGCCAGCTTGGGGGAAGGGAGCTTGTACTGAATGTTGGCTACAGCTTGATGCGCGTGTTTGCCGGAGTGCTGCTGGCGTTGATTCTTGGCTTGCTTGTCGGGCTGCTGATGGGACGTTCCCCGCTGTGGAACAAGCTCCTGGACCCAGTAGTATATTTAACGTATCCGGTGCCCAAGATCGCCTTGCTTCCCGTTGTGATGCTGTTCTTCGGACTTGGCGAGACATCCAAGATTCTCATGATCATGTTGATTCTGTTATTCCAGATTATCATTTCCGTGCGGGATGGCATCAAGGCAATTCCGGCTAACACCTATGATGTGCTAACCAGTATCGGGGCAGGCAAGGGCGAGAAGTTCTGGCATGTTACTTTACCGGGTGCGTTATCCGTCATTCTAAGCACGATTCGTATCTCGCTGGGGACGGCGATTTCGGTCCTGTTCTTTACTGAAATATATGGGACCGAGCACGGCATGGGCTTCTTCATCATGGATGCCTGGCTCCGGCTGGATTATCCGCAAATGTATGCCGGTATTCTGCTGTTCAGCTTGGTCGGGTTCCTGTTGTTCCTGTTGGTAGATCTGCTGGACTACCGGTTTATGAAGTGGCGGAGGTAAATGTCGCCCGATAAAGTGATTTTAAGAGTCCGAGATATCCTGTTATGACAGGAGCCCTCGGGCTCTTTTTAATGTACTGAGTCGATCAGTCACCCTGGCGGTATCCGTTGTTACTTGATAACTTCAAGAATCTGATTATAGGCGTTCTGGACAAGCTGGGGGTTAGGATCTTCTCCAAGACGTTTGGGCACATCGAACTTCGATAAATCAAAATGATGCTTAGGTTGGACGTCATGCCTGGCTAAACAGCTCTTGCAGCAGGCCAACGGGCAACCGTCGATAGCAATGATGTCACGTCCCGACTTCGCTGTTCGGACAAGCGGTTTTACGTCACCGCCGACACCTGCGATGCAGGACATTTCGGCGATCTTTTCACGATCCATTTTAATCGCTACCTGGTTAGCGGTCTGTGCAGCTGAGGAACATCCGGAACATGAGTAGACAAGAGGCAGTTCATTTTTTTTCATGGGCTATCCCTCCCAATTTAACAAATTAATTGTCAGTATAATCCGAGACGACGGGCTGGTTAGTGAGTCGGGTCACTATTAGCTATTATTACGAGGGTTACAACGTATATAAGACGGAAAACCTACATTACATATTATCCTTTGTGAATATATTGGCTAAATATGCTTTCGCCGGGTTATGATATACTCTTTAATGTCTATCCAGATATTTATAGAGAGGTTATTGATATGACAGATAATTTTTGGCGTGATTTGCCGCGGCCTTTTTTTATACTGGCGCCTATGGAAGATGTGACGGATGTTGTTTTTCGCCATGTCGTAAGTGAGGCGGCGAGACCGGATGTGTTTTTTACGGAGTTTGCAAATACAGAGAGCTATTGCCACCCGGAGGGGAACCAGAGTGTGCGCGGGCGGCTGACGTTTACAGAGGATGAACAGCCGATTGTAGCACATATTTGGGGAGACAAGCCGGAATACTTCCGTCAAATGAGTATCGGTATGGCGCAAGAAGGCTTCAAAGGCATTGATATTAATATGGGGTGCCCTGTGGCGAATGTAGCAGAGCATGGGAAGGGGAGCGGTCTGATCTGCCGTCCTGACCTCGCAGCGGAACTCATACAGGCTGCTAAAGCCGGGGGACTGCCCGTCAGTGTAAAAACAAGGCTCGGTTTCAGCGACGTAGATGAATGGCGCGGCTGGTTAACCCATATTTTGAAGCAAGACATTGTTAATCTGTCCATTCATCTGCGCACAAGAGAGGAAATGAGCAAAGTGGATGCCCACTGGGAGCTGATTCCGGAGATTAAGAAGCTTCGTGATGAAGTGGCGCCGGATACCCTGCTGACCATTAACGGGGATATCCCTGACCGTCAGACGGGTCTCAGGCTCGCCGAGCAATACGGTGTGGATGGGATTATGATCGGGCGCGGAATTTTTCATAATCCGTTTGCTTTTGAGAAGGAGCCCAAGGAGCACAGCAGTGAGGAGCTGCTTGATCTGCTGCGGCTGCATCTGGATCTCTATGATCAATATTCAGGACTGGAGCCGCGTTCGTTCCGGCCTCTTGCCCGGTTCTTCAAAATATATGTCCGCGGTTTTCGCGGGGCAAGTGAATTAAGAAATAGCTTAATGAACGCAAAGTCCACAAATGAAGTGCGCGCACTGCTCCATGAGTTTGGAAGTAAGGAGCAGGATGGGACGGAGGAATGAGGGGATACCATGTCCTGGAGTAAATTGAAGCAGCAACTGGAGGTCTTTCTCAGCCCTGCATTAAACGGAAGGGTAGAATACCGGGCGCCGGGGTATCGTTATCTGCCTGATAAATCAGGGATTTGTTATATCCAGGTGGATAAGAAGAACATACTCCATATGAGTGATAAAACGAACCCGATCCGTTGGTATCAAACCGAGCTGGAAATTAAGAATGATCCGGATATCCAGATTCCTGTCAGCAGCGACGAAATTGAAGCGGTTAGAAAAGGTACCCCGGGGACGGTGCCGGAGGACCGCTTAATAGTAATCGCCAGAGGCAGAAAAAGTACCGAACATGCAAAAGAGCTTTTGTCCGCACAGGCTACGTTAAGTAAATCAAATTTTATTGTGGTGGCTAATAAGTTTTTAACAACTCCAATAGAGGAAAGCCTGGAAAGCAACGATATTCTATTGAATGTTCTAGCCCTAGTGGACAAAAGAGTCGGTAAAAAACGCATTGTAAACATGTCCGAGAAGATCAGGTTAAAGCATCCTATTGTGCAGTATTTTTATGAATTGCGGCGTAGTGTATTGTGAAGTGATTTTATCAAAAGGTGCAGCTCTTCGTTACGGCTCAAACATGTTTTAGAATAATTTTGGCAATGTGTTATAATGGGGTAACCAAAAATACTCCATATTCGGAGGTGCTTTATATGGCGGTTGATAAACACAAAGTACTGCAAATATTTGAGCAATTGACCGAATCGGCACAACAGTCAGCATTTGATTATATACAATACCTTTCCGTCAGGCAGAGTCAGCTTGATTGGGATGATATTGTGAATTTGGCGCCGGATACAGAACCATTAAGCGAAGAAGAAGTGCGTCAATTAAATAGTGAGAGCGGATTTATGTCTTGGGAGGAAGCGATGAATGAGCTTAACTTACCAACTGACACTAAATCGTGATGCTGTAAAGTTTATTGCCAAACAAGAAAGGGCTGTTCAAGAACGCATTCGAAAATCATTGATGGGGTTGACCGTTCGCCCACCGTTTGGTGACATTAGGCCACTGAAAGGATACGATAAGCGTTTTCGACTGCGTGTCGGAAATTTTCGGATATTGTTTGAAATCAATCATAAAGAACAAGTTATTTACATTTTGGCGATCGATAATCGCGGCGACGTTTATTAATAAAAATCGATTTTATCAAAAGGTGTAGTTTCTTCTTTGGAAAAAGAGGAGGCTGCACCTTTTCCTGTATACGTGAAAGTGACAGTTAGCAATGAGAGCTATCTAATTAGAGGTATTTCTTTCCTTTAATGGAACTGGGAATATTCCTTGATACGGTACGCCTATATAATGGAATCTGACTGGGGTTTATAGGCAAACGGTCAGGCCGTCGAGGGGGTTGAAATGTTATGGATGATCTTACTAAGCAAATGCTGATCGAGAAAAACGAGAATATAATTGGTATGGTGATTGAACGCGCCAAGCGGGACTTTCCGGAGGACATTGCGATTATTGGGTTGACGGGGTCGTTCAGCACAGGGGATTTTCATGAAAAAAGTGACCTTGATCTGATTATCATTAATAATACGGACCGCGGTTGGGGGATGTCGCGATGCTTTATTCTGGGCGATGTCGGATACGATTTATATTGTACCCCGTGGGAGACAAGGATAGAGGACGAAGCTAATCTGGAGAATACAATGGTTGCGCATCTGGTTGATCTGCAGATTTTATATTGCGCAAAGCCGGAATACATGGAGAAATTCAATTCCTATAAGCAAAGAGCGCTTGATGCTTTGGCCAAACCCATTGGAAGTGAATGTATCGGAAGGGCGAAAAAATACATCGACTTGGCGAAGCAGGAATATGCCAACGCCTTACTGTCGGATGATCTAGGAACGGTCCGGTATGCTTCCGGCGAAGTTCTATACAACTTGATAAACGCTCTAACGCACTTAAACAATACTTATTTGAAGCGCGGCATAAAGAGATACCTGGAGGAAACAAAGGAATACCGCTATCTCCCTGAAAACTACGAAAGTAATTACATGGGCGTGATTCATGCGAAGACGGCGGATGAAATTAGAAGCGCTTCCTATCGATTGCTGAAAGGTGTGGTTGACCTCTATCAAAGAATGGAGAAGGAGTTTAGCGTGCAGCCCATCCCGACATATGATAATCTTCGCGGAACATATGAAGAATTATGGTGCAATTGCCGCAACAAAATGATCGAAAGTGCTGAATTAAATGATAAATCCTATGCATTTCATGCAGCAATAGGGGCACAAAATTTCCTTGATGAAATGACAAAAGCGATTGGAACAAGAAGGTTTGAGCTTATGCCGTATTTTGACGCCGATCATCTTTATTTGTTTAAGGACAAATTTCTGCAGGCGATGGATGAATACTTGGATGAATACAACAAGGTCGGTAGAAAAGTGGAACGATACGATTCATTTGAGCAGCTCTATGACGAATATATGAAAATTCAGAATGTTTGATTTTAAGTTGATACTTTGTACCAAATACAAAAACCCGCCCAATCGGCGGGTTTTTGTGCCTGTTTCAATTCCTAAAGCACCCTTGTGTAGGACGTCCTCCCAAATGGTTGACACTTTCTTTAAAATTGATATACTTGTATAGAGTTATTGAAAATGATAATCATTATCAACAAAATGTACGGCGAAATGTACAAGGTGAATTAATGATTACACGTGCTTAGATAACGCATGGAGTATGCTCGGAAGTATATCCCGAACTTATTCCTTTTCTACATAACTTCATTCATTCAACTTTATATCGATATTGATTTATCAATTCAATAATCTGATGATCAACGAAGCTTATAAAAGGGGAGAGATGGAAATTGAAGAATTTGAAATTAACTGTTATTATAGCGATTTTTGCTATGGCATTGGTAGCTTGCTCAGCTTCTAATAATTCAACTTCTAGTAATTCGGCTTCAAGTAATGGTAACGGAGCTAACCAGACTGAAAATAATGGGCAGGCCAATGCTGCGAATGAAGCTCCAACAACGGTTGAAATTACGGATACTCATGGAACTGTTACTGTGCCTGTAAATCCTAAAAATGTTGTTGCTTTGGATAGCAGAACATTTGAAACCTTGTCTGATTGGGATATTAAATTAGTGGCTGCTCCCAAGGATGTTATGCCTGCGGATTCACCCTATGTAAGTGATGATTCCGTTCAGAATATTGGAAATCACCGTGAGCCGAATCTTGAAATTATAGCCGCGGCAGACCCTGAACTTGTAATCGTCGGTCAAAGATTTGGCGGCTTTTACGATGAGATCAAAAAATTAGTGCCTAATGCAGCCGTAATCGATCTTAACTTCGATGTTTCCGAGGAAGCCGCTGCACCGGGAGAAAACTTTGTAAATGGATTTAAGGATACGACAAGTACTTTAGGAAAAATCTTTGACAAAAATCAAGAGGCTGAACAATTAATAGCTGATTTTGAAAAAGCGATTGAGGATGCTAAATCTGTATATAACGGCACAGATACGGTTATGAGTGTTATCGTTTCTGGCGGGAATATTGGTTTTTCAGCGCCTCATTCCGGACGTGTCTGGGGACCTATGTATGATATTTTCGGATGGGCATCCGCATTAGAAGTTAACAATTCTTCTTCAGATCATCAAGGGGATGAGGTTTCGGTTGAAGCTATTGCGCAAAGTAATCCGGATTGGATTTTTGTACTGGATCGCGATGCTTCCATCTCTTCAACAACGGATGCCGTTCCTGCTCAGGACGTAATTAATAATTCACCGGCTCTTCAAAATGTCACTGCCGTTACTAAAGAACAGATTGTTTATGCACCAAATGACACATATACAAATGAATCCATCCAAACCTATATCGAGTTATTCGGAAGCCTTGCAAATACTTTAGCCAAGTAGTGTGAAGGAGTATAACATAGTGACGAAGAATGTCATTTCCGGGGTTGAGAATAAAGATTCTCAACCCCGGCTTTATAATCACAATAAGATATGGACTAAACCTTTTATAGTGGCGATTGTAGCTGTTGCTGTGTTGAGCATTATATCGCTGTTTACCGGAGTATATGATCTGCGCGGACAAGAGGATGGGATACAAATGTTTTTCATCACTCGCGTTCCACGAACAGCGGCCCTAATGCTTACCGGAGCTGCCATGTCCATGGCAGGACTCGTAATGCAACTGATTACACAGAATCGTCTAGTTGAACCTACCACAACAGGAACTATTGAGTGGGCCGGCCTGGGACTTCTTGCGGTTTATTTATTATTTCCTGCACCAACGTTAGTTCTGAGAATGACGGGAGCAATCATTTTTTCGTTTATAGGGACTATGATTTTCTTTTTGTTTTTAAGGAGAGTTAAACTTCGTTCGTCTTTAATTGTTCCTATTATTGGGTTGATGCTTGGTGCGGTCATTTCAGCCGTTTCTACTTTTATTGGACTCCTATTTCAAATGACACAAAATATTGAAACCTGGTTCGTAGGCTCCTTTGCGCCGATTCAAGTTGGAAGATATGAATATTTGTGGATAATTATCCTGATTACCGTTCTTATCTTTATTTATGCCAACAGATTGACTTTGGCCGGACTAGGGGAAGATGTGGCAACAAGTCTTGGAGTAAATTATAACAGGATCGTTCTTATTGGTACGGGTCTTATTTCTGTTGCCGTTGGAATTGTTGCAGCTGTTATTGGAAATTTACCCTTTTTGGGATTAATCGTTCCTAATATTGTCTCCATGATCAGGGGAGATGATCTTAGAAGCAATCTGCCTTGGGTATGTGTATTAGGAATGGGCACGATAATGGTCTGCGACATTATTTCCCGAACAATTATAATGCCTTTTGAAGTTCCTGTCTCTTTAATCCTGGGAACCGTGGGGGCGGCCGTATTTATTGTTCTTTTATTGAGACAAAGAAAGCCGAGGAGGCTAAGATGAACGCATTGGAATATAGAAATAAAGAAAATGTCGGCATCGATTCCAGTCTCCCTAGTAAAAATAGATCAGCTGGTGCGTTTCGCTCTAAGAAAGAAGAACGGCGGTATTGGATTCTGTTGATCACATTTATCGCTTTGGGTGTTCTTTCTGCTTATGGACTTTTAGTGTATAACAATCCCGTCCCAATTGATTCTCCTTCTTTTATCCCCGTGGTTAGAAGAAGAATGGTAGCTATTGTTGCTATGATTATTGCTGCATTATGTCAGAGTCTATCGACCGTTACCTTTCAATCGATTACGAATAATCGGATTATAACCCCTTCGCTTTTAGGCTTTGAATCTCTTTACTCGGTAATTCATACGAGTACCATATTTTTCTTTGGTGCGGGTGCATTGATAAATTTTACGGGTACGGGACCTTTTTTATTTCAAGTTGCTGTTATGGTGTTGATGAGCTTGATCCTGTATGGATGGTTGCTTTCCGGCAAGTATGGCAATCTGCAGCTTATGCTCTTGATTGGAATTATTATTGGAGCCGGGCTGAATTCGGTGTCTACTTTTATGAGAAGACTTCTTGCGCCGTCTGAGTTTGATATTTTACAGGCAAGGTTGTTTGGTTCTGTCAATCATTCGGATCCTGATTATTTCCCTATTGTAATTCCAATGGTCATCATTGTCGCCTTATTGCTTCTTGCTAATTCAAGGAAATTAAATGTGGTATCACTCGGCAAGGATG
Source organism: Paenibacillus antibioticophila (assembly GCF_000455265.1). GTDB lineage: Bacteria > Bacillota > Bacilli > Paenibacillales > Paenibacillaceae > Fontibacillus > Fontibacillus antibioticophila. Next base: position 150,028 of record NZ_HG005139.1, read on the forward strand.
TCTCTACGTCTTTTGGGGTTAATCACCAAGCTAGCGTCATCTATACGCTTGTATTAGTGTCTATTCTGATGTCAATTTCAACGGCGTTGATTGGACCGCTTACTTTCTATGGGTTTTTAGTTGCAACTTTGAGTTATCAAGCGGCGCCCACCTATGATCACAGATATATTTTTCCGATGGCTCTTGCTATAGGTTTTTTGATAATCACGAGTGCCTACTTTTTTATGAATCATATATTCAATGCTCAAGGTGTGGTTTCAGTTATTATTGAGTTGTTTGGCGGAATAATATTCCTAATTGTCATTTTAAGGAAGAGGGCGCTATGATAAAGATTGAGAATGCCAGAAAGTTATATAATGACGAAGTAAACATCGGACCGTTGAATATCGAAATACCAAAGGCTGGTTTTACTTCTTTAATTGGGCCAAATGGTGCTGGAAAGTCTACGACACTTCTAATGATTGGAAGACTTCTGAATTTGGATGAAGGCCAAATCAGGGTAGCCAATATGGATGTTTCTACAACTAAATCAAAGGACTTGGCTAAAATCATCACGATTTTGAGGCAGGAAAATCATTTTGTAACGAGACTTACGGTTAGACAATTAGCTGGCTTTGGACGGTTTCCTTATTCAAACGGAAGGTTAACGAAAGAGGATGAGGCTATTATTTCTAAATATATTGATTTTTTAGACTTGACTGATCTAGAGAATCGATATTTAGATGAGCTTTCAGGCGGTCAAAGACAAAGGGCCTATGTAGCAATGGTGTTGTGCCAAGAAACGGAATATGTGCTCTTGGACGAGCCTCTGAACAATCTCGATGTTGCGCGTTCTGTTCAAATGATGGAGCATTTGAGGCTTGCTGCTAATAAATTTGGAAGGACAATTCTGACCGTTTTGCATGATATAAATTTTGCAGCCAAATATTCCGATCGAATCTGTGCTATGAAGGATGGTCGAATAGCCGCTTATGGAACGGTAGAAGAGATTATGAAGCCCGAGATATTGACAGATATTTTTGAGACGAAAATAGAAATTATTAACGGCCCTTATGGGCCGATAGCGATTTATTAGTCTGGCGGAAGCCTGTCTCTAATGAACCCTCCGTCTGTATTCATTGGGAGTGATCCCGACCATCCGTTTGAACAATTTGTTGAAATAAGCCGGATCGGGATATCCGACCTCGCTGCCGATCTCATGAATTTTCATATCGGAAGAGTGCTTCAGCAGCAGCTTGGCCTTCTTGATCCGAACCTCGATTAGATAGTCGGTAATCGTCATGCCGGTTTCATGCTTGAACAGCTTGCTGAGATAGCTGGGTGTCAGATAGACCATACGGGCAAGGCTTCCAAGCTCTGCCGGCTGATCGTAATGCGCTTTGATCCAGCGCTTTACGGTCTCGACGGACTTCCCCGCCTGCGCCATGCGTACGGACCGGATGTGTTCCAGGGTCCTGGTGAACTCTCCGACGAACAGCCGCTTCATTTCATCGAAGGACATGCAAGCCAGAAGCTGCTCCTCCAGCGCCTTGGCGGCGCCTTCGCTATATAATTCTCCCCATTCCTGCAGCTCTACGAAAGCCGTCTCATCAATCAGCCTGCATAGGTGGAGTATGGACGCCATATCCGCCTTTCTCTCACGCAATTGTTCGAACAGCGCCTCCAGACCATGGACGATTTGGGGGATATTTATTAGCTGCAAGTCCTGCACAAGCGTTTCCCGGCAACCCGCAAACAATAGAGCGGCGTCCTGATAAGGATCGGCAGCTTCGCTGAAATGAATGAGGTTCCAGCATGAGTGACAGTATATCCCGTGATCGCAGGCTCTTTTCGCTTCCGAAAAGGCCTTGCCAAGCAGGACAGGGTTATCGTATCCCGGGCTGGCTCCGATATTGACGATTCCGCCGGAGTGGGGGAACTGACGCAGCCGCTCTGCAAACTGTACGATATCCTCGGGTCCGGGTTCATGGGAGTAGTAGCAGACCATGGCCAACATTTGATCGTCCGCGTCGACCGGGTCGAAGCAACATTGCTCCTGCCGCTGCAACCTTCGGACACCGGAGCGAAGCGTATCCATATCGTTTGCTTTCAAGGCAAGAACGGAAAAATACGGCTGCGGAAGAACGAGCTCCGGAAGCCGGGAACAATGAGAGAGAGTCGTCTTTAGGTAAGGGAGGAGCAGCCCGGAACGGTACTGCTGTTCCTTTTTCAGGCTGGCGGTTTTCTCCTCATCCAGCGCATAGAGCCGTTCGAATAACTGTTTTTTGTTGATCGGCTTGAGCATATAGTCCACGGCGGCATAAAGGAGGGCCTGTCTGGCATACTCAAAATCAGTGAACCCGCTCATAATAATGCAATTGGTCTCAGGGCGGATCATTTTTACTTCTTTGATCAGTTCCAGTCCGTCGACCAGCGGCATGCGGATGTCGGTAATCACTAGATCAATCTCTTCTGCCGAGATGAAGCCGAGAGCCTCTTGGCCGTTGGAGAAGGAGCCCGCAATCAAGAAGCGGCTGCTCTCCTTGCCGATCATTTTTGCCAGTCCTTCGCGTATCGAAGCTTCATCGTCCACGATTATGATCCGAAGCATTGCGTTTCCCCCCTTCAAATTCGCAGGATGATCGTCGTTCCTTCCCCCAGTTTGCTGTACACGGAAAGTCTGGAATTGTCGCCGTAATGAAGCCGCAAACGTTCGTTCACGTTACGAAGCCCGATGCCGAATTTATCCGTTTTCCCGTCCGTCAGACTAAGAATCAAATCGGCCAGCCGCTCTTCGCTCATTCCGACACCGTCGTCCTGAATGGAAAAGATGATCTCGTCCTGTTCGCGCCAGGCCGAAATGGTAATCATCCCGGGTCCCGCCTGCTTCTCCAGCCCATGAAAGACGGCGTTCTCTACAATGGGTTGAAATACGAGCTTGATGATCGGCAGGGAGTAGAAGCTTTCCGGTACAAGAATCAGGCAGCTGATTTTGCCCGGAAACCGGATTTGCAGCAGCTGCAAATAATTCTCGACATGCATCAGCTCCTGTTGAACCGTTACGATTTCATCACTGCGGGTAATGCTGTAACGAAGCAGCATCCCGAGCAGGTAGGTCAGTTCGGCAACACGATCGTCATCGTTCAGCTCGGCCAGCATGCGGATGGATTCCAGCGTATTGTATATAAAATGCGGGTTGATCTGATTTTGCAGCGCCAGCAAATCCGCTTTCTGCTTGCTTTTTTCCGTCTCGGCCACCTCATCGAGCAGCTCCCTGACGCGGGAAACCATCCGGTTGAAGTGGCTGCCCAGCATACCGATTTCGTCGTTATATTTGACATGGACCCAGACGTCCAGCTTTCCGCGTTGCACCTGCTTCATCAGCTGCACCGTCTGTTTCAACGGTTTCGTCAGCGCATAGGAGATCAACATGGCTGCCGCCAGGGCAACGCCGAGGATGGACAAGGTCATCACCAACATGGAATTGCGGCTTTGCTTGATGGGGGCGAGCAATTCCTTCAGCGGAATCGTCACCATTGTCTTCCAGCCCGTCTGCGAGGACACGGAATAAACGGCAATATAGGATTCCCCGCCGATTTTCAGGCGGAAGCTGCCGCTGGAACCGGTCGCTCCGGCCAGCAGGGCGCTTCCGGTTAAGTCCTGACCAAGCCGGGCAGGATCGCTGTCGTAGACGATCCTGCCGGTCTCGTCAACGATGACGGCATTGCCGTGGGTCACATGGTTCAAGGGCTGAACGATTCCCTCGAATAATCGGGCATCGACGTCGATGACGATCATCCCGATGTACTCCAGCGTACTGATGGACTGGATGGAGCGCATGATGCTGAACACCTGCAGCTCGTCGGAGCCGTTGACCCGAATCGGATGCGTGCCGACCAGAACCGGGGCGACCCCGGCCTCGGCGGTCTGCTCCTTCCAGTCGGCCAGCCGCTCATAAGGATAGGGTTCATTTAAGCCCGACTTATGGTTGTAAAAAATCATTCCATACCTGTCAACCATATATACTGCAGCGATTTCTTCCTTCATGTGCGTCAAGTACGAAAGGAACATCGTGACCGTGGAATTTTTGTCCCAGTCGGTTCCTTCCTGATCGAGAAGTCTTTGCACATCCTTGTTGTATAATGGCAAAATCGTATACCGCTTGAGGTCTGCGATGTAACGGTCCACTTTATCCATAGCGTTGTCCGCCAGCTGGCCGGCTGATTCGGTCGTGCTCGCCAGCTTCGCATTCGAGTTGGTCCGGTAGGACGAATAGCTGACATAGATGATCGGCAGCGTGATCAGAAACACGAAGACGACGACCAGCTTTTTTTGCATCGAAAAATTGGCGAAAAATGTCCAAAGCCTTTTCAAAGTAAATCCCCTGACTCTCTCAAATCAACTTCCTCCTATTTTACAGCACCGCTTGCCACGCCTTCAAAGATATATTTTTGCAGGAAAAAGTACAGGATGAGGGTTGGCAGTAAAATGAGCAGGATCGCCGCGCTGATCAGATTCCAGTTGGCCAGATTCAGGCTCTGGAACCGCATGAGCACCGTAGTAACGACGCCAAGGGCCTGCTTCGGCATATACAGGTAGGGGGTATACATGTCGTTATAAATGCTGATCGACTTCAAAATAATCAAGGTCGATGTCGCCGGCGTGAGCAGTGGAAAAATGATCGACCGGTAAATTCGAAGCAGGGAGGCCCCCTCGACCATGGCGTTCTCATCGAGATCAACCGGAATGTTGCGAATAAATTGTAAATACAGAATGATTTGTATTACATCCGCACCGATGTATAAAACGATAGGCGCCCCCATCGTATTGTACAGGCCCAGCGATTTGATAATTCCGAACGTGGCGACCTGGGTGGTGATCCCCGGAATAACAGTAGCGAAAAGGTAGAGGGCGAACACCGCTTTTTTCATCCGAAAATCAAATCGGCCCAGCACATAGGCGACCATGGTGCCGAACAGGATATTGAAGACCAGGGTGACGCAAATGATGATCAGCGTATTGGCAAAGCCGTTTATCAGTCCGCCGCGCTCAAAAACAGCCTTAAAGTTGTCGAAATTGAAAAAGCTCTCCGGTAAAGCCATCGTGCTGCCTGTATTGAATTCCTCATCCGCTTTGAAGGAGTTGACGATGACGACATAAGGCGGGAACAGGACAACAAAAACCCCGACCAGCAGTGTAATGTATTTCAATGTATTGGCAATCGTCTTGGTTTGGATCATTTGCTGCTGCCCCCTCTGCTTAGCACAAACTGCTGCATTCCGACGACAAGGATGACGAAGAACAATAAAATGATGCTCATCGCGGAGGCGAGACCGTAGTTGTTGTAGGCAAATGCGGTTTCAACGACGCGCTGCACGTAGGTCTGGCTCGCTCCGGCCGGACCGCCCTTGGTCAGGACGAACGGCAGGTCGAAGACTTCGAGCGCGCCGGTGACCGTCAGGAACAGGTTCAATTGGATGACCGGCTTCATATTCGGCAAAGTAATGCGCCAGAAAGTCTGCCAGGCGTTGGCGCCGTCGATTTTGGCGGCCTCGTAAATATCCGACGGGATCGCTTGCAGGGATGCGATGTAGATCACCATGTTGTAGCCCATGAACCGCCATAGACCGGTGGAGGCCAGAGCGTAGTTGACGAGTCCCTTCGTGCCGAGCCAGCTGGTTTCACTAAGTTGGGTCAATCCGATACTATTCAGGAACAGGTTTAACGAGCCTTGTGTCGTATCGAAGACATAGCCGAACATAAAGGCCACCGCTACGCCGTTCATGATGTATGGGAGAAATAGAAGCAGCCGGAATACGTTTTTGCCGCGCAGCCGGGTATTCAGTATGACGGCGAAGTAAATAGCAATCACGTTCTGAACAAGCCCCATGATAAAATAAGCAAAGTTATGGGCAAACACCCCGAAAATATCAGGATTTGAAAATACCTCCCGGTAATTGTCCAGTCCGACCCAGGGCTTCTCCGGGCTGTAGCCATCCCACGAAGTAAAACTGAAGTAGACGAGCTTGGACGCAGGATAGTAGGTGAACAATAAAAGCAAGGTCACCGGAACGAGCAGGAAGGTGAAAATGATGATCCTTTTTTGCTTCAAATACGACATGGATCCGAACATGGCGAGAATCCCTTCTTTCCGCTGTAATGTGTGGAGGTTCTGCTTGCTGTTGAAAGCAAAATGGATTATCGAAGGCCGATAATCCATTTCATCCGGTGCGGATTAGTAACCGAGATCCTTCTTTGCTTTGGCCCAGGCCTTATTCCACTTGTCAAACACCGTCTGCGGATCCTTGGCGAGCACGAATTCCTGTGCGATCGCCGGCAGATCGATTTGCGCCTTGTTCGAAATTTGGATGACCTCCGGATCATCCGCTACACCTTCCTGAAGCTCTACGGCCAGCGCCTGGAACTCGGCAAGCTGCGGAAGCTTGGACTCGCGGCCCTCCAGCGGGGACATAAAGCCTGCGAAGTCCTCGTAGCCGGAGTCCTCGATCAGCCAGGCCAGGAACGCCTTGGTTGCCTCGAGGTTCTTGCTGTCCTTGTTCACGGCATAGAAGAAGTCAGGGCTCAAGCCGGCTCTGGTCTGACCTGAATTGTCATAAGGAAGCGGGAAGAAACCGATATTGTCGGCCTCGGCCCCGACGCCGATGACCTGATTGATCACCCAATTGCCCAGGTAGTACATCGCCATTTTGCCGTTGGCGATATCCTTTTTCGACTGTTCCCAGTTGGTGGAATTGATGTCTTTTTCCAGGTAGCCTTTATCGGCAAGCTCTTTCAACAGACTAAACGATTTGCCGTAACCGTTGTCCATGGTGAATGGAGTATCGGTGTTCAGCTTTTCATTGGGAAAGTTAGGGTTATTTTCGATCAGACGCGGCAAATCATATGCCCAGCTGCCCAGCGGCCATTTGTCCTTGAAGTTGGAAGACAGGGGAATGACACCGTTTTGCTTCAGCTTTTCGCAAGCGGCCAGAAATTCTTCCCAGGTTTTCGGGGTCTCTGTGATACCGGCATCGGCGAAGGCCTGCTTGTTATATACGATCCCCGAGCTGGCGTTCCCGGTCGTAATGCCGTATAGCTTGCCCTCGTAAGACTTGAAGTCCTTGAATGTCAGCTCGCTGCTAAACGGCATATCGTCAAGCTCGGCAAAATATTTCGGCAAATCCGAGTTCGGGATGTCGGGAACAAACATCAGGTCAGGAAGCTCCCCGCTCGCCATCCGGACTTTTAATTGCTGGTTGTAATCGGTCTGGCCGCCTTCGAATTCGATTTTGATGTCAGGATACTTCTCGTTGAACCGTTTGAGATACTCGTCGTACTCCTTGCCGATCATGTCCGTGCGGTTGGTCAGGAAAGTAACCTTGCCGCTAAGCGTTGTCTCGCCGGATCCTTCGCTTCCGGAATTTGCGGTCGCCGTGTTCGTGCCTTCGGAGTTCCCGGTATCGGCGGTTGTTCCGTTTCCGCTGTTTCCGCCGCAACCCGCCAATACGGCGGATATTGCGAGGATCATCATGAATGCCAACAGAATGCTTTTCTTCCTCATTCTTTCATCGCCCCTCAACATTTTTGTTAGCGCTTACAGTTAGATTGTATCTTGATTGTTAGGGACAAATAAATGCATTCAGTTATTATTTATTGTCCTGAATTATGTTGTTGTATCAGAATAGTTTATTACATTTAAAGGTCGGGAAATAGATCATTTATTCTACCATTCAGCTAACAAACAACTAACAAAGTATGCGATTCAGAAGCTTTGCTGACCAGGGTAGGCTGTAGCTAATGGTATTTAATCAAAAAAACTATATAAGTTGTGAGTGGATGTCTACCTTATAATATCTTAGTTCAATCAGAGAAATCCGCGAACAACAGCGATCATAAGCACACTTCACACGTTGTCCTCAAAACGTAAATTTCAATAGTTCAACTTATATAGGTCCTGTGACCTATTGGAATTTTTTGTATATCAATGTATTATTTGAATTGTAATATTTTTATAGAAAACGTCAATTGTGGAATTAACTCTAGTACGGTTTTACCTGTGGTTTGTCTTATAGATGAGCCGCAGATAAACAAAAATAAGGAGGTTTGAGAACATGTCGAGTAAAAACTTTCCTTCTAGAGCTTTATCACTTTTGGTAGTTTTGGCCGTATTTCTATCCGCTTATTTCACAGCATTACCGTCAGCAAGCGCAGCTGCTAGAGGAGCGTGGGCTCCGAATACTGCTTATGCAGTGAATGACACCGTAACTTATAGTGGAAGCACGTATACCTGTCTTCAGGCACATACCTCTCTTGTAGGTTGGGAGCCGTCCAATGCCCCTGCCTTATGGCAGAAGGGAAGCGGCGGTACTACACCACCCACCACACCCCCGGCAACAAACGGAGTAACCTTTTATGCAGATATAAATTATGGCGGTAAAGCAGTAACACTTGGAGTAGGAAACTATACACTGTCTCAGTTGAATGCAAAAGGAATTCCGAATGACTGGATGTCCTCGCTGAAGGTTCCTAGCGGCTGGACGGTAGAAGTTTATCAGCATGATAATTTTGGAGGCACCAAGTGGACCTTCACTTCAAGTTCTTCATGGGTCGGCAATACAATCAATGACAAAATGTCATCGGTCAAGATTTATACGGGTTCGTCTTCTACAGTAACGAAGCCTGCCGAGGTTCCTAGTCATATCTGGAACTATGCCATGAATGTGGACAAAAAGTTTGGTAAGGGCGGAGATTTTGCTCTATTGCTAAGTGCTGTGATCAAAAAGGAAAGTAGCTTTGGAGCAGGCTTGCCAGGCAGTCCATCTGCCGGGGACGGGTTAATGCAGGTAGAGCCAAACACCCGTAATGCTTACTTATCTCAATTTAGCTCAAGATTCGGCCGTGCCTATAATCATAGCAGTGAACAAGACCAGGTATGCATGGGGGCATTGATCCTGGAGGAGAAGATTAATAGATTCGGCGGCATATATAACGGCTTACTGCGCTATAACGGCGGAGACAACTGGTATCCGGGAGCTACAGATTCTTATGGCCGTCCTATTCTGGCAGATCAATATGCGAATCAGGTCTACGCTACTTATAAGGGCTATGGCGGTAAGAATTGAAATAGAATGAATTAAAAGAACTATTTATCGAATTCGAAAGAGCTCACGCTGAGAAAGCGTGAGCTCTTTGATTGTTAATTAAGCTAGTGTTTACTGGCAAAGCCCAGGATTTTATTTTTAGACTGCCGAAGATCATAATATTGACCTTGGTACTCGACCAGTGGATTAATCAAGTCATCTGGATGGAGCTTAATGATGCGAGCTACGCGACCATCTGACAGGAGAACCGAGCCACCAATCATTCTGGTCATGATGTTGGTAATAAAGCATTGAACAATTAACGGGTCAAATAATCCGAAAGCGCGTTGATAAATTTCTTGAAACACTTGGTATAAGGAAACGGGCTTCTTATACACCCGTTCCGAAATCATCGTATGAAACACATCGGCAACCGCTACGATTTTGCTAAAATACGTGATCTTATCACCGTAGATACCGAAAGGATAGCCGCTGCCATCTTCCCGTTCATGATGCTGAAGTGCGACCAAAGCTTGTTGTTCCGTTAAACCGGGGAGATTTTTAACCATTTCATATCCCCATTGAGTATGACGTTTCATTTCAGCGAATTCTTCCGCACTAAGCTTGCCTGCTTTTTTCAAGATCGAATCAGGGATCCTTGTCTTTCCAAGGTCATGAAGTAAACCCGCAATGGAGAGATCATTCAGTTCCTCTTCATTCAGTCCCAGCCATTTACCTATTAAGAAGGAAATGACTGCAACACCGATACAATGTCGAAAGGTATAATGATCCTTCTTGCTTAATTCTATGATTACATTCGAAAGATTGTTGTTGTTGAAACATAATTCTTGAATTTTCGGTATTACGATATGATGGATAATCTGATTTGAAAGTTTGGTGGAATTATTGTGTATCTTTTCATAAATCGACTGAGCTTCTGATATCGCTTCATCAACGATGACTTCGGTGACCAACTCGGTATCTTCTGCCCAAAGCTCAATGCCGTGTCGACGTAGAATATCAAGATGGCGAGTGTTTAAAATACTGTTTTTTGGTAGAAGACAATTGCCTTGTACTGAATAGATGTTGGTGTTCAATCTTCTGCCAATAAACCATATGTTATCGATAGGAAACACCCGCTTTCTTATGACATTTGTCTGATGTTATTGCGATCAAATGTCTTTTCTTCAACTGGTTCAAAGATATCCACACTATACCGATCCACAATGACCTTTCCTTCGAACATTTTCTTCACAATGACTTTCTTTGCGGCTTTAAGACTTGTCCCTACTCCAGATGTCCCGCCAACATACATTGCTGAGATGGTATCTCCCGCCTCAAGTTTGGAACCACGACATACGGAGTCCTCCGAGAAGAAGATGATGTTCCCGGCTGAGTAGAGATCACACTGGATTAACCCTTCTTTACGAATAAGAATATCTCCGTTCGATTTAAGAATGGATGTTTGTCCCTGATCGATGGCAATTTGTACGCTTGTTTCCTGGCTTAATGCAACCCTCATATAAGCTTCTTTCAGAATACGCAAGAAATCTTCCATCCTCGGCGCAGTCATGACCTCAATCATTTTTGCTGGTTGCAAAAATAACTCCAGATCATTTTTCAATTGATCTAAATCATTTTTATTATAAGATTGAATACTAGTTATGACGCCGAGTAATTCCTTCACAACATCCATAACTTGCTGGTATTTATTTTCCGTAATCAAGACTAAGACTTGTCCATATCTTACTTGTATGTTTTTCTTGGCCAACTCATGTAGCAATAACTGCGCACTTTCTATCATTTTTTCAAGTAATTCAATCAATTGTTTAGAACTGTTATAGAGTCGGTTGTATAACATTCCGAAATATCCCGAATATAGACGGCTTCCGATCACGTTTCCCTTGACTGCTATACTCCCGGTTGCTGTTAATGTTGAATTAAAAACACTGCCAGACACATAGATGTTTCCAAGAGACTCAATGATCATGTTGTCCATGACATCGCCATACACGATAACATCCCCGGAAAACACGATATTTCCTGTCTCCAAATTTACATTTCCAGGTACGATATATGCTGTGTTGATATCAAAGTACTTGACCTTATTTCCTGTAACTCTAGGTCGTCCTTCTTTAAGTGCAATGACTTTGGAATCAGGTGTTATCTCAACAGTATCCTTCCCTAAAATATGAATGTCCTGGACGGGTTCAGGTAACAATACGTTTCCGAATACGTCATACCCCGCTTGCCCTTGAACAGGCGATACCTTCTTGGCTATAACATCGCCTTTCTTGACGGAAGGAATGTTCATATGATTTTTGAAGTCGATAGAGCCCTTTACCTCAGTAAAGAAGTTCTCAATATTTTCTGAGAAAAATAGATCAAGCTGCGCATCTTGACCTGGAACAGGCGATTGGCCTCTTGCAATAGTTACAGAACGAAAAGAAGGTCTGTGAATTTCGGTGTGAATCGCCACAACATCAACATTCATTTTGATCTTCATATTTTCAACAGCCGTAATAATATCCTGTAAACTCAACGTTTCCAAGACAAACGTTAAATCTTCCTTAGCGGTCAACATCACATTCAAGGAAGGAGACTTGTCTGTTAACATCCAAGCATGTCTTTTTGTCCGGTTAATCGTTAAATATGCTTCTACTTTGTCATCCGATATCGTTATCTCGAATAAAGGCTCTTCATCAATCTCCCAGCTAATTTCGCTTTCAGAAGTAACCTTCGTCACTTTATCGATCTGTTTACTGTTTACAAACAGCTTGATCGGATGAATGGCTTGAATGGTTGGAAATCTCCCCCCATCGCTAGGATTTCCAACTGATATCTTGCCTTGTTCAACCTTAATAAACCCATCAGCAGCCCCAACATTTGCACCTGCCCTTTGAGTAGGAAATGAAAATGACTCAGTTCCTTCACGTATCCGAGAACTAGGAGATTCGTCAAGCATCTTCAATATATTAATAATATCTTGCTCACTGGTATGATCTGGCATTGGAAACACCTCACTTCTAACCCAAATTTTCAGATATCCATTTCATAGTCTTGTGCGAAAATATACTGTCCATTGGTGTCGGAATGTGTCGTTAGAACTATTTGTAGTTCAATACTACTATAAATTATTCCGAAAATAAACCTTTTTTGTAGAGTATACTACGTGGAATTATTCATCATACTAAGTCATGATATTTCTTTTGAGGAGGCGTATTTATGACTTTAGAATTCTCATTCTCCAAAGTTCTTAAGTCCTTAAGGAGTGCCAAAAGGATGTCCCAAGAGGAACTTTCCTTTAGGAGTGACCTTGACCGGACATACATTTCAATGCTGGAAAGGGGTATTTATCAACCGACGCTGACGACGATATTTGCTTTGTCGAAGTCTCTTGACATTACGCCTTCAGAGCTGATCAAACTTGTTGAGAATGAATATGATGAAGTTCATGATAAAGAATAACAATCCACAGAGGAGAATTGGGTAGTCCGCCCTTAATGAAACTCACTACGAGATAAAGATCGCATTGATAAGAAATATCCAATATCAAAACGATCTTTATTCAAATTGCCTATTGACGGATTATAATAATTCTCTCAACAACTGAACCCCATCCTTTACTCCAGCGGAGTATAACCGTTGCTTAATGAGCGTACTTCGATAGTTAACGATCTCTTCCAACTCAAGATATAGTTCATACTGGGCTTGCGATAACTCGCTTTTTAGCAAATTCTCAAGTTCCCGATGTCTGCTTTGCAATTGATCAATCTCTGGCTGCATCCCTGCTTGTTTTGCTAAGTCATTAAACCTTTGATTAAAAGCTGGCTTCAACCATTCTGGTCCGAATTTTTGCATGAATACGTCTCCTCCATAGAAATATTTAGTAGATGTTAGATAGTACATCTGGTTGGGGAGGTTGACAAGGCTCCATCTAAGGATTCTCTAGTGTCAAGACATTAAGTAGTTAAGCCGCCTTCACTTTTTGAAAGGCGGCTTTTATGTATACCCAAGTGACTATTCCGTGCTAGATATTGACATTTTGGTCTATAAGGTGTAGACCTATAATATGAGGTCGATAACTTATAGACCAGGGAGGATTATTATGAATGAGTCCAGACTCACGGAAAGCGAGGAACAGTTTGCCGAGATTATTTGGCAGAACGAGCCGATCGGCTCCGGTGAACTCGTCAAGCTCTGTGAAAAAAAGATGGCATGGAAGAAGTCCACAACATATACGGTGCTAAAAAAATTGTGTGAGAAGGGCATTTTTCAAAATGAAGATGCGGTAGTTTCCTCTCGAATGACAAAGGATGAGTATTACGCCAAGCAAAGTGTACGTTTCGTTGAGGATACGTTTGGAGGCTCCTTGCCTAAATTTCTAACTGCTTTTATTGGTAATAAGAGATTAAGCAAACGCCAGGCTGAAGAACTGAAAAAGTTGATCGATGAGCACGAGGAGGGAGAGTCATGAGCGGATTGTTCCTTTCCGTGCTGAACATGAGCTTTACGGCAAGCTATGTTATCCTTTTTGTGATACTCGTCAGGCTATTGCTCAAAAGGGCTCCGAAAGTCATCTCCTATGCCTTATGGAGCGTGGCCGCTATTCGTCTTGTGCTGCCCTTCTCCTTTGAGAGTGTGTTTAGCTTCTTGCCATGGAGTACGAGCAATGTACCGATCCCAGTTGATATCGCCGGTCAGCAAAGTCCTCAGCTCCAAAATGGAATCGAAGCGGTGGATGCCTTTGTTCGCAGCTCCCTTTCCGCACCGGCCTCGGGGGCAAGTGTGAATCCATGGCAGCTATATCTGGATATAGGTGCTTACATCTGGATTGCTGGTGTTATTGCATGGCTTGGATATAGCTTTCTATCTATTCTAAGCTTAAAAAGACAGCTTAAAGACGCCCAGCTCATGGAGCGGAATATCTATAAGTCCAGGAATTTGAAAACACCCTTTGTATTAGGCTTGATTCGTCCGCGGATCTACTTGCCGACAGGCCTAAACGATGAGGACAGAGCCTATATTTTGCTGCACGAACAGACCCATATTCGTCGAAAAGATCCGATCATTAAGCTAGCAGCCTTTTTAATAATGACCATCCATTGGTTCAATCCGCTGGTGTGGATTGCGTTTATGCTGATGAGTACGGACATGGAGCTGTCTTGTGACGAAAGAGTGCTCAAGGAAATGGGCAAAGATGTAAAAAAACCTTATGCAAACTCGTTACTATCGCTTGCAGCCGGCCGGCATATCCTGAATGGAAGTCCGATTGCTTTTGGTGAGGGGAATGTTAAAGGGAGAATAAAAAACGTACTGAACTATAAAAAGCCGCGATTATGGGTGATTGCAGTCTCCGCCATTCTTGCAGCAGCCGTCGGCATCGGACTGTTGGCAAACCCTGATAGCTCTGTGCCAAAATTAATAACAGGCTATATGGTCATCGAAGATAACCTTGTCCATCTTGATGAGGTTGAAATCATTACAACGGAAGATGCAGCGCGAATCGAAGCGCTTGGATTGGATCCAAACGCCGATCTGCCGAGCGGATACTATGTTTATAATGCAGGCACAGAGAAACGAACCTTTGAACTCACTAATCATACAGCCTACACTTTTGTCGACTTTAATCTTCAGTTCGTTACAGATGAAGACGGTGACAGATTATACACTACGTCAAATAAAGAAGAGTTCATTCGGCATTTAAGCGATGCCTACTCTGACTCGCCGCCGGCTCAACGGGTGCCCTTTTTTGTGGAAGTCAAGGGTGGCAAGGTAATCAGCATTACAGAAAAATTCGAATTTACGATGTAGCGGGATTGTAAGATTTAATAGAGGACGAGCGAAAATCAGGCATACACGCCTGATTTTTCTTCGTTTTTTTATATCGAAAATGATGTAAAATGAATTTTATTACTACTGGGGAGTTGTTGAACTGGGTTATGCAGAAAAAAGAAATCGCGTATATACGCAAGCAGTTTAAGCTGGATCACGAGAGACTTCATATTTACGACATTCTGAATGCCTATATTATGAAAGAAACCAATGAAATCTATCATTTTGAACGGCATCCCTTCGAGCTGCTGGACCGGGAGAAGCAGGAGCTTTATATGAGCAATTTCAAGAAGCTGTTATCCGGGGAGATCGATCAGAAGCTGTTCGAGCTGAAGCTCTATGAGGAAGCGGAGATGCCGACGAAAACGATGCTTCACCAAGGTCTGGTGACTGGGGATGCGGACGAATGGACTGAGCTGATGCTGGGTCTCGTGGACAAAATGATGGCGGACACCAAGTTTGAGCGGGATACCGTGGTGACATTTATTCGTGGGCAATATTATCAGCCGACAAAGGCCAGAAGCGAAGAATCGGAAGTGAGTGAAAGCGATGAGATGTTCGCCAATCCCTTCATTCTGTGCAGCATCAATTCCACGGAGCAGCAGAAGAAGACACTGATGTTCGATTACGTTGAACGGGAATACAAGTATAATGTGATCGTCGATCCGATTATTAAGCTCAGTGCTCCGCAGCAGGGCTTCTTCTATCCTAGCGTGACGGAAGGGTACTCTGACGTGAATCGGATTCTGTACTGTTCAGGCAAAGTCCATTTCCCGGACCAGCACTTCATTGAGGAAGTGTTGAACGCGGAGAAGACGGTGACGGCTTTGGAGGAACGGGCTATTTTCGAGGAGATCGTGAAGGAAGTGGCAGGGGAGCAGCTGGACGCAGCCGTCATTGCCCAAGTATACGAGGAGATTCATCAGGTGGTTGAGACCCAGGAGGAGGATGAACCTGCAAGGTTGGACTACAGAGATGTGGAGCGCGTGTTGACTTCAAGCGGAGTAGATAACGTGACAGTTGAGAAGGTGGAGCGCGCCTTTGAGACGATTGTCGATAACAAGAACTATGAGATTAAGGCGAGCAGTGTTGTCCCGAAGTTCACTTCCAAATCCATCAAGATCGATACGAAGGTAGCGACCATTTCCGTAAGCCCACAAGATTTAAAGTATGTGAGACAGGTTAATTACCAAGGGAGACGATGCATCCTGATTGAGGTAGACGAAGATGCGGTGATCGAAGGCTTTACCCTGAATACCGAAACATTGTAGGGAGTCCTATGAGGTTGTCTGTTCGGCCGTAACAACATGCTGCGAATGCAGCGATGTTGTTGCGGTTTTTTTATACATACTAAACTCCATGCCCCCGAACTCTCCATCATGAATATCATATATTTACAAATTTTAGCTGTATTTTGTAAATACGCAAGATTTTATTCCAAGTAGAATGGCACTAAAGATGAGAAGGGAGGATATTTATCTTATGGGAATAGGTAAAATCTTGAGGAAGCCTTTACTTGTCGTTATGATCATTCTACTGTTCTTGCCTTACAGCTTCACGTCAGCCTTGGCCAAGGAGGAAGCCCCTCCGGCCGTTCATGGGTTGAAAGCCGAATATTATACTAATTCCGGAGGGCCCAACTGGAACTTCGGCGCTCTAAAAGCAACTGTAATTGATCCGCAAATTTATTTTCCCAACTTTGAAAGGATCCTTGAAAATTTAACCGGGCAAAACGATAATGCCAGCGTAAGATGGACAGGGCGAATCACACCGGAATTTACGGAGGATTATACGTTCTGGATGGTTGGAGATAACGGGTTCAGATTATGGATTGATCATCAATTGGTCATCGATTTCTGGGTGAACGAATGGGATAAGGAGAAGGCAAGCAAGCCCATCCAACTGGAGGCCGGGAAATCATACGATTTCAAAGTGGAATATTTCGAGGACGTAGGCGGGTCGAACCTGTATTTGCGCTGGAGTAGTCCAAGCGTGCCGAAGCAAATCATTCCGCAGGAAGCATTCACTTTACCGACGGATTTTGTTTATAACGGCCCTATTAATGGAAGCGTTTTCCCTGACGGTATTACTGCAGAGCTTGGCTTTGCCGAGGAGGTTTCTCTTGAGGAGCATGCGAAGGATCAACTTTCCGTCAACGTGCAGGGGGTGAGTTGGCCGATTCAAGCTGTTGCATCAAAATCCGGCGATCCAACGACCATCGTAATGACCTTTGAGTACCCCGTATATTCCAAGGATGCTCCGGTGGTCAATGTGTCTTACGACGGGGGAGGTGCCCTGAAGTCCGTTAAAGACGGAAAAGCCTTTGAAGAGTTTTATTTCAGCATGAAAAATCAGTCGGAGTTCAAGATCCAAACGCCATGGGCAGACGATGTAGATCCTGAGCTTCCGCTTCCGGAGTACCCCCGACCGCAAATGGAGCGTGAGCAATGGTTGAATTTGAACGGGAGCTGGGAATTCCAGGTTGCCAAAGAGGGAGATTCGGTTCCGACCGGGCAGACCTTGGAAGAACAAATCCTGGTCCCATTCGCCGTTGAATCCCAGCTCTCCGGAATCGAACGAAATGAAAAATTAATGTGGTATAAGCGAACCTTTGAAATTCCGAAAGATTGGGATGGGCAGCAGGTGTTGCTGCACTTCGGCGCTGTCGATTATCTGGCGACGGTTTATGTGAACGGCGAAAAGGCAGGCAGCCATAAAGGCGGCTTCACCTCGTTCAGCTTTGATATAACGAATTATTTGGCGGCAGGAGAAAATGAAATCATTGTCCACGTGTTCGATCAGACCGACGATGGAGGCGAACAAATTGTCGGAAAGCAAACTATCGTAAATCCGGGAGGAATATGGTATACGCCTACTTCAGGGATTTGGCAGACCGTCTGGCTAGAGCCAGTTTCGCAGTCCTACATTGAGCGGATGGATATGGTTCCGGACATTTGGAAGGATCAACTGGAGCTAAAGGTGGATGTCCATAACAGTGAAGGGAAAACAGTTGAAGCAATCGCCTACAGTGAAGGAGTTGAGGTTGGCAGGGTCAGCGGAGCAGCAGGCGAGACTTTGTTAGTACCGGTTCCTGATTCCAGATGGTGGTCGCCCGATGATCCGTTCCTGTACGATTTGAAAGTTATCCTCAAAGACGGGGGAACGATTATCGATGAAATTGACAGCTATTTCGGGATGAGAGAAATAAAGCTGGGTGTCGTTGATGGAATCCAGCGTCCGCTGTTAAACGGCGAATTCGTGTTCCAAATGGGACCGCTTGATCAAGGCTTCTGGCCGGACGGAATCTATACGGCGCCGACGGATGAGGCGTTGAAATATGATATTGAAACCGTGAAGCGTCTGGATATGAATATGATTCGCAAACACATCAAAGTCGAGCCTGCCCGCTGGTATTATTGGGCGGATAAGTTAGGCGTAGTGGTTTGGCAGGATATGCCGAACGGAAGAAGCAACAGCGAAGGTGCAAAGGCTCAATTCTATAAAGAATTTGATGAAATGGTAAGCCAGCTGCAGAATTCCCCTTCGATCGTGACGTACGTTGTGTTTAACGAGGGATGGGGGCAGTTCGACCAGGGAGGTCCCGAAACAAGGAAAGCGATCGCCCATGCTTTGGCAGCGGACCCGACCCGGTTAATCATGGGGGCGACGGGATGGCATGATGCGGGAGGCAAGAATAATGAATTCGACGATGCGGCCGGACACTTCATCGATGTGCACAGCTACCCGGCACCGAACTCTCCGACCCCGACGAAGAACAGAACGGCGACGCTTGGAGAGTACGGCGGGCTGGGTCTCCATGTTCCCGGCCATGAGTACAGCCCGCTAGTCTTCTCCTATCAATTAATGAAAGATAAGGAGCAGCTTACGAACCAATATATCCAGTATATCAATACGCTTAAAAATCTGAAGAAGAGTCCGGGGCTGAGCGCGGCGGTCTATACTCAGATTTCCGACGTGGAGTATGAAATTAACGGCTTGCTATCGTATGACCGCAAAGTCGAGAAGCTGGATTTTGAACGCGTGGCGGCCGCGCATCGGGAATTGATTGGAAGTGTAAGCAAGACCGATTTGTTTAAGGCGATTCAACAGGCAAAGCATGTGCTTGATCATGCAGTGGCAGGAAATGAGCCCAGCCAATACCCGCAGGCAGCCATAGACGAGTTCGCAGGCGAAATTGCGGCTGCTCAGCAGGTCTATGACAACACAGCAGCAACCTCCGGTGAGATCAAACAGCAGATTGCGAGCCTGGAGCAATCGCTGGAACGGTTCTTATCCAGAGTTATCGATCCGATTCCGGCCAAGGCAATCACGGATCAATTCGATAGCGATCAATTGGATGCAAGCTGGACGATTATCAGGGAGAACCGCCAGCAATGGTCGCTTACGGAAAATCCCGGCGCCTTGACGCTGAATGCCGCATTCGGCGAATTGCATGAGCGCACGAATGATCTTCAGAATGTATTCCTGAGGAATACAGGCTCGGAAGACTTTGAGATCATCACTAAAGTGCATGCTGAAGTAGCCAGTAACTATCAACAAGCCGGGCTGCTTGTCTATGAAAACGATGATAATTATGTGAAGCTCGGGCATGTCTGGGATACAACCGGCAGCACCGGAAAATCGCTAGAGACCGCCTATGAGGTGAACGGCTCTTATTTTAAGCCGGCACATATGGCCAGCCATCCGGGAAGCGATACTATTCAATTGAAAATTAAAAAGCAAGGCGATGTATATTCGACATTTTATTGGGATGGCGCCAACTGGAAGGCAGCAGCAGATCCTGTTACGGTAAAGCTGAATAATCTGAAAGTCGGTCTCTACGCCATACCTTCCGGGGGGAATGGGACTCCGACGAAGGCCGCCTTCTACTACTTTGCTATCTTGGAAGATACCGGCGGTACCGATACGAATTATGATGTTAACGGAGACGGCCGTTCCAGCGTAGCAGACTTGGCAATCATTTCTCTGCATTATGGAGCCGCAAGCGATGATCCTGACTGGGAATCGATCAAGGGAGCAGACCTAAATCAAGATCAGGTAATAGATTCCAGGGATATCGAACTCATGATGAATCATTTGTTTGAAAGGATGAATGCGCATGAATAAGCTGTTGAAAACGTTGATGGCGCTTGTTATTTTAATCGGAACAATCAGTGTGCAGTCTCATGCTCGTGCCGTGGAACCAATAATAGAAGGACCTGAACGGGGTACGCTGAGCATGGAGCAAACTGAGATTGAGCCCGGACAGCCGATTGCCGTTCATTACACGGGAGCTCAAAGCGCTAAAGATTGGATCGGTCTCTACCGCACAGGTGAAAGTCCGGGAAGCAGTACGCCTTCCCAGAAATGGGCCTATGTTCAAGAGACTCCCGATGGCATCATCACCATTTCAGACGCTAGCGAGGGCGAGGCCGGAGCTCTGATGGACTTGGCGCCAGGCGATTATTACTTCGCACTTTTGCTTAACGATGGGTACGAAGAACACGCCGATCGTCTGGAATTCCAGATCGTGAATAAAGCAGTAACACAATTGAAGGTCATTCCGGAAACGGTGAAGCTGCGATTGAATGAGGAGGAGAATCATGTACAGCTGCAAGTTGAAGCGGCTTATCCTGCGAGTGAAACGTTAAATGTAACGGCAGCCGATGGGATCCAATATGTCAGCAATGATGAACTGGTGGCGACGGTTACTTCAACGGGCTTGGTGGAGGGGATGTCAGAGGGTACAGCGGTTGTAAGCATTACTTATGAAGGCAAATCTGCAGAGGTTGCGGTTGCGGTAGAATCGACGCCTGACTCTAATCCGGAACCAGAACCAGAACCAGAACCGGAGCAGGAGCCGGGGGCGGGGGCGGCCAGCTTAACAGGCAGCGAGAGCGTGAAGAACGGTTCAACGGCCGAATTGGTCTATGCTTTGCAGGATGCGGCGGACAATCAATTTGAGCAGATTTATGCTCAGGGTCTATCCCTGAATTTCGATCCCGTCTACCTGGAGTTTAAAGGTGTTGAATCACTAAGAGGCGATGACCTGATGGTCTCCGCTAAAGAGAATGCTCCTGGAAAGGTTCATGTGCTTGCTGCAAGTAAAGGCATCGCGATGGATAGTCAGGGCGAGTGGCTGAAATTCAGTTTGGCGGCGAAGGCAAATACTTCGGGCGATACACAGGTAACGCTGAGTGATATCGTTATTGCGAACAGAACAGGCAGCGAATACGGGGTACCCGATGCTTCGCATCAAATAACGGTCAAAGAAGGGGACATGACCGACATTGCGGTTGAAAGTATTACGATTAGCGGAGCTTCGGCCATTCCCGCAAAAGGCGGCACAGCCCAAATGACAGCCGTCGTATTGCCGGAAAATGCCACGAATAAAGCGGTCGCCTGGTCTGTAACGAACGGCACCGGCAAGGCAATCATCAGCCCGTCGGGTCTGCTGACGGCAGTAAGCAACGGTACGGTTACGGTGGAGGCAACAGCCCAGGATGGTTCCGGCGTTGCGGGAACAAAGGCTGTGACCATCAGCGGCCAGACATCAACCGGTCCGGGTCCTAGCGATCCAGGATCAAGCTCTCCGGGTTCGAATAGCTCCGGCTCCGGCTCACAGGTTCCAAGCACTCCGACCCCGCCGAAATCGAATCTTGAGATCGTGGGGAATAAAGCGATTGTTGCTTTGGATCAGAAGAATCCATCGGCGTCGGTTCCTGTTGAAGAGCTTAAGGACTTCGCCCTGGAGTTAAAGGCGGACGGCGCGTCACTGACGATTTCTGCCGCAACGATCAAGTACTTGCTAAGCCAAGCGCAAAATCTCGCCGGGGCCGTGCTCGAAGCCAGCATTACCCCAGTCGCAGATGCGGCTATGGATGCACCGGTTTCAGGCGGAACAGCCCGCGTCAAGACCGCAGGTCAGGCTTATCAATATAACCTGCTGCTGCGCACGGCGGACGGCAAGCAAATCAAGCTGGACGCGGACAAGGAAGGATTAGATCTGGTCCTGGCTTACGAGGAGGGTGTTGACGACAGCCTTCTGGGAATCTATGCATACAACGAAGCAGCCCGTCAATGGGAATACGTTGGAGGCGTGATTGACCCGGCTTCTAAGCAAATTAAAGCTTCATTGGACCGTTTAGGCTCAATAGCTGTGTTCGAATACTCGAAGTTGTTCGAGGATGTGCCTGCCAGTCATTGGGTATCCAGAACGCTGCAGGTTCTGGCTGCCAAGCACATTGTCAAAGGGATTGGCGATACGCAATTCTCACCGAACGACCGGACAAATCGAGCCGAATTTACTGCATTGCTAGTCAGAGCCTTAGGATTAACGGCAACGAATCAAGCGGCGCCGTTCCAAGATGTATCCTCGAATAAATGGTACGCATTGGAAATTGCCGCAGCTTACCAAGCCGGTTTGATTACCGGTATTTCGCAAACTCATTTCGCGCCGGAGGAGGAGATTACTCGCGAACAAATGGCGGCAATGCTCGTTCGGGCTTACGAGTATAAGCTTGGTGACATTGTGGCGAAAGGCGATGAACTGGGGGCATTTTCAGATCGCGCACAAGTATCCGACTGGGCGCAAGGGGAGCTGAGCAAAGCTATAGCGGCAGGCATCATGCAAGGCAAGGGAAACGGGCTCTTCCATCCAGGCTCCGAAGCTACCCGTGCAGAGACCGCACAAGCGATCTATAACTTGCTTCGGCTTGATTGATGAAACAGACCTTGAGCTTTTGATGGAAATTATGAATCTTTAGCTGTAAATTAAAGATCCACCCAAACATTTAACTGTGGTGGGTCTTTTTGCGTTAAGATGAGCTTGGAGAATATCAGAGAGACCGTAAGGAGGACGATGATATGCAATTCGGACCCAACCCTAATGCCGTTTATCCTAATGAAAATATTAAGAGCGTATGCTACATCAAAAATGTTATCACCCGACCGAATATTATCATAGGCGATTACACCTATTACGACGATATCGGCGGGGCGGAACGGTTTGAGGAGCATGTTACGCATCATTATGATTTTTTGGGCGACAAGCTTATAATAGGGAAGTTCTGTGCTATCGCCAAAGGCATCGAGTTTGTCATGAATGGCGCGAATCACAGAATACGCAGTGTCACTACTTACCCGTTCAATATTATGGGCCATGGCTGGGAAAAGGCGATGCCGACAATGGAAGATCTGCCTTTCAAGGGAGATACTGTGGTCGGCAACGATGTATGGATCGGCCAGAATGTCACGGTCATGCCGGGGGTACAGATCGGGGACGGAGCGATCGTCGCCGCCAATTCCGTTGTGACCAAGAATGTGCCGGCGTATCATGTCGCAGGCGGCAATCCTGTCAGAATCATTAAGAAAAGATTCGATGATGACCTCATCCAATATCTGCTGGAACTTAAATGGTGGGATTGGCCAGCCCGGAAAATTTTCGATAACCTTGAAGCCTTGTGCAGCGGAGACCTGACAGAAATCAGGAGGATTCAAGGCGGCAAGGATGCTTGAAAAAGGAGCTTTGAGATATTTACATTGATGATTGGGGTGTTGGCTAATAGCATAGGGAGGCTCTTTTTATACGAAATTTCGTACAAAAATCATTCATCTGACGATATACTGGGGGCTTTATACGATTATTCGTATAAAATAGGCTTATCTGAAGGATTAACGAGGGCGATTGTATGTTTTTTCGTACAAATCATCGCATTCTCCAAGTTTTGGAAGCTATTTGTACGATTAATCCTACAAAGCCCAATATTATACGAAGAAGGCAGGGAGGATTAGCAGCAAAGTAATGGATCTTCTTATGAATAATTTTAATTTTCTGGCGCTATTAGACTTGACTCAGGTTCAATTGATAGTAGTGATTATAGCCGCGTTCTTAGTAGGTTTCTCCAAGACAGGGATTGGCGGCGTAACCATGCTCGTGATCCCGGTTCTTGCGAGCTTCTTTGGCGGAAAGGACTCTACGGGAATTTTGCTCCCGATGCTGTTGGTCGGAGACGTAATCGCTGTCTGGTCCTACCGCAAGAGCGTGAATTGGAAGAACGTATTTGCGCCTCTGCCTTGGGCTTTAATCGGTATGTTAGCCGGTGCCGTTGTCGGGAATATGATCAGTGATCAGGTATTTATCATCTTGATCGGAACCATCGTTTTATTCTGTCTGGGCATTTTAGTGTACGCGGAAAAGAAGGGGAAGAACTTTAAAGTGCCCACCGGCACATGGTTCTATATCACAGCGGGAATTTTAAGCGGATTCGCCACCATGATCGGAAATGCTGCCGGCCCGATTTTCAGCGTCTACTTGCTGGCCCTCGGGTTACAGAAAAATCATTTCATGGGAACCAATGCGTGGTTCTTCTTCATTATCAATTTTATCAAGCTTCCTGTTCAGATTTTTGCATGGCATAATATCGGGCTGCATTCCTTCACGTTAACAGCGGTGATGTTGCCGGTCATCGCGGCAGGAGCGGTTTTGGGACTCTTTGTCATCAAAAAAATTAATGAGAAATTTTTCAGGCTTCTGATCATTTCCATGACGGCTCTATCGGCACTAAGACTATTTATATGAACATCGGTTTCTGTCGCGAATCTCGTAATGAAATGATGTGGGAGGGTGACTATTGGCAAAGAACGACAATATGCTGGCGATTTTGTGGATGCTTCATTCTGGAGCAAAAATAACGGCAAAGCAAATAGCCGAAAAACTAGAGATTAATATTCGCACTGTGTATCGCTATATGGATTCGCTCTGCGCCAGCGGAGTTCCGATTGTATCCGATGCGGGACAGAACGGGGGATACAGCTTGCTGAACAAGTTTATCCATGCCCCCTTGTTGTTCGGCTTGGAGGAACAGAAGGCACTGCTTCATGCTGCCGTATTTGCCAACGAAGCGGGGTATCCATACAGCGAGTCGCTTAACCGGGCAACTCAAAAATTGAAGACATATGCAAACCAGGAGCAGGAAAGCACTCTCAATCGCCACTTGGCTGGTTTTGAAGTGATCCATCGGGATATCGCTCCGTCAGTGAAGCTGACCTTGGAGGAACTGGAGCAGGCTATAGCCAATGAAGTTGCGTTAGAAATTGAATACCATACCAGTCATGAGGCACAGGCCAAGACAAGAGTCATTGATCCGTATGGCATGTTATATTGGAACAATAAATGGTATGTGGTTGGATTTTGCCGTCTTCGGGGCGAAATCAGGAGTTTTCGAGCGGAGCGGATTGTTCGGATCGAGCGGACGCAAATGAGGTTTGCGCGACCGGCGGATTTCTCTGCGAAAGAATTTTTTATGCAAAATCTTCTGCCGGGTGTGGAAGGAAAGGAAGGATTAGTATCGCTGGTTATTGAAGGCAGATCAGAAGCTTTGGACGATTTATGCATTCATTGGTTTTTAGGCCATCATCTGACGGAGCGGACACCGCAGCAAGCCGTCTTTATAATTGATGAAGGAGCGCTTCAAGCCTATGTGCCTTACTTCCTGCTCTCTTATGGAAAGGCTGTTCAGGTGGTTCAACCGCAAAGCGTAAGGAATAAGCTCGCTGCAATTGCTTCGGATTTAATGGAGCATTACCGATCATAACTACAGCTTCACTGACAGGCTCTGTCAGTGAAGCTGTTTTATGATTAAGGACAAATATCACTATAATCAAGGAGGAATTTTAATGACGGATCACAAGCAGTATAAGGGAGTGTCAGGTAACTATACGAAGAATGGAACGCCGAACGGATTCACATCCATCACGCCATTTATCGTCGTGGATAATCCTTCGAAAGCCATCGAATTCTATCAAGCCGTGTTCAATGCGAGAGTGAAGGATATTACCGAATTTAAGGATGAGAACGGCAGCACGTTCATTGCTCATGCGGAATTGGACTTTGGCAACGGGTTGCTGCAGTTGGGAGCCGCGAATCCGGACTATAAATTGGCTTTGCCGCCGGATGAGGACCATGCATGCTATTCTCTAGGCATTTACGTTGCCGATGTGGATCAGGTATTTGAACATGCAGTGGCACAGGGCGCAAAGGTCAGGGAGCCGATTGCCAACTTTGTGTCAGGCGACCGATACGGGAGCATTTTAGACCCTTGCGGCGTAAGATGGTCCGTTATGACCCGGGTGGAGGATTTATCGGAGGAAGAGAGCGTCCGCAGAGTCAGAGAGTGGGCGGAGTCGGGTGATAGACAGGGATAAAGGATATGCTGGAGCATATCTTGCTGTCAAAATTGAATAATCAGCTAAAATATGGTATTCCTAGATAAATAGATGATTTCGGGGGACCAGATGATGAAGGTCAGTATCTTTGATGTAGCCCAAAAATCGGGCCTATCGGTAGTTACCGTTTCAAGAGTGCTGAATAATTCCTCTTCTGTTCGGCAAAAGAACAAGGAGAAGGTGCTGCAGGCGATGAAGGAGCTCGATTATCATCCGAATGCTGCAGCCAGGAGTTTGGCGAGAGGCAAGACGGGGATTATTGGACTGACCCTCACGACGCTGGATGATTCCTTCTTTGATGCTGTCGTGAACGAGATGAATGAAAGACTGATGGAGTGCGGCTATTATTTGGCCCTTTCGGTTTCTAGAAGTTATGCGGATCGAGTCCATCGTCCATTGTTTGCAGAGGATCGGGTGGATGGGGTTATCCTGTTGTCTCTATCTCCGGCGGATGAGGAAGCGTATATTCATGATTTGATGAAAAAGAGTATTCCGTTCGTCATGATCGACAATTCGAATCATAATCACGCTGTGAATTCTATCATCGTCGATAACTTCAAGGGAGGATACGAGGCAACCAAGCATCTGATCGGGCTTGGACATACGGAGATCGCTCATATTGCCGGTCCTGAGCATTTTTTAAGCAGCCGTGAGCGGGAACGAGGCTATCTGGCGGCGCTTGCCGATTCGGGATTGGTGCCGCAACGGGTGGAGCGGGGAGCCTTTGAGATTCCCTCGGGATATCAGATCGCGATGAAGTGGATCAAGGAGGGCAGGCTGCCTTCGGCCATCTTCGCGGCGGATGATTATATCGCTATCGGAGTGATGAATGCTTGCTTGAACGAAGGGATTTCCATCCCTGGCTGTGTATCCATCATCGGGTTCGACGATCAGGTGCTGGCGTCAGAGTTCCGCCCGATGCTGACAACCATTCGGCAGCCGGCAGATAAAATCGGGAAGCTGGGAGTTGATTTGTTGCTTGCGGCAATTAAAGAGCCGGGCAAGGAGCAAGTGACGATACAGATCGATCCGGAGCTGGTTATTCGGGAGACAACCGCACCCAGATAATCCTGGACGGTAACAGGGTTTGCTGTTTGTCAGCAGACTCTTTTTTTCGTACATCCGGCCTTAATAAAGAGAAATGATACGTCAAACCTAATTATATTAAAGCGCTTTAATTTTCGTTGACAGAACCTCAAGTGAGCTACTACAATTATAGTGATTAAAGGAAATTATTGGTTGGTGACATCTAGAGTTTTTTTCATATATCAGGCAGTAATTCTACTTAGGAAGGAGGAGGGGAAGCTGTTTTTTTGCTTGAAAGTTAAAGCGCTTAAACATTTTAGGAGAAGGAACAATAATCCAATATGAGAGGCAGTGATGATCATTATGGGATTTCGTCATGGGAAGAGACGTCATTTTGGAGTAACAGTGGTCGTGCTTGTGGCGTTGTTGGCTGGATTGTTTCCGGGATCTGCAGGCATCGGTTTCGCGGCCGCAATCACAAGCACAGAGTTACGCCCCTTTCCGCAGCATGTGACGTATACGGCAGGTACGATTAAGCCGAATCATGTCACGCAGACGCAAATGGACGCTGAGGTCAAGCTACTCTATAACGAATATAAGATGAAGTATATCAAACAAAATCCGTATAACAGCAACCAATACTATGTGTGGTACAACGATGGGGGCTGGAACGGAGATGCGATCACCGTCTCCGAAGCCCATGGCTATGGCATGATGATTACCGCCTTGATGGGCGGACATGATTCACAAGCGAAGACTTTGTTTGACGGGATGTATCGTTATTTCCGGGCTCATCCGAGCTCACAGAACCCAGACCTGATGGCTTGGCAGCAGGCCAACCGCAACGGCAGTATCGTAGATATTAATGGAACGAACTCAGCCATTGACGGTGATATGGATATCGCCTACTCGCTGCTGCTAGCCGACAAGCAATGGGGAAGCGATGGAACTATTAACTACCGTGCGGAAGCCATTAAAGTGATCAATGCAATTATGAATAGCGAGGTTCACCCGGTTCATTATCATTTGCAGTTGGGCGACTGGGTGCAAATCTCGGGGACCAATCCGGATTACCGCAACGCGACACGTCCTTCGGACTTCATGCTGCAGCATATGAAGGAATTCTATCAGGCAACGGGCGATGCACGCTGGCTGCTCGTGATAGATACGACTTACAATATCATTGAAGACGTATATGCCAGCTACAGCCCTTCGACCGGACTGCTTCCGGATTTCGTATATCGCGACTCGAACGGGAAATACAAGCCTGTCTCGCAATTTACCTGGAACACCCCGAACGGGTATTTTCTGGAGTCAGAATTTGATGGAGATTATAATTATAATTCCTGCCGAACACCGTGGCGAATCGGGACGGATTACTTGGTAACCGGCAACAACAGAGCGAAGCAGCAGTTAACGGCACTGAATCAATTCATCACTGCCAAGCATGATGAACCGTGGGAGGTCTGGTCAGGATATTCGCTGGATGGACAGACAAAGCTTAGTCCGTGGGACGGCGGCATGGACTTTACCGCTCCATTGATGGTTAGTGCAATGATCTCCAGCAACAATCAGCAATGGCTTAACGACCTGTGGGATTATCATACGAATGCCTCCAACCCAACGGCCTTGGAATGGAATTATTATTACGGCAACTCGATCCGTCTGCTCAGCATGATCGTCGCTTCCGGCAACTGGTGGACGCCGACAGGGGCTCTGTAGAGGAAAGAAAAATAATCAATGCCGAACCCTGACAAGAGGTTCGCTTCGCCCAAGCAGAATTGCTTGGGCGAAGCTTTTGATTAGAGTATACGGAAAAGGTTAAAGCCCGCCGGCGCCTGTTCTTATAACCGTGGGAATTATAAAGGGGATGTGCTACCATAATTAGAGGATGAAGTATGAATTGTAATTTGTAATTATGCCAATGAACATACATAGGAGAACACTATGCCAAAAAGAAAAAAGAAAATCACATCCAGCTTCGTTCAACAATAACAAAAGCCTTGCTTTTCACAATGATCTCCCTCGTTCTGTTTTACCCGTTCGTCTGTGGTTCAGTAGAATATATGTTGATTTCAGGTTCATATTTTGTCAGAATGAGGATTAGCATGTATTTGGACCATCTATTTGAGAATCGATAAGAGAGTTTCTAGGAGTGGTGTCATGTCTGTTACGATTGAAGATATTGCAAAAGAAGCCCGGGTCTCGGTTGCAACTGTTTCAAGAGTGATTAATAATTCAAAGGCGGTAAGCCCGGAGCTGAAAAAGAGAGTAAATGATGTAATTGAAAAAAGAAACTTCAAGCCAAATTCCTTGGCTAGAGGTTTGATCATGAAGAGAACTAACATTATTGGAATCATTGTTCCGGACATCTCTAACCCGGTATTTGGGGCTTTAACTCGAGGGATAAACAGCTTTTGCCAGCAGAAGGGTTACACGCTAATGGTGTGTGAATCGGGGGGCCATCAGGAGAAGGAAGTCGAGTTGCTGGGGGTATTGGCGGATAAAAAAGTAGATGGAGTTTTATTTGCCGGTGTTGATGTTAATTCTGCCTTGGTAGGAGAAATGAAAAGTATGAGGTATCCTATCGTTCTTGTTACGCAGGAGGCTTCGAATGGGGAAGAGGTTATTCATACCGTCATCCACGATAATGTGAAAGCGATGTATGATGCTGTCTCTTTCTTGATTGAGAACGGACATCAAAGAATCGCTCTAATCGGGGGACCCGAGAATGACTATTCTTCCGGACAAAAACGGTTACAGGGATATAAGCAGGCTCTGGAGGAGCAAAAGATTGAAATCCTGGATTCATACATTGAACACGGGGATTTCTCTTTCGAATCCGGCTATGAATGCATGCGAAAAATTTACGAAGAAAATAGCGTATTGCCTACGGCCGTTATGGTGTGTAATGATGCTATGGCGATCGGTGCCATTCGGTTTCTGAAAACCTCGAAGGTTTCGGTTCCCGCGGATATTTCCATTATGGGTTTCGATGATCTGGAGTTCGGGAGGTATTTCAGTCCTGAATTGACAACCGTCCGTATTTCTTATTTTGATGAGGGGCTTAGAGCAATCAAGACGCTGTTCAAGCTGATACAAGAGCAAAGCGTGCCAATGACTCAATTTATCCCCCACAAAATCATCAGAAGAATTAGTGTAAAAAAAATTTAAAAGGTATATTGCATTTATTTTATTCCGGCGTTATACTCACTTTAGGAAAAGGTTTTCCTAAAGTGAGATTCTCAAAAAAGAAGCATATAAAGGAGGTAAAACAAGGAATTAGGATTTAGATAATTTTTTTGGGAATTTAGGAAAAGGTTTTCCTGTATAATTTAATGATAAACATCTAAGACTTTAACTCTAATGGCAATTTAGAAAGCGTTTCCTATTTGTTTTTTGCACGTTGAGGTTTAGCCAATAACTTAGATGGGGGTTTCTTTGTATGAAACTGTTTAAAGCTAAAAAAATTTGGATGCCATTGATTGCAGCTTCTCTGGTGTTATCGCTAACTGCTTGCGGAGGGAATTCGACCCAATCGGGCGCAGAAGCACCAGACACAGATGAACCTGTGACCATTACTTTTTCCTTTGACCAAGGAATCGGGCAACCGGCTCAGACACTGATTGATGAATATAATGCAAGCCAAGAAAAATATATTGTTGAATCAAAAATCCTGCCGCAGGATGCGAATGTAGTTCACGATGACTTTGTGAATAAATTGGCCTCGGGCGATACAAGCGTAGATGTTATGGCTCTGGATGTTGTATATGTAGCAGAGTTTGCCTCAGCCGGCTGGTTGACGGATCTGACCCAGTATTTTGATCAAGCTACGCAGGACCTGTACTTACCTGGAACGATTGAAACTGCAACCTATAATGAGAAGCTTGTTGCATTTCCTTGGTTTACAAATGCAAGCGCTCTCTTCTACCGGAAGGATGTCCTTGAGCAATTGGGCGTAGAGCCTCCAACAACTTATCAAGGATGGATGGATCTTCAGAGCCAAGTGCAAGGCGTAAACGATGTTCAATACACAAGCGTGTTCCAAGCTGCACTTTCTGAAGCGCTAGTTTGTAACTGGGTTGAGTATGTAGCCAACAACGGTGGAGAAATTTTGGATGCGAACGGAAATCCAGTGGTAAACACCGAAAATAACATCGAGGCGACTCAGATTATGCTGGACCTGGTTAAGAATTATGCTCCTGAAGGTGTAACAACTTATAACGAGCCGGAAAGCGAGCAAGTATTTTTGGACGGAAAAGCCTTGTTCATTCGTGATTGGTCTGGATTCTGGAGTCAAGCTAACAAGGAAGGCTCCAAAGTCAAGGACAAAGTGGGTGTTACCTCGTTGCCTGTCGGTCCTAAAGGAACAGAGTCTCATTCCACGCTTGGCGGTCTGAATTTGGTAATCAACAATGCTATTGATGATGCCCATAAAGAGGCGGCGATCGATTTCATCAAGTATCTGTCCAGTGAAAGCGTTCAGAAGAAAATGAATTTGATTGCAGCTCAGCCACCTGTTCTGAAATCAGTCTATCAAGATGCTGAGGTACTGGAAGCGAACCCATTCTATGCGGACTTCTATGACATTATCATGAACGGGAAGGCCAGACCAATGTCTCCTCAATATGCAAGAGTATCAGATTCGATTCAACGGAATATCCATGCCGCATTAGCTGAAAATATCGATATCAAGACAGCTCTGGATACCATTCAAAGTGATATCGAAGCACTGAACAAATAAAGAAATTGGAGAGGACATGGACTGCAATGTAATTGAGCGGAGATCAATTCATATTGCAGTCCATGTTATCAGAATGGAGTGGTCAAGGGATGAAGAGCTTGCAGAGAAGGGAAACCAGAGATGCCTGGCTGATGATGCTCCCTGCATTAGTCGTTTTATTGGTCATTGCGGTATATCCGATTCTAAGGACATTTTGGTTGAGTCTTCATGAAATGGTGTTAACTGACCCTGGCTCTGGATATCCGTTTGTGGGGTTGAAAAATTATACAGATATCTTTAGGGATGCTCGGGCAGGAGCTTCGATTTTATTTACCTTCAAATTCACGATTGCGACCGTGGTATTAGAACTGATCGTTGGTTTTGCAGCGGCGTTGATTATGAATAAAACGTTTAAAGGCAGAGGTTTAGTGAGAGCGGCGATTCTGATCCCATGGGCCATTCCTACTACGGTTTCGGCCCTGATGTGGAAATTTATATATAACGACCAATACGGATTATTTAATGATGTGCTTTATCGTCTTGGATTAATCGACGGATATAAAGCTTGGTTAGCTACGGAAGGCGGTACATTCATGGCACTGGTGATTGCAGACGTCTGGAAGACGGCTCCTTTTATGGCGCTATTAATCTTGGCAGGTCTGCAGATGATTCCAGGTGATTTGTATGAATCAGCAAAAATTGATGGAGCGAATTCATTCCAGGCATTTGTAAAAATTACACTGCCGATGGTGAGAAGCACCGTGCTGGTTGCCCTGTTGTTCAGAACCATTGATGCATTCCGGGTATTCGACTTGGTATCTGTCATGACTGGCGGTGCGAACGGATCAGAAAGTGTATCTTTGTATGCCTACGCTCATTTAATGAAATTCCTGAATTTCGGCTATGGCTCGGCGGTATCGGTTCTTATCTTCTTATTCGTCTTCGGCATCAGCCTAATTTACATGAAATCAATCGGAAAAGACCTAGCTTCATAGGTTCGGAGAGGAGGGACATCCATGGATATGAAAGTCACAAGAACCCTAAAGGCGAGTTTACTATATGTGCTTGTATTACTGTTTTTAGCTTTTATTTTATTGCCTTATATATGGCAATTTCTAACCTCGATCAAGCCTCTCGCAGAAATCTCAGCGATACCTGCGAAATGGATACCTAGCAAGATTAACGTTGAGTATTACTTCAATGTATTCCAGAAGCATCCGTTCGCGAGATATTTATTGAATAGTGCGATTGTTGCTTCAGTTACGACGGTCGTGAGCATCCTGATCGGAGCCTCTGCCTCCTATGCGCTGGCCAGGCTGCACTTTAAAGGAAAGAAAGTCGTCCTGCTGTCCATTTTGGCGATTTCCATGTTTCCGACGATTTCTACGGTAAGCCCCTTGTTTTTAATCTTGAAAAACATGAATTTGTTGAATACGTACGCGGGTTTGGTCATCCCTTATACGACATTCGCATTGCCCTTCTCAATTTGGCTGCTGACGAACTTCTTTGGTCAATTGCCGAAGGGCTTCGAGGAAGCGGCAACGATCGACGGATGCTCCAGACTGCAGACCTTCTTCAAGATTATGCTGCCGCTCATTAAACCGGCTACCTTCTCTGTCGGTCTGTTGGTCTTCATCAATTCCTGGAATGAATATATTTATAGTTTGACTTTTATGACGGATGACAGCATGAGAACCGTGCCGGTCGGAATTGCATTGTTCCCAAGTAATTATGAGCTTCCATGGGGCGACATGGCCGCTGCGTCAATTGTTGTAACAGTCCCGCTTATCATCTTGGTTCTGATGTTCCAGCAGAAGATCATTGCCGGATTAACTACCGGCGGGATTAAAGGGTAAATCATACAGAGGAGAATGAGGATGAGTAAAATCAGATTTGGACTCATAGGATCAGGATGGAGAGCCGAGTTTTACATCCGTATCGCGAAAGCCCTGCCGGAAAAGTTCGAATTAACCGGGGTGGTTATTCGGGATCGGGAAAAGGGAGAAGCCTTTGCTGCAAAATTCGGGGTGAACGTTGTTCAGTCCCTTGAAGAATTGCTGAATAACCAGCTTGATTATGTGGTATTGTCCATCAAAAGAGGAATAGTCTCGGACTATTTAATCGAGCTGTTTAAGAGGGGGGTCCCGGTATTGTGCGAGACTCCTCCAGGAGAAACGATCGAGGCGTTGGAAGAGCTTTGGGAACAAGCGGTTAAATATAATGCCAAGGTGCAAATTGCGGAGCAATATTTTGTTCAACCCCTGTATTCTGCTTGGCTAAAGGTGATCCAGGACGGCAAGCTGGGTGAGGTCAGCAATATCAATCTTTCGTCTCTGCATGGATATCATGGTGTAAGCATCATCAGAAAGGCTTTGAACGCAGGTTACGGAAATTGCACCATCATCGGAAAAAGGTACTCTTTTGAGGTGACCGAAACTTACGGCCGGGAAGGCATGGCCTTTGACGGGGAGATTTTTTCCTGTACAAGAGATCGTTTGACTTTGGAATTTGAAAATGGGAAGGTTGCCTTCTTTGATTTCTCTGATCCGGCTCAATATCACTCCTTTATCCGCACACGCCAGTTGACTGTGCAAGGGGTAAGAGGTGAAATCGATGATTTGAGCATCAGATATCTGACTTCAGCCAATGTGCCGGTGACGCAAGAACTCAACCGGATTGACTTGGGAAGATACAGTAATCAGGAATGGGCTCACTACGGAATCATGCTGGGTGAAGAGTTCGTTTACAGAAATCCTTATACGAACGTTCGATTGAACGATGACGAAATAGCAGTCGCTACTTGTATGGACCTGATGGGTGAATATTTGACTACGGACAAGGAGTTTTATTCTTTAAAAGAAGCCCTGCAAGACACTTACATTGCTTTGAAGATGGAAGAGGCGCTGAAGCATCCGAATCAAGAAGTATCGACTTCAACAAGAATATGGGCTCAATAATCGGATGCAGGAGGTTTGACATGCTTAAATTCGATCAGAATATTGAGCTTAAAAAAAGCGGCAATGATTTGTTCATGGCAGGAGAAATTCTTATCGACATGATCTCAGAGGATTACAATGACGACTTTACTTGCCGCACATACCGACAATTTTTTGGAGGTTCTCCATCCAATATCGCGATGAATGCGCACAAACTAGGAGTTCACGCAGTAGTTGCTTCCGTAGTAGGTGAAGACGGCTTGGGAAATTTCCTGATCCATGAATTGAAATCGGCTGGAATAGATACCGGGTACATTCAGAGGACGGCGGAAGGCCCCACAAGTATGGTTGTCGTTACCAAAAGTCAATCCACTCCAACTCCCGTTTTTTATCGTGGGGCGGATTATCGCTTGTCTTACACCGAGAAGCTTGAGGAGAAGCTGATGAACTCCAAGATCGTCCACTTTTCCTGCTGGCCGCTTTCCAGAAATCCGGCGAGAGAGACAATCGAGAAGATCATTTCCAAGGCCAAAATGAATGGTTTGCTAGTCTGCTTCGATCCTAACTATCATCCGATGCTCTGGAAAGCCGGAGAGGATGGAATCGAGTACGTGAAGTCTGTGATCGGAAAGGTGGACATCGTGAAGCCGTCCGAGGATGATGCGGAAAGACTGTTCGGAGCGCATACGCATGAGCAATATATAGAAATGTTTTTGAAGCTTGGAGCAAAGCTTGTCATTCTAACCTTGGGCAAGGACGGCGCACTTGTGTCCAACGGTGTAGAGACTTTCCGCTTTAGCTCCCTGGCCACAGAGGTAGCGGATACGACGGGGGCGGGAGATGCCTTTTGGTCGGGATTTTACGCAGCAACAGTAAAAGGCTATACAATCAGAGAAGCCTTGTCGTGTGGGTTCGCGGTGAGTGCCTATAAGCTGAAATATACCGGAGCTATTGTAGATTTACCGAAATTGGAAGCCATAAAAGAGATATATGGCTTATAGGAGGAGTGTATGTGGCAGTTAAAAATCAAGTCCAGCTGATCACGTATCCGGATTCGTTGGGAGGTGACCTAAAGACGCTTCATAGCATTCTTTCCACGCAGCTTGTTGATGTCTTCAAAGGCGGAGTTCATATCCTTCCGCCGTTCCCATCTTCGGGAGACCGCGGTTTCGCTCCGCTGACGTATCTGGAGATCGACCCTTCCTTTGGCACTTGGGAGGATATGAAGGCGATCGGCGAGGATTTTGATGTATTGGTCGATATCATGGTGAATCATATTTCGCAGAAGTCACAATATTTTCAGGATTTTCTGAACAAAGGACGCGAATCCGAGCATGCGGATTTGTTTATCACGCTGGATAAGATTTGGGAAGACGGAAAGCCGGTGCAAGAGCATATTGAAAAAATGTTCCTGCGCAGACCAAAGCCATATTCGACGTTTACGATCCAAGAGACCGGAGCAGAAGAAGCGGTGTGGACCACCTTCGGAAAGACCGATCCTTCCGAGCAGATCGATTTGGATGTGAACTCTCCCAAGGTCAAACAACTGTTTACCGATTTTTTCATGCATTTCAAACAGCATGGCGTGAAGATCGTGCGTCTTGATGCTGTAGGTTATGTCATTAAAAAGATGGGGACGAGCTGTTTTTTCGTAGAGCCGGAAATCTATGCATTTCTCGATTGGATCAAAGAGCTTGCAGATTCCATGGATATCGAGTTACTGCCTGAGGTGCATTCACATTACGAGATTCAATATAAACTGGCGGAGCACGGTTTTTGGATTTATGACTTTATTTTACCTTATCGCATATTGGAGACGCTTCTTACAAAATCCGGCGAGTCTTTGAAGCACTATCTGAAGAACCGTCCGCATAAACAATTCACGATGCTGGACTGCCACGATGGCATTCCGCTCAAGCCGGATCTGGACGATTTGATCGATACCAAAGAAGCAAGACAAATCGTGGACACTTGCCTGGAAAGAGGAGCAAATCTCAGCCTGATATTATCGGATGAGCATAAAGCTGAGGATGGATTTGACGTTCATCAAATCAGATGCTCTTATTACTCGGTGCTTAATTCCGATGATGATGCCTATTTAGCGGCCCGGGCCTTGCAGTTCTTTACGCCGGGTGTACCGCAGGTTTACTATGTCGGACTGTTGGCAGGAGAGAACGATCTTGAGGGGGTTGCGAAGACCGGTGAGGGGCGCGAAATTAACCGCCATAACTTTACCCTTGAGGAAATCGAACGATCTATGGATCAGGCAGTGGTTCAAAGACTGCTGAAGCTGATCAAGTTCCGCAATGAGTATGAAGCGTTTAACGGAGAGTTTCGAGTGCTGAACACTGCTGCAGATGAAGTTCGGCTCACTTGGGAGAAGGGCACTTCACAGTGCACCTTATTCGTAGACCTCAAGAATAATCGGTCGGTCATCGACTTTATAGACGAGAATGGCGCGATTCAACAATATATTATATAACAGAGGATGTGCTTGAGAGATGACAGTATTGCCAATTCATAATCACGGTTTGGACGCAAGCCGGCTTATTTTGGGATGTATGGGGCTAGGCGGAGGATGGACCCGGGATCCG
Organism: Paenibacillus antibioticophila; assembly: GCF_000455265.1. GTDB lineage: Bacteria > Bacillota > Bacilli > Paenibacillales > Paenibacillaceae > Fontibacillus > Fontibacillus antibioticophila. The sequence continues at coordinate 187,427 of NZ_HG005139.1, forward strand.
ATTGAATCCGCTCATGTGAAGCAGGCGCAGGAAGCGGTGGAGACCGCCTTGGATCGTGGAATCCATATGTTTGACCATGCTGATATTTACGCATTCGGAAAAGCAGAGACCGTCTTTGGTCAAGTGCTGCAGCAGAATCCGGCCCTGAGAGAAAGAATGATCATTCAATCGAAATTGGGGATTCGCTTTCCGGATGAAGCAAAGGGTGTTCCGGCGCGTTATGATTTTTCAAAGGAGTATATCCTGGAGAGCGTGGACGGCATTCTGTCCAGACTCGGCATTGACTACCTGGATGTTCTGCTCTTGCATCGCCCGGATGCGCTCATGGATGCACGTGAAGTGGCAGAAGCCTTTCATCAACTGAAAGCATCAGGTAAAGCCCGTTATTTCGGGGTATCTAATATGAGCGCAGGTCAGATTCGATTATTGCAAAGTCAATTGAGCGAGAAGTTGGTCGTGAACCAATTGGAGCTGAGTCTGAATAAAATCGGTTGGCTGGAAACGGGTATTCATGTGAACCAGGATGCCGCGAGAAACAACATTTTCCCGGAAGGGACACTGGAATACTGCCAGATGGAGAACATTCAGCTGCAGGCATGGGGTTCACTGGCAAAGGGCTTGTACTCCGGGGCTAGTCTGCAGGATGCAAGTGATAATGTGAAAAGCACCGCTTCGCTCGTAAAACGGCTTGCCGAAGAGAAGCAGACCTCACGGGAGGCGATTGTGCTTGCATGGCTGATGAAGCATCCAGCTGCGATCCAGCCGGTCATCGGAACGACCGACCCTTCCCGGATTCAAGCTTGTGCGGAAGCGGAAAACATAGAATTGAGCCGTGATGAATGGTATTCCTTGTACGTTAGCTCCCGCGGCGTAAGCTTGCCTTGATCAAGTTCCTAATATAGAGCCGTAAAATTAAGCGTACTCTTCAGCCTTTGGCTGGAGGGTGCGCTTTTTCAACTCCTTTCTATTAAAAATGTAAAAAATAGAAGATAAAACCTTTAATTTGCAAAGTGTAATGTATGCGCTTACCTTCTATAATTTTCTAATAAAGGAGGTGATAGTAAGATGTGGTGTGGATATGCTCCGGGATAAGAGCAATGCCGGAAAAGAAGGCAACCGTAGTTTTGCGCAGGTGAATCAATTGTAATCCAATAAAACGATTTGAGGAGGTAGTGTTCATGTTCGGGTTCAATAAGAAACTTTTGACCTTATGCCTTGCAGCTTCGATGAGTTTTGGCTTGTTTGGAGCAACCTCAAATGCAGCGACGGACTACTGGCAAAACTGGACCGACGGCGGCGGAACCGTCAATGCGGTCAATGGATCAGGCGGGAATTACAGTGTCACTTGGAGTAACACCGGAAACTTTGTTGTAGGCAAAGGTTGGGGCAAGGGATCGCCTAATCGGACGATCAACTATAATGCCGGCGTCTGGGCGCCTTCTGGGAACGGATACTTGACGCTCTACGGATGGACAAGAAATTCACTCATCGAATACTACGTTGTTGACAGCTGGGGCACGTATCGGCCTACCGGAACGCATAAGGGTACCGTGACTAGTGACGGCGGCACCTATGACATCTACACTACGATGCGCTACAATGCTCCTTCCATCGACGGTACACAGACCTTTCAGCAATATTGGAGCGTCCGTCAGTCGAAGCGGGCAACGGGCAGCAATGTAGCTATCACTTTCAGCAACCATGTCAACGCTTGGAAAAGTAAAGGCATGAACCTGGGCAGCAGCTGGTCTTACCAGGTGTTGGCGACAGAAGGATATCAAAGCAGCGGGAGTTCCAACGTAACGGTGTGGTAAACGATTGATCCTTGAATACAGAGGCCGTTCGGTCTCCATTGCCGGCGGCCTTAATGCTTTCATCCAAAGCTTCTACATAACTGTTGGAATATAATAATTCTATTTTCCCAAAGGAGACCTATCCATGAGAAAGCTGATCATTTTCCTGCTAATAGAATTAATGCTTGTTGTCAGTGCTTGCTCGCAGGGAGGGGCCGAGAAGGAGGATGGCTTGGTATTCATCAAGGGAGGTGCTTTCGTGAACACAAAGTCCAACTACCATGGAGGAGACGCAGTTCTATCAAGCTTCTATATCGGAAAATATGAGGTGACTCAAAAAGAGTGGGTAGAGATTATGGGAACCAATCCCTCCCAATTTATTGGCGACAATTTGCCGGTTGAAGGAGTCAGTTGGTACGATGTGGTAGAGTACTGCAATAAAAGGAGCCTGCTGGAGGGCTTGGAGCCCCATTATAATATAGACAAGAATACAAAAGATCCTAATAACAAGAGCGAGAACGATTCCGTAAAGTGGACCGTAACGATAAATGAAGGAGCTAACGGTTACCGGTTGCCGACAGAAGCGGAATGGGAATATGCCGCAAGCGGCGGCCAGCTGAGCAAGAGCTACAAGTACAGCGGCAGCAATCAGGCGGATGAAGTGGCCTGGTATTGGAGAAACGTTGGGGAAGAATATTTAACCGGAGACTGGAACTGGCCTGCGATTGAAAATAACCGGAGTCAGACCCAACCGGTCGGGGGCAAGAAGCCCAATGAATTGGGACTCTACGATATGTCGGGCAATGTAAGAGAGTGGTGCTGGGACTGGTATGTAGACGATTCCGACAATCCTGGCGGTTTTCGGGTAGTCAGGGGCGGCGGTTGGATTGGCGACGTTGGCAGCAGCGAGCTGTCTTATCGGGGTAGATTCGAAGCAAATGGATTTGGGCCCGATCAAGGCTTCCGCGTGAGTCGTAATGAATAGAGGGAGAAGAGGGAAAGAGCAATCTGGCCCTCCAAAAATGAGGTTGCCCCAGTCCGATTAGGACATTGGGACAGCCTCATTTTTGCGTGTTGCCCAGTCCGAGCTTCACGCTAAATAGGCAGATTCAGTCTAGAACATACTGAAAGGCCATCGTATAGATAATCTCCGCCATTTCTCTTGCGGATTTATTATGACCGTACTTTAGCCAATGCTGTATAAGTCCGACGCTTCCGTTCACAATGAATATAAAGTAGGATTCCTTCGTATCCATCGTTCCATCAGGCTCAGCATATGGATTAATGCCGGAATGCTGGTAAATAAGCGTGAACAACTGCTTCTGGAATTCTAGGTCGCCTTGTTCACTCATTAATACCTGAAGGTAATTGCTGTTCTGAACAAAGTAATGAAAGATTTCCTCCAGAAGCTGCAAGGCTTCCTGCTTGTCTGTCTTGTGCTTGAATCCGGAAATCATTTCCTTCGCCCAGGATAGAGTTTCGGCCTCAATCTTGCGAAGCAGATCATATTGATCTGAATAATGCGCGTAGAAGGTGGTCCGGTTAATATCTGCCCGTTCACATAATTCTTTTATCGTAATTTTATTGATCGGCTTCTCTCTCATCAGCTCAATAAGACTGTCTTGAAGCACCATCCGGGTATACCGTTTTTTTCGGTCAAGCTTGACTTCATTCATGCCCAAGCTCCTCCTAACACAATCCTACATCATGCTTTTAATCCGACACATTTATTAAAAATGTCGTGAAATTAACGTTTTAAACTCAACTGACGGTTGTAAAAACAACACGTTGTCTTTAAGCTATTATATTAACAGATAAAAGTCAATGGGTTGCGTGTTGAATCACCCTTTGCAAAAGGAGAGAATCAAGTGGCATATATCGAATTCAACAAGGTCATCAAGGAATACGCCTCAGAGGGCGTGGCAATTCGGGCATTGGATGATGCGAACTTCTCGATTGAACAAGGCGAGCTTGCCGTCATATTGGGGGCTTCCGGGGCCGGTAAAACGACGGCACTGAATATCCTGGGAGGCATGGATACGGCGTCGACCGGCGATGTGATTGTGGATGGCGAAGTCATTTCGAAGTATAACCAGAAACAGCTGGTGGGCTATCGCCGTACGGATATCGGTTTTGTATTCCAGTTTTACAATCTGGTTCCGAACTTGACGGCATTGGAAAATGTTGAGCTGGCGGCCCAGATTTGCGAGAACTCCCTGAGTGCTTCGGACACGCTGGATAAGGTAGGACTTGCCGACCGCAAGAACAACTTCCCGGCTCAATTGTCCGGAGGGGAGCAGCAACGGGTATCGATTGCCCGGGCCTTAGCTAAAAATCCCAAGCTCCTGCTATGCGATGAGCCTACCGGAGCCTTGGATTACAATACAGGCAAGCAGATCCTGCAGCTCCTTCAGGATACGTGCCGCCGGGAGAAGATTACGGTGCTCCTGATTACGCATAATTCTGCAATCGCGCCGATGGCAGATAAGGTTATCCATTTTAAGAGCGGCAAGGTGGTCAAGACTGTTCACAATGAGCAGCCTGTACCGATTGCGCAGATTGAGTGGTAAACGATGAACAAGGCCTATCAAAAAGACATCCTGCGTTCGATCAAGAAGGGCTGGAAGCGATTCTTATCCATTACGTTCATTACGGCGCTCGGCGTGGCCATGCTGACCGGCTTATACGCCGCTTGTCTCGATATGTATTATTCGGCGGATAAATTTTATGACAAGCAGCAGTTATTTGATATTCGGGTGATGTCGACCCTTGGATTAACAGATGAAGATCTGGATGCACTAGCTCAAATTGATGGAATCGAGCAGGCAGAAGGCGGATACAGTGAGACGATCTACACCGATGTCGAGGGTATTCGCAAGAGCACGGAAGTCAAGATGCTTAGTCCGAAGGGATTAAATGCGCCTCACTTGCTGGAGGGAGCCTTGCCGGGCCAAGCCGGTGAAATTGCCGTGACCAAGAAGTATTTGGAGGAAAGCGGCAAGTCGATCGGGGATACCTTGATACTGATGGAGGATACAGAGGAAGGCGAAGATAAGAAGACCGAGTCTCCGGCAGCGGCGGATCAAAAGGATGCATCGTCAGACGAAGTCGGTACGCTGGAGCAAGACTTGGAGCTCGACGTAGAGACGGATATGGAGGATGAGGAAGCTTCCAGTCTCGTAAGATCTAGCTTTACGATTACAGGTGTTGTCCTGGACCCGATGGATATACAGGGAAGCGGAGCGGGTAATATTTTTCGGGCCAATACTTCTACGGACTTTATCTTTTTTGTAACTGCCGATGATGTGGACCATAAGATTTATACGGCTGCGTATCTGGTGTTGGCGGGAACAAAGGAAATGGACACTTACAGCGAAGAATACGATCAAGCTGTGCAGGCCGCTATCGGCCAGATTGAAGGCCGAATCAAGTCACAGCGGGAGCAGGCGCGATATGAATCGGTACAGGAAGAAGCGCGCTCAAAAATAGCAGATGCCGAAACCACCATGGACGAGAAGTTCACGGAGGCAGATCAGAAGTTTGCTGATGCATGGGACGAAATCTCATCCGCCAGAAAGGAATTGACCGAGGGCGAGGACAAGCTTGTCCGTGAAGAGAAGAACGCAGCACAGCAAATTGCCGATGCTCGTGCCGCCATTAATAGCTCGAAGAAGAAGCTGGCCGAAGCGGAGAAGCAATTGGCTGAAGGGGAGGCTCAGCTTGCCAAGGGAGAAAGCGAGCTGAATGCCAATGCCCGGAAGCTGAAGGAAGGCAGAGAGCAGCTGGCCAAGGAGCGCGAACAGGCGGAAGCGAAGCTTACTGCGGCTGAGCAACAGTTGAAGCAGGCCCAGGAGCAATTGGATGCAGGGCGCGCACAGCTTGAGCCCCAGGTTGCTTCGCTGAAGGCTGCCTTTGGCGACTATTGGCCGGAGGAGCAATGGAACGCGTTGGTGAATGCGGCGGCTGCTTTGGCTGCGAACGGTGCGGATGATCAGGCGATTGCAACCGGCACCGGGGAAGAGAGCAGCGCGCTCGCTGCTGCCCTGCCTGCACAAGGTGATGCTGCTGTTCGGGCCGCACTCGGCATGGGCAAGATCATCGGCGGCCAGCAGACACTTGATCAGCAGAAGAATGCCTTTGCGGAGCAGCGGGAACTCGGTGAACAACAGCTATCAGCAGCGGAGGCAGAACTGAAGGCCGGGGAGAAAGAGATTGAGGCGGCCCGCCAGACGATCGAGTCGAAAAAGGCCGAGCTTAAAGCCGGAAAAGCCGAGCTTGCCGAAGGAAAGGCCGAGCTCGCCGAAGGGGAAGCCAAGCTGAATGCCGAGGAGGCGGAGGCGAAGGATAAAATTGACGATGCCCGCCAGGAAATCGCAGAAGGCAAAGAAGAGCTTGCCGAGGGCGAGGCGGAGCTGAAGGGACAAGAGCAGGAATATGCTGACAAAAAGGAAGAGGCCGAGCGGAAGCTGGCTGACGCCTACAAGGAACTGGATAACCTGGATATGACCCAGTGGTATGTTCAGGACCGCACGTCGATTGACAGCTATTCCAGTTTTAGCAGTGACCTCTCCTCTATTGAAGCGGTCGGAAGGGTCTTTCCCGTTATCTTCCTGCTGGTTGCCATTCTTATGAGTCTCACGACAATGACTCGAATGGTGGAGGAGGAACGCGGACTGATCGGTACGTATAAAGCCATGGGCTTTGGAAATGCGGCGATCTACCGCAAGTATATTCTTTTTGCGCTGTTAGCCTGCCTTTTGGGTGGTGTCCTGGGCGATCTGTTTGGCTTTGTGTTTATGCCGAAGTTTGTAGCTGTTATCTTGCGGGACCTGTATACCCTGCCATACTATGAGCTGCGGTTCGATCTGCTCTACGGCATTGGAGGCGTACTGCTGTTCATCGTCGGAATTGTTGGTGCTACCGTGCTGGCTTGCCGCAGCGAGCTGGTTAAAATGCCTGCAACACTCATGCGTCCCAAGGCGCCGCGCGCAGGCTCACGCGTCTTTCTGGAGCGAATTCCAACCGTCTGGAATCGGTTTAAATTTTTGAACAAGGTAACGGTCCGGAATTTGTTCCGCTACAAGAAACGTCTGTTTATGACGATTGGCGGGATTATGGGCTGTACCGCCCTGATTCTTTGCGGTTTTGCCATTAAGGATTCGATCGCCGATTTGGCGCCGAAGCAGTATGAGCAGATCAACCGTTATGATTTGATGGCCGTATTCGAAGACGATGCGAATGATGCGATTGTAGAGAAAATGGCTGCGGATAGCCGGGTCAAGGATACGGTGAACCTCCGAATCGAGAGTGTCAAGGCAATCAATAAGAATGAGCAGGGCGAAAAAGTGCAGTTAATGGTTCTTACAGAGCGTAATGCCCTTAGGGATTATATTCATATTGAAAATCTGGACGGCAAGCAGATCGATCCGGATGATGAGGGGATTCTGATTACCCGCAGCGCGGCCCGGATCCTTGGGCTGTCATCGGGAGACGCTCTTTATTTGCAGGATATGAATCTGGTGCAGCGTGAGGTTGTGGTCTTGGATGTAGTTCAGAATTATTTGGGAAATAACGTCTACATGACGCAATCGCTGTACGAAAAGCTGTTCGGTTCTTACGCTCCGAATGCCGTGATGGCTCACTTTACAGACATTCCGCGTGCTGACCAAGCCGCTTATGCGGATGAGCTGCTGGAGAATGACGCTGTTCTCTCCTCTGTAAGCAAAGCGGCTCTGATCGACGAATTCGGATTTGATCTGATTAATGCCGTGGTGCTGCTGATTACCGCGATGGCAGGCGGGTTGGCCTTTGTCGTGCTGTTTACACTCTCGAACACAAACATTTCCGAGCGGGCACGGGAGCTTGCCACCATCAAGGTGCTTGGATTTTATGATAAAGAGGTACATTCATACGTGAACAAGGAATCGTTGATCCTAACGCTCATCGGTATTCTTGTCGGATTACCGGTTGGAAGAATTCTGAGCGGATTCTTGACCACGGCACTCAATATGCCGTCAATGTACTTTGCCGTACATGTCAAGCCGATCAGCTATCTGTTCTCAGCGGCGATTACCTTCTGCTTTGCGATTATAGTCAACCGCATGACCAATCGCACCCTAAACCGGATTAACATGGTGGAAGCGCTGAAGAGCGTGGAATAGAAGAAGCCGTATCCTTATAAATAGAAGAAGCCCTTCCGGAAAAGCCGTTTCGGCAGACTGGGGGGCTTTTTTTTGAAGAGAGGAATTCTTGCCCTTTGTATCGAATGGGTAGAATCCACCAGAATCGGAGAGCTTGGCGAACATAAGATTAATATTCAACTGGATCAGCTTCCTCGGGAATGTAAATCACTTAGCGATCTGCTCATTCCTAATAACAAGTCTCGTACCGGCTTTTCCCAAATTGATCACGTTGTTATTTCGCCTTATTGTCTATTTGTTATTGAAACGAAAAATTATAATGGAGAAATCAAAGGGAAGCGAACGGACCAACAATGGAGTGTAAGCAATCGATTCAAAATGTACAATCCTCTAAAACAAAAGCTAACAAGGCTGAAGCTGGAGAACTCAGAGCCATCCCTTTCTCCGGAACAAATTGATGCAATTTATGATCGTTTATTAAAGTCCAATATCACCGATCAAGCCATTCGCAACCAGCATGTTCATAGAATTCTTACAAATACCAAGGGAAACAAGGGTAATCGCACATAGGTCTCGGTGCTATAATAGAATCGTTGAACGAACATGAACCTCTCTAGAATGAGACGGATGACTTTGAGCAAAGAAGGTAGAATGACGATATGATTTCAATTGAACGGCAACAGGTAGAAAATGAACTGCAGAAGTTCGTTGGGGAAAAGGTATATGTGCATAGTGAAGCTACATCTTATGTATTTGTCCGGAACTTCAGGATGAACTTGAGAGAAGCGCGCGTCGCAGGAGGAGAAAGAGGCTCATACCGTGTGGCGTTTCGCTTTGATGAGCAGGGCTGGCTGCGTATGGAAGGATTGACCCATTATGAGGTCGACTCGGAAGGGCATCTGTTACTGGCTGGCTACGATGATCATGGACGTATGGATGTAGCACTTCATTTGGGAAGGGAGGCATTTCCCGAATGAAAGAGGATTTGCTAGGGGCAGGTAACAAGCTGCTTGCAGTATTCGCGCATCCCGACGATGAGACATTTATTTGCGGGGGCACTTTGGCGAAGTACGCCGCAGCTGGTGCCGAGATTACGCTGATTAGCGCCACGCGCGGAGAAATGGGACGCCGCATGGGAAATCCGCCTTATCTGAACCGCGAGACGATTGCAGCCGCACGGGAAGAAGAGCTGAGAGAGGCTTGCCGTCATCTGGGCGTTGCCCATCTTCATTTTCTGGATATCCGTGACAAGACGGTGGAATTCATTGAAGAAGCGGAGCTTACCGCTCGAATTGAGACATACATCCGGGAGATCGAACCGGACGCAGTGCTAACCTTCCACGAACAATGGGGAGGACATCCCGATCATTGCGCCATCGGCCGGGCTACTCGTATTGCCTATGAGCAATCAGGCTGTCAGAGCGGCCTCTATTATATTTCGTATGGAAATATGATGGCTCAACCGGAGCGTTATGGCTACACGCGCAACGATGTTGTGAAGATTGATGTTTCGGGACAATTCCAGGCCAAGCTGGCTGCCTTTCGGGCACACCGCTGTCAATCGGAGCTGGATGAATGGGTATGGCTGCCGGATGCCGAAGCGATCGCCCAATTCGGAAAGCATGAATACTTTGTCAGACATTAAAAGGCATGGCAGCAGTTAATTATAGTAAGCTTGCTGCCTGTGGCAGGCAGTGCACAAGCATTTAGCACGTAGGGATGGCAGCCGTGTGAAATGATCTTACGATCGCTGTTGTTCTTTCTTCAGATTCATTTCACACTTTTGCCCTGACTACTTTGCTCTGCAGTTTAACTACAAAATGCAGTTTGCACATGGCCAAACCATAAGGATGCCCTGGCCTTGCGTCGAACTTCATTTGTCCGGTTGGTATCTCCGGTTTTGCTCCGAAATTCACTCTCCTTCTTGATTAACCTCATTCCGGTCATGCTCCAGTGAAATTACTTACCTTAAACTCTTCATTCTGCGCTCAAATCCATCTCTAGTGAAAAAACTTACCTTAAATCTCCAGTAATTAGCCAAACCCACGTTTTAGCCAACTTTAAGCGAAAAAATTTCACTATATACGCATTTCCACCAATTTCACGAAATTTAAGTAACTTTTTTTCACTAAATGTGCGCGATCCGTATTTGATGGGGTGCAGTGTTACGCAGTTGCTGTTAGTAATGAAATAGTGTGTCAAGGCAACTATAAAGCCGAGTCAAGAGCCTGCTTAGAAAGGCATAAATGTGAAGAGTTCGCACGTTGCCCCCCACGCAGAATCATTAGCAGGCTTTATACTGCTGCGCCCGCCGCGCTATTGCAAGCACGCCAGCTCCCTCGACCACTTTTGTTTTCGCAAGGTCAACGCTATGTAAATGGACGCTTCAAAATTTTTACAGGCAGATAATCATTACATAACAAAGGGCTTGTATGATGAATTTGGGTTTGCATTCGAGAGACAAGACACTCGGCGAGTCCGAATTATAAAAAGTGGGGGTATTTGATAGTGAGAAACAGATGGATGTTAACTGCAGTATTTGCATTAGGGGTTGGCCTTCTTGCAGGATGCGGTGCTAACGGAAACACGGCAAATAACGGAGCGGCAGCAGATAACACGACTCCTGCCCCTCAGACGAATACGGCGCAAGAAGCAACGCCTTCTGCAACAGAGATCAAGGAGCTTAAGGTCAGCTTTGTTCCATCCAAGGACCCTGACCAAATCATTACGGCAACAGACCCATTGAAGGATTTGTTGAAAGAGCAACTGGCTACTGAAGGCTATAACGTGGAAACAGTTACGATCGATGTAGGTACGACTTATGAGGCGGTTGGTGAGGCGCTGACAGCAGGGACGACGGACATCGGGTTCATCCCGGGCGGAACATACGCCCTGTACGATGACGGTGCGGATGTGATTCTGACTGCTACCCGTGCAGGTCTGTCCAACGATTCCGACAATCCGAAGGACTGGAACGACAATAAGCCGACAGCACCTACAGACAAACAAGCAACCTACTACCGTTCAATTGCCATCGCAGGCCCAACGGATAAGGGCAAAGAGCTGGCGGCAAAGGTGAATGCAGGCGAATCCTTGACTTGGGAAGACCTGGACAGCGCGAACTGGGCAGTCATGTCCACTTCTTCTTCCGCGGGTTACATTTACCCGACACTGTGGCTTCAAAAGAACTACGACAAGAGCATCACAGATCTGAAGCATGTAGTGACTTCGGACTCTTACGGAAGCTCGTTCGCCCGTCTGGCGGCCGGTCAAGTGGATATCATTGTGGCTTTTGCTGATGCAAGAAGAGATTATGAAGAAAAATGGACAACCGAGTTCAGCCGTTCCGCTTCGATCTGGGATGAGACGAATGTGATCGGTGTTACGGAAGGAATCTATAACGATACGATCAGCGTAAGCAAAAACTCTTCGCTGATGGATGATCAATTCAAGTCTGCCCTGCAAAAGGCCTTCATTGCCATTGCTCAGACAGACAAAGGAAAAGAAGTGATCGCCGTGTACAGTCATGAAGGCTACCAGGAAGCAAAGTCCTCGGATTACGACAACGAGCGCAAGGCTCAAGAGCTGATCAAGAGCCAAAAGCAGTAATCCAGGATCAAGGCGAGAAAGTCAAAGGGAAGCTTTGGAATGAAATGAGTGCATCATGGCAACGTGATGCCCTCATTTTTTCACGTTTTTACGCAGACTAAAGGATCGGAGCTTATGCCATGATTGAATTCAAACAGGTGGAGAAGAAATACGCAAACGGAACAACAGCCTTGAAAAATATAAATCTGTCCATCGAGCAGGGCGAATTCGTCGCCATCATCGGTCTCTCCGGAGCGGGGAAATCCACACTGATTCGTTGCATTAATCGAATGCATGAGATTACCGGAGGCCGGCTCCATGTGGATGGCGTGGATGTAGGGAAGCTGAAGGGCAGCCAGGTTCGCCGGTTCCGCCGGAGAATCGGCATGATTTTTCAATCCTTCAATCTGGTGACGAGAACTTCCGTGATCAAGAATGTGCTGGTTTCCTTTGTCCCTGATCTGCCGCTATGGCGCAAGCTGACCGGAATCTTCACGAAGGATCACAAGATCAAGGCACTGGAGGCATTAGATAAAGTAGGTATTCTCGATAAGGCCTATATTCGTGTGGATCAGCTGTCAGGCGGTCAGCAGCAGCGGGTGGCACTCGCGCGGACGCTTGCTCAGAATCCGGATATTATTCTGGCGGATGAGCCGATTGCTTCGCTTGATCCGGTGACGTCCAGAATGGTTATGGATGATTTCAAACGGATTAACCAGGAGATGAATATCTCGGTCATTATGAATATTCACCATGTCGAGGTAGCACTGGAATATGCCGACCGCATTATTGGCATTCGTCAGGGCGAGGTTGTCTTTGACGGGGAGGCCTCCGGGGTCACTGTGGCAGTGCTTGGCGAAATTTACGGCGGTCGTTTTGAGGAGGAAATGTCGGTCCAAGCGGAGGCAGGGATTGCTTATGTATGACAAACTATTTCCGCCTAAAAAGGTTATTCTTCCGAACGGCAAAATCGTTCTGGAGAAACGCTCCCGCACGCCGCTGATTCTATTGCTCGTTATTGTGGCAGTTGCTCTGTCCGTGGAATTTACGAATTTTGATTTGAAAGTATTGTTTGTGCGAATAAGCAAGCTGTTCGGGATGATCGGCGAGATGTTCCCGCCGGATTGGGCGTACTTTCCTAAATTGTGGGGAGCGCTTGTAGACACGCTGCAGATGTCGCTTATCGGATCGATGATCGGCGCGCTGCTTGCACTGCCTATAGCGATTTTGGCTTCCTCCAATGTCGTTCCAAACCGGTTTGTGACCGCCTTCTTCAAGATTGTTCTAAGCCTGCTGCGTACCTTGCCAACCCTGGTTACAGCCTTGATTGCTACCTTCATCTTTGGCTTGGGACCAACCGCGGGCGTAGTAGCAATTCTGCTGTTTACGCTATCTTATGTGGGCAAGCTGCTGTATGAGCAGATTGAAAATGTGGATATGGGTCCATTTGAAGCGATGGAATCCATCGGGATGACAAGAATTCAGGCATTCCGCTATGCCTTGTTTCCACAGGTGCTGCCAAGCTATTTGTCGAATTCGCTGTTCTGCTTTGAGGGGAATGTACGCTATGCGGCGATCCTGGGATACGTGGGTGCGGGCGGAGTTGGCCTGTTGATTAAAGAGGATTTGGGCTGGCGTGATTATCAGAATGTGGGGATGATCATTTTGGCACTGGTAATCACGGTCTATCTGATCGAGACGGTTAGTGAGCATTTCCGCAAAAAGCTGATTTGATGAAAGAGAGGAGGTTCGTGAGTGACGACGATCGAGAAGCAACTTCAGGCTCACCCGCGTAATATGCGGTATGTGCTGACGCTTACGGTGATTATTATTACGCTGTTTGCCTGGTCGCTTGCTGCTGTTAATTTGAAGGATATTAATCAGAGCGGTCTGAACATCGCTCAGAATATTATAACCGGAATTCTGAATCCCGACTTGAACTTGCTCTTGAGCGTCTCAAAACAAAGTGTACTGTATTTGCTGGTGGAGACGATAGCAATTGCATTCTTGGGCACGATTGTAGGGGCGGTCTTATCCGTTCCGCTTGCCTTTCTGGCTGCTTCAAATATTGTACCCAAGCCGGTGGCTTGGCTTACCCGCCTGCTGCTGATCTTCATCCGGACGATTCCGGCTCTCGTGTATGGCTTGATGTTTATCCGTGTCTCCGGTCCGGGGCCTTTCTCGGGCGTGATGACGATAGGGATCACGTCGGTTGGAATGCTATCCAAGCTGTATGTGGACGCGATCGAGGAGTTGGATACCAAGGTGCTCGAATCCATGACCTCGATTGGCTGCACGACCTTTGAAAAGGTACGCTACGGTATCTTGCCGCAATTGATGTCGTTGTTCCTCTCGGTAACGATTTACCGGTTCGATATGAATATGCGCGAAGCATCCATCCTGGGCCTGGTTGGCGCAGGGGGGATCGGTGCGCCGCTGATCTTTGCCATGAACGGGTATAAGTGGAATCAGGTCGGGGCGATTCTGATCGGATTGGTTATTCTGATTCTGATCATCGAGTGGGTGTCCAACAAGCTTCGGACCAAGCTGGTAAAAGGGTGAAAAAAGGGCGGTGTCAGAAAATTTTATTCTGGCGCCGCCCTTTCATATGGATTAGATGAACTTAGTAGACAACCTCCCAATTGTGATTACAAGTCGCCTGGATCACGCCCGCCCGGGAAATGTAATCCGCGAGAATCTCGGTCATATCGGTAGGAATTTCACGAATGACAGGTGCTTCTTTCAGCATGTCGAAATTGCCGCCACCGCCAGCCCGGTAGCTGTTCATGACGACATCGAAGCTTGCCTCCGGATTAAGAGGTGCTCCGTGGCGCTCCAGTCTGACCACCCGGTGTCCGACGGGCTTTGAGATGTCGAGCGTATAGTCGATGCCTTCCCACATATCATAATTGAAATGCTGCGGCTTTGGCTCCAGGTAAGACGGCGCAATGCATAGTCCGTCACCGGTCTCATTCACCTCAAAGTATCGGGCCGTCTGCTCCAGCATGTCCCGGATGTCGCTGCCTCGCATACGGACAACCTTTAACGTATTTGGATAAATGTAGTTGGACACTACATCGCGCATAGTAATTAATTCTCCAAAGCCTCTGGCTTCATTGGTAAAGATGGCAGCCAGAGAGAGCTCGGCCCCGGTCACCTCCATTTGAATCCAATTTATCATTTCCGTAAAGGCATGATCTGCCTGACGGGCTGTAAACGGATCGGGAATGGAGAGATCTCCCTCGGTGCGGCCTATGGGTTGATCAAGCCAATGCTGCGTTTGCCGTTCATCCTCAGCAAATAGAGACAGAAAATCCTCATCGGCCTGATCCGCTTCATCTACAAGAAGCAAAGAGGAGGATTTGCTCGATAGCCGCCATCCCCCTTCTGGAGTCGCCTGAAATTCCAGCTCTACCTTTGCGATCGCTTGTCCGGCACTGCCAGGCTGCGTAATGACTACCCCGTTAATCTCCCCGTCTAACAGGCGGTGTTGGTGGCCGGTGAGCAGGATGTCGACACCCTCGATCGTTTCACATATCGCATAGCCTTGATTTTCGCCGGTTAAGGGCTCGGTTGCTTCACCAGTTATGGGATCGCGTTCGAAGCCCCCGTGATAGCTCAAAATCACCGCATCCGGTTGCTCAGTGTAACGAATCTTGTCTACCCAGTACTTAGCAGCATCAAGCACATCAATAAAGGACAAGCCTCCGATGTGATTTGGTTCCTCCCAATTTGGAATGAAATGAGTGGTAAGCCCCAGCAGGGCGATGCGGACGCCTTGCGGCAGCTCGAAGATCCGATATGGCTTGCCGAATGCAGGCTTGCCATCAGCCTTGTTTACGATGTTAGCAGATAGCCAGGGGCAATCGGAATCGCTGATCGCCTGTCGAAGCAGGTCCTGTCCGTAATTGAACTCGTGATTCCCAAGCACGGCTGCATCATATCCAAGCGCATTCAGCGCTCTGGCTGCAGGGTGCAGACCTTGGCGGTTGAACTTGGCATAGTGATACATCAGCGGCGTTCCTTGGAGCAAGTCTCCGTTATCGATCAGGAGCATATTTGTGCTCCGGCTTCTCTCTTTCTGAATCAGGCGCGACAGCTTGGCAAGGCCAAGCGGTTTATCACCAGGGCCGCGGTAATCGGTCGGATACAGGTGGCCGTGAATATCACTCGTATGCAGAATCGTCAGATTTATAGAATTTATAGATGCCATCAATGGCTGCCTCCCATGCCGATCAGATAAATGTGGAACTTGAATGGAATACAGCTATTATAAACAACTACATCAGCGGCATGGTAAACGCAGTGTTATTTTTGTTAGGATGCCGATGGGAAGAAAAATATATTTCTTTAAATTTTACATAACCTTACTTTTTAGCTAATAATCGCATGCCAAAATAAGGGTGTTAAACTACTCTTAATCTCATGGGAGGGAAATTATGAGCAGAAAGCTGGTTAGGCTTGGAAAGAAAATCGGGAAGAAGTGGCTGCGGATCGGACTTGCTGTATCCTTGGCATTTACGATTCAGTTGGAGCTGGGCGCGATTCTCGCACCTGTGCATGCCGAGGGTCCGAACGATCCCGCACCCTACATTGCTGCCAAAGTGGTAAATGAGAATGCCGGCAAGAAAATTCTTTTTGACAACACTCATGCCCAGACCGCAGGTGCCGCAGACTGGGTGATCGACGGCGGGTTTTCCGATTTTGGACAAGCACTGGCGGCCGACGGATTTGATGTCGCCGAGCTGCGCAAGTCAACACCGATTACCTACAGCGATCTAAGCGGCTATTCTGTATTTGTTATCGCGGAGCCAAACATTCCCTTCAAGCAGAGCGAACAGGTTGCGATGGAGCAATATGTACAAAACGGCGGAAGTATTTTCTTCATCGGTGATCACTATAATGCCGACCGTAACAAGAACCGCTGGGACGGCTCTGAAGCTTTCAACGGGTATCGCAGAGGGGCTTGGGAGGATCCGACTAAGGGCATGAGCACGGAAGAGCGAAACTCGGAGGCCATGCAAGGTGTCGTCAGCTCGGATTGGCTCGCAGACAATTTCGGAGTTCGATTCCGGTATAACGCATTGGGCGACATCACGGCTAATCATATTGTAGAGCCCGATCAAGCGTTCGGAATCACCGAGGGAGTTGACGGAGTTGCGATGCACGCCGGTTCTACGCTAGCGATTACCGATCCGACCAAGGCCAAGGGCATTGTGTATCTCCCACAGACGAATGAGGCATGGGGAAATGCGGTCGATCAGGGCGTATATAACGGCGGCGGCATGGATGAGGGACCTTATGTTGCCGTAGCCAAGGTTGGATTGGGTAAAGCGGCCTTCATCGGTGATTCCTCGCCGGTAGAAGATGCAACGCCAAAATATTTGCGTGAAGAGACAGGAGCTAAAAAGACGACCTATGATGGCTTCAAGGAGCAGGATGATGCCATTTTGTTAGTCAATTTGATGAATTGGCTGGCAGACCAGGAGAGCTATACAAGTCTGGCACAAGTCGATGAGCTTCAATTGGACGAGGCGACAGAGCTGCATTCCTTCGAAGCGCCTGAGGCTTCAACGGAGCCCCAGCCTGAACCATGGTCTGCACCGGCCGCCGGCTATAAATGGTGGGACAGCTCGACCTTCAAGCCGGGCTCCTATGGTGGTGCTGGAGTGAATGCTTCGCCAGTCTACAGCTTTGTCCGCCAATCTGTACTTCCCAATGCAGCAGAGTTCCAGATTCGCGTTCTCATCGAGAACCTGCCTGCCAATTCAACGGTGACCGGCTTTAGTGCAGGGATTTACCTGACGGGAGGAACCCAGGTGGCCATGACGCAAAAAGCGGACGGAACCTGGCCAACCGCTTATGGATACGGGGACACCTTCAGCCTGACTGCTGATAGTCAAGGACGGGCTTATAAGGATTTAACGATGCGCATCAAACCGGGCACCTCTGGGGCGGCCAATCTTCGCTTGCGGCAGAATGGCAATAATCTGTTGACCCAATCCGTGACGCTGGATAATGTGCCTGCCGAACCGTTGCCGGATGGAGGCAGCTCGCTTCCGGAATTGATTACGATTGCGGAAGGAAGAAGCAAGCCGGAAGGAAGTCTGATCACGGTTCAAGGTACTGTAACGACTGAGCCGGGTATCTATGGAGGACAAACCTTCTATCTGCAGGACGCTACCGGCGGAGTCTATGTGTATCAGAGCAGTACGGGATTTCATCAAGGAGATGTGGTCAAGCTTACGGCCTCAACAGCCCTCTATAACACTGAACTCGAATTAACGAGCCCGGTCTTGATCGAAAAGACCGGGACGGCAGATCTGCCGGAGGCAGTCGCGGTCGATACCGTAAATGCTGCCAATCAAGGCCAACTGATCGCACTCCACCAGGTGGAGATCACCAATATCATTACGGCATCTCCATCGGGTTCCTTTGAATTTGATGCGATCAGCGCGAATGGAGTCAGCAACCATGTTCGCGTGGATGCCAGAACGGGTCTGGCACTCGCAGACTTCCCCTATGAAGAGGGACAGATTGTCAATCTTCAAGGTGTATCTTCGATCTTTAGAGACGTATATCAATTGAAGGTGCGGGGGATAAACGATATTTCGCTTGCGCAGGCCCATGTCCCCCCGGCAACCACTGCCGTTCTATCAGAACAGCCGAATTCGAACGGTTGGTTTAACCGGAATGTGGCCCTTACTCTGACGGCTGCGGGTTCGGAGCCGGTATCGACAACCTATCGGTTGAATGAGGGAGCTGAGTCCGTATACTCGGGTCCTGTGGATATCGGCAGGGAAGGGATCAACGTCATTCAATATTACTCTTCTGCAGGCGGTGTGGTTGAAGAGGCGAAGACGATAGAAATCAAGCTGGATAAGACAGCGCCCGCCGTAACGCTGACGCAATCGGGGAACCGAATCGGAGACGTATGGGAGCAGGATATCCTGAAGTTTGAGCTTCGCAGCACGGACGAGCTCTCCGGGGTCATTGCCCGCGAGCTTCTCCTCAACGGCCAGCCAATTGAAGAGGGTCAGACGATCAGCGCCAAGGAGCTGGGAGCAGGAGAGCAGGTCATTGAATACCGCGTAGAGGACGCCGCAGGCAACGTGGCCTCGGACCGGGCCGTATTCCAGGTGAAGCAGCCGCATGCCGCCGCTGCCCCGGGCAAACCTGTACTGTCAGATAATAATGGTTATGATACCGGCCTCCGAGACGGGGATTATAAGGTGACCATGAATTTGTGGTGGGGAAATAACGGGTCGGAATTCAAATTGTATGAAGACGGCGTCTTGATTCAGACCGTCCCATTGACGGAGGCTTCCCCCTCGATGCAGACGGCTTCTGTCGATATTACGGGAAAGGCAAACGGCGTATATACGTATGTCGGCGAATTGGTCAATGCCTGGGGCGCATCGCAGTCGGAGCCCCTTCGCGTAATGGTGACGGATGCTTCACCGGGCAAGCCGGTATTGTCGCATGACAATTGGGACGGAGATGGCAGCTACCAGCTTAGCGCGAGTCTGTGGTGGGGGACGAATGCCACCGAGTACCGTCTCTATGAGAACGGCGTATTGATCGACACCCAGGCTTTGACCAGCGCTTCGCCGGGTATGCAGCGCGCTGTCACTGAGATCCATGACCGGGCGCCGGGCACTTATGAATATTATGCTGAATGGATTAATGCCGCAGGCGTAACCCTTAGCGACCGTATTCAGGTTCGTGTAGGAGCAGGGGGCTTCCTGCCGCAGCACGCCGCTTAAGCAAATTTAACACATGACTTGTGAATGGCCGATCGGACCGGGACAACCCGGAGCCGGTTGGCCTTTCTTTTTTGGTTCTCCACATTTGGTTCTCCATAAGAACAAACTTAAGAAAAACTTTAGATTTACCATCCGTTCTTTTTAAAAAGTTCCTCTTATCCTTAAGGAAGAAGAAAAGGTATGGAGGAAGTACGCATATGAAGAAGTGGTTGATTTCTCTGGTGATCCTGCTGCTCTTGGGGCTTGGGTTTGCGAAGCTGAAAGTGAGCACGCTTGAAGAATGGCATAGAGAGCTGACCGTCCCTGCGGAGCAAAATGATCAGATGCTGGAACCGGAGACTTTTACGAAAGAACTGGGGTTTACGATCGAAGTAAGCAAGTCCATGATCTATGAAGGGGACCTGCTCCTGGTGAACAAGGATTATCCGGTGCCCGAAGGACTCCATCCTGAGACGGAAGCGGTAAGCCTGGTTAAGAATCCTGAGTTGATCGATGGTTTCGGTGTCCTGGATAACAGCATTATGTTATCACCGCGGCTGGTTGAGCATTTTACCGCGATGGTTAAGGCAGCGGGCAAGGAGGGCATTCATCATTTTCTGATCAGCAGCGGGTACCGGGATGAGAGCAAGCAGGACGAGCTGTATCGCGAAATGGGCCCCAAGTGGGCGCTGCCTGCCGGATTCAGCGAGCATAACCTCGGTCTGTCGCTGGACATCGGTTCATCCCAAGGCGAGATGAGCGAAGCGCCTGAAGGACTGTGGCTCAAGAAGCATGCCTGGGAGTACGGCTTTATATTGCGCTATCCCGAAGACAAGACGGACATCACGGGCATTCGGTTCGAGCCCTGGCATTTCCGGTATGTAGGTCAGCCTCATAGTACAATTATGCAGGAAGAAGGCCTGGTTCTCGAACAATATCTTGATGAGTTAAAGAAGCGGAAAAGTATGAGCGCAACAGTAGGGGGGCAAGAATATCGGGTGTTTTATTACCCGGTTTCGGAAGATCAGGTCATCTATATACCCGCACAAGGAAAATATTCACTTTCCGGCAACAATATAGACGGCATCATTGTGACGGTTGCGGAGTAAGCAATACAATCGAGCTTGGGAAGGCAAGGAGATGGTCGCATGAGTATTTCATCCAGAATAATCCATGCCGGGATTCGGCTTATATTTGTTATTTATTTGTTCATGCTGGTGAAGATTATCCTGTTCAAGATGCAGAACGTTGAACCGGGGTTCTTATGGAACCAATTGTATAGCAGCTTGAGCCATCCTGGACTGGTCTATCAGAGACTTCTGACGGGGAATCTGGTGCCGTTTAGAGAAATAACAAGAACGATGGAGCTGATGACGGGCCATAGTCTCTTCAACTTGATTGGCAATGTGGCGATCTTTGTTCCTTTTGGCTTGTTCACCGGAATCATGCTGCAAAAGAATGAGACTCCTGCACGGGCCACTCTAATATATTCTTTTCTGATGAGCCTCTTCCTGGAGTGCGCCCAGCTATTATTGAGAATCGGCCAGTTTGATGTGGACGACTTGCTGCTGAATACCTTTGGAGGGCTTATCGGTTACTTTAGCTTCAGCGTCATAGCTAGGGCAATCAACGGATTACCGAATTTTACGGACATTACATCCTCTTAGAACTAATCTTTGATGACGATGGAAATCTAACGGACATTTTGTACACTTAGCTAATAGATTTGAAGGGGAAAGGGTTGATTAAGCGTTCTAAGTAACGAAAATGTCCGTTAGCGATCAAAATAGTCTGAAAAGGCTTGCTAACAATCCAAAATGTCCGTTAGAGGAGCGGTTGGTATGTTTTGATTCCATCTGCAGGGGAGCTTGCTGTTCTGAGGGTGGGATTGGTGATGACCCAAGATCAGATTATCCATGTGCCTGCTCATGGGTTGGTCATTGAAATCGCAGGCAGTCTCGGTTATGCTGTCCTTGAAAAGGAGACGAAGCTATGAAACCGATTTCGATTCTGATTGCGGACGACGAGGAGGAAATCGCCGACCTGATTGAGCTGCATCTGTCCAAAGAAGGCTATCGCTGTATGAAGGCCTGCGACGGCCAGGAGGCGCTTGATGTGATTCGAACACAGCCCATCGACCTGGCCATCCTGGATATTATGATGCCGAAGATCGATGGCTATGAGGTGACCCGGCAAATTCGCGAGCAGTATCATCTGCCGATCATTTTCCTGAGCGCCAAGACAACCGATCTGGATAAAATCACCGGACTCGTCCGCGGGGCGGATGACTATATGACAAAGCCCTTTAATCCGATGGAGCTGGTAGCAAGAGTAAATGCGCAATTGCGCAGGTTCATTCATTTGAACCCTTCGATGGCTTCAACACCAGACGTATCCGTTCTGGAAGCAGGGGGAGTTCGTCTATTTCCCGAGCAGCGAACGGCTTTCTTGTACGGCGAGCCGATTGAGCTGACACCGAAGGAGTTCGATATATTAATGCTGCTGGCCAGCCATCCGAAGAAGGTGTTTAGCTCGGAGCATATTTTTCAGCAGGTGTGGGGCGAGGCATATTATGAAGGCGGGAATACGGTCATGGTGCACATCCGGACCTTGCGCAAGAAGCTCGGCGAGGACCAGCACAAGAATAAGCTGATCAAAACCGTTTGGGGAGTAGGGTATACATTCAATGGCTAAACCGCTACGAAGCTTCCGTTTCAAAATGATCCAGTTGTTTGGGCTCAGCATGCTGTTGTCAGCATTCACCACCTTTCTCATCTATTTGGGGCTGCAACGCTATTACCATACGCTTTACCGTGAGGATCCGATGTTTGAAGTCCGTCAAATCATGAGGGAGATCGGCGATATCAACGTGTTTCTGATCATCTTCTTTCCGTTGTCCTTCATTTACTTTTTCCTGCTCAGCCGGCGCTATGTCGGCTATTTCCGGGAGATTTCCCGCGGGATCAACCAGCTGGCAGGGGGAGATTTTGCGAGTAATGTCGTCATTCCGTCCAACGACGAGTTCGGGGATATCGCCAGAGACATTAATCTGGCCGGGCAGCAGTTGAGGGAAGCACTTCAGCGAGGCGATTTTGCGGAGAACAGCAAGGAGCAGCTGGTGCTGAATCTGGCTCATGATTTGCGGACGCCGCTCACCTCGGTCATCGGGTATCTGGACTTCATCCTGCAGGGCAAGGACCTGACTGCCGAGCAAATGAAGCATTACTTGACGATTGCTTATACCAAATCACAGCGCCTTGAGCGATTGATCGATGAGCTGTTTGAAATTACGCGGATGAATTACGGGAAGATGAATATGAATCGGCAAACCCTTGATCTGACGGAGCTGCTGACCCAGTTAGCGGAAGAATTAGTTCCTCTGTTTGAGAAGAACGGCCTGACGGCCCGGCTTGAATTCGATTCAGGACTAGTGGCATTCGGGGATGGAGAGCTATTGGCTCGGGTATTTGAAAATATACTGTCCAACGCCGTTCGTTACGGCAGTGATGGTGAATATGTGGATATCGTCGGCCGCTTGGAAGGAGCGGAGATTGTCATTACAGTTACGAATTACGGGAACTCGATACCTGAGGCCGAGCTTTCTCATGTCTTTGAAATGTTCTTCACCGGCGACCGCGCGAGAACGCATAAGGAAGGCAGCACCGGCCTGGGATTGTTCATCGCCAAGAATATCGTGGAACAGCATGGAGGCTCTATCTCTGTCCATAGCGATGTGATCCGCACGGATTTTGAGGTGCGCTTGCCAACGCAATAAATTATGTACATTAAGCCGCGGCGGATCCTTGCCGATAAATAACTATAGCTGAAATGACACGGAGGATCCGTTGAACCTTGAGAAAAATACTGAAAACTGCATCCATGATCACCCTGCCGTTTGCTCTGCTGATACTTGCTTATTTAGGCGCTGACCGTACACAATGGTTAACTGAGCCTCAACTAGACTTGTTAGGCATGGCACCCTACCCTATCTTTCTGATTGGCGGTGTGCTTGCCTGGAAGTTTAATCGCAGCAGGGAGTTCTTTCTTCTCCTTGTTTTTGCTTTGACGCTAGCTCTGCTGCAATACTCGCCTCAGGCTGGCGCAGTAATGGGAAAGGTCCTGTTAGAGGACCTGCTCCTTCTTATTAGCCTGATTCTTCCGGCAAACATTCTGATCTTCTCCTTCTTTAAAGAGAGAGGGATTTTTAGTATGTGGGGAATGACTCGAGTAGGCGTTATAGCGGCCCAGGCCGCGGCAGCCGTATGGCTGATGAAGCCGGAGCAGCAGTCTCTGCTCCATCAATGGCGGAAGGATCTGCTTCCTTTTTCACTGGAAAAATACACCTCCATGTCTCAAGCTGCGCTCTTCCTGGTTCTGTTGGCGGCCATTCGTCTTATATACAGACAAATTAGCCGGCCATCATCACAGGATGTTTCGTTCCTGGCCGTGCTGCTAGGGATGGGATTTGCGCTGCATCAGGCCTATGATCCGCTTCTGATCGCCGTGTTCTGGGCTGTTTCGGGTATCATTTTAATCAGTTCAATTATTCAGGATAGCTACTCGATGGCATTCTCGGATGAGCTGACAGGCCTTCCATCCAGACGGGCATTGAAGCAGGACATGCTCAAGCTTGGAATGAATTATACTATAGCCATGCTGGATATCGATTTTTTCAAAAAATTCAACGATAAATACGGCCATGATACAGGAGATGACGTGCTGAAGCTGGTAGCTTCCATTTTGAGGGAGGTAACCGGGGGAGGCAAGGCTTTCCGTTACGGGGGCGAGGAATTTACAATTCTGTTCCCGGGCAGAAGCGTGGCTGAGGTGATGCCTCACCTGGAGCAGCTGCGCGAGAAGGTGGCTGGGCGAGGCTTTACACTTCGCGGAAAGGGCCGTCGAAAAGGAAAAGGCAGAAGCCGGTCGAAATCAGGAAGCACCAGAGCCGGTGGAACGATACATATCACGATCAGTATTGGCATTGCACAGAAGAACGAGAAGAATAAAACACCGGATGCGGTTATGAAGGCAGCGGATACCGCTTTGTACCGGGCTAAGAAAAAGGGACGAAATTGTGTCAGTAAGTAAGGTATATAGAAATGAGGCGATTTGCATGAAAATCCCCTGGATCAAGCTCAAGGAATACCTTGACCATGAGGATTACGAGCTGATTAGCCATCTTCAGGAGCTATGTGTGCGAAAGGATGGAATTACATTAAAGCTTGAGCTGGATTACAAGCTAGGAGCAACTGTGGAGTCAACCGGAATGATCGGTCTGAAGCAAATGAATGAATTTATGTATTTTACCGGACAACAGCTGGTTGGATATATGGGGATCAGTCAATTTGGCGGAAAGGGCTCACCGATGGAGATCACAGGTATGGTGCATCCCGAATTCAGAAGGCAAGGAATCTTCACTCAGCTGTATGCGTTGGTGACAGCCGAACGGAAGCGAAGAAATGCCGGGGGTATGCTTATGCTATGCGACAGAACATCGTTATCGGGACAGTCCTTCGTGAAAAAAGACGGGTGCGGCATACAGACATTCGGAATATGAAATGGTTTTGCGGGAAGAACGCAGGGAACAGCAAATAGAGCAGGGAGAACGGGGAGACCGACTCGTCTTCCGCAAGGCGGATAATGCTGATGCCGAAGAGATCGCAAGGCAGAACGCTATCTATTTTGGGGAAGCAGGCGACACTCTTCTCCCGGAAGAGGAAGAGAAACGCGGGATGATGATTTATCTCGCGGAAAAAGCAGGAGCAACCATTGGCAAGTTTCACTTGCAAATGAGCTCGGGTGCTGGAGGGATTTTCGGGTTAGGCGTACTACCGGAGCATCAAGGACAAGGCTTTGGTCGGGAACTTCTGCTTCAGGCCGTTGAAAAGCTGCAGGAGGCTAAGATGAAAGATATCTTCCTCCAGGTAGCTGCCGATAACGCGAGAGCCCTCCAGCTGTACAAATCATGCGGCTTTCAGGAAACCTCGATCATGGATTATTTTGAGGCGGCCCCATAGTCGGTAGAGTCAAGAGCAAATTCAACCGGACGGCAGTTCACCTCTTTTCCTGTCTGGGCATATGCTGAGTTAGCATACCAAGAAGGGAAGAAGCGACGTGTATGATATTTCGGAAACAGGCAGCAATCAATCCGTGCTTGCAGCCATCCTATCGGGAATCCAAAGAGAGGCTTCGGATTTGGAGTTCTGCAGCCGTCTGGCGGACGCAGCGCCAACACAAGAGCACCGGAGCAATATTATGCGAGTGCTGGAGAGTAAACGGCCTCGGCTGCAGCAATTTTCCAATCTTTATGCTGCAATGACGGGCAACTCTCCTGCTTACCGATTTGCTCCAACTGCATTTTCCAGTTATGCGGAAGGCTTACGAATAGCCTATCAAGCAGGCTTGGAGGAATATGAAGAATATAGGACACACAGCCAGTTGGCAGGGCCTCCTATATTGCAGCAGATGTTTATGGATGCATTCAGAGACGCCTACGAAAATATCGCGCAATTTGATGAATTAAATCGGAACGTATCCAGGGATGCCGGCCCCAATCCATTTGTCGTGAATATAGAAAAGGTTACCGAGCAGAACGACACTTACCGCACGGCAATATGGACAGGGGAACATCTGCAGGTGACCGTGATGAGTATCGGTGTCGGTGATGATATAGGATTAGAAGTCCATCCTACGACGGATCAATTTATTCGGATCGAAGAAGGCCAAGGACTTGTGCAAATGGGAGACAGCAAGGACCGACTGGATTTTGAAGCAAGGGCCCGTGAGGATTATGCCGTGATGGTCCCCGCCGGGAAATGGCACAATATCACCAATATCGGCAATGAGCCGCTTAAAATCTATACCATTTATGCGCCGCCGCATCATCCGCACGGTACAGTTCATCTGACAAAAGCCGCTGCAATAGCCGCTGAAGGATAGCAGCCAGCGAATGGTTGCCCGAAATAGCCGCTTCTTCACAGAAGGGGCTATTTGTCATAAACTACACTTATCTATAAAAAGCCTGGCTATACGCTTGGCAGGCTTATTAGAAAGGAACGTTGAAATGACCAAGCAGATCTACTATGACTCGGCTTATTTGCAGGAATGGCAGACTACGATCCGCAAGGTAGTGGAAAGAGCGGAAGGCGTGTATCTTCTATTGGAAGAAACGGCGTTTTATCCCGAGGGAGGCGGGCAGCCCTGGGATAAAGGAACCATCGGCGGGATGAATGTGCTTGAAGTGGCGATGGAAGGAGAGCAAATCCTGCATAAGGTGGACAGGTTATCCTTGGCAGAGCCGGAGACGACCGTCATATGCCGGCTGGATTGGGCCAGAAGATTTGATCATATGCAGCAGCATAGCGGACAGCATCTGCTGTCGGCGGTATGTCTGCAAGCTCTGGAAGCGCCAACGTTAAGCTTTCATCTAGGTGAAGAATATGCCACGATTGACATTAGACTAGACGAGCTTTCCTGGGAGCGGATGGAGATGCTTGAGCGGGAGGTCAACCGGCATATTTACTTGAATCATGCCATTTCAAGCTATTTCGTCACGGCGGAGGAAGCCGCGGAGCTGCCTTTGGTCAAAGCGCCGAAGGTGACCAGCGGGATCCGGATCGTGGAGATGCAGGACGTGGAATATAATGCCTGCGGCGGAACCCATGTCTCTTCCACGGGCGAAATCGGTATGATCAAGCTGCTGAAGGCGGAGCGGCAAAAGGGTAACATCCGGATTTATTTCCTGTGCGGTTATCGGGCACTTCGGGAGTTTAATGAGGTTCAACGGACACTGAATGCGCTGGCGCTAAAATTCAATACAGGCAGAGCCGATATTTTAAGCCGTATTGAGAAGTGGGAACAGGAGCATAAGCAGCTGCAACACGACCTGAGCACTCAAAAGGAAATCAACGACGGATATTTGCTGCGGGAGCTTCTATCCGGTTCCACTGGCGGAGTAGTGGCTTACGAGTTTGAGGACAGGAGCCTAAAGGATTTGCAGCAGCTTGCCACGAGACTGGCCGCGGAGACCGCTCTTCCCGTCTTGTTACTGGCAGCAGGGGAGAACAAGGTGGTCTTGGCACAGGAAGCAAGCGAGGGCTTCTCTTGCGGAGCGTTCTTTAAAGAGAACCTAAGCCCCTACAACGGCAAGGGCGGCGGCAATGAAAAAATGGCGCAGGCAGGCTTTGGCAGCCTGGAGGAAGCCTCCGCTTTTTACGAATATGCGAAGCAGGTTTTGTCCGATCGCTGACATTTCAAGACGGTTCTATACGAATGCATACTTCCACAAACGGCAGTAAAGCTTAAGAGAGACAACACACTACTGTTTTGGGAGGATTTTAATCATGCTACTTGCGGCACATGAAGTACAGGATCTTAACGAGCTAACACTAAGCTGTGTCAATTCCATTACGAATATGGCCTGTTTCAAGACCCAAGTTCAAGATCCGGAATTACTGGCCCTGTTGGAGCAGCATTTTCCGCTGCATATTCAAGATTATAATATTAAGGTCGAATATTTGAGCAAAGCGGAAGGGGCCACGTCCAAATTACCGATACCTGATCTACGGCCTGTTCTGTCATCCTATACGCAGGCTTCTGCAGCGGCCGTGCCAGTTACTCCGAGAACCACGGTTCAACAATTTAACGATCGTGAAATTGCGACGGCTTATTTACTGACGCTGAAGCGGGCTGGCCGGGAATATGCCTGGGCGGCTATGGAAATGAGCCATCCTGAAATCCGGAGCTTTCTGGAAGATGCATTCTGCATGAGTTGCCGCCATGCCTATGATATCTGGCAATGGATGGTGAGCAAGGGCTATTATCCGTTGGAACCAGCTTCTCCGGCTACTCAAGCCGTGCTTGGGAGCTTTTACCATGAGGTCCAGGAAAGCCTGATTCCTCAATGAGCAGGACGCAGTATCCGGACGGATCAAGAGGAGGCCATGATATGCAGGAGGATATGCGTTACGGAAGCGATTATCACGTGATACCGGCCGTATCGATCAAGAGCGGAACCGGAGTGGAGGTGCTTAAGGACGTCTATTGCTACACCGATCAGATTGTAAACCTTGTCCTGTTCGGCGAGCCGGGTCGAGGGTCGTTTGTGTTGGTGGATGCAGGAATGCCGGGCTCGGCGAAGGAGATCATTTCGGTCGCCGAAGCTCGCTTCGGGGCCGGTTGCCGACCGGAGGCGATCCTGCTTACGCATGGCCACTTTGATCATGTCGGATCGCTCATTGAACTCGTGGAGCACTGGGAGGTCCCGGTCTATGTCCATCCGGCCGAGCTGCCTTATCTCGACGGAACTCAAAGCTATCCGGAACCGGATCCAACCGTCGAAGGGGGATGGATTGCGAAAATGTCGCCGATATTCCCGAATGAACCGATCGATCTTGGCGATCGGCTTCGTCTGCTGCCTGCGGACGGCTTGGTTCCCTACATGGAAGGCTTTCGCTGGGTCCATACGCCGGGCCACTCGCCGGGGCACATCTCCCTGTTCAGAGCAGAGGATCGGGCTTTAATTGCAGGGGATGCTTTTGTTACGGTCAGGCAGGACGAGCTGTACAAGGTGCTGACCCAAAAACTGGAGATATGCGGCCCGCCGAGATACCTGACTACCGATTGGGCGGCTGCGAAGGAATCCGTAAATAAGCTGGCGGAATTGAACTCGGCTGTAGCTATTACCGGGCATGGTGTTCCTGTATCGGGAAGCGAACTGTCGGAAGGCTTGCAACGGCTGGCGGCAGAATTTGATCGGCTGGCCGTTCCCGATTACGGCAAATATGTGAATTAACCTCATAATCAAAGCTAAAGAATGCCTGCTTCTGCAAGAGTGACCGGAAAGGTATATAATGGACTAGGAATGCAAATCAACTTGCTGAAGGAGGAAATTCAATGGAGTATAGAAAATTAGGCCGGACAGGCCTGAAGGTCAGCGAAATCAGCCTGGGAAGTTGGCTTACATACGGCGGATATGTGGAGAAAGAAAATGCCGTCCGTTCCATCGAAACCGCCTATGATCTCGGAATTAACTTTTTTGATACCGCCAATGTTTATGAAAAAGGCGCAGCAGAGGAGCTTGTAGGAGAAGCCTTGAAGGCCTATCCTAGAGAATCGTATGTGCTCGCTACGAAAGCTTTCTGGCCGATGGGCGATGGACCGAATGACCGTGGCTTATCCCGCAAGCATGTCATGGAGCAAGTCCACGCCAGCCTGAAGCGTCTGGGCCATGATTATGTTGATATCTTCTATTGTCACCGCCATGATCCCGAGACGCCTCTGGATGAAACGCTTCGCACGATTGATGATCTGGTCCGTCAGGGCAAGGTGCTCTATGTAGGGGTCAGCGAATGGCAAGCCTCCCAGATCGCCGAGGCGCTTACGGTCGCGGATCGTTATTTGCTCGACCGAATCGTTGTTAACCAACCGATCTACAACATGTTCCAGCGCTACATCGAACAGGAAGTGATGCCGCTCAGCGAGCGCCACGGAATTGGCCAGGTCGTATTCTCGCCGCTGGCGCAAGGCCTACTGACAGGCAAGTACACTTCCGCCACCGACCTTCCAGCGGACAGCCGGGCTGCGAAGCTGGATGGGATGCGTAAAGGAATTACGGAAGAGAAGATTGCCAAGGTCCGGGAGCTTGAGAAGGTTGCGGCTGAACTGGGCTTGTCCGTTGGCAACCTCGCACTCGCCTGGATTTTGCGCAAGCCGATCGTGGCAAGCGCTCTGGTTGGCGCAAGCCGGCCTGAACAGGTAATCGAGAACGTGAAGGCATCGGGTGTGAAATTAAGCGAAGATGTGCTGGCGCGGATTGAAGAAATATTGCGACTGTGACTAAAGTTTCACTCCCGGATTTGCTTCGATTTTGTAATTGTTCATTCTACAATGGGAGTATACATTTTGATACAGGGTGGTGTCTTTCTTGAGTGTGAATAGGGAGGATTTGAAAGAACTAATTGACGGCATTCATGATCAAGATGCAGAAGAAGTGTATGATTTCATTAAATATCTGCAAATGAAACGTGAACAAAAGGAACTTAAGGAACTTAAGGAACTTGAACGTATAAGTGAAACGAGCATGGATTTCTGGAACAATCCGGTGGATGACGAGGTATGGAATGAGGTATAGGGCCGGAGAAAATGAATGAGATACGTGCGATGATAAGCAAATTGCTACCTAACCAAGCCTACTACAAGACCCCTGAGCCAATAAGGATCAGGGGTCTTGTAGTAGTGAACAGTCCTATTATATAAGTTGAACTACAAAACTACATAGAATAGGACATAAGTGTTAAGTGTGCTGAAGAAGCTTTAGCGTTCGCCTTTGTGAGTGGATTTCTACCTTCAAATGGCTTAGTTCAGTCAGAGAAATCCGGGAACAACAGCGATCGTAAGAACACTTCACACGTTGCCCCCAGCAGCCATATTTTTAGTTCAACTTATATAATATCTTTATTATACGACTTCCATCTTCTGTGCGCTGTACAGTCGGTGGTACAAACCTTGCTTCGCCATCAGCTCGTCATGCGAGCCTGATTCGGCGATGCCTTTGTCCGATACGTACATGATTCGGTCGCAGTTTCTGACGGTAGACAGACGGTGCGCAATGATGAACGAGGTGCGTCCTTTGAGCAGCTCGTTCAGACCTTGCTGCAACAGGCGTTCTGTCTTGGCATCGATGGACGAGGTCGCTTCGTCCAGGATCAGAATCTTCGGATCGGCAAGCAATGTCCGGGCGAAGGAGATCAACTGGCGTTGGCCCTGCGATAGCTTGGAGCCGCGTTCGTTCACTTCGGTCAAGTAGCCGTCCTCGAATTCTCGAATAAATTCGTCCGCACACACGGTCTTCGCGGCAGCAATAATCTCTTCTTCCGTGGCATCCAGACGTCCGTAGCGGATATTGTCCAGGATCGTTCCCGAGAAAATAAAGCTATCTTGAAGCATAATACCCATCTGGCTGCGAAGCGACTTCAAGGTAACTTGGGAGATGTCCTGCCCATCGATCAGAATCTTGCCGCCGGTCAGATTATAGAAGCGGGAGATCAAATTGACGACAGTCGTCTTGCCTGCTCCGGTAGGGCCGACAAGGGCAATGCTCTCGCCGGGCTTGATATCGAAGTTCAGGTTTTCCAGTACGTTAATCCCAGGGTCATAACCAAAGGTCACATTGTCAAAGGTGACTCTGCCTTGTACGGGCGGCAGTTCTTTGGCGTCAGGCACATCGCTGACCGTTACCGGCTCATCCAGGGTTTCAAATATACGCTCCAGATAGGCAACGGCATTAATGAAGCTATTGTACAGGTTAGACAGGTTAAGAATAGGCTGCCAGAACCGGAAGGCATAGCTGCTCATTGCGAGAATAACCCCAAAGGTAACATCCTGCGGACTGAGGGCCAGAAGCCCAACCAGATAGAGCAAGGCGGACACGATGGTTGCCAGGTTATCCACCGAGAATGGAATCAAGGCGTTGTAGCGCAATGCTCTCATCCACTCTGTACGGAAATTGGTTGCCAGTCGGGTAAAGATACCTTCATTATGCTGCTCCCGGGAGAAAATTTGTGTCACCCGGATACCGCTGATGCTCTCCTGCAGATATGCGTTCAGGTTCGAGCTTTTGTTCGATACGGCCTGCCAAGCCCGGCGCTGCTTGTTCTTGATAAGCAGCATAATGCCGAGGAAGACGGGAAGTCCGGCAAGAATGACGAAGGAGAGCCTTACGTCGACGGCGAACATAAATGCCGCGATAAAGATTAGGTTAAGCATTTCAAGAATAAAGTTGATAATTCCGTTCGACAGCACATCGGACACCGAGTTAACGTAGTTGACTACCCGGATCAGGATTTTACCTTGCGGACGATCGTCATAATATTTGAACGGCAGCTCTTGCAGGTGCTTGAACAGATCCGTCCGGATATCAAAGATAATGTCCTGTCCGACACGGGTCATAATCCGGGAGCGGATCGTCGCAAGATACACGCTGACAACAATGGTCGCGAGCATCAATGCAGACCAGCCGAACAGCGATCCTACAGACTTTGCCGGAATGGTTACGTCGACTACGTGCTGCATGATAAGCGGCGCAGACAATGCGATCGCCGCGGACAGAGCACTCAAAATGAAGGCGATAATCATCGGTTTTTTCTGTTTTTTAATATAGATCATGGCCCGGCGAAAGTGCCGTATATCAAATGGTGACTCCAGATTTTCGTCGATGTCGAATTTATTTCGTGCCACTTCCGGTCACCTGCCTTCCGATTCCTTCGTTTTGAAGCATGAATACATCATAGTAGTATCCGCGCTTGGCCAGCAGCTCCTTATGTGAGCCTTCCTCGACTAGACGACCATTGTCCAAGATCAGGATGCGGTCAGCTTGCGCTGTTGTGGATACGCGCTGAGCAATAATAATTTTGGTGCAAGGATAATCCAGCTCACGCAGACTCTTCTGAATATGCTCCTCTGTCTCCAGATCGACTGCCGAGGTCGTATCGTCGAGGATCAGAATCGGACGATGAACGGCAAGCGCCCGGGCAAGAGCAATCCGCTGCTTCTGTCCGCCGGACAGGCCCACGCCGCGTTCCCCGACAATCGTATCGTAGCCATCAGGCATTTTGAGAATAAAGTCATGGGCGGCCGCAAGACGAGCATTATGAACCGTATCCTCTTCGGATAAATCCGGGTTCCCGAATGCGATATTCCCGTCAATGGTATCGGAGAAGAGCAGTACATCCTGGGTCGCAATCCCGATATTTCCACGCAATTCATCGAGCTCCAGCTTGCGGACATCCTTGCCGTCAACCTGCACCGTCCCCTCTGAAACATCGTAGAAGCGCGGGATCAGGTTGATCAGCGTGGTTTTGCCTGAACCGGTCGACCCCATTATAGCGATAGTCTCGCCAGGATTAATCGTGAAGCTGACATCATGGAGCACCTCAATCCCGTCATACTTGAAGCTTACATGATCAAATTGAATGCGGCCCTCATAACGGCGCATCTCCGTCAGCTTATGCTCGTTGACGATATCGGGCTTGGCATAATAGACCTCGATAATTTTGCTCAAGCTGGCGAAAAACCGTTGGAAGTCATTGATTATAATCCCGATATTACGCATCGGGTTGGAAATGGCCCACACCAAAGAGGAGAAGGCTGCGAATTCCCCGAAGGTAATTCGGCCGTTCATGACGAACAGACCGCCTACGAACAACAGTGTCACGCCAAAGGCTTGCGCAAAGGTTTCCAGATAAGGAAAGTAATCAAGCCAGACGAGAGCTGCCTTTTTATTCGCTTGAGAATAGTTGATGTTTTTCTCGGTGAATTTCTCCACTTCGTAATCCTCGCGGGCAAAGGCTTTAACCACCCGATTTCCCGCAATGTTCTCCTGAGTTGTCGTATTCAACTGCGAGAGTCTTTCCCGCAGGTCTACATACATTGGACGAACCTTCTTGGCGAATAGGAAGGCTACCGCAAAGATAGCAGGCGACAGAATCAGCAGCCATAAGGTCAGTTGCACATCAATCGAAAAAAAGTAAATGACGGCTACAAGGAAAATTGTGAGCGATTCAATGATCGTCTTGATAATCCATGATAAGGAGTGCCGCACCATGTCGAGATCCCCGGTCATCTTTGTCATAAGATCTCCGGTTCGATTGTGATCGTAATAATGCATGTCCTGACCTTGAATCTTGTTGTACAGATAAATTCTCACATCGTAAAGCATGTTCTGTGAAGCGCGTTCATATTGCATCGTCGTAACATAAGCCAACCCCGTTCTTAACAGGGTAAAGCCGATCATAGCCAGACAGAGCGTAATGAGCAAGCCCCGCTTATCTGTCAGGTTCTGAATTGCATTGTCGCCCGAAATAAACGTGTCGACAATTTGCTGGCCTATGTAGGGGTTCGCAATCATTAGAGAGGAGCCCACTACCGAGAGGCAAAGCGCGAGAATATACCGTGCCCGGTTACCCTCAAGATTTTGCCATAGCCATTTTAGTTCGAACATTCCATCACCCGCTTTGGTTTGTTTTGATTCATGTTGAAGAGAAAAAATTCTGTACCCAATCAACAAACTAAAGCGATTATACCACTACCAGAAATGGCGTCTACCCGTTTTTAAATATTTGTTTCAACAAATAACTGAATCGTTTCCGGTATGGAATAAACTGCTCTTTTCTTCCAGTTTAGTGCGACTAATTCCTATGGGTTTTGTCTCTTTAATTTTGAGCTAAATCGGGTGTAAGTTCTGTTTCTTCCTATATATTAAATCCAGAAGCAAGCTATAGGAGCTGAGGTACGAGAGCTCAAAAAAACAAGATTTTTGATGAGGCGCCTTAGGAGTTGGTTATAGAGTCTGTCGATTTCTTCAACTTTCATAGATGTTTTGTCAAAGGGATTGTCCTTGAAATAAAGAGAGGCTAAACTAATCAGCACAGGAGAGATTCAGGTTTGGAAGGAGGACATTTTCTGGCTGAAGAGTTCGGATTGTTCCACAGATGGTAAGCGCTATCATGCCCTTTGTTATCTTATTTGCGAAACCGGTTTAGGAATCGAACAGGAATCTAAGAAGGGGGAGACAGTCTTATGATGATGGTATCCGGTAAAAAAATGCTCAGGCCGTTTATGGCTATTCTGCTTGTCCTCATGCTGTTTGGAAGCTTGCTGGCTGATTTGGGCAGTATGGCTGCAGCTCAGACCAGCGGAGCTATAAATTCGCCGTTTAGCGATGTGCAAGGTCATTGGGCCGGGGAACAGATCAGAAAGTGGGCCGCATTTGGAATTGCTGAAGGCAGCGAGGGAAAGTTCAGGCCGGGAGATGAGGTGAGCCGCGCTGAACTCGTCAAACTGGTCAATGTTCTATTCGGGTATAAGACAGACGGAGGGAATACCGGAGGAGGCTTCATCGATGTAGAGCAAGGAAAATGGTATACGGGTCATGTAGCTGCCGCTAAAGAAGCAGGATATATGGCGGGCTATCCGGATGGAAGCTTCAAGCCGGACGGGATGGTTACCCGTCAGGATGCAGCTAAAGTGATCGGAGCCTTGTTTTATTTGAGTAATTCGAATCCGGTTTCGTTAGAAGGCTTTCAGGATAAAGAACAGGTTGCTTCTTATGCGGCTGACGCGCTGTCCGCGCTAGTTGCTGCTGGAAGTATGAAGGGCTTCCCCGACGGAACACTTCGTCCTCAGGCGGTCATATCACGTGCCGAGCTCCTCGTGCTGCTGGATCGTGCGGCCGGAGAGATTATCCATCAGCCGGGGCAATACTCGGGAATCGCAGCAACTGGAAACATGCTGATTGCGAGCCAGGAGGTTGCGTTGGAAGACTCTTCAATCGCAGGAAACTTGCTGGTGACACCGGGAGCTGACGGCAAGGGAATTTCGCTGGAGGGCGTGACGGTAAAAGGAACAATGTATGTGAACGGAGGAGATTCCGTTCGTGTTAGCAATTCCACAATTGCCGCCGTAGAGATTGCTCGCCAGTACGGTAAGAGCGTTGAATTCATCGTGGATGGAAGCATGATCGGACATTTAACCTTATCCAGTGATGCGGTAATCATGTTGAATGAGACCTCTACAATTGAACAGTTGACCATCCAGGATACGGCTAAAAATGTTACTTTAGGCGGCAAAGCTTTAACGCCGGGTACGATCTATCAGGTCATTGAAGGCCAGCTGACTGAAAAGGGGAAGGCGCCAGCAGGCACCGTACCGACCCCGCAAGCTCCTGCAGTGCCTGGGGGACAATCTGGAGGAGGCGGCAATAACGGTGGCGGTGGAACCGATAATGGCAACAAGGAGCTCTGGAGGCTGGTGTGGAGCGATGAGTTCGACAATAGCGGAAGCAATCTGGACAGCAATGGCCTTGACCTCGATAAATGGGGTTATCAGGAAGGAACGGGCTCTCAGTACGGGCTGGATGGCTGGGGCAATGAAGAACAGCAGTATTACTCAAGGGATAATATCAAGGTTGAGGACGGCAAGCTGACGATTACCGCAAGGAAGGAGCAGGTGGAGAATAAGCCTTACACGTCCGGCCGGATCTGGACCTCGCCTACCTTCTCGAAAACCTATGGGAAATTTGAAGCTAAAATAAAAATGCCGGTGGGCGAGGGACTCTGGCCTGCTTTCTGGATGATGCCGCAGGATAGTGAATACGGTGTGTGGGCCTCCTCAGGCGAGATCGATATTATGGAAGCCAGGGGGAGACTGCCTGAGGTTGTTGGCGGGACGGCTCACTTTGGCAAGGCATGGCCCAACAACAAGTACGTCGGAGGCGAATATGACTTTCCGGCAGGCCAGTCCATCGATAGCGATTACCATATCTACGCTGTGGAATGGGAGCCGGGAGAGCTTCGCTGGTATGTAGACGGCAAGCTGTATTACAAGCTGAATGAATGGAGCAGTCAGGGCGTAGGCCAGCCGGATAAATACGCATTCCCTGCGCCGTTCGATAAGCCATTTCATATGATCCTGAACCTGGCGGTCGGAGGAACCTATGACGGAAACCGGATCCCTCCGGATTCGAAGCTTCCCGCTCAAATGGAGGTCGACTATGTTCGGGCTTATGAATTGGCGGGCAGACCATACAGAACGCCGGTAGAACCCGTGCTGAATAAGGATCCGATTCCGGCAGAAGCACGGAAGCCGGTAAATGGAAGCTATATTTCCGATCCCAACTTTGAACGTGGGCTTAACGATATCACAGTGCCAGGACAGGCGCTTGATCCGGACGACTGGAACTTCCTGCATACCCCTGAATTTGGCGGGGCGGGTTCGGTGGCTATTGAACCGATAAACCAGAGTCCTTTTGTCAAAATCATACCAACCAATGGCGGTAACCAAAATTATTCGCTCCAACTCATTCAGCATGTGCCTCTGGTCAAAGGACGCATCTATAAGCTCAGCTTTGATGCCAAGGCTTCGGCTAACCGCTCGATTGCGGTTAAGCTGGGCGGGGATGCAGATAACGGATGGGCAGCTTATTCGGATAATTTCGACACCGTATTAAGTTCAGATGCGGATCCGCAGCATTATGAATATCGCTTCCAGATGTCTCATCCCACGGATGTGACAGCCAGGCTGGAGTTCAATGTGGGGCTGGACACCAATACGGTATGGATCGGCAATGTCAGGCTGGAAGAGGTTGAACAGCTTGTAGAACCCAACGGGATCAAGACGCCTCTTGAAAATGGAAACCACGTGTATAATGGTTCATTTGACTTGGGGACGATGGATCGGATGACGTTCTGGAACTTCCTTGCCGAAGGGGCGACTGCTCAGGCAAGCGTCGATCCTCAGGAGCGGGCCTTAAACGTGAGGATCGCTGACGGCGGCGGCAGTCCAGAATCTGTCCGTCTCATCCAGAAGGGGATCGAGCTGCTTCAGAGCGATGAATATGAGCTGTCCTTCGATGCCCGATCCGATGCGGTGCGCGGAATTAACGTCAAGCTGGCCAGCAAGGACGGCCTGACCACATACCACGAGAGCACCATAGGTGTGGGAGTCGCAATGACTAATAAAATTGTAGGGTTTACGATGCCGGAAGGGGTCAGCGATCAAGAGAGTCAATTGATTTTCGAATTGGGGGGAAGCCCCGCTTCAATCAAGGTGGATCAGATCTCGCTGATTCGAAAGAGTAATCATAACGTGGATTATAGCGAGATTAGTATGTATCCGTTGATTAATGGGCAATTTGAATCGGATTTAGAAGGCTGGGAGCCGTTCGTTCAGGATGCATCCGCAACCTTTCACACGGAAGATCGGACGGCAACCATCCAAATTGCCAATTCTGGAGGTCAGGACTGGAATGTGATGCTGATGCAGCCGGGTCTCGAGCTGAGTAAAGGAATCACTTACAAGCTGTCCTTCGAGGCTAAATCCTCGGAGGCCAGAAATGCGCTGCTCACCTTGGAGGATGCGGCCTATCAACGCCAGTTTGACTCGGGCAGCATCGCTCTCGGAACCGCTTGGAAGACCTATGATTATACATTCAAAGTTACGAAGAATGAATTGTCCACGTTCAAATTGCAATTGGGCAATGCCAAGCTTCCAAATGCCCATGAGGTTTCAATCCGGAACGTGGTGCTCGAAATGAAGGACGCTCCTCTCAAGCGTCCGCCGCTTCTTAAGGCAGACCAAATCGATAATAGGATTGGTGAGCCTATTGAGCTGACCTTTACAGATCATCCGGATTGGCGCAGCCATATCCGCACAGTCCTTGTAAAGGATGAACCGCTTGAAGCGGACCAATATACGGTAGAAGCGGGCCGGCTTAAGCTGGCCGCCGAGGTATTCCCGGATTCGGGCAGTTATACGGTGAAGGTTCTGGCTGACGGATACGCCTATACCAAAGTAACTCAGACGATGATTGCCGGGGATGGCAACCTGCTGGCAAATGGCAGCTTCTCTGCCGGAACC
Organism: Paenibacillus antibioticophila; assembly: GCF_000455265.1. GTDB lineage: Bacteria > Bacillota > Bacilli > Paenibacillales > Paenibacillaceae > Fontibacillus > Fontibacillus antibioticophila. The sequence continues at coordinate 226,106 of NZ_HG005139.1, forward strand.
GCGGGCTGGGAGCTGCTGGTCAATAATCCCCCGGATTCCCAATTTGAAGTAAAGGATGGAACGGCCGAAATTCAGATCAGCTATTATGGCGGCGTAACTACAGAGTGGGGAGACCCCGTGCCCGTAAGCTGGTATACCCAGCTCGTCCAAAAGGGCGTCAAAATTGAGCAGGGAAAAGCTTATGAATTATCCTTCCGAGCTTGGTCATCTATGGATCGCCCGATTTTTATCGAGCTTACGGGCTATAGCGGTGACAAGCTGCCCTTCTCGTTGACAGACAATCGGGAGAAGGAGCACCGGACGGTCATCAGACCCGCAAATGATGCTGCATTCGAGCTAAAGTTCCTGCTCGGAAATGTCATCTTCGAAGATGAAGCAACTGCAGATCAAGAGCATATTGTCTGGATTGATGATGTAGTCCTGAGGGAGCTTCCGGCTTCGCCGGAGCCCCCTGCCGGTGATGAGAATCTTGCACTTAATAAGAAGGTGGTTGCCTCTAGTTCGAATACGAGCTTTAATCCCGCAGTGATCACCGACGGAAACACCGGCACGCGCTGGGAAGCGGACTACAATCAAAATAGTGTGACGGAGTGGGTCTATATTGACCTGGAAAAGGTACATGACCTGAACCTGATCCAAGTGGATTGGGAGCGGGCTTATCCGGCGGCCATGGAGCTTCAGGTTGCTGATATCCTGCCTGCGGATGATTCGGGCTGGACGACCGTCGAATCCCTCCAGCTGGAGGGTGCGGTTGATGACAGATGGACCCAGATCATTGACCTGAGCGGGAAAAATATAAGGGGAAGATATGTGCGGATTTTCATGACAGACCGCCATTTCCCTCCCTATGGACCGTCGATTTATGAGATAATTGTTCATTAATGAAGGATATCTTGCCATAGAGGGAATGAACAAGAGGGTATCCCGAAAGTAAAGTAAAATTCTGTACATCCTTAATAATAAAATAGGGTGATATTCATATAGAAACCAAGGAGCTAAGCGGCCTTCTCTCGCTTGATTCCTTGGTTTCTTGCGTCCACTGCGGCTTTCTTGATCAAGTTATGAGCGAGGGGAAATCCGCCCGACCTCAAAACTTACTTTTGGCAAGCATTAAGCTTTAGCATTCTGCAATATAATCGCCGCCCGAACACCCACGCCAGCGAATTTTAATGCCTTTTGGCACTAAAATCGTCGGACGAGCCCCCACGCCAGCAATTTTAATGCCTTTTGGCACTAAAATCGCCGCCCGAGCCCTACGCCAGCAAATTTTAATGCTTTTTGGCACTAAAATCGTCGCCCAAGCCCCACGTCAGCGAATTTTAATGCCTTTTGGCACTAAAATCGCCGCCCGAACCGCCTGCCAATCATTTTAGTGCTTATCGACACTTGTTACGCAACGCACGGCTTAACCTCACTTTGAAAAAGGTGCCCCCAATCATCTACGATGGTTTTGGGACAGCCCCTTTATTTACGGCATGCCAGATCAGGTATTATATAAATCACAGTTTTTTTATGAAATTTCATTGAAAATGGTACAGAACTGATGAAGAAGGAGATTCGAAAATATGTTTAAATCGTTAACCGGAAAAATATTGCTTATTATCGTCGTGCTGATCTCGGCATGCACGATTTCTTTTACCGCCATATCATCCTTTGAAATTCAACAATCCGTGACCCGACAGATGAAGGATGACGGCAGCACACTTGTCGCCAATATCAAGCGCGCGGTCATTCAGGACGAGATTCTCAATCCGGGGGATCTGCAAAGTATATTCCAATCGATCAAAGAGGACAGCGGAGGCAACATCGTCTACGTATCTCTGTCGGATTCGAATTCCAATCTGATTGTTTCGGATAACAGCCAGCTGGACCAAGGCCAATCGGCAAGCCAAGGAGATGCAACCTCGGCAGCCTCAACAACCGCTCACAGCAGTGTTGCGAAGGTAGTGGAGAATAAGGAAGCGATTGGGACGATTCTGCAAATGCCCTCGGGTGAGAAGGTATATAGTATTTCAACGGACTTCGCATATAATCAGGAGCTGTCCGGTGTGCTGAATGTCGGTATCTCTCTGGAAAATATGTATGATCAAATCCGGCAATCGTTCGTCTGGACGCTTACGATTTCCTTGGTCATTATGATCGTTGCCGTATTGATCGGGATCATTGCCGCTAAGAAAATTATCCAGCCGCTTACCCGTATGTCGCAGCAATTAAAGAAATATGCGGAAGGCGATTTCACCTGTGAGCTTCAATTCAAACAGAAGGATGAAATCGGAGTGATGTCCAGGGATCTGGCTAATATGAGACAAACGCTGGGAGTCCTGGTGACGAATATCCAGCGCAGCTCGAAGCAGATTGCAGACAACTCGCACATGCTGAGCTCCGTTATCAGTGAGAGCGCCAGCTCGACAGAGGAAATTTCAAGAGCTACGGATGAACTGGCTGCCGGGGCGGGAGAACTAGCGAACTACTCTCAGGAGGGCTTGAATCGGTTACAGACGTTGGCCGATGAGATTATTCGGCTGACGGATCGAGCCAAAGAGATGAAGGCTCGAATTGAGCAAGTCGACGAAGCGAGTCTTTCCGGTATGAATAGTGTCCGGGAGCTTCAGCAGGCTGTAGATAACAATGCAGCACTGACCCTGGAGATCGGAAAGGAAATGGATGAACTGGCATCCAAGTCGGAATTGATTACAGAGATTACCGCAGTGATCAGAGCTGTATCCGAGCAGACGAATCTGCTGGCCTTGAATGCGATGATCGAGAGCGCCAGAGCCGGCGAGCAGGGACGAGGCTTTGCTGTAGTCGCCGATCAGATTCGGAAGCTGGCTGAGCAGACGGCAAGCTCTGTTCAGAATATCGAAGGGGTTGTACAGCAGGTGAACGGAGCTATCGTGAAGACGCAGAATCACATGCATCAGGGTACTCGCCTTGCCCGCAGAACGACGGAGGCTTCCGCAGATACCGGACAAGCCTTTGGCGAGATTAAACATTCGGTGGCCGAAGTTATTCAAGGCATTGAAGTATTGGTCCGGGGAATTAATCAGCTGAATCAGGATAAGGACGGTACGGTTCTGGCAATGCATAGCATTGCAACGATTACACAGGAATCGACGGCATCTACGGAGGAAATCTCAGCTTCCATTGAACAGGAGCTGGCGACGATGGAGCAGATCTCCCATTCGACCGATGATCTGAACGAGGTCGTCCGGGAGATGGAGGAATTAACGGGGCAGTTCAAGTTTTAACGCAGATCCTGCAGCCGGACATTGCTGCTGAACAAGCCCGATGGGCTGCTAAGCTTAAAGGTAGGAAGCGGAAGGTTCGCTTCAAGCTGCATCTGTGCATCAAACAGGGAGGCTTGCTGCTGATCGACCACAAATGTGAAGGGGGCCGCGTCAATGGGCAAATCGGTGTCCAGCGGCTGCTGGATAATCTGTATAGCGGGAACTCCGTTGCAGCCGCAGTCCTCGGTGTCATATAACAGCTTGAACACGGACGGAGTCTGAACCTGAAGCTCGTGCAGCCGAGCCTCAGAATGGGAATCAAAATGCAAGGAAATTTTCATAGCCAAATAGTTCTCCCTTCTTGAGGCCAATTTCAACGATATTTCAAATTTAATTTAAAATAACATGATTGTCCGATTTCATTTGTGATTCCAGTCACGTGCTCCTTTAAAGGCTCCCTTACAATGTAAAGAAATCCATACAGAAAGGGAGAAAAGAGCTATGAGTATTTTACGTGAGACTGGGGATTCCATTCAAGGATTTACATATTGCGGTGGAGGATTGCTTCTGTAAAGGACTTCCCGAGCTTGAGGAAAGCCTTGTCTCGATCTGGAAGGTGCCATAATGGAGGGGGCCTTAAGCCGGATTTTCAATAAAGCGGTGAATGTCAAGGAGATCAAGTGTAATGTAAATGGGGACGAATGCTGCGAATATGAAGTCCGGCTATAAAGGGTTGTTCAAAAAGCCCCTTTTTGAACATGCACTATTTAATAGGAATGGCAGTCAACTGTGGCTAACCTGCACAGGAGGCTGCTTTTTTTCTACTGCTCCTTGATCACAAGGATGACTTTTTGAACTGCCTCTTATGGAGGGAAGAGGGATTCGTGGTAGAATAATGAGATTGGAGTCAGTCTATGTAATGGAGGTAAGTTGGTTGTTAAATCATGAAATTGAAGAATCGATCGAGCAATTGAATATACAGCAGGCCATTATTGGCGTCCCTCAGCATACCCTGCGGGGATGTCTGGAGCTATGGAACCGGGGCAGGTTGTCCGCACTCGCCAAGGCGCACGAAACCTCGGGCCGGGCCCGGACATCCAAGGAAGAACAGCTTACGGCAATAGAAGAAGCAATTCAGGATCCGGATCAATTGGCTAACCACTTGCTGATCCTGGATGAACAAGAATGGGCTGTATTTGAGGATGCTTATCGCGTAGAAGAATTATCCGTTCAGCGAGTTCCTTATGGTTACTACCGTTTTTTGCTGGAGCACGGTTTCGTGTTTACATTTTTCCATGATGCTCAGGTTGTTATGGTTATGCCGGAGGAGGTCAAGGCCACCTATACGCGTCTGAACGATGAAGTGTTCCAAATGAATCGGAGCAGCATGTCGCTGATTTTCAAGTATCTCACGGCAATGACGCATTTCTACGGCATCTTTACCGTGGAGAGCCTGACGGAGATGCTCAATCGGCATCATCCATCAGAACAGATAAACCTCCAGCAGATGGAGGAGGCCGTCTCCTTCCTGTTGCGGAGAGAGCAGGAATTTGTCAGAGCGCGCGGCTTCATCGTTGATTCCAGCCTTGTGCACCATGCGGAAGCAGGAACATTGGAGCAGTTGATCTCTCAGACGAAAGGAAGACCGCACTACATTCCCGAGCAGGAAATGCTGATGAACTATGCGGACGGAGGATATTTTGAAGTTACGCCGCAGCTTGAGGCGCTTAAGGTTTATGTTCAGGACCGGATGGCATGTGACGAGGTTACTGCAGAGGATTTGACGGATGATATTCAAATGCTCTGTACGATGGAGGAGCCGCTTGAGGCGCTGCTGCAAGAATTTGAGCGAAGAGATATCGTGTTCAAGCATCAGCGGCAGGGCGAGGAGGTTCTGGGCTTGCTGAAGGATATTCAGAAGACGACACGCCTCTGGCGTCTAGGCGGACATACGCTCAAGGAGCTGGAGCGTCCGGGGGCAAGGGCGACAAGCGCCAAGCCAGGCCGCAATGATGCTTGCCCCTGCGGCAGCGGCTTGAAGTATAAGAAATGCTGCGGCAAAGGATAGACATGCATGAGGAGCAAGATGAAGAAATTGGCGAGATGGAGGTTTGAATTATGAAAATACTTCACACCGCAGATTGGCACCTCGGCAAGCTGGTACAGGGTGTCTACATGACCGAGGATCAACGGTTCGTGCTGGAGAAATTGCTGGGCGTGATCGAGACGGAGCGTCCGGATGCCGTTATCATCGCCGGGGATTTGTATGACCGTGCAGTTCCTCCTACAGAGGCGGTTCAGCTGCTGGATGAATTACTGGAGCGGATCGTGCTGCGCCTTCAGGTTCCCGTTCTGGCGATTGCAGGCAATCATGACAGCCCGGCACGTCTGAATTTCGCTAACCGGATTATGCGTGCTTCCGGGCTGCATATGGCCGGGGAGCTTACGCTTCCGGTTCAGACGGCGCGGCTTCAGGATGAATTCGGCCCGGTGGATTTTCATCTGGTGCCGTATACGGAGCCTGGAATTGTCCGGTTTATGACCGGCGATGAATCGGTACGCTCCCATCACGATGCGATGCGGGCGATTACAGATCGAATTCGGGAGGAGATGGATCCGGCGGCAAGACATGTGCTTGTGGGACATGCCTTCGTGACCCCTCACGGAGAAGCGGAACCGAATACAAGCGATTCGGAGCGGCCTCTCACGATTGGCGGAGCGGAGCATGTCAGTGCGGCGCACTTTGACGGCTTCCATTACACGGCGCTGGGCCACCTTCATCAGGCTCATTTTGTTGGGCGAGAGCATGTGCAATATGCAGGGTCACCGCTCAAGTATTCCATTTCGGAGGAGCATCACAAGAAAGGATATTTGATGGTGGAACTGGATGCGGAGGGCAAGGTATCCGTTGAGAAAAGAGAGCTGCTGCCGCGCCGCGATATGCGTGCGGTAGAGGGCTTCATCGCAGACCTGGAGCGCCATCCAGTCAACGAGGATTATGTCTTCGTCCGGCTGCTGGATCAAGCGGCGGTCACATCGCCGATGGAACGGATCCGCGCTGTCTACCCGAATGCTATGCACGTTGAGCGGAAGCCGGAACTGGAGCAATTGGCCGGGATCCGGGAGGGCGGCTCCACCTCCGTAAGAGCCAAGATGGACGGCTTATCGCTCTTTAAGGCTTTCTATGAGGATGTGACGGGAAGTCCTCCATCCTCTGATACAGAGAGGCTATTGATGGAGACACTGCGGGAAATTGCACTGGAGGAGGGGGAGCGCCATGAAGCCCATCAAACTGACGATGACGGCGTTCGGGCCGTATAAGGATACCGAGATTATCGATTTTGGCGAATTGGCGGAGAACCGTCTGTTCGTGGTATCCGGTAATACGGGGGCCGGTAAAACCTCGATCTTCGATGCGATCTGCTTCGCGCTCTATGGAAGCGCCAGTGGAGAGGACCGCAATGACAGCCGGATGCTGCGCAGCCATTTTGCAGAGGATCAGGTGCACACCTCGGTAGAGCTGGAATTTGAGCTGAAGGGGCAAGTGTACCGGGTATTCCGGCAACTCGCCCATGTGAAAGAAGGAAACAAAGGGGCTACAGGAGACCGTTACGAGCTGTATCAGCTTTCCGGCGGAGAGCCTGTTCCGCTGACCGACCGTTTTATTGTCACTCAGGTCGACGACAAGATCAGGCAGCTGATCGGTCTGACCCGGGAGCAATTCAGCCAGATCGTCATGCTGCCGCAAGGCGAATTCCGCAAGCTGCTGACCTCGGAGACCGAGGATAAGGAAGAGATTCTGCGGCGGATTTTCCGGACCGGGATCTACAAGCATGTCGCCGATCATTTGAATGTTAAGCGGAAGGAAATGCAGCAGATTGGGTTGGCGCTGCAGCAGACACGGGATGGCTATATCGATCATATTAAAAAGATGATTCCGGTAAGAGAAGGCTCATTGCTTGAGCATGTATTTCAGCAGGAATTCTGTAATGCGCATCAGGTTCTTGAGGCTCTTGGTGAAGAAGTCCTGTATTACGAAGAGCTATCGAAGCAGCTTAAAGGCAAGCTGGAGCAGGAGACGGCTCAGCACAAGCAGCTGGCAGAACATTATCATCAGGCCAAAGCGCTGAATGCACAGTTTGATCTGCTGGATCAGCTTTCTAGTAAGCTCCATCAGCTGCTGGCTGAGGAGCCGGCTATGCAGGAGCTGGAGCAGCGGTTGAAGCTGGCAACTCAAGCCGTGCAGCTTCGGGTGCATGAGCAGCATGTTCAGGAGGCGGTCGACGAGCTTGCTCGCAGAACAAAGCTGCTGGCGGAAGCAGAGACTGCGCTTCATCAGACACAGCAGCAGTTGGGTGAAGCGGAGACTGTCTTCAAAGCGGAGGAGCAGCTTGCGAAGGTCCGGGAGGATCAAGCACGTGAGCTTGAGCGTCTGCAGGGCTATTTGCCAAAGGTCGAGGAGCTTCGAAAGAAGGAGCAGGTTGTTCGTGAATTGGATGCCGAGGTGAAGCAAGGAGCACGGAAGCTGGAGGAGCAGCAGGGGATTCTGGAAGGATTAACTCGGGATCGTCAGAAGCTTAGTGAAGAGATCGGAGTCAGTGAAGCGCGAACGGCGGAGCTTCCTGCTGTAACCGATAAGCTCCGGCTGCTAAGGGAGCAAGCCAAGCTGATTCAGGAGCTGACGAAGCTGAACGCTTCGTTGAAGGGCCAGCTACAGCTTCAAACCGAGCTGCGTAAAGCGTTCGAGCAAGGGGATCAGGCTTACAGGAAGCTTGAAGAGCGCTGGATCGGAGGACAGGCCGGGCTGCTGGCGCGTCATCTTCATTTGGGAGAGGCCTGTCCGGTCTGCGGAAGTATAGAGCATCCTCAGAAAGCGGAGACGCAGCAAGATATTCCGGATCGCGAAGAGCTGGAGCGATTGCGCCAGGCACGTTCAGATGCCGAGCGGAAGTATCTGGAGGCAGAGGCAGGCCGAAAGGCTTTGCAGCAGCAGCTGGAGGAGAAGGAGGCGCTTGCCCGCGAGCAGGGAATCTCCCTGGATCAATTGGAGCGTCTCTTTGAGCGCCTTGTTCAACAAGGGAAGCAGCTGGCGGAAGAAGAGAAGCAGCTGAAGGAAGAGCTTGCCAGCTTGACAGCAAGGAAGCAGCAGCTTGCTGCGCTAGAACGCAGCCAGGAGGATACCCGCACCGCGCGCGAGCAGTTGCAGCAGCAGTGGGGAGAGCTGCGGACAGGCTTTGCCCGCGAGTCGGCTTTGCTGGAGCAGCTTCTGACCGAGGTGCCGGAGGAATTAAGAAGCCTGGAGCAATTAAAGCAAGGCATCCTGCAAGCCGAACAGCGTAAGCAGCAATTGGAGGCTTCCTGGCAGGAAGCGCAAAGACGCTACCGCGAAGCCCAGGACCGCTCGTTGCAGGCAACGGAGACCCGTAAGCATGCGGAGAGGTTGAAGATCGACACGGAGACGGCCTGTAAAAAATCGCAGCTCAGCTATTATGAAGCATTGGAGCGGGCAGGCTTTGCATCCGAAGAACGGTATAAGGAAGCCAAGCTTCCGGAATCGACGTTCTTGGAGCTGCAGCAGCAGCTTGAGGAGTATAAGTCGGAGGTTGCCCTGAACCGCAAACGGCTGGAGGAATTATCGGCAGAGCTAGCCGGTAAAGAGCGCTTGATGCTCTCCCGATTGGAGGAGCAGATGCAGGAGCTGGAGCAGCGGATCGAAGCAACCCGGGCAGGCTCGATGGATGCCGGAGAGAAGCTTAGGAAATGTCTGGAGAGCGGGGAACAGATTCAAGGCGCTGAAGCCAAGTGGCAGGAGGCTGAACGGGAATATCAATTGGTCCGTGGATTGCATGATGTGATTCGCGGGGAGAACAGCAAGAAGCTGTCCTTTGAGCGCTATCTTCAGGTGGAGTTTCTGGAGCAGATTATTCATCAGGCCAATCAACGTCTTCAGCGGATTTCAGGGGGACAATACTATCTCATCCGTAGTGACCGGATGGAGAAGCGGGGCAAGCAAAGCGGGCTAGGCTTCGATGTCTATGATAACTATACCGGCCAGCTTCGGGATGTGAAGACGTTATCCGGGGGAGAAAAGTTCAATGCTTCCCTTTGTCTTGCACTGGGCATGGCTGACGTGATCCAGGCCTATGAGGGCGGAATATCGCTTGAAACCATGTTCATTGATGAGGGCTTCGGTTCACTGGATGAAGAGTCTTTGAACAAGGCCATTGATACCCTGATTGACCTGCAACAGACGGGCCGAATGATCGGCGTTATCTCTCATGTCCAGGAGTTAAAACAGGCCATTCCTGCCATTCTTGAGGTCAAGAAGACCAAGGATGGACACAGCTATACCCAATTTTTCATTAGGTAGCTCGAGGCTGAAACAATAGGCTGCTTAAGCTCGTCCTGTCCAAGTAATAAAGGATAGGGCGAGCTTTTTTTATCATAGAATGTAATATTATGTAACAAAAATTAAATATTTCAAAAAAATCATAAAAATTAAAAGGAAATTTATGGATTATGGCGAATGAATTAATCATCGACATCTTGTTTGACATCACTAATTAAAGAACAAGAGGAGATGAGATGATGAAGAGGAGAGCAGTCGCAGGTTTGATGAGCTTTATGCTGGCATTTACGCTTTTGATGCCAGGCGTTAGGGCTGAAGAAGGAACCGTCTATTTGGATCATGACGGGAGGAAGGTTGAGTCCAGGCTTCAACCGGAAACCGCTTCGGATGCTGCACTTTCTTTTGAACAGACCGGGATCGAGATTGGCAAGAGGGAGCGGGCGGAGGCCAAATCCTTCCGTCATTCTGCCGATATAGGCGGACCGCTTGCCCTTGAACCATTGGAAGCAGGCCAGGAACAAGGCATCTCCCGGCAAGGGCCGCAGAATTACGTCCCGCATTCAGACCTTGCTGAAGAGGCCTCTGTCATCGTAGAACTTCAGGAAGAGCCGGCCAAGGTAGTTGAGGCCGGACAAGCTCAAATCCAGCAGCGCAGCTCCTCCGGCGCCTCGGCAGGAGCAGCCCAGAAGGTGAAGATCAATCTGGAGCAGCAAGCATTCAAGAAAGCAGCGTTGAACCGGTTGCCGGTCAACTTTGGACGCGAGTATTCCAGTGTATTCAATGGGATAGTCGTGAATCTGCCGGCGAACCGTGTCGATGAACTGCTGCAAATGCCCGGCGTGAAGGCGATTTATCCCAATAGCACGGTATTTGCAACCGATATAGGAGAGACTGCAGAAGCTGTTCTTCAACCGCCAAGCAGTACAAGCTTTATCGGAAGCGAGTTATTATGGGCGGAGAATATTCGCGGAGAGGGCATCAAGGTAGGGGTCATCGATACGGGAATTGCCTATGATCACCCTGATCTGACGGGGGCGGTAGTAAATCCTTCCGGATACTGGGGCTATGATTTCGTGAATGAGGATTATGAGCCTTATGAGACAACGAAGCAGGAATTTGAAGAAGCGCAGGCTGCGGACCCGTCGATTCCGGAGGTGAATGAGAAAGGAAAGCCTTACTACACCTCCCATGGAACGCATGTGTCCGGGATCGTGGCCGGTCAAGGAGTCGGTATCCCGGGAGAAGGGGCGGTTGCCGGCGTGGCGCCGGAAGCGGAGCTATACGCCTATAAAGTGCTTGGTCCTTACGGCAATGGCTCGACCGAAGACGTGATTGCCGGGATTGAACGGGCTGTTGAAGATGGGATGGATATTATTAATCTTTCGCTCGGCTCTCAGTCGAATAATGAGCGGTCCGCCGATTCGGTTGCGGTTAATAATGCAGTGAAGACCGGTGTCGTTGCCGTGGTCGCCGCGGGCAATTCCGGGCCGGATGAAGCGTCTGTCGCTGATCCGGGAAGTGCGGAAATGGCGATTACTGTAGGAGCATCAAAACCGCCGCTGCTAACACCGATTATGCAGGCCAAAACAGCGGAGGAAGATCTGGTTGGCAGCTTCTTTATTGAGACGTTCGATAAGTCCTTCGGAATTGAGGCATTGACTGATACGTATGAATTAGTGGGCGTTGGGCTTGGATATGAATCAGATTATGAAGGCAAGGATATGACGGGTAAAATCGCCTTGATCAAACGGGGCGAATTTTCCTTCGCAGATAAGGCCTTGTATGCTATCCAGTCGGGGGCATTGGCAGCGATTATTTACAACAATTCACCGGAAGCGCTGGAGAGCGGGACGTTGGGCGGCACGGATGTGACGATTCCAATCTATGCCTTGTCAGGCGTCTATGGCGACCAACTAGCTTCGGCTCTGGCATCAGGTATGGTCAAGGTTAATTTCGACCAGACCATAGAGCAGGATACGATAGCAAGCTTTAGTGCGCGAGGTCCGTCAAAGCCGTCCTTCGATCTGAAGCCGGATATTTCGGCTCCGGGTGTATCTATTTTATCCAGTGTGCCGGAGTATGAGGGCTGGTATAAAGCGCAAAATGGAACAAGCATGGCTGCTCCGCATGTGGCGGGTGCCGTTGCACTCTTGAAGCAGAAGTATCCGGACCTTGCTCCATCGGAGATTAAGGCATTGCTGATGAACAATACAGTCAAGCTTACGGATCGTACCGGTGCTCGATACACGCACATGGATCAGGGTGCAGGAAGAATCGCACTGGATCAGGTGTTGGACGCCCCGGCCATCGCTATGACAGAAGAGGCAACAGAGTCGGTTGAGCATAATTTGCCAACCACACATTACTCCGGCAGCTTGTCTTATGGCTATGTTGGCTTGGGAGGCACCTCCTCCAAGAGCGTGGTAATCAAGGATATCGAGGGAGTGGCGTCGAATTACAGCGTCCAATCCCTGTGGTACAGCGAGTCGCAAATCTCTCTTTCGGTTTCTTCCAATGATGTATCCGTTCCGGCAGGAGGAGAGCAGTCTATTGATGTTACGGTGACTGTGCCTGCCGGCACTACAGAAACCTATGCAGAAGGTGAACTCATTCTATCAAATCCGGCAAGCAGTCACATCATTCGGATGCCTATTTCGATCTATGTTGGGGAAGCTCCCGAAGTGGTTGTGGTATCCGATCTGGCGTTAACGCCGGAGATTATTTCGCCGAATGGGGATGGAGTACAGGATGCAGCGGATATTACCTTCACCATTCATGAATATACGGCTTATTTCTCACTTGATTTATTCTCGGCAGCTGGACAATGGTTGGGCACGATTGTGGAAGCAGATGAGGGACTCTCGCCAAACAGCTATAAATTAAGCGGCTGGTCGCCTCCAATCCCGGATGAGCTGTATTTTGTCGTCCCATATGCAGGAACGTCGCTTCAAGAGGCAGAGCCTTTATTGAGTCAGGCAGCTCCATTAGTAATCGATACAGGAGCACCTGTTGCGGAGGTGTTCGGAGAATTGGAGCACACCGGCGGATTGCCGGAGGGTACGATTCGCGGACAGGTAACGAGTGATCTGCTTATTGATTTATTCGTGCTGCAAAGAGGACTCGCGTACGGGGATGTAATCGGCGTGGCTGCTTTGTATCAGGATGCGAATGGGGAATGGATTCAGTCAGACGGCAGTATTGATGCAGGCGGCCGTTTCACAATTCAGGTGCCGGTACAGCCTGGCCGCAATCAATATGAGGTGTATGTGTATGATTTGGCAGGCAATGGTGCGATTGAGCCGGTTCAAGTCATTGAATACAACTACGGGGGGCAAGTCGTTCCAGCCACTCCCGGAGCTGCCGGCAATCATCAGCCGTTCAATCTGGACCTGTTCTTCACGGTTCCTGAAGCCGTTTATTCTGCCAGCATAGAGCTTCAATACAGCACGAGTCTGACGCTGACCGGAATTCAGGCGGGGCCGGAGCTCGAAGCGCACCAGGCACTGCATCAGCCGGATACACCGCTGACCTTAGTTGGTACTCCGCTTGATGGAAGCGGCGCGACAGCCCGTTATGAATACTTCATCAGCCTGGAAGGAACGGACGGCTATTCAGGCTCCGGCTCACTAGGCAGGTTAACGTTTGAGGCAAGCGAACCAGGTTATTATGTGATTGAATTGTCCAAGGTGCTTCTAAGAGACCGGGCAGGCCATGAGATTCCTGTGCAGGTTTCGCCAATAGCAGTTATTTATGTTCACTAAGGCGTGATAAAAGAGAAAGGGCTTCCCAACAGACTTGATCTGGCGGGAAGCCCTGTTTGTGTTAAGAGACTGGCATGCAACGAATTTCTTGGCAGGCGAAGGACGAGTTAGATAGGGCAACGTGTGAAGTGTACTTTCGACTGCTGTTGTTCGCAGATTTCTTTAATTGGACTAAGTTCTAACAAGGGAGAAATCCGCTCACAAAGGCGAACGCTCCGCTTAATGCTTACGAAGTAGCTTTCTTACAGAAAGCTTTTAACACTCCACACTTATGCCCTGACCTTCGCCTCAGCAGTTCAAGTACAATGCAATTGGTACATAACTAAGCCTAAGCTGCATCGCAATAAGCTGCAATGGAAATAAGCTAGTCCCCCGTACCATGCAAGCAGGTACTGCACGCAAGCCTTGGGCAAAGCACACACAGCACTTTGCACGATTCTTTTTTCGCCGGAGGCATGCATATCGACCGTGCCTGGAATTGCGCTCCATCTCACATGCAGGCGCTTATGGCGGGCGCCCATGTAGCGAAACAAGCGCCGAAAAGCAATAAATAGCAGGAACGGGCGCTCATGCGGAGAAATAAGTGCCGAAAAGCAATTAAATAGCAGGAGCAGGCGTCCATGCGGAGAAACAAGTGCCGAAAGGCAATTAAATAGCAGGAGCGGGCGCCCATGCGGAGAAACAAGCGCCGAAAAGCAATTAAATAGCAGGAGCGAGCGTTCATGCGGAGAAATAAGTGCTGAAAAGCAATTAAATTGCAGTCACAACGCTCCGGTCCTTGCGCGGAACATTGCTTGTCTGAGTGGCATTCCAGTTTTGCTTCGAACTTCACTTGTCCTACTTGACCAACCTCATTCTGGTCACGCTCCAGTGAAGATTATGCTGTCTCAGTGTCATCCGGCGCCTCATATGCCGGAAGAACGAGCCTGTATGTATATTGAGCGATTCAGTGCTTTGCCACTGCATGAAGGGGCCGTGTGAGAGCTACTATCATGCATTCGGCAGCTATAAAGCCGGACTAAGAGCCTGCGTAGCAAGGGTATAAGTGTGAAGGTTGCTGCAGAAGCGGAGCGTTCGCCTTTGTGAGTGGATTTCTACCTTTTAATGGCTTAGTTCAATCCAAGAAATCCGCGAGCAACAGCGATCGAAAGCAACCTTCACACGTTACCCCCGGCACGCAGAATCAATCTTTAGACGGTTTTAAGCAATGCTAGTAACTCCAGATATCGCTCCAATTCAGCTATGTGGAGCAACTATTACTCAGGAAGAGAGACGGATGGGTCTTCCTGAACAAGAATGACCTCGGCATTCGTGATGCCTGGCATAGAGAGTGCCATCACCATGGAGTGAAAGGCGGTAATTTTCATGCCCGGCTTCAACACTGTATCTCCGCCGATAACAGGAATGATCACCGTATCGTCGGACAGATTCAGTACAATGTCGTTCTCTTTGACCGAATCGGAGCCGACATTGACATAGACTTTGCCTTCACCCGCAAAATCTGAAGCTTCAATGGTGCCTTCTACCTTCGGTGCTTCTCCCTTTCGCACGATAATTTTATCGGCATGGGATTGAGCCGGATAGATCATGATCATGACTTGAGGATAGAGGGCTTGTACGTAAGCTCCTTCCTTCAAGGCTTCCTTGTTCAATACATTGCCTTCCTCATCAACAATCTGCGTTGCATCATCCACGCTTAGAATAATGTAATTGGTGCCTCCTTGCTCCAGCGGGTGACCGACCACGGTCATTTTTCCGTCGCTATAGGAGGTGATAATTCCATCTGTACCCGGCGCTTCTTGTTCTGCCTCATTTTCTTCAGCAATCTCCGTGTTTACACGAATATAGCTAGCTACGGCCTGTACGGGGAAACTTTCCATAACTTCCGGACCATAGAAGGCTCTCAGCGTCATCCCGCTTTGAATTTCGTCCTCGGTGACCGGGTTTCCGTTTTGATCCAGCAGCTTGGTCTGTTCACCGACTCTCAGAATGATCTCCTGATCATCGCCACTGTATATGTCTGTGCCCTTGACGAGAAAACCAGCCTTAGAAAGAGAGTCTACCGTACCGTCAACAGCCGTGAACGTATAATCTTGAACAACCAGGGTTAACAAGGTGCCGCGAGCAGGCAGGCTCTTGGTAATATTGGGGCCGTAAAAGGCTTTGACAACCCGCTTTTCATCAATCACCGTTTTCAGCGGCACCGTTTTTCCTTTGGCGTCAATGATCTTGGTATCTTTAGTAATGGAAAGAATGATCTCGCTCTGGTCAGTCGCGGCAAGGCCTCGGCCGGTCACTGTAATGAATTTTCCTGATTGGTCATTCTGAAATTCGGTGATTAATCCCATGGTTGCAGGGACAACTTTAGACTCCGGCTGTATCTGTGCAGAGATAGGTTGAATCGTGCCCGCAGGTTGAGTCTGTGCAAATGCCGCGATCGGAAGGGCAGTCATCGCGAGCACGGATACAGCTGCAATTGTCTTGTTCATTTTCTTCATCTCTTCGATCCTCCAGTTATAAGGTCCAGTAGTTTTTGGAATCATGCCTATACTTTCCAGACGAAAAACGGGTAAAAAGGTTGCAGCTGCAAAAACAGAAGAACTAATGATTGTAGAATCGTCTGAAGTCTTATATTCTGTTTGGTGAAGAAGGTGAATGAACATGCCCGGTTTAAAAGACATGATTCTGCAATTGTTCCTTACCCTGTTGCCGTTCTTATGCTACAACGTGTATTACCGTAACAAGGCGCATAATTATTCCCCAGCGTTCATCCTGCTTACCACCGGGATCAGTCTTTTTTTATCCATGACCTTCAACAAGGAGTCCGTTAACGGCTTCATCTATGATGCCCGGTATATCCTGCTGTTCTTTGGTCTGTTATTCGGGGGACTTCGTACAGGCTTTGTGCTGCTTGCCGGGTTCATGGTGTATCGTCTATACCTAGGGGGACCTGGCTTAGAGATCGCCATGGGAACGATTCTGGTATCGTTCCCGGTTTCGGTTCTGCTCAGTTATCTATACCGCAGAGTGAAACGAAGACCGTTATTTTTCGTGGTCTCCGCACTGCTTATTTCGCTGATTCCGACAGTAATGCTCTATCTATACAATCCTGATATTTTACAGGAAAGTCTTCTGTTTTATTTACTCTACGTGCCTCTTCTGAACTTTATAGGAATATGGCTGCTGCTCTCTCTCTTTCAGCGGGCGGTGATTGATAAGAATCTGTCGATCATCTATGCGCAAAAGGAGAAGCTGGAGACGATCGGGCAAGTTGCGGCCTCGCTGGTTCATGAGGTAAGGAATCCTCTGACTGCGGTAAAAGGATTTTTGAAGCTGATTAGCGAGGCCTCGGGCAATCAGGAGAAGGTGCACAGATACATTGAGATTTGCGTTAGCGAAATGGAGCGGGCGGAATATATCCTCTCTGAGTATCTGGCGATCACCAAGCCGTCCACCGACCGACGGGAGCAGGTTAATCTGAACGCGATTCTGCAAATTACGGTGGATGTCATGCGCCCGTATGCAAATATGAACAATGTAGAGCTCCAGCTTCAGGATGAGGATGGGGTCTGCAGAGTGATGGGGAATCCGGAGAAGATTAAGCAGGTGCTGATGAACCTGATTAAAAATGCAATTGAAGCCTGCTATGATACGGAAAATGCGGTTGTGTCCCTAACGCTTGAGCCCCTTGATAACGAGGCCCTTCTCTATGTGCGGGATAATGGCATCGGGATGAGCAGGGAGCAGGCTGAGCGTCTGGGCTCCGTCTTTTTCTCGACAAAGACAACCGGTACCGGGCTGGGGCTGGCCTTCTCTTATCAGGTCATCCAGGAGCTGGGGGGAAGCGTGCAGGTTCGAAGCGAGCCGCGGCAAGGGACGGAATTTGCCATCACCCTGCCTCTTTGTGAGCCTTCGGCCAACGCCGTCTAGCTGGGTAGCTGGGAGGCTGCTCCTTCTCTGTCCTAACTTAAGAGCTGCCCGCATATCCTTGAAGCAAGGAGCGTGAGGCGTGTGAGCGTGGAGGACAAGAAGCTGGATGGAATTGCAGAGCGGTACTTTGAGATCAAAGTGCTGCAAAAGGAGCTTGATCAGGAACTCTCAGAGCTCCGGCAACAGATTTTAGAAAGCTGTAAAGAGCAGGACTCGAACCGCTTGGAGCTGGAGAATTATGAGATCAAACTGATTGTCCAGCAGCGAAGAGAATATGACGAGAACCGATTATATGAGACACTGCCCGATCTGGAGCTGTGGCGGATGCTGTCCAAGCCGGACAACAGCAAGATTTCCAGTCTGATCAAGCTTAAGATTATTTCCGAAGAGAAGATCAAAGACACGTATGCTGTGAAAAATGTGACCGTGGTACAGGTGGACAAAAAGTAGCCGGCTTATTGACAATCAGGGAAAATATGGATAGATTAATAACCAAGTGAATAAGAAATTCCACTAGGGGAGCCGGCAGCGGCTGAGACAAGAGTGATCTTGGACCCTTTGAACCTGATCTAGTTCGTACTAGCGTAGGGAAGTGGAGCCGGTCAACTTTTCGATTTGTCCGATTTATCGGCACTTCGTCGATCAGTCAGCAGCCGCTCCGCTATCGGGGCGGCTTTTTCGCGTGGATTTTGATTATTCCAATTCAAGGATTGACGGAGGTGGGGAAATGAGCTTTACCGAGCAACTGCGGAGGGAAAATGACGACTTGTTCGCAGCGATCTTTAAGCATCCCTTTGTAAGGGGAATAGCCGGGGGGAAGCTGGACAGGGATCAACTGATCCATTATGTGAAGCAAGACTATGAATATTTGAATGCGTTTATGCGAATCTATGGAATTGCGATTTCAAAATGCTCCCGGCGGGAAGACATCGCTATGTTTCAAGAGCAGATCGGGTTTATTCTTCACAGCGAGGTGCATCCGCATCAGAATTTTTGCAAGGCGGCCGGGGTGCGCTATGAGAAGCTTCAGGGAGATCCGCTTGCTCCGTCGGCGCATCATTATATCCGCCATATGCTGACGGTGGCTCATGAGGGGAGTCTCGGCGAAATAGCAGCCGCTTTGTTGCCTTGTCCCTGGACGTATGTCGAAATCGGACAACGGCTCATGGCGGAATTGCCGCCACAAGAAGCTCACCCGTTCCGGGAGTGGATCGAATTTTACGGCAAGCTGTCCGGAGGAAGCACGGAACGGTTATGCGAGCTTGCGGATCGCTTGGCGGCGGAGGCTACCGCCGGTGAACGGGCGCGTATGGCCGAGCATTTCCGTCATAGCTGCCAACTGGAATATATGTTTTGGGATATGGCTTGGCGGGTGGAGACATGGCCGGTGGAATCGAATACTTTGGTGAAGGACTGATGATGATGAATAGAAATATGGGCAAGAGTTCAAGCATTCCGGAGAACGAATTCGCAGGATTGATCACGAAATTGCAGCAGGTAAAGCCGCTCGTCCACAACATGACCAACGTTGTGGTGACCAATTTTACGGCTAACGGGCTCTATGCGCTGGGGGCTTCCCCGGTGATGGCCTATGCGCCTGAGGAGGTGGCCGACATGGCTGCCCAGGCGGGTGCGCTGGTATTGAATATCGGGACGCTCAGCCGGGAACAGGTGGATGCGATGATCGTGGCCGGTCAAGCCGCAAACGCTGCAGGGGTGCCGGTGCTGCTGGATCCGGTCGGAGCGGGAGCCACGAAGTTTCGCACGGAATCGTCCCTCCGCATCCTGCGTGAAGTACGTATCTCGCTCCTGCGCGGAAACGCCGCCGAGATCGCCCAATTGCTCGGCGAGAACCTGGCGATCAAAGGCGTGGATGCCAGGGAGAACAGCGGTGCTGATCAAGCAGGGATTGGGCGAAAGGCGGCGAAGCAGTTCGGTTCGGTTGTTGCGGTCACCGGTAAGGAGGATGTGATTACGGACGGCAGGATTTCCCGGATCATTAGCGGAGGGGATGCTTTGCTTACACAAGTGACGGGGACGGGGTGCTTGCTAACCTCGGTGCTCGGAGCCTTCGCAGCTATAGAACCGGATCTTATG
>NZ_HG005139.1:245494-434406 GCF_000455265.1 Paenibacillus antibioticophila
CGTATAACTTCGTATAATGTATGCTATACGAAGTTATTACGCGGAGCCTTCGCAGCTATAGAACCGGGTCTTATGCGGGCAGGGACGGCAGGTTTGGCCTTTTATGGCGCCGCAGCCTCCCGGGCAGCGGAGCGGACAGCTGCTCTCGGGCCAGGCAGCTTCCAGACGGCCTTCCTGGATGAACTGGCCAAGCTGCATCCGCATTCCCTGAAAGGTCATGTGGCGGTTGCCGAATTATTGGCCGCGGAAGCGGGAGGATGGCTGTGAGCGGAACGAGACTGGCCAGAGCGCTGACGGTGGCCGGCTCGGACAGCGGCGGCGGAGCGGGGATCCAGGCGGATCTGAAAACCTTTCAGGAGCTCGATGTCTATGGGATGTCGGCTATAACGGCTGTGACGGTGCAGAATACGTTAGGCGTAAGCGGGGTCTATCCTCTGCCGGCACAAGCAGCGGCGGAGCAGATCCGCAGCGTTGCCGAGGACCTTGGCGTAGATGCTGTCAAGACGGGAATGCTGTTCGATGCGGAGGTTATTCATGCCGTGGCTGCGGAATTCAAAAGCCAAGGCATGAAGCGCATCGTTGTCGATCCCGTCATGATCGCCAAGGGAGGAGCCTCATTGCTGCAGAGCGATGCGGTGAAGGAACTGAAGGAGGTGCTGCTTCCGCTGGCGGCGGTTGTGACGCCGAATCTCCCGGAAGCGGAGGTGCTGGCTGGTATGCCGATTCACAGTTCCCGGGACCGCCGGGAAGCGGCGGTCAGAATTTCTGATCTGGGGCCAGGTCTGGTCATTATCAAGGGCGGTCATGAGGCCCTTGACTCCGGCCCGGGGGAGCAGCAGGTAGTCGATCTGCTGTATGACGGGCAGCATTTTACGGAGCTTAGCTATCCGCGAATCCAGACGCCGCACACGCACGGCACAGGCTGTACGTTCTCGGCGGCGCTGACGGCAGGCTTAGCCAAGGGGCTGCCCGGCATCGAAGCGGCCGCGCTTGCCCGCCGCTTCATACAGGCGGCTATCGAGGACGGGCTCGGCCTTGGACAGGGGCATGGTCCGACGAATCATTGGGCATACCGCCGCAGACAGGCGGTGCTTGGCTGATGGACCGGCATATCAATTTGGGGAGCCGCTTCAATGTTCCCGGCCGGAGGATTTCTGCCGATGTGATGCGCGAGTATTTGAAGGTGTATCTTGTCATCGGGAGTGCGAACTGTCAGGATGATCCGTTGTACGTAGTCCGGGAGGCGCTGGCGGGCGGGGCAACCATGGTCCAGTATAGGGAGAAGGGCGACGGTTCGTTGACTGGAGAAGCCAGGATAAAGCTTGCGCTTCAGCTTCAGGAGCTCTGCCGGGAGGCGGGCGTTCCCTTCATTATTAACGATGATGTGGAGTTGGCTCTGCGGATCCAGGCAGACGGGGTGCACATTGGACAGGAGGATGCGGATGCCGGATGGGTACGTTCCCGGATCGGAGGGGGGATTCTGGGCGTTTCGGTTCATCAGCTGGAGGAAGCGGAGCGTGCGGTTCAGCAAGGAGCCGACTATTTGGGGATCGGGCCGATTTATCCGACGTCCTCCAAGCCGGATGCTCATGCCGTCCACGGGCTGCAGATTTTGCCCGGGCTACGCCAGGTGGGCATTCATCTTCCTCTCGTCGGCATCGGAGGTATCACGCTGGAGCGTGCCGGGGAGGTTATATCAGCCGGTGCGGACGGCATTGCCGTGATATCGGCCGTGGCAGGGCTTCCGGGCGATCAGGTGCGGCATGCCGTGCAGCAACTCAGGTCGCGAATAAATCGATAGGGATGAGGAATCCGTATTGACATAAAAATAGAGGAAATTTAATATAGAACTATAAGATTAGCACTCTAAACTTTAGAGTGCTAATAATTTTGCAGGCGAAGAAAGGAAGGAGCAGTACCATGGACAAGAAGCAGTTCAAAGCGGAATCCAAACGACTTCTGGAGATGATGATCAACTCCATCTATACGCAGCGGGAAATATTTCTCCGGGAATTGATCTCCAACAGCAGTGATGCCATTGACAAGATCTATTACAAGGCATTGACAGACGAGAATCTGACGTTCAACAAGGATGACTATTTCATTCGATTGAAGGCGGACAAACAGGCTCGGACGCTGACCATTTCCGATACGGGGATCGGGATGACGAAGGAAGAACTGGAGAGTAACCTTGGCATTATCGCCAATAGCGGCTCTTTTGCCTTCAAGAATGAGAACGAAGCGAAGGACGGACATAATATCATCGGTCAATTCGGCGTCGGCTTCTACTCCGCCTTTATGGTTGCAGACAAGGTTACGGTCATCAGCCGGGCGTTGGGCAGCAGTGAAGCCTATAAATGGGAGTCGGAAGGAACGGACGGGTACACGATCTCCGAGACGGAGAAGGAGAGTGTCGGCACCGATATTATTTTGACCATTAAAGAGAATACGGAAGATGATCAGTACGATGAATATCTGGAGGAGTACCGCCTGAGATCCATCATCAAGAAATACTCCGACTTCATCCGCTATCCGATCAAGATGGAGGTCACCTCCCAGCGGCCTAAAGAGGGTTCGGAAGGCGAGTTCGAGGAGGTTCAGGAAGAGCAGACGGTAAACAGCATGGTTCCGATCTGGCGCAAGAATAAGAGCGAGTTGACAGATGAGGACTATGAGAACTTCTACATGGAGAAACGCTACGGCTTTGACAAGCCGGTGTCTCATATCCATATCAAGGCCGATGGAGCGGTTGTCTATAACGCAATCCTCTTCATTCCGGAGAAGACTCCGTTCGACTACTATACCAAGGAATATGAAAAAGGGCTGGAGCTGTATTCCAACGGCGTGCTGATTATGAACAAATGCGGCGATCTGCTCCCGGACTATTTCAGCTTCGTCAAGGGGATGGTCGATTCCGAGGATCTGTCGCTGAACATTTCGCGGGAAATGCTCCAGCATGACCGTCAACTCAAACTGATCGCGAAGAACATCCAGAGCAAGATCAAGAGCCAATTGCTGGCGCTGCTCAAGGATGAGCGCGACAAGTACGAGCAGTTCTATGACTCGTTCGGACGCCAGTTGAAGTTCGGTGTATACAATGATTATGGTATGAACAAGGATGTGCTTCAGGATCTGCTGTTGTTCACATCCTCGAAAGAGAAGAAGCTGGTTACGTTGGATGAGTACGTATCCCGGATGCCGGAGGATCAGAAGTACATTTACTATGCAACCGGTGAATCGGTAGACCGGCTGGAGAAGCTGCCGCAGACGGAAATGGTGCTGGATAAGGGCTATGAGATCTTGTACTTTACGGATGATATCGATGAATTCGCCATCAAGATGATCATGACCTACAAGGAGAAGGAATTCAAATCCGTATCCAGCGGGGATCTCGGCATCGAATCCGAATCCGATGAACAGGATGCGAAGGAAGGCGACAGCGAGCATCAGGAGCTGTTCGAGGCCATGAACACCCTGCTTAGCGGCAAGGTGAAGAACGTCAAGGCATCGAAGCGCCTGAAGAGTCACCCTGTCTGCCTGTCGGCTGAAGGCGAATTGTCCATTGAGATGGAGAAGGTGCTGAATGCGATGCCGAACGGCCAGGAGGTCAAGGCGGATAAGGTACTGGAGATTAACGTCAACCATGAAGTCTTCCGTTCCCTGAAAGAGGCGCATGCAGGGGACAAGGACAAGCTTGCTCTGTACACCAGCCTGCTCTACAATCAGGCACTTCTGATTGAAGGTCTGCCAATTGAGGATCCGGTAGAGTTCACGAACAATATCTGCAAGGTCATGGCGTAAAAATATTTCACGGCAGCCGCACTGGTTTTCAAACGCGGCAGCCGTTTTTGTTATGTTCTTGGACTTCAGACGGTGAATCCGAACTGAAGAGAGGAGGCCGGGGTCGTCGGCAAAGCCCGGGATATGATACACTTAGACTGGTGAAAACAGTGTAAGGAGAATGGACATGGCACTTGAAATTGAACGCAAGTTTCTGATATCCGAATTTCCGAAGGCCTTCCTTGAGGATGGCAGCATCGTCCTGGTCAAGGAGCAGGTCATCGATCAGACCTACCTGGCTTTGGATAAAGATCAGGAGCTCCGGGTACGGAGAATCAAGGATTTGGCTACAGGGGACATCAGCTATACACATACCTTCAAACGGGGATTCGGACTAGCTCGGGAGGAAGTAGAGTATCCGATTTCTGCGGGGATTTACGAGCAAATGATTCATAGCCGCGGGGCAATTCCGCTGGTGAAGAAGCGGACAACGGTCAAATGGAATGATTATATGCTGGAGATTGACGATTATCATCAGATTAAACTGATGGTGCTGGAGATTGAATTCGAATCGGAGGAAGAGGCGACAAGCTTTGAACCGCCGGAGTGGTTCGGCCAGGATATCAGTACCGATAAGCAGTACAGCAATAAGAAAGTATGGAGAGATTTGCAATCCCGCAAGCATCTGTAGATTATAGATGACATGAGGAAATTTATGGCGCTGCTTCCCTACAGAAAGTGAACGAAAAAAGTTGGACGGAACTTAGGTTCTCGTCCAACTTTTGTTTGGGGGCTAACTTTTGGACAGCCCCAAGCTTTTAGTATGTTTCAGAAGACTATTCCAGTGCGAGCCTGCTGTTGTCTTTTAAAAGGAACCCGTAATTGTGCTGCACGAACTCCAGTACTTTATCGCATATGATCCGATGTCCGGCCTCATTGGGATGAATGCCGTCCGAGCATAGAAACTTGGTAAAGTCAGGATGCTCAAGAAAGGCGCCGCGCACATCGATATATTTGGTCTTTGTCATCTCGGCAACCTTCACGATCATGGTGTTGTATCTTTCCTGCCACCAATAGATCTTGGTAATGCTGCCAAGCCATTTTAAGATGTTCTGTTCAGCGACGGGATCATTTTTGCTGACCCATTTGAAGTAGCTGTCCGCATTAAGCGGAGGAAGACTCATCAGAATCGGCGTAATGTGTTCGGAACGCAGGAAGGAGATGGTCTCCGTCAGCATTTTCTCGAACATATTAAAATCCGTCTTGGGAAGGTGTTCCGCATCGGGATTCAGTGCGATCTCATCCCAGTTGAAATCACAGTCATTGCCGCCGTATTCAATCAGTACAATATGCGGCTTCTCCTTCTGGATATCCTTCTTCAAGTTGGTGACGCCCTTGATCAAGGTATTGCCGAAGCGCGCGGTATTTCGCACCGCACCCATCATTTTTTCCTGCAGGAGCGTTACATAATTATTTTCTAACAGTACATATTTTTTGCGTATCTCGTCATAAATGACACCTTTGGAGATGGAATCCCCGGTAATCATATATTTGGTTGCAGCGATTGCGTTAATTACATTCTGGTTGTCTCTGTTCATGAGAATCACCCCGCTTCATATCCTGATAACCTTATTTTAGTGGAGTGCGGAGATCGAAGCAAGGCGAATCTGCATCTGCGGCAGTCTTTTGCTCGACCCAGATGTCCTGACTTCGGATACTCCAAGCTAGACATAGACTGTACAGAGTGAGAGAATACTAAGGAGATCATGTTTAAAAAGGGAGGACATTTCTTTGCTTCGATTCGGAATTGTCGGAACGAACTGGATCACGGAACGTTTTATTCAAGCGGCGGAAGAGACTGAGCAATTTGAACTGAAAGCGGTATACTCACGGACGGAGGAGAAGGGGAGAGCATTTGCCGCGAAGCACAACAACCAACCTACGGTATACACCGATTTGGCAGAGATGGCTTCTAGCGATGAGGTGGATGCTGTCTATATTGCTAGCCCGAACTCGCTGCATGCCGAACAGGCGATTGAGTGCATGAAGCATGGCAAGCATGTATTATGCGAGAAGCCCCTGGCGTCGAATGTAAAAGAGGTTCAAGCGATGCTGCAAACAGCGAAGGATCATGACGTATTGCTTATGGAAGCAATGAAGTCGACGCTGATGCCGAACTTTAGAGTCATTGCGAACAACTTATATAAGATCGGACGAGTACGGCGTTATTTTGCAAGCTATTGCCAATACTCCTCCAGATTTGATGCCTTCAAGCAAGGAACAGTACTTAATGCATTCAAGCCGGAGTTCTCCAATGGAGCGCTGATGGATCTTGGCATTTACTGTATTTATCCGATGGTAACCCTGTTCGGGAAGCCCGAGCAGGTTCAGGCAAGCGGAATTATGCTCTCCTCCGGTGTGGATGGTGAGGGAAGCATTCTCATGCGTTATCCAGACATGGACGGGGTCGTGATGTATTCCAAGATCGCGGATTCCTATGCCCCCGCAGAGATTCAAGGGGAGAACGGAACCCTGGTTATCGACAAGATCAATCAGCCTTATGATGTGAAAATCTATTATCGTGACGGGACGATTGAAGATTTGCGCCAGCCGCAAATGCAAGAGTCCATGTTCTACGAGGCAAGGGAGTTCATTGAGCTGATCCAGACCGGCAGGAGGGACAGCACAGTCAATACGTTGCACAACTCGTTGATTGTGGCAGAGATTATGGAGGAAGCCCGGCGCCAGATGGGTCTGACCTTCCCGGCGGATTTGCGCTAATCGAATTGCGCTGCGAGCTCACTTTTTGCGATCTTGTGCGAGAGCACAGTAACAGCCAATAAAACCGATCGATGATCCTGCCTGCGTGTAGGGGCAACGTGTGAAGTGTGCTTACGATCGCTGTTGTTCGCGGATTTCTTTGATTGAAATAGTATGGTAGAAATCCACTCACAAAGGCGAACATTCCGTTTCAACAGCACACCTCACACTTATGCCCAATTACGCAGGCAGTTTAGTTTGGCTTTATAGTGCTGAATCACCGCACTCTCTATGATGCGAGTGCATTCAAACAGTGAATAGACTACACAGCATCATCATTGGGGATACCCCAATTTCAACAAGCCCGCATAGCAAGGGTTATTTCAGTAGATTAAGCAATACCCGCCAAGTACGCATGCGTACACCTCGCACCGAGCGCAGCTTTCAGCGCGCGGTGTTTCGCATCATGACGGTGATCCGATTCGTCGACCGCATGAAAATATGGATCGTAGGCGTGCAGTGAAAAAAGTTACCTTAAATTCAGTGGAAATGCTAGAAATGCGGATATAGTGAAATTCTTTCGCTTAAAGTTGGCTATACCGTCGGTTTAACTAGATACTGGCGATCTAAGGTAAGTTTTTTCACTAAAAGTGGGTTCGAGCGTCAAATGAAGAATTTAAGGTAAGAAATTTCACTGGAGCGCGACCAGTTGAGGCTGAATAAGCGGGATGAGTGAAGCTCGGAACAAGGCGAAGCAACGTGCGACTGGACGCAACTCCATGCGCCCAGTATTCCATTGGGCTGTGCGTAAAGTGAATTGCGCGGACTTCCATTCGTAATGCCTAGCTAAGGAGAGCCTGGCGCAAGGGAAAGTAGGGAGGAGGCTTGTACGGAGTATCCTGCTTGCTACAGGTGGTAAGCTTATTGCAATGCAGCTATGACGCAGTCATGTGCAAACTGCATTGTATTTGAAGTTGAACTGCAAAGGCCAAGTGATCAGGGCATAAGTGTGAAGTGTTACAAGCTTTCTGTAAGAAAGCTACTTCGGAAGCATCAAGCGTCAGCGTTCGCCTTTGTGAGCGGATTTCTCCCTTGTTAGAACTTAGTCCAATCATAGAAATCCGCGAACAACAGCGATCGAAAGCACACTTCACACGTTGCCCCTCCAACGTCCTATTTGTGTTTAACTGTCTTCCCGCTACTGCACACTTTCCAAAAGTACAGCCGCCTCGCACCAATACAAAGGCTGCTGCTCACATCCAACCGGAACCCGGCGGGGTAGGGCAGCAGCCTTTTTGCGCTGAGATTAGCGCTTGATATACATTTTGTTGTAGTATTCCTCGAGCATCCGCTTGGTAGCAAATGCCTCACGGGTCGTCTCGATGCTCTTACGCATCATTTCTACCCACTTGGCACGGTTCTCATAGTAGGTTGGCAGCACCCGGTTCAACAGGGTATCATACAGTGCGTCACTGTCATGCTGGTCAAGTACAGCAAAGTCGGTCGTCTCGAAGCCATCGCCGATCTGCCAGCCATTCTCCCCGTCAATGCAGGCTTCCGGCCACCAGCCGTCCAGAATGGAGCAGTTCAGTACGCCGTTCATCGCAGCCTTCATACCGGAGGTGCCGCTGGCTTCCAGCGGTCTGCGCGGGTTGTTGAGCCAAATATCGGAGCCCCTTGTTAATTGGGCGCCGATCGTCATGTCGTAGTTCTCAAGGAAGACGACACTCTTCGGATATTTCTTCATCATGGACACAAGATTGCTGACGATTTTCTTGCCGGTGTCGTCCAGCGGGTGCGCCTTCCCGGAGAAGACAATCTGAACCTTGCCGGACTCCAGATACGGTTCAATGATCTCAGGCTGGGAGAAAATCAAGTCACTGCGTTTGTACGGAGCGGCACGGCGGGAGAATCCGATCAGCAGGTTATCTTCATTCAGTGCAATGCACGAACGCTCCTGAATAAAAGCGATCAGCTCACGTTTGATCTCCATGTGCGTCTTCCACAGATCTCCGCCATTTTCATATGCGGCCGTCATCCGATCATCCACCCAGGTTGGCGTATGAATGGCATTGGTGATTCCGATGATCTCCGAGCGTCCGGCGACTTCCTTCCACATTTTGTTGGAGGTATCCGCATGGAGGGCTGCAACCCCGTTGGAAATACGGGACAGGCGCAGGCCGGCCACCGTCATGTTGAACGGGCTGCCGCCGATGCGTTCCATTTGATCACGTGTCAAGCCGTTAAATGCCGTCATATATTCCAGACGATCCAGGGGATGCGTCTCATTTCCTTCCTTGATTGGCGTGTGCGTCGTGAAGACAACCTCTTCGCGTGTAGCCGTCCAAGCCTCTTCAAAGGTTCGCCCGGCACACATCTTCTCGCGGATCAGCTCCGTGGCTGCCAATGCCGCATGCCCCTCATTAAAGTGATAGACATTGATTGGAATCTGAAGCGCACGCATTGCCTTTACCCCGCCGATACCAAGCACGATCTCCTGAGCAATCCGTTCCTCGCCGAACCATCCGTACAACTGCCCGGTAATCCAGGCATCGCCATTTTCGGGAATGTCCGTATCAAGCAAGTAGAGCGGGTTGTTGCCAAAATGCTCTGTCTTCCAGACTTTGCAGACGACATCGGTATTTCGTACCTTCACCGTAACCTTGACCCCGGTATCTTCCAAAAAATCATATACATAGTTGTGATAAGTATCGTAAGGCTTGCCATGCTCATCAATCCGCTGATCGGTGTACCCCTGCTTCCATTTGATGCCGATGGCTACAATCGGCGCCTCAATATCTTTGGCTCCCTTGATGTAATCCCCGGCTAAAATTCCTAGCCCTCCGGCATACATCTTAAAATCGGAATGCAGCCCGTACTCCATGCTGAAGTACGCTACAGTAGGCAATTTTTTCTCGCTCATTGCAAAAGCCTCCTCGTATTTTTTATGAACACACCGGCAGATGGTTTCGCTCAGAAAGTAAAGATGAATTTGTGCAAACGTTTGTCCGATAGAAAGCAGCTTGCCAATGTGAAAGCGATTTCGAGGATTATTTTAGCATATTTTATGCTGAATGCGATAGGAAATTACACCGATCAACCCAAATTTTTTTAAAATTTATAAAAATCATTATGAATTTAGGAATGTGTTCTCATTTTGAGATCAAACGTTTGCATTGCGAGGCGGATTTGAAGCGGCCCTAACGATTCCGGGTAAGGTGAACCTGCTGTGCTTAATCCACTGGGTCGACGTCTTGGAATACTCGCATTTCATCCGCGACCGACTGAATATCCTCAGGACCAAGCTGCAGATAGAGGTAGCCTTCGGCATGCTGCTTTTGCATTGCCCGGCGTTTAATGAACTTGGGACTGGCTTCGCCGCTGTCCTCATCATAAACAAGCAGAATACCGTCACTTTTTCGCAGCAGCAGATCATCCCGGGCAGAGAACTGCCAAGGTCCCAGATAGCCTTCTTTGCTGATGGATGCAAAATAATCCACTTTAGAAATCAAATCGCGGAAATAATGTTGCTTCTCCTCGCTCCACTGCTCCTCCTGACTCTGGAAGGCGGTAATGATGGCGCATTTTAACTCGGGATATTCAAGCTTCAATTCCAGAACCGCCTCGCAGGCCCATAGATCGACGCCATATTGCCCCGGCGTGAGCACCCATTCCAGGCCTTCTTCAGCCAGCGGCAGGATCCGGTCCCTGATCGCCTTGCGTATGTAAGGGATTCCTTCATGCTTATTATTATAGATCCCCAATTCATGGGCACGGTAGCCGGTAATAAGAAGATTCTTCACTAGTAGTCATTCCTTTCGATTGCAGGGCAGTCCAACAAATCTCACAGCTTGTTTGACTATTATATCACTGTTCTGATCACAGGGTTTATGCTAGTCTGTCACTATAAATGGATATTACTGGAGCGTGAATGATGAACAAGCGGTATTTTAAAGGCCTTATTCTTTGGATGGTTCTTGTGCTAACTGCATGCGGGGCGGGGGAATCTACAACTGATCATGAAGAGGCAGGTCCTAGTGAAAGCCGCACTCTCTTAACCGCAGGTGAAGTCATTCGTCAAGTGGCTGATACCTTTGAAGAGGCAGCCAGCTACTCCGTGAAAGGTGAAACTCAGCAAGAACTAGAGAGAACCCTAAATGGAGAAGTATCAATCATGAAGTCGGAAATGATAACGGAAGCCCAGTGGATCAAGCAGCCGTCTCAACATCACATGCTAATGGATATCAAGACAGATGGAATGCTGCCCATGACAATGGAGCAATACGTTATTCCCGGTACAGGCCATTTTTCCAGAATTGGAGAAGATGGTTGGGTTAAGCTCGCAGGGGAGGAGCTGGACGGGGGGATAGCCGATATGCAAATGCACCCGCAAAGCCTGGAGTATCTACTGGGCGTGTTAGAGAGGTTGCAGGGCGATGTACTTTTTACGCAGGAAGGCAATTATTATACAATGACGCTTGAGCTCCCGGAAGAAGAGCTTTTGCGGATAGACGAGATGACGAATGCAGGTCTGGAAGCGTTAGAACCTTCTCACATGTCTATTCAGTTGCTGAAGAGGATGAAGGTAAGCTTGAAGGCAGACAAGGACAGTCTTTTACTTAATCAGCTATTGGTGGACCTGGAGATTGATATCGGCGGGGGCGAAGACGTAATGATTCAGCGTAAGATAGATAGAAGCACCTTCTTCAATTTTAACGGGATTGATGCGATAGAGCTGCCTCCAGAAGTGATTGAAACAGCGCGATGACGGAGAAGAACAAAAAAGGGCCGAACGATCATCCGTTACCGGCCCTTTAGGCATTTGCACATTTGTTAGCGGTTACATTTCCGGGTTTATTGGCCATGAATCGCAAACAAGGTAAACACGATATAAAAAACGGCATAGAAGATCCCCAGTCCGATAATGATACCAAATACATTGCCCTTATACTTGCTGCTCCCAGGTTCCCACATACTTATTCAACTCCTTCATTCGTCGTTGATTAAATGTGAACAATTTGTGTCTTACTTAATTATTGAACATTTTGTGACTAAAATCAAACATTTTTTTGAACTTTTTATGATTTTGGGCAAAAAAATAGCCCCGTGAGCGGGGCGAGGTCCTGCAGATTACTTTTTATAAGGGTGAAAGCCTTCCTCTTCCAGATAAATTCCTGCTTCTTCACGGGTCTCAAATACCATCTCCAGCTGAATGCCGGAGTAAATATACCAGAGATCGTCCTCGCACTTCAGTGTAAGTGCATGTCCCTCTGCATTCACCCAGCTGCCTCCGGATGATGAAGGCTTATGTAATAAAGCAGGTGAAGAAGCAACCTCGGCGGGAGCTTCATCTCGCACGGCAAGTGAATCGATGGACTGACGTACCAGATTGCGCAGGTCCGGATCTGAGAAATCGCGAATATTCACGTAGCCTTTTTGATCCTTGTCATATTCCTCGAGCAGACCGGCATAGATAAATCCGTTGCCGTTAGGATGAAGGTGGTAGCCTACGGTTTTTTTCTCATGGGCGCTCCCTTCAAAATGATAATTAACCCGTCCAAGGGATACGGATCTTCTCTCCAATTCAGGAAATGAGTCCAATATGTTTAATTTTTGTTCAAAGGATAGCATAATCCGCCTCCGGTCAGCGATATGGATAGGGAGCCAGCAGCTCCCATGATCAGTATAATGATTCTCCAAGCGGGAAGCAAAGGAATGCCCTCTCGTTCTTCACAGCAAGCGATTTGGGGTACAAGTACATCAACGGAAGAATTCTGCGAAGAACGGGAGGAACTTGTATGGTAAAAGGCTCGAAAGTCAAATGGGGGATCATGGGCACGGGCGTGATTGCCGAGCAGTTTGTTACAGATCTGGCATTCACCAGCACGGGGACCCCCTATGCGGTAGGATCACGGCAAATGAGCAAGGCTGTGGATTTTGCCTCACGTTTCGGTATACCTAAGGCCTATGGGAGTTATAAAGAGTTGATCGAAGATCCGGAGGTGGATGTGGTATACATCGCAACCCCGCACCGGTATCATCTGGAGAACTCACTGAATAGCCTTAGAGCCGGAAAGGCTGTATTGTGCGAAAAACCGATTACGGTAAATCGTCAGGAGCTTGAGGAACTGATCTCTGAAGCCAAGGCGCGTGATCTGTTTCTGATGGAGGCGATGTGGATGTTATTTTTGCCTCCGATGCGCCAGGCATTGGAATGGATAACCGAAGGGAGAATCGGCGAGGTCAGACTTGTACAGGCGGAGTTCGGATTTGTAGGGGACGGTGAGCCGGAAGGCCGGCTGCTCAATCCGGAATTAGCGGGGGGAGCGTTGCTTGATGTCGGCGTATATCCTGTGGCCCTAGCCACTGCTATCTATGGCTCTCAGCCATCACAAATCATGAGCACTTCATCCATCGGGGAGACCGGCGTCGATGAGCAGTTTTCCGCCTTATTGACCTATGACTCAGGGAAATCCGCCTCCCTTCATGGATCGATCACGCTTGGCATGCGAAATGAAGCAGTCATTCACGGTACGGAGGGCTGTATTGTCCTTCCCTCGATGAATAAAGCACCTTCCGCTATCCTCTACAAAGAGGGCCAAGAGGTGGAGAATTATAGCGATGAGCGCCAGGGAAAGGGCTATGAATATGAAGCGGACGAAGTGGGGAGAAGTCTGCTTGAAGGCAGGAAGGAATGTGAGTGGCTTGCACCGAATTGGTCGTTGGAGGTCATGCGCTTATTGGACGCATTGAGAGCGCAGTGGGGATTAAAGTATCCCTTTGAATAAGCCCATTACTCGTTTACAATGAAGAAAGAATCGAATTACGGGAGGCGATGAGGATGGACAAATCTTCTGAGAATAAAGTGAAATGGGGAATCATGGGCACCGGCTGGATCGCGGAGCAGTTTACTGGCGATCTTGTCCATACCGTCAGCGGAGTGGGATATGCCGCAGGCTCACGTACGCTTGAAAGCGCAGAACGTTTCGCTGAAAAATTTGGACTGGCCAAGGCCTATGGGAGTTACGAGGAGCTTGTCTTAGATCCTGATGTGGATGCTATTTATGTCGCAACACCCCACCCGCTTCATCGAGAACATGTATTGCTGGCGCTTGCCGCCGGGAAGGCCGTACTGTGTGAGAAGCCGATTACGGTGAACAGCCGTGAGCTGGCTGAAATGATAGATGCTGCCCGAAGCCGGGGATTATTCCTGATGGAAGCGATGTGGACAAGATTCCTGCCGGTTATTTCTCAGGTCAGAGCATGGCTGAAGGAAGGCAAGATCGGGGAAGTACGGATGCTGAAGGCAGACTTTGGCTTCCGCACCGACTGGAATCCGGAGGGGAGACTGTTAAATCCGCAGCTTGGCGGAGGAGCGCTGCTGGATGTAGGCATCTATCCGGTCTCTCTTGCCTCCATGATATTTGGCGCTACTCCGCAGTCGGTTAACAGCACGGCATGGATTGGGGAGACAGGAGTGGATGAGCAGTTCTCTGTCTTGCTGGATTTTGGAGCAGGGCGGACCGCTTCGTTAAACGGAGCAGTCCGTCTCGGTCTTAACAACGACGCCTGGATATTCGGCACAGAGGGGATGATCCATATCCCTTCCTTCATTAATGCCAGGGAGGCGACGCTTCGGGTGGCAGGGCAAGAGGACATCAAGGTCACGGATGACCGTGAGTCGAAGGGATATGCCTTTGAAGCGGAGGAAGTGGGCCGCTGCTTGCTGACAGGGGAAAAGGAGAGCCCGTTGATCCCGCTGGACGAATCATTGAGCATTATGAAGCTGCTGGATGAAATTCGGGACCAGTGGGGACTTAAATATCCATTTGAATAAAGCGGCTCTATCCATGCTCGCTGAAGCTGCCGATAAACCGTTTGGCCAAGGAAGACAAGTACCGTTCCTTGGACCAGATGGCGGCAATTTGCGTCCGAAGCGGCTCGCTGTTGATCGTCTTGACGATAAGCCCGGTGTGATTGGATAGCCGGAGAGCAGATTGGGGAATAATCCCTATTGCCAGTCCAGCATGGGCCCATTGGAGCGTGGTTCGCGCATCGTCATTTTTGCAGAACAGCTCCGGCTCAAATCCGGCCTTCCCACAGGTCTCCCGAATCAGAGATTCGAATCGTCGATAAATGATGAGCGGCCTTCCCTGAAGGTCTGCAATATCGCAGCTGTCAGCCGCGGAATTCCAGTCAAATCTTGGAGCCATCACAGCGATCATCGGCTCCTGCTTCATCGTGATCCAGTTCAACCCTCCGGCATGGAAGGGAGTCCTGACAATCCCGATCTCAATTACGCCGCTCTGCAGCAAATCAATAATATGGAAGGTGTTTCCTTCGTGAATTTCGAATTTAACCCCCTCATAGGTCTGGAGGAAGTCGATCAGTCTCTCGGTAAGCAAGGCCGCTCCCGAAGAAGAGACGGTTCCAATTTGCAGCGTTCCGCTTAGCCCCTTGGAAATATCACGGATCTCCCTTGCAGTGGAGTCGGCCAGGTCGATCATCTGCTGGGCTCTCCGCCGAAGCATCTCCCCGGCATCCGTCAGTTGAATGCTTCGAGGGCCCCGTTCGGCTAGCTTGACTCCCAGCTCCTCCTCCAGAAGCTTGAGTTGTTGGCTAAGAGGAGGCTGTGCCATTCGGAGCTTCTTAGCAGCAGCTGTAATTTGTCCCTCCTCGGCGATGGTCAGAAAGTATCTGAGTTGCTTAAGATCCATAGCTATCCCTCCCATTTTGATATATTGAAAACGTATGATAGAGATATGAAAGCAATATTTTAACTATGTCACAGGGTATGTCATAATCATATTTGTCACGGGAAGAAAGTCAATACGCCGGTGACAATATTGAATAAGAGATGGTGATTCAGCTTTGTTCAGACTTGCTGTATTTCTGAAACCGTATAAGAAAGAAACGATTCTTGGCCCCCTGTTCAAGCTGCTGGAGGCTATTCTGGAACTGCTGCTGCCCACCATCGTTGCGCTAACCGTTAATCACGGAATCGGCAACCGGGACAGCAGTTATGTTCTTAAAATGGGCGTGCTGATGCTGGCGATGACGCTCCTTGGTTACGGAAGCTCTTTGATTTGCCAATACTACGCAGCAAGAGCCTCGCAAGGGTTTGGCACTACCTTGCGCAATCGGCTGTTCCGTCATGTCTCCTCGCTGTCCTTCTCGGATTTAGAACGCTTTGGCACGCCTTCGCTGATCAATCGGGTAACCAATGATGTCAACCAATTGCAAGTGGCTGTAGCGATGCTAATTCGGCTGGTGATCCGCGCGCCGTTTATTTGTATCGGGGCGATTATCATGGCGATGATTCTTGATCTTCGTTTATCCCTTATCCTGCTTGCGGCTACACCGATCTTTGGAATTGTATTGTATTTGATTATTGCCAAATCAGCGCCGCTGTACCGTCTGTACCAGAAGAAGCTCGACAAGCTTGTGCTTGTGCTGAGTGAGAGCCTGGGCGGGGTAAGAGTGATTCGCGCCTTTGCCAAGAGAAGGGAAGAGCAAAGCCGCTTCAAGGAAGCCGCCGACGACATCACGGTTACAGCTATTCGGGTGGGGCGCATCTCGGCCCTGCTAAGTCCATTGACAATGCTGGTGGTGAATGCGGCTATCATTGCTATTCTGTGGGCGGGCGGTGTTCACATTAATCAGGGCAGTCTGTCCTCCGGTGAAATTATCGCCTTTATAAATTACGTAACACAGATTTTGCTTGCGCTTATCGTGGTCTCTAATTTGATTATTATCTTTACAAAGGCCGCTTCGTCAGCAGCACGGATCAATGAACTGCTTGATACCTATCCGACGATTATCGATGGTTCGGCGGACGTGGAGTATTCGACTGCCGCGGAGACGAAAGCTCCGCTAATCGAGTTCGATCATGTCAGCTTCGGATACAGCTCGACTGGCGATCCAGCCTTGAAGGAGATCTCCTTTAAGGTTCATCGTGGGGAAACCATCGGGATTATCGGGGGTACCGGGTCAGGAAAGTCCTCCCTCATTCATTTGATTCCAAGGTTCTACGATACCGGACAGGGTGCTGTCTATGTAGAAGGCACTAATGTGATGGATTACTCGTTGGAGAAGCTGCGGAGCAAGGTTGCCTTGGTTCCCCAAAAAGCGATTCTCTTCACCGGAACGGTGGCTGATAACATCCGCTGGAGCAATGAGCATGCCGGAGATCAAGAGGTCGCGGAGGCTGCGCGTGCAGCCCAGGCCGAGGAGTTTATCAACAAGCTGCCGGAGGGGTATCAGACCCGAGTGGCTCGGGGCGGGCTGAACCTGTCGGGAGGACAGAAGCAGCGGATTACGATCGCCCGGGCGCTTTTGGCCCGTTCAGAGATTCTGATTCTTGATGATTCCTCCAGTGCACTGGACTATGCGACTGAGGCGGCGCTTCGCCGTTCCATCAGACAATACCATGCCGATACGACGATGCTTCTGGTCACACAGCGTGTAAGCACCGTACTTCATGCAGACCGGATCATCGTGCTGGAAGAAGGCAGAATTGCGGGAATCGGCACTCATGAGGAATTGCTGAAGCATTGTGAGCCTTATCGCGAGATTTGCCGTTCACAGCTGTCGGAAGAGGAGGGCGTTCAGGGATGAACATGAAGTCAACCTGGTTAAGAATTTTCAAATACATGGCAGCCCATAGACTCCTGCTTCTCGGCTCCGCGCTCAGCGCCTTGATCAGCGTCCTGGCAAGCCTGGCCGGACCGCTCTTGATCGGGAAAGCCATCGACCGGATGCTCGGGCAGGGAGCGGTGGAATTTGATATTGTGTTCCGCTTGCTGAGCTGGCTTGCGATTATATATGCGCTGGGCAGTCTGTTCAGCTGGCTGCTTGCTTATCTGACGAACCGGCTGGCTTATCAGACGGTCAACTCCATGCGTGAGGAAATGTATGACCGTCTGAACAATCTGCCGCTTAACTATCATGATAACCATCCGCAAGGAGACAGTATTAGCCGGTTTGTCAACGATATGGATGCGATCTCCGATGGATTGCTGCAGGGCTTCTCCACACTGCTCACAGGGATCGTTACAATAGTGGGTTCAATTGTACTCATGCTGTACACCAGTCCGATCATGACATTGGCCGTTCTGTTGTCGGCACCGGCTTCCTATTATGTAGCCCGTTACATTACAAGAAGCTCACAGCAGCTGTTCCGCGATCAGGCCAAGATTGTAGGGGAATTGAACGGCTATGCGGAAGAAATGATCGGCGGCCAGAAGATCGTTCAAGCCTTCCGATACGAAAAACGCAGCTATGAGCAGTTTTCGGATATGAATCGGCACTTGTATGAGACAGGAGTTAAATCACAATTTATCAGCTCGATTTCCAATCCATCCACAAGACTCGTGAACAATATTACCTTTTCTGTCATCGCGACTGTCGGAAGCTTGATGGTCATTGCAGCGAGAATTACGGTCGGGGATTTGTCGAGCTTCTTGATCTACGCCAATTTGTTCGCGAAGCCGTTTAACGAGGTGACAGGTGTTATCTCGCAGCTTCAGGCAGCTACAGCTTCGGCGCAACGGGTATTTAAAGTGCTGGATGAACATGTGGAGACGCCTGACTCATCCCGTTCCGCGATCTTGCCCCACAAGCAGGAGACCATCGAATTCCGTCATGTTCGATTTGCTTATCGGCCGGACCGGCCCTTGATCTCAGATTTGAATCTGACGGTGCCTCCGGGAACCAGAATCGCAATCGTTGGAAAGACGGGGGCGGGTAAGACAACGCTGGTCAACCTGTTGATGCGCTTTTACGATGTGGATGCCGGGGAAATTCGGATTGGAGGCGTCAATATTAAAGAGATGACCCGTGACAGTCTTCGTCAGGCTTTTGGTATGGTGCTCCAGGATACGTGGCTGAAAAGCGGTACAGTCCGCGAAAATATTGCCTACGGCAAGCCTGAGGCCACCGAGGCTGAGGTTGTCGCTGCCGCCAAAGCGGCGAATGCCCATTCCTTCATCAAAAGGCTTCCAGAGGGCTATGATACGGTCATTAGCGGGAGCGGAGAACAGTTGTCCCAGGGGCAAAAGCAACTGCTCACCATTGCAAGAGTTATGCTGGTCGATCCGCCCATGCTGATTCTTGATGAGGCAACGAGCAGTATTGATACGTTGACTGAAATTCGTATCCAGCAAGCATTTCAGCGAATGATGCAGGGAAGAACGAGCTTCGTGATCGCCCACCGGTTGTCAACGATCCGTGAATCGGATGTGATCCTGTATATGAAGGATGGAGATGTTGTGGAGAGCGGCAGCCATGAGGAACTGCTGTCCCGCGGCGGCTATTATGCAGAATTGTATAACAGCCAGTTCGCTGCAGAGGAGTAAATCTTTGTAAAAGTAATACAAAAGTCATAAAAATACGACAATTTTCATGGTATTCTTTTCCTATGGAAGGTAAATTTGCAGATCCATCTAAGGAGAGGAAGCAGTGAATAGAAGAAGAAAAAATACCATTCTATCAGTAATCATGGTATCCGTGCTGATGACTTCAGCCGGGAGTCAGGCCGTATACGCCGAAAGCACCATATCGACTGGACAATCAGTAAACAGCGTCGCCCAGAGCAGCAGTCTCCCATTCAAGGACATTAAGGGACACTGGGCGGAGCAAAGTATCGTACGAGGGTATGAGAAGGGATACATAGAGTCCACTTCCACCTCCAAATTTGAGCCTAATGAATTCATTACGCGTCAGGAATTCGTAACGATGCTAATGAAGGCGCAGAATCGCTCCATAGAGAATGAGAATGCTGAAGGAGCATATATCTATGCTGCCCGAGATCAGGGGCTATTTGATGCAGGACAATTTGTTTATGATAGATGGGGAGATCCCGAGGATAGAGATTCCACGTCCATATACCCATATACCTGGGATGAGCCTATTCGCAAGCATCAGTTGGCGCATATTGCTGTACGCGCACTGGGGAAAGAAGAAGAAATACAGGACGATATGTATGATGCAATAAGATATGGATTAATCGGTGCTGGAGCTGATGGCAAGCTGAATCCTGCGGAGAAGACGACACGGGCTCAGGCGGCAGTTGTTATTGACCGGATTTTGCGTATCGGAGAAGGTGAGAGCTTTCCCGTGGATCAAAAGGCGCTGGCTGCAGCCGAAAAGGTGAAGCTGGCCCAGAAGGACCCGTGGGGAAGAGCCATCCGTACAACAAATCTGCCCAAGAACTCTAAGGACTTTCCTTATATTCTGGAGGAATGGCCTAACGAAATGTATAACCTGAACCATGAATTTAAAACTTACCACAGCAAGATTACTCCAGTTCAGTTTACGGATCTGCGTTCATGGGCTAGTCCTGATCTTCTTGTCTACAACACGGATGATGCCGCCAGAAGGGCAGAAGATGCCGAGCAATATGTGAATCAATTAATTAATGTTGATTATACCAAGCTGGATCAAGCCTGGATGGACAAAATCAAGGAACTCACCAGCCCTGAAGGGTTGGAGTGGGTGGATAGACAAATGGATGAGATGTTGAAGGAATATGTTGCCTCAGCCAAGAAAAACAAGGTGCAGGTAACAGGAAGTGCAACGGCAGAGCCGTCGATTATGTTCATAAACGGGGAGACCTTTGTCCGTGTGCATTTTACCTTCAAAGCAACCAGCTTTACAGATCGGAAGAAAATATTCTTCGATCAGATGCCTAGCTTCTATACCCACAAGAACTTCTATGATTCAGTTGTGATCAAGAAGAATGTGGAGTATGAGGTATATGCCAATATTGCATTTGTAAATCGAAGCTACGGCGGAGGGACGCTCTCTACCGGAGCGATTGACCAATTTGCCTTCCTCTTTGAGGATGCCATTGTCAAGGAGAAGAAGTAGCACAGCTGCTCTTTTTACTTGTGGAGCAAAGGGAGAGAAGTGAATGGGTATTTGTCACCGGGATGCTTCTTGCTGAGTATACTATCCTGTAGCTATCGGTAAGGAGAGGAGACGACCGCCAATGATACAGCTTCCTCCTAGCGAGGTGGCAGGAGTGGGCTCATTAGACTTGACAACGATGGAGCGTCAGATTCTACTACAGATGCAGCAAAGTTCTGAAATCTATGCGTACGATTCTGTTGCAGTGCTCGAATTCGAGTTGAAGACAAGAAGTGACATTGTTGCATCAGCGATGGCACTGAATAACAGTGGTGCCACTTTTGCAACCTTCGAGGGATCTTACTGCAATGAACGCTACTGGCAGCTTCAGCCCAGCGGGGCCTTCCGGCTGCGAAGCGGCGTGACACCAGCAGAAGGAATCACTGACATTTTCCGAAACGGCCGCCTCTATGCTTTCGAGTGTGCAACGGCAATGGTGATTGTGTTATACAAGGCGGTGCTCGGGGCGATTGGCGAAGCATCCTTTAACACTTATTTTGGCGGACTGGTGCTTTATGACTGGCAGTATGACAGTGACTTGAGGATTATATCCAGGACGACGGGCACGTCCTATCCGGGTGATGTCCGCTATTTCAACAATCCGGACTTCAATCCGACCAATCCCGAATGGCGGGGGGAAAATGCGATTCAGCTTCCTGGCGGTGTATATTTTGCCCATGGACTCGGTATCCGTCGCCCCGAGGAGATTCTGCGCATCCTTAATATGCGCAGGAGACCGGGAAGCCTCACTCCGGCGCATCTCCTGGAGCAGTATGAGGCTCTGGATTATGCCTATACTTACAGGCTAAAGTCCGGTGTAGCGAGAATTGGGGGACAGGTCTTTGTGCTTGGGTGAGATCGAACGATGTTGTTCGGTCGACCCAGGCTTTTTTTCTGGAATGCTAGGTCACTATAATTTGCTGGATACGACACTGCGGCTGTTCAAGGATGATAAGGAGAAGCAAGCTGTGCTCAATGCATCTAGTATGGGCAATCTGGGTGCGAGCGCCAATTCGGCTACGGCTAAGGAAGAGGTAGCGCTATGGCTGGACCCTGCTTATAATACCTACGGGATCACGGTCAGACTGCGGGAAGGGACCCTGGCCCGTAACAAGGAAGCCGTCGAGTTGTTCGGCAACCGGCTGTTTACTTATGAGGCGATTGCCTTCCATCGTTGGTTTAACGCCATTTGCGAGGAGGTGGAAGTCGGACATTCGATCGCTTCCAAGCAGGCAGAGGTTGGCGGCTATACCGTTAATCTTCTGGTCGACAACGAGAACAAGACGGTCGTATTCTCGATCGCTGCCACCAAATAAGCAACGGGAATAGGCTGCCCTGGAAAGTCCGAGCGACTGGGGCGGCCGTTTTTCTTTGGAAAAATGTAAGCGTTTCAAATTAAGGATTGTATCGGGGAGAAATTTTTGCTACAATGCTCTTGAAAAGCTTTTCAAAATGAAAAGGATGAATACAAGATGAAAGCAACCATACGGGATGTAGCTAAGCTAGCAGGCGTATCAATCAGCACAGTGTCCAGAGTGATGAACTCGCCTCAGAGCGTGGTAGAAAGTAAGCGCCGGAAGGTGCTGGAGGCTGTGGAGCAGCTGTCGTACCAGCCTAATTCTTTTGCACGCGGGCTGATATACCGAAAGTCCTTCACGCTAGGCCTGCTAATTCCCGATATTGAGAACATGTATTATGCAGGTATCATTCGCGGAATGCAGGAAGCCTGCAACAAGCTGGGCTACAGCTTGATGATCTGCAATACCGACCGGGATTCGGCTCGTCTGCTATCGTACATCGATACCTTTCATGAGAAGCAGGTGGACGGTATCGTGTTTGCCAGCGATAGAATGTCCCCTGAATATTATGAGAAGCTGTCGGCCTATCGAATTCCCGTAGTGATGCTGTCCTCCCATAGTGATGAGTTCGAGATTCCATCGATTGAGGTGGACGATGAAGCTGCTGCTTATGATGCTGTTAAATATCTGATCGGGCTCGGTCATCAGAAGATCGCGATGATGGGCTTCAATGATGTCAACTCTGTCTCCGGACCGCCGCGGCTTAAAGGCTATTTACGCGCACTCTCCGACGGGGGGATTGATGCCGCAAGCCTCTTGGGCAGAGTTAAGCATGCCGCTCATTATTTCGAGCATGCCTATGAAGCCGCTCACGAGCTGTTTATGGAGTATCCCGATACCACAGCCGTCTTTTGCGTTGCCGATGAATTTGCCATGGGGACGATCTCTTATCTGAAGGATCAGGGGGTGTCCGTTCCGGAACAGGTGTCAGTTATCGGCTTCGACAATATCCGGATGGCCGGTATATATATTCCCAAGCTGACCACAA
This sequence comes from Paenibacillus antibioticophila, assembly GCF_000455265.1. Taxonomy (GTDB): domain Bacteria; phylum Bacillota; class Bacilli; order Paenibacillales; family Paenibacillaceae; genus Fontibacillus; species Fontibacillus antibioticophila. The sequence continues at coordinate 268,289 of NZ_HG005139.1, forward strand.
TTGCTCAGCCTACTTTTGAACTCGGATACCGTTCTGCCGAGAAGCTGCATGAACTGATCACAACCGGTCAAACGGAGAGCATGCGGGAGAAGCTGCTGCATAAACTGATTATTAGAGAATCGGCAGGGACGGTGAGCTAGCTCACTTTTATCGTGCATTTTGAAAAGCTTTTCACAATCCACAGCATCAATATTGCAAACGCATACATTCAGCGGGCATACTACAGAATTTCTTCAAACTACCTCGTGTTAAAGCAAACAGAACCTTTACCAACCAAGCATACCTTACTCGCACTCGTAACTTGCAATATGCAACCCGCAATTTTGAAAAGCTTTGCAAGGAGGTGATCCGAACCAAGGGCGGATAAGAACGAACAGGATGTTGAAGCGCAAAATCACGTGCATGAACCGATTTTGGCAGTGAAAACAATTAAAGGGGATGTAACGAGATGAGAAAAGCTAATAAGCGGAATTATTCACTTCTTCTGATTCTTTGTCTGTCGATAACTATGCTGCTTAGCGCCTGCGGGGGCAATAACGCTGCTAATAATGAACCTCCGGCCCCAGCGCCAAGCAACAATGCCGGATCCAATAATAGTACGGATGGAAATGATGCCGCAGGCGACCAGGGAGGTTCCCCGCTAGAGCTGGCGTTTAAAGGCGAATACAAGGGAACGAAGGTGACCATGTTCGGACCGTTCGTAGATGCGGACCAGGTAAACTTCGAGACGAGCATCAAGGAATTTGAGGAGAAAACGGGCATCGATATTCAATACGAAGGCTCCAAGGAGTTCGAAGCAACGATCAACATTCGCGTGGATGGCGGAAATGCGCCGGATATCGCCGATTTTCCGCAGCCCGGCCTGCTCGCTTCGATCGCCAAGACCGGCAAAGTGATCGATCTGACACCGATTCTGGATCAAGAGAAGCTGAAGTCGAACTATAACCAGAGCTGGCTGGATATGGCGACGATGGAGGGCAAGGACGGTCAGATTATGGCCGGTATTTGGAACCGGAGTAATGTGAAGAGTCTCGTCTGGTATCCGAAGAAGCAGTTTGAAGAAGCAGGTTATCAAGTTCCAGAGACATGGGAGCAATTGATGGACCTTACCGAGCAAATTGCCAAGGACGGCGATCCGGCCTGGACGATTGGAATTGAAAGCGGCGCAGCGACAGGATGGCCTGCCACGGACTGGGTCGAAGATATTATGCTTCGTACGACCACTCCTGAAAATTATGATAAATGGGTAAGTGGAGAACTGCCGTTTACATCTCCAGAAGTCAAGTACGCTGTGGAAAAAATGTCTGAGATCTGGATGAATCCGGACTATGTGTACGGCGGGACCAAATCGATTGTAACGACTCCGTTCGGCGATGCTCCAGTTCCGATGTTCGACAATCCGCCGAAGTCATGGCTCCATCGCCAGGGGAACTTTATTACAAGCTTCTTCCCGGAAGGGATGAAGGTAGATGAGGATTACGACTGGTTCTACCTGCCGCCGATCGACGAGCAGTATGGCAAACCGGTATTGGTAGCGGGCGATATTTACGCCATGTTTAATGATCGGCCTGAGGTTCGCGCAGTCATGGAGTTCTTTACTACCGGGGAATCCATTAAGAGCTGGGTGCAGTCGGGCGGCGTGATCGCACCGATGAACGATGCTCCTCTGGACTGGTACAGCTCCGAGTCTGACCGCCGGATGGCGAAGCTTGTGCAAGAGGCTTCCACACTTCGGTTCGACGGCTCCGATCTGATGCCGGGCAAGGTCGGCGCAGGCACGTTCTGGAAAGGAATGACCGACTACGTGAGCGGGGCTGCGACCCTAGACCAAGCCATGGAGCAAATTCAGTCCGGCTGGAGCAATTAGATTGAATTCAGGAAGGATGGCGCCTTGCCAAGGATAGGTTCGGCAGGCGCCGCCTTCTTCATTTTCGGCTATGGCTGTGACAGCCAGCAGCCCAAGGAGGAGTAAGACATGAGTTCACAGACGACACCGGCCGCACCGATGAAGGCTCCTTCGTCCGGACCGTCCGAGCGGAATGTCCCGGTTAAGGCGGTCCTGATTTCCTTGCTCGTCATCCTCGCCAACATCGTGGTCCATGGAGCCATCTTTTTATTTTTCCGCGATTCGGGTTTGAATCCGCTGGTGACCGCATTCCTTGCGGTCCTGTGGGGCGTGCTGGGCGTGTACGAGATTTATTATTCTCTGAACTGGGCAGCCGAGCAGTATCCGGACAGGGTCCGGCGCAAGGTACTGCCAATCATATTTATCGGCCCGGCAATACTGCTCCTGGGCTGGCTGGTATTCATGCCTGCGCTTCGCACGCTCTATCTGAGCTTCTTCAACGCGGCTTCGGACCAATTCGTCGGCCTGGACAATTATGCCGCGATCTTCAGCGACAGACTGATGGGAATTGCGCTGCGCAACAATCTTCTGTGGGTGTTCATAGGCACTTTGGCCTGCGTTACCCTGGGCTTGTTGATCGCCATTCTTGCGGATCGAAGCAGCTTTGAAAAGCTGGCGAAGTCGATTATTTTCATGCCGATGGCCATCTCTTTCGTTGCTGCAGGGGTCATATGGAAGTTTGTGTACTATTATCAGCCGGGGAACGAGCAAATCGGCCTATTGAACGCAATCGTTACGTTTTTCGGCGGAGAGCCGCAGGCCTGGACGAGTATGCTTCAACCATGGAACAATCTGTTCCTCATTCTGATTCTCATCTGGATGCAGACGGGCTTTGCGATGGTGATCTTTTCCGCAGCGATTAAGGGCGTCCCCGAGGATATTCTGGAGGCTGCCCGGGTGGACGGAGCAGGAGAGATCAAGATTTTCTTCCGCATCATGATTCCTTATATTTCCGGAACCATCCTGACGGTAACGACAACAATTATCGTATTTACGCTGAAAATCTTTGATGTCGTCATGGTCATGACCGGAGGCCAGTACGATACCGAGGTTGTAGCCACGCAGTTCTACCGCCAGTTCTTCATGTACCGCAACTTTGGCTACGGATCAACCTTGGCGATTGTCCTGCTCATCGCGGTCATTCCGGTGATCATCATCAATTTACGCCAATTTCGCAAGCAGGGGGGATTCTGATGGCCGGCCGCAAAAAGAGAAAGTCCAGCAAGCTGCTTGTCAATCTGGTGCTCGGCTTCATTTGCCTGATCTGGCTTGTTCCTACGCTCGGCTTATTCATCTCCTCCTTCCGCCCGGCGGCAGATATCCTCAGCACCGGATGGTGGAAGGTATTCCCTCATCAATCCTGGGTGAAGTCGGGGGAGACGGTACAGCTATCGAAGGACCTGGATCTTAGGGAGCCCATTGAAGTCGGCGGAAGAACCTTCACGGACGAGCAATTGAAATCCGGCGTCATGGTCGATGGCGAACGGTTGATGTGGGAGAACCGCCGGGCTCGCACGTTAAGCGTGATGGAGCAGGGCTGGCAGTTCAATCCGGCCTTGACGCTGGATAATTACAAAAACGTGCTGTCCGGCAAGGAATACCGGCTTAAGGCGGCGGACGGCAGCGAGACGGTGCAGCGCGGCAGCGGAATGTCCCAGGCGTTCTGGAATACGCTCACGATTGCGGTGCCTGCGACAGTGATTCCGATTTTGATCGCTTCCTTTGCCGCTTACGCCTTCGCATGGCTTCGTTTCCCAGGGAGGAAGACGATCTTTGCGATTATTATTGCTATGCTGGTCATTCCGCTGCAGGTAGCGCTGATTCCGGTGCTTAAGGATTACACGGCGTTGGGGCTGAACGGGAGCTACTTGGGCATCTGGCTTGCTCACACCGCCTTCGGACTGCCGCTGGTGACCTATTTCATGTACAACTTCATTAGCCAGCTGCCGAAGGATCTGTTTGAGTCGGCGTTTATTGACGGAGCCAGTCATTTCACGATTTTCTCCAGGCTGATCTTGCCTCTATCGGTGCCTGCATTGGCATCCATCGGTATTTTCCAGTTCCTGTGGGTGTGGAACGACTATCTTGTCTCGTTGATCTTCATTGGGAACCAGCCGGATGTGCAGGTCATGTCGATGAAGATTGCCGACCTTGTCGGCTCGCGGGGCAACGACTGGCATCTTCTTACCTCGGCAGCCTTCATTTCCATGCTAATGCCGCTGGCGATATTCTTCCTTCTGCAAAAGTATTTTGTGCGGGGGTTGATGGGCGGCTCAGTCAAGGGCTGATGCTTCATCTGGTAAAGGTAATATACAGAGAGGTGCCGGGCAGAGCTTGCTGCCTGTACCACCGGAGACGGAGTTGAAAATGAACATGAGCTTGAATACGGGAATATATGCTTCTGGTCAGGAACCGCTGTATCGCCATGAGTGGTGTATCCGGGAGACGGGACATCAGGAAGAGGATCATCAGAAGAATGAAAGCTTGTTTGCCTTGGGGAACGGATATATCGGGATGCGGGGCAATTTGGAGGAAGGCTACCATGGTGCGTCAGGCTCCTCCGTTATAGGGAATTATCTGAACGGTTTCTATGACACGGAACCCATCGTGTATCCGGAGGGGGCATATGGATATCCGGACCAGAACCATGCCATGCTGAACGTGCCTGACGCCAAGGCGATTCTTCTGCTAGTAGAGGGAGAGCTTTTTCATCTGCATACCGGTATGGTCCTGAAATCGGAACGGATTCTCGACATGCAAAGCGGGATGCTCTGCCGGCATGTCAAATGGGAGTCCCCTGCCGGGCATCAGGTTCGCATTACAACCCGAAGGCTGGTCTCGCTGGAGCATAAGCATTTGGCAGCTGTGGAATATGAGGTAACGGCGCTTAACTTTTCAGGGGGCTTATCCTGGATATCCCTGATGAATCCTGTAGCCGCTGGTCCGGAGGGTTCGTTCGATCCTCGGGTAGGCGCGCGGCGGATCGAGCCGAGCCTGCTCCTGGAGGACAGCGGCTTCCGGGAAGACGGGCTGATGTATTGGATGAGACATCGCACCCGGAGGACACGGTTTGCACTGGTTACCGCGATGAGCCATTCCTTGGAGGTTCCGGGAGGTGAAGCTCCCGTTCAATATAGCGATGCTGGCCAGCTCGGTATTCGGTTGGACTTTCGCCTGGAAGCCGGGCAATCCGGCAAGCTGACGAAATTCATAGCTTACCATACCTCGCGGGACTATCCGGAGGAAGAACTGCTCAAGCTTAGCCGGGAGATGCTGGAGTCCGCCGGGCATGGCGGCTTCGGCTCCCTGGCCGGGGAGCAGCGGCAGGCGCTCGACTACTTCTGGGGAAAAGCGGATATAGAAATCGTCGGAGACCCGGAAATGCAGCAAGGCGTACGCTTCAATGCCTTTGGCCTGCTGCAGTCCACCGGCCGGGACGGGATGACGAATATCGCGGCAAAAGGTCTGACCGGCGAGGGCTATGAAGGACATTATTTCTGGGATACGGAAATGTATACCCTGCCGTTCTTTACGTATACGCTGCCGGAGATTGGAAGGAAACTGCTGGAGTTTCGCTACAGGACGCTGGATAAGGCCAGAGAGCGGGCTGCCGTCATGTCCCAGAGAGGCGCGCTGTACCCTTGGCGGACGATTGCAGGCGAGGAGAATTCAGCCTATTTTCCTGCCGGAACGGCTCAGGTCCATATTAATGCTGATATTTGCTACGGTCTGCAGCAATATGTGCTGGCAACCGGCGACGAGACATTTCTCGCGGAGATGGGGGCGGAAATCTTGTTCGAGACTTCCCGGTTCTGGGTTGACCTTGGACATTACAATCCTGCGCTCGGGCGGGCGTTCTGCATTGATGCGGTAACAGGGCCGGATGAATATACGGCGATTGTCAATAACAATGCCTATACCAATCTTATGGTGCAGGAGCAGCTGCGTTTCGCCTGCCGGACCGCAGAGCGGCTGCGCTCAAGCTATCCGGATCATTATGAGCGGCTGAAGCGCAAGATCGGACTCTTGGAGTCTGAGATCGCGGACTGGAAGCGGGCCGGGGAATCGATGTATGTGCCTAAGGATGAGGGACTTGGTATATACGCCCAGGACGATACGTTCCTGCTCAAGAAGAAATGGGATTTTGAAGGCACACCGGAGAACAACTATCCGCTGCTGCTGCATTACCACCCGCTTGTCATCTACAGACATCAGGTGCTGAAGCAGGCGGATCTCGTCATGGCTCTGTTCCTGCTAGGAGACCGGTTCACCATGGAGGAGAAGGTGCGGAACTACCGCTATTATGAGCCGCTTACAACGCATGATTCCTCTTTGTCGCCTTGCATTCACAGCATCGTTGCTTCCGAGATCGGCGAGGCGGAGGAAGCGTATCGGTATTTTCGCCGGACGGTAAGGATGGACCTGGATGATGTGAACAAAACGCGAAGGACGGGCTGCATACGGCGGCAATGGCTGGGGCATGGATGGCGGTGGTCCAAGGGTTCGGAGGAATGAGGATGTATGGGGACGGTGTCCTGTCTTTTATGCCTGCGCTTCCTGCCGGCTGGAACAGTCTTCGCTTCCGGGTGGCCAAGGAGGGAAGGCTGCTTGAGGTCTTTATTAGCCATGTGGAAGTTGCCTATTCCTTGGTTGAAGGGGAGGCACTGAGAATCCGGCACGGTGGACAAGAGGTGGAGGTTCTGCCTGAACGAGGTGTGCGCTTAACTCGAAATGCGCTATAATGCCTGTATACAGCAACCTTTACAGGATGTATATGGGAGGCGAGAATCTTGTACGAGACGCGAGAAGAAGATATCCGCTACGTGATTTTACTAACCGTGAATGCAGGTAAACAAATGTCGGAGGCGTTGATCCGGGCTCATGTGGAGCACCTAAAGCAGCTGGATGATCAGGGCAAGCTTGAGCTGTGCGGCCCGTTTGCCGATTATCGGGGCGGGATGGTCATTCTAAAGGGGGTTACATATGATGAAGCCAAGGCGATTGCCGAAGCCGATCCTTACGTCTCTTCCGGAACGGAGTCTTACGAGCTGAGGACTTGGGAGCTGTCGACGGCATCCAATGGACACATGGGCATGGGCTAAATGATTAAATAAGTTGTTGCATTATAAAGAACTCTATCCGGGACGGAGCTCATCCGCAATCGGGTGCGGTTCTTTTTTTTGGTAAAATAAATTTATGTACAAGACATGAGAAGGAGTATGTTCATGATTTATTTAAGGAGATTTCAGCTTTCTAACCTTATGAGTTCCAATCCCAACATCTATCCTGATTATGTATTTAGGCATTTGGCAGGAGAAGTGTTTTTATTTGACCGAATTACTGTATTATACGGAAACAATGGGAGTGGTAAGTCGAGCCTGCTCAATATTATAGCTAATAAGCTGGAGATAACCGGGGCTGAAAAACTGATAAGCTATGGGGATATTGGTTATGCGCAGCGATTCCTGGATTTGAGCAGCTACCGGCTTGGAAATGATGAAAAGGAGAATGAAATCAGGCATCTTCCTAAAGAAAGCCGGTATATGAAATCCGAAGATATACTGTATGAAATCAAAAAGATACAACAATCCGCTGTATTGCGCGAGGGGCTGCTATTCGAAAAGCGCAGTAAAGGAATGAGCAAAGAACAAGCAGCAGCATATGAAGCATCGTATGATTTTAAGAAAAAACTAGAGAATATCCGCTTCTCACAAGAGAAGTATTCTAACGGAGAGACTTCTATGCAGTTTTTTGAGGAACACTTGCGGCCCGGAAATCTATATCTGTTGGATGAACCGGAAACATCGCTTGCCCCTGCTAATCAGATAAAATTGGCTGAACAAATTAACGAGCTGGCGAGATATTTTGATAGTCAATTTATTATTGCGACCCATTCTCCCTTTGTATTAGCCACATTGAATGCAAAAATTTACAATTTAGATACCAGCCCTCTTCAGACAACTGAATGGTTCCAATTGGAGAATGTACAATTTTTCTACCGATTTTTTGAAAAATATAAATCCTTTTTTGGATGAGGACAAGACAGCCGCCGCAGTGACAGGAGTGGATTGAATCATTTGATAAGTTAGCACGCAACATGCTAAGTGCAACATTAAGCAGGAGCTGTGTGCGTGCCAGCAATTTAACTGCTTTTGCGCATTTGTTTTGTTGCATGAGCTCCCGTGCTGGCAAAACAATTGCTTTTCCGCATTTGTTTCGTCGCATGAGCTCTCGCGTTGGCAAAACAAATGCTTTTGCGCATTTGTTTCGTCGCATGAGAGGGGGCGCAACTAACTCCAGGCATGTGGCAGGGAAGTATGAAGAATACCGTTTGTTCGGAAAATGGATGGAGAAACAAGTTGTTCTATGCGCTTTGCTCAAAGCTTGCGCAAAGTATCCCTGCAAGTTTGCTCCGAGTTCAAAGCTGCACAGGCGAATTGCTTCCTTGTTAGATTAATCCCATCAAGAAATCCGCGAGCAACAGTGATCTTAGGCACACTTCACACGATGCCCCTTGCACGCAGCATCATTAGCAAGGGACTATAAACACAGCCCCATGTAAAAAGCAGCCTGGCTCCAAGAGCCCAAGCTGCTTTTTTAGCTTTGTTACGTTCATCCAACTGTTTACTTAAATTATTTAATTAGCTGCTCTCTAAATTGCTCCAGGGAATCGGTGAGCTTGTAATCCGATTTGGCGGCTTCGTCCATAAATTTCTTCAAATCGCCGAGAAGCGTTCCTTCAGCCGCTGTATCCCCAGCGACAGCATCGGTATATGCCTTTCGAGCTGCTTCGTCCATTACGTTGTTCTCATAAGCGAATAACGGGGTGTTGTTAGCACCTAGGAATACGGTGTTCTTGTAGTTGCTGAACATGGCAGCGACATCTTCCTTGCTGGAGGAATCCGGATAGTTGTTAAGGAAATCCTCCGCAGCAACTGCCCGCTTAAGCAGCTCTTCCCACGGAATGACCAGGGCTGCATCGCGCTGTGAAGCCTGCTCCGATTCGGCAGACTTTAGCTTTAAATAGGCGGCTGTATCTTCTGTGGCGATATCACTGTATTGTGCCGTACGGCGATAATCCAGCTCCGGTCCGAACATGCCTTCAGCCGTGTTCAGCTGGTATCCGCTGTCAAGCGTGTCTTGAAGCAGAGCCTTTAAGTCTGCATCCTTCGCTTTATGGATTAGTTCTTCCAGGCTGTCGCCGATTTCATAGATTCCGACAATCTGTTCCTGATTGTTGCCTGAGAAATACTGATCTAACAAGCTTTGAAGGTCTTCGATTTGGGCATCCTCCAGTGCTAACAGCATCTGGGAAGCGTGTTCGGGCTTCAACTGATCGGCATGCTTGTCAAGGAATTCAAACGCTTCGGGAAGCTTGCCGCCCTGCCCCAGCAAACTTTGAAACTCGCTAACAAGCTGTTCCGAAGCCGCTGTGCTGTCTGAGTTAGAGCTATTATCCGGATTCGTAGAATTCTGATTCTGTCCGGATTGGTTTTGACTATTCTCCTGAACGGTCCCTGTATTGGAATTCGGAGCAACGGAATTATTGGTACATGCGCTTAGTAAGAGAACAGAGCACACGGCTGCAGCCGCGAGCATTGCTTTTTTATTGGTTGAAATCATGATAGATTCAATCCCCCTTCTTGTAATGAATTACAGCATTCTAACATACTCTAAACGCGGATCAGCGGAAAAAGGTTTCGCGCCAAATAAAGGATAAGAACCGATGGTCAATAAAAAATGTAATAAAAATAGTGACACAGATGGTTTAATAATCTATACTTATGAGGAAAATTACAATGTAACAGATAGATAAAAGTATTAATACAACAATGAATTGATGTCGGCTGCTTCTGAACTGGAGGTGTTAGACCGTGATTACCCTGCAAGAGGTTAGCAAAAGCTATTCAGGAGAAGCTTCGGCGGTTGAAGCTGTCTCGGTACACATTCGGGAAGGAAGCATTCACGGAATTATCGGACCGAGCGGAGCGGGGAAATCCACGTTACTGCGCATTATGAATGTCCTCGAACGCCCGGATCGAGGCTCCGTTCTTGTTGATGGGCAAGACCTGATGCAGATGACCGAAGCAGACCTTCGCTCCCTGCGCAGGCAGATGGGGATGGTATTTCAGCAATTTCATCTGCTGCATAACCGAACTGTCAGCGGTAATGTAGCGATTCCGCTGGAAATGGCCGGAGAGCCAAAGAAGTCCAGAGCGGAGCGGGTTCAGGAATGTTTGCGTTTTGTTGGACTGGAGGATAAGGCGAAAGAGTATCCTGCTAGTCTGAGCGGCGGACAAAAGCAGCGTGTAGCAATAGCGCGTGCTCTTGCCCCTCGTCCGCGCGTGCTCTTATGTGACGAGCCTACGTCCTCTCTGGATCCGACAACGACGATGGAGGTTCTGAACGTCCTCAAACATGCTAATGAATCGCTCGGTGTTACCATTGTCATCGTAACCCATGAGATGGAGGTCATTCGGGCTATCTGTAATGAAGTTACTGTGATGGACCAGGGGAGAATTGTCGACAGCTTTCCGTTGGAACAAGCCCGAACACAGGGCCTAGGCACCGTGTTGTCCTATAGAGAACAGCTGCTTGGAAAGGCTGTGATGCCGGGTGATTGATGTGGAGCTGATGCTCGAACGGGTCACACAATATCAGGCACAGATCGCCGAGGCCATTTCGGAGACGCTCATGATGGTCGGCATTTCCTTGGCCGCCGCAATTCTGCTGGGCTTGCCCCTGGGCGTTCTTCTCTTTTTCTCGGCAAAGGGACAGCTGTATGAGAACCGTTTCTGGAACCAAGTATTGAACGGCTTTGTAAACATTATTCGTTCCTTTCCCTTTTTGTTATTCGTTGTATTTATGATCCCGGTAACCCGGTGGCTTGTAGGCACTGCGATCGGTACCCTTGCTGCTTCTGTCCCGCTGGCCGTTGTATCGCTGGCGATCTATTCCCGTCAGGTGGAACAAGCGCTCCATGATGTTCCCCGCGGCATATTGGAAGCCGCCCGGGCGATGGGGGCTACGCGTCTACAGCTCATGTTCAAGTTTCTGTTGGTCGAAGCGCGGTCCGGTCTGATTCTTGGACTGACCAACTCCATGATCAGCTTCATCTCTTACTCGACGGTGATGGGGGTGGTCGGCGGAGGCGGGGTTGGAGATTTTGCGATTCGCTATGGCTATCAGCGCTTCGAGACGGAGCTGATGCTGGCGGTTATTCTGCTCATGATTGTGATCGTTCAGTTTATTCAGTTGTTCGGGAGCTTGTTGTCCCGCTGGCTGGATAAACGATAAATAACAAGCTGAAAGCTTGGAATTAAAGAATAGTGGGAGGATGTTGATGATGAAACATACTGGAACAAGAAGAGGGTCTAAAGGGTGGATAGCGGCATTGATGGTGGTTCTGATGCTGATCAGTGCGGGCTGTGCGAAGAGTAACACCTCCGGAGCGGCTGAACCGGACACAAGCTCGAATGCAGGAAACGAAGGCGCGGCGGTGGAACAGGAGGTCACCCTGAAAGTAGCTACTTTAATTCCGCCAATGACGGATATGCTTGAATTAATCAAGCCGCTGCTTAAGGAGGACGGCATTGATCTGGAGCTTGTTGTGCTGTCCGATAATGTTCAGCCCAATGATGCCTTGGCTGACAAGGAAGTGGATGCGAACTTCTTCCAGCATGTGCCCTACATGAAGGAATACAATGCAAGCAAGGGCTCTAATCTGGTGGCCATTCAGCCGGTTTATCACGCTGTCTACGGCGTTTACTCGAAGCGCTATAAGAGCATGGACGAGTTGCCGGATGGAGCGGTAGTTGCCGTTGCCAACGATTCCACGAATCTGGGACGGTCGCTTGTTATGCTGGAGAAGGCGGGATACATCAAGCTGAAGGACGGGGTTGGCATTAAAGCTACAGTTGCTGATGTTACCGAAAATCCTCACAACTTTAAATTTGAAGAGGTCGATCTTCTGATGTTGGCCAGAATGCTGGATGATGCAGATATCGCGCTTATGACACCAGCCTATGCCAGTCCATTAGGGCTGACTCCCAAGAAGGATGCACTCTTGACGGAGACGACGGAATCCGAGTTCGCAATTACACTTGTTGCCCGTGAAGATAACAAGGATTCAGAGCCGATCCGCAAGCTGGCAGAGCGTCTGTCGGGACCGGAAGTGAAGCAATTCCTGGAGGACAATTACAGTGAAATTGCAATTCCGGCATTTGAATAGAGCGGTCGGCATCAGGATTCATGGAAATAGAGGGTTCCATTCTGCCTTGAAAATGATATAATGTAAACATGATTTCATTTTCATGAAAAGACAGAAACAAAATGCACAGTGCTTGTGATTTTTGTTACAGAGAGACACAAAACGTCGCAGTACTATGAAATCAGCCTAATAAACAATAAAATTCAAATGAATATGGATCTTCGGGGTAAGGTGAAATTCCTGACCGGCGGTGATTGTTATCTGCGGATAACACGAGCCCGCGACTCTCCAGTCTATCTAACGATGAGATTGGTGACTGATCTGGTGAAATTCCAGAGCCGACGGTAAAGTCCGGATGGGAGAAGATCAAAGATAGGCGTGCATGCCCGTTAGCGGGCTTTGCCATGCTTATTTGATCAGCCCCCGAATGTTGACTCAGGTCAATGTCGGGGGTTTTCTGCGAGACCCCATATTCAGACAGAGGAGCAGGGAATATGGATAATGCATCAAGTGTAAGACTGCAAGGAAGTTCACCTTTAACCGTAACAGGTTCGCGTTCAAAGAGCGGATTCTGGCTGGTTGTGCTGGGAGCGGCCCTTTGGGGTGTGGATCCGTTATTCCGGATCATTCTGCTAGATTATATTACGTCGGCTCAATTGGTTCTGCTCGAGCATGCCATCATTGGGGTCATTGCGGCACCGATCCTGTGGAAGAACCGACGGGAGCTGCTGGGCTTGAAATGGAAGCAAGCGGGTGCCCTGCTGTTCATCTCCTGGGGCGGCTCAGCCATCGCTACAATCCTGTTCACGAAAGCCCTGGAGGGCGGCAATTTTAACGCGGTATTGCTGCTGCAGAAGATGCAGCCGTTGTTTGCAATCATTCTTGCCAGATTATTATTGAAGGAATCACTGCCGAAGCATTTCTCGTCTCTGCTCACTGTAGCCATTATCGGCACGTATTTTCTGACATTCGGCTTTACGATTCCTTTCGGTCATTGGAACGAGTTCATTCAAGTCGGCAGCCTGTTATCGCTGGGTGCTGCGGCATTTTGGGGCGGCTCGACGGTGATGGGGAGATTGATGGTCGGTCAGATGAAGTATGAGACCGTGACCGCACTCCGCTTCATTTTGGCGCTTCCGCTGCTGCTCGCAATTACCTGGAATGAAGGAGTGGCATGGAGCTTTCCAAGCAGTACATCGGGAATTGCAGGCTTTTCCTTGAATCTGCTGGGTCAGGCATTATTGCCAGGACTGTTGAGCTTGTTGGTGTATTATAAAGGTCTGACAACGACTAAAGCATCGGTGGCTACTCTTGCGGAATTAAGCTTCCCGATGGTTGGGGTGCTTGTGAACTGGCTCGCATTTCAGGAAAAGATTACTGTGGCGCAAGCGGTAGGCTTCCTGTTGATCTGGACTGTGCTGTTTGTAATTTCCAGACAAAGCAAGCCTGCAACAGTCCAGTCCTGATTGCCCCTCATAATATATAGTAATTCTACGTTTCTAACCAGAAGCGGCCTTGTCTTGAAAGCAGACGGGGCCGCTCTTTGTATTTTCAAAATCTATTCGAAAAAGCATGCTTTTTCTGGTATTATACAGAGCAAGGTTGAAGTCGAATGGCTTATCCGGCCAACATTAATATGGACAACATAAGATGAATAAGGGATGGATCTGAACCCTATGCGAATTCAAATGGATATGCAAACTGTCTTTATCCTGCTGGTTCTGGGACACTTGTGTACCGTAATCCTGATTATCGCCTATAAGCACAAGCAGGTTAAGGACCCGGCTGTCAGTACGTTTTATGCAGCGAAATGGCTTCAGGCGGCTACATGGATCCTGATGTCTGTCCCGACGATCACTGACCATATCCTGCTGCTTGCATTTGCCAACATTTTATTGCTGCTTGGGGTATCTTTGGAGACCAAAGCGCTGTTAACGGTAGTCGGTGGATTCGACGCTACCGCACGCCTTTTCTATAATTATTTTACAATTATATCAATTTTCGCCTATTGCGGCATCCTTGTTTTTTACAACACAGAAGGGCTCCGAATTACGGTAGTTTCCTTGTCAATCGCTGTCTTTTTAATTCCTCCGGTACGCCGGATGATCTCCCTTCCGCGGAGGTCGGCACTGCGGCTGATCACCGGTTATATGTATCTTGTAATTTTAATTGGTCTGCTGTGCAGGACAATCCTGTCGTTGGTTCCGATGATTCCGGTATCCATGTTTGAGCCCGGGCTTTATCAGAATCTATCCTTCCTGACTCTGTATCTGATTATGATGCTAGGAAATACGGGCTTTGTTCTCCTGTCAAAGGAGCGGGCAGATCGGCAGTTGTTAAAATTGGCAAGCTACGATGATCTGACAGGGGCCCTGAACCGCAGATCCTTTACTCTCAAGGCTCAAAAGCTATTGGAAGCAAAGGACCGGAAGAGTCCTGCCAGCTTTATTCTTCTGGATATCGATCACTTCAAGCAAATCAATGATGGTTACGGACATGACGCCGGAGATCGGGTTCTGGAGAATATCGCCTTCATTGTCAGCGGCAGTCTAGAGACTTCAAGTTTATTCGGCAGATTCGGAGGAGACGAGTTCGCGATTCTTTTGCCGGAGGCGGGAGTGGAGGAGTCGGATGCCGTCGCAGAACGGGTTCGTCATTCAGTGGAATCCCTGGAGATTCGTTACGGGCTCAAAGCAAGCACGATCAGTATGGGAATTGTCACGGTTCCCCCCGATCGGGAGATACCGTTGGAAGAGCTGTATACGACGAGTGATATGGCGCTCTATCGGGCCAAGCAGCTCGGGCGGAATCGTGCAGCGCGAATAGATATCCCATGGGGATAAAATGAGTTCTTTCTGTGGTTTATGCTCTGTGCTACGATAGGAATAATTATCTTAATGCGAAATTGGGGTCAGAGAATATCGTGAATTCTTCAGTAAGCATATTTATTGTCCTGGCTGCTCTGTCCGGCGTGCTTAGCGTGCTGTTGACCATTTATTCCTATGTCAATCGCAATCGTTATTCGGGAATTAGACTATTCTTCTGGATTTCAATCTGCTCGGCCATTTATTCGTTTGGATTCTCTATGGAGCTTGCCAGTACTTCGCTGGAAGAGATCATGTATTGGGTCAAATTTGAATATCTGGGCATGCCCTTTATTTCGCCTTTGAGCTTGGCGCTAGTTATGTATTATGTGGGAATGGAAAAGTACGTCACTCGGCGGAATATCATGCTTTTGCTGGTCATACCGGCGCTAACCTTTCTCTTCGTCTTGACCAATGAATATCATCATTTGTTCTACCAAGACGTCTATCTGAATCCAGACGCGCCGTCACTGATGATGGACATGAATATGGGTGAATGGTACATCGTTCATGGCAGCTATACGGTGAGTTGCATTCTGACGGGAATTTTCTTGCTGCTCCGGTACTGGAACCGCCGTAAAAATGTACTCCGCAGCCAATTGATTGCTTTGTTTATCGGCTTTGCCCTGCCGTGGGTAGCCGCATTTATCTACTTAATGGGTCTGACCCCTTATCAAATGGACCCGGTACCGCTGATTATGTGGATCACCTCTTTCTTTTATATGTGGGCGATTCGAACCTCCGGCTTGCTGGTCGCCTCTCCGGTGGCTAGGGAGTATATCTTTGATAGTATGCGGGACGGGGTACTAGTTGTTGATCCACAAGGCTTCCTGGCCGATTATAATCCCGCAGCAGAGGTGATGATTCCAGGGCTTCAGGCAGCTTTTATCGCCAGACCGGTCAACCAGATTCGGCTGACTGAGGATTTTGATGAAGAAATCTTTGAGTTCTACCCGGATTCCAAACTGACTCATATCAAGGAAGTTGGCTGGAATATCGGTCATGAGGCTTGCCATTACAAAATTCAATCCTCACCGGTCATTAACCGGAGAGGCCAGTTTGTAGGCCGTACATATACAGTCCTGGATGTGACCGAGCAAGTGCGATTGGAGGAGGAGCTTCGCAGACTGGCTACTTACGATGGGCTTACCGATATATATAACAGAACTTATTTCATGCAAGAGAGCCAAAGAGAGCTGGAGGTGGCCAATCGAAATAATCGGCCATTCTCTTTAATGATGATTGATATCGATCATTTCAAGCGGATCAATGATCTCTTTGGTCATGATACTGGCGACTTAGCGCTTCGGCATATCGCCTCAATCCTGAAGGAGTGGCTCGCTAACGAGTACATATTGGGCCGATATGGGGGAGAAGAGTTCGTGGCTGCTCTGCCTGGACTGGACCTGCGGGAGGCTGCTCTGTGTGCGGAGGAGCTTCGCCGGGAAATTGAACGGGTCCCTCTGAACTGTGCTGCCGGAGAGATTGGGATCACGGCAAGCTTCGGCGTGGCGGAGTCACGTCTGGATGGCGCTCCATTGGAGAGTATCTTTACGGAGGCGGACAAAGCGCTCTATGCATCCAAGAAGAACGGCCGAAATCGCGTAAGCACCGCTTCCTAGTTATTTTTGCTATTAATATTGAAGGGATATGAGGTTATGGAGCAATCGCAAAGCTTGAACGGATATACATCGGCAACGGTAGTGGCTACGACGTCCAACTTTATTATGGTGCGTGAGGAGCCTTTTACCCACACTTATCGCACAGTGATCCGGCTACGAGAGCAAGGAACATTGAAGCTGCGCTTCGGCTTCTCGAATACCGTGGATTCGACTTGGGAGCAGGGAACAATTGCCTGGGCCGGACGCGAAGGCGGGGCATGGCGTATTGAAGCTGCCTGTATTGCAGATGGAGGAAGAGACCGCAACTGCAGTTACAAGGAAGGAACGCTCGTACATCTGACCTTTGGAGGAGAGAGCACGAGGGATGTGCTTCCCGGAGAACAGTTCTACAGTGATCCTGTTGAAATCTGCTTGCCGGACGGGCATGATTTGATGTTTAGCTGGACCCTTTCTGCTGGACCGGGCGCTTCAATTCCTTATAATACAGAGCAGATGCTTGTGACAGCCTATGATGCCCCGGGGATCCGGGCGTCTCAGCCGAATGAGGCTGGATTTCGCAAATCGGACAATCTGCTCGTGCTCCCCTCCTGGATTGGTTATGAGAAGGATACCGTACAGGAGCTGGTGTTCTTTGGCGATTCCATCACGCAGGGCGTACGCACGGCTCAGGATGAATATGACTATTGGGTTGCAAAAATCGCGAATCAACTTGGCCTCGCTTGCGGGGTATGGAATCTTGGCTCCGGCTGGGCGAGAGCCTATGATGCTGCAACGGATACGGCTTGGCTAAGAAAGGCAAAGCAGGGAAAAGACAAGATTGTACTCTGCTTGGGGGTCAATGATATCGATATTGGCTGCCGTACCGCCGAGCAGCTGCTCTCCGATCTTCAGGATATAATCTATCGTTTGAAGAACCATAATCCTGATGTAAAAATCATTTTATGCACCGTACCACCGTTCAACTTCGTGGAGGAGCGGGAACAGATCTGGCGCACGGTCAATGCACGGATCCGCGGGTTAAGCCTGAGTGGTGTGGACCGTGTGTTTGATATTGCGGAGGTTCTGTCCCAACCCGCTCCGCATGAACATCTGCTGCAGCGGCAGTATATGAGCTCGGAATTTGATCCGCATCCTAACGGTCTTGCCGGCACAAGGATTGCCGAGGCGTTCCTGCGCTGGTATTAATCCAAGCGATTAATAGAAGAAGTTGCCGAAGTTTTTAACTTTGAAGCTTGTATGAACGACGATATCCATATCCTGGATGTAATTGTCTTTATAGAAGGCTCTCCATTCTTTATAGCTGACTTTATTTCGTATATGCTGTCCGATCCCGATGCTGTCTACTCCGAGTTGCTGCATCTTCTTTACGATGCGGTTGCATTCCTCTTCGATATGACGGCTCAGAATTTGCTCCAGCTCGGCGCGTTCAGATGTGCTCATCTTCAGGTTTCCGATGTATTCTGTTATTCCTCCGTGAATATCTATCTTAATCTCCACCCGGTATTTCCCTTCGGGCGTTTTGCTGATGGTTTTGCGGGTGGAGTTGTTGATGGCGTGAAATGAAATGCTGTACAGTTCAGGGCGGTTTAGACCGAGTGTGAATTCTCCCCGGTTCTGGTCGTGATACATGATGGAGAAATAAAAAATATCCGAAGCGCTCAGCTTGCCGACCATGCGATCTTTCTTGAAGAGGGCGATGCCGTTGACCTCAAGATCTTTGTCGGACCTCGTGAGAACCGGAGTGATCGGGTCGCGTCCTTCATCGAAGTAGTCCCGGCAAAAATGATGCAGCAGCACATGGGGGAGCGTCTGATTTTCAAACTCTTTTTTCAGCAGCCGGTCAATATATTGGTTCGTTCGGGAGTGGCCGGGCAAATGCGTCTCGATAATATCACGCGCTGCGCCCTCCACAACTGCGATTTCTGTCCGCTTGGATATGGTGAAATCCCGAAGCAGGGTGTCCATATGACTCCACAACCCTCTTCTGGACAGTTCCTCATTGAACAGAATCGTATTGATTTGCCCACTAACCATTTTACGGCTGGTTTTTCGTTGCATTAGAATTCGTGCTTCCTTGCTGCTTCGCACGATTTTGGAGAAAATCTCTTCTTGCTGCTGCGTCTCGCTCGCTTCCGCAATAATGATAGGAATATTGACAGTGACCCGAATCATGTCGCCCTTTTCCGCATCAAAGCCCACCGTCCGGACATAACCTGCCCGCTCCAGGATATTATTGTCCTTGCTGCATCCTGTCGCTATGGTAAGGAAGATTAGCACGAGCACGCCGATCCGTACCCTACGATGCATGACGTTTACTCCTCCCTTTCTGAATCAGGATTGCTAATAAGGCCAGCAGCGGTAATCCAATGGCTGCCCCAATCTCAAACAGGCTAAGTACATCGAACCATTGTTCAACGATAATCAGCGACTTTGGAATGTAGGAGACCCCTATAGCCAAGGTCATG
The DNA here is from genome assembly GCF_000455265.1 of Paenibacillus antibioticophila. Taxonomy (GTDB): domain Bacteria; phylum Bacillota; class Bacilli; order Paenibacillales; family Paenibacillaceae; genus Fontibacillus; species Fontibacillus antibioticophila. The sequence goes on from NZ_HG005139.1 coordinate 287,356, forward strand.
ATCAGGAAAAGCAGCAGTTTCCAGGGGGCTTTGGGTAAGACGGCCGAATACATTTGCTGGCTCGACCAGAAGTACATGCCTGAGGTTACAATGATACTAAACAGGAACAGACTGAAGATAAAATTCTGAATGCGCTCGACAAAGGGAAATTGCATATAGCCAAACATGTCCAGCATCGGAAAAGATAAATATTTTAACTCGTGATAATTGAAGAATCCGTAGCACAGTAAGGCAACAAACAAATAGATCAACAGCGAGATGCTGTTGCCAAGATGGACATACTTAAGCCACTTATTGTTTTTCTCGGCATAGGGAAACAGGAGGATCGATAACTCGTACCCCATGAATGCCGCGTACACACTTGCAAATCCCTTCAGCCAGTCACGGCCCTCTTTGAACACATAGGGAGAAAGGCGAAGCAGATCAAAGTCGCCCAGCATCATAAAGCCTGAGGGAACGATTGCCAGGAGTATGAATACCATCAGGAGGTTGGCTTTGGACATGTTGTAGATTCCTTTGGTGACAAACAGAAAAATCAAGATATCAACAAATATCTTTAGCATCAAGTCCGAGGTGGAGGGGAAGATGATCATTTGGTAGATCAGCACGTACTGCTTGACGACAAGGCATCCGATCAGAGCAAAGAGACTTCCCACAGCCAGATACACCGGAATAAGCATGAAGCGCGGCAGTCCCCCCTGTAATATATCAAATAAAGACTTCCCTTTACCCAGACGGTATACTGCGTTGATCAGCATGATGTTAAGCGCGACGATCAGGTAGACCAGGATAAGGATGATCCAACCGTTGGTTCCGAAATAAGTGGCAATCGTCCTGGGAAGGGTGAACTGCACGACGCCTGCCTGGGTATTGAAAATCAACATGGCGATGGAAAAACGATGAAGCTTTTCTTGTGCCAACGGGATCACCTATTTCTTCATCTTATTCAGGCTAACATTCGTGGAACGCGTCTGGGAGGGGCGTCTGTTCAAGGCCCAGAACGGACCGCGAATAAAGATATCGTTCCAGTCCCGGAGCTTGACAGGTGCAGCCGGTATTGTATAAGGCGCGCCCAGACTTGTTAATTTGGCTAAATGGATAATAATCAGGGCGATGCCTGCGCAAAAACCGAAGTTCCCCAGCATACCTGACAGAATCAGCAGACCAAACCGGACAAGCCGGAGGGAGCCGCTCATGATATAGCTGGGAACCACGAAGGAAGCAATGGCTGACATGGCTACAGAAATGATCAGAATATTGCTCGTGAACCCGGCTTGTACGGCTGCCGTTCCAATTACGATACCGCCAACGATACCGATGGTTTGTCCAATTTTGGTCGGAAGGCGCGCCCCTGCCTCCCGCAGCATTTCGATGGTTCCTTCCATCAGTAAAGCTTCGATTATGGGAGGGAACGGGACGCGGGATCTGGATTCGGTCAAGGAAATAAGCAGATTCTCGGGAATCATCTCATAGTGATAGGTTGTGATTGCGACATATAAAGGCGTCAAGCATATGGTAATAAGAAACGCTATGTAGCGAAGAACCCGTAAAGCCGATCCTACTACCCACCGATTATAATAATCATCCGGCGTGGTAAAGAACTCAAAAAAGGAGGAGGGGGCGATAATCACCGAGGGACTATGCTCCTCGATTAACACAAGCTTCCCCTCATTCAGCTTGGATACTGCGATATCCGTCCGCTCCGAGGTTTGGAACAATGGAAACAGAGCGTTTGGAAAATCATCGATAAGCTGAGTCAGCATCGTTCCGTCATATAATGAACTGAACTCAATGGCTTTAATCCGCTCCTCCATTTCCCGGACGTATTCCATGTCAGCTATTCCGTCTATGTAGAGCACACAAATTTTGGTCTTGGAGAGTTCACCAGCCGTATATTGGAGTACCTTCAACCGGTTGCTTTTTAATCTGGAGCGGATCAGTCCCAAGTTGGTACCGAGCGATTCATTGAAAGCATCGTGCGGACCGTTGATGGCGCTTTCCGATTCGGATTGCTCGATGGACCTTTTCTCCGGGCCATAAGCATCCACCAGATACACCCCCTGAGGAAGAAAGAGAGCCACGTAACCATTCAGAATTCCGTGAACGGTTTGGACAGCATCCTCGGCAGCAATGAATTGCGAGCGCCGGAGCAATTGCTCCAATTCCTCCCTTTTGATATTCAGCAAAGGACGAAGAACATCCCTTTCATACGCCTGGGCGTCCAATTGATGAGCAAAGAACAGCAAATCTGCCTGGAGTTCGGGCATGGTGTAGTGAGTCAGGTCGCTGCAATCCTTAAATTCCTCTTGAACATTCTGTAAAGTAAGGGCGCCCGGGGCTTGAGGAGAGCCCTGCGGGCTGTCGCTATGATCGCTTTTTTTGTTTTTGGCCTGGACCCACTTACTGATGAATTGGAGCATGGACATGGCTATCCCCTCCACAGCAATTTTTAGGTATTATGTGATGGAAAGGGAAGTTTATGCAAAGAGATCTTCCGGTTCAAGCAAAAAGCGGCGGAGCCGTAAAGAATCATGGCATCGCCGCTTTTGATGGTACCTCTTATTCATCCGCGGAGGAGAGACTCCGCACCATCGATATATACTTCTGTTCCGGTAATATGGAATGATTCATCCGAGGCGAGGAACAGGGCGAGATTAGCTACTTGCTCAGGCTTGCCGGGGCCTTTCTCCAGCGGCTGGCTCCCCTCGGGAAATTCCACGGGAATTTTAATTTCCTTCATATCCTCTGATGGATAAGTGTTGTCACTGATATTAGTCTCTATTGCTCCAGGACAAATCGCATTGACGCGAATCCCGTACTGAGCCAGTTCGAGTGCAGCCATCTTCATGAAGGCGACTTGAGCTGCTTTAGTCGAAGCATAGGCGGAGAATCCAGTGTTGGAAAAGACGCGGTTCCCGTTAATAGAGCTTGTGATGATAATACTTCCGCCGTGCTCTTTCATATGCGGAATTGCATATTTCACCGTAGCGAACGTTCCGCGCAAATTGATATCCATCGTTTGGTCCCAATCCTCGATCTCCATGGTCTCGATCGGAGCCATGGTGCCGTTGATCCCGGCATTGGCGAATATGACCTGAACAGAGCCGGATTCTTCAGCAATTCGGGTGAACGCCTGCTCAATCATTTCCGGCTTGGAGATATCACAAGGAATGACGTTCGCCTCACCGCCGGCATCCACAATCTGCTTGCGCGTTTCTTCCGCTTCCTCTGGCGTCCGGTCAAGCATATAGACCTTGGCCCCCTGCTGGGCAAACCTTATTGCCGCCGCTCTGCCGATCCCGGAGCCCCCTCCGGTGACGGCAGCGACTTGATCCTTCAAACGAACTTGCTTCATAGCCAGCTCTCCCTTCCTGATCCCGGATGGTTATAGGTTCAGTAATTAACTACCCGAACCAGCATCCCTGAATCAATCAAAGACGGGGAGCACGTCTGATTGGAATGCTCTTTGCAATCTGATTCATCACTTCGGACAGAATCAGTCCGATCGCAATAGAACCGGAGATAAGGAACGCTTGCGCCGCTAATTGAACGGCGATATCATATTGATTCTCCACAAAATTGCGCATGGCATCATAAGCAAGTCCGCCGGGAACCAAAGGAATAATCCCGGATACGCTGAATAAGATGACAGGCTCCTTATAGACTCGTGCAAAGATTAGGCTGACCAATCCTACTATAAAGGTGGCGCTAACGGTAGCAAAAATCGTATTGAAGGGAGCGGTAAGCAGGTAGTAGGCTGCCCATCCCAACATCCCGGATATCCCGCATTGAAGCAGCGTACGCTTCGGGGCATTGAATAGAATGCCGAAGGCCGCAGCGGCAACAAAGCTGGTTAGACAATGCAGCACTAGACTCATTCTTATTCCTCCAGATCTTGAATAATGTTCAGAGCACCGTGAATACAACCGCGATCCCTGCCCCGATGGCAAAGGCGGTGAGAAAGGCTTCTGCGCCTCGGGACAAGCCGGAAACCAGGTGTCCTGCCATCAAATCACGCACGGCATTCGTAATCAACAGCCCCGGAACAAGAGGCATTACGGACCCGATGATAATCTTGTCCAAGGTTGTTCCCAATTGGGTCTGAACCAACAGATAAGCGACGATTCCGATCATCAATGAGGCTGTGAACTCCGCAAAAAATTTGACCCGAACCAGCCGATGAAGCCATAGAAAGGCTGCAAATCCCAGTCCTCCGCATAGAATGCCGGGAAGGAGGTCCTTTCCGACTCCTCCGAACATAAATGTGAAGCAGCCGCTGGCTACAGCGGCGGCAACTATTTGTAATGGCAGCGGATAAGCATGCCTGGACGTATCAATTCGAACTAATTGCTGATATGCAGCTTCCGGAGAAAGGGTACCATTGCCTAGCTGTCGTGAGACATTATTCACAGCAGCTACCTTTTCCAGATCCGTGGTTCTTTCGACAATTCTGATCAATTTGGCCCATTGCATTTCTCCGGACTGAAACACAATCCCGGTTGGAGTTACATAGCTTTGCGATCCGGGCAGGCCGAGCGAAGCCGCAAGTCGGGTCATTGTATCTTCAACCCGATAGGTCTCTGCACCGCTCTGCAGCATGATTTTTCCTGCCAGCAGGCAGATCTCCACCGGCTCCTGATCGGGAGGAATCAGCGATTCTTCCATAGGACAGACCTCCTTAGCTTACTATGGGACATTATACATTAGCCTTACAAAAAGCGGAATCATCCACAAATATCTCCTGATGTCATTGAATGTCGAAAATTATTTTAAATTGTCGAATTATGGCGTTTGATATGTTATGCTTTGTGTATTATTTCCTTGCTGATGGTAAGGTCTTTTGTATTGAGAGGGAACGTAATATGCTTGAAAGCTTGTTTTATAACTTTACGATTTTGACGACGTTTTTGTTCTTTGGAAACATTGTATGGGGAATATGGCAGCAGAAGTATCCCAAGAAGGAATGGGAGACTGAAGTATTACTTGGCTTTATTCTGGGTGTATTCGGGATTATCCTGATGTACTCCGGGTTTTATAGCGGCCAAACGGCCTATGTTGACTTTCGTCAGCTTCCTATTCTCGTGTCTGTCTATATGGGAGGATGGCTCTCCGGTTTGATTTCTGCTGTTCTGATTCTGATTTACCGGTTGTTTTTCCTAAATGGGTTAAATCTTGCTTCCATATTGGGGGCTGTAAATATTCTGATCACCTTCCTCTTCAGCATTCTGCTGATCCAGCGCCGGAAATTGTCTTTTCCCAGATGGGGGTGGGCGCTGGCGTGCTCTGCATGCTCCAGTGTCATTCTTATCTATGTTATTTTTCAGGAAAGGCCTTGGATTACCATCGGAATGTTTACTCCCCTTTATCTGATTTCCGGCCTGTTTACTTTCATGATGCTTCAATATTTGCGCAAGTCGGATGATTCCTTGAGAATTATGCGCGAAGCGGCAAACCGTGATTTCTTGACGGGATTGTCCAACCTGAGAGCCTTCGAATTTATGATGGAGCAAAAAATACTGTCCTCCAAGCGGTATAATACTCCATTTTCACTGGTTATGATTGATATCGATCATTTCAAGAAGGTAAATGATACGTATGGCCATCCCGCAGGAGATGCGGTTCTGGCGCAATTGGCGGATGTGTTAAGGGACACCTTCCGGCCCGGCGATCATATTGCCCGGAAGGGCGGGGAGGAATTTGCGGTCATTGTGGACAACTGCGCCGCGGATAAAGTCCTTGGCATTGCAGAGCGTCTGCGGCAAAATGTGGAGTCTAACCCATTCTTATTGCCGGACGGCTCAGAGCTTAAGATGACGATTTCTGCGGGCAGCGCGACATATCCGGATGTTCCGGAGCATGATCTGATTGACAAAGCAGACCAGGCGCTCTATCGTGCCAAATCGGAGGGCCGGAACCGGGTATGCTGAAGAATCAGTTGCAATATGAAATAGAACTGGAAACTGGCGGTATAGGGAGGATTCCCTGTATCGCTTTTTTGTCGTTATGCATGAATGTGGGGTCATTTGGCAAAATAGTGGCATGTACAGATGAATGTAGGAGGCTGCGGGAATGACGACTCATCGGGCGAGCAATGCTGCAAACTGGCTGAGAGAGAAGCTGGCCGAGCAATCGGACTACGAGGAGATCACGCTGGGCGCATCCTCACAAATTCAGCTTCAATATTTGAAAAGTGTGACTAACTCGAACCTGGTGTACCAATATGTAGTAGTTCCCAGTTATGAGATGGATGATGTGCAAGCCTATGAAGCGTATATAGCAACCTTTCCCGGAACAGGTAAAGCGGATGATCTGCAGAAACTGATTGAAGGAATTTTAGAGGGCTATACCTTAGTCAGTATCGGCCCTAACAGTTATTTGCTTAACTCGGTGAAGGTGGAGTCCGGCGGTGTCGGAGAAGCGATAAATGAAGCGATTGTTCAAGGGCCTCGCGAGGCCTTCAGTGAGAGTATTGAGACGAATCTGAATCTAATTCGCCGCAGGTATCAGACTTCAGAATTGAAGGTTGAGACGATGACACTGGGGAGCCTGTCCAGAACGGCTATCGCGATCGTCTATGATCAGAAGCGGGTGGATTCGAGCGTACTCCAACAAGTAAAAGACCGGCTGAAAAAGGTTAAAATCGATATCTTGCAATCTGCCGGAGAATTAGAGAAATATATAAGTCCTCACCGGTTCAGGATTTTTCCCAATATGGTCGTGACAGAGCGTCCGGATCGGGTTGTACTCAACCTGACAGAAGGAAAGGTTGCCATTCTGATGGATACGACCGGCTTTGCCATTATTGCTCCAGCAGTATTCACCGATTTCTTCTCGGCGATGGATGATAAAATACAAATTCCTCTTGTCAGTCAGTTCTTGAAGCTGATTCGATACGTCGGATTGTTTATAACCTTGACCTTGCCCGGGCTATACGTCACCTTTGCATCTTACAATCCGGAAATCCTGAAGTCTCAACTTGTTCTTCTAATTGCAGGCAGCCGTGCGGCCGTTCCGTATCCATCCTTTATGGAGGTCTTTTTTATGCTGCTGATGATGGAATTTCTTACCGAAGCAAGCTTGCGCCTGCCCAAAGCGATTGGCCCGACCGCAACCACTGTAGGTGGGCTGATTCTGGGACAGGCAGCTACCCAGGCAGGGCTTGTTAGTAATATTATGATCATTCTCGTATCCGCCGTTGCAATCTCTAACTTCGTGATTCCGCTGAGTATGATGGGCTACACCATCCGTGTGATCAAGTACATTATTATTCTGACGGCGATGCTCTTCGGAATAGTAGGCATTATGATCTCTGTGGTCGGAATCATTATGTACTTGTCCGATGTCCGCAGCTTCGGCAAACCCTACTTCAGACTAACATTGTGGGAATCCAAGGAGAAGGTAGGGCACCAGCATGGTAAGTCGTAGGTACTACTATTATCTGTTTATGATCAGTATGGTTATCAATATTATCAATCTTGTACCGAGAGTTCTTATTCTCACCAGGTTCGACGGCGTATTCTGGTCGATTCTGCTTGCGGTTGCTTACTGCACCTTAACAATGTATATTTTCACCCGCCTGATTATCCAGTTTGAGGGACAGGGCTTTCCGGAAATTTTCAATACTTATTTACCCCGGGCTGCAGCAACTCCTCTCCTCATCTTATACTCTATCTTTTGGTTTATTGCGGGATGTATTCTGCTGTTGTCCTTCGTAGATATCACGATTCGCTTCATCAGCCCGGATATACGGGGGAGAGCTGTCATGACAGGTTTTTTGATTCTGGTGGTCGGAGCCAGTCGTATTAAGGCAACCTCCATTTTGTATGCAATAGAGACCGTACTCATGCTGTGTTTGCCTGCAATGGTGTTCATTTTAGTCAAGGCCTTGATCAATCCCGCATTTAATTGGGACTCGGTTCTGCAGGTATTCACCTATTTATGGACCAAGCCTAAGCTGGTTACGGTTGCCGGAGCCAGCTTTGCGTTTACCGGATATGTAAATCTGGCGATTTTCAATCGCAGCTTTCAGAATCTAAAGCTCGAGCTGCGCCATTTCTGGCTGGTTCCCGTATCTGGGCTTCTTATTCTGCTGGTTGCCCTGCTGGTGCCGATTGGGTATCACGGTACGATCGGAGTAGAGGATCATGTCTATAGCTGGTTCTCAACTGCGGATTCTTTACGAATGGAGACGTTTGTTGTTGAACGGGTTGTGTATTTGTTTTACATCACCTATCTCAGTATGTCGCTTGTTACGGTAGTGATTTACTGGCATGTTGGTTTGGAGCTGTTCAAGGGCTGCTTCAACGGAAAGGAAAGTAAAGGGGAGTCCGAGGACGGAGAGAAGGGTACAGGTAAAAAGACGAGAAAGAGTCGATGGATCCAAGCGGTAATTCTCTTTACGCTCTCTGCGATCATGATTTATTTGGTCGAGGAGCTCAACCAAGTTCAATTGGCTCAGGCAGGTCAGTGGTTTTTAAACTTTCGGTTTTTCTCGGAAATGCCCCTGATCCTGTTATTGATACTTCTGGTATGGAAAAAAAGGAGAAGTGCAAGAAGATGAAAAGAAGCCTGTGGGCTAAGCTATGCGTGATAGGCTTGCTGGTCTCGCTATTGAGCGGATGTCAGTTCAAGGATATTGACAAGCGTTCCTTTGTCCTGGCGATTGGCGTGGATCGTCCCGAGGACCCGGAGACCAAGCATCTTTATGAAGTTACTTTAAAGACCGCTTTGCCGGAAGGAGATCCTACCGCTCGCACTCAGGAGTCCATTATGATTACGCAAGTGGCTCCCAGCATTCCAGAGGCCGTACGGCTAATGAAATCTAAAATTGATAAGGAGCTGGACTTCAGCCACTGCAAGGTTGTTGTGTACGGGCAGGCCTTAGCCAAGGAGAATATCGCTGCAGTGCTGGACTGGACGACCCGTCGGCGTGACCTTCAATTGATTATGTACTGTGCAGTTGGGGTTCCCAATGCCAAGGAAGTGATCCAAATGCAACCGAAAACGGAAAGAGTGCCGGGCAATGCCCTGATTCTTTCCCTAAGCAAGGATGGCAGCGAATCGCCGTTTGTCCATACGGTATACTCATTTGACCTGGCCAGGAAGATGACAGAGCACGGGATTGATCCAATCATGCCAGTTGTGCATACCCAGGACCCGGATATGCTTGTCGTGAACAAGCTGGCTGTATTCAACAAATCCAAGATGGTGGGTACGCTGACACCTGATGAGACCCGACTGTTCAATCTGTTGGCGACCAAAAATCTGATTACCAGCTTCCGAGTCATGGCAGAAGGGAATGCTTATGATTATTATCTGGAATCCTCGAAATCAGAATATAAAATTAACCCTGCCAAAGCTGGAAAGGCTACGGTTAGTTATAAAGTGAGCGGAAGTGGAACGATTGAAATGAACGATGAAGGAATCCCCGTTACAGGACCGGTATTACGCGAGGTATCCCGTGCGGCAAATGAGCAGTGGGAGAAGGATGTCAAGGCTCTGTGTCAAAAATTTCAAGGCTTGGGGGTAGATCCGCTGGGATGGGGGCTCCGCTATTTCTCAAGAAATTGGAATAATGAGCAGGAGGTTCAGCAGTGGAAGGAGCTCTATCCGGAGCTTGAATTTCAAGTCAAGGCGGATGTGAAGATGAAGTATACCGGGCTGATTCGCTAAAAATAGCTGCGTTGAGGGGGCAACGTGTGAAGTGATCTTCACACGTTGCCCCCTCAAACGCAGCTTTGTTGATTAAGAGTTCTCATCACCATCGAAGCCGTTCAGCAGGTCAATCCCTGGCATCGCATCCGGGTCCGGCGCACTCCCGTCAACGGGACTTCCCGGCTGAACCGCATCCGCGTCGGGCACATTGGGCAGAGCTGTATCGTCCAGCGCAGTGTAGTCCTCGTTGTCACCTTCGTCAGACTCGCTGATTCCTTGCGTAATTCGCGTATCGTGAGGCAGAAGATCATCCGCAGGTATATCATTCTCAGGCCGGTAATCGCGTTGAATAAGGTAACGGTCATAGGTAAAGTCGCTTTCTTCCTTCATAAAATCCTCATTTGGCATGATTTGTCATCTCCTTGTGTAAGCGATGCTTCAGCTTTAGTTGAAGTTTGCCCTGATTCGGGAAAATCAACGCGTGGAGACTCAAAATTTAGGGAATACGTACTTGACGATAAAGTATAAAAAGCCGAAGAAGAGAATGATGTAGGCGGCATATTTGATGAAGGTTGCTGCTACCATGCTCGGCTCGGATCTGTGCTGCACCTCTTTGCGCTCTACATCTACATTGGTTGTCTCGTTGCGTTCGTGCGGATCATACATTGCTATTCCTCCTTCAGAGTGTAAAGTGTGGAAGCCGTTTTATCAGCACATTGCTTCGTCTTCATCCGTTTGTCTACTTAATAAACGGGATCCAGGCCTGTGAAACAAAGTATTGACTTAGCGGAGCGTGACGTCTACAATGTCACACATAAACTCGCGGACGGTTTTAGGTTGATCTTGTTGCAGGAGGGCTTGACCAAGTGATCACGATTTATGATATTGCCAAATTAACCGGATTTTCTCCAACCACCGTATCCAAGGTGTTCAATGACTACCCGGACGTCAGCCTGAAGACTCGCCGTAAAATTCTGGAGGCCGCGGAGCAGCTTGGCTATTTGCCGAATGCACATGCCCGCTCGCTCACCACGAAGCGCTCCTGGACGATTGGGATACTCTATAACGAGTCCTCGGGCATTGGCATGCTGCACCCTTATTTTGCAGGGGTTATTGAAGGCTTCAAAAAGGTCGCGACCTCGCGCGGATATGATTTAATGTTCATCTCCAAGGATATTGGCGGCAAAAAGAGCGGATATCTGGAGCATTGCAAAATTCGCGGTGTGGATGGAGTAGTCGGTATTCTGCCGGATTACAGTGATCCGAACTTTACAGAGCTGCTGGGTTCGGATGTTCCCATGGTATTGCTTGATCAGGAGTCAGAGATCAAGGGGACGGTCTATTCCGATAATCTGGACGGCTCGATTCGTGCTGTTCAATATTTGTATGATCTTGGTCATCGCAAGATCGGCCACATCGGCGGGGGCAACACTTTTGCCGGTGTCAAGCGTATGCAAGGCTACCTTCAAGCAATGCAGGAGCTCCGACTTCCTATTTGTGAGGAACACATCATACAAGGAAGCTATGACTATACGATTGAGAGCGGAAAAATTGCGATGGAACAGCTGCTTCAAGCGGTTGATTCTCCGACGGCGGTATTTGCTGCCGGGGATAATCTGGCCATTGGCGCGATGCAGGCGATTAAGGACCATGGCCTGAGCATCCCCGGGGATATATCTATCATCGGCTTTGATGACATTGCAATGGCCGGCTTTCTGACCCCTTCTTTGACAACGATTCGCCAGAACACCCATGCCCTTGGCAATAGGGCAGCCGACATGTTAATCTATACAATAGAAGGCGGTACGACGATCTCTTCGGAAGTGATCCCGGTAGAGCTTGTTGCCAGAGACTCTTGCCGAGCCATTGAATAAATTGACAGCATAAATTATTTTTTTGGTAAAGTCGAAACCGGTTTCGAAAAATGAAAAAGGAGCGATTCTTGCATGGCGAAGTGGAAGAAAGTGCTAACCTCCCGGGATTCCGGAGAACGGCTGGCCTATCAAGGCGAATTGGCAGCCGGAGTTAATTCCGCAGAGGGCCAAGCTCACATCAAGCTGGATCCTGCCCGGACGTATCAATCCATTGTTGGTTTTGGAGGCGCTTTTACGGAGGCAACGGCCTACACACTCTCCCGGATCAGTCCGGAGAAGAGAGCCGAGGTCATCTCCAAATATTTTGATCTCGAACAAGGCCTCGGCTATACGATTGGCCGGGTGCATATTCATAGCTGTGATTTTGCTTTGGGCAATTATACGTATGTGGAAGACAATGATGCCGAGCTCAAGACCTTTGATATTTCCCGCGAGCGGAAATGGGTGCTGCCGCTCATCCATGATGCTGCTAAGGCTGCCGGCCAAGACATTACGATGCTGGCTTCTCCCTGGAGCCCGCCCGCCTGGATGAAGACGAATGGAGAAATGAATCATGGCGGCCAGTTAAAGCCGGAATTCAGAGAAGCCTGGGCTCTTTATTATACTAAATTCATTAAGGCCTTCCGTGAAGAAGGGGTGCCTATCTGGGCGATTACGGTGCAAAATGAACCGGCGGCTGTACAGACCTGGGATTCCTGTATTTATAGCGGGGAAGAGGAGCGGGATTTCGTTCGAGATCATCTTGGCCCGACGATGCATCGCGAAGGACTGGAAGACGTGAACATTCTGATCTGGGACCATAACCGGGATCTGATCGTGGAACGCGCCTCTGCTGTGCTGTCTGATCCGGAAGCAGCCAAGTATGTATGGGGCACCGGCTTCCATTGGTATGTCAGCGAAGCCTTTGAGGAGGTGGGCAAGGTTCATGAGCTGTTCCCCGACAAGCATCTGCTCTTTACAGAAGGCTGCCAGGAGGGCGGCGTCAAGCTGGGCGAATGGTTCACCGGCGAACGCTACGGACGCAACATCATCGGTGATTTGAACAACTGGACCGAAGGATATCTGGACTGGAATCTGGTGCTGGATGAGACAGGCGGGCCGAATCATGTGAACAATTTGTGTGATGCTCCGATTATCGCTGATACGACTACGGATACGGTTCATTATAATAGCTCGTATTACTACATCGGCCACTTCAGCAAGTACATTCGTCCGGGAGCGGTGCGGATTGGCCTGGAATCGGACATTACGAATCTATACATGACTGCCTTTAAAAATGAGGACGGAAGCATTGCTGTTGTTGTCCAGAACGAAGGAGATGCGGGGCAAGACTTTACTTTGGAGCTGGGTGCCGATTCCGTATCCGATCACCTGTCCGCTCATTCGATCGCAACCTATCTTATTAAGCCATAAGGAGATGAATCCCATGCCAAAATACGGTTTTGAAAAAGAAACATTTGTGATTGAACAGTTTGATAAAGCGAAGCCATTCTCGAGCTTCCTGCCGGGCCTTGCCGGACTCAAGGGTATACCGATGTGGACCTTCTATGTAAACCGCGGTCAAGGCGTATGCAGCTTCGGAATTCGGGACAAGAACAGTCCGATCATGGAATTTTCGCCTGCCAACATCACTTATCAATCGGTATCCATGCAGGGCTTCCGGACGTTTGTGAAGCTTAAGGATCAGGATTTGATTTACGAGCCGTCCCAGAACGCTTATCCCGATGCCTCTGCCAAACGCACGATGCGCATTTCGGCGAATGAATTCGTGATCGAGGAGCGCAATGAAGCGAAGGGACTGCAGATCAAGGTTACTTATTTCCACATCCCGAATGATGATTACGCCGCACTGGTTCGTAAAGTAGAACTGACCAATATTTCCGGAGAGGCTATAAGTCTCGAAATGCTCGACGGTCTGCCTGAGATCTTGCCGTTCGGTGTGGAGAACTCCGGCTACAAGGAGATCGGCAACCTGCTTCGCAGCTGGATGGAAGTCGATAACCTGGAGGAGGGCATCCCCTATTACCGCAACCGTTCCAGTACGCATGACGAAGCGGAAGTCAGTGAAGTGCGCAGCGGTCATTTTTACCTGTCATTTGACGAAGAAGGAAGACGCTTCTCGCCTATTGCAGACTTTGAATTGGTATTTGGAGCGAACACTTCGCTCGCTTATCCCGACGGATTTGCTGATTCATCGATCCAGGAGCTGCTTAAGAAACCGCAGTATTGCAAGAATAAGGTCCCTTGCGGCTTCTCTGCAATTTCAGCTGACCTGACCGCGGGGGAGACGAAGCAGGTATACACCCTGATCGGCCACTTTGACAGTGTGGAGCGCCTGAATGAAAAAGCCCGGCATATTTCCTCGCCGGCTTATGTCGAGCAGAAGCTCGCGGAAGCCCGGGAGCTGACTGAGAACCTGACGGCCGATATTGCTACCAAGACCTCGATGCCGCATTTTGATGCCTACTGCAAGCAGAATTATCTCGATAATTTCTTGCGCGGGGGCTATCCGTTTATTTTTGAGAATGGGAAGGAAGGCTTTGTGATCCATCTCTATTCCAGAAAGCACGGGGATCTTGAGCGGGATTATAATTTCTTCTCCATTGCGCCGGAGTATTACTCGCAGGGGAACGGCAACTTCCGCGATGCCAACCAAAACCGCCGCAGCGATATTTACTTTAATCCGAGAGTGGGCACGTTCAATATCAAGACATTCTTTAGTCTGATGCAGGCAGACGGCTATAACCCGCTGGGAGTTGAAGGCACGAGCTTCCAGGTCGAGAAGGAGCGGTCCGGCGAACTGTCCGTCTGGCTGGACAAGGCTGTTCAGAATCATCGTGAGGAATTGGCAGCGCTATGTCACGCTAAATTCACGCCCGGCAAGCTGATTTCTTATATTGCCAGCCATGGAGTAGGACTGAATGTGAGCGACGAGGAATTCCTCACGGGCGTGTTCTCGCTGGCCAAGCAAAATATTGAGGCTAACTTCGGCGAAGGATACTGGTCGGACCACTGGACGTACAATATGGATCTGATTGACAGCTATCTGGATATTTTCCCGGATCGTAAGGCGGAGCTGTTATTTGAAGAGGCTGACTACACCTTCTTTGACAGTCCGGCGAGAGTATTGCCGCGCAGCGAAAAATATGTGCTGAATCACGGGCAGGTGCGCCAATATGGTTCATTGGTGCATGATGAGGAGAAGCTGCAGAAGCTTGGCATTTCACCTAAGGGCACGAACTGGCTGAAGACGGCGCACGGCAGCGGAGAGGTGTATCAGACCAACCTGTTCGTGAAGGTGCTGTCGCTGTCCCTTGTCAAGTTCGCAACGCTGGATCCTTTCGGCATGGGAATTGAAATGGAAGGCAACAAGCCGGGCTGGAACGATGCGATGAACGGTTTGCCTGGATTGTTCGGATCGGGCATGAGCGAGACATTCGAATTGAAGCGGATGCTGAAATTTGTGCTGGAGGTCGTCCGGGAGTACGGAGCATATACGGCAGACGTTCCGGAGGAAATCGCCGATTTGTTCGATCAAGTGAAAGAGCTGCTCGGCAGCCACTTGGACGGCAAGCTGGACTCCTTCGCCTATTGGGATCAAACATCATTAGCCCGCGAGGCATACCGGGATCGGATTCGCTTTGGCATCAGCGGAGTGGAGCGCAAGCTGAGCCTGTCAGAGCTGGAGGATGCGGTTCTGAAGATGCTGGGCAAAGTGAATCAGGGGATTGCCGAGGCGGTTAAGCTGGGCAACGGCCTGACACCGACCTATTTTGCCTTTGAAGCCACGGAATTTGAACCGGTACTGAATGCGCAGGGAGAAGCGGAGATCAGCGGATACGGTCTGCCTAAGGCTACCGTGAAGAAGTTTGCGGTTCGGCCGTTGCCGTACTTCCTGGAAGGACCGGCACGCTGGATGAAGACGATTGAGGATCCGGAAGAGGCTCAGAGAGCCTATGAAGTGATTCGCAGCAGTGATCTGTTCGACAAGAAGCTTAGCATGTACAAGACCTCGGTGAGCCTTGATGAAGAGACTCATGAGATCGGCCGCATTCGCGCGTTTACGCCGGGCTGGCTGGAGCGGGAATCCATCTTCTTGCATATGAGCTACAAGTATTTGCTCTCCTTGCTTAAGAATGGCTTGAAGGAAGCCTTCTTCGCGGAGATGAAAACATCGCTGATCCCGTTCCTGGATCCGGCAGTGTATGGTCGCAGCACCCTGGAGAACTCCTCCTTTATCGCGCCAAGCGTCAACCCGGATCCGGAGGTTCATGGCAGAGGATTCGTCGCCAGACTCAGCGGTTCGACCGCTGAATTCCTCAGCATGTGGGTGATGATGATGGCCGGGAAGCATATTTTCCGTATGGCTGACGGAGAATTGCAGTTGAAGTTGAATCCTGCATTGCCGGGATGGCTCTTTGATGATCAGGGAGAAGTATCCTTTACCTTCCTGGGAAGCACATTAGTCACGTACCGCAATCTGGATCGTCGTGATACTTTCGGAGGAAACGCAGCTGCGATCTGCAGGATGACGGTAGTGAAGAGAGATGGACAGCAGATTCAGATTGACGGTAACGCCATTACAGGTACTTTGGCTGAAGCTGTGCGTAATGGCTTGGTAGAATCCATTACAGCAGAACTGGCTTAAGTCTTTAAATTCGGTATCATCTGCCGATAAATCAGAGAGTCTTTCAACGCATCAGGTTGAAAGGCTCTCTCTTATTTTGGCAAGGTAGATTTTTTATCGATAAAACTATTCATGGATTTAATATTCCATTAAAGGTAAAATAATTTTGTTGTATAAAAGCTATAAAACCTCGTAATTTTACCATATTATTGAAGTTGATAAAGGTATTTTTGATCATATTATCGAAGTAAGAGGTATGCATAAAAATTTTGGCAGGGGTGCTGGAATGAAGGGGTTTCTAAAGGTATTTTCGATTTTTATGGTGCTAGGTATATTCATCTTTTTCGTAGTTCTCTTGGAAGTCCCGGAGAAGGATAATATAAATGAGCAGGTTATTACTGAGTGGGAGATTACCTGGACGGACCATCTAGATTCTCAAATCAGCACTGAAGAACTGGAGGCCACTCAGCCTTGGACGGAGGTTCAGGCCTCTGACCAGGTCCCTGAGCGACCGGAAGGAGCCACGGTTCAATGGATAAGGATGGATCTGCCTAAGATTGAATCTGGCTCGCCAGCCCTTTTATTTGAAAAGGTGTTAGGTAGAGAAATTATTATCAAAAAGAATCAGCAGCTTATTTATGAGTCAAGAAGGGATTTTAATTACGGAGTCAATACGATCTTGCTTCCTTTGAACCAATCGGATGGAGGAGAATCGATTTATATCGGAATTGATTCACCTACACGGATTGGAATCATAGGGACTGTTCAAGCAGGTGAGTTCAAAGAACTACAAAGATCGTTCATTAAAAATAATATTCTCGATTTTATCATTGGCAGTGCCCTGATATTTATAGCAATTGTCATGCTGGTATGCTCACTCTTCCTGAAGAATGAAAATATGTCTGGCTGGTTTTCATTATGTCTGGTCATTTTATCCAGCGGGACTATTGTAATCACTTATTCATCATTCCTATACTCATTGTACGGCTCGTTAGGAAATATTTACGTGGCGCTCTTTGATTTGGGGTTACTCGTTTTGCTTCCTTCCTTTACATTGTTTTTTGAAGGGATATTTGGGAAGGGATATAAGTCTATTGTTACTAAATTTCGGAAGTTCCAAGTGGTTTACTCGACACTCTGTGTGGCATTGCTTCTAATTAATTTTGCCAGCAATAACTATTTCTACAGCATATATCAACTTTTTTCTGGATTATTGTTGAGCGTTATCATGATAATCCAATTTATTATGATCATTGTTATTTCAACAGGATATACAATCAAGGGAAATCGCGAAGCGATTATTTTTTCGTGTGGTTTTGGAATATTTGCATTTTTAGGCCTGGGTGAACTACTGTGGTTCTATTTTAAGTCAGCTAATTATGAACTCTTTATCTGGAAATGGGGGATTGTCTGTTTTCTGATTTCCCTGATTATTATTTTAGGTAATAGATTTGCAAGTAATCATGAACGGATTGTTGAATACTCAAAGCAATTGGAAATGTTTAATAACGAACTGCAGCGCTCGGAAAAAATGGAGATTATCAGTGAACTGGCGGCTTCTGTTGCGCATGAAGTACGCAATCCGCTCCAAGTAACCCGAGGCTTCCTTCAATTGCTTGTAGCCAAGCAAAACTCGAGCGATAAGGTTTATCTGAGCATGGCGCTGGAGGAGCTGGATCGAGCCTCCAATATCATTACGGACTTTCTGACTTTTGCTAAACCGGAAGTAGGTAAAGTTGCTGCCCTTAATGTATTGAATGAGTTTATTCATATTGAAGGCATTTTAATTCCGATGGCTAATTTGCAGGGGGGCAGAATAACTGTACAAATCCCAAAGGATTTGAATATCAAGGGGAATTCCTCGAAATTTAAGCAAGCCTTTATCAATATTATTAAAAACAGTATTGAATCCCTTCATGGCGAAGGTGAAATACAGGTGTGGGCGTATGAGCAAAAAGGGGAAGTGTGCATCCATATTAAGGATAATGGTGAAGGTATGGAGGAAGAAGTTCTGTCGCGCCTTGGGGAGCCTTACTTTTCGAATAAAACAAAGGGAACCGGGCTTGGGTTGATGGTGACATTCCGAATCATCGAAGTAATGCAAGGCAGAATAGAGTTCAAAAGTGAAAAGGGAGTAGGAACGGAAGCTATTGTTCGATTCCCCGCAGTTGATCCTGCATAAGGATTCGAAACTTCCTGTCTACCTACTCCCTATCTATCTAGCTTATATTACCACTCACCCCAAATAACTTGCGGTTTGATGTCGGATTTAATCGCTTTGGAAGGGCTTGGCGGTAAAACGACGTAGAATTCGTCAGAATTCTCTTCAACAGCTTTAATCTTAATGTGTTCTGGTAGAGCAATTCCCAGTGCCTCTTGAATTGCTTCTCTAGGATTTGCAAGAAGCTTTGCCTTAAAACTAGGGTCTTGCCAAGCCTTTTCAATAACTTGTGATTGAAGAGCACTTGTTGTCATAAGATCACCCTTTCCATTAAAATGGTTATATTTTCCTATTAAGTATACCATAATACCCACTAATCTAGCAATATTAGATGTTTTTTGCGAGCCAGTACCCGAGTCCCCCATTGAGCAGCATACGTCTGTTATTTATGACCTCCTGCGCCCCTTCATTGAGGTTCCTGACCAGATCATAGTGAAAGTGATAGAGATCCGGCGCCAGGTTCTTGATGGCTTCGAGGGATTCGTGGTTGCGATTGGCCAGGGCTGACAGCTCGCTTAATGCATCATGGACCATCATGCCGTCTCTGATCTCCTCCGGAGAAGGGCGTGTTCCTGAGGGGAGGTTTAATTGGGCTTGTACGACAGAGACCAGGGAATTATAGCTGCCTTGGTCAAGGTCTTTTTCCCAGTCCTCCCAATCATCCAGAAGCTGAAGCGTCACCAAGGCCGTGTCAACGGCTGACTCAAACATGTCAATCTCTTGCTCGCGCCCGCCAAGAATCATGGAGGCAGCCACGCTCAACTTAACCGGTGCTGCTTTATGCCCCAATCGCACCGGGTTCTCATAGTAAAAGTCTGCAACTTTCTCGGTGGATACAGCAGCAGCCCATTCGGAGACATACTTTTTATAGTAGACCCAAAAGGGTGCCCGATCCTTCAGACATTCTTGATAAGCACTAATGAATTCAATATGAATGAATTCTGCCAGTGTCAGCTGCTGCGATACGTCTGTATCCGGATCATCCATGCAGGCATCAACTAAATGAAAATACATCATCTTGAATAAGTTAGCTACCGCAATACGGCGGCATGTCTCCCGATCAATTCCGGCATAAGACTGAAGCCAGAACGGAAGTAAGTAGCATATGTAGTTCTTGGAACGATGCTCCTTCAGCGCATGGAATCTGTCTAAATAATCTACAGCCTGCTTGCTAAAAGGAACGGGAAGCTGAAACAGAATCGACTCAGCTTCGGAGAAGGCTAGGTCAAGCTCTTTTTCATAGTTTGAAAGCCATTTCAAGATATGAACCTCCTCTCTAAATTGGCCGGTCTGGAAATCTATATGTGTAAGAATAGAATACCATGAACTCCGTTAAAACTTAAATTTGTATCCCCGTCCCAGATTCATAGAAGAAAAGAGCCTGCAGGAACAATCTCCTGGCGGGCTCAGAGGATTTGATGAATACCTATAAGAATAAGGAGTAATCCGGAGACGACGGTTGCTCGGCTTCCTAATTTATCGGCCGCATATTTCTCTCCCAGTCCGGCACAAAAGGCAAGCAGAAGATAGCTGAATACGCCGACAAATAGTGAAGTGAGCCAGATGTTCAGATGAGTGATGCCTGCATTGAATCCGCCGGCAAGTGCGTTCATTGCAAGCGCTAGGCCAAGCAGAACAGACTCTCCGAGGCTTAATGTCTTTGAACTGTCTCGGTCGGCCTCCTCAGGGTTGCGGAGCAGTCGGGTTAACACAGAGGCATCCTGCTCTCTCATGGCCTGCTTCTTCTCCACATAGGGCTGCAGCAATACCCAGACTCCTACGGAGACAATGACAATGGTTCCGATCCATTGACCAATCCAGGGGTGGATCCATATAGCTAGCCAATTTCCAAACATACCAGACAGTAATGTCGCGAGGAAAGAAATGAGAGCAATCATTAGGTTGGAGAACCAGGGGATGTGTATTTTTCGAACTCCATAAGCAATTCCGACTCCTGCATTATCCAGGTTAGAAGCCAATCCGATAATAATGGCAGCCAACAGGCTGAGCATATCCATGTATTTCGCTCCTTTGCAAGCTTGATGCCACAGCATATGCCCAGAAGCAGGAATTGGTTTCTTGTCGACGTTATCTGAATAGTGTAGTATAATTTTAACAAAAATATGGCGAAGAGGTGACAAACGTGCTTGAAAATTTGTTGCGACCTACTCACTTACTGTTACTGATTATTGCCGCATTGCTGTTATTTGGACCGAGCAAGCTTCCGGAATTGGGGCGAAGCTTTGGAACAATGCTTAAGGAATTCAAGAAGGGTGCACGCGGAGAAGAGGATGAACAGAAATCGCAGGAAGCCCAGCCCGTGCAAGAGACAAACAAATCTTGAACGAAATAAAACAGGATGTCCCGAAGCAGTATCTTCTGCTGGTTGGGGACATCCTGTTTCTATGATGTGCCGATCTAAGACCTGATCATCCTTGCAGGAGTAGAAGTATGATTGAAGAGAGACCCAGACAGGTGCTGATCAGATAGAGGAACATGACAGCCTGCTTGCCGCTTAAGCCTGCTCGAAGCAGGCGATAGTGGACCTGACTTGCATCTGCTTCATAGATGGCTTTCCCTTGCAGGAAGCGCCGGATTACGACAAATAAATTATCAAAAATCGGAACTCCGAGTGCAAGGACAGGAATGAATAACGACAAGACGGTGGCCTGCTTGAAGGCGCCATCCAGAGCAATTACGGCAAGGATAAAGCCCAGGAAGGTTGCCCCGGCATCGCCCATAAATATTTTCGCAGGCGGTTTGTTGTAACGCAAATAGGCAAGCGCCGCACCGATTAGCGTAATAGACAGCATTGCAGATGTCGTTTGTCCCTTGGTTAAGGCGACTATAAACAAGGTAGCCGCGGAGATCGCCGATAAGCCGCCAGCGAGGCCGTCCAGGCCGTCCGAGAAATTAATGACCGTAGTTACTCCGAAGATCCAGAGAATGGTCAGGATGAATTGCAGCCAGATCGGAAGCAGGACATAGTCGCCGCTAAATGGATTTACGAAGCCCGTAAAAGAAATCCCCGAGAAGAATACCAGTATCGCAGCCGAGACTTGAACGGCAAACTTCGGGAGAGCGGGAAAGTCCTTGCCCTTGGTCTTGTACCAATCATCCACAGTTCCAATGGCGAGCAATAACACTCCCCCCAAGAACAATGCTCCGGTCTCATAGGAGAAGTCTCTTGTCAGCAGCAAATAGGATGAGAAGAAGCCGATAAAGATGGCATAACTGGCAGTCAGCGGGATCGGCTTGCGATGCAGCTTGCGCTCGACATCCTCGCGAGGCTTGTCTACAAAGTCCAGGCGGAAGGCAAGTTTGCCAAGCGGCGGGATAAGAAAGTACACAATCAGGAACGATAGCAAGAACGAGTATAGGTATAAAATGATTAGTCACCACCACAAGCAAGTTTTTTAGCTAGCTCTATTATAAGAACATTTGGGAAAGTTGTCGAACATTCATGTCGCGCGCAGGGGCATAACATCGATAATCCGGCATATTTATGGTACATTATATAAGGAATTAAGGAACCACATGCATTGGGTATGGAGGGATATACATGCAGGATGATTATGCACGTAAGCTGGAAGACCAGAAAGGCTTGTTCAAACAGCTTGGTATTAAATTAAATGCATTGACGATTCATGAGAAAGACTTTGATGTGAAGATGAGGGGCTATGAGAAGGAAGAGGTCGACCGCTTTCTTGATGATGTGATCGTGGACTATGAGCGCTTTTACGATATCATTACCGATCTGCTGGATAAATATAAAGAAATTCAGCGTCGCCAAGCCTCCTGGGAAGAAGAGAAGAAGGTCAATGCCATGCGCAAGCCAGCGCTCGACCCGACACAATCGGTGGACCGAAGAGTGGTTGAAGACGGTATACGTCAACTGGAGCGTAGTTTGGAGCAGCTAAAAATCCAGATTCGAGATTAAGGATACGTTATCAGTCCAATTTATGTATGCCGCAGCCCTGCGGTATTTTTTTTGCTACCCTATGTGAGAAATATCTGTGAATATGAATAGGGGCTGCGCAACAGGAGCAGACTTCATTATTGAAGATCCAGCGGACAACCCTTCTTCATAGGATGTTCATCTTTTAGAGATTGCACTTTCAAAAACAAAATGATAAGATAAATACAGGATTTAGAATTAGTCTAAATTTAAAGAAATGATTCACTTGCTCTCAAAGAGCTGTTGAAAATGAAAACATGAATGGAGGATATTAATCATGACCAATCAAAGCTTGACTCAAAACGAAGTAGCGTTGGAGAGACATCTGAATCTTCAGATTGCTAACTGGACGGTAATGTATACAAAGCTCCACAATTTTCATTGGTATGTAACCGGGGGAAGCTTCTTCACCCTTCATGAAAAGTTCGAAGAGCTCTATAATGAAGCGGCAGGCTATATCGATGAAATCGCTGAGCGTCTGCTCGCTATTGGCGGCAAGCCTGTAGCGACACTTCGCGAATCGCTTTCGATTGCGACTGTTGCTGAAGCAGCGGGTGGAGAATCTCCGCAAGCGATGGTAAGTGCCGTCATCGATGATTTCAAGAAGCTTGCTAATGAACTGAAAGAAGGAATGAATGCTGCGGAGGAAGCTCAAGATGAAGCTTCTGGCGATCTTTTGCTCGGTATTCTGACTTCAATTGAGAAGCATAACTGGATGCTGAATGCATACTTGGGCAAATAATGATTCGGAACGCTAGCCGCATATTCCACGCCCCGCAATCGGCAGTAGTACCGTTTGCGGGGCGTTTCTCTATGTTCAGGACAGCTTGAACCGCTCA
This sequence comes from Paenibacillus antibioticophila, assembly GCF_000455265.1. Lineage (GTDB taxonomy): Bacteria > Bacillota > Bacilli > Paenibacillales > Paenibacillaceae > Fontibacillus > Fontibacillus antibioticophila. The sequence continues at coordinate 310,529 of NZ_HG005139.1, forward strand.
ATCAGGGTATGAAGCTTCTCGGACAAGCCGGACAGGAAGTTCGCCGAAGTATCCACTTCCTGCATGGCTGCCAGCTGCTCTTGGGAAGCAGCGGAAATCGTCTGAGTCCCGTCTACGGTAGCATTGGCGAAATGAACGAGCTGCTCCATAGACTGAACCAGAAGCTGGGCATTCTGTGACAACTGATGGACGGTTTGACGCACCTCTTCTACTGCGGTTGCAGAGGATTGGTTGGATTGATAGATCACCTCGAACGAGCTTCCAGCCTTGTCGACTAAATCGGTCCCTAGCTTCACTTCCCGGGTAGCTTCACTCATTGTTTCTGTAGTAGCTTCCATTTGCTGAATAATCAGGTCAATCAGTTCACTGACCTGATAGGAAGAGGAAGCAGAGCGTTCCGCGAGCTTGCGGACGGAGTTCGCAACGACCGCAAAGCCCTTACCCTCTTCTCCGGCCCGAGCTGCTTCAATTGCGGCGTTCAGGGCAAGCAGGTTCGTCTCTGCGGCGATCCCGGTAATCACATCGACAATGCTTTGAATTTCCTTGGAATGGCCGCTGAGCTTATCGATGCTGGAGGCCAGTGTTGTAATTTTGTGATCGATTTTATTCATTTGGGTGACGCCAAGCTGCATGGAGGTAGCGCCCTCCTTGGAGGCTAGGGCAGATACATTGGCTTCATTGGAGACACTGTCGACCTTGCTTACAATCCGTTCAATGAAATTGGACATTCCCTGGAGCGCTGACGAGCTCTTCTCCAGGCTCTGAAGCTGAGTCTCTGCGCCGTCCGCCAAATCTTGAATAATATGTACCGTCTGCTCTCCGGCTTGTCCGGTCTCTTCGGCACTGGCAGACAGCTGCTCCGAGGAAGCAGCGACCTGCATCGAGGTCTCATTAACTTCTGAAATAAGCTGGCGAAGGTTAGAGGTCATATGGGCGAAATCCCTTGATAATTTACCGATCTCATCCTTGCTTGCGAGCGGCGGCTCATTCAGAGACAGATCGCCTTCGGCAACCCGATTGACGCTGAGCGACAGCTTCTCCAATGGACGAACCATGCGATGGATAAATATGTAGGTAACGATGATCGCCAGCAAAAATACTCCGCCGCCAATGGCAAACGGCAAGGCAATGATTTCCCAGGTTCGTTCCTGAATGATCGATGCGTCAAAGTTAATTACCATGAGGCCTACAATTTCCTTCGTATGATCATGATCCTGGTAGATTGGACCGTATCCGCTGAGAAGATCGGCACCTTCGAAGGAGTATATTTTGGTGTATACGGAATGCTTGGTGCTCTGAATGGCCTCGCGATCTGCTTCATTAAAATAAAAAGCATCCCCGGCTTGATAACCGCGGGATTTCAGATTCTGGTCGGCGGCAAGGATTGTCCCATCAAGCGACATGATGAATACTTCCTTGAACAGTGACTTATGATCCACCGTCCAGTTAAGCCGCTCTTCCAGAGCCGCAAGTCCGCTGTTGTCTCCTTGGGCAAGGCCGGCAATGACGGCCGGATCAACGAGACCGGTTGTAATATTCGCACAACCGACAGTCTCAATACCGACTGACTCTTCAACTTGACGATAAGCCGTCTTGTAACTGAAAAAGCCGATTAGTACGCTGACTAATATTAGAACGGCAATGATTCCTGATGTTATTTTTCTAGCAAATCCCATGTGGACTATCCCCAGTCATATAAGATATGGTACTAAATGCTACATGCATCATTATATATAGGATGTGATATGAGCAAAATGGACTATATTAAGGTTCTGTGTCGAAAAATCGAACAATGATTATATTATCCACGAACTTGACATGATGGGTAAGAAGAATGTAAAACAGAATAGTTAACTTCTTGGATGAAGTATTCAAAAGTTAATATTGCGGTTACATAAAAAAGGGAGATAGAAAGATATAGGATAGTTGTAGGAGGTCTAGTTTGAAATGCAAATTTTTCGACAAAATTCTTATGTCGCTTTATTACTTGGCGTGATATTGGTAGGAGCAGGATCCATCTGCTTGCTGGGAGAAGATGAAGCTGTGCCGGAAAAGGAAAGGACTTTGGAGTCCGGCTCGGTTCATATTTTAGTTCCTGCAAGTCTGCAGGCTCTGCCAGCCAAAGAAGAACCAAGTCTATTAGTAGAGAGGCCTATGCAAGGAGATAGCAGTGCGGAGCACGCGTTGTCCTTTATGCCTCATCTGATTACCCTTGAACTGAAGGGGATAACAGAGGAGGAGATAGGGATCAGTCATTGTGTCATGCTCGAGGAAATGAACAGGGAACGAATATTGCTGCAACAAAATAATAACAAATCCCTGCAGAATGGCGAAGAGATATCTCAGCCTGCAGGTCCCCCCGACAAATTATTCTTCACCCGAACCGAGCTGCTGAGTCCAGCTGAGCAGGAGGATGCTCAATGGAGCTACGCTCTGGTTGATGAAGAACTGCTGCTGCTGCAGAAAATCGTCATGGCAGAGGCAGAGGGCGAGCCGTACGAGGGCAAGATTGCGGTTACAAACGTAATTTTGAACCGGCTACGGTCAGCTAATTTCCCCGACACTATCAAAGAAGTAATCTATCAAAAATCTCAATTCAGTCCGGTTCATAATGGAAGACTGAAAAGAGTTACAGCGGATGAGGAGACAATTGCAGCGGTTAATGAAGCGTTGAACGGTAGAAAGGAAGTTACCGACGATACGTATTATTTCCTGTCCTTGAAGCTGGCCAGCGATCTGACGATCGCCAAAACCAAGGATGAAGCAAAAGCCATCGGTAACCATACCTTCTATAAATAAGCCTGACTGAGGCTCAATTCCTGCGTCCCGGGCATTAGAATACCTGCAATTTGCCTGATGCAAAGATCCGGGCGATACGGGGAAGGCATCGTACTGCGGGAGGTGAATTTGCAGATTTCCGCCATAGGACTGCCGCCTTCTTGACGTGCTCCAAAGCAGGCCTGAGCGAGCAACTGATCCAGCAAATCCGTGGAGGACAAGGCAAGACCATAACCGTTTTTGACAAAATACTCCTGGTTCTGCAGCTCTTGTCCCGGGATGGAGTCATAGAACAACATGGGTAATCTTTTAGCCATGCTCTCGGTGCAGGTCATACCTCCCGCCTTGGTCACCAGCAGATCGGAGGCATCCATCCATTTACTGATTTCTGTGGTGAAGCCAAGCACCCGAATATGGGGATGCTGCAGCTCCGAAAGACGGTTCAGCCTTAGGGCTAATTTGTCATTGCTGCCGGTGCAGCAGATAAACTGAACGTGCTCCCTCCAAGCGGAGATGGTCTTGATTAATGCCTCGTTATACAGCAGCCCCCAGCCCCCTCCCATCATCATTACCGTAGGCAGATCCGCCAATTCCAGTTGACTCCGGACCAGATCCTTATCTTGCTTGGTCCAAAAATCGGGGTGTACAGGGATGCCTGTCACCTGAATGGCTTCACTACGTACACCGCGCTGCATAAGCAGGCTCCGGACTTCAGGCGTGGAGACAAAATAACAATCAACGCCGGGATGAATCCAGGAGGAGTGGGCATCATAATCTGTAATCAAAGTGTACATCGGGATCTCCAGCCCGGACTCCTTCAAGCGTGAGACGATCGCACATGGAATCGGATGGGTACATATAATGAAATCCGGCTTCAGCTCTTGGATGGTCTGGTAGGCCTGACTGTAAAATAATTTATGTAGGGCTAATACAGAGAATCCGCCCAGCGGTTTCTCATACTGATTGCGATATAGCTTGCCGATCATTCCGGGGTTAGTAGAGATCGCAGTCCGATATGCTGCATGGAACATCGGTGCGATCCTTGGGTTTAGGAAGGAACCCAGTTCAAGCACCCTTGCCTGAATGCGTGAATCCGTTATTTCCAAGCCGGCGGCAAGTGCATGAGCGGCTTGTGTATGTCCGCAGCCAAAGCCTTCCGAAAGGATCAGCACGGTTTGCTTCTTAAGCATAGGTATCACCTGCATCATTCAAACTGGATTTGCGGAGCAAGGAATCACCCGCATTTCCAGTTTATTTTTTTGCTCGGAAATGGTACAGAGTCTACGGGCGGGTCACAGGCTGGACTAAAGTCGGGGATTAAGCAATGGCTGATCACGAGTGAAAACTGAAATGAAACTTGCATGAAATACCACTTGCAAATGAGATATAGGCGTGTTAAAGTGATTTATGACCAAATGACCAGAATTGATTTTTAGTCATTTTTTGATATTTTATCTTGATTGGGAGGTGCCGATTATGGCTGTAGTAGATCGAAGGAGACTTGTCGTTGAAGCTGCTGAGAAATCGTTCGCATTATTCGGATATAAAGCGACGACGATGGACCAGGTCGCCAAAATCGCAAATGTCGCCAAAGGGACAATCTACACTTTTTTTACGAATAAGGAAGAGCTGTTCGATGAGATTCTTCGCTCTGTCATTCTGGATATGCGGCGGATCGCAGAGGAAGAGTTGCGGGATGACCGAACCTTCTTCGATAACCTGTATCATACGGTCGATAAATTGCTGGAATATCGGGCTCAGCACAATCTGCTGATCAAGTTGTTCCAGGAGGTCCGTGATTTCGGGACACCCAAGGCGCGTGAAGGTCTTGAGACGATCGAGCATGCTATTCTGGATTATCTCGAGAAGCAGGTGACGCGGGCGATGCAGCGCAACGAAGTATCAGGGCTGGACCCCAAGGTCGTATCCTTTGTCCTGATGAAGCTGTATATTGCCCTCACTTCCGATTGGAACAAAATCCATGAGCCGCTAAGCAAGGAGCAGATTAAAGAATTCGTTCAGCGATTTGTTGCAGGCGGCTTGTCTCCGGAGAAGTCGTCGTGAGCATATTTCAAATGCAGACCACGGATTACAATCATTAGTTCAAACTTATATAGTTAGTAAATTAGAGAGAGCAATACTAAGGAGAGAAGATCAACATGAAGTCAGTCTCGGTATTTTTCAAGACATGGTCAATTCCTTCAAGAAACCGAAGGTCATTATACCGATCATTGTCGTCCTATTTATTCCCGTACTGTATAGCGGAATGTTCCTGAAGGCATTTTGGGATCCCTATGGCAAGATGAATGAGATTCCGGTAGCCGTTGTCAATGAGGATGCAGGCGCTGAGTTTGACGGGCAATCGCTGCAGGTTGGTGATGAACTGGTAGATGAGCTCAGGAAGGGGAATGATTTTGCCTGGGACTTTGTGACTCGCGAGCAAGCGGAAGAGGGGATGAGGTCCAATAAATATTATATGACCATCGTCATTCCGGATAACTTCTCATCACAGGCAACGACGCTGATGGATGAGAATCCGCAGCCGGCCGAATTGCTGTATGAGCCGAATGAAGGCTACAATTTCCTAGCAGCACAGATTGGCGGTACCGCAGTGAAGGAGATCAAATCCAAGGTATCCGCCAAGGTTACGGAGGCATATACAGAGACCTTGCTGGATCAGGTTGAGCAAATTTCCGGTGGCCTAGGCGAGGCAGGCAGCGGTGCGTCCAAGATCAACGAAGGGGCAGTCAAGCTGGACGACGGAGCCGAGAAGCTGAAGAAGAATCTGGCAAAGCTCGCAGAGGGAACAGCACAGCTGAGCCAGGGGATCTCCCCGCTTCAGCAAGGAGCCTCCAGCCTGAATCAAGGGGCAACAGAGCTGAGTACAGGAGCGGCTTCCCTGAACAGCGGCCTCCAGCAACTGTCCACGGCTCATAAGCAATTGGCGGAGGGGGCTGCAAAGGCACAGCAGGGCGGCGCTCAATTGGAGCAGGGACTTAAGGCTTCCGCACAAGGTGCCGAGCAGCTTCACTCCGGACTTACAGCTGCAGAGGCAGGCAACGCCTCACTGGTTGCCGGATTGCAGTCCTCAGTAGAAGGAAGCAATAAGGTGGCTGAAGGCGCACAAGGAGTTGCTCAGGGACTGGAGCAGCTGGTGCAGGCAAATCCAGAGCTGGCTAAGAATTCGGTGGTGCAACAGCTGGTAACTGCCAGCAAAGCGGTAGCTCAAGGCAGTACCCAGCTCGCCCAAGGCCAGGCACAGCTGCTCTCTGGCGGACAGGAGCTGCACGCTGCCGGGCAACAATTACTGCAAGGCAGTGAACAGCTTGTACAAGGACAGCAGCAGCTAGTACAAGGCGCAAGTCAGCTCACGGCAGGTCAGACTCAATTGGTTGATGGGATGAGCCTGTTTGGCAGCAAGCTGACTGAAGCTGCTGCAGGCAGTAATGTGCTGGCGCAAGGCGCGAGCAAGCTGAGTGCGGGCGCCGGGCAGATTGCAGGAGGTATGGGGCAGCTGTCAGGCGGTGTATCGACCTTGGCTAACGGCTCCAAGCAATTGGATGCCGGAGCCGGAGAGATCAAGAGCGGCATGGATCAGCTGGCTGAGGGATCGGAAGAATTGGCTGCTAAGTTGAATGATGCGGCAGAGCAGACCTCCGGCGTCAAGAAATCGGATGCGCTGGTGAATATGTATGCTGAGCCGATTACGATTCAAGAAGAGAAGGTTAGCGAGGTGCCTAACTATGGTACCGGATTTGCCCCTTACTTCTTGTCCTTGGGGTTATTCGTGGGAGCTTTGATCTCTACGCTGGTTGTTCCGCTGCGCGCTTCAACGGTAGCTGGGGCGAGCGGCTGGAATCGGTTCGTTAGCCGTACCTTATCCTTTACAGGCATGAGTCTGGTGCAGTCCTTGCTGGCTGCTGCACTGGCCCTGTATGGCCTGGGACTTGAGGTAACGAACATCCCGTTATTTTATCTGTTCAGCTTCATTACCAGTCTAAGCTATATGTTTATTATCCAGGCTTTGGTTACCTGGTTGGATAATCCTGGCCGCTTCCTGGCCATCCTGATGCTGATCTTCCAACTGACCACATCGGCCGGCACCTTCCCGCTGGAGCTGATTCCGAACTGGATGAAGGTATTCAATCCATTGCTGCCAATGACATATAGTGTCAAAGGCTATAAGGCCGTTATTTCCATTGGAGACATGGGCAGTGTATGGCAGCAAGCAGGAATTTTGTGTATGTATGCATTCTGCTTCCTAGCCATTACGTTGGTCTACTTCCTGACCCATAGCAAGAATGAGGATCGGCGTGAAAGTACAAATGTGGATATGGCTCTGCAGGCATAGTCCGCATCGCATGTCCTGAACTGAGTCCGTTTCCCCGGAGGCTTCCGGGGGACGGACTTTTGTCATTTATAAGGATTTTTGTCCCTAATCGCCAATAAAATCCTGAAAAAAAATCAAGTTTAGTGCAAAAGAAAGAGAAGATAGTGCAAAAACACCGCAACCATTTTCCGTTAGAATAAAAATACTAATAGTGCGAGTTCAAAAAGTCAGGTTTTCAGCACCGAGAAGGTTGTGAGAAGCCGAAGAAGGAGGAACGGAGTGTAGGCAAACCCTACATGAGTACCGGACTTCGAGGGTGAACGCAAGATTCGATGTCGAATCAACCTCTTGAATTCCTTCGTGATCAAAAGATGGCTTTTTGAACTACCTCTATCTATGACCTGTCGTTTATTTAGGATACTTTATCTATAGAAAGGTTGCGCTGATCATGAAACATACCGTTATACCACCAAAGCAAGGACTCTACGATCCCGCATTTGAAAAGGATGCTTGCGGCATGGGCTTCGTTGCTCATATTAAAGGCAAGTCATCGCATGATATCGTTGCTCAGGCGCTTACCATGCTGGCCAATATGGAACATCGCGGCGGTCAGGGCAGTGAGCCGAATTCCGGTGACGGCGCAGGTATTTTACTGCAAATCCCTCACCGATTTCTGCAATCAGAAGCCGAGAAGCTGGGCTATCCATTGCCCGCCCCCGGCTATTACGGGGTAGGGATGCTGTTTCTGCCTCAGGACGAAGAAGTACGGCAGCAACAAGAACGTGAGCTTGCACGAATTATCGAGGAGGAAGGACAGCGTCTGATCGGTTTCCGTACGGTGCCGACAGAAGATCATATGCTTGGCAAATCCGCCCGTGAGGCAAAGCCGTTCGTCCGGCAAGTATTTATTGAGCGCAGTGCTGATGTAGGCTCGGAGCTGGATTTCGAGCGGAAGCTGTATGTCATCCGGCGTCGTGCCGAGCAGGCGATACGTTATAGCGGTCTGAAGGAAGGAGATGCCTTCTATGTATCCAGTCTGTCCTGCCGCAAAGTTGTCTACAAGGGAATGCTTACAACCGAACAAGTCGGGCAGTTTTACCTGGATCTGAACGATGAACTGCTGGAATCAGCCATTGCGATGGTGCACTCCCGGTTCAGTACGAATACTTTTCCAAGCTGGGAACGCGCCCACCCCTACCGCTTCATGATTCATAACGGCGAGATTAACACCCTTCGGGGCAACGTCAATTGGATGCGAGCACGCCAGTCCTTGTTCGAGACGGAAACCTTTGGAGGCGATCTGGAAAAGGTAAAGCCTGTTATCAATCCGGATGGATCGGATACAGCGATGTTTGATAATACCTTCGAGTTCCTCTACTTGAGCGGACGTTCGTTGCCGCATGTAGCCATGATGATGGTGCCTGAACCTTGGAGCAATCACGCGGAGATGGATGAGGATAAAAAGGCGTTCTATGAATACCACAGTACATTGATGGAGCCGTGGGATGGACCGGCAGCCATGGGCTTCACCGACGGTGTGCAGATTGGCGCCATTCTGGACCGCAACGGTCTGCGTCCCTCCCGGTATTACGTGACAAAGAACGATTTGATTGTGTTGTCGTCGGAGGTAGGGGTGCTGGACATCCCTGCGGAGGAGGTCCTGTACAAGGATCGTCTTCGTCCGGGACGGATGCTGCTGGTGGATACCAAGGAGGGGCGGATCATCTCTGACGAAGAGGTCAAGGCCTCGATCGCCAAGGAGAACCCGTATCGGGAGTGGCTGAACGAGCATATGCTGTCGCTTGAGGATTTGCCTGAAGCCCCAGAGCTTCCGGACGAACGCGGCGACGATATTTCACAGCGGCAAATGGCCTTTGGCTATACCTTTGAGGATCTGCGCAAGGTGTTTGAACCGATGGCGCTTACGGGCTCGGAAGGCATTGTCTCGATGGGCTATGACGCTCCATTGGCCGTGCTCTCGGAGCAGCCCCAGCGGCTGTATAACTATTTCAAACAGATGTTTGCGCAAGTCACGAATCCGCCGATCGATGCGATCCGCGAAGAGCTGGTTACCTCGACGGCGACCATGATCGGGGCGGAGCGTAACCTGTTGAAGCCAGAGCCCGAGAGCTGCCGCCAAATTCGCCTGGAAGCTCCGATTCTGTCCAACGAGGATTTTGCCAAGCTGCGGCACATCCGCCGTCCCGGCTTCAAGGCCGCTACGATTCCGATCTTGTTTGAAGCAGGTCGCGGTGCAGAAGGACTGCGCGAAGCGCTGGATGCGCTCTGTGAGGCTGCTGACCGTGTGATCTCGAAGGGACATAATGTAATCATTCTGTCTGACCGCGGGGTGGGTGCGGAGAATGCGGCCATTCCGGCTCTGCTTGCGGTATCGTGTCTGCATCACCATTTGATTCATGAGGAGACGCGGACAAAGGTAGCCTTGCTTCTGGAATCAGGCGAGCCACGGGAGGTGCACCACTTTGCCCTGCTGCTTGGGTATGGCGTGAGTGCCGTGAATCCTTATCTGGCCTTCGAGACGCTGGACGATATGATCCGGCAAGGCTTGCTGCAAGGAGTTACGCTGCAAAAGGCCGTTTACAATTACATCAAGGCGGCAACGAAAGGCGTCATAAAGACCTTGTCCAAAATGGGGATCTCAACGATTCAATCCTATCGGGGAGCTCAAATTTTCGAGGCGGTTGGCTTGCGCGAGGAGTTTGTGGACCGTTACTTTACCTGGACACCGTCCCGGATCGGAGGGATCGGGCTTGAAGAGGTCGCCGTCGAGACGCTGGCCCATCATCGCCGTGCCTTCAACCATCTGGATGGGGATAAGGTGCTCGATTCTATTGGAGAGTACCAGTGGCGGAGCGACGGGGAGGAGCATCTGTTCAATCCGCAGACGGTTCACCTGCTTCAGCAAGCTGTGCGGACCGGAGATTACGGGACGTATAAAAAGTTTACGAGTCTTGTGCTGGGCGAACATGAAAAGTTCCTCACGCTTCGTTCTTTGCTGGAGCTGAAACCGGCAGGACCGAAGGTGCCGCTGGAGGAGGTTGAGCCGGCTTCTTCGATTATGCGCCGCTTCAAGACCGGGGCCATGTCCTTTGGCTCGATCAGCAAGGAAGCCCACGAGACGATTGCCATCGCAATGAACCGGATCGGCGGTAAGAGCAATACGGGGGAAGGCGGAGAGGACCCGGCCCGGTACGTTCCGGATGCCAACGGGGATCTGCGCCGCAGTGCGATCAAGCAGGTTGCTTCCGGACGCTTCGGCGTAACCTCCAACTACCTGGTCAATGCGGATGAGATTCAAATCAAGATGGCTCAGGGCGCCAAGCCGGGCGAAGGCGGGCAACTGCCGGGCCGCAAGGTATATCCCTGGGTGGCTGAGGTTCGCGGATCGACACCGGGTGTAGGCTTGATATCCCCGCCGCCGCATCATGATATTTATTCCATCGAAGACTTGGCTGAGCTGATTTATGATTTGAAGAATGCGAATCCGCGGGCAAGAATCAATGTGAAGCTTGTCTCGGAGGCCGGCGTTGGCACGATTGCGGCCGGCGTGGCCAAGGGACGCGCGGATGTTATTCTGATCAGCGGTTATGACGGCGGCACAGGAGCCTCGCCGCAGAGCTCGATCCGCCACGCGGGGCTTCCTTGGGAGCTTGGGCTGGCCGAGACGCATCAGACGCTGATGCTTAATCACCTGCGCGACCGGGTTGTGCTGGAGACGGACGGCAAGATGCTTACGGGACGCGACCTCGCCGTAGCCGCCCTGCTTGGAGCTGAGGAGTATGGCTTCTCCACAGCGCCTCTTGTAGCGGTTGGATGTATTATGATGCGCGTATGCCAATTGGATACTTGCCCGGTAGGGGTGGCTACGCAAAATCCTGAGCTTCGCAAGAATTTCACCGGAGATCCGCAGCATGTGGTCAACTTCATGACCTTTGTGGCAGAGGATCTGCGCGAATGGATGGCAGAGCTCGGCTTCCGCAGCCTGGATGAAATGATCGGGCGGACGGACTGCCTGGACACCTTCAAGGCAGTAGACCATTGGAAGAAGAAGGGCGTGGATCTGACGGCTCTGCTGCATATGCCGGAAGTGCCGGAAGGCAGCGTTCGTTATTGCACACGCCAGCAGAATCACGGGCTGGAGGAGACGCTGGACGTGACGGCACTGTTGAGTCTGGCGGAGCCGGCACTGGAGCGCGGCGAGGCGGTCAGTGCTGTGCTGCCGATCTGCAACGTGAACCGGGCGACAGGGACGATCCTGGGCAGCGAAGTGACCCGCAAATACGGTGCGGCCGGTCTGCCGGAGGATACGATTGCGTTCCGGTTCGAGGGATCGGCGGGGCAAAGCTTTGGCGCCTTCGTGCCGAAGGGGATGTCGCTGACGGTGGAAGGCGATGCCAATGATTACACCGGCAAGGGCTTGTCGGGCGGCAAGATCATTGTGAAGCCTTCGCCGCGTGCCACATTCGCCGCTGAAGAGAACATCATCGTCGGCAATACGTCTTTCTATGGAGCTACCGGCGGGGAAGCGTACATTCGCGGTATTGCCGGGGAGCGGTTCGCGGTCCGGAACTCCGGCGCGGACATCGTCGTGGAGGGCGTCGGCGACCATGGCTGCGAGTACATGACAGGCGGCCGGGTCGTAGTGCTCGGCGGTACGGGCCGTAACTTTGCGGCCGGGATGTCCGGCGGGATCGCCTATGTGCTTGATGTGCAAGGCGATTTCGTGAAGCGGTGCAACCTTGAGATGGTGCTGCTTGAGCCGGTTAGCGAGCCAGCTGAGGTGGAGCAGCTTCGCACGCTGATCAGCCGCCATACGCTCTACACCGAGAGCGCCGCTGGGCGGCGTGTGCTGGACAACTGGAGCGAGCTGCTGCCGCGTTTTGTCCGCGTTATTCCGAAGGATTACAAGCGGATGCTGGAGCAGATCAGCAAGGTTGAGGCCGCAGGGCTGCAGGGCGAAGCTGCCTTGCTGGCAGCCTTTGAAGCCAACACACGCGAGTTGGCTGGATCCGGCAACTAGCGGCAGCTGGGGGACGCTGAGAGCCGCTAGCGCAACTGAGCGACTAGGGCCACTGAGAGCGACTAGCGCACCTGAGAGCCACTAGGCCCAGAGCCACTAGAGCCACTGGTATCATCGCTTGCTCGCTCGCGAGAAGACCTAGGGGCTAGCGCTGGTCGGCCGGGCACTCGTGCGTTGGGAACCGATGTGGTCGCTCGTTCGGCGATTATAGTGCAAAAAGTCATTAAAAATGCTGATGTGGTCGCTCATGCGGCGATTATACTGCAAAAAGTCATTAAAAATGCTGATGTAGTCGCTCATGCGGCGATTATAATGCAGAAAGTCATTAAAAATGCTGATGTGGTCGCTCGTATGGCAAAACCACCAATTAGCTACTTGGAAATTACTGAGAAAACTAATATAATGAAACTATGACGAAGAACGTCCTTTCCTTTTGGAGAGGGCGTTCTTTCTTGTTAAAGGCAGTCAACCAAATAGAAGAGAAAGGAGAACAGGTGTATGCCGTATGAGGAAGCGCATCGCGCGTTTATGAAGCTTCATTTGAATAGCAGGAGTGGAGAGCGTAAAGGCAGATTGGCTAGAGGGCACAAATATGCCGAGCAAAAGTTTCTGGAGCAAGTTTGGTGGCCTGTGGTAGGCAGCTTCGATCATCTACATCCTGAATATGAAGTTAGCGACTGGAACCGGAAATCGATTTACTTGGATTTTGCCTATATTACACCTTTATGCAGGATTGCGATTGAATGTGATGGCTATCAGAGCCATGTGAAAGATATGGATCGGGAGAAGTTCAGCTACTCTTTAAACCGGGATACGTTTCTGACAGGTATGGAATGGAGAGTAGTGCATTTTTCGTTTGATGATATTGATCAACGCCCGGAGTTGTGCAGAATGCTGCTTAAGCTGGTATTGGCTCCCCATTTGATGCATCAAGCTGCTAACAGAGATGAGAAGAAAGACTTGCACCATATTGAGCGAGAGATTATCGCATTGACCTGGAGGCTCGGAGCAAAGATAAAACCTAAAGATGTAAGTGTTTTTCTGTCGATTAGCTATAGAACTAGCAAAAAATGGATTGAGGTATTGTGCAAAAAAGGGATGCTGTCACCCATTCCCGGAAAAACAGGGACACGAGTGGGTAGATATCAGCTTAGTTCTAATGCAATTGAGTATCTGGCGGGATAGTGGGAATAAAAACAGAGAGCGGCAGACATATGAGTTAGTAATTGATTGGAAAAAGTCAGGATGAGGTGTCCGTAGTCTTTAGTAAGACTAAAGGAATAGGTAGTATAGAGAGACTAAGCGAGAGAATCGTTTCGGGAAATGGAGGGGAGTAAGGAGATAACAATTTCTAAGCTATTTGCGGCTTTGTAGTAACCAAAGGTTCATGCCCAAAGATAAATCCTAAAAAAGCCATGGGTACATCCTATTCTATTAAAAAAATTAATATAAGTCTATTTCTTTATTTGAATAAATTGTATTGTTAAATACGCAGCCGCGGTGCAATAGGAAAGATGAAGGGAGAATATCCGTATGATCTCGTTAAGAAAAATCACGCTGGAAAACCGGCGTGCCATGTTTAATTTGGAGGTAGCCGAGGAACAGCGGCAGTATGTGGCGTCGAATCTGTCGAGTGTGGCGTCCTGCTATGTTCTATCGGTCAACGGGGGGCACCCTTATCCATTCATTATTTACGCAGATGAACAACCGGTGGGATTTGTGATGATAACCTATGGGATCACGGGATATGAGGAACCTTCTCTGGCAAAGGATAATTATTGCATCTTGCGGCTAATGATTGATAAGCAGCATCAGCATAAGGGCTATGGACGAGAAGCGATGGGCAAAATTCTGGAGTTTATTCGCACCTTCCCGGCGGGAGGCGCCCAGTATTGTTGGATTCCCTATAAAAGAGATAACACCGCTGCAAAAAAGCTGTATGAAAGCTTTGGCTTTCGTGACAATGGCGAAGTCTTTAATAATGAATCCATTACTGTTTTGGAGCTTTGACTTGTTGTAATGCTAAGTTGAATTATTGAAGGCAGGCTGGGGCGGCGTGTGAAGTGTTATGCTTTTGTTATGCTATTCTAAGTTACGTCGCTTCTCCAGCTCAACTACTTGGTGCCTATCCTCCATTTTTGTCGCACACGACATCTGTGATAAAATGATTGAGATTAGGGGTGTGAAAATAATGGAAAATCAACCAGTTGTACGGATCCAGGGGGTCAGCAAGGTCATCGGCGGCAAGAAGCTGATTGATTCCTTGAACCTGGATATTCCCTCGGGTCAGGTTTATGGATTTCTGGGGCCTAACGGAGCCGGGAAAACAACGACCATTCGGATGATCGTCGGACTGATGTCTATTACGGAGGGCGATATCCTCATTCAAGGCTCGAGTATCAAGCATGAATTTGAAGAGGCGATTAGCCATGTCGGAGCCATTGTGGAAAATCCGGAGATGTACAAGTTTCTCTCCGGCTACGAGAATCTGCTGCATTACGCCAGGATGTCGCCGGGTGTATCCAAAGCGCGTATCATGGAAGCCGTCGAGCTTGTCGGCATGGAACATCGCATCCATGATAAGGTGAAGACCTATTCGCTTGGCATGCGGCAGCGGCTAGGTGTGGCTCAAGCCATCCTGCACCGGCCGAAGCTGCTTGTGCTGGACGAGCCGACAAACGGGCTGGACCCGCAGGGGATCCGGGAGCTGCGCGATTATTTGCGCCGTCTGTCCCGGGAGGAGGGGACAACTGTGTTTGTCTCAAGCCATCTCCTGTCCGAAATGGAATTGATGTGCGATACGGTCGCTGTGATCCAGCAGGGCAGACTGATCGATGTGAAGGAGCTTGGACACAGCGGGAAGGCAGATGGCTCAGGAGGAGCCGATCAGGTGCAGGAGACTGTGTTTGAAGTGAACACGCCTGCTGCAGCACAGGATCTGCTTGTCAGCCTGGGCTTCAGCTCCAGAGCGGAAGAGAACGGAGTTATCCTAACCGTTAACCGGACTGACGCGGCGCACGTGAATGCGAGACTTGTTAATCACGGAATCGCGGTCTATGGTATCCGGCCGGTCACCCGGTCGCTGGAAGATCAATTCCTAGAGATGACGGGAGGCGGGCGTATTGACTGATTTTTTCAGACTAGTTCAGAATGAAAATATGAAAATCTACCGCAGGCTCCGCACCTGGATCATGTTCGCCATCCTGTTGGCGTTAAGCATTCTGTTTGGCGTCCTGTTCTATCTGGGAAGCTCAGGCACCATGCAATTGACCGCATGGGATGCGGTGGACCAATTGTCGTTCCTATATTACCTGGCTTCCATCTTTGCCGTGGTCATCGCCGCCGATAGCGTGGCCAGCGAATTTACATGGGGAACGATTAAATTGTTATTGATCCGGCCCTGGACCCGGACCAAGGTTTTGGCTTCCAAGCTGCTGTCGGTATTGCTGTTCACAATTGCTATCAGCGCCGTATTCCTGATATCCAATATAGCCATCGCTTTTCTGCTCTTCCCGAATGAGGCGTCAATGCTATTCCCGCAGGGAACGAGCCCGTTCGTTTCCATCATGGAGAGTTTGATGTACAGCTATATTGACCTGCTCGTTATCGTCGTGTTCTCATTCATGCTGTCGACCGTCTTCCGGTCAAGCGGACTGGCTATCGGATTGTCTATGTTTATCCTGTTTGCCGGCAACATCTTCACAATGCTGTTTCACCCAAACCGGTATGAGTGGGCGAAATACATGCTATTTGTCAACATGGATTTGAGCAAATATCAGGGAGGAGCCGTTGGGCCTGCGGGAATGACAATGGGATTTTCAGTTGCCATCCTGTCAGCCTATGTCCTGTTATTCCTTGTAATCAGTTGGCTGGTCTTTAAGAAGAGAGACGTTGCTGCGTAGTTTCCTGCGAGAGCGCAGCTACAGCCAATATAAAACCAACCAATGATTTTGCCGCGTGCCGGAGGGCAACGTGTGAAGTATGCTTACGATCGCTGTTGTTCGCGGATTCCTTTGATTGAGTAAAATCTGAAATGGTAGGAATCCACTCGCAAAGGCGAACACTCCGTTTCTTCAGCACACTTCACACTTATACCCTTATTACGCGGGTTTTAGTTCGGCTTTATAGGTGCCGAATGTACTATAGTAGCTCCCCTCCGCACGTCGGAGGCATGGCCGAATGCACTAGAATCACTTGCCTAGCCTACAGGCTCGTTCATTCAGCATAGCATCTTGATGCCTGATGCATTACAACAGTAACTGCGTATCATTGCACCTTCAGCGGGCAGGTGCATGGACAACTACCCACACGAGGACTATCCCCAGCAGATTCTGCAAAAAGCCGACGAAGTACGTATACACACACCTCGCATCAGCATCATGCAGATCTCACACTGTGCGAAGCTCCCAATGTGCGGTGCTTCAAAGCATGACGAGGGTTGGCAGACCCCATGCATATACGGATATAGTGAAATTCTTTCGCTTAAAGTTGGCTAAAACGTGGGTTTGGCTAGTGACTGGCGATTCTAAGGTAAGTTTTTTCACTATATGTGGGTTCGAGCGTCGAATGGGAAATTTAAGGTAAGTAATTTCACTGGAGCGTGGCCAGAATGAGGCTGAATAAGTGGGGTGAGTGAAGCTCGGAACAAGACTGGAATGCGTAGTCGGATAACGAAGTTCCGCGTTCCGCATAAGGCCGAGGCAACGTGCGACTAGGCGCAACTCCTGGCGCTCAGTGTTCCATTGGCTGTGCGTAAAGTGAATCGCACAGGCCTCCATTTGTGATGCCTAGCCTAAGGCGAGCCTGGCAGCAAGGGGAAGTTGGGAGGAGGCTTGCGCGTAGTCTCCTGCTTGTATGCCACAGGTGGCCTGCTTACTGTAATGAAACATGTGGCACAACCATGGTGCTATCTGGCGTATCAGTTAAACAGCAAAGGAGAAGTAGTTAGGGCATAAGTGTGAAGGGTTGTGAAGAAGCGGAGCGTTCGCCTTTGTGAGCGGATTTCTCCACTGTTAGAATTTAGTCCAATCATAGAAATCCGCGAACAACAGCGATCGTAGCAACTCTTCACACGTTGCCCCTCTGACGCGCCTCTTTATGTTTTGCACAGTATCTTATTTATTACCCCGCCTCGGGTCTTGGAGTCTGTTTTTTGACAGTGGACTTGTCGGCTTGCTTGTCGGAGCCTTTTTCCATTTCCTTATCCTTGTTCTTGCTGAAAGCCTGCACGGCAGCTTCACGTTCCATATGGCTTGAGCCGTTCAGAAGCCCGCCCTCCACAATGACCAGCTTGGTCACATTCACATTTCCGTCCACTTGACCGCTTCCGGTAATCGTCAATTTGCCTTCACTGACGATATCGCCGATGACATGTCCGGCAACGATAATTTCTGCTCCGCGAATGCTGGACTTTGCTTCTCCCGTCTCGCCGATAACGACCTGCCCGGCACAATCAATCTCGCCCTGAAAATGACCTTCAATCCGCAGATTGGCCTCGCAATCAAGCTTTCCCTGTGCGGAGGAGCCAAGTCCGATCAAGGTGTAACGGGTGCCTGCGGGCTGCTTATTCTTTCTTCTCATAAGGGTTGTAGCCTCCTGTCTTATCCATTGTTTGATTTAAGGTAAGGGAGCGGATCGATCGTCTTCCCCTTCTTCAAAATCTCAAAATGCAAATGAGGCCCGGTGCTGCGTCCGGTATTCCCCAGCTTGCCAATCTGTTGCCCCTTGCTGACCTCATCCCCCTCGGATACGGTAATCTTGCTCAAATGCAGATACCAGCTCTCCAGTCCTTCCGGATGCTCGATCACAATGTATTTGCCATGGGAGCTGTCACTGGCGACGGTAACCACTTTGCCTGCCCCGGCTGCGTAGATCGGATCGCCTGTCTTGCCTGCAATGTCGATTCCGGCATGGAAGGCAGCGCGCCCCGAAAAGGGATCGCTGCGATAGCCGAAGTTGGAAGTAATCCGCTGGGACAAGGTTGGCCATTCGGTCGGTGTGCCTGCAAGCTTGATCTGGGTCTGCTCCGCAATTTGGAGAGTAGCGGGCATATTTCGCTCCATCTCATCCAATAATTTGCTCATTTCTGCAAACTGCTTGCGCGTATCCTCGGCAAGCTGTTCGATTTCAGTCTCGTGAACGGCAATAAATTCCCCGCCAACGCCATCGCTTGCATACCAACTGCTGTCATCCATGGAGAGGGAGGAGAGCTTGCCCGGCTCCTGGCTTCCGCTACCTTCAGAACCGTATTTATCGATGAATTTCTGCAGCTCGGTCTCAAGCTCGGCCATTCGTTCCATCCGGTCCATCATTTCCCGGGATTGTCCTGACAGGGCAATCACTTCATTCTGCAGGCGCTCGATGGCAGCATCCTTATCCGTAACAGTAGCTTCAAAACGCAATTGCTGGGCTTGCAGCATACTTTCCAGATTGTCGATTGTTCGGTTGGATTGAATCTGAAGACTGACGATCAAGCCGCTGAGCGACAGCAATGCGATAAGCGGGACGGCGACGACCAGCGGCTTGGATACCTGAACTTGCTTGACAGGCTGGTTGGCGTCCTTGAGAACAAGCAGGGTTATCCGCCTAGGATTAGGTAAGCCTATGCTGGCAGTTTTCATGTCGGCTCCTCTCTTAAATCGGATTTATAATTATCTATTCCTATGACTCTCAATTCATGTCAAAAAACCGCCTTGTCTGATATACATGGTGCTCCATGAATAAATTGCTTGCATGATGGTTAATGCTGATTTAGAGGGAAAGGAGGACGGTTATGATCTGGCTGAGCCTATTGTTGGTTGCATTTATTTTTCAAATTGCTACGATTCTGGTCCTCGAGTTCCGAAACCCGGGCAGAGCGGTAGCCTGGATGCTGATTCTGTTTGCGGTGCCTTTCATTGGATTTGTCCTATACTACTTTGTGGCGCAAGACTACAAGAAGCGGAGAAAGCTTCGCAGAAGAGGAAGTCCGTTATTTCAGGAAATGAAGGCCAAGCTTTGGCAGCAGACAGAAATTATAGATTCCATCGAACAGATGAAAAACAAGGATTTTCAGGGACAGGAGCGGCTGTTCAGTCTGTTAACCGGGCTGTCGGAAAGCCCGATCACAGGCTGTAATGAGACTGAAATCTATAGCAGCGGAGAACCGGCGTTCCATGCCATGTTAGAGTCGATGTATCGTGCCAGGCACCATATACATATTGAGTTCTACATATTCAGGGATGACGGTATTGGACGGCAATTCAAGCAAGCCATGATGGAAAAGGCCTCCCAGGGCGTAAAGGTGCGCCTTATCTGTGACGGACTGGGAAGCTACCAGCTTCCGCAGGCATTCGTAAAAGAGCTTGAACAGGCCGGGGTCGAGGTGTACTTCTTCCTGCCTCCATTGATCGCCATGCTGGACCGGCGGGTGAACTATCGAAATCACCGGAAGATCCTTGTCGTAGATGGGCAGGTTGGCTTTGTCGGGGGATTGAATATAGGCGATGACTATCTGGGCCTGTATGAAAATATGGGGTATTGGCGAGATACGCATCTGAGGATTAGCGGTGATGCTGTTTATGACCTCCAGCGGACTTTTCTTGGGGATTGGCAGCTGGCCTCCGGCAGTCTGCTCTCAGAGCCCGGCCTTTTCCCGGAACATTGCTGCGAGGGAGAAGAGCATGTGCAGATTCTGACCAGTGGTCCTGACCAGCATTGGGATGCTATTCAGGAGATGTGCTTCGGGGCCATTGCCGTGGCTAAAAAAAGGGTGTGGATCACTTCGCCGTATTTCATACCTGACCCAAGTATTTATGCCGCCCTGAAAACTGCAGCAGTGGCCGGTGTAGAGGTTATCGTCCTGCTTCCCTATCATTCGGACAGCCGATTGGTGAAGCTGGCCTCCCTGTCTTATGTGGAGGAGCTGATGCAGGCAGGAGTCCGGTTTTATGAATATACCAAGGGCTTCGTACATGCCAAGGTATTAATTGTGGACGATCTTGTAGGCACGGTGGGAACGGCGAACATGGACATGAGAAGCTTCTTTTTTAATTTTGAAATGCTTGCTTTGCTGTTTGACCGCGAACCCATCAAACGGCTGGAGAAGGATTTCCTGCAGGATCTGAGCGACTCCCGGGAAATCCGGCAAGAGGAATTTATGGCGCGGCCGCGCAGGCAGAAGGGAGCAGAGCTTGTCGCCCGGTTGCTGTCACCGCTCTTATAGAAGCCACTTAGGGCTTGCCTCCGCTTCCTGCCCCTGTTCGCTGCAGATGGCTGATGATGACATCGACGGGCTGCGGCGGGATGGTGGAGAGCAGATCGCCGTAGCGGGCCAGTCTTTCCCCTATATTCAGCAGATGGTAATCGGCAGGCGAGGGATTCTGCCGGACCTCCTCCCAGAGAAGAGGCGTAGAGACACTGGCCGCCAATCGTGCTCTTGGGGTGTAGGGAGCAGCAAGCGTCTTGCCGGCGTAGTGCTGTAAGTAGTCAAAGTAGATTTTGTCTTCCCGGTCCTTCTTCATCCGTTCGATCGTAAACAAATCCGGTCGCTTCTCCGTCACAAAACGGGCGACAAAGTGGCCGATAAGCCGCAGCTCGTCAAAGGTAATCCCGTGGGAAATCGGGACGATAATCTGAATCCCGGTGGCTCCTGAAGTCTTGGGAACAGAAGCGATCCCCAGGGAATCCAGCACTTCTCCGACGAAGGCGGCGGCCTCCATGATTCGCGGCTCTTCCTCAAGCGAGGGATCCAGATCGATCATCCACTCGCAGGGCAGATTCTCTCCGATATAGTGCAGGGACGGATGGAACTCGATCGCAGCCAGATTGCCAAGCCAGAGCAGGGTCGGGAGATTGTTCAACACGATATAGCGAATTTCTTCATGATGAACGGTCCGGACATAATCCGGCAGCGGCTCGGGAGCATTTTTCTGATAAAAAAAGGTGCCGTGAATTCCGCCCGGATAGCGGATCGTCGTGAGCAGACGGTCTCTGCAATAAGGGAGCAGGTACGGCGAAAGCTCGGTCAGCTTCTGCAAATAGATAAGCTTGGTGATCCCGGCCTCCGGCCAGAGCAGCTTATCCGGATTGCTTACCTGGATCTCTTGTCCTTCGATAACAATGCTGCCTGTAATGCTTTTGGGCATATGTTCACCTCAATTTCTTAGAAGGTTATTCATTTAAGGAGGGCTATGCATGGATCTGCAGCCTGTGATTCCGTTTGAGCCGATACTGGTCAAGGAGCTTCCATCCCCCGGCGATCCCTGGATCGCGCAGGTGAAATGGGACGGCGTACGGATGCTCACCTACTACGACGGGCGGAGTCTGCGGCTTATCAATCGCCGAGGTAATGACCGGACCCTCCAATATCCGGAATTTGCCGGATTGAATGAGAGCTGCCGGGCAGGCTCCTTTATTTTGGATGGAGAAATGATCGCATTGACAGGCGGGAAGCCATCCTTTCACCAGATTATGGGCCGGGACAGTCTGCGGCGGCAGATGGAAATTGCGTTCGCTGTACGGCGAATTCCTGTCATTTACATGGTTTTTGATCTGCTCTACTGTGATGGCGAATGGGTAACCGGGCTTCCGCTCCGGCAACGGCAGGACAGATTACGTCAACTGATCATCCCCAATGAACACCTCCAGCTAGTCCCGAACGTGGAAGAGCCTGCAGCTCTGTACCGGGTCATGGAGGAGCGAGGCTGGGAAGGCATCGTCTGTAAAAATCTGGACAGCAGCTATGCCATTGGCGGCAAGGATGGCCGCTGGCAGAAGCTGAAGCTTAGTCATGATCTCCAAGCGGTCATCGGCGGGGTAACCTACCGGGACGGGCAGGTCAATGCCCTGCTGCTTGGACTCTATGACGAGGAGGGCAGACTGATCTATATCGGCCATGCCGGGAGCGCCCGCTGGCGTGCCGAGGATTGGAGCCGGATAACCAAGGAGGCTGTCCGGCTTACAGCTGCAGGGAGGCCCTTTCTGAATCCTCCGGCCCGTTTGAAGGATGCGGTATGGCTGCGGCCGGAGCTGACGGTCAAGGTATCCTTTATGGAATGGACCCTCGGAGGAACGATGCGCCACCCGGTCATTCAAGGCTGGAGTCCGCTTGAGCCAATGAGATGCCTGCTGTCCCAAAGCATGTAAAGCAGATTCTGCATCGATCAGGAGATGGTTTTTTGAGCTTTCTTCGTACTCTTGCGCTTGGGCTTAGGTTCACCTTCGGCTTCGGGTTCGGCTTTGGCCTTGGCGCCGCTCTTGGCGCCGCTCTTGGTTCGCTTGGCAGCGGCTGGTCCCGGATCGGCAGGGATAGGCTTCACGGCCTCAATGCTGGCCTGCAGAGCGGCCATCAGGTCGACGATATTATGCTCTTGCTTGGCTGGGGCAAGGCTGATCTCTTCTCCAGCTACCTTTTGCTCAATCAGCTTCAGCAAATTGGCACGGTAATCGTCGTT
Organism: Paenibacillus antibioticophila; assembly: GCF_000455265.1. GTDB lineage: Bacteria > Bacillota > Bacilli > Paenibacillales > Paenibacillaceae > Fontibacillus > Fontibacillus antibioticophila. Next base: position 333,111 of record NZ_HG005139.1, read on the forward strand.
GTATTTCCCTGGCTCAAACGGCGTAGAGAGCTGCTCAATCAGCAGCTTCGCCATCGTAAGCTCCTTATCCTGAACCTGAATGTTCTCCGGTAAATTCGGAACCTGGGCGATCGGGCGAATCTCGTCCGGATAGAAGATCGTCTCCACCGCCAAACAGTCCTCGATTACACGGATGGCGGCAAGGCTGCTTTTAGAGCGGATCGCGACCTTGGCGACTCCAATCTTCCCGGTCTGCCGCATCGCTTCAAGCAGAAGGGAATACGCATTGGCTCCAGCCTGATCGGGTGACAAATAATAGGTTTTTTGAAAATAGACCGGATCGATCTCATGCAGGTCCACGAAATCGAGAATCGTAATGGTCTTCTCCGTTTGAGAAGATAGCTGTTCAAGCTCCTCTTTGGTAAACAGCACATACTTGCCCTTCTCGTACTCATATCCTCTGGATATTTCCTCCCAATTTACGTCAACCTCACAATTCGGGCATCTTCGGACATAAGAGATCGGACTGCCGCAAACCTGATGAATGTATTTCATGGAGATATCTTTGTCCTCTGTGGCAGAGAACATTTTAACGGGAACATGAACCAGACCGAAGCTGATCGCGCCTTTCCATACGGTGTGCATCGCAGGCTCCTTTCGTTTTGGCAGCAAAGGGAATGTTTCGGACAAGCTGCACTGCTATCCGCTGACCTTTGCTGTGATTTCCTGTCTTGTTGAACAACGTCTATAGTATGGGTGAAATTGCGTTTTCTATGAATCGATCCTCCAACGCTGGATGCAGGCGCCTTATTGCGGGGGGAAGGATGGACCGATATAATGAGGACAGACGTTTGTAGGTTCCGGCGGATGAACAGGAAGGATAATTTATCATGAGACTAGCTAAAAACAGGGCGGATGCAGATTATATTTTTGAAGCGGGCAGTCTGGAGGAGACGGAAATGCTGGCGGCTTATTTGGCGCGCCGATCGAAGGCAGGAACTGTGATTGCGCTGGACGGGGATCTCGGCGCAGGGAAGACAGCCTTCTCCCAATTGTTTGCAAAGCATCTTCAGGTGCGGGATACGGTGAACAGCCCGACGTTTACGCTGATTAAAGAATATGAAGGACGCCTTAAGCTGTATCATATGGATGTGTATCGCCTCTCCCTGGAGGAGGCTGATGAGTTGGGGCTGGACGAGTATTTTTATGGTGAGGGAGTCTCTCTGGTGGAGTGGGCCAGCATAATCGAAGAGATTCTTCCTCCAGAGCTGCTGGAAATTTATATCGAGACAGAATCCGCTGCTACCCGGAAATTTTATTTGATTGGCCATGGACAACCCTATGAGGCATGGGTTCATAGCCTGCGAGAGAATGGAGTCATGCTGCATGAATAAGATACATCAACCGGCTGCGGAGCCCGCTGGAGCCCGCCGCCTGCTCGCCTTTGACACCTCGACCTCCTCTTTGGCGGTTGCGGTGATGGAAGGGGGAAGCTTGCTGGCGGAGCATCATCTTCACGCCGAGCGCAATCACTCGGCGGTGCTGATCAGCGCGATCCAGGAGGCGCTGGACAAGGCCGGCATCCATAAATCGATGCTGGACGGCATTGCCGTCGGCCTCGGCCCCGGCTCCTATACAGGAGCACGGATTGCCGTTACGACGGCGAAGACGCTCGCCTGGGCGCTGAAATTGCCGGTCTACGGCATATCGAGCCTGGAGGCGCTGGCGCTGGGTGGCTGGGCGCGTGCCGCGGGCCAGACTGTGGCGGCGCTGGGCGCAAGCGCCGCAGGCTGCGGCGGGCGGTCTGCTGCGAATGCATCGCAGAACGCCGCCGAGGTGCTTGTCAGCGGGGACTGGATTGTCCCGCTGATGGATGCGCGGCGCGGCCAGGTATATACCGCGCTGTTCACGGCGAAGCCGGGCCGGATGCCGGAGCGTCTGGCATCCGACGGCATTCGCCTGATGGTGAGCTGGATGAGCGAGCTCGCCGGACGACTGGAGGCGGCCGCGCCGGAAGAGCGGCCCGCCCGAATCTGGATCGTGGGCGAGACGGAGGCGGGGAAGGCGCAGCACCACTCTGAGGCGGCCCGCGAGGTATTGGGTCCGCATGCAGGTGAAACGCTGCAGGTGTTCCCTTATGAGCTTGAAGGAGGCTGGGTCGGACTTGCGGGCTTGCGCCGCAGCCTCCTTGGAGATAGCGATCAGCTTCATACATTGGAGCCTAATTATACACAGCTTGCAGAGGCCGAAGCCAAGCGCCTTGGCAAGGGATAGGGGGACGTTGCAGATGGCGATCCATAACGAGAACGAGACAACACCTGCAGGTTCCGTGTCGATCCGTAAAATGACCCTGGAAGATATTCCGGACATTATGATTATTGAGCACGAGTCCTTCACGCTGCCTTGGAGCGAGGAAGCCTTTCGCAACGAGCTAACCATGAATCATTTCGCGAAATATTTGGTCATGGAGCTGGACGGAAAGCCCGTTGCTTATGCGGGAATGTGGACGATTGTGGATGAAGCGCACATTACTAACATTGCGGTTCGTACCGCCCATCGCGGACAGGGCTTGGGAGAAGCACTGCTGCTTCAACTGATCCAGCTGGCGATGGAGTACCGCATCGAACGCATGACGCTTGAAGTACGGGAATCCAATCTGGTCGCTCAAGCACTTTATCGCAAGCTTGGCTTTGAACCGGCGGGCATCCGTAAAGCCTATTATTCCGATAATCAAGAAGATGCCGTCATTATGTGGTGCGAGCTGCCGGAGCAACTGGTTTGGGAAGAGGAAGGAAGCGAAGAGATCGATGAATGAGCAACAACAGGAATGCTATATTTTAGCAGTGGAGACAAGCTGTGATGAGACTTCCGTTGCCGTGGTCAAGAACGGCACGGAGGTGCTGTCCAATTTGATCGCAAGCCAGATTGAGACCCACAAGGCATTCGGAGGCGTTGTTCCCGAGGTGGCTTCCCGCAAGCATGTCGAGAATATTACCATCATGCTGGAGGAAGCGATAGAACAGGCGGGAATCGCTCCCGAGAAGCTGTCTGCCATAACGGTGACAGAAGGGCCTGGTCTGGTTGGTGCGCTGCTTGTGGGGATTATGGCGGCGAAAAGCCTTGCTTTTGCCCTCGACAAGCCCTTAATCGGAACACATCATATTGCAGGACATATCTATGCCAACCGGCTGGTGGGAGAGATTCACTATCCTGCCCTCGCCCTTGTCGTCTCAGGCGGTCATACCGAGCTTGTGCTTATGGAGCAGGAAGGAAGCTTTAAATTGCTAGGCCGCACGCGGGACGATGCCGTCGGGGAAGCGTACGATAAGGTTGCTCGGGCACTCGGGTTTCCCTATCCCGGCGGGCCGCATGTAGACAAGCTGGCGATGGAATCCCGGACATGCGAGGGCATGCCTCGGGCTTGGCTTGAGCCGGATTCATATGATTTCAGCTTCAGCGGCCTGAAGTCGGCGGTGCTGAATGCAGTAAATCAGCATCGGATGAAAGGTGAGGAAGGCTATGAGGCAGGGATTGCCAGAGGCTTTCAGGAATCGGTCATTGAGGTTGTAGTTGAGAAGGCGGTTCGGGCCGTGAAAGCCTGCGGCGCCGTGCAGCTCCTGCTGTGCGGCGGTGTAGCGGCGAACAGAGGTCTTCGACAAGCATTGACCGAGCGCTGCGAGAAGGAGCAAATACCGCTTACGATCCCGCCGCATCGTTATTGCACAGATAATGCCGCCATGATCGGCGCTGCCGCCTATCTGAAGTACAAGCAAGGCTTGTATTCCGGTCTGGAGCTAAAGGCTGAGGCTTCCATGTCTCTGGAGGCATGGGCGGTAAGATGACCGGGGACAAGGACATCCGTTCTTTTCACCGGAGTTACCCCTGGTGAATCACGAAAATAAGTGCAAAAAAGCATTAAAATGAGCAGAGTCGGCTGCTGTCGAGCTAAATAAGTGACCTCTTGCAGTTAAATCTCTCTTTAAAAGCAAACAAACAAAAAAAGTCGGCGGAAAACACAAGGTTTTCCGCCCGACTTTTTTGACTTGCTATATAAGTTGAACTAAAGAACTGCACAGAAAAGGCATGAGTGTAAAGTGTTCTGTAGAAGCGATAGCGTTCGCCTTTGAGAGCGAATTTCTTCCTTTACATGGCCAATTCAATCCAAGAAATCCGCGAACAACAGCGATCGTAAGAATACTTTACACGTTGCCTCCTGTGTATAATCATTAGTTCAACTTATATAGACACCCTTTATTATGTTACCAGGACTTGAAGGTGACTTCTTCCTTTTGAGTATTTTGTCCTTTAGAGGCGGGCGGCGTACTCTGAGTTTCGGTTTTCAACTCCGATGCTGCTGCGGCTTCTTTCTTGGATGCCTCGTCTTGTACGGGGGCTCCGTTTCCGCCAGCCATACGGCTAGTTCCTTCAAAGATACTGCCTTCTTCAATCGAGATCGAAGCGGCGGACATATTTCCGAACAGCTTGCCCTTTGCCGTAATCGACAGCTTGCTCCGAGCCTGAATATTTCCATTCACTGTCCCGGCGATGATGACGTTCCTCGCAAAAATATTGGATTGAACGACCCCCTTTTCGCCAATGGTAACATCGCCCTCGCATTCAATGTCGCCGATGATTTGTCCTTCAACTCTTACGCCTGCCGCGGACTTGATCTTTCCTTCGAATACGCTTCCTTCGCCGATTAAAGTATCCGTAGTGTTAGGATCGACTTTAGCGGCTTTATTATTTTTAAACATCGTTATTCATCCTCTCCCGGAATGGTTAAATAGTTAATGGGATCAACAGGGGTTCCTTGCTTAATGACTTCAAAATGAAGGTGCGGGCCAGTGCTCCGTCCGGTGGAGCCGAGCAGTGCTATGATATCCCCCTGCTTGACGGTATCCCCTTTGCTGACGCTGATCTCCTTCAAATGCATATAATTCGTCTTCACTCCGGAAGGATGAGAGATGGTAATATAATTGCCTCTGGCGGAGCTATAGCCTGTATCCGTGACGGTTCCATGCGCAGCGGCATAGATCGGATCTCCGGATGGGCCGCCTATGTCGATTCCGTTGTGGGACGTCAGGGTGCCATTGAAGGGATCTCTCCGCGTGCCGAAGGTAGAGGTAATACGGACAGATTCTGTCGGCCAATACGTAGGCAGAATCGTCATCATTTCTTTGTATTTCTTTAAATTAGTCTTGGTTTGCTCCATGCGGCTCTGCAGCTCGGGCATTTCCTCGAGCGAGGAACTGATGCTCAGCTTCGTCTCCTCAATGAGCATGCTGACCTCTTCATCTGACAGCGGGATCGCTTCCCCGCCTACTCCGCCTTCTATATCTGCATGCTCCATCGTCTTATCGGAGTCGGTAAGAATATTGCCGGTGCCGGATGATTTGCGGCCGCCGCTGGTAATGGCCTTCATATCGGCTTCGAGCTGCTCAAGCTCCGCCATCTTCGATTCAATTGTCTTTGACTTCTCGGATAAGTCCATTAGTTCAGTCAGCAGTTCGTCGATTGCTTGCTCTTTATTGGCGACCGTGCTCTCCAGCCGATTGGTCGAGGTTGATAATTCGGCCTTCAAGCTTACAATTCGGCCCGTGTGCTGACGGTTCATGATCATCAGCATCATTAGCATACCAAGCATGACAAGCAAAATGGCCGCTAAAGTGATCATGGAAAAAGAGCGCATGTTGAATCGGAATACCGGGCTGGTTCCTTCGGGTACGATGAGCACGGTATACTTCTTGTTCTTAGGTCTTAACTTGAGCTTCATTTGATCCTCCTGAAATCCTAAAATCCTCCAAAAACTTCTCCAGTCAATAGTCCAAAGGTATTTATTCGGCAAAACCATCCAAATCCCTCCTGAAATCAAAAAAAATGTACTCAAAATCACATAATCCAGAAGGAATCTGTCGCATTGTAGCGAAATCAGTTGTATCGTGTCTTCCTTGGCTAGATTTGGATATGGATATTTTTAGATTGAAGAGGAGGTAATTATGATTAAAATAGCCGGTATTGATGTGGGGAATGATAGCGTCAAGGTCGTCGTGGACGGCTCGTCCCGTCCGATATTAATCCCTAGCATTGTTTCCCCGGGATATGAAAGACATATTTTGCAAGAAGAGGATTCTCCTTTGAAGGCGCTGGATGTACAGATTCGCAGTCCTAAGCTGAAGAGAAGCAATCAGCGGTATTTTGTTGGACTGCTGGCTATGGAGGATCAGGATAATTCCGAGCTGGAGGAAACGGATAACAAGGCGACCAGTGATCAGGCTCTGGTGGTTGCACTTACAGCTCTTGCTTATGCAGCCCTGGCAGACCAGACCTACCCGGCTGCAGGAAGCCTGGAGGAAGTCGAGTATATTATCGGCACAGGTCTTCCGGTACGTTCGTTTGTAGCCTTTCACAGTGCTTTTGAAGAGCGCCTGACCGGTGAACACGAAGTGGCGTTCTTATCTACACCGGGTCTTCGCGGACGTACAGTTCGGATTACCATCCGACGTGTGGTGGTATCCGTCGAAGGGGCCGCTGCCCTGTATCATCTGGCGACAAATGATCAATTGCAGGTGAACAATGATGAGATACATAACGGCTGCATCGGAATTTGTGAGATCGGTGCGCTAACCACTGATTTTCCGGTGGTAAAGCGAATGAATATTGACAACCAATTCAGTACTGGCGAACAGTTTGGACTTGCCGCCTACCTGGATTCGATCATTCGGGATGTCGAGGATCAATTTGGCTATCGTTTTCCGAGCCGGGCTAAGCTCATCGGCAGAATCCGCAACCGGGAGTTTGCGATTCAGCGGGTAGGTGAAGGTAAAGCCGATATCCGGCCGATTGTAGATATGTATTTTAGCCGTGCAGCCCAAAAGCTGGTTGACCTGATCCGTAAACGGTGGAAGAAATATCCGGATATCGAGTGCTTCTACGTTCTTGGAGGCGGCGCTTCCGCCTTGCGTTCCTATATTATTGATGCAGCAGGCAGCATGAGGCTGAGATTCGAGGAAGACAGCGAAATGTTGAATGTTCATGGATATTTGAAGCTTGCCAAAAGTAAGTCAGGCTATTCTCAAAGCGGGGCGCCTGCCAATTAATCATCAAAAAAGAAGAGAAGTTTGTACTAAAGGAGACGGGCTGAATTTCGGGCTCGTCTTCTTATTATTGAACACGGACTATGCAGCGAAAGGTTATAATAAATACCAGACAGGGAGTGATTGGTATGCAAGAGATACAAGGTCAATTATTTACTCAATCAACAATATTGCAGGATTTAAAAGAGCTGGGAATCGAGTCAGGCATGACATTGATGGTTCATTCCTCCTTCAAGTCGTTAGGCTCATGGGTAGCTGGCGGGCCGGTGGCTGTAATCCTTGCGCTGGAGGAAGCGCTTGGGGAGACAGGCACCCTTGTCATGCCGACGCACTCCAATGACCTTAGTGATCCGGAGGGCTGGAGCAACCCGCCCGTACCTTCGGAGTGGTGGGAGGAGATTCGCGAGCACATGCCTCCTTATGATCCTCACTTGACACCGCTTTGGTTCATGGGGATTATTCCTGAACTGTTTCGCAAACAGGAGGGGACGATGCGAAGCGGTCATCCCCATCATTCATTTGCGGCAAGAGGACCAAAGGCAGCCAGCCTTATTAGCGGCCATGCTCTTGCCTTCGGCTTGGGGGAGGATTCTCCGCTGGCCAGACTCTATGATGCAGAGGGCTGGATTTTGCTGCTTGGTGTCGGTCATGGGAATAATACCTCGATTCATTTGGCAGAGTACCGGGCTGAGTTTTCGGGAAAAAAGCAAATCCCTAATAAAGCACCCTTGCTTGTAGATGGGGTTAAGCAGTGGGTGGAGTTCCCTGATCTGGAGCTGAATTCGGATGATTTTGTAGTGATTGGAGAAGCATTTGAGACCGAGACAAAGCAGGTCAGACGAGGGAAGGTCGCGGGTGCTGAAGCAATTCTTGTTCCGCAGCGGGCATTGGTCGATTATGCAGTAGGCTGGATGGAGCGGAACCGGTAACTATGCCCCAATGTATTTGTCAAGATGTGGACAAAGTTATCCACATACGTGTATGATTTTTATGAAAAACAGATGAAAGCTTGTCTGTCAGTGAGGGAAGCACTTTCTCGAAAAACACCTCATTTTTTTCAGAAAACTGTGGATAATGTGCATAAGTCGGTGGATAAGCCATGAAAATCAGTTCATTTCCGGTTAAAACACGGAAAAAAGCGACCTTGCGAGGTCGCTTTTGTTGTGAATAAACTACTGCATAACTGTAGATAAGTCTTTTTTGTCAGCTTCATGTTTTTTTCTGCGGGCTGACCATAGCCGAAGCCCGGTGAGCAATGCAGCAACCAAGCAGATCACTGCTGAGGTCGTGTAAGCAGCCTTCATGCCGAAGAGGAAAATGTCGGGACGACCAGGGATCAGATCGGTGACTCGGTAACCAGCTTTTGTACTCATTGTGTGGAACAGGACAGTGGTGGCCACGGTAATTCCGGTGACCATGCCGACATTGCGGACGAGCGAATTTACGCTTCCTGCCACACCGAGTTGGGATCTTGGAGCCTGCGACATGATCAGCGAGTTATTGCCCGGCTGGAAGATCCCGTTGCCAAGACCGAGCATGGCGATGAGCAGAACGACGATTGAGAGCGGACTTCCATCATGAAGGGATGCCAGGCCGATGTGGGTGGCGAACATCAGCAGGAGTCCGACGAAGGTCAACAGCTCGGAGCCGATCTTATCGGAAAGCGCCCCGCTTAACGGAGATACGATAACCATGATGACCGGGAAGACCATCAGGACAAGTCCGGCATGAAAAGGCGACAGATTCAGGATGCTTTGCAGATAAAACGGCGACAGGATGTTATATGCGAAATTTGCCGTAAAGGTAAGAAAGCCGCACAGGATGCTCAAGGAGAATAATGGATTTTTGAATAGACTCAATTGCAGCAAAGGCTCTGCTTTTCGTGCTTCGACACTTAAAAAGGCTGCCAGCACAAAGACGGATGCAATAAAGGATGCGATGATCCACGGGTTGTTATATCCGGTCTGCTGACCGAGCAGCAACCCTGAAAATAAGGCAAGAATGAACAGCGTGAACAGGATGCTTCCCGAGGCATCAATCTTGACCTTAAGCAGGCTGACATCCTTAGGAAGAAGGCGCCAGGCAATGATCACGGCCGCAAGACCGATCGGAACATTCACCCTAAATATATACTGCCAGCCTAGTCCGGATACGATAACGCCGCCAAGGCTTGGCCCCGCTATACTTCCAAGAGATACAAAGGTTCCTATCAGCCCGAGAGCCTTGCCTCGCTCATTTTTGGGAAATATCTCGGTTACAATCCCCTGGTTGTTCGCCATTGTCATTGCAGCGCCGAGTGCTTGCACAGCTCGGGAAAGGATAAGGGTGATCAGCGTGTTGCTAAGTCCGCATAGCAGCGAGCCGATGAGGAAAAGAAGCATTCCCCATTTGAACACTTTGATTTTGCCAAAAATATCGCCGAGCTTGCCGAAAAATAAAATTGCCGCACAGATCACCATTAAATAGCTCGTGACGACCCACTCCGCTTGAGCGACGGGTAGTTCGAGGGTCTGCGAAATTGAAGGCAATGCAATGTTGACAATACTTCCGTCTAATGTCGCCATAAAGGTAAATAAGTTAAGAATGATGAGAAGCGTCCAGCGTCTCTTTTGAATGGACGGGTCATCCGCAAAGGAACGTGGAGCAGTTAGGGTGTCTTGGGATTGCATGCTATGTAGCACCTCTCTCTAGTCGTATGAAGAATTAGTTGCACACGCAACTATATGATGCTCACCTATTGTACTTCTAATTAGTTGCACGTGCAACTAATTTAAGGTACTATTTTTTACATGAGCCAGGGAAAGGGAGTACCTTCGATATGAATTCCATCGGCAAACTAATTTCTTATAGTAATCGGATCTATCAGAAGCATTTATCCAAACGATTAAAGCAGATAAATTTTGGAAGCGGGGCCCATCAGAGTTACCTGATTCTGGTTCTGAAACAGCCTGGGCTTACCCAGGAGCAGCTTACGAGTGAAGTGAAATTCGACAAGGCGACGACAGCGCGGTCCATAAAGCAATTGGAGGAGGCTGGATATGTCGAGCGCAGGGTGGACGAGAAGGACAGACGCTCCTATCGTCTCTATCCCACAGCGAAGGCAAGGGAAATCGAACCCGAGATGTATAAGGTATTGGCAGACTTGAATGAGCATCTGACGCGTCATTTGACACCGGAAGAGCGGGAACAGCTGTCTGCGCTGCTGGAGAAGCTGTATGAAGGAATTAAGGAAGAAAGCGATTGAATATAGCAATAGGGTGTCCCAAAAGAAAACTTTGGAACACCCACATCAACAAAATAGGGTAGTATTAATAAAAGCCAAGGAGCTAAGCGGCCTATCTTCGCTTAACTCCTTGGCTTTTGGCGTGCACCGCTGCTTTTATGAGTAGATAATGGGCAAGAGAAAGCCACTCGACCTCAAGGCTCACTTTGGATCAGCCTCGAAGCAGGAACCTTTTAAAGCCTCGGTTATTCTTCATATCGCCAAACACAGGCTCCGGCTCGATCATGCGCCTTACTGAGGGCATAACAATCTTCGCCGCCATAGCCCGCATCGGCGATAATGGTGACCGGGAGTTGTCCTAACTGTGATTTTAATTGTTCAAGATGCGGGATGAGGCAGCGCGTGTCGGTCGGTCGCTGGTGCAGACTGTAGCCGATAATGGATTGATTCTCGGTGCCGATCTGGACAGTATACAGTATAGTCTTGCTTTAGCTGGCCGTTTCGCATGTGGTCTTCTTTCATTAGCATAAAGGCAGCGTCATGATCCGTTTTGCTATAGCTGTTTCTCTTCCCTAAAATCGCTGTCGGATATTTTAAACTCGCTAACGGACATTTTAGACTCTTAGCAGGCTTGTTCTCATGATTCGAAGGGTTAACGGACATTTTGGGCGCTTAGGACGCTCAAACGACTCTGGTTCACTCGATTCTACTCTCTTAGCAGCCAAAATGTCCGTTACAATTCTGGCTCATCCAAAAGCGGACCGTAAGGAGAACTAATGTCCGTTGATATGAACGAAACCTGTCAAGCGCCTCTGTGGCTCTCTCGTTTTTGACGCGCTTAAATAAGAGCCTGTCAAGCGCCTGTCTTGACAGGTGGCTCTTTCCAGCGATACTTTTTGAATGTCCCTGGCCAAGGCCAGGGGCTGCCATACGGCGAGTAACGGGTGCAGGGAGTGCACTTCCTGCGTTTCCCCTTGTAGGGGACGGAAGGGGTAGATCATGCTTTAGCTCGGCGGCGAAAACAATTCGCTGGTTGGCAATCTGATATTCGTGGATTCACACACATTCTACATACGTCTGAAGAAGCTGGCCGCTAACTAGAAACGTGCGTGGAAGCCGAAGCTTTGCACAAACGGACATCGCGGGTCTCTTCTTCACCTTGCCTGATTTTGCCGCCGAGGTAAATCACGATCTACTCCCAGCCTCACCTCCTTGCTTCATCCATCTCACTTTGAACAACCCTCTGTCCGTCAAACGGTTCCCTCATTACGAAGCCTTGGCTTTAGTCATTTCCACTTCTTTCGCAATCGCCCACACAAACCCGGCAAGTTCCCTGGCAATGGCCACCGCGATGGCCCCCTTGTGTTTTCCCATGCGTAACAAGCTCTTGTACTTTTGATGCAAACGATGCTGGGCCTCCCAAGCGATTCGCTGTACTTCAGGCGGTAGACCCAAAATACGCTGTCTCATCTTCTTTTTCACGGCGGGACTGTATCGATAGCTCCAAGCGGCTTCCACTAACACTCTTCGGAGATGGGCATTCCCCGCTTTGGTGATCTTCCCTTGCCGGCGGCTGTCTCCCGTCGAATTTTCACTAGGAACCAGTCCGCAATAGCTCATAAAAGCCGAGGCCAACGGAAATCGCGCGGCTTCGATCATTTCTGAGGCAAGGGTGGTCGCGGTAAGCACGGCCACGCCTCGTAACGCTTGCAGAGCCTGAATGAGCGGAGCTTGCGCACAGCTTTCGGCTTGTCGTTCGATCTCCTGCTCGTACCGGCGAATGCGTTCTTTCGTTTCCCAGATCGATTGGCGATACTCTTGAAACGTTACCTGCTGACAGTGATCTGCAAATTTTAAGCTGTCCAACCACGCTTCATACGCATGCGTCCATGGGGTGGATCCCTTGGGGGAAGCCAGTTGATTACGTAGTAGAAACTTCCCTAACCGTTGCTTTTGCCGGGCCAGATCTTCTTTGGCATCTTCCCGAGCTCGAACTAAATCCCGCAATGCTTCATCCGCCGGTGTCGGAATGTAAACCGACGTCAGTTCCCCTGCACGAAACAACTGAGCGAGCCGAAGGGCATCTCGTTTATCCGTTTTGACCCGATCTCCCGCACGCTTGGGAATGAGGGACGGGGCCACGATGGTACAAGAAATATTCATTTCTAGCAGCCAGCGATAGAGCACATATCCCGTAGGTCCGGCTTCATAACAAACCTCCAAGGTGATGTCTTCGGATTTACTCAACTGTTGCATCAGTTTGCCCACCGCTTCTTTCGTATGGGTAATGGTTCCCCAATACCGTGCTTCTCCTCGGCCCTCATCGGCAATGGCCACCGCGATTTTGGATTTGGACACGTCTAAACCTACATACTTTGTGGTAATACTCATTCTTAGACCGACTCCTTTTTGTTTTATAGCTCTGATTGTGGAAAGTCCAATGGGTTGAGCTTACTTCTCATTATTTCCACAATTAACCTACGTAGTAGCAATTAGGATGTCGGTTTCGTTCATTATAACTAGACCAAGTACCAAGTACTTCCTTCCCTTAGATCAAATGTACCGCATGGCTTATATTGGGAAACAGAGTTGATCCCTGCTGTATCGAATGTACAAGGAAACCGTCTCTTTTTGGTTTAAGGTTGGGGGTGCCTCCATTTTCCATAGAGCGGTTTCTTTTGTTTGAACAAATGAATGAGGGTGCCCCTCAGTTCATCTTATGATCCCTTTTGGGACACCCTTTTTTCTAGTCCAGGTGTAGCTATTCCTCCTCGGCAGCTAAAGCTTCCCACTCTTCATAAGCTTCAGCCAATGCTGTCTTCTGCTGGTCAATGATATTCTGGCGTTTTTGTACAGCCTCATAATCTTGATAGACTTCAGGCAGCGCCAACTCGGCCTCCAACTCAGCAATTTGGGTTTCTATCGCCGAGATGGTCTCCTCCAGCTGTTCCATTCGCCGCTTACGGGCACGCTCCTGTCGTTTCATTTGTTTGTCAGCCTCGTAGGAAGTAGCGCCTGACTTACCGTTCCACGCGGCCTCGTTCTCTTTGGCGGGAACAGGGGCTTTGTTTTTTGTCGATTCTGTATTTGCCAATTCAGCGGCCAATTCCTCAAGCTCCTGCTTTTTGGCAAGATAATCGTCATAATTACCCAGGAAATGCTCGGCGCCCTGCGGGTGAAGCTCAATGATGCGTTCGGCCATTTTATTCAGAAAGTAACGATCATGAGAGATGAACAGCAGAGTTCCGTCATATTCGAGCAGCGCCGACTCTAGCACTTCTTTGCTGAATAGATCCAAATGGTTCGTCGGTTCGTCAAGAATCAACACATTGGCCCGTTGAAGCATCAGCTTGGCCAAAGCGACACGCGCCTTCTCTCCGCCGCTTAATGAAGAGACCTTCTTCAGTACATCCTCGCCGCTGAACAGGAAATTGCCAAGCACGCTGCGGATTCGAGCCTCTTCCATATAAGGGTAAGTGCCCCAAACCTCTTCCAGCACCGTGTTTTGCGGGTTCAGATGACTCTGTTCCTGATCATAGAAGCCGATTTTGACCTTAGCCCCCCAGGAAATACTGCCTGACGAGGGGGCAAGATCAGCGGTCAGCATCTTTAATAATGTCGATTTTCCGATTCCGTTCGGTCCAATAAGCGCAACAGTTTCGCCGCGACGAAGATAGAAGCTTACATTTCGAAAAAGAGGCTTGCTTACACGATCGAATGCAAAGGATAATTGATCGACCTGGAGCACATCCTTGCCGCTCATGATCTCTGCCTCAAAGGAGAAATTGGCCTTTTTGAGATCGCCCAACGGCCGATCCATCACATCCATTTTCTCCAGCGCCTTCCGGCGGCTCTGCGCGCGCTTCGTAGTGGAGGCACGTACAATATTGCGGCGAATGAAGTCCTCCATCCGGGCAATCTCATCCTGCTGCTTTTCATAAAGCTTCATTTGGCTCTCGTATTCTGCGGCTTTAATCTCAATATAACGGCTGTAATTCCCGGTATACCGGTGAGACTGATGCCGTTCGATTTCCACAATACAGGTAACAAGACGGTCGAGAAAATACCGGTCATGGGATACAACCAGCAAAGCGCCTGAGTAATTGCGGAGATAATCCTCCAGCCAGGTCAAAGTCTGGATATCCAGATGGTTCGTCGGTTCATCCAGCATAAGCAGGTCTGGAGCCTGAAGCAAAATCCGTGCCAATGCCAAGCGGGTCTTCTGACCGCCGCTGAGGGTGGAGACGATCGTAGACGGGTCAAAAGAACCGAAGCCCATACCGTGCAGCACGCTTTTAATCCGGGTCTCGATTTCATAGCCGCCATGATCCTTGAACCAATCGGATTTAACGGCATATTTGGTCAACAAATCCTGATAGGTCTTGTCTTCGTGATTCAGGGATGGATCGGCAATCTCAGCCTCCATCCTTCTTAGATCCTGCTCGGCTTCCGTCAGCTCGGAAAATACGGCCAGCATTTCCTCCCAAATGGATCGATCCGATTGAAGGCCGCTGTTCTGGGCAAGATAGCCCACCTGGGTTTCTTTCGCCTTGAATATTTGTCCGCCGTCCGGCGAGATTTCATTCGCTAAAATTTGCAGCAGGGTAGACTTCCCCGCTCCGTTCACACCAACAAGACCAATCCGGTCCCGCTCCAGAACTTGCAGATTAACGCCTCCAAGGATGGTGGTTACACCATATAGCTTGGTAATTTCAGTAGCTTGAAGCAGCATATTGCTTGACATCCTCCCAAATGAACTTGCACTCTATGCCTAGTGTACATGAAAAAACGATGAAATGCATCGCCATTCCCGCTAAATGAGCTTGTTTCTGTAATAGTGAAAGTTTTCATTTTACCCTAAGAATGATACACTAAGAGGTAGAATCAAAAGAGATTGGTGGCCCCAAAAAAAGGAGTCTGTCATGGATAGGGTACAGGACAAGCAGGCACTTAGAGATAAAATGAAGCAAATTCGTTCACAGGTTCCCGCGGCTTCAAGAGAACTGCAGTCCAAGGCGGCCAGCCTGCTGGCCGAGTCGGAATGGCTTGCCCCGCTCCGGAAGGCGAGAGGTAGAGAACTGAATGTCTGCTGCTATCTGTCCTTTGGAGATGAACCGGATACGGGATACCTGCTTCAAAGCTGCAAGGCTCAAGGGGATCGCTTGATCGTGCCTCGTCTTGTTGGACGGACCATGAAGCTGCACCTGCTGGAGCAGCACCAGGAGCTGGTGCCGGGACTTTGGGGGATTCCAGAGCCGCCGGGAGATGCGGAGGAATGGGGCAGTGAACGGTACGGGGGGATCGATGCGGTCATCATTCCCGGACTGGCGTTTGATCGTTGGGGCGGAAGGATCGGCTTCGGAGCAGGGTATTATGACCGGCTTATCGCACAGATTAGAGCTCAAGAGGCATTCCGCGTACGGGATCATGAAAGCAGCAATTTCCCTGCAGAGCTAGGAGCCATTGCGCTGCGAGAACAGATTCTTGAAGAACGGGTGCCTATGGAGCCTCATGACTTTAGAGTGAACAGAATTTTTACTCCTGATGGGATTATGGAGATCAATGATGCGTAAGTAAGACCGAAGTGTATATGAATTACTGCGTTTTTAAGCTGCAGACGAACATAGATAGCTTTGCTATAGAACAGGAGGGTGACTCATGGTTTGGAAGACAGCGATCCTAACGGCAAGTGACAAAGGAGCCAGAGGCGAGCGTGAGGACACGAGTGCCCAGGTAATCCGCGAGCTGGTGGAGGAAGAGTTGGGCGGTGAGATTGTAGAATACCGGATTGTTCCCGATGATCCGGATGAGATCATTGCGGCATTGATTGAGATGACGGATTACTTTCAAGCGGATCTGGTATTGACTACGGGAGGAACGGAATTGGCGATCCGGGATGTGACTCCTGAAGCAACGCGGAGAGTTATCGAGCGGGAAGTACCCGGAATGGCTGAGGCAATGAGACACGCTGCTATGCAGAAGAATCGGGGAGCCATGCTGTTTCGCGGAATCGTCGGCATTCGCGGCCGCACCCTGATCGTGAACTTGCCAGGGACACCGAAGGGGGTTCACGAGAACCTTGCTGCCATCATGGATCAGCTTCCGGAAGCTTTGCTCATGGTGACGGGGCAGTTCAGATTATAATCCCTATTTTTCTGACATAAAGTTGTCACACCGATGGACTAATTCTGTGATATAGGTTATGTTATTACTATATTGATGAAAGGGTTTTCGGAGGGGGAGAATAATCATGTCAGGCGGACTCCTACTTATTATCATAGCGGCACTGCTGCTCTTTGGACCGAATAAGTTACCGGAACTGGGGCGGGCTGTCGGTCGTACATACCGAGAATTTAAAGAGGCTACCCGTGATATTGCGGAGGATTCACCTGTCGCCAAGCCAGAAGCGGAATCAGTCTCAACAGAAGCTCAGAGCGAGAAGCGGGATACGAGGCGCTTACCTGAATAGCCAGTCTATATTGTATTTGAGTGTCCCTTCCTGTTACAGGGAGGGACATTTCCATGATATTGCTTGTTGCGGAGACAATTCCTGCTGAGTAAGGGAGGTAGTTGGATGAGTGAGGACAAAGCGCGTGAGCAGCAGACGGTGGTAGATCATCTGACTGAGCTCCGGCGCAGGCTGGTTTATGTGTTAATGGTGTTTGTCCTGGTACTTGTGGGAGCTTTTTTTATCGTTGATCCGATCTATCATTACATGACCATAAATGTGCTGTCCGGAGTCATTATTGAGTTAAATGCCTTTTCGTTCTGGGATGGCGTTGGCGTCTATATGAAGATCTCCATGCTGGTTGCGTTGGCCGTAACTCTTCCGTTTACCTTGTACCAAATCTGGGCCTTTGTCAGTCCGGGTCTGAAGCCTAGGGAACGTAAGGCTACATTGCGCTATATTCCTTTTGTCTTCATCTTGTTTATTCTGGGCCTAGCCTTTGGATATTTTGTTGTCTTCCCCTTGGCCATGACCTTTACCGGAACAGTAAACAAGGAGTTGGGCCTTGTCGAAACTTACGGGATGGCAGATTATTTTACATTTCTAATGAATATTGTTCTTCCGATCTCTCTATTGTTTGAACTGCCGTTAATTATTTTATTTCTTACGCAGCTTCGGCTGTTGAATCCGACACGTCTGAAAAAGATGCGGAGAGTTGCTTATTTCATTCTCGTGGTGATCTCGGTGATGATTACGCCGGCCGATTTTTTCTCTGCGTTTTTGGTCCTGATCCCGCTGATCATTCTGTATGAATTCAGTGTGGTTTTATCCGGCAGAGTGTATAAGCGGCAGCAGGCAAAGGATGCGGAGAGAAACGAAAAGGCTGCTTCCTCCAATTGATGAATGCGCGCTGATTAGGGCACCCGGAATAAAGGGGTGCTTTTTCTATAGTCGCTTCACTTATTGGAATAGTTTTCTAGTCCAAGGGATAGAATGGTGAAGGGCTGTCCGAGGCTAAGCAAAAATTGCAGCTAAATTGAAGAAGGGACTTGAAATTCGTTTCTAAGTTGAGTATCATAATTATTGGTTATTAGCACTTGATGTTGTTGAGTGCTAATACATAGTTTAATTTAATTCACTCTACACAACATATTTAAAGGAGGCTATTTTTCATGATCAAACCTTTAGGTGAACGCGTATTGGTAGAACCAATCCAACAAGAGGAAACTACTGCTTTCGGGATTGTGCTTCCGGATACAGCGAAGGAGAAGCCACAAGAAGGTAAAGTCGTTGCAGTAGGCAGCGGTGCGCTGAAGGACGGTGCTCGAATTCCACTAGAAGTGAAGGAAGGCGACCGTGTCTTGTTCTCCAAGTATGCCGGTACGGAAGTAAAGTATGAAGGCAAAGAATATTTGATTATGAAAGAAAGCGACATTCACGCCATTATCGGCTAAGCAAGCAAAGTGGCATAGAGAATTAGCAGCTCATCATCATATTCCAGGGAGGTAATTATTCAATGGCTAAGGAAATTAAATTCAGTGAAGACGCCCGCCGCGCAATGCTTCGCGGGGTAGATACATTGGCAGATGCAGTTAAAGTTACGCTTGGACCTAAAGGACGCAACGTCGTTCTGGAGAAGAAATTCGGCAGCCCGCTCATTACTAATGACGGTGTGACGATTGCGAAGGAAATCGAATTGGAAGATGCTTTCGAAAACATGGGCGCTCAGCTCGTTAAAGAAGTAGCAACCAAGACGAATGACGTAGCCGGTGACGGTACAACAACTGCTACGGTACTTGCTCAAGCCCTCATCCGTGAAGGTTTGAAGAACGTAACTGCAGGTGCAAGCCCGATCGGATTGCGTAAAGGGATCGACAAGGCGGTTCGTACTGCCGTTGAGGAATTGAAGAAAATTTCCAAGACGATCGAAGGCAAACAATCGATCGCTCAAGTTGCTGCGATCTCTGCCGCCGACGAAGAAGTGGGCGAACTGATTGCTGAAGCGATGGAAAAAGTGGGCAAAGACGGCGTTATTACCGTTGAAGAATCCCGCGGCTTCGCTACAGAGCTTGAAGTGGTTGAAGGGATGCAATTCGACCGCGGCTATGTATCTCCATACATGATTACCGATACGGATAAGATGGAAGCCGTACTCGATAACCCGTATATCTTGATTACAGACAAGAAAATCAGCAGCACACAAGAAATCTTGCCGCTGTTGGAAAAAATCGTACAACAATCCAGACCACTGTTGATTATTGCCGAGGATCTGGAAGGCGAAGCGCAAGCGATGCTCATCGTGAACAAACTGCGCGGAACCTTCAATGCGGTAGCAGTCAAAGCGCCTGGCTTCGGCGACCGTCGTGAGGCAATGCTGCAAGATATCGCAGCTCTGACTGGCGGACAGGTGATTACCGAGAAGCTTGGCCTTGATCTGAAGAGCACCGTTGTAGAACAATTGGGTAATGCTCGTCAAGTTATCGTGACTAAGGAAAATACCACAATCGTTGACGGAAGCGGCGACAAGAGCGATATCCAAGCTCGTGTGAACCAAATCCGTGCTCAACTGGAAGAGACCACTTCCGAGTTCGACAAGGAGAAGCTGCAAGAGCGTCTGGCGAAGCTGGCTGGCGGAGTAGCCGTTATCAAAGTCGGCGCGGCAACCGAGACCGAACTGAAGGAGCGCAAGCTGCGCATTGAGGATGCTCTGAATGCAACTCGCGCTGCAGTAGAAGAAGGTATCGTATCCGGCGGCGGCGTAGCCCTCGTGAACGTATACGGCGCAGTCTCTGCTCTTGAGCTTAGCGGCGACGAGAAGACAGGCGCTAACATCGTGCTTCGCGCTCTGGAAGAGCCTGTTCGCACAATTGCAGCGAACTCTGGTGAAGAAGGCTCCGTTATTGTGGACCGCCTGAAGAAAGAAGAAGTAGGCATCGGCTACAACGCAGCTACCGGCGAATGGGTGAACATGTTTGACGCAGGGATCGTTGACCCTGCCAAGGTTACCCGCTCCGCGCTGCAATACGCAGCTTCCGTGGCAGGTCTGTTCCTGACAACTGAAGCCGTTATTGCCGACAAGCCTGAACCGGAAAAAGCCAGCGCTCCTGACATGAGCGGAATGGGCGGCATGATGTAATAAAGGTCTGCAAAGCCGTGTGTGGTAAGGGTTTCTCCTCGGAGAAACCTGGATTGCCCACATTGTGTAAAATAAAGACACCTTAGTGTGATGGAAATCACTCTAAGGTGTCTTCTATTTTTAACTAAGGAGATGATGATTTGAGTTTAACAAGACGGTTGAATTCAAATGAGATAGATGGTATAGCCACTTTTTATCATTTTGATAATCATACTAAAATTGTACTAACAAATAATATAGCTACATAACAGGAAGCCTATATTTTCAACAAAGTCATCCCATACTCATTCGTAACAAAGTTCATGTCTGAATCCCGGGAAACCAGTACCAAATTAGCTGTAAAGGCAGTTGCAATAATGAGTGCATCAGGAGTTTTTATTTTCCGACCCTTGCTTCTCTGTTCGCTTTGCATGGAAGCTGCTTTTCTTGAGACAGCGGAATCGACGTGTATCATATGCCTATGGGAGAATAGTCTTTCTGCGATTAAGAACTGATTGTGTTTGACACCGCTCAGTACTTCACATTCCGTAATCGTCGAAAAGAATATCCGTCGTTGTTCTTCTTGGGCTTGTCGTACTAATTTTACAGCGGCATGATCGTTGTCCAGAATGGCGATGACGATGTTGGAATCGAATAAATATCCGGAGTGGTTGCGGGTCACTTTCCCCAGCCCTCCCGTGACTCCTGAATGTGGTTTAATAATTCTTGCGCTTCCCCGGGCTTCAGAATTCCAGCCACACTTAAAATGTCATCTACTGAGTAATCATCATAGTCCTCGATGGTTTCTGCTTCAAGGTCTATGACAAGCTTCTTGGTGGAAATATTGTTTTCAGATAAAAACTCCCTTAAGTCTTTTGCTATATGAGGATGGAGTTTGCGTACCATTGACATGGAGAACCACTCCTTTATCAAAATATGTTGCTAAATTGTTTCGTTCTCGCGATCTTCTTCGATCTTTACTTATAAACAATTATACCCGATAATGTAATGAATGGATACGGCCGCGGCGCACAGAACGAGCTGTTATCGTGTGCCTTTCTTGTACTATTGGGATTAATGTTAGTGCCCACAACTTGCCCACATTTTGCCCACGAACTCTAAGCATGCATCGTATTCAAACGGAGTTATCGAACCAAATTTTCTAGAAAACCGGACAAATAGTCCGCCAAAATACTCAAAAAACCCATGAAATCGCATTTGTCTCATGGGCGGCATGATGTAATAAAGGGTACAAAAACCCTGTAATAGCGCATGAAGAGAGGGTGTTCCAAAGTTTTCTTTTGGGACACCCTCTTCAATTATTACGATATTGAGGTATGCCATACGTTGTGTTACGATAATAATAGAAATAAGGAGCTGGTCGCCACCAGCTCCCTGCACAACACTTGGGTGGAATACCTCCAAGAATGAGCTTGAAAATAACCCGTTCCCCTGGCGCTAACCTGGGCGGGTTATTTTCGTTTATTCAGATAAGTGAGGAGTGCAAGGACAAACATTCCGAGCATCATGACTTCTGAAAACGAAAATAGGATAAGCATCACCTCCGTCCGGAGGCAATACTTCCCACCCAAGTTCAGTTGTACAAGCCAAATTATACCACGAGTCTGCCATAGCTGCAGGCTCTTTATTTTGCCTGAAAGGAGGAAACCCAATGGAAGAAAGAAACAACACTACTGCTAAATTCGAAGTTTTAAATCTGGGCGGACTTGAAGAGCTGTTGCACGAATCCCGATAACTCGCGCAACAGCTTGAAGAAAAATGCAAACAGATTAGGGGCTGGCAGCCGCATGTTTCATCGAATCATTCAAAGACCTAATTGCCTACGAGTGTAGTCAACTGTTGCATTTTAAGTAAATCACTTATTCCACAACAAGAATACGAGGCGATGCTTTACGGATGACATTGGATGAGACCCAGGCTCCCAGAGCGGCGGAGATGATGTTGATGCTGGCGATGAGCAGAATTCCGCCCCAGTTCAGAACAATTGGCAAATGAACAATGCCGTATCCGGCAAGAACCGTTTCCAGCAGGGTGGGTAGCAAATAAACGCCTGCCGCGATGCCAAGTATGGCTCCGATCGCCGATAGAGCGGCGATTCCCAAAGTTATTGACCATCTTAAGCGGTTAGAGGCCATGCCGACCGATTTATAAATGCCATAGGTTTTACTTTCTCTCCGAATATTAATGCGGCAGGTACTGAAAATAATGATGAACGTAACGAGTACAAATAGCAGACCCATCAGACTCATCGGGAAGATTAAAATGTTGGACGCCTCTTTAAAGACGGAATCCAGCAGCGTCTGTTGTGTTACTACTGATGTGGAAGCTTTAAAGCTAATATTCAATGCATCCGCCACCGTATCCGCCTGATTAAGGCCGTTCACATTAATAAATACCACATCCACATCATTGTAGGTCGGATTAACCGTTCTAACAGCATCCATCGTAGTGCGTCCAGAAATGGACATATTGGCTATGGCTTGATAAATTCCCGTGATGATAAAGGTCTGCTGCTTACCTTCAATATATACATCTATCACGTCGCCCAGGTTCTTATTCAACATTTTCGCCACGTTTACGCCAAGGGCAATTTCATTTGGCAGGCGCGGATTGTTTCCGCTCAAGGTTTCAAATCCTAATTGCCGGTAGTCTCCGTCAAGAACGCTAATAGAGATACTCAGCGATTGACCAACTGTATCCGGTTTAGCTTCTGAACTGATGATCCCTGTTATATTAGCCTGCCAGCCATAATTAGCAATTCTGGAATCGGCATTTAGGACTTGCTCGAATTCGGCACGGGGGAACTCGGTTTTGTTAACAATCACGGCTGCGATATTGGCGTTGTCATAACCCCATTTCGCTGCTGTATGCTGAATGCCGGTAATGCTGCTTATCAGAACATACCCCAGTACCAATACAGAGGAAGCCATCGTGGTCAATATCAACATGAGAACGGACACTTTAATATTCTTGATCAGGTTCCTTAGACCGATAACAACGGTGGCGGGAAAATGACCGAATCCAAGCCGTCGAACGCCGGCCGAGTTCATTCTGCGGCTGATTTTGCTGTTGTCCGTTTCCGACATGCCATAACGAATCGCTTGTACTGGTTGTATCTTACGCGCTTTCTTTGCATACAGCACCACGAACAAAATAACCAGGGCGAATAAGATCAGCCCTATGAGCATGGCGGCGCCGAAGCCTTGAATTCTGAGATCGGTATCGGCTGTCTTAAGCGAAGATAGCGAGAAGGTAAGGATAAGCCGGGACGACAGGGTACTAAGTACCAATCCGGGCGGTATGGAAACAAACGAAAGAAACGAATACAGCATGACATAGGTAGCGATTGTTCTACGGGACGTCAGGCCTAATGATTTGAGTACCCCAATGGTTTTGTAATTGGCCAGAATGGAATCGGAGATGGTAAAGCCAATGGTAATGAGCGCAATCAGCATCATGACCATGCCCAAGAAAATCATAACAAATCCGATGATCCGATTAATGATCAGGTAAAAAGATAATATGCTTTCAAACTCCATTTTCGATTCGAGGAACGGGGTGCCTAGATCTTTTTCAAAAACCTCCCAATAGTCCCTATTGTTGCTGTAATCAGCAAAGCGAAGCCCGATCAAATAATTATCATTGCCTGGCAAAGCCGTGAGTTTCCCTTGATAATCATCGCTGTTCATCCAGATACGTGAGGTATTTGAGAATGGTGCGCCGAAAGGAACATCCACAACAATGGCAGACACCCGCAACTCCAGTGTGGTGGCTCCGGCTTTGAAGCTGATCGTGTCGCCTACGGAAATATTGTAGGAGTTAGCCATGGAAGTGGGAACCCATATCGCTCCCTTCTCCGGAGTAGAGCTTACCATGCCTTGCGAGAAAACAAGCTCATCTACGCCCAGAGGAGAAGCAGGGGTATTCATCATGAACAAATAAAGGTTCGGAAAGTCCTGACCCTGATGAGAGATTCCCGACAAAGCACGATATTGCAGCAGTTTTGTTACTTCGACGCCATCCTGTGCAGCCCACCAATCATGGACAAATTGCGGGTCATGATGCCCTTTTTCAAGCGTCAGGATTTGATGAGATCCGTTTGTGCGGCTATGCATTTCGGTGAACAGATTACCGGTATTGGCAATAATGATCGCCGCCGTGGAGACCAACAACGTGGATAGCAGGATGAGTAAGGCGATAAACAGATTTTGAACCTTGCTTTTTTTTAAATAGGATAAGCTAAGCCTCCAAACTGCACCCATCATTTACTCCTTTCTCGAAACGAAGGAGAAGATCAGGGCTTCCCGTTCCTGGCTATGATTAGCGTCGTATTTCTCAAACTCCAGAATTCCGCCGATTTTACCGTCCCGGATATAAAAAAGCCGGTCAGCCCTACAGGCTGCTTTAATGTCGTGAGTAACCATAACGACCGACTGCCCCTGACGATTTATACCGCTTAGAATGTCGAGTACGGCTTTGCCGTGATCGTAATTCAAGCTTCCGGTCGGCTCATCCGCGAAGATGATGTCGGGAGAATTAATCAATGCCCGGGCAATCGCCGCTCGTTGCTGTTGTCCACCCGAGGTTTGGGAAGGAAGGCGGTTATTCAGGCTGTCGATCCCCATGGAACGGAGCAATTCATTCGCTTTAGCCTTCACTTTGTTCTTTTTATATCCGGCAATATAGCCCGGTAAGGAAACGTTGTCCATAATTGAAAGATCAGGCACAAGGTTTATACTTTGATAAATATAACCTATCCTCTTGGTGCGGAAATCGGACATCTCTTGTTCGCTATAAGCATCAATACGTTGCTCGCGGAAGTAGACCTCACCCGCACTAACATTATCCAGCCCGCTAAGCAGGTACAGCAGGGTTGACTTTCCCGACCCGGAATTCCCCATGATGACAGTAAACTCCCCTTCATAGATTTCCAGGTCAATATTGCGGATCGCATGATGCTGCTCGCTTCCGGCATTGTATGTCTTACATAGATTTTGGGCGCGGATAATTACCGTTCCGGACATTTGCATCACTCCCGTTTTTCTGTTTAAGCAACAGTATAGGTGCCGAATATTTAAAAAGGCTTATCAAGTTATTAATAAAATATTACTGCTGCGAATTTAACAGTTAGGAAGAGTGAAATGGAATGTAGTTCCTTGCCCCTCTTTGCTTGTAAAAGAAATCTGACCGCCGTGAGCTTCAATAATAGTTTTGCAAATCGAAAGACCTAAGCCTGATCCCTCCAAAGCATGCTCCCGGTAGGCGGTGCTTGCTTGTCCTTTGAAATAACGCTCAAATATAAAAGGCATATCCTGGGGCCGGATTCCTTTGCCTGTATCGGCAATCGTAATCTTCAAATGTCCCGTCTCTAACTCGGCTTTGATCATGATGGTGTCCCCGGGAGCGGTGTGCTTTAACGCGTTGGATACTAGATTGGAGATCACTTGCTCGATCCGCACGGTATCGATATTGATCAGAACGTTTGGGATATTCTCAGGTTCTACGTAAACCAGGCCATTAGAACGGACATAATGACCGATAGGTTTGAGCATATGCTGCAATAGTTCCTGGCTATACTGTTCACGAGGATCTACCGAAATCTGCCCTAGTTCCTGTAAGGCATGAATAAGCAGGTCATCCACAAGCCTTGCTATTTTATCCGTATTGGTTCGCATGA
Organism: Paenibacillus antibioticophila; assembly: GCF_000455265.1. Taxonomy (GTDB): domain Bacteria; phylum Bacillota; class Bacilli; order Paenibacillales; family Paenibacillaceae; genus Fontibacillus; species Fontibacillus antibioticophila. Next base: position 358,668 of record NZ_HG005139.1, read on the forward strand.
CTTCAACGTATTCCAACATCGTTTCCGGGTCCGGACAAATGCCCTCAAGAATCGCGTCTATGTAAGCCTTCACGGTTGTAATCGGAGTTTTTAGATCATGGGAGATATTTGAAATCAGTTCTTTTTGCGCTTGCTCCTGCTTGATCCTCTGTATGTTCAGATGCTTAATTTCTTCTCTCATCAAATCAAACATCCCAAATAATTCGTCCAGTTCATCCATTCTGGCGTATTGAATCTGCTGCTCGTAATTCCCCTTCAGGATGGCTTCAGCATGCTGCTTCAATGTTTGAACCGGGGATATCAGGTGCAGTTCCATTTTTCTTTTAATTGAATTGAATAGAACAACTAGGCTCAGAGAGAGCAGTATTGCAGCAAGGAAAAGCAATAGGGGGATAGTGTTGGTATTCTGTTCGAGAATGATGTTTTCAGGCACAGTAAAAATAGCATTTCCTATTTGGGTCGGGGGCGTTCCGCTAATGACAGGAAAAGCAATTTCAAAGTATTCTCCTGCTTGCAAAGCAGAGTGCATGTCATAGTGAAGATCAGTATGTAAATCGATTTTTTGAATCGGGGGGAGGCCTGCTGTTTGGAAGGAAACCGTACCAGCAGGATTTGTATACATCATTTCAACATGGTTAGCTTGCGTTAATGTGTTAAGTTGCTCCCGAACCCCAGCATCATCAAGCTTGTCCGCATGTTGCTCCAGATAAAGCATGATCGGATTAACGGTTATCCGAACTTGGTTGATAACATACTTGGGATCGGAGGCACTGTCACCAGTATCGATGTACATAAAAAGACCTATACTGCAGCCTGTTATTATGGTCAGACAAATTATGACGGCCCTGAACCAGTTCCTAGACCAACTGCTCAATGACATGAAGTATGCTCCAATCGTAGATTAGTCCAAACTAAATTTATATCCGACGCCCCATACTGTCTTCAGATAGACCGGGTTCGATGGATCGGCCTCAATCTTTTCCCGGAGCCTGCGGATATATACGGTTACTGTGTTCTCATCCCCGTATGCCGCATATCCCCAAACCGCGTCAAGCAGTTGAGCTTTGGAGAACACTTGATTTTTGTGGCTTGCCAGATAGTGGAGCATCTCGAACTCTTTGGCCGACAGCGCAGCCTCTTTGCCGTCTATCGTTATCTTATAAGCCTTTTTATCAATCATCAGCCTGCCTAAATGTAGCTTGTCAGGATCTTGCCGCTCGCCAGTAATCATTTCATATCTGCGGAAGTGGGCATTAATTCGGGCCAGCAATTCACTTAAAGAAAATGGCTTGGTCATATAATCGTCGGCTCCGAAGCCAAGTCCCAGAACTTTATCTATATCGCTGCCTCTAGCGCTTAAAATAAGAATGGGCACATTATTTCTGCGCCTGATTTCCCTGCATAAATCAATGCCATCCATATCCGGGAGCATAATATCGAGAATAATATAATCCGGTTGCAGCAGCTCCAACATCTGCAAGCCGTCTTTTCCGTTCCCTGCAATGGCAGCCTCATATTTGTTTTTTGCTAAATAATCTCTCAAAATACGCGAAATATCTTGCTCATCTTCAATAATGAGGATTTTACGGACTTGCTCCATGGTCAACTCTCCATTTGTTTTAGGCGTACTTTCTCTATTATTTTATACTATATAAGTTGAACTACTGAATATTACGTTCTGGGGGCAACGTGTGAAGTGTTCTTACGATTATATAGTCAGCATTATCAAACTCGGGTATATGGAATAAAGTTAATGCGTTTTCCGTACTTACTCTGGAAAACGCATTAACTACAGAATATCAATAATTTTCTATCTTTACTTATAAAGAATTATACCCGAAAACGGAATGAATGGATACGATCAGGGAATACAGAATGAGCTATTATCATATATCTTTCATGTACTAATTTTTAGGCTCTGCTATAATAGAACTTGTACATGAACTGGCTAAAAAGGACGGTCGGCTAAGTCTCCCGGAAGGGAGGTGATGCCTGTGGAGATTAAGGATGCTTTGACGATCATGATCAGCTTTGGGGCGCTTGTTATTGCGTTGCTGACGCTGGTGGTGGCCATCGTCGTAGCGATCAATCAGCACACAAAGAAATAGACCGCCCTGAGCAAAGGGATGCGGTCTATTTCGAGCCGTAAAACCTAGCAAAGCCGACCGCTCTTTAAAGCGGTACGTGTACCGGGGAGTCCGTGTATCCAGCACGGCTCCTTTTTCTATTGTTATCATAGCATACAGCGAAATATACCTCAAGACGGAACAGTCGTTCAAGCGCGGCTATGTCAGAGGACTTAGCTATGAACGAGAATGCATACAAGTAAAGAGAAAACAAAGCTAGGGAATAGATATCGTTGCTTTGAGATGAGACAGCAAATGGGAGTATAAGGGCTATAGGGAATGGTTTAGAATAAGGATAAAACTGAATAAATGTTAGGCGGAATGATTTAATAAACTACAGATGTTATGGACACGTGATGTAAAATTAACACTTTTAAGAGACTGGGATTAAATTCTACGGTTTGCCAAGGTCTTTTTAGATATCTAAATAAGTTAAACTAAAAAATCTACATATTCAGGCAAAAGTGTGAAGTTTTAGAACACTCCTACGTTGCCCCGGCATGCTCAATTGTTAGTCCGATCTATAGCCTTGAATATGCAAAGTGTATTTTGCTATTGAAATAAGTTGGTAATTTTGATTATGATGTTACTAAAGATGTTAACTAAATCTAGAGTAGGTAGATTATGAGTTTAAATGACAATATATTAATTAAAATTCGTGAAATGAGAGAGAGCTTTACTCCGGTTGAACGATTGGTTGGAGATTATATCCTGGAAAATACGGAAGAAATCCCTCATCTGTCGATTAAGGAATTGGCTCAATCGAGTAAGACAAGCGATGCTTCTGTCCTTCGCTTCTGCAAGACGATGGGTTACAGCGGATACCGCAATTTTATTGTGAGTATATCCGCTTCTTTGGGTTCTCGTGACGAGGATGCAAGAGCTCAATATACCGATATTCGGCCGGGCGATGATCTTTCGACAATTATTTCAAATATCTCCTTGAATAATATCAAGTCCATTGAGGATACGCTTAGTGTTATTGATCGAAAAGAAATTGCAAGAGCCGTAGAGTTACTGCGTCATAGTAAGCGAATTGTTTTCTTCGGAATAGGCGCCTCCGGAATTATTGGCATGGACGGGCAACAAAAGTTTTCTAGAATTAATAAGATGTGCCACGCTTATACGGATGGACATAGTCAGCTTACGGCAGCAACTTTACTTGAGAAGGATGATGTTGCCATCTTTATTTCCAACTCTGGAGCAACTAGCGATATTCTTGATGCACTGGAGATTGCTCAAAGGAACAAAGCGAAATGCATTGCAATTACGAAGTACAATAAAAGTGAGCTCGCAGAGCGGGCGGATATTGTCTTGAGTATATCTACACCGGAAATCACTATCCGCAGCGGCGCCATGGGCTCGCGGATCGCGATGCTTACGATCATTGATATCTTGTTTGCCGGTGTGGCAAGCGCAGAGTATGAGCAAGTGAAAACCTACTTAACAAAGACGCACAATATATTAAAGAAAAAGCTTAGAAATTAATCTAATCCCTGGATTTTTGATTTTTAATGGGCAGTAACGAATATTTGGGCAACTCGCAGTCATTAACGAATGACGCGGGATGCCTTTTTTTTGTCTTGATGTCAGGTTAGCTACATAAAATACAAGTTAAACTTTAGCCAGTATAGGATGGATCTAGGTCAGATATGAGAGGAATTTAAAGAATAAAGTCATTAAAATGAATGGCCTTTTTAGTAAGCGCCGGCTCTTTTGAAGTGGAGTTTATGAACAGGGAAGTGACTTTTCCTTTTTAAAAGGGATGCCTTTATCTATACTGTTGTAAGCGTTTAATTAAAATTCAGATTTCGTCTTGTAAGCGTTTTATAAATGTGATATAACAGAGTGTGTAAAGTATGAAATAAAACATCAGAATTTAATTTCCTAATGAAATTTAGTTTCAAAATCTATTGACGAAACGACCCGTTGTATATTAGTATAGGAGCATGAAATTTGTTAGTTAAATTAACACCTATTGTTATATCTGTGTGAGATTTAAGCTGGCAAGAAGGAGGATAGCTATGAATGACTACCTTGCGGGATTAACAACAGAAGCTGTGAATCCAGACACATTAATGATTGATGAATGTACGACGGAAGAAATGATCCAGCTAATGAACCAACAAGATGCATTGGTCCCCGCGGCTATAGCTGAGGAAATTCCGCAAATTGCAAAGGCGGTAGATATTCTGCACCATAGGTTATCGAATGGTGGAAGAATGTTTTACATAGGAGCCGGCACATCAGGAAGATTAGGCGTTTTGGATGCTTCCGAATGTCCGCCTACCTTTGGTACAGATCCTTCCTTGGTGCAAGGACATATTGCTGGTGGCGATATTGCTTTGCGCACTGCGGTGGAGGGCTGTGAAGACGATGCGGATGGGGGAATCGCCTTAATCGAAAGCATCGGTGTAACAGACAAAGATGTACTTGTTGGGATTTCGGCGAGCGGCAGTGCAAACTTCGTCATTGCTGCTTTAGCGAAAGCAAGGGAGCTTGGAGCAGCTACGATTGGCGTCTGCAACAACAAAGGCTCGAAGTTCGAACCCATTGTAGATGTCTGTATTTCACCTGTGGTAGGGCCGGAGGTAATCAGCGGCTCGACCCGATTAAAGGCAGGAACCGCTCAGAAGCTGGTGCTTAATATGCTGACAACATGCACGATGGTCAAGTTAGGGAAAACGTACAACAACTTAATGGTTGACCTGAAGGCAAGCAATATTAAGCTCGTCGATCGCTCGATCCGCATCATTATGAACACAACGGGTGTAGAAGCATCAACCGCGGCAGAAACACTTGAAAAAGCATCCATGAACTGCAAGCTGGCAATCATGATGATTAAGACGGGGTTAGAGGCACAAGAGGCGGAGCAAGCGCTTAACGCCAACGGAGGACACCTAAAACAAGCAATTGCATCATTAGTTTAGGCGGCAAAAGGGTTGGTAGAAGAATTAAGTGATTTTCTAAGATTAAGGAGGCTGTATGGCATGAAAAAAAGAACACGGGTATTAACATTGTTTCTGTCAGCAATCATGATGTTGTCGCTCTTATCCGCATGCGGGGGAAACGGGAATAACACCTCTGCTTCTACAAACGACGGAAATACGGGCGGCAGCAACGGGGGTTCAGAGCCGAAGAAGGATACGATTACGGCGCTTTTGCCTCCGGTATCGGCGAATTATCAAGCTCGCTTTGCCGATATGGAGAAAGAATTTAATCAATTGTATCCGCATCTAACCTTGAAAATTGAACCGGCAAGCTGGGAAGATATGACCCAAAAGCTGGATACGCAAGTAAACGCAGGCTCGCCGCCGGATATTGCTTGGGTAGGTTCGACGGCCATTTCTAAATATGCGGCGCTGAATGTTCTTCTGGACCTTAATCCTGTACTCTCGGATGAAGTAAAAGCGGATTATGATGAAGTAGCCATGAAATACTTCCAACTGGGCGATGCTCAATACGGTCTGCCGGCGTATCTGGCTATTCACTCTATCGGCGGCAACAGACAATTCCTGGAGGAAGCGGGCATCGACTGGAGAAGCGTACAGCAAAACGGCTGGACTTATGAAGAATTCCGTGAAGCCATCAAGAATGGTGTCGTTAAGAACGACAAGGGCGAAACAACCCGCTACGGATTCGTATTCGCTACGTCGGGTGTTACATCCAAAGACTATCTGAGCATCATGGCCAAATCTGCCGGTTTGCCGGAATACTTTGACGAGGACCTTAAGTTCTCTTATACGAGCAAAAATTTCTTGGGTCTGCTTGAAGCGATCCGTCAAATGATCGATGATGGCTCCATGCCTAAGGAACTGAGCTCCATCGATGCAGGTAAGCGCTGGAACATGTTCTTGACGGGTCAAACCATGATCACAGGTAAAGGCCTTGCAAGCTTCGAGAACTCTGCGCGCCTGAACAATGAAAAGATTAAAGCAAATGATGGTTCTGCCGTTGCGGATTCCATCGAAGCCGAGTACATTGCGCTTCCTGTTCCTACATTTAACGGTGCCGACTATATCCCGACATCCGTTGTCGATGGTTACATTGCGCTTCGCGGTAAAAAAGAACCCTCGGAAGAGCACATTAAAAATATCGGCTTAGCCATCAACTTCCTGTCCTCCGGATCCATTGCGGCTAACTACAGTAATGAGCTGTTCTTATCGCCGGTCACCGAATCCGCACGTAATGCGGCAGTTCTTGAGGAATACCCTCGGAACGAAGATAACATTAAAGCAGACCAAGCCATGATGGCTAAAGCGGTTCCGGCTCGCACGGATATCCCGACGGATAAGGCTGCCGAGGCGATCAAGATCGAGACGGAAGTCATTGTTCCTAAACTGCAGGCTTTGCTTGCAAACGAAATTACGCCGCAAGAAATGTATGATGCGGTTAAAGCAGCTGCAATCAAATCCTTCGGCGAAGATGGCATTGTAGTTGACTAGTCTGACTTAGACCGGTAAGCGAAAGCTGTACGTATCCGAACGTACAGCTTTCCTTCTAAATTAGTCTATAGCTTGTACTGCCTGGAGAAGAGAGGTGCGACCCAATGAATCAAACGTTGACTAAAAGAAAAAAATTGAAGCTCGAAAGCGACTCAGGTTGGGGATATGCGTTTATTGCAGTAGCACTTATTGCGTTTTCTTTATTTACCGCATATCCGGTCATTAATGCTTTTATTATCAGCTTGCAGGAATACGCTCCGTTAGGATCCAAGTATGTCGGCCTGGAGAACTTTGTGAACTCGTTTCAAGACGAGCTTTTCTGGAAAGCAATGAAAAATACGTTGGTGTATACGCTATTAACGGTTCCGATGAATATTTTTCTTTCCTTTCTAATTGCGATTTTGATTATTCCTTTCAAGAAAAGAACGCAGACTGTCTTTAAAGCAATTTATTATTTGCCGGCCGTCGCATCGGGGGTTGCGCTTTCCGTTGTCTGGCTGTGGATTTTCGATCCGTTGAAATCAGGTATTGCCAATCAGGTTGTGGGCTTTTTCGGGATGGGCAATCAGAACTGGCTTGGTTCCAGTGCAACTGCCATGTTTTCACTTGTAATCATGTCCTGGCTGTCCAGCCATGGAACAGCAATTATCATTTATCTGGCGGCATTGCTCGGTATTGATAACAGCTATTATGAAGCAGCTGAAATTGACGGTGCGACATTCTTGCAGAAGCTTTGGTATATCGTCGTTCCTTTCCTTAAGCCAACCACGCTATTCCTACTTGTCACAGGTGTCATTGGTTCCTTCCAGGTATTCCAGAACGCCTATCTGATGACGGGCGGCGGACCGGACCATGCAACAACGATGGTAGGTTTGTTGATCTTTAACAATGCGTTCACATATTTCGAGTTTGGTGAGGCAGCAGCACAATCATTACTTTTAGCTGCAATTATCGCCTTTATTTCGTTCCTTCAATTCAAGTTCTTTGGCAATGACGTAGAATACTAGGAAAAGGAGCAGGATCCTATGGGTTTGTACAACAATAGCTTAGGTAGAAAAGGGAGTCTGTTCGTCCGTAATGGCGTCATCATTACGTTCCTTATCCTGTTTGCCATAGCTACCATATTCCCGATTTACTTCATGATCATTTCCTCGTTCGGAGATCCGGTAGAAGCAGGTGCAATGAGCTACTCTATCTTTCCGTCGAAGATCTCATTTGAGTCCTACAAATTCTTCTTTGACTTCAGTCCACATTCCTGGGACTGGTTACTGAACTCATTTATTGTGGCAACAAGCATCACGATATCCAACGTGTTTTTTGCTACCCTTGCCGGATACGCTTTTGCAAAAATGAAGTTCAAAGGCAAAAACATTTTGTTCGCTATTTTGCTTGGATCGATGATGATTCCTGGCCAGGTAACCCAGGTCCCGCTGTATATTCTGATCGTAAATATTTTTAATCTGCAAAATACGTATCCGGCGTTGATCATGCCGAGCATAGTAACGGTATATAACATTTTCCTGGTGAAGCAGTTCATGTCGTCCATTCCAGGCGAAATTATTGAGGCTGCCAAGATCGAAGGCTGCTCTCAGCCTAAAATCTTCTGGCACATCATTATGCCTCTATCAAAAACCGTCATGGCCGTACTAGCTATCTTGACGTTCATGGCAGCATGGAATGACTTCTTCTGGCCGTTCCTGGTGACGAACACGATGGATATGCAGACCATTCAGGTCGGATTGAAAAACTTCCGCTTTGCGAATACAACTTACTTTGCACCGATGATGGCGGGGGCAACCATTTCAGCAGTTCCCATGTTTATATTGTTCTTCAGCCTGCAAAAATACTTCCTTGAAGGGGTAACCGTCGGAGCGGTGAAGGGGTAATCGAATGAACAAACCATCAAAAGTTGATGCGGCATACTTAGTCGGCCTGATGTCCGGTACATCAGTAGATGGTATTGATGCAGCAGTAGTAAAGCTTTCTCCATCGGCTGACAGGGAGCATGGAGTAGAGGTTGAGTTGCTGGCTTTTGAGAATACTCCTTTTCCGGTACAAGCTAGAAATTCCATATTTGAGCTTTTTGATCCGGCTAACGCCACGATTGATAAGGTTGGCGCAATGAATATGTGGCTTGGCGAATTGTACGCCCAAGCCACATTATCCGTTATAGGGAAATGCGGACTCTCGGCCTCGCAAATATTTGCAATAGGATCCCATGGACAGACGATCTATCATGCGCCGGAGGAGAAGGCTATAGGCGGCTATAATTTGCACTATACCGTTCAGATCGGCGAAGGTGCCGTGATCGCGAACCGCACGGGAATACCTTGCGTATCCGATTTTCGAGTCGCTGATATGGCGATGGGCGGACAGGGCGCGCCATTAGTCCCCTTTACGGAGTACGTCTTGTTTACCGATCCGGAAAGGACGCTTCTAATGCAGAATATCGGCGGCATAGGCAATGTGACGGTGCTGCCTGCGAATGCGTCTCCTGAACAGGTATTTGCTTTTGATACAGGCCCCGGAAACATGATTATTGATGGGCTTGTATCGCAATTGTACGCCCCGCTCACGATGGATGCCGGCGGTGAAATTGCTGCAGGCGGTCAGGTGATTAGCGAGCTGCTGGAGTGGATGCAGCAGAATGAATATTATGCGATGCCCTTGCCCAAATCAACCGGCAGGGAACGGTTTGGCCAACAATATGCGGCGCAAATCATTGCAATGATGAAGACGAACCGCTGGAAAGCGGAGGATGTGATTGCAACGGCCACGCGCTTAACGGCATGGAGCATCGTTGACAGCTATGAACGGTATATTAAGCCGCAGCATCAAGCGCAGCAACTGTTAGTTGGCGGTGGCGGCAGCTATAACAAGACATTAATGCGCGATTTGCAGCGATTGTTTGCGGCGCATCAGGTGCAGGTGCTGACGCAGGAGGATATCGGCGGCAATAGCGATGCCAAGGAAGCCATTGCTTTTGCTCTGCTGGCATATTACACGATGAATCGAATGCCTAATAATATGCCGCGCGTGACCGGAGCTTCTGGCCCAGTCATCATGGGGAAGGTCTCATTTCCCTATCCTGGAAGTTGAATGGAGGCTTGGATGATGATGCAGATCAGACCCTATTCTATAGAAGATCGCTCGGCAGTTGTAGAGCTCTGGAATCGCGAGGCTACGAAATATGACTACAAGCCATTTTTGGAGCAAGAGTTTCACGATACCTTTATCGATCATCCCTATTATGACGCCCATTGCATGTGGGTGGGCTGTAACGGAAAAGAGATCGTGGGTTTTGCAGCCGGCTGCAGCGGGGATGAGCTTCCTCTTGGGGATGTGGCGGGCTACATTACATGTGTGATTGTGGATGCTGATGCGGCCACGCCGAAACATTATGATGCATTCCTGTCTTTAATAGAAGAAAGATTTCGGCAGCTTGGAAAGAAGCAGGCGGAGGTCTTGTTTTTTAACCCGGTTAAGCTGAAATGGAGAATTCCAAGCTCGCCTCAGCATGAGCATAATAATGCCCCGGGCATCAGTAAGGACCTGCCGCTATACGAAGCTCTAATTGCCAGAGGCTATGAAGACCGGTCGACCCAATGCGGCATGTATTTGAAGCTCGGAAGCTTTGCCGTCCCTGAAGATATAATTCGCAAGGAAGCTAAAGCGAGTACTGAAGGCTATACTGTGACTTCTTATATCCCGGAGCTGCATACAGGGCTTGAAGCAACCCTTGCCGCCCTGAAAAATCCGCAGTGGGAAAAGGATGTTGTTGCTTATGTGAAGGATGGCGCGCCTCTTGTCGCAGCAGTACACGGCAGCGAAGTAGTCGGCTTTGCCGGTCCGATTATTCTAGAGCCTACGGGACGGGCTTTCTTTTGCGGAATCGGGGTGCACCCGCAGCATGAGGGCCACGGCCTCGGCAGTATCTTGTTTTTCCGCATGGTGGAGGCCTTCCAGGACGCGGGCTGTCAATATATCTCTCTGTTCACCGGAAGCAATAATCCGGCGCTTCGAATCTATCAAAAAGCGGGCTTTACGATTGAAAAACAATTTTCTATATTGCGGAGGGAGCTTTGAAGATGAGTGAAAAATTAACGGTTCTAGCGATTGGCGCACATGTCGGTGATGTAGAGCTGGCTTCGGGCGGTGTTCTCGCCAGTCATAGTTTAAAGGGAGACCGCATCGTAACGTTGGCTTTAACTGCAGGGGAGCGAGGCGTCCCGGCAGGGCAGGACATGAAGCAATATCGTCAGCAGAAGGTGAAAGAGGCGCAGATTTTTGCGGAGATGCTTGGCGGGGAGGCCGTAGTCTTTGATTATTGCGACGGGGAGCTGCCTGACAATCAACAGATCCGTATGGAGGTCTGCGACGTGATCCGCCGCGTGAAGCCGAACATAATTATTACGCACTGGAAAAACAGTATGCATAAAGACCATGCGCTGACCCATCATATCGTAAATGATGCCCGCTTCTTCGCAAGCCTGTCTACGTTTGAACGCGAGCATCCGGCTCATTTTGCGGCAAGATTGTATTACTCCGAGAACTGGGAGGATGCGGTCGATTATGTCCCTTATGTCTACGTGGATTTCGATCAGGCGGCATTTGATCTCTGGATTGAGGCGCTAGGTAAGCATTGGTTCGTAACGAACAGCAAATCTTTTAAATATATGGATTACTATAAAGCGCTGGCCGTTGTCCGCGGCTGTGAAGCAAGAAAGCAATATGCGGAAGCGTTTATGGTGCCTGCCGAGACGATGAAGGTTAGACAGTCCAGTCTTTGGTAGCTAATCAACGGGCCGAGTAGGAGGGTAAATTCATATGGTGTTAAACGGGATTGATTCGATCACGAAGTACCGAGACTTGTTTGAGGGGAAGCGCGTAGGCTTGATCACGGCGCCGACCGGTCTTACAAAGGATTTTGAATCAACGATTACGATCTTGCATGAAAACTTTCATCTGGCTGCGATGTTTTCCCCCGAGCATGGGGTTCGCGGGGATTTGGATGCCGGGGCATTAGTGGACACTTATATGGATCCTATTACGGGTGTCCCGGTCTATAGCTTATACAGAAAAGATTCCAAGCGTTTAACCCAAGAAATGCTGAATGAAGTAGACATCATGGTATACGATATTCAAGATGTCGGTGTGCGGTATTACACTTTCATTTATACGATGCTGTATGCACTTGAAGATTGTGCTAAGGCAGGCGTGGAATTCGTTGTTCTTGATCGCGTGAATCCGCTTGGCGGGGTAACGGTGGAAGGGAATATCCTGAAGCCGGGCTTCAAATCCTTTGTTGGAAATTACGAGCTGGCTGCCAGGTACGGATTAACGGCGGGTGAAATCGCAACGATGGCAAATGATCAGATGAATTGGAAGGCCTCGCTGCACGTCGTTCGTTTGGAAGGCTGGGAGCGGAGCATGTCCTTCCCGGACACCGGATTAACCTGGGTGCATCCTTCGCTTGGGATTCCGCGATATGAGACAGCCTTATTATATACAGGCACCTGCTTGTTTGAAGGCACCAACTGCTCTGAAGGACGCGGGACGACGTTCCCGTTTGAAATGATTGGTGCTCCGTTCATTCATGCCCAGCAATTGGCGGATGAGATGAATGCGAAGAGACTTCCGGGCGTGCGCTTCCGTCCAGTCCATTTTAAACCGACCTCATCCAAGCACCAAGGAGAGCTATGCGGCGGCGTACAGATTTATATTACCGATATCCAGGCTTTGAAGCCGCTAGAAGTGGGCGTAACCTTATTATTTGCGATTAGAGATATGTATGAGGAATTTTTATTCCTGCCTCCTGTAAAAGAGGGGTCCCGGCCTTTCATTGATCTGCTGGGCGGAGACAGCGTATATCGCACGGAGCATATTCAAGCCAAGCCGCTGCTCGAGCAGTTTGCTGAGGAAAGCAGGCAATTTGCCGATATGAAGCAGCAGTATCATTTATATCGCTAGCTAAGTTGAACAAAAAAGACTATGTAGAAAGGCATAAGTGTGACACTTCACACGTTGCCCCCAGCGTAACTAATTAGTTCAACTATAGAGATTGCTAGAGGATGGTGAATAATGATGAGAACCATAGATCAAATGAGCCTGCGTGAAAAGATCGGACAAATGATCGTTACAGGCTTCCCAACTCCCGAAATGACGCCGGAGATCAAAGAGGTCATCGAGCAATATCAAGTCGGCAACATCATTTTATTTTCGCACAATATCAAAAATAAGGTTCAACTGGGCGGGCTCGTGGCTGAGCTGCAGCGATGGTTCGCCATGCATACAGGGATCCCGGGCTTTATTACGATCGACCAAGAAGGCGGCCGGGTAACCCGCATGCCCCAAGATGCGACCAATGTGGCCGGAGCCATGGCCATCGCTGCTTCGGGACGACCTGAAAATGCCTATGCAGCAGGCCGAATGACGGCCAGAGAATTAAAGGCCTTGGGGATTAATTTCAATCTGGCTCCCGTGATGGACGTGAACAACAACGCCTTGAACCCCGTTATCAATGTACGTTCATACGGTGATTCCGTTGCGACCGTATCGGAGTATGGAATTCAAATGATGAAGGGCTTGCTCGAAGGCGGCGTCATGTCCTCACTGAAGCATTTTCCGGGCCACGGAGATACAAGTGTAGATTCCCATATCGGCTTGCCGATCATTGAAAAAACGCTTGAGGAACTGGAGCAGCTTGAGCTGCTGCCGTTCAAGGCTGCCATTGAACAGGGCGCGCAGGCGATCATGAGTGCGCACATTCTATTCCCGCAAATTGAGAAGTCCGGCGTGCCGGGCACCATGTCTTATACGATTATTACTGAAATCCTGAAGGAAAAGTTAGGATTTAAAGGGCTGGTTGTCTCGGACTGCTTGGAAATGGATGCGATTAAACGCTTCTATGGTACGGCAAAGGGTGCGTTGGGAGCGGTTAAAGCAGGTGTTGACCTCGTATTCATCAGCCATACCCCCGAGAGGGTGAAAGAAGCGGTCCATTTGATCGAGGAAGCCGTATTAACTGGCGACTTGGATGAAGCGGTGATTGATGCAGCCGTTGCAAAAATTTTGGCTTACAAAGCGCAATATGCGACGATAGGGGAACCGGATTACGAGCTGGTGGGCTGCGATGTGCACCGGCGCGCAAACGAGCTCATGCGTATGGAGACGATCTGCTGCGTGAAGGGAGAGGTCCAGCCCGTTCAGACAGGTGACAAGCAAGTGCTGTTTATCGGCTCTTACTCCTATCGCAGCGACCTTGCGTCCAGCAGTGTGAATCAGGACCTCAGCTTCCCGCAGTATATGGGAGAGTATTTTAAGACAGCTTATGAGATTATCGACATTGACCCGAGCGAGGAGCAAATTAACACTGTGTTGCAAAAGGCGCTAGGCTGCGGACATATTGTCATCGGCTTGTTCAATGCACGTGAAAACCAAGGACAGCTTGCGCTTGTTCAGAAGCTGTTGGCAGCTGGTCTCCAAGTAACGGCCATTACATTAGGCCGCCCGTACGATTTAGCCTTGCTTGAAGGCGAGTTTTGCGGGATTGCAGCCTTCGAGTATTCGGTGGATGCGTTCAAATCTCTCATTCCCATTCTGAATGGCGAGGTTAAGCCAACGGCCAAGATTACGATTCAGCTTTAGCGAATAAAGGACAACAAGAGGGGGACAGGGGCATGGCGTACATCGTTGGAATTGATGGGGGCGGTACCAAAACAGCTGTCACCATTGCCCGTGACCAGGAGGAGAGCTTATTCACCTTTACGGTAGGGCCGATTAATTATAACGGCGGCGATGCCGATGCGATTGCTGCCTCCTTTGAAGAAATTTTTAATCGAACGAGGCATTACTGCGGCGATCTGCGGGCAGTTGCCCATATCTGTATAGGAGCTGCAGGGATAAGTAACCCGCTGGTCGTCCGTTTATTGGAGCAGCATCTGCGCAGCAATGGATACAATGGGCCGTTAACGATTACGGGCGATCAAGAAACGGCATTATATGGAGCACAAAATGACCTGCAAGGCATTATTCTCATTGCCGGTACAGGATCGATTTGCTTCGGGGTCAATGCAATGGGAGAGCGGCACCGCACAGGGGGCTTTGGTCATCTGATCGATGACGAGGGAAGCGGCTATAGCATTGGACGCGATCTTCTGTCTCTTTTGGTTCGAGCAGAGGACGGAAGAGTCAAGGATACGATTGTTCCAGCGATGGTATATGAGCAGCTTGGACTAGGCACCGTGCAAGAGGTTATCGGCTTTGTTTATGATAAGCGTACGACGAAAAAGGAGATTGCTCAGCTTGCGCCGATCCTGACGACCGCCTGTGAAAAGGGGGATGTCCATGCGCTCAGGCTGGCGGAGCAATGCGCCGCGAATCTCTATGAGCTTGTGGTGCCTGTGATTGAAAAGCTTAAGCTGGTTGATAGCCCGATTGCGATTGCAGGAAGCGTCCTGCAAAAGTCGCACTTTGTGAAAGAAGCATTGGAGCGGAAGCTTGCACAAAGCCACCCGCAAAACAAGCTGATCTTACCGATTAAGGATGCAGCCTATGGCGCTGTCCTGTTAGGGAGAGCCAAAGCGAAGAGCGGCGAGATTTAAAAGAAAAGACAATTAAAGCCAAGACAATTAAGGGGTGTCAGTCCAAACTGTTGGACATGACCCCCTTTTTTAGATATCAACGCTTGCTCAAAATTTGTCGGTCAAATAGAATACGGCTTGTTGTTTCGGGAATAGGACTTGGAGGATGCCAGCATGCTCAGCACACTCAGCACGCCTTTCTGCGGCGGCTTCATGATAACCAAATATGATATAGGTCATTAGATCGCGCTCATCCAAGTCCAATAGGATATAGTCAAACGTATCTTTGCTAGTAACGGAAATGGAAAGCTGGTGCTGCTGATAATCCATGTATATAATTTCCTCATTGCACTTCAGGGCGATATGCAGCTCTTGATCTGCTATTAGGGCGCCTCTAAGACGGTCTTCCAATTCAGGCAGAAGTTTATGAAACGCAGAGCTCAGGTTGATCATCTTCCACATGGCCATATTGATTCGAATGGGGGTTGCTCGATGCTGCTGGAAATAGGAATACAGCTTATGATCCTCCTGGAGCATCGCCAAGATTTGTCGTGCATTCGGACGAAGCCGGCATAAGGCATGAAATAGCTGCTCAACACCGTCCTCCCCTTCATTCAAATACATTAATTCATTTAGAAATATCTGCTCTGCCTCTTTCTTCTCAATGATCCCGTAAGCGACGATTTTTTCATCCCTGCGAAGCAGCAGACAATCGGCTCTTTTCCATTCCGGCCAGGTTATTAAATCACGCCAGTATGTTTCATTGCGGACTGCGGTATAGGTGCGATTTAGATTGAACTGTTCATAGATAAGACGGATCTCATCGAGATAACGAGCTTCAAAAGGAATGACCTCGCAGCTGCTTGGCCGCTCCAAGCTTGCCGGCTTTTTAATGGCGAGAGCAGTCTGGGGAATAAGTCTCCAGCCAGCCTTTTCATAAAATGCGTGCTTACTGGCCAGAAGCAAGCTGATATCAAAATCGGATTCTTTCATATAATTAGTCTGCGCGTGGAGGATTTTGT
Organism: Paenibacillus antibioticophila; assembly: GCF_000455265.1. GTDB lineage: Bacteria > Bacillota > Bacilli > Paenibacillales > Paenibacillaceae > Fontibacillus > Fontibacillus antibioticophila. The sequence goes on from NZ_HG005139.1 coordinate 374,843, forward strand.
GAGCCAGACCCAGTCCGCGGTAATGAGGATCTGTCCCGACGCTGCCTATGGCACCCATTTTCAGGATGGCTCGACCGACTCGAATATACAGCGGGAAAATCTGCACATGGGATGCAATCTCGCCATCTACCTCCGCAAACCAGGTTGTATCCGGATCATAGGCGGTATCTTGGTCTAATCTTTCTTGAAAAAAATCCCGGCCTACCGAAAAGCACTTATCTAAAAGATCGTAAATTACTTCAAGCTGCTCTCTGGATGGATGATTCTTGACAATAATGTCGGGGGTCGTTGTCATCTTTTAGTTCCTCCTGCGCCTCCATGGTAGGATACCCTTCCCTCATGCACGAAGCAAAGTTACAGATCAAATATTTTTTGAAATTTAATTTCCCAATAACAGTTTAGTGTTGAAGTAAAATTTCGTCAATAGAGGCTCCGGACCGGTCCGTTTACTTCTCCGGTTCATTGTTGCCTTTACGCTTTACGGTGAACAGAACCTGTGCTGTTGCAAAATAATTACGATCACACTACACTGATTCAAGGAAATACACATAAGGAGAGGAGCGGAAGCCATGTCGGAATCGAAGATTCCACGGATCGTCGTGGTGGGCAGTTTGAATATGGATCTAGTCGTGACTATGCCTAGACTTCCTTTCATAGGAGAGACAATTGAAGGCAGTGCGATTCATTATATTCCCGGGGGGAAGGGGGCCAATCAGGCTGTTGCCTGCGCCCGGCTCGGGGCACACACTCAGATGATCGGTGCTGTGGGAGGCGATCTCTTTGGAGAATATCTGATGAGATCCATGAAGAAAAACGGAGTAGCTATAGAAGCCATAGCAAGGCTGGAGGAGGAAGCTTCGGGCACAGCAACCATCCTGCACACGCAAAAGGATAACTGTATCGTTATCGTACCTGGAGCAAACGGCAAGGTTACCCCGGATATGCTGCAGAAAAATGCAGAGTACATTCGCAATGCCGATCTGATGCTTGTTCAGTTAGAGATACCGACCGAGACGGTATGGCATGCCTTGACCTTGGCGAAGGCATCCGGCGTGCGTACCGTTCTGAATCCTGCACCGGCGCGTTCGTTGCCGGATGAGCTGTTGAAGCTGTGCGATTATGTAACGCCTAATGAGACCGAGTTCCTGGCGCTTAACGGTCGAAGCAAGGCAGTTGAAGAAGACCAGTCCAGTGAAGAAGTTTGGGCGGGATTGTTAAGGGAATGGGAGGATAAATACGGAAGCAAGGTCATTCTGACGCGAGGCAGCAAGGGAGCTTCTTATCTGGAGGAAGGCCGCATGCATACTGTGTCAGCTTTACCAGTCGAGGTGGTAGATACAACAGGAGCGGGGGACTGTCTGAATGCTGCGCTGGGTTATTCGCTGGCTCAGGATAGGCCGCTTCATGAGGCGCTTGCATTTGCCGTGAGAGCGGCCTCCTTCTCGGTTACACGTTTTGGAGCCCAGGCCGGCATGCCGACACTGGAGGATCTATTAAAATAATGAATGTCATTCTCGAATCGTGACTCGCGTTCCGATCGGAACAATGCCGGCTAACTGAACGACGTCCTGGTTGAACATTCGAATGCAGCCATGCGAGACTTCGCCGCCAATGGAAGAAGGGTCATTCGTGCCATGAATTCCATAATGTGGTCTTGACAGTCCCATCCAGTAAGCGCCGAACGGGCCGCCGGGATTTGGGGCTTTATTGATAATCGTATATTCGCCTTGAGGCGTCTGGGTCAGCATCTTGCCGATGCCGACCGGGAAGCCTCTCAACACGTTGTTGCCGTCAAGCAAATATAAAGTCCGGTCCGACAGGTCGACGATAATCCGATAGTCAGGCATGGAGTATAGGCGCCTGTCAGATTAATGCGATAGCCAGCAGGGTGAACAGGCTTAAGGTGAGAATGTCGTTGCCGTACCATCCGGGTCCGTAAGGTCCGGGATAGAATGCCGAGGTCTGAACCGGGCCCCCTCTTTCCGGCCGTAAGTAGACGTTATTGTAATCTACATCCACAATGGTCCCGGTATAATGCTTCATATCTCGGGTCATAATTCTGACCTTGCGATTTTTCAACCGCATACAATTATAATACGCTTCTTCCATTTGGGCTTTCCTCCTCCTTTTTTTACTAAGCTATGTATGTCGCGCATCGAAAGGCACGGCTAACGCCACCCTTGAAGCGCTGTTTCAGTGCGCCCTTGGCAAGGGTTATACAAGAATAGGAATAGATGACTTAAGTAAAAGTGGAGTGCAGGAGGGGAGGACCGAATGGCAAAATTACTTGTGATGTCCTTGCCGACAAGACAGGGTGCGGTGACGATCATTCAGGATCTATTGGAGAACGGAGTGAAGAGGGAGGCCTTGTCTGTGCTTGCCAAGACGGAGGAAGCTCTGGGCAAGGTCTGTCTGGAGACCGGCTTGCCCAAGCCTTTGCGGGGAGACGGAAACCATGCGCTGTTCCATCCGTTGATCGAGATCAGCTCGATTTTAGAGAGAAAAGCAGTAAATGTTGCCGCTGCCGGAGCTGCGGGGAGATTGCTTGGAGGAGCGGAGATTGGCTGCGGGAGCGATGACCTGGTAACTTCTCTAGAAGGAATAGGGATTCCATTAGAAGATGCAAGAAGTATGGAGCAGGCTTTGCTCAAGGACAACTATCTGCTCTTTATGGAAGGGAACGAGACAACTCCTTGGAATGCGATTGGGAAGCTGCTGGAGGAGGACAAGCAAATTACTATTTATCCGGCCTGATTCAAATAAATTAATCTAATTTTCAGGTTACAGTAAGGAAGCTTTAAGGATAGGCTGATATAGTAAACATACTCCCTCTTCTAGAATATATAGAAGCAAGACAACCATCCCTGGCCAGAGGGATGGTTGTCTTTTTGTTTTACACGATTTCTTTATCCATAGCCTTAACGATCAGAGACGCGAACAAGCTGTTGGACCAGGCGAACCATTCCCGGGAGAAATCAGCCGGATTGTCCGGATGGAAGCCTTCATGCATATATCCGGTATCCGCATCCGTTGCAATCAGGGTATCAATCAGTTCCTTGATTTCTTGGTCATCTGTAGAGGTCAGGGCCTGCATAGAGAGAGCCATATGCCATACATATCCGCCTGGAGTATGCGGACTACCGATGCCCTTGGCAAACTTTCCTTCAAAGTAGAAGGGGTTGTCAAAGCTTAAGGCAAATCGGCGGGTGTTTTGATAGATCGGATCCTCCGCCGAGACATAGCCGATGTAAGGGATGGATAACAGTCCCGGCGTCCCGGCATCATCCATCAGGCAATAGTTACCGAAGCCGTCGGTTTCATAAGCATATATTTTTCCGAATTTCGGATGATCGACAATTCCGTAAGTGCGAATACCGTAATCGATCTCCTTGCGAAGCTTCTCGGCCCGTTCAGCCATACGCTCGTCCTTGAATACCTCCAGGGCGATTTCGCGGATGTAGCCCAGAATGACGACAGCAAACATATTGGATGGAATATTGTAACCGAACAGGCAAGCGTCATCGCTTGGACGGAAGCCTGACCAGGTCATTCCCGTATAATTGACAGGCATTCCTTTTCCGTCATTTTGCAGAGTCTCTGTCTCCTGGATCGTTTGGCGCACGAAGAAGTACGGGGACTGCTCCATATGGCGCTGTTCCGTCTTAATGACCTGAAGTACCCGGTTCAGCGCTTGATAAGAGGCTTCATCAAAGACAGAGTCCAGACCGGTTGCGCGCCAGAATGAGTAGGCCAGCTTAACAGGGAAGCAGAGAGAGTCCAGCTCGTACTTCCGCTCCCACATCCATGGGCTCAAGTCGCAATGGTCAGTGGCGCGATAATGCTTATCATTGGCCGTTTCATTAAATGCGTTTGTATAAGGATCAATATTAATATAGAACATTTGCCGTGCGATGAGGCCGCCGATAATTCGTTGCAGCTCTTTGTCTTCCTTGGCGAAAGGAACATAATGAATTACCTGCTCCACAGAATCACGGAGCCACATGGCCGGAATATCTCCGGTGAATACGAAGGTTGTGCCGTCATCGAGCAGCTTCGTGGTTGTCTCAAGTGTATTAGGAAAACAGTTGCGGAACAATTTTTGCAGCTTGGGATGATGAGCGAGACGGACGTCTGTGTCGTTCAGGTATTGTTCAATAGATGCTGGTAATTTCATGTTTTAGTCCTCCTTAATCGAATCTATGGATGAGTTGCTGATGTCATTCTTCAGACAGTCTGATACTGCAAGGGTAACGATTTCGGCTTTCCCTGCCTCCAGGCTCAGCTTGCCTCGATGAAGCGCAAGGCCATCATGTCTTCGTTCCAGAACATCACTGCGATAAGCTGCGCTTGCCGGAACATGCAGCTCTACATCAAGCTTGGCGGACTGATGCCGGAGATTATACCAACGAATAATCAGATCCTTCTGCTCAGACAGCTTGAGAGCGGACAATGCCAGGCCTTCCCCTTGCCAGGATAGCGGCGCATAGGTTGTTGGCAGGCTGCCGAATTGAATTCCGGTCTGGATATGGAACCAAGGAATTTGGAACCCATAGGCTTGCTCGTAAGCCCCGGACTCAAACAGATCGCCACGGTGAAGGAAGACCGCATACTCTACGGTCTGCTCGCCAAGACACTGTGCTTCCGGTGTCGGGAATACACCCCAGTCGCCGAGCTCTCCTACCGCACGGAGCAGGGTAATAGCAATTGTATTTTTGCCGTCCCGAAGCACCTCATACTCATTCAGCCCCTTGTTGGCAATGGTCAGGCCGTTTGCTTCATCATTTACACTGATAAATGCTTGCTGATGCTGGGCGTTGCTTGGGTTGATCCATTCTGCTGCAGGAACATTATTGCGCTGTGCCGCTTCAAATATGGAATCCGCATAGTGGGTAGCACTCTCAAGCCCGGTTGGGAACAGGACACGAAGGCGATGGTCCTTGGCTTGATTATCAAATGAAGTTGATACGGTCAGCCCTTGCGCGGAATTCTCCAGACTAATCCGGGTTTTGATCCGCAGCGGCACCCTTTGTTTGCTTCGTTGCGCCTGCCGAAGGCGGAAGGGAACCATGGCATTTCTCTCGATTTCAAGCCTTTCATCTGCCCCTGCGGGAATCGCCCAATCATGCACAATCTCATAGGTAATACGGTAGGCTTCATTTTCTACCAAGGTGATCTTGGCAGGTACCCCTCGTGTAGTCAGCGCAATGTCGCCCTCAGGCTGTCTGAACACATATTCATTTCCGATATCTCCGCAGCTTTCGAAAATGCCAAGTTCATGGAAGGTGTGTCCATTCTTCAGATTTGTCAGGGAGTAGGCTCCGTCTTCACGGAATGTGACGGAGACATGCTCATTAGCCATTCCGTTCTCCAGCAGCTTCAGGGCCGATGGAACCGCTTGTCCCGAATGATCTGCACACGGATGCCAGGCGAAGCTTCGATAGCCGAGCGCGGGAACGGCCGGGGCCTCAAAGGTCAGGCGGATTTTTCTGGACATGTAGGGTTGTCTGAACTTGTCCTTCGGCAGCTCGTAACCGAAGGCTGCCCCCAAATCCTCTACCTTCGCGGCGATAGCTTGTCCGCGATCATCCAGCAATTGGCCCTTATCCGGATCCAGCGGCATTAAGCCCATTTGCTCGGCAAGCGCTGCCGGATTCGGCCCTTCCTTGAAATACCGCTTCGCCACGATTAATTCCACGCTGACGGTGCCGCTTCGTTCACGTCCAGCCGTATTGAATACGGCAAAGGGAATCGAGTCCGCTTTCCAACTGAAGTTGTGCGCAGTATCGATCTGCCCTGCGATGGCTTGCAGACTTTCTTGTACAATCGCTTGGGTCATATGCCGGCTCTTATCAAATCTTCCGACCATTTCCCGATGCACTTCGTCCACACTGCATCCGCAGATGCTGTCGTGCGGGTGGTTCTGCATCAGCGTCTTCCATGCATAGGTCAGCAGCTCATGAGGGTAAGCCTTCGCTCCTGTCAATGCGGCAAGCGCCGCAAGCGGTTCTGCTCCTCTTTCCAACAATGTCTGTCCTAACTGATTTAATTGCTTCAAATATATACGTGCCGATGCGGTGTTAACCAAGGTTCCCCATCCGTCGGTATGCTGGCTCCGGAGCTCCCCTGTAATGGTAACCAGATGGCTCGGCACCTTCCGTTGTAACGCTTCCATATATTGCGTGAAATCGGAATGAACAAAGTCCACGTCAGGATAGAGCTTACGGGCTGTCTCCAGGGCATCGCCCAAATCCGTCTGCACAGGCTGATGATCACAGCCATTCATGAAGAGAAGCTCTCCGGTAGACGAATACTTTTCGGCATCAGCCAGCTTCTTATCCCAGAAATTCTTGGCTTCCTCAGGATCAACCGGTACTTCATTGCCGTTGCTGTACCAATTCGCGAACAGAATGCCTAATACTCTGGAGCCGTCAGGAGCTTCCCAATACATTTCTGAATAAGGAGATTCATATTCGGAGCTTTCATAATCGGCGACCTGATTGTCAAAACCGGTGGGCTTCACCCCGCGGCCAAATGCAGCGACATGAATATCGGCCTGCTTAAGCAATTGAGGAGCCTGCCCCATGTTTCCGAAGGAATCCGGAAAATAACCGATCTTACATATCGTGCCATAGCGTTTGGCATCCTGATGTCCAATAAGCAAATTGCGGACATTGGCTTCCGAGCTGGTCAAGAATTCATCCTGCAGAACATACCAAGGTCCGATCGCGATCCGACCGTCAGTGATGTATTTCTCCAACAGCTCCCGTTTCTCGGGATGCACCTGCAAATAATCCTCCAGAATGATCGTTTGTCCATCCAAATGAAAATGACGATAACGTTCGTCCTGAGCAAGCGTATCAAGCAAGCTGTTCATTAGTTCAGTTAATAAGTAATGATGTGATTCGTAAGGCATGTACCATTCCCGATCCCAATGCGAATGGGAGATCAGATGAGCGGTTTTGCGGGCCATTCGGGTTCCCTCCTAATCCATTTCATTACACCAGAATGATCTTCGTAATCGGTTGCTTAGCGAAAAGCACACTCGTAAGCAGATTTGCACATCCTGAGAAAAACTACAATATGTATGATTTGCAGTAGAATTCGGGCTAGCATAAATGACACATTCAGCTGTTGAAATTGACCATTGTTAACCCTGTGTTAAAAGTGAAAAAGCCCGTAATGAAGCGGTTTCACAGCATTTCGGGCATGACAATTCAGAAACGACATATTTACGATGTCAGATCGAATTCCCTACAATTTGTGTTGTAAGCGTTAGCAAACCGCTGCTCTCATCCTGGTCGAAACTGCCAGAGGGATCGGCGGAAGAAACTGACGCATGGAGACTGGAGCTAGAGAAAGGAGAGAATACAATATGAGAAAAAACGGTCGGGTACAACCCGGCAATCTCGGCAGTCCGACACAATCTCTCGGCCGTAGAATGCTAAAGAATTGGGAACTATATCTATTTATGACCCCTGCGCTTTTGTACTTCCTGATTTTCCACTATGGACCGATGTACGGGATTCAAATTGCATTCAAAAACTTCACACCTGTTAAAGGAATCACGGGGAGTCCCTGGGTAGGATTCGATCACTTCGAGCGTTTCTTCAATTCTTATTACTTCTGGGATTTACTCTGGAATACGCTGAGCCTTAGCTTCTATGAGCTGGCGATTGGATTTCCGCTTCCTATCATTCTTGCACTCGCTTTCAATGAAATTCGCAACGGGGGATTCAAGAAGACGGTACAGACCGTCACCTATGCTCCTCACTTCATTTCAATGGTAGTCATGGCAGGTATGATTATTACATTCTTATCACCCTCCTCCGGGATCATTATCCGGATGATCGAGGCCTTTGGCATCAATGCTCCTGACTTTCTGAGCGATCCGCGCTGGTTCAAGACGGTATACGTGATCTCAGGCGTATGGCAGAGCACCGGGTGGGGAACGATTATTTATCTCGCCGCCTTGGCGGGGGTTGACCCTCAATTGCACGAAGCGGCCATCATGGACGGTGCCAGCCGATTCAAGCGGGTATTGCATATTAACCTGCCGACGATCATACCGACGATTACGATTCTCTTGATCCTCAATATGGGCAATGTGTTGGGCGTAGGTTATGAGAAAGTGCTGCTGCTGCAGAACAATTTGAATATGGAGTCCTCGGACGTCATTTCAACGTTTGTATATCGTTCGGGTCTGGTCAGCGCTCAGTATAGCTTCTCGACAGCCGTCGGCCTGTTCAACTCCGTAATTAATGCCATCATGCTCATTGCGGTGAACAGAATTGCCAAGCGGACGAGCGATACAAGTCTGTGGTAGAGGAATGGAGGGGAATCTATAAATGACAACAATCAGAGAGTCCAGATCGGACAAGCTGTTCCTGATCATAAATTATGTGTACCTGCTGTTAGCCTTGGTCGTTGTATTGTATCCGCTGGTATACATCATCAGCGCCTCTATCAGTAATCCCAAGCTCGTAAGCTCGGGTGAAATGTGGCTTTTCCCTAAGGGATTGACGTTGGATGGATACAAGCTTGTGTTTGATAATCCGAAGATTTGGATCGGTTACAGAAACACGATTTTCTATACGGTAATCGGCACGCTGCTGAATCTGGCCGTTACATTGCCTGCAGCCTATGCCTTAAGCCGTTCCGACTTTGTCGGAAGACATTTCTTTATGGGGATGTTCCTGGTCACGATGTTCTTCAGCGGCGGGTTAATTCCAACCTACTTGCTGGTCAAAAACCTGGGACTTATCAACTCGGTCGGCGCATTGATTTTACCGGTGGCGGCTTCGGTATGGAACATTATCGTGGCAAGAACCTTCTTCCAGTCGACGATTCCAAAGGAATTGCAGGAGGCGGCGCATGTTGACGGCTGTACCAATATCAGACTATTCCTGAAAATTGTGCTTCCTTTGTCCTCGCCGATTATCGCCGTTATGGCTTTGTTCTATGGCGTAGGGCACTGGAACAGCTACTTCCCGTCCCTGATTTACTTGAATGATGACATGAAGTATCCGCTGCAAATGGTATTGCGCCAGATTCTGGTCCTGCAGGAAATGTCGGCTGAGACCACAGGAGCTGCGATCAGCGGAGATATCGCCCAGGCTATGGCTAACAAGGCTGAAATAGCCGCCCTGGTCAGATATGCTGTCATCATTGTATCCACGCTGCCCGTCATTGCGGTCTATCCATTCCTGCAGCGCTACTTCGTGCAAGGGGTTATGATCGGATCGGTCAAGGGTTAATAAGAGCCCATCGTAGGGGAAGCCTCAGTACCTCAGTAAGTATTAGCTCAGTAATAACGAAGATTCTTTCTTCGGTATTATATAATTCTTTTAAAGATATAAGGGAGGATTACGAATGCAAAAGAGCAAAAAGAGCTGGGTCATGCTGTTAGCTGCTGCTATGTTGATCACGTTATTGTCTGGTTGCGGCGGCTCCGGCAACAAGAATGAACAAGGCAGTGCCGCTGGGGGAAGCTCCGCTGCATCGACAGTGAGCAAGGACGGTTTCCCGATTGTACCGGAGCCAATCACGCTGACGATGATGGCGCCGGATGTAGGTCTGCAGAATTGGGAGAACATGGCCGTTCTTCAAGAAATGGAGAAGCTGACGAACATCCGTTTTGAATTCAAGAATGCGCCGAAGGACAGCTTTGAGACGAAGAAGAACCTCGTCTTCGCGAGCGGCGACTATCCGGATGTATTCTACGCGGCTGGGCTGACTCCGGCTGAGCAGATGAACTATGGCGAGCAAGGGATTCTGATTCCGTTGGAAGACCTGATCGAAGAATATGCACCGAACTTCAAGAAGGTGCTTGATGAGAATCCGAATGTCCGTAAGTCTATTACAGCACCGGATGGTCATATCTATTCCTTGCCGGTTGTAGAATTCAATCAGCCTTGGTACCGGAACCCGCTTTGGTATAACGGCGACTTCCTGAAGGCGCTGAATATCGATAAGCTCCCAGAGACGACAGAAGAGCTGTATACGTATCTCAAACGTGTGAAGGAAGAAGATCCGAACGGCAATGGCGTGGCGGATGAAATTCCGTTGTCCTCCACAAACAACCTGCGCGACATCCGTACCTGGCTGCTTGGCGCATTCGGAGTCTATGAGGAAGAAATTTATGTGGATGACGCCGATGTTGTTCATTACACACCAATGGAAGAAGGCTACAAAGGATATCTTGCCTTCCTGAACCGCCTTTGGAACGAAGACTTGCTGGATCATGAATCGTTCATTCAAACCGCTGAACAGAAGAAAGCCAAAGCACAAAACAATCAAGTGGCTCTGTTCTCCGACTGGCATGCATACATGACACTTGGCGGCGAGCCTAGCACGGACGATCCGATGTTCGCACCGGTCAAGAGCGATATGGTAGACAAGCCCGTAATTGCAATGAACAGAGGGATTACGACTGGCGCATTTGCCATCTCGAATTCCAATCCTGCTCCGGAAGCATCCATGAGATGGGTGGATTACATCTATTCTTATGATGGAGCTCTGATGTTCAACAAAGGACCAGAAGGCATTCTTTGGGAGTACACAGATAAGGCAAACCTGGTTAAGCAATACTTGCCTGTGCCTGGCGGTGGTGACCGCGAAGATTACCGTGCGACAATAACGCCGAACTATGGGATCCCGGCACCAACGATTTCTTTTGACGATATCTACAAGGGCTTGAAGACAGATTTCGAAACGTGGGTGGATATTGAGTCGAAGACGAAGCTGTTGGATCAAGGCGCAAGAATTCCATTCCCAACCCTGTTCCTGACTCCGGAACAACAAACCGAGGTTACGACGCTCAGCTCTGACTTGACAACTTATGTTCGTCAAATGGAAGCCAAATTCGTAACGGGTGCTGAATCCCTCGATAACTGGGATAGCTATGTGCAAACCGTGAAGAAAATGGGCGGAGACCGTATGCAAGAAATCTATCAGGAAGCTTATAACACCTGGAAGTCGAACTAATATTCCGATTTCAAAAATAAAGCCCGACTGGCTCTCCGAGAATTTTCTCAGAGGGCTGGTTGGCCTTAAAGGGAATTCGACCTAAATAATGATCTAGCGAGAGGTGCGAGTCATGGATTACAAGAACGAGCTTCTGTCTGCAGACAGGAGAGCGGAGGATCTCCTCGGACGCATGACGATCGACGAAAAGATTGGTCAATTAATTCAGCCCTTCGGCTGGAAGTGCTATGAGAAAAATGAGGATGGGTCGATCACCATCACAGAGACCTTCAAGGAGCACCTTGCCCAAGGCGGAGTCGGCTCCCTGTATGGTCTGCTGCGTGCAGACCCTTGGACAGAGGTTACGCTGGAGACCGGATTAACTCCCGAAGAAGGGGCCAAGGCCCTGAATGAAATTCAACGCTACGCGATCGAAAACAGCCGTCTGGGCATCCCGATCCTGTTCGGCGAGGAATGCTCTCACGGACATATGTCGATTGGCTCGACAGTCTTTCCTACGCCGATCTCTATAGGCAGCACCTGGAATCCATTCCTGTACCGCCGGATGTGTCAGGCTGTAGCCATTGAGACGCGCAGTCAGGGAGCGGCTGCGACCTACTCTCCCGTATTGGATGTTGTTCGTGATCCGCGCTGGGGACGCACTGAAGAATGCTATGGCGAAGATCCTTATCTTGTCGCTGAATTCGGTGTGGCAGCGATTGAAGGCTTGCAGGGAGATCGGCTGGACGGAGAAGACAGTCTGCTGGCAACACCTAAGCATTTTGCGGCATACGGCAGCAGCGAAGGCGGGCGCAACGCCAAGGCGGTGCATATGGGGCCAAGGGAGCTGCATGAGGTGGATTTGCTTCCTTTCCGCAAAGCGGTAGAAGCCGGAGCCCGTTCAATCATGACGGCTTATAACGAAATTGACGGTGTTCCGTGTACAACCAGCAGCTATTTGCTGCAGGATATTCTGCGGGATGCCTGGGGCTTCGACGGATTTGTAATTACCGATTGCGGAGCTTTAGGGATGCTGGTAAATGGCCACAATACGGCCCAAGACGGGGAGGATGCGGTTGCCCAGGCGATCAAAGCAGGCATCGATATGGAGATGTCTGGAGATATGTTCCGCAATCACCTGCGGTCTGCTCTTGCTTCGGGACAAATCACTGAGGATGAGCTGGGAAATGCGGTTGCCCGCGTGTTGAAGCTGAAGTTTGAACTGGGACTGTTTGATCGACCGTACGGAGACCCGGCCCGGGCAGCGGAAGTCATCGGCAGTGAGGAACACCGCGGATTGGCAAGAGAGCTCGCACAGGAAGGCATTGTACTGCTCAAGAATGAACAGGGCACACTCCCGTTATCCAAAGCTATCCGCAAAATTGCGGTCATCGGTCCGAATGCGAATACAGCCTATAACCAGCTTGGCGATTATACTTCTCCCCAACCCCAAGGAAGAATTGCCACTGTGCTGGACGGAATTCGCTGTGCTCTTGGTGATGACGGAGAACGCGTGCTATATGCTCCCGGCTCTCGAATCCGGGACGATTCCACAGAAGGATTCTCCAAGGCATTGGCGTGCGCGTCTGAGGCGGATGCGATCGTTGTTGCTGTTGGCGGATCCAGTGCGAGAGATTTTGGCGAAGGTTCCATTGATTTGCTGACCGGAGCCTCCGTAGTTACAGACCATGCCTGGAGCGACATGGAATGCGGAGAAGGAATTGACCGTGCTTCGCTTAACCTGCTCGGTGCACAGCTCCCGCTGGTTCAAGAGCTGCGCAAGCTGGGCAAGCCATTGATTGTTGTCTACATTAACGGACGTCCGATTGTGGAGCCTTGGATTATTGAGCATGCTGACGCGATCCTGGAAGCATGGTATCCGGGTCAGGAGGGTGGACATGCCATTGCCGATGTCCTGTTCGGCGATATTAATCCGTCCGGCAGATTAACGGTCAGTATTCCCAAGATGGTCGGGCAATTGCCAGTGTATTATTACCATCGGAGAACAAGAGGCAAGCGTTATTTAGAGACCGACTTCCATGCGGAATATCCATTTGGTTTCGGGCTGAGCTATACGACGTTCAAGTATGATCAATTGCGGATCGAGCCGGCTTTCATCGGGCCGGACGGCAAAGCCTCGGTTACTGTGGATGTGACAAATACAGGAGATCGAAGCGGAAGCGAAGTGGTTCAGCTGTACATTTCCGACCTGGCTTCAACAGTTACCCGGCCTGAGAAAGTCTTGAAGGGCTTCCGCAAGATTCATCTGGCTCCAGGGGAGACTCAAACGGTGTCCTTTGAAGTGAGCCGTGAGCAGTTGGAATTTGTCGGTCCGGATCTATCAAGGATTGTAGAGGACGGAGAGTTTAATGTCCTGGTTGGCCCTAACTCGACGGATTACTTGACGGCAAGGCTGACGGTTCGGACGGAGAGGAAGTCACAATGAAAAGGATCGAGCGGTTTATCGCAGCTCTAAGCAGAAAACAGTGGAGAGAACAACGCGATTTGCGCAAATGGTCCGTTCAACGGTCCACCTATCTGGCTCCGGAAGAATATGAACATGGTCCGTTGTCAGCGGAACAAGGTCCGGTGAGCTCGTTGGATGGAGGTTACGGCACGACTTACTTCATGAGCACGGACACCTATCTCCCGGAGGAGTGGCATCCTACGGAGTTAGCCCTTCTCTATGAAGGAGGCGGGGAAGGACTCCTTCGTGTGAACGGTTCGCCTTATCATGGACTGGATCGGAATCATGGATTTGTTCCCTTGCCGGCTACTGTGCCAGGACAGAGGATGCATCTTGAGATTGAACTGTATGATCCTATTCCCGAGCCAAAGGATCCATTGAATAGGCAAGCCGTTATACGTCCGTCTGTAACGGGAGTCTCTGTTGCATTGGTGCGGGTGAACCATGCCGTATATTCGCTATTTCATACGGTAAAAAACGTATATGAATCTATAAGGTTGTTACCTCCATCCGATATGCGCCGTATTCGGCTCGCGAAGGCATTGGAGCGGATGATTGATGGACTGGATCACGGGGATGAAAGGGCGCTTGCCGATGATGAGAGAGTGTCGGTGATGGAGCGGCAGCTGGTTGAGCTTGCTGCTGTGGAGGCGGCATCCGGAGAGCGTAACGGGTTCATTCATCTGGTCGGACAATCTCATATCGATCTGGCCTGGCTCTGGCCGCTGAAGGAAACGGTCAGGAAAGCCGGACGGACGTTCTCGACGGTCTGTACGCTGATGGAGAGATATCCGGAGTTTCGATATTCCCAGAGTCAGCCTCAGCTCTATGCTTATGTGAAACGTTATTATCCGGAGCTATTTGAGCGCATCAAGGAGTATGTAAGGGAAGGTCGCTGGGAACTGGTCGGAGGGATGTGGGTTGAGCCTGATCTGAATATCCCGAACGGCGAATCGCTTGCTCGTCAAATCCTGTATGGCCAGCAGTTCTATGAGCGTGAATTCGGTACACGAACGACGATCGAATGGCTGCCGGATACATTTGGTTACTGTGCTTCCTTGCCTCAACTGCTGAAGCAGGCGGGCATTCCGTATTTTATGACGACCAAGCTTGGCTGGAATGACACGAACCCTTTCCCGTATACGTTGTTTGAATGGACCGGCATCGACGGCACCTCTGTCATTGCATACCAGAATCATGGTGTGAATGAATCGACCAGTCCGAAGGATCTGCATGAGCATTGGGAGGATTTCGGAGAGAAGAGTGAACATCCTAGCTTGATGCTGCTGTATGGACATGGTGATGGCGGGGGCGGAGTCACGCATGAAATGCTGGAGGCAGCGGAACGTTCCAATCTGATGGCCGGCCTGCCGGCAAGCCGGTATTCTACGGCCGAGGCGTTCTTTGCCGAGGTAGAGGAACGGCGTCCGGAGCTTCCCGTCTGGCGTGGCGATCTTTATCTTGAGCTGCATCGGGGCACCTACACCTCTCAGGCCTACAACAAGCGAAGTAATCGGCAAGCGGAGACGCTGTACAGGGATGCGGAAATCTGGAGTGAATTTGCCGCATGGAACGGGACAGCCCGCACTTCTGAAGCGCTTCGGGAAGGCTGGGAGCTGCTGCTGCTGAACCAGTTCCACGACATCGTTCCGGGCAGCTCGATTCCCGAGGTGTACGAGACCTCCAGGAAGCAGTACGGTGAAGTCTTCCGGATCGGAGCCCAGGTGCTGGACAACTCGCTGCAAGCCTTGTCTGTTCAATTGCAGCAAACAGAAGGAGCGAGACGGATAGAGCATTCGCTTGATCCTTCTACCGAAGAGATGACGTACCTGATCTTTAACAGTTTGGGCTGGGAACGGGAAGAAATCGTATGGATCGAAGGAGATGAACGATTGCTCGAGTGCAGCGTATTCGCCGGACAGTTGCTATTGGATAGTGATGTATGGGTGAGCGATGCAACGCTGGGCAAAGTCACGATGGCGGTTACGGTGCCGGGTGTCCCGGCCTTTGGCTATCGATCCATTCGGATTCGGAAGGCAGAGGATCAAGCGGCAAGACAGCCGAGGGCTAAGATTGATTTGAATCTGAAGGCGCCGCCAATTCCTTTTCCTGAAATTTGGGAGAATGAGCATTATCTGCTTGAATTTAACGATCAGGGAGAAATTGTGCGCTGGTATGACAAGGATCATGACAGAGAACTGCTGCCCGAGGGAGAGAAGGGCAATCAGCTCCTGTTGTTCCATGACCGTCCAACCCTATGGGATGCATGGGACATTGACCCGCGTTATGAGAAGCAGCCGGCGGGAATTCCGTTACTGGCTGAGCGCCGGGTGGTTCACAGCGGGCAGATCCTTGATGTGTTCCAGTTCCGTTGGGAATACGGACAATCTGTAATCGAGCAACAAATGATCCTTCCGAAGCAGGGGCGCCGCATCGATTTCAAGACCAGAGTCCAGTGGCGTGAAGATCATAAGCTGTTAAAGGTTGCCTTCCCGGTAGATGTGCTTGCCGACAAAGCGACCTATGAGATTCCATTTGGAGCATTGGAGCGGCCTACGCACCGCAATACAAGCTGGGAGCAGGCCCAATACGAGGTATGCGGCCACCGTTTTGCTGATATATCGGAGCGTGGATATGGCGTCAGTCTGTTGAACGACTGCAAATACGGCTATGACATCCATGGTCATACGATGCGTTTATCCTTGCTGCGTGCGCCAAGCTGGCCTGATCTGCATGCGGATCGCGGAGAGCATGAGTTTACGTATTCTCTGTATCCCCATGCCGGAGATTGGCGTGATGCGCACGTTGTACGTGAAGCGGCTGCATTGAATGCACCGCTGCGAATCATTGCTGGCGAGCAGGGAGGTCTCTATCCTGAGCTTCATTGCTGGATGGATTTCCACAGTGACCATGTTATTTTGGATACGATTAAGCCTTCTGAAGACGGCTGCGGAAGTGTGCTAAGGATGTATGAGTCGTCAGGCGGAAGAAGCGAGGCTATCCTCAGAGGCCTGTCGTCCGAGGTTCGAATCTATGAGGCGAGCTTGCTGGAAGAGGAGCGGGAGGAGCTTCGTACAGAGCAGGGCAAATTGCGGCTGAAGTTCAAGCCGTACGAGATTAAAACAATAAAAATAAAGCAGGATACAAAATAGGAGGCGGAAGAGATGAAAATTACCAGACACCCTGAGAATCCGATTGTAGTACCTGGCGGATACGAGTGGAGAAAGGTTACGGTGTTCAACCCCGCTGTCATTATTGATAATGACAAATTTTATATGATTGAGCGGACGGCAGGCTCCCTGACCCCGTGCAAAAATTTTCTTGGCTTGCTGGAGAGCGAAGACGGGGTGCATTTTACCCATGTGAAGGATGAGCCGATCCTGACGCCGGATGAACTTGGCTTCCCTTATGGCAGTGTGCAGGACCCGCGTATTGTCAAGATTGATGATACCTTCTACATGAACTACGCTCTTCGCCCATGTGCGATGAGTTACTATCCGACAAATCGCGGTGTTCCTGAACGGTCGATTCCTAAATATCCGGATGGTTGGGGGGAAGAGGAGGGGCATTGGCTGACCCGTTCCTCCATCGTGAAGTCCAAAAACCTGATTGATTGGGAATTCGTTGCCGATACAACTCCGCTGGACATAAATGACAGGGACAATATCTTGTTCCCTGAGAAGATTAACGGCAAATTTGTTCTGCTCCGTCGTCCGGAAGAATATATCGGCGAAAAGTATGGAACCGAGAAGGCTGCGATGTGGATCACGTACTCCGAGGACTTGATTCATTGGGAAGAGCCCAAGCTGCTGGCTAAGGCGGAGAATATGTCCTGGGAGTCCCGGAAAATCGGCGGATCGACGCCGCCGGTGAAGACAGACCGCGGCTGGCTGGTGCTGTACCATGGCGTTGATGATGAAATTGTATACCGGGTAGGAGCACTGTTGCTTGACCTGGAAAATCCGGAAAAGGTCATTGCCCGTACCAAAGATTTTATTATGGAGCCGGAAACCTATTATGAAAAATTCGGCTACCAGATTCCAAACGTTGTATTCCCGACAGGCAATGTAGTGAAAGACGGTCTACTCTATATTTATTATGGCGTTACAGATACGGCAATCGCATTGGCCACGGTTCCCGTAGAGGAATTGGTAGATTACATTCTGGAGCAAGCTGAGTAAATCAGTGCAACCTATCTGGATATTACAAACACATGCAACAAGGCAAGGGGCTGTCTAATCAGTCCCCAAAATGAAAAGTTGGACGAAGAAAACGTAGAGTTTTCCGTCCAACTTTTTGCTTCAAACATCACCGTCGATTTGCTCACCTGTATATAATTTCCGGTACTGTCCGGGAGTATAGCCAGTCTCTTTTTTAAATTTACGTATAAAATTCGGCGCATCAAGATATCCTACTTGCTCGATAATTTCTTTCAACGGCGCGCTGCTCTTAACCAGTAGGCGAGTTACTTCGTTCATGCGGCATTGCCAAATATACTGGGAGAAGTTCATTCCTGTCTTCTCTTTAAAGCACCGGCTAAGGTAGGAGGTAGATATTGAGAACCGAAGTGCCACATGTTCCAGACTTAAAGTGTAATCCGCATACTGCTGGTCGACATAGGCGACAATATCATCCAGCAAAGAATGCTGTTCATTTTCCGCATTACGCTCTACCTGCTGACAGATTCGGGTTGTGAGCGCTCCAAGTCTTGAAGCTAACTCCTCTAAGGACTCGAAGGAGGTCAGGCTGGACAGATCAGTGAACACTTCATTCATGCCGAGCTCGGAGGCTGTGCGCAGCAATGAATTCAACAGGTCAAAGCAGATGCAGCGCAGCAGCGAGACAGACAACGATTCAATCTTCAATTCCTCAATCACAGAAGTAATCACTTGCTGGGTTACAAGCGCATTCCCTTGCTTCAGGCCTTGCTCGATCTTCAGGATGGTCTTCCGGGGAATCCAGTAACTTTCGGCAGAAGGAACGTTTAACTCGGCAATCTGCTCAAAATAAGTCACACGTCCGTTGCTGCCAACCATCCGGTATTCAAGCGCTGCCGAGGCCTCAATGAAAGATTGGTTCAAACTCGAAAGATCATCGTAAAGCGTCCCTACACCCATATAAGGAATGTCTCTTAAATGGTCGACAATAAGCACCTTAATAGCTTCAATAATAGGAAGAACCCGTTTCTGGGCTTCTTCATGACTGGACGCTGCGACGGAGATGATTAGAGCAAATTGCTCATCCGGAGAGAATTCAAGACCATAAACGCGGGTATCCAGCTCAGATAATTCAAATTCACTCAACATTTCCTGCAGGTGCTGCTGTTCCTGCCAGTTTCTTTCCCCTTCAACTCCCACATCCCAAGCAAGAAGAACTGAAAAATAGAAGCCCCTGCCCGGCGGAAGCATTAACCCGGTTCCTTGAATCATTCGTTCCACATCAGCATCATTGGGCTGGCCGTATTTCAGGAGCAGCAGCAGACATTGGTTACGCACATAAGGCTGCTGCATATCGATTCTGGCGCTATAGTCATGAATCGTCTGCTTAATCCATTCCCATTCATTCCGATGCTGTAACTCATGAGAGGAGCCGGGCTTAAGCTTGGCGAATTCGAGCAGGTCTTTGATCGGGTGATATTGGCGCTTGGCAAGCAGCATAGCGGCCACAATACCTGTGATGGCTGTGACACAGAAAATCAAGAATACCAGTTCCTTGATATGGGCGACACGGCTGAAGAACTGGTAGCTTGGCATCGTTGTAATGTACGTCCATCCATTATAATCGGATTTCACGACGACAACTGAATACTGGTCATGGTTCAGTGTCAAACTGTGAATTCCGGGTTCAAGGGACGGCAAGGCGGCCAGGTCCTCTGCCGGCAAGCTGGTGCCGTGATTGTTAACGGTTAGCGCTTCGCCGTTCTGGTCAAAAATAAAGCTGCCGCCGGAAAAGTCGCTGAGGATGGAATCCATCACGCCGGTCAGCTTGGACTCCTTCATTAAATAGACAACAATGCCATATGGATACTGATCATTCGGTTTGATCGGCACCAGATAAGTCAGCATAGGATCGCTATGGGAATAGACATTGACGAGTTCCGCCGGCCGCATAACCGGCTGCTTTAATTCGTTCAGATCCCTCAGCATCTGCTCTTTCGTCCACCGTTCATACTTATACATCCGTTCAAATACAACATTAATATTCGTCATGCCGGCGGGAGCATAAATGACCGAGTCATTGTGATAATATAAAAACAAGTCTTCCAGGATACTGCTGTTGGCTTTATACTGGCTTAAGGTTCGAATTGCGTCTGCACTATACAGGGGATGATGAACCATATAGGGTGTCAGCTTCTGATCATAGGAAATTTTGCTCGCAATATCGAGTAATTCAGCCATCCGTTCATCGATGGTCGTCTTTACCTGATTCAACTGATTTACGTTCGATTGTTCAATCTCAATCCGGAGGCTCTTGACGGCGCTTTCATACACAAGCAATGTGACCACGGTCAGTGGAATCAGAAAGATTAACACATATGAGATCGTATATTTAAGAAGAAGCTTGGACTTAAAATGATTCCAGGTTGGCGAGGCCCCTGTGGTTTTAGAAGAGCCAGATGTTTTAGGCAAAAGGTAGTCACCTCCAGCGTATGAATTTGATCAATCATTATAACGTTATATCTATTATGCTATAAAAATGCGAAATTAGAAAGTGGAGAGCTGAAATTGTCGAAAATACTGTAGGAATATCATGTGATGAAAATAAATAAAAAATCCCCTCCCCACAGCACTATAAGCTGTCAGGAGGGAAATAATGTACCGCTTTCTGCTCATTTACTTCAAATCTTCGATAGAGTTAATCTCCATGTAAGCTGGAACGACGAGACCGGTCTTGACCCCGGTCATATTCGGTCCGAGATCCTCAAGCTTCTCCCCGAATTCTGCCCAGTAGTCGGCATGAGTCAATGGAAGCCAGGCTGCTGCGGAAGCATCCACATCGCCGCTGGCTACGCCGGTCCACATCGGACCAGCTTCAACTTGCAGGGAAGTAACGTCATAGCCAAGCTTGCTCTCCAGTACATATTCGAGCACGTTGGTGCTGGCGATTTCGGAGTCCCAAGCCACATAGCTGAGCTTGAACGTATCGCCGTTAACAGGACTTAGATCCTTAACCCATTCGTCCACACGCTCCGGATGAGCATCAACCCAGTTCTTGGCTGCCTCGGCGGGATCGCTTCCTTCCTGGATGGCGGTCATGATCTCACCCATTTCGTCGGAGGTCCACTCAAACCGGTCGAGAAACTCATAGGCGGTCGGATGATCATCCTTTAGTCCTTGGCGGACAATGGTATGAATTTCTTCGGCTTCACCGTAGGTTTTTTGGGGATCCTCAAGATACTTCAAGTCATATTTCGCAAACATCCAATGCGGCGTCCAGCCGGTAATGATAATCGGATCTTCAGCTTTTACGGCCTTATCCAGCATAGCCGTCATCGCGGCTCCGGAACCTTCAATCAGCTTCCAGTCTTCTAGTTCATAATCGCTAATCGCCTGTTCGGTTGCCTTCATGATCCCTGCTCCAGGGTCAATACCGATAATTTCATGTTTCATACCGGCGAGTCCATTTGCTGCGGAGGCATCACCGTTGTCATTGGTTGCCGTTCCGCATGCCGTCAAGGCGAACAGGGATGCCAGCCCAGCAAGCACCATCAGTTTCTTCATCTTCTTCAGCTTCATTAATTACACACTCCTCTTGTTTGATTTAAATAAGTTCTGTGTAAAGCGGTCGAGTACGATCGCCAGGACAACAACGGCCAAGCCGGCTTCAAAGCCCTGGCCGATCTTGAGTTGGGTGACCGCACGGTACACCGTTGCCCCAATCCCTTGTGCGCCGATCATCGATGCGATAACGACCATGGACAATGAAAGCATAATGGTCTGGTTCACCCCGGCCATCATGGTCGGCATAGCGAGCGGCAGCTCCACCTTGATCAGCTTCTGCCAAGAGGTCGAGCCAAAAGCATCAGAAGCTTCTGTAAGCTCTCCGGACACTTGCTTGATGCCGAGATGCGTCAGCCGAATCGTCGGCGGAATCGCAAAGATGACAGAAGCAATTACCCCTGGCACGACACCAAGGCTAAAGAAGGTAACTGCCGGCAGCAGGTAAACAAAGGCAGGCATCGTCTGCATGAAGTCCAGGACTGGAGCGACGATCCGGTTTGTTGTCTTACTGTAGGCGCAGATAATACCGATCGGAATCCCGAATAAAATGGAGAATAATCCGGAGGTAATGACAAGACCCAGGGTGCTCATCGTTTCCTGCCAATAGCCGAGATTATCAATCAGAAGAAATCCGATGATCGTGAACAGACTTAGCTTCCACTTGCCAATGAGGTAAGCGAGAACACCAATGATTGCTATAAAGATGAGCGGATGAGGAAATAAAAATACATTGGAGAAGAAATTAACAATCGTCTCAATGACCTCGGATATTGCTCCGAACAGAGGAGCAAGATGATCTTCCATCCAGTCGACGGCTTGCTCGATTCCGTTCGCAATGGGCAGCTTAGGCAAGAAGCTCATGATCGCTCACCTCCTTCTTTGTGACTGACTTCCCCGGCTAGAGCGCCGAGTACAGCTCCGCGAACGATGACTCCCATTAGCCTCTGTTGGTCATCCACGACAGCCAACGGCACGCGCGCCGAACTGGTGACCTCGAAGAGCTCGTTCAACAGCGTATCCGGAGTTACGCGAGGTCCGTCGGTGATCAGGATATCCTGCAGCCCGCCCCCTGTTTTTAAAATCTGGGAAGCATCTTCCGCTGTAATAACCCCAAGCAGACGTTTGGTACGGTCAATCACAAACAGGTTGGATATACCGCGTTCTCTCATCAATTCCAGCGCAACACGAGGTCCGCGATCCAGAGTGACCGTCTCGGGACGCCGCATGACACGGGAAGCGGTCAGTACCTTGGACAGGTCCACATCCTCGATGAACCGCTCCACATAGCGGTCGGCAGGCTGAGTCAGCATTTCCTCCGGGGTTCCAATCTGAATCAGCTCGCCATCCTTCATCAAGGCGATCCGGTCTCCGATACGAAGTGCCTCATCCAGATCATGTGTGATGAATACAATCGTCTTCTTCATCTTATCCTGCAATGCCACCAGCTCATCCTGCATATCCCGGCGGATTAATGGGTCAAGGGCGCTGAATGCTTCATCCATCAGCAGAATTTCGGGGTCATTAGCAAGCGCGCGGGCTAGCCCGACCCGCTGCTGCATGCCGCCGCTGAGTTGATCCGGATAATGATCTTCCCAGCCCTTTAATCCAACGAGCTCAAGGGAAGACATAGCCCGGCTGCGGCGCTCGGATTTCGCCACCTTTTGAACCTCCAGGCCGTATTCCACATTTTCCAGCACAGTACGGTGTGGAAAGAGAGCGAACTTCTGAAAGACCATACTAATGCTTTTTCTGCGGAGCTCTCTAAGCTCGGATTTGTTCATTTTCCGAAGATCACGTCCGTGGAAGAGCACCTCTCCGCCGGTTGGCTCGATCAGCCGATTGAGCATGCGGACAAGCGTTGACTTTCCGCTTCCCGATAGTCCCATGATGACGAAGATTTCTCCCTCGCGAATTTCTAGGCTGACCTGATTTACACCGACGGTCAAATTTTTCTCTTTAGCTAGGCGTTCCTTGGAGTACCCTTGCTTTAACAGGTTAACGCCTTGCTCGGCACCCGGGCCAAATAGCTTGCTTAGTTGATTTACTTTCAATATTTCTTTTTGCATGCACTCACCTCTTACTATTTACTATTTTCAATAAATTCTGTCTCCCGTGTTAACCCATGCAATAAGTCTAGCAAACGAACAAGCAAAACCCAAACGTGATTACAGTACGTATAGAACGTACAGAAAAAACAGAACGTAAAGATACTTGAGAATGCTCCGGATTGCTCAAATATCCTGCCCAATCTGATTCTTTACTTTTTAAGCTGCTTTTCTTAAGATAGAGGAAGCATAGCTCATAAGAGCAAGAAGTACAGCTATCGTCAGAACTGGAGGTCGCATGACACATGAGCGCAAGCCTGAATCAGCTAACGTCGGAACAGCAGGCTGAACTGATGAAAATTCGTAAGCGTGTAATAGAAGCAATCGGCAGCAATATGGATTTATATGGAATATCGCATTCGACGGGCCATTTATACGGGCTGCTTTTTTTTGCAGATAAACCGATGACTCTTGACGAGATGGGTATGGAAATGAAGATGAGCAAGACCAGCATGAGTACGGGAGTGCGGGCGCTGCTGGATCTCCGAATGGTTAATAAGGTGTGGGAGAAGGGATCTCGTAAGGATTTGTACGAGGTTGAATATGACTGGCACCAGACCTTTACGGATTTTTTCGCGATTAAGTGGAGAAAAGCTGTGGAGAGTAATCTTCTTGTCCTTCGTAAAGCTATGAATGAAATCCATAAAACGTTGAAGTCCGATGATAAGCCGCATGAATCTTATTGTTCAATATTGGAGGAAGACCTGCGCAAGATGGAGCAAGCGGTGCAATACTATTTGTGGCTTGATCGTCTGATCGACGTTATGGAGAGCGGGGACATCTACAATCTGGTGCCGAAAGAATAAATGAACATGAAGCAGGCCATCCGGGAATCACTCCGGATGGCCTGTTTATTATTACGGCTTTAGCCAGTTGAGCTCACGAATGCAAGCAAGATTGCACGTAAGCCTTGATCTGACCAGACTTATTCTAGCCATGCTCCTTCTGGTCGCAATTTAGTGAAATTACTTCCCTTATATTCTCCGTTCGGCGTTCAAAGCCACCTGTAGTGAAAAAACTTACCTTAAAACCCAAAAATTTGTAAAACCCACGTTTTAGCCAACTTTAAGCGCAAAAGTTTCACTATTTCCGCTCCTCTTACCATTTCCCCCGAATGTAAGGTAACTTTGTTCACTAAATGCATGTGCAATACGTGTTTGCATGTAGATGACTCACCGTCATCATATTGCGAAACACCGTACACTGGAACTGAGTGCGATGCGAGATGTGAAGTCGCCTTTGCTCGCGGATTTCTCCCTTGTTAGAACTTAGTTCAATCAAAGAAATCCGCGAGCAACAGCGATCGTAGCGAACTCTTCACACGTTGCCCCCGCACGTGCAATTCAACTTATATAGTTACTCATATACGCCGATATCGGCAATCATGACACGGCCCATCCCGTTATAAAGGTGAAAGCTGAGCCTTCCGATACCGGCTTCCGGATTGAACCGGGAATCTGCTTCAGAAAAGGTATCCAGGTTTAACTGAAAGGTCTGGAAGACAGATTCCGTAGGCTGCTTGTATTTTCCGTCCGATAAGTGGAGATCAAGCCAAGGATGCAGAGTGAACCGGGTCTCGGGAAGCGGCTGCAGCGCCATGAACTGTGAGAGCGGAAGCGAGACGGCAATCCCATCCATGGTTTCCAGTTCAATTTCAATCTCCATCGGTTCCGGCGGGATATCCTCAGCAGAGGACTTCGCCGGTTTATCTAATTCATAGCTTCTGTCCGCCATGGCGAAAGACAGGATACCGATGCCGCCTGCCGGCTGTGGAGCACCCTGCTCCCAATCCAGTGTATAAGTGGATACCTCCTCAGAGGATTCCCTGCGTTCCAGCATAATCCCTTTTGTGCCTTTTCCCGTATTGCGGCGGTTCTTGGCTTCTTCCTCTCGCCAAATGACTTCCTCGCCCTCTGCGGTTCCACCCTCAGGGAGGGTGATCCGGTTGGCATCCTCATCGAATCGGGTCCATGCTGTCATGGAACTGCTCTCGAAACGATTAAAATAAGAAGTCTCCGGCAGCCAGTCCAGGGCTTGACGGGAGTCAACGAATAGAGGCGTATACTGCTCCTTGCCATGCAATGCAGCTTCCAGAAAAGCCGATATATACACCTTGGCAATCTGGCGTTGCTCTGCCGGTGTGAGCAGTCCCTGCCGGTTCAGCAGAATTCCCTTCGGATAACTGACATCATGTCTCCCCCAACCGGTATTGAACTGGCTGTGGTTAGCATCTCCGATGTAGAGGGCGGCTTTGAAATAATACTCTTCATCCCCGCTGGAAGAAGTAAAGGAGGTTCGAACGTACTGTCTTTCCCCGTCAAAATCACTGACATCCCCATCCCTTGCTCCTTGCAGCGTTAAATAATTGATGTTCTCCAGCTCAGCCAGATTCCCATCCACTTTTTTATCCGTAGGGGCAATAGCGGCAACCGCTTGAATCTGATATTGCTCAAGTCCTTCAAGCCCGGGATCGGAGTCGAACCAGCGCTGATAATCCGAAGCCATGGCAACCGCCTGACCTCCGCGTGAATGGCCGATCATTGCAATCTTGTCAAAGTTCACCTTTTGATAAAAAGGAGACTCCGCATCCCCGGCAAAGGCGCCAATCTGCTGCAAATGCTTCAAGAGCATCCATGCGCGCACCTTCATATCGTTATCGGGAATACCGGTCCACACAGAGTAATTCAGGAAATTCTCGTCCACGGAGACCGCGATGTATCCCCGGCTTGCCAGCAGATTTCCGAGATAAGCATAACCGTCGTCTGAGTAGTCCTCCATCAGGTGGTTCCCGTGTACAATCAGCACGAGCGGAAAACTGCCGGACCCTTCCGGCATCCACACTCTGCCATTCACCGGGAGCGATTTCTCATTGAATCCCCAATATTTTGTCCGGAGACGGTTCCACTTTTTAATATAGGCGGAAGCATCCACACTCTCCGTAGTATAGTCGCTCTGTTCGCCGAATTCCGGCTGCCAGTAATCCTTGCCGCTGCCATAGGTAAAATGATGGACCTCATAGGAGCCGGCAACAGAGGGATCCGCAGCCGTTAACTCTTCAATAACCACATCGCTGTCTGCGCTGACTTCCATATCATGCTGGGCCTGCTCAGGCCAGAGGGCGGCTGTCAGCAGCATAAGAACAAGCACAGAGCTGATCGTGAATTTCGTCCGAAAACGTACCTGCCGGGAGGCAAGTACAGCGAATATAAACCCGCCGACAATTCCTGCAACAGTCAATATGCCTGTTACAATGGAAGAAATAAGTACGGATTGATCCTCCTGATAGAAGATCAGATAGACCGCAGCAATATTAAACAGCAAGCTGCCATAATACAGCCTGGGCCCGGGAACTCCGAGCAGTGCCAGCAGGAACGCAGCGATATGGCACAGGATGAAGTGAGCCAGCGTTCCTAGAAATAAGAAGACAAGGATATCAAAGGCGACGCCGAACCCGGTAGGCATTCCCATGGCAGCAAGCATAAATGCAAAGATGCCGGCCCCCCAGGGACCGGCAATGGCAAGCCGCCAATAGGCGGTATCATATTGATAAGTTCGCCGGATCCGATCGCGCAGTCTGAGGCGAAACGGGCGTCTGCGCGGTTTGATCACATATTGTGTCTGGTAAGGAAGTTCCATAGTATCCCCCAAGTCTTGTACTCTGCCATCAGCAAGTAGTTACAATACGTTTACTATTGTAGCATGCATGCCAAAGAGAGAGAACAGGATAATCCCGGGTTGTGCGGTAAAAGACGGACGCAAATGCTTAACTGGTCAGCTTTGGCGACCCGGTTTTCTTGAAGCGGAGAATGGACCAGACCGTTAATATTCCCAGCACCGCCAGACACACCGCGATGCTGATTCGATTCTGAGGATCCAGCAGTACGACGAAGCCGGGAACAGCCATCAGCAGGCGAAACAGCCCGTCTTGGGCAAAATAGGCGATCAGGGACCCCGTAATCAAAAGAACGGCTACCCACTGCAAACTGCGAACAGGCACGCCTTTGGATGAGAGCCTTGCGAGTCCCGAAGGCGCTTCGCCCCCGATAGCCATGGAGTGCAGCACCCGCTCCGAATCCTGGGCTTCAGATAAAGTCAGCCCGAATCCCTGTGCCGATTACCCCGCCCATGGCCATGAAGCTGATGTGACGGGGAAGTAATTTCCTTTGAAGTGACGTATGTTCTGAATTCAATCAAAAAGCCTCCTGAGCTTCAATGAAATGCATAGCTATTGAATCATCTTACAATAATTCTCACGGAATGTAATCTTAATGTTACCTTGTTGATTAGTATCAGATTTCGTTGATTGAGCAGATAGTAAGCGCGCTTTCATTTTCTTAAAATAAAGGGTAGACGGAGAAAGCAGTAGAGGGAGGATACATAAATGGCGCAATTATCCGTGGAAAACAGGCTGGAACCGGCTGCGGACAAGAAGAGAAGCGGATTCTGGAGGTTTATCAAGCAGTGGGATTTGCAGCTTATGGTCATACCGGCATTAATTTTGATCTTTATTTTTAGTTATATCCCGATGTATGGCATCCTGATGGCTTTTCAGGATTACAAAATCGGAAGAAGTTTTTCCAGCAGTCCGTGGGTAGGGTTCAAGCACTTCGCTTATTTCTTCAATGCACCGGAATTCAAAAACGTGATGAGAAACACGATCGTTATCAGTTTTCTGAAATTTCTCATCGGATTTCCGGCCCCGATTGTTCTGGCTCTCATGCTGAATGAAGTTAGAAAGATGGCCTTCAAACGGGTTGTGCAGACGATCACTTATTTGCCGCACTTTATGTCCTGGGTTATCCTGGGCGGTCTGGTCAGCGCATTGCTTGCGGTGGATAACGGGAGCATCAACATGCTTCTGGAGAAGCTGAACTTCATAGACAAGCCAATTAACTTTTTGTCATTGCCTCAATATTTCTGGGGGATTCTCGTAACGACGAACGTCTGGAAGGAAATCGGATTTGGCTCTATCGTCTACCTTGCGGCGATCGCCGGTGTGGATCCAAATACATATGAGGCTGCATCGATCGATGGTGCGAGCCGATTCAAGCAAATTTATCTGATTACGCTTCCATCCATTATGCCTGTTATCAGCATCTTCATGATTTTGGCGATCGGCAATCTGTTGAGCGCGGGTTTTGAGGATATTTTGATTCTCGCCGCCAACCCGGCCATCCGGGATGTATCCGATGTATTGGATACGTATGTGGTGCGTGTCGGGATCGACAATTACCGATACTCCTATGCAACTGCCGTTGGGGTCTTCAAAGCCGTAGTCAGCGTCGGTTTGCTAAGCTTGGCCAATTTCATAGCACGGCGGTCGGGCAACAGTTTGTGGTAATCCGGATATAATCAGAGGAGGTTGCTTGATATGAAAGACACCTTGGGTGATCGCTTTATGATGATTTTCATCTATTCATTTCTTATTTTGCTCGCGGTTTCTACGCTGTATCCCTTCTTGAACGCTTTAGCGGTATCTTTTAACCAGGGGCTTGATACTTCCAAAGGCGGAGTTACGCTATGGCCGAGAGTATTCACCTTGGAAAACTATAACGTCGTCTTTAAGGACGACCGTTTGATGAGCGGATTCTTCATCTCGGTTCTACGAACCATCATTGGCACGGCATCCGCGATTCTGTGCACAGCGATCTTTTCTTACGGCATGTCCAAAAAGGAACTGATGGGCCGTAAATATTATATGGTTATGTGTATTATTACGATGTATTTCGGCGGCGGATTGATTCCTACCTTCATGCTGATTCGCAACCTGGGTTTGATGAACTCCTTCTGGGTCTTCATTATCCCTTCGCTGATTGGCGTGTGGAACATGATCATTTTCCGAACCTTCTTCCAAGGGCTTCCGAATGGATTGGAGGAGTCGGCCAAAATCGACGGCTGCGGGAACTGGGGCACCCTGTTCAGAATCGTTCTCCCATTGTCGGGACCGGTTATCGCCACCCTGGCGCTGTTTACCGCCGTGTATCACTGGAATGAATGGTTCCTTGCCGGGATTTATATTTCCGATCAGAATAAATACCCGATCCAGACGATTTTACGGCAGATTCTGTTATCCAATATCGTCTCCGAACAAGGGGGAGGGGGGCTGGATGCTTCATCGCTGGCCCACATGCAGCGGGCTAAAACGATCACAAGCAAATCGCTTTCGATGGCGACGATGATCGTTGCTACACTTCCAATTATTTGCGTCTATCCTTTTGTACAAAAATACTTTGTCAAGGGCGTACTGGTGGGTTCACTGAAGGAGTAGGTGAAGTGGACGAACGACATCTCGAGCGGGTTTAGAGCACAAGCTTTAACCATAGATCCTATCATTTGTATTTCAGAAAGGGGAAAGCAACGCTATGAGGAAGAGGAGAAAATGGCTGGTTACCGTATTATCGGCCCTGACGATTATTGCACTGGTTGCCGGTTGCTCCGGCAAAAACAGCAATAGCGGAAAACCGGCTGACCAGAACGGCAACACTGCGGAGCCGCCAGCGACAGAGGCGAACTCAGAGGGACCGAAGCTCTATGAAATTGGGAAAGAGCCGCTCAACATTACTTTGTTCGGAAATTATGACTGGTATACGATGCCTAAGTGGGGTGATGATCCAACCACGAAATGGGTTCAAGACAACAAGAAGATTACGGTGACGGAAGTACCAAACGGCGGCAACGCTGCTCAGAAGCTAAATACGATGATTGCATCCGGCGAATTGCCTGACATCGTATGGGGCGAACGGGGCACCGACGTAGAACGGCTGCGCGAAGCAGGCTTGCTTGTGCCGCTTGATGATTATATCGATAAATACCCGAATTTGAAAAAATGGCTTGATCCGAAAGCTCTGAACATGCTTCGCTCACCTGATGGTAAGCTGTATCAGTTCCCGAACTGGTATACGAACCGGCCGAACGGAAACGCCGGCTGGGTTGTAAACAAGGAGTACTATACGGCGCTTGGGTCGCCTAAACTAGAAACTACGGATGACTTATACGCCTATTTGAAGCAGGTTAAGGAAAAGTATCCGAACGTGATTCCGTTTGAAACGGACCTTGCCACTGAAGGACATGGTCTCGACCAAATTTACTCCGCGTTTAAGGAAGATAACATGGGCTTCGGCAGATTCTTTGCCGTACCTGACGGCGAAGACAAGATGAAATCGATCTATAAGGATGAACCTTACCGTGAGTCTGTAGTATATGCTGCAAAATTGTTCCGTGAAGGCTTGATGACGCAAGACGCATTTACGCAAACCCGCGACCAGGTCGACGAGAAACTGATCAATGGCCGGGTAGCGGTGTATGCGACAGCGAACCCGACGGTTTACGCGATGGCAGCGGATACCGAGCTTAGAAAGAAAGATCCGTCGAATCCGGATCTGGGCTATTTCATGATCTGGCCGATTCATAAAGAAGGACTGGATAAGAACAAAATCTATCCGGGCACCTACAATAAATTGGGCTGGAATGCGGCAGTAATTACTACAAGCGCTAAAGATCCGGAAGCCGTCTTTGCATTCCTGGATTGGTGGACCGGTCCGGAAGGAACGACGCTGCAATTCTGGGGCGTGGAAGGCGAGTATTGGCAAGGACTTGAAGCGGACGGCTACACACCGAAATTTACGGAGAAATACGGTACGGAGAAAGATAAACTGGCTGAGTATCAGAAGTTCATGGATCCGTTGATGTGGGTCGGCAACACCGTATTTGCGGATGATACAAAAGGTAAATACGAGTCTACATTGGCTGAAAACGAACGTAACTGGGCGACTTACTGGCAGTATCAAATTACATGGAAAACGCAAGGGGACGCTACGGAGTTCGTTAATATGCCGCCAAGCCCGGACAGCGAAGCAGGCATTGCGTTCCAACGCGCTAAAGACATTTGGGATCAAGTGAGAGCGCAAACGCTGTTCACGAAGAGCGACGAAGAAGTGTTGGCTCTGTTAGACAAGGCTTATGACGATACGATGGCCGCCGGATTCCAAGCCACCTTGGACCACTTCGCTAAAAAGTGGGGCGAGAATAAAGCAATGATTAACGGCAATTAATTTTTTCATGAAAGGGCCTGGTTCATTCAGGCCCTTTTTTCCTCTCACTGCCGGACGAACCTGTGCCTGTTCAGGAACATATCGTAACGGTATACTGGATTCAAGAGTCTATCCTAGGAGGACACACATCATGTATAAAGTGCTGTTAGCCGATGACGAACTGCTGGATCTGGAAGGGATGAAACGGTTTATTCCTTGGCAAGACCTTGGGCTTGAAGTTGTTGGAGCTGTCAGCAACGGTTTTTTGGCATGCGAGGTTCTCGAACAGCAGCCCGTCGATATCTTGGTGACCGATGTTAATATGCCGAATATGTCCGGACTGGAGCTGGCACGAATTGCTATTGAACGAAAACCGAATGTTCGAATTATTTTTGTAAGCGGATACCAGGACTTTCATTATGTTAGAGAGGCATTGTCGCTCAAGGCGTGCAATTATGTGTTGAAACCGATGGATGATGAAGAACTGATTGCCTCCTTGGTGGCGATTACCGGGGAATTAAAGCTGGAAGCACGTCAGCGTGAGGCAGAAGAGAATTACCTCCGAATGAAGCCGATGGCCAAGAACGATCTGCTGATCCGCTTGCTGGAAGGCGAGTTGAGTTGGGATCCTGCCGATAGCTTGACCCGGCTGGCTTCCTCTTATGGTCTGGATTCGTTGAAAGGCCCGCTCCGGGTTGCGGTGCTGGAGATCGATGATTTCAAATGGCTTCGGCCTGAGCACGGTGAGGAGGATGCCGCTCAGAAGCTTGAAATGTGTCTGAAGCATATTTACGAGATTATTTACAGTAACGGGCTCCATTATTGCAAGCTGAGTCGAAACCGGATTGCAGCGCTGCTGCACGGTGAGGGACGGGCAAGAAGTCTGGAAGAAATCCGCGGCTCGATCGATTCCACCATATCCATGTCGATAACCGTCGGATTGGGAGAAGAGGTTCTGAGCCCAACACAATTGCCGGCCTCTTTCTGACAAGCAATAGAGGCATTGGACGGAAAAATGTTTTTCGGCCGCGGCCAGATTATTAATTATGAAGAAGTACATAAAGCGCCGGAGATGAATGATGCCAAGACATTGGATATCCGTCTGGATGCCTTGTTTAAGGCGATGAGCAACTATGAATTGGTACGTGTCCACGATGAGATCGACAATCTGTTCAAGTCGGTGTCGACCTTGCGCTCCAAGTTTACCATTTATAACTTAGCGATGTATATCGTATTCAAGCTGGATCATTATTTGCAGGGACAGGATGAGGACTTGTTTGAAATGCTGGGGATGGAGCTGCACAGCCTTGATGTGGTGCTCAAATTCGAGATGATGGGCGACATTCGCTCCTGGCTGGTTCGCAAGGTATTTGAAATTTCAGAGATGATGCGCAGGAAGCGGGATACGAAGAACAGCAGGCTGATCCGTGAAATCATGAAGATGATGAAGGATCGGATGCATGAAAATATAACGCTCAAGGATATGGCAGAGCAGTTTTCCTTCTCGCCGAACTATCTGGGCCATTTGTTCAAGGAGGAGGTCGGCAAGAGCTTCAGTGAAATGCTGATCAGCATGCGGATGGAACGGGCCAGGGATTTGCTGCGAAATCCGGTGATGAAAATCTATGAGGTCGCGGATCAGGTAGGGTATCGGTACATTCCCTATTTCAGCCGCCAATTCAAGGAAACCTATGGGATGACCCCGATGGAATTCCGCAAGCGGGAGTAATCGCGGAAGAGAGGTGAACACGGATGATCCCGGCCAGCAAGGCATCGAAGCAGCCAAGATTCATTCCCTTCGGATATAAACTGATGATTACTTATATGGTCTTTATCATCATTCCGGTGATCGCGATCGGTTATTTCTCTCATTCGATGTATGAGGATTCGATTCGGGTACAGACGAGGAGTAATATTCAAGGCACTCTGCTGCAAATGAAGGATAATATTGAATACAAGCTTTCCGATGTCGAACGGATATCGAACATGCTTTACGAGGATTATTCGCTGATTACACAGCTTCGCATTTATGAGAAGGGGTGGGACACTTATGAGCGCACTACCAAGATCGTAAGACCCAAATTTTCTATTGCAGTTAATGCAACCAGCCTCAATATCGCGATGTACATATTTCTCGCAAATGAATCGTTTCCCGAAATTTATCATGGCAAATTCCTGCAAGAGCGGCCGGATCTGTTAGAAAGAAACTACAACCTCTACCATCTGAGCCGGATCGAGGACAAGGCGTGGCATCGCAATTTCCCGGCGGAACAATTCGGCGAGACGATGACATGGCAGCGGGTGGAGAGGGACGAGGATTTTGGCCGGATCTCGTTATTGCGCAGACTGGTAGACAGCCAGAATCCGTTGGACTTGAATGAGATTGGGTTCATGAGGTTCAGCGTCAGGATAGATGAGCTGTTTCAAGGGTTGGATTATAGCAAGATCGGGGAAGGCAGTGCGCTGGTGATTAAGGATGAGTATGGAAGAGTTTTGTACCAGTCAGGCCTATTGCCGGAAGGAGAAGCTCATGGAGAAGCTTCATCCCATCTCTATTTGACGATTCAAGAATCGGTGGGAGAGTCCTGGGCCATGACAGCGTATGTACCTATGACGGTCATGGAGCAGGACTCGGCCAAGGTGCGCATGTTCATTTTGCTCATTTGCATGCTCTGCCTGATTGTCTTTACGTTCGCAGGGATGTTCATTTCCAGGTATTTCTCTATTCGAATGAATAAAATTGTCTATGTGCTCAATGCTTTCCGGGAAGGAGAGCTTCATAAGCGAATGGGCTATCGGGGAAAGGATGAGTTTGGCCAAATCGCTGCGGCATTGAATGAAATGGGACGAGACATTGATCATTTGATCGACCAGGTGTATCTGACCCAGATCGAGAAGAAGGAGGCGGAGTTGGAATCTCTGCAGGCCCAGATTAATCCGCACTTCCTGTACAACACATTATCGTCCATCAGCCGGCTCGCGCAATTTGGAGAGATTGAGAAGCTTCAGCGGATGGTGCTTGACCTGGCGAAATTCTACCGACTCTCGCTGAACGAGGGCCGGACGGTCATTCCGATCCGCAGCGAGCTGGAACAGGTGCAGGCCTACATGAATATTCAGACTACCAAATTTGGCGATGCGGTCTCCATATTCTATGATATTGACCCTTCGATCATAAAGTACGATACGATCAAGCTAATTTTGCAGCCCTTTATCGAAAATGCACTGGAACATGCCTGGTTTGGGAACTCCATTCATATCACTGTGTCTGGGAAGCTGCATGGAGAAGATATCATTTTTAAAATTATCGATGATGGAACGGGGATGAGTCCGGATAAGATCAAGCAGATCTTCGACCCGGTAGAAGGATTGAATACTGGGTATGGCATCCGTAACGTCAACAGCCGGATTCAGCTTCATTACGGAAGCAAATACGGGGTAAGCATCGGCAGTCGCCCCGGAATCGGAACAACGGTGCAGATCGTCATTCCTGCATGGCGCGAAAAGTAGCTTGACAGCAGCCCGGTTCGAGTTTTAAATAGACCAATAGTGTGTAAAAGTCGGATCACGAAAGGGTAGCGATCATCATGTTTCCTCAGTTAAAGCAAATTCACCCGTTGTCCTGGACGATCATTATTGGAACTATTTTCGGGCGTATGGCTACGTCAATGAGTATTCCTTTCCTGTCCATCTATTTGATCGGCAAGCTGTCTGCAACGCCTTCCCAAGCTGGAATCGTGGTAGCGGTCAGCTCTTTGATCGGAGTATTTGCCAGCTTCTATGGCGGTTATATTTCGGATGTGATCGGCCGTAAGAAAGTGCTTTTCATTTCAATATTCGGTTGGGCTATTGTCTTCGTCGGGTTTGCCCTGGCGGACCGGATCTGGCTCTTCTTCGTGTTCAATGCATTGAACGGCTTATGCCGTGCCATGTTCGAGCCAACCTCACGGGCGCTTCTTGCCGATATTACCGCGAAGGAGAACCGGCTGCTGGTATTCAATCTGCGCTATGCGGCGATCAATCTCGGGGTCGTGGCGGGTCCGATTATCGGTCTGCAAATGGGCGTTGCCGACTCGGCTCATGTGTTCTATATCGCTGGGCTGGTGTACTTTTGCTATGGTCTGATTCTTCTGATGCAATTCCGCAGACATACCCACATTGGCGGAGTGAAGTCACAGGCCGAGGAACGGCTGACCTTATCAGAAGCATTGCGAGTAACGGGAAAGGATCGGACCTTTATCTTTGTTTTAATGGGGACGATATTCTGCGTGCTGGGATACGGTCATTTCAATTCTACGCTTCCTCAGTATATGGAATTAAGCGCGGTCATTCAGGATAGTGCAACCTGGTTCGGGTATATGATCTCATTGAATGCAATTACCGTGTTGATCATCCAGTTCCCGCTCGTCCGGCTGGCGAGCCGGTTCTCTCCGGTTGTCCCGCTAATTGCCGGGAATGTGTGTGTAGCATCTAGCCTGCTCTTATTCGGAGCCTTTCCGTACCTATGGACGATGTTCCTCGCCGTTATTCTGTTCACGATCGGCGAAGTTCTGATGTTCACGATGACGGATTTGTTGATTGACCGGATTGCAAAGCCGGGGTTAAGGGGAACTTATTTCGGGATGTTCGGCTTCAATAATCTTGGCAATGTGCTGGCGCCATTACTTGGCGGATTCTTACTCGAGGGCTTAGGTGTAGACCGGTCGGTGCAGATCTTCGCGATTATCGCATTAACGACGGCATTTGGCCTGCCGTTCCTGCTTATTGGACATCGCCACCTTTCCGGCAAGACGGCACAAGATTCTGGACAGAACAGCCTCACAGGATAATTCGAAAACAGACCGCCATATGTGCGTGTTCAAAAAGTCAGCTTTTCAGCACCGAGAAGGTTGCGAGAACCTGAAGAAGGAGGAACGGAGTGTAGGCAAAACCTACATGAGCAAAATGCTTCCAAAGGAAGCATGCATCGTAAGCCTCCGCTTGGACTTCGAGGGTGAACGCAAGATTCGATGTCGAATCAACCCCTTGATATACTCCGTGATCAAAAGATGACTTTTTGAACAACCTCTATATGTTTCTTTCAAAGCTGGGGATTGGCCCAGTCCCTCCCGGGGATGACACGTATACTGTGTTATGACCCTGGGGAGGTGAGGAACGGTGACGGTAAAGGAACGCGTAAAACTGGCTCGCAAACACATCGGAAAACGGGTGAGAATCCGAACAAAGACCGGTGCAGATCTTTACGGGACAATAGTCAAAGTAAAAGGGACTAGATTATATTTAAAGACGAGTTCAGTTCATCCGGAAGGAAATAAAGCCCATGTAACCTTTGCTCCTTTGATTCTTCCGTTAGTCCTGTTCGATTTGCTGGTTATCGTATTGCTGGATGACCGGAGAAGACGGAGATATTGGCTCTAGTATTTTTTAAAATAGAAGCTCCTTTCAGGATAAGCACTGCGCCTTATGCTGGAAGGAGCTATATTATTATCTGCTAATGCAGAATGTGTATGATGTAACAGCGTTTTCATGGTATCTTGGTGTTGATACTAATATATGAGAAGGGGGGATTTCAGGATGGTTTGGGTTATCGATTTCGTACTTGGCAAGCTCCATGCAAAGTCTGCAGGATCGACCGGGCGATAATTTGCATGGGGCGATCATGAATCATCGCCCTTTTTACTGGACCTGATGTCTGTTAACAGTTGATTCTCCGCAGGCTTTGCTCCCTTAAACTCAAACCATGATTTAAGGAGCGGAGCAAATATGAAATATAAGAATGCGGATACGGTTTTGCCGGAAGTGCTGCTTAGAGAAATTCAGAAATACATTCAAGGAACTACGATATATATCCCGAATACGGACGGGGTACGCAAAAAGTGGGGAGAGAACTCGGGAAGCCGTGAACTGTTAATCCGCAGGAACCGGGAAATTAGAGCCAAATTCTCTGCGGGGCAGTCCATCGACCAGTTGGCTGACACCTTCTGCCTCTCTCACGATAGCATCAAGCGGATTGTTTATACGAAAAAAAGATAGCGTTAAGCCCGCTCGCTCTTATAGCAGCGGGCTCTTTGATATGGCAAAAACAAATATGAACAGAACTCGATCTATTCGCTTTGGAGGAGATTCTTTATTGTTGAACTGTAGCTCATTTACGAAAAAGGATCGATTATTATGGAATACCGCGAATTGACGTCATTATTGGATAGGAATCTTCACAGGATTAAGGCGATCGGAATGTATCATGAGAAAATAACGGAGCTTAAGCGCCTGCTTAACGGCGGGGGTGGCCAGACGGGTATGGATTTTGCCGTCGAAGCAACAAAGACAACAAAGAAAGTAAAGGGTGAAGAATATGACGATAAGTCTACGGAAGTATGAACCTGATGATCTATATAAAGTGCGAGATTTTATTATTAGAACGCAAAGCTTGCTGGGTCATCCTAACAACTGGGGAATCGACCGCTGGGAATTCGTCCCTTTCTTTCAGGAGACAAAAAACGGTACATTGGAGCAGTGGCAGAGCAGGATCGGAATTTGGGAGGATGAGAACGGGGACATTGCGGCAGTTGCTTGCGATGACGGGGATGTGTATTTTTTGCTGGACACCTTGGAGCCCGGCGTGCAGCTCGTGCAGGAGTTGTTCGAGTATGCGGAAGAGAAGCTTTTGATTTTCGAGCCGGGACAGCTCTGCACCCGTAATGCGCTGGCGATAACAGCTGAAATGAAAGGGATCGAGCGCATAGCGGAATCCAGAGGATACACGCGTGGGCCAGGGGAAGATACGATCATGTCCCTTACGCTCGATAGAGATTTTCAAGTCTTCTTGCCGCAAGGTTATGTTATTAAAACGGGTGAAGAAGTAGATAGCCGCACAAAAGCCCTTGGGCATATCATGGCTTTCGACTACGCCGGCACAAGCGATGCGGACAAGACGCTTCTCCATTACGGAAACATCGCCAAGGCACCTGATTACAGAGCAGGGCTGGAACTGTCTGTGCTGAACACCGCCGGGGAAGTAGTATCGTTTTGCAGTCTTTGGTGGGATCAAGCGAACAAGGTAGCAACTCTAGAGCCGGTAGGTACGCATAAAGCTTACAGACGCAAAGGGCTGGGGAAAGCCGTTATTTATGAAGGCCTGAACCGGCTGAAAACACTCGGTGCAGTAAAAGTATATGTCGGTTCAGGCCAGACATTTTACCGGAAAATCGGCTTTGAGCCGGAAGTCTCCATGTACCGCTGGATTCAAAGTAAGAGATAAGCATATTTTGCTATGTGCATCTCACTTTATCAGTTCACCTGGTTATGATTAAAATAATCCAATCCCATGGCTTCCCGCACTTCGCCAAGTGTTTCCTTTGCCAGCTCTTGTGCTCTGCGGGTGCCAGTCTTCAGAATATCCTCAATATCATCCGGACGTCGGTTATACATTGCCCGGCGTTCCCTCATAGGCTCCAGCATTAGATTCAAATCCTTGAACAAACACCGCTTGCACTCTGTGCAGCCTATACTCCCCATTTGGCAAGCCACCTGAATCTTATCTGCTTCTAGTGACCGGAATGCTTGATGATAACTAAAGATGGGGCAAATTTCTGGATGTCCGGGATCGTCTTTGTGCACACGAGCCGGATCCGTCACTGCCTTGCGTATCCTCAATACCAGCTCCTCCTCTGTGCAGTCCAAAGGAATCGTATTCCCGAGGCTTTTGCTCATCTTTGCATTTCCATCCGTGCCAACTAGCCTAGGCATCTCGCTGATAATAGCTTGAGGCTCAGGAAAGACAGGACGATACAGTTCATTAAACCTTCTAATTAGCTTGCGGGTTAATTCCAGATGCGGAAGCTGGTCCTCTCCGACAGGAATAACGGTCGCTTTGCAAAAGACGATATCCGCAGTCTGGCTGACCGGGTAGCCAAGAAAGCCGTAATATAACTCCCCAAGGCTTCGATTTTCCGATTCGGCCTTAATAGTGGGATTGTGACGAAGAGAATTAACCGTTACAAACATTGAGAAAAAGACGGTCAACTCAGCGATTTCAGGAACCATGGATTGAATAAATATCGTTGATTCATTCGGATCCACACCTGCAGCCAGATAATCAAGCGTTATTTCCCGTAAATTCCTGCTTATATTTTCGGGATGATCAAAATGTGTGGTTAGTGCCTGGACATCTGCCAGCATGACCAGGGTGTCATAGCGGCTTTGCAGCTTTACTCGGTTGTGCAGGCTGCCGGCGTAATGGCCCAGATGCAGCTTGCCAGTCACGCGGTCGCCCGATAGCATTCGCTCTTTGCTGAAAGGAATAATTTGATTCATTGGTAATCCTCCTTGAATATTGAATTTTTATTGTGTCTATGCAGCAGTTGCGCCACCAGCCCTCATCCATGACCATCACCCCCTTAAAATAAAAAAACTCCGTCCATATAAGGACGAAGAGTCGTTGTGCCACCTTAATTCAACTGCCTAAAGTCTGCCAACATACTTCAGCGCAGGAGTTTTCATTCTCAGTACGGAAGAGCCATGAATATTGTGTTCAGATGAGTTCTTCGATACCTGTCCCATGATAACGGCGGGAAACCCGGCTAATCCTACTGGACGAGTCTTTCGGACAAGCAGCTCCAAAGGCCATTCGAATCATCGGCGGAACACCGGCTCACAGCAACCGCCGGCTCTCTGGGATCCTGTCCGATATCTACTTACCCTTTTTCTTAGCTGATCAAGATATACACTTTACTTGAAGAATTACACATTATCTTACTGCAACTTCTGTTAAGAGGTCAATGGGTGGGTTCCTGACAAGGAAGAATAATTGCGTTTTTACACTGTCTCCGGTACAAAATGTCATTGGAAATATGCATAATTTATGTCAGAATAATTTTCAATAGAACATTTTTTTGGATTTATGGATTTATAATCCTCAGAACAATTAAGGGGGACGAATTGGATTTTTTAGAACAGTTTCATTTACAACGATCTAGGGAGTGTATTAAGTTATGGAATATATAAGAAGAAGTGGTACCCGAGCATCCCTTTTGATGTTAGTTACATTCGTTTTAATTACAGCCATGTTATCTGGCTGCCAGAAAAACGATACTTCCCCGCAAGATGGCGAGGTAGAGATCATCTCGAAAGAACTCATAGAAATCCTTGGTCAGAACCCCAATATTGACATCTATAAGGTGTTTTATAAAAGCGATGGTATCAAGGTGCTGGCTTACCTGACCGTCCCCAAGGCTCCCGGAAAGTATCCGCTTGTTGTGAATCTTCATGGGGGATTTGCGTATGAAGACAAGACTCTTACTCATCAAAATTCCTACTTGACCTACGAATATATGG
Organism: Paenibacillus antibioticophila; assembly: GCF_000455265.1. Taxonomy (GTDB): domain Bacteria; phylum Bacillota; class Bacilli; order Paenibacillales; family Paenibacillaceae; genus Fontibacillus; species Fontibacillus antibioticophila. Next base: position 415,461 of record NZ_HG005139.1, read on the forward strand.
ATATGAGTGACCAGGTGGTTTACTTATACCCTGCCTATCGTGGCTATTTGGAGAGCGAGGGCTATGTGCAGGGGATTGCGGAGAACACACGGGATGCAGACAATGGAATCAAGCTGGCGATGTCCACTGGCAGGGTCAAGGAAGATTCTGTCTATCTGATTGGTGCCTCTATGGGAGGAGCAGTGGCTTTGAGATTAGCCTCCGAGCGTCAGGATGTACAGGCTGTAGTCGGCATAGCTCCCTTTACGGGTTGGGATGTAATTATACGCTGGTTGGATGAGCATCCAGGCATAACTAAACCTGAAGTTGTAGATAATTTCAGGCAGAACGCATTCTATGTAAGATATAGCTTAATTAAATTGCATCCCGAATCAGAGGGTGACTATTCAATATTGGATAAAATCCCGAACATTAATGCTCCGGTGCTACTACTGCAGGGGACGAACGATGATCGTCTGATCTGGCAGACCGTTCAGGACTTTTCCAACGATCTGGAGGAGGCGGGGAAAACGGTAAAGTTCGTTCTCTATGAGGGCGGCGATCATAGCTTAGGAGGTGATTATCTAGATCAGAGAAACCAGGAAATTCATCAATGGCTGCAAAAATATGGTCTCACGGAGTCATTCACCATGCAGTAGCGCTAATCAGCCGTGTTCTAAGGGGCCATCTTAACATGGACTCCAGTCTGAACGCGGCTGATGAAATGGGCGGTGCTTATTTGCTTTTTCGTGACAAGTTAAGCATGGATAGGCCGAAGAATAACAGGGTTGTGCCGATCAGGATGGCGATGCTTAGCCAGCTTTGCACGGTGTAATCTCCGAAGTAGTAGACAACACCCATGTTTTGCTGGAACTGCTCCATAGCCTCCGTGGGCGCTCCGGCAAAGGAAATCTCCATTGGTCTTTCAAGCATCACACTGCGAATTAATACCCCCGCATGGGATATCGGAAATAGCTTGATTACCCATTGCACGCCATCCGGCAAGCTCCCCACTGGTACATAAATGCCTGTCAGGAAGCCGATCAGGGTTCCAATGACGGTACTGGCTGCCGAAAAGGCATTGGAGCTGCGCATAAAGGTGGTGATGAAGAAGATGATCGAGCTGCTGGCCAGCACAGCCAGGACAATCAGTCCAAGCACCTCGAGCAGGCTTGCCCAGGGTAGAAGCTCGCCGTCAAACAGCAAAAGGTATCCTTCACCCAGTAAGAGGGTTGCTATGCTCATAATAATCCCGACAGCACAAGCGCTCAGAATGTAGCCGCCAGTCAGCTTTGCTCTACGAATGGGGGAAGTAGTAAAGTCCTTCAGGATCTTTCTGGATCGGTCCTCCACCATAATGCCGAAGGCCCCCGTCGTTGAAGTTACCGAGGTTACCGCGAGGATACCCGCCAGTATCCAGCTATTGATAAGAAATTTGACTCCCGGAATCCCCGATAAGCCATTTGCGATATTGTCCGCAAGAAAGATGACATATAACCCCAATATGATAAAGACAGCAAGCAAGGAAAACAACACGGCCGCACGGTCACGGAAAAAAATTCGCAGGTTCCTTTGTGCAATAGCAAGCATCAGTTTCTTACCTCCGTTCCTGTGAGCCGGATAAAGACATCATCCAGCGTACCATTAATGATCTCCACGTTCTCGATATTGTTCCGGAACAAGTCCAGAAGCGGCAAGGCGTCCACGGTCTGATTCAGAGCGATGCTGTAGATGCCTGCCGCATCCCGCTCATACGTAATCGCCTGCTCCTCCAGTAAGGCCGCGAGTTCCTCGTCATGCCGCGGTTTGATTTTCAACACATCCGAGGTGTAGCGAGTCTTCAGCTCAAGCGGAGTGCCATGGGCAAGAACCTCCCCGTGATCGATAATCGTAATATAATCCGCCTGTGCAGCCTCCTCCATATAATGTGTGGTCAGGAATACCGTCATGCCTTGCTCGCGCTGAAGCTTCAATATCATCGCCCAGACAGACTTCCGCGTCTGAGGGTCGAGACCTGTGGTCGGTTCATCCAAAAACAAGATCTTGGGCGTATGGATCAACGCACGAGCGATATCGGCCCGGCGGCGTTGCCCTCCAGACAGCTTGCCGTAAGGGCGCTTCAGGAATTCCGTGACATTGGCGGTCCGCGAAGCCGAAGTGATAGCGGCATCCAGATCGTTCCGCGACAACCCATAGAAGCTGCCGCGTGTTCGCAAGTTCTCCTCTACCGTCAGCAGCGGATCCAGCAGGCTGTCCTGAAAGACGATGCCGATGGATGCCCGTATGTGTTCATCCTCTTGTCCAAGCTCATACCCGTTGATGACAACTCGGCCCCCATCGGGCTTCAACTGGGTGGAGACCATATCAATGGTCGTAGATTTGCCGGCACCGTTAGGTCCGAGAAAGGCAAACAGACTGCCCTCCTCAACGTAAAAGTCAATTTTTTTGACGGCTTCGAGCGATCCGAAGGATTTCTTCAAATGACTCACTTCCATAATTTTGCTCATTGTTTCTCTCCCGTCCTCTTATCTCTATTTTGCTGCAGCCATTGCAATTGCTGGTTGATGCGGCTGGCATCCACCTGATCCTTGATCATCAGCACCCCGTATACTGCGAAATAAACGAAGATGCACATCCCGACGACTACCGCCAGATTAAGCGGGTTTAATACGAAAACATTGAGCAGCATGCCTGAGACAAAGACGCCAAGTAAAACGTCAATCAAATCTACAGCGATGGAGAGCCAACGATTCTTCCAGGCTATTCTGTCTGTGATTGCCAACAGCAGGGTGGCGGCGGTCGACATGGCAAATAATTGAAATGCCAGCAGCGTGGTGAGCGGGGGCAGAATGTCAAGTGAAGCCAAAATGGAGTAAATAAGCACCACGAAGGTAAACGAGATACAGTCGCTGGTCAAGTATCTTTTGATATAAAGCATCCTTCACGCCTCCTAGAAATTAAATTTTTTCTTGAAGTTCTGGACGTAATGCCGGTTGATGATCAGCTTCTCCCCATTATGCAGAAGGACCTCAAATCGTCCATTTAGCAGCGCGCGTACACTGGATAGCTTCATGATATTTAGAATGCAGCTTTTGCTGATTCGCACAAAATCGGCCTTGGCGAATTGCTCCTCCAGTTCATAGAGCTTGAGGCTGCATTCATAGACATCCTTCTCGCAATAAGCAAAGCTCTTGTCATCGATGGACTCGAAATAATAGATATCTTCCAGCCGAAGCGGATAGGTGGCGCCGTTCTTTTTACCTGTGATGGAAAAACCGTACAAGCGGATCTGGGCGATGAGCTTCTCCAGCTCGGCGTCGACCAGCTTGCATTTAATCGTAATTTCAATATCCTCGTGATCGAGTGATTGATCGATAATCAGCTTCAAAGGATTCACTCCTCGGGTGTTGATGGATTGAACATTTCAGGCTGTACCTGCGGTGAGTTAAACATATCACGGGCATTTTTACAGGCGCAATAGGGTTTCCGGTAAACTGCACCTGAGGCAGGGTGAAATACATTTGCAACTTGTCTGTTGTCAGGGAGGGCCAGTCTGCATAATCGGCCAAGTTCCCTCATAGACATGTATCAGTTTAGGAAATCAAACTGCAGAGGGGATGATCACATGCGTCGGATCACGAAGATGCTGGCGATTATGATCGTTGTAAGCATCGTACTGGTTGCATGCGGGAAGAAAGATGCGGCCGGCGTCGTCAAGGATTTGGACAAAGTAGTGAACAAACTGGAGAGTTACCAGGGTACTGGTGTGATGACGCTGTACACGGGTGACAAGCCCCAGGAGTACCAAGTGGAGGTGTGGTATCAAAATCCGTCTTTTTACCGGATCGCGCTTACGAATGCTGAGAAGGATGTTACCCAGATTGTGCTTCGCAATGAACAAGGTGTCTATGTGCTGACGCCAAGCTTGAACAAGAGCTTCCGCTTCCAAAGCGACTGGCCGGAGAATCAGGGACAGGTCTATTTGTACCAGACCCTTGTCCGGAGTATTCTAAGCGACGGAGCAAGACAATTCGCCAGCGACAAAGAAAATTACGTGTTTGAGGTTGCAGCCAACTATAATACGCATGCCCTGGTACGCCAGAAGATTTGGCTTGATAAAGAAAACTACGCGCCAAAGCAGGTGCAGGTATCCGATTCTCAAGCCAAGGTCGTAGTTGAAGTCAAATTTGACAGCTTTAATTTTGATACCAAGTTTGAGAATAATTCCTTCGATATGCAGCATAATCTGGATACGGCTGCAGAGGATGCCAAAGGGACTTTGTTAGAAGTAGATGAGAACGGGATGCTGGTGGAGAAACTTCCGGATTCCTCAAGCGAAGACCCTGTGTCAGGGAGCATAGCAGAAGGGGAAGAGGGAACAGCTTCTGGAACAACTTCTGCGTTGACAGATTCCTTTGGGGTCATTGTACCGACCTATTTGCCTGACGGCGTGGCCTATCAGGATGATAAAGTGGTCGAGGGCGAAGAACGGATTATGGTACTGCAGCGCTATAATGGTACATATCAGTTCACCCTCACCGAGACGCGTTCCCCGGATCGCACGGCTTCTACTGTAACCGGTGAAATGGTCGATATGGGCTTTACCTTCGGATTTCTCAGCGGAGATGAGCTGCGCACTTTAACCTGGACAATGGATGGCCTGGAATTCCGGATTACAAGCGAGGACCTCCCCGTATCGGAAATGGTGAAAATCGCTGCTTCCATGCAGGATCAAACGGGTAAATAATAGGTAGTTCGGGCGGGTTGCGGCTGTTCGGACGGGAATCATAGTCCCTCCGTCATCCGTCTATCCGCCTCTTTTTATCCATCAAGCCTTCTCTCATTTGACAGCCGCACCGAAAGAACATTACGATAGGTGTATTGTTTTACATGGACTTTGAATCTTTTGAGAAGGTGACCTGAAGTGCAAGTGACATATCGACCGACCCAGGCTGTTATTGATCTGGATGCCCTATACTCCAACTACCGGAAATTTCGTGAGGTTCTGCCTGCTGAGATGAAGCTGCTTGCTTGTGTGAAAGCAAATGCCTATGGGCATGGAGCAGTGACAATTGCAAGAGAGCTGGAGCGCGTTGGCGCTGATTATCTCAGCGTAGCGTTTTTGGACGAAGCGCTGGAACTGCGCAGTGCTGGGATCACGATGCCAATTCTGGTGCTGGGATATACACCGCCTCATGGAGTACGCAAGGCGTGGGAGCATCGTATTACACTGACCGTGTTCAGTGATGAGGTGCTGGAGGCGATAGAGCAACTTGATCCTACGGAATTTGATCATAAGCTGCAAGTCCATGTCAAGATTGACTCAGGAATGGGGCGCCTTGGACTGCTTACCGCAGAAGAGGCTGTGTCCTTCATTCTGAGACTCCGTCAGCTTTCCCATGTGGAGGTTGAGGGGCTGTTCACGCATTTTGCCACGGCGGATGAACGGGACAAGAGCTATACATTGGAGCAGTATGGGCGTTTTCAGGTAGTAGTGGACGCGCTGCGCAAGGAAGGGATTGAGATCCCGGTTATACATACGGGTAATAGCGCAATTGCCATCGATATGCCGGAGCTGTCCGTCAATATGGTTCGGATCGGCATTTCGATCTATGGTCTGTATCCATCGGATGAGGTTGGGAAGGAACGAATTGAGCTGAGTCCGATTTTGACGCTGAAAACCGAGATTGTGTGGGTGAAGACTCTGCCGCCGAATTCGGCTATCAGTTATGGAGCCAGATATGTAACTAGCAGCGAGGAGATCATCGGAACACTCCCGATCGGGTATGCCGATGGATACTCGCGGATGCTGGGAGGCAAAGCGCAGGTATTGATACGCGGCCGTCGTGTTCCTGTCGTTGGAACGATCTGCATGGATCAATGTATGGTTTCGTTAGAGGCTTTGGCTGACGAGGCCGAAGAAATTCAAGCCGGCGAAGAGGTTGTACTCATCGGTCAGCAGTCCGGCAGCGTAATTACTGCGGACGAGCTGGCTACAAAGCTTGGAACCATCCCTTATGAATTGGTCTGCATGCTGGCCCATCGTGTTGTCAGAGTGTATGTGCGCTCGGGTGAACCGGTTACGGCAGTTAATGCACTGTTAAGTGAATAATTGCAGTGATTGACAAAAACCAACAAAACTTTTTTCTCCTGGAAGGAATTTATGCCGGAGCATCGAAACAATAATACATGGCAATATTGAAGTATATTGTTTATAATGGGATGCAGCATACTTGATATACGCTCGGCATATACTTCTTTGTATATATTTCCTTGAATAACGCTATACTGTATGTCAGGGAACAGGGTCGACTAGGTTTTGGGGGTGGAAGTTAAGATGGCCAATTTGCAGAACACCAAAAGAATCATGATCAGTTTGCCAGATCATCTTTTGCAGGAAGTGGATGGAATCGTAGCAATGGAGAATTCCAATCGCAGCGAATTGATTAGGCAAGCCATGAAGCTGTATTTGAATGAGCGGAAGAAGAGATTCATTCGCGAGTCGATGCAGCGCGGCTATATGGAGATGGCAAAAATCAATCTTTCCATGGCCTCTGAAGCATTCCAAGCGGAGGAAGATGCAGACATCACTCTGGACCGCCTAGTAAGCGGGGTGTAACTATTGATCGTAAAGCGCGGTGACGTTTTTTTCGCGGACCTTTCTCCTGTTGTGGGCTCAGAGCAGGGAGGAGTAAGGCCTGTGCTTATTATCCAGAACGATATCGGCAACCGATTTAGCCCTACAGCAATTGTTGCTGCTATAACGGCGCAAATTCAGAAGGCAAAGCTGCCGACGCATGTTGAGATTGAAGCGGCGACGCATGGCTTTGACCGGGATTCCGTAATTTTGCTGGAACAGATTCGTACGATCGACAAACAGAGACTTACTGACAAAATTACGCACTTGGATGAGGAAACCATGAAGAAGGTCAATGAAGCCTTATTGATCAGTCTTGGGTTAATCGACTTTTAAGTGTTCATATGAAGCGCCCTGACTTTTTTTAGCGGGGTGCTTTTTTATTTGAATAATATCTAGAGGTGCAGGATGATCCAAAAGCATTTTATAGCGACCCAGATCAGAAGAACGAATCGTAATCTAGGCATATTGACACTGCTTACGATTATTCCCGGAATCATCTTATTAGCTATTGGAGGAATTGAGGGAATATTGAAGCTGATTGCAGCATTTATTGAAGGACCTTTTGGATTTGAATTGCTGCTTGAGATCATATCTAACTTTATGGAGCTTCTATTCTTCGTTGTTGGATTAAGACTCCTAATTTATGGTTCAAAGAAGATGTGGCAGTTAGTACCCCGCTTAATTCATTTTGAGCAGCATCCTATTTACAAAGAGGTGGCTTATTATGGTGAATTTGAAGATGTAGCCCTCAATATTCATTATGATCTTATCCAGAGTGGGCATAAGAAATACAAAAATATATACATAACCGAGCACTGGGTCATGCAAATAACTGCTTTCCATTTAGCAGTACTCAAGCTGGAGGATGTTGTCTGGGCATACGAAAGAGTCTCAAAGCAAGAGCATGCAGCAGTGATTCCAGGCGTAGTATCCGTAGGACCGTCTGAAGTGGCCAGGACCTACAGCGTAGTTATACATTCCAGAAATCCCTTGGTGCCGATGCTCCAAGCCAGTATTACACATGAGCTTGATTTTACGGAGGATATAGAGGGCAATGCACTTGAGGGAAAGAGAAAGCAAGCATACATGAATACGATTCTAGAGGAACTTGAGCGCAGGCATCCGAGGGCTATCTATGGGTATTCACGAGATTTAGAAGAAATGTGGTATAGGGATCGAAGGACCTTTATTAAAAGCGCAGGATTTAGTGTGAATTAGAGGAAGAACTGCAAAGAAACATAGCCCCAGCTTTTACTGGGGCTCACCGGTTTTAAGTTGGCTTGGTCTCAATCAGTCCGCAACGCATATATAGGACGAAGCTTGGCTGCTTTATAAGCGGGAATCATGCCAAAGACGACCCCGATAAATAAAGAGAAGCCGAAGGAGAAGGCAACCACAGGTGCAGATACACTGGTGGAGAGCTCCGAATATTGGCCGATCAATGCGCTTGCTCCATACCCGAGGCCGATGCCTACCAATCCCCCAAATCCGCTTAGTGCAATAGATTCCACGAGAAATTGAGTCAGGATGTCCCGCTGCTTGGCGCCAATCGCCTTCCTTACCCCGATCTCCCTCGTCCGTTCACTTACCGATACCAGCATGATATTCATAATTCCGATTCCGCCGACAAGCAGGGATATGCCAGCTATGCCTCCAAGTGCAAGAGACAGCATTTGAGTGGTCGAGTTTAAGGTGTCGAGCATTTCCTGAGAGTTGAAGATGTTGTATGCATTATCAGCATTTAAGAACTTTTTGTCCAGCGCAGCCTCCAACTGACTCTTGACTCTATCGATTTGATTCGTATCCTCAACCTGAACTGTAATCGAACGAACCCCCGGACTACGCAGGAAGCGTTCTGCTGTGCTGATCGGAATCAGCAGCTTATTATCGTTTGAGGCAGTCAGGCTGGAGCCCTTGGATTCCAACAAGCCTACGATCTTGAAGCTTACCCCGTTCAGTTGAAGCGTTTGATTCACCGGATTTTCTGTTCCGAAAAAGGTGGCTGCCGCTTCGGTCCCGATCAACGCAACCTTCATCCGAAAGCTGTTGTCCAGGTCAACGATGTAGCGTCCTGCTTGAATGTGGAAATCCTGGACCTCTTCATAGGAAGGCGTGATGCCCTCGACAGAGAGGCTGTCATTGGTCGTTCCCTTCTTGGCAGTGACGGATCCGGATATAACAGGGGATACATTAGCAACCCCTTCAAGATCAGCCAAATCTATAGCTTCTTCGAGAGTCAGGGAACTTGAACTGCCGCGGCCCATAATACTTACGGTAAGGAGATCCGTCCCCAATCCTTCGAGCTGTGCTGTAATCTGTGAAGTCGTTCCTTGGCCGGCGGATACGAGTGTAATGACCGAGGATACGCCAATAATGATACCCAGCATGGTTAGAAAAGCGCGAACCTTTGACCCGGAGATGCTCTTCCAGGCCATTTTCATGCTCTGCAGCAGATTCATTCCTGACTCCCCCGATCCTCAACGATTTTGCCATCCTGAATGCGAATGACTCGTTTTGCCTGTTCGGCAATGGAAAGGTCGTGGGTGATGATGAGGATGGTATGTCCGAGAGCATTCAGTTCCTTCATTTTTTCCATAACCTCAATTCCGGTCTTGCTGTCAAGCGCTCCGGTAGGCTCGTCGGCAAGCAAAAGGGGAGGGGAACCGGCGATTGCACGGGCAATAGCGACTCTCTGCTGCTGCCCTCCTGAGAGTTCTGATGGACGATGATGCATCCGGCTCTCCAAGCCTACGATACGCAAGGATTCCTCGACAGCCTTCTTGCGCTCTTTATGAGGCAGGTTACGGTAAATTAAGGGAAGCTCCACATTTTCATAAGCCGATAACTTAGGCAATAAATTGAATTGTTGAAAAATAAAGCCGATCTTCTCGTTACGAATGGTAGCCAGCTTGTTATCGGAAAGCTCTCGAACATTTTGTCCGTCAAGGAGATAAGTTCCGTCATTCGCCACATCCAGGCAACCCAGCATATTCATGAGCGTTGATTTTCCTGAGCCCGATGGGCCGATAATCGCAACAAATTCACCATGATAGATTTTAAAGGTCACTTCATGAAGGACGGTCATCAGTTCACCGGCCATGACATATCCGTGCCCCAAGCCTTGAACCTCAATTAAAGGAAGGGAGGTTGAAATCATCTATCTTCCACCCCCGCCGCCACCGAAGCCGCTGCTTCCACTTGGAGCAGAACCTCCTCTTCCGCCGCTGAAGCCGCCGCCCCCCGGCACAGAACCGCTTCCTCCTCCAAAGCTGGCTCCACCGCCGAAGCCGCCAAAGGTTCCTTGCATGGCCGGTTGTTCGGAGGAACCCGATGAAGACTGGATGACGGTAGGAACAACCACTTCATCTCCTTCAGCAAGTCCGCTAACAATTTCTATGAGGCTTTCGTTGTGAACCCCGACTTCGACTTCCTGGAACCGCTGGTTCGCATTGGCAGCATTCCCTCCAGGGCGCCTCGAAGGTGCAGACCCTTCAGAACCGGTATCACTCTCCTGCGCTTCAGGCTGCACACCTTCAGGTCTTGCAGGAGCTCCGGCACTGTCCTGCTCCGACGAACCGTAAGGAGCTGTTGCTGTCGCTGTCGCATTATCAGGCAGAATAACGATATAACGGTCGCCCATTTGCTGCACGGCCTCAATAGGAAGTGTCAAAGTATCCGTCTTTTCGTTAATGATGATTGTGGCTTCGGCGGACATCCCTACACGGACATTTTCGGAATTGTCCAATGCAACTGTGACATCAAATAAGGATACGCCATTGGAGGAAATTCCCTCGTTAGCAATTTGAGAAACCTTACCCTCAAAGGCTTGATCAGGAAGGGCATCAATTTGTATCGCTGATCTCATTCCGACGGCTACGTCCGGTATCTCTAGTTCGTCTATTTGAATTTGAACGCTGAGCTGCTGATAATCGTTGATAACGAACAATTCGGATCCGCTCTTTGCCTGCTCTCCTGCGGTGATATTTATACTCGTAATTGTGCCGTCAATTGGAGCTACCAAAGGGTCAGGCGGAATCATCTCTTCCTGTAAGCTTGCAATCTCAGCTTCCGTGTTCTCGATATTCATCTCTTGCTTGGTAATGGATTGCTTGGTAGATTCAAGGTTTTCCTCGTCCGCACCCTCCTGGACCTGTCTTTTGAACTGATCTTGCAAACTGGTCAATTCCCATTGTTGAGACTGAAGGTTATTCTGCATCGATCTAAGACTGTCCGTATGATCTGTTGCTTCAAAGGTCAATAGGGTTTGTCCTTTTTTCACGACATCTTGTTCCTTGACAAGCACCTCGCTGACTTTACCTTCTTCCTTAGTACGGACTGCTTCGCTTTTTGTGGAGATGATTGAACCCGAGCCGGAGACGCTGACGGTGATATCATTTTTACTGACTCGGGTTGTGTTTTGCACAGGTCCGGTTGGGCTGGCCTCTTTGTCTGGGATAACTAAGGTAATTACGACAGCAACAATACACACAATTGCAAATGCAATTCCGATCCATAACCATTTCTTCTTCATCGGTCACTCCAACTTCCTGCTAATTTTATGCTGTAACATTATGTATTGCGAGTTGCCTATCATTTTTATCGTAGGGGTTGTACATGAATCAAACCTGAATCCCAGCTTAAAGTTTTCTGAAAATTGTTTACAGAAATGCTTGGAAGCCAAGCAGGGATCAGGTACAATAGACATAATATGAGCATCCAAGTGATGTATCTGCCGAGGAGGATTTTTTTTCATGAATCAGCAACCGCCGAATCAATATCAATATGACAGTTATAACCCTCAACAAAATTTCGGGCAGCAATATCCTTATCCGCCTGCACCGCCCAAGACGAGCACAAAGTCTATTGTTGCTTTGATATTTGGTATTTTGTCTATCCTTATTCCTTACATTGGTTTTATTCCCGGGATTGTGGCTATCATCGTAGCCAGCTTGTCCTTCAAGGACTTTAAGCAGAAGGGAGAGCAAGGCAGAGGGCTTTCCATTGCGGGTTTGGTCTGCGGGATCATCGGTACCGTAATTTGGGGCCTGGTTACCCTGCTCGTGGTTATTGGACTCTTAATGTATGTAAATGGCGGAGATAATTTCTACAATAATTACTACACCAATTTCTAATTCCAAAGCGGAGCACCGTTGGTCAATACTGACCCGGTGTTTTCTTTATTTTCGGGCGGCTATTTGAAGACGGGGAGCGATACTGGAAAAGCCGACTCAACTTTGTGATAATAATAGGGAGTGCATTTTTGAAGGAAAGAGGGATTTTTTTGACGCAGCAGGTGACTGAACAACAACAACAAGATATGCAAGCTTCTATAGATCAGGAAAGACTCGTTCAGCAGGTAGCCAAGGAGCTTAGTCTTTCATTGAAGCAGGTGCGAACGACGATCGGGCTTCTGGATGAGGGGAATACGATTCCGTTTATCGCCAGATACCGCAAAGAAATGACCGGCGAGCTGGATGAGAATCAGTTGCGGGACATCGAGGAACGGACAGCATACTTGCGGAATTTGGAGGAACGCAAATCCGAAGTAATCCGCATCATTATGGAGCAGGAGAAGCTGACGCCTGAGCTTGAAGCTTCGATTCGGCAAGCCGTCAAGCTTCAAGAGGTGGAGGATCTTTATCGGCCGTACCGCCAGAAGCGCAAGACGCGTGCCAGTGTGGCGAAGGAGAAGGGGCTCGAGCCCTTGGCGGGCTGGATTTTGTCTCAGCCGAAGCAGGGATCGCCTGTCGTAGAGGCGGAACAATATCTTCAGCCCGATCTTGGGGTGAATACGTCAGAGGAAGCGATCCAAGGCGCAATGGACATTATTGCCGAAAGTATCTCGGACGAAGCAGCTACCCGGGCTTGGGTTCGTAAATACACAATGGATCACGGAATGATGGTGTCGGAGGCCAAAGCGAAGGATTCAGAATCCGTCTATGAAATGTACTATAACTATCGTGAAGCCGCTAAGAAGATGCCCTCCCACCGGATTCTGGCGATGAACCGCGGGGAACGGGAGGATATTCTCAAGGTCTCGCTTGAAGTAGAGGCTGAGCCGATTCATCGGTACATTGCTTCGAGATGGATTCAAGGCCGCTCTATAACCGAAGATTTATTGCGTGCAGCCATCGAAGATGCTTACAAGCGGCTTATTGCGCCATCCATTGAGCGTGAGGTGCGGGGAGAGCTGACGGAAAAGGGTGAACAGCAGGCGATCTCCATCTTCTCGGCCAATCTGCGGAGCTTGCTGCTTCAGCCGCCTGTGAAGGGACAGGTTGTGCTTGGAGTGGACCCGGCTTATCGTACAGGCTGTAAGCTGGCGGTCATTGACGATACAGGGAAGCTGCTTGAAGTAGCCGTAACCTATCCGACTCCGCCCAATAATAAGAAGGTTGAAGCCGAGAGGAAGTTTAACGAATTAATCGACCGCTATAGCGTGACCTTGATTGTCATAGGGAATGGAACCGCATCGCGCGAGACAGAGCAGTTTGTGGCGGAGGTTATTGCAGGACGTAAGGATAAGAAAATGGCCTATTTAATCGTAAATGAAGCCGGTGCCAGCGTATATTCCGCTTCCAAGCTGGCTCAGGAAGAATTCCCTGATCTGGATGTAGCCGAACGAAGCGCGGTATCCATTGCTCGCCGTCTGCAGGATCCGCTGGCTGAGCTGGTCAAAATTGAGCCTAAAGCAATCGGGGTAGGTCAATATCAGCATGATGTGTCCCAGAAGCACCTGGACGAGAGCTTAAAGGGCGTTGTAGAATCTGCCGTTAACCATGTTGGCGTTGATGTGAACACAGCTTCTCCGTCATTGCTTGCTTACGTGTCCGGAGTCAATGCCACTACGGCCAAGAATATTGTGAAATATCGGGAGCAGACCGGGCGTTTCATGAACCGTAAGCAATTGCAGAAGGTGCCTCGCCTCGGAGCAAAAACCTATGAGCAATGTATCGGTTTCATGCGGATCATGGAGGGAGAACATCCACTGGACAGCACACCGATTCATCCCGAGTCCTATGAGGTGGTTAACCGCCTGTTCGCCTTGTTGGGTGTAGACTTCAGTCAACTGGGCTCCAAGGAGCTGGCTGCTCATCTGGCTTCATTGGATCCGGAGGAGCTGGCAGGCCGGCTCGAGGTCGGGGTGCCTACACTCCGGGATATCCTCGACAGTCTTCAACGCCCGGGCAGAGATCCGCGGGAGGAGCTTCCGCTGCCGATTTTCCGTACTGACGTACTTAAAATCGAAGATTTAACACCAGGGATGGAGCTTCAGGGAACGGTTCGTAATGTGATTGATTTTGGAGCCTTTGTGGACATTGGAATTAAGAATGACGGACTTGTCCATATATCCCAGTTAAGCGAGGGTTACGTAAAGCATCCGATGGATGTTGTGTCTGTCGGAGATAATGTGACCGTATGGGTGCTTCAGGTTGACTTGAAGAAGGGCCGAGTAGGGCTGACGATGAGAAGGTCCCAGGCGCCGGCAGTAAATACAGAGCAGGTATAGCGCTATTCTCAAAAGAAAAAGAGGGCACCGGAAAATCTGATTTTCCGAGCCCTCTTTCTTGTCGCGACTAATCGGTTTTTCCGGGTTCGCTTCCGGCATCCCGGCGGTTATAATAGAAGAACCAGCAGTCATTCAACAGGCGAATCTGACGGCGGTCGCGCTTAAGGAAGGCGCGCATCATCTGGTTGCTGAGCCATTTTGGCAACACGATCTCCTCCTTGGCACCCTTTGCGAGTAGCATATGGGGAAATGCCCGGAGACGTGCAGGTCCGATCAAATTTTTAGTGAAGTTGCTCCTCTTCGTACCACTGTTCAAGCTGCGCAAGCAGCGCGCGAATCTCGGTGAGCAGGGAGATAAGCGGATAGTTCTCTTCTTTAAGAGAGGAGAAGGAGGACTCAAGCTCTTGAACGTATTCCAGTCCGCTTCGAACCACTAGCGATTCTTGAAGCAGATCAAGCTCCTCACACTCGGCAACGGCAAGTGGAAGAACGGGGATATTATCTGCGGTGAGCTTGCCCACTTCCTTGTTCAGACGCAGATTTAGGGCGCTAAGCTGGTAAGCATATTCACGGGGCATTTCCACAAAGATAAGGTTTTGCTCCCGCTGTAAAATAACGTATCTCATAAGAGCCATTAGTTGAAATCTCCTTTTGCTATCGGATTCTACTTGACAGTGTAGCCTAAGGGGAAGTTAAAATTCAAGTACATTCTGGAAAATGGGGGACTGGAGAATGAATGATGCTGAGCTTCAGACCTGGGTAGAACAAATATCGCTGAACAGCTTTGGTGTAGCGTTTCGTCATCGTGCGCGGTTCAATTCGCGACTGCGGACGACCGGCGGAAGATATTTTATGAGGACTCACGATATCGAGATCAATCCCGCTCAATTGGACAACTTCGGACGGGATGAAGTGGAGCGGATCATCAAGCATGAGCTATGCCATTACCATCTTCACTTGGCGAAAAGGGGGTACCGCCACCGCGATCCTGAGTTCAAGGCGCTGCTTGCAAAGGTAGGAGGCAGCCGGTATTGTCAGTCTTTGCCGGGGAGTTCATCGCGGCGCACCCTGCCCTATCGTTACCACTTAATATGTGAAGCGTGTGGAATGACTTATCCCAGGAAGCGTAAGGTGGATACGCATAAATACCGCTGCGGGAAGTGCAGCGGCAGTTTAAAGCAATATAAATTAATGGAATCAGTATGATATACTATAGGAAATATGCAATAGAATAAAGGAGAGATGCAAGATGGCCAGATCAAGCGCCAGTAAGAAGCGGATCAAAGCCGTGCGCGAGGGTAAACGCGATCCACTGCTTAGCAGAAGCCCGTTTGCCAATCATGACCTGCGAACGAGAACCACAAAGACGAAACAGGATGTATTGAATAGGAGTAAATATAAGAACCGGATTTCCTACGAAGGAGATAGCGGTTCTTATTTATTTTGCCCGGGCAGCATGTCATGCGGGATCTTCGTAATGGTAAAGAATAGCTCGTAGATATCCTGATCCTCCGTTCTGTCTTTACGCTCATGCGCGTTGCAAAAATCAAGAATAAGCTGGTTCAACTCCTCAAATTCTTCCTGGGTTAATTGCAGCTCGGTATTTGTAATTCTTCCACTAGGTTCTTTTTGTTGATTGGCCTCTAAAAAACGCTTTTTATTCTCATCGTACAAATTGCTGAGCAGCTTCGTTGTTTCGGATTGAAACACTTGATGGATTGTCTCGTCGATCCCGCTCTTCTTAATCTGTACTGATCCTTCGTAAGCTTTATAGTATTTAGCAGTTATGCCATTGATAAGCTTCGTATCCACCAGCGTAAGAAGTCCAATGCTTTCGAGCTTCTTGACGTGATAATGAACTTTTGCAGGCACTTGCCCCATCGTATCGGCAATTTCCTTGACCGTAGCGGGACGTCCGAATTTATTAAAAGCATTTAGAATCTGAATACGATAAGGATCCGAGTAAATCCGGATTTCTTCCAAGGTTTTGAGCTCGATCATAGATTAGGTGCTCCTAAGTATTTTTGTTTCTATTATATCGCATCGTTGTTCAGGCGTACAAAGCACATAATACATATTCAGCTCAAGCGGCAACTATATAGACATGAAGCTGCGATATCTTGGCAGCAGGAGCGCCGGGATGATCAGCAGGATGCCGAATCCAAGATAGATGATATCCGTCCGGATCGCATCTCCTAATGCACCAGCCAACAGGCTTCCCAACGGAATTGCGCAGGTGCAGATCATCGAGTGGATAGCCCCAACCCGGCCAAGCATTTCTTGGGGGACGTTCTCCATGAAGTAGGTTGTCGCAGGTGTGCTGATTAAGGAGACGGCAGCCCCCATCCCGAAACTGAACAAGGAAGCGGCAGCGATTGAAAGAACAGGCAGAAAGCCGGGAAGATAGAGCAGGGCATAATTCACACCAAGCAGGGTATATCCTGTGAGCATGAGCACGCTTTTCCGGAAGGAACTGCCTTTACGGGCCAGCCACAGTCCACTGATAGCCATACCGCCGACTAAGGAAATTCCCATCATGCTGAGTCCGGCTGGACCCTCCCCTAGAACCTCGGCGATGAAGGCAGGGCCTAATACGTTGAAGGGGGAGAGGCAGAAATTAGAGAATGCCGCGATGATTACGATGGTCAGGATCGTTTTTTGGCGCAAAATAAAGGTAATTCCTTCTCTGACTTCTTGAAGCAAGCTGCTGCGGTTTGACTTCTCCGTTCCGGCGCTCTCCTTGGACTTCTCCGCTAATGAAATGAAGCCGACCAGCAGAGCGGCGGAAAAAAAGGTCGCCCCGTCAACAAGCATAGCTCCGGACACACCGGCGATTGCAATAATACCGCCTGCAGCAGCCAATCCGGCCAGCTCTGCAATCCGAGTAATGGATGTGCTGAGCGAATTTCCGATAAGGAGCTTCTCTTTCGCCAGCAGTCTTGGAACCAATGATATTTCAGCGGGTGAGGCAAAGCATTCCAAGGTGGAGGTCAACAAGGTCAGGATATATAGATGCCATGGCTTCAGCAGGGAGGTTGCGTAGAGAGTTGCTGTGAGGATGACGATGAGGCCGCGGCCCACATGGGTGATTATAATAACCTGACGCTTGGACCAACGATCTACCAGCGCTCCGCTAAAGAAGCTTAGGGCTAGATTGGGTACAAAATTCAGTGCGAAAAGAGTGCCCATCATCAGCTTGGATCCGGTTAACAAATAGACCATCCAGCTGTAAGCGATCGAATCAATGGAATCTCCGAACCGGGTAATCACACGAGCGGCAAGAAGATACATAAATGACTTGTTTTCAAGAATTGCAGCCCATTTTTGCCTTTTAGGTAACGCATTTGCCTGTTCTGTCATTGTGAATCAACTCCTTAATTTTCATTTACATCCTACGATAAAATTATTTTAACGTTAAATTTATTTTAATGGAGAAATGGAATATTGCAAGAGGTTTTAGCTAAAACGATAAATTTTTTTCACGGCTTGGATTTTAGCAGCAAATGAGGGGCGACAAGTGAGGGTCGATTTCTTGACTTCATTACAGAAACGTGATAAATTAAATCTTGTTCTAGCGTTCCCTGATAGCTCAGTTGGTAGAGCACTCGACTGTTAATCGAGTTGTCACAGGTTCGAGTCCTGTTCGGGGAGCCACTTTCTTGGAGAGATACCCAAGTGGCTATAAGGGGACCCTCTGCTAAGGGGTTAGACTGCGTAAGCGGTGCGAGGGTTCGAATCCCTCTCTCTCCGTATTGAGATACATCATTACAATAGCCTCCGCGATCCGGAGGCTATTTGTTGCAAAAGGGATGAGAATCCTCAGAAGGAGGGTTCGTCGAAGCATAAGCTTCGGTAGGAATACATCGCAGTCTCGAACGAAGTGAGAGTATCCCTCTCTCTCCGTTCTGAAACAACTTCAATCAGAAGCCCTCCGGTTTGCCGGGGGGCTTCTTTATGTATAGGGATGAGAATCCTCAGAAGGAGGGTTCGTCGAAGCATAAGCTTCGATAGGAATACATCGCAGTCTCGAACGAAGTGAGAGTATCCCTCTCTCTCCGTATTGAAACAACACCAATCAGAAGCCCTCCGGTTTGCCGGGGGGCTTCTTTATGTATAGGGATGAGAACCCTCAAAAGGAGGGTTCGTCGAAGCATAAGCTTCGGTAGGAATACATCGCAGTCTCGAGCGGAGTGAGAGTATCCCTCTCTCTCCGTTCTGAAACAACATCAATCAGAAGCCTCCGGTTTGCCGGGGGCTTCTTTATGTATAGGGATGAGAACCCTCACAAGGAGGGTTCGTCGGAGCATAGGCTTCGATAGCAATACATCGCAGTCTCGAGCGGAGTGAAAGTATCCCTCTCTCTCCGTTCTGAAACAACACCAATCAGAAGCCCTCCGGTTTGCCGGGGGGGCTTCTTTATCTGGAAAGTTCGGGGACTAGTCGTAGTCCTTTCCTTTGTGATGTGGCAGGTAAACAAGTATAAAGCCAGATGGTGCAGTGGGGCTTTACAAGGAATACCGTACAAAGGTCGTCCTCTGTAGTGAGTAGGATAAAATTGCAGGCGTAGGGGTTCGTGCGACGAAATAAGTGCTCAAAGGCATCAGAATTGCAGGCGTGGGGGTTCGTGCGATGAAATAAGTGCTCAAAGGCATTAGAATTGCAGGCGTGGGTGCTCGTGCGACGAAATAAGTGCCCAAAGGCATTAGAATTGTAGGCGTGGATACTCGTGCGACGAAATAAGTGCTCAAAGGCATTAGAATTGCAGGCGTGGGTGCTCGTGCGACGAAATAAGTGCCCAAATGGATCTCTGTCAAGAA
>NZ_HG005139.1:434689-503036 GCF_000455265.1 Paenibacillus antibioticophila
AAAGGCAATAAAATTGCAGGCGTGGGGGTTCGTGCGACGAAATAAGTGCCCAAAGGCAATAAAATTGTGGGTGCGGGTGCTCGTGCGACGAAATAAGTGCCCAAAGGCAATAAAATTGCAGGCGTGGGGTTCGTGCGACGAAATAAGTGCTCAAAGGCAATAAAATTGCAGGCGTGGGGGTTCGTGCGCGAATATAGTGCATAAAGTCACCTAAAGTTCATCTGAATATCGCTCGAAAGGTAATGAGGCGGAATTTAATGGCTGCCTTTAGGTAGAGTCTGATCTTGTCAACGTCTGTATTACCTACCTGAGAGTGACACTATCCTAGAACAACCAAAAGAGAAAATGGGAAGATTATAGGAGAAAATCTAGGAGAAAATTTTGGTTGCATTAGCATTCGGATTTTGCTATACTCATTTTTGCCGCTGCTTGTTGGCGATCTTTGATGTGGCCCGTTGGTCAAGGGGTTAAGACACCTCCCTTTCACGGAGGTAACAGGGGTTCGAATCCCCTACGGGTCACCATTTAACTGAATACGCGGTCGTGGTGGAATGGCAGACACGCTATCTTGAGGGGGTAGTGGGTGTATACCCGTGGAGGTTCGAGTCCTCTCGACCGCATTTCATGAACTAGGATGATTCCTGTGCAAAACAGGGATCATCCTTTTTTTGTTTTGATATTGGCTCAGCGATACATATGTCGAAAAATCTTTTCGTGATGGGTAATATTTACTATTTATCATAAATGCTCCTCCAAATGAAATATGTTCATCCGATATAGATATAAGACAATAGTTGGAGAAATTGCATCTATGTCTGACTAAGACAGGAGGTTATACATAGGAATGAGTGGAGTATGCAAAAAAGGATGGCGGGGCTGGAAGCGAGCTTGTCTGATCTGGACCGTGATATGTCTGTCAGGAAGCTTAGGAGGAGCAAGTGCTGTTCATGCCGTGGGTGCGAGGGGAAGCGAGATGGCTTCGGCAGCTATGAGCCAGTCGGATTCAGGGGTATCCGATGGAATCGTGGTTTGGCTAAGTACAGCAGCTGATGGGGAACAGCAGATTTATGCCCGTTATGAGTCAACAGGAGAGACGAAGGCATTAACCTCTCGAAAGACGAGGAAGGATGTGCCCTATATTAAGGGGACAATGGTGGTCTGGGCAGATAAGGGAGAACAAGACGCTTCCAGTACCAACTGGGATATTTACAGTTATGATCTGTCCACCGGAACAGAGCGGAAATTAAATAGCAAAGCAGGCCAGTACGCCAATCCTTCCGTGGATGAGAGCGGAGTGGTATGGGCGGACCAGCAGAAGTATGGACGCATCATTCATTATGATCCGGTCTCGGGAGCGGAATCCTCACTTGGCGAAGGGCAGTACCCGATCCTCAGTCAGGGGAGGGTCATTTTCAAAAATGCTCGTGATGGCGGATTAAGCATGATTGAGCTAAGCAGTGGAGTACACCGTCCGCTTGTTAGCCTCGGTGCGACGAATTATGTGGATTGGTTTGTGACGAATGGTGAATACGTGCTGTATAAGCAGAAAAATAGCAATCTCGAAAGTAAATATGCGATCATCTCACTTTTGGACCGTTCACTTGAGACTCAGGATTTGTCTCCCATGAGTGCCAAGGTAGAAGAGTACGCATTTATGTCGATTGGAAATTCGCAGGCAGCCTACCTGGTAAATGAAGGCGGACAGGCTGTGTTAAAGGGTGTTGATTTGGCTACAGCCAAGGTCTATTCGGTTAGAGAAGCCGAGGCAGGCGTTCAATACATTGGCTTTAACGGAGATCGCCTGCTATATGCTCAATCGGACGGTTCTTTGGGATCGCTGGAGATGAGCAAGTACAACACGAACCCTGATTCAGGCGGCGGTGAAGTGCCTTCGCCAACAGGCCCGAATAAACCAACAGAACCGAATCCAACAACCAACCCGGTGAAGAATGACGGAGGAAGCACTCTTCCAGGAACATCGGCAACCTTTGTTGTGGGATCTCAAGGGGGTGCTTTCAGCATTCTGGATGGTCAGGTCCAATTCGTGATAGCCGCAGATGCGTTCTCAAGAGATACCGAGATCAAGGTGTCGGAGATGGCTGCGAATTATTATTTGCTGAAGGATGAGAAGGGGCGTTCACTGGAAGCTGCCGGGAAGGTCTGGGATATCCAATCCGCCGGAGAATTCGGTAAAGCACAGCTTTCGCTATCCTATTCAAATGAGCCCTATTGGACAGAGCATCGGGAAAAGCTTGGTATTTACCAATATCAAGCAGCACTTGGTTGCTGGAGCTATGTTGGCGGTGTCACTGACAATTCCAACAACGGCCCATCTATTCAGACGACTATTGATTCTCCTGGAACCTATGCAGTGCTGCTGCGGAGCATTCATTTTGCCGATGTAGACACCGCTCACTGGGCTGCGAAGGAAGTAGAAGTACTTGCCGCGCGCGGTATCGTGGACGGAACGGGGGCAGATCTTTTTGCGCCGAAAAGCATCCTGACACGGGAGCAGTTCAGCAAAATGCTGGCAGGTACGCTCGGACTCGAGCCCGTATCACCGGCCGAATCCTCTTTCGGAGATGTTCCTTCCTCCAAGTGGAGTTACAGCTGGGTCGAAGCAGCAGCTGCGGCAGGCATTGTTGAAGGCGATCATGGGTTGTTCAAGCCGGAGGATGCACTTACGCGGGAGCAAATGATGGCGATGCTTGTACGTGCCGTTAAGGACCGCCTGGAAAATAACCAGACTCAAGGGACGGAGCTCAATCGATTCAAGGATCAGGAGATGATCAGTGAATGGGCTCTGCCGTTTGTGAGGCAGGCGGTGGCGTTAAAGCTTGTCGAGGGCAACGGAGAGCTTATCCAGACACGCGCTACGACAACAAGAGCCGAGGCCGCTGTAGTTCTCTACCGGTTGCTAGAGCAGCTAAATGAATTGTGATGTTGATAGATTGAGATTGAGTTGAATGGGGAGTTGCGTTTAATGAAGATGATAGAGAGCCTATTCCTGAAGAGACGCCGGTTCAAGAGCAGATCTGTTCTGGCAGGCATACTTGTGCTTATTATGCTGGTAACCTCGATGCCTTTCGTTCCTGGCATGAAGATTCAAACAGCTGAAGCCTCGACGAACTTGCGTATTTCACCAAGTGAAATCAATACCGATCTGGGCGAAAAGACCGTCATCAGCTTTAGCTTTAACGCCGCAGATAATGGTCTGGCAGAGCATGAAGTCAAGATTCAATTGTGCACACCAGGCGTGAATGGAGGAGCGCCCCAGTTAGGGCAACTGATTGCAAGCGGCAAATACCCCACCAAAAATGCTCAGGGCGAGTATATTGTGCATGAGGTGGAATGGGACGGGAAAATAAATGGTGTTCCTTTGCCGGAAGGGAAGTATTACATTGCAGTTTCTCCTGCCGACTATAACGGAATTGGCGTCTATTACGGCCAAATTGGCAGCTTTGAAATTGTGAATAGCACGCAACCGAAACCGCCGGTCTTGAGTTCCATAGAATCGGGGGCGACGGGTTCAATTACCGTTAAAGGCACCTCGGAAGCGGGAACAACAGTGAGCCTGGAGGTTGGAGATCACCTGGGCCAGCTGGTAGATACGCATACGGGAATTAAAGTCAATGGACAAGGACAATGGATGCAATCCTTGAGCGTGGGTACGGGGAAGCCGGTTCAGATCTCAGCTAGAAGTGATAATAAGGGTCAGCGCTCCAGTTATTCTGAAATCAAGGAAGTGCTTCGCATTGCCGCACCCGGCTTTCCGGTGAGCTGGAGAGCACTTGCAGGATTTTACTATAGGGCGGATTCCACAGCAGCCGTTCAAGCTTCTGTACAGGAAATAGCGGCATGGAATGGTCTGGGCAGTGTCCAAGTATCCGGCAATGTGCCAGGGACGTCAATCCTGCTGATCAATCCACAGTCGACGGGCACTTTAACCCAGAGCGACCTGGAGCAATTTACAAATGAAGCCATTAAGAAGCGGCTGCGTATCGTCAATCCATCCTGGAATGACGTGGTGGAGCCTGTGCGAGGAGACTTTGCTTACGCTGCCGATCCACTAGTCTTGCAAGCGTTAATGCCGCTCCACTTCGGCGTGTCTTATCTAAGCCGTGATCCATATCAGGGAGTGAATGGGCCGGGTTGGCATCATTCCTATGAATGGCGTCTGACTCCGGTTGACGGCAAGCAAGAGCTCATGCAGCCGGATGGCTCGCGCTTTGAGTTTATTCCTTTGGCGGGGGGAGCTTATCTGACTCCTGCAGGAACGGACTGGATGCTGAGCAAAAGCGCGAACGGGCATGCTCTAACAACTCCGCAAGGGCTTAGCTATCAATTTGATGCAAGCGGTCTGCTAACTTCTATACGTGATTTGAACGGAAATGAAATCAAGCTGAACTATCAAGGAGAGCTTCTGCAGCAAGTAACAACAGATGGGGCTTCGCTAACCCTATCCTATGGTTCAAACGACAGGCTGATCTCTGTCACCGACCATACAGGACGCAAGCTGGAGTATAGCTATGATGGCGCTGGAGATATGGTGTCTTTTACGGATGTTGACGGAGCAGTTACAAGGTTCGGTTATGATGGCGAACATCATGTCATCTCTGTTACGGATCCGGCACAAACGGCAATTATGCGAATCGCATATGATGATCATCAGCGGGTCACGAGTCTCACGGATTTTTACGGCTCTACACAGACGGCGGAATACAGCGGCAAGGTAGCTCCCGTCGTGCGGGAAGAGGAGGATGAAGCGGTATCGATCGACCCTGGCAATGGCCGGGATATCCCTGAATCCGATGTGGTCCTCTTGTCGGGTACAATGCACAATTTGCGGAATGCTCCGCCGCATCAAATTGTTCCTGGCCTGAAGCCGGTGATAAACAAATATTTGGATAATCTGTCCGAGGGAATCCGGAAGCAGATAGATAGTTATGAGGCTGCAGCTGGCTCCGGAGTCGCCGGTGACATGGATACGGTCAAGAAGATGATTACTGCGGGCGGAGGCAGCAGTCCTGTTATTGTCCGTGCCGGGCAATTGAATGTCGAAGAGGGCGTGACCTTAGGCAGTGCAAGCCAGCCGGTCATCCTGATTGCGGATGGTATGAATACGAATCAGGAGATGACAATCAGTATTTACGGCACCCTGATTCTGAAGCAAGGCTTGAATGCCAATACCAAATTGAATCTCAATGCGTATAAAGTCAACGGAAAGTACGGAAGTATTTGGGCAAAGGGTACGATTCATCTCAATAATGACTCCAATGTTAAGGTTGAAGATACGTTATATGCCGGAGTGCTAACCTATAACAGCGGCCAATTAACAGTGGATGCACCTTCAGTTATTGTGCGAGGGGACTTGTCGATCAACACTAAAGTTAAGATGAATATTGCTAGAGAAATGGTACTTGGAGGCATTGTCTCCAATAATCAGATTGCGGATCTGGTCATCAAGGGCGGAGATTTGTTCGTCCGGGATCATGTTCATGTGAATAATCAAATGTCTGTTACTGCTGGCGGAGTCTTTGCCATCGGGGGCGATATGGTTCCCAATCAAACTCCACAGGTGCGTATCGGAGCAGGGGATGGCAAGACAAATCTGACTTACCCTGAAACCCCCAGATTGACTGGGAAGGAACCAAACTATGCTGAGCTTGTGGCCGAGGCCAACCAAAAGGTAATTCTGCCCGCGACAGTCTCTGCAACACTCTTGTCTGTAAGTGAGACGAAGCAGACAGATGCGCAGGGATACGCAACGACTTATACCTGGGGGGATCGGTTTCTCCTGACCAATTTAAGCCTTCCGGACGGATCAAGCTGGCAATATGATTATGATGCCGGTCATCGATTGGCTGCTGTCACGGATGGGAACGGATATAGAACAACTGCAAGCTACGATGCCCGGGGCAATAAGCTGCTGGTTGCGGATGGCAACCGGCAATCTACTGTGATCCGGTATAACGTGCAGAATCGACCGGTAGAGGTTGTTAATGCATTGGGTGAATCTATTCTGTATACCTATGATACTGCCGGTAACTTAGTGGCGGAAGAGGATGCGCTAGGAAATAGCGTCGCCATTACAAGAAATGCCCGTGGTATAGCCACAGAGGTAAAGGATGCGCGCGGAGGCATTACGCAGTATACGGTGGATGCAACAGGGTTCGCCACCGCTGCCGTAGATCCATCCGGTTACAAGATCGAGATGGACAGGGATGCGCTGCATCGTGTCACTTCGATTCGGGACGCAAACGGCATTTTGGAAGAAATAACGTATGATGCCAAAGGACGGACGCAGGCGAGCACGGATGCTCTGCAGCAAGTACAGGAATGGCATTATGACGCCAACGGCAATTTGGTGTCCATCAAAGATCAGGCCGGTTCGGAAACCTCGCTTAGCTATGACGTATATCGCATGGCTACTGTGACGGACCCGCTCGGACATCTGAGCAATCATGTGTATGATACGGTTGGTAACATCGTGGAAGAAAGCGACGCTAATGGCGGGACAAGCCGTTATGTGTATGACGGTATGGGTCGTACGGTCGAGTTCATAGATGCGGATGGCAATAGAACGGGCTATGCGTATGATGGCAATGGCCAGGTAGAATCTATTACCGATGCTGAGGGGAATAAGACAACATATACGTACAATCATGCGGGCCAGATTTTAACCGTGAGCGATGAGATCGGCACGGTGGTGCAGTACAAGTATGATGCTGCAGGACAGCTCGTCAAAGAAACCGATGCCTTGGGCAACAGCACCTGGTACAGCTATGATGCCGCCGGGAGATTAATCCAGGAGACCGATGCCCTGGGGTATGTTACGAAGTATGCCTATGATGCTTCAGGAAATCTGATCGAGAGTACGTTGCCTGATGGAAGTACCTGGAAGACGAACTACGATGAGCGCGGGCTTGCCAAGAGCACGATTGATCCTTTGTCTCATGAGACCGTGATAGAACGGGATGGTCGCGGGCGAGTAATTTCCTACACAGATGCAGAGGGAAATGTTACAGAGTACAAGTATGATCAGCTTGGGCGCACGGAGGCAATCCGTAATGCGTTGGGATATGATACCCGCTACAGTTATAATGCCCTCGGACAGGTAACTGGATTAACGGATGAAAATGGACAGCTTACGAGCTTCAATTATGATATTTTAGGGCGCCTGACTGAGGTTGAGGATGCTGCGGGTCATCGCACGAATTATACTTACGATGCACTGGGGAACCTGCTTACCAAGACCAATCCGCTTGGAGCAGTAACGAGTTACAGCTATAATGGACGCGGCTTGCTGGAGCGCACCGTCAATCCGTTGCAGGAGATTTCAACGATCTCTTATGACGGCAACGGCAACGTGAAGTCAACGATAGCTCCGGACAATACGATAACGCAGTACGGCTATGACGGACGAAGCCGCCTTACGGAAATCAATTATGGAGATGGACAACAGGTTCGATATGGTTATGATTTGGCGGATCGTCGATTAACGATGGATGATGCCACCGGACTGACCCGGTACACTTACGATGCGTTAGGCCGGTTGACGGAAATGATTGATCCGCGCGGACAAAATGTGCGCTATGAATGGACACCAACAGGACAGCGCAGCCGCATTATTTATCCGGACAATACAGCGGTTCTCTATGAATACGATAAGGCTGGACAAATCAGCAAGGTTACGGATGCTCTGAAACAGCAGACGAACTACACATATAATCGCAACGGTCAAGTGATCAGCCGCGAGTTGTCGGGCGGTGAGCGCAGCCGCTATGAATATGATGCCTTGGGCCAGCTCATTGGCATCGAGCATCGTAATGCCGGCGGAAGTCTATTGGAGCAGCTGAGCTATGTGTATGACCCGGCAGGCAATGTTGTTCATAAGGAGCGCCTGGAGCAGGGCAAGGATGAGGATCGGCCGCAAGATGCGCCGAAGCCGGCAGATGTAGAGGATTATACCTATGATGCCCTGAATCGCCTTATTGAGGTTCAGAACCTCAATGGTTCTAAAGTAACTTATGCCTATGATGCAGCAGGTAACCGTCTGGAGAAGAGTCAGACTGGAGTAGGAACAACGATACCGGAAATAGAGTATTACAACTATGATCTGGCAAATAGACTGACTCGCTGGGAAAAAGGAACCGACTACAAGAACTATACGTACGACTTGCGCGGTAATTTACTTCAAGTTGAGGGGATTGACAGTGCTGCAGCAATGATGCGGGTAACCTCTTTGAATCCGCCGCAGAATGAAGTTGGCGTGCCGCAGGATGTATACGGGGATCTGGATTCAATTTTGCCGGATCTTTCGGGAACGCCGGATATAGTAGGCGCGGGTAATCCTCTTGAACTTGTCCCAAGCGTTGAGGCTACATTGGAGACCGATTCTTTAAGCGTGACCCAACAGGTATATGGACCTGAGGATTGGAAAGCTGGAGATGCATTCGATTCACAAATTGCTGCTGCACTTGCCGGGCCAGGAGTGCTGGAGACCTATACTTGGGATGCTGCTAACCGTCTGATTTATCACATGAACCCGGCGGGCGATCAGACCGAATATCGGTATGACGGAGACAATAACCGGAGCTTTATGGGGGTTACAATCGGCACCGGCAACCAGCAGAACCGTTATCCAACGAGTCATCCAGCAGGACAGGTAGCAGGCTGGGAAGCGCAGTATAAGAAGCTGCAAACTGATATTTATTTTACCTACGATATCACTAGTAGCCTACCTGAACCTTTGTATGCTGCTGATGTCAGCGGCAACAAATGGGAGCAATCCTATGTCTACGGAGCCGGCGGAGAGCGGATCAGCATGAATTATCTGCCGAGTGCAGATGAAAGTAATGCTTGGGAGCCAGTAGCAGGATCCAGCGGCGCAGCACCGAATACAACACCTGAAACGTTATTCTACCTGAATGACATGCTCGGCAGCACGCTCGCCCTAGTGAACCAGGACAGCGAAGTGGCGCTCCGTTACCATTACGATGAATTCGGGATAGCAGAGCAACCAGAGAAGTTCGACCTGAACTATCCGGGACCAGATAACCTGTTCGGTTACACAGGACTGGGCTACGACGCCTCAAGCGGACTCTCTTACGCAAGGGCCAGATACTTTGATTCCGGAATTGGGCGGTTTGTGAGTGAGGATACGTATCAGGGGGAACTGAATAATCCGCAGAGCTCGAATTTGTATGTGTATGTACAGAATAATCCTACTGGTTACGTAGACCCAAGTGGAAATTACTGCGTCTCTCCGGATGGTAGAAACGCCCATTATGGGATGTGTAATATCGAAAGCAATATTACAAATTACTATATTCCGGATTTTATGATAGGTGCTGGTTTTCCGGAAATCATAGATAGTAAGGTCTTAGGATATTATGATTATGATAAAAATGATGATCTGTATTTCGTTTCATCAAGCAAAGTAAGATATTCAACATTTTGGAAAGAAGCCAACTTATCTGAGGAAGCTTACTATTATGATTGGGTACTGGCAATCCCACTGGCAGACGCAGTGTTTGGATCAATGGCTAGTGTAAGATTTCCATCAACTTTTAAAACGATTACTACCAAGACGACACCTAAACAGAAGACGCCTAAACAGACGACTCCAAAGGGGAAGAGTAACGCTACAACAAATGGCAATAAAGTTATGTGGGGGAGTTGGAGCGATTATGAAAAAGTCACTGTTAATGGACAAGAATATGCTAAAGTAGGAGATAGGCTCTATTCTCGTCATGCTGTAGACAGAATGCAACCGAGCGGTAAGAGATATTCAGGGGATTCTCAAATTGTTCAAGCAGGTGGGCAAGGAAAAACCAATGATTATGGCAGAAGTGTTTCGCCGAACTATGTAGAGGATGTAATAAAAAACACTAAACCAGTAGTCCAAGAGAATGGGAACTTATCCTACACATCAGGCTCTCTTCAAGTAATCACCAATCCTCAAGGTGCAGTTGTAACAATAATAACAAAGTAGGTGAGACAAGATGGGGACTGAATCCCAAACACTTAAGGAGCTATGTGAGATGTTTCTACGACAAGAATATGATTTAGGGGATTTTCAAAGCAGGTTAGAAACTGCGGCTTTTCCCATTGAAATTGAAGTTATGAAACACAGCATTCTAAATGAACTGGAAGAAATCAGATTTACAAAGTTGGAAATGAATCATTATCGTTATGGAGCAGAGGTTGCTCAAAGACTTCTCAACATCCTGAATTAGTAATTTATCCGACCTTGATTGGCTTCACGCCTTTCAAGGTTTTTTCTTTGGTGGGGGCTACCCGGTGCCGAGTGAACTCATCATTCAACCAATAACACATATACCCCATGTAATACCCGTATGAAGATTTCGTCACGCACATCAACGCTTGAATTTTATCAACGGTATTGCTACACCAAATAGGTCGATTATGGTCAAATACCTCCATGGTAGATCTGTTTTGTGTTATCTTCGTTTTCTCGCGGATTTTTCAATATTAATGCAACTTTATGGTTAGATACCCCGATGGATATAGTGTCGAGAACATCGCAACAGTTTAACTAGGTTAGTCCGCCAACTATTATTGTCAGGACAGCAAAATTTAATGTTGCGACAGAAAAAGAAGCGACGAGCATTGTATCTAATGCAATTGAAATGGCACAATCAAAAGTATTACAGATAATAAAGGAGTTTTAGGAGATAAAGGTCAAAAAACAAATGTTGCGATGTCAAACCATTCATGAGATTTTGTCTTTCATGTGCGCCCATTATTCAAAGATTCCTATTATCTGGTAAAATGTGTTGGCACTACGCACTCCACATGTTTGATCAAAAAATAAATAAGGGGATTAGGGCAATTCCCCTAACAAGCGAATTTGGATATCCAAATTCAGTGCTTGCAGTAACGCAAGACAGCAGGTTTATATTCTATAATCAATAACCTGCCGAGAAGAAAGCTATTTATGATTGAGTTATTTATATTGACTTTTTGTCCTGACAACAATATATTATTGTCAGGACAAAAAAGCGAGGTGAAGAGATGTCCTCTAAAAAGATGGGGCGTCCTCCATCTGACAAACCCAAAAGCAAAACGATTGAGATACGTGTTGATGAGGAAACAATGAGTAAGCTTGATGCTTCCGCTGAAAAACTGAATACGTCACGTTCTGCAATTGTGCGTAAAGGGATTGAAAAGGTGTATGACGAGCTCCAAAAATAAAGAAGGAAGCAGCGAGCATCCCACGAAGAACACCGCTACTTCCTATCCCGCAACCGCTTGGATAAGCAGACTGCATAAATATGCTACCATGTGCAGGAATCTCATTCAAGCGATGCGATAAATTAATGGGAGGATGAACATGAAAACTATTCTGGAAGCCCTATACCGCGGACAAATTAACCCTGATGAGGTAATTGTTCCGTCTCAGCCAGAATACCTTTCTGTAAGCCGAAAAGTGTCAGCTCAGACGGTGCAATGGCGTGAGCGATTAGGTGAGGAAGCGTTTCGTGAGTTAGAGGAATATTTTGACCTGTGCGACAGCGCAAGTAGTATGCATGTGGAAGCTGCCTTTCTACATGGGTTCAGGCTTGGAGCGAATCTGCTTATTGAGGTAATGAGCAACCGGGAAGAGTTGGTTTCCTGATGCAGCTTTGGGTATAGATTCATAATAGATATTGCTCAACTACTGTATTTATTAATAGAAAATGTTGGATGGCATCGAGAGCATAAAAGCAATATTGGAGTGAAGAGTATAAGAACCTTTGTGGGGAAAATACAAAGGTTCTTTTTCTTGTAGCCCTCACCCGGTAACGAATGAATCAGACGGCTACGTCAAATGGACTTTATCATTATTATCCCTATGATTTTCGGTTTGTGAATGAGTATAGGGGAACTGAATAATCCGCAGAGCTTGAATTTGTATGTGTATGTACAGAATAATCCGGTGTTGTGTTTTTTACGAGGTAAACATAAAAACATGGAAAGCAGCAACAAATCGGCTTGAAAATTCACCTTCCAAGTAAAGAGTGAAGGTGGATTTTCTCATTCTATGACTTGAAAAACCACGTAAAGAAATGGAGTGCATTTCAAGTAATATATTGTTCAGACAATCAGAAAATCGATTTGACATGGTCTCAAGGCGGTTCCGATGCCCGCCGAGCTTCTTCCGTCCGGAATTCTGACCAATCGGGAGGCGATTATCGGCAAGCATGCCAAGGTGGAGCTGGACCCGAACGCCGCTGCTCGCTTTCTTGCTGTATGCGGGACAGCCCGTTCCGAAGGATGTGCGACTCAAGGAATTGAACAAGCAGGTAACAATGGAGGGAAATATTGAAAAGATATTTCCTTGCCATTTGCATTTAAGAATGAAGCGCCTAATTTAGTCCTTGTTATGATTGAAATGGCTGTCATGACATGGAGCTTCTACGGGTATGATTTCTTGCGAAAAGACGAAACCAGAAAGATACTTGGTCAATGAACAATTTTCTTATTGACTTGTTCATTGACCAAGTATATTATTGTGCTAATAAATCAGAATAGCATGGTAACCAGTACGGCTAATCTGACTTATAATTTTTGGGAAATAGGATGTCAAAATTTCAATGAAGGAGGTGGAGTATTTGAACTCTGCAAAAATAAATATTGAGAAAGAAAACAGCATGGCCAAAGCTAACGCTATCCCGAACTTCCGTGGGTTGTGGCTCCTTCTGAAGCCGATTCGTTGGCGGCTAATTCTCGCATTTTTTATAGCAGCAATTGGCGCCACGGCTTCAATCGTGCCGTTTATTGCAATTGCCGAGATCGCACAGATGCTTCTCGTTTCCGAGGTGAACACGGAGGGGAACATATGGATTTGGGGTTGGATAGCTGCTGGGGCGCTGCTGCTGCGTCTAGTTTGTGTGTTCGTTGCAGGCGCAATTACGCATTTTGCCGACACTAGTTTCCAGCTACTTGTGAGACGACGTATTGCGGCTCATCTGGGAAGGGTACGATTGGGCTGGTTTACGGCGAGAACTTCTGGAAGTATTAAGAAGAGTGTATCCGACGATGTGATGCATATGCACCATCTGGTCGCTCATACAGGACTAGAGATTGTAGACGGAGTGGTTGTGCCGGTTGTAACCCTGGTGTATTTGTTTAGCATTGACTGGGCGATGTCGCTGTTCGTCATGCTGCCACTGTTAGCAGGAATTGGCTTGTATGCTGTGCAGATAGCAAAGATTCGCCCGAAAATGGCCGATACGCCTACAGCCATGAGCGAGATCAATGGAACTGCAATTGAGTTTGTGCAGGGCATCAGCGTGGTGAAGACCTTTGGTCAGGCTGGGCGTGCCTATCGTAAATTTTTGGATGCCACGCAGCGATTTATGGCTCTTATGAGCGGAGTCATGGGTGGAACCTTGCGGTCTGCAGCTCTCGCGGAAGTTGTGCTTGCACCACTGGCCTCTCTCGTCATTATTACAGCAGCAGGCGCAGTTTTATCCGGAATGGGGCAGTTGGACCCGGTTGCAGTCATTCCTTTTGTATTACTGGGTGTTGGTGTGACGAGTCCGCTCATGGCATTGTTTTTTAGCGCTACTGCGACTTCGCAGGCTGCTGAAGCCAGTGAACGAGTCCTTGCCTTGCTGGATACCAAGACGCTTCCCGAGCCCAAAACGCCATCTGTACCTGCGAATGAAACCATCGTGTTGGAGAATGTTCGTTTTAGCTATGATGGGCAGCATGCAGCATTGGATGGGGTTGATCTTTGGCTGGAGCCCGGAACAACGACTGCGCTGGTCGGCCGCTCGGGTTCAGGAAAAACAACAATCGCCAAGCTTATTCCGCGTTTTTGGGATCCGGATGAAGGCAAGATCACGCTGGGAGGCGTGGATCTACGTGATATCCCGACGAGTGAGCTTTACCGCCATGTTTCTTTTGTTTTTCAAGACATACAGTTATTGAGCACTTCTGTGGCGGAGAATATCCGGCTGGCAAGACCTGAAGCCACAATTGCAGAGGTGGAGCAGGCCGCGCGTGCGGCTCAAATTCATGACAGAATTCTTGAACTTCCACGTGGCTATGATAGCGTTATTGGTGAAGATGCCCTCTTTTCAGGTGGCGAAGCGCAACGTATTTCAATAGCCAGAGCACTGCTTGCAGACGCTCCGATTCTTGTACTTGACGAGGCCACTGCATTTGCTGATCCGGAATCGGAAGCACTCATTCAAGATGCGCTCTCTGCGCTGGCTGCCGGACGCACCTTGCTGGTCATCGCTCATCGGCTTTCGACAATTCAAGGAGCTGATCAGATTGCAGTTGTTGATCGGGGACGCATTGTCGAACGAGGCACACATGGGCATCTGCTTGCGCAGGGTGGGCTATATGCCCAACTGTGGTGGAAACATGAGTGCTCAATGTCCTGGCATCCTGAAGTACATCATGGGTTGGATTCAACCAAGGAGGTGAAGTCATGATTCGTCGATTGCTTCGAGTCATGGGAGACGACGCGCCTGTATTGCGGCGGTTAATAACGCTAACTGTTGTATGTGCTATCCTGCAAGGAGTTGCTTTCAGCTTACTGGTACCGCTTGTGCAAGCACTTTTGGAAGGCGATTTTCAACAACTCTGGTTATGGATAGGGGTTGAGGCGGCTATCCTTGCCGGGTTTGGAATACTAAACTATCGTACTAAAATGCTTGGCTTAACCTCATCAATGGCTTTGACTGCGCATTTGTGGCAACGACTGGGGGATCATATATCCAAACTTCCATTAGGCTGGTTTAATGCTGAAAAAGTAGGTTCCGTTTCTCGCTTGACCAGCTCCGGGGTATTTAGTGTCACGGGGTTTCCGACACAAATGTTGGGGACGTTAGTCAATGCTTTTGTAACGCCGGCAGTTGTTATTGTGCTAATGTTTCTGTTTGAATGGAGATTGGCGCTGGTTGCCCTGATCGCTGCCCCGATCGTATGGGGCGCTTATCGGGGCACGGTTGCGATTGTGGATTATGTGGATTTGCGCACACATAGCGCCAATACACGAACAGCAAACCGGATAATCGAATTTGCCCAGACTCAGCCTATACTCCGCGCGTTTGGCCGGGTGTCCAAGGGCTACAAGCTTCTTGATGAAGCGCTTGTAGCGCAACGCAAGGCGGATAACAGCATGATTACATGGGGGGGTGCGATTGGCGACGGCATGTTTCGCCTTACGGTTCAGGGTGCATTTACAGCCATTCTGCTCTCGGGAATTGCGCTTGGTGTGGGTTCTTCAATTGGAGCAACGGAACTGATTGCCTTGCTGATTCTTGCCACCCGTTTCGTTCAGCCGCTTATGGACGGTGCCGCAGCAGGCGGGGGTGTACGTACTGTGCGCAACAACCTCAATCGAATGGATCATATCTTTCATACCAAGCCGCTCTCGGAGACGGCTGATGCTGGACAAGCCACCCTTGGCGATCCGGCTGTTTCGTTCGAAGCTGTCCGTTTTGGTTATGATAAACGAGAGATTTTGCATGACATCACCTTTACTGCGCAAGCTCGCACAATGACAGCGCTGGTTGGACCCTCAGGAGCAGGCAAAACAACCATAACCCGGCTTGTCGCCCGATTCTGGGACATCAGTTCTGGCGTCGTGAAGGTGGCTGGTGTTGATGTCCGAGACATGACTGCGGAACAATTGATGAGCCAGCTTTCCTTTGTGTTCCAAGATGTTTACTTGTTTTCCGGTACAATCCGTGAAAATGTGCTGATGGCTAGGCCTGATGCTACTGAAGAAGAATTGAAAAACGCTATTCGTCTTGCGCGTGTAGATGAAATTGCGAACCGGCTTGCCCACGGCTTGGATACGCAAGTCGGAGAAGGGGGGAGCGCGCTTTCCGGAGGGGAAAGACAACGGGTATCGATTGCCCGGGCCATACTTAAGGATGCGCCAATCGTTCTTCTTGACGAGGCAACTGCTGCGCTTGACGCGGAAAATGAAGCACTTGTACAGGAAGCGCTTCATGCACTCACTACAGATCGCACGCTGATTGTTGTTGCTCATCGATTGCAGACAATCGCCGCAGCAGATCAAATTATTTTCCTGGAGCAGGGAAATATAGTAGAATGGGGTACTCATCAAAAATTGATTAAAGCGGATGGACGTTATGCAGACTTTTGGCGGGAACGCTCCCGATCACTCGGTTGGCGACTTGGTTCGAGAGCGAAAATACAGGAATAAGCAAACAAGGAGGGAGCGAATTGGTAAAAAAGCGCCACAACCGGGATGATGTTGTGCGTGAGGCCCTGGCCATGTTGGAGGATGTGGGAATTGAGGCCGTTACATTGCGGGGGGTCGCCAAGCGAATGGGACTGCACTTGAACTCGGTGTCTTTTCAAGTGGAGAGCAAAGCACGACTATTTGAATTAATGGCGGAGGTCATCCTAGGCGAGCTTTCTCTTGCGGATCTTTCTGACAATGCTCTGGAAAGAATTACAGAAGTAGCTTTGCGGCTAAGATTAGCTATGCTTTCGCATCGGGATGGCGGTCGTGTTATCAGCGGTACGCATACTGCTGATAGGAATGCGCTGCATATTGCTGAAGTGCTGATCACGGCGTTCCAGGAGTTGGGCGTAGATGAAAGAGTTGCAGCTCGCGCTAGTGTTGCCTTACATTGTCTAATCATTGGGCTTGTTGAAGAAGAACAGGTTATTCGCCCGAAACGCCGCGCTGTACCGGATGGAGTTGATGATTATCACAAGCTTGCTCATATTAGCAGACTGCTTGAAGAAGATACGTATGGGGAACGTGCCGTGTTCGGAATAGAGGCAATTATTAATCAGGCAGTCTCCACTACTCGTTAGTATGAAGGCTGTTGATTTAAGTTTCTGCAAGGACAAAGACGAGAAGGCTCGTCAAGATAATAGCTGTCACAGCTATCCACACGTGCTGGTCCTGTGTTCAAGCTGATCATCTGCATTTACCCGCCGACAGGGATTCACGGAGAAGACAGTCGTTTAGCGCCCACCCGAAAAACCACCAGTCGGGAAAAGAGTTGAAGATCCGATGAACGGAAACAAAGCCGGCCACAGTGGAAAAGGGCAAGCAGATGTGCCGCGGCGGAGCAGGAGCGCTTTATCGTGGACAACGGGCTGATACTAGCTTCTGATGAATTAGCGCCAGACGACTTGATCTTCTGGAGCTACGAGCCAAATGGGTGTTTTTTGGATATTCTGCATGTCGGGATCTATGCCGGTAACGACAAAGTCATTGACGCTTACTCCAGTCGTTTGCAGGTGGTATACCGGAATGTGTTCGATGCCGAGCTTCAAGTGATGTATGGTAGGCCGTATGTCCAATACTAGTTTTCAGCAAAAAGTCGTTATGGCACCCTATAGCGGCTTTTTGCTGTCAAGATTTTTTCGATTGAGCGAGGAAACTTTCGCCTCTCCTACCCGATTCTGCCCCAAAAATGAACAGGCTTATAGAAAGAGAAATTCGATGGAGCCTGATTTTGAAGTGTGGAAAGATGTTCGATTTGATAATTTGTCATTTAAGAAATGCAAATTTATAGAACTAGGGAATATAGCTGCAATTCCAGGCTTGATAATATCAGTATTGTAAACAATTGCACATACGAAATGAATTTAACTGAGATCGGAGGGTTAAAGAATTTAAGCACATTGATTTTATTTTATGCCAAGTTCAAGTTGATTTGATTCCTCTGAAGGAGTACTTCCCTTAAATAGAGTCGCTGCATATCTCACAGATGAAAAAGAACTATGGGCTGCAATTGAAGGAACTAAATCCTGATGTCGAGATTACAAGTAGAACATTTAGGCTTGAGAAGTAAGAATGTATATAAAGGTGGCGTGAAGTTGGAATTGGTTACGGCCTCCTCCACGCTAGTTTATTGCGATCACAATATTACCGAGTTGTTCACTCCGCTCCATACGCCCAAAGGCAAGTGCAGTTTCTTTTAAAGGATAGACAGTATCAACAATAGGGTGCAGAGAATACTGCTCCATGAATTGAAGCATCGCGATAAATTCTTCTCTGCTCCCCATAGAAGTACCAATAATGTGGAGCTGAGGGAAAAATATGGCCCTTGCTGGAATCGTAATGTCATCCCCGGAGCTTGCCCCGAACATAACAATTTTTCCATTGGGCTTGATGACATCAAAGTATTGGTCGAAGGTAGCTGGACCAACACTATCTAATATTAAGTCGACGGAATTGTCTCTTAGATGTTCTTCCCAGCTCTCATGACTATCCAATGCTCGAGCTATTGGCAATTGCAGGGCGGCTTGGCGCTTCACCTCGCTTCTTGAAGTTACGCTTACCTCTGCACCAATTGCAGCAGCCATCAGTGTGGCAAAAGTTGCAACTCCTCCTCCGATCCCCGGGATGAGTACATGCTCGCCTTGCTGCAAATTTCCTCTAGTAAATAGCGCCCGGTAGGCGGTGAGGGCAGACAAGGATAGTACTCCTGCTTCTTCCCAGGTTAGATAAGCAGGCTTAGGGGCAACATTTTGTTGGGGAACGATTACAGATTCAGCAAATGTGCCGTCTGTAGGACCTCCCAATATGGCAGGCACAACAGGAACTTGATCTGTTTTTTCCCACCCTATGCATGGATTAATAATGACCTCAGCACCTGGAGTCAGATGGGTTACCTCGTCACCAACGGCTTCAATAACCCCTGCACCATCTGAGCCAAGAATGAAAGGAGCATCCTGATTCGTTCGTGCAGACATCAGAAATAAATCTCGATGATTAAGCCCTGCTGTTTTTAATCGTACCTTTACCTCGCCTTTTCCTGGCAGCTTGTCTCGCTGCTCTGTATACTGCAATCCACCGATCCCTTGCACTCCCGCATGTATGATCGCTTTCATCTTCATCCTCCTGCTGCTGTAGTTTAAGTAGCTCTCCAATGTCTCCTTTCATTGTACACATCCTGATATACTTGATAAAATCAAGAAAAATGAACGTGGGTATCATAAATAATCATAGCAGGGAGGTGAGCAGAAATTGGAAAGTGGCGATTTGAAAATATTTCAGGCTGTCGCAAGAGAAGGAAGTATTACAAAAGCCGCGCAGGCATTAAACTATGTTCAGTCCAATGTGACAGCTCGTATCCGTTTCTTGGAAGCTGAACTAGGCCTTCCGCTTTTTCGGCGAACGAATCGAGGGATGATCTTAACATCAGCAGGGGAAAATCTGCTTCAGTATGCGGATCAAATTATAGATTTGCTGGCAGAAGCGCTGAGAACTACACAACATTCAGATTTCCCCGCAGGTTCTCTGCGCATAGGGTGTATCGAATCTGCTGCTTCCAATTATTTGCTCCCCTTCCTAAAAGAATATCAGTCCAATTATCCGGATGTGCAGTTTCTGCTGCATACTGGTGGAACACATGATCTTTTGCAGAAGGTGCTGACTGGTGAACTGGCTGGAGCTTTTGTTTATGGCCCGATCAACGAGTCGCACATTGAATATATCCCTGTATTTGAAGATGAGCTTGTTTTGATTTCGGATCGGAACAGAACAGAGCCAATAACGGAAGAATTGCTTACTATGCCTATGCTGTTTTTTGATGTAGGCTGTACGCATAGAACCAGGGCAGAGCTTTTTTTGAAAGAGAAAGGAATTTCTTCTTATGAAATCAGAGAATTTGGCACGATGGAAGTGATCATAAATGGCGTTTCCGCTGGATTAGGCGTATCTTTATTGCCACGATCATCAGTCGCAATTGCGGAAAAGGAAGGAAGAATCTCCAGTCATTCATTACCAGAGCAGTATCGCAGGTTAGAGGTTGGATTTATATATCCATCAGGACAGATATACTCTGCTGCATTGTTGGAACTGATACAACAGCTGCATTAAAATTTGAAGCTCAGAATAGAGGAAACCTTGCAGGACAGGGGGGATGAAGGGCGGCAGGCGATTGAATGCGGACAAATTCGCGAGATTCAACTGGGCGGAACCTGATACTTCGTGCCAGTTGTCCTTTTCATGAATAACTTGCCTGGGCAGGAGATGGAGCGAGGTTGAACGGACCATAAATTAAACCCGAACGATTTCGAAACTATATAAGTTGAACTAGAAAAATGCACAGAAAGGGCATAAGAGTGAAGTGTGCTGTAGTGAAAGCTTTCTGCAGAAAGCTGCTTCGGGAGCATAAGCTCGTAAGCGTTCGCCTTTGTGAGTGGATTTCTACCGTACAATATCTTAATTCAATTAGAGAAATCCGCGAACAACAGCGATCGTAAGCACACTTCACACGTTGCCTCCAGTGTACAATCTTTAGTTCAACTTATTTTGAAATTAGAATTTCGAAAATCGTTCGGGTTTTTCATGAGATGAAATAAGCTCATCCCAGTCTCATGCGAACCATATCCGATGGAGACTGGTAAATAAAATTGCAAGAGTGCTGCAAGCGTCACCGCACGCGTTGTGCCACGCTATCGCTATCATGTTCATACCAGATCAATCGGGAACTCTTGCTTGCTTCGATCTCGCCGAATTCCAGTTCGGTTGCGGTTTGCTGTTCGTAGAAGCGCGTAGGGCTGATGGGCAGCAATACAAATGTCATCCCGTTGCCCAGTCGCATACAGAGTTGACTATGCTCGATAAAGACCTCTGCGGATAACGATTGTCCCTGTTCATCCTGAAAGAGGTATTCACCGAGAAAAGGTTCATAGTCCTCTGCTGCGAGCGGGAACAGAGTGCGTGGAGCTGCTGCCTGCGGCACCTCCATCGGCTCATCGGCAAGAGCCTGCTCTACGCTTCGGAGCAACTGCTGGGTATAGTTGTAATCCCGTTCTCCATTTTGCAGAAGGATAATTGTCAGATCCCGCTCGATATAGCGTTTCAGAAACGTAGCATATCCCGGCCAGCCGCCGCTATGGCTTACCGCTCGGCCTAATTGTGGATGCTGCTCGATCAGCCAGCCGAATCCGTAGTCGAACGTCTCCCCGTTATGGAGTGTCACAGGTGTGAACATGGCTTCGCGCAACTGCGGCTGAATAAACTTGTCGTCATACAGCGCGCGATCGAGACGAAGCAGGTCCATGGCTGTACTGTTCACCATGCCATCTCCCTGCAAGCCGTCCAGATAGTGGACATAGTTCATTGCCGGCACGGCGTCCGGAAGCACGTATCCACCGTGCTCCAGTCGATAGACGTAGCCCCAGGCATAGTCGGACGGCACAGCACCGGGATCAAGACGGCGATTGTAGATGCATGTCCGGGCCATGCCGAGCGGCTGGAATATTTGCTCAGACAGAAAGTCCGCATAGGGTTGGCCACTGATCCGTTCGATCAAAATAGCGAGCATAATATAGCCCGTATTGCTATACATCCAACTATCTTGCGGCGCGAATAGCGGCGCGGGACGATGGGCTGCGAGCATGTTCAGGACATCAGCGTTAACGGCGATCTGTGCAGGATTCCACTTCTCGCTGAATAGCGCAATGTAATCCGGAAGCCCGGAGGTATGGGTCAACAAATGTCGGATGGTAATGCCTGGATAAGGCAATTCGGGCAGCCATCTGGATACCGGATCGTCCAACTCCAGAAGTCCCGCCTGATGCAAGCGTATGATGCCGAGTGCCGTAATTGGCTTGGAGACTGAGGCTAACTCGAACATCGACTCTGTCGTAAGCGTACGCACCGGTTCCTGCCCCTGGCTCAGTTCTGCGAACCCCACGGCTTCATATAGCAACGGTTTTCCCTGTTCCGCAACCAGGATCACGCCATTAAAGTGTTCTCTAATCTGTTCCATGAGTGCGGATAATTGTGCTTCCTTCTTTTTTCTTGTCATTTCGGTACCCTCCTTGGTCTACAGATGCTCCTGCAGAAAACGCAGTGTAAGCTCATTAATCTGGCGGTGCTGCTCCTTGCTATCGGGAGCAAGCGGTTTAAAAAGCAGCGGCGAATAGAGGGGAAGATCAGTGAAACTCAAATGTCCAGCTTGCGGCAGCGTCACTTCAAGCCCATTTGGGCCCAGCAGGCGGTTTCGGACAGCTCGTTCTTCCTCCAGCCCGACCATCGTCTCCTCCAAACCTTTAACTTGCAGACCGCCATTTACAATGAGCAAGGGCTTCTGCTGAAGCTCGTCAGGATATTCGCCATACAGATACCCATCGAGATTAACTGCGGCTCTGGCTATTGTTGTATTGGCCAGTATATGTGCGGCAGCTGCGCCGCCGAAGGAATGCCCCACCAAAGCGATTCGGTCAGGATCTATTCGATCGGAGAGAGGCGAACTCGGCTCATAACGGTCGATTTGCTGTAGATGCTGAAGTACGAACTGAACATCGGCCTGCATTTCCTGGATGATTGGAACCGCAACCTTATTATGAGCACTGAAGTTGTCGGGCAAGCCCGTGAATGAATTTGTGAACGGGATGTAACGGTCTTCATCGAAAACACTTAAGAAGGCTGTGCCGGGATGTTCAATCGCAATAACCATATAGCCATGACTCGCTAATTCAATCGCTTGGAACGTGCCTGTAAATCGCGTGCCGAGTTGATTGCCGTGCAAATAGACAACAACGGGAACAGAGTTGGCATTCGGATAAAAGGGAGCCGCATACTGAGCGGGAATTTCGAGTTGACGGTAATTGCGCAGCAGTTGCGACCACAGGCCGTATTGTTTTTTTATTGCTTGGATAAATAAATCTGCTTGAGGAATATAGCGCGCAGGTGTGGTAAGGTCATCGCTTGCCGGATACCAGATTCGAACATTCAATTGGCGGCTTGTTCCGTCGGCTGCTGTACGTTCAGGATCGGTCCAGGTGTAATCTAACACGCCCACATTGTGGGAGCCGCTTGGTTTTGTAAATTGAAAAAGTGGAAGCAGACCTGCCCCTCCCCAAGAAAGCGTTCCCGCAAGCAACGCAAGCAGGCTGAGCAGGAACGGCCGGAGGCGTCTAGATGGAGGGGAGACGTGGTTCCGTCTTCTGAGTATACAAGCGATAACCACGACAGTTGTGATTCCATATACAGGTAGCATGATCCAACGCGCATGTTCGAATATCAAATGAAGAATCAGGATTCCGAGCAAAGAAGCGGGGATAACCAGCATCATTAGCGGACGGAAGCGCTGCTTAGCCCAGATGACATAGAGACAGCTAAGAATAGAAGCGCATAATAAGGCATACTCGAATAATTTCATTACAAATTCCAACTCTCTTCATAAATAATTCCGAGCTTTTGTGCGATCTGCGGCTATGGTCAGGTGATTCCAGGAAGGCCGAATTTGGCCGCATAATGTGCTAACGCCTCATCCAGCCAGGCGATCTCCCTTTCGTTGAAGGGGAGATCGACCAACTGCTCCAACTTCTCAGTCTGCTCCTCCGGAATCTGGGCAAAGTTTGCAATCGCTTTGTCATCCAGAAAGCTGAGTGTTCGTTGCACGTAGAAGCCCAGCATTTCTTCGACCTCCGAAGTATCGGGTTTTCCGGTTGATAGACGCTTGACGGCTTCGGCAAAGGCGAGCATATCCCGATCCAACTCAACAGCGGTATTCTGGGAGATATCGAACAAGGTAGTGGCTG
Organism: Paenibacillus antibioticophila; assembly: GCF_000455265.1. GTDB lineage: Bacteria > Bacillota > Bacilli > Paenibacillales > Paenibacillaceae > Fontibacillus > Fontibacillus antibioticophila. The sequence continues at coordinate 458,213 of NZ_HG005139.1, forward strand.
TATGCTCCGACAAATGCTCCGCCGCCCAACTGCGCTGTTTGTCCTCCCTTAGCATGTTGCGTATCAGCAGAAACATCATCTCATGCTCCAGTTCTCCTTCACGCTGGAGGATGGCTTGCAGTCGTTCGATTATCTCCAGTGACTTGTCTAGTTCAACGCGGGCGGCTTGCAGGGCTTGTTGCTGAATGTGCAGGGCGTCGGCCAGCTTCATCTCCGGTTCACGATGATGAATGAACTGGCGAATACGCTCCAAAGAAAAGCCAAGCGACTTTAAGCCGATAATTTTCTGCAAGGTGATCAAATCAGCCGAACCATAGATGCGATGTCCATTGTCCTGACGGCGCGGACACAGCAGTCCTACTTCTTCATAATAATGAAGCGTGCGTATCGGAATGCCGCTTAACTCGGCAAATTTCCCGATGGAATAATGGGCAGCTTCCATCATCCTCTCCTCCTCTCTTGCCCCATTATATAACCTCCAGTAACTGTAGGATCAAGCCCATAAACTGTATTTATTTAATAAGAGATAGAAGATACGTATCCAGGGGAATTGAATGATCCGCTGAGTTTGAATTTGCATGTGTATGTACAAACAACAGCCATTCACCACTGATTAATGTGGTTGAAGGCTGTTGCTCGTCTTTTATCCGGAATTTCTGGCAAATAAGCTGGGTTAGCTGGTTAATGGTTGTTTCGCTTTTTAACGGGTATCCATACTTCAACCTGGGCATCAGACGGGTTTCCATTTAACAGAATTTCAGCAATAGGAGCACCCGTATAGATCCATTTATCATTTTCAGTCAGCAGATCATTAAAGGCCTGGTCCTCCAATCTGTCGAAGGCTAAGCGCGACAAGCCGCCGTTCCCTGTAAGGATTAAATATTCGCTCTCCGGAAACAAAACCTCCTCTGTTTGGTTTATTGCAAGCTGCGAAGTCCTGACTCCCGCATAATAGAAGACATTCCCTTTTTCCACAGTTATTGCGGCATAGCCATACGAATCTTCGGCAAGTGGACGAAGGAGTGCCATTTGACCATTTTCAACGGCTCCAATGAAAAACTTCGTTTTTTGTTGAGAAAATTCCGGGGAATGTGCATTGCCGGATCCCTCTAAAGCCGTTTTGTAACCAACGAAACGAAAACCTTCTTTTCTCTCAACTCTAAAGTTACTCATTTCAATTTCCTCCTGCTTCTTTTTTTGATACATAAATAACGTAGCATTCTATATATGACAACAGTATGGCATACTTAGAGTTGAGGTGATGTTGTGAAAATTGACCGTCTGATTGCGATGATCATGATTCTATTGGAAAATGAAGTTATAAGTGCCGGAGCGCTTGCCAAAAAGCTTGAGGTCAGCAGCAGAACCATCTATAGAGATATCGATACCTTGACAATGGCTGGCTTGCCGATTTTCACCACACAAGGGGTAGCTGGCGGAGTAGGCTTGATGAAATCATATAAAATCGATAAAAAGCTGTTCACACCCAAAGATATTCAAACCCTGCTAACAAGTCTGAGAAGCTATAGACAGTTATACAATCATAAAGAAATCGTTCATGTATTGGAGAAGCTAAGTAATATAGGCCAAGAAGGCGCGAAATCGGAGAAAGGAAGCAGTTTTACTGTCGATTTATCCTTAAATCAAGGGAACCGGTCCCTGCGTTCCCTGCTAAGCAGTGTAGAAACCGCCATCAATGAAGAGAGATATATAAAGTTTGATTATATCAATAAAGACGGGAATGTTACCTCTAGAAAGATAGAGCCCTATCAAGTTGTTTTTAAAGAAAGCAGCTGGTATTTACAGGCATTCTGTACCTTGAAAGAGGATTACCGGATATTCAAATTGGCTCGGATGAGCAATCTTTATGTGCTGCCAGAAACGTTTGTACCTCGTGACTTTTCACCCCTAGCAATGGATGGATCAGGTTGGATGAGTGATGAAAGGGTTCCGGTCAAGATCCGAATTGCCTTATCCTTAATGGACAAAGTGATAGAAAGATACGGTGAGGAGAACATTATTAGTGTAGAAGGGGATAGTTGTCTGGCCATATTTCCAATTGTCAACAATGAATACGGTTATGATATACTGCTGAGGTTTGGAGATAAATGCGAGATCATTGAGCCATCCGATGTTCGGGAAGCTTTTCGGAACTATATTCGTAAAATATTGGCGATATACAAATAGCTGTGAGTTGGACTTGTATATAATAGGGTATTCGGGCTTCCAATCCGATGATTGACCAAGGTAATTAACACCACGAACAGGACTCCATATGGGGTTCTGTTTTCTATTACAGCACGCTCAACTGAATATAAAACATTTACAGCCATCCTGAAATAAATGATAATGATAATTGTTATCACTAACTAATATAACTATATTCATATACCCATTCATGAGTAAGGAGTTCGATTGCGAATGAAAGCACAATCGGAAATGATGCTTCATCGAGATAGGCCTTGCGGTTCTCCAGGTCGCAGATTTGGTGAACAGCAAGCAGTGAACATGGATAAAGCCGATATCCGGTTTCATTTGCGTGACGTGCAGTATCTTCAGCCAAGACCGGAGAGAAGGGAGCATCAATTGCATGTGCTGACGGCGCTCATTCTTGTTCATGAAGGAGAAGGAGTGGTGGAGCTGGCAGATCGCAAGAGGCTGGTTCGAAAGGGAGATTTTATAGTGTGTCCTGCAGGGTCTACGTCCTTATTCTACTTCCATACTCCTTCAAATCCGAGCGACGCTCCCAATTCGGGTTTAGCAACTATGTTTCACTTCGATGCTTATCGATGGGGAGAGAATTTTCAGGAGAGTCCTACGGCTCTGGATACCACAGGCCCTTGGCTGCCTTCCTCAGGTAAGCTGACGAGCCAATTGGAGCGAATCGGGGTGTACTGCCGCTCGATATTCGAGCATTTTTACAGTGGAGAAGATCGCAGTTTGTGGCTTGCCCGTATTGAGTTTGAGCACATGCTGCACGAAATATCCCTCTATGCCGAGACAGCGTTTTCGAACGATAGAATGGGTGCCGTTGAGAGCACGAAGGCATTCATTGATCAGCACTATGCAGATGAGCTAAGCCTGGAGAAGCTGGCCGGGCTGGCCGAGCTGAGCCCCAAATATTTTGCCGAACAATTCAAAAAGTATTATGCGGTATCTCCGATGGAATATGTGGCGGAAGTGAGACTGCAAAAGGCCAAGCAGCTGCTGGCTTCCGGGAGCGGACCGATGAAGGAGATTGCCCATGCGGTGGGATATCGAGATGAGTTCTATTTTAGCCGCAAATTCAAGAAAAGCTTTGGTGTTTCCCCTTCGGCCTATCTCAAGACCAGACACACCAAAATAGCGGTATTTGGAACGTCTGCGATTCTCGGATATTTAGCCGCTCTCGATGCGGCTCCCTATGCGGCCCCGCTGCACCCGAAGTGGTCTCCTTACTATTACCGGACCATGGGTCCCGATATTCCGGTACATCTCAATGCCTATCTGCATCGGCAATTCCAGCAGGAGAATCTGGAGCAGATCCAGGCAGCTCAGCCTGAACTGATCCTTTGTCCTTCGGGTGTGCAGGATTGGGAGCTGGATGTGCTGCGGAAATGTTCTCGCGTTTACGAAATAGAAGGGGCACATGGAGAGAAAGCCTGGAGGGAGCAATTAAAGGATTTAGGCGCATTGCTGCATAGAGAAGAAGAGGCGGATGCGTGGCTGGCTAAATTTGATGAACTTTTGGCGGAAGCCAAACAAAGCCTTTCCTCCATAATTGGAGGTGCCAGAGTTCTCCCGATCAGATTGTTTAACGATAACTTTTATGTCAGTGGAGATGAAGGTGCGTCGGAGACGCTTTTCACACAATTAGGCTTGGTGCCCTCAGAATTGCTTAATGGACTTAAGCCCGGAGATTCCCGCAGATCTACACTTGCGGAAATCCGAAAGAGTGATGCCGACTTGCTGCTGCTCGTCGTTCGTCAGGATTCGCGTACGCTTGAGCATTGGCGAAGCATCCAGAGACATCCGGATTGGTTAAGCCTGCCGCAGGTGAAGCGAGGGGCCGTATATGTCATGTCCTCTTACCCTTGGAGAGAGTATTCGCCGACAGCCTTTGTACACATGATTCAAAACCTGCTAAGGATTTCAGGGAATTAATCCATGCCAAACCGGAAGATTGTCCATGGATTAACGGGGGAGTATCCTTTAACATAACCAATAATGATAATCATTATCAATCTAGAAAGATGGAAGGGGAAAGCGGGGTATTATGAAAAAGAGTAAACTGATGGCGTTTGTGCTTCTGGCAGCCGTCCTGCTGATTTCTGGCTGTGGTGCCAACAAGACCAATGAAGTCTCCGGTAATGCAGCATCCAATAATGGAGCAGCAAATGGAGTAGAAGAGACACAAGCGGCAACGACAGAGACAGAGCCGAAGGGCGATGAGTCGGCGACGAGAGTTATTAAATATCTGGATCAAGAATATACCGTTCCATCCAAAATTGAACGAATCGTTATTACAGGGGCTGTAGAAGCGATGGAGGATGCGATCGTGCTGGATGTTCAGCCGGTCGGAGCGATTTCATTTGCAGGAGAGTTCCCGGAACTGTTCTCCAAGGTGACAGCAAATGCTGTATCCATCGGTGAGAAGACGGAACCAAACTTTGAACAAATTCTGTCCTTGAAGCCGGATGTAATCCTGGGTACCTCGAAGTTCAAGCCGGAGGTAGCGGAGCAATTGAACAAAATCGCCACGATGATTCCTTACTCGCATATCTCCACCAACTGGGAGAGCAACCTGAAGCTGCTCGGTGAGATCAGCGGCAAGACAGCCGAGGCGGAAGCGGCGATAGCTCAATACAAGAGCGACCTTGAAGCAGGGAAAGGGGAGCTTGGCGAAGCTCTGACAAAGAGCAAGGTAGTCACAATCCGTATTCGTGGCGGCGAGGCTTATGTCTATCCGAAGGACGTCTTCTTTAACCCTGTTCTGTATGAGGATCTGGGCTTTACCGTGCCGGCTGAGATTGAAGCTGCCGAAGCACAAGAGCTGATCTCTACGGAGAAATTGGCCGAGATGAATCCGGACTATCTGTTTATCCAATTCTCGGAAGCTGAAAATACGGACACACCTAAAGCATTGGAAGAGTTCCAGAATAATCCGATTGTAGGAAGCCTGGATGCCTTCAAGAACGGTCATGCCTTTGTTAACGTTGTCGATCCCTTGGCACAAGGCGGAACAGCATACAGTAAAATCGAGTTTTTGAAGGCGGTATTGTCGAGTTTGAAATAAAATTTGCGATAAGGCGTTGTTAAACTATGCGATTTCGACCTTCGCTGCCGGCTGTCATTCTCATAATGACACCGGCAGTTTGCCTGTTTCTTGCTGTGGTGTCCGTTCTCTACGGCGCCAAGGATATCTCCGCCGAGACGGTCTGGCAAGCTTTATTTTCCTTTGATAGCAGCAATGTGGATCATCAGATTATTCGCGCCTCCCGCCTGCCTCGCGCGCTCGGCGCACTGTTGATCGGTGCTTTTCTGGCCGTATCCGGCGCCCTGATGCAAGGGATGACGCGCAACTATCTGGCCTCTCCTTCGATTATGGGGGTAGCGGATGGCTCGGTCTTTGCCGTGACGATCGTGATGATTCTTTTGCCGGATACAAGCTCTTATGGACTGATCTTCAGCTCAATGCTGGGCTCCCTGATCGGCGCCACGATTGTCTTTGGGCTGGCCTGGCTGGTTCCCGGAGGGCTAAGTCCGGTTAAGCTTGCGATTCTTGGCACGATTGTCGGGACCTTCTTGAGCGGAATTTCTTCGGCGATCTCGGTTTATTTTCAAATCTCACAAAATATCAGCTTCTGGTATAATGCAAGGCTTCACAGCATGGACCCCGCTTTGATCAAGCTGAGCCTTCCGTTTGCTGCGGTCGGACTGCTGCTTGCCATCGGCTTATCCCGGTTCGTTACGCTGCTTGCCTTAGGCGAGGATACGGCGAAAGGGCTGGGAGTGCATACCTGGCTGATCAGGGTGCTTTGCACCGTTGCCGTGGTCATTATGACGGGGGTGGCCGTTGCTCTGGCGGGGAAAATCGCATTTGTCGGATTGATCATTCCGCATATTGCCCGTTTCTTTGCAGGCACGGATTATCGGCGGATTGTTCCGGTGTCCGGGGCGCTCGGAGCGATTTTCCTCCTGGCCTGTGATATTCTTGCTAGATTCATTAACTATCCTTTCGAGACGCCGGTTGGGGTGGTCACCTCACTGATCGGTGTTCCGTTCTTCCTTTATCTAATCAAGATGAAGGGAGGAAAGAGCAATGTCTAACCGGAATTCATCGTTCGCAAGGTTCGGATTGGTGGTATTCATCGGGTTGTTGTTCGTTCTGGCTACGATGTATGTGAGTCTGACGAACGGCATGTTTGATATTTCGGTAAAGGATGTCTTTAGAACCTTACTCGGGCTGGAGACCAACGAGGATTATCGCCTTGTCATCTTCGAGTTCCGCTTGCCGCGTATCGTCCTGGCAGCTCTGGTGGGAGCAGCCTTGGGGATGGCGGGAGCGGTCATTCAGGGAATTACCCGAAACGGCCTGGCTGATCCGGGTATTCTGGGGATCAATGCCGGGGCGGGGATGACGGTGGTCCTGTTCATGTTCTTCTTCCAGGGGCAGGTTACCTTTACCGGATGGCTCGGGGTAATGCTCATGCCATTGTTTGGATTGGCGGGAGGGATCGCAGCCACCTTGTGCATGTATGCCTTCGCAAGGCAACAAGGGCGGCTGGATCCGCAGCGCCTCGTGCTAGTGGGGATAGCGATCGCTTCAGGCTTTGGAGCGGTGACCTTGTTCATTTCATTAAAAATGAATCCCAGAGACTACGAGGCGGCCGTCTCCTGGCTGGCCGGAAGCCTGCATGGAGCCAACTGGAGGTTCGTCGTCACGATGCTGCCGTGGATGCTGGTGCTTCCGCTCTGTATCTGGCTTAGATCCAAGCAGCTGGATATCTATCAATTAGGCGAGGACAGCGCCAGAAGCTCCGGAGTAGCTGTGGAACGGGAAAAGAATTTTCTCTTATTGTGCAGCATCGGGCTTGTGAGTGCGGGGGTATCCGTATCAGGCAGCATCGGCTTTATCGGGCTGATCGCTCCTCACCTCGCGCGTCGTCTCGTGGGCCTTGGTCACAAGTATATGCTGCCCGTTAGCGGTATTCTTGGCATGGCAATGGTCGTAATCGGCGATTTTATCGGTAAAACCCTCTTCGCGCCGGCAGAGCTTCCGGTAGGAATTGTGGTGTCCATTATCGGCGTTCCTTACTTTGTCTATCTCATGATTCGAACGAGAAATTAATGAAGGGAAGTTGACGGGGTGTATTTACATCGACTCCATAAGATAACGGTAGGGGAACGAGCTCTAACCGTGTACCTGCCCCCATCCTATGATCATGGGCAAGAGGACTATCCAGTTGCTTATGTGCATGATGGCGGGAAGCTGTTTATGAACTGCTTGAACTATCTGGAGCATCTGTATGCCGCATATAAGCTGTCAGGAGTTATTCTGGTTGGCGTCGAGTCCGCAAATCGGAATGATGAATATACGCCATGGCCGGCTGAGGAATTGATTAAGACTTGGCCGAATTTCGGAGGAAGAGGTCCGGCATATGTACAAGAATTGGCTGATGTCATCAAGCCTTATATTGACGAGAATTTCCGCACCTTGCCTGAACGGGAGCATACAGCGGTAATTGGAGGATCTTTCGGCGGTCTGATTTCACTCTTTGCTCTGTATTGGAGACCGGAGGTATTCGGTAATGGCGGCTTGATCTCGGCCTCCTTCTGGTATGAAGGCGTACTTGCCTATGTGCAGGAGCATCCGCTTCCTTCCACGGTCCGCGTATTCATGTCGATCGGGAAAAACGAGGGAATCTACAAGCAGAATATCCAAAAAAACATGGTGCCTTACACGATGAAGGCACATCAATGGTTCCGGTCCGCTTTGCCAGACGGCGAACTGCTGCTGGCAGTAGATCCAGAGGGCACACATGATCCCTTGTTCATGGCGAGGCAGTTCCCGGAAGCACTATCCTGGCTATTTGAGCGGAGGGGGCGTAAGGTGAATGAGACTGATCATGTCGAAGGGGAAAATAAACCTCATCAAATTCAAGGAACGTTTAGCTTCCTGAGACATTCTGAGCGGACTGGCAGACAGTACCGAATTTCTGTCGCCGAGCCAATGGCTCCGCCTCCAGAGGGAGGATACCCGGTACTATATATGTTGGATGCGAATGCTTCCTTCGGCACCTTCGCAGAGGCGGTCCGCTTGCAAACCCGGCGTCCACGAGGGCATGAACCGGCCATTATTGTCGGCATCGGGTATGATTCTCCGGACCCGATGGTCACGCCGGACCGGTTCATTGATTACACCGAACCCGCTGACCAGGACAAAATGCCCGTCCGTCCGGACGGCAGCTCGTGGCCGGAAAATGGCGGAGCCGAGGAGTTTCTTCACTTTATCAGCGAGCAGCTAAAGCCGGAGATCGAGCGGATGTACAGCATTCACCCGAAGCGCCAGAGCTTGCTGGGCCATTCACTGGGCGGATTTTTTGCTCTCTATGCGATGATGACCAGAACAGAGCTGTTTCAGCAGTATATCGCTGCGAGCCCGTCGATCTGGTGGAACGATCAGGCCTTGTACGGCCATTTGGACCGATGGCTCGCTTCCCGGCAGGCCAGCCATGAACCGTTGGAGCCTGTCGGCTGTATGATCTGTGTCGGTTCGGAGGAGAAGGAAAGCATGCTGGACGGGGCCAGAGAAATAGCCAAGGCTCTGAGCGAGCATCAGGAGCATGTAGATGTACACTACTTTGAAGTAGAGGGAGAGGGGCATGTCTCCTTGCTGCCTGCTATTGTCAGCCCAATCCTTCGATATGTCTCGGGACACCGTAAGCCTTAACTTGCAGAATTTCATAGCTATTTCAATGATGAAGAGCAGCCCTGATCAGAAAGGGACTGCTCTCCTCTCTTTTAGGGGCAATATGCTATAATATAATCTTTATTATATAAGTTGAACTATAAAGCTACGTTAGAAAGGGTATAAGTGTGAAGTGTGCTGTAGAAGCGTTAGCGTTCGCCTTTGTGAGTGGATTTCTACCTTATAATATCTTCGTTCAATTAGAGAAATCCGCGAACAACAGCGATCGTAAGCACACTTCACACGTTGCCCCCGGAACGTAAAATTCAATAGTTCAACTTTTATAATACATAAATTCATATAGACATTATTGGATTTGAGGGAGTAAGATGGAGAATCTATTTTGGATCATTGCGGTGACAGGTGTGGGGACTTATTTATTTCGTGCTGGTTCCTTGGTATTGGGAAGCCGAGTGAAATGGAATGAACGGACAAAGGAATGGCTCTCCTACGTCTCTCCGGCTGTGCTGGGGGCTATGCTGGGACCAGTTCTGCTATTGTCGGACAATCGCTGGGTATCCGTGACAGACAATGCCGTATTGCTTGCCGCGCTCCCAACCATGCTTATCGCATGGAAGACGCGCCGGTTCTTATTGACCGTAACCTCCGGGATATTGCTGTATGCGCTCATTGGCCACCTCATCTTATAGTGCGAGAGAATTCGGAGAGAAGAATATGAATCCATTGGACAAGATCAGACTTGGGTTAAGAGATGTACTTCCTGTTGTATTAGCTTATTTTCCTTTGGCAGCCGCATTTGGCGTTCTGGCTTCCGCTTCCGGGATGCCGGCACATTATAATTTTCTGACCTCCGCATGGATATACTCTGGCGGGGCTCAATTTATGCTGCTTAGTCTGCTGGGTGATGCCATTTCGCCTTTTACGATCATATCGACATTGCTTCTGGTTAATATGCGGCACATTATGTATGGCACATCGATCGGACCGCATGTAAGGGGCTGGAGCGAGCCCCATAAATGGCTGGGTGCCTTCGGGCTGACCGACGAAGTATTTGCCGTCGTGTCCAGCCGATTAGACAAGAACGAGCGCTTGAGTGTCCCTTATTTCATTACTGTGATGCTCGCGGCATACGGCTCTTGGCTGGCGGGAACCCTCGCGGGCTATGGTCTGGGTACACTGATCCCATCAGGAATGGCAGAAATTCTCGGGTTTGCGCTTCCGGCCTTATTCATAGCCTTGCTCTTTGGCAGTGAACGAAGCCGTGCGGACTGGACAGCTGCGCTGTGCGGTGCCCTCTTGGCTACCCTCGCAGCCTTATTGAATGCCGGGGGGATTGGGATCGTGCTTGGAGGATTGCTCGGCGCGGCCGTCGCAATGAAGGTGAGGCCTAAGAAGCGAGAGCACAGCTAATCAGTATCGGAGGTTTTGTCAGGGGCATCGAGAATGGAGGAGTATTCAGGGTACAGGGTTCTAATGCAATCCGGGCAAATATCGTGAGTAAATTCTGCATGAGTGTGCCGAATGAGATATTCCTCGATCAGGGTCCAATGATTAGCTTCGTCCTTAATCTTTTTGCATACCGCGCAGATGGGCAGCAAGCCCCTTAACGTCCTCACTTCACCCAGAGCTGTCCTCAGGCTGTTCTCCAGCGATTTGTAAAAGGTGATGTCGGTCAACGTAAGCAATAACCCTTCGACCTGGCTAGAGAAGGGATGAATGAAGGGAGAGAGTTCCAACACCAGTGATCGTCTGGAAGGGGACTCAATGGTAAGCTCCATGGCGAAGAACGGTGCACAGCCTCTTAATACGGAACGAAAATGGCGAAAAAGCTGGCGGAAGGTATGTGGCGGAGAGAACTTGGGATAGGGTCCTTTTTTTAAACGCTCAAGCATGTTGAATCCAATGCTGCTCCATGCCGGCGAGAGCCCAAGATCAACGGTTTGCTGAATCAAGACGGGATTCACGGCCTGAACAACTCCTTCAGGATCGATGATTGCAAATCCTCTAGACAGATTTTGTGTTGCTTGGTGTGCGGAAATGATCTCGGTCACAGTAGACGCTCCTATAATACATATTTATATCCGTACTTTACGACCCTATTAATGGCTGGAAATGCTGTGATATAATGGTTCTACAATTCTATTTCTAAGTCATTATAAGCGCAAAAGCGTAATTTCTCAACTATTAATTACTTTTATGCGTAATTCGATGTATTTTGAAGGAAGGTCGGGGCACAGTGTCTATCTACAACAGGATCGAGTTTCTTATTAAGTCGCACGGTATAACGAAAAAATCATTTTGCGAGGAATTGAAAATCAGCACAGGCAACCTCGGAGATTGGAGAAGGGGAAAATCGACGCCAAGCACGAACAAACTAATTGAGATCGCTGCCTTTTTTGATGTCAGTTTAGACTGGCTGCTAACCGGACGAGAGCGAATCGCTCAACCAGCGGAGGTTGTGAATGAGCTTCCTGCCGACTATGTATTTCAGGATGGGGAAGGATTGAATACGGAGCTGGAGCCCGCGGAGAAAGAATTTATTCAGGAATACATAGCCTTCGTGAAATACCGCAAACAGCGCGATTCGGGAGGGAATTAATACCACTTTACATTTAAGATTTCAGAAGATATAATAAATCTTGTCGCTTTAACAACTTGCGGTCGTGGTGGAATGGCAGACACGCTATCTTGAGGGGGTAGTGGGTGTATACCCGTGGAGGTTCGAGTCCTCTCGACCGCATTGAAATGATGGACTCCGTGAAGAGTCTGAGAAGAGATCGATTAGGGGCAAGCCCCTTAGTCGATCTTTTTTATTTTGACATCTGCTATAAGTTCAAGCTAATCCGGCAATAATGGAAATAGCCCGGAGCCGATTGTCATCCTCTTCCAAGTTGACACACCCCGGAAAAATAATTTAATATGTCTAAGTACTACAGAGCACTATATCTTATAAATACGGGTGATGATCATGTCTTACAGACCGAATGTAACGAATGTGACCAAGGCTGGAAGCAATGAGAAAGATGGATTGTACGAGTTTATCGTCAAGTTGGCCGATGGAACGGAGTGCCGGGTATTTTACAACCGCGAACCGGAATGGCAGCTGACAAACATCAGCCGGTTGCAGAAGACGCCATGTCCGGTCTGCCGTAAAGACTTCATCTGCAAATGCATGGATCAGTTTTCAGGTGATATTGCGAGCCAGATCGAAGCTGGACAATGGTTTGACAAGGCTCTGGCTCAATAAGCAGCAGAGTTGGAATAATGAGCGCGGGGGAACTGCCCCGTGCTTTTTTCTATTAGAGGTTGTTCAATACGCAAGCAATATAAGGAGGTTAGGATGAAAAAGAGTCCGCCATTGAAGCAGGAACGCAGCATCGTCTTGTTTGACGGTGTATGTCATCTGTGCCAGGCTGCCGTTCGTTTTATCATTGACCGCGACCCTTCCAGGAGATTTGCCTTTGCGTCTCTGCAGTCGGATACTGCGGCAAGGTTACTGGGAAGAGCCCTTCCGGAGGGAGAGGCTCCATCAACGATCATTCTGGTGGAGAACGGAAGCTGCTATACCCAATCCACAGCAGCCCTTCGCATCGCCCGACGCCTTCGTTTTCCCTGGCCGGCCTTGTATGTCTTTATCGTGCTCCCCCCACCGATCAGGGATCTCATATATAATTTTATTGCTGCTCGCCGTTACCGATGGTTTGGCAAGGATACAGCCTGCATGGTGCCAACGCCGGAAATTCGCAGTCGGTTTATTGAAGAAGAATAAGGGTGACGAAAAGGCATGGCAGTGGTATGTTCAAGGAGGGGTTACTGAGCGTTTTAGTAGTATGACCAAAGATAAAATTCCCAAGATTAACGAGGCAACAGACTTAGAATTAATCTGTTCTGGTGAATTTCTAGACAGTTCCTTCGACCTCGTTTACTCCTTTGACCTGAATATATCAAATTATGGAAGAGATATCCATGCTTCATGTGCCAGTCATTGCTTTTATTTGTGATTAGAAAAAGGGACTTGTCTGAATCACGTTATTATGATAACCTAACTGTAAATTTAAGGAATACCGGAACGGAAGCACCGTCCACCAACCGAGTCATCGGTTTGTGGGCGGTGCTTTTTTTGGTTCCGGGAGGAGGTGAGGCGGGCGATGCAGCCAATCAGGCTTGTTTTAGCCGCAACGGAAGAGGATTACATTGAACCGTTTCTTCAATATATCCGTTGTAGTGAGTTTGAAAGACGGGTGGTGGTGACCGCTTTCAGCCGGAAGGAAGCACTTTGGAAATATATTGAGAATGCGCCGGATGAGATGGATGTCGTTCTTGGAGAGACATCGTTTCGGGAGGGCTGGCAAGGGAAGCTGCGGGAGGGGGCTCCATGGATTGAACTCCGGGAAGGAGGATATTCCAGTCGGGAAGGGAGATCAGGCCTAGGGGTATCGAAGTACCAGCCCTTAAGCCGTTTGCTGGCAGAGATTGAGGAGATGATCCGGGGCAGAAGAGAGACGGCTGGAAATGAGGGAAGGACAACGCTGATCGGAGTCATATCGGCAGCCGGAGGAAGCGGGAAGACAACAGTCTCTATCCAGCTTGCCAGACAGTTCGCATCCGAAGGAAAGCATGTAATTTACATCAGTCTTGAATCACTTCAGTCCAATATCTCAAGTGACGGAAAGGAAGAGATTGAGGCTGAGGGACGTCCGGGTTTGGCTCGGCTGTTATATGACTTGAAGGCAGCAGAAGAGAAGCATCAGAAGCCCCGTTATCCAATTAGTCACTATGTATATAGAAATGCTTTCTTGAGGGGCGACGCCTTTCCGGCATTGTGTAACCTGAACGAGATGAAGGAGCTGGAGCGAAGTGATGTTGTGGCATTGCTCAAATTCATTATCGAGAGCCGGAGTTATGATGCTGTAATTGTTGATACGGATTCCATTCCTGATCTTCGTATAGAGACCGTGATGGAACGGGCAGACCAGCTTCTTTGGATTGTCGGTGAGAACCGGATCATATTGGACAAGACGGTAAAATGGCTGGCATTTCTTGAACGAACCAACCCAGGGCTATACAAAGGGATTATAGGAAAATCGCTGTTTGTTGCCAATCGCACGTCAGGAGAAGGCCTCCTTACTCTTCCCGAAAAAAACATCCCGATTTCGGCCGAATTGCCATGGATTCCAGCGTGGAATGGCTCAGCTGGATATGCCGACATTCAGCGGCAGGCGCCCGCATATCAACGAGATGTGATGAAATTAAGCAGATTGCTTCACGAGAATGAGAACTGGACGGCTCCTGGCGGAAGGGAGAGCCCGGCATGATCGAAGATGAGCTCTTCCTGACACTGCGTCGAGAGATTCGCTCCGGGCTTGATGTGACATCTGCCATGCAGGATGACCAGCTAATGGAGCATATCGAGCGGTATGTTCTTGGAGATGAACGGTTGACGGAGCTGACTTCAACGGCGAAGCGAAAATGGGTGCGCAGGCTGTACGATTCCTTCCGGGGGCTTGACGTACTGCAGCCGCTGATTGATGACCGAACCATCACCGAGATTATGATCAATGGTCATGAGGAGATTTTTATCGAGCAGGCAGGAGCGATCCGGCAGCTTACGGCGCAGTTCGAATCCAGAGAAAGGTTGGAGGATATTATTCAGAGCATTGTGTCGAATGTGAACCGGGTTGTCAATGAGTCGTCTCCAATTGTCGATGCCCGGTTGAAGGATGGCTCCCGTGTCAACATTGTACTCCCGCCAGTTTCACTAAAAGGACCGGCCATGACGATCCGGAAATTTCCCGAGCGGCCGTTATCTATGGATGATCTCGTGGCTAAGGGCTCGCTGGACATAGATACCGCTGAATGGTTAAAGAAGCTGATTTACGGCAAATTCAATATTTTTATCAGCGGCGGAACCGGGTCCGGGAAAACCACATTTTTGAATGCTCTGTCCCAGTACATCCCTTCAGATGAACGGGTGATTACGATTGAGGACTCCGCAGAGCTGCAGATCGTGACGGTTCCCAACCTGGTCTCCTTAGAGACGCGAAATGCGAATACGGAAGGCAAAGGGGAAGTTACGGTCAGAGACCTGATCCGCTCCTCCCTCCGGATGCGCCCTAACCGCATTATTGTCGGAGAGGTACGGGGTGCCGAGGCGCTTGATATGCTCCAGGCGATGAACACTGGCCATGACGGCAGCTTATCCACTGGGCATGCGAACAATACAGCAGATATGATCAGCCGTCTGGAGACCATGGTCCTGAGTGGAGCTGATTTGCCGATTGGGGTTGTAAGGAAGCAAATTGCTTCGGCGATCGATATTTTTATCCATTTGTCCAGGCTTCGTGACCGGAGCAGGCGGGTAATGGAAATCTCTGAGGTCATCGGCATGGAGGATGGGGAGGTGGTTCTGAACCGATTGTATCAATTCAAAGAATTGGGTGAGGAAGAGGGGAAATTGATAGGGGTTCTGGAGCGAACCGGAACGATGCTTCGAACCGAGAAGCTGAGCATGGCGGGGATTGCTGCCGATGTAACGGCCCTATCTGAGGAGGCAAGCGCACATGGCATGGACTAAAAGGGTGCTGAGACAAGCAAACGAAGCCAAAAAGCAGCCGCAAGGTGCTTCACCACTTCCTGACTATCGGCAGTATACGCTCAGTAACCGGCAAAGAGCGGCCTGTTTATTGGTGGGCGGGTTATTGCTGTACGGCATTGGCTATGTGTTTTTCCATTCGGTCATGATAGCTTTTGTTCTTGTCGGAGGTACGGTGCTTTTGCCGAAGTACTGGAGCCAATATTTGCTGCGCAGAAGACGCGAAGCATTAGGTCTTCATTTCAAACAGGCGCTCTATTCGCTGTCTTCCTCATTAGCCGCCGGGCGCTCTGTGGAGAATGGATTTCGTGAAGCGATCAACGATCTTGAGCTGCTGTATCCGGACGGAGGCAATGACTTGATCCGCGAGTTGGAGATTATCTGCGCCAGAATGCAGTATGGTCAACCTATCGAAGAGGCATTGCAAGACTTTAGCCAACGTGCAGATCTTGAAGACATACGCAATTTTGCGGATGTGTTCACAACCTGTAAACGATCCGGAGGCGACCTCATCGAAATTGTAAGGCGAACCTCCACCATTATCAGCGAGAAGCTGGAGATTACCCAGGAGATCGGAGTCATGCTTGCCCAGAAGAGGTTTGAGTCCAAAGCGATGCTGGCGGCACCCGTGTTATTTCTGATTTTTATGGATGTCAGCTCGCCTGATTATATGGAGCCCCTGCATAGCGGGGGAGGACTCCTTATTTCTGCGATAGCTCTTCTGATGTATGCAGGCTGCTCCTGGATGATTTTGCGTATGATGGATATCCGCCTATAAGGAGGCTAGGTATGCTCATTCTGGCTGGACTATTATTTGGGCTCTTATCGGTAGGCTGGATAATACTATTCGCTGTATCCCGGCCAAGATATACGACTGGCAAGCCTGCTGATCTGGAGGGAATTCGCCTTCAGGCCATTGCTCCACCCATGTTGTATTTATTGGATCAGATAGCCGTTTCACGAAGACTCCCTATTTTCTTCTATAAAATTCAGCGCTCGATTACAAAAATTAGCGGAGGCAGACGCGGCGGAGAACACACCTTATTATTTTTAGCTGAAATGCTGTCTTATACTTGGCTGCTGCTCACATTGGGCTGTCTGATGTCATTGTTGACTCAAGGATCGGATGGACTGATTATCGGCACGATGCTTGCTTTCCTGCTGCCTGCTGCATTGATTCATGATTTGCACAAAAAAGTCGTTCGGCGGGAGCAAGAGATGCTGCTGGAATTGCCGGAGCTGCTTAACAAGATAATTTTGCTGGTCGGCGCAGGATCAACTGTACAGCAGGCGATCCGGACGAGTATCGAACGGAAAGGAGAGGATTGTAACCATCCTTTGTATAGAGAACTGAGACAGATGCAGCGGGAATGGGACGGGGGCTATTCATTTCAACAGGCGATGGAGGGCTTCTCCAGGCGCTGCGGCATCCAGGAGATTTCTGCATTCGCAACAGCCGTCCTGCTGAATTTCCGAAGAGGAGGCAATGATTTTGTGCTTGCCTTGATGGACTTGTCCAGATCGTTATGGGAGCGGAGGAAGGCGATATGCAAGACACTCGGAGAGCAAGCCTCTTCGAAATTGATATTTCCGATGGTGCTCCTGTTTTTGGTGGTCGTCATTCTCGTAGGAGCCCCGGCATTTATGATGATGAATTTATAACTTGCTTAACTTAATTTAATTCATGAATAGGAGCGGATGGATATGTGGATGCAAATTCAAGGGAAAGTAAAGAGCTTTTGGGGAAATGAGGACGGTCTTGGCATGCTGGAGATGATCCTGATTATTGCTGTCATTGTTATTATTGCAATCATTTTCCGGTCTCAGCTTAAGGAGATGATTACGAGTCTGATGGGCAAGGCGAAGTCTCAGACTGAGGACTTCATGGAAGGTAAATGAGTAAGCTTCGTCGGGATTGTGAGGGAAGCTTTACGCTTGAAGCTTCCCTGGTCATGCCGGTTATATTTGTATCCTTGTTGCTGCTTCTGTTCTTCTGCTTGTATTTCTATCAGCAGAGTATTCTCAGTCATGTTGCTGTCGTGGCAGCGGAACGAAGCGCCTATGTATGGGATAACAGCCACCGCGGGATAAGGGATGGCTCCTTTGGAGCCGGTGAACACGATCAACTGTACTGGCGTTTGACCGAGGATCGGATGCTTGAGGCGATTTTCGGACTCGGAGGGAAGGTAGACACGACTGAGTTGCAATTGCCTGTCGATGGGAACAGCAAAGATTCACTTGCGATCACGAAGCTGCTTAGAGTTGGTACAGAGATTCCTGCCGGACTTCAGGGGAGTGTGGAATACCGGAATCAATTGCTACTGCGAAAGGTAAGCGTCTCGCTAAACCGATTCGTTCCCTTTCCGGCCTTGGAGCGAGTCATCGGCTCACTGAAGCAAATTGGCCATTCCGAGGCCTATATCGTCGATCCGGTGGAATGGATCAGGACAGTAGAACTGGCTCGATATTATGGTTGCAGATTTAAAGAACGCGGAGATGGTGGAATGAATCCCTCGGAGGCAGGGAAGGCGCTCGAAGCTTACGGAAAATGAGTGGTCCGTTCCAAGCGCTTGGAGGTGACGTGATTGAAAAGATGGAGAAATCATTCAGAAGCAGGCAGTGTATCCGTATTCTTGATTATGATATTTGCTGCGGTATTTGCCTTTGTTGCCATTTTCATTGATTTTGCCAGAATGTCGGCGCTGCAGGCAAAGACAGAGCTGCTGGTGCGCTCTGCATCACGTTCTGTGCTCTCGGCTTACGATCCGATGCTTCTGGAGCGATACGGCTTATTTGCCTTTGGTGAAACAGATGAGAATTACCTTATGTCCAAGGTGTTAAGCGACCAGCTGAACTATATGAGGCGAAGCGATTCCTTTCCGATTGTGGATGTTCGGCTGGATGAATCTACAGTGGAGCTGGGGCGACAGCTTGGTAAATATGAAGTGTTTGAACAGCAGATTCGGGAACAGATGAAGTATCGTGCTCCGATTGACTTCTCTATCGATATTATTAATCGCTTTAAGCCGATGTCGGAGGCGATGAAGGAGGCTTCCAACACGGTAGATTTACTTGGAAAGCTGCAGAAGCTGTACGACCGTCGAGAAGCCAAGCTGGATGAATTGCTGAACGGACAAGCCACAGCGGCTCAGTCAGCAGCTCAGTTGGCTGCCTTGCTTCCAAGAACCGGTTCAGGTTCCGGCAGCAGTCAATCGGGCTTTCAAACTGCGGAGCAGCTGGTATCAGGGTACAGCAATTATGTCTCGATGATTGAGGCTGAGCGGGCACGTAGGGAAGCTGCTGAGCATTCAGGAGGAGAACAGGAAGAAGATGATAGTTATGCTTTGGAAATTAGCCGGTACCAGCAGTCGGCTTCGCTTCTGTTTAGAGAGATGAATGACCGTAATAATGCTGCAAAGCAGCTTCATAATGTTGTGCTTTCTAAGGCAAAGGAGCTCTTGCAAGAAATTAGAAGCTTGAATGCAGAAATGCTGCTTCTGATCGAGAAGGCGGAGCAACGCCCTGAGCAGGAGGCCTATAACAAAGTGGGTAGCGGCGAGAGTTTATCGGTCTCCGGAAAAGAAGAAATCGCTCCGCTTCGTGCTCAAAGCCGAAAGCTGCTGCTTTCTGAATCATTATTGAATGATATTTCAGCGGGAATTGAGGCGCAGACTGAGCGGGTCATTTCATTTTCAGGCGCTGCAAGCGCATTTTTATCTATGGAAGGCTCGGTTCTGTCTGCGTCGGCTTCAGAGTCAGCGCTTCATTCTGCGGTTGATCGTGCGAGAAAAGAAGCTGATAAGTACTTGACTGAATTTGCTGATGCCGGATCTGGAAACCGTCTGCAGCGAATCAAGGCAATCATTGAAGAGTACCGCGGTTCAGACAAGGAACGCAAAGAGACCGAAAAGAAGGCCGAGGATAAACTGGATGAAGCTAAAGGGCTTCTTGGCCGAATTGATAATCTGAAGGAGGAATCGCAGCAGAATCAGGAGCAGTTTGATCTGCTGGAGTCCTTTTACAAGGCGAACAAAGATATGAATCAAGCTGAGGATAGCGATAATGCGCGAAAGAACAGCATCAAGAGTGATCCATATGAAGCCGGAGGAGCGGCGATGGGCGGAATGGATTCCTTCTATGGTGGAATTGCGGCACTGATGGACAGCATGTCGGACAATCTTTTTCAAGCAGAATACATAACAGGCTATTTCAATCATTTCGATTTGAAGGAGCTTCAGGGAACGATCGAATCCTTGGGGGGAGAGTCTGGTGAATCGGGCGCTGCAGATTTCTCTGTGGAGAGCCAGGAGATTGAATATATTCTTTATGGATTCCATTCTCCCCAAGGCAATATTGCCGCCGCGTACGGGGAGATTTTCGCGATGCGTCTGGCGATTCGGACGATGGAGGGGCTGCTCAAAAACTCGAAGAACGGGAACCCGTTGTTGATTGTGGCTGGAGCGCTTCTCTACGGCGTAGAGCACGCTATTAAGGACATGATTTCACTGACGAAGGACGGATATCTGGAGCTGAGTGATTATCTGAAGGTCAAGCTGACCTACCGGGATCACTTGCGCATATTTCTAATGCTTCATGGTCCCGGCAAGTCTCGGTTGTCACGTATGCTGGCTGTTATTCGCCTGAATACCGGGGTGCCTGTTGATGAGAGGGAAACCTATGTGAGTGCCAAGCTGACGACGGCAATTCCGCTATGGTTCCTCCCGGGAATAGCAAGTCTGATGGGTAATACGGGGATTCTGAAGGGCAAAGTGGAAGGGACAAGATATTATGCGGAGAAACAAGCAGACTTTTCATACTAGATCCCTGGGCGAAGTGCGCGGAAGCATTGTACTGGAAGCGACCCTGGTTATGCCTATGTTCGTCATGGTGCTGTTCTTGTTTATCTATATGATTCAAATGACCCTTGTCGCTACCCAACTTCATGCTGTGACATCGAATGCGGTCAGACAAGTATCAGCACATATCTATCCGGTCGCGCTTGCAGTTGCTTCTTCCCAGACGGAGGAGGAGCAAAGTGCGAGCTCGAATAATTCGCTATCGCTTGAACGCATCTATGACTTTTCTTTATCAGAATGGTCGTCCCAGTATGCTTCCAAGCTGCCTTCTCCGGTATCGGAGTGGGTTCAGGCAGCTGTGAAGAAGGGCGAAGCCCCCCTTCAAGACCTTAAAGGAAATGTCGCAGAGGCGGTTCTGGACCCGGTGATCAAGCCGCTCCTCAGTCCATTTCTGCAGGCGACCTCCTTAAATGAAGCCAGATTACATGTTAGCAGAGTAACGATTCCGGATCTGCGGACAGGAAAGACCCCGTACTTTGGGCTGGAGGTCAGCTATGTGCTGCCGATCAAGGTTCCTTTTACCGGACAGGCGATCTGGATCCAGGCTCGGGCAGAGGAACGGCTGTGGATCGGAGACACAGATGAATTGGGGAACAAGAATTCAGATGGTGAGCCCGGTACAGGGACTGCAGCCAAGGTATTATCCAAGCCAGAACCTGCGTTTGCAGGCCGCAGAGCTGAAGTGACGGCATTAGTCGAGCCGGGGGCGTCTGCAACGATGACGGTTTATTATAAAAGCGGGGTCAGCCAAGCCAAATATTTAGGGGAAGCCAAGGCTGACGAGAATGGAATTGTTTCATGGAATTGGCTTGTAGGCGGCAATACCACCCCCGGGGAATGGACTTTCGTCATCGAAACAGAAGATGGAGCGCGGACCACAGAGCAGTTCCATGTCGAGAGCCCGCGAGCTAAAGAATAGGAAGGAATGATAGAAAATGAATCTGGCATGGGAATATATCGGATGCTTCATCATGTTAGGAGCTGCATTTGTTACGGATATTAAATCTATGAAAATTCCAAATTGGATTACGATTAGCGGGCTGGTAACAGGCATAGTTGCTCATCTGCTCCAAAATGGCTGGTCTGGAGGGTGGTTTTCACTCCAAGGAGCGGGGGCAGGCTTCGGCTTGATGCTTCTGATGTATTGGTGCGGTGCGGTTGGCGGAGGAGATGTCAAGCTGTTTGCAGGGATCGGTGCTTGGACAGGCACCCTACTTACCCTGCAAATTTTGTTCTATTCCGTAATGGCGGCGGGGCTAATCGGTTTGGTTGTCTTATTGTTCAGAAGAGAGATGTTCTCCCGGATCAGAGCTCTGCTTGCCCGTATCTTTTCTGCCCTTATGCTGCGCAGTATTGCTCCTCTCCGGATTGCTGGCAAGAGTCAACTCCGGATTCCATTCATGCTGGCCGTCTTGCCGGGAGCTATTCTGACCGCTGCTTTATATTAGTAGGATCGAGGTGTATGAACTGTGGTAGCACTGCTGACCGATTTTTCCAGAAGTGACGGCGTTTTTATGCACTTGAACGGTAAGGAGCCCTTGAAGGGAGCACACATGAATCGTGTTCAACGCATGATGCTGTCTTCTGTGGCAATCCCTCATTTGCTTCCGCTTATCGTTCGCGAGGTCGATGATGATGTAAGTCTTCAATATAATATTACAGGCAAAAAGATGCTGTCCCAATGCCTGAGACAGGACAAGCTGGAATTGACGGAGTTCTACAGTCTCCTGCTGCAAATTGTAACCGTGCTCGAAGAGAGTAGGCAGTATATGCTTTCTCCGGATCAGTTTTATTTGGACGAGGACCATATTTTTGTGGAGGAGCCCTTATCCTTGGCGGTATTGCACTTCACGTATGTGCCTTTGAAACAGGCGATCAGGGAAGAGCCGCTGCCCCAGGTGTTTTTAAAGCTGGTTACCAAAATGATGGCATGTGTGGACAATATGAATGGAAACGGTATCCAGAGGCTGCTTCGCTGGTGCTCTGATGACCGCTTCACCCTGGCGGAGACCAGGCAATTGATCAGTGATTTTATGACCGATACGGGTCCGCAGCAGCCCGAGCCAAAGAAGCTTGAACCTCGGTTCAAGGTTAGGGAATATGTAAGAACGAATGAAGAACAGGTACAGTCTTCGGCCATTTCCTATTCTCCAGAGTGGAATATGCCCCCAGCGCCGCAATGGAGGATGCCGAAAACCCCAATGTTCTCCGATGAGGGAGAGGAGGAGGAACAAGAACAGGAGCCGCAATCCTCGTCGATGAAAACTTATATTGTCCTGGGAGCTGTATTGGCTGCGGCCATGCTTTGGAAATTCGTATATCTGGATCATCCGGGGGCCGGCGCATTATGGACAAGCCTGCTAGGAACGCTGCTCTTGGCGGGGGGGATCCTGCTGAGCCGAATTGGCTTCAAGCTGCCTTTTCCCAAAATCGGATTACATAAAAACGAAGAGCACGAACAATATGAAGAGTACGGAGAGCAGGCAAAGGAAGCAGAGAAGAATAGCGGCCTGGGTGCATACCGATATCCGCTAGATGAAGATGAATTGTCTGCACTAAGTAACTGGAGAAGGGATGAAAAGTCGGTCACTGTTCAAGAGGAAGCCCCGGTACGAAAAGAATTAGAGAAAAAGCCTCCAGAGCTGATCGTCCAGCCGCCTCAGACTGTGTTGCTCTCAAGGAGTGGACTGGATAAAGAACATAAAATTGGCGCTGCTGCCTATTCTCTTGAACGTACCAGCCGCGGTTCATCAGGAGGTGAGACCATCACGCTGTCCAAGGGAAGCTTCGTCATTGGAAGGTCCGAGGAGATTGCTCAATACATCGATAACACGCCGGGAGTATCCCGCGCTCATGTTGAATTGATGGTCAAGACCACAGGCTGCACGCTTAAGGATCTGGGATCCAGAAACGGCACGGTACTCGGAGAGGAGCTAATGGCCCCCTATAAGGAGTACCCTCTGAGTCCTGGCGATACGTTCTCTATTGCGGAGAGTAAATATACGCTGGGGGTAGATAGTTAATAAAGAGGCTGCTGTGCCTTCAACAGCAGCCTTTTTTTGTAAATGATCAACCATGGCATATCTCCACGAGTAAGTTTCACAAAAGCAAAAAGATAGTAAATCCAGAAGGTAAAGCCTGCCTACACGGGGACAATCCGCATAAGTGTATCTTTCTGAGATGGAATAGCCCCAAGTAATTAATAGGCATACACTAAGAAACTATTATATAAAACATACGTTATTTATAAATATAGTGGACTGTTCCACAATATGGATATTAATTGATGTATATATTTTAGAATTTTTAAATCTCGAGGTGAAACCGTGAAAGGTCAAAAGTGGTTTCTGCTTATCATTTTTTGCTTGATTCTTGATGGCTGCCAACTGAGTGAGCAAAAAAAGGAAACGAAGGAAATTAGTATCCTCTATAGTTCTTTAGCTGACTTTCAAAGAGATTACGGGTTAGTTAAGGAAAACTTCAAAGACATAAACATTCATATTATTGAGTTTACTCCCCAACTCGGGCGTGGCATATGGAATGAAATGAAATATATTTCTGCCGAGAATACATACTGGGACAGTAAGAGATACATAGAACTAGTGAATGAACATAATCCAGATATTTTGTTTTTTCCACAATCTATATATGCAGACTTGATGGATGAGGGCGTATTATCTGATCTGTCTGCATTTTCAGATACAGATGATTTTACGGGGATTAACTCCAATTTTACGGAAGCTCTTAGGGAAATGGGTAATGGGCGGCTTTATGCCTTGGCCGATTCTGTTAGCTCTCAAGTGTTGTTCTATAATAAAGATTTATTTCAGAAGTACAAGATACCACAACCAACGGATCAAATGTCATGGGAGCAAATTCTTGACTTGGCCAAGCGTTTTCCAACCCAAGAAGATTTAACAGGTCTCTATCTGCTCAATTATGACGAGGCGGGATTGCTACTGACGATGGGAAGAACCAATGGCTTGAACTGGTATGATTCTTTACATCACAAGACCCTGTTTGATAGCCCTGCCTGGAAGGAGAACATTGAGGACGTAGTCTCGTTCTATCGAGCAGGAGCGGCCTATGTTTCCCAGGAAGATCCTTTGGATTTATTCTTAGACAATAAGCTAGCAATGACCTTGAATACTTATCAATTTGTGATGAAGTTAAATGCTAACAATGATAAAAAAATAAACTGGGGTGTTGTTACCGAACCGGTTAACCTTGATGAGCCCGACCTCAGTAAGACGATGACCTTCCAATATCTAAATGGAATCAATGCAAGAACTAAGAATTTCGAAGATAGTCTGGAGGTTTTGAAGTACTTAAACGGCGAGCAAACAGCAAGAATAAAAAGCAACTTGAACTTATTCTTATTCACGATTCCTACACGAGAGTCTTTGATCATGGATAATGAGGGGCGGAACTTGGCTGCCTTTTACAAGCTTAAGCCGCAATTGAACCAAGGAGATACTGGTTTGCCATATGATTCCGAGAAGGCAGCGTTATTCGAAATAAATAGTATATTACGGCAAGCGATAGATGGACAAACCACCGTGGATCAAATGATTTTAAAACTTCAGGAGGATGTTATAGATGCAATTCAGTCTAATCAATTGTAAACCCCGAATCCATCGATGGATCATTGCTTTCATCATTATATCTATCATTTTTGTAATCACGGGCTGTAGTCAACTTTTTTCAACTGAAAATAAAAAAACTGATTTAGAATCACCGGAGACTGAAATCACCATTTATTCTTCTTTCGAAGACCAGTTCTTTTACAAATTTTATGGGAACTACCTTATTCAGAAATATCCTAATCTAAAATTGCGGCTTATCCAATCCACAGGTCAAACTGTTGAAGAAACGATTAAAGAAATTCAACAGATCAAGCCAGATTTGGTTATCACATCGAAATATAATTTCCGAGAACTGCAGAATCAAAATGTTCTTACCGACTTAAGCGTACTAGCTGAGCGTAGCAATATGAATGTGGAGGCTCTGTATCAACCGATGATAGATACACTTAAAGATGACTCGGGCAAACTGAGTGGACTTTCGCCATTGGTTACCCCTTCGGTTCTTTTCTACAATAAGGATTTGTTTGATACGAACAGGATTGCATATCCTATCGATCAAATGTCATGGGACGAGTTACTTTCTCTAACGCAGAGTTTTACTGGATCTGGAACAGTAGGATTAACCGGTCGCACTCCAGCAACTATATTATCTGCAATTTCGATTTCTAAAGGTTGGAATATTGTTGATAATCGGACTAAAGATTTATTTTTTGATCCACAACAATGGACAAGCTCTATTCAGAGTATTTTGGATTCATCAATCGATGGAAATATTGTAAATGATAACGGTGAATTATTTCTTCAAGGAAAAGCAGCTATACACTATGGATCATTAAGTCTGATTCCTAAGCTATTGGATAAGAACTTATTTTCTTGGGGAGTTGTTACTACACCAGTAGATCCGTTAAATAGGGACGTCAGTCAAGATATTTATTTCTATGATATATTTTGCATACCTTCAGAGGCCTCACAAAAGGATGAAGCATGGGAAATTGTTCAAGCATTACTGGATGAAGACGCTGTTAATTATTTGCTTAATAATAGTATCCCGGGCTCTGTATCCACGCTAAATGAGTTCATGAATTCTCAATATGGCGGTGTCGATTTATCGGCAATCTGGATGCAAAAAGTCGGTAAAAATTCTTACTTACATAGCGATTTAACTCGAAGCTTTATAGACAAATTTGATGAAATTGTGGATGCTGTTTTAACTAATGCTATACAGAATCAAAATGCAACATCCGCAGGTTGTTTAAAAGAAATCGAAGAGCAAGCACGTGTTTTATATCAAGAAGAAGTTCGAAGTGAGATGTGACTTTCTAATTTCATGGACATTCTGTTTGAATCAGAAGCAACTTGCATTATGGTCTCACATCGCTATCATGATAGTGAGAATTTTGATCATATTTATGTTATGAAAGATGGGGTTATCGTTGCGGACGGAAGACATCATGAATTATTAGAAAAATCACGGGATTACCAGGAATTATATTTAAGCAAGGAAGAAGTCTCTACTGCTACTAGTTAACTTAATCAATAGTTCAATTCTTGGATAGTACGGAGGTAAAAAACTGTGCCAAATGAAAATGCAATAAGTGTAAGGAATTTGACAAAAAAATATAGTGATTTCAAATTGAATAATATTTCATTTGATCTGCCTAAAGGGAAAATTGTAGGTCTTATTGGTGAAAATGGTTCTGGTAAAACAACAATTATTAAACTGATGTTAAACGACATTGAGAAAGATAGTGGTGAAATATTTATCTTTGGTATGGATCATGTTGCCAATATGAAGCAGATTAAAAGTGAGTTAGGCGTGATTTATGATACCAATCATTATCATGAACTGTTTAATGCATTGGAGCTTGAAAAGATTATTAGAAAAATTGTACCTAAATGGGAGGAGAGCAAATACAAGTCTTTATTAGATACATTTCATTTACCATTGAACCAGCCTATAAGTGATTTTAGCCAGGGAATGAAAGTGAAATTAAATTTTTCTATTGTATTATCCAGCTCTCCTAAACTGCTTATTCTCGATGAGGCCACCAATGGTCTAGATCCAATGGTTAGAAGAGAAATCTTAGATATACTGGTAGATTACACTGGAAATAAGGAACATTCAGTGCTTATTGCTTCACATATTACCAGCGATCTAGAACGTATTGCAGATCATCTTATCATATTGCACAAAGGAGATATTTTGTTAACAGAGGAGAAAGATGTTTTGCTGAATCAATACGGCATTGCTCAGCTTAGCAAGGAACAATTCAATCAGGTAGATCCCAAGGATTTGCTTTTTTTCAATAAAAGACATCAGAATTACGAAGTGCTGGTGAATGAAAAGATAGCTTTCCAGAAAAAATATAAACTGACGAATATGGAGTGTCCTAGCTTTGAGGATGTTCTTTATTTCTATACGAAGGGGGAAAGAAAGTGGCTGGATTGATATTAAAAGACATGACAATTTTGAGTAAAAAATTCAAAATTATAGAAATGCTTGTGCATATTCTTCTTTCTATATTATTTGCCTGGCTGTATGGCATCAATTTTTTAGTACCGATATTAGCTTTTTTGTTTTCTTTATCTAACATTAATTGTTTTTATAGCTTAGATACTGAAGATGAAAAGGTTAATTGGAGGCAACAACTTTCGGCACTTCCATTAATGAAATCAGAAATTATTAATAGCCGACATGTGACAATCCTGTTGTTGTCCATAATTCAAATTGTAATCATAATGTTGTTTACGCTAATAGGAATGATATTTTTACAAGAAATTAATCTGCTGGAATCTTTATTTGTTAGCTTTATAGCATCATTTGTAGTTTTTATATCCGGAATACTACATATTTCACTAAAACAAGTATTAGGGTCTACAGCGTCCGTATTATCTATGGTTTTATCAATGATTATTTTGGGGGTAGTAGCATACTTATGGAGTCAAATGAATGTGGATATTTTTAGTTCAAATACCTCTGATTACATATATACTCTAGTTATATTTATAGCGATGGCTGTTATCATTGAACGGATAGCATTTTTGATCGAGAAGAAATGTTATTATTTCAAGGTCAAGTAAATATCAGTAGAATCATGTACGATACAGCAGCCCCGGCAAGGGTTAATCGAACCGGTGTCATACCGCCCCTCGACATAAAGCCGAAGCCGAATACCAGCAACGCCCCAACGGCTGCACCTGCAAATGCATAATACATTGTGGTCATAAAAGAGGTGCCTGGAAACAATGCATAGCAAATCCTGCTTCACAACTTATAAAGCATAAAACAAAAAAGGTGCGAAAAATGAACTATAAAAAACCGACTTTTGTAAGTGCCCTAGTTCTTATCATCACTTTTTTAGTACTCTTCTTCAGTTCAATGCTTTCAAAAATGAATGTATACTTATCATTTTTTATCTGTCTATTGATTAGCATCATTTGTCTCTCTCTAGGCGTTTATTCATTAGCTAAAAGACTATCAACACCCATTTCTATATTAATTATAACCGCATCACTGATTATATTACTTTTCACCATTATTGCTTATTTACTTCCTGAAGCAGGTTATCCGCCTCTTATAAAACTAGAGTAATAAAAGAAAATAGGGAAAGAGAAATCAGAAGATCAAGTTCAATATATTACCATTTGTTTTTCACCATTTCCTGTAATGCTTTTCGATGTCAAGACACGATTTCTGAGGATAAGTTATGCCCTTCTAATTGAAAGTAATTCTACCCCAAAGGGGCGATTCCCAAGCTGCTGTCAGCCGATGGGAACCGCCCTTCTTCATCGTTCTTTAGGATATACTAAAAAACTTGTCGTCAATAAAGCAAGCAAGATCATAATTCCAAAACACGCAATAGAAATTCCGAGCGATAAAGAACCGGTCATTGAGAGGTAATCGGATAAAAGCTGATCATATAGATAGAAGAAAATTCGGAGTATGCCCCAGAAAACGAGTGCCGAGACAATCCGCTTTTTCAGGGTAATCCATCGGTTAGAGTGGCGCTCCAAGCCAGCAGCCTCCTTTATTTATTCATCAGGTGCTTATAAGGCTGATAGTCAATTTGATTCTTCTCCAGAAACCGGACGAGGAATTTATTGTCGCGTTTTGGCGTGGCTACAATGTATCCTTTGATGCAGTGATCGCGCGTCACCTCCGACGCCTGATCCTCGAGGGCAATGCGTCCGATCTCGGCGGCGATGGAGTGCTTGGCAATGTCTCTGAATGCGCTGGGCACCGGCTGGACGAGTTGATCGAGGAAAGCTTTGGCGTCCTCTGTCCATAAATGACGGCTGCTCTCCACCCAATGGTTCTGCCAGTCGAGCTTCGACCGCCCGTCCGCCTTCGGAAGCACCTTCAGGAACTTGCGGAACATAAAGAAGCCGCCAATGCACATCATGCCGAGCAGAAGGAAAGCCCAAAAAACGATGCTGTTCAGGAATAGATTGCTTGGTCCGTTCGAAAGGCTGTATGCAAGGGAATGCTTAAGCAAGGAAATCACCCCAATAAGTACATTTGATGATCAATTTGGTTAAAATTATACCTTATTTCTTTATTTATTTCAGCTTTCAGGCTAAAATAGGTTTGTTTAGCGATTTAATGTCCAAAAGGGGGATTAACATGCTGAAAATAGGATCCCATGTATCTTTTTCAGATAAAGGACTGCTTAGTGCGACTGCGGAAGCAGCAAGCTACGGTTCTAGCTCGTTCATGATTTATACCGGTGCGCCTCAGAATACCCGGCGCAAACCGATCGAGACCATGCATATTGCGGAAGGCAAGCTGGCTATGGAAGCTGCCGGCATAGAAGAAATCGTTGTTCATGCACCGTACATTATTAATTTGGGCTCTTACAAACCGGCGACATATCAACTCGCGGTTGATTTCTTGCAGGAAGAGATTCGCCGGACTCATGCTCTCGGTGTAAGAAACATCGTGCTTCATCCCGGTGCCTTTACGGATATGGATGCCGAATACGGAATAGACCGTATTGCGGAAGGACTGAATGCCGTTTTGAACGGTACGGCTGAGACGGATGTGAATATTGCTCTGGAGACGATGGCCGGCAAAGGCACGGAGATGGGGCGCAGCTTCGAAGAAATCGCGGCTATGATCAACAAGGTAGAGCATAACGAGCGCTTGACCATCTGCCTGGATACCTGTCATATCCATGATGCAGGTTATGATATCGTCAATGATCTTGACGGCGTGCTGCGGAAATTCGATGAGCTTATTGGGCTAGACAGGCTGGCCATTGTGCACATTAATGACAGTAAAAACCCGATTGGCTCCGGCAAGGACCGTCACACCCCGATCGGCAGCGGATGGATCGGCTTTGAAGCCATTAACCGCATTGTGCATCATGAAGCTTTGCAAGGACGTCCATTTATTCTGGAGACGCCTTGGATCGGAAAGGATGCAAAGACACAGCGGCCGATGTATGAGATGGAGATTGCCTTGCTTCGCGGCAATGTTGCTGAACGGTTCGGAGAGAGCATTCTGTCCGAGATTGAGCAACTTAAGGAGTTTTTTGCTGGACAAGACATTCATCCTCGTTCCTTCGTGCTAGATACGTGGAATGTGCTTAAGTCGGACGCGAAGGCGAAAAAGGCCGATCCTCGTGAACCTTTGGAAAGACTGTATGATCTGGTTCTGGCTGCCGGCTTGTTCCCGGATCATGCAGAGGAGCAGATCAATCAGCTGTTGGTCGCTTGGCTTGCTTTAGGAGAATAACGCTATATAAGCTGAACATAAAAGCTACGTAGAAAGGGTATAAGTGTGAAGTGTTACAAGCTTTCTCACATGTTGCCCTCAGAACGTGAAATTCAGTAGTTCAACTTATATATATTAGAAGATAGAGATCAGGGGGCTTGGAGAGATGGACACTCATGTCAAGGCGGCTTTGAAGCCGGCGAAACCTTATGAACAAAACCGGGCAAGAATGCTGATATCCTGTCCGGACGGACCGGGGATCGTAGCGGCGGTATCAGACTTCCTGTATCAGCATGGCGCTAATATCGTGCAGTCTGATCAATATACGATGGACCCGGAGGGCGGTATGTTCTTTATGCGGGTCGAGTTTGATCTGCCGCAGCTGGAGTCGCATCTTGCAGGCTTAGAGCAGGATTTCGCGGAGATTGCGGACAAGTTCGAGATGAAATGGCAGCTTTATCCATTGAGTCACAAGAAGAAGCTAGCGATTTTTGTGTCCAAGGAGGATCATTGTCTTGTTGAACTGCTCTGGCAATGGCAGGCTGGCGATCTGGATGCGGAAATTACCATGGTGGTCAGCAATCACCCGGATATGAAGGAATATGTCGAATCCTTCGGCATTACTTATCATTATATTCCGGTTACACCGGAGACGAAGGCTGAAGCGGAGAAGCAGCAGCTGGAGCTGGTAAATGGTCAAGTGGATCTGATCATTCTGGCCCGCTACATGCAAATTGTATCTCCGGCCCTGATCGAGCCATACCGGAACCGGATCATTAATATCCATCACTCCTTCCTTCCGGCCTTTGTCGGCGGCAAGCCCTATGCTCAAGCTTATAACCGCGGTGTGAAGATTATCGGCGCAACGGCACATTATGTCACCGAAGAGCTGGACGGCGGACCGATTATTGAACAGGACGTGCAGCGGGTCAGTCACGGAGACGATGTCAACGAGCTGAAGCGAATCGGGCGCACGATTGAGCGTGTGGTTCTGGCACGTGCTGTCAAATGGCATATCGAAGACCGGATCCTTGTGCATCAGAACAAAACAGTGGTGTTTAATTAATTTTGAAACGTGATAGCAGAGCCATAATCATCAGCCTCGTCAGCAGGGAACATCCTCGCTTGTCCGAGGCTTTTTTCATGAAAGGATAAGGTTGTATCCATTGAAGGAAACCTTTGGGTACAAGTGTACGTTATAATAACAGTAAGTCTATGGATGGAAATACAGACAGGAGAGGGGAACGAAGCGTGTATTTATCAATACCAAGAACCAATAGAAGCAGCATTTTGGCTAAGGTTGTATGTGCCTTGCTTACAGTACTGGTCCTACTGGGCATAGCGCAGCCTCTGACTGCCTCGGCAGCAGGACCCAAGATTGCGGTAGAATCTGAGCTCGGCTACAACGGAAGTATTAAAATGAATGATTGGGGACCGCTGACTGTCAAGCTGACCAGTGACCAGGATATTTCCGGTGATCTGGTCGTCCAGATGGAGAATCCGTACACCGGAACGTTCTCTTCCTATGTGGAACGGGTGGATTTAACTGCGGGTACGGCCAAATCAGTTCAGTTTGCTGTTGTAGGCAACAGCTTCGGCAAGCAGAACAGCAGTATTAAATTTTACGAAGGATCGATGGAAAAAGGAGATTATATCGCTTTTTCAACCGGCCGGGCTTACATACAAAATTCAGCGGTGAACGGTTTGATGATCGGTGTTCTTGCTGCTGATCCGGATACCCTGAATTTTCTGGCTCTGGGCAGCGGCATCGGGAAGACTGCATTCGTCGTTCCGCTTGAGAAGGAAAAGCTGCCGGAGAACGCCACGATGCTGTCGACAATGGATGTCATCGTTATGAACGACTATTCGGCTGATACATTAACCGAAGATCAGATCCATGCCATTCGTACTTGGGTGAAGCGAGGCGGCACCCTTATGCTGGCCGGAGGTCAAGGTTATGCCAAAACCGCGAAAGGCTTCGAGGATTTGTCTCCTGTGGAGGTTCAGGGCGGAACGGACGTGCTTGAACTGGATGCCTTGGCTAAAGCAAGCGGGGAGCCCCTTGTCCTTAATGGAGCCTTTCCTGTCTCTAAAGGAGCTCTGAAGCAAGGGGCAATAAGCAGCTATGGTACGGCAGAATTACCGCTTATCGCAGAGCAGGCGGCAGGAAAAGGGGAAGTCATCTACGCGGCTTACGATATTTCTATGGACCCCGTCTATCATTGGCGTGGTCATGCGGCATTATGGCTGGATGTGCTTCAGGAACAGTTCTCGAATAATAATGGCAATTATAGATCGAACTCATCGGATTGGAATCTGTTGACGGGGTTGTCCTATATTCTGGATTACTTCCCTTCATTGACGCTTCCACCATTCTCATTACTGTTCTGGATGCTTGTATTATATGCGGTTGTGGTTGCTCCGCTCCTCTACTATGTGCTTAAGAAGCTTGATCGAAGAGAATGGGCCTGGGGATTGATTCCGCTGATTGCTATTACGGCAAGTGCATCGATTTACTTTGCGGGTACAAGCGGCAGATCGGACATCCGTGCCCATACGCTTAACATTATCGAGCTTGATGGACAAGGGGAGGCAGTACAATCCGCCTCTTCCGCCTTGTTTGTTCCCAAAGGAGGAGACTATAGCCTTAAGCTGCCAGCGGGAACTCGCGTAACAGTAGAACGGGAGCATAACCTGATCACGGGCGGACAGATTGGCGGAGCGGATCGTCAGATGATTCGTGTCCAGGCGGATTCTACGGATTTGATCCTGCGTGAAATGACGACTCGGTCCATCGCCAAGCTGTGGATGGAGTCTCCGGAGCTGTTAAACACAGGTGAAATGAAATTGGATCTGCATTTTGATGGTCAAGGTAAATTGCAAGGCACGATCGAGAACCAGACCAAGCATGACATGGAGGAAACCTTCATTATCGCGGCAAGCCGGATTTATGAACTTGGAGAACTCCCACGGGGAAAGCAAATCCAGCTTCCTGCATCATTTACTTCTTCCTATGGGAACGATTACGGATCAGCCATTTTTCCCTATCATGGATACTCCTCCGGTTCTTCTAATGAAGACAAAGAGCGGGAGCGTTCTATGATTAACCAGTATATGAATTATTCGGGCCACTACGGCGGATATGTGTTGATCGGCTGGAGCAAGGAAGCTCCTGATCCGGCAAGCAACTATACGGTTAATGGCAAGGACCCCAAGTTTGATTATTTAAATATGTGGATTCAATCGTTCGATCCTCAATATGACCTCGATGGTGCGGTTGAGATTCCAGCAGGGGTAATTGTGCCTGAAATTTTAAGCAATACGGCCACCGATTTTTCCAAAGACTGGGGCAACCAGATCAATATGTCTGCAGGGGAGATTACTTTTGGATTCACCCTGCCGACCGAAGCAAAGGTTGAATATAACGAAATTCAAATTCAGAACTCTTTCCCTAGTAATGTAAGCATGCAGGTATGGAACGAGAGCAAGGGAGAGTGGGAAGCCATGATTACCGGACCGGCGAATGAGTATACCCGGAACGGGATCGTCAAGGTGAAATATACAACGACGGAGTGGGCCAGCTTCCAACTGCCAGAGATCATGCTGAAGGGAGAGGTGTCCCATGATTGAAATCCGGAATTTAACTAAAATGTATGGCAGCTTCGCGGCCCTTCAGGATGTCAATATTTCAATTGGCAAAGGAACAGTGTTTGGCTTTGTAGGACCCAATGGAGCGGGGAAGTCAACGACGATGTCCATCCTGGCTACCTTATTGTCACCAACCTCCGGGTCCGCCAAGGTTGGCGGCTATGAGGTGACGGATTATCCGCAAGAGGTCCGCAAGCTGATTGGGTATATGCCCGACTTCTTCGGAGTCTATGATCAGTTTAAGACAACGGAATATCTACACTTCTACGGGGCCAGCTACGGGATTCCCCGCCATGAGCGCGAGCAACTGATTCCCCAGCTTTTGGAGCTCGTTAACCTGAGCGATAAACGGGATGTGTATGTGGACAGTCTTTCCCGCGGGATGAAGCAGCGCTTGTGTCTTGCACGCTGTCTGGTGCATGATCCCGAGGTGCTGATTCTGGATGAGCCGGCATCAGGGCTTGATCCGCGTGCGCGGATTGAGATGAGAGAAATACTCAAAGAGTTGAAGCTGATGGGCAAAACGATCATTATTTCATCTCACATCCTGCCTGAGCTGGCGGAGATGGTGGATGAAATTGGCGTTATTGAGCATGGAAGAATGGTGGCTCAAGGCAAGGTATCAGAGATCCAGAACCGGCTGCGGGTGAAGAGAGTGCTCCATATCCGGGTGCTGGAACGGGCAGAGGAACTAGCGGGACAGCTCCGTGATGAGCTTCATGTGAGCCAGGTTCTGTGCGATGAGACGGGAGTCCATGTTCATTTCGGCGGAGGAGATGCCGAGCAGTCGGCGTTGTTGACGAATATTTTGTCATCGGGGT
This sequence comes from Paenibacillus antibioticophila, assembly GCF_000455265.1. Lineage (GTDB taxonomy): Bacteria > Bacillota > Bacilli > Paenibacillales > Paenibacillaceae > Fontibacillus > Fontibacillus antibioticophila. The sequence continues at coordinate 493,343 of NZ_HG005139.1, forward strand.
ATCAAGTCGTCTCCTTCCATGAAGCACAGAGCAATCTTGAGGATGTATTCCTTGAAATCACGAAAGGAGGCGGAGCGAATGAACTGGCGTAACATGGTGATGAACCCGGTGTTGGATAAGGAATTCCGGCTACGGATGCGCTCGCCCCGTTCGGCGATTACGATCCTTGCCTATGTGCTTGTCATGGGACTTTTTGCGATGGGAATTATCTACGTGCTGACCTCTACAGGAATGACGTCCTCGCGGGTAGATTCCGGAACGAGCCGCTTGATGTTCTACGCGCTTAGTATTGCTCAGCTTGTCTTGATCGCTTTTATGACCCCTGCACTGACAGCTGGAGTCATCAGCGGGGAGCGAGAGAAGCAGACATTGAATATGTTGCTGACGACACAGCAAAGCTCGTCCGCTATTATACTAAGCAAGCTGGTCTCCTCACTCAGCTTCATGACGCTGATTATAGAGGCGACGCTTCCTGTTTACAGCATTGTGTTCTTGTATGGCGGAGTATCCACAGGGCAGCTCCTGCTGGTTTTCCTGTTCGATCTATTCGTTATGCTCCTGTTAGGTGCAATCGGGGTATGCTTCTCGACCTTATTTAAAAAGACGATTTTTGCAGTTATCATGACCTATGGAGCCGGATTGGTTATCTTCCTATTTACGGGAATTGCTTATTTGTTCGCCATGAGCATTGATCAGGCCAACTATTACAGTTCGGGTGCTGCGTCCTTACGGGCATATTCCTGGGTGGGATATATCCTTGGATTGAATCCCGCAGGGGCTTTGATCAGTATTTTCGAGCCATCATTCTCAGAGTCTGCCTTCTTCGTACAACGAAGCAATCTTCAGTCTTCGGCTCCGATTGCTCTGTGGCAGGAGTTCTTGCTGGTATATAGTGTTGTGATTGTCATTATGCTCTGGATTGCGATCCGCAAGATCCGCCCGGTACGCGGCAGACGGCGGGGCAAAGCCGGGCAGGCTGTTCTGGCTGTTCAGGATGTTCAGGCAGCTTCCGGCGGTCTTCATGAGGATTCAGCTGAACTGCCGCCTCCTCCCGAGGGGCTTAAGCAGATGGAAAAGGTAGAGCCCAAAGCAAGAGAACGTGAAAAATAATATGCAGAGTGTTAAAGTGTGGGATCAAAAGCTGATTTTTTGAACTACCTCTAGAAAGGAGCCATGGAGATGGACAAGTCAGGTATAGAAGAGCTGCACCAGCAACTCAAAAAAGTGTCGTTTCGGATGAGATGGATTCGAGTGTGCTCCGGTGTCGGATATGGCAGCCTTGTTGGGCTTGGCTTTGTCCTCCTTTGGCTGTCAGCCGAAAGAGTATGGCCGATTCACTATGCCGCTTTATATGCAGGAATAAGCTTTGTACTGTGTGTGACCGCAGGAGGCGTATGGGAGCTGCTGCGCCCTGTATCCGCGCAATTGACGGCCCGAATCATGGATCATCAGCGTGATGGCAGCGAGAGACAGGATGCTATGGTGACGGCGCTTCATTATTTGAATGCAGAGGGATACGCTGCTGATTTGCAACGGAAGCAGGCGATCATTTATGGACAGCAATACGTGGAGGGGCTGAAGCAGCATTTGCCGCTTCCCCGTCCGCGGCGTTCCATGCTTATTGCGGCGTGCAGTGCGGTCTTGGCCGCCGTAGTCCTATTTATGACTCCGAATCCGATGGATGAAGTGCTGGAGCGTGAACGGCAGCAGCAAGCATGGATCGACTCCCGGCTGGAGGAAATCGATAAGAATCTGGAGGAGCTTGATGCGCAAGAGCTCGACCCGATTGTTAAGGCGCCATTGCAAGAGGAATTGACTAAGCTTCGGGAGGAATTGACTGCCGCAAAACAACCGGAGGAGGCCCTACAATCTCTGGAGGAGAGCATGAAGAAGCTCCAGGAAATGGCGGAGCGCCAGGAGCTGGAGCAGCAGGAGCGGTCGGCCTGGCTTGATGCTTGGAAGCAGCAGCCCGAGCTTCAGGATATTGCCCGCGCGCAGGAGCAGGATGAAGCGAAGCAGATTTCAGAAGAGCTGGATAAGCTGAAGCAGAAGCTGCCAGAGCTATCGGATGAGGCAAAGGACCGACTAGCCGATGCGTTATCCCAGCTCGCGGATCAAGTCCCCCAAGAGGGAGAGGATGCCAAACAGCTAGCGGAAGCACTGCGCAAAGCAGCCGAAAGCATCGGGGAAGGACAGGACAGCGCCACTGATCTGGCGCTCTCGGAGCTGGCCGCGGCCCTTGAGGAGGAGCTGAAATCTGCAAGTGCAGAGGCATTGCAAGCTGCCGCGGCGTCTGCAATGGCATCCGGACTTGCCCAGCAGGGACTGGAGCTTGCCGCTGAGATGTCCGCAGCAGGTCTGTCTGTCTCCGATGCCTGGGCAATGGGCGGAAGTGCGGAGCAATTGGCTGCTGCGTCAGGAAGCGGACAAGGTTCAAATGGTGAAGCAGGAAATTCAGGAGGAAGTAACGGGCTTTCGGGTCAAGGTAACAGTCAAGGAAATGGACAAGGACAAGGGCAAGGCTCGGGAAGTGGCTCAGGCAGCGGCTCGGGACAAGGCTCCGGAACCGGTCAAGGAGGCAGCGGAAGCGGTCAGGGCCAGGGAAGCGGAGCCGGATTTGGCAGCGGCGGACGGGCATTGGTAACCACCCCGCGCGATAGCTCGGGAACGGGCAATGTTGAAATTGACTCAGGCCCGGCAACGGGCGGAAATGTGCAGAAGGGCGGACAAGGACCTGTCTTTGACGGAGCAAGTCGTCCTTATGAAGAGGTCTATAGCGATTATGCAGCTGAGGCAAAGCGAGCGCTCGATCGCGGCGAGCTTCCTCAAAGCTTGCAGGGCTTGGTAGAAAGTTATTTTACCGAAATTGATCCGGGGAATTAAGGCAGCGACAAGGAGAGGGGATCGAAATGTTGGAGCAGACGGCTGATGTGAAGAGATGGAGCAGTACAATTGCAAGGGTCCGGGAGCAGATTGCCAAGGTGATTGTGGGTCAAGAGGACGTTGTAGAGCAGATGCTGTGGTGTATTTTTGCTGGAGGGCACGCCTTGCTGGAAGGGATTCCCGGGCTTGGGAAGACGGCGTTGGTCCGTACCGTATCCGACACGCTGGACCTGTCTTTTTCGCGGATACAGTTTACGCCTGATTTAATGCCAAGCGATATTACCGGTACGAATATTATCTCCTTCGGCCCGCAGGGAACCGCCGAGATGAGCTTTCAGCCGGGTCCGGTATTCAGCAGCATCGTGCTTGCAGACGAAATTAACCGGGCTTCGCCGAAGACACAGAGCGCTATGCTGGAGGCAATGCAGGAGCAGACAGTCACCGTAGGCGGAGAAACGCGGAGTCTGCCGCGGCCATTCTTTGTCCTTGCGACGCAAAATCCGCTGGAGCAGGAAGGGACCTACCCGCTTCCGGAAGCCCAATTAGATCGGTTCATGCTGAAAATTCTCGTCAGCTATCCTTCCGAGGAAGAGCTGAAGGAGATTGTACGTAGAACCACCTCAACGGCGCAGCCTTTAGCTGATAAGGTGGCTTCAGCAGAGGAACTGCTGGAAATTCGCCAAGCAGCCAAGGAGGTTTTGCTGGCGGACGAGGTATTGGATTTTGGCGTACGCTTGTTAATGATGACCCATCCGGAGGAAGCAGCGGCCCCTGAGCTGGTAAGAAGCTATGTACGCTTCGGCTCCGGTCCGCGCGGCATCCAGTCTATTGTTTCTGCGGCCAAGGTTCGAGCGGTCAGCAAGGGCAGAATGCATGTATCGACCGGCGACATTTCCTCTGTAGCGATTCCGGCGCTTCGACACCGTCTCTTTTTGAATTTTGAGGGCCAATCGCTCGGGATTGTTACGGATCACGTGATCCGTGAGATCCTTGACGTACTGGAGGGAGGGAAATGACATCCTCCCTGCTGCCGTCTTCCTTGCTGCCAAGACTGGAGCGGTTGTCTATCGTCTCCAAACACAATGTGCGCGGGACAACCCAGGGCAAACGGCGCTCCGGCCATTTGGGAGCTTCTCTTGAATTTGCGGATTATCGCGAGTATACCCCAGGAGACGATATCCGAAGATTCGATTGGGGTGTTTACCGGCGGACAGGAAAACCGTTCATCCGCCAGTTTTGGGATGAGCAGGAGCTTACCTTCAGCCTGTATCTGGATGTATCTGCGTCTATGAATTTCGGCAACAAGCTGGATATGGCCAAAAGTTTAGCCGCAGCAGCAGGCTATGTGGCTCTTTCTTCAGAGGATAAGGTCCAGGCGGTACTGCTTGGCGAGCGTCCGCTGGATAAGCTGCCCCCGCTGCGAGGCAAGGCATCCAGCCCACGGCTGTTCACTTTTATGAAGGAAGCAAGCACAGTCCAGGGCGGCAATCTGGCTCCGGCCATGAAGCAGATTCATGCACGTCCGGGCGAGCAGGGGCTGGCCTGGCTTTTCTCGGACTGCTGGATGGAAGGCGGAGTCCATCAACTGCGTGACCTGCTGCTTCGCTTGATGTCGATGGGACAGGAGCCGATACTGGTTCAGGTGATATCCAGGGAAGAGCTTGCCCCGGGCTACAGCGGCGATTTGCGGCTGGTCGACAGTGAGCTTGGCAGCGGCAAGGAAGTAGCGATGAGCGGCAAAGTATTGAAGGCCTATGAACGGGAAGTGAGCCGGTATACCCAGGAATTGAAGGAGTGCTGCGCAGGGCTGGGTGCCCGTTATGTGCAGATTCCCTCGGATTGGCCGCTTGAGAAGGCCGTATTTACCATGCTGCGCGTTGCAGGTGCGGCAGGCAGTTAGGTAGATAGGGAAGCGTTGCAACATGAGTAACGATATGGATTGAACTTATAGAGTTACGTAAAAAGGGATAAGTGTGATGTGAGCTGAAGAAGCGGAGCGTTCGCCTTTGCGAGTGGATTTCTTCCTTGTCAGAACTTCGTTAAATAAGAGAAATCCGCGAACAACAGCGATCGTAAGAAAAATTCACACGTCCCCATTAGAACGTAAAATTTCCAGGGAGGAGGCGAGCGGAAATGGGCATCGGGTCATGGATGAGTCTCTGGTTTGCACTGGCGCTGCCGGTCATTATCATTTTGTATTTATTTAAACGGATTTATATCGATACGCCTGTTCCCAGCCACATGCTGTGGAGACGGGTGCTGCTTAATATGGAAGCAAATCGTCCATGGCAGAAGCTCCAGAACCGACTTCTGCTCTGGCTTCAGTTGTTGGCTGCGGCATTGCTTGTGCTGGCCTTAATGCAGCCCTTCATCTGGAAAACTGGAGGACATCAGGGGCATACGGTGCTCATTGCCGATACTTCCGCCAGTATGATGGCACTCCCGCAAGCAGCGGAAGAGACGGAGGATGACAGCAAGCTGGCGGAGATGAAGCACAAGCTGAATACATATGTCCGTGAAGCAGGAGCAGGCGAGGAGATCACGCTGATTCGGCTGGGAAGCAGACCGGAGGTGCTTCTGACTCGGGAAAACGATAGAGAAACCCTGTTCCGTACAATCGATGGCTTATCTGCGGATTATGGGAGATCGGCTTATCATGAGACACTATCGCTCGCTGCTGCACTGACGCGGGGAGAAGAGGGCAGAGTGTTTCTTTATACTGATACACGTTGGCCGGAGCAGGCAGGTGATGCTGGAATCGCCTTTGAGGTTCCCGTTCAAATCGTGCCCATCGGACCAGAGCAGACGGCAAATGCTGCAATTGAACAGTTTGGGGTAAAGCGTTCTGCTGGAGAAGAGCCGGGGAGCACGGGCAATGAAGACTCTGGCGGGGCCCATTATGGGGTAGCCGTAATCCGCAATGACGGTCCGGCTAGTGAATTAAAGCTGGATCTGTATGGTGACGGCAAGCTGATTGCATCCCGTGATTTCACGGCCGATCCGAGCCGGAGGACAACGGTGGAATTCAACAGCTTACCTTCTGCGGAGGTATACCGGTTATCATTAAAGCCGGAAGACAGCTATTCGCTGGACAATGAATCATTTGCTTTCCTGGAGCAGGCCGGAGCGACCAAGGTATGGTTGATGTCAAAAGGAAACCTGTTTCTGGAAAAAGCGCTGCAGCTGACCGGAGCGCAGGTTACCCGGATCACAGAGGCAAAGGCGAACGGTACAGGGACGGCAGAAGCTCCTCCCATCCCTGAAAGCAAGCCCGATGTCATCGTCATTGAAGGGGCATTGCCGGACTACGCGGCGAGCGGAGCTTGGGCGAAGCTGCTTGCCGAGACGCCGCAGTGGACGATTGGCGGAGCCGATGAGGGCGTGGATCTTGAGCATGCGGAGACGGTCACGGCCAAGCATCCGGTCACGCGTTATTTGCAGCTCAAAGAGCCCCCGGCAGGCCGGCTTATTGATGCACCGATTCCGGCCTGGGGAAAACCGATCCTCACTGTAGGCGGGAAGACAGCAGCATATGCGGGAATAGAGAACGGCCGGCCGAAGCTGGTCTTTCTGTTCCGGCTGGAGGACGGGGATCTGACGCTCAAGCCGGAATTTCCGGTGCTTGTCGACAATGCAGTGACCTGGCTCAAGTCCGGTATGAGAACTGGCTTGGGCAGAGCGGCGGCTGGAGCAGAGCTCGATATTCCGGTAGCACAGGACGCGGCAACTGCGGTTTGGAGCCCGATGGATGGATATGCCCTGAACTCGGGAGCGGAGCCGATTCCTGCAGTCCGTATGAAGAGCGGCGCTCTATCAGCGAAGCAACCGGCGCCGTCCATCCCCGGGCTTTGGCGGCTTGATGTCACTGGAAGCGATGGAGAAGCACAGCCTGGGTATTGGCTGGCAGTAGCGGCGGATCCGTTGGAGTCGGTTACAGCTCCCCATCAAGACTTGTTGACTGCTCTGGTTGCTGATTCCGGACAACCGGCCAGCGTAAATGACGGGGTGCAGGGTGACTCGGACTACGACGAGCAGTCGGCCCGAAGCTCTGAAGCCGGAGATATCCATCGCGAGGAAGCGCCGCTGCTGAAATGGATTGTACTGATCGTGCTGCTGCTGATTTTGGTTGAATGGGGGGTGTACCAACGTGGGCGTTCAATTTGATCATCCCTGGGTACTGCTGTTGCTTCCCCTTGTGATTGCAGGTGCCGTCTATGCATACCGTAAAGATTTCAGGCTTGCCGGAGCGCGAAAAAAATGGGCTGTAGGCTTGCGGACGGCCATTTGTGTGCTGTTGATTTTCGTATTGGCAGGTTTTCATACCTACACGATTGCTTTGAATAAAGAGATCGTATTTGTTGCAGACCGTTCCTCAAGCATTTCCTCCACGGTCCCGATCGATGAATGGATAGGGGAAGCCGTCAAGTCAAAGGGAGAACACGATCTTGCCGGAGCCGTCTCCTTCGGTATGAATACCGTAGTGGATAAAAGCCTGAGTGAGTCGATTGAACTCCCTAGCTGGGGTCAAAGGGAAGTATCGCGGGAGTTTACTCATATCGAGCATGCGCTGTCCCTGGCAGGAAGCCTGTTTCAGGGCAAGGAAAACCGGAGATTGGTGCTTATTACAGACGGAATGGAGAACGTTGGGGCCGTACTGGATGAGGCGCAGCTGTTGAAGGAAAGAGGAATTGCGGTCGATGTGCTGCCGGTAACCTCCCCGGAGCAAAGGGATGCGTCCATTGAGGAGTTTCTTGTTCCCGAGAAGCTGTATCCTGCCGAATCCTTTGCCTTCGAGGTGCTTGTCCGCAGCACTTATGCGGGAAGCGGAGAGCTCAGGCTGTATGAAGATAATCGTGAAATCGGACGTCATGCGGTCACTCTGGAACGGGGAGATAACCGGTATTCCTTGCAGGGACTGGCTAAGGAGATGGGGCTGCACCGTTACCGGGCCGAGATCTATATTGAAGGAGATGAGCAGTCCGCTAACAATGCTCACTATGCCTTCACCCGGGTGACAGGCAGTCCGAAGGTGCTGATTGTAGAAGGAGCCTCGGGGACGTCTGCGAACCTGGAAAATGCCTTGAGCGCAGGCTTGATCGATTATTCCGTTATTTCCCCTGGAATGCTCTCCTCTGAATTGTCTAAATATGCGGCCTACGACAGCATCATATTCAATAATGTGTCGGGCGAGCAGGTAGGCGGTCGGCAAATGGAACTGATTGAGCAGGCCGTGCGCTCCTATGGGGTCGGCTTTATGATGGTCGGGGGCCAGGACAGCTTTGGGATGGGCGGATATTTCAAGACTCCGATCGAGCAGCTCCTTCCGGTATCGATGGAGCTTGAGGGAAAAAGGGAGATCCCTTCCCTGGGACTAATCCTGGTTATCGACCGTTCCGGAAGTATGGACGGAGAAAAGCTGAGACTGGCCAAGGAGTCGGCCATCCGTACTGTGGAATTGCTTCGGGAAAAGGACACGGTAGGCGTTCTCGCCTTTGATGATCGCCCTTGGTGGGTGGTTGAGCCGCAGAGGCTGGACGATAAGGAGAGCGTGATCTCCTCCATTAATGGAATCCCCTCGGGCGGGGGAACGGACATTTACCCGGCTGTTGCCGATGCTACTGCCAAAATGCTGGATCTGGATGCTCAGCGCAAGCATATTATTTTGCTGACAGACGGCCAATCTGCAGGAAGCTCAGGTTATGCGAATCTAGTCGAGAGCATGGTTGAAGGCAAGATTACAATGTCGACGGTGGCTGTCGGCGGAGATGCCGATGTACAGCTGCTCCAATCGCTGGCTTCAGGGGCAAAGGGACGGTACTATCTGGTAGAGGACGAGACGACCCTTCCGGCGATCTTCAGCCGGGAAGCGGCGATGATTGCCCGAACCTATATCGTAGACAAGCCCTTCGTACCGGCACAGGTACAGGGAGGAGACTGGAGCTCGTGGTTCAAGGGCGGTTTGCCGCAAATTTACGGTTATGTAGCAGCTACGGCAAAGTCCACCGCCCAGACCGTGCTGGCAAGCCCGGAGCCTGACCCGCTGCTGGCAAGATGGCAATATGGCTCCGGCCGGACCGTTGCCTGGACAAGCGATATGACCGGCAAGTGGTCGCGGGATTGGGTAGCTTGGCCTGGCTTCCCGGGATTATTCACAGATATGGTGAAGTGGACCTTCCCGCAGTTCTCTTCCTCTACCTTTGAAGTGGAGACGAAGCAGTCGGGCAATGAAGTTCACTTTACAGTACGTGCTGCAAGTGAGCCGTATCCCGGCGAATTGACCGGAAAAGTGACGGGGAATAACGGGGAAGAAGCCGAGGTTGTGCTAAGCCAGGTATCTCCAGGAAATTATGAAGGAGTTATGACGGTAATGGAGCCGGGATCCTTTCTGCTGCAGGTGTCCAGCCCGGAAGAGGAGGCGGAGGCAGGCAGCACGAGCACCGGCTTTGTCGTACCTTATTCACCGGAATACCGGCTTAGCGCCGATTTTGACCCGGAGGAGCGGATGGAGGCCTTAGCGGAGCTGACCGGCGGAAGATGGCTGGCTTGGGATGAGCCGGAAGCGGCGTATGACTTCACCCCGTATCCGCAGCGCAAGCTGGATAATTGGGATTGGCTGCTGTTAATTCTGGCGCTGCTGCTGTGGGTCTGCGACATCGCCGTCCGGCGGCTCGCAGTATCCTGGAGCCGGATCGCTGAACGGCTCGGGTCATTGGCCGGTCGGGGACGAAGACCGGCCGCAAGCGGCAGCGCGGTGCCTGCCGCGCCGCGCGAGGACAGCGGGCTGGGCCGGTTGGCCGCCCGCAAATCCCGT
>NZ_HG005139.1:503157-530884 GCF_000455265.1 Paenibacillus antibioticophila
GCTGGGCCGGTTGGCCGCCCGCAAATCCCGTACTGCCGCGTTCTACGGCGGCAGTGCTGCTGGCGCTGACCGCGACCGCGGGGTCAGCGCCGAAGAAGGCGGCGCGCCTGCGGAGGCGCCGCCAGTTCGTCCGCCGCGCAGCGGGGCGGACGCCGCCGCAAGGCCCGCGGCCGCAGGCGCGCGGACCGAGCCTTCGTCTCCACCCGTGGAGGAGACGAAGCCGGAGCCGGGTGCGGACTCAGTCTCCGCACCCGGGCAAGAACGGCTTGGCCGCCTGCTGGAGGCCAAGCGCCGGGGCGGGCGGCGGTAGCTCCGCCCCGCGCAGTGCGCAGCTTCCGAATTCACAAACACTCATTCGTGATTTATTATTCGTATTTGTTATTGTATTTGTTATTCGTGATTCGTGATTCGTGATTCGTGATGCATCCCTGGGACATGTTGGATTTATGTACGAAGATCCGTACAAGCACTGCCTCCAAAGGAGCCAATTCGATGGTTTGTACGATAATTCGTACAAATGCCCACATGCCTGCCTTCTGCCTGTCTCCTGCACACCGGTTTTGTACGAAGATTCGTATAAAGTCCATCGTGGAAACAGCCAGTTCGGAGATTTTGTACGGAAATTCATACAAAAACTGCCCCCTAAAGAGCTATCTCGATGTTTTTGTACGAAATTTCGTACAAGCACTGCCTCCAAAGGGGTCAACTCGATGGTTTTATACGATATTTCGTATAAACGACGCTGTCGAAGGTGCCAGCTCAAATATGAGATAAGCAAAACCGTCAGCCCCAACCGGGCTGATGGTTTTTATATATCCAAAACCTAAAAAAACAAACTATCGAGTTCCAGTTGTTTCTGACCTCGATCAAAGCGGAAGGGAGGACTGGAGGATTCCAGCAGGATGTCCAGCAGGATGTCCGATCCCATTTGCCTCAGTACTTGAAGGCTCCGTTTCAGTTCGTTTCAGTTCGCATTCTCCGGGTTAACTCGATTCTGCACCGCGCGCAGCTCCCGGCGTGCGGTGGGACGGTACGGGTGTCACCACACGCCGATATCGGAGAGATTTCTGCTGTAGGGATGCCCGGCATTTTACCCAGGTGTTCCGCAGACGCTATCAGTTGACGCCGACGGAGTACCGTCACCAGCAGCAAGTAAACATCATTTCTTAATTCAGCGGCGAACGGCTATAAGTTGTGCAATGTTGGAATAATGGTATGGAAAACGAAGGAATGAAGTGTTACAATAGATAAAGTCAAAATGATCTTTTCAATTTGAATGTTTTGCACGTGCAATTTCCATGACCAAGGAGGAAATGAAATGCCACTCTCTGACAACACAACGATTGACAATTTATCGATTACCACGATTCGGACGCTGGCGATCGACGCGATTGAGAAGGCGAAATCCGGGCATCCGGGGATGCCGATGGGTTCCGCACCGATGGGATACCAGCTGTTCGCGAAGACGATGAATCACAATCCGGATCAACCTGATTGGGTGAACCGCGACCGGTTCGTACTGTCTGCAGGACATGGCTCAATGTTGTTATACAGCTTGCTCCACCTGTCAGGCTATGATCTGTCATTGGATGAATTGAAGCAATTCCGTCAATGGGGAAGCAAGACACCTGGACATCCGGAGTTCGGACACACCGCCGGCGTGGACGCTACCACCGGGCCGCTTGGTCAAGGGATTGCCATGGCAGTGGGGATGGCTCTGGCCGAGACTCAACTGGCAGCAACTTATAATAAAGGTGATCTGAAACTGGTTGATCATTATACTTACGGCATCTGCGGCGACGGGGACCTGATGGAAGGCGTTGCTAGTGAAGCTGCTTCTCTTGCCGGGCATTTGAAGCTGGGCAAATTGATCTTCCTGTATGACTCCAATGACATCTCGCTCGACGGCGAGCTGAACCTGAGCTTTTCCGAGAATGTAAGACAACGCTTTGAGGCTTACGGCTGGCAGACATTGCGTGTGGAAGACGGCAATGATCTGGCGGCGATCGAAGCTGCAATTGAAGAAGCCAAGCGCGACACGGAGCGTCCAACCCTGATCGAGGTGAAGACGATCATCGGCTACGGCAGCCCGAACAAGCAAGGCAAGGGCGGCCATGGCGGTACGCACGGTTCCCCGCTCGGCGCTGAAGAAGCTAAACTGACCAAGGAATTCTACAAATGGGTATACGAAGAAGATTTCTATGTGCCTGAGGAAGTACGTGAGCACTTTGCAAAAGTGAAGGAGCGGGGCATTTCCGCTTATAACACTTGGAAGCAAACGCTGGACAAATATAAGGCAGAATATCCTGAACTTGCCGCTCAATTTGAGCTGGCTGTTGCAGGCAAGCTTCCGGAAGGCTGGGATGCAGCGCTTCCTAAGTACACCTCCAGCGACAAGGCTGTCTCGACTCGCGTTGCCTCCGGAAATGCATTGAATGGGCTTGCTGCGGGCGTTCCTCAGCTCCTTGGCGGCTCTGCCGACCTGGAGAGCTCTACAATGACGCATTTGAAGGGCTTGACGGTATATACTCCGCAAAGCCGCGAAGGCCGCAACCTGTACTTCGGTGTGCGTGAATTCGGTATGGCAGCAGCCATGAACGGGATTGCTCTGCACAGCGGTCTGAAGGTATTCGGCGGAACCTTCTTTGTCTTCACCGACTATCTGCGTCCGGCCGTACGCCTTTCTTCCATTATGAAGCTGCCGGTTACCTATGTGCTGACCCACGACAGTATTGCTGTCGGTGAGGACGGACCTACGCATGAGCCGATTGAACAACTGGCATCCCTTCGCATCATTCCAGGCCTGACGGTGATCCGTCCTGCCGATGGCAATGAAACCTCGGCTGCATGGGCTTATGCGGTAGAGAATACCTCGAATCCAGTTGCGCTTGTGCTGACTCGTCAAAACCTGCCGATTCTGGAAGGCACGGATGTTTCTGCACGTGAAGGTGTTGCGCGCGGCGGTTATGTGGTCTCCGATGCCAAAGACGGCAAGCCGGTTGCTCAACTGATCGCTACAGGCTCTGAGGTACAATTGGCGGTAAAAGCACAGGCTGCTTTGGCGGAAGAAGGTATTCACGTTCGCGTAGTCAGTCTGCCTAGCTGGGATTTGTTCGACAAGCAGGATCAAGCTTACAAGGATTCGGTCATCCTGCCTGAAGTCAAAGCACGCGTAGCCATTGAAATGGCGCATCCATTTGGCTGGGAGCGTTATGTGGGTGAAAAGGGCTCCATCATCGGAATTAACACGTTTGGCGCATCCGCTCCTGGCGACCGCGTCATTGCTGAATATGGCTTCACGGTAGAAAATGTTGTGAAGCATGTGAAGGAACAGTTGAACTAACCCGGGAGAGACTAGATTAGGCGCTGGAGAGGGGTATGGAGATGGAGCAGCAATTCAAGAATGTTACGGTGGACAAGGCGGCCAATATTTATTTCGACGGCAAAGTGACGAGCAGAAGCGTATGGCTTCCGAACGGAAGCAAAATTACGCTGGGCATTATGCTGCCCGGAGAATATGAATTCGGAACCGATTCGCTTGAAGTCATGGACATTCTGTCCGGCGATCTGAAGGTTCTTCTTCCGGGCGAGACGCTATGGCGTGAAATCAGCGGCCGGGGAACCTTCACGGTTCCGGCCCGCTCATCCTTTAAGCTGGAGGTCCGGAGTGTGACGGATTATTGCTGCTCCTACGGCTCCGGTGCTTAAGGCTTCATAAACAAACCGAAAAGGCAGGGACCCTGCTTTATGATGAGGGAACCTGCCTTTTTTCTTTAGGCTGTTTTCGTGAAAATTGTTGCTATTTGATATATGTGAAGTGCGCAGAGACAATTTATGGAGCAACTAATTCGACCTTTATTCGGTCGGGGTCTTCGAAAAACAGAGCATAATAGTTCTCTCCGCCCGCGAAAGGATGCTTGTCTTGGTAAAGCACGTTCATTCCCTTGGAACGAACCTTTACAGTCAACTCATCCACTTGTTTTCTCGAAATCGCATGGAATGCCAAATGATTCAGTCCTACCCGACAACGATTGTATGGCACGTCTAAGTGTTTTTCTTTTGCTTGAACAAACACAAGGTAGGTGTCTCCTAATTTCCAACTACGACCTTCTTCCCATTGCTGATATGGCGTATAACCAAGCTCTGACAGAAACCACCCCCAGAACTCGGCCGAACGTTTAAGGTCTGATACGTAAATCTCGATATGATGTAGTAATCCCAAAGGATTCACCCCTTCATGTTGCTTTTTTCAAGGTTTAAAGCTCAGGCTTGGGAGCATCACCGATTTTCTGCCCGATCCAGCTTTCGTAGACTTTCACGACAGACGATAAGTCCTCTTCGCCATAGCCCTGAGTTTGTCCGGCCTGGAACAGGCTCTTGGCCAGATTAAGCATCGGGGAAGGGATCGAAGCCCCGTCGGTAAGACTGGAGGCCAGCTTCAGATCCTTGAGCATGAGTGCGAGTGAAAATTGATTGGTGAAGTCATGCTCAATAATCTTGCGGCCTTTCAATTCGGCAGCCTTGCTGCCTGCTGAACCGAGCTGCACAAGCTCCAGGAACCGTTCCGCAGGGAGGCCTGACTTGGCGGCGATGGAGAAGCCTTCGGCCAGCGCCAGATTATTGATGCCTACGATGGTGTTATGAGCCAGCTTGGCGACAGCGCCGGTTCCGTTGTCACCCATATGGAGCACCTTCTTGCCCAGGCAATCAAAGATATCCATTTGGCCTTGAAGCACATCGCTGCGGCCGCCGACCATAAAGACCAGCGTTCCGTCGATGGCGGCAGGCGAGCTGCCGGTCACCGGCGCGTCCAGGAATGCACTACCCAGTGCTTCAACCTTGGAGGCTGTCTCCCGAACCAAAGCTGGCGAGACGGTGCTGCAATCGATGACGGTGGCGCCTTGACGCAGACCGGCAAGCAGGCCTTCTTCGCCTTCATATACCGCTGCGATGGAAGAATCGTCACTGACCATCGTAATGACCGTGTCAGCTTGACTGGCAGCCTCGCGCGGAGTGGGGGCGGCGCTTGCGCCAAGAGCGACCAATGGCTCGCATTTAGAGGCTGTCCGGTTGTATACGATCACTTCAAATGATTGCTTCAGCAGGTTTGCGGCCATAGGAGCTCCCATGGTTCCCAGACCGATAAATCCGATTTTTTTCATCGTTGTCACCCTCCTGGTGTGTGTTGAACAATACAGATTCATTTTAGCACGGACGTCTGCGGGGTGTACAATATGTCCTTGTTTTCGGGTATATTTTACAGTATCCTAATTACAAGTTGATACTTGGTTTGTCCGGCGGGATAGGCAGTGAGATCAAATAATTAGATGGAGGTAATTTTCATCATGTCTAAGAAAGTCACTTTTGATTACAGCACAGCGCTGCAATTTGTAGGGCAGCATGAAGTTGATAACCTGGAAGCACAAGTGCGTGCGGCTCATGAGCAGTTACATGAAGGCACTGGAGCAGGCTCGGATTTTCTGGGCTGGATCGATCTCCCGACAGCCTATGACAAAGAGGAGTTCGCCCGCATTCAAAAGGCTGCTGCCAAGATCCAAAGCGATTCGGAAGTGCTTATCGTGATCGGCATCGGTGGTTCCTACCTTGGAGCCCGTGCAGCTATCGAATCTCTCTCCCATTCGTTCTATAACACATTGCCGAAGGACAAGCGCAAGACTCCGGAAATTTATTTTGCCGGTAACAATATCAGCTCTACGTACGTCAATCACTTGCTTGACCTGATCGAAGGCAAGGACTTCTCGGTCAATGTCATCTCCAAATCCGGTACGACCACCGAGCCTGCAATTGCGTTCCGCATCTTCCGCGCGGCGCTGGAGAAGAAGTATGGCAAGGAAGAAGCCCGCAACCGGATCTACGCTACCACGGACCGTGAGAAGGGTGCGCTCAAAAAGCTGGCTAACGAGGAAGGATATGAAACCTTCGTTATTCCGGACGATGTGGGCGGACGTTATTCCGTACTGACAGCTGTAGGACTCTTGCCTATTGCGACTGCCGGAATCAGCATCGAAGAGATGATGCAAGGGGCAGCTGATGCTGCCAAAGAATACAGCAACCCGAACCTGGCCGAGAATGCCAGCTACCAATATGCTGCAGTTCGTAATGCATTGTACCGCAAGGGCAAGGTAACTGAAATTCTCGTTAACTATGAGCCTTCCCTGCATTACGTTTCGGAATGGTGGAAGCAATTGTACGGTGAAAGCGAAGGCAAGGACTACAAGGGGATTTTCCCGGCGGCTGTTGATTTCTCCACAGATCTTCATTCGATGGGACAGTTCATCCAAGAAGGCAACCGGAACATTTTTGAAACGGTTATTCAAGTCACCGAGGTCCCTAGCCATATCACGATTGAGGAAGATCCGGCAGACCTTGACGGACTGAACTTCCTTGCAGGCAAGACCCTGGACTTCGTGAACAAGAAGGCATTCCAAGGCACGCTTCTTGCACACACGGACGGTCAGGTTCCGAACCTGGTTGTGAATATTCCGGACTTGACTCCATATTCCTTCGGATATCTGGTATACTTCTTTGAAAAGGCCTGCGGTATCAGCGGCTATCTGATGGGCGTTAACCCGTTCGATCAGCCTGGAGTTGAAGCCTATAAGAAGAACATGTTCGCATTGCTCGGCAAACCGGGCTATGAGAAAGAAAAGGCGGAGCTGGAAGCTAGACTTTCCGAATAATCAAGCCCCTTACAGGCAGGAATCACGCCGCCAGGAAGCAGTTCGCCGATACCCTTATCGGTCGGGCTGCTTCTTGGCACATTCATAAGGATGATGTCATATGCTGGAACGGTACAGAACGGTTCGCGGAGCCGGAGACAAAGAAATCGTCATAAAAAAGTCAAGGTTCATCGGTCATATCAAGCCGGTGCAGCATGAGGAAGAGGCCGTCGCGTTTATTGAGGAGATCAAGAAGCGCCATTGGAATGCGACTCATAATTGCTCTGCTTATATGCTTGGCGAACGGGACGAGATCCAGAAGCAGTCCGATGACGGAGAGCCAAGCGGAACTGCGGGGAAGCCGATTCTTGAGGTGATCCGGAATCAGGGGCTAAAGGATGTCGCCATCGTGGTCACCCGTTATTTTGGCGGTATTATGCTGGGAGCGGGCGGACTGATTCGGGCTTATACCGACGGGGCGGTCGCTGCGATTGAAGCGGGAGAAGCAATTACGCGCGTGCTTCACCGTGAGATTTTCGTAGAGCTGGATTATACCTGGCTGGGCAAGGTGGAAAATGAGCTGAGAAGCCGGGGAATTCGAACCGGAACTACGGCGTTTGCAGACAAGGTTACATTGTTGTGTTTGCCGCTAAATGCTGAGACGGAGACGTTTAGGAACTGGATGATTGATCTGACACAGGGGCAGGCCGTCTTGACGGAAGGTGACAAGGTTTACTTTATCGAAGGGGAATAAAGCCTATGGCAAGAAGAGCAGTAGAGCAGGAGTTGTCGAGGGAAAGAATTATGGACGCAGCGAGGCATCTGTTCATTACGAAGGGATACCGCGGCATTTCCATGCGGAGTATCGGTCAGCATTTGGGCTATAGTCATGGCTCACTCTATTATCACTTCAAGGAAAAGGCTGAATTGTTCTATGCGATTGTCGTTCAGGATTTTAATCATCTGGCGCGGATGTGCGAGCAGGTGACAAAGCGTCCTCCGATGGACGGCTTGACGCGTCTGGAGCAGCTGATGCTTGATTTCATCAAATTCGGGTTGGAGAATCCTTATCAGTATGAGATTATGTTCATGCTCCGGGATGAAGAAATCCTGTCCTATTGCAAGGTGGAACAGGCAAAGTGCTTTGACATGTTTGAGAAGATTGTGAGGGGCTTTCTAGCGGAAGAAAAACATCCTCTGGAGCAAAATTCTTCGCTTCCGCTCAGCATGTTTCTGGGCATACATGGGTTTATATCGTTTTATATTCAGGACCGCCTGACTTTTGAGGATATTCGTCCTGCTGCAATTGCTCATGTCAAGATGTTAAGTCAAAGCTCTTATCGTATGACGTCGTAAAGGCGTTTTTTTAGAAGTCTGCACTTTATCCATTCACTCTTGCATAGCAGTAATTCATCAACACGCTAAATGATTAACGTATGAGAATGGGGCTGATTAGTCCCGGTAAAAAAGTGGGGCGAAAAACCGGGTTCCGGGTTTTCGCCCCACTTTTTTGTTTGGTATGTGTCACAGCAATGCAAGCAGCTTCTTCAAGAGGGTGCACCCGAACGCTGGCTAATCATCTACTCCGGCTATTCGTCTACGCCGGCTGCCCATCTAACGAATGTCTTTGAGGGACGTTTCTTCTTTTCTCCTCCCCCTTATTGCGTGTACTTGTATTACGATGTCAGTCAAATTTCTGTACATCGGGGTCGGGAATAATCTTGATCAGGCATTGACGGTGACGCGGGCCGTCAAATTCGCAAAAATAAATGCCTTGCCAGCGGCCGAGCAATACCTTCCCATCTTGAATGATTACTGTTTGAGAGGTTCCGGTGGTAATTGCTTTTAGATGTGAGGCGGTGTTGCCCTCGGCATGTCTGTAGCCCGGATGCTTCCAAGGAAAGACTTCATCCAGGCGAAGCAGAACGTCATGCTTGACGTCAGGGTCTGCATTCTCATTGATGGCGATTCCAGCAGTGGTGTGGGGACTATATACAACAACCAGTCCGGACTTTACGCCGCTTTGTTGCACGAGTGAAATGACCTCTCTGGTAATGTCCCTCATTTCATCGCGTTTGGTGGTGGTCAACTCAATGGTATGAAGCATGCGGGTCCCTCCTATTCAGCTAAATTACTCTTTAGTTGTATTGTACCCGTTCAGAGGAGCAGTGCAATACGATAAAGTTTATGCATTTTCAAATCACGTACGGGATAAGGATTGACGTACCTTAGACGGTTTGGTAAAGTGTGTATAAGTTAATTCCAAGTATTTATATAAGAATAAGTTATATTGAGTATATGATGATAGCGGAGAAGGGATGTGCTCGACCATGCATGTGGAGGTTCGTAATCTGGATAAGCATTTCGGCAATTTTCATGCGGTGAAGGATGTCAGCTTTGGGATTGAAAAGGGGCAACTGATCGGACTTCTTGGCCCAAGCGGAGGAGGCAAGACCTCCATCCTCCGTATGCTGGCTGGCCTGGAGCAGCCTGATTCCGGCGAAATCCTGTTCCATGGGGAGAGCGTGAATGCTCTGGCTCCGCAGGATCGGGGCATCGGCTTTGTATTCCAGAGTTACGCCTTGTTCAAGCACATGACCGTATTCGATAATATCGCCTTTGGTCTTCAAGTGAAGAAGCTGCCCAAGAACCGGATCCGGGAACGGGTGCTGGAGCTGGTTGAGCTAACGGGCCTTTCGGGCTTTGAAAAGCGCTACCCTCATCAGCTATCCGGCGGACAACGGCAGCGGGTTGCCTTTGCAAGAGCTTTGGCGCCAGAGCCGCAATTGCTGCTGCTTGATGAGCCGTTTGCCGCTATCGACGCGAAGATCCGGCAGGAGCTGCGCTCCTGGCTGCGTGAACTGATCGAGCGAGTTGGCATCACCTCCATTTTCGTAACCCATGATCAGGATGAGGCTATTGAGGTGGCGGACGAGATTATGATTATTAATGAAGGAAGACTTGAGCAGAAGGGTTCTCCATGGGACATCTACAAGGCGCCTAATACGCCATTCGTGGCCTCCTTTGTAGGACAATCGACTTTGATTCATCGAGCCGCTGATTTAAAGGGATTTGAGCAAGAAGCAGGAGACGGCAATACGAAGGCGCTTATCCGTCCGGAATATCTGGAGGTAGGCAGCGAGCATGAATTCACCTTGCTCTCGGCGACCTCTTCCGGGGTGGTGAAGCATACCCATTTCCGGGGAAGCGAGTGGTTGGTAGAAGTTGAGGTTGGCGGGCATGTCCTGACCACCTTCCGTTCGCTGGAGAAGGAGACATTGAAGGCGGGGCAGGAGGTCAGGGTTCTGGTACACCGGGCTTACCTGTTCAATGACGAGAAGAGCTGGATCGTAGAAAATCCGTTAAAGGGCGGCCCGATCACGGTGATGATCTAGAAGCGTGGTGAACAATGGAGAGCCATCATCTTGTCCACTAGCAATCCAGTCTTGCTTCAAACTTCACCCCCTCTTCTTGGCGAAAGGGCATAACCCTCTTCACCGCCATAGCCGGCATCGGCGATGATGGTGCCCGGGAGCTGTCCTAACTGAGATTTTACTTGTTCAAGATGCGGGATGAGGCAGCGCATGTCGGTCGGTCGCTGGTGCAGACTGTAGCCGATAGGTGAATTGACGCTCAGTGCCAACCTGGACATTATAGCCTGGCATTAGTTGACCGATTCGCATGGGGTCTTCTTTCATTCGCATAAAGGCAGCGTCATGATCTGTTTTACTGAAGCTGTTTCTCTTCCCTAATATCGCTGTCGGATATTTTAAACTCGCTAACGGACATTCTGGACTTTTAGCAGACTTGTTCTCATGATTCGAAGGGTTAACGGACATTTCGGGCGCTTAGGATGCTCAAACGGCTCTGGTTCACTCGATTCTACTCTCTAAGCAGCCAAAATGTCCGTTAGACCAAGTATGTACAAAGAAACCGTCTCCTTGTGGTTTATGTTTGGGTCGTACCTCCATTCTCCAGAGAGCGGTTTCTTTTTGTTTGACGAAATGAAAGAGGGTGCCCCTCAGTCATCTTATGATGACTTCTGGGACACCCCCTTTGTATTTTTAGAGGATTCAGGCTCTGGAACGAACCTCTTGACGCATAAACAGGGCATAGGAGATGCCAAAGCAGACCATTGTCGCCGCGATCAGACAGGTGAGCTGCGGCCAGACCAGCAGAAGGCTCTGCCCCAAAGACAGGGGACTTGAGATCGCACCGACTAATTGATCCATAGTTAGCGGTCCAAGCGAGCGAATGCCTGGCGTGAGCAATGTTGTGATTGTCTCGGAGAAAAGCTCGGTTGGCGATAGTCTGTTCAGCATCAACACCAGGTTCATCTGACGAAGCTGGGCCGAGACATCGGCAGTTTGCGGTACAGCGGTCGCACTGTTCACCAGTCCGATAATCATGCTGTAGAAGATCGTAAAGAACAACCATACTGCGATCGATGAAAGCGCCGAGGTCGCAGCCTGTCTGAAGCGGATTGAAAACAAAATGGACAGGTTCAGCCAGAATCCGATGTATATGACGGCAATGAACAAGAACATCACGATGCGGATGAACTCCTCCGGTGTCGGCGGATAGCCGATGGTGAACAGACTTAGCCCCATTACAAGGAAGCCAAGGGAGAAGACGACGACAAAGATCAGGAACAAGGCCGCCATGAATTTGGCGATGATAAAATCATCGCGATAGATCGGTTGAGAGAGCAAGCGTCCAAGCGTTCCCTTGTTCCGCTCAGAATTAACCGCATCAAATCCGAGTGCAATTCCGATTAAAGGTCCCATCCAGGACAGAAATGTAGTAAATGAAGGAATAGACAAGCTTGTACTGGTTAGTGTGAACATGCGAAGAAAGAGAAATTCGTCTCCTCCGGTGTTATTATCAAGCGATCCCCCGCGAATAGCAGATACAGCACCGTAAATCGAGCCGATGCAGGCGAGGAGAATGATACCGATTAGAATGACGAAGCGCCAGGAATAAATATGGTCGCCGATTTCCTTGCCGATCATGATACGAAGGGATGAGACGGAGCTGCGCTCACGAGGAGTGCCGGCGGGCTTATCCTTTTGCAGTATTTTTCGGATGCTCTCTTTGAACCTGTTTATGACATTCCGGATGTGCTGCTGAAGCGGGGCTTCCATGGATTTCATTGATCTGTCCTCCCTTCAAAGAACCGGTGATAGATGTCATCCAATCCGAATTCCTTCCGTCTCAGGTAAATAAGCTCGGCCTGACTCTGAATGACGGTCTCGGCAATCAACGGTGTAAGATCATAACTGCAGACGATCGTGAATAACCGGGGCTGCTCTCCGTCAACAGCAGGATACTCAAACGAGCCCGGTTCAGATTCCAGAGGAAGGATCTCCTTGACCCCGTCCAGGGCTTGGAGCTGCTCTGTCAGGCCTTGCGGCCAAGAGACGGCGCCAATCTCAATAAACACACTTCCGTCCTGATTAAGCTCATTGGACAGCGTCCGAATATCGCCGGCCGCGATCAATTTTCCCTTTACAAAAATCCCCACACGGTCACAAATCTGCTGGACCTGATGCAAATGATGGGAAGACAGAAGGACAGTCAACCCTTCGTCCCGGCTAAGGGAGGAGATCAGTCCAAGCAGCTCGCGAACACCCTCCGGGTCAATACCCAATGTGGGCTCATCAAGAATAATGACCTCAGGCTGCTTAATCAGCACATCGGCCAAACCGAGTCTCTGACGCATGCCCCTGGAGAAGGTACCAACCTTCTTGCCGGCGCTATCGGTAAGTCCGGTCTTCTCTAACAGAGAGTAGGCTCGCTCACGGGCTTCCGTCTTATTGAGTCCATTTAATCTGGCTGTGTAGACCAAATTATCGATTGCGCTCCGGTCATCATAAAATCCTACATCGTCCGGCAAATAGCCGACCTTCCGTTTTACCGACAATGCCTCCCATACCGGGTCATGACCGCAGATTTTGGCTTGCCCGGAGGACGGCTCGGTTAATCCGAGCATCATGAGAATCGTCGTTGTTTTACCGGCTCCGTTCGGTCCAAGCAAACCAAAGATTTCTCCCTTGGCAATTCGCAAATCAAGATGATCTACAGCCGTCATGTCCCCGTATCTTTTGGTCAAGCCCTCAAGCTCAATAATCGCTGTCTGATCTGCCGTTTCAATTTGCAGTGATCTGGTCATGGCTTATCTTCTCCCGAATTTCCGGAACAGATAGTAGATTCCTGCAACGACGGCCAGAATAATCAGAACTCCGATCCATCCCCATATGACCGAGGACTCCACAGTAATTCGCAGATCGGCAGAGGCGCTTTTAGCAGATGAATTTGCGGTTACACTGACCACATAGTCGCCTGCCAGCGATTTGTTACTTGATTTGATCGTGGCTTGAACGGGCTTACTCTCTCCTGGAGCGATGGATGTTATTGTCGATGGGGAGAAGGATACTTCCCATCCGGTTGGCGCATTGGCGGAAAAAGAAAGATCCTGAAGCTCAGCGGTCCCCGTATTGTGTACGACGAAGTCCAGCTTACGCGTACCTCCCGACTGAATGTCCGCACTCAATAGATTGTTGCTTGTTGTCAATTCCATGCCATAGGTGCCGGTAATGACGGCTTCTAATTCAGCCTGTGCCATTGAATCTCCACTAGATGCGGCGATCGGAATCGTATAGGTGTCAGCCTGAACCATTTCTGCTGGCTTTACTTCTATAGAGATCGATTTTTCCGTGTTTGGCTCTACCTCAACAGAGGTTACACTGGTCCCGTCGGATTTGAAACGCACATCCCATCCGCTGGGTGCTTGGGCGGTGAGTGCATAGGTTTGGGTGGTAGAGGTGCGGTTGCGCAGCACGGCGCTATACGTAAAGCTGGAATCCGAATACCCTTCCATATTCGCCTGGTCTACACTCAACTCGGTATTAAACGTTCCTTGTTCCGAAACATGGATGACTAACGGAAGAACAGCTTGGCCTGCACGAAGGGTAAATGTATAGCGGCCTTTATCCACCTGCAGCGGCACTTCGAGCTGAAGACTGATAGTTTGAGACTCATCGGGTTTTACAGCTAATTTCGAAATATCGCGCCCTCCGGCTGTCATGACGGATTCCCAGTTGTTGCCGCCTTGGTCCAGCGTAATATCGGCAGTCAGGGTGGATGAACTATGGTTGATCAATTCGATCGAATAGGATACGGTTTCGCCGGGGGCTGCGGACCAATCTACATAAGGCGTGTACAGCTCGAGAGCATCGGCCGCCCTGGCTTCGGGTGCCTGGATAAATCCACTGAACCCAAGGGCAGTGAACAGCGTAAGCAGCAGCAGAGCTGCTTTTCGAAGTGATGAAAGCATGCGTGAATTCCTCCTTGAACGATGTAAAAGTATAAATCGTCTATGATACGAACAGGAAGGCCGATTGGATTTAATCGGCCGCGAATTTTTTTAAAACGGCTTTTCAAACCGGGATTTTTCTGGTAAAACGGGGTACAGAGGGAGATGCTTCGTTTCAGGGGGGACGGACATGAGCCTGCAAAATGAAAGGTTGGCACGTGCGCTGAAAGAAATGGGAGAGGGCTCCGTTGAAGCCTTCGACGTATTCTATAGCGAGCTTGCTCCATTTATCATGCAGGTGGCAATGAAGACCATCGGGGACCGAATGGAAGCCGAGGATATTTGCCATGAGGTTTTTTTGGAGGCGCTTCGTAAGGGGCGGGACTATGATGCTGGGCGCGGGAGCATTAAAGCCTGGATGGCAGTCATGACGAGAAGCCGTTGTCTGGATCGGTTACGGAGAAAGCAGCGGGTGGTTCCAACTCAGGATTGCAATCTGGAGTTCAAGGGCAGAGCTGCATCGGGAGAAGACATGGCGCTGGCGCGTTTGGAACGTGAAGCAGTGAAGGAGGCAGTGATCTCACTGCCGATTTCGCAAAGAAAGGCGATTATCGGGTCCTACTTTTTCATGCAAACTCAGCGTCAAATGTCGGATGCCTGGAACGTGCCGCTAGGGACTGTGAAGTCGTGGATGAGATATGGACTTGGCAACCTGCGCAAACAATTGGAAAAGCAAGGCTGGATGGCCGTAACGGAAGGGAGCGGACAGGATGGACACGAATCGGCACAATCGACTGAGGGATAATACTTTCTCTGCCCATTCCTGCAAAGAGGGGAAGGCCGGAGCTTCCCGTTTCTGCTCGTCTTTCTATCCGGAAGAAGTCTGGGTTGACCTGGTGATGGGGAGCTTGCCGGAGAGAGAAGCCGAGCGCTTGGGACAGCATTTGCTGGAATGCTCGTATTGCCGGGATCAGGAGCGTTATTGGAGAAGCATGCTGGAGGAGGAGTATACCGACGACACAGCCGAGACAAAGCCCAGGGACCGGGGGGCATTAGCCCATTTTGGTAAGGACAGCAATTCGGCTGAACCGGAGCGGCTGCCTTCAGAATGGCTTCGCCTCCGGCTAAGAACCCGGGTGCGCCTGCTGGGATTGCTCCGCTATGCACGTTCCCTTCTATCCGGAGGCCGTCGTGCCGGCATGTGGATTGCCGCATCCTGCTGTCTGCTGCTTATTGCGTTCGGACTTCTTTTCACGCAATATACCCAAAGAGAGCATGATGCGTGGGGGCAATATGTTCAGGATTATGAGCCGTCCGCTGCGACATTAATGTCTAATCCGAATAGCATCGCTTATCCGATTCAGATCGGACAGTCGGGTACGGAGTTCGGAATGCTTTGGTACAATCAGGGCTCAGAGGAGCTTTTGATGCTCGTGGATGGTCTTGTTCCCGATGTCAATCGAAGCGTCAGGGTTTGGGCTGTTCGTGACGATGGCAGGGACAGTCTGGGGTTGCTTCAATATCACCAGCTCCGCGCTCATCTTTATGTTAAAAACCGTGATGAACTCCGAAGGGCCAATATGCTGGAATTGACTATTGAGCCTGTAGAGATGGTGCATCCTGATGGAATGGCGCCCGTGATCCAATTCAAGCTGAATCAACAATAGCTTCCGAACGGATGGAAGAGTAGAGAGAGGGTGCGACTTGAAGGACAGACTGGTATTTTTAGGCACCGGAGACGCGATGGGGGTACCGCGGGTTTATTGCGAATGCGAGGTATGCCAGGAAGCACGGAGCGGCGGAGTGAATCGTCGTTATCGTTCCATGGTGTCCGTTGAATCCGATGAAGGTGATGGATTTCTGATCGATTGCGGTCCCGATTGGCGCAGCGCTATGGAGAGACGAGGCCTGCGGTTCGCAGGAACCATCCTTGTCACGCATGCTCATTTCGATCATATCGGAGGGCTGCCGGAATGGGCGGATGCCTGCCGCTGGCTGGATCGCCGGGGTCAGCTGCATGCTCCTCAGGAGGTGCTTGAGCAGATTCTAAGACAATATCCCTGGCTGGATCGAAATCTGGATCTCCATACGGTGGACGGCGGAAGTGATCTCTGCGGCTGGAAGGTAACCGGCTGGAAGGTGAATCACGGGAAAAACGGATACTCCTATGCCTATCGTCTGGAGCAGGATGATTTTGCCTGGGCCTATTGCCCGGACTCCATTGCGCTTCCGGATGAGCAGCTCCAACCGCTGTATGATCTGGATCTGCTTGTGCTAGGCACAAGCTTCTATCAGGAGAAGGCTGAGTTCTCTACCCGCTCCGTTTACGATGTGACAGAAGCGCTGGAACTGCTGAAGAAGCTTAAACCCAGACAGACGAGATTCACACATATGTCGCATGATATAGATTTGCGGCAGGATTATCATTTGCCGGAGCAGGCAGGCTTTGCTAAAACGGATGAATGTGTAATTCTGGAATAGAAAAAGCGGATTTGCAGGGCCTTCGTCCTGTAAATCCGCTTTTTAAACATATCAGAAACGCGGCACTTGTCTCGGCGAATGAACACTCGAACGTGATACGGAAGCAACTTCAGGCACGCGCTCGGTATGCATTGCATTCGTGGAAAAGCGGATCTTCTTGCAGCACAGCGCATTGCAGTTAAACTGTAAAGGCAAAGTAGCTAGGGCATAAGTGTGAAGTTTGCTGTAGAAGCGGAGCGTTCGCCTTTGTGAGCGGATTTCCTCCCTGTCAGAACTTGGTCCAATTGAAGAAATCCGTGAACAACAGCGATCGAAAGCATACTTCACACGTTGCCTCTTTAACGTGCCTTCTTATGTTTAGCTACTACAGGGCTGTAATTAATTCTCCTGGCCTAGAATAAACTTCTCGATCACATGCTTCACGCCATCCTCGTTGTTGCTCAAGGTGACATAATCCGCAATTTCCTTCAACGCCGGAATCGCATTGCCCATTGCTACACCCAGACCTGCAGCCTCAAGCATCTCGTGGTCATTCCAGGAATCACCGATAGCAATACAATCTGAAGGCGAGCAGCCGAAATGGGCGGCGAGGAACTTCAGCGCATGGCCCTTAGTGCCTTCGTGATGCATGATTTCCAGGAAGTTCGGCTTCGATTTGGTGATATGCACCTGGTCGCCCAACAATTCACGCAGCTTTGGTCCGAGTTCGTCCAGAAAAGCAGGCTCATCGATGATGAGCATCTTAGGCGTAGGCTGGTCGACCAGCTTTTTGAAGTCGGGTTCCACATAATAAGGAGTCCGGTTCAGAGCGGTATATTCCTTAATCTTGTCATTATCTTCTCTTGAGTACAGTTTATCATCAATGTAAGTCTGCAAATGCAGATTATGCCGGATGCAATACTCGAACAGCTTTGTTGCCGCTTCGACGGGGACATAGCGTTCATACAACACTTCCTCGTCCAGCAGGTTTTTCACAAGGGCGCCTTGATAAGTAATGATCGGCACATTCAGTCCGGTCTGGCGCGCAATAGCTTGTGCTGATGCGTAGGCGCGCCCGGTTGCAAGCGTCACGACGACGTCTTGAGCGATTGCCTGCTCCAGTGCTTGTTGCGTGGCGGGAGTAACTTCCTTTTCATCATTAATCAGGGTGTCGTCGATGTCGATGGCAATTAACTTGTACAATACGTCTCTCTCCTTTATCTCTAACTTACAGACTGTCTCTATTGTACCTTAAGGTTCGGAGATTTCAATTCCGACAGGAGCATTCCTGCTAAAATACATCCGCACCCCACAATCGCTGCCATGCCCAAAATTTCTCCACCGAAGAGGACGCCGGTAATTGCCGCAAAGACGGGCTCCATGGCAAATATTACGGCAACCCGGGCAGGACTCGTATATTTCTGGCAAGAGGTCTGGATCCAGAAGGCAAAAGCGCTGGTTGGACCGATCGAAATGCAGAGAGCCCATAGCACCTCTGATTTCCATAGCAAAGGAATAACTTGCTCCAGGCTTCCGACCTGTTCGGTGAACGCGGAGCCAAGCAAGCTGAGAATGCCGACAACAGCCATTTGCAGAGCCGTTAAAGGCAAGGCCGGATATTTTGGGGCAAATACACCGGTATAGGCGACATGAAGCGCAAAGGCGATTGCACATAGAAAGACCAGCAAATCCCCACGGTTCATCGTATATCCGGATTCTGCAAAAGCAAGCAAATACAATCCGATTGCAGCAAGTACAATACTGCCAAGCGTAAAACGCGTGATAGGTGTCTTTAATAGCAGCAATGAAAATAGCGGGACCAACACAACCGATAGCCCGGTAATAAAGCCGGTGTTGGACGTGGTGGTATACAAGAGCCCAACCGTTTGAAAGCCGTATCCGAGGAAGAGCAATCCTCCCAGAATGACAGCATGTCCGACCATCGGCCAAGATAGCTTTCTTAATTCGGAGCGGTAGAATATGCCGATAATCAGAAGGAGAAGGAGCGCAGCTCCAATAAACCGGATTCCGTTAAAGGCAAGCGGCGGGAGTACGCGGACGGCATGCTGCACGATCAGGAAGGTACAGCCCCACATCAAAGCAACCAACAGAAGGCCGGCATCAGCAATTCGGGATCGTTTCAATTAGTGGGCCTCCTTTTGAACACAAGTGATCAAATTGTACATTGCTGCAGAAAAATTGACAAGGACGGAATACAGTTATGTAGGACTTGAGCAGCCAGAACGGCAAACCATGCATAACTAGAGGATTGAATAGGACAAGCAAAACGAGTAGCACGAATAGAACAAGAGAACATGAAAACAAGAGAACAAGAAAGCATGAAAACAAGAGAACAAGAAAACAAGAAAACAAGAAAACAAGAGAACAAGAGAACAAGAGAACAAGAGAACAAGAGAACAAGAGAACAAGAGAACAAGAGAACAAGAGAACAAGAGAACAAGTAGCTACCCAGTGCTACTGTGTCGCTACTAGCCGAATAAATTAGGAGCCGGTACGGCGATTATAGCGCAGAATCTCATCAAAATTGCTGACGTGGGCGCTCGTGCGGCGAAATAAATGCCAAAAGGCACTAAAATTCCTTGCTGGGGCCAAGCTGAGCATATTTTAGTGCCAAAAGGCATTAAAATTCGTTGCAATGGCCGGACTGGGCATTATTTTAGTGCCAAAAGGCATTAAAATTTTCAGGCGTAGGGCTCATGCGGTGAAATAAGTGCCAAAAGGCATTAAAATTGCATTGTCATCGAAAAGGCATAGAGAGGCGGGCGGGCCTCCTATGCCTATGAGCGGATGAAGAAGTTGGCGGCGAATTTCATTGCGGGATACTATGAATTGCTTGATTTGGATTCATGCCCAAGGGAAGGGGAGGGGCTGACTAATCCAGATCGATATCCTCAATGTTCGTAAAATTGACTCTCACCCTGACGTTTTCTCCGTTTCTGCGGATGCGGAGAACGAGATAGTCCTCTCTGACAGCGACAATGACGCCTTCCAGGTCGTTTCCGTTAAAGCGATCGATATCTACCCGTCTTCCGATCCATGCCCTGGCTTGTCGGCGAAGCCGCTCAATTCTACGATTCATAGAATCTGCTCACCCTCTTTCTCTTCAGGAATAGTACATCCTATGAAAAGATGAACCAGTCTGATAGAGATAAAAGGGGAGGGATATAAAAATATGCCAGTTTACTATAAATCCGTACAAGCGAACAGCCCGGAGGCAGGGAATGCTTTCCGGGCTGTGGATATCGGTTCGCAGGAAGAGACGGGCTGTAAAATTATTAATCTTCCAGGAATACCAGGCCGATGAAGTCTTCTTTTTCCAAGTTGCCAAAATAATGCTTCACGTCCACATCCTCTAATGCAGAGCGAACATCATGCTCCTCATAACGAAGCCCGCGGAGCTTGTCCTCAATATCTGTGACATCGCCGACGCCAAAAAAGTCACCATAGATTTTGATTCCTTGAATATAGCCGTCCTTAATATTCATACGGAGGTCGATAATGCCGACAGGGAATTTCTTCGCGTGCTTGACATTGCTTTCCGGTGAAAGCCCGTAGTTCCAATCCCAGTTCTTGTAGCGATCCCGGGAAATCTCGTGAATTTTGTTCCAATCCTCTTCCTTAAGCTTGTATTGCGGAACGTCCTTCGGCTCCATGCCGAAGATATGACGGAGCAGCTCGCTGCGGAATTCCTCGATCGTCATGTCTTTGTCCATGAAGCTGAGAATGTTGGCGACACGGCTGCGTACGGATTTTGTGCTCTTGGATTTGAATTTCTCCGGATTGGCATGAAGAGAAGCCTGCACATCATCCAGGTTGAGGTTGAACATTAAAGTACCGTGGCTGAACATCCGTCCTCTGGTCGAAAATTGAGCGTTGCCGGAAATCTTCTGCTCGCCGACCTGCAGATCATTGCGTCCGCTTAATTCGGCATTTACGCCAAGGGACCGCAGCGCTTCTACCACAGGCTCGGTAAACTTGCGGAAGTTATGGAAGGACTGGCCGTCATCCTTGGTGATGAAGCTGAAGTTCAGATTGCCGAGGTCATGATAGACTGCACCGCCACCGGACAGCCGGCGAACGACCTGAATGTCGTTCTCCTTGACGTATTCCTGATTAATTTCTTCGATCGTATTCTGATGCTTGCCGATGATAATTGAAGGCGCATTAATATAGAACAACAGATAACTGTCGTCCTCCAGCGGAAGGTGTCTCAGCGCATATTCCTCAATCGCCAGGTTTACGGAAGCATCGGTAATGCCTTGATTGTCGATAAACAGCATGAAAGTAATCCCCCTTGTCCAATAAAATATTTGCTTGTCTATATGCTCTCTCTATTGTAAACCAATTTTCGGCAAAAAAAAGCGCGGATTTGAATTCAACAACTCATAGCCTGCGGGGTTAATTTTCTGATCGGGGTATGGTAGACTTCACCTGAATGGCTGGAGATTTGGTTCGTGAATAAAGGGTTGCAGATTTGAATCGTAAGTATTGAATGAAGGACTCGGCAGTTCTTCAAGAGAGGTGAAGAGAATGTTGGAACTATACGGACATGGCGGGGATATACATACGGCTTCAGCAAAATTTGGACTCGCACCGGAGCGCTTTCTCGATTTCAGCGCCAACATTAATCCGTTAGGACCACCCCCAGGCGTGCTGGACATGCTGGGTCAAGCCCTGCCATCAATTACCGCTTACCCAGACCCCGGGCATCGGGGGCTTGTGTCAAGGTTATCCGAAATGCTTGGCGTGGAGCCGGACTGTCTGGTGATCGGCAATGGTGCAGCCGAGAATATGGCGCTGGCTTTGCTGGCATTTGCCCCTGTAAAGGTGGGAGTTATTGAACCGTGCTTCTCGGAATATGCTCGGCTTGCTGCGAAATTCGGGGCTGAGGTCATAGCTGTATTTGGGAAAGAAGAGCGGGACTTCAAGGCAAGCCCTGATCAGATCATCGAGCTGATCTCCCGCTGCGGGCTCATATTCATCGGCCAGCCGAATAACCCGAACGGGGTTCAGTATGGTCTGCAGGAATTGAAGAGCTTTGCCGAAGCGGGGGAGCGCTACAATACCGTTATTGTGATGGATGAAGCGTTTATTGACTTTATTCCCGTGGAACGGAGACAGTCCTTGGAGAAAGAGCTGATGGCCTACCGGAATCTGATTCTGATCCGCTCGATGACCAAATTCTATGCCATTCCCGGGCTGCGGCTCGGATATGCGATTGCTCATCCCGACCGAGCCGCTGCTATGCGGAACAAGCAGGTAACCTGGAGCGTCAACGGCCTTGCACTGTTCGCCGGAGAGGCTTGTCTGTCCGCTAACGGAATTTACGGCAGGGACACCATAGCTATGATCACGGAACAGAGAGCCCGTTTGCGTGAAGGACTTGCGGAGCTGGGCTGCCGGACCTGGCCTGGGGAGGCGAACTTCCTGCTTGTGAGATTGCCGGAGCGCTGGACGGCTGCAGCGATGCAGGAACGACTGGGGGGACGCGGAATTCTTGTGCGCAGCTGCGCCATGTATCCGGGCCTCGGTCCCGGGGATATCCGGATTGCTGTGAAGAGCCCGGCAGCCTGTGACAGATTATTGCACGAGCTTGGGGATGTATTGGAAAGAGGGGACAGCTGATGGCAACGCCATTTTTGTTTACGGGCAATGAAGGAATTTATGAATCCGAGAGCTGGGCGGGATTAAAGCTGATCCGGGGAGAACGCCATATCCTGCTGGAGGCGCCTGCTGGTCTGGACGGCATTAGCAGCGCGGTATACGGGGGAGGAATGCGGCGTGTGGAGCGGATGATCAATATCTATGTGGACCGTTTCTACCGCTGTGACAACCCGGAGCGGGATATTGCAGAAAGCTTGAAGCAGTGGGGAATTCCCACGGATCATACGGCAGGGCTGCTGACTGCCGTTCAACTGCGGCATGCGTCTGTACAGGAGGAGCAATGCGCGGACTATTCCGTGCTATGCTGCGCTACGGCGGGCGTATCCAATGCCGCAAGAGCAGGGAGCCGGCGAACGACGTTCCGGGCGGATTGGACGCCGGGAACGATTAATGTGATGCTGGCGGTGGACGGACGCATGACCCAGGCCGCGATGGTCAATGCGGTGATGACGGCGACGGAGGCGAAGGCCGCCGCCCTGCACGATCTCGGCGTGTGCGATGCCGAGAATGGCCTTTCGGCCACCGGCACAACGACCGATGCCGTCGTCCTCGGCGTAAGCCAGCGCCCGGATTGGGCGCTGCTGCACAGCTACGCCGGCACGGCAACGGATCTGGGCGGCACGGTTGGCCGCCTGGTGTACGCCGCCGTGAGCGAGTCGCTGCGTGCCGCAGCGGCGGAGCGGGCATGACGGCGGCGTGGTGGGTGCTGCCGGTCGCGTATGCGCTGGACCGGCTGCTGGGTGACCCGCGCTGGCTTCCTCATCCCGTGGTCGGGATGGGGAAGGCGATCTCGCGGGTCGAGGCGGCGCTGCGCCGCCTGTTCGCGCCCCGGGCCTTGCGGGGCGCTGGGGTGCTGCTGCCGCTGACGGTGGTCGGCGGCAGCTATGGGTTGACCTGGGCGCTGCTATGGCTGCTGGCCCAGGTCAACCCGTGGCTGGCGGCGCTCGGAGAGGCCGCGCTGATCTGGACCACCATCGCGGCCAAGGGGCTCCGCGATGCAGGCATGGCCGTGTGCGCCCCGTTGCTCCGCGGTGATCTGCCTGCCGCGCGGCAGGCGCTCAGCATGATTGTGGGCCGCGACACGGACCATCTGGATGCGCCGGAGATTACGCGCGGCGCAGTGGAGACCGTAGCCGAGAACATTGTGGATGCCGTCGTGTCGCCGCTGTTTTTCGCGTTGATCGGAGGCGCACCGCTTGCGATGGCCTATCGAGCGGTCAATACGCTGGACTCTATGGTCGGCTATAAGAACGAACGGTACAAGGAGCTCGGCTGGGCTTCCGCGCGTCTGGATGATGCGGCCAATTACATCCCTGCGCGATTAACGGCTCTTATGCTTGTCGCGGCAGCGGCCTGTCTGCGCCTGAAGGCGCGGGAGGCCTGGAGGGCGGTACGGCGTGATGCATCCAAGCATCCCAGCCCGAACAGCGGCTACCCGGAGTCCGCTGTGGCTGGCGCCTTGGGGATCCGGCTGGGCGGCGAGAACAGCTATGGGGGACAGACTTCGTTCAGGGCTTATATGGGAGAGAAGCGCAGAGAGCTTGAGCCTCATGATATTCCCAAGACCGGAGCATTACTGATGGCTGTCTCCGGAGCCTTTGTGGTGATCGCTGCAGCCCTGCAATTTATGCTATCCTGGGCCGGTGTGGCGTGGTAGTTC
Source organism: Paenibacillus antibioticophila (assembly GCF_000455265.1). Taxonomy (GTDB): domain Bacteria; phylum Bacillota; class Bacilli; order Paenibacillales; family Paenibacillaceae; genus Fontibacillus; species Fontibacillus antibioticophila. The sequence goes on from NZ_HG005139.1 coordinate 526,958, forward strand.
GCTTTTATCCCTAGATCCAGTCCGTAAATGGAGGTGCTGAAGCATATGGAATGGTGGTTTATCCGTCATGGATATACGGAGTGGAACCGTAGTCGGCGCTATCAGGGGCACAGTGATCTTAAGCTGCTGTCCGGTGAAGAGGCAGCGCTTGCGCAGCTCCCGGCTAAATTAGCGGGGATCCAATTCAGCAAGGTTTATTGCAGCGATTTGCTGCGCTGCCGCGAGACGCTGGCCCGCATTCGTCCTGATCTGGCTTCGGTTGCGTATTATGATGCCCGAATCCGCGAGTTGAATTTTGGAGCCTGGGAAGGGAAAACCTATGAGGAATTGAGGGGTTACAAGGCTTACCGGGAATGGATTGATGATCCGGCCTCGCAGGTGCCGCCTGGAGGGGAGTCTTGGGGACAATTTGAGTCCAGAGTTGCGGAATTCTACAGTGAGCTTTGGAAGAATACATCTGATCTCTTTCTGAATGAAGAGAATGCTTCCTTGCCTGCGCCTGTCCTGATCGTTACTCATGGAGGCGTAATTTCGCTGCTTGCAGGAAGACTGGCCGGCGGCCGTAACTTTCATGATCCTGACTTCAAGATCGCTCCGGGCGAGATTTTGCGGTTGAAGAGCATGCCGGATGGTGAGGCGGTTCTTTTGCCAACGTAAAATTGACACGAAAAGGTCACAGCTAACCCTTCTCACAAATTGACTAGAACATACGTTCGTATTAAAATGAGAACAAAAGGGAGGCTGTGATGATGGATGTTTATGACAAGCTGACCATCTTGAGCGATTCGGCCAAATATGATGTGTCTTGTTCCTCCAGCGGGGTCGAGCGGGGAAATACGCCAGGCGGTACCGGTAATACGGCGGGGTGCGGCATTTGCCACAGCTTCGCAGCGGATGGACGTTGCATTTCTCTGCTTAAGGTGTTAATGAGCAATAGCTGTATTTATGACTGTAAATATTGCGTCAATCGGCGCTCCAATGATACGAGACGGGCCATGTTTACGCCGGAAGAGCTTGCCGATCTGACGATGAATTTTTATCGCCGCAATTATATTGAGGGTTTGTTCCTCAGCTCCGGTATTATGCGGAACCCTGATTATACGACCGAGCAATTGATTAAGGTGCTGGAGCTGCTGCGGTACACCCATCGCTTTAACGGCTATATCCACGTGAAGGCCATTCCCGGAGCGGCCCCTGAGCTGATCACCCGCTTAGGATTGCTGGCTGACCGGATGAGCGTCAATATCGAGCTTCCTACACAGGACAGCTTGCGTCTTCTTGCGCCTGACAAATCCAAAGAATCGATTCTGAAGCCGATGTCGGCAATTCGTCAAGGCATTCAGGAGAATAGCTCCGATTTGGTGAAATACCGCCATGCGCCGCGCTTTGTTCCCGGCGGGCAAAGCACCCAGATGATTGTCGGAGCAACGCCTGACAGTGATTTGAGGATCATCACGCTCACCGAATCCTTATACAAGAAGTTTCAGTTGAAAAGGGTTTATTTCTCGGCGTATACGCCTGTCATGGAAGATTCGCTGCTGCCTGCACTGGACAGCAAGCCGCCGTTATTACGCGAGCATCGTCTGTATCAGGCGGACTGGCTGCTGCGGTTCTACGGCTTTGAAGCGAAGGAACTGCTGGATGAAGGGGCGCCGAATTTCAATCCGTTCATGGACCCGAAGTGCAACTGGGCGATGAATCATATCGATCAATTTCCGGTTGAAGTGAATACGGCTCCTTATGACAAGCTGGTTCGAGTACCGGGCATCGGAATCCGCAGTGCAAAGCGGATCGTTACAGCCAGAAAGGCAGGACGAATCGACTTCCATGGCTTGAAGAAGCTGGGCGTTGTCCTAAAGCGCGCGCAATACTTCATCACCTGCTCGGGCCGGCGGCTGGAAGGCTTGAAGGTCAATGAGAGCACCATTCTTCGATCGCTGATCTCCAAGCGGGAATACAGCATGTATTTGCCGAGCCCGCAAGTCGAGCAGTTATCCTTGTTCAGTGATGAGGAGCTTGCTGGCGGGGCGGGCAAGGAAGTGTTGTTGCCGTGAGCTGGACAACTGGAGTGTCGTATATCTATGACGGCACCTTTGACGGGTTGCTGACTTGCGTCTTCGAGAGCTATGAACGCAAGGAAGAGCTGGCCGATATTAGCTCTGCGGAGGAGCCGCAGGCTGTTCTGTTTGCCCCGCGGACAGTGGCGACGTGTCAGGCAAAGGCGGAACGGGTCTACAACTCCATTGCGCGCAATATTTCTCCGCAAGCTCAGGATTTGATTCGCTGCGGCTTTCTTACTTGTGCCCCTCAGAAGGAGCTGCTGATTTACCGCTTCTTGCGGATCGGCTTCCGCGTTGGGGGACGAGTGATGCAAATGCTGACCGAGCCCTCGATCCATCAGTTGAACAAGGCTGTGCGTCATTTGAAGACGGAAAGCCATGCTTTTATGGGGTTTGTTCGCTTCTCGATCCATGATGATGTGCTGGTAGCGGTGATTGAGCCGAAAAATCGGGTGCTTCCCTTGATTGCAGGGCACTTCTGCCAGCGTTTTGCAGGCGATACCTTTTTGATTTATGATAAGAATCATGGCGAGGCCTTGATGTATCGCCATGATGCGCGGCCAGAAGAGAGACTGATGATGCTGAATGCGGACGAAATTTCCATACCGGAGGCTGACGAGAAAGAAGAGGGCTATCGGCGGTTATGGAAGCGATTCTATGATACGGTTGCCATTCAAGAACGTATCAATCACCGCGCTCGTTTATCCCATATGCCCAAGCGGTATTGGGCCCATTTGACGGAAATGCAAGAGGAATGAATCTAATGAAGAGCAGCTTTGAAATAACGGATTATGAATTGGGAGAGCATTGGCGTACGGGAGTCTGCATCTATCCCTATGCTTGTCATGAGAGCGAGCGCGATCTATGCAGGCTGGAACTGTCGTCTTTATTTGAAGCAGGTGCAAATCGTACGCTGTTTAGCAGCAGGTTCGAAGCTCGAAGCGGATCGAGGAATTACATTCAGAGTCTCAAGAGAATTGACCCGGATCGGAGCCCGTTTATATCCATGCGGGTCGATATCGGGATGCAGACCCCAACCTTTGAAGAGCTGCTGGAGCAAGCAGGACATCTTACGCTGAACGGGCGCAGCTTCAAGATCATGTATCTGAAATGCGGAGAAATGCGAAGCTATGAGGAACAGCGGGAAATGGAACGCCTTGTTGGCCGGAGAATACGGGGTAAGGCTGAAATGAAGTCGCCTGATCTATTGTTTGGATTGCTTGCTTCTGAAGAGGGATGGCAGCTGGGAATATGCCGGCAAGGGCTTCGCCCTTGGCTTTCTCATAAGCATAAGCCAAGCAATTATTCAACGGGTCTGTCCGCTACCGTCGCCCGCTCTTTAGTCAATATCGCAGTGCCAGAACTGGAGGGAATCAAGGTGATTGATCCCTGCTGCGGGATGGGCAATGTCATGATCGAGGCCTTATCGATGGGAATTGATATTGTAGGTGTAGATATAAATCCGCTTGCCGTACAAGGTGCGCGGAGAAATCTCAGCTTTTTCGGCTATGACCCTGCTGCTTTGGTGAAGCTTGGGGATATGAACGAAGTGCGTGAACACTATGACGCTGCGATTCTGGATATGCCTTACAATTTATGCTCTGTCCTGCCGGAGGGCGATAAGTTGAGGATGCTGACCCGCTTGGGGCAGATCAGTTCAAGAGCTGTAATTGTAACTACGGAGGAGATCGCAGGGTTGCTCCCTGGATGCGGCTTGCATGCTGTTGATCATGCATCCCTCGACAAGGGGAGCTTCAGAAGACATATCTGGCTATGTGAGGGGAAATGAGTTATTAATTCTGATTCCAGCCGATTATAAGCCCATAAACATAACTTTTCATGTTATGTTTATGGGCTTATTTGTTTG
>NZ_HG005139.1:530909-675772 GCF_000455265.1 Paenibacillus antibioticophila
CCTAATAAACTATTAACTTTTCTATTGTTATTGTTTATGGGCTTATTTGTTTGTTTTCGCTAAAAGATACTCTTTATTCCGCAGAAAATACTGTCTATAGCGAGGTTTCTATTTTATAATGTTAGGTAAATTGACATTACAGAACGGAGTGGAGCTATGTTCCGATTTCAATCAGCAGTCAAGAATAAACGCGAGGAGGTTTCTCCGGTTTGGGAGAAGATGGCCCGGGAATCTTTAGTTGCTGCGGACCGTCTGCAGGCAGCGGTTAGTGAAGTGGATGAAAGCATGGAGCAGCTTCAAGAGTTGTCTGATATTTCCTCAGCACTGGACATGGACTTGAAGGCAGGCAGTGAGCGTTCTTTGGAGCAAATGCAGGAAAGCCTGGCTGTGGTTCAGGAGGTCGCTTCCTCCGCACAGCGAATTCAGAATGCGGCTGAACAGCTGCATCTTCGGAGCGACAAGACACTTCAGGAAGCATCACGTATTACACAGGCATTGGCTGAGGCGGATGGTACGATCCGCTCGCTGGCGGAATCGCAGCAGTCCATTTCCGGTCCATTGGGTGATCTTGAGAACAATACACATCAATTAAACAAGCTATATGAGGAATTAGAGGGAATTGCAGGCGAGGTATCCTTACTCGCTTTAAATGCGTCCATTGAAGCAGCGAGATTGGGAGAGCAGGGCAGAGGCTTCGATGTGGTGGCAAGCCGGATGCGGCAATTGGCTGAACAGAGTACAGCTGCAATCGGCAATTCGGCTCCGTTGTTTCGCCAGATCTCAAATGAAGTATCCCGGGTGAAGGATACAATCAAGCAGGGGCAATCCTCGGCTATGGACGGGGTGGCGTTGTTGAGATCCATGGGAGACGATATTCGATATATTTCCGAGGAGATTGCCTCTGTGAACGAACACGTTGCGGAGACAGGACGTCTCAGCATGGAGCAATCGGAAATGACTCGTAATATGAAGGTTATGATGCAAGAAGTACATCAGGTGCTTCAAAGCAATATCATCCATGTTGACGGGGCGCTGCAGCGCATGGATTCTCAGCGAGTACATATCTCCCGGCTGAAGTCGGTAGCCGCAGGGCTTCATCTTGCCCAGGATGAGCTTTTATCTTCTCTGGATACTGTTCGGGGAGTTCTTGATCAGCAGGACACAGGATTGACCTCAGCTTATGTGGAGGAGATCGGACAAGCCTTCACGGACAAGCTGCATGCTGAAGCGGCCAGCGGTCTGTATGAGGAGATGAATATAGATGCACATCATACAGCGCTAAAGTCTTTGTTAGCCAGGGAAGCTGGGTTGGAGGCAGCCTGGACCAATCGTGCGGACGGAACCTTTGTTGTCTCCATCCCGGAGGCAGGATTGCTGAATGCTAAGGGCAGGGAATGGTTTCGGCAGGCTATGAAGGGAAGTGCTGTCATATCGGATGTATATGTATCGGCGATTACGAAACAGCGCTGTATTACACTATCGGTACCCATCACAAAGGGCGGGGCAGTCGTCGGTGTTCTGGGAGCGGATTTGTCGCTGGGCTAATCAGCGCAGTATTCAGCGCAGGTATTCACAGTATTGTGTCTTTATAGCTTTTCCCCTATAATCCAATAGAGAAAGAAAGGTCTGAACGAGAATCGAATAATATGCCTGTTAGGTCCTGAAGCCGACGTTTTGCGTGTGTCTTCGGGTTAAAAGGGAAGCCGGTGGAAGTCCGGCACGGTCCCGCCACTGTAACCAGGGATGAAGCTGCATGAGGCCACTGCAAGCAAGATTGCTTGACGGGAAGGCGAGCATTCATCGGAACCTGGAAGTCAGGAGACCTGCCAGCAGGAAGCAGACGGTCCTTCGAGGAAAGGATAACGTTCTATCAAAGCAAGCGGATTGCCTGTACATGATTCAGGCTTGCTCCGTGCTCTCTTTGAAGACGTGACCCTCCCAACGCGGACGGGTTTTCTTTTTTTGTCCCGTTTATTCGTGTTCCGACACTTCTTGACTACATTACAGATTATGGGGGAGAGAATGAATCATGAAGAAATGGACTCAGATGTGGACGCTGGTACTGCTGGCTCTCGTGATCGCACTGACAGGCTGTGGTGCCAAGGAGAACAATAGTGCCGCGACAAATAACGCAACAAATGCGGTTCAAAATGCTGCAAACGAGACTTCATCCAATACAGCGGATGAACAACCTGCTGATTCATTAAGCACGGAATATCCGTTAACAGTGACAGATGCCTTCGGAGCGGAATTCACCTTCGAATCTGCGCCAGAGCGCATCGTATCTCTTGCGCCTTCCGAGACCGAAGGGTTGTTCGCGCTGGGTCTGAATGAGCAGGTAGTAGGGGTATCCGATAATGATGATTATCCGGAAGCGGTTCAAGACAAGCCGCGGATGGGCGGGTTTCAAATCAATGTTGAAGCTGTCATCGCAGCCCAGCCTGATTTAGTGCTTGCCGGCAACCTGGTTGGTGAGGACGTGGTAAAGAGTCTTAGTGACCTTGGAATCAAGGTGTATCGTTCCAATCCGAAGACGGTGGAGCAAGTCATGGAGAATATCCGTACCGTCGGACAAATCACAGACCGCGGACAAGCCGCAGAGGAAGTTATTGCGGGGATGGAAGCCGAGTTGAAGAAAGTAACCGATGCGGTGCAATCCGTACCGGATGATCAGAAGAAGCAAGTATATATCGAATTTTCGACGAGCTGGACGGTTGGCAAGGGTGAATTCATGGATGAAATGATCACACTTGCCGGAGGAGTGAACGTGGCTTCCGACATTACCGGCTGGAGCGAAATCAATGAAGAAAACATTATTCAAAAGAATCCGGATGTCATTCTGTATGCGCAAAGTGTAATAGATGAAAAGAATCGCACACTGGCCGAGATCATCAAGTCAAGAGGCGGGTGGGAGCAAATCACGGCGGTGAAGGAAGACCGTATTGTTGGCTTGGATGACAATCTGTTAAGTCGTCCGGGTCCGCGTGTGACTCAAGGCTTGATTCAGGTTGCCGCAGCGATTTATCCGGACCTGATCCAGCCATGAGATCTAAGCTGACCGGCTACGGTATTCTCGGCTTGGGACTGCTGTGCGTTACGCTGGTCATCTGTGTCGGCTTCGGCTCTGTATCCGTGCCTGCACGAGAGATTACCGCGATTCTTGCTCATCGCATTCCGGTGATCGGCAGCATGGTAGAACCGCAGTGGAGTGCCGCATCGGAGACAATTGTGATGCAGGTCCGCTTGCCGCGGGTGCTGCTGGGATTGTTGGTCGGTTCTACGCTGGCTGTAGCGGGAGCTGCGTTTCAAGGCGTGCTGCGCAATCCGCTTGCAGACCCGTTCACGCTCGGCGTATCCTCCGGATCGGCTGTCGGAGCTGCGGTGCTCATATTCTTTGGCTGGCAGTTCTCCTGGATCGGCATATTCACGCTTCCGGTCGTCGCCTTTACTACGGGGGCGCTGACGCTGGGCATTGTGCTCTGGCTTGCCCGTGAGCAGGGGAAGATTCCTGCGGAAAGCCTGATCCTGTCCGGCGTAGTGATGCAGTCCTTTTTAGGTGCGATTGTGTCGTTCCTGACCGCGATGTCGAAGAAGACGATAAATGAAATTATGTACTGGACAATGGGAAGCTTGAACCTCCGAGGATGGTCGTATACGGCCATCCTGCTTCCATATTTACTGGCAGGCTTGATCTTCCTGTGGAGCCAGGCCCGTTCCTTGAATCTGCTGGCGCTTGGCGAGAAACAAGCGGCACATTCCGGGCTTCATGTGGAAAGGACCAAAATACTGACTCTGCTTGTCGCTACATTAATGACGGCAACTGCTGTATCGGTGTCCGGGGTCATTGGCTTTGTCGGCCTGGTCATTCCCCATATGATCCGTTTGTTCACCGGCTCTGATTACAGATTGATTATTCCGTTATCCGCTCTTGGCGGGGGGATCTTTATGATGTGGAGCGATCTGGCAGCCAGATCGCTGCTTGCGCCTACGGAGATTCCTCTGGGTGTGATTACAGCATTTATAGGCGCTCCGTTCTTCGGATATTTGCTGTACCGAAAGAAAAAAGTCAGAGAGAGTGAGTCATGATGCTCGAAGTAAAGCAGGCGTCCAAAGCGTACGGCAAGCAGCAGGCATTAAAGGATATTGACTGGAAGGTCAAGCGAGGGGAGTTCTGGGGAGTTATCGGCCCGAACGGCAGCGGCAAGAGCACCTTGCTGAATTTGCTGTCCGGCACGGAGAGGGCGGACGCCGGGGAAGTCCTTCTCCATGGCAAGCCGATCGAATCCTATCGACGTAAAGAGCTCTCAAGGCGTCTTGCCGTATTGCAGCAGGATGGCCTTCCTCCCATTTCGTTTACGGTCAGAGAGGTATTGGAAATGGGGCGTTATCCTTTTCAGAACTGGCGAGGAATGGATATGGATGAGCATGCGGAGCATATTCTGGAAGACATTATGCAACGTCTTGACCTGACCTCGCTTGCCGATCGGCCGCTAAGCAGTTTGAGCGGAGGCCAGCGTCAACGGGCTGCCTTGGGCAAGGTAATGGCTCAGCAGCCTGAGATTATTTTACTGGATGAGCCGACTACTTTTCTCGATATTCGCTATCAGCTGCAATTTATGGAATTGGTCGAGACATGGCGGCAGCAAGAGGACTTGACGGTGATTGCAGTTATGCATGACCTCAATCTGGCCTCTTTATACTGCAATGCCTTGCTTGTGCTGGATCGAGGGCAAGTTGCTGGCTCTGGCTGCCCGAAGCAGTTGATGACGCCTGAGCTGATCCGGAGAATTTTTGCGGTTCATGCGTATAATGTGCCGCATCCCGATCACGGCGAACCACAGCTGCTGTATCGAAAGGGGCCTTCACAGACCTCACCGGATGAATTCTGATAGAATAGGAATACGATAATTCGATATCTTGGAAGCGAGGTTGAAACGATGAATCAGACGATCTCAAGCCTGGTGGATAGCATTGCTCCGGTGGACAAGTCTGCGGAAGAGGCGGCTCTGGCCCATCTGAACCAGTTGACGAAGCCCCCCGGCAGTCTCGGCAAATTGGAGGCGTTAGCCGTCAAGCTCGCCGGAGTGAGCGGAAAAGTCATGTCCTCCTATCCTGCACGCGCCGTTGTTGTAATGGCCGGAGATCACGGGGTATGTGAAGAAGGAATCAGTGCTTTTCCGTCCGAGGTTACCGCGCAAATGGTCGGTAATTTCCTGAATGGCGGTGCGGCTGTCAATGTGCTTGCCCGTCAAGCGGATGCTGAGGTGCTCTGTGTTGACATCGGGGTACAGACGGACTTGCAGCACCCTGGATTGATATCGAAAAAAATCAGGTACGGGACAGCTAATATGGTCAAGGAGCCGGCGATGACGCGGGAAGAGGCGGAGGCGGCTATTATGGCTGGCGCTGAGGTTGCCCGGAGTGCCTTCTCCCGCGGTGTGAGACTCTTTGTGACCGGTGAGATGGGGATCGGCAATACAACGGCAAGTGCGGCTGTGATGAGCGGATTGACGGGCATCTCCACCCGGGAGAGCGTTGGCAGGGGGACCGGAATTGATGATGAGGGGCTTCGTCTCAAAATCATTACTGTAGATCGGGCCCTCGAATTGCATAAGCCGAATGGTCAAGATCCGGTGGATGTTCTGTCCAAGGTAGGCGGCCTGGAAATTGCCGGTCTTACGGGCGTTATCCTCGCAGCTGCGGCACTTCGCTGTCCTGTCATTATTGACGGATTCATCTCGAGTGCGGCTGCACTCGCCGCAGCTAAGCTCGCGCCTGATGCTGTCCATTATATGATTGCTTCCCATGTATCTCAAGAGCCTGGGCATGTTCATTTGCTGAAGGAGCTTGGTCTGGAGCCTATGCTGCATCTTGATATGCGGTTAGGGGAAGGGACCGGCGGTGTGCTTGCTATTCACCTTGTAGATGCTGCTTGCAAAATCATGGCGGAGATGGCGACATTCACAAGCGCCGGAATCTCTTCAGCTTCTGATGGGGCAGCACCCTCGCCTGAGGGGGAAGCACGATGATCGTATTGGTCACAGGCGGCGCGCGAAGCGGCAAGAGCAGCTTTGCCGAGTCCTGGTGCATAAAGCACAGTGATTCCGGGAGCGGGCTGTATATTGCGACTGCACAGGCTTTTGACGAGGAGATGAAGGAGCGTATTCAGCATCACCGGGGCCAGCGTGAGGGGACCGGGTTCAAATGGACCACGCTGGAGGAGCCTCTCCGACTGCCCGAGCTTCTCTCGACCTCTGGTCAAGCAGGGAGCAGTTCATCGGTTGTGCTTGTGGATTGTCTTACCTTATGGCTTTCCAATGTGCTGCTAAGCGATGAGGAAGAGAATGGCCCAAGGGAGGAATCCCGGACAGAGTCCAGCATTCGTCGGCTTGTTGAAGCTGTGTCGGCATATTCAGGTCAACTTGTTCTGGTGACCAATGAGGTAGGAAGCGGTATTGTTCCGGAATATAAATTGGGGAGACAGTACAGGGATCTGGCAGGACGGCTGAATCAAAGCATCGCAGCGATTGCCGACCAGGTATTTCTGGTAACCGCCGGTATTCCAATCGAGTTAAAGAGCAGGGAGTATCGGTTATGAGACAGACGGTACAGCCGCTTCAAGCGGCCTTTCAGTTTCTGACCCGCTTCCCGGTCAAAGCGGAGCTGGATTTCACACCGGAGCTGCTGCGTGCAAGTACGCGCCATTATCCGTTAGTCGGAGCGGTTATCGGCGTAAGTATATGTGCCTCGGCACTGCTGGCCTCCTGGCTGCTTCCGCCTCTGCCCGCCGCTGTAATCAGCTTGATCATCTGGGTCTGGCTGACAGGGGGGTTGCATCTTGATGGCTGGATGGATTGTGCAGATGCCCTGCTTAGCTACCGGCCACGAGAAAAGATGCTGGAGATCATGAAGGACAGCCGTGTAGGAGCCATGGGGGTGCTGGCCTGCGTTCTGCTGTTGATGCTAAAGGCCGCGCTGCTCTCCTCGCTTATTGCTGCCGGGCAATTGGCTATCTCCTGCGCCTTGTTGACGGTGCCCGTATGGAGCCGCTGGTTCATGGTGTACGCTATGAGCAAATGGCCATCGGCCAGAGACGGAGAAGGACTTGCTGCAAAATTCGGAGGCCTGAACGCATCTAATGCCCAAAGCGCCGCAGTATCGGCAATCTTAATCACATTCCTGGGGATGACGATTCCCTTGTTGGTGTTTGGCGTTACCATCGGGCTTCCGGCTGCTTCCTATGGAATCTACTTCTTTGCTGCTCCATTGCTGACGCTAGCTACCGGAGTATATGCAGGCAGTAGAGTCAATAAGAAGCTGGGCGGATTAACGGGAGATGTGTATGGCGCGCTTAACGAGGGCTTGGAGTGTCTTCTTTTGCTGGCCGCAGTGATTTTGTTCCTTTAGATGTTCGGTTAATGTGATCTGATCCAAATCCAAAAGCGGCTGCCCGAAGGAGCTTGATTCCTTCGGGCAGCCGCTTTATTCTAGATTTTAAACTTGAGCACTTCATTTTGAAGGATCAAGGCATGATTGTATAACTCCTGCACGATCTTTGTATGCTCTTCCATTTCCTTGATTTGCTGTTCCGCATAACCGGCAATTTCTTCGATACTCTTCAACGATTTGCCCGTAATATTGGCGGCCTCTTCCACGGAGGCAGTCACTTCCTCCGTTCCGGCGGAGACCTCCTGCGTAGAAGCGGAGACGCTTTGGATCGTCATGTTGATATTGTTGATTAATGCAGTCAATTGCTCGAAAGCGTTGCTTGCTTGTGTTACGCGCTCTGTGCCTGAATGAATCTCGTCACCGACTAGATCCATTGCCTGTACAGAATTCATCGCTTCCTCACGGATGCCCAGCAAATTCTCGCTGATCTGATCCGTTGCAAGCCGCGACTGCTCGGCAAGCTTGCGCACTTCTTCAGCAACAACCGCAAAGCCTTTGCCATGCTCGCCTGCGCGGGCCGCTTCGATTGCCGCATTGAGTGACAGAATATTGATTTGCTTCGTAATCTCCATAATCGTGCTGACCGTTGTTGAGATCGACTCCGACCGGTCGTTAAGCGCCGCAATCGACTCTCTTGACTTGGAGGCCGCCTCTTCGACCAGCTTCATTTGGGAGACGGCGGTTTGAGCAAGCTCGTTGCCTGTCATTGCTTCATTGGAAGCTTGACCGATCTTCACGGTTACTTCAGCCGAGGAGGTAGCAATATGCTGCACGCCCTGAGAGATTTCCTCCATTGCACGAGCATTTTCAGCCGTAGTGGAAGCAATCGTGTAGCTGCCTTTTTCGATTTCGCTCGTAGCTGCGCCGGAACGCTCCGTCAGTTCTTTAAAGGTCGCGGCCGATTGATTCAAGTATCCGGACCCATCAACCACGGCCCGGGAGGTCGTCATAACCTTGCCGATCATATCCTGCAATTGCTTGCTCATGATTCGGAAGCTCTCCGCCAGCTTGCCGACCTCATCCTTGGAAGTATAATCAACAGTTTCTCTGAAGTCGCCCTTGGCCACTTTTTCAGTCGCGATGACCAGTTTCTTCATAGGCTTGGAAATTCGGCTGCTGACGATATAGGCCCCAAGCAAGCCGATCACGATGACAGTAAGCGAAATCAAGAGACAGATCCAGAGGATAAAGGCTTCCTTGTCCTTGATAAAAGTAGCATCCATGCTTACTGCAAGGATCGCCGTGCTGCCAGGCAGTGCGATATAGGCGGTCTTATGGTAACCGTACTGGTCTGCATAAAGATCTGTGATGGAGGCATTGCCTTTCGATTCTGCAGATTTCATAGCCTCTTGAATCTCAAGCTTGTCCCCGACTTTCATCAAAGAATCCTCGCTGACCCCGATGACCGTGGCCTCGCTCTCCTGCAGGTCGAATAAGTAGGCGGAATCCAGCTGGAATTCTTCTACCTTTTGCGTCAGATAAGACTCGACGGCAAAGCGTGAGTTTTCCTTTCCTTTTAATAGTTGAAGAGCCTGGGAGGTATCAAGTTGTCTGAAAATATCCTTGGAGCTGGTTTTCAGTACTTTGTCGAACTGGGGGAGAACCTGCTGGTTAATAATTCCGGTAGACACCAAATAGAAGCTGGTAGTAAACATTAGTGAAGATAATAAGATAACCACTGTAAATGTAACCATAAACTTGCGGTTGATAGAATGACTCAGTTTCAGCATGAACATCCTCTCCATTTATCCAGTTTTCATTTTCTCTATGTTTTTCTCTATGTATTGTAGGCGGACAATGGAAATTGACCGCTGTTCATTATTTCTATTCTATAGAAAAAAAAGGATTTTGAAAATAAACAATTTTGTGTATTTCATTTTCATTATGGTTACTTTGGGGAAGAAAGTGTAGTAAAGAAGGCTGAATTGTGATAATTTGTCGTTTGGGAGGCGAAGGCGGTTGTTTAATTTTGCTTGGGGTATTTTGTATATGCTTGTAAATTTCAGTTTCTTTCTGCTTTGTTACAAGCTGTTTGGTAAAAAAGGAATCTACGCCTGGATAGGTGTGGCTACTGTGGTGGCCAACATTCAGGTGATCAAAACGATTGAAATGTTCGGCATCGTGATGACGCTGGGCAATACGATGTATGTCAGCTTGTATCTTGCGAGCGATCTGTTGAATGAGAAGTTTGGACGCAAGGAAGCAAAAAAGGCGGTATGGTTCGGTTTCTTCACATTGATTATGACGACGATCCTGATGCAAATGACGTTGGTCTTTGAACGCCAGCCAAGCGATATGGGGCAAGCCTCGCTGGAGACGATCTTCGGCCTGATGCCAAGATTGGCCTTAGGAAGCCTGAGCGCCTATTTTGTGAGCCAGTTTCTGGATGTACGCTTATATGCCTGGATCCGCAAATTATATCCCGCTCGCAACCAGCTTTGGATCAGAAATAACGGGAGTACGATGGTAAGCTCGTTTGTCGATACCTTGATCTTCTGTACTATTGCATTTGCCGGAGAATACAGTCTGCAGGTATGGACGGAAATTTTACTGACGACCTACTTATTTAAATTTGTACTGACGGCAGCAGGGACACCCTTCCTGTACATTGCGCGGAATTTTCGCCATGAAGAGGATGAAACTGCCGTTGCCGGCTCCTAGATAGCAGGACTCCGAACCTACTTTCGGCAAGCCTCGAAGCTTTAGTGACATTCTGCATTATAATCGCCTCACGAGCACTCGTGCCAGCAATTATAATGCCCTAATCTCACTTATTTCCTAACGCAAAATTTGGGACGTGCTAACGGACATTTTGAACTATTAGCCGACTTTTTCGCACATTTTTGAACGGTAACGGACATTTTCGGCATTTAGGGGGCTGAATCGGCTCTGATTCACGCGACTCACCTATCCTAGCAGCCAAAATGTCCGTTGCATTTCTGGCTTCATCCATAGTGGCCTTTAAGGAGACGTGATGTCCATTAGAACAAGCATTTCCCCTTCTGAGCTTGAACAAATGTATTTGATTGCGCTGCTTGTATTTACTTTATGTTTATGCCTCCGCTGCTCGCTAACTTATACATATTGAAGGTGCTTGGGAAAGGAGGTAAGGACGTCCACTCCCGAGTCTGTCACTGTAACATCGTCTTCGATTCGAACTCCGGCGACGCCCGGCACGTAGATTCCAGGCTCGACAGTGAATACATTGCCTTCCCGCAGGAAGAGCTCGTTCTGTCCGTGCACCGAAGGGAATTCATGGACATCAATCCCAAGCCCGTGCCCAAGCCGATGATTGAAATAGGGGCCATAGCCCGCAGCTTCAATTACATCTCTGGCTGCTTTGTCAATGGAGCCGAAGGTAACCCCCGGCTTGATCGCTGCAATGGCTGCTTCATTCGCGGCGAGTACGGTCTCATAGATGGTAATCTGCTCGGCGGATAGCCCGCCAAAGCCGAAGGTTCTTGTAATATCAGAGGCATACCCATTAGCGTAAACCCCGATATCGAACATGATCATATCTCCGCTTTGAAGCTTGCGCTCACCCGGCACACCATGCGGGAGCGCCGTCTTTTCTCCGAACAACACCATGGAATCAAAGGAGGGGCCGTCAGCTCCGAGCTTGCGGATTTGATACTCGACCTCGGCAACAAGCTCGTTCTCGGTAACCCCTTCCTTAATCTGCTTCAGGCTAAGCTCGAGCACCTGCTCGATCAGCTTGACGGCATGCCGCATCCGCTTGATCTCCTCCGGACTCTTTCTGATCCGCATCTCACGGAGCGAAGGACCGATATCGGCAGATGCCGAGAATTGCAGCGCTTCTTGCAGGCGTTCATACCGGTCCAGGGTTACATATTCTTTTTCGAGTCCAAAGGTACCTATAGAGCGGTCTGACCCTAGTCTTTGTCGGAGCAAGCGGTAAGGATCCTCGGTATCCTGATGAGTGATTAATTCCATAGAGCCGATAGCCGCCTTCGCCGCCTCTCCGTCCAGTGCAGGGGCAAACAGAACAGGCTCGCTTCCGGCTTTCAGCAGCAGTCCCAGAAAGCGTTCATGAGGATTGCTGAGAAATCCGGTTAAATAATAGACATGCTTGGGATCGGTGATCAAGAGCGTATCCATGCCTTGCCGATGCATTTGCTGTTCAAGCTCGATCCAGCGTTGATCCATAATCAAAACTTCCTTTCATGCGGATTCTGTACTTATTATAGGACAAAATGAGGCTGACAAGGAAATGATTACTGAGTTGCAGTGTAAAGTGTAAAGCAATTTGTCTGAAATTTTAAAAAAACGGAATTTACATTTTACATGTTTCAGCTACAATAAAGATTGTTATTCAAATTTGAATAGAGGGGGCTCGGCATGGCTGAAGCTAAGAAGGACCGTACAAAATGGATTCTGCTCGGTTTACTGCTCGGAATTCTGATGTCGGCGATGGACAATACGATTGTAACAACAGCTATGGGGACAATTGTCTCTGAACTCGGAGGAATGGAGCAATTCGTATGGGTCACCTCCGCATATATGGTGGCAGTCATGGCAGGAACACCGATTTTCGGGAAGCTGTCCGATATGTATGGGCGGAAAAGCTTTTTTATCTTCGGGATTATTACCTTCCTGCTTGGATCGGTGCTGTGCGGTATGGCGACAAGTATTGTGCAGCTCAGCATTTTCCGGGCTATTCAGGGGGTAGGCGGGGGCGCCTTGATGCCGATCGCCTTTACGATTATTTATGATATCTTCCCCGTTGAAAAGCGGGGGAAAATGACCGGGCTGATGGGGGCTGTCTTCGGTACCTCAAGCATCTTCGGGCCATTGCTTGGAGCCTTCATCACGGATTCGCTCGGCTGGAACTGGGTGTTCTATATCAATGTGCCGATCGGCCTGGTCTCATTGCTTCTGATTGTATTGTGCTATAAGGAATCGATGATCCGTGCGAGTCAAAGGATCGATTGGGGCGGCGCCTTCACCCTGGTAGGGGCGGTTGTGTGCCTCATGTTTGCGCTGGAGCTGGGCGGTGAGAAGTTCGCCTGGAACTCCTCTTTAATTATCGGATTGTTCACGGGCTTTATAGTGCTGTTTGCTATTTTCTTGCTGGTTGAGCGGAAGGCGTCCGAGCCCATTATCTCCTTCGATATGTTCAATAACCGGCTATATGCGACGAGCAGCTTGCTGGCTTTACTGTACGGAAGTGTATTTATCGTAGCTACCGTGTACATTCCGATTTATGTTCAAGGGGTATTTGGGGGAACGGCGACCAATTCGGGATTGATTCTGATGCCGATGATGATCGGCTCTGTCGTGGGCAGCATGCTGGGCGGAATGCTTACCTCCCGAATGTCTTATCGGTCCATCATGTCGATCTCGGTGGTATTTTTCATTGCCGGCATTTTTGCCTTGAGCACACTTCATGGAGATTCAGCGCGTTCCTTGCTGACGATGTACAGCATTGTGGCGGGATTTGGCGTCGGCTTCTCCTTCTCCGTGCTCGGTATGGCGGCGGTTCATCCGTTCGATATGCAGCGGCGCGGAGCGGCAACCTCTACGAACTCCTTCCTGCGTTCACTTGGAATGACGCTTGGAATTACCATTTTCGGGATCGTACAGCGGAATCTGATGACCCGCGGAATGGAGGATGCTTTTCCGGGTATGGCCGGGGCCGCAGAGCAATTTGGCGATACCCGCGAAGCCCTGTCTCCCGAAAAGCGGGCATTGATCCCGCCGGAAATTTTGCAGGGGATTGTTGACGCCATGTCCTCCTCGATTGCGCATACGTTCATGTGGGCATTGCTGCCTGCCGCTCTGTCAGTCTTGGTTGTGCTTGCTATGCCGGGGGACCGGTTAAGCTCGATCGTCTCGGATAAGACGAAACAAGGCGCATAAAGGGGAAGGAGAAGACCGATGCAGTCATTATCCATCCGTCTGAGCATTCTGGGGTTGTTAATGGAGCGGGACATGCATCCTTATGAAATACGTACACGAATGAAGGAACGGTTCCTGGATTTGCAGGGAAGGTTCAAAATCGGTTCGCTCTATTATGCGGTGGATCAGTTAAGAAAACAGAATTATATTGAAGCCGTAATGACGATTCAGGACGATTTGGGACCGGAAAAGACGGTATACCGAATCACTGACAGCGGCAAGGCTTACTTTCAAAGTTTGCTGCTGGACCGTTTCCGGGAAGCGGCGCCTGACAATCATCCGCTTTATATTGCTCTTGTGTTCGCAGGTAAGGGGGATCAGGAGCAGATTGCCACGATCTTGCGGGAGCGGATCGGGGAAGCGGAGAAGCAGGTCGAGTTATGCCGCAGAACATATGCAGAACACGAGGGTATCGTGCCAAGAAGCGTACTGCATTTGATGGCGGGTTACTATGAGCATGCCCGGACAGAGCTTGCGTGGCTGCGCCGGCTGCTGATCGACGCTGAAGCGGGAAAGCTTCATGAGATCAGCATTTTGCCGGGCTTTGAACATTGAACACGATGGATTCCTGTCCGGTTTGGCGGATTGAAGCAGGGACCTGGGGGCGATTAGCCCTCAGGTCCCCTGTTGTCGTGGATGATATTATTTAACGAAGCTCTTGAACCAGAGAGGATGGTGCATGCCCTTGCAGGGCTGCAACCAGATTCTCGGCTGCAAGCATGGCCATCTCGAGCCGGGTCTGCGCTGTGGCAGAACCGATATGCGGCAAGGTTACGACATTCGGCATATGCAGCAGCGGATGATCAGGAGAGACGGGCTCATGCTCGAATACATCCAGACCCGCGCCGAAGATCAAGCCTTCTTGCAAGGCTCGAACCATGGCCTGTTCGTCTACCGTTGCTCCACGGGAAGCATTAATGAAGATCGCAGTGCGCTTCATTAGCTTGAACTCGTCATACCCAATCATGCCTTTCGTCTCAGGAGTCAAGGGAGTCATCAGCACGATGAAGTCGCTGGTTTGAAGCAATTCTTGAAGGGAAGGGTACTCCGCTTCGAGTGCTGTCTCGACATCCGGCTTACGATTCCGGTTATGGTAGGCAATATTCATACTGAATCCGAATTTTGCTCTGCGCGCCACAGCCTCGCCGATGCTGCCCATGCCGATGATGCCGAGCTTCTTGCCGTGGACGTCCAGCCCAAAGAGCGTCTTATCGTCTCCGCGCTTCCAGTTGCCTTCCTTCACGTACCTGTCCATTTCCGGAATACGGCGGGCGACTGCTAGCATGAGACCGAAGATCAGGTCTGCTACGGTGTCATTCAATACGTCTGGAGTATTGGTGCCGATCACGCCTCTGGCCTTCATGGCCTTAATATCAAAATTGTTATAGCCCACACTGATTGTGCTCACTGCTCGCAGGCGGGGAGCATGCTCCAGCAGCTCGGCATCGATTTTGCCGCCGGAGATCAGGAGGCCTTCCGCCTCTCGAAGATTAGCCAGCAGCTTGTCCCGCGGAATGGGCTCTTCTTGCTCCCATTTAGTATAGGTGCAGTGCTCTCCCAGATAAGCTTCGACCTCAGGAGGGACTGAGCGGGCAATAAAAATGTTCGGTTTCAATGTTCCTCGCTCCTCTCTTTTCGGCATAATCAGGCTGTCAGGAGAAATACATGGAGGGACTAGCGGTTATCCACCTTCTCGGGATAGAGATCGTGATTCAACAAGCGATGCTCGGCCATCGTCTCATACTTGGTGCCGGGCTTTCCGTAATTGCAATAAGGATCAATGGAGATGCCGCCTCGCGGTGTGAATTTGCCCCACACTTCAATATATTTCGGATCCATCAGCTTGATCAGGTCGTTCATAATTATATTAACGCAATCTTCATGGAAATCGCCATGATTGCGGAAACTGAACAGATATAATTTAAGCGACTTGCTCTCAACCATTTTGATGTCGGGAATATAGCTGATGTAAATGGTAGCAAAATCAGGCTGTCCGGTAATCGGACACAGGCTCGTAAATTCCGGGCAGTTGAACTTTACGAAATAATCCCGGTAAGGGTGCTTATTATCGAAGCTTTCCAGCATCTCCGGGGTATAGGTCATCGGGTACTTCACGCCCTGATCCCCCAGGAGGGTTACTTCCTGCATTTCTTCTCTCTGTCTTCCAGCCATAGGTAGGCCTCCTTTTCCTGTATACTGATGATTACTCTATACGCCTCGTTTATTCCCCCATACAAGCGCATGAAGCTGGGGCAGAATTCGGACGTTATTCATTGAACTCATCATCATGACGCGATCGATCAGCCATTCATATCGCTGAAGCAAGTCGGCGGCATGATGGGAAATGTCCATTCGGCGGACATCCGGATTTCCTACCTGAAGATACAGGTCGATCTGCGGATATCTCTGATGAATGGATTCAGCATAGATGAGGTCGGCCTCATCGAACACGACAACCTTGAGACTTAACGATAGAGGGGCGGGTCTTCCGGATAGTCTGCGCGCAATCTCATCCAGCACATGCCAGTCCGTCTCCATTCCGGAGCTTGGCGGTTTGGGGGAAAGGGTGACCTGGTCGATCTCTTCCAGCCAATCCTGCCATCTCGAGCCCTGAGTCTCCACAGCAACCTCCATGCCCTGTTGATGAAGAAGTCTGACCAGCTCGGCAAGCTGCGGGAGCAGGGCAGGGTTGCCCCCGGATAAGGTGACATGGCTGAACCGGTTCCCGCCAAGCGAGATCAGCTCCTCCCAAATATCCTGGGCTGACAGAAGGCGAATTTGCTCCTTGGAGCTGCCGTCCCAGGTGAAGGCGGAATCGCACCAACTGCAATGATAATCACAGCCCGCCGTACGAACGAACATTGTCTTCTGACCAATGACCATGCCTTCTCCCTGGACCGTGGGACCGAATATTTCCAGTACCGGAACAGGGCGCGCCACGTTATTCATCCTGCATCCACTCCCGTCTGACTTCCGCATAGCTCGTAGGCGTCTCATAGAGGCGAACGAATTCGGTTTGTCCCTCCGTTAATGAAGAGCAGTAAGGCTGAGCTTGTAATGCGGATTCCATTTGCTCAAATAGCCACACAACCATATTCTCCGCTGTGGTATTCATAGGAGGCAGGGTTTCGTTCAAATAACGGTGATCCAGGTAGCCTTCTATTTCGTTCTTCCAAATATCCTTGATCGTTCCGAAATCAACGGTTAAGCCCCGCTCGTCAGGCTTGCCGCTGATGCCAAAGACAACCTTATACGTATGTCCGTGCAGGTTTTTGCATTTGCCTTCATAGGCATGAAGATGATGCGCTGCGTCAAAGGTAAACTCCTTGCTGACGAGTACCCGGCGCTGATGATAGCGCAGCTGGGCAGGGGCTATATCTTCTTCATAACGCTGGAGCCGTTCCACAATAACAAATTCACCGGGTTGTCTGCTCATTACTGACCACCCTTCCCGCGCACGGCGAGGTATTTATCCAGCCCGGCTTGTCTTAGCTTGCAGGCAGGGCATTCTCCGCAGCCGATTCCGATAACGCCGTTATAACAAGTCAGAGTCTGTTCACGCACATAGTCAAAGGCGCCCAGTTCATCAGCCAGCTTCCAGGTATCGGCTTTATCGATCCACATCAGCGGCGTGTGAATGACGAACTGATAATCCATCGCCAGGTTTAACGTGACATTCAAAGATTTCACGAAGGAGTCGCGGCAATCGGGATATCCGCTGAAATCTGTCTCGCAGACACCGGTAACGAGATGTCTTGCGCCTACCCCCTTTGCCAGAACAGCAGCAAAGCTGAGAAATAGATGGTTGCGGCCTTCCACAAATGTAGTTGGCAGTTCCCCTTCATGATGTTCAATGGCCATATCGCTGCGAGTCAACGCATTCTGCGTTAGTTGACCGAGCAGGCTCATGTCGAGCAAATGCCATTTTACTCCAAGCTCTTCAGCGATACTGCGGGCGCATTCAATCTCCAGACTGTGGCGTTGGCCGTAGTTGAAGGTAACCGTCTCAACCTCGCGGAAATGTTTAAGTGCCCAGAAGAGACAGGTCGTACTGTCCTGGCCGCCGCTGAAAACGACAACCGCTTTTTCATTATTAAGCATAAAAAAACCTCTCATTCCTCTATTATTGTGAAATAGAAAAGAAGGAGAGTTCTTGAACTGTGCCAGCAAAAAACAGACCGCTGCAACTAAATTGCAGGGTATTCTTAGTTTTTTATAGAGGGAGTTCGCGAACCTCTCCCATGGTCTGGGCCATGGATCTTCTTATTCAGTTCAGAGTTACATATGCAAGTATACCACAACCAACGGGGAATAGCGCATGGAATAGAATGACTATAAACCTATTTACTTTATCAAAATTGTAAATAATAATGGGAGATATTAACTAGCTTAGGAGGAGAGAAATGAAAAGGATCCTACTGAAAAAATGGGGCTTGCCATTAGCGCTTCTTGCAATGACCATGCTTCTCCTGTCCGGGTGTCAAAGTGTCGCCGGTCTGGACATAAACAAGGCACTTGTGCAGAGCATGACTCAAGTCTCCGGAGAGTCGAAGCAGACACTGTCGATAGAACTGGTGCCTGCGGAGGGAGTGGTTCATCCCGAAGCACAACAAATCATCGAACAGCTCAATTCCCTGTCGCTGACGATCGATAGCGCGAAGGTTCAAGACCAGGGCAATATGTCGGTCAAGGGAGCAGTGCAGTATAAAGAAGAGCAATATCCGTTCCATTTGTCGCTGGACGAACAAGGAATGGCTATTCAATTAGAGGGCGCCAAGCAGCCGATATACATAAGCACCGAGAGCGGGGCCTTGAGCGGGATGTACGCGGGGGAAGCGGCAAAGTATGAAGATCAGATTCTGGGCTTCACCAAGCAGGCCGGAGAATTTTTCTTCAAGCATTTATCGAATCCCAAGACTCTTTCCGTGAAGCAGACGCAAAGTGAAGTGTTCGGAGAATCCCTGAGCCTGACCCAGCTGCATACCGAAATTCGCGGTGACGAGCTGCTGGCGATGGTGAAGCCATTTTTGACTAGCGTGGCAAAGGATGAACAAGGGATCAAGGATTTGATCGGGGCATTTTACGATGTGTATTACCCGATTATGCAAGAGGCTTACAGCTATTATGATGATTATTATTACGAAGATTACTATGAAGATGAATATTACGATGATTACTATTATGAAGACTATGATTATGAAGACTATGACTACGAATACGATGATTCCGATTATTCCGATGTTACGGCAGATCGTGGATTCGGATTGGACCTGTTCTCGATTTCGCAATCCAAGCCTGTAGTAGTTGCTACCATGACGGCGACCATTCAAGAGGTGATCAATACCCTGCTGACCGACTACGACGCGAATATGAAGAGCCTGCTTGAGGAGACCCCGGAGCTGAATGTGGTTCTCGGAAAGGATACCGTACTGGATCTGGATCTGTATTTTGACAGCAAGCTGCAGATTCGCAAACAGGCCATGGAATTGACGATTGCACTCCCGGCCTCGGAGGATTTACCGCTTCAGTCTGTGAAGCTCAAGGCTGATACCGAACAGCGTAATTTGGGCGGAACTGTAGAAATCGATGCCGTTGACGTCACTTCAGGCGTCATTGATTACTTCGGGAAGCCCATGACTCCTGGTGAGATGCTTCGTAACTTTGAGTCCGATTCCGCTATTTACAAGCTGCTAAAGGATGACTTCCAGTTTACGTACAAGAGCGTCTATCTCGATCCTCATAACAGTTATTATGGAGTGGTTGTAAACAATAACACTACCTTTGTACCGCTTCGTTATTTGTCCGAAGAATTGGATGCTGGGGTTAAATGGGACGCGTATTCAAAGAATATCGTCATTACTGACGATATCACGGGTCAGGAGATCAGAGTGACTCCGGATTCCAAGCATGCTTCCATCGGCGGAAAGGCGGTAGTTCTGGAGCAGCCGGTCTTTGTCAATGAAGATGGCGTGACTTACGTGCCGCTTCGGTTCATGTCAGAGGCATTGGGAGCAAAGGTCACGGTTGAAGAGGACGGATGGATCTTTATCGAACGTCCATAAGGGTTAGCAAGCACAGGACAATTATTATCACGTACGGAGGGACCGGACGAACAATCCGTGTTCCTTCGTTTTTTATACTTATTCTGGTTTTGGGTTGAAAGGAATGACTTGTTTTGTTAAAGCTAAAGCGTGGAGATATTCTGCTGATTGTTCTGCTGCTGACTGCAGGGGTCGGTTGGCTTGGGGTGCAGTATTGGGACGGCATGCGTGAAGTAGAGGCGGGGCAACTTAGCGCTTCGATTTCAGTAGATGGTGAATTTTATCGCTCTGTGTCGCTTGATGGCGAGGATGAGGAAATTGATATTCAGACCGAGTATGGTCACAACATACTGAAGAAATATGACGGGGGCATCCAGATGATTTATGCGGATTGTCCGAAAAAAATTTCCATGGCCATGGGTTTCATTTCCCGCCCCAATCAAACGATTATTTGTGTGCCGAACCGGGTCTTTGTGGAGATCGTCGGCTCCCCTTCGCCGGATATCGATCCGGCAGAAGAAATTGATGCTTATGTACGTTAAAAATCCGACCTGCTCGACGGCAGGTCAGATGATATTTTTTCCATAGAAGATTTCGTCCATTTCAACTGTGAGGCGCTCAGTAATTTCTTCCTGTTCTTCCTTGCTTAAAGAATCCTTCGTATAGCCGAATAAGTAATTATTCAGGTCGAATGCCTTGAGCTTGCACTTGGTATGGAAGATATGCTCCTGGTAGACGTTGACGTCAATCATCTGATACTGCTCCAGTACTTCGTCAGGAATATAGTTCTGAATAGAGCTGATGTCATGGTCGATGAACAGCTTGTGTCCGTTAATATCCCGGGTGAAGCCCCGAACGCGATAATCAATGGTCATGATATCGGTATCAAAGGAATGGATGAGGTAGTTCAATGCCTTCAGCGGCGATATCTCACCACAGGTGGACACGTCGATATCGGCCCGAAAGGTGCTGATGCCTTCATTCGGATGATACTCGGGATACGTATGCACGGTAATATGGCTTTTATCAAGCTGGAGAACAACATTGTCCGGCAGCGGACCGGGAGACTCCTCAAATGATTCGGTAGGAACTTCAACGACAGGCCCTTCTGATACCAGTACAGTGACGCTGGCTCCCTGGGGGACGTAATCCTGCTTCGCTACATTTAATACATGCGCCCCAATGATGTCGGCGACCGTCGTCAGAATGCTGGTAAGACGCTCTGAATTGTATTGCTCATCAATATAGGCGATGTATGCCTCACGCTCTTCTCTGGTGCGGGTATAGCAGATATCGTACATATTGAAGCTCAGCGATTTGGTCAGATTATTGAATTCATGCAGTTGGATTCGCTGCTCCTGAGTCAGTTTCACGGAAGAGGCCCCCCTTGGTTATAGTACCTCTTCTTTTTTATACCCACTCTTGAAAGGAACAAACGTTAACCTAAAAAAACCGCTCCCTTAAGGGAGCGGCAGGTGCCAGAAAACTACGCAGAAACCGGAAGAGGTCCAGTCTTCGGGTTCGGGCCGTATTGGTTTGCTGCAGGATCGCTATCCAGGCAAGCAAAGACGAGCAATACAATTGCTCCTACAGCCGGGATTAAGGCTAGCAAAAGCCACAGGCCGCTTTTTCCGGTGTCATGGAGGCGGCGAACCCACAAGGCTATTGTCGGCAGAAGAACCGCTAAAGCGTACAGCCCGCCCAGGAATCCGCCAAGCCCCAGAATTCTATCCAGGATTCCGAGAACGAACGCGGCCAGAAAGTTGAACAAGATGAACATCCAAAACTCTGTCCGTCGAGCCCTCCCGCTAAATCCCACATAGTTTTGTAATACCTTAAGATACCATTGCATTGTGTTTCCTCCCTCAAAATTGAGCTACATTCTCATATGTATGCTTGAATGCTCTATTTATTTATAAATGATTTTCCAAAATGCGACAATGTTTCTTTTGTACTATTTTATCCGTCCTTTTTCCTATCTCTGATTTGTGCATGAAATAATTCAAAATTAATATGGTATTGGCCCTCGGAAAATTGTGGTAACCTTAAAAAAAGAAAACGCTTACAAAAAATGCCGCGAAAGGGAGGAACATGAATCGATGAGTAGAAGAACGAAATTCCGCTCGATCACCGCATTCGCCATGGCGGCCATGATGGCGGTATCCTTGCTGTCCACAGCAGTATCCGCTGCTGCGGGGGAACTGAAAGCACCGGATGCGAAAACAAGTATCAGCGCTTATGTCGAGGCCATGCAGCCGGGCTGGAACCTGGGCAACACCCTTGACGCTACAGGGGATGATGAGACATCCTGGGGGAATCCGCGTGTCACGAAGGAGTTCATTCAGCAAATTGCCGCTGAAGGCTACAAGAGCATTCGCATACCTGTAACCTGGGGCCAGCACATGGGTGAAGCTCCGAACTACACCATTGACCCGGCGTATATGGACCGTGTTCAAGAGGTGGTAGGCTGGGCACTGGATGCCGATCTCTATGTCATGATTAATATGCATCATGATTCCTGGCAATGGATCAGCTATATGGAGAGCAACCATGATGAAGTGCTGGCCAAATTTAGCGCGGCATGGACACAAATTGCAGACCTCTTCAAGAATCATTCAGAGAAGCTGATGTTTGAAGCGATTAATGAGCCAAGATTTACAGATGGAGGTACCACGGACAAAGAGAAGCAATATGAGATGCTGAAGGAACTGCTTGTCTCGTTCCATAAGATTGTGAGAGCTTCCGGCGGGGAGAATGGAGTACGCCCCCCTGGTTATCCCTACACGCGAAACCTCACCGGCCCAGGAAGACCTGGATGTGCTGTATGAGACGATTCAGGAATTCAACGATCCGAATCTGATCGCCACGGTTCACTTCTATGGCTTCTGGCCGTTCAGCGTTAATATTGCGGGCTACTATAAGCTGGAGCAAGATACGATGAATGATATGATTACGACGTTTGACAATGTCCGTAATACGCTGGTCTCCAAAGGGATTCCAGTCATTCTCGGCGAGTACGGATTGTTGGGATTCGATAAGAATACCAGTGTTATTGAGCAAGGCGAAAAGCTGAAGTTTTTTGAAAATCTGATGCATGTGCTTAACGAACGGCAAATTACGCATATGCTCTGGGATAACGGACAGCACTTAAACCGGACAGAGCTCGTCTGGTCTGATCCGGAGCTCATCCATATCATGAAGGCAGGCTGGGAGCGGCGTGCTTCTACGGCCGAAACAGATCTTGTCTACTTGAAATACGGGGAAGAAGTGAAGGATGTGAAGGTTCAATTAAATCTGAACGGCAATAGGCTTTCTGAACTATATAACGGATCTGAGAAGCTTGGGCAAGGAAAAGACTATGAACTGGCTGGTTCGGAGTTGACTCTGAGGGCTAGTCTGCTTACCCGGTTAACGAAGGCAGGGCATCTTGGGCAGAATGCCATTTTATCCGCCAAGTTTAGCTACGGGCCTGACTGGAGATTAAAGGTAGTCGTCTATGATTTGCCTCAATTGGGTGACACGGCTGGAACTGTAGATAATTTTGCTATTCCAACGCTCTTCAACGGTAACCGCCTGGCGACCATGGAAGCAATCTATAAGGATGGCAGCTTTGCAGGTCCTCAGAACTGGACATCTTATAAGGAATATGCCTACACCTTCACGCCTGACTTTATGAAGAACCGGATTGTCATTACCGAAAATTTCTTTAATGAAACGAAGGACGGGGAAGTGACCCTGAAATTCCACTTCTGGGGCGGAGATATTGTGAGCTACAAAATATCGAAATCAGGCGCACAGGTTACAGGCGAAGCCGTTACAGAGTAAAGCCTGTGCTTAGCCTGGATTCAGCTAGAGGGCGTCCCGAGAGGGGCGCTTCTTATCTTTTTAAAAAGACTTGCCCATTGGAGAATTCTGGGTTATGATATGAGTCCTTCTTACAAAATCGCCTTGTCTGAAGCGAACGGAGAAGCCGTTCGAGAAGCTTATCGGAGGTGTTCTATGCTTTATTTCACGCTGGCCTCGAAGGCCTATGCCCGAAATTTGCAATATCGCGGAGCTCATTTGATTCATAATCTCGCGAGTGCCATGTTCGGGTTCATCTACGCCAGTATCTGGATTGGAGTGGGTGATCATGCTTCACTGGGTACCTATGGAATTCAGGGAATGGTCAGCTATATCTCCTTTACCCAGGCTGCGCTTTGGGTGACCAGCTTCATCACAAATGGTCTTGGCATTCCGCAGAGTGTCAGAACCGGTCACATCTCGTTAGATCTGATGCGTCCCGTTCACTTGTTCAGCCATCTGATGGCCCGGGAGTGGGGACAAATCGCCTACCAGTTTATCTACAAATCCATCCCGATTTACCTCATCTATGTCTTGGTATTCTCGCTGCAGCTTCCCATGCAATGGACAACCTATTGCCTAACAGCGCTTAGTCTTGTGGGCGCGTCCTATCTGGCGATTTGCATGAATTACCTGATCGGCATTAGTGCGCTATGGACAACAGAGTCCTCCTGGCTCTATTGGGGCAATCATGCCCTGATCAACCTGCTCTCAGGGTTCTTCATTCCCTTGGAGTGGCTGCCGAATGGGCTGGAGAAGCTCGCGTGGATCTCGCCTTACCCTTATTTGCTCTATGTGCCGACATCCCTGTATCTGGAACGGGGCGACATATCCTGGCTCGGAGGCACTTTGATCTGGTGTGTGCTTATGACCGGTGTTTGCCTGTTGGCTACACGGGTTGTTAGACGCAAGGTGGAGGTGCAGGGAGGATGAATTCGTTTCAAACCTGGATACACATGTATTTGTTGCTCATTCGTACGACTGTAAGAAGTCGAATGCAGTACAAATTCAACTTTGTTATTGGCTCCTTTTTAGCAGCATTCATTCAGATTTCGGAATTTCTCATGGTCGCCATCGTACTGGCTCGGTTTGGCGGCATCCGTGGCTGGTCTATTCATGAGGTCGGTTATCTGGTTGCGGTTATGACCTTGTCGAAGACCTTGTATCGAACGATAGCAGATGAAGTGCATCATCTGGAAAAATATTTAGTCAGCGGCGACTTCGACCAATTGCTGACTCGTCCGTTGCCCGTGCTTCTCGCGCTGATGCCCCAGAGCTTCCGGATTATGATCGGCGAGGTGATGCAGGGCGGCTTCATTCTGTGCTGGTCGCTTGCAGGGATGCTGCAGGCAGGATCGATTGGCTGGCCGACCGTATGGTGGACACCGTTTATCATTCTAACGGGAGCGATTATTCTGTTCTCCATCGGTCTCGCCACCGCGACGATCGGCTTCTGGACGACAAGAATCAGTGAGCTGCAGACCTCCACAGAGGATGCGGCCCGTTCGGCGGCTCAATATCCGTTAGCCATTTACCCGAAGTGGCTGGCTTCTTTCCTGCTGTATGCCATCCCCGTCGGATTTGTTAACTATTTGCCCTCACTCTACTTGGTGAAAGGTGAGCTGGGGGCTTGGGTGCTTGCGGTTACGACTGCCATGGCTCTGGTCTGTCTGGCGGCGGCACTGCGGTTCTGGCAGTTTGGAATTACCAAATATCAAAGCACGGGAAGCTGAGGAGGAGAGAATACATGATTGAAGCAAGACATCTCTGCAAAGAGTTCAAGACACCTGCGGTAAAAGGAGGACGGTTCTCGGGCGTCAGAACCTTGTTCTCACGGGAATACCGGGTGAAGGAAGCCGTGCGGGACATCTCCTTTCAGGTGCTTCCCGGCGAATTTGTCGGTTATATCGGGCCGAATGGGGCAGGCAAGTCGACGACGATCAAAATGCTGACCGGGATTCTTCATCCAAGCTCTGGGGAGGTTCGGATAAGGGGACTGAATCCGCACCGCGAGCGCAGAAAGGCTGTCCAGCAGCTGGGCGTTGTGTTCGGACAGCGCAGCCAGCTGTGGTGGGATCTGCCGGTCAAAGTTTCGTATGATATCCTTGCCCATATGTACCGGGTCCCGGCGGAGCTGAAAAAGCAGCGCTTGGAGCGGTTTGCCGAGCTGTTGAATTTACCCGAGTTCTGGGATACCCCAGTTCGCAAGCTTTCGCTTGGACAGCGGATGAGGGCCGATCTTGCCGCCGCGATGCTGCATGATCCGGATCTGCTCTTTCTGGATGAGCCAACGATTGGATTAGATGTGCATGCCAAGCAAGGAATTCGCGAGTTCCTTCGTCAGTTGAACAAGGAATACGGAAAGACCATCCTGCTGACGACCCATGATATGGATGATATCGAGCAGTTATGCAGCAGAGTAATGGTCATCAACCATGGGGCGTTGAGCTATGATGGAACGGTTGCGGAACTGCGCGAGAGGATTGGCCTGCCTGCGGTGATTACGGTAACTTACCGGGGAGGCTGTCAAATACCGGTCCTGGAGCAGCCGGGGCCAGTCTATCGCATCGTATCGGCGGAAGGAGAGACCCTTAGAATTGAAGCCGATCTTCGGGCTATGGGTGTGATGGAATTGATCAAGGAGCTTGGGACATGGGGGGAGATCGCCGATCTGTCGATTGAAGGCCCAGATTTTGAGGAGGTCGTACGCCGCTTTTCCGAGTGAGGAATCAAGATCATGTCCTGTCGCAGTTTCCTGCGAGAGCGCAGCAGTGTAAAACCGTCTAAAGATTGATTCTGCGCTTTGGGGGCAACGTGTGAAGGTTGCTTTCGATCGCTGTTGTTCGCGGATTCCTTTGATTGAGTAAAATCCGAAATGGTAGGAATCCACTCGCAAAGGCGAACACTCCGTTTCTACAGCACACTTCACACTTATGCCCTTATTACGCGGGCTCTTTAGTTTGGCTTTATAGTGCTGATTGCACCGCACTCCCTCTAAGACGCGAATGCATTCAAACAGTAAGTAGACAAACCGTATCGTTATTGGGGATACCCCATTTCAATAAGCCCGCAGAGCAAGACAATTCCAGCAGATTCTGCAAAATACCGACCATGTACGCATGACAGTGATCGGTTTACCGCATGAAAATAGGGATCTTACGTATGCAGTGAAAAAAGGTAGCTTAAATTCAGTGGAAATGATAGAAATGCGCATCTAGTGAAATTTTTGTACTTAAATTTGACTAAAACGTGGGTTTGGCTAGTTACTGACGATCTAAGGTAAGTTTTTTCACTAAAAGTGGGTTTGTGCGTCGAATGAAGATTTTAAGGTAAGTAATTTCATTGGAGCGTGGCCGGATGAGAGTGAGCTGAATGAGGTTGGTCAAGAAGAGCGGATGAAGCTGAGGGCAAGTGGAATGCCAGGAGGTCAAGTTAAGCTCGGAGAAAACTTCAGTACTGGCCGGACAGGCGAAGTTCCAGTGCAAGGCCGGAGCATCATTAGGTCGGGGCTCAACTATAGCCCGAGCGGTAACCCCGTCTATGATGCCGCGAACTGCAAGCTTGCTGCAATGCAACATGTGATGCAATCCTGTGCGACTGCATTGCAGTTGCACAGGAAAGGCGCAGTGATCAGGGCAACGTGTGAAGTGTACTGCAGTGAAAGCTTTCTGCAAGAAAGCTACTGCGGGGCATATGCTCGTAAGCACACTTCACACGTTGCCCCTTAACTCGCCTTTAAGACAGCTTCTTCGGGTACGTTTTACTAAATCTGCTGCTTGTGGGTGATAAAGGTTTTCACGGCCGGAGGAACATAGTGCTGGAACTGGTTCAAAAGCTCCTTGGGGTGTTCTTGAACCAATAGAGCGGAGACGAATTTTTCCTGAAGGAATTGTTCTTTCGACATATGGTGGAACAAGGCGATCAACGGATCATAGTAATGTTGAATATTCAGCAAGCCGCAAGGCTTCTGGTGAAGTCCCAACTGAGCCCAGGTGAAGACCTCGAAAAATTCATCCATGGTGCCTGCGCCGCCCGGAAGAACCACGAAGCCGTCGGCCAACTCTGTCATCTTTGCTTTTCGCTCGTGCATGGAGCTTACAGTAATCAGCTCGGTCAACCCGGGATGGGCCAGCTCCTTGCTCTTCAGGAAATCAGGCAGCACGCCGATAGCCTTACCCCCTTGCTCAAGCACCGTATCGGCAATGGTCCCCATCAGCCCATTAACAGAACCTCCGTAGACTAGCGTGATACCGCGTTGTACAAGTTCATTGCCAAGTGCGATCGCTCCCTGGATATACACCGGGGAAGCACCGATTCCGGATCCGCAAAATACAGCCAGCCGCTTCATATAGATCGCCTCCTATTTGACGTATTTATGGATGAAGCTGGTTACCTTCCTCCAATATTCCTCTCCGGCGACGGAAGCCGCGCCTGCATGACCCGCCCCAGGGACGATGTAGATTTCCTTGTCTGTTATCGCTGCTTCATACACTTCGTGCACCATTTTGCTTGGAACAAAAGTATCGCAATCTCCATGAATGAACATGATCGGGATCTTTGCCTTCGCTACTTGAGCTAATGCATTTGCTTGGCCGAGCGTATAGCCGGCGCGGATGCGAGCGATCAGACTGGCCAGCGGAATAAGGGGGAAAGAAGGCAGACGGAAGAGGGCCTTAAGCTGATAACTGAATTCTTCCTTCGCCGAAGTGTATCCGCAATCTTCTACGATTACCTTTACTTGAGCGGGAAGAGACTCCCCCGAGACCATCATTACAGTAGCTCCGCCCATGGACACGCCATACAGAACAATTTCTGCCTGCGGGTAATCCAGCAGGATGCTGTCGATCCAGCGCAGCAGATCCAACCTGTCCGGCCAACCCATGCCGATATAGCGGCCTTCGCTGCTCCCATGGCCTCGCGCATCCGGCATTAGAATATGAAAGCCTGCTTTATAAAGCTGCATAGCCGGGCTTTTCATCGCCGCCGCTTCACTGGTGTATCCATGGGCCAATATCGCCCATTTGTTGGTCGTTATGGGCTGGAGGATCTTATACGCGTGCAGCTTGAGCCCGTCTGAGGATTCGATATACTGGTCCGCAACCTCAGCTTGTTCAAACCATTGATGATGGGAGTCATTCCGGCCAGCCTGCGTATCAATTGCATTGTGCGGGGCCTTGAACACGAAGGATTTATCCTTAGCTGGATTTAACGCGAGATTGTAGAAGTAGTTTCCGACTCCAATACATCCCGCCAGGAGTACCGCTACAATAATCATTCCAAGCCAGAGCCATATCGACATAGTCAATCAATCCTAACATCGCACATATTTTCGTTTGAATCCAAGCTGTCCTCGTTCAAGAAACTTCAGAATATTTCCTGCAGGCTGAAGGTGCTTGCTTTTGGCATTATTCAATTGGACCTCTATGGGCTCGAGTGCTTTAGCAGTCTCAAGCGCCTTCGCATGGAGCGGTAAATACGAAATTCCGACGGTGTAAATAAAATTGCTCATTGAGAATTTGGTGCGTGTAGGACTGTCCTGAATCGTAGAGGCTGCAAGCTCAAGCAATCCCGCTATTTTCTGCTCGGAAAATTGATGATCTGGCCGGTTTCCCAGTAACCAGCAGTAACAGCTCCAGCCAGCCGACATTCGGAGCTCTTCTCCGCTTGCAATCCATTTGTCCGCCACTTGCTGGGCAATGTCTGACTCCGACAAAGTTACCGCAACTACGAAATCGGAGAGCATGTAAAAATAAGCTCCGTCCATCCAGCGCTCATAGTCCTCTTCAGTCATCCCATTCGGATCCGCAATGATGCCGGCAAAATACATGGCGTCATAGTTCCCTGTAGCATAAAGCTCCTCGGCCAAAGGCTGATTCATTTTGATTTTCTTGGCGATCGGCTTCATCGCTCCAGTTGCTACGCCGAACAGCGGCTCATGCGCTCCGTTGGAAATATAGATTTTCTTGGTTCGTTCCTTGCCCAGGGCTTCCAGCTCCTGCATGACTGCTTCGAGGTTCATAATTAGATGCTCCTTTCCTTATCTTTAATTATACTTGCCGGATAGCGAAAAAGTCAGCCATAAAAAAGGGCGCAGCCATCACAGGCTCGCCCCTTAATATCATATTTGAAGTAAACTCCGACGTTCTTCCTCGCTGTTCCTTTAAAACAAGCCAGGAAGCTTTGCCGGCGGATTTTACATGGCCTCCGGCTGGTCTGTCTGAACCTTTGGTGTCACCACGGACACGAGCAGTTCGTTCGCCGCTGAGATAGGTACGACTCCTTCAGGCAGCCTGAGTTCCCCGACATGGATAGAATCCCCGACCTCCAGTTCGCTGATGTCGACAGGAATGATGGCTGGAATATGGTCCGGATAGGATTCGATCTCGATGAACGTGCTTTGGATTTGTACGACGCCCCCAAGCTTGGCTCCCTTCGCAGTGCCGACGTAGTCAAGATTCACTCTCGTGCGTACGATTTCATTTTTATTAATACGTAAAAAGTCGACATGAATGTATTCACGAGTTACCGGATCACGCTGAACCGTCTCCAGCAATACCGGAATCGGCTCCTGATTGTCCAAGCGAAGCTCTACGATGCCTCTCTGTCCGCTCCGCGCCCATTTGCCGAACTCTTTGGCGGACAGCTGGATCATCAGATTGTCTTCTCCTATGCCAAATACAATCGCCGGAATTTGCCCTGAACGGCGAAGCTGCCGAAGTCCGGTTTTATTCATGGTCGTGCGTGTTTCTCCTCGCAAATAAGTTTTCATCTCAACAACACTCCTTAAATTATCATTATTTGGGTGCACTTACCTCGATCGTCCATAATGAACTACGGATTTGTCCCCCCGTAGCGGGGACAGCAGGAGCACCATTGCATCACCTCCAGAAAGACATTTAATGTAAAAATGCTTATATATGCGAGAAGGCACCTCGTTCCATGGGAACGAAATGCCTAATTACTTGGTACCATATCATATTAAGGGAAGGTTGTCGACCTGCCCGGAGTAGGGCCTGAATGGATCTATACCTTGAGCGAGCCGCGGAATCCCCTTGCTCCGTAATAAGAATCTGCGCCGTTATGGTAGACAAAGACCGTGTTGTATCGGCGATCACAGAAGACAGCCCCGCCAAGCTTGCGGATCGGCTCCGGGGTGAGCACCCAGCTAGAAGTTTTCAGATCAAAGCTGCCAAGCTTTTGAAGCTCCCGATACTGCTCCTCTGTAAGCAGCTCGATCCCCATGGCATCGGCCATTTCCATCGCGCTGCTTTCCGGCTTGTGCGCTTTCCTTGATTCCAGTGCTTCGCGGTCATAACAGATACTTCTGCGGCCTTTCGGGCTTTCTGCGGAGCAATCATAGAAAATGTATTCCTCCGTATCCTTGTCGTAACCAACAACGTCCGGCTCGCCGCCTGTCCGCTCCATCTCATGGAGAGACCATACTTTTTCAGGGAGTGCTTCAAGCTTTGCCTGTACTTGCTCCCAATTCAGTCCTTGATGGCGGGACATGTTTTTCTCGAAACGCGCCTTCAGAATTTGAAGTAATTCTGCGGCCTGTTCAGGAGCTAGTACCTTTTGATTATCATTTGGGGGTGTCGCCATAGTCAGTTCTCCCTTCGGAATTATTCGCTTCCTCTGTATTATGCCATGTTTTGGAGCGAAATCCAGATCAACAATAGGAGCGTGATGGTTACTGTAACGAAGATTTCAAATAAACAATGCTGCTGTTATAGTGCTCTCCATCCCATTGCGCATACGCAAGCTGTTCTCCGTTAGGGCTCCAGCAGGTCAGGACATTTGTAATATCCACGGCAATCGAAGTGGACTCGCCTGCCAGCAGGTCATGCACGTATAAGCCGCTGACGGAAGCTCCGTTCTCTTCGCCTTTCATACTGTACGCAATCATTCGTTGGTCGGGGGACCAGGAAATGCCGCCCAGCTCGACTCCCTCGGCAATCTTCTTAAGATTGCTTCCATCCGCATCGGCCAGTGATAACGTTTGTTTAGCCCCGTTATACTGCAAGACCAGGATTTTGTTCTCGTCCGGGGAAGGGTAGAGGCCTCCCACGTTAGGCAGGTCCAAGCTGGTGATATCGCGTGTTGTCAGATTGAGAGCTTTCAATGTGTTATCGCCCGATGTATTGTAATAAACCGTATCCTTGACCTTTCTGACAATAAATAGAGCCTCCTGACCCAGCTCAGACAGAGGGGTTGCTTTTCCCTTCGTATCGGCGGTATAAGCACCATTCATATACCCGGCCCCGACAATCGTATCCTGATCTGCCCAATAGGCGCTGCCTACATTGCCGATGGACTCTCCCGTGATATTGAAGCTGTTCAGACTTTCAAGATCAAGCACCTCATACGACGGGTCCCCCAGGCTATTCCCGGAATAAAGCAAATACTTACGATCCGGCGAGAGCTTTGCTCCGCCCAGATGCAGATCGGGCTCTTCTTTAAGCAAAGAATACTCTTTGGTGGACAGATTGTATTTGTATAAGCTCCTTGGGTGATGTCCGGCCAGTTCCTCAAGACTCATCTCCTTCAGGGACTCATTTTCCTTCGCAACGATGACCGTGTTCTCATCCAGCCAATCCGAGATTTCCAATTCCTCGTAGGCATCAATCTTCACGATGGAAATACCGGGCTCGCCAGCATCGCCTTTCTCATCGTCAATAACGGTAATGGAGCTCCCGGGTTCCTGAATGGTGACTTTGCCGTTCTCCTTGGTTCCGTTGCATCCTGCGGCAAGGAGCAGAATGCTTAATAAGCATATCGCTTTGGTTAATGTAGTGTTTTTCATTTCTCTTCGCCTCCTCGATAATTAAATTATCAAGAACTTGTTTCGTGGGAATCTACAAATGTAGCCATCCGGTTAACAATTGTATCCAACTTGTAAACAAAGCAGTTCAAGCTGAATCAGATGCGGGAAAGACCACCCTGAACTGGCTGCCCTCTGGCCCGGTATGGATGAGCTCAATCGAGCCTCCCATCATTTCTGCGTGCTTCCGGGTAAGCGACAAGCCGAGCCCGGCTCCGCCATGTTCCCTGGATCTATTCTTATCTACCGTGTAGAAGGGCTCAAATACCTTCTCCGCAAGCTCCGGCGGAATGCCAATCCCGGTATCGGCAATCTCAATAACCGCTTGGTCAGCGGCTGAGTAGCTCTTGATAGAGATGGTTCCATTAGCTTTATTATATTTGACGGCATTGTCCAGTAAATTAACAAGAACGAGGGTCAGGCTGTCCTTGTCCCCCTGGATATAAGTGTCCTCCAGTTCGGTATAGAGCATGATGCCAAATTTATCGATTTTGCCCTTCAAGCTGCCTAATACCGATTCAATTGCCGGTTTAACCGCCAGCTTCTCCAGCTTCAGCTCGAAATCATATTTCTCCAGCGCCGATAGCTGAAGGACTTTATCGACCATCTGATAAAGGCGCTCGGTCTCGCTCTTCACATTGACAATAGCCGTCTGCAGCAGTTTCTCGTCATCCGGATACATCTCGAGCAGATCAATATAGGCCTTGATGGAGGTGAGCGGAGTCTTGAACTCGTGGGTAACATTGCCGATGAATTGCTTCTGCTGGATGTCCAGCAAGGACAATTTGTCGACCGCAAGCTTAAGCTTGTTTTGCTCGTCTTCCATGCCCTGAATGGTTCGTTTGATCTGTCCGCTCATGGCATGAATACCATGACTCAGCTTGCCGATCTCATCCTTGCGCTTTAGAGTAGTGGTCTCGTAATGGCCCTCCCGTATAAGGTCAACCATATGATCAAGCTTGATAATACCTGTAGCAAAGGAATTGAAATATATATTACCAACGAGGAAGCTCAAGATAAATACAACGGCACCTATATAAATGAACAACTGCCGGATATCGTTATAAAATGCCAGATGAGTCGAGAGGGAGTAATAGAATTGGATAACCCCGACTTGCTCACTACCTGCCCGGAGCGGTGTCAGATAAAATAGAGAGTCGCCTTCCACGAGATAAGCTGTTTTATGTTCCAGGGCGTAGGCGAGCGTCCTCTTGATATTGTCAGGGGACGGGTTCGCCGTTTTTCTGCTGACGGGTTCTCCCTGCATATCATACAGCACTAAGGATTGTCCGCTAATTAGCTCCAGTTCCTCGGCGAACTCCTGACCCTTGGAGGCCAGGAAGGTCTCGGGGACTTTGCTTTCCTCCGACAAGATCGTCTGTATAAAATACATGTTGGCCGTTTTGGCTTGTTGAGCTAAATACTGTTCATATTGCTTTTCCTGATTATCTTCAATGCCTCGCAGCACCAGTAAGCTTAAAAGAAATACGACAAAGAGCAGCAAAGCGGCCAGAAACAGGCTGAACTTTATTCGGATGCTAATTTTCACCGCTGCCTCCCAAGGCTTTGTAGCCTATGCCATACACGGTTTGAATGACGCTGTCAAAGGGCGGGCCAAGCTTCTTGCGGATGCGCTGAACATGAATATCCACCGTACGCGTACCCCCGAAATAATCTATTCCCCATACTGTATTAAGCAATTGATCCCTGGTGTAGACTCTTTCCGGATGAGCCAGCATGAGGGCCAGCAGGTCATACTCCTTGGGAGTCAACTCCAGGGGACGGTCACCCGCAAGAGCGGTTCGCTTATCTGTAGAGAGCGTGATGCCGCCTACGTTGATTACATTTGAATCCTGGTTATGGTCAACGGTCTGTATTCTACGCAGCAATGATTTCAAACGGGCCAGCAGCTCCCGCATGTCAAACGGCTTAGTCATATAATCGTCCGCACCTAGCTCAAGGCCCAGTACCTTATGGACGATATCCTCCTTCGCGGTCAACATGATGACCACTATACGGCCCTTTCCTTGAAGCTTCTTCAAAATCTCATACCCGTCCATGCCGGGGAGCATGACGTCCAGAATCAGGGCATCCGGCTGAAATTCCTCGATTCTCTTCAGGGCAGCTTCACCATGATACACCGCCTCGGCCGTATAACCCTCTCTGGTTAACGCATACGTGATGGCATTCGCTATGGTTTGTTCATCTTCAATAACCAGAACCTTCTCCTTCATCGCAAGCTTGCACTCCTTTCCGGCTCAACTATTCGAATTGCTCTTTAATATTCATGTTCTGTATAACCATTCTGGCTCTGCTCAACTTAGTTAATCGGAATTTCAAGAAGAATGTTTCGTTATATTTGTTTCCTACATTGAAGTGCTTGATGTTAAACAAATATAATTTAAGTAATTAGGAGGAAGGAGGAAATCATGTTCAACGAATTAAATAATTACTTAATAAAGCCAAGGCTTTATACCCCAAGTACAGGTGCGTTCTGGGATGATGAACATATATCGAAAGGAATGCTTGAAGCCCATCTCAACCCTGATTGGAATGCAGCAACTCGAAAACAAGATTTTGTGGATAAATCAGTACAGTGGATGGCTTCAATAGCTCAACCTGCACAATATCAACAATTACTTGATTTAGGTTGCGGACCAGGAATTTATGCAGAACGTTTTCGCAAAGCAGGTTATCAGGTAACAGGTATTGACTTTTCAAAACGCTCGATCGATTATGCAAAAGAACAAACTTTACATAATAAAAGTAATATCGAATACCGTTACCAGAACTACTTGACAATTGATTATAAAGAACAGTTCGATGTAATAACATTGATTTTTTGTGATTATGCACCGTTATCATTTACAGATAGGCTTATTCTATTGAGAAAAGTATATCAAGCATTAAAGCCGAACGGGAAGTTCATTTTTGATGTGTTTACACCTCTTATGAGAAAAGCTGAAAGTCGTTCATGGTATTTCAGTGATGAGGGTGGATTTTGGAATGAAAAGCCCCATATTTGCTTAAATTCAGTTTATCAATATGATGATGAAGATCATACAGAATTAACGCAGTCCATTGTGATAACTGAAGATACTGTGAATTGTTATAATATATGGGACCATTTTTTTACTAAAGAAGCACTGATATCAGAAATTCAGCCTATAGGGTTCAATACATTTGAATTTTATGGCGATATTGCAGGAAAGGATTATTCAGATACAGGAGAAACTATTTGTGGTGTTTTTACAAAGTAGAAGCTTCGGTTAGTTAAAGCAATTGCTCAGGACAGTTAAAGGAGGCGTTTGTTGTGAGTAATGTTTTGAGCCAATCATCCACAGAAATTTTCATTCGTAATTTCCAACATGGAGACATGCCATTACTTGGCGAGTTGTATCAATCAGTAACAAAAAAAGAAAACGCAACATTTTGGTGGGTCGGAGACGAAGATAATTGGAGTAACGTTTATTGCGCATTTGAAAATGGGAAAATGGTCGCTAAGGGGCAAGTTAGTATCATTAACGTTGTAACTCCCGGTCGTCTAAAAGAGAATAACCATTCCATATACCTCAATCTTAAAACCATTCCTGAAAGAGAAAACGACATTGCTTTGCTTGAAAACGTTTATCAGTATCTTTTCATAAGAGCAAATCAATTAAAGGAAACCTTGCCTAAAGAATACGGAACAATGCTATGTGTTGGTAACGATTCAACAGAAACAGCAAACAATCAGTTTTTTATCCAAAAAGGATACCTTCATCTGAATAGTTTATATCGCATGAATCGAGATTTAAATGAACCCATTCCTGAGTTAGAGCTTCAAGAGGATTTTCAATTCTCGTACTGGAAAATGAAAACCTCTGACGAAGAAAGAGATTATCTTAATGTAGAAGCTGAAATTTGGCCTGATACTCCACTTGGTCTTAATAGGTTAACTGAATACAAGAATAACAAACTATGGACATCCATGGTCATACGTCAAACAGACGCTATTGTTGGCGGACTGATGGCATGGCAAGAAGCTGACCATGGTGTAATCGAGGACGTTTTTGTCCGCGAACCATGGAGAAAGCGCGGTTTTTCCAGGTATTTGCTTACACAAGCTTTGAGATATCTCAAAGCTAATCAGCTGCAATATGCTAACCTCATGGTATTAACTACGAACAAATCTGCTTTATCTGTGTACGAATCAGTAGGGTTCTGCAAGGATAAAGAGGAAATAAGATACTTTACAAAACTGAATTAGGCAACAAAAAAGAGGGGGGGTTCAGCCCCTCTTTACTATTTCCGCCAATATATTTGAAGCAATAATGCTTATGCTTACTTTTGGTTCGCTGATTGTAGCGCTACTGTCCAGCAAACGCAAATAGACCGCCCTCGGACAAAGGTATGCGGTCTATTTAACGTGTCCTGTCTGTAAGCCGCCGCCCTTAATGATGCTTATTGGTGCGAGCAGTTATTGTATTCTTGGAGGTAACACACACTACGCACCAAGTTTTTCAACGATAAGAGATGATGAAGCTAGGTCAAATTCAAGACTCAGACGTACTGATAGCAAGCTACTCACAATAAATTACAGTATCGCTCCATTTTCGCGAAGAAGTTCCGCTACGTTATTATTTCCTTGCTTGATTGCGAGAGACAATGCAGATTCTCCACCTTCAGTTCTAGCGTTAACATCGGCCCCATGTTCGACCAATAAGCTAATAATTTCTAGGTTATCGTCATGGAATGCAGCGGTGTGCAGACTAGTATGACCATTGCTGTCGAAAATATTTGTCTGCGCATTATGAGTCAAAAGCAGTCTGATAACATCCACGTTACGCTCCCCCGCTATTGCTGCATGCAATGCTGTATTCGAAGGAATGTAAGAAATCTTGGAATGAGATACCGCATCAATATCTGCATCATAATTTAGCAGTACCTGCACTGCATCTTTGTTACCAAAATGTGCTGCATATCCCAAAGGTGTGAGCCCATCACCGTTTTCCGTATTTGTAAGGTGCGGGTGAGATTCTAAAATATCTTTTAGCCGTGCAGCTTCACCTGATTGAGCCGCTTGAAATACATTATCAATGATTTGTGTTAACTCCATTAATTTATCACTCCATTTCAACTGATTTATGCTATGTAAATACGGGTTGTACTTAAAATTATAACTACGGTTTGTAAACTTGCTTCTTGAAAATCACTTTTTTTGACGGAACTGCGAAGGGGCCATGGAAAAACGTTTGGAGAATAGACCACTAAACGAGCTAGGACTCTGGAATCCAACTTCCAAACAAATATCGGTTATGGACTTATCTGTTTGAAGAAGAAGCCTCTTAGATTCTTGAAGCCTTCTTTCACTTAAAAATTGATGAGGAGACATGCCAAACAATTGCTTGTAACTTCTAAGGAAGTGGTTTGGCGATAAACATGCAACTCTGGCCACATCCGTTAGGGTTATTGATTGATCAAAGTATGCGGATATAAACTCATGACCTATATGTATTCTTTTATACAACTCCTCACGAGTTGAGGCTCTTAGGGACTGAAGTTTCAATATTTCTTTATTAACCTGTCGATGAACCTTTAGAAGTCCATGTGCTAATTCGTATAACTGTTCTTCTAGCCATGTTAAATCAAGATACATATTTGTATATTCAGACTTTATTTGAAATAAAGTGTTGGCTAACCATTTATCATTATAAGTTTTCTCAACAAAATCAACTGACATTTGCTTGGGTAAGACTGGGTCATCTAATAGTTGCTCATTTGATGCCATAATACTATGATAGACCTCTTCAACTATCATCTCAGGGAAAAAGATACAGAAGGATTCCACAAGAACCTCTGATTCGATGGTAATAGAGTACTCCTGACCGTGATTAAGCAAAAGATAGTTTCCTTCATCAACAGCAAAGTGCCCCTGACCAGCATGATAGAAAGCTCGTCCATTCTTAAATGTTTTGATTGATAATGCGCCTTTACCCTTCCAAAAAAAATTCTCGCTCCTGGCATGGAGAATCGGACTGCAACCCTGAATACTTATTGGCATCATTTCCACCTAATCAATGAAATATCT
The DNA here is from genome assembly GCF_000455265.1 of Paenibacillus antibioticophila. Taxonomy (GTDB): domain Bacteria; phylum Bacillota; class Bacilli; order Paenibacillales; family Paenibacillaceae; genus Fontibacillus; species Fontibacillus antibioticophila. The sequence continues at coordinate 569,053 of NZ_HG005139.1, forward strand.
TAATATAAATGTGTCTAATCTATACATAGAGCACGGTTCTTGAATCAGTTTGGCTGGCAGCTATCAGACGATTCTATCCTTCTCAAGCTCGATTACTACTGCCCCCGCAATTTTAGCAACACACAACACTCCACATGACTCGTCTGCGGGAACATATCCACCGGCTGCACCCATTCCAATTGATAGCCGCCGTCGGTTAAACCTTTGCAGTCCTTGGCAAGCGTGGACGGATTACAGGATACATAGACGAACCGTTTTGGTTTGGTGCGAAGAACCGCCTCCAGAAAACGGGAATCAAGCCCGGTCCGAGGGGGATCAGCGATAATGACATCCGGCCTGAAGCCGGATTTTACCCAGCGGGGAAGCAATTCTTCAGCCAATCCTTCATGGAAGGAGATATTGCTGCGGCCATTGCGCTCTGCGTTGGACCGCGCATCCGCCACCGCCTCGGGAATCGACTCGATGCCTCTTACCGCATGGGCATAGGGAGCAAGCCAAAGTCCGATCGTACCGGTTCCGCAATAAGCATCGACAACAGTCTCCCGACCGGTCAGACCGGCTGCACTTCGTACAGATTCGTACAGCTTCACGGTCTGCAGCGGATTTAATTGGAAGAACGCCCGTGGAGACAGGGTAAACTCCAGATCTCCAAGTGATTCCTCAATGCTATCCTCTCCCCAAAGAATCACGGTTTTATGACCAAATACCAGCGAGGTATTCTTCGGATTGACATTCATTGCAATGCTCGTAATCTCTGGCAGGGCTTGTCTAAGCTCGCTTACAACCCGCTCTCGTTGCGGTAGTTTATCGCTGGCTGTGATCAGTGTAATCTGCAGCTGGCCGGACTGGAAGCCCCAGCGGGCAACGATTGTCCGAACCAATCCCTGATTGCCCTTCTCCTGATACACCGGAATATTAAGCCTCTCCAGGACTTTACGGGTTTGATCAACGGCCTCATTAATCTTGGGGTGTTGGATGGGGCAGCCGGTAATATCGATCAATCGGTGTGAATCTGCGGCATACAGGCCTGCAATCATGCCTTCCTGCTGCATGCCCAATTGAAGCTGAGCCTTATTGCGATAATCCCATGGATGGTCCATGCCAAGAATAGGCTTGAACTTGATTTGTCCTAAATCTGCATATCTGGAAAATGCTTCGCGGACGATCTCTACCTTGGCGGCAAGCTGTCCTTCATAGGACAAATGCTGAATCTGACAGCCGCCGCAAATGCCAAAGACAGGGCAGGGAGGCTCGGCGCGCTGGGGGGACCGCTTCTCGATTTTCGTCAAATCTGCAAGAATATACTTCGCTTCCACCCGGACAACAACCGCCTTAACAACCTCGTCCGGAAGCGCTCCCTTGATGAATACAGCCTTACGGCGGTAATATCCCACGCCCTCACCATTGATGCCCAGCCGTTTAATCGTGACGACAATCCGGTCACCAGTCTGCACCTCTTCGGCAGAATCCCGTTTGGCTACAGCTGGTTGTTGCCTGTTCTTCGCCGATGCATCAGAGTGTTTAGGATTGGAGCGGCTATGGGGAAAGGGCTTATTTTTCTTTGAATGATTCGTTGGTTTATTTGTCATGGTTATTCGTCCTGTTCATGAATTTGATCCGACAATACTATATCATGAACCGACAGACAAGACCATGTTCCTCCGCGCCCCTTAATGCTTCATATGAAAAGATCATTTAGCATTTTTCCCTCTTCTTCGGATAAAGTTATATAATGATATTGAATTGGTTATTTAATGGAACTTCATGTATATAGGATTCCGAACAAAGGGCAAGGAGTTATGAGAAACGTGAACACACAAACTGTAACGATGGAACAAGCACAGCAACTGCTGCAGAAATACTACGGGTATCCGGACTTCCGCGAAGGGCAGCGCAGGATCGTATCCAGTATGCTGCAGGGGGCAGATACACTGGGCATTATGCCGACCGGAGGCGGGAAATCGATCTGCTACCAGATCCCTGCCTTGATCTATGAAGGGTTGACATTGGTTATTTCTCCGCTCATTTCCTTAATGAAGGACCAGGTGGATGCTTTGATAACCGCGGGGATTCCTGCTGCGTACATCAACAGCACCCTTACAGGTAAAGAGGTTAACGAGCGGATTCGCGCTGCAAGACAGGGAGGGCTGAAGCTGCTGTACGTTGCGCCCGAGCGGCTGGAGCTGGACTGGTTCAGAGAGGAAATGGCGTCTGTCAGCATCGCATGCGTGGCGGTGGATGAAGCACACTGCGTATCCCAATGGGGGCATGATTTCCGGACAAGCTATCTGGCGGTGGCTCCATTTGTGAACAGTCTGCCGCGCCGCCCCATACTTGCTGCCTTTACCGCTACGGCTACACCGGAGGTGCAGGAGGATATGGTTACATTGCTCCAGTTGCGGCAGCCTTCGGTATTCATCACAGGACTTGGGCGCGATAATCTCGCCATGTTGGTGCTTCGGGGAGAGGATAAACGGAATTACATCCTGAATTATGCGGCGACTCATGCGCATCAGCCCGGGATTATCTATGCGGCGACGCGCAAGGATGTGGATGATCTGTATGAGCGGCTGCGGCAATCCGGGATCCCTGCTGGCCGTTATCATGCAGGCTTGTCCGACCAGGAACGGGATAGCAGCCAAGAGGCTTTTCTTTATGATGATATTCGGGTCATGGTGGCTACGAATGCCTTCGGAATGGGGATTGACAAGTCCAACGTTCGCTATGTGATCCACTACAACATGCCAAAAAATATGGAGGCCTATGTACAGGAAGCCGGTCGTGCAGGCCGGGACGGTGAGCCTAGCGAGTGTATTCTGCTGTTCAGTCCGCAGGATATTATGACTCAAAAGTTTCTGATTGAGCAGAATCCGCAGGACGGTGAACGCAAGCATAATGATTACCGCAAGCTGCAGCAGATGGTGGAGTACTGCTATTCTCCGAATTGCTTGCGCTGGGGGATGCTGGATTATTTTGGCGAGCGTCATGATCGCACGCCTTGTGGAATTTGCAGCTCTTGCCGGGATGAGCGGGAGCTTGTCGACATGACCAGAGATGCTCAGATCGTCTTCTCCTGCATTCATAGAATGAGAGAAAGATTCGGGGTATCCCTGGTTGCCTCTGTACTCAAGGGTTCCCGGAACAAGAAGGTGCTGCAATACGGATTTGATACTTTGCCAACCTACGGGATGATGCCCCGCCGCAGCGAGCGGGAAATCGCCGAGCTGATCAATGCGTTAATTGCCGAAGGCTATCTCGCATTGTCGGAGGGGCAATACCCCATTGTCCGCTTGCAGCAGCCGGCGGCTGAGGTGCTGAAGGGACAGCGGCAAGTCATGCTGCGGACCCTGGAGGAGACGACACGTAGCCAAAGCGCTGCTGCAGGCGGATCGTCGTCCCGGCGAAGAAGCAGTTCCTATATTGATGAGAACTCGGCCGTTAATGAGACTGTATTCGAGCAGCTTCGTCTGATCCGGCGTGAGCTTGCGGAGCGGGAGCGCGTTCCTTCATACATTATCTTCAACGATGCCACCCTTCGGGAAATGTCGGCCGTCTGCCCGGTGTCCGAATCGGAAATGCTGAGGATTAAAGGTGTCGGCGAAGTGAAATACCGGAAATACGGAAAGCCGTTTCTGGACTTTTTTCAAAATATGGAATAGGTTGTGAATTATGAAAGTCATCTTGTCCACCTTAAATGCCAAATATATTCATACCTCGCTTGCCATTCGGTTATTGAAGGCATACAGCGGGCATGAGTTCGATATCGAGCTGGCGGAGTATACGATTAAGGATCCCGTGCTTAATATCGTATCGGATCTGTATCGCAAATCTCCGGATGTAATCGGGTTCTCCTGCTATATATGGAACATGGAAGAGACGATCAAAGTGATAGAAATGCTGAAAAAGGTGCTGCCGGATACGCTTATCGTGCTTGGCGGGCCGGAGGTTTCCTATGATGCCGACGATTGGCTGACCCGGATTCCGGGCGTCGACTTTATTGTCATGGGCGACGGAGAGGAGACCTTTCATCATTTGCTCCAGGAAATTTCCGGTGCGAAGAAGTATCATTTCGTATTCGGGGCGGCCTATCGGAAGGAAGGGCGTGTCGTCCTCAATCCGCCGCGTCCCAAGTCCGATCTCAATACGCTCCCTACACCGCACCGGTTCCCGGAGGATTTGCCGGATCTGGGTAAGCGGATCATTTATTTCGAGACAAGCAGAGGCTGCCCTTTCAGCTGCCAGTTCTGTCTGTCCAGTATCGAGGTAGGGGTGCGCTATTACGACATTGAACGGGTCAAATCGGATATCTTGTATCTAATCGAGCATGGGGCTAAAACCATCAAATTTCTGGATCGGACCTTCAATATTAACCGCAGCTATGCGATGGAAATGTTTGAATTTCTGATCCAGAATCATGGGGGCTGTGTATTCCAGTTTGAAATTACGGCGGATATTATGCGTCCGGAAGTGCTTGACTACTTGGCAGAGCATGCGCCGCCGGGGATATTCCGCTTTGAGATTGGCGTTCAATCCACGAATGATCCCACAAATGCCCTGGTGAAGCGCAGACAGAATTTCTCCAAGCTGACCCGCACCGTGATGAAAATCAAGGAGAGCGGAAAGATTGACCAGCATTTGGATTTAATCGCAGGATTGCCGGAGGAGGATTATGCCACCTTTAGCAAAACCTTCAACGATGTGTTTGCGATGCGGCCAGAAGAGCTGCAGCTTGGCTTCCTGAAGATGCTCCGGGGAACGGGGCTTCGCAAAGAGGCGGCCAAGTATGGCTATGTGTACATGGAGCATGCCCCGTATGAGATTCTCAGCAATCATGTCATGTCGTTCGGGGAGATTATCTCTCTGAAGCGATTGGAGGATGTGCTGGAGAAGTACTGGAACGCTCACCGGATGGATCATACCCTGGAATATTTGATTACAGAAGAATTCGAGACTCCGTTCGATTTCTTTCAAGAGTTCGGGGATTATTGGGAAGAGCGGGGCTGGCAGCGGATCGGACATCAATTGGAGGATTTGTTCACCAGACTGTACGCCTTTTTGAACAGCCGAGGTATGAAACGGCCGGAGATTGTACTGGGTTTAATGAAGCTGGACTATTTTCTGGGCCACAAATATAAGCCCCGCAAAATCTGGTGGGAGGACCGGATATCCAAGGAGGTTCGGTCCGGGTATTTCAAATGGCTGGAGCAACATCCGGATGAAGTATCCGGCGATTTCGCAGCATTAAGCTTGGATGAGCGGGAACTGCAAAAGTGCGCGGTCATCGAGGAGCTTTCTTTCCATCCGCTGCGACTCAAACCGCAGGAGGATAATAGGACCGGGCGCAATGTGCCTGTGCTGATGCTGGTGCTGTATCTCCAGCAGGGCAAGGATGAGAAGCCAAATGTCTTCTATATCGACATTGGCCCAAGTATGGAAAATGCCCAATCAAGAGGGCCTTCAGGGAATACTATAGGGTATACCTTAAATTGAAGGAGGAATTTTAAATGGGCGGAGTTGTAGGAGGAGTAGGCGTCGGCTGCGGCGGCGGATACCCGGGAGGATTTACTTCCACTGGGGCTATTCTGGTATTGTTCATTCTCCTTGTTATCATTTCCAGAGCATTCTATCTGTAATACAGTATGAAAAACGGCCGTCCTTATTTCCGGGCGGCCGTTATTATTTTTTATACCTCCTTGAAGAATATATCCATGCACCTCATGATGATTCAATGCCTAAAATTTTGGCTAATGATTACGTGGGAGTAAATGCATACAGAGTTACAGAAATTGTAAACAATCTGAAGCATATTCCAAGCATGAATGAACTACATAAATGGATGAGATCGGGAGAGGATCAGGATGGCGGAAGAGTCAAAGAAGCCTGCAGCATCGACAGAGCGCGTCGATGAAGGAGAGCTTCTGAATGCGTTGATGGCCCTGAAAAAGGGCGATTTTTCGTTTCGAATGCCGTATGATAAGACCGGTATTGCCGGAAAGGTAGCAGACACGTTCAACGAGATCATGGACATGCAAGAGAGTCTGGTCAGCGAAATCGCAACCGTATCGGAAATTGTGGGCAAGGAAGGCAAGCTTTCCAGAAGATTTAATCATAAGAATACCGGCGGCTCCTGGGAGCATGTCATTGAGGCGCTTAACCGGCTGGTCAGCGATCTGGTTCAGCCGACGGCAGAGGTAGCACGCGTCATTAATGCGGTGGCTCAAGGGGACTTGACCCAAAAGGTTGACGTTGAAGTTGAGGGCAGGCCGCTAACGGGGGAATATCTGCGGATAGCGAACAATATCAACATTATGGTAAATCAGCTCAGCACCTTTGCCTCCGAGGTAACACGGGTCGCTCACGAGGTCGGAACCGAAGGCAAGCTTGGCGGACAAGCAGATGTTAAAGGCGTCTCCGGCACCTGGAAGGTGCTCACGGACAGCGTTAATAATATGGCGGCTAATTTAACGAATCAGGTTCGTAACATCGCAGCGGTAACCACAGCGGTGGCAAACGGGGACTTGAGCAAACAAATCAAGGTAGATGCCAAGGGTGAAATCCTGGAGCTGAAGGATACGATCAATACAATGGTCGATCAGCTGTCGATGTTTGCCTCTGAAGTAACACGGGTGGCCCGGGAAGTTGGAACTGAAGGTAAACTGGGCGGACAGGCTGAGGTTAAAGGGGTCTCCGGCACCTGGCGCGATCTGACGGAGAGCGTAAATGACATGGCCTCCAATCTGACGGATCAGGTTCGGAATATCGCGGTGGTTACGACGGCCGTCGCAAACGGGGATCTCTCCAAGAAGATCACAGCCAATGTTCAGGGTGAAATACTGGAATTGAAAATTACGATCAATACGATGGTCGATCAACTATCCACCTTTGCCTCTGAAGTTACCCGGATGGCCCGGGAGGTCGGAACCGAAGGGATTCTGGGCGGGCAGGCCGAGGTTACGGGGGTTGCGGGGACCTGGCGTGATTTGACCGAGACGGTTAACTACATGGCTTCGAACCTGACGAATCAGGTCCGGAATATTGCCGAGGTAACGACGGCGGTCGCCAAGGGCGACCTGTCCAAGCATATTACCGTAAATGCCAAGGGCGAGATTTTGGAATTGAAGAATACGATCAATATCATGGTGGATCAGTTATCCACCTTTGCCTCTGAGGTCACCCGGGTTGCCCGAGAGGTAGGCACCCTCGGCATGCTTGGCGGTCAGGCTCAAGTTCGGGGCGTCGCCGGTACCTGGCGTGATTTGACCGAAAGCGTCAATTATATGGCTTCGAATCTGACCAATCAGGTGCGCAATATCGCTGTAGTTACAACAGCAGTTGCCAATGGAGATTTGTCCAAGAAGATTACGGCGGATGTCCAGGGCGAGATTCTGGAGCTGAAAAATACGATCAATACGATGGTGGATCAATTGTCTACCTTTGCTTCAGAAGTAACGCGTGTGGCGCTTGAGGTGGGTACCGAAGGCAAGCTCGGCGGACAGGCTGAGGTTAAAGGCGTTGGCGGCACCTGGCGGGATCTGACAGAGGGCGTAAACAACATGGCCCGGAATTTGACCGACCAGGTGCGGGGAATCGCCGAGGTTACGACAGCTGTCGCCAGAGGCGATCTGTCCAAGAAGATCACCGTAGATGCCAAGGGCGAAATTCTGGAGCTGAAGAACACGATGAACACGATGGTGGATCAGCTCAGCCTCTTTGCCTCCGAAGTGACGCGTGTGGCGCGGGAAGTCGGAACCGAGGGGAAGCTCGGGGCGCAGGCGGATGTTAAGGATGTATCGGGAACCTGGAAGGATCTTACCGATACCGTAAATACGATGACCAGCAACCTGACGATTCAGATGCGGAACATTGCGGGTGTGACGACGGCGGTGGCCAATGGAGACTTGTCCAAGCAGATCACAGTCGATGTTAAAGGGGAACTGCTGGAGCTAAAAAATACGATCAACACAATGGTCGATCAGTTGAATTCCTTCGCTTCGGAAGTGACCCGGGTATCCCGCGAGGTCGGTACCGACGGCAAGCTCGGCGGACAGGCTCAAGTAAGAGGGGTTGGCGGGATCTGGAAGGATCTGACCGACAATGTAAATCTCATGGCGGCCAACTTGACGGATCAGGTGCGAGGCATCGCCAAGGTCGTCACGGCGGTAGCGAACGGTAATCTAAAGCAGAAGCTGAATGTGGAAGCCAAGGGCGAGATCGCGGCATTGACCGACACGATTAACAATATGACCGATACGCTGGCGACCTTTGCCGACCAGGTTACTACCGTTGCCCGCGAGGTAGGCGCGGAAGGGAAGCTCGGCGGTCAGGCTAATGTGCCCGGAGCTGCGGGCACCTGGCGCGATCTGACGGATAACGTTAATTACATGGCGAGCACGCTGACCTCACAGGTTCGGGCGATCACAACCGTCGCAACGGCTGTAACGAAGGGCGACCTGTCCCGAAGCATTGATGTAGCGGCTGCGGGCGAGGTTGCGATCCTTAAGGATAATGTGAACGAAATGATCCGTAATCTGAAGGAGACGACACGTATTAATACGGAGCAGGATTGGCTGAAGACCAATCTGGCGAAGTTCTCCAGGTTACTCCAGGGACAGCGGGACCTGAACGCGGTCTGCCGCATGATCCTGTCTGAGCTGGCCTCATTGGTATCCATGCAGCATGGCGTCATTTATATTAATGAGCCGGTCGGCGGGGAACCGACATTGGCACTGTTTGCCAGCTATGCTTATCAGCACCGGAAGCATCTTTCGAATCAGTTCCGGGCCGGTGAAGGGTTGATCGGACAATGTCTCATCGAGAAGCAGCGGATTCTGCTTGCCAATGTGCCCGAAGATTATGTCATGATCTCGTCCGGACTCGGCGAGGCCTCCCCATTAAATATTGTACTGCTTCCGATTCTGTTTGAGGATCAGGTGCTTGCGGTTATGGAGCTGGCTTCCTTCCGGGCGTTTACTCCAATCGATCTGGCCTTCCTGGATCAATTAACGGAATCGATCGGTATCGTCATGAACACACTTCAGGCTAACCGTCGAACAGAGGAATTACTGAAGCAGTCTCAATCATTGACGGAAGAGCTTCAGAATCAGCAGTTGGAGTTGAAGGAGACGAACGAGGAGCTGGAGGATAAAGCGAAGCTCCTTGTCCTCCAGAAGGCGGAAGTGGAAAGTAAGAACAACGAGGTTGAAATCGCGAGACGGATTCTAGAAGAAAAGGCGGAGCAGTTGGCGCTTACGTCACGGTATAAGTCCGAATTTTTAGCTAACATGTCTCACGAGCTGCGCACGCCGCTCAATTCTCTGCTTCTGCTGGCAGAGCAGCTGTCGGAGAACTCTGACCATAATCTGACCGAGGAGCAGGTCAAATTTGCAAGAACGATTCAGGATGCGGGAATCGAGCTTCTGGAGCTGATTAATGACATTCTGGATTTATCGAAAATTGAGTCCGGCACGGTTACAGCCGATTACAGCGAGTTAAAGCTCAGCGAGATGAAGGACAGTCTGGAGCGAAGCTTCCTCCCTATGGTGGAGGACAAGAAGCTAAGCTTCGAGATTGAGGTAGGGGCCGAGCTGCCTGAGAAAATGGTTACAGATCCGAAGCGGCTGCAGCAGGTTCTGAAGAATCTGCTCTCGAATGCCTTCAAATTTACCGAAGCAGGCCAGATTCTCCTGAAAATCAGCAAAGCGACAAGTGGCTGGGGAGCAGGCAGCGAGAAGCTGAATCGAGCCAAGGAGGTAATTTGCTTCTCCGTCAGCGATACAGGGATTGGGATTCCGGTGGACAAGCAGGCCATTATTTTTGAGGCGTTCCAGCAAGTTGACGGCAGCACCAGCCGCCAATATGGCGGCACAGGGCTTGGACTTGCGATCTCCCGTGAAATTGCCGTGCTGCTGGGCGGAGAAATCACACTATACAGCGTGGTGGGTAAGGGCAGCGTATTTAATTTGTATCTGCCTTTATATAGCAATGTGCCTGGTCATGAGCAGACAGCCTCGGAGGAAGCAGCGGATGACGGTTCTTCCAAATATGTTCCCGAGGTCATTGATGTGACGCCCCGTGAGCCAAAACGCAGCTCAGCCGCCAAGGAGGAGCGGGTGATCGTAGACGACAGGGATCATATTGAGGATGGCGATCTTGTATTTTTGGTTATTGAAGATGATCTGAAGTTCTGCGAGATTTTGATGGATATATTACATCGAAAAGGCATTAAGGCCGTGATTACGCCACGGGGAACCGGTGCATTGGAACTGGCGCAGAAATACCGACCTCATGCGATTACTCTTGATCTCCGGCTGAAGGATATTGACGGACGCCTGGTTATTGAGCAGCTTAAGAATGATCTGAGCGTGCGCCATATTCCGATCTGTGTGATTACGGTGGAGGAGGAAGAGATTCCATTGCGGCAGAAGGGTGTGTATGATTACATCTCCAAGCCGGTGAACAGCGAGGAACTGGAGAGCAAGCTGGATCAGCTTAAGGAATTTTCGCGAAAAAATATGCATCGCCTGCTTATCGTAATGGGTCAAGGAGAACAGCTTCAAGAGAGTGTTCAGTTCCTGGGCCATAGCGATGTGGAGATTGTCTCGGCAGATACAGGCCGTAAGGCGCTCAGACTGATTCGAAGCTCGCGTTTCGATACTATCTTGCTGGATAACGATCTGAAGGATATGGATTCATTGGACCTGATCCATGAGATTCATAAGCAGATGCATAACAAGTCAGTTCCTATTGTTCTATATCGTAGTCAGAAATGGACGGCTGAGCAGGAGACCCGGCTGGAGGAATTGATTCGTTTCTCGGTCATCAAGGAAGTGAAGAATCAAGTACAGATGATGGATGAAGTGAGCCTCTTCCTGCATAGCGTATCTGAGAATCTACCGGATGAATCCCGGGAGAAGCTGGTGAAGCTTCATGAGTCCGATGAGATGATCCAGTCGAAGCAGGTGCTGGTTGTGGATGATGATATCCGGAACATTTTTGCGCTGACCACGATTCTGGAGCGCCACAATATGCAGGTCACTTCTGCTGAGAATGGTCAGGAGGCTATCCAAATACTGGAGAGCCATCCGCAGATCGAAATTGTTCTGATGGATATTATGATGCCGATTATGGATGGATATGAGACAACGCGGGCAATTCGGAGCAATCCGAAATTCCGTGATTTGCCGATTATCGCATTGACGGCGAAGGCGATGGCAGGGGACCGTGAGGCATGTCTGGAGGCTGGCGCTTCCGACTATATTACGAAGCCTGTGAACAGCGCTCAGCTCCTTTCGATGATCCGCAGCTGGCTTGACCGACCGCAGGAGACGGAGGATTCCGAAGCTTCGGAATAAATAATGATCCTGTATCAACTAAACGTTCGCTCTAAACGTTCGCTTTATGCTTCCGAAGCGAGGGTGTCCCAAAAGTGATCATAAGATGAACTGAGGGACACCCTCGTTCATTTTATCAAATAAAAAGAAACCGCTCTCTGGAAAATGGAGGTACCCCCCAACCATAAACCAAAAAGAGACGGTTTCTTTGTACATACTTGGTCTAACGGACATTTTGTCTCCTTACAGTCCGCCTTTGGATGAGACAGAATTGTAGCGGACATTTTGGCTGCTTAGAGAGTAGAATCGAGTGAACCAGAGTCGTTTGAGCATCCTAAGCGCCCGAAATGTCCTTTACCCCTTCGAATCATGAGAAAAAGTCTGCTAAGAGTTTAGAATGTCCGTTAGCGAGTTTAAATTATCCGACAAGCGATATTAGGGAAGAGAAACAGCTACAGCAAAACGGATCATGACAGATGCTTGTTGATCCATTCAATACAGTCCTGTGTGACCTCGTTGCGGTTGATTTCGTTCAGCATTTCATGGCGCCCTTCGGCGTACAGCTTGAGCTGCACATCCCGGATACCTTGCCGGACATACATTTCTGCAAGCCGCTTCGGACCTGCGCCGTAGAGCCCGACAGGATCACTGTCTCCGCCCAATATGTACACTGGCTTATCTTTAGGAATAAGGGAGAGCTTGCTGCTCCTGTGAATCTCCCGAAGAAGGCCGAACATGCTGCTGAAGAAGCCCGCGCTGCAGATAAAGCCGCACATCGGGTTGTTGATGTATTTATCCACTTCCGCCTCATCCCGGGACAACCAGTCAAAGGGAGTTCTCATCGGCAGGAACCGCTTGTTGAAGCTTCCGAACGTAATAGCATTCATCAATAGACTTGGATGCTGTGGTCCTTGAAGCTTGCACTGAAGTGTTGCTAGCTGCTGTCCAAAGGACAGGAGACCGCGGGGGCCGTTCGTTCCGGACAGGAGGAAGCCGTGATAAGCCTCTGGTGCTTCATACATGACTTTCTGGGATAAGAAGGAGCCCATGCTGTGTCCGAATAGGAACAGCGGCAAGTCAGGGTAACGTGCAGAGATCAGTGAGCCTAACGAGATCATATCCCGGGCCATGCCGTTAAACCCGTCTTCTCCCGGCCACCCCAGCTCTTCCGGCGTTCCGGCTGTCTTTCCATGACCCCGGTGATCGTTCGCATAGACGACAAAGCCGGCCTCAGTCAGGGCAAGCGCGAAACGTTGATATCTGGCCGCCGTCTCGCTCATCCCGTGCGCAATTTGGATCATGCCTCGGATACGTTCAGACTCCGCAGGCAGCCAGCGATAGACAAATACATCATGCCCGGTATCGTTGGCGAAGGTAAAGGTTTCTTCCCGCATGCTCGACACTCCCTCCAGATCGGGTTAACAATGGAGCCTTACTTTTTCTCAACGGCGATCAAGTAAGGCGAATCCGGCTTTTGCAGTTGGCGGTACACCAGTGCCTGTCCCCTGCCTTGCGATAGAGCCGCCGCCCAGGCTTCCACTATAGCCGCTTCCTCACGTCCGCCGGAATGCCCGGGATAGAGAACGGCGGTAAGGACGCCTCTTGGCCTGAGCAGCTCAAGAGCCTGTTCAAGGGCAGGAATGGTACTGTGAGGGCTCGTGATCACGGCTTGATCGGCTCCAGAGGCGGGCAAATAGCCTAAATTGAACATAACGGCACCAATCTTCCCATTTGTCTCCGGAGGAAGCGCAGCCCCCATATCGGCATGGCTTTTTAACAGCAAGGTAACAGGTGAGAGCCGAAGCTTGCTCTCCTTATCTAGTCTGGTCTGGGTGAGCTGAAGGGCCTGCGGCTGAATGTCGAAGGCGTACACATGGCCGCGTGCTCCGCATATTCCTGCGAGGAAAAGGGTATCTGCTCCTGTGCCGGCCGTAGCATCTATAGCGGACTCTCCCGGCTGCAGGCGCTCACTGACCAATTTATGCGCAAAACTGAGAACGGATTGAAACCCCATGCTTACCCCCTCCAGTATTTCCCTTGCCAGGTATCGCGCTGCTTCAGTTCATCATCGATGGCATTGAGCACTTCCCACTTCTTAAGGCTCCACATCGGGCCGATCAGAAGATCCCTTGGAGCGTCGCCCGTCAATCGATGCACAATCATTTCCGGGGGAAGAAACTCAAGGGTATCGACAATCAATTTCACATATTCGTCCTGCTCCAGGAAACGAAGCAAGCCCGCTTCATATTGCTTGACCATCGGGGTCTTGCGCATCAGATGGAGCAGATGGATCTTGATTCCTTGCACATCCATATTGGCGACGGCCCGGCCGGTCTCCAGCATCATTTCATGACTCTCCTGAGGAAGTCCATAAATGATATGGGTACAGACGCGAATGTTATGCTTGCGCAGTTTCTCTACGGCGTCCAGATAGCATTGGGTATCATGCGCACGGTTAATCAGGGTGGACGTTGACTCATGAATCGTCTGCAGTCCCATTTCTACCCACAGATAAGTGCGCTCGTTCAACTCTGCCAGGTATTCGACGACATCGTCCGGCAGACAATCCGGGCGGGTTGCTATAGATAAACCTACGACACCCGGCTGCTCCAGGATGGCTTCATAGTATTCCCGTAATTCCTCCACCGGGGCATACGTATTGGTATAGGCTTGGAAGTATCCAATGTATTTGGCATGGGGCCATTTCAAATGCTGGCGGTCTCGAATTGTGTTGAACTGCGTCACCAGGTCGTCCCGGCGGCTTCCTGCAAAATCGCCGGAGCCGCGGGCGCTGCAAAATGTGCAGCCTCCTTTAGCGATGGAGCCGTCCCGATTGGGACAGGTGAATCCGGCATCGAGCATGACTTTAAATACTTTATCGCCAAATTGTTCCCGCATTTCGGTGTTCCAGGTATGAAACCGTTTATCACTCCACAATAAAGGGGCGGAAGGTTGTAATGTACTCATCGTTTCTCCTTAGTCCATGATGGATGTAATATAGTTGTCACATTTGAGAAAATTTCAGTATGAAAACCTAAAGGGCCTTGCGTTATGCGTATTCCCTGGAATCATTGTATCAAAAAAATAAAAAAAAGTGGAACAGTGAGCAGGAGCATTTCTTGCGGCTTATGACATATTATGCTATTTTTAAAATACCTAAAATTTGTTTGGACCCCAATTCCAATAAATCGAAGAAGGAATCCCAGCCCGTCTCCCCGGCGGCACCGGATTCCTTCTTCACTTTTTAAGAGGTTATTCAACTCGCATTTATACCGAATTACTCTTTACAATTGGACCGAACTTCGGCACAATGTTTCAGTAACTACTAGAAGGTGGAGGAATAAGATGCGTTTACGCGGCAGAAAAGGAATCCGTGAGGAGCTGGAGCAGCAACAGGATATCGTTGTTCTTGATCCGAGGGGCTATAAAGGGAAATGGGCGCAGGTGTTCGGCAATGACCGGCCGCTCTATATTGAGCTGGGCATGGGCAAAGGACAATTTGTCAGCGGCATGAGCTTCAAGCATCCTGCGTGTAATTTTGTGGGCATGGATATGTACGATGAGCTCATCCGGCGCGCAAGCGAGAAGGTGCGTTCGATCTGGAGCGGGACTCCGGAAGGAGAGCCTTCAAATGTGAGACTGGCCTTGGGAAACATTGAATCGATTGAGGAGTTTTTTGCTCCCGGAGAGGTTTCGCGCATCTATCTTAATTTTAGCGACCCATGGCCGAAGAAGAAGCATGCCCGGAGACGGCTTACTCATCCGCGCTTCTTGGATAAGTACTGCTCGCTGCTTAATCAGCAGGGCGAAATTCACTTCAAGACCGACTCACGCGAATTGTTTGAGTTCTCGCTGAATGCTTTTGCGGCCAAGGGACTTCAGATGAGCAATATATCTCTGAATCTTCATAAGGACGGCATCAATGAACAGCATGTCATGACGGAGTACGAGAGCAAGTTCTCCAAGCAGGGAATGCCGATCTATCGTTGTGAAGTGAAAATAGGAGAAACAGCGCTCGAGGCTTATCATCGGACGAAAATGGAAGAGTTCTAAAAATTAGCACCAACCATACAGGGGCCATCCAAAAGCGGATTGAATGATCTGCTTCTGGATGGCCCCTGCCGGTTCAGTTATTATTCTCTGTTAAAAAAGGATGACGCTCGATAAGTTCGATGATAGCTTGAGCGCTCTGCATCGGATAATAGCTGGCGATCGTGTCAAGCATCTCCGCACGTTCGCGAACGACTTCATCGTAATGATGCATCAGTCTATGAATCCAGGCTGTGATATCATCCAGCGAACTGATCGGAGTGCCCCAGCCCTGAGAAGTAAAGTACTGCGAGTTCTCTTCCTCCTGGCCGGGAAGCGGCTTGTGGAACAGCATGGGAATGGCTTTGGCCAGTCCCTCCGAGCAGGTCATACCGCCCGGCTTGGTAACAAGCAGGTCGGACACCTCCATCAGCTTGTCAATTTCACGGGTGAACCCGAGTAAATGAATGTGCGGATGAATAAAGCGCGGATCCTTCCTCATTTTCTCCAAAGATTTCGTATTGCTGCCAAAGCAGAAAATAATCTGAATCTGCTCGCGAAAGGAAGCCAAGTGGGCGTTAACCGCCTCGTCCTTCATGAATCCCCAGCCCCCGCCCATAACCAGCACAGTAGGCATCTCCTTCAAATGAAACTGCTCCCGAATGTCGCTTTTCTGGTGGCGTTCCCAGAAATTCGGGTGGACAGGAATCCCGGTAATTCTGATTTTATGGTCTTCGACCCCGCGTTCCAGCAGCTTTTGCCTCACTTGCTCGGTAGAGACCAAGTAGCTGTTCACCTCGGGGCTAATCCAGGTTCCATGGGCATCGTAGTCGGTGATCACCGTAGCCAGCGGCACATCGAGCAGATCAAGCCGCTTGATCCGGGAGATAATTGCACTTGGAATCGGATGCGTGCATACAATGACTTCCGGATGAAGCTGCTTGATGATTTGAATTGTATCTGTGTAAAACATTCGATGAAGAGCAAGCGTCGTCAATCGGTTCAGTGATTTTTTATAATTGCTTCTATACATCATTCGTATTAACCGTGGTTGCGTAGAGACCGTTTTTTTATAGGCGGTGATAATGATCGGTGCCATCCTGGGGTTCAAGAAGCTTCCCAGCTCCATGACTTTCGTCTGCACCTGTGGCGAAACTCTGCGTAAACTGCTTGATAGCGCATACGCCGCCTGCGTGTGCCCGGCTCCAAACCCTTCGGATAGAAGCAAGACTCTTTGTTTTTGCACTTAGTTTCACCTTTTCCTACAAGGTTTTCCTACCCAATACAATATCCCCTTTAAGGCCATAATGCAACCGTGCTAAGCGCGACAGCAGAGCCGATAATGCCTCCTGCGAGCACGTCTGAAGGATAGTGCAGACCCAGATAAATCCGCGAAATTCCAACGATCACAGCGATTGGTGCCAGAATGAGTGCAAGTAAAGGTTGGGTGGAAATAAAAGGAACAGTAATCGAGAAAATGGCTGTCGTATGTCCGGACGGAAAAGAATGGTCCGTCAGCGGATTACGGAATGTATTTGTTCCCGGAAGCGTCAAATAAGGACGAACCCGGGGGTAGATTTTTTTCGCCAAAGCAACAGGAATATGGCTGGCTGCAAGGGCGGCAAAAGCCTGCAATCCCGTTCTGCTCCATACTGGCGAAGGAGCGAAATACCAAATGGCGAGAGTGGATAATATCGTGAACCAGGCTCCTCCCAGATGGGTCAGATGGTATAGCCAGAAATTAAGAAAGCTGCGATGCAGTCTGCCATTGATCCCGACGAATAACCGTTGATCAAGCTCTACAAGTTTTTGAAACAATCTAGTCATGGGGGTATCCCTCCGCGTTTGGTGTGCCGCACGTACGGCCTTGACTGCCGCTGAAGCCGCATTTCAACGCAGCGATGGCAATATGGCTTGATTATAAAAGACATCTTTATCAAAAAGGTATCATAATTTTTAATTCTGCTTGAGTTAATATACCCTTTTTTTGATTTCTTGTGAATCAATCCTTTGAAGTTCTTGCTGCCCTGATTCAAATATTATCAAACAAGTTTAAAGGAAATTGATGTGTTGTGTAAACATTTTTACCCCAATCTTCGTTTGTATTAAATAGAGAGCGTAACAAACATTTACAAAACGCTGATTTTTTTCGAACGAAGGGGGGACTAAAGAAATAAAAAGAGCTAAAACTGACGAAAATAGGAAAGAATCGCAGCGAAACATGATGGAAACCCTCACTTACCGATAAATGCGCTGACTTCTGCTTATTTTGAAGGCAAGCAAGCTTTTACACCGGTTTGACAAATGGTGAAAACTCATGGAAAATCGAAAAAGCATTGAAATAAGAGCATTAGCTATTCAATGCTGAATGCTGCTTTCCCAGGCCAGCTAGGCAGACAAGGTTTAAGGTTAGGGTCATAAAAAAGATGTAAAGAAAAAAAGGGTCGACAGAAACTCCGCAAGGTAAAGAGAGACAAAACACAAGAATTCATAGGGGTTTAAAGGGGGTACTGAAAACATGTTTAACACGATCATTATTGTATTGCAGGTGCTGCTCGCTGTAATCGGAGTGTATCAGTTCGCTTTGTCGCTGTTCGGTATGTACAAAAAAAAGAAAAAAGAAGTCCACGCTCCGTCCAAATCCTTCGCTGTGCTCGTAGCGGCGCATAATGAGGAGCAGGTTGTCGGCGCTTTAATGGAAAACCTGAAAAATTTGAACTATCCGAAAGAACTGTACGATGTGTTTGTGATATGCGATAACTGTACGGATTCAACTGCTGAAATTGTTAGAAGCCACGGGATGAATGCCTGTGTACGCGTTAACCCGAACCTGCGGGGCAAGGGCTACGCGATTGAGTGGATGCTGAAAGAGCTCTGGAAGATGCCGCGCCAATATGACGCCGTTGTTATGTTTGATGCTGACAATCTGGCACATCCGGACTTTCTGAGCGAAATGAACAATGATCTTTGTTCCGGCGCCCGGGTTATTCAAGGTTATATAGATACGAAAAATCCGGAGGATTCCTGGATCACTGCGTCGTACGGGATCTCTTACTGGTACTGTAATCGTCTCTGGCAGCTTTCCCGGCATAACCTGGGTATGGCCAATTTTCTGGGCGGTACGGGGATGTGCTTTGAGACCGATCTTCTTAAGGAAATTGGCTGGGGAGCCACCAGTCTTGTAGAGGACCTGGAGTTCACCATGCGTTGCGTGAAGCGGGGGATCTACCCGGTGTTTAACTATGATGCGAAGCTGTTTGACGAGAAGCCGCTTACCTTTAAAGCGTCTGCACGTCAACGTCTGCGGTGGATGCAGGGGCATTTCACGGTAGCTCGAAGATATTTCTTCCCGCTGCTCTGGAGAAGCTTGAAGGAACGCAGCATGGTCAAGCTGGACATGGCGCTGTATGGCGTTAACGTCTATATCGTCCTGCTGACATTTCTGTTGACCGCACTGATCTGGTCGGATCAAACGATCTTTGGCGGACCGCATTTTGATACGCTGTACTCGCACTTCCCGTTATGGATTTCCTTTGTTGCGATTGCAGCGAATGTATTTACTTTCCTGGCGGCGATGGCATTGGAGAAGGTGACATACAAGAAGGTATATGCTTATTTGGTGCTGTTTCCAATCTATCTGCTGTCTTGGTGGCCGATTACGTTCTATGCGTTCTTCACGCAGAACAACAAGCAGTGGAGTCATACGCAGCATACTCGCGTTGTCCGTCTAGAAGAAGTCCAAAAAGGGTAGAGGTAACTTAATTATCGACTTTTGATCACGAAGTAAACTCAAGTAGAATATTCGGCGTCGAATCTTGAACTCAGCCTGGGTCTTCCGTTGCTCACGTAGGTTTTGCCTACGCTCCGCTACTCAGACCCAGGCTTTATTCAACCTTCTCGGTGCTGAAAAGCCGATAATTAAGTCTTTATTGAGAGGTACCTTAAACAAGGAACTTTGATCACGAAGTTATTCATCTCTTTCTTCGTTCTATGACAATAGGCGTTAGAAACGGATTTGATGCTGAACTTTTGTATGGAATATCGTACAAAAGTCATCGTTGTAATGTCCAAATAAGCAATTTTGTACGAAAATCCGCACAAATGCTTTCAATTATGGGGTGGACAGCCTCATTTTGTACGATTATTCGTACAAAATGACCTCGTATAGTACTATAATGTACTTTTTTATAGGAAGAATCGTATAAAACTTGCTTCAATGACGGTGATGATTCATACAGAAGATTACACTGAAAAGCTAATGGGGAGTAAGTGGGTACTCAGTGGGTACTCAGTGGGTACTCAGTGGGTACTCAGTGGGTACTCAGGTGGGGCATAGGGTGGTACTCAGGTGGAATTTAAGTTTGGATCAAATTTTGGATCAAGTAAGCGTCTTTAGGGCAGCTTTTGATCATCTCTATTATTTCGATATGTGGTGTTTGGTATTTCAACAGGCAACCTGACGCTAACAGCAGGTGGTCCCCGAATTTGTATCCTGCTCTTGTATCCTGATCGTGTTTCCTCGTTTTATTTTCTTTCCCTTGACAATGATCTGCGTGCTGTGTTAAAGTATTTGAGTGTTGCAACAATAACAGTTTTGGATTGCAAGCAGAGGCTCTAGCTTCTCACCTGACCGACGATGGCGTTGGCTGGTATTGATCCAATGATTTATGAATGCTTATGTTCATGATGAATTGACGATCAAACGGGATGCGGGCGCCTAAACCTGCATCCCTTTTTTATTGAACCTAATCAATGGAGGTGGAGAATTATCAGTAAGGAACATATGATCAATGATGAGATTCGGGTGAAGGAAGTTCGTCTGGTTGGACCTGAAGGTGAACAGATTGGAATTAAGCCTACCCGTGAAGCGCTGCAAATGGCAATCGATTTGAATCTGGATCTCGTCAATGTAGCACCGACGGCCAAGCCGCCTGTCTGCCGCATCATGGATTACGGAAAATTCCGTTATGAGCAGCAGAAGAAAGAAAAGGAAGCCCGTAAGAACCAGAAGATCGTGGACATCAAGGAAGTTTGGTTCCGCGCCAATATTGAGGAACATGATTTTCAAACAAAGCTTCGCAATGTGGTTAAGTTCTTGAATGAAGGCGATAAGGTAAAATGCTCGGTTCGCTTCCGCGGCCGTGAAATTACCCATGCAGATATCGGTAAGAAAATTCTTGACCGCGTCAAGGAAGAGGTTGCCGAGATCTCTGCCGTAGAACGTCTTCCAAAATTGGAAGGCCGCAGCATGATTATGATTCTGGCGCCTAAAAGCTAAGCGCATTGAACACAAACTATGAGGGGGAAGTACCATGCCTAAAATGAAAACTCACAGCAGTCTGAAAGACCGCTTCAAAATTACCGGTTCCGGTAAAGTAAGACGTTACAAAGCAAACCGCAATCACTTGCTGTCCCATAAGTCCAAACGCGCAAAACGTGTATTGGCAAACAGCCCTGTGGCTTATTCCGGTGACGTTAGCCGTTTGAAGCAACAACTTGCAAACTTGAAATAATCATTTACACAACTTATTGGGAGGTTTATTGATATGGCAAGAGTAAAAGGCGGATTTGTAGTTCGTCGTCGTCATAAAAAAGTATTGAAGCTGGCAAAGGGTTACTTTGGTTCGAAACATCGCATTTTCAAAACTGCTAACGAGCAAGTTATGAAATCGATGCAATATGCTTACCGGGATCGTCGTACGAAGAAACGCGACTTCCGCAAGCTTTGGATCGTTCGTATTAATGCGGCTGCTCGCATGAACGGCTTGTCCTACAGCAAATTGATGCACGGCCTTAAACTGGCTGAAGTCAACATCAACCGCAAAATGCTGGCTGACTTGGCTGTAAATGATATTAATGCGTTCAATTCCTTGGCGACTGTAGCTAAAGAAAAAATCAACGCTTAATTTATGAAGTCTATACCGCCGTCACAGAATGACTTGATTCATTCCGGTGACGGCGGTTTTATTATGAGGTGTGAAAAGTATATAATTGGGCACGATAAGAGAGGGATTTATAAGGAAGAAATGTGCTGCAGAAGGCAGAAGTTCACATCTATCAAACATAGGATGGGAACTATGTCGAAAGGAAGCGTTTGCTTTTACAAAAAGACGAAACTTATTTAACCATAGGTTATTAAAAGTATGGATTTTAGGTGTTTTTAAAGGTATAATCGGTCTGTGCAGAAATGGACAAAATTTTTAAGGGGGATTATACGTTAATGAACAAGGTCTTCAAGTATTCTCTAGTCATGGTGCTCGCATTGACAATGGTTCTGACAGGATGCGGCAACAACAGCAAGAACAATGCAGCGAACAACACTTCTGATAATGGTGCTGCAACCAACAACTCCAGCGGCGCTGGTAACAGCGGTGACAGCAAGGGCTCCGATATCAAGATCGGCCTTGTAACTGACGTAGGCGGCGTAAACGACAAATCCTTTAACGAATCGGCTTGGGAAGCTCTGGAAGCATTGAACGCTGAGCAAGGTATTCAGCATCAATACCTTCAAAGTACAACAAGCGCGGATTATCTTCCTAACCTGAACGAATTCGTTCAAGGCGGATATGATCTGACTTGGGGAATTGGCTTTGACCTCGGCGATGCTGTTAAACAAGTGGCCGACGCTAATCCGGAAGCAAAGCTTGCCATTATCGACGCGGTAGTTGAAGCTGCCAACGTTGAATCGGTAACCTTTGCCGAGAACGAAGGATCCTTCCTCGTAGGTGTGGTTGCTGGTCTGACTACAAAGACAAATAAGATCGGCTTCATCGGCGGCATGGAAAGTCCGGTTATCAAGCGCTTTGAAGTAGGCTTCAAGGCAGGGATTGAAGCGGTTAATCCTGATGCGAAGCTGACGATTACTTATGCAGGTGCCTATGACAAGCCTGACGTTGGTAAATCTTTGGCGAGCCAATTGTTCGATGACGGCGCGGACATTATTTTCCCAGCTGCCGGACAAACAGGCAACGGCGTATTTAACGAAGCAACTGCACGCAACGCTGCCGGTGGTGCCAACAAATTGTGGGTTATCGGCGTAGATAAGGACCAATCGATTGAATTCGGCGACGAAGTAACGCTGACTTCGATGGTGAAACGCGTTGACGTAGCGGTTAAGAACGTATCCCAGCAAGTTATTGACGGTACGTTCAAGGGCGGACAAGTTACCAACCTGACTTTGAAGGATGACGGCGTAGGCTTGCCGGAAACTTCGAAGGCAAACGTAAGCCAAGAAATCCTGGACAAGGTCGAAGAGTTCAAACAGAAAATTATCAACGGTGAAATTACAGTTCCTGCTGAATAATCCCGTATAGATAAATCTCAAGACCCATTCCGATATAAAAAATGTAAAGCACAAACAAGCAAGGCCAGTGATGTATAACTGGCCTTGTTGTTTGCTTAAATCCCAAATGATGAGGGTGATTTCATGAGCACTGCGGCTGCGGCTCCTGTGGTCGAGTTGAAGCAAATCACAAAGCGTTTCCCTGGCATTATTGCCAATGACTCCATCAGTTTGACCCTCCGCAAAGGGGAAATTCATGCGCTGCTCGGAGAGAACGGCGCTGGCAAATCGACTTTGATGAATATTCTATTTGGCCTTTATCAGCCAGATGAAGGCACGATTGAAATGAACGGCACACCGGTTACGATTGACAATCCGAATAAGGCGATTAAATACGGAATCGGCATGGTTCACCAGCACTTTAAGCTTGTCCAGCCTTTCACGGTGACAGAGAATATCATTCTGGGTATGGAGCCTAAAAAAGGACTAAATATCGACTATAAATCAGCATCCGCGCAGGTGGCCAAGCTGTCGGAACAATATGGACTTCAGGTCAACCCTAACTCGAAGATTCAAGACATTTCGGTAGGAATGCAGCAACGCGTCGAAATTATGAAGACGTTGTACCGGGGCGCTGATATTTTAATATTTGATGAACCTACTGCGGTATTGACACCACAGGAAATCGAAGAGTTAATGGCCATTATGCGCCGCTTGGTGGCGGAAGGAAAGTCCATTATTCTAATTACGCATAAGTTAAAAGAAATCATGGAAATTTCGGATCGGGTGACGATCATCCGCAGGGGGAAGGTCATTGATACCGTAGATACGGACAAGACCAATCCGAGCGATCTCGCCGAAAAAATGGTCGGACGCAGTGTTTCGTTCAAGATTGACAAGGACGAGCCGAACATTGGCCAGCCTGTACTGGAAATGAATCAGGTAAGAGTGGAAAGCAAAGAAGGCGTTTCTCTTCTTAACGGGCTTGACCTGGTAGTCAGAGCCGGAGAGGTCGTCGGAATTGCCGGTGTGGACGGGAACGGCCAGACCGAGTTAATCGAGGCCATTACCGGACTGCGTAAAATCAATTCGGGAACGATTACCCTGTCAGGCAGAAGTATTACCAATCTGCCAACAAGGAAAATTATTGAAAGCGGTGTGTCGCATATTCCCGAAGACCGTCACAAGCACGGTCTGGTTTTGGATTTCTCCGTCAAGGAGAATATGATTTTGGAAACCTATTACAAGACTCCCTACAGTAAGGGCGCTTTCCTGGATCAGCGCACGATTGGCGAATATGCAGGAAAGCTAGTCAAAGACTTCGATGTTCGTACACCGGATATTGAGACCAAGGCTCGTTCGTTGTCCGGAGGAAATCAGCAGAAGGCGATTATTGCGCGGGAAATAGACAAGAATCCCGATTTTCTTATTGCAGCTCAACCTACACGGGGCTTGGACGTAGGCGCCATTGAATTTGTACACAAGCAATTAATCGCGCAACGCGATCAGGGCAAAGCCGTTCTTCTTGTCTCGTTCGAGCTGGATGAAATCATGAATGTTGCCGATCGGATCGCGGTTATTTATGGCGGAAAAATCGTCGGAGAAGTGTATCCGAAAGACACCAATGACCAGGAGCTCGGACTAATGATGGCAGGCTTTATTGATAAAGGGGGACAAAAGGGTGAATAAGCTGCGCAAAATATTTACGCTCGACAGCCTTGTCGTGCCTTTAGTCGCCATTGTGCTAGGCCTGATCGTAGGGGCTTTGGTCATGCTTCTCGGGAATTATAATCCGATTGAGGCCTACTCCGCGCTTATTAAACGTGTGGTCGGCAGTCCATATCATGTGGGGGAGACCATTCGTCAGGTCACGCCTCTGATCTTTACCGGTCTGGCTGTTGCCTTTGCCTTCCGTTCAGGGATGTTCAACATCGGGGCGGATGGTCAGGTGCTGATCGGTATGACGACAGCCACGGCCGTATCGTTGTCTCTGGATGGCGTACATGCTCTGGTTTCAGTTCCGCTGGCAGTAATCGCTGGTGGACTTGCAGGCGGATGCTGGGCTGCAATTGCCGGCTTCCTCAAGGCGAAACGGGGAATTAACGAGGTTATTACGACGATTATGCTGAACTGGGTCGCTCTTTACTTCTCGAACTATATTATTCGTCACTTCTTCCTGTTAAAAGGACAGAACCGTTCCGAAGATATTCAGGCATCCGCTTCGATGACCTTCTTGTCTTCAATCTTCGATAATGCCCGTGTGCACTGGGGGACAGTAATTGCACTGATCGCAGCGGCATTCTTTTATATTTACTTATGGAAAACAAAGCAGGGCTATGAAATGCGCGCCGTGGGCTTTAATCAGCATGCGGCTGAATATGCAGGGATGAACGTGGGCCGCAATGTCATCAAGGCGATGTTCATCAGCGGCGTGTTCGCCGGCTTGGCCGGCACCTTTGAGGTGCTTGGCGTATTCCATTTCCAATCCGTGTTTGCTGCATCTCCGGGGTATGGATTCGACGGAATTGCGGTTGCGTTGCTTGGGATGAACCATCCGATCGGCGTTGTATTCGCAGCGATTCTGTATGGAGGCTTGACTTACGGGTCGGCAGGCATGAGCTTTGCCGCCGGAGTTCCGCCTGAGCTTATTAAAATCATTATCGGCTCGATTATTTTCTTCATTGCTGCGCAAGGCATCGTACGCTTCATCCTAAAGCCGTTCTATCTCAAGCGCAAGAAAGAGAAGGTGCTGTAATATGGACGTTCTTACGCTGTTAGGCCAATTGCTGAACTCGACGCTCGTGTTTTCTACGGCTTTGATCTTTACGGCACTCGGCGGGATTTTCTCCGAACGTTCCGGCGTAGTCAATATCGGGCTGGAAGGTCTGATGATTTTCGGCGCATTTGCCGCCGGAGTAGGCACTTATTATGCTCAAGAGGCGGGCATGGGAAGCGCAGCCCCCTGGGTCGGCGTTATTTGCGCAATCTTTGTAGGCATCCTGGGCTCGTTGATCCATGCGTTAGCCTCCGTTACCTTTAAAGCGGATCAGACCATCAGCGGTATCGTCATTAACTTCCTGGCGGCCGGTCTGACCTTATTTATTGTGAAGCTGCTGTTTGACGGCTCTGCCGAGACACCGCTGATTAAAGTGTTTCATAAACAGGCTATTCCTTTGTTAAGAGACATTCCGATTATCGGCGAGGGATTCTTCAATGCCTATCCGACCACTTATCTGGCTTTGATTCTGGTGGCAGTAGCATTCTATGTGCTGTACAAAACGCCGTTCGGCCTTCGTCTGCGTTCGGTGGGCGAGTACCCGGGAGCGGCAGACACGCTAGGGGTAAATGTGTCCCGTATGCGTTATATCGGCGTTATGATTTCCGGCGCATTGGCCGGATTGGGCGGGGCAACGATTACGTTAACGACAACCAGTTTGTTCTCGCACAACACCATTTCCGGACAAGGCTATATTGCGATAGCCGCAATGATCTTCGGGAAATGGAATCCGGTGGGTGCCTTTGGGGCAGCGATGTTCTTCGGGTTCTCCCAAGCGATTCGGAACTATGTGCAATTGTTTGAATGGTCGAGAAGTATTCCGCAGGAATTTATCTTCATGATCCCGTATGTACTGACGATTATCGTGCTTGTCAGTGCGGTGGGGAGAGCCTCCGCACCGTCTGCGCTCGGGACTCCTTACGATCCTTCCAAACGCTAATGATCCAAGAACTGTATCCCGAGGCCGAATTCCATCGGCTTTGCGGATACAGTTTTTTTTATGCCCATTTCTTAGCCTCAAGGCGATGGCTCAAACAGCGGCGAAGTCCCGGGAATATAGTAATTTGAACGAGATTACGATATACGAAGGAGGAAGCTGAAATGGCCACGAAGGTGACAAGGAAAGAAGCGGAAAAATGGGTCGGGAAATCGATTGTCGCTTATAAAAAGGACGGAAGCGTTGTCAGCGGCAAACTGGTCAAGGTTAGCGGCGGTCGTCTATACGTAAGGCAGAATCCAGGGAAAAAGGTAAAGACGAAGGCCATCATTCCATTAGTTTTGTTTGATTTGCTTGCAATTGGAGCATCGCCATACGCCTACGGCGGAGGTTATGGAGGCTACGGTTATGGAGGCTATGGACCATACGGGGGATATAGTCCTTATGGCTATGGACCGGGCCCTTATGGAGGGGGCTTCTGGTAAGGACTATCTTCGGTTTAAAAGCTCCTTTTCCAGTTCAAAGCATTGAGAGGGCTTCATGTAACGGATGGTTTGATATCCTAAATTTTTGTAAAATAAGTGTGCTCTGGTGTTGTCGAAGTCTACCATAACCTTTGACTTTACACAGCCGCGTGAACTGGCAAAATTCTCAGCATGTGCCAGGAGCGTCTTTCCAAGGCGGTTGCGACGATAGGATGGAGCAACCGCCATCATGTCAATATAGAGCAGTTCCCCATGCATCATGAAGTGGATAAATGCGATAGGGTCTGATTCATAATCTTTGGATGCTACCAGGGTAACGCCATGGGATAGCCGTTTGGGCACGTCCTTAACCACTGTCTTCAGTTCACTTGGAGACAGGTGGGAGAGCGGGACAAGCTCCTTGCAGATCAGATCATGAATGACAGGATCGTCCTGCTTGGGTCTTCTGTATCTAATCATTTCACACATCCTCCTTGCCTGGGCCATTACCCATATCATATGTCGAAAATCTTAAAGCGTTCGTCTTTTGATCACGAAGTGATTCAAGAGGATAATTCGACTTACTTTTGTGCAGATTAAAATTAAGGTATTGACTCTGAATGTAAACTAATCATATAATGTGTCTAAACATTTTAACGACTATATCAAACGGCTATGATGAGGACGAAGGTTAAGGGCTCTTTGCTCAGAGAGTGGATGGATTTGCTGAGACCATCTGCCATTACCCCTTAAATGCGAGCTCACCTCGGAGCTGTTTTTCTGAAAAGTTGGATACCGGTCCTCCGGCATATCCCGCCTATTAGGAGAAATCGTCGGGTCTGCGTTAAAGACCACGGGTAGTAGCTGGAATGCTGTACCCGTCAAGGTCTGATTCCGTGAGGAGTCGGGTAAAAATGGGTGGTACCACGGAAGCAAAGCCTTTCGTCCCTCGGAATAGGAGACTATTCCGGCGGACGGAAGGTTTTTTTGTTATATAAATATATCCAATCTTTGGAAGGAGGATGACTGATGAGCGCGCAAATTCCTGAAGTGCGGTCTACAGAACAATTACGTGAGAAATGGATGAAACCGGAAGTGATTTCCGGCTCCGAAATCTTGCTTCGCAGTTTGCTATTGGAAGGTGTCGAGTGCGTCTTCGGTTATCCAGGTGGGGCGGTATTGTATATCTACGATGCCCTGTACGGATTTACTGATTTCCACCATTTGCTGACAAGACATGAACAAGGAGCGATTCATGCAGCAGATGGCTATGCACGCGCGAGCGGCAAAGTCGGTGTGTGTATTGCAACCTCCGGTCCGGGTGCAACCAATACGGTCACGGGAATTGCAACAGCTTATATGGATTCAGTGCCTCTTGTGGTGATTACGGGGGAACGTCGTGTCAAGCTTGATCGGAACCGATGCTTTCCAAGAAGCCGATATTACCGGGATCACGATGCCGATTACCAAACACAGCTATCTGGTACGAAATGTGGAGGATTTGCCGCGGGTGATTCATGAGGCATTCCACATTGCAAATACAGGCAGAAAAGGTCCGGTACTGATCGATATTCCGAAGGATGTCTCGGCAGCCAAGACCTTGTTCGAGCCAGTGCAGAACGTTCATCTGCGCGGCTACCAGCCAACGGTGAAGCCGAACAGACTTCAGCTGGATAAGCTGGCTGCGGCGATTCAAGAATCGGAACGTCCGGTTATCCTGGCCGGCGGCGGTGTCGTCTACGCCGGAGCGCACGAGGCGCTGCTCGAATTCGTAAACATCACTCAAATCCCGATTACCACAACACTGCTTGGTCTTGGAGGTTTCCCGAGCGGACATGAATTGTGGATGGGAATGCCGGGAATGCACGGTACGCTTACGGCGAACCGCTCCATTCAGGAAGCGGATCTCCTCATCAGTCTGGGGGCACGGTTCGATGACCGCGTAACCGGAAAATTGGACGGATTCGCTCCGCATGCGAAAATCGCACATATCGATATCGACCCGGCTGAGATCGGAAAAAATGTGAACACAGATATTCCGATTGTCGGGGATGTCAAGCACGTGCTGGAGCTGCTCATCCCGCTTGTGGCTCGGGCAGGCAAAGCGGATGCTTGGAGAGAGAAGATTGCAAAATCCAGCCAAGAGAACCCGTTCAAGTATAAGGACTCGGATAAGGTGCTTAAACCGCAATGGGTAATTGAGCTTTTGAACGAAACGACGGAGGGGCAAGCGATTGTAACAACGGACGTAGGTCAGCATCAAATGTGGGCTGCTCAATACTACAAGTTCAATCAGCCTCGCTCCTGGATCACATCCGGCGGCCTGGGGACAATGGGCTTCGGATTCCCGTCGGCCATCGGTGCTCAGATGGCTGCCCCGGATCGGCTGGTTATCTCGATCAATGGCGACGGCGGCATGCAGATGTGCGCTCAGGAGCTGGCGATTTGTGCAATCAACAACATTCCGGTTAAGGTGGTTGTCATTAACAACCAGGTGCTCGGGATGGTGCGGCAATGGCAAGAACTGATCTACGAGAACCGGTACAGCTTCATCGACCTGGCCGGCAGCCCTGACTTTGTGAAGCTTGCCGAAGCGTACGGGGTGAAGGGACTCCGGGCTACGAATAAGGAAGAAGCCAGACAGGCCTGGCAGGAGGCTCTGGATACACCGGGACCGGTGCTTGTGGAATTCGTCGTTGAGAAAGGCGAGAATGTCTATCCGATGGTACCTCAAGGCTCCACAATTGATCAAATGCTGTTGGGGGAAGATTAACATGATGAAGAACCATGCGATATCAGTATTAGTTAATGACCAGCCGGGTGTTCTTCAGCGGGTCGCGGGATTGTTCGGACGCCGCGGCTTCAATATCGAGAGTATTACGGTTGGCCAGTCGGAGGAAGAAGGCTTGTCCAGAATGGTCATTGTGACCCAGGGTGACGACAAGACTTTGGAACAGATTGAGAAGCAGCTCTACAAATTGATTGATGTTATTAAGGTAGTGAACCTTAGCTCGAGACCGATGGTTGGCAGAGAACTTGCATTGATTAAGGTGAAATCAGAGCCTTCGGAGCGCCCGGAGATCATGGGCGTAGTCGAAACCTTCCGCGCTGCGGTAGTTGATATCGGTACGAGCAGCATGATTGTTCAGGTTGTGGGTGACACCGAGAAAATTGATGCGATGATTGAGTTGCTTAGTCCGTATGGAATTAAGGAATTGTCCCGGACCGGAGTAACTGCTATGATTCGAGGGAACGCTTAGATCGAATCCCGTCCGTGTATGGCGGGAGATTGATGAGATCGTTACATCGGCAGGGTCTTATGAATCCCCCGTCATACAGGCGGCGAAACAATAAAAATTGGGACGTGCCTATGGCACAGACCCGCAAAATATGGGAGGGCTTTAGAGATGGCAGTAACTTTGTACTATGAACAGGATGCAGAGCTTAGCGTACTAAAAGGAAAAACGATTGCAATTATCGGTTATGGCAGCCAAGGCCATGCCCATGCGCAAAACCTGCGTGAGAGCGGACTTCAAGTCGTTATCGGTCTTCGTGAGGGTAAATCGTTCAATAAAGCGAAGGAAGACGGCTTTGAGGTTCTGTCTGTGGCGGAAGCAACAAAACGCGCAGATGTTGTACAAATTCTTATGCCTGACGAGACGCAAGCATCTGTGTATCATAGCGAAATTGCACCTAACCTGAAAAAGGGAGCAGCGCTGCTGTTTGCACACGGCTTTAACGTTCACTTTGGACAAATTGTTCCTTCTCCGGACAACGACGTGCTTCTTGTAGCCCCTAAATCACCGGGCCACATGGTTCGCCGGACTTATGTTGAAGGCTTTGGGGTACCAGGCCTGATTGCAGTTCATCAGGATGCAACCGGCAAAGCAAAGGAAATCGGCCTTGCTTATGCAAAAGGCATTGGCTGTACCCGTGCGGGAGTTATTGAGACTTCCTTCCGCGAAGAAACCGAAACCGACTTGTTCGGTGAGCAAGCTGTACTTTGCGGCGGCGTATCCGCATTGATCAAGGCTGGCTTCGAAACATTGACAGAAGCAGGCTATGCTCCTGAGATGGCATATTTCGAGTGCTTGCATGAGCTGAAGCTGATCGTAGACCTGATCTATGAAGGCGGTCTGGCTACAATGCGTGATTCCATCTCCAACACGGCGGAGTATGGTGATTATGTAACAGGTCCTCGCATTGTTACTGAAGAGACGAAGAAAGCGATGAAGGCTGTATTGTCCGACATCCAACAAGGTAAATTTGCAAGAGACTTTATCCTGGAGAACCAGTCCAACCGTGCCTTCTTGACGGCAACTCGCCGCAATGAAGCTGAACATCCGATTGAAGTTGTGGGTAAAGAGCTTCGTGGCTTGATGCATTGGATCAAGAAGTAAGGTAACCCCAGATTAACGACCTGTTTTTCCTAAGAAACTTGAGAACTCCCCTGAGCTTGTTGACTTCAGGGGAGTTCGTTTATCCTTTTATAATCAACTTATAGGTTTAACCTATGAAGTTAATAGTTTCTATATCTTTGTAACTCCATGTTATGTATGTTACAACTGAAATAAGATGATACAAGCGAGTTAGATAAGTTGAACTAAAGGCACTCAAGCTGCTTCATTTCCGGAAAGTATAGTCCAGCTTACTACAGATATGAGCTATCCATGAAAGGGAGTTGTAATTATGGCAGAAGTGAAGAAGATTGCAGTCATCGCCGGAGACGGCATTGGTCCGGAGGTTGTTGCAGAAGCGGAGAAGGTTCTTAAGCGGACAGAGGAGCTGTTCGGCTATCGCTTCGAGACCGAGCATGCTTTGTTCGGAGGAATTGCAATTGATGAGAAGGGGACCCCGCTCCCAGAGGAGACTCTGGCAGTGTGCCGCAAGGCGGACGCAGTACTGCTTGGTGCCGTTGGCGGTCCGAAATGGGATAATAATCCGAAGGAGCTTCGTCCGGAGACAGGACTTTTGGGCATTCGCAAGGCACTGGGGCTGTTCTCCAATCTTCGTCCGGCTGTCGTATTTGACTGCTTGAAGGATGCCTCCACCCTGAAGCCTGAGGTGCTGGAAGGAACCGATTTGATGGTTGTCCGCGAGCTTACAGGAGGCATTTATTTCGGTGAGAAATACCGCCGTGATACCGACCAGGGGCAGGAAGCGGTTGATACATGCGCCTACAACGTATCCGAGGTTGAACGTATTGTGCGCCAGGCATTCGAAATCGCACAGAAGCGCCGGAAGAAGCTTGCTTCCGTAGATAAGGCGAATGTGCTGGAGACTTCCCGCTTGTGGCGTGAAGTGGTGAACCGGGTTGCTCCGGAATATCCGGACGTTGAACTTGAGCATGTGCTCGTCGACAACTGTGCGATGCAGCTCTTAAGACGGCCTTCCAGCTTTGATGTCATCGTTACTGAGAATATGTTCGGAGATATTTTGAGTGATGAGGCGGCCATGCTGACAGGCTCGATCGGTATGCTGTCATCGGCATCGCTCGGAGAAGGCAGCTTTGGCCTGTACGAGCCGGTCCATGGCTCTGCACCGGATATTGCAGGCCAGAATCTGGCCAATCCGATTGCAACCATCTTGTCCGTAGCCCTGATGTTCCGGATGACCTTCGGATATGCGGATGCAGCGGATGCGATCGAGCGCGCGGTGGCGGATGTACTGAACGCCGGACACCGTACAGGCGATATCGCAGTCGACAAGAGCAAGGCCATCGGCACAGTTGCCATGGGAGACCTGATCGTCGCAGCAATGTCCAAGTAAAGAAGCCATCGCCATCAGCGAGTTGACTTCGCAATTGCCCGGTGCTACCATGTGAGTTGATTATTCTTTATTCAGGCGGGTTGAGGTATCATTAACCGGTCTTTAGAATAAAGTAGATGCAATAACATATTAGGGGTTCAGGAATATTCCTGATTTGCTGAAAGGGTGATGGGGAATGAGTTTTTGCTGTGGAGCGAGTATGCTGGGCACGAAAGGGACGTTGAAGCATTATCGTACTCAAGTACACAATGTTCCCCTCCTGTTCTGCCCTGTTTGCCATCGGGTGGAGGTCCACTACAAGGTTGAAAATGAGTATGAGGTATTGGCGGAATATGCGCATAGTGACGGCCTCTCCGAAATCGATTTCCAGGATTTTAGCATGGAGAACGAAGATGAAATCTTCGGCAACTGTGTAAACCGGGAGGATGAGGATCCGCTCGATATTGTTCAGAATCAGATTGACCTGTCGCTGGATTTGCTCTCTGTTGCCGTTCAACTCAATGATACAGAATGGGAAGCGGAGTTGAAGCGAAGACTCGCTGTCATGAGCCGCCGAAGAATGAAGCTGTTGCAAAAACATAGCTGATAAAGAAGAGCCGTCATCTCAAGGATCACTTCCTTGAATGGCGGTTTTTCCTTATTCGAAAGAATTACCAGCTGCAAATCGCAATACTTTTTTTCGGATTTCTGTTTATTTGAGAGTATCCCCTCTTTTTCGACAGTATCTCTGATTGACGTTAATTGGAAAAGTTTACTATGATTGAAATAGTTAATTACATATAGGACAGGCTCTAAATACAGTTTCATAAGTAAGCAAGATTGTGTTCCAGGAAAAGGCGGATGTTTCGTTTCATGATCGTTAGTGTCGTTTATGGCAGGAAAGATCATTAAGAGACAAAGGGGGAACCAGCTTGTTAGGCGAATTTCAAGAGACACTGCTCCAATCTGTAAAAGCATTTCAATCCACTGAATTAGTCATGAATAAATATGAGAATGTGCTTCAGCATCTGGATAGCGGGATCATGCTGTTTGACACAGAGGGGACCATGACCTTTATCAATGTCCGAATGGCCAAGCTGCTTGAGCTCCCTCGTCAGTCACTGATTGGTTGTAATCTGGCCCAGTTACTGAAGCACCCTGGCATTAGTCATTACAAGAGAAAGAAGATTATCGGGCTGTATCGGGAAACCATTGTGTATCGGAAGAGAAACTTTGAGTTTATGGATGAGTATGGGCGATATTGGCTTGCGACCATAACGTATAGTGATGAGATGGATGGAGACTATCTGGTCAGTGTCAAGGATGTCTCCGAGTTTAAACAGATTGAAGAAACGGCCTATCAGAATGACAAGCTGGCCATGCTGGGGAAGATATCGGCTGCCATCGCACACGAAATTCGCAACCCGTTAACTGCGATTCGCGGCTTTATCCAGCTGCTCAAGCCCCATCTTGTTCAGTTGGGAAGGGATGAATATGCGCAGATCATTCTGAGTGAGATTGACCGGGCCAACGATATTATTTATGAATTTCTGAACTCCTCGAAGCCTTCGACTCCGCAGAAGAGCGTAATCAGCGTCGCTTCCCTGCTGAAAGAGGTTGTCCTTCTGACAGAGAGCGAGGCCTTGATGAAGGGTTGCGAGATCAGCATTAAGGAAGTTGCGCCTCAGATGAGCATTGCGGTGGATGTAAAGCAGATCAAGCAAGTGCTCCTTAACATGATCAAGAATGCAATGGAGGCGATCGAGGAGGTAGGCAGCGAGCATTCCGGCCAGATTGAAGTGAAGGCTGAGCTTGAAGAGAAATACGTCAACATTTCTATTCGCGATAATGGAAAGGGAATGGATAAAGCGATGCTGGCAAAACTGTTCTCTCCCTTCTTCACGACGAAGGAAAAGGGAACCGGGCTCGGACTATCGGTCAGCTATAGAATTATAAAAAATCATCGGGGAACGATATTTGCCGATAGCATCAAAGGGGCTGGTACGATCTTTGTGATCTCGCTTCCTTTGGCTACATGAATACTAAACCTGCGCCGCACAGCAGCGGCCGCAGGTTTTTTAGCATGCATATTTCACTCATCCCGCAGGCGGCTGCTTGGTCGATGAAGAAGCCGAATCGCAACAGGAAGCTGCACAGGATTGTTGTTGGGCGCAGGCTGCGCAGGCCCCTTGCTTCCGTTTTCGAATACCTCGATAAAAAGCAAATCCAGCATAAGCGAATACAACCGTCAGGATCACAATGTCAGCGATCATTCGTTCATCTTCCTTCCATTAAAAGATCAACTTGCCCCCTTGATAAATAACGATCGATACGAGATAGGCAAGCAGCACAGCATATGCAACTGAAAATGCAGTCCACTTCCAGGAGGACGTTTCCTTCCGAAGAACACCCACGGTTGCCAGACAAGGCGTATATAACAGTATAAATGACATGAAGCTGTAAGCCTGAAGCGGAGTAAAGGCCGATGAAATTTGGACCTGCAGTCCGTTGATATCCGGAACATGGTAAATGATATTCATCGTTGAGACGACGACCTCTTTGGCCATAAAACCAGTCATTAATGCAGCGCCAGCTTGCCAGGTTCCGAAGCCAACAGGCTGAAGCAAAGGGGCGATCAGCCCTCCGACATAGGCGAGAAAGCTATCATCCATGGACTCAGCCACGCCTCCAGGGCCGAGATAAGACATCATCCAGATCAGAACAGAGCCGGCAAGAATAAAGGTGCCTGCTTTACGCAGGAATCCCTTTCCTTTCTCCCAAGTACTTCGGAATAATGTCCGTCCTTGCGGCAGACGGTAGGGAGGAAGCTCAATAAAGTAGAAGGATTTTTGATTCTTAAAGATGGTCCTGGAGAACAGTTTGGCCAGCAGCAGAGTAAGAAGAATACCAAGGATATAAAGAGAAAAGACAACTAGAGCTTGTGATCTAGCAAAAAATACACCGGCAAATAATGCATACACAGGAAGCCTGGCTGAACATGACATTAAGGGTACAAGCAGCATCGTCAAGGTACGTTCCTTTTCCTGTTCAATCCCTCTGGAAGCCATGATTGCAGGAACGTTACACCCAAACCCGATAATAAATGGGATCAGGGACTTGCCGTTCAGTCCGACCATCTCCATTAACCGATCCAGCATTACCGTAATTCGGGCCATGTAACCAGTATCTTCAATGAAGGAAATGATAAGGAACATGATGAAGATTTGCGGCATGAATACCAGGACACCGCCAACACCTGCTACAATGCCGTCTAATATTAATGCTGCAGTGAATCCAGAGACGTTCAGAGCCTCCAGGGCTCCTGAAATAAAAGTACTCAAGGGTCCTGAAATAAAGGTATCCAGCATATCGGATAGCGGATTCCCGAGCCAGTCAAACGTTAGTTTGAAGGTAACATACATAAAGGTTAAGAAGAGGGGGACTCCCCAAAAAGGATGCATGGCCATTTGATCGATACGATCCGTAAGAGTCGGGCGAGCTTTTGGTTGGGTAATCACCGCGCTTTTCAAAATTTCTTGAATGCGCGCCATTCGTACGGATCTCAAGTAGTGAGTCAGTGTCATGGATGGGTCTGTTGCCGCTAGCGACCGCTCTGTCCCTTCAAGAAGGGTATCCAGACGCCGGGAACAATCGTCGTCTAATTTCAGGGCATGGCGTACAGCTTGATTGTTCTCAAGCAGTTGAAGTGCAGCCCAACGCGTTGACAGACTCGCATTAGGGATAAATTTCGCTAATTCCCGGGAAATATCAAGGATAGCTTGTTCAACCGTCTCGCCGTAATCAAGAATCCAATCCGGCGCAGCGGTCTGCGAGGAATTGTGGCTCATAACCTCCAATAATTCATGGCATCCTTTTCCTGTCCGTGCAACCAATGGAATGACTGGAACCCCCAACATACGGGATAATACTTCGATCTGAATATGGACTCCACGGGATTCAGCGACGTCCATCATATTTAAGCCGATCAGAAGGGGCTTGCCGTATTCAAGCATCTGTAAGGTGAGGTAGAGGTTTCGCTCCAACTGGGAGGCGTCCACAATATTTATGATGGCCGAGGGCTCCTGACCGACCAGAAACGTCGCTACCACGCCTTCATCGCGGGACACCGGATTGAGGGAATAAACACCGGGCAGATCTGTAATAGAACCTGCTTTATTGCGAAGCTGGCCTACTTTCTTCTCAACCGTGACACCGGACCAGTTGCCTACATATTGATATGAGCTTGTCAGCGCATTAAACAGCGAGGTCTTTCCTGTGTTCGGATTTCCGATCAATGCGGTATTGTTCAAGATCCGGACACCTCGATCCGGGCAGCCTCTCTTCTGCGGATACTCAGAAGCTGCCCGCGACATTCAAGCAAGACCGGTCCGCCCCACAGACAGTAACGCTTGACGGTAATGCTTGCACCCTCATGAATGCCGAGGTCTGCAAGTCTTCGCCGCAGCATGGGGTCGATATGTATCAGTTGCGAGATTACAGCGGAATGACCAGGTTTGAGCCGAATCAGATTTTCCGAACGGGGCTGCATTGTTTTCCCTCCAAATAACATTATTCGATATTGATAATCACTCTCAATCGGGATCAATATACAGCATACTTCTGGAATTAACTGTGAAAATAGTCACAAAAAACAATAAAAGAAATGGCTGAACATCTTTACTTTTACTTTTCTCTTCAAGTAAGATGGTAGATAAAACATGCACAAAGAAGGGACACGGTACGGATGAAGGAAAATCAATGCAAAATCGTAGACTGTACAATTCGAGACGGGGGACTTGTTAATAACTGGGATTTCAGTGTTGAATTTGTCCAAAAATTATATGCAGGCTTGAACGAAGCCGGCGTCGATTATATGGAAATCGGATATAAAAACTCTCCAAAGCTGTTGAAGGGAGCCGACGAGGCGGGACCTTGGCGTTTTCTAAATGATGATTTCCTGAAGAAGGTCATTCCGAATAAAGGAAATACGAAGCTCTCCGCACTGGTGGATATCGGACGAGTGGATGAAAATGATATTTTGCCGCGCAGCGAAAGCTTGCTCGATCTGATTCGGGTTGCCTGCTATGTGAAGGATGTGGACAAGGCTCTGAAGCTTGTTCAGACTTTTCATGACCGCGGATATGAGACCACGATTAATATTATGGCACTGTCTAACGTTATGGAGCATGAACTGCTTGAGGCGTTTGACATGATCAAGAACAGTGTCGTGGATGTCGTATATATTGTAGATTCTTATGGGAGTTTGGACTATAAAGACATGGAGCATCTGGTAAATAAGTTTAAGCAGCATCTGCCGAACAAGCGTCTGGGCGTTCATACGCACAACAACCTGCAGCTTGCCTTCTCCAACACGCTTGTTGCCGCGGATCTAGGTGTCGAATTGCTTGATGCTTCTGTATACGGAATGGGACGTGCCGCAGGCAACTGTCCGACGGAGCTGTTAGTCACCCATCTGAAAAATACAAATTACAAGCTGCGCCCGGTACTGGAGGTATTGGACCAGTTGCTGGTTCCTTTGCGCGAGAAGGAAGAATGGGGATATCTGATCCCCTATATGATTACGGGAAGTCTGGATGAGCATCCGCGCTCGGCGATGGCCTTGCGTGCCTCTGAGGACAAGGACAAGTCGGTCGACTTTTATGACAAGCTGACAACACCGGAAGTCGGATTCGACAAGAGCAAGTAAACATTGTACTAAGTAGGGCCATCCCAAAGGACTTGATCTGGAGGGAGGCCCTATTTATGTTAAGAGACCGGCGCATCACCGAATTTATGCTGAGTGCAATGTTGCATATATGCGGGGAAGTGTGCAATAGCGGGAAGACAGTTAAATATTGGAGGGCGAGTTAGAGGGGCAACGTGTGAAGGGTTGCTACGATCGCTGTTGTTCGCGGATTTCTATGATTGGACTAAGTTCTAACAAGGGAGAAATCCGCTCACAAAGGCGAACGCTAACGCTTCTACAGCACACTTCACACTTATGCCCTGGCTACTTCGCCTTTACAGTTTAACTGCTATGCAGTTAGCACGTGCCTGCGCCACAGTCGCATTACGGTAAGCTTGCAGCTTGTGGCATGCAAGCAGGATACTCCGCGCGCCAATAGCCTCCTCCTAACTTCACTTTACTGCCAGCCCCTTAGACTAGGCATCACAAATGGAAGCCTGCGCGATTCACTTTACGCACAGCTAATGGAACACTGGGCGCCTGGAGTTGCGCCCAGTTGTACGTTGCTTCGGCCTTGCGCGGAACATGGAACTTCGTTTTCCGACCGGTTATTCCATTCTTGCTCCGAACTTTACTCGTCCTACTTGATCAGCCTCATTCCGGTCACACTCCAGTGAAATTACTTCCCTTAAAATCTTCATTCGACGCTCGAACCCACTTTTAGTGAAAAAACTTACCTTAGATCGCCAGTAACTAGCCAAACCCACGTTTTAGTCAACTTTAAGTACAAAAAATTCACTATATCCGCATTTCTATCATTTCCACTGAATTTAAGGTAACTTTTTTCACTACACGTGCGTGTTCCGTATTTGCATGGGGTCTACCAACCGTCGCCATGCTGTGAAGCATCGCTCGTTGGTAGCCTTGAGCAGTTTGAGATCTGCATGATGCAAGGTGTGTATACGTACTTCGTTACCATTTTGCAGAATCTGCTGGGGATAGTCCTTGTGTGGGTAGTTGTCCATGCACCTGTCCGCTAAAGGTGCAATGATACGCAGTTACTGTTAAGTGTGCAATAGTGGAAAATAGTTAAACTCCATTAGGCGAGTTAGAGGGGCAACGTGTAAAGGGTTGCTACGATCGCTGTTGTTCGCGGATTTCTATGATTGGACTAAGTTCTAACAAGGGAGAAATCGGCTCACAAAGGCGAACGCTAACGCTCTATGCTCCCGATGCAGCTTTCTTACAGAAAGCTTTTACCTTTACACTTATGCCCTAACTACTGCGCCTTTAAAGTTCAACTACAATGCAGTTTGCACATAGCTAAGCCTAAGCACTGCAATAAACTTGCCTCTGTGGCATGTCAGCAGCAGGATACTGCGCGCAAGCCTTGGGCAAAAGGCGCGCACAGGGCAGATTGTACGATCCACTTTATGCACGACGTCAATAGCACAACGCGTTTTTTTCATTAAAAGCGTATGGTGTGTACTTGGTTGGCTTTTTGCAGATAGTCTTGTTCTGTGATTTACATAAAATTGTCGAGGGATTCGAATGCTTAGTCACTGCATGGTTTGCATTGTTAGCTATTAAAGTGCGTTCGGCACATGCAAATCCGGAATGAAGAGCCTGCGTAATAAGGGCATAAGTGTGAAGTGTTACAAGCTTTCTGTAAGAAAGCTACTTCGGAAGCATTAAGCGAAAGTGTTCGCCTTTGTGAGCGGATTCCTACAATTTCAGATTTTATTTAATCAAAGGAATCCGCGAACAACAGCGATCGTAAGCACACTTCACACGTTGCCCCCAGCACGCAGAATCAATCTTTAGACGGTTTTATGCTGCTGCACACTTGCAGCAAACTGCGCCTAAAGGAGCGTACCATTAACTTGAGCTTAGATGAGTCACTGCCGAGCGAACTAGTACGATAAATTTCTATTAACCGCAATGAATAATAATTCGAAAATTGTTATTTTAAAATGGATAAAGCAGGAATAGATCATTTCTTGTTGAATTACTATTGTGTGCGACTTGCAAGATACCAACCTCCAGGAGTTGAGCATATATGAACGTCAGGACAGAGGAGAAGACAGCAGTTATTCACATCGGGCTTGGTCTGTTGGTAATGATAAGTCTATTCGCATTTTTCGAGAATTTTGAAAATTTCGGTGATACTCAGACTATTCAGGTTATTCAGCTGGTAGGAGGACTGATCTGCGGGGCAGTGGCGTTCGCTATCTTTGCGCAGGGGTGGATCTGGTTTGCCGAAAAGTTATCGAAGCATCGTTTCTACACAGCAATCCTGTTCATCGTGCTGGCTGGCTTCAGCTTTCTGCTTGCCATGGGACCAGACGGAGCAGGGGTAAGGGATTCCGATATGGATACCCGGCTGAGTAATGTCTGCCTTGTTATCTCACATCTGATATGTGCTGTAGGAATGTTAGTGATATTTTCAGCTTCGGACAATCAAATTACGAGACGGTATAAAGTAAGTGTTCTGCTTGGAACAGCTGTTGGGAGCGGTGCGCTGCTCCTGCTTTTATTCTCTTATCAGCAAATTTTACCGGAAAGTATGCTTGAGCTCGGCAGCTTTCCTCAATTTAAACTAACGATATGGATCATTACCATGCTGCTGTATTCCGCGGGGATCGCAGGTGTGATGTATCATCATTGTAAAGCAAAAACGATCGCCTCGCTGACGGTGGTTCGCGCCTTGCTCTTCATGATGATGGGCTATTCCCTGCTGTTGACCGGTGATCCTGCCAAGCCCAGCTTTTATCATATGATCGGGCAATGGTATATGGCGATATCTTATTATTTTGTGCTTAAAGGCGTTTATCAGCTAACGATTCTGGAGCCTTTCCGCGTTCAACAGAAGATCGAGGCCCGTATGAAGCATATGGCTTATCATGATGACCTGACGGGTCTTCCTAATATTCGCCGTCTGAAGGAGACGCTTGCCGGGATGCTAAGCACATCCTCAAAGACCTCTGAGCTTAAGGGCGTCGCAGTTGTCAATATCGATCGGTTTAAAGCAATCAATGATTCGTTAGGCTACAGCACAGGCGACCTGCTGTTGAAAGAGCTTGGCAAAAGGCTCGAAATGCTATGTACCGAGCAGGAGAGGGTATACCGGCTTGGTGACGATGAATTCGCTTTAATATTCACAGGGCTTACCGAATCGAAGCAATTGGAAGGCCGTGCAGAGCAATTGCTGCATTCTGTTAATCCCTCCATCACAATCGTAGATACGGAGTATCATGTTTCCCTCAGTATGGGGCTGGCTATTTTTCCGTATGATGCGAAAAGTGTGGATCATTTGATCCAGTACGCCGACATGGCCGTACATTATGCTAAAGAACGGGACGTGACCTTTCTTCGGTATTCGGAAGACATGAAGTTACGCACACAGGCAAGAGTGGAATTGGAAAACGATATGCGAAAAGCCTTGGACAGAGAGGAATTCTTCCTTGAATTCCAGCCTCAGTTCAATTTATTGAGCGGAAAAATGGTGGGCATGGAGGCTTTGGTGAGGTGGAATCATCCGAAGCGTGGCTTACTTCCTCCCAATGAGTTTATTCCGATCGCGGAAGAGTCCGGTTTAATTGTACCGCTGGGAGAATGGGTGCTCAAGACAGCTTGCGGGTATAACAGAAGATGGCAGCTTGAAGGCTTTGACCCGGTATGTGTATCCGTCAACTTATCCATGCGGCAGTTCAGACAATATAACCTGGCGGAAAAGGTGGACTCCATTCTTAAAGAGGTTGGACTTGAAGCCCATTACCTTGAGCTTGAAGTAACGGAAAGCATGACCTTTGATATCGAGACGGCTCTAAATCAACTGGAGAGCTTGAAGAAGCTGGGTGTACATATTAGTATCGATGATTTCGGCACGGGGTACAGCTCTTTGAATTATCTGAAAAGTCTTCCTATCGACCGCCTCAAGATTGACCGTTCCTTTGTAAGGGAGGTCATGATTGACGGTAATGATGCAGCGATCGTATCCACGATCACGATGATGGCGCATCATTTGAAATTAAAGGTTACGGCGGAAGGAGTAGAGAGCAAGGAGCAGTTGGAGTTTTTGAAGCAGCAGAATTGTCATGAGGGTCAGGGCTACCTGTTCAGCAAGCCTGTTAAAGCAGAAGAATTGAGAGATCATTTCCTGAACCGGAAGGCAGGATAAATACAGGAAAAGGCAGTTCTATCAGCCTGCGGGCTGAGGAGCTGCCTTTATTGATATGAACGGGCATTTGAAATGACACATAACAAAAAACAGCCGCTTAGGAAGAGCTTCCTAACGACTGCCGAGTTGTAAAATAGATGGAGCGGGTGATGGGAATCGAACCCACGCTACCAGCTTGGAAGGCTGGAGTTCTACCATTGAACTACACCCGCATGATAATTATAATGGTCGGGACGACACGATTTGAACATGCGACCCCCTGGTCCCAAACCAGGTGCTCTACCAAGCTGAGCTACGTCCCGTCAACTTCACATTGGGTAAATTCTTCAGTGAAGACAAGAAATAATA
This sequence comes from Paenibacillus antibioticophila, assembly GCF_000455265.1. GTDB lineage: Bacteria > Bacillota > Bacilli > Paenibacillales > Paenibacillaceae > Fontibacillus > Fontibacillus antibioticophila. The sequence goes on from NZ_HG005139.1 coordinate 611,833, forward strand.
TAGCACTTTTCAAGAAGGGATGCAAGCACTTTTTACCTAAAGAAAAATTGCTTGCCGGAGAAATTTCAAGGCATTGCTTGCCATCGAAGTCAACTTTTCATATAATAGCAGATAATTGAACAAGCAAATGCAAAGATGGAGATAAGTAAGCAGAAGCCTCCTCACAGGGACAGGGTGCCATGGATTGAGAGCACTCTTGCGGAAACAGGCTGCTGAAGTTCACTCCGGAGCAGTGCCTTGAACCCGATGGAGATTTGGATCCCGCGGCAATAGAGGTTACCGGCTGCGACCCGTTATGTCGATCAAGTGAGAATTCAGGCCAGACTGCGAGTTTGTGGTGTTTGCAGGTGCTTATGAGTTCTAACAAGGGTGGTACCACGGTCTGTTCGTCCCTTTCTGGGAGAACAGGCCTTTTTTATTTTTCCAGTGAGGCAATAATGGACATGAAAGATCTTAGCATGAAAGTCTAAAGGGGGATTCAATCAATGAAACAGCGTCTGGAATCATTGAAGCAGGAAGCAGTGGAGCAGCTTGGCGGGGTTGCCGATGTGGCCCAGTTAAACGACCTTCGGGTAAAGTATTTGGGGAAAAAGGGAGCACTAACAGAAATCCTGCGGGGCATGGGGGCATTGAGCGCTGAGGAGCGTCCGATCATTGGCCAGGTGGCGAATGAGGTGCGGGGCGTGATTGAAGCTCTGGTTGAAGAGAAGCAGGCAGCGTTCGACCGCAAGGAGACAGAAGGACGCTTGGCGGCGGAGAAGGTCGATGTTACCCTGCCAGGCCGCCCGATGACGCAAGGCTCAGTTCACCCGTTGAACCAGGTCATCCAGGAGATTGAAGATATTTTTATCGGTATGGGCTATCGAATTGCTGAAGGACCTGAGGTGGAGACGGATTATTATAACTTTGAAGCGCTGAACCTTCCGAAGAATCACCCGGCGCGGGATATGCAGGATTCCTTCTATTTGACGGAGGAATTGCTGATGCGTACCCATACCTCTCCGGTTCAGGTGCGTACCATGGAAGCGATGAAAGGGGAGGTGCCGGTCAAGGTTATCTGTCCGGGGCGCGTATTCCGGCGTGACGACGACGATGCGACGCATTCCTTCCAGTTCCATCAAATCGAGGGTCTTGTTATTGGCGAAAAGATTCGAATGAGCGACCTGAAAGGCACACTGCTGGAATTCACCCGCAAAATGTTCGGCAGCCAGACTCAAATCCGGTTGCGTCCAAGCTTTTTCCCGTTCACTGAGCCCAGCGTTGAGGTTGATGTAACCTGCGTGAAATGCGGTGGTGACGGCTGCAGAGTATGCAAAGATTCGGGCTGGCTGGAAATCCTGGGCAGCGGCATGGTCCACCCTCGCGTTCTGGAGATGAGCGGCTACGATCCTGAAAAGTATAGCGGCTTTGCCTTCGGTATGGGGATGGAACGGATTGCGATGCTGAAATACGGTGTCGATGACATCCGTCATTTCTTTACGAATGATCTGCGTTTCCTGCAGCAGTTTTCGAGAATATAGAGCGCCGAATAGGGAAGGGGAATATACGATGAAAGTTTCAACCGATTGGTTATCACAATATGTATCTTTGGAGCAGGTTGATGTTGCCGAGCTCGCCGAGAAAATCACCCGGTCCGGGATCGAAATCGATGGCGTTGAGAACCGGAACAAAGGGGTATCCGCACAGGTTGTTGTCGGGTATGTCAAGCATAAGGAAAAGCATCCGGATGCGGATAAGCTGAACATCTGCACGGTGGATGCCGGGCAAGAAGAAGATCTTCAGATCGTCTGCGGCGCTAAAAATGTGGATGCCGGACAAAAAGTACCGGTCGCGCTTGTGGGAGCCAAGCTTCCGGGCGGCCTGGACATTAAGAAAGCCAAGCTGCGCGGAGTGGTCTCCCAAGGGATGATCTGTTCCGCCAAAGAGCTTGGACTTAATGATAAGCTGCTGCCAAAGGAGCAGCAGGAGGGTATTCTTGTACTTCCTGCCGACAGTACAGTCGGTTCCCCGATCGCCAAGCTGTTGCATCTGGATGATCAGGTGCTGGATTTCGATCTGACACCGAACCGTTCGGATTGTCTTAGCATGCTGGGAGCGGCATATGAAGTAGCGGCCATACTGGGCCGGGAAGTAAAGCTCCCTGATCCTGAAAGCAAATTGATCGAAGTGTCTGATGCAGCCTCTGAATCGATTCAGGTAAAAATTGAGTCGCCCGAGCTGTGCGACCGGTATGCCGTAAGAGTTATTTCCGGCGTAGAAATCGAGCCTTCCCCGCTATGGCTGCAGAGCCGTCTGATGGCAGCGGGAATCCGGCCGATCAATAACATTGTGGATATTACGAATTACGTTATGCTGGAATACGGCCAACCTCTCCATGCGTTTGATGCCGACAAAATCGCCGGGAAAACCATTGGCGTACGTGCTTCACGGGCAGGGGAGAAGCTGGTTACATTGGATGGACAGGAGCGGACCTTGGAACCGGAAACCCTGCTGATCGTCGATGGGGAAGACCGTCCGGTCGGGCTGGCAGGCGTTATGGGCGGCCTGGATTCTGAAGTGACGGATTCAACACATACCATTGTGCTGGAATCTGCCAAATTCGACGGCGGTTCCATTCGTAAAACCTCCCGTCAGCTGGGGCTTCGCTCTGAAGCCTCGCAACGCTTCGAGAAGGAGGTTGATCCGGCAAGAGTTCTTCCTGCTCTCAACCAAGCTTCGCTGATGATTGCAGAGCTTGCAGGCGGCCGAGTGCATAAAGGTATCGTCCAGGCGGTTGAGCGGGAACCCGAGCCAAAGACAATCAAGCTCTCTTTAAGCAAGGTGAACGATTATCTCGGAACAGATATCTCGCTGCTGGAAGCTAAGGCCATTCTGCTGCGTCTCCACTTCGAGTGCGGGGATGCCGGTACCGGCGAGCTTGAAGTAGGGGTTCCTACACGTCGTGGAGATATTACCCGGGATGTGGATCTCATTGAGGAAATCGCCCGGATCTACGGCTATGATAACATTCCTACAACCTTTATTGAGGGCCGGACAACAGCCGGAGGCTACACCAAGGCACAGGCTTTGCGCCGTGCGCTTCGCCAGCTGCTCGTGCACGGGGGCTGGCAGGAGACACTGGGATATTCATTCATTCGTGAAGGAGCGGCCTGTGTATTCCCATCGCTCGGAAGAGGCGGCGGAGAGGCTCGCCTAGCCATGCCGATGAGCGAGGACCGCAGTGTGCTCCGGGGAAGCTTGCTGCCGGGACTGATGGATATGGCACAGTACAACCGGAACCGCAAGCAGAACGATCTGGCGATCTTCGAGATCGGTACTGTGTTCCACTCGGTTGATGAGAAGCTTGCAGAGAAGCCGCATGAGCTGGCTGTTCTAGGCTTGCTGCTGACAGGAAACCGCGGACTCAAGACATGGAACACCTCTGCGGAAAAGGTGGACTTCTTCGACCTGAAGGGGGCTCTGGAAAGTGTATTTGCCAGCCTGGGTCTGGAAGGCCGGGTACGCTATGCAGTTGATAGTCCTAAGGGCTTCCATCCGGGACGCTCCGCCTCGCTCTATCTGCATACGGCCGGAGAGGGTGAAGTTCATATCGGCACACTGGGTCAGCTTCATCCGGAGCTGCAGCGTGACATGGATCTGGAGGATACCTATGCGGCCGAGCTGCTGCTCGCACCTCTGTTCAGCCATGCCGGGGAAACAGTAAGCTATCGCGATTTGCCGCGCTTCCCGGCCATGCAGCGGGACATTGCTGTCGTAGTTGACCAGTCCGTCGAAGCGGGCTCGCTTCTTGAATTGATCAAGCAGACAGCAGGCGAATGGCTTGAGCATGCCGAGGTATTTGATGTCTTTACGGGAAGCAAGCTCGGCGAAGGCAAGAAGAGCGTGGCCTTGTCTCTTATCTACCGTCATATAGAGCGGACGTTGACAGATGAAGAGGTGGCGAAGGCGCATGAATCCGTGATTCAAGCTCTTGAGCAAACTTTTGCCGCTGAATTGAGAAAATAGCAGGAATTATGTGGAGTCACATCGAATCATGAGTGTAAGAGTCATGCTTCGGTGTGGCTTTTCTATAAGAGGCAAAGCAGACTTTTGAACGCGCATTATAAAAAAACGACACCCAAGAGTAACCCAGGACGAAGGAGGCCCCTGCTGTGAATACCCCTGATCGCATTACAATAAACGTAGAAATATACGGCACATCCTATAAAATTGTGGGTTCCAACCCCGAGTATATGAAGCAAGTCGCCCGTCGTGTAGACAGCCATATGCGCTCCATGGCCAAGCAATACGCCCATCTGGATACTCCGAGATTAGCCGTGCTGGCTGCGGTGAGAATGGCGGAAGAAGCGGTTAAGGTTGATGATCTGCAGGCTGAACTAGAGGAACTCCAGAAGGAAAAGGGAAGCCTAGCTCAGGAGATCTCCGTCCTTCAGGCGCTCCATACGAAACAGGAAGCTGCACAAAAGGAGCTTCAGGAAGAGCGGCATCAATTAAAAAGTGACAAGAAGACCTTGACCGAACAGAATGCCAAGCAGGCTGCTTCTCTTCAAGAGAGGGAGGCGGAGTGCTTGAAGCTGGGCGGTAAGGTTCAGGAGCTTGAACGTCAACTAGCAGAGCTAAAGGGCAGCAATGCTCAACTTCAGGCGAAGCTGCGCGGAGTTGAACAGGAGGCTCGAAAGGAGCAGCAGGAGAAGACCAAGGCGCAAGGCGAGCTTCAAGCAGCCAAAGAGCGTGAGGAGGAAGCGAGGAAAGCTGGCGTACAGTCGAAAGAGAGCGCAGCTAGGCTGGAACAGCAGGTGAAGCTGCTGCAGCAATCCTTGCAAGCGGCAGATAGCGAGATTAAGAAGCAGCAGCGCCTGCAGCAAGAGACGAAAGCCCGGGAGGACAAGCTCCGTGAGGAGCTGGAAGCCGTCGTTCAGAACGAGGCATCCTGGCAAAAGCTTGCCGATAAGCGGAGTGAAGAGCTTAGCCGGATGGAGATCACGCTGATGGAGAGCAAGGAGGCTGCAGCAGGTCTGGAGCGTAAGCTTGCTGTATCGGCGGAAGAGCAGGAAGCTGTGAAGAATAACTTGGCGCAGGAGCAAAATCGGGTTAGAGACCTGCAGACGGAGCTGTCGGGCCTGCAGGAAAAGCTTGCAGAGGCAGAGCAGACGAAAGAAACCTTGTTCAACAATGATCAATTTATACGTGAGGATAATGAGCGTTTGCAGAACGAAGTAGAGAAGCTTGGTGACCGGCTTCAACAGCTGGAGCAGGACATTAAGGATTATGCGGCGCTTGCCGAAGATCAGGAACAGGCAAGGGAAGCTGCGGAGATCCGCGAGCGGGAATGGCGCGAGCAGCTTGCTCTGGCGGAGCAGGAGCTGAACTCCTGGCGTGATACAGAGCGTGAGCTCCAGCTTCAAATTGAGAACTGGCAGCAGGAGAGCGCAGCCGGCGGGGAACAAGTGCTGACCTTGAAAGAGGACTATGAAGAAGTATTGAAGGAACGTGATCGGCTTGCGGAAGAATTGAAGCAGATTTCGGACAGCTTCGAGATAGTCTCTCATGAATACCGCCTGCTTCAAGTGGAGCGGGAAATGTCCTTGGAGAAATCGGAGAGCCGTGAAGCAGAATATCAGCGTCTGAAGGAGGACTATGCCAAGCTGCAGAACGAATACAATGAATGGATCGAATTAATAGAACAGGATTGATTCATAGCCGTATCAACAGAATAGCGCCACCGGTACAAGGGACCGGGCGGCGCTATTTTGCCGTGTTGTTTGTCACTCAACAATAAGTGTAGACACCATGGTGCCATGCCCAGAACCGCACATGATAGAGCATGCAATTTCATATTTTCCGGCTTCCTTCGGAGTGATCACGACGGAGTCTTTCTTACCGCTCAACTGCACTCGCAAGCCGGGAATTAGGATTCCATGATTCCCCTCCACATTTTTGAAGGTGATTTGCACAGGGACATCCTTCTTTACACGGTATTCTTTTTGGTCAAATTCATAATTGACGGCTTCGATGACGAGTTCGGCCTCGGGCTTAACCTGGGCTTCAGTGCTTGCTGCAGAATTGGAGTTGCTTGAACATGCACTTGCCAAAGTCAAAAGAACGCATAACATCAATAATGCAATCGTCTTTCTCATTGTCAATCCCCCGCAATATGATATATTTGTGACAATTCCAAATGTATTATAGCCTAGTTGCAGTTAAAGAAAGAATGAGAAGTGTGTCTAAATGGTGAACGCATAAAATGAATATACACGTCAAAAAGCCCGAGGCGCATACCCCAGGCTTTTCGATCAATTCGATGCCGGTACGATATGAAGCTGCTATCGCTGGCTTCTTCCTGCCTCAAACGGTGTGGACACAGGGATGAACAAATCGATGATCCCGATCACAAGCGCCGCGAGGATCGCCCCAATAATAGAGACAGATACGCCGGAGACAATAAATTGAGCCAGCCAGATGACGAGTGCGCTCGTAATGAAGCCGACGATGCCGCGTCCGAACGGGGTGACCTTTTTTCCGAAGATCCCTTCGATTGCCCAACCGATCAAGGCAATGACGAGTGCGAGCAGCAGGGCGCTGCCAAAGCCGCCTATACTGAATTGCGGGACGAGCCAGCCCACTACAAGCAGTACGAGGGCTGATACGATAAAACGCACAACGTGTCCCAGAAATCGCATGGAACTTGGCCTCCTTTTTAGAATGGATAGATCTCCTTGGTCCTTCTTTTGAATCCTGCTTAGTGTGTACGGGAAAAACCTTAAATATGTACCCGGACTGCAAATGGCGGAAATACGGGATATTCGATATAATATAAACAATGCTCGAGGGGAGTCGTGAGTTTCTTGAACGAAAAAATATTCAAAACGATGGAATACCGCAAAATTATCGATCAGCTAATTAAATATACACAAACTCCGATGGGGAAAGAGGCCGCGGACCGGCTTGTCCCTGTACCGGATCTGGAAGAAGTCAAGCGCTTGCTGCAAGGAACGGAGGAGGCTTTCACGGTCGACAGATTGAAGGGCGCCCCTTCCTTCGGCGGAATCGTCGATATGACGCCTGCAGTAAAGCGGGCCCGCATTGGCGGAACCTTGAATCCTCATGAGCTTCTTGGAGTGGCAACGACGCTGGAAGGGGCGCGGAGAATTAAGCGCTACCTTGCTTCCATGCACGAGGAGCATCCTGCCCAATTGCTGCATGCCTTGAGCGAGAACATCAGCGAGCAAAAGCCGCTGGAGGATGCAATCAAGCGATGCATTGACGACAGCGCTGAAGTACTGGACTCAGCCAGTGCCGAGCTTGCCCAAATTCGCCGTGAGCTGCGGGGAGGGGAAGTCCGGATTCGCGAGAAGCTGGAGGCCATGATCCGGTCCTCCAACGTCTCGAAAATGCTGCAGGATCAATTGATCACGATTCGCGGAGACCGGTTTGTTATTCCGGTTAAGGCGGAATACCGCGCCCATTTCGGCGGGATTGTTCACGATCAATCAGGCTCCGGGGCAACGCTCTTTATAGAGCCGGAATCGATTGTCGCCATGAACAATAAGCTGCGGGAGACCAGGCTTCGCGAGGAGCGCGAGATCGAGGTTATTTTGCAAAAGCTGACTGCGCTTACGGGAGACCAGGCCGAGCTGCTGCTATATGATAGCGACGTAGTTGGCCAGCTGGATTTCTTATTTGGGAAGGCGCGTTTGGCCCGCGAAATGAAGGCTGTTCTTCCAAGGATGAATGATCGCGGATTTATGAAGCTGCGAAAAGGCCGGCATCCGCTAATTGACCGCGACCAGGTCGTGCCCATCGATGTGGAGCTGGGCAACCAATATTCCACGATTATTGTTACGGGACCGAATACGGGCGGGAAGACGGTTACGCTGAAGACGATCGGCTTATTGAGTCTGATGGCGATGTCCGGCTTGTTTGTTCCTGCCGAGGAAGGAAGCCAGCTGTGCGTATTTGACGCGATTTATGCAGACATCGGAGATGAGCAGAGTATTGAGCAGAGCCTCAGTACCTTCTCCAGCCACATGACGAATATTATCTCCATCCTGAAGCAGATGACGCCTAAAAGTCTCGTGCTGCTGGATGAAGTGGGCGCGGGTACCGATCCAGCCGAAGGCTCGGCACTGGCAATTGCCATACTGGAGCATATACACAGCTTCGGTAGCCGCATGATCGCTACGACACATTACAGCGAATTGAAGGCTTATGCTTATGAGCGTAAAGGCGTCATCAACGCAAGTATGGAGTTTGACGTGAATACGCTTAGTCCGACGTATCGATTGCTTGTTGGCGTTCCGGGACGAAGCAACGCCTTTGCCATTGCGGAGCGTCTGGGGCTGCCATCGCAGATTCTGGACTACGCCCGCGGTGAAGTAACGGAAGAGGATCAGCGGGTAGAGCATATGATTGCCTCGCTCGAAGAGAATCGGACCGCGGCAGAGCAGGAACGGGAATCGGCCGAGAAGCTGCGTAAGGATCTGGAGAATCTGCGAAGCCGCCATGAGGCCGAGCTTGAGAAGCTTGAGCAGCAGAAGGACCGCAGGCTGGAGAAGGCCGAAGACGAGGCGCGGGCTATTATTGCCAAGGCAAAAGCCGAGGCGGAGAAGATTATTGATGATCTTCGGCGAATCGCTCAGGAAGAAGGCGCTGCCGTTAAGGATCACAAGCTGATAGCGGCCCGCAAGCAGCTGGAGGAGGCCGAGCCTGCCCAGCGGAAGAAGACAGCCGTCCGCAAAGCGGGCAAACAGCCGCGGCAGATCGGTCCCGGGGATGAGGTTATGGTCTACAGCCTGAACCAGAAAGGGCATGTTGTAGAGCTTGCAGGAGCGAAGGAAGCGCTGGTCCAGCTTGGGATCATGAAGATGAAGGTTTCATTAGACGACCTGGAGCTCCTGGCGGCTTCGCCGGCGCCAAAACCGGTTCAAAAAGTCGCACCGAACGTTAAACGGACAAGAGACGATAATACTAGAAGCGAGCTGGATCTGCGGGGAGCCAACCTGGAAGAAGCGCTTATCGAGGTGGACCGTTTCATTGACGAAGCCTATCTGGCGAATCTTGGACAGGTCTATATCATTCACGGGAAGGGCACGGGTATCCTTCGCACCGGCATATCTGAATATTTGCGCAAGCATAAGCACATCAAGAGCTACCGGCTGGGAAATTACGGCGAAGGCGGAACCGGGGTTACCGTTGCCGAGCTGAAGTGATGAGGAGGATGTGTGTTGAGAGAAAGTATTGATCCGCTGCTGGAGCAGCCGGTAGGTTTGATGGCAGGGTATTTTTCTGTAGCTGTTATCGAATTGATCGTATTTCTTTCGTGTTTCGAGCTTGTGACCAAATATCGTTGCTGGCATGAGATCAAGCGGGGCAATATCGCTGCATCATTGGCAACGGGCGGAAAAATCTTCGCTCTGTGCAATATTTTGCGCTTTGCGACCGCACGCTCGAACATTTATGACTTCATGGCCTGGTCTTTTGTAGGAGCGTTCCTGTTGTTCTTGGCTTACATCATGTTTGAGTTCCTGACACCAGTATTTCAGATCGACAAGGAGATCGCCGAAGGGAATACAGCGGTAGGGCTGATTGCCATGGCAGTCTCCGTCTCCGTATCCTTTGTAATTGGAGCTTGTATCGCATAGGGGGGATTCTTGGTGCTGAAAAATTTGGTCCGAGTTCTGTTTGTGGCTTCAATGTTATTTCTGGTAGCAGGTATTATTTTTTTGTGGAATGCTTAAAGTGCATGTTCAAAACAACCTCTTAAAAGATTTAGGCTGGGTGGCCTATGGAAGGATGTAAATAACATGGTAGAAACTACAATTTGCCCATGGTGTCAGACAGAGATTGTCTGGGATGAGGAGCTGGGACCCGAGGAAGAATGCCCTTATTGCCATAATGAACTGAAGGGATACCGAACGCTTAATATTGCCCTGGGCTCGGATGAAGATTGGGAGGATGAAGACGAGACTTCCGGTGATGATACGGATGATGCAGGGCTCTGGCAGGAGGATGAGGAGAGCCATTTGAACGCGATCCGCAGGGTAGAAGCTTTTGCTGGTGCGGGCGGAGACCTTTTGGCCTATGAATCGGGAGTAGAGAAGCAACTGGACGCTCAAGAGGAGGTTCCGGAGTGTCCTCACTGCCGGGAGTATATGCTGCATGCAGGAACAGAGCCATTGCCTCAGGGCTTTAAGCCGGTACAAATGCAAGCGAAGGATACGCCTATACTTCAGTCAAGCGCCGTCTTGAATGTCTATGTCTGCTCGGCCTGCTTCCAGGTTAGCCGCTTTTTGTCCGAGGATGACCGGAATCAGTTGATCAAGACAGTTAGCGAAGAGTAAGAACAAGATGAAGCACCAGATCCGCCCCTTAACTGGAAGGGACAGGTCTGGTGCTTCTTGTTAATGAGAACATTTCTGCATCCTCTCGTGAAATGCCCATAATAAGGTCAGTAATTATTTCAGCACCCAGCATGCTGCACACGGTCCCGTTCCCTCCATATCCCTCCAGAAAGTAACAGCGGGGAAAGTCAGGGTGGCCTCCGATGAACGGTAATCCGTCATGTGTCCGCCCGAATACGGCTCCCCAGGAGCGCTTGATCTGGAGCGAGGATTTTTCAGGGAACATCTGATGAAGCAGATGCAATAGATCCTTGCCCTTCTGAATCTCCCTTCCTTCCTTAAGTCCTCCTGGAGGAAGGGGCTCATCCAATCCGCCGATAATAATATTTCCGCCTGAAGTGGTTCGCATATACAAATAGGGACGGGCTGTCTCCCAAATCAGGCAGCGTTCAAACCAATCATTGAAATGGGCTGCGGAATCAGTAGCAATGGCATAACTGGTAACGAGTTCTGCACCAGGCTCCCGCTTCAGAGTTTGAGCCATATAGCCTGTCGCGAAGATAACGTGCTTCGCCTTGATCGTGTTGGCCCCGCATCGGCAGATCACCCCGTCCGGGCGGAACGTGTCTATTTGAATGGGGGAGTATTCAAATACCTGAACGCCTTTGGAGGCGGCGTGGCTGACTAGGCCGCGAGTGAAATCAACGGGCTGAATCTCCGCATCACCCTTCGTGTAAATCGCGGCAGGTCGTTGAAAGGGAAATTTACTGCCGATTTGATCGGCATCCAGCCATTCTGCAGGAAATCCATATTTCTGGAGGGTCGCATATTCATTATGCAGCATAGGTACATCTTCTTCGCTGCTTGCTAGATAGAGGCTGGGGCGTGTCTCCAGTGCGTGAAGATGAAGCGATTGATTGATTTCCTTCAGATGCTCCAATGAAGACCAGCATACACGGTAGAAATGTACGGCCTTTTGCTCGCCCAGGGAATGTATGAAGGAAGTCAGGCTCTTATCGTTGGCATACTGAATGAGCCCGGTATTGACAAGGGTGCTTCCGGTGCCGATGGTATTCTGTTCGGACAAGACTACGGACAACCCCTGCTGATGCAGCAAATGAGCGCATAGCGCTCCTCCGATGCCGCCGCCTATGATCAGACAATCGCAGGTGAGGTCTTGCATAAGCTTGGGATAAGTGGCTCGGGGCTCACGGGTGTCCAGATTCATCCAGAGATAATTGCCGATGTGCAGCTTCATCTTTGCTCCTCCTTACAAAGTCACCTATCTCAATATTCACCTGGATGACATAAGTATAACCAGCCTCTCCTTATAAAAATTAGGAACAAGGATATAATATGCCACGAACGCATAATACAACCTGGAGGAGTCAACATGAACAATCACCAAATGCAGGCGCTCTCCGGCAAGGAGCTTAATTACATCGCCGATAGTATTGCCAATGAGGACATGCTGATCAAGATGTGTGCTGCTGCGGTCCAAATCTCGACACATCCGCAGATTACGCAGGCAGTCACCCAGCATATTCAGGCTCACGAACAGCACATGGACAAGCTTCGCGATGCGCTCAAGCAGCATCAGCCGCTTGCCCCCGGACAGACACAATAGCCTGCTCCACACATCCATGGACTATAACGACAACAGGAGGGAATCAAGTGAACAATCAGCTTCAGAATGACATGCTGCCGCAGGATGATCTGTTAAAAATAATGCTGGCTGACTTGAGACGAACTTCGCGCGAATATACGACGGCAACTACGGAAGCCTCATGTCCCGCAATCCGCAGCTTATTCTCGGAACTGACCGATAGCACCTTGAAATTGCAAGGCGAACTGTACAAGCTGATGGAGCAGCAGCAGATATATACCAAGCCTGCCGGGGCTTCACGTAAAGAAGTAGATCAAAATCTGCAGGAAGCGGAACAGGCATGCATGAAGGCGAAGCAACTTGTCGCTCAGCATCAAAGTCAGCTGGGAAGCGTAGCTGCACATATGTCTAACGTATCCCCTCATCAGGTGAATACAAAGCCATATAACTAGCCGTCAGGGCTACAGTTCAAGGCTACAGTACGTGCTCGACTTGCAAGTCATCGGCGTTCGCTTCGGGGGAAATCTTCCATGAAGCGGACGTTTTTATTTGCAGGAGTAACAAATTCATGTAATATAAGTAGTAAATTTGATTCCGAGACTTTAGGTGTGATTGACCTGAATCGGAACAGCGCTGGAGGATGAAGCATGAAACCATTAAGCGAATTGAAGCTGAAAGTGCTGGATCTTCTGAGAGAGGATGCCCGCCGGGATCCTAAGCTGCTGGCGACTTTGGTAGGCTCGTCGGAGCAGGAAGTGGCTGAGGTGATCGCCGAGCTTGAAGAGGATCATGTAATTGTGAAGTATGCGACAGTGGTCAATTCTAGCAAGTTGGATGATGAGAAGGTAACCGCACTGATCGAAGTGCAGATTACACCTGAGCGCGGACGCGGCTTTGAAGCGATTGCGGAGCGGATTTACTTGTTCCCGCAGGTGATGTCCGTTTACCTCATGTCTGGCGCCTATGATTTGCTCGTAGAGGTTGAAGGACGCAACCTGAAGGAAGTCGCGAGCTTTGTCTCCGACAAGCTGTCTCCGCTGGAATCGGTACTGTCGACGAAGACGCATTTTATTCTAAAAAAATACAAGCAGGACGGTATCATCTTCGAGGACCCTGAGGAAGATCGCCGTCTGATGATTTCTCCGTAAAGGAAGTAATGTCATGAGTATTCATTCACAGGAAGAGCAGCACATGGAATCGGCCGGCAAGACGATGACGTCCTATTTGGCGCCCCGCGTACGGGATATTCAGCCTTCAGGGATACGCCGCTTCTTTGACCTGGCCAGTGGAAACAAAGATATTATTACGCTGGGTGTAGGGGAGCCTGACTTTATTACACCCTGGCATGTAAGAGAAGCCTGCGTATACTCTTTGGAACGCGGATTTACAAGCTACACCAGCAATGCGGGCACCCCTGAGCTGCGGGAAGCCATTGCAGAGTACTTATATAACAGTTATCAGGTAAAATATAATCCAAAGGATGAAATCCTGGTTACCGTAGGGGCGAGCGAAGCGATTGATCTGGCCTTGCGTGCTTTGATCGTACCCGGGGACGAGATTCTTATCCCTGTTCCTTGCTATATCTCCTACTCTCCAATTACGGCCGTCGGAGGCGGCGTACCCGTTGAGGTCGAGACCTTTGCGAAGGACAGCTTCAAGCTCCAGGCCGCGCAGCTTGAAGCCAAGATTACGCCTAAATCAAAGGTTCTGATTCTTAATTACCCGAGCAATCCGACGGGGGGGATTATGAGCTATGAGGACTGGCTTCCCATTGCCAAGCTTGTTGAAAAGCATGATTTGATCGTTATTTCCGATGAGATTTATTCAGAGTTGACCTATGGAGAGAAGCATGTCAGCTTTGCTTCGATTCCTGGCATGAAGGATCGCACGATTCTCGTCAATGGCTTCTCCAAAGCCTTTGCCATGACGGGCTGGCGGATGGGGTATGCTTGCGGACACCCGGACTTGATCTATGCGATGCTGAAGATCCACCAATATACGGTCATGTGTGCTCCGGTCATGGGACAAATTGCTGCGCTTGAGGCCTTGAAGAACGGCCTGGAGGAAAAGGATCATATGGTGGAGTCGTACAATCAGCGCAGACGTCTGATTGTTCAGGGCTTGCGGGACATCGGTCTTGCCTGTCATGAGCCGCAGGGTGCTTTCTATGCCTTCCCAAGCATAGAATCAACCGGACTCACCTCCGAGGAGTTTGCTACGGGCTTGCTGAAGGAGGCCAAAGTTGCCGCCGTACCGGGCAATGTCTTCGGCGCAGGGGGAGAAGGCTTCCTCCGCTGCTCCTATGCGACCTCTGTGAACCAGATCAGCGAGGCGCTGCACCGGATTGGACAATTTGTCCACCAACTGAATAGATAACAACCTGTTATTACCGGAGCGCCGAGAATTTATCGCAATTAACAGTTATTTCAATAATTAATTGATCATTGGATGATTCTCATGGTATAATTTGATTTTGGAAGGTGCTTTAAGATGCTCTGGGAGGGATTTCTTTTGGGTTGTGGTGAGAGAAAATTGCCATTCGAAATGGATGATTTTACAGCTGGAAATGGCAATCATTTGAATGAATGGGAAGATGAAGCGAGTCGGATGACTTCACCACATGCAGTATCTCCCTATACGCTGGAAGACGAAATTCGCATTTTACGTTGTAAGATGGTAAAGCTGTTTCAACAAGAGAACTCATTTACATCGGATAATGTGATCGAGATCAGCAGTCTTCTTGACCTGAAAATCAATGAATTTATGAGGACATATCAGAAACATGAATAGCAGCACCTTGGAGACGCCGGAAGGCGTTTCTTGTTTTTCATCACCCATTAGCGATATATTGGAGACAGAAAGCGGGGAGAGCATATGAAATTGTATACGCGAACCGGAGATACGGGGCAAACCTCGGTTATAGGAGGAAGAGTCGATAAGGATGATCTTCGGATAGAGGCTTATGGTACGATTGATGAATTGAACAGCTATGTTGGCTTGGCTGCCGCTTACGTGGATCCTGCGCGCTCCGGAGACTTAAGCGACCAGCTTCAACAGATTCAGCATGAATTGTTCGATTGCGGAGCTGATCTGGCCTATGCGACAGAGGATGAGGATCGGTATAAAGTCCGCGGAGAGCTATCGGCTCGGCTCGAGGTTTGGATGGATCAATATCAGCAGGAAACGCCTCCAATCGAAAAATTCATCCTTCCAGGCGGAACCCAATTAGCTGCAGCACTCCATGTCTGCCGGACAGTCTGCCGCCGTGCTGAACGGAGAGTAGTGAGTCTTTTCCGGACCAAGCAAGGCAATGCGGAGGTTCTGATCTATCTCAACCGGCTGTCCGATTATTTCTTTGCGGCTGCACGGGTTGCCAACTACCGTTTGGATCAGGAGGATGTCGAATATATTCGCAGTGCCAATGTGTTCGGCAAGTCTGGGAAATGAGCTCGTATTATGATCCTATCTCTTACCTGGTAACCGAGGATGAGAATGGCTGGCAGGTAAAGAAGGTATTGCAGCGAAAGCTGGGGGTATCCCGCAAGCTGATGTCACGAATCAAGCTGACGGAGCGCGGTGTACTGTTGAACGGAACTAGGGTGTATATTAGCGCGCTAGTGAAAACGGGGGATTGGGTATCCATTTCCCTGGAGAAGGAGTCGTCGGAGGATATACTTCCTCAGCCGATTCCCTTTGATATCGTGTATGAAGATGACGCTCTATTAATCGTGAATAAAGCATCGGGTATCATTGTGCATCCAACCCATGGTCACTATACGGATACATTAGCTAATGGGGTGGTGTACTATTGGCAGGAGCAGGGGAAGCAGTATCGCTTCCGGCCGGTGCCTCGGCTGGATCAGGAGACAAGCGGTTTGATTGCAATTGCAAAAAATGCATATATTCATCAGCATATTTCCGAGCAGTTGATCGCAGGGACGGTGACTAAAAAATATACAGCTCTGGTGTACGGGTGCCCGGAGCATCCGGAAGGCACTATTGACGGTCCCATTGACCGGGATCCGGAGCAGCCTCACCGGAGAATCGTTACCCCGGAGGGTTACCCTGCTTTGACAAGCTATAAAGTGATTCATTGCTATCCGGGTGAAATAGGAGCACAGGTTGAATTACGCCTAGGTACCGGGAGAACCCATCAAATCCGGGTTCACATGACCTCGATCGGCCATCCTTTGATAGGGGACAAGATGTACACCTTGGAGCATGGAGAGACGGACTCCATGGAGGAGTGGATCGGGAGGCAGGCCCTGCATGCTTCAGAGCTGGGATTCCGGCACCCGTTAACTGGAGAAGAACTGTTATTTAAGGCCCCGTTGCCTGCCGATATGGAGTTGCTGAGACAGAGACTTGAAGGAGGAACAAAAGGATGAGCAGACTGGTTGTCTATCAATATCCCCCGTGCGGAACCTGCCGCAAGGCAGTGAAATGGCTGGAACAGCATGGATTTGAGCTTGATTTGCGCAATATCAAAGAGGCTCCTCCATCCGTTAAGGAGCTCGCTGAACTGCTGGACAAGAGCGGACTGGAGCTGAAGAAATTCTGGAATACAAGCGGTGACGCCTATCGTGAGCAAGGATTGAAGGACAAGCTTCCTGCGATGAGCCGCGAGGAGCAGATGGCATTGCTCGCTTCGAACGGGATGCTGATCAAGCGGCCGATCGTATATGACGGCACCCGTGTGACGGTAGGCTTCAAGGAAGAGATGTATGAGCAAGCCTGGAAGGAGAAGGAATGACTAGTAATACGCTGTATTGCTAGTCTCCAACTTGAATCTTGCCTATGGAGGTGATATAACTTAAAGAACAAGTGAAACGTTTAAAGGATGATGAACCTTGGACAAAATTGGTATAAAGGATATCGCACTACGCGCCAATGTATCTACGGCCACCGTGTCATATGTGTTAAATGGCACCCGTAATGTGAGGCCTAAGACAAAAGAAAGGGTCATGAAGGTAATTGAGGAGCTCAATTACAGACCTAATGATATTGCTAAAAGCTTGAAAAGTAAACGTACCAATACCATTGGTGTCATCGCCGAGGACATCACTGTATTTAATGTTCCAGAAATAATTGATGGAATAAACGAATATGCCGAGCAGAACGACATGCACATCTTATTAACGAATCTTCGCTTGCAAAAAAGAGTGGGCTATAATTACACGGATACTGATAATTACCGCCAGCATGCTCAAGATGCCGTGTCTAATCTTCTCTCCAAGCAGGTCGAGGGAATTATCTATATCGGTGTACACACACGTGATTTATCCGGTCTTGTTAATACGTATGATAAGCCGATTGTGTACACCTATTGCTATGCTCAGCATGCGTGCTCCATACAATATAATGATGAACAAGCTTCGTATGATGCTATAAAATATTTGGTAAGCAAAGGACATTCACGGATAGCAATCATTAGCGGCCTGATGGACTCGCTTCCGTCCCGGCTGCGGTTTAACGGGTATTTCAAAGCGTTGACAGATTATCAACTGGAGTTTGATCCTCAATTTATTAAGGTTGGCGATTGGGGACTGGATTCAGGATATCAGCTAGCGTACGAGCTTATTCAACTGCCTGATCCGCCAACAGCGATCCTCATTATGAATGATTTGATGGCAGCAGGTGCTTTGAAAGCAGCGGCTGCCATGGGGATTTCCATTCCGGAGGATTTGTCTATTATCGGATTTGACAATCGGGAGTTTAGCAACTATTTGAGTCCAAGAATTACGACAATGGATCTGCCCCTGCATGATATGGGGATACTCTCCATGAAAGCTCTCACCAATTTGATTCGTGGCGAGGAGCAGCCATTGGATATGATACCACTATGCCATTTGGTAGAGAGGGAATCGGTTAGTGAGCCCAGAAAATCAACTTAGGGGATGGGGTGAAACTTGCCATCTGCATAATACACGCTTTTGGTAATCTTTCCTTCAGTAACATAAGTGAGGTTGTTCTCCCACATGACAAATCTTGAAGGATACGCGGCATAGCTGGTTATTTTCCACCCTGTATCAAGGGACTCAAGATAACCATTCACGCATCTTAGCTCACCGCCCTGATCACGGTACAAATAGGTAGTCCTGCCAAAGCCCAGCATATAGGCGACGAGTTCCTCTCCCATATCCCAATCATCACTTTCAATCCCTGCAAAGAGCCTGTGAAATAGAGGATCACTTGATGTTTTAAAGATAGATTGTCCGAACCGATTTCGGGATAATTTGGGCATATTCAGGTTTGGAGCAGCAATGCTGTAAGTGGAGGCCGCCTCACCGGGCTTTAGTCTGCGTTTTGTAGAGAGCACATTCCAATCATAGCAATTGAACATGGCCATCGTGCTTCGATAGCCAGCTTCCAGCAAAGCAACGTTGCCAAGGACTTCGTAAGTAGATCTTGCAGCGCCAGCTACCAATCCGCCCCAAAGAGAATGTGTCATAAAAGACAGTGCTTCCCACCACCGGTCAGGTGCATTTGCCCTGTAATCATTACTAAATCCAATATTGGCAATGAGTAATTCAGCATATAATGCAGCCTCGTTCTTGAAACCTGCCAAGCACAACGCCTCCGAGGTAGGACCAAATCCGGCATTGTCATAGAAATGCTCGGTGACAGCACCCTGATATCCTTGCGCCCCCTTCTTCAGTCCCTTTACAAACTGTAGCCACAGGTCATTTAGAGACTCATACCATTTGAACAGCTTCTTTGCCTTCAAATCCTGTAATAAGTCAGCGATATAGAGGATAAAGACGCCAACAAGTTGAGACTCTTCTTTTTCGCGTGCATTTGCGTGGAAATCCGGATTCAATCTCATGCACATGACTTGGGCCGCCTGTATTAAATAGGACTCTGAATCGGCGCAGGCAAGCAGGGAATCGTCAAAGCAGGATAATAAATAGTAAACATGAGCAATGTAGTCGAAATCATAAATACGGTAAAAGGAGCCGTACAATGCTCTTGGCTCACTTAAATTTCCATCCTTGAACCAATGTTGACTCATGTCGAGAACGGCTGACAGCTCCACCTTCCTGATTTGTTCTTGAATCGGGTTGGATAGCAGATTATTCATCAAAATAAAAGCAAGCTTGCCTAAGGATTCTCCCTGATTTGATAACGGTAGAAAAGCATGAGGGCGTAGTGAATTCAAGTTGGAGTTATAGCTGTTAAGGCACAACCAATCAGCTCTTTTCAGAAGTATCTTGCTAATGGGCTCTAACACATTCCCTACCAGCACATCCGTCTTTCCATTCTCAAGGGTGGCCGAAACCTTGAATTCTCCGGCGGATGGGATAGGCAGTATAGCAAATAAGCGCTTAACGTTTCCTTCTGAGATCGATTTGAACTCGTTAGTGATTTCAATCTCATCCACCTTCTGAGTGTTTGCCGATGCTGTCTGAATTGTAATGGATGTAAAGGATTTGTTATCAGGAGGTGTTACTTCCGCCATAAATTTGCCTTCTGTCGTAATTACTGAGGAATACTTCCAATAAGGATGTCCGTAATGCTGTGCTTTCTTGTAAAAGTCCTCTTGATCCTGAAAAGGGCTAAATACGAAGGACCACTTTTTTTGAGCTCTTGGCTCAAGGATAAGAGGTGCATAATCTCCGCTATAAATCCAGTCATTCTCAGCCGACCCTTCCATAGAGCTCCCATCCTCTACGAAGGATAACCGGTGATACAACAGTCCGTCCAAGGAAGGTGAGACTTGATCCAAAAAACGGTTCTCGTAGATGCAATGGGTCCCGAAGGCTGCAACACGCTCGCCAGTGCTGTAAATCCCCAGATGGGGGGCCTCGTTGCTTCTTCGTATAGCAGCAAACTTTGAAAAGTCTCCGCCCAAGTGAGGGAATAGAGCACATGAATGCTTCATGTTTCTCAATACATTCGTGTCGCGAAACATGATATAGGCCAAAGAGAACCAACAATGAAATCCGTTCACTGTGATTGAGGAGTCCTGCAGATTTGAACACTGGATGGTCCAGTGCAGCTCTCCGGCTTTATCCAGAAGATACTCGTATTGCACAGCAAATGTTGAATGCAAGAAGCGGACAGTTGCAGCCTGCTTCTCTATAATTTGAAGCTGGGTCTCTAAGGCGGCGCTTTCAATCCATTCACCATTTACAACCGCACTCCAATGGCCAAAGCGCTTATCCTGATCACTGTAACCTGATTCCTCCACATACTCTCCATCAATGACCCAATTCATATTTGAAGGATCATTACGCATGAGCAAGGACTCTACCGTGCCTTGGGAGGAAATCATCAATTTGAAGGTATCATTACGAATCAGCTCCAAGTTCTCACCCCTAAAAATCTAAACGTTTAAATTCAATTTCGATCTTATCATAGTAAAAGATGTACCAGCAAGGCTTTTCATTTTTCCATATTTCTTTTTTTCCGAAAGGTGGATGGTGAATCGTATTGCTTCTGGGCGAATACGGAGGAGAAGTATCCTGGATTACTGAACCCAACCTCATCGGCTATACGGGCAATCGACCAGTCCGTTTGAATGAGCAGCTTCTTCGCTTCCTCGATCCGATAGTGCATCAGGTAGTCGATCGGTGTCACCCCATAAACCTTGAGCATACACTTGGCCAAATAATTGGGATGGTAATTAAATTTTTCCTGCAGCACGGAATTAGTGATTTTTGAGGTGAAGTTTTGAGTGATAAATAATTCAATTTTCTCAGCGAGTTGGATGGCAGTCGAACTAGTTGAAGGTCTTGAATCCTGAGTGAGACTTTGCATAAAAATCTGAAAGGCAGTCTGCTTCTTCCAATTTCGAAGGGCGCAGGGGTCCTTGTCCAAGGAATTTAACTCGGCAAGATCGCTAATCGACTTACGTGACAATTTTATTTTTTTCGGTAAAAAAAAGGAGCATATCTCGGAGTGGCACAGGTAAGCTTGTTCCCTGTGCCGCTCGAATAGTGCAGCTTGATTCTCAAGGCACTCATGAATACTGCTCACTTCACTCCAGGCTCCTGCTGTTTGAAAATGAATCCAGTTAATTTCGGTCTCTTCCTCACAAGGGGCCGTACCAAAGTGATGTGCATCCGGGCGTAAAATAATGGCCTCATCCTTATGTAATATCCAATCCTGATTATTCTCTCCTATGGATAATGTCCCCTTGGTGACAATAATAATATCAAATACGTCTATAGATTGACGACTTAAATGACGTTCTCCAGGCAAAAAAGTATGTGTTCCATTCTCAATAAAATAAGGAGTGGGGGGACTCACAAAGTGCATTATTAACTCAGGCATGGCCGCAACCCTCACTTTCATCCATAAAAGACAACGCTACCATAACTATATAAGATGCATATAAAAAAATCAAAAACTCACTTTTTCATGGAATTCTAAAACCTAATGGTTGAAATAGTAAAAAAACAGGTTGAAATATTATATTTTATTTGGAGATTTCTCATGGCACAATATAACTGAATCATTTTCTAAACGTTTAACTATAAATCCTGCCATTTGAAGGATGAGGTATAACGCTTAGGCAAATTATTCAATCACTGTTTGAAGGGGGATTGGGGTCAATGAAAACAGGAAAAAGATTGGGAATAGGCCTTCTATTGGTTACATTGGTGTTGAGTGCCATAGGTTGTGCGAACGGCGGAACAAACACTGCATCGCCGGGTTCGGATACTGCTAACACACCTGGTGAGTCATCTTCCAAGACGGAAAAGGTAAAGATTATTTATTCCATGTGGGGAAGTGCTGAGGAAGGCAAGACGACTCAGGCAGTGGCAGATAAGTTTAATGCTTCTCAGGATAGAATTGAAGTTGAGGTACAAGCAATTCCTTGGGAAAACTACATGACAAAATTGAATACGCTTGCAACAGCTGGCCAGTTGCCAGACACAGGGATGCTCCAGGAGGGCGGTGTCATTCAATGGTCCTCTGAGGGCATGCTGAATGACGTAAGCTCTATGTATGAGGGAAGCGACAGCAAGCCTTTGGATAGCCTGGCCTACAAATATCAAGGCAACACCGTAGCTTATGCGGCAGCCAATGAAATCCTGCTGCTCTATTACAACAAGGATATGTTTGATGAAGCAAAGGTCCCCTATCCTCCTTCCTCATTGGATCAAGCATGGACATGGGATGAGTTTGTAGAGACAGCTAAGAAATTGACCGTTGACAAGAATGGCAAGCACCCTGGTGAGGATGGCTTTGATTCACAGAGTATTGTTCAGTATGGGGCTTCCGTTGAGAATCTTCCATGGCAGCTAGAAACCTGGGCATTAAGCAATGGAGGGGGCTTCTACTCCGATGAAGGCACAGAGGTTAGAATCGGGGAGGATGCCAGCATTGAAGCCATTCAGAAAGTGGCTGATCTGTACTTGAAGGATCATGTTGCACCCTTGTCTGTTGGACAGACGGATGATGGCATTCAGCGAACCATTATTGCAGGTACGGTCGCCATGGCAACAAATGGTCAGTGGAATGTAGGAACCAGCTTGAATACAGCCAAGGAAGAAGGGCTGAACTACGGCGTGGCTGTATTGCCTTACATGAAGGAAAAGGTAACACTCAATACTGGGGGCGCTAATGTCGTCTTCTCCCAGACCAAGCACCCGGAAGAGGCTATGGAATGGCTGAAATGGTACAACTCTGAGGAAAATAACTGGGCACTTATCTCATCTGGTATTTGGATGCCAACGCTAGACAAGTGGTACAAGGATGAAGCACTTACACGCAAATGGGTAGAGAATCCAAACTTTCCTCCGTATGAAGAATATAAGTCTGCTGTGGTTGACTACGCGCAATCCTCTGCAGCCCGACCTGCTGCTTGGTTCTACACCAATTACACCTCGGAGTTCAACACGCTGCTCGGTTCTATTCTAGGTGATGTCTGGACAGGAAAAACAACGGCTAATGATGCAATCTCCAAAAATCTGGATGCTTTGAAAGCTGCTAATAAAGGCACCAATTAATAGGACAGGAGGGATGACCGCTGCATTGTCAGGCGGTCATCCCTTCAAGATGAGGTGGGGAGCGAAAAATGGAAGTTATTAATAAACCTCAGAAGCGCCGTTCCCGTATTTATTCCAGCGAGGCACGAGTTGCTTATATATGCTTGATTCCTGCTTTCTTGGGTTTATTCTTTCTGACGTACTTGCCTCTTGCAGGGGTAGTCGGAATCAGTCTGACCAACTGGACGGGGCTAAAAAGTCCCCAATTTGTAGGCCTGGATAATTATGTCAAGCTATTTACCACCGATCCTTATATTAAGGATTCCATCATTGCAACCATCTATTTTGCGGTATTGTCCGTAATCGGAAGCATGATTTATTCGCTGTTTATTGCCATGCTGCTAAATCGTAAAATTCCGGCGAGAGGATTTTTCAGAGCGATATTTTATGTGCCGTATGTTTTGCCTGCTGTAGCGATCTACGTAGGTTGGTCGTGGCTTTATGAGGGGAATTTTGGGTTCTTTAACTATGTGCTTTCTGAATTGGGCTTGAACAAAATTCTCTTTATTGCCGATTCCAGCTACGTCGTTCCCTCGCTCTCGCTGATCTCCATTTGGCTGGCGGGCAACCTGATTGTTATCTTTCTGGCCGGTCTTCAGAATGTTCCAGGCGTATATCATGAAGCGGCCGAGATGGATGGGGCGAATGGCTGGAAACGCTTCTGCCATATTACCTTGCCGTGTATGACGCCCATTATTTTCTACAACCTGCTGCTAAGCTTGATTGCAAACCTTCAAGTGGTCACACCAGCGCTTGCGTTAACCAACGGCGGTCCCGGCAACTCAACCCGGTTTCTGACTTATCTGATGTATGATCAGGCCTTTGTCAATTACAAGCTGGGCTACGCCAGTGCAACAACGGTAATCATCTTCGCTATTCTTGCAGTGTTTACAGTTGTGTTATTCAAGACGTCTAATTTCTGGATATACAATGAAGGAGGCGACGACAAGTGAGCGTAGCAGCATACGGCAGACTAAGAAGCAAGAAACGCAGGAACATGGCGATGAATATCTTGACATTTGTCGTCGTCGTTATATTTGCCATGCTGGCATTCTTTCCGATTTGGTGGATTTTCCGTACATCGCTCATGAGCAATGCTGAAATTTATCAATATCCTCCATCACTTATACCGCAAAATTGGTTGTTCTCCAATTATACGAAGACATTGGAGGTATTTAAATTCTGGAAGTACCTGTGGAACACGATGATCATTATTGTGCCCTCTTGTCTGGCAGGCACATTCACGGCTACTTTATGCGGCTATGCCTTTGCGAGGCTGCGGTTTCGAGGGAAGCGGCTGATCTGGACACTTTGCATCGGGTCCATGCTCCTGCCCGCTATGGTAACGCTTATCCCTTTGTATATCGGCTGGACACGGGGACTTGGACTTAATGACAGTTATCTGCCGTTGATTCTGCCATTTTTTTGCGGTGGGGGTGCGTTCAATATATTTTTGATTCGCCAATTCATAATGTCTATTCCAAGAGAGCTGGATCAGGCAGGCACGATCGACGGTGCCGGATATTTCCGCATTCTGTTCAGTATCATTATGCCGGCAATCCGTCCAGCCATGATCGTGGTCGCGCTGTTTATTTTCATCGGGTTATGGAACGATTTGCTTCAGCAAATGATTTATATTAATTCCAGTGATAAATTCACAATAGCACTGGGTCTGACGAACTTTAGAGGCCAGCTAAAAAGCGACTGGTCGCTAACCATGGCCGCTACATGCCTGTCCTTTGCTCCGGGCGTCATTTTTTACTTGATAGGTCAGAGATACTTCGTTGAGGGAATTACCCTGACCGGCTTGAAGAACTAGTTCAGTCGAAGCTCAAGCAATCCAGTGCATTGTTGTCCTTGATACTGGCAGGGGTCAGGCCCCGTATTGATCAAGTTTAATTTTCAGCTCCAGGCGATCCAACAGGAGGATCAATGTATCAGTATGAATTCCAAGCTTCAAGTCATCGGATTGAAATGGTTCAAGCTCTTCGATATCGCAGATAATCCGGGATAATTCTTTGCTGATTATTGCCGATTCTTTGCCTTTTAGAAGTTTGTTTTTATGTCGGTACAGGCTAGGCTCCAGTTGGTCAATATGCTCATAGATGCCTTCCAATGTCTTGTATTGCTGAATAAGCGGGAGAGCCGACTTTTCACCAATCCCTGGGCAGCCAGGAATGTTATCGCTTTTATCACCAAGGAGTGCTTTGACATCTACCCATTGCTCCGGGCTGATTCCATAGTCCTGCTGAAAGTTATCCTTGGAATAGATTCGATCTCCTTGTTTGCCTGCAATAATTTGTGAGGTGGTCTCACTTAAGAGTTGAAATAAATCATGGTCGTTGCTATAGATATAACACTCTCCATGGGACCATTTTTTCGAAATGGCTCCCATCAAGTCGTCTGCTTCATAGGGAGATAAAGAAATCTGATGAATACCTATGGATTGAGATACATCTCTGCAGGTCTCATATTGGTGAATCAACGGCTCAGGGAGTTCAAATCTTGTAGACTTGTAAAAGTCATATTTGAGCCTTCTGGCCGTTTCATTTCTTTTAACATCCCATACGACAGATAAGTGAGTAATTTTGTGATCTCTTATGAGATTGAAGATCTTCTGATAGAACACTCTTAATGCATTAACATAAACACCCTTGCTATTCATTAACTGCTCATTTGTTCTATTATAGGACGTAGCAAAGTAAGCTCTGCTAAGCAAATTGAATCCATCTATCAATAACAGCTTCTTTTCAGACATCGTTTTATCATATCCTTTATTTCAATTTATTTTAGTCTGTGAAATAGGCGTCCCCGACGACTTGAACCAGGAACAATCGAAGCTCTGACGCTTCCTCCTCATTCAGCTTGAAGACATGCTCAATATACCCTTCCTCATCCAGGTCATCACTTCCAAGGATGGCGCTCTTTCCGTTTTGCAAATCCGTCACCAGCTTCTTTCCGTAAAACCGGTTGGTGGAGGTAACCGCGAAGTCAAAGCGCTGCAAGGAAGGTCCGATGAAGGTTACGAATCGTGTGGATGTCTGTTCCGTGCTGTCGGATAAAAAATCCAATTCTTGTTCGGGTTCTGTCATCTCTAATCCTCCTGTAAGGTATTCTCTTGTCATTATAACGAGTACATGAGTCAAGGAGCAATGGAAAGCAATAAAGATGAGGCCATATTGACAGTTTGGATGAGCATGGTATTATTAGAAATAACAGTATATGGTTACGGGGAAGCACCTCTCTTGAATATTCAAGAGGGGTGCTTTTTTTATTTGCCCCTGATACCGTAGCTGAACTTGAAGGAGGGATTATTTATGAGAATCATTTTTTTGAACAGTCTGGAGAAGCAGCAGAATGGGACGATGCCCCATAACGCCCAGGTCTGGATTGGAGAGGAAGAGGGAATCTGGCGGATGGGGTGGAACGAGACCATTGCGGATAGCAGCACAGAGACAATTTGGTACGAAGGGGCCTCCTGGTCAGAGATGCTGCATGTATACAGGCATCAATTGGTGATCAGGCTGAGCGAAGGCTATCGTCCGGTTCTGGAAGGGATATGGGATGGACAGGACGGGTATCAGGGACGGGGGGTGGCGCAGAAGCTGCTATGCTACAGCGATCTGCATCCTAATGAAGCATTATATAGCGAACTGAGCTTGTGGAGACGGAAGAAGGCAGCCGAGCTGCGCAAGCCTCCGTACATGATTGCAAGCAATCGGCTGTTAAAGCTAATCAGTGTATTTAGGCCGTTAACCAATGAAGAGCTGATGCAGCTTCCGGGAGTTGGAGCAGCAAAAGCAGCGGAATACGGGCAGGAATGGATTGCGATGATGGCTTCGGCTGCTGGAGAACGTCCTGGCCATTTTCCGTTGGACTGGGTAGACAGACAGATTGATGATGAGGTCTATCGTGCCTGGGTATACAAGCAGAAGGAGGCCAAATTCCGCATGGAGACAGAAAGGATCGCTGTGCGGCGCAAAATTATGGATGAGGCCGTCCGCGGCTCCAATTTGGAGGGGATATGTACGGCGACAGGACTTCAGCGCAGAGAGCTGGTTGAATGGCTGGAAGTGCTGGAGAAGGACGGCTATTCCATGGACGAGATTATCGGGAAGGAACTGGAGGGCATGGCCGTAGAAGATATCCAAGCGGTGTGGGATACCTTCGAGGAGCTTGGCGATCAATTATTGAAGCCGGTGCTTCAACGGCTGTATACGGCCGAGGCGATTGAAGCCGCTGGACAAGAGACGCTTTATGAACGTCTGCGGCTGATTCGCATGAGATTCCGGAGAGAGAGAAGCTATAACCGAAAGGCGGTATGATCGTCCGTATCTAAAAGCAAAGGACGGCCGTTAAGATACTGCCCGGAAGTATTCCAGGTCCGTATCTTAACGGCCGCCCCTGTAACAATTTACAGATTAATCTTTGATTTCAGATCCAATCGCGCTTCCGGAACAGATAGAACATTCCTGCCCCAAGCGCCAGCATTACGCCAAGCACAATGTAATAACTGTATTGCCCATGAAGCTCGGGCATATGATCAAAGTTCATCCCGTAGATCCCGGTAATCAGGGTCAGCGGAATGAAAATCGTAGTGATTGCTGTGAATACTCTCATGATTTCGTTCGCTCGGTTCGCGATGGCGGCCTGATAGGCTTCACGCAAGTTGCCTACAAGCTCTCTGAAGGTATCGAAGTTTTCGGAGATCTTAACGGCATTTTCATAAATATCGCTGAAGTATTTTTGCAGCTGATCATCAATCAGCCGCAGGTCCTTTTTGTTCAGGATATTAATAACTTCCTTCTGTGGTCCAAGCACCTTCTTGAGCCATAAAATCTCGCTTCGAAGACCGATGATTTCATTCAAATGCGAGCGCTTCGTATGCATCAGAATGTCTTCTTCCAGGTTCTCAATCTTGACCTCGATCCGATCGCCTACGGTGAAATAGTTATCCACTACAAGGTCGGTTAAATAATACAAAAACCGGTCAGGCTCGCTGACCTCCTGCTCCCACAGAATCGGCTTGATCGCTCTAAGCTCATTGATCTTCTGCTTGGTCACGGTAATGATATAATGCCGGCCCAGAAACATGCTGAGCGCACGCAGGAAAATCTCTTCATCATCATAACGGATGCTGTTCACGACAATGAAATAATGATTATCATAGGTTTCAATCTTTGGCCGCTGTTCTTCTTCCGTCATACAGTCTTCGACTGCCAGATCGTGCAGAGAGAACAAAGGCTGAAGCACTTCAAGGTCTTCCACGTCCGCATCAATCCAGTAGAAGCCTTCCTCCGGTGCGGTTGTGGTTAACTCAACATTTTCAATAACTGTAAAAATACCCTTCATTACGTGCCGAATCTTCATTCGAACTCACTCCTTTATTCAGACCGTAACCGGCCTGTGTGCTCAGTGCTGCATGGGAGCATAGGAAAGAGAATGCGATTCGGGTAAGGGTGCGGGCCAGACACGCCAAAGCAGGCGTTTCTATAGTAACACCGGGAATAAAAAGAGCCCGCCGGCACACACCGTCGCCTGGCTATTCGCTTTCCTATGCAGTTGAAACTTCAGGACAATACTGTGGGGCCTCGGGTCGCCTTCCATTCTCGGATTCACCTCTTTATTTAGTGGTCGTAAATACTTGTCTAGTATAACGCCGGGATGGAAGTAGTTTCAACCAAAAAGATTCTGTGACACAGATTGAAAATGGCTTGTGAAAATTACTATTTCATGTATAATGAAAATCAGCATATCAAATTTTAAGTTTACAACTGAATATGAAGACGATTTTCTTATCAAGAGCAGGTGGAGGGACTAGCCCGATGAAACCCGGCAACCGGCGATACGTCGCACGGTGCTAATTCTTGCAGAACATGAAGTGCATACTTCGTGCTCTGAGAGATGAGAGAGGCGCATGTTTTATAAATGACGACCTTTCTCTATGCGAGTAAGGTTTTTTTATTATGCAAGTTGAGCTCACATTTCAAAAGGAGTGATTTAAATGCCGATTAAGGTGCCCGATCATTTACCGGCCAAAGACGTTCTGACAGGTGAAAATATATTTGTGATGGATGAGAGCCGCGCTTATCAACAAGACATCCGTCCTTTGCGGATTGCCATACTTAATTTGATGCCGACCAAGGAGACGACCGAAACTCAGATTTTGCGCCTTCTTGGGAACACGCCGCTTCAAGTTGAAATCGTCTTGCTTCATCCAAGCACCCATACCTCGAAGAACACCTCTGCCGATCATCTGCAAATGTTCTATAAAACCTTTGAGGAGATTAAGGACCACCGGTTTGACGGCATGATTATTACCGGTGCTCCGGTAGAGCAGCTCGAATTTGAAGAAGTGAACTACTGGAACGAGCTTAAGGATATCTTTGAATGGAGCAAGTCGCATGTGACCTCGACGATGCACATCTGTTGGGCTTCCCAAGCGGGATTGTATTACCACTATGGTGTCCGCAAGCAAGCCTTGCCGAAGAAATGCTTCGGAATTTTCCCTCACTGGGTGAACACCCCGCATGTGAAGCTGCTTAGAGGCTTTGACGGTGTGTTCCAGGTTCCGCATTCCCGTCATACGGATGTGAACCGAGCGGATATCGAGCGCCATTCCGAGCTGGAGATTCTTGCGGAATCGAAGGAAGCAGGTATTTACCTGGTGTCATCGAAAGACGGCAAGCAGATTTTCGTGACCGGCCACTCCGAATATGACCCGGACTCCTTAAAATGGGAATACGACAGGGACGTAGCCAAAGGAATGGAAATTGATCTGCCTGTAAATTACTACCCGAATGACGACCCGACTCAAACGCCGTTATCAACTTGGAGAGCACATGCTAACTTATTATTCTCCAACTGGCTGAACTACTATGTGTATCAAGAAACGCCCTATGATATTGATCAGAGTTCCGAGTTAATATACCATATTTAAAAAATATGCTGGAGGGAAGCAAAGTGGGAGAGAACAATTGGCGTATTGAAAGCAAGCTGGCTCAAATCGGCTCGATGGATGAGCCGGTAACGGGAGCCGTTAATTATCCGATCTATCAGGCAACAGCCTTTCGTCATCCGAAGCTGGGCCAAAGCACAGGATTCGATTATGCCCGTACCAAGAGTCCGACCCGGAGTATTCTGGAGGAGGCATCAGCTGCACTGGAAAGCGGGGATGCCGCATTTGCCTGCAGCTCCGGTATGGCAGCATTGCAAACGGTGTTTAGTCTGTTCTCACAAGGAGATCACCTGATCGTGTCTCTTGATCTGTATGGGGGGACCTACCGCCTGTTTGAACGAATTTTATCCCGTTTCGGGATTACAGCCTCTTATGTCGATACCAATGATGCGGATGCATTAGAATCTGCACGGAAGCCGCATACCAAAGCGGTGTTTATCGAGACGCCGACCAATCCGCTGATGATGATTACAGATCTGGAAGCCGTCAGCGGGTGGGCGAAGCAGCATCAGCTGCTTACGATTGTGGATAATACGCTGTTGACACCGCTCTTTCAGCGTCCGATTGAGCTGGGTGCGGATATCGTCGTACATAGCGCCACCAAGTATTTGGGCGGCCATAACGACGTGCTTGCCGGGTTAATCGTTACCAAGGGAGAAGAGCTGTCGAATGAAATGGGCTTCCTGCACAATTCGATTGGCGCCGTACTTAGTCCGTCTGACTCCTATCAGCTTATGCGGGGCATGAAAACCTTGGCACTCCGGATGGAGCGCCATGAGAGCAACGCGCTTGCGATCGCCCGCTACCTCAAGGAGCATCCGCAGGTGGAGACCGTGTACCATCCGGGTCTGAGCGACCATCCGGGTTATGAGATTCAGAAGAAGCAGTCCAGCGGCAACACGGGCATCTTCTCCTTCAAGGTTACAGACGCAAGATACGTTGAGCCTGTGCTGCGTCATCTGCGGTTAATCGCATTTGCCGAGAGCTTGGGCGGGGTGGAATCGTTGATGACTTACCCGGCGGTTCAGACTCATGCCGATATTCCTGAAGAGATTCGCGCTGCGGTCGGTGTGGATGATCGGCTGCTCCGGTTCTCGGTGGGCATCGAGCACGTGGACGATTTGATCGGGGATCTGGCACAAGCCCTCGAGGCAGCCCGGCAAGAGGTGGAAGGAGGCAGCCATCAATGACCAAATTTGACACGAAGCTGATTCATTTCGGAAGTGAAGTAGATGCGGCGACCGGCGCCTCCAGCGTGCCGATCTACCAGGCTTCTACCTTCCATCACCATGACATCTATAATCCGCCGGAATACGATTACAGCAGATCCGGCAATCCGACTCGTCAGGCACTAGAGGAATATATTACTCTGTTGGAAGGCGGAGCTCGGGGATTTGCCTTTTCCAGCGGCATGTCTGCTATTTCTACGGTATTTATGCTGTTCTCGGCCGGTGATCATCTGATCGTTACCGAGGATGTGTACGGGGGGACTTATCGGCTGCTGACCCAGATTCTAAGCCGGATGAACATAGAGACAACCTTTGTTGATATGACGGACTTGTCTGCTGTCAAGGCTGCGCTGCGTCCGAATACGAAAGGGGTCTTTATGGAGACGCCTTCGAATCCGACCCTGAAAATTACCGATATCGCAGCGGTTGCTGCATGGGCAAGTCAGCATCAATTGATCAGCATGGTGGACAACACCTTTATGACTCCTTACTATCAGCGCCCGATCGAACTTGGAGTAGATATTGTCCTGCATAGTGCGACCAAGTTTCTCGGGGGCCATAGCGATGTGTTGGCTGGACTGGCTGTCGCGCGCACCGAGGAATTGGGCAATCAGCTGAAATATTTGCAGAATGGACTGGGGACCGTCCTGGGAGCTCAGGAATCCTGGCTGCTTATGCGCGGGATGAAGACGCTTGGAGCCAGAATGGAGCGCAGCGAGACAAGTGCCCGCAAGCTGGCAGATTGGCTGCAGGGACGGTCCGATATCCCGGCGGTCTATTATCCTGGACTTGCTTCTCATCCTGGGCGGGAAATTCAGGAGAAGCAATCCACAGGGTATGGTGCGGTTGTCTCCTTCGATGTGGGCTCTCAGGAACGGGCAAAGCAGGTGCTTAGCCGGGTCAAGCTTCCGTTGGTGGCTGTCAGTCTTGGAGCCGTGGAGAGCATCCTCTCCTATCCGGCGATGATGTCTCATGCTTCTATGCCTGCCGAGGTGCGAAGCGAGCGTGGAATCTCGGACGGATTGCTTCGCTTCTCTGTGGGACTCGAAGATATCGAGGACTTGATCGAGGATCTGGGGCAGGCGCTGGAAGGCTGATGATGAAGTGACTGTTGCTGGTGTGTTTAGCATGGCTTAGTTTAGCCAGAAAAATTCGTGAGCAACAGCGATCGCAAGAATAATTTATACGTTGCCTAACTCGTACAAACCTTACGCGCGTATTAATCTTATGCATACAAACATTAGTTCGCTGCATGGCACCTGAGAGAATCGGGTGCTGTTTTTTTAAAATGAGTATGTTACGATATAGTAGCAATTTAAAGGAAATGCAAGGAGGCAGATCCATGGCCGTAATTGACCATATTTTAAACAAAGCATTGCAGGGCGAGCGCCTTGAGCTGGAAGAGACAATTGCACTTTTTGATTCTAATGAAATAGAGAAGATGGGCCATACCGCCAATGTGCTGATGGAACGCAGACATCCGGATCCGATCACAACCTTTGTTATCGGACGAAATGTCAATTATACGAACATCTGTGACGTGTATTGCCGGTTCTGTGCATTTTACCGCCGGCCAGGGTCGGAGGAAGGGTACGTTCTTCCCGATGAAGTAATTATGCAAAAGATTCAGGAAACCGTTGATGTCGGCGGCACTGAAATTTTGATGCAAGGCGGCACGAATCCTAACCTGCCATTCAGCTATTATACCGATTTGCTTCGGAAGATTAAGAGTCAATTTCCGGATATTACGATGCACTCCTTCTCTCCGGCGGAGATCATGAAGATGAAGGAAGTGTCGGAAGGGCTTAGCCTGGAAGAAGTTGTGCGCGAGATTCATGCAGCCGGACTGGACTCCCTTCCCGGAGGCGGCGCAGAAATTCTGGATGACCGGACCCGCCGTAAGATCAGCCGCTTGAAGGGCTCCTGGCGCGACTGGATGGATGTTATGCAGACTGCGCACAAGATCGGCATGAATACAACAGCGACGATGGTCATTGGTCTCGGCGAATCCAATGAGGAGCGAGCGCTTCACTTGCTTCGTGTTCGCGAGGCTCAGGATGAATGCCTGAACAACAATTATTCTTCCGAAGGCTTCCTCGCCTTCATTCCATGGACCTTCCAGCCGGATAATACGAATTTGAAGCTGGAGCGTCAGACACCGGAGGCTTACCTGAAGACTGTGGCGATCAGCCGGATCGTGCTGGATAATATTAAGCATCTTCAATCCTCCTGGGTAACGATGGGGCCTGAGATTGGCAAGCTGTCGCTTCGTTACGGCTGCGATGACTTCGGCAGTACGATGATTGAAGAGAATGTGGTGTCATCCGCGGGTGCGACTCATAAAGTCAATATCGAATCGATTCTGTCGATCATTCGCTCCGCCGGCAAGATTCCTGCTCAGCGCAATACACGATACGATATCCTGCGCGTATTTGATGACGAGCAGGCCAAAATCGAAAATGACTTCATCATGCAAAACTAGAATATGATAAAACGTTTGTTGAGTTATCCGGCCGGATGAACTCAACAAACGTTTTTTATTTTCCAAATTAACTAATCTTGAGGAAGGGGGAGTTCATGCGAATGAACTCAGGTAAAGCTTAAAGCTGTACCATTTTTAGCGAATTGGAAATGCTGGTTAACATTCCATAAGCCTGACCTCGTATATCCGTTTCTTCCCCGCCATATACTTTGGGAAGACAACGAAAGGGGCGGAGCGTATGGGATATTTTGTATTAAGGGCAGATCGAACCGGTACTGATCATGGCACACGGCTCCTTGAATATATAATTGGAACAGGCAGCGGGATAGGGGGGCATAACATTCCTCCACAGTCATGGACGATTGATTATGATGAGTCGGGCAGAGCGCTCGTTCAAATGAAGGACAGGGACGAAGAGGCAATCAACAGTATTGCAGTAGGCTTGGCGGATTATATTCTAGAGCAGTGCGAAGCTGACCTTGCCGGTGTCTTGGCTGATCGGCGGTATGCCTTTGTTGAGCCGAACGACCGGGCCCGGGCCGAGCGGTTCTGGCTTAGCTTTCTTAATGGAGATGAGGCAGGGGATCAATTGATTCGGCAGCGCCGGAGAGAGCTCGTGCTGAACACACTCCAGAGTTATTTGCTTGAATCCCAGTATTTGGATCTAAGCGGATTTATTGCCTTCCGTCTGACGCTGTACAAGGAGATGCTGCAAGAGACGATTGACTTGGCCATGGAGGAGTATTTGCTGGATCAACAATATGAAGAGTTCCTTCAATTGCTGCAGTACTTTGTCCAATTTCAGGAGCCTCTGACTCCTCTGGTGCACCTCGTCCATCATGGGGGCCAGGAGTTCAGCATATTTAATCAATCCTTCTCGCCGATCCGTGAAAGCTCCAGCGGCATGGTGGTGGCTAAAATGGGCGATCTGGAGCTGGAGATGGAGGATCAGGTGGTCAGCACGCTAATATCCTTGTCCCCCGATCGAATCCTGCTTCATACCGTGGCACCGGAGACCACAATTATATCCACAATCCGCACCATTTTCGGGAATCGGGTTCAGCTGTGCCAGCAGTGCCCGCATTGTAATCCGGTGCACGCAGCAGCCAGGAAGCAAGATCAGGAGTGCCATGGAGGTTCTTGACGGACCTTGTCGATATCTATAGAATCTCCGAATAATAGCGTCCGTCCGGTAAGGTCAATTGTATTGGCTTGCGGGCGGATGCTCTCTTTTTTCTGATTCCAGCACGACAGGGAGGATTTGTTGACACCCTTATAATGAAATGTTTAAATGTTGTTTATTACATTCCTTTGGAAAGTGAGAATAACATGATAGACATACATACGCATATCCTGCCTGGACTGGATGATGGTGCGCAGACTTGGGAAGATACAATGAATATGGCCAGGGTTGCGGCCTCAGAAGGTATCACAACAATAATAGCAACACCGCATCATGCGAACGGGAGATATGACAACATAGCTAGCGAAGTGGTAGAGCACACCAAGCATGCTAACGAACAGTTGATAGCAGCCGGGATACCTGTTACGATCTTGCCTGGACAAGAGATCCGGATGCATTATGATTTTCTGGAGGCTTGGTATAGAACGGAGTTGCTTCCGCTGGCTAACTCGAAGTATGTGTTGCTTGAGATGCCTTCCTCTCGAATACCACAGGAAATTTATGAGCTAATTCATGAACTTAAAATAATGAAGCTTAAACCGATTATCGCCCATCCTGAACGTAATGCCGAAATTATGAAGAATCCGGAGCGGCTGGCTGAATTAATTGATTTGGGCGCCTTTGCCCAGGTTACAACTCATTCCTTGCTTGGGGGGTTTGGCAAACGAATTGAAAAATCGGCGTGGTCCCTTTGCAAAAACGGTCTGATTCATCTCGTTTCATCAGATGCACATCATGTTGAACGCAGGGGCTTCCGATTGCGTGAAGCCTATAATGTAATCTCTGAGCGGCTGGGGAGACCATGGGAGACTTATTTTTTGAACAATGCACAGTGTGTTATTGAAGATAATTCATTTGGTACTCAACCGGCATCAGTGCCTATTGAGGGGAAAATACGTCGAATGCTATCTTTTTTTTATAAAAATTAGCTCGTATTTAGGACTATACCCGCTCTTTGGAGGAGTAAATTAGGTAATAAGGTATCGGTATTTTTCGGGTTAGTTGTACTCCTGAAGTTGTAAATTAATGCTGACTTTTTCGAAAAGTCCTGAATTGATACATTTTCAATAAGAACTGATATTATGGCAGCTCGTTTTTTTTGAACCAAGGTAACCGTTTTTTTGCGGTAAAACTTGGTTTTTTTATTATTTAAAGTGAAAATTCGTATAATTCTACAAAATTTTAAGCTATAAAAAAAGGGCAATTTATTTAAAATTTTACTTTTTTAGTCCTGTTTTTTTAGGACGGTGGACAATAGTCCCTAATTAGCGGAACATTATATCATGTTTTGCAATAATTATCCTTTTTAAAGTTATGCATTAAACAGGAAAAAACCTTTATTTTTCAAGGAAAGGCAGCTGTTATAGGCGATAGATTTAGAAATCAAAGAAGGAGATTTTATTATGATTTTATAAAACGCTTACATTAAATAAATGATTGGAAAAGCATCTCAAACGAAGACAAGTCGTGCTACTTTTCAACATAAATCAGGAACTCTAGACTATGTCTTTTTTCACTCAAGAAATGTTTACAATTATGTAATAATAACAGCGAGGGGAGAATTGGAGTCCGGATATAACCCTTTCCGTGGAGAGCTATATTGATTTAAAGAGCTTTAAGATGGTTAAAGCAAATAGGTAAGCTCCATTATTTCAAGG
This sequence comes from Paenibacillus antibioticophila, assembly GCF_000455265.1. Lineage (GTDB taxonomy): Bacteria > Bacillota > Bacilli > Paenibacillales > Paenibacillaceae > Fontibacillus > Fontibacillus antibioticophila. The sequence goes on from NZ_HG005139.1 coordinate 648,286, forward strand.
AACTTAGACTTGATGAATTGAATTGAGGATGCAAAGATGAATGTTTCCAATAGTGAGCAGCGGCAAGTACGACTGAAGCAATTTTTGAGAATACTGTCGGAAGATCCTTCTCTATCGCATCAAGTTGAGCAAGGGAAGTTGAGATCATTGGCTGAACTTCTTATGGTCTCCGGTTATTGGCCATGTGGCGAACCCGTTAATATGTCTAGTGTAGTGTCGTTATCGTTAAAGAAGCTAGGTCTTGAAGCTGGATCAGAGGAACTGATAGAATACATCATGAATGGCGGAACGGTTGAAAGCTTTATAGATTCGGTAAAACAGGGTCCATTTAATCGCCCCTAGATGTTCGCGAATTGAATAACTTAAGTCAATGTTATGAAAGGAATATCCGCGGGATTTTATTTCTGCGGATACATCATGGCTTTAAGTTCTCGTTTTGAATAATTATTATATTAAAATTATTCATTATGAATTGTCTAGTTGAAGCAGCATCGGAAGAAGACGTCACATAACTAGTAACGGAGGAAACAATTTGGAACTAAAACAATATTGGTTAATCGTCAAGAGAAGGTTGATATTGATCGCATTGATTGTAGCGATAAGTTGTCTATCCGTAGGCATTTACTCTTACTACTTCATCACACCGCAATATGAAGCATCAGCTAAACTCATCGTTAACCAGTATAAGGACAGCAGCTCACTCATACCGAGTATAGATGTCGGCTCTATTAATTCTACGATCGGGCTAATTAAAACTTATAAGGAAATTATCAAGACACCAAGAATGATGAAAATTGTCGTTAAAGAGTACCCAGAGCTTGGGGCAACGTACAACGAGTTGATTGGGAAAGTAAGCGTCAGTTCAGTAAATGAGACGCAGGTGATGTCCATTACAGTTCGTGACAATTCCTACGCTAAGGCCGCAAATATTGCTAACGCTGTTGCAGTAGTCTTTCAGAAAACGATTCCTGATCTTATGAAGGTCGACAATGTCTCCGTCTTGGACAAAGCCGATCCCAAGGAATTCCATGGGCCGATCGCACCGAATCCTAAGCTTAATATTGCGGTTGCTTTCTTATTGTCCTTGATGCTCGGCGTGGGTATTTCATTCCTGCTGGATTACTTGGATGACACGATAAAGACCGAAGAGGATATTGAATTGGTGCTTGAGGTGCCGGTGTTGACTTCAATACCAAGGCTCAAAGAAATGGATCTTAAGAAACAAGAAGATACAGGGTCATTTAAGCCGACAGCTGGGAGGGATAGCCATGTCTCGTTCGACTCCTGAATGGAAGTTGATTACAGAGAGCAATCCGAAATCACCGATCTCCGAAGGATATCGGATGTTGCGAACAAATATCGAGTTTTCAACGATTGACCAAAAGCTCCAAGTTATCATGCTGACTTCATCCAAACCGAATGAAGGAAAAAGTACCACCAGCGCGAATATGGCCGTCGCTTTCGCTCAAGCCAATAAAAGGGTGCTGCTGATTGATGCCGATTTAAGAAAGCCAACGCAACACCATATCTTTGGAAAGTCCAATCGTACCGGATTAACGACAGCATTGTTTAAACAGAAGGAAATCCATGAAGTGATCCAGCAATCCGACACGGAGAATCTGTCGCTTATTCATGCAGGTCCTACCCCTCCCAATCCGTCGGAGTTACTGTCATCGAAACAAATGGCGGCACTGATTGCAACAACCAGGGAAATGTTTGATGTCATCATCATCGATACACCACCTATCTTGTCTGTCACGGATGCTCAAATTGTAGCGACCCAAAGCGACGGTGTCGTACTCGTTGTGGACTCGGGGAAGGTGAAGAAGGACGTTGCGCTCAAGGCGAAGGCTTCATTAAGTCATGTGAATGCCAAGCTTATCGGGGTTGTACTCAATAACATTAATCGTAAACATTCGGATGCCTATTCTTATTATTACGAAGATAGCAACGAGGCTTAGCATGGCTTATTCATACTACAATTCTACAACGCACTCTTTATAGCCCTGGAAGTTGTGAACAGGAAGGTAATGTCTCCTGCACCTTTATCACTGGAGGCACTCGATCATGCTGTGGGTCAGTGACCTTAGACGTTTGTCGTCAGGGGTGTGATGTGAGGAAGGGTTCAATGCCCTTGTAAATTGTAATTTGTTTGCAAAAAAACAGGATAGGGTGGGTTCTATATGAAAAAAGTGACAAAAGCCATTATCCCGGCTGCAGGGCTCGGTACTCGTTTCTTGCCAGCAACGAAAGCCATGCCAAAGGAGATGCTTCCCATTGTCGATAAGCCAACCATCCAGTACATCGTGGAGGAAGCCATTGAATCGGGAGTCGAGGATATCATTGTCGTAACCGGTAAAGGAAAGCGGGCGATCGAGGACCACTTCGATATCGCATTTGAACTTGAGCATATTTTGGAGGGAAAGGGAAAATTCGACATCCTGGAAAAGGTTAGAAAGTCATCTCATGTCAATCTCCATTATATCCGGCAGAAAGAGGCCAAGGGACTTGGACACGCTGTTTGGTGTGCGCGTAATTTCATCGGAAATGAGCCGTTCGCCGTTCTGCTTGGTGATGATATTGTGGAAGCCGACATTCCTTGCACAAGACAGTTGATTGAACAATATGAGCTTACCGGACGTTCGGTCATCGGTGTTCAGAGTGTCGAGGATGATCAAACACATCGGTATGGCATTGTAGATCCGGGTGATAGAGTGGGTAACCTTTACCAAGTAAACCGGTTCGAGGAAAAGCCGCCGCAAGGGCAAGCACCTTCAAATCTGGCCATTATGGGCCGTTATGTTCTTACTCCCGATATTTTTGAATATTTGGGTAGACACGAGCGTGGAGCGGGTGGAGAGATTCAACTTACAGATGCTATTCAAAAGTTAAATGTAGCTCAGGGTGTTTACGCCTATGATTTTCAAGGAACTCGTTATGATGTGGGAGAAAAGATCGGATTTATTATGACAACGATTGACTTTGCACTTCGAAATCAAGAACTTAGACAACCGCTAATATCAGGGTTGGAAGAATTGATGGAACGTGAGATCCGTAAACAATTAACTTATTAAGGAGTGATGTAAGATGGCACCTTCACCATATCGGGATGAAGCAGTAATCGGTTTCTCGGATTATTATTTGATGACGAGGTCTAAGCAAGAAGGCCCTACCCTGTTCTTGGTATTCAAACGAACCATTGATATTTTAGGTTCACTGGCCGGGTTGATTCTGTTAAGTCCATTATTCGCCATTATGGCCATTCTGATCAAATGGGAAGATCCATCGGGTCCTGTCTTTTTCTATCAGACAAGAGTTGGTAAGAACGAAAGGCTATTTCGGATGTACAAGCTCCGTTCAATGTATACAGATGCCGAAGAAAGGCTGAAGGATCTGCTTGATAAGAACGAGATCAGCGGAGCGATGTTCAAAATGAGAAATGATCCGCGTGTAACGAAAGTCGGGAAGTTTATTCGGAAGACGAGTATTGATGAACTTCCGCAATTAATCAATGTGTTGCGCGGGGAAATGTCCTTGGTTGGTCCGAGACCGCCCCTTACAAGAGAAGTAGCGGAATACACAAATTATGATAAGAAACGTCTGGCTGTCACCCCAGGCTGTACAGGACTTTGGCAAGTTAGCGGTAGAAATAATCTTAGTTTCAAGGAAATGGTCGATCTTGACATTACTTATATAGAGAAAAGATGCATTGTGCTTGATATGAAAATAATCTTAAGAACAGTGAGAGCTATGTTCGGCGCTAAGGATGCATTTTAACCAGAAAATGGAGGGGAGATCATGGTTAGAGTCCTTCATATTTCGGAGTTTACTAAAGGCGGGATTGAAACCCATCTAAATGAGGTATTGAAGTACCAATCGGACAATCATGATGTTTATCTTGTGGCATCTCAGCAGAATTCGAACCGGGATACGCTTTGTATCCATCCTGATCGTTTGCATCTGTACCCCTATAAGAGAAGTCCTAAATATTTTCTCAAGGCGATGCATTCGATACATAGGATGATCAAAGAGATGAATCCGGATATTGTACATGTCCATGGAACGTTTGCGGGTTTTTTTCTGCGAACGTTGTTTTTTTTAAAACGGAAACGGCCGGTTGTGATTTATTGTGCCCATGGATGGGCTTTTCTTATGGACACGAAGCCGTGGAAAAAGGTTGTATTTGCAGCCGTGGAGAAACTATTATCGCTTCGGACTGATTTCATCATTAACATCTCAAACTATGAATATCAGAACTCGATAAGCTATGGTCTGCCTGAAAAGAAATCAGTAGTTGTGTATAACGGGGTTTCGGATACGCCGCCAGGCAATCATGTGCCATTTGAGGTGGATAAGGACAGCATTAATCTGCTATACGTAGGTCGCTTTGATCGTCAAAAAGGCTTTGATTTGCTGCTTGAAGTGTTTAAAGAACACGCCTTTGGAAATGTCTGCTTGTATTTAGTCGGAGATACCGTATTAAAGGATTTCGAATATGATTATCCAAGTAATGCGGTCAAGATCGGTTGGGTGGATAATTCGCAAATTGATCGTTATATGCAAGCTTGCGATGCGGTGATCGTCCCGTCTCGCTGGGAGGGCTTCGGGATCGTTGCGATCGAGGCATTACGAAATAAGAAGCCCGTTATTGCCAGTAATCGAGGCGCACTTCCGGAGATCGTTAAACATGGAATCAATGGATATATCTTTGATTTTAATCATAAGGAAGAGTTAGCTCATATCATTCAGAGACTTAATAAACAACAACTTCAAATGATGGGAGAGAGGGGGGAATTGATTTTTAACGAGAAATTTCATTCGGATAAGATGAATGAACAAATTCAACAACTATACGAAGAAGCATTGAAAAATCGAAGGGATCGTTATTCTAAGGCTGTCAGCAAATATGTCTAGATTCACGAGGATGAGGACAATGATGAATGCAAACTTACAGAAAAGTCATCTGATCTATACAGAGCAGATCCAGAGTCAATCGAACAAAGCACAATTTTTTCTGGCGTTATATCTTGTTTTCTTGTTATTGTTGACACTCTATCAGGATTTCCCTCTAGTGAATCAAATCGGTGAAATTGGCAGATCGCCCATAATTACTCTGTTTCCACTGTTTATATTTTGCGAGATCGCTTTGCTTTCGAAATATAAGCAGGTGATGTATGTATCAAAGATACAAAAGTATTTATTTACACTTATTCTTTATTTAAGCTTCATCAGCATGGTCTATATTCTCGTTCAATTCATGCAGGGCAGCTACAGCTTTGGGACTGAGAACTTGCTCGGCAAAGCGATCAAGGTGTTAATCTACTTTGTTACCATCCTGCTCTATGTCCGGCATATGCAGCTTGTCTTTTCGAAAATACAAAGCGTCAGGCTGCTCTACAGCAGCTTTTTTGTTGTGGTAACTTTTTTGCTGGGCATCATGATTGTGGAACTAGTTAGTATGCCTAATGCGCTAACCTTTCTGCACTCTAAAGATACTCCCTATTGGCGAGTGAGATTGCTCACCTCGGAGAGTAGTACAACAGGGTCGATTATCGTCGTGTATTCTGCGATTCTAATCTACTTGTCGAGACATTTAACCCGATTTGCCAGGACACTGTCTCACTTGTATGTTGCTGGTTTTTTTCTGTTTTATTTATTCGTTACGGGATCGAAGGGATTTTTGATTGTAAGCTTATTGACGTTAATTGTGACGATGATCAAATTTCTTGATTTCAGGAAGAAGCGAAATTTCATTCTGCTTTTTATGGTCATCACAGCTATGTATTTGTTCATTGCTTATTTTTCCGCAGGATTGATCGGGTCGTTCAGCAACGATATTGAGAATTACACGTCGTCTTATACACGAATGGGCACAATTATAATTGCCATAGCTACCGTCTTCCATCATCCATTTGGGGTGGGCACGGGGGCTTATTTAATGTATTTCGATCATTATTTAAATGATGCAATAAACCTGATGTCGCGTTTATACTACAACCTGTTTGGCGTAAGCCAGATCAATGCGGGAGAGTTGCTGCAATACACGGGCTCGGATAAAAATTTGGGCGTTAAATCGGGCTTCTTCCAATGGGTGATGTTTGGTGGAATTTTCGCATTCGTATTTTTTTATCTGCTGGCTAAAAATCTGATCATAAAAGTGAAGTCGAGTCTCATTCTGTTTGTTGCGCTAATATTCAACTTGTTCTCACTGCTCTTTGTGGCGCTTGAGATTAAATATGAGATATGGCTATTATTCGCTTTTATCAGTCTTTTTCTAGGGAATAAAGAATTTAATCACACTTACACCGGGGGGTTGCAAGATGAAAATACTAGTAGTATGCAGTGACTTTCCATACCCCGCCGATCATGGGGGACGGGTGGATACATGGGGAAGAATTAAGGTGCTGTCTGAGCTGGGTTGGAACATCCATCTCGTCGTTTGCGGCAAGCAAATTCCCTCCGAGGAAGAGATTAAAGTTGTCTTTCAATATGTAAATAAAGTGAAATTGTGCGAAAGACGGAGCAGGCTGGTGGATTTGCTTCATGCGTTTCCCATGCAAGTCAAGTCGCGGAGTGAACTGAAGCATGTGAACATCGATGAGGATTATGATTATGTGCTGCTTGAAGGCGATTATGTGTATCCCATTCTTAAGAATCCGCTAATCAAACAGGGTAATGTCATTTTGCGGGTGCACAATGATGAAGCGATCTATTTTAGCGCGTTAGCAAGAAGCACGAAAAATATGATTCATAAATTGTACTACCGCATGGAGAGCCGGAAGTTTATGAGATTACAAAAGAAAATACGGGAACAGGTGGATAAGTATTTGTTTATTTCTAATAAGGAGTTTGAAGAATTCCAAAGACAAAATCCATCTGCCAAAGGCATATTTTTACCCCCACCGGTTCGTAAGGAGACATTCCTTTCGAACAACTTTCAGGACAAACATAAGCATGTAGTATTTATAGGCTCGTTGTTCATGCCGAATAATCGGGAAGCGATTGAGTGGTATCTTGAGTATGTTCACCCCTTGCTGTTGCAGGAGAAGGATTACAAATTCATTGTAGCCGGGAACAGCCGGAAGCAGAGCCTAAGCTGGATGCAGGCATACGACTTGAAAAATGTGGTTGTGTACGACACGCCGGAGAGCTTGGACGATATTTACAAAGACGGGTATTTGTTCGTTAATCCGATGCAGAACGGTGCTGGCGTAAAACTAAAGACAATCGAGGCGATTCAGAATGGGCTGCCGGTTGTCTCAACCTCTACTGGCTATGAGGGTACAGGCCTCGTCCCCAATAAGCACATTATGATTGCTGATAGTCCGGAGACATTCTATCAGCGTATTAAAGAACTGCTGCATCAACCCGCTCGGGCACAAGAACTGCTTGAAGCATCGCAGCAGTTCATTCGCAGTCATTATGATCATAAAGAGGTGCTCAAAGGTTACATAGATTCATTAAATCCTAATGTTCAAATGAAGCAGGTGCTGTGATGGATAGAACAAAAATTAATGTCTTGTTTGTTACGCATGCGGATAAGAAGGGCGGAGCCGAACAAAGCTTGATTCATTTAATCAATTATCTGGATACATCCCAATATCAAATCTTCTTACTAAGTCCTGAAGATGCGGACTACTTGACTGAAATTCGGACGAAGTTCATTCATTTTCCGCTTCGCCTAAACAGTATTAAGAGGAAATTGGGCTTAGGCTATTTGCAGACGGTATTTCAGATTCGGTCTTTCGTGATGAAGAATAACATTGAAATTATCCATGCCAATGGATGGCGGGCGCCGTGGTATGTAGCACCGCTTAAATTTATTGCGAACAGCAAGCTGGTCTGGCATCACCGGGACTATACACACTTGCGCATGTTTAACTCCGTGCTGCCGCGGTTCTTCGATCAGGTCATCTGTATCTCTCAGTTTGTGGCGAGTTCAATTCAAGGCAGTAACAAGACGATTATTTATAACGGTGTTGATCCAGAGTTATCCTTGAGCAGGAAGAACCGGGTATTTATGGAGGATGATACGCTCGTTATTGGAACATTCGGACGAATCGTAGAGTGGAAGAGATATCATTTGGTGATTGAAGCAGTCAAGAAATTGGCTCTTAACGGGAAGACCAACTGGAAGCTTCTGATCGTAGGAGACACGTCAGTCGATGGATCAGAAGGATACTATAACGAGATGATCCGGAAGGTTAGCGAATATGGATTGGAACAGAACGTTATCTTTTATGGGTACAGTAAGAAGCCGCTTGATCTGATGAAGGAATGCGATCTAACGATTAATTTTTCTCTTAACGAGCCGTTTGGGAGAGTAATTATCGAATCTTTGCTTGTACAGACACCTGTCATCGTCTCTGATTCGGGCGGTGCCCCAGAGATCATAAACCAAACAAAAGGCGGGTTCATTGTAAGAGATGGAGATGTTGAGGCGCTCTATGAGACGATTCGGCAGGTTTACGATGGAAAGATTAACTATCAAGAGCTCTCCATTCAAGGCTATGCAAATGTAATGAAGGATTTTAACATGGCCACAATTACTCGTAAGGTAGAGGAAACTTACAGCCTGTTATTAGTAGACTCTCTGAAGCTAAAAGCTGGCGGGACATTACTATGAGAATTTCATTCAAGCAGATTCGAATCGGCAAGCTGCTTGCTGTGCTGAAGGGGGCTGTTATCCTGCCAATCAAGGCCAATTCAGTCGGTCGGCTAGGTCGAATTGCCGGAAGGCTGATGATAAGAAACAAGGGCAAGCTCGTCATAGGAGCCAATGTTTCTTTCCATGCCAAGCCTTTTCCCTCGTCGATTTCGGTTGATAGACAGGCAAAGCTGTGGGTAGGCGATAATGTATTTTTTAATTACGGCCTTGATATTGGCTGCACAAAGTCAATTCGGATCGGTGACAATACCATCATTGGTCCGATGGTTAACATTATCGATACGAACTTTCATCCGGTAGACGTGGAGGATCAGTCGTTTAGCAAAGACATTGTCATCTGTAATAATGTCTGGATTGGCCGGGGGGTTCTTATCTTACCCGGTATAACGATTGGACAAAATAGCGTGATCGCTGCAGGCAGTGTCGTAACGCGCAATATTCCGGATAATGTGTTGGCCGGAGGGGCGCCTGCCAGAGTTATTCGAGAAATCCACGTTCCGAAGGAATGGGTGCGCAGATATAACTGAGAAAAGTTGATTCCAGCATGTTTAGGGAGAGTTAGCGATGAAAGTATGGATGTGGCCGAAATCTAGCGAGTTGAACTTTTACAATGATTTATTATCGAATTCGCTTTGCGATGCAGGCCTGGACATTATGGATCTGCGACATGGCAGGCTGATGCTGAAGGTCGGCCAAGTGAGATCAGGGGACATCGTTCACATTCATTGGATGCATCATGCCTACCAAAATGAGAATCCGCTGCTGTTTATCGTGAAATCATTCATCTTGGTATTGACGATGCTGTATTTGAGGTTAAAGAATGTACAACTGATTTGGACCATTCATAATCTGTATCCGCATCATGTGAAATATCCAAGCATGGAGCGCTTTATGCGGTCCTTAATTTGCCGTTTTTGCAACAAGCTGATCGTCGCTTCCGGATCGATTAAGTCAAAAGTAATGACGGAGTTCGGCGTTCCGGATCATAAGCTGTTCGTGGTGAAGCATGGTCATTATTTAGGTGTATACAGCCCAAATGGTAAGGATTTTAGACAAATATATAATATCGGCAAAGACAGCCATGTTTATTTGTTCATGGGCGCGATCAAGGCATATAAGGGTGTGGAGGATCTAGTAGAGGCCTTTAATTCAATAAAGACAGAACGATCTTACCTTATTATTGCGGGTAAAGCGGACCAAGAAATGCAGAATTATTTGCAGACTATCAGAGATAAGGATCGGGTGATTATGGATCTGCGATTCATACCTAATGAAGAGGTTGCCGATCTGATCAATGCGGTGGATGTCATGGTGATGCCTTATAAGGAAATTACAACCTCCGGCACCGCTATACTCGGGTTGTCGTTCAAGAAGCTGATTGTTATGCCTAAAAATGATTTCATTGATGATTATTTCAGAGAAGACATGGTTGTCAGTTATGATCCATCAGAAGGCAATGGATTAATGAATGCAATGAAGAGGACGTTAAATGTGAAAAAGGAAGAGAAATCACCTGAATATGAAGAAGTGCTTAGGGAATTAGACTGGAGGCTCATTGCAAAGCAAATCAAAAACGTTTATCAAGGATGGGGATGAACGATGAACAGAGTCGTAACGGTGGCAATTTGTACGCATAATCGAGCAAAAGATACAAGTGAAGCTATTGAGAGTGTAGTGCTCCAGAGTTACGCGAAAGAGGACATCGAAATTATTGTTATCGACAATCGATCTACGGATAACACCATGGATATGGTGAACGATCTGAGGAGTCGTCACGGATCAAGGATACGTTATATTTATGAGAATAAGCTCGGATTATCGGTTGCCCGGAATCGGGCGATACATGAAGCAAGGGGCGAGTATATTCTTTTTCTCGATGATGATGCGATAGCTTCTAAAGATTGGGTGCATGAAATTGTAGATGTTTTTGAAAGTGACCCTACGATCGGTTGTGTTGGCGGAAGAATAGACCCGATCTGGGAAGCTGCAGAGCCCTATTGGATTCCAGAAGAACATCGTTCAGTGTTTACGATTCTCGATTATTCCAGCAAAGTGCAGGAAATGCCTGCTCCGTCTATTCCGTACGGCGCGAATGTCGCCTTTCGAACGAGTATTTTTAAGCATATGAAGCCGTTCCGCGAGGACCTGGGGCGTGTCGGCAATAAATTGCTGTCGAGCGAAGAAAGCGAGCTGATTGCCAGACTTCGGGAAAATTACAAAGTATACTATACGCCTTATGGACAGGTGCAGCACAAAATAGCGAAGGAGAGAACGACAAAGAAATGGTTCCTGAAGCGGATATTCTGGCAGGGGGTAAGCGATGCGGTCAGACGCCAGGATAACAGCCCTATTCTTGTGTTCAAGCATATCATCCGGATGCTGCAGGCTATTTTGTCGTCGATACTCTCCATTTTTCACTATAAGTCTTTCATCAGACAGATTACTAAAATTTGTTACCGGAATGGATCGCTAGTTGGTATCCTCCGCTACAACGGTAGGGGATGAGCAAAAAATATGAATCAGCTCATGTTTCGTAAAGCATGGAGTGGAGATGGATTAGTTCAGACGATCTTTCGTACCAGTGCAACAAATCTCTTAGTGATGGTTATCAGTACACTTACCTCGATTGTGACGGCCCGTATGTTTGGAGTTGTCGGGAAAGGTGAATTCTCGGCTATTATCTTCTGGCCAACATTACTTGCAGGCCTTGTGGGATTTGGCCTTCCGACATCACTAATCTACAACCTCAAACAAAATCGGGGCAGTGAGGCCGATTTTGTAAGGGCAGGCTTCCTATTTCAAGTGCCCGTCAGCATCATCACGGGTGTTATTGCTTGGACTTGGCTGCCCTCATGGCTTGGGAATTATCCTGAAGCGGTTATCGAGACCTCAAGGTGGTACACGGTACTAATGCTGCCGATCTTGCTTGCGGTTAATTTGATTTCTGCACTAGCGCAAAGCTGCGGCAAATTTAACGTGTATAACGGCGTACGTTTATTCTTCCCGTTAATCAATCTTGCCGGACTTATTGCACTGTGGATTATTGGAAACTTAAGTCTTCATTATGCGGCACTGGCGTTTCTTCTAACCAGTATATTTGTCATTTTCTGGGCTGTGTACAGTATGCGGGATGATCTGCGAATTCATTGGTTTAGAGATTTAGGTAATACCACGGCGGCAAAGGCTTTATTCGGTTATGGAAGCAAAGTATTTGGCGTAGAGCTGCTGGGGACTCTGTATTCTCAATTCGATAAGCTTGTCATTCTATCGATGCTAACAGCAAGAGATCTAGGTCTGTATACTGTCGTATACGCGTTATCACGGGTATTTAACGTTGTTCAAACAGCGATTACGAATGTTATTTTTCCGAAGGTAACCGGTATGGCGGCGGATGCAATCATGGCTACGGTTGGGCGGGCGTTTCGCTTATCGATGCTCTTGATGATGCTTGTTGTTATTCCCTGTATGTTCGTCGGCCGCTTCCTGATGGGGATATTATTCGGTGCGCCTTTCTTAGAAGCTAGCGGAGCTTTCTATCTTTTGTCTATAGAGTGTATCCTCGGAGGTGGCTCATGGATCCTGGCATCCTCATTCAACGCGATGGGTAGACCCGGACTTGTACTGATACGGCAGCTTATAGCGCTGACAGTAACGATCGGGTTATTTTTCGTATTGGTTCCATTATATGGGCTTAACGGGATCGCGCTTGCTTTATTAATCGGTGCTGTCATCCGATTATTGGTGACGATGGCCGCGATGAGAATTGTATTTCAAGTAAAGATGAGCACTCTGTTATTTGATAAAAATGATTTTCGTTTTTTGCTGGAACGCATAAAGGACAAGACAAAAAAATAAAGGAGTGCGCTGAGATATGTCGATGGAACTAATCGTTCACCCGATGGACGTGTTGAAAAATCAGCTTCGCAAAATATTGCGTGTGATCCCGCCGGGATCAAGCATTTACTATGTTGATTATCCCGTTCATAGCAATGGCGGTGATCTGCTAATTATGAAAGGCACAGAGGCATTTTTCAAGGATTACGATATCATTGTTCAAACGCGATATAGTGTTCTGGATTTCCCTGACAAGCTGAATATTCCTACAGACCAGATCATTGTTCTCCATGGCGGAGGGAATTTCGGAGACCTGTACCCGGCACATCAAAAGCTGCGTGAGAAAATAATTACGGATTACCCTCATCACCGGGTCGTTATTCTGCCGCAGACTATCTTTTATATAGAAGAATCCGAATTCGATCGTACGGCTCAAATTTTCAATCAGCACAGTGACGTCCATCTCTATGTTCGAGACACCTTGTCCTACGATATGGCGCTGGAGAAGTTCAATACGTGTAACGTCTATTTATCGCCGGATATGGCTCACCAATTGTGGCCAATCATGCCTACGAGTGATCCAGTGAAGGAGTTGTTGTACTTTTTCCGTACAGATATTGAGAAGACGAAAGAGCAAGAAGAGCTGGAATTATCGGGACGCGGCGACTACCTGGATTGGATTTCATTATATAACCGGGTCGAGAAGAAGACGATCAGCATGATTGTTAACCGAATGCGAAAAGGCGGAGGCCCGCTTCCTATGCAAGTGATTTGGAGCAAGTATACGGATTATCTCGTGGACAAAGCCGTCAAACGGTTCAGCGGCTATCAGCATGTGCAGACTTCCAGACTGCATGGACATATCTTGTCTTGCTTGTTGGACAAGCCTAATATATTGCTCGATAATTCATACGGCAAAAATTCCAATTACTATAACACATGGACAAGCGGAATTAAATCCGCGCAGCTAGTTGCGGCAAGCCCCCAAACTGAGCTTATGCTTTCGAAGTAAGTTTTGTTTCACAAAACTTAAGCTTATGCTTTCGAAGTAAGTTTTGTTTCACAAAACTTTGTAGGAGAGGATATCATGAAAATTGTTCTTCTATCAGGGGGATCAGGTAAACGCCTGTGGCCCTTATCGAATGAATCGCGCTCCAAACAGTTTTTGAAGGTGCTTGAGAATGAGGCTGGCGAGCGGGAGTCCATGGTGCAGCGTGTATGGAGGCAGATTTCTAAGGCTGGCCTTCGTGAGCATGCATTTATTGGAACCAGTAAGGCACAGGTTGAAATGATTCATAGCCAACTGGGAAGCGAGATTGAAGTCATCGTTGAGCCAGAGCGAAGAGATACATTTCCGGCGATTGCACTGGCGGCTGCCTACTTATATTCGGTACAAGATGTTGCCCTGAACGAGACCATTGTTGTAATGCCAGTTGATCCTTATGTGGAGGAATCATTCTTCTCTAAGACGAAGGAGCTTGAGGATGTTCTTCAGCAATCCGGTGCGGATTTAGCGCTTATGGGAGTTAAGCCGACATATCCTTCCGAGAAATATGGATATATCGTCCCCGATAACGGTGCTAAGGTTGAGGATGACGAGCCTTTCGTAACCGTTCATAGTTTTAAAGAGAAACCCCGTGAGGAAGAGGCGGTAGCCATGATAGAGCAGGCTGCGCTTTGGAACTGCGGTGTTTTTGCTTTTAAGCTTGATTTTCTGATTAACATCTTGATTGCAAATGACTTTCCGATCCAGTATGACGAGATGTTGAAGCAATACGGCAGACTTCCCAAGACTAGCTTTGACTATGAAGTTGTGGAGAAAGCCAATCATATTGTCGCACTTCCTTATAGGGGGGACTGGAAGGATCTTGGGACGTGGAACACGCTTACGGAAGAAATCGAATCCTCAATTGTTGGCAATGGAATGATGAGCGGAGCTTGTCATAATACGCATGTAATCAATGAACTAGATATACCCATTACGCTGCTTAATTTATCCAACGTTGTCGTAGCGGCAAGTCCGGACGGCATTCTGGTCTCGGACAAGGCTGCAAGTCCGATGATCAAAGAGGTCATGAAGCATTCGGATCAGCGGCCGATGTACGAGGAGCGGCGTTGGGGAGGTTACCGGGTGCTAGACTACTTGAAGTATCCGGATGGTAAAGAAGTTCTAACGAAGCGAATCTGCATTACGCCAGGTCAGAACTTAAGCTACCAATACCATCTGCTCAGAGACGAAGTATGGACGATCGTATCTGGTGAAGGTGAGATGGTGCTTAACGGCAAGCACTTTCCAGTGAAGCCGGGCGATGTCCTGGTCATATCCAAAGACAGCAGACACAGCCTGCGTGCTGTAACTGAAATGGACATTATCGAAGTTCAGACCGGGACTGAGCTTATCGAAGAAGATATCGTAAGGCTTGCTTTTGATTGGAATGAAATTATACAGCTGTGCACGGTTAATTGAACCATTTAAATGAAGGAGTGAGGGATATGAACATTACGATCATCGGAACCGGATATGTAGGGCTAGTATCCGGCGTCTGCTATGCGGAGATCGGTAACGACGTCATCTGTGTAGATAAGGACCCGTATAAGATTGATCTGTTAAACAAGGGTAAGGTTCCTATTTATGAACCAGGCCTAAAGGAACTGATTGCAACTAATCGTTTGGCGGGAAGGCTTGCATTTACATCTAATTTATCGAATGCCGTAAGGCATTCCGACATTGTCATCATAGCAGTCGGAACGCCGCCTCTGCCGAGCGGGGAAGCAAATCTGTCTTACATCGATCAAGCGGCGGTTGAAATTGCAAAAGCGATGAATGGATACAAAATCATTACAGTGAAAAGCACTGTACCGGTGGGAACAAATGAAAGACTTGCCAAATTAATAAAATCTCATACAAACATGGCGTTTGATAGCATTTCTCTACCGGAGTTTCTGCGGGAAGGCTCTGCGATTCAGGATACGCTTTATCCTGACCGAGTCATCATCGGTGCCGAATGCCAGAAGGCGGCAGATACGATGGTTCAGCTGCATAAGCCGTTGACACCGAATATTGTCGTGACAGATATCCGCAGCGCAGAAATGATTAAGTATGCATCTAATGCATTTCTTGCAACAAAAATTTCATTTATTAACGAAATTGCTAACATATGCGAGAAGGTCGGCGCAGACGTGACTAAGGTTGCGGAGGGGATGGGATATGACAAACGAATAGGGTCTTCATTTTTAAAGGCCGGGATCGGCTATGGAGGCTCTTGTTTTCCAAAGGATACGAGTGCGCTCATTCAAATTGCCGGAAATGTTGATTACGAATTCAAGTTGCTCCGATCGGTCGTAGAGGTGAATCAGGATCAAAGATTTAACGTTATCCGTAAGCTGGAGACGATTTTTGATGGTGAGTTAAACGGAACAACGATTGCGGTCTGGGGACTCTCGTTCAAACCGAATACCGATGATGTACGTGAATCGCCGGCGTTGGAGATTATTCAGCATTTGGTGGATAACGGAGTAAGAGTAAAAACCTATGACCCTGTAGCGATGGAAAGCTTCCAATCTCTATTCGGAAAGGAGGGTGTGATATGGTGTGAGGATGCAATGGAAGCAGCACAAGATGCAGATGCGCTATGCTTACTTACGGAATGGCATGAGTTTGCAAAAGTTGATCTTCATGAACTGCAAAAGGTATTGAAACAGCCGATTCTAATCGATGGGCGTAATGTGTTCAATGAGGAACAAGTACTTGGAACCGGTTTTATTTATTACTCGGTAGGTCGTCCTAATTTAAATCAAGGCGTGAAAGAGAAGGTGCCTGCTCTCTAGAGGCGGTTAATAAGGATTTACCAAATTATATCCGAGGTGAATAAGATGTCGCTTAGAAAAAAAGTAACTGTATCCGCTCTTGTCCTTTCTATGCTGACCGCAACTGTTGGAATCTTGCCCCTCAGCACAAAGGGTCCCATGGAGAAGCTGAGCCTGATCCAGATGGCGAATGCCGCCGAAATGGAGCAGTCATCAGGATTTTTCAGGGAACGATTAAGCGAATTATACGCTGCTCTGGCAATTGATCCTGAGGGTCTCCAGGATGTCATAAATCTGCGTGAAGAAATAACCAGGCTTCAATTCGTAGAAGTCCAACCTCTAATCAGTCCGATCTGGAGCAAGGTGAATGCAAGACTCCCTGAAACCGTTGATCGAAAGGAACTAAGAGAAGGTCTGATTCACCTTTTTAAGACGGTCAGCACGATCCAAACCATGTCGGAATTGGAGGAGCTTCGATCCAATCCTGAATTCAACGCAACGTTGAGAATGATTGCGGCCGCATTTGGACATGAAGATTTAAGCGTGGATGATTTCATTGTATTTCTGTTTGGGGACGGCGGAAGCCGTTTGGGCTTGGAAGGAACAGTCGCCGGCACCCTGGAAAATATGCCATTGACTCAGTTAGCCGGATTAATAGGTAATAGCCAAGCTGCTACTGAAATCCTGCTCCAAGCGGTAGACAAGCTGCTGGAGGAAAACGATGCGTATAGAATCAGCTCCATTTTGAAGGAAATGGACATTTCTTCTCAGGATATTAGGTCATTGTTGACTAGCCTGCAGGGCAAACTTCAATATGATGACCAGGCTATCCATGCTATGATTATGGCTTATGTTCGTACAACCGTAGAGGCTACAGCCCAAATCAGCGAGGATGGCCGTCAACATATATACAGTTTGAATGCATTCGGAATTGAAATTCCAGCTTTCATCCTGCAATGGAGCAAGGTATCCGGGGATGCTGCCGTAAGCGTAACCTCAAACGGAGTTGTAACGATTCCTGAGGGCGCAGGCAGCGGTTCAGCCGTGATTCAAGCTAAACTGGCGAACCCTTATGGCAGCAGCACCGGTGTGATTTTTCAAAAAGAAGTGACTTTGAGAGAGACTTCCGGGGAAGAAACGGTGTTTCCAAGTGAGCAGTTCTTGGAACGGATGAATAAATTGCATGCGGCACTTGCAGCAGGGGATCCAGCCGATATTCAGGATGTGAGGAATCTTCGTGATGAAATTGCCGGACTCGATCCGGTTCTGGATGAAGCATTGATTGATCCAGTCTGGAACAAAATAGCTCCTAAGCTGCCGTCAACAGTGGATCAGGCTGAACTGAAAGCAAACCTCTTCCAGATGATTAAGGAAGTAGGCTCATTCCAGTATGATCCAACCGCATCGGAGCTCGAAGCGATTCGAAGTAATCCGAAGTTCCGCAGCACGCTGAAGACGATTGCGGCGGCTGGTGGTGACAGCCAAATCGTTATGGATGATTTCTTGCTGTTTATGTTCGGTGATGGCGGCTCTCGTAAAGGCATCGAAGGAACAATCCGGGATTTACTAGTCAATATGAATGCTGCTGAGCTATTAGGATTGCTGGGTAACAATGAAGCCATTACTGCAGTACTGCTTCAAGCAACAGAGCAACTGCTCAGTGAAACCGATGAATATAAGTTTAGCTCGATTTTAGAGAAGCTTGAGGTTACGCCGCAGGATCTGAGATCAACGGTGCTAAACTACCAAGTTAGGCTACAATATGATGTGCCGGCAATTAATGCAATGGCGGTCGCATATATGCGTTCAGAATCAACTGAACGGGTTGATGTAAGCGAAGATGGCCGTCAACATATATACAGTTTGAAGGTGTTTGGAGTCGACGTGCCTGCTATAGCTTTAAAGTGGGTTAAAGTATCAGGAAGCGATGACATCGAAGTATTGCCAAACGGTACGGTTACACTTGCTCCGCGCGTACCGAGCGCTTCCGCAGTTATTCAGGCACAGCTTTTCAACCCTTACGGTGGAAATGCTAAAGTAATTTTTGAGAAAGAAGTTACATTAACGGCCTCTATCGGAGAAGGAAACATCTTTCCAGTAGAGCAATTTCTAGAACGAATGGAGAAGCTGCATGCTGCTCTTCAGGCAAATGGATCTTCAGATGTAAGGGATGTTCGCAGGTTATGGGATGAGATCAATAACCTAAATGCCACGAAGGACGCCGCTCTGATCAATCAGATATGGAAGCCTATTGCAGAGAAGCTCCCGGATTCTGTTGATAAAAAAGAAGTGAAGAAGAACTTGTTTGAGCTCATTACTTCAGTTGGTTCCCTACCGTATGATCTGGAGGGTTCACAGCTTGAAGCCATTCGCACAAATCCGGACTTCGTGGCAACGATGGGAATTATTGCGGAGGCTGCAGGAGTATCCAATCTGTCGATCGACGATTTCCTTATTCTGCTATATGGTGATAATGGCGAACATAGTGGAGTTGAAGGAGCCATACGCAATACGATATCGAATATGAATTCAAAAGAATTGGCCGCATTCTTGAAAAATAAGAATGGCCTCGATCGTATTAAAGAGGCAGCGCTGGAAGCGGTTCTATCGGATCGGAACGGATATGTGTTAAGTGAAGCCTTGTTTAACCTTGGTGTTAAACCGAAGGCTGCAACTTCTTTGGTACAGAATTTTAAGACGAGATTAAGATATGATGTGCCGGCGGTCAGAGCAATAAGCGCTGCCTTTATCTCTTCCGAAACAGAATCAAAGGCAGAGATTACCCAAAATGGGCGCCAACATGTATATACGCTGACGGTTCTAGGTGTTGAGCTTCCTTCCTCAGCTCTGAAGTGGAAAAAGGTATCGGGAAGCAAGGATGTAAAGGTAACTTCAAACGGAAAAGTAACCCTTGATAAAAAGGTCCAAAAGGGTACCGCTATTATTCAGGCTACGCTGGTTAATTTATTTGGGGGCAATTCCAAAGTGATCTTTACACAAGAGATTACGCTTACCAATGGAGTGGTTGATCCGGAAGTTCAAATTCAGAATATCGTTCATTCGCTTCAAGGTAAGTTAGCCGAAATAAAAACAAGGTTTGATTCTGCAACGATTGATGCCGAAAAAGTTCAGTTGATAATGGAAGTTGTGCAGGCAGGAAATGATAGCTTCGATCGGATTAATGAGATTGATGCATCTAAAACCGTCAAGAATAAAGCAATCAACAATGTAAAAAAACAAGTTAATGAAATGATGGATTACATTTTGCAAGATCTATTGAAATTCTAAGACCAAGCCAGCTCTTCCTGCAACCAGGAGGGCTGGCCTATTTCTTTTACCAATCGGTACACTTTGTAGGAAGGCGGTGTTCACATCACAATGGGACAACAACGAATCCGCAAGAGAAGGCGGCGTCGATTTCGAAAACCGGATATAGTCATTTTTATCTTATCCACGATCACTATTCTCTTACTTTTTCTATGGGGGGGATTGTATTGGAAGGAGTCGTCGGAAAACAAATTAATTGTTAATGCCAGTGAACAAGAAGAATTCCAACAAATCCTGCTGGAAGACAATGATCTATTATTACTTGATGTTGAGGATATCACTGCAGAGGCAGTAGAACAAAATGAAGAACTCGGAGAGCCGGGGGATGCTTCAGCAAAACCGGGTACGCAAGTCCAGACAAATAAGGATGCCCAAGGTTTGCAGACCTCCACGAATCAGAGTACCCCAAGCCAGGCATTACCGGATGCTCAAAGCACAACGAAGCCAGACGATTCAAGTACAACGAAGCCAGACGATTCGAGCACGACAAAGCCAGACGGTTCAAGCACAACGGACGTGGCTTCACCTAGCGCGGTACAATTAGACTCTACAGCGAATCTGATAGAGAAATATGAGCAAGAGTTCACACAACTTCAGGAAAAGTGTAGAAAGGATATGAGGGCAGCTTTAAGTGACGCGGAAAGCAGTATGCAGCAACTGGATAAAAGTGATCCCCGCAATGTAATCGCATGGAGAGATCAGTTAAACGCCGAATTATCAACGGCTGAATCAACCTGTGACGATTCATTCCAAAGAATTGTTCAAAATGCAGAGAATAATGCAGTATCTGCAGACGTCATCGAAGGCTGGAGTCAAAAGTATGACGATCTAAAGGCGAAACTTCAAGAGGAGTCAGAATCGAAGCTGCAACAACTAATGGGCGGTTAAATCATTCATCCTTTGGAAATTGCCGATCGCGGAGTACTCGTTCAAGTAAAATACGAATCAAATCAAGATCGTCCTTTTCCAAAGGGATCCCGTCCCAATGAAGTTGTTCGAAATTTAAATATTCTTTGGCATTATGATTTAGTTCTCCCGGTGGTTCTGGATAATTAGTAAGCCCCAGAAGATAATCCGCCGACGTGTTTAGTTTACGAGATATCGTTTGGATAGATTCCAGAGTAGGTTCACGGTAACCGGATTCATACCCTGCATACGTACTTTTGGCAACTCCAACGTAATCTGCAACTTCCTGCATCGTCAGTTTTCTCTTTTTGCGCAACTGCTTCAGTCGCTTCGCGAACATCCGCTAGCTCTCCCTTCAGACCCCGTAAATGACATTTCCGTTATGTGAAATACACTCCTATTCACTTCTAGCAAATGCAACCATAATTATAGCATGTTCACCAAACAACGCAATTAGGGAACTTCATTTCTTATGCAAATTATGCAAATTCGCGAAAGTTCCAACGTCGGGGCGGTTCTTGACGGAGCTTACCGATAGCTATATAATTACTGATAATTCGAAAAGCGTTGACAAAGACATGGGTCATGCAGAAAGAACGGATCAGAGAGAGGGAACATCAGGCTGGAATTCCCTTCGGTTTCGCTGTTGGCTTACCCCTTTGTAGCTGTAACTCCGAACCTTCCTGCTCAGCCTGGCTGAGCGGTTGTTATAAGAGCTGCCGGGCCATTCCCGTTACAGAATGCCGAATAAGGGCTTGACTGCATGGCAGATAAGCCGAATGAGGGTGGAACCACGGGTTATGATGCTCGTCCCTTTCCGGGGACGGGCTTTTTGCTGTCCGTTGCCGGTACTCCATATTATCAAATTATTGACTGGGAGGAAACAATCGTGGCAATCAAGATTTCACTGCCGGACGGTTCTGTCCGGGAATACGTAGAGGGGAATACGCTGGAGGATGTAGCAGCATCCATCAGCAGCGGCCTTCGGAAAAATGCGGTAGCCGGTAAAATTAACGGTCAAGCGGTAGATCTTAATACCGCGTTAACCGATGGCGCCCAAGTGGAGATCATTACATTGGACTCTAAGGATGGCGTGGAGATTATGCGTCACAGTACGGCGCATTTGATGGCTCAAGCCGTTAAACGTCTGTTTGGCGGCAAGGAAGTTAAGCTCGGGATTGGACCGGTGATTGAGGACGGATTTTACTACGATATGGACCTGGAGCATCCCTTGAACCCGGAAGATCTTCAGAAGATCGAGAAGGAAATGGAACGCATTATTGGGGAGAATCTACCGATTACGCGCCGTGAGGTCAGCCGCGAGGAAGCGGTGGCGATTTTCACGGAGCTTGGCGATCCATACAAGCTGGAACTGATTCGTGATCTGCCGGAGGACAGCGTGATTTCGATTTATGACCAAGGCGAATTTTTCGACCTGTGCCGCGGTCCTCACGTACCTTCCACCGGCAAGATCAAAGTGTTCAAGCTGCTGAGCGTAGCCGGAGCTTATTGGAGAGGCAACAGCGACAACAAGATGCTGCAGCGGATTTACGGAACAGCCTTCGTGAAGAAGGCTGAACTGGAGGAGCATTTGCGCCTGCTGGAAGAAGCGAAGAAGCGCGATCACCGCAAGCTGGGGAAAGAACTGAGCATCTTTACCTTTAACAACCTGGTCGGACAAGGCTTGCCGATCTGGCTTCCGAAGGGAGCAACCCTTCGCCGTACGCTTGAGCGGTACATCGTTGATATCGAAGAGCGCCTGGGCTATCAGCACGTGTACACTCCTGTACTCGGTAATGTTGATTTGTATAAAACGTCAGGACACTGGGATCATTACCAGGAAGATATGTTCCCGAAAATGGAGATCGACACCGAGGAGTTTGTGCTCCGTCCGATGAACTGTCCTCACCATATGATGGTGTATAAGAGTGATATGCGCAGCTACCGTGATCTGCCGATCCGCGTCGCTGAGCTTGGAATGCAGCACCGCTACGAGATGTCAGGCGCACTGACCGGTCTGCACCGTGTTCGCTCCATGACGCTGAATGATGCTCATATCTTCTGTCGGATGGATCAGATCAAGGATGAATTTACCCGTGTCCTGGAGTTAATCAAGCAGGTATACAGCGACTTCGGGATCAAGGAATACAAATTCCGTCTGTCCTATCGCGATCCTCAGGATACCGAGAAGTATTTCCCGGACGACAATATGTGGAATACAACTCAGCGCATGCTGCGTGAGGTTGTGGAAGAGGCAGGACTGCCGTTCTATGAAGCGGAAGGGGAAGCCGCCTTCTATGGTCCGAAGCTGGACGTGCAGGTGAAGACGGCTCTTGGCAAGGAAGAGACGCTGTCGACGATTCAGATCGACGTGCTGCTTCCGGAGCGCTTTGAGCTCGAATATGTGGGCGATGACGGCGCGAAGCACCGTCCGGTTGTATTGCACCGCGGTATCCTGGGAACCATGGAACGCTTTACGGCCTTTCTGCTTGAGAACTTTGCAGGGAATCTTCCGCTCTGGCTGTCCCCGATTCAAGCCAAGGTCATTCCTGTATCGCAGGCCTTTGACGACTATGCCCGTAAAGTGGAAGATACGCTCAGAGCTTCGGGCGTTCGTGTGGAAAGCGATCTGCGCAACGAAAAGCTGGGTTACAAAATCCGGGAAGCTCAGTTGGAGAAAATCCCTTACATGTTCGTCGTAGGCGAGAATGAGCAGCAAAATGCTACCGTATCCGTGCGCAAACGCGGAGAAGGAGACCTGGGAGCGAAGTCGCTGGATGAAGTTGCTGCCCAGCTTCAGAACGATATCCGCAACCACGTCATTTAACTTTTTTAAACGATGAATGTATAAACCAAGGCGCATATGGAAAACCTTCGCATTAAGGGGGAGGTTTTCATATGCGCCAATTTGCTATGTGGCGGAGAACTGTAATTGCACTGTTAATGACGGTTCTCCTAGTCCAGGCGATCGCCGCAGACAGCAAGCTTCAGGCTATGAATGATCACACTGGAAATGTAATGAACGGATATACACTAGAGCTCCGAATGGAGCAATACGAAACGATGGCTCAACGACTGGAGAAATTCCATGTGAGGCTTGAGCGGAATCAGAGCAACCAGTTAACACCGGTGCTGGCTAGGCAAGAGCAGAAGAATACGCAGAACAGTACGGTAGCGACAGCTGCGAATGAGACTGCTAAAGCCGCCAAGAAGGTCAAGGTCGTTGCTACAGGTTATACGGCTGGCTATGAATCGACGGGCAAGCATCCGAACCATCCGCAGTATGGAATCACGTACTCCGGCGTCAAGGTAAGACGCGATAAGGATACGATTTCGACCATTGCCGCCGATCTGAAGGTCTTTCCGATCGGAACGGTCCTTTATATTCCGGGCTATGGCTACGGAATCGTGGCGGATAAAGGCTCTGCGATTAAGGGGAACAAGATTGATCTGTACTTCAAGACCACCAAGCAGGTGTTCAAGGAGTGGGGCAAGAAAGAGGTAGAGGTTCAGATTATCCGCAAGGGAAGCGGTAAGCTGACGGAGGATATGCTGAGCAAGCTTGGAAAAGCGATGGAGGTCAGCAAGGAAATTCCTGATCATATGTGGGATCAAATCATTTGATTTTCCAGTTCAGGGCTTTGCATAATTCACCTTACTTGTATGCATAATACTTTCTGTAATGCACAGGGGAGGTGAATACAAGTGGCAAAGAAAAATAAGGCTGAATCGCCAGGCTATAAAACGCCTAACGAGAAGTTCAACGCCGAGTTTGCAGAGGAAAGCAATGCGACGATTGCGCAAAAAGCCAAAGCTTCGCATCAGGCCTCCAATCAGCAACAGAAATAACAAGATGAGTGAGCAACAGGCGTCCTGCAGAGGGCGCCTTTTTTAGGATAAATTCAATTTCCTTAAAATCCCATATCCCTCCGTCTGAAGACCGAGTTCGATTTCCATCCTGCGCCGCTGTTGTAACCAGAAGCGACTAAGGTAAACTGTAGATATATAAGTTGACCTAGGGAAAGTTGCATGAGAAGGCATAAATGTAAAGCACTTTACACGTTGCCCTCAGCAAGCTTTAGTCTATTTGGAGGGATTATTGATGAGGAACGGATTATGGGGACGCTTGATCGGCGGACTGGTGCTAATTAGCATTGGTACTTTATTTTTATTAAATCAGTTAGGGATTGCAACAATCAGTATCGGTGAGCTATTCTCAACGTATTGGCCTGTCTTTCTGATTCTGGCTGGCATATCGCAGCTGGGCAGCGGAAATTGGCGGGGCTCAAGCTTTATCGGAAGTGCCATTCTAATCGTGATCGGCGGTTATTTTCTGGCCCGGAATTTGGGTATGATCGACTTATCGCCGGGAGAGTTCTTTCGCTTTTTCTTCCCGGTAGCGTTAATAATCGGAGGATTGAATGTACTGCTTAAGCCGCGCGGCCGCAAGAAGTGCGGAACTGGCCCGGCAGACTATGATATACCGCCAGCACCATCTCAACCTCCGGTACCGCCAATTCCTGATCAATATATCCCGGAGATGAAATCGTCTTTGGATTCGATGTTTGACGGCCTGGAGAAGCAGCATGGTGGTAAGGACAAGGGATGGAAAGATACGCATAAACAAGACTTTGACAACCATACTCACCATCAGAATTACTTCAATGATGGAACGGAATCCTCCGGCAAGCGTGAAACGTTCAATAAAGCAGGGTTTATCGGAGATGTTCATCTGGGAGAGGATTACTTCGAGCTCCGGCCGACAAACATTTCTCATTTTATCGGGGATACGGTAATTGACCTGACGAAGGCGCAGATTCCGTACGGGGAGACGAAGATCAACGTATCAGCCTTTATCGGCGACGTGAAGATCTTTGTTCCGGAAGACATCGACCTGGGAATCAGCGCAGTATCCAATGCTTTTATCGGAGATTTAAAGATATTGAAGCAGAAGCAGGGAGGCTTCATGAGCAATGTACAGGCTCAATCCCCTTCCTATCATGAAGCAAGCAAACGCGTTAAACTGATCGTCAGCGTATTTATCGGCGATGTGAAAGTGAATACGGTGGGTTAGCTTATGATGGTTCAACGGATTCTGAAAAATACGAAATGGGAGCTGCTGCTATACTTTCTGTTAACAGGAAGTCTGGCGGCAGTTCTCCTCTATGGCGGGTATAAAGCGGGGGTCATTCATGTTCGTGATCCGCGGGTATTGACCTATGGAATCACCTTCGTTGTGGTGGCCACGCTGATTATCGGTTATATTGCCGGACGCCGGATCCAGGGCAGGATTGATCTGCTGCATCTGCAGATGCTTCAGGTGGCAAAAGGAAATTTGTCTGTTCGACTGCCGGATACGGTGGATCAGACCTTTGCCGGACTCTATCGGGAGTTCAATAATATGACCGAGGCTGTGGAGAAGAAGATGCAACTGCTTCAGCAATTAGGGGAGCAGGAGATTCTCGAAAAGGACAGAATGGTCGAAGGAGCAGTGCTGGAAGAACGCCGCAGGCTTGCCCGTGATCTTCATGATACGGTTAGTCAGCAGCTTTTTGCTATTCATATGGCGGCTTCTTCATTGCCTAAGGTCTTGGAAATGAATGCGGAGCAGGCCAATGCGGTAATGGGTCAACTGATCCAGATGTCTAATACGGCACAGAAGCAGATGCGGGCCTTGATAGCACAGCTTCGTCCTATGGAGCTTGTCGGGAAGACGCTGCCTGAAGCGCTGGATCAGTGGTTCCCGGATTATTGCCGTCAAAATGGGCTGAAGGGCATCAAGGAGATGGATGTGCAGGGACACATATCGGAGGCCAAGGAGCATCAGCTGTTCCTGATCATTCAGGAGGCGATGGCTAACATCGTCAAGCATGCGGGAGCGCAGCTGGTCAGTCTGTCTCTTAAGGAAGGGCCCAGACAGGTTGTGCTTGCGATTAGTGACGACGGGCAGGGCTTTAGCGGGAACGGACAGAAGCAGGGCTCTTATGGACTGACGACGATGCGAGAGCGCGCGGAGAAGCTGGGCGGACATGTTGAGATTATCAGCAAGTCCGGAGCGGGGACGACCATCCGTGTACATATACCCAAGTTCGAGGATGAGAAGGGGAGAGCGGATCATGAGCAGTAAGATTAAGGTGATGATTGTTGACGATCACGACATGGTGAGGATGGGCTTGAAGACTTATCTCATGCTGGATCCTGCATTTGAAGTCATAGCAGAGGCCGGGGACGGGATGGAGGCTCTTCAAGCTCTGGAGGCCCGGGAGGCGTCCATGCTGCCGGATCTGATACTGATGGACCTGATGATGCCGGTAATGAATGGAGCAGAAGCTACTGCTGCAATCCTGGCGAGGTTTCCGGGACTCAAGATCGTTATTTTGACCAGCTTTTTGGAGGATGAGCTTGTGGTTCAGGCCGTGGAGGCCGGGGCGGTCAGCTATGTTCTGAAGACGGTATCTGCGGAAGAGCTGATCTATGCGCTGCAAGGAGCTTATCGGGGGATGCCGGTAATGACAGGGGATGTCGCACAGGCATTGACACGGGGACTTCGCCAGCGAAGTATGCAAGGCAGCGATTCAGGGCTGACGGATCGGGAGAAGGAAGTATTGATGCTGATTGCGGAAGGCAAGAGCAATAAGGATATCGGAGAAGAGCTTCATATTAGTATTAAAACGGTGAAGACGCATGTGAGCAATTTGCTTATGAAATGCGAACTGGAGGATCGGACTCAATTGGCTATCTATGCCCATCGCCAGGGCTGGGTCAGCAAATCATAGTAGAGGAAGTTCAAAAAGTCAGCTTTTGATCACGAAGTAATTCAAGAGGGGCATTCGACATCGAATCTTGCGTTCACCCTAGAAGTCCGGTACTCATGTAGGTTTTGCCTACACTCCGTTCCTCCTTCTTCGGGTTCTCACAACCTTCTCGGTGCTGAAAAGCTGACTT
>NZ_HG005139.1:675797-697864 GCF_000455265.1 Paenibacillus antibioticophila
CCTTCTTCGGGTTCTCACAACCTTCTCGGTGCTGAAAAGCTGACTTTTTGAACACGTTCTTTAATAAGAACTTTTCAGCACTCATTCGCTTTTATCTCCTTTTTAATTGTTTTTAAGGTATGTTTAAGGTTTATAGTACAAAATAAGATCAAGAAAACAAGTTACCCCTGCGGCAATCAGGGGAAGGAGGGCAAGCGACATGAATGACGAAAAATACAAATCCGGTCAACCTTTCGGGGACGACAGCCAACATAACGATATGAATGAGCAAGCAGAACCCAAGAAAGAAACCCAAGGCTCCTACTATTACTCCTACGGTCCCTTCCAATCCTACGGAAGCGAGAAGCGCGAGAACCCGCTGGATTCGATTCTCGAGCAGCAACGTGAGGCGGAGGATGTAGAGATCACGAGACCGCAACCGGTTCGTCCGATTCCTTCTATGCAAGAGGAGGTTCGCCGGACAGACGGGCTGGGCAGTTTCGGTAATCAGGGAGGCGGAAGCAGCAGCACTCCTCCTGGGAAGCATTCGGGAAATTGGCAGTTCAATGCCAAGGCTCCGAAGAAGACGTCCTTTAAATCGATCGCGGCAAGCGTGCTTGCCGGTATGCTGATTATGACCGGCGGCATGATCTATGCAGACCGGACGAATCTGTTCACGGGTGATCAGGCCTCGGTACCGGCGTCGGCACCGCAGTCTGCAGCACAAAGCGCAGGAAGCGGAAGCTCATCCTCTTCGCAAGCAACACAAGCTTCTTATACGATCACCAATCCTGGCGATGTTACGAATGTAGTGAATCAGGCCGGGCCAGCAGTGGTAAAAATCGAGACCCTGGTAAGCTCCAGCAAACAAAGGTCAAACACCAGCCCATATGGCAGCAACGATCCGTTCTACCGTTTCTTCTTCGGGGATGATTACTACGGAGGCAGTCAAGACAATGACTCAGGCAGCCAAGGTAACGGCTCGGGAAGCCAGGGCGGCTCTTCGGATCAACTGGTGCCGACGGGGATTGGCTCCGGCTTTATTTTTGAAAATACAGGCTATATCTTGACCAACGAACATGTGGTTCATAATGCGGATGTAGTACAGGTTACGGTACAGGGAACCGAGAAGCCTTATGAAGCCAAGGTACTAGGCACGAGCTATGAATTGGACCTGGCAGTCTTAAAGATTGAAGGAGACGACAGCTTCCCTTCGATTCCGCTTGCTAATTCTGATGATGCTTCGGTGGGCGAATGGCTGGTTGCGATCGGGAACCCGCAGGGCTTTGACCATACGGTTACTACCGGGGTGCTGAGCGCCAAGGAACGGAGCATTACGATTGCAGGAGAAAACGGTGAAAAAAATCGTGAATACGAACACCTGCTGCAAACGGATGCTTCGATTAACCCAGGGAACTCGGGTGGTCCGCTGCTCAATCTGAGCGGTGAGGTCGTCGGCATCAATGTGGCTGTCAGCTCGGATGCTCAAGGGATCGGCTTCGCCATTCCTACCAGCACCATTACTGAAGTATTGGATAAATTGAAGAATAACGAGGAGATTCCGCAAAAACCTGTACCGTTCATTGGAGCAACGCTGATGACGATGACGGATGAGGTTGCAAGACAAATGGGAACCGATGTGAAGGAAGGCTCTGTCGTATCGGATATCGTCTACAAATCGCCGGCTTATCTTGCGGACCTGCGTCCTTATGATATTATAACGGGAGCGGATGGTAAGAGCTTTGCGACCAAGGAATCTCTGATTGAATACATTCAGAGTCAAGAGGTCGGCACGGAGGTTACGTTTAACGTTGTGAGAGATGACCGCAAACTGGATTTGAAGATCACGATTGGCAACAAGAATGATTTTAACCTGGAGTAATGTAAAGGATTAAATGGGCGGCAGGCGGAAGCCTGCCGCTTTTAAAGGTTGTTCAAAAAGTCAGCTTTTGATCACGAAGTGTTCCAAGGGGTTGACTCGACGTCGAATCTTGCGCTCACCCTCGAAGTCCGAGCGGATGCTTACGAGGTATGCTTCCTTTGGAAGCATTTTGCTCATGTAGGTGCTGCCTACACTCCGTTCCTCCTTCTTCAGGTTCTCGCAACCTTCTTGGTGCTGAAAAGCTGACTTTTTGAACACGCACTTTTAGCGATGATCTGATAAAATAGTTGTATTGAACAAGAGGTTAAGGGGAGATAAGCATGAGATCGTCCATTCTGGTCATAGATGATGATGAGAAGATTACCTCCATGCTGCGGCGCGGGCTTGCCTTTGAGGGATATGATGTGCATACGGCCCGTAATGGGGCAGAGGGCTTGTCCACGGTCATGGCTGCAGATCCGGATCTGATTATCCTGGATGTCATGATGCCGCAGATGGATGGCTTCGAGGTATGCCGCAGGCTTCGCGAGGGGGGCAGCTCGGTGCCTGTACTGATGCTGACGGCCAAGGATGAAGTGGAGAACCGGGTAAAGGGCCTGGATACAGGAGCGGACGATTATCTCGTTAAGCCGTTTGCGCTGGAGGAGCTTCTGGCCCGGGTGCGCGCACTGCTGCGGCGTAAGGAGACGAAGCCGGATGAGACCGCCGGACAGCGTCTCGCCTTCGAGGATATCATTATGGACATGGATTCCCGGGAAGTGCTGAGAGGGGGCCGGCGCCTGGAATTGACGGCGAAGGAGTTCGATCTGCTGCATCTGTTCATGCAGAACCCGAAGCGTCTATTGACCCGGGATTTGATTATGGATAAAATATGGGGCTACGATTATAGCGGCGAGTCGAATGTGTTGGAGGTTTATATTGCCATGCTGCGGCAAAAGACAGAGGAATATGGCGGCAAGCGCCTTATTCAGACCATCCGCGGCGCGGGTTATATTTTGAGAGGGGATTCCTAGGCATGTCTATAAAATGGCGGCTGACCGCATGGTATACGAGCATTCTGGCCGTTATGCTGGTGTTGTTTGGAGCTTCAATCTACGGCTTTGTCCGTTTTTATACGTATGGAGAGGTAAAGAATCGGCTGGTTGAACAGGCGGAGCGCATTGTGAACTCACAGAACTTCAGCCTTACGCAGGGACTTGACTTCTATCTGGAGCCGTCCCAGGCTCAGCGGCTTGAGGATGCGCAGCTGTATGTTCAGATTCATAATTATACGAGTGGAAATTCGCGATTCTCACGCAATATGCTGGATCGGGAGCTGGTATTCCCTGTTCCTGAGGTAAATTCAGCTTCTGATAGCAATGGCTTTCAGAATATGACGATAAGCGGCTATTCTTTTATCCTGTACCAGGTTCCGATCCATTTGAACGGTAAGGTCATTGGTCTTGTGCAATTGGGTGCCTATACGGGGGCGGAGGACCGGCTGCTGGAGCGGATGAAATCGATTCTGTTTATCGGCGGATTAATCTCGGTTGTGCTGGCCAGTACATTCGGATTGTTCCTTGCCCGCAAATCCATGGAACCGATCGGCAAGGTGATCGAGGCGGCAAACGGCATTCAGACCGGCAATGATCTTAGTGTGCGGATTGATTATGAGGGGCCGCATGATGAGATCGGCGGTCTGATCGGGACTGTCAATTCGATGCTGGGGCGGATGGAAGGCTTCTATAATGATTTGGATGAGGCTTATTCCACGCAGCGCAGATTTGTCTCGGATGCTTCTCATGAATTGAGAACCCCCTTGACCACGATTCGCGGAAATGTGGATTTGCTCAAAAAGATATGGCAATCCGAGGAGGAAGAGACGTCTGGCATGGATGCTGAGGCCATTCGGAAGCTGTCACTCGAAGCGGTTACTGATATTGCCGGGGAGTCCGAGCGAATGAGCAGATTGGTCAATGATATGCTGTCACTGGCCCGGGCGGATGCAGGGCAGATTATGGCGAAGGAAATGCTGCCGCTTGAACCGCTTGTGGAGGAAGTGATTCGGCGTGCGCAGTTCCTCCCAAGGAATGCAACCTGGATTCAAGGTGATATGAGTATGCTTGGGGCCGTCTCGGTAAATGGAAACAAGGATTATTTGCAGCAAATGTTATTTATTTTTATAGAGAATGCCTTTAAATATACACCTTCCGGCAGTGTGACGATGGATGCGATACGGGCAGATGAGCAGATCGGCTTGCGGATTTCAGATACGGGCATTGGCATGGACCGAAGCGAGGTGCCGCATATCTTTGAGCGCTTCTATAGGGCGGATCCTTCCCGTGGAGTAACTCCGGGCACGGGCTTGGGATTATCGATTGCCAAGTGGATTATTGATGAGCATGAGGGGTCCGTGGAAGTGCTCACCCGCCTTGGGGAGGGCACGACATTTGTGATCTGGCTTCCGGCCGTCTTTCACGCTCTTCCAGAATAAGCTATAATGGAGAGGCTTCAAGGCCTCTCTCTTTTATTACGGAGAAGAAGGTACAATAAGCAAGGAGGTTAGGAATCATGGAAGTCTTAAAAATCTCGCCGCGCGGCTATTGTTACGGAGTTGTCGATGCTATGGTGCTCGCCAGACAAGCAGCCAAGAATCTCGATTTGCCGCGCCCGATCTATATACTCGGCATGATTGTGCACAATAGTCATGTCACCCAATCCTTCGAGGATGAAGGCATTATTACGCTGGATGGCCCGAATCGGATGGAAATTCTAAGTCAGGTTACCAAGGGAACGGTAATCTTTACCGCACACGGTGTATCGCCTGAAGTGCGCAAGCTGGCACGGGATAAGGGATTGACTACCGTGGATGCGACTTGTCCCGATGTGACCAAGACGCATGTTCTGATCGAAGAGAAGGTAGCCGACGGATACGAGATCATTTATATCGGCAAAAAGGGCCACCCCGAGCCGGAAGGCGCAGTAGGAGCCGCCCCTGGAAAGGTACACTTGATCGAGAAGGAAGAAGAAATCGAGGCGCTGGAGGTTCATGCGGATCGGATTGTTATTACCAACCAGACCACGATGAGTCAGTGGGATATTAAGCATATTATGAAAAAGCTGCTTGAAAAATATCCGAGCGCCGAAGTGCACAACGAGATCTGTATGGCAACTCAGGTTCGTCAAGAGGCGGTAGCGGAGCAAGCAGGACAGGCGGATCTGGTCATTGTGGTCGGAGACCCGCGAAGCAATAACTCCAATCGGCTGGCTCAGGTGTCCGAGGAGATTGCCGGCGTCAAGGCTTACCGGATTGCGGATGTTACCGAGCTGAAGCTGGAGTGGCTCCAGGGCATCGAGAAAGTGGCAGTTACTTCGGGTGCTTCGACACCTACACCGATCACCAAGGAAGTGATTACTTTCCTGGAGCAATATGATCCGAATGATTCAGCAACCTGGGAGATCGTGCGGACTGTAAATATGTCGAAGCTCCTGCCTCCTGTAAAAGCAACTACGAAGAAAGAATGACCGGGCAAAAATAGAATTGACATAAAATAAAGAGCATAGTAAAATCTGCTTAAACAGTTAAGCAACAATGAAATAGGCGTCTTTTACTTAGACGCCATTTATTTTAAACTTTGCTTAACCGGTTAACCAAGAATGGAGGTATAAAGTATGAGAAAAAGTAGAGCTATATTGATGGTAATACTTTCGATTTTTGTAAGCGTTTTATTGTTAACTGCTTGCGGCAACTCAAACTCAGCTACAGAACCCGCTGTATCAGAAGAAAACATAGAAAAAAGTCTATATACAGTAACTTTCTATGATATGGACGGAAGCACAGAATTATCGAAAGAAGAAGTTAAGGAGAATGAATTAGTAAGCGAATATACCCCAAATAAAGATAGCTTTAGGTTCATGGGCTGGTATGCAACACCTTCTTTAACCCATAAATATGACTTTAGCACACCAGTAACTGAGGATATGGAACTGTTTGCAGGCTTTTTAGAAGATAAGGAAGATACAAGGAGTTTTGCTATTGTTGGAAGCGGTAAGAGTCCGGTACTCGTCACCTCCAACTGGGGAACTGTGATTGATGACAATCATATTCTAACCAAGGAACCGGATGAGAACGTTTACTCCATAAGCCTGGACTTGTATGAAGGAGATGAATTCCAGTTAGCGACGAATACTTCTTGGTTTAACCAAAGGGGGGCTGGCTATTTAACAACTTCAAGTAAGGATGGAGTCGAATACTTTTCAGGCTCTGCAGGTAATTATCAATCCAGCGAAGCTAAAAAAGCTAATATTAAATGTCTTAAATCCGGCAACTATACCCTCAAGCTGACTACATATCCTGGTGCCGATGTCTATGATACCGAGAATAGTGAATACACCGAAGGAACGAAAGAAAATTTTAACTCAAATCCCTATGACACCATTGAGTGGGTTTATAACGGAGAACCAAAGGACGCGATAGCAGAGGTGACAACCTACTATTATATTAAGAGTTCCATTACGACTGGCTGGAATGATGTTTATGAGGATGAATACAGATTCAAAGAAATAGACGGACTGCCTGCTTTAACAATTCAGCTAGCTGAGAAAGAAGAATTTTTATTTACTTCCACAGTCAAAAGCGGTGATACAGAAGGCGTAGGCAATGAGTATGTAAAATTCAGCAATATTAAGGACGAAAATTCACTTGAATTTGTTGAAGGCAGTCCCAGTGATAATATCATCGCAAAGGCAGCGGGGATCTATACCTTTATCTATGACCCGGCAACGAAGGAACTGACAGTAAGCTTTAAGACAAAATAAAAAACAGGCCGGCGTATATGTTGCAAAAAGCTGCCCTATGCTTACGGCAGCTTTTTGCAAAATGATTATACGAATTGGGTGTGTTCCATATCAGGAATGCGATTAATGGCTAACTCTATGCAGCGATAGACCCTTTCCATTTTTGAGTGTAAGTCAAAAGGAAGATAGCAGCAATTATCTTTTCCTGCCATAAGATCATTCAGAGCATTCTGATTATATACAACATTTTGATTAGAAATCTCTGAAAGATCATTTGAATTTTTTACAAATTTGACCTCACGGAAAGTATCGCAGATAAAAGACTTTAGCAGCTCATTGTTTGGTGTTAGACATATATAGGAATAATTGTCAGTTCCAAAATGGGTATCCGCATTTTTCTTTAGCAGCTTATAATCGCTGCAAATTTGAAAGAACCAGGGAATATCGATTAAGCAGTCAATGGCAATTACCGGAACAAGGTTTTTATCCCCGATCCGAAGGAAAAAATCAAGTGTGGCGTCAAAACATAAAATAGCATCTACATGATTTAAATTTGTAATTTCCTTATGATCTTGGATAATCAGATGATATCCGTGCTGTGTCGAAGCCTCAGATAATCCTTCAATCAAAAGCAATTGCTCGGAACGTTTTAGCAGAGAAGTCTCAGGCATCATGTAAAGAGCGATATTATAGGTTTTGCTCGTAGACAGAGACCTCGCCGAGGAATTTGGTTTATAGTCCAACAGATTGACGATCTGCAAAACCTTTTTCCTTGTTTCTTCACTGATTCGTTGATCCGTGCGGTTATTAATCACATATGAAACTGTGGCTACCGAGACACCTGCCTGCTTAGCGATGTCCTTTATCGTAATTTTTTTATCCATGACTTAGTTATATACTTTATTAGCATTTTTGTGAATATGCGAAAAAACACAAAGGGAATTGATACCATGAATAAACAAGCTATATTACATATACCTGAATCAAAATTCTGTTATCCCATCAATCAAAATACAATCATATTACGTTTGCGTATGGATAAAGAAGATGAGATAGACCGCGTTGAGGTAGTATACGGCTGCAAATATAAGTACCACTCGGAACAAAAAACTGCCGCGATGAAAGAAAAATATAAGGATGATTTATTTAAATATTACGAAATAGAACTCGAGCTGGAAGATGTTAGACTCTCCTATGTGTTTAAAATATGGAGGAATCAGAAAACGTACTATTTTTCAGAAGACGGGCTCACTTCATCCTATGATTTTAAATTGTCCTATTACAATTCCTTTCAGCTGCCTTATATCAACAAGAGTGATATCCATGAAGTAGTAGAGTGGATGCGGGGCGCCGTGTTTTATGAGATTTTTATTGACCGCTTTCATCAAGGGTTGATCCATAAAGATGCGGATTATATCAATCTGGAATGGGGCGGGATACCCAATCCCAAGAGCTTTACTGGCGGGGATATTCCTGGCATTACGCAAAAGCTGGATTATCTGAAAGAGCTTGGGGTCAATGGCATCTATTTAACTCCCGTATTCGAGTCCATATCTAACCATAAATACGATATATCCAATTATAAAAAAATTGACCGGCATTTTGGAACCAACGAGGATTTTTATAAGCTCGTGAACGAGGCTCATCGACGAGGTATGAAGATCGTACTCGATGCGGTATTCAATCACTGCAGTGATCTGCTGCCACAATTTCAGGATGTGCTTGAAAAAGGAAGAGAATCAGCTTATTTTGATTGGTTTATGATTGATGGCGACAGAATTGATACCCAAAACATCAATTATGAAATGTTCGGTTACAGTGAATATATGCCAAAGCTCAATACCAATAACACAGAGGTGCAAGAATTTCTAGTGGATATCGCTCTCTTCTGGATCAAGGAATACGATATCGACGGTTGGCGCCTAGATGTATCGGATGAGGTTTCTCATCAGTTTTGGAGAAGGTTGAGAGAAGCAGTTAAGAAGGTTAAGCCAGAGTGTGTAATTATCGGGGAGAACTGGCACGATGCTAATGCATTTTTACAGGGAGATCAGTATGACAGCATCATGAATTATGCCTTTACCAAAGCCTGCCTGGATTATTATGCTTTCCAGACTGTTAATGCACAGGGGTTTGCTGAAAAGCTAAATCATTTGTTAATGAGAAATAGCGGGCAGGTTAACGCTATGATGCTGAATCTTTTGGATTCTCACGATACGGACCGTTTCTTTACCTCTGTAAATAAGAATAAGGACCGCTTACTTTCAGCCATTGCCGTTATGTGTGTATATGTGGGGGCACCCTGCATTTATTATGGTACGGAATTATATCTTGAGGGGGGATATGATCCGGATAACAGGCGGTGTTTTGATTGGGATGAATCGCGCTGGGATCTTCCATTTATGCAGAAAATAAAGAATCTGTTGTCATTAAAGCAGAAGCCCGAATTACAAAAGGGAGAGATTTGTATTTCGTATGATGAGAATCTGTGCTATATCATTCGAACCTTTGAAAATAGTGAAATTACATTAATTCTGAACCAATCCGGAAAAACGGTACCCATAAGGCCAACAGGAACAATACTGGCTCAAAATAAATTGCTGGAATGCAACTTGTTAACGGATGGATTTGTAGTTTACGAAAATTAAAGGAGTGGATGTTCATGAAGAGATTTTTCGGAATTTTACTAGTAGTCTTGTTAACTGTAGGACAACTGACGGGCTGTGGACCAACGGAAGCTGTGAATGAAAAGGATCCGTCTGCTCAGACGGATGCTTTAACATCCATTTACAACGGTGAGTTGGAAAGAAATGTTACACTTCGTATCCTTGAGAACGATACAGCTATTGAACAGGGATATTTTAAACAGCTAATTGACGCTTTCAATGAGAAGTATAAGGATTACGGGATTGTGGCTGTGGATGCTAATATGGATCAGCGCAGTAATCTGGCGGATGACGGACCTTATGGATATGGACCGGATGTATTGTATCAGGCCAATGATTCCATTATGAAATATGTAGAGGGTAAACATATTTACCCCATTCCTGCAGAGTCTTTGGAGCACTATTCCCAGATTCCGGAGCATGCATGGGATGCCTATAAGTCCGAGGTTGACGGCAAAGCCTATTATATGGGCGTTCCTGTAAATGTTCAGACCTCCATGTTATTTTATCGCAAGGATATGCTTCCTAAAGACTGGGAAACAAATTGGGACAAGAACAAGAATAAGGTGCCGGATATGGTAGAAAACTGGAATGATTTATATAAATACTCCAAATCGATCGTTGAATCAGGTACGGGAAAGTATGGTTATATGCGTTCATTATATGACGTGTATTTTTCATCCGGCTTCTTGTTCTCTTATGGAGGTTATATCTTTGGAAATCAGAATACGAACCCGGAAGAAGTCGGATTATCTGCAGGTAATGCCGAGGTTGGAGCGAATGTTCTGCTGCAGCTTGCTTCTGTAATGAATGAAGAGAGTATAGATGATTCCATCACCGTAAACGGCTATAGCAAAATTGCAGATGGTACTTATTTCGCGATGATGACTACACCGGATGTGTATTCCTTATTTATTAAAGAACTGACATTGGAATATGAAAAAAAAGGTATGGGTACGGAGAGTGCTAAAGCATTAGCCGAAGAAAATCTGGTCGTGACCGGACTGCCCCTGCTGCCAGCAAGCGGTGATTTAACGGAAGAAAACCCGGAACTAATTCCTCTAAAGGCTATGGGAGGTATTAATGGTTATGCCATAAGCGCTTATACCAAAGCACCCAATGCCAGCCTTGCTTTTGTGGAATTTGCCACAAGTTACGAGATGATCATGAAAAGACAGGAGCTATTAGGAAGTATACCGGCGCATTCCGACGCTGCTAAAGCAACGGGAGGAGTCTCGGAAATTGTATTCAATAACTTAAGTGAAGGAAACATTGTAGTCATGCCATCCATTACGGAAATGGTGCAGGTATGGTCACCGGCAGAGACATTCTTTACGGACCTAGCCAAAGATGCTTTTCGTACATCCGATAAAAAATATACTTCATTAGAAGAATTAAAGAATGGGTTGAAGGTTGTAGATCAGCAAATTTATGATGCAATCCACACGCTTTCTAATTGAGGTGTATATATGAATATGTTTACCAGAAAAATAGGCAAAAATGTTATAGCCAGTATATGTCTTATGGGCCTGGGACAGTTGATGTATGGTCAAATTGGAAAGGGTCTGTTATACCTTGCCATACTTGCCTGTGGAGTTCTCTATGCTGCTCTTCGCGGTTTTTCTGACTTGGCAGGTTTTTTCACCTTAGGAACCAAGGAAAAGGATGCCTGGTTTGGCATTGAAGGAGATAACTCCGTTGTAATGCTGCTTATGGGGATTCTTTTCATAGCAGCAATCATGCTATTTATTAGCCTCTACCTTTCAAACATCCGAGATGCCTATGAAACCCAAATTCTCGTGGAAAAGGGAGGGAAGCCAAGAACCTTTCTGGAAGATGTGAAAAAGCTGCTGGATGAAAAGTTTTACAAGACAGCTCTGTTTCTGCCCGTTATCGGTGTATCTATATTCAGCATACTGCCTATTGTATTTATGATTGCCGTTGCATTTACTAATTATGGCGGTAATATTGTTCCTCCAAAACTGGTCGATTGGGTGGGCTTCAAAAATTTTATTCAGATTGCAACCCTCTCAAAATTTGCGCCAACCTTTGGAAAGATACTTAACTGGAACCTGCTTTGGGCGGTAAGCTCCACATTTCTAAATTATTTTGCAGGTCTTGGGCTTGCCCTGCTTCTTAATAAGAAGTGTGTACGAGGAACAATTATATGGAGGGCATTTCCTATCTTGGCCTATGCCATTCCCGGATTTATAACCCTGCTTGGTTTTCGCTTTATGTTTTCTTATGGAGGACCTATTAACCAAATCATTATGGACATGGGGTATAGGGCCATCGGGTTTTTGGATATCGATGCTAAATGGATGGCAAGGCTTATTGGCTTACTGGTAAACGCATGGATCACGGTGCCTTCTATTATGCTGTTGGCCACGGGTATACTAACGAACGTTGATGTTGACCAGTTAGAGGCGGCTAAGATTGACGGTGCGAAACGGTGGAAGCAATTCACAAAAATCGTATTCCCTTTTGTTTTGTTCTCCACGACGCCGGTAATCATCGGTCAGTTTATTGGAAATTTCAATAATTTCGGTATCTTCTTCTTCCTCCGTGGCGGGTTATATATGGATGGATATTTCTTGGCAAGTGATACGGACTTGTTAATTAACTGGCTATATAATCTATCCATTAATAACAACTACTACAATATAGGCGCGGCAATCAGCTTGGTCATCTTCCTTATCACCTCTATGATCTCACTGCTTGTCTATGTTAAATCGCCATCTTATAAAGAGGAGG
This sequence comes from Paenibacillus antibioticophila, assembly GCF_000455265.1. Taxonomy (GTDB): domain Bacteria; phylum Bacillota; class Bacilli; order Paenibacillales; family Paenibacillaceae; genus Fontibacillus; species Fontibacillus antibioticophila. The sequence goes on from NZ_HG005139.1 coordinate 687,855, forward strand.
ATATTTACCGATGAAAAAATACAACTTTCTTCGTGTGGCAGATTCCGTTATTACTCATACCGCACTAATTGTAGTTTCATTGATTTTCCTCTTTCCTTGTCTATGGTTAATTTTGGCGTCTTTTAGTAAATCGGGATCCATCTATACCTACAAGGGCTTTTTTCCCAGCGGTTATAGTCTGGATACCTTTAAAACCTTATTTACGGATACAGCTATGTATAATTATCCTCAGTGGTTTATGAATACGTTGCAGATTGCGGTGTTCAGCAGCTTGATTGGTACTTTTCTTGTTATATTGACGGCATATACGATGTCCAGATTTCAATTTAAGAGCCGGAAGAAAATCATGAAAGGAACGCTGATCCTTGGGATGTTTCCCTCTTTTATGGGAATGATCGCTGTATATATTATCATGACCCAATTCGGACTCATAAATAATTTATGGGGTGTCATTCTCATTTACAGCTCCAGCGCACCGATGGGCTATTTAACCCAAAAAGGTTTTTTTGATACCGTACCTTACTCCATTGATGAAGCAGCTAGAATTGACGGGGCGACGAATTTACAGATCTTCTTAAAAATCAATCTGCCTTTGTCCCAGCCGATGATCGTATATACCGCACTTACAAGCTTTACGTTCCCATGGAGCGATTTTATATTGCCAAAGCTATTATTGAAGGAAAAGGATCTCTATACCGTAGCGGTAGGTCTGATGAATCTCGGTGAGACTGAATTTTCAAGATTTGCAGCAGGATCTGTTTTTATAGCTGTACCTATCGTTATTTTGTACTTCATCCTGATTCGGTATATGATACATGGTATGACCGCCGGTGCGGTGAAGGGATAATTCAACACCGCGATTCGTAAACTATTTATTTTAAGCCGTCCTGTCCGTCTTGCAGGGCGGCTTTCTTTTTCCAGAATTTAAGGGGCTTGTTTCTCTCTCCGGTCATGTTATACTAGGAAAGAAGAAAAGTTACAGATTTGTAACTAATCAGCACTTTCAAGGAGATGACATGATGAGAACAACAGGAATGAAGAAATACTTGCTTACTGGCGGTTTGTCGGCCATTCTGACGGCTAGTCTTGTCCTGCCAGCTTCAGCGGCACCGGATTATAAAGACACGTCCAACAGATCGAATGAGAATCAGTCAGCCGCTTGTTATTCCATAACGTGGTCGAAGAATGCTAAGCCGTCCATCGTGTGGGGCAACAATGGGGAGAAGCAGGCTATCCCTTATGATTCCCTAAAGCTTCAATCTGATCTGGAAGGATTTAGCAAATGGTGGAACTGGAATTTAGGAGACTCCGGTAATATTGGTAATACAGATAACTCGGGTAACACTGATAATACTGGTAACACCAATAACTCTAGTAACACCAATAACTCTAGTAACACCAATAACTCTAGTAACACCAATAACTCTAATAACTCAGGAAACACCGGAAACTCCGGAAATTTAGGGAATTCCGATAACTCAGGCACAACGAACCAAGGCAACTCTGGATTGACTGCTGCCGATAAATCGCAGTTTGCTTCAGAGGTCATTAAGCTTGTGAATCAGGAGCGCGCCAAACAAGGATTGCAGCCGCTCACTGGGGATTCGGCACTGAACAACATGGCTTTAGTGAAGGCCAAGGATATGAACGATAATAACTATTTTAGCCACACATCACCAACCTACGGTTCTCCGTTTGAAATGATGAAGTCGTTCGGTATCAGCTATAGATATGCAGGCGAGAACATTGCCATGGGACAGAAGACACCGGCGGAGGTTGTCAATGCCTGGATGAACAGTGAAGGCCACCGTGCTAATATTTTGAGCGCCAACTTTACACTTATCGGTGTTGGATACTATAATGGCTACTGGGCACAGGAGTTTGTCGGCAGATAATAATAAATAGTTGAAATAGTTTACGAGTTTTACTTATATGGTATATAATGGAATAGGTGAAGCACACCCTTATGTTCGCGCAAGTGAATGATAGAGGTGTGCTTTTTTATATCAATGAGGTATTGGGTGAAAAATGATTAATTACGAGGAGGAGAAGTGATGGAGTGATGTGGATGTTCGGTAAAGGCTCTGATGGGGCGTACATACTAAAGGCGTAAGGAATACGCAAGGACATCAATGTATTTTTCTAATGCAAGATTATTGCTGTGAATGAAATGCGGCTCTCATCTTATTGTTTACAAAACCTAGAAAGAGGTAACTCTCAAATGGAAGGACAAGTGATTGTTGTGAAAAAAATGGTTGTATCCATTTTGGTTGCTGCTTTGTTGTTACCTGGTGTAGGAACAGTTTCGGCTGCTTCTAGCGATTATGAGATTCCTAAAGTGAAAAACATGTCTATCGAAGTATTGGTGGATGCTAGAAGAGTAGCTTTCCCTGACGAAAAGCCGCAAATTAACAACGGAACTACATTTGTTCCACTTCGCTTCGTATCAGATAAGTTGGGTGGAGCCCTGGATTTGAAGGGAAAGGACATTACGATTGTTAAGGGTGAGCGGACGATTAAGCTCACAATTGGGGCTAAAACGGCAACGGTAAACGGCAAACCAGTTACTCTGGAGAAGGCTTCGTTTGCAAAAAATGGTCGAACGTTGGTTCCGCTCCGCTTTGTCAGTGAAGCACTCGGAGAAAATGTGAAGTGGGATGCACCGAATCAATATATCTGGATTGGCAGCGCCGAGGTTCCTACGCTGGAGGAAATTAGTGAACCAGTGTCGATTGAACCTTATTTAAAATTCTATAAACAAGCTGATCATTTGATTGATTTGGGATATAAAAAACTTGATCAGGTGAGAGTTTTAAGTAAGGATGATTTTCCTGTGAAGTTTGAGAGACAGACTATGTATCGTATTGATTACGCGGTTATGAGTAATGGATTGGAATACATGCGTTCTGTTTCTGACAGTAAGGGATTGATTGGTTCGGGGATTGTTCTTCTTCAAGAGAATGAACCAGCGAAGCTTCGTGGAGAGGTCTCTTACTTGCGTGATCGTGTGGATGGTTTTCCAGATTATCGTGTTAAGTATCACAAGATTATCGCTGGTAAGGATCGAGACGTTCTTGGAATTGAAGATTATGAAAAAATACGTTTGAAGGATCTTGATTACATTGGATTGGCGCTGGATGCAGATTCCATAGTGCTTATTAAAAATGACTTTACAAAATAAGTTGATGAAAAAGATAAGTAGAATAAGGATGCTCAAATGGCTGTTTGGAGTCTGTTGTTTTCTTCTGTTAGTGAGCATACCATTAATTACATTTGCGGCTTCAAATTCCGACTTTGCTAATAGCCACATCACACCTTATCGAGATCCAGCAGGTATCCAAAACAAGCGATATGCGGTTGGCTTCATGTCTTTTGAAGTATGGACAAATGGATCGGGGCAATGGATTACCAAAAAGCCAGGAGACTCCATTAGCGGAGCGGACGGGCTGAATCATCGTTATACCTTCTCATTTCCAGGGAGAACTGTAGAAGACGTCCAAGTTAAAATATTCGTAGCTGGAGATCCCAAGCATATTGAATATTTCAGTAATTCACGACAAGGGGACTATTATACATTAAATCCATACTTTGCAACGGTAAATTCAGTTAGTTCGCCAGGAAACCTATCCGGAAAAGGGACGAGCAGTGTTTCTTTTGACCTCAGTATAAACGGGAGACTGAGTTCTCCCGACGTATACGACATTGTGGATCAAGAACATAATCCTGGGGATTTTTCTCCTAATCTAAGAGCTTATCGCTATTACTTTCCGGTTCTTTTTGAATTTACTCTAAGTGGGCTTCTGGAGATCAGTTACTTTACGGAGAGCGGTCAGAACCTGAGTGCGCTAGAGCCAGAAACCTTTAAATTCACTCAAATCCCGATGAAAGTTGGGCAATCCTATCCTGGCGCACCGCCTTCTTCGGCGAATTATGAGTATGTGGGGTACCGAAAAAGCACTACAGGAAATGACCCTACAGGAGCTATTACTAAATCTCCGTTACCGACATTTACCTATGAGGGTTCCTATGACAGTTATAAGCTACACATATTCTATAAGCCTAAAGATGGGCCGCCGCCTGATCCTGGTGGTGGAGGCGAATGCACCGACCCGACCCCAACCGGACAAGCGATTGAAATGCCATTAACCTCGCCTGATCCTAGCGCAGTAATAAAGGCTGATAGCCGTGGCAGTGAGCGTTTCAATGTCTTGGATGGGATTCCTACTACCGAGAGCTTGTATGGGAATGTGCTGGCTAAGAGCTATCTCCACAAGAACAAATTTGCGCAGTATAGCGGCAAGTGTACCTTTAATATTGAAGTGAGTCGGGAATACACCTTGACGTGGGACCCGAAGAAGACAGAAACCGGCCCTGATGGAAAAGAGAGAGAGGTGCCTGATCCGCAGGAAGACACCGAGACGCTTACTCAAACGCACACCATTGAAAGGGAATATTCGTTCTGGACCATCGAGAATCTGGAGGTTTACAAAATTGATGAGGCCAAGCTCTGGAACTATGCTTTTAATGGCGGCGGCATCACCATACCACCAAGCGGGTATTCGCCTCCGGTATTTTCTAGTTCAGAGACACATGGGTTTACGCCGCCAAGTCCTCCTGCTTCGATAGATGCTCCGCCTGGATCTAAGTCGGGAGGAAAAGATCGTCCTGATTTGTCCGGCGAGGATTTAAAATCATTTGCGGAAGCGGAAGTCGATCCTGTTAAGGTGAAGAATGATACTCTTACCTTCAATGGCAGCACTATTATGAATGGTTCGGAAACTTCTCGAGCCGGCCCAACGCCGTCACAAATTCCAATCTCTCCGGCTATTGGTGGGAATGTCCTGTATAGTCCTGGTAATGTGATACCTACAAGCAAAACGAATAAGGCGAATCAGCCGAGCACGGGAACGATCTATTACGGTTTGATGAGCGGAAATATAAACGGCGGTTCGAATCAGAGCTATCCGATTTACGGAATCAACTCTATCACAGTTCATACCCCGGTGGTGATGTATGCGAGTATCTCTGATGATGCCGAGCACAATCAGAAGACTGTGCCTGCAGCGGGAAGATCCGCACTTATTCTGGAACGCTCTTTCACGGTATCACTGCCGAATAGCGGACAGCATCAAAGCTATTTGGGATACGGCTACAATAACTATTTAAAGTACATAGGCAGCAAGCAGATCCGCTTTCCGTTTGATGTGTATGGAGGAGCGAATCAGCAGCAATTTATTCCAAAGCATACTTGGATCGAGGTTGAAAAGGAAAAGGAGAGCTTCGTGTTCTATCTCCCGGTATGGGTAGATGAAGGCTTCTATGAGGTCGAGATGCGGACGATCGCCCATAATGCGCCTACCGATGCGACTGGCCAGAGCAAGGCCAATCTGGAGGTGCAGCACCACATTGCGGAGGACCGCGTTGCTGTCGATGTCATCGGTCGTCTGTATGATCTCCGGATTACGGATATCGCAGACTATAACTGGGAAAGCGTATTTCGACAGAATGCAGGCTCAGCGCTTCCGACCGGAGTATCCTACTGGGTCGGCATGAATGGAATTGACGGGGCCTCCCGAGGGCTTGAACAGAAATACACACTTCCTGTTGCCCCCGGCAGCCATCCGCTCTATAACAACGCAGCTGTAAAGACAGGGTATCACTTTAAATTCGAGCTGAAGACCAAAGGCAATATGTTTGGACTGCAGGACCGGATTCGAATCACTCCCAGCTTCTATTTTGTGAACAGCAAGAGCGGGCAGAGACAACCTGTTGATCTTTACTATCATGCCGGAAATAACCGTTTCGTGAAAGTTGGTTCATCAGCCGATCAGCTTCAGCGATATGTCGTCCTGAATGATCGCTTGCGCAATGTGCCGGTTCAGGAGCTTACGGATACTGCCTTGTACAAATATGATCATGACTATACCTTCGCCCAAATTTCGGGGATTAGCCGCCAGAAATATATTGAGAACTACATTAACAAATACAGTATGCAAAAGACACAGGTAGGCGGTCTCAGCCTGATGGAGTTGAACGAGCGTATCCGTACCTTCATCGGACCTAAGAGCGGGATTCCAGCAGGTGTGGACGCTGCCAGGGCGAATGCCTCGATCCAGAAGTGGTATGGAGAATACAGTCTCCCTGCTGCCGTATACGCCGTAGCTAAAGGCTTCATTCCCGCAGAGTATGGAAGAACGCATCAAGGGCTGACAGATAGCTCGCCGATCTTTTTAAAGGATGGTTATATCGTAGTGAACTTCAATCTGGAGACGATCCGGGAGGGGATTAGCAGTCAGCCGCATTTGCAATACATCCGTGCGCCTCTGATGAACCAATGGACACAGATGGAAGGATTCCTGCGAGCCACCCAGGACCCCTATGGCCGATCATTTGCAGTGATGGATGGGGATGTATTATTCTATGAAGCGGATCAATCCAGTCAGGATGATTTCCGCTCGATGGTCATTCATTGAGGCAGACCCGGAGCAACCCGATATCTATCGGTATGTTCCGGGTTCTTTTTGCTGATTAGGCTTGACGAAACAGGAATAAATCGCTATAGTTACTTTAGCAATTAAAAGCTTGAAAGCGAACAAGCGTCTAAGTACAACAGTTATGAATTGCATAAATAGATGCCGCCAAGTCAAATGGAGAGGATGAGCAAAATGATCGTTATTACATCGAATCAAACACCGGAGGAACGCGTACAGGAGATTATTTCCGTAATTGAAAAAGAGGGACTGCAAGTACATGTGTCCAGAGGAACCGATCATACGGTAATCGGCTTGATCGGATCCATTCAGCCGCAGCTGGCAGAGCACTTGCGTCAGATGAAGGGCGTTGAAAATGTCATTAAAATTACAAAATCCTATAAACTGGCTAGCCGGGACTTCCATCCGGAGAATACGGTTATTCAGATCGGCGATGTTCGCATTGGCGGCGGGGATCTTGTCGTCATGGGCGGTCCTTGTGCCGTAGAATCACCAGAGCAGATCGATGAGATTGCAAGACTGGTTAAGGCGGCAGGCGGACAGGTATTGCGCGGAGGCGCCTTCAAGCCTCGCACAGGTCCGTACAGCTTCCAGGGAATCGGTGTTGAAGGTCTTGTAATGATGGCGGAAGCCGGTAAAAAGCATGGGCTGCTGACGATTACCGAGGTCATGACGCCAGAGTACGTGGATGTCTGTGCCGAGTATGCGGATATTCTGCAGGTGGGCACACGCAACATGCAGAACTTTGATCTGCTTCGCAAGCTGGGAGAGTGCGGCAAGCCGGTGCTGCTCAAGCGGGGCTTCAGCGCGACCTATGATGAATTCCTGAATGCAGCCGAGTACATTCTGGCCGGCGGGAATCCCAATGTGATGCTCTGTGAACGGGGAATCCGGACCTTTGAGACATATACTCGTAACACGCTGGATCTGTCGGCAATTCCGGTGCTTCAAAGCTTGAGCCATCTTCCTGTCATCTCTGACCCGAGCCATGGTACGGGACGCCGGGAATTGGTTGAACCGATGACCAAGGCTTCTGTTGCAGCAGGAGCGGATGGGCTCATCATTGAAATGCATACCGATCCGGATAATTCCATGACAGGGGATGGTGTCCAGTCGCTCTTCCCGGATCAATTTGCAGGTCTGTTGCGTGATCTTGAGAAGCTGGCGCCAATCGTCGGCAAGCGTTTCGAGACGCCTAAGGAGACCGTTCAAATCTGATCAAAATACCAATGTTTTCAAGCCCCTTCGGCCTTTGCCGCCAAGGGGCTTTATACTTTTTGTGCACAAGTTTGTACTGTGTGTTACAAAACCTAACATAACGCATAAAAATACCTTACATGACTATTGACGGTTTTTTCTCCGGGTTCTATAATGACGACAGAATAAACAAAAAAGGATGAACGTTAAACCGGAAGTGAAGATTTAATGTTCGTGATTTGGGGAGGAAGACAGTATGTCATTAGAGTTGGTAATGAAAACAATTCAAGAAAAGCAAATTGAATGGGTCGATTTTCGTTTTGTTGACTTGTCCGGTCGCGCGCACCACATAACCGTTCCGGCGAAAGAGGTTGACGAGGATACATTTGTGAATGGTGTAGCTTTTGACGGCTCCTCGATTCCGGGGTTCCGTGGAATTGAAGAATCCGATATGGTCATGATGCCAGATCATGGCGCTGTATTCGTAGATCCATTTACCGCACATCCGACATTGAACGTATTCTGTGATATTTTTACTCCGGACGGAGACAGATATGAGAGAGATCCGCGGAGCGTAGCGGTACGTGCGGAAGAATACCTCAAGGCAAGCGGAGTAGGCACAGCAGCATACTTTGCGCCGGAATCTGAATTCTTTATCTTTGACGACGTTCGATATGACAGCAAAATAAATACGACCTTCTACTCGGTCGATTCCGAGGAAGCGATCTGGAATACGGGCCGTACAGAGGAAGGCGGCAATCTTGGCAACAAAATTCCTGTTAAAGGCGGTTATGTACCGGTTGCTCCAATGGACAAACAGCAGGACATCCGCAGCGAAATGTGCCGTTTGCTTGATGAAGCAGGCATCCGCGTGGAGCGTCACCACCATGAAGTAGCAACTGCGGGGCAGGCTGAGATTAACTTCCGGTTCGATACATTGCTAAAAACGGCAGACAATCTGCTGGTCTACAAATATATCGTGCATAACACGGCCGCTCAATTCGGCAAGACGGCAACCTTCATGCCTAAGCCGCTGTTCGGAGACAATGGCAGCGGAATGCATGTGCACCAATCGATCTTCAACGGGGACATCCCATTGTTCTACGAGAAAGGTGCTTATGCCAATCTGAGTGAAACCGCACTGCATTATATCGGCGGAATTCTGCATCATGCTCCGGCGATCATTGCCTTTACTAACCCTAGCACCAACTCTTACAAGCGCCTGGTTCCCGGATATGAGGCTCCGGTCAACCTGGTATTCTCCAAGGGGAACCGTTCTGCGGCAGTCCGGATTCCGGTTGCAGCAGTAACTCCTAAGGGCTGCCGCATCGAGTTCCGTACGCCGGACTCCACGGCAAATCCATACCTTGCCTTCTCTGCTATGCTGATGGCTGGCCTGGATGGGATCAAGAAGAAGATCGACCCGAGAAAAGAAGGCTACGGTCCTTATGATAAGAACATTTATGAATTGTCCCGGGCTGAGAAAGCCGAAATCCGCAGTGTGCCGGGCTCCCTGGATGAAGCGCTTGACGCGCTCGAAGCGGATTATGAATTTTTGACAGAGGGCGGCGTATTCACGAAGGCATTTATCGATAACTTCATTGAAATGAAACGCGGCGAAGCAAGAGCAGTAGGCATTCGCGTCCATCCTTACGAATTCGGTCTTTACTACGATCTGTAGGTCGGTATGAACCAAGGAATTTTCACATTAGCAGGTTAGCCTGTTGAACAAGAAGAAATAGCCGTGTCAGGGAGTGATCCCTGCACGGCTATTTCGTTTGTACAGAGCAGTTCAAGAAACGGTTCAAGGTTTACTTGTGGCAAGCGGGTAGCCAGATTCAGTATAATGAGAGGATGAATTCAGGACAGGAGGTCAAGGTATGATATTGGAGGTTATTGCAACCTGTGCGGAGGATGCGGTCGTGGCGGAAGCGCATGGGGCGGACCGGCTGGAATTGGTGACGGCCGTAACGGAAGGCGGGCTGACACCGGGTATAGGCTTGGTGCGTCAGGTTGTGAAGTCGGTCAATATTCCGGTTCATGTGATGGTTCGGCCACATAGCCGCTCCTTCCTGTACAGTGAAGCGGATATACGGACGATGGAGGAAGAGGCTCGCGCAATAGAAGATGCGGGGGCGGCGGGTATTGTGTTTGGAGCCTTAACAGCAGATCGCAGGATCGATGAGGCTGCCTTGGCAAGGATATTGGCAGCATCAGGGGGCATGAATGTTACGTTTCACCGTGCCTTTGACGAGCTAGCCAGCCTCCCTCAAGGCCTGCATACCTTACTGCGACGTACCCCCGGGTGACGGCCGGGTATTA
>NZ_HG005139.1:697889-723786 GCF_000455265.1 Paenibacillus antibioticophila
ATACATTATACGAAGTTATACGATCCCTCAAGGCCTGCATACCTTACTGCGATACCCCCGGGTGAGCCGGGTATTAACCTCGGGCGGGCCTTTGCCTGCGCCCCAGGCAGCTTCCGAAATCCGGCAACTGGTAGAACTAGCTTGCGGCAGTTCGCTTGTCATCTTGGCGGGTTATGGACTGACGTTGGAAACGGTGGACCGCTTCATTGCAGAAACAAAGGTATCCGAGGTTCATTTCGGTTCAGATATCCGCTTCGGGAGAAAGGGGTTGTCTCCGATCGATCCGGACAGGCTGAGCGCGTTGTCCAGCCGTTTGAAGCTTTACTATTAGTGCGTGTTCAAAAAATTCACCCGCCGCAAGATTCCCGGATGACAATTTCCGGTTCCACTATAATACTGCCTGTCTCAGCTTCGGTGTGTATAAAATCATAGAGCAGGGCGGCCGCCAGCTTGCCGATTTTATCCTTATTTTGCCGGACCGTGGACAGGCTAGGGCTTGTGTACTTACAGGCTTCAATATCATCGCAGCCCATGATCGCAACATCGTGCGGGATCTGATAATGATGCTCCTTCAGCGCCTGCATAGCCCCAATTGCCAGTAAATCTGAAGCGGCGAACAAAGCCTGAGGCACACTGCCGGCTTTGATCATGGCCTTCATCGCCTGATATCCGCTCTCCTCGTAGAAGCTATCTCCGTTCACGAACCAGCTTTTATTCACATTCAAGCCGAAGCCTTCAAGCGCATCGGTGTATCCTTTTTCTCGCAGATTAGAAATTTTAGATTCCATTGTGCTTCCGATGTATCCAAACTCACGGTATCCCAGCAAATAAAAATGCTCAACCGCTTTGTAAGACATTTTATAGTTATCCGACATGATATAGCCTGATCTCTTTCCCAGCAGCTCAAGATCGATGCCCATGCACGCAATTTCGCTCCGATCCAGCTCGTCAATCGCAGGCTCTACATCCTGTCCGGATATGATCAGGCAGCCATCAATCTGATACTGGCGGCATCGGGTCAGATAATCTCCGTGGGAAGAGTCCGGGCTCTCATTCGTCAAGAACAGGAGGTCATACCCGAGGAAGCCGATCTGGCGTTTGAAGGAGGACAGGACCTCTGCAAAGAAAGGGTGGCTGAAGTCAATATTTTGTCTGCCTGCAAAAATAACCCCGATCAATCCGGAGGACGAACGCTCCTGCAGCTTGGCTGATTTGGTTGGCACATATCCGGTATCCCGAATGATTTGGAGGACCCTGCTCTTGGTTTCATCCGAAATATCGCTATAGTTGTTCAGGATCTTGGATACGGTCGAGACCGAGACACCGGCTAATTCGGCAATTGTTTTGATATTCATAGCTCATCCACCAATTTTATAATTTACGAAAATATTTTCGTGATGTAAGTGTAGATCATTATCACATGGACGTCAAATATATAGTTTTGCGTTGCTAAATAGTATTTACAAGCCGCCATAAATAGTGCCATAATAAAGTGGAGCGAAACCGATTTCGAAAATAACAATATTCAGCGTGTATTTTATTGAATTAACGAAAATATTTCGTAAATGGATTGAGAGGAGTCTAGCTATGAAGAATCGGGCATGGTTTTTTCAGGGAGATGAAGGAGAGTTTGCGCTAGAGCAACCGGAGCGGAATACGGGCTTGTATTTTCCGTTAGTGAATGAGGCAGGGATGATGTCGGCCATCACACCGAACCTGCACGGGCAGGTCACTTCGGGGCATAATACTTTTTTGACCGAGCCGGTATCGGTCATGGATCTGCATAATTCGAAAGCATCGCGGAATTTCTGGGTGTACATCCAAGGGGAAGGGGCCTGGTCTGTCAGCGGGAATTCACCTAGGCAGCAAAGCGAGCTATATGCAGAGGAAAAGGAAGCCAGCTCCGTTGAAGCCGGTTTTCTATGGCATAAGGTAACCCGTGAGCATCGTACAAATGGACTTAAAGCGGAGACGATCAACTTTGTTCCGATGACAGGAGACAAGGTGGAGTTGATGAAGGTCACGCTTACCAACCAGGGCGCAGAGCCGCTAACATTGACCCCTACGGGAGCGATCCCGATCTATGGGCGTTCAGCAGATGATCTGCGCGACCATCGCCATGTCACCTCCCTGCTGCACAGGCTGTTTGTATCGGAGTTTGGTCTGGAAGTGCAGCCTGCGCTTTCTTTTGATGAACGCGGGCACCGGGTGAATAAAGTGACTTATAGCGTACTGGGCGCAGAGGCTTCCGGCAGAGCGCCTATCGGACTATTTCCGGAAACAGAGAGCTTTATCGGCGAGGGAGGGGCGCTCGATTGGCCGGAGTCGGTGGTAGCCAATGCTCAGCCAACCGCAGTTGCAGGCGATCGATTGGAAGGATATGAAGCTATCGGGGCGATTCGCTTCAATACGGTGAAGCTGGAGCCGGGGCAATCAGCGGCTTACGTTATGGCTATGCTGATCACCGACGATCGTCTTGATGTCTCGAGAATCGCGGCAGATTACTTGTCCGAACAAGCGTTCAACACCCTATTGGAGCAAAATCAGAGCTACTGGCAGGAGAAGCTGGGCACGCTTGCATTCAACTCCGGGGATGAAAGTCATGATCTGTGGATGAAATGGGTTACACTGCAGCCGGTACTTCGCAGATTGTATGGCAATTCCTTCTTGCCCTATCATGATTATGGCCGCGGCGGCCGGGGCTGGCGGGATCTGTGGCAGGATTGCCTCGCCTTGATGGTGATGGAGCCGGAGGAAGTACGGGATCTCCTGCTGAACAACTATGCAGGGGTGCGTATTGACGGCAGCAATGCGACGATTATCGGAAGCAAGCCCGGCGAATTTGTGGCGGACCGGAACAATATTCCGCGCGTCTGGATGGATCATGGGGCATGGCCTTTATTGACAACACTGCTATACATCCATCAGAGCGGTGATGTGGAGCTTCTGCTGCAGCCGCAGACCTACTTCCGCGATCTGTTCGTAAAGCGTTGCAAGGATCGGGATGCAAGCTGGACTCCAGAGCAGGGCAACAAGCTGCTAACGCGCGACGGACAAATCTATGAGGGAAGCTTGCTGGAGCATATTTTGCTGCAAAATATGACGACCTTCTTCCATGTTGGCGAACACGGTAATATCCTGCTTGAAGGGGCGGACTGGAACGACGGTCTGGATATGGCGGCCAAGCGCGGCGAGAGCGTGGCGTTCACGGCCTTCTATGCGAGCAATCTGCTCGAAATATCCGAGCTGCTGCTTGCACTGCAAGCACGCGGGCAGGAAACCATTGAGATTGCCGAAGAGATGCTGGTGTTATTCGACACGATCACGGACGAGGCTGTGTCCTATGATCGTATCTCCGAGAAGCGTTCCTTGCTGGACCGGTATTATGAACGTGTGGTACCATCGATATCAGGCAAGAAGGTAAGCTTGAATATTAGCGAAGCCGCCGCCGACCTGAAGCGTAAAGCCGCTTGGCTTACCGATCATCTTCGCAGGAATGAATGGATTCATAACCAGGAAGGCCATGAATGGTTTAACGGCTATTATAATAATGACGGAGAACGCGTAGAAGGGGATCATCCCGAAGGGGTCCGCATGACGTTGACCGGGCAGGTATTCCCTGTCATGGGCGGCATCGCGACAGATGATCAGGTTGGGAAGATCGTTCGAGCTGTGGACCGTTATTTGAAGGATGCAAGTATCGGATACCGGCTGAATTCCCGCTTCGGCGGGATCCAGCAAAACCTGGGGCGGGCATTCGGCTTTGCCTTCGGGCATAAGGAGAACGGCGCCATGTTCAGTCATATGACGGTCATGTACGCTAATGCGCTCTATAAGCGGGGCTTTGTCAAGGAAGGCTATGAGGTGCTGAATTCGATCTATATCCTGTCCCGTGATTTTGAGAAGAGCCGGATGTACCCGGGTGTACCTGAATATATCAATGAAAAGGGCCGCGGAATGTATACGTATCTGACGGGTTCTGCAAGCTGGTTGCTGCTGACTCAGCTCACCGAAGTCTTTGGCGTTAAGGGGCATTATGGAGATTTGGTTCTGGAGCCGAAGCTTGTTGCTTCCCAATTTGATGCATCCGGACGTGCTGCCGTGGAGACTTTATTTGCAGGCGTACTGTTGAAGGTGAGCTACATCAATAAGAATAATGCAGATTACGGTGACTACAAGATTGGCTCAGTAACCTTGAACCGTGAAGCTGTTCACTATGAAGGCGCAGAGGGCCGGGTTTCGATCGCGCGCTCGCTGCTTGCATCGCTTCCTGCAGGGCAAGCGCATGAAATTGAAGTGACGTTAGTCTAATATCTAGTATCCCTTACAGGAAACCCTGGCGGCTTTTGATGGCTTCCGGGGTTTCTATTCTGATAAGAAAGAAGGAGACCTCAAAAATGGCGTACCAATTAACAAATGGAATTTTGACCGTCGATATTGCCGAGCCCGGCGAAGGCTATCGCGAGACTCGATTTGAATGGAACGGATTGATCACGGGTATCACCCTGCTTGATGGAGGGCACAGCTTCTGTACCTCGGAGAATCTGACTGAAGGACAGGGCGGGGGAATGGGGCTTTGCCATGAATTTGGTATCAAGGAGGCTATTGGGTATCAGGACACGAAGCCGGGGGAGCAATTCCCCAAGCTTGGGGTAGGGCTGCTGACGCGTACCGATGAAGGTCCGTATTTCTTTTATAAAGATTATCCGGTCCAGCCCTTTAAAGTCGAGATTGAGCAGAAAAGCCCGGAAGAGATTACCTTCAGAACCCTGCCGGAGGAGTGCGAAGGCTATGCAGCGTTGCTTGAAAAGAGAATTTCCATTGATGGGCAGAGCCTGTCTATAGAGTACAGTCTGCATAATACAGGACAGAAGAAGCTGTCTACAGAGGAGTACTGCCACAATTTTCTGAATATTAACGGTTGCTCCATCGGGCCCGATTATAGACTGGAGTTCCCGGTAACCCTGCAGCCCGAGGTTGACGAGGCAGAGACAAGTGAAGAATTGATGTTCGATGCAGGAAGGGTGATATGGGAAAAAGTGCCTGAGCACGAGTTCTATTTCCGGACGGGAGGTTACGATGGGACTCGCAAGCCCTATTTGTGGGAGTTGTTCCACCTTCCAAGCGGTGCAGGGGTACGGGAGGTCAGCCGATTGGAGGTATCCTATGCAGCGGTGTGGGGACGGAGCTATGTTGTCTCGCCGGAAATCTTCTACAGGATTGAAGCGGAACCAGGGCAATGCATCAAGTGGACGAGGACGTATGAATTTTTCTCCGAAAATACAAAATAGCCACTCACTTTGATAAAATAAAGCGTTAATGTGTCAATTCTGCAAATTATTGATGCTCAAGAGAAATATCGTCTTGCTGGAAAAAAGAATAGTTGCTATGATAATCCTAAAACTTGGACCAGGCTTGACACGGAAGAGAAGGGATGGGAGCAATGACAAAGAGAGCTTACAATTTCAATGCGGGACCAGCTGCCCTGCCGCTTGCAGTACTTGAGCGTGCACAGGCACAGTTTGTTGATTTCAAGGAGACAGGCATGTCCATTATGGAGATGTCTCACCGAGGCAAAGTATATGAAGAGGTACATCACGAGGCCTCCAGCCGCCTACTGGGACTGCTGGGAAATCCGAAGGGTTATAAGGTGCTGTTCCTCCAAGGCGGAGCGACTACCCAATTTGCCATGATCCCGATGAACCTGTTGTCTGAAGGCAAGACAGCTGGCTATGTGAAGACCGGCAGCTGGGCAAACAAGGCAATCAAAGAAGCTAAACTCCTCGGAAGCACGTTTATTGCGGCCTCCTCAGAAGAGGACAAGTATATGTCGATCCCGGATGTCAGCAAGCTGAGCTTGCCGGAGAATACGGCTTACCTGCACCTTACTTCCAATGAGACCATTGAAGGAACCCAGTTCCATCAATTCCCGGATACAGGCGGTGTGCCTTTGATTGCGGATATGTCCAGCGATATCCTGTGCCGTCCGTTTGATCTGAATCAATTCGGGCTCGTCTATGCCGGTGCTCAGAAAAACCTGGGTCCTTCCGGTGTGACCGTGGTGATTGCCCGTGAAGAGCTGCTGCAAAATTCTCCGGGCCATTTGCCAACTTACTTCCGGTATGACACCCATGCGGAGAATGACTCGCTCTATAACACGCCGCCTTCCTTCGGAATCTATATGGTGAACGAAGTGCTTAAGTGGATTGAAGAGCAAGGAGCGCTTGCAGGAATTGAAGCGAAGAATCAGACTAAGGCTGACCTGTTGTACGGAACGATCGATCAAAGCGGCGGCTTTTACCGGGGATGCGCGAATCCGAAGGACCGTTCAATCATGAACGTAACCTTCCGTCTCGGCTCGGAGGAGCTGGAGAAGCAATTTATCAAGCAGTCGGAAGCAGAAGGCTTCGTAGGACTTAAGGGCCACCGCAGTGTAGGGGGGTTACGCGCTTCCATCTATAATGCGGTGCCTTACGAGAGTGTGAAGGCTCTGACAGACTTTATGGCTGATTTCCAGAAACAGCATGGTTAAGGTATAATAGGAGAATGACCGAAGCGGCAGCAGAAGGCTTCCTTCAGGGCTGCCGCTTTATTTTGGAGCTTCTCCAAGACGGGAAATACATTCTCCGAGGTGTTGATCAACATGGCATTGCATATTGTACTTGTAGAACCTGAAATCCCGGCTAACACCGGCAATATTGCGCGAACCTGCGCGGCAACAGGAATCCATTTGCATCTGGTTCGCCCGCTTGGCTTTCGGACAGATGACGCAACCTTGAAGCGTGCAGGTCTGGATTACTGGTATGCGGTGCATATCGAATATCACGATTCCTTCCGTGAAGTGGAGGAGAAATATGCCGGCAGCCGTTTTTTCTTTGCCACGACCAAAGCGAAGAAGCGGTTTACGGATTTTGAATTTCAGGATGGCGACTTTTTTGTATTCGGCAAGGAGACTAAAGGGCTTCCTCCCGAAATTTTAGCTGCACATCCGGACACGCTGATGCGGATGCCGATGACGGACAAGGTGAGATCTTTGAATCTGTCCAATTCCGCGGCAATCATCGTGTACGAGGCGTTAAGACAGCTGGATTATCCGGGAATGGAATAAAATCTGTCGATTGTTAGCGAAGAAGCAGGAATCCTGTAAATTGTATCGAATTGATATATAGAAGATAGGTATTTTGCTCTATTTTTACATAACTTATGTTACAGGAGAGGTGTTACACTGTATGAAGCCTGCTGGTGTGGTTCGTAAAGTGGACCAACTGGGAAGAATCGTCTTGCCCAAATCGCTGCGAAAGAGATATCAAATGAATGAAGGGGATCCTGTAGAAATTTTGGTACAAGGTGACCACATCATATTGGAAAGATACCGTCCGAAATGTGTTTTCTGCGGATCCATGGAGCAGGTTTCTGAATTCAAGGAACGTTCCATCTGCACACAATGCCTGCACGAAATGAATCAGCTTGCTTAGGAGCGATGAGGTCCTAGGAAATAAATAAGCTTCCCGCCAAGGGAAGCTTATTTATATTCATAGAGATCTTTTTGAACTATTTCTTATAGTCCGTGTTCAAAAAGTCAGCTTTTCAGCACCGAGAAGGTTGCGAGAACCCGAAGAAGGAGGAACGGAGTGTAGGCAGAACCTACATGAGTACCGGACTTCTAGGGTGAACGCAAGATTCGATGTCGAATCAACCACTTGAATATCTTCGTGATCAAAAGATGACTTTTTGAACTACCTCTTTATAGACCTTTTGTTTTATCGTCGTTGTAGGAAGAGGTTAAAATACCGCATAGAAACATAGCAAGAACCAGTGTGATAATCCAAAACGTTAGCGAGAAAGACACGGTCACGCACCTCCGTAGTTAATCCGATATTCCTTCCCTTATTATACCCTCGATTATTTTAAAAATAAATCAATTGTTGATATATATCACAGTAGACTTTAAATCTTTGGTACCAATCCCCTACTTGAAGAACAGAAAATGGGTAGGGACCGGACGAAGCTTCCCATCAGAAGGCTTGTTGACAACCTTTCCGTTGACGACAAGCGAAGACGAGCCTCCGCCATCCAGATTATAGGCATCCTGGACACCGAAATTAAACAGCTTGGCTTGTACCTCCTCAAGCGTGGCTCCGGAGCTTCCTTTCTCATCCCGTCCGTCAATGACAAGGATGAGCAACTGATCATCCTTATAATTGCCAATGACCGTACGCGGCGCTCGAAGCGGGGACTTCTTCCACTTGTCAGGTATCGTTACCTTTACGCCATTATTCAGGAGAATAGGCACAAACGTTGCGCCGAACAGCGGCTGAAGCTTATCCAGCTCCTCCTTCTGCTTGAACTTGCCTCCGATTAATTGTCCGGAGGGGTTCATGCCGACGAAGAACAAATCCTTGTAGGTCGGTTGAAAGCCGCTCAAATAGTTGCCGTCCAGCACAGTCGTGCTCATAGGATAACGCTTGCCGTCAGAGTCGGCAAAGCCGCCCGCATTGATTCCGGCTACGGCACCGTATCGCTTGGCGGCCTGCAGCGTGGTCTCCGCTCCTCCAAACACATCCTTCCCAAGCGTCATCTTCATCGCATCGGGGGATTTAAGCTTCACTTTCATCGCATAGCCCTTATAAGTTCCAGGGTTGATTTTATATAGCTCGATCCGTATATTATCGCTTTGAATAGTCTGATAAGGCGTGCCCAGCTTGGCAGTAATCCGTTTATTATAGATCACTTCCGGGCGATTCGCTGTATAAGCAGCGGTTTTCTTGATGGAGGCCATCGTTTCGGTTGTCTTGTGATACAGCTCAGCGGTCTCCTTCAAGGAAGAAGCCGTCAGCTTGGCAGCCTCCTCCGCTTGGGCGAGGTCTTTGCCGATACTGCTAGTTACCTCAGGAATATTTGTCTCCTGTGTGAGACCCTCTACGTCCGTTGTCCATGCTATGCCGGCTCCTCCAATCAGCAAGGCAAGTACCAGCCCGAGCAGCGGCCCTGTTGCCAGCAGGAAGAAGCGATTAATCCGTTTTGTATCCATCATCATTTAAGCAGGTCCATCTTCTTCTGAAGTTCAGCAAGCTGCTTTTGTACCTGACTTAGCTGGGTATACAGCTGGTTGCTGTTATCCGTCTTGTTCGTAGTGTTGTCTTTGGTGAATTCCAGCAATTCATTGAAGCTCTGGACCTGAGACTCAAGCTCGTCCACTTCCTTGGCAAGCTGGGTCAGCTGTGCTGAATACTCGGTTCTCATCGCTTCGGTACGTGCAGCCATGGCCGCATCCAATTCTAGCAGCATCGTTTCTTTTAAATGGTTGCTATACATATACGCGCCGGTTCCCCCTGCTCCGATCAAGATGATCCAGATCAGGATTACGGCAAGCGGAGAAATTCGTTTCTTCTTGCTTCGGGAAAGGGTCTCGGCGCTGTCACTCGGGTTGTAAGACATGAGATCACCTCTGGGTTGTTATTTCCAGTCTACATTCTATCACGCACCTTCTCTCAGTGCAAAAGGATTGCAAGTTTCATAGAATAGAAGCATTTCAAGCGCAATTTGTAAGGACAAATTATGCTCATGTACAATCGTTGTAATGATCATAGACGGGGGGAAGCGACATGGAGCAATGGCTGGAGGAATTCATGTCCGGCTGGCCAGCTGAACAGAAACGTGAAGTGGCGGAGCATCTGGAAGAGGGGCGGTTTATCTCATTCATGGATGGGAAAAGCTCTATCATCACGGAGGAGGCTATCCTGGAATGGATGCCTGCATGGGAAAAAGAGGATGAACGTTTATTATTGTTATTAAAGGAGGAAGTACAGAGAACATCATTACCGGCAGTAAGGCTGAAGCTGCCGTCCGGGCTTCATCCGGCAGTTCTTCGGAAGGCGGCGCTGCTTAGAGGGGTGGCCGTAGGGAGTGAGTCAGAGTGCGAGGATGCAATCCTTCTCCAATTTGAGGGCCTTAGCCCGGAGCAAATTGCCGAAGGGCTGGAACGCCTGGAGGAAGAGGTCAGCTCGTTCACAGCCCGTTACGAATCATGATCCTTCCTCGGATCTGGCTGAGGCAATCAAGCTCAGCCCCTCAAGGACTTCCGCATATTGAGACAGCGCGTCGATGCCCGAAGGCGTAAGGGCGTATTTCCCGTGGCTGACGCGAATGAACCATCCATAATAATTGCTGCGCAGGATGCTTGCCGCATTCCCGACACCGCTGGCATCCCTGACCTCGCGCGGCGCAATTCCCTGATGATCCCGCATGACAAGCGCCATCCGAAGCGCCTTTTCCCGATAGGCGGTTACCAGCTTCGTGCCATGGCTTCCGCCGACATTGTAATCCCCGCTTCGCTCATGAAACTCGTTGAGCAGACGCTCAGAGCGCCGTTTAATGACCTTGGCAGCCGGTACAATGACATGATCGCCGGGAGCACAGAGGATTTCTACGAACGGCGGCTTAGTCTTATAATGGGTGACCGCTATCAATCCCAGCCCGAGCCGGCGGCATAGCAGGGTGATCTCGTTCCAGCGCTGATTATGGGCTCCACGTTTGCTCCGGTTACGTTCTACGGCCAGATAAACTTCGCTGCTTAGCTTCTGGCGCTCCAGCCCTTGCAGCAAAAGAGGCAAATTGAAGGTCTTCTTTATTTCGACGATCAGGAGCTCCGGACGCTCCGGATGCACGCCTACCAGGTCACAGTGCTTAACTTCACTCTTAATCGAATACCCCTTCTGCTCAAAAAAAGCCTTCAAAGGAGCATATAATTCGGTTTCGTACTGGACTGCCATTGCGATCTTCCCTTTCTTCTCTGCCAAGTAGTATCCAAATGAACTATAAGAGATTGTTCAAATGCGGGATCACTTTCCACACCTACGTTACATCCGCTGCGCGTCGCAGTGCCTCCCTTGTGTAACTGCTTCGTTCCTAGCATCAGAGAAGGAAGGAAGCAAAACATACCGACTGGTCCTCTAACGGACATTTTGGACTGTTAGCAAGCCGCTTCAGACTACTTTGATCGCTAACGGACATTTTCGCCACTTAGAACTCTTAATCCACCCATTCCTCTTCAAATCTACTAGCTAAGTGTACAAAATGTCCGTTACATTTCCATCCACCTCAAATATTAGCTCTAAGAAGACATAATGTCCGTTAAATCGGGAAGAGGTGTGTCAAGAAGATCCCTCTCCGTGCTGAAAAATTGACTTTTTGAACACGTACTATAAATGTGAGGGATAGAAAAATTATATCGTATCCCAAGGTCAACTTATCCGCTCCCTTTGCATAGGATTGTATTACTTAAGACATAAGCCCGGCTTCATCAGCCGCCAGATCACTTGAGGATAGATGCTAACCACACCTAGCGGAGTACAGGAGGTAGCGAGCATGGAAATTTTTGAACGCATATCAGCTTATCGGGCGGAAAGTGAATCGTTGGCATGGAACGGTACATTCAAGGACTATATCGAGTTGCTGGTCAAGGATCCATCCCCTGCCATGACGGCACATGCCCGGGTGTATGCCATGATTGAATCCTACGGGGTGGAGGAAAGGGACGGCCGCAAGCAGTATAAATTTTTTGAACAGGAAATATTCGGACTGGATCGTGCGGTTGAAAAGCTGGTCGAGGAATACTTCCATTCCGCAGCGCGAAGGCTGGACGTACGCAAGCGGATTTTGCTGCTAATGGGACCGGTCAGCGGCGGTAAATCAACAATTGTTACTCTGCTAAAGCGGGGACTGGAGAAGTTCTCGCGCACGGAAAAGGGAGCGGTCTATGCGATATCCGGCTGCCCGATGCATGAAGATCCCCTTCACCTGGTTCCCCATGAGCTTCGGCCTGAGGTGGAAAAGGCGCTGGGAGTTCGGATCGAAGGTAATTTATGCCCGGTATGCCAGCTCCGCTTGAAAAATGAGTATAAAAACGACATCGAGCAGGTGGCGGTAGAACGAGTGCTGCTATCCGAAGACAACCGGGTCGGGATCGGGACCTTTAGTCCGTCGGATCCGAAGTCCCAGGATATTGCCGATCTGACGGGAAGCATTGATTTCTCCACGATTACAGAGTATGGCTCTGAGTCGGATCCCCGTGCGTATCGGTTTGATGGCGAATTAAACAAAGCGAACCGCGGACTGATGGAATTTCAGGAAATGCTGAAATGTGACGAGAAATTTCTGTGGAATCTGCTCTCACTGACCCAGGAAGGAAACTTCAAGGCCGGCAGATTTGCTCTTATTTCGGCCGACGAGCTGATCATCGCTCATACGAACGAATCGGAGTACAAAGCGTTTATTGCCAACAAAAAAAATGAGGCGCTGCAATCCCGCATGATTGTCATGCCAATTCCATATAATCTCAAGGTCTCACAGGAGGAGAAGATCTACGCCAAACTGATTGGGCAGAGCGATATGAATCACGTGCACATTGCCCCGCATGCGCTGCGCGCGGCAGCTATTTTCTCCATCCTTACTCGCCTGAAAGAGACGAAAAAGCAAGGTGTCGATCTCGTGAAGAAGATGCGGCTTTATGACGGTGAAGAGGTAGAGGGGTATAAGGATGCAGACTTGAAGGAACTGCAAGGGGAGTACCTGGAAGAGGGAATGTCCGGGGTAGATCCCCGCTATGTGATTAACCGGATTTCCAGCGCGCTGATCAAGCAGGATTTGCACTGCATGGGGGCGCTTGACATCTTGCGGGCGATCAAGGACGGTCTTGACCAGCATGCCTCGATTACGAAGGAGGAGCGGGAGCGCTACCTCAACTATATTAGCATTGCCCGAAAGGAATATGATGAGCTCGCCAAGAAAGAGGTTCAGAAAGCCTTTGTCTATTCCTTTGAAGAGTCGGCAAAGACCTTGTTCGAGAATTATCTGGACAATATCGAAGCCTTCTGCAACTGGACGAAAATCCGTGATCCGCTGACCGATGAAGAGATGGAGCCCGATGAGAGACTGATGCGCTCGATCGAAGAGCAGATCGGGATCTCGGAAAATGCCAAGAAGGCATTCCGGGAAGAGATCTTGATTCGGATTTCGGCCTATTCCCGCAAGGGCAAGAAATTTGAGTACAATCATCACGACAGGCTGAGAGAAGCGATCGAGAAGAAGCTGTTTGCGGATTTGAAGGACATCGTCAAAATCACAACGTCGACTAAAACGCCTGATGAAAAGCAGTTGAAGCGGATTAACGAGGTATCGAAGCGGCTGATCGACGAGCATGGCTATTGCCCGGTCTGCGCGAACGAGCTGTTACGTTATGTAGGAAGTTTGCTGAACCGCTAATGTTTAGACTGAGGGCCAGTTGATCCTGAGGAGGATGAACTGGCTTTTTAGCGTTACTTTTTTCGCCATGCCCCGAAATACAGCGGCCGCTTGAGCAGCATGACAGGGGAGTATGCCATTTTTACAATTCTTGTAGAGATCCACTGGCATAGCAGGGCAAGAACGATGATACTCCAGTCAATGACAACAGCTGTAAGCAGAAAAATGACGGCATTCATCCAGAACAGGGTAGATCCGGGGTTGACTTTGCGCCGCCTTGCGAGCGCGAGCGCGACGAAGCCGATGCCCCCGTTAGTGAACCTCTCCCGCAGCAGTACCGAGATTCCCGCGCCAAGAAAGACAGAGCCTGCTATCAAATCCAGCCATACATTTGAAAAGGGGGAGTGGAGATAGACCTGAAAAAAATTAACCGATACCGCCGTTGCGGTGATGACGATAATCGTGCCTACAGCGCTGACCCGTCCCAAATGATGCACAGCGAGCAGAAGAAACAGAATATTGGTGGCCCAGAGTCCGATGCTGACCGGGAGCTGCAGACTATGGTAGAGTAAAATAGCGAGCCCGGCACAGCCGCCGGCAGGGATCGCATGCGGAAATAAAAATACACCCATGGCAAAGCCCTGAATTAGAGAGCCAGCCAGGATATGAATGTTTTTTTGCCATAGCCGCCGGAAAAAACGCGCTCGGGAGCTGTAAGTAATGGTTGTCACGGAAATCACCCCTCTGGGATGGATTGTCAGGCTAGTCTCCTATACAACTTATGAGCGGGGGAATGAAGCGATGCATGAAGGGGATAAACTTCAAGGTTTGTACATATGAAGAGCAGGGATTGCTGTATCTGCAATGGAATAATTAATCAATGAGGAGGGGACGTCATGGCGAAGCAAGCAGGAGAGATCATCGTAAAAATTATTTTGAGTATTGTAGCTGTCTGCGGAATTGCCTTTGCAGGCCTTGTCATATACGGGTTCACGGCACTAATGGGAATTGATCAATTCTATTCGGCACTTATATTGATTGGTACAGGGGCTGCGGCTATATTTGTAATTCTATTTATGTTCATAACGTCACGTCTTCATCGGATTCTGAGGTGGTCTTTACTGGGAGTTATCATCATTGCGGCGCTGGCCTCGGCAGGACATGAAGTCTGGAAAGCTTACTATAACAGCATTCCTGTAGTTAGTGATCAGGAAGTGGATATGGATCATTATATGCCTTTTCGAGAGGGCAGCAAGCTGGCTGAACTGAGTGAGCCTTCCTCCTTGAAGCTGACGTCAGAGCTTCCGAGGCTTGACGGGGCAACAGCGCTCTATCCGCTGTATGCGGCATTTGCGCAGGCTGTGTATCCTGAACGGGAATATTCCTACAAGGATAGCGAAGTGATGGTGAACACCACGCCTGAAGCGTATAAAAATTTAATCGAGGGTAAAGTGGATCTTATTTTTGCCGCCGCTCCGTCCGAGCCGCAGAAGGCAGCGGCCCGCAGAAACGGACTGGAACTGAGGCTGACCCCGATCGGGCGGGAGGCATTTGTGTTTTTTGTGAATGCGGACAACCCGGTGGAGGGATTGACGACGGAACAGCTTCTCGGCATCTACTCGGGCGAGATCACGAACTGGAGCGAGGTTGGCGGAAAGAATAAAGAAATACGTGCTTTTCAAAGACCGGAGGGCAGCGGAAGTCAGACGATGCTGCAAAAGATCATGGAAGGCCGGGAGCTGGCAGAGGCGCCAAGCGAGGATGTGGTGTCCGGCATGGGCGGCATCATTCAGAGGACGGCGGATTATAGGAACCATAAGAATGCGCTGGGCTTTTCGTTCCTGTTCTATGCGACTGAAATGGTACGGAACGGAGATATCCGCTTGTTAGAGATGGATGGAGTCACTCCGAATCGGGAGACCATTGCTAACGGCGACTACCCGCTGGCTTCAGAGTTTTATGCCGTGACGGCGGGGAGCGACAATCCGAATGTCGATAAGCTGATTGAATGGATCCTCTCTCCGCAAGGGCAAGAACTGATCGAGAAGACAGGGTATACGCCGTTGCAGTCGGGTCGATAGTGATAATGGATTTGTGGTAGATGAACTATATCAAACAGATGCACGCAAGGGAGAGGTTAAAGTGTCCGCAGGCACATTGTATATAAACGGGAAATGGACGAGCTTAGTTGATACCGAAGCCTTGAATGCTGCAGATGCGGTGTATGTAGAGGAAGGCCGGATTAAGGCCATCGGCAGAAAGGAAGAGCTGAAGCTTCAGCTCACCGGACGGCGTGTCCGGACAGTTGATTGGGAGGGCGCGGTCGTGCTGCCCGGACTGAGCGATGCCCATATGCATCTGTCGATGCATGGCATGAAGCTGGATATGCTCGATTTCAGCAGCGCTGCCTCCAAGGAGGAGATGCTGCGCCTCCTACGTGAGCGGGCCGCATTAACGCCGCCGGGAGAATGGATCCTGGGGTTGAACTGGAACGAGAACAACTTCACACCGGCAGAAGCCCCTACGTTGGAGGAGCTGAATGCAGTCAGCGAGCGGCATCCGATCTTTCTGACGCGGACATGCTTCCATGCTTATCTCGCCAATACAGAGGCATATCATAGAGCAGGCGTTGCAGCAGACACACCCGATCCGAAGTCGGGGGCCTTTGGCCGGGATGAGTCGGGGCAATTGAATGGCTGGGTTTATGAAGAAGCATCCGCCGCCTTTACGAAGGTGCAGCCGGAGCCGGATTATGCGGTGAAAAAAGAGGCCATCCGCCGCGCATGGCTCGATGCGCTGCGCCTGGGGCTAACCGCCGCGCATACCGAGGATTTGCGCTTCCTGGGCAGCATCGAGACGATGCTGCAAATCTGTCATGAGCTGCGGGAGGAGGAAGGCATCGCCTTCCGGACCCACCAGCTCATCTACTATCCGTTCCTGGCCGAGGCGCAGGAACGGGGACTGCGCTCCGGCGCCGGGGATGAGTGGCTGCGCATCGGCGCGGTCAAGCTCTTCGCCGACGGGGCGATCGGCGGCCGCACGGCGCTGCTGCAGGCGCCGTACAGCGATGCTCCGCAGACCCGGGGCATGGCGATCCACTCCGAGGAAGGGATCGCTGCCATTGTCCGCGAAGCGCGCCGGCAGGGCTTCCCCATCGCCGTGCATGCAATCGGCGACGGGGCCGCCGATCTGACCCTGCGGGCGATGGAGCAGTTCCCGCTGGCGCAGGACAGCCGGTTGCCCGACCGGCTGATCCATGCCCAGGTGCTGGATGCGGGGCTGGTGCGCCGGATGGCAACGCTCCCGCTGGCAGCAGACATCCAGCCGCGGTTCGTGGCCAGCGATTTCCCTTGGGTGCTGGACCGGGTGGGTCCGCAGCGCACAGAATACCTGTACGCGTGGAAGAAGCTAAGCGCGGCGGGGATTGTATGCGCAGGCGGCAGCGATGCGCCGATTGAGCCATTGAACCCGCTGCTTGGAATGCATGCGGCCGTTACCCGCCGCAAGCCGGAGGAAAGCCATGAGGGCTACTTGCCCGAAGAGAAGCTGACGACGGCTGAAGCCCTCGCGCTATTTACGAGCGGCAGCGCCTTTGCCGCCGGAGAAGCTCGCGAGCGCGGCTCGATAGAAGTCGGCAAATTCGCCGATTTCACCGTGCTGGACCGTGAGCTTGAAGGAGATCCGCAGCAACTGCTGGATGCCCGGGTGCGAATGACGATTGTGAATGGGAAAATTGGCTATCAGGCTTAACATAAACTCTTGCTCAACTTGCTTTACAAAGAGAAGGTGTCCCGAAAGTAAAATTCTGTACAGCCTTAATAACAAAATAGAGTGATATTCATAAAGAAACCAAGAAGTTAAGCGGCCTTTTCTCGCTTGATTCCTTGGTTTCTTGCGTCCGCTGTGGCTTCCTTGTTCAAATTTGAGGAGCGAGGGAAATCCACCCGACCTCCAAACTTGCTTTCGACAAGCCTCAAAGCTTTAGTGACATTCTGCATTATTATCGCCGTACGAGCATTCACGAGCACCCACGTCAGCAATTTAAATGCCTTACGGCACTTGTTTCTCCGCATGAAACACCCATGCCAGCAATTTATTGCCTTTTGACACTTGTTTCGCAACCCACGGCGTAACCTCACTTTGGAAAAGGTGTCCCTAATCATCTGGGACGGTCTAGGAACACCCTCTTTTTTGTGTATTGATGAAGCTCCATACAATCTGGATTGACATGAAAAATAAATGATGCTAGTATGTGTTTAATTAATACTTAACTAATATTAAATAATGTTTAATACAAATTAAATATCATTAGGAGAAGAAGCTATGGATAACGGACTGATCAAGCAAAAGATGAAATTTGGGTATTGGGAACCTCTTGAATTTATCGCAGCCCTAACGATGACCGCTAAGGCGGAGTATATTCCCGGAATAGCCCGTGAAATTCAATTCGTCCCGGATCAGCAGTTTTCGGAAATGCTGGAGCAGGTTCATGGCCGGCTCTCGCCCCATATCAAGCGGGAGATGTCCCGTTACTTCGGAAAATCGACGATCTATGACCGTTTGGACGCCGTGCTTAGTCAGGTATTTTACGACGATGATGAGGTCGAGACTGCGGAAGCTTATCTGGCAAGGTATCAGGAGCAGGATGCGCTTCTTCTGGCAGCGATGCTGGCGGAATCTATGTATGCCCATGAAACGCCGGATTGGCGGGGGGAGCATCCCTTTGCCGAGGTGAGCCGAAAGAGAGAATTGTTGGTGTCCCTGGTCCAGTCCCGCTTGCTGGCGGATGAAGAATACCATGCCGAGTTGCTGGAGGCTGTGAAGTTTCCCGAGGAATTCAAGCAAAGAACGCTCTTGCTGCTGCAAGCTTTTCTGGAGCAAGGATTTACCCTCTTACGGGATCAATTGGGACAGCTGGGAAGAGAGGGAGCCGCTGCATTTGAGGACTATTTCCTTGCGGAGCCTGAGAAGGCCTTCCGCGAAATTGCCAATTCAGGCCCGGAACTGATCGCCAAGCCTACGCGGGTCCATGTCAGCTATATCTCACAGATTAGAGTCGACTTCCGTCACTTCAATGAGAAGGATCATCCAAGCTGGTTGATTCTAGGCCACCGCAATCACGCCTTGGCTTTGCAGCGGGAAGATAAGGGGACCGTGGAGCAATTCCTCAAGGTCATTTCCGATAAACGGCGTCTGGAGATCATAGCGTTGCTTAAACAAGGCAACCGATATGGCGGGGAGCTTGCACACCTGCTATCACTGACCCCTGCCGCGATTAACTACCATACGAACCTGTTGATTGATCTCGGGTTAATCCGGATAACCCGCGCAGACAATCGTATTTATTATGTGCTTGACCGAGACCGGCTCGGCTCATTCATGGATCTAAGTAAGGATATGCTGTTGCGGTGAAAGGGGAGGCCAATCGTGCAAGAGATACTGTATGAGGCAGAGCGAGTCAGCATGGTTTATAAAAAGGGAAAATATAAAGCGAACAAGGAGATCTCTTTGCAGATCAGACGCGGGGAGATCGTCGGGGTGCTCGGACCGAATGGCGCCGGCAAATCAACGTTAATCAAGCAACTGGTCGGTCATCTAAAGCCTACAGAGGGCAGGGTGCTCTATAAGGGGATTGATGTTTATAAGCAGACTCGAACGGTTGCCGGCCAGGTGGCTTATTTCGCCCAGGAGCCCCATGTTCTGAATGCCCTCACCGCCCGGGAGGCGCTTGTGTTTACCGGTCAACTCCGGGGAATGCCTAAATCCCAGGCTATGCGGGAGGCGGATGAGCTGCTGGAGCGATTTGAAATTCCGGAAGCAAGAGACAAACAGCTGAAGAGGCTGTCGGGAGGCCAAAAGAGGATGATCGGGATCGGTACGGCGCTGATCGGCCACTCCCCTGTCCTAATTCTTGATGAGCCTACAAACGAGCTTGATCCCGCTAAACGCCGCCTCGTCTGGGAGTTGATCAGCGAATATAATCTCGAAGGAGCTACCGTTATTCTGGTCACCCATAACGTCCTGGAGGCAGAGCAGGTCGTTGATCGGGTCGCCGTCATTAATCATGGACGCTTGCTTGCGCTAGATAGTGTGACCAAGCTCAAGCAGCGTGTGGATCAGCGGATTAAATTCGAGATTCAAACGGCGTATGGAGCTAGTGACGATGTTGAAGAAGTCCTGAAAGGGTGGGGAATTATTCAGCGGCACGGAGCCAATCGAATGAATCTGCTGGTGAATAAAGAGGAGGCGGGAGATGTGCTGAGCATGATTGTATCCAGTGAGGAGCTGCCCATCGATGAATTTTCAGTGCTGCCTCCAAGCCTTGAAGATGTTTATTTTCATATTGATCATGAAGGCAAAGAGGGGGCGGGCGCATGAATACGTTGATGCCTTCTGCAGATACAGGGCTGCCGCGGATATCCGGTAGATTCGCTCGCTGGCGGCTGGAAGTATCCATATTGTTCCGGATTCAGTTTGCAACTGTGAAGGACAGCTGGATGTGGATTATTCTGATGGCTACGCTCTATCCGCTGGCAACTTTTCTGTTTATGCGTTTCTATACCGTGAATCCCAGCGAAGATATGATTGTTCAGATCATTGCGGGCAACCTGGTATTTGGGCTGGTTGTTATGGGCATGAATTCACTCGGGCAAGAGATTGCCATGCAGAAGCACCAGAATCACTTTACTTTCTATGCGTCGCTGCCTATATCGAAGCAGAACTTTGTGATTGCGAATCTGCTCAGGGGGCTGATGAACACGGTTCCTTCCCTGTTGATCCTGGGGGTGTTGACGCAAGTAATCTATGATATTCAGCTTACGCTGTCTCCCGGATTGCTGCCGGTTATGGTCCTGAGTCTGACAAGTGTGGTTGGCATAGGCATCTTGCTCGGGTTCTGGTCGCCAACCTTTCAATTTACCAATATGCTCTGCCAGGCGTTAATGATGGTCATCTCTTTTCTCTCGCCGGTTATGGTGACGATGGAACAGCTTCCCCTTCCATTGCAATGGCTCGCTTATGTACTGCCTACCACGTATGCGGCGGATGCCATGCGGACCATTCTGACAGCGGGTTGGACTACAGGGGTTATGCTGGATTGCCTGGTCATGTTAGTCTATACGCTGATTTCTCTGTTTGCCGTTCACCGGTTGATCGGGTGGCGGGTTAGCGATTAAAGCGATATGGTAGAAAATAAACGATAAAAGGAGCAGCAGCCCGGGATCATTCTTGATCCAGGGCTGCTGCTTCATGTATTAAGGCAATTTTCTGCCTCGTGAGCTAATATATAGCGAGTACCATTCTTCACGGGTTAAGCGCAGCGTGGCCGTCTCCCGGCAGGCGCGGATCCGGTCGGTGTTAATCGTGCCGATCACCGGCTGGATTCCGGCAGGATGGGTCATCAGCCAGGCGAGAACAATCGCCTCGGCGGTCGCACCCTTTTCCTTAGCCAGTTGTTGAACGAGCTCTGCCGTCTTCACGACACTTTCAGGCTGATCCGTGAGCGGGCGTCCGGAATAGATGCCTTGAGCCAACGGACCCCAGGATTGAAGCTGAATATTTTCCAGGCG
The DNA here is from genome assembly GCF_000455265.1 of Paenibacillus antibioticophila. GTDB lineage: Bacteria > Bacillota > Bacilli > Paenibacillales > Paenibacillaceae > Fontibacillus > Fontibacillus antibioticophila. The sequence continues at coordinate 718,700 of NZ_HG005139.1, forward strand.
GCAGAATTCCAGTGTTCCTTCCGGGAACACATTTTGCTTGGCTTCCTCCTGGTTAATATGCGTTCCAACCTCTAGAAATCCGAGCTTCCGCAGGCTCATTTCAAGCTGGTTTGCAACGAACGGCTCTTCGCAATAACGTTGAAGCAGCTTGATTTGGCCTTGTCCCATATTGGACACGCCGAAATGCCGTACCTTGCCCGATGCCTTCAGCTTATGGAAGGCGGATGCAACCTCCTCCGGATCCATGAGCGCATCGGGACGGTGAAGGAGCAGGATATCGAGATATTCTGTGCCCAAACGGCTTAGAATACCGTCAACACTGTTCAGAATGTGCTGCTCCGAAAAATCAAAGCGGTGCGGGCCTTGCTCGTCTTCGAACCGGATTCCGCATTTGGACTGGAGGATGATCTTCTCTCGAAGCCCGGGCTGATTGCTCAGAACGCGGCTGAACACCTGTTCCGCCTTGCCGGCAGTATAAATATCAGCATGATCGAACATATTGATGCCGATTTCCAAAGCAGCTTCAACCGCAGCTTGTCCTTCTTTGTAATGCGCGTCTGTGATCGGACTGTTCTTGTCCCAGTCTCCGCCCATGCGCATGCAGCCAAGCACAAGCTGACTGGCGGGAATACCGTGCTGCTGTAAAGGGATTGTTTTCATCGTATTCCTCCTGTTTTTTCTTGACTTCTATTATAACGCTATTCGCATGCAAAAAAAGCAGTCTGCCCACAAATGCGGAAAGACTGCTCGTCATCTTACCTTAGAAAGGCATAAGTGTGAAGAGAAACACTTCACATGTGGCTACAAAATCTTCCGATAATGCTTCTCCCCGTCATAGCTAAACAGCGCCGTTTTGCCCTCCACCACGGTCTGCAAGTGGACGCTCTTGCCCCATAGGCGGTAGACGTGCGGCAGGGTTCGCTCCAGGTATTTCAGATCCAGCTCAATGCCCTCGTACTGGTGCTTAAGAAGCAGCTCGCCGGCTCGTTGATAATCGCCATCCGCTACGACGATGTAGGGAGAACCGCCGTTTACCTTGGACAGGGCAAGCTGATCGCGGACATGCTCCCAGGACTTGTCGGTGATCTTCCACTCCGGCCCTTGCTTCTCGAAAATGTATAAATCCAGGTCACGCACCAATTCCTTAGTTAAATAACTGCGAAGGAAGGAAATGTCCGAATCCAGCTCCCGGACCTCGAATATTTTCTCGCGTCCCTTCCCGGGCTCGCGTCCCAATCGCACCTGCTCCTCCTCGGTAGGACGGTCCCAGCGACGTTCTATATCCTCAAAAATCTTCAGTCCAAGATAGTACGGATTGAGGCTTTGCTGGGAGGGCTGAACGACGGATGCATTTAGCTTGGCAAATTCAATCGTCTCCTCGCTGGTCAAATCCATTTCCCGAAGGATGCGCTGATGCCAATACGAAGCCCAGCCTTCGTTCATGATCTTTGTCTCCATCTGCGGCCAGAAGTAGAGCATCTCCTCCCGAAGCATGCTCATGATGTCCCGCTGCCAATCCTCGAGCGCTTCCGAGTATTCCTGAATGAACCAGACGATATCCTTCTCCGGCTTGGGCGGGAAGCTTATGGAGACATCCGGCCCTCCCGGTTTGCCGGGCGGAGATTTTGGCGTCGCCTCTTCTATAGAATCCAGGCCCCACAGATCATCATAAGGACCGCTGGGGGAGGAGCCCTGCAAGGCTTCCTTGCTCCGGCGATGCTGCTCCTCCAGTTGTCTTCGCTTATCGTAGCGCATGGGGCGGATCAATTGGGGATCCACATGCTCCTGAATGCCGAGCACAGCGTCAATGAAGGACTCCACAGTTGCGGCTCCGTACTGCAGCTCGTATTTGCTGATCCGCTCCGCGGTTGCGGACATGCTCTCGACCATGTCCCGGTTCGTGTTCGAGAACCGGGCATTGTTCTTGAAGAAGTCGCAGTGGGCCAGCACATGGGCGACAATCAGCTTGTTCTGAATGAGGGAATTCCCCTCCAGCAGAAAAGCATAACAAGGATTGGAATTGATGACCAGCTCATATATTTTGCTCAGGCCGAAGTCGTACTGCATCTTCATTTTATTGAACATTTTTCCGAAGCTCCAATGACTGAAGCGGGTAGGCATACCATAGGCGCCAAAGGTATAGATGATGTCGGCCGGACAGATCTCGTACCGCATCGGATAGTAGTCCAGCCCGAAGCCGTCCGCGATCTCCATAATTTCTGCGATGGCATACTCCAGTTGCGTCATCTCATTGCTCAAGACAGCGCCCCCTTTTCCCGTTTATGGAAAAATTGCTTCAACGCACTGTATACTTCGCCCTTCTCTTTGATGACATAGTACATGAACCGGTCTTGCTTCAAATTCCGGTAGGCCGACATCAGCGTGCTGCCCCGGTTGTACTGGTTCACCTCGCCATAGCCAAACATATTGGTTCGGGACAGAAGCTCCTGAATCAGCTTGAGGCAGCGTTCATTATCAGAAGTGAGATTATCTCCGTCAGAGAAATGAAACGGGTAGATGTTATAGCTGGAAGGGGGATAGCGTTCATCAATGATTTCCAGCGCCTTCTGATAGACCGAGGAGCAGATCGTACCGCCGCTCTCGCCGCGTGTGAAGAAGTCCTGCTCGGTGACCTCCTTGGCTTCTGTATGATGGGCCAGGAAGACAATCTCTACCTTTTCATACTGTCTGCGCAAAAACCGGGTCATCCAGAAAAAGAAGCTGCGTGCGCAGTATTTTTCGAAGGTGCCCATGCTGCCGCTTGTATCCATCATGGCGATGATTACTGCGTTGGAACGCGGAATCAGGATGTCTTCCCAGGTTTTGAAGCGAAGGTCGTCCGGGGAAATGCCGTGGATGCCCGGCGTGCCCGCGGTCGCATTGCGCCTTAGATTCTCCAGAATCGTCCGTTTCTTATCAATGTTGGACATCAGCCCTTTTTTACGAACATCGTTAAAACGGAATGAGGCAGCGTCGAGCTCCTTTTTATCCTTATCTTCAATAAAAGGCAACTCAAGCTCATCGAATAAAAGATCCTCTAGATCCTCCATGCTGACCTCTGCTTCGATATAATCAACCCCCGGCTGGTCGCCGGCCTTGTCTCCTTTGCCGCCCTTACCGCCCTCCTTGGGGCTATCCTTTGCCAGTATATCGCCAACCTGGCTGTCGCCATCTCCCTGACCGACATGCTTCTGTTTGTGAAAATTATGAATGAAGCGATATTCCTCCAGATTCCGCAGGGGAACCTTGATAATCTGCTTTCCGTCCGACATAATGATGTTCTCTTCCGTCACGAGGTCGGGTAAATTTTGCTTGATGACTTCCCGCACTTTCTCCTGGTGCCGCTGCTGATCCTGGTAGCCTTTGCGGTGCAGGGACCAATCCTCCTTGGAGACGACGAAATTGTACGCATTCGGATTCGTTGACGACATTGTCAGCACCTCCCCATATCATGATCTAGCGGAGTGTCTTGTAACTAAAGTATATTCGCGGTGAGGCCTGATATGTGAAAAGCCCTTCACAGCAGCCGCGGAATCTGGAGCACCGCAGGCTGCCGTGAAGGGCAGAGGAGAAGAACACTTTTACATTATTGAGCTATGGACTTGGTAAACAGAATGCCGATGGTCTTGGCTCCGCAATGGCTGGAAATGACGCATCCCGCATTGGATATGGCAATCTCTCGGGCTTGGGTTGCATCAGCGAGCGCAGCCTTCAGCTGTACCGCATCCTCGTCAGCCAAGGAATGCGTAATAAAAATGAGATCCTTGTCCATTTCCGGAATCCGGGCCAGTGCGTTCTGAAGCAGCTGATCCATCGCTTTCTCCCGGCTGCCGCGCACTTTATAGGCCGGAGTCATTTTACCGTCGATTACCTTGATCACAGGACGGATTCGCAGGAGGCTGCCGACCAGATTCTGCATGCCGGAACAGCGCCCGCCCTTATATAAGTAATCCAGAGAGTCAATTACAAATTCGGTCTCGACTTGAGAGCGAACAGCTTCGAGCAAGGCCAGAATATCCGCTGCGGATTTTCCGTCCTCTGCGGCGCGTACGGCCTTCATCACCTGCAGCCCGATTCCGGATGACAGGTTCAGTGAGTCAAAGACATGGACTTGTCCAACCGGGAACTCTTCTGCAGCGATGAGCGCATTCTGGTATGTCGAAGACAGCTCGGAGGAGAGGCTGATATAGATAATAGATCTGCCTTCCGCAACATAAGGCGAGAAGGCAGCTATGAAATCAGCCGGTGAAGGAGCGGCTGTCTTGGGCAAACGCCCGGTTGCCGCAACCTGATCATATAATTCGGGAACTTGAAGATCCACACCGTCCCGGTATGTAGCATCCCCGAATGTGACGTAAAGCGGTACGATTCCGATATCGTATTTTTCGATCCATTCAGGAGGAAGATCACAGGTACTATCCGCAAAAAACTTAATCGTCCCCATAAAGATGAGAACCTCCTTTGTCACAGGTCATGCGCTTAAAGTGTGTGTTCAAAAAGTCAGTTTTTCAAAAGATGACTTTTTGAACAACCTCTTAAAGGGATCAAGACTTGCGCATGTACATAATAGCTACCGTATGAGGACCGCAATGGCTGGAAATCACGCATCCTGCTTCCGCAAGCGCAACCTCGCGAACGCCGGTCTGCTCCCGCAGAATAGCAGCCAGCTTCTGGGCAGCTTCTTCGGCCATCGTATGGGCGACGATAATCAGGTCGTCATCCATGCGATCCTTCTGCGCAAGTGCATTATCCAACATTTGTTGAATGGCCTTCTCTTGCTTGCCCCGTACCTTATAGGCAGGGATGATCGTTCCGTCAACCAGCTTCAGAACGGGCCGGATTTGCAGCAGGCTGCCAATGAAATTTTGCATGCCGGAGCAACGGCCGCCCTTATATAAATATTCCAAGGTATCAATTACAAATTCTGTCTCCACTCGGCTGCGGCAGTCTTCCAACAGAGCTGCGATTTCCTTGCCGCTCTTGCCTTGCTGCGCTGCGCCGACTGCCTTCATAACCAACAAGCCGATACCGCTGCATAGATTCAGGGAATCGACCACATGGACACGCCCTTCCGGGAATTCACCAGC
>NZ_HG005139.1:723811-825130 GCF_000455265.1 Paenibacillus antibioticophila
CCCTTCCGGGAATTCACCAGCCGCCAGCAGGGCATTCTGATAAGTCGAAGATAAATGCGAGGAAATACTCAGATAGACGACTTCTTCACCGCGTTCGATGTAAGGAGCAAACGCATCCATAAAATCCTTCGGTGACGGTGCAGTCGTCTTCGGCAGAGAACCTATGGCGTCAACCTTGCTATACAATTGCTCCGGATTGATGTCCAGTCCGTCCCTGTAGGTATGATCATCAAAAACAACATAGAGCGGAATAATGCCGATATGATGCTCGCTGGCCCAGCCTGCCGGCAAATCAGAGGTGCTGTCCGCAAAAATTTTGACTTTTGACATACGTCTCTCCTTGCTAACATATAATCCAAATTCTATTCTAACAAAAAAGAAACCGGTTTAACATCTTTAAAATTGTGTTAGAGTAAAAGGTGAATGCCAGAATCTCATACATATATTTAGGAGGTGCTTGAAAATATGGATCGGAAAATGGCGGCAATCGGTGCATTCCTCATGCTGCTCTCCGTCGCTCTCGGTGCCTTTGGCGCGCATGTGCTCGAGCCGATCATTGGAGCAGATGCAGTGGGAACTTTTGAGACCGGTGTACATTATCATATGATACACGGTATCGCGGTGATACTCGCAGCCGCAGCTTCGGGCCTGGGGGGAGACCACCATCGGCTGCGCTGGGCAGGCTGGTTATTCCTGATCGGAATCGTGCTTTTTTCCGGAAGCCTGTACCTTCTTTCAACGGCAGGGTGGAGCTGGCTAGGCCCGGTTACGCCGTTAGGCGGGGTAGCCTTCCTGGCAGGCTGGCTGATGCTTGCGCTTGGTGTGCTGAAGAAAAATTAATCAATAATAAGAATGCCCCGATATCCACATGGATGGAATATTGGGGCATTTCATATCTCGATACAATGAAGCTATTATTTGATATCGATAAAATCGATAATCTCATTTAATCTGAAGTTATACACGCGCTTCTCATCAACATGATATACATTGATTGTGGAAGTATCGGACATGTAATTCAAGATCCTGCAAGGAATGCTCATCCGTTCACCTTTCCGATGAACAAGCAGGCGGACCAGCCGATTTTCAATAATAAATTTTTGAATCCATAGTGTAAACTCTTCATTTTTGGCGAATTCGTCGAACGAGGTTTGCTTGCTGCTGTCCTGAGACAGCTCAGCCTTGACAGGATCGGAGCTTTTGCCGCTACTGGTTTTGGAGGAGGCATTAGCCTGTTCTTCATCTTTTGCTACATTCAATCTCTTGTACGATTTGGATATGATGGATTGCTTCTTCGTCGAGAGCAGGGATTCGATAATCGTTCCAAGCTCGATCCCTGAGTTGACTTTATAATCAATAATATGCCCGCTTTGATTGAGTGCCTGCAGCAGAAATTGCAGTGCTTTAGCGTTGGTCTCGCTGCGGACTAGAATTTCAACGTTGAACAAGAAGCCAAGATCTTCCTTTGTGCTTGCTGCCTTCGCTGTATTGCCTTCTTTTGAATTGTCATTCTTCTGATTTTCCATATTGCCCCCAGCATTCTTGATAGGTTTCGCATTCAATATCATAGCACCAGTGACAGGACATGCCTAGTCCTTCGACGATCAAATACAAAAAAATCAAGATGTTTCTTACTGTAAATAGTTTTGGGTGGATTACTCAACAATATTCGATTTGATTCAGCACCCTTCTTGCGATTTCATCTCAAGGATGTCGGATCGTATTTTTCTTTTCCAACGGAAATGGAGTATAATATTGACAAGGATACAGCTTGTTTAGGCTCAACCTTGTACGGGTATATTTACACTATTGAGCTCTTGATCATTATCGAAAGCGAGGGGTTTGAAATGGCTAAAGCCGATGCAAAATCTTCAAGCAAAACGAAACAATCAAGTCTGGAGCAAGTGCTTAATGAACAGGTGGCGAACCTGAATGTTCTTTATGTGAAGCTGCATAATTATCACTGGTATGTGAAGGGTGAGAACTTCTTCACCCTGCATGAGAAATTCGAAGAATTGTATAACGATGTTACTGAAAAAATGGACGCCGTTGCCGAGCGCTTGCTTACGATCAAGGGGAGTCCTTCGGCAACCCTTAAGGAATACCTGGAGCTTGCAACGATTCAGGAAGCAAGCGGTCAAGAAGACGCACGGACAATGGTGCAGCAGCTGATTGAAGATCTGGCTACTCTTTCAGAATCATTCCTTGAAGGGATTGAGCTTGCCGACAAGGAAGGCGATGAACCAACAGCAGACTTGCTGACTGGCTTCAAGGGCGACGTCGAAAAGCATATGTGGATGCTGAGATCTTATCTCGATTAACTGCAGAGTGAAGGACCTGAAGATGGCTTGGCCGATATGGTCAGGCCTCTTCTGTTAATCGACAAGATCCTCTGGGACTCTGTCTGGTTTCGTTGATTAAGCAGGTAAAGTAGGTTAGAATGTTATATGAGTAATTGATAATCAATGATAATCATCTAGAATTATTCTAATTTGATAATCATTATGTTATAATGGCATCAAATTGTAAAGGATAGCTCAAATGATGAATGAAGGGAGCAATAGGCATGGCAACGAGTTTTGTTGTAGAAGGATTGAAAGCAGAAATCGAGGGGAAAGAGATTCTGAAAGGGATCGACCTTGAAATAAAAGGTGGAGAGATTCATGCGATCATGGGGCCGAATGGAACAGGCAAGAGTACGCTGGCTTCTGCATTGATGGGTCATCCGAAGTATGAAGTAACCGATGGTAAGGTAACTATCGACGGTGAAGATGTGCTGGAGATGGGTGTCGATGAACGCGCATTGGCAGGATTATTCCTTGCTATGCAATATCCGAGCGAGATCGCGGGTGTAACCAATTCCGACTTCTTGCGCAGTGCGATCAATGCACGCCGCGGAGAAGGAAATGAAATTTCCCTGATCAAATTCATACGTCAAATGGAAACCAAGATGAAAGAGCTTGAGATCAATCCTGAGTTCGCTCATCGTTATTTGAATGAAGGCTTCTCCGGCGGGGAGAAGAAGCGGAACGAAATTCTTCAGATGATGATGCTTGATCCGAAGATCGTTATTCTTGACGAAATCGACTCCGGTCTTGATATCGATGCGCTCCGCATTGTTGCGAACGGTGTTAACGCCATGCGCAGCGAAGAACGCGGCTTCTTGATCATTACGCACTATCAACGTTTGCTTAACTATATTACTCCGGACTATGTCCATGTCATGATGCAAGGACGTATTGTGAAATCCGGCGGACCTGAACTTGCCGAACGTCTGGAACGTGACGGTTATGATTGGGTGAAGGAAGAACTCGGTATTGTGGATGAAACTGTAGGCCAAGAAGCCTAATCGGAAGGAGGAGAAGCAAAATGACGACACAAATCGTTCTTCCGGTCAATCCGGAACAACTGCGGAGCTCTTCTTCGGGCAGCGGTGAGCCGGCTTGGCTTACAGACAGCAGAGTAGATGCGCTGAAGCTTGCCGCCGATCTGGAATTGCCTACATTGGAAAAGACAAAGATTGAACGGTGGGACCTGAACCATTTTGGCTCATGGACCTCCTCCGCTCCCGCATTAAAGGAGCAGCTCCCGGAGCAGGTAGCATCATTCGTAAATCTGCAGGAGAACAGTAATTTGCTGGTTCAGCAAAATCATGCGATTGTATTTGCGCAGCTGAGCGCTGATTTAGCTGAAAAAGGCGTTATTTTTACAGACCTGCAGACAGCGGCGCGTGATCATGAAGATCTGGTGAAGCCCTATCTTCATTCGATCATTAAGCCGGAGGAGAACCGTCTAAGCGCTCTGCATAGCGCGCTTTGGAACGGCGGCGTATTCCTCTATGTACCCAAAAATGTGGAAGTCGATATTCCGCTGCAAAGTATTTTCCTGGTCGACAGTACAGAGACCGTATTCGCACCTCATGTGCTTATCGTGGCTGGGGAGAACAGCCGGGTAACTTACGTCGATAATTATATTTCCGGAGACTATAGCGAAAGCATTGTGCATAACGGTGCGGCTGAGGTCATCGCCAAGGATGGCGCCAAGGTGCAATTTGCAACGGTCCATCACCTGAATGCAACGACAACCGATTATACGATCCGCCGGGCTATGCTTGGAAACGATGCGAGCATCGAATGGATTGTAGGCGAAATGAATAGCGGGGACTCAGCCAGCGAGACCTTGACGATTCTGAAGGGCAATGGCTCGAATTCCGATGCGAAGGTCATTGCGGTTGGCTCCGGCTCCCAACGCTTGAACTATACCACCAAAGCAGTTCATTTTGGCAAAAGCTCGGAGAGTCAGATGATTACCCGTGCGGTCATGCGGGAGCAAGCTTCGGCCATCATCAACGGGATCACCAAGATCGAGAAGGGCGCAACCAAGGCGGATGGACAGCAGACTGAAAAAGTGCTGATGCTCAGCCCTAAAGCACGCGGGGATGCAAACCCGATCCTTCTCATTGACGAAGACGATGTAACGGCGGGGCACGCAGCATCGGTTGGACAGGTGAACCAGGAGCAGATTTATTACCTGATGTCGCGCGGTATTTCCCGTGAGCAGGCGGAACGCCTGATTATTTACGGCTTCCTGGCTCCGGTCGTATCGGATATTCCACTGGAGCAGCTGCAGCAGCAATTGCAGGGATTAGTGGAAAGGAAGTTAGGCCAATGAATGCGGAACTGATTAAATCCCAGTTTCCAATTTTGAATCAGGAAATAAACGGGCACCCGCTGGTCTATCTGGACAGCGCGGCAAGCTCCCAGAAGCCGAAGAAAGTACTTGAGGCTGTCCAAGCATATTATGAGCACGACAATGCCAATGTGCATCGCGGGGTTCATACGCTGGGCAGCCGGGCTACCGATGCTTATGAAGGGGCTAGAGAGCGTGTCGCCCGTTTTATTGGGGCGGCCAAGACGGAGGAGATTATTTTCATGCGCGGAACGACCACTGCGCTGAATCTGGTGGCCTCCTCCTATGGCCCGTCAGTGCTTGAAGCCGGAGATGAGATCGTAATCACTCCAATGGAGCACCACAGCAACCTGATTCCATGGCAGCAATTAGCCAAGCGAACTGGAGCTGTACTGAAATATATTCCGCTGCAGCCGGACGGTCATGTCGAGCTTGAGGATGTAGAGAAGGCTGTGACCTCCAAGACGAAGATTGTCTCAATGGCTTATGTGTCGAACGTGCTTGGCGTAGTGAACCCTGTCAAGGAGATTGCGGCTATTGTTCATCGCCACGGCGGTGTGATGGTCGTCGATGGCGCTCAAAGCACGCCTCATATGAAGGTGGACGTCCAGGATTTGGATTGTGATTTCTATGCCTTTTCCGGCCATAAAATGTGCGCGCCGACTGGAATTGGAGTACTATATGGAAAGAAGCATCTGCTGGAATCGATGGAGCCGATTGAATTCGGCGGCGAAATGATCGATGATGTCGGCCTCTATGATTCGACATGGAAGGAGCTGCCTTGGAAATTTGAAGGCGGGACGCCGATCATCGCCGGAGCGGTAGGTCTTGCCGCAGCTATCGATTTTCTGGAGGAAATCGGTCTGGATGAAATCCACCGTCATGAGACAAAGCTTGCTGCGTATGCCATCGGGCGATTGTCAGAGATTGATGGCTTGACGCTGTACGGTCCCCGGGAGCGTGAGGTTGGATTGCTGACATTCAATCTGCTCGACGTTCATCCGCACGATGTGGCTACTGTCCTTGATACGATGGGAATTGCAATCCGTGCAGGACATCATTGCTGCCAGCCCTTGATGCGTTGGCTGCAAGCAAGCTCAACGGCAAGAGCCAGCTTGTACATGTACAACACGGAGAAGGATATTGACCGGCTTGCGGAAGCTTTAATCCAAGCAAAGGAGTACTTCGCGTAATGCAACTGGATGATTTGTACCGCCGTGTTATTATGGATCATTATAAAAACCCGCGCAATCGCGGAAAGTTTGAAGAAGGAGCCTTGACAATCGATCTGAACAATCCGACCTGCGGGGACCGGATTTCGTTACAGCTTCAGGTTGAGGACCACGTCGTCAAGAACGCCAGATTCACAGGGGAAGGCTGCTCCATCAGCATGTCCTCAGCTTCGATGATGACAGAGGCGGTCAAGGGCCGTACTGTCGAAGAAGCATTGGAGCTGGCGGACCGGTTCTCTAGCTTAATGAAGGGCGAACCAGTTGAGTTTGATGATTATGAGGATATCGAAGCACTGTCAGGCGTGAATAAATTTCCGGCCCGGATCAAATGCGCCACCCTTGCGTGGAATGCACTCAAGAAGGGTATGGAACAGGAAAGCTAATCATTATTTTGAAGGAGGTAAGGCACCATGGCTAAAAAGGCCCCTGAGATGGAGGAGTATAAATATGGCTTCCGTGACGAACACAAGGCGGTGTTTCAAACCGGAAAAGGGTTGACCCGCGAAATCGTGACGGAGATTTCTCGCATCAAGAACGAACCGGAGTGGATGCTGAACTTCCGGCTGAAGTCCCTGGAGCAATTCGAAAAAATGCCGACACCGCGTTGGGGCGGGGATTTGGATGAGCTGGATTTCAATGATATTCAGTATTATGTAAGACCTTCCGAGAAGCAAGGCAAGACCTGGGAAGAGGTGCCTGCCGAGATCAAGGAGACCTTTGACAAACTGGGGATCCCGGAAGCGGAGCAGAAGTTCCTGGCCGGGGTATCCGCGCAGTATGAATCCGAGGTCGTCTATCACAGTATGCAGAAAAACCTGGAGGAGCAGGGCGTAATTTTCATGGATACGGATACGGCTCTGAGAGAGCATCCGGAGATTTTCCGCGAGTATTTCGCAACAGTTATCCCTCCTGCAGATAATAAATTCGCCGCACTGAACAGTGCCGTTTGGTCCGGAGGCAGCTTCATCTATGTGCCTAAGGGTGTTAAATGTGAAGTGCCGCTGCAAGCCTACTTCCGGATTAACTCCGAAAATATGGGACAATTCGAGCGCACATTGATCATCGCCGATGAGGACAGCTTCGTGCATTATGTAGAAGGCTGTACCGCTCCGATTTACAGCACGAACTCGCTGCACAGCGCGGTTGTAGAGATTATCTGCAAGAAGAACGCGCGTGTGCGCTACACGACGATCCAGAACTGGGCGCCGAACATTTACAACCTGGTTACCAAGCGTGCGGTTGCTGAAGAGAATGCGACGATGGAATGGGTTGATGGTAACATCGGCTCCAAGCTGACGATGAAGTATCCTGCTGTTATCCTGAAAGGACGCGGCGCGAAGGGCAGTGTGCTGTCCATCGCAGTAGCCGGTAAAGGCCAGCATCAGGATGCCGGAGCGAAGATGATTCACCTGGCGCCGGATACCACCTCCACGATCGTCTCCAAATCGATCAGTAAGCACGGTGGTAAGGTAACCTACCGCGGACTTGCTTCCTTCGGCCGTCAGGCGGAGGGTGCGAAATCCAACATCAAGTGCGATACGCTTATTCTGGATAACCAATCCACCTCCGATACGATTCCGTACAATGAAATCATGAATGATAACATTGTGCTGGAGCATGAAGCGACGGTATCCAAGGTGTCGGAGGAGCAGCTGTTCTATCTGATGAGCCGCGGGCTGTCCGAAGCAGAAGCAACCCAGATGATCGTCATGGGCTTCATCGAGCCGTTCACGAAAGAGCTACCAATGGAGTATGCGGTCGAAATGAATAGATTAATCAAATTTGAAATGGAGGGCTCTATCGGTTAATACCCGAATGCAGTCCGAAACTATAAAAAACGTGTCCTCCCCTTAACTCGACGGTTGAGATAAGCGGGGGACACGTTTTTATCATAGGACTACAGATACACTTCGGTAATCGCGATATCTCTCATCTTCGAGAGATCGACAAACCGGGAATCAGCCTTCACCAGCGGCCGGAAGAAGTCTGATTGATTGGTCATTACAATCGATCCGATCTCCCCGGAGCTGAGCAATACTTTCTTGCCGATAAAATTCGGTACTAGATGATTGATCAGAACTTGAGTCGGTTCCGGGCTAAGCTTGCCGAAGCTGAGCTCGTTAAGCTCTCTTAGCACCGTTAACAGTTCTTTCTTGGATTGATAGCTCCGGTTGGAGGTCATCGCTGAATATACGTCCGCAACCGCGGCGATCTTGGCAAAAGGGTGGATATCACTCCCGTGAAGACCTTTAGGGTAGCCTGAGCCGTCTTCCCGTTCGTGATGCTGCAAGGCGATGAGTGCCGAGAGCTCGTCTCCTGTAGAGTTCAGAATAATCTCATGACCGTAGGTGGTGTGAAGTTTAATCTCTTCAAATTCCTCCGGAGTAAGCTTGCCGGGCTTATGTAGAATGTCTTGCGGGATCTTGCATTTCCCGATATCGATCAAATAACCGGCTTTACCTGCCAGGTAAGCATCTTCTTGGGGGTAACCGAGCCAAATGGCAATATAATAAGAGAGCATTCCAACCTGAAGCGAATGATTATATGTATAGTTGTCGTTGTTGTCATTCAAGAGCAGCAAGAGTGAGACAACATCCTTCTGTGCAGCCAATTGATTAACGATAGGGTCGATTGTTCGATCCACCTGTTCGTTATCAAACGTTCCTTTGGTAAGCACATCCTCAAATAGCGATTCAAAGCTGTCAACGGCACTGTCAAAAAGCGCTTTCATTTTTTGGACCTGCGGTGGGAGTAATTCGGCCTTGGGAACTTGAACATTCACTTCATGCGGACGTATATCAATGTAATCAATGCCGTGCTGCATCAGTTTCACGATGGCTGAGCTGGATAATTCCTGATCTTTCTGGAGAATCAGGACGCCAAAATGATTGAAAACATCAGCTTCAAGCTGGTCGCCGGGTTGGATATCCATGATATGAACTCTCAAGGAAGATGACACCTCGTACTTTCCAATTTTCTTTATCATAACAGGGAGTTTCTGGATTTTCAATGAAATGTTCTTTTTAAAGGAATACCTTACATGTTTAGCCAAAGGAGAGAAGTATATAAATGCGAGTCTAAAAAATCTATAAAATAATTTATTCAAAAGACATTTTTTAAGTCTGAGGTATATAATATTTGTAGTATTCTGTAAATTGGCACTATGACAAAGTATGTTTTTTGCGACAACAAGGAGGAGTATTCATGCTGGAGGACTCGGAGCAGGATACATTACATATCGCTTATACGAATGACATTCACAGTCACTTCTCGGCGATGGAACGAATTGCTGAAATGGTGGAGCAACTGCGGGCGCAATACGGATCTTCATTGCTGTTGCTTGATATAGGGGACCATATGGACAGAGCAGCGGTGGAAACGGAAGGAACTTTGGGTCAAGCCAATGTAGACATGCTTAACCTGACGGGATATGACGCGATTACGATTGGTAATAATGAAGGTTTGACGTTTACTTTGGAAATGCTTCAGCAGGCCTATTCCGGTTTAATCTGTCCTGTTGTATGCGGTAATTTCCGGGAATATGCTACTGGCGAACCCCCGTCCTGGATGAATGAACGGCTTATTATTGAACGCGGAGGCATGAGGATCGGTCTAATCGGAGCTACGGCTGCTTACCCTCTTCTCTATAATCTGCTTGGCATTGAAGCCATGGACCCCATTGCAGCGATTGCTGCCGAAGTAAGACAAATGCGAAGCGAAGTGGACCTTATTATCGTGATGTCCCATCTGGGACTGCAGGTGGATGAAGAAATGGCGGCAAAGATTCCGGGGATCGATTTGATACTTGGCGGGCATACCCATCATTTGCTGGAGGTTCCGCTTGTTATCGGGGATACGACGATCTCTGCAGCAGGCAAATACGGACGGTATCTGGGGCTCATAACGATTACCCGGAGCAAGGCTACCGGAAAACCCGTTGTAACCGCAGGGCGTTGTATTCCCGTAAATGAGGGTGCCGGAAGTGAAGCTATCAGACAGGCGCTTGAAATTCATAGAGCGGCAGCAGACGAACGAATGAATACTGAGATTGCATATACGGACAGAAAGCTTGAATTGGATGAGAAGTATGAGTCGGAATCCCCGTTTGCTAATTTTCTCGCCCAGGCGGTCAGAAGACATACGGATACAGAAATTTCGTTGGTTAACAGCGGGCAACTGCTGGGGGAATTACCTCAGGGAGAGATTACATGGGGAATGCTGCATCAATTGTGTCCGTCTCCGATTAATCCTTGCCGCCTGCTCCTTACCGGGGAGGATATTCTATATACGCTGGAGCAGTCGCTGCTGCCGGAGTGGACTGGACGAGCCATTACGGGTTTTGGTTTTCGCGGAAAGGTACTGGGAGGAATTTGCGTTGATGGGATGGAGATTATATACGATCCGTCCAGGGCGCCTTACCAGCGGATCATTCAGGCTAGCATCCAGGGAGTTCCTCTTCGACAGGAGCAGACCTATACCGTAGGAACCTTGAGCATGTTTACCTTTGGCAATGGTTACGAGCGGATTAAAACGGGTAAAGACATCGTGTATATGCTTCCCGATTTTCTGCGGGATTTGCTTAGACATGAGCTTCAGATCCCGGGCGCCATCGAACAATGTCGATTAAATCGGTGGATACCGCTCGGAAAATAAATAAGTTCGTCGGATTTTATTTTAATACAGGATGATGTATTGTATAATTAATCGAATTTTTATTTTTACATTTTGTAATTTTGGAGAGACGGAAGTGGTTTTAGTTGCGCTTGTTACCAGTCAGTTCGTTACAACCCGGCATGCGCTTGGGAAAGAAGATATATAATGAAGAGGGAATTATCTTACTCTCGGAAAATGCAGAACTGAATGATGTAATTATTCGCCGAATGCAATTGCACGGGTTGGATTATGTTTATATCTCTGACCCTCGTACGGATGATGTTGTTGTTGAAGATATGATCGAGGAGAGTACGCGGCGCAAGGCTCTTCAGGATATTCGCGATACCTTCCGCAAGCTCTCGGAGCCTTCTGTCAAAGGGATGGTCTACCCTTATTTGGGGAAGACCTTTACCGGTTTGGTCGAAACTGTCATGGATGATCTTCGCGGCCGTGAGGATACCATGATTATGATGATGAACATCAATAGCATGGATCATTATTTGTTCCGCCATTCCCTGAATGTCTGTATCTATTCTTTAGTGCTTGGACTTGTGCAAGGATACACCAAGGATGAGCTTACCTTGCTAGGGCTAGGCGCTTTGCTTCATGATATCGGAAAGACAAAGATCCCTTTGTCTATATTGAATAAAACATCAGCTCTGACAGATGAAGAGTATAATGAAATCAAGAAGCATCCGGAATTGGGCTACAAGATTCTCAAGGATGAGCCCGGAATCTCTCTTAAATCTGCGCATTGTGCGTTTCAGCATCATGAGAGACTGAACGGGAGCGGTTATCCGCGCGGGCTGAGGGGCGACGAAATTTCGGACTTTGCCCGATTGATTGCGATTACGGATACCTATGATGCCATGACTACGCACCGGGTATATCGTTCCGCAATGCTTCCGCATGAGGCCCTCGAAGTACTGTATACAGGCTGTGGTACGCTGTACGAAAAATCAAAGCTGGAGCTTTTTCGGAATCATGTGGCTATTTATCCGCTTGGAATTACTGTGACCCTGAACACGGGAGAGACGGGAGTCGTGGTCAAAATTCATAACGAGTTTCCAAGCAGGCCTGTTGTTCGTATCCTGGCGGATGCGGACGGAGTAGAACTGAAGGCTCCTTATGATTTCGACTTGCTGGAAAGTATGACGACAATCATTAAAAAAGTTGATGAAATTGAGCTATAGTTTTATGCCGACGGATTCGCACTCTCTAAGGTGCGTTTCTTCTTTTTTTGGAGTATGAACTATTGGGGTAATGGAGGAGAATACAACATGAATATGAATCGATACGCAGGATTGGCAGCCGTTGATTCTGCAATCGGTCCCGGCCGAGACCCTTGGGATCCGATCCATTCATTAAGAGCCTATGGCAGGCACAAGCTTACCAGTGTAGAAATGACCGTAACCAATCTGTGCAATATGCGGTGTGAGCATTGTGCGGTTGGAGACAGTCTCGTGTTTAAAGAACCGGAGCATATTCCATTGGAGCTGATGCTGAATGCGCTGGATCAGGTTGAGCATTTGCAGACGATCAGCATTACGGGAGGAGAGCCTTCTTTCCGCCGAAAAACTGTGGAGGAGGTTATTCTTCCGCTTCTGAAATACGCCAAATCCAAGGGGATACGCTCACAAATGAATTCTAACCTGACGTTGGATTATGAGCGATATGAGCCGCTCCTGCCTTATCTTGATGTTATGCATATCTCATTCAATTACACGAGTGCCCGTGATTTTCATGAGGTGGGCTTTGCCCGGAACCCTCACCCTGTACATGAAGATGTCGCCTATAAAATGTATAATAAGATGATCGATAATACGCGCAAGCTAAGTGAAGCCGGGATGTTCATCTCGGCGGAGTCGATGATCAATTATCGCACCCATCGGAAGCTTCCGGAGATTCACCGACTCATTGTCGAGATGGGGTGTCAGCGGCATGAGGTACATCCTATGTATGCTGCTGATTTTGCGGAGAATCTGCCAAAGCTCAGCCTCGATGAAATTCGGTGCGCCATTACGGACTTGCTGGATGCAAGAGATCCGGAGCTGTGGATGCTGTTCGGTACCTTGCCTTTCTTCGCCTGCAATGACCAAGCATCCGATGCTGACCTGCTGAGAAGGCTCCGGACGGAGAAGAATGTTACGGTTCGCAACGATCCGGACGGACGCAATCGTGTCAATGTGAACATGTTTACGGGAGAGGTTTTTGTCACAGATTTCGCAGCGATTCCTTCCTTCGGCAACATTAAGGAGCGCCGGCTGGATGATATTTTCGATGACTGGCTTGACAAGCATCCGCTGAATCAACGGGTCAATTGCTATTGTGAGGCGGCTGGCTGCTGCGGGCCGAATCTTCTCGTTGCAGATATGTATTATAACAACGTAGATTTCAAGACACGCAAGGCGATTACTCTATAGAAAAGAGGTCCTCTTCAATATGCAATATGCCATAGCCAATGCTCATGCAGATTTCGAGATGGGGAGATTATTCCTCAACCTGCTAATCGTTTTTGTTCTGGTTATGCTAAATGGCTTTTTTGTAGCTGCCGAGTTCTCCCTTGTCAAAGTGCGCCAGTCCCGGCTGACACAGTTGGTGACGGAGGGGAATCGCAGGGCAGTGTATGCTTTGCGAGTCAATAAAAAGCTGGATGCCTACCTGTCAGCCACCCAGCTTGGCATTACTCTGGCTTCACTAGGACTTGGCTGGGTCGGCGAGCCTGCCGTATCCGAGCTGTTGATTGAGCCATTATTACATGAATTCGGCGTGAGTGATCCAACATTGATCTCTACGGTATCGGTTGCGCTGGGCTTTGCTATCATCACTTTTCTACATATTGTAATCGGCGAGCTTGCTCCAAAGTCTCTAGCGATCCAAAGGTCGGAGACGACTTCTTTGTGGCTATCCGCTCCGTTGCTTTATTTCTATAAGCTGTTCCTCCCGGTCATCTGGTTGCTTAATTCAGCCGCTAATGGCATTCTGCGGTTAATCGGGATTCAACCGGCCGGTGAGGGAGAAGCCGCACACTCCGAAGAAGAAATTCGGATTTTGATGGATCAGAGCGCTCGAAGCGGTGTCATAGATCAAGAGGAAATGAAGCTGATGGATAACATATTTGATTTCTCGGATATGCTGGCCCGGGAGGTTATGCTGCCAAGAACGGATATGGACTGCTTGTATACGAACCTGACCTGGGAAGAGAACTTGAAGATCGTATCGGATACCAAGCATTCCCGCTATCCGGTCGCAGTGGAGGACAAGGATCAGATTATCGGGTTCGTCCATATCACAGACCTGCTGCTTCCGGAGAATGGAAGACCGCTGAATCTGGCGGACATTGTCCGGCCCATTCTGAATGTGCCGGAATCCATGGAAGTTAGCCAAGTCCTTCGCCTGATGCAGAAGAAGCATTCCCAAGTAACGGTTGTCGTAGACGAATATGGGGGGACGGCCGGCCTTCTAACTGTCGAGGTTATTCTCGAAGAAATCGTCGGCAATCTCTACGATGAGTTCGATGTTGAACGTGAAGAGGTAGAAGTGATTGGGGAGGGGATTTATTCAGTCGATGGAAGAATGCTTCTTTCGGATGTGAATGAGCTTGCCCATATATCTATTGAAGATAATGAGGTGGATTCGATTGGCGGCTGGCTGTTCAAGGAGCTGGACGGAACACCTGCAAAAGGAAAGAAAAAGACTGTCGATGATGTGACACTGGAGGTAGCGGAGGCCGGACGCCTTCGGATTACCCGGGTAATAATTACGAAGAATCGAGCGGACGAGGAGTCCGGACAATCTTCAACGGATGAGGAATAACATAGCAAGCCTTCGGCATGTAAACAGCCGAAGGCTTGCTTTTTTATTAATGGCTCAAGCCAGTTGAGTTCGCTCAGCGTGCGAAACAGAAAACTAGCCACTATGCGGGCGGAGGAACAAAGGTTGAACCGACTGATGCGCTGTAACTGGCAATTCAAGCAACAATGAAAGGAACAACTGCAGTCAGCACGCAAGCAGCGCAATCGATACATCTGCTCAGGCTCAGAAGGGGAAATTCTCGGCCTAACGGACATTACGTCTCCTTAAAGACCACTATGGATAAAGTCAGAAATGTAACGACATTTTGGCTGCTAAGATAGGTGAGTTGCGTGAACCAGAGCCGTATGAACGTCCTAAATGCCAAAAATGTCCGTTACCCTTCAAAAATGTGCGAAAGAGCCGGCTAATAGTTCAAAATGTCCGTTAGCAGGTCCAAAATATTATATAAGCAAATCCAAAGAGGATACTCTTTTCTAGCGACCCAAAACTTCTGTACTCCAAATGCTGTAGGAGGTGCACTTATACCTTTGAAATTTGGAAATGCCGAGGTTTTAGTTGCACTTCTACGATTCATCGTCAAGGTGATCCAGAAATCAACCACCATGGGCTTTAATGAGCTGAAGCAACCAGCAAGCGCAAAATAGATGAACCTCCATTTTGCGTGTGAAATTTTCAGCCCGGTGACGGGTGAAGACGACTCACTCCTGAAGATAGGGGAACTGACGAAGGAAAGCCGTGTGCGGGAATATCCGTATGCACGGTTTGACGGAGAGTCCGGGGGAATAATCCGCCATCTTACTCTACCAGTAACGAAAGAAAATATTCCGATTCATTGGTTCAGTTTCTAGGCGAACATCATATGTTAAACAAGAGAAACGGAAAATGATGAGAAGGAGGTACTTCATTTGAGTCATCCCCAAGAACAGACGTGGGTTCCGTTCATTGGTCCCTTTGATCCTTGTCCTCCAATCCTATGCAAAACATATAGCACTCCGCCGCAGTTATTTATGACGTTTCAGCCACCTAATTTACCCCAGTTCAGCCCGGAGGAAGCATTGCGCCATGGCACGCTTTGGCCTGCGTTGTACAGTCCCTATGAATCCCGCTGGGGGAAAGGACGGTGAATTATGAATTCAACATCAAAGCCGCATTGTGATCCTGAATTTTATGAAATGCTGGAGAAGCTGCAGGCACTCGATTTTGCATTAGTGGAGTTGAACCTTTACCTGGATACCCATCCCGATGATTTGGCTGCGATTCAACAATTCAACCAGTTGACGCAGGAGCGGACCATTTTGGCGAATCAATTTCAAGTGCTGTATGGGCCTTTGCAAAATTTTGGCCGCGCCTATTCCAAATTCCCGTGGGAATGGTCGAAGGTCCCTTGGCCATGGCAGGTCTAGTCTGTGCAGCAGTGCGGGAAGCGCCATGCTGATCATCAGCCCAAAGGAGGTAATGAATAAGCGATGTGGGTATATGAGAAAAAATTGCAGTACCCGGTCCGCGTAGGAAAATGCGATATTCGCATGGCTAAATATCTGACCGAGCAATACGGAGGGGCTGATGGGGAACTGTCTGCGGCCCTGAGATACTTGAATCAGAGGTACACGATACCGGATAAAGTTATAGGGCTTCTGAATGACATAGGCACGGAGGAATTTGCCCATCTTGAGATGATTGCTACGATGATCTACAAGCTTACTAAGGATGCCACTGTAGAAGAGTTCGATGCGGCAGGCATGGGAGCCTACTATGTTAATCACGACAAGGCACTTTACTATCAGAACGCAGGAGGAGTCCCTTGGACAGCAACGTATATCCAAGCCAAGGGCGATCCGATTGCCGATCTGTATGAAGACATTGCAGCGGAGGAAAAGGCGCGGGCTACATATCAGTGGCTGATCGACATGACCGATGATGTCGACCTGCAGGACAGCCTAAAGTTTCTGCGGGAACGGGAAATCGTTCATTCGCTGCGCTTCCGTGAAGCCGTAGAAATATTGAAGGATAATCGGGATCAGAAGAAATTTTTCTAGAAATAGGGGATATGAGATGGCCAAAAATAAACGTGGAAAATCATTATGGACGCTTCCTTCCAGAGGCCGCGGCACCTGCCCGGTATGCGGAAGCACGCGAATCAAGCTGCTGTACACGAAGACAACCAGCTCAGGCCAGCCCTTGAAGGTGTGCAAGAAATGCTTCAACGCCACACAAGCGCGTATTGATGCGGCACAATCTGTGGTATGAATCCTTGAACTAATGAACGTACGCAGGGGCAACGTGTGAAGTGTTGTTACTCACTTCAGAACATTTCACACTTATGTCTTTTCTGTGAACCTTCTATTGTTCAACTTATATAATCAAAGAACAAGCGCCCCTCACGTATTGTGCGAGGGCGCTTATTCTGTTTTTCAAGATCATGCAACTGCTGAGTTGCATAAGAGTATCAATCTAGTATAACTGAACACGACTCAATCCAAATTGAAATAAATGAAAAATAATTCGTGAATTCATTGAAAATAATGCTACAATGGATTGCAGAATCAAGCTTAGCTATCGCTACGCTAATTGCAAAGGGGAGCATGACCATGAATAAAATTGTTAAGACTTTAACGATTGCCGGAAGTGATTCCAGCGGTGGTGCAGGAATACAGGCGGATCTGAAAACATTCGAGGAGTATGGCACCTACGGTTTCAGCGCCTTGACGACGATCGTAACCATGGATCCAGACCGGGACTGGCACCACAGTGTGTATCCGATAGAGGCGTCACTGGTGGCGGAGCAGCTCAAGACCGTGTTTGCTGGAGGCCCTGTTGACGCAATGAAGACAGGAATGCTGGGCAGCGTAGCTATTACTGAAGTCGTTAAAAGCTGCATCGAACAAAACAAGCAAAAAAATGTTGTGATTGATCCGGTAATGGTATGCAAAGGGGAAGATGAAGTACTCAACCCTGAGAGTGCAGATGCAATCCGGGATTTGTTGCTTCCGCTCGCTACGGTTGTTACGCCAAATTTGTTCGAGGCAGGCGTGCTGTCCGGCAAAGGAAGACTGGTTAATCTCAATGATATGAGGGAAGCTGCCAAGCTTATCCATAATCGTGGCGCTGCGAATGTTGTCATTAAGGGCGGAAAGGCACTTGAAGGCGACAAAGCGATCGATCTGTTCTATGATGGCACAGAATATGTCATATTCGAGACAGAAAAGATCGAGCCAGCTCATAATCATGGGGCGGGTTGCACATTTGCCGCAGGCGTTACAGGCGGGCTTGCTCAGGGGTTGCCCGTAAAAGAGGCGGTTGCTAAAGCCAAGGATTTTGTCACGGCGGCGATTAGAGCAGGTTATGCATTCAATGAATATGTCGGACCGGTATTCCACGGCGGGTACCGTCTGAATCAAAAATAATATCTTGATTTTTAGAGGGTGTCCCCAAATTCTGTATACCCTTAATAACAAAATAGAGTGATATTTATATAGAAACCAAGGAGTATAGCGGCCTTCTCTCGCTTGACTCCTTGGTTTCTTGTGTTTATTGCGGCTTTTTTGATCAAATGGGGAGCGAGGGGAAGCCGCCCGCCAATAATTTTAGTGCTTATCGGCAATTGTTTCGCAACGCACGGTGTAACCTCACATTGAAAAAGGGGCCCGATCATCTACGTCTTTGAGACACCCTCTTTCTTCTGTTTCCATAGAAAAACGAATCAAATGCAGGATAAACCGAGATAATAAAAGCGCCATAATCAAGTAAGCGCTTCCCTGATTAAAAAGTAATTAAATCTGAATTTTCATGTCATTTTCAAGGATTTACATTATCAGGCCATAGGAGTAATATCACTCTTGGATTCGATATCTGATTCGCTGAATTTCCTCGTCACGGCGGGGAAAACGGGGGAACCGAATGCGCCTTGAGCAGGATGGTTTTTATTCTGGCAAGGTGCGTGGGGTGAATCCGCGGAAGCTATCAACCGGAGATTTAATGTACGGCAGGCAACCGCGGAGGGGTGACTCTCACTACCCTAATCCGACAGCTAACCTCGTAAGCGTTGTTCGAGAGAGGATGATACTGTGACCAGTTCATAATGGCCGCAGAGGTTCTTTCCTCTGCGGTTTTTTTGCTGCGTAAATACAAGACCAACCGGACGATCAGCCTCAATCCGAGATCCTATTCTAATTCTTGGTGGTGTTGCATCTATGTTTACATTGTTCAAACGTGTCTTAATCGGTCAGCCTTTAAAATCAAAAGACCTTGGTGAGCAGAAGCTGAATAAGACGAAGGCTCTTGCAATCCTGTCCTCTGATGCGCTCTCTTCCGTAGCGTATGGACCGGAACAGATTCTGCTGGTATTGATGGCCTTGGGGGCGGTGGCATACTGGTTATCTATTCCGATTGCGGTTGGCATTTTGGTGTTGCTTGTTGCGCTCGTACTGTCTTATAGACAAATTATCTTCGCTTATCCTCATGGCGGCGGGGCCTATGTAGTATCTAAAGAGAATCTTGGAGTCAATTCCGGTCTTCTTGCGGGGGGCTCTTTGCTTGTCGATTATATTTTGACTGTCGCTGTAAGTATTTCGGCGGGTACGGATGCGATTACTTCAGCATTTCCATCCCTGCACGGGTATAATGTTCTGATCGCGTGCCTCTTGGTCGTACTAATCACGATTTTGAATCTTCGGGGGCTTACCGAGTCCGCTTCGGTGCTGGCCTATCCGGTATATTTGTTCGTCGCTATTTTGTTTCTAACAATCGCAGTCGGTCTCTATAAGGTGCTGACAGGCCAGATTTCTCCGGAGCTTCACACATCCTTTGGCACGCCGATAGCCGGACTTAGTCTATTCCTGCTGCTAAGGGCGTTTGCTTCAGGCAGTTCTGCCTTGACGGGAGTAGAGGCGATCTCGAACGCTATTCCAAACTTCAAGTCTCCGGCTCCGAGCAATGCGGCCAAGACACTTGCTGCTATGGGGATTTTACTGGCCATCCTTTTTTCGGGAATTGTATTTCTAGCTTATTACTACGGGATCTCTCCAAAGGCAGAGGAGACGGTTGTATCCCAGATTGCCTCTGCTACTTTTGGGCGGGGACTCATGTATTATATTATTCAAGGGATTACGGCGATGATTCTGGTTCTTGCAGCTAACACGGGGTATTCGGCTTTTCCGCTGTTGGCAGTTAATCTGGCAAAAGACAAATACATCGCCAGAATGTTCACGGTAAGAGGAGACAGACTGGGCTATTCGAATGGAATTCTGTTTCTTGCAACCGCGTCGATCCTGCTGATTATTATGTTTAAAGGCCAAACCGAGCATCTGATTCCGCTCTATGCGGTAGGTGTGTTTATTCCGTTTACCTTGGCTCAAACCGGCATGCTTGTGAAATGGCTCCGCGAGAAGCCTGCGGGCTGGAGAGTCAAGCTGACGATTAATGCCGTCGGGGCTGCCATCAGCTTTCTTGTTATGATAATATTTTTCATCACCAAGTTTCCACAGGTATGGCCGGTGCTGATTTTTCTGCCGCTCATCGTCCTGTTCTTCCGCAGTATTCATAAGCATTATGAGGATGTCGGGGACCAGCTTCGGATCAGCTCCTGTGAGCCTCATAAACCGATTGAGGGGAATGTGTTCATTATTCCGGTTGCAGGGATTACGCATGTGGTAGAGAATACACTGAATTATGCAAAATCGCTCCATCCGGATCAAATCATTGCGGTATACGTTGCCTTTGATAAGGAAAGCGAAAAAGGGTTTGAAGAAAAATGGAGCCACTGGCAGCCTGATGTTCGCCTTGTGACGCTATACTCCCAATATCGAAGCATTATCCAGCCGTTAACCAAGTTTGTCGATACTGTGGAATACAAGGCCAAGGAGTCGAACTTTCAGGTTACAGTTCTGATCCCGCAGTTTATTCCGAAGAAACGATGGCATAATGCGCTTCACAATCAGTCCAGCTTGTTGATTCGGGCGTTCCTGTTGTATCGGAGAGACCTGATTGTAACGACGGTTCCATATCATTTCAAAAAGTAAACAAGGAGTTATTGAAAATGAAATTCATGTTTATTTCCGATATCCATGGTTCGCTATATTGGCTGAATAAGGCGCTTGAGCAGGTAGAGCTTGAGAAGCCCGACCGGATCATTTTGCTTGGAGATTATATGTATCACGGCCCGCGGAACCCGTTGCCGGAGCAATATGCCCCGGCACAGGTAGCTGATCGTCTCAATCAGTATAAGGACCGGATTCTTGCGCTGCGGGGTAATTGCGATGCTGAGGTGGACCAGATGCTGCTGCAATTTCCGATGATGGGCGATCATGTACAGATCTATGATCAAGGGCGGCGGATTTTTGCTTCTCACGGTCATATTCACAGCATGGACAATCTGCCTTCTCTCGAAGCAGGCAGCATCTTTATTCAGGGACACACGCATATTCCTGTAGCAGAGGAGCGGGAAGGCATATATTTGCTTAACCCAGGCTCTATCTCACTTCCCAAGGAGCAATGGCCTCATTCCTACGGTTTGATGGACGCTGATGTATTTAAGGTGCTGGACTTTAATGGGAATATCCTCAAACGGATTTCCCTGAACTGAAATAATTCCGTTGAGACATCCCCTCAAACAAGGTATCATGGATGAAGAAATATCGACCGGAGGGATTATGGGAATGACAATTCAGCCAGGGCTGCCAAAGCCGGAAGCGATTATCTTTGATATGGATGGAACTTTGTTTAAGACGGAAACCTTGCTCATACCGGTGCATCATCAGGTGTTTGAGCAGTTAAGGCTGGAGAAGCTCTATGAAGGAGCGACGCCCCCTGAGGAGCTCATGCTTAGTTGTCTCGGAATGCTGCTGGAGGATATTTGGAAAAAGGTGATTCCGGATAGTAGCGAGGCGGTTCATCGACGGGCTGATGAACTACTGCTTGAATTTGAGCTTGCCGGCTTAAAGACTCATCCAACCGAGCTCTATCCAGGCGTGGCCGATACATTAACCAGGCTCAAACAGCGGGGAGTTCGGTTGTTTGTTGCGAGCAATGGTCTTGAGCATTACGTAAATGGCGTTGCGGAAGCCCATGGCATAGCGGATTTATTTGAAGGCTTGTACAGTGCCGGCCAATATCAGACGGCATCCAAGACCGAACTGGTCAAGCTGCTGCTGGACCGCCATGGTGTGGACCGGGCATGGATGGTTGGAGACCGTTCGTCCGATGTGGAGGCAGGCAAGCAAAATCACCAGACGGTGATTGGCTGCGCCTACGCCGGCTTTGGTCATGAACATGAGTTGGAGGGATCCGATATTTTGATCTCATCCTTTGAAGAATTGCTTGAGTTGTATGAGCAGTCTCATCTATAGCAGAGAGTTCGAATAAGCCGCTCCCTTCAAGAAGAAGAAGGGGCGGCTTTTCTGTTATATAACCACAAGGCGTACTCCAACGGCTTGATAATAGCTCGCCGGTAAGCCTCCTTATCCCCGGTTTGCATGAATACCTCTCGGGCCGGTTTGGGATTGACCTCGAGAATATAGACGCTGCCGCTTCGGTCTATCGCCAAGTCGAGAGCAAGCTCACAGATGGCACCGATGGATGATTCCAGATATTCCGCGACCTCCAGGCTCAGCTTTTCTGCAGTCCGTCTGATCTGGCTCCGCTTTTCATCGGAATGGCCGGAATGGCTTAGTAATCTGTTCATGGGGATGGCTCTGCCTCCGCCATGTAAATTGGAGGTGACGCTTCGTGCAGGCCCGACTCTTCCTGCTCCCCCGGTAACCTCCCACTGACCTTCACCGTTTTTCTGTACCAGCATCCGGTAATCATGCACCTTCCCGTCAGGCAGCTTAATATGAATAGCTTGCTGGGCAATGAAGCGGCTGCTGCCCTTCCAGTTGTGCAGCAAGGACCCAAGTCGCGAGATAGGTAGCTTTTGTGCAGGAATAATGGACCGGTTTTGCCGGCGTCCCTGAACAAGCACCATGTTATTCTCCAGCCGCTCCAGTCTTAAAATGCCGCGTCCGCCGGTACCGTTAATCGGCTTGACATAAATCGAGGAGTGCTTGTGAAGGAGCCTTACAGGATCGGAGCTGTTCTGGAACAAAACCGTCTCCGGCAAGTAGGAGCGGAAGGAGGCCTTTCTCGAGAGTAATTGATAAATCGTCCATTTATCCCGTAGCGGTCGGTTCAGGAATCTTAAATGCCCGTAACGATGCCTGAACTGTTTGAGTTGTTCGAATCTTTTACTTCGCTGAATGCGGCAGCGGTCATAGATAAGGTCGGGAAATTCGCGCCATTTTCGGGACCAGGTTCTTGTTCCGGGATCATAGATGAGTGCATGAATCATAGATTTCTTTCCATGAATATCCATAGGAGTAAATACGTATACATCTAGCCCAAGCTTGGCGCCCTCTATAATCATTTTCTGATAGACATGTCTTTCCTCAAGCCTTTTCTTGTCATTTAAATATAAAGTCAGAATTCCCAGAACCGGCTGAGACATCTGTTAATCACCTACTTTATCGGGTTTGTGCAGGCTATAGGGGGATAAATAAGTGCTATCCGCATCTGTCGCCAGTTTTCCGCAGCATTCGAGAAGTGTTTTGCCGCTAGCGGACCGTATAATCCGGGTGACCGACAATCCGGCATTCAGACACATCTGCAAGCCCGCCGGGTTATCCGGGGCAACAAGGCAGGTAACCTCGCCCAAGCGGGCAAGCTGACGAGAGAGCAGTGAGGAACCGATTCCACGGTTCCGATAGAACGGGTTTACAACGACAATGCTAACCCCCCTGCCTTGATTTGTAAGGCAGGAGAGTCCTGCGAGCAGAGGCCCCTCCTCTGTACGAATAAGGGCGAACAGGAGAGAGGAGCCTGGCGCTAGGAGCTTGCTCTGGGACAGCTTCATCAGTTGATAATAGCTTTCGGCGGGTAATCTTCCTCGGGTATATCTCTGGACAAAGGACAGAAGCTGACCATGCTCAAGTTCCCAGTTCCTCCCTTCTTCAGGCTGCCATTCCTTGATCAGCATGAGATACCTCGTTTCCGGGATTATAACTTCCCTTGTCTGTATAAATAGTGGCTGTATTGAAATACACGCTCCAATGACTTCTTGCGGATATGGGGTTCATCAAATTTCATCGGCTTGGCATTGGCCTCAAAAAACCAGATTTTCCCCTCCGTATCGATTCCCAAATCCATCGACATCTCTCCAAGCTGATTTCTGGAAGCCTTCTCGATCTGTTTGGCGATGAGTACGGCGCTTGATTTTAGCCGATTCATAAGATAGCCTGTCGTCTCTTGACCGAATGAGGGAATGAGCAGCTTCTCCGGATCCTCGACACTGCCTCCTTGGGGAACGTGGGTGGTAATCCGGTGATAGCCAGCCAAGCGTGCGCCTATGCCTGTGACGAGCCAGGTACCTTTCCCGTTCTTCTGCACTAGCGTACGAATGTCGAACTGTCGTCCGTTATAAGAGGCAAGCTCGATACCCTGCTGAACAATATACGGTGTCTTCTCGGTTTCCCGCTTGATCCTTTTCCAGAGCAGTGTGAGCTTGCCGGTTCTGTATACAATGTTACGCTGCTTGACACCTTGAATCGTAAGGCGGTAGGGCTTCGTCTCACTCTCATCGATCTGAAGCAGCATAATCCCTTTCCCGGCTTTTCCACTCTCAGGCTTCAGATAGAGACTGCGATATTGCAACAGCATCTCTTCCAGCGATTGCGGCGAGCGCAGCCGTCTAGTTCTCGGCACCAAGGTACGGGTGCTGTGATTTTTTTTGAGCCAATCGAACAGCACCCATTTATTAAAGAAGAAAGGATTGAACAAATGAATGTTGGCATGTTTTAGACAGGCAGCTATTTTTTTTCGCACGGAGGGTCTTTTCTCATCCTCGCGTTGCGGGATCCGGTTGTAGATTACCTGAGGAAGCGGGAACCACTGCCGCTTCCATTCCTTTTCTTCCGGGCTGTATGCGTATCCCTTGACCCGGTTTGCTGATAGCTTTAGGTCCTTGACAGTCAATACATAGACCGGAAAATCCAATTCTCTGCCTGTACGGAGAATATCCCGGAAGTTGGCCCGGTTGCCGCGGAATTGCTCCGCCTTGTCTTCTATCGTCAGCACCGCCACGACAGGCTTCTGATCACCTGAAACCTGGTTCATCAGGCTTCCCTCCTCCGAAATTTACTGAGGTATAAACAATGCTCGAGGATGTGCTCGACCGATGCTCTCCCTTCAGCCCGGAGGGAGGGGTGCTTGAAGATAGATCTTCCCGGCTTGGCGTTCGCTTCGAACATCCAGATTTTTTCTTCCTTGCCGATCCCGATATCAAACCCGATCTCGCCTATCAGGTGCTGGTGGTGAATCTCAATGGCTTCGGCCAAGGTAATCGCAACTGATTTGGCATTCCTCAGTACTTCCTCCGCCCTTGAGCCGAAGGCGCGGTTAAGCGCTTGTTCGGGAGTCAGCAGCGATCCCCCGTTTTTCAAATGAGTTGTGACGCTGCCCTTACCTGCCTTCTTAGCCCCGATCCCGACGACGACCCATTGATTACGCCCATTCTTGTGCATATGGAAACGGAAATCAATCGGGCAGCTATCGATTTCGATCAACCTGATTCCTTGCTGAGCCACATAACCCTGAAGCGCTCGGCCATGTCTTGATTGCAGGGTTCGCATCAGACTGGGAAAGCTGCTGAAGCGAAGGAGCACATTTCTTCCTTGCTTCCGG
Source organism: Paenibacillus antibioticophila (assembly GCF_000455265.1). Lineage (GTDB taxonomy): Bacteria > Bacillota > Bacilli > Paenibacillales > Paenibacillaceae > Fontibacillus > Fontibacillus antibioticophila. Next base: position 748,912 of record NZ_HG005139.1, read on the forward strand.
TATCTGGCATAGTAGCCGCTCTTGCTCTGCTTCGATAACCGGTAAATTCCGTTGCCCAAGCTTCCGTTATTCGGCTTATAGTAAATCAGGGAATGCCTGTCGAGCAGGTCCCGAATCTGCTCCGGCGACGGGTTCATAACGGACTCCGGAACATACCGGTTAACGATCTGATCCTTCTCCAGCATGCGGTATACATCAGATTTATTGAAGAAGCTCCAATTAAAGAATGGAATCCGGCGCCTGATGAATCGTTCACGCAATTGGGTGATCGAACTGGTTACTTCCGCACGGCGGCTGGGAAGCCGGTTATATACAACATCAGGGAGAGGCACTCTCTTGCGGACGAAATTTCCGGCCTCATTCAGGAAAAAACCATTCACAGATTCATCGTCCCAGTTAATATCTCTTGGAGTAAACGCAAAAATATAAGATCGCTTGCTGCCATAACGCAGCAGTTGCCTGATGAATCCGGTTCGGGAGCCGAAGGGGCTGCTTGCCGAGGAGGTAGGACCGTCGGAGAGAACGCCGATAAGCGGTCCGATCTGAACTTCTCCCTCCTGAAGGCTGCGAAGAAAGACGCTGCCGGCCTTCGGAATCCGCATCTCCCTGCGAATCCCGGATGCGAGATACAGATGCTTCCCCGGTTTGTTAATCGGCTTGATTACTGCGGGAACCCGCTCACCGCCAAACTTGAGATGAACCGATTTTTTTCCCGACAGCTTCAAGTTTTTCATCAAGGATCCGGACACGTAGACGACCCTTTGGGGCTGCTGCGTGAAATGGACGTTGCAAAAAGTCAAACTCATGAATTTTTCCTCCTAAAAAAGTCTTACGTGCCTTATTCAAGGTTTGCTCAGCAGCAAATAACGGGCATATAAAATCGGATTTTCGATGCTCTTCCTGGCGCTGGCGGCATCCCCGATCCGGAAGAAGGAAGAACGGCCAGGCTTCGAATTGGTCTCCAGCACCCAGACATTCCCCGCCCGGTCGACTCCAAAATCGATGCCTAGTTCAGCCAGCCGGCCAAAGCGGGATTCCAGACAGACCGGGATCTTCCCGGATAACTTACGAACCGTGTCCGCAATACGGCTTCCCGGACCCATACCGAATTCGGAGCGAAGGAACGACTCCGCCTGCAATGGGGTTCCCCCTCCGTGCAGATTTGAGGTGAGCGACTCTCTGGCACCGATTCTGGCCGCCATTCCGGTGAGTTCCCAGCAGCCTCTGGCATTTTTCTGCATCAAAGCACGAATATCAAACGGCTCTCTGCCTGAAGTTACAAGCTCCAGATAGGATTGCATAATATAGGGGCGATTCGCGATAAAGGAATGAATCCAGTTCAGGCCCTCTTGACGGGATTGAAACTTCCTGTGAAGAATCTGATTCTGCCCGTCCCGCCCGGTTAACAAAAGCTTTTCCGAGACGGATGGGCTGATAACATGCAAGGTTCGTTTTCCATGCGTCCCATGCTGAGGCTTGAGGAAAGCTTCTCCTTGATGGGAATCGAGCCATTGCTCCAGTTGACTTTTCGTACGGTATGGCAAAGTATCGGGCAAATGCGGAACCAGCTCAGGACATTGCAGCAAGGCCTGATGAACATTCCACTTTCCCGAGAGCCCGCGGGTCAGATAACTGAATTGATGAACCTCAGCAAGCCGTTTCAAAGCGATGCGCTTGCGATGAAGTGTTCTTCGGTCATACGAAAAACAACGATCATATACGATATCAGGCGGAGCATATACCCCTTGCCGCCAGCTTCCGTTCTCGAAGCCGAATCCCCGGATCGAGAATTTGTCAGCACTAACCGAAGAGGGGGTGAACACAAAGACCTTCATCCCGCAGCGATGACCGGTCAGACACAGCTTTCTGCAATAATCCGATTCTGAGAAGGGAAGCATCCCGTCCGCTTCACGCACCAGAACCCCGACCATACCGCGTGCCCGTTTATTGATCATTCTAAGCACCTCCTAGAAGCCGGACAGATAGCGGGTATATTCAACCACTTGCTTGACGGACGGACGAATCTTACCGACCCCGATAGGGGTATTGTCGTTCTTGGATGGTTTTGAATTGACTTCCAGCAGCCAGATATGTCCCGTGTTGTCCACTGCCAGATCTATACCGAGCTCGCCAAAGTGGGCAGGGATCTGATGGTCGACAGCGTCTGCGATATACAAGGCGGCCTTGCGCAGCTTTAAAGGAATTTTCCCTTTCAAATTGGTGGGCAGCGACGACTTGAACACGGCTTCTTTAACAGTGCTCAAGGATCCGCCGCGAGCCAGGTTGGAGACGAAATGATGGCCTCCTGCTGTTCTGGCAACTATAGAAGTGACATTCCAGTTTCCGGACAAATTTTTCTGAACCAGGGCGCGGAAATCAATCGGTCTGCGATCTGCTTCAATGAGAGAAAGCCCCTGCTGGATTTGATAACGGGTAGCTTTCATTTTTCCGGATAATGAGGTATACAGCTTGGCGAGACTGGGATAAGCCTGCCGCCGGGTTCCCCCTACCTGGGCAGTCTGGGTCTGGAAGGCTCCTCCTTCCAGCCGCGATACTCGAATGATTCCTTTCCCAAGGCTGCCTTTAATCGGCTTCAAAAACACAACAGGATGCTTGGCGCACATGGCCTTGAGCGTTTGCAGACCCTGGAAGGCATAGGACTCCGGCAAGTATTTTGAAATACTGGGGTCTCTGGAGAGCGCATCGAATACTTCTGTCTTATCCAGAAACTTCTCATTAAAAAAGTGGCTGCCATAGCGGGATTTTACTTCCTTCAGGAAATGCTGTACGCTAGGTTTATTCTCCAGCTTTCTTGAGGTTAGACGATTGTAAAATACATCGGCCGCAGGCACTTGGGACTTCTTCCATCCGTCTCCATAGACCCAGGCGGACACGCTGGATGAGTTGGCTCCGATCTGGTCCGTCGTGAAGAAGTACACGTATACGCCCTGGAGTTGACAGGCATTGACGAGTTCCTTGCAGAACATCGTAATAGGACCAAAGGGACGCTCCGGTGAATCCGGGTAGTCTTTGCTGATCAGCACACCAAGAAGCGGCCCGAATTGCAGGGTTGTCGAATGAGGACGATAAGTCAGCCGCAGCGAAGCGCGGGGCTGAACTCCCATTTGAGCGGCAAGCTGCTGACTGATTCGTATTCCGTCAAACTTAGACAACGGCACGACTCTGACAGTTTGCCGCAGCGATCCGAATACCAGCTGCATGCGATGATGAACCGGTATTCGCCATTGCTTGATCAACTGATCACCGAGTACAACATAGTCGCTTTCAAGTAGGTTTGGACTCATGATTTGGATTTTCAACTTTTTGGAGGGCATGAAGCGAATCTCCTTCCAAGCCTGGGGCTTGATGGTCTTGGATACAATTAGTTCATCTGCATAAGCGCATGTAATGCATCATATGAGAACCCGGAACCCTTGGTGATTACCCATGGGCCATTTGCCGGGCAGCACGAAGGAGGTAATTCAAGGTGGACGACTGGCTGTATGTGCTCGTGACGTTAGTTGTCTCCGGATTTGTAGGCGGAATCACTAACCATTACGCGATTAAAATGTTGTTTCATCCCCGAAGACCCGTATATATTGGCAAGTGGCATGTCCCCTTCACGCCTGGACTGATCCCTAAAAGAAGGGATGATATCGCAAAATCCCTGGGGAAGGTCGTTGCTGAATACCTGGTCACACCCGAAGGAGTTCAAGAGTTTCTGGTGCGGCCTTCCTTTCGAGCGCAAGCTGAGGAACGAATCAAGCAAGCGTTCTTCCAGCTAGCCGATAGCCAATCGACGGTCCGGGAAATATTGCTGCGGTGGATGACAGAGGATCGATGGGAATCGCTCAAGCTGGAAATGTCCGATGCAGGAAGATCAGCTGCTAACCGGGCATTGAGAGCAATATGGGAAAAGCAAGACTTGGGCTCCCGTCAACTAAAGGCTGTTGTACCGGGATGGACGGAGGAGAACCGCCAGCGTTGGAGCGAGAAGGCAGCTGAGATCGTAATTCGTTCACTTGAGGATGAGCTGCTGTCATCAGCGGGTCAGAAGCTGCTGACGAAGCTTGCCGGTGAACTGGTGGACAAAACAGGCGGATTTCTCGGCGCGATGGCAGCAATCTTCGTGGATGAGGATAAGCTGGTACGCAAGCTGACACCGGTGCTTCTGCGAACCCTTCACGGAAAAGAGCTGGAAGGTCAACTGGTTGGCATGATCCGTGATAAGCTGGAGCAATTCGGTGAACAGCAGATTGGTGAGCTGCTGGAGCTTATCGTGGAGCAGGAACCGTTAGACTGGCTGAAGGAACAAAGTGAACGGCTGCCGGTGGAATCTTGGATTCGCTCGATTGAACAGCTCGAGGTGGGACAACTGATCGCTCCTTGGAAGGAAAAGGCCGATAGATGGATTCCGTCTATTACCGGGAAGGCCATTGAACTGATTGGCGGACTCCTCCCTGCTGCTTTTCAAGCGATCCGGCTTCCGTCCCTGGTGCAGGAACAGGTTGAGAAGTTCCCGATCGAGCGATTGGAGGAAATCATTCTTAGCTTATCCGGCAAGGAATTCAGAGCCATTACGTGGCTTGGTGTGCTTCTGGGCGGGATGATAGGTCTGATTCAGGCGCTGTTCATTATTTGGACGAGGTAAGGACTAACTAAGAATTAGGAACTAAATATGTTGAACTATAAAATTTCGTAGAAAGGGCATGAGTGTGAAGTGTTAAAAGCTTTCTGTAAGAAAGCTACTTCGGAAGCATAAAGCGTAAGCGATCGTAAGAACACTTCACATGTTGCCCTCAGAACGTAAAATTCAGTAGTTCAACTTATATAAAGAACAATTTGAGAGGATGAACTTTAATGAATATTTATGACAAGGCAAATGAATTGGCGAAGGCACTGCGTGAGAGCAAGGAAGTTGAGGATGTTGAGTCAGCCATGAAGCTGGTAGAGGCGGATCCGGAAAGCAAGAGGATGCTGGATGATTTTCGCAACCGGCAAAATGAGCTTCAACAGATGATGATGGCGGGTAATATGCCCTCCCAAGAAGAGATGGAGACGATGGAGAAGCGATTTGAGGTGCTCAGCATGAACCTTGGGATTCGCAGACTGTTTGAAGCCGAGCGCCGGCTGAGTGTGGCGATTCAAGACATCAATAAGATCATTACCGACAGCCTCCAGCATTTATACGGAACCCAAATGTAATATTGCGAGTTCAAAAAGTCAGGTTTTTAGCACCGAGAAGGTTGTGAGAACCCGAAGAAGGAGGAACGGAGTGTAGGAGAACCCTACATGTGTACCGGACTTCTAGGGTGAACGCAAGATTCGAAGTCGAATCAACCTCTTGGAACACTTCGTGATCAAAAGATGACTTTTTGAACCACCTCTAATATTCATATTATCAAAGCATCCTTCATAGAGTAGAAATATAGATTCGATGAAGAAGGAGCTGCTGTTCAATATGAAGACGGTAAAGAAGCCGAATAAACTCAAGCATTTCATGTATCTGATTATCGCGCTTGCTATGCTGGTATATGCCTTGCCGATGATATCCTTCGAGCCGGGAGCCGGCTGGATTTCCGCCTTTGGCGCTGTATGGGCGTTATTTGCTTTCCTGGTCATCGGAGCGCATCTGCATTTTATTCTTGGCGTCAACGAAGAGAAGCAGCAAAAGCTTGAGGAGGTACGCCGCGCCAAGTACCGGGAATGGGAGAGCAAATGGCTGAAGGAAGGCAAACAGAAGCAAGGCATGTGAGCGCAAACGAGGATGAAAAAGACGGACCCGGAATAAGCGGGCCCGTTTTTTTATTACTTGGTGCCGCTTGATCAGACAGCTTCGAGGGTGACAAGAACTGCCTTGGCTGAGTATTCGATTATAGTGTATATTAGATACAGAGTGGTACAGAATCCGACGGGGGGTATAACAGTTGGAGGGACATGAAGAAAGTGTAACGAAGCACGAGCAGCTTCTACAGCATATTGAGGGACTTAAGATTGGAACCAAAATTTCCGTGCGTAAGCTGGCCAAGAGTCTGGGGGTCAGTGAAGGAACAGCCTATCGGGCCGTGAAAGAGGCGGAAAATCTGGGGATTGTGATTACGAAGGAACGGATTGGAACGGTTCGTGTCGAGAAGAAGCCGCGCAATATTTCGGACCAATTGACCTTCGGGGATGTTGTCGAAATCGTGGAAGGACATGTGCTTGGCGGAGCGGAAGGACTGGACAAGACGTTGTATAAGTATGTCATCGGCGCGATGAAGATCGACGCGATGGCCCGCTATATCGATGCAGGAAGCCTGTTAATTGTCGGGAACCGTGAGAATGCCCATGCCCTGGCGCTTGAACAAGGCGCAGGCGTGCTGATTACCGGAGGCTTTGGTACGAGCCGGGAGGTCAAGGCACAGGCAGACAGCTTGTCCCTGCCGATCATTTCCTCGCGTCACGATACGTTTACAGTCGCATCGATGATTAACCGGGCGATTTTTGACCGACTGATCAAGAAAAAGATTATGCTGGTAGAAGATATTGTGGCGAGCAAGCCGAAGGTGAACATGCTGAAGGTAACGAGCAATATTTCTGATTTTGATCAGCTGTCTATAGAGACAGGCCAATATCATTTTCCTGTCGTTGATGAATGGAACCGGGTGATCGGGATTATCAGCCGCAAAAATGTGGAAGAGCTGAGCGGAGACCAGAGCATCGAAAAATGCCTGACCCGCCATCCGATTACGGTCGGCCTTCAGACTTCGCTGGCATCGGCTGCCCAAATCATGGTGTGGGAAGGCATTGATTTCCTGCCGGTCGTGGACAGAAACCGGAAGCTGATCTCTTCCATTACCCGGCGCGAAGTGCTTCAGGCCATGCGTGACGCGCGCAATCAGCCGCAGATGGGCGAGACGTTCGAGCATTTAATGTGGAATGGGTTTGCCGAAGAACGTGATGAAGACGGGCGTCTATTCTTTCACGGGGTGATCACCCCTCAAATGGCAACCGATCTAGGCACCATTTCCCATGGTGTATTAACCTCGTTGATGACGCATGCAGGCTTGAGTACGGCCAAGGATATCAGCGGCGGGGGAGATTATGTAGTGGATAACCTGACCACGTACTTTGTCCGTCCGGTCCAGATCGAGAACCCGGTCATGATCCGTCCGCTAGTTCTTGAGATGACGCGGAAAACCTGCAAGCTGGAAATTGTGATGACCTATCAAGAGCATCTGATCTCCAAGGTGGTAATGACGCTTCAATCCATCGACCATGCCTAGACGGCGCGATTAATCCGCCCGTTGTCTGGAGATCAGCCCGTAATTGCGGAAGCCGGCAAAAAGGTTGAATGCGCCAAGCACCATGAATAAAGCACCCACAATAACCCGTACCGTGGAGCCGCTGAACATGAACATTTGGATCAAGGAAAGCACGATGAGCATGAAGCCCATGCTGATGTTCATCTTTGCCTGGGACATGCCGCGAACCCTCGGGTCCCGGGAACGGCGCGACTTCACGCTGAACACAATGGAGCAGATGCTGGATACAAACAGAATGGCATACAGAACATATAACAGGCTCTCAATCATGATAAAGGTCACCGCTCCTTCGCTTAGAGATTGTTCAAACAGTCAACTTTTGATCTTGAATGAGCACTTCCTATTTTTTTTGTTTGGCAAATGTGATCTTTATCATTGTAACATGGATTTTGGATGTCGTCGCGGGCCGTTTAGCTCTTGATATAAGGACGGATATCCACCCAGATTTGAAGCACGCCTTCACTGACGAGCATCGTCTTGACCTGAATGCTGTACTCCTTCTCACGAACCGTGTATACTTTCCGGTTCAGCAGTGTTCGCGCCATCTTGGCATCGGAATCGATCTCGAAGATGCTTCTGCCCCGAAGCACCTCCAGCTCTTCGTGAAGCTGCTGAACCACTTCCTTCACCGCAAGCGCATCCAGCGGAGGATCACGTTCCTCAACCCGAACCTTGATCTCCTTGACTACGGTCGAACGGTTTTGATATTTCTTCAAGGTCTTATTATCCTCTTCTGACTGATAAAGCTGGATTTGCAAATCCTTGTTCTCAAGCCACAATTGATTATAGCTCTGCTGAAATACAAGATTATAAATGATGCTTCCAGCCACCATGCCCAGAACAAACACTGAGAACAGCTGCATAAATCGCCTGAAGCCTCGAAGGGATTCCCGTGAGGACAGCTTGCGCTCTTCGCTCATCCCCGCCCCCCTCCACACATCCATCTTACCAGTTCGGACCCGATATGAGCTCCCATAAAGGCAGAGAGTAAAAAGAGGATCTGCTTGATTGCCGGGGAGATATTTCCGTCAAAGAAATTGCTCTCGATCACCCGCATGGGATCGATCGTGCCTCCCACAGCAGCAGCGAGTGCCCAAATCTTGATTCGTCCGGCGATATCCAGCATCGTCTGGGTAGGGGGCTGCAAGGAAACGACGGCTCCAATTCCTCCTATCAAGGCTCCTCCAAGCACGATACCGAACGCAACAAAAAAATCCATAATGGCTTTTGTTAGAAATGTGCTCATTTGTTCATGACGCTCCTCTCCATTTTTACATCCGCAGCTGTTTGTCTATACCATTCTATGGGCACTTGTCCGCATTCTATGATAGAATAATTTAAAAGGGAACAAATGTTTCTCCCTGGGCAATATGAGGGGGACTTATTACGGTCTGGCGAAAGGTTGGGAAGGCATGAACAGCAATCCATTCGTTCATCTGCATGTACACAGTGAATATAGCTTGCTTGACGGCGCAGCCCGTCTTGAAGAGCTGGTGGAAAAGGCTGCGGGATTAGGCATGAGCTCGCTGGCTCTGACCGACCACGGTGTCATGTATGGAGCCATTCCATTTTATAAATTGTGCAAGGCTAACGGGATCAAGCCGATTATCGGCTGCGAGATGTACTTTACAGCCGGTTCGCGCAAAGAGCGGGGGAGCCGGAAGGATCAGCCAATTCACCACTTGATCTTGTTGGCCAAGAATGAGGAGGGTTATCGGAATCTGATGCGGCTCTGCTCCATTGGGCATCTGGAGGGATTCCATTATAAGCCGCGCATCGACTGGGAGGTGCTGGAGCGGCATCACGAGGGACTTGTCTGTCTCAGCGCTTGCCTGGGCGGCGAGGTGCCGCAGCATCTGCTGCATGGACGGCCCGGCGAGGCCAAGCGCGCCGCTCTCCGGTACAAAGAAGTATTCGGCGAGGATTTCTATCTTGAATTGCAGGATCACAGTATGCCGGAGCAGAAAAAGGTGAACCCGCTGCTTATTGAACTGGCTGCAGAGATCGGGGTACAGCTTGTCGCCACAAATGATGTCCATTATTTGGAGCGGGAAGATGCCAAGATGCAGGATGTGCTTATCTGCATTGGAACGGGAAAGAACATTGAGGATGAAGAGCGGTTCCAGATCGGTACAGAGCAGCTCTATATGAAGAGCGGTGAACAAATGGCCGCACTCTTCCCTCATGTTCCCGAAGCCATTGCAAATACCGCAGTGATTGCGGACAAGTGTAATCTGGAGCTGGAGTTCGGCCGGCACATCCTGCCTGCCTTTCGGCCGATACCGGAAGGAATGGATGCAGGGACGTATCTTGCGGAGCTATGCCGCCAGGGGCTGGAATCCCGGTACCGAGGGCAGGAGATTTGGGAGAACGAAGACGGCAGGAGAAAATTGCAGGAGCGGCTCGGCTACGAGCTGGGCGTCATTGCCAGCATGGGCTTCTCCGATTATTTCCTTATCGTATGGGATTTTATTGCTTATGCACATTCCAGAGGAATCGCTACCGGGCCGGGCCGGGGATCCTCCGCAGGCAGCCTGGTGGCTTATGTATTGAAGATAACCGACGTAGATCCGATGAAATACAAGCTGTTGTTCGAGCGCTTCCTGAATCCAGAGCGGGTAACGATGCCGGATATCGATATTGACTTCAGCGATGAGCGCCGGGATGAGGTTATCGCTTACGTCGCCGAGAAATACGGCTCCGAGCATGTCGCGCAGATTATTACCTTTGGAACGATGGCGGCCCGTGCGGCGGTCCGGGATGTCGGGCGGGCGATGAATGTGCCTTTTGCCGAGGTGGACAAGGTTGCCAAGCTGATTCCTGGAAATCTGGGGATTACGATCGAGCGGGCATTGGAGATCAGCTCGGATTTGAAGCAGCTGTATGAGACCCAGGTAAGAGTGAAGGGACTGCTCGATATGGCCCGCAAGGTGGAGGGGATGCCCCGGCATGCTTCGACGCATGCTGCGGGCGTCGTAATCTCGCGTGATCCGTTGACCGATGCGGTTCCCCTGCAGGCGGGCAGTGAAGGAACGGCGCTGACTCAGTACTCGATGGAGCATCTGGAGTCGGTCGGCTTGCTGAAGATGGATTTTCTCGGATTAAGGACATTGTCTATCATCGAGCGCTGCAGCAACTGGATTGCCGAACAGACGGGTCAAGCCCCGGATTTCCGCGAAGTAGCGGATGATGATCCGCTGACGTATGAGATTCTCGGCCATGGCGAGACGACGGGCGTATTCCAGATGGAATCGGCGGGAATCCGGCGGGTGCTTCGGGATCTTAAGCCGACGGTCTTTGAAGATGTGATCTCGGTCGTAGCCTTGTACCGGCCTGGACCGATGGAATTTATTCCGAAGTTCATCTCCGCCAAGCATGGGGAGACGGCAGTGGACTATCCCCATCCTGATCTGGAACCGATTCTGCGGGATACTTACGGAATCATCGTTTATCAGGAGCAAATCATGCAGATTGCTTCCAAGATGGCAGGCTTCTCGCTGGGGGAAGCGGATTTGCTGCGGCGCGCCGTCTCCAAGAAGAAGCGCGAGGTGCTGGATCAGGAGCGCAGCCACTTTGTGGCCGGAAGCGTGAAGCTGGGATACCGCGAAGAGGATGCCCATGCGGTCTACGACATGATTGTCAGATTCGCCAATTACGGCTTCCCACGCGCCCATGCGGCAGCCTATGGTGTGCTTGCATTCCAGACGGCTTACCTGAAGGCGCATTATCCTGTGCATTTTATGGCCTCCATGCTGACGGCCGTGATGGGAAGTCACCGCAAGGTGGCTGAATATATTGTCGAATGCCGTAGAATGGGAATTACCGTGCTGGCCCCCGGATGTAAATGAGAGTAGTGTTCTGTTCACCCCGCTGGATGGCGTGATCCGGTTTGGCCTGGCTGCCATCAAGAATGTCGGCACCCAGGCGATGGAGAGCATTCTTCAGGAGCGGAAGGAACGGCCCTTCGACAGCTTGCTCGATTTCTGCCGCCGCGTGGATCTTCGCGTCTGCAACAAGCGGGTGATCGAGTCGTTGATTCAGGGGGGAGCGTTCGACGCGCTCCCAGGACACCGGGCTCAACTGCTCGCAATGCTTGATGAGACGGTGGAGGCGGCTGTAAAGTGGCGGAAGGAACGTGAAGATCTGCAGATCCAGCTGTTTGATTTTGTGGAGACGCCCCATTGGGAGATCGACTACCCGGAGGTTCAGCGCTTGTCGAGTGCGGAACAGCTGGAATTGGAGCGGGAGCTGCTCGGCCTGTATCTCTCGGGACATCCTCTGGATGATTACGAGCAGGCACTGGAGCAGGAAGGCATTGACAAGCTGATGGAGCTGGAGGAGGCGCCGGATGAGAAGAAGACGGTGGTCGCCGGTATGGTCGTCTCGATCAAGGCGATTACAACCAAGCAGGGCAAGGCGATGGCCTTCATGGAGCTGGAGGACCAGATCGAGCGCTGCGAGGTCGTGCTCTTCCCTGAGGTGTGGCGGCGTTCTTCGCGCCACATCAGCAAGGGGGCTCTGCTTGCGCTCCGCGCCACCGTCCAGCAGCAGGACGAAGGCTTCAAGCTGCTGGCCGATGAGGTGGCGCCGCTAAGCGCGCAGAGCCTGCAGGAGCTGCGGCGCGGCCTCGCCAGAGGCGGGCGCGCCGCAGCGGATGGGCGTGCGGGGCGCACAGCTCCCGCACGCAAGAGCCCTGCTGCGCCGCCGTCCGGCGCAGCGCAGCAGGCACCGCCTTCGGGCGCCGCCGCGGACAAACCGGCGGCGCCCGAAGGCGAGCCGAAGACGTCTGCAGGGCAGCGCGTCTTCGTGAAGATCACGGCGGCGGCGGAGAACGCCCGCCTGCTGGAGCAGCTTAAGGCGCTGCTCGAACAGCACAACGGTCCTGTGCCGACCGTGCTGTTCTACGAGCGGACAGGCAAGCTGCTCGAGTTAAGTGAACGCTACCGCATCCGTCCATCGCCGGAGCTGTTTCGCGAGATGGAGACCGTGCTCGGTCCAAATACGGTGCGCATACGATAGAATTTCAGAGCACATTTCGGCATCCCTCCGCATACACTTAGGAACACGAACGGAGGGATGCTTCTATGTCATATCAGCTTGCAGAGAGTTGGTTGCTGCGCCGCGGAATTACCCTGGAGCAGATTGCGGATATCGTCTACGATCTGCAGCTTCCATATCATGAAGGACTACAGCCGGAGGCTTGTCTGGAGAGTGTCAAGGCCGTTTTGCAAAAGCGGGAGGTACAGTATACGCTGTTCACGGGCGTCGCCCTGGACGAGTTGGCGGAGCAGAATCTGTTGCCGGAACCGCTGCAGTCTATTCTAAATGCCGATGAAGCACTGTACGGGGTGGATGAGACGATGGCCCTCGGCATCACAAGCGTATTCGGCATGATCGGTCTGACCAGCTTCGGCTATCTGGACAAGGTAAAGCCGAAGGTGATCGGTACGCTGAATAACACGCAGGGACATATCCATGTCTTCCTTGATGATCTGGTCGCCGGACTGGCAGCAGCCGCTTCGGCAAGAATCGCGCATAAAGACGACAACGCTGCGACATATTTTGCAAATTAATCCAGTCCCTTACTCACAGGCACCATGCGCTCTTTGTTGCGGTAATTTTGACAATTGTGTTATCATTACTCTATTATTGGGCTCAACAATATTGTAGGGGGCTTGGAAGAGGACATGTGGACTGTAATGTACATTGCGCCTACCGCGAAGATTGCGGACATGATCAAGACGAGACTCACCGAAGAAGGCTTTCTTGTCCAAACCCGTCCTGTCAATTTATCCAAACAGCAGTTTGAGATTCTTGTACCGTCAGGTGAACTCGAAGAGGTTCAGGAAGTGCTTAATAACATATTGCATCCATAAGAGGCAAGGAAATCATGAAGACCCGGTTTCCTTGTCTTGCTGCGATGTGGCGAAATATGGAATGCTGAAGAGGTGGAGTTGTTGTTTAAAGACTTGTTCCAGAAGAAAAGAAAATACGCGACCATTCCTTCAGAACGATTGGGAAGCGATCCGCTGCCGGCGGAAGGAGACCGCCCCAAGCGGGAGATCCCGGAAGGTCTGATGAACAAATGCAGCCGCTGCGGCAGCATTCAATACAGTAAAGAGCTGGAGAAGAACCTGAAAGTTTGCTCCTCCTGCGGACATCATATGCGGCTGAATGCAATGGAGCGAATCCGGATGACGGTCGATGAAGGCAGCTTCATTGAGTATGATGAGGATCTTGTATCCGTGGATCCGCTGAGCTTTCCTGGCTATGCCAGCAAGCTGGAGCAGCAGAAGATGAAATCGGGCCTGCGGGAAGCTGTAGTGACCGGCGAAGGACTTGTTGGCGGCTTTCCGGCAGTGATGGCGGTGATGAGCTTTGACTTTTTCTCCGGAAGCATGGGCTCCGTGGTTGGAGAGAAAATCACCCGCGCTATCGAAACGGCTACAGAGAAGCGCCTGCCGCTTGTCATCTTCTCGACCTCGGGGGGCGCACGCATGCAGGAGAGTATCCTAAGTCTCATGCAGATGGCGAAGACGAGCGCCGCGCTTGCACGGCTGGACGAGCAGGGAGGCTTGTTTATCTCGGTCATTACCGATCCGACGACCGGAGGGGTATCGGCCAGCTTTGCTATGCTCGGTGATATTATAATGGCTGAACCGGGAGCCGTATTCGGGTTCGCCGGACGGATTGTCATTGAGCAGACGATTCGCCAGAAGCTGCCGGATGATTTTCAGACAGCAGAATTCAATCTTCAGCACGGGCAACTGGATATGGTCGTTCATCGGAAAGAGATGAGGGCAACCTTGTCCAAGCTGCTGGAAATGCATACTCCGAAAGGAGGAGTGTAGAATGGCTGTGGAAATGCCTTTTGAAGCGCCTCTCGCTCAATTAAGGGAGAAGATTCGGGAACTGGAGCAGTTTGGTCAAGAGAAGGGAATTGACTTCAGCGAGGAAATTGCTCGCCTGGAAGAGAGATACAAGGAGCTGGAGGAGGAAATCTACAGCAATATCTCCCCTTCCCAAAAAATGCATCTGGCCCGCCACCATCAGCGCCCGACATCCCTGGATCTGATCGGGCTGATCTTTGAGGATTATATGGAGCTCCATGGAGACCGCCTGTTCGGAGATGATCTGGCTGTGGTCGGAGGCCTTGCTAAATTGGACGGTGTTCCGGTTACTGTGCTTGGGCAACAGCGGGGGAAGGATACGAAGGATAATATCGCCCGCTTCTTCGGCAGCGCCCATCCTGAGGGCTTCCGCAAGGCGCTCAGATTAATGCGCCAGGCGGACAAGTTTGGACGTCCGATCATCACGTTTATCGATACCAAAGGTGCTTATCCGGGCATTACTGCGGAGGAGAGAGGGCAGTCGGAAGCGATCGCCCGCAATCTGCTGGAAATGGCTAAACTTCGCGTGCCCGTAATCTGTGTGGTCATCGGGGAAGGCGGGAGCGGCGGCGCGCTTGCTCTCGGAGTCGGCAATCGGGTTCTGATGCTGGAGAATGCGATTTATTCGGTAATCTCTCCGAATGGCGCGGCATCTATTCTCTGGAAGGATGCATCCAAGGCTGACCAGGCTGCCGAAGCGATGAAAATTACAGCACAGGATCTGCTCGAAATGGAAGTGATCGAGGAAATTGTGCCTGAGCCTAGGGGCGGTGCTCATCGAGATTACGAGGAAGCAGCGGCAGCTATTAAGGAGCGCCTGCTGCGTCACTTGGAGGAGCTGTCTGCGCTTCATCCGGATGAGCTTGTAGAGGACCGCTACCGGAAGTTCCGTAAGATCGGCGAATTTGAAGAGCAAAGAAAAACGGCTGAAATGCCGATAATAGATACTGTAACGGCAAGCAATGACTAATATACGGCAAAGACTGTTACAATATGAGAAACTTCCTATACAAATGTAGGTTTTTGTAGTAAATTTAGTTGTTGGAAAAGATGTTATAGAGAGAAAAATTTAATACGGAGGAAACCCAAATGCGCAAAACAAAAATCGTATGTACTATCGGTCCTTCTAGTGAATCGTTAGAGAACATCAAGAAGCTGATTATGGCCGGAATGAACGTCGCTCGCCTTAACTTCTCCCACGGAGATTATGAGGAGCATGGCGGCCGGATCAAGACGATCCGCCAGGCGAGTGCTGAGCTGGGGAAATCAATCGCCATACTGTTGGACACAAAAGGTCCTGAAATCCGCACAGGCAAGCTGAAAGTAGAGCCGATCGAGCTTGAGCAAGACGAACTTATCACTTTGACTACTGAAGAGATTCTTGGTGACAAAGACCGTATCTCCATTACCTATTCGGATCTCCCGAATGATGTTGAAGTAGGTTCGACAATCCTGATCGACGACGGTCTGATTGGGCTGACTGTTCTGGATATTCAAGGAACCGAAATCAAGTGCCGTATCGTAAACGGCGGTACGATCAAGAGTAAAAAAGGCGTAAATGTACCCGGCGTTAACATTTCCCTGCCAGGCATCACCGAGAAAGATGCTAACGATATCAAGTTTGGGATCGAGCAAGGCGTCGATTTTATTGCCGCTTCCTTCGTTCGTAAAGCTAGCGATGTACTTGAAATTCGTGAACTTCTTGAGAAGAACAACGCCACTCAAATTCACATCATCTCCAAAATTGAGAACCAGCAGGGTGTAGACAACCTGGATGAAATCCTGGAGGTTTCCGATGGCCTTATGGTTGCTCGCGGCGACCTTGGTGTTGAAATTCCTGCTGAAGATGTGCCGTTGGCCCAAAAACGCATGATTGAGAAATGTAACCGTGTCGGCAAGCCAGTTATCACGGCTACGCAGATGCTCGACTCGATGCAACGCAACCCGCGTCCTACACGCGCTGAAGCGAGTGACGTGGCTAATGCGATCTTTGACGGAACGGATGCGATCATGCTGTCCGGCGAGACGGCTGCAGGGAAATACCCTGTTGAATCCGTTCTGACGATGTCCCGTATTGCTGAGAAGGCAGAATCCGCACTGGAATACCGCGAGATTTTCATTAAGCAAAGCAATGCGCAACAAACAACTGTAACCGAAGCGATCAGCCAATCCGTAGCCAATTCGGCACTGGAATTGAACGCGAAGGCAATCATTTCTTCGACGGAAACCGGCTATACTGCCCGTATGGTATCGAAGTATCGTCCGAAGGCGCCGATTATTGCGGTTACTACCGAAGAATCAACCATGCGTCGTCTTGCACTGAACTGGGGTGTTACTCCGGTTAAGGGCCAGATCGCAACCTCTACGGATGAAATGTTCGATTATGCAATGAAGGGCGGATTGGATTCCGGCCTGGTTAAAGAAGGAGATCTGGTTGTCATTACAGCTGGTATTCCGCTTGGACGTTCCGGTTCGACCAACCTGGTTAAGATCGGTCAAATCCGTAAATAATTGCTGCTATTACAATCAAAGCAATGGGAAGCCTGGCAACAGGCTATCCCGTTGCTTTTTTACTCTGAATAAGTTAAACGTAGAGACATTGGTGAGATAGGACATAAGTATGAAGTATCCATACGTTTGTCCCCCCTAGAATGGAGTCATTAGTTCAACTCATAATAGGAGTATAATAAACAAGAGGAGTAGCGTGATGTATATTAGTGAGCTTGCGATTAAACCGAAGTATTTTGAGTTTGATATGATGGGAATTATATACCATGCTCACTATCTGGGCTGGTTTGAGGCTGGGCGAACGAAGCTGATCGAGGACTTGGGATTGAATTATATTCACATGGAACAGGCCGGATACATATCCCCGGTGCAGGAGATGAAGGTGGAATACAGAAAAGGAATCCGCTATGGGGATGAGGTGCTTCTTCGCACCTGGATCAAGGAGAACGGTGGCGTGAAGACCGTGTACAGCTATGAAGTGCTGAATGGACAGGACGAATTGTGTGTACAAGGAACCTCTGTCCATTATGTGGTCAGACGCGAGGATTTCAAGCCTGTTCAATTCAAAAAGATATTTCCCGACTGGTATGCCAGATTTGCGGAGGCCAGTGAGTAAATTTTGATTATCGGGAATCAACAAGGTACAATACTCCTTAAGGCGATATTCAGTGCCGAAACTTGAATGCATGCAAGATGCTGGAAAAGGAGTTAACTATGCGGAAATGGATAGCCTTGCTGATCGTTATTGTTCCGGTCGTTGAGTTTTGGGGATACGCATTCGTTGCGGACAGACTTGGACTTGGGAAGACGATCTTTCTGACGTTGGCTACCTCGGTCATTGGCGGTTTGATGATGCAGTTTGAAGGAAGAAAGGTAATGGCCGACGCGAAATCGCAGATTAACGGCGGTCAGGTTCCCGGTAAAATGGCGATTGACGGGATGTGC
The DNA here is from genome assembly GCF_000455265.1 of Paenibacillus antibioticophila. Lineage (GTDB taxonomy): Bacteria > Bacillota > Bacilli > Paenibacillales > Paenibacillaceae > Fontibacillus > Fontibacillus antibioticophila. The sequence goes on from NZ_HG005139.1 coordinate 766,559, forward strand.
GTCTTTGCCGGCGGGATCATGCTGTTGCTTCCGGGATTTGTAACGGATGTGCTCGGATTTATTCTGGTATTTCCATTAACACGTCCGCTCTGCCGCGCACTGCTGATGAAATGGATCGGGAAGAAGCTGAAGGATGGTACGATTACCTTTTATCGTCGTTGACTTATTGATCATCATCGTTTATAAATATAAACACGTGAATTTTCATAATCTAAGTTCAAAAAGTTAGCTGAATTACTTCGTGATCAAAAGATGACTTTTTGAACAACCTATATAAGCAATATCGAGGAACGGGACAGTAGCTGATCTATAGTCTATTCAAGCGAGCCGGGAGGGTGGAAGCCGGTATAGACTGGGTAAGCGAAACGGGCCCGGGAGATGGTTTACCGAACGAATCCCTCAAGTAGGTAAATCCGGCACTGGCCGTTATCCAGCAGAGTGACCGGAGCGGTTGTCCGGTACTTAGAGTGGCACCGCGGGAACTTAAGTCTCTCGTCTCTTTTTAGAGGCGAGGGCTTTTTTTATTTTAGGAGAGGGTGAAATCTGAATGAAAAAGCTGCAAAGGGCTGTGGCTGACAAACTGCATGATTGGCTTGAAGGAATCGAGGCGGAAGAACTACTGAAGCTGATGGAAGTTCCCTCAGATGCTTCAAAGGGGGATCTCTCGCTGCCTTGCTTCAAGTTAAGCAAGAAGCTGCGCAAGGCTCCTCAGGAGATCGCCGGTCAACTGGCAAATGCAATCAATGGTTCTCTGGATTCGCAATCGGGAATCGCCCATGCTGAATCGTTGTCGGGTTACCTGAACATTTACTTGGATCCCAAGGTGATCACACCGGGTATTTTGCGGGATATATTGGAGGCTGACGAAGGATACGGCTCCCATCAGGAGGGGAGCGGGAAGACGATCGTTGTTGACTTCTCTTCTCCTAACGTAGCAAAACCGTTTCATGTTGGACATTTGCGTTCAACAGTAATTGGCGGTGCGCTCGTCCGCATTTTCAAATTCATGGGTTATGAGTGCATCGGCATTAATCATCTGGGGGACTGGGGGACCCAATTCGGCAAGCTTGTTGTCGCCTATCGTCTGTGGGGAGATCTGGGAAGGCTGGAGCAGGGGGCTATTGACGAGTTGCTTAGCCTGTATGTCAGATTCCATGAAGAAGCAGAGCGCCGTCCTGAACTGGAAGCTGAGGCGAGAGCGGTCTTTGCCCGAATGGAGCAGGGAGATGCAGAGATGCTGGAGCAATGGAAGTGGTTCGTTGAGCTCAGCCTGTCTGAATTCAACCGGATTTATGAGCTGATGGGGATCTCATTCGATCATATTACGGGAGAGAGCTTTTACAATGACAAGATGGACCGGGTCATTACCGAGCTGCAGGAGCGGGAACTTCTGGAAGAGGATCAGGGGGCGATGCTCGTCCGGTTGGATGATTATAATATGTCTCCGGCATTAATGCTGAAGCAAGACGGCAGCTCGCTTTACCACACGCGTGATGTCGCAGCGGCTTTATATCGTAAGGATACGTATCATTTTCATCAAGCCGTATATGTAACGGATTATTCGCAAAGCCTGCATTTCCGCCAATGGTTCAAGGTTGTGGAGCTTATGGGTTATCCGTGGGCAGATCAACTGGTGCATGTTCCGTTTGGCCGCGTCAGTCTGGAGGGGACAGGCTTTTCTACACGTAAAGGGAATATTGTGAAGCTGGAGGATCTGCTTCAGCAGACAATTGCCAAGGTACGGGAAATTATTGAGGAAAAGAATCCGGGGCTGGAGTGCAAGGATGAGGTGGCAAGACAAGTCGGAGTAGGGGCAGTGATCTTTAATGATCTTAGCTCGAACCGGATTAAGGACATTGTATTTAATTGGGAGCAGGCGCTTAGCTTTGAAGGCGAGACAGGGCCGTATGTGCAGTACACATACGCACGCATCTGCAGTCTGCTTCGAAAGGGGAGAGAGGTATCGGAGATTTTCTCGCAGAGCAACTCGATCGAAGAACTCTACTTGCCCGAGTCCGAGGAATATGCCCTGGTGAAGCAGCTATCTCTGTTTCCTCAATCGGTAGAGTCGGCTGCAGCAAAAATGGAGCCTTCAATCCTATCTCGTTACCTTGTAGATACTGCGCAAGCCTTTAACCGGTTCTACCATCATTGTCCAGTCATGGATGCTGAGCGGAAGCTGCGCGATTCGAGGCTGCTTCTGACGGAAGGCGTGCGTATTACCCTGAATAACGGCCTGAAGCTGATCGGGCTTGAAGCGCCTGAACGAATGTAATCTCCGCTGTTGTCCTGTTTAACGCAGCTTGCCTTCCATAATATAATTTCGAAGATCGCGCAGGAGGCCGGCACGACTCATCGCGCCAAGCAGGATCAGGGCTGCCGGTCCTGCAACCAGACCGAGGAAGCCGAACAGCTTCAAGCCGACAAACATGGAGATCATGGTCGGCAGCGGATCCAGTCCAACGCTGCTGGCCAGAATCTTAGGTTCAATGATCTGCCTTGCGATAATGATGACTCCGTACAACACAGCAAGACCGATGGCGAGGGAGGTGTCTCCTGTCATGAAGCAGTAAAGCAACCAGGGCAGCATGATCGTTCCTACGCCCAGGTAGGGGAGCAGATCGACGAATCCGATCAGGATGGCGTAAGTAAAAGCGGAATTGACGCCGAGCAGGAGCAGTCCGATCAGGACGATGAAGGCGGTCACGGATATGAGCACCAATTGCGCCTGGAAATAACCGGACAGGGCTTGCTGGAGATCCAGCCATACCTCGCGAAAGCTTTTTCGAAACCGTTCCGGAATCGCTTTTGCAAGCCAGATCATGTTTCTGGTCCACTGATTACTGATGAAGAAGGCTGCGGTTAAAATAACAACGAGCAGAATGCCCATGCTGGGCAGCGAGGTCAGCAATTGCAGGATCCCGCCCAGCAATCCATTCAGAAGCCGGGTGATTGCCGATCCGACCGACTGAGCGGTTTGATCGATATTATTATGAATTGTCGTCTCATATCCGGGGTTGTTCGCAATAAATCGGTTGATCTCATTGATAATGTTATGAATGCCTTCGCTCTGCGTCCAATCCACGAACCAACTCTTCCACCGCATAAGATGTCCATCGAGCGATTCGGCGAGGATGAGCAATTCCTCGACCATTCGGGTAACCGCAGCTGCAAGAACGATTCCTCCGCTTACGGCATAAATCAAAAGCGCCCCTGTAACGGCCAGCCAACGGGGTAATCTGAGAGTTATCTGCAGCCATCGGACCAGCGGATTAATCAGATAGGCAATCAGCCAAGCAATCAGAAACGGATAAAGGATAGGGAGCAGCCAGATAAATCCGCCAACGAGAAGGATGATACATAAAGTAACCCAGGTGCCGCGCAGGATGCGCTTTGACATGATGTGATCCATCGTATTTCATCTCCTTCCGTTTGTTGGTGGGGACGGGCTCCTGTTCACATTTTATTTTCTTTATAAGTTATATATTCCGAAACAAATTTTATGTCGAAATGTGACATTAATCATTGCGCCGAGAAAGCGATTACAAAATTTATTTATCTAGGTGATAAAATCATTTGATGATCGGAATGGGGAGTAACGTGTTCCCACGCTTTTAGAAATCCAGTATGATAAATTTAACATGTTACCAAGACAGTGATCCTCTAAAAGGAGAGATGTTCAAATGACGGCTACCAAAGGATTGGAAGGGATTGTAGCAGCAACCTCCTCCATCAGTTCGATCCATGACGGTGTGCTTGCCTACCGCGGTATTAATATTGACGATCTGGCCGAAAAAGCAAGCTATGAAGAGGCGGCTTATTTGTTGTGGTACGGCAAGCTTCCCAATCGTGATCAGCTCTCTGAGCTGCAGGAGCAATTGAATCGGTACGCTCCGGTTCCGGACGCTGTACTGGCACAGATGAAGCTGTATCCTGCCGAGGCGAACACCATGGCAGTCTTGCGAACCTCCGTATCTGCTCTGGCGTTATACGATGAGCAAGCTAACGATAATTCCCGGGAAAGCAATCAATTGAAGGCTATTAAGCTGCAGGCCCAACTGCCGACGCTGATCGCCGCCTTCGCCAGAATTCGTGAAGGAAAAGAACCGATTGCTCCAAAGCAGGGTGTCTCTCTCTCTTATAATTTCCTGTATATGCTATCCGGTGAGGAGCCTGACCCGGTGGCGGTAAAAGCGCTTGATCAGGCCCTGGTTCTCCATGCCGATCATGAGCTGAATGCTTCAACCTTCTCCGCGCGAGTTACCATCGCCACATTGTCGGATATCTACTCCGGTGTTACTTCAGCGATTGGAACCTTGAAGGGGCCTTTGCATGGAGGAGCCAACGAAGCGGTTATGCAAATGCTGAGCGAGATCGGGACGCTTGATCAGGTAGAACCTTATATTCAGAAGAAGCTTGCCAATAAGGAAAAGATCATGGGATTTGGTCATCGGGTCTACAAGAATGGTGATCCTCGTGCGAAGCATCTTCAAAGGATGTCCCGTCAATTGGGATTGATGAAGGGTGATACTACCCTGTATGATATCTCCGTGAGAGTGGAGGAGCTTGTCACATCCCAAAAGGGATTGAAGCCCAATGTCGACTTTTATTCGGCATCGGTCTATACCATGTTAGGTATTCCACGGGATTTGTTCACACCGATTTTTGCAATCAGCCGCCTGTCCGGCTGGACTGCTCATGTGCTTGAACAGCTGGATGACAACCGCATTATCCGTCCGCGAGCCGAATATACGGGGGCGACAAATCAGCAGTACATTCCGATTGATTTGCGCTAGGAAGAGAACAACCCGGGAAACCGGGTTGTCATTGTGATAAAATAAAATTTGAAGTGAATGAAGGCTGTTTTCTTGAACAACTTCAGGTATTACCAAATTCATATGAGGAGGAAACCATAGACATGCTGCAATTAGAAAAGTTTGACCTTCCGACGGAAGGCGAGAAGATCGTAATCGAGGACGGCAAGCTGAAGGTGCCGAATCAACCGGTTATCCCCTTCATTGAGGGAGACGGAACAGGAAGAGATATCTGGAAGGCGTCGAAGCGGGTGCTGGATGCAGCGGTGGAGAAGGCATACCGCGGCGAGAAAAAAATCGCCTGGTATGAGGTGTTTGCAGGAGAGAAGGCCTTTAATACATACGGAGAATGGCTTCCGAATGATACGCTCGAAGCGATCCGTGAATACATTGTGGCGATCAAGGGACCGCTGACTACTCCGATCGGCGGAGGAATCCGATCATTGAACGTGGCGCTCCGTCAGGAGCTGGACCTGTATGTATGTCTGCGTCCGGTTCGATACTTTGATGGTGTTCCGTCGCCGGTCAAGCGTCCCGAGCTTGTGGACATGGTTATTTTCCGTGAAAATACGGAGGATATCTACGCGGGAATTGAATATAAGGAAGGCTCTGAGGAAGTCAAGAAGGTGCTTGCTTTCCTGCAAAATGAGATGGGCGTGAAGAAGATTCGCTTCCCAGAGACATCCGGGATCGGGATAAAGCCGGTATCGGAGGAAGGCTCCAAGCGCCTCGTTCGTGCAGCGGTGGAATATGCAATCAAGCATAACCGCAAGAGCGTGACTTTGGTGCATAAAGGAAACATCATGAAGTTCACCGAGGGTGCATTCAAGAACTGGGGTTATGAGGTTGCCGAGGAGGAATTCGGCGACAAGGTATTTACCTGGGCCGAATATGACCGTATCAAGGAACAATCCGGAGCGGACGCGGCGAATCAGGCTCAGAAGGAAGCACAGGACGCAGGCAAGATTATTATCAAGGATGCTATTGCCGATATTGCGCTCCAGCAGGTGCTTACCCGTCCGACCGATTTTGACGTCATTGCTACGCTCAATCTGAACGGCGATTATCTGTCTGATGCGCTGGCTGCACAGGTTGGAGGAATCGGGATTGCACCGGGTGCGAATATCAACTATGTGACCGGCCATGCGATCTTTGAGGCTACCCATGGCACGGCTCCGAAATATGCAGATCTGGATGTAGTCAATCCGGGCTCCGTGATTCTGTCCGGCGTCATGCTGCTTGAGCACCTGGGGTGGCAGGAAGCTGCCGACTTGATCTATAAGGGACTGGAGACTTCCATTAACAACAAGACGGTTACCTATGATTTTGCCCGCCTGATGGAAGGCGCAACAGAAGTGAAATGCTCCGAATTTGCGGATCATGTTATAAAAAATATGTAGGAGGTCTTCATGAAACGGAAGAAAATTACGGTGGTAGGCGCCGGATTTACAGGAGCGACCACAGCCCTGATGCTGGCCCAAAGAGAACTAGGAGACGTTGTTCTGCTTGATATTCCCCAATTGGAGAACCCGACAAAGGGCAAGGCGCTCGATATGCTGGAGGCCAGTCCGGTACAAGGCTTTGACAGTCAAATTATCGGAACATCCTCTTACGAGGATGCTGCGGATTCTGACATCGTGATTATTACTGCAGGGATTGCCCGCAAGCCAGGCATGAGCCGGGATGATCTGGTTCATACCAATGCGGGAATTGTAACTTCCGTTTGTGAAAATGTTAAGAAGTATTGCCCGGATTCCATCGTGATTATCCTTAGCAACCCGGTGGATGCCATGACTTATGCCGCTTATCAGGCACTTGGATTCCCCAAGAGCCGAGTCATCGGCCAGTCCGGTGTACTGGATACAGCCCGCTACTGTACATTCATAGCCCAAGAGCTGAATGTCTCGGTGGAGGATGTACGAGGCTTCGTGCTGGGCGGCCATGGGGATGACATGGTGCCTCTGGTCCGGTATTCCAGTGTTGGCGGCATTCCGATCGATACCTTGATTTCCAAGGAGAGAATCGAGGAAATTGTTCAGCGGACACGGGTTGGCGGCGGCGAGATTGTCAATCTGCTTGGCAACGGCAGCGCCTATTATGCTCCTGCAGCATCGCTGGTTCAGATGACGGAAGCGATCCTGAAGGACAAGAAGCGCATCCTGCCGGTGATTGCTCTGCTTGAAGGGGAATACGGCTATGATGGTCTGTTCCTTGGGGTTCCGGTCACACTTGGCGGAGCCGGAATTGAGAAGGTATTCGAGCTTGAGCTCACATCCGAGGAGAAGGCGGCATTGGATAAATCTGCTGACTCGGTACGTGCAGTGATTGCTGTTGTCGAGAGCAAAGCAGGCGCTTAATAGGATTTGGGATAGGAGAGGCTTTCTCCAAGATTTCAGGATCTTGAGAGAAGGCTTCTTCTTTCTTTTATAGGTAGAAAAAGCTATAATAGATTATAATAAATCTAATTAGCGATGAAAGGTGGATATGAAATGAACTTTGCATTTGTGGCAGTCATGTTCTTGCATATTCTTGGCACACTCGCACTCGGATTCTACGTACTCCTGCCTCTTGTGTTAGGAAAGGTCGGCAAGCTATCTCTGGCGGCACAGGAAGGAACGGTATCCGCTGTTAAAACCCTGAATACATACGCCCAAATCGCGTTGGTGCTTCAGCTGCTTACGGGCGGGTACTTGATGACATTCCGCGACTATTCCGTAACTTGGATGGTTATTGTGATCGTCCTCTTCCTGGCGATCGGGGCCCTTAGCGGAATGATGGGCAAGCCGCTTCGCGTTGCGATTGATGGAATTCGTTCGAAGAAAGGATTCCAGGAAGTCGCCGGCAAGCTGCGTGTATTCAGTAGTCTGTTGTGCGTATGCGTGCTGCTGATCGCTTTCTTTATGGTTTACCGCGCCATTTAAGTTTAAGTTAACGAATCACAAAGCGACACCAGAAACAGGAAAGAGGCTGAACGAAGCGTCAATCATTTGACGTAAGTTCAGCCTCTTTGTTATTCAGATGGGTTCGTATTCATTTCGTCCAGGTGTGCAAACATCATCTTCAGAATATCCAGGGCCAGCTGTTTTTCCTTTGGGGTCCGGTCGAGCATAATCTGACGGATCTGGTTCATGAATTGGTCGTCACTGATGGCGATAGAATCATGGAGCAGGTAGTCCACCGTTACGCCAAGCTGATTAGCCAGCTTAACCAAGGTGTCAAGGGAAAGGCTCCGTTCTCCTCTTTCAATTTGTCCGATATAGGCATCAGAAACCTCGACTTTTTCAGCGAGTTTTTCCTGAGTCCAATTCATTTTGTGGCGTTCTTCCCGAAGTCTTTTGCCTAGTGCATTGTAGTTCATAGTTCCCCTCCTATATTTACCATAGATAGAATAGCAGGCAAAGATAATAAACTAATTGTTTTGTTTTTATTTACTGACAGCATTAATTGGTTTATTATGGAATTGATAGAAAGGGGAAGAGGTATGACTTTGAACTGTAATATTTCAATTATTTTTACAGTGAAGAACGCTGGAATTGGCTTATACATGACCATGGAATCACTCAAGGTGACGCGGACGCATCTCCCTTATGAAGTCATTATTGTAGACGAGGGCTCGATCGACGGCTGCTGTGATTTTCTAATGTATTATCATTTTCCAAGCCCTCTGAAATTATTAAAGGGTCGGCCGGGGATTCCGTCCCGCAATCTGGCAGCCGCCCATGCCTCAGGGCAGGTTATTATATTCTGCAACTCCAGTTTGTACTTTGAGGATGATTGCCTCGAGCTGTTATCCAGAAGAATTATGGACGAAGAAGTCGAAGCTCAGTCTCCCCGGATAACCATACAGGCGCATGCGGGCAGCAGCAAGGGTCTGGAGGGCTGCGGAGGGATTCTTGATTCCTTCTCCATGTATCCGCTGCTTTACGAGGGAAGCGATGAATTATGCTGGCTGTCGCCGGATTGCTGGGCTGTGAATCTTATGTGCTTCCGTGATCTGGGAGGCGTTGAGGAAGGGTTCAGCAGCAAGGAGCTGGAGACGGCTGAATTTTCGATAAGGTTATGGTTGTCCGGCGGCAGCTGCAGAATACAGGAGGAAGCAACCTTGACTGCGGTCTACAGGCCTAATTTTTCCTATGAGACGGAAAGCTATCGCTGGGAGGATGATCTGCTGCTGCTATCCCATTTGCATTTATCTGATGAGAACATCCATAAGTGCCGGCAGCTGGTGCTGCAGTGTTCAGGCCCGGAGGTATTGCAGCATGAGAGAGAGATTGTAAGGATGGCTGCTTCGTCTCGCTATAAATATGCGTCCCGTCGTAAGCGAGAGGACTCCTGGCTGTTTAACCGATTCAAAGTGGGCGTATAACCGTTCTGTTGTTTGGTTTGCGGGCTGCGGTGGTAATGTACATTTTGAAACGGAATGCACGATAAGCATAAGATTTGCGTGCAGGCCCATCCTAAGAGGTGGATTTCAAAATTGTACGATGAAAGGAGATTACATCGATGTCAGGAAACGGACAGACCAAACAAACGTTGCCTCCTCAACATCAAGACAGACAGCCCGGAATTGAATCTAAAATGAATCCTCAGCCCGAATATGAGGGTAATTATCTTGCAGCCGGCAAGCTTCGCCAAAAGGTTGCGCTGATTACGGGCGGAGACAGCGGAATCGGAAGAGCCGTTGCGGTTGCCTATGCCAAAGAAGGGGCTGACGTAGCCATTGTATACCTGAATGAGCATAGCGATGCCGAGAAGACCAAAGCAGAGGTCGAGCAGGAAGGGCGTAAATGTATTCTGATTCCAGGAGATGTCGGGGAAGAGAGCTTTGCGGCTAAAGCAGTCAAACAAACGGTGGAGGAGCTTGGAGGACTGGATATTCTGGTGAACAATGCGGCGGAACAGCATCCCCAGCCGGGGATTGAAGACATTACCGCAGACCAATTGGAGCGGACGTTCCGGACCAATATTTTCTCCATGTTCTATTTTGTAAAAGCTGCATTGCCTCATCTGAGCAAGGGCAGTGCCGTTATCAACACCGCATCGGTTACAGCGTATCGGGGGAACCCGTCCCTGATCGATTACTCTTCAACCAAGGGGGCGATTGTCAGCTTCACACGGGCCCTATCCATGAATATTGTAGGAAAGACAGGAATCCGTGTAAATGCGGTCGCACCAGGTCCTATCTGGACACCTCTGATCCCCTCGACATTTGATGCGGACCAGGTCTCCAAGTTCGGAGGGGACACGCCAATGCAGCGTCCGGGACAACCTGAAGAGCTGGCTCCGGCTTATGTATATCTTGCTTGCGATGATTCCTCTTACATGAGCGGTCAGGTGCTGCATATCAATGGCGGAGAGATAGTTAACGGATAAGGGGCAGTTCATACAGCCGACTGTTTGGAGACGTACTTGAATATATGCAGCACAAGCTCTCTGCCGGAATGGGATTGGTCCCATGAAAATCGGGCGGAGGGCTTTTTTCATCCTTTAACTTCTTTGAAATTTGTATATTATTTGAACATTCATTTCGTTACCATGATATTATTAAATTGCATGTAATCAAGATGTGAGAGGAGATCTTTGGCATATGGGTAAATATGAAGAAAGTGTGTATCGGTTAATTGTAGAAACCTCCACCAACCTGCCCGGAGATGTGCGGAGAGCGGTTCAGGAAGGCAAAAACAAGGAAAATCGGGGAACGAGAGCCGGACTTGCTCTATCGACGATTGCTGATAATATTACCATGGCCGAGGAGCAGGTATCTCCAATTTGTCAGGATACCGGGATGCCGGCATTCCTGATACATACACCGGTTTTGGTTAATCAGCTTGAACTGAAGCGGGATATTAAGGCGGCCATTAATCGGGCAACGAAGGAAGGCAAGCTGCGTCCGAACTCGGTAGATTCCTTAACCGGGGAGAACAGCGGCGATAACCTGGGGCCTGGCACACCGGTGTTTCATTTTGAACAATGGGAAGAGGATTATATTGATTTGCGGCTGATCCTGAAAGGGGGCGGCTGTGAAAATAAAAATATTCAATACAGCCTTCCGGCAGAGCTGGAGGGGCTGGGGAAAGCCGGACGGGACCTGGACGGAGTACGCAAATGCATCCTCCATGCGATCTATCAGGCCCAGGGACAGGGCTGCAGCGCCGGTTTTATCGGGGTGGGGATTGGAGGCGACCGCACCACGGGCTATGAGCTGGCAAAGCAGCAGCTGTTCCGTATGGTGGATGATGTGAACCCTCATCCGGATCTGGCCCGGCTGGAGGAATATATTATGGAGACAGGGAACCAGCTCGGCATTGGCACGATGGGCTTTGGCGGCGAAGTGACCCTGCTGGGCTGCAAGATCGGCGCAGCAAACCGGCTTCCGGCAAGCTTTTTCGTCTCCGTGGCCTATAACTGCTGGGCATTCCGCCGTCAAGGCATCAAGCTGTCGCCGGAGACCGGAGAGCTGCTCGCTTGGTTGTATCCGGAAGGAAGCGGGTTCGGAATGGACCAAGAGGATGACGCATCGTTACGGCAAGCAGAGGACAATGCGGAAGTGCAAGCACCTCCTTCTGGTGAAACTGCGCAGGGAACCCGCGAGATTTATTTGCAGACCCCGATTACCGAGGAGCAGATACGCGCTTTGCGGGTAGGAGATGTGGTCATCATTCAAGGAGAGATGCATACCGGCAGGGACGCTCTTCATAAATACTTGATCGATCATGATGCGCCGGTTGATCTGAATGGAGCGGTTATTTATCATTGCGGTCCGGTCATGCTGAAGGATGAAGAGGGCTGGCATGTCAAGGCCGCCGGTCCGACAACAAGTATTCGCGAAGAGCCCTACCAGGGAGATATTATCAAGAAGTTCGGCATTCGCGCCGTGATCGGCAAGGGTGGTATGGGGAAGCGCACTTTGGCAGCTCTTCAGGAGCACGGGGCGGTCTATTTGAATGCGATTGGCGGAGCAGCCCAGTACTACGCCAAGTGCTTTAAAAAAGTAAACGGCGTGGACTTTATGGAATTTGGCATCCCGGAAGCGATGTGGCATCTCGAGGTGGAAGGCTTTGCAGCTATAGTCACTATGGATTCGCATGGGAATAGTCTTCACGCCGGCGTAGAGCAGGCATCCCTGGAGAAGCTATCGATGTTTAAGGAAGCGGTGTTCTAATAAAATGAGGACTTTTCGCAGACGGCTTACACTGATCATGATGAGCCTGGTCGGCATTTCGATGCTGGCAGCCGGAGTAACGATGGCTCAGGTCTATAAGGACTCTCATATACGCGCATTAAAGGAAAATATGGCCCGGGAAATTTTACTGCTGGAGAGCACCTTTGATTTCTTGCCGATGGACAGCGCTGAGGCATCCGATTATTACACGGCAAAAGCCCGTGAATTGGAGGACGTAACCGATTCACGGGTAACCTTCATTATGCGGGATGGAACGGTCGTCGGGGATTCCGAGATGACTTCCGCGGAAATGGATAATCATGCTCATCGGGAAGAAATTGAATCCTCGGTAAGGGATAAGATCGGCAGCGCAATCCGCTACAGTGAGACTATTGGCGAGGATATGCTCTACGTGGCACATGGGGTTACTTCAGCGAACGGGAACTTCGACGGGTTTATCCGGCTGTCTATGAGTCTGGCTGCGGTAGGGCAGGAAATGAATAAAGGCTGGTACTACATGGGCGGAGGGCTAATGATTTTGTTCCTGGTTGCGGCCTTCGTCAGCTTCCGGGTAGCGGCAGGATTGACCCGGCCTCTGGAGAAAATAACTCGTGTGGCGAACCGGATATCACGGCTGGAATATGATGCGCGAGTGGATCTGTACCGACGGGATGAGATCGGACAGCTTGGAGCCGCCATTAATGGGATGGCCGACAGCCTTCAGCAGCAGCTAAAGGTCATTCGCGATAATGAGGAATTAATGGAAAGCGTCCTTGCGAATATGACCGGGGGCATCATCATGATCGACAGCTCTGGCAATATTGCCCTGCTTAATCGGGTAGCAGAGAAGATCATGCATGTGAGCTCTGATCAGATTCAAGGGAAATCGTATCAGGTCTTGAAGCGGAATTACGAGCTGCTTAAGTTTGTAGAAGAAGGAATTACACGTCAGGAATTTCTTCGCGAGGAACGAACGATCTACAATCCGGAGGAGCGGATTCTTCAGCTGGACGCGGTTCCGATGTTCGAGGATGACGACAGCTATAAAGGATTGCTGGTGCATTTGCAGGATGTTACGGAAATTCGCCGGCTGGAGCGGATGCGCAGTGAATTTGTTGCCAATGTATCCCATGAATTGAAGACCCCGATTGCTGCGGTCAAAGGTTTTGCCGAGACGCTGCTTGCGGGCGGGGTGGCGGATAAGGAGACGGAGCGATCCTTCCTTCAGATTATTCATGATGAAGGAGAACGCTTGAATCGCTTGATCGGTGACATTCTGGAGCTGTCGAAGATTGAATCCAAGCGCGCACCGCTCGAATATGCGCCTGTGCATCTTAAGGACTTGTTCGACAATATTATTGAAATGCTGGGCTCTTCGGCTGCTAAGAAGCATATCAGTCTCAACCATTACATTCCCGAGCATTTATTTATGGAGGGAGACGAGGACCGGCTTCGGCAGATTTTCGTTAATCTGCTGTCAAACGCGATCAGCTACACGCAAGAGGGCGGGAAGGTCAGAATTGATTGCGAAATCACGGGGACGCCGGATGAGGAAAAGATCACAATTACCATTAACGATACCGGAATCGGAATCCCTAAAAAGGACCTGCCGCGAATATTCGAGCGCTTCTACCGTGTAGATAAGGCTCGCTCGCGCAGCTCAGGCGGTACGGGGTTAGGCCTTTCTATCGTCAAGCATCTTGTTGAGCTGCATCGGGGTACAATACGGGTAGAAAGTAAAATCGGGGAAGGGTCTTCGTTCATCCTGGAGCTTCCGATTATGCAGCATACCTCAGAGGCGGGCTCAATTTGATGAACTTGGATCGTTGTTGAGCATTTTACACCCCGTTAACAATTCCGTGATATGCTTGGCATGTTCAGCGCTTTGTCTATGACGAAGCGACAGGTTGAATAAAAGAAGGGGGAAACAGCGTGACTCAACGATTGTTGGTCATTGAAGACGAACCGACACTGTCGAGGCTGCTATCTTATAACTTAAGCAGTGAGGGCTTTGAGGTTATTGTCGCTGATCATGGTCAAATTGGCTATGATACCGCGAAGAGTCAGGAGTTCGATCTGATTCTGCTTGATTTGATGCTTCCGGGGATGAACGGGATCGAGATTTTGTCCAAGCTTCGCGGGGAGGGCAGCAAGACGCCGGTCATCATTCTGACGGCAAAAAATGCGGAGGAAGAGGTCGTGCAGGGGTTAAAGGCCGGGGCCGATGATTACATTACGAAGCCCTTCGGTGTTGCAGAGCTGTTGGCCAGAGTAACGGCGGTCCTTCGGCGCACAAGCGGCGGGCATGAAGATCGGGAGCCTTCCCTGGAAGAACGGGAGGATGCCCAGATTACGCTGGGACCGTTATCCATCTATCCTGAGAAATACGAAGTCACACTGAACGGGGAAGCTATCGTGCTCAGACCTAAGGAGTTTGAAGTGTTGCTCTATCTGGCGCGGAAGCCTGGAGTCGTTATGACTCGGGATGACCTGATGAACGCCGTTTGGGGCTTTGATTATATCGGAGGACAGCGTACCGTCGATGTTCATGTCAGCTCGCTGCGTAAGAAGCTGGAGCTGGATCCGGGATCGGTATATATCGATTCAATTCGGGGAGTGGGATACAAGCTAGTTGTGAACAAAAAGAAAACCGCCCATCATTGAGACCCATTGATGGACGGTTTTTCACTTTTTTCAGCCAGGGACTTTATTCTCCGCTAACAATTGTCGACTATCCTCTGAAAAGAGAGTGTATTCCGTACATAGGGAGTGGTGGTCATGGCAAGCCTGACTGTTATGGAGAGACCTGCGGCCTTGGTGAATGTGGCTGATTTTAGCAGGAACGTTCCAGTAATACGCGGAGATCGAAAGTGCAGCGATGTGCTCGGCATGTTCAAGCAGGATTCCGAGCTTCCGTGCCTCGTCATTTGTGACCAAGGGGAACGCCCTCGCGGTCTTGTTATGAGGGATTATTTCTATCGGCATCTTACAGGCAGATTTGCGCCGGATTTATTCTATGAGCGTCCTGTACGTGATTTTGCCCAACCGGAGTATGCGGTATATGAAATATCCACGCCCCCAGGAGAGCTGTTGGATCATGCGCTTCATCGGACCGGGCATTTGTTCTACGACAGTTTGATTTTAACGCAGGACGGGAATTACTATGGGGTAATGACACTGCAGGATTTGATGCTTCTCTCGAGAAAATTACAACAGGAAGCCGAGGCTGAACGGCAAAACACGCTGCAACGGAGCGTTACGCTGGTTGAAGATATCGGAAGAACCGTCGTTCAGGCCTCTGAGGCTTCAGAAAGAAGCCTGGAGGAAACGCAGCAAATGTCGAGGCTTGCATTGGAAGGTCGAGAAGAACTGGAAGAGGTCACTGAAGCGTTTAATCGTGTGAAAAAAGTCACATTATCTCAACAAAACCAAGTGGATGAGTTGTCTTCCTGCTCACAGGATATTTCTCGAATCGCAGCGCAAATTCGTGAACTTGCAGAACTGAGCGGCATTCTGGCTCTCAATGCTTCGATTGAAGCCTCGCGGGCAGGAGAGCATGGACACGGATTCGCAGTCGTGGCAGAGGAAGTACACCGGCTTGCTAAAGAGACCAAGCAATTGTCGGGAAATATTGAAGAGACCCTGGACAGGGTAGGCGAGCTTGTAAAGGCGACGGATCAATCGATGCGCGTCACCAGTGGGGAATTGGAGCAGAGTCAGACCCATGTTGTCCAGGCGGGCGATACCTTTGGGCAACTGGTTGAATCGGTGCGGAGAACCGGGCGAACAGGCCGGGAGTCTGCGTCAGCCACGATTCAAGCGCTCAAGATGACAGAGATGGTGAATAAAGAGCTCACTGCATTGTCGTGAAATTTTACACTGCGTTAACATTTAGGCTCATCCCGCTTTACATAGCTTATGTAAAATCAATATGAAACAATCGAACCAAGCATCGGTACAGGTCCCAATGACAATTGAGGCCTTGCTTCGCATGTAACTTCTTATGGTGGTGAAGGCATGTCAACAATCATCCGAATCAATAACTTGAAACTGTATTACGATCAATTCCTCGCCTTGAAGGACGTATCACTGGATATTCCCGAGAAGGCAATTACTGCGTTCATCGGACCATCGGGATGCGGGAAGTCAACCCTTCTCCGGACCTTGAACCGAATGAACGATATGATCCCTGCCACGCGGATTGAGGGTTCTGTTCAAATTGCCGGTTCCGAGGTGTATGGTGAGGATGTTCAAGTGGAAATCTTGCGCAAGCAGGTCGGTATGGTGTTCCAGCAGCCGAATCCGTTTCCGAAATCAATATATGATAATGTCGCCTACGGACCTAGGCTTCATGGCTCTCCTGGCAAGGCGGAGCTTGATGAACTGGTGGAGCAAAGCTTGCGCCAGGCAGCATTATGGGATGAAGTGAAGGACTTCCTGAAGCGCTCGGCGCTGGGCCTGTCCGGCGGGCAGCAGCAGAGATTGTGCATCGCTCGCGCCATTGCAGTGCAGCCCCAAATTCTGCTGATGGATGAGGCGACTTCCGCACTTGATCCGATCTCTACGCTAAAGATTGAGGAATTAGTTCAGGAGTTGAAGAGTAAGTATACTATTGTGATGGTTACGCATAACATGCATCAAGCTGCCCGCATTTCGGACCGCACGGTATTTTTCCTGAATGGAGAAATTATTGAGGCGGACGATACGCGCAAGCTGTTCTCAACTCCATCGGATTCGCGCACAGAAGATTACATTTCCGGACGATTCGGATAACCTAAGGAGGCAGCTGTACATGATACAAAGAAAAGATTTCGATCAAAGCCTGGAGGAATTGCGGCAGCTGCTGCTGAAGATGGGCAAGCATGTAGAGAACACTTTGAGCGAGTCGATCTCTGCCCTTCAAAATCTGGATGAGCCTAAAGCTCGAGCCATTATCGAGAAGGATATCGAGTTGAACGAAATGGAAGAAGAAGTTATGGATCTGGGAGAACGGCTTATTGTGACACAGCAGCCGGTCGCGAAGGACCTGCGGCGGATTATCGTCGCTTTTAAAATCTCGAGTGATCTGGAACGCATGGGAGACCTGGCAATTGATATATCCAAGGTAACCTTGCGCCTGAAGGGTGAAGCCTTAATCAAGCCTTTGGTCGACATTCCCAAGATGGCCGAATTGGCCAATGAGATGGTTCAGGAGTCCTTGCAGTCTTATCTTGACGAGAACACGGATCTTGCTTATAAGATGGCCAAGGATGACGACGAGATTGACCATTTGTACAGCCAGATCATTCGCGATCTGTACACGTATATGACAGCGCATCCGGAGTCCTTGCATCAGGCAATCCACCTTACTTTGGTAGGACGTTATATTGAGCGGATTGCTGATCATGCGACGAATATCGGAGAGAGCACGGTTTATCTGGTGACTGGGCATCGCCCGGACTTGAACGTATAAACGGGATACAAAATTTGGAATAACCCCTCACGGCTTGCTGTGGCGGGTTATTCTTTTTTTGCTTATGCTATTTGTTTTTGGCAAAAGGGAACCATGTGTTAGAATAGAACGAGGAGTATGCTGAAGGAGAAGGTGTCACATGGATAAATTGATTCTGATTGACGGCAATAGTGTTATTTACCGCGCTTTTTTTGCGATGCCGCCGCTTACCAATTCCAGCGGTCTGCATACGAATGCTGTATACGGCTTCACTAATATGATGCTTCGGCTCATTCAAGAACAGAAGCCAACACACCTTCTGGTTGCCTTTGATGCAGGCAAACAGACCTTTCGGCATGAAGGCTATCAGGAATATAAAGGCGGCCGGGAGAAGACGCCGCCGGAGCTTTCAGAGCAATTTCCGTTATTGCGGGAGCTGCTGGAGAGCTTTGGCATTTCCTGGTTTGAGCTTGCGGGCTATGAGGCGGACGATATCATCGGTACGCTGAGCCGGCTGGGCGAGGAATCAGGACTTGAAGTGCTGGTTGTCACCGGTGATAAGGACATGCTTCAGGTTGTAAGCGACAAGGTCACGGTAGCATTGACCCGTAAGGGCATTAGCGAGGTCGAGCCTTATGGCCCGAAGGAAATTGAAGAGAAATACGGATTGACTCCGTTGCAAATTATTGATTTGAAAGGTCTGATGGGCGATGCGTCAGACAATATTCCCGGCGTTCCCGGGATTGGCGAGAAGACAGCGCTGAAGCTTCTCCATCAATTTGGTTCTGTGGAGGAAGTGCTTGCTCGTACCGATGAATTAAAAGGCAAGATGAAAGAAAACCTGGTCAATCATGCGGATGATGCGGTCATGAGCAAACGGCTTGCGACGATTCACCGCGAAGTGCCGATCGATCGGGCTTGGGATACGATGACGTTCAACGGCTTTAAGGAAGAGACCGCTGTTCCTATGCTACGTAAGCTGGAGTTTAAGTCGCTTCTTGAACGATTGAATTTCAGCGGCAGCGAAGGCGATGGGCAAGCGGATGGAACAGCAGCTGAGGCCTCGCAAGTGCAAGTGAATGTTACAATCGTGGAGTCTGCTTCCTTGAAGGAACTTGAAGCGGTCTTGCCTGAAATCGCGGGGTTGCACGTAGAAAGCCGCGGGGACAATCCTCATCAGGCAGAGCTTCTCGGCATGGTGCTCTCAACCAAAGAGCGGCATTTCTTTCTGCAGCCCGAGGTGTTGAAGAGCGAAGAAGCGGAAGCGGTTCGGGCATGGCTGGCGGATGAGCAAGCTCCGAAGCGGGGTTATGATCTGCATCGCGCAGACTTGACCTTGTTCTGGCACGGAATTCCGTTTGCCGGAGCAGAATTCGATATCCAGTTGGCAGCGTATCTGCTTGATCCGACCGAGAGTGATCAGACGCTAAGCGCATTGTCTGCCAAATACAATCTGGCCCCCTTGCCGTCCGATGATGAAGTGCTGGGCAAGGGAGCGAAGTTCAAGGTGCCGGATCTGGAGATTTTCAGCACTCATCTGGCTCGTAAGAGTGCGGCGGCGATTAGCATCGTGCCGGAGCAGCGAGCTGCGCTAGAACAGAATGAGATGCACAAGCTCTTCTATGAACTGGAGATGCCGCTGTCACGTATCCTGGCGGATATGGAGAAGCAGGGCGTGGCCGTTGACCGGGAAAGCCTCATGCAGTTGGGGCAAGAGTTTGAAGCTCAGATCGCGAAGCTGGTATCGCAAATTTATGAGATTGCAGGCATCGAGTTCAATCTGAACTCACCGAAGCAGCTAGGGGAAATTCTGTTCGACAAGCTGGGACTTCCTGTGATCAAGAAGACGAAGACGGGATATTCAACCGATGCTGAGGTGCTGGAGAAGCTGGCACCGTATCATGAAATTGTCCAGTATATCTTGGAATACCGGCAGCTTGCGAAGCTGCAATCGACTTATGTAGAAGGGCTTCTTAAGGAAATTCGCAGTGAGACGGGGAAGGTGCATACCTATTTCCGTCAGACCATTGCAGCAACCGGACGTCTGAGCAGCCAGTTCCCGAATTTGCAGAATATTCCGATTCGGATGGAAGAAGGGCGGAAGATCCGCAAAGTATTTGTCCCTTCCGAGGAAGGCTGGTATATTCTCGGCGCCGATTATTCGCAGATTGAATTGCGGGTGCTTGCGCATATTTCGGGGGATAAAGGCTTGCAGGAAGCATTTCTCCATGACATGGACATTCATACCAAGACGGCAATGGATGTGTTCGGGGTATCCTCGGACCAGGTTGATGCCAATATGAGACGTTCCGCCAAAGCGGTTAATTTCGGGATTGTCTACGGAATCAGTGATTACGGCCTGTCACAAAACCTGAACATTACCCGGAAAGAAGCAGCCCGGTTCATCGATCAATATTTCGATGCCTTCCAGGGTGTCCGGAAGTATATGGATGATATTGTCCGGGATGCCAAGCGGGATGGTTATGTGAAGACCCTGCTGGAGCGTAGACGATATCTGCCTGAAATTAACGCATCGAACTTCAATCTTCGCTCGTTTGCTGAGCGAACAGCCATGAACACGCCTATCCAGGGGACGGCGGCCGATATTATCAAGCTGGCGATGGTGCTGATGGATACAGCCCTTAGCAGCCATGGCTTGAAGAGCCGAATGCTCCTTCAGGTGCATGACGAACTTGTCTTTGAGGTGCCGCCCGAGGAGCTGGAGCTGATGAGCAAGCTGGTCCCCGAGACGATGGAGAAGGCGCTGAAGCTATCCGTGCCGCTTAAGGCTGAAGTAAGCAGCGGGTGGAACTGGTATGAAGCAAAGTGAGAAATGTGATGTTTTTCTAACCATAGATAAGAGGTGAATGAAATGCCGGAATTGCCGGAGGTCGAGACAGTCAGACGAACCCTGGCAGGGTTAATAGTCGGCAGAACGATTGAGAGGGTCTCGGTGCATCTACCGCGAATTATTCAGCGGCCCGATGATGTCCGGGTGTTCGAAATGGAGCTTGCAGGCAGCAAGATCGAGGATGTGGGACGCAGAGGGAAGTTCCTCTTGATCCGAATGGACAACCTCGTTCTGGTATCTCATCTGAGAATGGAAGGGCGCTATGGTCTGTATCAGAGCGGTGATCCGGTCGAAAAGCACACCCATGTCATCTTTCATTTTACCGACGGGATGGAACTCAGATATAAGGACGTACGTCAATTCGGAACCATGCATTTGTTTGCGCCAGGACAGGAGCTGATCAGCAAGCCGTTGGCCAAGCTGGGATTGGAGCCGCTGGATGAAGCCTTTACCTTTGAAGCCTTTTGCCATGTAATTGCAGGGAGAACAACGAAGATAAAGCCGGCTCTGCTAAATCAGGAATACATTGTAGGCTTGGGCAATATTTATGTGGATGAGGCATTGTTTCGGGCAGGTATTTATCCACAGCTTCAGGCGAACCATTTAAGTACGGAGCAGCTCCGGAGGTTATATGAGGCCATCTTGGCCACCTTATCGGAAGCCGTGCTTGCCGGAGGGTCTTCCATTAAATCCTATGTGAACGGACAAGGAGAGATGGGGATGTTCCAGCACAGTCTGAATGTGTATGGAAGACAGGGGCAGCCCTGTCCTGCTTGCGGACAACCTATCGAGAAGATTACGCTGGCCGGGCGGGGAACCCATTACTGCCCGGAATGCCAGCCTGCGGGAATGGAGTGAATGCTGTGAATATCGGACTTACGGGGGGCATTGCCACCGGCAAGAGTACCGTCTCACAAATGCTCGTTGCACGCGGCGCTGCATTGATTGATGCGGATGTGGTAGCCAGAAGAATTATGGAGCCCGGTCATCCTGTACTTGCAAAAGTTGTTGAAAGGTTTGGCGAAACCGTATTGCTGGCGGATGGCCAGTTAAATCGCAAACGGCTTGGAGAGATTGTGTTCTCGGACCCCGTGGAGCGGAAAGCGCTTGAGGACATTACGCACCCGGCGATTCGCAGGGAGATGAAGGCGGAGCTGGAAGCCCTGGAGCAGGAAAACCCCGAACGTCTGGTGGTTGCCGATATCCCCTTGCTTTATGAGTCGGGACTTGAGAATTTGTACGAGAAGATTATGGTGGTCTATGTACCGAGGTCTCTCCAGTTGGAGCGTCTCATGCAACGGGATGCGTTGACGGTGCAAGAAGCAGAGCTAAGGCTTGCTGCACAGATGGATATCGAGGAGAAGAGAAGACGAGCGGATATTTTGATTGATAATAGCCAGAGTTATGAAGAGACCGAGAGTCAAATCGATGATTTCTGGCGGAGCCGGGTTTTATGAGGTGGCTGAGAAAAAAGAGAGTTCTGTTGATGCTGTTGTTAGGCTTTATCGTGATCCTGTTCTTTAATTCTTCTTGGTTGGCCTTATTCTATCCGATCTATTATAAGGAAGAAATCCGGACGCATGCAGCAACTTATGGACTGGACCCCCTGATTGTAGCTGCGATTATTAAGGTAGAGACGAACTATAAGCCGGGGGCGGAATCCCCAAAGGGAGCGCTTGGCATTATGCAGATCATGCCGGATACAGCGGATTGGGTTGTACAGAAGGCTAAGATGGATGAAGTGGAATTGAGCAGGGTGAAAGAAGAAAGCGGCTTGAATATACAGATTGGAACTTGGTACCTGGATTGGTTGGGCGATCAATTTGATGGCAATATGATTGCTATGATTGCCGCCTATAACGCCGGTCCGACGAATGTGAAGAATTGGCTCAAAAGCGGCCGTTGGGACGGCAAGCTGGAGACTGCGAAGAATATTCCGTTTGGTGAGACAAGGCACTATGTGCAGCGGGTTGCACATTATTACGAGCAATATTCAAGGATCTATTCGGATTTTTGAGCTGGGAAGTTTAAAAAAAGGAAGCACCAGAAGGCATTCGCCATCTGTGCTTCCCTGCTCGTTCAGAAGTTATATTTGTCCGTTATTTAAATTGACCTGCCAATTGTTGTTCGGCCAGAGTCACCAGACGTTTTGTAATATAACCACCGATCGAACCGTTTTCGTAAGAGGTCAAGTTACCAGCGTAACCGTCTTGCGGGAAAGCAATGCCCAGCTCTTGAGCAACCTCATATTTCATTTGCTCCAGCGCTCCGGAAGCTTGCTTCACCACCAGGTTATTAGATGAATTGTTTTGGGCCATGTTGTTGTTCACCTCCTTGAGTTGGTAACAGTATTATGCTCGGCAAGCGTGAAGTTCATTACTGAATCTGACAGTTATATATTGGAAAGGAGTAGAAGACCTTGAAATGTCCTTATTGCGACTACCTTGGAACGAAGGTGCTGGATTCCCGCCCGGCCAATGAAAATCGCTCGATTCGCCGGCGACGTGAATGTGAGAAGTGCAATCGTCGCTTTACTACCTTTGAAATGGTCGAAGAAATGCCGCTTATTGTGATTAAGAAGGACGGCAGTCGGGAAGAATTTAGCAGGGAGAAGATGCTGCGCGGCCTGATCCGGGCTTGCGAGAAGCGTCCGGTCTCGGTGGAACAATTGGAGTCGATTGTATCGGAGGTCGAGCGCTCCATGCGTCAATCTGCGAATGCTGAAGTAGAGAGCCGCGGGATCGGAGAGCTGGTCATGGAGCAGCTCTATCCGGTAGACGAAGTGGCTTATGTTCGTTTTGCATCTGTGTACAGACAGTTCAAGGACATCAATATGTTCATGAAGGAACTAAAGGGCCTGCTGTCTAAGAATACGGATGATGAGTCCTGAGCATTAATGTAATGAGGTGAGTAATCGACATGAAGGAAGATCCCGCTTCCATCTTGAAATCGTTAACACCGGCAGGCCTCGCTATTGGCTTCTTGGCGGGGACCACCCTGGGCAGCAGCTTGTCTTTCCTGATGGAGTGGCAGCCAAGCCGGCTTGTTCTGACTGTAACCCTCTTAGGGTTGACAGGAGCCGTTCTTGGCTTGGGAGCCGCCGCCTGCATAAGACGCAGTATCACTTAGCAGTATAGATTTTATAATCACAAAAAAAGGATTTGACCGAACCCGTTCTCGGTCAAATCCTTTTTTGCATTCAGCTACAGTTCAACCTGATATGAAAGTTGAAGCAAAAACATCACGGAATGATGTATGAATTTTTTACATTGCGTTAACATAACCAATACACGACCTTTATACTTGCTTCTTATAATCGATATTGTACAAACAAATAAGGGGGAAACCTGAATCATGAAGAAAAGTTTGATGTTGGTTATGACGATTTTATTGACTGTAACACTTGCAGCATGTGGACAAGGCTCGAACAACACAGCTTCGAATACGCCTGATACGTCGTCCAATACCGGCAGCACAAATAATACAGCAAATGAAGCACCTGAACAAACAGAAGAATTGAGCGGCTCCATTCTTGCAGTAGGCTCTTCCGCACTGCAACCGCTTGTTGATGAAGCTTCCAAGAAGTTTATGGATCTGAATTCTAAAGTATCGATTCAAGTCCAAGGCGGCGGCAGCGGTACTGGCTTGACACAAGTCTCCGGCGGCCAAGCAGATATCGGTAACTCCGACGTATTTGCAGAAGAGAAGCTTGAAGCCGGACCGGCTGCAGAGCTGGTTGACCATCAAGTAGCTGTAGTAGCTATGGCGGCAGTTGTTAATCCTGCAGTAGGCGTGGATAACCTGACCAAAGATCAATTGGTTAAAATCTTCACGGGTGAAGTGAAGAACTGGAGTGAAGTCGGTGGTGCAGATCAAGCGATCCAAATCGTAAACAGACCATCCAGCTCCGGTACGCGTGCTACTTTTGAAAAATATGCATTGGGTACAAAGACAGAAGATCTTGAAGGCTCCATCCAAGAGGATTCCTCGGGCACCGTAAAAAAGCTGGTTGCTGAAACTCCTGGCGCGATCGGTTACCTGGCTCTTTCTTACCTGGATGATTCCGTTAAGACTGTGAAATATGAAGGCGTTGAAGCAAATGAAGAGAATGTAACAAATGGCAGCTATCTGGTGTGGGCATACGAGCACATGTACACAAAAGGTGAGCCGACCGGAGCTGTCAAGGCGTTCCTCGACTTCATGGTTTCCGAAGCAGTTCATGAGGATATCGTCGAACTTGGCTACATTCCGATTTCGAATATGCAAGTAACTCGTGATGTTGACGGCAACATCACCAAATAAATAATTGCCTACAACAACATAAGGCCAGCAAAGAGGCGAGCATTCGCCTCTTTCTGTGCTGAACAAAGGGAGAGGTACTATGGCTCGTTCCAACGATAGCCGCAGAGTGAAACAGCATATCATCGAAGAATGGATAGGGAAAATTCTGACTTCCTTGTGTATCGTTCTATTAGTCGTGACCATTTTTTCTATGGTCTATTTTGTTGCGACTAAGGGACTGAGCTCATTTTTCAAGAATGGAGTCAGCCTGGCTGAGATGCTCGGGGGGACATCATGGAAGCCGGAAGGAGAACCGCCGATGTTCGGTGCCCTGCCGTTCATATTCGGTTCCTTTGCGACTTCTATGCTTGCAGCGCTAATCTCTGCTCCGCTGAGTATCTGCGGGGCTCTGTTCATGGTGGAAATTATGCCGAAGCTGGGGAAAAAGGTGCTCCAGCCAGCAATTGAACTACTCGCCGGGATTCCTTCCGTTGTCTATGGATTCGTCGGACTGAGTGTCATTGTCCCCTTTTACCGGAATATATTTCCGGGACAAGGTCTCGGGATTTTGGCAGGTGCTTCCGTATTGTCTGTCATGATTCTGCCTACGATGACTTCGATTGCTACAGACGCGCTTCGGGCTCTGCCATCTGGTCTGAAGGAAGGCTCCTACGCGCTTGGCGCAACCCGGTGGCAGACGCTTTCGCGAACGGTCATTCCCACTACGCTTCCTGCCTTGATGACAGGAGTCGTGCTTGGAATGGCACGTGCATTCGGCGAGGCGCTCGCTGTGCAGATGGTTATCGGGAACGCGCCGCATATTCCGAATTCCTTGTTCCAATCCACCTCCACACTTACCAGTGTAATCACACTAAGCATGGGGAACACGGTTATGGGTACGATTCAGAACAATGTCCTGTGGACGCTTGCTCTGATTCTGCTGCTGATGACCTTCGTCTTCGTCTTCGTTGTACGTTGGCTTGAAAGGAGAGCAATTCGATGAGTGCGAAAACAGTAGACAAAATTGCAACAGGAGTCATCATATTATTTGCTGGCATCATTGTTCTCATTATGGTGGGCTTGCTAGGATTTATATTGGTACGAGGACTTGGTCATATCAGCTTTGACTTCCTGACTTCTCCGCCAGAGACGATCCGTGAAGGCGGAGGAATCGGGCCGCAGTTGTTCAATTCCTTATTCTTGTTGGTGCTGACACTGATTATTACGGTTCCGCTCGGTTTAGGCGCCGGCATCTATATGAGTCAATATGCCAAGCCGGGAAGGGTGACAGACTCGATTCGCCTGATTGTTGAAGTGCTCTCTTCCTTCCCGTCGATCGTTGTAGGTTTGTTTGGTCTCCTTGTCTTTGTAAATACGTTTGGCTTCGGATTCTCCTTGTTCTCCGGTGCGTTAGCCCTGACGGTCTTTAACCTGCCATTGATGGTGCGCATTACCGAGCAAGGCTTGGCAAGTGTTCCGCTGGCACAGAAGGAAGCCAGTCTGGCCCTGGGGTTGTCCAAATGGAAAACGATCCGGTCGGTTATGCTTCCGATTGCTCTCCCTGTTATTCTGACGGGAACCATTCTGGCCGCCGGACGTGTGTTTGGCGAAGCGGCAGCCCTGTTATTTACGGCCGGGATGAGCAGCCCGCGTCTTGACTTTACCGACTGGAATCCGTTCAGCCCGATGTCTCCCCTGAATCCGTTCCGCCCTGCCGAGACGCTGGCTGTTCATATCTGGAAGGTCAACTCGGAAGGGCTCGCCCCTGATGCGCCTGAAATTGCAGCCGGTGCTTCAGCCGTACTGATTCTGACGGTTCTGTTGTTTAACCTGTTGGCCCGCTTTGTCGGACGTCAGCTCCAAAAGAAATTTACGGCATCGAGATAGGAGGATACCCATGCGTAATATTGTTATGTCTACGAAGGATTTAAATGTATTTTATGGAGAAAAGCATGCGGTTAAAAGCCTCTCGCTTGACTTTGCAACCAAGGAAGTCACAGCGCTTATCGGGCCTTCGGGCTGCGGGAAGTCTACATTTCTGCGCAGTCTGAACCGGATGAACGACTTGATTGCGGATGCGCGAATCACCGGAGAGATCCGGATTGGGGATGAGGATATTAACCATCCCAAGACAGACGTGGTCCTGCTGCGCCAAAAGATCGGCATGGTGTGGCAAAGACCGAATCCTTTTCATAAATCGATCTATGAAAATATTGCCTTCGGCCCGCGTTACCACGGGATCCGAGACAAAAGGAAGCTGGATGAGATCGTGGAAAGCTCTCTGCGCAAGGCTGCGCTCTGGGAGGAAACCAAGGACCGTTTGAACCGTTCGGCATTATCGCTCTCGGGGGGACAACAGCAACGATTGTGCATTGCGAGATCCATCGCTGTAAGTCCGGACATCATCCTGATGGATGAGCCCGCTTCCGCCCTGGACCCGGTATCCAGCGCCAAAGTCGAGGAATTGATTGCCGAACTGAAGCAGGAGTATTGTATTGTTATCGTCACCCATAATATGCAGCAAGCAGCCAGGGTGTCGGATTATACCGCTTTCTTTCTGATGGGAGAGATGGTGGAGTATGGGGCAACAGATCAAATTTTCACCAATCCTGAAGATAAGCGAACCCATGATTATATTTCGGGCAGGTTCGGTTAAGCTCATTTTTCCATTAGGAATTTGGAACATGGATGAAATTGGAGTAATATAGGGATGGTGCTTGTACGCACCATATCCCATACATAACAGGAGACGTCATCCATGAACATACTGGAGTGGATTGAGGAGATGTTCCGCAGCTACGGCTATTTTGTACTGTTGTGCGGGCTTCCTCTGGATTTTATCGCTCTTCCAATCCCGCCGGGACAAACGACACTCACCTATACCGGTTATTTGGCTTTTAAGGGAACGCTTGAATTGCTGCCGGCTATCCTGGTTGCTTATGCAGGATCAGTTATAGGTATAACGGTTACCTATCTGATTGGACATCATGTAGGCGCACCGCTGGTTCAGCAATACGGAAAATGGTTCTTGATCAAGCCGTCTCACCTGGAGCGAACGCGGAGAACATATGATAAATACGGAAATAAAATGCTGTTTATCAGCTTCTTCATTCCGGGAGTCAGACAGCTCTTCGGTTATTTTGTAGGAATAATAAAGATTCCCTACAGAACCTTTGCTTTGTATGCTTACCCCGGAGCCCTGATTTGGGTCACTGCCTTTATCGGCATTGGCTACATCTTTGGAGAGCAATGGCATTTGGTTATACGTCTGGTCGAGAAGTATCTGGCCTTCTTCTTTGGGGGAGTGTTCATCTTGATCGTGCTTTTACTGGCGATGAGATGGAGAAAGTGGAAGCGATGGCAGTTGCGCAGAACCGAGGTCGACAAGAAATGAGCGAATTAAGTGAAAAAGTCAGTTAATGCGCTCTGCCCTTTATTTGCGCCTGCTTCCTGTTGTAATTTAATGAGCGATAGAAACGAAAAAAATTCGCCCAGCGTAGTAAGACCGGCTGCGATGATTGCAAGATCATCGGCGGACAAGTCACTAAGGACAATTTCTTTGTTTTTTCCTGGGCTATTATTCGTGCTTCTGATACCTGCCTTTTTTCTGCCGGCCAAATGTACCACCCGCTTAAGATCATCTTGTTCTATGATGTATGTTATGCTCGCCGGAGAGGGATGCAATGGGCAGGCCTGAAATATAGGCACCCCCGTGCCGTGACAATTAGTTAGGGCCCTTAATATGATACCCTATACTGATGTGAGGAGGGGAAAGCATGTCGGGATGCAATGAAGTTGGCGTTGGAGGCCTTTGGACATCTACAGGTGTAATTCTTGTGTTGTTTATCCTGCTGGTGATTATCTCCAGAACATTCGTATAACTTTAAGAATTTGCATGCAAGAGAGCGCTGCTAACGGCAGTGCTCTTTGCTATTTCATTATATTGTCAAAAGACATAGAGATTCTGATAAATAACAACAATATATTACATTTAACAATGATTCCCTATTTCTTTTCACACAAAAGACACAGAGGTCGTTATAATGAATGTTGAGGGGGAATTTACTTTTTATTCCTATATATCGCACTATTTCCACTTTTATTTGCAGCAAATAACCTTCGATCCTATCCCTTAAGTGATTAAGAAGAGGAGGTGAGCACAAAAGCAGATCCAGTTTAATTGGACAAGCAGGGAGTATTTCGTTCAGGTGATGTTCGTTTTCAAAAAAATGAAGGAGGGATTTCTAATGATTGAAGCTCGTTATACCCGTTCATTGTATTTGAAGGCACTTGGTTCACTCGGAGTTCTCCTCTTTGCATGTATCTGTATGTTTGTGCTTGCCGAGAAGGCATCCGCACATGGATATGTTGAATCCCCAGCGAGTCGGGCTTACTTATGCAAGCTGGGTCAGAACAGTGATTGCGGCGCTGTGATATATGAACCTCAGAGTCTGGAGGCACCGAAGGGATTCCCTGCTGCCGGTCCGGCAGATGGCAAGATTGCCAGTGCTGGCGGAATATTCCCTAAGCTCGACGAACAATCGTCAAGTCGCTGGACCAAGGTTAACATGACTGCTGGCCAGAATACATTCACCTGGACTTTAACCGCTCCCCATGCTACTTCAAGCTGGAAATACTATATCACGAAGCCCGGCTGGAACCCGAATGCACCATTAACGCGCGATTCATTCGACTTGACGCCGTTCCACTCCGTCAATTATGGAGGAGTTCAGCCTCCGTATACGTACTCGGACACGATGAATGTGCCTGCTCGGACAGGCTACCATGTTATCCTGGCGGTATGGGAAATTGCGGATACAGCAAATGCCTTCTACAATGTCATTGATGTAAACTTTGGAGGAAGCAACCCCGTGGATAATCAGGCTCCGACAGCACCAGGGAACCTGACCTATTCTAACGTGACCTCGACGACAGCAACCCTCTCCTGGTCGGCTGCGACGGATAATGTCGGTGTGACTGGTTACCGGATCTACCGGGGAACTACTCAGATCGGCTCGGTATCGAGCTCGGTTCTTAGCTATACGGCAACCGGGCTCAGTCCGGCAACAGCTTATACCTTCCAGGTCAAAGCCATTGATGCAGCGGGGAATCTGTCCGCCGGCAGTAATACAGTCAGCTTGACGACCGGCACGGCGGCCCCGGATACGCAAGCACCGTCTGCTCCTGGTAATCTCCATGTGATGGGGACGCCTACGGCTTCCAGTGTGCAGCTGATGTGGAATGCGGCTACAGATAATGTAGGGGTGACCGGTTATAAGGTGTACCGCGGAGCCAATCTTGTCGCGACTTTATCCGGCACGACAACTTCATACACTGTAACTGGCTTATCCGCGAATACAACATATTCCTTCACAGTTAAAGCGATAGATGCAGCAGGTAATGAATCAGCGGCAAGCAATCCGGTCAGCGCCACAACGGCTTCTGCATCCAGCGCCCAACCATGGGCCGCGGGAGTAGCCTATGCGGTTGGAGATCTTGTCAGCTACAATGGCAGCACCTATGAATGCCGCCAGGCGCATACTTCATTGACAGGCTGGGAGCCTAACGTTGTTCCCGCCCTCTGGCTGCTGAAATAAGGAGTAGGGCTGTCCCAAAAGCCTCCAGCGAAAATCTAAAATACGCTAGGAAACAGACGAGAACATGTTTGCGATCGCTGTCGTTCGCTGATTTCAAACAGGAAGAGGCCTCCCAAAAGCTTACGGGAGGCCTGTTTGCATTAAGAGACTCCTATTGCATAGAATTTCTTGCTTTCCGTTGTCATTAAGATATTACATTTCGTACTGCAACCTCAGGATCACAATCCGCTTCATAATCCACGCCATCTGTCTCAAAGCCGAATAATTGGAAGAATTCCTTGCGGAAGCCTTCAAGGTCCGTAAGCTGAAATACATTACTTGTCTCCAGCTCTGCCCAAATGCGGCTTACCTCTTCTTGGATATCTTCCCGCATTTCCCAATCATCCAGGCGAATCCGCTCCAGTGAATCAACAGGCACCGATCCGTCTGTGTAGAGACGCTCTGTGAATAAGCGAACCATCTGCTCGATCGTGCCTTCGTGAAGACCATGCTCCTTCATCGTCTTGTATAAGACCGACATATATAACGGCACTACCGGAATTGCGGAGCTGGATTGCGTGACGAGTGCTTTGGTCACTGCGACATAGGCGCCGCCTCCACCGGCAGACAGCTGCTCGTGAAGCTCTCTGGCGGTTTGCTCCAAATGATCCTTAGCTTTGCCGATGGTGCCTTCGCGGTAAATAGGCTGAGTGATCTGAGAGCCGATGTAGGAGAAGGCTATCGTAACAGCATGCGGAGCCAGGACCTTGGCATCATTAAGGACCTTAATCCAATCCTGCCAGTCCTCGCCGCCCATCACTTTTACCGTGTGTTCAATTTCTTGCTCCGATGCAGGGTCAAGCGTAACCAGGCTGACTTCTCCTGTATGGAAATTAACAGTCTTGTTCGTGTAGCTCTGCCCTATCGGCTTCAGCACAGAGGTGTAGGTTTCTTCTGTCTTGGGATCGTACCGGCGGGCAGTGGCAACACTGTAAATGATCAAATCCACCTGTCCCAATTCCCGGGCAATGACTTCGGCGGTCTTCTGTTTGGTCTCGGGGGTGAATGCATCTCCAGTCACGCTGAAGGAACGAAGTCCTGCGGCATGGGCAGCTTCCTCAAAGGCTGCTGAATGATACCATCCGGCGGACGCCGTCCGTGAACCGCTTGCTGTGCTTGGGCGGTATACGCCGATGGTATTGGCCCCTGCGCCAAAAGCGGCCACAATCCTGGAGGCTAGGCCGTATCCGGTTGAGGCGCCGATGACAAGAACATTTTTTGGGCCGGAAATTCTTGGACGCTGTTGTACATACTCGATTTGCTGCTGCACCTGACGGGCACATCCCTCCGGATGCGCAGTCGTACAAATAAATCCCCGGGTACGTGGTTTTATTATCATATAGAAGGTCGATCCTTTCTTTACCTGATGGAAGCTATTTCAAATTTGGAGAATCCTTGTTCTATTGTAACATGCCTTTTAAGTGAGCAATAGAGTTCAGAAAACGTTCGAATTCGTTAGAACGATTTTGATTATTTGTGATTGATTTTGAACGAATATATGTTAAGATATAGATCGAATGATGGGGTTGGAGGGAATGTCATGCTGACAGAAGAGCGTTATGCGATAATTATAGAGCGCTTGCAACAGCGGGGAATTGTTAAGCTTCAGGAGCTGGTAGAGCTGCTTGGGACATCGGAATCGACCGTTCGTCGTGATCTTGTTGACCTGGAGGAGCAAGGGATGTTGCGGCGAATTCATGACGGGGCAGCACTCCCGAAGGATAACCGTCAGGAGCCCGGAATGAATGAAAAAACATTCAAAAACATTCAAGAAAAGGACTTGATTGCTCGTCGGGCGGCCAGACAGCTTCGTGATGGCGATTGTATTTTTCTAGATGCGGGTACTACTACTTTAAAGATGATTTCCTATATAGAAGCGGAGCAGGTGACGGTGGTTACAAACGGGTTATCCCATGTGGAGGCGCTCGTGGGTAAGAACATTCGCAGTTATTTGCTGGGCGGGATGATGAAGATGCATACCAAGGCCGTGATCGGAAGTATGGCTATGCAAAATATGGAGCAGTTCCGGTTTGATAAATGCTTTTTGGGAGCCAATGGGGTGGATGCCCAAATGGGGTATACTACACCTGATCCGGAGGAAGCGCTCATTAAGCGCAGGGCGAAGGAGCTGTCGGGAGCAGCCTTTATTCTTGCAGATTCCAGCAAGCTTGGCGAGGTGCTGTTTGCCCGGATGTTCGATCTTGAGGATGCTTATCTCATTACAGACGCTGTTCCGGATGCGTTAAGGGAATCATTAACTCACAAAACTAAAATAATTGAGGGATAGTCATGATCTATACAGTTACACTGAACCCGTCTATTGATTACATCGTTCATGTGGATGGACTACAGCTGGGAGAACTGAACCGCATGCAGAGCGATCTTAAGCTCCCCGGGGGCAAGGGGATCAATGTATCGCGCATCCTTAGCAGGCTTGGTGTGGAAAATACGGCACTAGGCTTTTTAGGCGGTTTTACAGGAGATTTTCTCAAGGAAACCCTGGCCTCGGAGAACATCACGACAGATTTTGTTCAGGTTACAGGGGATACCCGGATTAATATCAAGCTCAAGCATGGGGAAGAGACCGAAATAAACGGTCAGGGTCCAACGATTACTCCCGAGGAGGCGGATGAGCTGTGCCGGAAATTGGATTCACTCGCTGCCGGCGATATTGTCGTGCTGTCCGGAAGCGTACCTTCTTCACTGGGAGGTATGTACTATGACCGGCTGATTGAAGCTTGCGGCAGAATAGGCGTTCGTTTTGTACTGGATACAACGGGAGAAGCGATGCTGCGGGGTGTCTCGCACAGGCCCCTATTGATCAAGCCGAACCATCATGAACTGGCTGAGCTGTTCAATGTTGAAATCAACTCGATCGATCAAATTATCTATTACGGCAAAAAGCTGCAGGAGCAGGGTGCCGAGCATGTTCTCGTCTCGATGGCGGGAGATGGCGCGGTCCTGATTACTAAAGAGGGAGTCTACCGCTCTAATGTTCCTCAAGGGACTGTCCGCAATTCGGTCGGTGCCGGGGATTCGATGATCGCAGGATTTGTGGGAGCATGGGCTCAAGGCGGAGATGTTATGGAAGCATTTGCTACAGGGGTTGCGTGCGGAAGCGCCACGGCATTCTCTGATGACTTGGCGGAGACAGAACTGATTCATAAGCTGCGCAAGCAAGTTGAAATCAAATTTGTTTAGGAGGGGTAAGCCGAATGAAAATCACGGATCTGATGCTCAAAGAGACGATGATCATGAATCTGCAGGCAACAACGAAGGAAGCGGCATTGAATGAGTTGATTGCGAGTCTGTCAGCCAGCGGCCGGATCAATGATGCTGTGGAATTCAAGCAGGCGATATTGAGACGGGAGGGCGAATCAAGCACCGGAATTGGCGGCGGAATTGCGATGCCGCATGCCAAGACGAAGGCGGTTAATGAGGCAACGGTCGTCTTTGCGAAGAGTGCCCAAGGCGTTGATTTTGAGGCCCTGGATGGGGAGCCCGCGTACCTGTTCTTCATGATTGCAGCGCCGGATGGTGCGGGAAATACACATATGCGGACCTTGGCTTCGCTTTCCCGGCTATTGATCGACAGTGACTTTATCCAGCAACTGATGAACACATCGTCACCGGAAGAAGTAACCCGATTGTTCGATGAAAGACAGCGTGCAGAGGAAGCAGCGAAGGCAGTGAAAGAAAAGGCAAAGCTTGAGGCGGAAGCACACAATGCAGGAGATACGCCGGCCACGGTTGCGGGTGCGACCCAAGTAACCGGCACGGCCAAAGCAGTCGGCGATGCTGCGACTGTGATATCTACAGATGCGGATCGTGATAGTGGTGATCATGGTGAAGAACCGTTCGTCATTGCCGTGACGGCATGTCCGACGGGGATCGCCCATACGTTCATGGCAGAGGATGCCTTGAAGAAGAAGGCCAAAGAAATGGGTGTGAATATCCGTGTAGAGACGAATGGTTCTGAAGGCGCAGGCAATGTACTGACCGCCGAGGAGATTCGCCGGGCGAAGGGGGTTATCGTCGCCGCTGACAAGAAGGTAGACATGGACCGCTTTGATGGAAAGCCGGTGCTCCAACGTCCGGTCAGTGACGGAATCCGCAAGCCGGAGGAGTTAATCCGTAAAGCCGTGAACGGTGAAGCTCCAATTTACCGGAGTGCAGGAGCAGGCGGTCAAGCTGAAGCGGATAAAGATGGGAAGACCAGTGTGGGCAGCAAAATCTACAAGGATCTGATGAACGGTGTCTCCCATATGCTTCCATTTGTAGTTGGCGGCGGGATTCTACTGGCCTTATCCTTCCTGTTCGAGCAGGTTCTGGGAAGTGATCATCCGCTGGTTACGCTGCTGATGGCGATCGGCGGAGGCGATGGTGCGTTTCATTTCCTGATTCCGGTGCTCGCAGGCTTTATTGCCATGAGTATCGGCGATCGTCCGGCGCTCATGCCGGGGATGGTCGGCGGCCTGATGGCGGTAGGCGCCAATGCGGGCTTCCTTGGCGGTCTGGCGGCGGGCTTCCTTGCCGGTTATGTCGTCATTGGTTTGAGAAAAGTGTTTGCAGGTCTGCCTAAAACGCTGGAAGGCTTGAAGCCGATCCTGCTCTATCCGATCTTCGGCCTGTTGGTTACGGGTGCGATTATGCATTATCTGTTCGGGCCATTCTTCAGCTGGATTAATGAGGGCATGATCAACGCACTAAATAATCTTGGCACAGGCAATATGGTGTTGCTGGGCGTGCTGCTTGGCGGTATGATGGCGATCGATATGGGCGGACCGTTCAATAAGGCCGCGTATACCTTCGCAATCGGTGTCTTCACTTCCAGCGGCAACACGAATGGCATGATGATGGCAGCCGTTATGGCCGGAGGGATGGTTCCTCCGCTTGCGATTGCCCTGGCCACGACATTGTTCAAGAACAAGTTCACCGCCCAGGAGCGCCAGTCCGGCTTGACGAACTATGTGCTTGGCTTCTCCTTTATTACAGAGGGAGCCATTCCGTTCGCCGCTGCCGATCCGCTGCGGGTATTGACGACAAGCATTATCGGCGCAGGGATAGCCGGCGGATTGACCCAATGGTGGGGAATCAATATTCCGGCTCCGCATGGCGGTATTTTCGTAGCGGCCCTGGCGAACCATGCCCTGCTGTTCCTGCTCGCAGTGATCATTGGTGCGGTAATATCCGGCTTGGCGTTCGGATTGTGGAAGCGACCGCTGGTAGGCGCGGAGAAACTGGCTGCACCGGGAAAATAATTTGAAGGATGTACGATAGAACTGCCGATGGTAAAAGCGTGAGGAGACGCTGTCTGTCGGCAGTTTTTTTACACATTTGCACTTACACATTTGCTTCTTGACAAGTTATGAAGGATTTTATATACTCAAAGGGTCGCTATGAAACCAGCGTTAACTAAATTAGGGGGCCTTAGCTCAGCTGGGAGAGCGCATCGCTGGCAGCGATGAGGTCAGGGGTTCGATCCCCCTAGGCTCCATATTCAATGAAAATCCCGATCCGAATGGATCGGGATTTTTCGTTTTAATGATTGCTATAACGGGGACCCAAACCGGAGTCCGAACGAGAATCCGAACGGGGACCTAAACCCAAGGTATGCCAGCTCCCCACTTTTCCTAACGGACATTATATCTCCTTAGCAGCCATTCTTTCATTCAAAAAAGTTCTAACGGACATTTTGTCATCTTAGGAGCAACTATCGGTAGAAAAAAAGCTCGTTGAGCATCCTAAAGGCAGAAAATGTCCGTTATCGATCAAAGTATCATATTAGTGTGTTCTAACATTCCAAAATGTCCGTTAGAGGAACAAGTGTGGCGGAAGCTGCCAGGTACGGTACCTTTGCTTGTCATCAACAACAGTCAGCCAGTGTTTATCTACAAGTTGCTGTAGAATGCGCCTTGCATGCTTCTCTGAACGTTGGAGATGGGAAGCGAGTTCTTTAGCAGTGAATGGCCGTAGAAGCCGCCTCGCATAACGTATAGTCTCATTTTCAGTCCAATCTAAGGAGTGCGAAGCGGGAAAAGAGGTAAACTTGCCAACAAAGGAGAGAACAAGCTGTTTACAAAGGGAAGGATCTTCCTTGATGGACAAGTAAGCGATAGGTAGGAATAACCAATCGTCAAGGCTTAACATAGCTTGCTTCATACATAAGTCTTTAAATCGCCAAGCTTCGATATCTCTTGCATGCGAACTGAACCCATGAATTTCGATACATCCTTTCGCGTCGGCAGGCATATACGCAAGATCGAGGTAACGGTGCCGATTGTTCAGATCCCGCACCTCCCATTCCGCATGCAAATCATTGAAGTTCCCGATGGCCGGATACCATATCCTTCTAAGAAACTCCACGGTTCCGTGACCTAGCCCTTTCCCAAGCAACTCTCGCCTTCTAGGATTCGATTCATAAGCGGTCTGTTCAGAAATCCATTCTTCAAATTCAATTTCAAAATTTATAATTTTATCCTCCTCTCTGTGAAACAAAAATACCGCTTTGATTGATGAAACCATGTGGTTTCATTAATCAAAGCGGCATGTACTTCACACCGATAATTCTCTTTCAAATTAACATAATCTGTACTATTGATCAAGAGGTCGGGCCTTTTAGGTTTGTCAGTGAAGCAGGCTAAAGGTGGGGATCGCATCATTGGCAGTGGAGTGGTCAGGGGTTTGTCCCTAAGCTCCACAACTTGGTATGACTGCTCACCCGCCTTTGCAATTGCAAAAATCGGTTTGTACATAAGGCACCCGAGTCACTCATCAGGCAGTTCAAAACACTTTAAGAACCCTACGAAATGGCAGAAGCGGTCGTTAATTATCATTGCTTGATGGGCAAGGATGACGGAAAAAGGTCATATAATCAATGTCGCAGGGATTCTAATGGAATGCAATCGACATCGTTTGTTTCATTAACCGTCAAGCACTGATTTTTAGATGAGTCTTTAAAAAAATGCACAGTTATCAGTTACTAACTGCGGAGACACATTTGACTTTAGTTTCATAAGATGTACAAGTCTCCCAATTTTATTGGAGTAATTATGACGGAGGTGAAAGATTTAGTGAATTTAATCAATCTTGTAGTTAACGGTCAATTTGACACTGGGACCGTAACCCCATGGTTCTCACAAGCTGCAACAATTAACGAAACATATAGCCACTCGGGATTTTTCAGTGCACAGTTATCAGGAGGGCCTACCAACTCTTTTCTCTCACAGTTTTTTACCATTCAGGAAGGAGAAAATCTAGAAGTCATTTATTCACTATCCAAGTTCGGTGCGCTGCCTAGCCCATTGGTTAGTGTATCCGTTGCTTTCTATGATGCGGCAATAAACTTCCTTGGAATGGGGTTAATCGCTATCAACTATAGTGGTCGAATTCCAGACGTAACATCTGAACAATGGCTGGAGTTGTATAACATTACTACTCCTGCTCCACAGGGAACTACGCAAGCACTTATTACAATCAGCGTGATCCCTCAAGCAGGAGCAGCTGATATCCTGGTCGATGATATTGGAGTCCTTCTGTTTAACGGCATCAGTGGACCTACAGGGCCAACTGGACCAACTGGACTTACAGGACCTAAAGGACCAACAGGACCAACCGGCGTAACTGGAGCCACTGGAGCCACTGGAGCCACTGGAGCCACTGGTGTAACTGGAGTAACTGGGGCAACAGGAGCCACTGGTGCAACAGGCCCGACGGGTGACATTTCGGCAATCGAAATTATTCCTACCGCAAACCGGTACTTTTATTTCCCACCTACAGATCTGGACTTATCCTCCTCTGTTACAATTCCTGCGGGGGAGTTCAGCGATGATGATGGAAACAGCGTTACCGAATTTTCTGGACTAGGCACAAACAGCTTTAATAATCTATTCATTAACGGTCTCGTGCAACCAGGCAATGCGTACAACGTAAGTCCCGACATGTTGTTCTTTCCTGCACAAAGCGGCACCATATTTGCCGGTACGCCGATCATTATTGAGACTGTACAATTTAATGTTCAAGTGTAAAATGGAATTCCCCGTTCCTTTGCCTTTACTACTTCCGAATCTACCACATACACTATTTTTAGGTAGGGAGGTGAGGAACCATGCCAATCGTAACCCTATATCAAAATAGTCTGAGATTCGCATCCACCTTTGATGCAGGGACAGGAACGGGGGCAACATGCTTTGTAAGAGCAGGCTAGTTTGTTCATAACGGGTCGCTAATCGGCGGGAATGCTTCACTTCTGCGGGATCCGCCAAGACTTCTTTTCGTTAGCTCCATCTGGCACAGCATCTCGTATCCGTTTACCGAGTCGTGGCATTGGCCACCAGTCACCTCAAAGCGCAGAGGATTGCCCAAAGCATCACATCCGCATGAATTTTGGTCGTCAATCCGCCGCGGGAACGCCCAATTGCTTGCTGAAGGCCCCCCTTCTTTCTCCCGTTCCATGCTTAATATTTTTCTACTGCTTTTGCAATAGCTTAAATTCGTTCCTATAAAAGTCAATCAAGCCGTCCCGCTTCATCCATGCAAGCTCTCTGGATAAAGCACTTCGATCTACATTTAAGTACTCGGCCATCGCTTCTCTATCAAAAGGAATAGTAAAAGTTTCTGTTCCAGTTTCACGCATAACTTTTGTTAAATAAGTTAAGACCTTATCCCGAATAGTAGGCATAATCAGACAATCATTTCGATCATGCAGTTCTAACGCTCGTTCTGCAATACTATCAAAAAGATTGCCAAGTAATTGTTCGTGTGCCATACATAACTTCGTACAACGGCTCAATATGCTTTTGATAGGAATAAACAGAACCTCAAGCGGTTCTATTGCCTGTACTGACATAGGGCATCTTCTTCCACGGCTAGCCGCTGTTAAAACTGCGGTATATCCACCCGGATAATGGAGGGATACAATAATTTGTTTTCCCGCAACGCTTAATTTCGTACTTTGAGCGCTGCCCTGCAATATGATGCCGACATCATCAACTAAATCGCCCTCACGGACAACCATCTCATCTTTTGCATATTCTTTCCGTGTGGCCGATAGGCATTTAAGCATTTGGGGAATATCATTTGGAGAAATCCCCGAAAATAAACGTGATTGACATAGGGAATCTAAGTTGTTCATGAGAGACTCCTCGTTGCACATGCAACATACTTTTTCTTTTTACCATACTATATTAATCATAAATACACAAAAAGTTAGTCACCTTTTCTGATGTCAGAATGGAGGAAAGACAATGCAAAAGAAAGAAACTGCAATAAAAGCGAGAAATCGACTTTTAGCCTCAAAGGTTATTAAAAATCTGCAAAGCAGAAAGTTTGAGGCTTATTACTGTGATAACGCCATAGAAGCTGTAGAAAAGGCACTATTATTTATTCCGGAACATTCTTCGGTATCATGGGGTGGGTCAGTTACGCTTGAGGAAATCGGGCTTCTTAATCGAGTGCGTCAAGGCAGCTATATAATCACTGATCGTGATAAAGCACAATCAATGGAGGAACGTTATGACCTCATGCGCCAAGCTCTTTTGTGCGACACCTATTTAACGAGCTTTAACGCCGTTAGCGAAGATGGCATATTGGTCAATATAGACAGTGTGGGCAATCGAACAGCGGCGATTACCTTTGGACCGAAAAGTGTTGTTGCTATCGTTGGGATGAATAAGGTTTGCAAGACCGCTGAAGACGCAGTTATAAGAGCCAGAACATATGCGGCCCCCATTAATGCATACCGCTGTTCGTGTTCGTCCAGCCCATTTTTACATTCGCCGCAAAAAACGCCCTGCTTGATCAATGGTGCTTGCGGAGATTGTAAAACAGATGATTGTATCTGTTCTTACATCGTCCAAACAAGAATGTGTAAACCGGCCGGGAGAATAAAGATTATCCTCGTTGGCGAATCTTTGGGATTTTGAATAAGGATTATAGTTTAATAGCTGCCAAACGACATATAAAAAAGCCCCCATTGCAAGGCGAGTGTGGTGTGAGGGTAGTTTTGGAACAATGAAAAGAAACTACGCAATGACTGAAGTGAGGCTAGGGGAAATGACCCCTAGCCTCACTTTGTCAACAGTCCCTTGAATAAGGTTTTTTGTTTATTGATTATAGTCTCTAAATCGAAATTGGGAACGAATATTGAGCAAGTGTACTATTGTGATTTTTGTATGGACAGCAGAAGCGGACTAAACCACTTATAGAACAATCTTCGATTGGTAGCCCACATAGTGACCCAGCCCATCCAAAACGTGACAATTTAATCCCTTCCCTCTCTAAAATAAAAAATACCGCTTTGATTGATGAAACCATGTGGTTTCATTAATCAAAGCGGCATGTGTTTCACACCGATAATTCTCTTTCAGATTAACAAAATCTGTACTATTGATCAAGAGGTTGGTTTTTTTGAGATCACAGTTTTCTAACGGCTAAGTCTGTCGAAATAATCGCACGAGCAGAACTTATCACTGGCAGCGATGAGGTCAGGGATTCGATCCTCGTAGGCGCCACAACTTGGTATGACTGCTCACCCGCCTTTGCAATTTCCAAACTTGGTTTGACCGGTGCTGAACATAAGGCGTTCAAATCACTCTTCAGGCAGTTCAAACACTTTAAGAACCCTACGAACCTGGCAAGAAGAGGTCGGCAATTATCATTGCTGTTAATGGGCAAGTGTGACGGAAGAAGGTCATATAATCAAAGCCATTATAATGTAGGGATCCTGATGGCATGTAATCGACATCATTTGTTTCATTAATCCTCAAGCACTGATTTTTAGATGGAGTCTTAAAAAATATACTGTTATCAGTTACTTACAGCGGAGACACATTTGACTTTAACTACATATGATGTACAAGTCTCTGATTTCATTGGAGTAATTATGATGGAGGTGAAAGATTTAGTGAATTTAATCAATCTTGTAGTTAACGGTCAATTTGAGACTGGGACCTTAACTCCATGGTTCTCACAAGCTGCAACAATTAACGCAACATATAGCCACTCGGGATTTTTCAGTGCACAGTTATCAGGAGGGCCTACGAACTCTTTTCTCTCACAGTTTTTTACTATTCAGGAAGGAGAAAATCTAGGTGTCATTTATTCACTATCCAAAATCGGTGCGCTGCCTAGCCCATTGGTTAGTGTATCCGTTGCATTCTATGATGCGGCAATAAACTTCCTTGGGATGGGGTTAATCGCTATCAACTATAGTGGTCGAATTCCAGACATAACATCTGAACAATGGCTGGAGTTGTATAACATTACTACCCCTGCTCCACAGGGAACTACGCAAGCACTTATTACAATCAGCGTGATACCTCAAGCAGGAGCAGCTGATATCTTGGTCGATGATATTGGAGTCCTTCTATTTAACGGCATCAGTGGACCTACAGGACCAACTGGACCTACAGGACCTACAGGACCTACAGGCGTAACTGGTGCGACTGGAGCGACCGGAGCAACAGGCGTGACTGGAGCGACTGGAGTAACTGGAGCCACAGGAGC
The DNA here is from genome assembly GCF_000455265.1 of Paenibacillus antibioticophila. Lineage (GTDB taxonomy): Bacteria > Bacillota > Bacilli > Paenibacillales > Paenibacillaceae > Fontibacillus > Fontibacillus antibioticophila. The sequence goes on from NZ_HG005139.1 coordinate 808,239, forward strand.
GACTGGAGTAACTGGCGTGACTGGAGCGACCGGAGCAACTGGTGTGACTGGAGCCACTGGAGCAACTGGTGTAACTGGAGCAACTGGCGTGACTGGAGCCACAGGTGCGACTGGTGCAACTGGTGTGACTGGAGCAACAGGAGCGACTGGAGTAACTGGAGCCACAGGAGCGACTGGCGTGACTGGAGCGACAGGCGTAACTGGAGCGACTGGAGCAACTGGTGTGACTGGAGCCACCGGAGCAACAGGAGCAACAGGAGCAACAGGAGTAACTGGTGCGACTGGCGTGACTGGAGCGACTGGTGTAACTGGAGCAACTGGTGCAACTGGAGCGACCGGAGCAACTGGAGCGACCGGAGCAACTGGTGTGACTGGTGTGACTGGTGCAACTGGAGCAACTGGAGCAACTGGAGCAACTGGAGCAACTGGAGCAACTGGAGCGACTGGAGCAACTGGTGTGACTGGAGCAACTGGAGCGACCGGAGCAACTGGTGTGACAGGAGCAACAGGAGCAACAGGAGCGACTGGAGTAACTGGAGCAACAGGAGTAACTGGAGCGACTGGAGTAACTGGAGCCACAGGAGCGACTGGAGCCATCGGAGCAACAGGAGTGACCGGAGCCACTGGGGTGACAGGAGCAATCGGAGCCACCGGAGCAACAGGAGCAACTGGTGCAACAGGAGCAACTGGTGCAACTGGTGCAACTGGAGCGACTGGAGTAACTGGAGCAACTGGTGCGACTGGCGTGACTGGAGCCACCGGAGCAACTGGAGCAACTGGTGCAACAGGAGCAACTGGTGTGACTGGAGCCACCGGAGCAACAGGAGCAACAGGAGTAACTGGTGCGACTGGCGTGACTGGAGCGACCGGAGCAACTGGAGCGACCGGAGCAACTGGTGTGACTGGTGCAACTGGAGCAACAGGAGCAACTGGAGCAACTGGTGCGACTGGAGCCACCGGAGCAACTGGTGTGACTGGTGCAACTGGAGCGACCGGAGCAACTGGTGCCACCGGAGCAACTGGAGCGACCGGAGCAACTGGAGCGACTGGAGCAGCAGGCGTGACTGGAGCCACCGGAGCAACAGGAGCAACAGGAGTAACTGGTGCGACTGGCGTGACTGGAGCGACAGGCGTAACTGGAGCGACTGGTGTGACTGGAGCAACAGGAGCGAATGGAGTAACTGGAGCGACTGGTGTAACTGGAGCGACTGGAGCAACTGGAGTGACAGGCGTGACCGGAGCAACAGGAGCCACCGGAGCAACTGGTGCAACTGGTGCAACTGGCGTGACTGGAGCCACCGGAGCAACTGGAGCAACTGGTGCAACAGGAGCAACTGGTGCGACTGGCGTGACTGGAGCGACAGGCGTAACTGGAGCGACTGGAGCAACTGGTGTGACTGGAGCCACCGGAGCAACAGGAGCAACAGGCGTAACTGGAGCGACTGGAGCAACTGGAGTAACTGGAGCCACCGGAGCAACAGGAGCACCAGGAGTAACTGGTGCGACTGGCGTGACTGGAGCGACTGGTGTAACTGGAGCAACTGGAGCGACCGGAGCAACAGGAGCCACCGGTGCAACTGGAGCAACTGGTGCGACTGGAGCCACCGGAGCAACTGGTGTGACTGGTGCAACTGGAGCGTCCGGAGCAACTGGTGCCACAGGAGCAACTGGAGCGACTGGAGTAACTGGAGCGACCGGAGCAACTGGAGCGACCGGAGCAACTGGTGTGACTGGAGCGACAGGCGTAACTGGAGCAACTGGTGTAACAGGAGCGACTGGTGTAACTGGAGCAACTGGAGCCACAGGAGCAACAGGAGCAACTGGCGTGACTGGAGCCACAGGAGCGACTGGAGCAACTGGCGTGACCGGTGCAACTGGAGCCACAGGAGCAACAGGAGCAACTGGCGTAACTGGAGTAACTGGAGCAACTGGAGTAACTGGAGCAACTGGAGCGACTGGAGTAACTGGAGCAACAGGAGCGACTGGAGCCACCGGAGCGACTGGAGCGACTGGAGCCACCGGAGCGACTGGAGCGACTGGAGCCACCGGAGCGACTGGAGCCACTGGCGTGACCGGTGCAACAGGAGCAACAGGAGCCACAGGAGCAACAGGAGCAACAGGAGCCACAGGAGCCACTGGCGTAACTGGAGTAACTGGAGTAACTGGAGCAACTGGAGCAACTGGAGCAACTGGAGCAACAGGAGCGACTGGAGCCACCGGAGCAACAGGAGTGACCGGAGCCACTGGGGTGACAGGAGCAACCGGAGCCACCGGAGCAACAGGAGCCACTGGAGCCACTGGAGCAACAGGAGCAACAGGAGCAACTGGAGTAACTGGAGCAACAGGAGTAACTGGAGCGACAGGAGCTACGGGTGTAACAGGAGCCACAGGAGCGACAGGCGCCACAGGAGCCACAGGAGCGACTGGAGCAACTGGAGCCACCGGAGCAACAGGAGCCACCGGAGCAACAGGAGCAACTGGAGCAACAGGAGCAACTGGTGCCACAGGTGCAACAGGAGTAACTGGAGCAACTGGAGCAACAGGAGCAACTGGTGCAACTGGAGCAACTGGCGTGACTGGAGCGACCGGAGCCACTGGAGCGACTGGAGTAACTGGAGCCACTGGTGTGACTGGAGCCACCGGAGCAACAGGCGTAACTGGAGCAACCGGGGCAACCGGAGCAACAGGCGTGACCGGAGCAACTGGAGCGACCGGAGCCACCGGAGCAACTGGCGCGACTGGAGCCACCGGAGCAACAGGAGCCACCGGAGCAACAGGAGCAACAGGAGCAACCGGAGCAACAGGAGCAACAGGAGTAACAGGAGTAACTGGAGCAACTGGAGCAACTGGAGCAACTGGAGCGACTGGAGCAACTGGAGTAACTGGTGCGACTGGCGTGACTGGAGCCACAGGTGCAACAGGAGCAACAGGAGTAACTGGAGCAACTGGTGCAACTGGAGCCACCGGAGCAACTGGAGCGACCGGAGTAACTGGTGCAACAGGAGCGACCGGAGCCACTGGAGCCACAGGAGCCACTGGAGCAACAGGAGCCACTGGAGCAACAGGAGCAACAGGAGCAACAGGCGTAACAGGAGCGACTGGAGCCACTGGAGCAACAGGAGCCACCGGAGCAACAGGGGCAACTGGTGTAACAGGAGCAACAGGTGTGACAGGAGCCACCGGAGTCACAGGAGCAACAGGAGCCACAGGAGCAACTGGCGCTACCGGCGCTACTGGAGCAACTGGTCCTACTGGTCCTACAGGGCCGACTGGGTAACAGGTTTCTAAGAACAGTTGAACCAGGGAATTGCTTCAGATTCTTTATCCAACATCTCTAGTGGACTGCAACGGCGGAAGATATTATGAACTTCACAACATGACTTTATTTTGAATGGTACACATGTGGTTTCCAGACCATATAATACAGCACTGCAGAATGCATCTACGTTTCGTCGTCCAATTACAGATGTATTTCGATATATCGATATACCAGACTGACCTAAGTGTTATCTTGTTCTTCTCTTGGCTTCTTCGGAGAATACTTCCTCTTCGGGAGTATTCTCCTCTTCCTTCTCCTCTCTTATTATCTTTAATGAAGGGAACAACTCTCATGATTACCATAAGCCTTTGTATGATCGTAAAGAACGAAGAAGAAGTTCTTGCTCGCTGTCTGGACTCTGCCAAAGATATTGTCGATGAAATTAACATTATTGATACGGGCTCAACAGACCGTACGATAGAAATCGCCAAACAATATACGGACCGAGTTTTTCACTTTCCGTGGACTGGCAGCTTCTCGGAAGCGAGAAATCATGCTTTTACTTATGCAACGAAAGAGTACATTCTATATTTGGATGCTGATGACGTTATTCTTGAGGGAGACCGACAAGCATTTCTCGAGCTTAAAGAAACATTAGATCCAGCCGTGGATTCCGTCTCTATGTTTTACAATGCGGGCATGGATGAATTCGGAAACGTCACGCTTCGTTATCGCCGTAACCGTTTGGTTAAAACAGCTAAAAATTTTCAATGGCGCGGAGAGGTACACAATTATTTGGAAGTGAGCGGTTATGTTATCAACTCAGACGTGGCTATCACCCATAAGAAGACGGAGCACAAAGTCGGAAGAAACTTGAAAATTTACGAAACCAAGATCGCCCGAGGCGATACCTTCAGCGCACGAGACTATTTTTACTATGGAAATGAATTGAGGGAGAATGGTCATTACGAAAAAGCCATTGAGAGCTATGAGGAAAATTTGAAGCTTAGAGAAGGATGGGTCGAGGATAAAATCAACGCATGCATCAATATGGCAGATTGCTATCGTTTTCTCGGAAATATGCAGCAAGAATTTGCCTCATTGTGCCGCTCCTTCGATTACAGTAAACCCAGAGCTGAAGTAGCAAGCCGGCTTGGATATTATTTTTATCGGAAAAATGACTATCATACAGCTATTTTCTGGTATGACTTGGCCACAAAGCTGCCTGCCGATACGAATCAGTGGAGCTTCAGTTTTCCTGCCTACTGGACCTGGTACCCGCATCTTCATATGAGCGTTTGTTATTACCGTCTAGGTCTATTTAAGGAATCATACCTTCATAACGAAGAGGCCAGGAAATATAGACCTGATGACAAAAGTATTGTTCATAACAAAAAGCTGCTTGAGGAGAAGCTGAATATCACGGATGAACAGGAACAACTTTTATAACTAAAGCTAAACCGAATCTGTTGTAAATGATTTATAGGGAGGTTCTCTTTTCAACAAGAAAAGGGCTCCCTTTTTTATTTATCTAATTGCTCAAAATACGTTCATTAATTGAGAGTACGAGGCATTGAAATTGACGTTAGGTCAACTGATATAATCATAGCAAAACGAGACGGAGGGTTGTTATGAATCTAGTGAAAATAACTGAAGTCACGGAAAAATTCGGCATATCCTCAAGAACACTCAGATATTACGAACAAGTAGGCTTGCTGAAAAGCGATCGTCCGCCCTTTGAGAAGCACCGTTTTTATGACAGTGAAAATATCAATCGGCTGCAGCAGATTTTGGTGCTGCGGAAAATGCAAATTTCCATCAAGGATATTCTGCGGATTTACGAAAATCAGGACATGGAGACTTTAGTGCAAAGCTTTGTTAAGCGCATGGAGGAAATTGATGACGAAATCAGCACGCTATCCCAATTAAAAGCCTTTGTCAGCGACTTTCTGAATGCCATGACTGCCCATGGAATCACCCATATTTCTGCTCTGCCCTTACTCTATGAGAAGGCGCAAAAAGAGCTTCTCTCCGCTTCCAAGCAGGATCTGTCAATGGAAACCTTGAACACCATTTCGGATAAGCTGGCAAAGCCGCTGGAGATGGATATTGTGACATTGCCGCCAATGCTTATGATTACATCTATAAGAACGGACAGCAGGAAATCGGAAATAGAGAGCTTTTGGGACTGGTTTTCCGCCAATCAAATCCCCTTTGGTAAGCCGGGAAGCCGCACGATGTTTGAGTTTCAGAGCGGTGAGGATATTGTTATTATGCAGAAGCTTCCTGGCCAAATCTCTGACATGGAAAAGTGTAACGAATCAACAAAGGCATTCCCATTTGAATACAGAGAGTTTACGGGTGGCATGTTTGCGGTTTCGTCCACTTATGCAGATGAAGACTTGGGGGCCTTACAGTATCGGATGCTGCAAAGCTTTGACGATAACCCAAGCTTTGAGGTGGACTTTCTTCATAATGGCAGCTTACGTCATGAAGCGTTGATCGAGGCCGTGTTTTCCCCTGAAAACAATCGGGAGCGGATAAATATTTATGTCCCTGTACGACAGCGCAAGCCTAATTTTGTGGACTATCCTGAGTTTGAAATTACAGAGAGTATCACTTATGAAGAAATCGAAAGAGCTAACCCGATTCTGCAGGAATATGGTATTGATTTTCACAAAATCACGCCGATTTATGATCCCCATTTTACGGTTCTGGAGAATGGCGAGGCTGAATTTATCGCATGGATTTCCGAAAGGAAGCTGGATACCAATGTGGCCGTGAGACTCCCGTTTCGGGTTGACATGGAATTTTTGGCGGAGGAAGAGAGTGAAGAATACCTTTGGGGAACAACCGAGGGTAGCCTCTGGTTCTCCCACGGAGGTTGCACCTACACCATGAATGCCGAAAATTATGCCGATAAAGCTTTAAAGAAACATGCGCTTTCTTTTCAGCAGCCTGTTCTAGGGAATGCATTTTCCTATCCGGAAATCGGGAATATTCCCCATGACCGCTATAACAAGCTGACGTGGGTTGTGGGTGAAAAGCATTTTGCGGTCATTTTGAACGGCGAAGTCCGCTTTTGCGGCGTTAGCTTCCCTTATATGAATATGGACCTACACTTACATACACCGGAGACGATAATAATTGGTACAAACGGGCAGGGGAAAAAGCGGTTCCGCTCGATCAAAATTTCACAGCTGAAAACCTCAGCGAAAACAAATACAACGCAGGGGGCATTGAAAATGAATGTGAAGCAGAGTAATAACACACTGCCTAATTTAAGGCAGATCGTTCATCCCGAATACGGTCAGAATTATTGGTTCAACGGCTGTGCGAGCTACCTGATGGAATGTCTGGATGAACGGGATTTCGACTATTGGTTTTTTGCGGGGCTAACCGGGGAGAACTTCACGCAGATTTATTCGAAGAACTACTTTCGGGGTAGCGGCGTAGTGGATTACCGCCTGAGTGAAAAAGGGAACCATCACGTTATTGAAGAAATTTTTGAAAAATGTGGGTATGCGAGCACCTTTGTTCCGCTGAAGCAAATCCTGTCCAACCGTGAAATGTATGTGCAAATGCTCATGGCGTATATTGACAAGGGAATACCCATCATTCTAAATGATTATGGCAACAATCCGCATAACCGTTTTGGCTGGGGGGTGCTGGTAGGGTATGCTGATTACGGCAAAACCTTGCTCTATATGGGCGGCGACGGAACGGTGCCTGATTCCATATCCGTGGAAGATTTATTGCCAAAGGGATATGTAGAGCAGGACGATCATTGCCATGGCTGGCTATTTATCGGTGAAAAACAGGAAAGCAAAGACTTGGCTGGAATCTATCGGGAGCGGATATTATCTCTGCCTCAGCTGCTCACTTATGAAGGCGAGAACTATTGCTTTGGAGTAAAAGCATTTCATGCATGGGCAGATCACATTGAAAAAGGTTATTTCGAGAAAATTACGCCGGAAGAATTCGACAACTGGGGGATGCACACGGTTTACGTTTGCTGTCTTGCCACCAACAGCGGCGGTTGCAAGGGCTTTTTAGATAAGGCGCTTGCCTTGGATCCAAATATGACATTTATTAGCAGTATTGTTGAGCTTTATCGCAAAACAGGCCACTACTGGAATGATGACAACGGTACGGATTTAGAGGCTTTGGGCGGAGGCTTTAATGTTACCCTAGAGGCATTGCAGAATAAAAGCAAACGTAAGAAGATTGCTGACAAGCTAAGGGCTTTTGCGGATTGTATGGATGGGGTTTCGGCTTTAATTGAGCAGTTTAAGGCAAAATGACATGAAAAAGAAAAAATTTAAATCAAGCACTTATTAAGGAGGACTTTTTATGAATTTCAGAATCATTTCACTGCCTCCATTCAAGGCGGTAACATCAGGATTAGACAAGGTTGGTGATTTTTCCGATGATGGGATTTTGAGAAGCTTTGACAAGTTTTTTTCAAGCGTGACACCTAAACCGAGCGAGAGCTTTATGCCCAGGGACTTCCTTTATTACGATGAAGAACAGCAGGGAATGGTTTGGCTTTGGGCATTAACGGAAAACGGAGAAACAGGTGGCTTTGAAACCATGGATTTCGACGGCGGGCTGTACATCACCTTTGCTTATCCTGACCGTGACGGGCAGGCACATGACAAGCTACAAAAGGAAGTGCTCGATTACGTTGGAAATTCTGATTTTCTTGAGCTTGATATCCGGCCGAATCACTATTCCATGGGGCATATCATTACGCCGAAGGCTGTTATGGAAGCACAGGGCTGGGGGCAGATGGAGGTGTTTATTCCTGTAAAGATTAGTAGCTAAATGCCGGCACGGGGAGAGGGAAAACTCGGCTGCCTCAAAATGGAGGACATAGGATGAATTCGTTCCAAGCCCCAAGCAGATTACTGGATAAGAACCATCGTCCCACTATAACGGCTGTCTTTATATCCCGGATTGGGATGGCGATCTGGTAGTGCTCTCAAAGGATTGGACGGGTGAGGTAAGCGGGTATGGGAGTTTGGTGCGGAATTTCGTATAAAGAGCGGGCGGGGCGATCAGATACTGCGGTATTTGGGTGGACGAACGGATATTTGTATGGAATTTCGTATAAAGATCTGCTTGTGCGGTTGCTATGAGGGCATTTGTACGAAATGTCGTATAAAAAATCCTGTATGGAGGGTAAAATCGGAAATTTTGTACGAAATATCATATAAACAGCAGTAATTTAGACGCCGACACGTGACTTTTATACGGAAAAACGTACAAATCCCCGCTGCTCATCTTTTTCTTGAAATTGGAACGGGAATGACATACTATAATTATTAAATCTAGATATGACTGGCGAAGCACGCCCGGTATTCCTTTAGTGATAAAGGATGACCGGGTATTTTTTTGAGCAAAAATGGGGAATTGAGGTGAAAAAGTTGAGTTTTCAGGTTGAGCACGATCAGTGGATTGAAAGTCATTTAGCCAGGCGGCAAGGAGATCGAAAAGATGCGCTGAGGAGAGGGCATGGTTATGGGAACTGTTTATTTGCAGAAAAAGTTTGGTGGCCGCTTATGGGACACTTTAATGGCTTGCATCCCGAATACGAGGTGAAGGATTGGAGGGGACGGTCTTATTACACGGATTTCATGTGGAAATTGGGTGAGTACTTTTTCGTGTTCGAGATTATGGATTACGGTTCGCATGGGCAGGATCGGACGAAATATCGCATGGATTTGAATCGTGGACTCTATCTGCAATCGCAAGGTTTTCATTATATTGAGATTTCATTGGATGAGCTGAAGGAAAACCCTTTATTCATTGTAGCTATGCTTCGCGGTATATTGACGCCATATTTGGTTGCGCCGACGGGACAAGAAGGGGGCGTTCTCCGTAAATTCGGGAGAATTGAGCGGCAACTGATGCGTCTGGCCATTCGTCACCATCGGATGATTCGCCCTGCGAAAGCCGCCAGAGAGCTGGAGCTTCACAAGGAAACGGTCATCAAGTATTGTCGGCTCCTTGTAGATAAAGGGAAATTCCGTGCGGTGCCCTCCGGGGCTACAGGTCGGGTTTACCAATATGAATATTTAGGCTCAACGCAAAGTCCTGATTTAATCTGAAAGGGACGGCGTATAGCGTATAAATGTCCAGAGATATCATTAGTATCCTCCAGGTAACTACCCCACTTCAAAGTGCGTACTTCCGGCTCGTAGCATTCATCTTTACAATAAGGTCAATTGAATGACTTAGGAGGCTACTAACTATGAAATTGCAGCTGGCATTGGATCTTGTAAATATACCGGATGGAATTGCACTTGTGAAAGAGGTTGAGTCCTACGTGGACATTGTTGAAATCGGTACGCCGATTGTAATTAATGAAGGCTTGCACGCAGTAAAGGCGATGAAGGATGCCTTTCCTCATCTGGAGGTGCTGGCCGATCTGAAGATTATGGATGCCGGCGGGTACGAAATCATGAAGGCAGCCGAGGCGGGTGCGGATCTGGTAACCGTACTGGGCGTATCCAATGATATGACGATCAAGGGTGCAGTGGAAGAAGCCAAAAAGCAGAACAAAAAGATTTTGGTGGACATGATCAACGTGGCGGATCTTGAGAAGCGGGCGCGTGAAGTCGATGCGCTCGGCGTTGATTATATTTGCGTACACACCGGATATGATCAACAAGCGGTTGGAGAGAACCCATTCGAAGATCTGCTGACGATCAAACGTGCCGTGACAAATGCCAAGACTGCGGTTGCAGGCGGGATCAAGCTTGAGACCTTGCCTGAGGTAATTAAAGCTGCCCCCGATCTTGTTATCGTTGGCGGCGGCATTACCGGCGCCGAGGATAAAGCGGCAGTGGCGTCCGAAATTCAACGCTTGATCAAGCAAGGCTAAGCAGCATGAGCAGCACACATTATGCCACCGAAATTCTGAAGGAGCTGGAACGGACGCTTACTCGTATTAGCAATACGGACCTAGAGGCGATGGCAGGGCTTATGCTCCGATCAGAAAAGGTGTTTATTGCCGGGGCTGGCCGATCCGGACTCATGGGAAAAGCATTTGCCATGCGTTTGATGCATATCGGACGGCAGGTCTATGTGGTGGGCGAGACCGTGACGCCTGGAATTGGCCCGAATGATCTGCTGCTGCTATGCTCCGGGTCCGGAGAGACGGGAAGCCTGGCATTGATGGCAGAGAAGGCTGTTAGGATCGGGGCAAGGGTTGGACTGATTACCATCAAGCCGGAATCCACCATCGGACGACTGGCAGAAGCTATTGTTCAGGTTCCGGCATCAGCCAAGGAGGACACAGCTGCAAGCGGAGCGGCGATCACAATTCAGCCGATGGGTTCTCTGTTTGAGCAAGGACTTCTGCTCTGTCTGGATGCTTTGGTATTAACACTGATGGATATAGAAGGCATTACGGGGGCAGATATGTTTGGCCGGCATGCCAATCTGGAATAAGAAGCTATAAGATCGGAGCTCCTGGGCGAACAGGACTCCGGTCTTTTTTCATTGCTGTTTATTGAATGGAACGTAAGATGCGGGTTTTGCACTAGTCCATCACTGTAGTAAAATAAATATACATTTGAGTCTGAAAATGAATAAACGAGAGGAGGTTCTGATGCATGGCCTCTGAAGTGAAAGAACGAATCAATCTACAGGAAATCAACTGTGAAAAAGAACTGACTCTTGCTGTGATTGGCGGCAAATGGAAGCTGATTATACTATGGCATCTTGGTCTGGAAGGAACCAAACGATTCAGCGAGCTGAAGAGACAAATCCCTCATATTACACAAAAGATGTTGACGAACCAGCTCCGCGAGCTGGAGGAAGACCAATTACTGGAGCGGAAGGTGTATGCCGAGGTACCGCCGCGTGTAGAATATTCGCTTACAGAATATGGTCAGAGCTTAATGCCTTTGTTGAAGGCGATGTATGACTGGGGTAAGGAATACGGAGAAAATGTCATTTGGAATTCGAATCAAGAAGCAGGAACCCAATAAGGGGAATGGGGCGAAGGGATGTGCGGGGAGATGGAGGATTTCAAAGCGGAGGCCACTGGGACGGAATCATTTGTGAGCAAGGACCGCATTGCTGTAGTAACAGGGGCAAGCGGCGGGATGGGGCGGGCAACAGCGGCTCTGCTCGCAGCCGAGCATGGCATGAAGGTTCTGTTATTAGTTCGGGATGCCAAGCGGGGCCAGGCAGCAGTCGATGAGGTGAATCGCCGAAGCGGTCGCAACGATGCGGAGATGGTATTGGGAGATTTGGCTTCCTTTGCTAGTATTCGTGCGGCGGCAGCCGAAATTGCGGAACGGGTCGATCATATCGACGTCCTTGTCAATAACGCGGGAGTGGTTACGATCAAGCGGGAAGTGACGGAGGATGGCTTCGAAAGGCAGCTTGGGGTTAATCACCTGGGTCATTTTCTGCTGACAGGGCTGCTGATGCCCCTCCTATTGCGCAGCACCGCAGGACGAATCGTTGTAGTCTCCTCCGGCGCCCACAAGATTGGGCGAATGAATTATGAAGATCCAGGCATGAACAGAGGCTTTAAAACCTGGAATGCCTATGGTCGCTCCAAGCTGGCGAATATCTGGTTTACCCGCGAACTGGCAGCCCGGCTGGCCGCGACGAAGGTAACGGTGAACGCCCTGCATCCGGGTGCCGTCTCGACTGACATCGGCGTCAATCGCCAAACCGGGTTCGGCAAAATGGTGCACAAGCTGCTGCGTCCCTTTTTCCTTTCTCCGGAGGAAGGCTCCTCTACGGCCATATTCCTTGCCACTGCTCCGGAGCTGGCGGAGCAATCCGGCGGTTATTATTATCGCAAGAAGCGGATTTCTCCGTCCACGCGAGCGGAGGACTCCAGTGAAGCATCACGGTTCTGGGCATGGAGCGAACAGGCGACTGGATTTCAATGGGTGGGATTTGAAAGGGAGCATACCGAACATTGATTAAATGAATTCAGCATCATATCCCAGTAAAAACAAGCGCACATGGCCTATCATGTGCGCTTGTTCGACTGTTACCTTTAACGAGATCTACACGATGGAATCCAGGTTGTCAGCCAGCCGATGAATGGGTCTTTTCGCTGGCTGCTGCAAATGGTACAGAAATGAAGGGCGCGGCTGAGCTATTAATTGCTTGTCCACCGCCCCTAGCTCATGCAGATTACCCAATCGTGCAGATAACATGCTCGGCGTCACCTGCTGCAAAGCCTGACGGATATCTTGAAAGTGCTCATGTTTGTAATGCAGCGCGAGCAAAACGGGCATATTCCAGGCTTTAGCCGACAATCTGCCGTATCCCAGCTCAAGCTCGGCTGCTTGGAGCATCAGAGCTGCCTCCCGGAACAGCCGGCCCTTTTCTGTCAGCACATATTCGGGCAGCGCGGGATGACGCCGCTCATAGGGCGATAGATGCCGGAGCAGACCGCTTTCCGTCATCCGCTTCAGATTGTCGCTTAAACGTCCCGGAGATATTTGCAAATGATGCTGTATCGGGGTGAAACGGCCCCTGCATTTCTCCAGTGATACTAGAATAGGCACCGTCCATTGTCCCGAGAGCTCTTGCGAGAGCTGAAGAACTTGACCTTGCGTACTCAGAGCGGACTCAATTCCTCGGATAACATCAGGCTGTGTCCGTCAGGATCCACAAAAGTCGCCAGCTTTGCCATATCGGGTACGGTCTCTGTCTCACCGATGAAGGTTACGCCCTTTTGCTCCAAGGATCGTCTGGAGGTCTCAATATCATAAACCTCAAATACGGTGGATGATGTGGAAGGAATAACCTCTTCTGCCTCGGAGAATCCGATAATACAATCCTTCGTAGTCGTATTTACCATAGCCATTCCAGAGTCAGCATCATGAAAGACAAGCTCGAATCCCAATAGCTCCTTGTAAAAGTGGATTGTGTCTTTCAAGCTCTTCACGCTGTACCATATGGTTACGCCTGGTTTAAACATAGAGCACCTCCAATAGATTAATACCGATAGTATATCAAGTATTATTTCGGTAGTAAATGATTCGTACCTAAAATGGTCCAGGGATTTTCATTAATATGAAAAAGGCCTCGGTAAATGTCATATTTAGGGTGATATACTGAGGCTAACATGATATTAGGGGGTTATATCCATTGAATCGTAAAGTGGATTTCAAGAAGGATTTCAAGCAGCTGTATCTGCCGAAGTCGTCTCCAGAGATTATACAAGTTCCGAACATGAATTTTATAATGGTGGAGGGCTCCGGAGACCCAAACGGAGAGGAGTTCTCTAGGGCGGTTGAGGCTTTGTACAGCTTATGCTATGCCGTAAGGATGTCATACAAAAGCAAGGATGTGCCGGAGGGTTACTACGAATATACTGTTTTTCCGATGGAGGGGGTCTGGGATTTAGTGGATCGAACCAAACCCTCAACGGACAAAAGCAACTACAAATACACATTGATGATACGCCAACCGGATTTTTTGACGGAGCAAGGATTTCAGCGGTTTCTGGAACAGGTAAAAGGGAAAAAGCCCAATCCGTTTCTGGAGACCGTCCGTTTTGAGTCCATGGAAGAAGGTCTATGCTGTCAAATGCTGCATATTGGCAGTTACGACGGTGAGCCGGCGAGCTTTGCCCGAATGGAAGCCTTTTGTGCAGAGAATGGTTACAGCCGCACTAGTAAACTGCATCGGGAAATCTATTTGTCCGACCCTCGAAAGACAAAGCCGGAGAAGCTAAAAACGGTGTTAAGATTCCATGCTGAAAAGAGCAGATGAGCGGTATCAGGCTTTTGCAGAAGCAAGGGGGTTGCTTTCTCGTTTACGACTCCGGAAATAAAGAGTAGACAGCGCCATTACCGGGGCGAAATAGATGCACCAAAAGATAAGAGCGATTACACCAGACATATCAGATTCGCCGCCTTGCTTAAACACGTTAAACATCGGAAGAAGCACGCAAACCGGGAAAAATGCCCCATGGATAAGGAACATATATTTCATCACCCGCTCTTTTCCAGTTTGTGCACGGATGGTTAGGCCGATGAGAAAGGTGGATAATGCCATTAACCCGTACCCCATGATGTCGAATCCGAACACCCAGCTGCCAGGCGTAAAGGTGATTGCTTCGATGACCGCCGGACTTGCAGACTGATGGGCAACGGTCGTCAATTGCGAATAATACACGAAGTTCGTAAAAACCGAATAAATAACTGCAATCGCCACGCCTCCCAGAGCAACTCCTTTCTTATCTTCTTCCGCTTCCTGAGCGAATGCGCAGGCCAGCAACACATAGGCCCAGCCTAGCAACAGGCATACGAAATAGCTAAGCCCACCGTTAAAAGTAACAAGTCCAATCAAAAATAGAATCGTACAACCTCCGGCGATGATGGATGAATAAAAACCTAGCTGTTTATTCATTGGAATCTGTCCCCTCCCATTTCATATAGTTCATGATGACATCTATGAACCGGTCTCTTTGAACCTTGTCGTCAAACTGGTATCCGAATAGCTCTTCACTTAGTTCCCTTCTCAGAAAAACAGCCTGCAGGACCGAGGTTATCATAAACATCAGCAAGGTTTTGTCCTTGTCCGGAAAATTCACGTCTTTTAGGGATAGGCCAAATCCTTTCACGGTTTGCATTGTATTATCGAATGTTTTCGGTGTTTTAAAATCGCCAAGAATAGAGATTCGTGCGACGGATGGATTACCCGCTAAGAAATCGGCAACCGATTTTACCACGTTTTTTAGTTGCTCAATGCGATTCAAATTCCCGTTCATATCTGGCTTGAATTTGGATATGACCTCGCCGATAATTTGCTGAACAGAAACCTCGATCAGATTGTCTTTGGTTTGAAAGTGATAATTGATCAATCCTATTCCTACATTGGATCTTTCGGCGATGGTTCTTACGGTCAGTTCTTCGGTATTCCCGCCGCTTTCTTGAATCAATTCTATAGTTGCATCAACAATTGCTTTTTTAGCATCATTTCTTGGGACCATCATGTCCTCCTAACTGAACAATGATTTGAACGTTGTTCAGTGATTAATATAGCAAAACTTCCCTCATTTGTCTATGCAAAAATAACCATTTCAATCGCCTAAATATCATGCGCCTTATAATGAGAAATCTCTGGCTCAGGATGAATGTTAACCGATTTGCTGTCAGCCGGGTGATAGTGTCGGTCCCTTCTATGTTCTGACCGTGACCTGAGACGACATGTCCGCAATGTCGGCCAAGTCCTGTTCGAAGGATTCATAGCGGAACAATTGCTCAATGTGGAACACGCCCGGTTCCATTTCGACGGCATAGAGCTTCCTTGCCAGCAAGACAGCTACCCGTGCCGTGATCGCCGCCTCTTCAGTGCCCTGCAGAAAGCATTCCGCATGGGCAGGCAGGCCTTTCAATTCACCGTAGGCATCAATTTTGAGTGCGAACAGGGGATTGCCGAGCTTCATAGCACTGAACAGGCTGACAGCCCCATTCCGGATCCAACCCACGTTTAGCATGTTGAGGATTCCAATACGTTTTAAGACGCTCATAAACCAGGTAAGAAAGGTATGATCGAAGCAGAGCCGGGTTGAAACGTCAGGCACTTGCACAGTCCTAGGTAGAATATGCTGGTCGGCAAAATTAAAACGATATGCTGTACGACGTCCCAAATTACCGCCGAAGTCGGTTTTTCGCCCATCTGTTAAGCTGGAGTGCGGCAGGCTTTTTCCTTGCGTTATCGTATGAAAGTCTCTACGCAGATTATCTATTGTCCATTCAATGGCTGCTTTGCCATGGGAATCGCCTAATCCAAGCATGAGGGAGATGTTGATATTGTCCGTCTTATCCAAGAGCCTGGCAGCCTGAAGAGACAATAGGTTTGTTAAACCCGGGGCAAGTCCGACGCTCAGGATGGCTGTTGCGCCGTTTGCAGCTGCTAGTGGATGAAGCCGCTCGACTTGAGACAGAAACCGATAGTCGGCAGATACATCTATATACCGTATCCCCTGCTTCAGGCACACTTCGACGAATGCCGTATTTTGCTGGTCCAGGCACATAATTACTAGCTTAACTCCAGCCAGCAATTGCTCGTCCGGTACTTCGCGTATATCGATTTGCATCGGTTGAACCCGTCCATCTGTGGCCTGGCTGAAGGCATCTGCCCGGGAGAGTGTTTTACCGGCTGCATAGACCTTGCCCGGATAGCTCTTCGCAAGCACTTGGCATATGCCTTGTCCGACATGTCCATATCCGCCAATGACGACAATTTGGTCTCTTAACATGATGATTCCTCCAATGACTTAACTTTTGATTTAGTTTAATATCTAAACTAAATATCCAAAAAAAATTACTTGTCTAACATGCGGTTTAATATATTTATACTTTTTTCGAACACTTCAATTTCTTGTTCTGTCAACTGTGAGCGAAGCTGGTTATAAAAGGAGTTACGTCCCGCTTCATGGGCTAGATAAGCCTCCTTTCCCATGTCGGTGAGTGACAGGAGGGAGCTTCTTGAATCGGTGGGATGCGGAGAGCGCAGGACTAATGATTTCGACTCCAGCCGATCAACCAGTTGGGTGATTGCTCCCTTGGTTACGCCAAGACGTGCAGCCAATTCACTCATGAGGATGGCTCCATCATAGCCGATGGCATCAATAGTA
>NZ_HG005139.1:825155-846511 GCF_000455265.1 Paenibacillus antibioticophila
ATGGCTCCATCATAGCCGATGGCATCAATAGTATGGATCTCGCTGGGGGTCAGCTTGCCTGCCTGTCCAAAAGAATGGGGCTGCCGTTCAAGCTTTCTAAGCTGCATAATTAAGCGGCCCAAGCTTTTGCTTCCGTGATTGCTAATAGGTTGAGAATGCTCCGATTTATTTTTCATGGCATTTAGTTTAGTATATAAACTTAACGCTGTCAATCGTTGAATAAAGGCACAAGGTCATGCTTTAATCAATACATAGGTGTGAACGCTCTGAAGAGGAGGGGGGATAGGGTTGAAGACATACTTTTTACGGATTGTTCTGCAGCTATTGGTCTGGGCAGCAGCTTTGAGTACATATTGGAGTCATATGACAGCCGAGTATTGGAGACTGCTCGGTGCGGCAGCGTATTTTGCAGCTTTCTTTGTGCTGCCCCTGCTAACGAAGAAGCCCAGAACTACGATGGTCTTACTATGCGTCCTGTCGATCCTCTCGGTGGTCAACCTGTATCCCCTGCACAGTGAGGCCTTTAATCCCTTTCTTTTACTGATTCAATGCATGGTGGTCTGGGAAATAATTCAACGACTATCCCTGTTCTCCGCTATTTATCCTGCTGTGCTTCAGATTGCGGGACTTTGCCTGGTCGCCGTGAGGGCAGGCCTGGAGCCTTCCTCTTGGCTGTTTATTTCCATCTATGTCATTCTGCTGTATTCCGGCGCAGCGCTATATCGGTTAAAGCATGAACGGGAAGCTTTTGCTAATGCAAGATACAACACCTTGATATCGGAGTACAGAAGCTTAAAAAGAAGGCTGGCAACCGAGGAGGATTCGGCGAGACAGGAAGAGCGAATGCTGATTGGCCATGAGATCCATGATTCGGTGGGGCATAAGTTAACCGCACTCCTTATGCAGATCGAATCGCTTCGTTTGAAGGACGGCAATCCGTATCACGAGGAGGTCGATTTGTTAAAGCAGCTAGCCTACGATAGCCTGGAAGAGACCCGTAGGGCCGTAAAAGCCTTCAGGCGTGGAGACACAGGCGGATTGCAGGGAATTATGAGATTGATCCGGAAGCTGGAGAGCGACAGCTTCTTACGCATTTATTTTACCGTCAACCATGGTGCTTTCAGCGCTCCGCTTCATGGGGAGCAGTCCTTCGCCATTTACCGCTCTGTTCAAGAAGCACTGACTAATATTATGAAGCACAGCAAAGCTAGAGAGGCAAAAATTCTATTTGAGGCGCCGGGCGGCAGTGTGTTCCGGTTTGAAATCAGCAACCCGATTACAAATCCTTACTCGTATCAGGAGGGGTTTGGATTAACCTCAATGAGGGAGAGACTGAACAAAATAAACGGGGATTTGGAGGTCTTTGCCGCTTCCGGGCAATTTGTGGTGCGGGGCTGGCTTCAAATTACGGATAGGGGGGAGCCTGATGATTAGAGTATTGCTGGCGGAGGACCAAGTGATGGTCAGGCAAGGCTTGAAAGCGATGCTTGAGACAGATCCGGAGATCAGGGTAACGGGAGAAGCAAATAACGGCCTGGAAGCCGTCGCCCTGTGCGAGCATCATCAGTTTGATGTTGCTGTGCTGGATATTCGCATGCCTGAAATGGACGGAATTGAGACAGCTAGATTTATCCGCGCGCGTTCACCGGAAGTGAAGCTGTTGATGCTGACGACCTTTGATGATCAGGATTATGTCATGAATGCCTTGAAAATCGGGGTAAGCGGATATTTGCTGAAAAACGGAGACACCTCTGCATTAATCCGTTCGGTGAAGAGCGCCTTTGCAGGCGGACTGTCGCTTGAGGATCAGATTGCCGCGAAGGTGGTGCCTGCTCTGCTAGGCAAGCAGGAGGAAGCGAACCAGCCGGATCCGTCGCTGACGCCAAGGGAACGGGCGATTTTGTCTTGCATTGGCGAAGGACTGAGCAACCGGGAGATTGCCGAGCGCCTGGCGCTTTCGATCGGGACGGTCAAAAACCACACCAGTCAAATCCTGGATAAGCTCGAGCTGAGAGATCGGACGCAGCTGGCTATTTATGCTATCAAGCACCATCTAGTATAAAAAGTGACTGAAGTCATGCATACATAGGAATTAGTGACTGGAGTAAGTAGCGGCTCCGGTCTTTTTATTTTACGCTCTAGGAAAATTATAGGGATGCAGGGGGAGTACAGCATGCTGGAGGTATTCAAGCTTTGCAAATCGTATAAGGGCAAACGGGCCGTGGACGAAATTAACCTCTACCTTGATGAAGGGGACTCTGTAGGACTGCTGGGTCCGAACGGGGCTGGAAAGTCGACGACGATCTCGATGATCTCGACACTGATCAAGCCTACGTCTGGCGATATCAAGTTTCATGGAAAAAGCACGGTGGAGGATCCGGCTGCTTTGAGAAAAGTGCTCGGTGTAGTTCCGCAAGAAATTGCATTGTACGAAGAATTATCAGCTTATGAAAATTTAAAGTTTTTCGGGAAGATCTATAAAGTTGAGAAACGCCTGCTAGAAGAACGCATCCAGGATGTACTTGAGCTGGTTGGTCTTAAGGATAGGCAGAAGGAAATCGTCAAGACATTCTCCGGCGGGATGAAGCGAAGAGTGAACATTGGAGCCGCCCTCCTTCATCAACCGAAGATTCTGATTCTTGATGAGCCTACCGTAGGGATTGATCCCCAATCCCGAACTCATATTTTAGAGATGGTCCGGTTAATGAATGAGCGTTCCGGTACGACAGTGCTATACACGAGCCATTACATGGAGGAAGTTGAACAATTGTGCAAACGGGTATACATCATGGACCATGGTAAAATCATTGCGGCAGGCACCAAGGCGGAGCTGATGAGCATTCTTTCCAATGAGGACAAGATCCAGATTCAGCTTGACCGGCCCAGCGCATCCTTTGTCGAGGCGATCAAGGGACTGAAGAATATTCATCACGTGGAGACGAAGGAAGAGATTATCAGTTTTATTACCTCAAGGGGCAGCAACACATTGGGATTGCTGGTTCGTGAAGCCGAGAAGGCAGGCGCCGAATTGATCAATTACCAGGTGGATACGCCTAGCCTGGAGGATGTATTTCTGCATTTAACGGGGCGGACACTGAGAGACTAGGGGGAAATACGATGCTTACTTTTATCTTCAAGGACCTGTTGCTGTTCTGGAGAAATCGCAAGGAGATCCTCACGGTCCTCGTGACGCCGATTGTCCTGATTGTCATCTTAAGCTTTGCTTTCTCCGGTGTTGCAGGAGGAAGTACCAGTCCTCTTGATCTTAAATTGGCTATTGTCAATCAAGATGCGGAAGAGGCAGGGATTAGACAATTTATAGCGGATATCGAGAGGCTTGAGGATCAGACCGCAGCTCAAGCACTAATGGAACACAGTGCAGACATGAAGCCAATTGCCTACCTAGAGCAATATCTGCAACGTCCGGAGGTTGCGGATTGGTTGACGGTCTATGAGTTAAGTGAATCCGAGGCGCTTCAACAGCTGAAGGAGAAGAAGATCGACGGCTGGATTAAAATCCCGCAAGGGTACACCTATGACATGTTGAATGCGATCATGCTCGACAAGGAGGCCTCTGCAGTCAGCCTGCCTTTTGTTGTAGCTGAAAATTCCATGAATGTGACGGTCATTCAAATGATGATTAGCGAATTTTTCGACCAGATGAATTTCCAGCTTGCGCTTCAACATTCGGGAGGCGATAGGACAGCAGCGGAGGCGGTGGCCATGCCGGAGGGTGGCCGCGAAGCTTTGGAGGGTGCCGAGCCGTTCACGATGGGCCAATACTTTACGATGGCAATGGGAGCGCTGTTTTCCCTGTTTATTGCTTCAACCGTAGCCGAGAAGACGGGTACGGAAAAGCGGGAAGAGGTCATCAAACGGATCGTCGCAGCGAATACGAAACCCATGTCTTATTTAATGGGCAAGACTTGCGCTACTTTTGTTTTGGTCTGGCTGCAGTTTTCATTTGTTGTAATTGTATCGCATTTGCTGCTCGGCTTGTTTACGGGAAAGCCGCTCTCCTTTTGGATCGGTCTTCTGTTGATGATCACCGTCTATGCACTGACCGTAGCCGGTATTTCCGCCTTTTATACTTCTATTTCGCTTAGAACAAACAAAATGGATGCGGCTAACGGACTTATCCTGCTCTTTACGATGGCGCTTGGCATTCTCGGAGGGAACTTTGTTCCAATTTATCTATTTCCTGAATGGCTGCAGCGCATCAGCGAATGGACGCCGAATGGGCTTATGCTGTCAACGGTGATCGAGTGGATTCAGTTGGAGAGCGGTACGTCTTTAGGGATGCCTTTGGTTGTACTGAGTCTGGTCGGCATTCTATTTTTATTTGCAGGAATGCTTCTGTATCCGAAAAGAGGTGAAGCCTGATGGGCTCGGTATTTATGGCACAACTTGCAAAGGATAGACGAAATCCGCTGCTCCTTCTTCTCTTTATTGTGTTAAGCATTTTGGCAACCTTGTTGTTTGTACGCGGTGGTCAGAATATGACGACAATCGCTGTCTTTAGTGAGGATGAGCATGGAGCGGCAATCGAGGAAAAGTGGTTGCCATTGCTGAATCGGGAAGGGGCGTATTATCACTTCAAAGTGATGGATGCGAAGCATGCGCGCGAACAGGTGCAGAAGGGGCGAAGCGATGTCGCGGTGAAGCTGTTGGAGCAGGATTATCGTCTGATTGCAGCCTCTGATTCCCCAACAATTCAGCAGGTGGATCAGTATGTACGCAAGATTTATACTCAGGAAATGCAGTTACAGGCTTCCTCCGGCGCCATTAAAGAAGAGAAGCTTAGGGAAGCTGTGAACGAGTACTTGCAGAAGCCTCCTTTTCAACTAACCAAGCAAGGGATCGACGGCAACAAGGTGCAGAGTCATAATATGAGCACACAGCTCATGTTTGCCTTTACGCTCCTAATCTCCCTATTCACGATGGGCTTCAAGGTGAACAGCGTTACGTACGACAAAGTATCCCGGATATGGGACCGAATGATCTTGTCGCCAATCCATAAAACCAGCATGTATCTTGGATATATTTCATACAGCTTTTTCATTTCCTTTTTTCAGGTCGTCGTTGTTCTCATCCTGTTCAAATACGTATTCAAATTTGATTTAGGCCATCACTTCGGATTGATTGTGCTGATCATTGCTATCTTTATTTTCGGGATGATCAGTCTCGCTATGCTCATCACGGGGTTTGTCAGCAAGCCGGAGCAGTTTTATGCGATTTATCCGACTTTTGTTCCTATGATTCCCCTTATTAGTGGCGCCTATATGCCGCCGGGGGTGCTGAATAATCCGGTGCTATCCTTCATCGCGGATTTGTTTCCGATGTCCCATGCGATGGATGCGCTAATGAAGGTAGTCAATTCGGATGCGGGAATCGGTGAGATTGCACTCCAGCTTTCCCTTATACTGCTGATTGGAGTGGTATATATGGGCATTGGCATCAACATGGTTGAAAGAAAATCCGCACGGAAGTGATTCAGGCGGAAGGGAGATTTAAGGCTGCTCTTAGGAGCAGTCTCTTTTTTTGTTAAAAGGTCTATCTTTTCAGGTAAGGTCTTGATATGATAATAGCGCACTTATTAAATTCGTTTAAAAAGTGTTCGGAATCGAGGTGAGCAGGAATGGGCGACAGGATTTCAACACCGAAGGATATGAAAAGGAGTATTTTTCGCGGTATCCGCACAGCGCTGTTGAACTCAGGAAGTGCAACAAAGGTCGAGCTCAGCGAACAGCTTGGAATTAGCTTTCCGACGATCAGCAAGTTTGTCGGTGTGATGGAGAAGGCAGGAGAAGTAGCGGCTGTCGGTCTGGATGATTCGAGCGGCGGAAGAAGAGCCAGACGTTATGCCTACAACCCGGACTACAGGCTGGGGATCACGATGTTTCTGGAGAAGAAGGAAACGCCGTATGCCATCTGCAATGCGCTGGGCGAAGTGAAGGAGAGCGGAAGCTGTTCCGGTGTGCTTCAGGAAGGAATCGATACGCTGACCAAGCAACTGGAGTCTTTGATGGAGCTTCATCCCGGCATTCGTGCGATCTCCTTTGGAGTGCCTGGAGCTGTCAAGGATGGTCGCATCATTCACATCCCCGGGTATGAGAAGTTTCAGGACTTTGATCTGAAGGGATTTTTCCAGGCAAAATTCCGGCTTCCCGTTGCGGTGGAGAATGATATGAATGCGGCTGTGCTCGGTTATTGTGAAAGAATGCGCGTGTCCAATAGCGAGTCCCTTGTCTATTTGTGCTTCGGACAAAACGGGCCAGGGGCAGGCCTATGGCTTAACGGCAGTGTTGTCCGCGGAAGCACGTCTTTTTCGGGAGAAGTGTCGTTCGTGCCTCTCTATGACGGAGGGAATTTTCAACAGGCGATCTCGAACGAAGAAGGTGCCGCTGTCATGATGGATAATTCCAGTGCAATCGATGCGGTGAGCCGGTTGATAGCTTCCTATGCAGCCATGGTGAATCCGAAGGCTGTCATCTTCTGCCGCGACGAAGTCAGCGAAGAGCTTCTGGATGCCATCGCTTCAAGAAGTGCCGCCTATGTTCCAAAAGAGCATCTGCCCGTCCTAGCGGCAAGTGATTGGAGAGAGGACTATTTAAACGGGCTGAGGACGCTTGGCATGAACCTGATTCTCGATGACCATGAAGATTGATGATAAGGATAGGAGTTTTATACGTATATGGGAACACTTTTACTATTGATTATTTACTTGGCTTTTATCAGTCTTGGGCTTCCTGACTCGCTGCTCGGATCAGCCTGGCCTGTGATGAGACCGGAGCTTGGCGCGCCGATTGGGATGGCCGGTGTATTGTCGATGACGATCAGCATTGGCACCATTGTATCCAGTCTGATCAGCGGCTCTGTTGCTCGTCGGTTCGGCACAGGTCCTGTCACGCTTGTCAGCTGTATCCTGACAGCAGGCGCTTTGGCAGGCTTCTCGGCTGCTCCGTCAATCCTTTGGCTGATGGTATGCGCCATTCCGCTTGGACTTGGCGGAGGGGCCGTCGATTCAGCGCTTAACCATTATGTCGCTGCACGCTACAAAGCCCATCATATGAGCTGGCTGCATTGCTTCTGGGGCGTAGGGGCAACGGCTGGCCCGATTATCATGGCCTCCTTCCTGAATGGAAATGCTTCCTGGAGAGATGGTTATCAGGCGGTTGCCGGGATTCAATTTACACTGGTAATCGTTCTGCTAGTATCACTCCCGTTATGGAGACGGCTAGCAGTTCAACAGAGCACTGGGCTGGGAGACACATCCACTGAGGGGCCCTCTCTGTCTGGCAACAGCGGAGCAGGAAAGCCTCGCCTTAAGAGTGTTATGTTTGCTTTGGCTTGTTTCCTGTTCTATTGCGGGGTTGAGACAACAGTAGGCCTGTGGGGCAGCAGTTACCTGGTCAAAATGAAAGGGCTGGCCGCCGACCAAGCCGCACTCTGGGTTTCTCTGTACTACGCGGGAATCACCATCGGGCGTTTCATTACCGGCTTTGTTACGTTCAAGCTGACAAATCGCCAATTGATCCGCACGGGACAAATTACGACGTTGGCAGGCACATTATTGCTACTGCTGCCGCTTCCGGCCGGTTTTTCATTATGCGGACTGCTGATAGCCGGATTGGGACTCTCTCCGATCTTCCCCTGCATGCTGCATGAGACGCCTGTCCGATTTGGCGAAGCGAGAGCTCAGAAAATTATGGGTTATCAGATGGCTATGGCCTATACAGGCAGCACCCTGCTGCCGCCGCTGCTTGGCTTGCTGGCCGGGTATACGACAATCGGAATATTTCCATTCTTTATCGCAACATCTGCCGCCGCCATGCTACTTTTTTCGGAACGTCTCAACGTATTTTTCGGGAAACAAAGCACAAGCCGTAACTCAATTTAACCACATAAAGATAGGAGTGCTCTTATGAAAACAGAGAAAGAAAAAATGATTAATGGTGAGCTCTATATGGCGGGAGATCCGGAACTGACACGGGATAGATTGAACGCTCGCAAGCTGACTCGCCTGTTCAATAATACCATTGAGACAGATATGGATCAGCGTACAGCGCTGCTTAGCCAGTTATTAGGCTCGACGGGGGAGGGGGCGTATATCGAACCCACTTTTCGTTGTGATTACGGCTATAATATTTATGTCGGCAAAAATTTTTATGCCAATTTTGATTGTGTTTTTCTGGATGTTTGTGAAATTCGGATCGGAGACAACTGCTTTATTGCGCCGGGTGTTCATATTTATACCGCAACACATCCGCTTGATGCCGCTGAGCGAAACTCCGGAGCCGAGTTCGGCAAGCCGGTGAATATCGGTCATAACGTGTGGATCGGCGGTAGATCCGTGATCAACCCCGGTGTGACTATCGGCAACAACGTTGTCATTGCCTCGGGTTCCGTGGTGACGAAGGATGTTCCAGATAATGTAGTCATTGGAGGCAACCCGGCTAGAGTCATTAAAACGATTGCTTAATCAGGAAAGGAGCCTCATGCATGACAAATGCAGGCGCAATGAATAACCCTGTGCAGATCATTAATCTGCCCATTGAATTCGAGTATTATGGACAAATGTACTCGATCTGCCCCAGCCTAATAGTGTATAAAGATGAACTGACTTTGGTGGATACCGGCTACCCTGGATTTCTCGATCGAATAGAAGGCGAAATATTGCAGAAGGGGTATCATCCAGACCAGCTAACCCAGATCATTATTACGCATTACGATGATGATCATATCGGTTCCTTGCATGATTTCAAGGAGAAGCATCCCGCGGTTAGAATCATTGCAAGCGAGTGGGAGAGCAGGGCTATAGCCGGAGAGGTCAAGTCGGAGCGCTTGCGCCAAGCCGAACAATTGCTGGAGGAGATGGATGAGCAACAGGCGGAGTCCGGACGGGAGTTCATTGAGGAATTGAAGGGGTTAAGAGCGGCTTCAGTCGATTTTCTCGTCAAGGACGGGGATCGCCTCATGGATGGGCATTGCGAAGTATTAGCTACGCCGGGTCATACGACAGGTCATATTTCTCTGTATTTTCCAGAGCTGAAAAGTGTGATTACGGGAGATGCGGCTGTAGTGGAGGAAGGTGAACTGGCCATTGCGAATCCTCAGTATTGTATGAATCTCGTCCAGGCCGAGCAATCCTTGCGCTTATTGAAGAGTCTTGATGCCAACACGTATTATATTTACCATAGTGGAATTTATCTCAGGTGAGTCGGCGGCTTTCCGCCGGCTCAAAAAGCAGGTTAGTTATTCCGGATCATTTTTTTAAAATAATGCTTGACTCTGTTTTTTAAAATGGATATACTATAAAAGTCCCCTCGAAAATCAGCCTTTTAAAAAGCCGATTTCGAAGAAGCACAAATGGTGCAGGACAAGCTTATATTATGGATCGTTAGCTCAGTTGGTAGAGCATTCGACTCTTAATCGACAGGTCCAGGGTTCGAGCCCCTGACGATCCATTCTTCGAAAAGTCAGCAGAGATGCTGGCTTTTTTTGTGTGCTGTTGACAATTCTGAGAATTTGCCATAGTATGTATAACAATTCCAAAATTGAAATGTCGCGATTAGAAATAGTAGGAATTCAGGACTTTCGCAGAGAGCCGTTGGCAGGTGGAAAACGGCAGGTCCAACATTCTGAACTCGTCTATGAACTGCTGCCTGACAATGTAGGGTATGCCGGAGTTCCACCGTTATCGGGATAGATGGTGATGGCCATCGAACAAGATGATTCTGCTTTTGGCGTAGAATCAATTAGAGTGGTACCGCGGGGTAAGCCTCGTCTCTAGCTATAGAGACGGGGCTTTTTTGTTGGCTGAATTCCGGGTTCAGCCGCCTCCGCTTCACATAAAGGATACTCCAAAACAGGAAGGATGAAGGATTGTGAGTCGAAAAATTTGGGTGCTTGATACGACTTTGAGAGATGGAGAACAGGTTCCTGGAGCGAAGCTTAATGTACAGCAGAAGTTGGAGTTCGCCCGTCAGCTGCAGCAATTGCATGTCGACATGATTGAGGCAGGATTCCCGGCTTCCTCTGCCGGTGATTTTCAAGCGGTACAGGAGATCGCTCGTACGGTTAGGGGGGGGATTTCCGTAACAGCCCTTGCAAGGGCCGTTAAGAATGACATTGACAGCGTATACGAGAGCATCAAGCTGGCTGAGAATCCATTCATCCATATCGTGCTTGGCACCTCGAATATTCATGTGGAGAAGAAGTTCAGCCGTTCAAGAGATGCAGTGCTTGAGATGGGGGTAGAAGCCGTTAAGTATGCCCGTACGCTACTGCCTGAGGTCCAGTATTCTACGGAGGACGCCTCCAGATCGGAATTCGAATATTTGTGGCGGACCATTGAGGCTGTCGTCAAGGCAGGAGCGACGATAATTAATATACCGGATACAGTCGGGTATGCGGTACCGGAGGAATTTGGCGAATTGATCCGGAAGATCCACGAACGTCTGAAGAATCTCAATGACCGCGTGATGCTCAGTGTTCATTGTCATAACGATCTGGGAATGGCAACCGCGAATACACTTAGCGCCATAAAAAACGGGGCCGAGAAGGTGGAGTGCACCATCAACGGACTTGGTGAACGGGCCGGAAATACTTCGCTGGAGGAGATTGCAATGGCGCTGAAGGTAAGGGAATCGTTCTATCAGAGTCATACGGATCTGAATCTGAAGGAAATTATGAGAACCTCACGCCTGCTCACTTATCTGACCGGATTGGATGTTCAAGTGAACAAGGCCATTACGGGTGAGAACGCTTTTGCCCACTCCTCGGGTATTCACCAGGACGGTCTTCTGAAGAACAAGGAGGTCTATGAGATCATGTCGCCGGGGGATGTTGGAGTAGAGAGCATGGAGCTCGTATTGACCGCAAGATCCGGCCGCCATGCTTTCAAGCATGTAATGGAGAAGCTGGGCTTCTATGCCGGATCTACGGACGAATTCGAAGGGCTGTTTGCCGCCTTTCTTCGCATGGCGGATGACAAGAAGGAGGTTTACGACCATGACGTATTTGCCTTGTTGTCGGCAGCGCGCAAGCAGTCCGGAGGAAGCGGTCATCTGTATGAGCTGGAATCGCTTCGGGTCGTTACAGACGATGAAGCTCCAACGGCAACCGTTAAGCTGAAGAGAGAGGGAGTCAGTCTGGAGGATACCAGAAGCGGAGACGGGCCGATCGACGCTCTTTATGGAACGATCCGGGCCTTGACCGGCTTGGAGATTGAACTGCTGGATTACAAAATTAACAGCATGTCGCGGGGAAAAGAGGCGCTTGGCCGGGTTCACATTCGATTGAAGCATCAAGACAATATTTATACAGGTAAAGCTATGGACACAGACATTATCAAGGCGAGTGCCCAGGCCTTCATCAACGGCATTAATGCAGTGCTGCTGGATACTTCGGAAAAAGAAGAAAAAGCCCCCGCAGGTGAGTAGAATAAGCATCGATTCTGCAGGGTAAGACAAACAAGCATGCTAACTTGCCGGCTCACTACTCCGGATCGATAGCTGTTATGCGTTCTGCAGGGATGATGACACGCCTTCCCTCCTGATCCATTAACTCAAGGAAATCGGGCTGAACAGAGAGCAAGGTTCCTTGGATTTTCTGGTCAAAGGCTTGGACAGTGAGGGACGTGCCGACCAAGCTGTGGAGCCGTTCCCGGGTTAACGGGAGCGGAAGAATGTGAGCTTGGACGGTTTCCTCCAAATGCTCCACACGATGTTCCAGCAGCTCGATTCTTGCACTCAAGATACGGACACTTCGGCGGGCGGACTGATACTTGCCGGAAAGCATAGCATTCATGGGCATCACCTCCTCTCATTGAATGGTAATGTCCTAGCCATAGAAACTGCTAGGGACACTATACTATATGTGTGCTAGTTTCATAGGGTTCGTACAATAGAGAATTGAGTCATCCTGGCGGGTATGCTTTAATAGAGGCAAACATGAATCAAGCTGCAGGAGGAAAATACCAGATGATTCAACCTGACCTCATACAAATGCCGGGCGAATTTCCGATGACGGTCTCCGTGTCCAAGGGGGTCAGCCCTTTGTTTCAACGGCTGCACTGGCATCGCGCACTGGAGATTAATCTCATTACCTCCGGGATGGGGACATATATCATCAACGGACAGGAATATCAGTTTGCAGCGGGTGATGTATTTCTGATCGATTCCCACGATCTGCATCGGGCATATGAGGGAAAGGATCTGGAAATGGTCGTGATCATGTTCGAGCCGTCCCTGGTCAGCTCGGAGCATCGTTATAATCCGGAGATAATGCTGCCCTTCAGACAAACAGGGAGCCTTTTCCCGAACAGGATCACGGCTGATCAGATCGAAGCCGCAAATGCCGGGTTAAATGAGTACATTTTGAGAATGCTGGAGGAATATCAATCGGAGCAAAGCTCGCGCTATTCCGTGCTGCATGGCTGCTTGCTGCTGCTGCTGGCAGAGGTGCACCGCCATTTCCGCCAGCCGGAGACAGCGGAAGTCCGTCCGGCTGTCAAGCATCTGGAGATGATTCGCGAGTCGATTCAGCGAATGGTAATCGGATCTGGAGCGTGCATGGACACTCTCCGAATTGGCGGAGCAAGCCCATCTCAGCCCATCCCGGTTCAGTGCGCTTTTTAGCCAGGCAGCGGGGATGTCACCTATGAACTATTTGTTGCAGTTGAGACTCGATCACGCTGTTCAGCTCCTGGAGCAGAGCTCGCTCAGTATTCTGGAAATCGCTGATCAGTCGGGCTTTCGGAATCTATCCAATTTCAACCGGCTATTCTTACGTTACGTGGGCAAACCGCCAAGCGCAATGCGCAGGAAGCTTCAAGGAAAAACCTCTATGAGTTGAAGCAAAGAAGTTACGTAGAAAAGGCATATAGTACGGAGTGTTAAAGGGGCTGTCCCCAAAAATCTTAGCTCTGACGAAGTGCCTGCTTATGTTGCTACAGACTCCCTGTGGGCGAATCAAGGGCGCATTTGCAGGAAAATGTGCAATAGCGGCAAAATGTGCAGTAGCAGAAAACAGTTGAACATTAGATGGCGAGTTGGATGGGCAACGTATGAGGTATGCTTACACTTATGCCCTGGCTACTCCGCCTTTGCAGTTTGCACGTGCCTATTCCGAAGCAGCATAGCAATAACTGCACTGCTATTAACTTGCCTCCCTGCGGCACGCAAGCAGGAGACTCCATGCAAGCCTGCGCGATTCACTTTACGCACAGCCCAATGGAACACTGGGTGCTTGGAGTTGTGCCCAGTCGCACTTGCTTGGCCTTACGCAGAACGCGAAACTTCGTTATTCGACTAGGTATTCCAGTCTTGTTCCGAGCTTAACTCATTCCGCTTATTCAGGTTCATTCTGGCACGCTCCAGTGAAATTTCTTACCTTAAATTCTTCATTCGGCGCTCGAACTCAATTTTAGTGAATAAAATTACCTTAGATCTCCAGTAACTAGTTAAACCGACGGTATAGCCAACTTTAAGCGAAAGAATTTCACTATATCCGCATTTCCATCATTTCACCTAAATTTAGAGTAACTTTTTTCACTACATGCGTATGACCCGTATTTACGTGGGTCGATCAACTGTCGTTATTCAATCTCCACACCGCACATTAGGAGCTTCGCGTAGTGTGATGTCTGCATGATGCACAGGGCAGCTTGCGCAATCCGCTTTATGCACGACGTCAATGGCACAACGTGTTATCTTCATAAGCGTGTAATGCGTACTTGGTCGGCATTATTAGCTATTAAAGTGCATTCGTAGCATATAAATGATGAACTAAAACCTGCGTTAAAAGGCTTATTACAATCAGAGAAATCCACGAACAACAGCGATCGAAAGCAACCTTCACACGTTACCCAGAAACGCAGAAACACTCTTTAGACGGTTTTATGATAGCAGTGATTTTCAGTAAGATCATATTATAGTTCAGGACTATTGCAGAGGAAATGCAGTAGTCCTTTTTTGTATGCTGGGGGAAGAAGGAGCGATGCATATGAACTATTATATGGGCGTGGATGCGGGAGGCAGCAAGACACATTGTCTGATCGTGGATGCAAGCGGAGAACCGTGCGGTGTAGGAATCTCCGGCAACGGCAACCATCAGACCAATGCCAGAGCGGAGCATGAGATTGCTGCGGCGTGCGCTCAAGCGTTGAATGAAGCCGGCTTAAGGCAAGACGAGATCGCCTTCGCTTATTTCGGCTTGGCCGGGGCCGACCGGGAACCCGATTACAGAGTGCTTCGTCCGATGATTGCGCGGCTGCAGTACCCCAGAACTGAGATTGCCTGCGACACGATGATCGCTATGCGAGCGGGCAGCCAAGCATCGCATGGGGCCGTCGTCATTAGCGGTACGGGCTTCAATGCGGCTGCCAGGAACCGGGACGGCCAAGAGCTGCAATATGGCGGGTTTGGCTATTTGTTCGGTGATGGACAAGGCTCGGGCAGAGACCTGGCAAACCTGTCATTTCGCGCGGCGGTAAGGGCGTGGGACCTTAGAGGGCCACAGACTTTATTGCAGGAGCTGGTTCTGAGAAGCACTGGCTTCAGCAGTATTCCTGAGGTGTTGGATGCAATGCTGGATGAAGGCTATGAACCCCCGTTGCAGCTGGCGGAGCAGGTATTTATTGCAGCCGAAGCGGGAGATGCGGTGGCTGAAGGGATTCTGAGAGAACAGGGGACAGAGCTTGGCAATGCGGCCGCGGCTTTAATCCGCCGCTTGGATATGGAGGAAGATCACTTTGATTTGGTGCTTGGCGGGAGCATTCTCTCCAAGAGCCGAACCGATCTCATGCGGGAATCGCTTGCGAAGCGGGTTCATGAGACGGCCCCAAATGCCAGAATACGGCGCATTGTAATGGAACCGGTTGTTGGTGCGGTGCTTAGCGCGATGGATCGGGATGGATATGTGCCGCAGGCTGAGGTGGTAGAATGCCTGAAGAAAATTATGATCGCGGATAGGAAGGGAGAACAGGAGTCATGAAGGATCGCAAAGGGATAAAAATTGCTGTTATCGGAGGCGGGTCATCTTATACGCCGGAGCTGGTTGAGGGGTTGATTCAAGGCTATGAGGAAATGCCGGTCTCGGAGCTATGGCTGGTCGATATTGAAGAAGGCCGGGAGAAGCTGGAGATTGTAGGGAACCTGGCCAAGCGGATGGTCCGCAAGTCCGGCCTGCCCATTCAGATTGAATTGACCCTGGATCGGAGAGAGGCGATACAAGGTGCAGATTATGTGACGACTCAAATGAGGGTGGGTCAGCTGGAAGCCCGCAAGCGGGATGAGCATATTCCGATTAAGCATGACGTGATCGGCCAGGAAACGACAGGACCCGGGGGGATGTTCAAAGCGCTGCGAACCATTCCGGTGATTCTGGATATTTGCAGGGATATCGAGGAGCTCGCACCGAATGCCTGGATGCTGAACTTTACCAATCCGGCAGGGATGATTACGGAGGCAGTGATGAAATACTCGCAGGTCAAAACTGTGGGACTGTGCAATTCCCCGATCAACTTCAAGAAGTCCTTGGCCGAAGCCTATGGAACCTCCGAGCATCAGGTGCTCCCGGAATTTGTAGGCATTAATCACCTGCACTGGGTAACCTCGGCACTGGTGAACGGGAAGGAGAGAATGCCGGAGCTCCTGGCTGGAAAAGGGGAATACAACGCGAAGAATGTACCGACATTAGGCTGGGATCTCGAATTTTTGCAGTCCCTGCACGCGGTGCCGACATATTATTTGAAATACTATTATATGACGAATGAAATGCTCCAAGAGGAGAAGGAAGCACTTGAGAACAACGGGACACGTGCCGATGTGGTCAGACGCGTGGAAAAGGAGCTGTTCCAGCTGTATGCTGATGAAAGTCTGCAAGAGAAGCCGAAGCAGCTCGAGCAACGGGGGGGAGCCTACTATTCCGAGGCGGCCGTCCAGTTGATGAAGTCGCTCTATCTGGGCCGGAACGATATCCAGACCTTGAATGTGCCTAATGGAGCGATCTATGATTTCCTGCCGGAGGATGCCAGTATTGAAATTAACTGTGTAGTTACCGCTGCCGGACCTGTTCCTTTGAAGCCGATGCACGTGCCTGAAACCATAAAGGGGCTGCTGCATGCTGTTAAGACCTATGAGAGTCTTGCGATTGATGCGGCCGTCAGCGGAGACCGGGGACTGGCCTTGCAGGCGCTGGTTCATCATCCGCTAGTCCCGTCGGTAACGGTAGCGAAGGTGCTGCTGGAAGAACTGCTCGAAGCTCATAAGCCTTATTTGCCGAAGTTTTTTGCATAATAGATCATGGTCTGCCAGGATCCGTCTCCTGCCAATCCTCCTCTTCTGCTGTTAGATGGCGCATGCCGTCTGCGGTGGAAGAGGAGTTGTTGTTATGATATATTTTGTACAAAGGGGTGATTACCATGATTAAGCATATCGTATTATTTAAGCTTAAGGACCCGAGTGCGGAAAATATCGAGCATACGGTTTCGGTATTACGGGGATTGAATGGAAAGGTTGAGCAGCTAAGAAGTCTAGAGGTCGGAATCGATGTCATAAAGTCGGCTCGTTCTTATGACATCGCTCTCATCGCGGAATTCGATTCGCTGGAGGACCTGGAAGGTTATCAAGTGCATCCCGAGCACAAGAAGGTCATCGAGCATATGTCCCAGGTTAGAGAAAGCCAGGTTGCTGTCGATTTTGAATATTGATGAAGGAATCGCCTACTCTCTGATATAGGAGGCCCAGACAACGATGTATTATGTTGACCGAAGTCAGATCGAGCGCAGACTGGACTTGCTGCCCCGAATTTCTCAAGTTCTAGCGGAAACTGCAGCCGCTGATGAAGATAAGCTAATGCTGCGGTTTGCCGAGGAGCGGGCGCTGCATCTGGCTATTGAAGCTATAACAGATGTGGGCAGCTATCTAATTGATGGTTTTATTATGCGGGATGCGAGCAGCTATGAGGACATCGTTGAGATCATGCGGGATGAATCTGTTATCGATCATGAGCTGGCCTTGCAGCTTACCGGGCTGGTCCGGCTAAGAAAACCGCTCGTTCAGGAATATGTGGATTGGGATCGCAGTCATGCGCATGAATTGTCCGCAGCTTTGCCGGGGGTGCTTCGTGCTTTTTCGATCAGAGTGAAGGCTTATTTGGATCAGGAAGGTATCCAGGCGTATATAGGTTGAACTACAGAATTTTACGTTCTGGGGACAACGTGTGAAGTGTGCTTACGATCGCTGTTGTTCGCGGATTTCTCTTATTGGACTAAGTTCTGGCAAGGTGAAAATCCACTCACAAAGGCGAACACTCCGTTTCATCAGCTCACTTCACACTATGACCTTTCTACGTAGCTTTTATAGTTTCAGCTTATATAGTCATTTATTTTAAAATAGGTGTGTCGGGACAATCCCACATTGCTTATAATACAATATCGATATAGGCATTCGCCCTGACAGAAGCATCTGTGCGAACTGGAGCTGTATATGGGCAAAGGGCCGAACAAGGAGAGATGAGACGTGAGTAACGGAAAGAAGGGCTGGATTTGGGGAGCGGCGATCGGTACGATTGTCGGCTCGGTAACTGCATTGTTGTTTGCGCCGAAGGCGGGCCGTGAGCTTCGCAAGGATATTGCGGAGGGAGCGCGTCAAGTCGGAGAGAAGACCCAGGAAGTGGCAGGAAAGGTTGGAGAACAGAGCACGCAGATCGCCGGAATCGTGAAGGAAAAGGCCGAGGATCTCGTTCATGAGTTCCAGACCTGGCGTGCTTCGAAGGCGGAGAGCAGCGAGGAAGCGCAAGAAGCGGCTCAAGAGGATCCGCTTGCATTGGAGGCGGCCGATGGACCATCCGGCGAAGCCGATGAGGCAGCTCAGTCGGAGGAAGCGGTGTCCGAACCAACGGAAGAGCCGGCAGGCGCCGAGGCAGCAGCTGCGGATGAAACAGATAAAGAGTAAGGTATGTTTCCCGAAAAAGCCGGGACAGGTGCATCGACCTGTCCCGGCTTTTGCTGTACTATCCTTTCCAAATAGGGCTTATGGTTGTACCCCACTTCTATTTGGGTTAAGATTTAGGTACGCTTGGAGCGGGATTGACATAATGTAAGGAAGAAATCATAAATGCAAATTTTCAATGAAGGAAGCGGTATGTTCGTGCAGCAAGCCATTGCCATATTGGACTCCGGCGTAGGAGGCCTTACTGTCGTCAAGGAAGTCATGAGACAGCTTCCGAGAGAGAAAATTATTTACTTTGGAGACACCGCGCGTGCGCCTTATGGACCTCGTTCAGCAGAGGAAGTACGCCTGTTTACCGAGCAAATTGTAGATTTTCTGATTCAATTTAATCCGAAAATGATTGTGATTGCCTGTAACACAGCTACTGCGGCAGCACTTGGCTATATCCAGTCCAAGGTAGCGATCCCGGTGATTGGCGTGATCCATCCCGGTGCGCGCGCTGCGATAAGCGCGACCAAAACGGGAAAGATCGGGGTTATCGGCACCTTGGGAACGATACGAAGCGGTGCCTACTCATCGGCACTGAAGGAGCTGAATCCGACTCTTGAAATCGTCAGCGAGGCTTGTCCGACGCTCGCTCCGTTTGTCGAGCAAGGGCTTTATGAGACGCCGGAGGCCGTCGAGGTTGTAAGGGATGCATTGAAGGAGATCAGTCGGTATTCCTTGGATTGTCTGATTCTGGGATGCACGCATTATCCTTTTTTGAAACCGGTGATTCAGACTGTGATAGGCTCGTCCGTAAAGCTGATCAACTCCGCTGACGAGACGGCAAGGGAGATTAGCACGATCCTCCATCAGAAGGGCAAGCTGGCCCGTGGCAGCGAGCTGCCGGTTCATCAGTTTTTTTGCAGCGGAGACCCGGAAATGTTCCGGCAAATTGCCTTGCGGTGGCTGGGCAAGCAAATCGAGCTCACTCCGATTGTGTGGCAAATCTCCAGCCCAACCGCATAGGACGGAAAAACCTTTGGACAGAGCCTTCTGCCAAAGGTTTTTTGCACATATGCCCATTAAAAATGCGATTAAAAAATCAGCTTTCAGCGCCAAGAAGGCTGCGAGAACCTGAAGAAGGAGCCATGACCTGCATCGCACCCGGAAGCGCGGAGGCGGTGAGCGGAGTAGATGCGACAGGCTCCCCATCGCCCAAGGCAAGCCTTGGCAGGCTGCTGTGGACGGTAATTTCCTGGCCGCGAAGCATCGTCACGAAGGACAGTCGGGTGTGCTTGCCGAAAAGCACGGTCGGGAACAGCAGCAGCAATTTTAACCGGGAGCAGTTATGAACAATACATATATCCAGCAGTCCGTCATCCGTTCTTGCTTCAGGGCAAATGGCCAGGCCGCCGCCATAGGTGGTCACATTGTTGACTGCGGCCAGCCAGGCGGAGGAGAAGGAATGCTCTTCTCCATCGCAGCTTACCGTCAATGCGGAGGGACGGAAGGAAATCAGAGTATGAAAGATTCCGATAATATAAGCGAGTCTTCCCATTCCGAGCCAGTTGCAGAGCTTCTTATAATAGCTCTTGTTGACGTTATTTGCGACTTCGGCATCGAAGCCGACAGCCAGCGCGGTCAATGTATTTCGTCCGGAAATGGAGATCAAGTCCGCCGAGCGGGCGCGGCCCTTCAGCATGACATCCAGGGCCGCTTCGGTGTTTCTCGGAATGCTGAAGCCCCTGGCGGTATCATTGCCTGATCCTGCAGGGAATACCGCTAGCGGAACTCCCGAATTCTGCATAGCCGGCAGCAGGCTGTGGATCGTTCCATCACCGCCAACCACACCGACGGCCAGCCAGTCCGCGCGCTCGGTCAGCCGTTCTTTCAGGTAAGCTTGAGCTTCCTCTGGGCTTTGGGTAAATGTATACTCATAAGGAATATTCCGTTTGTGGAGTACGGTCCGGATTTTGTCCCAGACCCGGCGGGCTCCTCCGTTTCCTGATTTAGCATTAATCACAAATAAATACATGTCGGTTCCTCCAATTATGCGGCTGCTTCTGGCTCAAGTGTAAATCAAAACCGAGCTAGAATGGAATCATTTTTATTTTATTATTGAACAACATCTAAAAAGGAGTAAAACTATGCAATGGATTGCGATGCTCACCATGCTGATTGACCATACAGGCCTGCTGTTCTTTCCGGATGAAGCGATCTGGCGGATCATCGGCAGAATTGCTTTTCCCCTGTATGCCTATGCGCTTGTCCAGGGCTACAGACATACCTCGAACTTCCGCAATTATATGCTGAGGTTAGCCCTGATTGCAGCGATCTCGCAAATTCCCTATCAGCTGGTGCTGAAGCCAGGCGGGCTCAATGTGGTGGCGACGTTGCTGGTCTCGTTGCTGATCTTGAAGCTGCTTGAACGGATCAGGCCGGGCGCTGTCTCGGTCCTGGTGATTGCCCTGTGCTGCCTCGCAATGGAGGTGCTTCCTTTCGATTATGGAGCATATGGACTGCTTCTCGTGCTTATATTCAAATATGCGCGTTCCTCGCAGCTGCTGCTGATGCACCTGGGACTCAATTTGATTTATCTTGCGGCTTATGGCTGGTTGATCCAGATGGCAAGCCTGGTCGTAACGCTTCCGATTGCTTATGGAGGGGGGATGTGGCGTAAAGTGGAGGCAAGCCGGGCTCCGGCATGGCTATGGCGCTCGTTCTATCCGGCTCATCTGTATATTCTCATGTTCGTAGTGTACGGAATGCGCATCCTGGCTCCTTAATGGAGCATCAAGGAGGGGGACTTGTGCAAATACGGGGAGATTCGTCTGTGCAATGGCCGGGAGAATCCATTGTTCGACTGGAGCAGGAGGGGTATCGCAGCGGTATGTATTTCAGCCAACTAAATCGGCTTCTGGAGAAATATAGCGATATCCTTACCGTTGAAGCTTTTGGGGAGAGTGTTCTGGGAGAGCCGCTTCGGGTGGTTCGACTTGGAACAGGAGCGGTGCAGGTCCATATGAATGCGGCCGTCCATGCTAATGAATGGATTACCGCACCGCTTCTGCTCCGTTATGTGGAGGAGCTGGCCGCACGGAGGCTCGCAGGCGGTGCGCCGGAATTGGACGCCGTGACCCTGTGGGCGGTGCCGCTATCCAATCCGGACGGCGCAGACCTGGCGCAGGACGGCATCCCGCCCGGCTGTGCCTGGGCGGAGCAGCTCGCCGCGTGGAACGGCGGCAGCAGGGATTTCCGCCGCTGGAAGGCCAATATCCGCGGCGTCGATCTTAACGACCAGTTCCCGGCAGGCTGGGAACTGGAGCGGGAGCGCCGGGGCGTGGCAGGCCCGGCGCCCCAGGACTATGGCGGGCCGCATCCGCTCTGCGAGCCGGAGGCGGCCGCCCTGGCCCG
>NZ_HG005139.1:846672-857328 GCF_000455265.1 Paenibacillus antibioticophila
GGCTTCAGCCGGGTGCTCTCCTTGCACACGCAGGGCAAGGAGATTTACTGGAACTACCGCGACTGCGAGCCGCGGGAGTCAGAGCCGCTGGCCGCGAGGATGGCCG
This sequence comes from Paenibacillus antibioticophila, assembly GCF_000455265.1. Taxonomy (GTDB): domain Bacteria; phylum Bacillota; class Bacilli; order Paenibacillales; family Paenibacillaceae; genus Fontibacillus; species Fontibacillus antibioticophila. The sequence continues at coordinate 846,779 of NZ_HG005139.1, forward strand.
CGGCCGGGGATGGCTACCAGTCCGTCAAGCTGACCGGGAGTGATGCCGGATACAAGGACTGGTTCATCCATGAATTTCGCCGGCCCGGCTACACGGTCGAGGCCGGCGAAGGCGTGAACCCGCTGCCGCCGGAGCAGTATGATGAGATCTACCGGGGCCTTGCTCCAGTGCTGGCTGAATTTATCCGGGGGCCGCGATGATGCCGCGCCCCCGCTTTTTTGTAACTTCCTGCATACACGGTACGTGCGAAGCTCAGCCTTTCAAAATCTGCCCCGGAAAAGCGATCATCATAAATGAACAAAGCAACGGCCCCTCCCTGTATTGGCGCATAAATGACCCTCCAATTATTTATGCAATGACCATGCCATTATTCGGACTGATGATTTGCCCAGTCATAGAATCTTGTGTGAGTATAGCACAGATTAAATCAGCAATATCTTCGGGGGTTGATATTCGTTGCAACGGAAGATGTCCGCTCAATTTTTTCATTTTTTCTTCTTCTCCTGTCCACCAGCGGGTAGATACTGCGGCGGGAGCCACGCAATTAACACGTATTTCTGGAGCAAGCGCATGTGCCAACGATTTCGTCAAGCCATGAACAGCCGCCTTTGATACGGCATATGGAAGAGAAGAACCGGAACCGGTAATTCCAGCAATACTTCCCATATTTAAAATGGAACCTACTTTGTTTTCTTTCATGATAGGAGCAACTGCACGTGCACAATAAAACATCCCTTTTAAATTCACGTCCAGTAGATTGCTCCATATATCATCTGTTATTGCTTCTAAATCTGACAATTCAATTTGTTTGGTTATACTTGCATTGTTAATTAGAAAGTGAATATTTCCAAAATGGGATAACGCCTTTTCCACCATTTCACAAACCTCATTGTCTTGGGCTACGTTTGCTTGAAGAAGCAGAACTTCAGCACCAATAATTTTAAGTTCATTTGCTGTATCAATCGCATCTTGCTTTGAATGGTTATAATTCAATACAATTTTGGCGCCTTTCTCAGCAAGCTTCTTGCAGGTGGCTTTCCCGATACCAGTACCGCCACCTGTTACTATAATAACTTTGTCTTGAATATCCACGAATTTAAACTTCCTTTCCATATTTCCATATGTTTATAGCTTTATAATACCTTTTGAATAAAATAATTTATAATAGTTAGTAATGATACAACCTATCTGAATGAATGATGAGAGGAACCCAAATGGAGAGCTTAGAATTACGTATTTTTAGAGAAGCAGCTTATGAAAAATCCGTTTCAAGAGCCGCAGAAAAAATGGGATATGTTCTATCGAATATAACAGCCCATATTCATAATCTGGAAGAAGAATTAGGAACACAATTGTTTATTCGTCATAGTAAAGGGGTTTCCCTGACAGACGATGGAAAACAGTTATTATCCTACGCAGACCAAGTTATCAACTTACTGGATAATGCTAAAAATAGCTTTGCGAAAAATTTGCCGACGCTACGAATTGGTGCAACGCAAACACTCGCCGCACACAGATTGCCTCTATGGCTCTCTGTATTTAAAAAACAATATCCGCAAGTGAATTTATCTGTTTCCACCGATACACAAATCATTCTAATACAGTCCGTGGCAGACGGTAATTTAGATTGTGCTTTTGTAAATACAGAATTTAATCACCCAAAGTTGAAATCTGTATTTTTATTCCAGGAAGAACTTATGTTTATCACTCCACAAAACATGGAATTTAGTGATATTCCGTATCAGCCTCTTGTGATAACAAATATCTGCGGCTGTCCCAATCGCAATTTGCTTGAAACTTGGGTAATAAGAAACACTACCCAACGGCCTAATATCATTCAATACGATACAGTTGAGGGCATTATCAAAGCTGTATCGTTAGGTATGGGGATTTCTCTCTTACCCCAAAGCGTGTTACCAGAAGCGGGTGGCATTCAAACATATTCAGCAAAGGATATTGGCAGACTGAATATCCAGCTTGTAACATCTAAAAATGTAAATAATCCCACCGTGAACTCATTTATAGATATTATTCAAAACCGCTCTGATTTTTAAATATGCATTTCTAGTCTGTTGGCTGTCTATCTCATTATTTTTATTTGCGACATTTGCTTACTTATGGACACTGCCCTTTAGGGCATTATACTAATACAAGGGGGGATCGCCATGAAATGGTCGAGAATTTGGTCTTTGCGCCACTGGGCACATGTTTTCCGCAAGCTGCCAGGGCTGCTTCGTTCACCGAGGGTTCCCTTGCTGGACAAGCTGCTTCTTGGCATACCTGCCATTCTGTACTGGATTCTGCCGGACGTCCTGCCCTTCATACCGATTGATGATATTGCCGTAACGATGCTGCTAATGAACTGGTTTGTCGGTCGGGCAGAGCAGAAGGATCGGGACGGGGTTCAACGAATCGACATCAATCCCTAGCAGAGGTTGTTCAAAAGTGTAGTAATAATCAGCCCGGTCTTGCGCGGGCGCGAATGTTTCTTTACAATAGGAATATTGATGTCATATTGAGAAATGGAGTGATTTTGATGAAGGTGAAAATTACCCGCAATGCGGCGAAAGTCATAAAGAAGGAACTGGAGAAGGAAGAGAATCAGGGCTTGGCTCTGAAGGTTGTTATTACACATGCACATGGCGATCATGCCCACTACGGGATGGATCTGGTGAAGCCGGAGGAAGGCGACACCGTGATTCCTACCGATAAGGAGATTGACGTTATTCTGGATGGGAATGATCCGTTGCTTGATGGCGTCAAGATTGATTATTTGTATTTTCCGGAAGAGGGCTTCGTCATTACGAATCCTTCCAAAGGGAATCACGGTGACCACTAATGCCACACCCTGCACGGGTATGGCAGCTTAGCTCCGAATAAAGAAGGGAATAGTATGGCTAACGATATACGGATCTGTGACAAATGCAATCATATCCGCTTAAAGACAATGGTACCCAAGCTTCAGAGGATGGCTCCTGATGCCGAGATTCAAGTAGGCTGCAAATCGTATTGCGGCCCTTGCGGCAAGAGAGCGTTTGTATATATTAATGGCCGCTATGTCAGCGCGCCGACTGAGGATGAAGTGATCGAGAAGGCAGCGCCTTTTGTGAAGAAGCCTAAACAGTAGGCTGAAGGAAGAAGACGGTTATCCCGTTACTAGCCTGCAGACTGCAGCATATAATTGCCGGAGCTGTCGAGTTGGACAGTTGTCGGAAAGCAGACGGACTCCGAATGATATTCGGGGCCGTCTTTTTTTTGAAATTCTGCTTGAAGACACGGGAGAAGTGGAACAAGCTGAGGCAGGCGATTTTGGACAAGGTCTCCAGCGGTACCGTTTCATTAAAATGCTCCATCAAGTGCGTTACGGCTTGCTCCATCGCCCGTTGCTGCTGAACAAGATGGACATTCTACTTGGCGCGAAAGTGCCTTTCTTGCTTATTTAGCCTTCTACAAGAGCAACGTAAATAGCGAACATGTTATCCTGCTTAACGAGAACCCGATCCAATGAAACTTCGCCTTCGATCCTATAAATCTTTGTACCAATTGGAAGTTTGGTAGACATTAAATTCTTAAACTCTTTTTCGGCGATATAATTACTCTCAATCTCCCCTAAAGCTTCTCCTAATTTGTCCTGCCGGTTAGTGAGCTCCTCATTTCGTACATATACTCGATCATTAAAAATAAAAAAATCTGCTGATGGATCCCTTAGAAGGGTTTCTTCCGCCAGGCTATGGCTAGTGCTCGACGTTACCTCCTCAGGATCATTTTGGTTTCCACACCCTGCTACGACAGCAATTAAAAGAATCATGAATAGAACTTTAGAAAATATTTTGCACGTTTAATCCGGGGAGTCAGCTTCATTCCTCAGCAACGGAATCAGGTCCAGCTCGACCACCTTGTCGGACATGAGAAGACGCTTCTGCGCTTCCTCATGAGGAAGCCGGCACGCCTCGATATCAGTCTTGCTTCTGGTTGAAAGTTCGTAACAGCTCCCATTGTCATATTGATGGTCCGGTGATGGAATATAGTACAGCTTCCCGTCCGTAAAAGTGCCGGAACGCAACACGACAAGCGGCGAGGCATCCACGGAATCGGTAAACAGATTGTTCCCCATCATCGGATAAGACGAAGAGTCGATGCCGAGCAAATGGAGCAGGGAGGGCGCCATATCAAGCTGTCCTGATGCACGTTTGTCGATGCCGGTGAGCGCCTCATCAGGAAGATGAATCAGAAGAGGCACCTGATTCAGGATTTGATGCATATCCAGCTCCGTGAGCGGCTTGCCGAAAAATTGCTCGTAATCAGACCTGTCGGTCAGCGAATTATCGTGATCTCCGTAGACATAGAGAATTGTATTTTCCCACAGGCCCCGGGCTTTCAGTCCTTCTACCAATTGTCCCAACGCTGCGTCCGCATAATGGATCGATTCCAGATAGGAGCCGAAAATGGTCCCGCTAAACTCACCGGAGTCAAAATCCTTGGCAGAGGCCGGCAGTGTATAAGGATGATGGCTTGATAAGGTGATCAGAAAGCTATAGAACGGCTGCTGCTCGTCATCCATGAGCTCCAGCGACTGCTTGAAAAAGGATTTATCGCCGAGAGACCAACCGACCGATTCATCGAGAGTATAATCCTTTTTGGTATAAAAATGATTGTATCCCATCGCCTCATACATCCGCGTCCGATTCCAGAAGCTTCCCTCATAGGCATGGAATGCGGCCGTGTCATAGCCTTGCCCAACGAGGATTTGCGGGAGCGAGTCGAAGGCATGATTGGAAAAACGGGTGAACACAGAGCCTGAGGGAAGCGGATGCAGCGATACATGGGAGGAGAAGTCCGCATCCGAGGTTCGTCCTTGTCCGGTTTGATGATAGTAATTAGGATAATAGAGGCTGTCCTCCATCAGCTTGTTAAAGTTTGGCGTGATCTCCACGCCATTGATTTCTTTGCCAATCATGAAATTCATGAAGGCCTCGACTTGAACGACGATCACATTACTGCCTTCATAGGCCCCAAACATCTCGTTGTTTCCCTTCCTTGCTTGGGCCGCCTCTGCGAACCACTGCTTCATCTCGTCCAGCTGCTCAGGGGAAGGCTTTGGCTTGCCGAGCACGTTTTCCTTCACATAGCGGGAGACATCGTAATAATGAAAGCCTAGCAGCCCGGTCACATTGTACAGAGACAGGTTCCACCAGGCACCTTCGAACAATCCGACAGCCCAGGTTTTCGCGTAAAAGGTAATCGGTCCGACCGTCAAGACGAATCCGAGTACAAAAGCGATGATACCGGATAGCAGCCGAGAGCGAGGAGTGCGGCGCCGCCCAGTGCCGGACATGCGGATTGCCGTCCCGCTTGTCTCTGTATTTCGCAATGCTGGTGTTGCTTCATAATTGCTGTAGCGGTGCTTGCGGCTGCTTTTAAACCGTTTCATACCTGCCCAGACAACAAATACGAGCAGAAAATCAGCAGCCAAGCGAAGATCCGAGAGACGGAGCAGCTCCCGAATGCTGCCGCCGAGCTCGCCCACTTGTCCCGCCTGAAGCAGCACAGGCACCGTAATGAAATCGCCGAAATAACGATAGTAGACCAGATCGGCAAAGATCAGCAGGCTCAGCAGCACATCAAGAACGATTAGAGCTATTATCCGCCCCCGGCGCGGCAGCCACAGGGTCCAGAAGGAGACGAGCATCACGGAGCCGATGGCAATGACGTCGTCCAGCAAATTCATATCGATATAGCGCGCATGAAGATTACCGTGCAGAACGGTGAGCTTGTAGAATAAGGACAAAATGAACACGATAAATTCCAGCAAAATGCCCACCTCCAGTCATAAAACAAAAGTAATAAAACAAAAGTCATGCTTAAATGGATCGTTATTTTAAAGCCCCGACTGCCCCGACTAGCAGGAGACTTAAGCTCTTTGTGCGGTTTTTCGTATAAAAGTCCCAAGAAATCAACCTAAAGAGCTCTTTTATACGAAAAAACATATAACTAAACCGGCTGGCTCCCCGGGCATACACTTTCTGTACGGAAAATCGTACAAAAACTCAAAAGTTCCGCAGAATAGATCATTTTTGTACGAAAAATCGTATAAACCTGATGACGCACTTTGCCGGACACAGTATTTTTAAACGAAAAAGCCGCATATGGCTTCAATACCTCAACCAGTCTATTAGCGGCGAAGAACCCCTCCGCCTTGGCATTAATGCCGCGGAGGTAGGGGTCCGAGAAATTGCAGATATTGGCATTCAATCCGGCCGTTAAATAGCTTACGGCGCTTGTCCGCTTTACGCTGAAAATCATGTTCAAATTGCTTGGTTGGCGTAATGGCGAAGAAGGACCAGGTCGGCAGCTCCACGTACAGGCGGCCGAGTTGACCGATCAGCTTCCGAACTTCCTTCTCTTCGCTAAGACGTTCTCCGTAAGGCGGATTGGTGATGATACAGCCGTATTCACCCTCCAGCCGGACTCTCGTAACAGGCAGAGTCTGAAAAGAAATTTCCTTGGCCAGTCCGGCGCTCTTGGCCGCAGCCTCCGCCACTTCAATCGCCTTGGGATCGATGTCGCTTCCGGCAATTTGGAGCGGGATATCATCCCGGACCGAATCGATCGCTTCATCCCTGGCTTCCTGCCAGAGCTCTTCCGGAAGGATCGGCCAGGCTTCTGAATTAAAGGTGCGGCGCAGGCCGGGAGCAATGTTCCAGGCGATCATCGCAGCCTCGATAGGCAGTGTCCCTGATCCGCAGCAAGGATCGTAGAACGGGCGCGCAGGATTCTGGTTCCAGCGGCTGAGCAGGATGAGCGCGGCAGCCATCGTTTCCTTGAGCGGAGCCTCGGTAACGAGCTTCCGGTATCCCCGCTTATGCAGGGCCGGTCCAGTCGTGTCCAGCGTCAACAGAGCCACATCATTTAACAGGTTCACCTCGATAACATAGCGCGGTCCGTTTTCCTGAAACCATTCTGTATGATATTTCTCCTTCATCTTCTCTACGATTGCCTTTTTGACAATCCCCTGGCAAGCCGGCACGCTGCTAAGCTGTGATTTGTGGGAGCGGCCTTCGACCGGGAATTCACCGTGTACGGGAATCCAGTCGTGCCAAGGCAATGCTTTGGTCCCTTCGAACAGCTCGTCAAAGGTTGTAGCCTTGAACTCGCCCATTTTGATCAGAACCCGATCAGAGGTGCGCAGCCAGAGATTACAGCGGCAAATGTCAGCCAAGGTTCCGCTAAACGTAACCCGTCCATTTTCAGTGACCGTATCCTGATATCCTAAATCCTTCAGCTCGCGTGCGACAACCGCTTCCAGCCCCATTGGCGCCGTGGCGATCAACTGTAATTTTTCCTTCATCTATCTATCAACTCCGTGATCTACTTGTCGTTCCTTGGAAAAAGCCATACAATTCAGTATAGGACAATGTCCGGGAAGATACAAACCGAAAATGGAGGATTACCCTTGGAAGATCATGAAAACAGCGGGTTGTTGACCCCTGAACAATACAGTGAACAAATTTATAAGGAAGATCCCATATTGGAGCAGGTTACAGCCTCTATCCTGGAGAGCGGCATCCGGGATGTGTCGATTGCGCCGGGGTACGGCAGGCTGCTTACAATGCTCGCTAAGCTCTCCGGCTCGTCCCGTATTCTGGAGATTGGCGCATTAGGCGGTTACAGTGGAATTTGCCTGGCGAGAGGGATGAAGGAAGACGGCAAGCTTGTGTCGCTGGAGCTGAAGGAAGAAAACGCTGCGCTCGCAGCCCGTAACTTGAAAAATGCCGGATATGGAGACCGTGTAGAGTACCGAATCGGGCCTGCGCTGGAAAGCCTGAGGCAGCTTGAGCGTGAGGGAGCGCGTTTTGACATGTTCCTGATTGATGCCGATAAGGAGAATTACCCATCCTATCTGGAATATGCCATTACATTGGCGGATCAAGGAGCGATCATTGCAGGCGACAATACCTTGCTGCGCGGCCGGACAATCAACCCGGAGAAGAACGGTCCCTCGGTGCAAGCTGTCCGTAAGTTCAATGAAATGATTGCTACAGATGCGCGTCTGCTCAGCACCATGCTTCCGGCTTATGACGGTTTGGCGCTGGCAATCGTGAAGTAGAAGGGGCATACTTCACTTTAATCTATAAATATCGCCCAAGCGCAACTTGATTTTTAAATTTAAATATCAAAATGATGCCGTTCGCAGTCCGGGTTCATCCTAGACTTAAGTCGGGCTGCCCGATACATCCGGAGGCTGTTTTTTCCAATGCATATGCTTGCTACAATGGGTACAACAATTACGGTTCATCGCGAACGGAAAAGAGGACGCAATTATGAAAGGAAGAACCATTTTGGGTACGCTATTGGTGATAGTAGGCGTGGCCGCACTGACATACGTTTTTCTCGGCGACAAATCCCCGATGGAACGCATAGCGGCATGGGAAGGACAGGACGTTCATATCGAACGCGCCGTCGACGCTTCTTCGCTAAGCAATATCGACATTAAATCGGGAAGCACCAACGTGAAACTGGTTAAAGGGTCCGGAGAACAGGTTCGAATCAATGTAGAAGGTCAGGCAACCAAAGAATACGCCGACGACATCAAACTGCAGACGGAATCCCGGGGCGACCGGCTCCATGTGGAAGTCGTCAACAATACCGGATTTCGTATCGGCATCAACCGGACCAAAATTACAATGACCGTCGAAATTCCCGATAAACAATGGAGCCAACTGAACGTCGATGTCGGCAACGGCAATATTGCCCTGTCCGATATGGCTTGGGACACCGTTAATCTGGAAGCAGGCTCCGGTGATGTCACCATTGAAAAGATGTCCGTCACGGAGTTGGACACCGAAGTATCCAGCGGCAACGTGAAGATCGAAGACATCAGCGGCGAACACTTCGTGCTGAAGACATCAAAAGGCAACATTCGCGTCGACGGCTACGAGGCCTACACGATCAAGTTCGACGTCGGCAACGGCAACGTCAAATTCAATGACGGCGTCGCCGAGTTGGACGGCAAGTCCAGCTCCGGCAATATCGATCTGGATACGCAGGATCTCATTCGCCACACCACGCTCACCACAAGCAGCGGCAACGTCACCATAGATCTGGACCGCACGCCAGAATCGCTTGCCGTCTCGTACAGAGGCGGTTCGGGAGTCGGCCGTGTCGAGAAAGAGGGCTTCCGTTACGAGGATACCCGGGATGAGGACGACATCGAAGGCGCCTTCGGCTCCGGAGAAATCAAGCTTCAGGTCGAGACGGGCTCCGGTAACTTCACATTGAAGTAACTCCTCATCGTGCCGGGTGAACAAGCATAATAGACATTATGCTTCGTTCATCCGGCCTTTTGGCATCCGCTATTCGTCATCCTCGTCTCCGTCCGGGGACTCCATCGGTTCAGGCTCGCCATAATCGCCGTATTCCACTATAGGGTGACATTATCACAGAAGAACAACAAGGCAGCAAGAATTCCATTTGACAATTGAAAAAGAATTCACTATACTTCACAGTAATCTTATATCGATATACGTTGAAAGAGCGAAGTAGCAGGCAGTCACTGCTTTCCAGAAAGCCAGGGGTTGATGGAACCTGGCAGCACACTGATCCTTTGCGAATTACACTCCGGAGTATCTTGGGTAATGCCAAGCGGGTTAGCTTACGATAATCAAGCTGAGAGTGGTATGATGAGCCGGCGAATAATATCATCATACAATTTGGGTGGTAACACGGTGATTTCAATCGTCCCTGTAGTCTGTAATGGACTAAGGGGCGATTTTTATTTATCTATAGGGGGCTGAATACAGTGAACATTATTGATGAATTGGCATGGCGCGAGGCGATTAATCAGCAGACGGATGAGGAAGGTCTTCGCAAGCTGGTGGAGGAGAAATCGATCTCTTTGTACTGTGGGGTTGACCCAACCGGAGACAGCATGCATATCGGGCATTTGATCCCTTTTATGATGCTGAAAAGATTCCAATTGGCAGGTCATAGACCGGTTATCTTGATCGGCGGCGCAACAGGAACGATCGGTGATCCGAGCGGACGTCAATCCGAGCGGTCCTTGCAGACGATGGAGCAAGTACAGGCGAACGTGGACGCTCTGACTGCGCAAATGAAAAAGCTGTTCCTGACAGACGGGGACACTAAACTGCGCATGGTGAACAACTATGATTGGACGCATCAATTGAATGTGCTGGACTTCCTGCGTGATTACGGGAAGAACTTCAGCATCAACACGATGCTGGCCAAGGATATTGTTGCCAATCGTCTCGAAAGCGGAATTTCCTTCACCGAATTTGCTTATCAAATTTTACAATCAATGGACTTCCTGCATCTGTTTCGGCATGAGGATGTGCAGCTGCAAATCGGCGGCTCCGACCAATGGGGCAACATCACTAGTGGTTTGGATCTGATCCGTAAAAAGGAAGGCTCTGAAGCCAAGGCATTTGGCCTGACGATTCCGTTAATGCTAAAAGCGGACGGCACAAAGTTCGGCAAGACGGCTGGCGGTGCAATCTGGCTCGATCCGGAGAAGACGACACCATATGAAT
>NZ_HG005139.1:857353-898528 GCF_000455265.1 Paenibacillus antibioticophila
TCGATCCGGAGAAGACGACACCATATGAATTCTACCAATTCTGGGCGAACACCGATGACCGCGATGTCGTTAAATACTTGAAGTACTTTACGTTCCTTGGTAAAGAGGAGATCGAGGCTCTTGCAGAAAAGGTACAAACTGAGCCGCATAAACGTGAAGCTCAAATCACGCTGGCGGAAGAAATGACCAGATTCGTGCATGGCGAGGAAATGCTGGAGCAAGCGAAGAGAATTACGGCAGCCCTGTTCAGCGGTGACATCAAGTCGTTGACTGCGGATGAAATTGAACAAGGCTTCAAGGAAATGCCTACTTTTGAAGCTGGCAAAGAAGCCAAGAATATCGTTGACTGGCTTGTTGATATCGGCATTGAGCCATCGAAACGCCAAGCGCGCGAGGATATTACAAACGGCGCCATCTCATTGAATGGCGACCGCATAAGTGAGCTTGAATTCGAGGTTAGCGCGGAACAAGCGATCGAAGGGCGATTCATCATTATCCGCAAAGGCAAGAAGAAATATCATTTGGTGAAATTGGCTTAGAGGCTGAGACTGAGGCTGAGCACACCAACTACAAAGCATCAAAGTGAGCGATTAAAGGCAAAGCATACCTCCTTTTTTAGTGGGAGGAATATGCTTTGCCTTTTTTTACTTCAAATTTTGCTATTTCAAACCGAAAATTAAATAGAAGGGAATTAAATTCAGAGTAAATTGGAGGGACCATGGACAAGATGATGTCAGCCAGTCAGAAGAGGAACAAGAACATAAAGAAAAGGGGGAGAATAGCGACGGTGGTTGCAGCTGTGGTGCTAACTGCGACGGTAATCCTGCCTGGCCGGGAAGTCTATGCTAAACATGATGTACAAGGCAGTATAGAGCAGCATACGCGCGAGGCGATTGTGCAGAAGATGAGGGAATATGCACCAATACAGCCTGATGCAGAGTACTTATGGGAAGAGGCATATGAGGAACGGCCAAGCATAACGGCACCTTATACAGCGGGTAAGCTAAAGGATACATATATTTTAGAAGGAATCAAAGCGGTGAATCTAGCCCGGTACTTAGCCGGTCTTCCCGATGATGTACAGCCGGATTACACACTAAGCAAACAGCAGCAGGCGGCCGCTTTGTTAAATGCCGTAAACGGGCAGCTTAGCCATTACCCTTCCCGGCCAGGCGGAATGAACGAGGATTTATACAATCTAGGAGCAAACGCAGCTAAAAATAGCAATATCGCATATGGGGCTGATACTTTTAGAGAAGCCGTCTTTGATCTTTATATGGCGGATTCCGGCGAGAGCAACATAGATCGAGTAGGACACCGCCGCTGGATTCTGAATCCACGTATGAAGAAAACGATGTTTGGCGCCGTAGTCGGTCAGTCGGGCACGATGGAAGTGCCATACTCTAATATGTACTCATTCGATGCCTCTCGTGCGGCCGGTGAAGTGGTTTATGATCAGATTGCCTGGCCGTCGGCGGGACAGTTCCCGCTAGAAGTATGGCATGATAAGGATCCATGGTCGGTCTCGCTGAATCCGGATATTTATGATAATCAGCGGACGAGTGGAATTAAGGTAAAGATGACGCGTAAAGCAGACGGCAAGGTATGGAGCCTGGATTCAAGCGATCAGAATAAGGGTGGCAAGTATTTTAAGGTAGACACCGGATATTATGCGATCCCGTTCTGTATTATTTTCCGGCCTGATTCTAGCATTAAATATAATCCAGAGGATCAATTTCATATAGAGATTACGGGACTTTACAGCAAGGCGAATGGCCAATCGGTTTCGATCGCTTATGATACGCAGTTCTTCGCAGCCGAGCAGCAAGAATCTGAACCACAGGACAATGCGCAAACTCATCCGCAAAATGAATTCTCCGATGCAACGGTTAGCTCATGGGCGCGAGAATACTATATGAATCTGAAAAGCAATGCCCTGCTTGACGGTGTGGCAGATAGCAATCATTCCCGCCAAATCAGCCGGCAGGAGTTCACCACAATCGGTTTTAACCTGTATCAATATCTGACAAACTATGAAATGCAGGAAGTGGCAAGCCCGTTCTCCGATATCGCTCAACCGAAAATCTCCCATGCGGCCAAGCTTGGAATTATTCAAGGCACTTCAGCGGGATTATTCTCTCCTGACAAGCAGTTAACCCGGCAGGAGGCTGTAGTTGTGTTGATGAACCTGTACAAGAAGCTCGGGGGGAATACTGCGGGAGTAAACACTTCAAACGCAATCTTTGCCGATGATGCTCAAATAGCATCCTGGGCGAAAGTCGATGCCTATGCTGCATTTAACCTTGGACTTATACAGGGGACAGGCGCTAACCAATTCCAGCCTAAGGCCAATCTGACGAAGGAACAGGCTTATGTCATGCTGGCGAAGCTGATGGAGAAGTACTAGATAAGTTGAACTAAATGATCCGCCCTATGGCTCTCCAAAATATGCAGCCGCTAGGTGCGGCCCTCTGGAATGCTCTTTGCGGGATGGGCATAGAGCTTCATTCTGACCCAGACCATATTTACAAGCAGAAGGGCTCCGGCTACAATGAACAGTCCTTCGATGCCTATGAATCCGGCGAGGAATCCGCCGATCATCGCACCGAGCATATTCCCGAGCGCCATCGTGCTGCTGTTAAAGGCATAGGCGCGGCTTTCCATGCCATCCGGGGTATAGAACCGAATCAAGGCGTTCACGCTCGGAAGCAGTCCTCCCATAAAGACGCCCATCACAAAGCGAACAAGGATCAACTGCCAGACCGATTCTACAAAAGCCTGCGGAATGATACTGGCGGCGGCTCCAATCAGACAGACCGTCAGTACCCGATGAGCCCCGAATTTGTCGCTCACCCTTCCAAGCACAGGAGAGGTGACCATATTGGACATCCCTGCGACTGCAGAGACGAAGCCGGCCCAGAAAGCCACGTCTGTCGGTACGCCATGCAGCTTCTCAACGTAAATCGGCAGGAGGGACATGGGGCTGACCAGAGCAAACTGGAGCAGCAGCGTTACCATAAATAGTGCAAGTAGCTGAGGGGTTTTACTCAGCTCAGTGAAGCCTTGCAGCACAGAGACCTGCGGCATTTGCGCCGCTTCCTTCCGGTCAAAATCCTCATGCACGAAAAACAGAGTGAGCATCGAGGCCAGGAACAACAAAACTCCGGTCACAAAAAAAATAGGCCTGAAGCCGATCCATTCTGCCAATAGTCCGCCAATCAGCGGACCTAGAATTGTGCCGGCGACATTACCGGATTGCATCGTTCCCATGGCCAGGCCCATCTTTTCCTTCGGTGCGGTGCCTGAAATCAGCGACACGGCTGCAGGGTTGAAGCCGGAGATGGTTCCGTTCAGGAGCCGAAGGGCCAGCAAGTGCCAAGGATGCGTCGCAAAGCCCATAAGGGCGATGACCAGGGCCATCCCGAAGCCGGAGCGCAGCACCATAACCTTGCGGCCATATTTATCGGCAAGCTTGCCCCACAGCGGCTGGAAGATGAAGGAGGTGGCGAAATTGGCTGCGAAGATCATCCCTGCCCAGATCCCGATGGCATGCTCTCCCTGCACATTCAGATCCCTTGCAAGGAACAAGGAGAGGAAGGGGGTAACCATCGTCATTCCCGCATTGACAAAGAACAAACCGAACCAGAGCACAATGAGGTTAACCTTCCATGACTTCTTCAATGTGCTTCACTTCCTTTCTGCGTCATCCGGTTCGAAGTAAACAAGTTATTCCAGTATACCACAGTTAAACACTCTCCTCAGGCTGTCCAGCAGCATTGTCGATATGTTGTCATGGGATGGACATGAATGAAGAGTCTGTGAGAATCACGGCGCGAATGTTGAGACTTGCTCTTAAAAAGGGCATAATAAAGCTTAATGAATTAAGTGAACAGGAGGCCTGATTTAGTGGCTTATAATGACCGGTTTATCCGCGCCTGCTTCAAGCAGGAGGTGGATCGGCTCCCGGTATGGTACATGCGCCAAGCTGGGAGATACGATCCTGAATATCGGCAAATCAAGGAAAAATATACCTTGCTTGAAATTTGCCGGCAGCCAGAGCTGGCGGCCGAAGTTACCCTAATGCCGGTGCGCAAGCTTGGGGTTGATGCAGCGATTTTGTATTCTGATATCATGAATCCGGTTGCATCGATCGGTGTGGACTTTGATATTGTCAAAAATATTGGCCCGGTTATCGCCAATCCGATCTCTTCACGGCAGGACATTGAACGGCTGAAGCCCATTGATGTGCACAGGGATCTGCAGCATATTTTGGATACCATTTCCATCCTGGACCGGGAGCTTGATGTCCCGTTAATTACCTTTGCAGGCGCGCCATTTACGATAGCAAGCTATTTGATTGAGGGGCGTCCCTCCAAAAGCTATATCAAGACAAAAACCTTGATGTACAGTGATCCCGGACTTTGGGACATGCTAATGAACAAGCTGGGAGATATGGTGATCACCTATTTAAAAGCGCATGTCGATAGCGGCGGAAAGGCTATTCAACTGTTTGACAGTTGGGTTGGCGCGCTCGCGCCTAAAGATTTTGAACGATATGTGGAGCCGGTAATTACCCGTATTTTTGCCGAACTTTCCGATTTGAATGTACCGAAAATTTATTTCCCTGGTGTTAGCTCCGGAGAGCTTCTTCCGCAGCTGACCTCTCTGCAGGCAGAGGTGATTGGACTGGATTGGCGCGTGTCGATTCGGGAAGGACGCAGACGAACAGAAGGCAAATATGCCATTCAGGGTAATCTGGATCCTTACCTCCTGACGGCTCCTATGGATGTCATCAAGCAGCATGCAAAAGAAATCATCGATATGGGTCTGGAGACATCGGGATTTATTTTCAATCTCGGACACGGGTTGTTTCCTGAAGCATCGCTAGAGAAGCTGCAGGAGCTCACAGCTTATGTGCACGACTATTCCGCTGAAGTGCTTGCCAAGCGGAAAGCTTAGACGAACTTATAGAGAACTTATTAATTGAAGAGGTGAACAGAATTCGTTATGACAACAATCGGCGTATTGGTGATGTCTTACGGCACACCGGAAAGCATGGACCAAATTGAGGCTTATTACACTCACATTCGTCGGGGTCATCCCCCGACAGAGGATCAGCTCAAGGAGCTGACCGATCGCTATGAAGCGATCGTCGGAGGCGTATTTCCGCTTCGGGCCAACACAGACAATCAGGTAGCTGCACTACAGGAAACACTGAATCGAATGAATCCTTATCAGGACAAGCGTTTTGTATGCTATCAAGGGCTGAAGCACGCTTCTCCGTTCATCGAGGATGGCGTTGCTGAGATGGCGAAGGATGGAATCAAGGAGGCGGTTGGCATTGTGCTGGCTCCGCATTACTCTGTGATGAGCATCGGGGGCTACATTAAACGTGCTGAGGCTAAAGCTGGCGAACACGGAATCGCCATGAAATTTGTGAAGAGCTACCATCTTCATCCGCAGCTTATAGAGGCCTTGGCCAAGCGCGTATCGGCCAAGCTGGAGCAGTTCGTCGAAGCAGGTGCCCTGCGTGACAAGGTGCGGGTGCTGTTCAGCGCTCACAGCCTGCCGGCTGAAATTCTCGAGATGGGAGACCCCTATCAGGATCAGCTGCTGGAGACATCCAGGGCTGTTGCAGAGAAGGCTGGAGTCACGTCCTGGCAGTTCACCTGGCAAAGCGCAGGCCGGACGGCAGAGCCTTGGCTTGGGCCGGATATTCTGGATACGCTGCGGGATTTGAGTCAGGAACAGATCGAGGATGTGCTGGTCGCTCCGGTTGGCTTCGTGTCGGATCATCTGGAGGTCCTGTATGATCTGGATATCGAGGCCAAGGCCATCGCCAAGGAGCTGGATATGAGATTGGAGCGCATCGATTCGTTAAATACGGATCCGCTCTATATGGAGACGCTTAGCGATTGTATTATTTCAACATTTAAATCCTGAAGATGATTTGAATGAACCCTTTGCTTTTGGCAGAGGGTTCTATTTATTTCCGGATAGCTGATATAATAAGATCAGATTTCGAATTGTAATGATTTCATGGAGCAATTTTTTAGTTGAAGGAGTATAAGGATGTATCCACCGCGTTCTGAGAAAAACAAGAAGAAGCAAGCGAGTAAGAAAAGAAGGCAGCGACGAATATGGGTTTGGATTAATCTCGGTCTCATTTTTATGATTATTGTGCTGGCCTCTTATTTGTTTACGATGGATCGGCCTGCTGAGAATGGGGCAACACAACCGGATCATTCGGTGCAGGAGCCAGGCGAATCAGTTCCTCCGGAGCTTGTTGCGGAGCCGGATGGAGAGACCGGGGAGAAGGACGCTTCCGAGGGGAAGGAATCCGAAAATGATCTTTCCGGGGAGTCCCATCAGGAAGTCGATGCTTCGGAAGAGAATCCGGACTTGGAGTCAGGTACAAGTGAACAGGAGCGAGTGGTGATTTCCTTTGGCGGGGATACATTGTTTTCCGGGAAGGTCGAGAACAAGCTTAAGCAAGCAGGCTATGACTATCCCTACAAGCATGTCAAGGACCTGTTCCTTCAGGATGATCTGACCGTACTCAATCTGGAAACCCCGGTAACGGAGGGGGGAACTCCTGAGGAAGAGAAGACTTTTGTCTTCAAATCGTCGCCTAAGGCCCTTCCGGAAATGGTTCGGGCAGGGGTAGAGGCAGTGAATTTGGCGAACAATCACATTTTGGATCAAGGTGTGGAAGGGCTGTTGGATACGCTTGAGCATCTTTCAGAGGCTGGCGTGCTTCATGTCGGTGCTGGCAAGAACAGTAAAGAGGCATTTGCACCTGTCTATGTTGAACGAAATGGCATCCGGATTGCACTATGCGGGTTCTCGCGGGTGATTCCGAGAAAAGAATGGGCAGCGGGTAAAGGGCCTGGAGTCGCCGCTACCTACGATTCTACACAAGCGGTGAAGACGATTGAGGAAGCGCGTGATCAGGCTGACCTTGTGCTTGTGGTTGTTCATTGGGGGAAAGAGCGGACCGTTGAGCTTGAGAAGCATCAGACTGAACTGGCTCACGCGTATATTGATGCAGGTGCGGATCTGGTCATCGGGGGACACCCCCATGTTCTCCAAGGGCTGGAGTCTTATAAGGGGAAATGGATCGCCTACAGTACAGGGAATTTTATTTTTACAAAATCGAAGGATCCCAACACCTGGGAGACCGCTGTGTTTCAGGCATCCTGCAGCAAGGCTGGAGACTGTGAGCTGAAGCTGGTTCCTTACAGAACAGAGGTAGGACAGCCGGTGCCGATGAATGAAGCGGAGCGTACTCAGCTCTGGAGCGAGCTAGAAGCGATTTCTCCGGGAGTAAGAATAAAAGAATCGGGAGAGGTACACACAGGGGGCGGATAGAGATGCCGATACAATGCGTGGCACATCGGGGCTGCTCAGGAGCGGCCCCTGAGAATACGATGGCGGCGATCGAATTAGCTCTGTCGGATTCAAATGTGACCTGGATCGAGGTGGATGTCCAGTTATCCAGAGACGGGATTCCCTTTCTGATTCATGATTACACCTTGAACCGTACGACCAATGGCCGTGGGCCTGTGAAGGATTATACCTGGGAGCAATTGCTTGCGTTGGATGCGGGCAGCTGGAAATCAAAACGGTACGCGGGAGAGCGCCTGATTTCCCTGGATGACTGTCTGGAGGCTATTCAAGGCCGATTGAAGGCCAATATCGAATTGAAGACGCATGGGAATAAGTATCCCGGACTGGAAGACAAGGTTATTGAGGTTATAAAAAAGCATCGCATGGAACATGAAGTAGTGCTGACCAGCTTTGATTTGCGTTCGCTGTCCAAAGTCAAGGAGAATGCCAGGTCGCTGCGAACCGGACTGATTATTGATCAACTGCCAAAGGATTTGTTTTTGCGGCTGCAAATGCTGCAGTGCTCCTTTCTTTCGATCAATTACAAAAGGCTCACCGCGGAGCTGGCAGCCAAAGCGGCAAGACGCGGCCTGGATGTGATGGCATGGACGGTGGATCAGGTGAAGGTTATGCGCCGTCTTGCAGGTCTGCATCCGGACTTGCTCATTTGTACGAATCGTCCGGAGCTATGGCCATCGGCATTTAAAGCTCCGAATTTAGTTAACGGGAGGAACAGATAATGGGCAACAAGATGATCTCGAATATATATTGTGTGGGGCGGAATTACCGTGCGCACGCGGAGGAGCTCGGCAATGCAGTGCCTAAGGAGCCGATGATCTTTATGAAGCCGACCCATGCTGCCGTGTCGATGCATGAGGGTGGATTAGAGCTTCCCGGAAACCGGGGAGAGATTCACTTTGAGACTGAGCTTGTGCTGCGGATTGCCCGGGATTATAAACCGGGTATGAACGTGGACGAGCTCGTCGATGTGATGGCATTCGGAATTGACTTTACACTTCGGGATGTGCAGAGCGAGCTCAAGAAGCAGGGGCATCCCTGGACGGCGGCCAAGGGCTTTCGGAATTCGGCGCCCTTAACGCCATATGTTGCGTTCCCCGGTACGGAGGAGCTTGCCGAGAAGGATTTTACCTTGACCAAGAATGGTGAGCTTGTGCAGCAAGGGAATGTGAGAAATATGATTTTCCCGCTTCAGCAGATCGTTGATTATATAGCGGAGCGCTACGGATTGGGCGAAGGGGATCTGATCTTTACCGGTACGCCGGAAGGAGTGGGGCCGGTCTTCGCCGGAGACAAGCTGGAAATTGCCTATGGCGGCGAGGTACTGGGTCGCTGTGAAGTGTTGTCCGGTCCATCCCGTTCATGATTTATTGGGGAATTGGCGCGCTGGGTGCCGCTTTGGTTGCAGGAATGGCTAATCGGAAGCAATCGCTATCTCTATCCGGTATGGCGGCAGCCATATTGATGGGAACCGTCTATTTCGGTGCTGCACAGGGAACCTGGTTCTGGTTTGGACTGTTGTTGTTATTCTTTATAAGCTCATCTATATTGTCCAAGGTAAAGGCCGAGCGCAAGCATGAGCTGGAGAAGTCCTACGCCAAGACAGGAAGCCGTGATGCGGGACAAGTATTCGCAAACGGCGGAGCAGGAATGGCAGCGTGTCTTGGCTATGCCTTATGGCCGGATCCATTTTGGGCCTATTTCGTACTGGGTACGCTAGCTGCGGTGACGGCGGATACCTGGGCGACGGAGCTGGGAGGGCTCAGCCGCCGTCAGCCGAGATCGCTGCTTACCTGGAGGCCGGTGCCCGCAGGAACTTCAGGCGGGGTATCCTTGCTTGGCAGCGGGGCCGCACTTCTTGGAGCGCTGATGATAGGCGGAGCAGGCTGGCTGCTGCTGGCATGGCCCGAATGGGAAAGCTGGGCGGCCTGGCTTGGGCTGGGAGAAACAGTGTCCGGCTGGGTCGGCTCGCTCGGTCAGTTTGCCGGGGGGAGCCGGGAGGGTTCCATAGCTCTTCCTATGGGGCTTTCGCTTGGAAAATGGTTGTTGATCGGCGGGACATCGGGATTTGCCGGAGCCTATGTCGATTCATTGCTTGGAGCTACCGTCCAGCGGATGTATCGCTGCCAGGTCTGTGACAAGCTGGTGGAGGTCGAGGTGCATTGCGGCAAGCCTACGTTGCCGGATCGGGGCCTGGTCTGGATGAACAATGATGCTGTGAATATTCTCAGTGCGTTGACTGCGGGCTTGATTGCCGCCGGCCTGGGATTATCGCTTGGCTAAGCCGGTCTTGGGTTGGCTTGCTTGGCGCAGAGTGATATAAGATCAATTTGGTGGAAGTGGAAAGCAGGTTAATCATATGAACATAATGACAGCTGAACAATTAAGCAAGAGCTACGGGGAGAAAAACCTGTTTCAGGAGGCCTCCTTCGGGATGGACGAATACGATAAGATCGGCGTGGTCGGGGTAAACGGGACGGGTAAGTCGACCTTTCTGCGGGTGCTTGCCGGCCTGGAGCAGGCTGATGCGGGCAAGGTTACGATTAATCGGGGAGTTCGGATTTCTTTTTTAGCACAAAATCCGGAATTTGATCCTGATACGACGGTTCTGAGAGGGGTATTTCAAAACGGCGGACCAGAACATCAACTCGTCTCGCAATATATGGAGGCGGTCGAGGAGCTGGAGCTTCTGCCGACAGATGAAAGCTTGCAGACACGGGTCAGCCGGTTAAGCCAGGAGATGGACCGTCTTGATGCATGGGGGCTGGAGAATGAAGCAAAGAGCGTACTGACACGTCTGGGGATTGCTGATTTTTCCCGGAAAATGGGGGTGCTCTCCGGGGGGCAGCGCAAGCGTGTTGCCCTGGCGTCGGCATTGATTCTGCCATCCGAGCTGCTCATCATGGACGAGCCAACGAACCACATCGACAATGATTCGGTGGCCTGGCTGGAGAGCTACCTTCAGAAGCGCCGCGGTGCGCTGCTGATTATTACGCATGACCGTTACTTCCTGGACCGGGTATGCAATGTCATGCTGGAGCTGGATCAGGGGCGTCTGTTCCGCTATGAAGCCAATTATAGCCGTTTTCTTGAATTGAAAAGCGAACGGGAGGAACGGGAGGCAGCCAGCGAGCAGAAGCGGCAGAATCTGTTGCGGGGCGAGCTGGCCTGGATTCGTCGCGGCGCTCAGGCGCGCTCGACCAAGCAGAAGGCCCGAATCGAACGGTTCGAGAAGCTGCAAGGGATGAAGCCGGAGTATAAGAACGAGTCGCTGGATATTTCCGTAGCTTCCACCCGGCTGGGGCGCAAGATTGTAGAAATTGAGGGCATCCGTAAATCCGCCGGTGATCGGCTGCTGATCGACGGCTTAACCTATACAGCTGTGCCGGGAGACCGCGTTGGAATCGTAGGGCCGAACGGATACGGCAAATCGACCCTGCTCAATATGATCGCAGGACGAATTCAGCCTGAGGAAGGCGAGGTCGTGCTTGGTCAGACCGTCAAGCTGGGATATTTTACCCAGGAGCATCAGGAGATGGACCCGAATCAGCGGGCCATTGAATATATCAAGGACGCCGCGGAGGTCGTTGAGACGGCGGATGGTTCAAGAATCACGGCAGCGCAGATGCTGGAGCGCTTCCTGTTCCCGCCCGCCTCGCAATGGACACCGATTTCCAAGCTCTCCGGAGGCGAGAAACGGCGCCTTTATCTGCTTCGGATATTGATGGAAGCCCCGAATGTGCTCCTGCTCGACGAACCTACCAATGATCTCGATATCCAGACGCTGACGGTGCTGGAATCCTATCTCGATGAGTTCCCCGGTGCAGTCTTCGTCGTATCCCATGATCGGTATTTCCTGGACCGGACCGTGGACAAGCTGATGGTATTCGAGGGCAATGGCGTTGTCGCCGTACATGCGGGAGACTACAGCGATTACGAGGAACGGATGAATGCAGCGGGCTCGGCGGCGAAGGATGGTGCCGGAAGTAGTGCGGGCTCAGCGGAGAGAGCAAAAGGCAGCTCGGGCAATGGAACCGGGACCGGAAATGCTTCCGGCAGCACGAAGGATCCTGAAAGAGCGGAGAAGCTGAAGTTCTCCTACAAGGAGCAAAGGGAATATGAGACCATCGACGCGGATGTGGAAGCCGCTGAGCAGCGGATTACCGACATCACGGAGCAAATGGCGCATGCTGCAAGCGATGCGATGCGGCTGCAGGAACTGATGGCTGAACAGCAGCAGGCCGAGGCCGAGCTGGAACGCCTGATGGAGCGCTGGACATACCTCAGCGAACTGGCCGAGCGAATCGAGGCACAGAAGAACGGGTAAGGTGAAGAGGGGTTGAAGATAAATCTTAGGGGTTGAAGATACATCTTCAGCCCCTTTTTTCATGCAGATTTTTTGACACGGCTTGGGTTCTTACCCCCAGCTTCTTTCCCGGTGACGGCATATGATTCAAGATTTTCACCAACTGCTCTTGCATGTAAGCAGGAGGATGGGCATATCCGCTTTCGATCCAATAAAAGATTAGGCCCAATAAGGCGTTCAAGGAATAGATGAACATCAATTCCTGATCCACATCTCCTTCCTCGAAACTCAATTCCTCTGTAAGAATATTCTTCAGCGAAGCAAACATTTTCTTTCGCAGTGCAGGCAGCACGTCGCTTTTCGTTAAAATGGTATAGAAATCGGCATTTCGGGCAATATGATTGAAGATCATGACGGAATTGGCGTGCAGCTCATGCGGACTGAACTCACTGACCTGGGCGTAAGGGGCTCGGAAGGATTGCAGCAGGTCGTTGATCTTTTCGCCGATCATGTCCTCCAGCAAATCTTCCTTAGTCGTGTAATTGGCATAGAACGTTCCCCGGTTATATCCGGCTAGACCTACAATCTCAGTGATCGTAATGGCTGCAAACGGCTTGCGGGACATCAACTGGAGAAGTGCGCTGCGCATGGCCGTCATACTGCGAACAATTCTTGGATCCCGCTTCACCTCGGCTTGCGGCATATCAGATCCCCCTAACTACAAGATAATATACAGTTTCACTGTATTTGTTGGTTAATGAACAATTCTGGAAAGTTTCATGATTGTTAGGTGTTCGTGTGACTTTTATACTTGAGTTATGCAATTAATTATCGAACACATGTTGATTTTATCATAATAGGAGGTTATAGAACATGAAGCTATCAGGAAAAGTAGCTGTTGTCACAGGAGCTGCCTCGGGGATGGGAAAAGCGATTGCAGAGCTCTATGCGGCGGAAGGGGCCAAGGTTGTCGTTGCTGATCTAAGTTTGGAAAATGCCGGAAAGGTCGTTGAGGGTATTGAAGCCAAAGGAGGTACGGCCTTCGCAATAGCTTCCAATGTGGCTAAAGAGGAGGATGTTCAACGCCTGATTGATGAGACGGTGAGCCGTTATGGAACCGTAGATATATTGGTGAACAACGCAGGAATTATGGATAATTTTGTCCCTGCAGGGGACTTAACAGATGAGCTGTGGGAGAAGGTATTCGCGGTGAATACGACTGGCCCGATGCGCACCATCCGGAAAGTGCTGCCGCTCTTTACCGAGAAGAAGGCAGGCGTGATTGTGAATATCGCTTCGGCCGGAGGATTGTTCGGCTCCCGTGCGGGTGCTGCATATACGGCTTCCAAGCATGCGGTGATCGGATTAACCAAGAACGTTGGCTTTCAGTATGCCCAGTTGGGCATTCGCTGTAATGCGATTGCTCCTGGTGCGGTGCAGACAAATATTGGGGCTTCACTGACGGCGGTTAATCCGTTTGGTGCAGAACGAGCACAAATTGGAATGGGGATCAATCCGGGGATGGGGCAGCCTGAGGATATTGCCAACATTGCCTTGTTCCTGGCTTCGGATGATTCAAGCTTTGTCAACGGGACTACGATTACGGCAGATGCCGGCTGGACCGCTTATTAATTTCAAAAAATAAAATGCCGGCCATCTACAGCTTGAATGCCTGTAGGTGGCCGGCGTTTTTTTGTCTAGCACAGAACTCCGCTTGCGATCGACATCATGAGCTTGATCCGGTTGATCTGATTGACTTCACTGGCACCGGCGTCATAGTCAATTGCGGCGATGTTGGCACGGGGATAAAGCTCCTTGAGCCCCTTGACCATGCCGCGTCCGGTGATATGGTTCGGGAGACAGGCGAACGGCTGGATGCATACGATGTTGTCGACGCCGTGATCCAGCAGCTCCATCATTTCGGCGGTAAGGAACCAGCCTTCTCCCATCTGATTACCGACCGAGAGCAGCCGGCTGGCCTTGTCGGCGAGTGTATAAATGCTTTCCGGCGGTGTCAGGTACCGGCTCTGTTCAAGCACCTTCTTCACTGGTTTGCGGTACATTTCCAGATAGCTGATAATCATCGGATTCAGCAATCCGAGCATTTTGCTCTTGCCGAGCTGATCCGCTTTATAGATCGGGTTGTATAGACAATAAAACATGAAGTCCAGGAAGTCAGGCACGACAGCTTCGCCGCCCTCCGCTTCAATAATCTCGACCAGCTTGTTGTTAGCGTCCGGATGGAACTTGATCAGAATTTCTCCGACAATACCGACCCGGGGCTTGATGGCGCCGGTAAGCGGGAGTGATTCGAACTCGGCAACCATAGCCTGAATGTATTCCTTGTATTGTCCGAAGGAGAATTTCTCCAGCGACAGCTTGCAGCGGTCCATCCATTTGCGAAACAGAGCCAGGGTTGAACCGGCTTGCTGTTCATAGGGACGGAAGCGGTATAGGAGCCGCATCAGCAGGTCCCCATAACAGGAGGCGGCAATCAGGCGGTTAATCATACGCAGATTCAGCTTGAACCCCGGTTGATTTTCCAGCCCGGAGACATTGAGCGAAATGACCGGGATCTGCTCCAGCTTCGACTCCTTCAAAGCTTTTCGGAGCAAACCAATGTAGTTGGTTGCTCTGCAGCCGCCGCCCGTTTGGGTCAAGATGACGGCTGTGCGGTTCGGATCGTACTCTCCGCTCTTCAGGGCGGTCATGATCTGCCCGATCGTTACGATAGCCGGGTAGCAGGCATCATTGTTGACGAGCTTCAGCCCCTCCTCGGTGGTCTCGCGGGTTGCCGCCTTCAGCACCTTCAGCCGGTATCCGCCATCCCGGAATACGGTCTCGAACAGCTCGAAGTGAATCGGAGAGAGCTGCGGGGCAAGAATGGTGTAGCTCTCTCTCATTTCCCGCTTAAATACAGCCGGGGAAGGCGGAAGAATGACAGAGTCCTGCGGCAGCTCGCTTCTGCGGCCGGCTTCTCTGTCCCGCATTGCGGCGAGCAGTGAACGAAGCCGGATTCTTGCTGATCCCAGATTGCTGATCTCATCGACCTTAATCAGCGTAAAGGTCTTGCCGCGGCTCTCGAGAATTTCCTGGACGGCATCGGCAGTAATAGCATCAATACCGCAGCCGAAAGAGGTCAATTGGACAAGCTCCAGCTGCTTCAGCTTGGAGACGGCATAGGCGGCTCGGTACATCCGGCCATGGTACGTCCATTGATTGACGACCGGCAACGGATGCTCTACATCGCCCAGATGACAAATGGCGTCCTCCGTCAGTACGGCGAGCCCCATGCCGGTGACAAGCTCTGCAATCCCGTGATTGATCTCTGGATCGACATGATAGGGATGGCCGCATAGAACGATGCCTTTACCGCCGGTCTGATTCAGATATGCCAGCGTATTCTCACCTTGACGGTACAATTCCTCCCTCACTAGCTCAGCTTCCTGCCAGGCTGCATCAAAGGCTTGATTCAATTCCTCCTTGGCAATCCCGTCGAATGTCTCCTGGAGTCGCTTGCGAAGCACGGCAGGGGAATCAAAGTTTAGAAAAGGACTGATCAAGGGGATGCCCAATTGCTTCAATGCGTCAACATTCGTCCGGATGACCTCGGGATAGGAGGCAACGACCGGACAATTAAAATGATTGTCAGCCGCTTCGTCCTCCTTTTTTTCATAAATCACTGCAGGATAGAATATCATATCAACCTTGCTGTTGATGAGACTCTGTACATGGCCGTGCGCAAGCTTGGCGGGATAGCAGACGGATTCCGAAGGAATCGTCTCCATGCCGCTCTCGTAGAGCTTCTTGGAGGACTTGGGAGACAACACGACCCGGTAGCCCAACTTGGTGAAAAACGTATGCCAGAACGGATAGTTCTCGAACATATTCAGTACCCGGGGAATGCCGACTGTTCCGCGATGAGCTTGTTCCGGCTCCAGGGAGCGGTAGCGGAACATCCGTTCATATTTGTAGGCGACCAGATTGGGCAGCGTGTTCTTCTCTTTCTTCTGGGTGGCTCCACGCTCACAGCGATTGCCGGTGACATGGAAGCTCTTGTCCGGGAACCGGCTGATCGTCAAAGCGCAGTGATTGCTGCAAATCCCGCAGCGAGCGTGCGATACCTCGCAGGTGAAGCTGTCCAGCTCTGACTCCGGCAGCAGGGTGCTTGCTTCTGTGCCCGAATAACTGCTTCTGGCGATCAATGCACAGCCGTAAGCGCCCATCATACCTGCGATATCGGGGCGAATGACCTCGCGTCCGGTTAATTGCTCGAAGGCGCGGAGGACGGCGTCATTCAGGAAGGTGCCGCCCTGGACGATGATCCGTTTGCCCATTTCCTCGGGGTTGCGGATTTTAATGACCTTTTGCAGCGCATTTTTTACCACAGAGTAGGCGAGGCCTGCAGACAGATCGGGCAGGGAGGCGCCTTCCTTTTGTACCTGCTTGACCTTGGAATTCATGAACACTGTGCAGCGCGATCCCAGATCGACAGGTTGCCTGGACTCCAGGGCCTGAGCAGCGAACTCTGTAATGGGAAGCCCCAGTGCCGCCGCAAAGCTCTCCAGAAAGGAGCCGCAGCCTGCCGAGCAGGCTTCATTCAGCATCAGGCTGTCAATGATGCCGCCGCGGATTTTGATGCATTTCATGTCCTGTCCGCCGATATCCAGAATGAAGTCGACATCTGGCAGAAAGGAAGCGGCCGCCTTGTAGTGGGCAACCGTCTCTACCTCTCCGCCATCGACACGGAACGCGGCTTTGACAAGCCCCTCGCCATAGCCGGTCACAACCGATCTGGCGATGTAGCAATCCGGCGGCAGCAACGCATAAATCTGCTTCAGCGCTTCACGCACAGAACCAAGCGGGTTGCCTTTGTTACTGGCGTAATAGACATACAGGATTTGATCCTCTTGCCCGGTGAGCACCAGCTTGGTCGTAGTCGAACCTGCATCGATACCGACATAGCAAGGGCCTGAATAATGCGATAAGCTCATCACCTTTGCCGAGGCCCTGCCATGGCGTGCACGAAATGCTGCAAGCTCCTCTGAATCCTTGAACAGGGGAGGGAGCTGCTGGCTTTCATCCTGCTTGCGCAAGCGTTCAAAGGATACGCCGAGCAGTGACTGAAGCCAATCGTCCAGTCTGCGCGGCTCACCGTCTGCTCCATGCAGCGCCGAGCCCAGCGCCACGAAATACTGGCTTCGCTCAGGGAAGATGATTTCGTCCGCACGGAGATTCAGCGTTATGGCGAAACGTTCCCTCAGCTCGGACAGATAGGTCAGCGGTCCGCCGAGAAAGGCGACCTTCCCCTTGATGGGACGGCCGCAGGCCAGACCGCTGATCGTCTGGTTTACGATGCTCTGGAAGATCGAAGCGGCAATGTCCTCACGCCGTGCGCCTTCATTTAGAAGCGGCTGGACGTCGGTCTTCGCGAACACGCCGCAGCGCGAAGCGATCGGATAAATTGTGGTATGTTGGCTGGACAGCTCGTTCAGGCCAGCCGGATCCGTCTCTAGCAGCGAGGCCATCTGATCGATAAAAGCGCCCGTTCCTCCCGCGCAGGCATTGTTCATGCGCTGTTCCATGCCGCCGCTGAAATAGATGATTTTTGCATCCTCACCGCCAAGCTCGATGGCCGTATCCGTCTCCGGAGCATATTGTTTGATGGCCTTGGTACAGGCAACCACCTCTTGCAGGAAGGGGATGCCTGCAAGGTCAGACAGGGCCAGCCCGGAGGAACCGCTGATGCATACTGTAGCTTTGGTGTTAGGATCGGGGAAGAGAGCGATGAATTGCTCCCAAAGCGTGAGTACGGAGCGGTGGACATCGGAATAGTGACGGATATAGTTCTCATGAACGATGGCTCCATCCTGTATGGCGACCAGCTTCGCAGTTGTAGAACCGATGTCAAGACCTATACGTAATAACTGCATATGTTCACCTGCTTCTTTTTCCGTCTGAAGGAAATGCGGGCAGCTCTACCGGCTCTCCTGAGGGAGATAATTTATGCTGAATAAACTCGAGAGATTGCAGGAACATATTTAAATGCGATTCCGGAAAATCCGCAAGCACCATGCGGAATACGTGATTTCGCTTGTCGATCATCGCATCCAGTGCCGCTTGACCTGCCGGAGTGATCCGCATCCAGCACACCCTCTTGTCTTGCTTATCCTTGACCCGCATTAACAGACCTTCCTTAACAAGCTTGTTCACTGCAATCGTATTGGCTCCCGGAGAGAGTCCAACCTCTTCGGCAATAGCCGAGATCGTACAGGAACCGGCACGGGAGACCGTCAGCAGGATAAAAAAACGGCTCGGGACAATCGGCTCCCCATCGTTGAAAAAAAGCTTGCCCAGCTGATAAGCCATCGTCAGGGTAGATTCACAGATATCCTCGACAATGTTCAAATGTTCTTCCTGCTCCACGGAAGACACCACCTTCCTTAAAGCCTAGAAATTAAGTTTTATACTAAAACCATATCAATGGGCAAGCTGAGAGTGCTGTGTCATTTATTACATTCGCTTAGAACATAATCAAAAAAAATGAGCGGAACAAAATAGAGCCATCTCAGGAGTTAATGGCCAATGCTCCATTTTTTCGTAGTTTCCTGTAAGTGCGCAGCAATATAAAACCGTCTAAAGATTGATTCTGCGTTCCGGGAGGTAACGTGTGAAGGTTGCTTTTGATCGCTGTTGCTCGCTGATTCCTTGATTTACTAAGCCATAACAAGGGAGAAATCCACTTGCAAAGGCGAACGCTTTCGCTTCTGCAGCAACCTTCACACTTATACTCTTATTACGCAGGCTCTGGATCGGCTTTATAGTGCTGATTGCACCGCACTCCCTCTAAGACACAAATACATTCAAACAGTAAGTAGACAACACCGTATCATTATTGGGGATAGCCCCATTTCAATAAGCCCGCAGAGCAAGGCTATTCCAGCAGATTCTGGAAAATATCGACCAAGTACGCATGACAGTGATCGGTTTACCGCATGAAAATATCGATCTTACGTATGTAGTGAAAAAAGTTACCTTAAATTCAGTGGAAATGCTAGAAATGCGGATATAATGAAATTTTTGTACTTAAAGTGGACTAAAACACGGGTTTGGCTAGTTACTGGCGATCTAAGGTAAGTTTTTTCACTAAATGTGGATTCGAGCGTCGAATGAAGATTTTAAGGGAAGTAATTTCATTAAATCGCGACCGGATGAGCATGAGCAGAATGAGGTGCTCATATCGTCTGTAAGGTGATAGAAGGTTCGGAGCAAGACCTAGAGAGTGCCATGTGGAGAAGTAAAGTTCGGAGAAAAGCTTCCGTACTGGCAGAACAGACGAAGTTTCGGTGCAAGGCCGGAGCATCGTGAGGCGGAGGTGCAACTTTAGGCGCGGCAGGTCATTGGCGTCGTGCATAAACCATCGCGCAAGCTGCCGTTCGCGCTTAGCCCATGGCTGTGCTTAAGCTCCTGCTTGTATGCCGCAGGGAGACAAGTTAATAGCAGTGCAGTTATTGCTATGCTGCTTAGGAATAGCCATGTGGAACTGCATATCAGTTAAACGGCAAAGGCAAAGTGACCAGGACATAAGTGTGAAGGGTTGTGAAGAAGCATCAGCGATCGTAGCAACCCTTCACACGTTGCCCCTCTAACGTGCCTCTTTTATTTAGCTGCAATTTCCCTGCTGACATGCCGTTACATGCTATCTGTGGTCCAGCCTGATTAGTGAATAACGATAATCTGCCTAAGCTCGCGGGCGTCGCCATAAAGAAAAATCTCAGCGGAATTCAGTTGAGAGGAGCCGTCACCGTCAAGGAAGATCCCTTCCTTCGCTCGATCCGGTGCAATGCCCTCTACAATAGCGGCCCTGAATTCCTTGGCTGTACAGCGATCCGGCGTAGCAATCAACCACAACAGGCCGGAATCGTCATAGACTAATCCGGAGCGCAGGCGTTTCTCGTCCGGATAAGGCAGATGCTCTAGCTCCATGGCTGCTTCCCAACCGTCTTCATCGCCCAGATTCATGCTGATCCCGCCCTGGGCGAAGTAGCGGTTCCGGTCTGTAACCTCCAGCTCAGTGGCAGAAGAGACCACTTGGACCGAAAATCGCTCTGTTACGGCATCCCAAACCAGGGTACCCCGCGCATATTTGGCGTTGAACCAGCCCGTTCCGTAGCCGCCCGGCTGCCCTTGGACTGGAACATCGCCGTTGACGGCAATCGACAGAACGCCGTCCTGATAGAAGAAGCCGCCGTTCATGCCATAGACCCGATAATCACGCAAAGGACGATCCGCGGAGCGCAGTTCAATTTGCTCCGGTTGGACAGCCAGAGCATGAAGCGTGATTCCGGTTTCCTTCGAATGATGAGCAAGATATGCGTAATTATGCGGGAGCAGGCTGTCCTTGGCCCAGAACAGCATGGCAAGCACGGCACAGGCTAGCAGAATAGCGGCTGCGAGTGCAGCCGCTATTCTATGTCTAACGGTTCGATGAAGCCAATTATTCCGCGACATAAGCGGCAAGCAAACGGGTCGTGTTAAAGATAGCCTGCTTATGCGTCCGTTCCATGGCATGTGAGGCGTGAACGCCCGGGCCGATTAATGCAGCCCGAATGTTATGTCCTGCCTGCAGGGCCGCAGAGGCGTCAGAGCCATAGTGCGGATAGATATCCACAGCATGAGGGATGTCCAAAGCCTTGGCAAGCTCAATGAGTCTCCCTGTCATCTCGTAATCATAGGGGCCGCTGGAATCCTTCGCACAGATGGACACATCGGTTTCCTTGCAGCTCAAATTATCGCCCATTGCGCCCATATCGACGGCGATCATTTCATTGACCCCTTCAGGAATCCATGCGGCGCCGTGGCCGACCTCTTCAAAGTTGGAGATCAAGAATACAAGATCATGACGCGGAAGCCAGCCTTCGCGGCGGCTTGATTCCAGCAATCCAAACAATGCGGCGACACTGGCTTTGTCATCCAGATGGCGGGATTTTACTAATCCGCTGCTTGTAACGACAGGCCGAGCGTCAAAGGAAATGAAGTCGCCAACAGAGATGCCGAGCTTCAGCACATCCTCTTTATTTTCAACCAGTTCATCAATCCGGACTTCCATATTGCGTTCTTCACGCTTGAACTCCCGGGCATCGCTGTACACATGAACGGAAGGATGCGAAGACAGGATGGTTCCTGTATAAACCTTCCCGCTGCGAGTATGAATCTGACAGTATTCATTCTCAATACTGTTCATCATGAACCCGCCGACCGAAGTGATTGCCAGCGTGCCGTTGCTATTGACTGCACGAACCATGGCTCCAAGTGTGTCCACATGGGCACTGATGGCAATCCGGCGTGAGGAATCCTTGCCCTTCAGGGTAAGGATGGCTCCGCCTTTTTCATTTTGGGAAAAAGGGATGCTGAGCGCCTCGGCTTCCTCGCGGACGATTTGAATGACCTCCCGGGTAAAGCCGCTGGGACTGGGCGTATCGAGCAGCTTGACGAGCAGATCAAGGATATAGGATTCATTGGGTTGGATTTTCATTAGTTTAGTCCTCCTGCAACTGCATGGATTTATTGTTCTTGCGGATTTGACGGCTGTTTTTCAACAGCCTCTGCCGGCTCGCTCTTAGGAGCATCGGACACATTCTCGGCAGGCCAGACATAGCCTGTGGCATCCTGGATATGTACAAGCTTTGCATTCAGCTGCTTCACTTCCCGCTGCAGACGATATCCGCGGTAGATGCCGAAAGAACCGACGATCAGGCCGCCCAGCAGTGTGGAGCCAAGGATGAGCAGGATTAACGGCAGGCTAACTGAACCGAATAGCAGATTTACTTGAACAGGATCGACATTGATAACGGCAAACACCGCAGTAATCAGGGCGAAGATCAGTGCAAGAATCAAGGACCATTGCATTTTCATATGAGGTAACACCTCCTTCTATCGACAGTATAAAATCCCTTGCCCATCTGGGCAAGGGATAGATTAGGCGGAACGAATAGCTCCGGCTGATTTATTGGGTTAACTGCTCCATTTGCTCGATAATCTGCTCGAATACGCTCATCGCTTCGCGGATTGGCTGTGGAGAGGACATATCCACTCCAGCCTTGCTAAGAATATTGATCGAGTAATCGCTGCCCCCGCTCTTCAGGAAGCCGAGGTAACGGTCAACAGCCGGTTGGCCCTCCTCGAGAATCTGCTTCGAGAAGCTGGTTGCTGCCGAGAAGCCTGTAGCGTATTTGTAAACATAGAAGCTGGTGTAAAAGTGAGGGATTCGCGCCCATTCCATTTCAATATCCTGATCCACATGCATGCCCTCGCCATGATACTTCACGTTCAGATCATAGTAGATTTTGGACAAATCTTGCGGTGTCAGCGATTCGCCGCTTTCGGCGCGCTCATGCACAATTTTCTCGAACTCGGCAAACATGGTCTGCCGGAACACCGTGGTGCGGAATTGATCGGCATAATAGGTGAGCAGATACATTTTTTGCTTCGGATCGGTAGATTTCTTAAGGAGATAATCCATCAGCAAGGCTTCGTTTGTGGTCGAAGCCACCTCAGCCAGAAAAATCGTGTACTGCGCATCCCGGTAAGCTAATGCCTCGTCAGAGAAGTAGGAGTGCAGCGCATGACCCATCTCATGGGCAAGGGTGAACATGCTGTTCAGGTTATCCTTATGATTAAGCAGAACAAACGGGTGTGTGCCGTAAGCCCCCCAGCTGTAAGCGCCGGTCCGTTTGCCTTCATTTTCGTAAACATCAATCCAGCGGTTCTCGAAGCTGCCCTTCAGGACACCCAGGTAGTTGTCGCCAAGCGGTTTAAGACCATCCAGCACCATTTGCTTGGCCTCATCATAGGTGATATCCCACTTGTACTCCTCAACGAGCGGCGCAAACAGGTCATACATATGCAGCTCGTCAACGCCAAGCAGCTTCTTGCGGAGATTCATATACCGGTGAAGCAGCGGCAGACTCTCGTGAATCGTGTCGATCAGATTGGTGTAGACATCCTTAGGAATGTTATCCCCATAGAGGTACATTTCCAGGACAGAAGGGTATTTGCGGACTTTGGAGTAGAACATATTTTTGTTCACATTCGCATTCAGCGTTGCCGCGATCGTGTTCTTTTGCTTGGCATAGGTCTCATAGACGGCCTTGAAGGCACGGCGCCGCACTTCGCGGTTCGGGTTCTCAAGGAATTGAATGTAGCTGCCGTGGGTCAGCTCGACTTCATTGCCGTTCTCATCCTGAATTTTCGGAAATTTAATGTCAGCATTGTTGATCATGCCGAAAATATGCTGTGGCGCCTGTGATAGATTGCCGACCTGGGCGAGCAGCGCCTCTTCGGTTTTGCTCAGCACATGGGCTTTTTCCCGTTTGATTTCCTGAAGGGTGAATTTATATCCGGCGAGGGTCGGGGATTCGATCAAAGCATCCAGTTCCTGCTCCGGCAGTGTCAAAATTTCCGGGGTAATAAAAGAGAGCGCTTCTCCGATTTCGACGTTAAGTTTCTTTGCCTTTTGCGATAAAGCTTGATATGTAGGGTTCGTGGTGTCCTGATCATGGCTCAGGTGAGCATAAACGTACAGGCGTTCCAGCTTCTCGGAGATCGTGTCCTCGAGCTCGAATACAGACTTGATCTTGTCCGCATCGGTCAGCTTGCCTTCGTAGTCAGCTACCTTTTTCTTGAGTTCCTTAATTTCATCGTAGGCTTGATCCCATGCTTTCTGATCGGGATAAATATCCTCCAGCTTCCAGGTGTTCTCCGTTTTCGCTTCAGAACGTTTAATTAATGTACTCATGGGGCTGATCCTCCTTTGGATTAAATCATGGCTTGGCGGTTGGTTAGTAGTCGATAACCCGTGTGACGCTGCAGAGCTGGGGATTGAAGATACCAGCAGACTTAGCGCCAGCGGCAGGTGGCATAGACGCTGCAAAGGCATCAAGTTTGGAAAGCTCCCTTCTCAACATGGCTGGAAACATTTCCTTATGATGCCCTGAGGCGGCTGATTTTATTTTACTTCGTGATCAAAAGGCGCGACTATTTTGAACAACCACTAACCGAGGGTGAAGAAGCTGTAAATCATGAGGATAAATGCGGCCGAGATCATGACGATCGCGGCGATAGCGGATCCGCGCCTTAGCTTTGGCGGAATATTGTCCTTGGTCAGGATCAGGACGATTCCGAGCGCGAATGCGGAAATGATAAATACTAACAGGCTGGAACTCTGGTCCATTGAATTCGGCTCCATTCTCTATGGCTTTAGGGCTTCATTGCTTATACTTGCTTAAAGGCTGCGATAATACTGTGCCATTCTTCTTCCTTGCCTGCATACTCTTCCTTAGGAAAACGCTGCTGCACCCAATGCATCAATGCGGGTCTGCTGAGAAAGGTATGGCTCTCCTCGCCCCATTGGTCGGAAATTTCGCGCAGAACGATATATTTTCCCTGCACCTCGACCGTCATCATGTTCCACTTGTCTTTTTTGTATATTTCGTGTTTCTTGATCATGTTCAACGACTCCGATCTGTACCATTCATATATGAAATATTATGTAAAATGATAACTCAGCGCCTGAAGAAAGGCAAATCAAAGTCGTGCTTAAAGGGGAGCGAATCCGGGGCAAAATGACTATAGGCATTTTTTACGATAAATGTCACGTTGCAATGTTAAAAGGCATAGAGTATAATATGGTTATTCGTCAATGATGGCGATTATTTTTAGGAGGTTGTTCATTTGAAAGGTACAGTTAAATGGTTTAACGCAGAAAAAGGCTATGGCTTTATCCAAGTTGAAGGCGGCGAAGACGTATTCGTGCATTTCTCCGCGATTCAAGGCGACGGTTTCAAAACTCTAGAAGAAGGCCAAGCTGTTGAGTTCGAAATCACTGACGGCAACCGTGGTCCTCAAGCTGCTAACGTAATCAAATTATAAGATCACTTCCGGGTTACCGGATCACTTATAAAGTTTGGTTCCAGGCACATATTGAAAGACACAGCTCCTAGGAGCTGTGTTTTTTTGTGCGTAATAGTAACTCTGGCTCCCTCCAGGATTCTCTAATCTTACGTTACGGACATTTCGTCCTCTTAAAGTGGAATTTTTAAGGAGTCAACCATGTAACGGACATTTTGTCGGCTTAGCGAGCAAATTGATGGGACGAGAGTCGGGCTAAGCATCCTAAGTGCACAAAATGTCCGTTACCGCTCCATAGATCCGGAAAAAGCCGGCTAACCGTCCGGAATGTCCGTTAGAGAGCAGTTAGGCCGTTAGTGAGCCAGGCAGGATGTAAGCTGACAAGATCCAAGCCCCCTTGTTTTCGATCTAAACAAGCAGTTCCCAGAGAAGCAGTGTGGTCCGGAGGAATGTTACTACATTTGGAGCATGATGGATGGGAAGGTGTCTAATGGGCGAATGGGTATGGAATGCGATTATTAATGAAAATGATTACACCCACTGGACGATCTCTTCAATAGACTGTCTGGTCTTCGCTGGAGCTGTCTCCGCACGATACCCGAAGCCGGCCATGACGGATACTCCGAAGTGCTCAAGATCCAGCAACCCGAGCTCAGAAAGCTTTTGCTCCACGCCTGCCCGGTTGAACCCTTCGATCGGACAAGAGTCGATTCCCATGGAGGCGGCAATGGTTAACATGTTCGCGAGGGCGATGTAGGTCTGTTTGCTGGCCCAATCGAACATGGCCCGATCACTTTCCAGGAGCTTGAAGCTCTCACGCTGGAAATTCTCAAAGCTGCTTCGCTTCATAGCTGCTGTCGCTTCAGGCAATCCTTGAACTTCGTGCAGCATATGGCTTATGTATTCTGAATCGTACCGCATATCAGCCGATTTTCTTGCAAGCAAAATGACGAAGTGGCTGGCTCCGTTGAAGCTGTTATGAGCTCCGCCCGCATGCGGGCGAAGTGCCTCGCGCAGCTCTGGATTTTGCACAACTAACAGCTTCCATGGTTCGAAGCCATAAGAGCTTGGCGACAGACGAGCAGCTTCAAGAATGGACAAAAAGTCATTGTCAGAGACCCTCTTTGAAGGATCAAACTTTTTGCAGGCATAGCGGAATTTTAAGGCATCAAGAATGGAACTCAAGTTGGATTGGGTCATGAAGCATCCTCCTAAAACTAATTTTATTATTTTAGCTTGTCCAATTAACAAAGCAACGACATGGGCATATGATATATAAAATTTCAAGCGGAAGGAAGTCGCCAATGAGCTATCAACAAGGAATGCATCAGCAGAAAGTTCTATATCGAGCAGATGAAAGCTCAATCCAAAAGCTAAGGTCTATGCGAGAACATTTCCATCATATTTGCAGACATTATACGAATCAATTTGTCAGAATTGAAACGATGGATGGGCATGTCATTACAGGCAGGATTGTAAACTGCGATCGGGGTTTATTACACTTGGCAGTGCCCAATCAAGGAACCCCGCGTGCTTTCTTTAATCCATACAATCAAGACGAATTAATTCTCACACTTGTTCTTTACGAATTGCTGGTTATTACTTTGTTATACACATAGCAAGCGTAAGAGCCTACTTTTGTAGGCTCCTTTTCATTTTAATCCAGTTATCTCAGAAGGTTCTCAAAACAATGACCAACAGAATGTAAAGTACCAAGATTACTGTAGTTGATGTGTAAAAAGCGCCGCCAACATTACATTCGCCCATTCGTATCCCTCCTTCCGGACTCATAACTAATATATTTCCAATCCCGAAAGGAGTGAGTGCAGGTGCCTAGGCTAAGCCAGAATAATTCTCTACACTCATTCCGGCAAATCCTTGCGTGGTGCCTCCTGAACAGCAGGGGCCGGGGCGATTGTCGGCCGTGGCCCGCGAATCATATATCTGCTGGCGAAGCCTATGCAGGCAAGCAAGGCGAAACCTACGGCGATCATATAGAATCGCTCGCGTCCGAATTGCTCGAAGGCCATCCCGCCGAATGTGCCGCTCAGCAGACCTGAGGCGCTGGACCAGGCGATGGTGAACAATGCCATGCCGGTTGCCCGATATTCATCCGGAACCAGGCGGGTGAGCATGCGAATGGACGTTACATAGAAGACACCGAAGGACAGGCTGTGCAGAGTCTGTACAAGGATGATATCCAAGGCAGAATCAGCCTGACTGACGAGCAGGAAGCGTGTGGCGAACATGAGACTGGCAAAGATCAGCAGCGGCAGTTCCTTAATTTTCTCGCCGTATATACTCAGCAGCAAAAAGATCGGAACCTCTGAAAGGGACGAAGCGAGTTGAGACCAGCCGATCATATCTTCACTCGCGCCAAGGTCATTCAGGGTCACCGTCAGAAAAGCATCATTCATCCGGACGGCAATGGCTAGGGAGAATACGCAGCCGAAAAACCAGAGCAGCTCCTTCTGCTTCAGAATTCTCCAGATTCCGGACATGTCCATCTTGGCAACGGGAGCGCTCTGATCCTTCATAAACAGGGTAATCAGGAGCGCGATGCCTGCAATGCCGATCGTGACCCACATCGTACGTGAGGAGCCGAGAAAGGATAGTAAATATCCGATAAACAGCGCAAAAAAGGCATAACCGATCGAACCGAATATCCGGATCGTGATAAAGCTTTTATTTGCTCTCTTGGCCGCATTGATGGCAAGTGTGTCAGACAACGGGAAGACGGGGTAGAAAAAGAAATAAAATATCGTAATCATCAAAACGATGACCGAGAAGGACGTAGAGAGAGATAACACAGCACTCATTATAATTTCGCCCAATAGTAAAATAAGCATGATCTTCTTGATCGTACGGAACTTATCGCTTGCAATGCTCCAGAGCAGGTTCGCGACAATCGATATCATCGGGCCGAGTGCATATAGCAAGCCAATCTGACTCTTGGAAAAGCCCAGTCCGGCATAAAAAAGCGGGAAGTAAGATGCCACAAGCACGCTTGTTCCGAAAATAGTAAAGTTAAAGGCTCTAAGCCTCGGAATTTCGGATGGGTTGGAATTGTTCATGTTCGGTTTGGAGCTCCATTCTCATCTAATGATAGGACATCTAAGAATCACGAAGACAAATCATTTAGAGTATAGCATAATAGTGCTTGAATGAGCTGACAAAGTTATGGCTAATATGGGGCCTGGCAAAGACCCGAAACCGGTTGAGCTTGTGACTTTGTTTATTTGTGCAATTTGTGGGATCATATTATAATATAGAATGATTTTTTAACAAATGGCGATTACGATTAGAATCAATCAGCGGAGGCAGGACATTGATACAACTTGAGCAGCGGCGCAACCAGTTCCCGAGAGAACCTCTCTCCATGATGAACCGGGTATACAGGTATATACTGCCTGAGGTTCGCCATGAATTGAACAGATGGAGACGTTCAGCAGAGGGGATTCCTGACCCCGAGCTTAAGCGTCAGGCATTGGCCAGCATCGACACCAAGGAGTTCCACTGTCAAGGCGGAGCGGTGTATGCTGCAGCCAATCTGGAGAGACGAGATGCGCTAATCCCGTTAATTGTCGCGTTTCAGACAATTAGTGATTATCTGGACAATCTATGTGACCGAAGCACTTCGATGGATCAGAACGACTTTCGTCTTCTGCATCGGAGTATGCTGGATGCCGTCCAGCCTGATGCCGAGCTTGTTGATTACTATGCGCTTCGCGAAGAACAGGATGATGGCGGGTATCTGAGAGACCTGGTTATGACGTGCCGGAATAACATTGCGAAGTTGCCTGGATTTGCGGCTGCACAGCCCTACATCATCGATTTAGTCAGTTTGTACAGCGATCTTCAAGTGTACAAGCATATCGATCCCAAGCTCCGCGAGGAGGCGCTTCTGAACTGGTGGGAGCAGCATAAGCTTCGTACCCCTGAGCTGCGCTGGAATGAATTTGCGGCAGCGACAGGCTCGACGCTGGGCGTATTCATGTTATTTCTTGCGGCTGGCAACGACAAGCTGGATGACAGCAGTGCCCGGACGATTCATCATGCCTATTTCCCGAATGTGTGCGGTTTACATATTATGCTTGACTATCTCATTGACCAGGCAGAGGATGAAATAGGCGGGGATTTGAATTTTTGCAGCTATTACGAGAATAGAGAAACAATGCTGGAACGGATTTCCCTTATAGTGGAAGGGGCCCGCCGGGATATCAAGAAGCTGCCGGCTTCTTCGTTTCACCGGATGATCATAGAAGGATTGCTGGCATTATATTTATCGGATCCGAAGGTCAGCGAACAGCCTGAAATTCGCAATGCGTCCAAGCGGCTGATGCGGCGAAGTCCTCTCATGCGGATCTTCTTCTTCGTCAATAGCGTCTGGATTCGAAAACACCTTTAAAGATAGTTCGAAAAGTCATCTTTGGCAACCTTCCCGGTGCTGAAAAGCCGGCTTTTTGAGCTCGTACTTTATTAATCATTAGGAGGAATTATCATGTCAGCAGTGAAAAAGATTGCAGTTCTTACCAGTGGAGGAGATTCGCAGGGCATGAACGCAGCGGTTCGCGCTGTTGTTCGCAGCGGCTTGTTCTATGGGCTGGAGGTTTACGGAATTCAACGCGGTTACCAAGGTCTCCTGAACAACGATATCTTCTCCATGGATATTCGCAGCGTAGGAGATATCATTCAACGGGGCGGTACGATTCTCCAATCCGCACGCTGTCTGGAGTTCAAGACCCCGGAAGGTCAACAGAAGGGAGCGGAGATTCTGCGTGCCCGCGGGATTGACGGACTGGTCGTAATCGGCGGCGACGGATCTTACCATGGGGCCGAGAAGCTGAGTAAGCTGGGGATCAAGACAATGGGTCTGCCTGGAACGATTGATAATGATATTTCCTTTACCGACTACACCATCGGGTTTGATACCGCGGTAAGCATCGTTGTCGATGCTGTTAATAAGCTTCGGGATACCATGTCTTCCCATGAACGGGCTTCCGTGGTTGAGGTCATGGGACGTCATGCCGGAGATATTGCTCTCCATGCAGGACTGGCTTCCGGTGCGGAGACCATTCTTATTCCTGAAATGCCGTTTGATCTGGATGAAGTTGCAGACCGGATGAGACAGAACTTCGATAATGGCAAGAGACACAGCATCGTTATCGTTGCCGAAGGGGTTGGCAAGGGCGATGACGTGGTGGAAGCGATCAAGAAGCGCCAGCCTTCGCTGGAGCCGCGCGCAACGGTACTCGGCCACATTCAACGCGGGGGATCGCCTACACCGTTCGACCGTAACCTGGCAAGCCGCTTGGGTGACTTTGCAGTACGCAGCCTAATTGCGGGAGAGTCCAACAAGGCGTGCGGTATGATCGGCGGAGAGATGATTCTGACGGATATCGAGAAGGTTGTCACAACCAAGAAAAAGTTCGATAAGGACTTGTACGAGCTGGCAGCCCGTTTGTCGCAATAATCCTAAATTTAAAAAGACTGTGCCCGCCGGTATGCAGATGCATGCCTGAGGCACAGTCTTTTTTAGTGTCTGAAGATTGTTCTGTAATCAGATTGGATTCGCCTGCATTTTCTTATCCATTCTGCGCTGGATCAAGACAAGACGCTGCAGAAGAAGAATAGCTGCAACAGCTA
Organism: Paenibacillus antibioticophila; assembly: GCF_000455265.1. Taxonomy (GTDB): domain Bacteria; phylum Bacillota; class Bacilli; order Paenibacillales; family Paenibacillaceae; genus Fontibacillus; species Fontibacillus antibioticophila. Next base: position 887,622 of record NZ_HG005139.1, read on the forward strand.
GGCCGGAAATCAGACCGATCCAGTAACCATAAGGACCAAGGGCCGTCCATACGGACAGGGCATGACCAAGCGGCAAGCCAATGATCCAGTAAGCAAGCAGTGTAATCCAGAATGCGGGGTTCACATCTTTATAGCCGCGAAGCACGCCCTGAATCGGAGTTGCGATGGCATCGGAGATTTGGAAGAAGATCGCATAGACCAAAAAGTGGGTGGTCAAATAAATGACTTCCGGCTTGTCCGAATACAGTCCGGACACCTGCTCGCGTACGAGCATAAGAATTATGGCAGTAGCCAGAGAAAGGCCGATGGCGATCCCGATCCCTAGCCGTGCGTACTGTCTGGCATCCTTTAGGCGCGAAGCGCCTGTCTCATAACCGACAAGGATCGTCAGTGCCATGCAGATGCTAAGCGGAATCATATACAACGTCGACGCAAAGTTATTGGCGGCTTGATGGGCGGCGATCGTCAAGGTGTCATAGCGGCTCATGAATAATGTCACCGCTGCAAAGACTGCAGTCTCAAAGAAGATGGCAAATCCCATCGGCACTCCGATTCGAAGGAGCTCCGTCCATTTGCTCAAGGAAATTCCATGGAATTTGCGGAAGATCCCATACTCGGAAAAGGGCTGTACTTTATGGGCAATCCTTGCGGCAATCAGGAAGATGCACCAGTATGTAAAGGCGGTAGCAATTCCCGAGCCGATTCCTCCTAGGCGGGGAAAGCCGAGCCGGCCAAAGATCAGAACATATCCTGCTCCGACATTTATCGGGAGTGAAACGAGCATGACAAGCATCGATATCCGCGTCTGTCCCAGCGAATCAAAGAATGAACGAATGACGATGTAGCCGAACAGGGGGATCGTCCCGGTAGATATAGCCATTAAGAAATAAAAAGCAACATGGTGAACCTTCGGCTCCAGGTTCATGCTATTGAGCAGCGGTGTGACCGCAAAGCTTCCTGCAAGGATGACCAAGACACTTACGCCAAGAGCCAGCCAAAGTGCTTGAAGGACGTGGTAGCCCACCTTGTCCTTCTGACCTGCTCCAATCAGCTGGGCGACGATGGGCGTGATTCCCATCAGGATGCCGCTTAGCCCGGTCTGGACAGGAACCCAGATGCTGGAGCCGATGGCGGCACCGGCAAGATCCTCCGGGCTTGCATGCCCGGACATCATCGTATCGAAGAAGGTCATGAGCGACAGGGTCACCTGGGTGATTAGAATTGGAATGAGAACAATAAGGAACTGGTTTAGCTTTTGACGTAAGGAATAGGTTTGTTTCATGAATCGCTGTCTCCGTTTCTTCGTGTGAAAACCCGGGCAGGGGCCCGGGTTGGGTGGAAAAGTGTATATAAGTTGAGCTATAAATCTACGTCGAAAGGGCAAAAGTGTGAAGTGTGCTGAAGAAGCGAAAGCGTTCGCCTTTGTGAGTGGAATTCTACCTTATAATATCTTAGTTCAATTAGAGAAATCCGCGAACAACAGCGATCGTAAGCACACTTCACACGTTGCCTCCGGAACGTATTATTCAATAGTTCAACTTATATAGATTTAATTAAAGTATAAGTGCTGGAAGCAGATCTTATTCGTATGCAACATCAGCGGTGTAACGATTATTGGCGTTCCATAACAGATATTCATCAATGTTTAAATCCTTGAGGGCGCGAATTTGTTCTTCTACTTCAAATTTGCCGTATTTCGTATAATGTCCTTTGCCTAACCAACTGGCGGTGAAGTCCTGGATCCATGGCCTGATGATCGGCCTTTCCTCTCCAAGCGGCTCAAGCTTCTTAATCGTGTCTTCAGACGCGCCTTTGATCGTCTGGTAAGGTGCGAGATCCGGTTCCTTGGCTCCAAACCATCCGGTTGTGTAATGACTTGGATAAATCATTGGACAGATAATATCGACATGCTGGGATATCTTTACAAAATCCTGTCCGATCCCTTCGGCAGCCGGTACGGATGCGGCATAGCCGAAAATATCGACCGATACCTTCACACCAAGCGGTTCCAGCTGTTCACGGGCATATTTCACGAACTCGGATACCGTATCAATCCGGCTCAGCTCATTTTTATCATACTTCAGACTGTCGGCCCGCTTCTCGAAGCCTTCCGGGAACCGGACATGGTCGAACTGGATTTCTTTGAAACCGTGCTTGGCGGCTTCCTTGGCAACCTCGATATTATATTCCCATACATCCTTGTTGTAAGGATTGACGAAGCTGTCGCCCTTACTGTTCTCCCAAACGGTTCCGTCCTTGTTCAGGAAGGATAGCTCGGGATTCTTCTTCGCAAGTATCGTATCCTTGAAGACGACGATCCGGGCGATTGGATAAATGTCATGTTCATTAAGCTTGGTCATTAAGGCATCTATATCTCCGATAAAGGGCTGAGGCTTGCCTAGTTCCTGAAGTGTGGCGTTGTCGGTCTTATAGGTGATGTAGCCTGCGTCATCCTTGATGTCGATGACCATGGAATTCAGCTCGGTTGAATCGACCAAATCCAGCAGTGTGCTGAGACGGGCTCCGCCTGCACTGTATGCAGTGACATAAATGCCCTTCACTTGGGGTGCTTCGGCCTGAACAATTACGGGATTCAATTCCGCGGGTGTCAGCGGATCATTCAGCTTGCCTTGTGCATAGTTTGCTTTGATCGTCTGCACAGATGTTTGCAGAATAGCCGGAAGTCTAGCGGCATTTGGAGCCTCAGCCTGATCACTCGGTGCGGCGCCTCCAGAGCCTGTCCCCAAGGCCAGAAGTAAAAGTGTCCATAGGATGTTCATCGTCTTCTCTCCCTTGTGTACGCTGACTTGATTATAGCTGATGCGTTATTTTCATAAAGAACATCTTTGTTACCATTGCTGACCAGATCTTTATCTTGTAATAATAAACCGATTGCGCTTTGAATAAACGGATTTTCGAGGGTAAATGCCCGCAGCCGATGCAGGCCATAATAAAAAGCCGTCTCTTCCGCAAAGCGGAAAAAACGGCTTGATGCAGACAAAAGGTTAATGAAGCAGCGCTGAGTTCTGATGCTCGCAAATGCTGAACTGGATAATCTCCATCGCATCTTCCGGTTCCAAAATGGTCAAACCATCCCGCAGGATGATCATGGAGTTGAGCTCCCGTTCGTTAAGGCATGCCAGCATATCCGGAAACCACTTCATGACGATACGTTCCAGCTTTACCGTTTCCATTTCCACATCCATCACCCTTTCCTCCAAGAATCATTCTTTACCGGAATCATTCCTAAAACAGAAAAAGCATTGAGCCTGTGAAAAAAGGCAATCGGATCGAAAATATGAAATTGACGAAGGAACCGATTACTGTCAGTATACCACATCCGGAGCTAAAAAGAATCATCCATCCTCGCCCAAAAGCAACGCTACTGTCTACGGAAGGAGCCCATTACGCCGACCGTCTGAACGATATTGACGAATGCGGAGGGATCGGCGGCCTTGATGATTTCCTTGAGTTCAATCAGCTCATATCGGGTAGTAACTGTCATAAGCATATCCTTCTCTTTGTGAGAAAAAGCCCCTTGCGTCTTCATTAGAGTTACGCCTCTTGGCAGCTTAAGCAGTTGCTCGAGCATAGCCTCTGTGTGATCGGTGATGATGTAGAGAGTTACCTTCACATGATTGATGTAGACGTAGTCGAGCACCTTGCCCGTGATGTAGATCGAGATCATGGAGGCGAGCGCAAGGTTCCAGTCCCCATCCAGATAGCCCATGGCCAGAATGACCAAGCCATTCATGGCAACCATAATCTGGCCGATCGGGTAGTCCCGGAAGCGCGTGACGATGGAGCCAATAATATCAAAGCCCCCGGAGGAGCCGCCTACGCGAAAGGAAATACCGCTGCCGAAGCCGACAAGCACGCCGCCAAAGGCGGCGGATAGCAAGGTGTCGGAGGTGACCATTCTTTCGGGAATAACGGCCATCAGCAGGGTCACAGAGACCACGGACAGGATGCTGAGCCCGATGAACCGCTTGCCCAGCATGAACCAGCCTGCGATCAGCAGCGGCACATTATAGGCAAGGTACATGGCATTAATATTGAAGGGGGTAAAGTAGCCAGTCAGCATGGCCAGACCGGAGACGCCGCCGCTGAGCAGATGATTCGGAACAAGGAACAAGTTGAATCCGGAGGCGATGCAAGCAGCTCCGATCATGACGATTACGCAGTTCCTGATTTCCTTTAACACAAATGGTCACCTCATTTAAATAAGAGTATCCCAACCTGCTTGCTAGTATTCTGGAATTGTTTTGTGCTATAATGTTTTAGATATTCTTGAGTAGGGATCTATTTCCTAAACGGATTTACCTTCAGAAGTATTTATCGCACGCCAATCCATATGTAACATTTAGGATGCGGTTGGACAGCCTAATTAACGTTTGAATGCTACTTAAGAATACAGTCAAGATGGTGGAAATGTCCACTATATAGAAGGAGTATGAACCTATTGAACACATTTACAGAATTCGGCCTAGAGCCTAAAGTGCTGCAAGCCATTACCGAACTTGGCTTTGAAGAAGCAACCCCGATTCAATCGAAGTCCATTCCGATCGCACTGACAGGCCGCGACCTGATCGGACAAGCTCAGACAGGTACAGGAAAGACCGCGGCATTCGGCCTGCCGCTGATCAACAAAATCCCTAAGGATGAAGATCGCATCGTTGCTCTGATTATGACTCCGACCCGCGAGCTTGCTATCCAGGTTGCCGAAGAAATCGGTAAGCTGGCCCGGTTTAAAGGAACCCGCTCCCTTCCGATCTACGGCGGTCAAGATATCGTTCGTCAGATCCGCGCCTTGAAGAAGAAGCCTCAGATTATTATCGGTACTCCGGGCCGTTTGCTGGACCACATTAACCGGAAGACGATCAAGCTTGATGATGTTCAGACCGTGGTTCTTGATGAAGCGGATGAAATGCTCGATATGGGCTTCATGGAGGATATTCAATCCATCCTGAAGCTGGTGCCGGAAGAGCGTCAGACGATGCTATTTTCTGCTACAATGCCTTCGAATATCCAGCGTCTTGCCCAGCAGTTCCTGAAGAATCCCGAGCATGTGTCTGTTATTCCTAAGCAAGTTAGCGCGCCGTTGATCGATCAGGCTTACATTGAAGTACAAGAACGCCAGAAATTTGACGCCCTGTCCCGTCTGCTTGATATGGAATCGCCTGAGCTTGCGATCGTATTTGGCCGGACAAAGCGCCGGGTGGATGAGCTGTCTGAAGCGCTGCAAAAGCGCGGCTATTCCGCGGACGGTCTTCATGGCGACTTGTCACAGAACCAGCGTGACAATGTTATGCGCAAATTCCGTGACGGCAGCATTGATGTTCTCGTCGCAACAGATGTCGCTGCGCGCGGTCTCGATGTCTCCGGCGTAACCCACGTCGTGAACTTCGACCTGCCGCAGGATCCGGAGAGCTATGTTCACCGGATCGGCCGTACAGGACGTGCCGGTAAAGAGGGTGTGGCCTGGTCGTTCGTTACGCCTCGTGAAATTGATCATCTGCATTTTATTGAACGTATTACCAGACATAAAATTGCCCGCAAGCCTTTGCCAAGCATCGCTGAAGCGATTGAAGGCAAGCAGCGCATTACGGCAGAGCGCCTGATCGAGCTTGTAGAAGGCGGAGAGCTTAACGAGTATAAAGGGATTGCGATCCAGCTTCTGGAGCAGTACGATTCGGTCAACCTGCTTGCAGCAGCCTTCAAGCTGATTACCGGCGAGAAGAATGAGAAGACCAATATTGAATTGACGCCAGAAGAGCCGATTCGTGTGAAGCGCCGGAATCCGGATATTCGCTCGAGCGGACGCAAGCCCTCTGGCTATGGCAACCGCAATAGCGGTGGCGGCGGATATCGCCGGGACAACCGTGAAGGCGGCAACCGTGGCGGATACGGCAATAAAGGCGGTTACAGCAACAACAGAGAAGGTTACAACCGGGATGGAGGCCGTGATTCCTACCGTTCATCGGATCGGAAGCCGCGTACTTCGAACTATAACGGAGGAGATCGCCGCCCGGCAAAACGCGACGATCATTCCCACGAATAAAGCAGATGAAAAGGCTGTTTCCGGCATGAGCTTCATGTCCGGAAGCAGCCTTTGCTGCGTTAAGGAAGACTTGTTGAAATACCTTACCGCAGATGCCACATTGTGCGCTGGATTGCACTTATATAATCGTGATATAGTTAGAGTAGGATTTGGACAAACTTTTAACTTGCGGAAGGAGATTTATACTTGGAACCAAGAGGTATGATGGGCGGGTTTTATAAAGTCACAGAATGGATTATGAGAATTTCGGGCAGCAACCTGTTATGGATGCTATGCTCGCTGCCATTCTTTTTCTTTCTTGTAGTCAGAATGCAGGTTCTGCAAATTCCGGAGCTGGAAGGAGAAACTGCAACCTTATATGCCATGGGAATTCTTGCGCCTTTCACTATTTTTCCCGCAACGGCCGCTTTGTTCACTGTCGTCCGTAAATGGGTGATGGGAGAGACGGACCTTGGTATAATCAAGCTATTCTTTAGAGGCTACAAAGAGAATTACAAGCAAAGCATGCTTGGGGGTATTTTCTACACTGCTCTGATTGTGATTATGTACTTTGCGTATTTCTTCTACATGAATGAAATGCAGAATCTCCAGGTCATAGGTATTATTATGCTGGTGCTTCTGGTTCTTCTTTTACTGTCGCTGTTCAACTTCTTCTCGATCATGACACATCTCTATATGTCTACGAAGGAAATTATCAAGAATGCGGTGCTGCTCAGCATTATCAAGCCGTTTCGTCTATTGTCGACGGCCCTCTGCGTAGTCTTTCTAGGACTGATCACGCTTAGATTCACTTGGTTGATCATGTTCGGCTTTGCCTCGCTGAGCGCGCTTGTAGCTTTTTTTAATTTTTATAACGGGTATGCCAAGATTCAAGAGAAGGCCGAGAAGATGAGAGCCGCGGAAGAAGAAGGGCAAGAAGCCGAGGAGCCTGAGGACGAGAACGCGGAAGCGGCTTCGGAAGCAGCGGATGAACATGGCGAGGTCAAGGAATTAACCGAAGGTGACGAGCGTAAGGATCGGAATTAAGCATTGTTTTGAAAATGGTTACATTTTCCTTGTTCGCTAAGTTTACTTTTAGGAATGAAGGTTCTATAATGGATTTACGTCCTGCGATGTGCGTTTCGGTTCCAAGTTGTTTTGAACCAATGACGGTTGTCTCGGGAGACCAACATTGCTGCATGGCTGAAATGCCCTATCCATGTTGATGAGGGGACTTCAAAAGTGAAGTTGCGGTCACCCACCTGCGGGTGCAGGTTCGAGACAGTGAAACCGGACGGCATAGGCGGGTCTCAATCTTTATTGAAGAAAGCGCTGTAGTTGTCGTGAACAACGGCATCTGTCGCGCTTTTTTTGTTTTTTCGCCTCATGACTTGGCTTTTGTTTGCGTCCCAACAATGTTACACTATAAACAGGATGTACGTGCAGTTTTGAGGCGCTATACATAAAGGAGGAAGAGCAGGTTGTCATTTAAGAGAACATTAGCAGGGATTTTCCGTAGCCAGGATGGAACGAGTGACCGGGCTAAATCACCTGAATTGAAGACCAGATATTATCAGATGTCCAAAGACAAGTTGTTTGATGAAGTGTCTGCGACCCTGAAGAAGATTCCGGGATACAAGGTGCTGCATGAGGTACCGTCAGTCGGGGAGATTACACTGGAGAAACGGACAAAATTCGGCCGGATCATGGATATCACCATTTCCATCGTTGCGACCGGGCCTATGCGTTGCGGTGTTGATATCTACTCGGCAACCCGCGGTTCTTTCGGGGATTTGGGGGCCAATTACCGCAATATCCTGCATTTGTTTGCCATGCTGGATAAGAAGCTGTCTTCCTATAAGGTTTCTTAATCAGAAAATCGAATATTAGTCTGAGATATACCAAAAAAGCGAGAAGGAGATGACTCCTTGCTCGCTTTTTCATGTACAGGTTTCTTACGAGAGCAATTCTTTAACAGCAGCGATTGGCTGCTCATAATCCGGATGCTCGCCCATTTCACTCAGGACTTGCACGTAGCGGATCGTATTGTCGCGGTCCAAGACGAAGACTGCACGATGATCCAGTGCAAATTCCTTGATCAGAACGCCGTACGATTTGCCGAAGGAATTATCTTTGTAGTCGGATAAAGTAATGACCCGGTCTACGCCGGCCGCTCCGCACCAGCGGGCTTGCGCAAAGGGAAGGTCTGCACTGACAGTGAGAATGACCACATCTTCGCCGAGTGCTGCAGCTTCCTGATTGAAGCGGCGAGTCTGAGCATCACATACGCCGGTATCCAAAGAAGGAACGACGCTGATCAGCTTGATTTTGCCGGCAAAATCCTGGAGGGTCACTTCCTCAAGGAGATTCTTATTCAGTCTGAAGTCTGGCGCCTGATCGCCAACCTTTAATTCAGGACCAACAAGGGTAATCGGATTGCCTTTAAATGTTGCCACGCTACCGCGTTCTTGAGTCATTTGATTCTCCTCCTAAACATGAGATAATGGATTCAGCCTTCATTATAATCGTTTTAAATTGGGATTGTCCAATTTGAGGGAAATTGAGGAGTTTACACAGTAAAGGAAGGATTGTATGATTTTTATTCGCTATGAGAACTGGAAGAGCTATTTGCGTTATTACCCGGTAACCTGCCTGATCCTTGCGGCCAATATCGTGATGTTTTTCATCACCGTATTCAGCGGCGGATCTACGGACTCCTATGTACAGCTGAGATTCGGGGCTTTAACCAATGTAGAGCCCTTCGCCAGCGAATACTGGAGACTCTTCTCTTCCATGTTTCTGCATCTGGGCTTCACTCACCTGCTCTCCAACAGCTTTGCGATTCTGGTGTTTGCTCCGCCGCTGGAGAGGCTTCTCGGACACTGGAGATATGCGTTGTTATATTTAGGCAGCGGTGTTATTGCTAATGTGATTAGTCTTGAAGTCTATCGGCAAACTCTGGAGCCCCATCTGTCTGTAGGCGCATCTGGCGCCATCTACGGGGTTTACGGCGCCTTTTTGTATATTGCCCTGTTCCAACGGAATATGATGGATGAGAGCTCCAGGAAGACCCTTTACAGCATCTTAATGATCGGTATTGTCTTCAGTGTCATGGTAGCACAAATTAACTGGATGGCGCATTTTGGCGGTCTGGTTGCCGGCTTTTTCCTGTACGGACTTATTATAAGACTGTTAAAACGGCGTTGAATGACCGGCTAAGCCATGGTAAATTAGAATTAATATGATTTGTAAGCCCTTACTCTGCCATTTCATGAGCTAATTCTGATGTTACGAACAGATGCGAATGGAGCGATCGGACTCGTGGAATTAAGACAATTGCAGTATTTTCTGAAGGTTGCCAGGAAGGAACATGTTACTCAAGCGGCAGAAGAGCTTCATGTGGCACAATCTGCTGTGAGCCGCCAGATTCATCAGCTGGAGCAGGAGCTTGGTGTGGATTTGTTCATGCAAAAGGGACGAAATTTATACCTGACTGCTGTAGGACAGCTATTTTGCAGCAGGGTTGAAGCGATTCTGAAGGATTTGGAGCGAGCGGTTAACGAGGTGCACGAATTTCTGGACCCGGAGCAGGGAGAGATCAGGCTTGGCTTTCCCAATAGCTTGGGCATTCACATGATTCCAAGTGTCGTAGCCGAGTTCAGGAAGCTGTATCCCAATGTGAAGTTTCGATTCCGTCAGGGGACCTATCCGACCTTGATTCGGGATGTGGTGTCCGGAGAGGTGGATTTGGCGTTCATATCGCCGTTTCCGGAGAATCATGACCAGGTGGTCGGCAATGTGGTGCTGACAGAGGATCTGGTAGCCATTCTGCCGAATAATCATTCTTTGGCAGAGGAGCAGAGTATCAAGCTGAGTCAATTAAAGGATGAGAAATTTATTCTGTTCAGTAAAGGCTACTCGCTCAGGCCGATTGTATGGCAGGCTTGCCAGGAGGCGGGCTTCACGCCCAAGATAGCCTTTGAAGGAGAGGAGACGGATACGATTCGCGGCTTGGTAGCCGCGGGTATGGGAGTCAGCTTGCTGCCGGAGATGGCGCTTTTTCAGAGCTTCTCACTGCAGCCCAGCCGTGTGAGAATCTCAGAACCGAAGGTGACACGAACCATCGGACTTATCCACCGGGCAGACGAAAAGCTTCCGCTCGTCGCGCAATCCTTCAGAGCCTTTTTGCTCGAATATTTTGGACTTCAAATCGATACTCCGCCGAGTCAATGACCGGCGGCTTTTTTTATTGCTGTAAGTACGCAGCAAAATAAATGCAGGCTAAAATGATGCTGCGCGCAGGGGGGCAACGTGTGAAGGGTGCTTACGATCGCTGTTGCTCGCTGATTTCTTTGATTGGACTAAGATCTAGCAAGGTAGAAATCCGCTCGCAAAGGCGAACACTAACAAGCATATGCTCCCGAAGCAGCTTTCTTGCAGAAAGCTTTCACTTCAGTACCTTCATACTTTTGCCCTTTCTACGCAGTCTCTTTAAGTGCAGCCTTATCGTGCCGAATGCACTTATAATAGCAAAGGCCGCTCGAATCGCTCGATATGTGCCTAGCACTCCGTTCATCCAGCATATGGGTTCCGGATGAAGTACCCCGGAGAAGTACGCCTCACGCACACCAATACGGTCATACATACCTAATGGGATCACACGTATTTAGTGAAAAAAGTTACGTTAAATTCAGGAAAACTGATCAAGAGGAGGATATAGTGAAATTTTTGCGCTTAAAGTTGGCTAAAACGCGGATTTAACAAGTTACTGGAGATCTAAGGTAAGTTTTTTCACTAAAAGTGGGTTCGTGCGTCGAATGAAGCTTTTAAGGTAAGTAATTTCACTGGAGCGTGGCCGAATTGTTCG
>NZ_HG005139.1:898553-916474 GCF_000455265.1 Paenibacillus antibioticophila
AATTGTTCGAGAGGGGCGAGGGATGTTCGGAGCAAGACTGGAATCCCAGTCGGGAGGGGTGGTCGTCATGTGGAAAACCAATTGCATAAGCTAACATTGGTAGATATAAGACTTTGCAGTAGTCTTTGCATGCCGCATTGCCGCATGCAACAAGCTTGCAGTGCAGCGCCATGTGCAAACTGCAGTGTAGTTGAACTGTAAGGCGAAGTAATCAGGGCATAAGTGTGAAGGGTTGTGAAGAAGCGGAGCGTTCGCCTTTGTTCGCGGATTTCTCCCTTGTTAGAACTTAGTCCAATAGAGGAAATCCGCGAACAACAGCGATCGTAGGTACACTTCACACGTTGCCCCATCTAATTCGCCCTCTGATGTTTAACTTTTTTCAGCTATTGCGCGTGTATGCTTATATGTCGCATGTGCATACCTTAATCTCGATTGTTCGTAAAGATGAGAACATAGCGAAGCAGTTCCAACAAGGACACCAATGCGGCTGCGACATAAGTCAATGCAGCTGAGTTCAGTACCTTGGCAACGCCGCGTTCTTCTGTCTGGCTAATAAAGCCCTGCTGGAGCATAATTTTTCGAGCGCGGCTGCTTGCATTAAATTCTACCGGCAGCGTAACCAGCTGGAACAATACGGCAGCCGAGAAGAAGATGATCCCGAGCCCGATCAGATTGAATGCGCCGAACAAGAAGCCGGCGAGCAAAAGAAAGGGAGCTACGCCTGAGGCGAAGTTAACAATCGGGAACATGCGGTGTCTGAGAACAAGCATCGGATAAGATTCTTTATGCTGAATGGCATGACCAACCTCGTGACAAGCGACAGATACAGCCGAGATCGAATTCTCGTAGTAGACCGGTTCCGACAGACGTACAACCCGTTTGATCGGATCGTAATGGTCGGTCAGCGTGCCTCGTACCGGTTCAATCGGTACATCGTACAGACCGTTGGAGTCAAGCATGCGACGGGCCGCTTGTTGACCGGTAAGGCCGTACATATTAGGAACCTTGGCCCATTTTTTAAATGTGCCGGACACCCGGAATTGTGCCCAGAGCGAAAGTCCGAATGCCAGCAGTATTGGAATAAGCATAACATCTGAGTACATTTTGCATTCCTCCGTCAAATAATCGTTATTTTCATCTACTGCAAATATCTCTCAGCTAAAGGGACCCTGATTTAGAATAATACGCAAAGCCTCAATACAAGCCAGACTCTGCGGCATCAGCTCGGCAAAAGCCCGTTTGGCTTGATTTGGCGATAATTTGGAAATGATTGGTTGAAGCTCCTTCACCTCGCGTTCCAGCTGCTGCATATGGATTTCTAGCGCACTAAGCTTCTCGGTTACTTCCTCGCCGGTTAACTTTTCCCACTGCTTTAGCTTTTCCCGGATTTCTTCAAGCGAGTACTTTTCCCGCTTCATTTCATTAATACGTGTCAGGCGAAGCAAGGTTTCAGAACTGTAAAGCCGGTAGTTGGTCTGTGTTCTTGTCTCCGGACGGATCAGCCCCAGCTTGGTGTAGTAGTCTATGGTGCGCTCGCTCACCTCTGCCGCCTTCGCAAGTTCACCGATTCGATAGAGTTTCGCTACTCCAATCAGACCACTCCTTTCCCGTACATATGGATTGCTTACTATTGGATAATGATACAAAACTATAACCGTACAGTCAAACGTCATACTTTCTAAAAATAAGCGGCTTTAGAATGAAAATCAATATATCTAACATGGTATGTAAAGTTATTTATACTGCGTGCTATATAATTTGCACTTTCTTGCTTTTTTCTGAAAAATCTATTGTGTTTTTAGTGCCTTCAGCCATATAATCACCTTAACATTTTAATTTGTGTTAGGAAACTTAACATTGGGGAGAGGGTCTTATGAAGAAGAAGTGGTTGTATGGGATGTTAGCGGCAATCGGAGCATTTGCTTTTCCGGTATCTGCATTTGCTGCAGAGGGAGAGGTTACAACGGCCGTGCTGGAGCTTGGATTGAATTCCTTGTTTGTCTTTGTAGCTGCCATGCTGGTGTTCTTTATGCAAGCGGGCTTTGCGCTTCTGGAAGCCGGAACAGTAAGAATGAAGAACGCCGGACACGTAGCAGGCAAGACCGTATTAACCCTCGGAATCACTGTCATTGTATGGTGGGCATTGGGCTTCGCGTTTGCCTTTGGAGACGGCAATAGCTTTCTTGGGACAACAGGCTTCCTTTTTGGCGGTGATAGTGCCATTGGATCCTTCAGTGTATTTTCTGAAATCGGAGTTCCTTTGAATCTGATGTTTCTGTTTCAAATGGCATTCGCTGCAGTATCGCTTGCGATCGCTTGCGGAGGGATGGCTGAACGGGCCAAACTTAGCGTTTACATTGTATTCGGTGTCTTGTTCGTAGGGTTGATTTACCCGATCGTAGCGCACTGGGTATGGGGCGGAGGCTGGCTTGGCGCGTTGGGGATGCAGGATTATGCCGGTTCCACTGTAGTTCATTTAACCGGTGCAACCGCTGCCTTGGTTGCAACGATCCTGTTAAAGCCGCGTCTTGGCAAGTACAATAAGGATGGCAAGCCGAACAGCATTCCTGGGCATAATCAGGTGTTGACGGTGCTCGGTGTCATTATTCTCTGGATCGGATGGTTTGGGTTTAACCCAGGCAGTGCATTGACACCGCTTGGCGACGGATTCTTCGGTTATGTCCTGACAACGACGAATCTCGCTGCAGCAGCAGGGGCGGTGGCCGCACTTCTAATCTCTTGGGCGGTTATGGGCAAATCGGATATACCAAGCATGCTGAACGGTGTTCTGGCAGCACTCGTAGCAATTACAGGTGCTTGTGCTTTCGTCGATGCATGGGCTTCAATCGTCATTGGTGCAGTAGCGGGCGTTCTTACCTTCTTTACAGCAAGATGGTTCGAGCGTGCTGGAATTGATGATCCTATCTATGCCTTCTCTGTTCACGGTATTGCCGGTATATGGGGTGCCGTTTCAACCGGGTTGTTTGCAACACCTGAGCTTGCAGAGACAACAGGAGTAGGTACAGCTGGTTTACTCTATGGTGGAGGCTTCGGACAGCTTGGTGTGCAATTGCTGGGGGTTATCGGTACATTTGCCTTCGTATTGGCCGTCTCATTCATTATTCTTGGGGGCATGAAGGTACTGATGGGCTTGCGAGTGACAGAAGAAGAGGAAATGATGGGGCTGGATATCAGCGAGCATGGCACTTACGGCTATCCGGAGCAAATGAGTCTGCTTCAGCAAGAGACTTCTTCGGTTAAGCCATCCGCCAACCACGTATCTTAAGATAGAAAGGGAGCCGGCTTATGAGCTATGATACGGCCGCGAGCCATTCCAGTCTTCAAAGGATCATGTCGGCTGCATCCCCGGAGATGTTGCGATCGGTTCGGATGCAAATGCAGGACGGTCTCCTGGACCAGTTTGCATCACTCCATATAGAGAAATGGAATCAAAAGGTCGGCGAAATGCACGATGCTGTTATGAAGCAAGCGGCAGTATTGTGCGAGCAGCAGTTGGTTGAGGAGGGCTTCGGCTCTCCTCCTGCTGATTATGCGTTTGTTGTATTTGGCAGTGCCGGCAGAAGAGAACAGACGCTGGGGAGCGACCAGGATAACGGACTCATATTAGCTGATCATGATCTGGAAAATGAGGAAGTGCATCACTACTTCGAGTTGTTTGGCAAACGGCTGTCAGCAATTCTGGAAATGGCGGGATATCCCCCTTGCCCCGGAAATGTGATGGTTACGAATCCGCTGTGGAGAAAGACATCCCTTGAATGGTCTCGTCAGCTTGCTTCCTGGAGAGACGAACCGGGTTGGGAGCAGGTTCGCTATTTGATGATTGCGGCAGATCTGCGGCATATTTCGGGGAATCCCGATTTGACGGCAGGGGTCAGAAACGAGATGTATGCCCTCTTTGAGCAGGAATCCGCTCGGCAGGAATCGTTCCCTGCAGCCGTGCTTCGGAATACGCTCCGCCACAAAGCAGCATTGAATGTGCTCGGGCAGGTGATTACAGAGCAGGCCGGAGAGCATGCGGGCGAGTTTGATGTGAAGTATGGATTATATCTTCCTATTGTAAACGCGGTTCGCTATTTAGCGGTGGAATATGGTATCCATGCATCCTCAACCATAGACAGACTGTCTCAATTGAATCAACTGGATGCGGTTCCCTTTAGATGGGTGGAATCCTGCCAAACCGCCTTCGATACAGCGCTCAGGCTCCGCTCGGTAACAGCTGTCAAGGCCGGAGAGAGAGAACAGAGCGGTTCAGGCTATTTGCCGCAGAGCTTGCTTAAGCAAAAGGAAATCCGCCGGGAGCTGAGAGAGGCGCTCGGCACGGTAAGGCTGATGTACCGGTCTTTACAAAGACAGCAAAGGTATAGAGAGAGGAAATGGCTATGAAGGAGCCTATGAAGGGAAACGGAGGATTTTGGGAGGCATTAAGAGGGGGAGGGACGCCGCGCCTTGGGTCAATGCTGGGAGCGCCCAGCGCCCAGCAAATTGCCTTCGTAAGATCGCTGACGAAGGGGCAACGAAGACCTGAGACACTGCATATTCCGCTTCATCAGCTGAAAACCGCTGTGTTCGATCTGGAAACAACGGGCTTTCATTATCATTATGGGGATGAAATCATCTCTTTTGGGGCTGTTAAAGTCGACGGTAATCAACCGAGCGGCGAGGAGTTCTACTCGCTCTGCAAGCCGGCATGCTCTATTCCGGAACGCATCGTGGAGTTGACGGGCATTACACAGGAGATGGTACTGGAGGCGCCGAGCTTGTTGCAGACGCTTCGGGACTTCATGTCATTTGTCGATGACAGAGTGCTTATTGCACATGGCAGTGCTCATGACAAAGCATTTCTTGATGTTGCGCTCTGGAAGACAACGAAGGCGCACCTGGGCCACAGGGTGCTGGATACGATGATGATTGCCCAGAAGCTGGAGCCGGAGCGCAAGCTGTCTTCGCTGGATGATTGGCTTCGCGTGTACGAGGTGCCTTTGCTCCGCAGGCATCATGCTCTTGAGGATTCCAGGATGACTTCAGGCTTATGGATCTCGATGATTGAAAAATTGAGGGAGCGAGGGATCGTTACACTGGGCGATCTCTACGTATTTCTCAGTAAAACGCAATAGTTGAATTGTAAAAATTTTAAGAAACAGGGTACAATAGAGTCAGAAGCTGAATATCGCTTATGCTTAATAAAGGATAAGGAAGCTGATGATGAAAAGAAATACTTGGATATGGTTGATTGCATTCATCCTGCTGGCAGGCATCGTAGTTGATCATGCCCAGGCTGGAAGAATTCCGGTTGCTGCTTGGGTGAGCAAAATTACGGGGAAAGCAGCCAAGGAAGAGCCCTCCCTAACATCGATGGCTGCGCAGTATGCGCTAAAGCCGGGTACGCCGGCTCCTTCCTTCAGCTTGCCCGGTCTGGATGGAAGCCGATACGAGGTGGGGGGAGCGAGAGATAAGGTGCTGCTGCTTAACTTTTGGGCTTCCTGGTGCGATCCATGCAAGGAAGAGGCGCCTGATCTGGTGGACCTGGCATCACGCTATCGGGACAGCCTGGACTTATATGCAGTGAATGTCACATTGTACGATAAGCTTGAGCAGGTGGAGCAATTTGTGAAGGAGTACAACTATACCTTTCCGGTGCTGCTTGATGAGGATGAGGAAATCTATAGAAAGTTCGGCGGGGTAGCATTTCCGACCAATGTGCTAATCGACAAGGACGGAATTATCCGGGATGTGATTGTAGGAACGTTAGCTCCGGACGAGCTGGAAGCGAAAATTAAGAAATGGATGTAATAAAAAAGGGTGCGCAGCGGGAATGAACTTATGCTGCGCACCTTTTTATTCGACTGTTAATGATTGACTAATCCTCGGGAATCGGACGAGATGGCGACATAATCCTCACGCTTGGCCTGACCGATCAGCGCATAACGCAAGCTGTCCACAAGCGCTTCCCAGCTGGCCTCAATGACATTGCCGGAGACCCCGACCGTGCTCCAGGAATTACCGAAGCTGCCGGATTCGATCAGAACCCGAACCTTGGAGGCTGTCGCATCCTTATCATCCAGAACCCGCACCTTGTAATCGGAAAGATGGATATCCTTGAGACCCGGATAATACGTAATGAGCGCCTTACGGAGCGCATTATCCAGTGCATTTACCGGACCGTTGCCTTCAGCAGCGGTGAAGATGCTAGCCCCATCAATCTTTAGCTTGACGAACGCTTCGGAGGTGACAGGCCGTCCTGCTATTTTCTCTACCAGCATTTTAAAAGATTCAAACACGAACAGTTCCTTTAGATCACCGTTCGCTTCTCTGAGCAAAAGCTCCAGCGAAGCATCCGCACCTTCGAACTGATAGCCCTCATGCTCCAGCTCCTTGATTCTGTTAATGACCTCTCTCGTGCTCTCCCGTTCCGGATCGATCTGGATTCCCATCTGCTGGGCTTTGGACAGAATATTACTCTGGCCGGCCAGTTCGGATACCAGCACACGCTGGCGGTTACCGACCAATTCCGGGGCAATATGCTCGTAGGTTCTTGAATCCCGCAAAATCGCCGAGACGTGGATTCCTCCTTTATGAGCAAAGGCTGCGGAGCCGACATAAGGCTGATTGACCGGCATATACACATTGGCGATCTCGCTGATATAGCGCGCAGTGTTCGTGAGCTGCTGCAGTTGCTCTTCCTCAAGCACCTGGTATCCAAGCTTGAGTTGAAGATTCGGGATGACCGAGCAAAGGTTGGCGTTGCCGCAGCGTTCGCCATAGCCGTTCATCGTACCTTGAATCTGCTCGGCACCGGCGCGCACCGCACTGATCGCGTTAGCAACTGCCAGCTCACAGTCATTGTGAGTATGAATTCCGACACGGGCACTTGTTGCCTGCCCCTTCAGAACAGTTACGATATCATGCACCTCATGTGGCATCGTTCCGCCGTTGGTATCGCACATCACCAGCCAATCGGCGCCGGCTTCCTCGGCTTTACGCATGACGGAAAGAGCATACTCCGGATTCTTCTTGTAGCCGTCGAAGAAATGCTCCGCATCGAAGATCACTTCCAGTCCTTTACGCTTTAGAAAGGCAATGGAATCGTAAATCATCGCCAGATTCTCTTCCAGCGAGGTCTGAAGCGCGGTATGCACATGGAAGTCCCATGATTTGCCGACAAGGGTAGCGACCGAGACGCCGGAATCGATAATTCTGGCCAGGTTAGGGTCACGCTCCGCCAAGCTGTCCTTCCTACGGGTACTGCCAAAGGCTGTGATTTTGGCATTCAGCTTATACTCCCGGATACGCTTGAAGAACTCAATGTCCTTATTGTTGCTTCCGGGAATTCCGCCTTCAATGTAATGAACACCTAAATCATCCAGCTTCTTGGCGATTTTGAGCTTATCGTCGGCGGAAAGGCTGATGCCCTCACCCTGGGTGCCGTCTCTCAAGGTGGTATCGAAGATGGATAATGCCTTTGTCATGTTGGAATGGATCCCCCTTTGGATGTCTGTTAGTATAAGGCCCGATTTGTATAATTTCATATTATAGCATTTAATTTTTTAAATGTAACACGCTTTTTGGGATTTTACATAGGGGTTATTGACCGCATTTCCTGCCCGGAGGTATGCTGATACTATGAGTACGTGTTCAAAAGCTGACTTTTTGAACAACCTTTATAAGAACAATACGAAGGGCGGTCTCGGAGCCTGTGGAAGGTACAGTTGATGAATATTATCCGTCTCGGGGAAGAGTTGTGCTTCATATTGATATGAACGCATTTTACTGCTCGGTGCATGAGGCGGATGAACCGGAAAAGTATAAAGGCATCCCTACGGCGGTAGCGGGAAGCGTGGAGTTGCGAAAGGGCGTAATTGTCACTTGCTCCTATGCCGCCCGCAGGCTGGGTGTGTCTACAGGAATGACGGTAAGCCAGGGGCTGAAGAAATGCCCGGAGCTGGTTGTGATCCAGCCTGACTTCCATTTATATCGGAAGTATTCCCGAGCCTTCATGGATATTGCGTACAGCTATTCGCCATTGCTGCAGGCGGTTTCTATTGATGAATGCTATCTGGATATTACCGGCTCCAGACAATTCGGAACGCCTCTGGACATCGCGCGCGAAATCCAGACACGAATCAGGGAAGAGCTGGGCCTTCCCTGCTCGATTGGAATTGCGCCGAATAAGCTTCTTGCCAAGATGGCCTCTGATATGAAGAAGCCGAATGGGCTTACCGTATTGCGGATCAGAGACGTGCCGGAAATCCTTTGGGGCAGACCTTGCCAGGAAATGTTCGGTATCGGCAGGAAGACAGCCGAGAAGCTGAAAAAGCTCCAGATTCATACGATCGGTCAACTGGCAGCGGCGGATGAGAATATGTTGGTTCAGCGGTTCGGCATTGCCGGAAGCTGGATGAAGCAGGCTGCCAACGGGCTTGATGATTCTCCGGTCAAAGATGACCGGGAGAAGAATAAGTCAGTCGGTCATACCACCACCCTTCCGAAGGATTTGACTGATATTCAGGATATCCATCGGGTGTTTTTGAATCTTGCCGATCAGGTAACGCGCAGGCTGCGCAGGCAACGGATGATGGCGCAGACGGTTCAGATTACAATAAGAACTCCGGATATGCGGACCATTACGCGTTCCAAGAGCCTGGAGACGGTGACTGACCGAATGGACGAAGTATACCGAGAGGCATGCGACTTGTATCATAAGCACTGGAAAAGCGAGCGGCCGGTACGGCTTCTTGGCATCACTTTGCAAAATCTTGTTGATAAAGAAGATTCTGCTCTTCAACTGGATTTATTTGATTATAGCGAGCAGCCCAAGAAAGAAGCGCTAACCAAAACGATGGATTTGCTGCGGGATAAATTTGGTGAAGGTGCCGTATTAACCGCAGGCATGCTGACCGAAGATCCCTCCGCCCTGATTCGGAATCATAAGATTCGGGGTACTTCGTTACAGAGGGATTTTCTGAAGGAACCGGGGGAATAATCAGGAAATCTTGCTTTTTGGGAATAGGAATGATGTGGAAATTGCATTGAAATCAAACGTTTTTTATATTATATTGAACTTGGTCACAAACTAAGCACCGGACTTGTTCCGTTTATTCAGGAGGCAGATTAAATGGCTAAATATACTTGGGTAGAGAAGGATACTTGCATTGCATGCGGCGCATGCGGCGCAACGGCGCCGGATATTTACGATTACGATGATGAGGGATTGGCAGAAGTTATTTTCGAGAATGACGGCAACCGCGGCGTAACGGCAATTCCGGAGGATATGTTCGAAGATCTTCAGGATGCTTGCGACGGCTGTCCTACCGACTCTATCAAAATTGCGGATAGCCCGTTTAACAAAGAAGGCTGATTGCTCGAGCCATTCTTAAATCATACCAGCAAAATCCCCTGCATGAATCTGCGGGGGATTTTTGTTCATCATCAGACTTTTTGCTGCCGATATACTTATATAGTGGGTTTACAATTCGGTGAAGCGCGGAGGCCAAGATGAATAACTCCTCTTATCTTAAAAAATATGTACGCAATCATCCCGACAATAATATGGCCTGGTATTTACTGGGTAAAGAATATGAAGCATCCGGACAGGAGGGGAAGGCTCACTACTGTTACATTCAGGCAGGGAGCGTATACGAGGCGTTCGAGGCGAGCAAGGTGCCCGCTGATCTGTGGCAAGAGTATCAGGAAAATCTGCTCCAGGAATCGAAGCGCAAGGAGAAAAACAAGCGGCGATGGAGAAGGGCGTTTCTTGCACTGATGATCCTCCTGCTTGCCACGCTGCCTCAAGTACAAGCGCCGGGCAGAACAACGTCAACGTCTGCGGACCTGGTGAATACAGCCCCCTTACCAGTACAGGAAGAGGAAGAAGCAAATGCAGCTACCGAGCCCGAGGAGCAAGCGGTCAGCTCTGTGCCCGGTTTTACAGCGCAGCGCTATTTCAACGACCCTTCATCAAGGCAAGCGGGCCTGGCAAGCTTACTGGAAGAAAGTCAGAAGGGGACAAGCTCAACTATTTCCGGACAGCAGGCGGTGCTGGGGATGGACACTGCAGGCATATGGGCGCTCTGGTCGAGAAGCATGCCTGTTGTCTACACAATCGACAAGTATCCTGGTCAAGGGAAGATCACCGTACAGTCATTTGATCCGGAGGCTTGTGATTGTGATCCTCCAGAGCCTGGACAACTGCAGACCGATGCTCCGGATTGGATTGAGCGTCAAGAATCGCTGGCCGTGCTGATGTCCGCGATGCGGCATTTCAAGCAGAGCCGGGGAGAATGGCCGGAACAGCTGAGTGATCTGACAGGGGAGTTCCCCGGTAATTGGCTTGCCGGCAGCAATGCAATCATGGAACAGGCCTTTGTTCCGCTGCTCGCAGAGCTGAAGGGGCTATCCGAAAGCTCTGGAGAAGCGGATGGAGACGGAGTAAGCCCGGAGGCAGGTAATGGTTCAGGGCAAGGGGCAGCTCTATTGGCAGGGGAGCCTTTCTTCACGGAACCGATTGAGGTGCTTGTGGATCCGGCGAGCCATCAGCTTGCCGTGGTGAGCGGGAAGACGATTCTGCGGACTTACAAGGTGGGATTGGGTGGAGAGAGAACGCCCGAAGGCTCTTTTCAAATATCAGATAAAGTGGTGAATCCAAACGGCAGGGATAATGGAGAGTTTGGGAGCAGAGGAATGCAGCTCTCGGATACCGATTATGCGATCCATGGTACGGATGATCCGGACAGTATCGGCAAGGATGAGTCCTTGGGCTGTATTCGCATGGATAAAGAGGATGTGGAGGAATTATTCGATATGATTCCGAAGGGAACCAAGGTAACGATTAAGAAGGGGATTCTTCCAAAGCTGGAGCCGCAGCATGAACAGCGCTTTGAGCTTAAGCACCGCCAGAATCAGACCAATCCCCATCGGACATATCGTTGGTTGAATTAGAGTTCAAAAAGTCAGCTTTTCAGCACCGAGAAGGTTGCGTGAACCTGAAGAAGGAGGAACGGAATGTAGGCAAACCCTACATGAGTACCGGACTTCGAGGGTGAACGCAAGATTCGACGTCGAATCAACCTCTTGAGACTCTTCGTGATCAAAAGCTGACCCCTACAGGAAGATAATAATCAGCGAGACGACGACGATCAGAGCGGCAGTGACGGAACCTGTCCAGATAAGCGCCTTCTTGTTGACTTGTTCCTGGTTCTTGTGCTGGATAGCCGGTGCCTTGCGTTTGGTTGACATAGCGATTCCCCCCCCTCATTGAATACGGTTACTTGATCGTGCCTAGCCTTATTGTAACGGCTTTCACAGCAAATTTCCATATACAGAAAAAGAACAGTCGTACGGATGTGAACTTTTCTTTTCCAGCGGAAACCGCTAAACTGAATATGGAGTATAGTTCGAACTAGATCGGAGTGTGTGTAGAGTGCTGTATCGCCGTTTGGGGAAACCTATATTTTTTAAACTGGATCCGGAGCAAGCCCATCATTTGGTGATCGGCGGATTACATAGATCAGCTCAAATTCCCGGAATGATTCCTCTTCTTCGTAAAATGTACGGCATTTCTGGAGATTCCCGAATGTCAAGCCGCTTGTTCGGAGTGGACTTTCCTTCTCCGATCGGTCTGGCTGCCGGTCTGGATAAAAATGCAGAAGCCGTGAAGGGCTTCTCATCGATCGGATTTGGCTTCATGGAGGTCGGCACCGTAACGCCCCTTGCACAGCCTGGAAATCCTAAGCCCCGACTGTTCAGGCTTCCTTCGGATGAGGCGCTGATCAATCGGATGGGATTCAATAATCTGGGAGCCGAAGAGATGGCCAAGCGGCTTGCTGCTCTGAAATTCAGGCCTGTTCCGATCGGAGTCAATATCGGTAAGAATAAAGCCACACCCAATGAAGAAGCGCATTTGGATTATAAGAAGTGCATCGCGGCACTTTACCCTTATGCTGATTTCTTTGTCGTTAATATCAGTTCTCCAAATACACCTGATCTGCGCAATCTGCAGCATGGGAACGAGCTGGCTCTTCTGCTTGAAGCGGTTATGGCCGAGATGAAGAGTCAGGCCGAACACTTCGGGGCAGAGAAGGCCGTGCTGGTCAAGATTGCTCCGGATGTCAGCCCGCAGGAGCTGGAATATATGGTCAATACGATTGCCAGAAGCGGAGTGTCCGGCGTAATTGCCACTAATACTACGCTTGCAAGGGATGGGCTTAGTCATGCTCATGCCGGCGAGACGGGCGGACTTAGCGGAAAGCCGCTCCAGAAGAAGTCGACGGAGATCATCTCCCAAATATATATGCAGACGGACGGAAAGCTGCCGATTATCGGCTCGGGCGGGATTTTCACGGCAGAGGATGCTTATGAGAAGATTAAGGCCGGTGCAAGCCTGGTCGAAATTTATACGGCTTTGATCTATGAAGGGCCGGAAATTAACCGCAAGTTGCATCGTCAGTTAGGGGAATTGCTTCGTAAAGACGGTTACAGGCATATTTCCGAGGCCGTCGGAGCCGATCATCGCTGACGCTGAGATAAGACAGGAGGCACAACAGAAATGGACAGTAGAGATTGGGGAACCTTTTTGCTTCCATATGAACAAGCAGTAGAAGAATTAAAAGTGAAGTTCAAAACGATGCGCTCCGAGCTCAAAAAGCTGGAGGAATATTCGCCGATTGAATTCGTTACCGGCAGAGTCAAGAAGATATCCAGTATCCTGGATAAGTCGAAGAGGCTTCAGGTGCCGATGAGTGAATTGGAGACGGGAATCGAGGATATTGCGGGCATCCGCATCATGTGCCAGTTTGTGGAGGATATCCGCAGGGTGGCGGAGTATATTCGGACGCGGAAGGACCTCAGGGTCGTCTATGAGAAGGATTATATTACGAATTACAAGGACAGCGGCTATCGGAGCTTCCATATGATTATCGAATACCCCGTTCAGACATCGCTTGGTCAAAAACACGTTCTGGCCGAGATTCAGATCCGTACACTGGCTATGAACTTTTGGGCAACCATCGAGCATTCTCTGAATTACAAATATAAAGAGAGCCTCCCGGATGATATGAGAAAGCGGCTGAAGAAGGCAGCGGAAGCGGCTTTCGTACTCGACAATGAGATGTCCAGTATCCGGCAGGAGATATTGATTGCCCAGAAGAGCTTCGAGGATGACTCCAACATTGTATCCAAGCTGCTTATGAGCATCCATCAGCTGTACTTTTTCCACCTTGTCACGGAAGCTATTGAAGCGCAGGAGAAGTTCAACATTCTGTGGGAGAATCATGATATGGAGGGAATGAAGGAGCAGCTTGCCGAGGTCAAAGCGCTGATCAAATCAAAGAAAAAAGTGGAGGAGCCCGGGGATGAGCTATGAGCCGCTCTATGTGGCGTATCTAATCTATTTCAATCGGGATCAGGACTACTTCGAATGCCATGAGGTTCTGGAGGAGCTATGGCTGGAGCGGGACAAAGATCCTTTATATAAAGGACTGCTTCAGGTTGCGGTAGGGCTCTATCATTTTCGGAACGGCAACATCATCGGCGGGAGAAAAATGCTTCACTCGGCTGCGGAGAAGTTAGGCCCTTATCCGGCAACGTGTCTGGGGATTGATCTGGGCAAGCTTCGCCAATCGGCCCTCGAATATGCCTGGAAGCTCGACGATTTCGAGACGGCTCCGTTCGAGTACTATGATCTGCGCATCGAGCTGCTTGACCAAGAGCTGATTCAGGCTGTAGAGACTGCAGCCGCAGAGCTGGCCCCTAATGTCCCCCAGCGGCGAGGCCCGCAGCGGGGAGCCAAGCATGAAGCCAGGGAAGCAGCCAAACAGCGGAAGGAATGAATAAGGATGCAGCTTGCCCGTAGGGCGGGCTGCATTTTATGTTATAATATCGGAGGGCCGGACAAGGCCCAGAACAATTAGAAATGGATGGGATGCGATGCGATGGCGCTGCAATTGCCGCTAGAATTTCTCAACAGAATGAACGCCCTTTTGGGAGAAGAAGAATTTCAACGATTTATGTCTTCGTACAATAAACCGCGCTTTGCCGGTATTCGGGTAAACACACTAAAGATCAGTGTGGATGATTTTCGTAAGCTGTCTCCATTTGAACTTCGCAGTATACCTTGGTGTGAATCCGGATTTTATGTCGATGAAGGATTGAAACCGGGCAAGCATCCGTACTATCATGCAGGCCTGTACTATATTCAGGAGCCGAGTGCGATGGCGCCGGTAGAGGTATTGGATATTCAGCCTGGGGACCGGGTACTGGATTTGTGCGCTGCGCCAGGCGGCAAGTCGACCCAGATTGCAGCCAAGCTGCAGGGGGAAGGGGTACTGGTTACGAATGATATCAGCGCGGACCGAACGAAGGCATTGGCTAAAAATATAGAGCTGTACGGAATTCGAAACGCAGTGGTCTTGAATGAGACACCAGAGGCAATTGCACGAAGCTTTCCACATTATTTTAATAAAATACTTATTGATGCCCCATGCTCGGGGGAAGGGATGTTCCGTAAGGATGAGGATATGGCTCGCCAGTGGGAGCGTCATTCCGTACAAAAATGTGTTTTAATGCAGCAAGACATTTTGCGCGTGGCTGCGCAATTGTTGGCTCCCGGCGGAATGATTGTCTACTCCACCTGCACCTTCTCGCCCGAGGAAAATGAGGATCGGATCTTTGAGTTTTTGCTTGAGAACCCCGATTTTGAGGTGGTCCCGCTGAAGCTGAAGCCTGGCTTTCAGCCCGGACATCCGGATTGGTTGACCCATCCTCTGGCAGTCTCAAATCCGGAGCTTGGGGATCAAACGGCCGGGTGCGGGCGACTGTGGCCGCATCGAATCGACGGGGAAGGACACTTTCTTGCTGTGCTCAGGCATCAGGGGCAGCACCTGACTGCAGAAGAGATGTCCCTCAAGCAATCGGAAGCGGTAGAACCCTTGCGAGGCAGCTCCTTCAAGCAAGAGGAAGAGTTCTTGAAGGAGGCGCCTCGCAAGGGGAAGCGAAAAGAAAAGCCGCGTCATCAGCGTCATTCAAACAGCCAGGACGATCATGAACAGGAGCTGTTGAAGGGCTGGCTGGATTTTGCTGCGAATCACTTATTAGCAGCGCCGCAAGGGCATGCAGTCCTTTTCGGTGGACATGTCTATATATCTCCGTTACCGAAGGACAGGCTGAAGGGTTTAAAGGTTGTCAGACCGGGATGGTATGTCGGAACAGTCAGTCACGGACGCTTTCATCCGGGCCACCCGTTGGCGTTGGGGCTCCGGAGTGACGAAGCTAAACGGAGGGCAGACCTTTCAATAGAGCAAGGAGAAGCCGTCCGCTATTTGAAGGGAGAAACCCTGGAAATACCTGAAGCAAGAGTCGTTAGGTCTTCCGGTCTTCAACCCAAGGGGTATGTGCTGATCACGGTGAGCGGCTATCCGCTTGGCTGGGGAAAATGGCAGGACGGCATGATCAAGAATGAATATCCGGCCGGATGGAGGTGGACTTAATTCATGGCAGAGGGCAAGAAGACACAACGGATTGACAAGATGCTGGTGCATCTTGGCTATGGCTCCCGGTCAGAGATCAAAAAGTGGGTCAAGCAAGGCAGAATCACCGTCAATGGAACAGTAATCAAAGACAGCGGACTGCAAAGTGACCCTAGCTTGGACCGGATTGAATTTGATGGCGAGGCCGTTGTCTATCGTGAGTTTATTTATATCATGCTGCACAAGCCGCCAGGCGTGATCTCTGCAACGGAGGATGCGCGCGATCGCACGGTTCTGGACCTGCTGCCCGATGAGTTAAGGGTGTTCAATCCCTTTCCTGTAGGAAGACTGGATAAGGATACCGAAGGACTGCTGCTGCTGACGAATGATGGTCAGCTTGCCCATGAGCTCCTCTCTCCGAGAAAGCATGTCCCCAAGACCTATCTCGCTGATTGTGCAGGAGAAATAGGTGAGAAGGAAGCCCGGCAATTCGCCGCAGGCGTGGAGCTGGATGACGGATATATGACGCTTCCTGCTGAAATGCGGGTAGTAAGCAGGGGGACCGCTGCGGACGGAAGTCCGAGCACCCGTATTGCGCTGACGATCTCGGAGGGAAAGTACCATCAGGTTAAACGGATGCTGGAAGCAGTCGGTTCCCGAGTGACCTATCTGAAGCGGATTTCCATGGGGCCGCTCGAACTGGATGAAGCATTGCCAAAGGGAGCTTTTCGCGAGCTGCTGGCGCCGGAGCTGGAGTCCCTTCGTTCTTATAGCGCAAGCTCAAAAAGCCGGCTTTTCAGCACCGGAAAGGCATAGAAAAAAACTATAGATCATAACACGGAAGGACAAGGAGAGGTGTCAGGATGGAGATGAAATTCAAACTGATTGCATTGGATATGGACGGAACATTGCTGAATGACGATCATGAGATTAGTGCAGGAACGGTGGAGACTATTCAAGCCTTGGCCGGACAAGGTGTTGAGTTCGTCCTGTGTACCGGACGGGCACCGTTCAGCTCCATTCCCTATATGCAGAAAATGGGACTGAATGGTTATGTGATTACGCATAACGGCGCGGCAACTGTAGGTACCCGGGACGAGAGGATCGTTCATGAGTTCGGCATGACTCCTCAAGGCTTGAATCCCTATATCGAATATTGTCGGGAACACGGGATTCACTATGATGTGAACACGACCTTCTCGGTCTATGTGCCGAATGCACCGGGGCTGAGCCAGGAGGCGCTTGATCTCTATCACCGCTTCCTGATTGACCCGCTGGATTTGCCAGCCTGGGAGGAGTTCTCCGAGCCGATCGTCAAGATGACGCTTACCGCTGATATGCAGCAACTGGATCAGGTGCAGTCGGATTGGAGCGTCTGGGCGCCGGAGTTTAATATTTTGCGCAGTGGCGATTTTTTCATCGATATTATGCACAAGGAATCCTCCAAGGGGGCGGCGCTAAAGAAGCTTGCCGAGAAGCGCGGACTTCAAGCGGAGCAGGTGATGGCTATCGGCAACTATTATAATGACCTGTCGATGCTGACTTATGCCGGTCTTGGCATAGCGATGGATAATTCTCCGGTTGAGGTCAAAGCGGCTGCTCAAGCCGTTACTGCAACTAACAATGAAGAGGGCGTTAAGCTGGCCCTGGAGAAATATTGCCTGGGGAATTAGAAGAAGATGGCAAAAGGGGGCATCCCGTCAGATCCGAGATCTGCGGGACAGCCCCTTTTTGTTGATCGCCGCGATTCTATTTAGAGAACCAGTGCGCGGGAAATGATAACGAGCAGGATAAAGAGCACCAGAATAGCTCCCGTCGACGTGAAGCCGCCGCCATATACTTCACCCATTGTTATTCCTCCCTCATCATATGGATCAAGATCCCGTTCACAGCGGGATACCGTATCATATGCCGAGAGGGCGTAGCAGGTATGGATAGGTGCCCTGTTCCGGCAAATCGGGAATATGCGGACAGCAGAGGCGCGAAGTACGAAGCACGAAGCACGCGCTTTGACAATCCGGGGCAGCAACAAGTTTCACTGCGGCCGCCGCAGTCCTTTTGGCAAATGATTCTTGAGTTGACCGCCGCTGGCTTTGCCCCAGCCGAGCGGGAAGCTCTCGTCGCCGCAGCGCAGGGTGACAAGGCACCAGCCGCGCAGCTCAGGCGTCACAGCCAGCGTCTCGCCGTGCAGGAAGGCTGCCGTCTCGGCCGAATCAGCGTCCAGCATCCAGTGCTGTGCCGCTGATTCGGCCCGGGCAGCCATCGCAAGCGCATGCGCGGGCTGGAAGCGCCCTTTGCGCAGCTCGCCGAGCTCAAGCCCGGCTCGGGGCACCTTCAGTCCTGATAGCCTCTCTGCCGTCAGGACCAATTCCTTGCCGCGCGGCAGCAGGTAGAGCGCCTCGCCGAAGAGCACCGGCTCCCCGCGCAGGCGGCCGCTGTCCA
>NZ_HG005139.1:916499-948650 GCF_000455265.1 Paenibacillus antibioticophila
CGTATAACTTCGTATAATGTATGCTATACGAAGTTATTACGTCCCGGCGGGCTTCGCGCCCCTTATGCGGACGCTTCGCCTCACCGCCAGCGTTGTTATCCTCCGCGTTCTCGTCGTCAACATCGGCAAGCTCCAGCAGCGCCGCATAATGCCCTTCGCCCTCCTGGAGATGCGGCCAGATGCGCTTCTCGGCAATCAGCTTCAGACGGGGATGAGCTGCCAGCAGGCGCTGCATCATTTCCTCATTCTCCTGCCGATTGAAGGTGCAGGTCGAATAGGCAAGCTTGCCTCCCGGCTTGAGCATGACAAGCGCATCCTGCAGAATTTCCCATTGCCTTGCCGCACACAGCTCGACGGACTTTGGCGACCATTCTGCCGTCGCTTCCGGATCCTTGCGGAACATGCCCTCACCGGAGCAAGGGGCATCCAGCATGATCCGGTCAAAGGCCGCAGGGAACCGGGATGCCAGTTCAGGGGGAGCAGCCTGAGTCACTACCGCATTCGTGATGCCCATTCGTTCCACATTTTCGGCAAGTATCCTGGCGCGCTGCGGATGGGGCTCATTGCTGATCAGCACTCCCTCTCCCTGCATGTAGGCCGCGATTTGAGTCGTCTTGCCCCCCGGCGCAGCCGCGAGGTCCAGCACGGTTTCACCGGGCTGCGGCATAAGCAGCTCGGCTGCAGACATGGCCGAGGGCTCCTGAATATAATATAATCCGGCCGCATGATAGGGGTGCTTGCCCGGGCGGGAGTTCTCTTCATAGTAATACCCGGTAGGACACCAGGGTACCGGCCGAAGTCCAAACTGTGCGGAGAGAAGTTGCTCTGCGGCAGATCCGGAGGTCAGCTTCAGTTGATTAAGGCGAAGACCGAAGGCGCGCGGCGCATCATAGCTGCGCAGGAAATCTGCTCCTTCGTCCTCTCCCAGCATATGGGTCATCTGATTGCGGAAGTCTTCCGACAAGGAAGGTTTGGTCATCGCATCTTGCTCCTTTACAAACGTTCTATCTATAAATCAGTTGAACTGTTGATTCTACATTTGGGGCAGCGGTGTAAAGTGTTGTTAAACCACTATAAGAATAAGAGGTTGTTCAAAAAATCCCCTTTGGATCACGAAACGCCTGATTCACACCTCCGCGCGTCGAAGGGCCTCCCTCTTGCAAATCTGCTTCGTTTCAAGCATCAGATGGAATCCAAACTCAAACATACCAATCGGTGCTCTAACGGTGCTCTAACGGACATTTTGGACTGTTAGCAAGCCGCTTCAGACTACTTTGATCGCTAACGGACATTTTCGCCGCTTAGAAGGCTCAATCAACCCTTTTTCCTTCAAATCTACTAGCTAAGCGTTCAAAATGTCCGTTACATTTCCATCATCATCAATAATCAGTTCTAAGAAGACATAATGTCCGTAACACTCGGGTATGAGGTGAATTAAGAGGATCAATCGACGTCAAGCCTTGCATTCCCTCTAGAAGTCCAGGCGGGTAACAGTACTTAGGAAGTTTAACATATCCTATTTTAATCTCAAAAGGGGAATGGATGTTCCGCTTGGCCTATGGCATAATGAAGAGGAGAGCGGTTCATCCGCAGGTTAGCAGGACAGAGCAAAGGAGAACCCTTATGAAACTGTTGCAGGCTTTGTTTTTCCCGCCGGAGCAGCCCGGGGGCGTATCATCAATGGTTCCCTATTTACAGGAGCGCTTCAATCCGCCGCATTGGGAGATGGAGCTGTTCTCGATCCCCAAGCGAATTCGCAGCAAGGGAAGCGATGCGGTTGAATTTCAGACCTTTGATTGGCATCAATATGAAGCCAGTCCGGTGGTGCAAAAGTACGTCCAGACCTATCGCGATTATCTCTGGTGGACCCGGCTCCGCCTAAAAACGACGTTTGATCTCATTCATGCACATCATCCCATTGCCGGGCTTGCCATGAAGGAAGTATTTCCGGATACTCCGGTAATTCAGAGCATTCACTCCAGCTATGAGCGGGAGCTCATTCTGAACGGAAAGATTCAGGAGAACGGACCGGAGCATCAATTTTTGACCTCAATTTATAAGGAGCTGGAGCATCGCACGGATCGGGTGCTTACTGTATCTCACTCCTTTAAAGAGTACCTGAGGCCTTATGTATTAAATTATGATCAAATCGATGTCATTCCGAACGGTTTTGATGAGAAACGCTTTAAGCCGATTCCCCATGAAAATGAGGTCGCCCAGCTTGTCACGGTATGCCGTCTTGTACCGGCCAAAGGAATTGATACCTTGCTGGAGGCATGTGCTAGGCTAAAGGAGCGGGGGCTTGCTTATGTGCTCCATATTATCGGGGACGGGCCGATACGCGAGGAATTGGAGCAGCGGGCTCAACAGCTCGGCGTGTACAGTGAGACGATTTTCTATGGCTACACCCTTCATCCGGAGGAATTCATGCCGTTCTTTGATGTTTTTGTACTGCCATCCCGCGCCGAGGCATTCGGCTCCGTCTTCGCTGAGGCGGCCTTGTGCTCGTTGGCATTGGTCGGCTCTGATATTGGAGGCATCTCGGAGCAAATTGCGAACGGGACGACCGGGTTGCTGGTACCTCCCGATGATGCGGATCAGCTTGCCGACGCACTGGAGAAGGTGATCGTTGATCCGGCTTACCGGTATGAATTGGCGCGGAACGGATCGGATCATGCCAAGAACCATTATTCGTTGAATCGGGTCGTTCATGAATTGAAGAAAATTTACTTGCAATATAAAGGCTGAAAGGGTGATCGCTTTGCATCCGTTTCGTTTTATACATGCCGCGGATCTGCATCTGGATACCCCGTTTACAGGCATGACCGGGATACCTGACCAGCTGCGCAGTTATCTTCAGGATTCCACCTTCGCCGCCTTGAGCGGGCTGGTGGATCTTGCTGTTTCCGAGCAGGTTGACTTTATCGTCATTAGCGGCGACGTCTATGATGCCGCTGATTCTTCACTACGCGCGCAGCTTCGTCTGAAGGAGGCGTGGGAGAGGCTTGATCGGCACGGAATACCGGTCTATGTCATTCACGGCAATCACGACCCGCTTGGCAGCCGGGTACGACTTGCCGTGCCTTCGAATGTCAGAATCTACGGCTCCTCGCTGGAGAGCTATACCGCGGTCAGCCGTTTGAACGGACAACCGGTAGCTGTTGTCAGCGGAATATCCTATGCGTCTTCCTCGGTGACAGAGAATTTGTCACGTTATTTTATCCGAAGCGAGGATTCGTCTTTATATCACATTGCCCTCCTCCATGCGAACGTAGACGGACAAGAGGGGCATGATGCTTATGCCCCTTGCTCCCTTTCCGAGCTGCGCGAATCCGGATATGACTATTGGGCTTTGGGGCATATCCATAAACGGCAGGTGCTCAGTGAAGCGCCATGGGTCGTCTATCCGGGAAATCCGCAAGGACGCAGCATGAAAGAGACCGGGGCAAAGGGCTGTTATCTGGTCGAGGTCGATGAAGCAGGGAGGTCCGTGCTGCATTTCCATGAGCTTGACCAAGTAAGATGGTGTGAGATTGAACTTTCCATTGAAGGCCTGAATACAGAAGAAGAATGGAAGCTTCGGACCGAGGAACGGCTTGAAGCCATAAGGCAGGACTTGAAAGGCAAACCGGCTATTGCCCGCTTCAAGTATACCGGGAGCGGTCCCCTGCATACGCTGATTAGCAGTGGGCGTGAAGCAAGAGAACTACTGGCCGAGCTGCAAAGGCAGGAGGAGATACGGGTGGGCGCCGGGAGCACAGGGTTGCTACCAAGGGGAATTGTGTGGCCCGCCGGTATCCGGCTGCATACACAGGCTGCCGTGGATCGGGAGCAGCTGCTGGGAGAAGACAGCTTCCTTGGCGAGTTGTTCCGCATGGCGGAGCAGGCTGAGCGGGAGCCGCAGCTTCTGGATGAACTGCTGGAGGCAGCGCTGGAGCCGATGAAATCGGATCGCCGGCTGCGTCAATTGCTGAAGTCCAAGAATGCGCAGGAACGCCTGGAATGGCTGCATTTCGCGCGCGAGACTGCGGCCTCTCTTCTGCGTGAAGAGGGAGCGGCAGGGGAGGGCGGACGATGAGAATCGAGCGGTTGAATGTCCAAGGCTTCGGTCAGCTTCAAGGGCTCCAACTGGAGCTTAAGGAGGATGTGACGGTCCTTTTTGGACCGAATGGAGCGGGCAAGAGCACCTTGCTCGGCTTTGTGCGGGCGATGCTGTTCGGAATCCCTTCCCGAAGCTATGGAGCTCAGCGGTATGAACCGACAGGCGGAGGCACTCACGGAGGAACTATCACGATTCGTGATCCGGAAGGCCGGAGCTGGTTCATCGAGCGCTATGCGAAGCCGCCAGAAGGAACAACCTTGTCCGGCAGAGCGGGCGACAGGCTAAGGATTAGCCGAAGTGATCCCGAAGGCGGAATAGCGGAGCTAGCGGACGGAGATCTGCGCAGAGAGCTGCTGGGCGGGATGTCGAAGGAGATGTTCAATCAGCTGTTTGCGGTTACCTTATCCGAGCTTCAGGAAGTATCGGCGCTTGCTTCGGATGATTTAAGCAGCTACCTGTTTCACGCCGGTATCGGCGGAGGGACGGCAGTGCTGCAGGGAGAGAAGAAAATCCTTCAAGAGCTGGACAAGCTGTACCGTCCCAGGGGCAGAAGCCAAGAGATTTATGGATTGACCCAGGAGCTTGAGCGTATCGAGCTCCAGGCGGGAGCAGCCAAATCGCTCTTGCCTCGCTATGAGTCTGTGACTCTGGAGCTGAAGGAGCTTGAAGACCTCCTTTACGGCACTGCTGCTGAATATGAGCAGTGCGTAGAAGAGGAGGCTTCGCTTAGCAAGGCGATCGCATGTCGTCCTGCTTGGTATAGACGGGAAGCGATCCTTAGAGAGTTAGCGGATTTACCGGAACGGCCGGCATTCCCGGTACAGGCGAAGGAACGCTGGGATCGGCTGCAGGAGGATAAGGCAAGAGAACTTCCGGAGCTGAATGAGCTGAAGCGGAAAATCGCTGCTCTGGAATTGGAAATCCGGACGGCATCCGCCGATTTCACTCTTCTTGATCAGGAGCAAGCCATTCTTCAGCTGGAGCGGCGTCTTCCTGCATATGAGAGCCGTAGGCAAGAGGCCGTTGAGCTGGCTAGCGAGGCGTCCAGGCTTGAACAAAAGCTGGAGCGCTGTCTGGAGAGCATCCACCCGGATTGGACGCGTGACCTGCTGCGGAAATTTACAGGTACAATCGGTGAGCGTGAGACGGTAAGAAGAACGAATACGGAGTTTAGCGCCTATGAAAGAGAGATGGAGGCCCTTTATCAAGAGCGCCTGAAGCTGGAGCGGGAGGCGACTGCGGCAGGCACCGAGCTTGATCGCATAATGGACAGACTGGCGGCAAGCAGAGAGGAAGGGAATCGGGATTATACCCTGCTGCGCTCCAAGGATCGGAGCGAGACTCAAGCCTTGTGGCATGAGATATCCGGACTCATCGATCAGGCGCGCGGAGAACAAGCTCTGCTTCGGGAAGAAGGACTTGCGTCGACAGAGGTCACTAGATCAGCTCGTCCGGCCAAGAAATTATCCGGCTGGCTGGCAGGGGCTGTCCTGTTGACGGTTGTAATCCCGCTTCTGTTGTGGCTCATTGCGGACTCGCTATGGGGGAGTCTTGTCAGTGCTATTGTCTTGCTCGGGATTGATTTATACCTGGTTAGCAAGGTGTTCAACAATAGACCGCAATCGAAGGATATTCCACGAAAAGCGCAGGAAAGCAGAAGGAGCTTATCTGCTACACCTGCCGGATTAAAGCTGAGCCAGTTGCTGCCCAAGCTGGTTCACCTGCCTATTGGAGAGTTGGGAGCAGCCTCCCGCTTGTCGGGTTACTCGGTCCCATTCAAGGCTGAGGGAGGGCCGGACGGCTATATGCTGTCAGATGAAGAAGAGCGGGTGCTCCGCCGGTTGATGGAGAAATGGATGCTCTGGAGCCAAAGGCAGGAGACTCTGGAAGAGCAAGCAGCTGAGCAACGCCGGAAAAAGCACGCCCTGGATGAAGCATTAGCCGGACTGGAGCGTGAGCTAACTCGGAGGGAAGAGGTTTTTGCAGCTCAATCCCAAGTCTGGGAGCACTGACTGATAGAGCGTGAGCTGGCTCCGGAGCTATCGCCGGAGGCGGCGCTGGAAGTGTTTCGTCTTGCCGAGCAAGGAAGGGAATGGCTGGAGCAGCTCGAAGCCGTAACCATGAAGCTTGAGGGCGTTAAGCGTGAAATCGCGAGCTTTGAGTCGGACTGCCGGGCCTTGGACGGGATGGGAGGATCAGCTGAGGGCGAAGTAGCGGCGGCTATAGAGCACCATGCCTTGCCAGGTAAATTGCACCGCGCCTTGGCTGAGCTGGAGCAGCAGCAAAAGCTGCGGGAAGCTGCGAACAGACTTGCCGAGAAGAAGGCTCGCCTTGAGGAGGAGCTGGAGAAAGCGCTGGATCGGCTCGGACTTCTGGAACAGGCAGAGAGGTATTTGCTGGATGAAAGCGGTGCGGAGGATGGAGAGCAGCTCCTGCGCATAGCAGAGGAAGAAGCCCTTCGCGGACGACTTAAGGACGAGCTAAGACAGGTTGAGCTGGAGCTCCATTTGACAATGGGTTCAGAGCACGGTGAGCAGGTAAGACAGCTCCTTAAGAGCCGGGAAGAACCGGAATTATCCGTTCTGCTTGCGGAGGCGCGTGACAGGCTTAAGCAGGCAGAGACAGCGAGACAGGGTCTGGTTGAGCGGAAAGGACGCTTGCTTCAGGAGCGCGAAAGTCTGGAGGCCCAGGGGCTTCGGGACAATTGGCAGCAGCAATTGGCTGAGCAGGAAGCGGCGCTTCATGACGCGGTAGACCGATATGCTGCATTGGCGCTGTGTCATGAGCTGATCGGACGGGTACGCAAAATCTATGAACAGGAGCGGCAGCCTCAAGTACTTAAGACGGCATCAGCCTATTTGAAGGAAATGACAGGGGGGCTGTACTCAAGAATCCTGGTGAAGATGGGAACCCAGGAGCTTATGGTGGAGCATCGGGACTACGGACCGATCGGAAGCTCTTATCTAAGCCGGGGGACCGCCGAACAGACCTATCTTGCCATGCGGCTAGCATTGTCGGATGCGGTGTCCGGGTCCCGGAGCCTTCCATTACTGCTGGATGACCTGTTCGTGAATTTCGATAGAGGAAGGCTGCAAGGGGCGCTTAAGGTGCTTAGACACCTATCCGGAAAGCAGCAGATTATTTTTATGACCTGCCATGATCATGTTCTGCAGGAGATCAGGGAGCATTTTTCGTCCGTTGATGTTATCGAAATTCATTAAAGCAGCTAAGTCTCTTTGTAACGGGCGAGCATGACTGCCCACAGGAGGCTGAACAGTCCGAAGAGCGGGTATAAAACCGATAGCAGCGCACTGAAGCCGAACTGGCTGGTCACATAACAGATGGTTAGAATACTGATTGACAGTAATGCGGAGGGAACCTTAAGATACTGCTTCAATTGCAAGGTTACGCCGTATACATCGGCCACGAAGGTGCTGAAGATCTCCATGAAGATCAGCAAGATGTAAATGAGCTGTATTGTGGTGCCAAGCTGTCGGGCGATGTTGCCCATCGGAATCTCGAACTGGGTGATGCCGGGCATGCTGGAGGAGAGAGCGAAATGCCCTGCCATGAGCATGAAGCCTACCCCGATGCCACCCGTGATCCCTCCCCAAATGATCGTCTTGCGATTTCCGGTGTGACTGCCTATTGGTACAAGAACCGCCTGTGCCATGGACAAATTGAAGGCGGAGTACATCAGCGGTGATGCCAACACGGCTAGCGGGCTAGCATCAGTAGTGATCGTCAAGAAACGGGAGGCTCCGGGAGAACCGGCCGTATTGAAAATAACAGCGAGAGATAGGGTGATCATCATCGGCACCACAACCGTATTCAGCTTCATGACCCCACCGATTCCTCTGCCTAATAGAAAAAAGGTGGCAACGAGCGTGATCCACAGGCCAACTTGAAAAGGAAGACCAAGATGCTCCTCGAACACCGAGCCGGCTCCGGCCAGCATGACGCTGTTGACGCCGATCAGGACGACCAGGGTGAACAGACTGAGAACCTGTCCGATTTTTTCGCCAAATAATTTGCGGTTCAGGTCTTCATAAGATGTGGCCTGGATTTTATTCGCGAGCAGCATCATCTTCGTTCCCAGCCAAATAAACATGACGGTAGAGAGCAGGATGGTCAGTGTGCCCCATTTTCCATATCGGGTAAAGAACTGTAATATTTCCTGACCGGTAGCAAAGCCTGCACCGACGACGGTTCCGATATAAGTGAACGCAATCTGCAACACTTTGATGGCATTTTTCATGGTACTCCCCCCGGATGATGTGCTATATATAGTACAAGGTATGTTGTCCGGCAATGGGACATGACTCAAAGTCGTAAACAAGGAAGCTCGGGAGGAAATGGCATGGATAAATTAAAACAAGCGATTATAGAGCAAGGGGTTGTTGTATCGGATCAGGTGCTGAAGCTCGATGCCCTGCTTAACCATCAGGTGGACCCGCAGTTGATGATGGAAATGGGGCGTCAATTCGCTGACCTGTTCAGGAGCGAGCACGTGACCCGGGTTGTTACCGTGGAATCCTCGGGGATTTCCATCGCTTTTGCAACCGCATATGAGCTTGGTGTTCCGCTGGTATTTGCCAGACGGAAGAAGTCGCTTCCGGCGGAGTCGGAGGTGCTGTGCGAACGGGTGCCTTCCTTTACGAAGGGAATGGTTACCGATCTTCTGATCTCCAAGGAATTTTTGAAGGAGAATGACCGAATTTTATTTATTGATGACATCATTGCCAATGGAGATGCGGCCCGGGGATTGATCAGAATTGTCGAACGCTCGGGAGCGACCTTGATCGGAGCGGGCATCGTTGTCGAAAAGTGCTTCCAGCCAGGGGCTAATGCGCTTCGAGAGAGCGGCATCCGTCTGGAGTCTTTAGCTAAAATCGCCTCGCTTGAGGGCGGGAAGATCGTCTTCGCGGATTAATCTATTTCTTCAATCTTCCTGCCCTATTTTTGCATCCGCTTCTTTGCAGGTAAGGTTATTTTCGATATAATGGGGATGACTAGGAGAGGAGGCTTACAAAATGGGGAACGAATCGGTAGTGAATTCGGACTTTTTCATTTCTAAATTGGCTGATGCAAAGGTTACCTTCGAGCGTGCACTGGATTGCAAGCATACAGAATTTGATGACCTTTATCCCTATATGCTTGAGCACCCTCAGTTCTTCTGGTATAAGCGCTATGTGGCCTGGTCAGAACTGCTTACGATTGCCGGGCTGTGTGAAGAGTTGAATATAGCTTGGCGGCAGGAATTCAGTCCTCAACAGGTTGGATATATCCAGCAACGGGTTATGTCCGCGAAGGTGCTTGATTTCTGGTTCGAGAAGAACGACAGCAAGGAGCATGCTCAGCGTTAACAGGTAAGGTTGTTGTATTGCTTGAGCTTAGAGGCTTGCGCTTAAGGCGAAGCAGGATGAAGTTGTGCAGACATAAGACTCCCGCAGCTTAAGGTTGCTGCGGGAGTTTTTTTGAAGATATGGGAAATAATACGGATTCACTCGAAAGGAGGATTAAGGCATGATTTCAGATGAGCAGCTGAATGAATTCAGAATATCCGGGGAGAAGGTTCGAGTGGTTCGCGATGCCATGCCTGAAAATGACGTGCGCGGCATCGTGGTGGCTTGGGATGACACGCATGTGCTCATTCGCAGACCGAATCGGAATGTCGTTAAGCTCGACCGGAATTACAGCTATCGCCCTTCACGCGAACCTCGGGTATCCTCTTGGGAGGAAGGCACACCGGGGCAGGAATAAAATCAATCTGTTTGATAGCGCACAATTCTCAAATATTCTCGGGGTGAGAAAATCACTTCGTTTGCCAGTTCTGTTGAGAATGCACCGATTTGTCCGAATTCTGTGCGCGGAGCTGAATTAACAGGATTCTCGGGGAAGCTCAGATGCATTCTCCACCCGGCGATAAAGATCATGGCAAAAATGCCTGAGCAAATTTTTATTTTCTGTTTTGTCAGCATAAGCAATATACCTCCATACAAGGAGAATTTCCATTAGCCCAAGGATCCATACGTTTTGTTGGAACCTTTACTTTTTTTTCTCCAGAAGCTATAATCGGTTTAATTTGATATGAATGGAAGTCGGAGGAGCCTGTCACTAACGGGCTCTTTTTGTGTTTTTTTAGCTATTTTTAATTAGGAGGCAATGAAATGACTACAGCAGAACATCGGGAAAGTGTAATGGTATGTGTATACTATGGTCCTCATGGTCAGCGGTTGATCCAGCGCGGAAGTCAGCTGGCCAAGCTTCTTCGTGCTCCGTTTACCGTCCTTACCGTGGATTCGTCCAAAGAGAACGAGTACAACGAGGACAAAGAGCAATATCTTAAGGCCTGGGAGAAAATGTGCCGGGATTCTGGCGGGGAGTTTCTGGTGCGGAAATCCCGAGGGAGAAAAGCGGCCGATGTCATCATCGAGACGGCCAGGGAGAAAGGGGTCACCCAGATCATTATCGGACAATCCGGACAGACCTTCTGGCAGAGCTTTACGAAAGGCAACTTTGTCAATGAACTGGTGGAAAGGCTCGGTCTGATTGATCTCCACATCGTTGCGGTCCAGCGTTACGAGGCCTTGCTGGAAGAAACCCATGAAGAAGGGGTTCAGGCTATATTGGTGAAGAACGGAGAAAAGTATGAATTGAATTACAGTGGAGAAGCTGTTGAGACTGAATTCATGCGAGGCACCTTTTTCAAAGAGCTGCATACCGATTTCAATAACGGTCTGTTCAAGACCCAATTGAACGGAGAACCGCAATATTTGAAAATCGTCCATGGGGAATGGACGGAACGTCGTCCATAAACCCATTATTATAGAGAAGGTAAGAGGGAGGCTGTACTGGTGCTGTATGCGGTTGTTTTACTACCATTCCTATTTGCTGCCATCGTTCCATTAACAAAACGTTGGCATTCGCTTCACCCCGGTTGGGCGGTGATCCCGCTCCCCACGGCAATATTCTTGTATTTATTGAGCCTCATTCCGGATATCCGGGCAGGTCATCTCCATAGGGCTGAGGCAGCCTGGGCTCCTTCCTTAGGAATCGATTTTGCCTTGTATCTGGACGGCTTGAGCATGCTGTTTGCCCTCCTGATTAGCGGAATCGGCGCCCTTGTAGTTCTGTATTCCATCTTCTATTTGAACAAGCGGATGGAAGCTTTGCGGCAATTCTACGTGTACCTGCTGTTGTTTATGGGAGCCATGCTGGGTGTGGTTTTGTCCGATAACATGATGGTACTGTATGGCTTCTGGGAATTGACCAGCATAACCTCATTTCTCTTAATCGCCTTCTGGCACCGCAGGGAAAGATCGCGTTACGGTGCCTTAAAGTCTATGCTGATTACGGTATTCGGCGGTCTTGCGATGTTTGTCGGATTCTTAATGCTCTATACAATGACCGGTACATTCAGCATTCGCGAGACGATCAATGAACTGGATGTGTTGGCAACCGGCAAGCTATTCATACCGGCTATGGTGCTCATTCTCCTGGGCGCGTTCACCAAATCTGCCCAGTTTCCTTTCCACATCTGGCTTCCGGATGCAATGGAAGCACCGACTCCGGTCAGCGCCTATTTGCATTCGGCGACAATGGTAAAAGCAGGGTTATATTTGGTGGCACGAATGAGCCCGATTTTTTCGGGTCAGGAATTGTGGTTCTGGATCGTATCTGTTACCGGGCTCATATCACTGTTATATGGCTCGCTTAAAGCGGTCCGTCAGACCGATCTAAAGGCGATGCTGGCTTATTCTACCATTAGCCAACTGGGACTCATTATGTGTCTTCTGGGCTTAGGATCTGCTGCCGCTTTCTATCCGGGGCCTGTCGAGGGTATGTTCTTTGCCGCTGCAACAACGGCTGCCATTTTTCATATTATCAATCACGCAATTTTCAAGGGCACTCTCTTCATGGTTGTGGGGATCATCGACCATGAGACAAATACCCGGGACCTGCGCAAGCTTGGCGGTCTGATGTCCATGATGCCGATCACCTTTACGGCTGCTCTGGCCGGAACATTTTCGATGGCCGGAATCCCGCCGTTTAATGGATTTTTGAGCAAGGAGATGTTCTTTACCGCGGTTCTGAATATTCAACAATTTGATGCGGCTCATTCCGAGACCTGGCTGGTCCTGTTTGCGGTCATAGCATGGATTGCAAGTATATTCACTTTTGTCTACAGCATGGTTTTGGTATTTAAGACATTTGCAGGTCCCTTTTCAGAGGACAAGCTGGGTGCCCGTCCTCACGAAGCATCCCTGGGACTGTTGCTGTCTCCGGTTATTTTGGCCTCGCTGACCTTGGTTTTCGGCTTCTTTCCGAATATTTTGTCTTCAACGCTCATCGAGCCGGCTATGGCTTCCGTTCATCGAAATTTGCTTGCGGCCGGAGAACAATTCGCGGTTTCGATTCACTTCTGGCATGGTTGGACACCTGAAGTGTTCATGACGATCGGAGTAATCGCGGTCGGTATCCTGTTGTATATGGCATATGGGCGCTTACGCATCATGGAGCGTGAACGAGACGGTGGATTTTCGCTGGACAGACTTTACGATCTATTGCTTCGTATTCTGGAGCAAGGCTCGAACCGGATTACGAATACGTATATGACCGGCTCCAAGCGACATTACCTGTTATACATTTTTACGTTCTTGATCATAGCACTTGGAAGTACGCTTATCCGTGCCGACGGGATCCATTTGGGCATGGTCGAGTACGCTCCTGTATCCTTCTACGAAATCATTATTATTGTAGTAATGCTTACTGCCGCGCTCTTCGTACCCTTTGCAAATTCACGCGTGGTAGCCATTTTGTTCACCGGTGCGGTCGGTTATATGGTCACGTTGTTGTTCGTTATCTTCCGTGCACCGGATCTTGCCCTGACCCAAATGATTGTGGAGACAGTGTCGGTGGTGCTGTTCCTGATCTGTTTCCGCTTCTTCCCACGCTTAAAGAAGGGGACGGCCGCGGTCAGCTCCAAGGTCAAAAATATTGTGATCTCGGTCGGAGTCGGTCTAGTCATGATGTTTGTGGCTTTGGCGGCGATAGGCAGCAGCCCGTTCGAACCGATTTCGGAGTATTTTGTAAAAGAGTCCTATAATGCAGCAGGCGGCAAAAATATCGTCAACGTAATTTTGGTTGATTTCCGCGGCTTCGATACCTTGTTTGAAATTATGGTCCTCGGAATCGCCACGTTTGCGATTTTCAGCATGGTTAAGCTGAGAATGGAACCGGGTCCGGCCTCTGCCCGAGTGAATGATATGACCGGTGCTGCAAGATTAATACCCTATCCGAAAAGCAATGACGTTATTTTGAAAACAATTACAAAGATTGCTGCTGCAATCATTACGATTTTTTCATTCCATCTGTTCTTAGCTGGCCACAACAGCCCAGGGGGAGGCTTCGTCGGTGCGCTTATGGCGTCAGCCGCGCTGATTCTGCTTGCGGTTTCATTCGGAACGGACCTGTTGTCCAGAGTGTTAGCGGTAAATTTCCGCATGGTTACAGCGACGGGGCTTTTAATTGCAATTGCCACAGCCGCAGGTTCATTTATCTTCGGGGCCCCTTTCCTCAGCCATACTTTCGGTCATTTCTATTTGCCGATTCTGGGCGACACTGAGCTGGCAACGGCAGTTCTATTTGATCTTGGCGTTTTTCCTGCTGTAACGGGAGTAACCATGAATATGATTCTGACGATCGGAGGAGACCGGGAATGGAACTGATACTCTGTGTGGCGGTCGGAATCCTGTTTTCTGTCGGCGTATATTTGATTTTGTCAAAAAGCTTGTTGAAGATCATTCTGGGGACCTCGCTGCTTACGCATGGAGTGCACTTGCTGGTCATGACCATGGCCGGCTTGAAGCGGGGGGCTTCGCCGATATTGGGAGATAATTCCGGATCCTATGTGGATCCTTTGCCGCAGGCCCTTATTTTAACCTCAATTGTAATCAGTTTCGGGATTACGGCATTCTTCTTTGTATTAGCCTACCGTACGAATCAAACGACAGGCACGGAAGTAACGGATGACCGGGAAGGAGGCGAAGCGGCCAATGAATAATTTGCTTGTATTTCCTGTGTTGCTTCCGTTAGTGACAGCGGTGATTCTGTTCTTCTTTAAGGAAAAAATCAAGCTTCAGCGCATCCTGAGCCTGATCAGCTCTCTGCTCAGCGTAATAACCGCGCTGGTGCTAACCGGACGCATTCATTCCGAAGGGATTCTTACTCTTAATCTGGGGGGATGGCAGGCGCCCTATGGAATCGTGTTCGTAGGGGATATGTTCTCGGCCTTGCTGGTGCTGGCTGCTTCTGTAGTAGGTCTCGCCGTTTTGATTTATTCCTTTGGAAGCATCGGCGGGGAACGGGAAAGATACCATTACTATTCCTTTTTTCTATTTTTGCTTGTTGGTGTGAACGGTTCTTTTTTAACGGGGGATATTTTTAATTTGTTCGTGTTCTTCGAGGTTATGCTAATGTCTTCCTATGCTCTGCTGTCGCTTGGAGGAACCAAGCTCCAACTTCGGGAAACCGTGAAATATCTTTTGATAAATATCGTTTCTTCCACGTTATTTGTCGCCGCTGTAGCTTATTTGTACGCTTCCGTGGGAACATTGAATATGGCTCATCTGTCGATGCGTGTTGCGGAATTGGGCCAGGACGGCGTGCTTAATGTAATAGCAATCCTATTTCTGATTGTATTTGGACTCAAAGCCGGTCTATTCTTGTTCTTCTGGCTGCCCGGCTCTTATAGTGCTCCACCTTCTGCCGTAAGAGCTCTGTTCGGAGCCCTGCTGACTAAAGTCGGAGTCTATTCGATCATT
The DNA here is from genome assembly GCF_000455265.1 of Paenibacillus antibioticophila. Taxonomy (GTDB): domain Bacteria; phylum Bacillota; class Bacilli; order Paenibacillales; family Paenibacillaceae; genus Fontibacillus; species Fontibacillus antibioticophila. Next base: position 931,428 of record NZ_HG005139.1, read on the forward strand.
CGGATATTTACGTTAATTTTCTATCACGACCCGGACACAACGCGGCCATGGCTGATGTTTATGGCTGCCGCTACAATGATTCTGGGCGGACTTGGAGCGGTTGCTTACAAAGATATTCCGCGTATTCTTAACTATAACGTTATTGTGAGCGTAGGATTCGTGACGTTCGGCTTGGTTGCGGCGACCGGTGACGCGATCAACGGGGCCGTTTTTTATCTGCTGCATGACATGGTTGCAAAAGGCCTGCTGTTTATCCTCGGCGGTCTTATCATTAGCGCATCAGGTACGGATCGGCTTAAAGACATGGGTGGTCTGATTCAGCGGTATCCTCTCCTGGGCTGGATGTTCTTTATTCTTGCCCTGGCTCTTGTCGGAATTCCTCCGCTTAGCGGGTTTCCGGGTAAACTATTGCTCATCCGCGGGGGCCTGGAAGAAGGCATGATCGGTTTATCGCTGATCGGAGTGGGCTCAAGCCTGCTCGTGTTATATTCGTTGATCAAGATATTTAGAATCGGCTTCTGGGGCGATCCCCAGGAGAAGCAAATCCAGAAGTCCGGCGCATTGCCGAGAGCGGGGATGGCAGGGGCGGCAGGGCTGCTGCTGATCGTCATCCTGGCGGGGATCTGCTCGGAGTATGTCTATTCCTTCGTATCCCAAGCGGGAGAGGTTCTTGCTAATCCGGAGCTATATATTGAAGCGGTTATGAAGGAGTAGATGTTATGAAGGCACAAATACTAAGCAACCTGTCGCTTGCATTTTTATGGATGGCCTTTACGGGGAACTGGTCCGGTTCCGGATTTATAATCGGATATTTGATTGGGGCTGCATTTGTAATGTTGCTCCGTCCTTTCTGGTCTGCGCCGCTCTACCTTAGTCGAGTATGGGCTGTTTTGAGGTTGATCGGGATTTTTATTAAAGAATTGATCGTTTCGAGCTTTGCGGTCATCAGGTATATTCTGACACCAAGACTGGCTATTCAGCCCGGAATCTTCGCCTATCACACTGAATTGAAGTCGGATTGGGAGGTTACGTTATTATCGTGCCTGATTTGTCTGACACCGGGAACATTAACATTGGAAGTATCCGAAGATGGGGATACGCTGTACATTCATGCGATGAATATCGAAGATGTATCCTTGCATGCGGAACAGATTCGCAATTCATTTGAGAAGGCCATTAAGGAGGTGACCCGTTGATGACAGACAATATATTTGTAGCCGCGCTCACCTTGTTGTCTTTGGCCATTGGCGTCTGCATGTACCGGTTGGTGAAGGGACCCTCCCGGAGTGATCGGGTGCTTGCGCTGGATACGATCGGAATCAATGTGCTGGCGATGATTGCCGTACTGTCGCTGCTGCTCCGAACCGAAAGCTTCATTGAAATTATTCTATTGATCGGGATATTGACCTTTATTGGAACTACGGCGCTTGCCCGGTACATTGAGAGGGGAGAGGTTCTGGAACATGGCAGTGATCAGCGGAATCAGTGAATGGGTAATAGCGCTTCTTGTCCTTCTGGGAGCCGTCTTGAGCTTCTTGAGCGCGATTGGTCTGGTTCGTCTTCCGGATATTTATTTGCGGTCCCACGCAGCTACGAAAGGAGCGACGCTAGGGGTTTTATGCATCCTGTCGGGAGCATTTCTGTACTTAATGCTGTTCCTTGATATCCTTAGCGTAAAATTGCTTCTTGGCATCGTGTTCGTGTTCATAACCTCACCAGTGGCAGGCCATTTGAACGGCAGAGCAGCATATCGATCCGGTGTCCCCTTGTGGGAAAAGAGCGTACAGGATGACCTGCGCCGTGACTTGAATAAAGAAATTTCCAAGGAGTAGAAGAGAAACCAGCTAATACCTGGCGACACCCGTACCGCCCCACCGCGCGCTATCAAGGGTGTCCCAAAGTAAAGTAAACTTCTGTACAGCCTTAATAACAAAATTGAGTGATAATTATATAAAAAATAGAGTGATATTCGTATAGAAAGTAGAGTGATATTCGTATAGAAAATAGAGTGATATTCATATAGAAAATAGAGTGATATTCGTATAGAAATCAAGGAGTAAAGCGGTCTTCTCTCGCTTTTGATTCCTTGGTTTCTTGCGTCCAACTGCGGCTTTCTTGGTCAAATGGGGAGCGAGGGAAATCCAACCGACCTCCGAACTTACCTTTGGCAAGCCTCGAAGCTTTTTAGTGATATTCTGCATTAAAATCGGCGCAGTAGCACTTACGCGAGGAATTATAATGCCTTTATGCATTAAAATCGGCGCAGTAGCACGCACGCGAGGAATTATAATGCCTTTATGCATTAAAATCGGCGCAGTAGCACCTACGCGAGGAATTATAATGCCTTTCTGCATTAAAATCGGCGCAGTAGCACCTACGCGAGGAATTATAATGCCTTTCTGCATTAAAATCGGCGCAGTAGCACCTACGCGAGGAATTATAATGCCTTTATGCATTAAAATCGGCGCAGAAGCACCCACGCCAGCAATTTTAATGCCTTTCAGCATTTATTTCGCCGCATGAGCCGCCAGCCAATAATTTTAGTGCTTATCGACACTTGTTTCGCAACGCACGGCGTCACCTCAAAAAGGTGCCCCAATCATCGACGATGACTTTGGGGCACCTTTGGTCCGTTATAAGACGCGATTATTCGGCAATTTCATCGAGCAAATCGGCATGCTTTGAACCTCCGCGCAGCTCGCGGTACTGTCCGGGGGTCATTCCTTCCTGCTTGCGGAACGAACGGATGAAGTTCTGGGAGTTATTATAGCGTAATCTTGCAGCGATATCCTTGACCGGCATATCGGTCTCCTCCAGCCATTTTTTAGCCATTTTGAACCGGTACATCGTTAGATATTCACTGAAATAGGATTGAGTCTCTTTACGGAAAATACTGCTGATATAGTTCGCGTTATAATGAAGCCTTGAAGCGCATTCCTCCAGCGTAAGGTCTGTATCGTAATAATGCTGAACCAGGTCGATGATTTTCTCGGAAATATTCTGATATTGGGCATTTTGCCGGCTGTTAAAAATTTTGATCAATGGATTAATAATTACGCTCCAGAACCAGTCCTCTATTTCTGCCACAGTAGGCAGCTCCAGCAATTCCTCGAATAAGGATCCATTGGCATGATAGATTTGATTCAACCCGATGCCTGATTCCTGCATCATGATTAGCAAATTGTTAAGCAGGCGAGTCAGCGGAATCTGGTATTCCTGCGGTGATAATTCTTGCGAAAATATACTTGCGAACAGGCTCCGGACAAGCTCTTTGGCCTTGTCGGTTTCAGCCAATTTGATCGCGTCCATCAGATCGTTTTCCTTGTGGTTCGGATAGTTCAATTTCAGATAATGCATGCCGGAGTTAAGATTCTCAAATTGAATAATCACCCCGGTGCCCAGCTTGATTCGGTATTTCAAAGCTTCAATTCCTTCCTTGTAGGCGATCGGTATTTTGTGGAAGCAATGGAACGGAAGGCTGAGACCGATGCTCACCTGCAGCTTGAGACAACGGTTGATTTCCTGCTGAAGCTGCTCGGTCAATGCATACAGCCAGCGATGGAAGGCAAGCTCATCCTCTTCTGTATTTCCAATTAAGGTAACGATGAACGGGTCCATAATGACCGGGGTAAACCGATTGTCCGGACTGACCAGCTCCTCGATCATATTGTGCGTAGCAAACAGCAGCAGGTTCAGATCCTCTTTCTCGTAGGCCGAATTTTCATATGAATCGATAGACAGGGTGATGACCGCCATCGTCTTCCAGTCCTGAAGCTGTCTGCCATAGCCAAATTGCTCCAGCTTCGTATGAAGCTCACTCTTCTTGTAGTTGCCTTGATAAGCCTGGCTTAGCGAAAAGGTCCGCACCTGGCGGATATGCTGGTTAATCTCCCGCTCCAATTGTGATTTGGACTGGAAAAGATGGTGCAGCTGCTCGCCGATCACCTGAAATTCATTGGCATGCCGGGCTCTGAGACCTGGCTTCCGCTGTCCCAGCTGGTTCAATAATCTTTCAATGGGAGTATACATCCGCCGGGAACCGATCCAGGCGAGAAGAACGGATATCAGCAGCATGATCGCACAAATGTAGAAGGTGAACAGCCCGATCTTATTGGACTCCTTGGTCAGGCTGGCGATGGAGGTTACAGATAAATAAACCCAGCCGTTCAGTTGGGAGCGCAAGAAGCTGACGGAATATTCCTTCTTGTTGATGGTTGTGGTAAACTGCCCGGAGTTGCCTGCTTGGAGGGACAGCTTGGAACCGTCTATAAATCCGCTGTCTTCAAGCGGCATGCCGACGAGCGAAGCGTCTGGATGCAATAAAATCCGGCTATGCTCATCAAGGATAATAATATCGTCTAGGGGCTGCGAATCGGAATATACGTCGCCCTGCAAAGTACATGCGGGAATGTTGGCGAGCGCAAGTCCGTATTTATGCAATGTATTCGTCGGAAGCTTCTTAATCAGGCTGATGCTGTAGCTGCATTTGGATGCACCGACACTTTCTTCGCTGTAATACCAGGATGAAGGAGTCAGGACCCATGAGTTGCTATCGGAATTCTCCAGCAAAGATATCAACTGATCTTGATCCTTGTAGGAATCCAGCCGGTATAGACCGGAGTTTTTGATCATCCAGTTTTGCTGGGTATTAAGGAGGACGACATCCTCAAGCTTGGTATCAAAGGACTGCATATTGCGGATTTCATTTCTAAGATCGTTATATAACTTGAAATCGCTTTCAATTAAAGGGCTGTCAAGAGCCCGCTTCAGGACGCTGGAGTTCACAACCTGATTCAAGGTTTGATTGACGGTGGTCAGCTTTCGCTCCACATTGGAATTAATTTGCGAGATAAGCTCCATCTTGCTCTGGTTTACATTTTTTTGAATTTCTTTGGTTGAGGTTAAATAAGAAAAAGATCCGATAAATAGTACAGGAAGCGTACTGATTGCGAATGTAAAGATCATCAATTTGCTTAGGAAGCTTAATGGTCTCACCTAACTCAGCACCTTATCATAGATAGTCATCACGTACTATTAGTGTATTTAATATGGCAGATAATAACAATAATCATTTTCCTGAATGATAATCATTTCATCGAGAGTTGCGTCAAAATGGTTAATTATTGCGGCTCCAGCATGTATGATGAATACATGAGGAAGGAGGACATTTTAAATGTATGGAAAATCCATCAGGACGAAAGCATCCCGCCTTTTTCGTCTCATGCTGATTGTGCCATTCTTGGTGACAGCTGCTTGCGGTGGCAGTTCGGACCCGGCAGCGAAGAGAGACAGCAGCTTATATATATCGATTCTTGCTCCGCTCCATTTCCCGCAGCCGCCTGCATCCGAGCTTATGGAGGAGATCGAGCAACTGACCGGCACTCAGCTCGATGTGAACTGGATTCCTGAGGGCGTTTATACCGATAAGATGAATACAGGCCTGATTACACATTCGTTAGCCAAAGTAACCTTCGTGAAGTTTACCGATTACAATTTAGTGAAAAATGCGATTCGCTCCGATTCCTTCTGGGAGATTGGCCCGTATCTTCAGGATTATAATAACTTAAAAAAACTGGATCCCGCAATTCTGGAGCAGGCGTCAGTAGATGAGAAGATTTACGGTCTATATACGGAACGGCCATCCTCAAGGCAAGGGGTCATAATACGTCAGGATTGGCTTGACCGGCTTCAATTGCTTAAGCCGCAGTCGCTGGATGATTTATATGAGGTGATGCGGCAGTTTACATATAACGATCCCGATGGTAACGGGAAGCAGGATACCATCGGCTTGGTCGATCGAAATGATCTCGTGTATGGGGTATTCAAAACGCTAAGCTCGTACTTCGGTACACCGAATAATTGGAAGGTCGAGAATGGTCACTTGATTCCGGAGTTTATGACGACAGAGTACATGGATACGATGAACTTCATGAAGAAGCTGTATAATGAAGGGATTTTAAATCGGGATTTTGCCCTGACGAGCAAGGAGATTCAGCGCGATCGGTTCATCCGGGGAGAGGCCGGGGTGCTCATAGGCAGTATGACGGATGTGCAGCGTCTGGCGATCGAAGCCAGGGGGCTTAATCCGGAGGCTGAATTCACGCTGGTGAACCGGATTGAAGGTCCGGACGGCCACAAGGTATGGTCGATTCCGAATTATAATGGTTTATTCTTATTCTCGAAGAAGGCGATCCCGACAGAGCAGGAGCTACAGGATATCCTGCAATTTTTTGACCGGACCATGGATAAGGATGTAGCCAATCTGATGATGTATGGAGTGGAAGGTCGACATTACAGTATAGTTAACGGAGAGGTGATTTTACCTGAATCAACCTCCCAATTGCGCGTGTATGAGGTTAATCCGCTCTATTCTCTAATGATCGCAGATATCGGCAACGCCAATATTATGAAGGTGGGACAGAAGGAGCACTTGACCAATCTGGCCGACCAGTTAAGTGAGGATAACGAGTCCTTCCTGGTGAACGATCCGACCGTTTCGCTCAGCTCGCCTACCTTTGACGAGAAGAATGCAGAGCTGTCCGCGCTGATCGCCGACGCTACTTACAACTATATCCTTGGGAGCATCGACGCCGAAGGCTTCGCCCGGGAGATTGAGCGGTGGCGCCAAAATGGCGGAGATCAAATTATACAGGAGTACGATGCTTCGCTTGCCTTGAAGAAATAAATATCGATTCCAAAGCCTTGCCCCAACTATATTTCGAGTTGGCGCAAGGCTTTTTTTTGTACTTTACTCCCTCCCAGATAATCACCATAATCATTTCTCCAGAAGCCTTGCCCCAAGCGGCCAATCTGAACAAATGATTGTATCCGGAATGCTAACGGGCATGTATTGTGAAAGCGTAATCAATTTATGTCAATGGAGGTCAAATTGGAATGAAGAAAAAGTCATTCAGTATGTTACTGACCGTATTGCTCGCATTCAGCCTGGTATTGTCCGCATGCGGGGGAGGCGAGAAGAGCAAGGAGGCAACAGCGGATCCGACACCTGCTCCGTCAAACTCCAATGAGGAGGTCTCGACCGCTCCGGAGGAACCGACGGAAATTACGATTATGCTTCCGCTGAATACGTCAGAGACACCGCCGGACACGATCAAAAAAGAAGTCGAGAAGTTGACCAACACGAAGCTGACCTATCAATTTTTCCCGGCGGATACGTATGAAGAGAAGCTGAACACCTCTTTTGCAACGGGATCCTTGCCACAGGTTACGTATTTGAAGAACTCCACTACCTTCGTTCAGATGAAGGAAGCGATTAAAGATGGTCAGTTCTGGGAGATCGGCCCTCTGCTTAGCGAGTTCCCGAATCTGAACAAGCTGAAGCCGGAAATTCTGAATAACACCAAGGTGGACGGCAAGCTGTACTCGCTGTACATCGGCAGACCGCTGGCTCGTCAAGGCATGATCTACCGCAAGGACTGGGCGGACAAATTAGGTCTTAGCGCACCGGCGAATGTGGATGAATTATTTGAAATGGCCAAAGCCTTTACCGAGCAGGATCCGGATGGCAATGGTCAGAAGGATACAATCGGAATTGTTGACCGGAACGAGCTGGTCTATGGTGCCTTCAAGACCGTATCCGCCTGGTTCGGAACACCAAACTATTGGGGAACCAAGGACGGCAAGCTGGAGCCGGAGTTTACGTTTGAAGGCTACTATGACACGATGGATTTCTTCAAAAAAGTACGTGAGAGCGGCTATATGAACCAGGACTTTGCTGCGACAAGTAAAACGGATGCCGTCAAAATGTTCACCAGCGGCAAGGCAGGGATGTACATCGGCGGCTCGATGCAGGATATCGATTCACTGCATAAGGACCTGATCAAGAACGTTCCGGAAGCGGTGCTTGATACGCACAGCATGGTTGCCGGTCCTGACGGTAATTTCGCACAATGGATGATTCCGGGATATAACAACATTGTTCTGTTCCCGAAATCGGCTGTAAAGGATGAGGCCGAGCTTAGAAAGATTCTCGCTTTCTTTGACAAGATGATGACGCCGGAGGTTGCCAATGTAATGTACTGGGGTATCGAGGGTGTCCACTATACCGTCGTTGACGGCAAAGCCAAGCCTTCGTCAGAGAAGGAACTGATTGAGCGCGAGGTAAAAGGCTACAAGGACAGCGTTATCGGGGAAGCCGAAACGAACGGAATGTACGAGAGCTACAATGAGCTTCCGGGCCGGATTCATGCGGAAGAGCTGCTTCTGGAGAACGTAAAGGTTGGGGTAGCTGACCCAACTGCCGCACTGGATTCAGTCACCTATATGGAAAAGGGTGTCGAGCTTCAACAGATTATTACGGATGCGACGTATCAATATATGTATGGACAGATCGATAAAGCCGGCTTTGAGAAAGCAGTATCCGACTGGAAGAGTCGGGGAGGCGATAAGATCATTGAGGAGTTTAATGCCGCCGCGAAATAAAGTGTGACTTTGCAGTCACCCGGAAAGGCTGTGGAACTGCCATGGCCTTTTCGGTTCATCAAATAGTAGAGAGGAAGAATCTCATGCAGGAAGTCACCGTTCAGCCCGGAGCCGCCCCTCCGTTGCGGCTCGAGAAAAAAACGAGATCAAGCGAGCTCAAGAAACGGTTGTGGCGAAATAAATGGCTTTATGTGATGCTGTTGCCCGGAGTGCTGTACTTTATCATTTTCAAATATCTTCCGATGTACGGACTCATTATTTCATTTCAAAATTATAAGCCTTATCAAGGAATATTCGGCAGCGAATGGGTAGGATTTGAGCATTTCAAAAGGCTGTTCACGGAGCCGGAGTTTTTCAATATTTTATGGAATACCATCGTTTTGTTTGCGCTAAATATATTTATTTATTTTCCGATCCCGATTATTCTCGCTTTGATGCTCAATGAATTGAGAGGCAATTTCTTCAAACGGATATTTCAGACCCTGGTATACCTGCCGCATTTCATGTCATGGGTCATTATTGTATCCATCTCCTATGTTATGGTCACGATGGATGGCGGGATTATTAATGAATTGCTGAGTTATTTTGGCTTTGAAAAGATCAATTTCCTGCTTAGTAACGGCTGGTTACGTCCGATGTACATTATTCAGGTGATATGGAGAGAAGCAGGTTGGGGGACGATTATTTATCTCGCAGCAATCGCAGCCGTTGATCCGGGACTGTATGAGGCAGCCCGTATGGACGGAGCCGGCAGAATGCGTCAGGTGTGGCATATTACGCTGCCTACGATCCGCGGGGTTATTATAACGCTGTTCATCTTGAAAATCGGTCATGTGCTGGATTTAGGCTTCGAACATGTCTATCTGCTCTTAAACTCCATGAACCGGCAGGTTGGGGAAATCATCGATACGTATGTCTACACGGCTGGTTTGCGACAAGGACAATTCAGCTATAGTACGGCGATTGGCTTCTTTAAATCGATCATCGGCTTGATCATGGTTATGCTTGTTAACCGGATCTCGAAAAAAATGGGTGAAGAAGGCGTTTACTGATATTGCAGGAGGAATCTAAAAATGGTAGAAGACAGATCGATTAGCGGCAGAATTTATGCCGCCATCAATTTCACGCTGCTTGCCTTGATTGCGTTAATTACCGTGCTTCCCTTCGTCCACGTTGTTGCCGGATCATTTACGACGAGTGCGGAGCTGGCTGCGCATAAATTCGTGTTGATTCCACGGATCTGGAGCTGGGATGCGTACAAATTTATTTTTTCCACAAATACGATATTCAGGGCGATGGGCGTCTCCATTGGCGTGACGTTAGTCGGAACCCTGTTCAGTATGTTTATTACTTCATTGATGGCCTACGGTCTGGCCCGCAGAGATTTGGACGGGCGGAATGTGATTAACTTTATGGTCGTATTCACCATGCTGTTCACCGGCGGGATGATTCCTACCTTCCTGGTCGTGAAGGAATTAGGGCTGATCAATACGTATGCCTCGTTAATCCTGCCGTCGGCAATCAGTGCCTTTAATATGATCATTCTTCGGAACTTCTTCCAGAACATACCTGAGGGTCTAGAGGAGTCGGCAAAAATCGATGGGTGCAGCGATTTCGGTATTTTGTTCAAGATCGTCCTTCCGCTGTCCATGCCGGCCATCGCCACGATCTCCCTTTTCTATGCGGTGACGTATTGGAACACCTATATGAGCGCTATTCTGTACCTGGATGACAGTACCAAGTGGCCGATTCAAGTGCTGCTGAGACAGATCGTCGTGCTGGCCAGCGGGATGGACCATAGCTCCACATTGGACGGAACGGTGCCTCCGCCGGATCAGACGATCAAGATGGCGGTCATAGTGGTGGCTACGCTCCCCATTCTTATGGTGTATCCATTCCTGCAAAAGCATTTTGCAAAGGGAGCGCTGTTGGGCTCGGTGAAGGGTTAAAAGTCAGATGATCGCTCGGACGATCTGCGAAGCATAAGTATTAGACGAATCACAATTGGAGGGAGCTTGAACATGACGGTTAGTCGCCCGGAGACACCGATTCAATGGGCCAGGAAGGCCTGCGACTCATTAATGGATATCTACGCTGCAGCGGGCAATCTTCCCCCTGCGCATCGATGGCATTATCATCAGGGTGTATTTTTATGCGGAATGGAGCTCCTTGCACAGACGGTTCAAGATAGCGGCCGTTACATGGAGTACATTCAGCAATACGTCGATAATTTGGTGGATGATTACGGTAATTTCTACTTCGCCCGGGATGAACTGGATGCGATGCAGGCAGGGCAGCTGCTCTTTAGATTACATGAACAGACTGGTGAACCGAAGTATAAAGCTGCTGCCGATAAGCTGCGCTGCCTGCTGCTGACCTTGAACAGAACATCGGAGGGCGGCTTCTGGCACAAGGACAAATATCCGAATCAGATGTGGCTGGATGGGCTGTACATGGCAGGCGTGTTCTCCTTGAAATATGCCAACGCTTATGGCGAGACAGGCTTACGGGAGGTGGTGCTGTTCCAGGAGCGGCTGATGCGCAAGCATATGAAGGATGAAGCTACAGGCTTGCTGTATCACGCCTGGGATGAAAGCCGTCAGATGCCCTGGGCAAACCCGGATACCGGCTGCTCTCCGGAGTTTTGGAGCCGGGCGATAGGGTGGTACGGACTGGCTCTAAGTCAGTTTCTTGATTTGCTGCCAGAGGATGATCCCGGCCGGGAGGAGCTGGCGAAGGAGCTGCAGGGCTTCGTTCAGGCGCTCATTCGTTATCAGGATGGTGCAAGCGGTTTATGGTATCAGGTGGTGAACAAAGGAGATCAGAAGGACAATTGGCTTGAGGCCTCCGGCTCCTGTCTGTTCGTCTATACGCTTGCGAAAGCGGTCCAATTCGGACTGGCCGGTGAAGAGGCAGTGATCGCGGCCAGAAGAGGTTTTGAGGGATTGACTGAAATCGTGGAATGGGATGAGCAGGGGCGGCTGCTGTTGCCGGATATTTGCATCGGAACCTCGGCTGGCGATTATGAGAACTATGTGACTCGTCCGAAGGTGAAGAATGATCTGCATGGAGTTGGGGCCTTCGTGATGGCTTGTGTGGAAATGCGGTCTTTAATGACGACATAGGAGCGTACAATCAAATGAGCATTTATAATATCACAGACTATGGTGCAAACAGAGACAGCGGTATACCGGCAACTGCAGCAATCGCCGCAGCGATAGAGGCTGCGAGCGAAGCCGGCGGCGGAACAGTCTACGTTCCTGCAGGGGTGTATGTGACGGGATCGATTCGGATGAAAAGCCATGTCGAGCTTCGGCTTAGTCCTGGCTCGGTGCTATCCTTCAGTACCAATCCGGCTGATTATCCTGTGGTGGAATCAAGATGGGAGGGTGTAAAGCGGCCTGTGCATGCCTCTTGCATCTATGGCGAAGACCTGGAGCAAGTCTCGGTGACGGGCAGCGGGACGCTGGACGGGAACGGACAGCCGTGGTGGCATAAGCAGAGAAATGCTCCGCATGAGCTGGAGTACCCGCGGCCGAAGCTGATCAGCTTTGACCGGTGCCGGCGGATCACCATCCGGGATATCTCGCTCATTCAATCTCCGTCCTGGACGATTAATCCGATCTGCTGCAGCGATGTCACGATCGATAATGTGTCGATTAACAATCCGGCGGACTCTCCGAATACGGATGGAATTAATCCGGAATCCTGCAACAATGTCCGTATTGCGAACTGCCATATCGATGTCGGGGATGATTGCATCGCTATTAAGGCGGGAACGGAAGATACGGCGGAAAGGGTGGCCTGCGAGAATATTACGATTACGGGCTGCACGATGATACATGGACATGGCGGTGTGGTGATCGGCAGTGAAATGAGCGGCGATGTCCGCAATGTCACCATCAGCAATTGTATCTTTAAAGGAACGGACCGGGGAATCCGTATTAAATCCCGTCGCGGCCGCGGCGGTACGGTCGAGGATATTCGCGTTGCCAATGTGGTTATGGAGGAGGTCATCTGCCCCTTCATTATGAATCTCTATTATTTCTGCGGCCCGCGCGGGAAGGAAAAATACGTGTGGGACAAAACGCCTTATCCGGTGACAAAGGAAACGCCCAGGTTCAGAAGAATACATTTCATGAACGTAACAGCCCGGGAGGTCCATGCAGCAGCAGGATTTCTTTATGGGTTGGCAGAACAGTACGTATCAGAGATTACGTTTGACGGAATCGATATTTCCATGGCCAAGGAAGCGATTCCGGGCAAGCCGGCCATGATGTCGGGCATACAGGATATGAAGCAGCGCGGGTTCTATCTGGGAAATGTCCGGGATGTGCGTTTTAACCGGGTTACGATTGAGAATCACTTAGGCCCTGCCTTCTACATCGAGAACGGGGAAGATGTCGAAATCGTGCATTGCCGATCAAAAAATACGAGCAAGCCGGAGCCTTTGGTGGAACAGGTGGAGCTCGTACCGTTAAATCTGGAGTTGGAAGAATCCTGAGTATGAAAAAGTAGTGTAGTGGAGAGGAGCCGTCTGGCATGATTTTGGTTGGGGCATCGTCCTTCTGTCATTTCCGAACAATACAGGGGGCGGTAGATTTTCTAGAGCAGACAGCTTCCGGAGAGCAGGAAACGATTTGTATCTTGCCGGGGATCTACGAGGAGCAGGTCATCATCTACCGGTCCAATCTGAAAATGGTTGGCATTGGAGCGGTTGAGTTAACGATGAACCGTTATGCCAAGGAACTGGATGAAGACGGGAATGAAATCGGCACATTTGCCACGCCGACCTTATTTCTGGGCGGAGAACGCCTTGTCGTTGAAAATATGACGATTTCCAATACGGCAGGGATGGGGGAGCATATCGGTCAAGCTGTGGCGGTGTATGCCCATTGTGACCAGACGGTCTTTCGCAATTGTGTATTCAAGGGCCACCAGGACACTTTATTTACTGGCCCTTTGCCGCCAAAGCCCAAGGAGCGGGCGCAATTTGGCGGTGTCCCGATCAGGGAGCAGCATGATCATTATCGCCAGCTGTATCAAAATTGCTACATCGAGGGGACCGTCGATTTTATCTTTGGCGGGGCGACTGCTTATTTTGATGGCTGCAATATTCACAGCCTGCTGCAAGCGCCCGGGAAGAGAGGGTATCTTACGGCCGCCTCCACTCCAATCGGACAACAATACGGTTATGTCTTCTGTGGCTGCTTCATCACGGCAGATCCCGGTGTGTCGGAGGTATTTCTGGGACGGCCTTGGCGCGAGTATGCCCAGACCGTATTTGTGAATTGCCAAATGAGCGAGCATATTCATCCGTTAGGCTGGGACCACTGGGATAATCCGGCAAATGAGCAGACGGTAGATTATCGGGAGTACGGACCGGCAGAGATGATGACTGCGATCTCCAAGAGCAGGGTGGCCTGGGCGAGGTGTGAGGCGCTTGAAGAAGCTGCAGACAACCCGGCAGCAGATTATGCCCTGGAGCAGGTTTTCGCCGGAACCGATTTCTGGAGGAACTAGCTTTCAAGGATAGGAACGGACGGATGGACGGCTGCGTAACCTTTGTATGAAATATCGTATAAAAGCCAACGCCGTAGTGGTCGGACAAGTGAATTTGTACGAATAAACATACAAAAGATTCCACCTGCGGCTTGGATACGCCAATTTTATACGAATAAACATACAAATTCTTCTATCTAGTGCTCATTTAGCGCTTTTTTATGCGAAAGATCGTACAAAGCCCGCCGTATGGCTGATTTCGAAAAGTGTTGTTGACTGGCTTCGGGATCCGTGGTAATATTTATTTCGTTGCCGCTAAATTAATGGCATCACAATAAATGCGGTCGTGGCGGAATTGGCAGACGCGCACGGTTCAGGTCCGTGTGGGCTAACCCCCCGTGGAGGTTCGAGTCCTCTCGACCGCACCAATCTAACAATGAACGAGCTCTTGAGTTTCCTTTTGTGGAGATTCAGGAGCTTTTTGTATATTCGTAATTTGCAAGGTATTGCTCATTACTTGAGCTGAAGAAAGTTTTGAGTTGTATTCAAGATGAACATAAATGTTGGCGGTCATGGAATAATGGCTATGCCCCAGCCATGCCTGAATTCCTTTTAAGCTGACACCGTTAGCAAGCAGCAAGCTGGCACAACTGTGCCGAAGAGCGTGAAACCGAATTCGCTGAAAATTATGCTTTTTTCAGGACGAGCAGAAAATGTTGAGTAATATACCCGGCTTAATTCGCTCTCCCAGCTTATTGACGTAAATATAGTCCTGATATCGGTCGCTGTAAGAATCCTTGTACAGAATGGCCGCAAAAGCAGTTCCAGTAAGACGGGAACTAGGGGCAAAGTGCGATAACTTGCGCCCGAATGGAGGACGTTTTGGAGACGTATGCCCTGCCCTACGATCCCGAAATCCCGCTGAATTGAATGGATGAACAACCTGTGCAACTGCTGGAGCATTCTCGTCCACCGGAACGATGAAGCCGGGGCAAGTGTGCCATGAGTACAACGAGTACGTTCTTCGTCACAATTATCCCTATATAAGAAGTATTCGTATCCATCTGAATTAACCTTGTTCTCCTCAATGAAGTAATTATCAATCCAAGCGCCCTTTTTTAGTTTGGGGAACGAATACCGTATAATTCCTTGTTGATGCAAAAATAGGGGTCCTCTACTTCTGGGAAGTAAATGGTTCGGTCCACATGCATTTCTATCAAAAGCTCTTAAAGCTTGCAGACGGAATGCATACAGTGCCCGGGAAACAAATGGCTGCACAGCGACATCAGGTGATGACCACATTTTTAGATCAATTTGAGAACGAATTGGGGCTTGCCACCCCTGGAGCAGTTGCCTCGAAGTAAAGCGTCAATGCCTGCGGAAGTATTAAAAAGTCCATGTTCTGTTGTTGAGAATACAACGGAACATGGACCTTTTTGCTATATAAGGCAGAGCTTATAAGCCTCACAAGGCTTTTAATCATTTTTTAATCTGCATTTTACAGTACAGCGAATTTCCCGTTGAATTGCAAGTCGCGCTAGACAGGCCCTTTTTCCATACCACGATTGTAGATGGACATGTAGTTTACAGCATGTCGGCTGGGGGCGCGAAGTCTTGGAATCGACAGTATTACAGCGTTATATGAGAAAAAGAGGGGCGAAGGAAGCGCTGCGAAAGGGGATCTCATCGTCCTTATAGTTGAGATGCCATAATGGTAAGCCGGGTATGTAACTAATCATACGGCCTAACCGGCATTCTTGCTATGAATTTCGAAACCCCTGTTATATTCTTCCTAACAAATGCGTCTGGGCTTAGTATAATAGATTAGGAGTCTATTTAATTGAGATGGGGGCTGCAAGATGAAGATCGTTGATTTGAACCCGAATCCCGGAAGCAAGGCCAGATTGGTCGGTTATTTGCACGATATCGAGAAGGAGAGCATGGGCAACCGCGTCGAGCGGCCTTGCGTGGTGATTTGCCCCGGCGGCGGCTTTGAAATCCTGTCTCCGCGTGAAGCGGATCCGCCAGCTACAGCCTTTTTCGCCAAAGGATACCATGTGTTTACGTTGTATTACTCGATCCGGGAGGAGGCGAGCGAACTAAGGCCGATCATGGATATTTCCCTCGCGATCGCGAAAATCAGGGAAAACGCCGCTGCATGGGGGATTATTCCCCGCCAAATCGCCGTTTGCGGTTATTCGGCCGGCGGATACGTTGCGGCTTCATCGGGGACCTTGTGGAATCACCCCAAACTGCTGGAGGCGGACGGCAGCCAAGACGGACAAGGCCGGCCGGACGCCATGGTGCTGTGTTACCCGGTCATTACGGCCGGCGAATTTGCGCACCGGGGCTCCATTGAACGCTTGGGACCCGGCTGGAATGAAGCGGAAAGGGAAGCGACGTTTTCGCTGGAGAATCATGTCACCACTTTGACGCCGCCGGCCTTCTTGTGGCATACGGTGGAGGACGCCAGCGTGCCGGTGGAGAATTCCATGACTTTTGCGGCGGCACTGCGGCGAGCCGGCGTCCCGTTTGAATGCCATCTCTACCAGAACGGCAGACACGGCATGTCGATGTGCACCACGGAGGTCAACAGCCGCGACGACCATTTGGCCACCTGGTTTCCGCTTTGCCTGGAGTGGCTGAGCCGGCAGTTTGCGTTTGAATATTGAGGATCGTTAGCCGGGTTCCCGGCGCAGCTTCAGCACGAACGTGCTGCCTGCGTCGGAGCTGCCGTCGAGTATGAGATCTCCGCCTTGGGCGCGGGCGAGCAGGCGGCTGAAGGTCAGGCCGAGCCCCAGCCCACGCACCTTTCTTTTCTTGGCTTCCCCGCGATAGAATTGCTCGAAGACCTGCGGCTGTTCCTCGGCGGGGATGCCGCTGCCGTTGTCTTGAACGCGGATATCGACATCATGCTCTTGCGCCGTCAGATCGATCCGAATACGGAGCGGCCGTTCCGGGACCGCCGCCTGGAGCGCATTGTTCAACAAGTTCACGATGATTTGCTGGATGCGCAGGGCATCCCCGCCGGCAATCAGCTCCTCCGCGCCCGGGGCGACCTTGACGGAAACCGGCTCTCCCTCATGAATCAACCCCCATTGATAGACGATTTCTTCTATGAGCACTTTGACTTGAAGCGGGCTGTTCTTCACTTCCACGCTGCCGGAGGACAGGGCGTTGTAATGGAGTAGGTCCGCCACCATCCATTCCATCCGTTCCGATTCCTTGAGGGCAATCTCCAGGAATTCCTCGGCTTCCTCCCGGTTGACAACCCCTTCG
>NZ_HG005139.1:948675-996663 GCF_000455265.1 Paenibacillus antibioticophila
CAACTCGTGGGTTACGCCGGCGAGCGCCAATGCGCGCCATTCCTCCAGTTGCTTGAGACGAAGCGCCATGTCTTTAAAGGATCCGATCAGTTCCCGGACTTCGCGCTCCGGCGCGTCGATCTCCAGGCTGACGTCGTAAGAGCCCGCGGCGATTTGCCTGGCGCTTAGGGCAACGTCGCGGATCGGCCGGGACAGCTTGCGGGACAATGCGTATAGCGTAATCCATCCGCATAAAATCAGGGTCAGCAGCAGCAGGACGACCAAGACGATTTCGTTCGGGCTATAGGTAAGCGATCGTTTGGACTGGAGCAGAGCAACCTGCCCTTGCTGCCCGCTTTCGCCCATAATCGGCGCCGTTACCGCCAAAAAGCGGTTGTCCCGCGAACGGGCCAGGTCGTCCGTCAGTTTGTGTTTAAGCTCATATTCGCTGATTTTCGGCTTGGAGAAGACCAAGTGCCCCTTTTTATCGGTAATGATCAGGCATAGCTCGTCCTTGTCCACGTTAAAATAATCAAACCGGCTTTTCAGCAACGGCTCGAACTCGCCAGGAATGGCGAGTTCCCCGTCGGTGGAGGCGATCCGTTCGGAAATCTCCTGGACCAGCAATCCGCTTGTCTTAAGCCGGTTGTCCCTGGCCGTATCCTGGATCCAGTACACCGCGGCCACGGCAATAATGGCCAGGCCCAGGCATAAGATAGCGAAATAGCGTAGCGTCCAGTAGGACAAAAGGGAGGCCGCTTTCGGTTTTATTCTTTGATCCATAATTGATACCCCATTCCCCGTAAGGTACGGATTTCCCCTTCGTCGCCAGACCAGTGCGACAGCGCCTGGCGCAGCCGCTTAATGGAGAGATCGACCGCCCGGTCGCTCCCCTCGTAATCCATTCCCCACACCTGTTCGATCAGTTGCTCGCGGGAAAAAGTCCGGTTGGGGCGTTCCGCCAAAAAGAGCAGCAGCGTCAGCTCGCGGGGATTCAATGCCACTTCGGCTCCGTTGACCAACACCTGCTTGGCGGCTAAATCGATAAGCAGGTTGCCGTAAATCCTTTTGCCGTGACGGTCATTCCAATGGACCGGCCTGCGCAGGACGGCCTTGATGCGGGCGACCACCTCTTCGGGCACGAAAGGCTTGACCATATAGTCGTCCGCCCCTTCGTTCAGACCAGCGAGCCGGTCCGAAATCCCGTCCCTTGCCGTCAGCATGATGACCGGACAAGCCCCTCTTTCGCGAATCGCGGCAAGCAGTTCCATTCCGTCTGCGTCGGGCAGCATCAGATCCAGCAGCACCAAATCCGGTTTATCGCAATCAAACGCTGCGATGGCTTCCGTGCCGGTTGCCGCCCTGACGGGACGGTAGCCGGCTTTTTTTACATAGGCGGCGAGGACGCGCGATATGGCCACCTCGTCTTCGATAATAAGAATGGTCTTCACGAAGTCCTCCTCCTCTATCGTTCAATTTTTAAGCTTATGGTATAAATCATAACCATATGCCGGCCGGGGCTGCAAGTTTTGGTTCGGCAGCCATACCAAAAATGGGAATTTCTATGAAAGTTCAGGTTTGGACATCATCCCGACACATTCGGCTGCTAGATTAAGGGGCAAAAGAGGATAGGAGGCTATACTAAACATGAACAAAAAGACGAGAAACTGGATCGTTGCCGGAGCTGCTGTGGTGATTTTGGTCGGCGCCGGCGGTTACGCCTATATGGATGATTACTTGGGGAACCGGGTGGAAATTACCGAAGCCATCCCGGCAAGCGGCTCGGCGGCGAATGCCTCCGCAAACGAGGGGAACGTGGAGCAAGCCACGGTCGGAGCCGAGCAACTAAACGGAGTATGGAACATCGCCGAAGAATCCAAGGTTTATTTTTCCGTGACCACTTCGCGCGAAACCGTCAATTTTGAAAACGCAGCGGTCGGCGGGTCTTGGACGATCCAACTGGACCAGCCGGAAAATATGAAAGCCGAAGGGACCTTGGAGATGAGTGAAGTCAACTCCGGGAACACCCAGCGGGACGGTCATATCCAAAGCGCCGATTATTTTAACGTGGCGCAGTTCCCGCAGGCAGCATTTACGGCGGCTTCGTTTGAAGGGCTGCCGGAGGCTTGGGAAGAAGGCGCGGTTTACGACTTTCGGATGGCCGGAACGTTAAGCGTGAAAGGGATCGACAAAGAGGCAACGTTCGACGGGCAGGCGCTCTATCAAAATAATCAGGTAAGATTGTCGGGGACGACCACCGTGACCTTCGCCGATTTCGGGATGCAAAACCCGCATTCGGTCGTGCTGGAAACGGAAAACGACATTGCGGTCCGTTTGGAGCTGGTGCTCGAGAAGTAACCCTGCTTCATTCGTCTCGCATGATAGGGGAGTGCCCCAATTAACGCATAAAAGGACCTCAATTCCCTAGTAAGGGAGATGAGGTCCTTCGCATAGAAGAAATGAAATGATCGTTTCATGATCTAACGCTTGCCACGGTGCTTAACCCCCCTGAGATCATCGCTCTGAGATTCTAACGCTTACCCCAGATCTTATACCTCTTTTTCATCAACGAAACCATGGGTTTTTGCAGAAATAGCGCGTGCCAGCGTCGCTAGGATTTCTTAAGCGGCGGATTCGCCGCAATAGCGCTTATCATCAGCGTTAGAGTCAATCATCCGCCATTTCCTATTTTTTGATCCTTCAACTTAAAACCAGTCGGACGAGTACTCCATGTTTAGATGGCAAAAGACACGCCCGTCAGCTCTTCGCTTAACGGTCAGGATATGGTCAAAGGTGTAGAAGTCAATCAGGGAGATACAACAGCTCATTACCTGAGCTGAGGACAGCTTTATAGTTGTATTTTTGATTCTGGCATGAGACATGGACAATATTAGGTAAGTTTTTTTATAAAAGTGTAAAGTTCTAATTTATTGTTTTGTTTCGGAACATTATCCATCTTAGGGGCGATGGAAAGCGCTCTTCATGGCGATAACAACTATTTGTATACAAATGCAGCTTTGGGCTTTGTCACTTCGCTGGTCCTGGCATCGACCTATGGCCTTGGCATTGCTTTATCCGCGATCGTATTATTCTTGTGGCAAGGGGGGATCTATCTTTTTTTCGAATCTTTATCGGCATTTTTAACGGCTGAATTATTAACCGAAATCTCTCTTATAGGGGGCTTCCTCATCTTAAGCTCAGGTCTGGCTATCTTGAAAATCAAGGATTGTAAGGCTCTAAACATGCTGCCGTCTTTACTTGTGCCCATCCTATGGTTCTTGTTAAGAGCAGTATTCTGACTTTCGAGAAGAAATTCCCGTGAGAAATCGCGTTGAATGAACAAGATGGGAAGGGCTCTTGGTGTTTCGGAATGGGCCTGCTTCGTCATGGCTAACATAAATATCCCGGTACACATCGCTAAACTTGAAAATCCCTCCTTCGGGAGGGATTTTGTTGTTCAGGAAAGCTTATAGCAATGAATAAAAATCCCTGACCTATATGATAAGATAATGCCGGTCTGCCAACCGCAACATCAAATCAAGGAGGACAAGGGAATGGACAAGAGCAGTCTAGCACACATGTGCTGGAACTGCACATACCACATTGTATTTGCACCAAAATACAGAAGACAGATGACCTATGGGAAAATGAAGCGAGGATTCGGGGGGATCACCCGAGGACTGTAAGTTCAACAGAATTACTGGAAATGATGCTGCCACTCATTTAAGCCCTCTTCCATCCGATAGGCTTTAAAGCCATTAGCTTGCAGCTTCTGGGCAGCCAATGCTGAGTAGACGCATAATGGTCCTCTGCAGTAAGCGACAATCTCTGCGTTTTTTGGTAATTCTTGAATGAAGTTCTCCAGATCCTCAATGGGAGCAGAGATGGCTCCGGATATATGCCCGGACTCGTACTCTTCTTTAGGCCGCAAATCCAGTAAAATAATGGATCCGGAGCTTAACTTTTCTTGAACCTCATCCATCGTCAAGGTTTGAATATGATCAAGGTTTTCAAGAAAGTCTTGTTTTAGTTTTCCGATATCAGGCAGTTGCTTTTCACTTACTCGCCATAAGGCTGCAAGGAAGTCGACAATGGAGGGATCAGCTAATGAGTAAATTGCATAGGTCCCTTTTTTTGAGAACTTCACGAGCTTCGCCTCAAGCAGGACTTGGAGATGGCGAGATACGTTCGCGATGCTCATGTCTGTGCATGCTGCAAGCTTTTCAACACTCTTTGACCCTTGAGACAACAAATTCATAATCTCCAGCCGCTTATCGCTAGATAAGCACTTTCCGATCCTCGATAGTTGTTTGTAGAGATCTTCTTTGAATACCTTGGCCTCATTCAGCGCCTCATCCATAGTAGCTCATTAACCTCGATTCTTTTTCAAAAATGCTGCTGTTTACCTTTTTAAGTGTCAGTCCAATACCGCTGTCATATGTGCTTTGGTAACCGACCAGTGCGAAGCAGTCCAGTATTTTTCTCCATTTTTCACGAAGATAATTTGAGGTGATTCATGCTTTACTCCTAAATCTTCTGCGATCTGATTGGATACGGGGCGGGATTCAATGACCTTAACCAGCGTGTAATCTATCTGATCATTGGGAGCGGACTCCAGGTATTGTTCATATTCATGCAGTGCATTGGCGCTGACCGGGCAGGTTGTGCTGTGCTTAAGGATTACCTGTCCTCGCTCTGATGATTTCGCAAGGATATCTTTCCATTCCTCAAGGGTAGTTATTTCGTTCCAGTTCATTCCAGTAAACCCCTTTCCTTATATTAAGCTCAGTCAATTGAATAATTGAATTTTAACATGAACTATACAACGATTAGGCGGAAATTTCAAATTTAATCGACTCAATATTCCATATTTGCTTGACGTATTAATAATAACACACTATAATTCAACTATTCAATTGAATAATAAATTACTTGTATGAATTACAGGAGGTTATTGCAATGAGTGCAACAGCATTGACGAAGGAAACGTTTCAAAGCTCTATCCAGTCAGGTGTTAGTTTAGTTGATTTTTGGGCTCCTTGGTGCGGGCCTTGTAAGGTTCAGCTTCCTATCGTGCACGAATTGGCAAGTGAACTGGAGGGGCAAGCTACAATTGCTACAGTCAATGTCGATGAAAATGCAGAACTGGCTTCTCAGTTTGGTGTTCGAAGTATTCCTACTCTGCTGCTCTTTAAGGATGGAAGACTAGTCGATCAATTGATTGGCATTAATCAAAAGCCTATACTAAAAAACAAGGTACTGGGCCTGATTGGTGAATAAAATAGCACCGACCCTTGCTCTTGTTTCCTGATCAAAAGGAATATCTCAGGGCAACAAAGAGGAGTGAAGCATCTCCTTAATCAAATAGCAGCTCGATATGAAAGGGAATGCCTTACCTGTGGTATTCCCTTTTCTATAAGTGCAATAATGTTTATTTTAACAGGCAAATCGTTTAATCAAGGTGGGTTGAGGGGAATTGAATAATATTCAAGTAGGCTCTTTAGTGTTAAATGGACAACTGATATTATATCTAGCTTTTGGAGCAGCAGGCTGGTTGATGCTTCGCTATCGTCTTCGAAATAGGGCGGAGCGGCACGTCATTCTGTCTGTTATGTCCAACGCATTTTGGATGTGGATTGTAGTGTGGAAGCTGAGTTTCTTAATCTTTCATCCGGTCGAGGTCATTCACCGTCCTGCTGTTCTGCTCTACTTTGACGGAGGAGGGCGCGGGGCCTGGATTGCAAGCTCAGTTGCTGCATTCTATATCTGGAAGAAAGCGGCGAAGCTGAAGGGCTTATCTCCATCATGGCTGGATATGACGACCTTATTTTTATGTTCCGGATGGTTCGCCTATCAGATGTTATCGGCTGTCATCGGAGTAGAGCCTGTCTGGTTCCATGCAGCAAGCGCCGGATTAACCGCAGGTTTTCTTTTTCTGCAATTAGCCTTTTCAAGTAAAAGTAATCTGTTAAAATGGCCGGCCTATGCAGTCTGGCTATCGATTGGACATGTTATTCTCTGGTTCTGTGTTCCGAATCGGGAGATCCTGCTTTTGTCCTTCAACAAGCAGCAATTGTATTTTTTAATTATTGCCGCAGCCCTAACCGCATGGAACTGGTTGAATGAGGCAAGGCCTGGCGGAGTTCTCCGGGAATAATATTTTTGGCGGATTACTCTTTGATGGAGGGAGATACATAGAATGAGGAAAAATATAGCAGCCATACTTTTCTTGATCGGTCTTGTTGTATACGGCACATATGATTATTTGAAAGAGTCCCCTTCCGATGCGATACAGATGTCGGAGCTTGAAGCGAATGAAGTAGGAATTCGGAAGGGACAAAGGGCACCGGACTTTACACTTGCGGATTTACAAGGGAACCCCGTAAAGCTATCTGACTATAAGGGTAAAAGAGTAATGCTTAACTTTTGGGCCACCTGGTGTCCCCCGTGCCAAGTGGAGATGCCTCATATGCAGAAATTTTATGAAGACTATCGGCATCAAGATATAGTGGTTCTTGGAGTGAATATGACGGCTATTGAAAATCATCAGGAGGATGTGCAAAAGTTTGTGAACAAAGGGCAGTTTACGTTTCCCATTCTGTTCGATACGAAAGGAGACGTTATGCAGGCATATCAGGTTACTGCGTACCCGACAACGTATTTGCTGGATTCCAGCGGGGTGATCAAGGACAAATTTGTGGGAGCAATGAGCTACGAAACGATGAAGAAATACGCTATGGAAATGAAATAAATTCTATTGACTAAAAAAATACTATCTATATAATTTTAACTATGATCCATCTGAAGCAACTTATAAATTCATTATGATGACATCCGGGAGGAAGCCTATGTTTTTTAAACGCAAGGAAAAGAAGCCAGCTGTAACCTCATTGGTCATCAAATCCCCGCTGAGCGGCACTGTTGTGGCACTGTCGGAAGTTCCCGATGAAGCTTTTTCGGAGGGCGCGATGGGACAAGGGTTTGCCGTTGAGCCTGAGGCAGGCAGACTGGTATCGCCGTTCTCCGGCACGGTAGTACATGTTATGGAAAAGAGTAAGCATGCAGTTATGCTGGAGCATGATAGCGGTGTGCAGATTCTGATGCATATTGGCATGAATACCGTCTCTTTGAAAGGTGAAGGATTCAAGCTGCATATTGAGAATGGTCAGCGGGTTGAGGAAGGGCAGCTGCTTATTGAATTTGACATGGCCGTGATCCGTGAGGCCGGCCTGCCGACCATCACCCCGGTTATCGTTCCTAACGGACTGGTGAGCGTTAAAGGGGTAGAAGTGGTGCTCGAAGGCTCTGACAGCTATATCCGCGTAGACTTGTAACCGTTTTATGAGCAGTAATCATAAAGAAAAGCCCTGTTTAAGGAATTCCTCCGGCAGGGCTTCTTGGCGTTTAGTTGTTTTGTTTGGTTTTGTAGTTTCTGATGTGAAGATAAACGGTGTTTTTGGAAATAGATAGTAATTCAGATACAATAACTACAGAATTTTTGATCTGGAATATTCCGTTGACCAGCAGCTGTTCAATAATCGCTTTGTTCTTCTCGGTAGCTGGAATGGAGGTGTCGCCCTCGATCTGTGCCTTGGCCTCCTGAAGCGATTGAAGGATGATCGATTGCGGATCCTCGGAAAAGCTGTCGATGACAGGCGCTTTCTGTGAAGAGTTATGTTCCGGAAGGAAGGTGCCCATGACTTTTACGAACGAGGTATTCAGATAAAAGTTGATGCAAAGAACCCCAATAATTTTATGATTGGAGCCATCAATTGGCGTGATCATTGATTTCATAGGCTCACCAGAGGAATTTCTGCTGAAATAGACGAGGTGTTGGTTGCCTTCCTCCATTTTTTTTGCCTTTTCTAAAATATTCAGATCCTTATCCGTAATGGAATCCCCGATTTTTCTGGAGCTATGCTCCCCGTTGACAATCATCATAATCGATTGATTCTCAAGGTTGTAAAGGATCAGTTCATAGCCGCTCCCTAAAAAAGCGCCCATTCCTTTCATGGTTTGTATGTATGAGTTCAATATTTCACGATCCGTCTTGGTAATCTTCACGATACCCCTCCGCTAAAATATATTTCATTATTAAATAATACCTAAAAAATACAAATATAACAACTTGTAAAGGGAAAACACAGGTTTTTAGCCCTGTTCTCTCGAAAATCTCCAAATAAAATTATTTTATTGAATGAAAATTATTCTATTGACTAAAAAAAATACTAGCATTATAATTTGGCTGTAACGAACCAGAACCAACAACTTTGAAATGGGGGAGAACATGTATAAGGACTTAATCGCTAGTGTGCTGAATCATATTGGCGGCAGCAGCAACATCGCAGAATCCACACATTGTATGACTCGCTTGCGCTTGGAGATCATCGATGTGAGCAAGGTCAACAAACCGGAGCTTGAAAAAATAAAGGGTGTATTGGGCGTCATTAAGAATGGCAGTCAAGTCCAAATTGTAATCGGTCCCAATGTCTCGAACGTGTACAAGGAATTTGTGGAATATACGTCTGACTCGGCAAATGGCGGTTCTTCAGCAGCTCCAGTGAAATCGGATACAAATACAGAACGTCCGAAGGAAAAGACGCTGACGAAGGTCATGAATACGATTGCGGGTATATTTAATCCTATCGTACCTGCATTAGCCGGGGCCGGCTTGATCAAAGCGATCCTCGCCCTGTTGGTCTCGGTCAAGGTACTCAGCAATCAAAGTGAAACTTATCTGATCCTCAACACAATCAGTGACGGCGTATTTACCTTTTTACCGTTTCTGTTAGCGATTTCATCGGCCAAAATCTTCAAGATGAATACCTATGTAGCCGTTGCCATAGCTGCAGCGATGCTTCATCCGACCTTCTTGAACTTTTTGACAGAGGGGACAACCCAGTTGCATTTCCTGGGGGCGCCTATGAACTTGATCAAATATAACGGCAGCGTATTGCCGATTGTATTGACGATTTGGTTCGCGTCTTACATTGAGAGATTCGTAGACCGGTTCACGCCGTCAGCGCTGAAGATTATTATTGTTCCGGCCGTTACTATTTTGATTGCGACGCCGATCTCCCTGATAGCTATCGGTCCTGTTGCGCAGTTCCTGGGCAATAATATCGCAGGATTTATCAGCATTCTGTTTGATAAGGGCGGCATTTTCGCCGGTTTGATTTACGGCGCACTTTACTCCGTGTTAGTCGTGACAGGTATGCAGCATGGGATGGTGCCGGTCCTGATCGACGGAATTTCCCGAGTAGGCTACAACTTCATCAGCCCGGTATCAGGCAGTGCCAATATGGCCCAAGCCGGTGCAGCATTCGGAGTGTGGCTGAAGTCCAAGGACAAGAACACGAAGACCGTTGCTGCGTCTGCAACCATCTCAGCGATGTCCGGTGTCACGGAGCCTGCGATATACGGCGTCAATTTACGGTTGAAAAAGCCATTCTTGGCCGCTTTAATCGGCGGTGCGGTCGGCGGATCGTTTGCCGCATTCTTTGGAGCCAAGTCTTATGCCATGGGCGGCCCGTCCTTTCTGACCCTGCCGATGTTCATCGGGGAACCGGGAAATGTCTGGTTGGTGGCTGCAGCCTTTGTCATCGCCTTTATCACAGCCGCTATCACCACGTTTATCGTCGGATTTGAAGAAAATCCAGTAGAAGACAACTAAAAAATATAGATAAAATAAGGAGTGGAACAACATGAGAACACTGAAAAACTTTCCTGAAGGATTTTACTGGGGGGGCGCAACTGCTGCCAACCAGATTGAAGGGGCATGGGATGTAGACGACAAGGGGATCAGCATTGCTGATGTAATGACAGAAGGATCCTTCGGAGAGCCAAGACGGATTACCAGAGGAATTGTGGAGGGAGAATATTATCCTGCCCATGAAGCCATTGACTTCTATCATCATTATAAAGAGGATATTGCCCTGTTTGCCGAAATGGGCTTGAAAATGTATCGCCTGTCCATCGCTTGGTCCCGTATTTTCCCGGACAGCAATTCGGATACGCCGAATGAAAAAGGGCTGGAGTTCTACGACAAGGTGTTCAAGGAACTGAAAAAGTACAATATCGAGCCATTGGTTACGATCTATCATAACGACCTGCCTTACCATTTCGTCGAGGAATGCAACGGATGGTCTTCACGGAAAGTGCTGGATCAATATTTGGAGCTATGTAAGGTCCTGTTCACCCGTTATAAAAATGACGTGAAATACTGGATTACATTTAATGAAATCAATGACCTGACCGTGCCGCTCGGCAACTGGAATCATGGCGGTATTCTTCACGAGGGAACCAAATACTTCGTGGACCAGGTAGATGAGCCGAACATGCGTTACCAAGCATTGCACAACCAAATGGTAGCGAGTGCAGAAGCGGTGGTTATCGGTAAAAAGATTAATCCGGAATTCCAATTTGGCTCCATGATCTGTCATATTACGGTTTACCCGCATACCTGCCATCCGGACGATGTGTTGCTTGCACAAAGAGAAGATTTGATCAGAAACTGCTTCTGCGGCGACGTTATGCACCGCGGGGAATATCCTTACTATGCCCTGAGATATTTTGAAGAGAATGATATTCAGATTGAAATGACCGAGGCGGACAAGGCGATTCTGAAGGAAGGCATTTGCGACTTCTATACCTTTAGTTATTATATGACGATTTGTAAAAGCGCCGACCCGAATACAGTGCAAACCTCAGGCAACATCATGGGCGGAGCCAAGAATCCTTATCTGGAAGTCAATGAATGGGATTGGCAGATTGACCCGAAGGGCCTTCGCTATACGCTGAACCATGTCTACGACCGCTACCGTCTGCCTGTCATGATTACGGAAAATGGTCTGGGAGCACGCGACGTGGTAGAGGCCGATGGCCAGATTCATGACGATTATCGTATCGAGTATACGCGTCAGCATATTCAACAAATGCAGGAGGCCATCACAGACGGCGTTGAACTGGTTGGCTATACCTCTTGGGGAATTATTGATGTAGTAAGCTGTTCAACCGGTGAAATGGACAAGCGTTACGGCTTCATCCATGTGGATAAGGACAACCATGGCAACGGAACATTGAAGAGAACGAAGAAGGATAGCTTCCATTGGTATAAAAAAGTGATTGAAACCAACGGACAAGAACTGTAATATCGCAATCATTTAAGCTTTATGGGTACAGAAAGGCCTCCAAAACTACTCTATATAGTAGGATTGGGGGCCTTTTGCTTAGGGGATCCATTCTCCATCGATCAGTTGCGGAGTATTTCCGGGTGATGAAGCAGAAGGGATAGCGTAGGCGCCTCATTCAATATTGGGCTTGCAAAAACTAATGCCCTTAGTTATTATAAAACTAATAGCATTAGTTTTTGGTGAAGGGAGAGCCCGACATGAGAATGATACATGAAAAAACGGTATGGCAATTGACGTGGATGCCGCGCATTTTTCCGGTGAATGCCTATTTGGTGGAGGAAGAGGATGGCTTGACTTTGATTGATGCGGCGCTGCCCTATAGCGCGAAGGGGATTCTGGAGGAGGCTGCGCACATCGGCAAACCGATTGTACGAATCGTGCTTACCCACGCGCACAGCGATCATATCGGCGCGGTAGATGCGCTGAAGCGGGCGCTGCCCGATGCGAAGCTGCACATCTCCGCGCGCGACGCCCGGCTGCTCGCCGGGGACAGAAGCCTGGACGCGCATGAGCCGTCTACAGCGATTCGAGGCGGCGTGCCGAAGCCGGGCAAGATTGCCGTGGAGCCGGACGTTTTGCTGCGGGACGGCGACCGGGTTGGCTCCCTGCTTGCCATCGCGACACCGGGACACACACCGGGCTCGATGTCCTTTCTGGATACGCGCAACGATGCGCTGATCGCGGGAGACGCCATGCAGACCCGGGGCGGCGTAGCCGTGTCGGGGCAGCTCAAGCCATGGTTCCCGTTCCCGGCCATGGCGACATGGAACAAGGAAGAGGCGCTTGCCAGCGCCCGCAAGCTGCAAGCGCTGAAGCCGTCGCTGCTCGCGGTCGGTCACGGCCGCATGCTCAGCGATCCCTCGCAAGCCCTCGACCGCGCCATCGCTGAAGCGGAGCAAGCGATCATAAAGCAAAGGAGTGCACAGCCTCATGTCCCCGAGAATCGGTCTTGATTTGCCTGCCTTGCTCAACGCCGCCGCCGAGCTGGCCGATGCGGAGGGCTTCGAAGCGGTAACGCTGGCGACGCTTGCTCAGAAGCTGAAGATCCGCCCGCCCTCCCTGTACAACCATGTCGCCGGACTGCCCGAGCTGCGCCGCTTGCTTGCGCATCGCGGCCTGGAAGAGCTCGCCGCCTGGCTTGAGGGAGAGGTCGCCGGCCTGTCCGGGGATGACGCGGTCCGGGCATTCAGCCGGGCGTACCTCAGCTTCGCCCGTGAGCATCCCGGCTTGTATCAAGCTCTGCAGGCGGCACCGTCCCCCGGCGACGAGCTCTTGGAGCAAGCCGGGGAAAGGGTGCTGGAGCAAATTTACCGGACGATGGACGGTTACGGACTGTCCGGCGACAGCGCCGTTCATGCGGTGCGGACGATCCGCAGTCTGCTGCACGGCTTCGTAACGCTGGAGCAGCAGGGCGGCTTTGGACTGCCGCTCGACCTGGACGTTACCTTTCGACTCATGGTGGATACTTTTCTGGCCGGTGTCAAAAATCCTGATTCCTTCAAATCATAAACGCATTGGATAAACAGCAGATCAGCTATTTGACTGCTGTTTTTTTGTGTGCTTAAAACCGAAAGCAGTACCTAACGCATGATGGTGGTATTGACTATATTAGTTGAACTATAAAAGCTACGTAGAAAGGGCATAAGAGTGAAGTGTGCTGTAGAAGCGTAAGCGTTCGCCTTTGTGAGTGGATTTCTACCTTATAATAATTCAGTTCAATTAGAGAAATCCGCGAACAACAGCGATCGTAAGCACACTTCACACGTTGCCCCAGAACGTAGGTAGAAAAGTGAGTTTTATACGATATTTCATACAAAGGAAGGTTTTCTTGAGAGAATGATAGGCGGTTTATACGAATATTCGTACAAATTTTCCGTTTTCAGAGGATAAGCCATGCTTTTTATACGATTATTCGTACAACTTGCATAGATTGGGAGAATGGTGAGGGCAACTTGTGCGAAAAAACGTACAAAACTTCCTCGTACTTCAATATGCATGCAACTGCATTCAGCCGCATTCAGCTACGTTCAGCCGCATTCAGCCGCACTCAGCTACATTCAGCCGCATTCAGCTTCGTCCAGACAGAGAATCCCGCGAACAACAGCGCTCCTTAGATCATAATGACAGTTTATGCAGTAATTTATACAGTTCAAGCAAGAGGCCCATGAAAGGGAATTCTTTGTGCTACATTTTCTTAGTATGGGGTAAGAGCGCCTAAGTAAAGATGTATGCGCTTTTATTCAAATAGAACGATCAGGGAGCGTTAGCGTATGCGGAAAACCATTTCGTTTCAGATTAAATTTGTACTTTTATTCCTCACATTTCTCTTTGTCTTAAACACCTTAATCAGTGGAATTACTAATTCTCAAGTGCAATTATCCGCCACTTTATTTTCAAATTCATTCCTGGTATTGGAGAATGAGCAGTTGAAATTAGCTAAAGAGTTAGGCCGGATAGATTTGTCCGTTCAGGCGGCCCTTTTGGGGAACGGAAGAGCAATTGAAGAAGTGCCGGCAACGCACAAGATTGTTGAGCAGGCGATAGCCAGCGCTAATACCATATCTGATTTAACGGAGGAGTTCTCCAACAAGGTGAGGGACGACGCGCTTCGAGCTTCATACCTGCCTTATCAGGCTTCAATAGAAGCCTATTTAAGTCAAATTGCGTTAGTATTGAATCAGATTGCCCAAGGGAACGAGGCATCAGCGAAAGAAAGCTACATCGAGTTGGATCGTCTCGCAGGAGCTATGCAAGAAGCGGAAGCTCAATTTCAGGCCGTGCTGGATAGTAGCATTGCCCATGAGAAAGCACTCATTGATTCCAGACTAACAAGATCCTCCGTAATCATTTATGCGATGGCCATCCTATTCCTGATTTCTGTTGTTGTTGCCTTCAGATTCGTCTTGAAAGCGATCATTCGCCCAATTCATACGGCGAGTAAGAATCTCAATCAAATCATCCATAGCCTGGAGCATAATGAGGGGGATTTGACGGTTAGATTAGAGCATATTTCAGATAATGAAATCGGGCAGATGACCCATGGAATGAACCGCTTTTTAGAGATATTGCAGAGCGCTATGCTTTCGATAAAGCAGGGCTCCAATCAAATTCATCAATCAGCGGAGAACATTAGCAACAATATCCTGGCTTCCACAGATTCTACAACAACCATATCGGCAGGTTTAAATGAAATGACAGCAAGCATGGAGGAAATCAGCAGCACCATTCAGGACATCGATCATGGGGCCCAGCTCGTACTTTCGGCAGCAAATTTAATTGCAGACGATGCCGGCGCCAATTATGATCAGGTTGCCCATATCCTCAATCGTGCCGAGCATATCCATTCGCAGTCCAACCAAAGCAAGCTTCAGACGATGTCTGTAGTGCAGGATATTGAGCAAGGGATGTCTAGTGCTATATCGAACAGCCGCTCTGTGGAAAAAATTAATGAGCTCACCACGAACATTCTGGACATTTCCACCCAGACGAATCTCCTGGCCCTAAATGCTTCTATTGAGGCGGCAAGAGTTGGAGATGCCGGAAAGGGCTTTGCCGTCGTAGCGGATGAAATCAGAAAGCTTTCGGAAAATACGAAACATACCGCGAGCCATATCCAGACGATCAGCGCTTTGGTGACAGATTCGGTGAAGGAGCTTGTCGATAATGCCAATATGATTATGTCTTATATCTCGGGCAGGATACTGGACGACTACGCTAACTTTGTAGATACAGCTAATAATTATAAGGCTGATGTGGAGAACATCAATCAAATGCTGTCGCGCTTTACGAGCCAATCAGAAGAATTAAGGAGCATCTCAACCAATATGGCCGAGGGCATCAGGGGAATCAGTCTGGCTGTAGAGGACGGGGTGAATGTAATGATTGATGCTAATGAAAGCACATCGAGCTTGCTTGAATCGATGACTACCATTTCGGACGAAGTAAGCTATAATCAGGAAATTGTAAATCGTCTACATGACCATGTAAATAAGTTTAAAAAGATCTAGATCGCGTGTGTGGAAAGGTGTGCTTTTGTTTGCTATAATCATGGTATTTTTGTTCCCTGATGAAGGGTAAGGAGGGACAACATGATCCGGATCGCGATTGTGGAGGATGAAGCTCATTACAAAGAGCAGCTTACTGATTTTCTGAAACGGTTCGAGCAAGAGACCGGCGAACATATAGATCTCGCAACCTACGGGGACGGCGATGAATTTGTAGAGGACTTCAAGGCCCAATTCGATATTATTTTGATGGATGTACAGATGCGCTTTATGGACGGCATGGCGGCAGCGGAGGAGATCAGAAGGATGGACTCCGAGGTGGTCATCATTTTCATCACCAACATGGCGCAGTATGCGATTAAGGGGTACGCGGTTGACGCGCTTGATTACGTGCTGAAGCCGATCTCCTATTTTCAGTTCTCCCAGCGGTTGAACCGGGCGATTGAACGGATGAAGCGTCGGGAAGAGCATCACATTACACTTAAGATCAAAGGCGGGGTCAAGCGATTTCAAATTTCGGATATTTATTACATTGAGAGCCTGGGACACAAGCTGGTATTTGTTACGAAAAGCGGCGAGGTGGAGACCATCGGCACGATGAAGGAGCTGGAGGATCAGCTTGCCGGATATCCCTTCTTTCGAGGGAATAAAGGCTACTTTATTAACCTGGAGCATGTGGAAGGAATGGAGGATGTGTTTGCGATCGTCAAAGGAAAGCCCCTGCTGATCAGCCGTCCCAAACGCAAAGCGTTCATGGAGGCGTTGTCCAACTATTGGGGAGAAGTGATCAAATGAATACCGTGCTTCCGGATATCCCCCGTTTATATACCGCGCTGGCGGAATGGCTGGCCTGTATCGTGTACATTATCCCGTTGAGAAAACGGCTGAAGGGTTGGAGTTTATTCGCTTTCGCGGGTGGTTTTCTTGTACTGCAGTCCTTATTCTTAATGCTGACGAAGAATTTTCCCGTTTATTTTTGGATTCCCTGCATGGTTGCCGCGATTGGAATTATGTTTTATTTCATGTATGTCAGTTGCCATATCAGTGCGCTGGAAGCGGGATATTATAGCGTAAGGGCCTTTGTAGCCGCTGAATTTGTCGCTTCCTTGGAATGGCAGGTCCATGTGTTCGTTTGGCAGAACAAGCCTGCTTCGGCGTGGCAGGAATCCCTGCTGTTGCTGCTTATCTACGGGACAGCGTTTGCGATCATTTGGCTGCTGGAGAAGCGGCATATTCCCGAGGAAGGCAAACTGAATATTAGACAGCGTGAGCTGTGGTCGACCGTATTTATCGGCGCTGCCGTATTCGGCATTAGCAATTTAAGCTTTGTCAGCACGCAAACGCCATTCAGCGGACAGTATGCCCAAGAGATTTTGAATATTCGTACGCTTGTCGATCTGGGCGGCTTTGCGATTCTATATGCTTACCACATTCAGCTTAATGAACTGCGCATCCGGCATGAGCTGAAAGCGGTGCAAAACATTCTCCAGCATCAGTACGTGCAATACCAGCAATCTAAAGAAAGCATCGAGCTGATCAATCTGAAATATCATGATTTGAAAAATCAAATTATTGCGGTACGAGCGGAAGAAGATACGGAGAAACGCAACGCTTATCTAAAGAAAATGGAGGAAGAAATTAAATTTTTTGAAGCGCAGAACAAAACGGGCAATCATGTATTGGATACACTGCTGGCCAGCAAAAATATGCATTGTATTAGAAATGGGATCACGCTTACTTGCGTGGCGGATGGAAGCTTGCTCAGTGATATCGATATTATCGACATATGTACGATTTTTGGCAATGCGCTCGATAATGCGATCGAATATGAGCAGCGGATTGAAGAATCGGAAAAGCGCTTGATTCATGTATCGGTCTTCGCGCAAAAGAGCTTCATTATGATTCGTTTTGAAAACTATTTTGAAGGCGAATTGGAATTGGACGGCAATTTGCCGGTTACGACAAAAACGGATACGTTCAATCATGGCTACGGGTTAAAAAGTATTCGTTATTCCGTGGAAAAATACGGTGGTGTCGTCAGCATTGGCAAGCAGGACAACTGGTTTGAGTTGAAAATATTAATTCCGATGAAACAGAAATAGAGCGAATTTGGGAGAAACGGCGGGCAAGTAGTCAGTGGGCCAACTGGCTGCTTGCCCGCTATTTTGGTATGCCGTG
Source organism: Paenibacillus antibioticophila (assembly GCF_000455265.1). GTDB lineage: Bacteria > Bacillota > Bacilli > Paenibacillales > Paenibacillaceae > Fontibacillus > Fontibacillus antibioticophila. Next base: position 966,029 of record NZ_HG005139.1, read on the forward strand.
ATACAGTTTATGCAAAAAAAGAGACAGTTCGTGCGTTTCTCCTTCTTTAAAATAAATAAGTGTTAGAATACCCGTATGTCATCGAAGATTATATAGTCGTAAGCGTTTAAATACAGGAATAAAATGTATGCGCTTTACCCTATTTAAAGTCGCTAACGAGTATGAACTTCGAGAAAAATTCTGATTACTAAATGGGGGTATATTACATGAAGAAAATATCAAAAACGGCCGCAATTAGTACTTATATCGTAAGTATTATACTAATTATAGGCCTAATCGTAGGCAACGTTTATGCAGAAAAGTATTCTCAGATCATCACAACCTATTTAGGTCATTCCACTGACAAGATAGTATCTTCAAAAGACGATACGGAGGTGGATTCCGAATATTATAAGAGTGCATTTACTTCTGCAGACGAAATGCAGACGGAAGGTGAACGGATCAGTCAGGAAATCGTAGAAGAAGGTATTGTGCTATTAAAAAATGACAATGATGCACTGCCACTGAAAGCTGGATCAAAAATCAGTTTATTAGGTCAGAGCTCTGTCGATCTTGTGTACGGAGCAGGCATTTCGGGATTAGTTGATACAAATAAAGCGCCTGATTTATTGGCTGCGCTAACAGGCTCTGGGTTTGAAATCAATAAGACACTTTGGGATTTTTACAAGACGGGTGAGGGATCTTCTTACAGAAAAGAAGTTCCAGACATTTATGGTGAGGGACCTTATGCCGTGAATGAAGTCCCTGCAAGTGTTTATAAAGATGAAGTCATGAAGAGCTTCTCGGATTACAATGACGCTGCAGTAGTTGTGATTGGCCGTTCCGGTGGTGAGAGCTCCGATCTTACGACTGCTGTGCTGCCTACAGGATCACATTATCTAGAGATTGATGACAACGAAAGAGATTTGCTTAAGATGGCAACTGAAACCTTTGATAAGGTCATTGTTTTAATCAACGCCTCCAACACATTAGAATTAGGGTTTCTGGAGGAGTATGACATTGATGCAGCTATTGTAGTGGGCGCTATAGGACCGCATGGCGCTAATGCTATCGGTGAAGTTCTTAACGGGAATGTCAATCCGTCCGGGAAATTAGTTGATACGTATGCTTATGATGCGTTTAGTTCTCCAGCAATGAAGAACTTCGGCAATTACAACATTGCCAACAGCAAAGTTACTATGGGGAATTCCTATATGGTTTACGCGGAAGGCATTTATGTCGGGTACCGCTACTATGAAACCCGATATGAGGATGTAGTTCTTGGTAATGAGAGCGCTGCAAATTACGATTACAGTACACAAGTACAGTTTCCTTTTGGATATGGTCTGTCCTACACGACATTTGAATGGTCTGACTACAACGTAAAAGAATTGGATGACACGTACGAAGTCTCCTTAAATGTAACGAATACAGGTTCTGTTGCGGGTAAGGAAGTTGTTCAGATTTATATGCAGTCTCCTTATACAGAATATGACAAGCAAAACAAAATTGAGAAGGCTTCTGCCGAACTGGTTGGTTTTGCAAAAACCTCAGCAATTGAGCCTGGTAAGTCAGAAACGGTCCAAATTGAAATCGACAAAGAAGAAATGAAAACCTATGATACACATGGCTATGGCACATACATTGTTGATGCAGGCACCTATTATTTTGCGGCAGGTCGAAACGCACATGATGCATTGAATAATATCCTTACAGCAAAGGGCAAGACAGCAGCCGATCATATGGATGATGACGGTAATACAGCGTTGGTGAAGGATTTTACTGTTGATCAGTTGGATTCTACTACGTACAAAGTATCCACAGATACAGGAAATGAAATTACGAATCAGTTTGCTGATGTAGATATTAAAAAATATGATCCATCGTTTGAATACCTTTCAAGAAATGACTGGACAGGCACATGGCCAGTAACCTATGCAGATGGTTCTATGACTGCATCCCAAGAGTTCCTCGCCGATCTTGAAATCTCTCACACAGAAGATCCTGAGGCTGTAATGCCTGCGACAGGAAAGATTAATGAGGAATATGGAAAATTAAGTGCTGCGATGTTTATTGGAAGGGAATATGACGACAAGTTATGGGACGTACTGCTTGATCAGTTAACAGTTGACGAAATGACCGAACTAGTCAGAATGGGAGGATATGCAACAGTGCCTATCCCATCCATTAATCTTCCTGCAACCATTAATAAGGATGGTCCTGCTGGAATCTCCGGTGAGCTTGTTGGTGGTAATGTACAGGCTGTGGCTTATCCGGGAGAGGTCGTTATGGCGTCTACATGGAATGTGGATCTGATTCGCGAATTGGGTGAATTAATCGGTGAAGATAGCCTTAGCAACAAAGTAGCAGGCTGGTATGCACCTGGTGTTAACATTCACCGTACGCCATTCGGAGGAAGAAACTTTGAATATTTCTCCGAAGATAGTTTCCTTTCAGGCAAACTTGCCGCGAGTGAAGTCGCAGGTGTTCAGTCCAAGGGCGCATTCGCAATGATGAAGCACTTTGTTCTAAATGAACAAGAAACCAACCGCATGGGCGGCGCTATGTTTGCAAATGAACAAACGACTCGTGAACTATATTTGCAGCCTTTTGAGACAACCGTTCGTGAAGGCGAAGTACTTGGGGCTATGGCGAGCATGAATCGAATTGGCGCCCGTTGGTCAGGAGGTCATAAAGGCCTGATGACAGAAACACTTCGTAATGAATGGGGCTTTAAAGGTTTGGTGATCACCGATCAGGCATCCTTTCCGGTCTTCGCATACCAAGATATTTTGGAAGGTCAGGAAGCAGGTACTAATCTCTGGTTGAACACGGATGCAAACCTATGGAAATTTACGAAGGATCAGTTAACACCTGCCACAGTAAGCAACATCAGAGAATCAACTCACGCTATTCTCTACACAATTATTAATAGCAATGCAATGAACGGAGTTTCCGTTACTTCTAAAATTGTTGCTGTATTGCCATTATGGAAGTATTGGTTAATTGCTGCAAACATTGTCATCGGCCTTATCGCTCTTGGTGCAATGTTCATCGTCTCGAGAAAGCTGATTAAACAGAAAAGAATCAGTGGGTAAGTTCACTTTCTGATTAAATCAGAGGAATAAATTTTATGGCGGTACTCTCCTATCCGGGGGTACCGCCGAAATGTTTCGTAAATGGACATGAACAGTTCGTGCAGAAATAAATACAGTTTGTGAGTTGGGTCCGAGCACGAAATAGAACCATGCTAGAATGACGGTAGGAAAGCAAGAAAAGGGGATGATTCGATGGAGCCAGCCTTTACACGACGAATGAGCAGTGAGCAGGTAGAAGGGAAATGAATGCGCTTTATTTCAAACTTAAGAATTAAGTGGAGAAGAGACATGAAATATAGAGATCTTATTGAAAAAATGACGCTGGAAGAGAAAGCTTCATTAATGTCTGGCAAGGATTTCTGGCAAACACAGAATATCGAACGGTTAGGAATTCCAAGCATGTTCCTTGCGGATGGTCCGCACGGGATTCGCAAGCAAGCGGAAGCGGCCGATCATCTTGGATTGAACCCGAGCCTTCCTGCTACCTGCTTCCCAACGGCCGCAACCGTGGCCAACAGCTGGAACGTGGAGCTGGGCGAGCAGATCGGACACCATCTGGGCCAGGAGGCGGCAGCGCAGAACGTTCATGTCCTGCTCGGGCCAGGCATCAATATGAAGCGTGACCCGTTATGCGGCAGAAATTTTGAGTACTTTAGTGAGGATCCTTATCTCGCAGGAAAAATGGCTGCCGGCTATATTCGGGGCATTCAGGAGCATGGTGTATCTGCGTGTGTCAAGCATTTCGCCGCCAACAATCAGGAAGAGCGCCGGATGTCCATCGACACGATCGTTGATGAACGAACGCTGCGTGAAATGTATTTAACGGCTTTTGAAATCGCCATCACGGAAGGCAAGCCGCGGACTGTTATGTCCTCCTACAACAAGCTGAACGGTACGTATACCAATGAAAATCTGCATTTGATGCAGGACATTCTGCGTAAGGAATGGGAGTTCGACGGAGTCGTCGTGACCGATTGGGGAGGCAGCAACGATCGTATTGCCGGCTTAATCGCGGGAAATGAGCTTGAAATGCCGACAACCGCAGGTGAGACCAACGCTGAAATCGTTCAGGCAGTGAAGAGCGGCAAGCTGGATGAAGAAGTGCTTAATCAGTGTGTAGACCGCCTGTTACAGCTTGTCTTTACTACGGAGAAGGCATTGGCGGACAACGGCAAGGACAAGACAGAGCTTCCAATCGAACAGCATCATCTTGCAGCGCAGCGGGCTGCGGAAGAGTCGATTGTGCTCTTAAAAAATGAGGACGGTATTCTTCCGCTCCCATCCGAAAAGAAGGTTGCAGTTATCGGGGACTTTGCGAAGGAAGCCCGTTATCAAGGGGCAGGGTCGTCGATTGTTAATCCGTCCAAGCTGGATCAAACTCTGCAATTGCTGGAGCAGTTCGGCATCAACAGCATCGGCTACGAGCCGGGCTTCGAGCGCTACGGAAAGCGAAATCGCAGCAAGCTATCGCGGGCATGTGCACTGGCCAAGCAGGCAGATATCGTATTGCTCTATATCGGGTTAGACGAGGTGACAGAAGCAGAGGGGCTGGACCGGCAGAGCATGCGTCTTCCCGACAATCAGGCAGCCTTGCTTGCAGCGCTTCACGAAGTCAATCCGAATATCGTCGCGGTACTATCCTGCGGGGCAGCCATAGAAATGCCTTGGATTCATCAAGTGAAGGGCCTGGTGCATGGCTACCTCAGCGGTCAAGCAGGCGCGAAGGCCATTCTGCGAGTACTGACAGGACAGGTTAACCCTTCCGGCAAGCTGGCAGAAACCTATCCGCTTGGTTACGAGGATACACCGGCAGCAAGCCATTTTCCCGGCAAAGAGGTCAGTGTGGAATATCGGGAATCGCTATTTTTCGGCTATCGGTACTATGATAAAACCGGGATTGATGTGTTATACCCGTTTGGCTATGGGCTAAGCTATACTTCATTTGCTTATTCCGACCTGTCCGTCGATTCCTCAGGAGCGACGTTCACCATTACCAACAGCGGTTCTATGGACGGTATGGAGATTGCTCAGTTATATGTAGGCTGCACTTCAGATAATATCTTCCGTCCCTACAAGGAATTGAAGGGATTCTGCAAGCTGTTTCTGCGGGCTGGAGAGAGCAAAGAGGTTCATATTCCGTTCGACGATAAAGCCTTCCGCTACTTTAATATCAAGACGAATCGTTGGGAAGTGGAGGAAGCGGATTATGCGATCATGATCGGGGCATCCAGCGTGGATATCCGATTGGAAGCAAATTTGCATGTTAACGGCAGCGGTGCGCCCTTGCCGTATGAGCCGACTAAGCTTCCGTCTTATTATTCCGGCAAGGCAAGCAATGTCACGCAAGCCGAATTTGAACAACTGCTGGGTTATCCGGTGCCTAAGGCGACCTGGGACCGTACACGACCGCTCGGGTATAATGATTCGATTGCACAATGTCAATACGCCAAAGGCTGGGTTGCTCGATTTGCTTTTCGTACGATGACCTTTGCTCATTGGTTTTTGCGGAAAATCGGAAAGAGAAGCACAGCGAATCTGATCATGATGTCAGTTTATCATATGCCGTTTCGAGGAATTGCAAGAATGACCGGCGGCCTAGTAAATATGCCTATGGTGGATGGGATGCTGGTGATGGTTAACGGCAGCTTCTTTAAAGGGTTGCGCCATCTGTTGAAGGAACGGAAAAAGCTGATGCAGGCGGCGAGATCACAATAAGGAGAGCAGCTTATGAAACAACATTCAAGAGGATTAATCGGTTTCTGGAGCAGATATTCGGAGAAGCATCCGAACATAGCGCAGTTTCTTATCTTTTTTCTGTTGAGTAACGGAGTTACGGTTTTGCAAATTGTCGTTATGCCGCTGTTTAAGTCCTTGTTCGCGAAAACAACACTTATTGATACAAGCTTTCAGGTTTTACAGTTAGGGAGTAATTTTGATGGTACCCCTTATTATGTATTTGATTATGCAGCAGGCGCATTGTCAGCCGGTGGAGGAGGCGGACTTGCTTACTTTATTGCCGTACAACTCGCAATTGGAATGGCGCAAATTATTAATTTTTTTCTTCAGCGCAATATCACCTTTAAATCCAACAGTAATATTTGGCAGGCCGCTTTTTGGTATGTTATCGCTTATATTGTGATTTCAATCGGTGCAGCTGCCGCACAGGGCTTGTATAAAGCTCCGATTTACAATTTGCTGATGAATACTTGGGGGATGGGCGGCGCCGGAGAAACAACGGCGGACGTCATCACGATGATCATCAACAGCGCTATTTCATTCTGGGTATTTTTCCCGATTTTTAAAGTGATTTTTAAGCAGGAACCAGAAAAATAACAACATAGAATGGGATGCTAGTGTTGGAGATATTAACCTTCCCTTGAGTGGCAGTGGTTTGAAGTGAAATATGGTATACTGTCACTTTGGAGGAGTGCAGAATAAGTAAAGGTTGTGTGAACATGAAGCTATTATCAGTCGTTGTTCCTTGCTATAACTCACAAGATTATATGAGATACTGTATAGAATCTCTACTTCCGGGCGGGGAAAGCGTAGAAATTCTGATAGTAAATGACGGTTCAGGCGACAAGACCGGAGAGATTGCAGACGAATATGCAGCAAAGTACCCTTCCATCATCAAATCGATTCATCAGGCCAATGGAGGGCACGGTGAAGCAGTCAATACAGGAATCAGACATGCGACCGGCGGCTATTTCAAGGTGGTCGACAGCGATGATTGGGTGGATACCCGTGCGTATCTGAAGATATTAGCCGCACTGGAGCAGCTTGAGGCTGATGGCGAGACCATCGATCTGCTGGTCAGCAATTTTGTCTATGACAAAGAGGGTGCAAAATTCAAGAAGGTGATGAGGTACGATAATGTCCTGCCCGAAAATAAGGTGTTGACCTGGGAGGAGATCGGCCGCTTCCGCAAAGGCCAATATTTGATGATGCATTCGCTCCTTTATCGAACAGCAGTATTGCGAGAATGTGGATTGGTGCTGCCCAAGCATACCTTTTACGTAGATAACTTGTATGTAACAGCGCCCTTGCCGTATGTGAATAAAATCTATTATTCGAACACCGATCTGTACAGATATTATATCGGCCGTGCTGATCAATCGGTCAATGAGAAGGTCATGATTAAGCGCATTGATCAACAACTAAAGGTAAACAGGCTATTAATTGAACAGATGAGCCTGCAAAGCAATCCAAGCTCCAAGCAGAGCAAGTATCTATTCCACCATCTGGAGATTGTTACGATGATTTCAACGATCCTACTGATTCGTGCCGGAACGAAAGAGCATTTACAGAAGAAACGAGAGTTCTGGAATTATATTAAGGAAACAGACCTTGAGCTATATCATCAATTACGGTACGGAATGATGGGAAGGCTGTTGAGTCTGCCGGGACGAATAGGGCGCAGCATCTCGGTCGGGGTGTACAAAATTACGCAGAAGGTCGTCGGCTTTAACTAATATGAGGGTTTGGCTCTTGAATTTGTCCTTAAGGACGGTTCAAGAGCTTTTTGTATGTCAGGTGCCTCGAATAATCCCAAGAACTTCAAGACACAATGTACATAAACGGGGTGAGTTGTTATGAGAAAAAATGGGATTTGGATCGGGCTTTCCATCTTTATCATGATCATGCTGATCGGATGCCAGCACTCCAAACCAAAGGAACAAGATTTGCTGCGGATCCATTCCGCAAACGGAGAACATACCAAAAAGGTCATTTTCCTGATGGCGGACTCTTTGATGGTTCAGGCGATCGATCAAGGCATCAGCCGGCAGGAGCTTCCCGCATTCAAATTCCTTACTGAACACGGGCAATATTATAAAAATCTGGTCAGTTCTTTTCCCACGATGTCCGTCACCATCGACAGCTCGCTGGTTACAGGCGCGTATTCTGACGTTCATCGGGTGCCGGGTCTGACCTGGTATTCCGCAGACAACAAGAAAGTGATCAATTATGGGACAGGTCCGCTGGAAATCATCAAGCAAGGCGTTAATCCGGTTTTGACGGACGCACTCATGGATTTGAACGGGAGCCATTTGAGCAAGGATGTGCCCACAATCTATGAAGACCTGGCCCGTCAAGGGTTAAAGTCGGGTTCGATCAACGGCTTGATTTACAGGGGAGCGTCCAATCATAAGCTGGTGATTCCCGAGTGGATTCAAATCCCTGCTTCTTTACCGAAAGAGATTGATGTAAAAGGGCCGGACCTGTTGTCGCTGGGCTCCTTGTCCAATCCGTTTCAAGGCATTAAAGACCTGCCGGATGGTCTATTGAATCGGATGGGCGTTCAAAACGATTTTGCTGTTGAAGCCGTAAAATATCTGGTTCAATCTAATAAATTGCCTGATTTTTTGTTCGTCTATTTGCCGGATTTAGATCGGGAGCTGCATAAGAAGGGTCCTGCAGGGCTTACCAAGGTCAAAGAGCTGGATCAGCAGCTTTTATCCTTATTGCAAACCTTCGGATCCCCGCAAAAAGCTGTGCAGGAAGCCGTATTCATCATTGCAGGAGACAGCGGCATGACCCGTATCCTGCCGAATGAACAGAATCCGGTTATTGATCTGCCCGCCTTGCTGGGAGATGCCAACATTCTGCGGCCGGGTGAAGCCGTTTCTGGGGAGACGGAGATCATTCTTGCCGTCAATGAAACGATGGCCTATGTATACACATTAAAAGAGGATCGATCTTTAAGGGATTTGGCGAACATGTTAAAAAACGATCAGCGTATCGATTTCATTTCCTGGAGAGAAAAGGAGTGGAATTACGCCTTGCAGGGATCCACTGCCAAGCTGATTAAATTTAAAGCAGGCGGCGACCTGACCGATTCCTATAACCAGGCATGGACGGTCGAACAGGACGAAGAGGTGCTGGATTTAAGCGTAGACCGGGCCAAGCATTCCTTGAAATACAATCTATATCCTGATGTTCTGAAGCGCTTGTCAAGCGCACTCCGTTCTCACCGGGGCGAATTTCTGGTCGTTACGGCTAAACCTGGATATGAGCTTACAGGCGGCAGTTCGCCCACGCACAAAGGCGGAGGCGGACACGGTTCCATACGTAAGATGGAATCGCTTGTTCCGTTGATTATTTGCGGCACGGATCAAAAGCCGGACTATTTGCGGATGGTTGACTTAAAAGCTTATTTGCTTAAACTCTTGACGAAGGAGACTCAGAGAAATCAGTAGACCGGGCACGCAGAGTATTAATAGCAGCTCGAGGAGTTCCGAACATAAAAAATAGACCGTGAAAAGCCCTTGAATTTGTCCTTACGGCAATTCAAGGGCTTTTTGAATGCCATAGCTCTGTTTCTTTGTGTATTTCTATATTGTGAATTCACACACAAATTGACGAACCATGTCAGGATAATAAGAGAATTGTTAAATCAATTGGGTCTTTGTGTTAAATTAGTTTACATAGAAATCTATTAAATTTATAGTATTAGTAGATTCATCGTTCCAAAAATACGAATTGAAAGAAGGAATCCACGCTATGCATTTGGCAAGATCATCTTTTGGCAAGCTGCTGGCTGCTGCACTGGTAGCTTCAGGACTGCTGTCCGGAGCCGCATTCGGCACAGCGAAGGCTGCGGAAACAACGGCTTCAGCAGAAAAGTTTGAGCTTCGGGTATTGCATACGAATGATACGCATGCGCACCTGGATAACATTGCCCGCCGGGTGACGGCTGTCAATGAAGCGCGCAACGACAGCACCTTGTTGCTTGATGCCGGGGATGTATTTTCAGGAACGCTTTACTACAACCAGTTTAACGGGCTGGCAGATTTGTTTTTCATGAACAAGCTGAACTATGATGCCATGACATTTGGCAATCATGAATTTGACAAGGGTCCGGAGGGACTGGTCGAGTTCGTGAAGGCGGCAAAATTCCCGTTTGTGAGCGCCAATATTGATTTCAGCAAGGAGCCGGTTCTTAGTGCCTATGCCAAGCAGGACATCGGTGCGCCTGCTGAAGCAGGGAACATTTATCCGGCTATTATTAAGGAAATTCAAGGTGAAAAGGTTGGGATTATCGGCTTGACCACACCGGAGTCAGCCGTCCTTGCTTCTCCGGGTGAGAACATTAAATTCGCTGATGAGGTCGAGAGTGCCAGGCAGCAGGTAGAGGCGCTGGAGGCCCAAGGAATCAACAAAATCGTTGTGTTATCCCATCTGGGCTATACGGTTGACCAGGAATTGGCCGAAGCCGTGGAAGGCATCGATATCATTGTCGGCGGCCACTCCCATACGCAATTGAATGAGGCGGAAGTCCATCATGCGGACGGGGAGCCGACACTGATCGTTCAAACCGGTGAATACAACAAGTATCTGGGTCAGCTGGATGTCATCTTTGATGCGGATGGTGTTCTGACGGAATGGCAGGACAAGCTGATTTCGCTGGATGCTCAAAATGATGCCGGTGAGTACCTCATCAAGGGGGATGCTGAATCCGAGGCGAAGCTGAAGGAATATGCGGCACCTTTGGAAGAGCTGAAGCAGACGGTGATCGGCAAGACATTGGTGGACCTTGATGGAGAACGCAGCACGGTACGGACGCAGGAGACCAATCTGGGTGATCTTGTTGCTGACGGAATGAGAGCTAAAGTGATGAGTATTGTGAAGGAATCCGATGTGGAAGGCTATGTCACGATCCAGAACGGCGGAGGCATTCGCGCATCCATCGGCACCGGAGATATTACGCTGGGTCATTTGCTGACGACGATGCCCTTCGGCAACAACCTTTCCGCTCTGAAAATGACGGGTGAAGAGATCGTTGCAGCATTGGAAAATGGCGTGAGCGGTGTGGAGAACGGAGAAGGCCGTTTCCCGCAAATCTCGGGTATGCGTTTCTATTATGATTCGACCAAGGCCGGTGATGTGCTTGATGCGGTTACGGGAGCCAAGACTCAAGCAGGGAATCGTATCGTTCAGGTTCAAATTAAGCAGGCGGACGGCTCTTACTCCGATATCGATCCAAAGGCATACTATATTGTAGCGACAAATTCTTATATGGCCGATGGCGGAGATTTCTACACATCCATGAAGCAGGCCAAGAATGCCGGACGCTTCTATGAATTGAACCTGGTTGATTATGAAGTGTTCCGCGAGTATCTGGATACAGTTGGTACGGTAAACGTACAGCCGGAGGGCCGGATTATCGATGTGAAAGGGGCTTCTCTCTCTGTAGAATTTAGCGATATCTCAGGGCATGCGAATGCTGCTGCGATCGAGGAGGCTGCCGCGGCAGGCATCATTAATGGATACGCTGACGGCTCCTTCCGTCCGGATAATAAGGTAACACGTGTTGAATTAGCGGTGATGGTAAGCCGGGCATTGAAGCTTCAGGCTTCGACGAATGTCACGGGGTTCACGGATGAAGCGGCTATTCCTGGATGGGCCTTATCTTCCGTGGCTGCATTGAAGGAGGCAGGACTGCTGGAAGGCGTGATCGCAGACAGCTTCGAGCCATCCAAGCAGGTGACCGCCGGAGAGGTTGCCAAGATTCTTGCGGCAGTAACCAAGGAGCAAGCCCAGGTGGGGGATGTCTCTGCAACGCTTACACGCGGCGAAGTCGTCTCCTTGCTTGTTCAAGCGTTGAACTAATCGGATCGTGATGCATATGGCGAGTAAATATGTATTGCTCATGAGGGGCATTAACGTTAACGGCGTTTCGATAAAGATGAAGGATTTAAAGGATGCATTGATCGGTCTTGGTTATCCAGATGTTCAAACCATTCTGGCAACGGGAAACATCATTCTGACGCAGGATGCTTCCCAAGCTTTCGGAGAGCTGGAAACCGCCGAGATTGCACGGGCATTGGGCAAGGAATTCCAATATGATTGCCATTTATTCTTAAGAACCGGAGATGAAATTGGAGATATCGTTGCCGCCGCCGCCGCCGTTGAGGTTCCTGATGAATTCCATCATTACTGTCTGTTTTGTGATCATAAGGAGGTCGTCTCCGAATTAAGCGGGCTATTCGCTTCTGCCTCCAAGGCGCCGGGAGAACGGTTCATTCCCGTGGGCAGAGAGGCGTTCTGGATGGTCCCCAAAGGCTCCACGCTAGGAACAGACTTCGGTTCAAAGGTGCTTGGCAAGAAAGCCTACAAGAGTCGCTTGACTTCAAGAAACATCAATACCGTTAACAAGATCTATGCAGCTTGTTCCAAGTGACCGGTTTTGTATCCGTTAGAAATAGAGCTCTGCCGCGGCTGCGGCGGGGCTCTTTTCTTTTGGGCTTAAGCCAGTTGTTCTCACGCTCTATCTTTACTAATATATGGATGTTACTTCTATTTCTCCTGGAACCCTTATGTTATGCTCTCTAAGAATCTTTTTAGTAACATTCTTTTTTCCATAATAAGCAACGTTACATAATTATCCTTTGAAGTTTTAGTTGCCGGTTTACATACTCTACCTTTTCATCGTTTCCTTCGTGAAGTTCCTTATAACTGCTTATAACTTTGTTACCTATAAAATGCTTTATACTTGGATATGGTATTTTTTTGCAAATGTATCGTATAATATTTTTGTATTTATTGTACATTCGAATTCGTTAGGGCATATTTTGGACTTGAGAAGTATATGACTTGGGAAGTATATTTTAAAGTTGGGGGGAAATTTGGAGATGGTTATAAATAAGAAAATAATCTGGTTTTGTATATTCATTTTTATGATTACAATGACATCCTGTAGTAATAAACAATCAGAAAGTGGTATACAATCGGATCGAATACCAATGTTAATGATTGAGGATCATCTTTATCTTGATACCGGTGAGCGGATTTCCATTGAAATAGATGATTCCTATTTAATGGGCATAATTACATCGCAAGTAGCTGATTCCGAAATTCCAGTAAAAAATGATCAAAGTAATTTTGGGTATGTTGGGGCCCAATATGCTTCTTATAAGGAGGGTATTGTTGTTATGATAGATAATCAATGGCAACTATTTCGTAAAGAAAAATTGACTTTAGAAAAAGTGATAGAGTTATCTCATAAAGGACAAGAACTTTCATGGAATGATTTTGAAAGTTATGATAGTACGGAAATAGGTAGTGGACTCTATATCTTGCGTTATGGGATAGATGAAAGCTATTACCTTCTTATTGGAGGAAACAATCCACGGGGAAAGCCTGCATATATTAGATTGGTAAAAGTCGATAATTCAGAAAGTTATATAGATATTAGAGAAAATAATGTAGAAGAGTTTATTCAAAGTAATTAAATTGGTATCTGTAATGATTAAATATAATAATATTAAAAAAATACAAAAATAACCAAAAATTATCTGTATAGCAGGCTTAGTAAGAACCTGAGCCTGCTATTTTCACTCGATTTAATTACATTTATAATCTATTTTGTAATTTACTAACATAAATCTTTATGTTATCATATAATTGGATAAAGATGGAATCTGAAACCTATAAAGGGGGGATGCTGAATACCGTTAATGAACCTTACAGGTATAAGAATGGAGACTGCTACGCCTCGATGATGCGACTTGAAATGCAACAAGATGAGTCGTTCAAAAAATTGATCAGAGGAGGAATAGTTATGAAAAAATTTTCAAGCTGGATATTATCTATTGTTTTGATGCTGAGTTTGGGAGTAACTACATTTGCTGCCGGAAATGATGGTGCAGAAATTGATATTAGAAAAAACGTAGCGCCGAATTATAACTACAGCAGAAGTATAAATTCAGATGGAGCTGCTGTGGCAGTACCTGAAGCTACCGTTGAAAGTGAATTTGTTCACAAAATTGATGGCAAAGAATTTGATATTAGAAGAAATGTAGCACCGGATAATTATCAAGTCCGTAAAAGCATAGACTCTGATAAAGCTACTGATCAAGCTGTTAATCAAGCTGCTGTGGCAGACTCTAAAACTACTAAGGATAAATCTCTGCTTGCTTCGATGCCCACAGGCGGCGGTGAATACCCTTATAACCCTTCCTATTGGAATGATCCAGCTAATGTCTTTAGAGCAAATTGTTATGGATATATTTTGAATAGAATTGCAAATGACACAAGTGATCCGTTAGCTGGTTATATGTTTCAACCGGGGTATAGAACTGGAAATTACTACACTTCGCTTACTACAAGTGCAATAATTACTGCGGTAAAATCCGATATGGCAGATTTAGGAAGGACGATTAGGAGTTCAAGCTATAGCGAAACGCCAGGTTCAAATGAATACAAAGTCGCGCTTGTCATAGCGCCAGGCACTGATTATCATTGGTATAGACAGGATTCAGATGGCGGTTGGTCACATAAACCCGGATTAACTAATATTGACTATCGAGATGCATCTGGTAATTATATCTCAGATCCACGAACTTGCGACCGGAACTATTCTTATGCTAATTATAGCACTTGGGGCGGCTATTATATTATTTCCAAGTAGAAGGATGTATACACAAACTACCAATATCTGGTAGGGTAGTGAAGTCTGCGATTATCGCAAGCTTTCCTCTGATAGACAGGCAGGGGTACGCAATTGGAGCAGGTTCAGGACGTGATTTTCATGAGAGAAGGCCAAGAACTAGAGCTGCTGGTTGTGCAATATCTAGAGGAAAGCTGGCTGAAGGCACGGAGAGCAGAGGAACAGCACCATTGTCCAAGTGTCGCATTAGGAGAAATCTGGCGATGAAAAAGTTCATTAGAAGAAGACGTGCCTGTGGTCCTTGGGGTGCGTCTTTTTTATGTCCCGCAAATTTGTGAGAAGAAGGGTTGCGGAGAGGGGAGCTTGGGGTTTAAACTGTTTAATAAACAAATAAATTCATTGATTAACCAAAATGTTAACATAAAATAACTAGAGGTGATTCAGAATTATGCTACAGGAAAATACAATCTTCTTGCCCGTGCTCTCTGACAGCACTTTTGTTAACCCGCTTAAGCTTACCCCTGGAAATGGTACTGACGGTGCCCAGTCCAAGGTTCATCCCGATCCGTATGTACTGAAGCATCAAGGAGAATATTACGCTTTTGCTACGGGAGCTAAGGGGGTGCTTGTCCTGCATTCTATCGACCTGGTGAATTGGACCCACCTCGGATATGCCTTTCAGCTTGAGGGCAGGAAAGGGTACTGGGCACCGGCGGTTGTGTACGAGAACGGCAAGTTCTATATGTACGTCTCCTCCATGCCGGAGGAAGCGGACGATGTCCATTTGCAGCGCCTGCTCGTAGCGGAAGCTGATCGGCCGGAGGGGCCGTATGAAATGCGCAGAACGCTGTATGATACCTTCTCGATTGATGCGCATGTGGTAAAGGACGAGCAGGGCGATTACTATTTATTTTATTCAAATAATGAATATGCCGGAGTGGATGCGGAGCGTCCGGGCACGGTCATTCTGGTGGATAAGCTGGTTGATATGGTCACGCCGTCCGGTCATCCGCAGATTGTTGTGGTGCCTACCCTGGATGAAGAAATATATGAAGAGAACCGTTTTGGCGACGGCCGCGACTGGCATACGATCGAGGGTGCATGTTATGTGAGGAGAGGCGATAAGCATTATGTCATTTACAGCGGCAATGCCTATGTGCGCCCGAATTATTTCCTGGGCTATTCTGTGGCAAAGGGACAGGACGGAGCGGGCTTGCGTGAACTGGTCTGGAATAAGTTCCCGTCCGATCAGGAATATCAGCCGCTGCTTCGTAGAAATGAAGGGGTAGAAGGCGTAGGTCATAATTCGGTAGTTCGCGGTCTGAACAATGTGGATGACTGGGTATTTTATCATGGGCGGGACGCGCATGATACGCTGGACTTTAACAAGGAGCAGCGGACGATGCGGAGTGACCGCTTGCTATGGAGCGGGGATGAAATGTGGATCCCGGGCCCTACCTATACGGAGCAGGACGCCCCTTCTATGCCCGCCGTACGCGACCTTTTCAATAAGGAGCAGTTGGAAGCCCATTGGAAGACGGAAGGCGGGGAGTGGAAGGCTGCTCAAGGCGTGTTGACCCAAAGGGAACGAAGCGGCGAAGCGGCGCTTTTGACCACAGAGCAGTTCGGAGCCAAGCGGATGGAGATTCATTTGTCCTGGAACCATGATCATCGGGGAGGACTGTATGGCGTATATCCATGCTATCAGGAAGTTGACAGCTATACCGCCTGTCTGCTGGACGTGGGGCAGAAGCGGCTTCGGCTCTATGCTGTTGTTCAAGGCGTCAAGCTGCCCGAAGCAAGCAAATTGCTTCCTCCCGGTTTTAACTATGAAGCAAGCCATTTTCTGCGTATTGAGCAGGCAGGCGAGAATTATGCGGTCTGGCTGGATGATGTAAAGATGCTGGAGGCTTCCTTCCCGATTTATGAGGGATATGCCGGACTGTATACGAAATTCACCTCGGCTAACTACTACAGTGTGGAAATTACCCGGCATCTGGAATATAAAAGATCCTTGGCTGCCGGAGCAGCGAGTCATATCCGTCGTATCCATGGGAAGGGGCAGCTTGCCTGCTGTATGGAGCAAATGCTAGGCACCAGTCCTGCATCCCGTTCGGAGTGGCTTGTTGATTTGCCTGCTCACAGCGGAGCTTCGTACCAGTTCCAGCTTGATCTCACGCCAGGACATCGAAGCCGGGAGGCTGGTATTTACGGATTTTATGAATCCGCAGAACACTATGTCGCTCTCATGCTGGATCATTCCTCAAATATGCTGCGGGTGGTGCAGCAGCTGAACGGTGAAGAGTCAATTCTTGAGGCGCGTCAGCTTCCCGGGGATTTCGACTGGAGCCAGCCTCACACCTTAAGCTCCGTTTTTCGTGGGGGAAAGCTTATGCTGCGCATGGATCGTGATATTGTTTATTGCGGGTCAGTGTCTCTATCGCAAGGAACGCCGGGGATTATCCTCACTGGCAATGCCGTTATTGAGTATCTGCAGCTGACCGAACTCGGCAAATAAAATAAACAAAGAAGGCCGGGACTTATTCCCGGCCTTCTTTGTTTAACCCATCTAGGTAGTAATGATCACTTCGATATCCTGCTCGTAATTGCCGAAGGCTCTGCCGAAGAGGCTGACTCCGCCCGGATGCCGGGCCTCCGGAAGAGAGCTGATTCGAAACAGAATATCCTCTGACCGGACAAGGCTCAGCTCGTTCACCCGCACATCAGACATTTTTACACCGTCAACGAAGGTGCCTTCTCCATTGACGAGCAGTGTTTTAAGGAGACCATATTGCGTATTTCCCGCCCCCCACCAGGCAGGAGTCAGCTTTCCGCGTTGCTCTCCGAAGTCACCGGGAGAGGTCCATACGCAAAGCGGATGCCCATTCAACGAAAATGTGATGTCAGATGGCCAGTTCTCTTCATAGCCCGGAGCCTCGGAAGCGATCTCCAGGGAGATGGATATGCTGCTGATCTGTTCGGCTGCGGTCATATAGTTCGGAATCCGATATTCCACAAAGCCGCTGGAGTACCATAGATGCTGAGCCTTGGCGCATTCAGGCTCGGCAAAATAGCGCGGGTCGTCCCGCATGCCGATCAGCTTATGCTCGGAGGCAAGGCCGCAGGTTGGCCTGACTTGATAAGCGGAGTATTGTCCGATTGGTATGGACACGGTATATTGATTGGACAGAGGAAGTGTGCGTTTGTCCGTAAAATGAGAGGGATACCGCAGCATATATTCTTCATCTGCCAAGCGGCATTGCTTCTGCATGCCCCGCTTGGCAGGAATCGCCTCACATCGTACGATTCCGCCTTCCTCCAGCTTCTGGATGTGCTTGGTTATTATAGCGGAGGACAGCCCTAATTGCTCCGCAAGTTCCTTGATATTCCCAGGGCCCTGCAGCAGAAGTTCAACGATCTTCAGCCGGGTATCCGATGCGAGTGCTTCAAATAGAGGCAGATTGTCCGGATGAATCAAGATTTCTCTCATCGGGTATTCCCTCGCTTTCACCCAATTAATTAATGATTAAGATAATTGTATAGCTAAAAGGTTAAGCAGGCAAACAAGGGTCACGATCTCGCTGGCCAGGCCCTTCAGATCGGACAGATCTGCGGATGCTGCTGACTTTTTGTATGGAGTATCGTACAAAAACCATGGATGTAGTGGTCAGACAAACAGTTTTAAACGGAAAACCGTACAAAAACTTTAAGTTATGGCCTGGATAAGCAGATTTTGTACGAATAAACGTACAAATGCTTTCATTTAGGGGCCACAGGCCGCCACTTTATACGAAAGATCGTACAAAACTGGCTACACTTAAAATCGAATCAAGACCACAACCGGAATCACAGCCACAATTCCTTAAATTACTTATTGACTTGCTTCGTGGAGCGTGGTAACATATTTTTGTTGCAGTAAATTTTGAAGTTTTACTACATGCGGTCGTGGCGGAATTGGCAGACGCGCACGGTTCAGGTCCGTGTGGGCTAACCCCCCGTGGAGGTTCGAGTCCTCTCGACCGCACCATACTTAAAAATGAACGAGCTCTTGAGCTTCCTTTCGCGGAGATTCAGGAGCTTTTTGCATACTTGGAATTTGTAAGATGTTGCTTATTACTTGAGCCGAAGAAAGCTTTGAGCTGTATTCAAGATGAACATAAATGTTGCGCTAGTGGTGGCATATGCGTTTAGTCCGATTTATTTAATACCGGATTTTATCCCTATTTTAGGCTATCTCGATGATTTAATCATTGTTCCATTAGGAGTTACGCTCGCTCTTAAAATGATTCCTCAACCTGTTATTGCAGAGTGCAGAGATAGAGCGGAGGAGATAAGGAAGCAGGGAAAACAGAAGAACTGGATGGCTGTTTACTACCCCAGCAAAACGTGTATTTTCGATAGCATTACCGGTCTTAGAAAAACAGGGAACGTAGTCAAAACTTAACTAGAGTTTTGACTACGTTCCCCGCACTCGTACAACGAATTTATGGTTTTTTTGCAAAAGACAGCCCTTTCTCTTTAAGAGCATCATTCAGTATTCTCACTGCCTTCGGTCCAACCCCATGAATCTTCAGAATATCCGATTCCGTAACTTTTATAAATTGCTCAAGCCGATAAAATCCAGCGTTATGGAGTACACGATTCGCGGTCTTACCCATATTGGGCAGATCGTTTTCTGGTGGTGAATGATTAATAATGTCCATGTCTAGCCTACTCTCATTATTAAATTTTATTTTCTAAAATAATTATTTTTTCATTTTACGTTTGGGTTCCGTCAGGTCAAAACTATGTTTTACCATATCGTGAAGATCATCCTCCGGAAGGTCTCCATCTAAGATAATCGTATTCCAATGCTCTTTACTCATATGATATCCCGGCTTAACTTCTTTAAATGCGTTTCGAAGGAAATCAGATCGATCAGGATCACATTTCAGGTTAACGCAAAGATGATCGTCTTTTTCAAATATTAACGCAAAGAGCTTCTTGTTT
Source organism: Paenibacillus antibioticophila (assembly GCF_000455265.1). Classification (GTDB taxonomy): domain Bacteria; phylum Bacillota; class Bacilli; order Paenibacillales; family Paenibacillaceae; genus Fontibacillus; species Fontibacillus antibioticophila. The sequence continues at coordinate 985,484 of NZ_HG005139.1, forward strand.
CCTTTGTGGCGTATAGCTGTCCAACCTTCTCCAAAAGGATGATCCTCATATGAGGCTGGATAAGATAAACAGTATTCTACGATTTCTTCTAATTTCATTTTGGTATTCTCCTATCTGTAAAGCTATTCATGATTATTGTTTCTCTTGTGCCATGCTGCAATTTCTTCCATCCTTTGTTTAATTTTAAATTCAGACCCCTGTGTTGTCGGATGGTAATATTCGCGTCCGATCAGGGAATCTGGCATAGTCTGCATCGTTGTTAGCTTTTCTTCTGTGTCATGGGCGTACTGATACTCTTTACCATAGTTCAGCTCTTTCATAAGCTTCGTTGGAGCGTTCCGAAGTTGCAAAGGAACAGGTTCACTCATGGAATGTAGGGCATCTTTTTTCGCATAGCGATAAGCCAAGTAAGCGGAATTCGATTTGGGAGCCAGGGTCAGATATATAACGGCTTGTGTTAGATGTACATCGCACTCTGGCATCCCTATGAATTGACATGCCTGAAACACCGAAACAGCGATTTCTAAAGCCCTATTGTCTGCCAGGCCCACGTCCTCACTTGCAAACCTGACTAGCCTACGAGCAATAAATAAAGGATCTTCACCTGATTCCAACATGCGAGACAACCAATAAATAGATGCATTTACATCACTATTTCGCATGGATTTATGCAGTGCGGAAATGATATTATAGTGTTCTTCTCCATCTTTATCATACAAAAGTGATTTTCGATGAATAATTTGCAGCAGCCCTTCTTTGCTAATTTCAATATATTCCCCTTGTTTCTCTCCGTTAAGCACAGCCATTTCTAAGGTGTTTAATGCCATTCTGGCATCTCCATTTGAATATTCTGCGATAGCAGAAAGTACGCCTTCTTCTAAACCTATCTTTTGATCTCCGTATCCTTTAGGATTCAAAATTGCTTTTTTTAATAATTCAACAATATCCTCACTGCTTAGTTGGTGAAGGACAAAAACTTTGCTGCGGGATAACAAGGCTGAGTTGACTTCAAACGATGGATTTTCGGTTGTCGCGCCGATGAGAATAATGCTACCTTTCTCCACATACGGAAGAAAGGCATCCTGTTGTGCCTTATTAAACCTATGAATTTCATCAATGAATAAGAGGGTCTTCTCTCCTAATTTCCTGTTTTCCTCAGCTTCTTTCATTATATTTCGGATTTCTTTAATACCGCTGGTTACTGCACTGAAATCAATAAACTTAGACTTGGTTTGATTGGCAATGATTTTAGCTAGTGTTGTTTTGCCAACCCCTGGAGGACCCCAAAATATCATAGATGACACCTGATCATTTTTGATCATATCTCGCAGAACTTTTCCAGGGCCAAGTAAATGTTTTTGGCCTATAAAGTCTTCCAACGATTGAGGACGCACACGACTAGCCAAAGGTCGATCATGTTCATTATCAAATAATGTTCCTTGTATCACAGTATCACTCCCTTTAAAGGTTCTGCTTTCGAAATTCTACAGGTGTATAGCCAGTTTCACGTTTGAAAAATTTACTAAAGTGAGTAGTTTCTTGAAAGTTAAGCATTTCTGAAATGTCGCTAATCAAGTAATCTGTATGCATTAATAAACGTTTAGCTTCGAGACAAATTCGAGCGGATATGAAAGCTTTAGCACTTATTCCAACAGCTGCGACCGTAACCCTTGTTAATGTTTTTTCTGTGCAATTTAAAAGGGCTGCATAGTCACTAACATGATTTAACTTGGTATAATTTTTCTCCACTAATTCTTGAAATTTTAAAAACTTTTGTGAGACCTGAGAAGTAGTCGGGATATTTTTTTGTTTATGGATAATGTTGAGCCAAGCTACGAATGCATAAAGCTGATAGCGTAACAACATATGAACTTCCTCTTTGGCTACTTGAATTAAAGAATCTTGAACCATTTGCTCGATTAAAGTGATTGCCCGATTCAGCTCTGTATTATTTAAAGTCAAACTGTTAGGCGCCCTTCCAATATCAAACGTTAAATTCAGTTCACTCAACGAAGGTGAAGCAGGAAGAAGGAATTCTTTACGGAATAGAATAACCCATCCGTCCCAGTTTTCATCGTGTCCAAAATTATGGACTTGTCCTGGTGTTACTACTATCAGTGTTCCTTCCTTACAAGGGATGGGTTCAAAATCTACCCATTGAGTACACCTTCCTTCCGTGACACAAATGAGCATATAAAATTCATAACGATAAGTAATTTTCATACGTTCCTCTGGTGTTCGCTCTTTGAGAGAAGATACACTGAAAATCTCCAGATCGTATGGGTAAGAAAGCACGGGTTTATATTTAAGAGGTCTTATATTATTTTCCTGTTTAAATGAATGAACGATTACACGAACCTCCTTTAAGAGTATTTGATGAATCAAAATGTCCGTAAAATATCATTGAATTTCCCGTTTTTGCCTTCATCGAAACTTATAAATGACCTAAAATGATCATACCATAATATTGGGACCAAACAAAACCGGCAGCTCTTCAATTTAATTGAGCATCAGCACCCAAAATAAGGAAGGCTAACATGCTGGTTTACAGCACAACAGCTCACACATTCGATAAACCACTTATAGTGGTTGTGCTTTTGGATGTAGGTCACTGATTTCTCCAACGGCATCTAGCGGCAATAGAGATCATGGGGTAAAATAGTAATAATTCTTGCTATACTTCAGTAGGTATATTGTCGTAAACATAAAGGAGACAGCATGGGGAATTATCAAATATGTGATTTTTGTGGAAATTTATCCGAAAAAACAAGCAGAAAAATGTGCAAGAGCTGTGAAGACGGATACATCAAAGTACGTAGCATCGTCGAGAAATACCCGGACACGATGGTGATTGATATTTCGAGGCAGACGGGAATAAGCACCAGCAAAATTTTAGCTTTTGCCAGAAACGGGTTTTTCATTTTGAAAGAAGGCACGATTGAGGGAATGGAGTAGAGTAACTCGGATCACTATATAGTAACAAAACAAGTCAGAGCATGGCGGTCTACCCTGCTGCTGGCTTGTTTTGTTTAGAGGATCCTATCTTTAAGGGGAAGTAATAATCAGACATACTGGGTTCACAGGACGAAGCATCGTTCAAAATTCATTATTATCAAATCGTTGATATCATTAAAGATTCCCCTCCTTCAGGTTTTATCTATAAAGAGGATTATACCAAGGAAAAGTAATACCTACTTTTTTTTAACATCTGTAAATATTCAGCAAAACCACCATTCATATTATTAATCTCTCTTAAGTAAAAAAACTTGATCTCCTTTTTTGAAATTTGACAATTCTTCGCCTACTTCATCTACAATACCAGCAACATCTAAACCAAGAATAGTTACTTGATTTGGGTCTGCTCTATCTAAAAATTCCATCGTTTGATAATCTGAAGGACTTAATCTTACTGCTTTAACTTCTATTCGAACTTCTCCCACATTAGTTTCGGGTTAGCTAAGTTATTATCTATTTTCAAGCCATCTATTGATCCAGGTTGTTTTAACAAATAAATACATGATAAAATAAGTTCATATAAATATAATTATTATGAGGGATAAAAAATGTCAGTAGAAAGATACGGTACCTTTTTATTATTATTGCGTTTATACAATGAATCTGAAGCTTATTCAACTGAAAAAATACTATCAAAATATTTTTTGAAAAGATTTCATAATATTAAAGCCATCAATATACATGACGTATCTGATGAATGTAATGTATCTAGAGCAACAGTACGCAGATTTTTTTCGAAATTGGACTATGATAGTTTTTTGGATTTTAAAAATGAATTTACTATTCCTTATGACATAAGTATGTTTGAAAAAGAGCTAGATAGAAGCGATTACGTTAAAGAACACATCTCTCACGTTGAAGAAGTCCAATTATTTTTTCAGAATAATAAAAATGATATTCTAAAAAAAATACAAAACTTAGCTAGTATTATGTTTAATTCTAAAAATATTTATTGGCTTACCTCAACTTCAACTACAAGAATGGTAGAAGATATGCAAATGCAATTTTTAACATTAGATTCTTTTTGGGATATAATAATAAATTTCAAAAAAAATAGAGGAGTAAAGATACAAAAGGATGATATTATAATTGTTGTATCATCAAGCGCAGTAATGGCACGTACACTAGTTTCAGATTTAGAAGAAATGGACTGTCCTATTTATCTAGTAACTTTAAATAATCAATATACACATACAATATTTACGGATATTATTCGACTAACAGATGATACTTTGTATAATTTGACAGATCAAATCTCTAATAAAACTATAAAAAAAGAAGTAGTTTGCAGAAAGTATGCTACAAATTTATTCTTCGATTTCTTGTATTATGAATACGCTTCATTGTACAAAAGCTCCAAGCGTTTATCTTAGATAATCTCAAACTATAATAATAAAAAGCTAATCTTTGATGAAAAATAATTTCACATCATTTTGATATTTTCCAAAGATTGCTTCGTTTGTTCTTTCAAATTATCACTTGGAAATTCGTTTGTATCAGGATCAATTGGTAACTGACCTGAAATATAAAAGGCAGTTCCTTCTGCAATAATCGCTTGCGAATACGGACCTAATGCTTTTGGTGCTTTTTCAGTTTTGACCTCTTTCTTCATAAAATCACTTCTTTCTTCTATTCTTTTATATAAATATAACTTGCACTAAAAACATATAAATTACAGTTCCTACCCCTAAACTAAGTAAGGTGTTTTTTTCCACTTATAGGAGAATATAACAATCACGCTAGCAATCATTTCAGGTACTCCATGTGATCCTCCTAAAAAATTTGTACTTCTGAAACAAAAAACAACCAACATTGCCATTAAAGCAGAAGGCAGTACTTTGCCTAAATAATAAACCCAATTAGGAACTTTTTCTGCATCCCTGAAAATTAAAAATGGTAAGTATCTCAGTAAACCAGTGGTAATCGCCACCACTGCTATGATAGCAATAGAATGCACAATATTATCCATTTTTTGATCCCCCTCTAACTACGTAACCCCTCTGTTCCATATTGCTTTGTGATTGGAGTTTTAAAAAATAGAAATACTACCATCATAGTAATCATTGTTGGGATTATGAAGTTATCTGGACCAAAAACTAATAAACATAGCAAAGACGAGACAACTCCAATGTATGATGAGATATGAGTTTTTGAACATAAAAGATTTAGATTATCCCCAAGTGTGCGAAAATACATATTATGGTCAAGTAAGTCACTACGATATAATTACAAGAATAGATTTAATAAATCGGGATACTATAATTGAAAAGCATCAATAGCTATTCTTTCTCCCTTTGTAGAAAATGATGTTCGGTGGGGACTTTGGACAGGAATTTCTATTCGACCTGTGATGCCTGCATCTATAAAAATGCTTTTTACAAAAAGTCCGCAAAAAATAGATTTGGATTTAAAAAAGAAACTAATTCTTAGTACGGAAGATTATAAACAAATCAAACATTATAATATGTTTCCTGTTTTTTAAAAAATAATCTAAAAAAACTATTCACGTGCCAATTGGAATAAGCACATAAATAGTTTTTTAGAAAATTTATTATTATCTTCTTTTCAATAAAATAGTTGCAATGAAGCCTGTTAGTCCTGATACCAAAATTACTGCAATTCCCCAATACATGTTTGTTAAACCACTATATGGTGGTACTGATATTATCATGGTAGCTAACCCTGGAATTCCAGAAACGATTGAGTTTTGTGCTAAATCAGTGATACCTGCCAGCATTCCTCCTACTGCTCCTCCAATCATTGAACCATACAATGCTTTTTTATCATTGATTAGTACTCCGAATAGTGATGGTTCAGAAATTCCCATAAGTCCAGTAATTCCTGCCGAGAATTGTGTCCCTTTTTTTGCTGAATCCTTTTCTAAATAAGCAACTGCTAAAGTCGAAGTAGCAATGGCAATGTTTGTACCCAACATTGCTGGAATTAAAAAAGAATCATAACCTTGAGTGGCTAGTGATGTAACCATAATTGGAACTAATGCTTTATTGGTACCTGTTAAAACAGTGAATCCAAACAAAGCACCGACGAGACCAAGAGCAAGCCATCCTATTTTATCATGTATAAATACAAACATACTTGTTAGCCAATCTCCTGAAACTACTCCTAAAGGACCTACGATTAATAAAGTCGTCAAAGTTCCAACAGTAATCACAATTAAAGGAATCAGCACTTCTTTAAGATAACTCGGAATAATATTTTGAATTAACTTATGAGTTTTTGCCATAATAATAACACCTAATAAAACTGGCAATGCTGTGTAAGAATATGTGGTAGCAATAATAGGCAAACCAAGTAAGTTTAAATTTTCAACTCCATTAATATTTTGATTTAACAATACTGCCCCTAAAAAAATACCATACACCGGATTAATATTTAATTGTTTAGCACTTCCATAGCCCACATATAATGGTAGAAAATAAGAACCTGTACTTGCTATTGCACTAATCAACATGTACGTAGGGGATTCTACTGATAAGTTCAAAGCTAAAACTAAAATATTTAAAATTGCAGTGATTAATCCAGCTGCAACTACAATTGGCATGGTTGGTAAGAAAGCAGCTGCTAAAAAACTTAACGCTCGTGAAAACAAGTTTTCTTTACTATCCAAATCTTCACCAGCCGAAATTTCATTACTTTCTTCAGCATTTGATCCGTATACATTCATAACTGAGCTATATACTTGTTCTACATTCGGACCAAAAATAATTTGTACCGTGTCTCCTTGTTTAACAACGCCTAAAACACTATCTAATTTTTTTATTTTCTCTACTTCTATTCCATCTATATTTTTGACACTTATTCTCAGTCTAGTAGCACAGTGGGTAATATTATTTATGTTTTTTTCATTAATAATATCCAACAATCGTTTTGATATAACCTCGTAATTCTTCATACATATCCCCCTAAAAGTATTTTTTCATTTCCATGTTATAAAAGATTCTTCTTTTATTTATCTATCATAATAGCTTTTTATAATTATCGAGTGACAACATCTGCACCATTTTTAGTTAAGGTGACAACATTTGCACCGTAGCACATATTCCATTGATAACAAGTAAAACTTGGACTATTATTGGAACCAACAACAAGGAGGTAATCAAATTGTCAAAACAAAATATTTTTCCTGAAAATTTTTTATGGGGCGGAGCTATTGCAGCTAATCAATCAGAAGGTTATTGGAATCAAGGTGGTCGTGGAGCTTCCATTGCAGATACTGCTCCTTATATCCAAAATCAAAATTATACTCATTATGCTGCTTTTGATGAATTATCTGTTGAAGATATAAAGGCAAGACTAGCAGATAATAAAGGCATTTACCCAAAACGGTGGGGAAATCATTTTTATGAAAGATATGAAGAGGATATCAAACTTTTCGCAGAGATGGGGTTTAAAACTTTAAGAATGTCTATTTCTTGGTCGAGAATATTTCCAAATGGTGATGAAGATACACCTAATAAAGAAGGTTTAGAATTTTATAAAAATGTTTTTAAAACATTAAAAAAATATAAAATAAAGCCTATAGTAACTCTTTCTCACTATGAAACACCTGCACATCTTGCGATTAAATATGGTGGATGGATCAATAGACAAATGCTAGATTTTTTTGAAAGATATTGCGAAACAGTAATCAATGAATTTAAAGATTATGTTGAATATTGGATGGCTTTTAATGAAATTAATGTGATTCAGCATAGTTTTTACGTAGGTGGAGCAGTTCCAAAAGATTTTATTAATGATGAAATAACTGATAGGTACCAAGTAATACATCATTTATTTCTTGCTAGCGCTATAGCAAAAAAAGTAATGAAGAAAATTTCTCCTTCAGCTAAGATGGGAGGAATGATCGCAAGAAGAGAAGGATATCCTGCAACTTGTAACCCATTAGATGTTTTAGAATCTGTTAAGGATGATCAGAATAATCTATTCTTTTCAGATGTATTAGTTAGAGGATACTATCCTAGCTATATAAAAGCATATTTTAATGAAAATAATATTAATATCAATATTGAGAAAAATGATATTGAATTATTAAAAAATAATACTGTAGATTATATATCATTTAGTTATTACATGACAGTTGTATCTAAGCATGATATTGATGAAGAAACAGAACTAACAACAGGTAATCTAGTAAACGGAGTCAAAAATCCATATCTAGAAAGTAGTGCATGGGGATGGCAAGTCGATCCAATTGGACTTAGAATATCTCTTGAGAAATTATACGATCGATATCAAATTCCTTTACTTGTTGCAGAAAATGGAATTGGTCTGAAAGAAATCCAAGAAGGTAATACTGAAATTGAGGATACACAAAGAATCGACTATTTACAAAGTCATATTAAGGAAATGAGAGCAGCTGTTAAAAATGGCGTTGACCTTATTGGTTATACTGTATGGGGGCCAATTGATATTATTAGTATGTCAACTTCAGAAATGTCGAAACGATATGGCTTTATCTATGTTGACGCTGATGATTTAGGAAAAGGTTCCTTTAGACGTTCTAAGAAAAAAAGTTTCTACTGGTATAAGCAAGTAATTGAATCTAATGGTGAAAATTTAATATATTAAAAAACATCAGAAGATTATTTTCTTAATCTTCTGATGTCAGCTCAATATAACTTGTAAGTTGGTTAAATTTAGGTCTTATTTTTGGGCGACAATACTATTCGGTTTATCCATATGCAGGATGCGTTTTTTAGCTATATTTGGAACATACATTGATAAAGCTGATACGCAATGGGAGGTTAACCAACGTGAGATTAGGAATTGTTGGTGCAGGTATGATTGTAGAGGACTTATTGAGTTTCATTGGTGATATACCTTCTATACAATTAGAGGGGATAAGTTCCAAAGCTAGTCATAAAGAAAAGATGGTTTTATTTAAAGACAGATATGGAGTTAAGCAGACTTTCTTTGATTATAATCAAATGCTATTGAGCTCAGAGGTAGATACGATTTATGTAGGGCTTCCAAATCACCTGCATTATTCATATGCCAAAAAGGCGCTGTTATCTGGAAAACATGTTATCTGCGAGAAGCCGTTCACATCAAATCTAAGTGAATTTCTCGAAATTAAAAAAATTGCTCTTGATAAGAAACTGATTTTAGTAGAAGCAATTTCGAATCAATACCTAAATAATTTCTTGTCTTTAAAAAGAATTCTTCCTCGACTCGGAGAAATTAAGATCGTGGAGTGCAACTTTTCTCAATACTCGTCAAGATATTCGGCGTTTAAAAGAGGAGAAACTCCCCCAGTATTTAACCCTGAAATGTCTGGTGGAGCACTAATGGATATTAATTTGTACAATATTCACCTGGTTGTTGGTTTATTTGGTCCTCCTAAACATGTTATTTATTTGGCTAATATAGAACGGAACATTGACACATCAGGGATATTATTGCTTGATTATGTTGATTTTAAATGTGTCTGTATTGGTTCAAAAGATAGTACAGGACCTAGTTTAATCAATATTCAAGGTAATGACGGTTATATACGTGCTTCAAGTTCATCGAATGTAATAGATAGTTTTGATTTTGTTGCCAACAAACAAGAGTCTATTCGGATAGATCAAAAAAGGCATTCTCATCGTATGTTTGATGAGTTCGTTGAATTTAACCGTATGATTGAAGAGAATGATTTGGGAGAAGCAGCCCGCATGTTAGAGCATAGCGAGAATGTTATGAAAGTAATAGAGCAAGCGAAAAAGTCGGCAAATCTCGTATTTGGATCAGATCAGTAAAACTATAGGTATACCAATTTACTTAAAAGGGTCTTCATACCTCTTGCTCGGAAATGAAAATCTAAAAATGGCGAACCACTTCAGGTTTGAGGCGAAAGCCATTCACGTTCCCCATTTAATCAAGAACAAAACAAGTTTTACTGAGCTTCTTAAAGCCGCTAAAATTGAAAACAAGAAGATCGGCGTTGTAGGATGGAAAGTTTTCACCAGTTATTAATTCGTATTTGGTCAGCCAAGATTACCTAGAAAATGTTGCTATTCCATATTACGCAGCCGTAGTGGCGTGGCTGGAAAACGTAAAAATATGCATGAGCGGCAGCGAAATGTATGATTGTACTCAAGCTGCGTTGCTGAAAGAACAATTCATCATCCCTTCTGTGAAAGGATACGGGGAACCGGCGCGGGATCAGGGATTGCTCTGGACGAGCTAAAGTTTAAGGAAGACGATCAAAAAACAACATCCCGGTTTGTGGGAAAGGTTTGATCAATGCAGAGCGTATATCAAAAACGTGTTGAATATCGATCTGCATCCGGAGGTACTGCCGCTTTCCAATACCGTGAGTTATTACAGACCATTCAATTTAGCAAAAGAAAAAGGCTTTAATCAAAAAAGAGAAAGGATATGGGGAGATATGTTATTTGGACGTAAAAAGAAAAACGTTCCCCAAGAGGTGTTAGTAGCCGCACCTTTGCTTGGGAAGGTTATTGCTATTGAGGAAGTGGAGGACGAAGCATTTTCGAGTAAAGCGATGGGGGAAGGAATAGCCATTATTCCCTCTGAAGGAAAGGTAATTGCACCTTTTGATGGAACCGTAGCCCACATTATAGAAAAGAGCAAACATGCTCTTGTTTTAGAACATAAATCGGGAATACAAATTTTAATTCACGTTGGGATGAACACCGTCTCGCTTAAAGGGGAAGGTTTTATAGCTCATGTAAATACGGGAGAAAAAATGAAAAAAGGCCAATTACTGCTTGAATTTGATATCGACCACATTCAAGAGGCCGGTTATTCTGTTGTTACACCGGTCATTGTGCCAGCTGGCCAAGATTTAGTAAAAAGGGTTGTGACTTTTCAGGGTGATGGCAATGATACACGGATAGATCAAGATTTGTTAAGAGTTCTTTTATGATTAATAATGCCTAATGGGCAATTCCGGGAACTCTTTTTTCAGGTGCCGGTGCTTTAGCTGGTGGTATGGAGTCCATTGACTTTTCTTCGAATGAAATGATAATGCACAAATGCGCTTTCAAGCTTTGCATCATCAATTTGTGGCAAGTGCGAAAGCAGTGAAATTAGGTCATTCGATTAACCCTGATTTCAAAATTGGGTGCATGATTGCTTATATGTGTAATTATCCTCATACGTGTAATCCGGATGACATGTTGTTAACACAACAAACC
>NZ_HG005139.1:997364-1009301 GCF_000455265.1 Paenibacillus antibioticophila
ATACTTTTATACTCCTGCGTCGAACCTCTTCAAAATTCATGATTATCAAATCGTTGCTATTCATTAAAGCTTCCTCTCCTTCAGGTTTTATCTATAAAGAGGATTATACCAAGAATAGATTCACATACAAAAATTCTTATAATTACTTTCTAAGAACGACAAAACTTACCAAAATGGATCAAAAGAAATGATCTTAAAGTGCTATCATCCATCTCATTCGTCAGCGGCAAATCCGGTTCGTAGCGTTCGATATTGTGGAGATGGGCGAGCGCAAAATTAAATATCCTCTTGCAAGTCTCGTATAATTGGAATAGCAGCCCTATTATGGGCGCAAAAGCTGTTTGGCAAGTTTTTGAAAGAATTGGAGAATGCCGTGTAGTCGTCTTTAGCGAACCCACTTAAGAACGCTGTGCCAGGATTTCAAGTGCGATCAATATGTAGCCGCGGCTCGCTAATTCTATCGCTTGAAAAGTGCCCTTAAAGCGGGTGCCAAGCTGATTTCTACTCGGAAAAGCCTCTTGAAAAACCGCTGCTGATTCTAAATGGCGGCCTCCAAATCAAAGGTTTGGAGGAAACAATGACCGAACGGGGAGAGGAGATACCTGGCCGAAATGTTGCTTAATAACTTGTCCCAATATTTCTCGTCATTGCTAAACCTTATTAAACATCCTCTTCCATTAATTAATTGTCGAATTCGTAGAAGATACCTTTACTCTGCGTTATAAGTAAATTATCTTCGTTGAAAACCAAAATGTCTCTTTTTCAGGAAACATTATATCTTGTTGAGTTCAATTACATTTAAGTAGATAGGATCTTAACATACAGAATAAAGCAGCATTCTTTCGGTTCAAAAAACCAGGTACGTGATTTATACAGAAACTCGGGAGTAGATATGGGGTGCTTGCGTATATATACTGAATTATTATTATTTTTATAGAAAATACATAATCTATAACAAGATTACATTTATCAATAATCACCATTTACCGCTTCTATTATTCCATAGCAGAGCGTTGCCATTTCTGCAGCGGATTGCCGGGCACCGCTTCTAATCCAATTAGCAGCTACACTGTAGATAGCGCCGCTCCAAAAGGTAGCAGCGTAGTTAGTAAGTAAGGTTACTTCTTTTGATCTATTTAACTGTATGGCTTGCAATTCGCTATGAATAGTATCTGCGAGGTTAATTTTCAGGATAATTTGTAAGCATTCCACATGTTCTTCTAAAGTTTGAAATAAAGCAAGCCAATAATCATATGAGTTTCTGATTGGATGATGCAGATTCATTGCAGCAATGATTTTATCTACAATTTCCTTTATCGTACTCTGTAGAATATCTTCTTTGGAGCTGTAGTTCCGATAGTAAGCTGTGCGGGATACCCCGGCCCGTTTAACGATAGCTGTAATCGTTATATCCTCAAAATTCTGATCGTTCATTAGCATTACCAAAGCAGCCTGAATACTTAATCTAGTGATTCGATTAGATTCCTCATTTGACACCCTGAGGCCTTTAATACGTTGCAACTTTGCAACTTCTTTTGAAGACATTACACTCCCCCCTTTTTTTGTAAAGTCCGTTCTGTCATGCATTGACCCTGTTTGATATGATGTTACAATTGTAATGTCAGTTTGAATGTATGTTATATATCGAATCTTGTCAATTGGATTTGAGAGGAGACATAGTATGAAAGCACTAATTCTTGAAAGACCAGGGGAACTGGACAGCCTTACTGTTGTTACAAATAGGGAGCTGCCAGAACCCAAAGATAATGAGATCAGAGTAAAGGTCATTGCAGCAGGTTTGAACCCTTCGGATTACCAAGTGGCTGAGCACGCAGGTCTGGAATCTGAGAAGAAACGTGTTTTAGGATTGGAAGTTGCGGGAATTGTAGATGCAGTTGGCAGGAACGTGAACAATTTTGAAATTGGAGACCGCGTATACTACCTTCGCAGCATTAATAATCTTGATGGAGGATTTGCGGAATATTCTGTGACTACAGCTCACACGGCAAGTAAACTGCCGGATGAAGTACCTTTCGAACTGGCAGCGGTTGTTCCGGCAGCAGGATACACGGCTTATCAAGCGATCATGCAGAAACTTAAACCGCAATCCGGTGGAACGATATTGATTCATGGCGGCGCAGGCGGTGTAGGAGGATATGCGATTCAATTAGCAAAAATATGTAGATTGAAAGTGATTACTACTTGCTTAGGAAAGGATATCGACTATGTACGCGCTCTAGGGGCGGATGAGGCGATTGATTTTACTAAAGGAAGTGTATATGAAGAAATTTCGAATCTAACTAATGGTCGGGGTGTTGATTACGTTTTAAATACGATAAATCCCGATAGTGCGACAAAAGACCTTGAGGTTCTTGCCTTCGGCGGCGAAATGGTTGTAACGGCCGGATTCCCTGATTTTAGCCGAATCCGTTTTTATGACAAAGGGATGTCTTTACACGAGATAGCTCTTGGTGCTGCTCACACACATGGAGACTTTAATGCACAATCCAATCTTGCGAGAATCGGAGATCAGTTTGGTAAATTGATTGCAGAAGGAAAGATTATCCCTCCACAAATCACAACGATTAATATGGAGGAAATTCCTGCCTATCTAAAAAAATTAAAAGAAGGTAAGGTTACCGGCAAAGTTGCAGCCAGAGTCAATGAGGAGTAAGAGGAAAAAGAACATGGTATAACAGTGGAATTGTTCGATTCTGGGAATGTACTCTAAAAAATGTATCGGCTCTTCTATTCCGCAAATAAGGTGTCCTTAAAGAACCCACGCATAGTGTGGGTTCTTTAGTATAGTCTTTAAAAATCTGAGGTATTGTTATTATTCCGATTGTTCAGTTTATATGAACATAATTTTAGAGTTCATAGGAGGAAAATTCCAATGAAAAATCAAAAATCAAGGCACAGCCAGATTCTAAGGACATTGCTCGAATCAAGGAAGCCGTTAACAGGAAAACAGTTGGCTGCTATAACAGGTGTGACGGACAGAACGATCAAAAACGATATAGTCATGCTGAACCAGGCTCTAAGAGATAATGGCGCTTCGATTTCAGCAATCTATTCAAAGGGTTATCTTTTGAATATCCATGAGGAAACGGCTTTTCAATTATGGTTAAAGCAAGATGTGATGAATCCAGACGAAGAGAATGGATATTCTAAACCGGATCAAAGGGTAAAAGAGCTAATTCGCTTTCTTTTGACCGTTGGTGAATACGTAAAACTGGATGACTTGGTTGAACTTATGTATTTAAGCAAATCCACGCTGCAAAACGACCTAAAGGAAGCAAGAAAGCTGCTGGAGATTTATCGATTGGAAATTGATGTTAAGCCATATTATGGAATAAAGCTTGTTGGCGATGAAATGAGGTTTAGATTTGCGATTTCGGAGTTTCTCTTCTCCCATGATACAAGTCATTCAATTTATTTGAACATGAACACTGTGCCTATTCCGGATAAGGAATTGAAGTTCATTAGAAATATCGTTCTCAAGCATACTTCGAAAAGTCAGTTGGAATTGTCTGACGTTGGGCTCGGAAACCTTGTGATTCACATTGCGATTTCATGCCAGCGTTGTGCTTTAAACCATCCGATTACTTATTTATCGCAAGAGATGTTAAGCATTCAAAATAAATCCGTATATAAAACAGCAGAACAAATTATCAATGATCTTTCAGATCACATGAACATGGAGTTCCCACTTGAAGAAAGGATTTATCTCGCCATACACTTGGAAGGCAGTAAAGTTTCTTCAATAAATAGTTCGCTAGAAGAGGCTAATAACGATATTGAGGCTTATCAAACAACAATTGAAGTGATCAAGACGATAGAGGAGAAATTAGGAATCGTCATTAGTGGCGATCATGAACTCGTTCGCAGTTTATACGCGCATTTGAAACCTGCTATTAGCCGGTTACGTTATGGTATGAGTCTAAGAAACCCTATGCTGGATTCTATTAAAACGAGGCTCCCATTAGCTTTCCATGCAGGAGTGCTGGCCAGCACCGTGTTAAACGAGCGTCTGGGCATACATGTGAGTGATAATGAAATCGGTTATATTGCGCTCCATATAGGTGCAGCGATCGAGAGGAGCAGAAATAGCGCTTCCCCCAAGCGGTGTATTGTTATTTGCAGCTCTGGTTTGGGGAGTTCTCAGCTTCTTTATCATAAATTGCGTGCTTACTTCGGCTCTCGCTTGGAAATAGTCGAAACAATAGGCTTATTTCAATTGAAAGAAACTAGCCTTCGAGATCTTGATTTCATTATTACGACAATCCCAATTCAAGTGGAATGCAATGTTCCGGTGATATTAGTAGATACACTTTTAGGTGATGTTGAAATGAGAAAGATTGAACAGGCCGTTTACGGCCTGGTGAGTTCGAAGTTGCCATACCTTCGGCCCGATCTTTTATTCTTACATGAAGATTTCGAAACTCGGGAGGAGGTAATTCGTTATCTCTGCTCCCAAATGCATAAAAACGGATTAGTTGGAGAGACATTTGTAAATTCAGTCATGCAGCGGGAACATTTGTCATCAACAGCATATGGCAATTTGACTGCAATTCCTCACCCGTTAATTCCAGAGACGAACGAGACTGTTTGGGCGATTTGCACTTTGCGAAAACCAGTACTGTGGGAAGGGAAAATGGTGCAGTTTGTATGTTTGCTTAGCATTGCGGCAGGGGGAAAGACGGGCGATTTGTCTCCCATGTACAACCTGCTTGTAAAGGTTGTAAGCGATACGGTACTGGTCCAAAAAATACTGGACGTGAAGGATTACGACTCCATGCTTCTTTTGCTACAACCTTTGGTACAAGATGCGCTGTTTCATTGACGCAATATTTTCGATCTAAAAGGGAAAGAAAGCTGCATTCAGGTTACGGCCGGATAACGCTAATATTTACATTGTAAGAAAAATAAGCAGCAGGATGGTGTTTACACATGCAGGATGTTGAAAAGGAAATGATGCTGATTGCCAATGCGGGCGAAGCTCGAAGTAAAGCTCTGGAAGCAATCCAGGCTGCCAAGATCAAGGAAGTAGACAGAGCGCGCTCTTTGCTTGCAGAAGCAAGAGTAAGCTCCCGGGCAGCACATAAAATTCAGACCTCACTGCTCCAGCAAGAAGCTTCAGGGAATAAGTATGAAGTTAGTGTATTGCTGATTCATGCACAAGATCATTTAATGAACGCGATCACTGTAATTGATTTGGCTGAAACGATTGTGGACCTGTTTGAGGCTTCACGAGATTAATTTAAACTTTAAATTAATAATAAGGAGAATGAACATGAACATTACACTGGTGTGTGCGGCAGGAATGTCGACAAGCATTATGGTCAATAAGATCAAAGCAGCTGCGGAAAAAGAGGGGGAGACAATCTCTATCCGCGCCGTTTCCGAAAGCGCATTCAGCAATTATGCAGAAGAAACAGATGTTTTGCTGTTAGGTCCTCAAATTGGATATGCTCTTAGTCGATTGAAAGGATTATATGAGCCGAAAGGCATTAAGGTTGACGTGATCAACACAATAGACTACGGCATGATGAATGGAGAGAACGTTTTAAAACAAGCAAGAAATTTACTGGCAGAGAAGTAGGATCGTACCCTTATAAAGAAGAGGTGAGATAAATGAAAATTAATGCTGAATTCACAGGCAAAATAAGTGAATTATTCGGCAATATATCGAATTCGGTTGTTTTGAAATCGTTGATGGCAGGGATGATGGCAGCTTTTCCGGCTACGATCGTCGGATCATTTGCCACCATTTTAAAAGGATTGCAAATACAAGCACTGCAGGACTTTTACATTAGCAGCGGTATAATGAATGTTCTGGATTTGTTGATTATGTTCTCCATCAATGTAACGGCGCTTTATGTTGTAGCGGGCATAGCCTACGGCTTTGCAAAGCAGAAGCAACAAGATGCTATTCCGGCGGCCATCATTGCGCTGTTCAGTTTTCTCATCATTACGCCCTATACAGCTACTCCAACCGAGTTTGGAACTGTAAATTACTCAATTTCCATGGGCTTCCTGGGCGGCAGCGGCATGTTTTCCGCCATCATTGTGGGACTGATTGTAGGTTTTGTATACAGCTTCATTAAGGAAAAGGGCTGGACCATTAAATTGCCGGATTCGGTGCCTCCGATCGTATCCTCCAGCTTTGCAGGCATCATTCCGGGTTTGATTCTCAGTGTGTTTTTCGCCGTGCTGTCTACCATTTTTTCACACACATCATATGAAAGCATACATCAAGCGATCTACTCGATACTTCAGACTCCTCTGATGGGCATTTCATCTAATATTTGGACGATGCTGCTCGTGATTTTTCTTGGGCAAATCTTGTGGTTTTTTGGAATTCACGGTCCAATGGTCATACTGTCGGTAATGGCTCCGATCTGGATGGCTGTAGACTTGCAAAACCTGACTGCCTTTAATGCGGGAGAGCCACTGCCTAATATAATCGGGATGGCGTTCTATACTATTTCAACTATCGGTGGTACAGCACTCGGTCTTGCCATCTGTATGATTCTATTCGCCAAAAGTTCGCGCTTCAAGACGCTCGGGAGACTTTCAATCATTCCTGGTATTTTTGGAATAACAGAGCCGCTTATTTTTGGTACTCCACTGGTCATGAATGTGCGAACGTTTATTCCGGCTGTGTTCCTGCCCGTTTTTTCAGCATTGTTTAGTTATCTTGCGATCGCATCAGGATTGCTGCCGAGAATGTCGGGAGTAGGCGTACCGCAAGGCGTACCGATCATCCTACAGGGAATTGTACAAGGCAGCTGGTTGTTCGGTCTGCTTCAATTGGTTCTCGTGGTGATATGGACGCTGTGTTGGTATCCTTTCTTCAAAAAAATGGACGGTGAAGCGCTGCGTGAAGAGACAGCTTAATTGAACAAATCGCGAGTAAGGATGTGTTTAAATGAAGGAAGAACAACTGTTACACCTCCTTGACAGCATGACTTTGAAGGAGAAGATTGCCCAGTTAGTGCTTTTGACAGGGGAGTTCTTTGACTCGGAAGAGCGTTCGATCGGTCCGAAGCAGAAAATTGGGATTACCCAGGACGTAATTGACATGGCTGGCGCCGTTTATAATGCGTTTGGTGCCGAAGAAGTCGTCAAAATTCAAAGCAATTATTTAAAAAAGAACAAAAAGGGAATTCCTTTATTAATATTGGCGGACATCATTCATGGGTACAAAACTGTGTTTCCGATCCCTTTGGGGCTTGGAAGCACATGGAACCCGGACCTTGTTCGCAAATGCATGGAAATTGTGGCCGACGAAACCTCGGCCTCCGGGGTACAAGGGACGTTCTCGCCGATGGTTGATCTCGTTCGTGACCCTCG
This sequence comes from Paenibacillus antibioticophila, assembly GCF_000455265.1. Classification (GTDB taxonomy): domain Bacteria; phylum Bacillota; class Bacilli; order Paenibacillales; family Paenibacillaceae; genus Fontibacillus; species Fontibacillus antibioticophila. Next base: position 1,004,721 of record NZ_HG005139.1, read on the forward strand.
CTGGGGAAGAGTGATGGAATCTACCGGAGAAGACGCGTTCTTAAATGCTGTCTTTTCAGCTGCAATGGTAAAGGGTTTTCAAGGAGAACACTTGGATACCAGCAACAGAAGCATCGCCTCTTGCGTCAAGCATTTTGCAGCTTATGGCGCACCAGAGGGAGGCAGAGAGTATAACACCGTCGATATGTCCGAAAGAAGATTGCGTCAGGACTATCTCCCGGCGTACAAAGCCGCTGTAGACAGTGGCTGCGAGATGGTTATGACGTCGTTCAATACGGTTGATGGCGTGCCCGCAACGGGCAACAAGTGGCTCCTTCGTGACTTACTTAGGGAGGAGTGGGGGTTTGAAGGCGTTGTCCTTTCAGACTATGCGGCGACGCAAGAGTTAATACTTCATGGTGTGGCGGAAGATGAGCTGGACGCAGCTCGTTTAGCAATTGAAGCCGGACTTGATATGGATATGAAAACGAGTATTTTTGCCAACAATCTGTTGGATTTAGTGAATTCGGGAACGGTCAGTGAAAGTTTGGTTGATCAGGCAGCCTTAAGAGTTTTGCGGTTAAAGAATAAGCTTGGACTGTTCGAAGATCCTTACCGGGGAGCTAGCGCTGAAAGAGAACAAGCAACGCTATTATCGGAAAACAACAGGAAGATGGCCAGAGAAGCTGCCGCTCAATCCGTTGTGCTGCTAAAGAATGATACAGGGGTTTTGCCGATCCAGCCGGACAAGAAGGTGGCGCTCATCGGCCCTTACTCGGATGAGAAGATGATCTGCGGCATGTGGGCGATTCAAGCGGATTATGAGGCTGTAGTCACATTAAAGGAAGGGATGAAACGTCAAGCGGCAGAGACCAGTCTCTTCCACGCCAAGGGCTGCGATATCTTGGAGGATTACAGTGTTCTAGGCGGTATGGCCAAGTATCTTCAAACAGATACTAACCCAGAAGACAAAGAAGTCTATCTGAGTGATGCGATGCAAGCAGCCGAGCAATCGGATGTAATTGTGCTGGCGCTTGGCGAGCACATGTTCCAAAGCGGCGAAGGCGCCAGCAGGACAGAATTGTCATTGCCAGAACATCAACTTTTACTGCTGGATAAGTTATCTCTTTTGAGTAAACCAATTGTGTTGATACTATTTACTGGTAGACCGCTTGTGCTTACTGGATTGGTTAATAAAGTTGCCTCCATCGTACAAGCTTGGTATCCAGGGACAGAAACGGGAGATGCGCTAGCCGAACTACTATATGGCAAGCGGAACTTCAGCGGAAAACTCAGTATGAGCTTCCCACATTCGGTAGGGCAGATTCCGGTCTATTATAATGAATTTTCAACAGGTAGGCCATTGAGCGTTTCCGGGCGTTCGGAACGGTTCGTATCGAAATATTTGGATGCGCCCAATGCTCCCTTGTTTCCGTTTGGATACGGACTATCGTATACAAATTTTGAGTACAGTGACTTGCGCTTAAGTCATCCATCTTTTAGTTATGGTGATACGATCCAGCTATCTGTAGACGTAACGAATACAGGGGAAATGTCCGGAGCTGAAATTGTTCAACTGTATATCCGGGATGTTACGGGAAGCGTTGTCCGTCCTGTTAAGGAACTAAAGGGGTTCCAAAAAGTGAATATTGAGCCGGGAGAAACCTTAACCGTGTTGTTCAATATTACTGAAGAACTGCTCCGTTTCTATACTCTAGAAATGGAGTATAAGGCAGAACCAGGTAAATTCATAGCTATGATCGGCACATCTTCCGATTCTCTTTTGGAAACTGAATTCACTTTGCTACCATAAGTGACTACGAAATAATTGAGGAGGCGAATCCACTGAACATTCAATTTTTTCCTGAAAATTTTTTATGGGGCGGCGCACTTTCAGCTCACCAAATCGAAGGGGCTTATTTGGAAGACGGGAAAGGATTGTGTACTGCAGATACGCTAATTTGCGGCAATGTAAATGAACGTTTAATGAATATCAGCACGGACTTGAACGGCGAGTCTTATTATCCGAGCCATGAAGCCATCGACTTCTATCATCGGTACGAAGGAGATATTGCGTTGTTTGCCGAGATGGGCTTTAAAGCATTGCGAACCAGCATTGCATGGTCAAGGATTTTCCCCAATGGAGACGATTTGGAGCCTAATGAGAAAGGGCTGGAATTTTATGACCGACTATTCGACGAACTGATTAAACATCAGATTCAGCCAGTCATTACTTTGTCCCATTATGAAATGCCTTTGCACTTACTGAAGAAATATGGCGGATGGAAAAACCGGGAATTGGTTGGTTTTTTCGAAAGATATGCCCGTACAGTCTTTCAACGCTATAAAGACAAAGTAAAATTGTGGATTACATTCAACGAAATAAATGTTGTCCGAGTCATGCCGTATTTAGGCGGTGGCATGCTTCTCAAGTATGACAATCCTCAATACTTACATGAAGTTTATCAGGCAGCACATCATCAGTTTGTCGCAAGTAGTCTGGCTGTAAAAGCATGTCATGAAGTTATACCGGATGCGAAGATCGGCATGATGATGGCTTCCAATCTTTCCTATCCTAAAACTTGCAATCCTGATGACGTCTGGCAAAATATGACCTCAGAGAGAGAAACGCTATTCTTTTCTGATGTTATGATGAGAGGCTATTATCCTTCATATATTAAACGTTTCTTTAAAGAGAACAATATTGAAATCGATATGTTGCCTGGAGATGAAGAATTAATTCGAAAGTATACGGCTGATTTTTTATCATTCAGCTATTACATGTCCACCGTTATTGCCAAGGAGCCGGAAGAACAGATAACCGGCAATTTCTCCTGGGGGTCATCTAACCCTTATTTGGAGACAAGTGATTGGGGCTGGCAGATTGATCCGGTAGGAATGAGGATTCTGCTAAATCAGCTATACGATCGTTACCAAAAACCACTTTTTATTGTTGAAAACGGTCTTGGTGCTGCGGATCATCTGGATGCATATGGCGAGGTTGTGGATGACTATCGAATCGATTACCTGAGAAGTCATATTCGAGCAATGAAAGAAGCAATAGAAGATGGAGTAGATCTGATGGGTTACCTTCCGTGGGGGTGTATCGATCTTGTGAGTTGCTCTACTGGCGAGATGAAAAAAAGATATGGATTCATTTATGTAGACAAAAATAATGAAGGTGAAGGTACTCTTGAACGAAGCCGAAAAAAAAGCTTTTATTGGTATAAAAATGTGATTGAGTCAAATGGACTGGAACTGTAAAAGGCATTCTAACTTAACTCATGTTTAGAGTATGACAAAACATGTGCCACTAGAAAGTCGCTATTAAAGCGGCTTTTTTGTTTTATCGGAACAAGTTCGTGTCTCGAATCAAGGACAATAACTTGTTCCCATTACGATTCGGCATATATCAAATCGATGTAGTGAATAGCTCCAGAATGATACACATCAAGCAATGAATTAAATTGAAGTTTCCTTCTGTACGGATAGAACGAGTAGTAAGGTGTAAAAGACGTTGCGCAGCTTCAATCCGGTACTGCAATAAATATTCTACTGATGAACATTTCATATCAGCACCGTATTGTTAAAGCAGAGCAAAGATGCTCTCCAGCTTTTTAAGAATTTCGTTTTGCCCAGTTTCTTGAGCATGTAAAACGACATATGGCAAATTCATATTCCCAAGAGTTGACAGGACATATTTTTTTAAAATGATACTGGTATGAATCAACGAAAATCGATGAGACCAATGATATGAATGCACTCCGTTTTCATAAGACCAATCTTGGGTCAATTGAATTCTGCGAAGTACATTTTCTTTTTTACAGTTGTTAAACTGACTTACTGCCGCAATTCAGATAGTCCCTTTACGAGTTGGAAGCAAATACTCGCCATCTCTTCAGGAGACTGGAGCATGCCGTTTCGCATCCATGCCAATAATACACCATAGACAGCTCCGCCCCAAAAATAAGCTGCATAGCTGCTTACAGCATCGTAATCAGGTACTGGGGCTAACATTCTTCTCGTCACTTCATTCAGAATAGCTTCTCCAAAGTTCGCACCTAGCAAGAGTTGTACGCGTTCAGCATGCTGGTGTACTGCAGTGAATAAGCGGAGCCAGTAGTCATAGGAATTGTGGACAGGTGTCTGAAGTTTCATCGCCTTGACTACTTTTTTAACGATCTCTTTCATGACACTTTGTAAAATTTCTTCCTTGGACTTGTAATGCCGATAATAAGCGGTACGGGATACTCCTGCGTGATTGACGATTTCTGTAATCGAGATATCCTGTAGCTCTTTTTCTTGCATGAGTGCGATTAAGGCGGATTCAATACAAGTTCTGGTAAGGCGGCTTGATTCAGCGTTAGATAAACGAGTCATACTCAAGCGTTCAATTTCAGTTTGGCGATCATCGGGCATGTTGGAGATCTCCTTTTCCCTTGTGTTGATGGTCTCAGCGATGTAATTGACCTTATACGTCTATATGGTGGTTAACAATTAGTTTACGGCGTAGGCTAATGTCAATAACAGTAGTATTTTTAAGTGACATTTTCAAGTCTTTGTCAAAACATACAACTCTGAGATTAGCCTATTGACTTGGCG
>NZ_HG005139.1:1009326-1016934 GCF_000455265.1 Paenibacillus antibioticophila
TTTCTGTATCGAGATATCCTGTAGCTTTTTTTTCTTGCATGAGTGCGATTAAGGCGGATTCAATACAAGTTCTGGTAAGGCGGCTTGATTCAGCGTTAGATAAACGAGTCATACTCAAGCGTTCAATTTCAGTTTGGCGATCATCGGGCATGTTGGAGATCTCCTTTTCCCTTGTGTTGATGGTCTCAGCGATGTAATTGACCTTATCGTCTATATGGTGTTACAATTGTTACGGCGTGGCTAATGTCATAACAGTAGTATTTTAAGTGACATTTTCAAGTCTTGTCAAACATCAATCTGAGATTAGCCATGCTGCTAAGGGAAGATTTAACGAAAGAGGGGCTACATTATGCAAACCATGAAGGCGGCTATCTATCAAGGAATCCGACAAATTTGTATTGAGGAGAGGCCCATGCCAAAGCCGGGGGTCAAAGATGTTTTGGTGCAAGTCAAGCGCGCGGGAATCTGTGCAACGGATATGACGGCCTTTCAATACAACGGCGATCTTGTAGCGATTTATCCAAAAGCTGAATTCGGACATGAAATGGTCGGAGTCGTAGTTGAAGCAGGAGCAGAGGTTCAGAGCATCGAAGCAGGTAATCGTGTATTTGTCAATCCGCTGTTGCACCGATCCTTGGGCGCTACGGAGCGTGGCGGAGCGTTTTCTGAGTACATTCTGGTAGAGAATGCACAACTGGATCACAATTTGTTTCTATTACCCGATCATGTTAGTTTTGACGAAGCGGTAGTCATTGAACCTTTTAGTGTAGGGATACATGGAAAGAATTTGCCGGGAGCCAAAGCTGGTTCGCACGTCGTGATTTATGGTGCAGGCGCTATTGGCTTATGTACTTTGGCTGCGCTTACAGGTTCAGGTGTGGAGAAATGCGTAATCGTGGATTTGGACGATCATCGGCTTCGGCTTGCCGAAGAGATGGGCGGAATCCCCTTCAATCCTGCTCTTAGCGATCTGGGCGAATTTTTAACCGCTCATTTTGGACAATCCAACGATTGTGTTGGAAAGACAGTGCCCGATGTGGATATTTTCATCGACTGTGCAGGCGCCTCAAGCATTCCGGAACAATTTTTGAATCTGGCCAAAGCGGGGGCCAAGTTATCGGTGGTTGCGGTGTACAAGAAGCCTGTCGAAATTGCGCTTGGCAATGTGATGTGGTCTGAAGCAACCATTATGGGTTCCTTTATGTACAATGCGGAAGATATCAAGGAGGCGATTCGATATTTGGATGAACGCAGCACAAATATCGGTAAAATTGTGACACATCGTTTTCCTCACAATCAAATTGTCGATGCCTTTGAAACAGCCTGCGATCCAAGCAGGGCGGTCAAAGTCGTGATTGACTATGATTTGAAATGAAATATATCAGTTAAAAGGAAAAGTAATCCCCGCTTTTTTTCAACATCCGTACATTAAGGATGTATAAAATCGAAAGAAAGATTGGGGGGAATCAGATGGGAGTTCTGAAAAAATGTGTTTCATTGGTGACGGGGGCAGGAACAGGTATTGGCCGCGCTACAGCGATTAAACTGGCTGCAGAAGGATCATTCGTCGTACTTGTGGGACGGCGATTAGATAAGCTAGAGGAGGTCGCAACTCAAATCCATCAATCCGGTGGAGAAGCGCTGGCGATTTCGGCAGATGTGACCAGTCTGAATGATGTGCAGCACTTGCGAGATCAAGTACTAAACCTAAAGGGAAAAATCGATATTGTGGTCAATAATGCGGGTGCTGCTGGAGCTCCTATTGTTGTCCATGATATGACTGCTTCTGAGTGGGACGAGATGATTAAGCTGAATTTATACAGTGCCTTTTATATAACAAATGCCTTCCTACCGAAAATGAGAGAACAGCAGCAGGGGCATGTTGTGTCCATTACTTCAATGATGGTTAATCTGTACTTCGAAGGATTTTCGGGATACTCCGCAGCAAAGTCAGGCCTCGAGGTTTTAATGAAAACATTGGCGGCAGAGGAGGCCAAGCACGGCATTCAAGTCAGTGTCATTGATCCGGGGAATGTTCGTTCCGAGCAGAATCCAAAGGGTCAGCAGGAACCAGAAACGATTGCTGATCTGGTCTTCAAATGTGTGGTTGAGCCTGATAAGCAAGCCAGCGGAGATATCGTGAAGGCCTACTAAAACAACGACGTTTTGATACGCTAATCTAGTTTCTTAATCGCCGTGTCCTTGCATCGTTTGGGACACGGCCTTTTGTGCGCTGAACAGCTTATTCGACCGGGCACTGAAGCGCTCGCTGTAATTGTTGTCGAACTTCAAAAATGCCGTTGGCTGCCAATTAAAGAATTATTAAGAAAGGAGGGCGAGTCCTGCAGGGGAAAAGCGATTGCTTGTGTCAACAAGTTTCGTTGTCACATCTACGCCATCCCTTAGAAAAGCCCTCCCTTTAATGCCAAAACCCACATGTATCAATAATCCTTCCTCACAAGTGAAAGGCTCGTTGTATCAACGCTCTTCTTAACATAAAAGCACTCCTTCCAATTATAGCGAATAACTTGCATTTATTGATGGATACTTCAATTTATATATCAGTGCCTCGTCTGCGCCAGGCCCCATTACAGAAGTGAAGATATCGTGACGTATCCCGTATTTTCTGCCGTTACAAATGGCAGAATACAAACTGTTCATGATAAACGCTTACTTGTAGTATGAAGATGTACCGGCAAACAGTAAATCATCCTCAATCTAAGTCAGTCAAAAAAATTGGCACCAATGTGAAGCAATTCAAGGAGGAGATGAAGAAAGCGCCCTTTACTATCATCGAACGGCTCTGTGTGGGAGGAATCAGTCTCCAATCCAAATGGTGTTATAAAATGAGGGAAATGTAATGAGGGAACAAAGAGTTATCCGCATTCTATTATCCGCACATCCTAATCTCGTAAAGATGAGTGAGTTAACTGCGAAACTGGGCTTATCGGAGAGAACGGTTCGAGACATAATCCGAGCTCTTGAAAGAAGCGGAGAGCATCACGGCTTTCGCATTAAAATGATTCGTGGTCAAGGCTATCAACTACACGTTGTAGATGCGTCTAGCTTTGAGCATTATCAAGAGCAGGGACAGTTTAGTTCGAGCTTGATTGATCCGGACAATAAAGAAGATCGTCAGCGTTATCTTTTATTTTTTCTGCTTCAAAGTAACGGTTTCACTTCCATGGAGAAATTGGCTGAGCAGATGGGAATCAGTCGTTCCACGATTATTTCCGATTTGAAAGAGGTGGAGCAACGCCTGGCTAATTTTTCACTGATCTTGAATCGGCGTGCACATTATGGCATGCGAATTGAGGGAGAAGAACAAAATTATCGGAAAGCCTTTTCGCATTTTGTGCTAAATAATAGTGAATTTATTAAACCGGCGGAGGAATTTGAACAATTCCAACGTGAGTTTGATACGCAGGGGCTTCAGGCATATTTACTACAGGTATTAAAAGAAAAGGAGTTAAAGATTTCGGATGTCTTCCTGAATAATATCGTTACGCATATATTTATTTTGCTTTATCGTGTAACGAAGCACAATTTTATTGTATCTGGTCAGACGATTCCTAAGTCGCCTGAACCATTGTACAGGGATATTTCCGTGAAAATCGCTGCTTGGATTCATAAGTTTTATGAAGTCTCGCTCCCAAATGATGAAATTGATTACTTGGCATTGCATATTTCAGGTAAAACGGTCATGGAGCATGTTAGTACTGAAAAGAAAGAACAGCTTAGAGAAGGCATTAGCACCATTTTACAGCGGCTTGACAAAGAGTTTTTAACTAGCTTTGATGAGGATGAGCATTTGCGGGAAGCACTACTTCTTCACATGTTCCCATTGCTTAATCGCTTATATTACAATTTACAGCTTGAAAACCCGTTAGTTGAAGATGTATACAGTCAATATGCTAACGTGTTTGTAATTTCATTTCGCTTTGCAGAGATTGTTGAGGAAGAATACGGGTTTCGGATGTCAAGAGACGAGGCAGGTTATGTTGCTCTTCATTTTGCAACTCATCTTGAACGGATGAAGCAACGTAAGCTTGAGCAATTCAAACGGATTGCTGTTATTTGCTCGACAGGGGGAGGAAGTGCACAGCTCATTCGGCTAAAGCTCGAATCCGTATTTCCGAATGCGTCTGTCATCACAGCTTCAGTAAATGAGATGGATGATATCTTAACGAAGCCAATTGATCTGCTCTTAACGACAGTTCCTCTAGAAGGGCATGTTATTACCGATAAACGGGTCATTCATATTAAGCATTTGCTGGATGATTCTGAAATTCATCGTATTAAAGAAATTATTGCAATCCAAATTAATCATTCACAGCCTTCTTATAAATTTATCGATTTTAAGGAACTGTTCAGACCAGAATTGTTCCATTTAAATGGGGCTGACAATTATATGGAATTGCTGACAAACTGTTGTGAAGAGATCGTGCAGTATGGTTTTGCAGAAAAAGAATTTGTGGAACAGGTGATAGCAAGGGAACGGAAGTTCACGACGATTTATACAAACGGCGTAGCTGGTCCGCATCCGATGAGAATGAGTGCAATTAAGGACTGTATAAATGTGATTTTGTTGCAAAAGCCCATAATGAACGAAGGCAAGCAGGTACAATTTATTTTTGTCATCAATTTGCGAGCTGGACAATTGTTTTTGCACAAGGAGATTAGTAAATTGTTGCTTATGGTGATGGAGAAGGATGAAATTCGCAAAGCATTGTTACAAGTGCGAAGCTTTGAGCAGTTCATGATAGAGATAGAGAAACTACTTTAGGAGTGAAATGATATGAGTTATGAACAAACTATTATGCAAATTATCGCAAATAGCGGAGAAGCTAGAAGCAAGAGTCTAAAGGCTTCTCGTGCTGCACGCGGAGGGGATTTTGAACAAGCTGAAGAATTCTTGAAGCAAGCGAAAGAAAACTTGACTGCTGCACATAAAGTGCAAACCCAATTGCTTCAAGCAGAAGGTCGAGGCGAAAAAAGCGAAATTACTGTATTACTGATTCATGCGCAAGATCACTTGATGAATGCAATTACTGTCAAGGAATTAGTAAGCGAAATGGTAGAAGAAAGTAAAAAAAGAGTTGAACTTGAAGAAAGAATTAAGGAGTTGAAGAAAAATGACTAAAAAAATTTTACTAGTTTGTGCAGGGGGATTTTCAACAAGCATGCTTGTTGAAAAAATGAAAGAAGCAGCAAAGAAAAAAGAACTGGTTGTGTCAATTGATGCCTGTGGAGAAAGTTCTCTGGAAAGTTATCTGCCTGCAGATGTTATTATGTTAGGTCCGCAAATGGGGCATGCGGAAGAAGATGTGCAAGAAAAGGTTGGAGGCAATATTCCTGTCACCGTAATAGATATGATGGATTATGGCATGATGGACGGTGAAAAAGTCTTGGCAACTGCTATGAAAATGATAGGCGCATAATCTAAGAGGAGGAGAAATCAATGGAAAAAGCGCAAAATTTTCGGAATAAGCTACAAAAAATATCAGGCATTATTCAAAAAAATAAATATATGTCGAGTATTTCTAATGGATTAGCAGCAGTAATGCCAGTTCTTATAGGGGGAGCGATTTTCTCTTTAATCGACTCATTAAACTTGCAAATCTACCAAGACTTCTTGGTAAGCACTGGTCTGAAAACGCTAACAAGCCTTCCTGCTCAAGTTACGACGAATGTTATTTCCATCTATGTGGTGTTTTCAATTGCTTATGGACTAGCTGAATCATTCAAGAAAAGTGGATTTGCAGCGGGTATTATTGCGATTATGTCATTTTTAATCGTAACTCCTATGGGGAAGATGGAAGATCAGACGATGGGAATCAGCGTGCAATGGTTGGGAGCTCCAGGTCTTTTTGTTGCTATGCTAGTAGCAATCCTTGTTGCTAGAGTATACGTGCTTGTTTTGGACAAAGAATTTTATATCAAAATGCCTAAAGGCGTACCGCCAACCATCGAGAAGTCGTTTGCAGCAATCGTACCTTCCATGGTCATTATTTTAATTATGCTAGCTATTCGAGGAATATTTGCAAGTACCGCATATACGTCAATTCATCAGTTTATTTTTACAATCGTTCAAACGCCTTTAACAGCATTAGGCGGTAGTTGGCCGGCGTTTCTGATCTGCGTCGCTGCAACGAGTATTTTCTTCTTCTTGGGTGTACATGGACCGCTAGTTGTTTATTCAGTTATGGGTGCAATTTGGACACCATTACAAATAGAAAATATGACCGCATTCCAAAATGGTATGGATTTACCAAACCTTATCGTTCCTGCAGCGTCATTGATGATTTATGCTGGAATTGGGGGAACAGGCGCTACAATCGGATTAGCTTTTGCGATGTTGCGAGCAAAGGCTTCTCGCTACAAAACATTAGGAAAATTAACTGTGGTACCAAGTTTGTTCGGTATAAATGAACCATTGATTTTTGGTATGCCGATGGTGTTAAATACGAAATTGATAATTCCATTTGTTGGTATGCCTCTTTTAGGGGCTGGTTTATCAGTTGTAGCTACCTCTATTGGGTTACTTCCACCGTTGCGAGGAATTGCACCTATGGGAACGCCAGTGGTCGTTAGCGGATTCATTGACGGTGGTTGGAAAGTTGCCCTGTTCCAGGTACTGTTAATAATTTTAAGCTATGTTATCTACTATCCATTCTTCAAAAAAGTAGACAATCAAGAATACAAACAAGAGATTGCGGGAGCAGAGAATGCCGAAGTTACAGCTTAAGAAGCTGAATAATTAGGAAATCAGAATAAAAGGAAGCGAAAGCAAAATTCAAAATTGAAAGGGGACAATTTCACATGAAAAAAGGATTTTTATGGGGTGGAGCTACATCAGCCAATCAAATAGAAGGCGCATGGAATAAAGATGGAAAAGGTCCTAGCACTGCTGATATGATGACAGGAGGTACGCACACTAAAAGAAGACGGATAACACCTATTTTAGAAGAAGATACGTATTATCCTAGCCATGAAGCTATTGATTTTTATAGTCATTATAAAAAAGATATTAAGCTATTAGCAGAAATGGGTTTTAAAACATTTAGAATGTCGATTAACTGGAGTCGAATTTTCCCGAATGGGGATGATGTTTCGCCAAATGAAGCGGGATTGAAGTTCTATGATGATGTATTTGATGAGTTGAATAAATACAATATCGAACCTTTTGTAACGATTTCACATTATGAAACCCCTTTTGGCTTAACAAAAAAATACAACGGCTGGGTCAGCAGAGAAGTAATTGATTGCTACGTTCGTTACTGTGAGACGATCTTTAATCGCTATAAAGACAAAGTTCAATATTGGTTGACGTTTAACGAAATTAACGTATTAACAATTCCGGGAACTCTTTTTTCAGGTGCCGGTGCTTTAGCTGGTGGTATGGAGTCCATTGACTTTTCTTCGAGTGAAAATGATAATGCACAAATGCGCTTTCAAGCTTTGCATCATCAATTTGTGGCAAGTGCGAAAGCAGTGAAATTAGGTCATTCGATTAACCCTGATTTCAAAATTGGGTGCATGATTGCTTATATGTGTAATTATCCTCATACGTGTAATCCGGATGACATGTTGTTAACACAACAAACG
>NZ_HG005139.1:1017161-1038816 GCF_000455265.1 Paenibacillus antibioticophila
AAACCTTTATACTCCTGCGTCGAACCTCTTCAAAATTCATGATTATCAAATCGTTGCTATTCATTACAGCTTCCTCTCCTTCAGGTTTTATCTATAAAGAGGATTATACCAAGAATAGATTCACATACAAGAATCCTTATATCATCCAATATTGGCCTCATCTATTGAAACCAGCGTCCGTCATACAGATTTTGCTTTTTTAGCATCACCATCAGACGGCTCATGGACAGAATCATAACAACAAACAGCAGCATCAGAAAATAGGGGAAAACATTCAAGCCAAGCGATTGCCCCAGCAGACCAAACAACGGAGGCATTAGTGCGATTCCCACATAGGAGGCAGCCATCTGAGTGCCCATCATTGACTGTGAGATCTCTTTGCCAAAATTTCTTGGTGTTAAGTGCAGGAGATTTGGGAAGATCGGTGCGTTGCCAAGGCCGACCAAAAATAGAGCGGCAGCCGATACAACAGTGGGCAAGGGCAGCATGAGCATGACAATCGCCGCAACGAGGATACACTGTCCGATTTGAATTAATTTCCAACTGGTCAACTTATTCGCGGCCAAACCCGCCAGCAGCCTTCCTGTAGCCATTCCGACGTAATACAAGGTAAGGCATTTGGCTGCACTTTCTACAGACAAGCCTTTGGTATATACAAGGAAGGTGCTTCCCCAAATGCCGGCTGTGTACTCAATCGCACAGGAAGCGATCAGCATCAGCCACGCCGCTCTCGCCGAAGGCAGCTTAAACAGGTATGCGATACTGACCGTTTTGGAAGCCTCATCCTTCGCCTCCTGCTTGTCCTGGTTTGCTATCCTCCATAATGGTAATGAAAACAAGGTAATCAATGCGATGACACCTTGGATCACGAAGACAGTGTAGTAACCGCCTCGCCAATTGTCCTGCTCCGAAAGTGCCAGCGACATCAAATACGGGCTTATCGAAACCCCAATGCCATAAAAGCAATGCAGCAGATTCATGTGACTGGACTTATAGTGGAGCGCCACGTAATTGTTGAGCGCTGAGTCTACAGCTCCGGCTCCTAATCCGAGCGGAATGGCAAACAGGCAAAACCATGCCAAACTTTGTGAATAAGAAAATCCAAGCAGAGCGGCAGCGGTCATGACAACGCTAATTGCCGTGACCTTGCCTGTGCCATATTTGTTGATCACCTTTGCACTGATCAGACTGGAAATAATGGTACATCCCGAAATGATAAACGTCACATATCCCGCCGCCGAAACCGGCAAGCCGAATTCCTGATTAATTGCAGGCCAGGCGGTCCCGAACAGCGAATCCGGTATCCCTAAACTGATGAATGCGATGTAGATGATGATTAAAAGAAGTGTAGCCATAATTCCCTCCTGAGATATCGTCTAATAGATAAACGGATGCCAAATACAACAGTTTGCACATGAGTATAAATATATCACATGAAAATGTTGATTTACTTGCAGTATTGCTCATGTTTATAGTACAATATCGCCAAAAACGGAGGCGCTTGAATTGCAATCAGCGGTTGCTACAGATAAACAACTTCGGGAGTTGGCAACACATGGCTCCAAACCATTTCCAATCCAATTTTATCTGGACGATACGGACAATTTCCCGAATCACAACGTCAATCGACATTGGCATGATGAATTGGAGTTTGCCGTCATTCAGGAAGGGAAGGCGGATTATCTGATTGGCGAAGAGAGCGTGCAGCTCTGCCAAGGGGATGGGATTTTCATTAATTCAAAAGTCATTCACGGTTATGAGGCAGGGGAAAGAGCGGTTGTGCCCAATATCGTATTTGGTTCGGAGCTGATTTCGGGCGGGAATCAAACGGTATACCAAAAATTTGTACAACCCGTATTGTACTCTTCCATTTCTTGCTTATCTCTAAGCAATCAGATTGATTGGCAAAGCGAGATTTTGCAATCCTTGCACAGGATTTTCCGCTTATTGAATTCGGAGGAAGAGACAAGAGAGCTGGACGTACAGATCAACCTCGCCTCCATCTGGCGCATATTGTATATGAATAGACAAGCCTGTATGGAGTTGCCGCAAAACGCGGGTTTCCAGACTACTCAGGCACGATTGCGGCTGATGCTGGAGTACATTTATGAGCATTATACGGAAAAAATCCGACTTGCAGATATCGCCTCTGCCGCCAAGGTAAGCAAAAGCGAGGCGCTGCGCTGCTTCAAGGAAGGGGCAGATACTTCTCCCGTGGACTACCTGATCCAGTTCCGCTTGAATAAAGCCAGGAAACTGCTGCAAACCACGACAAATACCGTTACGGAAATAGCCGGAACGGTCGGTTTTGAAAATGTCGGATATTTTGGCCGGATGTTTAAGAAGGCATTTGGCACCACACCCCAAAATCTGCGAAAGCAGGGGGCAGGGACAGCAAAAGGATTTGTTGAATGTTAGGGTAAAATCCCGGATTCCTGGTCACCCATAACGAGGCGGGAGACTCGACAGAATGGAAATATGCTGGTAGACTATTGAGCGTAATAATTACGAATAATAGGTGAGAGAACAATAGTTGAAAGGAGTCGGCTAGATGAAAGAGGAAGCGTTGTATGACCGGTGGTGGCATGCACCGGCGGAAAGCGAACAGCAAATGGAAGATAGCCACGCTCCCTTTTGGGAGAAAGTGCTGGACCGCATAGTGGAGAAAGGGGAGCTGGAGAATTTCTCCGTTCTGGATTTTGGGTGCAATCAGGGCGGCTTCCTGCGATATCTGTACGCCCGGCATCCGTTCAAGGAAGGGGTAGGAACCGACTTGGGCATCGAATCAATCAGTGTCGCCAATGAACGGAAGGGGGACTTGCCGCTCACATACGTAGCGACAGCGTCTCCGGAGCAATGGGGACAGCGCTTTGATCTGGCCATTAGCACCGCGGTGATCTACCTAATCTCCGATCTGCGGGAGCATGCCCAAAAGCTCAAAGCGGCGCTCAAACCTGGAGGCGTCTATTACGCAAGCTACAGCGATTACAGCAACAATCCGAGCCTGCCCTACATGCGCGAGAAAATCGACAGCGGCGGCAAGCTTCCGATGAATCTGCACTCGCTCGACGAGATAGCCGGGGCTTTCCTTGCGGAAGGGTTCGCAGCGGGCATTACCCGGCTGACGCCGAATACGTACATTCCGCTGTCCGCAAATGAGCGGTTCTTCCAAAGCGTGCGGGACCGCATTCAATATGAGTACGAAGAGGCCTATCTGTTCCGTTTTACAGCGCCTTTATAAAGGTTGTTCAAAAAGTCGACTTCCCCATGACGAAGCAGGTTCAAGCAGCGGAATCGACGTCGAATCATTGAATTCGGCCGGGCCTTCCGTTGCTCACGCAGGTTTGCCTACGCTCGCTACTCAGTCCCTGGTTTCATCATCCAACCTTCTCGGTTGCTTGGCGGGAGCGGTCTGGCCACAGACCGCTCCCGCTTCTTTTCATATGTTGCGACTTGCTTACAAATTCACTTTTTTAGAAGAAAGAGATATAATCAATGGCGTGTTTGGAATCCTTAGGGGCGGGGAGGAAACCGTCATAACGTTTCGAGACCTCCAAGTCTTATGCGGAAAAGGACATGCGTTATAAAACAAGGCCGATCGGCATGAATACGATTTCCATCTGGACAAGGGCGAGCAGCATCTGGATGGGAAAACCGCACTGCAATACGTTCGTTTTTGTCATGATGCCATGTCCGATTTTACGCGCACCCAAAGTCAGTCGCGACTTCCTTAAAGCGGTGGCCTATAAAATTTAATTGATAATCGTAAAAAATACGATTAATATAATAGAGGACTGCTTTTGTTTACGAGGAGGGTAGAGTTATGGGGTTAAAAACAAGGGCAATTTGGGTCGTCAATTAATCGTAATTTTTACTATTAAAAGAGAGGGGAAGAGCGTATGGAGAGAGGAATGTTGATGGCTTGGTATGAAAGAAGCTTTGGCGAGGACTATTTGCTTGTTTACAAGCATCGCAATCAACAGGAAGCTGACCGCTTTGTTCAACGGGTGATGGACTGGTTGCGGTTGCCGGTGGGAAGTCGGGTACTCGATCTTTGCTGCGGAGCGGGCAGACATGCTCTGGCGCTAGCCCAAGCCGGCTATCGCGTCACGGGCGCGGATCTTTCCCCCGTGTTGCTGCAAAAGGCTAAAGAAGCCGATGCTGCCGGATGCGTCAGGTGGGTTGAAACCGATATGCGCGCATTGCCGGAAGACGGCACTTTTACGGAAGGCTTCGATGCGGTCGTCAATTTGTTCACTTCGTTCGGCTATTTCGAGACCGACGGCGAACAGCTGAACGTCCTGAAGCAGATCCGGAAGGCGCTCATACCGGGCGGCCGTTTTGTCATCGATGTGTTGAACGCCGGATATACCCGGGATCATCTTGTTCCCTTTTCCAGGCGGGAGGAGGACGGGGCGCTCATTATCGAGCGCCGGTCGATCCAACAGGGCTTTGTGTTCAAGGATATCGTGATTGAAGAACCGGGGAGCGAGCCCCGAAGCTATAGGGAACGCGTGAAGCTCTATTCACCGGAGGGAGTGGAAAGCCTGTTGAAAAGCGCGGGACTTCGGCTGGACGCCATGCGTGGAAGTTACGACGGGGAAGCTTACGACGAACGGCGTTCTCCGCGGATGATCCTGCTGGGGGAACGGGAGCCATGAACAATGGGACGCAACCCCAAGCTGCCGGGAGCCGCTTCCTGTTCTCCGGGATTGTGATCATGCTGGCCGCCTTGCTGCTGGTATCAGTTACGGTCGCGGTGATGCTGGGGCCGGTGGCAATCGATCCGGCGACCGTCTGGAAGATCGCATTTTCCCATGTGCCGGGCTTCTCCGGATGGGTGGAGGAAACCTGGAGTGCCGGTCAAGGGCATATCGTATGGGATATCCGCTTCCCCAGAGTCCTGCTCGGAGTAATCGTCGGTGCCGGATTATCCGTTGCTGGCGTCGCCGCGCAAGCGCTCATGCGCAATTCGCTGGCCGATCCGTATATTCTTGGCGTATCGTCGGGAGCTTCGGTCGGGGCGACACTCGTCATCCTGTTCGGAGCGTTTCAATTTTTCGGACAATATGCCTTGTCTCTCTCGGCTTTTCTCGGTTCGCTGGCCGTGATGGGGATGGTGTATCTGCTGGCGCGGGTAAGGGGAACCCTTTCCACCACGAGGTTGTTGTTGTCGGGAATCGCCATTTCCATGATGATGTCGGCGGCCACGAATTTTATCGTTACGATGGCACCGCGGGAGGAGGGCATCCGCACGGCGCTGTATTGGATGATGGGCAGCTTGACGGGGGCGAAATGGGCCTATTTGGGCCTCCCTGCTCTCGTTGTATTCGCCGGCGCTGCGCTGCTGTTATTCCAGTATCGGGCGTTAAACTCGCTGTTGATGGGCGATGATGCGGCCGTTACCCTCGGCGTGGACATCCAGAGTCTCCGGATCGGCTTGATCCTGATCCTGGCTTTACTTACCGGCACCCTGGTAGCCATCAGCGGCTCCATCGGGTTTGTCGGGCTGATGATTCCGCATATCGTCAGGCTGCTTGTCGGGTCGGACCATCGCCGGGTGCTCCCGATCAGCTTGCTGCTGGGAGCCATCTTCATCGTATGGGCGGATGTCCTGGCCAGACTCGTCCTGGCGCCGGAAGAGTTGCCGATCGGCATCGTTACCGCGTTATGCGGCGGCCCGTTTTTTATCTGGCTGCTGCGGCGCAGCTCGTATTCATTCGGAGGTGGACAAGAATGAACATCACAGTGGAGGATTTATCCTTTGGCATTCGGGACAAACGCTTGATCGAAGGCATTTCCCTGGAAATCCGCGAAGGGGAGTTCATCGGGCTGATCGGTCCGAACGGCAGCGGGAAATCGACACTGCTCAAAAATATGTACCGCGTGCTGAAGCCCGACTTGGGCGGTGTCTACCTAAACGGACAGGATTTATCCCGCATGACGCATAAGGAAACGGCGCGGCAGCTGGCGGTCGTCAGCCAGGAAGCAAACGTCGCTTTCGATTTTACGGTCTGGGACATTGTCATGATGGGGCGCGCTCCCCATAAGCGCATGCTGGAGGCGGACTCCGTGCAGGATCGCGAGATCGCGGAGCAGGCTTTGGCGCGGGTAGGTCTGGGGCATGCCGCCTTCAGCAGCTTTTCCACCTTGTCGGGGGGCGAGAAGCAGCGCGTCCTGATCGCAAGGGCGCTGGCCCAGGAAGCCGGCTTTTTGATCCTGGACGAACCGACCAACCATCTGGATATCCGCTATCAGCTGCAGATGATGGATTTGGTCAAGACGCTCCGGTTGACCTCGCTCGCCGCGCTTCACGATTTGAACATTGCCGCCTATTACTGTGATCGCATCTATGTGCTGGAGGCCGGCAGGATCGTGTCTTCGGGGACCCCCGATGAAGTGCTGCACCCGAATCTGCTGCGCCGCGTGTTCGGTGTGGAGACGCAAATTTCGCGGCATCCCTGTACGGGAAGACCGTCGATTACCTACTTGCCGGAGATGATCGAAAACCGATGAATAAGGAGGGAGAAAGATGGCTTTGACCCGTTGCAACTATTGCGGATATGCGTATGACGAATGGAACGGAGACACGCGAAACGGCGTGCCGTCGGGAATTCCGATGGCGAAGCTGGCGGGAACGGTGTGTTCGCGTTGCGGACTTCAAGGCGTCCGGCATGAGCGCCAGCCGAGTCCGAAGTATGAAGGGGATGAAGCGGAGTATTACGAGCAGTTTGCCGGCAAAGCGGGGATCGACTTTTACCGGAATTGGCTGGAGACCTCGGCGAAGCCGGTCAGGGCGCTGGAGCTTGGCGTCGGTACCGGGCGTTTAGCCGCCGAACTTGCCCCGCGGACGGAGCGGTACTGCGGCGTCGATTGGAGCCCGCGCATGCTGAAGACGGCGGAAACGAAACGAAAGCGCCTCTTCAAGAGCGAAGCGGAAGAACGGCTCCAGCTGGTAGAAACGGATGCCCTGGATTTTTGCTCCGAGGCGGCCTTTACCCACGCCCTTTGTCCCGACGGATTCCTGCAGCATTATACGCTGATGGAGGAGCATGTCGCATTGCTGCGCAATTTGCATCGCAGCTTGGAGGACGGGGGCCACGTCGCTGTGGATGTGCATTTGCCTCCGGCCGGCGCAGGTTGGCAAACGCGGCAAAGGAAGCAACTGCAGCCGAATAAATGGGTCTCCCGCCGTCTGGAAGGGGAGACGTCCCTGTCCCGGCAGCTGTTTCGCTGTACCATCGATTACGAAACGTATGTCGACGGCGCGATGGCTTCGCGGTACCGGGTCGAACGCGAATTTGCGTTGATCACGCCCAAGGAGGCCGCTCTGCTTCTGGCCTCGGCAGGCTTCGAAGCGACCCGGGCCGTATGGAATTTCGGCTTGGTCGAGCCCTGGCCGACGGCAGTTCCGTTCGGAATAAACCGGACGACCGACGGACTCGGCGAAGCGGAAACGATCAAGGAAGCAATTGCAGCGGGGAAGGACGTACTGCCGTATCGCCCTTATATTTGGGGGAACGGCGGATATCCGCTTGCCAGCGCAATTCCAGGCGAAGCGCCGGATGCTCCGGCAACGGTGACGCTGATTGCCCGCAAGCTTTAGGAGGCCGTTTTGAACTCGCGCTATTACAGAACAAACAACGATCCTACGAAGGAGAAAACTTATGAAAAAGATCATCAACCCGGCGTTTCTGCTGGTCATTCTTATTTTACTGGCGGTTCTGTCCGCCTGCAGCGGCGGCAATGGTCCGTCTGCCTCGCCCTCAAACTCTTCCGCCACCCCTCCAGCGGGCGGGGAGGCCCCCGTCGAATTGGAGAATATGGGGGAGAAGCTCCGTTTCCCGGAAGCGCCGAAGCGAGCCGTAACGCTCAATCAGCATGCGACCGAGGTGATGCTGGCGCTGGGCCTCGAATCGTCGATGGTGGGGACGGCCTATCTGGATGACCGCATCCTGCCAGAATTCAAAGAGAAGTATGAACATATCCCGGTATTATCGGATAAATATCCTTCCAAAGAGGTTTTTCTGGACGCTTCGCCCGATTTCGCTTATGCGGGCTGGCAAAGCGCGTTCACCGAGGAGACGCTCGGTTCCCGGGCGGATCTGGCCGCTCAAGGCGTGCTGACCTATGTGCAGGAATCCTCCAATAAATCGAAGCCGACGCTTGATGACGTGTATCAGGACATTTTGAACATCGGGAAAATATTCCGCATCGAGGCCCGGGCCGAAGCGCTGGTGGACGAGATTCGCGGCGGACTGGAAGAGATTCGGACGCAGATCGGCCCGGTGGAGCAGCCGCTTCAGGTTTTCGTTTATGACAGCGGGGAAGACAAGGCGTTTACGGCGGCCAATACGTACTTGACCAATCTAATTAATCAGGTTGGCGGGAAAAATATTTTCGATGATATCGACAAGGGATGGGCGGAAGTAAGCTGGGAAGAGGTGGTACATCGCGACCCGGAAGTGATCGTAATCGTCGACTACGGGGACGAAACCGCGGAGCAAAAGAAGGAGCGCTTGCTGAACATGGCCTCGCTGGCCGATGTGAAGGCGATTCGCGACGCGCGCTTTATCGTGCTGCCGCTGTCGGCGGCGGCCGAGGGCGTCCGGGCGCCGATCGCGCTAAAAACGCTCGCCGCCGGGATGTATCCGGATCAAGTCAAGCCGTAACTTAATCGACGTGAAGTCCTCATAAGCCGGTTACACAAAAAAGAAGCGGCACGCTAATGTGTCGCTTCTTCTTTAGGTTCGAGCTGTTTTAGTCGTTTTAGTCGGCTACGCAGGCGGCAAATTGTTTTTGGAACCAGGCCTCGTCCAAATTCCGGCCGATCACGACAAATTCGCTGGCAGGCACCTCACCGGGTTTCCAATCCCGGTCCGGGTATGCGCCGAACAGCATGTGAATGCCTTGGAAGACCACTCTTTTTTTGCTGCCTTTGATATGGAGCACCCCTTTATAGCGAAAAGTATCCACGCCGTGTTCAACCAGCCATTCGCTAATGAAACGCTCCACCTTTTTCAAATCGAGCGGGCGGGATTCGCGGAAAAACACGGAGGAAACTTCGTCATCGTGGTCATGGTGCTCTTCCTCCAGGAATCCGGGTTCAAGCTCCAATTTTTTCTCCAAATCAAAAGCGCTGATGCCCAGAATGCGGTCGATTTCGATTTGCGACTGCTGCGTACGGTAGATCTTGGCGGCCTGATTCATCGCGTGCAGACGCCCTTCCAACTGCTCAAGCTCTTCCTCGGAAACCAGGTCCGTTTTGTTGAGCAGCAGCACATCGGCAAACGCAACCTGCTCCTGCGCTTCATGTCCTTCGTCCAGATGCTGTCCGGCATGCTTGGCGTCCACGACTGCGACGATCGCGTCCAGTTTATAGAAATCGGCTACTTCATCATCGACGAAAAAGGTTTGCGCCACCGGCGCGGGATCAGCCAGGCCGGTGGTTTCGATCAAGACGCGGTCGAAATCGGCCTTGCGGCGGCCGCCCTTTCCTTGCTTCGCAGCTTTCAAATCGGCAAGGATGCGGATGAGATCGCCGCGCACCGTACAGCAGATACATCCGTTGTTCATTTCAAAAATTTCTTCGTCTGCGCCGACGACCAGTTGGTTGTCGATGCCAACTTCGCCGAACTCGTTGACAATAACGGCGATTTTCTGGCCATGCTCTGCGGTTAACACATGGTTCAGCAGGGTTGTTTTTCCGGCGCCGAGAAATCCGGTCAACACGGTTACGGGAATACGGGGATCTTGCATAGTGCTCATTACTCTCGCTCCTTTACCACAAAAATTGCGGCTTTTGTTAATCGTAAAATTTACTATTAATTATAGGCTCTAGTGAACGGATTGTCAAATTTTGAGATACCAACAAAATGTTGACGCTTTCAAAACCGTGATATATAATTCAATTAATCAAATACACCCATTAGACATGTGACTGGTAAAGCAGGCAGGATCTAAAATGACAAATCTTTTATTTGTCGTTTTAGGTCCTTTTTTTATTTGCATAAAGGCCTGCGTCCTTTCGCATAATTTTACAAAAGGAAGGAGCATTGGACATGAATTACAAACAAACCGCCGCGGAGGTTCTAAAGTATGTGGGCGGCAAGGAAAACATCGCCCATTTTGAACACTGCTCGACAAGACTGCGCTTTACCTTGATCGACAACAGTAAAGCCGATATCAAGCGGCTCGAAAGTATTCCCGGCGTGATCGCCGTTAAAATGACCGGTCAATGCCAGGTCGTCATCGGCAATGAAGTGGTTGAAGTTTATGAGGCGGTCCATCAGTTGTTGGGAGGTTCGCCGAATCCGAATTCGGAATCTGCTGCTGCGGCATCCGAGGTGAAACCGAAAGAGAAGAGAAAACTCGGCAGCGTAATTTTGGACTTTATCGTCGGCGTGTTTCAGCCGCTGATTCCGGCGATTGCCGGGGCCGGGATGTTAAAGTCGTTGTTGCTGCTGCTCGGGTTAATGAATGTTTTGGACCCGGAAGGCCACACTTATAAAATCCTGTTTCAAATCGGGGACGCCGCGCTTTATTTTCTCCCATTATTGGTGGCTGTTACTACCGCCAATAAACTGAAAGTCAATACATTAGTGGCTCTGGCTGCCGTCGGCGCTTTGCTGCTGCCGAACATGACGGCCATGCTCGGGGAAGGCGCCCAGTTGTTCGGCCTTCAGATCAAAAGCATCGCCTATGCCTATCAGGTCTTTCCGGCGATTCTGACCGTTTTGCTCTATGCCCAAATGGAAAAATGGTTTGTGCGAATATCACCGAAGGTGATCCGGATCTTTTTTGTCCCGATGATGTCGCTGCTGATTACGGTTCCGATTTCATTATTAATTTTGGGTCCGCTCGGTTATACGCTCGGTGAAGGTTTCTCAGCGATCATCTTAGCCTTGTTTGATAAGGTGGGGTGGATAGCCGTAGCGCTCTTGGCCGCCGTGTTGCCGCTGATGGTATCGGTCGGCATGCACAAAGCGCTCATTCCTTACGCACTCTCTGCGATGGGAAGCACCGGCAAGGAACTGCTCTATATGCCCGCTTCGCTGGCTCATAATATCGCTGAAAGCGGCGCCTGCTTCGCGGTTGCGGTACGGACCAAAGATAGAGCGCTGAGAGCCACGGCGATTTCGGCCGGGATATCCGCCTTGTTCGGCATCACCGAACCGGCCTTGTACGGGGTCACGCTCCAAAATAAAAAAGTACTCGGCAGCGTCATGGTCAGCTCGCTGATCGGCGGGGCGTATACCGGCATCGTCGGCTTGCAGGCTTATGTGCTGGTCGGACCGGGATTAGCCAGTTTATCCATGTTCATCTCGGAAGAGCTGCCGCGGAATATCATTAACGCCGTCATCGCGCTCGTTATTTCCTTTGTGGTTGCCTTCGTTTCAGCCTTTATTCTCGGCAAGGACCATAAGGCCAAGGCGGAAGAGCGCCAATCGGTTAACCAGCTTACCGAGGCAAAAGAGTTCAAAAGCCCGGTGATCGGGGAAATGATTCCTTTGTCCGAAGTGAAGGATGAGGTCTTTTCCAGCAAGGCGATGGGCGAGGGGATTGCTGTCATTCCCGCCAAAGGCGAATTGTACGCGCCCGCGGACGGCAAAATTGAAGTCATTTACAGCAGAAACCATGCGATGGCCATGCGTACGGAGAACGGCATCGAGCTGTTGTTCCATGTAGGGATCGATACCGTCCGCTTGCGGGGCAAATATTTTGAGCCTCAGGTGCAGGTCGGAGATGAAGTGAAAGCCGGCGATTTACTAATGAAGTTCGATCTCGAAAAAATTATTGAAGAAGGCTACGATCCGGTAACCATCGCCATCGTGACCAATAAGGACAAATACAAGGTGGAGGTTGCCGATCTAAAACAGGTGAACCGCCAGGATACTTTGATGGTTGTAACCGCTTTAGAAAATTAAACCAAGGGAGAGAATAGACATGAGCAGAGGATTTCAAGAGAACTTTTTATGGGGCGGCGCCATTGCCGCGAATCAGGCGGAAGGTGCCTGGAACGTGGATGGGAAAGGTCCGTCCGTCGCTGACATAGCTATGTACAGACCTCATTTAAATGTCGAGGATTACGAAGCGCACCAGACCGTGACCACCGAAATGATCGAACGGGCGATGCAGGACCCGGACGTCAAAAAATATCCCAAACGCAGAGGAATCGATTTTTATCATCGGTATAAGGAGGATTTGGCGCTGTTTGCCGAAATGGGCTTCAAGGCGCTGCGCGTCTCGATCGCCTGGAGCCGGATTTTTCCGACCGGGGAAGAGAACGAGCCCAATGAACTGGGGCTGAAATTTTATGATGGTTTGTTCACGGAAATGAGACGGCTCGGCATCGAGCCGATCGTCACGCTTTCCCACTATGAAATGCCGCTTGCATTGAGCGTCAAATACAACGGGTGGGCGGAAAGAAAGGTCATTGATGATTTCGTCAAATTCAGCAATGTCTGCTTCTCGCGGTATAAGGACCTGGTGAAATATTGGCTGACCTTTAACGAAATCGACAGCATCATCCGCCATCCTTTCACGACCGCGGGTATTGTCCCGGACCGTTGTCCGGAGGGCAAGGTGGAAGAAGTCATTTATCAGGCGCTGCATCACCAATTTGTCGCCTCGGCGCTGGTGACGGCGGATTGCCACCGCATCATTCCGGGCAGCCAGGTAGGCTGCATGCTGACGATGCTGACGACCTATCCGAATACCTGCCACCCCAAAGATGTTGAAATTACGCTGATGAGGAATCTGCATACTTATTTTTACGCGGATGTGCAGGTATTTGGAGAATACCCGCCTCTGATCGAAACCATGCTTGAGCAGAAAAATATTCATCTGCAAATGGAACCGGGAGATAGGGAGATTTTGCGAAAGCATACGGTCGATTTTGTCTCCTTCAGCTACTATATGTCATTAACGGAGTCCGCGAAAGAAGGGCTGGAGCGAACGTCCGGCAATACGATCACAGGGGTGAAAAATCCTTATTTGCCCGTTACGGATTGGGGATGGCAGATCGACCCGGTCGGCCTGAAAATTTCCTTAATCGAGTTATACGACCGCTACAGAAAACCGCTGCTCATTGTGGAAAACGGCATGGGCGCCGTGGACCGGGTGGAAAGCGACGGCTCCATCCATGATGACTACCGGATCAATTATTTCAGGGAACACTTTAAACAAATGAAAGAAGCGGTGGAAGCGGGCGTCGACCTGTTTGGCTACACAAGCTGGGGACCGATTGATATCATCAGCGCTTCCACGTCCCAGATGTCCAAAAGATACGGCTTTATTTACGTCGATCAGGACGACGAAGGGAACGGCACGTTGCAGCGCAGCCGCAAGGATTCTTTTTACTGGTATAAAAAAGTGATTGAAACCAATGGCGAAAATTTGGATTAGTTCCCCATCTTTTGATTAGGGAGGTAACCCGTGTGATCAAAATCAAAAAAGTGTTGAATTCCAGCGTAGTTTTGGTGGAGGATGAGCAGAGCAAAGAGTACATTCTGTTTGGCAAAGGCATCGGCTACGGCCAGAAAGCGGGCAATACCGTCGAGGAGCACCAAGCCGATCAAATCTTCGTACCCGTCGAAAATGTCAAAGTCAAAGAGTATCTTGGCGTATTGGACGCTATTCCTCCGGTATACGTGGAACTGACCGGGCAAATCGTGACTTACGCGGAAAAGAAGCTGCAAACCAAGCTCAACACGGGGATCTATTTTACCCTTATGGACCATTTGCATTTTGCCGTGGAACGCTATCACAAAAATATCGCGATTGCCAACAAAGTGTTTTGGGAGATTAAAAATTACTATGCCGAGGAGTTTGAAATCGGACTCTTCTCCTTGGAGCTGATCAAAGAAAAGCTGCACATCGACATGCCCAAAGAAGAAGCGGCCAACATCGCTTTTCATTTGATCAATGCCCAAAGCGGGGAGAAGGAATCCAGGGACAGCATGAAGATGGCCAAAATGATCGGCAGCATCGTCAACCTGGTGAGATACTCAATGAATATTGATATGGAAGCGGAAAACGTTCATTATACCCGTTTTGTAACCCATGTAAAGTTTTTTGTGGAGCGGTTTTACAAGGATAAGATGCTGGAGAATACGGACAATATCCTGTTTGAGCAAATCGCCAGCCTGTACCCGCAGGCGATGGACGGGGCGTTCAAAATCAAGGAGTATATTCATCAGGTATACGGAAAAACCATTCCAAACGAGGAGCTCACCTATCTGGCCGTGCATATTCACAGGCTGATCTCCCATAACCAGTTGGCTTAGATTAGACGGAGGTTCTTCCATATTGAATTTGAACCGAATTATGATTTCGTTCATTGGATGTTTTATTATGGGTTTAGGCGTAAACGCAGGATATGTTCCCGTTCACTTATTCAGTACAGGATTTCCGGGAATCGGGATTCTCACGCTCTATACTCTAAATTGGAGTCCGGGGATCATCGTGTTTGCTCTTAACGTCCCCTTGCTATTGCTGGCTTGGAAACGGATTGGCCGTTCCTTCGTGATCCAGACCGTGATTGTTGCAGGGGCTCTGTCCGTCTTCCTCGACCTTTTGTATCCCATCCGAAATTGGGTGCACCCTCCGCTATGGTTAGGCATTCTGATAGGCGGGGCATGCCTGGGATTCGGGTCGGGCATCGTTTTTAGTCAAGGGCTGACCAGCGGTGGGGTTGGACTGATAGGACGGTTAATTCAACTTCATTTTCCTAATCTAAAGATGGGTACGATTCATATCGCATTTGATTTTGTGGTTCTTTTACTTGGAGCTATGATCATGGACATCAAAACGGCATTTTTCACATTCCTGGCATCCCTCATTATGGGACGAACGATGGACTTCACAAAATCGGTGCCCCATCTCATTGCAAGATTCCGCCGGGCATAACGGTATCCCGATAATATTATGATCTATACTAATCGCCCTTCAACTGGCCTGGCAGGCTAGTTGAAGGGCGATTTCTATGAGGTTTGAGGCGGCTCAAAAATTGCAGCTTATCAAAATTATTGATATTGATAATCATTATCACCTGTGTTAAGATGATTTTGTTTAGTACTGAACAAAAAAGTAATGATCTATTGCTGCCACTGAATTTGGTCCGCAATTACTACAAGAGAGGGGAGATTGCGAAATTGGAGTTTCAAAATGATTTTAAAGGTCATCTTTACGAGCAGTATATAAAAATGCTGCATCTGAACGAGTTGTATATGGAGCATGAAATTGACATGTTTCGGCAACAAGCCAGAGAGCACCAGATCGACATGCTTTCTAACAATATTACCAGTGTCCACGTGATCGATTGCATTGGTGATTATGAACCTATAAACCATACCGGAATTGTGAAGAAAATGGATTTGTCCAAAGCAAGCATTACTAATATTTGTTCAAAGCTGCTGGAAACGGACTTTATTAGGAAGAGTCAGCTGAACAACAATCGGAAGGAGATTTATTTTAGCTTAACGGATAAGGGAAGACGTGTTTATCATTTGCATAAAAAGCTGCATCAAGAAAAGGAAGAAGGTTTTTACCAATTTATTGAGTCCTATTCAGAGGCTGAGTTACAGACGATCGGAAAATTTATGAGTGATTTGTTGGCGCGTGCCGAAAAACTCTACGGAAGGGAAGTACGGGAGAATGACGACCTTAAAGATTGAGGAATTAAGAAGCAAGATTGAAGGCAAAGAAATTTTAAAAGGACTCACATTGGAGATTCATGGCGGAGAGATTCATGCGATTATGGGACCTAATGGAACGGGAAAAAGTACGTTGGCTTCGGCCTTAATGGGCCATCCCAAATACGAAGTTACGGACGGCAAGGTGACATTGGACAATGAGGATCTTCTCGAGATGGAGGTGGATGAGCGTGCCCGGGCAGGCTTGTTCCTCGCGATGCAATACCCGAGTGAAATTGCCGGCGTGACGAATTCTGACTTTCTCAGAAGCGCCATCAATGCCCGGCGTGAAGAAGGCGATGAGATCTCCTTAATCCGTTTTGTCCGTGAAATGGAGAGCAAAATGAAGGGGCTGGAGATGAACTCGGAATTTGCGCATCGTTATTTGAATGAGGGATTCTCCGGCGGTGAAAAAAAGCGGAATGAGATTTTGCAAATGATGCTGCTTGAGCCCAAATTCGTGATTCTGGATGAAGTAGATTCCGGGCTTGATATTGATGCACTGCGTATTGTGGCTAATGGTGTAAACGAGATGCGCAGCCCGGATCGAGGTTTTTTGATCATTACTCATTATCAGCGCCTGTTGAATTATATTACCCCCGATTTTGTGCATGTCATGATGCAAGGCCGGATTGTCAAATCGGGCGGCCCGGAGCTTGCGCACCGTCTGGAAGCCGAAGGGTACGATTGGGTGAAAGAGGAACTTGGGATTACGGATGAGACGGTAGGCGAGGAAGTTTAAAAGCGGGAGAGGAGGAAACGCAAGTGGGTATACCGACAGGAATTTCAATGAATGCGAATGCTTTACGCGCTTGGTCAAGTGCTATGGATGAGCCTCATTGGCTGCTTGAACGCCGGATTCAGGCACTCGAGCTGGCAGGAACGCTGGAGCTGCCTAAAGTGGAGAAAACCAAACTTGAGAAATGGGATATCTACGAAACCGGAGATTACAAAGCGGAGCATCCGTGGTCAAGTTTGGAAGAGGCGCCGGAGGTTGTTCGAGGCTTGGTTGCTTCTCCAGTGATAGGCGGACTGATCGTTCAGTACAATTCGGATGTAGTGTATACGGAATTGTCCGAGGGCTTAGCCGCCCAGGGAGTCATTTTAACGGACCTGCATACTGCGGCAAAAGAGCATGAGGAGTTGGTTCAGCGTTATCTCTATCAGGCAGTGAAGCCGGAGGAGCATCGTTTATCTGCTGCACACAGCGCCTTATGGAGTGGCGGCGTGTTTCTATATGTCCCGGACGGTATCGAGGTTGAAGCGCCGATTCAAGCGATCTTTCTTAACGATACAAGCGGGGTGCGATTCGCCCCTCACGTCTTAATTGTGGCCGGAAGCAACAGCAAGATCATCTATGTAGATCATTGTGTATCAAGCGGGGATGATGTCAAGGCATTGCATAACGGTGTGGTTGAGGTCTTTGCGGGAGCGGGCTCGAAGGTGCAAGTCGCTTCGGTTCATCAGCTTGCTGCAGCAACAACGGATTTCACCGAGCGGCAGGCGGTCGTTCTTGCCGATGGGGCCGTAGAATGGATTATCGGCGAGATGAACAAGGGTTATACCGCCAGCGATACCAAGACTTTGCTTCAAGGCAATGGGTCGGTATCCGACACGAAGGTGATTGCAATTGGCACGGGCGTTCAAAAATCGAGCTACACAACGCAAGCCCGGCATTTTGGCAGAAGCTCGGCAAGCCAGATGATTACGCGTGCAGTCATGCTTGATGAAGCTACCGCCATCATTAACGGAATTACAAAGATTGAAAAAGGCGCAACCCATTGCGATGGTCAGCAAACAGAACGCGTGCTTATGTTAAGTCCTAAAGCCCGCGGCGATGCCAATCCGATCCTGCTGATCGATGAGGATGATGTAACCGCCGGTCATGCTGCATCCGTGGGGCAGGTCAATGCGGAACAAATCTATTATCTGATGTCGCGCGGGATATCACGGAGTGAAGCCGAATATCTTGTTATTTTCGGATTCCTCGCTCCTGTCATTTCGGAAATCCCGCTAGAGGGGGTTCGCGGCCGCCTGCAAGATTTGGTGGATAGCAAGCTCGGCAGATCCTAGCAAATCAAATGAGTCTGAAAGGTTAAAAAGGAGTGTTACTAATGGCTAAACAAGCGCCGGATATGGGCGAGTATAAATACGGGTTTCGCGACGGGCACCAGTCTATTTTTCAATCCGGAAAAGGTCTGACTGAAGAGATTGTCCGGGAAATATCCCGAATCAAGGAAGAACCGGAATGGATGCTCGATTTTCGGCTGAAAGCTCTGAAACAATTCTACAAAATGCCGATGCCTGGGTGGGGAGCGGATTTGGCCGGGCTAAATCTGGATGACATCCAATATTACGTTCGCCCTTCGGAAAAACAGGGAAAGACCTGGGAGGAGGTTCCTTCCGAGATTAAAGCCACCTTTGATAAGCTGGGAATCCCTGAAGCGGAGCAAAAGTACCTGGCGGGCGTATCCGCTCAATATGAGTCGGAAGTCGTCTATCATAATATGCGGAAAGAACTGGAGGATCAGGGCGTTATTTTTCTTGATACGGACACTGCATTAAAGCAGTACCCCGAAGTGTTTAAACAATATTTTGGGACGATCATCCCTCCTGCCGACAATAAATTTGCGGCGCTTAACAGTGCGGTTTGGTCGGGCGGCAGCTTCGTATACATTCCGCGGGGCGTTCAGTGTGAGGTTCCGATACAAGGGTATTTCCGTATCAATTCCGAAAATATGGGCCAATTCGAGCGGACACTAATTATTGCCGAAGAGGGCAGCTTTGTCCATTATGTTGAAGGATGTACAGCACCTATTTATAGTACCAGTTCTCTGCATAGCGGAGTTATTGAAATTATTTGCCGGAAAGATTCCCGTGTCCGTTACACGACCATTCAGAATTGGGCTCCTAATATCTACAACTTGGTAACCCAAAGGGCCGTCGCAGAAGAGAACGCCACAATGGAATGGGTGGACGGCAACATCGGCTCCAAGGCAACAATGAAGTATCCGGCTGTAATCTTGAAAGGACGGGGAGCCAAGGGGTCCATCCTTCCCATTGCCGTAGCTGGTAAAGATCAGCATCAGGATGCCGGTGCGAAGGTCATTCACCTTGCTCCCGAGACAACCTCTACGATCATATCCAAATCCATCAGCAAGCAGGGAGGCAAAGTCAGCTACCGGGGGTTGTCCAGCTTCAGCCGCGATTCCGCAGGGTCCAAGTCCAATATTAAGTGCGATACGTTAATTTTGGACAATCTCTCGACATCGGATACGATTCCATACAATGAAATTAAGAACGATCAGATTACTTTGGAGCACGAGGCAACCGTATCCAAAGTGTCCGAGGAGCAATTATTTTACTTAATGAGCCGCGGGCTTACAGAGCAAGAGGCCACACAAATGATTGTAATGGGCTTTATTGAGCCGTTTACCAAAGAATTGCCGATGGAATATGCTGTTGAAATGAATCGGCTTATTCAATTTGAAATGGAGGGAAGCATCGGTTGATTTATTCCTTTCATCCATCAAGCGTTTCACTTAATAGGAGGCATAGGGTGTGTTTTAATGAAGAAAAATAACTCAGACAGCTCAGAATTAGAGCAAATTACTCGAGAGAAAAAGAAAATCCAGTTCTATCTTAGTATGCTCTTAGGAATGGCTACAAGTTGTGGTGTGATGATACCTACAGATCCCATTTATACGATTTTAATGGAACTTTCAGAACAAGAGGCCTCTCTTACAAAAAAGGCAAAGGATCAATCAGAACATCCAGAATGAAAAAGGAAAGAATTGACTGTTGGTAAAACAATGAGAGGAGCTTGCATGATGGAGGATAACGGGATTTTGTTCGACGAAGTATCGGAAGTGCTTTTCAAGCTACGTCCTTTCTTATTGCGTGACGGTGGAGACGCAGAATTGGTAGAGGTTGAGAACGGTATAGCTAAATTAAGATTTTTGGGAGCTTGCAACGGTTGCCCAAGTGCGACGATTACGTTAAAGGCGGCTATTGAACGGGCAATTCTTGAGGAAATCGATGATATTAAGGAGGTTGTACAAGTATTCTAAATTTCTTTTAACGATAAGAAGGTATCGCCGGAAGGGAACTCTTCATGGGTTCCTTTTTCAATAATCATAATGTTCTTCATCATGGGGATGACATTCAGGAGGAAAAATGCCGAATCAAATCAACGAAACCGATTTGTAGGTATTCCCCAAAAAAATAATTAATTGATTACAGGGGCAGATGCTTAGGCAGCTGCCCTGAACTTTTTCAGCTATGACGCCCCAGCCCCGGTCTTAATATACTCCGCGAAATTTTTTTGTAAGTACATAGAATTAATATCCTCTCTCAAATGATGATGGATAAGTTCGTCCAGTTTATCGATTTCCTTATTCATCATAAATTCGAGAAGGGTGCTATGCTCCTGATGGAGCTCCACCAGCTTTTCCTTCCTCAACATATGCAGCCTGCGGTATCTGGCGTAATGGACATTGGACTGCTGAATCAGATTCCACAGGAACTCCCGCCCGGCCAGCCGAAACAGGGATTGGTGAAAAGCGTCGTCCAGATTCATAAATCGTTCGCCGCCTTCGTCTTCATGGATAACGGCCAGCTGCTTGTCCAAAATCTCCTTGAGCTCATGAACGCCTGTGAGCAGAAGGTGGGAGGATAAATATTTGATAATTTCTTTCTCCAGTACGCTGCGCAAATAAATGATTTGTTCCACCGATTCCAAATCAATAAAGGAAACAAGATTGCCTTTCTTCGGATAGATATCGATATAGGACTCCAAACTGAGCTGCTTCAGCACATCGCGAAGCGGGGTTCTTGAGATTTGGAAACGTTCGGATAGGGCGGTTTCGCTCAGAATGGTGCCGGGCTTTAGTTGTAGAGTCAGGATTTCGCTCTTCAGTGATCGCATGATCTCATCTTTAATTGACATGTGGACTCCTGCTTTGATTTCGTATTATCTGGTATACATCATGTTAACACAAATCGAATTCAAGCTAGGTGATAAATTTAACAGACGCTTCCCAAACTTGTGTCTTATGATCATTTCAATCTTGTATACAAGAAGGAGGAGATCATGAAATGAACATGACATGGCGATGGTATGGAGAAGGGAATGACAACATTACCCTTGACCATATCCGGCAAATTCCCGGAGTTATGGGAATCGTCTGGTCCTTGCACGACAAAGTGGCCGGAGAAGTATGGGAAATGGAACGGATTCAGGAAGTGGCCGACCAAATTACAAGCAAAGGCTTCAGTACGGCGGTTGTGGAAAGCGTTAACGTTCATGATGATATTAAAATCGGCTTGCCGACGCGCGACAAATATATCGATATCTATATCGATACCATTCGTAAACTGTCCAAAGTCGGCGTTAAAGTGATCTGCTATAATTTCATGCCGGTCTTTGACTGGACGCGTACAGAGCTGTACAAAGAGCTTCCCGACGGCTCGAACGCGCTCTTTTATGAAAAGGCTGCTATCACGGACAATCCGCGGGAGATGGTGGACCGAATTTTGCAAGGCGCCGGAGAATTTACCATGCCGGGCTGGGAACCGGAACGGCTGGCGAAGCTGGATGAGCTGTTTGCCGCCTATGCGGATGTAACGGAAGAGAAGCTGTTTGCAAACCTGAAGTATTTTTTGGAGCGGATTATTCCGGTGTGTGAAGAAGTGGATATCAAGATGGCGATCCACCCCGACGATCCGGCGTGGCCGATCTTCGGCCTGCCGCGCATTATCCGCAACCGGGACACGATTCGCCGC
The DNA here is from genome assembly GCF_000455265.1 of Paenibacillus antibioticophila. Lineage (GTDB taxonomy): Bacteria > Bacillota > Bacilli > Paenibacillales > Paenibacillaceae > Fontibacillus > Fontibacillus antibioticophila. The sequence goes on from NZ_HG005139.1 coordinate 1,038,641, forward strand.
ATGCTGGACGCCGTGGACAGCCCGTACAACGGTCTGACCTTCTGCACGGGTTCGCTGGGATCGAATCCGGAGAACGACTTGCCGGCAATGATCCGCGAGTTTCACGACCGGATTCATTTTGCCCATATCCGCAATGTGAAAGTGTTTGATAACGGGGACTGAGACTGCCAAGGCAC
>NZ_HG005139.1:1038841-1155849 GCF_000455265.1 Paenibacillus antibioticophila
CGCAATGTGAAAGTGTTTGATAACGGGGACTTTATCGAGGTGTCCCACCGGGGGCGTGACGGCAGCGTAGATATCGCGGAAGTCGTTAAGGCCTATCACGAAAATGGATTCACCGGTTATGTGCGTCCTGATCACGGGCGGCATTTGTGGGGAGAAGAGAAGAACTGCCGTCCGGGCTATGGCCTGTATGACCGGGCGCTGGGCGTCATGTATTTGCTGGGCGTTTGGGACAGCCTGGAAAATGCGAAGGAGACAAAATAATGCTTCGCTTATCCTTAAATCGTATTTCCGATGCCTCGGCATGGGCGGCTGCAGGCGTGGAGCTGCCTCAGTTTGATATCGCGCAAGTGGCGAAGAACACAGGTTCAAAGCCGGAATGGGTTCACTTCGGCGCAGGCAACATCTTCCGGGGTTTTGTGGCGAATGCCCACCAAAAACTGCTGGACAGCGGCAAAGCGGATACGGGGATTATCGCTGCGGAATCGTTTGATTTTGAGATGATCGACAAGGTCTACAAGCCATATGACAATTTGACGCTGCTGGTACTGATGAATGCCCGCGGCGATTTTCAGAAGAAAGTGGTCGCCAGCATTGTTGAGGCGATTACGGCGGACAAAAACCGGGAAGCGGATTACGGCCGCCTAATCGAGATCTTTGAGCATCCGAGTCTGCAAATGGCCAGTTTCACCATTACGGAAAAAGGCTATTCGCTGACCGGCCCGGACGGTCATTTCCTAGGCATCGTGGAGAAGGACATGGAAGCTGGTCCCGTGCAGCCGATTCACGTGATGAGCATTGTCGCCTCGCTGGCTTACCGCCGTTATTTGAAAGGCCGGTATCCGATGACTTTCGTCAGCATGGATAACTGCTCGCATAACGGTGACAAGCTGAAGCACGCCGTCTTGACGATTGCCAGGGAGTGGGCGAAGAGAGGGTTGGTCGAAGCGGGCTTCATCGACTATCTTGAAGATGAACGCAATATTTCGTTCCCGTTGTCCATGATCGACAAAATTACGCCGCGTCCGTCGGAAACGGTGCAGGCTGCGCTGTTGGAGCAGGGCATCGGTGAAATGGATGTGATCATTACCTCCAAGAACACCTATACCGCGCCTTTCGTGAATGCGGAAATCAGCGAATATCTGGTGATCGAGGACAAGTTCACCAACGGCCGGCCGCGGCTGGAAGAAGCGGGGATTATATTTACGGATAGAGACACCGTAAACAAAGTGGAGACGATGAAGGTTACGACCTGCTTGAATCCGCTCCACACCGCCCTCGCCGTATCCGGCTGTCTGCTTGGGTTTACGTTGATTGCGGATGAGATGAAAGACGATACGCTGCGCAGATTCGTGGAGACGATCGGTTACACCGAAGGGCTGCCGGTCGTAGTTGACCCCCGCATTTTGAATCCCAAGCAGTTCCTGGACGAAGTGCTGCAGGAGCGCTTCTCCAATCCGTTTATTCCCGATACGCCGCAGCGGATCGCGACCGATACCTCGCAGAAAGTGGGCATCCGCTTCGGTGAAACGATCAAATCGTACATTCGCCGGGAGGACCTTGACCCGGCCGAGTTAACGGCCATCCCGCTGGCGATTGCCGCTTGGTGCCGCTACTTGCTGGGAGTGGACGATGAAGGCAAGCCGTTCGCATTGAGCCCGGATCCGCTGCTGGAAGTGTTGCAAGGGCATCTGGCAGGGGTGAAGCTTGGCGATAAAACCTCAGGAGTTCGCGCTATTCTTGAGGACGAGAACATTTTCGGCGTTCCTTTGTACGCGATCGGACTTGGGGAGAAGATCGAGCGCATGTTTTATGAAATGCTGGAAGGTCCGGGGGCCGTGCGGAAAACGCTGGAGAAATACTTGAAATAGCGGTAAAGAGAGTTAACTGCGACCCTCTTGCGGGTAATTCAGATTGTCGAGAACCCCGACATCATCAGACGTTGGGGATTCTCTTTTTTATTTCCGCAATGAACGGATGATGAAACCCAATAGATGAGAATCGAATTAGACGAATTGAATAGATGGATCATCTGATTAATCCGAAAGTGAAATTGGCGATTCATTACATTGGCAATACGATGAATTTCATCAAGAAATCATTGTCGTGCCCAAACCAAAAAAGAAATAACATGCGTATCGTTGGACTAAATTTGAAGACTTTAGTAAAATAGCGTTGATCATTAAAGGTTAGTAAGGTACATATAGCGGGGAGGCCTGCTTTACGAAGAGCTCTTGATTTGCCGTTACGGCGATCAAGAGCTTTTCGCATTGGTTACTGGAGGACTTGTTGACAAAAATAAAAGACCGGAATAATATCTAATTAACTTAAACGTATAAGTGATAATCATTAAACGATTAAGTTGAATTAATATCAAATCGGAGGATGGTTACGAATGGGAGCGAAAATCATCACACTTTCCAAGGTTTATTCCAAGCTTTTGGACAATTCGCGGGATGTTTACGTCTATTTACCCCCTTCTTATGATGAAGAGGTGAATTGCCGGTACCCGGTGCTTTATGCGCAGGACGGAGGGCATATGTTCGCGTCGGACGCGATGGGGGATTCGTGGGAGATGCACCGAACAGCGGAACGGTTAAGCCGGGAAGGACGGATGAAAGAAGTGATTATCGTCGCCGTTTCGTCTATTTCGGATCAGCGGGCATCCGAATATTTTCACGAGCATTCAGATCTACGGGAAGCGTTCCACGCATCCTGCAAGGGGGAGCTGTACGAACGATTTCTCATCGAGGAACTGAAGCCGATGATTGACGGCAGGTTTCGCACTTTAGCGGATCGGGAGCATACCGCGCTAATCGGTTCGTCCGCGGGGGGACTTGTCTCGTATCATATCGCATTTCGCCGGCCGGACGTTTTCGGACAGGTGGCGATCCTGTCGCCTTTCCTGGTGCATACGGTGGTGAACGAGCAAGGTGGCGGTGCAAACAGCCTTGAACCGATTCGCGAACAAGAAATATATCGTTCCTATCCGGTTAAACCGCCGGCGATGCGAGTTTGGGTGGATATCGGCGGAGCGGAAGGCATGATCATGCCCCGTCACGTCCGGGTGTTTGCCGATGAACTGATTGAGGCCGGATTTAAGCCGGGTGATGATCTGATGTTTCTGCTCGACGAATCTGCTGGCCATTCCCAGGTGGATTGGGCTAGACGGCTGCATAGCCCGCTGCTATACCTGTTCGGCGAGACCGGTCGCCCCCGCAGTCTGCGGTTGGAAGCAAGGAAGCAAGTCGGGCTTCGAGGAACGGGGGTTAGGCTGCATCCGAAGGTTACGTATGACACAGGCTTCGAAATGAATCTGCTGTCGGCCGAATATACGGTGGACCATCCGGAAGTGTTGGAGGCTGGCTCTGACGGCCGGATAGTTCCACTAACCGAAGGAGCGGCCGAGGTGACAGTCAGATATAAGGGGCTAACCGGATCGGCGAGCTTCGAAGTCATCCCGGAGTTATCGGATCATGTGCGGGTTGAAATCAGCGTGACGGTTCCTCCGACTACCCCGGCGGATGCTCAAATCCATGCGGGGTTCGAAATTCCGAAAGTCCAGGAAGGGTTCTATCAGGGAAGCTTCCTGCTGCCCAGAGATCTGGCGTTTGATGTGAAGGTATCGCGGGGTTTTGGTTTTCATGAGCGAAGAGAAACGAGCCGACGATTCGACACATCCGAGCCGGTATGCTTGCATTTCATCGTGGAGGAGTGGGAGGATGACCCATCCGAAAATGCGGAATGAGCGAATATTGATAATCCCTTCATTTTACTCCGAGGTGCTGGGAAATCAGCGGGACATTCAAGTCTATTTGCCTCCCGAGTACGCTACAGAGCCGGATCAGCGGTTTCCCGTGCTGTACATGCACGATGGCCAGGGAATCTTTGCACCAACATTTGTTTGGCGTTGAGTCGAGATGGGCTCCAAGCAGGAATCGGCAGTGGCGGCCGCCTTCCGGGATATGGTATCATCCTACCAGAGCATTAGTGAATCTACGAGGTGTTGGATGTGAGAAAAACGACGATGAAGGACATCGCCCGCGAAGCGAAGGTTTCGGTGGCGACGGTCAGCTATGTCTTAAACCAAGTGGACAACCAGAAGATCACGGACGAGACGCGCTGCCGGGTGCTGGATACCGCCAAGAAGCTGGATTATATTCCGAGTTTGACGGCACGCTCGCTCGTCAGGGGGAAGTCGGGCATGTTGGCCCTGCTCTTCACCCGCAACGAACGGGACGGGGTATGGAAGAAGCTTTATTACGGCATGCTGGCCGAACGAATGGAGGCGCTTTGCAAGCGGGCAGGCTACCACCTACTCGTCCTTGGGGTGGACGCCGAGCGGCCAAGTCCGGATATCGAGATCGTACGGCAGCGGGAGGTGGACGGCGTGCTGCTGGCTGACGTGAAGAAGGAAGCGTTCCGGGACATCTCCATCCACTTCAGCATGGGGGTGCCGATCGTGCTGCTTAACATCTATATCGACGACCCGTTGTTTCACAAGGTCGTGATTGATTATCGTCAGGCGTTCGCGTTATGGAGAGAGCGATCAGCCGGCAGAGGCGGTCGGCGCTTTCTGGTCCTGGATACCGTCACGAACGAGGATACCATGAAGACGATCCTCGATGCGGCGCAACTTGAGCCCGAATCGGTCTTCGTGCTGACGGCCGGCAACGCGGACCGCTTGCCGGATTTTCTGGCGCGGCATCGGGGAGGCCGCGGCGCGGTACTGAACGAGTTCGTGGGGATGTTCGTGGCTAACGCTTCGCGAGATCTTGAGCTTGAGTTGACCGTCTTCTGTACGAGCGGCTGTGCGGAGCTGCTGCCTCCGGATGTCCGCACGCTGATATCGGCAGAGAACCGGGGACCGCTCGATCTTGCCTTCCAACTGATGCGTTTCTACATCGATGCGAAGGATAAGGATGATACGTTTGTGGGATCGGGTGATGCATACGGGGAGTACATTTCCATTCCGCTGCAGTGAGCGGTTTTCCGGGTCCGCGTTCAAGCCGTCTCCGCCAATCCGGTGGACGTGAAGGTGCGGGCGCCGAAGAACCGGACGGAAAGCAAGCCGAGAGTGCTCGGCTGGGACGTGGCCGGGCGGAAACAGCGAATATCATCTCGTTGACGAGCCGATCGTCGGTTTGAAGCCGGTCACGCTGGACTTTGCGCAGGCAGCGGCGCTACCGCTGACGTCCAACACCGCCTGGGAAGGCTTGTTCCTTCGTTTGGGCCTATCTTCCGGCCAAGGCGCTAATCCCGGGAAGACTCTTCTGATCATCGGGGCCGCCGGCGGCGTGGGCTCCATCGCGACCCAATTGGCCAAATACGCGGGGCTTACGGTCATCGGCACCGCGTCCCGGCCGGAATCGGCGGCATGGACGAAGGGGCTTGGCGCGGATATTGTCATCACCACTACGAAGACTTCGTTCCGCAATTGCATTCGCTGGGCTCCGCGAATGTGGATTACATCTTCTGCCTGAACAGCACCGAGAAGCGCTGGAAGCATGGCGGATGCGATCGCGCTGCAGGGAAAAATCTGCTCGATCGTAGAGACTGACGAACGGCTTGATTTGACGATGCTGAAGGTTAAAAGCGCCACCTTCGTGTGGGAGCTGATGATTACCCGTCCGATATTCGAAACGGCTGCATGAAAACGCCCGACAGGTATTTTCAACTGATCGTGCTTCCCCGAATCGCCGACCGGCCTGTGGCAGCGAGTTGTAAAACGGGAGGATGCCGGCCGCAGGGCCGTGCCATCCTCCCGCTTTTTATTCCCCTTGAAACGCTTGGCGCAATTCCGCCAGGTTGAACTTCTTCATCTTCAAAAACGCCTGGGTGACGCGGTTGCGCTGTTCCGGCGTGCCTTTGGCCATCATCTCGTCCAGAGCGGCGGGAGAGATTTGCCAAGAGACGCCGAATCGGTCTTTGAGCCAGCCGCACTGTTCGGCTTCGGGCACTGCGGAAAGCTTGTCCCAGTAGTAGTCAATGTCCTCCTGCGTCTCGCAATTGACTAAGAGGGACACCGCCTCGTTGAGGCCGAATTGGTGTTCGTGCGCGCTGTCCATGGCCGCAAACCAGGTGTTCTCCAGCATAAAATCGGTGAACATCACCGTTCCTTCCTTGTCCGGCTCAAGGCCGGGACCGTATCGGAGGAGAGAGCCAGGTTTGGCGTTGCGGAAGACCGATAGGTAGAACTCGCGGGCTTCTTCCGCTTTGCCGCAATTTTCGCCCACGAACATCAGAGAGGGGATGATCGTCGGCCGCGGCTCTCCGGCCGGGTTCGTCAGCATAAGCTGCCAAGAGACGCCGTACTTGTCCTGAATCCAGCCGTACCGTTCGCTGAACGGGTACTTATCGATCGGCATCAGTACGGTGCCGTTTTTGGACAGCTTGCTCCACACCTCATCGATCATTTCTTTTGCGTTCTCCTCCCGGGACGGGTCGAAATTGACGATAAACGAGATGGAAGGGTTGATCTTAAAATACGGCCCTGCGGAGATAGACATAAACGAGTGTCCCCAAACGGTAAACGAAACGAGATCGGGATCCCCCGAAGGCGTATCGCGCAACGTTACCGCGCTAGTGATCTGGGAATCCGGGAAGACGCTACAGTAGAACTCTGCGGCTTCTTTCGCCTCTTTGTCGAACCAGAGGTGCGGGATGATGGGATGGATCTGCGGACCGTTTTTGGCGTCACTCATATATTTTCCTCCAAACATATAGGGTGGCTATCATTTCTATTTTACCCTGAAAACCAACTTTGTGACTCGAAAATATTTTTAATTTGAAATCATTCAATTTTAAATAAGGATATGTGGAAGAGATTACGGCTTCCGCCGCCACTTTGTCAACCATGTCGGAAGAACTCCAGAGTTTGGTCGCCAGGTTTAAAGTCTGATTTCTCGTGTGAGTATAAAGTCAAAACAATTAACGAGCTCCCGAATCTCCTTCAGTGGAGAATTTGGGAGCTTTCTGCATCATGCCATTAAACCGTCAGTGTAATGTTTCAGCAGGAGCTTCAGGCCATTCTTAATTTTAAGCCTCAGTAAAAATTGGCGTCAATTTCTCTGTTCAAACTCTGCAGGAGGGTTGGTACGCTGTACGAAATTTCGTACAACCCGTCGCCAGAAGATCGCCCTGAAGGCGAATTATACGATAAATCGGACAAAATACCTTTTGTCTGGTGTATATGTAGACTTTTTGTATGAAGAATCATACAAATTCATTGAAATTGTCTCGTTTTTGTGTCTGTGCATACGATTTTTCGTACAAATCGGGAGAATAGCATTTTTAGACGAATGTACAAAAAGCCCCGAGCAAGCGGGGCGCCCAAGCAAAAATTAAAAATAACATTGATCATTAAGGGTCAACAAAATGTATCATGCGAAAAATTATATTTTCTTTTTAAAAAATTTTACGAAACTTTAATCCTCCCTTTACGATCGATGTATTGTTTGAACCGGTCTTAAATCATATCATTCTTTAGGTCAATCATTACTTTGTCAAGGAGGGAATTTAGGAGTGAAGAGCAGGATTGCGCTTACAAGTCGGGTTCTAGCAGTAATTATACTTATCACCTCGTTGTTCTCAACGGGGTATGTTCCGGTTCAGCCGGCAGTGGCGCAACCCGGTGACGTCAATGTATTCGCCGGAGCGGCTGCTGCGGCCACGGCTAACGGGGAAATTTCGCAGAACTATTCAGCGGCCAATGCTATTGACGGGGAAGATGCTGATAAGAAATGGTCCTACGAAGGGGATGCACAGTTACCTGAACAGAGCAACCCTTATTGGTTAGAGGTTGATGCGGGCAGCGAGGCAACGGTTCACAAGTTCGTGCTGTACCATGCCGGTGCAGCGGGGGAGCCAGAGCAGTATAATACCCGCGATTTTACGATTGAAGCCAGCTCTGATGAGCTTCATTGGAGCCATGTGGTCACGGTGACAGATAACACATACGGCGTGACAGAGCATGAACTGGATGCGCCGGTTACGGCCCGCTACTTTAAGTTGAATATTACGAACCCTGGTGAGATTAACGATAATGGTCATTATCAGGCGAGCATTTATGAGTTCGAGGCTTACGGAACGTTCGGGAATACCCCGGCAGATGCCATTCCGGTAACCGGTATTTCCCTGGATAAGTCAAGGCTGGAGCTTGAGGTTGGAGAATCGGAATCACTTCGGGCAACCATTGCACCAAGTAATGCGGATGAGCCGGGCTATTCCTGGTCCACGGCAGACCCTTCTGTCGCAGAGGTGAGTGTTGACGGCCTGGTTAAGGCAATATCACCAGGGACAACGGAACTTACGGTGATTACGGAAGATGGCGGGCACAGTGCATCTGCGGAAGTCGTGGTGACCATGCCGAAGACCGTAATGACTTTAGCGGCAGGGCAATTGATCGCACACAACAGTGAATGGACCTATCTAGATAATGGCTCGAATCAAGGAGCGGCCTGGACCGCTGTTAATTTTGACGACAGCCAATGGAAGTCGGCTCCGGGTTCCTTCGGATACGCCAGCAGCGGTAAGGAACAGCCGAACACGGCGGTTGATTATGGTTCGGACAGCAACAATAGATATATTACGACCTATTTCCGCAAGGAGCTTCAGATTGCCAATGCGGACGACATTAAGCAGCTCTCTGCCGTATTGATCCGTGACGATGGCGCAGTGGTCTATTTGAACGGTCAGGAGGTTTACCGTACGAATTTGCCGCAAGGAGCCATTACCTACACCACGCTTGCTCCGGATGCGGTAGGCGATGAGCGTGAGGAATTGTATTTCGATATTGACCCTTCCCTGCTGTTAGATGGAAAGAACGTCATTGCGGTGGAGGTTCATCAGCAGCGCGGAAGCAGTTCAGACTTGTATTTCTCCATGGAATTAAACAGTTCTGATATTGCCCCTCCTGTCATCGCGAAGAATCAAGGTTTACTGGGGCAATATTACACGAACACAGGCACGCCGTTTAATTTTGGCGAACACAAATCAACAATGATTGATCCGCAAATCCACTTCACGAATCTGGACCCGATTCTGCAGACCTGGGTCGGCCAACAGGACAATGCCAACATATCCTGGACCGGACAGATTACAGTGCCGGAAACGAATGACTATACCTTTTACATGATCGGTGACAACGGATTCCGCTTATGGATTGACAATCGGCTCGTGATCGATCACTGGGAAAATGATTGGGACGTAGAACAAAGCAGTCAGCCGATGAATTTGCAAAGCGGAGTAAAATATAGCTTCAAAGTGGACTATTTCGAAGATTTCGGCGGTTCGAACTTATACTTGCGCTGGTCCACTCCAACGATGGTGAAGGAGATTGTTCCGGCAACCGCGTTTTATTTGCCTGAAGAATATACCGGCCCTATTGCCGGCAGCTTGGCGGCGAACGGTCAGACCGTATCCTTGCAGCTCATGGAGGAGCTGGATGTACTTCCTTCCGGCCTCAAGGATCATCTAACGGCAAAAGTGGGCGATCAGGAGCTGAAGGTTGAAGAGGCTGCGCTGGCAAATGACCCTTCCATGCTCCAGCTGAAGCTCGAGAGCACTGTCAAGCCTAAAGAAATCGTAACTATCGCATATGATGGACAAGCCGAACTGAAGTTCAATAGCGGTAGAAGCATAAGTGAATTTACCTTTAGTCCGGTCAACCAGTCGGAAGCTGTGGACTACTCGCCAAAGGATATTGTTATGTCCCTGTATGGTGACGCGAAGACGACTCGTTCCTTTGCCTGGTATACCTCTTATGAGGCTCCGGATCATGCCCCGGGAAATATTCTGGACAGCATTGTCGAAGTCGTACCTGCTGATCAAGACTTTAACTCGGCAGCAGTACTCCGCTTTACCGGTGCGCCGGAAGATACGCTGGTCTTGAAGAACTTGAATCTGGGCAGCACAACAGGTACTTATATCAGCCATAAAGCAATAGCATCCGGCCTTGTCCCGGGAACGGCTTATAAATACCGGGTAGGCAGTGACGGAAATTGGAGCACGGACGGTCACTTTACGACCGAAGGCGAACACGAGACGGAGTTCGAATTTTTGTATATGACGGACTCCCAAGGCGCGAACACCGAGGATTACCGCGTCTGGGCCGAATCACTCCGAAACGCTCTGGACGATTATCCGGACGCGAGATTTCTGGTGATGCCCGGTGATTTGGTGGATGCCGGAGCGAATGAAAGCCAATGGAGCGATTATTTCGGACAACCGCAGGATATGTTGATGAATCTGCCGGTAATGGCAACGATCGGCAACCATGAAGGGCCGAATAACAACAATTTCTTCTATCATTTTAATTTGCCGGATGATTCGTATACAGATCCCAAGCCAAGAGGAACCGTATATTCCTTTGACTACGGTCCCGCGCATATTATGGTGCTGAATACAGGGGACATCCCTTGGGATGACGCACAGACCAATTCATTCAACAAGCAAATGGAGTGGCTTCGCAAAGAAGTGGCTCAAACAGATAAGAAGTGGAAGATCGTTGCTTTCCATAAAGCGATTTATTCGGTAGGCAATCATGCTAACGATACGGATATCAAGGAGCTGCGGCAGAAGCTATATCCTGTGCTGGATGAACTCGGGATCGATATGGTCCTTCAAGGACACGACCATGTCTTTATGAGATCCTATCAGATGTATAACAATCAGCCTGTAGCCAATGTGACTACCGATACGAACGGCCAAGTGATGAATCCGGACGGAACGCTATATATGATCAACAACTCGCCGGGACGAAAATATTATGGAATTAACGCGAACGCGGACAAGTCTTTTGCCGCCGTCTATCAACAGCCGTACAAACCGATCTATTCGGGGGTTCAAATTACGGAGGACAGCCTGACGATCCATACGTATATTTCCGGAGAGGATAATCCGTTTGACAGCTATACGATTGTGCAAAACAGCGCCAAACCCAATCCGGTAGAAGAGCTGTCGATCGATAAGACCGATACGGGAGGGGCGGTATTATCCTGGACACAGCCTGCTGATCATTCTGCGGATGATCTCATTCGCGGCTTCCGGGTCTATGAGACGAGCGGGAGACTGGGACCGAATTGGAGCGTTTATGTACCTGTTGTAGCGGGACAAATAGACTACCAGGTTGAAATTGAAAAGCTGGACTTCTCTGTAACCTATGAATTTGCAGTCAGAGCTGTGGACAAGCGAGACAATTCAGAGGTCCGGACGGCAGTTCTGCAAGGCGGTGCGCCGTCTGCGCCAACCCATCCTGTGGTGGATGATGCTCGCAACACCTTCGGCTGGAAGCTGGTACCGGGCTATGCTGAGCTTTCGGACTACGAATACAGCGTAGACAAAGGCATTACGTGGCGGACGGTGACGTCAAATCCGCAGCCGGTTGGTGATCATGACTATCCTGCCGGTGCAGTTCTGGTACGCGTGAAAGGAAATGCTGCGGCTGGAACAGAAGCAGGCTTGCCGCTGGCTTCGGATCTTCCATTTACAGTGAACGGGTTCAGAGATACGTTTGCGCTGACCGGAACGGTGAAGAGGGAGGATCAGCTCCAGGTGGATGTGGAGATCGAGCAGCTGGAGAATTACACGGGTCCTGTCTATGTAGTGTTTGAGCTATTGAACGGGAACGAGCCGATCTTGATCAACGCCATACCGCTGAACAACGGCAAGCTGAATGTTTCCCAGTATTTTAACGTCAGCGGGAATAAGTACAGCGTGAAGGTGTTCGTGTTCGACGAATTTGATAACAGCCTTGAAGTACCATTCCAACTGGCAAGACCGGTTGTGCTTCAATAACGGACTGAAGGGGAGGACAATACGGTGAGAAAATATTTGGCGGCGATGCTGGCATTGGTAATTATGCTTATGCCGGCTTCGGTCTTTGCCGCAGCTTCCTTTACACTGGATCTCAGTGTGAAGGAAGTGCAACGCGGCGGTCAACTTACGCTTTCTGGAGAAGTTGCGGATGAATCAGACGATGTTGTGGTCAAAATTGTAAGTCCGAATCAAACCATCTTATATATTGATGTGATCCCTGCAGCAAGCGGCGCTTACTCGCAGACAGTTACAATCCCTCAGACGGAAGACCTGGCTCCTGCAGGACAATATACAGTGGTTGCAGGAAACGGCGGCCTGACGGCGAGCGGAACGTTTACAATTCCGGCCAAGGGCTCCGGTACGAGCCCTACTCCGAGTCCTGCTCCGAGCCCGGCTCCAACAGCGCCTGCGAATAATAATAGCAGTCCTGTGATAGATTCCGATGAGATTCCGCCTGACGCAGGACAGGCTAATGGGGCAAAGCTTCAGCCTGAACTGGCCAAGGATGGCCGTTATCTCGTAGGTCGTGATGTGCTCGCAGAGGCTGCTCGCCAGGCCAATGGCTCCGTAACGATTGAGCTTCCCGCTGCGGCCTCGGAATCCGGGGCAGCGCTGGAATTTCCGGCCAAATCGCTGACGGAATTAAGCGATCAAGGAACGGACCTGATCATTGTGTCCGGCAATCGGACGGTGCGTTTTCCAGCGGGAGCATTATCGCTAGCCGCTGACTCGTCTGCCCGAATCCATATTGTAGTGCAAGCGGCTTGGAACAATGAAGCCAAGGCATGGGTAGAGCAATCGTTAAAAAATCAATCGGATTATGCAGCTACGGGTGTCGTGCTTTCTGTAGTCATTCAATTGATTTCCGGCGATAGCATTCAAGAAATTCATCAATTAGATAAACCCGCTGTAGTGACGATAGCTTTGACAAGTGAACAGGCACAGCTTATTTCTGCGGATCTGGCCGGTGTCTATTATGCGGACGGAGCATCTGTGGAATATGTGCCAGGTGTCTTGAAAAACGGTCAATTTACGTTCTCAGCGGATCATTTTTCCTACTACACGATCCTGCAATACAGCAAGACGTTTCTTGATTTGGTTGGCCATTGGGCGGAGGCTTCGGTCAAGTCGCTGGCTGCCAAACAGATTGTGAACGGGGTGGACAATAATCATTATGCGCCGGGACGCAGCATCACGCGCGCCGAATTTGTCGCCTTGATTATGCGGGCACTTGATCATTCTGGCAGCCAGCCAACGGGCCAAGCGGCCGCGGGAGGATTCACAGATGTGCCTGCTGGCCGCTATTACACCGAAAATGTAGCTGAAGCGGCTGCGCTTGGTATTATCACCGGATATGAAGGGAAATTCCGGCCTAACGACCAGATTACCCGCGAGGAGGCAGTCGTAGCACTGAATCGTGCAGCGGATTACTTCCATTTAACAGCCTCCGGGCAAGGACAGCCTGCTTTTACAGATGCCGGAAGCATCTCGGATTGGGCTAAGGAAGCGGTTGAGACGGCATGGAGCCATGGCTTGATTCAAGGCGACGGGAAGAAGTTCAATCCGGGCCAAGCTGTGACTCGGGCAGAAGTAGCTGTCATGGTGGAGCGGCTATTGAAGAGCAGTTCTCTGTGAGAGGCAGTTCAAAAAAGGAGGAGAACCAAGCGCAATGAAAAAAAGGTTTTTTGCAATCATCATGACGCTGTTGCTGTTATTCAGTTTGTTAGAATCATTGATCCCTGGGCTGTCTCCCGTAACAACGGCAGCATCGGGCACACTCGTTCAGGGGGAACCGACGCGCAATGTTGCCTTGAACGCGGCAGTGACCGCTTCAGGACAATGCAACAGCAATGAGGCCGGAAAATTTGCCGTCGATGGCAAGACAGACACGAAATGGTGTGATAATACGAGCGCCAAAATCAAATGGCTGAAGCTCGATTTAGGACAGGTCTATACCATTAATGAATGGGTTGTCATGAACGCGGCAGTTGGCGAGAGCAAGAATGCCCCTTTCTGGAATACTAAAAATTTCCGCCTGCAAAAAAGTGACGACGGTACGATATGGACAGACGTCGATATCGTTCAGAACAATGCCCAGGCTATCGTTGACCGCTACTTGCCCGAACCGTTCTCGGCCAGGTACGTCCGGTTTTACGTTAGCCAGGGAGAGTATGACTCCAATACCGTTCGTCTGTATGAATTGCAATTGTATGGGGTTGAAGCCGGAAAGACGCCTGCCTATCCGCCCGTTAATCTTGAGGCGGTTGACTATGTAGATCCGTTCATTAATACGCTCGGAGACAACGGCCAGACCAATCCGGGACCGACGATGCCGTTCGGCCTTGTATCGCTTGGACCCGACAGCGATGGCGGCGCATTTAGCGGCTACTATTATCAGGACACGAACCTGAAGGGCTTCTCGCACCTGCGTTTTAGCGGTGTAGGCTGCAGCGGGGCCGGCGGCAATATCCTGATGATGCCCGAGACCCGCACGTTCACCAAAAATGTGAATGAATATAAGCAGAAATACGACAAGTCGAGCGAGCAGGCTTCCGCCGGCTATTACGCTGTGACCCTCGATTCCGGCGTCCAGGTGGAGCTTACGGCTTCCGATAACGTCGGATTTCATCGCTATACTTTCCCGAACACAGCTGCAACAGGCTCCGTCCTGGTCGATCTGTCCAATTCCTATGCCGGCATGATCGATGCAAATTTGAAGGTGGAAAGCAATAATGAAATTACCGGTATGGTCAAATCGAAGAATGTATGCGGAAACGGATACTATGTCATGTATTTTGCGATCCAATTCGATCAGGATTTCGATTCGTATACCTCCTGGCAAGGAGATGCAACAGGAACCGATCCTGTTCGCAGCGGCTCCAACAGCGGTGTATGGGTGAATTTCCAAAATGCTGGCGGAGAGGTGATCCAGGCCAAGGTAGGTCTGTCGCCAATCAGCGTCGAGCAGGCAAAGGTTGAACGTGATCATGACATCACAGGCTGGAGCTTTGATGCTCAGCATGCTGAAATCCGCCAAGCATGGAGTGACCTGCTAAATAAGGTAGAGATCACAGACGCGGATGAAGAGAACAAGAAGATTTTTTATACGCAAATGTATCACACCTTCCTCCATCCTAAAAATGTGACAAGCTCTGTGGGCACGTTTAAGGCGGGGAGAGATGAGAATACGGTTCGGCAGGCCTCCGAGCTGGGCAATGATTTTGAATATTATAACGGCTGGGCAACCTGGGATGATTTCCGGAAATATGCCTTGTTCTCTGTGCTGACTCCAACTGAATATAACAACATGGTGAAATCGCTGGCAGACTTGTACAAGACGCGCGGCACCTATACGCAATGGGGCGATGGGTACTGGCCAAGTCCGACGGTGCGCAATGAGTTCAACGGGGCGGTTCTGCTTGATGCCTATGCCAAGGGCTTTCAGGATTTCGATGCCTATACCGCCATGAAAGGGATGGGGGTTGACGCGGATAACTTCGGTGATCAGGACAAGGTTTCCGGTCAGCTTGAAAAGGCAAAGAGCGGTTATTTTCCAATGAAGCTGGCTGAGCTGCTTGGAGATAACACGACATATGAAAAGTACAAGGAAGTTGCCTTATCTTACAAGGATCTCTGGAACCCGAATCAAGTCGACGAGAATGGCAAGAAGATGGGCTTCTTTACTCCAAACGGGATAACCGTCGGCAGCGAGGATGTAGCTAAAGTAGACAAATTCGCCTATCAGGGAAATCTGTGGCACTATCGCTGGTCCGCTTCGCAGGATATGGACGGCTTGGCTGAATTAATGGGCGGCAAGACGGAAATGGCCAAGCAGCTGCTGGATTTCTTCAGCCGGGACGAATATATGGCTGTCAATGAGCAGGACCTGGATGCGCCTTACTTGTTTAACTATTTGGGCTATCCTTATTTGACGCAATATTATGCGCGCGAGTTCACGACAGAGGTTGTAACCCAGAAATATCATAACCACGGGCTGTATAGCTATCCGATGAAATCGCGGATATACCGGGCCGATCCCGAAGGCTATTTGTCTTCGATGGACGATGATGCGGGAGCCATGGCCTCCTGGTTCGTGTATAGTGCATTGGGGATCTATCCTGCCAATCCGGGAGACGCGGCTTTCCTGATCGGGTCGCCGATCTTCTCGGAAGTGAAGCTGCATCTGGATGGAGGCAAGACGTTTACGATCAAGGCAAACCAGGTTTCTAGCGAAAATCGTTTTATCCAATCCGCGCAATTGAATGGCAAGGTTTTTGATCAGGCGTGGATCAGCTATGAGGATATTATGAATGGAGGCACGCTTGAATTCGAAATGACCTCCGTGCCGAATACAGCTTGGGGAGCCAAGGCCTCAGCGGCTCCGCCGGCAACGGATTACGGGTCAAATGTGGACAGCAGCTTGTCCCGTCAGGAGCTGCTTGCTGAAGGAGCAGAATGGAATTATTTTGATAAGGGAAGCTATGCCGGCAATGGATGGACAGGTCTTACTTATGACGATAGTGCCTGGAAATCGGGTGCTGCACCGCTTGGATACGACAATAAAGGATATGCAAAGACGACGGTAAGCTACGGACCGGACAGCAATAACAAATACCCGACCACCTACTTCCGTAAGACCTTTGAAGTTGCCGACCTGGACGGTCTGATCGAGTTGGACGCTTCTCTGATTCGCGACGATGGTGCGGTGGTATACCTGAACGGTCAGGAAATCATTCGGACGAATATGCCAGCCGGTGCGGTGAGCTATAACACTTATGCTAATGTAACGGTGAATGATGAACGGGACTGGAACGTCTACCAAGTAGATCCTTCCTTGCTCATAGAGGGCACTAATGTCATTGCCGTGGAAGTGCATCAGTCGAACGCTACTAGCTCGGATGTGGCATTTGATTTCAAGCTGGCTGCCGTGAGAGAGCTGGCGAAGCCTGCTGCTCCGACAAATCCGGTGGTAGATGATACAGCCAACTCCTTCGGATGGACCTATGTAACGGGCTTCAGCCAGCCGTCTGATTATCAGTTCAGTACAGATGGAGGCCGGACCTGGATGACCGCTACGGCCAATCCGCAGCTAGTCGGTCCGGTCGATTATGAGATCGGTGCAGTTCAGGTGCGGGTAAAGGCAAATGAAGCTCTGGGTGTAGCTGCGGGCGAGCCGTTACTTTCAGATGCTGTATACACCTCGGATATTAAGTGGGATGTATTCGACCTGAACGCCGAAGTAACACGCTCGGGTAATATGCTCGTTGATATAACCGGTAATCTGAAGGGGGCATATGCGGACTCGGCTGTTGCTGTAATCCAGCTAATGAATGGCGGCGAGCAAGCGTTTGTGACCAGTGCGATCCCGGTCAAAACCGGAGATTTCGATCTGACTCAAGCTTTTAATGTAAATGCCAAGAAATATCAGGTCAATATTTATCTGGTAGATAAATATGAAGGCAACATCTATGATTCGCTCTGGCTGGCTGATCCGATTGTGTCCCAAGCAGAATCGCAGCCGGAACCCAATCCGAATCCGGATCCGGGGACGCCGGAAGAAGAACCGCTTCCGGAGCCGTTGCCGGTTCCAGTCAAGCTGCCGGATGTGCCGGAACCTTCGATCGAACCGGAGCCTCCGGCGGATACGCCAAACTTTGAAGCTGTAGACGGGAAGCTGACGATCGAGTTCGAGAGCAAGACGGATTGGTCGACGGACAAGCATTTCAATAATGGAAATCCGTTAGGAACCGAAGAGGGCAACGAAGGGACCGTGGTAAAAAACACCTTTAGCGGTGCATGGCTAGCCTACCAGCGCGTTGATTTCGGAACTGCGGGAATGAATCGGATCCAAATGGTATACGATTCCCCTACAGGAAGAGCACCTGCAGATGCAAGGGCTGAAGTTCGTCTTGGAGCGGTAGATGGTACATTGATCGGAACTGTAAACCTGACACAGACGGGCAGTGGTTGGGGAACTTACAGAACTGCTGCTGCTGAGCTGAATACTACGGTTAAGGGGATACAGGATCTCTATATCGTTCTGAGAGGAACAACCAATTCCAATCAACCATATATCGGCAATCTGGACAGCTTTACGTTCGATAAGATCAGAGGCGACTATGCCAAGCTGGAGTTGGAGCTCTATGATGCCTGGTCCACGGATCTGAATCCGGCCAAGAATAGTCCGATGAAGACGGAGGACGGAAAGAGCGGACAACAGGTGGCGAACACCTTTGATGGAGCATGGCTCGCCTATAAAGGAATGGACTTTGGCACGGTCGGGGTCGATCAATTCTCCATTGAATATTCCGGGAATAGCAACAACTGTTCACCCGATGCAGAGGTAGAGATTCGACTGGGCTCGGTGAGTGGAGCGTTGATCGGCAAAGTGAAGGTTCCGCCGACGGCGGGCTCCTGGGGAACCTATGCGACGGTAACGACTTCATTGACACAGACCGTAACCGGGGTTCAGGATATTTACCTTGTCCTGACCGGGACGACGGACTCGAAGTATACCTATATCGGCAACTTTGATAATGCAAGCTTTTCGTTGAAGTAAAGTGTCATTTTAAAGAGAAGACGGCGTTTTTCGTGCAGCCCACGGAGACGCCGTCTTTGTTTATAGTCTATTTCGTAGGTTTATGCGAATAGGAGGCCTATTTTAATTGATAATGATTATCATTCGCTGTATACTCGTTGTAGATGAGCACAAAGGGGATGAAACGATGGAGGAGCTAAACTTGCAGCCGGAAATCTCTCTAGCGGCGGCAAAAGTGATCCGCGAGCGAAGAACGATTCGCAGATTTGCGAAACGCGCCTTGTCCGGAGAGGAGCTGGAGGCGATGTTCAGGCTGGCAGAGCGCGCAGTGACATTGGAGTATGACCCTGAGGCGCTGCGGTTTGTTATATTTGCTACCGAGGAAGGGAAGCGCCAGACAACTGCAGCGATCATGGCCGCCTATAGCAATCAGGGCCTGTATCGCTGGATCCCGGGGAAATTGCTGCAGACGTTAGCCGAACAGGTGGCGAAGACTCCGGCCATAGTAGCTGTCATTCGGAGAGAAACGGACGATCCGTCGTTCAATGACAGGCAACTGGCCGCTGCCAGCGCGATGATACATGGCTTTACGCTGCTTGCGTGGGAGCGAAAGCTAGGGCTGGTATGGAATACGGAGCCGGTTATTGGACATGAAGCGCTATTCAGCGGCATTGGACTTGCTGCTGACGAACGGCTTGTGTGTTTGCTGTACCTCGGAGAATATGACAAAATCCCGAAAGGCAAGATGCGCAAGTCTGCCTTCGAAAGATGGACGGTGCTGGAGAACGCCCGGAGAGAGGAGAAGCAGACAAGATGAGTATACAGCTTGCTATGGAGCAGATTCAGGAGTACAAGTGGCATGGCCAACGGCCCGTTGCCGCGGAGCAGGTGTTAGCGCTTCTTGAGGAAGCGGTGTGGGCGCCAAATCATCATTTGCGCGAGCCCTGGCGGTTTGTATGGATAGACGCTGCCTGCCGAAGCAGTCTGGAAGATACGGTGGACCCGTCAACACAGGGTGATTTGAGAGAACTGATCCGAACTGCCCCGGCTTGCCTCATTGTCGTGGCATCTGTGCCGAAGACACCTCGAGAAGAGAAGGATGATTTTGCTGCGGCTTGCTGCCTGATTCAGAATTTGCAGATTCTTGCGGCGGCGAATGGTCTGGGGATGAGCTGGATTCTGCCCCCTCATACGGGGTGCGAGGACTTAAGCTTTGCAGTGAAGCTGGAGGCGAACGAGCGAATAGCCGGTGTGCTGGGGCTTGGTCATATTGAGGACGGAATCGCCTTGGCATCCGGAAAGAAGCCTGTAAGAATCGAAGTTTTGTAGATGCGGTGTTGGTGAGTTACACATATTCTCGGATTTTTCTACTAATTATAATGGTTGCTAATTTCTCTTCCGCTTTATATATTTGATTTGTTGTGCATATGAGTCTGTCGGCCTTGCTGATCAGGCTGGGGGGAGAGAAAATAATTGCTAACCGGTTTTATGGTTTTGTTACTGGCTTGTTTTTTTCAAGGTAGCTTCGGGCTGGGGATGAAGAAGTATCAGCCCTTTTCCTGGGAAGCCTTCTGGGTCGTGTTCTCCGTGGCAGGAATTCTGATTATTCCTATTTTGTGGACCTGGATTGAGGTACCGGATTTTATGAGTTATATCCGTGAGACTCCCGCAAGGGTGCTTGGTCTGGCCTCTCTATGCGGTCTGATCTGGGGAGTTAGCTCGGTATTGTTCGGCAAGGCGGTGGATACAATCGGCGTATCGCTGACCTATGGAGTCAATATGGGGATTTCAGCCTCTTTGGGCTCGTTGATTCCACTGATTCTGTTCGGAAATGTACCTCCCGCGCTCTCATTCAGCTTGCTGCTTGGCGGTATGGTGATTATGCTGGGCGGAGTCGTTATGATTACCAAGGCCGGGCTGGATAAGGAAAAAAGAATGAGTCAACAGCAAGCAGCTCAAGACGGACAAGCCGCTCCGGCGAAGCCTTTATCCAAGGGTCTTATGATGGCCTCCGTGGCCGGTCTCGGATCGGCGGCCATGAATATCGGCTTTGCTTATGCAAACCGGACATTGGAGATCGCTGCCGGGCACGGGGTCTCCGAGCTGAGCGCCAGTCTGATCCCTTGGGTGATCACCCTTTCCGGGGGATTTGTAGCGAATTTTGCTTACGCCGCTTATCGATTGGTAAAGAATCGTTCCTACCGGGATTACGTCAAGCCTGGATCCTCTAAAGCCTATGCCAAAGCATTGCTTACCTCGCTAATCTGGTTCCTCGCCCTCGGATTCTATGCCAAGGCAACGGTCATGCTTGGACCGATCGGCTCCAGTGTAGGCTGGTTAGCCTTTAACGGACTGGCTCTCATTATCAGTAATGCATGGGGCTTGAAGGATGGGGAATGGAGGGGATTTCCGGAGCCGAAGAAGCAGTTGATGCTAGGAAATGGTATTCTCATCGTGTCATGGATTGTGGTTGGCATTGCAAATAGCTTTGCTTGAACGAGGAGAACGTAACGAGGGCGTCCCCGAAATATTCAGGGACGCCCTTTTCCTGTGCGGCAGCTACGCCTTGCAGTATTATTAGTGCATATGAGCAACAAAAGGAGCAAGACATGCTCGTATGGACGCCCGCGCTTGGCATGAGCACCGACACCAGACCAGCAATTTTAGTGCGATTCGGCATTAATATCGTCGCCTGAGCGCCCATGTAAGGAATTTTAGTGCGATTAAGCATTAAAATCGACGCATGAGGGCCCCACGCGAGGAATTATAATGCCTTTATGCATTAAAATCGGCGTAGTAGCACGCACGCGAGGAGTTATAATGCCTTTATGCATTAAAATCGGCGCAGTAGCACGCACGCGAGGAATTATAATGCCTTTATGCATTAAAATCGGCGCAGTAGCACGCACGCGAGGAATTATAATGCCTTTATGCATTAAAATCGGCGCAGTAGCACGCACGCGAGGAATTATAATGCCTTTGGGCACTTATTTTTCCGCATGAGCCACCAGCCAATAATTTTAGTGCCATTCGGCACTAAAATTATAGCGTGACCGCCCAGGCTAGCATTTTTCTACCTCATCATGGTGGCCTAAGAATCTCCTACGGGACACCCTCTACTATGAGTTCAGCCAGACATTACTCCACAGCAGGACTTATGCTTCTTGCCGCTTCCGCAAGCGCAGGGATCATTTCGTCCGGGCGGCTTGCCCTTGAATATCTCGCGTACATTCCTTTCATACAGCTCGCGGCGCAGCCGGTCGCCCAGCTGGCGCATTTTCTCGTCGGCGTAGGCGTACACCTGCATGTAGCTTTGGCAGAAATAATCGGGGCTGGATTGATCGCCCTCTGGATTCCATTTGCGGTTCCGGGGACAGCCGCCATAGCACAGCCGCTGCCATTCGCAGGATCGGCATTTTTCCGCCAGGGCCGGCTTCATTTGATGGAAGCGCCGATAATTAGGGTGGGCAAGAATCTCTGCGATCGAATGCTCGCCGACATTGCCGACCTTCCAATCCTCATGGATGTAGAAATCGCAAGGAAAGGCGTCTCCGTTCTGCTCCAGAATGAGACTTGTCGGACAGGAGGCCCGATGCACGCAGGATTCGGCCTCCCGATTCAGGTAGACGCTGAGCATGTTATCGAAGAAGCGCACGGAAACGTCCGGATTCCCCTCCTGGAACCATTCGTCAAACACCTCGCACAGAAAATCTCCATATTCCTGGGGAGAGATTTCATACACTCCAGGCATGTCCACCTGCTGGGCTCTGAAATCCATGCAGGGAATGAACTGAACGAACGAAAAGCCTTGCTCCCGGTAAAAGGACATCAGCTCCTTGGCCTTATCCACATTCCCTTTATGAATGACGGTCAGGATATTGAAATCGACTCCATGCCTCCGAAGATGATCGATCCCGGCCATTACGCGGTGAAAGCTGCCTATTCCTGCGGCATTGACCCGCCTTGCATCATGAATATGCTGCGGTCCATCCAGACTGACGCCGACCAGAAAGTGATAGGTTTTGAAAAAGGAGGCCCAGCGGTCATCAATCAAAGTGGCGTTGGTCTGCAAGGAGTTGCTGATCACGGTATGGGGAGGAGCATAAAGCGCCTGGCGGTATACGACTTCCTCGAAGAACTCGTAACCGGCCAACAGCGGCTCACCGCCCTGCCAGGCGAAGCTGGCACTGCCCCGGCTGTATTGCATATAGTCCTTGATAAATTTATCCAAGACGGCGGAATCGATCCGGTTGATGTTTTTGCCGGGCTTTCCTCCGCAAGTGCTGTAATAACAATAATCGCAAGCCAAGTTGCATGCTTCGGATACCGTCTTCCACATGACTCCGATCCCGGAGCGGCCGCTTGGTGAACAACCGATGCTCATGATGGTTCCTCCTGTTCTGCGGCTTGGCAACCCGGCTCATTAATCGCCTTCCCATTCATGCAGCAGCATCACGGCTGCGCCGGTTGCCAACGCCTCTTCTTTGAGCCGCCCTTGCGTAAAAACAGGGCTATATTCGGGATAATGGTACGTATTTTTTTTAGCAACCTCCACGGAGGTTTCGAATACAAGTTGATGCGCTCCTACCAATGGTCCGCCCAAAATAACGCATTCCGGATGAAGCGCATTGATGAGATTTGCCAGACCAATGCCCAGATAAGCAGCAGTTTCCGCAAACTGCTCTTTGACCAGAGTATCTCCTAGCACAAGCGCTTCGGTCAGGGTAGCAAAATTCACGCGTTCCGCAGGGATTTCCGCGAGAACGCTGCTGCGTCCGATCTTTAACTGAGTCCGAACCCGCTCCTCCAAAGAAGGAACGGATACGAAGGCTTCGAGTGCTCCGTAATTGCCCTTTCCATGCAGTCTGGGCCCGTTGGTCTGGATAATCATTTGACCGACAGCGCCTTCTGTATCTACGGCGCCGCGCACAATCTGGCCTCCGGACATCATGGCGGAACGAATCGTTACTCCCGCATGAACATAGAGAATATGCTGATAATTCTGATTTCTTAATGCCCAGTGTTCGCCGATCAAGGCCGTATTCGCTCCGTTATCCAGCTTGACGGGGATATGCAGCCGTTCCTCCAGCATGCCGCAGATCGGGACATGACTCCATGAAGCGGAAGGAAAATACTCGGGCTCGAGAATCATTCCTTTGCTCTGATCCAGCGGTCCCACCGCTCCGATTCCCATACCCAGCACGTCCTTGGAAGACAAGCCGTGCTCGCTAAGAAACTCCTTGGCACTGTTTGTAACGTGAGTGGCAAGCAGTTCAGGAGACATGCTGCGATCCATCTCCCATCTGGTCATGGACAGAGGATTCAGGTGCATGTCATACAGCCCGAGGGAGGAATAAATTCGCGAGATCTCCAGCCCGAAGATATAACGGTACTGCGGGTTTGTCTGGAACAGGATGGGCTTTCGCCCCCCTGTAGAGCTGCCAAGACCAGAGACAACAATCAGTTGTTGTGTTGTCATTTCGTCCAACAGACGCGTCATGCTGCTGCTGGTCAGGGGAAACACATTCAGCAAATCGGCTTTAGAGGCCGTTCCGAGATAGGAAATCCGGTCATAAACCTGTTTTTTTATTGATGGATTGGAATGAGGCATCATAACAGCTTTTCTCCATTTCCAAGTTAATTAGTCGGGATACTAAAAGTATAGCGACCTCTCTCGTTTATTTCCAGCTATTTTCATCAGAATAATAAACTTAATTCCAAAAATAAACTTTTTAACACCGAATTTGCTGAATACATAGTTTGATTATGAGGTAATAACGGAATTTTTACAATTAATTTTATAACTTTAATCCAAAATGAAATTAATTATGTTAAACTGATAATAGTTCAAGCTCAAAAGCTGAGTTTTTGAGCTACCTCTATAGAATCATTACACGTATACGAAGACATAAGATTGAAGGGTGAAATGAAATGAAGCAGGGTCTGTTTCAAAGGTTGGATTTGCTATGGCGTATTTTTAAAGTGTTTTTCAAAATTGGACCGTCCACCTTTGGCGGCGGGTATGCGATG
Organism: Paenibacillus antibioticophila; assembly: GCF_000455265.1. GTDB lineage: Bacteria > Bacillota > Bacilli > Paenibacillales > Paenibacillaceae > Fontibacillus > Fontibacillus antibioticophila. Next base: position 1,063,224 of record NZ_HG005139.1, read on the forward strand.
ATTGCGACTATTGAACAGGAAATCGTACAAAAGAAGGGCTGGATGAACGAGGAGGAGATGGGCGATATGATCTCTGTATCCGGCTCGGCTCCAGGCGGAGTGGCGGTGAACAGTGCGGCATTTATCGGCTATCGGCTCGGCGGAGTTGCAGGTGCGCTGGTGGCCGTCATCGCGATTACGCTCCCAACCTTCCTGATCGTCTTCCTCCTTAGCTATTTGAGCTTCATGTTTAAGGATCATGGAAAGGTGCAAGCCGCGCTGAAGGGGATTCATGCCGCGGTAGTCGCCCTGATTATTGTAGCTGCCAAAAAGATGTGGAAAACGGCGATTCTGGATGCAGCCACCTTGATTTTGGCGGCGGTATCGTTAATCCTTCTGCTGTTCACCGGGATCCATTCCTTCTATTTGATTCTTGGCGGACCGATCATTGGAATTCTTGTTGTGCTGTTCAAGCAAAAGCGCGGGATGAGTGTGAAGACCGAGAAGACAAGACCTGAACAACACCACGAGCTGCAATTTCCTGAATACTACATCTAAAGGGTGGTCATCACATGCTGTGGCAATTATTTATTGTTTTTTTCAAGGTGGGGTTAATTTCCTTTGGCGGCGGTTATGCGGTCATTACCTTAATTCAACGCGAGGTCTCCGACAAGGGCTGGATCGGAAATACGGAATTTCAGGAAATCGTCTCACTGGCGGGAATGGCCCCCGGCTCCATCGCTACGAATACGGCCACGTTGATCGGATACTCGGAGGCAGGTATTTTTGGGGCAATTGCAGCAACCCTCGGCATTATTTTACCTTCCTTAATGATCGTTATCCTGATTGCGGCGTTCTTCCTGCGGCTGCAGGGGAACCGTTGGGTGCGCTCCTCATTCTACGGGCTGCGTCCGATTGTGACCGGATTGATTATTTATGCAGCGATCCACTTTGGCCTGAGCGGCCGTACGGAGAGCTGGCTCAGTTGGTCCATGGCAGGGATGCTTCTGATCTGCGGCGGCTGTCTGCTGCTGGTTATGAAGTATAAGGTGCATCCGTTTGGCGTTATTCTTTTGTCTGCTATAGCGGGAATTGTACTATTTTAAAAAAATAAAAAGCGTGAGCGAAGGGATACACCCTTGGCCCACGCTTTTTTTGCTTCATTATGATTCATCAGGCGTGATGAATTCTCGGCATCGGCAACGGCTCTTTCCCGAGCTCGGCCCATGCATATTTCAGTAACAGCTCGGTCTTGAGCTTCGCGTACTCCGGCTCATCCCACAGATTGTGAAGCTCGTTCGGATCCTCCTGGAGATCAAAGATCTCCCCGTAGGTCTGATTATAGTAGACCGTTATTTTGTACCGTGCATCCACATAAGTCTTCTGGTGTATCGTTGTCGGTTCATGCCGGAATTCGCAGATGGCATGATCACGAGCCTGGCTCTTGCGTCCGAGCCATACGTCCTTCTGGTCAACCCCGGTCATGGTAGGCGGAATCGGAAGACCGCTAAAGGACAGGAAGGTTGGAGCAAGGTCGACGAGTGATTGAATGGAATCGGACCATCTGCCGGCCGGGACATGTCCGGGATAGCGGACGATGAACGGGAGCTTGATCAGGTCCTCATAGTGGAAGCCGCCCTTGGCTTGAAGACCATGCTGTCCGAAGAAGTGTCCGTGGTCCGTCGTAAACACGACCAGCGTATGGTCGGCTAGCCCTAGTGCGTCGAGCTTGTCAAGAATTTTACCGATGTATTTGTCCATCATGCTGATCATGCCGTAATAGACGGCGACCAGCTTCTTCTTGTCATACTCGGTCAGTCTTGCCTTATCCCCGTATTCATAATAGTGATGAGACCTGTAGCCATGAATGCCGAACCCGGTCTCCATCCAATGGGAGAAGTCGGGGTTGTCCTCCTGTGTCATGCCGAAGTGAGGCGGGTTCTTATCATGCTCCCCGGGCACCAGCCCCGGTATGGTAAGCTGATCCGGATCATACATCGTATCCCAGGGCTCAGGCACCAAATATTCCGGATGGGGATCGAAGAAGCTTGCCCAGAGGAAGAAGGGTTCATCCGATTGCTGATGCTCTTCCAGCCGCGCATTGGTCCGCTCGGCAATCCAGGTGTTGTAGTGATATTTCTCCGGGATCGGCCATTTGTAAGTAACAGACGGATCCATTGTGCCGGTCGGAGGGAGGAAGTAGTCTCTCCAGTTGTGGCAGCCCTGCTCCTCAAGCCACAAGGCGTAATGTTGGCCGACATGAGCTTCATTTGTATGATTTCGTGCCAGCTCCACATGGTCAAATCCGTAGAAGGATTCGTTAAAGCCCTTCCAATATTCCAGATCCTGAAGAATCGGATAAGCCTCCTTCGAATCGTATTCCTCGGTAGACTTCAGAGGCTGGAAATGGGCCTTGCCGATCAAGGAGGTCTGATAGCCGGCCTTGCTGAAATCCTCGCCAACCGTATGCCGGTCCTCGAGCAGCTTGGTTCCCAGTGTCCAGGCGCCGTGCTGACTTGGATACATGCCGGTAATGATCGAGGAACGGCTCGGCGTACAGGTTGGATTCGGACAGTAGGCGCGGCCAAAGGTCGTTCCTTGCTGAGCCAGACGATCCAGATTAGGGGTAGAGATCTCGGATTGGAAAGCGCCGATCGTATTCCAGTGCTGTTGGTCGCTTGTAATTAGTAAAATGTTAGGTCTACTAGACAATTCTTATCGCCTCCTATTATGATAATATTGAATTGTACGTGATTTTCAAATAGCTTAGTGTTAGGTTGGGGTTGTCATTTTGTTAGATATTGGGGGAAGTAGGATGTCTGTAAGGTTAAGGGAGTTACAGGAATATGAACATGAATATGCCGACTTTATCTATTACACGCCTGGCGATCTGGACCGGGAAGGACAGCTATGGCCCGTTCGGGCGGGACGAACGATTGCCAAGCCGAATTATCAGGTAGGACCCAAGCGGATCGAATGCTTTAGCCTTCATCTGATCCTGGAGGGAACAGTCGTCCTGGAGTTTGAGGGACAGCGAACCGAGCTCGGCAAGGATGATTTATTCTGTCTGTTTCCGAATCAAACTTATCATTATTATACGATCCCGGGGGAAGCACCGCTGCAGATGAATTGGATTGCGCTGGACGGCAGCCGGATTTTGAGCTTATTGAAGCTGGCAGGACTGACACCGGAGAAGCCCTACAGTATGAAGCGTGTTACGCCTCAGCTTAAGCTTGCGGCAGAGCGTATGCTTGCTTCCATGGCGAAGTTTGAACGGTGGAATCCGGCTCTTTCCTTGGAGCTTCAAGGACTGGCCTGCGAAATATTGTCCGGGCTGATGCCGCCAGCGTCCCGCGGACATGATTCGGAGCCTGCCGGATGGATTCGCGAATGTATGGAGTTTATGGATCTTCATGCTACGGAGGGGATTTCGGTTCAGCAGGTGGCTTCTTTTGCCGGAGTTCATCGTTCGTACTTCTCGAATGCCTTCACCAATCAGGTAGGCGTATCTCCGCAAAAGTATATTCAGCACATACGGATGGAGAAGGCGAAACAACTGCTTGTCGGCACGGATGCGACCGTCACGGAAATTGCGCTTTCCCTCGGTTATCCGAACTTGTATACGTTTACCCGGGCATTCAAGGCCTATTATAAGACGACGCCGCTCTATGTCAGAGCTTCCGGCAGCAATTAATTTTATCAGATGTTTTTTGATAACGCTTTCGCAATTGATTTTCTCCGCAAGGGAGTGGTTGAAATGTCCATCACATCGATTCGCAATAAAATTTCACTGAAGCTGGGTATTCAGGGGAAAATCTTCATGACCTTCGGGCTGCTCAGCCTGCTCTCGATCGTGACGATCACGGTTATTATCTATGTCAATATGCGGGACACAATCAAACATAATGCAATAACCTCCGTGGAGGATAGTATCCGCCAGGCGGATGAAACGCTGAACCTGATGCTGGAGGAGATTGATCGGCTCAATACGGTTGCGGTTACCAACAAGAATACGGTCATCGATACCGTACTGAGCCCCAGCGAGGAGATCAGCTATGAATGGTTCCTGGAACAGAAGCAGATCAATGATTTCTTGTCCGGTCTGATCGGCTATAAGCCTTATATTTCGCGGATCGCAGTGATCGGGTTGAACGGAAAGGTATTCTTTACAGGCAGCCCGTGGATCGACCGCAATTTTCTGGAGACGAGCACGATGAAATTCATGCTGGACAACGGGGAGCGACATGCTTATTTCAAGCAGACAGGCACTTCGGACGCGATTTCCGTAGGACGGGTCATTCGTTATAACCGGGAGACGATTGGAGTTGTCATGGTTGACATGAAATATGACTTCATCCGCAATACTTACGGGGTAAAGCCGACGGCGGACAGCGTGCTTTATGTTCTGGACGAACGGATGGAGCTGGTGTACCAGTCTGATTCCGCACCGGCTTCGCTTTCTCCCCAAATGGAGGATATCATCTATCGCAATCCCCAGGCTTCCGAGATCAAGGAGGCGGAAGAGCGGACCATTGACGGCAAATCCTACATTGTCGTCAGCCGCCGTTCCGAGCATACCGGATGGATCACGCGAGCCTTTATTCCTCTCGACTCTCTGTTGAGCGAGTCTGCAAGAATCCGCAATCTGCTGATCGAGGTCGCAATTATTATTTTTGCCGTGGTGCTGTTAGGCGCACTTCAGCTGTCATCGCGGACAACCCTGCAAATCCGCCGTCTGAAGACCATGATGATGCGGGTCAAGGATGGAAATTTATCGCTTCCCCATGCTGAAATCAAGACGAAGGATGAAATTGGCGATCTGTACCGGGTGTTCATCAGCATGATCGATGAGCTGAAGCGATTGATGCAGGACATCCGGATCAGTGAACAGGCGAAGCGGGAGGCGGAGCTGACCGCATTACAGGCCCAGATCCGTCCGCACTTTCTCTACAATTCCCTTAATACGATCAAATATTTGGCCCATCTGAATTCCGTACCCAATATCGAAGAGGTATCCGGCTCCTTAATCGAGCTGATGAGAGGCGTACTCGGAAACTCCAGTGAGTTCCTTACGGTCAGGGAGGAATTGGATTATGTCAATTGCTATATATCCATTGTGAAATACAAATATATGGGACCGATTCCGGTTCAAATTCAGGTGGAGGATGATGCTCTACTGCAATGCAGGGTGCTGAAGCTGATGCTGCAGCCGATTGTGGAGAATGCCGTCCAGCATGGAATCAACGCTCTGCAAAAGGAAGGGCTCATCCTGATTCGGGTCTATGAGGATGGCGGTGATCTATTGATTGAAGTTATGGATAATGGCCCGGGAATGTCCCAGGAAAAGATGGATTCATTGCTCGGAGAAGCAGACAAGGAGGAGAGTCCGTCACGCTTTAGCGGCATGGGGGTGCGAAATGTGCATGAGCGTATTCGTCTGATGTACGGCGAACCCTACGGTGTCAAGCTGTTTAGCGAGAAAGGACTTTATACGAAGGTCGAAATCAGGTTTCCGAAATTAGGCGCAGCCCCCAAACTACCCCAAGAGGTGAACTGAATGATGTATCAGGTATTGATTGTAGATGATGAAGCATTGGTTCATCACCACCTTTGGACCATGATCGAGTGGGAGCATTACGGGTTCGAACTATGCGGTGAAGCCTACAGCGGCTCGATGGCCCTCCAGCTTATTGAGAGGATCCGGCCGCAGATTGCCATTATCGATATTAATATGCCCGGAATGAATGGGGTGGAGCTTCAGGGAGAAATTCGGCGGCGCTATCCCGAGATCGTGACGATCATGCTTAGCAGCTATGATGATTATGATTATGTGCGCGAGTGCTTGAGAAATGGCGCCATGGATTATCTGCTGAAGCATCGGCTGAATGAGCAGTCGCTCATCACGATTATGAACCGGGCTGTTAAGGAGCTGGAGGAGGCGAATACGGCAGTTTCCTCCAAATCTGCACAAGAAGTGGAAGGAGAAAGCCGGAGGAATGAGCTGCTGCGCGAGTACCTGTCACATCTGCTTACAGGAAAGCCCGGCGCCGCTCAGGAGCTTCAAGCTTATGTCGCTCGGCATCGATTTTTCGAGGGCGCTGTGTGCTATGCGGCGGCGGCAGTACAAATTATTCCTTTCCTCCTGCTCACCGGATCCCAAAGTGATGTGCAGACGAATCGACTGGTCCGGCAAGCTGTGGAGCTTACGCAGCAAACCCTTGGGGATCCGTCGGAGAGTCTGGCTGTCTACGTCGAGAACGGTCGTTTGGCTGTGATCTTTGCGTTCAAAAATAGAAGCGAGCAAGCTGCCTCCAGTGAAGCGGAACGCTTGATGAGTCATGTTATACATTCGCTGGAGCTGTTCTTGAATCTGAAATGTACGTATGCGGTGGGTCATATCTGCGGCGGCCTGGCCAGGCTTGAAGCGAGCTACCATGCTGCTGAGCGGGTCATTGATGCGACTCCCTCCTTGAAGGAGACTACGGCGAGTCCGGCAAATACTTCCCGGCTCTCCTTAACGATTGAGGAGCAGAAGCAGCTACTTCTATCCATGGAGCGGCTGGATAAGGAAGGCGTGCAGCGTTCGCTCGCAGCGGTGTTCGCTGCGATTCGAAAGCATCCGCTTCATTCGCAGAGCGTCCAGATGATGATCAGCGAGCTGCTGTCCATCGGAGAGAAGGCGCTTCCGCGGGAGGCGGGCGGATCGGAAGAGCTGCCGTCTCGCGAGGAGCTTGGAAGGCTTGGGAGCATGGAGGGGCTGGAGGCGTGGCTGTACGATTATTTCGACCAGTTATTGAATTTGCTTCGCCAGCGCCAAGCTGCCGGTCCCTACTCCCGGCATGTGTCACAGACGATTTTGCTTATTCTCGAACGATATCCCAGCTTCATTACGCTGGAGCTGGCAGCGGGAGCTATTGGCCTTAACCCCTCCTATTTAAGCAGAATATTCAAAGAGGAGACTCAGATGACCTTTTCCGAATATGTAAACCGGGTTCGCATTGATGCGAGCTGCAAGCTGCTTGAGAGCGGAAAGTATTCGATCAAGCAGATCAGCAGCCAGGTCGGCTTTACGACCTATAACTATTTTTTCAAGGTATTCAAGGAGCTGACGGGGATGACTCCCCATGCTTATGTGGCACGTCCGTCCGGTCGGGATGATTCCGTAAAATAAGTATAGTAAATAGTCATATATGTGGAATTTGCAGTTTGGACGACTGCATTATAATAAATTCACATCACGGGAAACGCTTACATGACAAAGGAAAGCGACAAGATGAAGGAGGTCAATTAGTAATGCAAAGACAATGGAGAAGAACGGCGATGAGCTTGATGATCATTGCTGCTCTCGCGCTCGGAGGCTGCAGCACGGGCGGAAACAGCAACAAGGAAGCCGCCACTCAGGGATCGGGTGAGGAGTTGACGGTGAGTAAGGATGGATTTCCGATTGTGCAGGAGCCAGTGAAGCTAAAAATGTTTACACGTATCGCTCCTGTCAATGGTCCTTTTAAGGACATGCCGGTGTTCCAGGATTACGAGAAATTGAGCAATGTCCAAATGGAATTCATCGAAGCGCCGACAGACGGCTTTGCCGAGAAGAAGAACCTGCTGTTCGCATCCAATGAATTGCCTGACATCATGTATCGCTCAAATATTACACCATTGGAAGCCGTTCGTTACGGATCTGGCGGACAACTGATTCCGCTGGAGAATCTGATTGAGGAATATGCTCCGAATCTTAAAAAGTTGATGGAAGAATACCCGGAAATCCGTGCATCGATTACGACGCCCGAGGGACACATTTATACAATTCCGGGGATTGTTACGCTGGATGCAGCCCGGACGGACAAGAGATGGATCAATACGGCCTGGCTGGAGAAGTTGAACCTGAAGGTGCCTGAGACTCTTGATGAACTGTATGACGCATTGGTTGCCTTCCGTGATCAGGACCCGAACGGGAACGGACAGCAGGATGAAATTCCGCTTACGGCCCGTACCGGACTTCCTATTGTCGTTGCGATGAGCGGCTCGTTCGGACTGGACCAGCAATTCGGCTATAACATTAATATTAACGACGATAAAGTTGAAATCTGGATGGGCAGCGAGCGCAACAAAGAATTGCTTATGTTCTTGAACAAGCTGTACGCGGAGAATCTCTTGGATCATGAAGTATTCTCCCACACGGAAGCGCAATATTTGGCAAAACAAGGCTCCGGAAATACAGGTATTTTCTTTGATCAGACAAATAACAACTTCTTGCCAATCTCGGATCAATATACAGGGATTGCACCGTTTGAAGGCCCGCATGGCGACCGCCTGCAAAGCCAGGGAGCTCCTGTGCCGCGTGACCAAGGCGCATTTGCCATCACTTCGGTGAACAAGTATCCGGAAGTATCGATGCGCTGGATCGACTATTTCTACAGTGATGAAGGCTCGACCCTGCTCAGATTCGGCCGGGAAGGCGAGCATTATGAGCTGGTGGATGGAATTCCAACGTACAAGCCTGAATTCTCCACAGCCGAGACGCAGCCGAAGCTTACACCATATGCCGGCGGAGGCGCGCCTCACCTGATCAGTGAATATGTCGGCTCGTATATCAACCCTCCGCAAGTACAGGAGGCGCAGGATACGCTGACTCCGTTCATGCCGAAAATCCGTTATGCGGCACCAATGTTCGATGAAGCAACAGCTCAAAAGGTGAACACGCTTCGCAATGATATCGATAAGTACTATGAAGAGCAAAGCACGAAATTTATTGCGGGTGCGTTGAGCTTTGACAAGTGGGAAGAGTTCCAATCCACGCTTAAAAAGATGAACATTGAAGAGCTTCAACAAATCTATCAAGACGCTTACGACAAAATGGCTAAATAGGCAGAACCTCTATGGGATAGGAGTGGATGTTCATGAAGAACGCAGAAATCCATGAGACTGCCGCGGTGCCCCAGTTCCGACCGGAACGGGGCAACCGCCTCATTAGGCAAATTCTCAGCAGATACGATCTGTATCTGATGCTGTTATTGCCGATCACATGGTATTTGCTGTTCCATTACGGCCCGCTTTACGGGCTGCAAATTGCATTTAAAAATTTTAATCCGGGCAAGGGAATTCTCGGCAGCAGCTGGGTGGGCTTCGATAACTTTCAACGCTTCTTCGATTCCTATTATTTCTGGAGACTGCTCTGGAATACGTTATCCATTAATCTGTTTTCACTGCTGGTTGCCTTTCCAATACCGATTATGCTTGCATTACTGATTAACGAAATTCGCAGTAAACGCTATAGCAAGCTGCTGCAAAATATCACCTACATTCCGCACTTTATTTCCGTTGTAGTTATTGTAGGTATTCTGACTGTCCTGCTCTCCACGAATGGTCCGATCAATATGCTGATCCAGGCTCTGGGCGGATCGCCAACCCGCTTCATGGAATCGGCAGGCTGGTTCAAGACGATTTTTATCGGCTCTAATATTTGGCAAAATATGGGCTGGCAATCCATTATCTATATTGCGGCGCTTAGCGGGATCAATCCGCAGCTGTACGAAGCGGCCAAGATGGACGGTGCATCCCGTATGCGGCGTATCTGGCACGTATCGTTGCCGGGGATCATCCCTACGATTGTTATCCTGCTCATTCTGGACATCGGGCAATTCATGAACATCGGCTTCGAGAAAATCCTGCTTATGCAGAACAACCTGAACCTTGAAGCAAGCGACGTGATCTCTACCTTCGTATATACCACCGGGATCTTGAAGGGAGAATACAGCTACACTGCGGCAATCGGGCTCTTCAACTCCTTGATCAACCTGACGCTCCTGCTGCTGGTGAACAGGTTTGCTAGAAAAACATCAGAGACGAGCCTTTGGTAATGGAGGGGATGAACAATGTCTAGAGAAGTATCTTTGAAAGGTCCATCGGACGAGCGCTTGTTCGATGTTATCGTATATTTGATCGCTGCGGTAATCATCCTCATCGTTCTTTATCCGCTGCTGTTTGTGGTCAGCGCTTCGTTCAGTGACCCGGCCAGGGTGCTGAACGGAGAGGTATGGCTGCTGCCAAAGGGTCTGACGCTTGAAGCGTACACGAACATTTTGCATAATGATAAAATTTGGACCGGATACCGCAACTCGATTGTCTATGCGGTAGTCGGTACACTGATCAACATCATCATGACTTTGCTGGCCGCTTATCCATTATCCAGACCGGATTTGCCGGGACGCAAGGGTCTGATGATGATTGTCACCCTGACCATGTTCTTCAGCGGGGGATTGATTCCAAGCTACCTGCTGGTTAAGAGCCTCGGAATGGTCGATACCATGTGGGCGCTGATCATTCCGGGCGCCATCTCGACCTATAACCTGATTGTCATGCGGACTTATTTTCAATCCAGTATTCCGTGGGAGCTCCAGGAGGCGGCGCATATTGACGGCTGTTCCAACTGGCGGCTGCTGATCAGCATCATTCTTCCGCTATCCAAGCCGATTATTGCAGTTATGGTGCTGTTCTACGCGGTGGGCCATTGGAATGCGTTCTTTAATGCTCTGATTTACATCCGAACGGAAGATTTGTATCCGCTTCAGCTCGTGCTTCGGGAAATCCTGATGATCAGCCAATCTGCAGGCGTAGACGGCGGCAATGTCGGGATGGAGGAGAAGATTCTTCTCTCCGAAAGTATAAAATATGCGGTCATTATCGTATCCAGTCTGCCGGTGCTGATTATGTATCCATCTGTGCAACGGCATTTTGTTAAAGGGGTTATGATCGGCTCCATAAAAGGATAAATGGCAACGGAGGTATAAAATTGAACAATAAAGCTACGATTTCAATCAATGACAACAGTGCCAGCGAGCACACAATTAATCCTTATTTGTTCGGGCATTTTGTAGAGGACATTCGCGATCACATGGAGGCCATGCTGGCCTTTCCGTTGAAAGACATGGACTTTGAAAGCGAAGCGGAGGGAACCTCCGGCGTGTCGGGAAGCTGGTATGCTTACACGAATGGGCGCAATACGAAGTATGCGCTGGAGGCTTCAGCGCCAAAGCATTCGGGACGCGCGCAGCGTATTCGTATCTTAAGCGACGATGAGGCTTATGCGGGAATTGCCCAACGGATTGCTCTGAAGGGACCGAAGAATTATTCCGTGAAGCTGGTGATCCGCACATCGATCGAGTTCAAATATGTGATCGTCGAGGCCGTGGATCGCAGCAATCAAGAACGTCTGGGTCTGGAGCGCATAGAAGTGAACAGCCATAACTGGCGTGAATATGAAGCCGTGCTATCCGTCAGCAGAGATTGTGCGGATGCGGAATTCCGGGTGTATGTGCCGTCCGAGCATCCCCGGTGGAGGGATAGCGTGTCCACGGGCATGCTCTGGATCGACCATGTTTCCTTGCTGCCGGAGGACCATATCGGCATGGTGAAGCGCGAAGTGGTTGAGATGACCAGAGATTTGAATGCCGGCATGATGAGACTCGCAGGCAACTATATTAGCGCCTACCATTTTGAGCATGGGATCGGACCGGTATTGGAGCGTCCGGTGATGTTCAATGAGGCTTGGGGAGGCTGGACCAGCAAATATTTTGGCACAGATGAGTTTATCGCCTTCTGCCGGGAGTTGAAGGTGGAGCCGCTGATTTGTGTGAATGACGGTTCAGGCACACCCGAAGAAGCGGCGGCATGGGTGGAATATTGCAATGGCGGCACGGATACCCCGATGGGGGCGCAGCGGGCTGCTAACGGACACCCTGAGCCATATAACGTAACATATTGGGAGATTGGAAATGAAGTTTGGGGAGCCTGGCAGGTTGGAAATGTAACAGGAGAGCAATTTGCCAGACGGATGCTTCCTATCATTAAAGCGATGAAGAAAATTGACCCTTCGATTGTCATTCTGGCATGCGGGCATACCGATCAGGAATGGAACCGGGCCGTGCTTGACATTGCGGGGGAGCATATCGATTATTTGACCCTGCATTTGTATCACGGGTACAACCGCTTCGGGATGGACCGCAATACGCCGGCGGATGAGCGCTATAAGGCGATGGCTGCCTTTTCAGAGTGGACCCGCCTCAACCTGGAAGAGACAAGAGAACAGATTTTTGCGAATCTGAAGCACTGTCATGTGAAGCTGGCTATTACCGAATACAATACGATGTACTATCCGAATAACATCCGCAGAGGATTGCCGGATGAGCATACGCTTGGAGCGGCGGTGGCTAACGCAGCCAACCTGAATGAAATGCTGCGGGCCAGCGACCTTGTGCAGATCGGAAGCTTCTCCGATCTTGTCAACGGGTGGCTCGGAGGCTGTATCCGCGTTGGCGACTACTATGCGGATCAATATTGCGGCAAGGTTCCGGGCTGGAGCGGACACCCGCTTAAGGTATACGGCACGCCTACCTATGAGGTGATGAAGCTCTATGCGGGACGCGATATTTCCCGCATGCTTCCGGTAAAGGTAGAGTGCGGCACCTTCGCTGTTCAATCCAACAAACCGGCACCGATCAATTTGGATGCCTTGCCGGATCTGGATGTCGCGGCATGCACGAATAAAGACAGCAGTACGATCACTTTGTTTATCGTCAATCGGAGCCTGAAAGAGGTAACTGCTGCTCTGGATCTTGGAGAACTGCAAGCCGATAAAGACACCGTGCTCTATGAAATTACAGGAGAATCTGAGTGGGATATTAATTCCGTCTTTGCTCCGGATTGCATCTCCTGCAAGTCCAGCTCCATTCCGTTCGAAGCCTGGAAGGCGGGATATCCGCTGCGTCCGGCATCGGTCTATGCGCTGGAGATCAGAACCAAATAACTTTCAGGAGGAGCAAGATGACAACCAAGGGTTATATCAAAGATTATCCAAGACCCCAATTCGTGCGCGAAAGATGGATGAATCTGAACGGCGAATGGGACTTCCGCTTTGACGACGATAACGTCGGGGAAATTGAAAAATGGCAGGAACAGCTGGCAGGAACGCATAAGATTACTGTTCCATTCACGTATGAAACACAGGCCAGCGGCATCGGCATCGAGGAATTCCATTCACGGGTATGGTACAGCAAGAGCGTCTCGATTCCGCAGGAAGCGGAAGGACAACAGGTAATCCTGCATTTTCAGGCTGTGGATTATATCGCCAAGGTATGGGTGAACGGCGTGTTGGCTGGCAGCCATCAGGGGGCTTATGCCGCATTTTCCTTCGATATTACGCCTTACCTGACCTTCGGCGCGGATAATATCATCACGCTGAAAGCAGAGGACAGCGACGACTGCACTCAGCCGCGGGGCAAGCAGCGGTGGACGAAGAACAATTTCGAATGCTTCTATGTGCAGACCACCGGCATTTGGCAGACCGTCTGGCTGGAATATGTGGAGGAGCAGCGGCTTGACACAGTGAAGATTACCCCTGATCTCGATCATGCCAGAGTAGCCTTCGATTATCGGGTACACGGCCTGGAGACGGCAAAGGGAACCTTAAGACTGGAAGCCATCGTGACGATGAAAGACCGCCATGTAAAGACGGTAAGCCTGGTGATCGACCGGCCTCGCCTGAGCGTGGAAGTGGACCTGGTGCACGAAGTGAACGGACCTTGGAAGAGACGCTTCTGGTCGCCGCAGCAGCCGAATCTCTATGATGTAGAATTCGTGCTGTATCAGGATGATGTCGTTGTGGATCGCGTGCTATCCTATTTCGGCATGAGAAAGGTATCGATCGAAAAGGGCAAGGTACTCCTCAACAATGTGCCAATCTATCAACGGCTGATGCTGGACCAGGGCTACTGGACAGAGAGCCATTTGACCCCGCCGAGCGAGGAAGCGCTAATTGCCGACATCGACTTTATGCTGGAGATGGGCTATAACGGCGTGCGCAAGCACATGAAGATTGAAGACGCCCGCTTCCTGTACTGGTGTGACGTTAAAGGCCTCCTCGTATGGTCGGAAATGGCGGCGACGTTTGAATTTCATGATGATGCGGTGGAGAACTTCACCAAGGAATGGCTGGAAATCGTTCATCAGCAATATAATCATCCGAGCATTATTACCTGGGTGCCGTTCAATGAATCCTGGGGAATCCCTTATATTCTGCATGACCAGAGACAGCAGAAATTCACGGAGAGCATCTACCATCTGACCAAGTCGTATGACCCTTACCGCCCGGTCATCACGAATGACGGTTGGGAGCATACGGTCTCGGATATTATCACCTTGCATGACTATGTGGAGACCGGCGAGAAATTCCTGGAGCGGTATGCGGACAATAAGGATGCAATCGTCAACAAAGAGACCACCTGCAATAAATGGAAGTATGCGCTTGCCGACGGCTACGAGTATAAAGGCCAGCCGATCATGATCACCGAGTTCGGCGGGATCGCCTTCCAGTCGGATAAGGGCTGGGGCTATGGACAGCAGGTCAAGACGGATGAAGAGTTCCTGGCACGCTTTGACGGCCTGGTGCAGGCGATTAAGAGCGTGGACTATATTTGCGGCTTCTGCTACACCCAGCTTACCGATGTCCAGCAGGAGATCAACGGTCTGCTGGCAGAGGACCGCAAGCCGAAATTCCCGTTGGAGCAGATTAGGGCGATTAACTTGAAGTAACTTCAAAGCGACAAAAGAAACCTCTCCTTGCTGAGCGGTTGGATGGCAGATCCAATTCACCAAGGAGAGGTTCTTTATATTCTATGTCCTATTTCAAAATACTGTCTACAACAGCATCCACAATCATGTCATTCGCAATCGGACCGGTGTACAGCCAGCTTGACAAGTCAGCATCGAACTCATGGACGTTGCCGTTAACAACGGCCGGGAGACTTGTCCAGATCGGGTCCTTCAGGGCTTCGGAGCCTGTTGCCGCATCACTGTTAATCAGGAAAATGTGATCGGTGTCCAGTTCAGCCATAGCTTCAAGCGATAGCGATCTCCAGATGTTGCCTTCTCCCTCAGAAATTTCAGTAACAATTGAAGGGACCTTCAAGCCGAGGTCTTGATACATTACCGCACCGCTGGATTGATCGTCCACGACAATCCAGAAGGTACCGCCAACCAGCCAAATCGCTGCGGCTGACGGGGAGCCAGCGGCTTCAATCTTAGCCTTGGCCTCGGCAGCCTTAGCATCATAAGCTTCTAGCGAGGCTTGCACTTCGGCTTCCTTGCCAACAATCTTCCCAATCTCGGCAAAGGCTTTGCGCCAATCGGCATTAATCTCACTGCCCAAAGCATAGGTTGGGGCAATTTTATTGTAGGAATCATATTTGTTGTCAGCGATCAGTGACTCATCCCCAATAATAATGAGATCCGGCGAGAAGCTGGTAACGGACTCGAAAGGCAAGTCATGGGCGATAACAGGGACATCCTTAAAGTAGGATTCCAGATAGTCCATTGGGGAATCCCCCACAGACCATTGTGCAACAGGAGTTATATCCAGTGCAGCCAGATAGTCCTCCAGGTATGAAGCCAAAATACGCTCCGGATTGGCAGGGATCGTAACCGTATGTCCTAATGGATCCGTCAACTCGCGCGGACCGCTTGGTTCAGCATCAGGTTGGGTATTAGTGCTTGCCTGCTCTTCATTGGCAGCAGGAGATGTATTGGTATTTGACCCCTCCGCAGGAGAATTGCCGTTATTGCTTGAGCAGCCTGCTAGCACCGTTAGAATGGATACGATAAGCAGTAAGGATTTGAAGTGAATTTTCAAAGCATGAGCCTCCCTTTATGTTCTATACAGATAATGATAATCAATATCATCTACAATGTCTAATTCTATCGTGGACAGATCAGATGTCTATACCCATTTGTCTTCGTTTTTATGCACAAAATGATTATGGGTTTTTTGGTTCACAGGGTGCTGCAGCAACTCTTCCATCAGATCAAGCTGGCAATATAGCGAGTAGACATCGTTAGCATGATAAAGATTGCGATCGATATAATAAATTTTCGGATGCTTGGAGGCCTCTAATTCTGCCCATACAGGGTGCTCCAGGAGATCCTTGATATAGGGCATGTCCCGATCTTTATAGGTGTAGCTAATAATCATGTGATCGGCCGCGAAGAGAGGAAGATGATCGAGCTGAATTTCTAATGGCATTCCTTTGCCGATCACACGCTGTGTAACCGAGGCCGGGGGCTTCAAGCCAAGCCCGCGAAATAAATTATAGCCGCCTCTTCCGTGAAAGTCGTTGAGCACCCAAATGCTGTGATTCGGGGATAGCTCATAAAGTCCGACCGTCTCATCGGGCTGAATAAACTGAAGCAGTCTTTGCCGCAGAGCCTCGGCCTTCTGTTGATAGTTCATCATGGACCGAGCGGCCGCTTCGGTCTTGTTTAAAATTTGAGCGAGCTGGTGAAACCGATCGAAGGGGTCGCCATAAGGCACGACAATGGTGGGAGCTATATTTTCCAACCGCTGGATGAAGGTTGCGCCGATCCAGATCGGTGCAATGATCAGATCCGGATTCAGTGCAATCACCTTTTCTACATCCTGTCGCCCAACATCGATCACATCCGCCAATAGGTTCCGCAAAAAGGGATTGGCGTGCAAGCCGAAAAAGGAGGCCGCTCCCACAGGCGTAATGCCAAGCGCAAGCAAATTACCCACCCAATCATAAATAACGATTCGCTTCTCCATTGCTGCAAATGAGCTGGGAGAATAGCCGGTAATCTGTTTGAATTTCCTGCTAAGATAAAGTCCGTTGGTGTATCCGACAGCATTAGCAATGTCGTTCAGTTTTTTGTTGGTGGTAAGCATAAGGGATTTCGCTTTTCTGATGCGAAGTTTTGATAAATAATGCGAGAAGCTGTCTCCTGTCTCTTCCTTGAAAATCCTGGAGAAAACATGAGGATGGAATCCGGCCAGCTGTGCCAAGTCCTCCCGGGTGATCTGCTGCTTGTAGTGCCGGTCAATATAGTCGATCACCTGCTGAATGGAATAGGTATGCTGTTCTTGTGGATTCATAGGAAGCGTACGTTCCTGCTCCAGCAGCAGAATCAATTCGTATAGCAATGCCTGCTTGGTGTAAGCGTGGGATTGCTCCTCCTCCAGCACATACAGACGCTTGACAAGCTCAAAGACTTGGAGGTAGGATTGGACGAAGATTTCTCCATCGGCCCTCCATGGCTCCTGCAAAGGCTCGTAGACTATTTCCTGCTCAGGTGTGAAGGCGTTTTTTTTCAATATATCAAAGGTTAGCCTGTACAATACAAGATCATCGGCTTCAGCTCCATGCAAGTCGAAATACCGATTGCGATTACATAGAACGACAGTCCCCTGCTGCAGCAGAATCGTATTTTGATTCACTCGAAGCTTCCCTCCGCCCTGAAGAATGTATAGCAGGCAGTAATGCTGGCTCCATTCGCGAACAGGCTGTTCAGCAGCCAAAATGGTCAGTCTTTTGATACTGTGGAAGGAAAATAGCAGATCCAATTCGCACGCTCCCAATACATATTCGCCATCTTGCGCAACTAGCGGTTATGGCCTATACTCGTTTTGTTATAGTTTTCTCAATTGAGAATCATTATCAACATCAACTAACTGCAAGTATAACATGAATAGCAATGATTTTATATAGAATGGAGCAATTCTAATGCTGCAACGGAGGCGCGTGGCGATTGCCACAATCATAGGCATGGCAGGATTGATAGCGATACTGGTTAGTATTGTGCTGTCCGTAATTCTCGGCTATGCGGATATTAAGCTGCAGGTGATATGGGATGCCCTATTTCACTTTGACCCGGCCAATCGGGAGCACCTCGTGATTCAGACGATTCGCTTGCCCAGAGTATTCGCGGCAGGTATTGTTGGCACATGCTTTGCAGTTACAGGGGCGATGATGCAAGGGATGACAAGAAATCCGCTTGCTGATTCAAGCCTGCTTGGCATCAATGCAGGAGCAGGTCTTGTGTTGGCGCTCAGCTTCGCCTATCTGACCAATGTATCCTATAACTTCATTTTGCTGCTGTCCATTTTCGGTGCGGCAGTCGGGGCAGCTCTGATCTACGGCATTGGATTCGCCGGGAAGAACAACTCCTCATCCTTAAGACTGGTGTTGGCGGGAGCAGCTGTTACGGCCTTGTTTAATGGTCTGAACGAGGGGCTTTCCTTGTATTTTGGCATTGGGCAGAATATTGCCTTCTGGTATGCATCCGGTGTATCGCGTGTGACCTGGAGTCAGATTGTGTATGTTACGCCATGGTTCGTGGCAGGGCTCGTATGTGCGCTCGTATTGTCCCGCTCGGTTACAATTCTGAGCATAGGCGAGGATAATGCGCGGAGCCTTGGCCTTAAGATAGGACAGCTAAAGCTGGTCATCGCCGTTGTTGTACTGGTGCTGGCCGGGATTTCGGTTGCCCTGGTAGGAGGTGTCGGGTTCGTAGGTCTGATTGTTCCGCACTTGGTCAGGAAGCTGGTGGGACAGGACTATCGTCTGGTCATCCCCTGCTCAGCGGTATTAGGTGCTTTGTTGGTCATTTTAGCAGATCTGTTTGCCCGGACAATGAATCCTCCGTTTGAAATTCCTCTGTCTGCAGTAACAGCAGCCTTAGGCGTGCCTTTCTTCTTATATCTTGTGCGTAAAGGGGGAAGGATGGAGCGATGAGAAATAAGAAATTTATCGGCTGGCTATTTGGTTTAAGCGTTGCATTAGTCGTTGCAATGTTGTTGAGTGTAAGGATCGGCACTGTTGAGCTGTCGTACAGTGATATCTGGCAAATTCTGATCGGCAAGGGTGATCAGCGCCTTCGCATGGTGTTTATTGATTTCAGGCTTCCCAGAACAATGATCTCAGTCATGATTGGGGCGGCTCTGGCCGTTTCGGGCGCGATTATGCAAGGCGTGTCTCGAAATTCACTGGCTGACCCCGGTCTCTTGGGCATCAATGCCGGGGCAGGTCTGATGGTGATGCTCTATGTGTTCTTCTTTGGCATTAGCGCAAGCTCATCCATCTTTCTGTTGCCGTTGCTCGCACTGATTGGGGCGTCCGCGGCAGCATTGCTAATCTTTATATTGGCCTATAAGAAGCAAGAAGGCTTGTCCCCGATTCGTCTGGTGCTGTCGGGGATCGGAGTTGCGGCAGGGATTAGTGCGGCTATTACAATATTAACGATTCAGTTCAACCCGCAGCAGTATCAGTTCATTGCTACCTGGCTGGCAGGGAGTATTTGGGGAACCAGTTGGATGTTTGTGCTCGCATTGCTGCCCTGGCTTGTCGTGTTGCTGCCTTATGTATACAGCAGATCTAATGTCCTGAATATACTCATGCTGAGCGAGGATACCGCCTCCGGTCTGGGTGCACGAATTACGCTTGAGCAGCTAAAAATGCTTGCTGTTGCCGTAGGACTGGCTGCTGCGGCAGTGTCGGTGAGCGGAAGCATCGGGTTTGTTGGTCTCATCGCTCCTCATATTGCCAGAATATGTGTCGGTGCAAGGCATCAGCGTCTGCTGCCGATTTCCGCTCTGTTTGGAGCTCTATTGGTCACTATTGCCGACATATTGGGAAGATCCCTTATGAACGGAAACGAAATCCCGGTAGGAGTAGTTATTGCTGTCATTGGCGCTCCATACTTCATTTTCCTGCTGTTAAGAGCAAAGATATAGGAGATCAAACGGCCCATGGGGTCAATACCTGCCTGAGAAAACGGGAAAAGCCGCCCTGTCGCGAGCTGTTCCCGTGTTTTTTTGCATTGAAGCTGTTTTGGACATCTGCCATAATAGGAACAATCAAATGAAGGCTTTGTTAGAAAAAAGAAAGACAAAGGAAAGCAGAGGAGGCTAAGGTTCTATGAAAGGAATCATTACTGTGCTCGGCAAGGACAAGGTAGGTATCATTGCGAGGGTCTGTACCTATCTCGCCGGACAGAACGTCAACATTCTGGATATTACACAGACGATTGTACAAGGGTATTTCAATATGATGATGATCGTCGATATTTCGGCTCCTGCCAAGAGCTTTGAAGAGGTAGTGGAGGAGCTTCATCAAATCGGTGTAGAGCTTGGCGTAGAGATCAAGCTGCAGCATGAGGATATTTTTAATACGATGCATCGGATCTAGGAGATTACGACTAATTCAGAATCAGGCACAGGAGGAATTCGATGATTACGCTTGGAGAAGTGCAGGAAACGAATAAAATGATTCGGGAAATGAATCTCGATGTGCGGACCATTACGATGGGCATTAGCCTGATGGATTGCGCGCATTCCGATCTGGCAGTATTTAACCGAAATGTTTACGATAAAATTACCCGGCTGGGCGAAAACCTGGTCAAGACGGGGGAGGATCTGGAGCGCCAGTTCGGTATTCCAATCGTTAATAGGCGGGTATCGGTAACTCCGATCTCCATTGCAGCTGGCGGGCTAAAGACGGACTCATTTGTTCCTGTAGCCGAGACGCTGGACAAGGCAGCCAAGGAGATTGGTGTGAACTTCCTGGGAGGCTTCTCGGCTCTGGTGCATAAGGGCTTCACAGAGAGTGATCTTAAGCTGATTCATAGCATTCCTGAAGCACTGGCTGTAACGGAGAGAGTCTGCTCTTCAGTTAATATTGGCACCTCCCGCAGCGGGATTAATATGGATGCGGTGAAGCTGATGGGCAGCATCGTCAAGAGAACGGCTGAGCTGACCTCTGACCGTGACTCTGCGGGCTGCTCCAAGCTGGTTATTTTCTGTAATGCGGTAGAGGACAATCCCTTCATGGCAGGAGCCTTCCATGGCGTAGGCGAGCCGGAATGCGTCATTAATGTCGGCGTCAGCGGACCGGGTGTTGTGAAGCGTGCCTTGGAGGAGGTTAAGCACAAGGACTTCGAAAGCCTCTGCGAGACGATTAAGCGAACCGCGTTCAAAGTAACCAGGGTGGGTCAATTGGTGGCGCAGGAAACCTCGAAGCGTTTGGGTGTTCCCTTTGGCATCGTTGATCTGTCATTGGCTCCCACACCGGAAATCGGCGACTCGATTGCGGAAATATTTCAGGTCATGGGGCTGGAGGAAGCAGGGGCTCCCGGTACAACAGCGGCTCTGGCTATACTGAACGACAATGTGAAGAAGGGTGGAGTCATGGCCTCTTCCAATGTAGGCGGACTTAGCGGCGCCTTTATCCCGGTCAGTGAGGATCATGGGATGATTGAGGCTGTACAGAAGGGGGCGCTGACGCTGGAGAAGTTAGAGGCAATGACCTGTGTCTGCTCCGTGGGGCTGGATATGATTGCAATCCCGGGCGACACTAGCGAGTCAACCCTCTCAGGAATTATTGCCGATGAAGCGGCGATCGGGATGATCAATAACAAGACGACGGCCGTCCGCATCATTCCGGTCATTGGCAAGGGGGTTGGCGAAATCGCCGAATTTGGCGGTTTGCTTGGCTACGCGCCGGTCATGCCGGTTAACGGCTTTAGCTGCGCCAGCTTCATTGACCGCGGCGGCCGGATTCCAGCGCCGATTCATAGCTTCAAGAATTAATTTGCGCAAGGAAACTCACAAGGCAGTTAGGAGGTTCCCCAGTTTACTTTTGGGACACCCTAACTGCCTTTTTATAGAAAGAAATTGCCCGCGTTTTTCCATGATATTACGTTTGCCATAAATCCAACTTATGTTAGCATATATAAACTAAAGAACTTAAAGGCAGCATTTGACGTGGTAGAAGAGTCGAAGAACTCCCTTTGTCTCACCGCTTTTAAGAAGTGCGAGTAGGAAGCACGAGTAGGAAGCATGAGCAGCAGGAAGTGCGAGGAGATTTGTACGTTTTTTCGCATAAATTGTTCCCAAACCTGTTCTAATGGATGCGTATTATACGAAAAACCATACAATTAGTAAGGTAAGCTGCTCGAAAATTAAAAAAATGTACGGTTTTTCATATAAAACACTCTTCATTATCTTTAAAGAAGCACTCTTTGTACGAAAAATCGTATAAAACGGCCATCCCTTTCTGTGCATATACTCCAGCATGAACGGCTGTATTTCAGATATATGAAAACGCTGTCAAGACCCGTGTAGATATGAGGTTTAGGAGTCTAAAGATTTAGAGTTTTAAAGATTTGGAGATTTAGGAATGTAGAGACTATGGAGGAATCGGGATGAGCGGACTTTGCAAAATATTGATTGTCGATGATGAGCTATTGGTCCGGCAAGGGATCAAGCATCACTTGAACTGGGAGCAGCATGGCTTTCAGATTGTTGGCGAGGCTTCCAATGGCAAGGAAGCACTGGAGATGATCGAGCAGCTGTCTCCGGACATTATAATTACGGATATCGTCATGCCGGTTATGGACGGAGAAGAGTTTGTCCGGATTCTGAAGACGCATTATCCCCGGATCGAGGTTATTGTGCTTAGCAGCTACGGCGAATTTCATTACGTCCGATCGACCTTCCAGAGCGGTGTTGCCGACTATATTTTAAAGCCGAGACTGGAAACCTCCGAACTGCTGCAGGTACTGCAGAACACGGCGCGGAAAATCCCCGGATTGAATTACATGGCCCAATCCCGGAGCGGCGAGCTGTCGCTGGATCAACTGCTGGAGCGGCTGTTGGCCGGTTACGAGCCGGAGGATCAGGCGCAGCTTCTCAAGTTTTTTCCGCATCGGTCCTTTGTGCTTGCAGGCGCAGATCTTAGCGGGGTCTCTGGTGATCTGCATAGTTACATGGCAGGGTTGGCCTCCAGCCTAAAGTCTTGGCTGGAGGAAGGCTCTGTTCCGGCCGTACCTAAAGTGATCGCCGCAGAGAGCAAGCAACTGTTGATGCTTGTCAACATGCCTCAGGAGAATGAAGGACAAGTGTTTCGGCTTGTCAAAGAATTTGTTGCGGAAAAATCGAGCGGCATGCCGAAGCTGGTATGGGCTGTAAGCTCAGGGTTTGCGGATTTGCTCAAGTTAGAAGCGGTTTATCGGGAGGAATGGCTCAGACTGCTTTCTTATCGGTTCTATTTCCCGGATCATAGCTGCTTGCAGGCAAGTGAGCTGCCGGCTGTCCTGGAAGTGCCTGAATTTGATATGAAGCAATTCCTGGCGGATCTGCGGAAGGAGCAATATCATGGGGTATTTCACCGTTTGAGGGAATATGTCGGCAAGGCGGCCAGCAATTACCGGGTTCCTCCTTTTGAATTCAAATCGTTCCTGGGCAACGCCATCTTTAATATGACCGTGGTAATGACAGAGGGCAATGAGCGCATGAAGGAACTGGATCAGGTGAAATATGATTATTTCAAAGCTATTGATGAAGCGAAGAGTGTGAGCGAGGCCGTTACCTGGATGAACGGATTTCTGGAGATGGCGGAGCAGCTGGCTGAAGCGCATACGCCGCTGCCTGGAGAAGCGAATATGAGAAGGCTGCTGGAATATATTGATGAGCATTACAGTGAACCGCTGAGCCTTGGCACGCTTAGCAAGCATTTTCACTTCAATCCGTCGTATTTATCCAGCTATTTCTCAACCCACAATGCAGAAGGGTTCAGCGAATACCTGAACAAGATCCGAATCCGCAAGGCGGCGGAGCTGTTGTCTGCCAGCACGTTGACGATTTCGGAGATCAGCGCCCAGGTCGGCTACGGGGATCACAGTTATTTTACGAAAGTGTTCAAAAAACAGACAGGGGCATCTCCGAGCCAATACCGCCGGGATCAGTACGGCAAGAGGGCCGAGCTATGAAGAATCGGTTCAGGAAACCGGGAGGACAGCGCCTTTTCACCAAGCTGTTCCTGATTATGACGGTCAGTATTATTGCGGTCTGCCTGCTCACTTCGTTAATTACGATTCGGATGTCGGAGCGTCTGTTTGCGGAGACATTCAGTATTACCAACGGCAAAGTATTGCAGCAAATCCAGACCAGTCTAAGCTCCTTTCATGATTCGATTGTGAACGCATCGACATTTGCGACCCAAAGCGGCACGGTGAAATCCTATTTAACCAGCGAAGAGTCGGATTCGGTCTCGATGTCCAAGCTGTACTATCGGATGTCCGAGCAGGTCAATCAGATGAGCTCGAACCTGGGAGCCTTTGATGTATCGGTCATGATCACGGGGGTTAATGGCCGAAGCTATTCCACGGATCGAGCCTATTGGCCTGTAACGAACAGTGAGCTGGCGAAGGATCCGTTAACCGCCAGAGCGGTTGCCAATGCGAACCGGATATTGTATCAATATGATCAGCGAATGAACGGGGATGAGGCGGAGCATTTTCTTATTGCTTCAAAGGCGATGGTGGATCGGACAAGCGGTCTTCCTTACGGGATGCTTTACGTTTCCATTCGGGAGCAGGAGTTCAGACGCTTCTTTGCTAATTTTACGAGTGTAGGCAATGATGTGGTCGTATTGGACAGCACCGGCAAGATCGTATCCAGCAACCGCCTTGAGCTGATCGGCAGTGCTGAGCCTGAGCTGCTGGAGGATGCGGAAAGGATCGTCAGCGACCAACTCGATTATCAGAGCGGAGCCGTGTTCGGCAAGGAACGCATTATTTTATCTAACTATCTGCCGTCCTACGATCTTTACTTGGTGAATTTGATCGACCGGCAGTATACGGCGGGACAGATCATTAATGTTCAATCCGTGGCGTTGGCCTGTATTCTCATTATTTTGTTTGCGCTGCTGGTTGTCTTTATCATGTCGAGAAGGTTGACGAGTTCTTTGACACGGCTTGTCCGGCAAATGTCTACCATTACCAAAAGAGACTTCGGCAACTATATCACGGTGAAAGGCGGGTTTGAAGTTCAGGAGCTGGGCAAAGCATTTAACTATATGCTGGATGAGCTTAACGATTATATCCGTCAACTGCTGGACACTCAGAAGGAGCAGCGAAACGCCGAGCTGGCAGCATTGCAGTTCCAAATCAATCCACATTTTCTGTACAATACGCTGGCATCGATTAAGATGCTGGTTCAGAAGGGAAGCAAGGAAACCGCGGCGGATACGATTAACGCCCTGATTTCGCTGCTGCAAAATACGATCAGCAATGTCAGTGAGACGATCCCGATCGAGCAAGAAATGGAGAACATGCGGAATTATGTGTTCATTAACCATGTGCGCTATGGCGACCGGATCAAGGTCAATTATTTCGTCTCGCCGGATTGCCTGGAGTATGAAGTGCCTAAGCTGATTATCCAGCCATTTATCGAGAATGCCTTCTTCCATGCCTTTAATGAAAAAAATGAAGGAACGATCTATATTCTTATTTCCAAGAATGAGAATACTCTGGTGTGCGAAGTGGTCGATAATGGGGACGGGATGGAGTTAAATGGGGAGACGAATGTGCTGCCGAACTCAAAAAGCCATCGCCAGCTCTTTACAGGCATCGGTATTCAAAATGTGAATCATCGGATCAAGTTGCTATACGGGGAGACGTATGGCGTGCATATTTCCAGCACAAAAGGAGAAGGAACGAAGGTTAGGATCATCATGCCGCTCCTGTCGAAGCTGGATGGAACAGAGGAACTGGAGGGCGAAACTAAATAAAGTACCAGAATCTAAAAATTAGACGAATCATGTGAATGCGCTTTCCTCCAAGGTGTAATAAAAACACCAATCGCTATAAAGATATTTCTAACCTCCGAAAAAACCAGGGTGCTATCATAAATACAGGAAGTGGAAGCGCTTTCTAAAAAGATAAGTAGGGGGATGTACGGAATGAAAAGACGGTTTCATTACTACTTGCGAGCTTGATGCTGATGCTCACCTTATCCGCTTGCTCGGGCAATTCCGGAGGTGCGTCCGGTTCGGGCGGCTCGGAAGGCTCGGAGAATACGGGGACAACCAATTCTGGCGGCTCTGGCGGCAGTCAGGAAGTCACAGTCTGGGCATGGGATCCTAACTTTAACATTGCGGCCCTCAAGCTGGCCAAGGAGAGATTCGAAGCCAAGCATCAGGATATCACCGTCAACATTATTGAGTATGCGCAGGATGATATTATACAGAAGCTGAATACCGGGCTCAATTCAGGAACTACAAAAGGATTGCCGAACATCGTGCTGATTGAAGACTATCGGGCGCAGAACTTCCTGCAGGCTTATCCGGATGCATTCCGCGATATGTCCGATGTCATTAAATCGGATGACTTCGCAGAGTACAAAATCGGCCCGACAAGCTATGACGGCAAGCAATTCGGCGTACCTTTCGATTCCGGCGCCACCGGATTGTATATCCGTACAGACTATTTGGAGCAAGCAGGCTATACCGTGGATGATGTAACGAATATCGATTGGAATCAATTTATTGAAGTCGGCAAAAAGATCAAGGAAGTGACCGGCAAGGACATGCTGACACAGGACCCTAACGATCTCGGTCTGATTCGGGTAATGGCTCAATCCGCCGGATCATGGTACCTGAAAGAGGATGGCAAAACACCTAATATTGCAGATAATCCGGTAATCAAGGAAGCGCTTGAAACCTACAAAGCGATGTTTGATGCGAATATCGTCAAGATGAATTCGGACTGGAGCCAATTCCTGGCGGCCTTTAACAATGGGGACGTCGCTTCGGTTCCAACAGGGAACTGGATCACGCCTTCTGTGAAGGCGGAAGCTTCGCAATCAGGCAACTGGGCAGTCGTACCTATCCCTCGTCTCGGCGGCAGCGCGGAGTCGGTCAATGCTTCAAGCTTGGGCGGCAGCTCCTGGTATGTCATGAACATGGACGGACAGGATGCGGCGGCAAGCTTCCTGGCGGAAACCTTCGGCTCGGACAGTGAACTGTATTCCGATCTGCTGGAGCAAATCGGCGCGATCGGCTCCCTGAAGGCAGCTGCCAGCGGATCGGCCTATGAGAAGGCGGATGATTACTTCGGCGGACAGAAGATCTACGCGGACTTCGCGAAATGGACAGAAGAAGTGCCTAAGGTCAATTACGGTCTGCATACGTACGCAATCGAAGATATTCTGGTCATTGAAATCCAGAACTATCTGAACGGCAAGGATGTGGACAGCGTCATGCGCGATGCTCAGACACAAGCCGAATCACAGCTTCAATAAGCTCTGAGGGCCAAGCAATAAAACCTTGCGCTGATTCCGGTTCAAGGTTTTATTGCTATCTATTCAACCTGTCAGCCGAGAGAAAAGGAGATGAAGCTGAAGATGAAAGGTTCTGGATCACCCCGACGCCTGAAAGCTGCTGCCGTTGGCTGGTCTTTCGTTACACTGGCCGTATTGATGATTGTTGTCTTTTATTTTTATCCGATGATCCAGGCTCTAATGTTGTCCTTCCAGACCGGAACCGGAGCGAACTTGAGCTTTAACGGAATTGATAACTATAAGCGTCTGTTTACGGACTCCATGTTTCGGACCGCTGTTAAAAATACATTTATCTATTTGATTGTGCAGGTGCCGATGATGGTGCTGCTGGCCCTGTTCCTGTCGACACTGCTTAACGACCGGACTCTGAAATGGAAAGGCTTCTTCCGGACTGCCATCTTTCTGCCGTGCATTACCTCGCTGGTTGCGTATTCGGTTATTTTCAAATATTTATTTGCGGGAGACGGACTGGTTAATTCGTTGCTGCTCAATCTCCATCTTGTATCCGAACCGATCCAGTGGATCACGCATCCGTTCTGGGCGAAGATTACGATTATCATTGCCATTACCTGGCGCTGGACCGGATACAACATGATCTTCTACTTGTCCGGCATGCAAAATATCGACCCGGCAATCTATGAAGCGGCAAAAATAGACGGGGCCTCGTCCAGCAGACAGTTCTTCGGAATTACGATTCCGATGCTGAAGCCCATCATTTTGTTCACTTCGATTACCTCCACGATCGGCACGCTGCAGTTATTCGATGAGGTCATGAACATTACAAAAGGCGGGCCGGGAAATGCAACAGCTTCGATATCGCAGTACATTTATGACCTGTCATTTAAATATTCGTCGGACTTCGGCTATGCGGCTACCGTCTCGTACTCGATTGTCATTATGATTGTCGTGCTCTCCATCATCCAATTCAAAGTGGCAGGTGATCGCAATGGTTAAGGTCAGAAGACTCTCCATGTACTTGTTCCTTTCTGTTGCCGCGTTCATTTCTATTTTTCCGTTCTTGTGGATGATTGTCAGCTCGACGAACGCTTCGGTGGATGTTACCCGCGGGCGATTGCTCCCAGGCATGCACTTGATGGACAATCTGCGGAATTTGCTTGAATCCGTGAATATATTAAATGCAATGAAGAATTCCCTGATCGTCTCCGTGTCCACCACCTTGCTGGCGCTTTTGATCGCTTCACTGGCCGGATACGGCTTTGAAATCTATCGCAGCAAGGCGAAGGATGTTGTCTTCAACATTTTGCTCTTGTCGATGATGATCCCGTTCGCAGCGATGATGGTCCCTTTATATCGGCTGTTCGGCAAGATCACGAATCTTGTTCCGCTGATCGGTATTGATACACTGGCAGCGGTGGTGCTGCCGACCATGACGACGGCCTTCCTGATCTTCTTCTTCCGGCAGAGCACAAAAATGTTTCCGAAGGAGCTGCTGGAGGCAGGCCGAATCGACGGCTTGTCTGAACTAGGTCTGTTCTATCGGGTATTCGTTCCGACGATGAAGACGACCTATGCAGCGGCAGCAATCATTACCTTTATGAGCAGTTGGAACAATTATATGTGGCCGCTGATCATTCTGCAGACCCCGCAGAAGCAGACGATCCCGCTCTTGATCTCCACGCTCGGCTCCAGCTATACGCCGGACTACGGGCTCATTATGCTGGCGATCGTCATCTCGACCATTCCAACTGCGATTGTATTTTTTGTCATGCAGAAGCATTTTGTGGCAGGAATGATCGGCTCGATCAAGTAGTGAGTAACATATATGTTGAATATATGACTGTACGTTGGGGGCAACGTGTGAAGTATGCTTACGATCGTTGTTGTTCGCGGATTTCTATGATTGAACTAAGTTCTAATAGGGGAGAAATCCGCTCACAAAGGCGAACGCTTTCTGCTGCTCGCTAACGGACATTTTAGCCTCTTAGCAGACTTTTTCTCATGATTCGAAGGGTTAACGGACATTTCGGGCGCTTAGGACGCTCAAACGACTCTGGTTCACTCGATTCTACTCTCTAAGCAGCCAAAATGTCCGTTACAATTCTGGTTCATCCAAAGGCGGACCGTAAGGAGACATAATGTCCGTAAGACAAAGTACTTACTTCCCTTAGACCAACTACTTACTTCCCTTAGATCAAATGCACCGTATTGCTTATATTGGTAAACAGAGTTGATCCCTGCTATATCGAATGTACAAAGAAACCGTCTCCTATTGGTTTATGGTTGGGTGGTACCACCAGTTTCCAGAGAAGGGTTTCTTTTTGTTTGACGAAATGAAAGAGGGTGCCTCTTACTTAATATCGGCGATGTGTGCAATCAGTCTAACCAAACGCAGTCCACAATGTCCCTGTCCACTTTAACAAATTCTTCGTCTATAAATACAGCTGCCCAACCATGTTCTTCATCCCATGGACAATCAAGCACCAGTATCACACACACATCGACATGCTGCGACTCATACTCGTCTATTGCTGTTTTGCTTTTGGCGTAGATACTGTCTTCCAAAGCATAGAGCGTAACATTTGTGCCTGTATGCTTTACAAGGTCTGCGGGCGACTTCATTTCCGGCCAATACTCTTTATTTTGCTCCTCGTCATCAGGACCCCATTGTTCGTACATATCATCATAATAAAGAGTGATAAAGGCTTCTAACATCTCAGTTTCCAGTGCAGGTGTCCATTTTTCTAATAGTCTTTTACAAGCGGCTATGCCCTTTTCCGCATCTTCGCAACAATCATCTTGAATCTCAAACTGAATTGGATTTAATAGTGTCTTTCCCCACATGATATTTCCTCCGAAAGTATAAGTTCTCTTTATGTAAACAATGAGCAACTCGAGTTTTGTATAGAAAAGCATACCACATTTTTCAGCAACCTTTCACCAGCTTTAGCCAACAATTGATTGAACTTATACTTGATAGATCTGAACAGGTGAAGTATAGGCCAGGCTATCCAACCGACTCAAGTAGCTTTTTTTCAGTGCCTCAAATTTATCCATTCCCGGACTGAAACTCAAATCAAGTCTATGTCAATATCAGAGCGCGTCTTTTCACGAAACACCATGTGCCACTCCACATGTTCCACCGGCTCAAAATGCAGCGCGGAGCAGGCCACCCGGAGTTTACCTTGGTTGCCGCGACCGAACACGACAGCGGTTGGGTCATTCGCCCCAGCGCTGGTACCGATGCAGAAAACATCGCCGTTTGCCTGCGGCTCCATTGGGTCGTTGTGTTTTTGACGTGGGCGGTCGCCCCGCGCGCAATCCGTGATCATAAAAGATTACGGATGGACGTAATTCCCTGCTGTATTCATCGGACTGACAGCAAACACCATCTCGCCAAAGCCACGTACAAAGCAAAAATGAATGCCGTCAACACCTGCCCACCCGATCATTCTCGCCCCCTTTGGTGTACAGAAATAGGGGGGATCGTTTTGTCTTTGTTCCAAGCCGATATGAGATCCATTTATATCCAGCTTCAAATATTTTTTATATATTGTCTTCATTATGTCCTCACTTTACATAAAATCAAAGTAATAACGAATAACATGAAAAAGAACAGGAGAAGTATAGGCCAGGCTATCTACCCGACTCAAGTAGCTTTTTTTCAATGCTTCAAATTTATCGTCAGCCCCGATCAACAAATCTCGCCGCAGAACGGAGACGGTCAGGCTGCCTAAATAACCGCTTAAGCTAATGAGCATACCGGATACGAACCCGAAGGTTGGGGTAAGCGGAGTAAGGTAAGGGTAAATCAAATAAGACACGGCGGTTGTTATGAAAAATGCACAAATGAAGCCTTCCCAGGTCAAATAGGGATTAGCGGTAGGAACGACTTTGTGCTTGCCGAGAATAATCGAAGCCAGATGATGTACGACATCATTTAACTGCGTTAACACGACCAGAAAAAGTACAAGTCCCGCTCCGTATTGCGGCGTTGCAAATTG
Source organism: Paenibacillus antibioticophila (assembly GCF_000455265.1). Lineage (GTDB taxonomy): Bacteria > Bacillota > Bacilli > Paenibacillales > Paenibacillaceae > Fontibacillus > Fontibacillus antibioticophila. The sequence goes on from NZ_HG005139.1 coordinate 1,094,130, forward strand.
AAAGTAGGCTAAATGGCTGAGTCCGAACACCATGAGCATCAGTCCCCATTGGGTCGAACTGACACTGCGCAGGAAGCCAACCGTCCCTTTGTTGATGATTCGTGGTAATGGCAGGAACAGGAATACATAGATGGGGATGAAAATAATAAACATGCCGTACCATTCGATATAAATCCAGTAGAATTGCACAGGGATCGACAGGTAGGCCCACAGATATATCCGGCGATCGGCTTTCCTTGATCGAATCATGGTGAAATACTCCTTTAATGCAAAGAAGGTAAGCACCATAAGGGACAATAGGGAAACTACAGGATTGAACAGGGTAGCCAAACAAAATATGAAGAACATCCCCCACCAGGTTTTGATACGTATACTAATGGCAGAGTAGTCCTTGAGAGGTTTGACTTTTCCCAGCACATAATAAACCAGATGGATAACAGATAAAATAATAAATATAAGGAGTAACGTATAGTATGAGCTGTCCATTGCTAATCACCATCTTCTTGCAAGATAAGGATTCCATAGAAGGAAGTGTTCCCCAAAGCAGAGTTTTCAGCATCAGCAACCTTCAGCAGGGATCATATGTTATTATGAAGGAATAGTTCACACTTGATAAGGGGAAATTTCGTAAATGGCAGCAGATTGCTCGGTCTTTATCTTACTTACGAATACAGGAACGCTTTTCACAAAAATGATTAAGAGCTATACGAGGGCGCCTTATAATCATGCCTCTATTTCTTTTAATCGGGAGCTTTCCGAGCTGTACAGCTTCGGGAGAAAGAAACCCGGCAATCCTCTAAACGGCGGATTTGTACGGGAAGACATCAAGACGGGCACCTTCAGCAAATATCCGAATACGACGTGTGTTATTTACGAGCTTCAGGTATCTGAACGCGAGGTTGAAAAAATGAAACGCGTCCTCCAGCTTTTTATAAAACAGCGTAATAAGTACTTGTATAACATTCTGGGCGTCATTGGTATTGCGTTAAAAGAGCCGGTGGAATTTAGCAACTCCTATTTTTGCTCACAATTTGTTGCAGAGATTCTGGAGCGTTCCGGCATCAAGCTGTGGAACAAGCTGCCTGCGCTCGTTACACCGGACGATTTTCGGCAAAGCGACCGGTTGCATTTGATTTACGAAGGTAAATTAAGTGATTATAACGCAGAAGCGTGAGATGAATGAAACGTCTTTTCTCAGTCAGGTGGAGGGGGATCACTGATAGGGGGGCATCCGGAGGGGCTGGGTCAGTCCCGCTGTCCCAAAAGTTGTTTAGTGAATTTTTTTCCATTACATTCGCCATATGACGCTCAAACCCCATTTTAGTGAAAAATCTTCGCTTACATTTCCAATAATGATGGATTTCCCTGTTTTAGCCCGCGCTAAGGTCAAAAATTTCACTAGAGATGCTCTCGGACGATTTTCCTGAAATTTAATGTCCTTTTGTTCACTGCAACCAAAAACAAAGGAACTAAGCGAGAACATATCGCTCAGTTCCTTGGCTTCTTTCAAATCTCCTCCTGGACAGTCCACTTCCGCTCACTGCTCTACCGATTAGTTTTGCTTGGCATACCATTCCGAGTATTGCTTTTGATATTCGGCGATGTATTTATCCAAGCCCGCAGCCTTTAACTTCTCCAGCGCTCTCGGATAGACTTCATCGTAATCGACGAACCCGCTGCCAATGGGAGCCAGGTATTCCGTGAACACACCGTTCAACTTAGTTTCTTCATTCTTGACAGGGGTATTATCGAAGTTGAAGCCAGCCCCTTTGGAAATGATTGCTCCGTCATCCCATGCTTTATATTCGGCAATGAAATCCTCCGGTACGGAATTATCGAAGCGCATGAAGTTTTTGTTCATCAACAGCCAGTCAGGAATCAGCGCATCATTGTTGATTTTCGTTAGACGGCCATTTTCATCCAGTGTAAAGTCGGTTCCTTCGATACCGTAGGCGAACAGATCATACAACTCCTGGTTCTTTTGCAGCAGGTTAAAGAACATGACGTAACGCTCGGGATCCTTCGCTGCGGAGGATACGAAGAAGGCGGTGCTGTAAGTGCCGCGGCTGATTTTTGGACGTCCTGTGCCCAGGAAATAATTGGCCAGCTTGGCTCCTGGTACGGCTTGCGTGATGGTTGCAGCTCCTTCGAAAGGACGTGCCGCTGTCCCTGCCCAGAAAATCGCTTTGCCCGAGTTCCAGTCGGATTGAAGCTGTGGCGTATTGGTTGCGGCATATTTAGGAATGATGCCTTTTTGATACCAGCCGCGCATCAGCTCGGCGTATTTCTTGAAATCCTCGGATTCGAACCAGCTGATGATTTGATCGTCCTCTGCGGACTCGTCCAGCGCAATGAATTCATTTTGCCAGTAGAGATTTTTATCTGTATAGTCGTAAAGCAGCATGCGGCGCGCATCGGTACTGGCGTATCCGATCAATTCCGGATGAAGCGCATGGACCTTGTCATAGAATTCTTCCAGTTCCGCCAGCGAGGAGACACTTGTCATTCCGACCTCTTCCAGCAAGTCCTGGCGAACGAGCACACTGTAGAACTCTGCGGAATTCGGCTTGTTGCCGACCGGAATCGCATATTGCTTGCCGCCCAACTGGAAGGCGGTGAAGGAAGCTTCATCCACATTCGCGCGTAAGTCCGGAGCGGCGTCCAGATAAGGCGTAAGGTCAGCATATACCCCCTTGGCAACTGACTTTACCATGTAATTGATGTCCGTATAAGTCGCAAAGTCCTCGCCGGTAGACAGCATCAAGTCGGTCTTGCCGCCGGCATATTCACTCCATGGAAGGAACTGAAATTCAACCTCGGCGTTAATCTCCTGCTTGATCACATCGTAAAATTCGGTCTTGGCCAATTCCTTCATTCGATTGGTCTCGTCGCCATAGAGCACGATAGTTAATTTGGCGGGAGCCATGCCAGCATTCTCGCCTGCGCTCCCTTCCTTGCTGCCTGCATTCGTGTTAGCGCTTCCGTTATTGCCCGAAGAACAAGCGCTTAGCAGAAATGCGAATGTCAGGAACAAGCTTAACCAGACTCTGTTCTTTTTCATCTTAACCCCTCCTGAAATATATTCAGCCTTACGGCTTATATTGCAAAGGCAGGCGATTCCTCTCCGTATGGTACTATGGTACACCAAAATGCCACCATGAGCCGCAGGAATCTCTGCCTGAAGCAATCTTGCAAATGAGTTCGGACGTCCTGGGCGGAAATCAGCCCTTGACCGAGCCTACAACAATGCCTCTGACAAAGAAGCGTTGGAGAAACGGATACAGAATCGCAATGGGCAGAACCGTCAGACAAGTCATGGCCATCTTGGCGGTCTCCAGCGGCGGAGCGATGATCGCGCCGCTCACCTGGGCTGCGTTGCCGGAAGCCAGAAATTGAATGTTAGCCATCATGTTGTACATCATGTATTGAATCGTGTAGAGCTCCTGATTGGATACAAGCATGAGCGGCAGGTAGAAGTCATTCCAGAACTGCAGCGCATAGAACAATGAGATGGTAACGAGTCCGACTCTTCCTAAGGGAATCATCATGCTGAAGAAAATACGCATATGGCCTGCTCCGTCCATCTCTGCCGATTCCATAATCTCATGCGGAATACTGCGGAAATAGTTGGTCATCAGGAACATGAGAAACACATTCAGCAGATAGGGAACGAACAGCCCGATCAGCGTGTCGTTCAAGTGATAATATTTGGTGCTTAGCAAATACCAGGGCAGCGTGCCCCCGCTGAACAACATCGTAAAATAAGCGAAGAAGGCGAGCACATTTTTGAATCGGAAGCCTTTAACCGATACGACATAGGCATAAGCCGTGGTAACCAGCACCGCTGAGACTGTGCCAAGCGCCGTTACAAGCAAGGAAACGGAATAGGCCCTAATAATCTGCTCCGCCTTTGAACCGAATAGAAACTGATAGGTTTCAAGCGAAAATCCCCGGGGCAGGAAGGAGTAGCCTTCGGCAGCGATTCTGGCTTCCGTCGACAACGAGCCGGATACAGCCAGCACAAACGGGATCAGGCAAATAATCGAGAAGATCGCAATAAAGCAATAGAAGAAGATCATCAGCCCTTTGCTTTCTGTGGTTGCCATTTTGATACCTCCTTAAAGTAGGTGAGCGTACATCTGACGTAATATCTAGAAGAGCTTGCTGTCCTTGTCGTACCAGCCGGCCAGTCTATTAGCCGCCAGCACCAGAAGGAAGCCAAAGACGGATTGATAGAGCGTGATCGCCGATGCAAAGCCGAACTCGCCGGAACGAATGGCCGTGCGGTAGACATACACATCGATAATGTCGGTTGTTGGCAGCAGCAGCGGATTCAGGAAGGTGACCCCCATGATCATGCTGAGATCTCCCTTGAGCATGCCGCCGATGCTCAGCAGCGTCATTAGAATAATGGAAGGAATCAGCATCGGCAGCGTGATTCGGGTAATAAGCTGCCATCTGGAGGCGCCGTCGATCCGTCCGGCCTCATAATAGGAAGTATCAATGCCCTGCAGCACGGCGTAGTAGATGATGGCGCCATAGCCTGCGCTTTTCCAGATATTCGCCAGCACCAATATGATGACGAACAGCCATGGGCTGGAGTACCATTCAACTTCGGGGATGCCAATAGCTGTGAACAGCTGGTTCAGAATCCCTTTGTCGTAATCGAGCAAGGAGAAGAGAATTGCCCCGATAATGATCCAGGAAATAAAGTAAGGGAAGAACATGACGCTTTGCGTTACTTTAATGAACCATTTGCTGCGCAGCTCATTCAAAATAATAGCGATCGCTACCGAGAAGAACGTACCGGTCAGCATATACAGCGCGTTCAGCATCACGGTATTGCGGGTGGCTCTGAAGGCTTCCTCCATGCTGGAGAAGAAGAATTCGAAATTGGAGAATCCTGCCCAGGGACTGCCGAATATGCCGTCATTAAAGTTGTAATTTTTGAAGACCAGGATCAGTCCGCTCATCGGCAGGTACGCGAAAAGAATCAGAACGATGATCCCCGGGAGAGCGAGCAGATAAAGCGAGCCATCCTTCCGAAGGGCTTTACGGAAGCTTCCGGGTTTCGGGGTTCGGGACTTCGGGACATTTCGTCCGGGGACCTCCGGTAAGGTCTCTTGCATCATGACCGGTTCAACTCCTTTATGTTAGCGTTAACATTTTGCTGCGTCCTGGCGATTGGGCCAACGCTCTTTATATGGCAGAGCATAAATCAGCGGTTTATGAAAGCGCCATCATAATAATCGAGAAAAGGTTAAAAAAAGCGGATTTTCAAGGCTTAAAAAAACCGGAAAAGCTTCGTTTTTTTGTTGTATCGGCTCGAATGCCCATGAAAAAAGGGATTATCTTTAGCCTGCCGAAAGGTAAGGAGGCTTCAGATATCCCTTTTAAGAGGTTGTTCAAAAAATTATTTTGACTGCAAAATATGATTCATTCTCCATTTGGAGGGGGTGACCCCATAACGCTTTTTGAATTGAGTGGTGAAATAGGTGCTGCTGCCGTAACCGACCCGTGCAGCAATCTCTCGAATGTCCAGCTCCAGGTTCGTGACCAGCAGCGATTTGGCTTGTTCCAGACGCAGCTGGTTGATGAAATCCGGGAAGCTGCTGCCGACTTCCTCGGCAATCAGTTTACTGAGATACGCGGGACTGATCGACAGCTTATCGGCCAATACGTTTAGCGAGATCCCGGGATCATGATAATGCTCCCTGATGTAGTGAACAGCTTCTGCGGCAAGGCTCCTGGTCCGTATGGCAGCTATGTTGGCCAAGCGTTCAAGGGCGGCGAAGCAGCACTCTTCCAGCCAGCTCTTTAGCTTGTCATAGCTCTGAATCTGCCAGACCTGCCGGTAATAATCCCAGAACTCGGCGTGCCAGGCATCTGCTCCCGCTGCGGCAGTGCGGCTCAATTCAAAGGCAAGCCTGGATAGAGCGGTTGTGGCGGACTCGGCACGATAGCTGCAGGCTACGGCCAGCAGCCGCTCCACCGCCTGAGGGATCCGGTCTGTCTGATCCGGGTGCCGGACGGCTTGAAGCACAGGCTCAAGAGTGCTGTCCGGCATCGGGCTGCTGTTCAAGTGAATAATGTCGTCTGCAAATACAATATTTTGCTGTTGATGAAACTTGATGTATTGCAAACAGTCAGCCCCCTCGCTGTACTTGGGTCGCAGCAGGCCGACATCACTCGTAAGACCGCTGATCCCCAGCGCATGACTGGCGCCGGCTTCAGACAACCACGCGGCAATCTCTTCCCATTTCTTCCGGTAGAGCGCATAGTCTCCCAGACTTCCGGCGGATACCTCACTGAGAATGATCACGGCGCCTCCTTGATGCGGACGGAAGGACTGAATCGAACCTCGGCCCGAAAAGGCGGCCTCAATTCCCGCGATGATCTCTTCGACGGTTGCGGCCGGGCTGTCATCCTGACTAGGTTGTATAGCGTCCAGCACACATACGCAGTAAGCCCCTCCGGAGGCACAGATGTTCATCCTGGGCGTCTCGGCATGACTGGCGTCACTGTGCGGAGAGAGCAGCCAGCGCATTAAGGCGCTGTCGTCGCTTTCTTTTTTGAGCTGCTTTAATTTGGCTCCGATCATTTCCAGCTCCAGGTCTGCTGCATCCAGATCATTACCGAATCTTAAGGCCTCTTGATTACCGGAGATATGAAAGATATTTCCGAACAACCGCCTGATCGGCTGATAAATCCTCCGGGAGACAAGATTAGCACTTACCGATACAGCAGCAATGAGGAACAGACATAACAAGACAAGGATATTGCGGAGCCTTGAAATATCACGGACGCTGTCCTTATAGGATGTCTCGGATAAGAACCACAGCTTGTCCCGGGGAGAATAGATGAAGGTAATCAATTGCGGCTCTTCAGCGCCCTTATAGACAAAGGAACCCCGCTCGGAAGGAGAGGCAACGACACGGCTCAGCATTTCAGCATTCAACGAAGTACCGGAAAGCGTGCTGTGCATGAGTACACTGCCCTGCTCGTCAAGGACAGCATACCGGGTAGATTCTTCGGTCTTTTGCGAAAACAGGTTCTTCTGCAGCTTGCCGAGGTTGACGGTCAGTGCAACGCCTCCGTAATACTCGCTATGTGCGAACGCCATGTCATTATAGAAGACAATCATCAGGGTCATGGGGGTTCCGTCATTCATGACAGCCTTCCATAGAAAGGGAGAGTCAACGAGCTGGCTGCCCTTCACCAATTCAAACAGCTCCTGCTTGGATTCAGCGCTAAGCGGCATATTTTCAAACATCGCAACAGGCTTGTCCACCCCGAAAATATAGGCATTCTCCAGATATTGATTGACGACCAGGGCCCCGCGTACCTGACTGAGGGCATTGTAGAGCTGATCGCTCCATTCCGTGTCGCCGCTCATCATCAGGGAGTTGATATTCGGGTTCGCGTAGAAGTCCATCGTGTAGTTCTGGACGATTTCTTTATAGTTCGTAAAAACGGTTTCCGTATTCAGCAGCACATTCTGGTTTGCCTTGTTGACATTGGCGATGGAAATATTCCTGTACAGGTAGAAGATCACGGTGGCCAGCACGAGAATACAGCAAACAGAAATGAGGGTGAAGCTGACAAAGAGGCGGGTATAGAGCGTCCTTCTTTTTCCCAAGATGATCTCCCCTTTAAATGGTAGTTCTTTCTCCATTTTAGAGGTGCAGGTGTTCAACTGACAAGCACTGAATTTATTTATGATAGCATGAAAGTATAAAAATATATAAATATGACATGCAACAATCAAGAAAATTAAATTTGGTTGTACTATAATTGTTTATGCTTACAATTCATTTATGTGAAGGGAGCCTTTTGCCTTGAGAACATTTCGCAATCCGATACTGCCTGGATTTTACCCCGACCCTTCGGCTATTCGAGTCGGCGAGGACTACTATCTGGTAACTTCAAGCTTTGAATTTTTCCCCGGTGTTCCGATTTTTCACAGCAAGGACCTGGTAAATTGGAAGCAGCTCGGCCATGTGCTGGACCGTCCGTCCCAGCTCAACCTGGACAGCATTATCCCATCCAGAGGAATCTGGGCGCCAACCTTGCGGTATCATGAGGGTGTTTTTTATATGATCACGACATACGTCGATAATGACAAGGAGCAGCACAACTTCTATGTCACTGCAACAGATCCTGCCGGGGACTGGTCTGATCCCGTATGGCTGGAGGATGCTCCGGGAATCGACCCTTCCCTGTTTTTTGACGATGACGGGAAAGTGTATTACACAGGGAACCGTGTTCCTCCTGAAGGTCAGGACTACCCGAAGCATATGGATATTTGGCTGCAGGAGATTGATTTGGAGTCGGGCAAGCTGGTTGGACCCAAGCACAGCATTTGGCAAGGGGCTCTAAAAGTGGGCCATGCCCAGGAAGGACCGCATATCTATAAAATCGGAGGCTGGTACTATGTGCTGATTGCCGAGGGCGGCACCGGCCATACCCATGCAGTCACGATTGCCAGAAGCCGCAACGTACTTGGCCCTTATGAGGGCAACAAAGCAAATCCGATCTTGACCCATCGTCATCTGGGAAGAGGCTATCCGATCGTTAACGTCGGTCATGCCGAGCTTGTGGAAACCCAGCATGGGGATTGGTGGATGTTCTGTCTGGCCTCCCGAACCTGCGGAGGATACTACCGCAATCTGGGAAGAGAGACCTTCCTGACACCGGTTAGCTGGGAAAATGAATGGCCTGTCGTGAACCCGGGTAAAGGGGTGGTTGAATTTGAAAGTGCAGCACCTGATTTGCCGGAGCAAAAATGGCCTCAGTCTCCGGCGCGTGATGATTTCACGGACGGCGAGCTTGCACTGGTATGGAACTTCCTGCGAACCCCCCGCGGCGAGTTCTGGAGTCTGTCCGACCGTCCGGGTTATCTGCGGCTTCAGCTTAAGCCGGAGCGTCTGTCGGATCTGGCAAACCCTTCATTTGTGGGGCGCAGGCAGCAGCATCTGAGCTTCCGGGCGGCGGCGGATATGACGTTTGATCCCCAGGCAGAGGGTGAAGTTGCCGGGCTGGTTCTGCTGCAGAATGAGAACTATCATTTCCGTTATGAGCTGGGGCTGGAGGCAGGAAAGCCGGCACTTCGTCTGATCGAACGCCGTAATGGCCAGGAGAAGCAGCTCGCCTCCGTACCTTATAACTCAGAAAAGGTACAGCTAAAGGTCGAAGCGAGAGGACAGGATTATAGCTTCTATTACCGGACAGATGAGAGAGATAAATGGAATCTGCTGCTTGGCGGAGCTAATGGAACCGTGCTCAGCACGGATCTGGCCGGCGGATTCACCGGAGCGTATATGGGGATGTATGCCAGCTCTCAAGGAGCAGAAAGCTCACGCTATGCCGACTTTGATTGGTTTAGCTATGAGGAGCTCAACTAGGCGGGGAGGAATGCTGTCATGATGAACGATATTCAGGGTCAGGCATATCCGGTGCCCGAGTTGCCTTCCATTTCTGAGCGTACCTTTCATGTAACCGATTATGGAGCGAATGGAGACGGACTGTCACTCTGCACTGCTGCTATTCAGGCAGCACTGGACGATTGCGCCTCATCGGGCGGAGGGATGGTAGTCATCCCCCCAGGTATTTGGCGGACAGGACCGCTTACACTCCATAGCCGGCTCAATCTTTGCGTTGAACGGGGAGCTTTGCTGCAGTTTGACTCCGATTACACCCTGTATCCCCTTGTGCAGTCCCACTATGAGGGTAATTCCGGTTGGCGCTGCCAGGCACCCTTGGATGGTGCCGGTCTAAGTGATGTGGCGATTACAGGCCAAGGAATTATCGATGGAGGCGGCGAGGGATGGAGACCGGTAAAGCGCTTCAAAATGACGGAGCAGCAGTGGGATCGGCTGACCGCTTCCGGAGGAGCGCTTGATCCGGACGGGGAGATCTGGTGGCCTTCCCTTGCTGCATTGGAAGGGGAGGGCATCTGCCGGAAGCTGCAAGACGAAGGTGAGACGAGCCGGGAAGCTTATATGGCTGCCCGTGCTTACCTCCGTCCGGTGTTGCTGAGCTTGCGAGACTGTCGAAGAGTGCTGCTGGAGGGGCCGACCTTTCAGAATTCTCCGGCCTGGTGCCTTCATCCTCAGGGATGTGAGCAAATTACCATGCGAAATATCCGGGTGCGAAATCCATGGTACTCGCAGAATGGAGACGGTCTGGATCTGGAATCCTGCTCCCACGCCCTCGTCGAGCACAGCAGCTTCGATGTAGGGGATGACGCTATTTGCTTGAAATCAGGAAAGGGCGAGGAAGGGCGCAGGCTGGGTATGCCCAGCCAGTACATCACCATTCGCCATTGCACGGTCTATCATGGTCATGGCGGCGTCGTCATCGGCAGCGAGATGTCCGGAGGCGTTCGGGCGGTCAGGGTGAATCATTGCACATTTATCGGCACCGATATTGGATTGCGTTTCAAAAGTGTTCGGGGGAGGGGCGGCGTCGTCGAGGATATCGTCATGGAGAATATTCTGATGAGCGGTATTGTGCATGAAGCCGTGTCCTTCCATCTGTTCTATGCAGGGGTTGAAGGCTCGGAAGGATACATGGATGATCCGGTTCCGGTGACCGAGGAAACCCCGGTATTTCGGAATATCCGGCTGAGCAATGTAATTTGCCGCGGAGCGGATACCGCCCTGCTCGTCAATGGTCTGCCGGAGATGCCGCTGACCGACCTCGGCATTACTAATTTTCGCGCAATGAGCCGGCGGGGCATTGTTCTGCGCAATGCCGACCGCTTGCTTCTGGATGAGATTGTCCTGCACACGGAAGAGCAGACACAGCCTAAGGTTGCAGCATACCGATGCGGCGATGTCCAACTGATCCGGTCCGGCGGGCTTTCGGTAACAACGATATAGCTGCAGCAGGACAGTAGGAGAGGAAGCCGGGCTTTTATTTTTCAGTACGGGATGGAGCACTTTGTGACCGGGCTTCTTTCCGATACTGAAGCGGAGTAAGTCCGGTCACTCTTTTAAAGGTTTTATTGAAATGAGATAAATGCTCGAACCCGATTGCCGGAGCGATCTCTTGAATCTTGTCCGAAGACTCGGCAAGCAGCCGTTCCGCCTCCTTAACACGAAGATGAACGATATATTCGCGAAAATGAAAGCCCGTGAACCGATAGAAAACCCGGCTTAAATAGGAAGGGCTGATGAAAAAGTGCTTGGCTGTTTCTTCGATGGTCAGCGCCTTATTATAATGGGTGCGAATAAAGGTGGCTACATCGGTTACCAGCTCATGAAGCGGATGCTTGCGTTCTCCAGCCACGGGAGGAGGACTTGAGCGCTGCAGCAAAATCAGCAGTTCGGTCAGCAAAGCGATGACAGAGCTTTCATAGTAAGGCTTCTCCAGCCGGCATTCCTCCAGCATTCGGTTCAGGAGACTTTGCGCATCGTTCTGTTCACGCAAGCTCAGTCTGAACAGGCGGTATCTCCGTCCATAAAACCAGGCGGATTCATCGCGGAGCGCAGGGGGAAGCAGCGCAGGATCGAAGTGGATCAGAATCCGCTCAAATTCGGCAATTTCGGAGCTGGCGGTGGAGTGAAGCTCCCCTCCGGGAATCAGAATGAGCTCCCCCTTATGGACGGTAACGACTCGATTATCCACAAAATAGACGCGTTCGCCCTCTGATAAGTAATAGAGCTCTGTCCATGGATGGCTATGAGGACGCGGCATGGCGGTGACGCCTTTGCGCATCATATGCTGAATGCTGTAACGTCCCTGCTCGATTTGATATTTGGGGTTGGGGCCAGTTACTTTAGTCATTGTGAGCTGCCTCTTTTCTTGGAACAATCTCTTATAGAATAAATACCTTGAAATTCGAAAGGAGTCAAACATGCTGATCACGGTTTCCAAACAAGGCGATGAGGGCTTCGGCAGTCTGCAGGCAGCGCTGGATTCCATTCCGCGGGGCCACAAATCGGAAGTGACGATACGGATCAAGCCCGGCGTCTATGAAGAGAAGATTACGGTGGGCCCGGAGGCTCCGCCGATCCTGTTGCTTGGGGAAGACTCGCAGTCGACAATCCTATCCTGGTCGGATAATGCACATACCCTTGGTCCGGATGGAGAGCCGCTCGGAACCTTCAGAAGCGGTACGCTGAATGTATTTGCGGAGAATTTCACGGCCGAGAATTTGACGATCCGCAATACCTCCGGGCCTGGGACCGGGCAAGCGGTGGCAGCCTTCGTGGATGCCGGACGGGCGGTGTTCCGCCGTGTGAGCTTGCTCGGCGATCAGGATACGCTATATACCGGATGCGGCAAGCAATATTACCACGAGTGCTACATCGAAGGAGATGTGGATTATATATTCGGCGCGGCGACGGCGTTGTTTGACCGCTGCCATCTGCATAACAAGCGGTCTCGCGGGTACATTACCGCCGCATCCACACCGGAAGGCGAGCCGTTCGGTTATGTGTTCCTGGACTGTCGCATCACCGGGGGCGAAGGGGTAAGCGAGGTGTACCTGGGACGTCCATGGCGTCCGCATGCGTATGTCGCTTTTATTCGTACTCAGATGGATGCTTCAATTATCGGAGAAGGCTGGCACAATTGGGGACAGCCTGACCGAGAGCAGACCAGCCGGTATGAGGAATTCGGCAGCAGCGGTCCCGGTGCGAACCCTGCGGCCAGAGCAGCTTGGTCCCGTCAACTGACAGACAAGGAAGCCGCGGAGTACCGAGTGATTACGGTGTTGGACGGCTGGCATCCCGAAGGTTACTAAGGCGTTCTCCGCATGGTATCGTTACATCAGTTAGGAAGGGAGAAGCGAGCATGTCCACCACATTGGAGCAGTTTATGAAAGGATTGACCGATGCCGCACCCCGCAGGGGATCATTTCACCAAGATATTTCCTTTGAGGAGTGGAGGGCCAAGCTTGCAGACGGCTTGACGGCACGGCTTGGCGGGTTCCCGGAATCTCCGGCGGAGCTGCAGCCGGTAAGGCTTGAACAGGTATCCTGCCCCGGTTATATACGGGAACGGATAGAAATCACGACCTGCGAGGGAACGCGCATGGCAGTCTATATCCTGCGGCCAGAACGCCCGTTGGCTTCACCTGCTCCGGCGGTTATTGCTGTTCATGGACACGGCTATGGCAGCCGGGATATCGTCGGTCTGATAGCAGACGGAACGGAGCGCACGGGACCGCCTGGATTGCATAAGGATTTCGCAGTGTCCCTGGTGAAGCAAGGCTTTATCGTCGCGGCCCCGGAGCTGCTTGGATTTGGGGATAGAAGGCTGGCGGAGGACATAGCCAGCGGAGATCCGGCGAAAAATTCCTGCTACCGCCTGTCCACGGCCTTGCTGCTGGCCGGGCAGACGATGGCGGGATTCCGTATTTATGAGAATATGAGGATGCTGGACTATTTACGGACCCTCGAAGAAGTGGCGCCGGACCGCATAGGTATTATGGGGATTTCCGGCGGAGGCTTGGTAGCCGGCTTCACGGCTGCGCTTGATGAGCGAATTGCCTGTGCGGTGGTCAGCGGCTATGCGGGCACTTTTGCATCGAGTATTTTAACCCGGCACCATTGCCTCGATAACTATATCCCCGGGATCTTGCTGGAGGCCGAAATGCCGGATTTGCTTGGCTTGATCGCTCCGCGCGGGTTGTTTCTGGAATCGGGAGATACCGATCACTTATTCGGACCGGAGGGAGCAAGGCAGGCGCTCGACCGGCTCAAGCTGATCTATGATGCGGCGGGCTGCTCTGAGCAGGTAGAGGCAGACTTTTTTGCCGGGGGACACGAGATCCATGGTGATCCGGCATTCGCCTGGCTGCGAGAGCAGTTAGCGGATGAACGCCGTCCTGTTAGCGCAGCCAATCAAAAGGAGGGATCTACGGAGCTTTTGCGTGACGAATTGTAATCGTTCAGTCCGTACTCGCGGATGAGGTTGAGCTCCTCCGGAGTCATCAGGCCGGATCGAAATAAATTCAGATATTCCTCCGAAACGCTTTGGTTAAAAATCAGCAAATCATCTGTGTTGATCGTAACCGGGACTCCGTGATCGAAGAGGGTGCGGATGGGATGCTTATCATAGCTGTCCGCTACCTTCAGCATCACATTGCTGGTAGGGCATATATGCAGGGTAATAAGGTGATTGGCCAGCCATTTCATGATCTGAGGCGATGCAGCGGCGGCGATGCCGTGATGAACCTCCTGTAATTCAAGCTCCTCAACGGCTTCCATTACATCGTCGGCGGAGCCGAACTCCCCGACATGGGCACGAAGCTTCACCCCGTAGGATTGGGCGCACCGATATACAGGCTTGAAAGCAGTAATGGGTTGAGCGAGCTCATTATTGCATATATCGATTGACGTAAACCAGCCGTAGGAGAACAATTCCTCAACCCGATTCAGGATCGCTTCCGGGCGGTCTGCCCGGTCCAAGGCTAATTCCGGATAAAATTTCGTGCGGGGAGCAAAGAGCTGATGAAGCTCATTAATCGTAGTCATGAAATGCTCCATGGAGCCAAGGGAATCCACTTCACCCATGCCGAAGCTCATGGACAGTACGGTAACTTGATCCTGGTGCGCTTGGGCAAAGGAGGCTTCGATTCGCTTAAGGTATCCCTGAAGTCCTTGACAATGCACCTTAATATTTTCCTCAAACCACTGCTGCATCTCGCTCAAATCCTCAAACGGCTGAATCGGGGGATGGATGGCGGTTCCGGCCCATTGCCCGATATAGCTCATACTTCCTCCGCGTCCGGCGTGGTTATGTAGATCGCTCTTGGGGATGTGTTGCAATTCGGCTAAGGAATCAAGAGTAAGCGCCTGGATAAATGCATCCTTCATAAACCGTAACCCCTTCCAATCTGCTTGTTGACTATCTATTCGTATCATGATAACATATATTTCGTTGCCGCTAAATCAACGGCATCACAAAAATGCGGTCGTGGCGGAATTGGCAGACGCGCACGGTTCAGGTCCGTGTGGGCTAACCCCCCGTGGAGGTTCGAGTCCTCTCGACCGCACCAATCCTAAGATGAATAAGCTCTTGAATTTCCCGATGGGGGAGTTCAAGAGCTTTTTTACTTAATGGCTTCAGCCAGTTAAGCACGCGAAGCGTGCGAAACAAAACAACAGTTATACGGGTGCAAGATTTAAACATTTTACGGCTGGTTTTGAACAATTTCTGAATGTCCGGATAGATATAATTAGTCATATCATCAAAATTTGTAAGCGCTTTATTATCGTTGGATCAATCGAAAAGGGGGAGCAACCCTGTTCAGCGAAGGGACGAAAAGCTCGTTTACCGAATATGTAACCAAGCTCAGACTGGATCAAGCCGCGGAACTGCTTATCGCCAATTCGCGGTTGCCGGTATCGGCCGTTGCCGAACGGGTCGGTTACAGGAACGTTCAATACTTCCACAGTAAATTCAAAGCGCGATTCGGCGTGACTCCTGTCCAATATCGAAAATCGCAGCAGGGGTTTAAAGATTTGCAAACGCTATAACCGAACAAACCGCGATGCTTTGTTTCAGAAAGAACCGCCCGACACGACATTCCGGGCGTTTTTTTCTTTATAAATCTAAAGAAATCAAACCTTCGGGAGACGTCAAAACGAAAAATGACGGGATTTGGAGAGCCCCTGGGTCGGGTTTAAACACTTCTGCCAAGACAAAACCGCAATCATCGTGACTCACAGGCTGGGTTCGGTTCAGATCGCCGATAGAATTATCGTATTAAAGGCGTGTTGATGGCAAAGGAAACGGGCGTTTCAAACCGAAAAGGCTACGATGAAACGATTCATCGTAGCCTTTTCTTTGTGCTTTCCGCATACTGGGATAATCTGAATGTTACGCGCCCAAGAACATTTTCATATCGTCCTCGACGTTAGTAATTCCGCCGATGCCGAATTTCTCGACCAGGATGTTGGCCACGTTCGGCGAAAGGAACGCGGGGAGCGTCGGGCCCAGGTGGATGTTCTTCACGCCGAGGTAGAGTAAGGCAAGCAGGACGATCACCGCTTTTTGCTCATACCAGGCGATATTGTACGAAATCGGCAGTTCGTTGATATCCTCCAGGCCCAGGATTTCCTTCAGTTTCAGAGCGATGACGGCAAGGGAATAAGAGTCGTTGCACTGTCCGGCGTCCAGGACGCGGGGGATGCCTCCGATTTCACCCAACTCGAGCTTGTTGTATTTGTACTTCGCGCATCCCGCGGTCAAAATGACCGTATCGCCGGGAAGTTCCTGGGCGAATTCCGTATAGTAGTTGCGCGACTTCATCCGTCCATCGCAGCCGGCCATGACGAAAAAGCGCTTGATCGCCCCGGCCTTCACGGCATCCACGACCTGATCGGCGATCCCGGTTACGGTATGATGGGCAAAGCCGCCGACGATTTCGCCGTTCTCCAGCTCGGTTGGCGGGCTGCACCGCTTGGCGCGGGCGATGATTCCCGAGAAGTCCTTCGGCTGCCCTTCAGGACCTTCCGGAATATGCCGTACGCCGGGATATCCGGTGTTACCGGTCGTATAGATCCGGTCCATGTAGCTGGATTTCGGCGGGACGATACAGTTGGTGGTCATCAGAACCGGCCCGTTGAAAGCGGCGAATTCCGTCGTTTGCTGCCACCAGGCATTCCCGTAGTTGCCGACGAAATGCTCGTATTTCTTGAAGGCCGGATAGTAATGGGCCGGCAGCATTTCACTGTGCGTGTACACATCGACCCCCGTGCCTTCGGTTTGCCGCAGCAATTCCTCCAAGTCTTTCAAGTCATGTCCGCTGATGAGGATGCCCGGCCGGTCGCGGACGCCGATATTCACCCGGGTTACTTCCGGATGCCCATAGGTTCCGGTATTGGCCCGATCGAGCAGGGACATGGCTTCCACGCCGAATTTGCCCGTCTCCATGACCAAAGCGACGAGATCGTCCGCGGTTAAGGCATCGTCCAAAGTGGCGGCGAGGGCCCGGCGCATAAATAGATCAATAGCCGCATCCGAATGGTTTAGGTGAAAAGCATGATACGTGTAAGCGGCCATTCCTTTAAGGCCATAGGTCAACAGTTCACGCAAAGAGCGGATGTCCGGATCGTTTGTGGCGAGAACGCCGACTTGCTTGGCCTTGGCGTCAAACGAGGCTTCGTCGTCAGCCAGCCAAACCGCGGCATCGGGAAGCGCAGCGTCATCGCCGGAGTGCCGTTCGTCCCAGTGGCTTCGGACGTCGGCCCGCAGCGCGAGCGCTTCCCGGATTTTGGAGATGAACACGTCGCGGTCAAAATTAGCGTTCGTAATCGTAGCAAAGAGAGAATCCATAATGAAGACGGAAATCCGTTTCTCCAACACTTCGGGGAGGCGGGCATCGATCGAAAGAAACGAGATGCCTTTCAATACATAGATCAGCAGATCCTGCAGGTTGGCGACATCATGCGGTTTCCCGCAAACGCCTTTAATCGTGCAGCCGGTTCCTCCGGCCGATTCCTGACACTGAAAACAAAACATGGATGACTGCTGGATGCCAACAGGGGATGCGGATGAGGTCATCTTTAAAAAACCTCCTATGGAAAAATATAGTGGAAATATGTAGCTGACATCCAGAAGCATAACGCCGGGGGCAAGATGGTCAGGTGATTTCAATCACATTTTTAACAGGGACGAACGGTTACCAAACAAATAGTTCATCGGACGAGGTATTTTTGCGGCAACTTGCCGAGCTCGGGCTTGCGGTGACCGGTCTGGAGGAATTGACTCCGTTGCTCCCTGACGGAAGCATCGACTATTCTGGCATGCTGGTTGGGGCAACGTTCTATAAGGAAGTTCTCAATCTGCTGGATAACTATGCCGGAAGCTTCGCTTTCTTAGTTCAACTTATATATGAGAAATTTTAATTTTAAATTATCTAAATTCTAGACGGGGATGTGTCGAAATATGTATTATAATGACGAAATATAACCAGAGGAGATACCGCTTATGATGAAAACAATCCGCTTTAACGCTTTACGTCCCAAGTTTCTTTTGCTATGTCTTTTACTTTTGGCTGTCCCTTCGCTTCTGCTTGGCTACTTGGCGTATAATACTTCCAAGCAACAACTGGATGCGTCGGGCCAAGCCCAGTTGAAAAACAGCGTTCGTTTAGGGATCGCCATGATCAACAATTTGAACAAAGAAGTCGAAGCGGGCCATTTAACGCTTGAGCAAGCGCAGGATATGTTCCGTGAGGAGATTCTTGGGCCCAAAGGCACAGATAATACACGACCGATTAACTTCAAGTATGTTGTCGGCCAAAGCGGATACTTATATGCGGTCGATAAAAGCGGCATCTCCGTTATGAATCCCGCCAACGAGGGAGCGGACATGAATACGATCGTGACCGAAGACGGCGTGGAAATGGGCAAAACGATCATCGAACTCGGCACGGCCGGGGGAGGCTTTTACACATACATCTGGAACAATCCGGTCTCCGGTGAAGACGAAACTAAAATTTCTTATGTGGAAATGGACGAAAACTGGGGGTGGATTGTAGGTTCGGGGGCTTATATGAGCGAGTTTAATCAAGGGGCAAACGAGGTGCTGCGTATTCTCGTCATGACTCTGGCGATCTCTTTGGCGATCGGCGCAATCGCCGCAGGGCTGTTCGTCAACTCGATCGTGAAGCCGATCTCCGTGATGGCCCGACAAGTGGAAAAAGTAGCCGACGGCGATTTGACGATGGAACCGATGACCGTCAAAAATAAAGACGAAGTGGGAAGATTGGCGGAAGGCTTTAACACAATGACAGGCAACCTGAGAGCGTTGATTCGTCATGTATCGGGCAGCTCCGAGCAGGTGGCCGCTTCATCCGAAGAATTGAACGCAAGTGCGCAGCAAACGTCCAAAGCCACCGAACAAATCGCGCTTTCCGCCCAGGAAGTGGCGGTGGGAGCGGAGCAACAAGTCAAAACCGCGCACGATGCCAATGCGGTCGTCAGTGAAATTTCCAAAGGCATGGAGCAGGTTGCTCATTCGATTCAGGCGGTTGCCGAAGCGGCCGTAAGCGCAAATGAGGAAACCGTAAAGGGGCATGAAGTGGTTAAGCAAACGGCGGAGCAAATGAGCGTGGTGCAGGAGCGGGTTGAAGCGACGGCCCAGGTGATCCACACGTTAGGGGAGAAATCCGGCGAGATCGGAGAAGTCATATCTTTGATTACGGAGATCGCCAATCAAACCAATTTGCTTGCCTTGAATGCGGCGATTGAGGCAGCCAGAGCCGGGGAAGACGGAAAAGGCTTCGCCGTAGTGGCTAATGAGGTTCGGAAATTGGCCGGGCAATCCTCCGTAGCCGCCGATAAGATACGCTTGATGATTCAGGACATTCAAAATGAAACCCAGGGCGCGGTAACGGCCATCCTGGAGGGAACTCGCGCCGTTGACGAAGGGTTGAGACAAACCCGGGAAACAGGAGACAGCTTCAGGATCATCACCCGTATGATCGGCGAAGTATCCTCCCAATCCCAGGAGGTGTCCGCCGTTGTGCAGGAAGTTAGCGCATCTTCCCAGAACATGGTGGCAATGATCGAAGCCGTGGCGCTGATCTCCGATCAAACCGCCGGGAACTCCCAAAGTATGGCAGCGGCTTCCGAAGAGCAGCTGGCATCGATGGAAGAGATTACGGCCTCCGCAGCCAATTTGGCAAGTATGGCTGAAGAGCTGCAGAGTTTGGTAACCAAATTTAAAGCGTGATGTTTACCGGGAGGATGCCGGCCGCAGGGCCGTGTCATCCTCCCTTTTTATTCCCAATGAAATGTTTTTTAGCCTAAACGATGTGGCGCCAAAGGGTCGGTCTGTCCCATGCGTATTTATGCTAACGCTGACCAGGATGCTTATTGGGGCGAAATGCCGTCGTGAAAGAGCAGTACACGATCCTTGAGCAGTATTCGTCCCAGATCGATGATCAGGCGCTGATGCAAATGAATATTCACTACCATGTGCTGGTGCTCGAAAGCCTGAGGCTGCTGCTTGGCGAAGAAAAGGATATGCAGGTGCGCGTGGCCGGTGACGGGAGGCAGGCGAAGGAGGCCTGCGAACGGGAGCTGCCGGACCTCATCTGATGGACATCCACATGCCTGAAATGGACTGTCTTCATGCAACCAGGCTGGTGAAAGAGAAGTGGCCGGAAGTTCGCGTCATCATGATGACCACGTTGGATGAAGTCGATGTCGTCGCAGAGTCGCTGCGCCTGAGGGCGGAGGGGTATCTGCTGAAATCGGTTCATCCCAAGGAACTCGCGGCGACGATCAGACTCGTGTATAGCGGAGGCACGATGATCTCGCCGCATGTCGCGCAGCAGCTTTTTCAGCAGCCGGACAACAACATGACGAATCCTTACGGCTTAACCGAGAGGGAACGGGATATTACTTGCCGGAGTGCTGGGTAACATTTCCACGCAGCCGGGTTTCATGCTATCTTAATGGGATGAATATGTTCAAATTCTGGCGAATCATGGAGCGTAAATATGAACTTTGACTGCTTAATTGTAGATGACGAGCAAGTGCTTGCGGAGACGACATGCGAATATTTCAATATGTTTGAGGTAAAAACGGCCTGTGTGACCAGCGCGGAGGCATGCGAACGCTTCCTGCGGGAGAACGACACCTCGCTGATTCTTCTCGATATCAATCTTGGCGGGAGTTCGGGGTTTGACCTGTGCAAAAAATTGCGGCGGACGATGGATCTCCCGATCCTTTTTATCAGCGCCCGCAGCAGTGATGACGATGTGCTGATCGCCCTGAACATCGGGGGCGACGATTATATCCAAAAGCCGTATACACTAAGCGTTCTGCTGGCCAAGGTCAAAACCGTACTCCGGCGTTACGGAAAGCAACATCCCGCGGCGGACGTGCTGGAATTCGGGCGGGTGCGGATCGATTTGGCTCTTTCCCGTGTTCGGGTAAACGGCGAGGAAGTTAAATTCAAAACACTGGAGTACCGTCTGCTCTGCTATTTGGCACAGCATAAAAACCGGGTGGTGCCCAAAGAGGAGCTGTTCGCCAAGGTATGGGGCGAATCGATTACCGGAGACGGAACTCTAAATGTGCATATCCGTCACTTACGCGAAAAGATCGAGGATGATCCCAACCATCCCCAATATATCAAAACGGTGTGGGGTACGGGATATGTGCTGGAGGACGGCACGCGATGAGAATAAAGAGGATGCTCCTGACGTTGCTTGCGGTATGGATCCTCGGTTTCACGTTAGCGCTCCGGGTGATTGAACCGGACGTCGACCCCCGGTTTGATACGGTGATGGCGAACCGGTTGTTAAAGACGGTGGAAAGCCGCTGGAACGAGATTGAGGCAGGCGATTACAGCGGCATCCCACAGCAATTTGTCGTGCTTGACTCACTCGGGAATGTGCGCTACCGGACGACCGGCGGGCTGCCCGAAACCGTGAACGATGCCGTCAGGAACAGGGATGTGGTGCTCGATGTGGTGGTTTCGGGGCAGCCTGCGGGAAAACTGATCATCCACGATGATTACGGGCAAACCATTCAGCGCAGCAAACGGCATTTGGCGTCGGTGGCTCTGACCACATTTAGCGTTTTAATAGTAATGTGCGCGCTCTATGTCCTGTTTTTAAACCGTTCTCTATTCCGGCCGTTCCAAAAGCTGCAAAAATTCGCCCTGCATGTGGCCCGCGGAAATCTGGACTACCCGCTTGAAATGGAAAAAAACAATCCATTCGGCGCTTTCACAGAAAGCTTTGACATGATGCGTGAGGAGCTGGCGGCGGCGCGGAAGAGCGAATATGAGGCCAACCGAAGCAAGAAGGAGCTTGTCGCCAGCTTGAGCCATGATATCAAGACGCCGGTCTCCTCCATCAAGGCGATCAGCGAATTGATGCTGGTGCGCGCAAACGATGAGAAGACGGTCAGCCAGCTAAGCATGATTCATGCCAAGGCCGAGCAAATCAATCGGCTGGTTACCGATATGTTCCATGCGACCCTAGAGGAATTGCAGGAGCTGAAGGTGAATGTGACCGAGGAATACAGTTCAATCCTGCAAGAAATGATCAAGAACGTAAATTACGATGACCGGATTGAATGCGGACCTATTCCGGAATGCCTTATGTTGGTGGATCCTATGCGTTTGCAGCAAGTTCTCGACAACGTTCTGAGCAACTCCTACAAATACGCGGGCACCAGGATTAAAATCAATGCATATATTCATCGGGACAGGCTGCAGATCGAGATAATGGATTACGGAAAAGGAGTTAGCCCGGAGGAGCTGCCGTTACTGTTTAACAAGTTTTACCGCGGTCACAACATCGAAAGCCAGACCGGGGCCGGGCTGGGGCTATTTATTTCACGATATTTGATGCGGAGCATGCAAGGCGACATCGAGTGTCATAACCGTATCGACGGTTTTACCGTCACCTTGAGCATCAAGTTGGCCTGACCTATTTAAGGAATGGTTAAGGATTAGACAAAGATTAACTAAGAATTGATCTTGTAGGATAGTAATGTAGCGGACAGCCGATGGTGCAATTCGTCGACAAGGGAATGATCGTTTCGTGCCAAATAAGATATTGAGAACGGAGAAACTATGCAAAACCTTCTCCACGGGCGGAAATCAGCAGCATGTGCTCAAAAATCTGGACCTCGAAATACCGGAGGGAGACTTTACGGTGATTATGGGCAGCTCAGGCTCCGGCAAATCGACATTGCTCTATGCGCTTTCCGGCATGGACAAACCCACTTTGGGCGAGATTTATTTTGATGGGAAAAATATTACGCGCTACACCGAAGACCAGCTTGCCGTTTTTCGCCGAACTCACTGCGGATTCGTGTTTCAGCAAACGCACCTGCTGGATCACATGAGCTTGATGGATAATGTGCTGGCGAGCGGACTGCTGATGAACAGAAACAGGCGGGCGCTTACGGCCAAAGCGGAGCAGCTTTTAACCCAAGTCGGATTACCCGCCTCTTCCTGGGGCAAATTTCCGTCCCAGTTATCGGGCGGAGAGGCCCAGCGGGCCGGCATGGTCCGCGCCTGTATAAACGACCCGTTAGTCTTGTTCGCGGACGAGCCTACAGGCGCCCTTAATTCCGCGTCCAGCGACAGCGTGTTGGATGTGATGACAGGGATGAACCGGGGCGGACAGAGTATCGTGATGGTTACGCATGATGTGAGAACGGCTTTAAGGGGCAGCCGTATCCTGTATTTGCGCGACGGCACCATCTACGGTGACTTGACATTGGGGGCTTTCCAGGACGAACAGGATGGGGGACGGCGGGAGAGACTCAACGAATTTTTGGCCGAAATGGGGTGGTAAGTTGAACGTATTAAATCCGGCCTCTTACCATTACAAAAAGTCAAAAAGCACTGCCGTTTTCCTGTTTATTCTGATCATGATTGCCGGACTTTTGATGAACCTAGGTCTATCCTCGCTCACCGACATGGACGGTTTTTATGCGGATAAGGTGCGGGAGCTGCACGACCCGCACGTGAGCATTACGATGAACAGCGCGAGCTACAAGGCGGCTTACCGGGATTTTTTGTCATCTTATCCGGGGGTACAAGAGGTGGAGACGGAGCGCGTAATCTTGCTGTCCTCGGCTACGATTCCTTTCTATAAATATGACTTGGGTTATGGTATTCGTACCATGGTGCTTGATGCGGATGCCGCCCGGAATATCGCTCCGGTTAAGCTGATTGAGGCGGCTTCCATCGAGTATAAGGACGGGATTTATATTCCGTATACCCTCAAAGTGAGAGGCGGTTACGAACTGGGGGATAACTTCCCCGTTACTTATCGGGATAAGCAGTATACCTATCGCGTGGCTGGATTTTTCGAGTCGACTTTAATGGGGACTCCCAAGCTGGATATGCTGAAGTTATATTTGTCGCAGGCCAGCTACCTCCAGTTGTCCAAGGATGCGGGACCTGCAGCCCAAGGAACGCTAATGTCCGCCATCTTAACGGACAGCGAGCAATCGGGCACGCTCTTAATGGATTACTACAGAGCGTTTCCTCAGTCCAACGAGACCGTGATTCCCGGTTTTTGGGCTGCGGATACGCATATGGCCGAGGATGGCGGGGCATTCATCGTTTACTTTGTCAGCCTGATTCTGGTCGTCTTTGCGGCGGTTATGGTGTTGGTGTCACTTCTTGTGATCAAATTCCGCGTAACGGACCGTATCGAAACGGGGATGGTCGGTATCGGCGTTCTGAAAGCGATGGGCTACACTCGTCTCCAGATTGTATTCATGTATGTCGTGCCGTTTATATGGCTTGCATTCGCGGCAAGCGTCGCTGGTGTGGCCGTCTCCTGCGCGGTTATGCCCCTATACGGGAACATGGTCTCTGCATTGGCGGGACTGGTATGGAACGGAAGCGCGCATGCGGTCTTTACGCTGGCCTGCGTCGGGATGGTGACTTTCCTGGTCTTTGCGGTGGCGTACCTTTCGGCTGCGCCCATTTATCGGCTTCATCCCGTCGAAGCCTTGCGGGGAGGAATTAAGTCCCATAATTTCAAGCGCAACTATCTCCCGCTAAGCCGTACCCGAGGCGGCGTTCATTGGTTGCTCGCCTGCAAAACGACATTAGCCGCCGGACGCCAAAATTTGCTTCTTGGATGTATTATGGCCGCGGTCACATTCGCTTCGGTTTTCTCGGTGATTCTGTATTACAACACGGCCATGGACAAAACAGCTCTGTTCCGCATGCTCGGGTCGGAAACGCCCGATGTCGGTATCCAGGTCGAGTCCGGCGTGGACAGTTTACAATTACTTGCGGCGATCCGGCAGATGGCAGGGGTGAACAAAGCTATTTTAATGGAGTCGATTCCAACAGTGATTCAGGGTCAGAACGTAAGTACGGAAATTATCGATCAATTCGAATATATGGACAACCAAACGGTGTATGAAGGGCGCTATCCGCTATATGACAATGAGATTGCCGTCACCGGCAAGCTGGCGGGTCTGCTCGGCAAAACGATCGGGGACTCCATCAAGGTGGAAGCCGTTAACGGTTCCTATATATATTTGATCACAGGGTTGAATCAATCATTCAGTGCGGAAGGAAAGGGGGCTTCACTGACCCTGACGGGCGTGAATCACTTAATCCCCGGGCTCAAGGGGATGTCCATCAATGTATACTTGCAGGAGGGCAGTAAGACGGCTTTTATGCAAGAGGTCCAGGCGGAGTACGGGAATCTGATCCGTTCCTTAACGGATGTGAACGAATCCAAGGAAAGCGGGACACAAGTATATGGTTCGGCCTTGTTGGCCGTGATGACAGTCATTCTATCCATATCGGTACTGGTGGTCGTATTAATTCTGTTTCTTGTGATCAAGACATCCATTCTGAAACGGCGAAGAGATGTGGGAATCCTCAAAGTGGCGGGCTACACTTCATTTCAACTGATAGCCCAGTTGACGCTAAGTATCATTCCCGTAACGATTGCCGGTGTTGTGGCGGGCGGCGCTCTGGGCGCCCTGTATACCAACGCCATTTTGGAACTCCTGCTTGCGGATGCAGGAATTTCCAGAGTCCGTTTCATCGTCCCGATGCCGTATATTGCCATGTTATGCACGGTCATCGTAGCCTTTTCCTGTCTGGTTTCGCTGTTTGTGGCGCGCAGAATCAAAGGGGTTACCCCCTATGTGTTAATAACGGAGTAGCAGGATGGCAGCTTATTGCTTGAAGATACAGATGTATCGCACCGCAAAGATGGGTCGCGTTGTGCCTGAAATCAATAAGCTGCGGAAATCCGGAGGACGAGCAAAAACTAATTGTGGTTATTAAATACCTACTATGTCTGCATTAAAAAGATATGAAATACTCTCTTGGAAGGAGAACAACAAAATGAGCACTGCAATGCGGAAGCCGTTATTTGCGCTTTTGATAAGTGTACTTCTTTTTACCGTTTTTTTGGTTCCGGCCTCTGCGGCGGATACGACCCAAACCGGGGAAACCCCTTCGGGGATTCCTTACAACCGACTGGAGCGGGAGATCGACGCCTACGTAAACTCATATATCGGCAAATCAACACCTGGCGCCGCGGTTGTGGTCACCAAGGGTGACCGGATTATTTTCTCCAAGGGGTACGGCTATGCCGATTTGGAGCGCAAGACAGCGGATGATCCCGCTGCTACCGTGTTTGCTTACGGCTCCATCAACAAAGCCTTCGTCTGGACGTCTGTGATGCAGTTGGTGGAAGCGGGCAAGATGCGGCTGGATCAGGATATCCGGGCGTATTTTCCAAAAGAGGTCGCGGAGAAGCTGCGTTACGACAAGCCGATAACGATGTTGGATATCATGAGTCATACCGCCGGTTATGAACAGCACCCGTTGAGTACGTTTACGCTGTCGGCGGAGAGCTTGACCTCGCTGGAAGAGACGCTGCTGTCCAATCAGCCGGAACAAATCTATGAACCCGGCCAAGTGATCGCTTACTCCAACTTTGCCACGGCCTTGGCCGGCCTGGCGGTGGAGAAGGTGAGCGGGGAATCTTTCTCCGACTATGAAATGAACCATATTCTGAAGCCTCTGGGAATGAACCGCACATCCGGCCATCCTACCTTGGCGGATCATCCGGATTTGCGGGAGGCGGAAGCTGCAGGTTACGCAGTGAAGCAGGAAGGTGGCTTCGAAGCGAGAGCGCACTATTATGTCCCCTTGTATCCTGCGGGAGCCATGGAAGGTACGGCGGAGGATCTGGCCCGCTTCGCCATGGCACTGTACGCCGCGGATAGCCCGCTCTTCACCCGACCGGAGACGGCGCGGACAATGCTTTCCCGCAGTTATACGCCGAACGGGGAAATTCTCTCCAATGCGCACGGATTCTGGGAATACCGGGCAGAGCCACATGTCGTCGGTCACAGCGGGAATGTGAAGGGTTTTTCCAGCAACTTTGCGGTCGTTCCCGAGGAGCGGCTTGGCATCGTTGTTTTGACGAACACAGAGATCGAGCAGAAGCTTACCTCAGGCATTATAAATCTGCTGGTTCAGGACAAGGCGAAGGAAACCGAGGAACCGGCCCCGGAGGCCGATTTGTCACCGTCCAGCAAATTGGCCGGATACTACGTTCAATCGGGCGGTACTTACTCCACCTATCACGAGGTTACCAATTATCTGGGGTTGATCAAGGTGGAAGCGAAAGGGGAGCATGATCTTACCTTGAGCGTGATGGGCATGTCGGGCGAGCTTAAACAAACAAGTCCAAATGTATACAAGTTCGCCAAGTCCGACAATCCGAGATTTGAAAGATTGGCGCCGGTGCTGTATGCGGAAATTTCGGACGGAGAAGTAGTCAGGTTAAGCAAAGGAATTGCCACGGATATATTGCCGCTCAAGGGAAGCCGCTCGCTTCCCGCGCTGATCAGCTATTTGGCAGTGGCTATCCTTGCAATCGTGTTTTTTCTGCTGGCTCCCTTTGTTCTGTTGATCCGCTGGCTTCTGCGTAAAAGAAAAGGCGCCCTGTCCGCGTCGGCAGGATCGGCAGGCGGTCGTTTGTTGGCGGCCGCAGTCCTGTGCGGGACACTTCTCGTAGTCAACATTCTCTACCTGCTGGTGAACGCCATGATCAACGAAAACGTGACGGTAGGCCAGATGAATTTTGGCGTTGCCCTAAATGGGGTGCTGACCTTGCTTGCCGCAGGAATGTATGTGTTCTCCCTGGTTAAAAGCAGAAGTATACCGCAATCCAAATGGCAGAAAGGGGGGCGGATCGCCACGGGCGTGCTGTTCACCGGCTTTGTCTTGCTGTTGGCCAACTGGCACTTCTTCTACTTCATCCCGTAAGGCACTGCAAAGCTATGCACAATGGCTTCGTCAAGAAAGTGAAATTTATTAGGAAGAAGGTCGCCAGACGATGCGGTTTATTTTTATAAATAAGTCCAATCAATTGCGCGCGGGATGGGAAGTCTTGCTTGCGGTAGCGGCTATGTTTGTGTTGAAGAGGATCTGTATGCTCGGTCTGTCACTGTGGACGGATTCCGGGGACGGATGGGCGCGCCTATTTAATGGGCTTGGCTTGTATATCCTGCTTGTTGTCGGGTTTGTCGTCAAAGTTATTCGTAAAAAGCCGCTCGCTTCGATTGGCCTTGTCCGTCCGGACGGCAAAAGGCTTTTAACCGGCTTTTTAAGCGGAACATTGCTGCTGAGCACCATTATCGTGATTCTGCTGGCATTGGGCATAGCAAATGTACAAGGAGATTGGCTGCATCCGAAATGGGGACGGATCGATTTCGTTGATTTGTTCATCGTCTCCATCCTGGCGGGAATTTCCGAAGAGGTTCTCTGCAGGGGGTACATTCAGCAGCTTCTCTCCAGCCGATTGTCTCCCTTCTGGGCCATGGCAATCATATCAGCCGGATTCTCGCTCGGGCATATGATGAACGGCGGGTTCACCTGGATTAGCGCCCTTAATATCACGCTCGTGTCGCTGGTTTTCTCGGGTGTGACGATCTTGACGGGGAATCTTTACTTCGCCGTCGCCTTTCACACCGCCTGGAATTTGTTCCAGGGTTATGTATTTGGCGTTGCGGTCAGCGGGCATCCGGTTGAAGGAATTTACAGCATGGAACTGCAGGGTGTAAGCTGGCTCAGCGGAGGCAGCTTTGGTCTGGAAGGAAGCGCAATAACAACGCTGGTGCTTGGACTGGTCTGCGCGGCGATGTTGATTGCAGGCCGCAAGAAGACTAGCGGTCACAAAGAGGCTGTCGATGATCCCCGGTACCATAGTCCATTGCGATGACTCCCTATAGCTGGAGTTTTCAGGGGGAGGCAATGAGTTAATTGGAGCAACATGCCCTGAAGAATAACGGGAAAACTTCCCGTTATTTTGGCCTATGTTGACAGTAACTCGCAATTAGCTGGAAAACCTCCAGCTAATCTTAGACACTCCTACTAATTCCGCCCTTTTGAGCGGAATTAGCGGGAGTATTTCCAGTTAAAGGGTGACGTTTGTGCGAAACAAGCCAAATTAACGGGAGAAACTCCCGTTAATTGGATTTTTGCCACCGTTTCTCAAATCTCGTAATCAGTCCACCACCGCTCCTTCCCAAAGCTTCAAGCTCCCAATGGTTTTCTTCGAAACATGTACTTACCCAGTAAGAAATAAAAGACAAAACTGATGCCGACCATCGCGTACAAGCTCCATTCCTGAACTCGCGGCGAGAAAGGTGTACCTTGCGGCATCATGGTATAGAAAGGCAGAACAAACGGAAACCACATGCCAAGCGCAGACGGAAGGCCGGAGAACACGATGTTCAGCAGGACGCAGACGACATTGATGCTGAAGGCGATGCCGAAGTTTTTAAACCGGCTGGAAAACCATAACTGGATGGCGGCCAACGGCAGGATGCCGATCCAGCCCAACACGGCGCCGCTCACCACGAATAGCCAATCGAGGTTGCCTTCAACGCCGGCAACCATGCCGCTGCCGATCTCCGCCGCGATGAATAGCACCTGTATGATCGCCAGCATGCAGAGCAACACGGCGTACTTGGCCGAATAGATGCTGGAACGGGAGTAAGGTGTGGCAAGCAACTGCTTCCATCCCCCTGATCTATGCTCGTACAAGCAGATCAGACCCGCGATGGTCCCGGATAACAGCGGAAAGAAAAACGACGTATGCAGGTTTATGATATACATCAGGTAATTCGGCCAACTCGGTTCGTAAACGGCGGAAAGCATGCCCCAATTGCTGCTAGCCAATGTTACATCCGCCATCAGGGCGATGAGGATAAGGAGGGCGATCAGCCTCCATTGGATTTTCATGAATTCTGCGGTAATTAGTTTGTTCATCTCGATATCCCTCCTACCAGTTTTTCCTGTTAAAATGCCAACATCCCGCGGCCAATAGAACGACTCCGACGGCTAGGCCGGCAAATACCCACCGCCCATGTCCAGGAATGAGAGGGGTGGACAGTGCGGGATACGTCCACGGCATGTAATGGAGGACGGGAAATGTCGAGCGCGCCAAAAACAAACTGGCCATGGAACCGGCTGCCCCCGCTCCAATCGCCATCGATTGGTTGGCAAAGACGATGGATAACCAGGTTTGGATGGAGACAAAAGCTAAAACGGCGCAAAAACAATAGAGCGGCTGTTTGACGATGATTTCGAGCGGTGCCGGTTCATGAAAAAACAGCTTCCAGAGCACGATCGTGCCCGCGATAATCAGCAATACTTCGATGAACAGCAGCAGGCATGTGACGATCCATTTGCTTAAGTAAATTTTCGGCTTCGCTATAGGTATCGTGCAGATCCGGTTCCAGACTTTCGTTTCATGCTCCGTAGAAGCAATGATACTGGTGAGCAAGGTGACACTAAGCATAAGGGTAAAAGAAAGGAAAAAGTACATCACGGACATTGTGGCATAAGCACCGCCGGGCGTTCCTCGAAAATTCATGTACCAGAACGCGCTTATCACCCCTAATAGCAAAACCGCCGCGGCGACCGGCAGCACGAGGCAGAACGTTCTCAATTTCATCCATTCCGCGCGAAGCAGCCTGATCATAAGCTTCTCCCCATGCCGGTCATGCCGAGGAAGATTTGCTCCAGTGACCGATCCCCGCCTAGCTCCTTTAGGGAGGACAGGCTGCCCTGATAAATGAGTTTTCCTTCATTGATGATTCCCACATGATCCGCGACCTGTTCAATTTCATACAATAGGTGGCTCGACACCAATACAGTCATGCCGTACATGTTTGGCATAGCGGTGATCAAACTGCGGATTTCCTGTATACCCGAAGGATCCAACCCGTTGGTCGGCTCATCAAGGATCAATAGTTTGGGGCGGTGGAGGATCGCCATCGCAATGGCGAGTCTCTGTTTCATGCCCAGCGAGTACTTCCGGACCGCTTTGTCGGCTTGATCCGTTAAACGGACCAATTCCAGCGTTTCCGCTATGCGTGACTCCGAAGCCTCCAACAAGGTGGCTGCGATTTTCATATTTTGATATCCCGACAAATGTCCGTAATAGGACGGGGATTCAACCAAGGATCCGACCTGCCTCAGAATTTCAATCCGCGCTTCGGGGAAGGGCCTGCCAAAAATCGTGATGTTCCCGCCGTCGGGCTTGATCAGTCCGAGCAGCATCTTGATGGTGGTCGATTTTCCGGCTCCATTAGGTCCCAAAAACCCGTAAACCGAGCCTTCGGGGATTTGCAAATCAACCCGGTTCACGGATAGATGATCGCCAAATTGTTTGGATAAAGCGTCTGTCTCTAGGACGTACTTTGCCATTCTCTTTGTTCACCTCTGTTCATATTCTTTCCACAGAGTAAGCGAACAAAGTAAACGTCAGGTAAACGAAATTTACCTGACGGCATCAAGCGGAAGCAGGATCGTGATGGTCGTTCCTTGGTTCGGACGGCTGTGAACCTCCAGTTCTCCCCGGTGTTCCTCGATCAAGTCTTTCACGACGAACAAGCCGATCCCCTCGTCCTTATCCTGGAGATCGCCCGGGTGGCGGCGGTCGAAACGTTGAACGACCTCGGAAGGCATGCCTACGCCATCGTCGGTTATAATGATTTGTATGTTCTGATCCGTTCTTATCTGGACGGTGATGCTCGTTTCGGGCGGGTTGTGCAATACGGCATTCATCAAAATATTTTGAACCGCTCTTTTGAGTAGCTTGGAATCGAAATAGTACGGCAATACGGAGATCTGGGATTCAAAGCTGAACTGGCAGGCAGCGGATTTGGGATTGTTGGCCGCGTCGAGCGTCAGTTCCCTCAAGAAACGGACAAGATCGCTTCTTGTCTTCAGTACCCGAGGCTTTCCGTGTTTGAACTGAAACGTTCGGATCAACCCCTCGATTTCTTGCACTTTCTGAGATAGCAACCGGAAAATGCGCTCCTTCTCCTCCTTGACCAATTCAATTTGCGGGCTAACCATCACATCGAGATATCCTTTGATGTAAGAGAGGGGGGTCTTAATGTCATGGGATACGCCCGAAATCCACTGTTCCCTTAATTCGTTGGCCTGCTCAAGTTCCTGGCGGTTGTGCTCCAGCGTGGCCGTCAATTCCTGAAGACGAACAATCATATCCTTGAAAGGGATATAGATCAGTTTAATTTTATCCTTTTTCCTCCACAGAAAAGAATACCGCTCGCCATAAAAACGGGAGTCGTACTTCCCTTCGGAGAGCCCTTTCATCCAGCCGACAACAGCGAGGGAAGGCTTGCCGATTAACCAACCGGCCGTATACATATAGAAGCCTAAAATAGAGACAAAAACCAAGACATGATAAACCTTGATATCCAGAAGTTGAAGGGCCGGGAAATATTGCATCAGAAAGATTAACACAACGGTAACGGCCACAAACCCGACGGAGATCACTAATACGGAAGCCATTAAAAATACAAGGGACAACAGCATAGAGCGTTGCACAATCGTCATTGAACATTCCTCGCTTTTTTCACCAATTTATAGCCCAGCCCTTTCATATTGACGAGAAACTGCGGTCGTCCGGGATCGGGCTCAATTTTCTTCCGGATTCTTGAAATATGGATCACCACCGTTTTTTCATCGCCTTCCTGATAGGGCCTCCACACTTTTGCATATAATTCGCTCACCGTAAAAATAAAATTGGGATGCTCGCAAAAGAAAGCAAGCAATAAAAATTCCATCGGCGCACATGAGACCTCCCGCCCTTGAACGAATAATTGCCCGCTTTGCTTGTTCAGTTGAAAATGCTCAAAATCGTAAACCGCTTTGGACAACGTTTGAAGCTTGGCCATTCTGCGCAAATGAACCTGCACTCTCGCCGCCACTTCGGTCGGGTTAAACGGCTTGGTAATGTAGTCGTCCGCCCCCAGCTCAAACCCGGTAATCTTGTGTATATCCTGATTTTTCGCGGTCAGAAACAGCACAGGCGCTTCGGTGATCGTTCTGATCCGCCGGCAAACGTCAAATCCGTCCCCGTCAGGGAGCATGACATCCAGGACGATCAGGGATACATCATGACGTGCAATGATCTCTAACGCTTCATGGGCGGTTGTTGCGGTTAGCAGATTAGGGATCCCGAATTTCCGCAACGTAAACGCCAACAGGTCCAACAAGCCCTGTTCGTCATCAACCAGTAAAACAGTTCCGTTTTCCATTTGACTCACTCCACTTGAAAAAATTCCTGCATCTACCATCATACCAGTTCCATGAATGGTTAACATAAAAACTAGCCCATCCAGGGACTATAATTCCTGGATGGGCCAGTTTCGGATTGATTATAACGGTTTTCCAAGAATGAGCGTGAAATATTCAATATTTTGGGTTAAAGTCTTTGTTTTCAAAGGAAAATTTTTGGACTTAATCGTTCATATCCCATAAAAACGCGCCATATCCTAGGTGCCAAGCTTTTTAATGGATTTCCTATTAATCTCGGGTATACTAAAAGATATAGAGATCGGATACTAGAGGAGCTGTCGGATGAAGGTAATCTTGGTAGATGATGAGCACCTGGCTTTGAATTATTTGGAGCACCAATTGCGAAAAGTATCAGAAATCGAGATCTGCGGCAAGTTTGCCGATCCATACGAAGGCAAGCGGTTTGCCTTGGCGGAGGAATTGGACGTGGTGTTCCTGGATATCCACCTGCCCGAAATCAACGGTATCGAATTGGCGGAGCAACTGCTTCAGGACAAGCCGCAGCTTAACGTCGTATTCGTAACGGCTTACGACGAATACGCGATCAAAGCCTTCGAGCTGAATGCGCTTGATTATGTTATGAAGCCGGTCCGCAAAGAACGCCTGGAGATCACCTTGCGGCGGATTCAGGAGCGCTTGGGAAGCCGGCCGCAGCGGCGGGAACCCCGTTCCGAACCTGGCGAGCCGTTAAGGATCAGGATGTTTCAGCAGCTGCAGATTGAGACCCGCGACCGCCAAATCGCTCCGGTTCGCTGGCGGACGACCAAGGCGCAGGAATTGTTCCTGTATTTGCTGCAGTATCGGGGACAGCTTGTCCGGAAATCCGCACTGATCGATTTGCTGTGGCCGGAGTACGAGCCTGGCAGGGCTTTTTCCCAATTATATACGGCGGTTTACCATATCCGAAAAACGCTGGAGCCTTTTGGCGAACACGTGCATATTTCCAGCGCTACAGACGGGTATATGCTGCACCTTGAGAACGTGAGGCTGGACGTGGAGGAATGGGAGCGATTCACCGCCTCCGGGACACCGCTCCATGAAGGCACCGTCGCTGATTATGAAGTAGCATTGGACATCTGCCAAGGGGACTATCTGCAAGATTACGAGTATTGGTGGGCGGAAAGCGAACGCTACCGGTTGAAATCGCTGTGGCTTCAAATCGCTACCCAATTGGCCGAGTGGCATGCTTCGCACGGAGGACTGGAACAGGCGCTCAAGCGGTATCAGCATATCTGTGATCGCTACCCGTTGGCGGAAGAAGCCCATTTCGCCCTGATGAAGTTGTATGCTTTGCTGGACAATCACGCCCTCGTGCATCGCCAATACCGCCGCTTGGAAGAGGTGCTGGCCGAAGAGCTCAACGAACCGCCAAGCCCTCTGATCGCCAAATGGTACCGCGACTGGTCGCTTACTCAAAAAAGCCTTCCCAAAAGCAGCGTATAGCTGCGGGAAGGCTTTTTTTTCATGCGGGGATATGAAAAGAGACCGAAGTGCCTTTGCCCGAGGCGCTGCGAATCCGCAGCCCTTCACCATAATACTGCTTGAGGCGGCGGTCCGTATTCCGCAGTCCGACCCCCTGGCCGGGGCCGGCGGAGGATTCGAAAATCAGACGCTGCCGTTCCTCGCTCATGCCGACGCCGTCGTCGCTCACACTAACTACGAAGCCTTCGGCGGAGCGGAGGATCCGGATTTCCAGCGTGCCTCCTTGGGAGCGTCTAAGAATGCCGTGATTGACGGCGTTCTCCACCAGCGTCTGGATGGACAGTGGAGGGAGCATGAAATGCAGGTCTTCGTCCAGGTCCCAGCGGACGTTCAGCCGGTCGCCGAAGCGTTCCTTCTCGATGAACAGGTAGGAGCGGACGAGCTCTAGCTCGTGCCCAACCGGCACGACCCGATCGGAATTGTGAAAGCCAAAGCTTGTACGCAGGTAGCTGCTGAACTCCTCCAGCAGCCGCTGCATTTTGTCGATGTCCATCGTGCCGAGTGCGGCGATGGAATTAATCGTATTGTGCAGAAAATGCGGTTGGATTTGGGCTTGCAGCCAGGCGGCTTCCAGGCGCAGCCGCTCCTCAATCGACACCTTCAACTGGGCTAACGCCTGTACCCGTGATCTCAACTCCCAGGCCTCAACCGGTTTGGTCACATAATCGTTGGCGCCGGACTCAAAGCCGGTGTAAATATCCTCCGGCCGATTTCGGGCCGTCAGCAGGAGAACCGGAAGCTCGGAGATAGAATAGCGGCGGCGGATATCGCGTGTCAGTTCGTAGCCCGAAACGTTCGGCATCATCACATCGGCGATGACCAGATCGAATTTTCCGCGCTTCAATAAGCCGAGCGCTTCCTCGGCGCTCGATGCGGTGACGATTTCGTATTCGGCCGGCCCGAGCAAATCCGCCAGAATTTTCAGATTGAGCGGGTCGTCATCGACTGCCAGAATGACGGGCTTGCTGCTGTTCATAAGCGGCTGCGCCGTCGGTGGATCCCGCAACTCCTCTGCGCCGCTGGCTGTTGTCGCTTCGTCAAGGACCGGCATCGTCACTGGGGCCGTATCGGCCGTCTCGCGGATGCGTTCCGCTTCTTCGGCCAGAGGCAGCGTAAAGGTGAAGACGGAGCCGCGGCCCGGAACGGAAGACACCTCCAAAGTCCCGCCATGCAGGGCGACCAGCTGCTTGCAAATGCTGAGGCCCAATCCGAACCCGCCGTCGGCTCTTATCATCGTTGACGGGCCTTGTTCATATGGCAAAAAGATGCGCCGGCAGGTCTCCTCATCCATGCCGATGCCCGTATCCTTGACGCGAATGCAGGCCATCTCGCCTTTTACGTCGGCTTCCAGGGCGATTTCGCCGCGGTCGGTGAATTTGACGGCGTTATGCAGCAGGTTAAACAGGATTTGAATCAACCGGTTCTCGTCGGCCCGGACCGGCGGGAAGCTGTCCGGGATGCCGATGCGCACGCGTATCGGCTTGCCTTCGAGCAGATATCCGAGCATTTGCAGGGTGCCCGACACCACATTTTGCAGTTTGACGTCGGAAAATTCCAGCCGAAGCGTGTTCTCCTTCAGCCGGGTCGCATCCAGCAGGTCGTCGAGCAGCCGCGACATACGTCTGGCCACGGACAGCTGAACCTCCAATTTTTGGCGCTGGGGTTCGCTCGCCGGGTGTTCCCGATCGTCCAGGACGCTTTGGGTGATGTTCATGATGCCGTGCAGCGGGTTCCTTAATTCGTGCGAGGTATTGACGAGAAAATCGTCCTTTTGCCGGTTGGCCAACTGCAGCTGGCCAGCCAGTCGTTCCGTTTGCTGGGTGGTTCGAAAAAACCGCTTGAACCAAAAAGCGGCAAACGCCAGGACGGTGAAGATCAGGTCAAACGGGTAATGCATCATGTATAGGTCAAGCCGGCTTTGGGCGATAGTCCAAACGATGTTGGTACCCAAGCTTGCGCAGGCCAGCAGCAGGAAAATGACGTCCTGCTGGTTGCGGATGGCTTTTTGCAGCTGAAAAGCCATGATCAGAACCGACGACAGCAGCACGGTCGTCAGCAGCCCCCGCTCCGTAGGGATCGTAACCCGCGTAGGAAAAATCAGCACGAACAGGGCATAACCGCCGGAAAAATAAGCAAAGATGCGAAGCAAAACGGGATGGCCGGTGTTTGGAAACATATTTTTCACCAGCGGAGGAATAAAGGAAACGACCCCGATATAGGACAGCAGCACGATTCTTACGCCGAATTCGAAGGGAAGCTGCGGAAACCACACGTAGAGCAGTTTGTCATCTGCTCCTATGACGCTAACGATGGCGCAGACGACCACGGCGGCGAAATAGAGCAGCCCCTTCCTGGGCGCTCCCAACAAATACAGCATGATCGCGTAGATACCGTGAACCAGCAGTACGGCGCACAGCAACCCCTGCAGCGCCATAGACTTCAATATGCGGCTATTCATCGCGGTTTCCGTCCCGAAATGGATCGGTTCGACAATGCCGCCATCGCCGGTATGGCTGGCTACATGAATCACGATGTCCAGCCGGGTCGCGCCGGACGGTGTCGGCACGCTATACGGCAGATACTTTGCCCGGAAATCCTGCTCCCGTTCCGCAGGATACCCTTCGCCTGCGGCCCACCGCCCGTTGACGTATACGGCGGAAGCGCGTTTGATGTCGCCTGTGCGCAGCAGGTAAGTGGAAGCTGCCGTCTCCTCGTCCATGAAGATTCGCAAACGGTAGGTTCCGAAATAATAGGAACCTTGGTGTTCTTTCGGAAAATTCTTCTGCCAAGCTCCCGGCACGGGAATATAGGTATTACCACGAGAAACGGCAGTCTCTTCTCCCGGATCCGACGCAGGCACGATCAGCTCGTCCGGGTAAAATTCCCATTCTCCTTCCAGCGGAATTGTATGGTTTGGGGGGAGACTCAAGCCCCGGAGGTCCAGAATCCCGCCCGATGCTTGCGGATAGTCGACGGTATGGTGAAATCCGAGCCATGCAAGGCGGATTCCGGAAATAGCGATAACGAAAAGCGCAATGATGAGTAATGTTTTTTTAGTTCCCATAATCACTTTACATTCGCTAAGCAGGCCTCTTTTTCCTTTTTCTTGCCCGATTGCGACAATAACAGTATGATTCCCAACCTTCGCTGCTGTCGAGAAAATGTAGAGACCCACGTGGGAAAATGGGGAGATGTAGATTGATTTAACGTTTTTTATTTGGGAGTGAACGAAATGGACATCAAGGACGGCGGATTTGACATGAATATAGTCGCGCTTTCGGCGGCAGTAGCGGTATTGGCATCGTTTTCCGCTTTGAGCATAGCGGTCAAAATAACAAAAACGCCACGAACAGACGGAAAAACCAGAGCGCTTATGTTGTGCGGCGGCGGCATGGTGATGGGCGTGGGTCTCTGGGCGGCACATATGATCAGCCTGCTGGCGTACGAACCGTACCGTGCTTTGAGATTCGAGGCCGGGGCCATCTTGTTTTCGATTGCCATTTGCACGCTTTGCTCTTTTATCGCGTTTTACCTTTTGCAGATTAAGCAAGGCAGCGGTTACGGGATTGCTGTGGGAGCTTTGACCATGGGGCTAGGATTGACGGGCATGCACTTCGCCAGCTTGAAAGCGGGCGGTGTTCCGGGCTACTCCGGAGAAGGAGGGACCCTGCGAACCGGCATCTCCGTCGATATGCTGGCGATTTACGGGATCACAGCAGCCTTGCTACTCACTTTTCTCATTTCTTGGCTGGCATGGGTGGCTGATCGCCGCATGCTGGAGCAGATGGCTTACCGGGACCCGCTTACCGGATTGTCGAACCGGAACGAAATGAACCGATATTTTGATACGTACCAAAACGAAGGCGCCCTGGGTCTTCTGTTTCTCGACCTGGATCATTTTAAGAAGGTGAATGATACGTTCGGGCATACTATGGGCGATCTGCTGGTTCAGGAATTGGGGCTCCGACTTCGCCAGTTCGTGTGCAGCGATCAGCAGGTATACCGGATCGGCGGAGACGAATTTCTGTTCATCGTGCAGCCCTGCAGCAGGGAACGGGCGGAGCGGTTGGCCGAGGATATTCTTAGCAGTATCCAGAGACCGTTTCACTTCGATGACCGCGAATGTTTCGTTACCGCAAGCATCGGCATTCGACTTGGCTCCCCCCGGGAATCCGACCGGTCTATCCTGCTGAGAACGGCGGATCTGGCGATGTACCAGGCCAAAAAACTGGGGAAAAACCGCTACTGCGTTTACGAGGAACCCGCGGATCACGCCTTGAGCGGGGATAAGCAGGGTAAGATGGCATGATGAAAGCGCGGTAATGGCATAGACTGATATACTCGCTTGTGAATAAGAAGCCGCAGTTGGCCCCGGTTGAGGGCGCTGCGGTTTTTTTGCTATTGCGCGGCACGGGGGAGGCCTGCTTGCTTTGGGGCGCCGCAATCTTTACATTCCGCTTTTTTTTGTATTTTTCCTACTCATTCCCCGCTAAATAAATGAAGCC
Source organism: Paenibacillus antibioticophila (assembly GCF_000455265.1). GTDB lineage: Bacteria > Bacillota > Bacilli > Paenibacillales > Paenibacillaceae > Fontibacillus > Fontibacillus antibioticophila. Next base: position 1,133,228 of record NZ_HG005139.1, read on the forward strand.
TTTCGTAAGTATTCACCGTGATTTATCGCAGTAGCCTGCATGCTTTAAGCGGCAAGCCGGATGCACCGCCTCCGTCTTAAGACGGGGGACCAACCAGTACCTCAGCCCATATGCTCCGTCAGCTAAATCGCCTATGATAATTAAGGAATTGATAGGGGAATATGATTTCAGCTAAATCGTCTCAATCCATTCCTTAGATTAAAATAAAAATGAGGAGTGGATGGATCAATGTTGCTGCATTTATGCAAATCTTCTATGCAGGCGGCCTGGATGGTGTGGGAAAGAGGGTTCGATTGGATCTCGCGCTTTCGCGGCTCGCATACATCACACTTTGGAATTTGCAAAGTCATGATTAAGAAGCATCGGGGGGAGAGTATCGTCTGTGCGGACTCAACCATTATCAATAAAGGCGACCTGGTCGGGGAGCTCCATCTCAATAATGAAACGATCCTGGCACTGATCAAATCCGAAGGCTCAGACCGCGCGGCGCTCATGACAGCCCGGCTTACACGGAAATCCATGCAGCAAATCAGCGAGGCCTTTGCAATTCAGCCGGAGTTCAAAGAGGTGAAGGCGTTAGTCGGCATTACGCTGCTTCATCGTGGCTTGACGCATGGTCTTGGTTTTGAACAGCAGCCGATGAAGTCCGATCTGTTCCAACGCATTACAACGGCTTATCTCCGCTTGTTGTTATCCGTTATGCATCCTGAAGGCAAGAGGCGGATTAGCCGAAAGACCGAACAATTGATACCGATGATGCTGATTCACTCGCGCGGCTCGCTAAGGAACCGGTTTATGACGGTGAAGAAGCTGCCCGTTTCAAAGGAATAAGATACTAAGCGCGTCGTGAGTGGGCGAGCGGGGGAAGATAAGGAATGAATATCAACCGATTGAAAAAACAAGGAATGGAGACGGAAAGCAGAATGCAGTGGATCAGGCGAATGGATCGAATGATATTCTTCTGGTTCAACCGGCGGATTAGCAGTCGGAAGCTGGACCGATTGTTCGGATGGATTACCCATTTGGGCGGAGCTTCGTTTACGATTATTTGCGCATTGTTTCTGGTATGGTTTACCAAGGGGGAGCTTAGCAGAATCGGACTGCAAAGCTTGATCGCGCTGGCCGCCAGCCATATCGTTGCTGTCTTGATCAAGAGAAAGGTGCGCAGAGACCGGCCTTTCCGCACGCTGGAGCAGGTGAAGGTAGGCAAATACCCTTTGAAGGATTATTCCTTCCCTTCGGGTCATACCACTGCTATTTTCGCTCTGGTTACACCATTTTTGTTGGTCTCATCGCCGGCAATTATGCTGGCCTTGATGGGTCTGGCCTTATTGGTGGCTATATCGCGGATTTATTGGGGATACCATTATCCGATCGATTGTGTGGCCGGCGGGATGGTCGGATTTCTCACAGCGGTGCTGGTTGTTATGTTTATGCATAGTTGAATTTTATGAGGTGACAGTAATGGGACAAGAAGCTCGGATTTTAATTTTAACGGCCGATTACGGCGAAGGTCATCATCAGGTGTCCAAGGTGTTGCAGCAAAGCCTGATCCGCAATGGTTATAATCAGGTGACGGTTGTAGACTTGTTCCGGGAAGCTTATCCTGTAATGAACAAAATCTTTCGCTATCTGTATCGGCAAAGCCAGCATGCAGCCACCTTGGGCATTCCCTATTACGGATGGTCCTACCATCTGACCAATCGGCTCCCTATGAAGGGGAGGATCGCAACCTGGATGAACAGCCTTGGCGGCGACAGGCTCAAGGAGATCATCCTCCAGTACAAGCCGGAGGTCGTCATATATACATTCCCGTTTGGCAGCTTGCCAAGCAGGGAGGCATTATCCGGGCTCCGCCCCAGAACTGCGGTTGTCATAACGGACTTTGAGGTTCACCAAAGATGGCTGTTCTCCAAGCCAGATCATTATTTTGTCCCTGCCAGCGATGTGAAAGAGGCAATGATTCGGCAGGGAGTCCCTGAGAATCGTATTACTGTGACCGGTGTTCCGGTTAGAGACTCATTTGATAAGGCGGCAATGCGCGGCTTCGGCTCCGGCAAAGAAGCAAATGAGCAGGTGATTCTGCTTATGGCTAATGTTTGCGGCACATTGCATTCGCTATCGCGGCTCATTAGGGAGCTGCTGCTTTTGTCGGGCGTCCGAATTCAAGTGATTTGCGGCCGGCAGGAAGGGTGGAGACGGAAGCTTGCGGAGAACTGGGCGGTTGAGGCAAGGGTGGATGTAATCGGCTTCACCGATCAATTGGACGTTCTGATGAGCAGCGCCTGCTGTATCGTCACGAAAGCAGGAGGTGTTACACTATCCGAGACGATTCAGGCTGCGGTTCCGATTTTTATCCTCAAGCCGTTTATGGGGCAGGAGAAGGAAAATGCCCTGTATTTGCAGCGCAAAGGAGCGGCCGTCGTAGCCTTTACGATTCATGATCTGGTGCTGCGGATTCAAGCGATGATTTCCTCTGCGTCCATCAAGCAGACCATGATAAATGGGCTGCTTGCAGCAAGACAGGAAGCGGCTGCGGACCATATTGTCCGTCATTTGTTTCCGGAGACAAGTCCCATTAGAAGGAGTGGAATGTGATGAACGGAAGAAGTAAATTCAAGCTTTCTACTCTGACGCTATTTATGGTGCTTTTTTGCACAGAGTTTGTCAGGAGTGCTTTCTTGTTTTCGTTCCTGCCGAACTTTGCCGTCAACGAATCGGGTCATACCGTTGCTTTGGTCGGTCTTGCCGTCTCGCTTCATTATACAGCCGACACGCTGATTAAATGTGTGGCTGGATATTTGCTGGACAGGTTTTCACTGCGCTGGCTGCTGCCCGCTACTTTTGTCATGATGCTGTCCGGACTGGCCATCGTGTTCTTTAGTCCGTATGCTTGGGGCCTCGTTGCCGGTTCCGTGATGCTTGGGATGGGGGCGTCGCCGATATGGCTTATTTGTCTGGAGAAAATCCGGCTGACAGAGCGGGCGGCCCAGATGGGAGCAATATATACCGTCTGGCTGGCCAGTATTGGTCTGGGGCCGGTCACGATCAATCTTACCTTTGATTATGGCTTTGAACCTGCCTTCCGGCTGATGATTGCGCTGCTCGCCGTGGGCTGCATTCTATCGTTTGCGATTAACAGAACAACCCCCTTGCAGCTCCAGAACGTCAGCTTTGCCGAACAAGCGGCAGGATTGCGGAGAAGGCTCGTTCAGCTGAAATGGCTGCTGCCAGGCATGGTCCTGCAGATGACCGCCGCAGGACTGCTGCTGCCGATACTGCCCAGTTTTGCCGCTGACCATCTCGGCTTAAGCCAGCCGCAATATTCGCTAATGCTCATGTTGGGTGGAGCCGGGGCGATGCTGTTCCTTGTCCCGATGGGGAAGCTGGCCGATCGATGGGGACACAAGCAAATGCTGGTCGCCGGCTTCGTAGCGCTTACGGTTGTATTGACTCTGTTAGTCCTATCCATGCCGTCGCCTGCATTAACGATGCTGTTTGCCTTTATGCTGGGGTTGTCCTACTCCGTTGTGCTTCCGGCCTGGAATGCGGTGCTGTCGTATCTTGTTCCGGAGGATCAGAAGGGGACCGGGTGGGGAGTGCTCTCCGGGATTGAAGGGCTTGGCATTATGATCGGTCCGGTTATCGGAGGATGGATGGCCAGCCATTATACGAATGCTGCGGCCATTAGCATCAGCATTACTATGCTGGCAGCTCTTGCAATTTTTTATTTGATTTTGCCGCAAAGCAAGCTTGTCTCGGCTGGCGGGACTTTGCAGCATAAGAAGGAGAATGCTCATGGACGTGACCGGGTATCTTAAGATATAATGAGAACTGATGTTCTGAATTCTGGAGAGAGGGGTCCGAGGCACTTGAGTGGAGAAAGATTGAAAATAGAATCGCCTAGAATATTTCTCATAGAACCAAGTTTAACGAATGTAAAATGGTTGGCATTAATTTAGCGGGCGCAAAACAGAATGCTGGCGAGAAAAGCTTGCGTTTTCTCGCCCAAGGTGTGTAAATTGTGATTCGTATGGCGGGAGCCGACCAGCATTTGACAAGTAGGACTGTATATGCTAGTTTTGTAGCTATAATATTTATGGGGGTGGTAAGGAATGTCCAGTGACAGGAGCGATAGGTGTAGCTTCTATGATGTCTCGTATTTTCAAATGGAGTAGACCAGGTGCGTCATCAATTGTGATGAGGTGCTATTTTTGTTTGCTCTTTTAAGAAAATACGGGAGGATGTAAATGAAATGAAAACACAATCCGAGCATTATCAAACAACGGTTGAGCATTTGGCAAGCCATTATGAGCAGGGGAATTTCGAATCTGGCTTGAGTCATGCCGAAGCCAGGAAGCGTCTGAATTTGTACGGGCCGAATAAGCTGGTTGGCGAAAGAGTCCCCAAATGGAAGCTGTTCGTTCGGCAATTTAACAACATGATTATCTATATCTTGATTTTTGCCGCATTTTTGACTGTAGTCATGGGGCATATCTCAGATGCCATCATTATTGGCCTCGTGGTCGTCATTAACGCCCTGATCGGCTACTATCAAGAAGCCAACGCCTCCGACGCGCTTGAGAAGATCAAGGGAATGCTGTCCACTCAGGCAACCGTATACCGGGATGGCGCCCGAATCGATATTCCTGCCGAGGAATTGGTTGTTGGGGATGTTGTATTTCTCGAAGCTGGCGACAGCGTGCCTGCGGATTTGCGGATCGTAGATGCCGATAACTTAAGAATTCAGGAATCTGCCTTAACGGGAGAAGCTGACTCCGTTGAGAAGGTGACGCAAGAGCTGACAGCGGAAAATGTTGCACTGGCAGATCAAATAAACATGGCATTTGCTTCCACATCTGTAACGAATGGCAGCGGGCTGGGCGTGGTCGTTGCAACAGCCGAGAACACGGAAATAGGGAAAATTTCCATGGAGGTTCAAGGGGTACAGGAAAGAAAGACCCCTTTGATGAAAGAAATTGACGGTTTGGGTAAAGGTGTTTCTTATGTCGTCATTGGTGCGGCCGTAGTTCTCTTTATCATGGGGTTGTTCATGGAAATCTACTCCTTGTCTGTTCTTTCATTAGCCGTAGTGACCATGGTCGTTGGCTCTATTCCTGAAGGCCTTCCCGCTACAACCTCAGTCATATTGGCGATGGGCGTAAGCGACATGGCGAAGAGAAAGCATACGATCGTCAAATCGCTTCCAGCCGTTGAAACTTTAGGGTCCGTTGACATCATTGCGACAGACAAGACGGGAACCCTGACGAAAAATGAGATGACCGTTAAAGACATTTATATAGATAACTATCACTATGAAGTGACAGGGGACGGCTACAAGCCGGAAGGGGAAATCAGAGAGTTCGGTGAACCCGTTGAATTGAAGCCTCGGCTGCGGCTGTTTCTGGAGGCCGGTTACGAAGCCAACGATACCTTGCTCCTGCATGAGCAGGACACCTGGTCCTTGAATGGCGAGCCTACGGATGGCGCCTTCCTGACTTTGTATCATAAAATTTTTGATTATAGGCAAGAAAGCCAATATATCGAATTGGATATGCTTCCATTTGACTCCGATTACCGGTATATGGCTAAGCTGGTTATGCATAAAGAGTCCAGGCAGAAGCTGTTGTTTATTAAAGGTTCCCCAGACAAATTGTTTCCGATGGCCAGCAAGTGCGATGAGGGCTTTGATCAGAACAAGTGGAATCGGATCGTCCGGGAGCTTTCGCTCCAGGGAAAGCGCGTCGTTGCTGTCGGGTATAAACACTGCCCGGATGATATGGAAGAGATTAGTCATGAACTGCTTCACTCGGGAATTCAATTCCTGGGCGTAGCGGGAATCATCGACCCTCCGCGCGAGGAAGTTATTGATGCGTTGAAGGTGATGCGTCAGGCAGGCGTTGAGGTCAAGATGATTACAGGCGATCATCCGCTCACGGCCAAGACGATTGGCGAGAAGCTGGGGCTGGCCGATGAAATACAAGTGATTACGGGGCCGGAGTGGGATCAGCTATCCGCAGATGAGCAGAAGGAAGCTGCATTGAAGCATCAGGTGTTTGCCCGAACCACGCCTAAGAACAAGCTGGAGATTGTCTCCGCGCTTCAGGCAAGCAAGAAGGTTACCGCTATGACAGGCGATGGCGTCAATGATGCCCCGGCGCTGAAGAAAGCGGATATCGGCATAGCCATGGGGATCAAGGGGACCGATGTGGCCAAGGATTCTGCCGATATGATTTTGGCTAATGATAACTTTGCAACGATGTCTGTAGCTATTAAAGAAGGGCGCCGCATTTATGATAATATCAAGAAGAGTATTCTCTTCCTGCTGCCAACCTCTTTTGCAGAAGGATTAATTATTGCCTTTACCATTTTGATGCAGCAAAGTATGCCGCTTCAAGCATCCCAGTTGCTATGGATTAACATGGTGTCCGCCATTACGATTCAGTTTGCCTTTATTTTTGAACCGGCTGAAGAGGGAATTATGAACAGGCCGCCGAGAAGAACGGGCGGGGCGCTGATGAGTAAGCATGATATTTTTCAGATGGCTTACGTTTCGGTTCTGATGGCTATCGTTAGTCTGATCGCTTATGATTGGCTTATATACATGGGGGCTGATCAAGCTATAGCCAGTACGATGATGGTGAACATTATCGTGATGAGCAAGATCTTCTATCTGTTTAATATTCGCACTTCCAGGCTGGCCTTCTCTTCTTCGTTCTTTACTAATCCGAAGGCATTTTTGATTATTGGAATCATGATTTTGCTGCAACTGATTCTGACTTACGCACCGTTTATGCAGGGAGCTTTCCATACCGCTTCTATGACGCTGGTGGAGTGGGCGATTGCTGTTCTGTGTGGATTGATCGTACTTATCGTTGCGGAAATTGACAAATTCATTCGCCTGCGTCTGCAAGCAAGGAAAAAAGGCGAAATTAGAATGCGGCAAGAAGCGCGTCAGCGCACCGTTACACAATCTTCTTCCGAATAATGAACAGCTTCTGACACACCTCCTGGACACATTGGGCAGCCTTCGGGTTATCCAATGAGCTGGGAGGTGTTTTTTTGTCGGAGGCGATAGCCGTGCTTTACATTCTGACGATCGTCAGAAAAAATGATGAAGGCACTTATCAGAGATGGAGGTAACAGCAAGATCACGCTGTCCAGCAGCAACCTTATGTTCTTGCTTTCGGGAGTCTTGTACGGTTTCGGCTTCGGGGCGATCTTTCCGGCCTTGCAAACCGGAAACGCCGTCTTCTCAATTTTCACCCATCAGCTCTTGGCTAAGCCGCATAATCTCCGGCGCCAGCTTCTCGCGTTGTTTTTTCGTGATGGATTGGAACAACGGATAGGCCAGAGCTACGCCCGCGAGACCGATAAGCCCGATTACGATGCCCGGGACCATCAGGGTGTCTTCCCAAACCATCGTACAGCTCATTCCAAGGCCAAGGAGCAGCGCGCCGACCGTACCGACCAGAATCGAAATGAAGGTTCCACGCGATTCGGCGCTTTTATCCAGCCTGCGCAGTTGTTCCATCTTATTTTCTTCCTTAGGGATATACTTCTGGCGAATGCTTTTGACTTCCTCTTGTTGTTTTGCGGAATACATGTAGGTGAAAGTTTTGTTATCATCATCCATGTCTATAGCCTCCTTTAAATTATAAATTTATTTTAGAAAGCAGTTATTTAAATCATGATGACGTTATGTTTCGGAATGATTTAGTTGAAGTTTTTTTAACGCACGTTTGGCGCGAACCACCATAAACACGGCCATAGCGATTACGGTCAGGCTGACGCTTGTGCCGGTTATGCTATTCATATATCGGCGCAACAAAGGGTCCTCGCCGAACTGGGTCATCATGGCCGACTGCAGAGCCAGAATGGACATCAATGCCCCCGCAACGCTGAGCATTTTGGCTGCGGACAAAAGAGGGCGATCCATTTTGCGGAATTTTACCATATTGATGATGGCCACGGTTAAATTGTAAAAGGCATACAAGGCAAAGGCGTAGATAGCCAGGCCCAGGGAATGAATTCCCTTGTTTTTCTCGATCATCTGAACCATCATACCGACCATGGCAATATTCAGCGCAAACAGCAACCGGCCCGTCAGCCGATAACGTTGCAGTTCGTGCGCTATTTTCTCCTCATCCGTTTCCAGCTTTGACTTCATCTGTTCACTCCGCAGCAGAAGGAAGCGCATGAAGCTCAAGATAATATGGTAGCTCGCTACGGCGGCAAACCAGAGAGAGGTATAAATCCAGCTCGCCAGAACATGGAAAACGGCAAACAGCGAATTGATGAACAGTCCTTGATAAAGGGAGATTCTCGCCCGAAGTCTGGCGTCGCTCAAGTAGCGTGAGATCAGCGGATTTTGGCGGATGATGAAGCTCATCCTTCGTCCTCCGTTTGTGGCAGCCACGATAAGGACGACCAGAGCGTAAGCGGAGATTCCGTAGGAAATATAGGTCAAGGGTGTATCAGTCCGCTCCCTTGAAAGGGTGAAAACGGTCAATCCGACCGCAAATATCACGAGGACTATCGTCCACATCATACCGGGTCGAACCCACCGGGACAGGACGTCTTTAATTCGTTTCATCACTGGTTCTCCTTAGCTTCACAAGGAATGTGCTTCCTTTTCCCGCTTCGCTCTCCACCCTAATCTCGCCGTCGACAATATCAATGACCCGCTTGACCAGCGCAAGCCCAAGGCCGTTGCCTTGCGTCGCACGCGAGGGATCGCCTTGATAGAATTTCTCAAAGATATGCATTCCTACCTCCGGGCTCATCCCGCAGCCTGTATCCGAGACCTTAACCACAACCCAGTCTTCATCCGCCGTCAAACTGACGGTAATTTTGCCATGCGGTTCGGTAAACTTCAGAGCATTGGAAAAAAGGTTGTTCCACACCAGCGTCAAAAGCTCCGTATCCGCTTCAATCAAGATGTCTTCTTCAATGCTGGTATCGATTTCCAATTCTTTCTCTTCCCAGATATTTTCAAACCCCAACAGGCATCCGGACAGCTGCTCGCCGAGGTTGAATTTTTGGACATCCGGGAAAATCTCCTGATTCTCCAGCTTGTTCAGCTTCAAGATGTTAGTGATCAAATCCGACAGCCGGCGGGAAGCCGAGGTGAGCGTCTTGGCGTACTCTATTCTTTTCGATTCCGGTAATGCGGGGGCTTGCAGCAAGGTTGAATAATTTTGGATCACGGCCAGCGGCGTCTTCAGTTCGTGGGAGATATTCGCGATGAAGTCCGCGCGTAACGTTTCGATCCCGGAGAGTTCCTTCGCCATCCGATTGAAATTTTCGATGATCATATCGAATTCATTTCTGCTGTCCGATCCATGAATCGTCCGGATTCTTGCTTTGAAATCGCCCTGCGTGATGCGGCGTGTGGCTTCCAGAATTCGTTTTACGGGAAGCTCTACGGTATATTTTCGGCGAATCCCGTCAAGCAAGCCAAAAAGCAAGCTAAGGAAAATCACATTCCCGAAGGTCCTTAGCGCATTTTGCCGGACTTCCGCCTCCGAAATATCCATTCCGGCGAAAAACAGCAGGAAACTGCAACCGACCACATATGAGATCACCAGGAAAAAGATCAGATAATTCCACCAGGAAAACAGGCTGCGGGTCGTTAGTTTGCTTAGTTCCTTTCCTTTCACTTCAACACCGCCTTGTATCCCAATCCATGCACGGTGACGATTTCGAACTCGCTGCATTCGGAAAATTTATCCCGCAGTTTTGTCATATACACGTCCACGGTTCTGGGGCTGGAGGAGGTCTCGGAATCCCAGAACTCGTCCATTAATTGGAGGCGGGTAAAGGTTTTCTTTGGATAGGCCAGCAGTTTGTACAACAGGTTGAATTCCCGTACGGTCAAGGGAATTTCCTCTTCTTTTAAATAGGCAGTATGTTCTTCGGCATCCAGGATCAGATTTCCGATTTCCAGCCGTTTGCTGGACGCGATCTTCGCTCTGCGCAGCAATGCGCCAATACGCAGCAGCAATTCATCCAAATCGATCGGCTTTACCATATAGTCGTCGATTCCCGCACGAAATCCCCGTTGTTTGGAGGCAAAATCATCTCGCGCCGTTATAAAAAGGATCGGGATCTCTTGATTCAGCCCCCGGATGGTTTCGGCAAATTCAAAGCCGTCGATCTCGGGCATCATGATGTCGGAGACGATCAGATCGAATAGATTGCCATACATGGTGTCGTAGGCTTCATTCGCGTTAAGACACCCTGCAGCCTGATATCCGTTCTGATTTAAATAAGAGCAGATAGCGTGATTCAACTCTCTATTATCTTCGGTAACTAATATTTTGAACATAGGATAAGCCTCCCCATGAAATTAATTTTATTATAACGGAGAGTTGTTAAAGTTATGTTGTTGTTTGCTTTTAGCATTTTATAAACATTTCTGAAGCAATTCATAAACAACCCCTTGGTAAGGTAGGATATGTAATTTCATTCCGAGATAGGAGAGGAGATTTATATTTATGAAAGAGACAATTTATTTGCTGACTGGTGCCGCCGGATTTTTGGGCAACAACATTTCCCACCAGCTTGTTTCCGAAGGAAAAAAAGTGCGTGCGCTGGTATTGAAAGGCGATCCTGCAGTGAAATACGTGCCGAGTGAAGCGGAAGTTGTGTTTGGTGATCTGACGGATTTGAATTCGTTGAAAGCTTTCTTTGACGTCCCTGAAAACCACGAAGTCATCGTGATCCACTGTGCCAGCCTCGTAACGACTTCTCCCGAGCCGAGCCCAAAAGTATACGACGTTAATGTAACGGGGACACAGAACATCGTAGATCTGTGTGTGGCCAAGCAGGTGAAAAAGTTGGTGCACGTGAGTTCTACCGGGGCCATTCTTGAAGAGCCGCATGGACAGGTCATCCGGGAGCCGGAACAGTTTCACCCGGACCAGGTAGTCGGCTATTACGCAAAAACCAAAGCGATCGCGACGCAATATGTTCTGGAGGCGGTGCGGAACAAAGGCCTGGATGCCTCGATTGTTTATCCTTCGGGAATAGCGGGGCCGAATGACAGTGCCTTTGGTCCATTGGTGAGGTTTGTAATTCGCTATTGCCGGGGAGAAATTCGCGTAGGAGTTGACGGATCTTTCAATGCTGTAGATGTTCGCGACCTTGCGGACGGCATCATTGCATGCACCGAGCAAGGACGGCGGGGAGAAGGATACATTTTGAGCAATGAGATGGTGCCGATGCGGAAGATGTTTGATCTGATCAGCGAAGCCAGCGGTGCCGGACGGGTCGAAACCATTCTGACGCCGGAGCAGATGCAAGCCATGTCGCAGGGAAGTATGGTCGAGTCCGAAGGCGGGTCCAATCTGGAGGCTTTGAAATTTGAAATCTATAACTTAACCCGGAATAATCAGTTTTCATCCGAGAAAGCGGAGCGTGAGCTCGGCTTCCACACGAGACCGTTTGAGGAAACGATTGCAGATACAGTAGCATGGCTTCGCAGCGAGGGAGAAATCTAAACCATATGAAAATGCGGCCATTGAGGCATCCAGAGCAGGTGAGCAGGGAAGAGGGTTTGCTGTCGTGGCTAATGAAGTGAAGAAGCTGGCCGAACAATGTTCATCGGCTATCAACAATATTGATTCGGTCGTAAATAGAATCAGAGTCGTTTTTAATCAATTATCCTCAAGCTCCCAAAAGGTTTTGGATTACATCAGCACGGGTGTTACATCTCAGTTCGAACTGTTGCTTCAAACGGGTGCAGAGTATGAACGCGACGCAGAATCGATCTCTAATCTATCAATCGAGGTAGACGGTTGCGCCAACTCTGTAACGGTTCGATGGAGCGACAAAATGATTTATCTGTGCAGTTAAAAAAATCGGTGGGCCAGTTCACTTTTTCGTAGCTATTGAAAGATTGAATCCTCTGAGCGCACCACCTACAATGAAATAAGCTCGTGAATTTGTCCTTGAGACAGCTTTGAACAAGGGGCGGTCCAGGTTGAAACGGCTGAAGAAAACAACCTGGGGGGAACGGAGTGTTCTCTTCCGCTTGTTGTCAGCCGGGCAAAAGCGGCGGGCGGTGAGAATATTGCTCTAGTAGAGTGTTAGAGTGGAGGCGGATCATGAAGCAGAACAAATATGACGACTCGTCTTTTTTTACGAAGTACAGCCAGATGAACCGCTCCGTTCAAGGCCTTGCCGGCGCGGGGGAATGGTCGGAGCTGAAGAAGCTTCTGCCTGATTTCAAAGGGCGGCGAGTGCTTGATCTGGGCTGCGGTTATGGCTGGCATTGCATTTACGCTGCTGAGCAAGGGGCGGAATACGTGCTCGGAACGGATATTTCCGAGAAAATGCTTGAGGTGGCGAGCGGCAAAACAGCTTCTTCTGCCGTGGAATACCGGAAATGCGCGATGGAGGAATTGGAGCTGGACAATGAAAGCTTCGATGTGGTGATCAGCTCGCTGGCTCTGCATTATATCGAGGATTACCGGGCACTGGTTGAGAAGATCCACGGTTGGTTGACTGCGGGCGGCTCATTCGTATTTTCTGTGGAGCACCCTGTATTTACGGCTGAGGGAACGCAGAACTGGCATTACGATAAGAACGGGGAAATTCTGCATTTTCCTGTAGATAACTATTATTATGAAGGGAAGAGAAGTGCGGTTTTTCTTGGAGAGCCGGTCGAAAAGTATCATCGAACGTTAACCACTTATTTAAGTGTCTTAGGGAGAGCGGGCTTTAAGCTTAACCGTATCGTGGAACCTAAGCCGCCTGAAGACATGATGGGGCTTCCCGGTATGAGGGATGAGCTGCGGCGTCCAATGATGCTGCTAGTGTCGGCTGAGAAAGAATAGGATTAGGGCAACAAGGAATTAATGATTGTGAGCTCCCCATAAGATAGACAGGCGAAATGATAAAGCCTAGCTGTCTTATGGGGAGTTTTTCGTACGATCAAGGGTCATTTCACTAGGAGGGAAATCAGCCTCAATAAATCAACTCAATATTAAGCTCCGCCAATTTGCGTACCCAAGGATCGGACGGCGCTTGATCTGTAACCAGATAATCAACCCGCTCCAATTCGCTCAGTACGGTAAAGGCCACTTTATCGAACTTGGTATGGTCGGCGAGAAGGATGACCTTGTCGCATTGCTTGAGCATGTACTTTTTCAACTCGCATTCAGGCTCGTTGGATTCGGTAATGCCCTTGTCCAGATCAATGCCCTTGCAGCTGATGATCGCCTTATCTACGTTGTATCTTTGGAGGGTGTGATGAGCCACCGGACCGACCAGGGACAAGGAGCGCGGTCTCAGGTTGCCGCCGGTGGAGACAATATTCATTTCTGATCCGGAGAAATCATTCAAAATATGTACGGAATTCGTGATCACGGTCAGGTTGTTCTTATTGGTTAGCAGCTTTAGCAATTCAAATGAGGTGGAGCTTGGATCCACCATCAAGGTATCGCCTTCATTGATTAAATCCATCGCCTTGATGGCGATGCTCTGTTTGATATCGGTATTCATGATATTGCGGGCGGTAAACGGAAGATCCTCATTCGTATGCCGGTTCAGCATGGCGCCTCCGTAGGTCCGGCTTACAATGCCTTCCTTTTCCAGCTTCTCAAGATCACGCCGGATCGTCTCTTCGGTGACCTCAAACATGCGGCTGAGAACCGATACTAGCACTCTCTTTTCCTGATGGGCTAAATCTATAATTTTCTTTCGTCTTTCGGCAGCTAACATAATTCTTCCTTTCTGCGAAACCGCAATGGAGGAGTTGGTAGTACAAGCTTTTCCTATTAAGTATGGAATAATAATTCTGTGTTTGCAACAAAAACAAAGGGTTTCGCTATAAGTTGAACGGCGAACGCTTACGACCTTATGCTTCCGAAGCAGCATTCCTGCAGAAAGCTTTCACTACAGCACACTTCACTCTTATGCCCTTCCTACGTAATTAATATAGTTCAACTTATATAGCATTTTCAATTCGAAAATGTCACAAAACAAACAAAAACAACAAATATAATCTTTATTTCGTTGACAACAAAGATTTACGCGGATAGGATATAAGATATAAACACAGAGAAACGGGCAGGATGGCGGAATTATTGCTTCGTCAATTTTTATTAGGGAGGCTGGTCAAATCATGAGTACGCATGTGTATTATGTTCCACCGGTTAATCTGATGGGCAAGGGCTGTCTGAAGGATATCGGACCTTACATTCAGGAATTGGGCTTGAAAAAAGCGCTGGTCGTGACCGACAAATTTCTGGTTCAAAGCGGAATCGCAGGCAAAGTAACCGCTGTGCTTGATGACATCGGCCTGGATTATGCGCTGTATGATGATGTTAAGCCAAATCCTACCTGCAAGAATGTTCATGACGGACATGATTTTCTGACCGTTAACGGCTGTGACAGTCTGATTTCGATCGGCGGCGGCTCACCGCAGGATACAGCCAAGGCCATAGGCATTATCGCCACGAATGGAGGACATATCTCCGAATACGAAGGTGTTCATAAGTCCAAATCTAAAGCGTTGCCAATTGTAGCCGTGAACACAACGGCCGGTACTTCAGCCGAAGTTACGATTAATTATGTTATCACGGACGAGGATCGCAAGGTGAAGATGGTGATGGTGGATAAAAATAGCCTGGCCTCGATCTCCGTCAATGATCCCGAGCTGATGGTCGACAAGCCGGCTGCACTGACTGCGGCAACAGGGATGGATGCCTTGACTCATGCGATTGAAGCACTCGTTACGCCGGGCTCGTACCCCGTGACAGATGCTACCGCGCTTGCAGCGGTCGAGTTGATCTTCAACAATCTGGCCCGCACCGTAAAGAACGGTCATGATATCGAAGCCAGAGAACAAATGGTTTATGCGATTTTTCTGGGCGGACTTGCTTTTAATAATGCAGGACTTGGCTATGTCCACGCGATGGCTCACCAGCTGGGCGGAGTGTATGACCTGCCGCACGGCGTGTGCAATGCGATGCTTCTCCCGATCGTGGAGGAAGAGAATGCGAAGGTTGTACCGGAGAAATTCAGGAAAATTGCCCAAGTCATCGGTTATGATATTCAAGGAAAGAGCGACAAGGCATGTGCGGATTATGTGATTCAGCGGATTAAGGACTTGGCCGCGGAGGTCGGCATTCCGACCAAGCTGTCTGAGCTGGGTGTCAGCGATCCTGATCTGGATCTGCTTGCGGAGAATTCGATGAAGGATGCCTGCGCACCGGGCAATCCCTTCCTTCCTACGAAGGAAGAAGTTATTGCGATGTTCAAAAAAATCATCTAGGAGATTGTTTCTATGACCCATCATATTGCCGTTGATATCGGCGCCTCTAGCGGAAGATTGGTGCTGGGAACGCTTCAGGACGGGAAAATCAGATTGAAAGAAATCCATCGCTTCGCCAACGGGTTCCAGGAGCGGGACGGCTCCTGCTTCTGGGATATCGATTATCTGTTTGGTGAGATTATCTCCGGACTTGTAAAGGCAAAGGCGGAGGGAATCGGGCAATGCACACTGGGGATCGATACCTGGGCCGTGGATTATGTGCTGCTGGATCAAGCGGGCAATCGGATTCAGGAGGTCTACGCTTATCGCGACCGCCGGACCGAGCAGGCCATGCAGCTTCTGGCAGAGTTCATCCCGCCTGAAGATGTCTATAGCAAAACGGGTATTCAGCAGCTGAACTTTAATACCCTGTATCAGTTGTTCGTGCATGACCGTGAAGAGCTGTCTCGTACAGACAGCATCCTGATGGTGCCGGATTATTTATACTACCTGTTGACCGGGAAAAAAGGAAACGAAACGACGAATGCTTCGACGATGCAGCTGTTGAATCTGGATACGCGCGATTTCGATACCGAGCTGTTGGAACTGCTTGGCTTGCGCAAGGAGCAGTTTCCGGGATTAATTGAACCAGGGACTGAGCTCGGCTCACTTCGTCCGGAGCTCATGGAGCAGTACGATCTGCCGGAGTGCTGTGTCATCGTGGCCGCAACGCATGATACCGCATCAGCGGTGCTCGGAGTTCCGGCAGCCAAGGGGCGTCATGCCGCCTACCTCAGCAGCGGAACCTGGTCATTGCTTGGGGTTGAACTGGCTCAGCCGCTGAATGATGCCAAAGCGATGGCTGCGAATTATACGAATGAATGGGGAGCATATGGTACCTTCCGCTTCCTCAAGAACATTATGGGGCTTTGGCTGATTCAGGAGGTCCGCAGGCTGGAAGGCAATCGATACAGCTTTGCGGAGTTAGCTGATCTTGCTGCAGCAGCTGAGCCTTTTCGGAGCTTGATTCCTTGTAATCATGACCGATTCCTTAACCCGGAGCATATGATTGAGGAAATTCAGGAGGCCTGCGAGCAATATGGCGAGCCTGTTCCGGAGAGTATTGGGCAAGTGGCGCGCTGCATCTTTGACAGCTTGGCACTGTCCTACCGCAGTTATTTGGAGGAGCTGGAGCAGTTGACCGGTGAATCGTTGGATATCCTGCAGATCGTTGGCGGGGGAGCGAACAATAAATTGCTGTGTCAGCTTACTGCGAATGTGCTGGGACGAGACGTCTCGGCCGGACCTACCGAGTCGACAGCGCTCGGAAATCTGGCTGTTCAGGTGATCAGTAGCGATGTACTCCCGGATATTAAGGAAGCGCGAGAAGTGATTTTGAACTCATTTGATATTAAGTATTACAAGCCGGAGCCAATTCAGGATTTGGACCGGATTGTCGAGCGCTGGAGCAAAGTGAACAAGACAGCCGAAGCACAGAACAACTGAATCGGAACATTTGAAACAGAAGGAAGGGGACTAGCAGCATGAATCAAAGCGTAGTCAATAGCTATAACGAAGCGAAGAAGTTGTATGAATCCCACGGGATTGATGTAGATCAGGTCTTAAAGCAGCTGTCGGAGATTAAAATCTCTTTGCATTGCTGGCAGGGGGATGATGTTCGGGGCTTCCTGTTCCGCGACAAGGAGCTTAGCGGCGGCATTGCCGTCACAGGCAGCTATCCGGGGCGTGCAAGCACTCCGCAAGAGCTGCGCGAGGATCTGGAGAAGGCGCTATCCCTTATTCCGGGCAAGCACAAGGTAAACCTGCATGCCATCTACGCAGATACGGATGAGCAGGTCGATCTGGATGAGCTGGAGCCGCGCCACTTCGAGAAATGGGTGGAATGGGCGAAGGAGCAGGACTTGGGTCTTGATTTTAACCCGACGTATTTCTCCCACCCGAATGCTGCAGACGGTTTTACCTTGAGTCATGCGAACGACGAGATTCGTGAGTTCTGGATTCGTCATGGCAAGGCTTCCCGTAAAATTGCCGAGCATTTCGGCCGGGAGCTGGGTCAGACCTGCTTCACGAATTTCTGGGTACCGGATGGCTATAAGGATACGCCGGTGGATCGTCTGGCCCCAAGACAACGGCTGGCGGCCTCGCTGGATGAGATTTTCAGCGAACCGATTGATGAGCAATTCAATGTGGACGGCGTGGAAAGCAAACTGTTCGGTATCGGCTCGGAGAGCTATGTAGTAGGCTCGCATGAGTTCTATATGGGATACGGAATATCGCGCGGCAAGGCCATCACACTGGATGCGGGGCACTTCCATCCGACCGAGGTGATCAGCAACAAGCTGTCGTCGATCCTGATGTTCAGCAAGCATTTGCTGCTGCATGTCAGCCGTCCGGTTCGCTGGGACAGCGACCATGTGGTCACCATGGATGATGAATTGCTGGAAATTGCTCGTGAGCTGGTTCGTGGAGATTTACTGTCGAAGACAAGTCTGGGTCTCGATTTCTTTGACGGCAGCATTAATCATTTGGCTGCTTGGGTAATCGGAACGCGGAATACAATCAAGGCGCTGCTGCGCGCCATGCTGGAGCCGGTGGAGGAACTGCGGAAGATTGAATTGGCCGGCGACTATACCTCACGCTTGGCTTTGGTTGAAGAATTCAAGTCCTATCCGTTCGGAGCCGTATGGGATTATTACTGTGCTTCGCAAGGCGTGCCTGTCAGGGAGCAATGGCTCAACGAGGTGAAGCGGCACGAACAGGAAGTATTGCTGAAGAGATAAATGAGCTATTATCCATTATCTAAGGAGAGAGAAGAAATCATGACAACATCTCTGATTGAAACGTCAGGATACATCGGAAGCGCGGAAGCTCCTTTTATTCAGGAAATGGCCGAGATTACCCATCATATGTGGACCCTGGGCTGGGATGAGCTGAACGGCGGCAATATCAGCTATTTATTGGATGAAGAGGAAGTTGGCAAGTACATTGATATCCACACCTCTTTACGCTCTCTGGATCTTGCCTTCCCGGTAAAGGAATTGGCCGGCAAATACTTTATCGTCACCGGATCGGGCAAATACTTCAGAAACGTAATCAAAGACCCGGAAGCCAACCTTGGCGTAGTGCGTGTATCTGCGAGCGGCGAGCAAGTAGAAATTCTGTGGGGACTGCGCAATGGGGCAAGACCAACCAGCGAGCTGGCCTCTCACTTTATGAGCCACATCGAGCGTCTGAAGGTAGATCCGAAGCATCGCATCGTGCTGCATACCCACGCTACCAATGTCATTGCCATGACATTTACCCATGAGCTGGATGAGTCGAAGTTCACCAAAACCTTGTGGCAGATGTGTACGGAATGTCTTGTGGTCTTCCCGGATGGCATAAGCATCCTGCCTTGGATGGTTCCGGGAAGTAATGAAATCGGCCGGGAAACGGCCAAGAAGATGAAGGATTACCGCGTAGTCATCTGGCCGCATCACGGCATCTTTGGCACAGGCGCTACCATGGACGAAACCTTCGGTTTGATCGAGACCGTGGAGAAGGCTGCTGCAGTATATAATTTGATCGGCGGAAGAGAGATCAAGCAAGTGATTACCGATTCGGAGTTGGCCGATTTGGCTAGGGCGTTTGGAGTGGAGCCGAAGGCTGGGGTTTTGGGGTAGTGGGGTTAGTGTGAGATGATGGAGAAGTATTTTGACTCACGAAGTCAATCTCAAGAAGAAAAAGTAATCAATTAACGACAAACCTATTATTTTATCACTATAATTTATAGTCAACGATTAGTAGGTCCACAGACTTATCGGTGGGCCTATTTTCATACCAGATTTCACCAAACTTATGATATAGTAGAAAGAATCTAGGCGGAATTTAGAAATTTCAGAAGAATGATCAAAGGGATCATCAAATAGTGCGGGCAAATAGTCCTTTGAATTGTTTGAATGGTTCTATTATAGCCTGAGGTGGTCGAATTATGGCTAAAACGTATTATGCAGAAGGTCGGCAAGTAGCCTATGTCCTCCGGGGCCTATTTATTCTTGGAGGTTTGGGAATCTATTTCAGCATTCCCGGTTTACATTGGGGATTCTTCTTTGGAATCCTGTTTGGTTCCGTTATTCTCGGTGAAATATTCGGCGGCATGTGGACTCGTAAGCGGCGAAAGGACAAAAAGGTAAAGAAGTCCAGCCGCACGAGTGGAGTGAGGCAAGTCAGTACAACCAAAGCTAAGAGTAGAGTACACAATACATCGGCTAAGGCACCCATGAAGAAGTTGACAGATGCACAGCTTCTAAAAGCAGACGTAAGAACTTTGTCCGGCACGGATTTTGAGAGATTGATGGAGCTATATTACATAGATCAAGGCTACACCGTACAACGAGTCGGCGGTTCCGGCGATCACGAAGTGGATTTGATCCTCAAGGGCAAAGAGGGGTATAAAATCGCCGTGCAATGCAAGCGCTGGAAGCAGGATGTCGGAAATGACATTGTGCTGCGGCTCAAAGCCGGTAAGCAAGTACATGGCTGTTATGATGCTTGGATAGTGACGACGAGCAATTTTACGAAGGCGGCGAAAGAGGCGGCAGATAAGCTTAATATTAAGTTGATTAATGGGTTGTCGTTGGATGAAAGGTTGAAGAGATGGGATCGGATTGCCAAGTGAATTACGCTAAGCATTTAACACTTTGTGATTTATACTTATCTTTTCGATTAACGTCAATACATTGATAGTACTTTCTGGAACAACCGCAAGTCTGCTTTTATTTAATTCTCGTCTTGCGTAAACGAAAGTAATGAAGTAGATCATCCAATTTTTTTAAAAGACCTCCAAAAGTATAAGAAAAGCTAGATAATCAGTTTGAACTAGATGTATATTGGCATCTAAATGAATTAATTCCTAATGCAAAACCATTTGAAATGTACACTTGGGTCAAATTCCAACTGTTGGAATGAAAAGCAAGGTAATTCTTCCAAGCTAAGTGGACGTCATTATGATTCATGAGAATGAAATGTTTGTTATTGAATGCAAAGAAATTCGCTTACCGGCTCATTTCAATGCAAAACTAGTTCCCTTGGTTAGAAGAGGCTTTTGAAATCGCCAAGCGCGACAACAATCCTGTCTTCCTTTCTGTATAGCTAATCTGTTGATTCACACGTACCTGTCATTGATGAGAGGTTCGTGAAATTAATTTTGTTAAAAATGAATATTGGTAGGAGTATTTTTGTGGTGTAGGAAAAAATAAAATATTCTTCCATTTTTTAATAATATGACTATAGTTTATAGGTACAAATTAAGTTATTGTTTATTCGTTTATTTAATTCCATTTTGTAGAATGACAAACTTCCTAAATATTATTTTATAGGAAAGCACGCACAAAATTTGATAAAAGAATGAAACGTATAATTTATAATAAATTGCAAATAGATAAAACTATTGAAATGTATTGATATCTTGCTGGGGTGAAATTTATGATAGATACATCAGATCTGCAAAAAACATTCAACGATTTAGTTAACTTTAATGAAGAAAACGTCAAAATTAAAGTAGTAATAGAATTATTTAACAGGTTGGGTTTTGAACGAAATAATTTTATTTTTGAACATCCTGTGTTTCATAGGGATAAAAGAGTTGATTTTATTTATGAAGATGAAAATAAATATCCAGTTTACTTTGAAACTAAAAGAGGTGATAAAGACCTTTCCAATAGAGATATTGTTCAATTAGCGGGTTATTTGCACATTAGAAATATTGAATGGGGGTTTTTGTGTAACGGTCAAAGACTTATTTTAATTAATGATAAAATCCAGCCTACAAGTCAAACTGAATCTTCCTTACAAGATAAAATAGTATTTGATATTAATATTTACTCTAAGAGAGATAAATCAATTTTGAATTTAATTACTAAAGAAGCTCTATTACAATCAAAAATCACTAATTTTTATAGAGATATTGCTCAATTTAGAGCAATAAAATTTCCGTTAGGAAGTAAGAGTTGGAGCGTCTATAGAAGTACATTAATGGGCTTTTTTAATTTTTATTCAGAACGTGTGAATAAATACAGAAAATTGGATGAAATACTCATTGATGATTTTGAAGAATATCTAAGAAATGATCAAATGAAAAAAGTCAATTCTAAGAAAAGTGTTAATTCAGAGCAAACTTTCAATAATAAATACTCACATTTACGTTCGATGTTAATAGAACTGAAGAAGAATGGAATTATTCAATCGCATCATTTTGATCAAGAAAGAAAAACGATGATTAGAATTCTTGATACTATGAATGTATCAAAATCTACTGAATCTCTAAGTTTAGAAAATTTAAACACTATTCTTGATTTCTTGAATGAATCAGATACTTTTGAAAGAGATATTTTAATAATACTATTATGTGTGTTTCTAGGGCTAGAACGATCCACCATAGTATCGTTAAAGTGGAGTATGTTTAATTCTCAATTAACCCAAATTAATCTATCAGATAGAATGTTGTGTCTGCCAACTCGTATTACTCGCTACTTAAAACGGCTGTATGAGGAAAATAAGAGAAATGGGATTAAAGGGGATTATTTATTTTATACAAGGTATTGGAGAAAATACAATTTATTAAGTGAATCTACGGTTAATTTGATATTTGATAAACTACAGAAAATAGATGAAGGTAATTCTAAGTGGAAAGTGTATTCACCGCAATTTATTCGAATGAATTTACCCAAAATCCTATTTCACAATGGATTTGCAATTGAAGAAATTTCTTATCTTTTAGGCATGGATCTGCAAAGTCTCTCAAACTTGATTACACATGAGGATATAATATCAAAGGTTAAATTGATTGAAAATAATCAAATAAATAAACATCCATTTGGGGAGATTCTAAAGTAGTCACACGCCATTCTATAACATATTCACGCTGTGAATCTGATGGCTCAGTACTTAGAGGATTTAATGATATAAAAAATAACTTTTAAAATATCCCTGATGCCCAGAGAGAAATTTCGGATAAGAATCAATATATTCTTATTATCAGCCAACCCCAATAAATAACTCAGCTCTACGGATATACTTCTGATCAAAATCGTATTCGTCATGCAGGTATTGACTTTGCAGGGGCCTCTATAGAAGATGCAAAATATATGTTGGTGTCTTGTTCTGGATTTGTTAATTATATTATTGAGAAATGGGAGAAAAATAATTCACTTGATTAGTAGATAAATCAGTAGAGTTTTAAGGGGAAAAGTTACTTGAGATAGTTATAACAAATCATTTTAGGGGAAGGTAGTTTTTTTGTGTTCGGCAATGTTCAAGAAGATTCTATTATTAGTTTTGAGGTGTATAATATGGATAATTT
>NZ_HG005139.1:1156476-1208724 GCF_000455265.1 Paenibacillus antibioticophila
AATTCAGTACTTTTAGAAGCTGCCGAGCGATTGAAAATAGGTTTGCTTGCAAAAGCTACAAATGGAGAATATCCTGATGCAGACTTTAGAGAAGACTTAAAAGTTTTATCATCCGATAATCGACTCAATATGATGTTACCATCATATATTCGTTTGAGCCGTTCTAGCTCAGATTTTAGAAGAGCTATGCAAGCTAAATTTGAGGGCTATGCAGAACGCAGGAACTTTATTGATCAAGAATTAGAACCGATCTTTCAATATTTAGAAATTAAATCCAGTGACATAGACAAATTTGAATTGAATATTGATGCATATGAATTAGGCGAACAGCTTGGTAATGGAGGATTCGGAGTAGTATATAAATACCATCACAAATTGTTGGGCATCGATTTTGCAATCAAAATTTTTGAGCCTGTATTTGTTTCTAACGATGAAAATATAGAAGGAGAAAAACGGTTTTTTAGAGAAGCAAAGATGTTGTTTCAATTAAATAGTGATTATATTGTCCGAGTATATGATATAGGCCGCATAGATGGAAAACCATTTATTCGAATGGAACTTGTGGAAGGTTATACATTACAAGATTTCATATCACAAAATGGTACAGTTTCTTTTACACGATCTATAAAACCTATTACTGCATTACTAAACGGCTTAAATTATGCTCACAAAATGGGTGTTATCCATCGGGATTTAAAGCCTAGTAATGTTATGGTCACAAAGGATGGAAAGTTTAAAATTATAGATTTTGGTATCAGTGCCTTCCTAGAAAATGAAAATCATACAAAACTAACAAAAACAGGAGAAAATGTAGCCGGTGGGCAGTATACCGACCCTGTACTTATGATCAATCCTAAATTACGTGATATGCGAAGCGATCTGTATTCTGTCGGTGCAATTTGGTATTATCTCTTGATGGGACGATCTCCTGCAGGGGGCGATGCTCGAAGGATTTTATTAACATCTGGAAATGCCACAGAACTTCAAAGTGAAATAATCTTTAAGTGTTTGACTAGTGATCCTAGTGATCGTTATCAATCTTGTGAGGAGATATTAGCCATTCTGCATCCACCAGAAAGGATAAACAATTCACAAATTACTGTTATGACGCCTAACAGAATTACCGAAATAACAAGAGAAGCAATTTTTGATTACTTATCAGAACGTTATTATGATGAATGTAATGCATATATTTTTTCACAGTCAGGTGGATTTAAAGAACCTGAACGTGTTTTTTATTATTATGGTAGAAGAAATTGTGTTACATTTCTCAATCGATTGTATGACTTAAAGAGTATGCCAACTGGAGATTCTCGTTTAAAAACATTTGAAGAAGAAATTTTACGTCATACTGTGGTAAATGAGGACTATGAGTATAATTGGGTTTTTCACGATGAAAGATTCGGATTAGAAGCCGGTAACGATGAGGTGTTGCTTAAGTTTCTATGTGAAATGTTTCATCCATTAGTGCGCTCAGAGAAAAGTGATTGGCAAAGTGTTAAAGAGAGCGTCAATGAGCTATTAAAAATGGATGGATACGAGATATATGAAATCGAAAAAATATCTGGTCGTTCTGTTTATTCTTATCGATATTGCGTTTAAAGAGGTATCTACGAAAATCATTTAAATCAAGCTTTATGAGCCTGTAGTGTAGAAATTCACTATAGGCTTTGTTTTGCCTTTTACAATGAAGTTAAATAGCAAAATAGTTACTATATTAAGCGGAAGAAATGGTGTATGAGAGTCAAGCATGTTGATAAAATCGACTCAAGAAAAATACCAGTTTGTAGGAGTTAACGCGACGGTAAATAAGAATAGGATTTCAGTTAGAAATAGCCGTGGAAGCAATCAGTTAGACAGGAAGGTAAACGAACAATGCTAGAACAGCATAAAAGTGAAAATGAGCAGACAAGTATTGGGCATCAGCCTGAAGAGCTTAAAGTTCATGAAGCTGTATGACCGGATTATCCATGTTGATCCAAACATTTTGCGGGAGATTGAAATGCATGGCAGTCGGTAATGATACACAATCATTATTGATGTCAAAGAGCAGGAGTTGAAGAGGCAGAAACGGCATTGGATGAGCTGCATGAATCTTATGAAGAGGACATGATAACGGAACAAGTGTTATTAGAGCGAAAGCTGTTCGGTCAAGGCAGATTCAGAAGCTGGAGGAAGAGTTGAAGAATTTTCGGAAGGTTGTAGTAGATGAAAGGTATTATCCTAGTGTGGAGCAGATATATGATCGAATAAGTGAGTTTAGGGAGTTGTGGAATGAAGCAGTGACTTGTTAGGAAAAGAATAGTGCATTGAAGAAGCTAGTGGAGGGGATTGTTTATATGGGAAAGGAAATTGGGTGGAGTTGATGATTTGCTATCGATAATCTTCAAAATAAGGGCCATTAGTATAATAATAATTAGAGAAAAGTCAAATTGAATATACAGTTTCTAATAGGAGGTTAATTCCTCTTTTTGTCGAATGTAGTCTTTAGTCCTAAAACTATTGATTTAGTATTCGACATATAAAATAAGCCTAAGTAATATTTATAGTTTGTCTATACTGATTGATAATTACAATTACTCAATTACAGATTGTTCTTAATTGCATATACACTACTATATAAATAGGAGGAAAAAATCAAATATGATAGGAAATTATAAAAAATCTTTGATCGAGCCTCTGATAGGAGAGGAACTCCATATTTTCCATTCGAATGAAGATATAGACCAATTGTCTAAGAATATCGTTAAAATTATTCAAGATAAGTTACACGGTTGTTATTTGCTAGGTGGCTTTAGAGGAACGGGTAAAACCTCCTTTCTAAACTTGTGTTGTGCCAAATTCAATGAGAAGGATATTATAAAAATAAAGCTAGATTGTAACAAGCTTATTGAGATTGGTAATTTTCTGTTCTTTTTCATTAAAGAACTTGTAAAGATCGTTGATTCAATCTCAATACCTGAGCAATTGAAAGTGGAAATTTTAAAATTACAAGAACAAATATCTTATAAAAATATTGATAGAAAAAGTCAAATTAGTATCAATAAAATATTACACAACAATCTATCCGAGAAATCTCAAAATGACAAGGCTACAGTTAGCTTCACTTTATTAGACAAATTATTTAACTTATCAACTGGGCTAGAATCATTATATAAAAATAAAGAAGAGGAAAATGCTTCTATTGAAAATTCGCAATTAGTTGAGTTGGAGGTAAGAAATGACGAGTTTATCTTGGTTGATAAACTGTCTGATTTGTTACGGCGGTTAGCAGTTGAAAATTATCAACTGATTCTTGTAATTGATGAGATTGATAAACAAGGGGATATTTTTCTTCAAGAATTATTTTCAAAGTATAAAAATCTATTTATAAATTCTCATTTGATTAGTTTTTTTGTTGTGGACCAAAACCAATATCAAAATATTGTATTTAGCAGCGATTTGGATGATGGTTTGAAGACTTATTTTACTAGGCTATTTTACTTACCAACTTTTAGTTTAGAAGATATACAAAATTACTTATACCGTGAATTTCAAGTCAAGAACATGTCTGAGTGCTACAAGGCTGCTTATTTAACTAATGGAGTAATTAGAAAAATTAACACATTTAATTATCTTGAGGACGACTATAATAACTACACTATGCATAAGGCTGATTTATACTTCAAACTACTTAAAATTCCAGAATTTAGCAGATACAAATCAATTTACATTACTGATAAGTGTAAATTCATAGTTAAGGATTTTATTGAATTACTTTTTTACCGTAAAAAATTATATATGCAACAAGTTGTTGAAGTTTTTCGTGAAAAGTTCAACAATCATAATATTCCTATTTCTCCAGAGATTTTATCATTATCGTTCTTAGATATAATCAAAAATAATGATAATTTTAAAGTAGAAGATAGCTCAACTATAGAAGAAAGCACTATTGAGCTAAAGACTAAATTACACAATCCACATTTTATTGAGTGTAATGAGAAAATAAATCCTGGTAAGGAACTGATAGATTACCATAGAATCAATACTAGCATATTAAAAATCAAATCGAATCCGATCAAAATAGTAGAGCGAGATTATCAGGGATTTGAACATTTTATTAGAATGATCGAAACAAATTATAGAAGTGTCGAAAATATTATTTTGGTAAAGAAAATTTCAGATTTCAATGGTATCGAAGTGGAAAATTACTCGGCTATATTAATTTTGGAAAAACCCATCGGTCATATAATTTATTTTGTTGAAGAATGTAGCTTTTCATATGAAGGTCCCCCTGCTGAAGCAGAATTATTAAATTTCATGAAGGAAAATAATATTAAGGTTATTTTAATTGAAACAGATGATGAACCGATTAACAAGAATTTGCAATTCATACTTGAACAAGCTGATAAAAAAATATATGGGGAGTTTTAATGAAAACAATATTGTTGATTTTATATGTAATAATCTGTTATGTAATTATGAAATTATTATTTTTCTTTTTATTAAAAATAGCATTATTCTTCTTGTGGAGACTAACTTCCATCATCGAAGAAATAATCATCCTACCTTTGCAAGGAAAGCCAAAAAGAAGATCTCAGAGAACAAAACGTGAGATAATACGTGTACCTAAATTAAATACATATCTTAGTTACAATTTATTCAAGCATTATGTTAAAACAAGTGTGCGTCAAATATTTAGAGTGAAGGTAATTGATATATTCTTTATTTTGGTTGCTTTTCATTTTTGTAATGAATTAATCCTGTTAAATGCTGTTAATATGACAATATCAGATATTATTTCTTTTTCAAAAACTACTTTTGATTATTACAATCATTCGGATGAAAAATTCCAAAAATTGGTTGTCTATATCGTGTTCGCTCCTGCAATTTATGTTACTTATCTTTATCTCACATTTAGAGTATTTAGAATGGAGCGTTATTTAGTTCCTTACTTATCTCTTTTTGAAGAAATTCAAAAAAAGATTGTTAATAACATTAATATTATTCAAAGAGATAAACAGGGAGTGGTTGAACATCGAATTAAAGAAATAGCGGGAGGATTTTCCTATCGTTTTGCTGGAGGAACTCCCCAAATCTGTCAAGATAATTATTTTGGTGGTTTTAGCGAGGAAAGGGACGTATCAGTAGTTTGTCTGGAGAAATTTAAAGAAGAAGATCTGAAATTTGCTGAATTAAAGGCAGAATATAAAAAGGGTATAATTAAACACCCTGTGTTGGAAATGATGATTAGAAAGTCAAATCTAACTGTCTCGAATATACTTTACAGTTATAACCTAGGTATATTGGGTCATGAAAAACGAATTTTTTTAGATGTAAGTTCAAATTACGAATTACAGAAATGTCGTAATTATTTTTTTGATAATCATAATCAAATTTATAAACATAAATTCACGAATGCCAGAGTAATTAGATCAGAAGCATTGAAAGATCTGTCATACTATGAGAATAAATTAGCTCGTACAATAAATATATTTAAAGAAGATTTGGAAGAGTACCTTTATTGCTTAGGTGAAAATAATAGGTACTTGGAATTGAATATGAATAAAGTAGCGCACGTCATAAATATTCAACATTTTGGAAGTCATATAAAAATTCTACTTATGAGCATCATTTTTAGTTATTTCAAAATAATTAGAAAACTGATTGTTTAGGATGCTGTTGAAAATTTTCACTACATTGTTTTGTACAGTAAATTCAAATAAAGCATCTAAATCTTATTAAAAATAAAGGTATCGAATATAAGATTTCTTTTAAAAAGTTATTTTATTGTTTTACTAAATTCAATAATTGTTTTGCCACAATTTCTTTCTAAAACTAAGCATTCTGGTATCTCGCAATTATTGAATTAATCTATAACGACTGTTTAGAAATCGGTTTTCAATATAATTGAAGGGTAAGGTAAAATAATGAAAAACTCCAAAAGTCTTTAGCTAGGTTACCCCATGATAACTCACAAAGACCCAATAGATTTAACCAAGGAAAACGCCGTACTTGCTGCAACATGCACATAACCCAATGAACTGGTTCCCTTGGTCTGACGAGGCTTTTGAAGTCGCCAAGCGCGACAAAAAGCCGTCTTCTTTATCTATGGGGTACAGCAAGTTATTGTCCCATACCTACCTCTCATTGATGGGATGTTCATAAGAATATTTTTTTCAAATCGGAAGAATAGAGGTGAAGTGTTGAATGCTGCAGCAAATATTTGATTACTTTAAGACCCAGCCTGGTTGGTCATTAGTAATAACGGTTGTATTTACTGCTCTAGTATGGTTATACAAAGAATTTAAGGTAATGATGGAAGCTGATCAAAAGAGTAAATTAGTAATACTTCAAAAGAAAATGGATTTATATTCATCTGTAGAAGCGGCAGCAGCTCAAGTAATTAATAGACAAGATGATCCTTTAGCAATTCATCATTTATATACCAGATTAGGTGAATCGGGCGCCTACTTTACTGAAGATATCCGCAAGGTGATTCGGGATTATTATGAACGAGCAGATATTTCGATATTACGAACGTTAATGGCCTTTATTAAGGCTGAAACATCAAAACTTGAAAAAGAACGGAATAAACTACTTGTGACAGAAACATCTTCGGATGTGTTTGATGCAGTTGCTAGGTTGTTTAGACCATTGAAACCGATTCTTGTATTGTTCATGACTATTTTAATTGCCATCGGATTTCTGTTTAACTTCTTTCAAGCAGATAAATATATTGACAGAGTAATCTGGTTAATTGCTTTTATCTCGACATCTTTTAGCCTATGTTTGTTGATGGTAATTATTTCGCTATGGATAGAACAAAGTTTAAGAATTAAAGGAGGATATAGTTGGTTTTTAACTATTGTCATCATTATTTGTCCGGTTTTGAGCATACTAGAAATAAAACTCGCAGTTCTATCTTTAGTCGTACAACTCATCTCTTTCATTCAGTTTATAAAGAATAAGAAGAACGATCTAATAGTGACATAAGCAAGTTAAATTAGTAATTCAATTAAGGTTATTTTATAGCTGCTTGTACATATTTTTTAAGTAATTTACATTAACTAATTAGTTTTGTTTTCACTGAGACTAGGCATGTATTGGATGAAAGGATTTGGTGAGTTAATTGGATACCCTAAAATGTCGAAATATCGCGATAATTCAGTATGTAGCAATCTATGTTTGCTGATATCTTTTGTGTTACGTATATTACATAAGAAATCTATAAATCATGGGTCAAGCCTGCCATTGCCTTATTGAAGGAAAAAGATGTTCTTCAGGGAAGAAATGATAACTAGTTCAATCTGAATGTAGAATAAAAGAAGATAAGAAGCCGTTACGAAATGCGGAAAGCGATTGTCTTGAATAAAATCAGGTAGTTGTTTAAAAGCTAGTGTTGTAGCCTCTTGTGATTGGATTAAATAGAAGGGGGAGTATAAGCTAAGTACGAGCTCTCTCTTTTTTTGCATTGTTGCAAAATTTCCCTTGCGAGAGCGCTATCTTTTGATGGAAGAATAACTATAGACAGTATCTGGTTTCTAAATTGGAGAAGACGAAGGGAATGAGCATTATGAAACATCCTTTTCATCTGAAAGCAGTATGGAATGGTGGACGTAACAGTGAAGGACATATAGATGCAGGCGGATTAAAAACGGTTATATCGATTCCGCGGGAGATGGGCGGTCCGGGAACAGGCACAAACCCTGACGAAATGCTGCTGGGAGCAGCATCGACCTGTTATCTGATCACTCTGGCAGCGATGATGGAGCGTGCGGGTATTACACCCCAGGAACTGACACTAGAGTCTGAGGCGACAGTCGATGTAACGGATAATATTTTTACGTACGAACGGATCATTCATAAACCACGGATCGTACTCAAGGATGAGACAACCGAAGCTGAATTTACAAAAGCAGAGCGGCTCGCACATTTGGCCGAACAGTCCTGCATGATCTCCAGAGCCGTAGCAGGTAATGTATCCATAGAAACACAGCCTAGTATTGTAAAGGCAGGGGCTAACTGAGGATGATGATTGGTGAAGTGGAGAGGTAATTGGAACTATAACTTCAGAACAAGCCGGAGCGTGAATTGGTCATGCGCTCCGGCTTTATTTTGTTGCTCTGGAGGTCTCTCCTGCCGTCTCTACATATTAGTACGCTGCTTCCTTGCGTACTGTAAAATAATTTACGGACGGTAATGAGATTGTTTCGAGTCCCTGATCGTGTTATATGCAGGAGGAGAAAAAATGGAGAATAATTCTTTATTGCGTACGGATAAAGAATTGGCTGAACTATATCAACGACATGTAGATCGTGTATACAGGCTGTGCTATATCTATTTGAAGAATCCTGTTGATGCAGAAGATGCTGTTCAATCTGTATTTCTAAAGCTGATCAAATATCAAAAGATGTTCAATGACCTCGAGCATGAAAAAGCGTGGTTGACGGTAACTGCCAGAAATCACTGTAAAGATGTTCTTAAAAGCTGGTGGAAAACCCGTCGTGTTGGTCTAGACGCTTTACCTGAGGCGTCTTCCTGGAATGGCGATGAGCCGTCAAGAGACGTGCTTGCAAGACTGCTTTCACTCCCTGAAAAATACAAAACCGTTTTATATCTGTACTATTTTGAGGAGTACACCGTAAAAGAGATCTCTGAGATGTTGGGCTACAAAGAAAGTACGATTCAAACACAACTATTCAGAGGTCGTAAGCGCCTCAAAATTGACTTAGGAGGGAATTTCCTTGAGTAGCAGAAATATCAATCGACTTTTCGAAGCCCTTACGCCAAATACCGAAAAAAAAGAAAAAATGCTTCAAAATATTTTAGTGCACAGCAGGGATGGAGTTAAAGGGAAAACAGGACATGCTTTTTCAAAACGTTTAAGACCCGCCTTATTGGTTGCTATCTTGATAGTTTGTTTATCCACAACTGCTCTTGCAGGGGCATATATGGGATTAGATGATGTGTTTATGAGATTTCTTAATCCGGTAAATCAAGAGCAAGCACAATATTTGTCAAATGGCGCTTATGTAGTTGATAAACAGGTGAACAACAAGAATGGGACGCTTCATATTAAACAAGTGCTCGGCGATAGTAATCTGACCTATATCTTAATGGACTTTATTGCACCTGAAGGTACCGTATTAGATGCGGCACGGTACCGATTTTTAAATTACGACATTCCAACAAATCAGGATTATATGGGCGTAGAATTTAAAGTGCTTGACGATGGCGATCACAGTGACAATAGAATTAGCCTGGTTATGAGCATCCTAACGAAAACTTCCATAGCCGGTCAAAACGTGCACTTCCAGCTCAAGGATCTACAAGCGGCAGATCCGTATCCAGGCATTTTTACAACGGTTATACCGGACGCTTGGGAAACAGATTTCAAGCTGGATTTCAAGGAGTACTCTACCCCTTATAACGTCAATAAAAGCCTTGACATGTTTGGTTACGGGGCTGTACTAGAAACGATCTCCATTTCACCGATTTCAATTTCATTAAAGCTAGAGAGCAGTTCAATGGATGATATTTACGAAGCTGCCGGATCCTTAAAGGAAATTGGGGTTAATCAACACTTGGATAACTTTCCGGTCACGA
The DNA here is from genome assembly GCF_000455265.1 of Paenibacillus antibioticophila. Taxonomy (GTDB): domain Bacteria; phylum Bacillota; class Bacilli; order Paenibacillales; family Paenibacillaceae; genus Fontibacillus; species Fontibacillus antibioticophila. The sequence continues at coordinate 1,166,065 of NZ_HG005139.1, forward strand.
TAAAATACCAGGATGGTACGACGGAAACGACAAACCTGTTTAACGGATTGCATTTGATGGAAAATGGCACGCAATTATTTACGGTTAAAACATTTGAAAATGTAATCAATACCAAGGAAATCGTATCAATCGTCTTTTTTGATAAGGAAATACCGATTAATAACTGATGTTCCTGCATTGATCCATTTTATTTTTTTCTGTTTAGTTCATATTCAGTTCATATTGTCGTCATGGAAAGGACATCTTGATTGGCTAGACTTGCATTAGCGGTCTGCTACGCCAGCAAACAGATAACGACAGGAGCGAATGAGTTTGACTAGCGATCCTGCTGTTTATTGCTATCGTGTACGGTCGACAAAATCAGAAGTCATTCAGAACAGAAAAGAATGGAGCAATACGGTCAGCACGTCTCTGTAGACGGGAAACAAATGAATGTTTACATTCACGGTCAAGGAGAAGAAACCGTTGTGATTCTGCCTGGCTTTGGCACAGCGGCGCACGCACTTGACTTTAAGCCACTCATAGAAGAGCTGTCCCCGAATTATAAAGTCGTAGTGATTGAGCCATTTGGTTACGGATTGTGACAACAGCCGCCGTTATGATTCGTTCCTCTATCATTTCAATATGCGTTTTGTAGCCAAAAAATGAGGAATCCACACTTTTGTGACCGACCATTGCATCCTGATCTTCTGATATCCAGAGATTTTCAAGGTCGTTTGTGACCGTTTCTTTGAGCAGGTTGAGAGGTTCTTTTATTTTGGGTAGCGCACAGACTCCACTCTCAGCTTCGATAATCTTGATAAGTTGTTGGCAGTAGGCAACTTCATCCTCCAGCACATCATTCGTATTTTTTGTTGGGGACTTGGCCTTGAGAGATTCATCAACCTTGTATATGGCCTTTCTTAGTTTTCGGGAACGTCCTGCAAGATTTCTCGCGGAGACATCCGATTATAGTGAGCTTTGTATGTGTCGCATCGACGATGGATGGCTTTGCATTGGATGATTCCCTTTTCGATTGCGATTTCTACCGTCTTGTTAACCAACATGTCGAGTAGGTTTCAAGTCTTTTAGTCGAAACTCTCGACGATGTCGGCATCAGACAATTCAAATATGGTTTTTAAGCAACAGGTGCTTGAACATCTGAATCGGGTTGATTGCGTTTCTACCATTATCCAAACAGTAGTTCTGTATTAGCTCTTCATATACAAAGGAAAAATCAACGAGCTCATTGATTATTCGCAACACGTTATCTTTCGGCACAACCAAGTTATATAGTTCGATATATGCACTTAAGACCAGAGTTTGCTGGAACTGTTCCACGTAGGATAATCAGCTCTTTGTGCGAAAAATGGCCGAATATCAGGAATGGCCGTTCAGACATATGCACAAATGTCTGAACGATCAAAAAACAAGGACCACAAGGGAATATTCCTTTGTGGTCCTTGTTTGTACTAAATTATCTACGAGAACATTAGAATCCTTTTCTCTACTTTTCCACTTCATCTTAAATATACAAATTTTCTTATTACAACTCCGTAAGCTCTGCCCAAACAGTAGTACTATACGAATTGCTGTGAAGCTTCCAAGAGAAGTCTGCACCTGCCCAGAACTCCGCATAAGCAAGGAAACCAGGTGTTATCTCATCGAAATTATAAGTTTCTATATAGTTACTATTTGGTGATCTGAAATTCCATTCAGCAACAAAGATATTATCTTTTGCTGTTATTCCATATCCCATAACTCTCAATCTTGGAATAGCTTTATGGTTTGAAATTGTGGTTCCCCCATTATCAGTTATAGCGGCTATAGCAGTAATAAATCCTTTAAATGCGAAACCGCCAAGTCCGCCTGCTCTTTGCGTTGCTGTAAAATCTGCATAAGAGCAAAGTTGTATATCTGTATAATTTAAGTTACAAGTTCCATACCCCTTAAAATGTCCCGAACCCAGAGCAAAGGTTGAAACTTCAGGGGGAGATGAAGGGAGGATATTTCTTCCTTGTTGATGAAGATCATTAATTAGTTGTTCAAGATCATCTTTCGATGCATTTAGTTCTTTGATAGTAACTGTTACTTCATCGCCATTATCTTTTACAACTGCTTCTTCAGTAGTACTAATTACTTCAAAACCATTAATATACTCTTTCGATTCTTGATCTGCTGAAACTGTACCGCCACCAATCAATGTTAGAAATAAGCTTAGTGACAAGAATGAAGTTAAACCTTTACTTAATTTCATCTTTTTCACAACCTTTCCATTATAATGGTATATATACTAGGTACAATTATCCAATAAAATGATATAATTGTAAATATAATATTTCAAATTTTAGGAGGTTAATGGGATGAATACATCTGGAAGTATCATTGGTCTGGGAACAATAACTGTTTTTTTAGTCATTCTTATATTATTTATATTTTTAGTATTATTTATCATTAAACGAATCAAAAAATAGAGACTCGCTGTATTTGAGCACTTTAACAATTATCTAACGGCACAAGTAAGCGAAACGGGAAACGGAGCCGAATAACGACAAAGAAAGAAGACATCCAACCCAATATCTGGGTAAAGATGTCTTCTTTTTGTTGTGCATCTAACCACCATGTGAAGAAGCGCGAGTTCTTCAGTGGACTCGATAATTCCAGGGGCATCTTCTGGATTGCTATCGATTTAATAAACTCCGCTTCAACCATACAGGAAAGCTTCCTCGTGTTACCCTCGAGCCTGACTCATCTCCACACACATCAGCACGAAAGCGCCGACCCCATGCAGATCGTTCTCACTGGTAGGGCGGGCGATATAGTGGGCATAGTCCCCGATGCCGGTGCCGATGCAGATTTGACCGATCACAAGTCCGCCATGCTCATCAAAGGTCAGGGTATCAATCACACCTTGATATCCCTTCCACGCATACTCCAAATAATCCGGGCTAAGGAATCCAAGTCTTACCGCTTTTGCGATAGCTTGAGCAAATAAGGAGGTGCAAGAGTTCTCTAACCAATTGTCAGCGAGATGTCCCTTGTCGACAACCTGATACCAGCGCCCTGTAGCGGTGTCCTGATATTTTACGACGGCTTCAAGCAGACTTTGCAGGATTTGGATCAAGGTAGCACGATCCTTATGCTCCGCCGGGTTATGCTCCAGCATTTCAAGCAAGGCGACAGGAACCCAGCCAATCGAGCGTCCCCAGAACTCCGGGGCCAGACCCGTCTCGGGATCAGCCCATATCGCAGCTTTGGTCTCGTCCCAGCCATGATAGAGCAGGCCGGTAACGGGATCTTTGGTGTGCTTCTCTAACAAAAGCGCTTGTGCGGCGATCATGTCAAAGAATTCGTCTTTGCCGAATGTTTTCGCATACAGTGTTGCAATTGGTCCGCCCATATACAGGCCATCCAGCCACATTTGATTCGGATAGTGATCTTTATGCCAGAACCCGCCTGAAGAATTGGTCTTCCATGACTCAAAGTGCGACACGAGTTCGTCCAGCGCCTTTTTGTATCGGTCATCCCCGGTTTGCTCAAGCAAATTAAAAAGAAGCACCCCAGGCTGTATATCATCCAGCTCCGTAGAATTGTACTTTCTGATGCTGCCGTCCGCCCGAATATTACTGTCGACCCAGCTCTTGATGTAATGGTAATAGGCAGGGTTTTGAGTGATTTCCCAGCACTTCTCCATCCCTGACAGAAATACGCCCTGATGATAATGAAAACGGTCGGGAGGAAGCTCCTCTGGCTTAAACTTGTTCATTAGCGCTTCACATCCCAGCTCCGCCCACTCGATTGGAGAGCGCTGCATCGTATCTGATGGGCTCAAAGACGACGAACGATTTCCGTAATTGTTCATCTGTACCTAACCTCCTTGGAATTGAACCCATCATAGCACAAGAAAATACACATTTTTTGCGATTATCGCCAGAAACCTCTTATATCTTGCGTTAAATTGAGCGGTAAATTATGATGGGGAAAAGGGTTGGAATAGAAGGCAGGCGGGATGATGGAAGAGATCAATTATGTGAATGCACAAACCACCTTCTCGGTCTCTTACCGGAAGGCGAGCAGCCATCATATGAAGATTAATCATTTACACAGCAGCTATGAATTCTTCTACTTAATGTCCGGCCAGCGAAGGTTCTTTATTAAGGACCGGACCATGGTTGTAGATGAAGGGCATATCATCATAATCGGCCCGAATGTGCTGCACCGGACCACGGATGCGAACACATCACAATATGAAAGATTGGTAATCAATATCCACAGTGAGGAGCTGGCTTGGGCGGATCGAATATCCCCGGACTTCATCAATCGACTGCTTGACCATGAGTATCTGATTCTAAAATTCCCTCCGCAAACGGCGATGCTGATCGAGGAGCTGTCACGGAGCATCATCAAGGAAATTCGGGACTGTAACCCTGGATTTGAGCTGTATACTCAAACCCTTGTATTCCAGATGCTCATCCTTTGCAGCAGACATCTATTGAACAGCAGCGCAGATTCCACGGAAGTCCAAAACCCGGCGGCATATGAGCGAATATTTGAAGTAGTCAGGTATATGAACAGTCACTACATGCAGGACATGTCACTCCCCTTGGTGGCGGAGAAATTTTATATCAGTCCCTATTATTTGAGCCGATTCTTTAAAGAAGCGACAGGCTTTACTTTTATAGAATATTTGAACCATGTGCGCGTGAAGGAAGCGAAGCAACTGCTAGAGAACTCCTCCATGAAAGTAAATCTGATCGCGAGAAAAGTTGGCTTTGGCAGTATCACTCACTTTGGGCGGGTATTCAAGCAGGTGACAGGACAGGCGCCGCTGTATTATCGGAAGAAGGGATGATGGGACTCCCGATAAGCCCTGGGTGTCAGTCCGGTCAGCCTTTTAAACATTTTCCCGAAGTGGGAAAAGTTATCGAAGCCGGCGAGCTCAGACACATGGGTAATGCTGTGATCAGTCTCACGAAGCAATCGCTCCGCTTCCTTTACGCGGGTGAGATTCACGTACTCGGCGAAGCCAAAACCAGTGACCTGCTTGAACATTCTGCTCAGATAACTTTTACTAATGAAAAAATGACGAGATAGCTCATCCAGCTCAAGCGGCTCCCCAAAGTGAAGATTGATATAACGAACAACGTCTGAAATTTTGCGTTGAACCGAGGAGGATTCCTGCTTCGGCAGCGACTCGAGCTTAAGGAAGCTACGTGCCGTATATAGCAATAATTCACTTGCTATATGAGAGATGCGTAAGCGATATCCGGGCTGTTGCTCATTCAATTCTGTGAGCAGGGTATGAAACAGGGCTTCGAGCTGCAACTGCTCCTGAAGGTTAAGTCTCAGCAGCGGAAATTCCTGGAGAAAAGGAGATAAGAGCAAGTCCCTTTCTTCTGCAGGCAAATCATCGAAATAGGACGGTGCGAAGTAGAGTACGATTCGTTCATGGTTTGGCGCATCCGAGTCGGACGTCTTATGAACGGCATTCGACTCGATGAATACAAGATCGCCTGACTGTACCTGGTAGACATCATCTTTGATAAAATAGTTGCGCTGTCCGCTGAATAAATAATAGAGCTCATACTCCCGGTGGTAATGATCTGTCGCCATGGAATAATGGCCCCTTCTGCGATCGAATTCCAGATAGAAGGGGTCATTTTTATGTCCAAATCGAAGGATGTCAGGAAAATGGGAAAGCTTCATGAGAACACTCCTTAACGAAATACTTACTTCCTTTATCATATGACAAAAAAAGCGGGTTATCAAAGAAAATCAGCTTTAAAAGCGGAGAAAACAATTCTTTATTGTGTTAAGTTACCAATGAAGAAATAAACTCAAAAGGAGCTATAACATGAACAAGAAAAAGTATGTGCTTGTTGGAACCGGAGGCCGCGCGGAGTTTTTTTATTCTGCCATTGCCAAGCCATTCAGTGAGACTTCGGAGCTGGTTGCCTTTTGTGATATTAATCAGACACGGATGGACTATGCCAACCAGCTTCTTGAAGAAAAGTACAGCTATCCTAAGGTGCGGACCTACCTTGCAGGGCAGTTCGATGAGATGATTGAGGCCGAAAAGCCGGATGCAGTTATCGTAACCAGCGTGGATCGCACGCATCACAACTATATCATCCGGGCGATGGAGCTTGGCTGTGATGTCATTACGGAAAAGCCGATGACTGTAGATGAAGACAAATGCCAGGACATCCTTGATGCGGTTAAGCGAACGGGGCGCCAGGTAAGAGTCGCCTTTAATTATCGCTATGCGCCGCATCATACCAAAGCCCGCGAGCTCATTATGGATGGGGTGATCGGGGATGTGCATTCGATCCACTTTGAATGGCTGCTCAATACGATGCATGGTGCGGATTACTTCCGCCGCTGGCACCGGGACAAACGGAATAGCGGGGGATTGCTTGTTCACAAATCGACGCATCATTTCGATCTGGTCAACTTCTGGATTGGCTCGCAGCCGGATGAGGTATTTGCCTTTGGGGATTTGCTATTCTATGGCAGGGAGAACGCTGAGCAGCGGGGAGTAACCAGCTTTTACGAGCGGGCCACAGGGAATCCGAACGCCAAGGACGATCCCTTCGCACTGCATTTGGATGAGAATTCGCACTTGAAGGCGATGTACCTGGATGCAGAGCATGAGGACGGCTACCGGCGCGACCAAAGTGTATTCGGCGACGGGATCAGCATTGAAGACACGATGGGCGTCATTGTTCGATACAAGAATAAAGCGATTTTGACATATTCCTTGAATGCGTATATGCCATGGGAAGGCTACCGTATTGCCTTTAACGGCAGCAAAGGGCGAATGGAGATGACGATTGTGGAGCAATCATATGTCAACTCCGGGGGAGACAAAGCGCTGGAAGGTGCGCTGAAGGATAAGCGTATTCTAGTCTATCCGATGTGGAAGCCGCCTTATGAGGTTGAGGTTGAAGAAGGGGAAGGGGGCCATGGTGGAGGAGATCCGATTTTACTTCAAGATATGTTTGGCATTCCAGTCGTGGACCGATTTAACCGAGCTGCCAACCATGTGGATGGAGCAAGATCCATTCTTACCGGGATCGCTGCCAATCGTTCGATTCGAACAGGCCAGGCGGTCAGGGTGGATGATCTGGTCAAGTTTTAATTCGCTAACCCACAATTAATAATAGAAAACAGTCGTTTCACCACCGCCTGATACATATCTTCGGGCGGTTTTTTTTGTGTAAAAAAATGGTTGATAATGCACGCAGGGCGAAATATATTTAAATTAACTTGAAATAGTTCATATAAATTGAAATGAAAGCGAATTCAAACGGGAAAAGAGGGGCTTTGAGCAATGAAACGAATTCCGATGCTGCTTCAGCTGGCACTCATTCTGTTCTGCGTCATGGCGATTCCGTTGTCCATTCTGACCTGGTACAGCGGAGCGCAGATCCTGCGGAATTCCGAGCTTGAGATTGCGGAATCCGCGCTCGCAGGGCTGAATGCGAACCGGAAGCTGAATGAGAATGCGTTGAACAATTTGGCACAGGATGCCGTAAGGCTGTCTTCGACCCATATTTATGACCGGATCCGAAATTTCGAGACCTATGCCGAGCTTGGAGAGAATTATGGCAACATGAGCAGCGCCCTTACGGTGCTGAATGAATTGGTGAACCTGAATCACAGAGTCGATGGCGTGTACTCTACCTATTTTTATCTGGAAGGAGCGAACTACGTCATTTCCACGGACAAAGGAATTACGACGCTGGACAGATATGAGCCGATCGATTGGATCGAGCAGGCGCTGATCGGAAGGATAGGGATCGGAGGGATTTGGGTTCCCCGGGAATTAAGCTCGGGGACGAACGTAATCTCGTATGTGCTGCCGTTGAATCGTTTATCGACCACGACACGGGGCATGATCGTCGTCAATTTGCGGGAAAGCCAGATTGAGAATTATCTGCGGTCGTCGGAGCCCGGTGAGCACGGATTCGTGCTCATGAAACGGGATGGAACGATCATTTCGCATGATGATAAAGGCTTATTGCTCACCAATGGGCGAGAGCTGCCGTTTGTCGGAGAAATATTGGATCAAGGGATCAAGCAGGGATATGCATTTCATGAGCAGGATGATAAGCGGTTGCTGTATGCCTGGTCCTTTTCAGAGCGGTACCGATGGTGGAATGTGAGTATGTCATCGATGGATGAGTTAATGACCCAGACTCGCGCGATGCAGCGCAGCATCCTTCTGTTGACCGTCGTTATTTTCTTCGTCGGGACCTTGCTGTCCGTCTTTCTGGCCACCTGGCTGTCCAAGCCGGTGCGCAGGCTGGTTCACAGTGTTCGCGCACGCGGCAATCTGGGGATATCGGGGCGAAATGAGCTTGCGTTCCTCGATGCGGCATTTCGGCGGATGCAGGAGGAGGAGGAAGGCCTTCATTTGCTGCTGCGCCAGCGTGAACGGGATACGCGCAGCCTAGCCATTCATAACCTCCTGAAAGGCGAGGTTTCGGGACAGGCTGTGAGCATGTTCCCCGAGCCTCATTGCCTGATCGCCATCGTCTCGATTGACCAATACCGGAATTATGTGCGCCAGGCTAATTCGGAGACCCGGAGCTATCACCGGTATCTTTTCAACGCCCAATGTGAGGGCTTATTTCCGGAGGGTATCCACGCTTATAGCGTTTATCAGGGCGAGGGCTATTTTGCGATGGTGATTAATTATGGAGAGGAAGAAGCTGGCCGGAATGGCGATGGCATTCACGCTGCTCTTGCAGCAGTGAGAATCATGGCAGAGGACATTTTCGGTCATACGGTGACGATCGGGGTAAGCAGTCCGGCTGCCTTGAACGGGAATATTCCTGACCGGGCGGCTGAGGCTATGGAGATGATCAAGTACAGGATGATTGAAGGAAGCCGGGGAATTATTTTCTGGAGAGAGGCAACGGAACATAGCAGCAGGAAATATGTCTACCCCTCGCTCAGCGAAAGGAGGATTCTCAATTTTCTGAACGCCGGTGATCCGGACAGCATCTATAAAGAGCTGGGTGTGATCCGGCAGGAAATTCTTTCGGCCGAATATATCTCTTACGATAATATCATGTATATCTATAACCAACTGCTCAGCGTCACCATCAAGCATCTCAGAGAAAACAACATTAATACGGAACGGATATTCACGGGGCGGGGAAATATGTATTCCGCCATTGCTTCCTTGGATACGCTTGACGAGCTTGAGGAATACATGCGCGGCTTCTTCGGCGAGATTATCCAATACCTCACACGGAATCAGGGTGAAGCAGGGCATGGCGAACGAATTGTCCGCTACCTGGAACAGCATTATTGCGAGGAAATCGTATTCGAAAATATGGCCAAGGAAATCGGCATCAGTTATTCCTATATGCGGAGAATCGTATATGAACTCACGGGGAAAAGCCTGATCGATTACATTAATCAGTTGCGAATCGAAAAGGCGAAGCAGCTCTTGCTGGAAACCTCGCTTACCATCGCCCAGATTGCTTCCGAAGTCGGGTACTACAATGTGCAGAGCTTCAACCGGTTTTTTCGCAAATATGAGGGCATGGCGCCGAGCAGCTACAGATCCGCCAAGACGAACACTTCGTAAATGAGATAAATGAGCAGTGGCAGGCTGCCTATATAAGTTGAACTATATAAACTACGTAGAAAGGGCATAAGATTGAAGTGTGCTGAAGAAGCGAAAGCGTTCGCCTTTGTGAGTGGATTTCAACCTTATAATATCTTAGTTCAATTAGAGAAATCCGCGAACAACAGCGATCGTAAGCACACTTCACTCGTTGCCCTCAAAACGTAAAATTCAATAGTTCAACGTATATAGTCGAAGTAGTCAATTTTGCTTATAGCATTCAATATTGATTATGTTCACCCGCAAAATTCCCGTTACATCAAGCAACAATCAAAAATGACAAATAGAATCAAAACTCATGATTTACCGGTGCGAAAACGGAGGGTAAGATGAGACACAGCCTCCCCCATGGTTCTCCACAATGATTCGGACGGGGTGAGGAAGCCCCAAGCGTTAGGAGGTGAGATTCTGAAACTTGAAAGCGCTTCAAAAGTCAAAAGTCCCCTAAATACCAGAGAGACACTAGTGAAGAGGCTCGCTTTTTATCTTCGCCGGGACCTTCAACTCTACCTGATGCTTCTAATCCCGATCGCTTTTGTGCTTGTATTCAAATACGGACCGATGTCCGGCCTTGTGCTGGCGTTCAAGAATTACAAAATCGCCCATGGCGTCTGGGGGAGCGAGTGGGTCGGATTCGAGGTGTTCAGGGAGCTGTTCGCCAAGCATGATTTTGGCCGCGCTGTCCGCAATACCTTGCTGCTGAACTGCCTTGATCTTGTCTTCAGCTTCACGATGCCGATCGTACTGGCCCTATTGCTTAATGAGGTAAGAAACATCCGATTCAAGCGGATCAACCAGACCTTGCTTTATTTGCCGCATTTTCTGTCCTGGATTATTATCGGCGCAATTGCTTATCAGCTGCTGAGCGAGGGCAACGGCGTGGTCAACAATGTGATCGCGATGATGGGAGGAAACCGGATTCCGTTTCTGCAGGAGGATGTCAACTGGCTGATCAGTTATCTGGCGATTGGCGTCTGGCAGAGTATGGGCTGGGGAACGATTATTTATCTTGCGGCGATCAGCGGGATTAATCCGGAGCTGTACGAGGCGGCAACCGTGGACGGCGCAGGCCGCTGGCGGAAGGTATGGAACGTGTCTCTGCCGTCGATCCGCACGACCATCGTGACTTTGTTAATCATGAACCTGGGACGGGTCATGGAGGGTTCGTTCGAACGGATCTATGCGCTGCAAAATAAAGCCACAACAGAATTTACAACGACGATTCCGGTACTGGTGTACCGCTGGGGGATCGAGGGCGGGAACTTCAGCCGGGCCACGGCGCTCGGATTGTTCCAGTCCCTGATTGGAATCATGCTGGTGCTGTTGGCGGATCGTATCGCCAAAAAGCTAGGAGAAGACGGACTCTTATGAGAGGGAGTATTATAACTAAACCTAATCGAACTGATTTTGATTACAGCCCTTAAATTGAAAGTTCAAAAAGTTGGGTTTACAGGACCAAGAAGGTTGGATGAAGCTAGGGACTGAGTAGCGGAGCGTAGACAGATCTACGTGAGCAACGGAAGGCCCGGCTGAATTCAAGATTCGATGTCGAATGTACTCCTGGAACAGCTTCGTCCTGGGAAGATGACTTTTTGAACAACCTATCAAAGAAAGGAGGCGGGTTCTTGAAGTCTTCGGGCAATTTACTCACCGTGCATCGCAATAGACGCTTTGACACCTGGGATGTGCTGATTCATCTCACGCTGATCATCGCCTCGCTGGTATGCTTGCTGCCGTTCCTCCATGTCGTTGCCAAATCGCTTAGCTCAGACGCCTTTGTCATCGCGAACAAGGTGATTCTCCTGCCACGCGGCTTCACATTTGAAGCCTACAGCAAGATTTTTGCCGATGCCAGTATCCTTCGTTCCCTCTATGTCTCGGTGATTGTGACGGTTGCATTTACGATTCTCGGCATGATCATCACCGTCTGCGCGGCCTATCCATTATCACGCAAGCAGCTTAAGGGCCGCACCGCATTGACGATGATCTTCATGATCACCTTGTACTTTAGCGGCGGCATTATTCCCGAATACATGCTGATGAATCAACTCGGCATGCTCGACACCTTGTGGGCGCTTATTCTGCCGCAGGCGTTCAGCGCGTTCAATTTCCTGATCATGAAGACCTCGATTTCAAGCAGTATTCCGGTAAGCCTTGAGGAGTCGGCGAGAATTGACGGGGCAGGCCATTTCCGCATCTTGTGGAGCATCGTCCTGCCGCTCTCCAAGCCGATTATTGCAACGTTATCGCTCTTTTATGCCGTTGGCCGCTGGAACGCGTATCAGGATGCTTTATTCTACATCAAGCAAGCGGTGGATCTTCGGCCGCTGCAGCTCAAATTGTATTATCTGGTCATTCAGGCCAGCGAGAGCTTCCAGCTGGAGGCGACACAGGTTCAGCTTAGCAATCCCGAGGTTTTAAAGGCATCGTGCGTCGTGTTTGCGACGCTTCCGATCCTTTGCATATATCCGTTTATCCAAAAGTATTTCGTCCAAGGCGTCTTACTGGGTGCAGTTAAGGAATAACTGAAGCAAGATCATTTGAAAAACGGGGGGAAAACGATGAACAAAAGTAAAATGTTCTCGATCGTCATGGCTTTGTTCGTAGCAATCAGTGTTCTGTCGGCATGTACAGGCAGTAACAATTCCAGCTCCAATTCGGATAACAGCTCTAAAAATTCGAATACGCCGACCGCCAACTCCGCTAACTCATCGGGAGATTATCAGGATTACTCGGGAGGATTTCCCGAGAAGGTCATGCTGGAAATCCCGGTCTACGAGCGTGCGTTCGAAGGCTGGAATGTCACCGACAACTACTATACCCGCTGGGTTCAGCAGGAGTTCGGAGATAAGTACAACATCGATGTTAAATATGTTCCGATTACCCGCACGAGCGAGGTTACGGACTATGAACAATTGCTTGCTTCGCACAAGGCACCGGACATTATTTTTCATTATGACATGCCGCAAGCACTGGCCTATTACGGAGAAGAAGTGATGCAAGAGCTTGATTATGACGAAATTGCTTACTATGCCCCGACTTATTGGAAAAATATGAGTTCAACCATAGAGAAATACGGCAGTGTGGACGGAAACAAAGTCTTCTTCTTTGCCAATCGCCCTTCTGCGGATAACTTCACGACACTCGTTCGGAAGGACTGGGTAGAGCAGGCCGGGATGAAAGTCGAGGACTTGACGTCTTTGGAGAAATTTAACGAGATGCTGGCAAAATGGAAGGAAGCGGGTCTCGGCGTTGGCGGCGGCAACTTGCTGCAAAATAACTATAATTTCAACTATGCCTTCCGGGACTGGCCGATTGATGGAAAAGAACGGGCGCTGTATTCTGACCTTAGTGTGGCCGACCTGACGTCTCCGGCAACCGAGCGCTATCTTCGCAATCTGAACTATCAGTACAACAACGGAATGATCGATAAGGAATTTTATTTGCGCAATGATGAGGCAAAGACAAAAGCGGAGTTCGTAGCCGGCAAGACCGGAACATTCGCCTTCTATCTTACGAGCAATACAGACGTTATATCCGCTACGCTCGTCAACAATCCGGATGCCGAGTTCGCTGTGCTGCCTCCGACGGCGAGCGTTCCGGAAGGCTTCCAGCCTCAGGGACGCGCCTATTGGCCCTTCGGCTTCATTATGGGCATAAATTATGAATCCTCGGCCGAGGAACGGAGGGCAGTATGGATGTATCTCGAATGGATGAGCCAGCCGGATAATCTCTTCTTCCTGCAAAATGGTGTCGAGGGCCAGAATTACACGCTCGACAGTGATGGCATCGCTGTAAAGGCAGCCGATTTTGCGGGTGAATCGAAGCTGTCCAATAACAATAACAAGGATTATTGGGGACTTGTCACGGAGATGGCTGAATACGCCAGCCCGGAATTGACGCGGAAATCGTATATCCGCAACTGGGCGCCTCCAGGATATGAATATCTGGCCGAGGATATGCTGAAGTACTATGATGAGACGGCAGAATACCGCACGCCGGACGCCTTGTTCACTATCGTTCTTGAGAAAGTCAACGAATACAAGGCCGACCTGAACTCGTTGTTTCAGGAGCTGTATGTCAAGTGTGTTCTGTCTCCTGAAGGAGAGTTCGATGCGACCTACGAAGCGGCCAAAAAGACTTATCTTAACGCAGGTTACCAGGAGATTCTCGACGAGAAGCAGAAAGCGATCGACGCGGGGCAGTACAATTAATCCGGGAGGGTGAATAGTTTGAAGCTAACAGCGGTTCCGTCCGACTTGAAACCAATCGCCGGACGCGTGGTGGACTATATCTTCGGCATGGATCTGACCTGGGACTGGCCGGGAGGGGTTGCCTTTTACGGAGTCAGCTCGATCTTCGAAGCTACCGGGGAACAGGCTTATCTCGAACGGATGGCGGGATGGTGTGATGAGTACATTGAGGCAGGGCTTCCAATCTGGAACGTGAACACCTGCGCGATGGGACATATGCTGCTTACCTTGTATGAACACACGCAAGACCAGAAGTATCTTGATCTGATTTTAAGCAAGATCGATTACATCCAGAATAAGGCGCCTCGATTCGGAGAACGGGTGCTTCAGCATACGGTGTCCGCCAAGAATGATTTTCCCGAGCAGTGCTGGGCCGATACGCTGTTTATGGCCGCCTATTTCATGCTGCGCACCGGTGTGATGCTGGGAGAGAAGCCGCTGATTGAAGATGCTCTGCACCAATTTTATTGGCATATCCATTATTTGCAGGACGAGGACTCCGGACTTTGGTATCATGGCTACAACAATATCAGGAAGGATCATATGTCCGGGATCTACTGGGCTCGCGCTAATGCTTGGGCAGCCTATACGATGTCCCGGGCGGCAAGGGTGGTGCCGGAAGGCTACCTCTATCCGCCGATGATGCATATATGGAGTTCCTTGCGGGATCAACTCGCGGCGATTAAAAAACTGCAGAAGGATAACGGCCTCTGGGGAACCGTTCTTGATGCTCCTGAGGCCTACGGTGAAGTGTCTGCGACGGCAGGAATAGCGGCGGCTATGCTCATGCAGGGCAATCCCCTCCATGCGAAATATGTGCAGAAAGCGCTGGATGGCGTACTAGATAACATTGCAGCTAATGGCCGCGTGCTTAATGTCTCCGGCGGAACCGCCGTGATGAAGGATGTCGAGGACTATCTTGCAGTGGACCGCAAATGGGCCCAGGGCTGGGGACAGGGACTCGCATTGGCGCTGCTGGCGGCGGCAATTCAAATTGGCGAATGATTGATGAAGGATACTCGATACTTGTTGCTTATATAAGTTGAACTATACTCTGAGGGCAAGCTTCTTGAAGGCTTACAGCTTTTCACCAAGAGCATCTTGCCCACCAAGCCGTTGGATCTATGAACAAGGGCGAAAGGGACTTCCGTTTGAGTGGGTGCAACAACAATTACGGTTCGCTTGGAAGAGTGGGAAAAAACAAGTAGCCGGAGGTCCGGTATGGAGCTGAAACAGCGAGTGTAAGCCTATACCGGACGCAGGCTCCCAGGGTTCACCATGCTTCTAGTACTTTGTTTGTTCCAGTAAATTGGAAGTCGTTTTTGGCAAGTACAGTTATATAGTGAATTTTTTATGTGAGAGGGAGGCGGAGGGATGATACGAAAAGCTTCACTGATGAAGGTCTACGAGGATTGTCATAATGAATATCATAAGCGTCACAATGAGCTTTGGCCCGAGATGAGAGAGATGCTTCTCGCTCACGGGGTTATTAGTTATTCGATTTTTTTGGATGAACCTACAAGCACTTTGTTTGCCTATTTAGAGCTTGAGGACGAAGCTCTTTGGAACCAGGCTGCCGATACGAGGATTTGCAGAAAGTGGTGGGATAGCATGAAGGATATCATGGAGACGCATGCCGACCACCGTCCTGTAAGCCGTGATTTGAAAGAGGTGTTCTTTCTGGTGAGGGAGCCTGAAGAATAGCAGCTAGTGATAGAGCAGTCTGGTATTCTGTTCTTTACGAGATAAACTTAAAAACTTTGGAAACAGCAAAAAATTGGCATGAGAGGCCACCTTCGCAATCAAAGAAGGTGGTCTTCGCATTCAGCTAATATTGTTAAGAGATTAATGAAATTTCTTGAAAAGTATCGAGACGCAGAAAAAAACTACATTGTTTCTGATGTTTCCTCATGGATCCAGATCAGCCAAGGAAGCTGTCGTCAAGTCCGGTGTAGCGGTGTTGCATTTTCCATGATCATTCTGTAAAAGAGAGAGTGGGGACAGTTGAGTCAATATATCACATTTTAGCGGCTATAATATAGCTTAAGATTGAGTTTTCTATCCAATATTTAAATATAATGTTTGGGTTTAGCCTCTCATATTTTTTCATTTTCAAGTACATTTCAAGGCCATCTGAAACATCATGCCATAAATCTGTAAACACAAAGTTAAAATTAGATGCTGGAAGATAATTTTCAGCATATTCGAACGCATCTGCTTGAACAATTTTTATTTTATGAGCACTTTTGAATTGGGGCAGTATAAATTCAGAAAACAGAGTGATAATATCTGGATTCATTTCAACTACCGTAATACTGTTGACACAACTTTTTTCTGAAATCATAAAAGCATAATACCCAAGGCCTAATCCAAAGGTCAAAACATTTCCAAATGAATCATTGATAGCTTCCTTCATTGTCTCTATCTCGTTTGGTGTTATAGCCATCCATAATCTGTCATTTTCCAGTAGAGCCGGGTAACTGAATTCTACTTCGAAAAAACCAATTTGAGGAATTTGCCTTCCATGGTTTGTTATCAAAACGTCATTACACACAAAACAATTAAAAGGCTTGTATTGCTCATATTTCAATTCGCAATTTCCAATTTTTATCGATGGAATACTAATATTTGAATAAAAAGATTTTTTTATATAATCCTCTGGATTCATTTTATGAATCATGCGGGGAAAGTAGGTATTAAAAAATTCTTTATCATCTGCATTATCAATTAAATCAATTCCATATAGAGAAGAGATTAGCACAGAAACAGCATATTCACTAGAAACTCCTAATTCAATTAGCTTTATAACGTCGTATTCATTTACTAATGCAGGTGTGTTATTTAAAAAATGACCTATAATTGAAAAAGCCTTTTGATTACTTTCTTTAACTTTAGTTTCAATCAATTTTTTCACCTCTAGACGAAAAAATGGGGTAACCATATTTTAGTTAACTCAACCAGCGCGAATCGATTGAATATCTGTCGCGCTGTCTGATTAGCTTTTCATCCGTCTTCTACCGCTATCTTTGAAGACTAATAAGCACATATAATAACTGGTATTTACGATTGGGAAGCAAAAGCCCTTCCTAAAGGCACTCCTTTTTGAGAAGACAATTTCTTCGTAAGGACTTGCTTTAGCAGGGTAATTCCCCATGCCACAATAAAGATTAAGCTAAGCTGGATAGCTTCTGTAGCAATAGATTGGCCGCCATAAATCAAATGCATGAAGCCTTTAATTCCATTGGATGCCGGAAGAAAGCTTCCAATATTACGATAGAAAGGTGCAAGCATATCAGACGAGATAATATTACCTGCTGTCATAAGTTGAAACGGAACAATAGCTACGTTAAACAGAGGCCCAGCGGAGCCGAATAACTCAAATGCCATTTGAGTCGTTGCAATGCACGCTAATATTAGGAGCAATTGAAAACCGAAAGTTGCTCCGAATGAAGCTGCAGAGGATATAAATAAACGAGTAGAAGTAGTTAACATAAAGGCAAGCAAAACTGCTATGCAAGCAAGAAGAGCCTGGCGATTCCAGAACAAACGCCACTTTGGAATTGCTCGCGTCAGGATCTTGGAGCTCAAATTAAACTGAATTGCAGATGTCATCATTGCTATATACGGAATAAAACCGAGTAACATTGGAAGAATATTGGCAGAAAAATCTTTGGTAGAATGGTTGCCAACAATAGTTGCTTGTACCGCATTCGTCTGAGATATGGTTGCGGACAAAGCATCAGTCATTTGATATGCGGAAGCACTCAGCATTGACTTTACAACATCAGAGACATCTTCTTTCATTTCGAACCTTATTTCGCCGCGCCCATCGGCGAAGGTTTCTGGAATGAACACAATCATGCTCCATTTTCCGTTAAACATCTGCTTCCTGGCCTGATTTAGGCTCTCCGCTTGCTCAAGGTCAAAGGGAGCTGAGTTTGTCAATTGCTGCAGAACGGTGTTGCCTTCTTCTCCAGCTTCGTTCACGATTGCTGCATGGATACGGTCAATTCGATCATTTGCCCCGCGATAGCCAGTCATCCAGACAATTGTGAATAGCATAGGAACAAGTAATGCAAAGATAAGTCCCATCTTAGTGGGATGACATTTTATAAACTCTTTGAACGTTGACATGGTATTTTCAAAACCTCTTTCTCTTTATTAAATCATAGGCGTATGCATCTATTAGTTTGGACGAACGCTTAAAGCGGTTTATTCGCTAAACACAAACATCAAAACAATGAGAGACTTCTACTGTGCATAGTGGTATCATTTTGTTGGACGTGAAAACGGGTGTTTGCTTAGTAACTGTTTTTCATTTGATTTTCATTCATATTAACAGCCTCCTTTTTTCATATAGATAATGACCAACTGAAACAACTTTTTTACTATACCACACACGTGTCAAGTGACTGCGGAAATTCAAATGAAAGTCAAGCTATTTTTTTATGAAAAAATCACATAATATAATGCCAACTCATTTCACAATGAAATGCTTACTTTTAATAGTGTCCATGCGGCCGACAGTTTGTTTCAGGAAGCGAAGCAACTGCTCGAAAATTCCTCCATGAGGGTGAATTTGATCGCAAAGAAGGTTGGCTTTGGCAGTATCACTCACTTTGGGCGGATGTTCAAGCAGGTGACAGGACAGCGCCGCTGTATTACGGAAGAGGGGATGAGAGGCAGGGGCATGTCAGAAGAAATAAAGGCTCTGAACTGGCTGGAATCACCGTTTCAGAGCCTGCTTTATTAGCTTCAATTCCATCAGGAATAGATGGGACGGCTGCTCATCCGATCGGCCTGCGCTTGGGAAGAAGCGTACAGATCGGTGATTAACCGCATGGTTTTGATTCCTTCCTCAGCATGAACCGGAAAGCGCGTCCCGCTGCGGACATGATCGTAAAAATCCTCGATCAATAGCTGATGACTGATGCCCCAATAGGATTTGCCCGTAATCAGTCCTTGCTCATCCAAGGTTGCCGGAGGCTCGCACAGCAGCGTCTCGCTGCCGTGCTGGACGAGGTGCAGGCAATCGTTCCGCTGCCGGAGGACCCCCTGCTCGAATACAAGCTCGAGCTCGACCGGAGAATTGGAGACATAGGCGTTCGTAGCATAAAATAATCCCCGTGCTCCATTGGTAAACCGGATATGGGCGTGCGCCGTATCCTCGACTTCGATCGTATCGCCCAGAGCATCGGTGGTTGCGCTGCCTTCAATGGAAGCTACCTCGCCGCCGAACCATTGCAGCAGGTCGAGGGTATGAATCGCCTGGTTAATCAGCACACCGCCGCCTTCGGTCGCCCAGCTCCCCCGCCAAGGGCTGGAGGTATAATACGAAGGCTCGCGACTCCAGGTGACGATTCCTTTAAGGCCAAGCAGACGCCCCAGTGTTCCCTTGTCGATCATTTCCCGGATGGCCCGGGATGAAGCATTATAACGGTTTTGAAAGGTAATCCCCAGCTGAGCCGGGCTCTGGCTTGCCTCCCGAAGCAAAGCCTCTGCTGCGTGGAGATGATGAGCCATCGGCTTTTCCGTAAGAACATGCTTGCCGGAACGGAGCAAATCGATCGCCATCCCGGCATGGAGATGATGGGGTGTGCATAGATGCACAACCTGAATATCCTCCCGATTCAGCAGCGTTTGAAAATCGCTGGCTGCCTCACAATGATATTTCTCAGCGGCCTGTGCGGCTCTGACCGGATCAATGTCTACGATCAGCTTCAGATGCACTCCGTTCAATTTGGCGAGACTTTCGGCATGAACGGTGGATATCGCACCAGCGCCGACAATGGCCGCACCGATCGGATCTCTCATGATGCATCCTTCCTGTCTATAGAGATGTGGTGAGATGAAGAGCCTGGTTCTGTGCCTTCAGACAGAGCTCTGCGGCTTTGAAGGCATGCTCCTGGGTCATCGCATGCTCGGTCCGGTGGATGCAATCCAGGATCAGCTCTCCGAAATATGGAAATCCGATCTGCCCGCGAACGGAGAAATGCTGCTCGCCATCCTTGTTGACCAGATAGACATGATCCCCCTGCCGATCCCGGGCAATGTCGGTATATTTTCGCAGCTCGATGTAGCCATCCGTTCCCATAATGAACGTCCGGCCGTCTCCCCAGGTGCTTAATCCGTCCGGCGTAAACCAGTCTACCCGGAAGTACTGGGTCGCTCCGTTATCCCCGACGAGTGTCGCGTCACCGTAATCCTCCAGCTCGGGGTATTCGGCATGGTTATAGTTGGCGACCTTGCTGTGCACGACCTCGGCATCCTTGCAGCCGGAGTAGAACAGGAATTGCTCGATCTGATGGCTCCCGATGTCGCAAAGAATACCGCCGTACTTTTCCTTTTCAAAGAACCAGGAGGGTCTGGAGGGAGCGTTCAGCCGATGCGGTCCAAATCCGGTAATCTGCAGCACTCGTCCGATCGCGCCTTGCTGAATCAGCTGTCCGGCGTAAACCGCAGATTCCACATGCAGGCGCTCGCTATAGTATACGGCATATTTTCGTCCGGTCTCTTGAACCTTCCGGCGGGCATCCTCCAATTGCTTCAGGCTGGTAAACGGCGCCTTGTCCGTAAAGTAATCCTTCCCGGCATCCATCACCCGAAGCCCCAATGGGCCGCGTTCAGACGGAATCGCAGCGGAGGCAACAAGCCGAACCTCCGGGTCCTGAAGAATTTGTTCCAGACTGTCGGCAGGAGCTGCCTGCGGATACGATTTCAAAAATGCCTGCACTTTGGCCGGGTCCGGATCATAAACCCATTTCAGGGTCGCTCCGGCCTCGATCAATCCGCCAGTCATGCCATAAATATGTCCATGATCCAGCGCAGCGGCTGCAAATATGAACTCGCCCGCCTGCACGACTTGATTCGGCCGGCCCTTTGGCGCGTAGTTCATTCCGTCGCTGGTCTGAAAAGATTCAACTTGTCCGTTAGCTTCTGATGGCATTGATAGTCGTCCTCCTTAAATTCGCTCATGAATGAATTCGGCAAATTGCCGAAGCATAGCTCTGGAATTCCATGTACCGCTGAAGTCCTCGATGCCGAGATAGCCGTCGTAGTGAACGGACTTCAAATCCGCCAGCAGCCGGGCGAAATCGACGATCCCGTTATGCAAGGAGGCCCATTCGCAGCGCCATTCGGCCGTTCCGTCCTTAAGCTTGCCGGTTTCTTTCCAGGCGGCGTTCTTGATGTGAACATGCGCCAGATAAGGACCAAGCAGCTCCAGTCCCAGCTTGAACTGCTCGTAGCCTTCGTACACCATGTTACCAGGGTCAAACAAGACGCCGATCAGGTCGGGATCGCAGTGGTTGACAAGCCGATGGGCCAGGCCGGCGCTGGGGGCGATGGTGAAATGATGCGTCTCCACGACCCCTTTGACGCCGTATTGCTTGGCAAGCCGCTCGGCTTCCTTCAGATAACGGACCGTCTTGTCATAAAGCTCGGGATAAGGCGTCCCGTCGCCATATCCGGCGGCTCCGACGCGAATCATCTTTGCGCCCAGCAGACGAGCAGCATGGAAGGCTTGCTCTGTCTCCTCCAGTCCAAGGTGATTCAAGTAGGGGGTAACACTGACCATTTCCAGGCCTGCCGCTTCGGTAAGGTGCTTGAAGCGCAGCAGCTCCTCGTCCGGGAAAGACGGGTCAATCGAGCATAGATTGTTGCGCCAGTAGGACGGCGCTTCTCCGGCCACATCGGCTGGAATCTCCTTGTACCGCCATTCCACGCCATGGAGTCCTGCTTCCCGAGCCGCTTGAACCAGTTCCTCCGGTGTAAGATCCGGTGTTGCTACGGTAAATACGGACAATTTCATCGCTGGTTGAGCCTCCTTGGAATACCTTGGTATAAAAACTCAGAGCCTAATGCGTGCCCGAAACATCGAGCGTTTTGCCGCCTTCGCTTGCTTTGCGGAAGGTTGAGGCTTCGATCTTCTCTTGCAGCTTGGCGTGGTACAAGTCCTCATCGAGCGGCAGCTCCACCCAATCCTCGGTCCAGGACGACAAATGCATGGCGTTGGACAGCGTCAATCCGTGAATGCCGTCCTTTCCCGGAGCCAGCAACGGCTCGCCGTGAAGAATGGCGTTCGTGAAATTCCGTAAAATTCCTTTATGCTGCGAGCCTTCCCCTTCATGGATGGGAATATCGCATTTCCAGCATTCGGGCTGGCCGAAGCCGCCGGTGAATTCCGCATTGAACTGAGGCTCGGGCACCCGCAGCCGCCAGAACGTCAGCTTGCCGTCCTCGATAACGATTTTTCCGTTATCTCCGGTCAGCTCATAGCGATTCGTTCCGGGCGCTTCGCCGGTAGTGGTCACGAACAGCCCTGTGGCGCCGTTGCTATATTCAACATAAGCGGTGACGTCATCCTCGACCTCGATGTTCCGATATTTTCCGAAGTGACAGAACGCACGAACCCGAGTTGGCATCATCCCGGTCGTCCACTGCCAGAGGTCAAGCTGATGCGGATCCTGATTGAGCAGCACGCCGCCGCCTTCTCCGGCCCAGGTAGCGCGCCAGCCGCCGGAATCGTAATAGCTCTGCGACCGGTACCAGTTCGTAATAATCCAATTCGTCCGGCGAATCTCGCCGAGCTCCCCGGACAATACCAGCTCGCGCAGCTTGGCATAGAGCGGGTTGGTCCGCTGGTTGTACATAATGCCGAACAGCTTGTCTGAGGCTTCAGCCGCGCGGTTCATCTCCCGGACTGCCTTGGTGTAGACGCCAGCCGGCTTTTCAATCAACACATGGTAACCGCTCTCAAAAGCTTGTACCGCAAGGGCGGGATGATCATAGTGAGGCGTTGCAATTAAAACCGTATCCATTGCGCGGGACGCAAAGAAATCATCGGGATTGCTGAATGCAAGCACTTGGTCAGGGAGGTGCTCATGTGCCCATTCCAGCCGTTTGGGGTTTGTATCGCATACCGCAGTCAGCTCTGCTCCCTGAATATCTTGAACCAGGCTTAACGCGTGGGAAGAGCCCATATTACCGATGCCGATGATGCCAAACCGTACTTTGTTCATATTGCTACCTGCCTTTCTTCTTGCGTTCATCCTTACTTATCGCTTTTAGCTTAGCCTGAATATGGAGGAAAGAGAATGACAAGGATTAAGCGTATTTTGCACATAATTAAGGTGAATATGATAAATTTCTCTGTCGTGTTACAATCAAGGGAGAAGAAAATCCATGATGGAGAGGATTGGGAAAGATGATGAATGAAATGGAGCTTCAGGCCGGGAGAATGCCCGAAAGCTTGACTGTGACGGTAACGCACGCGCAACTGAAAACCGGTTTTCCCGGCTGGAACCGGACGGAGCAGTCCCCGAGCTTTAATCGGCTGTATTTCATTCCTCAAGGGGAAGGCTCTGTCATAATCAATGGCGAGACCTATTACCCGCGTCCCAATCAATTGATGATCATGCCAGCGGGGTCCAGTCAAACGACGTTTACGAATCCGGACAATCCGTATTCAAGATATTTTTGCCATTTCGATGCCCAGGTGGGAGGCTGGCCGCTGTTTCATGCGGGGAGCAAGCTCTATATCAGCAGTGTCCGCAACCCGGAGCAGGTCCGTCTGACGTTTGAGGAGATGATCCGCCAATTTCAGAGCGGCGGCCCTTTCGCCGGGCTGCGGATGCAGGCCTGTCTGCTCAACCTGCTTGCCTGCTGTCTGGAGGAGGGGGGATATCACGATTATTTGAAGGATTACATGCAAATGACGGAAAGAAACAAGCTGGGGAAAGTGCTGGCGTATATTCAGGAGCATCTGTGCGAGCCGATCGAGATCGAAGCGCTGGCCCATCTCGTCCATTTGCATCCAAACTATTTCATTCCTTATTTCAAAAAAATCATGGGCGTCACCCCTATGCATTACGTGCAGCAAAAGCGGATGGAGGAAGCCAAGCGGCTCTTGACCTTCACGGACTCCAGCATTGCCGATATTGCCGAGCAACTGGGCATGCAGCTGGCGCATTTCTCCCGCCAATTCAAGAGCCACGCGGGAATATCGCCAACCTCTTATCGGGCTTGTACGCGATGAGCCGTTGCTCCGAAGCATCAAGGGGCTTATCAAGACCCTTTATATTTTCCCGGGGTAACTCCCTCATACTTCTTAAAGCTGCGTATCAGCGCATTGCTGTTCAAATACCCTACTTTGACAGCCGCTTCGGAAATATTGAGTTTTTCGTCTCTTAATAACACTTTTGCTTTCTCCAGTCTCACCTTATTGATGTAATCCGGCAGGGTTTCTCCCGTTTGTTCTTTGAAGAGCTTAGACATATAGCTTGGAGTTATACCAAGATGATCTGCAATCATTGCTACATTTAAGGTAACTTCTCCATAGTGGTTGTTAACAAACTGGATGATATTCCTGCTCATTTCGTAAAAACGATTGCCTGTCTTTGATTGTATGCGCTTACATACCAACGATAGTATATTCGTAATTTCCGTCTGGAGCTCCGCTACGGTTTCGCATTCAAACAGCTTCTCTACCGGCTCGTCAGCAGCTATTTCTTTTACTGTTTTTACGACTGTACTTGCAAGGTCAAACATAAAGTACCTCGTCATTTCCGCGGTGGGGGTGCCGTCCTTAAAGTTTGAGCGAATAATGTCATCAAGTAATTGCTTTCCTTTTTCGAACTCTCCGGATTTGATGCAATTCACTAGTTTTTGCTCTTTTTCAAGAGGATAGAAATAATCTCTGACATTATATTTCAGACTTTGGAAGCTGATGATCTTTCCGTTGCCGGCTATCAGCTTGTATTCATGGGCTTCTATGGCTTCCTGATAGGCTTCCTGCATGCCGCGGATCCCGGTGTGCGCATCACTGATGGAAGCTGTGAGGCTCAGATCGTAATATTTGCCAAAAAAGCCTTGCAGCTCTTCTATAATGCTTGCCAATTCCTGCACAGGATCCACCGCTTCAAGAGCTTGCAGGTTCACTAGGAATACTATTTTTTCATCAATTTCTGTAACAAAGTTCTTATAGCCTTGACCCAAGAGCTCCTCAAACACATTGGTGATCACAAAGCTGGGAAGCTTCGATTTCGCTTCAAAATCGTCCCCCACCTCAAAGGGGATCAGCTTGCCCTGATCTTCAATGGATAGGAGCACCACGATAAAGTCATCGGAAATAAACTGCATGTCAAGGGCGTAAAACGCATTGTGATGCACGGAGATATGACCGAACTTCCCTTTTAAGAGCTTTAGCAGAAAATCCGCTCTCACCACGCTGCTTTGCTGCTTAAGCTTCAGGTTTATTTTTTCCTTTTCTTGAAGCGCATCCTGAATGGCCTCATAAATAAACTGATATTCATTGCTCGATCTGTCATAAGAGCTCTTGATCTTCCCGTTCTGGACAATGCGGATCAGATTACGCACCGGATTATAATTGCGCCAGGCAAGTAACACGGATATGGCTCCTCCAAAAAGCAAACATAGAACAATACTCGCAATCATTAATTTCTCGGTAAACTCACTTTTTTCCATCACAATATCTCGCCGGACAATGGAAACATACTTTAGCTTGGATACATCGGACTCCGAATAGGAAATAATCAACGAATCCTTCCCTCGTCCCTTCACCAGGATGTTGTCGTTGCGGTCAAGCTCGCCCGCCTGCAGGATATCCGTTAAAGGAAAAGAAGCTGTTGACGTGAGAATGTTGTCATCATTGTCCAGGATAAAGATACTCCCGTACTGGGCCAACTGGATATTCTGGATCATTTCCGCAAATCGCTCCGGATTAAACTTGATGACGACCGTGGCAAGCGGCTTCTCCGAATTCGTTATGGGGATTGAACGCATGTAGGCAAGCGCCTCGGAATCCTCCATGGAGCTGGTCTTATCGCTCATGGAGATATATCTGCCGCTGTATGCATGCTGCAGAGTATCTATCCACTGCTCATACCTTAAATCATTAGTGACCAGAATAGGGTACATAAAATTGCTCCTTGAAGCTGCCGTTGAAGAAATCACACCATCCAGGTTTTTAAAGTACACATAAAAATCATCTATGTAGCCATTCGCGATATTCATTCTTTTGAATTCCTTCACGATCTGAGAAACCTCATACTGTCTGCTATTCCAGTTGTTGTCCTGCGAAGCGGCCAGCAACTGAATGCCCGGATTGAAGGCGATATCAAAGCTTAACCGCTCGGCATCCTTTAAAATGTTGTCCATATTCAACTGGACTTGCTTCAGCATAGCCAGATTCGCCCTGTTGGTTTCCTGCTCAATGGTCCTTACAGTGACAAGATAAACGATCCCGGTAAAAGTGATAGGAATTAACAGAATCAATATATAGGATAAAATTTGAGTAAAGATGATGCTATTTCTAGTGTTCAACACGCTCTTTACGTTCATGGATCCCCCTCATTATTATAATTGTTGAGTTCCTCAAGTCAGGGATTATCGATGTTGGAGAGTCTGCGTTTCTCAATAGTATACTACAATACACTGCCGCGGGAAGCAGACATCCTCTGGTGTTGCCCCGTTTTTTGTTTTTTGATGATGATTTTCCGAAATTCAATATTGGCTTTTGGCATTTTGAGTATGTATTCAGCCGGATGGAGATTGCTCTGCAGCTCGCTGAAATACTACACTTGCCCTAGCAATTGTAATTGAAGATGAGACGGGGAAGCTTGCAGTCGGATTATAATTGCGTGTAACAACAAAATGAACATAAGGGGAGAAGAGATGTTGAAACGTAATCAGTTGAAGAGTAAGAAGCTTTTTACCAAGCTTGCCACGGGGTTCCTTCTGCTAGCGCTTTTGTCATCTGCGCTGACAGGATGCGGAGGAGAGGAGAAAGGGGCGGAGCCGGCGAATTCGACGAATTCGAACTCGACGGCGGCGGATACCGCTGTAACATTGCCTTTTAAGGAAACGGTTACATTTCGCGTCTGGGATCCTCTGATGAGCACGGCTCTTCCTATCATGAAGAATTATGCCGAGTCGGAGCTGAATAAAGAGCTGGAGAGAAGACTGAATGTGAGGATTGAGTATATTCATCCTACAGAAGGCTCGGCGAAGGAGCAGTTTAATCTGATGCTTACCTCCGGCGACATCCCGGATTTTATTGTGGGCACCTTTGGAGATTATCCCGGGGGAAGGGAAAAGGCCTTCGAGGATGGAATCCTGGTCGACTTAAAGAATGAAATCCCCAAATATGCGCCGGATCTGGCGAAAATTTATGAAGCCTATCCCGATCTGTTAATGGATGTAGAGACAGAGGAAGGAAGACAGTTCGGTGTTCCGTTCCTCAAAGGTGACGAAAGTATCTACACTTTCTTTGGAGGCTTTCTGCGCAAGGATTGGTTGACGGAGCTGGGGCTGGAAGTGCCGGAAACCATTGACGAATTGTATACGGTATTGAAGGCCTTTAAAGAACAGAAGGGGGCAACGGCGCCCTTTACCGGAACTGTCGGAAATATTAAAGGAATGTACTTTACCGGAGCCTGGGGAATTAACCAGGATTACTTCATTGAGGATGGTAAAGTCATATACGGCTCTATTGATCCAAGGTTTAAAGAGTACACCAAAACCATGGTGAAATGGTATAAGGAGGGACTCTTGGACCCCGAGCTGGCTACGAATAATACCAAAACCATCGATGCTAAAATCACCGGCAATCAAGCGGGCGCGACCGTGGGGAATACCGGCTCCGGTCTTGGCAAATACCTGCCGCTGATGAAGAACAAGGACCCGGAATTTGACTTGGTTGCTATGCCGTATCCCGTTTTAAATAAGGGAGATTTCAATCCTTTTATGGCGAAGGATGGACCTACTGTTAACAATGGAGCCTGGAATATTACCAGTGCATGCGAGAATCTTCCGGAGGCGCTGGCATTCCTGAACTATGGATATACGAAGGAAGGCTCTATGCTCTATAACTTCGGTATTGAGGGCGTAAGCTATACGATGGAGGACGGGTATCCGAAATATACGGACCTGGTTACTAACAATCCCAACGGACAGCCGATTGCAACGATGGGGCAGTACTATACCCGTGCCTTCAAGGACGGCCCTTTCGTACAGGACAAGAGATATTTCGAGCAGTATATGGCGCTGCCTCAGCAGCAAGAGTCATTGAAGACCTGGACCAAATATGCCAAGGAGGTTACTCAAGCCAATAAGAACTATAGAGGCACCCTGACTCCGGATGAGGTTTCACAGACGACTACCAAGCAGAATGAAATTAACACCTATAAGGATGAAATGTTCCTGAAGTGGCTTATGGGAAAAGAGGACGTGGATGCGACTTGGGATAAATATGTGGAGCAAATCCAAAGGCTGGGTATTGACGACATCATCCAGATTAGGCAGGCTGCCTATGACCGTTTCATTAAAAAATTCCCGCAGGCCTTAAATCCGCAATCGTTTAATATCAGCGACATCTTTGAGAAATAGCATGAATGAAATGGGGGAAGAAATTCCCCCATCTCTCAATACAGGGAGGTTCCGATAGTGCCAGAATTAAAGATGCAGCCGCAGCATTTGATATACAAAAAGCCAAGTCTCATTCAAGCCATAAAAAAAGATTATAAAAAAAATAAGTGGCTGATATTGATGGCCTTGCCCGTAGTAGCCTGGTATATCCTGTTTCACTACGTCCCGATGTACGGGGTCATTATCGCGTTCAAACAATTTAGCCCAATAAAAGGAATCTGGGACAGTGCCTGGGTAGGACTAAGACACTTTCAAGACTTTTTTAACAGTATTTCCGCATGGAGGGTCATCCGAAATACCTTGTTGATCAATTTCTATCAGCTCCTCTTTGCCTTTCCGGCCCCCATTATTTTGGCGTTATTGCTTAATGAAATTAAAAGCAAATATTTTAAAAAGACAATTCAAACGGTTACCTATTTACCGCATTTTGTCTCAACCGTGGTGATCTGCGGGATGATTATCGATTTCTTTGCAAAAAGCGGTCTGATTAATGATATTGTTGCTTATTTTGGAGGCTCCCGGACGATCTTCCTTGTTGAAGCGGGATGGTTCAGGACCATTTATGTAGGCACCGGTATTTGGCAGGGCGTAGGCTGGGGCTCGATTATCTATCTTGCTTCCCTTACCGCAATTGACACGGAGCTCTATGAGGCGGTAACCATCGACGGAGCCGGTAGATGGAAACAGTTCGTCCATATCACGCTCCCGGGAATCGCTCCCACAATCGTGATTCTGTTAATTATGAATATTGGACATATGATGAGTGAAGGTTATGAAAAAGTCATCCTGCTCTATAATCCCAGCACCTATGAAACAGCGGATATCATTTCATCCTTTGTGTATCGGCGTGGATTGGTGGAGGCAAATTACAGCTTCAGTGCGGCGGTGGGACTTTTTAACTCTATCGTGAATCTGACTTTAATCGTCACAGCGAACTATATTAGCCGGAAGGTCAACGAAACCAGTCTTTGGTAGGGAGTGGAAGGTATGGTTGTCAGAAAGACAGTGGGGGATTATATTTTCGATTCGTTAAATGTTATTATATTGGCGGCATTGGCCGTGATAACGGCTTATCCGTTTATTTATGTGGTGTTTGCATCTTTGAGCAGTGCTGATGAGCTCACAGCCCATAGCGGCTTGCTTCTGAAGCCGTTAAACTTCAGCCTGGAGGCTTATAAAGCTGTATTGGAGAATCCCATTATTTATTCCGGGTATATGAATACGCTCTTTATTGTCGTGGTGGGAACGACCTACAATATCATTATGACCTCTATGGGCGCTTTTGTTCTTTCCAGGAAGGATTTCTTCTGGAGGAAGCTGATCACCTTTATGATCGTGTTCACCATGTTTTTCGGCGGCGGGCTGATTCCCAATTTCCTGTTGGTCAAGAATCTCGGTTTAATGGACTCTTTATGGGCCTTGATCATTCCTGGAGCCATCGGAACCTGGAATCTGATCATTATGAGAACGGCGTTTCAGGGAATACCGAGCGGGTTGGTAGAATCTGCTCATATCGATGGCGCTAATGATTTTGTCATCCTATTCCGAATTATTTTGCCGCTGGCGCTGCCAACCATTGCCGTGATGGTGCTTTATTATGGGGTAGGCCACTGGAATTCATGGTTCGGGGCCATGATTTACTTGAGAGATAGAGAACTATGGCCGTTGCAACTGGTGCTTAGAGAGATTCTGATCTCCAACAGTACAGATGAAATGATGTCCGGAACAGTAGCTCAGGACAGGGCGGCTATCGGCGAAACCATAAAGTATGCAACAATTATGGTTGCTACACTCCCGATCCTGCTGGTCTATCCGTTCCTGCAGAAGTATTTTGTTAAGGGAGTCATGGTCGGAGCGCTCAAAGGTTAAACAAGGAGAGGCTCTCCGGCTTTAAGCAATGAACAAGGCTGCCCAAAAGGGCGGCCTTGTTGTTTGAGTGCTGCGCTAGATTTTAATTCTTCGCGTCAAAAGCCGCAACCGAATCGGGATGTGTGAAAATATAAGGGGAGGCCGGCTGCTCTACGGATCTGATCTGATCGACCGTAATTTGCAGCCGCTCTTCGCCGTTCACATTCCCCACTCCGATAGTTCCCTCCAGTTCAATCCATGCATCCTCCTCCAGTGCGGACACCTCATCTCCGCGTGCCAGGACGCCGAACGGAACCGCATCCGCCGTGCAGCACATGACCAGAAAGCGGGTCAATGCGAAGCTGTCCGGCGGCATATCCTCCTCCCGAAAGACAAAGCCTTGCAGAACGATCTTTTTATCCGCAAAATGCTCTTTATACATATCGATGGCACCTATCGTCTCCGAGAAAATCAGCGGATCAACCTGGATAACAGGGAGCGGATACAGCCTTTTAGCTAATTCAGAAAATTCTACGCTATATATATCTCGGGGAATAAACATCTCGTCCAATGTGCTTAAGGCCGGGACCAGAGAGGCGGTCGGTTTCGCCTTATGCTCGAGCTCCGGATCGGGGAAGGAATAGACCATGCCCTTCTTCGCCGCCATATCGCTCCCAAGCGCCTGATCAGGGAGCAGCAGGCCGAACAGCAGGGGGATGGCGAACATGCCGTATACGCCGGTGCTTTTCAGCAGACCGCCCGGGAGCGGGTGCTCGCAATCGCAGATTTGGGCGGAGTCCCCCATCATTGCATGCCACAGCATGCCGAAGGCGATGAAGAGCAGCGGAATCGGGCAGAGCAGCAGCAGCCTCTGCATATGGGGCGCCAAGTAATAATGCAGCGCATCGGAATTGTTCAAGCCCATGATATAGAACGCAAGGCAGCATAACAGAATGGCGCGAATGAAGTAATGGCCGCGGTGCTTCAAGCTGAAGCTGTCCATCATGTGATCACTCCTTTCCTTTTAAAGAATCATATTTACGGCGACTGAGCCGGTAAACACCAGCACGATGATCAACAGGCTCAGACCGATCACAAATTTAGGCTTGAACGTGGCAAAGAGCATGAGCAGGCTTTTGAAATCAAGCATGGGCCCCAGCACCAGAAAGGAAAGAAGCGGTCCGGCGGTCAGCACATGGGAAAAGGCGGAAGCCACGAAGGCATCCGAGGTGGAGCAAAGCGACAGGATGAAGGCAAAGCCCATCATCAGCGCATAGGAGGATATCGGTCCATTACCCAGTGCAAGGAGCTCATCCCTCGGGATCGTCGTTTGAATGACGGCTGTCAGAAACGTGCCTAGCACGACGTATTTGCTCATTTCGAATAACTCGTCTCCGGCGTGGGTGAAAAAGCTGTTCCAGGTTTTGGGATGCTGATGGGCTTCCGCCCCCGCCCCCGGTGTCCCGAATTCCTGCAGGGAACGCTTGAGCGGATTGCGTCGGCATAGATTGTATATGATCAGGCCGATCAGTGCGGCGACGACTAAGGCAAGTCCCATTCGGCCGTAAACAATCTCGGAATGCGAGCGGAACGCCATCATCGTGGCAGCGAAGACGACCGGATTGAGAATCGGGCCGCTGAGAATGAAGGTTACCGCAATATGAGCGGGCAGCCCCTTCAGCATAAGCCTGCGGACGACGGGAATCATCCCGCATTCACAAATGGGGAGCACAATGCCCAGCAAGGCGGCGAATATGACGCCGATCACGGGGTTTTTCGGACACCAGCGGGCAATCCACTCGTCCTTAAGGAACAACTGGAGCAAGGAGGACAGGAACACGCCCATCAGAATAAACGGGAAGGCCTCCAGAAAGATGCCGATAAAGATGGTTTTCAGCTGCTGCCATTGCGGGTGAGCGAAGAGGGCGGCACCGTGCTGCGGCCAGACTGCGACGACCGGGATTAGAAAGACGATGAGCAGGAAGAAGGGCAGCGTTTTGTAGAACGTCGAAGCTCTCATCAATGGCCTCCTGTAATAGAGTTGTAGTTGTACTATTTTATGCATTGACTATGAATAAATAACTATCATTTGGGATGTTGACAAGATTCTAGGCGGTCGATATAATCTATTCAGAATTAATCGTATTTATTACGATTAAAATATGAGATTGGGACGGAGGATTCCTATGAAGTCTAATAAAAAGAAAATTGCTAGAAAGAGGACGATCTTTTATTTAACGTGGGTACTATCTATATTCATATTCCTGGCAGGTTGTGGATCAAGTTCTCCTTCACAACTTCATTCGGCCGATTCTCAGGGGACGGAAACGGTCAAAGAGGATTTGATATTGGCCGTGGGCAAGACCGATATCGGTATGTTTGATCCCAAAAAAGGCTGGGGAACGCATGCTCAGATTCGTTTGACGCACAGCTCGTTGTTGACGATCGATTCCGAACTGAACTTCATCGGCGATCTTGCCGAGTCCTATACCGTTAGCGAGGATGCTTTAACATGGACTTTTCCGTTGCGGGACGATGTTAAGTTTTCAAATGGGGAGCTTGTTACTGCGGAGGACGTGAAATTTACATATGAGATGCTTAAGGAAGACGGGATTAAGTTCGACTTGTCATTTGTCGAGTCGATAGAAGTCACAGATAATACCGTCGTAATCAGGCTTTTGGAACCTCGTTCTACCTTCGTAAGCCAGCTTACGGAGATCGGCATCGTACCTGAAGCTCATTATGATGACAGCTACTCGCAAAATCCGATCGGTTCCGGTCCATACCAGGTTGTCCAGTACGACGACGGGCAGCAAATTATTATGGAGTACAATCCCTATTGGTACGGAAAAGAACCCCAGTTCAAAAAGCTGACTCTGCTTCTTCTTGAGGAAGATGCCGCGCTTGCGGCTGCTAAGGCCGGGCAAGCGGATATTGTATACGTTCCGCCGACGTTTGCGGAGCAAAAGGTAAACGGCATGCAGCTCCTCGCCTTCGAAAGCATTGATTCCCGCGGAATCATGCTGCCGACGGTGCCTAGCGGCGGGAAAGGCAGAACCAATGATAAAGAAGTGGATGCCGGCAATGATGTCACCTCCGATCTTGCGATCCGCCAGGCGCTTAATATCGGGCTGGACCGCCAGATGCTTCTGGATGTGGCATTGGACGGATACGGTCAAAAGGCCTATTGCTTATGTGATGGTTTGCCTTGGTTTAATGAAGAAACCGTCATTGAAGACGGCGACATCGAAGCGGCGAAAAAAATACTGTCCGATGGCGGATGGGTTGATACGGACCGGGATGGAATCGTGGAAAAGAACGGACTCAAGGCGGAGTTTGATATGTACTTCAGCTCCAGCGACCAGCTTCGCAGTGATCTGTCTCTTGCCGTTGCGGACCAAGCGACCGAATTCGGTATAAAAATCAATTTGATCGGGGCTACCTGGGATGAGATCTACCTTAAAGGCAAAACTGGGGCGGTCGCTTGGGGAGGAGGACGTCACCATCCTCATCAGCTGTACACGATGAATTCCTCCGAGGTGATCGACACGGGCTATAACAATATGTCCAATTATAAAAATCCTAAGGTGGATGAGTATTTGAAAAAGGCACTCAATGCGGTTACGCAGGAAGAGGCCAATAAATACTGGAAGCTTGCCCAGTGGGATGGAGAGACCGGCTTTAGCGGCCTTGGCGATGCGCCGATTGTTTGGCTCTTGCGCGTCGATCACTTATACCTGGCGAATGAGAAGCTGAATCTCGGCAAACAGCCGATCCATTCCCATGGGCACGAGTGGGCACTGTTCGGCAATATCACCGAGTGGACTTGGGGTAATTGACCGTGACAAAAAGTATCGTGATTCGCCTGGTTCGCGTCGTAACCTTATTGATCGGATTATCCATCCTGACTTTTTCTTTGATTCAGCTCTCGCCGATGGACCCAGTCAATGCCTATGTCGGAGGAGACAGTTCGGCATCACCGGAGCAAATTGAGAAGTTCAAGGAATATTGGGGAACAGATAAAGGTCTTGTAGAGCAGTATTTATCCTGGGCCGGGGCGCTGCTTAAAGGCGACTTTGGAACCTCCTTGTTGTACCGCACCCCGGTCGTTGACATTATTCAAAGCCGGTTTTTAACATCGCTGGCCTTAATGGGTACAGCCTGGATTTTATCGGGAGTTATCGGATACGGGCTCGGCATGCTCGCTGCCATGAACAGGGGAAGGCTCATCGATAAAATAATCAAATGGTACAGTTACACCTTGGTATCCACGCCCGTTTTCTGGATGGGCTTAATTCTTCTGATTGTTTTTGCCGTTTGGTTAAAATGGCTTCCCGTAGGCTTGGCTGTTCCGGCCGGTGTTTTGGAGAGCGAAGTGCATTTTATTGACCGGGTCCGTCATTTTGTGTTGCCGGCACTAGCCTTAAGCATCTTGGGCGTAGCCAATGTGGCGATGCATACGCGCGAGAAGATGATAGACATTCTGAATACGGAATATATCATTTTTGCCGAGGCAAGAGGGGAAAGTAAATGGCAAATTTTCAAACATCACGGCTTTCGTAATTCGATTCTTCCCGCTATATCCTTACAGTTTGCCTATTTTGGCGAGCTGTTCGGGGGCTCCATGCTGGCTGAGCAGGTATTCGCCTATCCAGGACTCGGCAGCACCTTGACCACAGCCGGGTTAAAGGGGGACCTCCCTTTAATGGTGGGCATTATTTTGGTCAGCTCCTTATTCGTATTTGCCGGAAATCTTATAGCCGATATATTAAACAACGTGATTGATCCCCGGACAAAGGAGGCGAGCTAAATGCCGAGCTTACAGGAAGGTTTCAATGCTAGAAAAAGAATGCTGTTGCTCATGGCGGGTTCTTTCGGCTTTTTATTGGTTGTTCTGATCCTCAGCTTTGGCCTTAGCAATGATCATCTCCGCCTGGGCGCCGGGGGGAAAAACCTTGCCCCCAGCCTTGAGCATTGGTTCGGGACGGACTGGCTGGGTCGGGATATGTTTACGAGAACGATCAAGGGTTTGCGTCTGTCTCTAGCGGTAGGCGCATTTACTTCATTGATCAGTGTTCTGATAGCCACTGTCCTGGGCATATGCGCAGCAACCTTCGGTAAAGCGGTGGATACGGTCATTTCCTGGCTCATCGATTTGTTTATTGGCATGCCTCACCTTGTGTTTATGGTGTTGATCTGCTTTATCGTAGGGGGAGGTGTCCAGGGGATTGTGCTTGGCATTTCGCTCACGCATTGGACTGCGCTTGCGAGAGTTGTTCGCTCCGAGGTGCTTCAGATTAAAACGGCCGAGTACATTCAAGTGTCCAAGGGCTTGGGGAGATCTGCATGGTTTATCGCAAGAAAACATATTATGCCGGCAGTTTTCCCGCAAATCATGATCGGCTTTCTTCTGATGTTTCCACATGTAATTTTGCATGAAGCCGCGCTGACTTTCCTGGGGTTCGGGCTTTCTCCGCAAACGCCGGCCATCGGCATTATTTTGTCGGAAGCGATGAACCATATTTCAACAGGAAAATGGTGGTTGGTCGTGTTTCCGGGCTTGCTTTTAGTCGTCGTTATTAAAAGCTTTGACAGCATTGGAGAACAGTTTCGCATTTTGATGGAGCCTTCCAGCTCCAATGAATAGGGAGGGCTTTCATTGAACAATTCCGATAAAAGAAAGTTGCTGCAGGTAGAAAATCTGTCGATCAGCTTCTCTCAGTATACGAGAGGAACGAAAAAACGAATCATCCGTCCCATAGCCGATTTGCATGTTGATATTGGAGAGGGAGAAGTCGTGGCCGTCGTTGGAGCCAGCGGATCGGGCAAGAGTCTGTTAGCCCACGCTGTACTGGGGATTTTGCCTGGAAATGCAGTTTGTGGCGGACGTATCGTCTATAGAGGAGAAGAGCTGACGGACAAAAGAAAGGAGCAGTTGCGGGGGAGGGAGATTTCGTTCATTCCGCAATCCGTCAACTATCTGGATCCTTTGATGCGTGTGGGGCGGCAGGTACAGATTGGCTTGGATCGCAGCACGGCAAAGGCCGCGCAAGAGAGCCTGTTTGCCCGTTATGGCTTGAAGAGCGGCGATGGCCGATTATTCCCGCATGAACTATCGGGAGGCATGCTGCGCAGGGTACTGTTTGCGACAAGTGTTCGGGAAGGCGTCAAGCTAGTTATTGCAGACGAACCGACGCCGGGAATCCATCCTCAGGCGCTGTCCGAAATCTTACGTCAGTTGAAGCAATTTGCGATCGACGGTGCGGGGGTCATGCTGATTACCCATGATATTATTTCTGCGCTCGAGATTGCAGACCGGGTAGTGGTTATCAAGGATGGGGCAACTGTAGAAATTGCCGAAGCTGCGGCGTTTGAAGGCAAGGGAGAACGCTTAAAGACCGAATATGCCCAATGCTTGTGGCGGGCATTACCGCAAAACGATTTCGATCTGGAATTCAACGGAAGGGAGGCGGATGGTCAATGTCTTTAAGAGGAGAAAAACTAGGTCATTATTATAAAAAGGATCGCTGGATTTTTAAGAATATCGACATTTCCGTCGCGCCGGGAGAAGTGCTGGGGTTATCCGGTTACAGCGGGTGCGGTAAAACGACAT
The DNA here is from genome assembly GCF_000455265.1 of Paenibacillus antibioticophila. GTDB lineage: Bacteria > Bacillota > Bacilli > Paenibacillales > Paenibacillaceae > Fontibacillus > Fontibacillus antibioticophila. The sequence goes on from NZ_HG005139.1 coordinate 1,202,846, forward strand.
TGTCCAGAATGCTGGCCGGTTATATCTCTCCGCATGCCGGCCTTGTAACGGTAGATCACCGTCCCATGGAACAAAGGGGCTTTCGATCAGTTCAATTAATCTATCAGCACCCGGAAAAGGCGATCAATCCCAAATGGCGCATGCGCGACGTGCTGAACGAATCCTATTCGCCCCCGAAAGATATTCTGGATGCTTTCGAAATCCGGGAGGAATGGATGAACCGTTGGCCGGTTGAACTTTCCGGCGGGGAGAAGCAGCGCTTCTGCATTGTAAGAGCCTTGAACCCGGCAACCAAGTATATAATTGCAGACGAAATGACGACGATGCTGGATGCCGTTACGCAGGCAAAAATCTGGCACACTTTTCTTAACATTTGTAAAAGCAGAAATATCGGTGTTATTGTGGTTAGTCATGAGTCTAGCTTATTGAGTCGTCTGTGTGACAATATTTACAAAATCGGGGACAGATCTGAGTTGGTTGACAGCCGAATAACGAACGTGTAAAATAATCAAATCGTAAAAATTACGAATTAAAAGGAGATGTTTATTGTGAGAGTAGTTGTTACCTTGGCTTGCACGGAGACGGGAGACCGGAATTATACGACGACCAAGAACAAGAAGACCCATCCGGAGCGGATGGAATTGATGAAATACTGTCCGCGCCTCAGAAAATATACGCTGCATCGCGAGACCCGATAAAGAAGGAGCTAATATGATGGAATCAACGAAGAAAATTCCTGTTACGGTACTGAGCGGATATCTGGGCTCCGGAAAGACGACGCTGCTTAATCATATCCTGCACAACCGGGATGGCTTAAGAGTAGCGGTCATCGTCAATGACATGAGCGAAGTCAATGTGGACGCCAATCTGGTGAAGTCCGGCAATACCTTGTCCAGAACTGAAGAAAAACTGGTAGAGATGTCCAATGGCTGTATCTGCTGCACATTGCGGGACGATCTGCTGCGCGAGGTTCAGAAGCTGGCTGCCGAAGGGAGATTTGATTATATTCTGATCGAATCTTCGGGAATCAGCGAGCCGGTTCCGGTCGCGCAGACGTTCACTTATGCCAATCCTGAGCTGGACATCGACTTAACCTCGCTGACCCGGCTGGATACGATGGTTACCGTGGTGGACGCCAACCGGTTCTGGCATGATTTTGCTTCGGGCGAAAGTCTGCTGGACCGCGATCAGGCGGCCGGGGAGAACGATTACAGGGACATTGTAGACCTGCTCATCGATCAGATTGAAACCTGCGATGTCTTGCTGCTGAATAAATGCGATCTGGTGGAAGAAGAGGAATTGTTAAAGCTCGAGGCGGTGCTGAGAAAGCTTCAGCCAGCGGCCAAGCTGATCCGGACGGTGAACGGCGTCGTGGATCCAAGAGAGATCTTGAATACAGGCCTGTTTGATTTTGAAAAGACGAGCCTGTCCTCAGGCTGGATCGCGGAGCTAAACAAAGAGGAGCATACGCCGGAGACCGAAGAGTACGGCATTGGCTCGTTCGTGTATCGCAGCAAGGTCCCATTTCACCCGCAGCGCCTCAGCTTCTTCTTCAGCAATTGGCCGGAGGAAGTCGTTCGCGCCAAAGGGCTCGTATGGATCGCCGCCCGCGGCGATATGGCGGCCACGCTAAGCCAGGCCGGACCTTCAATCCAGTTCGGTCCTGCGGGGTATTGGCTTGCAGCGATGCCCGAGGAGGAGCAGCGCCAAGTGCTCGAGAGCGAGCCGGAGGTGAGGGCGCGTTGGGACGAGAAGTGGGGAGACCGGATGACGGAGCTGGTTTTTATCGGCGTAGAGATGAACCGGCCGGATATCGAAAAGCGATTGGGACGCTGTCTGCTGACGGAAGAAGAAATGAAGCAGGACTGGAGCAGGTTCAACAATCCCCTGCCTTGGCCCGAGGAAGCTTTTCAATAAAACGGTTTACAAATCGTAATTATTACGCTAATATAGGTTGTTGTGTAGTAATAATTACGATTAAAGGAAGAGGTTTCAATGATTTTATCCTCTATGCGTGATGTGGTCTTTGGGTATGGACAGGAGGCTGTCATCGAGAATTTATCATTAGATATCCATGCCGGGCAACTGATCGGTATCACGGGAGAGAACGGCGCGGCCAAATCGACGCTCCTGAAGCTGATGCTCGGACTGCTTAAGCCCTGGAGCGGCACGGTGAATTTCCGCCGGATCCAGGAGGATGGCACCCGGTTGAATGTAGCCTATGTGCCGCAGCAGGCAGCTTCATTTAATACCGGATTTCCGAGCAAGGTTAGTGAACTGGTCAGCTCGGGCTACTATTCCAGGCTCGGGCTGTTCCGGAGGTTCAAGGCGGAGCATCGGCAGAAGGTGGAGCAAGTGCTGCAACGGACGGAGATGTGGGCTTACCGGAACCGGAAAATCGGGGATCTGTCCGGCGGGCAAAAGCAGCGAGTCTGTATTGCGCGCGCGCTTGTCCAGGAGCCGGATGTCCTGGTGTTGGATGAACCGACCACAGGGATGGATGCTGCCAGCAGGATGAAGCTGTATGGGATGCTTCGGGAGGATGTAAGCCGGCATGGACGCACCGTGATCATGGTGACGCATGGCCTGGAGGAAGCTACCCCTTATCTGGATGCGCTGATTCATCTGGAACGGAAGGAGGGGGGATGGCAATGCTCAGTTACGAATTCATGCAACGGGCCTTCTGGGCAGGAGGCCTGATTGCGATTATCGCTCCGTTGCTTGGCGTATACCTGATGCTGCGGCGGCAGGCGCTAATGGCAGATACGCTGTCCCATGTGTCGCTGGCTGGCGTTGCTCTCGGCTCGGTGCTTCATCTCAATCCTGCGCTTAGCGGCTTTGCCGTTGCTGTAGCAGGAGGGCTTATCATCGAGCAGTTGCGGCGTTCTTACCGTACATACAGTGAGATGCCGGTGGCGATCATCATGACCTCGGGGCTGGCGCTGGCTGTAGTGCTGATGAGCCTTAAGCAGAATTTGAGTAAAAGCTTCGGCTCCTACCTGTTCGGCTCCATCGTTGCGGTCAGCAATACACAATTAGCTTTGATTGCGCTCGTTGCTCTGCTGGGGGTTGCTTATTTTATCATTTTACGGCGTCCGTTATACAGCATGATCTTTGATGAAGAGACGGCCGAAATTTCCGGTGTCCGGGTAAAAGCCTTGTCCTTTTCCTTTGCGGTATTAACGGGTATGACCGTAGCGGCAGCAATGCCTGTTGTCGGCGTGCTGCTGGTCTCGGCGCTGATCGTGCTCCCTGCTTCGCTGGCCCTGCGGATTGCTGCCGGCTTCACCTCGGCCATTTTCATTGCCATTGGAACCGGAATGCTTGGCGTGTTCTCCGGCTTGAGCGTTTCGTATTATGCGGATACGCCGCCCGGAGGGACGATCGCCTTGATTTTGCTATCATTCTTGCTGGTTACGATTTTGATCCAACGGTTGCTGCGGCTGATTGGCCGCCGGAGACCGCAAAAAACAATTCAGTCGAAGGAGTCAAATATCCATGAAATTTTGGAAGCATAGTGTAACGGTTTTATTTTTATCGATCATGCTGGTTGTCGCGGGCTGCGGCTCAAATGCCAAAAATGCGGGTTCGAATCAGAATGCAGCTCCCGATTCGGCGCCTGTGAATACTGCAGCAGGAGAGAAGCTGAAGATCAAGACGAGCTTCTATCCGATGTATGAATTCACCCGGCAAGTAGCCGGTGATCTGGCTGAGGTGGAGAATCTCGTGCCCGCCGGCGTAGAGCCCCATGATTGGGAGCCGTCGCCGCAGGACATGGCCGCTATTACGGATGCCGACGTATTCGTCTACAACGGCGCCGGAATGGAGAGCTGGGCGGAGCAAGTGCTGGATAGTGCTGCCGGACAGCATGTACTTATCATCGAGGCGAGCAACGGTCTAGAGATCATGGAGGGCACACCTCATAGTCATGATCATGAAGGGCATGACCACGCTCATGAAGAGGAAGGTCATGATCATGATGAAGCCGATCATGCGCACGAGGGCGAAGAGGCACATAGCCACGAAGATGGGGAGCATGACCACGAAGGAGAAGATCACGCTCATGGTGAAAATGATCATGCTCACGAAGAGGAGGCTCATGACCATGATGAAGCCGACCATGCCCATGAGGGCGAAGAAGCGCACAGCCACGATCATGACCATGACCATGGAGGCTTAGATCCGCATGTCTGGTTGTCTCCAGCGATGGCGATCCAGCAGGTTCGCAATATCGAGAAGGGGCTGTCGGAAGCCGCTCCAGAGCACAAGGATGCATTTAAAGCTAATGCAGATGCTTATGTTGCCCAGCTTGAAGCATTGGACAAGGAATTTCAAGAGGGCTTGAAGGATTCCCTTCGCAAGGACTTCATAACGCAGCATGCGGCCTTTGGCTATCTGGCCAAGCAATATGGTCTGACCCAGGTTCCGATTGCCGGTCTGTCCCCGGACCAGGAGCCTTCCGCGGCCCAAATGGCGGAGATCATTGAATTCGCGAAGGAGCATAACGTGAAGACGATCTTCTTCGAAACCCTGGTATCGTCCAAGGTAGCGGATACGATTGCTGCCGAGCTTGGCGCTAAATCCGCAGTTCTTAATCCGATTGAAGGATTGACCGAAGAGGATATCGCAGGCGGATTGGATTATCTCGGTCTGATGCGTCAAAACCTTGAAGCGCTGAAGGCAGCGCTGAACGAATAGAAGAGGCAACCGGTATGTATCTGGAAAAGAGAGGGCGGGAAGAGATGGAGAACCTGGCGGAGAGCATCATTAACGGGATGGAGGCGGAAGGGCTTCGGATTACCGTACAGCGCAAATTAATCGCCGAGCTGTTCTCCAGCTCCAGAGGCTTTGTACTGCCGCGGCAGGTGCACACCCATATTTCCAGGCACATCCCGGGAGTCAGTTATGACACCGTATACCGCAATCTTCGTCTGCTCGTGCAGATCAATCTGATCGAGCAATTCGACTTTCCCGATGGTGTCCGGTTCAAGCTTAGATGCGGGCCGGACCATCATCACCACCATTTTATTTGCCAGTCCTGCCACATGACATACCCGCTGGATTTCTGTCCGGTAGATCACGGAATTGATCCGCCTGATGGATTTGTGATCCGGTCTCATAAATTTGAAATCTATGGACTGTGCGGAGAGTGCAGCCGCGAGCCAAAGGAGGACTAAGCATGGCCAAGAAATCGAAGGTCGTCAAGGAATTAAAAAGACAAGCGCTGGTGGAAAAATACACCGAGAAGCGCAGAACGCTGAAAGAAACCGGTGATTATAAGGCCCTGCAAAAGCTGCCTCGCGATTCTTCGCCGACCCGTCTTCACAACCGCTGCTCCGTATCGGGGCGGCCCAAGGGATATCTCAGCAAATTCAAAGTATCCCGGATCGTATTTCGCGAGCTTGCCCACAAAGGGCAAATTCCCGGCGTAAAAAAAGCAAGCTGGTAAGGGATAACGGGGCATGTATTTCTATAGTGGAATAAGTTAGCTGGAATGGTGAGTGAGGCGCAGAGAGTTTTATACGAAAAATCGTATAACTGTAGGATCGTGCGGGCCCAATTTGCCTGTTTTGTACGAAAAAACGGATAAATTAGCTCGGATATTACTCAAGTAGGCAACTTTTATACGAAAAATCGTACAAATGCTAGGGTTGGGACTTGAATTCCTATTTTTTGTATGAAAAAACGGATAAAAGTACTCGTTCATCGCTCAGTATGATGATGCTGGCGTTGAGATCAGCTTATACTGCTATGCAATAGAAAAAAACAGCGCAAACCACTCTGATGGTTGCGCTGTTTTCATTTCAGCCGATAGAACGCCAAGCATCCAGCAGCTCGTGTTCGTCCAGGTCATAACCGATGACGACCAGATATTGCGG
>NZ_HG005139.1:1208749-1216063 GCF_000455265.1 Paenibacillus antibioticophila
GTACGTTGTCCGTTCATGGCGGAGCTGCTTTCCTGAAAACTGGATTAGCGACGCATCGGCATTGGAGGCACCGCTCAGAGAAACATAGCCTTTGGCACGGAGCACGTGGCTACCCTGATTTTTCAGTAGCTTCTCCAGCTTTTTCAGAGAAAAGGGACTTTCGCTGTTAATCGGAATATAGATGGTCTGAACCCGGGAGAAGGAGCGATGATTATGATCGTGATTATGATCATGATCATGATCGTGACTATGCCCGTTTGCGTCTCTATGCCCATTCCCATGCCCGTAGTCATTCCTTTGCCCATACTGGGAGCCGGAGCGGCCGCGAGGCTCCGAAGGCTGGTGCGGTGCCGAGATGACTTTGAACGGACTGGGTGTTTTGGCCTTGAGGCGCAAGGGAGTCAGTCCTCGCAGCACGCTCTCAAGCTCGATTTTGGCCTGTACGGCATAGAAAATAGCAGCTTGCTCATTATGCTTTCTGACTAGACGCTCGACTTTTGACAGATGGTGATCTGATACCAGGTCCTGCTTATTGACGACGATCACATCCGCAACATCCAATTGGCGCCGCAGGGTGTGAACGAGCTGTTTGTCGGAGGCAAAAATACTGTTGTATTCCAGTACATGCTCCGCATCTATGACCGTGACGATGTTGTGCAGGTTCACCTTATCCAGCAGATCGGGCTCGGCCATCGCATCGACGACTTCCTCGGGATTGGCGACCCCGGTCAGCTCGACCAGAATGACATCGGGAGCCAGCGCAAGCAGGCCTTGGATCGACCCGGATATTTCCGATTTCTTGCTGCAGCATATACAGCCGTCGAACAGTTTCTCCAGCGGGATATCCCCGGCGGTCTGGGACAGGATCATGCCGTCCACATCCGCTTTGCCGAGCTCATTCATCAGAATGGCCGGCTTCAGCTTCCGGCGGTGCATCTCTTGGATCAGCTCAAGCAGCAGCGTAGTCTTGCCGCTTCCTAAAAAGCCGGAGATGACAATAACAGGTGTTTTCATAGGCTCCTCCTTATCCTTCAAGTCCTTTAATCATCATGGGATACTGACATCCAGAAAATCAAAGTTAGGGTAAATATATGGATTGTCCGGTGCAGGTATGACTTCGGATTCAGTCACATCCACTTTAATGATGGTGTTTCCGTTATATTGCGTCTGACCGAGGGTTCCCTTCAGCCGGACCCAGGTGTCGTCGGCGAACCCGGAGGCCTCGGGGAACTCGGTCAACACGCCGTAAGGAGTCGCGTCGGCGGTACAGCACTGCACGGCGATTCGTCCAACGACAAGCTGGTTTTTGTCCAGATTTTTTTCCCGGTAGACGAATCCGGTCAGCTCGATTTCTTTGCCTGCAAACTGCTCTTGGAAGGTGACGATGGTGGTGAGGATCTCCATATAAATGTCGGTCTTGACCTCGATGACCGGCTGGGCGTACAGACGCTCAGCCAATACGGCCAACTCCTGCTCGAAGGCATCCGCACCAATGAACACAGGATCAGCTGATATCCCGGAGTCCTCGTCTGTGTCTATTAATTCGCCCGGCGTGGCGGTCTCTCCAAAGTCCGCCGAAAGGGAGGTATCGGGGCTCTCATGGTTTATGGAACCCTCAGTGCTACCATCAGCATCGTTTGAAATGTTACCAACAGCATCGCCTGAAATGTTACCGGCAGCATCGCCTGAAATGGCGGCCTGCTGCTGCGCATACATAGCTCCTAAATTGGGTGTAGTAGATGCGCCAAGGATCATGCCCTTCTTACTGGCAAAGGAGCCGCCAAGCACGGTATCGGGCAGCAAGAATCCTAATAGCAGCGGCAGGGCAAGCATGGCATACAGAAAGCCGGATTGGAACCAGGATTTCTCCTTGGCACCGCTGCAGCAGTCGCATTCGATAATGGAGCCTCGATAAGCTCTATAGGCGATAAAGCCTTGAATGACGGCCAGGGCATAGACGACGATCGACGAGAGTTTGACAAGCGGCCGAATACGAATGCCGATATACAGCTGAAGCGTATCGCTTTCGACCAGAAACGCAATGTACACAGCCAAGCCTAACAGAATGACGGTTCTGACCACATGATGGAGCACGGTAGTCCGCTGCTGATTTTTCATGGAAGGCACTCCTTTACGAGAAAGATTTTAAAAATAGCTGATCCCACCCAATACTGAATGCCAGCACAACCAATACGATAATTACACTCAAGGTGGCAACAAATTTGGTCTTGAATACAGACAGCAGCATAAGCGTGCTCTTCAGATCAAGCATCGGCCCAAGCACCAGGAAGGTAATCAGCGAGCCGGCTGAAAAGGTGTTTACAAAGGAGGAGGCCACAAAGGCATCCGAGGTGGAGCAGATCGAGAGTATGTAAGCAAATCCGGCCATCAGCATATGAGAGGAGATCGGACCGTTGCCGTAAGCCGCCAGCTGCCCCGTATTTACAAAGGTGTGGATCAGGGCGGTGATCAAGGCGCCAAGAGTAAGATATTTGCTCATCTCAAAAAATTCGCTGGTCATATGCATGAACATCGAGGTGACCTTCCCTGCACCAGGAGGATGCATGCTGCTTCCAGCCCCTTCATCATACATGGTCTCCATGCTTAGACGAAGCGGATTATAACGAATGAAGCGGTAAATGAGAAGGCCTGCGACGAGCGCGACCACCAGAGCCAGTCCCATCCGTGAGTAAAGAATCTCGGGGCGGCTGCGAAAGGCGGTGTAGGTAGCAAAGAAGACAATCGGGTTCAGGATCGGTCCGCTCATGATAAATACGGCGGCGATATAGACAGGCATTCCTTTGGCAATCAAGCGGCGAATGACCGGAACCATGCCGCATTCACAGATCGGAAAGAGCACGCCGAAGAAGCAGGCAAACAAAATGCCGAGCAAAGGGTTCTTTGGTACCATCCGTGCGATGAACTCCTCGGATACGAACATTTGCAGCAGGGAGGACGAGATCACGCCCAGCAGAATGAACGGAAGTGCTTCCAGAAAGATACTGATAAAGATCGTTTTGAACGTTAGGAGTTCAGATGAAAAATCCAATGCAAGCAATGACATGACTGTATATAAGTCCCTTCGATGAATGATAATGTTCCTGTTCTATTTTAATCGTAACAAATACAAATAACAACAAGATAAACGGTTGACACACAAAGAAGTGATCAGTATACTAATCGCATCGTAAAAATTACGATTTAATAGCGAGCTTAGCAAATTACAGGCGTGATACGGGGTGTTAATGATGGACGAATTTACGATTCGAAGATTGGAGGCTATCTTAAACGGCTACTTTGAAGCGAAGGTTCCGAAGGAGGTCCGGTCTTTCGTGCGCTTAAAATACGTGTGGGACGGCAAAGCAATGATTCTCTTCGAGGAGCGGTCCCATTCCCACGGGCGGCAATGGCTTAGTTCGGCTATTGCACAGTTTCGTCTGGAACACAATCAATGGAATGTGTATGCCCTAAATGCGAGCCATGACTGGGTACCCGTCAAATCCATTGCGCCCAGTCCGGACTTTGAACGGCAGCTTGAGCAGGTCGAGCTGGATCCTGAGGGGATCTTCTGGCCCACTGGCGACTGGGCTGAAACATTCTGACTAAAAGTAAGAGGAGTATCCATGAATGAGTAAAAACAACGCAAATCTCCGGCTCCCACGGTCCAAGGGGACCGACATGGCGACCTTTTATACGCCTAAAGAGTGCGGCAAGAAAGCAAAACGAATCGTATTCTCGCCTGTTAACCGCCAGATTGTCGAGGAATTCATCTCCATCATCGGCTTAAAGGAAAGGTTCGAGCAGTATGATGTGCCGATTCCCAACAAGATCGTCATGTTCGGCCCTCCCGGTACAGGAAAGACACTGACAGCCTTTTATATCGCCGCACGCCTGGAGCTCCCTTTGATTTTGGTCAGACTGGATTCGATTATCCATAGCCATCTGGGAGAGACGGGAAGCAATGTCCGCAAAATATTCGATTATGCCAAGGCAACACCATGCGTTCTGTTCCTGGATGAGTTCGATGCGATCGGAAGAACGAGGGACAATAATGATGAAGTTAAGGAAATGGCCAGAGTAGTCAATACCTTGCTGCAGTCCCTGGACGAATTTGAAGGGAACAGCATCTTCATCGCAGCCACCAATCTGGAGGAAGAGCTGGATCAGGCGATCTGGCGCCGCTTTGATACGAAGATGAATTACAGTATGCCTGACGATGCCGGACGGACTGAATTTATTTCGCTCCTGCTGGATGGTTTCGAGCTGGACGGACCGATTCACGAAGCGGCACTAGGCCTGCTTGCGGGCTGCAGCTTTGCCGATATGGAGCAAATCGTTCTCAAAGCCAAACGAAAGGCCATCATCGAGGACGGTTCTCTGTCACGAAAGCATCTGGAGGATGCGTATTCGGAATACAGACCTAAAGCTGATCACAAATAAGGATAGGGTTGGGTGAAGCACGAGCATAAGGTTGTGCGGTCCAAGGGGATCATGTGGATTGGGACGAGCAATAGGGGGGCCGGGTAACCAAGCTCGTATTTATCGGTGCGGGGCTGGACAGGGAGAAGATTACCCGCCCCCTAAATTATAAATTCACATTTACAAATAGTAATAATTACGCTTTAACTTCATGGAGGAGGAAGAAAATGATGCATTCATTGAAAAAAACAACACTTATTCTATTAGGAGGTCTGATGCTGGCGGTGGCAACGGGGTGTGCTTCATCGCCTGTTGCTGACAGTGCGGCGGAAAAGCAGGAAGCAGGTGCTCCGGCATCTGCGGCGGAAACGCCAGAGTCTTCACCAGTAACGGAAGAGACTCAGGCCGAGGTTTTCCTATCTTTTACGGATGATGCCGATCGTGAGGTTACGCTTCAGGCACAACCGCAGAAAATCGTCGTACTCTCCCCGCAGTTGCTGGACCTGCTATATGCGGTTGACGGTACCGCTATAGCTAAGGCTACGTCAACGGGAGGAACCATTCCGGAGAAGGCCAAGGCGATTGAGGATGTCGGCGGCATGACCACCGTGAATACGGAAAAGCTGCTGTCCTTGAAGCCGGATCTGGTGATCGGCTCTACTTCGTTCCATCGTGAGCTGGTAAACGTTCTAGAGGCCAGTAATGTTCCTTTTGCGCTCTTCACGCTCAGCACCTATGACGATTTGAAGGAAAAGGCCCAGCTGTTCGGCAAGCTGGCCGGTACGGAGCCGCAAGCAAACGAAGCGCTGGCAAAGCTGGAGAAGCAAATCAGCGATTTGACGGACAAGGTGCCCGCAGATCAGGCGCCTACCTTCATTATGCTGAATGTCACGCCGAGCAGCATTAGCGTGCAGCGGCAAAATACGGTGGGAATCGAGGTCGCGGAAATGCTGCATCTGAAAAATGTAGCGGCAACGCTGGAGGCATCGCAGAAGAGTCCGTCTACCGCTCCGTTCAGTCTGGAAAAGATCGTAGAATTGGACCCGGATTATGTCTTTGTCCTTATTCATGGAGCGCGGGAGGATGGAGAGAAGAAAGTAGAATCGGATCTCGCCGCTCAACCGGCATGGGCTTCGCTGCGTGCGGTCAAGGAACAACGCATGGCCATCTTGCCCTCGGATCTGCTGCTGTCGAATCCGGGCTTCCGGCTGAACGAGTCGGTCGAGTATCTGGCAGAGCTTGTATACCCTGATGTGTATGGCAATGAAAACTGACATTAAACGGGTATCCGCTCCGAGAGGCGTTTTCGTATTAGCAGCTATGGCAGTTGCGGCAGCAGCAGGGATTGCGTTTAGCATCGGAACCGGAGCCGTTTCGATTTCGCTGGAGGATATTTGGAGGTATTTGTTCCACGGGTTTGACGGGCCGATGAAAGAAGTGATCTGGAGCATCCGTCTGCCTCGCACGCTGGTAGCGGCCTTGGTCGGCGTGAATCTGGCCTTGTCCGGAGCCATTCTGCAGGGGGTCATGCGCAATCCGTTGGCTGACCCCCATATTATTGGCGTCTCTTCGGGAGCCGGGCTGCTTGGCATCATCATCCTTATTTTATTTCCGCAAGCCTGGCCCCTGCTAACGCCGGCTGCATTTGTCGGCGCCTCGATAGCGGCTGCCATCATCTATTTGCTGGCCTGGAAGCAGGGCGTTCAGCCGGTCCGCATCATTCTTGCGGGGGTGGCGGTGTCCGCTTTTCTAGGCTCCGGCATTTCCGCGCTGCTCACCTTCTATAGCGACCGGGTCAACGGTGCACTTGTGTTTCTCGTTGGCGGTTTAGCTGCCAAAAGCTGGCCGGAGCTGCAGATGATGCTTCCGTATTCCTTTGCGGGAGTGGCGCTGGCCTTGGCAGGCTCCGTGCATTTAAATCTGCTCTCTCTTGGAGATTCCAATGCGCGCGGCCTTGGCCTTAAGGTAGAGACTACCCGCCTGGTATTGACGGCTGTAGCTACTTTGCTAGCCGCCAGCGCCGTCAGCGTGGTGGGGTTGCTCGGCTTTGTGGGCCTGATTGTGCCGCATTCCGCCCGGCTGCTGATCGGCAGTGACTATCGGCTGCTGTTGCCTGCCTCGGCGCTGCTCGGCGCCGCGGTGGTCACGGTCTGTGATACCTTGGCTCGTCTGATGTTCGCACCAATCGAGCTGCCTGTTGGAATTATACTGGGAGCGCTTGGCGCTCCGTTCTTTCTGTATTTGCTAAGGAGGGAAGGAGAATGACAGCATTGCTGCTGGATCAGGTTTCTGTCAATTACCACAACCGATGCGTGATCGACCGTCTGGATTGGCAGGCGGAGGAGGGGAAGATCTACAGCATTATCGGTCCGAACGGATGCGGAAAAAGCACCTTGCTCAAGGCGATCTCCGGTCAATTGAAGCCGGCAGGGGGCTCGATTCTGCTGGAAGGGAAGCCTATCGGAGCCTATTCCAGGCGAAGTCTGGCCCGTCAGTTATCCATGCTGCAGCAAAGCCAGGATAAGCTGCCGGACATGACGGTGCGAACCTTGGTCGGTTACGGGCGCTTTCCGCATAAACCGGCTTGGGCCGGACAGCGCAAGGAGGATGAGGCCATCGTCGATTGGGCACTGGCGCAGACAGGGACTTGGATGTTTGCCGACCGCAAGCTGTCCGCCTTATCCGGCGGGGAACGCCAGCGGGTGTGGATTGCGTTGGCGCTGGCGCAAAAGCCGCGCCTTTTGCTGCTTGATGAACCGACAACCTATCTGGATGTCAGCCATCAGTGGGAGATCATGGAGCTGATCTCCGATATTAATCGGAAACACGGCATGACTATCATCATGGTCTTGCACGATATGAATCATGCGGCGGCCTATTCCGACGAAATCATGA
>NZ_HG005139.1:1216094-1231016 GCF_000455265.1 Paenibacillus antibioticophila
CCTATTCCGACGAAATCATGATGATGAGCAAAGGAAAAGTGTATGCCAGCGGGTCGCCGGAGGATACGATTACCGAACACTCTCTTGGCGAAGTGTTCGGCGTAAAGGGGCGCATTGAGCGCGATCCGGTCAATCAACGGCTGAGCTGTCTTGTAACGGGGCTGCTTCCGAACAAAGAGCAGGCGCAGACGGCCGAAAAAATCTATGTGCATTAGGAAATGGAGAGGATAACGATGAATATCACACCGGATGTATTTCCGTTTTCGGCCATCGTCGGCCAGGATGCGATAAAGAAGGGATTGCTCCTGAATCTTGTGGACCCGCGTCTTGGCGGGGTGTTGATCCGGGGAGAGAAAGGGACGGCCAAATCGACGGCAGTCCGGGCGCTCGCCGATCTGATGCCGGGCCTTCATGTCGTCAACCTGCCGGTCAGCGCTACGGAGGACCGCGTCGTGGGCACCCTGGACATCGAGCATGCGATCCGTGAGGGAGAAAAGCGGTTCGAGCCGGGATTGCTGGCTGCGGCTCACGGACATATTTTATACGTGGATGAGATTAATCTGCTGGATGATACCATCGTGGACGCCTTGCTGGACGCTGCCGCCATGGGTGTAAATACGGTCGAACGGGAGGGAGTGTCGTATAGTCATCCCTCCCGTTTCATTCTGACCGGGACGATGAATCCGGAGGAAGGGGATCTGCGCCCGCAACTGCTGGACCGATTTGCGCTGTCCGTGGAAGTAGGGGGAGAGCGGGAGGTTGAGACCCGTATGGAGGTCGTCAAGCGACGTCTTGCCTTTGATGCGGATCCCGAAGCGTTTCGACGCCAATATGCGCGAGAACAAACGGAGCTCTATCACCGGATTCTGAGCGCTCGCGAGCGGCTTGCCAGGATTGAGCCTGCCGATCAGCTGCTGGAATGGACCGCCAAGGTCGGGATTCGGCTGGAGGTGGACGGTCACCGCGCGGATATCACGCTGATGAAGACGGCGATGGCGCTCGCCGCCTTGGAGGGCAGAACCTGTGTCCTGGCAGATGACATGGTTGAGGCGGCTTCGCTTGTCATGCCGCATCGGATGCGCAGAAGACCGTTCGAGGATGGAGCGTACGGGACGGAGACGATCAAGGAACGGCTCGGCGATCTGCTGCTGGAGGCCGCGAATGTGCGCTGACGGCGGTTTCTTGTATCCTTTCTGCGCCGTTGTAGGCCAGGAGCGGGCCAAAAAAGCGCTGCTGCTGCACGCCGTGAATCCGTCGGTCAAGGGAGTTTTGCTGGCCGGAGAGACGGGGACATCAAAGACGACACTTGTTCGCGGCTTTGCTTCTCTGGTTCCGGAACGCAAGGAGCTCCGCATTCCGCTTCATGTCGATGACGACCGGCTCTTTGGCGGCTTGGAGACGGCAGCTGCCATCCGCTTTGGGGAGAGAACCTTTTCTTCCGGCTTACTGGCCGCAGCGGACGGGCAACTGGTGACGATAGATGATGTGAACCTGATGAGCGAAAGGGCACTGAACGCGATTTTGTCCGCTGCAGAACAAGGCGGCTTCGAAAGAGCGCATGAAGGGACAGCCGGTTGGCAGCGGTCTTTCTTCCTGCTGCTAGGGACGATGAATCCTGAGGAGGCCAAGCTGACTCCTGCTTTACTTGACCGCTGGGGACTTTATGTCCGGGTCGACACCTCGTGCGATCCTGCCGAACGGGCGGAGATTATCACCCGCAGACTGGCCTTCGAGCGGGATCCGCAAGCATTTGCGCGCTCCTTCGAGCAAGAGTCCGAAGCGCTGCGGAAAAGGCTTGCGCAGGCACAGGAGCGCCTAGGCGCCGTGCGGATCGGCGAGCCGATGCTGCGTCTGGCCGCCGAAATTGCCAGAGAGGCCGGATGCTCGGGACAGCGCGGGGAAATTCTGCTTGCGGAGCTTGCTCGCGCTTTGGCTGCCTGGGAGGGCGAGCCGGAGGTCAGTGCAGGGCATGTGCAGGAGGCAGCCGGGTTTGTTCTGCCGCACCGCATGGGTCAGGCGGAGAATGAAGCTGGGAGACAGGCCGCCCCGGAAAAAGAACCGGACCACGGCCAGGCGGATGTTGAACCGCCGCCGGAGCAAGCGCCGTCATCCGATGCACAGGAGGATGACATGCAGCCTGACGGCTCGCCGTTGCCGGAGGCCGGCAGCGGGGAGGCAGCACCGGAACCAGCACCAGCGCCAGAACAAACGGAAGAACAAGTGACAGAACCAGAACCGGCGCTTGGGAGCGCTGCAGCCGGGGACGGCTCCGCCTCCAGCGGGGAGGGCGCTGCATCCGTCCCTGCGCGTGCCGTCGTAGAGGCGGTAGGCCGGGACTTCGGCGTCCGCCGGATTGCCTTTGCTCCGCCGCACACCCGCTTTAAGGCTGAAGCGGGCAAACGCAACCAGGCGAGCGAGGGCGGACGGTCCGGCCGCTATGCGCGATCGGAGACGCCGCGAGGGGCGGTCTCCGATCTGGCGCTCGACGCCACGCTGCGGGCGGCGGCTCCTTATCAGCAGGCCCGCCGCTTGCGGCAAGCTGCTAATGGCGGCGAAGGCGGTCCTCGCGTGTTGGTCGAGGGAAGCGACCTGCGCGTTAAGGTGCGGGAGAGCCGAACGGGGACCGCGTTGTTGTTCGTCGTCGATGCCAGCGGCTCGATGAACGCGGCCAAGCGCATGAAAGCGGTCAAGGGTGCGGTGCTGTCGCTGCTGCGCGACGCTTACCGGCAGCGCGACAGCGTCGGCCTGGTCGCTTTTCGGGATAGCGGGGCAGAGCTGCTGCTGGACATCACGCGCAGTGTCGAGCTGGCTGAACGCCGCTTACAATCGATGCCTGTTGGCGGAAGAACTCCGCTATTGGCCGGGTTGGAGAAAGGGGCGGAGACGATGCTAACGATGCAGCGCAAGGGCAGCGGGCTCATTCCGGCGATGATCATCATGACGGATGGGAAAGCGAACGTGGGCTCAACTCCAGGGCTTGACCTTTGGCAGGAAATTCGCGGCATTGGCCGCCGTATTGCGGCTTCGGGGATCCACGCTCTGGTCATCGATACGGAGCAGGGATTTGTCCGTCTTGGCTACGCCCGCAAGCTGGCGGAATGCATGCATGCGCAGTATTTGCGGCTGGAGGAGCTGGATGCCGGCGTGATCGAACGTGCGGCAAGGAACTTGATGCAGGAGCGCAAGAGCGTGGGGACGGCTCTGTTATAAAACGAAGGGCCGCCAGACGTTTCTTTTAATATATACGTGGGGAGATGAGAGGTTGAAAATCATCGTATTGACGAACAGCGAGGCATCACAGGCTCACTTGTCGGCAGCGTACCGTAGGCTGGATGAGGCGCAGCGGGATCAGTTGCAGCTGGCCGTCGACGACCCGGGAGGACCCGAATCCGTCAAATCGCCGCCGGGTCTGGAGACGAAGCTCGGACCGGATGCCGCAGATTTTGTGATTTTCGATGCGCACGGCGTTCGCAAGGAGGTTGTGGAACAAATCAAGCTGCTTCTTAGTCAAGGGGCGGCGCAGTTCGTTCCTGTGGGCGGGGATGCGGCCGAGATCCGCTCTTTGTTCCGGCTAGGCGGACTGACTGCCGACCGCTTGCCGAGCCCGGGTGTGAACGTAGAGACAGGACTGCCGAATGAACTCAGGAAGGACTACGACCGCTATGTGAATATAACGGAATATTGGCGGGGCGGCGGAGTTGAAAATATGCTCGGCCTGCTCTGTCTGGCGGGCCGGGAGTATGGCGGGTGCAACCTGCTGCCCGTCCCTCTCGACCCGGTCTTCGTTCAGGAGCTATGCCTGTTCGACCCGCACCGGGGGGCCCGTTTTTCGACCCTGGCGCACTACCGGAAAAGCCGGGGATATACGGAGCATCGGCCTAAGGTAGCGCTATTGTTTCTTGGTAACGGCAATCCCCTGGACATGGCGGAATGTATCGGCGAGCTGATGGACAGCATCGAGGCTTTTGCCGACGTTTTGCCGGTGGCTTTTCCTTCCGTCATGCATATTTCGCTGGAGCGTCTTCGCGAATTGCTGGTTGAAGAAGATCGGCCGGTCGATTTGATCATCAATCTGCTTCCCTTCCGTCTGGGGATCGGTCCGGGCGGAGGCGGGGCTGCATCATCATCTCCAGCCGGAGCAGGCGGTGCGGTGGATTGGCTGGACGCCGTGGGAGCGCCGATGCTGCACCCGTTTTTCTTATCCGGCATGACGGAGGAGGAATGGAGGCAGTCGGTTCAGGGAGTAAGTCCCTCGCAGCTTATGGTTCAGGTTGTGCTGCCGGAGCTGGACGGAGCCATTGAGACCTTTCCGATCGCTGCTCTGCGTCGTGAAGGAGAGGATCGGGGGCTGGGCGTTGCGCTCAGCAGGCTGGCACTCCTTCCCGAAAGGGCAGAACGGCTGGTCGGACGCGTCCGGCGTTGGCTGGAACTGAAAAGAAAGACAAACCGGGAGAAACGGCTGGCCCTGATTTGCTATAACTACCCTCCCGGCGAGGCCAATGTGTTCGGAGGCACGTTTCTGGATACGTTTGAATCGGTATCTAGGCTGCTCACCAGGCTGAAAAAGGAAGGTTATGATGTTCAGGAAATATCCGCGAAGGAGCTGCGCTCCCGCTTTGTTGAGGGCGGTCTGGTCAATTCCGGACAATGGACGGGCGAGCAGGCCGCGGATGAAATGATCCGTTACAGCGATCCTGAATTTGCAGCCAAGCTGGCGGCCCGTTCGTGGGGTGCCGAGGCGAAAGCCCGTTGGGGCGAACCTCCCGGTGAAATCATGTCGGAGCAGGGGGCCTTTTTGATTCCCGGCATCGTAAGCGGTAATGTTTTTATCGGCTTGCAGCCTTCGCGTGGCATTCATGAGGATCCCGAGAAGGCCGTGCATGATCGTTCCCTGCTTCCGACGCATCAGTATACCGCCTTTTATCAATGGTTGCGCGAGGAGTGGGAGGCGGATGCGGTCGTTCATATCGGCACCCACGGCACGCTGGAGTTCCAGCACGGCAAGGAATGCGGCATGTCGGGCGACTGCGTGCCGGATGATTTTCTGGGGGAGCTTCCTCATCTGTACTATTATTACGTGGGCAATCCCTCGGAAGCGATGATCGCCAAACGCCGCAGCCATGCGGTGCTGGTCGGCTATCAGGCGCCGCCGTTTGCCGAGGCGGAGCTGTACGGCGAATGGGCTGAACTCGACTCGCTTCTGCAGGAGTACCGCGAGGCGGAGCAACTGGACCCTGACCGCTGCCGGGATATCCTCCGCAAGCTGGAGGAGACGGCCGAGGCTTTGCACTTTGCCGCGAAGACGCCGGAGGACATGGAGGAGGAGCTGTACCGGATGCAGCGTTCCATGATTCCAAGCGGCCTACATGTGCTCGGCGATGGCTATTCCTCCGAAGAGGCTGCCGCTTACATGCGGTTCGTGCTTCGGCATGAGCGGGGAACGGTCCGTTCCTTGCGGGGACTCTTGGCGGAGCGGAACGGCAAGAAGGCGGAGGAGCTTGCGGAGCAGAGGCAAACGGAGGAACTTCGGAGACTGGATCAGGAGGCGGAAGAATTGATTGCCGGGTACCTTGCAGCGAGGGAGCTTCCGTCCTCCTGCGCGAAGGAGCCGGCGGAATGGCAGGAGGCCTTGAAACAGACGCTGGAATACGGCTATCAGGCATACAAGAACTCCATGAACAACGAGGAGCTGGAGGGATTGCTGAAGGCGCTGGAGGGGCGCTATCTCCGGGCCAAACTGGCCGGCGACGCGATGCGCTCGCCGGAGGTGCTGCCGTCCGGACGAAATCTCTATCAATTCGATCCGCGTGCCGTGCCGAGCGTTACCGCCGCGGAACGGGGAGCGCGGACCGCCGACAACTCGGTTCGCCAATATTACGACAAGCATGGCGAATATCCGGGCACAACAGCTATCGTGCTGTGGGGTCTGGAAACGTCCAGGACGCAAGGGGAGACGATCGGCCAGATTCTTCGCTATCTGGGCGTACGCACCGGCAGAGGGCTCGGTACGTTCCGGACCGAATACGATATCATCCCGCTCTCCGAGCTGGGCCGTCCGCGTCTGAATGTTGTGGTCCATATCACCGGATTGTTCCGTGACATGTTTCCGAATCTGCTGGAGGATCTGAACCGGATTTTCCGCCGTGTCTCCGAGCTGGACGAGCCGGAGGAAATGAACCTGTTCAAGGCCCATACCCGCAAGACGAAGGCTGGACTGCTCTCGTCAGGCTACGAGTCTGAGCGCGCCGCGGATCTGGCGAACGCCCGGATCTTCGGCCCTGCGGAAGGTCAATACGGGACGGGCATGACCAAGCTGATCGAGACGAAGCATTGGAGCGAGGAAGCGGAGCTGGGGCAAGCCTATGCGGACAGTCAGCAGTATGTCTACAGCTTGGAGCAACGCGGGCACGCGGAGCCGGAGCTGTACCGAACTCATTTGCTGGCAGTCGATGTCGTTTCGCAAATTCGCGGCAGCCATGAATGGGAGGTTACCGATTCCGATCATTATTATGAGTATTTCGGCGGCTTGTCCAAGTCCGTTGAGATGGCGAAGGGAACGCCGGCGGAGATTCATATTACAGACACGACCGGGGAGCTGCCTTTGACCGAATCGGCGGAGCAGTCGATTGTCCGGGGTGTACGTACCCGGTTGACCAATCCGAAGTGGATCGACGCGCTGCTGGAGCATGATTACCATGGAACGCAAAAGATCGCACAGCGCTTCGAAAATATACTCGGACTTGCGGCGACGACGAACAAAGTGGATTCGTGGGTGTTTTCCGCACTGCATGAAACCTATGTCGCGGATGAAGCCCGCAGCTGTCAACTGCTGGAGAACAATCGCTTCGCTTACCATCAAATGCTGGAGACCTTGCTTGAATCCCACCAGCGCAGTTATTGGCCGGCAACGGAGGAAGAACTTGAGGAACTCCGCAACCGCTATTTGGAGCTTGAGGGAGAGATCGAAGAGAGGATTTAAATGAGAGGGTGTTTCGAAAGTAAAATTCTGTACAGCCTTAGTAGCATAATAGAGTGATATTCATATAAAAACCAAGGAGCTAAGCGGCCTTTCTCTCGCTTGGTGCCTTGGTTTCTTGCGTCCCAGCGGCTTTCTTGAGCAAATGAGGAGCGAGGGAAAATCCGCCCGACCTCCAAACTGGCTTTGGCAACCAAGCCTCGAGGTGACATTCTGCATTATAAAGACTGCACGAGCACCCACGCCAGCAATTTTAATGCCTTTTGTCATTTATTTCGTCGCACGAGCACCCACGCCAGCAATTTTAATGCCTTTCTGCACTTGTTTCGCCACATGAGCACCCACGCCAGCAATTTTAATGCCTTTTGTCATTTATTTCGTCGCACGAGCACCCACGCCAGGAATTTTAATGCCTTTTGTCATTTATTTCGCCGCATGAGCACCGACGCCAGGAATTTTAATGCCTTTTGTCATTTATTTCGCCGCAAGAGCACCGACGCCAGGAATTTTAATGCCTTTTGTCATTTATTTCGTCGCACGAGCACCCACGCCAGCATTTTAGTGCCTTTCTGCACTTATTTCGCGACGCACGGCGTAACCTCACATTGAAAAATGTACCCCCCTATCATCTACGATGGTTTGGGACACCCTCTTCACATTGTCCGCTGGCTTAGGCATTAAACCTTATGAACCCCATGTAAAAGCTTATATTCCGAAGGTGTGCATTTTTTATAGTTCTTGAATACGCGGTTAAAGGTAGGCAAACTGCCGAAGCCGGAGCTCATGGCGACCTCCATAATCGACAAATTCGCATCGATCAGCAGCTTCTCTGCATGCATGATCCGATGCTGGTTGAGATAAGTGTAGTAGGATATGCCCATAAATTGCTTGAACAAACGCATAAAGTGAAATTTGCTGATTCCGGCCAGCTCGGCCAGCCTTTCAACCTGAATCTCCTCGGTGCAGTGCTCGTTAATATAGTTGCATACTTCCAGCAGCTTATCGATGTATTTATGCTGCTGTTTTTGGCTCTTTCGGTTGGGGAAACGGCGTTCCAGATGCATATAGTTCCGGCCAAGCACAACGAAAAATTGAATCAGCATGGCGTAAGCGGAAGCTTCCTTAAGCAGGGAGCCGCTGAAATATTCATCCATCAGTTCAAGCAGCAGGGGCTTCAGCGCACCGTGCAGTTCCTGATCTTGATGGGAAGCGATGATGATGTAAGGGCGAAGCAGGTGAAAGGTGGAATCAAACCCGTTCAGCGGGTAGAGAAGTGTACTGTCAAACTGCATGATGACCCTTTTTCCCGTTTCCGGGGCAAACAGTTGATGCAGCTCACCCGGAGGGATGATGAGTATGTCCCCGGGATTCAGGACTATCCGGGTATCGTCGACAACCGCCGAGTAATTATTTTCGATCGGCATGATCACCTCAGCAGCCGTATGCCAGTGCATAGGGTAATCCTCAGCCTCTTGGTTCAAATAGATACGGATTCCGGGATGGTCCCGGTAAGAAACGGTTTCCTTGGCGCCATTCAGACTTTCAATCATCTGTATTCTTCCTCTCTTGGCTTCAAATTTAGCAATATTTGAGAAGTCAAAAGCTAAATTTACGAAGAAATAACGAAGCTAAAGCCGGTATAATAAAGTCGATGAAATCGCATACAAAATGATACCATGCGCGAAAAGAGTTTATCAAATCCTATTTGATCAAAAAACAGGTGAAAGATGAGGTTGAGATGATGGTCGAACTCGTAAACAACCGTGAAAAAATGAATCAGTATAAGGCGCGTGCCCAGAGTCTCGTCGAGCAGATGACGCTGGATGAGAAGGTGCATCAAATGTTGCACGCCGCCCCCGCGATTCCGCGGCTTGACGTCAAAGCCTACAATTGGTGGAACGAAGCGTTGCACGGTGTCGCCAGAGCCGGTGTGGCCACCGTGTACCCGCAGGCGATCGGGCTTGCGGCCACGTTCGACGAAGAGCTGCTGGAGGAAGTGGCTGATGCGATTGCCACAGAGGCAAGAGCCAAATTTAATATGCAGCAGCAGTATGAGGATACGGATATTTATAAAGGTCTGACTTTCTGGGCGCCAAACGTTAATATTTTTCGCGATCCAAGATGGGGCAGAGGGCATGAAACCTACGGGGAGGATCCTTATTTAACCGCAAGACTGGGTGTCCGGTTTATTCAAGGCCTGCAGGGCCATGACGAAAATTATCTCAAGCTCGCCGCTTGCGCCAAGCATTTTGCCGTTCACTCCGGACCGGAGGATCTCAGGCATCAGTTTAACGCAGTCGTGTCTGCTCAGGATTTGTATGAGACGTATTTGCCGGCCTTCCAGGCTTGCGTTGAGGAAGCCAAGGTTGAAGCGGTAATGGGCGCCTATAACCGGACGAATGGTGAACCCTGCTGCGGAAGCGAGCTTTTGCTCGAACAAATCCTGCGCGGCGAATGGCAGTTTGACGGGCATGTCGTGTCGGATTGCTGGGCGA
Source organism: Paenibacillus antibioticophila (assembly GCF_000455265.1). GTDB lineage: Bacteria > Bacillota > Bacilli > Paenibacillales > Paenibacillaceae > Fontibacillus > Fontibacillus antibioticophila. The sequence continues at coordinate 1,225,566 of NZ_HG005139.1, forward strand.
TCCGCGATTTTCACGAGCACCACCAAGTAACGGAGAACGCCGTGGAATCGGTCGCCTTAGCGGTTAACCGGGGTTGCGATTTGAACTGCGGCAGCTTGTTTATGTTTTTGCTGGATGCGGTCAAGGAAGGGCTCGTTACCGAGGAACAAATCGACCGTGCGGTGCTCCGGCTGTTCACGACCCGCATGAAGCTCGGCCTGTTTGACGAGCCGGAGCAAGTACCGTTTAACGCGATTGCCTATAACGAAGTGGATACCCCCAAGATGCAGGCATTAAACCGCAAAGCCGCCCGTTCGAGCCTGGTGCTGCTGAAGAACGAAGCTGGACTGCTGCCGCTGAGCAAAGACGCGGTCCGCACCATAGGCGTGATCGGCCCCAATGCCAATAACCGCAAGGCGCTTGTCGGCAATTACGAAGGGACAGCCTCTCGCTATATTACGGTATTGGAAGGTATTCAGGATTATGTCGGGGACGCTGCCCGCGTCCTGTATTCCGAGGGGTGTCATCTGTACAAAGACCGCGTCAGCGGGCTCAGCACCGGAAACGACCGGATTTCCGAGGTCAAGGCCGTCTGTGCGGAAAGCGATGTTGTCGTGGTTTGTCTGGGACTGGATGCGGGGCTGGAAGGGGAAGAAGGGGATACCGGAAACCAGTTCGGCAGCGGTGATAAACCGGATCTGAAATTCCCGGGACTTCAGGAGGAAGTACTGAAAACCGCTTATGCCAGCGGCAAGCCCGTGGTATTGGTCGTATTGGCAGGGAGTGCGCTTGATCTCAGCTGGGCTGACGAGCATGTTCCGGCGATTTTGCAAGGCTGGTATCCGGGCGCCCAAGGAGGACGGGTCATTGCGGAGGCGTTGTTCGGCGAGTTTTCTCCGGAGGGTAAGCTGCCGGCGACGTTCTACCGCTCAACAGAGGAGCTTCCCGCCTTTACTGATTATGCGATGAAAAACCGGACATACCGCTATATGACGGGCGAGGCGTTGTATCCGTTTGGTTACGGGCTTTCCTATACCGATATCGTCTTGGATGGCGCGAAGCTGGATACGGACCGGATCACCTCTCAGGGCATTCAGGTTACCGCCATGCTGAGCAACAACGGCAGGAGGGCAGGGGGAGAAACGCTGCAGCTTTACGTCAAGGCCGAGCGGGCCGGGACGCCTAATGCCCAGCTAAAGGCGCTCCGAAAAATTCACCTCGAGCCTGGCGAGACCAAGGAAGTGAATTTGCATCTGCCTGCATCCGCCTTCTCATTATGCGACGAGGAAGGCGTGCGCAAAATTCAGAAAGGAACCTACACCGTCTATGCAGGCACCTCCCAGCCGGATCAGCGAAGCCGCAAGCTGACCGGCAAGCAGTCCCAGGCATTCTCGCTTACGGCCGATAACGAGCTTGAAATATAAGGAGTGATTGTGACAACTCTCCCTTTTCCTGATAAAATAGAACGATAGGATTTTATGCGGACTGGGGCTGGCGGACCAGACGCTTTAGATATCAAGGAAGGGAATGTGCGCAGGAATGGAAAAAAGCCACTCCAAGGTTCAAGAAATGCTGGATACGATGGCGCGTAACGGGTGGAGGGTAACGGAGCAGCGAAAGACGCTGGCGCAGATTTTTGCCGACTATGACGGCTATTTATCGCCGAAGGATGTTTATGACCAAATGTCCGTTCATTATCCAAGCATGAGCCTGGATACGGTGTACCGCAATCTTCGGATGCTGAGTGAGATGGGTGTGCTGGAGCATTTCTATTTCATGGAAGGCGGCTTGAAATTCCGGGAAAATTGCGCGGCGCATCACCACCATCACCTGATCTGCATTAATTGCGAAAAAACACTGGCCTTTGACTTCTGTCCGATGGACCATGGGCTGGAGCTGCCGGGAAATTACAAGGTGATCCGGCACCGCTTCGAGGTGTACGGAATCTGCGAGGCTTGCCAGAGCGTAACTGAAGGATAAACAGGAGATTACTTCGAATGAGTCAGCTAGAACAGTTTGAACGTGTATACGAAATCATGTCAGCATCCTTTCCGGTGACGGAATATCGTACCAAATCCGGGCAAGAGAAGCTTCTGGATCGGTCGGAGTATCGGCTGCTTACTGAGAGGGATGAGGAAGAGCGGATTATTGCCTTTCTGGCAATCTGGGAGTTTCCTGCGCTGCGCTTCATTGAGCATCTCGCGGTTGATCCATCGGTGCGCGGGGGCGGGGTTGGCAACAAGCTTGTGAGAAAATGCCTGGAGGAGCAGCCGGTGAAGCCGACGATCCTCGAGGTAGAGCTGCCGGAGGACGAGTTGTCCGCAAGACGGATCTCTTTCTATGAGCGGCTGGGCTTCCGCCTGAATGAATACAGCTATGTTCAACCGCCGCTGCGGGAAGGCGGGGAGCCGCTGCCGCTCAAAATCATGAGCTATCCGCAGCTACTCACCGAGCAAGAGTTCCTCGCTTGCAGGGCCATTCTGTACAGTGAAGTTTATCGCGTGTCGGAGAGTTGAGGTTACATTTCGAGGTTAAATAAGAAGACCTGTTGGCTTTGAATGCCTGACAGGTCTTTTTTGTCAAATAAAGCAGGCTGCTTGCTTAGTTTAGAACTTATTAAATACGCTCGTTAATAAGGTATTTTTCCACCGTGCTCCAGTTTGGATGGTATTCTCTGAGTATAAAGCTCTGGCAACCTAATTCTAAATGAAGCTCATTGTCATCCCATCGATCGCCGATGCCTGCCACGAAATGATACTTATTTTTAAGGGAAACAGCAATTTCCAATCGTTTACGCTGAGTATCCGCCAGATAGATATCCCCCCGAGGAAAACCGGTTATTTCAAGCCATTGCTTCGTAATATCCATGACGCCTTCAGGGCGTGCGCCAATGTAGACTATGGAATAACGGTCAGCCAGGCTGTTCAGAAACTCTACGCTGCCATCCGTGGGGGCGTCTTTCAGGATATTTTCATCCAGAGAAAATGCATCTGTTCCAAATAAATCGTTTCTGTGGCGTGTATCGCAAATGGTGCCGTCAATAAAAACTAAAATGGCTTTTGTCTTCATAAAACAGGACCTTCCTTTAAGTTTATTATTGTTCATATTCGATACAGCCAGGGCTTTTCCTCTGATCCTTACAGCAAAATATCCATCCTCGTTGGCCCTTCCTGACTTGGCGTAACTCGTAAGCAAATCGTTCGGAGCTAAGGGGTGAACGCAGGATTCGCTCAAAGCTCGATCACGGAAGTGGCGACATGCTCGCAGAACTCCCGGTCATGCTCGACAAAGAGAATGGTCGGCGCATAGGACAGCAGCAGCTCCTCGATCTGCATCCGGGAGATGACGTCAATGAAATTGAGCGGTTCGTCCCAGATAAGCAGATGCGCATGCTCGCACAGGCTGCGGGCGATCAGCACCTTTTTCTTCTGCCCGCCGCTGTAGGAGGCGATGTCCTTCTCGAATTGGACCCGGGCAAAATCGAGCTTGCGGAGAATGGCCTTGAACAAGCTCTCGTCGATCCCGCATGCTCGGGCATAATCGGTCAGACTGCCTGCCAGATGCGAGGTATCCTGAGAGACATAGGAGATTTGAAGCCGGCTGCCGATGTCGACATTGCCGGTATGGCTTATAGCTTCTCCGCAGATTAGCTTGAGCAGGCTGGACTTGCCGGAGCCATTCGATCCGCGGAGCGCGACCCGATCACCTTGATTGATCGTGAAGCTGACGTCCTGACATACGGTTCGGTCACCGTATTGAATTGAGACATGATCTAGATGGAGCAATTGTTGCTTGTGATAGACCGGCTGGGACAGCTTTAGCTGGTCTGCCGATTCCAGGTTCTTCAGCAGCGAGGATTTCTCCTCCAATGCGCTCTGCTGCCGCTGCTCGATCGATTTCGAGCGCTTCATCATCTTGGCAGCCTTATGCCCGACGTAGCCCTTATCCAGTTTGGAGCCGGAATTTCGGGTGCCGTTCTTCGACTTCTCCACTTCGTCGGACCAACCGCTTGTGCGCCTCGCGGCTTCGGACAGCCGCTTGATGTCCTTCTTCAGCTTCTCGTTCTCGGCAAGCTCGTATTGATCCTGCCGCTCCTTGTTCATCCACCAGCTGGAGAAATTGCCCTTCTGAATTTCAATATTCGTCCTGTTGATCGACAAAATATGGTCCACAGAGTGATCCAGAAACGCCCTGTCATGCGAGACGAGAATGAATCCGCGCTTGGTCCGAAGATACTCGCTGACCAGCTCCCGTCCCCGAAGATCCAGGTGGTTGGTCGGCTCATCGATCAGCAGGAACCGGTTCTCCTTGATAAACATGGCAGCCAGCATGACCTTGGTCTGCTCGCCATTGGACAGGGAGGAGAACGGGCGGTACAGCACATCTTCCGTAACCTCGAGCAATTGGAATTCGCGCATCAGCTCCCAGTGAACATAATCGGGGTAAATGTCGCTAACGACATTCATCGTAAGCTGATCCCGATCCGCAATAGGATAGGGGAAGTATTCGAATTCGACATCTGCGGAGATGGTGCCGCTGTATTCAAGCTTGCCCAGAAGAAGATTCAGGAATGTCGTCTTTCCTCGTCCGTTTCGTCCGGTGAAGCCGAGCCGCCAATCCGTGTCGAGCTGGAAGCTGACATTTTCGAAGATCAAATCGTAACTGCCTTCATAGGCAAAAGTAAGTTTGTTTACGGTGATTTGGGACATAGTCAAGTTCCTCCTGTACAAAAAAAAGTATGGGCTGCAAGAAAGGGAATTCCTGCAGCCCATACCTATAACAGACCATGCCCCTGTCACAGGGAGGCCTATATCGTCCGGGATGAAAAGAATACACACTTTCTTGCATAACCATGACAAAACGCGCAAAGGAAGACTCTGCTCGTTCTCATCTGATTAGTTCGCAAGAAAGTTGTTCATCTTTCCACTCCTCTTCAACATTGGTGCCTTTATGTTACCATCCCGCAAGGCAAAGATCAACCAAACCTATTTGACCCGGAACGTCCGGTGGCCGAATCTGCTTACCAGAATCCAGGTACTGGCCAGATAAACCAGGGTCAGTCCTGCTATGATGACGGTGAAATTCGCAAGCGGAATGGAGAAGAACAGACTGGCGCCGGACACCATCGACACGCCCATATTCAAAACATGGTAAAAAGGGTTCTTCACGTTCAGCTCGGTGGAATAGGGCTGGAACAGGTAGTAGAGCGCCAGATGGTGAACGGTGAAAAACAGGGACAAGCATAACGCTGAAACCCACAGCATCACGGTATCCGGCGTCGACCAGGGAGCGGCGATTCCGGCGAGCAGAGTCAGCATCGCTGCAAAGGTCGAAGCGATCAGCAAATTATGCCCCGCAAGGCTCAACAGGCGAATCCGGAAGTGCTCCGGCGCTGCGGCGCGATAGAAGCTGTACCGCATCATACTGAGGTCGCAGTTATAAAAGAATGCCCGGCATACCCGCTCCCCGACA
>NZ_HG005139.1:1231041-1234412 GCF_000455265.1 Paenibacillus antibioticophila
TTATAAAAGAATGCCCGGCATACCCGCTCCCCGACAGATAGCAGATACAGTGTAAAGGCTAAATAAGGAACGAAGAAGCCGGGGCCGGTAATGACCAGTCCGATTGCGTCAGCGCTCAGGGCGAATACTACACAGACGGCAGCTCCGAGGCCGGCAATCAGGGCCAGGCGCTTGCGTACAGGGTCCAGGATCAGGCTGCGATGCCGTGCGAAGAACAGCGTGTTGAGAAAGGCGTAGCCTTGCTTGTTTCCGCCTTGTCCATCCTGTCTGACCGTCAAGTCTGTCTCGCCAGCCTTGGTCTGAACGCTCTTGAGCTCTGCTTCCTTGATTAGACGTCCCATGTCCAGCAGCGGATCATCCCGTTTGGTAGCGGCATCTGTTACCGCCCGGTAATCATCATATTTAGCTAAACGAAGCAAAGCAAAAACTCCGAGCGGAATCAGGATAACGGGCGCAACCCATGACAGCAATATTCCCCCGAGCAGTGGAACCTCCGGGAACAATAAGGGAGCGTAGGCAAGGGCATAGGTAACGCCGATGGTCAGCCAGACAATCAGGTTCTGCTTGACCAGTACCATGCCATTGGCTTCAAACAGCTTCAAATGAATGTACTCCCAGATCACCCGGGACAGTGTGACCGTCACTGCCAGAGACAAAGCCTGCATAACCGTACCGTCCAGAAGCAGAACGAACAGCAGCAGCGCCGGTATGTAGTAGATGAAGGAAGTGAGATATTTGTAGCCGAGTGTCGCCTTCATATAGATGTCGGGTTGTATGCGCATCAGCTTGACAGCTATGAACTTCTCCCGCTTTGGCTCCAGGATGGTACAGTTTGACACCCCGGCCGTAATGAAGCTGATGATCAGAAATATATGACTGAACAGGCTGAGCTGCGGGTTGCTATAGCCCGCAAAGCTATCCAGCTTGATCGATACCGCAGGATAATAAACTATCAGACCCAGATAGAGAAGCTTGGATAACAGACCCCACAGGATCATCAGAATCCAGGCGACGACGGACAGGGCCCGTTTGGCCGAAACCTTGGCATACAGCGATTCCGGCACAAGCCGTCCTGCCAACGGCAGCCTGCGGATATAGTAAATTAATCGGTTGACGGCGGACGAGATACGGACTCCGAATATCTGATTAACTGTGCGCTGCATCGGATTCTTCCCTCAGCAATTGAATAATGCTCGACTCAAATTCCGGACTGTGCATCAGTCCCGGCGGAACAGCGGACAGGCTGCCATTGTTCAGAATGACGAGTTCATCGCATAGGTCGGTGGCGAGCTGCAAAATATGCGTGGAAAAGATCAGAATATGATCCTGTTTCATTTCTCTGAGCAGCTTTTTCATTTCCAGCGCTACGATTACATCGAAGGAGGTCAAGGGTTCGTCCAGCAAAATAACTGGTGGCTTCATGATCAGAAACAGCAGCATTTGAATCTTGTTCTTCATCCCGTGGGAATAGCCCTTGATCAGGAGATGGCGATCTTCCTCAGAGAAGCCGATCAATTCAAAATAACCGTCGATGGAGTCGTCAGCCTGAAGCTTATCGCGATTGATATCCATGTAGAATTTAATGAATTCGTATCCCGTAAGAAAATCCGGCAGGATAGGCAGGGAGTAGACGTAGCCGACATCCTCTTCACGAAGCTCGCGCACGGTATCTCCGCTGCGCAGCCGGACTTGTCCCGCATCCATCGACAGCTCCCGGCTCAGACAATTGAACAGTGTTGTTTTACCGGCGCCGTTGCGTCCGAGTAAACCGTAAATTTTCCCTTTCTCAAACGTGTACCCGGCACCCTTCAGCACTTGCTTGTCGCCAAAGGCTTTTTCCATTTGATCCAGAATCAGTTCCAAGTGGGGTGCTCCTTTCCAAATATAGCTTACTCCTGATTAATACGCTCAAGATAGTGGATGGTTGCTATAACTGCGCCTTGAAAAATGTCCTCTGACCTGAAATATGGGCATCCTGCTTGTCCTGGCGTGAATGTTATAATTTACGTGAGGGCGCTTAGGCTTACGAATTGGATGGCAACTGTTTTTTGGGGAGTAACGCTTTGATGCAGATGGCGGGTTATTTGTGCGGATTTTGGTACAAAGATTGAGTGTTGGGGCTGCCGTATAGAGGGAGAGTTATACGGTTTTCCGTATAAAAGTTTTGCGAAAGGACAGTATGAGCGGTATTTTGTGCGGAATATCGTACAAAATCCGCGTAATGAGGCCAGGCAAAAGGGGAATTGTACGGTTTTCCGTACAAAACGTTGCGTAACGTGGGCAGACGGTAGGGACGTTGTACGGTTTTTCGAACAAAATTGTGTGTCGAGGCGGATCGATACAAGCAGGTATATTGATGCCTGGGCGATTCCCTACGGACAGGTATGCAATTTTGCGTACAACTAAGCCATATCAACATACATAGGCAGAGGAGGACATCGAAATGAGAGAACAGATGGAACGGTCACGGGTGAAGGGATTTTTGCGCGCTGAAGGAACACGGGTTGTGAACGAAGCGGGCGAGGAGATCATTTTGACCGGGTGGGGGTTGGGCAACTGGCTGTTATGCGAAGGTTATATGTGGTTGTCGCAGGATGAAAGCTTTGATCGTCCGAGAAGAATCGAAGCGGTGATCCGGGATTTGACAGGGACCGAATACGCGGAACAATTCTGGAAGCGGTTTCGCAATCAATATATCACTCGCGAGGATATCCGTCTGATGGCGGAGCAAGGCTACAATTCGGTTAGAATTCCGATCGGCTGGCGTGTGCTGATGGAGGACGAGCCGGGAATCTTCTGGAAGGAGGAGAACTTCCGGCTGATCGATCAATGTCTGGATTGGTGCGAGGAATTCGGGATTTATGCGTTCCTTGACCTGCACGGCGCGCCCGGCGGCCAGACCGGGGCCAACATTGACGATTCGGTCGATGATCTCCCGCGGCTGCTCACCGATCCGGAGAGCTGGCATAAGGGGATTGAGCTGTGGAAGGAGCTGGCCCGGCGCTATCGCGACCGCTGGATTGTCGGCGGTTATGACCTGCTGAATGAGCCGGTTCGCCCCGGATTGATGGAAGGCAAGCAAGAGTATTACCTGGTCCGGAAGCTGACGGAGTTCTATGATGAGGCGATTGCGGCGATCCGGGAAATCGATACGAAACATATGCTTTCGATTGAGGGGCATCATTGGGCGACGAATACGGCAGTCTTTTATAAGCGGTATGACGACAATATGGTGATTCACTTTCACCGTTACGCGTGCATGCCTGGCAAGGAGGCATACGACGAATATCTGGCGTTGTCCAAGAGGCTGGATCAGCCGCTGTGGCTAGGGGAGACCGGGGAGAACGAGCTGGAATGGTTCGCTGCTATGT
>NZ_HG005139.1:1234437-1271301 GCF_000455265.1 Paenibacillus antibioticophila
GGGAGACCGGGGAGAACGAGCTGGAATGGTTCGCTGCTATGTATCCGCTTGCCGCGGGATTGGGGATCGGATACAATTTGTGGCCTTGGAAGAAGATGGAGCGTCCCAACTCCCCTTACACGGTTAACAAGCCGGAGGGCTGGGACGAGCTGTTAGCTTATACGAGGGGCGGGCCAAAGCCGAGTCCGGACCGGGCCCGCGAAATTCTGGAACGGTACCTGGATCATATGAAGGCGGAAAATTGCACGTATCATCCGGAGGTCACCGCCTCCGTGTTCCGGCTGCCAGGCTGCCGGGTGAGAGCGACCGATTTTGACGAGCTGCCTGGAAAAGGCGTATCCTACAGCGGTCTTCGGCGGGAAAGCAACATTTATAAGTATCGTGCAGCTACCGGCATGAGCATTGTGCCGATCACGAATGAGCCTGTGGAGAAAAAGCACCTGTTCGACAGCGGGTGGAACTGGCTGGCTCTCGAACTGACGGCGGGCGAGTATGCCGGATACAGCTTCTATCGCATCGGCGAAGGACATACGGTGTCGATCGAGCTTACATGCCGGGAGGAGGCCCAACTGGAGCTGCTTCAGAATGGAACCTTGATCGCGGAGAGCAAAATAACGGCTGAAGAAGCCGGGGATCAACTGGCCCAAGCAGTCCAGAAAGCCCAAGCAGTCCAGAAAGTCCAAACCGTCCAAGCGGTCTTGCAGCCGGCACAGCATGCGCTCCTTACGGTGAAGGTGCTCTCCGGCAGCGTGGAATTGCATACGGTCATTGTGAAATAAAATCTATAGCACCTGCTTAAGCCCGGCAATCCTTGGTTGGGCTCTTTGCTGTGAATAAATGGCAGAATTCAAGTCATAATAGGAGAGATACTGGATGACTTTGACATCAGGGGTGGCTTGAAGATGACAGCTAGTGAAGCTTTGTTTTATTTCTTGGTATATTCGGTGATGGGTTGGCTGCTGGAGAACACTTATAGCCTGGCAACAACAGGGCGATTCTGGAAGGAGGGCCTGCTGCTTGGCCCGTACAAGCCGATGTATGGCGCGGCTCCTCTTCTTTTGATATGGGGGACGGAGCGGATTCAGCAGCATCAGCTTTTGCTTACGATCCTCCTCTGTTTTCTGATTCCAACCGTGGTTGAATATGTCAGCGGCTGTGGACTCAAGGCCTGGTTCGGGCGGACATGGTGGGATTATTCCGGGATGCGGGGACAGCTTCATGGTCATATTTGCATCCGGTTTTCAGTGTATTGGGGAATCTTGTCGCTATTGACATTGCGTTATATCCACCCCGGGATAGAATACATCTTCGGCAGGGTTGAGGCTGTTTGGACTACGGCGGGTCCATTGCTTCTCCTGCTGTACCTTGCCGACTTTGTCTACACCTGTCTGGTAAGGAAGAAGGCCTGGAGAAAGAGCTTGATTGCCTGAGGCAGAAAAGGAGGATGACAAATGAACAAGAGCGGATATAAATCTACCTTTTGCCGGCTGCTGAGTTTATCGGTAATTCTCACGGTATCCCTGCTGTGTTCCGGTGGCGCAGCTTCATTTGCAGCGAATCAGGAGGAAGGGCAGGCTGAAGAGCCGAGAATTGCTATCATTATTGATGATTTCGGCAATGACATGGGGGGCAGTGATGAAATGCTGCAGCTCGGGATTCCGATGACGGTGGCCGTCATGCCGTTTCTGCCAACGACTGCCGAGGATGCGGAACGGGCGCATCAGCAGGGCTATGACGTGCTGGTTCACCTTCCGCTGGAGCCTAAGCATGGGAAGCCGGAGTGGCTTGGTCCCGGTGCAATTATGGCTTCGATGTCCGATGAGGAGGTGCGGAGCAAGGTCGAGGCGGCGGTCGCAAATGTGCCGCATGCGGTCGGGATCAATAATCATATGGGCTCGAAAATAACCGGCGACAAGCGAGTGATGGGGATCATTCTCGATGTGTGCCGGGAGCAGGGATTGTTCTTTGTGGACAGCAAGACGAATTACCGCTCTGTTGTAGACGAGCTCTGCCGGGAGAGAGGCTTGCCCGTGCTGGAGAACAGCATCTTCCTGGACGATGTGTCCAGCACCGGACATGTTACCGCTCAATTGCGAAAAGCGGAGCAGCTCGCGCGCGAGCAGAATAGCTGTATTACGATTGGACATGTCGGTATCCGTGGGAAAATTACATCCGCCGCCTTGAAGAAGGCAATTCCGGATCTCAAGGCAGACGGTGTGCAATTTATTCGGATTTCTGATCTGGCTATGGAACAGATGCGCTCGGGAATCAAGTCTGGCCCGGGATTTACATTACCGTAAAGTACTCTACAATTCCGCTGTATAGTGCTTCTGCGATTTTCTGCTGGCCGCGCGGGCTGGCGAGCAGACTGCGGTCCTCGGCATTGCTGATAAAGCCGGTCTCTACGATGACAGCCGGCGGATCGGTATGCTTCAGCAGATAGAAGGGGCTTCCCAATTCCGGCAGACGCCTCCTATTGAGCTGATAAGCATCCTCTAGGGCATGCTGAAGCGCTCCGGCGAGCAATGCGCTTTGCCCTTCGTCCTGATGCAGCACCAACGGTCCTCTTCGGGAGGCATTCCGTCCCCAATTGACATGAAGGCTGATCACAATGGAGGCGGGCACCTGCTCACTAAGCTCCTTGCGCTGCGCCAAGTCCCGGAGATGTCTGGAACGGCTGTTCAGCCAACGGTTATCGTCGCTTAAGGCATAATCTCCCGTTCGGTTGAGAATCGCGATATATCCATGGCTTCGCAGCACCATATAGAGTCTTCTGCCGATTTCAAGATTAATATCCTTTTCCAGCAAAGGGCCGCTGGAGGTTCCGCCGTCAATACCGCCGTGGCCGACATCGATAAGAATGACGGGCTGCGGAAAGGCGTGCCGGATCGCCTGCTCCTCCGAGCTGTCGGCAAAGGATGGCGATGGAATGCCGAGCAAGCCTGCTAATAAGAAAAAGATCATGGCGCGGTTCACGGTTTTTATTTGAAGCATAAGCATCATCCTTTATAGTAGTCATTTCTGACTTAGCTTGGACTGAATAAGGAGAAATCATGCATACGGTTCGCTTGTTTGAGAAGTGCTTAATCCGTGCACACTAGCTATAGAACGATAACACGGGAAAGGGGGGAGAACCATGGCGAAGGGAGATGAACTGGTAAAATATATCACGGAGCGTGTGGTTGACTATGTGGAGACGCCCCGCGAGGTAAGGCGGGAACGCTCTCGAGCTAAGGAATCATGGGGAAGCCGCTGGTTTGGCATGATTCCGTTTTCGATCTCGCTTTGGGTGAAGCAGATGCCCGGCAAGCGCAAGAAGACTCGCAGCCGGCAGAGCTGATGACGGTAAATCGCAGCGTATCTGAAAAGGCCATCTCCTCGAAGGAACTGGAGGAAATGGCCTTAATTTGTATTAAGGAAGCGGGTGGAAGCTTCCGCCATCGGCAATGGCATCCAGCGATATCCACCGGGAGCTGCTGCCTTCTCCGCTTCCGGTCAGGACATAGACGGCAGGAGCTGTTGGTGTATCCGTTGCCGTTCCAGTGAAAGCAGGTGCAGCATTCCAGGTCTGATAGCCATAGATGGGTAGAGGAAAACGATAAGTGCGGTCCTTGCCGGAAGCGGCAAAGACGAGGCTGTGCTTTTGATCGAGTGCCGTCAATACATCCTCTAGGGTTAATTGCTTGGCATCCGCAGCCATCCACAGGATGTTGTCATAGGGATTGAAGTATTCTCCGGCGGCCGTTGTATTTCCCGGGAATAAAGCTTCGGCGTTATCGCTGCCATAAGCCCTTGAAGGCGGGTTGTATTTTCCGCTCTGGAGGTTCCAGGTTGTATCCGTTTCAGGCAAGGCTTCCCCGCTCTGCGCATCCAGATATTCGGCGCTTGAACCTGTAGTTCCGCCGCTGCCTTCGCCGGTGACTCTCCAGGCCGCCAGCAAGGGTCCTCCATAGACAGGCATGATCGTCAGGGATGACCCGGCGACCACTAAGGGATCGGAAGCCAAATTTGTAGAATAGAGGCTGTCAGGCCCGGTGCCATACTCAATCAGCTTGTACAATCCTTGAGGCGCAGCTGAAATAATAAGATAGCCGATCTGAACAGGTGAAGAGGAAGCAGGGCTGGCAATTGACGGCCTGTAAATGGTGACAAGCCAGCTTCTGGTGCCGGGACCAAGCGGCTCTATTGAAGTCGAAGCCCCTGCCCAGGATTGGAATGGGCTCTGTTCAGACAGCTTGCTGATCGTATCGGCTGCAAAATGCCGGAGTGATTCCGGAGCGACTGACTCATTTGCTGGAGCGGCAGCGGCAGCATGGCTGACTAAGTTCATCGCACCCTCCAGATTCTTGGCGGCAAACGACGGTAGAGCGAGAAATCCAGGGCTGACCAGGCACAGGCTCAGCATGATTTTCATCGTACCGGACAACGGGCGCCGGATGCGTGAAAGACGGTTCATCATCAATTCACCTGCTATCTCTTGGATTGGGTTGAAGCAAAGCAAAATCGGAATGATCTGCCTCAGGTTTGTTCAGTATAGCTTGTCCGTCCAGAAAAGGTTGCTGCATTCTGTCGCCGGAGGAACGGGAAACGCGCTTCTATTTTTGCGTTATTTTAGCGAGAACAGTCATTGTGAAGGCATCTTCCGATTACAGAGACGAACGCAGGTGAAAGATGCCGCTGCCCAGAGCAGATACGACAATTCTCGGTTCATACTGCCAGCGGATTTCAGCTTTTCTTGCTTCATACTGCTCCCGGAAGGCGAGCTGTCTTTCTTCATCGGGGTCCTGAAGCAGGTCCCTGTAGTAGCTGTCGATAAGCAGAAGCTCCTCCTCCAGCCGTTCTTGTGCCGCATCCGCCCATGCACTGTCCGCGTCCTCAAGCCTGCTGGTAATGAGCTTCTCCAGCCGTTCTCTCGCAACCGGAAGAGCCAGCCCGGTAGGAGTAATGTGGACGTTCTCCGGCAGCCTCGGGATCAAATCTTTCCCCTTCAACCTATTAGCAAAAGCATCGTCAACCATGCCGTTCTGCAACGAAATGCCAAGGAAATGAAGCTCTTCCCGTTTGACATCGCAGCAAAATTCAAGCTTGTATTGCACCCCGAGCCAAGGCTCGTAGGCAGCTGAGAGCAAGGTGCGCCGCTGAAGGTGGCCCGGGTTCTCGAACAGATAGACCTGGCGGCCGCCTTGTCGGGCTGCGGCAAAAATCTGCTTCAATCTCGGACTGCCAAAGGTGATCTCTTCCCTCTGGATTCGGCCAGGACCTAGCACGGGAAGCGGCCGAACCGCACCGAAGTGGCGGTCCAGCACAGGATCCGTATGCCCGGCGCTCGGGGCGGCGGAGGCGTCCTCCAGCGCCCGGTGCTTCTCGGGATCGAAGATGAAGCAGAAGCTCATGGTCTCCGGCTCGATGCCCATCCGTTCCACAAAGCCCCAATAATACGGCCGGTTAGTCAGCTCCTTATCGGCCTGCGGAGAGAGCTTGACGGTAACGTGGTAGGGTGATTTTTCAAGAAACTGGCATGCGGTTGCTTCCAGATAAGTCTTGCAATAGTCACGGATTTGCTCCTGTGACATCGTCATGGCGATCAACCTCCCATCAGCTGTTGGAGCCCGTCATTTTCCCCGGGTCCATCTGCCTGTTCATCCAGTTCGGTGCGGATATGCTCCAGGGATTGGCCCAGTGAATCGACTTTACGGGCTATTTCATCGTTGCTGCTGGATTCCAGCATGATTTTGTACAGGCTTTTCTCCAAGGAGCTGCCTTTCTCGAACCGCTCCAGAATGACATCAAGCTGCCCTATAACCATCTCGAACATGTTGATCTTTTCGTGAAGCAGTCTCAGGATGTGCTCCTCAATGGTGCCCTTTGTGGATAAGTTGTAGATCTGAACGTCATTCTGCTGACCCAGCCGGTGGACACGTCCGATCCGCTGCTCGACCCGCATCGGATTCCAGGGCAGATCGAAGTTGATCATCTGGTGGCAAAATTGCAGGTTGATGCCTTCGCCGCCGGCCTCGGTGGCGATCATGACCTGGGCTCTGCCGCGGAACAGGTCCATCATCCAGTCCTTCTTGCCCCGGTTCATCCCGCCGCGGTAGGGGACTGCGATCATGTTGCGTTCCTTGAAATAGTTCAACAGATATTCCTGGGTGGCGCGGTACTCGGTGAACAGAATCACCTTGTCATCCATCTCCCGGATAAGCTTCATCGCTTGCTCGGCCTTGCTGTTGGCCTTAATCGCCTTGATCAAGGCGACCAGCTCCCAGATTCTGTCCCGCAACGGGGAATCGGGAGCCAGCTTCTTGGCCAGATTCACGAGGGTTACGAATACGGCATCCCGGCTGCTGCACACCTCCCGCTGGAGGGTGACGAGAGACAGCATGCTGCTGAGGTTGCCGCCGGCTGCCTGATATTGGTCTTTGACAAAGCGAGTAACCCCGTTATACAATTCCATTTCTTCGGGTGAAAGCTCGACTTCAATATTTTTCACATGACGCTTCGTAAAATCCAGCTCACCGTCTCCGCGCCGGTTGCGGATCATGATTTTGGCCAGCTCTTCCTTAAGCTGTTCGCCGTTCTTTGGCACTCTCTTCTCGAAGACGAAGTTGGATGTAAAATCACTCTGCCCTCCGAGCTGTCCCGGCTTGAGCAGGGTAATGAGATTGAACAGCTCCCCGAGGTCGTTCTGCACCGGCGTAGCTGTCAGGAGCAGGCAATATTTTTTGCGGAGCTTGAGCATGAATTGATAGTTGGTGGTCTTCTTGTTCTTGAGCTTGTGCGCCTCGTCGACAATAACCATGTCGTATTCGCTGCCTAGCAGGATGTCACGGTGAGGGTCCCGCTTGGCGGTATCGATCGAGGCGACCACGACCGGATTTTGCCAGGAGTGCGCCTTTTTCTGGGCAACGGCCGGAATAGCGAACTTCTGGTTCAGCTCCCGCACCCATTGGAGCACCAGGGAGGCGGGTACGAGGATTAACACCTTTTGCACAAGGCCGCGAACGATGTATTCCTTTAAAATAAGTCCGGCTTCAATGGTCTTGCCGAGACCGACTTCATCGGCCAGGATGGCTCTTCCCCGCATCTCGAACAGCACCTTGCGCGCCGTATCAACCTGATGCGGAAGCGGCGTGACCTGCTGAAGATGCTTGAGGCAGATCATCTCTTCAAAGCTAGTGACCAGGGAAGCCTCCTCCGCCTGTTTGGCCAGCTGAAATAGCTGCCAGTCATCCCAAGGACCACCCTTGTCAAGTCTGCCTTGGAGCTCGTCGTACCAGCTTCGGTCGAACTGGATCGGAACCTTGCCGGAAGCGGGTTTGGCAGCAGGAGCGTCCAACTCGGATTGATGCGGATTCATGTTGAAAACCTCCCTTTTCCTGTTTCGTAGAACGCAGTAGGAGTAGTATGGACATAAAGAGAGTTCTTCATAACTTGCGGCGGTGAAAGTCGAATTAGCGTTTGCTGGTGCAGCAGTAGGTCTATTTTTAGACAAGGGGTGGGTCGAAGCTCCCAATCGCAAAAATGGGCTATGATAACGAAATATGGTGTAGTATAATGGTCGATAGACACTATATGTAGATTTCATTACATAAATCCGATGGTTTGTCGGGCAAGAAAAACGGTTAAAGGTTGATGAATTAACCGCAAAATCGGCGTGCCTGTGCCGGGCTTGCGGATGATTTTGTCGACAGGTGACCGAACTTTTTTTGTTCATGGCTGGACATGGATTAAATAATATTTTAAAAGAGGTGTTCCCTTTGACAACGACACAAAAACATACTCTGGAAGGGCTCAGCGAGAAAATATTTCTGGATAGATATGCCTGGAAGGATGCGGATCCGTCCAATGCCAAGGTAGGCGATGTGGTGCTGGTGCTAACGAAGGATGATCCGAAGTTCCCGACCAAAGAGGTCGGCGAGGTCATTGCCCGCGAAGGGCGCGTCGTGACGGTCAAGACCCGCAAGGGAGAAATCGTCAAATCCGATGTGGAGAAGCTGACGCTGAATATTGAGAAGACGCCTGAGGAAATGTGGGACCGTCTGGCTGGGGCGATGGCTTCTGTAGAAGCGACGCCTGAGCTGCAAAAGGAATGGGAAGAGAAGTTCCGGTATATTCTGGATGACTGGAAGCTGGTTCCCGGCGGCCGGATTGCAGCCGGAGCCGGAGCGAGCGATGAGCTGACCCTGTTCAACTGCTACGTTATTCCTTCTCCGAAGGACAGCCGCGGCGGGATTATGGAGACATTGACGGAAATGACCGAGATTATGGCTAGGGGAGGCGGAGTCGGGATTAACCTGAGCTCGCTGCGTCCGCGCCGGGCTATTGTAAAAGGTGTGAACGGTTCTTCCAGCGGCGCGGTATCCTGGGGCGGGCTGTTCAGCTATACAACGGGCTTGATCGAGCAAGGCGGCAGCCGCCGCGGTGCTCTGATGCTGATGATTAATGATTGGCATCCGGATCTGCTGGATTTCATTACCGTCAAGCAGACCATGGGTCAAGTGACGAATGCCAACCTGTCGGTCTGCGTAAGCAACGGCTTTATGAAGGCCGTGAAGGAGGATCTGGATTGGGAGCTCGTCTTCCCGGATACAACGGTTGAGAACTACAATGAGCTGTGGGACGGCGATCTGGACAAGTGGAAAGCCGCAGGTCATAAGGTAATCCACTATAAAACGGTAAAAGCCCGCGAGGTCTGGCACACGATCATGGAATCGGCCTGGAAATCGGCGGAGCCGGGCGTGGTGTTCATGGAATATTACAATCAGATGTCGAACAGCTGGTATTTCAACCCGATCATCTGCACGAATCCTTGCGGTGAGCAGGGCTTGCCAGGCTGGGGCGTATGCAACCTGTCCGCGATGAACCTGTCGAAATTCTATGATGAAGCGACTCAGGATGTGGCGTGGGACGAACTGGCTACAACTACGCGGTATTCTGTGCGCTTCCTGGATAATGTCATTAGCAAGACCCCGTATCATTTTGAGGAAAATGAGAAGAACCAGAAGAAGGAACGCCGTGTCGGTCTGGGGACGATGGGCTTGGCCGAGCTGATGATCAAGCTCAAGATCCGTTATGGCAGCCCGGAATCTTTAGTCTTCCTAGACAAGCTGTACGGCTTCATCGCTAAGGAAGCATATCTCGCTTCGGCCGATATTGCAGCAGAGAAGGGAGCGTTCCCTGCCTTTGAAGCGGACAAATATTTACAGAGCGGATTTATGAAGGTCATGACCGAGGTCTATCCTGAGGTCGGCGAGGCCGTTAGGGAGAAGGGCATTCGCAATGTCACGATCATTACCCAGGCGCCTACCGGAAGCACGGGCACCATGGTCGGTACTTCGACGGGGATCGAGCCTTACTTTGCCTTCAAATATTTCCGTCAGAGCCGGTTAGGCTTCGACGAGCAATTTGTGCCTATCGCCCAGGAATGGATGGATGCCCATCCGGGTGAGCAGTTGCCGGATTATTTTGTAACCGCCATGGATCTGTCTGCCGAGGACCATATTCGTTCCCAGGCTGCCATCCAGCGCTGGGTGGACAGCTCGATCTCTAAGACGGCGAACTGTCCTGCTGATTTCACAGTCGAGGACACGAAGAAGCTGTATGAGCTGGCCTTTGATCTGGGCTGCAAGGGCGTGACCATTTATCGCGACGGAAGCCGTGACGTTCAGGTGCTTCAGACCGAGAAGAAGGAAGACAAGGCTGCGGAGAGCAAGCCCGCAACGGAGGAACCGGCAGCGTTTGAGGGTGCGGCTTCCGCAGCTGAGCAAGAGACGCTGAACGGGGTCAGTGAGACGCTTGGCGTAACGCCTTCCGCTCCGGCACCGGAGAAGCAAGTGAACGATACGCAGTACAAGAAGCGCCCGCAAGTGCTCCACGGAGCAACCTATAAAATTAATACGCCATTCGGCATGGCCTACATCACGATCAATGATCTGAACGGCGTGCCAAGCGAGATCTTCCTGAACGTCGGCAAAGCCGGTTCCGACGTGTTCGCCATGGCGGAAGCGCTTGGACGCGTCTGCTCCCTGTTCCTCCGTTACGGGGATCACGGACAGAAGGCAGAGCTGTTGATCAAGCACCTGAAAGGCATCGGCGGCTCAGGCGCCATCGGCTTCGGACCGAACCGAGTTGAGTCCATCGCCGACGCCGTTGCGAAGGCGCTTGAGACCCATATCCAGAACGGGCCATACCATGACCCGGCTCCAGTTGCGGCTACGTTGGCTCATCAGGAAGAGGAGCAGGCTCCTGCGGCGGAAGCGTTCGGAGGGGACCCCCCTCATGGACATGGCGGTTCCGTCACCTCGCGTGACCTTTGTCCGTCCTGCGGCTCGGCCTCGCTGATTAATATTGAAGGCTGCAAGACATGCAGTAACTGCGGGTATAGTAAGTGTTCGTAAGGGGTATGAGGAAGGATATTATTTAAAGAAAATCTCGGTCAGGCAATTGAATGAATTGTCTGCACCGAGATTTTTTTGCGTCATTTGGAGCGGCAGAATCATCTCAAACGTATAGAGGTTTGCCTCCCGGGTTGGGGTTGGCTTACAATGAATCAAATGAAAATAAAGTTATCCTCTGATCGCTGTTGCTTATGGATTTCTTTAATCTGTTTAATTCAAATCTAGCATTGGCGGAGGTGAGAACAGGGTGAGCGAGACCACCATACTGGTTGTGGAAGACGAACGCAAGATTGCCCGTCTTCTGCAAATTGAATTGGAAAGTGAGGGCTATGCTGTCAGTCTGGCCCCGGATGGCGTGGAGGGATGGGCCGCGTACAAGGCAGGCGGTATCGCTCTGGTACTGTTGGATGTTATGTTGCCCGGGATTAGCGGCATAGACTTATTGCAGCGTATCAGGGCGGTTGATGCCGAGACTCCGGTCATCATGCTGACGGCCAAAGGATCGGTCACAGACAAGGTCACCGGGCTTGATCTGGGCGCTAACGACTATGTAACGAAGCCCTTTGATATGGAAGAACTGCTTGCCCGCATTCGCGTACTCTTGCGCAAGGCCCCGAGTACTAACGGAACCCGGGCTGCGGGAGAGCCCGATCCCGATGAGTGGCTATGCGCTGCCGATCTGCGACTTAATGAGGCTACCCGGCAGGTGGAGCGGGCGGGGCGGGAGATTGTGCTAACCCAGCGGGAGTTCGATTTGCTGGCTGTGCTCCTTCGCCACAAGCGGCTGGTCCTGGGCAGGGAGCAATTGCTTAACCAGGTGTGGGGGTTTGAATACACCGGGAACACCAATGTGGTGGATGTATATATTCGCTATGTTCGCAAGAAGGTCGATGAAGGCTTTTCCCCGGAATTGATCCATACCGTAAGGGGCGTGGGGTACGTGCTCCGGGATGCTACATGAAGCTGGGAAGCAAGATTCATCTATATTCATCGGTGTTGTTTGCCATCTTGCTGCTGGCGGCCAATGTGACGGTATATACGGTATTTCACCGGCTGATGATGGATCGGGAGATGAGCCAGCTATTGGCCGAAAGCGAGCAGGCGGCCGAGGTTCTGCGCACGGCGGAAGGCCGCTTGGCGCTGAATGGGTTATTGCGGGCATATGTGCCGCTGGACGGAACGCTCCGATGGGTGGAAGCCTCTGGCGAGGGCAGTGCTTTGGTTGCTTCCGGCAATCAACTGGAGCTGGGACGCCAGGAGCAAGCCTTCTACAGCGAGCGCAGGCTGGAGCAGGTGACCATTAACGGTGAGCGCTTCGGTTTCGTGTCGCTTCCGGTAATTGGCCCAAGCGGTTCGGTGGCCAATGTCCAGATGATGTCCAGCCTGGTAGAACTGACGGAACTATTGAGTATTCTGCGTTTGGTGCTAATCAGTGTGTCGGCCGCGGTCCTTGTCCCGGTGGTCATTTCCAGCGGAATTTTAGGCCGGCTTGTGATGCGGCCGATTACGAGCATGACAAGTACCATGAGGCGTATTATTCGCAGTGGTGAATTCGCCAGGCTGAAACAGACGGGCAAATCCCGGGATGAGCTGGCGCAGATGGGTGATACATTCAACGAAATGATTGGGCTGCTGGAGGAGAGCTTTGTCCGGCAGGAGCAGTTCGTATCCAATGCTTCACATGAATTGAAGACGCCGCTGACGATCATTGAGAGCTATGCCAGTCTCCTGAAGCGGCGGGGAGCGGAGCGGCCGGACTTGCTGGAGGAGTCTGTGGAGGCGATTCATTCGGAGGCCGTACGGATGAAGACAATGACCGAGCAACTCTTGTTGCTGGCGACCTCCAGACGGGAATGGAAGGCGGATATGCAGCCTGTCGGATTGGTTGCTTTTGCCGAACAGGTCTCCACGATGTTCTCTCAAGTGCACCACCGCAACGTTACGGTGATAAGCAGCTTGGACCCTGTGCAAGGAGCCGCTCTGGTCCCGGAAGCAGACGAGGCCGAAGCGACGGCTCAGGACTTAACAGCCTTAGCAGACCCGGATATGCTGAAGCAGGTCCTGTTTATCCTCCTGGACAATGCCCGAAAGTATAGTGCTGGCGACATTGAACTCGTGGCAGGAAGATTGCAGGGGACCGCATTTCTTGCGGTCAAGGATAGGGGGGAGGGGATTCCGCCAGAGGATCTTCCCCATGTGTTTGAACGGTTTTACCGGGTAGATAAAGCGCGCAGCAGGGAGCAAGAGGGAGCCGGTGGAACAGGGCTTGGTCTGTCGCTTGGCAAGGAGCTGTGCGAAGCGATGGGAGCGCGGCTTGAGCTGGAAAGTACGCTCGGAGCAGGAACTACGGCAACGATCTGGCTTCCTGGCTCTGGACAGGAGTATTTGACTTGGCTATAGCCCAGATAGACAGGAGGAGAGAAGCATGCATAGATTCACTTTGAAAAGAAGACGGCTAGCGGCTCTCGCTCTTGCTGGAGGGTTGCTGTTCATCGCTGTGGTGGTATGGATGGTTTATAGTGCCGATAGCGGCTCCAAGCTCACGCTTGCCGAAGCCGAGCAAAGGGTGCTGAACACCTACGAAGGGAGCATTGTAGACAGCCGTCTGCAAGGAGCTGACTTTGTGGTATTTTTAAAAACGGGGCAGGGTTTGTACGAATTGATTGTAAGAAGAGACAGCGGGGATATCGCGGAGATCCGGCGGTTGGAGGAGTACGCCCAGGAACCGCCAACCGGGGGCGATGGTCCTGAGGGCACCGTCCCTGAGGGCACTGTCCCTGAGGGCACTGTCCCTGGTAAGGATGATCTGCCTACCGATCTCACTGCTCCTGGGGGTGAAAATGCCACGGGAGACCCTGGAACCGCACCGCCGTCGACCAATCCGGATCACAAGCCGCCTGGGAGTGAAGGTGCCCAGGAAGGGGGGGCGTCCACCCCGGGTACGGACGGGTTCCTCTCGGAGAAGGAGGCGACCGGGCTGGCATTGAAGACCGTGTCTGGCCTTGTGAAGGATATCGACATTGAAGAAGACGGCGGGACGCGATATTACCTGGTCGAGATTGAGACTGCGGACGGCCGTGAGGCCGAAGTACAGCTGAATGCTGCTTCCGGTAAGGTAATCTCCGTAACCTGGGATGATGATCATGATGATGATGATACCGAGGACGAGGATTCCTAATAAGCTTTTTATCATCAAATTCTAATCTTCTTGTAATGATTCTCTTAGATTGCCCGGGTAAAGTAGTAATCGTACCGAGGATAACCGGGTTCCCGAAGAGAACGAACAAGAAGAAATGAAGGAGATGAATTCGGATGAGGAACAAGAAATCATGGATGCTTGGAGTCGGACTGGTGGTGGCGTTGGCAGGCACGAGTGCAGTGGTAGCTGCGGAGGCTGCGACAGCCTACATCGGCAAGGATAAGGCGAAGCAGATTGCGCTCACGGAAGCGCCTGGCAAAGTGACGGACGTCGACTTGGAGCGCAAGCGCAGCGTGGTCTACTATGAGGTAGAGATCGACCGGCAAGATAGCGGGCGTGAAGTGGATGTTCATGTAGAGGCTGTGACCGGCAAGGTGCTGAAGGTAGAAAATGACGCTGATGATGATCGTAAGGTAACAGCTGCGGCGACAACAGCTACGGCGGCAACTGGAAATGGGACAGACACAGCTCCAAAGCCCGCAACGTCAGCCAAGTCCATCACGAAGGAGCAGGCCGTCACATTGGCCGAGCAGGCAGTGAAGGGCGAAGTTCTTCGCGTCGAGACGGACTGGGATGATGGCGATAAAGAATATGAGGTTACGCTGAGAACCGCCTCCGGTTATGCCGAGGTTGAGATATCGGCTTCTACCGGCAAGGTGCTGGATATTGATTATGATGATGATGACGATGACGACTACGATGACGACTACGATGATGATCATGACGATGATTATGACGACGATAGAGATTAAGGTAATACCTCCAATCACGCCTGGCGTAGTTGGAGCCAGAAGAGGGTGTCCCAGAAGTCATCATAAGATGAACTGAGGGGCACCCTCTTTCATTTCGTCAAATAAAAAGAAACCGCTCTCTGGAAAATGGAGGTACCACCCAACCATAGACCAAAAAGGAGACGGTTTCTTTGTACATACTTGGTCTAACGGACATTTTGTCTCCCTACAGTCCGCCTTTGGAGGAGCCAGAATTGTAACGGACATTTTGGCTGCTTAGAGAGTAGAATCGAGTGAACCAGAGTCGTTTGAGCATCCTAAGCGCCCGAAATGTCCGTTAACCCTTCCAATAATGAGAAAAAGTCTGCTAAGCGTCTAAAATGTCCGTTGGAGAGTTTAAAGTATTCGACAGCGAGCATCAGATGGCTAATCAGAGAGTCGGTATTGAGCCGGAAGGAGTGGTGTTGCCCATTTTATGTTCCAGGTTAAGACGAATCTCTGCACCCATCCAAGTAAATCATTGACACTTTTGACCGGAATAGCATATAAATAAAGTAATAAGTGGTAAGTAGTAAGTAATAAGTAAAAAGTAGTGAGTAATAAACAGTTAGATCGCACAAGAGTCACAATACGGCATGAAAGCCTGCAATGAGAACTGCAATAAAAACCTGGAAATCAGTCAGAATCCGGATTGAAGTCTATCTTGAAGAATGGAGAGATGGAAGATGGCAGATTTGAAATTGGCCGAGAGCTTTGCATTGATCGCGCTGAATGCGCAGCGGAGCCTGGAGCTGACGCTTGCAAAAAAGGCGGCGCTTCGCTGCATGGCGGCCGCGGTAATTCTGGAGCTTCATCTGGAGGGGGAGCTGCAGCATCCGGAGGCTCAACGTAGCTTGAAGCAGGATCAGGCTGGCGGACCGCAAGAATGGATCTACCGGAAGGCGGTGATAGAGCCTTTGGTGAACGGGAAGCGGGAGCTGAACCGGGAACTGCTCTGGTGGCTGCATCGGGCATCCCGTCTATCCAAGGGAAAGCTGTTTCGATTTGAACGAAGCATCGCTGATTCCCTTGAAGAGCGAGGGCTGCTGGAAGAGATTCCGCACCTGCTCGGCTGCGATTTGTACTTCCACTCTTCCGGTGTGTCGATTAAGGAGTATCGGAGCAACCTGGAGGAATACGCGAGGATTACGGAGTATTTGCGCGCCGATGTGCTGGAGGACGGGAGAGCGGCGGAGCAATCGGTGTGCTTGCTGTGGCTGCTGCGGGAAAGCGGCTGCATGCATGATTTATTTTCGCGAAATGAACTGGATCAGGTTACTGTGAAAATGGTCAGTCTGATGCAAAGCGATCCTTTAGCCAAAGTGCTATACCCGTTCCGGATCCGCCGAGGCCTTGAAGCCGCAGCCAAGCAATTCCTGCAATTCAAAAAACATGCCGTAGCGACGCAGACCGGCAGCGGGGTAAACTTTCTGTTCCCGATTCTTGAGCGTTCGCAGGCGGTGTTCATCGATACGGAGGCGATGCTCTCCGGTCCCGGAACCCGGTTGAAGGATGTGCTGGCACGGCTTGAATCCAAGGGCCATCGAGTGCAGGTGTTGCGCACAGGGCAGGTCCCGCTCCTCAAAATTGATAATCTGGTCTACGAAGCGATTCCGCACGCGGTCTACGGAAGGGTGCCTATCCACGGGGTCCGCCTGCTTCCGAAGCACCCGGTTTAAAGGAGAGCTCTCATGTCCAGACAACGTTCCATGGAAGCGATTCTGGCTTCCGAATATGTATCGATCGGCGAATTGACGCGGCTGACCGGAGCGAGATACAGTACGCTGAAATTTTATACGGAGGAAGGCATGCTGCCGTTCGAACAGGCCGAGGAGAACCTGACGCGAAGATACCTTAGAGAAGCTACGGTGGAGCTAATTTTCCGGATCAAGCAGTTGAAGGCCGATGGTCTGTCGATCCCGCAAATCAAGGAGGCACTAAAGGAAGGACGGTAGCGAAATTTACGCCAAGCTGAGACGACTAAAGGGACTTCATGCCCAAATTGGTGTATTTATTTTAATTCATACTTGACAGGTGTGAATAATAGGTTTAATATATGGAAAAATCGTTTAGCACTCATTATCTTACAGCTAAGAAATAAAGCGACTAAACAGCCGATCGGTTCACCGAAGGCTCTCGAGGGTTTCCCTGCATGGGAATCCTTCGGGAGCCTTTTGACGTTTGGCGGTCAGAGCAGAAAAGATACGAATCGAAGGTGAGGGAGGGTCATCGAAAAAAGCAGAGAGGTATGGGAGCAACTTGAGGAGGCGGATTGGCTGTTCCGAAAAATGGTCAGGAAGTTCGTCAAGGAACGGGACAAAGTGGAGGTGGAAGGCATTTCGCTTCCAGGTCTTCTGGTCCTGCAAAAAATGTGCCGGGAAGGGCCGCAGCGCCTCGGCGATTTGGCGGAGGAGCTTGATTTCACGTCAGGTGCTGTGACCGGGTTGTGCGACAAATTGGAAAAGAAAGCTCTCGCCCAAAGAATCCGGAGCGGGGGCGACCGAAGGTCGGTCTGGCTGGACATTACGCCTAAAGGCAGGGAGTTCGTTCGACGAAATCGAAATGTCGGGTCGCGCGGGATCACGCTCCTGTTTGCGGACATGACGGAAGCGGACCTGGCGGATATCCTTCGTCTTTTCAAAGTACTTATTGAACGAATCGAGCAATACTCGGAAACGCTCAATCTGCTTGCGAAGGGCAACGCCAAACCGGCGGATGAGGATGACAATCACAGGCAAGGAAAATATTTATCTTATTAAAGGGGAGCGATCAATTTTATGGGACATCCGACGATTTATCCGACAGGAGCAACGGTTTATAACCGGGACAAAGCATGGAGTGGGTACACCATTTTTCAGGCGGCCGATCTGGGCGCGCTGCTGATTGATATGAGCGGCAGGGAGGTTCACCTATGGAAAGGGCTGCGAGGCTTTCCGAACAAATTGCTTCCGGGCGGCTACGTGCTCGGGAGCACGGCCGAACGGGATCCGAAGTACGGCTTCCAGGATGAAGCCGATCTTGTTCAAGTCGATTGGGACGGGAACATCGTGTGGCAGTTCAACCGGCATGAATGGATCGAGGATCCTGGGCACGAGCCGCAATGGATGGCCCGGGCGCATCACGATTACCAGCGCTCCGGCAATCCGGTAGGCTATTATGTCCCCGGCGCCGATCCGAAAACCGCTGAAGGCAATACGATCATCCTCGTCCATAAAAATGTGCACAATCCGAAAATATCCGATAAGCCCTTGCTGGATGATTCGATTCTGGAGGTGGATTGGGAAGGCAATATCGTCTGGGAATGGAACTGCCATGAGCATTTCGATGAGCTCGGCTTCGACGAGCAGGCCAAAAATGTGCTGTTCCGCGATCCAAACACGCGGTATTTCGGCTCCGGGGCCGGGGACTGGATGCATATCAACTCGGTTTCCGTTCTTGGACCGAACCGGTTCTACGACGCCGGGGATGAACGGTTCCATCCCGATAACCTTATTTGGGACGGCAGAGAAACCAACATTATCGCGATCATTGACAAAAAAACCGGCAGTATCGTCTGGAAGCTTGGCCCTGACTATTCCGCTCCGGAGTACAGGCATTTGGGCTGGATTATCGGTCAGCACCATGCTCACTTGATTCCTCGGGGACTGCCGGGGGAAGGCAATCTGCTCGTGTTCGACAACGGCGGATGGGCGGGGTATGGCTCGCCGAACCCGGCGTCTCCATTCGGACAGAAGAACGCGGTCCGCGACCATTCCCGCATCCTGGAGATCGATCCGTTGACGCTCGAAATCGTATGGCAATACACGCCGACCGAAGCCGGGTTCCTGGCCCCGCTGGATTCGTACCGCTTTTACAGCCCGTACATCAGCTCCGCGCAACGGCTTCCGAACGGTAACACGTTGATTACGGAAGGGGCGGACGGTCGGATATTCGAGGTGACACGGGAGCATGAGCTAGTCTGGGAGTATATTTCTCCTTACAAAAATAAGCGGAACACGAACATGGTGTATCGTGCGTACCGTGTTCCTTATGACTGGGTTCCTCAGCTGCCGAAGCCGGCCGAGCAGGCGATCGAGCCGCTGGATGTGGCGAATTTCCGGGTTCCGGGAGCGGCAGGGAAGGGAGCGGAGTCCGTAGTCGTAGTTAACGGGACGTTCTCTTACGGGGATGGAGCCGCTTGTGTAGCCAGCATAGATGAACGGCCCAGCCAGGATTAGAATCTATAGGAATTGAAGGGAGAAGAAGCCATGCGGAGTTTTATTAACAAAAACAAGAGAAGTTATTTGATTACTGCCTTTATTTCAATCCTTATCCTGATCGTCGTGCTGCCTGGCTGCGGATCATCTGTCAGCGGAGGGGCCGCTGAGTCCGGAACTAAGGACCGGGCGGAGGCCGTCAAGCTGAACATCGCCGATATTTCCTCCAATCCGGTGCTTCGTGTCGCCAAAACAAAGGGCTTTTTCGAGAGAAATGGCATTGATGCGACGATCGTCAATTTTGCTACTCCGGCCGAAGGGATCAACTCGCTGTTTATCAAGCAGGCGGATATCGGCTGGGGAGCTGATTTCCCGATTTTGAACGCGGTCAGCAAAGGCGAGTTTTCGATTGTCGCTTCGACCGGTACCTCGACGGATCGCAATGCTCTCAAGTGGCAGTTGTTCGTTCGGGATGAAATCAAGCAGGCCGGCGATTTGGAAGGCAAAAACCTGAGCTTTATGCGGGGGACGTTCCTTACGTATCTGTGGGATGTATTTTTGACCGAAAATGGTGTTGATCCGAAAAATGTCACGTTGACTGGTCAAGGCGGTTCTGATGAAGCGTATATCGCTCTGAAGAACGGCGAGGTCGATGCTGCCTGGGTAACGGGCGCAGTCATGCTGCAAAAGTTCGAGGAGATCGAAGGCGTACATGTGCTAACGGACATGGCGCAAACAAGCGTACGGATCGGCGGTCAGATCGTCGTCCCGAATAAGCTGATAGAGGAGCATCCCAAGACGGTTGCTAACTTCCTGAAGGCTGTGGATGAAGCGTCCCAATTTGCGAAGGAGAATCCGGATGAAGTGGCGGATATTTTGTACGACGAAGTCAAACAGCCGCGGGAAGCGACGTTGAAGGATTTGTCGGAAAACAATTGGAACATTGATTTTACGCAGGACGCACTCGACAGTTTGAACCGTCAGAAAAAATATATGGTGGAGAACGGAATCATCCAGACGGACTTCGAGCTCGCGGACAAAATCAATCTTGAATTCTTGAAAGAAATACTTCCGGACCGGGTAACGGCCACCCCATAGAGAGGAGGAAACCGCATGTCATTGGCCCTTCAAAATCAGAAGGATTCGTTCGAAGCGAACCGGACAATTACGATTCAAGGCCTGAACAAAAGCTACGGCGAGCATTCCGGCGCTGCAGGCGTCCATATTCATTACATTATCAAAAATGTCGATCTGGTCATCCATGGCGGTGAGTTTTTTGTACTGCTCGGTCCGAGCGGCTGCGGCAAATCGACACTGCTCAATATGATCGCCGGCTTTATTTCTAAAACGGATGGACGACTCCGAATCGGAGACGCTGAAATCGACAAGCCCGGACGGGACCGGGCAGTCGTCTTCCAGCAGGCGGACTCCTCGCTTTTTCCCTGGCTGACGGTCCGGCAGAACGTTGAATTCGGTCTGAAGATGAAAAAGGTACCCAAACGGGAACGCAGAGCCATATCGGACCGGTACATCGATCTTGTCGGACTGACGGGCCATGAAGACAAACTGCCCAGAGCACTGTCCGGGGGAATGAAGCAGCGCGTCCAATTGGCCAGGGTACTGGCCAATGACCCGGAAATTCTGCTCATGGATGAACCGTTTGGCGCGCTGGATGCGATGACCCGCAGAACGATGCAGAAGGAGCTGGTGCGGATCTGGAGTCAGACGAAGAAAACGGTCGTATTCGTGACGCATGATATCCAGGAAGCAATTTTGCTGGGCGGGCGGATCGGCATCATGTCACAGGGCCCGTCCTCAAAGATTTCGCATATCTACGAGATCCCGCTGGATTATCCCCGGGATGTGTCGGCAGCGGAATTTTACAAATATTACAAGCAAATTCAGGCGCATTTTGACGAGTAGGGGGAAGAAGATATGACGGTATGGTGGAAAGGAAAATGGGCTGGTCTCGTTCTGCTCTGGATTGTTGTCTTGGCAGCATGGCAAGGCGGCGCGCTGGTCTATGGACCGGAGGTGATACCCAGCCCTCTGCAAACGATAAAGGGAGCGATTGAGCTGCTTAAGGACGGTTCATTGCAAAAATATATCGGCGTCAGCTTTGTCCGCGTTCTGAGCGGCTGGACACTCGGCAGTCTGATCGCCATTCCGCTCGGCATTATCATCGGCAAGGTAGACGCGATTCGCCATTTCGCCGAGCCCCTGTTGAACTTCATCCGATTTATTCCCCCGATCGCTTTTATCACGCTGTTTCTGGTCTGGTTCGGCATTGGGGAGCAGTCCAAGATCGCGCTCATTCTGTATGCGACTTTGTTTATCGTCATGATGAACACCTTGACGGGCGTTCTGTCCGTCGAGGAGGACAAAATCCGCTCCGCCCGCAGCATGGGCGCTTCGGAATGGCAAATCATCATTCATGTGATTGTTCCGGCTACGGCACCCTATATATTCACCGGAGTCCGGCTCGCCATGGGGACCTCCTATATGGCGATCGTTGGCGCAGAAATGATCGCCGCGAACGAAGGCGTCGGCTTCTTGATCTGGAATTCACGGCTGTTCTTCCGCACGGACTGGATTTTCGTCGGCTTGATTTCACTAGGCTTGATGGGCTTCATCACGGACCGATTGTTCGGCTGGTTCGGCGGTAAAGTATTATGGCGGTACGGAGTCGTTAGTTCGTCCACGATCAAACGGTAAACGCGGAGAGGGGCAGCAGCATATAACAGAAACGGCTCGTGATCTTTTCCAAATTGGACGGTGCCAGATGATGGACTTCATTAAATACTTTTCCATGTGCATTTTTATTTAACAGGGACTTGCATAAATACAAAAACGATAAAAAACCTCCTGCATAAATTCTAAGCAACATACAAAAAGTAGCATAAAAGGAGGGAATAAGATGATGAGCAAAAGAATGAATATTAGTCGAGTGGCAATTTTGGTTCTGGTAGCATTGTTTGCTATATCAGCTACTGGATGTACAGCAAACAAATCAGCGAATTCCGCAAAGCCCAAAGCGAAAAGTGAGCAGAAGCATAAAGTTATTGATCCGGTCGCAAAAAAGATTACTGATGAAGTTACTAAAGTTAAGGGTGTCAGTAAAGCTACTGTCTTGGTTCACAACAAGGATGTCGTAGTAGGGATAGATGTTAAAGATGGTGAGCACAAAGCAAGAATCGAAGATGAAATCCGCTATAGGGTGGAAAATAGCGAGCCAGGATATGCTGTACATGTTACAAGTGATAAAAAGATTCATGAGAGAATAAAGAAATTGAATACAAATATGACAGGAAAGAATCCGATTAAAACATTAGGAAACGATGTGGGGATAATTATTCAAGATATTGGAGAAGCGGTAAGAGCTCCGTTCCAATACTAGTGTCGAAATGCCAGCGGCAGGCAGTAAAAGCTGCAGATTTACCCCATTGTGCGGGGATTGTAAGTGTTCGTAGAAGTTGGACATGGATGTGATAACAAAAAGTCTGGTCAGAGGTAGGAAATCTACTTTCGGCCAGACTTATTGACGTTACCCGTTAACGGATTCGCTATCTTACCCCGGGAAGTGGTTCTCAATCCGGTTCATAATCCCAGTCCGAGTATTAAAGATATTCGCATTTGAATTGCGAAAAATCCGCCAAAGAACCTTCCCCATAAGCATATAAACCGATGAGCACGCCTGTGAATCCTCCAGCAACCTCTGAGGAAAGGTATCTGGTTTGTGCCGTACCCAGGGAGATGTCCTTGCCGTCTTTGCGAAGGAGGAAGCTATAGCGCTCATGACTGGACCGTATAATCAGCGTAGCCCGTTCGCCGCTCCCCAGGTCTGCTGCGTGCTCAATAGATTTGATATCGCCGATATTCAGCCGCTCGATCACCTTATATCCATTCTCGTCTTTGCGTACAGCTAAATCATAATGATGATTCTCATCCATATAGAGTGTAATGCCGGCCTCGCCGCTTGTAAGCTGGACATCGCAGCTGATCTCAGCGTTGAAGTCCTTTTGGCGGAGACCAATAAATGTTGGGGATGCCGGAGTATCCAGCGATACGTCGGTCCCTTGGAGCCGCAGCCTATCGGATTCAAGCAGATAATTCTCTGCGGCAGGATGACGGAGATAGCACCAATCCAGATTCCAATCCGTATTCTCGAAAGTAAAGGTCTTTTTCTCCTGCTGGATGATGTGACTTGGGATTCGATCGGTCTCAACACTCGACAGCGTAGTCCCGTCATGTCCTGCCGTAAACCAGCCATCCTCGCCAAAAGTAACCGGCGTAAGGAAAACTTCCCGGCCCAGGTGATGGTAGGTAAGCCATCGGCCGGTTTGACGGAAGCCAAGATGGAGCATCCACCAATTCCCCTCGTGATCTTGAATAAGATCGCCATGGCCCACCCCCTGCAGCTCATAACCGCCCAGGTTGCGATTGGTCAGTACGGGGTTGTTCGGATAGGCTTCGAACGGACCCGAGACAGCTTCTCCCCGGGCATAAACGACCATATGGCCATATTCCGTCCCGCCTTCAGCCGCCATGAGGTAATACCGGCCATTTATTTTATACATATGAGGGCTTTCCAGGTATCGTCCGCCAGTCCCTTGCCAGATCGAACGGCTTGGCGACAGCTTGCCGCCCGTCTTAATATCAATCTCGCACTGCACAACACCGCCAATCCCGTTATTGTCCGTTCCGTTGCTCATAAAGAAGACCTTGTCATCTTCAAAATACAAATCCGGATCGATTCCTCCTTGATCCACATAGATCGCTTCAGACCATTCCCCGTAAATATCGTCCGTCCAAACATAGAAATTTTGATGCGTTGTGTCGTTGGTTGTGGTCATATAGAAGCGCCCGTTGTGGTGACGGATCGTCGGAGCGAATACTCCGCCCGAGCTACCCACCTCACGAAGCTGAATCTGGCTCTCTCTCGTTAGACAATGACCGATCTGCTTCCAGTTAATCAGGTCCTTGCTCTCGAAAATCGGAACGCCTGGG
Organism: Paenibacillus antibioticophila; assembly: GCF_000455265.1. Classification (GTDB taxonomy): domain Bacteria; phylum Bacillota; class Bacilli; order Paenibacillales; family Paenibacillaceae; genus Fontibacillus; species Fontibacillus antibioticophila. Next base: position 1,258,007 of record NZ_HG005139.1, read on the forward strand.
AAGTACTGAAACGAACTGCAAACGAGGTAATAGGTATCGTCTGCTTTACAAACGCTGGGGTCCGGATAGAAGCCTTTGATTACCGGGTTATTGTACTTCATCATATCCACCTCTTTTATGAATTCATGTATATAGAAATTTAAAGGAGAGTCCCTATAGAAGATGAACAAAATACAATTCATATATTCATCTTGTATAAGGAGATTAAACAACATTGGCTTAAGGCTTGCAATGAGATAAGCTAGCTGGTTCCTGCTAAATCTTTTAAATTAACATATATGTGATTTCAACGGACGAGGACAGGAGATGAGAGCGATCATTAAAGCAAACGGGGAACCGAAGTAGATGAGACACTTCCCTTTTATAATCCACGCTAATCATAATAGGACGTATTAATTATTGCATTTTATTTAAATATGACATACTATATAACCATTAACTTTCCAATTTATGAAGATGGAGAGGAGGAGCAGGCAATACTGCTGCGAGCAAGCGGCACAAATCCGGAAACGGAGGGATTTATATCAAGCTGACATCACGCCAGTTGGAAATTGTGAAAATCGTGAAAAAACATGCCCCCATCACCGGTGAGCAGATCGCGGAAATGCTGAATTTGACGCGTCCGACGATTCGTTCGGACCTATCGGTTCTGGTGATGCTCGATTATATCGATGCCAAGCCGAAGGTAGGGTATTTTCTGGGGCAAAGAGCCCAGACAGAAAACGGAAGCATGCAGCATTTACTGGAAATGAAGGTTGGCGACGTTCATGGCGTACCGGTAATCGTTCGTGAAACAACGACAATTCAGGAAGCGGTGGTGACGCTGTTTCTTGAAAATGTCGGACACCTGATTGTGACGGATGAGGGCGGCCTGCTCTCGGGGATTGTCTCGCGCAAGGATCTGCTGAAAGTCACGCTCGGGAATGCCTCGGCATCGACGATGCCGGTGAGCTTTATTATGACACGGAAGGCCAACATGATTACGGTTCTGCCTGATGACACGGTGCTGGAGGCCGCCCGGAAAATCATCGCTTATCAGATTGACAGCTTGCCTGTCGTGGTCCCGGCGCCAAGCGGCATAGAAGGGGAATGGAAGGTCGTAGGGCGGATTTCCAAGACGAATATCATTAAAATGCTGCTCGGAATAGTAGCAGAGAATTAACGGGAGGAATGGGATGAACCCGGAACACGCTCACTTCATAGTCATTTGCTCTGACTCGGTCGGTGAGACTGCGGAAGCGGTCGTACGGGCTACACTTCGGCAGTTCGAGTCGCCGAATACGGAAATCAAGCGGGTTATGAACGTCCGCACGGAAGACGAAATCAGCGCCGTGATGGATGAAGTACATCAGCGCGGCGGCTTCGTCGCCTACACGCTTGTCCAGCCGGAGCTCAGAGAAGCAATTCGGGAAGAAGCGGTCAGGCTGAATGTTCGAGCCGTCGACATTATGGGGCCGATGATGCAGGCATTTATTGACACGTTTAAGGATACGCCGAAGCGGCTGCCCGGTTTGCTGCATCGGCTGGACGAGGATTATTTTCGCAGGGTGGAAGCGGTGGAATTTGCGGTCAACAATGATGACGGCAAAGACGTGGGAGCGATTCTGAAAGCTGATCTCGTCCTGCTCGGGGTCTCCAGGGTATCGAAGACGCCGCTGTCGATTTTTTTGGCGCATAAGGGATTCAAGACGATGAATTATCCCGTCGTTCCCGAACTGGCTCCCCCGACTCAACTCAGGGAAGTCAGCAGCTCGAAGCTCGTCGGATTGACAATTGATGCGGAGCAGTTGGTCAATATCCGGGCCGAGCGGCTCAAGTCGCTGGGCCTGCCTGACCAGGCTCACTACGCTTCATTGGATCGGGTGCGGCAGGAGCTCGACTACGCGTTAGAGCTGTACGAATCGCTGGGCTGTCCCATTATAGACATCACAGGAAAGGCGATCGAGGAGACGGCCGTATTTGTTATGAAGCAAATCAGACAAAGATAAATTGGAGGGAGAACGATGGAACGCCATATTGCTATGGAATTAGCGCGAATCACGGAGGCTGCCGCGCTGGAGGCAGCCTGCTGGACGGGAAGAGGCGACAAACACAGCGCAGATGAGGCAGCAACGATGACTATTCGGAGAATGTTTCATTCCGTAGACATGGACGGGACCGTCGTGATTGGCGAAGGAGAGATGGACGAGGCGCCGATGCTGTATATCGGAGAAAAGGTCGGCAGCCGTCGTGGCCCGAAAATTGATATTGCCGTCGATCCGCTGGAAGGGACCGAGACGGTGGCAAATGGGCTGAACAACGCGATTTCCGTGATCGCCGCCGCTCCGGAAGGAAATTTGCTCCATGCGCCGGATATGTACATGGCGAAGCTGGCGGTTGGGCCGGGGCTGGCTGGCCGACTCTCGCTGAACGACCACATCAGCGTTACACTGGCCAAAGCGTCAGAAATTTTACAGAAGCCGCTATCCGAAATGACCGTGTCGATCCTGGATCGGCTGCGCCATCGGGAGATGATCTCCGCTTTGCGCGATGCGGGAGTGCGGATTAAACTGCTCGGGCACGGCGACGTGATGGGAGCCATCGAAGCTGCGGTGGAGAGTGAAGTGGATATGTATGTTGGCTCCGGGGGCGCTCCGGAAGGCGTACTGGCCGCGGCGGCGCTGAAATGCCTTGGCGGAGAAATGCAAGGGCGATTGATTCCGGACACGACCGAGGAGTATGAACGGTGCATAGGGATGGGCATGAAGGATCCGCTGAAGCTGCTCACGATGGACGATATGGTGGGACAGGGGAACGTGCTGTTTGTCGCAACCGGCGTTACGCAGGGCGATTTGCTGAACGGTGTGCGCTATTTGTCGAACCGAAGGGCCGAAACCCATTCGGTCATTATGCACTCCTTGAACAGAACCGTGAGCTATTTGCGCACGATTCATCATTTGAGCGGGGCGAAGATCGGGAACATAGCTGAGGCGGCGATGTGATCGAAATAACAGTCCTAGAGAAAACTCCCTTATTGCAGGCGGTTTGCTAATGCAGACCGTCTCCAGCAAGGGAGTTTTTTATTTACAGCGAGTCCGATCACCATACATAATTTTTGCCTCAGCCGGAGTATGCTTCAACCGTCATGAGGCACATGAGGTAATACCGGCCATTTATTTGCTTGATGGCTCCTGTTAAATCTTATAAATTATATAAGTTGAACTATAAAACTATGTAGAAAGGGCATGAGTGTGAGGTGTGCTGAAGTGAAAGCTTACTGCAAGAAAGCTGCTTCGGGAGCATATGCTTGTAAGCGTTCGCCTTTGTGAGTGGATTTCTACCTTATAATAACTTAGTTCAATTAGAGAAATCCGCGAATAACAGCGATCGTAAGCACACTTCACACGTCGCCCCCAGAACGTAAAATTTAAGTAAGTAGTTCAACTTATATAATATATATGTGATTTCAAGGAACGAGGACAGGAGATGAGGGTGATCATTAAAGCGAACGGGGAACCGAAGTATATCGCGCTATACGAAGCGTTGGCTAGTGAAGTCAGGTGGAGCATCATGGGTCTCCTTGCCGATACCGAGTTGAATGTGAAGGATATCGCAGACCGCTTAGAACTTAGCCCTTCCATTGTTACTATGCACGTTCGAAAGCTCGAACAAGCCGGGCTTATTGGAAGCCGCAGGGTTCGGCTCAATGGGGGGACACACAAAATGTGTTTTCTCAAAGAAAAATCGGTCGAGATTGAGCTGCCTTCTACCCAAAGAACTGTCCAGATCAGAGAGCAGCCTATTTCAGTCGGCCACTACACCGCATTCGAAGTCCATCCTACTTGCGGGCTCGGCACGCTCGAGAAGGAAATAGGGGTATGGGATGATCCCCGGTATTTTCTTGATCCTGAGCGGGTTCACGCGGCCATTTTGTGGTTCGGATGGGGCTATGTTGAATATAAAATACCGAATTATCTGCTTGCCGACCAAACGGCAGACGCCATTGAAATCTCCATGGAGATCGCCTCGGAAGCCCCCGGCTTAAGAGATTATTGGCCTTCTGATATCGAGTTTACATTCAACGGGAGCTCTCTTGGCACTTGGACCAGTCCGGCCGACTTCGGAAGGGCTGCCCGAGGCAGATTAACGCCGGAGTGGTGGCATCGAAATGTGAATCAATACGGGTTATTGAAGACGATCCGTATTGATGCATCGGGCACATTTATGGATGGCGAGGAGATGTCGGGGGTGACCCTTGCGGATCTCAAGCTGCGGGATCCGTTCTGGACTCTTCGCTTCGCAGTTGATGAGCAGGCTGTTAACGTAGGGGGACTGACGCTCTATGGCGCCGGATTTGGCAATCATGATCAAGATATTGTAGTCCGCGTGCACCTTAATGATAATGATTAGTTCCGGGATGTGAGGGTGTCCCAAAACCAACATAGATGACGGGTTGGTGTTGGGACACCCTCACCCTCTTCACCAGAATATAAAAGACAAGTGAAGAATTATAGTGCAGAAAGGCATTAAAAATGCTGACGTAGGAGCAAATGTGACGATTATAGTGCAGAAAGGCATTAAAAATGCTGATGTGGGCGTTCGTGCGTGGGTCTCGTGAGGCCATGATATTGCAGAATGTCACTAAAGCTTTGAGGCTTGCCAAAACCAGCTAAGTTTGGAGGTCGGGTGGATTTCCCTCGCTCCTCGATTTGATCTAGAAAGCCGTAGTGGACGCAAAGAAACCAAGGATTCAAGCGAGAGAAGGCCGCTTAGCTCCTTGGTTTCTATGTGAGCTTAAAAGAATCGATAGAGGCGTACTCCGTGAGGCGGAATACTGGCCTGCAGCACGCCGGAGGCAAGCTCGGCAGGCGTGCTGCTCCACAGCTCGGTGCCTGTAATGGCATCGGGCAGGCCAGATTCAAGCAGATTCATGGGCAGATCCAGCTGCAGCGAGCTCTCGCCGGTGTTGAATGCAGCGACGTAGCGGGAGCCATCGGCGTGCTCGGCTGTCCAGACAGTAAGATCCCCTTGGCGGAGCGCTTCCTTGGCTCCGCGACTCTCCCGGTGCATGCGCAGCACCTCGCGGTTGGTAAGCAGCGATAGTGTCCAGTCGTCGCAGTCTCTTAGCTCGCCGCCAAAAATCAGCGGCGAGCGGAAGATGCTCCAGAGCGACATCATCGTCAACTGCTCATCGCGCGTGAACCGGGTCCAGCGGTCGGCACCTCCGCCATCCACAGAGCGGATGCCGATGTGACCGAGCGGCAGCATGTCGCAGTCCGGCCAGCAGCCTGGCTCAGGTACGCCCTGCCAAGCCTGGCAGCGGTCGAACATATCGAGCAAGAGCGGCCATTGATCCCAGAAGTCGTCCGTAACCCGCCACATGTTGGCATGCTCGGCGAAGAACGCCGCGTATTCCACCGGGGCGGGGCCGGGGGACAGGCTCAGCACCATGGGCCGGCCGCAGCGCTCGATCGCTTGAGAGATCATGGCGATTTCCGGTTGATGGGTGTCGTACAGTCTGGAAGCTGCGATATCGTCTACTTTTACCAGATCAACGCCCCACTCGGCATAAAGCTCAAAGAGAGAATCGTAATAGGCCTCCGCCCCTTCCTTCGAGGCATCCACGCCATACATATCCGTATTCCATGGACAGATTGAATTCGTATGGGCGATATCGCGTGCTGTCGCGGTTGACCCCAGAATTGCTGTGCCCGCGTGGGCGGCCTGCCGGGGGATGCCGCGCATGATATGAATGCCGAATTTTAGACCCAGGCTGTGTACATAATCGGCTAACGGCTTGAAGCCTTGACCGCCTGCTGCGGAGGGGAACCGGTTCTCGGCCGGCATGAGCCGGGAATACTCGTCCATGATGAGCGGAACAAACGGCCGATATTGGGAGGAGTTGGCGTAGGGCTCATACCACTGAATATCAACGGTAATGTAGCTCCAACCGAATGCCTTGAGATGCTTCGCCATGTATTCCGCGTTGCCCCGAATTTCGGATTCCGTGACGGCCGCGCCGTAGCAGTCCCAGCTGTTCCAACCGAGCGGCGGAGTAGGTGCTGTAAGCTCATGATCCATAGTTGATTAGTCTCCTTTACTATTGAATTATTGCTCTGTTATGCTCATCATAATAAAGGAGAATTTCAATATCTACAGTAATCTTAGGCGAAGAGTAGCAAAATATTGCGGTCAATCAAAGAACAGCTTGCGATACACAAGGCTCTCATCTCCGCTGCGGAATTCTCCAGGCGTAAGCCCGGTCAAGCCGCGAAATGCTTTGATAAAATAGCTGCCGCTAGAGTAACCGACCTGCTCGGCGATGCTCTCAATACTAAGTCCGGTTCCCCGGAGCAGCTCCATGGCCTTCTCTGTACGGATCCGGGTCAAATAAGCGCCGGGTGTCAGGCCCGTGCTGGCCGAAAACCGGCGGATCAGGTGGTATTTAGACAGGGAGACCTGCTCGGCAAGCTGATCGATACTGATCATCCTGGAATAGTTCAGTTCAATAAATTCAGCGGCTCGCCTTACATTCTCCGGCCAATTTTCCCTGTTCTGCAGTGTGGTGACCTGCACTCTAGCCAGCTCTGTCATGAATTGGTAGACGCAGGACGATGCGGCCAGAGGGTCGTTGATTCTGCCTGCCCCGGCATCGACCACAATCATTCTTGACAGCCGAACCGGTGCGCTGTCCAACGGCAGATAAGGCACTTCCCCCGCTTCGCGTAGGAATTTGCGCCAATGAGGCAGAATTAGATTGGGCCGGAACAGCAGGAACAGAAACTCCCAGGGCTCCCGGGATTCCGGATGATAATAATAGCGGTGGGGTCCTGGAATTTCGGCGAGAATAGCTTGTCCGGCAGTGACGCGGTGAGTCCGGTTCCCCGACTCATATATTCCCTCACCGGAGATTGTGTACTGGAACAGCAAGAGGGGACCATCGGTCCGCTCCAGTCCGTCCCACCGGTATGAAGGGCTCGTAATCACATCATAGCCGGCTGCAAATAGAACGCACAGCTGGAGCTCCTTATCCTCAGCGAACCGAAACCCGTAGGTTCCTCTAGGAATGTCCATCGATGCCCTCCTTCCTTAAAATGAAGTTAACTCACGAATCCAGCCAATTCCCAATCGTCTCGACTATAATATCCTGCTGTTCTACCGCGCTAATGGCGGCTTGTTGATCACCCTTTTGCGGGCCATACATGCCGAACTGGGCATGATTGCCTCCCGTGATCTCGCGCAAAACGGCATTTGGCGTGAGCAGAGACCGGGTAGCATCGATTTTCTCAACGGTGGTCAGTCCGTCAAGCTCGCCATAAATACTGAGAATCGGCAGCGTCATATCCGAAAAATCATTCGAATCCGCAGGATAGGATCCCAGGAAGAACAAACCGTCTAATTGCTCCTCATGCTTGTATGCATAGCTGGCAGCGGCAACACCTCCAAGGGAATGGCCTCCGATATACCAGGATTTGACCTCGGGGTACGCCTCGCGGATCTCATCCGCCTTGTTCACATCGAAGAAGGCAAAGTTCAGCAGGACGTTAGGGATGATAACGGTGTAGCCCCTTTGAGCTAATCCCTGGCCGATATAGCTGTAAGCCTCGGGTTCTACCTTGGCGCCCGGGTACAGAATCAGGCCGGTCTCGGCTACCCCTTGATCCGGGGTGAAGATAACCCAATCCTTCTCCAGCTGGATGTTCTCTTCTCCAACCCGTGCAACCATTTCTGCCGAAGCCGAATAGGTCTGCTGGGACCAGATATAAAAACCGGCTCCGCCGATAATCAGCAGCCCGGCGAGGCTGAGCAGCAGGGTTTGGACAGGCTTGAATTTATTGCGCTTCATATACAGTTCATCCTCACAGCTTGAGAGATAAGTTTAAAGTAAGTTTTTCACATCATTTATAGGGTGAAAATGACGTCTGAGGTGCTTTATTGGCCGCTTTGCGGTTCCAGTACAGATTAAGCGCCGCCCTGGCGCAAAGCACAGCGACCACAAAGAACAGAAGCGCCCACACCATGGCCGGAACTCCGGTTAATGCTGCGAGATTGGCGGCGTCTCCGGCTGATCCGGGACGGCTGACGGCAAGCAGAAGCAGCGTGAGCGGGGCCATCACCGATTCCTCAAGGCATAGAAAGGCCAGCAGCAGGTAGTAAAAGCTGCGAATCCGGCCGCCGATCACAAGAAACAGCAAATTTAACGCGATAAAGATCAGCAGCCAGATCAAGCCGTATCCATTTCGCACAAATAGCAGTCCAGAGACGAGCGCGAGCGCGGTAATAATCATCAGACCCTGCCCCTGTTTCTGTCTGGAATAGCTGTAGAACAGGGCGACAGCAAACAATGAAGCGGTGATATAGCCCGCCAGTGATACGATGAGCTGACTCCAACCGGAGGTGATGACAGAATAAGTCACTCCGCTGTGATCCGGATAGAGCTCGATGCGAAGCACTCTGCCCGACACCAGCAAGGTTGCGATCGCATGACCGAATTCATGAATCATTGTATCCAGCATCCGGAACCAGCTCGAGAACGGAATCAGTCTGGTCAGAAAAGCAGCGCCGAGAAGATAGAGTAACGCTCTAAGCCATTTATTCATTGAAAAAATCCCTCCCTGCAAGCATGCCTGCCAGCTTTCATTATAAGTGAGTTCAACGCCGTTGAAAAATGCCCGTAAAAAGCGAACAAACTTTCGATTTTTTACTATAATCAATGCTATAATGGATGGGTGATGGAGGTTTACGGGATATGAAGGATAACCACGATGGGCAAACATTTCGCCAACTGAATAATATACGCATCAATGGCTCTGAAGATTCAACGGTGCGAAGGGTTCGGGAGCAATCGCTGGTGTTTGCCGAATTTGCCGAGCAGGTGGTTACTTCACCCTCCGGCCCGGCCAGTCATGTCGTGGCTCCTGAGGCAGGAGCACGCGAGCTTGATTGGGAACGCAGCTTTCGTTACTTGTCCCGGGAGCAGCAATTTGTGGAGACCGCGCGCGAGCTGGTCTGGGAGACGGCGGAGGCAGCGGTATTTGTGCCTTTTCAGAACTACTGGCCGACCTATGAGCAAATGAATCCGCAGCAAAAGCGGTGGTACCTGTACTGGCGCGGTGAGGTGAGAGCGGAGCATTATCCCGATACGGACCTGTCCTATCTGTTCGTCTATCTGTATGAGCTGATTCACGGATTTGGCTGGAGCGTGCCGGCACAGGGAGCCGAGCTGATGAGAAGGGTATGGGCGGGCTATCGGGAACGGTATCCGAAGCTGGACGGTTATATTCGGGAATGGATGTATGATTTTGCCGTGGTATTCAGGTTGGAGCAGCCCGATCTGGGCAGGATGAAGAAGATTCCGCGCACATTATCTCCTGAGGTGCAGGAGCTGGAATGGAAGCGGAGACTGCTGGCGGAGCCGATCGATCTGAACTGGGAGCTGCTGCGTCCCTTGATTGATTATGAGGTGGAGAAGAGCAAATTTTACACCAAGGAAGGCCGCAAGGAGATTAGTCATTTTGCCCCGAAGGTTGTAGCGCTTGTGGATGGCTTGGTACGGAAACGCACTGGAAAAAGACTGCTTGAGCTCTATCTTCCTCCTGAGAAAAAGGTGCAGCGATTCCTGTTCCGCAGTGCGGTCTATGATCATGAGATGTACGGACGCACGACAGTGGTTGTTACGCAATCGATTAGCGGTCATCTGCCGCTGCGCCGCTTCTTGACTCAATTGGTGCGGCTGACGGAGAACAAGCTGAGGGAGCTGACCGGAGTTAAAGGGAAGCTGAGGGGCGTCGAGGTGGACTCGGACATCGAACGGCTGGTCACAAGATATCTGGAGCAGGAGTTTGAACGCAGAAGGGCTGAGAAGCTGAGGGAGCAAGCGCCAAAGGTCAAGCTGAATACCGCCAAGCTGCGGAAGCTTCAGCAGGAATCGGACGAGGTTCGGGAACTGCTGCTCAGTGATGATCCGGTTCTGGCTCCGGCTCCGGCAGTTATGGGTGAGGCAGACCGCCCGAGGACGGCAGCTACGACCGAGCGAACGCTGGATTCTTCTATAAAAAGTAACAGCAGAAAGCCGGGAACAGGAAAAGTCGGTCCTGACGAATGGATGCAGCCGGAGTTCGACTTTGAGCAAGGCTGGGCTGTGGATGAAGAAGTGAAGAAAGAGAAGGAGCAGGCTTTCTCTGAAGGAAGCGGCAATGGGTTGGATGTGGCCGGAGCCTGGACTGTTGCAGATTTAGATTTGGATAAGCCAGAAGCTGGATTGCAGATTCCGTTGCAGGAGAGTGAAGGCTTGACGGGGAGTTTGATTCCCGGGGAATGGAAAAGCTTATTGTCGCAGCTCACATCAACTCAGCGGGAGATGCTGCTGGTGATGGTGGAGGGTGCGGATGCCGCGGCGCAGTTTGCGATTGCCGAGCGGGCAGGCTCGATGCCGGAGCTGCTGCATGATGAGATCAACGAGCTGGCGATGGAAGCGATCGGCGACTTGCTCATCGACGGAGGCAGCGTGCTGGAGGAATACTCCGGGGATTTGGGCGAATGGCTGAAGAGATAATCAGGTTGAGGTGATACGATGAAACAGATGTCAATTCCAAAGCGGCTGACAACCGCGCTGGTCAATTCCTTGACGGCAGGCGTTGTGCCGCGGGTCGGTCTGGAGCATATTGCGGTGGGCCGCAAGCCGGAGGTGGCTTCCATGCTTCAGGATCTGGAGAATATTGCCGAGGGCGGGGCCGCATTTCGGATTATTAGCGGAAGATACGGCAGCGGAAAAAGCTTCCTTCTCCAAATGCTCCGCAATTACGCGATGGATCGTGAATTCGTCGTCTGCGATGCCGATCTCTCCCCGGAGCGGCGTCTTGTCGGCACGAAGGGTCAGGGGCTGGCGACCTACCGGGAGCTGATCGGCCACTTGTCGACCCGGACGCGTCCGGACGGGGGAGCGCTTGAGCCGATGCTGCAGCGATGGATCGCCGGGCTTCAGCAGGAGCTGATGCAAGCCGGAGGTCTTCGTCCCGGCGACCCGCAGCTGCTGGAGTCTGTTGAGCTGCGCATTTATGAGGTGGCAGGGGAGATGCAGAGTCTGGTGCATGGGTTTGATTTTGCCAAGGTGCTGTCGGCTTACTGGATGGGCTACAAGCTCGGTGAGGAGGAGCGGAAAGCATCGGCCCTTCGCTGGCTGCGCGGGGAAATTCCGACCAAGACGGAGGCGCGCAAGGAATTGGGTGTCGGCGTCATCATTGACGATGACAACTGGTACGACTATATGAAGCTGTGGGCCGAGTTTGCGGTGCGGATCGGTTATAAAGGATTGCTGCTGTTCATCGACGAGGGCGTCAATCTGTATAAAATTACGAACAGCGTCTCCCGCCAAAGCAATTACGAGAAGCTGCTTACCATGTTCAATGACACGATGCAGGGCAAAGCAGAGCATCTGGGTATCTATCTCGGCGGCACTCCGCAGTTCGTGGAGGACAGCCGGCGCGGCTTGTTCAGCTATGATGCGCTGCGGACGCGGCTGATGGACGGAAGATACAGCAGCGGCGCCTATCGGACATATACATCGCCGATCCTGCGGCTCGATATGCTGTCGCACGAAGAGATTATGGTGCTTCTGCAGCGGCTCCGCGGCATCCATGCCATGCATTTCGGATATGAGCCGCAGCTTCGGGATGAACAGCTTATTGCATTCATGCAGGCTGCTGTCAACCGGCTCGGAGCGGACGAGCTGTTGACGACCCGGGAGGTTGTGCGGGACTTTATGGATGTGCTGCATATGCTGCACCAGCATCAGGAGCTGACCTTCGAAGCATTAATGGGCGAGCGAGAGCTGGCGCAGGCCGCCGGAGGCGGACGAAAGAGCGCGGCAGGCGGCTCGCGGACGGCGAGTGCGGGGGACTCGTGGTTGAATAGTGCAGATGAAGCGGGTAATGAAGGTCGATTAAGCGGTGCGGGCGGACTAGGCATTGAAGGTGGATTAAGCAGTTCAGGTGGCTTGAGCAGTGAGGGACGATTAAGGAGTATTGGCCGATCAAATAGTGAGGGGCAATTAAGCAGTACAGGCGGGCAGAACCATGAAGCAGGGCGCGTGGCGCGATCCGGAGAAGTTGGAAGAAGCGGAGAAGATCGGGCGGACCGGGTGCGGGACGACCTGGACGATCTACTCGCGGAGTTCGAGCTATGAATGGGCGGGAGGCATTTGCAAGGCTGGCGCCGTTCATTCAGGAATATATGTACCGCAAGCAATGGTCCGAGCTGCGGGAGGCGCAGGTGGAGGCTTGCCGGGTGCTGCTGGATACGCCGCATCATCTGCTGATCGCTTCAGGCACCGCCTCCGGCAAGACGGAGGCGGCGTTCTTTCCGGCGCTGACGGAGCTGTTTGAGCGGCCGTCTTCCTCAGTCGGTATTTTGTACATCGGCCCGTTGAAGGCCCTGATTAATGATCAGTTCGAGCGGATCAAGGAGCTGCTGCGGGAGGGCGAGGTGCCGGTCTGGCATTGGCACGGGGATGTGGCCCAGGCCGAGAAAACCAAGCTGATGCAGCGTCCCTGCGGCGTGCTGCAGATTACGCCTGAATCGCTGGAGGGCCTGCTGATGAACCGGCCGAATGCGATTCCGGCGTTGTTCCAAGATCTGCGCTACATTATGATCGACGAGGTTCATGCCTTCATGGGCGCAGATCGGGGTATTCAGGTGCAAAGCCAGCTCAGCAGGCTGGAGCGAATGGCTTCCTGCACGCCGCGGCGGATCGGCTTGTCCGCGACCCTCAGCGATTATGATACGGCTGCCCATTGGCTGAGCGGCGGAAGCCGTCAGGCGGTTGAGGTCGTATCCCCGCAGGGGGGGCGGAAGCTGAAGCTGTCGGTGGAGCATTTTTCGTTCCCCGATCCGCGCGATGAGCGGGAAGCCGAGCATCTGGAGCTGGCGAAGCAGAATTATTACAATTTCATCTATGATCACACAAATACGAAAAAAGCGCTCGTCTTCACCAACAGCCGTTCCGATGCGGAGCTGACGACGCTGGAGCTGCGGCGCATCGCGGCCAAACGTCAGGAGCGCGATGTGTTTCATGTGCATCACGGGAGTATCTCCGCGATGCTGCGGGAGGAGACCGAGGCCGCGCTGCGCACGGGCCCCGGTCCGGCCGTGGCCGCTGCGACGGTGACGCTGGAGCTCGGCATCGACCTCGGCGAGCTGGAGCGCGTGGTGCAGCTCGGCGCGCCGTACAGCTGCTCGAGCTTCGTGCAGCGGCTGGGGCGGTCCGGCCGCCGGGGCGATGCGGCGTCCGAGATGATGTTCCTCTGCGCGGAGGAAGA
>NZ_HG005139.1:1271326-1356399 GCF_000455265.1 Paenibacillus antibioticophila
GAAGAAGACGAGACTGCGCAATTGCCGGCCCGCATGCCATGGGTGCTGCTGCGGGCAATTGCCGTCATCGAGCTCTATATCCGCGAGAGATGGGTAGAGCCGCCTTCGCTGCGCAAAAAGCCGATTGGCGTGCTCTATCACCAGACGATGAGCACGCTCAAAAGCATCGGCGAAGCCGAGCCCGCCGAGCTGGCGCGGGCGGTGTTGACCCTGCCGGCTTTCCGCGGCGTCGAGCCGGAGGAATACCGGAAGCTGCTGCAATATTTGCTGGCGACCGATCATATCCAGCAGACGGAGGAAGGCACGCTGATCATCGGGCTCGGCGGCGAGAAGATCGTGAACAATTTCCGCTTCTATGCGGTGTTCAAGGATGATGAAGAGCATGTTGTGTACGACGGCTCCGAGGAGATCGGCAGTATCACGACCGTGCCGCCGCCGGGCTATTGCTTCACCTTGGCCGGGAAGCTGTGGAAGGTCGAGGAGGTCGACAACAAGCACAAGGCAGTGTACGTGAAATCTTCACGAGGCAAGGTGGACACGCTGTGGGTTGGCGGCGGCGGGGATATTCATACCCGGGTACTGCAGAAGATGCGGCAGGTGCTGGAGGAGTATACGCTGTATCCTTATCTGGCACCCGGCGCGGTGAACCGGCTGGAGCGTGCACGGCGGCTGGCCCGGGAGAGCGGACTGCTCACCAGTCCGGTTATTCCAGCAGGCGGGGATTCGCTGTTCATTTTGCCATGGGCGGGAAGCAAGCAATTCCGTACCCTGGAGCGGCTGCTGAAAAATAATCTCCACAGCTCCATGGGGCTGCGGCAGGTTGTGCCAATGGAGCCTTACTATATGGTGGTCTCCGGCAGAGCGGAAGCAGAGGAGTTGCTGTCGGCGATTCATACGGAGCTTGCTGAGATGGAGGATACCGAATCGATCCTTGCCGCTGGAGAAGCGCCATATCTGGGCAAATATGATGAATTCGTGCCTCCGGAGCTGGTGCGGCGTGCTTTTGCGACAGACGGGCTGGATGCGGAGGGCTTGAGCAAGGCGTTGAAGGAGCAGGGGCAGGAGAGAAACCAGTAAAAGAGCTTGTAAAAGGAGCATGTAAAGGAGCTTGTAGAGAAGTTGGGGCATCCGATGTTGCGCTGTTTGAACCAAGGATCGAGAGGGAAAGGAAGATCCCGTACCTTGTGGATTAAAGATAGATGGGGAGGATAATCAATGGCTGGAAAAGTAAAGCTGCTCGCGCCGCAATTGCCTGCAGAGGAGGATCTGGCTGTCCGTGATTGGGAGGATTTGCTGGACGATCCGGATTATGAGCTGATAGAAGCTAAAATTAGCGGGGCAAAATATGAGCGCGCGAGTTTGGAACGCTGTATTTTGGCAAAAACAATGTTAGTAGGGTGTTCATTTGCCGGGACGGTATTTGAACGTCTGGATTTGACGGATGTAGTGCTGGAGCATTGTGACTTATCGAATGCCAAATTCAGCAGAGGTGTTATTCACCGGGCGCATTTCAAAGACTGCAAGCTGACAGGCATCGATCTGACCAAGGTCAATCTCGGGCATGTGACCTTCGAGAACTGTGTGATGAATCTGACGGATCTGGCGGAATCGTCGTTGAAGCAGGTGCGATTTACCGGATGTGTATTGGAAAATGCCAGCTTCTATGGCTGCAAGCTAAAGGATGTGGAGCTTGAGCATTGCGACTTGAATGATGCTGATTTCAATCAGACGATCTTGAAGGGAATTGACATCAGCACCTGTACATATGACCGGATCGACATGCCGATTCAGGCCTTGGCCGGATGCACTGTATCGCCTGCCCAAGCGGTCGGTTTCGCCAAGCTGCTGGGGTTAAAAGTGAAGGAGTAGCAAGTAGATTAATAGGATGATGAAGGAGATATGACGTGACTTTTTGAACACAGGCGAAGCATTGTGCGTTGGTAACTGCGTGCGGTGTAAAGTCTCTTGCTTCTTGAGTCCGAAAGCATCGGAAGACAGAACTCCAATGGGAATTGGGGCGCTGTCTTTTTTTGTACTATTTTTTAATGGAAGAACATTTGGTGAAAGGGGAGAGGCAGAAGATGAGGTTGTTGCTGGGAAATACGGGTGATGGAGCAATATGGGCGAAAATGGATCGGTTCAGTCATGAAGGACTGGTACGGATTCGCAAAATTTCTGGCGGAAAATGGGTCGAGCAGGCAAAGCATTGGCGATTTGGCTACAGCAAGGAACTGGTGGAAGAGATTTATAGCTTGTTTGCTGAGCAGGAGGTTGTTCCGAGTAAGGAACTGCTGCGGGACGCTGTCTTTCAGCGGGGGAGAAGGGATGGAATCGAGAAGAAGGCTGGAGAGGCTGCTGTCAATGAGGGAATGAAGGAAATGACGGGACAGATAGGAACGAGGAGAATGGAGAGACTGATAGGACTAATAGGATCAATAGGACCGGTGAGAATAGAGAGATTAATAAGAGTAAACCCAGTAATATCGACCTTATCGATATTACCGATAAGATCGGTGGTGCTGAAGAGACGGGAGAACTTGATGAGCTTGAAGAGGCTATTATGGGATGTACAGGTCAACTCTGGCGGAGCTTGGAGAAAATATTAGTATTAGGGTTGAAGGCTAAGGGATACAGTGCGAAGACCATCAAAGCCTATCGCGGACATATGCGGCGGTTTGTGGAGTATTTTTGCAGGAGATATATTGAAGAATTATGTGCTGACGGCCCACTAGTTACGAAGAAGATATTTGCAGATAAATTAGACCGTGAACAAGTGCAAAGATATGCCATCCAATTACTCGAACAAGGGCATTCGCATGCTTATGTGAACCAGGCGATCAGTGCATTGCGGTATCTGGTTGCTGATATGCTGGAGATGCCCACTGAACAGGCCAAGTACATCCGACCAAAGAAGGAAAAGAAGCTTCCTTACGTGCTCTCAGAGCAAGAGGTCTTGAAGATTCTGCGTTCGCCGGACAACCTTAAGCATCGGACAATGCTGTATTTGGCCTATGCATCCGGCCTACGGATTAGTGAGGTCGTGAGACTGCGTCCAGAAGATTTGGATTGTTCACGCGGAATCATCACTGTTCGTCAGGGAAAAGGGAAGAAGGATCGGCATACACTCTTGTCACAAGCTGCTTGGAGCCTGGTGCAGACCTATATCCGGAAGGAACGACCCGGTAAATGGCTGTTCCCGGGACAATATCCCGGCACACACATGCACGAGCGTTCCCTGCAGAAGGTGTTCACGGACGCTCTTCATCGTTCCGGGGTCAACAAAAAAGCCGGTATCCATGTGCTGAGACACTCCTTTGCTACGCACCTACTGGAGAACGGCACCGATCTGCGCTTCATTCAGGAACTGCTCGGCCACGCCAACCCAGCCACCACCGAACGCTACACCCATGTCAGCACCAAAAGCATCAGACGTATTCAGAGCCCGCTGGATCGTATTATGGGGGAGGAGGAGAGAAGGATAGAATAACGGAGAGAAGATAGGTAGAGCGGAAAAAGGAGATAGATAAAGCTGAGAAAGGAGCGAACTCATATTCCATAATCATGCAATTGAGTTATAATCAAGATGTGACGTGAGAGATGCGTAAATCCCTGCTTTATGGGGGATTTACGGCGTGCAGAGATAAGGGAGTTATCAGAAATTGGCGTAAAACTTTATAGAAGGTGAATCAAAGTGAGCAATAAGAAAGATGAAAACAATAAGGAAATGATTATACCGGAACATCATAGTGCTGTTAGGCATATTATTAATGAAGCCAACGGAAAACCGAATGATATGTTTGTTGAAAGTTTTCTACAAGCCCAAAATACTGTTGGTACATATGTGATTATGGAAGGTGATTGGGGTGGGCAGATTTATCTTTCTTGTCCAATGAACATAGTTAAATGCAATGAAGACACATTAAAAAACTTACTTATTGATTTAGATATCATAGCTTGGGATTGTAACGAGGGTGAAGGTACAGGACTATATTATGAAGTTCGCGAACCTGGAGAAGGAATTGGCGGAGGTATGGGTGGTGGAGAAATAAAAGAGGAATTGTGGATCCATAAAGAACTTAGTGATTTAAATTTATATGAAGAGATAGAGAATGTATTATCTGGAGCTAAAGAAAAAATAAAATGAATAATTTGAGGTTAATTCGAAGAAGCGCCAACATCTGATAACACAGTATTCACGCTGCGAGGGCTGACACCCCTTGGTCCACTAGAGGCATTTCGAAGAAGAGGATTCAGGTGGACAACCCTGCGAGGCTAAGTCTTCGACCCGGCGCTTCGCGCCTTAAGCCTCTCGGGTTCGTGAATACAAGAACGTTAGCCGCCACCTTTGCAAACTACATAATTAAGTAAGAAGAACCAGGAAGCAATATGTATTAATAGAAGCAGATCGATGATGATCGGTGTGTGTGGAAGTAATTCAAGAGGGCAAAGGCGGCGTCTAACATAATGTTCCCGCAAGCGGCTGTGGCCGCTGGTCCGCAAGAAGCAGTAAGAAGAATAATCAAATCGGAGTTGAATCAGTAGCGGTGGAGTCTCAGACGGACACGTCTGCAAGGCTAAGTGGCGTAGCCACCCGGCGACCCGCACGCTGCACTCGATGGGTTAGCAACTTAAGCCTTTCGACGTCGTGAACACAAATCGTTATATGAAATTCCGGCAAAACATATCCAAATACAAAATACGAACGAACATTCTATTAACAAATGGGTATATGTGGTAGAATGAGGAAGTACAATTGAATCTTGGGTGGGCATGGTTTCCCTTCGAAAGGAGGTGAAGCCATGGAAGTGAAAGATGCATTAACGATCATGTTCCTCTTCGGAACATTCATTCTTGCTCTTTTAACATACATCAATAATAACAACAAGAGAAAGTAAAAACCCACCCCAAGGTTAACGGCCGAAGGTGGGTTTTTGTTTCCTTATATGACTTAGAGGGGAATAAACCATCCAAGCCAATTGTATAGCCGAGTGTTCACAGCACTCGGTTTTCTTATACAAATGATACCATATCAAAAAGGCAATGAAAACTCCAAATGCAAAGAAATGATAAAGATCTGTATAAGACCCCTACCCATCTAAAGCAGACTTGTAAGCAAATCGATGACGGCCTGAACATCCTATAACATCGTATTCACGCTGCGGTCCCTGGCGGGGCCGTGGTCTGCAAGAGGTTTATCAGCGAAGTGGACTCAGCAGACAACCTGCACTGGCTAAGTCCGTCGGACCTGGGGCATGCGCCCCTTAAGCCAGTGAGGGTTCGTGAATACAACAACGTTATACGATAGAATCAAATGAAAAGAGAGCCGTTTGGCTCTCAATTAGAAGTTATATTTAATTCATTATGTAATTGAAGAGCATCTTTAAAACCTTGCAAGTAGATTTCACGTTCTAGGATTGTTTGAACTGAGAGGCCTGCATCATCGTAAAGAAATAGAGTTTTATGCATATCCTGAGGTAGAAGTTCATGTAACTGTTTGAAGTAAAGATTTCGATCAGATGAGAATTGATTATAAATGGTGTTGTTCTTGAGAAGGTCGCTATATAAGGCTTCAATTCGATTACGAATCAACGAATCAAGTAAGACTTCTAAAGAATTGTACATAAATGATCACCGTCCGTTATGTTTTATTTTGCGAACAAAAGTTTAACTTATTGAATATTATTTTATCATGACGAAAATTGTAGTCAAGACATATCAAAGATAATTTTGATTAAGAAAAAATATTTTCATATAATTAAAGAAAAATTCAATTCGGATATGAAGGGATACCAGATGATAAGTTATAAACCATTTCAAAAATTATTGATTGATAGGGAGATTAAGAAGCAGGATTTATTGAAAATGACGGGGATTTCTTCGGCAACGATGGCAAAGCTCAATACGAATGAATATGTATCGTTAGAAGTAATTGATAAATTATGTACGGCATTGGGATGCCAGCCTGGAGATCTTTTGGAACATGTAACAGACCAATGAAAGAATAGAATATAAGAGGATGCTGGTTAACTCGAAGATGTGATTCCGTCGTATAACATAATATTCAAGCAGCGGCTCCTTCGGAGCCTTGGTCTGCGGATGGATTTCGAAGAGGGATTTCAGCAGACAACCCCTTTGGGGTTCGTGAATACAGGAACGTTAGGCGAAACCGCTTTAGATTATTTTGTAGTAATATCTCGGGAGTGTTTATTAGAGGAGGATTTCATGGAGCAATTAGAATTATATCCGATTGAATTATATGGATTAGTTCGATCCGTTATTGGACCATTTCAATTAATAAATAATTATAGACCTAATAGCACGAGGACTGGGGTTTGGAAGATCAGTTCTAATATCGATAATAAATTTTATTATTTGAAGACTTATACTAGAAAACAGAGATGGCACCCTGAAGTTTATGCTTATAATAACTGGGTTTACCACTTGAAACCATATGTACCGGAATTAATCAAAGTTTTTGAGGGTGATGGTTGGCAAGCAATATTAATTACATCAATTGCTGGTACGATTATGAGAGAAACAGAATTGGATTTTGAAGCCGTTGATGCCGCTTATTTTAAGGCTGGTGAACTAACGAGATCAATACATAACTCGCGAGCTGGGGAATGGTTTGGCCGACCTGATAAAGATGGAAATCCAATTGAGTTGTTTCATCATAGAGATCCTGTTAACTATGTTAATAAATCAATCAGTGATATTGCAAGTAAATGCATACAAGAAGGGTTATTAGAATCTTCGGAAGTTGAATTATTGGACTGGGCACTTCAGAATGTGGATGCTTTTGAATATACAAAACCTGTCCCTATAAGTTGGGATTCAACTCCTGGGAATTGGTTAGTTGATGAAGTTGGAATTTTTACCGGAATGATCGACTTCGAAAATATGCTATGGGGTATAGATGTGGACAATTTTTCTATATTATTTGAGAGATATTTCACAGGCAATGAATCAGCTATGAAAGCTTTTTTCAAAGGCTATGGTCTTGAAGTAATTAAGGAGAAGAACATACAAATAAAAATTTGCTGCATTAAGATGGCACTGGGTGATATCTATTGGGGAACCCAATATAACTCACCAAGAGTTATAGAGTATGGAAGGAATCTGATGAATCAAATATATAATAATAGATTTATAAATTTGTGAGTTGTTCAACGAAGAAGCGGCATCGCCTAACATCGTATCTACGCTGCGGTTCTTACGAACCTTGGTCTGCAAGAGGGATTTCTAGGATGCGGATTCAGCAGACAACCCTGCACCACCTAACCGCGTCGCGGCCAGTCGCTTTGCTCCTTTAAGGTGGTGAGGATCGTAGATACCCTAACGTTAGTTGAAATTGGCTAAGTGTGTAAAGAAAGGAGCTGAAATAATTGAAAGTATTTCATATTGAAGCATTCACAAATACTCCGAACCTTGGCAATCCAGCGGGAGTAGTTTTAAGTGCTGATAATTTACAAGAAGATGAAATGTTGAATATAGCTAAACGAGTAGGGTTTAATGAAACTGTTTTTGTACACCAATCTACAGTAGCAAATTTTAAGTTGAAATATTTTACACCAGGTCATGAAATCAATCTTTGTGGGCATGCGACAATGGCAGCAATGCATTGTTTAAAGAGCAATGGTCTAATAAATGAGAATCCAATTTCAATAGAAACCAATGTTGGGATTTTACCTATTTTTTTTGAGGGTAGTAGCCAAGAATTAATTAGAATGCAACAAGGCAATCCTGAGTTTATGCCCTTTACTGGGAGTATTGAGCGATTAATGAATGCAATTGGTTTATCAATTCATGATTTGGATTCGAGGTATCCTGTAATATACGGTAGTACTGGGACTTGGACTGTATTAATACCAATTAAGAAGCTTGAGTCTTTTAACAGGATGGTTCCTAATAACAAGGAGTTCCCCAACATACTATTAGAGAACTCTCGTGCTTCTATACATCCGTTTTGTTTAGAGACTAAGTATCCGGATTCATTAATGCATGCAAGACATTTTTCTTCTCCATATTCAGGGACAGTTGAAGATCCGGTAACAGGGACTGCATCCGGAGTAATGGGAGCATATTATCTGAATTATATTATGTCAGGAACAGATTCAGTTAAATTTACTGTTGAACAGGGTCAAGAAATAAATCGAGATGGAAGAGTATTTGTGGAAGCCAATAGAATAGATCAAGAATTAATGGAAATCTATATTTCAGGCAATGCGGTGTTTGTCAAGGAAATAGAAATTTGAGAGTGTTTCGAAGAAGAGCCAACATCACCTAACACCGTATTCACGCATCGGGCCATTCGGCCCTTGGTCCGGCAGAAGTTAGAAGCGGATTCAGCGAGGCATTTCAGCTGCGAGGAAGTAGATTCCGCCGGACACACCCTCACCACCTAACCGCATCGCGGCCGGTCCCATTGGGACCTTAAGGTGGTGGGGCGTCGTGAATACAAGTACGTTAGCTAAATCATTGCAAAGAGTAATGAAAGCGGTGACATAGTAGTGATGGAAACTATATTGTATTTTGTCAGACATGCTGAATCTATATATGTTGAAGGTAAAGAAAGAACTTTTTGGAAATCGACTTCAATGCCTGATATTTATAAGCTCAGAATCAGAGGAAACGACTTAATTCAAGTAATAAGAATGTGGGAGTAGTTCGAAGAAGGCAATGACTTCAGCTAACACCATATTCACGCATCGAGCCATTCGGCCCTCGGTCCGGACAGAGGAATTTCGGAGAAGTGGGAACAGCCGGACAACCCTGCACTAGCTAAGTCCGTTGGACCCGGCGCTGGCGCGCCTTAAGCCAGTGAGTGTTCGTGAATACAATAACGTTAGTCGAAATTATTGCAATTAAATAAAATACTCTGCTGGAGGTCATTATGAACTGTACCATCCCAAACACACACAAAAGATTATTTGAAGCTCACCGTTTATGGCACCAAAGTCTTGAGAATTATTTTGATCCAGAAGGATTTAGAGTAAATATTAATGCTACTATACAAGCTTTACGAAATCTAACTTTTGCTCTTCAAGCCGAGAAAGAAAAAATTAAGGATTTTGATTCTTGGTATCCATTCTGGCAATCAAGAATGAAAAATGATCAAATTATGAAGTGGCTAAATGAAGCTAGAGTTCAAATTGTTCATCAAAGAGATCTAGAAACACAGAGTCAAGCCAATGTTCTTATTCATAGCTATTTCAATCTTATGGAGTATAAATTTACTGTACCTCCACTACTTCCGTCTGAAATAATTGCCCGCAGAGCAAAGATTTTAATTAAAGAGAAAGTCGATATACCTGAACATCAATTAAAAGAGTGTGTAGCAGTTGTTGAGAGAAGATGGGTTGCTGAAGACTTACCTGACTGGGAGATCCTTGACGCTCTTTCATATGGATTTAATTTTGTGAAGGACATCGTTCGTGACGCGCATAAACAATCGGGTAATGAATATTTTGAATGTCCACTACATGATTCATTACATTCACTTACATATGATGATATAACAGGACACTATAGCTGTATGAAAGTGAGTACAACATTTAGGACACAAAATATTGTTTTAGGCAATTTTCAAGAAAGAACATTTGAAACACATCCAGTGAAAATGACTGATGAAATGATATTAGCAGCTAAGAAAAGATATTCACCTAAAACGTTTATGCAACTTCCTGTAAACTCAAGTCCTGAACCATTTATATTTGCGGATAGCTTGAATCAAACGGCATTGCAAGTTTTGAAGAAAGACAAGTACCACCAATGGATTCAATTCATAAGAATTCCAGGGAAAGGCTGGGAATTACATTCAGTTCTACCAGAAGATAAATCAGATAAGTTTTTAATAATGAAAGAGCTTGCTCAATATGTTAAGGAAACAGAAGCTGATTGTATTATCGATATTAATGAAGCTTGGATATCTGGAGACTTGGATGCTATAAAGAGTGGCACTCCGGTTAGTGAAACAAAAGATAAGGAGGAGGCTCTGTGGATTTCTGTAATCACTTCTGATGGGAAATCAAGAAATTATACAACGAAATTTCAAAGAGGTTATTTTGGTAATATCAAATTCTCAGAAACCCAAATCTCTGAAGGTAATCCAGGATATTATTTAAAACCAATATTAGAAGTATGGCAGGATAGAAATGAAAGTAAGTCCAAATAATTTGGATTTCGAGGAAGGCAGAAACTTCGACTAACAATATATTCACGCATCGGGGCAAATCCCCTTGGTCCGGATGGAAGAGAAAAGCAAGGAAGTTGAATCAGCTGGACACATCGATCTCCCTAAGATAAGAGCTATCTAAGGGAAATCGACGTCGTGAATACAGAAACGTTAGGCGCCACCATTGCAATGATACATATTCAAGTAAGAAGAACAAGGAAGCAGTAGCATGAACATGCATCAATTGGAGCAGATCCAAAGAAGAGATGTGTGTGAAAGTAATTCAGGAGGGCAATGGCGGCGTCTAACACAATATTCCCGCAAGCGGCTGTGGCCGCTGGTCCGCAAGAAGCAGTAAGAAGAATAAGCAAGTCGGAGTAAAATCAGTAGTGGTGAAGTGTCTCAGGCGAACACGTCTGCAAGGCTAAGTGGCGAAGCCACCGGCGACCCAATTGCTGCGCAAGATGGGTTAGCAACTTAAGCCTTTCGACGTCGGGAACACAAATCGTTACCCGAAATCAATGAGATAAAATAAGAGAATGGAGAAATCTTATGTTCCGAGAAGAAGTCCTAATTTCTCCTAATTACAAGATTCGAGATTATACCGAACTTGATTTAAGAATAGATAGTGATCAGGAGACTTGGGATAAGGCGATAGATATTTTTAAAGATCGAATTGAAGGACGATTTTTATTACTAATTCAAGAGTTATCACATAAAGCTGGATTTGATTATAAGTCCTTTGAATATAGTTTTAGCTCAATGGCTCTGTGTTGTTTGCTTATAGAAACTTTATTTCAATTTTATAAAGGACTCAATGAAACGAGAAGAGGGTATAATTGGCAGGGTATGAATGTAGACGCTTTTAAACATTTTTTTAGAGAAAGTGAATATTTTAGCTCGTACATCTCTGATAATGAGTCGGAAGTCTTTTATAGAGACATCCGTTGCGGAATTTTGCATCAAGCACAAACTAAAAGAAACTCACAACTTACTATTGATCAAGATCAAATGATACATTCTATTGACAATGGAATTAGAGTTGATATAGGGATTTTTACCGATGCATTAATTCAAGAATATGAATCATATACTAGAAGAATAAAATGTGCTCAAGATGGGTCAATAACTTTGAGAGAGAACTTTATAAGGAAGATGAATTTTATTACAACAACTGTGTGAGCAAATCACATAGACGTCATTGACTTCGTGTAACAATATATTCATGCTGCGGGCATACGCCCTTGGTCCGGCAGAAGTGGATGAAGGGAAGTGGAGTCAACCGGACACACTCGGCGTTCGCCGAGCGTCATGAATACAGGAACGTTAGGTGAAATTAATGCGAAATATCAACACTTTCACTTCGGAGGTTGCAATATGGATATTTTTAGCCTGATAGCTTCACTGGTTGATTCATTGATCTGGCCAATAGTAATAGTAATTATAAGTATTAGATGAATTTAGAATGCTAAGGAATAAAGTGTCTCATGCTCATGACTTTACACAAATCTCTTACGTCGAAGCAATATATTATTACGAGGTTGCTTTAAAGATTATATCTCAACTAAAAGCTATAAAAAGATAGTTTTCAAGGTATTCAAGAAGGCATTAACTTCATCTAACGCCGCATTCACGTATCGGGGCGTTCGCCCCTCGGTCTGCCGGTAGTAGATTCATGGAAGCGATATCAGCAGACAACCCTGCACCGGCTAAGTCTAACGACCCGCGCTACGCGCTTAAACCGGTGAGGATTCGTGAATGCCTGAGCGTTAGGTGAAATTCACAAGAGAATTATATTGGGGAGGCATTTTCATGGGAGAATTGTTTAAGAGAAATCCGGACATTAACAAGAACGCTTATCCTAACTGGAGAAGAAGCGATTATTCAAGTTGGGAATTCAAAACTTATTCTGAGATGTATAAGAAAAGTGGAGATCTATTAATAAGTTCTATTGGAAGTAATATTACAAAGCAAGCTGATGAAGTAATTATTCCAAGTATTTTTCTATACCGTCATTCAACGGAGCTGATTTTGAAGGCGATTCTTTTGACACATTATTTAATGGATCAGAGTATGACAAGGGAGAAAATTCAAGAAAAAATAAAAGGACATAATTTAAAATCTTTGTGGAATAAAACAGAAAATATACTTCGCGAATATTTGAGCGAAGCTATTAAAAAAGATAAATCTCCACTTGTAACGATGAAGATTGTTATTGAAGACTTAGATAACATCGATTCGTCTTCTATGATGTTTAGATACCCTTTTGATGATAAATATGAGAATGCACAAATGATAGGAGACAAAGAACACAATTATGGTATTGATTATGAACATCTAAAACTAACTTTTAATGAAGCATATAATTATTTTGAAGGCTGTTTTTATACTATTTTCAACAAGTATGAAAATTTAGATACTATACCAATCTTGTAAGTATGCTCGTAGGAGTGTGAACATCACCTAACATAATATTCACGCTGCGGGCATACGCCCTCGGTCCGGCAGAAGTTAGAAGAGGATTCAAAGAGGCAATTCAGTAGCAAGGAAGTTTATTCAGCCGGCACACCCGTACCACCTAACCCATCGCGACCGATCACTTCGTGACCTAAAGGTGGTGGGGCGTCGTGAATACAGGAACGTTAGGTGAAAGTAATGCGAACTCAACATTAAAGGTGATGTGATGATGTCGGAAGAATTAATTGAAACAATACAATCAATGCAGGATCGAAAAGTTCGATTTGTTCGATTGGCTGGGAATTCACTAATTATATATTGTGATTGTGAACCGGGTGATCTGAACCAAGGATGTAGTATTTGGTTAGAACCAACATGGCATTTTAGGAATACTGAACGAGTGATTACCGGATCAAGAGAAGCTCAAACCGAAGATGAAGTAGAACATTCCAATATTATAGAACAATTAAGAACACTATATTTCAAGACAATAAAGAAATTATCTATAGAACCAATAACGAATGATGTAGTGATCGAAATAGATGAAGGGAGTATATTAAAAACATTTGTATCAGATCCGAATGATGAGGAATCATGGCAGATTAGAAACTTTAATAAAGGCTTAAGAATTATTGGAAACCCAAGGGCTATTCAAATTATTAAAGACCTACCGTAAGTAATTTTAATGAAGGCATTACCATCGCCTAACAACGTATTCACGCTTCGGGCCATCCGGCCCTCGGTCCGGACGGAGGAATATCGGAGAAGTGGGAACAGAGCCGGACAACCCTGCACTGTCTAAGTCCGTCGGACCCGGCGCTGGCGCGCCTTAAGCCAGTGAGGGTTCGTGAACAACGTTATAGGAAATCAGCGCAAAACATTAATTACACAATAAAAACTACTATTAAGGAGAGAAGGAAAATTTCTAAAAGCAAAAAAGTGAAAGTTTTATATATGACATCAGCAGTAATTGTAGGAGTTGGGGTTTTCTTTGGGTTATTAACAGTGCTTTTTAATAGTGGTGATGGATTTCTAAGTGAAGACAATAAGCCATTTGCTATATTTATTGCATTGGTAACTCTTGTCGGGGTAACTTTATTTATATTTCTTGGAAAGATACTATTTAAATCGTTCAAACATGTACCACAAACTGTAGGAATAATAATTATATGTTGTATATTAACTTTTCCAGCAATTCAAGTCGGATATGAGTTGAAAGATTCTTATAGAAAGTTTTATGCAAAACAACAATCAGATAAATATGTTTCTCAATTGCGAGATATCTTCTTAGAAGACAAATCTACTTTTAAATTTGATTATGAGCAGAGCAATTATGAAACCCTGTACTATGGTGATTTAAATCGGCTTGAATTTGATAAAAATGATGAAAATACATTAACAACAGATGAAATTGATAAACTATTGTTAAGTTTACCACCTAATAATAAAGGATATAGAGTTTCTATTGCATTCGGAAAGTATAAACAAGAGTATGAGAGAAAGATATCATCAATAGCAATATTCTTAGATCAGAATAAAAAGCCTACGAATTGTTATGTTGATTATGAATATTATTCATTATGTGACAAGTATAAGAAGGAGTAATTTTGTATGCATATCTACGAGGGCGCTGACATCCTATAACACCGTATTCAAGCTTCGGGCCAAAAGGCCCTTGGTCTGCAGAGGATTTTTGGGGGAAGTGGATCAGCAGACAACCCTGCACTGGCTAAGTCTTACGACCCGGCGCAAGCTCCTTAAGCCAGTGAGGGTTCGTGTATACAAGAACGTTAAGCGAAATTCCTGAAAATCATTATAAAATATTTTATGGGGGACAATTTAATGACATTGATATTAGCACAGAAGTACGATCAAGGAATAGTTATTGCAGCAGATATGCTGAGATTAATTTTAGATAACCAAAAAAACAATGTTGGTGTGTCAAATGATAGAATTCTCAAAATTCAAATACTTCATAAAGGTATAGGTATAGCTGTTTCAGGGCTTGGAAGCTTAAGTGATGCTTGTATGATAGCGATACAGAGCATCTTCAAAGCAAAACTAGACACTTCTTTTGAAGAAGTGAAAAGATGTACTCTTGAATACTTCAGATTTGCTCAGAAACAGTTCTCTACTTATGTTCCAGAACATTCAGTAGGGATGTCGTTTCTATTATTTGGAATTGATAAGAGCGGAGATATCATGATGTTCCATTACAATAGTAGGAATGGGTTTAATGAAGTTGCATTGGAATCTCATGTTGGTTTTGGAAGTGGAATAGATAAGGCAAGTAAATTTTTAGAGGAGTGCGAACTGGCCGATCCTAATAATCCCCAGATGATAGGAAATAACTTTATTCATGTAATACGTGAAACTGCAAAATTGGAAAGCACAGTTGGTGCAAATGCCCATGTTGTAATTTTCAATAAAGAGAAATGGTTTGAAATGGCCATGAATGAAAAAGATGAATTTTTAATAAAACCTCAAACTACCTCAATGCTATAAGTAAGTTATCCAAGAAGTCAGGAACATCGCTTAACATAATATTCACGCTGCGGGCCATACGGCCCTTGGCCTGTATAAGGATTTTCGAGGAAGTGGAATCAGCAGACAACCCTGCACTGGCTAAGTCCATCGGACCCGGGGCTAACGCCCCTTAAGCCAGTTAGGGTTCGTGAACACAAGAACGTTAACTGAAATACCTGCAAAAATATTAAAGAGCAAAAAAATCAATAATTCCAAATAAAATAGGAAGGTGTGGGTTCTATGGAAGTTAATTTTTATGAATTAGACATCATAGATGATGTGAAGTTAAAATATGCAGTAATTTTAACCAAATATAATGACCAGTGGATATACGTAAAACATAAGGAGAGACAAACGTGGGAGATTCCTGGAGGAAGAAGAGAACCACACGAATCTATTGAAGATACTGCAAGAAGAGAACTATATGAAGAAACAGGTGCGTTGACCTATAATTTATCTCCAGTGTGTGTGTATTCAGTAAAGCGCGAAAATGACGATGAATCTTATGGTGCTTTGTTCTGTTCGGAAGTTTTTGAACTTGGACAATTGCCATCTGATAGTGAGATAGGGCAAATTAAAATTATTCAAGGACTACCGAACGAATTGACTTATCCAGCTATACAACCAAAATTATATGATAAAGGTATAAAAAAGCTATCTATAAAAGAGTAAAAACAAATGACTAACCAGATTTATGCAGAATAATCAAAGATGGCAGGTACATCAGTTAACACCGTATTCACGCTGCGAGGCTACCGCCCTTGGTTGTCAGATGTATAATCATGGAAGAAGCTCAGACAACAAACGCCCTAGCCTAAGATAAGAGCTATCTAAGGCTGGGGCGCTTCGTGAATACAAGAACGTTATATGAAATATCTGCAAAAACTAATTTTATGAAATAAAGAGAGGAAGTATGAATGAAAAGGTATATTGAATTCTCTTTTTATCTACCGTTTTTCGATTTGATAGATGATGCATTTGAAGTGTCTAATTTAGAAGAATTAATGAATCAATTAAACATAAAGATTAATTTTATGGAATTATATGATCATTATTTATCATATGGTGAAGGAGCTAGCAGAGCAGGAAAGGGAGATATTTTTGTATTCTTTGCGAAGGATGATAGTGACGATTTTATATTAATCGATTTGTTTAGTGACTTTACTGACCAGCATAACATAGTAAAATTAGGAGTTCGCTGTGAGATTAAACATGATAATGAAAAGCGGATAAAGAATATACTTAATAATTTACATTCAAGGGCAGAGATTAAAAGTAAAATAGAAGAAAGTAATGAAGATTTACTAAAGTTAGAGATTAAGAACGAAGAGTACCCGAAAGAGATTCGTTATGGGGACCAAACATATGTGAAAAACATTCATTATAAGACCTTATAAAGCTTATGCCAGTAGTTCAAGAAGGCAGATATATCATATAACATAATATTCACGCAGCGGGCATACGCCCTTGGTCCGACATACGTCGGACACCCAGCATGCGCTGGGTCGTGAATACAGCAACGTTATGTGAAATTACCGCAAAAAATATGTAAATATAAAGGGGATAAGCATGGATAAAATCAAAGAGAATTTCAAGTTCCTTATTGATAACATAAAAAGAAAATGGAGTAATATTAGTACGGAATTAGAATCACTATTGGATGTCCTACCAGATGAATTTGAAATCGATGTTTTCAATAGAACAGTGTTAAATACTTATTTTAAACCTGATACTGAAGCGGAATTAAAGGAGTTTGAGGGGTATTTTTCTTCATTTGGAGAAATGCTAAATAAAACACTACTAGAAGAATATTCAAACGTATATTCTTTCATTGAATCTAGTACGAAATTAATCATTAAAGAAACGAACAAAGAATTAGAATACAAGAGATATAAACCAAGCCGGAAATTTAGTAGTAAATCCGAATTTTATAGAATGATTAAATTCATTGAAAATAATATTTATGAATTTAATCAGAGTGAATATACAACCATTGAAGTTATAGAGAAATACATAAGAAAGATAAGAAACAATGCGGTACATACAAATTATGATAGTATAGGGGATGAGGTAAAAAGTATGATTCTAGTTGACTACACCAATGTTGATCAAAGACTTAGAACTGTCTATTCCATTTTTGCTGATAATATTAATTCTTTATATCAAGTGGCAGAAGATTATAAATCTATTTTATTAAAGATGGCTCCTGCTAAATAATAAAAATTTATATCGTCAGTAACTCGAAGAAGGCGGCAAGATCACATAACATAATATTCACGCTGCGGGCATACGCCCTTGGCCCGGCATTCGCCGGACACCCGACATGTGTCGGGTCGTGAATACAGGAACGTTATGCGAAATCTCCTAAAAAATAATACAGGAGGAAAACATGAAGAAGAATTCTAAGAAAAGTAGGACAGAAGAAATTATTCAAGAGTATGATAATATTCGCCCTATATATGTTCAACTAACAACAAAAATAACAAGATTGTTGGAAGATCTACTACATGTGAATCATATTAAATACCATGCTATTGAATCACGCACTAAAGAAACTAGTAGTTTTAGAGAGAAGATTATTAGAAAATCAGAAAAATATATCAACCCTATTAATGAAATAACTGATTTTACTGGAATAAGATTAATTACATACTTTGTAGATGAAGTAGATAAAATTTCAGAAATTATCAAAGATGAATTTGATATTGATTTTGAGAATTCAATCGATAAGGGTAATTTACTTAATGACAATGAGTTTGGATATAGATCAGTGCATTATGTAGTCACTTTATCAAATAAAAGATCTGTATTACCTGAATGGGCTCATCTAACGAATAGAAAGTTTGAAATACAAATAAGAACTGTTCTACAACATGCATGGGCTGGAATCTCCCATACATTACAATATAAACATGAAACTGAAGTTCCTACTTCATTAAAAAGACAACTATTTCGTCTAGCTGGATTATTTGAACTCGCTGATGAAGAATTTGTTGACATAAAAGATCAACACTTTAAGATAGCAAGTCAGGTTTCCAATACTGACCAACAAGCAATAAATGATGAAATAAACTATCATACAATTCAAAGATTCTTGTATGAATCGAAACTTGTAAAAGATATACAAAACAAAGCTAATAAAATTGGATTCATATTTGAGAATCCATATGAAGAGGAAGAAGAGGAAGATGATAAGTTTGATTCTATGATAATTATTTATTGTGATATTGCTGAGATTAAAACTATTAAACAACTTGAAGACGAGTTAAGAAAGTCATATGAGCTCTCCATTTACTTTTTACGTAAGCAACGAGAAGAAATGGGGGGGGAATGGATTGTATCTAACAGTTTTTTAATATGCTTAATAATAATTTTCCTCCACTATAATAAATTCACATTAGATAAATTACAAACCCTTGGTTGGCACACACAGAATGCGAAAAGAATATTAGAAGTAACTAAAAATTTTTTGAAGGATCATCGAGAAGAAGGAGACATCGCATAACACAGCATTCACGCATCGGGCCTGATGGCCCTCGGTCCGCGCGATGTGGACAGCAATGGAAGCATAATCAGCGAACACATCCGCACTGGCTAAGGTTCCTGACGGAACCTTAGCCAGTGGGACGTCGTGAATACATAAACGTTATCCGCCACCTTTGCAAAATACATATTTAAGAAAGAGGAAGCAGGAAGCAATATGTATTAATAGAAGCAGATTGATGAAGATCGGTGTGTGTGTGGAAGTAATTCAAGAGGGCAAAGGCAGCGTCTAACCCAATGTTCCCGCAAGAGGCTGTGGCCGCTGGTCCGCAAGAAGTAGTAAGAAGAACAATCAAATCGGAGCAGAATCAGTAGCGGTGGAGAGTCTCAGGCGGACACGTCTGCAAGGCTAAGTGGCGAAGCCACCCGGCGACCTGAATCGCTGCGCTCAATGGGTTAGCAACTTAAGCCTTTCGACGTTGTGAACACAAATCGTTATAGGAAATCAGCGCAAAACAAAAATATAAACATAGCTAAACCTAAGATGAAAGGAGAATACTGATGTATGAGAACTCTGAAAGAAAGATATGATTCTTTAGAAAGATACAACTGTTTCATTGGTGGTAATGATGTGTGGCGTAGCGGGCTCTGGTAAAACTACTTTTACTCAGCAGTTAGAGAAAGATGGTTAAAAAATAACCAAATTCAATTTGAAAAAAGACTCAGGGCGTAGAATAAGCAACCCTGAGCCTTTGTTGCGTTCAATAAAATCGTAAGCCTTGGACGATAATTAAGCCCTAGATTGCCGCTGGTATAGTAGACTGTCGTTTTCCTATCCCAAAAGGCCATATTATTTAGTGCTATTGTCTTATAATAAGAATGTCTCGAGGCGGTCTTCCAGTGCTTTGAATTTGAGATATTTCCGTGTTAGTAAGATTGCGGCCTACCAAGATTAACGAAGATGTGACGTTGTTGAAATTGAAATTACCCAAGTTAGCCACATTTTGACTGCCACGGAACACCCGGAATGACCCCTGAAAGTTAATTCCCGAAAACAGTACAAGTGTTACTTGAGTGCTTTGCACAACATTTCTGAGTCGAAAGCTTGAAAGCGCATTGTCAAACCGAAACGCTCCAAGATCACGAACCGCAACCCCTCCACGTCTGAAGAGGATCCGACGACCAGAAAAATTGGTACCAGACCAAAGTGCAAGACGTACATCACTGTTTGCCAACTAAATCACTCCTTTTCTAAGGTTGATATAGTGTATTGCGGTTTTTATGAATGGTATAGACAAATAGAGCGGGGTGATAGTCTGATTTTACTAAAATAGGATAGGTGTCGGTCGTATGACAAAGAACGCTGATTTAGTCGAAGAATTCAATGAATTTTTTATGGAAGTAGAAAAAAAGTATTACCAAAGGGCTTATGTCGGAGGAGGAGGAAACCTTAAAAAAAGTTAAAACAACGATATGGAAAAGGCATATTTTTACCCTCAAGAGAAGGTTCCTACCCTGTGGCGAAAGAAGGAGATTCGATAAGGAACAACAAGCTTCCAATAGTTTTTCGAAGAAGATGTTGATATCCTATAACACCGTATTCACGCATCGGGGCTACCGCCCCTCGGTTGCCAGATGTATAATCATGGAAGAAGCTCAGACAACAAACGCCCCAGCCTAAGATAAGAGCCATCTAAGGCAGGGGCGTTTCGTGAATACAACAACGTTATCTGAAATCCCAGTTTAAAGGAGTACATAATGATACGTATTGATGATCTCGTGGGTGAAGAACAATTCTATTCTGTATCTGGACTTATTGAGTTTGAAATATTTTACAATCGAATAACGCATTTAGTAAAGTACTATAATCATTCATTGATGAGTTACTATGATTATCTCGATAAAAAGAGTCAAGAGAGAAAGTTTATTAAGGACAACATTCAAGAGATTTTAAAGTCTGCTGATTCTCAAAATATCTCTGTTACTGAGGATGAACTATTCACTTCAATCGATGATGAGATTCTGGGGATAAAGTTCAACTATCAAGAATATCAGAAAATGACATTAATTATTATTCTTTTTTCTGAAGTTGAAAAGCTTATTGACAATATCATAATTTCAGATAACACAAATAGCAGTAAGAAGATCAATGGAAAGATAGAAAAGATATTTGAAGAAAACGGTATATACGGGGAAGAGAAAACCCAAATCCTAAGTAGTATAAATTCTCTAAGACTTGTAAGGAATAAGCTTGTCCATAGATACGACCATTGGGATGACGAATTTGAGATACGTGGTCATTTATACAAGGGATTGAATCAGTTGAGTGAAGAAATTCTAGGAGACATTATTAATAATATTATCAGTTCAATTAAGAAAATAGATGAATGTTATATAAAAAATGAAATTGATTGATGAGCTTCGAAGCCTGGGACATCACATAACACCGCATTCACACATCGGCCGCTGTCGCGTCCCTCGGTCGCCCGAGGAGGAAGCAGGGGAGTATATTCAGGCGACAACCCTGCACTGGCTAAGTCTATGACCCGGCCGACCGATCCAGCGGAGCGATCGGTCGGCATCTTAAGTCAGGAGGGTTCGTGAATGCCGAAACGTTATGCGAAACCCTTGCAAATTGCTAGAAACCTTTGAAGTACATTAAAACCACATATGTAAAGGAGTTAAAGAATATATGCTGGTTAAGATGTCTCATGTAAATATGAATGATTTTAATAAGTCAAATGAGAGTTTAACTGTGTTCGGGAGAATAATCCCTAAATACGAAAATGATAAATGGAGTTATACCGAAGAGATATATTCGGAATCATATGAAAAACGATATGTCGATGAAGACATTGATAAAAGTTATGTTGATGATGCTAGCAAAGCAGTTTTTTTCTACTATGATGACAAAGACTGCGTAGGGCGGATACGACTTCGTTCTAATTGGAATGGCTATGCTCTAATGGAAGATATATCTGTCGCCAAAAAGTGGAGAGGAAGAGGCATAGGAAAAGAACTCTTGAAAGAAGGAGTTGAATGGGCGAGGAATAATGACTTTGCTGGTCTAATGCTCGAGACACAGGATGTTAATGTATCTGCATGCAGATTTTATGCAAAGAACAATTTTGTACTCGGCGCAGTAGATACTATGCTATACACTAATTTTCAGACAGCTAATGAAAAAGCGATTTTTTGGTATTTGAAATTTGAAGAAGAATAATGAATTAGGGTTTATTCGTAGATCGCATAACACCGCATTCACGCATCGGGCATTCGCCCTCGGTCCGCAAGATGGATTTTCGGGGAAGTGATTCAGCGGACAACCCTGCACTGGCTAAGTCTCCGACCCGGCAAGCCGATCTCTACGCTAGTTCGGCCAGCAGCTTAAGCCAGTGAGGGTTCATGAATGCCAGAACGTTGTATGCAATTGGGGCAAATTCGATACTGAAAGGTTGATCAGATGATGAGTAGTTACACAGACCCGAACTTTAAAAAATGCGCGATCATTACTATCGATACTCAGAACGATTTTAGTTTACCAGGAGCTGTTGCAGAAATTGCAGGCACAGTTAATGTACTGCCACACATGAAGCGAGTATTGGATGCATGTAGGAGTAGAAATATTCCTATTATGCATGTAATTCGATTATATAAGAAAGATGGCTCGAATGTTGACATTTGCCGTCGAGAATTAATTGAGACAGGTGTGCCAATTGTAACACCAGGATCTATGGGAGCAGATTTAGTTGAAATGATTAGCCCACAAAATTCAGTTCAGATAGACGACGAAGGGCTGCTCCAAGGAAGAATTCAATTAATCGCAAATAATGAATGGGTAATGTATAAGCCAAGATGGGGGGCATTTTATCAAACCGATTTAGAAGTATTTCTAAAAGAGAAGAATATAGATACGCTAATCTTTCTCGGGTGCAATTTTCCGAACTGTCCAAGAACAAGTATATATCAAGCAAGTGAAAGGGACTTTAAGGTGGTCATGGTCGAGGATGCTATATCAGGTGTTTATGATAAGGGTATTCATGAAATGATTAATATAGGAGTTAAAGTAACAAGAACAGAGGAACTTATTAGACAATTTGCAAGCACATACGAAGAAGGCCCCAACAGCATATAACAACGTATTCACGCATCTGCCATTCGGCCCTCGGTCCGGCAGAAGATTGAAGTGATTCGGTGGGGCATTTCAGAGCAGGGAAGCTCATTCAGCCGGACACACCCGCACCACCTAACCGCATCGCGGCCGTCCCTTACGGGACTCAAGTCGGTGAGGGTTCGTGAATACAAGAACGTTATATGAAATCAGCCAAGACCAATAATAAATTTATGGGAGTACTTGCGATGGAGCGGATCTATAAGCATATTGAAGAATACTCCGATCAAGAAATTGAAGAAATGCTTGAAAGACAAGAAGTAGAAGAACTAATGTACTTATCTCTTTCTGTTGGGATGTATCATCACAACTGGAAATTTGCACAAGATATTTGTCTTAGGTTAGCTCAACATGAGAACCCAATTGTAAGATCTAATGCAATTATGGGAATAGCACATGTTGCAAGAACGAAAAGGAAGTTAGATAAAAGACTCGTTAAACCAATAGTACTTAAAGAACTAAGGGAAAATAAAGAGAATAAAGGGACAATATTAGATGCAATAAGTGATATTAACCTATTTTTAAAGTGGAATCTTGCAAAAAAGCATAATTAGTAAGTCATTCGAGGAAGTGGCTGACATCATATAACATCATATCCACGCATCGGCCCTGACGGCCCTCGGTCCGCGAGAAGCTATTAGCAGAGGAGTGGTATCGCTGACACATCCGCACCGACTAACCGCATCGCGGCCGGCTGCTTTCGCAGCCTTAAGTCGGTGGGACGTCGTGATACACGAACGTTATCAGAAAGATATGCAAATTAACGTTGGAGGTAACTTATGAAGCAGAATGATAAAGTAATCGAATTGACAGCCAACGCTTACTTCGAGTCATACAAATGTTTAATGGATAGTCATATTTCGGTTTGGGACAAAAACAGAGAATCATATTCTGTCTTTTTTGTTCCAGCAATTACAACAGCTGCATTTTCATGCGAGCTTGCAATTAAGAGCATGATTCAAAAAGAGAGTGAGACTATTCCAAAGACTCATGATCTAAATAAACTCTTCTATCAACTAAATAAAAATACCAGGAAAGAAATCATAAAAAACTATTATTGCTTATAACATTAAGGCAGATTTATTTAATTCAACTGATAAAATTAATGAAGATAAATTTAAAGTTCTTCTTTTGAATTACAAAGATACTTTCACTGATTGGAGATATTTCTTTGAAGCTTTACCAAGTTTGGATTTGGATTATACGAAACAGCTTGAAGAGAGGTTTCATATGGAGAGATCAATTAGTTCTAAAATAACTCAATTTATTATATTAATGATACTTTCAGTATTTTGTTTTATATCTGGCCGTAAAGTTATTGCAATACTGGATGCAGACTTCATAAGTCATTCAGCAGTTCCCCTTAAATATTCTTTAATATTTGTCTTTTTGTTGATTGGTATTGGAATAATATTTGGATTCTTAATCAATGTTACATCTGTGTTTAGTAAAGTCATTTTGTGGTGGCCATTTATCCATTTTGCAATTCTATTGCTATGTTATTATTTGGGACAGGTATGGGAAATACTTTTAGGATTAGCCTTGTATACTGTAATAGTATTGCCAATAAACTTAATTGGTGAAGGTGTATCCTTAGGATTTCAGACGAACTGGTTAATATTTCAAAGAAATAACAAAAACATAGTTGTGGTTTTAATTGGATTGCTTTTGAATATTATTGTTATTATTTATGTTATTAATAAGATATCTAAAGATTATCTTGCAAATCTATTCATGTAATCAGAATGCCAAGGTGCTTCGTATAACACCGTATTCACGCATCGGGACTATCGTCCCTTGGTTGACAGTTGTATAATCATGGTAGTAGCTCAGTCAACAAACAACCCAGCCTAAGATAAGAGCTACCTTGGGCTGGGTTGTTTCGTGAATGCAACAACGTTAGACGAAAATTACAGAAGCATGATTTTATTGGAGGTTAATCAGGGATGATAAGGTTAAAGGAACTCGAAATTAATGTTGCTGAAAGACTGGCGGAAATTGACCGATCGGAACAAATTGATTTAATTTATGAGATTCAAGATGGCCAGATGTTAGAAGTTGCAGCAGGGCATGAGTGTCCGAATTGGAATCAACATCAGATTAGAGAAATAATAGAACGATTTAAATATGAACTTTCCAACGGTGGTAAAGCTTTTGGAGCATTTGATAAAGATCTTCTTGTTGGGTTTGCTGTACTGGCACATAAATTTAGAGGGAAGAAGAAAGACCAACTACAATTAGATCTCATGTATGTATCACGGACATATAGAAGACAAGGAATTGGTACCCAACTGATGGAGAAGATAAGTCAAGAAGCTAGAAAATGGGGAGCTGGATCGTTATATATATCATCTACGGAAACGGAATCTGCAGTCAATTTTTATAAGAGTGCTGGCTCTGAGTTGACGGATGAAATTGATCAAGAGTTATTTGAACGAGAACCTAAAGACATACACATGATAAGGATTCTTTGAGAGTAACTCAGGTAAGCTTCGTCTAACACCGTATTCACGCATCGGGTCTATCGCCCCTTGGCTGTCGGATGTATAATCATGGAAAAAGCTCAGACAACAAACGACCCAGCCTAAGATAAGAGATATCTAAGGCTGGGTCGTTTCGTAAATACAAGAACGTTATACGAAACTGGATGAAAGGATTTAAAAAATATGAACATTCAAGGAATAAATCATTTTTGTTTTTCTGTTTCCGATTTAGATAAATCTATTGAATTTTACTCGCAGGTATTTGAAGCAAAGCTTCTAGTAAAAGGAAGAAGACTGGCATATTTTGATTTGAATGGATTGTGGGTTGCATTGAATCAAGAAGATGTTTTTAGAGACCCTAGTAATAGAACTTACACCCATATAGCTTTTACAATCGATAAAGAAGACTTTGAACTAATGATAACTAAACTGAAGAACTTGAAGGTTGAAGTTTTGCCAGGGCGCGAAAGAGAAGAAAGAGATAAGAAATCGCTTTATTTTTTGGACCCAGATGGGCATATGTTTGAATTTCATACTGGGCAATTACAAGATCGTCTAGATTATTATAAAGAAGAAAAAGACCATATGTTATTTTATGAATAATATAAATTTTTGGGGTTATTCATCTAGCTTCGTATAACACCATATTCAAGCATCGGGCCATCCGACCCTCGGTCTGGCAGAAGGATTTTGGGGAAGTAGGGCAGCCGGACAAACCTGCGCTGGCTAAGTTCGTCGGACCCGGGGCATTCGCCCCTTAAGCCAGTGAGGGTTCGTGAATACAAGAACATTAAGCGAAATAACCCGAAGTATTTTCAGAGAGGAGATCTTAATGAAGTTTCCAATAATAGTTTTAGATTTAGATGGTACACTCCTCAACTCCAAAAAAGAAATATCAGATCGAAATTATAATGCCATTATGGATTGCTCGAATTTGGGGATGAAATTTATCTTTGCAACAGCACGCCCTCCAAGGGCAGTGAGATCGTTTATGAACGAGGAAATACTCAAAGTAGGTTCATTTGTTTATTACAATGGAGCCTACATTGATTGTAAACATACAGGAATTAACAAACATATATCAATTGAATCTGAAGTTACAGCAGAACTCATAGATTACTGTCTCAATTGCAATCCGGATCTTGACTTAAGTTTAGAAGTGAAAGATGAATGGATAACTTTAAGGGAATATGACTATTCAACAGTGATGCAAGTTAAAGACAATCCTATTGTAAAACCATTGGAAGAACTTAAAAGGCTTGAGGCATCAAAAATCTTGTTTTCAGGAAAAATTGATATGATTTCATTTCAAGAGAAATTTAAAATGAAATTAAACATTCTGATTACAGACAATGGAAATCTTGTTCAAGTTTCATCACCGAAGGCTTCTAAGGAAAATGCAGTAGCAGCTTTGTGTAAGGTGATGAATGTTTGTCTCGAAAACGTCATGGTTTTTGGTGATGATATTAATGATATAGGATTATTTAATATTTGTGGCTGGCCCGTGGCAATGGGGAATTCAATAGATGAATTGAAGTTAAGATCTAGAGAGATTACAGAAACTAATGATAATGATGGAGTGGCAATGATCTTGGAAAGACTTTGTGGGTAATTCATGGTTACTTCGCCTAACATCGTATCTACACTGCGTCACTGACGCTCCTTGGCCTGCCCGAGGATTTCCGAACAAGTGGGATCAGGCAGACAAACCTGCACCACCTAACCGCAATGCGGCCGGCGGCTACGTTCCCTTAAGGCTCTCGGGCTCGTGAAAACATGGTTTCCCTTTGAAAAGGAGGTGAAGCCATGGAGGTTAAAGATGGATTGACAATCATGTTCCTTTTCGGAACGTTTATCCTTGCCCTCTTAACATACATTAATTCCAACAACAAGAGAAAGTAAAAACCCACCCCAAGGTTGACGGCCAAAGGTGGGGTTTTGTTCCCTATATGACTTAGAGTGGAATAAACCATCCAAGCCAATTGTATAGCCGAGTGTTCACAGCACTCGGTTTTCTTATATAAATGATACCATATCAAAAAGGCAATGAAAACTCTGATTGCAAAGAAATGATAAGGGCATGAATAAAGACCAAACAACCTTATAAGGGCAGTATGAAGCAACTCGAAGATGGCTGGAGCATCATTAGCCTAACGTTCAGTGGTATATTTTTATGGCTCACCACAGATGCAGTCCTATCCAAAATGAGATTTTGGGTGTTTATGAGTTTGCCATACATAGTTCTATCGGTTGTACCTGCAATAATATCTTATTACTTAACAGGAAACGGAAAAAGCATTATCTTATTTGTATGCTGGATAAATCTTGTAATATCAGCTTCCGACATTATTAATTCTATTCTGATTGCTTTGAAACCTAGGCATACATTATTTTATAGAGGTCATTATAAAGTAAAGTAGAAATAATGTGGATTTTAAAGAACTTTAATAGTAATTAGAAGAAGTGGCTGACATCCGATACCATTATATTCACGCTGCGGGTCTTACGACCCCTGGTTCGCCCGATGAGGATGAACCTTGAACGAATCCAGGCGAACAACCCTGCGAGACTAACTGCGAAAGCGCAGCTGGCGACTTAGTTTCCTTAAGTCTCTCGGGATCGTAAATACGACAGCGGTTATCAGAAATTGGGGCAAGAATCAAAGACAGGGAGGTGACGTCTTGAAGCCTTTTTTTCACTTTGATACAGAAGAAGCAAGACAAAGTTTACTTGCGAGAGCAAGGAATGTTGCGCTTTGGGCAATTCAACAGTATGAATTTGATTGGAATTGTTTACGCTTCATTCAATTGTCAGATACCATTACTTACAAAATAGAAACCAATACAATGGGAAATTATTTACTTCGCATACATTCAGAAAGGGTAAACAAAGAAGAAATCATTTCTGAGATTATGTTCCTTAATGAATTAAGGAAAATAGAAGATTTAATAGCGCCTGAAGGAGTTATTAGCCGGAATGGCTCTTATGTTTTGGAATGTGAAACGGAGGATGGGTATCGGAATACCTGCGTATCAATAATGAAATGGGTCGAGGGAGAGCATTGGAGAGGGGAATTTACAGATAGTCATGTATTTAACATTGGCGTTATGATGGGGAAACTTCATGAAGTTTCTTCGAGTTTAGATGCACCATATAATTTTGTTCGACCTCACTGGGGGATTCCTAGTTTCAGGCAAGAGGTAACCAAACTAGAGCATTATTATCCCCGATTTCTATCGGGCGGATCATGGATACTTTATCAAAAAGCCATAGAAAAGATCATCCATCAATTGGGAAGCATGCAACGAGATGCTCGAAACTACGGTCTAATTCATGCGGATTTGCATTCCGGGAACATTGTATTTAACAACACGCTCCCATACCCGATTGATTTTGGGCGATGTGGTTATGGATACTTTTTGTATGATATGACAGCGGCATTGTTGGAGCCTTATCCAAAACACCGATGGTTATTAATTCAAGGCTATGAGAGTGTTATCAAACTTGATAAGGATTACATTCGCGATCTAGAATGTTTTTTCATCATGTTCATGATAGAAAACTATTGTCACCACTCGTCGGATGTTAGAGAAACTCCCAGTTTAATCGAAGAACAAAAATATGCTCTGGCTTATATCACAGAATATATAAATGACAGGTCATTCTTATTTAAAGTGATTGAACCTATAGTTCCCGAAGAATTATAGCCTTTTAGCGAACTCGGGGAAGGCCCCACCATCTGATAACACCGTATTCACGCATCGGGCTGATGCCCTCCGTCGCAGACGTGGATTCGAAAAAGCGGCTGCTGTGACAACCTCCTTCGGAGGTTCGTGAATGCGGGAGACGTTATAGGAAATTCCGGTAAAACATATTCAAACATAAAACACGAACGAACATTCTATTAATGAGTAGTTATATGTGGTAGAATAAGGAAGTACAATTGAATCTTGGGTGGGCATGGTTTCCCTTCGAAAGGAGGTGAAGCCATGGAAGTAAAAGATGCGATAACGATTATGTTCCTTTTTGGAACGTTCATTCTTGCTCTTTTGACATACATTAATAATAACAACAAGAGAAAGTAAAAACCCACCCCAAGGTTGGACGCCGAAGGTGGGTTTTTCCGTTCGCAAATGACTGAGAAGGGATTACCCATCCAAGCCAATTGTATGGACCAAGTGTTAGCGCACTTGGTCTTTATTAAATATATAGTACCACAATTGAAAAGATGTATCAAAGATTCGAAGAGTGCCCCCAACAGATAACACCATATTCACGCGGAGGGGCCATGCGGCCCCTGGGATCACCAGGAGTTAAAAACCAGAAGTGGAGTCATGCGATCAACCCTGCGAGCCTAAGTCTTCGACCTGGCGCTGGAGTGCCTTAAGGCTCTCGGGTTCGTGAATACACCAACGTTATGTAAAATTCCGGAAATACAAATAAAATATGAATAAAGAAAGCGAGAATGATGAAACATGGGAGCTTGGGGTTATGGAATTCTTGAAAATGATACTGTGTTAGATTGGGTAGAGGATCTTTTAGAAACACAAGATTTAAGTTTAATTACTGAAGCAATTGAAATGGTGCTTTCTGATAGTGAAATAGAATCATATACTGCAGAAATTGCACTAGGAGCGATAGAAATACTTGCTGCCTTGCAAGATAGACCAGGTAATGAAGAATATGATGAAGAACTTGAAAACTGGATAAACCGTCATAATGGCCAAGGCAAAGAATTATTAGTGCATTCCCAAAAAGCATTGGGGAAAATCTTAAACGAATCAGAATTAAGAGAATTAAGGGAAGGATCCGAAAAGTTTGAGGAATGGGTAAAGATTATCAAAGAATTAGAAGGAAGATTAATGTGAGGTTGATTCAAGATGTCGAGAACCTCACATTACATCGTATCTACACTGCGGGCTACGCCCTTGGTTCGCAAAAAGAGGTAATCATAGAAGTAGAATTAGGCTCACAACCCTGCGAAGCTAAGTCCGTTGGACCCGGTCGTGTACGCTCCCTTAAGCCGGAAACCCAGTGAAACCAATATTTCAAACCATATAAATTAATCATATTAGGGGGAATTTTCATGATAAAAATAAGAGAAATGACAATTAATGATTATGATGGCTCTATTGAATTATGGAAACGTACTGAAGGTATGGCACTAAGCAATGCGGATTCTAGAGACTCAATAAATTACTATTTAAATAGAAACATCGGCATGAGTTTTGTATGTGTGGACGAAGAAAAAATAATAGGAACAATATTATGTGGTCATGATGGCAGAAGAGGATATATTTATCATGTAGCAGTAGACCCTAAATATCGGGGACAATCTCTCGGTAAGAAATTAGTTGAAAATAGTCTGAAGAAAATTGAATTGGCAGGAATCGATAAGTGTCACATAATGGTCATTGCTGATAATGAAATAGGAAATAAATTTTGGACAAGAACAGAATGGATAAGAAGAGATGGAATAATATTATATTCAAGTAAGTAAAGCGAAATTAATCCAGGGAAGCGTAATCAGCTGGACAACCTTGCACCCCAACAGCGTCGTGGCCGTTCCCTCCGGTCACTTAAGCCAGTGAGGGTTCGTGAATACAGAAACGTTATGTCAAAATCATTGCAACCTGTCAGCCCTAAATAAATGGTATTCAAGGAGGAGAACAGTATCAAGATCCGCATTATTGGAGGCTGCGGTAGTGGTAAATCCTATATAGCTAAAGAATTATCAAATACATATGGAGTAAAATACTATGAACTTGACAATTTGGTATGGGATAGAAGTGCAGAAAATTTTAGATTCCCGATTGAAATCAGAGATTCAAATTTAAAGAAGATCGTGAATACAGAAGAATGGATAATCGAAGGGGTACACTATAGATGGGGGCAGGAGAGTTTTAAGGAGGCAGATTTGATTTTTATAATACAACCTAATAGAGTTTTAAGAGATTATAGAGTGATCAAAAGATTTATTAAATCAAGACTTGGTATAGAGCCATGGAATTATAAACAAACACTAAAGGATTTGTTTCAAATGCTATTTATTAGGAATAAGGACTTTGATAAGAAAAAAATAAAAGACATTTTAGAATTAACTGAGATTTACGCAGAGAAGAGATTTGTAGTACAGAATAATAAAGAAGTATTGAAGTACGTACAAGGGCATTTGGAAGTAGCTTCAAGAAGGCAATGACTTCACATAACATTATATTCGCGTCGGCGGGCTGGTTGGCGCCGTCCCTTGGTCCACCAGGGGCATTTCGAGAAGTGGAATCAGGCGGACAACCCAACACTGCCTAACCGCATCACGGTCACTCCCTTTGGTCACTTAAGGCCGTGAGGATTCGTGAATACAGGAACGTTAT
This sequence comes from Paenibacillus antibioticophila, assembly GCF_000455265.1. Lineage (GTDB taxonomy): Bacteria > Bacillota > Bacilli > Paenibacillales > Paenibacillaceae > Fontibacillus > Fontibacillus antibioticophila. The sequence continues at coordinate 1,302,992 of NZ_HG005139.1, forward strand.
GCGAAAGATCCTTGCCAAAGTTAAATTTGAAAGGAAGAACAAAATGAAAAACATAAAGAATATAGTTGAATGGTGGAACAGCATTTCTGACGTGGAAGAAAAAGATATTGATGACGAATTAATCAATAGATTATTACGATGGAAAGAGATAAGACGAAATCTAGAAGGTGTTTCTACTATATTAGATATTGGTGGGGCTACAGGGGCATTTTCCATCCCATTAGCTAAAGAAGGATTTGAAGTTACCCATGTTGATATTTCACCAAGTATGTTGGAAGTAGCAAGAGAAAAAGCAAGGGGCATATCCAACATTAACTTCATTGAAGCAAATGCATGTAATTTGGATATGTTTCAAGATGCTCAGTTCGATCTTGTATTAAATATGGATGGAGCAATTTCTTTTTCTGGTGATAACGCAAGTAAGGTCATTAGTGAAAGTTGTCGTGTCGCACATAATAAGTTAATTGTTACTGTCTCAAATAGATCTTGTATGATTGCAACTTGGATCAATTACAGCCTTAGATCAACTGGCACGTTAACTCCAGCTGTATATGAAATGCTCGAAAATGGCTATTGGAATAAACATCAGTTCCCGGAGAATGAAGATATGAGTTGTTCTATACCAATGTTTAAAGCCTTTACTCTTAAAGAATTGGAGAATGAGCTTCGTGCAAATGGTATGAAAGTAATAGCAAATAGAAGTCTCGGTTCCTTGTCACATATATTTTTAATGCATTTACGAAATTCTGAATTAAGGATTAATGATTTACAAGGCGATGCATTGAATCAATTCATTGAAATCTCTGAAAAATACGACATCGAAATTATGCCAGACGGTCCAGGCTCTTTTAGAAGATCTGGAATAATTGCTGTAGCTGAAACTAGTGGTAGGCAAGGATCCTTCGCATAACACCGTATTCACGCTGCGGGCCTGACGGCCCTTGGTCTGCAAGAGGCATCTCGTGGAAGCGGATTCAGCAGACAACCCTGCACTAGCTAAGTCCGTCGGACCCGGCAACTGAAGCTGCCTTAAGTCAGTGAGGGTTCTTGAACTCAACACGTTATCGGAAATTGTTGCAAAATAAAATACAAAGGAGTCAAGTGATGATTGATATTTCAAGTACTATTCCTCATAGGTATCCGTTTTTATTTATTGATAAGGTATTGGAGGTTGAAAAAAACAAATGGGCAAAGGGATATAAACTTGTTACAAGAAATGAATGGTTTTTTTATGAAGAAGAAGCCTCTGTTCCAAGCACCTTGATAGTTGAAGCACTTGCTCAATTGGGAGCATTTGCTACGATATCTGCAGATAAGGGGCTTGGATTTCTATCTGCGCTTAAAGGAGTAGAAGTGCTAGGACAAGCGTATCCAGGGGATCGGATAGATTTATATTATGAAATTATCAAGAACAAACGAGGGTTTGTAATCGGAAAAGGAATTGCGTCAGTAAACGAACAAGTCATTTTAAAAGCAGACGAAATTATGATTTACTTACAAGCCATTTGAATGTAACTCGGAGAAGGCAACAGCATCCGATAACACAGCATTCACGCATCGGGGCTAGCGCCCCTCGGTCCACGGGAAGCAATTGCTCAAGTAGCGAAATCAGCGGACAAGAAATAACGGAGGTGAATATAATGAAGGTCATAACACTTTGTGGGTCAACAAAGTTTAAGAGAGAATTTGAACAAGCGAATAGATATTTAACCCTTAAAGGAAATATTGTTATTAGTTTAGCTTTTTTTGAGCAAAGCGAAGGAATTGAGATTGCTAAGGAACAGGCAGCATTATTTGGAAAAATCCATTTTCGTAAAATTGATATGTCAGATGAAATATTTGTTATCGATGTTGGTGGTTACATTGGCAGTAGTACAAGAAAAGAAATTGAATATGCAATTGAAAATGGAAAAATAGTTAAGTTCTATTCAAAAAGCGAATTAGTAAAACATGACAAGACAAACGAATTAATTCTGAAATAATATTGGTGGTAGTTCAAAGAAGTCGCTGACATCTCATAACATAGTATCTACGCTGCGGGCTGTTTGGCCCTTGGTCTGCAAGATGTGCTTCAGGAAGTGAATTCACAACAGACCCTGCGAGTCTAAGTACGTTGGACCCGGCGCGATGCGCCTTAAGCCTTTCGGGTTCGTGAATGCCTGAACGTTATAGGAAATCAGCGGGGAAGCTTTGAGAGAAAGGGAGTGATCAAAATCAAATTTATTCTTTTATTCGGTCCCCAAGCCGTTGGAAAAATGACAATAGGCCATGAATTAACAAAAATCACTGACTTAAAATTATTTCACAATCATATGTCAATCGAATTATTCCATCCTTTCTTTGGCTTTGGTAGTGAAACGTGGAGGCTTTCTAATCTTATAAGAAGAGAGTTGTTTGAATCATTTTCTAGTAGTAATCAATATGGACTTATTTTTACATATGTATGGGGATTTGATCTTCAAGGAGATTGGGAATTTGTGAAACAAACCTGTGATATTTTTGAATCAAAAGGATCAGAGGTTTATTTCGTTGAATTAGAAGCAGATATTGATGAAAGACTAAAAAGAAATAAAACTAGTTTTAGACTTGATCAAAAGCCAACAAAAAGAAACATCGAACAATCTGAAAAAGACATGTTGAATACTATGGAGAAACATAGACTGAATTCTTACCAAGGAGAAATTCAAAGAGAAAACTATTTAAGGATTAATAACACACATTTAAGTGCCAAAGAAGTTGCAAATCAAATAAAAGTAAAATTCAATTTGTAACAACACGATGTGAGTGGTTCGAAGAAGCCGCTAACATCCTATAACACAGTATTCACGCGGCGGGTCGGCTGGTGCCGTCCCTTGGTCCGCCAGGGGAATACGAGAGATGTTAAGTGAAATCCCAAAGGTAAACTCGGAAGTGATTATACTACTGAAGAAGGATATGACTTTTGCGCGATTAACTGGCATTGAGGTGCTCGCAGTTGTTAAAGATGCACTGGGTACCAATAATAATCGATTCAATATTTCAAGTGGAAGAATGATAGCTTTATTCTGGGGCAGCTCGAAGATGGCTGGGACATCACATAACAATGAAATCACTGCGTTCTCTGAGTCCCTGGGTCGCCAGAGGAATTTTGGGGAAGTGGTTTCAGTCGAAACCTGCACCTACTAAGCGCATGGCACCCATAGACCCCACGGCTTTTAAGTCGGTGAGAAATCGTGTGTGCGGAAACGTTATGTGGCAAGCTTAATTAATGAAGTTACCTAAATATTATGGAGGTGAAGTCATGAATAACATAAAAGAATACTACATGGGTTATGATGAAGAAAACAGGCTCAATAAAGACAATGCACATAGAGTCGAATTCGATACAACTATTCATTTGTTAAATAGATATATAAACAAAAACTCAAGAATACTCGATATTGGAGCAGGGACAGGCCGGTATACTTTTTTTTATGCAAACAAAGGTGCTTCGGTATTCTCAATGGATCTTGTTGAAAAGCATGTTGAAATAATAGAAGATAAACTAAATAAGAGCCGTGGATTGAAAATTAAGGTAGAACAGGGAGATGCTTTAGATTTATCCAGATTTGCTGATGGCGAATTCAGTACTGTACTCTGCATGGGTCCGCTATATCATTTGCATGAGCAAGAGCAACATATGAAGTGTCTAAATGAATGCAGAAGAGTATTACAACCTAATGGTATCTTGGCAGTAGCTTATATAAATAAAAGAGCGCTTATGGAGTTTGATGAGAACCCTCATTTTGTTGGTTTGGAATCAAATTATATGGAAGCTATTCTAAATGGAATGGATTTCAGAGTTAGAGAACATATTGCTACAGATGGTGTTACCCCAAAGATCGGGAGATTAGTTAATGAATTAAGTGAAAAACAATATAAACGTTGGTTAGATTTCCATATAGAAATGTATAATTCGAAAGCCGCAATTGAAAATACACTCCATGCTTTGATAATAGCAGAAAAGGTTTAGCTCAGACAACAAACGCCCCAGCCTAAGATAAGAGCTATCTAGGGCTGGGGCGTTTCGTGAATACAAGAACGTTAGCTGATATCGTCGGGATAAAAACATGTTAAGAATATCCATAATGGAGGTATGGAAATGGATCTACGCTTAACATTCAATGAGGATGCTAGACCCGCAAATAAAGCAACAACAACTTGAGAAAAAACGTTTGGGAAGATTAAATGCATTAAGACATTTCGGATTTGTTGATGTTACTGATAAGCTTTATTATGGCACAAGGACATTTAACGCAAAAGATTATACTACACTAATCAGTACATATTCAGACCACAAGGCAATGCCTGAAGAGATCCGAATACCATTCTTGAAAGAAATCGCTGATATAATTGACCGCTGTGGTGGAAAATTTACCCTTTCTGATACTATGTTATTGTGCATGGGATCAAACCATAACCACTTTAATGCTAATAAGCTTACTCTACAGTATAAGCATAATCAGAAGTTGTCTTGTTTAATAATTTTTGTATATTGCGTAAGATAAAATAAAAAGGAGATAAGAGTTGTATGACAAACCCTATTCAAAACCAAATCAAAGGTGTATTTATTCCGGTTAAAAATATTGAAAGTGCTAGGGATTGGTATTGTAGTTTACTTGGATTGTCTACCGATGGGGAGATCTATTTTGGCCATATTTATGTTTTAATGATGCAAGGAGAAACCAGCATTGTACTAGATAGCAAGATATATTCGCCAGAAAATGTATATAGAATTCCTGTATTACAATTAGCCACTGATAATATTAAAAAGGCATATCAATTTATGAGATCAAGGAATGTTGAAGTTATTACTGAAATTCAGAATGGACATTGGTTTAATATTAAAGATCCAGATGGGAATGTATTAATGATTTGTAAGTAAAGATATTTGCGGGTGAATTCCAAGATGTCGTCAGCATCAGATAACAATGCATTCACGCGACGGATCGGCAGGCGATCCTTGGTCGCCGAGAGGCATTTTGAGGAAGCGAATTCAGGCGACAACCCTGCGACCTAACCGCGTCGCGGCCACCCCCTTTGGGAGCTTAAGGTCCTTGGGTTCGTGAATGAAAGAATGTTATATGAAATTAATTTGAAATTAGTTATGGGGGGGAAGGGATTTGAGGGCTACCCAAGATGTACTTAGTATTTGGAGGAAGTTTGACAATTTTCCCATGGAAACAATAACAAAAGCTTGGTATTTTCAATTAGCTTCGGAATTTAAGCAACGAACAATTGAACAAATGAAAACACATAGAGGGCAGTATGGAACTTCAGGAAATTGTTTTGATTTAGCAATGTGGTTAATTCATGAATTCAGACAAGAGAAATTTACTAGTTATGCAATATTAACGCCAGACTCCCACGTTGCTGTGGTTGCATTAAACGAGAATGGAGATAGGTACTTATGTGATTTAGGTGATCAATGGATTGAACCGATATTAATAGAACAAAATAATGAAGATTATACGGAAGAGTTCATGGATAACTTCTTTCCAGGTGCACAAGTAAAATTGGAATCACAAGTGAATAGCCTATTAGTGACATATAGAAGACCGAACGGTAAAGAAAGTAAGCAAAAGTATATCCTAGATCCTATATCGGATGAAAGATTAATCGCTGAGGGTGAGAAGACTCAACGTTCTCTAAGGACAGCACTTGTTGAAAGGAGAATTTTTACTGATAGTCAGGTAATCCATTGGGAGTTTGACAACTATATTAGTTTCTTTAGTTCAATGGATGGAAAGCAGATTGAGAAAAAACTTCAAACTATAGAAGAATGGGCAGAACGAATCGGTAACGTAAGTGGTATAGATAAGAGGATAATAAGAAATGCTTTGGAAGTGTATACGAAGAAGTCCCCCCAGAATTAACATCATATAACACAGTATTCACACGGCGGGGCTTTCGCCCCTTGGTTGCCGGATGTATAATCATGGTAGATATAGCAGGCAACACACGACCTAGCCTAAGATAGGAGCTATCTAAGGCTGGGTCTTTTCGTGAATACAAGAACGTTATACGAAACCGGCGAGATCGAAAGGAGAAAAACTATGATACTTGGATTATATGAAGCACATTTACCAGTGAGTAATTTACATAAATCAATTGAATTTTATTCTAAATTAGGATTAGAACTTGCCTGGAAAGATGAAGATACAGCTTTCTTTTGGATTGAAAAAGAAAAGAGCTGGATTGGTCTGTGGCAAGGAGAAGAATATAAAACTTCTTATCATCCGTCATTGAGACATATAGCATTTAGGGTTAGTTATACTGATCTTAAAGATATCTTAAATTGGCTTCGATCTATCGAAATAGAACCTGTACCATTCGGAAAAAGAGATTCAGTAAATCCATTTATTCGACCAAATCAGGGAAATGCTTCAGTCTATTTTAATGATCCAGATGGAAATAGTTTAGAATTGATGTGTTTTATAAATGTCCCTGAAAAATTAAAGAATGTATCAAAAAAATTATCAATAGAAGAATGGGAGAATCTATTGAAAGAGATGAATTAATAGATCGTGTGTTGTTGGTCAGGCAGACAATACTGCGAGGCAAAGTGGCGGAGCCACCCGCTCCCGATGGCCACTTAAGCCACTCGGGTTCGTGAATGCCATAACGTTATAGAAAATAGGCATAGGGAGGAAAACATGAGTAAGTATTCTTTTATAGTTTCAAATATTCCATTACCAGAGGTAGACTTCACAGCAGCAAAGAAAATGAAATATAGAGAATACAAAAAAATAAACAAGGAAAAGGAAAGTAATTCTATTCTAAGTCAATTGGATGATGAAGCAGTGGTTCTAATTATGGACCCAACAAAGATGAATTATCTTAGCATAACCAATTGTACCAACCCACCCTATGGTTTAGAAGAATATACACAGAAAGATTATATTTATTGGCTCGAGGGTGACTCAGATAACGAAATATGGCAAGAACAACTCTATGAGTATTTGAAAGGGCTGAATAATAAAGATGGACTAGAAATATGGTCGATATGGTTCGGAGATGGACCTCAAGATATTAATGAAATGAAAATTAAATTATCAGAATCTAAGATAGCCGATTTAGAAGTATTGAAGAATTTGAGTATGAATTACTGCATAAAAATTGAATGAAGTTGATTAGCTGATTCCAGAGAGATGCCCACATTCTCTGCACCTAAGGGACATAAACATTACTACCTAATAAAAGAATTGAATTAAAGTGGAATTTGGAGGGGAAAGTCTATGATTATTAAGTACCATTGTGTGAATATTTCATCTATTAACCCGAAAGCGTTGGTTGAATTCTATAATGAAAAGTTAGGAATTCCTATAATAGAACCTGATGAAAATTATGATGGTGTTTCTTTGGGTTTTATCGGAGACGCTCCAGTCATAGTAATTTGGGATGAGTCGAAATGGGGAAAATCAAGTGAAGGGAAAGTAAACTTCGTATTCAATTGTGATGATCTTGATAGAACATATGTAGAATTGAAAGAGAAGATCGTTAATATACAACCGCCAACAACGGCAGCATGGGGAGGCAAAGAACTTACTTTTTGTGATCCTGATGGAAACAAAATACTACTTTTATAAGGGTAATCATGGAAGAAGCTCAAACAACAAACTAATTTTCTTTACATATTTTGCGCAGTAATTGTAAAGATCTATTGCGAAAAAATCCTACAATTATAGTTAAAGGAGGTGGCTAATGGATAACTTTAAAGCCCTTGAAAGCGTAGTTGAATATCTGGAGAATGAAATTTCCGGTTCAAATGAAGTTGACTTTACTGTCATTTCAAAAATTGCATGTTGCCCGGCCCCTTTATTCCAGCGAATTTTTGTATATATTACCGGAATAACAATATCCGAATACTTGATGCGTCGTCGATTGACATTGGCGGGTTATGACATAAAAAATAGCAAGGAAAAAATAATTGACATAGCTATGAAGTACGGATTTAATTCTCATTCTTCGTTTACTAGAGCATTCAAACAGCACCATAAGATTTCGCCCTCCAGTATTAGAAAGGGAGGAGTTAAGCTTAATGATTATCCTAGAGCCTCCTTCACCAATATCAGAATTGTAGGAGGAAAACGAATTATGGCAGATTTAAAAAGAATTGAATACATGGAATATGGTCCTCGAAAAATTGTGGGCATGATGAAAATGACTTCATTTCAAAAAGCAGGGGAAGAATGCTGGGGTTCAGCCTTTAATGAAGGTTTGTTTGACAAATTCTCCGAAATTGAAAATTGGATCTGCAAAGACATTGATAATTATGTTGGGCTTGGTCACATGAGTAAATTTATCGGAAAGGATAGCTTCCAGTATATCATAGGTAAATTTGTTCAACCTGATGCACCAATCCCAGAAAATATGTATTTTCAGAATATTTCAGCAGGAACAGTGGCTAATGTATGGATCGAAGCAGATAATCTTAACGATATTATTGATTCTGCATATTTAATTTGTTCCGAGGCGATTGAGAAAACAGGATATAAAATTGATCATGAAAACTTTTATTGGTGTGATGTTTACACATACGATAGATACTGCACCCCGCTAGAAAAGGGAGAGAAAATTATTCTTGATTATTTATTGCCTGTTATTAAACGTAAATAGCAAATAAACTCGGTCATCACCATAGAGCATTTCGAGGGAGCGGATTTCAGGACGGATCAACTTTTATTTGGTTGGCTCCTTTTTGAGCCGGACATTTTTTTCAGCAAATGAATTACAACCACGATCAACAAAGGAACTGTGAATCCGGTCAACTTCCATAGGGGAAGGATTACCGTGATGTGCTCCGTCAATTTTGTTTCGCTTCGGTGCATAATAAAAGCGAATAGCATATTGATGAAAGCCAGCGGAAGTATAAACACGTTCTCATCTTTTAATTTGCATGTACGTACAATTAATTGATTTAATATGAAAAGTGTAAGGCAGGCTTTCATGTAGGAGCTTACAATTAAAGCTATCCCAACAATGAACTCCACCCGCTGAATAATAGGTTGTACATTAATCACTCGCGCAACTTCTACCATCGAATACTTTCTTTCCCCGGCTAAAGGTCCGAAAACAAGGATGGTTGATATCGTGACCGCAATCAAGGTGACCAGAGCGATAACAAACGTAACCGTCAGCTTTTTAGGTAAACCCCGGGCCGGCCGGCGAACAAAAGGAAGGAGCAGGGCAAGCAAGACCGGTTCTGCGTGGGTGAAACCATAGGAAAGGTAGGCGCCATGCAGTACAGGTTTGATTCCGTCAGGGAGAATAGGTAATAGAAATTCGCCGTGATAATTGGGAAAGGATAACAGCATGGTCAAGATGATGAACAGCATTACGGCGAAGATCAAAATGGTAAACATTCTGCTCATGACTTCAATCCCTGCCCGTACCGTCATGGCCACTGTCGTGAAGATCAAGAAATCGAATATGTATTGGGGAGTTTGCCTCATTAAAGAGCTGTTGGCATATTTGCCTACTTCAAACACGATATCCGTACTCATTTCGAACATCAGCGAAATAAACGGGATAGCAATCACAATGGCTGGCAAGGTTCCCAAAATCGCTTGGCTATATTCACTAAAGGATTGTCCGGGATATTCTTTATCCAAGTAAAGGACAAGCAGCAATTGAAGCATGGCAACCGCGCCGGAGAGCAACAGAGAAATCCACACCCCGTTCTTGGCGAATCCAATTAACGGCCCGGGAAGGTTGACAATAACCGAGCCGGTTAAATAAACAAAAAACAATACGATCAATTGTTCTTGACTTACGATTTGTTTATGTTTATTCATCAAGATGCTGCTGCTCCTTTTCTAAGACTGTACGTCCAAATACTCGACAATCCGATGCCCCCAATCTTTATACAGCCATGCTGCAAGGGTATGAAGAATCGGCATTCCAAATCCTCCAATATACTCAATCCCAAGATAAATGGAGACAATAACGGTCACTCCATAGGCGATCTTGTCGCGAAGCACCATTTTCTTTATTGTGGCAAGATTATAGAACGTCATTAACAAATAACTCGAAATCACAACGATCATTTTTTCGGCCATTCGTGTGAGCTCCTTTGCTACTTATCCTGAGAAAGCGGTTTTGGCGTGGCGGTTCCGCTATTTTTGATTTCAACGTTTGCTTTAATGTCGATTTGAGTCTCAGCAAAGCGCGCTTCCCAATTCTTCTTCCACCGTTTCCATAGGGCTGGATCTTTACGATAAATCCGGTCTCCTAATCCAATCAGGTCCAATTTCTTATGTTTCATTCGGTTAAAAGTTTCTCTTAAAGATTCTTCAACGGTCCGTGCTGCCGCTTCCGTGAATTTTTTTTCATCTTCCGGAGTTTTTAATTTTGTGCACTTCATCTCTCCAAGAGCTCCCGAGATTTGAACGAATACTTGAAGATGGACGGCTTCATCTTCAATATGTGGTTTTAGTCTGGAATGGAAAGATAAGACTTCCAGAGAATTGTCATTATCACCGCTCGAATCGCTCTGAGTTTCGCACGGAACGCGGATAATTCCACCCTTGTATTTATTAAGCAGCATATGAATCGATCGGGAATCTTGAGAAGAAACGGTCCCCTGCCATTTTCCTTTTTTTAGGACGGCCATTCCGTCAGCTACTAGCTCTTCTCCTTTTTTTTCGTCTTTTGTGATATAAGGAACTAACGAAATCCCCGTCTGGCTGCGAAGACCAAGGAAGAGATCAAGTAAAGAAGTGTCGGTCGTCTTGTGATTGAACCGGTTGGAATATTTGGTGATCTGCAATAACTGTTGACTTACCGTTTTTTCGATTAAAGGCTTCATTTCCAAATATTGCGATGCTTTCCCGCGGGTAATAAAAAACGAAGAACTAAGTCTAGCCTCATGATCCCGATAAAAGAAATCTAAAATCTCACCGATCGGATAAACTTGCACTAATTGATCTTCGACAATGATGGCCTGCAAATGGCTCCATTGTGCTTTGCGTCCGGTATGAAGGATAATATCCCGAATCCCGTCAAACATCGTTTCGCCCTTTGTTTGCACATTGACATAGGAAATTGCGCCACCGCCTTCCGTTCCCGGCGAACCGCCGGAATGCACCGGCTTGTAGATTTGCACGGTAAGATCAACCATTCCGTTATCGGCTTTGTCGACAGCAAGTCCTAAGATAAAGGAACGATCCGTAAGTTCTGCCTTGTCCCAGCAACCCGGCAGCAATAGAAGGCAGACCATCAGACAGCCGGCAACCGCGATTCTTCGCATCATAAGCCTTCTTTCGAGAAAATTGCCCGTTATTTTTTGGATCCGAATATTTCCTTGCTGCGTGGTGAACGGAGTAACATTTTTAATGGGGCGCGAATGATCGTATCCAACAGTTGCTTAGGTTGAAGAGGCGCTAAAGGGGTTAGATACGGCTGGCCGAGGGATCTGAGACCCGTTAAATGCAGCAAGAGCCAGAGTAAACCGATCATCAGACCGAATCCGCCCAGAATCGTGCTTAAAATCATGAGCGGAATCTTGATAATTCTTAAAGCGGTAGCCATGTTGTATTGAGGAATGGCAAAAGAAGCGATTCCGGTTAAGGCAACGACCACGACCATCGTCGGAGAAGCAATACCCGCGGATATGGCTGCTTCACCAATAACGAGAGCGCCGACAATACTTATCGTGGCACCAATCTGTCTTGGTAAGCGCGCTCCGGCTTCCCGAAGAAGCTCAAAGAAAAATTCCATGATAGCGGCTTCAATAAATGCAGGGAAGGGAATTCCCTCGCGCGCATTCATGATGGCAAGCAAAAGGACGGTAGGAATCAATTCCGGATGAAAAGTCGTTAGTGCAATATAGATACTGGGCAAGCTTAAAGCAATAAAAAAAGCAATGATCCTCATTAAGCGAATTAGAGAGGAAATGATGCTTCTTTGGTAAAAGTCTTCCGAGGATTGATACATTTCCGTAAAAAGCCCCGGACATATCAAAATCGAACCTGTGCCTTCGACAAGCACGATGATTTTGCCGTCCAGCAAAGCCGCCGCGGCGGTATCCGGCCGTTCTGTATAGCGGTATTGAGGGAATGGAGAATACGTCGAATCCTCAACCCACTCTTCAATAAAAGAGGTATCAAGCACATTAACCTGCTTCATTCCGGAGACCCGCTTTTTTAACTCAGCCAAAACCTCCATGTTAACTGTATTTATCAAATAAGCGATCGCAACTTCCGTTTTGGTGTCCGCCCCAAACGTAAACCTTTCCAATTTTAAATTAGGCGTTTTTAGCCGCTGCCGTAGCATACCGATATTCTTTTGCAGATTTTCGACCGTACTCTCGCGCGGACCATGAACTACGGATTCCGAAACGGGTTCGGTTACTTGCCTGGTGATTAGCGAAGCAATTTTGTAAGACAAAGCCTGATCCCAGTCATTTAAGAAGATAACAAGATGCCCTGTAACAATATCATCAATGACTTCATGCAGATCGCTTACAAGCTTGGCAGAATGCGAGGAAACACCGTGGTTGCTGAAAAAGCGAATGACATCTTCGGGAATGACGGAAATTGCCGGACCTACTTCGTGGGGGACAAGGTCTTGAAGCGATGCTTTCATATAATTTAATGTCTTATTTTCGCTTAATGATTCGAAATAAGCGGAAAATGCTTTGTGTCGAAGCTCCGGTCCAAAGTGCCACTGAAAAACGGAAAAATCACCGCAATATTCAAAACGCGTTTCGAGCCACTTTAAATTAAATTCCAATTCGGGTGAAATCGGCTGGGTATCCGTTTCTGAGCGGGCACCCTCAAAGCTCGTTTGGCTCATGCTGCTAACCTCCGGAAGTGAGAACTACGCAAAATTATTTCCAGCCCAAAGGGGATTCATTCATGTTAATTAGATGACGAATCAACCGCTGCTCGTGCGGATTTTGGATTTCCTGACATAATAAACGATTATCAGCAGCAGAGGGATCGCAAAAGAAACGGTAAAATCCCAATCTACCCAGGTGGATGGGATTTTTTTCATATAAAAGACAATATCCTTCGATACCAGCTGCGAAAGTCCAAACACGAGAAAACCAACCGGGAATATCAAGGAACGGAAGCTTTTCAGGTTAAACAGTTGGGCGGAACCAAGCGTAAAGGCATAGAAATACAGGGCGGTTTTGAAAAAGGTGGTGATGACCCACACAATGGCCATTAGGGCTTCGATTCGCTGCAGAAAATTGCCGATATTGATTTTTTGGGCCAGAATATAGGCGGCGTAAAATTGATGCTCGGGTAGATAAGCCCCCAAAACGGTTATGGAAAGAAACAAAATCAGATTCAGGACGGCCGCTCCGATAATCAAGATGAGAAAGATATCCCGGTTGGTATGTTTGCTCTTTTTAACGTACGGGTACACCATTAGAAATACGATCATCTCGCCAAACGGATAACTGATGCCAAACAACACGGAGTGCAGCAATTTGGGCAAAGGCGTATGCATGATCGGGAACAGATTTTCCAGTTGGATCTGCGGAAGCAGCAGAATCATCAATGAAGCGAAAAACAGAATAAACAGCGGCAAAAATATTTCAGCGGCCCTGGCAAGCGTCTCGAGACCAAGGCGGAGGCCGTATATCACCAGGAACAGGGTCATGAAGCGAAAAACGGCGCCTGGAGTCTTTTCAAAAATTTGCGTACACATGAAATCCTCGATTTCACGAATGTAGATGGCTGTTGCTATTAGAAAGAAAATCAAATAGAACAGGCATACTGCGGTCCCGACCCATTTTCCTAATATTTTGTTAATTTTTTCGATGAGGTTCATCTGTGGATAAAAATAATGTAATTTAAGCGGAATCAGGATGCCGGCAAGCCCCAGCGGCAAGCTAATTAAACCGGCTATCCAGGCATCCTGATGCGAATCGGCTACCATGGTTAAGGGATAAATCAGCGCCATGTCGCCGACAAACACAAACAGGGCAAGCACAATCAGTTGTCTTGAAGATAAGCGTCCTTTTTCCAAGCTCATGTCCTATCATCCTTCCTCCTATAGCCTACTTTCCGACCCCGGTACGCGAATTTAAGCGCCAGTCTGTGCTAGTATGCCGGTAATGAATTGACAGTATGCTCCCGTTCTGGATTTTTTCGGAATAATAATGAGCGAATAGATTAAAATAAGCAAAAAACGCCTATTGGCGGAGAACCCGGGGGAACGAGTGTGGATAACACAATAAAGTTTGAAGGTCAATTATCGGCCTGCTTGCAGGAGAACGAAACCCTGCTGCAACAAGCGCTTGGCGGGAGCACGGATCTGGTGAAAAAGAAACTCATTTTAGGGACAAACCTGGAGATGTCCTTGTTTTTTATCGATGGTCTGGTGGATACCAGCACCCTTCACAATTCCATCCTTTACTCGCTGACCGAGCGGGGATTCTCCGCATTTGATGAACCGGAAAAGATGGATCCTGCTCAGAAACTGCAAATTCTCAAGGATTGCATTCTGATGGCCGGAGATATAACGGAAATCGCCGATTACGACAAGTTGCTTCATGAGCTTTTATCGGGGTGCATCATACTGCTGATGGAGGGAGCAAACACCGCGCTGCGGATCGCCCTACCCGGTTGGGAGGACCGCAATGTCAGCGAACCGAGCTCACAATCGGTTGTACGCGGACCGATGGAGGGGTTTACCGAGCGATTGCGGACCAACACGGCGCTGATTCGGCGGAAAATCAAGGATAGACATCTATGGCTTGAGACGTTTCAAATCGGCAAAGTAACCCAGACCGATGTGGCTATTATGTATCTGGACAACATTGTCAATGCGGAAATCGTGGCTGAAGTAAAACGGCGTCTGGCCAAGATCGACACGGACAGTATTTTGGAAAGCGGCTATATCGAAGAATTCATTCAAGATACGGCCGCTACCCCGTTTCCCACGATCTATAATTCCGACCGGCCCGATACGATCGCGGCGGGAATTTTGGAAGGAAAAGTGGCCATCCTGGTGGACGGGACGCCGTTTGTTCTGCTTGTTCCTTCCTTCTTTTTGAATTTCTTTCAATCCGCCGAAGATTATTATCAGCGGGCGGATATTGCCACTTTGCTGAGATTCATCCGTTTTTTGGCCTTATTTATCGCGATGCTGGCTCCGGCGCTCTATGTGGCCATTACTACGTATCACCAGGAAATGATTCCGACCACCCTCGTGATCAGCCTGGCCGCTCAAAGGGAGGCAGTTCCTTTTCCGGCTTTTGTCGAAGCGATGCTCATGGAGGTCATCTATGAAGTTTTACGCGAGGCAGGCGTAAGAATACCGAAGAATATCGGCCAGGCCATTTCCATTGTGGGGACCCTGGTTATTGGACAAGCTGCCGTAGAGGCGGGTTTTATCTCATCCGCCATGGTCATCATTGTGTCTGTGACGGCGATCTCCAGTTTTGTGATTCCGGAGACGGGAATGTCCATCGCCGTCCGGATCATCCGCTTTGCCCTCATGGGGCTGGCGGCGTTTATGGGATTGTTCGGCATTTTGTTCGGACTTTTCATCATCGTGCTGCATTTGGCCGGGCTACGCTCATTCGGAATGCCTTATATGAGTCCGATCGGACCTTATATTCAAAGCGATTTGAAGGATTCCGTTTTCCGTTTTCCTTGGCCGAAGTTAACAACGAGACCTAAGCAAACGGAGCCGGACGACGTGATCCGGCAAGGACAAACCGAGCGAGAGGAGTCGTAAGCCATGATGAAAACGTTGAAATCAACGCTATGCGGGTTCATGCTGATCCTTTTGCTGCCTGCCTTGCTTAGCGGATGCTGGGAAAGAAGAGAGCTCAATGAGCTGGCTTTTGTCCTGGGGTACGGATTAGATAAGGAGGGAGACCAATATAAAGTAACGATGCAGGTGGTCGTTCCTGCGGAAATCGCAACAACCACCTCAAAGGGAGGTGGAACACCGGTCACCGTTTACGAATTTAAAGTCCCAACCGTTTTTGAAGCGCTGCATAAATTTACCTTAATGAGCTCCAGGTCCAGTTACTTGGGGCATATCCGCGTGTTGGTGCTCGGTGAGGAGTTGGCCCGTGCCGGCATTGGCCCGGTGCTGGATGTCATTACAAGAAGCCGCGAGCCGCGGACGGACTTCTTCATCATCGTTGCGCGGGATGCCAAGGCCTCCCAGGTGCTACGGATATTGACGCCGCTGGACAAATTGCCGGCCAACCGGCTGTTTTATTCCTTGCAGACCTCGTCCGAGAGTACGGCCAGAACGTCACCCGTCACGATCGATAAATTGATTGCCCGTCTGGTAGCTGAGGGGAGAAACGTTGCATTGTCAAGCGTAGAGATTGTTGGAGACCGTTCCGTGAACGGGTCCGTCAAAAATCTGGAAAGCACGGTGCCCAAAGCAAGTTTGAAGATTCACGGCCTCGCTGTATTCAAGAAGGATAAGCTGATCGGATGGCTCAATGAAGAGGAAACGATTGGCTATAACTATATTATGGGTGAAGTTAAATCAAGTGCGGGCCCGGTGAAAGGAGAGGATGGAAAACCCATCGTGATGGAAGCGCTCCGGACTTCAACCAAACGTAAGGTCAAAATCATCGATGGGGAGCCGAATATTTACATTTCCGTACGCGCCACCGTTAATATTCAGGCTTCGCAGAGCACGGATAAGCTGGATGACGATCAGGTGATCCGGGAATTGGAGAAAAAGGCGGAAGAACGGATCATTTATCTCATGGAAAATGCGGCCGATCAAATTATTGAAAAATACAACTCCGATATTCTGGGGTTTGGCCAACTGATTTACCAATCCCATCCGAAGGTGTGGGAGAAGCTGAAGGAACAGAAGGAAAATTACCTGAAAACGCTGCCCGTTCATTATCAGGCTTCCGTGCATATCAACCGGATTGGGCTTATTGATAAATCATTTCAGGGTGACATAAAGGAGTGAGGCCGAATGGCAAACATGCTGGTCGTTCTGCTGGTTGCCGCATGCTGTATAGCTTTTGACCTGCCGTCCTTGCTTCGCTCCCGTCAATTCGGCCAACTTGCCGTGTTCATCTTGCTCTGGTTGGCCGGGATTGCGGCGACGTTATGCACTGTATTCAAGGTGCAGGTCCCCAGCCCGCTCTATTTGATCATTTGGTTATATACGCCCGTCAATGATTTTTTTCAGCGAATCGTGGGATAGTTACCGAAGAAGCTCGGATTACAAACGACCCAGCCTAAGATAAGAGATATCTAGGGCTGGGTCGTTTCGTGAATACAAGCAACGTTATCTGAAACCGGCGAGGAATATTTTTGCAACCAATCAAACCACACATTCGTTAGTATAAGACTACCAACATCTTATATAAGGGAGAAAATCATGAGAACTTTCGAAATATTATTAACTCTTCTGTCTTTTATCATACTGTTTCAGCAAAAAATCCCGAGAAAGATTGCGGCAGCAGCCGGAATTGCGAGCATTAGCGTATTGGCGGGACAGCTTTTTTTTGAGGGGGACAGATGGCAAATGGTTTTGATTTATCTGATCTCCGTCGCCCTCGCCTTTATCGCGATCTTCGGAAAAAGGCTTCATATCAGGATGTGGAAGCCGTTGAAATATGGCTTGTATGTTCTAACATTTGCCATGCTGGCGGTCTCCGTCTTCCTGTCTGTATATCTGCCCGTTTTCGATTTGCCTAAGCCTGACGGCGCTTATTCGGTCGGGACGAAGACGTTTCATTTGACCGACTACGGCAGAGAAGAAACGCTGACAAAAAATCCGCATGATAAAAGAGAACTGATGGTCCAAGTATGGTACCCCGCACAAGGTTTGAATGGACAGAAACAGGCACCTCTCTTTCCCGAAGACGCAAGGACATTTCACGAATATATCGAGAGGTTCGCAGATGGATTCGGCCTTCCCGCGTTTGCTTTGGACTATTGGCGCTACATCAAAACCAACTCATACGAAAACGCCACGATTTCATCAGCTGAAGCTCGATATCCAGTCGTCGTAATCAGCCACGGCTTCGGAACAAGCCGGCTGCTGCACGCTTCCCAAGCCGAGCATCTGGCAAGCCATGGATTTGTCGCAGTGGCGATCGATCATACTTACAGCACAATGGCAACGGCTTTTCTAGACGGACGGGTGACAGGCTTAACAACCGAGCAATATATGAACGGGGTTTCCGAAAACAGCAGCAAGCTCGGGAACATTTGGACACAGGACGCCGGCTTTGTCATCAACCAGTTGGATCAGTTGAATCGTGATGCCTTTGAGGGAAAACTCGAAATGGACAACATCGGGATGATGGGTCACTCATTCGGCGGTGCCACGGCGTTTAACGCCGCATATTCAAATCACAGAATTAAAGCCGGAATCAACATGGACGGCTCACTGTACAATGTCGACGGCAAGCAGGCAATTTCAAAACCGTTTCTGTTCATAGAATCGAGCAGCTTTATGAACATCAAAAACAAGGCGCTCAGCGGAAAGATTTCTGATGAAGAAATCAAAAATTCGGGTTTAACGAAAGAAGAATTCAACAAGATGATTGAGGAACTAAAGAAGGAATACAAAATCATAGATCAAGCATCAATGGTGTATATTGAAGGTACGGAGCATTACAACTTCACCGACTTGCAGCTTTATTCAAAACTTTTGAAGCAGCTCGGCATGACGGGCGACATTGACGGCGAACGAAGCGCAGATATCGTGAACCTGTACGTTTTGGATTTTTTCAACAAGCATTTAAAAGAAACCGGCGGCGGCTTGATCAGCAAGCCGAATCAGTCATATCCGGAGGTGGAGTTTCCGAAGGAATAAACCGAAAACTACAGAAAGGGTGCTGGCGGCGGCACCCTCTTTGTCTCATTAACATATACACCATGGATTGCAAGAACTAAATATTTTTTGTTCTGGTATGATACATAGACGCCGTTTCACTGAATGGGCGCTAAACTCGACATATCGAACTGTGCAGCTTGTAACTCCGCTTCATGCGTGGCGTCGCTAATATTAGCGGGAGGTTAGTTACAAATGTTGTCACACTCTGGACCGGAAGTAGTGTTTGGACAAAAGATAATCGCGAAAGTTTTTCTGCCTATTTTTAAAACTCAAACGTATGACAGGGACATTGAATGCCTTTAATCTTGGCTGCATGGCAGTAGCAGGAAACCATGATTCGGGTGCCGCCAGCTCGAAAAGGTTCATTCTCCAAGGTGAGATTTTAAAAGACTGATATACATAGAGAGAAAAGTAGCTAGAGAAAGTCGTTGACCTCAGTTAGCACGATATTCACAGAGATGCTTTTACCCCCGGGTTATCAGATGAAAAATCATGGAAGAAGCGCAGATAACAAACGCTCCAGCCTAAGGCAAAAGCTATCTAAGGCTAGGGCATTTCGTAAATACGAAAATGCTGAATCCAATAAAATCCAGACAAGAAAGAGGAACCTCATGTATAAAGTTTTTAAAGTCATATGTTTTTCTGTCCTTTTGGTATTAATGAGCGGATGTGGACATGATACACTCCAAGATGCAGTCCAAGCTAAATGGAAATCACCAGTTTTTGTGAAGAACATCGATCAAGAAAATCAATTAGTAATTTACTTGGATCAGACGAAGTATGTCTTTGGAGTTTACGAGAAAAAGAATGGGAAATATTTTTACGATAATAGTCAAAGTTCAGGATGGTCAGCAAGCACTAAGGATGGAATCCCATTCTTTGTAAGTGCTGAATACAAAAAGAATATTGGCAATTTCATATGGGGAGCAGTCTATACTGACATTCCTATTGAGAAGATATTTATTGAGTATGAGAACGGACTAACACAGGAAACGGTGGCAGTGAATAACACATTTATGCTAGAAATGCCCAGCACCTTCAATAGCACTGAGCCCATAATGTTTATGGGAGAGTTGTATGATGTAACTGCTTACGATAAGAAAGGGAATGAGATTGTAAGCTGGAGAAATTAATTTTTCAGGTCTTATTTAATACGATGACTAAAACATGGCAAAATGATGCTTATTGCTTTTAAGTGGTATGTTATTTTTTCCTTATTCATAATTTATTGTCCTTTCAAATTTACGCAAGAGAAAAGTTGCTCCTGCTTCTTGTCAAAATTATAATAGATTTTAAATAACTTAGACAATGGAGGCGGGAAGAGTGTCGGCAAGGGATCAGATGATACTTTGGGCACAGGCTGATCTGCATATTGCAGATATCCGCTTTGGACGGCTGCAGCCTGGCGAACGGTTCAGCTATCGCGCTCCGGCGGGGCTCTTTCTCATTTCGGCTTCCGGAGAGGCGCGCATTGAAGCAGGGAGCCTGCGGCATAGCTCGTTGGCTGCTCCGGTTGTTCATGCCGGAAAGGGGAGTGAAATGCGGATTGACGCCTCGCCGCAAGGCTACGAGTATTTCCTGTTCTTATATAAAGCGGTGCTGCCAACTGTTCTGCCCGGAGAGCTTGGTGATCCAGAGCAAGCTTTGCGGGACTTCCATTCGTGCTATTTAGTTCCGGCGGGAGCGGAGAGTTACTGGCGCAACATAGCGGGCCAAATCTATCAGCTATGGCAAGAGAAGCACCCGCTGTCACGGCTGGATGCCAAGCAGCAGTTCTATTCCTTCGTGTCATTGCTCCTAAAGGAACTGGAGCAGCGGGAGGGGAGAGCAGAGCAGCCTAAGCAGGCGGAAGCGAATCTGGTCGACACCGCCGTGCGGTATATGGAAGCCCATTACAGTGAGCTATGGACGCTGGCATCCTTAGCGGAACGCCTTGGAACAAGCCCACGGCAGCTGCAAAGGGGGTTCAAAACGCGCTTCGGTCACAGCCCCATGGAGCATTTAATCAGCATTCGGCTGGAGCAGGCCAAGCTGCTGCTAAGTAAGAATGAACTGCCTATCTCCCGGATCGCCGAGGAGGTTGGGTATTCGGATACCTATTATTTCAGCCGCTTGTTCAAAAAATACATGAGTTTGTCGCCCCGCAGCTACAGACAAATAGGGCTGCAGGAGCATAGACCTTCAAATGAAGCCTGTCGGATTTCTCCAACTTTTCCGTCGCAAACGGTCATTGTCCCGTTTGGTGAGGATCGGTATCATCAAGGGGGGAGTGCTTTGCAGGCGTTCCAGGCCTTATTGTCGTTGACCTTGGCATGTACAAGCGGGTTCGCCTACATGGATGCGGCCGGCAAGCTGCTGGTTCCTCATTTGCGGGGTGTGCTTGAGCTTGAACGCCAGCCGCAGCGGATTGCCGTGCTTGACTACCAATATGCCGACCAGCTGCTGGCCCTCGGCATTGTCCCGGTCGGCAGCGCCATGTGCACCATTGAGATCGGCGGATTGCCGGCCGATCTGCAAAAGCCTTTGGGGCGCATTGCGGATCTCGGGAAGAAGGAGCAGCCCGATTTGTGGGCGCTGGCGGCGCTGGAGCCGGATTTGATCGTGTGCACCTCCTTCCAGGAGGAACATTATACCGACATATCCGCGATTGCGCCGACCGTCATGCTGGACCGCAACGAAGACTGGCGACTGTCGCTGCTCCGCTTTGGAGAACTCGTTGGTCGAACCTGGCAGTCGCTGGAGCAGATCGATGCCTATAACGCCAAGCTGGAGGGGCTGCGACGCAGGATTGGCAACGGCCGGATTCGCAACGAAGGCGCTCCGGAGACGGTGGCTCTGATCCGGCCCCGGGATGGCGGAATTCGTCTGCATTCCGAAAGACATCGTACGGCACGGCTGCTGTATGATGATTTGGGCCTTGCCCTGCCGTCGCTTGCTTCGCAACAGCAGGGTACCAGCTCGCTGATTCCGCTGCAGGAGCTCTCTCAACTCAGCGCGGACCGCCTGTTCATATTGACTGACAATACGAATAGAGAGCAGATTCGGCAATGCCAGGAAAGCCAGGTCTGGAGACAGATGAGCGCGGTGCGCGCCGGTCAGGTTCGCCATTTCCATACGGCTCTCTGGACGGGGTATTATGGTCCGCTGGCTATGAGCAGGGTTGTTGACGAAATCGCCGAGGCATTGTTGCCTTCCCGCTAGTGCTTTACCAGTTGGGCCTATTAATTTGCACAATGAAGCTAGGGTGCCGGACGGAGCAAATGAAATCATTTTGTTGCAAGGGGGATATAGCAATGAACGGGGATCAATTTATCAATTCACTACGGGACAGGCGCTTATGAGCCGCCTAGTTACGCTCTCGCCGCAGGAAGCGGCGGAGCTGCAGCAGCAGTTCGGGTTAACCGCCGCTGAGGAGGCCTGTCCTCCGGATGATCCGGAGGCTTCTCTGGCCTACTCGCCATCGGCATCGATCACTGCAGCGGCGCTATTGAAGCTAGAGAGCTGCCTTCTCTACCTTGATGAACTGGCAGCCCGACTTGGCACCGATTCGCGGCCGATCGCCGCTTCGATGCTGGCCAAACGGTACGCGGCCCTGTCCGCTGTGCCGTTTTTCTATGCACTGACCTGCTATGACCGGGCGCTGGAGCTTCCGCTGGAAGCTGTGCAGCTGCGCGTCGGAAAGGGCGCTGGTGTTCCATGGCTGGAGGGGCTTTTAGTGAGCGGGGAGCTGTTTGCTACCAGCCCTGCCGGAAGGATGCGGGAGCCGTGGCGTCTTGAAGCGGCCGAGCGCTACCTCCGCCTTCATCTGACCCCGCTGTGGCAGGCGCTCTCCCGCTATTCGGGCTTGCCGGAGTTAATTCTATGGGAGAACGCGGCAGTGCGCATTTATTCCTTGTATGAAAAAAGATTGCCCGCTGGCAATAAGGCCGCAACAGCCCGTATTGCCGAGGATTTACATTTTCTGCTGAAGGAGCTGCCCGCAGAGCCATTTGGGCAGCGGCGTCAGCCGTTGGCGTTTTTTTACGGAACCGAAGGTAACACAGAAACAGCACCGAAGAGTAAATCGCCGCAGTCCCGGGTGCGGAAGACCTGTTGCTTGTACCATTGCGTATCCGCCAAAGCGGATTACTGCACGGCTTGCCCCAAGGTGGCTCGCCCGGCAAATAGTCGGCAGCTTGCTGCGGAAGCTGGAGAAGTCCGGCAGAGCAAGACGGATACGGCGTCGCAAATATGCAAAAGGGATGACGCATAAGTTCATTTTCAAGCAAGTACCCTCATGCGATAATGATAATCAATATCACTCATGATCAACTATTGATTATAGAGAACTAGGGGGAATCAGGTTCATGCAACATCTCAATAAGGACAAGCAGCACAGAGGTTTTGGGTTAAAAATGCTGTTATTATGGACGACTATGCTGGCGCTGCTGGCTGGCTGCGCGCAAAACGGAGGCAACACGGCTGCGCCGCCGCCGGCAGAGCAAACACCGACAGAGCAGACGGCAGCGCCTGCAAGCACGGATGCAGAACGGACGATCAAGCATGCGATGGGCGAAGAGGTTGTCTCCGGAACGCCGCAGCGGGTCGTTACCCTGTTCCAAGGCGCGACGGATTCGGCGCTGGCGCTTGGTGTTAAGCCGGTAGGCGCTGTGGAGTCGTGGATTGAACAGCCTTGGTACAATTATATCCGCGAGCAAATGGACGGCGTTGTAAATCTGGGCTCGGAGAACCAGCCGAATCTGGAGGAAATTGCTGCGCTTAAGCCGGATATCATTATCGCTTCCAAAACCCGGCATGAAGAAATCTATAGTCAGCTTGAGGCGATTGCTCCGACGGTCATGACCGAAGAGGTGCATATCTGGAAAGATTCACTGACCTTGACGGCTGCGGCATTGAACAAACAGGAAGAAGAAAAGGCGTTCTTGCAGCGTTGGGATAGTGAAGTCGCCGACTTCAAGGAGCAAATGGGCGACAAGCTGAAGCTGGAAGCCGGGATCGTTGATTTCCGCGCCGACCATGCACGCATTGTCTACACAGGCTTCTCCGCGCTGGTGCTGGATGAGCTGGGGATTGCCCGGCCAGCGAAGCAACAAGGCGAGGATTGGGGTGTGAAGCTGGTGTCCAAGGAGAATATTCCGCAAATGGACGCAGACATTATTTTTGACCAAACCAGCACTTCACGGGATGACGGCCGGCTTGATCTGCGCAAAGATTGGACTCAGCACCCGCTCTGGAGCAATATTAAAGCTGTCAAAAACAACCGTGTCTACGAGGTGGATACCGCGATTTGGAACAATGGTTCCGGTCCGTTGGCCGCTGAGGGAATGCTTGAGGATCTCAAAGAAATTTACGGGCTGAATAAATAGAGACTGTTGATTCTTATAGTAGATGCGGCGGCAAGCGCCTGCGGCCTTCCTTGTAGAGGAGCTGCGGCTTGCCGTTTCCGTGTTTTTGGCTCAAGGAGCCATACAAGTCAACAAGAAGGAGGATCATGGTGAAGCCACTTTTTAAACATAATAGCGGCAGACTGCTCGGGCTTCTGGCCGCGCTACTGCTGCTATTGCTCGCCTTCGTCGCCAGCATTGCGCTGGGCACAACATCGATCGCCCCCCTCAAAACGCTGCAGGCACTGATTCGTTACGATCCGACCGACAGCGATCAGATTATTATCGTTACGACACGGCTGCCGCGCGCGATGTTCGCGTTGACTGTCGGCGCTTCGCTGGCGATGGCCGGAGCGATGATGCAGGCGCTGACGCGCAACCCGCTCGCTTCGCCGGGGCTATTCGGCATCAATTCCGGCGCGGTGCTGGCCGTCGTGCTGGCGCTGACGCTATTGCCGCTGACCTCGCTGTCTCAGCTCATCTGGGCTGCTTTTGTCGGCGCAGCCGTGGCCGCGTTGCTGGTATATGTGCTCGGTTCCTTGGGCGGTGGCTTGACGCCGATCCGCTTGATCCTGGCCGGCTCGGCGCTTAGCGCGCTCTTCGGCGCGCTGACCCAGGGCGTGCTGGCGCTGGATGAATCCGGGCTGCAAAATGTGCTGTTCTGGCTGGCCGGCTCCGTTGCGGGCAAAGATATGGACACCTTGCTCCAAGTGCTGCCCTATATGCTGACCGGCGGTGTCCTGGCACTGACGCTGGCCTATTCGTTAACGATTCTCAGCGCCGGTGAGGAAGTGGCCAGAGGTCTCGGGCAGCGCACCTCGCTGGTGAAGACTCTGTCAGCGGTGGCAGTCGTCCTGCTTGCCGGCAGCGCGGTTTCCGCCGCCGGTGCTATCGGCTTCGTAGGGTTGGTTATGCCGCATTTTGCCCGCTATTTTGCCGGCAATGATTACCGGTGGGTCATTCCTTATAGCGCTGTATTCGGGGGGATTCTGCTGCTGCTGGCCGATCTTGCCGCCCGCTTCCCGGTGCAGCCGGGCGAGTTGCCGCTAGGTGTCGTCACCGGCTTGATCGGCATGCCGTTCTTCATCTATATTGCCCGCACCGAGTTCACACAAAGGAGGGGAGAGCATGACGAATCCCGTACCGATGCCTAACCGCAAACTGCCTGCTTCGGCTGCTGCCCGCAAACGAAAGACGCTCACTCTGTTGCTGTTGTTGGCGCTGCTGCTGATCATCTTTGTGCTGAGCGCCTGTCTAGGTAGTAAATGGGAGTCGCCACTGGCGGTGCTGCAGACAATCTTCTTCCGCGGCGGAGATTCCGCCTTTGTCATCGGCATGCTGCGCCTTCCCCGCCTGACGCTGGCGCTGCTAGCCGGCGCGGGACTCAGCCTGGCCGGCACGGTGCTTCAAGGCCTCATCCGCAATCCGCTCGCTTCGCCGGATGTGCTGGGGATGACCGGCGGGGCTTCCGCAGCGGCGGTGGCCTTTATTACCTTCTCCGGCGGAGCAATCAGCATTCGCTGGCTGCCTGTGGCGGCGATGGCCGGGGCACTGCTCGTGTCCGGACTGGTTTATGCGCTGTCCTGGAAAAATGGAGTAGCTCCCGCCCGCCTTGTCCTGATCGGGGTTGGCGTATCCGCAGGCATGGGGTCAGTAACGATGCTGCTACTGGCATTTAGCCCAGTCACCTCTGCCAGCAAGGCTTACATCTGGCTGATCGGCAGCGTTTACGGCGCTTCCTGGCAGCAGGTGCTTACTCTGCTGCCCTGGACGCTGATCTTCGGCGCAATCGCCTGGGCCAATGCTCGCAATTTGAACGTCCATCAACTCGGCGAACAGGTTGCTACCGGTGTTGGCGTAGCTTTACAACGGCAGCGGCTCGGGCTGATGCTCGTTACTGTGGCGCTGGCCGGTTCGGCGGTCGCAGTTGTCGGCGCGGTCGGCTTCATCGGCCTGATCGGACCGCATATTGCGCGGCGGCTGGTCGGCGCTTCCCACGGGGCGCTGCTGCCGGCATCCGCACTTATTGGCGCGTTGCTGCTGTTGCTCGCCGACACGGCCGGGCGCACGTTGTTCCAGCCGCTCGATATTCCGGCCGGTGTGTTCACGGCCGCGATTGGCGCGCCTTTTTTCATCATGCTGCTACTGCGTCAGCGTCGCCAACCCGGCGGTTCGTGAGGGGAAATAAGCCTTCACAAAGTAAAATTGCGATATGTTATTTACGAGAGGGCAGTTGCCAATATTTGCAATTGCCCGTTTTTGTTTATACGAAATTATAATGCCAAGATACCGAACGTTTGTTCTTTTCAAGAATAGTAGATGATGGTACAATAGGAAAGAGAAGGATCATTGAATCTTAGGCATGAATTTAAAATTGCAGAAAGGAAAGGAAAATTTTAATGGATCAACGTCTAATGATCGTCAAGAATAACATTGAACAAAACGGTTGTTACTGTATGAGAAGTATGAAGAATCATTCGGGTTATCTCAAGAAAATAGAATGGACTAAGGCAAACTTTGATCATGGATTAGAATACTTGCAAATCAAAGACGGGAAAAAGACATTGGGTTTTATAGAATATGCCCCTGGAGAATTCTCTTGGAGAGTCATTCATGCGGACAATTATATGGTCATTCACTGTATATGGGTGGGTTCTCCAGGAACAGGATTAGGTTCTCAGCTAGTTCAATTATGTTTGGAAGAAGCCAGACAACGGAAAATGAAAGGTGTAGCTGTATTAACGAATGCTGATACGGGATGGGCGCCTAGTAAAGAGTTATTTATAAAAAACGGCTTTGCTTTTGTTGAAAGTGGGCCTTATTCATTTGAACTATACGTATACTCGTTCGAGGATACCTCATTGCCGTATTTTCCTGCGAATTGGAATGAACGTTTGGCAAGGTTTTCTGAAGGGCTGACGATATTAAGAACAGACCAATGTCCTTATTTAGAAATAGCTACAGATAACCTCATTAAAGCAGCAAATACGGCGAATATTCATCCCCATATTATTCATCTTCAAGATCGGGCACAGATGATGGAGTTATCGCCCACACCTTACGGTGTATTCAATGTTATTTATAACGGGGAGTTAATTGCCTATCATCGAATGACAGAGAGGTCTTTTTTGAAAGCTCTCAAAGAGAATGAGTAAAGGACTTTTATGAGTAATCAAGGAAGCAATCACTTCAGATAACATAATATCCACGCTGCGGGCATACGTCCTTGGTCCGACATGCGCCGAACACCCTGCATACGCTGGGGCGTGAATACAGGAACGATATAAGCAATTGCTTGTAGCCAATATCAATGAAGATAATGTCATAAGTATGTATATGGAGGTAAGAGAAAAAGAAAATGGATATCTCTTTATTTAGATCTGGACTTAATGAAGCCTCAAAAATTCACGAAATGCAAATCAAAGCTTTTATACCATTGTTAAACAAATACCGAGATTATGAAACCAATCCTGCTAATGAACCTTTGGAACGAGTGATTGATCGATTAAAGCAAGCTTATACGGACTATTACATAATACGTAATTCTAACATTTCAGTTGGTGCAATTAGAATTCAAAGAAAAGATAATAATATTTACCGGGTAGGACCTGTATTTATTTTACCCGAATATCAAGGTAAAGGAATTGCGCAAAAAGTATTTTCTATTATCGAAGATAAGTATAACGATGCGAGGTTTTGGGAGTTAGATACTATATTACAAGAGCAGGGGAATTGTTATCTCTATGAAAAACTGGGCTACAGAAGGACAGGAGAAATAAAACAAATTAATGATGAGATGACAATTGTATCCTACGAGAAGCATTTGAAAGGTCTATAAAACCCTATTGTAAGTGGCTCAGGGAGCCAGAAATTTTGATGTTAATAATAAGGAAAACCATTCAAATGGTGTTTACTCTAATCAATCGTTCATACTTTTTAGAGAAGTAGAAGCTGGCGACACATCCAATTGGCTAAGTCAGACGACCCGGTATTTTGTGCCTTAAGCCCTTTGGATTCAGAAATACAAAAACGTTAACTGAAATAAATTGCAGTACTTGAAATCATGAAAACTTATGATATTATATTCAACAATAAGGAGCAGATCTCTGTAATGAGATTTGTTCCTTAATTTTTTTATTAGGAGATGTTATTAGTGAAAAGACCCTTTGTCGTAGTAATTAGCGGTTATTCTGGTTCAGGAAAGAGCACCTTGATCAATGCACTTTCTAATTCTCTCCCGTCATGCGTACCTATGTATTTTGATGACTATGCTTCTAAAGGTGACTTTCCGGAAGACATCAAGTCTTGGGTTGATTACGGTGGAGATCCTAACGTTATTAAAACGCCAGAATTAAAAAAACATATTATTGAGTTGATTAATGGCAACAGCGTAACACTGAATAAAGGTAATGGTTGGGCTAAGGAGTACGGAATTTCTTTTGACCCAGTATCTGTTGAGCTTCATCCGAGTGATTATATAATATTAGAAGAACCTTTCGGCAACTTAAGGGAAGAAGTGAGAGAGTTTGTTGATATGGTCATCTATTTAGATGTGAGACCAGAAATTTCACTTGCAAGAAGAGTTTATGATTTAAATAAATATTTAAAGAATGATCCAGCGACTTTGGTCCATTTGCTGGATCATTTTTTGTCTGATTATTTATATGGTGGTGTTAGGGAGATGTACCATTTAAACGGCATAAGGGTGAAAGAAAATGCTAATTTAGTTGTCGATACAAGCGGCAATCTGGATGAGGTTGCTAGAGTGGTGACCAAGGAAATACAGAAGGCTAGTAAGGCACTTTAATGGTATAATCAGGAAGAGGTGTGCTTCAGGTAACGTACTAACCGGAAGCTATTACACAACCGGGGAATCAGAACAATACGGGAAGTATGAAAGATTAAAAGTGCATCCTACACTTAGGGATATAAAATAGAATTGAAGAGCTTATATTAGGTCACAAA
This sequence comes from Paenibacillus antibioticophila, assembly GCF_000455265.1. Classification (GTDB taxonomy): domain Bacteria; phylum Bacillota; class Bacilli; order Paenibacillales; family Paenibacillaceae; genus Fontibacillus; species Fontibacillus antibioticophila. The sequence goes on from NZ_HG005139.1 coordinate 1,332,157, forward strand.
ATTTAGACACAAATGGTGGTGTTAATTTGAGTAACCCATTGAGTAAAGAAGACAAGGATTATTTAAAGAAAAAGCACACCAAATACTTCTTATTAGTTAGAGAAATCATAAATGAATTAGATCCCGTTGGTTTAGTTGAGATGGGGGCACCAAAGGATGAACATGATACTTTGACTGGACAAGTACTAGCCTTAATTGTAAATGATGATTGAAACTTTTACGGATTCATAAAAGACTTCGCCTAACTCCCGTATTCACCCTGCGGGCTTAATTGTCCTTGGTCCGCAAGAGGCTTAAATGGATGTATAATCATGAAAGTAGCTCAGACACCAACGCCCCTAGCCTTAGATAAGAGCTATCTAGGGCTGGGGTGTTTCGTGAACACGGAAACGTTATCTGAAACCGTTGCAATTATTAGTACGAAGGGTGATTCGATGAAGTACGAAGATCTTATGGATTTCAAAAACATATTTTTCTTAGGTCTCAATGAACCTAGTTGTAATTCACTGAGCCTCTTTTTTAGCAGAAGTAAAGTAAGTGACATTCCTGAACCACTAATTATTAATGGTAAGAACCTTGGTGATAGTTATTCAGTTAATGTGGATGAAGCCTCTCCTGTCATTCAGATTGATTTTGAAAGTTATATTGGATATTCCGTCTTGAATGAATCATACACGTCATGGGATGAGTATCAAGTTTTTGCAGGGAAATCATTTAGAATATACTCAAAGTCAAGATACCTAGATTTTATTTCTATCGGAACATTTGCATCAGAAGATTATCCAGGACCATTTAAACATTATGGTGTAGTTTGTTATGATCATATAATTGATGTGGTATCAAGTAGTTGTCCAATAATAAAAGAAGCGGAACGCAGCATTTAACCAGCTAAGTCTGACGACCCGGACCTACGGTCTTTAAACTGCTTGAACGTCAGGAATGTCAAACGTTATCTGAACATCCGCAAAAAGATAAAAACCATCATTACTCAAAGACCTAATTAGTTGTGTGAGGTGAATATGATCATTTTCTTCTTTTGGCCACTCATGATTCTATCCATCATACTGTCATTAATTGGTATTTGGATGAAAAAGTCAAAGTTATTATTTGTGGCAGCGATTTTTATAATACCGATGTCTTTATATCTCGCGGCTACTCCACGTTTTATGATTTGGGGATTAATTTTTCCGTGTTTTTATATTGGATCTGCATATTTTGTTAGGATTGGAAAAACTCTACATGCAATTTTGATCAATCTACCAGTTTATTTGCTTATTGGTTGGATCGGCTTAACAGTGCTCAGTCAATGACATGAAGAGTGACGGTCGAATTATTGAACGGGTTCCATTACTATTTTTCAGAAGGCTTATATAAGGAGCACACAATGAAGAAAATACTAAGTAAAACAGGCGCATCAACAATATGTGTCATCCTACTTATCGCAATCATTACTACTATAGCGTGTTGGGATGAACTTGGGAATTTAATAAGGACGGGGAATTATGATAATACGGATCATATGGCGGAAACCATAATGGCCAAATCAGCGACTCCAGGGGTGGCTATAGTAGTATCAGAGCAGGGCAAGACAGAATTTAAAAGTTACGGTTATGCAGATATTAAGAATAAGAAGAGGGTAACTGAAGAGTCATTATTTGAATTGGGATCGACGACAAAGGCATTTACGGCTTTGGCCGTTCTTTTATTAGAAAATGAGGGCTACTTATCTCTTTCAGATTCAATTACAGACTATATTCCATCGTTTGAGCCAACCATTAAGGGTGAGAAAGCTAATATTACGATTCATCAGTTGTTAGCCCATACAAGTGGAATTCCACCGTGGAGTATTCGGTTAATTCCTGAAGGTACCACGGAAGATATGCTTGAAGAAACAGTACATAATGTGTCCGACATGGCATTAGATACGTATCCTGGGACAGCCTATAATTATGCTACAGTTAACTATGATATTTTGGCGATGATTATTGAAAATGTTACAGGCAAACGTTATCAAGATTACATGACTGAAAACATACTGCTTCCTTTAGGAATGACCGATAGTTATTTTTCAACAGGTCAGGAAAAGGAATCCGATAAACTTACCAAAGGATATCGTGTATTTTTTGGAAGAAGCTTAGAATATGATGCCCCTAGATATTATGGGAATATCGCTGCAGGATATTTGGTAACGAATTCACAAGACTTAGAACGCTGGATTAATGCCCAAATGGGGATAGGAGATATGCCAGATCATTTATCGAAAGCGATCGAACAATCTCATCAAGTCGACATCAAAACGGCGGGATACGTAGATGAAGATCAATACTATTCATTTGGATGGAGTATGGATACGAAAAATAGAGTGATTAGTCATAATGGATCTAATCCCAATTACTCCTCACAGGTTCTTATTGATTTAGAAAAGCAGCAGGCCATATTTGTTCTGGCTAATTTGAATTCAACTGCACCATCGCTAATTGCTAATAACATTTATGAGAATATGAATGGAAATCCTATGAATAAATTCAATTATGATGACGCGTATCTATTCATTGATTTGGTATTTTCATTCTTAGTGATAATAGCCGTCGTTATCTTAGGTGTCCAAGCAATTAGACTCGTTAGAGGAATAAAACTAAATATTAAAGATGAAAAGACAAGGCTCAGAAAAATGATAGGAAGTAGTATCGCACTTCTCTTAAGCATTATGCTTTTGGTACTGGTACTGATCTTGCCTTATCTATTAGACAATAATTATTTAATGATAAAGGTGTGGGTGTCGTATTCAATGTTAATCTGGATGGGGCTTACTTCTATCAATTGTATTTTATCGGTAATAATTAATATTAAAAAAATGTGGATTATTAGAAGCAGCCTATAAATAGGTATATTTCGAAAAGGCGCTGGCTGAGGCGTTCAATTTATATATGTGAAATGAGGTACTTAGTGAGGTATAATATCAGTGAAGCGGCAAGAAAGGAAATGGCGATCCCAGAAAAGTTATTCATATTGGAGACTCGATATCAGATGTAGTGGAGCAGAACGAGAACACATGGAAGGACTGCCTCAATAGATTTATCATCTGCGTGAGATTAAGAGGTTGTCCACCTTTTAATCTCACGCAGACGAGCTTACAGTACGAACAATAAAAACAAACCTGCTGCGAGGCAATAATAGGCAAAATATTTCAGGTTGCCCTTCTCCATGATGTTCATTAGCCACTTCATGGATACATAAGTGAAAATCAAGGAAGCGATGAAGGCAGCGGCATATGGCGCCCACAGCGTCGACATTTCTGAATCGTTAGCAATATCAGTGACGCTTAAAACAAGTCCGGCTAAACTAATCGGAATATAAAGAAGAAAAGAAAAACGCAGCGCAGTTTCTTGCCGCATACCTACTGCAATTGAAGTGATGACCGTGGCGCCAGAACGGCTAATCCCCGGGATAAGTGCTACCGCTTGAGCAAGTCCAACGATAATGGCATCCTTAAGCTTCAGATCCCCGTCACGCTTTACCCCTCGCAGATTGCGAATCAACCATAAAGCTGTCCCCGTAATAAGCAAGGTTAGACCAATCATTTTGGCAGATGAAAAAAACATTTCTATCTTGTCCTTAAAAAGCATACCAATGATACCCGCAGGAATTGTACCCACGACAATATAGACGATAAACATAAAATCCGAGCGATACTCGGGTTTTCGAGTGCGCAAATAACGCAGACCATTTACGGTCAGCCTGACAAGCATTTCTCGATAAATGATAACAATGGCCAGTAGCGATGCTGTATTCAAAAAGGTTTCAAAAGCCAGTCCGCGGTGTGGGAGTCCAATCAGTTGCTGCACGACAATCAAGTGTCCGCTTGAAGAAACAGGAATTGGTTCGGTAAATCCCTGTACTGCACCAAGAAGCAAATATTTGAGTAGTAATATCAAATCGTTCATTTACGTACCAACCTTTCTACGTTGCGATATCTTCTTTTTACATATTCGACATTGATGATTAGGTAAGAAGCTTATATTTGGCGGAAGAAGCGTCTTAATCCAGCATATATAAGAATGCAATGAAAAGCTAGGCCTATAAATTTGGTTAGGCCAGTCCTTCGACCTTGTTGGAAGCAAAGCGACAGACATTTGGATGCCAAGTATTCCCAGGTGAGTTGAAAATAGCGCATTCCAGATGCCTTGGTCTCGTTCAAGTAGAATAATGCTGCCGGCAAGTAATAGACCAAGCGCCGATGGATCAGAGAAGTTCAGCAAGACTAGTGAAGGAGTCATATAAGATTCCGGAATCGCATGCAAAATGCCGACATACACGGAGCAGACGATCAAATAGACCAGATAGTAACGATGCCTCCATTGATAACAAACGTCAAACAAACAAGTCGCGTTAGTCTCATGGCGTCTTTCTCCCCGCGGCGGCGATAAAGATGTTTTCGTGGCGAGTCAATGAAGAGGATTTGTCTGTTCATCATAAAAGCCGCCCTGTCGCATAGCTGCTCCGCCGCTTGCATGTTATGGGTCGTAATGACAATCGTCGCCCCAGCTTCACGTCTGGCTTCAATTAATTGTTTCAGATTGTCGGCATGTACGGGGTCGAGACCCGATGTTGGCTCGTCGAGAAACAGCACTTCCGGGTTGTTCAGAACGGAACGGCAATAATTAAGCCTCATTTTCATGCCTTTGGAAAAGGTCTCTACTTTTTTGTGGGCGGCGTCCCCCAGTCCAACCTGTTCCCGCAGTGTTTTAGGATCGGTCAGTTGATTTCGATATAGCGAGCGGAAATGCCTTAAATTCTCAAGGGCTGTAAAACGGTTGTAAAAATGAGGAAATTCATAAGCGACACCAATCCGTTCATAAAACGCGGCGTTCACAGAACGAACTTCCTGGCCTAGCACCCAGGCCGAGCCGCTATATGTCTTTAATTTCCCGATCAGAATTTGTTGAGCTGTACTCTTGCCGGCCCCCGATGGTCCCAGAAGGGCCAAAGATTTCTCCTTTCTTGATCTGAAAGTGAATGCCGTGCAGCACAGGATGTTCTGTAGCAGGATAGGTATATGTTAAGTTAGTCGCCTCGATCATAGGGGGACTCTCACCGTTCGAATCCGACAGCTAACCTCGCAAGCGACATAAGAGAGGCATCCATGCCACTTGTGTCAACCCTATTTGTTTAATGCAATTCTTCAAAAGTTCCTAGATGCTACTAAATATAGCAAACGTTATATTTTGCAGACGATATTGTAGTTTTCCGGCGAAGCGACCGAGTCTGCTTACCTCAAACAGCTACCAGGCAAGGATATGGTCATCCTCGGCAGTCCTAAGCTAATTTATATATGTGAAATGAGGTACTTAGTGAGGTATAATATCAGGGAAGCGGCAAGAAAGGAAATGGCCGTAAAAATCTAATTCAAGGATGATAATATGATGAAGCAATTTGATTTAGTCAGCCTGGACATGTTTCAAACATTAGTAAATGTTGATTCAAGAATAGAGCAGATATGGAAACCTATCATGTCGAATACCTATACATACAAAGCTGCTGAAGAGCATGCTCAACTGCTGCTAGGTTATTTTTTTGAACACTGGGTGCAGTTGAAAAATACAAAGCAATTCTTTTTAATAAAGGAAGTATATGAAAGAAGTTTTGTAAGTGTGTTTGAGCATTTAAATATTTCATACGATCCCATAGCCGCAAGTAAGATTTTGTTAGATGAACATACATTGTCGGAATTTTATGAGGACACACTGAAATGCTTAGATCGGCTCTCGATGGAGTATAAAATTTGTATTATAAGAGATGCTGACGACGCAATGATCCCAGGATTTTATCCTGATTACGGAATCGATATCTTTACTTCAGAACGATATAAATCTTACAAAAACGATGATGCTAATACTATGTTCAAAGAAATGCTTAAATTTTATAATATAGACCCTAGAAAAGTTATTCATGTTGGAGACTCGGTGTCAGATGTAGTGGGAGCAAAACGAGAAGGAATAATAGCATGTTGGTTAAATCGTAACAAGAAGATTTGGGATCATGAAGTGAAGCCTGACTTTGTAATAGAGACACTAAATGATTTAGAAGAGATTTTATAAGCAAAACATGGAAGCCGGTCACCAAGAGGAAAGAAGGGATGATATGCAAACTCAATCTGCTGTTTTAAAGATACGGCAAACTGAAGAATCAGATTTAACATTTGTTATAAGTACCGAAAACGATCAAGAAAACACGCCATATATTGGACAATGGACATTCGAACAACACTTGAACTCATTAACAAATGAAGATATGAGGCATTTGATCATTGAGAATTATAGTGGAGATAAAATTGGATATGTAATATTGACTGGATTGTTAGATTCGAATAAAGCTCTATGTATTAAGCGCATAGCTATTCAGTTGAAGGGTAAAGGATACGGTAAAGAAACATTGAAACTTATAATCAAGTGGGTTTTTGAAAATACGGGGACTCATCGATTATGGTTAGATGTTAAAGATTTTAACAGTCGTGCTAGGCATACATATGAATCAGTAGGTTTTGTCTTTGAAGGGACACTTAGAGACAGTATTTTCAAAGGAGGTAGATTCGAATCACTTTCTATAATGTCTATTCTTAGCCATGAATATAAGAGCAGGAATTAGGTACTCGGATGTATAAAGGCACTGTGATTTCTAACAGTTCAGGGAGGGGATAAAAATGCACCGGAATGATGCGGTTGATACAATCACTTTATATTTTGAATCATGGGTTGAGATTGATTTCTCGAAATTCTCGCGAGTAATACATGATGAAGCCATCGTAAGAGAATGCACAGGGGCAATTATTGAAGGTAGAGATGAATTGAGAAAGTGGTTCACTCAATGGAATGAAGATGGAAACAGAGTAGTGCATTGGATCATAGAGTATATTGGATTTGATAAAGAAAGTGTGTCGGCATTTGTTGAGTGGAGATTCAAATGTATTTTCGAAGGAAAAGAATATGAATGGAATGGCGCTAGTATTGTGTATTTTAGAGATTCATTAATTGTAGAGTTAAATGAATATGAAATGAAACAAGAAAAGTTTTTCCCGTATAGATAAGTCCAAAGGAATAACACCTGTGGAAGGACGGATGACATGTGTAATTTAAAGCTCGTAAAACCTCATCTAGATCTGAAGGATGAATACCTGTCTTTTTATCAAGAATGGAAAGACTCTGGCGAAGATATGGTGCCTTGGGTCATTAGCAGGGATCCCACTAGTTTTGAGGCAATGCTTGAATTTCTGGAGGCTCATGAGAAGGGCGTCGGGTTACCGGAGGGATGGGTTTCAGACTCCACGTTCTGGTTGATTGATGATAGAGATAGGGTGTTAGGTGCTGTAAACATAAGACATCGGTTGTCTGAATTTTTGTTTAACGCTGGCGGCCATATAGGATATGGCATTCGACCATCTGAACGAGGTAAGGGATATGCATCGGCCTTATTGAAGCTTTCGCTAGTTGAAGCGAAGAAGCTCGGGATAGAGGATGTTTTAGTTGTTTGTGATGCCTGGAACATCGCTTCAGAAAGAACCATTATTAAGAACGGTGGAAAAGCGGATAGGGATTACATTGAGGAAGATGGCAACGTAATTAGAAGATATTGGATAAAGTGTGTTCTTAAGAGAAAATACATCCAAGAACGTTATCTGAAATTAATGCATGGGGAGAAGATTATGAGGAGAAAAATAATTGTATTTTTTATCCTATCGGTAATTGCATTAATTTTTATTTTTTCTAGTGGCTATAGGCTTGATAGTCTAAGTGCCGCAAGGGCAAATAGTTTTATTCCAAAGGATGCAGTTCTGTTAGATCAGGTTAATTATGACTAGGGATCCGTTTTTGTTTTTAATTCGTCGGAAAAACCAATAACGGCAATTAGTTTGAAAAAAGCCGGCTTTCTTTGGGTTTCTAGAATTTCAGTGTATTACTTTCACAATATGGATCCTATAAAAACGATTGGCGGTGTAATATTAGCTAATGAAAATGAGAGGGCAACTGTAATGAGTATTATAGTTGACGATCCCCGAGTTACTTCATTAGAAATAGGTCCTGAAGCAGAGCGGCAAAGTAAACAGGTGATATTGGGTGAACCAATTACTTTTTCATGGAATAAATCAATAGACTGGCAAGATCTGAATCCACAAGCATTGGACGATAAGGGAAGAGTAAGATACGAATATAGATATGCTCAATCTAATTTCATCAAGGCAGAAGATTTAAGATGGTACCCGGTAGAAAGTTGAAAAAAGTAGAAGGTTGAAGCTTGTGTATTTTCGTTACATGATGCATGTATAAAAAGTGAACAAGTTTAATTCGGATGATGTGTGGATACAACTGGACAGCAGTTCCACGTATACTGCAAACCAACTTTCAAATGAACGTTTCAAAGGTGCATTACACTGTTCACTTTAGAGGCGCCAAACATTTAAGTCTAACCGATTTGCCTTATACTCGCATATATTAGCAAACACATGAAGTAGCAATAGGGGAGCTCTCATTGATAGGAGACGTAAAGCAACTCACGGCCTTCCCTTTTTGGTTAGGAATAAGTGTCACGCCTTACGCCTCCCTTTATGATGTCGATGAATGAATAGAGAAAAGCTACTTCAAAAAGGAATCTTTGACTTCATCTACGAGATCCCATTGGGACCATGCTGCTTCAAGCAGGTTACCTTGGTCATCTCGAAAATAAAAATATTTTGCTTCGCCATCCCCTAAAGAATGAATAGCCTCAACCTCTACTCCCTGACCACTCAGGTATTGATGAGTGAACTCAATATCAGGACAATTAATGGTAAATACAGGATAAGGGGAAGCATTTCTAACAATCGAAAGGGGTCTGTCATCTGATGTCTCGACAAGCACAATTGCAATTGCGTGCTTATGAGGAAAATGCAAAATGGCAATTTGAGAGCCTCTGTCTTCAAATTGATTTACTAACTGTAATCTAAGCTTGTCCCTATACCATAGAACCGTTTTCTCAATATCCGTTGTAGGTAAATAGACGTATCCAACTTGTGTAGCTAAAAGCTTCATACCTTCCTCCTTACACAGATACCATGAATCTGTGACAATAGATTTTTCAAAGCTAAGCCAGGTTGAAAGGAAATTACTTCCTGGCTTTTATTAGCGTACCGATTTCTACACGGATTCGCAAGTCTTTTATGGAGTCACGTTATGACCTTTTTGTTTACTCGCTCCTAAAGGCATATGTCGACAAATTTATCCTATCATTCACCCCTCACTTTGGTTGATAACGGCTATGATAAGGATTGCTTGCGACATTGACAAGTAAAATTTGACCCTGTATATTAAAAAATGACATGCACGTCACTTTTAATGCACAGGTATAGAGTTGGCTATCCCTAAAGCGCCAAAGGATTATGGAGAAAAATGATTGAACAGAACGAATAGAGGTGGGGGATAAACATGAAACGTAATGGTAAAAGAACCCTGATTGCAGTAGCCGGAGGTATAGCGCTCTCCGCTGTTGCGATATTTTTGTTGCTGAACATGTATCTCTCCCCCAGGGCAGATGCCGATGCTGTGCTGGAGTTTATTCAACAGAATCCGGAGAAGGCCGCGTTCACGATGCTTAACAACCAGGAGTCGCTTGTGGAATATCAGGCGGACCGGGCAATGCCGCTTGCCAGTGTGGCCAAAATAATCGTAGCGGTAGAGTATGCGCAGCAAGCAGCTCAAAATAAGATTGATCCCGATCAAAGGGTGTCGCTGGATGAGCTGAACCGCTATTACATCCCGAAGTTGGATGGAGGGGCTCAGGAGGAATGGGAACAATCTCTGAGCTCGGTCATTGACCATTCATCGGTGCCATTGAGAGAGGTTGTCAAAGGCATGATATCATTCAGCAGCAATGCCAATATGGAGTATTTAATAGAGATTCTGGGACTTGAGGCGATTAATCTTAATTTGGAAAAGCTGGGATTGCAATCACATGAGCCACTCTATCCCTTTTATTCCTCATTATTTATTCCTTATTTGTTGATGACGGATTACGAAGACTTGACAGACAAAGAAAAAATCGAGAGGGTCAAAACGGAACTGAAGGAGATGCCTCAGGATAGGTTTCGAGAGTTGGCCATGGAAGTCCATGAGAAGCTGCGGGGAGATGCGGACGGTTCCTTCCAACAAGCGGTGCAAATAGAACTTTGGTATGACGATGAAATAGATAAATTCAATTCAGATCGAATGGTTAGTGCCGCAGCAGCAGATTACGGCATATTGCTGTCCAAGATCAATAGCCGGAAATACTTTACGCCGGAGGTGCAGACATACCTGGATGAAGTGATGGAAACGGCGATGCAAAGCGAAGGAAATAAGCAGCAGTTTGACCATCTAGGATTTAAAGGCGGCTCTACGAACTACATATTGAATTCAGCGATTTATGCGATTGACAAGAAGGGAAATCATTCCGAAATTGTCCTGTTTATGAATAACCTGTCTGAAAAGGAGATGGCAAGACTTTCCCGTCATCTAAACGAATTTTTATTTCGTGCATTGACTTCCGATGAGTATCAAGTCAAAGTCTCTGAAGTATTAGCTGAAGGAGCCATGGAGGGAGAATAGTATTACACAGATTGAGGTGAGAAATGATGGCCATTGAACAGTTGGATATGGAAAGGTTATGGCAGTATTGGGAAGAAGAACTGGCGTTGACCGGACTGCATCGTCATGCCTCGCGGATTCGTCAGCAATTGTCGCCGGTCCATGATACAGAATATCGAATTGAATTGGAATGGTTTCCCGAATCGGTACAGGGGAAGAATGAGGGGAATCCTCCCGGGGCTGTCATGGTTGAACTGGATGGACGCACTTGCGCATTACGCTCCTTCCACAGCGTTCAGGAAGCGAAGAGGCTGCAAGGAATGCCAGGCATAACGCCGCAGCAAGCCAAAGCCCGTGCTCTGCAATGGGTAGAGCGCTTTGCCGGATTGACGGAGCACGCAGGCAATCTGGAGCTTGTCCAAGCGAATGATAAGGAGGAAACTGCCGTCTTTTCGTTCAGCCGGACGCGGGACGGCATTCCCTTTTATCCTCCGATGCCGATTCAGGTCAGGGTGGCGCGGAATGGCCAAGTGGTTGCTTATTCCGATTACAGCGGTCACATGGCTCAGGACATTCCCGTATACAACTCGCCGCAAGCATCGCCGTCCGCTGAACAAAAACGTCAGATCGCACTGGCAAACTTTGAGCTTATCTATGCTCCGGAGTCCAGTGAGTTTCCGACCTGGTTCTATGGCGTTGGGGAGACCTTCCTGAATACAGCAACCGGCGAGACGATGCCGTACGAGCTGCATGTTCCATTCCTGGGACAAGCTCCGTTAAACAGGCGGCTTGTTTGGAAGAACGACTCTGAGGGAGAGAATAGGGAGCCGCTTCAGACACCAAGCAGCATCGGGGAACGTGTGGTGCAGCATGTGTCGTCAAGTGAACGCAGTGATGGGGTGATCGATTGGGACGCCGTGCACCCCGATGCCGTTCCTATCAGTCGTGAGGAGCTTGAGCGTATATATGAGGCCGTATGCCGGTGGGGCAGCAGAATTTATCCCGATGAATCCGGGCAATGGAAGATGACTCGCGTCCTGCGTAAGAGCGGGATGCTCGTAGCCATCCTGGAGCGTTGCGACGCAGGCTATACGGCTGTATTTCGAGTCAAGGTGATGGTGGATCGGGAAAACTTCAACGTGATCGGCGATATGAGAGTAGGACATCTGCCCAAGAAAGCTCCGGATGTGATGGATAAGGAACAGGCGTTTCAGAGAATCGCCGCCTCGGTGGTGTCCAAGCCCTATTTCGTCTGGCATTCCCAGAAGAGGGGCTATCAATTAATGTACATGATCGATTGCTCGTGTATGGTTGATGCCCATAGTGGAGAAGTTGTAACGTAGGTCGTACATCATGAAGCATATCCCGGATTTCAAACCAATTTGGAACTAGGGAATATGAATCATAGAGGAGGACGATTCATGAGTGGTACTAGAGTGTTCTTAATTGCTGTTGTTTCCTTAGCGCTGTTGAGTGGTTGTACTGCTCATACAAATAATAATTCCTCCAATCTGTTACAGGATTCAACTGAAAATATTCGATCTTCTCAAGAAGTCGAGTCTTGGATCAACGAAGCGGAGACCCCAAGCGAACAGTTTATGATGGATCTAAGGGAGACATTGAATTTATCTTTTAAGATCTTTGACGCGATGGAGAATAATCAATATTCATTCCTAGAATCGACAAAAGCCAAAGAAATAACCATCGACAAAGAAAACAATCAGATCGTTTACAAATACTATGGTGAAGAGATTCGGTCTGATTTTCTTAAAGGATTAAATTTCAGCAACTTAGAATATTGGGGTTCTGGTTATAACGAAGATGGATCCGGCTTTCAAATTGTGTTTGCGAACTACTTTCAGGACACTCATGGCACCATTTATTTCGAGTTCATTAGAGAAGGGGATCACTGGCTGTTTAATGGCTTTACAACAAATGCCTGAGGTTGACGAACAAGACTGCGACACATGATGTTACCATCGGAAAACTCCGGAATTAAGGGGCGCATCGTAATTAGGATTCAAGAAAACAGAACAATTGTTCTTCACCTTATTGGTAGATGATGGTACAATAGGAAGGACAATTGAATCTTGAGTGGGCGTGGTTTCCCTTCAAAAGAAGGTGGAGCCATGGAAGTTAAAGAAGCATTGACGAGGATATTTTTTATTTGGATCATGCAGCCTCGCATTTCTCACTTACATTAATTCGAACAACAAGAGAAAGTAAAAACCCACCCCAAGGTTAGCGCCGAAGGTGGGTTTTTTTTGATCGCTTAGAAGGGAACCAGGATAGCCCTCATTGTACCAAGACGAGATAGCAGAAACTGAAAATGATAGTAATAAGCTAGTTTTTAGATTTAACAATGGAATTTAACCCCATTTCACATTTCCCTTACTTCTAGGTTTTTGCAGTAAATTTGTAGACGAGGAGATACGACTATGGAAAAAAATAAATTGTTAAGAATGGACAATGTCGGCATCGTTGTGGAATCTCTTGATGAGGCGATTTCTTTCTTCGAGGAAATTGGCTTGAGCCTAGAAGGGCGAACCACGGTTGAAGGTGAATGGGCAGGTCGCGTAACTGGCCTTGGTTCTCAGTGCGTAGAGATTGCTATGATGGTTACCCCAGATGGGCACAGCCGACTTGAACTTTCGAGATTTCTCACTCCACCTACGGTATCAGATCACCGGACTGCTCCTGTAAACTCCCTCGGTTATTTACGCGTCATGTTTGCAGTTAAAGACATTGACGAAATGGTATCCAGACTGACTAAGTATGGCGCACAGCTCGTTGGCGAAGTGGTTCAGTACGGGGACTCGTATCGACTCTGCTACATTCGAGGAATCGAAGGACTTTTAATCGGTTTGGCGGAACAACTAGATAAGAAATAAGAAAGACGGTTTATATAAAGCCTTTACTGAAATATCTACATGACCTACTTGCATCAATGTGTAAATATAAAAGAGGTGCTATCGTGTTATCCGAGAAAGCTAAAGAGGCGTATACTGATTATCTGGATGCATCGATTCATTATTGTAATGATAATTTATTTGATTACATTGGAACAAAATTAAAAATCGATTATGTCATTACAGATAGTATGGAGTTTAATGCTAATTGTAGCTTGTTGCCTGAAGGTTGTTACAAACTAAATATTAGGTCTGAAGTTTTTGAAAAGATATTTAAGATTCTAAATACACTCTTATACGAAAAGAATATGAAATTCTATACTATCGTACCCGGGGAGCGAAAATACGATCTTAAAAAGGCAAATATTTACTTAGAGCTTATGCATCACATTTCTTGTAGGTTAATTATCTATCACGAACTAGGGCATATCTTTAATGGACATTTAGATTATTACAATTCTCTTAGCATGAATCAACAAAAGTTATCATTGTTTATGGATTCTCGTCAGAATCAATTACTTCCTTTAGAGAGTCAGGTTCTGGAAATGGATGCAGATGCTTTTGCAGCTACAAGACTAATTGGACAATACACCTACTCTCCTAATATCAAATCGATTAACGATATTGAGACAACTTTATTAAAAAACCAACTTCATGCTTTATTGCTAGTCATTATAAGTTCATGCATTACATTCAGCATAATGGGGCTAGGATATAAAAGAGAGTCCGTGAATCACCTGGAATCTAAGTATCTTCCACTTAGAACAAGACAAGATTATTATGTTAGATGTGTCTTAAAGGCTTACAAAGTATTAAATAACGTAGACTTAGATGCAGATCTTGAATTGTTGGATATTAAATTCTATAGAGAAGTTTTATACAATATTGAACAATATGTAAACTTGTATCACCGTGAAGCCTTAGGATTCCAAGAAACGGAGATTGATTCAAGTAATAATAGAAATGAAATGGATACAGTTTTAATTAAGCACTCAGATTTTTTGGAAACTTTCTGGAAAAATGAAATGAGAGACAAATTATCACCATTCGCATATTTTCATTTGGCTGAATGATATAGGTTTGGAAGGGCCTCTTAGTCGATGTATAATCATGGAAGAGCGCAGACAACCAACGACCCATCCTGAGATTAGAGTGATCTAAAGGCTGGGTCGTTTTGCAGCTTAAAGGACGTTATTTTGAAAGATACACAAAGCTTTATGTGAGGGTGATTGGTATGAAGCAAGGAACGATTGTGTTGTTGAACGGAACTTCAAGCTCAGGAAAGACTAGTATTTCTGTTGAACTGACAAATCAGGAAGAGATTCTTTTTCATCATTTATCAATAGATGATTTCTTTAATAATTTCAATGGATTTATTGATAACAAATTTCCGGATTTTAAGCCTGCAAGAGAAGTAGATGATCACGTTGTTGCACAGATCATTTTTGACCCCATCCTCTCCATGTACTATTCGACAATTAAATTGTTTTCAGAAATGGGCTTGAATGTAATCGCAGATACGGTGATCGATAACGATAAGAGGTTTAATGAGTGTCTTGATGCATTCTTTGATCAGCCTACATTATTTATAGGCGTAATGTGCTCAAGGGAAGAACTCGTGAGAAGAGAGCAAAAAAGAGGAGATCGACAGATTGGACTAGCAAGCTCCCAGTTCGATCTAGTATATTGCTTTAAGGAATATGACCTTGAAGTAAATACTGAAGAATTGAATCCAATAGAGTGCGCCGAAAGGATATTAAGTTTTATTAAGTCGGGTCAGGATTACTCCGTATTTAAGAATTTAAGTAAAAGAAATGTTAGTAGTTGAGGAGAGAGTATATGTTGGGACATTTAGGCTTCTCATATGTAGGCTTGATTTATTTATTAATGTTATTTATTCCAAATATGATTTGGAGTAAGAGTCAAGCAACGGATAATGAAAATACTCATGAAAATAAAGTGTTAATAGGGTTGGAACGGGTTGGACAAGCAGGCTGTACAGGTAGTGTGTTAATTTTTAGCGATTTTAATATTACAGCGTTTTCGGCTTGGAGTTTGTGGCTAATAGCATCATTCTTACTGATGATTCTTTATGAAATCTGTTGGATTAGATATTTTACTAGTAAACATACAAAGGAAGAAGTTTATCGTAGTTTCTGTGGAATTCCTGTACCGCTTGCGAGTCTGCCTGTTATGGCTTTTTTATTATTAGGGATTTATGGGAAAGTTATATGGCTGATTGCATTTGCTATCATCCTTGGCATAGGACATATCGGTATACATATTCAGCATTTAAAAGCGATAAGAAGAATAAGTTGAATTATTCGTCGCATGTCTAATATCGCCGATAATAACAATTGGAGCAGATAAACATATTGAACTAGCGTACGGCTGGAGAAACATGAATGTATTCATGTGGCGGGCCGACTAAGAAGCTTTTTAACAAATTCTACATTCGACTATGTTATTTTCAACTGGGTTCTTCATCGAGAGGAAATTTTAGACGGCTTACTTGATCGGTTGAGTGACTTGGATTTTCAGGTTGAGAAAGTTACTTTAACGTGTTCAGAAGTTGCATTGCGACAAAGGATGGAGCACGATAATAGATCAACAGAGCAGATTACTTTAAGCGTCGAACGATTAAGATTGTACGAGAATATGGATACTAGTATCATTGATACAACTGAAATGCCCATTGAAGAGATGGTTAGAAGAATAGAAGAGATAATTAAGTTATAGTCAATTCTAAATTAAATAATTTTATGAATAGGAAGGAAGATGCTTTATGCAAAAAGCAATCATAGTTTGGTTCTTTTCAGAGAAGAGAAATAATTTGGATGAGCTCAATAATCTATTATCAGATGGTTGGAAAGTAATTAGTCAAAAACCAATGGGAACTGGTGAATCTAATGTTGCACTCTCATTAGTCATTGTTGAAAAATAGTATTCACGCAACAGGCTATAGCCGCTGGGTCGTTTTGGGATTACAAAGACGTTCGGAAAGAAAGGAGTTGAGCAATCTGAAGGCAAAAGCAGTATTGTTCGATTTGTTCGAAACATTGGTGACCGAATTCTCTGAAGGTAAAAGAATTTCAAATCGCAACTATGATTATTTCGAGCTTCTGGGACTTCCAAATGAAGAATATAAAAAAGAATGGAGAATACGAAGTAAAGCTCGAATGACGGGTATTCTTCCGTATTATCCTTCTGTTATTAGAGACATATTAATAAAGCGGGAGCTAAGCTATAAGGAAGAATCAATTAAATTCCTATACGAGGAGAGAATGAGAGAGAAAGAAATTCCATTTCGTGAGATTAAGCCTGAGATTATTGATCTGTTATCTTTCCTTAAGAGCGAGAAGGTTAGCCTTGGATTAGTAAGTAATTGTACAGAAGAGGAAGTAAGGTGTTGGGAGGATAGTGGTATTTCAAAATATTTTGATGTTGCAATTTTTTCTTATGAGGTTGGATATGCGAAACCGGATGAAAGGATTTACAAGTTGGCATGTAACCATCTGAAGGTTGACCCCCGGGAATCCATTTTTGTGGGCGATGGTGGTTCAGATGAATTAACGGGAGCCTATAATATCGGGTTAACACCTATTCAAGCAATGTGGTTTAATTCTTATATAGAAAGCAACTTCACTAAAGCTGCTGATCCCTTAACTTTAAAGGAAATGTTAAAGGATATTTGAATTAGATCTCGAATAAGCTGGAAAAGCGGAAGAGCAAGTCGTGGGATTTGCATGTGGCCATACAACCCAGAAGAAGACCTAGTATTAAGTAAGGAACTAACGCAAAATCGAATGATTAATCTACAAAACAGTGAGGAAAATTAAAGATGAGAATTATAGTAACTGGCGGAGCCATCATACGAGATCATCAAGATAGAATACTGCTGCAGAGAAGATCTGATTATGGTGACTGGGGACTTCCTGGCGGTGGGATGAACGCAGGTGAATCCGTTGAGGAAACGATGATTCGTGAAGTGTATGAAGAAACAGGATTAAAAGTTAAGCAATATGATTTATATACCGTATATAGTGGACCGCGTATGAAGTATAGGTATCCCGATGGGAATGAAGTTGTCTTTGTAATGTTTATATTTAATGTTAAAGCTGATCTTGAAGGGAAAACTTTTGAAGATCATATACTTATCTATCATGATGCAAACCATGAATCTCTAAGGCTTGAATTTAAACCCCTTGAAGAAATAAATATTGAAGAAATAAATATAGTGCAAAGACCAATATTTGAGGATTTGAAAAACGAAATAAAAACGATATTAAGAACTTGATGCTGGAGCATGCGATGATGGTTATATAAACATCTAGATCATCATTTAAAACAGTTTGGCGAATAGCTAATATAGACAAAAAAAACTAAAGGATGAATCTCGATGAATACTCAATTTCAAATTACACAGGCATCCATTAATGATTTAGAAGAGTTAGTTGCTATCTTTGATCAATATCGCATTTTCTATAATCAAGCCGCTGATCCGGAAGGAGCAAGCCAGTTTTTATTTGAAAGATTTGAGCATCAAGAATCCATTATTTTCATAGCTAGGGACATTCAGACCGGAAGAGCAGTAGGCTTTACCCAGCTATATCCGGTATTTTCATCTATATCAATGAAACGGTCATGGATTTTAAATGATCTATATGTAATTGAAGAATATCGAAAACGGGGGGGAGCGACACAACTTTTGAATTCGGCGAAGGAATTCGCAATTTTAACAAGAGCTAAGGGAATCGAATTATCTACATCTCACTTAAACTTAAGTGCTCAAAGCCTATACGAATCTATAGGATATAAGAAAGATGATGAATATTTTCACTATTACTTAACTATCTGAGGAGGATGCAATGGAGCTTTATCATTTCAGCAGCGAATCAAACATTGCTCTATTCAAACCAAGGGTAAAACATAATCGAAGGGATATGCCGCCGGTTGTCTGGGCGATTGATAAAGCACATGAGTTCACCTTTTTCTTTCCTAGAGACTGCCCAAGAATTGTATATACAAGATCCCAAGGTATGAAAGAAGAGGATGAGCAAAAGTTTTTCGGAGGAAGCAACTCGAATATTATTATTACAGTTGAATCTCATTGGTTTAAGGCAATTAAGGAAGCAACCATTTATCGATATACGATGCCAAGCGCAGGATTTGAATTGTTCGATGAGACGGCTGGGTATTATATATCCGAACTAACTGTAAAGCCTTTATATATGCAGCCGATGCAAAATTTAATGGAAAGAATTCTGGATTTAAATATTGATCTCAGATTTACCCCCAACCTATACCCACTTAGTGAGGCTATACTAAATTCAAGTATTACAGACTTTGGGATACATAGATTTGAGAATGCTAAGACCTTGTAAGTTAATTTGATGAAGTAGCAACTGCGACTGACGTTACTAACACTTCTATGTTGTGTAGATCTATAATTTTTGGAGGGATGGTTCAATGAAGATAGCTTTGGTCCTATTTAATGGAGTAACCATTCTGGATTTTGTCGGATTTTATGATGTCATTTACCGATTGAGCATATTTAATAAAACGAAAGATACTACATGGGATATTTGTGGATTAACTGACGAAGTAACCGATGAGCTTGGAATGCGGGTTAAAGTGAATGTCATCAGACCCGATTTATCCAAGTATGATCTCGTGTTTATTCCTGGAGGCATGGGAACCAGAAAACTAAAGGATGATAATGAATTTATTGACTGGATTCGATCTGCGGAATCTGCAACTTACAAGATCTCTGTATGCACTGGCTCGCTTCTTTTGGGTGCTGCGGGCTTCTTGAAGGACAAAAGGGCAACCACCCATCCTAATGTTTATGATCTATTGGAACCCTATTGTAAAAAAGTCATAAAGACGCGAATTGTCAAGGATGGGAACGTGATAACGGCAGGAGGAGTAGCTACCTCAATCGACTTGGGTTTATTTTTAATTGAACTGTTTGTAGGAGCGGAGGAAGTGAATATCGTAAAGAAGCAGTTAGATTATCCTTATACAGCTGTAGGAATAGTTGAGGTGTAGAGCGGCAAGATTCCGTGTTATTTTTATCATTTACAGATTGGGAACGTTTGTTCTATAATTGATCCGATTATATCAAGTAAAGGAGAGGATTTGAATGATTACAAGGATTTCAACCCCCTATAGCTATTCTTCCGCGGTTGTTGCAGGGGACTATGTGTATCTTGGCTTACATCGGGGATTTGGAGAGAACTTCACTGAACAAATACATAATACGCTCTTATATCTCAAAGGAACTCTATCTGAATGCGGCATGTCGTTGGAATCTCTGGTTAAGGTGAATGTGTACTTGAAAAATATAAAAGACTTACCTGAAATGGAGAAGGTGTTTCTCGAGTATTTTGAAATGAATAAATTCCCTGCTCGAATGACATCCACTACTGAATTTTTTGATAATGATTGCCTCATGATGATTGATGGTGTTGCGTATAAAGCAACAGAAAAAAGGGACTGAAACAACTAGAAGTGTATAAGGAGTAGAAAAGGATAATGTTTGAACCTACCCTATATAAGGTTAATTCGCTGTTTCAACATCATCAAATTAATGATGAAATTGTACAGATGGAAAGGTTATCTGGCACGACGGCGGGCTTCGTTTTGAAACTGGAATCAAAACAAGATCATACCTATATTCTGAAATTTGATAACCCTAACGAAATTCATTTAGTTGAACATTTATTTAATACATATGAGGATTCAGTATTATTACCCAAAGTCTTATTAACGGCCCAAGACAGATCCTATTTTGTGTATACCTTCATTGAGGGTACTACTCATTATAACCGTGGTTTAAAGAAAAACTGGCTCAAGATCCTAGTTAAAGATCTACTTAATAAATACGTGGAATATAAAGAAGAGAGTATTTGGGGTAGAATTGAATATCCAAGACAGACATGGAAGGAATTTAATGAAATAAGTATTGAAGAAGCCAGGATCAATTTAGGCAACATATTATCGATAGAGGATTATAATTACGTAAAACGGAAAGCTGCTCAATTATTTAATAATGATGCAGAGCAAGGAAAGAGGTTCTTATTGCATGGCGATACAGGGGTTCATAACTTTGTTTATAATAATTCAACATTAATTGGAGTTATAGATCCATCTCCTATGGTGGGACCTATTATTTATGATTTTCTTTATGCGTTTTGCTCTTCGCCTGATGATATTACTGTTGAAACCTTGTTTACCGCATCTGATATTCTCGAACAAGTAAGAATAGAAAAATCGAGGCTGATTGAAGAAGTAATTGTTCAACTCTATTGCCGAATCGGCCTTAGTGTAAAACATCATCCAGGTGATTTGTCGGATTACATGAAGGCATGGGAACATTGGATACAATTGTGTAAGAATCTCGATGAGGGCATTGCTATCATATAAGACTTATAGATGCAACACGGATAATAAATCGAGGACTCTAAAGGGATCATATATCCATAGATACTTTATTAAAGCTATTCCGGAGGGACAATGAAAAGAGTATTAGTTATTGGTTGCCCGGGATCGGGCAAGTCGACTTTTTCTTCAAGGCTTAGCAAAGAATCAAACATACCTGTAATTCATTTGGATACAATTTACTGGAAGCCAGGATGGATTAGCTGTACTGATCAGGAATTTGATGAAATACTTAGAGACTTATTACTTCGAGAAACTTATATCATGGATGGGAACTATTCAAGAACAATAGAATTTAGATTATCTTTTGCGGATACGGTTTACTTTTTTGATTATTCACGATATCTATGTCTTTACCGGGTAATAAAAAGGAGAATTATGAATCATGGTAAAACCGGAGAGTACATGGGGAAGGAATGCCAGGAAAGTATTAATTATAAATTTTTAAAGTCCGTATGGAATTTTAGAAAAAATCAACGAGTGCAAATCATGAATGTATTAGATGAGTACAAGGGAAGTAAGGATATTGTTATTTTCAGAAAGCCGAAGGAAGTAAATGACTATTTAAAGAACCTCTGCAAGTAAAAGGCGATCAAAGAAGAGGTGATGTACTAGAGAATTTGAAGAGTCCGGAATTCACAGATAAGAAATAGAGGATCTTAAATTAAAATACATATTGTTACGTATACGCAGTATCAACGCAACGGGACTATCATCCCTTTGGTGTCATGTATAATCATGGAAGATGCTCGGACAACAAACGACTCAGCCTAAAGAGCTTCTATGGCTGGGTCGTTTCTTGAATTGTTGCTTATGTTTATTCCTGGAGGCATGGGAACCAGAAAACTAATCTGTCAGATGGCTCGTCATCTCCGATAAGCATATTCAGCTTTTCAGCTTTCTACTTGTTTTTTTAGTGATGGATCCTTTCTCATGGGCTTGTTGCAATTCCTGGCTGCCCCGTTCTTTGATATGCTGAAATGCCTCATCGATAGTTTGTTTATTCTCAAGAATAGAGGTGGTCTCTTGGGACACAATTTCAGCAAAGGCGTCCTCAAAGCCTTGGGGCAAGTGCTCATAACGCTTGTTGAAATTCCGCGGTTTGGTCAATTCGTAAA
This sequence comes from Paenibacillus antibioticophila, assembly GCF_000455265.1. Classification (GTDB taxonomy): domain Bacteria; phylum Bacillota; class Bacilli; order Paenibacillales; family Paenibacillaceae; genus Fontibacillus; species Fontibacillus antibioticophila. The sequence continues at coordinate 1,354,219 of NZ_HG005139.1, forward strand.
ATGCGGCAAGTGATCTGCCGTTCATCTCGCTTACGAATGAAGATCTGACGGAAAGCGAACCATCGGTAGTCCGTGACAACGTTTTGGCGACCTCGGGGCCATTGATGTATTTGATGAATTCCCATGCTAATTTTTTGTTAGGAGAATTGGCATTGATTCCGAATATCTCCGTAAGTCCCATGGCAATCGTAGCATCGGGTTCGGCAGGATCCACGGGAATCGTGGCAAGGCCCCAGTTGATCGTTGAACCGCTCTGATCTTCAGCTTGCTTGATCTGATTCAAGTAATAGGATCCCTCAAGGACCATCGCAGCTTGCTCCTTCAAAAACAAATCCTCTGAAAAAAAATCGCTCGACGGATCAAAAATCGCACCTGACTTGTATGCCTTAACAATATTCTCGTAAATCGTGCGCCATGCTTCCGAATCCATCGTGAGGCTTGTTCCGTCTGCACTAGTATAAAAAAGCCCGTGGGTTCGAGCAACATTACTTAATAAATCAAATATGGCATTGCTGGATGTCGTGCTGGAAGTTAGACCATAGATTCGTTCCCCGCCTGACCCATTCGTCGGAAATCGTTCAGCCAGTGCGAATAGCTCCTGCCAGGACATGCGATCTCTAGGCAATTCGATATTATACATCTGAAACAAATCCATGTTGTAATAGAGTGCACTTCCGGAGAATGTAGGAGCCAAACCGTAGAGCATACCTGCCCCTTGTTCCTTCAACGATTCCGTAACAAATGGAAGAATGCTATCGAGGTCGAATTGATCCTGCTGGATCACGGAATCCAAGGGAAACATCATACCGTTATCCACTGCATATGAATAATTACTCTCATTCAGAAGAATGACATCCGGTTGCCGTTCCTCCACGTATTGTTGCAATGCCTTATTGATATCTTCGCCGGCATAATTGAACATCCATTGCGAATTAACGACCTCGAGCTCTACGCCCGGATATTTGGTGATAAACAAGTTTCCGTATTTTTGGAAAAAGAGGCCTTCATGAACATACATGACTTTCAGCGGGCCTTCCAATTTCCCTTCCAATTTGCTGTTACCTGCATTGTTCGAGCAAGCACTTGTAAGAGCCAACAGCAGTGCTAATCCGAGAAGCACACCTCTTAGTCTTAAGCATTTGAACATACAGATTCTTCCTCCCCCTGTTCATTCACATACCATTGTGCCTGTAAGTCAAACATGTTCGCATATTCGCCATTTAAAGCGATGAGAGCATCATGATTCCCTTGCTCGATTAATTCTCCATTTTTCAATACAAGAATATGGTCTGCGATCTTACAGGATGCAAGCCGGTGCGAGATCATGAGCGTTGTTTTGCCTTTAGCTAATTCGGCAAATCGCTCGTAAAAATAAGCCTCCGAAATCGGATCGACCGCAGCGGTCGGCTCGTCAAGCAGCATAATTGGCGCGTCCTTGAAAAAAGCTCTTGCGAGAGCTATTTTTTGCCACTGACCATAAGAGAGTTCTTGTCCGCCTTCAAAGATAGGACCCAGTTCCGTGTCCAAACCATGCATAAAGCTGCTGGCAATCTGCTCTATGTCAGCTTTATGAGCGGCTGAGTAAATGAGATGGTCGCTGTCCATTTGTTCGTAATGACTTAATCCAATGTTCTCACGAATCGAAAATTGATATTGCACAAAGTCTTGAAAAATGGCTGAAATGTTGGCTTTCATAGATACGTTATCTATGTTAGCGATCGGGATGCCATCGATTAATACGGATCCGCTGCAGGGCTGATAAAGCCCTACCAGGCATTTAGCCAAGGTGCTCTTACCGGCACCATTTTCACCGACGATGGCAATCGTTTGCCCTGCTTGAATTTTAAAGGAGATATTTCGTAATCGTTGCACTTCACTGCTCGGGTAGGAGAAGCATAGGTCTCGGACCTCAATCTGATGATTCAACTTGAACGGAGCTAGGGACTGCTCCTGGTGAGGATGTTCTTCCGGGAAATCAAGAAATAAGAAAAGCTCTTTGAGAAATAAGGATTCCTCGTACATTAAAGATAAATTATAAGTAGCACTTTGGATGACGGCCTGGATTGTAATAAAGGCTTGAGATAGTGCAACATAATCCCCCAGGGAAAGATCCCCGTTACTGCACATCCATACGATATAAGCAACGCCTATCATGTTCGACAATATAATGATGAGCTGTGC
>NZ_HG005139.1:1356424-1413279 GCF_000455265.1 Paenibacillus antibioticophila
ACATCATACGATATAAGCAACGCCTATCATGTTCGACAATATAATGATGAGCTGTGCCAAAAATCTGCTGGTTTCAGATTGCTTGGTTAGTGTGGCTTTCTCATTAGCATTTTTCCAATAGAGGTGCTTCCATTTTTGCAGCAGAAAGGGGGTGAGACGAAAGAGCTTCATTTCTTTGGCTGCCGAGCGGCCAGTCATTAATCCCATAACGTAATTGGATTTGCGCTCTGCAACGGTTTGATTCATCATCTGAGCATAACGCCGCTGTCCTATCTTCAAATTAACAATTAAGGAAGGAACGAACAAGAGAATCATGACGATCGCAAACCATACATCTATCCGCGCCAAGTAAATGATGAACCATATCAGGGTTAGTGCCTGCTGCAGCAATTGCATAAGCGTACTAATCACCGTCAGGCCCCGAAATGCCATGCCCTGCGATACACGTTGCAGTTGGTCATAATATTCAGGCTTATCGAAGAAAACCAGAGGCAGATGAGAAGCTTTGATCGCGATTTGCTCATCTATGTAAAAGGCGGCTCGTTGCTTTAAATGGACAACCAAATATTCGTTAATACTCTGAATGGCATCCGATCCAATCATCAGGAGAAACTGCAGGAGTAACAATAAAAGAGCCATTTGGAGCTCGTTATGGCCTTCTATGATTTTCGTTATCGTATTTACGGTTTCCTTGACGATCCAAATTTGAGCAAGCGGAATGAAAGCAAGGATAACATAACAAATGCAGGACAAGGTTAATCTTCCCGGTGATGTTCTCCATAGTAATGGAATGATACGTATAAGGGTGTTGAGATTCTCGGCCATGCTCGTCTTCTTTGTGACGGTCATATGAGTCTGCTCCTTATGTAATATCAATAGGATAAAGGGAGGAGAAATCCTCCTCCCCGTCATGTATTAGGGCTTTCTAGCATTCGCACTTGTAGTAGATGGTTCCTTCGCAGTAGTAATGACGGAGTTTTTTGGTTGTGGAGCCCGGACAGTAGGTTGTAGTACAGTAGCTGTATTGGCAGTTACCCATATTATCACCTCCTTTCAAAAGGTAGGTAGAATGCTTTGACTATGCGGTTTGTCCAAGCTCGAAGAATTCATCGCTGTCCAGGAGCAACTGAAGATGCTCTTCCGTATTAATAGTTCCTTTGGCGATGACTTTGTGATTCGTCGATATAGCATAAGCAAACGGAAAGATCGTTGTCTCCAAGCTTTCCATCATGGATTCAGTCAGCACGCCTACAGGAATGGACAGAGCATATCTCGCAGCTAATTCAATCACCTCTTGGGGTTCGCCCATAACCATGAGCACGAAGTGAATATTTTGATTTCGTTCAGCTACGCGATTTAGACAAGGATATAGGGTTGAACAAGCTCCGCATCCGATGGCCGTCATAATAAATATCGTAGGCTGCGCTTGTTGAATAGCGATCTGGCGGTTGTTTTCTGAGAGAGCAGAGACACTTGCAATCGGAAAGGAGGCGCCTGCTTCTAGACCATGATGTCTCATGCCCAGCTTGATATCCAAATGTTTCTTGAATAAGGTAATGACACCGATCGAAAGCAAGAGAATAAGGATCCATTGGACGTAAAGGGTAGTTAATAGCATGGTATTGCTCATCAATATTTGTCCTCCTACATTTCAGATTTGCGCTTACGATACTCTAACTGAATGTTGAATAGGTTTAAAACAAGCAGAAAGCCTAGGGTGAGAAAAGTAGTCGCCGCAATTTCGTGAACGTTGTCAAAGGCTACGTAAGTAGTGATATCTGCGATGTTTACCAAAAGAACTAAATTGAGCGTAATGAGCAGGAGGATTCTTATGTATGAAATGAGGCCGAATCGTTCATTGCTCAAATTTCCGAAGCACTGACAGCGGACGCCTGTTTTTTGTCCAGTGTAAGTAGCCCATAAAAAACCTAGCGATAAGCAAATGAAAGCGATTACCGAACCAAGCAGAGTTGAGTGGCTTAAATACCCGATGCCGATCATCAGCTCAAATAACGGAATCAACCAAGCTCCCGGACGTAAAAGCGGATAAGGCAAATTAAGGGCCATTAAGGTTCTGCGAAAAGATTTCATGCTTGCCCACTTTAACGTGGCGGAGATCATTAGCAACATAAACAGTACCATTCGGATTAAGTCCAGTATTTGCATTGAGCAACTATTCCCTCCCATCCTTTGCGCAATCGTTTGCGCATGTGGCATTAAAAATGAAGAGATACGATCGATCATACTCTTCTTTGTCCTGAATGCTAAATTAAACCATATTTGTTAACTTGGACCGAGTATAAAACGCATACAATATTTTGTCAACACCCTATTTTTTAACATCAGAGATTTGAGAATTCCAGGGTTAAAATGATTGAATTGGATAATATTGACTTGAGTTTGCGAAAAAGGTAACGTATAAATTGCTAGTTTGGAGGGAGGAATCGAATGTGAAAAATGTAGAAAATGGTCAAAAAATCGGAGAGTTAATCCCCGATAAAGCCTACATAAACCAACATAATGCGACATTGAATTTACGTGCTATCAGAAAAAGGAAGGTTCTTTTCTTTATTTCGCTGCATTGTGTACGGTGCATTGATTTATTGCCCGAAATTAAGAAAGTACGGGAACCAAATACGGAGATTCTTTTATTTTCCTCAGCTGATCAGGAGGATTTACAAGAGTTGGCCCATTTTTTCCAACAGAAGATTTCAATTGTCTCTCTTAGCCGCGAGCAAGCAAAGCTTGATTTTCAAGTCTATGATTATCCATTTTGTGTTGTCGCGGATACCAGCCACTGTATATACAGCAAAGGGGCAGCTTATAACGCGGTGGATGTTATGGAGCTTATTCATCACCGCGGGGGAAGTAAGTTCTTGAAGATGTTTGGCAAAAGGATATGATCAATTACTTGGGAGGCCGATCCTATGAACAAGCTATATTTTGATTATTGCGCATCCGCACCGCTGCATCCTCAGGTCATTCACAAGCTCATAGACAGCTCCGTAAATTTGTATGCAAATGCATCCTCTACACATGAAATGGGATTTGAAGTAAATCGAATAATTGAAGCATCAAGAGAAAGGATAGCGAATGTACTCCATGTAAAACCATCCGAAGTTATTTTCACCTCGGGGGCAACCGAAAGTAATAATATGGCGATCTTAGGGGTTGTTCGGGCCTACATGAAGCGAACCAGTCAAATACCTCACCTGATTCTATCTGAAGTTGAGCATTCGTCGGTGTACAATTGCTGCAAGCAATTAAGGGATGAAGGAGTTGAAGTAACGTTCTTAGGCGTAGATAGGTCGGGAGTAGTCAATCCTTCTGCTTTAGAAAAGGCTATTCAAGATAATACAGTGCTGGTAAGTATTATGCACGTGAATAATGAGACGGGAACGATTCAGCCCGTTCATGAAATCGGAAGGCTGCTAAAAACTAAACCCGCCATTCAATTTCACGTCGATGGTGTGCAAGGCTTTGGCAAGGCAAACTTAGACCTTGAGGATATTGATTTGTATACATTATCTGGACATAAAATGGGGGGACCTAAAGGCATCGGAATCTTAATAGCAAAAGAGGGTGTGGAGCTGATGCCGCTTATGTACGGCGGAAATAATGAATTTGGGCACAGGCCTGGAACGACCAATGTCCCTGGAGTAGTATGTTTAACCGAAGCGGTTGAATTATCCATTGCGGAACAAGCTGAGAAGACGACGTATCTAACTTCATTACATCATTTTATTTATTCGAAGCTACAATCAATCCCTGAGCTTATCATAAATACCCCTGAACCCCCTTTGTCAGCGCCGCATATCATAAACTTTTCTTACCAAAACAAGGGAATTACCTCTGCGATCATGATCAGTATTCTTGCCAAGAAAAATATCGTCGTATCGTCGCAATCCGCATGTTCATCCAAGGCTAAAGCGAGCCGTGTTCTAATGGCAATGACCCATAATGAAGAGATTGCATCGAGCAGCATTAGGCTTAGCTTACATGAGTCTGTTAGCTTTGAGGATGCAAAATATTTAGTAAATTCAATTACAGAAATGATTGATCAAATCAAATCGACTAATAAATTTCAATTGCTGCTCCATCAAAAATAAACTAAAATTAAAGTATCGCTGGGAAGAAATTATTGGTGGTTTCAATTTTCGACAATTTCACTTCCTTTATGACATGGATATGTAACAGAATTAGGTTATCAGATGTATAATCATGGTAGAAGCCAAGACCCCAAACGACTCACCCAAAGATAAGAGCTATCTATGGGCTGGGTCGTTTCTTGGTAATTTGATGAAAAACAGGACTAGCAAAAAAAATGTTAGGGGGATTTATGAATATGGAGCTTAAAGAAATCAATCAGAACTTAGAAGTAACTAGAGCCGAATTACTTGGAATTCTTGACGGGTTGAGCGGAGATCAAATAAACAAACGGAAAGATGCTGAAAGCTGGAGTATTAGCCAGGTTTGTCAGCACCTCTTTAAAACAGAAGAGTTATATATCGTAGCCATCAGGAGGGGATTAAAGAGCAAGGAAGATTCAGTTATAGAAAACAAGCAGGTTGAATTTCTGCTTGATCGAAGAAATAAATTAGAAGCACCTGAAATTGCAAGACCAACCAATGAATTATTAGAGTATCAGGTGATCATTGAGAGTTTAAACAACACAAGACAAAAGCTGCATGAACTTTTAAATGCGGTAGAAGATCCATCGGTGCTGAGTAGAAGGCATTATTCACACCCGGTGTTTAAAGAGATGCTATTAATTGATTGGCTGAAATCCTTGTATGTGCATGAACAAAGGCATATTAAACAAATTAAAGAAATTATAGATGAACATTAGACAATCAATCTATGTGAAGAACGGCTTTTCCAGAGAATTTCCGTTCCTTGAGATCACGAGCCACGGTGGCAATGTCGTTCCAGTTAGCCTCCACTTCGATTCGGGGAATCAATCGTTTTTCTATGACGAGCCGGGCCAGCAAACTCAGATCGTCTGCGACTGCTTGACGAGTGGCCTCCTCACCTAGGAAGAAGCTGTACAAGGTTTTTCCGCCGCTGGTCACCAGATTCATCATATCGATGGTCGCGGTATTCGAAGAAGAGAATCCTAGCGCAACGCAAACTCCTTGAGGCGCTAGCTGCGGCAGCAACGCCGCTAGTGTATTGCCGCCTACGGAGTCGATGACGAGATCATACGGTCCAAACTGGCGGGCAGATAAAATTGCGGAATATCCAATAATCACTTCGTCGGAACCGGCCTCACGAACAAGCGCGGCCTTCTCTTCCGTGCTTGCCGTACCTACAACGAATGCGCCGGATTGGGTTGCAAGCTGATGGGCAAATAGCCCGACCCCGCCGGTAGAGCCAGTAATGAAAATGCGCTTACCAAGCAGCATGCCGCCTTTTCGGAGTGCATAAAGAGCCGTGAGTCCTGCCACGGGGAGGGTTGCTGCCTCCGCAAATGAGAGCTTTTCCGGGATTTCTGCAAGCATTGATACAGGGGCGGCGACTTGCTCGCTCCAGGCTCCCATCGGGAGCAAACCAACAACCCGGGCCCCTTTTTGCGGACCTGTGCCACTCTTGGCCGGCTCGATGACAATTCCGCCGAAGTCCCAGCCGGGGCGGCTGGAAGCTTTCGAATCGTTAGCGTCTTTGATTTCACCGCGATTGAGAGAGAAGGCTTTCACTTGCACAAGTGCTTCCCAAGGCATGGCTTGTGGGGGGGCAACTTTTTTGAATGCCAAATTTGACGGGGCTAGCGGATCAGTTACAATGGTACGAATCATAGGGTTTCTCCTCCATGTATGGTGGTGTGCCATTAGATATTTTTCATTTTCAATGAGGAGTATACTTTAAATACATGTTATACCCAAGTGCAGAACTACACTTCATAAGAGGGGGAGAGAAGATGGATCTAGCTGCGGAGAATTCAAGACATAAAATTGTCGTGGGTGAAATTGAAGCGCTGCGGATAAAACGGCAGCAATCGCTTGCCTATCAACCCAACCCGCATTTGAAACGATTTACTCAACAAGAGCTTAATGACGAGGCTTTTCCTTCGTATAAAAACTTGCTGGTTGGTCGTACCCGCCGTATACCGGCTCGTCAGACGATGATAACTATTGCAGAATATTTGGAGTGTACATCCGATGAGCGCAATGATTTGCTGTTGGCAGCCGGTTACCTTCCGATTCAGACCGAATTGGAGGGAAGGTCGTTGGAGCTTGCATTGGAGCGGGCCCGGCAAACCATGAAAGGCATTCCTTTTCCTGCGATGATTGTAACCCACACCCAGGACATCAAGGGGTTTAATGAGTCGTTTAGCCAATTGTTTGATATCCCTTTCGACCGTTCATATGACGGATTAATGAATAGGATCGATTTACATTTTAATTCGGACTTACCTATACGGCCTCGCTCCACTTTCGACAAAGCGTCATTTGAGCAGTGGGAAGAGCATGCCATAAACGGGATACGTGCCTTCAAGAGGGAGCACATGCTCTCGCGTTATGATAAGTGGTATCAAAAATTGTTTGATCGAGTTCAAAAATATAACGTGGATGACTATCTGGATGTGCCGGATACAGAGGCAGGGGCTGACCATACTCAGACTATATTAGCCGAAAGGAAAAGCTCCGGTGAGCTTGTTCCGATTACCTACAGACAGATTTCAATTTCTGAAGGAAGCAGCTTGTATCCGCAAATTGAGGTTTTCCTGCCAGTAGATACTGCGGCCCGTGCAGTATTCGAGAACCTGGGATGTCCCGTTGACTGTACATCTTTTGGAGCGGAGAAAAATAGGGGTTAACATGGACAAAATAGAGACTGATATAAGATTGTACGAAAAATACAATAAATGCGGGTGATTCGCAGATGTTTTATGTAAACGCAAGAGCATTTGTAGAACGTCAAGTGAACAATACAACTGAAATAATTGTGCAAACTCGGAATAAAATAAATGAGCAAGCACTGGAATTGCCCGGAGGCAGATTAGAATTATATGAACCGATCCTGGATGGTTTGAGACGAGAGGTGTACGAAGAGACGGGGTTAACTGTTATAGAAGTAGAAGGCAGTCAGAAATATGTGGATACGCGGGGCATTAATCCAGATTTCGAGGTGGAATGCCTGGAACCGTTTTGTGTATATCAAACCATTAAAGGGCCGGTTGATTCTGTAGGGATGTATTTTATATGTAAGGCAGAAGGCAATCTGTTAGTAGTTGGGGATGAGACTAAGGATATACGATGGGTACCCATTGATGAAGTCAGTAGACTGATGATTGAAGATCCTAGACAATTTTCAGACGTTGACCGGGCAGGAATTAAGTATTATTTAAAGCACAGATTTGAGAATTAGTTAAGAAACGGGGATGTTCATGGCCTACAAATCGATTTTAATTGACCAAATAACTGCATGTTACAACGATAAGAGTTGGTTCATTCCTCTTGAGGAAATATTAAGGGATTTAACATCAAAAGAAGCAGCCTATAAAAGCGATGAAAAACAATCTATATGGTCCATTGTGAATCATCTTATTTTTTGGAATGAGAGATGGCTTGAGCGTTTTGAAACTGAGAATATTATAATGAGTAGTACGATTAATAACGATGAAACTTTTTATTTGGATCCAAATTGCATCAATGAACATGAATGGAAGAAGACACTAATTAGACTTGAAAATATATTTAGTCGTTGGATAGAAGCGTTAGAAAAATGCGAAGAATCAAAGCTAACTAAAGTGATTCCTGATTACTATGGTGCTGCCTGGTGGGGCGTGGTTTCAAATTTATCTATTCATAATGCCTATCATATTGGTCAGATCATGTTACTAAAAAAGCAAATGAAAGATAATTAATCTCAGGAGAGGATTTATTGAAGAAGTATATTGAGATAGGGATTGGCAACACGTGGATGGTCAGAACGGAAATTGAGCATGAAGATGGAACAGAGACTGAAATGAAAGGCATAGTCCGACCGTTTAGATTAAGGTCAGTCTATTTGAGGCTTTGGCTAAGAAGAACTGTCTTCATTCTTGATCTTAAAGAAGGGTTCAAGATTCAGACCAAGAGTAGAAAGAAGTTCAAAGTAATACTTGGATTTTATGGGGTTTGATCACACTAAGCAATCTATTCAGGTGCGCAGATAGATGAGGAAGAGATTAAAAAGTATGAGTATACTGATTTTGAGGAAGAAATCTATGGAATGGATCAGTTTATCGGGGAACCGTCTTATTGGAACCGGGGAATCGGAACACAACTAAATTAAAGAAACAGTATCTTGAGAAACATGAATATCATGAAGGACAATTTAGAGACTGTTGGCTAATAGAGTATGAAGAAATTAAGTATATAAAATGAAGGGGAGTTATCTCGAATAGGTTTTATAAAAAGGCTGAACTGCGAGGTGGATTATGATTTTTTCTGTGATGCAATTGACGGGTGGAATTATACTCTCATTAGGCTTTATACCGCAGATTGTTCAGATTTTTAAGACCAGGTCTGTAAAAGACTTAAGCTTGAAGTCGTATTTGTTAATGTTATTCGGAATCAGCCTTATGGAAGTTTATGCAGTCAGTTTAGTGGTTGAAGGAACAGGGTTGGCTTTTTTAATGACCAACACACTTTCATTTATGATGGTTTCAATTGTTATCTTGCTGATTTTGCGATTTCGTTCTCGCTAAAGGAGTAGAAATGAAGAAACTAATCGTTCTGTTATTGAGTATAATAATTATTTCAAATGCTGTTTGGAGTTATGTGTTTTTTATGGATGTTAATAAACCATCGGACACTACCATACAAGTTTACAATCTCAATGGTGACGGAGAAATGTGGGATATGAAAAATTACCAAGTTATAGTCACGCCAAGCCAAATACTTCGGGGTCATGGCGGATTGGTGTTCAAGGGTGATCCACAGGTTATAGAGAATAGTACTTATTATGGATATGAATTTAAAGAAATGAACAGTAGTGGCAATTATGAGACTGTATACTCTAATATAGCTAGTTCCCAAAACGCCCCAATATCGATTCTAATGAATCTTAACATCGGTTCTATTACAGGGGAATATTCCTATGAGGAGCTGAACAAGGATAAACAAAATTATGAGAATACTACAGTAACTATTACATGGAGTGATAATAAAGGTGAACTCCATTCCGAAACAATAAACCTTGATATTACTAGTGAAATCACTCTCAATGAAGGAGATTAATATGAGGGAATAACAGAGAGAAGGTTTGAAAAAATCGATCGAGAGGGGTCATTATGGCGTATACACAGCAAGAAATCGAATTCATCAGGCAGCATTCACTTGACATGGACAAGAATCGGAGGTTTCCGAAGGCCGTTCTTGATTTTATTTACGACCGGCGTTTATTTCATCTGTTCGTTCCGAATCAGTTGGATGGAAGAATGACGGAGCTGCCGGAGGCTGCTCGTCAATTTCAAGCATGTTCCAGGATCGATGGCAATCTGGGCTGGGCGGTAACCATTGGAGCGGGCGGCGGATTTTTCGCGGCGTTGCTGGAGCACGATGTCAGCCAGCAAATTTTCGCTCGGCGAGAGGCGGTTATTGCAGGCAGCGGGATGCCGACGGGGACGGCCAAGCGGGTCGAAGGAGGCTATATCGTCAGCGGGAGCTGGAAATATTGCAGCGGCTCGTCTTATGCAACGACCTTTACGGCCAATGCGGTAATCGAGGCTGCAGAGACATCGACTGAATCGGATTGTACAGTATCTGCATCTGTAGAGAAGGAGATACGTGCTTTTGCTTTTCATCCGGAGCAGATCCGTATTCGTCCGGATTGGAACGCTTTCGGCCTTCGGGCGACGGCTAGCCACACCATTGCCGCGGATGAAGTTTTCGTTCCGGAACATCGGACATTTATGTTTGACAAGACAATGGGTTTTGAGAACGAACCCATCTATCGTTATCCATTCCTGCCGTTCGCACAGGTGTCCTTTGCGGCGGTGGCTATCGGCATTGCCGAGCATTTCCTCGAAGCAGCTGAAGCATTGGCTGTAGAGAGAGGCGGCGGGACCTACGTTATGGACAAACTTAAAAAGCACTCCGATTACCTTCGGGATTTCACGACAACCTTTTACAAGAGCGTTGAGGCCTCCTGGCGAGAGCTGCTTCTTCAAGGAGGAATATCGGCTTCCACTGAAGCGGAAATAACCGCTGCGAGCATTGGGGCAGCCAAAACAGCGTTAACCTGCGGTCAAGCCTTATTTCCGCTGTTAGGGTTGGCAGCAGCCATGGAAGACAGCGAGGTTAACCGGTGCTGGCGAGATCTTCAGACGGCATGCTCCCATTCGCTGCTGCGGAGCTATTCTTAAGGCCATTTCAGAAAGGAGTCGCATCGGATGTCGATGCGGCTTTTTTGCTATGTTTGGCTGAACTGGATGAATATCATACGAGTAAAGCAGATTCCCTCCTTAATCAGCCTTGGATGTTTTTTTATTATCTCAAAGTTATTTTGTGGTTGCATTATCTACCAAAATTCATTAATCTATGTCATGTAATGTAATAATATTACAAATTATTAAAATTCAAGGAAACAAACAAACGAGGAGGAATGTATTGTGAAGAAATCATTGATTTTCTTTATGGTGTTGGTCATCGTTTTGTGTTCCCTTCCCCAAGCTCCGGCAAGGGCCGCGAGCGCTCCGCCCCCAACCTGGCAAGAGCACTGGTTTGAGCATAAGGAGTTGCTCAAGCTGGCGTACTATAATGATGAGGTGGCGGTTTATGTAGATGATGATATCGACCCGAATCAAATTGGCTGGATCTACTCGACGGCTGCCGATGTATGGAGATATACCAAGCAAACTTATGGCTCCATGGGCGGGGATGGTCGACTTTACGTCATTGTCCATAATAAAAAGTATAGCGGCGGCCATCCGGGCTACGCTTATAACGCCGACCACGACTACCGCAATGTCATCGATATCGGCGGCTCCGACTTCAAAAGTCCAAGCGGCTGGAATCTGGATATCCTGGTTCATGAAGTGGCCCATATCGTGGAGTTCGCGGCTAATGACACGAAGGGTTCCCCAGCCTTCAGACTGTGGGGAGACAGCAAGTGGGCTGAAATTTATCAATATGATGTATATAAAGCATTAGGATTAAACAGTGAAGCCCAGCGAATTTACAATAGCTTCACCAGCAAGGCGGAAAATTTCCCGCAAGCAGGAACCTACTGGTTTAAAAACTGGTATTATCCGATTTATAGTAACTATGGAGAAAAGCAAGTGCTGAATAGATATTTCCAGTTGTTAGCTCAACACTACCCGAAAAATTCATCCGGTCAGTATACGAGAAATATGAATATGGGCGAGTATGTACACTTTATGAGTGGCGCGGCCAAGGCCGATTTGAAATCCCGGGCCGTCACTGCTTTTGGCTGGCCAAGTGAATTCGAAAGCCAATATCAGGCGGCACGTAGGGAATTCCCTCAAGTCACCTATGGGGACACGATCTCGGAGGGGGCTATCTTCTATGGGAACGCCAATTATGGGGGTTATGCTGTAGCACTTGGGGCAGGCTCCTACAACTACAATGAAATGGTAGCGGCCGGTATTGCAAACGATACGCTTTCTTCGTTGAAGGTAACTCCTGGTATTAAGGTCACCCTCTATGAACATTTGAATTTTGGCGGCGCGCAAAGGGTGATTACGTCGGACGTTGCATCTCTCGGTGATTTTAATGATAAAACGTCCTCTCTCAAAGTTGAAAGAATACCTGTAGTTTATAGGGATGCCGATTACAAGGGGGCCGCTGTCAGCCTGGATGTTGGCAGTTATAGCGTAAGCGATCTAGTCGCTAAGGGAATCCCCAACGACTCGATTTCTTCACTAAAAGTACCGAGCGGCCACAAGGTCACCCTTTATGAGCATGGCGATTTTCGGGGAGCAACCAAAGTGTTGCTGGGTGATACTTCCTATCTCGGTAATGACTTTAATGACAAGACATCTTCTATAAAAGTAGAGCGGACCTCTTAGATCGATATCATTGATGACGGGAAACTATGAATCTTTCATGGTTTCCCTTTTTATTTTCTATTTATGAAAAACAACTTACCGTTTAAAGGACGGGACAAGCTTTGTGTGCGGAAACCTATTGACGTTATCTAGATGACATGATAATATTTGACCGAATAACTAACATGTCAGTAATCAAAATAGCATGTTAGTATGTTAGTTCTTGCTTTTTTATTCCTAATTTAAGGAGGGCATTTTGTGGATGTAACGAACTATGTAATTGGTTTCTTGATGGTCTTATCATTTTTTGGGCTCGTGTGGTATTGCGTGAAGGGTTACAATCTCATGGTTGGTTTTTTTATCATGTCGGTGCTGTGGACGGGTATCGCTTTAATTGGCAATGCGATTTCGCCCAATTCTATGATGGAAGGGCAGACGTTCGTTTCCGTGCTGACAAATGTATTTCAGACAGGGCCGGAGAACTATGGCAAGGCTATTCTTGTAAACGTTTTCTTCGGAGCGTTTTTTGGCCGAATCCTGATGGACACCGGCATTGCTGCCACACTGATTCGTAAAGTGGTAGAACTAGGCGGAGACAAACCGCGTGTGACGATGTCGCTGCTCTGTATTGTGACAGCTGTTATTTTTACGTCCATGACCGGGATTGGCCCCGTCATCTCCATCGCTGTTATCGTGCTCCCGATCATGTTGTCCTTAGGTATTCCTTCCTCAGTAGCGTTATTCTCCTTCATGGGCTCCATTATGGCCGGGATTTTCGGAAATATCGTGAACTTCAAACAGTATCAGGCCATCTTTGCTACCGCTAATGAAAGCTACGCCAGCTATGATTATAATGCTTACTTTAGCTTCGGAATGATTGCGATGGCCGTCTCACTGGTCATCGTGCTTATTGTGGCCAACCTGTCTATGAACAATAAAAAAATCTCTCGTGCCTGGGCAGCCACTACACCTGAAGAACAGAACACTAATGATGCGCCTGCTATTTCCTGGATCTCCATTATTCTGCCGGTCATCGGCGTGGTCCTGTTCAAAATCCCGATTATTTTCGGATTTATCTTTGCTGGCTTGTTCGCCCTGTTGACCTGCGGCAAGCTTAAAGGCGGATTTGCGAGTGTTTGCCGGATGTTATCCAAGCAGTTCGCAGATGGTGCCATTGATGTGGCGCCGATGATCGGATTCTTGCTGACCCTTGCGATGTTCAACAATGCCGCTACATATGCCTCGCCTTATTTTAAAATTCTGTTCGGCGGCGTGATGCCGCAGACAGCCTTGTTATTATGTATTGTGTTTGCCATCCTGACACCGCTTGGCTTCTTCCGCGGCCCGATGAACCTGGTCGGCTCGGGGGCAGCTATTCTGGCTGTAGTCGTCTCGACGGCGGCATGGCCCGTGCAATTTCTGTACCCGTTGTTCGCCGTTACGACGGTTGCGCCGCAGCATCTGGACGTCACCCAATCCTGGGTTGCCTGGGGATTTGGTTATACCAAGGTTCCAGCCAGAGACTTCATGAAGATGTCTATTCCTTCCGGCTGGATAATCGGAGTTATACTTTGTGCCGTCGTGTTTGTGATGTACGGCAGCTTGGTTTAATAGAGCAAGCCGGTTGCCGTACAAAGGACGGCACCGGCTATACAAGGATTGGAGGATGGACAAACATGAGTAGAATTATTCGCATGGGAATTGACGTAGGGGGAACCCATACCAAGGCGGTAGCCATTGACAATGAAACCCATGATATTATTGGGAAATCCTCGGTCAAAACTACGCATGACGACCCGCGAGGCGTGGCTGCCGGAGTCGTCAGATGCTTCCAGAATTGCTTGACGGAAAATCAGATTCAACCAGAGGATGTTGTTTTTGTCGCGCATAGCACCACACAAGCGACCAATGCGCTGATTGAAGGGGATATCGCCCAGGTTGGCATTATCGGGATGGGCAAGGGCGGATTTGAAGGTTTTCTGGCTAAGAGGCAGACGAAGTTGTCAGACATTGACTTGGGGAACAGTAAGGCAATTAAAATATATAATCATTTTATCAATGTCAAAAAAATGACGGAAGAGACTGTGGTGCAAGTGATCGAGGACCTGGAAGGGCTGGGTGCGCAGGTGATTGTCCCGTCGATGGCCTTCGGCGTGGATAATGGCAGACCGGAGCAGCTCGTCCATGAGAAAGCGGAGAACAAAGGGCTTCCTACCACCATGGCGTCCGATATTACGAAGCTATATGGATTAACCCGCCGCACAAGAACGGCGGCGATTAATGCCAGTATTCTCCCTAAGATGCTGGATACGGCCAATTCCACCGAGCAATCCGTTAATGAGGCCGGCGTGCATGTGCCGCTTATGATTATGCGTGGTGATGGGGGAGTCATGGAGATTAGTGAGATGAAGAAGCGCCCCATTCTCACGATGCTCTCTGGTCCGGCCGCTTCGGTGATGGGCTCTTTGATGTATTTAAGAGCCTCCAACGGAGTTTATTTTGAGGTCGGTGGAACCACAACGAATATCGGCGTTATTAAGAATGGTCGGCCTGCCATTGACTATTCCATCGTTGGCGGTCATCCTACCTATGTCAACTCGCTGGACGTTCGGGTGCTTGGGGTAGCCGGAGGGTCCATGGTTCGTGCTGACAAGAACGGGGTCATCGATGTGGGTCCAAGGTCTGCGCATATTGCCGGGCTTGACTATGCCGTATTTACCGACCCGGCTAACATCCAAGGACCTAAGGTGGAATTCTTCTCGCCCAAGCCTGGCGACCCTGCAGATTATGTGGCGATTCGGCTGGAGAGCGGGGAGCGGGTGACCATTACCAACTCCTGTGCAGCCAATGTGCTTGGCTTGGCCAAGGAAGATCATTTCTCCCATGGCAATGTTGAAGCGGCGAGAAAGGCGATGCAGGCGCTGGCCGATTACTGCGGTTCGACAGTCGAGGATATTGCCCGGCAAATCATGGAGAAGGCGTACGCCAAGATTGAACCTGTTATTTTGGCGCTGGCGGACAAATACAAGCTGGAGAAAGATCAGATTTCTCTCGTGGGTGTCGGCGGCGGCGCAGCTTCGTTGATTGTTTATTTTGCCGAGAAGATGGGGCTGAAATATAGTATTCCTGAAAATGCGGAGGTCATCTCTTCGATTGGCGTTGCGCTGGCCATGGTTCGGGACGTGGTGGAGCGGATCATCCCATCGCCTTCCAAAGAGCAAATCAGTGCCATCAAGCTGGAAGCGATGAATAAGGCCATCCAAAGCGGGGCTACACCGGAAAGCGTAGAAATTCATATCGATATCGATCCGCAAACCTCGAAGGTCACGGCCATTGCTACCGGCTCTACAGAAGTGAAAACCAATGAGTTGTTGAAGGAATGCAGTGAAGAAGAGCTGCAAGAAATATCCGCAAGCGATATGCGTATTCCGGTGGAACGGACGCAGCTCTTGCAAAAGACGAGATACTTTCATATCTTTGGCGAAAAGACCGACAAGCCAGGAGATGCCGGGGCTATTCGTATTGTGGATAATAAAGGGTTTATTAAAATCCAGCGCGGTCATGCGCTGGCGATCAAGACGACAGCCGGTAACTATTTGCAAGCTGTGAAGAAGCTGTGGGAGGATATGGCCGTATATAAAACAGAGCTTATTGCCCGGCCTGACTATTATTTGTGTATCGGGGCGCGAGTGATGGACTTTACGGCATCCGAATTTGAACAATTGGAGCTGCTGATGGATATCGAGGTGTCCACCTTCGAACCGGATGAAGAAATTATCGTGGTTGCCGCCAATATGAAGCAAAGCTAAGATCGTCCGAGAAATGGAGGGGCTATGCAGAATCCGAACCAGTTAGAGGATATGATCGAGACGTTGTTGCAGGTGGACGACCAAGCCTGGGGAGCGTATGCCTTCTCCAGAGATGTACTAAAGCGCCGAATACGCCCGGAGCAAATAGCGAAGATGACGGACGAAGCCATTTGCTGTGGTAAAAATTATGCTAAGCGCATGATCGCTCATTACGGCTGTAAGGATGTGCGTTTGCTTGCCGAGAAGATGAAGATCAAGGTCCAGTTTGTGCCCTCTTCCATCACAGGCAATCGGATTCTGTTCGCCTGCTATACGCCGCCGGACCACATCGCCATTATGGATGAACCCATACGCAGGGCGGCGTTATTGGTATCGCAGGAGGCCCCGGGTTTGGTTGAACTATTCCGGCAAGATGATATAATGAATACTATCTTGGGGCATGAAATATTTCATGCTGTAGAGGATCGGTATGAATCGGAAATGTATACGCGGACCGAAAAAATAGTCCTGTGGCATTTTCTTGGTTTGAAGAACTGCTCGAAGGTACGCGCGCTTAGTGAAATCGCCGCCATGTCGTTTACTCGGGAACTGAATAGACTAGACTATTCCCCGTTTATTCTGGATTTTCTGTTGTATTTCAGTTACGATTCCTCCGGCGCAGAGAGCATTTATCGTGACGTTCTAGGAGTGGGTTCAGGAAGGTGTAGGGAAGCCGTTGAAGATCATGAATAACAGCAGCTCATTAAACGATGTAACTTACAATAAAATCAAAGAAGACATCATGAACATGGCGCTCGAGCCAGGGATGGACGTAAGTGTTCAGAAGCTGTCCGAACGTTATGGCGTCAGCCGGACGCCAGTTCGAGAAGCGGTTGTGCGCTTGCAGCAGTCCGGGTTGGTGGAAATCTATCCGCAACGCAAAACGGTGGTGTCCAAGATTGACCTGCAGCGGGTACGTGAGGAATGGTTCATCCGGACTTCGCTGGAAGCCGCGGTGGTGGATGATTTCATTCGTAAATGCAGCGAACTGGTTGCGGACACGATGCAGGAACTGATTAACAAACAGAAGAAGTATATGGACAAAAAGCATTTTATCGAGTTTTACCATAAGGATAATCGCTTCCATCAGTTGATCTTCGAGACAGCGGGAGTATCGCTTGCCTGGTATACCATCGAGGAGGTGGCCTCCCACTATAACCGGATTTGTCTGCTGCATGGCAAAATGGAGGGTGCGCGGCAGTCTCATATTTCTCAACATGAGAACATGGTGGCCGCCATTCGGCGTCGTGATGTCGAGGCCTTGCGCCAAGCGGTGAAGGAGCACTCGGGCAGCCTGCTGGAGCAAGTGAATAGCATGTCCAAGCAGTACCCGCAATTTTTCTAATAGATATTTAATAGATAATGATGATGCTAAATGAATAAAACCGCAGACACCCCGCTATGGGATGACTGCGGTTTTTTGATTACGCTTGACAACTATGGCTGCCAGTCGACCACAATCGTACCGACGCCGCTTGCCGGGGCGGTGTAGGTATGATTAGCCCCACCTTCCCAAGTGACGACGGTGCCATTTTTCTTGATAAATTTGAATTGCAGCTCTGTTCCGGCGGGCACGCTTACATCATAGTACCAGGACGGATAAGCGGCAATGATCTGATTGAAGAACGGACCGATCGCTTTGTCCGGGTCCCAGTTGCCTAGCTCAGCAGTATTGCCGGTTAAGTAAACATTCTCACCGAAAGCGGTGGTGGCGTTATTCACGACGAAGCGGACGGATACCTGATCACCTGTCAGCAGGTTGAAGCTATTATAGCTGTTGCTGTCCACGGAGCTTGCCGTGCGCACCTTGATACTCTGCTCGCCAGCAGTAGCCGCAGGAACAATCACTTGAATCTGGGAATCCTCCCATCCTGTGATCTGGCTGCCGGTGACCGCTGTAGTGCCGAAGTAGACTGTACCTTTGGTATTCCCAAAGCCCCGTCCGTCAATTGTCAGTGTCGTACCGGCTTTGCCCAAATCCGGTCCGATATTGCCGATGATCGGAGCTGTCTCGTTAGCCGCAAATTGCCATACGGCAGCAGCTCCCGCAGGCAAGGTGAATGCAGTTACGGCACCTGCAGAATTAACGGTTATGCTGTTACCATTTAGCAATCCCCCCAGTTCATCTGCATAGGTGCCAGCGGGAAGCGAGGTTAGCAGACCGGTAATGGAGGCTGATGCCGTCTCACTGCGGTTAATGGCAATCAGGGCCGCGCTGCTGCCGAAGCTACGCTCATAAATATAGACGTCGTTATTGATCCAGCGCTCTTGCGTGCTGCCATAGGCGATGGCCGGATTGGACTTGCGAAGCGGGGCCAGCTTGCCGATAACTTGATAAGCGGTGGTATCTGTCGAGAAGCCGGTCATGAAGGAGCGGTTCGCCGGATCGCCATTGCCGGACATGTATTGCTCTGTACCGTAATAGATAGCCGGTACGCCGCGCGAGGTAAGCGTGAAGGCCAGTGCTTGCTCTAAGCGGCGATTGTTATTTCCAAGCTTAAAGCGATCCATGTCATGGTTGTCAATGAAAGTAACCTGATCCTGGATATGCGTGTAATCGCCTTCGGTTTCGACGAGCATGTTGTTCAGTCCGTACATATTGTCGCTATTATCGCGGAACACTTGGCGTACCTTTTGTCCGAAGCGGAAATCGAGCAGACTCATACCGGATTCATTGGCGAAGTCAATATTGTTTGGGTCATATTCGCCTACGCCAAGGAACCATTCGCCGAAGGTAAATACCGGCTCATAGTTGGAGATATATGACATCCAGTTCTTCTGCCAGCCTGGCGGCATATGCTTGACCGCATCTACCCGGATACCGTCGATGCCCATATCGAGCCAGAGCTTGATGGCCTCTTTGAAGTAAGCGTCTGTTCTGTTATTGTGATGATTGATATCGGCCAGATCATATAGATTCCGATAGATGCCGTCCTCCAATGAGGAGAAATCAGTTCCCAGATTATGATGGAAGATACCGTTTGTATCACCGGTATAACCGGCAATCAGATTGCCATTATCGTAAAGCTTGCCATTTTCTGCGAAGGATGGTTGTGTCTCGGAGGCCGGTGAGGTATGATTTGGAGCAAAATCAATAATAATTTTGATGTTATTGGCATGAGCCGTGTTAATCAGATTCTGGAAGTCGCTCATGCTTCCGAACGCCGGATTGGTTCGCTTGAAATCCCGTGCCCAATAACCGTGATAGGCGGTGCTGTTTTCGCCCGAGTAGTTGATGATGCTATAGATGTTCTCTACAGGCTGGGAAATCCACAGCGCGCTTACGCCCATTCCTGCAAAGTAACCATCGTTGATTTTATCAATAATTCCTTGCCAGTCTCCGCCACAGTATAGCTTGAGGCTTGTACACCCTGGGGAGTAAGCTCCTCCGGTTGGGTTGTTGGAAGTATCCCCGTCTGCAAAACGGTCAGTTACAATCTGATAGATAACATCAGTGGAGAAGCCCTGTTTGTTGAGAACCGAGGTGTCAGGCGCTGCGCTTGCCGAAGGAATGGCCATGAACGGATTAAGCCATGAAGTGAATAGAAAGGTGGAAGCAATCACTGCAATCATTGATTTTTTAATCATCCATTTCATTGATCAAGCCGCCTTTCAAGTTTTTTTGTACTGCCTTGCGGGTGAAGCTAGACAACCTCCTTTCCTGCTACCCATACAAATAACCCCGCAATCTTCGGGTGGAAGATTACGGGGTTGTTCCTGAGTCAGCTAATGATCAGGGAAGCAGTGCCCTCAAATTATAAATGGATACCCTCGGCATATAGTTATAAGACGCACGTCAAGGATACGCTTTCATTTTAAATTACAATCCCATATCTGTCAAATGATAACATATTTTAAAAGAATAGATGATGATTAGAAGTTTATTGGTTTAGCGCTTTGGTCGGATACATGAATAGAGAGGAACTGCTATAATTTCCCTGTGTGGTAACAACTTTTGATGCTGCCTCTAAATGTCTGGACCATGATAAGCATATCTAAAAAGGAGGATAGAGCTATGATTAGTGATTCCGATTTGAAGCACCTGCAATCACTGATGTTCTCTTGAATATTAAAGAAGAATAGGAGATAACAATGTCCTGGAATCAAGCCCTTAAAGCATTTTGCGATCTTTATACAGCATCAAAATTATCAACCAAGTGGATTGTAGTCGGATCCGTTGGCTCGGTATTGCAACATGCCAGCATGAGCCCAAATGACTTGGATATCTATGTTAAAGACATTGAAGCTGTGAAGCAACTAGCAGGACTGCTGGCTCAATACAATTTAAAGAAAAAGTCTGAACGATCCTATTTTGATTCGGATTGGCGTTCTTCTGATGAAGAACCCTACTTTACTCAATCCTTTTCTTCAGGTTTTACATGGACGAAAGGCAAGTGGAAGATTCAAGATTTTGATGTGGAAGTCGTACACATCTCCAATTCTGCCGGAATACCTGATTCAGATTCAGGCGAAGGCATTTGGGAGGGCGGCAGATATATTTGGGAACTAATAAAGCATGTTGAATTTGAAAACCATCTCGTTCCGGTCGTGCCGTTGGAGATTCAATTGGAATCAAATATCAGAAGGAAGAGACAAGATCGAGTGGATGCTATTTTGAGTGCATTAATGCTTCATGGTTATGACAAGGAATTATTAGCGAAAGCATTATCGAGTAATAGTAAAGGATCATCAGAAACAGTTGCCGCACTTTTATAACTTGATCATTTTTCGTTATTTTTTGGAGAACAGGAGATGGTCTATTGCAGCTCAGTTTTTGGGAGAAAATGATTGACGCTTTTCGTTACAACGATGCCTTATGGCATAATATTTTTCTTACGATTATTTATGCTTTGTTCGCCTTGGCAGCTTGCTTCGCCGTAGGTAACTTTATTCGTTCAGCCAAACGAAGTAAAGACCGCGATGTGACGGAGCGACGAAATTCACCTCGTCCCTGGAAGACACTCTATTTTACCTTTGGAGGAGCTTTTGGCCTTCTGATTATTCCTTTACTCATATTCATTATTCTCAGTATTGTTTTGGGTGACGCCAGCAGTGCAAGAGCGAACAACCAGATCATTGTGTATGAACAGGACAACCATCAGGTGGCCGTTACGGTTGTAAAGAAGTTTACAGCTACTTCACAGGAATATGGCATTACCTCAGGAACAACCCATTCCTATTTGCAGGCTGTAGATATGAAGCGAGGACAAACACGATGGAAGATCAAGCTCCCTGATGGCAGTGAAACCAAAACTATTCTCGGGGAGACGGAAGCGAACATCATTGTGTTTAACGGAAAAGGCATTTCAATCGTCGATAAATCAAGTGGTGACGTTATCGCAGACCAGAAGACCTTTATCAAGAACAGCCCTGCACTTGATGGGCAGTTCGCTCCTAATCAGGATTGGTATATCTGGGACGATCATGGACAGCTTCTTCGCTTCAAAGGGGCGGACGGGCAGCTCTATGAGCTCGATCTCACCGAATTTACAGGCAAGGCTGTGCAGAACGTAGAAGCGAATAATTATCTTGATCAGCATGCCGGTCAATCTCTTTTCGATCCCGGGAACAACGGTCTTGTGCTATTAGCTAAGTCGGGTCTGGAAGACGGGCGTTACATCACCTTCTTGGGGCAAGAAGAGGTGCAAGCATTGAGCGCTCAGGAGCTTGAATCGTCGAGCTTCTCCAGCGAACGTAGACAGCTCTACATCGGAAGTCTTCATCAGATGGGCAAGCTGACGACAGAAGACCTTAAGCCTGTTATTGATCAATTCTTCATCCATGGAGGATTCTTAGCCGATCTTGAATCAGATCCAAGCAATCCCTATGCATTCGCCAGCCCGCCGGAATTCATAAGCCTAGTGAAAGAACCTGCGGCCCCTGATCCGGATCAATACAGAGACAGGGATGCTTTTTACAAGGATCGAGACAAATACGATAAAGCTAGAGGTGCCTATAGAGACCAAGAACAGAAATATAATGATCTGTTTAACAAATTAAAGAATCGCGGAGGCTATGTTACTGAACTAGCACCTCTATCAACAGGCCAGGAGGGTACCTTTGTGATAGCTCATCAGGACTCCACCCTACCCGATGCCCATTTGCTTTTAAGTGCTGTAGACACCGTGAATGGGAAGCTGCTCTGGACGATGGATACGAACATGCAGTCCCTAGGAACGCATAAAGTGCTGGATGGTTCCCTGGTCATTATGGGGATGTCCCGTTCAATGGAGATTACAGACATTCTTAAAATTTCGCTATCCGACGGTCACTTAATTGGTTTTAATCTAAAATATGAGCGAAGCTACGAACGCTCCCCCTCTTAATCAAAACGCTCTGCAGATGGATTTCTTCCATACTGTAGAGCGTTTTTTATAACGAAAGACTCAGATGACGCCGCTTCTGCGCATCGGGGCTATCGCCCTTTCAGTTATTGGATGTATAATTGTGGAAGAAGCTCAACAACCATTGATCCAGCCTGAGATAAGAGTTATATAGGGCCGGGTTATTTTGTTAAGTAACAAATGCGAAGTAAATGCTTGCGGAATGAAATAAATTCTAAAGGGGGCACTCCATGAAGAGAATTTTGTTATTGGTATTGCTGCTGACGATTTTTTCCGGATGTAAAATCAGTGATCAAACTAATAACCAGGCAGGATATGAAGGCGAAGGTTATATTTTGGAGGTAGCAGAAGACCGTATCTTAATTGTTGAACAAAAATATCCGGATAAGACTTGGGAAGAAATCATGAATGATTACGTTGGAGAAGCAATCTGGCTAAGAACTAAAACAAAAGATTTAAAGCCAGGTCAAAGAATTTATTACCGGATAAAAGGCGGGATTGATGAATCATATCCATCACAAGCAGATGCTAAAGAAATAAAGATAATCAATGAATGATTATGAAGTGGCGCTATTAATCCTGTATTTTTGACGGGTTCACAAACATAGGAGGGAAATTGAGTGAAGTATATGGATCATCCAAATAAGAAATATCATGTTCTTGCAAGAGGTGTAATGATCTCCTCTGAGTATATTTTAGTAGCGCATTGTATCGGAATGGATAATACATTTTTGCCTGGCGGTCATGTTGAATTTAATGAAGGATTAAAGGATACCTTGAGCCGAGAGATCGGGGAAGAATTAGGATTATCATGTGAGGTTAGCGGATATTTAGGAGCTGTGGAAGCTGAGTTTGAGGATTTTGATGCCTATCATCAAGAAATTAATCATGTATTCACGGTGATGATTCCGGATATTAATCACGAAAGAAACCCAAGCTCAAAAGAAGATCATTTGGAGTTTTACTGGATCCACATTAAAGACATGGAGAAACACAATCTCCAACCTCATCCAGTCAGAACATTAATAAAGAATTACTTAGAGAATAAAGTCCAAGAGTCCCATTTTTTTAGCACTTTTGATGATGGAAGTAGAGTGTAATTCGAGAAAGAACATACAAGAAGGAGGGATGTAATGACGTGTTAAATCAAATCCACATCGTTGGGGCATCTGGTTCGGGTACGAGTACGCTTGCCAAAGCAATATCAAAGGAGTTTGGCTATAAGCACTTCGATACAGATGATTATTACTGGTTACAAACCGAAGAACCATTTACAGAAGCACGACCAATTGAGGAAAGAATTAAATTACTTACGGCGGACCTCCAAAGCCATCCAAAATGGGTTTTATCGGGATCCTTATGTGGATGGGGGGACTTATTTATTCCGTATTTTGATCTGGTGATCTATGTATGGATTCCTAAGGACATCCGAATGAGAAGACTGAGGGATCGGGAAACATCAAGATATGGAGAGGATATTGACTTTGGTGGAAAGCGATATGAGTCATATCAGAAGTTCATAGCATGGGCATCCCAATATGATGAAGCGGGAAGAGAGATGAGAAGCAGGGCATTGCATGAGGAATGGTTGGAGGCATTGCCATGTAAGGTCGTGAGATTAGAAGGAGATATAGAGGTTGAGGAGAAGCTGGACTATTTGAAAGAGCTCTTAGTGTAAAGAAAATAAAGTTGTAGACCTACGTAAGTTCCTTAATAGGTAATTGAAAATGATGTTGAAACCTATTTCACATACGTCAGTCCCACGTTATGGTATTATAGAATATGTTTTATCGTTAAGAATTGGATGAATGTAAATAGTACATATGGGGGTAATTAAGTTTTGAAAACTCACTACTATCTCAGTTGGTTTAATGATTTTTTCCCAGAGAAGCTGGTCAAATGGTTGCATGAGGATATAACAGACAGAAAATCGCTTGTTATGATTAGCGGTCAACCGTCTGGTTATAAAGATGAGCAAGTTAACATTGATGATGTTTATGAAAGGGCATGGTTTGATCAGGCTAACATTATTTTTGATGAATATCATTTTATTGATTACCGCATGCAGAAGGAAGATGCCCAGCGATTCATTCGAAACGCTTCTGTCATTTTTTTATGCGGCGGCTATCCTGTTTTGCAGAATGATTTTTTGGCGGAATATGAATTATCGGATGCGATTAAGAACAGCAATGTCTTTACAATGGGTGCCAGCGCTGGTGCGATAAACATGTCTGCAAAATGGTTATGCTCGAAAAACGGCGGACATAAAGTTGAAACGAGTACGATTTATAATGGTATAGGCTTTGATCGGTTTGCCTACGAATCTCATTCTAGACTCGACTATGCTGCGCTGGTTCAAGGCTACCTGTTCCCCTTGTCTGAGGAGATGGATGTTTATGCGGCAGAACAGGAGAGCGCTATGCGTGTAAAGGACGGCAAAATAGATATAATGGGTGACGTATATTTAATTTCCCACTCAAAGATTCAGAAATTGGCTGAGACGTTCTAGTTAGAGTTAGTGGCTGTGACCTGTACTTAGATTAGAACATATTGTAGCAGGACTATAGACATGGTATATTCTCCCTAAGGATCTATTTTGGGGGGGAGTCAAATGAAAAAAATTAGCATTATGGTTCTTGTGTTATTTATGGCCTTTTCCCCGCTTGCCCATGCTCATTCTGGCAGAACGGATTCAAATGGAGGTCATAATTGTTCAGACAAGTCGAAGGCAAAGGGGCTATGTTCCGGCTACCATTATCATAATGGGGGGAATAGTTCCGGATCTGGCAGCAGCGGCTCATCTTCTACAACAAGTTCTAAGAAAACTACGACTACAACTAAGAAAACTACTACTTCAAGCAATAAAGATAACGAGGCAAGTAAAGTGAAAAAGAGCTATAGCGAGTCTAGTCTAACTGTTTATATTGAAGACGAAAAAGTTCAATTGGATCCAAAGCCCATCCTTTTTAACAGTGCTAACTATCTCCCACTGAGAGTGACAGCAGAGTTATTAGGTGCCAAGGTAGCTTGGGACCAAGGGACAAGCACAATTACAATTTCTAAAGACGACAGAACTTTTATACTTACTGTTGATAGTACTGCTGCAAAAATAAATGATGAGTCTACGACAATCAGCTCTGCGCCTATTTTAGTGAACAATGTTGTCTATGTCTCAATTAGAGTCATAGCAGAGGGGCTGGGGTATACTGCCAAGTATCAATCGGATACGGATTCTCTCTACATCAATAAATAGAATATATTCATCATGTTCCATGCTAAGCACGCTATACTACTTCGCCATTCGTCGCAGATCCTGCGACTTTTTTGTTATTTATCATAAATTGACGGAAGTAAGCAAAGGGAATTATGGCAGATGAATGGAATTAGTATGGAGTCATATTTGATAAATCCTCTCTTAGAAGTATTTGTTTTAAACGTATGTCTCAGGATACAGATTCGCACAAGGACCTTACCGAAGATCTAATCCATGTTCTTTCAGAGATGTAGTTTAGTCAGATGTATGGACTGAGAAAATCACAAGTTAGATCATTTACTTTGAGATGTAGTACGAGGTGGAACAATGGGCAGCTGTTCAAAATGTCAGAATACGAATGTCATCCAGAGAAGCTCACTTCTTACAAGGCTATTGCTATCAATCTACATTTTTCTTAATTTTTACTTTTTTACGGGTGAAGTTGATTACGGGGCAATAATCGCACTACTTCCTTTACTCATTCCTTATCATCATGTTTGTATGGATTGTGACGCT
Organism: Paenibacillus antibioticophila; assembly: GCF_000455265.1. Lineage (GTDB taxonomy): Bacteria > Bacillota > Bacilli > Paenibacillales > Paenibacillaceae > Fontibacillus > Fontibacillus antibioticophila. The sequence continues at coordinate 1,382,381 of NZ_HG005139.1, forward strand.
GATTTTTGGGGAGCGCCCAAAATTAGAATTCGTAATTTCTGGTTGGAAAATCTTTCTGAAAAGTATTTATTGGCAATGGCACCTTCAATACTTACAATGACGATTTTGATTCTTAAATTCCCTTACACAGGGCTTGAACGCATTGTATATTTACCTGCCATTTATGTTATAAACAGCATTCCAATTCTGATCTATCTCCTGAAATTTAGTAAAATTAACGGTATATTTAATTTATTCTTAGGGTTATTTATACAATTGGTAACAGTAGTACTGTCCATATTATTTTATCCCAAATGAGGTTTGATAATGATCATTCAAATGAATCAAGATAATATGAACGATTATAGCAGTTCAAATGAGCATTTCATTGTTTTTGGACGTCTAGTGCCTAGATAAGAGAATGATATAACCTGGAGGTAGAACCCATGCTTCATATGCAAAATCTGTTGCTGATAAAGGATATACCTGGCTATTCCCCGCAAATCAGTAGATTAGTATCGATGATGAACTATGCAAGATATACAACGTTAGAAGCGGTAAAGGATTTGACTCAAGCTGAACTTGATTTTTTGCTGGACGGCCAAAGTAACTCGATAGGTGCTTTATTACTGCACTTTGCAGCCGTTGAATATGCCTATCAGGTATCAACATTCGAAAAGCGAGATTTAAATGAAGAGGAATTATTAATCTGGGGCCCTGCACTTGAACTAGGCAAAGTAGGACAGGAACAGATCAAGGGTCATGAGTTGGAATACTACCTCCATCAATTGGATCAAGTAAGGAATCGAACGCTCGAATTTTTCAAGTCTGTTAATGATGACTGGTTGGATACGGAAGAGGATTTTTGGTATGAGAAAAAGGCAAATTACTATTTCATGTGGTTCCATGTTTTTGAGGATGAACTCAATCATAGAGGTCAAATCAGACTGATCAGAAACAGACTGAAAGTAAAATGAAATGGATATCACATGATAAGGAGCAAACTTGATGACGATCATTTATATGGTTAGGCATGCTGAATCACCGTATGATGAAGGCAATGAGAGAACAAGAGGGCTGACTGAAAAAGGAAAATCGGATGTTGAAAAAGTAACACAAGTGCTTATTGATGAGGGGGTAGACGTTGTTATCTCTAGTCCTTATACACGAGCCGTACGGACTGTAGAGGGGACAGCCCAACACTTTCATTTAGAAGTTGCAACGTTTGAAGATCTTCGTGAGCGTGACTTTGCCGCAGAAGATGATGTGATTGATAGAGGGAAATTAATGTCCAATATCAGAGAGAATTTCAATGACTCGGAATATGCTCTGTATGGTGGTGAGTCTAATGCTGAATGCCAAAGGAGAGCCATTGCAGTGCTTAAGTCAATTGTACAAGAGCATGCCGGAAGAAAAATTGCAATTGGAACACATGGTCTGGTAATGACGCTAATGTTGAGTTATTTTGATTCCAGCTATGGTTTTCCTTTTCTGGAACAATTAAATAAACCTGATATATACAAACTGCATTTTGAAGACTTCGAATTAATTGAAGTAGTGAAGTTATGGGGATGAGTATCGATAGACGATTCAATGCGGGTTCAGGGAGGAATGCCACATAAAGATTCGCATCATTGGAGCGTGCGGCAGCGGCAAATCTTATATTGCCAGAGAACTGTCGAAGAAGTACGGAATCGAGCACTATGAGCTCGATAATTTGGTGTGGGACAGAAGCAAGCCTAATGAGAGAGATCCCCAAGAAGTCAGGGACTCCAAGCTAAATGAAATTGTGCATAGGGAGTCCTGGATCATTGAAGGTGTTCATCATAAGTGGGGACAGGACAGCTTCAGAGAAGCAGATGTCATATGTATCATTTGCCCAAATAAATATCAAAGAGACTTTAGAGTCGTTAAAAGATTTATTCGAACTCGCCTAGGTATGGAGTCGTCGAATTACAAGCAAACCCTTAAAAACTTATACCAAATGCTATTTGTATGGAACAGAGCCTTTGATCAAGAGAATCTGAAGGTTATCATGAAAATAACAGAACAATATGCCGAGAAGAGAGTGCTGCTAAGGAACAATAATCAAATAGTGGAGCATATAGAAAACTTGGTTCAATCAGAGAGGGGTGTCCTATGAATCTTGATGTTCTTTACGAAGACTTTCCTATCATTGAGGGTAACAGGCTTAGCTTGAAGAAGATAGAAGTAAGTCATCTGGATGATGTATTTTCGATTTATAATAATGACCGTGTATTTGAATATTGCGGGATTCTTCCCAAACATAATATCGAGACAGTAAAAAATATGATCGGGCATTTTGAACGCGATTATAATAAACGGTCCAGAATCAAATGGGGGGTCCTTATTCCAGGATCGTCCGGCAAGCTGGTGGGGATCATTGAGGCATTTGATTTTAACTCTAAAGTCAATATGGTTACCATCGGGTATTATTTTGATGAGAATTATTGGGGTCAAGGCTTTGCTACTGAGGCGGTCCAACTTCTAACCCGTTTTTTATTTGAACAAGTCAACCTAAATCGAATCCAAGCAGAAGTCATGCCGGCCAATGAAAATTCAAAGTGTGTACTGCTCAAGAATGGGTTCCTGAAAGAGGGAACTCTGAGACAAGCCAGCGTATGGACGGGAAAGGGAATTGTCGATTTAGAATTATACGCGCAGCTGAAGGAAGATTATAAGCCCTAAAAAGTCTTTTCATGCAGCTTGCTAAATAATACATCGGGAGTGATAAGCTTATGGACATAGCTTCTGAAGTCATTCAAAGCATTTTAGTGAAGTTTAAGTCAGAACGGAAATGGACCCTGCAGGCCCTAGCCCAATTGTCGGAGGAGGATATCACTTGGTCGCACACTCCGGAAAGCAACAGTATTGCAAATTTAGTGAGCCATATTCGAGGCTGCGTTCATTCAAGAATTGAGACGATCTATTTTGATATCCCGGACACTCGAGAACGAGATAAGGAGTTTGAACCTGGACTTCAATTATCACATGAAGAAGCTTATCGAATGGCAGCAGAAGCCTTCGATATCATCATTCAGTATCTTGAGCATCTCCAAGCTCATCCAGAGCTATTATTGTCCCAGCCGTTCATAAATCGTCCCCCTCTGACTTATAGCCAAGTGGATAATGGGACAACCGCACTGAACCTTATGATCGCAATGGTTAGAGAAATTCATTACCATACAGGGCAAATCATCTATGCCGCCAAGATTAGAAAAGGACAATTAGAATGGCAATATGACTGATTCGAGGAGAGGGATGACATGAAAAGATTGATATTTGTTGAGGGAATTCCCGGCTCTGGAAAGTCCACCTTAATGAATTGGAGGGATAATTATGAAATGGATCGATCTAACTCATATCATGCGAAATCGTCTCCCTGTGTATCCGGGTGATAGTGAGATGGAATTGGTGCAAACCAATGAATTGGCGAGGGACGGCTATTGTAATCACCGATTAACAGTGAATATGCATACAGGTACTCATATCGATGGACCGATGCATTTAATCCCTTCGGACCGGTACATAAGTGATTTCCCGTTGGACACATTTATAGGAAAAGGCACCTTGATCCATGCTGCTGGAATGTCCCAAATTGATTATAAGGAGGAGTATGAGGACTTCATCCAGGAGGGAACGATTCTAATTCTTTACACCGGGCATAGCAGCTATTTTGGTGAAGATAACTACTTTTCAGAACATCCGACTCTGACCAAGGCGTTTGCTGAGTTATTGGTCCGCAAGAAGATCAAGCTGATCGGAATGGATACTCCCTCACCAGACAAGTATCCCTTTGAAATTCACAAATATCTGTTTGAAAATCAGGTGCTTATAGCTGAGAACCTGACGAATCTGGATCGTTTGCTAAGTGCAAAGTCTTTTGAAATCATTGCGCTGCCTTTATTTATACATGCAGATTCATCTATTGCTCGGATTATTGCACGGGTTGAGGAATAAAGATGAGAGGAGGCAGATTTCCCCCTCTCTATCTAAATCACATGACCCATGCTGATCCAATATATGAATAATAACGGGGGAAGAAACAATTAAGAGTGTGAAACTAGAAATTAAGAGAATCGCCCATTTTGATTTCATTTCCATATACCCCTTCTAGTATATTTTTGTAGGCTGAAAGCGTAACAACGTCACTTTTATCTCGAAATCTTTCAAATAAACCTACACAATTTAATATACGTGATTTCAAATTAATGGATACAGATTTTTCCAGAGATCTAATGAGATATTCAAATCCACCCTTATATTCATGAATGTTGAGGTAATAGTAGGATAGTTCATAATAAAATCTCGCTAAGCGTTCTTCAATAATTTGCCTTGTGTAGGTATTTTCCTCAGAACCAATATTTACAAGCTGGCCTATATCCATCCTGCGGATAATTTCATCTATGTTGATGCTGTACCGATTGGCTGCCGATACGACATTTAGAAAGGCAAGAAGCAGCTCCTCGGCATTAGATTCCATGTAAGAAAGATATTCAGTAAATAAAGTCGAATCGCCCGCCGCTATTCTTGTTGCCATTTTGTTAACCTTAGCCCAGACATGGAATTTATTTTTCCAGAGCAAGCCTGATTCATCCTCTTCCTTTACCCAATTCAGGCTGGAATATAAATCGATAAAATCTAGAGCTCTCAGGTAGTCTCCTCTTGCTTCGTAAACACTGCCCAGCAGCAAATCAGAGTAGGCTATATACGTAAAGAGTGGCCGCACAGGTTCCTGCTCAAGATCAAAGGGCCTCTTTAGTTGATAATAAAATTCTGCCTTTTCTTTAAGTTTTAGGGCAATTTCTTCTACTTTGTCCCAGTGGCGTAAAGAGCGGTATGTATTTGCCAGATCCTTTAATGCTTCTAGGTGGTTGAATCCATCTAAACGATCAACAAACATTTCAAATTGAATGGCAGTTTGATAGTTCTTCTCTTGGTTAACTCCAAGTCTGCAGGTAAAGAGTCTGTATTGGCAGAGAGCCAGTCTCTCGGAGTGCTGATTTTTCTCGCTAAGAGCAACATCTTCATAAATAATGCGCGCTGCTTCCTTTTGACCGTTTCGAAAAAAATTCTCTGCCATTTCAAAGAGCACTTGTGAGTACATTAGGTTATCCAGTAACAACTCAACAGATTTTTGAATGAGGTCCAGGCGGCCAGCTTCTTCACAAGCAAGCAAAAAAGGCTTGATACGACGCCAATTGGGAGTGGCTTCGACTAAAACCTCCTTGAAATACTGGTCGTAAAATAGTCCCTTATTCTCTCCTAAGCCCTCAGTAATCATGTCCAATTGCTCTATCGTTACTTTTCTATGCCCGTTTAGAATGTAACTAAGAGAGCCAACATTGAGTCCTACTTTATTTGCAAACTGGTGCAGGTTTATACCCTTTTGCTTCATATATTCATTTAGCATGGAACGAAATGTAGCATTAGATTGCAAGCCATCACCACCCGGGAGTCATTTGCTTTTTTCAATAATATCCATTTTATGATTGACGGTCAATTTCTCTTTTTTAGGGATAGATCTCGAATGGGATGTATCCCTTCTTTATGTTTGGAGTAAAGATAACAGCCAAAAGGGGTAGGGGATGGTATAATTAGGGAAATTAGTTTGTGAGATGGATACAAGGAAAAGAGGATTATATGGGATATATTTCTGAGCTAAGAGAGCTAGTTGGAACCAGGCCTATTATTTTGACGGGCGTGACGATCATCGTCTTGAATAAAGACAATCAGATCCTGCTTCAGAAGAGAACTGACACGGGGGATTGGGGAGTCATTGGAGGCGCGTTAGAATTAGCGGAGACATTTGAAGACGCAGCAAAGAGAGAGTTGTATGATGAAGGGTTAGAATTGAAATATTTTAGCTTAGAGGAATCCATAGATCAATTAAATCCAATGACGTATAAGATTTTGAAGAAGTCGGGATATGTTCACTGGTAGTTCCAATACAATCTGCTCTAAAATAGGAGAATCCGCATGAGCCGAATGGATAAGATTAGATCCAAAGAAAAAGAATATCACGATCATTGCTATGACAATTATAAATTATTCGAGCAGGGTTCCTGGTTACATAAACCGGTTAGAACAATCTTGGATTTATTTGCTTATTTTGATGAGCTGGAAGAAGTTAAAGTACTGGACTTGGGATGTGGGATCGGAAGAAACAGTATCCCTCTCGCAGAAAAAATAGGAGCTCGAAAAGGAACCGTGGTTTGTGTTGATTTATTGGAATCAGCCATCGAGAAGCTGCAATTCTATTCAAATGAATTCAATGTAGCTGACAAAATTGAGTGCAAACAAAGTGACATCGCGGAATATAGCATTGCTTCTGAGTACTTTAATTTTATCTTTGCTGTATCAAGTATGGAGCATGTTGAGAGTGAGACTCAATTTGATAGAGTTATAGAGCATATGTTAAGGGGCACGAAGGTCGGCGGAATTAATTGTATCATTATCAGCACGAATATTTCGGAAACAGCCATTAATTCCGGTAAAAGGCTTGATCCGATGTATGAGCTCCAATTTGAGACAGATCAGTTAATTAGAAAACTTCAAGGAATCTATTCGAAATGGGGAATTTTACAGCAAACTGTAAAGCCCTATGAACTTGAAATTGAGAGAGACGGGCAACGAATTTTACTGCAGGGCGACGTACTAACATGGGCAGTGAGAAAGATGCAATGAAGAACTTGCTGAGTGAATGAAAGAGAAATTACTAAAGGAAAGCATAGCTTAATACAGGGCAGAAACGGAGGAGTGGAATGGGGAAAAGAGTGCTTTTTATTGTCATGGTTGTGGTGGGACTGTTACTCATAGTCAATAATCATCTGCATTATACGCCAGGAGATTATTTGTTTCAATGGATCGGAGTGCCGCCTTGGACAAAAGGACATAACACTGGAGTTCATCTCCCTGTAGTGATCGGGTTGTTCCTGCTGCTTATCGGAGGAATTGGAACCATCAGAGTCTATCGCCATAAATATCCCAAGATCCGAAGTCGCCTCATTATTTCCTGTATCGTGTTTATTATTCTATTTCCAATGGCAACGGAGCAATTTATGTTTCTAGTGCAGCGCAACACAACTGGGGTAGGATCCGTCGATATTCATGTGAAGGAGAGCGAATGTCAGATCCGGACCGAAGATGACTATGTGAAGGCGTATTGTTCCATTCCTGTCTTTAACTATGGAGATGAAGTTCAACTAACATTAAGACCTGTGTATGATCCTGATCTAATCGAGTTCGAAGAGACGACACTTTCTGTAGAACCTCACTCCAGGTTTACTCTTGGCTTGGAGTTTCGCGGAAGTACGCAGCAGGATGGAAATAATATCTTCGGCAGCTTCCGTGGAGAAGGCATCGAAATTAAAATTCGCGGAGAGAAGAAAGTATTCTATTGAATTGAGGTCAGACATGAAGACTCGTAACTAAAGGAGAATGTTGATGTCTAGAATCATGATCATCGGATCCGGTGGAGCCGGAAAATCAACGTTGGCCAGGCAGCTTGGAGAAATTCTGGATTGGCCGGTATATCATCTGGACACGTATTACTGGAAGCCGGGCTGGATCCCTACTCCGAATGAGGAGTGGGATGTATTCCTGGAAGAGCTCGTTCAAGAGGAGAAATGGATTATGGACGGGAATTATGGACGAACACTCGATATAAGATTGAAGCAGGCAAATATAATCATATTACTGGATTTTTCCAAGTGGATCACGGTCTATCGGGTACTTAAGCGAAGAGTGATGTATCAAGGCAAGAGCCGTCCTGACATGAATGAGGGTTGTCCGGAAAGCCTTGATCTTGATTTCGTGAAATGGGTGTGGAGCTTTAGGAAGGCGAAGCTTCCAGGTATTATGGAAAAGATTCAGCAGCACAAGGACAAGAACGTCATTATTCTGAGATCTCCGAAAGAAGTAAGGAGGTTCCTGGCACATGCAGGAGAATTAAAACGATGAGCCTTTTTTTGTACCACTATTTCGAGAAAGAAAAGGGTCCTTTCAAAAATTTATCGAAACTGTCGGTACAAGATGCTATTGAGGTATCGCGCGCAATACGCAAAGAGGGTAACATATTTGCCAGTCAAAGGAATGACGAATACATTGTCATCAGACGAGAATTGGAAAAGATCGCGCGGGAGCAATTTATCCTTAAGGGTGGAAAGCCAACCAATACGTATCCTCATTACATGACCCTAGGACCTTGTTCTTGGCTTCAGTCCTGGTACAAGGAAGCTGCCTTTCTTAAGCTAAGCTGGGATGTCATCCCCAAGGAATTGATGAGCTTTACGTACGGAGATTTATTCCCAACCATGCGGTATCAGGACAATAAGCCTTACAGAAAGCAAGTCTATACAAGAGAGGAAATTGTTGGGGTTATTGATCAGTTTGGGTTGCCGCAAGATTGGAATGCCGATGGATCTCGAGGGCCGGAGCGATACATTGAAGTGCAAATCTGGGATGAGCAAATACTGGAAGCTTTGATTCAAGGTTTGTCTTTTGATTAGGAGGTAACGAATTGAAGAAGATCATCATGGCGGTATCAGCACTGCTAGTGATTTCTGTTGTAATGAATATCGTATTATACAACAAATCCAAGAAAGCAGACCGCTACGAGGTTGCCGTGGATACAGCACTTGGCTATTTTTCTTCGGAATACAGAATAGGCTCTTTGCATGAATCCTTGGAGAAGGCCCTATCTGAGCAGAGACTGGATTTTGGGGAATTGGGGAGATTCAACAATTATTATAGGGATGATCTGAAAAAAGTAAGCACAATGCATCGCCAGCTAACTCTATTATATGGACCTATCTTTGGCTACGAGCAATACGATCGGATCAGCAGTATCGGAACGAATAATTTGTTCAATCTGCTTGAGGATTGCTCGATATTTTTTGATGATCTCGGTGAAAACTCAAAAAATTCTCTGTCGAATGATGGAGAACGGCAATATGTAGATCTCGGCAAATTAGATGATGAAGTGATGGCTGGCGTTAAGATTATAACTGAGATTATCGGTAAACTTGAAGCTATACGAAGCTCCAGCTACGACCAAAAATCCGGAAGCGATTTGGATGCCCTACATGACTATTTACTGAGAAGTGCAGATTACTTTGACACCACGGATGTGCAGGAAAAAGCAAAGATGATAGAGAGCTTGAATGCCCATGGGAAGTAGGTGTGAAAAGTGAAGAAGCTCATCATCGACCGAAGAATCTTAGCCGGATTGATATTAATCATAACTGGCTTTGTACTTCTGTTGATTGCTCCCCTGCTGTTGGATAAAGGAAGAGATGATTTATTTATCATGAGTGGTTACGGGGCCTCCCTATCAGAAACGCCTGGAGAGAATCAAGTCTTATCCTACTCCATAGATTTAAGCAATAATGGCAGATCATACTATAAAATTAAAAGTTTAGAGCCTGTAATTTCGCAAGAAGCGGAACCTTATGTGCTAGAGGGGATCACAATAATCCCTGTGAATAAGAAATTAACTCCCAACAAAACGATTAAGATTCACGGTGAATTAAAAGTAAATACTAGCCAAATGAATCAAGAGGAGATTAGAGACCTATTATACGATTTGAAACAGTTTACGATCATCTATGATGATAACCAGGAAATGATTTTGGATAATGAAATTCCGAACTGAACGAATAAGCTAAGCTAACCACTCCCTACAAGAGGTGAACCATGGAGGATCTGATTAGATTAAAGCAACTGGCCAGTGAAGAAGAAGCGAATTTGCTGGATAAAGCCTTTTCCGAGGTATATCCGTGGTACAGCTCTCGAGATTATTTTATGGATTGTCTGGAGGAAAATCGGCAAGGAAAACGGGTTACTTTACTCGCTTTCTATGGTGAAAAGTTGGCTGGTTGCTGCCATCTGTTGCTGCATTCGGAATACCCGTACTTTAGAGCTCGCAAGATCCCGGAGATCAATGACCTGAATGTGTTCCCGGAATTTAGAAGAAGGAAAATCGCGAGCAAGCTATTCGATGAATTAGAGAGAATCGTCTCACGAAATTATCCATCAATCGGGCTGGGTGTCGGGCTATATAAGGATTACGGGAATGCTCAGCGCATGTATGGCAAGCGCGGCTACGTTATGGATGGACAAGGCTTAACTTACAAGAATCAACCTGTTCAAGGCGGAGAAAATGTGTCTGCGATGATGAGTTGTTGATTTATTTAGTGAAAGAACTAGTGTAGGGATACGTGGGTTTATTGTAATCTTTTTGGGCAGAAACGAGGTGTGAAATGAAGAAACGGCTATTCTGTTTGATCGTCATCTTGGCGGTATTGTCGGGCTGTGCTCAAGATAAAATGGAAGTATCTTTTTATACGGAGAGACAGTTAATCATAGGTGTTGTAGGAGAACCGCCTGTACAAAAAGGGCACACCGTCATTTATGAAAAGATCACCTTCGAGGAATTGCAAAATATAGAATATCTATCTGATTTTGATGCGGTCTTTATCACGAAAGACAATTTATTTCAAGCTGCTAACAAAGAATTCAAGAGCGTATACAAGACGGCTAATATTCCTTTTTTCTTTATTCAGTCCACAAAGTCACATATTCCTTTTACTCATGAGGAATTATCTTATGAAGCCGTTCCTGATCTCTCCCCTGACATGTACGCTACGGGATATTTCAAGAACCGGGATGAGGATCTGATTTGGGGTTACGGATTGCATAACAATGAAGAGAATCAGATAAATATCGAGGATGTGTACACCCGAATTTTCCAGACCATAGCTTCTATAGATAAGGAACGAAATGAGCATGATGAGTCAATTTAGGAAACTTTTCACTTTTCTAATCGTTATCTATTTAATGATCCTGATGTATTGGATGTTATTCGGGTTCGGTAGAACTCCGCAGGATGAGTATATGTACAATTTACAACCATTCGTTACTATAGGCCAGTTCCTTCAGGTGAGCCGCTTCACTCCGAGGGCCTGGATGATAAATCTGCTTGGGAACATTGGCGTATTTGTCCCATTTGGAGTTTTGATGCCTGTTGTATTTAGAATGAAGCCGCTAAAAGTGTATGCCCTATTTCTAGTTGGCTTGATTACTTTGGAGCTTACACAATTGCTTTCCAGGCGGGGAAGTCTCGACGTGGACGATGTGATATTGAATTCACTTGGTTTTTTTATCGGGTATGGGATATATAAGGCTGCAGCACAATATTTCAAATCAAGAAAAGAATAATGCATCTGTAATGTGGGGTGAGCGAAATGAGAACCTTACTGCTTGGAACGGTTATTGGATTTGTTCTAGCTATGGCAATTGGAATTATATGGAGCTGGGAGGCAGCCATGAAGCTAGTTGGCAGTGTAGGAATTATTGCCTGGCTCAGTGCAGGAGTCTTGTCTGGGGCTTTTATTAGCGGCGACCGCTCAAGAGCGAATCAGAATAGTGAAACTGAGGAAGATCGGAAATGGAGAGTTAGAGCATCAACAAGATTATTTGGTTTTGGCCTTCCCTCTATTGCAGCCTCCATTCTTATTTACATAATTACGAACTAACCAACAACGGCATGAGGCTGAGCGTTTGCTGAATATGTAGTGAACAATCGCCGAGCAGAGGGAGGATCCCATGTCAGAATATTATTGGGACAATAAAATCGACTATCTCAGCGGGTAGAAGATTTCATTTGGAACGGTGTAGTGAACTTAGACTGTCCGTTTAAGTACCTGAGATTATAGAAGGGCAGGTGATCCCCGATAACTCAATTGCTGAAAATAAACACCGTCGCAGTTCTGTACGCTCTTTATGTGTTCATACCAACTGAGCTAATGGTTAATGTGTATCGAATCCATAGATTGACTGGATGGGACTTCAGGACAATAAATAGCCTGACAAATATTGTTCTGTTAGCCGGGATTATTCTGGGATCTATCTTTTTCTATATGATAACTGCAAGGTGGCTTGTTCCGTCGAAATGGAATTTTATTACGATGCTGCTCTGGTTGCCGTACTTTTTATTGTTCGTATTTATTTTTGCCGTCCTGTTTCCTATGACAAACGGCGGGGATGACCCCAATCCAGCGACGGGTTTAATTCTCTTGGGGATGCTGGTGTTGTATCCCTTTTATATTTTTCTTATCAATTGGATGAGCATGTTTACTAAGAATCCAGAAAATGTAACAGACCAATCTAAGTGAAGGAGCAATGATGATGGCAAAAACAACCTCGGAGATGGTAGAAGAATTCAGCGGATTTATTTCTTATGTTCAAGAACTAGGGGGATTAAGTGAAGAACATTGGAATAACCCGATTGCAGAAGGGAAATGGACGCTGAAGGATATTGTAAGCCATATGATGCTTTGGGACAAGTATTTTTATGAGGAAGGTATTGAGAAGATTACGTTGGGACAACCCGTAACTGTAAAGCATCTGAACTTCAACGAATTCAATGCCAATGCCATGGAGTATGCAAAGAGTCAAACGAAAGATTCGATGATTAAGCAGTTTGTGGAATGGCGCAGCAAGATTATTAATGTGGTCAGCCAACTGCCGGAAGAAGACCGCTTGAAAGAGTATAAGGATGGAGACGGGAAGAAATTTTCGATCCGGGGATATTTAAGAGGTTTTGTTCCGCATGATAAACACCATAGGAAACAAATTGATAAGTATTTGAAAAGTATCAAAGCGGCAAATGCTCCGACTAAATGAAGAAGAAGCACCTTGTTGCACTATTGATTGGCATCGTCCTGGTTGGATGCCTTGGTTTTGTGACGGTTATAGCAATTCGGTTGAAAGATTGCAGGTCTTCGACTGGAAGGGAGAGCAGGTCATAAGCAACGGAATCACCTATGACTACGATATGACACTTTCGGCTTGGACATTTACAGATAGGCTGCCCATCGAAAAGACAATTGGACGAATAAGAGGAGACAAGTTCTGGGGTTTTAAAACCTGGATACTTAAAATAGAAGGTTATGATTCAGATGAACTAGTAATGCTGAGAGGCATGATGTTTGATGCAATCTTTGTTAATAGAAGCACTGACAATGATTAATTCAAAGGCACTATGCAGAGACCAAGAGCTTTTATCGCAATATGAGCTAACAGTGAGTAAGTATCCTGTTGTAGAAAACCTCTACGGCGTTATGGAGATGCTAGAGACATGGAACAGCTAAAATCGAGCTCTTTTAGAAAGGTGATCCTATGACTAACCATTATCAAATAAGTAGACGAACGCCTACGCCAGAGGAGTACAAAGCTCTTTGTACAGCTGTTGACTGGGCGGATTATATGAACTTAGAGGTTGCTGAGGCCTCTTTACAGCAATCAGTCTTTGCGGTGGTCGCCCAACTCGGAGAGGAGATTGTCGGGATGGGGAGAATCGTAGGGGACGGGAAAATTTACTTTTATATTCAAGATATCGCCGTGGCGCCGGAGCATCAAGGCAAAGGAGTCGGCAGTATGATTATGGATGAAATTACGGAGTTCTTGAAGGAAAACGCTCCAGAGAAGGCCTTCATCGGTCTCTTTGCCTCGCAGGGCAGGGAAACATTTTATCGCAGATATGGTCTCCATAATCATGATGGCATGACAGGAATGTTCGGTGTTATGCATAGGCGGGAAATTAAATGATGGCATCGAGATGGGTACTCTTGTCTTTATTATCTCTCCTTATTCTCCCTTTAAGCAGCTGCGGTATGTCATCGAGTATGGAAAACGTAATAACAGCATTGCCTGAAGCCGATCCGATCGAAGAACCTGCGGAAAATTCGCAACAATCTCTGATTTCAGGAAATCCGATTGATGAGGCATTTAAAACGGATTTTGATATCGCATCCTCTACACCGGAAATAAATTATCTATCTAATGTTTATCTTGAAGCCTGGCAGGACGAATGGGATAATATCACTAATGCACTGCTGAATCAGTTCGAAATGGATGAAGACCGGAAGGTGATCAGGGATTATCGTTTGAACTTCCAGGCTTATGCAGAAAGCTTGTATGAGGTGGAATGGCTGGACTATACAGATACCACTGTTCCTGCGGAGGAGCACCGTTTGGTCGGAACGGGAGCCATGAGTGCTGCTGCGCTGGCCCAAGCTTCCGCGTACAAGCGTGAGGTGCTCTTATGGATTGACCGGTATTATATCGAGGACAGCTATAGTTACAAGTATAAGGGCTCCGGCGCACAGTTGCTTCAGAGAAGGGATAGAGAATAAGCCGACTTGACATATGTGTGGTATAATTAATTTATAGACAATTTCAGACGGCATAGGGAGTGCCCCAAGCTAAGGATTTTGTTATCCAGGTAGCTTCGGGGTTTTTCCAATATGTAAGGGAGGCGAACCTGTGTTTAAGATTGGAGAGTTTGTTGTATACGGTCATAGCGGAGTCTGCCAAGTTACATCTATTGATTACCCGGAACTTGCATTTCATGTCGGGGATAAGAAGCTTTATTATAAGCTGGAACCGGTATGCAGCACAGAAGTGATCTATACGCCGGTTGATACGAAGGTGCTGATGCGGCCGGTCATCTCTTCTGAACAAGCCCGTCAGCTGCTGGACCGAGTAAGAGAGGAGAGCAAGGCCCCGGCTGATGTACGGTCCAATATGCAGGATGAATATGATGCATTATTAAAAAATCAGGAATGTACAGGCTTGCTCCGGATTATTAAAAACATCCAGTACAAGAAGAAGGACAGCCTCCAGAGCGGCAAGAAGCTGACAATGACAGAGCAGAGAATATTGAAGCAGGCGGAGGAGTTGCTCAGCAGTGAGCTATCGGTTGTCATGGACAGGGATTTAGAAGCGACAAAATCGATTATAGACGATGTAGTTACGGAGTGGCTGGCAAGAGTATATGTCTAAATACTCAGCCTTTAATGGGGCTCTCTCTCGGTACTGTAGTGCCCGGGAAGAGAGTTCTTTTTTGTCTTATCATTGCCAGATTCGAAATGATGCAGAGAAGGAAAATGATTGTTTCAGGAGAACATGTATATAGGACAATCCATGATCTAACTTGACGATAAAGAATTGTGAGGGGATTTCTCGATGAAAGACATCAATTACTACAACACATTCATTGCAGTCGCAGACGACTGTCAGGTAAGCGCAGGGGAGATTCCCCAAGCTAAAGGCGGGGTGAAGACGGTTCCTGTGATACAGTATGAAATGATTTCGCACAGTCCGTATGTCTATACTCAAGCGGATGTGCTGTTTGAAGTGCATGCTGTCCGCAACGGAATTAAGGAAGAGGAAAAGGATCTGGAGCGGGAGAGGTTTTTTTCCAGGAGCCAAGCCTGCCTGCGTACGTCTTCATTGGGCAAGCGATACGGTTGGGGGATCCACCATAATGCCGAAGGGAAAATGGCGCTTTATGCCGTTGAATCCGAGGAATACCGGCAGCTATTGCAGGACCGTTCAATTAAGCAGCTAAAGGCGATGCGTTCCAGCCGGAAAGGCTGACTTAGAGCGCACAACTTCATGAAGAGTAAGAAGAGAAACCATGTTAATGATCGACTATGCAAAAGAAACTGACCGGGGTATGGGCTGTTTGCTGCAGGAGCATGATGCGCTTGAAGTCATTTCCGAGAAGACACAATCATGACTATGGTATATGGATGGCTAATCGTTCTCATTGCCAGCATTGCGCAGGGGCTGACAGGCTTCGGCTTTGCGCTGATTGCGGTTCCATTATTGTCCCTGGTCCTGCCGTTTAATCAGATTGTGCCTATTGTTGTCGGCCTAAGCCTGGTATCTAATCTGGTCATGATCTGGAGACTGTACAAGCATGTGGAATTGAAAAAGATCTGGCCGCTTATTGTCTTCGGATTTATCGGAATTCCTATAGGTGGTTATCTTTTGCTGGTGTTAGATGGGGTCATCCTTAAAATTAGCGTCGGTCTGTTGATTTTCGGCTTTGCAATTTTGCTGCTCAGGAGGGTCACCTTTCCGATTCGGAATGAATATCTGGCTTATCCGACGGTAGGCCTGTTCAGCGGCATACTCAATGGCAGCATCTCCGCCAGCGGGCCTCCGCTCGTTCTCTTCCTTGCGAATCAGGGAAAAGATCAGCAGGTATTCAAAGCAAACTTGGCATTCTATAGTATCTTCCTTAACCTTTCTACATTAGCGGTATTTTACTTTAACGGAACCCTGGATAGAGAGGTTGCATCCATTATCGTCCAACTGCTCGTCATCATGATTGCAGGCACTGGAATAGGCATGGCTATGGCGAGGCGGATTGACCAGCAGATGTTTAGAAAGCTTGTCATTTACTTATTAATAGCCTCATCCGTCTCGATGATCCTTGGGGCAATTCCATTTTAGTCGTTCTGTAGGAGGGTAAAGACAGGATACCGATGTAGGAACGCAACGTTCATTCAAACGTATAAGTTTAACAACAGCAAAAAATACGGAGGGATACGTAATGAACAACAAAGGTTGCATCAAATGCGGCAGCAGGGACGCAAGAACGAAAGAAGTGGCTATGACCGGCACGGGTCTTTCCAAGATGTTTGATATCCAGCATAATCAATTTGTTGTCGTATACTGCGCAAAATGCGGCTATTCCGAGTTCTACAATAAAGCTTCATCCACGGGATCTAACGTGCTTGACCTGTTTTTTGGCTGATTTCAGCCCAATCTTAACTAATAGATGTAAGCAAAGACCGACTCAAGCGCTTGAGCCGGTTTTTGTTTGAGCTAAAATCTTGTAGCTAGGCCTTATTCGATGAATATAGATAATGATGTTTTTGCATTCAAGATGTATAATTATGGAATGAGTTCAGTCTATGGGAAGCCTGGACCCAAGAGTGATCAGGCGGGGTTCGGTTGCTGTGGAAATGAACTAGTCAAGCATGTCATTGAGCCGACCAATTGTGACTAAGTGAGGTAGCAAGTATGGTACAAAACTTAATTATCATTTCTGTTCTAACGATGATTATCCATATGGTTGAAACTTCATCCTATGCATTACGGTTGGCAGGAGTGAGGATAAATAAGCTTGCGGTAGCTCTTTCATTACTGGGAATCACTGTTCTTGTTTCAAGGACTGCGAACTTGATTCAGGCACCCATGACGGCAAAGTTTATCGACTACAGCAAGACTGCCATTCAATTTGATGTTTTGGAGTATTTGCGGATTATATTGCTTGCTGCGTCTTTGGGCACGCTGTTGGGTATTCTTTTGTTTCCTACGCTTGTGAACCTGTGGCAGAGAGTGATCTCCAGATTTGAAATCGCGGGCTCTTTGCCCAAATTGTTTCTGAGTGTAACCATCGGGCAATTGAAGAATACCCGGCACTATATTCAAAGACCCTCTTTCCGGCTTTCCGGGTTGCGGTATTTGGGTATTCCCAAACGGTTCATTCTTCTAAACGTGCTTGTGACTGCTATCTACACAGTAGGTGTGCTGTCTTCACTCTATGCTGCGCATCTGGTCCCCGAATTAGGGACAGCAGCTTCGCAATCCTCGGGACTGATTAACGGGATCGCGACGATCCTGCTGACCATTTTCATCGATCCCCAGATCGGACTCATCACGGACAAAGCCTGCAATAGCGAGCTATATAAGGAGAAGCTGGGAAAAATTTATGGATTGCTCATGATTTCGCGGTTTTTTGGAACGCTTCTTGCTCAGTTTTTGTTGATACCGGCAGCTTACCTCATTAGCATTGTAGTCAAGCTTTTTTGATTACTAGGACAAGGAGAAGCGACGATGAACAAATTTGGATTGTACACGAAATTTACCGCCCATGAAGGACGGCGGGATGAACTGGCCGGTATGCTGCTTGAGGCAGCCCAAGGGATGGCCTCTGTGGAAAGTTGTGACGTGTATGCTATTAATATCCCGGATGAGGACTCGACCGGGGTATGGGTGACCGAAGTATGGAGTGATTCATCGGCTCATCAAGCCTCGCTGTCATTGGAAGAAGCCAAAAGCTTGATTCAAAAGGCTAGACCACTGATTGCAGGCATCGAACAAATCAAATTAACCACCTTGGGCGGGAAAGGAATCTATCGACTGAAGAAGGGGGAATCCAATGGTATCTATAAGAGAAATAAGGGAAGAAGATGCAGAGAGGCACTTGGCTCTGTGCCGTAAGTTGGATCATGAGACGAAGTTTATGCTGTATGAACCCGGAGAAAGAAGCACGTCCCTTGAGCATCACAGAAAATTTATACAGTCGTTTATTGCTTCCGATAATTCAACAATCCTGATCGCAGAACACGACGATCAGTTTGTTGGATATCTCTTAGTGGATGGAGGGAAGGCGAAGCGAATCAAGCATGTCGGATATATTGTTGTGGGAATCCTGGCTGCTTATCAAGGACAAGGGATTGGTACCCGTTTATTTCAAGCTTTGGAAGAATGGAGGGAGAACACCGAATTAAAAAGACTGGAGCTAACCGTGATGTCTCATAATGAAACGGCCGTTTCTTTATATAAGAAAATGGGATTCGAAATTGAAGGCACCAAGAAAAAATCGTTATATATCGATGGAAGATATATCGACGAGTTCTATATGGGAAAAACGTTTGAATAAGCTCGGTTGCAAGGAGGAGAAGGATTGAAGCCGAAGAAGAGATCCAGACTAAGAATCAAGGCAGGTTCCTATTATTTCAAGCTTAAGCGGTATATGAAATGGTATTTCGGAAACGTAACATTTGCACGCCGTATTCTCGACGATCATCTGCCTCATTCGGCTGCAAGTCATGCTACCCCGCTTCTTCGAAAGCTGAAAAATGTGGATATGTGGCTCCAGTACAATAAGATCAAAAATCTGCAAATCGCAATCCCCCGGCTTCATCAAGTCGTGATTGCTCCCGGAGAAACCTTTTCCTATTGGAAACTGATCGGCAATCCAACCAAGCGAAAAGGTTATGTAGAAGGAATGGTTCTCTATTATGGCACCTTTAAACCCGGAATTGGCGGGGGACTGTGCCAGCTATCCAATTTGATCTATTGGATCACACTCCATACTCCGTTAATCGTGACCGAGCGGCATCGTCATAGTTACGATGTATTTCCGGATGCGAATCGAACCCAGCCATTCGGAAGCGGGGCTACCTGTTCTTATAATTATCTGGACCTGCAAATCTATAATCCCACGGATCAGCCCTACCAATTGCTCGTTTATATGGACGAGGAATCTTTGCATGGAGAATGGCGGACAACGCGTGAGCCAGCCCACCATTTTGAAGTGTATGAGCGAGATCATCGAATATCCCAAGAGTATTGGGGCGGATACGTTCGAACCAATTCCATCTACAGGAAAAAATTCAATCTGGATGGCGAACTGCTTGCGGATGAATTCATTACAGGCAATCAGGCATTGATGATGTACCAGCCTTTGCTGAAAGCGAAGGCGGAATAAGAAGAGGAGGAGACTACTATTATGGTTCCTGAAAGAGTAAGTTTAATTACAATCGGGGCAACAAACCTGCCAGAGTTAAGAAGGTTTTACCAGGGGCTGGGCTGGAGCGAGACAGAGATTAGTTCTGATAACTACAGTGTATTCAAGACCGCTGGAGTGCTGCTCTCTCTTTTTCCTATGGAAGAACTGATCAAGGATGCCGGATTGGATGCATCGGTTGTTCCGGTTCAAGGGTTTAAGGGGATTACCTTGGCTATCAATGTTGATACGCCGGAGCAGGTGGATCAGGTTGTAGAAGAGGTGCGCTCTGCGGGAGGCAAGATCATCAAGGAAGCCGGAGAAACATTCTGTGGCGGGAGAACAGCCGATTTTCTCGATCCGGAAGGAAATGCCTGGGAGATTGCCTGGAATCCAACCGCTGTATTTGATGCCAGAGGGGCTATGGTCCATTTCTAGGGAAAGGAAGACAATATGGAAGATGCAAGCTTGAATAAAACATATGACATTAAGCTCCCGGCTTCCAGCTGGGTTGCGCTTATTTTACAGCTGCCGGTCATATCGATGATATTTTTTTCCGCTTTAACAGGTAGAGGCCTTTACTCTTCTATTTCACCGATGATCGGAACTCTATTTTCTCTATTTTATGCAGGCGCACTAATAGCACTCGGTATCAGAATGGTCATCCAGCCGCGTTGTATGGAAATTATCGGTGAGAAGATGATTGTAGGACGTAAGGAGATTACTGCAGTCCATATCGATAAGTTGGTTATTCAAGGCTACCTCAGCCAGATTATCGGAATCAAGCCTAAGGGAAAACGATTAGTTCCCAGCTTGCTATGCTTTAAGATCAAAGGAAATGAAGAGGAGTATATCGAAGAAATTATCCAGTGGGCCAAGCGGAATGGGATCGAGATTAAATACGGGAGAATATTCCGTTGGATTTAAATTCTGCCGATTTATTATTGGAGGAGTGCGCTATGAGCGAAAAAAGGGATGGGACCGTGATTGGCATTGATGGCGGAGGAACGCATACCCGGGTGATGATAGCCGATCTTTCCGGTCGTGTTCTTTCGTACATACAGAGCGGTTCTTCCTCCATTTACAAAGATTTGCGTGCGAAGGAAAATATGCACCAGGCCATGGAAGAAGCTTTGGAGCAAGCAAGAGTAAACCCTGCTGAGGTAAAAATGCTGGCGGCGGGTGTTGCCGGCTTGGATACGGAATCCGATTATGAATGGGTCCAGCCATTGACGTCTTTAAACGGGCTGGCTTGTCCAAGAAAGTATGTGAACGATGCAGTCGTAGCTCATTATGGCGCTTTTCTGGCGGAGCCGGGAATCGTGTCTATATCGGGAACCGGTTCAATCATCTATGCAAGGACGGAAACGGGAAGAGAGATCAAAAACTATGACCTGCATCATTATGCGGCGAGTGCGGCAAGATCGTTGGCGATGGAGGCTACGTTCGAGCTGCTGGCGGGAAATAGTGATGATAGTGATTCGGACTTGACTCGGGACATCCTTCATTTCTGGAAAGCAAGCAATGTTCAAGAACTATCCCTGCTAGCCCTCCAAGGCTTTATTAAAGAGCCGTTTGAACGGAACAGAAAATTTGCCGAACTGGCCCCGTTTGTTACCAAAGCGGCGATGCAGCATAGCAGGCTGGCTCGGCTGGTATGTGATCGTGCTATCCGGCAAATTGCTGTCGGAACGGAGCTCCTGGCCTCTTACTTCTCAGAACCGGAGGTTAGTGTGACTTTCATGGGAAGCGTAGCGCAAAGCGATTATTTTCAACAGCAGCTCACTGCGGCAATGGCTAGAGGCAATAACAAGAAGTATCGGCTTGTACAGCCGGCATTCACACCGGTGGCAGGTGCCGTATTGCTGGCATACAGAGAGCTTGGTATCGAGATAACTCCTCAAATTTTGAGTAATCTAAGCTATGCCTGCAAGACATAGTCAGAAAATAAGACCCCCATCAGAAGCAGGTCTCTTCTATTGGGGGTTTCGCATGATCTTTGGCTATTCAACGAATTGATCGGATGTGAACTCAATCGTACGATCGGCCATTTGAAGCTCAACTTTATACGCTCTCTGCGCAAAGCTGCTCATCGTGCCGCCAAACATGAAGGAGTCGTTTCCTTTCTCCAAGAGTGGAGAGGGCACGAGCTGATAAGGTTTCAACCGGGTTCCGATCACCCGTCTGATTCCGTTGGCACCGGGAGTATCATAGATGGGCTCCGTCCTTACAAGCAAGGACTTTCCATTTGTAAGCTGCAAGTGTATACGCCATTCTCCACCTTCAATAGAGGTGGTGTAAGTGAGATCTTCCTCGTCTACAAGGGATCCAATTGCGAGAAAATAAGTTAATAAGGAGAAAATCAATAAGAGGAAGATGCCCCCGGCTATCCACTTTTTTGAGGTCCTTTTTCTAACTTTTTTCAAATAATCTAATTCTTCCATATCAGCTGGGGGAGGATCCGCCAGCGGAGCGGACAGCTTATCATGAAGAGCTCGGCAGGACTCGCATACCTGAAGGTGTTGCTCATAATTTTCTGCTTGGCCCGGTAGAAAGTGACACGCGCCCAGTTCTCGCTCTTGCCGAGAATTTCTCCAATTTCAGCAAACGAAAATTCCCCGGATAGTCGCATATGTACAATTTCACGCATGGGTTCACTCAATTGGTGGATAGCTCGATACAGCTCCATCTTATTGTTATGAAAGAGCAAGCTCTTCCGGTGATAGTTCTGTTGAAGGGATAGCTTCATGAAGCTGCTGGCTCTGATGTTTATTTCTTCTCGCCAGTTCCTGGTACCAGACATGCTTCGCAATTTGACAGAGCCATACGCTGATTTTGCAGGACCCGTCAAAGGTATGAATAGAATACACTGCCCGATAAAAAGTTTCTTGAGTCATTTCGTTGGCTAAATCACGATCATGCGTAAGGCTAAATAAATATCTATAGACATGGTTGGCGTATTCTCTATAGATTCCATCCAAATCCTCCGCCACTTTCTCACCTCCTAAACTATATATCTGAAATTATCGCATTTCGTTACAAGGACAAGAAAATAATTATGACATGAGCAGAGAAAAGAGGATTTTTTTAAGACAGGTCAGAATAGTATCTTAATCTGCTATCGGTACGGGCGCAGCTGAATCTATGAGAGCGGAAGGGGCTACACCGAATGAACAATCTACAGCTTATCATGCCTGCCATAAATAACCATTAATAGAAGCACGAATAAGGAGTGGAGACGTTGAAAATTCTTATTGGCCTTCCTAAGCTGGAGAACCAAAATCGGCAGCTGAAGGAGCGTAGACAATGACACCGCTTTTTAACGGCCTGCTGCTCGGATTTTCTATCGCTGCACCAGTAGGACCGATTGGAATTCTATGTCTGCGAAAAACCTTGACCCAGGGAAGTTCCTTTGGATTCGTGGCGGGTTTAGGGGCGGCTTCGGCCGATGCAATCTACGGAAGCGCGGCTGCCTTGGGGCTGACAATAATCTCACAATTTCTAATTAAATATGCTTCATGGGTTCAATTGGTTGGCGCTTTATTTTTATTATTTCTTGCTTACCGTACGTTTAGCTCCCCGGTCATGCATAGGGAAGACTCTGACATCTCCAGGACCGATTACCTTAGGACCTTCGTGACTACTTTCTTCCTGACGCTCACTAACCCGTTGACGATCCTGTCATTTATAGGCATTTTTGCGGGGATGAACTTGGCCTCAGGCTCAGTGTCTTCGGTTTATCTCATCGTTGGGGTATTTATAGGATCGGCTGCATGGTGGCTTCTTTTAAGCACGGTAGTGGGGCTGCTCAGGAAGATGATCGGATCTAAGACAATGAAGTTCATCAATCTCTTCTCAAGTCTTATCCTATTATCCTTCGGAATTTACAGCATGTATTCCGCTTATGAAGGGTTAGTTCATCCTTAGGAACCATCGTAAGGAATAATAAAAACCAAGACAGCCGCCCATCGGCGGTTGTCTTGGTTAATATCAGTTAAGCAGCTTTCCTGCAGAAAGCTTTCACTACAGCACACTTCACACTTATGCCCTTTCTACGTAGTTTTTTTGATCAACTTATTCAGTTCTTTTTCTTCACAGGAATGTAAATGTCCATCTCTACCAACTCGTTGCGGTCACTCCAGCAGCGCTCGTCATAATATTCAAAATCGGGCGCTCCGGAGTGCTCATAGCCTGAATGAGGGAACCATTCACTGAAGATTGTCTGCCAGGTTGCTTGAATGGAATCGGTGAATTGATCCTGGGGCACTCTCGGAGTCGTAAAGACAGCATAAGTCTGCTCCGTTATATGATGTCTTTCCGCATCTTCAGGAACAACGGCGTCGGCATGAGCTTCAACGCCAATGATGTATTTGAATTCTCCCGTCTCCAAATTACATGGGGCACAGATGCCATACTCTGCATTGGAAGCGGCCTGATCATACAAAGTCTGCCCCAGCTTCTCTTCCATATAACGTTTCCAGAAGGCGGGGATTTCCCGGCTGTTTTCTCCTTCCTGGGAAGTTGTAAGGATTGAGTAGCCAATGATGTCAAAAGCAGGTTTCGTCACAATTTCATAATTCATCTGAATTCCTCCTAAATATGAATTGTAGCAAGGCTGCATGACGGATACCTTCGGGTAAGCAGGAGGCTGGATGCCCCGCTTCCGATATTCTCCTGGCGTCATGCCATATAATCGGCGGAAGGCGCGAGTAAAGGTTTCTGGAGTACTGAAGCCACAGTCCAGGGCAATATCCAGCAGCCTCTCATTGGAATAGGCTACCTTATTGGCGGCGCAAATAAGCCTTCTTTTTCGAAGATAATCCATCACCGTAGTTCCAGTCATGGCCTGGAAGACCCGAAGGAAATGGAACTCCGAAAAGCCGGCCTGTTTAGCCAGGGTAGAAAGGGACAATTCCATAAAGAGATGTGCTTCGATATAGTCTATGATATCCTGAATTATAGCCTCGTAAGTCGAAATCATGCTCGCCTCCTTCTGAAATTAGTCTATCATGGCGGGAACAGATGTTCTTGACGTTTTTTGCTTCTTTTTTGAAGGGCAATTAAGAATATGTAATCAAAGTAATCTTACTATAGGTAACTGGAAGAAATCACTAGAACAAATTTTAACTATTATAGATGGGGGAAGATCATTCTTTCAATCAGCGGGGTCATCGGGTTCTTGCTTGTGAATTTCCTGGCGGGGGCAGAAAGCGAAATCATGAAATGATCTTGGGGATCGCATGTTTAGCCTCTTGGATGTGGCTTGTGTATTAAAGCATGATATCCATCATATTCCCATCGGGTTTTATATTATATAGTTCCTTCAAAGTATTAGCTTATTGATGAAACGGCAAGAGTTGAATGAGGAGGCGGCCTATGAGTCGGATTGTCCAAGCATATTACGATAACAATGCGGACCGGGAATGGAGCAGATTGGAGAACCCCTATAGCAGGGTAGAATGGCTATCGACCTTAAGGCTGATGGATCGGTATTTTCCTGATACAGGTCATATTTGCGATATCGGATCCGGGCCGGGAAGATATGCGATTGAATTGCTGCAGCAAGGCTATCAGGTAACGCTTATGGACCTGTCCTCCAACGAGCTTGCTCTGGCTCAGAAGCGCATTGAGGGTCTGGGGCTTCAGGCAGAAGCTTATTTGTGCGAAAGTGCGATTAACATGCATGTTTTGAACGATCAATGCTGTGACGGCGCCCTGGTATTGGGTCCGTTATATCATCTGCTTAAGGAAGAAGAACGTTCACAGGTGATACGTCATGCATACCGGATCTTGAAGCCCGGAGGAGTCGCGTTGCTTGCCTACATTAATGCATGGGGAGTGCTCAAATCCGGGGTTTCCGAGTTTAGTGAATCCTGTAGAGATTCTGAAGAGATATATAAGTATTTGCAGGAGCAGCGGCTTAATGAGAATGAAGGCTTCACCCAATGCTATTTCACCATTCCTGTTAAAGCTATTGAAGAGGTCAAGGCCGGAGGATTCGAGATCATTACGTATGCCGGTGCGGAAAGCTTTCTGGCTGGAATGCGGGAGGAAGTGAGCCGCTTGTATATAGAAGATCCAGTGGTCTATGGAAATCTGCTGCAGGCAGCCAGTGAGACGAGCGAAGCACCGCAATATCGCGATGCTACAGAACATATGGTGATTGTAGTCAGAAAGCCGGATAATTCAGAATTTGGAGGTTAATCCATGTGTGATGAACAACGGAAGTCCGGGCTAGAAGCCCTATATCAAAGATTTGGTGCTGACCGGGAGTTTGCTCCAGGATGTGGGTGCTTTCTTTAAATTGCATGGTGATTTAGCGACCTGGGATCATACCCTGAAGGTAACCAGTCATGCAGTTAGAATTGCGCGGCTATATAATGTCGATCCGATGAAGGCAGAGCAGGCGGCGCTTCTTCATGACATCAGTAATGTCATTCCGGCGTCTCTTTTTCTGGAGACCGCACGCGAAGCGGATATAGAGGTATTGGATGAGGAGCTGGACTATCCGCGGATTATCCACCAGAAGTTGTCTCGAGCCATGGCAGAGCAGTTGTTTGGAGTGGACGATCTTCAAGTGCTGGATGCGATAGCTTGCCATACAACACTCAGAGCAGAGGCTACCCGTCTTGATAAAGTAGTATTTATTGCAGATAAAGTGGCTTGGGATCAGGCAGAGGATCATGCTTATCTAAATGAAATTCGACAGCTTGTAGACGAGGGACACTTGGACGAAGCTGTACTGGTCTATTTGAATCATGTATGGAATCAGCGCGACAAGTTGAAATTGGTTCATTCCAGCTTGATTCAAGCAAGAGCTTATATGTTAGAGCAAAAAGAGGCGGCAGAGGATCCTGCCAAGCGCAATTTAAGGCGGATGTTTCAGCATATGGACTGGTCCAATCATCAGATTCTGGAGGTATTGGACCGGGAACAGCCTGACGGTGATCGCGTTATCAAGCTGTTTGCTCACATCCTTTCAGCGGAAGCCATATGGATTTCCCGAATTGAAGGAAAGAGGGTTCAGGCGGCAGTTTGGCCGGATCATATGCAGATAGAAGATTTACGGAATTTGGCGGCGGAAAATAGAGACCGGTTCTCGTGTTATCTCGATGCGGTTACCCCGGAACAGCTGCAGCAACCCGTCACTTATGTTACTGGCGCGGGAGCAGAGTATACTACTGAACCTGTAGATATACTTATGCATGTAGCGCTGCATGGCAGCTACCATCGGGGGCAGATTGCTTCCTTGCTGCGAATGGCGGAGATCTCCCCGCCCGCCACGGATTATATACTTTATTTGCGGCAATTGGAACGTAAGGAATGATGGGTTCGATGACCGAGCTTCATGATCTTAAGTCAGGAACAACGTTACAGCAGGAAGTTTACAGATTGCTTCGCCGACACCGCTTCATGGAAATTCTGCATAGTTATCAACCGATTCTTGTCGGAACGGTGCCTTTGGACATTCAGGTTTCTGGCAGCGATCTGGATCTGATCTGTGAAGTGCATGATTTTGAGACGTTTCGCAAGGAGTCCGACACTCATTTTGCACATTATGCCGGGTATATGGTTCATGAGCGGGAAGTGGACGGTGTACCTCGCATCAAGGTTAACTTTCATTGTGAGCATTGGCCGATAGAGCTGTTCGGTCAGCCTGTTCCGACGGCACAACAGAACGGGTATCGGCATATGTGTATAGAAGCGCGATTGTTGTCGCTATTTGGAGAATCGTTTAAACAAACCATCATTCAGCTGAAGCAAAACGGATTAAAGACGGAGCCTGCCTTTGCCAAGGTGTTGCACTTGGAGGGAGATCCCTATGATGAGCTATTGAAGCTTGAGGGGAAAGCAGATCTGGAGCTGCTTAAGCTGTTATCTGCATGTGAATAGAAATGCCAATCTGTTGAGAGGTGAAAAAAATGTCGTATTTAACTGGAGAGCGGGTTACACTGCGAGAGTATCGTATGGAGGATATACCAGCGATTCGCAAATGGGCTAATGATAATGAGATTACGGATACGTTAAGCGAGGTCTTTTCTTTTCCACACACCTATGAGAATACGGAGTCCTTTGTTCGCTCCATGGTGGAAGGGAAGACCGATACGAAGGGCTTTATTATTTCGGAAAAAGAAACGCTGGACTACATTGGACAAATCGATTTGTTTAAATTCGATTGGCGTAATCGCTGTGCAACCATCGGGATTGTGATTGGGCGCAAAGAGTTGCTGGGACAAGGCTATGGGCGCGAAGCGCTGCGGTTGATTCAAGAGTTTGCTTTCAAGACACTGAATCTGCACCGATTGGAGCTTCAAGTGATGGATTTTAATGAGCGGGGATATCGGTGTTATGCCAGCTGCGGCTTTAAGGAAGAGGGGCGGCAACGACAACGGATATTTTATAAAGGTCAATATCGGGATATGATTACGATGAGTATTCTCTCCCATGAGTATAATTAAATAGATGTTCATCAAGCTGATCCTGCATCGTCGCCAATTTTGCGATGCAGGATTTTTTATTTGAGCAACCTTCCAAACCCTTCCAACGTCAATAAAACAAAAAGCAATTAGGGGGAGTCTATGTGAAAAAGAAAATGTGGTTTCAAGGGATGTTCTTGCTGATGAGCCTGCTGCTGCTGCTTAGCGGATGCGGGAGCGCTAACAATGCTGATCATGCTTCCAGTGCGTATGACAGCTCTGCCAACTCAGGTGGGGCTGAGACAGAGAGTTCATCCATGAGTATGGCTGATTCCTCTTCAGCGGAGGCGCCTTCCTCCCCGGCGATGGATAAGGCGGTTACGGCAGCACAGGAGCCTCAGTCTCTGCCTTCCGGTTCAGGGATTCCTTCGGGAAGTATCGCAGATGATTTGAACAAGAAGCTCATTTACCGGGCAAATGTTGTTATGAAGGTTGAAGAATTTTCAAAGGCTCAGGCACAGATCAAGGATTTGGTTAGCTTATCCGGCGGTTATATTGTTGAGTTCTCGGAAAGTCAGTCTACGTATGAGCAGGGCGGGAATTTTGTGCTTAAGGTTCCGGCGTCCGGATTTTCCTCTTTTCTGGAGCAATTAGAGCAGCTTAAGCCCGAATCTTTTCAGCAAAGTATTCAAGGACAAGATGTATCTGAGGAATATGTGGACCTGGAATCCCGCTTGAAGGTCAAGGAGGCCGTAGAAGCAAGATATCTGAAATTCGTTGGGGAATCGAAGAGTACAAGCGATCTGGTTCAATTCACGAATGAGCTGGAACGGATTCAGACAGAGATTGAACAGATTAAGGGGAGAATGAGGTACATCGATAATAATGTCTCCTTCTCCACCATTGAAATTCGTGTGTATCAAACAGATGATAATTCCTTGACCAAGCTGAGTCAGGATCAAAAACCACTCTTGAAACGTGCCGGGAATGCGCTGCAGGGAAGTCTTGAGGCAATCTCGGTCATCCTTCAGTGGCTCGTCATCTTTATTTCCGGAGCACTTCCGGTAATTGTCATAGGCGCGGTGATTTTTGCAATTATTTGGCCGCTGAGACGGCGGAGAGCCCGGTTGCGAAATGAGAAAATTGACAGTCCTTTAGTTGAAGCAGAGCCTGAAAATAGGCTAAAGGACTAGTGTTCTGCAGAGTTGAATGGAAGGTCAATATGTGCGCTATGATAAATTTAACAGCCAAGCTCGTTGACAAGTCGATTTTTTTGAAATATATTGAAAACAAGACAGACGAATGTGAGCGGCAGAAATAACAAACGGGACTTTTTGACTAGATAATTAAATAATTTGGCACACCAAATCGAAAGATTGGGTCGCAAAGCCTTGGAGTCTAATAATCCAGTGATTAATGACCGTCCGGCTGCATAACAATAATTATTGTTTATGCAGCCGTTTTTTGTTTTTCTCACGTTCTCTGCGGCTATATGCCGTGAGATAAAAAATACCCAACAGTAAGGAGGGTAGAAAATAACGTGCCTGAAAGGGAGGAAATCTATGAAAAAATGAGGAGGAACTTATGAAACGCGGGTTGAAGATTGTAGTATCTTGGCTATGCCTATTTTCACTTTTTGTTGGACCGTTGTCTGTATTTGGAGCAGGAACAGGGGAGATCTCCTGGCCTAATCCGGGGGCAACACAGCTGACGAAGACGGCTGAACCTACCGGTAAGTCAGGGGAGTGGAAAATAACCCTGAAGGTGGAAGGAAAGAACATCCAGTCTAGCTCGGATGTTGTGCTGGTTATTGATAAGTCCGGGAGCATGGACAATGGCTGGTGGTGGGAGGATGGCAAAATTGACAAAGCAAAGGAAGCAGCAAAGAAATTTGTGGACAATTTGCTTCTCTCCGGTTCAAATAACCGGGTAGCCGTTGTTGCCTTCAACAAATCGTCTTCTCTTGTCTCCGGATTTAAAGGGCCTGCCCAGAAAACTGCCCTGAAGAATGCAATTGATGATATTGAAGCAGACGGTGGCACTAATATTCAGTCAGGGCTTAAAAATGCCCGTGATCTATTGGGAAGCAGTTCGGCACAAAATAAAATCATTGTTGTACTGAGTGATGGTGAGCCGACATACAGCTTCAAGGGAACACAGGCAACAAGCTACAGCTGGTCGAACAATAGTTATGGCTATGCCTTAACAGCTTTTAAATATAATGAGACCCTTGGCAGTGGCTCAAACTTCAATATTTCCAATTATAACGTCAATGGATATAGTGTAAAAGATAATGGAATTGGAACGATTTCGGAAGCCAAACTCGCCAAGGATGCAGGCTATAAAATTTACTCTGTCGGGCTGGATGTTTCCAATAACAGCAATGCGATTAAAGTGCTGAAGGACGTTCAGAGCGAGGGTTACTTTCCGGCGAACAGTCAAGAATTGAACACGATCTTCCAGCAAATGGCGAGTCAAATCACTTATGCAGCTCAAAACGCCAAAGTGATCGATCCAATGGGAGATATGTTTAATCTCAAGAAGCAAGGAGCCGATGTAAGTCCAAGCGATTATACAGCCTCTCAAGGAACCGTTACTTGGAACCCTGGGACAGAGACATTCACCTGGGATATTGGCAACATTGCAGAGGGGAATCCTGCAACCCTCACCTATACAGTGGTCATGGACCAATCCAAAAACCCCGTTTCAAACGAACTCTATCCTACGAACGGAACAACAACCTTGACTTATACAGATGTAAATAATAAGAACGTTTCGAAGGATTTTGAGGTACCGAAGGTAAGTGTCGGTAATGGTTCTATCCTCATTAAAGGTTATCTTGTAAATGAGGCTGGAAATCCAATCAATGCAGAAGGCGTTGAGGTGGAGGGGCCAGCATTTGCAGAGCCTTTGTACAGTGAGTATTACAAGGATCAAAGCGGTAAGGAAGCATTCCCTGTAGGCACCACACATTCTATAGCGGCAAAGACAGTTGAAGGATATCTATATCAAGTCGGGGGAAGCCCTAAGTCGGTTACTCTTACTGTAACGAATCCAACCCCAACTGTGTGGTTCGGTTATACGGTTGCAACTGAAGCCGCGGTACA
>NZ_HG005139.1:1414410-1418617 GCF_000455265.1 Paenibacillus antibioticophila
GGGCAAAGTGTAGAAGTGAAGTACTTGGAGCAGGGAACGGAGAAAGAACTGCATCCGGCAACTACGGAGCAAGGCGTAACCGGCCAGACCTTGGAGCTGACAGCGAAGGATATCCCGGGCTACACCCCGGTGGAACCAAGCTACAGCTACAAGCTGGGAACAACAAATGCGCCGCATGTGTTCTACTACACAGCGAATCCAGTTGTGACAGTTACCGTTGCTGTGTATCACTTGGATCTCGAGACAGGGGAAGAAATTGCTGCTCCAAGTGTCTTAGATGGAATTGGCGGCGGGACTTTGGAGTTTATTCCTCAGCCGATTTCAGCAACAGATGGGACCTACACTTATTATGCACAGGAGCCTGTTTACAATTTCGAACTGACTTTTGAACCGGAGCAAAGATTCGATGTCTACTATGTAAAAGGAGACCCGGTTAATGCTGTGACACTTACAGTCATTTATCTGGACGAAACAACCGGAGCTGAGTTAGGAAGAGATGACTTTATCAGAAGTGCCGGAACATCGGTAGCAGTAACAGCCAAGGATTTTACGGGCTATACCCCGAGAAAGTCCAGTGATGTGATTAACCTTACCGATGAGCCATCGCAAACCTACACCTTCTACTACACGAAGAATGCTCCTGCCCAGAAGACGCTGACGATCAAGTACCTTCTGAGCGGCACGACTACTCAATTGGCCAACCCGACGACAGACAGCGGAACGTCAGGCGAGACGAAGACCTATTCAGCGATTGGCATTTCGGGCTACACCCCGATTCAATCGACTAAGGAATATACGTTCAGTGATGCGGACGGTCAGGAATTGATTTTCTACTACACTAGAAATTCAAGCTCTGGACCATCCAATCCATCACCATCACCGTCATCGTCACCATCGTCTAGCGTAACACCGCTGCCGGCTGTGCCGCCATTGCCGCCGTTGCCAGCTGTACCGCCAGTACTTGATAGAGAGAACCATTATGACTACATCAACGGGTATCCTGACGGCTCCGTCAAGCCGCTCAATAATATCACCCGTGAAGAAGTTACGGCGATCTTCTACCGCCTGATGAATGATGAGAGCAGATCCGCATACCTGACGACAACCAATTCGTTCTCGGATGTGGGAGCAACCCGTTGGTCCAATAAGCACATTTCCACCATGGAAAATGCAGGTATCATCACAGGATATCTCGATGGCACCTTCAAGCCGGGACAATACATCACCAGATCCGAGTTCGCGGCAATCGCTTCCCGATTCGACCAGCTCGATGAGCGGGTGAACGATATGTTCAGCGACATTACCGGACACTGGGCAGAAAAATACATTGTCTCAGCTGCTAACAAGGGCTGGATCAAAGGATATGTGGATGGCACCTTCAAGCCGGATCAATATATCACCCGTGCTGAAGCTGCTGCATTCATCAACGGCGTATTGAACAGAAAAGTAAATCATGAAGGTATTCATGAGGATGCAAAAGAATGGCCGGATAATATCGTAGGCAAGTGGTACTATTACGATATTCTGGAAGCCACTAACCATCATGAATACACCAGAGAAGAGGATTCAGACACTGAGGTTTGGGAAGAAGTGCTTCCAAACCGGGTCTATCCTTAAACTCAGTGAGAAATAAAATTCAGGCTCTCTTCCCACAGAAGAGAGCCTGAATCTTTTTTATAGGTTAGAGAACAGCTTGTCCAGAAAGTCGTAGGTTAAAGGCATGTCCTCTTTCAGTTCTTTGCGTGTCTCTTCACTGTAAAAATAGAGAGTGGCCGTCTCTGCGAAATATTCAGTCGAGTATACCGATACATAACCGTCATTCTTGTAGTTCACATCAGCTTCTTTCTTCCAGACGTTCAGAAAAGCAGCGGAAGAACTAACATTGTTCAGCACAAGCCGGTCGATCGCGTGGAAGGTCTCATGAAGCTCAAGGTTTTGACCATTATGTCCCTTGCCTTTATTGCTGTAACCAATTCTGGCAATCACAACATTTGAGCTTACACCGGGAACATCGTCCCAGGTTAGACCTGTATTTTCCCAGCCTCTTGGAGTCACGCCTTTGTATTGGGCGAACTCGGGCTCATCCGTAATTTTGCCGTTAACGAGTTTGATCTTGACGCTGTTCTCCTTCAACCCTTGCAGAAGGGAGGCTGGAATAGCTGATAATCTGCTGACCATTTTGTCTGCAGAAGCCTTATTGTAATCAGACTTCGGAAGCACAACGATTTGGCTAAGGAGCTCATCGGAAGAGAGCTTGGCCGAAGTTTCGGCGGATACCGGAATCACTGCTAGATTTATAGATAGGATCAGGGCAATAGTCAAAGTTAGTATTCGCTTCATGTTTCTTCCTCCCAAGGAATCTCTCATCCGAGCTAGGAAGAAACGAAATAGCACTATTTACGTTGCTTCCATATCGGTAACTGGCTGGCATTGCGGATGAACCGCTGTAGCCCCTGTAGCTTTGCGTCGCCATCTTTCGATGGATTTGCCTTTATCAATATGAAAATATGAAGTTGTTCTAAGAAAACAAAAAACCTTCTTACCGAATAAGAAGGTTAGCAAGCATAGTTACATGCTTCATTCTTTATCGGTAGCTGGCTGGTTTAGCGATGAATCGCCTTAACCCCTGTAGCTTTGCGTCCCTAGCTTTCGATAGGTTTGCCTTTGTCAATCAAGAACTATGAAGTTAATTGTTGAAATCTACCAAACTATCTATCCATAGAATAAGTCTAATAGACTATATAGTCAAGACTTCTTTTAAATAATCACAAGGAGAATTAGAGGTTTTGTCGAACTATGTCGATGGAACCATGAAACAAGGTGAAGCTGCGATATTCTTCTACCATTTAATAAGAGATTCATAGGAAAAATATCATAGTTTCACTAAGGAGAAGATATCACATTTGTCCATCTAAGTGTTTACATTATTAACGTTACTCTTTTGGGGCAGCATAGTAGAATGAGATTGAAAAGTGAAGTTCCAAAACTGTCCAGGAGGGTACAAAGAATGCCTATTTTTTATAATGAAGAACAGGGGATTTTTCATCTGCAATCCCAAAACTCCAGCTATATCATTCAACTCATTCACGGCTATGCCGCGCAAGTCTATTATGGGCCGAAGCTGCGGGAGGATGCCAATCTGACAGGAATGCTCACGCGGGTTGAACGCAGTTCGTTCTGCCCGAATCCGGTGAGAGAAGATAAGACATTGTCGCTGGATACATTGCCTCAGGAATATCCTCAATATGGAACCAGCGATTTCAGAAGTCCTGCCTATCAGGTGAAATTAAGGGATGGCAGCAGAATTACGGAGTTGAAATATCATTCCCACTCCATCGTACCGGGTAAGCCAGGGCTGGAGGGACTCCCAGCAGTTTATACGGAGCAAGATCAAGAGGCGGATACATTGCTGTTGGTGCTTGCAGATCCGCTAACGGGACTTGCGGCCGAATTGAGCTATACCGTATTTAATGACTTTAATGCGATAACCCGATCCGTCAAGCTTCGCAATGATGGGCAGGAGACAGTAGAGCTCGAACGAGTGCTGAGCGCTTCTGTAGACTTTCCTGATGCCGACTTTGACGCTTTGTACTTGTCCGGGGCCTGGGCGCGTGAGCGTCATATCCAGCGGCGGAGACTGGCACCGGGGATGACCGGGATTGGCAGCCGCAGAGGCTCCAGCTCGCATCAGCACAATCCGTTCATGGCTTTGCTGCGTCCCGAGGCAAATGAGCGCCAAGGAGAGGTGTACGGCTTCAGCCTAGTGTACAGCGGCAACTTTATCGCGGAGGCAGAGGTGGATCAGTTCGGAACAACTCGAATGCAGATCGGCCTGCAGCCCTTTGATTTTGCCTGGAATCTTGGGCCAAGCGAAGTCTTTCAAGCTCCGGAAGTTGTGATGGTCTATTCAAGCGAGGGGCTGGGCGGCATGTCCAGGACCTAATCACCGGCTATACCGTACCCGTTTGTGTCGTCGGTCGCACATCGGGACCGCGAGCGTCCGATTCTTGTGAACAACTGGGAAGCCACGTATTTTAACTTCAATGCAGATAAAATAGAATCCATAGCGCTGGCCGGCCGTGAACTGGGCATAGAACTCTTCGTACTGGATGATGGCTGGTTTGGCCACAGAGACAGCGACAATTCATCGCTGGGGGATTGGGTCGAGGATCGGCGGAAGCTCCCTCGCGGACTGAAGGACCTGGCT
>NZ_HG005139.1:1418642-1475359 GCF_000455265.1 Paenibacillus antibioticophila
GGTTCGAGCCTGAAATGGTATCGCCTGACAGCGATTTGTACCGCAGTCATCCTGACTGGTGTCTTCATGTTCCCGGGCGGCGCCGTACCGAGGGGAGAGAGCAGCTTGTTCTTGACCTGTCTAGAGAAGATGTCCGGAATTATCTGTATGACCAGTTAAGCGATATTTACGCTTCCGTGCCTGTGTCTTATGTGAAATGGGATATGAACCGGAACATGACGGAGATTGGTTCAGCGCTTGCGCCCGGCCATAGACAGAAGGAGGTTGCTCACCGGTATATTCTCGGTCTGTATGAGCTGCTGGAGCGCTTGACAGCAAGCTTCCCGCACATCCTGTTTGAGAGCTGCTCCGGCGGCGGCGGCCGCTTCGACCCTGGCATGCTGTATTACATGCCTCAGACCTGGACAAGTGATGATACAGATGGGGCGGAGCGCTTGAAAATCCAGTACGGCACAAGTCTGGTGTACCCGGTATCTACCATGGGAGCTCACGTATCCGCCGTACCTAATCATCAGGTGGGCCGAACGACCCCGCTGTCTTTCCGCGGTGATGTGGCTATGTCGGGTAACTTTGGTTATGAGCTGGATTTGACCAAGTTTACCGAGGAAGAGTGCGAGATTGTTAAATCCCAGGTCGAGGCCTATAAGGAATTACGGGGGTTGGTCCAGCAAGGAGAAATGTACCGTCTGCTTAGCCCATTTGAGGGGAATGTAACTGCCTGGATGTTCGTCAGTCCCGACCGTAGTGAGGCCCTGCTGTTCTATTTCCGTGTGCTGGCTGAGCCGAATGCTCCGCTCTCTCTGGTTAAGCTGCAAGGACTCGATCCTCACCGTAACTATCAACGGGTTCAAGGGGGAGAAGTATATGGGGGTGACCGGTTAATGCATGCCGGCTTACCGATGCATGAGGTTCATGGTGATTTCTCCAGCACCTGGATTCATCTTAAAGCTACCGCCAAGAGCTAACAAAAAAAGCAGATGCGTTCGGTTCACCCGACGGCATCTGCTTTTCAGTTATACATTACATTCAAGTCTAACTTAGAATTTGAAGATATGAATTGTCTTTTGCAGCTGGAATACAGCATTTTTCATAGCTTCTGTCTCTTCACTCATCTTCTGAATTGCCCCGATCTGCTCATTCATTGAAGCGGACACTTGCTCTGTGCCGGCAGCCGACTCTTGAGTAATCGCAGAGATGTTCTGAATCGAGGATGAAATATGATGAGCGCTCTCCAGCATCGATTCACTTTCTTTGGAAAATGCGGATATTTCTTCGGATATGTATTGAACACTCTGGACAATTTCCGCGAAGATACGTTCCGATTCCATAATCATTTCATTCTGCTGGCGCACTACCTCTTCGTTAATTTTAATATTATTGTCAGCCAGCTTGATATCCTGCTCAATACTGCGAACCAGATTGAATACTTCCTTCGTCGAGGCGGTAGACTCTTCAGCCAGCTTGCGAACCTCTTGGGCAACAACTGCAAAGCCCGCTCCGTGCTCGCCGGCCCGTGCGGCTTCAATTGAGGCGTTCAGAGAGAGCAGGTTGGTCTGTTCGGCGATTTCAGATATCGTTGCGGTTATTTTCGTGATGCCTCTGGCGTTTTTGGCAAGCTCCTCAATAGACTCGGCAACCTTTCCGGTCGCTTCAATATTTTTGCGCATGCCTTCAGACTGCATGGAGACCGATTCGCGCCCTTTTTCTACAAGCTCCAGCATATCGATTGAGCGGTTGTTCATCTCCCTTGTGGAATGGGTATAATTACTTACCTTATTTTCAATCTCTCCGATAGAGTCTTTCATGCCGCTGACATCTTCGGAGATTGAATTCGCGCCGAGTGCCAACTCGTTGGAGGACTGGGCCACCTGGGTCATTACACTTGTTAATTCCTGACTCCGATCAGCAATGGAGCGGGTCGAGTCCATAACCTTTTGTGTAATCTCGGAAGTCTCTTGTAAAATTTTGCGTAGCTTGTCCACCATGCTGTTAAAAGCTTTGTTCAAATCCTCCATGCCGCCCGACTCCATGATTCGGCTGGTAAAGTCGCCCTTTGCAATCTTGGCAGAGGCATTGGTAATGTCGCTGAAGGAGCCGAGCAAGGCGCCTTGGACGTAACGGGTAAGCGGATAGGTAAGCGCTGCCAAAATAATAATGACGATCAACCCTATTACGAGCTTGCCGATCAGTGCAAAGACGACAAGCACCGGTACGGCAAACAATGCAGCAACAAGGTAACAAGCAGCAGGGATCTTCTTAGCTAGAGGGAGTCTGTTGAACCATGTCATATGTATGATGCCTCCTTTTGAGATTAGGATATAACTACCATTGATTATAGCATCGTTCTGTGAAAGGGGATACATAAAAAAATCCCGGACAACGTCGAAAATTGTCCGGAATTTGTGTATAATCCTGTCTTATCCGAGCGTGACAAGGACTTGATGCACACCGCCGTCGCCAATCGGCTTGATGATATTGCCTTGCACTTCTTTTCCGTCCACGGTCATGCTCTTAACGCCTTTGCTGACGCGGTCCGGATTTTCAATCTTGATCACGTACGTATCGCCGCGGTAGACCCGGGTAATTTCATATCCATCCCAAGCGGAAGGAATACAAGGATCAACCTTGAGTCCGGTAAAATCAGCCTGAATACCCAAAATAGCTTGTGTAATAGCTACATAGTTCCACGCGGCAGTACCTGTCAGCCATGAGTTTTTAGCTTCTCCATGACGAACCGCATCCTTACCTGCAATCATCTGAGAGTATACATATGGCTCCATCCGGTGAACTTCGCTAATCTCCTCAAGATAGGCCGGAGCAATCTTCGAGTAAATCTCGAAGGCTCTGTCGCCATGTCCAAGCACGGTCTCGGCAATCATAATCCAAGGATTGTTATGACAGAAGATACCAGCGTTTTCCTTATAGCCCGGCGGATACGTCGAAATTTCCCCAAGGTTCAGGTAATACTTCGAGTAGGCAGGCTGTTGAAGCACGATACCGTACTTGGTATCCAGTCTCTCGGCTACAGAGACCATGGCTTTGTCGGCCAGCCCTTCTTCAACACCGATGCCGGCCATGACGCAGATCCCTTGCGGCTCAATGAAAATTTGTCCTTCCTCATTTTCTTTGCTGCCGATTTTCTGACCATAGTGATCATAGGCACGCAGGAACCAGTCCCCGTCAAATCCGTGCTCCAGCGTAATGGCACGCATGCTCTCCATATGGCTTTTCGCTTCGGCGGCTTCCTGATCCAATCCGCGCATCCGGCAAATTTCGATGAAATCGGGGCTTACGTAGACGAACAAACCGGCGATAAACACTGACTCTGCTGTTCCGCCTGCGATATTTTCGGTAGTCTGGAACGATTCGCCCGGCTCCTTGGAGAAGCAGTTCAGGTTCAGACAGTCATTCCAGTCGGCGCGGCCGATCAGCGGCAAGCCGTGAGGTCCGAGATTGTGGATGACATGATAGTAAGAACGCTTCAAATGTTCGAACAGCGTGGCCGTGTTGTCCGGGTTGCTGTCGAATGGAACTTGCTCGTCGAGAATGCTGACATCGCCGGTCTCTTTGATATAGGCAGCTGTGCCGAGCACGAGCCAGAGCGGATCATCATTGAAGCCGCTGCCGACCTCGTTATTCCCTTTCTTCGTCAACGGCTGGTACTGGTGGTAGGCGCTGCCGTCTTCAAATTGAGTGGCTGCAATATCAAGGATCCGTTCTCTTGCACGCTCCGGAATTTGATGGACGAAGCCGAGCAGATCCTGGTTGGAATCCCGGAAGCCCATTCCCCGTCCGATGCCGGATTCGAAATAAGAGGCAGAGCGGGACATATTGAACGTAACCATACACTGATACGGGTTCCAAATGTTAACCATCCGGTTCAGCTTCTCATCGCCGCTGTTAATCTGATACTTGGACAGCAGACCGTCCCAATAGGTAGCCAGCTCTTCAAGCGCACGATCCACGTCGGCATCGGTAGCGAACTGATCGATCATCGCCTGCGCAGGCTTCTTGTTAATCACGCTTGGCGCTTCCCATTTGTCTTCCTCAGGCACTTCCACATAGCCGAGGATAAATACCAGACTTTGCTCCTCCCCAGGGGCGAGGGTCAGCTTTACTTCATGGGAGCCGATGGGGGACCAGCCGCTCGCAACCGAGTTCGAGGCTTTGCCTTCAACAACCACTTGAGGCTCATGAAGACCGTTGTACAGGCCTACAAAGGACTCGCGGTCCGTATCGAAGCCGTCAATCGCGCGGTTCACCGAGTAGAAGGCATAATGGTTTCTGCGTTCACGGTATTCGGTCTTGTGGTAAATGACAGAATCCTTGACTTCAACCTCACCCGTGCTGAGATTGCGTTGGAAGTTGGTCATGTCATCCTGCGCATTCCAGAGACAGAACTCGGCAAAAGAGAAGAGGGAGACAGTCTTATTGGCGGAGCTGGTATTTTTCACTGTCAAACGGTGAACCTCGCCCGTATATCCAAGTGGGATAAAGGCTAATTGCGAGACAGAGATGCCGCCTCTTTCTCCTGTAATAGAGGTGTATCCCAGCCCGTGGCGGCATTCGTAGAAGTCAAGCTCACGCTTAACCGGCATCCAGCCCGGTGTCCAGAAATCGTTGTTGTCATGGTCGCGCAAATAGTAATAACGGCCGCCGGTATCAAGCGGAATATTATTATAGCGGTAGCGGGTAAGGCGGCGCAGGCGTGCGTCGCGATAAAAGGTGTATCCGCCGGCTGTATTGGAGATCAGCCCGAAAAATTGCTCGTTGCCCAGATAATTGATCCAAGGGTAAGGTGTTTTCGGCGTGTTGATTACATACTCTTTACGGACATCATCAAAATTACCGTATTTCATCAAAATACTCTCCCTTCTTTTTGTGAACGCGCGTTTATAATAGACGGAAAAGATTGCCCCCGAAAGGGCAAGGTGAGTGAAACCTGTTGTGATGCGGTTACTCGTGCTCCTTAAGCTCTCTGCAGGATTCCCTGACGATCAGGGCAGTAGGGAAGCTCAGCGTGCTGAACGCCGATTCCTCCGCGTTGCACAGAGCAATGACCTTTTCTACAGCAGCCGTCGCCATTTCATGAATCGGCAGCTTGACAGAGGTAAGCTTGGGATTCATGCGGCCGGCAAGCTCAACATCGTCAAATCCGACCACAGACAGATCATCGGGGATTCGGATACCATGCGCTGTGAAGGCTTCCATCGCTGAAATCGCCATATCATCGTTACAGCAGAACAGGGCGGTAGGCCATATCCCGCTCACGGCAAGCCGCTCGGCCTCTTGGTAGGCGGTTTCCTTCAAGAAATCCCCTTCAAGAATGAATTCCTCCTGAAGCGGCAGCCCATGCTTGCGTAACGTATCTTCATAAGCGACGTAACGCTCTCTGCCAGAAAATGTACTCATTCTTCCCTTCATGATGCCGATGCTCCGGTGGCCCAGCTCGATCAAATACTCAATAGCATGGACTGTGCCCTCATAGTCCATAGAGTTAATGACGGCCAAGTGATTCTTGTTCAAGCGTTCAGCCATAATCTCCGAGATATCGTAATCGATCAGGACAAGAGGAGCCTCTTGGCCAACCATCTCACGGACCAGCTCACTATCCTTCTGGGTGCCGACAAGAATGCCGCCGTCGATCCGTTTCTGTTGGTAAGCCTGCTTGATTTTTTGAAAATCACCGGGAGAGTAAACGGTATGAATGAGTACATAGTAGCCCAGGGAGTTTGCCGTATCGACCACCAGATCGACGATCGGGCCGAAGTAGCTGTTCTGATAGATTCGGCTTGCATTTTCCCGTTCATTCATACT
Organism: Paenibacillus antibioticophila; assembly: GCF_000455265.1. Lineage (GTDB taxonomy): Bacteria > Bacillota > Bacilli > Paenibacillales > Paenibacillaceae > Fontibacillus > Fontibacillus antibioticophila. Next base: position 1,424,460 of record NZ_HG005139.1, read on the forward strand.
AATGGCGAACAGGCCAATCGTGTCTGTCCGCTTGCCGGCGAGGGCTCTGGCGAAGCTGTTCGGCTCATACTGATACTGCTCGATAATACGCAGCACCTTCGCTTTTGTCGCCTCGGGCACGTTGGCGTAGTTGTTGATGACCCGGGATACCGTGCTGCGGGATACCCCGGCTAATTTTGCAATATCTTCGCTGCGCAATGCTGTTCACCTCTTATAAACGCGCGTTCATAGTCTTATTGTAATGGAAGCGTTCCCTAAATTCAATTCTTTTCTTCGTCTATAAAAACAGGCGCCGTAGGCGCCTGAACTAGCTTTATTCCGAGGCAGGAGTCGTCTCCAGATAACGTTTAATCAACTCAACAGCCTTGTCTTTGTTCTCGGAGTCGATCCGGACCGTCACAATCATATCTGGCAGATACAGCGGAAGCTGCTTGGCCAATTCGCTATCCTTTACCCGAATGCCGTAGATGTGATCCTCAGTATCCTCTTCAGATCTCCCCGTAACGATGGAGTCCTCTTTTAACAGCGGCTTGAGTTCACCGTTCGCGTCTTCGTCCAGGTTCATAAACAGGCCGCTGTTCATCAGCCAGTCTAATGCGTTCTCATCAACAATATATACGTCTGGACGCTCCGTTGAGAGCAGGGCCATCGCTTTCTGCTGAAATGCGATATCCTGGGACCCGATCACATCTGCCTCTTGCGAAGGCAGATAGACGAGCTCCACCTCTGTACGCTGCCAATCCGGCATCGTTGCAGTGAAGGCATCCTCTAGCGCACTATCCCCGCCTTTGCTGTCATCAGCCATGAAGGTGCCAAGGAACATAACGGATAAATCGAGCGGGGGAAGAGCCGCGATTCGGCGTTTCTCCTCCAAGTTGTTCATAATGGCCGTAATTCCAACAATAACAACGATAACTGAGATGATTCCGATTATGATTTTGGTCTTATGAATCCTGAAAAAATCATTGCTTTTTTCTGCGGTGCCGGCAAATCTGCCCCATTTGGAGTAACGCTCGCGGCTAAGCTCTTCGATCTTTTTCTTCTCTTCATAGTCGACAATCGTTCTGTATGCCTTCAGCTTCAGCTCGTATTCATCCGGTTGGTTCTCGGCAGTATTCTGAGCAGGCTTGCGGGAGCGGGATTTGCGGATCAGAATATCAAATTCACGGTCCAATTCCTCCCGGGAAGCGCTCTCGGGAAGGCCCAGAATCTCATAGGCTTTTTTCAGTTCATCCATCGATCATTCGGTCTCCTTGTATATGTATTTAACTAGCTTTAATTATACTGTGGATGAGCATGAATGTGAAATTTGCGCACAAAGCAGGAATAGCCGCCCGGCATTCAATGCCAGAGCGGCCCAGCGGTATCCTTATAGAGACTGGATGACTAGATTCGGCGCATGGACAATATTTGTTCGTTCCAGTATCCCGAATCCAGCGGGCTAATCTGAACGCCGGGATCTCCCCAGGTATGAATGAATTTTCCGTCTCCGATGTACATGCCGACATGACCGGGGATTTTGTCACTGGAGAATCGTCCGGGAACGGTAAAGAAGATCAGATCCCCTGCCTTAAGACTGCTTCGAGATACGGCAGAGCCCCTTTGGGCCTGATCCCGGGCGAGGCGGGGGAGATCAACGCCGAAATGGTCATAGATATGCTGAGTAAAGGAAGAGCAATCAAAGGTTTTGGACGTCGAATAATCCGCGGCTCCAAATTCGTAAGGAACACCTAAAAACCGCTTGGCATAAGACACCATCTCGCTGCGGTCCGATGGAAGACTCTAGATACGGATTTGCCCGGTATCGGACTCTGACTCAATTTCGGTTGCTCCGGAGCCGCCATGGGCCTGTTCGAGCGAAGATACGGAGACCTTGCCGGTCGCTTCATCCCGCTGAATCGAGGTCTGCAGCAAGGCTTCCGCAGATCGCGGGCTGATGTACACCCAGCCGTCATGCCGGATGGGAGCATCAGGGAGCATCACTTGCTTGCCGAAGGACAAGGCCTCCTTGCGTCCGGCTGCCACCTCGAAGATCGGATCCGTGTAGCCCATCTGAATCAGGTTCTTCCGGCTGACAAGCCGCAAATTCATCGAATCGGCCAATTGGTTCATTTGCAGCCAGGTATTCTGGGTGTTGTGCGCCTCGCGCAGGGAGGAGTTGTCTTGAGACCGGAGCGACTGTGCAGTGTAACCATTCGAGGCATCTCCACAGGCGTTCAATATCCCCGTTAGCAGAAATAGAAGCAGGCAAATAGCGGTTGTTTTCATGCGACTGCTGTTCATTGATATAGACACTCCATTTCTTTAGTGAATATTTGAAGTATGCAGAAATGTAGGTTTTTTATGTATGCAATCCGGATTTTCATAACCTGTGCCGGTGACGAAGGGAGCCCGGATTTGATATAATGCGTACCAGAACAGCCTGTCTGTCCTATTAAGGATTAGGAATGTGGCGAAGGGAGATCAAATAATGACGCAGTTCAAAGCTTATGAAACGGTATTTCATGGGGAGCCGGCGATCGGGCTTCAGGCGGGAAAATATGAGGCGATCATGTTGTCGCATGTGGGAGGCAATCTGATTGCTTTCCGCGATAACGAAAGCGGTTACCGCTTTTTGAGGGAGCCGGCGGAGTCGGAAATGGAGAGCTTCAAGAGCAATCCTGGCGTGCACGGAATCCCGGTGCTGTTCCCGCCAAATCGGTATGAAGACGGCCGCTTTCCTTGGAAGGGGAAGGTTCTGAATTTCCCGGTGAATGAGCCGGCGACAGGCAACCACCTGCACGGTTTCCTGCACACGGCAGCCTGGGAGGTTGAAGAATTCGGAGTTGCCGGCCACGAGAGCTTCGTAACGGTAAAAATAGACGTTGATGAACAGCACGCCATTTATCAATACTTGCCATTTCGTTTTACGGTCAAGCTGACCTATTCCTTGGGAGCCGATGGACTTCGTCAGCATCTGTTCGTGAAGAACAATGGGGAGGAGGAGATGCCTTGCCTGCTCGCCTTCCATACAGCTGTTAATGTACCGTTCGCGCAGGGAAGCTCGTCCGAAGATTGTACTGCGAAACTGACAATAGGAAAGAGATGGGCTTTGAATGACCGAATGCTGCCGACCGGTGAGTTCCAGGAGCTGAGCAAGGAGGAACTGTTGCTGCAAGGAGAAGGTATTAGCCCGTTCTTCGCTGCGATGGATAATCACTACACAGCCGCACCTCAGAATGGACGGAACCGGATGGAGCTGACGGACCGCAAAGAAGGCGCCGTGCTGGTATATGATGTGGGAACGTCATACAAGCAGTGGATGGTCTGGAATAGCGGAGCGGCAGGCGGATTCTTCTGTCCTGAGCCGCATGTGAACCTGGTGAATGCCCCGAATGTGGATTTGCCTGCCGAGGAGATTGGTCTCTTCGGTCTCAAAGCGGGGGAGATCTGGGAAGAGACATCCCGCTTCTATGTGAAGCCGGTTTAATGGCAAACTAAAAGAAGCAGCCTGATGCAGCACTTGCAATAAGTGCCGACTGGCTGCTTCTTTCAGATTATTTGCCCGCTTGTTTAAGCAGGAATCAGCCGTTTGATCTCTTCCAGATTACGTCTTGGAACCTGCAAGGTTTTGATTCCGTGAATTTGATCCCGGAACAGAATCTCATTCTCCCGGATCTCGGAGATTTTGGAGAGATTCACATAGCAACTGCTGCTGATGCGGTAAAACGAAGGGTCTGCGATGAGCTTGGAGACTTGTTCCGCGGAGAATCTCTTTTTTATGCTGTAATATCTGCCGTGGAAGCATACCAATCCCTGGACTCCAATCTTGAAGAAATACGTGTCGTGCGGCTCTAAATCCTCGTACACATCGAACACATGATTCTTCTCCTGTCCGACATTCATCATTCCAAATTCCCCCTTTAGAAGATGTTGTGGAAGCGCTTGCAGTATAACATATTTTTCTGGATTTGTGTAGGGGTGCAATTTTAAATTTTAGCTATTCAAGGAAGGATTGCTGGACTTTTCAGGGAATATACGAAAAAATAGAGATTGAATACGGAGTGCAGAAGGAGGAAATTATCAGCATGAAATCAAGTCCAAATCGAACCTTGCTTATCGTTGGCTCCTATGCCGACCCCGAGCAAAACGGAGTATATGTATACGAACTGGATAAAGAACAGGAGACGTTAACCCGTCTGGATGCAGTGTCCGGTATGAAGAACCCGACCTTTGTCGGATTGGATGAGACAAGAGGTCTTGCTTATGCCATTTCCGAAACAACCGAGAATGGAGAGCGGATCGGTGAGATTGTGCCCTTCCGGATCGATACCGAAACCGGCAAGCTTGCAGAATTGGCCCGAATCAAGACGCTTAAGCCCTCGACCTCACATATCGAGATTGACCCTTCCGGCCAGTATGCGGCGGTCTCGGGATATCACGGAGGAAATGTCGGGCTGATCAGATTGTCAGGTACAGACAGTACAGGCAGACTGACTGATGAACAGCAGCATGTGGGGCAAGGAGCCGATCCTGTCCGTCAGGACCGCCCTCACCCTCATTCTGCCAAATTCAGTCCGGATAATCGCTTCCTGCTGGTAGCGGATCTAGGGCTGGACCGGGTGCGCAGCTATGCCGTCGATGTTGCGGAGGGCAAGCTGTCTCCCGTTTACGATGCCGTAACTCCCCCCGGATCAGGGCCAAGACATCTGGCCTATCATCCCGACGGGCTGCATGTGTATTCCATTAACGAGGTAGGCAACTCGATTACCACTTATGAGTATGAAGCAGAGACTGGTAAGCTGACTCCTGTGAATACAGTATCCTCCTTGCCGGACAGCTATACGGGTGAAAATACGACCGCCGAGATTGCAGTGTCTAACGATGGACGTTATCTTTACGGGTCCAACCGCGGTCATGACAGTATTGTCCAATTTGCCATTGAACCGGCCAGCGGGGCATTGTCCTTCGTTCAGCATGTATCCACAGAAGGCGGGCATCCTCGTCATTTTGCGCTGACACCGGAGGGCGATTATCTGATCTGCGCCAACCGGGACAGCAACAATCTGACTTTATTCCGCGTTGACCCTGCCAGCGGCAAGCTGACGTTTACAGGCCAATCTGCTGAAGTAGCCAAGCCAGTATGCGTAAGACCTTTTATATAAGTTGAACTATAACAGCTACGTAGAAAGGGCAAAAGTGTGAAGTGTTACAAGCTTTCTGCAAGAAAGCTACTTCGGGAGCATAAAGCGAATGCGTTCGCCTTTGAGAGTGGATTTCTACCTTGCAATATCTTAGTTCGATTGGAGAAATCCGCGAACAACAGCGATCGTAAGAACACTTTACACGTTGCCCTCAAAACGTAAAATTCAGTAGTTTAACTTATATATTTATCCTTTATTGATGGAAAAGCCCAGAATTGAGTATCCCGCTCCAAAGCTGCTCAAACTGGGGAATATCCAGCTGCTGTGCGGCATCGGACAACGCAGTCTGCGGGTCGGGGTGCACCTCGACCATAATGCCGTCCGCGCCCGCTGCAAGAGCCGCTCTCGCACATGGCAGGAGGATATCCTTTCGCCCGGTGGAATGACTAATATCAACCATCACCGGCAGATGGGTCTCCTGCTTGAGCAGCGGCACGGCGGAGATATCCAGCGTGTTTCGTGTCCACTTCTCGTAAGTGCGGATGCCGCGCTCAATCAGCATGACCTCCGAATTTCCCTTCACGACGATATATTCAGCGGCGTGAACGAATTCTTCCAGTGTAGCTGCAATTCCCCGTTTAAGCAGAACGGGGATTTTGGCTTCTCCGGCTGCCTTAAGCAGCTCGAAGTTCTGCATGTTTCTTGCGCCGATCTGAATAACATCAATGTATTGCTCCGCCAGCTCCATATGGTCCGGGTGCACAATCTCACTGATCGTGACAAGCCCGAACTCATCAGCCACTTCCTTCAGCATTTTAAGACCCTCCACCCCCAGCCCCTGGAAGTCATATGGGGAGGTTCTCGGCTTGAATGCTCCGCCGCGCATGACCTTGATGCCTGCCTGCTTCAAGGCAGCCGCGACCGTGCGAAGCTGGTCATAGGATTCCACCGAGCAAGGACCTGCGACCATAACCTGTGTGTCGCCTCCAATAAGAGTTCCCTGCAAATTAATAACTGTACTTTGTGGCTGCTTCTTGCGGCTAACCAGCAATTGCTGCTTATGGTCCTCCTCCTGAAGGTTCAGCGACGCCTTGAAGATTTCCTTAAAGAGATGCCTAATCTCGGCATCCTTGAACGGACCGGGGTTAACCCGGGTCAGTTCTTCCAGCATAGCACGCTCCCGTACAGGATCGAATTTCGGCACGCCCTGCTTTTCTTTGATCTCTCCGATTTCCCGAACAATGCTTGCTCTTTCATTAAGCAGTCTCAGTAATTCGTAATTGATTCCGTTCAGCTGCTCCCGCAGTTGATCCAACGCTTCTGCCATTGCTCCTATCCCCTTTGCATGTAGTAGTGCGCTGATGTACAAAAAAAGGCTGTCTCTCAAGGGACGGGGTTACCGCGGTACCACCCTTGTTAGACAACCTTTCAGTTACTCAGCTCAAAACACGATAACGGCGTGTTGCCGGAGCTCCCTAATGGACCGATATGGCCGTTCAGGGCTCGACTCGGGAGCGAACTTCGGCAGTGCGGCTCCATCCGGGGTGCTCTCAGTCTGCGGCACCGCCGTCCCTGTCTGGACGCATCTGCGTACTTTTCTCCGTCATGGTCATTATTGCTGTGCTCATTACGTAATTTATTCGAGATTATAGTCTTTTGTGCATAGGATGGCAAGAACATGCGGCCCAGTGAAGCAAGGGTGAAGCTTTAACGCATTGAATCGGATGGAGAGAATTTTTAACAGATCCAAGGAAAAATAAGCGGTCTTGCTTGCTTTTATGAAGCCGGCTCGCGTAAGATGATTTAGTAGGCAGCAATCAAGCAAAAGTTTGACAAGGAAGCGAGTTGTTCTTAATGGCCTTCTTCAGAGAGTTATTCCAGATGCCGGGCTTTCGCCGAGTGATCGCGCTGGTATTTGCCATCATTGTCCTGTACTATTCCCGCAGCATGCTCAATCTGTTTCTGATTACGTTTATCCTGACTTACCTGATCAACCGTCTACATAATTTTACTGTTCGTAATGTAAACCGAATATTCAAGATTAATTCGGTTATCGTCGTGTTGCTTATTTACGCCATTATGATTTCGCTTCTTGTTACGGCCATATACTATTACTTGCCTGTATTCATTGCAGAGCTGACTGATCTGGTCAATCAGGTCATTTCATTCTACGACAATCCCCCGACCAATCTGCCGGATAATATTCTGCTTAATTTCCTTGTAGATTCTTTAAAAGATATCGACTTGTCCTCTTATATTGATAAAGGCTTTACCTTCCTTCTCAGTACATTGACTAATATCGGGGAATGGAGTCTTAATCTGTTCGTCGCCATTATTCTAAGCTTGTTTCTGCTTCTGGAGAAGGAGAAGGTTACGAATTTTACGGCAAAGTTCAAAGAAAGCCGCCTGTCCGGATTGTTCCTTGAATTGGAGTATTTCGGGAAAAAGTTCGTGCATTCCTTCGGGAAGGTCATCGAGGTTCAATTCCTGATTGCGCTTGTTAATGCAGCGCTCTCCACTACATTCCTATGGATTTTCGGATTCCCGAATCTGATCGCATTGGCGATTATGATCTTCCTGTTGGGCCTTATCCCGGTTATGGGGGTCGTTATTTCATTAATTCCGTTATGTGCCATTGCCTTCAAGATTGGCGGACTGATTAAAATCGTCTATGTTCTGATCATGATTGCAGTCGTTCATGCAGTTGAAGCCTATATATTAAACCCGAAATTTATGTCGAACAAAACTCATCTGCCAATCTTTTATACCTTTATGATCCTGCTGGTGTCAGAGCATTTCTTCGGGGTGTGGGGATTGATTGTCGGGGTACCGATCTTCATGTTCCTGCTTGATATTCTGGAAGTGCCGATAAATGTTCCTGAGCGCCGGTTACTGTCCAGGAAGGCGTCTCCACCTCCTGAACAGGACAACGGAACGACCTAAGTGATGAGAGTGTACTCTGCGATGATAGCAGGAGCTCCCCCGAGAACTGCGGAGGAGCTCCTTTTGTGTTGTTCTATTTCTGCTGCGGCTCTGCCCAGTTGATCTGGTTTTGCTTGTAGTCCAGAGCAGGATGGCCGGGTGCAGTTTGATTCCAGGTTCGGTTAATGATCCGCTTAAGCTTGCCTGGGAGGCGTTCTTTCATGCGTGCCGCGTCCTCGGCACTGAGCCTGCCTTCGGCCTGAGCCTTGGCCATATGACTGTTAGCCGATTCGGTTAGCTTCTGGACATATTGCTCCTCGGTCCACCCTTTGCTCGACTGAACGATCTCAAGCAGCGTCTTGCCTTGCTTAAGCTCTTCCACCAGCGCTTGCGGCTTGATCCCGAGCAAATCGGCGGTGTCCTTCACAATATGTCCTCCGTGAACCGGACGGTGATGACCGTGCTTGTGATGATGCTCCTGCTTCTTGCCGTCCTGACCAGTCTCGGCGGCGGGCTTCCATTCGCCTGAAGCGGATACCTGTACCGCGGCGGGAGCAGCGGCGAGACTGAGAGTCACGATGGACAGTAGTGTCAGTTTGCCTAGTAAATTCATGGACTTTCTTCACCTCTTCAGTTAGAATGATTGGGTTTCATCTCTTAGTGTTGACCATAATGAGCTGTTTCTTATCATTTCGGGTAAAAATAACAAGGAGCTTGGACTGCAAACAACAGGAGGAATGAGATGTGACATTTGGTGCCAGAATGCTGAAAACGGGTTTGGCCGTGACCCTTGCTCTATATGTGGTGAGCTGGTTCCAGTTATCTTCACCGGTCATCGCGGCCGTTGCTGCCATATTTGCCATGCAGCCTTCTATCTATAAATCCTGGAGATATTTGATGGACCAGCTTCAGACGAATACCCTGGGGGCTGTCCTTGCGATGCTTGGCGGCATGATTTTCTCCAATGAGCCCATTGCGGTGGGGCTGGTGTGCATCATTGTCATTATGATCTGTTTGCAGTTGAAAATGGGAGAGACGATCGGCATCACGCTGGTTACCGTTATCGCCGTGATGGAAGCCTCCGGGCAATGGGAATTTGCTCTGAACCGTTTCGCCCTCAGTCTGATCGGCATTGTCTCCGCATTTATTATTAATCTGCTGGTGTTTCCGCCCAAGCCGCACGTCCAATACACCCATCAGATTCGTGAGACCTTTGATCATCTGTCATTGCTGCTGCGGACTGCCGTGTCTGACGAGATTAAGGAGACGGTGTTTCGCAGTGAGAAGCGCTCGCTGGAGGATCGGATTAATTCACTTGCTGACAAATACAAGCTGATGGAAGAGGATCAAAAGAAGCTAAAGAGTCCGAAGTTCAAGGATAGCCGGCTGCTCGTGGTGTACAAGCAGATGCTTAGAACCTTGAGAAAAGGCTACAATGTACTGGATGCGGTGGAGAGTCATTATTTTCAGGCGCAGCGGACTCCGGAGATTAATCAAGACTTTGATGCGCATCTGGAGCGCTTGATCAAATTTCATGAGCATATTATGTTGAAGTTTGATGATAAGCTGAAGCCGAACCTGCTTGAAGGCGAAAAATTTGAACAGGATAACGACCGATTTTTACGCGGATTACTGGACAAATACGAAGGACAGCAAGAGGATTTCCTGCGGCTTACGATCGTCTCCGCGGAAATGTATGAGTATGGATATCAGTTGGAAAGATTAAACCGGTTGGCAGACCATCGTTCAACCGTAGAAGTTAATTAAGCTCTACAACGGGGTGATCAAATGAATGTTCAGGATCAAGCTTGGCTTGAGGAACAGCAGAGAGTAGAACGAGTGTATGGTGTAATTACTTCAAGGATAGCAACACTGGAACAGGAAGTTGGCTCGGTTCGCGGCGATGTTGTGGAGATGCGGAAGGATTTCTGGGACGAGGTAACCGTGAACTTCAGCGAGGCCGATGATGTCGGGGAGACCTCGACAAGTCTGCGGCAGCAGTCCCAGGTCTTGTCCGAACGCGAGAAGAGTCATCAGCATGCCTCAGCCGCATTGGGGAAGATGAGAAAGCTGAAGCAATCCCCTTATTTTGGTCGAATTGACTTTGCCGAGGAAGGAGACGCTCCGGAAGCTATTTATCTTGGCATTGCCTCTCTTCTCGAAGACGGCGGCGAGCATTTTTTGATTTATGACTGGCGGGCGCCAATCTCGAACTTATACTATGACAGTGTTCCTGGCCCGGCCTCTTACCAGACTCCCTCGGGACGGATTGAAGGAACGATGTCCCTTAAGCGGCAGTTTGTTATTCGTGACAGCCGGTTAAGAGTGATGTTTGATACGGGCGTTACGATCGGCGACGAACTGCTTCAGGAAGTGCTTGGACGCAGCTCGGACGCGCAAATGAAGGGCATTGTCGCAACGATCCAAAGCGAGCAGAACAGGATTATTCGCAATGACAAAACCCGTATGCTAATCGTCCAGGGCGCCGCCGGCAGCGGTAAAACCTCCGCGGCCTTACAGCGAGTGGCTTACTTGCTTTATAAGCACAGGGGAAGTCTGACTGCGGATCAAATGCTGCTATTTTCCCCGAATCCGATGTTTAACAGCTATGTATCCACGGTACTTCCGGAGCTGGGAGAAGAAAATATGCTGCAGACGACTTTTCAGGAGTACCTGGAACACCGGATCGGCAGGGAGGTTCAACTGGAGGACCCGTTCATTCAAATCGAATATGTGCTGTCTAATTCAGCCGATGCGGATTATGCAGCGCGTGTTGAAGGCATTCAGTATAAGTCCTCCGCACACTTTCTTGAGGCGGTCAACCGGTATAAGCAGCTTCTGGAGCGTGAGCAGATGCTGTTCAAGCCGCTTCGCTTTCAAGGCAAAGAAGTGGTTAGCGCCGCAGCTATTGCCAAGGCTTTTTACGCCTTTGATCCTTCCATTCGTCTTGCAAACCGTTGCGAATTGCTGAAGGAATGGCTGCTTAAGGAGCTCGCCGCATTCGGCAAGCAGGAGCAGAAGGAGCCTTGGGTGGAAGAGCAGATTCAACTGCTGGACAAGGATGAATATCAGCGTTCCTTTCAGCGGATGCGGCGCAAGCAGGGACGGCGCGGTCAATCCTTCAGCGATTATGAGGACGAGAAGACGATCCTCGCGAAGATGATTATAAGCGACCGAATGAAGCCGCTTCGCAGATGGGTTAAATCCCTTCGTTTTGTGGATGTGAACCGCTTGTACCGCCAGTTATTTCAAAAGCCCGAGTTAATGGCAGCGCTTAGTCAGGAACCGCTTCCGAAGGGCTGGGAGGATATTTCCAGGCTAACTTTGCAAAAGATCGGAAATGGCGAGCTGTTTTATGAGGATGCCACTCCTTATCTGTATCTCAGGGAGATGCTTCTGGGCTTCCGTTCGAATACCTCGATCCGGCATGTCATTATTGATGAAGCGCAGGATTATTCGCCCTTTCAGCTGCATTTTCTGAAGCGGCTGTTCCCTAGGGCAAGATTTACTGCGCTAGGGGATTTGAATCAGGCCATCTATGCCCATGCATCCGTATTGCAGGGCACGGCAACCCTGAAGGAGCTGTATGGCGAGGAAGGCAGCGAGTCGATCACGCTGCTGCGAAGCTACCGTTCAACCCGGCAGATCGTTGATTTTACCCGTGCGATGATTCCTGGCGGAGATCAGATTATTCCGTTTAACCGGGAAGGTGAACTGCCGGTAGTCAAGCTTGTAGATAATCTTGAAGACTTGCACAGACAATTGCTGTTGAAGATCGAGCAACTTCGGGGAGAGGGCTATGAAACCATTGCCGTTATTTGCAAAACGGTTGAAGAGAGCGAACAGGCCTTTGCTGCGCTTGCTGCTGGTTTGCCCGTCAAGCTAATCAAGAAGACGACCCTGTCGTTTGAAAAGGGGATCCATATTATTCCCGCTTACTTGGCAAAGGGAGTAGAGTTTGATGCGGTTCTGATTTATAACGGGTCTAATAACAGTTATACGAGAGAAGCGGAGCGGAAGCTCTTCTATACCGCCTGTACCCGAGCGATGCATCTGCTGCATATCTACTCTTTAGGGGAACCAAGCAGATTCGTGAAGGAGGCCTGCGAGCAGCTTTACCGTATGTAAGAAATCCCGGGAATATTTTATGCTGTACCATCCACACTAACTCTGATGGATTCGTTCCTAAGCGATGAAGGGTGGTACATAAATTGAAGAACAAGAAAACCGGGGACTTGGCGGCACTGGCCTCGATTCCATTGATCATGACCTTGGGCAATTCCATGCTCATTCCGATCTTGCCGCAGATTGCCAAGGAAATTCATATATCCTCATTACAGGTTAGCTTTCTAATTACGGCCTATGCCGTTGTTGCGATCCTGCTTATTCCAATCGCAGGCTATTTCTCGGACAAATGGGGAAGAAAAAAAGTGATTATCCCCAGTCTGATTGTTGCGGGTATTGGAGGCGGGGTTGCAGGGGTTGCATCCTGGATCGGCGATGGTGCGTCCGTCTACTGGATTGTGCTGGGGGGACGTGTGCTTCAAGGAATCGGAGCGGCTGGCGCTTTTCCCATCGTACTTCCTCTGGTCGGCGATATGTTCGATAATGACGATGAGGTTAGTCATAGCTTGGGAATTATCGAGACATCCAACACCTTCGGTAAAGTCATTAGTCCGATTCTGGGGGCGTTGCTCGGGGCCTGGGCGTGGTATGTTCCCTTTTTGTCCATTCCGATTTTGTGCGTGCTATCGCTGTTGCTTGTTTTATTTCTAGTACATGAGCCTGAACGGAAGGACTCGGGACAACCGCTGCGGGAATTTGTTAGTTCCCTTAAAAAGGTCTTTAAGGAAAAGGGCAGATGGCTGTATGCCATATTTGCCATCGGTGGAATCTGCATGTTCCTGCTGTTTGGCGTCTTGTTCTATTTATCCGACCAATTAGAGAAAAAGCATGGACTCGAAGGCATTCTCAAGGGGCTTGTTCTGGCCATCCCTTTGGCCGCCCTGTGCCTGGCTTCGTATTTAACGGGGAAAAAGATCGGCAAAAACAAGCTGTTAATGAAGTGGTGCGGGGTAGGCGGACTTGTTCTGGCCACGGGTTCTTTGTTCGGAATCAGCCTGTTCAATAATATTTACTATGTCATTGCCTGTCTGATTCTGTGCGGCGTCGGCATCGGAATCGTATTGCCCAGCTCGGATGCCCTAATCACGGAAGGAATTGAAAAGAAGCTTCGAGGCTCCATCACTTCCATTTACAGCAGCATGCGATTTATCGGCGTGTCTCTGGGGCCCCCGGTCATCTCCTTATTGATAGGTTCCGGGCATATTGCCTTATTCACCGCCGTAGGAACAGTATCACTGATCGGTGTGATTCTTTTGTTAACCCTCGTCAAACCGGAAGCTGGCGCCGGGGAATCAGGCAGAAAACAACAGATTGTGCGGAAGTCTGCCCATCAGCCCTGAGCTTCGAGGAATGACCGGTCTATGGTGATCTTTTTCCTTGACATCCTCTCCATTTATTTCCTAATATTGGGCCACTACATTACATGGAGGGAAATGATGTGACCGGGATAGAATTCACTTTGAAAAGGATGGCTGTACTGCTGCTTGCAGTTGTAGTCTTAACCGCATGCACGGTAAAAAGGGAGGAGCCAAAGGCTGTGTCTCCCGACCTTGGCGCTACCGAGAAGGTGGGCAGCTCAAAGGGCTTTGATCTTGACAACCAGCCTTATCTCGGCGATCCGGATGCGCCGATTCAGATCATCGAGTTTGCGGATTATAAATGTCCTGCCTGCAAACGGTGGAAGGATGAAGTGTTGACTCCGCTGAAAGAGAACTATATTGATGGCGGACAAGCAGTTTATTATTATATCGACCTGCCATTTTTGGCACCGGACTCCACATTGGCCGCTTTGGCGGGAGAAACCTTGTATCAACAGGATCCCTCCTACTTTTGGACCTACTTCAACCTGATGATGGAGCATCAGGGGAAGAAGGATGAGGAATGGGCGAATCGGGAATTTATCATTGGGCTGGTGGCTGATGAGATTCCGCAGGCAGACTTGGAGCGGTTTACGCAGGAACTGGATGAAGCGAAATATCTGCCGCAGATTGAGAAGGACATACGGATTGCAGATGCTCACGAGGTTGGCGGAACCCCGACGGTATTCGTCAATGGGCAGATGGTGGAAGATGTCTCGTACGCAGGGATCAAGGCTGCTATAGGTGGAGAGTAAACCAGGGGACAGTGCATGAATATCGCATTCGCGATGGAATGTACTGTTCTTTTTTAGGTTGGTTTTTGTTAAGATAGCATAAGGTGTAATAAGACTTGCAGGAGGGAACCGGGAAGATGAATGCAAAGCAGGCAGCTGGATATAAAGCCGCAGAATGGGTTCAGGAAGGAATGCTTGTTGGTTTGGGGACAGGCTCTACTGCATACTATGTGATTGAACGAATTGGCCAACGGGTAGCAGAAGGGCTTAAGATCCAGGCCATTGCGACCTCGAAGGTATCGGAGGAGCTGGCGGAGAAATACCGGATTCCGCTCATTAAAGCAGCGGATGTGAGCAAGCTGGATCTTGCCATTGATGGTGCGGATGAGGTCGATCCTGCCCTGGCTTTGATCAAGGGCGGAGGCGGAGCATTGCTTCGGGAGAAGCTGGTCGCCATCAACAGTGACAAGTTTATTGTCATTGCCGATCCGGGCAAGCTGGTTCCGCATCTTGGCGCCTTCAAGCTGCCGATTGAGATTGTTCCATTCTGTTATGAATGGACCCTTGTCCAGCTTAAAAGCCGCTACGATATTGAGTTCCAAATGCGTACCCGTGACGGCGGGCTTTATGTGACCGATAACGGGAATTATATCGTTGATGCTTCGTTCGGGGTGATTAAGGATCCGGGAACTCTGGACGTGGAGCTTAAGCAACTGACCGGCGTAGTCGATCACGGATTATTCGTGAATATTGCGGATATTGTAGTTATTGGACATGAGGACGGTACAACCGAGATGATTGAGAAACCGTAAGCGGATGAAGAGAGAAGGAGGAGATCCCTTGCTGAACCATATTAACAGCGAGCCGGTTGATCCGGCGGTTCGGGAGTTGATGGAGATTGCAGCAGGCTTCGACCCGGAGCAGCAGGAAGAGATGTGGTCCCGTTACCGTTCTGGCAGAGAAGCGGAACTATATGCATATCAGGACAAGGAAGAATGGATCGGCTTGATCGGCATTGAGATGCTGTCTCCGGAACGCATGGACATTATGCATCTGGCCATTCGCCCTGAGGATCGGCTGAAAGGCTATGGCAGAGGTCTTATTTTAGAAGCGATTGTCTTGAAAAAGCCTAAATTAGTCACAGCTGTAACCGATGAGGAGGGAGCCGACTTTTTCCGGAATATCGGGTTTAGTGTAACGGGCTTTTTCGCAGCACCCGGACAGCCGGAGCTCTTCCGCTGCGTGTATGAAGCCGAAGAATAAATATACAAGAATCCTCCTCAAGGTCTGAGTACGACGCTTGGGGAGGATTTTTTGTTGGCTGTTTGACTTTGAGAAAAAATAGCCATATAGTTTTATTGTCGAATAGTTCTATGATCGAACTTGTTGGCGCAGGAACAGACCGGGGGTGAATAGAGGTGAATCTGGAATCACGAATCGTATATGAGCGTTATATGGCCGCATTCTTTAAGGTCACCAAGCGGATGTACAATGAACTGAGGAACAGTCTTGAAGATGAACTGACCTTGGAGCAGTACCAGCTTATTGATTACATCGCAACCAGAGGTGAAGTGACTTCGACGGAGTTAGCGGATGTATTCTCTGTTGGCAAAAGCTCGATAACGGCAATTACGACGCGTTTGACAGATCGGGAAATTTTGAAGCGGAACAGGGATGAGAGCGACCGAAGGATCGTATATTTATCTTTGGCGGAGTATGGGAAGGTACTGCATTCCCGAACCCGAAAGCAAATTCTTGATGTCATTTCGGCATATATGGTTCACTACAGTAAGGACGAAATTGAAGGCTTCATCCAAACGTTTGAGAAGCTGGCGAACATGATGGAAAAAGGGAGTGGAGAATCTTGAGATTCATTATGAAGGCTAGATGGGGAATCGTGGCACTGTGGCTGGTTATAGCTGCTGTGCTTATCTTTACTGCGCCGTCGATGGGGGAGCTGGTACGGGAAAAAGGAGATATTACTGTGCCTGAGGGTTATTCCTCCTCCACTGCGTCCTCAATTTTGAAGGAGATCTCCGATGCAGATGGAGGCGGCAAGGAGCTGCAAATTGCGCTTGTATTCCATAAGGAACAAGGCATGAGTGACGGAGAAAGACAAGAGATCCAGCAAGCGCTGGATGAGCTCAGAACGAACATGAACGAGCTGAGCATCAGCAGCATTACGGATCCCTTCTCTACGCCGGAGGCGGCAGACAAGATGATCTCGAAAGACGGTGCGACCCTGCTGACCTCGCTTAGTGTTCAGCCCGGTGACCGTACGATCAAGGAGCTCGAGCAAGGCATCCGAGAGGTGCTTGATCAGGTATCGGTTGAACATTACATGACGGGTGAAGAGCAGATTAATGGAGATATGATCGACAGCTCGGAGCAAGGCTTGAAGAAATCGGAATATTTCACCGTCATCTTTATCCTGCTGATTCTGGTTGTTGTATTCCGGTCGGCGATCGCTCCATTTGTTCCGCTTCTTACCGTGGGACTTAGTTATGTTGTATCCCAGTCCATTGTGTCGTTCCTGGTGGACCGCTTTGACTTCCCAATCTCAACCTATACACAAATCTTTATGGTTGCCGTTATGTTCGGCATTGGGACGGATTATTGCATTCTGCTGATCAGCCGGTTCAAGGAGGAGCTCCAGACAGCAGCGGATAAGTGGGAAGCAATCGTTCAGACCTACAAAAAAGCGGGTAAAACCGTATTCTTCTCTGGCTTAGCCGTACTGGTCGGCTTCTCGGCGATCGGGTTCTCCCAGTTTGTATTGTATCGTTCGGCAGTAGCGGTTGCAGTCGGAATCGCAGTCATGCTGCTGGCGCTGATTACGATTGTTCCGTTCTTTATGGCTGTGCTGGGCAGCAAGCTGTTCTGGCCGCTTAACAAATCGCTGGAGCACAAGGAGAATCGGTTCTGGGGGGCTATCGGCAGGTTCTCCCTGAAGCGTCCATGGGCAGCGCTGCTGATTGTGGCCGCTGTTACGGTACCCTTCCTCTTTACCTATTCGGGGAATGTATCCTTCAACAGCATGGAGGAAATCGGAGAGCAATTTGAATCGGTCAAAGCCTATAATATTATTTCCGAGAGCTTCGAGCCAGGTGAGACCCTTCCGACCAAGCTGGTTATTCGCAACGATGAAGAGATGGACTCTGCGGAATATATGACGCTTGCCGAGAAAATCTCTCGCGCTATTATGGAGGTGGACGGCGTTGCCAGCGTCAGAAGCTTGAGCCGGCCTGCGGGTGATGAGCTTACGGAGTTTACCCTGAACAGTCAGGTGAAGACGGTGGGGGATGGACTTGGTCAGGGCAGCGAAGGACTCGGCGCCATCCGGAATGGATTGGCTGAAGCAAGTGCGGCACTGAACGAAAATGAGCCTAAGCTGGCAGAGGCGGCGTCCAGCACAGGACAACTGGTAGCGGGCACCGCTGAATTGAAATCAGGCATAAGTCAAATGCAGGATGGATTAACAGCAATTCAGCAGGGGATTCAGGATGGCTCTGCTGGAGCAGGAGAATTGAAGAAAGGCTTGCAGCAGGTGAAGAGCAGTGCACAGCAGCTTGCAGATGCCAATTCCCAGCTTCTTTCCAGTTATCAGCAAATTGGCGGGGGACTAACTGAATTGAATAGCGGGCTCGGGCAAATGAGCCAGCAGCTTGAAGCGGCAACACAAGGCTTTTCTGCTCTCGATGCCCGGTTCATCAGCCTGGAGGGCAAATATCCTGAGCTTGCTGCGGATATGGACTACTTAACGATTCGCGGCACGATTACTGAGTTAGGCGTAGCACTTCCGCAGCTTGCGGCAGGCTTAACCCAAGTTCATTCAGAGCTTGGAAAAGTAGTCTCGGGCATGGATCAAGCCAACCAAGGGTTTGCAACTGCCGTGGCTGGCGGTCAACAGCTTGCAGGAGGACTGGATCAATTCATTGCGGGTCTCGATCAGCTTGAGAGCGGGTTGAACCAAGCAGCGGCCGGACAGGGCCAAGTGATTGGCAATATTCCGGATGTCGTAGCAGGGCTGTCGCAAATAGAGGATGGACAACAGCAGATACAAACCGGCTTCAGCCAGTTTGCCGGACAAATTTCGCTTCTGACAGACGGATTGGATCAAAGCGTCGATGGTCTTGCTCAGGTATCCGATGGCCTGAATACGGCGAAGGAGTACTTGAATGAGGTCGGTTCGTCCGACAGTGAGCTTGCAGGCTGGTACGTACCGGCAGAAGCGCTTGAGAACGAGCAGATTAATCAGGTCTTCGACTTGTATCTGTCTCCTGACCGCAAGGTTATGACTATGGACGTAGTGTTCTCCAGCAATCCGTACGGTACGGCAGCCATCGATGAGATCGATGCGGTTCAGGCAGCAGTGGCCAAGGCTGTTCAAGACACCAAGCTGGAAAATGCGGAGATTGCCGTTGGCGGAGTCACAAGTACGTTTAATGATCTGAAGACCATTTCCGGAGAGGATTACACGCGTACGGTGATCCTGATGCTGGCGGGTATCTTTATTATCTTGGTCCATCCTGCTGCGGTCTTTGATTATGCCGCTCTATATCATTGCTTCACTCGTGCTAACCTTCTATGCCTCGATGGGCTTCTCGGAATGGATCTTCGCGGATGTGCTCCATTATTCAGGCATCAGTTGGGCTACGCCGTTCTTTAGCTTCGTCATTCTTGTCGCACTCGGCGTTGACTACAGCATCTTCCTGATGGATCGCTTTAATGAGCACAAGGACTGGGGAGCAGGGCAGGCGATTCTGCATGCCATGAAAAATATGGGGACTGTTATCTTGTCAGCGGCTGTGATTCTGGCCGGAACGATGGCTTCCATGTACCCTTCGGGCGTGCTGTCCATGCTGCAGATCGCCACGGTCGTCATTACGGGATTGTTCTTGTACTCCGTAGTACTCCTGCCGTTCTTTATTCCGGTCATGGTCAGAATGTTCGGCAGCTGGAACTGGTGGCCGTTCAGCCGTGCTGAATCGGAAGATAACGCTGTAGGATACAATCAAGGCAACCATTATACGATGTAAATTACAGCTGCAAAATAAAGAACGCCCCTTTAAGCCTCTGCGGCTATGGAAGGGGCGTTCTTTATTTTATTCATAGGGTCATCCGCTTGAAGAAACTGCGCAAAGCCCATTTCCGCTCATGTCTTTTCTTGTATTTCGGAAGTGTACGATAGATGGCAATAGACTCATCCAGGCTGGCTCTTGCTTCTTCCTTGCGCCCCAGAGCCTGATACAAGCTGCCCAGCAAATAGCATGCCTCGCTGGAGGAGGATTGGATCGTGCCGAACTGTCCGGCATAGCGGAGCGCCTTCTCCATATCCTTATCCCGGAAAGCCATTGCCAGTGTCAAATAGGGCTGTCCGTATTTAACCCGCTCGTTCAACTCAAGGGCCTTCAGGATATGGGCTTCTCCTTCTTCAATCCGTCCCAATCCGATCACAGCTGTTCCAAGATCATTCCAGAATTCCGCAGAGGCTTCCGAGTGAGCTTCAACCTCTGACAGCAGATCTGCCGCCTCACGAAAGTTTCTTTTCTCCAATAATAGACGCGCTAACTCACGCTTGGAAGAAACATCGAATTGATTCAGCGCAAGCTGTTGTCTAAGCTTGGATATCTGACGTGAGCGCTTGAAGGGCTTGGAGATACTGGGAAGCACACCGACGAATCGCCGGTCCAGAAAATAGATAATCAGAAGTAATACAAGGATTGCCAGGAGCGGATTTCCCAGCAGCCAGGATAATAGGAAGAACAACATGACCTTACTCATAAAAACCTCCACCTGATATTGTATTTTCCAATTATAGCATAAAGGAAAAAGGCGATATACATATTTGTGAGGACGTCTAAGCGGATCGGATGAGCTGTGCATAACCTGGATACTAGGGAGGTGAGAAGATGGACAGGATGGCATTTATCGCGAGGATTGCTCCTGATGCAGTCCGCGATTGGCAGCAGAATCGGATTGCCGCATCTCTAACGATCGCCCAGGCAGCCTTGGAATCCAATTTTGGAGCAAGCGGATTAACGGTGAAGGCTAACAATTTGTTTGGAATTAAAGGGACAGGACCGGCAGGCAGTGAGCAAATGCAGACCACAGAATACAGAGGAGGCTCTCCGGTACGGGTAACCGCATCCTTTCGCAAATACCATTCATGGGCCGAGTCCATTGCGGATCATTCCAGATTGCTGCTCACGAAGCGTTATCAAGCTGTTCCCGGCAAGACAGGCAAGGAGGCTGCGCGGGCCGTGGCAGCGGCAGGCTACGCTACCGACCCTGGCTATGCAGCCAAACTGATTGCGATGATGGATAAATACGAATTATATAAATATGATCTTCAAGGAGGGGATGAGCCGATGACTGCAGAGGAGAAGAAATTATTTCAAGCGCTGCAGGCTACCGTATCGAAGCAAGCGGAGCAAATTGCAGCGCTGCAGCGCTATCATGAGCTTCCAACTCCGGAGTGGGCTAAGGAGGCGATTCAGGCGGCGCTGGATTATGACCGGAAGAACCCTTTGATCCAGAACCCGGAGCAGGGCAGCCTTGATTTTTATCGGATTATTACGGTGTTGCATCGCAGGGGATTATTTAAGAAAAGTGGATAAAGTCGCAATTTTAGGGGCAAATGGTTTTCCAGATCATACCTTTGGGACCATTTGCCCTCATACAAAAGTAACATTTTTGTCATAATTATATATACTTCATGGCTGAATGGAGTTATAATGTAACCAATACATCCATAAAAGGTAACGTTTCTCTAGGTCCGTAATGATATCCTTTGTGATAAGTGCGTTGGACGGAAAGGAGTGTATCTTATGGAGAATATCGAGGAGCTTAAAATTCAATATATGTTGCTGGAAGAGCGAATCCGCAGCTTCATCTTGGTTCACTCCGATCTGGAGTATGTGCAGGGCTCCAATGAAATCGTGGAAGGCGGGGCGTTCACCTGGACGGAATTATCTCCCGAGTCCAAGGCGCTGCAGTTGGAGCTATGGAGAGAATATATTTCAATCAGCAGACAAGCCCGGAAATTTCTGACCGAGACGGACAGCCCCCATCTCGAGCTCTTTGAAGAGAGCTTTCTCGAGGTCAAGACTTGCCTGAAGCAAAACAGCATGCTCTGGGGACCGTGCCTTCAGGATATATTCCGCAATATGAAGAAGGAGCTTGACTTGCAGCGAAGTCTTGTAAGTCAGGTGAATTACTTAAGCAGACTGTAAGTAGACCGCTCATGAGGATGGGCGGTTTTTTAATTCAGGAGGCTTTGAAACTCAAGCCAAGAATGTCACGGTAGATGACCTGAATCGCCTTGATAGGGCTCGGAACTTTAATATCTGAAGCAACGAGTACTCCAAATGTAAGTACCGATAAGAAGATCGCTGAATAGATGGCAAGATTTCGCCACTGTTTGTTTTTAATCATGTCAGGCAGATCCATCCAGGCGATACCGCAAAAAGCTATAATTACCAGAAGTGCCTTCATTCTCTCACCTCCCGAGCTTTGCCAAGCTTTCGCAAGAAGGCGACCAACAAGGACACGGCTGGCAGCAGCAGTTCATAAGTCAGTGAAAAGAAGGGAGCAGTGCTTGCCCCCCAATCTATATTCTCCATCGCGGACTCAAATACAATAAGCGAATAGAAGAATACAAGTGCCGTAGAAATGAGCGTGAGAGGCGGAAAGCTTTTCGGATTTGAGGGTTGATCTGTATTAAATGAAGGATTAGTATGATCCTGATTCGGCAGCGGCTGATTTTTTCTGCCCAGTATATGACTTAACCCCAGTATAAATGCATATAGCAGAATGCAAACTTTAAATAGAAAGAGAAGAATCAGCACCACCGCATAAATACTCTCCATCCGTGTAAGGGTATCCGCAAGGGTCACATAACGTATCGACTCAAAGGATGGCAGCGATACAATAGAGACGAGAGGTCCTAGTGTTAAGATATCACGCAGCATGGCAAACGCCATGGAAAAGGCTGAAAGGAGCAGCCCGAACAGGAGTGGCTTTAGCACTTTTTTCTCTTTTTCCAGCATTGGAGTAATCATTGTAAAGGCGATAATCTCGCCCATCGGGACCGCACCTATAGTAACTGTGCCCTGAATGTAGGTCATGAGGTCCATTTGGAAAAAAGGCTTCAGAAATCCCGGGTTCATGTCATTAAGCACCAGAATAGAATTGATGGCTACTGCACCCGCGACGATTATGCTTAAGCAGATCGATAAATACATGAGGTTTTCAATTCCCTTGCGGAGTGCGTAGGCGCATCCCATCAGGGAAATAAGAAGAACCATCGCTATTGGAGTTTCCGGCATCAAGTAACGCACAACAAAACTTCCAAGATCATGGGCATTGAGTGCTGCGAGCGACAAGAAGAAAAACAGATAGAACGCAGATACAACTTTCCCTATAATCGGGCCGAAAATACAGTCGCTGATCTCAATGAGATTCTTTCCGGGAAATTTACGTAGCAGCGCTGCGTAGATAGCCACGATCGGAATCGCAAACAAAAAACCGGTCATAGCCATCGCCCAGGAGTCCTGCCGGGTCACAGCAATGATATAGCCTGAACGCAGTACAGTAGCCTGTATAAAGCAAAACACTGCAAACATCAGATCTTTAGGAGATATATTTCCGCCTGTGCTCTTCACTGTGCACCTCCTGGAATGACTGGCCGGACCAGACCGCCCGTGGAACTCAGTTTGACATTTACCCGAATGTCAAGTTCAATCTGAGGAAACAGGGTATCCCAGTTGTTCTTCATCTTTTCCCATTCTTTCGGATATTCGCGGCGGATGATCTCGCCAAAACCGAACACATCAGCGGAAAGGGATCTTGCCTGACTTAGTGCATTTTCAATGTCAGACCGGATGGCTTCTTTCATCAGTTCCTTCAGTTTCTCCACGTTTTCCAGACGAGACAGATCCTCTGTGGTCTCATTACTTTGAATGGCTCCTTCCTCATTGACGGTCAGTTCCATACGGATGGCTCCGTCCTTGGTTCTTACCGGCTTCAAACTACTATTAGAATGCAGATACTCCAAAGCAACCTGACCCCACTCTGTATCCACGGTCAACGCGCCGCCCCGGGTCCTGTCCGTTACCCAAAGCAATCCCCTTGTTTGGGACTTATCAAGCTCGCCGATCATCTTCCCCTTTTTGAAAACCGCTGTACCGTAGAGCTTCACCTTATCCTTCTTCATCTCGACGATCGGAACTACGGGGGCGGGAGAACCGCTCAATGTGGCAATATTATAATCGCGTAACGTTACAACTGCTGTTTCAGAATTTAATTTCTGGTTCTCCATCATACCGAAAAGATGAAGGGAGGGCACCTTTTCCAAATCGACGTCTTCCTCCAGGATCTTGAAGGCCTTGCCTTTCGAGATTAGAAGTTGGATATTCATGCGCGACTCATAGTCTCGCGTAAATGTATCCAGCCCTTTGCCCATTCCTAGCTTTGCAAGCTCGCTGCTAATAACAAGCACCTTATTGTGTGAGAAATACAATCTTCGGTTTTGCATATGCGAGATTCCTCGCACGGCAGAAAGCACGCTTCTGTCGGTATAACTCATATTCACGTAGGCCTTACCGCCGGAGCTGCTTTTTTGGGATCCGGCACTGGCTCCCATCTCAGCCGCTTTAACCACTTGTGCAGTCAGTTTCAGGGTATCTGGCTGGTCGCCAATATCCAGGGCAGTCCCCACAACAATGGCTAATTTGCTCAGTTCCCGCTGACTCCAGCAGCCGGTCAGGAATGAGGCTAGCAGTACACAGATCCCAAAAACAGTAATACTGCGGGGTAAAGCCCCCTTACGGATCGTACTGTTGTTCCTTGTCATGATTCCTCACTCCAGTCGCCTTTTCACTGCTCGATGGATTTCTTGGCGGATTTGATCTTAGTCGCTTCAAATCCTGCGGATTGGTTGCACGAGGGCGGGTATGCATAGCCCAGAGCGGAGCACGCACAGCAGTATCCTTTAGATCCCTTCTTTGAAATGGTGCTAGCGGTGCAAGATAATGGGCGCCGAAGGATCTGAGGGAAGAAAGATGGACGAGCAAAATGAACACCCCTACAGTTATACCGAGGTTTCCCATCGTAGAGGCAAGAATCAGCAAAAACCACCTTATAATCGAAACAGCATCCATGAGAAAAGGAATAGCAAAGCTTGACACAGCGGTGATTGCAACGACAATAACTACCGGCGCTCCTACGATTCCAGCTTGTACAGCAGCTTCTCCCATGACCAGAGCACCCACGATACTGATGGTCTGTCCGATTGGCCGGGGCATACGAACCCCCGCTTCCCGCAGAATCTCAAAAATCAGCATCATGATCCCCATTTCCACTGGGGCAGGAAAAGGAATACCTTCACTGGATGCTGCCGTTGTAAACAGCAGTGTGGTTGGAATCAATTCCTGGTGAAAGGTGGTGAACGCGATATATAACGCGGGAGCAAACAGACTGATAGTAAATGCAATTAAGCGCAATATGCGCATTGAAGTGGCATAATGGCTGCGCGAAATATAGTCCTCTGCGGTTTGAAAATTTTCGATAAACAGCATAGGCATCGTCATCACAAAGGGCGTGCCGTCTACGGCAACGGCAACCCGTCCCTCCAACAGCTTACCCGCGACTGCATCCGGCTTCTCACTGCACCAAATTACAGGAAATGGTGTATAGGGGTTATCTTCGATGTACTGCTCCACGTAACCCGTGGCTAGTATTGCGTCGGTATCAATTTTTTTTAAACGGCGTTCCACTTCATCTACCAGGTCAGGATCGACGATTCCATCTATATAAAGCAGGTTTACCTGCGTATGGGTCCGTGCTCCGATGACAGCAGAGCGGATTTTAAGTGAAGGATCTTTTATCTTTCGGCGTATCATGGCCGTATTGGTGCGCAAATTCTCGGTAAAGCCCTCCCGTGGACCGCGAACAGAGGTTTCACTGACAGGCTCGGAAACAGCTCTTTTTTCCCCGCCTTTCGCTCCGATATCAAGGGCTTGGCAAAATCCGTCAGTCATCAGTATTGCATTACCTGACAGACAGGCCTCTATGACCTCGTTAGGGGTATAGATGGTTTTGACCACTCCAACGGACAAGAGCCTGTTCCGGATTAAATCCAAATCTGAGAGATCAGATGCTTCTTCTTCGTAAAGGAGATGGTTGTCGTGCATAAGCGGCTTGATGATGCTATCGTTTATTATTGTAGGGTTGGTCAATCCATCTAAAAAAATCAGTGCGGCTTTAACTTCTTTGTCCTTATTTGTTCCAAAGGAAAATTCTCGAATGACAAGGTCAGAACTATCCTCGAACGTAGCCCTGAGAGCAGCAAGGTTTTTTTTGTAGTTTTGAGGAAAGAAGCTGTAGTATCTCCTCTTCATGCTGTCGAGCGTCTGTCGATGTCCGCCTTTTCTTTTGCCGCTCCTTAAACAGTCTGATTAATTTTGCGGTATAACGCATTTGATCTAGCCCCTCAATGCCTAGATAATATAGACTCTTTTTTTAGGTTTGTGCTGTATAGTTTGGAGTATTTGGAGGGAGTTTATACGGCGCGGCTATAACCTCTGCTGTAATAAAATAAACAAAAGGGCTTTTAGCTCTGTTCACAACTAGAAAAGTTGATTAAGAAGAAAGAAATCTTATAAAAATATCAATGTGATATAGTATGCCACCACTAAACTTACAAGTTATGTGCAAAGAGACAATTATTCGCTTGTATATAATACAACTGTACTATATAATACATTTGTATTATATAGTTTCGTGTATTTCATTATTGTGCACAGTTGCGTTGCCTATGGAATTGTTTTTTGGAATGAACAACGAGCAAGCGGGGAAGGGAGCGAAACGATTTGCCGAAAATAGTTGACTATGCTGCTGAGAGGGCTAGGATTGCCGAAGCCGCTTGGCGCTTGATTCAAAAAGAGGGGATGGAGCGCGTTTCTGTCAGAAAAGTGGCCAAAGAGGCTGGGGTTTCAGCAGGAGCGTTGCAGCACTATTTTCGTTCACAAGATGAGTTGCTGGGTTTTGCTATGAGATTGGTGATTGAACGAGTGGAACAACGTTTTGATGCAGTGAACGACCAACTTGATGAAGTCAGTGTATCAGGTGCTAAGTCTTTACTGTTTGGTCTGCTTCCGCTCGATCAGGAGCGAAAAATAGAGGCGGAGGTTTGGATGTCTCTGTGCGTCAAGGCACTGCATCATGATGGGTTATTCAGTATTAGTCAAAGCGTCCATAAAGCGATGCAGGAACTGATGGTGCTGCTCCTTCAACAACTTGCGGCCGAGCGGTTACTAAAAAGGGGGCTTGATTTAGCAAGTGAAGCTGTCAAGCTCCATCTGCTTTTGGATGGTTTGACCATTCAGCATATGATGCAACCGGCTGTGATGACGCCGGAACAGATGCAAAAGATCATGAATCAACATCTGGATGAATTGATTAGTAGAACAGATGATTAGAGGCGGGGATTAACGTGCAATCACATGAGCTACAAGATGAACTCGGCGATTTATGCGACTGATAAGAAGGGAGATCGTTTCGAAGTGGTCCTTTTTATGAATGAACTGTCAGAAAAGGAAATGGCGAAGCTCTCCCGTCGTCTAAATGAATTTTTATTTCGTTCGCTGACTTCTGATGAATACCAGACCAAGTTATCAAGAGAATTGACTGAGGGGGACATGGAGATTGAACAAGAAGGATAAAGAGCGGAGAAACCGTAAAAAGAAGAATATATGGCATTATACTAAAAAGAGTTTTATAGTTCTGTTGAGCGTGTGCATTCTGATCATTGGAACTGGATTTTTGTATGAAGCTGTTGCGGCAAGGAAGGAAGCCCGATTGTATCCACCACCCGGGGAACTTATAGACGCGGGGGGTTACAACTTGCATGTTGTTAAAAAGGGAAGTGGAACACCAACAATTGTGTTTGAAGCAGGCAGTGGTGAAACCAGCCTTTCTTGGCGCGGAATTCCCGATGCATTGTCCGAAGATGCCACCGTTGTTGTTTACGATCGTGCAGGTTACGCATGGAGTGAGCAGGCTCCAAGTGCACGAAGCGGGGAGAACATTGTGCAGGAATTACATGAGGCTTTACAGAATGCCGAGCTACCGGGACCATATATATTGGTAGGTCATTCACTTGGCGGTATGTACGTGAGGCTCTTTGCTCAAACATATCCTGATCAAGTGACGGGACTCGTACTGGTAGATGCGCGTCCAGAAAATGATGAGCGCGAGAGCAAGCCCATTTTGGAGAAGGAGAACTTTTCAGGCAATCCGTCGGTCTTTACCATGAAGCTGTTAAAGAGTTCAGGGGTTATGCGCATCTTCAAAGACTGGCTGCTTGAAGGGCTGATTCCGAAGGAAGACAGGGATATGTTCGTAAATGTAATAGCCAAATCGACTTTTTTTGAGGCGAAGGACGAAGAAGGCAGGCTTGCTTATATTACGGAGGATAGCATTCGAGGGCGGCATCTTGGCAATCTGCCGGTGCGAATTATAACGCGGGGAATAGCGCCAGATTATGTATCTGCAGGAATATCCGAAGAAGGCGGGCGCAAACTAGAAGAGATATGGCAGACTGGACAGCGCCAATTGCTGGACATTTCGTCGGATAGCGAGCAAGTTATAGCAGAAGCAAGCGGACATATGATCATTCACGATCAGCCTGAGCTGGTCGTAGATAAAATACGGGAACTGCTGCCTTCGCAGCCGTAATTACATTTATCAATAAAAAATATACCCGGACTATTGCGGAATTCAAAATTAGAATTTCGCAAAAGAGTCCGGGTTTTTCTTTATTTGAAGTTCTTTTAACCCAACCTCATCACATATTAACAGACTGGCTAGATTAAACCCTCTGCTATTGTCTTCTCAACCGCCTCTGTACGGCTAGCAACTTGAAGTTTAAGGTAAGTGGACGAAATATAGTTGCGAATCGTACCTTCGGATAAGTGGAGTTTGAGAGCAATCTCCTTGTTACGTAAGCCCTCTACCAAGTATTTAAGCACCTGAATTTCTCGATCCGTAAGCTCATATGGGTTTGATTTTTCTGAGTCGGACTGATTATGAAACAAATGCTGGGCAATTTCCTGAGAAATCAGCGTTCCCCCACCGTGAATGAGGCGAATAGATGCCGCAAGTTCCTTGGGATGAATTGACTTTAGTAAGTATCCTTCTGCTCCTAAATGCAACGCTTGTAAAGCAATGTTCGAGTCTTCAATTGAGGTCATCATGATTATCCGAACTTCAGGCCACGAGGCTTTAATCTGGCGTGCTGTTTCGATACCGTCTTGTTTAGGCATGTGGATGTCCATAAGTACCACATCGGGTTGATGCTTCTCACAGTAGGTGATAGCTTGGAACCCATCTTCCACCACAACAAGTTCAAGATCCTTCTCTTCTCCCAGAAGAAGCCTCATGCTTTCACGAACCAGAGGTTGGTCATCTGCTAACAAAATATGAATGCGCTGATTGCTTGCTTCAAACGAATTGGGAATTGTACATGTAATAATTGTCCCTGAATCCACTTGGGAATCTACAAACAACTGGCCTTGTAAGGGAGTCAGCCGTTCTTTCATACTGTTCAATCCAAAGCCGAAGTGAAGCTCTTCAACTCCTTGACCGTTGTCTTGGATCTGTAACATCAGATGTGTCAGATCATAATGCAGAACAACCTGAATCTTACTTGCGTGACCATGCCGGCTTGCATTGGTAAGGGCTTCTTGAAGACATCGGGATAGAGCTAGCTTAACTTGGATCATGACCGGGAACGGTTCGCCGGAACTTCGAAAAATGACATGAACCCCCGCGTTGGTTACAAACGAATCGATAATTTGCATTAAAGTTCGATCTAGAGGCAAAGCCTCTTCAGGTGAAGCCATTTGATGGACTTGCTTCCTAATATCATCCAATCCTGTGCGAGCGAGTTGAATCAGTTTCTCCGACTTAGTCTTTCCTTCAGGCGAGGATATATATTTGCTCAGTGCTTCCATGCCAAGAATTAATGAGGTGAAGTTGTGACCAATGGTATCGTGTAATTCACGTGCTAATCGATAACGTTCTTCAAGCAAAGTCATACGTTCAATCTGTGAAGAATACTGCTCCAGAATGGCATATTGTTCTCGAATCAAAGAGAGCTTATGGCGGATGGACTCAATACCGCGGCTTCCTTTCTGAAGGGCAAAGCTGAAGCCATACAAAATGACAGCATCGAACAGGGCCTGGTAAAAAACCGGAAAAAAACCTGCCGAATTCACAAGTACGCCGGAGCTTCCAATTAACAGCAGAGCGCTGATTGGAAAAGATATGCCATGGCGAGAGCCGCGTGTGAAGAAGGCGATTGTAAATAAAGATGGAAGAAAAAGCCTGGTCAATCCCCATTCATAAGCCATGAGTATTGAAATGCCGCCGCATAAAACGACCTCAGCAGTCAGATAAAGCCAATATCGGCCTTTTAAAAGCATGAAAGGAATCAGGTTACACAAAATGACCGGTATGAACACCCACCAGAAGGAAAAGGAAGCCTCATCTTGGTACATCAAGATCAGAACGGTAGTGACCCAAAGAACACGAAGTAGGAATAGGGATTTATCCTGCCATGACCAATGGTTGAAAATAGATAAATTCACAATATATAGACTCCTTGTTTATAAAATAAAGCGCTATGTGCTTGGAATATCGCCTGGACAGGATGTCATATTCAAAATATGACATCCTGTCACTCGATTATATGATAAGAGATTTGGTATGTATGGTGGTGCAGGTAAAGCGGGTTTCCATGCAGATAGGGAAATTATAGCTCAATACAAAAATGAATGAAAGGATTGGTGGCATTGCCGTTATTAGAGGTTGTGGGATTAACAAAAAAGATAGGCTCCAAAGCACTTGTTGAAGATGTAACATTTAGCATGGAAAAGGGGGAAATATTAGGTTTGCTTGGTCCGAATGGCGCAGGCAAAACAACAACAATTCGCATGATTGTTGGACTGATGAGCAGAACGGCAGGACAGGCACAGATTAATGGTTTAGACACATTAAAAATGTTCAAAGAAGCGATGAGGCATGTCGGTGTAATTGTGGAAAATCCGGATTTGTATAAGTACTTGTCAGGTTACGATAATTTGTTGCATTTTGCCCGTATGACACCCGGTGTTAGTAAAACTAGAATTCAGGAAGTTATTGAGCTTGTTGGTCTGACTGATCGTATATCGGATAAGGTTGCCGCGTATTCACTGGGAATGCGTCAACGATTGGGGCTGGCTGTTGTGCTCGTCCACCAACCCTCCTTGCTCGTACTTGATGAACCCACTAACGGTTTGGACCCATCTGGTATCCGGGAGTTACGCAATCATTTGAGGCATTTAGCCCATCAGAATGGTGTGGGGGTTCTTGTTTCCAGTCATCTAATGTCAGAGATGGAGATGATGTGCGATCGGGTTGTCGTGTTACAAAAGGGAAGACTGGTGGGTACCCATATGCTCGGCGACATTTCTGGTCATGAGCGCTCACTCATAGGCTTTGAAGTGGATCGAACCGATCTGGCTATGCAATTGTTGCAGACTCTTATGAAGGGTGCGGATATTACAACGGAACAGAATGTTGTCCAGATTATGATTGATAAGTCGCAAATTCCGGAGATTAGTCGAAAACTGATGGATGCTGGCGTAAATGTATACGGAGTTTCCGCTGCTAAAAAAACGTTGGAGGACACTTTTTTGGAAATGACGGGAGGGAAAGAACATTGATTTCACTCATACGAAATGAGAATTTGAAGATTTACAAACGAACTCGGACATGGGTAATGATGGGAATTGCCATCCTCTACGTTGCCTTACAGATTTTTAACATAAACTCGGCTGGGGAAGGTGTGGTGAGAGATAACTGGCAAGTACAGCTTGAACAGGATAACAGGCAACTTAGTAAAGTTGCCAATCAGCTGGATGCCTTGCCTATAGAGATCATACAAGCCGAGAAACAAATCCTTCTCAATCAGTATCATCTTGATCATAATATGCCGCCATCAGTCAGTGGTTGGGCCTTCACAATTGATCAACTACGAAATATTGTTTTTGCGTCATCCTTAATTGCCATCATTATTGCAGGTGAAATTATGGCAGGCGAGTTTGCAGCAGGTACAATCAAGTTGCTTTTGACTCGTTCAGCCAGCCGGACGCAAATTTATTGTTCAAAGTATATCGCCTCGCTGGTATTTGCATTGTTCTTGACAACGATCTGTGTAGCAGTGGCCATGGTGCTTGGTGGTGTGTTTTTTGGATTTGCTGGGCTGACCTCATCCCATCTCTATGTTCAAGATCAGACAGTTATGGGAATACCCGTACTGCAGGCATTATGGTCAGGGTATATTCTGCAGCTTCCCTTTCTGCTTGTCGTAGTGACGTTGGCGTTTATGATATCTGCCGCATTTCGCAGCATTACGTTCTCCATTGTTATTTCTATGTTGATCGCGGTGGCGGGATTTGTGATCTCTATTGCGATGGACGGTTGGGACTGGACACGGTATTTTATTTTTTCCCAGACGGATTGGACACCTTTTGTATATGGTAATCCTTCTGTTGAAGATGTGAGCATGTTATGGGCAGTAGCTTTACTATTATTGCATGTTGTAATTTTGCATTCGATTTCTTATTTTTCGTTTGTAAAACGCGATGTTAAACAATAGAATTCAAAGGGAGTCAAGAACATGAAAAAAATCCAATTCGCAATTCTTGTTTGTCTTTTGCTTGTCCTAGCAGCTTGTGGCACATCTGGGACAGCAGAGACAACAGATACCAAACAGCTTGAATTATCGGCTCAGGAAGTGGCTAAGTTGGTGGTTGACCATCGGAACGGAACAATCAGCGTGAGAAGCGATACTAGTAGCGACTATATTCAGGTTGAGGCAGGCGTACGATCAAATGGGGCGAGTATGAAGAAGCTCGAACTGGATTTAAGAGCAGATCACAACATTGCCTATTTAGATGCCCGTTTTGAAGGACAATTTTTGGCTACCGGCTCAGGAGCTGTTGACTTGGAAGTCACTGTTCCCAAGGGGGTAGATGTAGAAATTAAGTCGCATCGTGATGGTGATATTACACTTAATCAGCTGCAATCCAGTGCATCCATAGATAATATTAATGGTGATATCTTTGTTTCTGGGTTGTCTGGTTCGTTGGAGATTGACAATCGAGACGGGAATGTGACTGTTACGGATATTGCTGAGACGGTTATCATTGATAATTTGAACGGACATGTAGCAATAGAACGCATTGATGGTGCAGTAGAAATCCATGTAGGTGATGGTAGTCTGGCAATTGATCAAGTAAAGAAGGATGTAACGATTACACAAACGGGGAAAGGTGAAGTTTCCATAGGAGAAATAAATGGAAATGTCGTTCACAAAAAATAAACAAGGCTGAATGTGCGGTTTTGATTGACTGAACTTTGTGTATCATAAAATAATATTTTTCTGAAACAAAAAAAGGCACCTATCAATTTTCTTTTGATGGGTGCCTTTTTTGAAATTGCAGCTATTTAATGTTCCGCCCCATGACTATATGGGGAAATTATCGGCGGGTTGGATGCGATTGGCCCAAGAATTACACTAACAAGGCAAAAAACTACCATCACGGATAAATACATTTTCTTCATTACTCAATTCCTCCTTAAGAAGTTGATCAATAATTTGGTAATACCGCGTTTGTTGATCTTCATTGCACTTCTTTCGAGTTGACTCAAAAATGACAGTGAATTTTATAAATGCCCTTGTATCATTAAGAATACCAGATAATTCCAAACCTTGTAAAATTATATCTATTGCAACATGATTTTTATTTCGCACGAGGTAATAGATTGACATTTTATAAAGAAATTTTGTTATGTATAGTGCTCTATTATGTTTATAGTATTCAACAGCTCTTTCAATTTTGTGCTTAAACGACTCTAATAAATCGTCAATTTCAAAATCATACCTCAATGATGAGTTAATAATGTTCAGTAGTCCTGGCATTAACTCATCAATTCGTGATTCTCTCAGAAATTGGATATACTGAAAAGTGTAAAGAAGAAAGAAATCGTATAAAAGGATCAAAATAAATGAATTGTTCAGAAAAATCATCTCTTTATAAGTGAAGAGATGATTTTTTTGATGGTTCAAATTTCCTATTTATCAACTATTTTGAATCTCCGATATAGGGAGTGATACTAAAATACTGAATATGGAAATGGAGGAAAAGTGTATGAGGATCAAGAAAGTACTGCTATCTTGCCTGGCAGTAGTCATGAGTCTTGGCAGTCTGGGTATGGCACCGCGGTTAGCGGCGGGAGCTTCCAAGTTAGCGATTCCGACGGCGTCGGTGTATCGATCCGTTGTGGACGTTGTGGCCGGAAAATCATTCAAAGTTACCCAGCCCACGGTTACGGAGGCTGCATATTCGGTTACGGACAGTGTTTATTTGATGGCGGCAGACAAAATCGAGCTGGTGATTTATCCCGGTCAAAGCGTACAGTTTACCAATGATACGAACAAGCTTTTATCCGTTTCGACAGATGCCAAATCTAGCAACAGTATTCGCTATGACTATGTCTCCTACAATACGGATGGCAAAGTGAGTTCGGACGACATGGAGCATACGGGCAGTGCCAGCGTATACAGCAAGGGCGGCACTACTGTAATTACCGTGGACTATGACTATCCCTTGACCGTCAGCTTCAATTCAGAACTGACCTATACCTATTCTCCGGTTCCTGCGCTGCTGAAGAAGACACTTTCCAAGGGAGAGAGCTACCTATTCTCCAATCAGGCCTATGCTTCCCGGTCGATTATGAGCGATGCAACCTCGTCAAACGGCAAGCGGTATGACTACGCTGTCTACAAGGAAGATGACACTTTGGAAAAATCGAACTTTGATTCTTATACGAAGCCCAGCTTCAGTGTAGGAGACACCGTTATTTTGACTGGCGCCTCCAATGATCCGGTTACAGTTGCTGTCCCATATGAGGGCTTCTTCGGTTATGAGACTGACGAGCCTGCTTATGACAGCATCTCTTTATCGCAGGGGGATAGCTATATTTTTACCAATGTAGGCACCAAGTCGGACCGGGTGGAGCATTCCGGGACAAGTAAAGACAAATTTGATTACGTGGTCTACAACGAGGACGGTACAGAAACTTCTCGTGGCACGAATACCACTACTCTGCCGCTGATGACTGTGGGCAGATATGTGGTGCTTACGTTGATAACTGAGAATCCTCTTCGGGTAGGGGCGCCATATCGGACCTTTATGGGGGGAGACCGGAGGGATGATGCGATCAGCCGGGTGACTCTGTCTCCTGGAACCTCCTACAAATTCACCAATAACGGCACTCTGACCAATCCAGTGAACAATAATGCGAGAAAAGTAGACGGACTTTACGACTATACGGTCTATACGGCCGATGGCAGCTATTACTCACAAGGCTTTGATGCCATCAGCACACCAAGACTGCCAGCGGGCGGCGGCTTTGCCATCATAACGGTGCAGGGCGGGGCGGATGTGACCTTTGATTATACAGACGATTTTACAGCTGAGCCAAGCAGTGAACCCTCGCATTTCAGAGTGACTCTCTCGCAGGGCGAAAGCTACAAGTTTACGAATATCAGTCCCAAGCTCCGGACGCTTAGGACCAACGCTACCTCCAGCAACCGGTTTGACTGGGTGGAATATTACCCGGACGGCACGCAGCAAGCCAAACGCGCTGCAACTTATACTGACCCTCAAGTATCGAGCGGCAACTCTATTGTAGTAACCGCTGTATCAACCCCGGTTACTTTTGGTGCCAATTATCGTATTTTCTCATGGGAAACCAAACCGGGAGAGGCTATTTCCAAGCAACAAGTTTATAAGGATGAGTCCTATCGTTTTGTGAATAACGGCAGCAAGCTGATCACATTGACAACCAACGTTAATCAGGTCGAGGGAGTCATAGATACAGCCGTTTACGACGAAGATGGAAGCGTCCATAGCGCCTCCTTTGAGCATTCAGGCAATGTGGCTGTACCTGCAGGCGGCTATGCTATCATTACAGGCCAATCAGCCATTCCAACGACGGTGTCCTACACAGATGCCATTGCACTGTCTCTTGCCGAGCATCCGGCTTTGTTAAGGGCCACTGTAGCCCCAGGGAGTTCATATACCTACACTAATATTAGCGGAGAAGCTGAGAATCTTTACAGTGATGCAGCTTCAGGCAATGAGTATGCCTATGTTGTTCGGCGTTCTGATGGAACGGTATCTTCAGAGGGTTCTCGTTATACATTACTATCAATTTCTCCAGGCTATTCCATCACGGTAACTCCACTAGTGGGTTCTCTGACCTTCGGAGGTGTATTCACTTCTTTTATAGCTACACCTGGGGAGAATCCAACGATTCATCAAGTGACATTAAATAAGAATGAAAGTTATGTATTCTCCAACCTGAACTCATCCTCGCAAAAGTTGATGGCAAAAGGAAATCCTGGTGCCTGGTTTGATTATGCAATCTACTCTCCAAATGGAGAGGTGAAAGAGGCGGATTACGATCAATTAGCAGACATTTCTGTTCCTGCTGGCAGTCAGGTTGTTGCTACGGTAACAACGGATATCCCTGTAACCTTCACCTATGGGCAGGCTTTTCAAGCGTTTCCGAGTATGGAGTCGGCACTATTGAAGAAAGTGCTGGAGCCGCAGAAGCTCATCGGATTTAAGAATATTGGCAGCTTTGAGGCGAAGCTGGTTACGAATGCGAGCAGCTCATCGGGGCGGTATTTTGATTATACGATATTGGATGCAACCGGAAGCGTTGTTCGCCAAGGAGAGCAAAGCACGGTCTCTTACAATCTTCCTGCGGGTGGAATGATTCAATTAAAGACAACCTCGATGAATCCGGTATTGTTTGCGGCACCTTATCGCAGCTTTGAGTTTGTGGATGTACAGGAGATTGTATTCGAGGATTTACTTCACCGTCAGCTTGTGTACGTGTATAAGGATGCTGGAGAGAACGGCTATTACCGGTTCACGGCTCCAGAGGCAGGGCGCTATCGGTTCGTGACGAAGGAACTGCCGTCCAATACAGCTTTACAGCCGGTATTGTCGTTGTTCGACCAGCCGGATTTGACTCATTCGCTTACGACAAGTGAAGAAGGGGACCAGGAATTTGGTCTGGATTATGCTGTGCTGGAGTGGGAGCTTGAAGGCGGAAAAACATATTATTTGAAGCTCACTGAGTCTAGCGGGCTTCCGCTCGATCTGCAACTGATCGTTTCGATGATGACCGTGACTCCGGAGGCGAGTTATGATTATCGACCGGATGGCCGGCTGAGAGAGATCGTCTTCCCAACAGGAGACAAGCTGGTGTACGAGTATGATTACAACGGAAATTTGAAGCGAAGAACGAAGATCGTATTCCCGTTCCAGTATTGATCCATTGCATAACCAATAACCATTCCCGGGGTGATATATGATGTTAAAGAAGGTTATGAGTCTCGTACTAATCTTGTCGATCCTTACTTCTGGCGTGATGCAATCGCTAACCTTTGCTTCAGGCGCAGAAATTGAAAAATGGGCAACGAGTCCTGCAGTGGATTTGAATTCAGCAGCGGCTTCGGATAAGTTTCTAACGGTTTCGGGAATCATGAATCAATTTCAGGTTACAGAAGAATGGTTGGATAAGCAGTTGTCTCAAGGCTATACACTCTATGAGATTTCCAATGCTCTTCAAGAAGGGCAAGACCATTTTGAAAAGAACATTTCCCGGTACAAGCAAGTTCGGCAGATTGATCAACAGGTACGAAATGAACAATCGGCAGCATTAACGCCGTTGTTAAACACATCTATTGCAGCTTCCAGTTATGATCAGACGGCTCTGGAGCAGCTTGGCTTATCCAATGAAACCTCCGCGTATGAGGTGGCCTATGGTATGGATGCCATTGATGCGTCTACAGGCGAATTGAAGTTGCGTATGACAGATTTGATGTTACCGGGCGCGCTCCCTTTCAGCCTGACCCGAGTTTATGATAGTTCTCGGGCTAGTGAGAAAATCGGGGTTGGCTCGGAGAATGGTGCCTACTTAAACCGTGCAGAAATCAGAAGAGAAGAGAAAGATTCGGCCTTGGGAAGAGGATGGAGATGGGAGCTTCCTTTTATAAAAGAACAAGGCGGCCAATGGATCATGGACTTCCCTGGAATTGGGCGTTATCGGTTATCGGAGAACCTGGAGCTGCAAGGTTATCCATGGAATGATGTGCAAGTGTCCTTCGATGCTAGCCAAACGGTTGATGGTGTAGCTAGTAGTTTCAAGATATCTCTATTGAACGGAAACCATTACTATTTTAGCGCTGCAGGGTATCTCATTTTGATTGGAGATAACTATGGAAATCAAGTGAAACTGCACTACTCCACCCACAATAGCGGCAATGTTCTTTCCCGCATTTCAAACAGTGATGGTAATGAAATAACCTTTGTTTATACCGATGGAAAAATCACCGTATCGCAAACAGGCACGAATAAAAAAGTTGACTATTTTACATCCATAGACAACGAACAGCCGGTCTTGAGCGAGGTCAAGGATGCTATAGGCCGAAGCAGTAAATACTTTTATTCTTTTCAAGAGTCCGGATTCAATCTTTTGGAGTCATTAAAGGACCAGGGAAATTTGCAGGGAACAAAAAAATCGGCGTTGTTGGTTCGAATATTGCATCCTTCTTCGGCAACGACAGAATTTGATTACACTTCCAGCCGCAAGTTCATAGGGCCTTATGCCATAGACACCGTATTCAAGCTGAAGTCGCGTGAGGATGCGTACTCGACAGAGGTTGGAGATGTCGTGCTTCAGCCGGCAGAATTTAGTTACTCTGGCGAGGAGCTTAACAGCTATGGACAAAGTGCAGCGTTCACTACAGTCATTAAGGACGTTCGCTCGCAGGAGACGCTATCGTTCGAAAAGACCTTTCAGGGTGAAGGGCAGCCCGATATTATCTATTTGAAAGAACAGTTAAGCGAAGACGCTACTACAGGCTTAAAACGTCAGTTTACCTACAGTGATACAGCTGGATGGAACATCCCCGTTGCAGTTACAGAAAGCTACCGGCAGGGAGGGTCAGAATCCCAACCTCTGACGATAAACTATCGGTATAATGAGCTGGGTCAAGTGCTTTCGGAAAACTGGAGTACAGGACAGGAAACGATTTACAATTATATGCTTTCCCCGGCTCCATTTTTCTGGTCTCTTCCTGAGCAGGTAGACATCAAAGTGAGTGACGAGAAAAAGCGCATTCAGCGATACAGTTATAACGATCAGGGAGACGTCAAGCAGGTAACGATCCGAGAGAATAGCGCAAGCGGCAAATTACTAGCGCAATCCGATTTGGAATACGATGCGTATGGAAATTTGATTGCCTCAAAAACAAAGGATGACCAACGTACAAACACAGTGAATTATTTCTACGCCTCTCCATACGGTAAGCATCTTCTTTCCGAGCAATCGATGGTGATTCGTGCCATGGATGGCACTTCTAGCGTATCCAAGCAGAGCTTCACTTATAATGCAGCAGGAGAGCTGATCACTTCTACTGATGAGGCTGGAGCTGTTACTGCTTTTGCTTATGATGCGCTTGGGCGGATGGTGAAGACAACCTACAGCGATCAGAGCACCACGACTGTTCAGTATGATGATGAGCAGCGAACCGTGACTACAACCAGTCCTGAAGGAATCACAACTACCCAGCGGTATAGTCCTCACGGGTTTGTCGTTCGAGAAATCGTAGATGATGCGATCTTCCAGTACGGCTATGATGAAGCAGGGAACCTGGATCTTTACAAAGATACGGAAGGCAATCAGACCATCTATACCCACGACGGTTTTAGACGCCAGACAAAGGCGTTTTATGCGGATGGCTCACAGTCTTCTGCTGCCTACGATATGGTTAATCGGACAGTGACAACTACAGATCCTGCAGGTGTGAAACAGCAAAAGACCTTTGACTTAGTTGGCAATACGCTCGCTGCTAAAGAGTGGAAGGACGGGATGTTTGTTGCACTGGCACAGGCTGCGTATGATCTTGCAGGGAATGTGTTATCCGAGACGGACGGGGAAGGGCAACAGACGCAATATCAGTATGATGCGCTTGGTCGGATCATCTCTGTGACGGATGCTGAGCAGCGGGTAACAAGATATACCTATAGTCTTGCGGGTGATTTGACCAGGGTTGAATATCCGGACGGCATAGCTGTTCGATATGAATATGACGAAGCAGGCAAGCTGATACGCCAGATTAACGAAGAGGGCATGGTAGAAGCGTTCTTTTACGATTCTCGCGGAAATCTGACTAAATACCTGGATCATGCCAGTCAAACGACACAATACCAGTACAATAGCGATAATCTTCTAACGAAGATCGTAGCTCCGGGTGAGGAAATTGCCTATACCTATGATTCATTGGGACGGCGAACCGGGATGACGGATTCGACCGGGACAACAACCTACCAATACGATCATGCGGACGGTTCGCTTGTGACGATGGGCTATCCGGATGGGACACGTATTGATTATACGTACAACAAACAAATACGTACTGGATATACATTGACGGATGCCAGGGGACAAGCAGCCGGAGCCAGCTATACGATAGATGTTATGAATCGTGTCAGTACGCTGGCGGTAGTAAAAGGAAATGCTGCTAATGGCGCTAAAACCTCGTCAATAACAGCAGCAGCCCCCGGCTCCCTCGCCACATTGGATCAGATCGCATTTGACTATCAATTGAATGGACTTTTAGAGCAAGGTGTATCCAGCAGTGGGGTGGGTACGGCATATCGTTATGACGGCTATGATCTGACGGGGATGACCGTAAGCGCTGGCGCCTCGAGTGTGACAAGAAGTGCACAAGAGAGAATGGCGGCTGAGGAAAGTCTGGCTACAGCCACAGAGGCAACTTACACACGTGCCAGCTTGAATATAGCAACAGGGTATACATTTAAGTATGACTATGACCTGAACAAGAATATTGTAGGTCGAACTCAAAACGGCGTTACGGATAACTTCACGTATGACCCGCTCAATCGTATTCATACAGAGAGCGGTGAAAAGAACAAGACATATACGTATGATCAACGCGGCAACATCCAGAATATCGAAGGCCGAGAATTACGAGGATTATCCAATGCTGATTTTACCTTCAATAGCTTGAATCGATTGACCAAGGTCAAAACCGAGGATGGAAAAGAAGTCAGTTATACGTATAATGGTGACGGCCTGCTTTATGAGCGGTTGGAAGGAAACAGTAGAACCCGGTATTATTATGATGAAGAAGCAAAGCTGATCGCCGAAGCGGATGTTAGCAGCGGGACACCAAGTATAACCTATACCTACATCTATGATTTAAGCGGACGCTTATGGTCTCGTGTAGATCACAGCAGCAGTCAGGTGCAATATTACCAGCTGAATGGTCACGGGGATGTTGTGGGTCTGACTGACAGCCAAGGACAGCAACTCAACGCCTACACCTACGATATTTGGGGGAACCCGGAAACCGAAGAAGAGACCGTACCGAACGTATTCCGCTATTCCGGCGAGTATTGGGACAGCACAACCGATCTGCAATACCTGCGCGCACGTTGGTATGATCCGAATGCGGGAAGATTTGTATCGAAGGACCCTTATCAAGGCAGTCTTGATAATCCGTTGAGTTTGAATCGGTATTCGTATGTGAGTAATAATCCACTTATTTATGTTGACCCGAGTGGAAATATGCATACTGAAATGGGGATCGTTTATTCTGAAGATGATCGGAACAAGATAAATGCATTTAAAAGGATTTATGAGTATGGATTAAAACAGAATGATATTCGATTAATGCAATCAGCCCACGATGCTGCAAATTTAATTAGAGTACAATATGAAGATGAAGTATATAGAATAACTTATACTGACTATTTTTCAGGAGAGCCTCTCGAAAAGAGAGTTGTAGTGAGCTATACACGAAACATGTATCATGAATTAATGTATGGTAACGCTCGAGAAATTCCACTTATTGATGACCCGATGTTCTATATTCTCGACGGTGGATTTGCTTTGCCAGCAAAATTAGTAACAACTAGCGCTAAAGCAATAAGTAAGAAGGGAGCTAGATATGCTTTAAAACTCGACTTGCAATTGTTTGCAAAAAAAGATATCAAGATGGTTAACGATGCTGCAAAAGATGTTGGAATTGATCGTAATTTATTTGGAGAATATATTCATGAAATTAAAGCACAACTGGGAATGAGGGCCAGTGATAATTTCACCTATAAACAATTGGTTGAATTGGCAAAAGAATTAAAGAGAAGTATGAATTAGTGAGGATATTATTATTTCAATAGATTGAAAGGGGCAACTATATTGAGCATAAGAGGGAATTGTGCACTTTGTTTTACAGACAGTCAGTTG
This sequence comes from Paenibacillus antibioticophila, assembly GCF_000455265.1. Lineage (GTDB taxonomy): Bacteria > Bacillota > Bacilli > Paenibacillales > Paenibacillaceae > Fontibacillus > Fontibacillus antibioticophila. Next base: position 1,466,184 of record NZ_HG005139.1, read on the forward strand.
AACCACTCTGAGATCAGCAGAATACTTAAATTAACTCCTTCAACGGTAATAGAGAGGGGGCAGGTTATCAGCGAAGCTTTAAAAAAGAAGTCGGATACAAGTAAATGGATATATAAAGAACCCATTCTTCAAGGCGAGGAAGTCTCTCAAACATTAACTCGACTATTAGAACGATTGGACCACGAAGTAATTAATAACGTTATTAGAAAAAGCAACAATTCATGCATCGCTATTTATATTAATTCTGAAATGGCCCAAATCGGATTTGAGCTTTCAAACAAGGCCATCAATTTACTGAGTAAATTTGACTTGCGTCTAGATATTCATATTCTTTCGTTCGGATTAGCTGAGGACTAGATTACTATTTTAATGACCACTGATTCAGATAAATATCGAGTAAGTTGAATTTAAATTACTTAAAGGAGCCGATTCTTTCGGCTCCTCAGTCTGTAGACAATGTTTCTAGTGAAGTTGGGCTACAGGCTTTTAACGAAATAAGAAAGAAAACCCTATAATAACATGTTTAAATTGCTAAGTAGAGTAGAAATATACGTATGATCAACGCGGCAACATACAGAATATCGAAGGACGAGATCTGCACGGATTGTCCAATGCCGACATTACCTTCGATAGCTTGAATAGATTGACCAAGGTCAAAACCGAGGATGGAAAAGAGGTCAGATATACCTATAACGGCGATGGTCTGCTTTATGAGCGGTCGGAAGGAAATAGTAAAACCCGGTATTATTATGATGAAGAAGCTACCATTAAAAATCTTATAAACCATGAGAAGGTGTTTGAATGACTGATATAATAAAAGAAAATTTCCTTAAAAAAGCTGTTATCTATGATAACATTTGGTTGTACTTTATTAAAACTGCAATAGCAGTAGTTTATGACTGTGAAAAGAACGGGATTGCAATAACGGCAATAGAGGCATTTAAACTAACGGGTGAAGGCATACAGCCATCGCAAGAACATAGCGTATTTTTTAATCCCGGTGAAGACAATTGGAGTAAAGCGATTGATTTCTTATCAAATATTAAAGATACTAGCTATCTATATGAAATTTGGTATGAAGGGTACTAATCGGATTCAGCATAATACCATAATACGTTGAACATGACCTCGATAGGCTTTGTGCCTTTCGAGGTTTTCCTTTGGTGTGGGACTGATCACTGCCGATGAACTCATCATTCAACCAGTTACAGCAAAAGGTATGGTTAAGATAGGAAAATGGTTTGAAGTTAAGGTTATGGGTAAGGGGAAGATTGATTTAACGGTTAAACCTATTGCCGAAAACCAAAAGCTTCAAAATGCAATAAACTAACTATATCCTCCATATGCTACTGTTGGAAATGGAAGTACGATGGACGCAATCAGGCATGAGTTGAATACGGGTCAACTTGTTGGAGGGAAAAGTCATTTGCAAAAAGGTAAAGAGAGAGTAAAGAACTTAGAGAATATACTAAAAAAGGAACAGCTTAGCACTCAAGATAAAGCATTAGCTGAGGCGTTACTCCAAGATTTGAAAGCTGCTCTCTCCGGAAAGTAAGGTGACTAGGTATGGATTATAATAACGTTGTTCAAAAAATGCTCAAGGTAATACCTGAGGTCACTCCGCTATATGAAAAAGAGTTAGAATGGTGGGATGAGATATTACCACATATCGTTTTCGGTGATGTTGTAAATCCCTACATTATTAGATTGTTGCGTGAAGGTAACGACGAACAAATAGCAAAGAATGTTTTCAATTTTCTTGAGCAGATGGCTATTTGTTCGGACGAGAAAGTTCATGAAATATTAGCGGTAACAGTGCTTGAACAACTAGGTGACGACCCGACGATTTTAGAAGAAGCAAGAAGATACATGGGAAATGAAACAAAAAAAATATCCGACGAGGTAGAAAAGGGTTGGGGCAGATAACCTAATACCTCTATTCACGAAACCTTGATTGCCTAAGCCCTGCATTGAAAAATGGCTGGAAAGTTGAAATTCCTAATGGTAAAAAACCTATTGTAGTACAAATTATGAATGAGGGTTCGGGTGGCAGGACACAACCTTATTTTAGGGTAAGTATTGACGGGAAAAGGCTCCTTTACGTTGGATGGAAAACTGACTAACGATAAAGGACTGACGCATATTGATATGACGGACGACTTTTTGAAGCCAATCACAGACATTGTAAATTCTTATACTGGGAAGTGATTGAATGAATTGAAGTTACAATTAAATAAATTATGGGCAGGGACAATCGAAAACCTAAAAATAGACTTACTGAATAGTTCGATCGCTTTGAAAATTCGGGTGATTGAAAACGGGGTCCTTAGTAATTTCGAAGTGATTTTTTATGAAATCTCTACACATTACTTTATTAAAAATAGCGGTGAAAATAGACTTGAGAATATTCAGGTTGAAGAAGGTGGTTACTTAGAATTAACGTCTATTGATTACTTTGAAACTAGTATTTCATCTGCTAATTTTGCATTAGAAATATGGAGTTCAATGCTTTTCATTGAGGCTAAAAAAAATGCCATCAACGGTGTTGTTTTGGATGCTTAGAAGATCAAACTGCAATTAGAAAAATAGACTAAAACCTTGATTGGCTTCGTGTCTTTCAAGGTTTTTCTTTGGTAAGGCTGTTAACTTTCGAACAAACTTAATCATTCAATCAGTTACAAAAATAATCCATGTAATACTCATATATAGATTCGTCATTATGGTTATACGCGAGTAAAGACTTGAATTTTATTCTCTAAATAAAGCTATTTCATTACAGTGACTCTTAGAATTTTGACGTTTTGATGACCTTTGTAAACAAAATTAAATAAGGTACGTCATTATAAATGTATGACCCTTCCTGTGGGGCATTTTTTGTTATTGATGCAGACATATTTTTATTAAGTGCTCTGCTTTTACACTGGGACTTACAATCTAAAGTATTGGGAAAGGATGAATTAGGGAATGAAGCAGTTTTACCGGTTTATTATTATTGTTTTTGCAATTGTAGTTATTGGAGGATGTACGAGTGAGAAGAATTCACAAATTGAACCTCTAAAAGAAAAAAACCAAACTTCCGGTGAACTTCAATCAAGCAAAAATGAAACTAACCACTCAAATGAGGAGGATATTAATAAGTTGGCATCCGAAAATTCGGTAAATCCTTCGCTCTATTATTCAGTGGAGAATACTCCGGAAATCGACGTTACTGATCGCCAAGTTTTATGGAAACAAAAGGATCTTGTTTTTACAGCGGATATTTCAAAGTCGGAGGGAGAACAAGTTTACGAATCCGATACAGTGATCAGTAAGATGCAAATTGATAGTAGCTATGGCACCTATACCATATCTTTGGATAGAAAACCGCTTAGAGTTGAGTCTTTATCTTTATCAAATACTGATTTTTTAGCTGTTCATGTTGACGATCATGAAGGATCGAGACTAATTGTCGTGGATTTGGCTAAAGAGAACCAGGTAATAATAAATGATCTTATACCTGAAGGAAGCGAAGCGATCAATGGTTATAATTGGTCTCCTGACGGCAAGCAGCTTGCTTGCGGCTTTGGCGATCTGGGGTCAAGTTTTTTAGCGATATTTAACATTGAAAACGAAGAACTGCGTGTTGTCTCCGATGAAGATTATGAATATATACCTGCCGTTGTATGGCATAAAGACGGCCTAGGGTTGGATTTTATTTCAATGGGGGGCACTTCAGAGGAAGTACTATTATACCGATATAGGGAGGATTCGATCAAAGAAGTTTTGAAACTTGACGAGAAAGACGAACAAATGATCATGGATAAATTACCTATTTATATTAAATGAGACTTAAAGGCGGGGAATTCTCCCCGCCCTTTTTTGGCAAGTGGATCCAAGTGAGTTTACGCATATGCACGGGGCTGGAGTTGTCTGGGAACTCCCAAGTCAGTAAGGAAAAAGATGGGTGACGGTGCTTACAAAATAGTAGATCTTTACACAATGGGCGAGCTAAGTGATTATGTAGATGTCTCGATAATAGGTCGTATACTGTTGAACATTTTGTTATGGGTAAGGGAAATGCTCTAGTTTTAAGAAACTGGTCGCATTTCCAAGAACACTGCTAACTTAAAGACTTGGGCAGAGAAATGGTTGGGTGAGACAAGATACAGTTGGTGGGTCGAGCAACAGGGAGTAAAGAACGCCGATGGAACATTTAGTTGGAGGCTGAGGTTGAAACCCAAAGCTAGTACAAGGGGAGGACTAGGTGCAGGTAGTAATCAAGCTCGATTTGATGCTAGAGTGAAAATGAAGTTTCGAGAACGTTAGCTAATAATAGTACGATCTTCCAGTGATTTTCTCGCAGTTAGCTCAAATATTGAAACAACAAAATGTATCAACAGAACATAAGACTCTTGATGTTAAAGAAGTAGCAGTTTTTTTAGGGTCTCCACTTGGATGATTTACGAAATGGTACGGAAAAAGAAAATTCCCTTCTTTCGTATCGGTAGTCGGATATTTTTTAGACAAGCTGATCTGGAGATGATGATAAAAGAGCAAGTGCAAGGTAATGTGAATCGAAGATAAATGAGTTCTTTTATTGGGGATTTGGTCCCAAATTGGTCCCAATTCATCGAAAATGCTTGTGTTATATTATTTATTATTACTCTGTATCAGTCTTAAGGTCCTTATATAATATGGGCTGAACAAACTGTTATAATAAAAAAGCGGGGCTCTCTTTCGAGAGCCCCATCATGGGAGAGGAGAAACCGGACGAAGAGCTTATGGGGAAACGTAAGTCTTCTCCGCGGTTGTCTACGACATTTGTGATGTCGATAGCTCCATTGTGTCCCTTCCAGCCAGAATTATACATAGTGTGATGAAAAACTTGTGTGGATTGCATTTTTCAATCCTTATGTGATTGTGGTACGATATCGACAGGCATTTCAGCAAAGAAGGTGTGCAGACAATGAGAGTAATATCAGGTCAAGCCCGCGGGAGAACGTTGAAGTCGGTTCCCGGCATGGGAACAAGGCCGACTACAGATAAAGTCAAGGAGGCTCTGTTCAGTATGATTGGGCCTTATTTTGATGGAGGACAGGCATTGGATCTGTTCGCTGGAAGCGGCGGCTTGGGAATTGAAGCGTTGAGCCGGGGGATGGACAAGGCTGTATTCGTTGATTTGGAGTACAAGAGCATCGAGGTGATCCGCGCCAATTTAAAGGCAACCGGCTTTGAGCAGCAGGCAGAGGTATACAAGAATGATGCGGAGCGGGCGCTAAAGGCGCTTGCCAAGCGCGGTGCTTCGTTCGATCTTGTCTTTCTGGATCCGCCATACCGATTGAAGCATGGAGACATGCTGATGGATATGATGGACAGCCTGAATCTGTTGAATACCGGCGCAACAATAGTGCTTGAATATGAATCTTCCTATACATATCCGGAAAGACCGGGTTCTTTTATCGAGCTGCGCAAAGCACTATATGGTGAAACTGCCGTCTCCATTTACAGCTTTGACAAAGAAGACACGGTCCGGCAAGATGCCGGGCGAGGAGGAGAATAATGGAACAACCTTTTCCAACACCGCGGGTTGCGGTGTACCCTGGGAGCTTCGATCCTGTGACGAAGGGTCACATGGATATTATCCAGCGGGCTTCCCGCCAGTTTGACAAGTTGATCGTGGCCGTACTGAATAATTTGAGCAAGAAGCCGTTGTTCACGGTGGAGGAACGCAAGGAACTGCTAGCCGCTTCGACGAGCCATCTGCCGAATGTGGAGATCGATAGCTTCCGTGATCTGCTGGTCAATTACATGGACTACAAGCAGGCGCATGTCATTGTCCGCGGAATCCGTTCTGTAACCGATTTTGAATACGAGCTTCAGCTGGCTTCGACCAATCATAAGCTGAACAGTGAGGTCGAGACGATCTTCATGATGACCAACCCGAAGTATTCTTATCTTAGTTCCAGCGTAGTAAAAGAAATTGCCTGCTTCAACGGAGATGTGTCGGATCTGGTGCCGTCCGAGGTTGAGCAGGCATTAATAGCAAAATATCAGAAGCCGCAAGGCTGATGCCCAACCACTATGAAATTAGCGGACTCTGAGCCTGCGGAGCCAAAGAGCTATGCAGATGCTTCCTGTCAGTATGGCGGCCAGCAGCAACGATTGAAGCTGGAGCATACCGACTATTTGCTCCCAGGTTGGCAGGGGCGTATAGCCAGTGGTGTCAGGATCAACGGAAGCGGGATTAATCCCTGAGGCGGCCGGCAGTGTGCCTGGGAACCAGTGCATCGCCGGTTTCCATAGCAGCAAGGCGAGCAGACAGGCATAGGCCGCATGGATCATTCGGTAGAGAATAAAGCTGCGGATGCCGATTCCTGCGGGATATAGAATCGAGCGAACCTGAAGCAGCGCACAAAGCCCTCCCCAGCCCAGCATTGCGGAAATCCATGCAGCAAGTACGGATGGCGGAAGGGCCATTTTTGCTGCGGTATAGGCCCCTAAATGAAGCTTCAACAAGCCCGAGACCAGGGCTTGTGGCAAGAAAGAGGGCCATGCGCGGGTTAAGACATGAATGACGACGGCAAATATCAGCATGTAACCGCCGATGTTCATTAAGGTCTGAACGCTTTTACTTACGGCATCCCCCAGAAGCTTTCCGAAGCTGCGCCCGTCCTCCTCTTGCGCCCGTCTCATTTCCGAGAAGACAAGATGCAGGATTCCTTTGTTTTCGGAAGGCTTGGAGGAAGCAGGGAACCTGCTGGAGCTGCCGGGACTGGTTCCGCTGCTCCTCAGAGTCGCTGCTGCGCCGAGTCCTGCGAGCCAATGGATCCCCAGAAGCAGGAGGCCGAGTGCGGGGGAGCCGATGAAGCCCGTGCCAATGACAACGGTCAACAGCATCGGGCTTCCGAAATGAGCCGCGGCGGCCATTCTTTCCGCTTCTTTAGAGGTTACTTTTCCTTGCTGATATAAAGAAGCCGAAGCTGTCGCGGCCGCCGGAAATCCTGCGATCAATCCTAAGGGGATCACATAGCCTGCCAGGCCGGGCAAACCGAGGATGCGGCGGGTGAAAGGCTCCAGGAGCACGCCAAGACCTCGTGCAAATCCGCTTGCGAGGACAATTTCGGTCAGCACGAGAAAAGGAAGCAGTGCAGGAAAGACGATGCGCCACCAGATTGCCAATCCTTGACCGGAGGCCTTAAAGGCTTCACTGGGGGCGTATACGATACAGATCACAAGAATGACGGCGGCCAGCCCGAACAGCAGCGTAGAGCTGAGACGACCGGCCGTTGAGGATTTGCTGGGCAAGGCATTCACCTTCCTTGGCTCTCGTAATGGGTCGCTGTGGTAATCTAACAAGTACAAGTCTTAGCTATACCGAATATATGCTGAAGCTGGGGCAAGCATGACTCTTCAACAGCAAGCGTAGTAACAGAGGAGGACAGGAAATGCGCAGAACCCGATCACCCGTAATCAAGGCGGGCTTATATGTAATTTCTCTAGCTATTCTGGTCTATGTGGTTGTCTATATGCCCACTCCTTATATGGTGAACCAGCCGGGCACGGCGGAGGAAGTGAAGCCGATGGTTACGATCATCGGAGGCGATACAGAGGAGCAAGGCACCTTTATGCTGACTACGGTATCCGTGAGCTATGCTAATTTGGCGCTGCTTTTGTCGGCCCAATTCAAGCCTCATGCTGAGATTGTTCGCAAGGAGCCCGACAGAAATGACGAAGAGTATCAAACCCAGCAGAGATACTACATGAGCACTTCCCAATCCAGTGCGATTATGTCCGCGTACCGACAAGCCGGAATCGAATATGAGGTGGTTCCCGAGTATGTATTCATCGTCGGATTTTCTGAGGCGATTACACCGAAGGGCGACTTTCATCCGGGTGATATTCTCAAGGAGATTAATGGCAGCCCGATCGGCAAGTTTGAGGATTTGTCCGGTCTTCTGAAGGGGATGGCTCCGGGAGAGCAGGTGGAGCTTACGTATGATCGGGGCGGTAAAATAGCTACCCAGAAGGTCGAACTGGTGAAGATTAGCGAGGAAGATGGCAATATCAGAGCCGGCTTGGGCGTGACGGTGGGCGAGGTCCGGAAGATTGAGCCGAAGGATTCGGATAAAGAGGTTCAGTTCGCAGATACTCGAATCGGCGGCCCTTCCGCCGGGCTCATGTTTACACTGGAGATCTATAATCAGCTGACCCCTGGTGATCTGAGTAAGGGCTACCGGATCGCCGGTACAGGAACGATGTCTGAGGATGGCGCCGTCGGCCCGATCGGAGGCGTAAAGTTTAAAATTGTTGCCTCGGATCGGCAGGATGCGGAAATTTTTTTCGTCCCGGAGGGTAATTATAAAGAGGCAGAGACCAAGGCCGACGAGATTAAAAGCGATATGAAGCTCGTGCCGGTTAAATCGGTACAGGATGCGCTGGATTATCTGGATGGTTTGGAGCCAGCGGCATAAGGGTGACTGGGGCCGAACTGCCGCCCCTCATGCCTCGTTGTCACCAATAATTACAGACGGAAGCGGATTGGCGGCTGACGGTATTCTCTCAGCAGAGCTTCTGTCGTTCGAGGACTAAAGCTGTTGGCATATACGGAAGCCGCTTGCAGATCAAGCTCTAGCTGGTCTCCGGTCATTCCTGCGACTCTGGTTAGCACAGGCAGCCGGGCAGTTTTCTTCATTTTACGAAGCAGCTCCCGGCCTGCATCATTGAAACCCAACACGCGCAGGTATTCAGGTCCGGCAGACAGAGAAGACTCTGAAAGCTTGCTCTGGTCATGCTGCAAAAGAATATGAGCAAGAGTGCGCTGCAGCTTTGTTCGGGTATAGCGCTTGGTCTTGATCTGATCGAGCAACTGCTCAACGCTCGGCGAGGTTAGCTTGGGGAGAGCTTGCTTGATACGGTATTCCAGTCCTTCGGTCATGTCATACAGACCGGAGAGCTGCTGGGGCGAAGCCAACAGCAGCTGGTGGAACAGCTGGGGCGCGAAGCTCTCCCAGCTGACCGGCCCGCGGCCCGCGGCGAATTCGCGGGCCAGGATTTGCGCCGTGCTCGGCGGCATGTAGGGCGCTGCGGCCGCGAGGCCGCCGCCCGACAGCAGCGACCGCACGGCGGTAGCGCTGGCGATGTCCGCAGCCTGCGGCGCGGCATCGTGGTACCCCGCGGCATAGCGCCGCACCGTAAGC
>NZ_HG005139.1:1475384-1503228 GCF_000455265.1 Paenibacillus antibioticophila
GTGCGCGCGGCAGCAGCTGCATAGGCGGCGGGATAGCTCGCCCCGGAGGCAAGCTCCTCGGCTACCGCCGCCTTCATGTCAGCGCTCTCGTCCGCCAGCCGCTCTGCGAGCGGCTGCAACTTCTCGAGCGCCCCCGCTTCGCTGCCGAAGCATAGATGCGTCACGACGCCGGTGGCGTCGAGCAGCGCGGCGGCGCCATAGGCGAACCACTCCGCCGGCTGCAGCGCATAGGCGACCGGCAGCTCCAGCACAAGATCGACGCCGAGCGCGAGCGCCATCTCTGCACGAGCCCACTTGTCGACGATGGCCGGCTCGCCGCGCTGCAGGAAGTTGCCGCTCATGACGGCGACTGCGGCATCCGCCCCTGACAGCCGCTTTGCCTCGGCGAAGTGATAGGCATGCCCATTATGTAGGGGGTTATATTCTACGATTAGTCCAACGGTTTTCATGTATTCATCACCCTTTTAGAGGTAGTTCAAAAAGTCAACTTTTGATCACGAAGTAATTCAAGTGGGTCACTCGACATCGAATCTTGCGTTCACCCTAGAAGTCCGGTACTCATGTAGGTTTTGCCTACACTCCGTTCCTCCTTCTTCGGATTCACGCAACCTTCTCGGTGCTGAAAAGCTGACGTTTTGAACATTCATTGAAAAGAGGTAGTTCAAAAGTCAACTTTTGATCACGAAGTAACTCAAGAGGTTGATTCGACATCGAATCTTGCGTTCACCCTCGAAGTCCAAGCGGATGCTTACGAGGTATGCTTCCTTTGGAAGCATTTCGCTCATGTAGGTTTTGCCTACACTCCGTTCCTCCTTCTTCGGGTTCACGCAACCTTCTCGGTGCTGAAAAGCTGACGTTTTGAACATTCATTGAAAAGAGGCAGTTCAAAAGTCAACTTTTGATCACGAAGTAACTCAAGAGGTTGATTCGACATCGAATCTTGCGTTCACCCTCGAAGCCCAAGCGGATGCTTACGAGGTATGCTTCCTTTGGAAGCATTTCACTCATGTAGGTTTTGCCTACACTCTTAAGTATAGAATATACCATAGGAATGGTTTTTGTCGGAAAGTCACGGATTGATATGGGTCAAATGGTAAACTAAACGCCTTACGGCTGTTGACAAAACTTGCTCGGAATCGGTATAATAATTTTTGTTTGTTTGGAGTGATATTTCATGATTTTGCAACTTCGACAATTGGCTTCATCCGATCGACCGGTGGATCTCCATCAGGAGCTGGATATAAGCCATGTGATCAAGGGACGCAAGGATACCGCCGGCGCGGGGCCGCTGAAGGCCGACCTGCGGGCTGCTTCTTCCGAGGGAGGAGTCGTCCATGTAACCGGAAACCTTGCAGGCCGGTCGGACATGTTCTGTTCCAGATGTCTGAAGCCCGTGAGCCACAAAGTTGATATTCCATTTGAAGAGAGCTTCAAGCAAAGCGATCATCCGGACAGCGAACCGGAGGACGGGGAAGAAGAGGTTACCTATGTAGCGGAGGACCAGCTTAATCTGGTGCCGTATATCGAGGAGGCCTTGCTTCTGAACTTGCCTTACGCTGTAATTTGTAGTGATGATTGCAAAGGGCTTTGCCCGATTTGCGGAACCGATCGGAATGAGCGGGATTGCGGCTGCAATACGGAGAGAATTGATCCTCGTCTGGCCTCGCTCGGCGATTTTTTCAAAAAGTAAACAAAGCTTGAAGTGAACGGTTTGATCTGATTAAGGAGGTGGGAACCATGGCAGTACCTCAACGGAGAACGTCCAAAACGCGTCGCGACAAACGTCGTACGCATTTTAAATTGGCTGTGCCGGGCATGGTAAAATGTGAACAATGCGGAGAATTGAAGCTTGCTCACCACGTATGTAAAGTATGCGGAACATACAAATCTAGAGAAATTATCAACCAATAAGATAATGATTCTAGGAACCACGAATAGTATCTCATTCTTTTGAGATACTATTTTTTTTGCCATTTATGAGGTAGTTCAAAAAGTCAACTTTTGATCACGAAGTGTTTCAGTAGTTGATTCGACATCGAATCTTGCGTTCACCCTCGAAGTCCGGTACTCATGTAGGTTCTGCCTACACTCCGTTCCTCCTTCGTCGGGTTCTCGCAACCTTCTCGGTGCTGAAAAGCTGACTTTTTGAACATTCATTGAAAAGAGGTAGTTCAAAAAGTCAACTTTTGATCACGAAGTATTCCAAGGGGTTGATTCAGCGTCGAATCTTGCGTTCACCCTCGAAGTCCAAGCGGATGCTTACGAGGTATGCTTCCTTTGGAAGCATTTCGCTCATGTAGGGTCTCCCTACACTCCGTCTCCCTTCTTCAGGTTCACGCAACCTTCTCGTTGCTGAAAAGCTGACTTTTTGAACTTACACTTTATGCTTGATTCGCTGTGATTCGGATGATGAATGGGGAAGAGTCTCTTTCTTTTTGAAGGAAGATGTTTTATACTTGGATTTAGTACCTGGTTCTAAATTAATGATATCTCAGAGTATCCTTAGATATAAACCTGGTTGTTCAGGGGGTGTTGTCCATCGAACGCGTGCCGAAGAAAGAACGCCAGCAGCAGCTGGTGAAGCTGATCGAAGATAATCCGTTTATGACAGATCAGGAATTGACGCGTCATCTCAAGGTAAGCATACAGACCATTCGGCTTGACCGTCTGGAGCTTGGAATTCCCGAGCTCAGGGAGCGGATGAAGCTGATGGCTGAACGCTCATACGATCAGGTCAGATCGCTGCCGCTTCATGAAGTGATCGGGGAGGTCGTCGACCTGCAGCTGGATCGAAGCGGGATATCCATCTTTGAAATCCGCGAGGAGCATGTCTTCTCCCGGACAGGAATTGCCCGGGGCCATCATGTGTTTGCCCAGGCGAACTCACTGGCCGTGGCTGTCATTAATGATGAGATTGCCCTGACTTTCTCTGCGGACATTCGATTTATCCGTTCCGTGCATCTGGGAGAGAAGTGCATCGCCAAGGCTTATGTGCGTCAGACGCCGGAGCTGAAGGGGAAAGCCAAGGTTGAAGTGTTCACTTATGTGGGTGAAGAGATGGTGTTCCAAGGAAACTTTGTCATTTACCGGTCCACCGGGGATGACAACCAAGGGTAGAGGGAGGAAACTTGCATGCGGATCGCAATTGATGCGATGGGCGGAGATCACGCCCCGAAGAGTACGGTGGAAGGGGCGCTTGCGGCGGCCAAGGAATGGAGCGATATCGAGCTTATTCTAGTAGGCCGAAAGGAAGAGCTGGAGCCGTTGTTGAAGGAAGCTCCGGCGAACATTACGCTTCATCATGCCGAAGAGGTGATCGAGGCTGAGGATGAACCGACAAGAGCGGTTAAACGCAAAAAGGATGCTTCGATGGTCGTTGCCGGGAGATTGGTTCATGATGGTTTGGCGGATGCGATGATATCGGCAGGTAACACGGGGGCGCTCATGACCACAGGACTGTTCGTGGTAGGCCGGATGGAGGGCATCAAGCGTCCTGCGCTGGCTCCGATGATCCCTACGCTGGACGGGCGAGGTGTATTGGCACTGGACCTGGGAGCAAATATGGATTCCAAACCGGAATATCTGGCCCAATTTGCCGTGATGGGCAGCATCTATCGCCGCAAGGTGCATGGACTGGAAAATCCCCGCGTAGGTCTTCTGAATGTCGGAACAGAGCCGGGTAAGGGGAATGAGCTTACAAAGGCGGCCTATCCGCTTCTGGAAGGATTGCCAATTAACTTTGTAGGCAATGTCGAGGCGCGTGATGTGCTGACAGGAGCTTGTGATGTGCTGGTGTGTGACGGCTTTGCCGGTAATATTTTGCTGAAATCGCTGGAAGGAACGGCTAGTGCGCTCTTCTCCTTGCTCAAGCAGGAGTTCACCAAATCGCTCAAGAACAAGCTCGCGGCTGCCGTATTAATGCCTTCTATGCGGGGATTGAAGCAAATGATGGATTATAAGGCACATGGCGGGGCACCCCTGCTTGGACTTGGGGGTCTTGTGCTCAAGGCTCATGGTTCGTCTGATGGCGAAGCCTTCATGAATGCGGTTAGACAAGCGCGCGAAGCGGTTAAAGCAAAGCTTAATGACAGTATAGCGGAAGAAATCAGCAGAGAGCAGGTGGGACAATGAATACAATCCGGCCGATTGGTATTATCGGGTACGGTAAATATGTGCCTGAACGAATTTTGACGAATGCAGATATGGAGAAAATGGTAGAGACCAACGACGAATGGATCGTGTCGCGTACAGGAATCCGCGAGCGCCACATCGCAGCGCCGGAGCAGGCTACTTCGGACCTGGCTTATGAGGCGGCAGTTCAGGCGCTGAAAACGGCGGGAATGTCGGCGGAGGATCTGGAATTGATCATCGTAGCTACGATAACTCCGGATACCTTCTTCCCCTCCACCGCTTGTATTTTGCAGGATAAGCTGGGAGCGAAGAAGGCGGCGGCATTTGATTTGTCCGCAGCCTGCTCCGGGTTTGTGTATGGGATGGCTACGGCCAATGGCATGCTTCAGACAGGGATGTACAACAATGCGCTCGTTATTGGAGCAGACGCGTTGTCCCGGATTACGGATTATACCGACCGCAACACCTGCGTGCTCTTCGGAGACGGTGCCGGCGCTGTCGTGCTGGGCGAGGTTTCACCAGGCAGAGGCTTCCTTTCCTTTGATCTCGGGGCGGAAGGCTCGGGCGGAAGCCTGCTCAAGCTGGAGGCCGGCGGTTCCCGGCTGCCTGCATCTGAAGAGACGATTCAGGATAAGAAGCATTATATTTACATGAACGGACGCGAGGTGTTCAAGTTTGCGGTTCGTGTAATGGGGACGGCAACCGAAGAAGTGCTGCGCAAGGCCGGAAAGGGCAAAGAGGATATCGATCTGCTCGTTCCGCATCAGGCGAATATCCGGATTATTCAATCCGCTATGCAGCGTCTCGATTTGCCTGAGGAGAAGTGCGTGATCAATGTTGATAAGTACGCGAACACCTCGGCAGCGTCGATTCCGCTTGCGCTGGTAGAAGCGGCGGAAGAAGGACGGATGAAAGAGGGAGACACGATTCTGCTCGTAGGCTTTGGCGGCGGGCTGACTTGGGGAGCTTCCGTGCTTGTTTGGTAATGACATGAATCTGAGTGTAGCAAGGAGTTGCTAAAAGGAATGGGGAAAATCGCATTTGTATTTCCGGGGCAAGGCTCCCAATCAGTCGGAATGGGGAAGGATCTCTACGACCAGCTTCCGGAGGCCCGGTCCAGATTTGAAGAAGCGAACGAAGCCTTGGGCTTTTCGTTGACAGGCCTTGTATTTGAGGGCCCGGAATCCGAATTGAAGCAGACGGCCAATACACAGCCTGCGCTGCTGACCACAAGCTATGCATTGTATGAAGCCTTCGCAGCGAAAGGAATCAAGCCTGATTACATGGCCGGACATAGTCTTGGAGAATACAGCGCTTTGGCGGCCTCTGGCGTGCTTTCTTTTGAGGATGCGGTCAAGATTGTCCGGGCCCGCGGCCAGTTCATGGAGCAGGCTGTGCCTGGAGGGCAAGGCGCTATGGCTGCTGTGTTAGGTGCAGAACGTGAAGCTCTGGCTGCACTGTGCGGCGAGATCTCCGACAGCGGCGCTGTCGCTGAGCTGGCTAGCATCAATTGCCCGGGACAAATCGTCGTATCCGGGGCAAAAGAGGGGATCGAGCAAGTGACGGCCAGAGTCAAAGAGATCGGTGCCAAACGGGCGATTCCGCTGGAGGTTAGCGGACCGTTCCATTCATCATTGATGAAGCCGGCATCCGAACGGCTGGAGGCTAAACTGTCTGAGGTCGCTTTCCATGATGGGACTACTCCGGTAGTAGCCAATGTAACGGCCCGGCCGGCGCAAGAGGCATCCGAGATACCTTCCCTGCTTGTCCGTCAAGTCTACAGCCCGGTATTGTGGGAGGACAGTGTAGCTTGGCTAATCGAGCAAGGCGTGGATACTTTTGTAGAGATTGGACCAGGCAGCGTGCTGACCGGCTTGATCAAGAAGATCGACAAGTCGGTCCGGCTGTTTAACGTCAGCAGCTTGGAAAGCCTGGAGCGGACGGTTGCGGAGCTGGCAACTGTATAAGTTAAGCTAAAAAAGCTGCGCTGCGTAGAAAAAGGAAAAAGTGTGAAGTCGGATAGACGAAAATCGGCTTAAGACAAGGCATCGTGAGGTCAGGGCATAAGTGTGAAGGGTTGTGAAGAAGCGTCAGCGTTCGCCTTTGTGAGCGGATTTCATCCTAGTTAGAACTTAGTCCAATTTTAGAAATCTGCGAACAACAGCGATCGTAGCAACTCTTCACACGTTGCCTTCAGCGCATGAAAGTTGGCTTTAAAGTGGATTCCAGGAAAGGAGATGAACAAGAAGATGGCAAAATTGCTTGAGGGACAAACGGCTCTTGTAACGGGAGCATCCCGCGGCATCGGCAGAAGCATCGCGCTGGCATTAGCGGAAGCGGGGGCTAATGTGGCGGTGAATTTCGCCGGGAACGAGGCTGCCGCCGCTCAGGTTGTATCCGAGATTGAGGCGATGGGCGTCAAAGCCTATGCGGTTCAAGGGCATGTCGGCAGCAGCGAACAGTTTGAAGCGATGGTCAAGGGCGTGCAAGAGGCCTGGGGCCGGATCGACATTCTGGTGAATAACGCCGGCATCACGAGAGATAATCTGATTATGCGGATGAAAGAGGAAGAGTTCGATCAGGTGATCGAGACGAACCTGAAAGGGGTCTTCAACGGCATCAAGGCTGTCACTCGCCCTATGATGAAGCAACGCAGCGGGCGGATCATCAACATTTCTTCGGTTGTGGGTGTTTTAGGGAATGCCGGGCAGGCGAACTATGTTGCCGCAAAGGCCGGTGTTATCGGTCTGACTAAGTCTTCAGCCCGTGAACTGGCTTCCCGCGGCATTACGGTCAACTGTATCGCTCCCGGCTTTATCGAGACCGATATGACGGACCAGCATCCGGCAGACATTAAGGAAGGCATGCTGGGAAGCATCCCGCTGGCGCGTCTTGGCAAGGCTGAAGAAGTTGCCAAGGTGGTTGTATTCCTGGCTTCTGATGCGGCATCCTATATGACCGGTCAGACGCTGCACGTAGACGGCGGTATGTACATGTGACTTGCTTCCAGGGGTCTATGGCATTTTAGAATTAATTCTCGTATAATACCAAGGAGGAGGTGAACCGGAAATGTCCGATGTATTGGATCGCGTAAAACGCATCGTAGTGGATCGCCTTGGCGCTGATGAGGCTGAAGTGACGCTCGAAGCTTCTTTTAAAGATGATTTGGGTGCTGACTCCCTCGATGTCGTGGAATTGGTCATGGAGCTCGAAGACGAATTCGACCTGGAAATTTCAGACGAAGATGCAGAGAAGATTACGACCGTAGGTGAAGTTGTAAGCTACATACAATCTCATACCTAAAGTCATCTACAAAGTCCCGTACCTTCTTATCAAGCAGGCGGGACTTCTCCTCATCTTTGGAGATTGGCCAGTGTCAATTTGAACGATATTACACATGAAGTCTATAAGAGGTGAATGTGTTGAAGCATAGAGTAGTAGTAACGGGAATGGGTGCAGTAACAGCATTGGGATATGAGCTGGACGCATTCTGGAATAATTTGATTCAAGGCAAATCCGGCGTGTCTCTCGTTGAAGCCTTTGATGTCAGCGAGTATCCGACCCGGATTGCAGCTTCCGTAAAGGATTTCAATCCGGAAGATTATGTAGATCGCAAGGAAGCCAGAAAGATGGACCGTTTCGTTCAGTTCGCGGTAGCGGCTGCGACCAATGCGCTTAAAGACAGCGGCCTTCAAATTGGCGAAGATGCTGATCCCGACCGGGTAGGCGTGATGATCGGATCGGGAATCGGCGGACTTGGCACCTGGGAGGATCAACACGATGTTCTGGTGCAAAAGGGACCGAAACGGGTCAGCCCGTTCTTTATCCCGATGATGATCGCGAACATGGCTTCAGGCCATGTATCGATCCTGTTCGGAGCCAAGGGGCCGAACAGTACGGCGGTGACTGCGTGCGCGACCGGAACTCACTCCATCGGCGACTCGTACAAGCTGATTCAACGCGGCGATGCCGATGTAATGATTTGCGGAGGCGCGGAAGCAACGATCCGTCCGATGGGGATGGCCGGCTTCTGCTCGATGCGGGCTATGTCTACCCGCAACGACGAACCTGAGAAGGCAAGCCGTCCGTTTGACAGCGAGCGTGACGGATTTGTCATGGGCGAGGGCTCGGGCATTATGATTCTGGAATCGCTTGAGCATGCGCAGAAGCGCGGAGCAAAGATTTACGGCGAAGTGATCGGATACGGTCTCAGCGCAGACGCTCATCACATGACTGAGCCTGATCCGAACGGTCCGGAACGCTGCATGAAGATGGCGATACGCGATGCTGGCATCGATCCGGCTGAAGTGGACTATATTAATGCGCACGGAACCTCGACACCGGTCGGTGACCGGTCAGAGACTATTGCAATCAAGAATGCGTTTGGCGATCATGCTTACAAGCTTGCTGTTAGCTCAACCAAGTCGATGACAGGTCATCTGCTCGGTGCGGCTGGCGGTGTGGAGGCTGTAATCTGTGCCTTGACGCTGAATAACGGAAAAATTCCGCCAACGATTAACCTAGAGCATCCTGATCCTGAATGTGATCTGGATTATGTACCGAATGTTGCTCGGGAGGCTGATGTGAAGGTGGCCATGTCCAATTCCTTCGGTTTTGGCGGACACAATGCAACACTTATTTTGAAGAAATTCGAAGCATAAGGGGACAGTCTGTTGAGTGAGGATTTGAAGCAACTACAACAAAAACTTCAACTGGCATTCCGGAACAAGCAATTGCTTAAGCAAGCATTTACCCATGCTTCCTATGTCAACGAACATCGGTTCAGTCAACAGGAGGATAATGAACGATTGGAATTTCTCGGCGATGCGGTGCTTGAATTAACGGTATCCGAGCATCTGTACCGGATCTTTCCTGATCGTCCTGAAGGCGAATTGACGAAGCTGCGCGCAGCGATTGTCTGTGAGCCTTCTCTTGTCCGGTTTGCGGAGAGCCTGGAGTTCGGCAAATATGTGCTCCTTGGTAAAGGGGAGGAGCTGACAGGCGGCAGAACGCGCCCGGCCTTGCTGGCCGATGTGTTCGAATCGTTCATCGGTTCCCTGTACCTGGACCAGGGGCTGGAGGCAGTGACGAAGTTCCTGCACAGCTTTGTATTCACCCAGATCACCTTCGACGGCAAACTGCAGACAACCGATTACAAGACCGAGCTGCAGGAGCTGACCCAGCATCATAATATGGGGGCGTTGGAGTACCGCATCATTGAAGAACGGGGACCGGCTCACGAACGGGAATTTGTCTCTGAGGTGTTCATGGAAGGTGAAGGGCTTGGCCGAGGTAGCGGCCGTTCCAAGAAAGAAGCGGAGCAGCAGGCTGCTGCTGTTGCGCTGGAACGGTTGAAGCAGAGCCAATTGGATTAGTCTTTTAGGGTAAATATGCATAGGGCTGGCCGACATCGTTGCGGCCAGCCCTTTTTATGGGAAGAAGGACAGTTTCATGACATTGGCTTGTGACTTCTGTGCCTGTCCGACAAGCCTTCCAATATGATACAATAGGGGCTAGAGGTGATCGTGAAGGTATGTTTTTGAAACGGATCGAGCTATCAGGCTTTAAATCGTTTGCCGACAAGACGGAAATGGAATTCGTCCGCGGTATTACCGCCGTGGTTGGACCTAACGGAAGCGGCAAGAGTAATATCTCCGACGGAATCCGCTGGGTTCTGGGAGAGCAGAGTGCCAAGAGCTTGCGCGGCGGCAAGATGGAGGATATTATCTTCGCTGGCAGCGATGCCCGTAAAGCGGTTAACTATAGCGAGGTGTCCTTGACACTGGACAATAGTGATCATGTTCTTCCGCTGGATTTCAATGAGGTTACGGTAACCCGGAGGGTGCACCGCAGCGGGGACAGCGAATATTTGATCAACAAGCAGTCCTGCCGGCTGAAGGATATTACGGAGCTGTTCATGGATACCGGGATCGGCAAGGAAGCTTATTCGATTATCGGACAAGGACGGATCGAGGAAATTCTGAGTACCCGCTCTGAGGATCGCCGGGGCATCTTTGAAGAGGCATCCGGTATTGTCAAATACAAGAGCCGTAAGCGAGAAGCACGCCGGAAGCTTGACGAGACGGAACAAAACCTGCTGCGTATTCACGATCTGGTCAGTGAACTGGAGGACCAAATCGGCCCGTTGAAGGATCAATCCGAAAAAGCGTTGAGGTATAAAGAGCTCCGCGAGCAGTTGAAAAATAAAGAAATATCGCTCTATGTTCATCAAATTGAACAGATCCACACGAGCTGGAGCGATGCCAATACGAAGCTGAACCGGCTGAAGGAAGATCAGACCGCTTTGTCTACGGTAGTGTCTGCCCATGATGCCGGGTTGGAGAGCGACAGACTTGCTCTTCGCCAGATTGAGGATAAGATTGAGCAGCTGCAAGGTCAATTGCTTGAATTCAGCGAAAGCTATGAGAAGAATGAAGGCTATGGCGAACTGCTCAAGGAGCGCGCCAGAAACCTGGTGCAAAACCGGGAACAGCTGCGCCAGTCTCTGGAGGTCAGTGAACAGCGCTATGCTCAGCGTGCAGCGGAGATGGAGGAGCTTGCAGCCAAGGTTGCGGCTGCCGAGAAGCAACTGAACGAGCTGCGAACCCAGCTTTCTGCCGAGGAGGCTAAATTAGCCGGGGTCACAGGCGGAATCAGTCAGGCCCAGGAGGAAGGACTGAAGGGTCAGCTTCTGGAGATTATGAACCTGATGGCCCAGACTCGCAACGAAGTCCGTTATGCCGAGCAGCAGAAGGAGGACGTACAGCGCCGGATGACCCGTTCTGAAGAAGAAGGGATCAAATGGCAGGAAGAGCTGGAACGCTTGAAGGCGAAGAAGGCGGAGCTTGAGCAGGCACTTGCCGGACTCGGCGAGGAAATATCTGCTCTGCGGGGGAAATATATCTCCGAGAGCGAGCGGGTTCAATCCCTGGAGAAGCTGGTGGAAGAGAGCCGGAGCGGGATCCGCAAGTGGGAGCAAAAGCGCGAAGCGCTGATTTCCCGAAGAGATACGATGAAGGAAATGGACGATGATTTTGACGGCTTTGCACTTGGGGTCAAGGAGGTGCTTAAGGCAGCTCGCAAATCTGCGCTTCATGGCGTGCATGGCGCGGTTGCTGAATTGATCACCGTTCCCGAGAAGCTGGAGATCGCTGTGGAGACTGCGCTTGGCGCGGCCATGCAGCATATCGTGATGGAGAATGAAGCCGTCTCGCGTCAGGCTATCGCATTTCTGAAGCAGCGGCAGCTGGGACGCGCTACATTCTTGCCGCTGGACGTTATACGACCGCGTCAAATCTCGCCGGCCGATAAGCGTCAGATGGAGGATGCGGATGGCTTTGTGGGCATCGGAGCGGACCTGGTCGGCTTTGAAGCGCGTTATGGTGATATTGTCGGCAGTCTGCTCGGGAATGTCGTGTTTGCTACGGATTTGGAACGGGCCAATAAAATGGCAGCACGCTGCCAATACCGTTTCCGGATCGTAACCCTGGAAGGCGATGTGGTCAATGCCGGCGGTTCGATGACCGGGGGCAGCCAGCATCGCAAGAACAGCAATCTGTTGGGAAGAAAGCGCCAGCTGGAGCAGCTTGCGGCGGATATTGCCGAGAGTGAAGCTATGCTGGACAAGCTGCAGAAGGGACTTGCCGATGTGCGGGAGCAGCTCCAGAGCGCAGAAAGCGGACTGGAAGGCCTGCGTGAAGCGGGTGACCGCAAGCGTGCGGAGGAGCAGACGGTGGCAGGCGACCTGAAGCAGCTTAATCACGAATGGCGCCATGTGTCCGAGCAGTTCGAATTGTATGGCCAGGAAAAGGGACACTATCTGAAAGAGCTGGAGAACCTGGATAAGGCCAAGGCTGAAGCCGAGCAGAAGCTGGTACAGCTTGAGCGGGAGGAGCAGCAGGTTCACCAGTCGATTCATGCGGCTGAATTTGCTCGCAAGGCGAATGAATCGGCGAAGGAAGAGCTTCAGGATACATTGACCGAGCTGAAGGTCAAGGAGGGGAAGCTCGACCAGGAATGCTTCTCGGTTCGTGAGCAGCTTCGCCGCTCCGAGGAAGATTGCACGATCATGAGACGCGAGCTGGAACAGAATCGCGCGATTATGCAGTCCATTGAGGCGGATCTGCAGCAAAATGAAGAGCAAAGCGTCACGCAGCGGGAAGACTTGAATGATTTCAAGCTCAAGAAGGAGCGTGCCGGCGAACAATTGGAACTGGAACGGGCTTCCCGCGCCGCCCTGGTTCGCAAGCTTGAGGAAGGCGAAAGCGAGACCAAGGAACAGCGCATCGCGTTAAGAGCGGTGGAGGAGCAGCTTCGCCAGAACGAGATTCAGGCCAACCGGCTTGATGTGGAGCTTGATAATATTCTGCGGAAGCTGGCGGATGATTATGAGCTTAGCTATGAACGGGCCAAGGTCCTCTATCAGGTGCCGGAGGATGTGCCTCAGACCCAGAACGATGTCCGGGAGCTGAAACGCCAGATCACGATGCTTGGCGAGGTCAATCTGGGGGCCATTGAGGAATACCAGCGAGTAAATGAACGCTACGAGTTCCTCAGCGAGCAGAAGAATGACCTTGTTGAAGCCAAGACGACGCTTTATCAGGTGATTAAGGAAATGGACGATGAAATGTCCAAGCGCTTTAAGACGACCTTCGATGCCATCCGCCGGGAATTCTCGATCGTCTTCACCAAGCTGTTCGGCGGCGGCCGTGCGGATTTGATCCTGATCGATCCGGAAAACCTGCTGGAGACCGGAATCGATGTGGTAGCTCAGCCGCCGGGTAAGAAGCTGCAAAATTTGCAGCTGCTGTCGGGTGGAGAACGGGCGCTTACAGCTATGGCGCTGTTGTTTGCTATTTTGCAGGTGAAGCCGGTGCCGTTCTGTGTGCTTGATGAGGTTGAGGCGGCGCTTGATGAAGCCAATGTGGCGCGTTTTGCCCAATATTTGCGCGAGTTCTCCGAGCAGACCCAGTTTATCGTGGTCACGCACCGTAAAGGGACGATGGAGGAAGCGGATGTACTGTACGGCGTAACGATGGAGGAAGGCGGCGTATCCAAGCTCGTATCCGTCAAGCTGGAGGACGAAGAGACGATGGAAATCGCCTAAGGGATATTTCAGGAGGGAAGCCATGAGCTTTTTTAAGAAACTGAGAGAGAGTATTGCTACGAAAACCGAGACGGTGACCAAGCAGTTTAAGGACGGCCTGGAGAAGAGCCGCAAAGGCTTTGTCGAAAAGGTAAGCGACTTGATCACCCGCCGCAAGAAGATTGATGAGGAATTCTTCGAGGAGCTCGAAGAGATTTTGATCGGTGCGGATGTCGGCGTGAACACGGTCATGAAGCTGGTTGAAGAGCTGCGCGGCGAAGTAAGAAAGCAGCGGATCGAGGATCCGGCGGAGCTGCAGCCGATTCTGTCCGAGAAACTGGTGGAGCTGCTGCGCGGAGATGAAGACAATGAAATCGCGATGAGCCCGGATGGAATCACGGTGATTTTGTTTGTCGGGGTGAACGGGGTTGGCAAGACCACAACGATCGGCAAGCTGGCCCATCATTTCAAGCAGCAAGGGAAGAAGGTCATCATGGCCGCAGGGGACACGTTCCGTGCCGGTGCGATTGAGCAGCTGGAGGTATGGGGCACCCGCGTTGGGGTCGAG
Organism: Paenibacillus antibioticophila; assembly: GCF_000455265.1. Classification (GTDB taxonomy): domain Bacteria; phylum Bacillota; class Bacilli; order Paenibacillales; family Paenibacillaceae; genus Fontibacillus; species Fontibacillus antibioticophila. The sequence goes on from NZ_HG005139.1 coordinate 1,489,169, forward strand.
GTGATCAAGCAGCAGGCTGGAGCTGATCCGGCAGCGGTGATGTACGACGCCGTTCAGGCTGCCAAGCAGCGCGGAGCAGATATTCTGCTCTGTGATACCGCGGGAAGACTGCAGAACAAATCGAACCTGATGGAGGAGTTGAACAAAATTTTCCGTGTCATTCAGCGGGAAATTCCTGGCGCACCGCATGAGGTTTTGATGGTACTGGATGCTACAACCGGTCAGAATGCGCTTAGCCAGGCCAAGCTCTTCGGCGAGAAGAGCGGCGTCACCGGGCTGGTGCTGACCAAGCTGGACGGTACGGCGAAGGGCGGCATTGTTATTGCGATCCGTCAGGAGCTGAGCTTGCCGGTGAAGCTGGTAGGTCTCGGCGAGAAGATGGAGGATCTGCAAAAGTTCGATTCCGAGCAGTTTGTGCACGGGTTATTCGCAGGACTTATTGCTGAAGATCCCGAGGAAGCCGAGGAGACGAAGTAGCCTTTACGTGGGAGTTCAAAAAACCTCTTTAAGGGAATAAGCGTCACATGTACGGATGCAAAAGCATACATTTTCAACAAGTTCGTTTTTAAAAGGAGGTGGAGAGGATGGCCAACACACATACTTACCCGCGGCGAGAAGAAGTCGCCAATGCCATCACGCATGGAATCGGCGCACTGCTCAGTGTTGCTGCACTGGTGCTGCTGATTGTCTTTTCTAGTATCAAAGGTACGGCTTGGCATGTGGTCAGCTTTACGATTTATGGTGTAAGCATGCTGCTGCTTTATACAAGCTCGACGCTGGTTCACAGTTTCAAAGAAGGTAAATTGAAGGATCTGTTTGAGATCTTCGACCACTCCTCCATTTATATCTATATCGCAGGGACCTACACCCCATTTATGCTGGTGGCTGTTCGCGGACCGCTTGGCTGGAGCCTGTTCGGCATCGTATGGGGAATTGCGTTGTTTGGCGTGCTGTTCAAGGCCTTTTTCACAAAAAGATTCCTGTTCATGTCTACGATCTTCTACGTCGTGATGGGCTGGCTAATTGTAATCGCCTGGGGCCCGCTAACTGCGGCGATTCCGTCTACAGGCATTACGCTGCTGGTTGCTGGCGGCATTATGTATACGCTGGGAACCGTATTCTATGTATGGCGGGCATTCCCTTACCACCATGCAGTCTGGCATCTGTTTGTTCTTGGAGGAAGTGTTACTCACTTCTTTGCGATCCTGCTGTACCTGCTTCCGCATTGATCCAGCGAATGTATAAGCCGCTTTTGTTAGCCGATTTCTCCGGAGAACCAAGGTTCTGTTCTGACCACGGAGAAGTCGGCAGCAAGGCGGCTTTTTTTCATGTAGCTGTGTCTTTTTCTTTACACGGATGCCCCTTAAAACGTGCTTTATTACGTCACTTTGAGCTGTTAAGGGAAAAGACTTGACATTGATACCCCATTTCGATATGATAAGGAACGTTGATACGTTGTAAAGTGTTTTTCCTTGACGGAGGGGGTGCCCAGATGAGTCAAGAAAATCGGCTTGAGAAGACAAACCGCATCAACCTATTGTTTGACTTTTATGAGAAGCTGCTTACTGAGAAGCAGCAGACGTTTATGAGATATTATTTCCTGGATGACTTCTCCTTGGGCGAGATTGCTTCCGAATTCAGTATTAGCCGTCAGGCGGTGTATGAGCACATCAAGCGGGCGGAAGAGATGCTGGAGACTTACGAGGACAAGCTGGGGTTGCTGCGCAAGGAAGAGGTGCGCAGTGAATTGTTGACCTCTCTGGGGCAATTGATACAAGATAGCGAGATGACTGGGTTACATAAGGAAAAGGCAATGGATCTGCTGCGCAAGGCAGTAGAACTATAAAGAAGTAATGGAGGTGATCCGATCATGGCATTTGAAGGTTTGACGAGCAGATTGCAGAACGTATTCAGCAAGCTGCGCGGAAAAGGCAAGGTGTCCGAAGAAGATGTTAACGAAGCGATGCGCGAAGTGCGTCTGGCCCTGCTGGAAGCTGACGTTAACTTTAAAGTGGTCAAGGAATTCATCGCCAAGGTAAAGGAAAAGGCCGTAGGCAGTGAAGTGATGGACAGCTTTACACCGGGCATGGTCATCATCGACATCGTAAACAAGGAAATGACGGAACTGATGGGCGGCAGCCAGGCCAAGCTGGCGAAGAGCAATCGTCCGCCGACCGTGGTCATGATGGCGGGCTTGCAAGGTGCCGGTAAGACAACCACTTCGGCGAAGCTGGCCAAGCTTTTGCTGAAGGGCAATCATCGTCCGCTGCTGGTGGCCGGAGATATTTATCGTCCGGCGGCGATCAAGCAGCTTCAAGTATTAGGTGAACAGATCAAGGTTCCGGTCTTCACCCTTCCAGAGGGCAATAGCCCGGTAGAAATTGCGCGTCAGGCTTTGCAGCATGCGAAGGATAACGGCAATGACTATCTCTTGATTGATACGGCAGGCCGCCTGCATGTGGATGAAGCGCTGATGGAGGAATTACGGCAGATCCATGAAGTGACTAATCCGGACGAGGTGCTGCTGGTCGTCGATGCGATGACAGGACAGGATGCGGTTAACGTTGCGGAGAGCTTCAATCAGCAGCTGACGCTGACAGGCGTCGTTCTGACGAAGCTGGACGGAGATACGCGCGGGGGTGCTGCGCTATCCGTCAAGGCGGTTACCGGCTGTCCGATCAAGTTCGCCGCGCTCGGTGAGAAGATTGATGCACTGGAGCCGTTCCATCCGGAGCGGATGGCTTCCCGGATTCTCGGGATGGGCGATATGCTCTCCCTGATTGAGAAGGCTCAATCGAATATCGACGCCGAGAAAGCCAAGGAAATGGAACGCAAAATGCGGAATGCAGAGTTCACGTTCGATGATTTCCTGGAGCAGATGGATCAGGTGAAGAAGCTTGGGCCGATTGACCAGATCATGGATATGATTCCCGGCATGGGCAAGATGAAGCAAATGAAAGACGTTAAGGTCGATGAGAAGCAAATGGGCCGCGTTGAAGCGATCGTGCATTCCATGACCAAGGAAGAGAAGCAGAACCCGGATATGATCAATCATAGCCGCCGCAAGCGGATTGCAGCAGGCAGCGGAACGACGCTGGCTGATGTGAACCGGCTGATCAAGCAGTTTGATGAAATGCGCCGGATGATGAAGCAGTTCTCGGATATGATGGGGCCGAAGGGCAAAGGCAACAAGATGATGAAGCAGTTCACCAAAAAGGCGGGCAAAGGAATGAAGTTTCCGTTCCGGTAAGCTCCTGTGAGCGTATCGGATGAAATAAATGATAGTTTGATTCTTTAAAGGAGGTGAATTTCGTGGCAGTTCGTATTCGTTTGAAACGCATGGGTGCTCATAAAGCTCCTTTCTATCGTATCGTGGTGTCGAATTCCCGTTCCCCGCGTGACGGCCGTTTTATCGAGGAGATTGGTTACTACAATCCGGTTGCACAGCCGGCAGTAGTGAACATCGACGAAGAGAAGGCGTTGAAATGGCTGCAAGACGGTGCACAAGCATCTGATACCGTTCGCAACTTGCTCAGCAAAGCAGGCGTTATGAAGAAATTTCATGAGTCCAAGCTTCAGAAATAATTGCTGATTCGGAGGGTCTCTAATGGAACAATTAGTCGGCGTTATTGCGAAGGCTCTTGTTGATCATCCGGACGATGTCCGTGTGAAGACTGTGGAGAAGGATCACCTGATTGTATATGAACTGACCGTACATCCTGATGATGTCGGGAAGGTCATTGGCAAGCAGGGAAGAATCGCCAAAGCGCTTCGCACGGTTGTAACATCGGCAGCCGTTAAGATGGATAAGCGGGTTACCGTGGATATCATGTCTTAAAGATATACGAAAGCGGGCTAGGAGGATTATCCTAGCCCGTTTTCGTACATGCTGAAGCTGAATGAAACGGAGCCAGAGAGTATTTTAGGAGGTAACTATGTCAGATTCATTATTGTCAGTGGGAAAAATTGTTAATACGCACGGAATTCGCGGTGAACTGAAAATTTGGCTGCAGACCGATTTCCCGGAGGTGCGCTTTGCGCCAAAGGCGAAGCTTCTTATTATGCATCCGGAGCATGGTGAGCAGATTACAGTTACCGTAGCTGCTTCAAGACCTTATAAACAGATGTATATCGTCCAATTTGCGGAATTCAATAATATTAATCAAGTTGAGAAATACAAGGGATACGAGGTGAAGGTATCCAAGGAAGAAAGCGTAGAATTGCCGGAAAATGAATACTATTTCCATGAAATTATCGGCTGCAATGTGGTTGATGACGAAGGAAAGGAGCTTGGCGTCATTCAGGATATCCTGCGTCCCGGGGCAAATGATGTTTGGGTTGTAAAGATGCCGAATCGTCAAGAGCTGCTTATTCCTGTCATCGATGATGTGGTGCTGGATGTCGATGTTGAATCCAAGCTGGTCAAGATCCACATGATGGAAGGGCTGTTGTAGCATGCGGATGGATGTGCTGACACTGTTTCCGGAAATGTTTGAGGGCGTATTTACGAGCAGTATCTTAGGCAAGGCTCAGGAAAAGGGCATTGTGTCGCTGTCAGCCGTTAATTTCCGTCAATATGCAGGCAATAAGCATGGGACAGTTGATGATACGCCGTATGGCGGCGGAGGCGGGATGGTACTAAAGCCAGACCCGATTTTTCGTGCGGTTGAGGATTTGCTGGGTCGGACGGAGCAAGGAACGGTCCCTCGGATTATCTTGATGTGCCCGCAAGGAGAGACCTTTACACAGCGTAAAGCAGAGGAGCTTGCGCGTGAAGAGCATCTGATTTTTATTTGCGGACACTATGAGGGATATGATGAGCGGATTCGCGAGCATTTGGTGACGGACGAGCTGTCCATTGGCGATTACGTGCTGACCGGAGGGGAGCTTCCGGCCATGGTCATCATTGACAGTATTACGCGGCTTCTGCCGGGCGTGCTCGGCAATGAGTTAAGCGCGGTAACGGATTCATTCAGCACAGGACTGCTGGAATACCCGCATTACACACGGCCGGTAGAATTTCGCGGCTGGAAGGTGCCGGATATTTTACTCAGCGGTCATCATGCCAACATCGAGGACTGGCGGCGGCGGGAAGCGTTGCGAAGAACATGGCTTAGACGCCCTGATCTGCTGGAACGAATGGAGCTTTCGCCAAAAGAGCGGCAATGGCTGGAGGAACTGCAAATAGACGAGGAGCATTAATTTCGTTGAAGCATAGAAAGCTGTCAACTTTCTTTATGTTGTTGCATATCATGCAAAGTTGGGTAATAAAAATTGGCATGATTTCAAGGCAGCAAGGAGGAAGTATAGATGGATATGGAGTACAGTTCCGAAATGGAGCAAGCGCAGGCCACACTGGGTGGCCAGCAGCAACCCACCAAAGATACAGGAATTCAGGAGGAGGAAGAGCCCCTGATTACTGTGGATGATATTTTAAACTTCTATAGCAATAGGCACTAAATAACGAGAGGCGGTTCGGAGGTCAGTAAAATTGACTTCTGAACCGCCTCTTTTATGCCTTGAACTTTCTGATCAGTCACATATTGACAACTCGAGACTATTGCGATAGTCTGTGGATATAAAGCAGACTACTGCAATAGTCTTAGAGGAGATGAAGATGACTTTATGAATAATAAGCTTTTTGATTCGGAGCTTAAGGTGATGGAGGTTTTGTGGGAACATGGAGCTATGACTGCCCGGGATATCGTAGATATATTAACGGAGCGTGTAGGTTGGAATAAGAACACTACTTATACGGTGATCAAAAAGTGTATTGAAAAGGGTGCTATTGATCGGGAAGAGCCTGGATTTGTATGTAAGCCGCTGGTTACGAGAGACGAAGTACAGCAGAGTGAAACGGAGCAGTTAATTGATAAAATGTTTGGCGGCTCCAGTGAATTGTTCTTTTCAGCCTTTCTTAAAAATCAGGGCATTTCAGAAGAGGAAGCCAAACGGCTTGCCAAGCTGATTGAGGAGGCGAAATAATATGCTGCACTTCAGGATGGATATGCCGCTGTATCTGATCGCTTTGTATGGCAGTGCTATGATTATTATCGTGCTGCTGCTTAGAAGCTTTCTGCGAGATCGCTTGCCAAAGTTTGTGTTTCCGCTGTTGTGGGGCGTAGTGCTTATTCGGTTGCTGTTTCCGTTTTCACTGTCCAGTCCGATTAGCGCGACGGTGCCTGAATGGCAGCAGCAGCAGCTTTCAGACAGCTCAAGCATCTATGTAAGTGGACTTATGGAAGGAACAGTCACCACAGATGTAAGTGCTTCGGAAGCTGTGGCCTATGCTACGGAGAGCTCCGACCACTTGATGGTAAACTGGTGGACTGTTCTGGCGGTTATATACGGATTAGGGGGTGCCGCCACAGCGGGAGTAATGCAATATCAAAAGCTTCAGTATTCCCGGAAATTGAAGAACAGCCTGTTAGTCGAGCATAATCAAAGCATCAACACCATTCTTAGGGACATGGGAATGGGGCATGTTTTAGTATTCACGAATGATCAAGTTGCTTCTCCTCTTGTGTGCGGTATTTTACACCCCAAGATTTATCTGCCGGCGAGCATAGATTTCCGCAACCATCAGCTTCTGCGGCATATACTTATTCATGAAACAATGCATATCAAGCGCAGAGATAATTGGCTGAAGGCAGTCATGCTGCTTGCATTATGCCTGCACTGGTATAATCCCCTGGTGTGGCTCATGTCAAAGAGCCTGGCCTCGGATTTGGAAGCTGCCTGTGATGCTGCTGTACTCAGAAAGACTGGTGCGGACGAACGGAAAAGCTATGCGGCGAGCCTTCTCACCATGGCAATCACCGGCAGCCGTCCGGCACTGCTTTATAGCGCCTTTTCCAAGACAGAAGTAGAGCGTCGCATTCAAAATGTTTTAAGCTACAAGAAGGCAACCGCCTTTGCTCTATCGGTTTCTATACTGTTTGTTCTGGCTAGTACAGTTGTGTTTGCAACCGGAGCGCAAGCCCCCTTTTCGTCGTACCTGAGCAGCTATTGCAGCAGTGATTCCTCAAGGTGGGCAGTCAAGGCGGAGCTTGCAAGAGATATCTCATTAGGTGAAAACGCAAGGCAGCGTGCTGATATAGCCATTTTAGATGTGCTGCGAGCGGATACTTCTCATGATCCTGATATTATTGTCCGGGAGGTTAAATCAGCACTGGCAAGAGAATTTAACGTAGAAAAGGGAGCTTTCCGGTTAGGAGTCTACCTTTTCCTGACGGATGATGAGGTAATGGAGGAATACTCCAGGGAGGGCATTACCCGGGGGCAGGACGGATTTTATGTTTACAATGGAGAAGCAGTAAGAACCTATGAGGATGAAATGCTCGGCTCGGTCCAGACACGGGAGCAGGGCGCAGTGGATATTGCTGTACACCGGGATCGTCTGGGTCAAATTACATCTGTAATGGTGCTAAAAGAGGGAGATGCCGAATTTGATCGCCGTACGAAGGAGATACAGCGGAACCGCTATGATACGGGCTCTGCCTCAAATTCTCCTGTGGTTGAGCAGACTACGGACGTTGAAGAGGGTACGGAACAAGGCTTCTTCAGATGAACAGTGAACAGTTGAAGATTCTGGCGCTGATCTCTATGTTGTTTGATCATTTTATACGTATTTTCCCGTTATCAGATGCTATTGTTCCTGTGGCGGATAGATTTGCTTCTATTGGTCTGGAAAATTTGAGCATATGGATAATGTCGTGGGTTCCACATGTTCTGATGTATTTTGGCCGAGTAGCAGCGCCTGTGTTTATGTTTTGTATTGTCGAGGGGTTCTTACATACCAGAAACATCCAAAATTATATCTTGCGCATTTTCTCCACTGCGATTCTGGCGCAAATTCCTTATATTCTGTTCAATCTGGCAGAAGATCGATTGTATGGTATTGCTGGGGATTGGAGGGCGGTCCCCTTTAATATCCTGTTTACATTGGGATTGGGGCTGCTCGCACTTTGGGGTTATGAAGAATGTAAGGGGAAAGGACATAAGCGGCTTGCAATCGGCTTGATCATACTGGCCGGGGCTCTGGCGCGTCTGTTTCAGTTTGAAGGCAGCGAGGGATACATCTTTATTATATTTATGTTTTACATATTGCGAAACCGCCCGGTTTGGCAAAGGACGCTGTTCTTTATTCCCGTGCTTGTCCTTGCGCGCTATAGATTGGTTGCTTTTACACTGGAGAATTTGGAGCTGCTACGAACCTGTATTCTGAATATACTCGGACCCTTTCTTGGTATTCTGGCAATTTGCTTTTATTCAGGTGAAAAAGGAGATACTGGCAGGAGATTTCAATGGTTCATGTACATATTCTATCCGCTTCATTTGATTGTTTTAGCTGTGATAGGATATTTAAGGGTTCCTTTTGTATGACAATTGGAGATGTCAGAAAATTATCCCATGTATTGATTTGTATACGTCCGAAGAAAAACGGCTATCCAAGGCAGGGGCTACACTTCCAATGCTGTGTTGGAGGCTATGGAAACTTAGTTCAATGAGCAAGGAGGACTTTCAAACGGAGTTTCCCTCTACCCACACAGAAACCTTTAAAACGAGTGGACGGAATGTATTCGACCAAGGAAAGATACTTAAGCGTTTGAATAATATTCCTACCTGATACGCTCCATAAATGGATTGGTAAAGGTTATCGCGGTTCTGAAGTTGCCAGTGGGAGCGGTGAAGATTCGCAATCATGATGATTTAGTGATAAGCTTGGGGCTTGCTATACAGGCACGTAAATGGGAAAATGGTATGTTTGAATTCTGAGTTTTAAAAGTAAAAAATACAATTCGATAAAAATGGATTGAAAATATCTAAACGTTCGTTTAAACTGGATTTAGGTAATACAAAAGAAGCCATGCGCTAACATGACTTCTTGAGTAGCAATAGTCGCTTTTAAGGGCGATCAGGCTAATAAAGGGATGAATGACAAAAAGTAGGCCATTTACCTTGTCCAGGGCGGCCTACTTTTTGTTGTGGAAAGAAAGTATAAGTACAACGAGTGTCGCAAATGAGATCATTAGCGTCAATGATTGGTATACTTCCACAGGCATCACCTCCCTTCCGAGAGGTTAGCCGACCGCCCTTGTAAGCCTATTCTATCGCTTGTTAAATTATAGCATGTTTTATTGTAGAGGAGTAGAAGATATTCCAGATTGGAATATTGGTTACTTCTTTTTATTTTGTCTAACCCAATAGCCAAATGTGATTGAGTTTCGGAAGTTGTGATTTGCGACATCTAAAATCGTGATTCACGATAATGAAAATATGGAGCTGAAATGCCGCTTCTTTTGTTTTGATAAATATAAATCTATTAAGAGTGATTTCGTACAATTTTATAAGGAGCTAGAAGATGTATTAAATTATGGTTCTCGCTTGACTGAATATGCTACCTCCTATCTGGTAGGCAATCAGATTACATTTAGCGGTGATTCTGATGTAGTGGACGATCAGACAAGTTCAACTGCATTGGGAGAGATAACAAGTCAAGACGGTGCGACATGTACAGTTAAAGGCATTACACTTGGATATGTACAATTAAAGGTTAGTCTGGTTAGTGATCCAACAGTCTATTTATGGCAGCGGATACGGGTAAAAGGTTTGATTTGATGAATAACTTTTTGCTAATTAGTTTATATTTATAATGGATTAAATGAACTCTATAAATTCGCTTGAACACTTTACTCTTTTTATTGAACCCCCTATAATTTTATTTAGTGGAATGAAAAGTTAGTGTTCAATTCCTTCTTAATAATGAAGAAAAGCCCCATTTATTATGGCTTGAAGAACGTGCAATATTTCTTGCGATGAGCTTGTAAATATGATATTATTACTTTTGTTGTGAATTCGGTGGTCCGCTGCGGATGATGAGGGAAAACAGAGGGTTTTCCGGAAGAGGCATGAACACCTGAGTGGAAGGAGGGAGTCCTAGATGAATATCGTTCAAGCGATTACGCAAGAACAACTTCGTAAGGATATTCCGAGCTTTCGTCCTGGTGATACTTTGAAAGTACACGTTAAGGTTATCGAAGGAACTCGTGAACGTATCCAGCTGTTTGAAGGTGTTGTAATTAAGCGTCGTGGCGGAGGAATCAGCGAAACTTTTACAGTTCGTAAAATTTCTAACGGTGTAGGCGTGGAAAGAACTTTCCCGCTTCATTCCCCGAAAATCGATAAAATCGAAGTGGCTCGCCGTGGTAAAGTGCGTCGTGCGAAGCTGTACTATCTTCGTGAACTTCGCGGTAAAGCAGCGAGAATTAAAGAAGTACGTCGTTAATTCATTAACGAACAAAAGGGGCTTGTTTGATCAAGCCCCTTTGTTGTCTTTAAATATAAGAGTCGATACATATTTTATGACAAAGCGAGGTCAGGAAACATGGAGCATTTATCAGAGTCTGAACAACCGGTCCAGCCGGAAGAATCCCCCGAGAACCCGCCCAAGCAAGGGAAGAGCGAGGCGTTGGAGTGGCTGAAGGCTATCGTGATCGCTGTCGCTTTAGTGCTCGTGATCCGCTGGCTTTTCTTTGCCCCTTTTATTGTAGATGGTCCTTCCATGCAGCCGAACTTCCATACTGGGGAGCGGATTATCGTTAATAAGATCATTTATGACATACGGGATCCAAAGTTTGGCGAGGTCGTGGTATTCCATGTGCCTACGGAAGGACGCGATTTCATTAAGCGCGTTATCGGTGTGCCTGGAGATGTCGTGGAGGTGGACGGCGATACCGTGAAGATTAACGGTGAAGTCATCGAGGAAACCTATATCCAGGACGTGCTGGATGAGAAACACGCCAATAACGAGCTGTATAACAGCAGACAGAACAATCCCACATCCAATTTTCCTAATGAATTTGTTCCTGATGGAACGGTGCCGGAAGGCTATGTGTTTGTCATGGGTGACAATCGTCCGGACAGTACGGACAGCCGGAGAATCGGGTTTGTTCCGTATAGCGATATCATTGGCCGTGCGGATCTCGTATTCTGGCCGATGCAGGATTTTGAATTCGTAAAACATAATTACGGGAACTAGAGGTGATATGCAATCATGACAATACAATGGTTTCCCGGGCATATGACCAGGGCAAGGCGGCAGATTGAGGAAAAGCTTAAGCTGCTGGATCTAGTCATTGAGCTGATCGATGCCAGGCTCCCCTTGTCGAGCCGAAACCCGATGATCGACGATATTTTGCAGGGAAAGCCTCGTCTGATCGTGCTGAACAAAGCGGATCTGGCAGACCCTTCGGTGACACGAGAGTGGATCGAATATTTCCGTGAGGAAGGTCATGCTGCTATCCAGGTGGACGCATCCAGTGGACAAGGCATCAAAGAGATCCCTGTTAAGGCAAAGGAATTAATGCGGGAGAAGATCGAGCGCCAGATTGCGAAGGGAATGAATCCGCGCGCGATACGGGCCTTAATCGTTGGTATTCCCAATGTGGGAAAGTCCACGCTGATCAACCGGATGGCTGGCAAAAATATTGCAGCGACCGGCGATCGTCCGGGTGTGACCAAGGCACAGCAATGGATTAAGATCGGTACTGAATTGGAGTTGCTTGATACACCCGGGATTCTGTGGCCGAAGTTCGAGGACCAAAATGTAGGCTACCGGCTTGCGGTAACCGGCGCGATTCGGGAAGAAATTCTGAATCTTGAGGATATTGCGTTTTTTGGTGTGAAATATCTGGTTCAGTATTATTGGGAGGCGCTCAGTGAGCGCTTTGATCTGAAGGAGCAGCCTCAAGATCCCGACAATCCGGATGAAATTGTGGCTGTGATGGAAGCCATCGGGCGGAAACGGGGATGTATTGTAAGCGGCGGACGTGTAGATCTGGAAAAGGCATCCGGAATATTCCTCCGAGAGCTGAGATCAGGCAAGCTTGGGAGATACACGCTTGAGGCACCGTTTCATCTGAACAACCCGGCTCTGCTATAAGTGCGGGTTCTACAAGAATAATGTGCGTAGAGACAGAGTCAGCCGAAGAAGCTGACTCTGTTTTGTTTTTTTACGCAAAGCTTACAAAAACAGATGCAAAATGCCGATACATATACTATAGAGCCGATAATGAGTAGACTTGTGCTCATTAGGCTGTTGTATTGCCGGAATGCCAAATAACTTGAAAAATGACTTGATATTGACATCTATGATAAGTTACTTGTAGAGAGAGTTGGGAGTGAGGTGGCATTATGGACGATTTGTTAGTTCATGAGCGGGAGTACTGGCAGCAATACCGGCATATTGCCGGTATTGACGAGGTTGGCCGGGGATGCCTGTTTGGCGATGTTGTAGCAGCGGCTGTTATTTTGCCCCAAAGGCTGGTGCTGGAGGGAGTTACAGACTCCAAGAAGCTAAGTGAGAAGAAGCGCGAGAAGTTATATGACATCATTATGAGTAAAGCTTTGGCCGTCGGTATCGGGTATGCAGACGCTGAGACGATTGACCGGATAAATATAAAACAGGCCACCAGGCTGGCTATGAAGCAGGCTGTCGGGCAGCTTTCGCTTGCGCCGGACCTTCTGCTGATCGATGCGGAACGGATTGATATGGAAATTCCGCAAGCTTCCTTGATCAAGGGAGATGCAACGAGCCAGTCGATTGCGGCGGCTTCGATCGTGGCGAAGGTCACGCGTGACAGATTGTGCAAAGGGGAGTGGGATGCCATGTACCCGGAATATGGAATCGGCACACATAAGGGTTATGCGACGAAGTTCCATCGTGAGCAGATTCAGGCGCTGGGACCTACTCCGATGCATCGGAAGAGCTTTATGACAAACCTGTTTATTGAGGAACAGACTTTGTTTTAAATGACCCGCCTATTGCCGGCGGGTTTTATATATCGTAATGACTAGGGGGGAGAGCATGAGTATTGGACCGATTATACGGGCGATGGCAGGGGAAATTAAGCCGGGAACGCCTAAAACTTTGGAGTTGAAAGCCGGGCAGGTTGTTCGCGGAACGGTGCTGAGCGTCTCCGAAGACGGACAGGAAGCCGTACTTAACGTGCAGGGCGTCAGGCTTCATGCAGCTCTTGAGACTCCTCTCCAGCCAGGCCAGACCACGCTCCTTCAAGTGCAGCCGCAGGCAGAGGATGGAATGATGCGGTTAAAGCCGATTCAGAGTGCGATGAATGGAGAGCTGACCGGAGCCGGGCTTTCCAAGGCATTGGCAGCTCTGGGGATGGATAATACTCCAGCAAACCGGGAGCTTCTGCAGATGATGCAATCGGCCGGAATTCCTTTGACCAAGGAGAATCTGGCCCAGCTGTCGGCGTTAAATGCTCAAAAGCCCGCATCGGTGAATTTATCCGAATGGATTCAGTCCGCAGGGATTGCCTTAAGCCGGTCGTTGCCGCTCACGGCGGAGACGGTCTCCGGACTGCATCAAGCCGTGTTTGGCCCTCAGCTTCATGTGCTGTTATCTTCCTTGGAGGAGCAACTTACAGCTTTGCTTAGTCAGATGAATGCACAGGGGGGCGAAGGCCAAAAAGGATCAGCAGCAGGGACTGGATCAGGTCCTGGAACCGCTGCAAACCCTACAGGAAGTCTTCTTGCTCAAGGGGAAAGCATTGCCGCAAACGCTAATGCAGGAAGAACTGTGGACGGTCAAGCTGCCGGGAACACGGGAAATCAGGCAGCGCCGGGGATGATGACGGCGGCTTCGGGCTCCGGCCTGTCGCAGATGCAGGAAGAGGCAGCGCCTCCTGCTGCTCCAAGCCTGGCCGCTGCAACTCCGGCAGAAGGGTCTGCTCTGCCGGAAGGGGGGCCGCCAGATGGCCGCAGCTGCATCGGCCAAGGGAGATGGCCGTGAGCTGCTGCAGAAGCTGCAGCAGGTGCTCACGGAGCTGAAGGGCGCCGCGCTTACGGAGGGCGCTGCGACTGCTTCTGCGGCTGCCGGCAAGCAGGCAGCCGCAGAAGGGCCCATGGCCGCCGGCATGGCATCGGCGGCCATGGATGGCGAAGCGCCTGCGGCAGCTTCGCCGGGAGCGCGCCCCCAGCCCCAGACGGAGTCGTGGGTGGGCGCGTGCTGAAGCTGCTCGGTGCGGAGCACGAGC
>NZ_HG005139.1:1503378-1505268 GCF_000455265.1 Paenibacillus antibioticophila
AGGCCGCCGCCGTCCGTGACACCCTAAAAGGCCTGCTGCTGCAAGCCGCCGCAGCAGACCAACTGCCCGAGCCGCTCAGAGAAGCGGCCCGGCAAATCGTACAGCAGCTGACCGGACAGCAGCTGCTGCTCACCACAGATCGGACCACGCCATTTGCGCAGGTAACGATGTTTCTGCCCTTTACCGGTCCGAACGGCGAAGAGACGGCTTCCGTCCAGATTGAAGCCCGTCGCGGACGCAAGGGAGAACTGGATGCAGAGAATTGCCGACTGTGGTTTGATCTGCAAATGAAAGCATTAGGACAGCTCATGGTTGATGTGCAGGTTGCTGACCGGAAGGTCATCTTGAGAATCCTTACCGAGGATGAAGCGGTGGGAGCCTATCTGGAGACAAAAAATGAGGACATCGAGCAGGCGTTGAATGGAGCGGGATATCAGTTGCTCTCCCTGAAGACAGAGCCGCTTATCACGTCCATGGAAGCTGAAGGTTCTACTCTTGAATTAGGCCGATCCATGACCTATGCTCCTACCCCGTACAAAGGAGTCGATTACCGCATATGAGCGAGCAGGACAAGAAGAGGAACTCCTCACTCAAGAAGGCGGTTGCGCTAAAATATGATCCTGCACAAAACGATGCTCCTGTCCTGGCAGCGAAAGGGACCGGTTATCTTGCGGAGCGTATCCTGGACCTGGCTCGCGAGCATGAAATTCCGGTTCAGGAGGATGCTGCATTGGTAGAAGTATTGTCCAAGCTGGATCTGGACCGTCAGATTCCGCCCGAGCTCTATAATTTGGTGGCCGAAATATTGAGCTTTATTTACCGGGCGGACCGGGATGCAGGAGGCACATTAAGATGAGCGGCGGGACGTTGGGGCCGAGGGAAGGATCGGGAGGTTCAATCAAAGATGGCCGCAAGCTTCGCGGACGGGAAGCCGAAGAGCGTGCGGCCCAATACTTGCTCAAGGAAGGCTATCTAATTGTAGAACGGAATTGGCGTTGCCGGAGCGGTGAGCTTGATATTATTGCCAAAAAGAACGGAATGCTTGTCATTGTGGAGGTCCGCAGCCGAAGCAGTCGAAGCATGGGCTTCGGAACTCCGGCTGAATCGATGACCCCGCGCAAAATTCGCCAGGTCCGGGATACCGCCGCTGTCTATTTGCTCCAGCACGGAGCAAGCACTTCCAATGTGAGGTTTGATCTGATCGGAATTGTGCTGGGACCGGACATGAAGGTTGAATCCCTGGAGCATTACATAGCTTCATTTTAATCCTACTAAGCAATAGTGGTGTTAGCCGAAATCCTTCAGGAGGCGCTTGGACTGCGGCGGTCCAGACAACGGTACTGGATCGCTTCTGCAATGTGCTCGGCTCTGATGTCGCTGGAAGCCTCCAAATCGGCGATCGTTCGCGACAGCTTGATGATACGGTCATAGGCCCGCATACTGAGCCCGAGTGCGCCAAAGGAAGCCTGCAATAATTGCTCTGCTTCCGGCAGTATTCGTACAGTCCGCCGCAGAGCCGAGCCGCTAAGCTCGCCATTCCGGCGATAAGGCGACCCAGTATAACGTTCCAACTGAATACTCACAGCTTTCTCGACCTCCATTCGCATCTCACCAGAAGAACGCGGCTCAGGATCGTGCTGCCATTTCGGCGGTCTTGGAACCTCCACATGCATATCGATCCGGTCAAGCAATGGCCCCGAGATTTTCTCCCGATACTGCGCAATTCGATAAGGAGAGCACGTGCAGAGCTGCTGCGGGGGCTCACTACCAAAAAAGCCGCAGGGGCAGGGATTAAGACTGATTGTTAACAGAAAATGAGCTGGAAATGTAAATGCTGCGCGGGAACGGCTAATCGTAACCCGTCTTTCCTCCAGCGGTTGTCTCAGCACC
>NZ_HG005139.1:1505852-1560703 GCF_000455265.1 Paenibacillus antibioticophila
CTAGAGCTGTCCGCGAGAATTCGGGCAGTTCATCCAGAAACAGCACCCCTCGATGAGCCAGACTGACCTCTCCCGGCTTGGGAATGCCTCCTCCGCCAATCAGCCCGCCTGCAGAAATTGTATGATGTGGCGAGCGAAAGGGCCGCGTGGTCAATAGACCGCCGGTATGCTGGCGTAACAGGCCAGCCGCGCTGTAAATTTTCGTGACCTCCAGCGACTCCTCGGGAGAAAGGGCGGGTAGGATGCCCGGAAGCCTGCGAATCAGCATCGTCTTGCCCGTGCCCGGAGGTCCTATTAGCAGCAGATTATGCATCCCTGCAGCGGCAATGGTAAGCGCCCGTTTGACATGATGCTGTCCCAACACATCACAGTAATCCTCGGCTATGCTGGAGGGCTCTGCCGCCGGAGCTAATGCGTCCCCTTCCCGTGTCGGCTGGCGGATCAAGCGTTCCCATGTTGCCGAATCAGCGGCGCTGGCTTGTTCCTGCTTGCCGTGATCTAATCCACTTTCCGGCAGAAGCTGCTTCAAATGCTGAAGGCCATAAATGGTCATCCCTTCCAACAGCAACGCTTCCTCGACGTTGCCTTCAGGCACAAGCACGGCATGAAATCCATTCCTTCTCGCCAGATCCACCATGGCAAGGACGCCTGGAACAGGGCGAAGCGCGCCGTCAAGCGCCAGCTCGCCAATGATCAGGAGCCGGTCCAGGCCCGGCAACTGGACTTGTCCGCTTGCGGCAAGCAGGCCGATGGCGATAGCCAGATCAAACGCTGTACCTTCCTTGCGAATATCGGCAGGCGCAAGATTGATCGTTATTCGCTGCATGGGAAAGGTGAACCCGCAGTTTTTGATCGCAGATCGTACCCGTTCAACCGCCTCCCGGATCGCCGAATCCGGAAGTCCCACCACCGTGGTCTGGGGAATCCCGCTCGCCAGATCGACCTCTACTTCAATCATAACTCCATCAATACCGTACAGACATGCGCTGGACACTTTGCTATACAACACAAAATACACCTTCTTCCATTGAATTCATTCGGCTTTGGCCGGTTCAAAGGGAAAAAGGTGCTTCCTTATTTCCGTGATTCTCTTATGATTCTCTATTGATTCTCTATTGATTCTCTAATGATTCTCTAATGGTATCCTAGTTGCTTCCAGCTTAATTGTCAATTCAATCAGGGATTAAAAGTGGTTGTTCAAAAAGTCATCTTTTGATCGCGAAGTGATTCAAGAGACTCATTCGATGTCGAAGGATCCTCTTGATCCCCCGCTTCTCCGATTTTTAACGGACATTACGTCTTCTTAGAACTGATTACTGATGATGATGGAATTGTAACGGACATTTTGTGCACTTAGCTAGTAGATTTGAAGGGGAAAGGGTTGATTGAGCACTCTAAGTGGCGAAAATGTCCGTTAGCGATCAAAACAGTCCGAAAAGGCTCGTTAACAATCCAAAATGTCCGTTAGAGGATCGGCGAAGCAGCCGCACGATGAGGGGACCAGCGAAGCAGTGCGCAATCGAGGGATCGGTGGAGCAGCCGTACGTTCGAGGGATCGGTGGAGCAGTCGCGTTTAAAAATGTAAATATCATGTCGAGGACCGCCGAAGCAACTAACTGCACGAGCGAGATCCTACGACGCAGCGGGTGTGAAGCAGGAGTGGAACGTGACCCTGCGGCGCGCAGCAGATGGGATGCAGGAGTGGAAAGCGGCCCTGCGACGCGCGGAGCGGGTGAAGCAGGCACTCCCAAATCAAAAGTTGATTATTTGAACATGCACTAATAGATAGATTTCAGAAAATCAAGTTACAAGCTCACAGAGGAATAATTTTTTTAAAAAGCAGTACAGGTGCTCCAAAGCTATGGGAGTGATACTTAATTGATATCAATATACATTGCATTTTCCAGATTGAAGTGCAGCAAGGATCGACGGCATCCCTTATTTTTTCTGAAAATAAGACTATTTTAGCAAGGAATAAGCCTTTTTAAAATTGGAAGGACGTCACCCTCTGATCGTTCTCGAAATGAGATAATATCCATATTAAAAAGTTGTGTATAAATCATGAACTTTTTAAGGAAAGCGTTTTAAAAACATGATACAATGGGTTGGGTTTTATCTAATAAGGCTTTACCTCTAATACCGCCTGTGACAGGAGGATTCCAAGTATGAATATCCACGAATATCAAGGAAAAGAAGTGCTTAAACAGTATGGAGTTGCCGTTCCGGAGGGACGAGTCGCATTTTCTGTAGATGAAGCGGTAGCTGCCGCGGAGGCGCTGAACAGTCCCGTTGTGGTTGTCAAGGCTCAAATCCATGCCGGAGGCCGCGGAAAGGCTGGCGGCGTCAAGGTTGCAAAGAGCTTGGAAGAGGTCCGTACATATGCGGATGACATTCTTGGCAAAGTGCTGGTCACGCATCAGACAGGGCCGGAAGGGAAAGAGGTCAAGCGCCTGCTGATCGAACAAGGATGCGATATTAAGAAGGAATACTACGTGGGCGTGGTTGTAGATCGCGGAACCGGACGAGTCGTTATGATGGCTTCAGAGGAAGGCGGCACCGAAATCGAGGAAGTTGCCGCGCATACGCCTGAGAAAATCATAAAAGAGATTATAGATCCCGCTATCGGACTTCAGGCCTTCCAGGCCCGAAGATTGGCTTTTGCCATAAACATTCCGAAGGAGCTTATCCAGGAAGCAGCCCGGTTCATGCTGGCTCTTTATGAAGCATTTATGGATAAGGATTGCTCCATCGCGGAGATCAACCCGTTGGTTGTGACCGGAGACGGGAAGGTCATGGCGCTGGATGCCAAGCTGAACTTTGATGCGAATGCCTTGTACCGCCATCCCGAGATTGTGGCGCTGCGCGATCTGGAAGAGGAGGATGTCAAGGAGATTGAAGCCTCGAAGTACGATTTGAGCTATATTGCACTGGACGGCAACATCGGTTGCATGGTGAACGGAGCGGGACTTGCGATGTCCACGATGGACATTATTAAATATTATGGCGGAGACCCGGCCAATTTCCTGGATGTCGGGGGCGGCGCGACAGCAGAGAAGGTTACTGAAGCGTTTAAAATTATTTTATCCGACTCGAAGGTAAAAGGGATATTCGTCAACATCTTCGGCGGGATCATGAAATGCGATGTGATTGCTTCGGGGATCGTTGAAGCTGCCAAGCAAGTTGAGCTGGACCGTCCGCTGGTGGTTCGTCTGGAAGGAACCAATGTCGAGCTTGGCAAGAAAATATTGGGAGAATCAGGGCTTGCGATCGTATCGGCGGATTCTATGGCTGATGGCGCGCAGAAGATCGTCGCCTTGGTTTCCTGACCGTTGAACATCACCATATCACCTGTTCTATATTAGGGGAGGTATTTTTAGATGAGTATATTGATCGGTAAACAGACCCGGGTTATTACCCAAGGAATTACAGGTAAAACGGCATTATTTCATGCCAAAGGGGCTTTGGATTACGGTACGCAAATGGTCGGCGGCACCTCGCCGGGAAAGGGCGGAACCCAGGTAGATATCGCGCTCGAAAACGGAGAGACTGTAAGTCTGCCTGTATTCAACACAGTTCGTGAAGCGAAGGAGGCAACGGGCGCAACGGCTAGCGTAATTTATGTGCCTCCTGCGGCGGCTGCAGATTCGATTCTGGAGGCGGTCGAAGCCGAGATGGAACTCGTAATCTGCATCACGGAAGGCATCCCGGTGCTTGATATGGTCAAGGTAAAGCGGTATATGGAAGGAAAGAAAACGGTGCTGATCGGGCCGAACTGTCCGGGGGTAATCACACCTGGAGAGTGCAAAATCGGCATTATGCCGGGCTATATCCATCTCCCCGGGCATGTAGGCGTCGTATCCCGCAGCGGAACGCTGACTTATGAGGCGGTTCACCAGTTAACGACCCGCGGGATCGGTCAATCCTCGGCGGTGGGCATTGGCGGAGATCCGGTGAAGGGCTCGGAATTTATCGATATTCTGCAGCGTTTTAATGAGGACGAGGATACCCATGCGGTCATCATGATCGGCGAAATCGGCGGGACAGCCGAAGAAGAGGCTGCGGAATGGATCCGGGATCATATGACCAAGCCGGTTGTCGGATTTATTGGCGGGGCAACAGCTCCGGCAGGTAAACGGATGGGTCATGCGGGAGCGATCATTTCCGGGGGCAAGGGCACAGCCAAGGAGAAGATTGAAAAGCTGGAGGAATGCGGGATTACGGTAGCTCCAACTCCTTCAGAAATGGGCTCAACGCTGGTTCGGGTGCTGGAGGAAAAAGGGATCCTGCAAGCCTGTCAGGCCAGATAGGCTGTTGCAACATGCGCAACTTTTGATATAATCAGTTCAAAGGTAAGCAACCTTCAGATTCCTGCGGGAAATGAGGGTTGCTTTTTTTGCGTTGTGCTAAGTTGAGGGAAGGATGTGACTTCCGTGGATCGACGGAATATGCTGATTGGATTGCATGAGTGCCCCGGATTAGGGTGGAAGCGAATTGAAGGTATTCTGCGCAAGGAGAAGCAGTGGACAGAAGCATGCCATTTTCAAGCCGGGGACTGGATGGAGTGTGGACTGGAGTCAGAGCTTGCGCTCCGGCTGGCGGAGGAGTTCGATGAAGCATGGATTGAGACGAGGTTATCTTTGATGGAGAGAAGCGGTGTTCAGGCGATCACCATTTTCGATCCCGAATATCCTGTATTAATGAAGGAAACGGCAAAACCGCCCTGGGTTCTGTATGCTATCGGCGATCCGGAGCTCTTAAACAGGGTAACGATTGCAATGATCGGGACGCGCATCCCGACCGCCTATGGACGCAGGGTGGCAGAAGATCTTACGGAAGCCTTGTGTAATGAAGGTGCAGTTATTGTCAGCGGTCTGGCGCGCGGAATCGACGGAATTTGTCATGAGGCGGCAATTCGCTGTAACGGATCCACCATTGCGGTGCTGGGTACGGCGATTGACACGGTCTATCCTTCAGAGCACAGCGGGCTATACCGGATGATTGCACAGCGAGGTCTGGTGCTGTCCGAATACCCCATAGGGACGAAGAGCCATCCCGGGCTGTTCCCCCAACGCAACCGGATCATTGCCGGTATTTCCCGCGGGGCGGTAGTCGTGGAAGCCGATGCTCGAAGCGGATCCCTAATTACTGCGGATCAGGCGCTGGAGGCGGGCAGGGATGTGTTCGCGGTGCCGGGACCGATTACTTCGCCCAAAAGCAGGGGGACGCTGGGGCTTCTCAAGCAAGGAGCGAAAATAGTGACCGAGCCCTCCGATATTCTAGAGGAATATGAGCAGGAATTAAAGGGCCGCGGTACGAAAAGCCGCTCCCTCCTTGCAATAAACGAGTTGACAAATGAGGAGCGCAAAATATACCATATGCTGGAGCAGGAGGACTTTACTTTTGACAGGCTAAGGGAACAGACCATGTGGGAGTTTGGACATTTACATTCAGTTCTGTTATCTTTAATCATGAAAAAAGCGGTAGTTCAATTACCTGGTTCTGTTTATAAGATTATATAGTCCATTCCTAACTGAGAGTGGCTTGTACAAGTGACTATATACTGCGTATTTTATTCAAGTGTTGTAATGTCTGAGAGGAGGATGAACCTGTGGCGGATTCACTCGTCATCGTGGAGTCGCCTGCCAAGGCGAAAACGATTGGCAAATACTTAGGGAGCAAATACATCGTGAAAGCCTCAATGGGACATGTTCGCGATTTGCCCAAAAGCCAAATTGGGGTTGAAGTAGAGAATGACTTCAGTCCGAAGTATATTACGATCCGCGGAAAGGGTTCTGTATTAAAAGAGTTAAAGGATGCCAGTAAAAAGGTAAAGAAAATTTATCTGGCGGCTGACCCCGATCGTGAAGGTGAAGCAATCGCTTGGCACTTGGCTCATGTACTGGATCTGGACCAGACGGAAAGCTGCCGGGTCGTATTTAATGAAATTACGAAGCAAGCTGTAAAGGATGCATTCAAAACCCCGCGTAAAATCAATATGGACCTTGTTAATGCCCAACAGGCCAGACGGATTCTGGACCGCCTTGTCGGTTACAAGATCAGTCCGCTGCTGTGGAAAAAGGTAAAGAAGGGCTTGTCTGCAGGACGTGTTCAATCGGTTGCTGTCAAGATCATTCTGGACCGGGAGAACGAAATTTCGGCGTTTGTGCCCGAAGAATACTGGAGCATTACGGCTCGCCTGACGACAAAGGGAACTCCTTTTGAGGCCAAGTTCTATCAATATAAAGGAGAAAAGCTGGAGCTTACCAATGAGCAGCAGGTTCAGACCATTCTGCAGGGGATCGAAGGAGCAAATTTTTCCGTCGCAGAGGTGAAGGAGAAGGAGCGCTTGCGTCATCCGGCAGCTCCATTTACAACGAGCTCCCTGCAGCAGGAGGCAGCCCGGAAGCTGAACTTCCGTGCCGCGAAGACGATGTCTGTTGCTCAGCAGTTATATGAAGGGGTCGACTTGGGCAAGGAAGGCACCGTCGGTCTGATTACCTATATGCGTACAGATTCCACGCGAATTGCTGCTTCGGCCCAAGAGGAAGCCAAAGATTATATTCAAGCCAAATATGGCGAGAGTTATGTGCCTGAATCACCGCGTCAATACTCGAAGAAAGCAGCTGGCGCACAGGATGCGCATGAAGCCATCCGTCCAACCTCGGCGCTTCGGGATCCGGATTCAGTGAAGGCATTTACAAGCCGGGATCAATACAGGTTATACAAGCTGATCTGGGAACGCTTTATGGCGAGCCAGATGGCTTCGGCAGTGCTGGATACGATGTCTGTTGATATTGCAGCCGGTGAATCGGTATTCCGTGCAGTCGGTTCAAAAATTCGGTTCCATGGATTTATGAAGGTATACGTAGAAGGAAATGACGATGGAACGACCGAGGATGATAAGTTTCTTCCTCCGATGCAGGCAGGGGATGCGCTGGAGATCCACGAGATCGAGCCAAAGCAGCATTTTACACAGCCTCCTCCAAGATATACCGAGGCCAGACTGGTGAAGACGCTGGAGGAGCTGGGAATTGGACGTCCGAGTACGTACGCGCCAACGCTTGAAACCATCCAGAAGCGAGGCTATGTAGCGATCGAGGAGAAGAAGTTTGTCCCTACTGAGCTTGGAGAACTGATCAATGAGCAGATGGAACAATACTTCCCGGAAATCCTGGATGTAGAATTTACCGCTCATATGGAAGGTGACCTTGACCATGTAGAAGAAGGCTCGGAGGACTGGGTTCGGGTCCTGGGAGAGTTCTACAAGACCTTTGAGCAGCGTCTTGAGGTGGCTGAGGAAGAAATGAAGGAGATCGAGATTGAAGATGAGGTCTCTGACGAAATATGTGAGAAGTGCGGCAAGCCTATGGTCTATAAACTCGGCCGCTTCGGGAAGTTTCTGGCATGCTCCGGATTTCCGGATTGCCGGAATACGAAGCCGATCATCAAGGATATTGGCGTGACCTGTCCAAAGTGCAAGGAAGGTCATGTGGTTGAACGCCGCAGTAAAAAGGGCAGGATCTTTTATGGCTGCGACAGATACCCTGAGTGCGACTTTGTGTCATGGGATAAGCCCTCTCCGAAGCCTTGTCCTAATTGCGGCTCCTTGCTGGTCGAGAAGCGCAACAAGCAGGGAGGGAAGCTGCAATGTACGGCCTGCGACTTTACGGAGCAGATCGAGGATCAGGATGACGATAGCATTGAAGATTGAGTGATAACCTTATCAACTCTACTTGAAGATTACAGCAAGATCCGGGAGGATAAGACATTGACAGACACGAAGAAGGTAACCGTCATCGGAGCGGGTCTGGCTGGCAGTGAAGCTGCATGGCAGCTTGCCAGCCGGGGCGTTCCGGTGAAGTTATATGAGATGCGGCCGGTCGTAAAGACGCCGGCCCATCATACAGATAAATTTGCCGAGCTCGTATGCAGCAATTCGCTGAGGGCTAACGGGCTTACCAATGCGGTGGGTGTGCTGAAGGAAGAGATGAGAATGTTGAATTCTCTGGTCCTCGGTTCGGCTGACCGCAATGCGGTGCCTGCCGGAGGGGCGCTGGCTGTCGACCGTGACGGATTCTCCGGTGAGATCACCGCTTCTCTTCATGAGCACCCGCTCGTAGAGGTTGTAAATGAAGAAATCACCCAAATTCCGGAGGATGGA
The DNA here is from genome assembly GCF_000455265.1 of Paenibacillus antibioticophila. Classification (GTDB taxonomy): domain Bacteria; phylum Bacillota; class Bacilli; order Paenibacillales; family Paenibacillaceae; genus Fontibacillus; species Fontibacillus antibioticophila. The sequence continues at coordinate 1,514,014 of NZ_HG005139.1, forward strand.
ATTGTAGTTATTGCCACGGGACCGCTGACGTCTCCGGCATTATCGGAGCAAATCCGCAACTTAACGGGTGAGGATTATTTTTATTTCTATGATGCGGCTGCCCCGATTGTGGAGAAGGATTCCATCGATATGAGTAAAGTGTACCTGGCTTCTCGCTATGATAAGGGGGAAGCGGCTTATCTGAACTGCCCGATGAGCGAGGAGGAGTTCGATGCCTTTTACGAGGCGCTGATTACGGCCGAGGTTGCTCAGCTCAAGGAATTTGAGAAAGAGATTTATTTTGAGGGCTGCATGCCGATCGAGATTATGATGCGGCGCGGCAAGCAGACAGCCCTGTTCGGACCGATGAAGCCGGTCGGCCTGGTCAATCCGCATACCGGAACACTTCCTCATGCGGTGGTGCAATTGCGCCAGGATAATGCCGCGGGAACCTTGTACAATTTGGTTGGCTTCCAGACTCATTTGAAGTGGGGAGAACAAAAGCGGGTATTTTCAATGATTCCCGGACTTGAAAATGCCGAATTTGTCCGGTACGGGGTCATGCACCGGAATACCTTTATCAATTCTCCAAGGCTGCTGTCTCCGACTTACCAGCTCAAGGAACGCCCGACTTTATTCTTTGCTGGACAAATGACCGGTGTGGAAGGATATGTTGAGTCTGCTGCTTCCGGCTTGATCGCAGGAATTAATGCCGTTCAAGCTTATCAGGAACGGGAAGGAATTGTATTCCCGGAAGATACGGCGCTTGGAAGCATGGCGAGATATGTTACCAATGCGGATATTGAGCATTTTCAACCGATGAATGCGAATTTCGGTCTGTTCCCGAAGCTCGATACCAGATATCGGAAGAAGGCGGAGAAGAATGAAGCGCTGGCGCATCGGGCTCTTGACAGTCTGAGGTCTTTTATTGGTGAAAAGGGACTATAAGTGAGAGTTCAAAAAGTCAACTTTTCAGCGCCGAGAAGGTTGCGAGAACCCGAAGAAGGAGGAACGGAGTGTAGGTAGACCCTACATGAGTACCAGAGTTCTAGGGTGAACGCAAGATTCGATGTCGAATTTACCTCTTGAATTACTTCGTGATCAAAAGATGACTTTTTGAATAACATCTATAATATACGGTAATTCAGCGAGCTAATCAAAAGGGAAGGAAGCGGTACGATGATTCCTAGTTTTCATGCCACGACCATCTGTGCTGTGCGTCAGAATGGGAAATGTGCCATTGCGGGGGATGGACAGGTGACCTTCGGAGAGAGTGTTGTCATGAAGCAGACAGCCAAGAAGGTTCGCAGATTATATCGGGGACAGGTTATAGCAGGATTTGCAGGTTCTGTTGCAGATGCAATCACCTTATTCGAGAAATTTGAGGCTAAGCTGGAGGAGCATCACGGCAATCTGCAGCGTGCAGCAGTTGAGTTAGCCAAGGATTGGCGGCAGGACCGGGTGCTTCGTAAGCTGGAGGCATTGATGATCGTTATGGATCGTTCGGGAATGCTGCTCATTTCGGGAGGCGGAGAAATTATTGAGCCTGATGATGAAGTGCTGGCTATCGGATCCGGCGGCAATTTTGCATTGTCGGCTGCCAGAGCCTTGAAACGGCATACCCAGATGGAAGCTAAAGAGATTGCTTATGAAGCACTCAAAGTGGCTTCTGAAATTTGTGTGTATACGAACAGCAACATTATTGTTGAAGAACTGTGACCGGAGGGATGCTGCAATGCAGAACGCTAATTTGACGCCCAGACAGATCGTAGCTGAGCTCGACAAGTATATTGTAGGACAGAAGCAGGCGAAGAAATCGGTTGCTGTTGCACTGCGGAACCGTTATCGCCGCAGTTTGCTCAGCGATGAGGTTCAAGACGAAATTGTGCCTAAAAATATATTGATGATTGGTCCTACAGGTGTGGGGAAAACGGAAATTGCCCGCAGGCTCGCGAAGCTGGTGGGAGCGCCTTTTGTGAAGGTGGAAGCTACCAAATTTACAGAAGTCGGATATGTCGGACGTGATGTAGAGTCGATGGTGCGTGATCTGGTTGAGGGCGCGATTCGCACGGTCAAGTTGGAGCGGACGGAGAAGGTGAAGGATCGGGCGGAGGAGCTGGCGAATGAACGCCTGGTTCAAATTCTAGTTCCATCCGGGAATAAGTCTAAAAGCAACCGCAATCCTTTTGAAATGCTATTTGGTAATCAAAATGACAGCAATGCTCCGACGGAAGGCAAGGAGGAGGAAGACAGTCAGGTAACGGAGAGCCGCCGGCAGATCCGGTTCAAATTATTGTCCGGGCAGCTCGAGAACGATATTGTCGAGATTGAGGTTGAGGATCACGCCCCCACGATGATGGATATGTTTGCGGGGCAAGGCAACGATCAGATGGGAATGAATATGCAGGAGATGTTCGGCAATATTTTGCCAAAGCGCACAAAGAAGCGCAAGCTCTCGGTAAAGGAAGCGCGCAAGGTGTTGACACAGGAAGAGGCCGCCAAGCTGATTGATCAGGATGACCTGATCCAGGAAGCGGTGGAGCGTGCAGAGCAGTCCGGCATTATTTTTATCGATGAAATTGACAAGGTGGCCAGCAAAGGGCAAGGCTCGGGTCCTGATGTCTCCCGCGAGGGGGTACAGCGGGATATTCTTCCGATCGTGGAAGGCTCTACGGTTATGACAAAGTATGGTCCAGTGAAAACAGACTATATCCTGTTTATTGCAGCTGGCGCCTTTCATATTGCGAAGCCTTCCGACTTAATTCCCGAGCTTCAAGGACGCTTCCCGATCCGGGTCGAGCTTAGCAGTCTGTCGCTCGATGATTTCGTCTCCATTTTGACTGAGCCGAAGAACGCGCTCACTAAGCAATACACTGAGCTCCTTCGGACAGAGAATATTGAGATCGAATTCTCTTCGGACTCGATTCGGGAGATTGCTTCAATTGCAGCAACTGTCAATGCCAATAATGAGAATATCGGAGCGCGTCGTTTGCATACAATCTTGGAGAAGTTGCTTGAGGATCTATCCTTCGAGGCCCCGGAACTAACTTTGGAGCGGATGGTCATTACACCGGAGTATGTTCGGGACAAATTGGGCGATATAGCCAAGGATCGTGATTTAAGCCAATACATTTTATAGTATAAGAATTGTTAATATAAGGCCATAGGACCCAATTTTTGCGGGTCTTGTGGCCTTTTGTCGTTTACGCGGGATTTTAGCAGAATTTAACCGGGACTCCTCGTCAAAATTGCAAAAAAATACAAATTGTGCCTATTTTATCATCAAAATCATGAAAGATAGGGCTTTTTTCATATTGTAAATATGTCGATTCTACACGAAACTTAGGATATATGACATTCTCCTAGTTTTTTCAAAAGTAGGACATTTGAAAGACGAAGTTGTTGTAATTATTTGTCGAAAAAAAGAGGGATTTGTGAAGCTTTGTGGAAGTTAGAGCAAGGAAGATTTTCAGAAAAAAGTGGAAGTTAGTAGTTTCGAGGAGGCAGCAGCATGCAACTGTTAAACGGCATCGGGTTCCAAAAGCTTGAAACCGCGCTGCAGGCGGCTAATCTCAGACAAGAGGTGCTCGTCGGCAACATAGCGAATGGGGATACGCCATATTACAAACGGTCAAGCGTATCATTTGAAAATTTACTGAAATCGGAAATGGACAGCATGACTCCCTCATTAGTCGGGCGCCGTACAAACGAAAAACACATGGAAATAGGAAAATCGACCCAAAATGTTAGACCGACAGTCACAATCGACCAATCAACTTCGATGAATAATAACTTAAATAATGTGGACATCGACAGTGAAATGACCCAACTCGCGGAAAACCAGTTGCGTTATAACGCGTATGTGGAACAGGTCAATTACCAGATTAAAATGAAACGAGTCGCAGTGGAAGGGAGATAGTGAGACATGAATATCAGCAACAGTTTTAGTATAAGTGCCTCAGCGCTTACTGCCCAAAGGCTCCGCATGGACGTAGTATCCTCCAATATTGCCAATGCCGAGACAACCAGAGCAGCAGTGGTGGACGGCAAAGCAGTACCCTACCGGCGGAAGGTAGTAGTGATGTCCCCATTGAACACCGGCAGCTTTAGTGAAACCCTGAATCAAGCGATTGGAAGCAGCCAGACATCAAGCCGCGGAGTCAAGGTCACTGCCATTAAAGAGGACGCATCTGACTTCAAACCGGTTTATAACCCTACGCATCCGGATGCGGACAGTGAAGGGTATGTATACATGCCTAATGTTGATATTTTGAAGGAAATGGTAGATGTCATTTCAGCTTCCAGGTCTTATGAAGCTAACGTCACAGCGCTAAATGCCAGTAAGGCTATGATCACCAAAGCATTACAGATTGGCAAGTAACGGTTAATCGAAACCTATAGAGACGGGAGTGGTGTAAGTTGATTCAAGGGATTGACTTAAATGCTTTAAATAGTGTAAGCCCGGTTGGAAGCGCCTCAGGAAAGACGGTATCTCAGACTCCAGCAGAAAGCATGAAAAACTTCGGAGCTTATCTGTCAGATGCATTGGATAGTGTCGCAGCACAGGAAAAAAATGTACAGGTAATGAACAATAAGTTCTTACTTGGACAGGTCAGTGCTGATGAAGTCATGATTGCTTCAGAACAAGCAATGTTAAGTTTGCAGTTGACTACGCAAGTGAGAAATAAGGTCATAGAGGCTTATCAAGAAATAATGCGTACGCAAATTTAACGAATTTTCAGGACGCTTGTGATGGGGTGACATTGTGAATGAAAGAATAGCCCAGTATCGGACGAAAGTTACCGAATTCTGGAACCGATTCAGTAATAAACAGAAAATTATGCTGTTTTCCACAGTTGGAATCATTTTGCTGGCGATCATACTGCTTACCATCCAATTCTCGAAGACGGAGTATGAGGTAGCCTTTACCAATCTCGATTCAACGGATGCTGCCGGGATTATTGAATATCTTGAAAGCGGCGGGATCCCATTTCAACTGGGCACTGACGGAACTAGCATATCAGTACCTAGTAAAGATGCTTCCAGGGTGAAGATTGGGGTAGGCTCTCAAGGGATTGTTCAGAACGGCTCGATTGGTTGGGAAGCCTTTAATGAAGGATCTTCGCTGATTGGCATGACGGATAATGAGTTTAACGTCAAATATAAAAGTGCTTTAAACGGTGAAATTGAGCAATTGCTTAAACGAATGCAAGGCATCCAGGACGCCAAAGTATTAATTAATCTTCCGGCAGAAAATGTATTTGCCAGTCTTAATGAAAAGGAAAAGGCTACAGCATCAGTAGTAGTAACCTTCAAATCCGGCTATCGTCCGGATCAGGAAGCGGTGGACGGATACTTCAACTTAGTTAAGACCTCTGTACCCAATCTGCCGATTGAAAATATTTCGCTTTCCTCTAGTGATGACTCTATCTTGTTGCCGACAGGAGAGGGTAAGGGGCAAATTGGCTCATTGACCTCGGCAGTGCAAGAAAACCTGACGCTGCAGAAAAAGTTCGAGAGCGATGTGAGGCAGAGCGTCAAACAGTTTCTGTCACGGTTGATGGGTCAGGAAAAAGTCGAGGTTCTCGTTAATTCCAAGCTGAATTTTGATCAAATTAGTCAAAGGGAAAACCTAGTAACCCCGGTGGACACGGAAAACATGAAGGGGATCGAAATCAGCGCTGAACGAATTCAAAAGAGCTATACCGGCCAAGGCACACCAAACAGCGGCGTAGCCGGAACGGGTGAAACGGATGTAACTAATTATCCGGCCGCTGACAATAACGGTGCCACAACTTCATCAGAGGAATCCTCCTCCATAATTAACTACGATGTCAATAGAATCACCAAGGATATCGTCGCAAGTCCATACGTCATTAAAGATTTAACCATAAATGTTGCTGTTGAACCACCAAACGGACAAGAAACTTTAGATCCTACTACAAAAGCGGATATCGAAAATGTGCTGGCTAATATTGTTGGTTCCTACTTAGCGGATTCTGGTAGTACTTATACAGACGATGAACTGCTTAAAAAAGTTTCGGTGTTGTCCCAAGCTTTTTATAAGGATGAGGCGGGATCTTCCGGACTTAGTCTTTCAAGCCCGCTTGTATGGGGAGCTCTTGCGGCGGCTTTGCTTGCCATTGCCGGAGTTGTGTTCGTACTGGTACGCCGCGGACGCAAACAGCAGCCCGAAGAGATTGAAGAGGAAATTCCTGTGCCGCTTACTCCGGAATTCCCGTCGATTAATCTGGATACTGTTACAAACGAAAATCAGGTGCGCAAACAGCTAGAGACGCTGGCCAAGAAAAAGCCGGACGAATTCGTCAATTTGCTTCGTACCTGGCTGGCTGACGAATAGAGGTGAACGCATTGTCAAAACCAACGACTCCCATGTTATCAGGCAAGCAAAAAGCGGCGATTTTACTTATTACGCTTGGTCCTGAAGTATCGGCACAGATATTTAAGCATTTGCGTGAGGATGAGATTGAGCAGCTAACTTTGGAAATCGCCAATGTACGTAAGGTGGATAACGCAGAAAAAGACATGATCATGTCGGAATTCCATCAGATTTGTCTGGCTCAGGAATTTATTACCCAAGGGGGGATCAATTATGCCAAGGAGATTCTGGAGAAGGCGCTTGGTCAATCCAAAGCAATTGATATCATTAACCGCCTTACTGCGACGCTTCAAGTTCGACCCTTTGACTTTGCCCGCAAGGCAGATCCAAACCAGATTCTGAATTTTATTCAGAATGAGAATGAACAGACGATTGCTTTAGTCTTGTCCTATCTGCAATTCGAGCAAGCAGCTGCGATTCTGTCTTCGCTCCCTCAGGAAAAACAAGCTGAGGTAGCAAGAAGGATCGCCATGATGGACAGCACATCTCCGGAAGTGATTTCTCAGGTCGAGCGTGTGCTGGAGCAAAAGCTCTCGGCAACGGTTACTCAGGATTACACCACTGCTGGCGGGCTCGAGGCGATTGTTCAAATCCTCAACGGCGTCGACCGGGGAACAGAGCGTACTATTCTCGATTCACTGGAGATTCAGGATCCGGAATTGGCCGAAGAGATCAAGAAGCGGATGTTCGTTTTCGAAGATATTGTCAATATCGACAACCGCTCGATCCAGCGCATTATTCGCGACGTGGAGAATGCCGATTTGCAGCTTGCGCTTAAAGTGGCAAGCGACGAGGTTCGAGATGCCGTATTCCGCAATATGTCCAAGCGGATGTCGGATACCTTCAAGGAAGAAATGGAATTTATGGGGCCTGTGCGGCTACGTGATGTGGAGGAAGCTCAGACCCGGATTGTGGCTACGATCCGCAGACTGGAAGATTCCGGTGAGATAATCATTGCCCGTGGCGGAGGAGATGACATCATTGTCTAATTTGATCAAAGTATCCCAGTATGTGCCGGTTGAGGTTCTCAAGCAACTGAATTTGGCAAGGACATATGATGTCCCTGAGGAGCAGCGATCAGATGAGGAAGAGCACCAAGCTGTAGAAGTTGAAGACAAGCCTTCGGCCCAGGACTTAGCCGCTGAGGAAGCAAGAAATCAAATGTTGTCTGATGCCAAGGATTTTGCCGAAACCCAGATTAGAGTCGCGTCGGAGCAGGCAGAGCGTATGCTGGAAGAGGCGAAGGCGGAGATAGAACGTTGGTGGAATGAACGCCGGGAGCAGGATGAGCATTTAATTGAAGCCGTTAAATCCGAAGCCTTCAATGAAGGCTATGAAGAAGGAAAACAGCGTGCGCTGGAGGATCTGCAGGATGAGATCTCCGGAAAAATGGCTGAAGCTTCTGCAGTACTCCAGCAGGCCTATGTGGAGAAGGATCAGATTATTCAAGAAGCTGAGCCGTTCCTGGTCGAACTTAGCTGTGCGATTGCCGAAAAGGTAATCGACAAGCAACTGGAGATCAATCCGGATTACACCATTGATTTGATCAAAAAAAGTTTGTCCCGCAAAAAAGAACAAGGCATATTGACGCTTTGTGTATCTCCAACTCAGTTTTCCTTTGTGCAGGCAGCCAGAGAAGAATTAAGTCTGGTGATCGATTCACAGGCAGAATTGCAAATTCTTCCCGATCCAGCCGTGCACGATAAGGGCTGTGTAATCCGTTCTTCATTCGGCAGCGTAGATGCTAAAGTTGATACCCAGCTTAAGGAAATCAAGAAGGAGCTTCTGCGAATATCCAGACAAAGTGATGAATGGAGCAGCGGAGATGGCGAATATGAAGGCAGATAGATACATTGAGCATCTAAGACAAGTGGATCCGGTGCGAATTAACGGAAAAGTAACCCAGGTAATTGGGCTCATGGTTGAATCTGAAGGGCCGGATGCTAGTATCGGTGACGTCTGTTATATCTATCCGGGAAAATCCACCCAACCGCTGCAGGCGGAGGTCGTGGGCTTTCGTGATAATAAGGTGCTGCTGATGCCGTTAGGCGAGCTAACCTCTATCGGTCCAGGCTGTGATGTGGTTGGAACCGGGAAGCCTTTAACGGTGCAGGTTGGTTCTGAATTGCTCGGCAAGGTGCTCGATGGATTGGGACAACCCTTGGACGGTTCCTTGCTGCCTTCACGAATGGGACACTACTCGACTTCAAATAAACCAATGAATCCTTTGACACGACCGCGAGTAGCGGAGCCGATAAGCATCGGGGTTCGAGCCATTGACGGACTGCTTACGATCGGCAAAGGTCAACGCGTGGGGATATTTGCCGGTTCGGGTGTCGGGAAGAGTACCCTGATGGGAATGATCGCCCGGAATACCGCAGCTGATGTCAACGTCATTGCTTTGGTCGGTGAACGGGGAAGAGAGGTGCTCGATTTTATCGAACGGGATTTGGGGCCGGAGGGTCTTGAACGTTCTGTCGTAATCGTAGCAACCTCTGATCAGCCAGCGCTTATTCGAATGAAGGGGGCGCTTATCGCTACTTCAATTGCCGAGTATTTCCGCGATCGCGGGCTGAATGTCATGCTGATGATGGATTCGGTCACACGCTATGCGATGGCGCTTCGCGAAGTTGGGCTCGCCGTTGGCGAACCGCCTGCGATGAGAGGGTATACGCCTTCTGTTTTTGCGGCTTTGCCTAAATTGATGGAACGAGCGGGCACGGGTCCGACGGGCTCGATTACGGCCTTCTATACCGTGCTCGTTGACGGGGACGACATGAACGAGCCGATCGCCGATGCAGTGCGTGGCATTCTGGACGGGCACATCGTGCTGAACCGGAATATAGCGAACAAGGGACACTTTCCGGCGATTGATATCTTGGCCAGCATCAGCCGGGTGATGAAGGATATCGTAGCTGACGATCAGAATGCTGCGGCGGAGAATTATAAGCGTCTGCTTGCCGTCTATAAGGAATCAGAGGATTTGATCAACATCGGAGCCTATCAGCATGGCTCGAATGCGGCCATTGATGAGGCCATCGATGCAATTCAGAGCATTAATAGCTTTTCCAAACAGAAAGTGAATGAGAAGGTTACTCTTGAGGAATCTCGAGTACGCTTGATATCAGAATTTTCGGGTGGGAGCTGAGCAGTAGAGCATGAAATTCCGTTACGTCTATCAAAAGGTCGTCGATTTAAAAACCAATGAAAAGACGCAGGCTGAGTGGATGTTGTCTGCGGCAGTTGGAGAACTGCAAATGGAACAGTACTCACTGGAGCAGCTGAATGAAGAGCGGAAGCGCATCTATTTTACTCTTCAGGACGAAATGGAAAACAGCGCTTCGATGATCAAGCTGCAAGAGCTTCAACGCTATCTCGAGCATCTGAACGATTGTATTCTCCGTAAAGCCGGAGATGTACAGCGCGCAGAACAAAAGGTAGAGCAAAAAAAGACAGTATTGACCGGGAAAATGCTGGACGAAAAGGTATGGCTCAAGGCGAAAGAAAAGGCCAAGGATAAATTTCAGCATGAGAGCCTTCTTCGGGAACAGAACGAACTGGATGAAATGGCTACGGTCCGCTTTGCCATGAGAGGCCGGTAATCGGAGACAGTGCCAATGCATTAGGTTTGCGAAGGAGGAATCAAGATGGCTCAAAATGATTTTGAAGAAGAAATTGAGGAATCGGTAGGCGGATTTTCGCGATTCTTGTTTTTTATGACACCGATTCTCTTTACTGTAGTGCTGCTTGGTGTACTGCTGGCTTTATTCAATATGAATTTTCGTGCAACGCTGATGGATATCGGGGAGAGAATTCCGATCATAAGAAATTGGATTCCTGATTCTGCTTCTAAGGATGCTTCAGCCGAAACGGATGATACTGAAGTCAATGCGGAAGAGGAAGAGCGAAAGCAGCGGGAAAGCACTGAAGCAACATTGAAGCAGCTGAAAGAACAGGTGGCAGAGCAGGAAGCTCAGCTTGCGGAAGCCAACAAGCAGGCTGCCGAGCAGGCCACTAAAGCTCAAGAGCTGGAACAACAGCTGGAAGCTGAAAAGGAACAGCAGACGGCTGCTGAACAGAGCGAAGCTCAAGCCGCTTATCAAAAGGAAGTAAAAAAATTGGCTCAGCTCTATGCGGGAATGAGTCCAAGCAAAGCTGCGGCGATCTTTGACAAGCTGACCACCGAGGAAGCCATTCAAATGCTGAGTGTGATGAACAATGAGAGCAAGGCAGCTATTCTTGAGAAAATGGATGCCCAGAAAGCTGCTGATATTTCAATCATGCTTAAGGATGCAAATATTTCTGAGGATTTGGCGATTGCAGCTTTGCAGTCCAGACTCAAAAAAGAGGCCGCTGAAGAAGCAGGAGCTTCACAGTCAGCATCAGCTGGCCTAACGGATGCTCAGTTGAGTCAAACCTTCTCATCACTCCCGGCTGAATCAGCTGCCAAACTGATTGTCCAGACTTACAAAATCAGCCCTGACAAAGCATTAAGAATTCTTAAGGCAGTTGGGGATTCAACAAGATCAAGTATTTTAGAAGAGATGATGAAGGCGGATGAACAGCTGTCCGTGAAGATTATGAATCAACTGGTAACTGAATAAGGCATTGAAGACCTATGAAAGGAGGTGAAAAAAATGAGTCAATCTGTATCGAATGTATCTTCTAATTCCGCGCTAGGAGGCTTGTGGACCGGCTCGGCAACCAAAAGCTCGGGCGCACAAGGAAGTGATTCTGCCTTCGGTTTGGCGTTATTAACGATGATTGGCGGAGAAGCGGCAACTCAAGATGGCGGCTTGGCAGCACAGCTGACCTTGTTGTCCCTGGCTAATTCAGCCGAGAATGCTGAGGGGAATGCCGAGGCCGATGTGGCGGGATTGCTTGATGGACTGGTTGCACAGCTGGAACAAGCTGACAAGGAGTCTTCCTATAATCAGGAGCTTTTGGACATGCTTCAAGGCTGGTTGCAAAGTGCGATTTCTTTCCTTAATAGTGCATCCAATCAAAAGGCAGAACAGAATGCTTCTAATGAAGCATTGCTGACTTTGGCGGAACAGCCGCAAACCATCCGTTTTGCCCTGCAAGACGTAATGATGCAACTTGCGCAAAAAAGCAGCGCAAATCAGTCAGAGCTTACAAATGTGACCTCAGGACAAGCAACATCGATTCTGGAGTCCCTTCAAGCGATTTTGACGAATGCGGGATTGTCTGCGGAGAAAGCCTCAGTAAATCGCAGCAGCCAAACTACGGGCAGTGAATTTGCAGGAAAGCTGGCCGGCCAGCTGGGATTAGCGAATCAGGATGCAAAGCAGCCTCAGACCACCGGAAGCAGCCAACCAGCGATTTAGATGCGGAGCCTCTGAAGAATGTCACGGACACGGCACCGCTCCAGGTAGTGCAGCAGCAAGTTAAAGAATCGGATCCGACAGCCGGCAGCAAACAGGCTGCAGCCGATAGTACCCTGGCTGAAACCGATGGTTGGATTCAGTCTGGAACGATCGTAACCGCCGGTCAGCTTGCACTTCGTGATCATTCAGTGGCAGCATTGAAGATTCCTGCAAATCAGGTTCCTGTGGAAAAGTTCAGTGACGAGGTCGGTAAGTTCATCGTGAATAAGCTGGAGATTATAAAGGCTGGCGGTGTTTCCGAAGCAAGAATCTCCCTCTATCCTGAACACCTTGGTCAAGTGGATGTAAAGATCACAATGCAAAATGGCCATATGGTTGCCCAGTTTGTGACCGAGCATCTATTTGCGAAGGAATCTCTCGAAGGCCAAATGGCCCAACTGCGCTCTGCGCTTCAGTCTCAGGGGCTGCAGGTGAACAAGCTGGAAGTAACACAAAATGTCGGCCTCTCCTCCCATATGTATCAGGATGGCCGTCAACAAGGAAGTTCGTCCAACTTGAATCAACAGCATAGCGACAGACAACGCAACGAAGTTCGAGAAGAAGATTTTCTATCCGTACAGGATTTGAATGAAGAATGGACGGAATGGATGACTGATGTTCGGACACGTGAAGCCGGATTGGGCAGTTCCTTTGTCGCACGAGTCTAATGAGAGGAGGTAAAATATGGCTTCTTCTATTAATGGAGTCCCTCTGTGGTCTAACTATTCAAGTACAAATGCTTCTACGAAGACTGATAATGAACTGGGGAAGGATTCGTTTCTCAAGCTGATGCTCACGCAGATGCAGAATCAGGATCCTTTATCGCCGATGGATAACAAGGATATGATTGCACAAATGGCGCAATTCACATCAGTGGAGCAGTTGGTTAACATCTCTTCTCAATTATCAGCAATGAGTCAATCGCTTGGGAATAACTCGGGATTGATCGGTAAAGTTGTGAGCTGGCAAGGAGAGACAAAAACAGGGAATTACGATATATCTACCGGGAAATCTGAAGTTATTACAAACTATGAGAGCGGCCTGGTGGATTCAATTATTGTTCGTGACGGCGTGCATTATGTCAAGGTTGGAAGCAAGGAAATCGAAATCTCGGACATTCAGCGAGTTGAAGACGCACCTGACCAGGAAGAAGGCGCAGTCGACGATCTCTCCGGCAGCGATCAAGGGGAGTGATACAGATGAACGAACCGATTCGTATCGGTGCCCTGTATCCGGGCAGGATACAACCTGGCATTGGCATATCTACAGCAGCCAAGCGATCGGGTAACCAGGCAGCATCCCCCTCAGTAGAATTTAAGGATGTACTTCAGAGCCAGTTGCTTCATTTCAGTAATCATGCTGTCAAGCGCTTAGAGCAGAGAGGGATTGAACTGAAGCCTGAACAGATCCAGAAAATTGAATCTGCGATTGAGCAAGCTGCTGCCAAGGGGGCTAAGGACTCACTTATTTTACTTCAAGATATGGCGCTAATTGTGAATGTAGGTAATCGAACCGTAGTGACTGCGATGGATGGGAGCAGCATGAAGGACAATGTATTCACGCAAATCGATAGCGCCGTCATTATCTCATCTTGATCATGGCTGGCCCGGTATCGGAAGCCAATGAGGACGCGGATCGACTGATGCGGCCTCAACTTCAAATTTAATTTTGGGAGGAATTACAAGATGCTTAGATCCATGTATTCGGGCGTTTCAGGGATGCGCGGTTTTCAGACCAAGCTGGATGTAATCGGGAATAACATCGCGAACGTGAACACTGTTGGCTTTAAGGCTGGACGCGTTATGTTTAAAGATATTATGAGCCAGACAGTATCCGGTGTAACTGCACCTGAAGATGGCGAGAGCGGCGGTATTAACGCTAGACAAATCGGCCTTGGCGTATCTATCGGATCCATTGATACACTCCATACTGCGGGTAGCGCAATGACAACAAATAACCCGCTTGACTTGCGGATTGACGGAGACGGATTCTTCCTGGTCAAGCTGTCTCCCGATCAGGAAGATCCTTTTCTAACCCGTGCGGGTGACTTTCACTTGGATGCCGCCAGACAGCTGGTTACTTCGGATGGATTTCTTGTTTGCGACATTGACGGGGAGCCTCTTGAGCCGCTTGATGAAGAGGTGACTGCTTTCTCAATCTCCGCCAACGGTACCATTGTCCAAAAGATGAGTGACGGTACAACTGAAGAAGGAGCTCAAATCGGTGTGGGCAAGGTCTCCAATCCAGAGGGCTTGGAGAAAATCGGAGGCAATCTATATCGGATGACTCTTAACGCCCATGCGGATGGTGAGCTTATTACTACAGCAGCGAACAGCATCGAAGATGGCACAGGAGCAATCGTGCCCGGTCAGCTTGAAATGTCCAACGTAGACCTGACAGGTGAATTTACAGAGATGATCGTTGCTCAACGTGGTTTCCAGGCAAATTCGCGTATTATCACTACTTCAGATGAAGTTCTTCAGGAAGTCGTTAACCTGAAGCGATAGGATGAACGGGGGCAGGGAGGGATAAGCTTCCTTCCCTGGCCCGATTGGAGGGAGAGCATTGATTTCTGTAACAAGGTTGAACGGTTCGCCGATGTGGCTTAATGCACTTATGATCGAAACAGTCGAAGAGACTCCGGATACATACGTAACGCTGATCACCGGCAAGCGTATCATCGTTCTGGAAAAAGCAGCTGAGGTTATAGCGATGGTCAAGGAGTACTATAGCGAGATCGGTATCCACGCTGCAACCATTAAAGTGCAACAAACGGAGGAATTGTCATGAAAAAAATGGTGCCATGGCTAATTACGATTTTACTTGCCATCACGCTGATTGTACTCGCCGCTTTTCTATTAATGAACCAAATGACACGTCCCGAAGCGGGAACAGAAGTAAGTGCTTCGGTTGCCGAGGTAGGTTCGCCTCCAAGGCTGCCAGCTGAAGAATTGGTGAAGGTAACGGCAACGATGGATCAGATCAAAACAAATTTGTCAGATCCGAATTATGTTGTAGTTATCAATTTTGCCTTCCAGCTGGACAAGGAGAGCTCCAAGGCTTCCTTTGATCAGATCAAGGATTTCAAAGTAAAGTCAATTATAATTAAGACTCTTGCGGACACAAAGCCGGAAGAATTGACCGGATCTGTAGGCAAAGACAATCTAAGCTCAAAGCTGCTGAACCTGATCAACCAATCACTTCCGGAAGGAAGAGTGGTGCAGATCGATATTAATGACTTCATCATGACAACAATTTAAAGCTATCGGTCTATTCCATTTCTGCTAAGGAGGTGAGTTGTTTGGTAGATGTATTATCACAAAATGAGATTGACGCGCTTTTGGCCGCACTTTCCTCCGGTGAAATGGATGCCGAGGAATTAAAGAAGGAAGAGACGCAGAAAAAAATCAGATCTTATGACTTCAAGAGAGCGGTCCGCTTCTCTAAGGACCATATTCGAAGCCTGACGCGAATCCATGAAAACTTTGCCAGGTTTCTCACCACTTATTTCTCGGCACAGCTTCGGACATTCGTGCAGATCAATGTAGTGCAAGTCGAACAGCTTCCATATGATGAGTTTATCCGCTCTATCCCGAAAATGACCATTCTTAATATCTTTGAAGCTGAGCCTCTTGAAGGCAGAATGGTACTGGAGGTACATCCCAATGTCGCGTTTGCCATGTTGGACAGACTTCTTGGGGGAGTGGGGGCTGCCCCTTCCAAAATCGGCTCTTTAACGGAAATCGAGACCATTATTATGGAACGGATATTCAGCAGAGCATTTGAAAGCCTGCAGGAAGCTTGGAAAACGATTATCGATATTAATCCGCGGATGGAAGGCTTGGAGACAAATCCTCAGTTTATGCAGATTGTCTCGCCGAATGAGACGATTGCGCTGATTTCGCTGAGCACAAAGATCGGGGACACCTCGGGGATGATCAATCTTTGTATCCCTCATGTCGTCATCGAGCCGATTATGCCTAAACTGTCAGTGCACCACTGGTTTGTATCCCAGAAAAAAAATCGCGCTCCCGAAGAAATCGACGCCTTGCAGCATCGTGTCAATCGAGCTAAATTGCCGATTGTTGCGGAGCTTGGCGAGTCTCAGATCTCTGTGAAGGAATTTCTGGGACTGCAAATTGGCGATGTGATTTCACTGAACAAGCAGGTTGAAGATGGTCTTGCCATCAGGGTAGGGAACCGGCTTAAATATATCGGAAGTCCAGGGATGACAAGAGACAGGGTTGCCGTTCAAATTGATGAAATTGTCAGCGAAGGAGTTGAGGAACTTGACGAGTAAAGATTATTTATCACAGGAAGAGATCGACGCGTTGCTTAAGCAGTCCATGTCCGATCCTGCACCAGCTGAAAAGACGGTATCAGATTATCTTACGCCGCTTGAACAAGATGCTTTGGGGGAGATTGGCAACATCACCTTCGGAAGCGCGGCCACAGCGTTGTCCACGCTGTTGAATAAAAAGGTAGACATTACTACTCCTAAAGTTTCTATTATTACCCGTGGTCAATTCGAGACGGAGTTTCCTAAACCGCATGTAGCCATTCATGTTCAGTATGTAGACGGGTTTGAAGGAGTCAACTCCTTGGTCATCAAGACACGTGATGCTCAGGTGATTGCGGATTTGATGCTCGGCGGGGAAGGAAATCCTGCAGAGGAAGAGCTGAACGAGATTCATATCAGTGCGGTTCAAGAAGCGATGAACCAAATGATGGGATCGTCGGCAACCTCCATGTCTACAATTTTCAATCGGTTTGTAAACATTTCTCCACCCGGAATCGATATTCTTGACATGTCCGATGGCTCGGGCGCAAACAGTCTCCCGCCTGATGAGACGTTGATTAAAATATCATTCCGCTTGACGATTGGGGAACTCATCGATTCCACGATTATGCAGCTATTAACGGTGAAATTCGCAAAAGAAATGGTGGACAGTTTGATCGGCGGTTCAGCGGACAGCCAGCCACAGAGTGCGGCGGAAGAGGCAGCTGCGGCAGCATCGGTCTACGAGGCGCCTGCGCCGACCTTCCAGTCACCTAATGAGTCCACGCCGCAGCAAGCTTATCAGCAACCGCCGCATCAGCAGCCTTATCAGCCGCAAATGCAGCAGCCGGGATACTATTATCCCCCGCAGGAACGGCCGTATAATGAGCCTCAGCATTATGGAAATGGCGGTGGGCGCGGGATTAATGTACAGCCTGTTCAGTTTGCGAATTTGGGGAATCCGGCTTTCGGTCAAACTGACGCAAATAATTTAAACTTATTGATGGACATTCCCCTCAAAGTCACCGTAGAATTAGGAAGGACCCAAAAGCAGATCAAAGATATTCTGGAATTGTCCCAAGGTTCGATTATCGAATTGGACAAGCTGGCCGGGGAGCCGGTTGACATATTGGTAAACAATAAGTTGATCGCTAAGGGTGAGGTTGTCGTTATCGATGAGAACTTTGGTGTTCGAGTTACAGATATAGTGAGCCAATGGGACCGCATTCAAAAATTACAATAGAGATTCTTAGGGAGGATTTTTAATCAATGGCTAACCGAATTCTTATCGTGGACGATGCAGCATTTATGAGAATGATGATCCGTGATATTTTGACAAAAAACGGATTTGAAGTTGTTGGTGAAGCACAAGATGGTGCGCAAGCAGTGGAGAAGTTTAAAGAATTGCGTCCGGACCTAGTTACAATGGATATTACGATGCCAGAGATGGATGGAATTGCAGCATTGAAGGAAATTAAGAACATGGACGCAAATGCCAGAGTCATTATGTGCTCTGCGATGGGCCAACAAGCGATGGTTATTGATGCGATTCAAGCAGGTGCGAAAGATTTCATTGTGAAGCCGTTCCAGGCTGACCGGGTTATTGAAGCGATTAACAAAACCTTGGGAATGTAGGGAACGCTATGCTTCTTCTACAGCAGGATGAACCAGTATATCCAAGCGGTGATGTGAATATTTGGGGCAACCTGATTTCTGTCATTTTCGCACTTGTTATAATCATCGCTTTGATAGTTCTACTAATCAAATTCTTGGGCAAGAGAAACCGGATGCTGACGCAAGGCGGGGCCATCCGTACCCTTGGTGCGGTTGGAGTAGGGCAGAACAAGTCACTTCAGGTCGTAGAGATCGGTGACAGAATCTATTTGGTAGGCGTGGGTGAAAATATCACCTTGCTTGATAAAATCACCGATTCAGATGAGATATTGGCTGTTCAGCAGGCTTTTGAGAGGGAAGGGAGCGAGTTTGCGGGACTATCCACGTTTTTCAGTAGTCTCGTATCCCGTATCCGCAAGGAGCCTGCTTCAGAGTCGGAAGAGCTTGATGAAACGGCCTTTCACGAGGTATTTCACTCTCAGTTGCAAAAAATGCCTAACCGCAAGTCTCAGATGGAGGCGCTGCTGAAGGATGAGGAACAACAATCTACAGATCGGTTGAGGGATTCATGAAGAAAAAGAGCCTTGCTATTACTCTGCTTTTTGCATTATGGAGTGTTTTCGTTGCAGCTACTGCATCGGCTGCCCCAGTAGACCCTATTCCGGGGATAGATATCTCAATTGGCGGCGGATCGGGCTCCGAGGCGGGAACGAGCTCCCTATCCTTGATCCTGATCATTACAGTATTGAGTGTAGCGCCGGCTATTCTGGTGCTTATGACGAGCTTTACCCGGATTGTGATCGTACTGGGTTTTGTGCGGAGTTCGCTTGGAACGCAATCCATGCCTCCGAACCAAGTATTAATTGGTCTGGCTTTGTTCTTAACGTTATTTGTCATGAGTCCTACATTATCAACTGTTAATGAAGTTGCTCTGCAACCTTATATTAAGGGCGAAATTTCGCAGACAGAGGCTTTGGACAAAGCGGCGGTTCCGATGAAGAAGTTTATGTATTCCCATACGCGCCCTAAAGA
Organism: Paenibacillus antibioticophila; assembly: GCF_000455265.1. Lineage (GTDB taxonomy): Bacteria > Bacillota > Bacilli > Paenibacillales > Paenibacillaceae > Fontibacillus > Fontibacillus antibioticophila. Next base: position 1,532,705 of record NZ_HG005139.1, read on the forward strand.
CCTGCAGTTGTTTATGAGCTACACCAAGACGGAAAAGCCTGAGAGCTACGAAGACATTCCGTTAACGGTTATGGTTCCCGCTTATGCAATCAGTGAGCTTAAAACGGCTTTTCAAATGGGGTTTATGATTTTTATTCCCTTTTTGATCATCGATATTGTAGTTGCGAGTGTGCTTATGTCCATGGGGATGATGATGCTGCCGCCGGTAATGATCTCATTACCGTTTAAGATTCTACTGTTTGTTCTGGTGGACGGCTGGTACCTGGTTGTGAAGTCATTGTTGGCAAGCTTTATCACGTAAATATTTGAAATCATATTATTAAAGGGGATGACGGTGATGAGTTCGGAATTTGTTATTGCATTGGCCGGACAAGCCGTTTATACCGTATTGAAGGCGAGTGCCCCGATGCTGGTAATCGCATTGGTTGTGGGCTTGATCATCAGTATCTTTCAGGCTACAACGCAGATTCAGGAGCAGACGCTTGCCTTTGTCCCAAAGATTATTGCTGTACTGATTGCTTTGCTGATGTTCGGACCTTGGATTTTATCCACGCTGGTTGATTTTACTTATGGCATTTTAAATAACCTGGCCAACTATATCGGATAGGCTGATTATATGATAACAGAGCTGATTGTTCAGGGAATCTCAGTCTTTATGCTTATCTTTTGTCGAATGACAGCATTTTTTGTTGTCGCTCCTGTCTTTTCATCGCGAAGCGTGCCGGCATCCTTTAAGATCGGTATTTCCGGGATCATTTCTTTATTCATCTTATTGATCCAGGGGGTAAATCAGCCTGTGCCAGCGGATTTGGAGTATATTCTCTTGATCCTGCGCGAGGTCTTGATCGGATTGTTAATAGGCTTTGCAGCCTTCCTGATATTTGCGGTTATACAAACGGCAGGTTCTTTCATCGATATTCAAATCGGCTTCGGGATCGCTAATGTGATTGATCCGATGACAGGCACCTCAGCGCCGGTAATCGGTAATTTCAAGTATATTTTTGCTACTTTGATTTTTTTTAGTATCAATGGTCATCACTATTTGCTTGATGCGGTTATCCGCAGCTATAACTGGATCCCATTAAACAATGATGTGTTTCTGAGGATGGCCTCCGGAAATGTGACGGAGTTCCTGGTTAGCGCATTTGGACAGTCCTTTGTTCTTGCTTTCCAGATGGCTGCTCCGCTTGTTGCAGCTCTTTTTCTGACGGATGTTGCTCTAGGATTTCTGGCCCGTACAGCTCCTCAATTCAATGTATTTGTTATCGGCATCCCTTTGAAGATTATTGTGGGCCTTGCCATGCTGATGTTGTTGGTTTCCGGTTTTATTTATGCTTTTGAGCATTTATTCGAAGTGATGTTCCGTGCGCTTCATAATTTGTTCGGCATCCTTGGAAATCAACCGTCATAGGTCGGGAGGATTGTTCGTGACGTATCGGTATAAGCTTGATTTGCAAATGTTCGCCGGAGAGAAAACCGAGAAAGCGACCCCGAAGAAACGACAGGATGCTAGAAAAAAGGGACAAATCGCCAAAAGCCAGGAGATTCCGGGAGCTGTTGTATTGATTAGCGGATTTTTAAGTCTCCTCATGTTCGGCAGCTATCTCAAAGAAAGACTGATCTCTCTATATAGTGATATTTTCTTGAATCGCCTTACGATGGATGTAACTTCAGAGAATGTCATGATGATGTTCGGTGAATATGGAATTCAAATCTTATTGCTGCTTGCCCCGTTATTTTTGACTATATTTGTAATGGCGATTGTTGCCAATTATGTCCAGGCAGGCTTTTTGTTTACGGGGGAGTTGCTGAAACCCAAATTCAGCAAGCTTGATCCCATTAAAGGCATGAAACGGATTTTTTCAATGCGCTCTCTGATGGAATTTTTCAAATCTATTATGAAGCTCATCATCATTGGATACCTCGTTTATTCAACGTTATGGGGAGAGAAGGACCAGCTAGCTGGCTTAAGCCGCATTTCCGTAGAGGAGGCTTTTTATTTCACCGCTGATATTACTATGAACCTTGGTATTAAAATTGCTGCGGCACTTTTGGTGCTGGCGGTGTTGGACTTCTTATACCAGAGGTACGAGCATGAGAAAAATCTGAAGATGTCGAAGCAGGATATTAAGGATGAGTATAAAAAAATTGAAGGTGACCCGCTCATCAAAGGGAAAATTCGTGAAAGACAGCGCAGAATGGCGCTGCAAAGAATGATGCAGGAAGTTCCCAAAGCGGATGTCATTATTACGAACCCGACCCACTTTGCTATTGCACTGAAATATGACGGTTCTGAAATGGATGCTCCTCAAGTCGTGGCAAAAGGGCAGGACTTTGTTGCTCTCCGGATTAAGGAGATTGCGAAGGAGCATGGCGTTATTACTATTGAAAACAAGCCGCTGGCCAGGGCGTTATTCCAAAGAACGGAGATTGGGGATAGTATTCCCGGAGATTTGTTCCAGGCAGTCGCCGAAGTGCTGGCCTATGTATATAAGCTTCAAGGAAAAGTGAGATAGTTAAGGGATCGGAGGAGAAACGGTGAAGAGATTTAAAGATGTGTTCATCCTGGTTGGCATAATCGGCATCGTTCTGATTATGATTGTTCCGATCCCGACCTGGCTGCTGGATGTCCTGTTAATACTTAACATTTCTATTGCACTTATGATTTTGCTCGTCGCAATGAATACGAAAGAAGCGCTCCAGTTTTCGATTTTCCCTGCATTGCTCCTGATTACAACATTATTTCGGGTGGCACTGAACCTGTCGACAACAAAACTGATTTTGGGCCAGGCCCATGCCGGTGATGTTGTTGCAACTTTTGGCTCATGGATTTCAGGAGGCCAACCGGTCATTGGCTTTGTTGTCTTTCTTATTCTGATTGTCGTACAGTTCATTGTCATTACGAAGGGTTCAGAGCGCGTGGCAGAGGTTGCAGCACGCTTTACGCTCGATGCGATGCCAGGCAAGCAAATGAGTATTGATGCGGACCTGAATGCAGGCTTAATCAATGAACAACAGGCAAAAGAGCGCCGAAGCAAAATTGAGCGCGAGGCTGATTTCTACGGCGCGATGGACGGTGCGAGTAAGTTCGTAAAAGGGGATGCTATTGCAAGTATTGTTATCCTGTTGATCAATTTGATTGGCGGCTTCATCATCGGGATGACGATTCACGGGATGACCTTTCCGGACGCGCTCTCTACATACTCCATCCTGACGATTGGTGACGGGTTGGTAAGCCAGATTCCGGCGCTGTTGATTTCAACGGCTGCAGGCCTGATCGTAACGCGGGCCTCATCGGAAGGTAATTTGGCAGACGATATTACAGGTCAGTTATTTTCATATCCTAAACTGCTTTACATAGTAGCTGGAACCATTACTGTACTTGGATTGTTCACTCCGATTGGTCCATGGACGACACTGCCATTCGCAGGTCTGTTGGTCTTTGCGGCAATTCGTATGAAAAAGAACTTGGATAAAAAGCAGATAGAGCAAGAGGTTCAAGAGGAGGAACAACAAATCGAGGAGGTGCGCAGTCCGGAAAGTGTAATCAATTTACTGCATATTGATCCGATTGAATTTGAATTCGGCTATGGTTTGATTCCGCTTGCGGACACTGGCCAAGGCGGGGACTTGCTTGACCGGATTATTATGATCCGGAGGCAGTGTGCTCTTGAATTGGGACTTGTTGTTCCGGTTATCCGTATCCGCGACAATATTCAACTAAAACCGAACGAATACGTCATAAAAATTAAAGGAAATATCGTTGGCGGCGGTGAATTATTACTTAATCACTATTTGGCGATGAGTCCTGGGTTTGATGACGATTCCATTTCGGGTATTGAGACTCAAGAACCGGCGTTTGGCTTGCCGGCGTTATGGGTAGATGAGGCTACGAAGGATCGTGCAGAACTGTCAGGATACACCGTTGTGGATCCCCCATCTGTTGTGGCAACGCATTTGACGGAATTAATTAAGAAGCACGCCCATGAACTGCTTGGACGTCAAGAGACTAAGACATTAATTGACAATCTCAAAGAGAACTATGCTGTGCTAGTTGATGAGCTGATACCGTCGGTGCTTACAGTGGGCGATGTTCAGAAGGTGCTTGCCAAGCTGCTTCGGGAAAAAATCTCGATTCGAGATATGGTTACAATTTTCGAGACATTGGCTGATTACGGATCCTATACCAAAGATCCTGACGTATTAACGGAATACGTGAGACAAGCACTGTCGAGACAAATCACCCAGCAGTTTACTCAACAAGGAGAGACAATGCGGGTAATTACCGTAGGGCCTTCTCTGGAAAAGAAAATTTCCGAAAGTGTGCAGCAGACCGAGCAAGGCAGCTATTTGGCTCTGGATCCTGTATCTACACAGACTCTATTCCAAAAGCTGTCGGAGCAAATTAACCGTCTGCTTCAATCGGGGCAGCAGCCAATCGTGCTGACCTCTCCAACGATCCGAATGTATTTGCGTCAGGTCATCGAGCGCAGCATGCAGGATATTCCGGTTCTATCCTACAGCGAGCTTGAGCCAACAGTTGAAATTCAAAGTGTCGGAGTGGTGAATCTATGAGAGTAAAACGCTATATCGTCGACACGATGCCGGACGCCATGGAAAAAATTCGCAGCGAGCTGGGTGCAGATGCTGTCATTCTTAGCACTAAGGATTTAAAGGTCGGCGGTTTTTTAGGAATGTTCAGCAAGCGAAAGATCGAAGTCATTGCAGCCTCGGAGGAAAATGAGAAGAATGCTTCTAAAGCCAGCTTGGGCAGCAGGGCTTCGGGAATGAAGCCCCCGTCATCTGCACCTGTTATCCGGCCCGCTGTTCCGGATGCCTACCGCAAATCAGCGCAAATGTTTGCTGCCGCTGCTTCTGAAGCGTTGAAGAACCCGGCTCCAGCTTCATCCTCTCTGGATGCGGATAGAGAAGAGGTTCTTGCTGCCGCTGCTTCGGTTAAGAGCCAAGATCTGGAGAGACAGCCGACGAAGATTGTCACTCCGCATTCGCCTGCGGCGCCTCTCGTAGGAGGCAGAGCGGAAGATGGCAAGCGTGCTGCAGCAGAGGAACGGTTACTGGATGAATTCCGAGAAATGAAGCTATGGATCGGGCAATTAGCCAAGCAACAGAATCGAAGCCGCGAGATGCCTGAGTTGTTGCATCGGACTCGTAATCTACTGATCGAGCAGGACCTGGATGAGGAGTTGATTGATAATTGGATCGAGTCCGCCTATCAGGATTGGCTTGATTCCGGGAAGACGGCCAATGATGAGCAATTAAGGACTGTACTTCGTAAAACGGTGAGTTCCTTCTTGGGGGACAGAATCGGGGATGGGATTCGAAGCGATACAAAAATAGTATACATTGCAGGTCCGACTGGAGTAGGAAAGACAACGACGATTGCTAAGCTTGCCGCTGATCAAATTTTTCGGGCTCGTAAGAAAGTTGGCTTTATTACAGCTGATACCTACCGGATATCAGCGATTGAGCAGCTTCGCACATACTCTTCCATATTGAATGTTCCGCTTGAGGTGGTCCAATCACCGGGAGATGTGCAGCGGGCGTTGCAGCGCTTATCGGATTGCGATCTGATTCTGATGGATACAGCAGGAAGAAATTACTTGAACGAGCTGCATGTCGCCGAGCTTCACAGCCTTCTTAATTATGAGAAGCAGAGCGAAACCTATCTCGTACTCAGCCTGACGTCCAAGTCGCAGGATATGATTAAAATTACGGAGCACTTCAGCAAATACGGGCTGGATAAAGTGATCTTTACAAAATTGGATGAAACGGCAAGTGTCGGGCCGATGTACAACTTACTTCAACGGTATCCGCTCAAGGCATCTTATATCGCCAACGGACAAAACGTACCGGATGATCTTCTTCCAGTAACTCATGAGCTGATGCTTGATATGATTCTTGGGGCTGAATCATCATGAACGATCAGGCACAGGCGCTTAGACAACTAGTATCAAGGCGAACCGGCACAGAGGGAGCGCCCCCAGGCAAGCCAGCTTCAGCTCGAATCATTACGGTTACCAGCGGGAAAGGAGGCGTGGGAAAATCCAATTTTACCTTGAATTTTGCACTGGCATTGAAGTCATTGGGTTGTAAGGTGCTCGTCTTTGATGCTGATATCGGAATGGCCAATATCGATGTTCTAATGGGGGTCAGACCAAGGTACAGCTTGTACCATTTGTTAAAAGGTGAACGTAATATTCAGGAAATTGTAGAGTTAGGAACCAACGGACTTCCCTTTATTGCCGGTGGTTCCGGGATGGCGGATTTATTTACTTTATCCGAATCTGATTTGAATTTTTTCACAGCTCAAATAGAGCGCATCGCTGGAGAGATGGACTTTATTATTTTTGATACAGGTGCTGGTCTATCTAAGGAAACTCTCAAGTTTATCACTGCTGCGGACGAGTGTCTGGTTGTCACCACTCCAGAGCCAACTTCCATTACGGATGCTTATGCATTAATCAAAGTGGTTCGTGGCCAGGAAGAAGACGTATCCTTCCGGCTGGTCATTAATCGCGTGACAGATGAAGCGGAAGCGCGGCAGGTTGCTGAGAAAATTTCGCTTGTTGCACAACAATTTTTGAAGATGGAGATACCCACTCTTGGGCATATGTGTGATGACTCGCATGTCATGCAAGCAGTCAAGAGGCAGATTCCCTTTTCTGCTGCGTATCCCGGATGCGTTGCCGCCAAAGATATTCAGAGCCTGGCTATGAAATTCTTGAACGTTCCACCAAAACACTCAAAGGATACTTTGTCAGGAATCAGAGGATTTATGCACAAATGGCTAAGACTTGCGAAATGATTCTGAATAAAGAAATGGAGTGGAACAATGATGCCTTATAAGGTGATTGTTGTTGACGATTCGGCCTTTATGAGGAGGATTATCTCTGATCTGATCGAGCATGAGCCGGGTTTTAAAGTGATTGGAACCGCGAAAAACGGACGGGAAGCCATCGATCTGATTGGAGCTCAAAAGCCGGATTTGGTAACGATGGATGTTGAAATGCCTGAAATGAACGGACTTGAAGCTTTGGGCCTGATCATGCAGCAGCATCCATTGCCTGTCATTATGCTCTCGGGAATTAATGAGCAGGGGATGCGGGAGACGATTATGGCGCTTGAGCTTGGCGCATTTGATTTTATCCGCAAGCCTTCTGCATCTACCAGTTCACATGATATAAAGCAGGTAGGGCAGCAGTTGAGAGAGCAACTGCAGGCTGCTATGAATGCTGTTGAGAGAAGAGCGGCAAGACAAGCTGCACTTGCAGACAAGACAACAGAGCGTCTTGCGCCGCCCCCGAAAAAACCGGATGCAAGTAGTCTGGATAAGGCCCGCTTCGACCCGGCTAAGGCTGTCCCTGATTCTTTGAAGAAAACAGACGATTTACGGAGTATGCCTGCCAAGGACGCTGCGCCTGTCAAAAGCAAGGAACTTCCTGATCGGCGTGCTTCCGGTCTTCCCCGGAAGAAGGCGGATAACCTGCCTACAGCAGGGCCTGTTAAAAAATCCCGTGAGAGTCAGGCAGGATCTGATTTGGCATCTGCAGCTGGCAGGCAGCCAGGGACTCGAGCAAAACTTCCGGAACGGACAGTGTCGGTAGAAAAACCTGCTGTTTCGCACAAGGTTGCTCCGGTTGAGCCGAAAATTCGTACAGGCTATACGGATCTGGTCGCTATCGGTACTTCTACCGGCGGACCTAAAGCTTTGAGGGCTGTTCTTGAACAATTGCCGGAAGCATTTCCAGCGCCGGTGATCATCGTTCAGCATATGCCCCCGAATTTTACAAAATCACTTGCTCAGCGATTAAACACCTTAACGAAGTTGAATGTGGTTGAAGCGGAGGATGGAATGGTTCTACAGGCAGGAGAAGTGTACATTGCTCCCGGGGGTTATCACATGAATGTCACTGCTGCTGGTGACGGAAGTCTGAAGCTCACTCTTTCGAATGAGGCACCGCGCAATGGCCATAGACCATCGGTTGATGTGATGTACGAATCCTTGCTGCCTCTTCGAATGCTAAAACGCCATATTGTACTTCTAACGGGGATGGGCAGTGATGGAGCAAAAGTGATGAAGCAATTGTATGACACCGGGGTAACCTCAACCATTGCGGAAAGTGAAGAGACCTGCGTTGTCTACGGAATGCCAAGATCGGCGGTGGAGTTGGGCTGCGTTACTGAAGTGCTTCCGCTGCATGAAATTGGAAAAAGACTTATACAAGTTGTGAAATAAACGGAATCTCTTGAAGGAGGTGCCTCACCATGGACATGAACCAATATTTATCCATGTTTATCGATGAGTCAAATGATCATTTGCAATCATTAAATGAAAATATGCTAGAGCTGGAGAATCGTCCTGATGATCTAGGAATTGTACAGGTGATCTTCAGATCAGCCCATACGTTGAAGGGTATGGCGGCAACCATGGGATTCGAGGATTTGTCCTCGTTGACGCATCAAATGGAAAATGTGCTTGATCTGGTTCGCAATGATAAGCTGAAAATGCAGGAGTTTATCTTTGATACCCTGTTTCAAAGTCTGGACGCGCTTCAATTAATGGTACAGGATATTACTCAGGGCGGAGAAGGTAAAGCGGATGTCAGCTCGATCGTGTCTTCGCTTCAGGCGATTGTCCGTGGTGAAGAGCCGGGGGGCAAGCAACCAAAGCCCGAAGAGAAAGAAGCGTCCTCGTTTAACGGTTCGGCAATTCAATTGGATGAATTCCAATTTTCCGTATTAGATCAATCTATTACAGAAGGCCATAAAGTTCTTTACATTGAAGTGGCTATTCGCAAGGACTGCCAGCTTAAAGCTGCTCGGGCCTATCTCGTATTCGATTTGCTGGAACGTTATGGTGAAGTCGTAAAGTCATATCCTAGTGTGCAGGAAATCGAGCAAGAAAAATTCGATCGCAGCTTCTCCTTGTATTACATAACCCAGAAGGAAGCGGCTGAGCTGAAGAGCCTGATCTTGAACCTGTCTGAAATTGAATCAGCAGAAGTCGTCTTGCTCGACCACGAATCACTCACAGAGCTTAACAGCGGAGTGAGTGAGGCGGCAGCAACTAGTGCGCCGGCTCTGGCTGAGAAAAAGACAGAATCGGCTGTGACATCTTCAGCAAATCAAAAAGAGCAAAAGCAGACAAAGGAAACCGCTCGCCCTGCAGCAAGCAGCACTCCTTCGCGTACGATTCGAGTGGACATTGACCGCTTGGATGTACTGATGAACTTGTTCAGTGAACTGCTTATTGACCGTTCGAGATTGGAGCAGCTGGCGTATGAAGTGAAGCGAAGCGATCTGACCGAGACGGTTGAGCATATGAGCCGGGTCAGCAGCGATTTGCAGAATATTGTACTGAAGCTGCGAATGGTTCAGGTTGATTCCGTGTTCAACAGATTCCCGCGGATGGTACGCGATCTTGCGAAATCTCTGGATAAGAAAATCGATCTTATCATTACAGGCGCTGAAACCGAGCTTGACCGGACGGTCATTGATGAAATCGGCGATCCGCTGGTACATTTGCTTCGCAATGCCGTCGATCACGGGGTTGAGCATATTGATGAGCGGGTTGCTGCGGGCAAGCCGGAGACCGGCACCATTAAGCTGAGAGCTTTCCATAGCGGCAATCATGTATTCATTGAAATTGAAGATGATGGAAAGGGAATTGACCGCGACAAGATATTGCAGAAAGCATTGAAAAATGGTGTGGTCAAAGAAAGTGAAGCGGCCGGCATGACTGATGAGCAAGTGTACATGCTGCTCTTTGCACCTGGCTTCAGTACTGCAGAGATCATTTCCGATATTTCGGGCCGAGGTGTGGGCCTGGATGTCGTTAAGTCGAAGATTGAATCGCTTAGCGGTGTCGTATCCGTAGAATCAAAGCTTGGTCAAGGCACCAAGTTCTCCGTTCAGCTGCCGCTGACCTTATCGATCATCTCGGCGATGCTGATTAAGGTGGGGATCGAGAAATATGCAATTCCATTGTCCTCTATTGTGGAGACTGGCCTGATTCAGCGCAACCAGATTCGTAAGGTTCATGGATATACCATGATTCCGTACAGAGATACACATATTCCTCTGATGTCACTCAGCGAGTTGTTCAGTGTGCCTGGATTTGATGAACGTGCTGAGGAAGAAACAGAGATCGTGGTCGTCCATAAAGGCGATCGGCTGGCTGCACTTACTGTTGAGGATTTTATCGGTCAGAGCGAGATTGTCATCAAGAATCTGGGCAAGTACCTCCCTTCCATTCAAGGGGTTGCAGGGGCAACGATTTTAGGAGATGGGCAGGTCGCGTTAATTATCGATCCGAACGCGTTTATTAAGTAGGGGAATTTGATTCACATAGCCATGCAAAATGAAGGAGGTTTTTCTCATGGGAGAAGAAATGAAAGTAATCGTATTCAAGCTTGGAACAGAAGAGTACGGAATTGAAGTGGACAGGGTCCAAACCATTGAACGAATGATGCCGATTACCCGGGTTCCCAAGACATTTTCCTTCGTGAAGGGCGTTATCAATCTGCGAGGCGTCGTCATTCCAGTGATCGACCTGCGGGGGAGATTTGGCCTTCCGGAGGCTGAATACACAGATCAGACCCGAATTATTATTGTTGTAGCCAATGAAATGGAAGTCGGCTTTATTGTGGATTCAGCGAATGATGTAATTGATCTTGACAGTGATTCAATCGATTCTCCGCCGGATGTTGTAGGTGGAGTCAAGGCTAAATATCTTCATGGTGTTGCGCGAATTTCGGAGGAGCGCCTCCTCGTCATGCTTAATCTTTCGGAAGTGCTGAACCGGAATGAGATCATTCAACTGGAAAGCTTAGAGGGCTAACCTGTGGATTTATTTAAGAACTTTGCAGAGTTTAAAATGGATGTGCTGAAGGAAGTCGGCAATATCGGTGCAGGCAATGCGGCAACCGCCCTTTCAAGACTTCTGGATAAACCGATTGATATGGCTGTTCCCAAGGTCCAGATGCTTCCCTTCGAAGCCATTGCCGAACGAGTTGGGGGAGCGGAGAAGGTCGTTCTGGCGGTCTTCTTTCGAGTGGAAGGGGACACGCCGGGAAATCTGTTTTTTATCCTTAGCCCGGAGGCAGCCAAGAAGCTGCTGCACCGTCTGGCAGGAATACAAGTTGAGGATGAAGATCAGTTTTCGGAAATGGAATGGTCCGCACTTTCAGAGATTGGCAATATATTGGCCGGATCCTATATTTCTTCACTGGCCGATTTCACATCGCTCGCTATGACGCCAACCGTTCCTGCGCTGGCGCTGGATATGGCGGGGGCTATTCTTGGTTATGGACTGCTGCAGTTTGGAGAAATGGGCGATTCAGCGTTATTGATTGATACGACTTTTATTGAAGGTCAACACGAGGTAGAAGGACAGTTTTTCTTGATTCCAGACCCCGAGTCCTTTGCTAAGATCTTTGCCGCCTTAGGAGTACCTTTGCAGGATGATTGACGAACATCTGATTGTTAAGGTTGGGATGGCCGATCTTAACGTCGCTCATACGGAAGGCTTGATCCGTACCACTGGGCTGGGATCGTGTGTCGGGGTAACATTGTTCGACCCTAAGCTTAAAGTGGCAGGATTAGCCCATGTAATGCTTCCATCCTCAGAGATTGCGAGAGAAGGGGCGCTGAATATTGCCAAATATGCAGATACTGCCGTTCCTGAATTGGTCCGGAGAATGAATGAGTTGGGAGTAGTGACCAGTCGCCTTGTCGCAAAGATGGCGGGCGGCTCTCAAATGTTTGCCTTTTCGGGATCCGGAGATTCGATGCGAATCGGTCCTCGGAATGTGGAGTCTTGCAAGCTGGCGCTGTCTGAACTAGGAATTCCTCTGATTGCGGAGGACACCGGGGGCAACTACGGTCGTACGATCGAGCTCGATTGTGTGACCGGCATATTGTTCATACGCAGTGTACAAATGGGGATAAAGGAATTGTAGCTATGACAGGTAAACTGAAGATTTATTTGCTGTTCGGCTTTATCGGTTTTCTAATCACATACGCCGTGTCCGCCGGAAACAACATGTTTACGACCAGCCTTGTCCGGGGACTGATTGCATTTGCGGTCTGGTTTTTGCTCTGCTTTATCGGAGGATGGGTGTTTGAGTTTCTGAAAGAGCAGGACGCAAAAGAAGATGATGAAGTCATCTCCGCAATTTTGCAGGCACAGGGGAAAGGCGGCAATCTGGACCTGACTACACCTGATCAGAGCGATGAACTAAATGATCTGTTGAAGCAGCCTGTGGGTTCTCCATCCCAGAGTACGGAATTCGCCCCATTGAACCCGCCGAAATTAACAAAAATTGACGACAAAGATCCTGAAGAGCTGGCTAAGGTCGTTCGTCACCTGACAGAAGAATAAGGAGGGTGAAGGCAATTGAACGAGCGGAAGACATCCACTCTGAATTACGCCGATGTCTGGGAGCAATGGAAGGAGCACGGTGAATTAGAGGCGAAGAAACAACTGATCGAGAAGTACTTGCATATTGTTGACTATGTTTCAGGACGTCTGGCCGTAGGTCTGCCCAAAAACGTATCCAAGGATGATCTTGCAAGTAATGGAGTTATGGGGCTTATTGATGCCGTGGAGAAGTTTGACTACAAACGCGGACTTCAATTTGAAACCTATGCTTCCTGGAGAGTTCGCGGGGCGATTTTGGACGGGCTGCGCCAAGGGGATTGGGTTCCTCGCTCCGTAAGAGAGAAAGCCAAGAAGATCGAAGAGGGTTATCAGCAGTTGGAGCAGCAATATCTTCGATCTGTCACCGATGCGGAAATAAGTGATTATCTAAATATAAGTGAAAAAGAGTTCCAATCCATGCTTCAAGAAGTAGCGGTCATGACCATCTGTTCCTTGGAGGATCCGATTCGTGAGGAGGAATCAGAGACCCGTTTAACTTTACTTGTTGACGAAAAAGCGAAAAACCCTGATTATAAGGTTCAGGAGTTCTTTTTAAAGGAATCGCTCGCCAAAGGAATTGAAAAGCTGACAGAAAAGGAACGTACAGTGATATCTTTATTGTACTATGAGGACCTGTCACTTAGTGAAATTGCAGAAGTGATGGCCTTATCCCCTTCGCGTATTTCCCAGCTGCATTCCAAAGCGATTCTAAGACTCAGAGGCAATTTGGATAAGCAGAGGGACCTGCTGATGAGGGAATATTAAAAGCTTCTATATTTGACCATTCTGGCGGAGGGAGGAATACTTCATGGATATGTTGGAGGACCTTGCTCAAATTATTAGTATTACAGTGAACGATGACCGGACCATCGCTTATCTGCAGTTTATTGTGAAGGATGAACATTTCACCTGCACAGCTGAAGCCTTTCGTAGCTTTTTACAGTCACAGGGTGTTAAATACGGGATTCAGGAAGATATCTTGAGACGTTTTGTTCAGAATCCGAGGGAGTACTTTTACAGCAAGACACCTATTGCAATCGGCGAAGAGCCGCAAGATGGAGAGAACGGTCGAATCCGTTATTCCGTTTCGCTTGAGGATGAGCAGCAACATCGACCTACTGAGAATGACGATGGGATTGTTGATTTTAAAGAGGTCAACCGATTGAACAATGTCCGACGCGGGCAATTGATTGCAGAATTGCTGCCTCCTTCTCCAGGCAGACCGGGGCAAGCGGTTACAGGAGAACCCATTGCTCACAAGCCTGGCAAAGCAGCACTTTTGAAGCTTGGCAAAAATGTGGTGCTCAATCCGGAACAGACCGCAGTATATGCAGCAATAGACGGTCTGGTGACCTTGACCGATAAAGGCAAGCTCAACGTTTTTCCGGTATATGAAGTAAATGGCAATGTGGATTATAGTACAGGAAACATTGACTTTGTAGGTACGGTTGTCATCCGCGGAAATGTCTTGACGGGGTTTAAAGTCAACGCTTCCGGGGATATTCGTGTTGTAGGCGGCGTGGAGGGAGCAGAGCTTTATTCCGAGGGATCAATTGAAATTACAGGGGGCATAATCGGCTATAACAAAGGGCTGGTCAAGGCGGGTAAGACCGTTAAGAGTTCCTTTATCCAGGACGGAAATGTTATTGCTGGTGAAGATGTGATCGTTACACAAAGTATTATGCATTCCACCATCAGAGCTTCCCGAGATGTTATTTGCAGCGGAACAAAGGGACTGATCGTCGGAGGGAACATTCAAGCGGGTGAAAAAGTCACGGCACGAATTATCGGTAATCCGATGTCTACAACGACAGCGATTGAAGTTGGCGTACTGCCTGAGCTTCGAAATGAGTTGAATGACCTGCGTAACCAGTTAAAAGATACTATGCTGAATTTAGACAAAAGTGAGAAGGCGCTTGCAATGCTGGACCAGCTTGCCTCAATGGGACGTCTGACTCCGGATAAGGTAGAAATGCGTTCTAAACTTGGATTAACCAAGAAGTCGCAAATATTGGAAATAGGTGAAATTAAGGAACGGATTCTGGCGATAGAAAAAGCTCTTGAAGATACAGGACGGGCTCGGGTTGAGGTTCTCAAAATGATCTACGGCGGCTCGAAAATTGTTATCGGAAGATATACCAAATATATTAAAGAGCCAATTTCGAGAATGTCCTTTTACTTTAGCGAAGGGGACATTGAGATGTCGTCCTATGTCTGATTGCTGAATAGCTTAATCGATGAGGTGATTTAATGAACCTGAAAGCTGTTGAGATGCAAATAGCAGTTCCGAGAACCGGTGAAGCAGGCCGGATTCAACAGGATGCACAGCATCGTCCGGCCGTCGAGCAAAATATGTTATCGGTTGAACAATTAAAACTGCAGGAACATCAGCGGCAACGCAGCGCTGGAGTTGATGAGAGTGCACAGAATACGACAGTCAAGAGAGAGGGCCAGCAGTCAGGGCAACATCAAGGTCAAGCCCATGCCCATGCCGAAGAACAAGCGGAAGAACAGAATAAGGATCGTCCAGCTGTTCATCCGTTTAAGGGAAAGCACATTGACTTCTCGTTGTAACGTCGTTTTACTACATATACTAATACATCAAAGGTGAGGATCGTATTGTCATTTGGAGAACCCTGGTTCTATATCGTTCTGTTGGGCGCAGCAGCACTCCTGTATGCGTTCATGCTTCCTGCACGAATTGATTCGGCCAAGCCTGGACGAAGCGGATACGAAGAAGTCGAAGCTACCCTGGAACAGTATATGGCGGAAATTGAAAAGGAAAATAATGAATTGATTGATCTCGTATCCCAAATGAAGCAGGACTTTGCGGCGAAGCAACTGTCACAGCAGGAACAGCTTGTAGAGCTTCGCCAACGTCTAAGCGAGGTTGAACGGGCTTCCCGAGAAAATGGAGTAAAGCTCGGAGAACTGGGGCTAAGCGTTAATTCAGTACCAATGAAGACCGTAGAGGGAAATCCCTCTTTCCAGTCCGAATCGGCTGGCAGCGCTCTAACTGATCCTTCTATGGCTATTGGCGCCGTGTTTTCCGAAGCTGCTCCTGTGCTAGAAATCATTGAAGAGACTGTTATTGAGGAAGAGCCGCAAGAGAGCAATAATCCAACTGTGCGTGAGCGATATGCAGAATTGTTCGAACTGTATGCTCAAGGAAAGTCATTGGATATGATCGCAAAGGCTACCGGAATTCAGCGGGGCGAAGTGCAGCTCATTCTTCAGCTTGCCAAGAAGGAGGACTCGCAATGATCCGTAACCGCAGCTTTATGCTTGGCTTGGGTGTAGGGCTTATTGCCGGTGCACTTCTTCTTCAGCTTATGCTGCTGGGTCAAGGCAGTTTCAGCAAGGCTCAAACTCGTGAAGAGGTTGAACGCGCTGCAGCGCTTTTAGATCTGAAGGTAGTCGGGGAGCATGAAGAGCTGATGACCAAAGAAGAATGGAACGCTCAAGAGCGGCTAGGCTCAGAGCTTGAACCGGATGGAGACACACCATCCGTCGCAGCTCCAGACTCGCCAGACTCTCCGGAGTCTCCGTTGCCGCCGTCGGCAGACGATGAGAACGATGGGACGAGCAGTGAGGAATCCGGTTTCATGGAGGATTTGGCTAATCAAGGCTCTTATATTGAATACAAAATTGCTGGCGGCATGACACTTTCCGGGGTTGCTGACGGACTGCTACAGGCTGGGGTCATCAGTGATAAGGATGAGTTTCTAAAGCAGGCAACTGCCCGGAAGATTAATTATACGGTGCGGGCAGGGACCTATCAGTTCCTTGCCGGCGAGGATTATGCCTCTATTATCAAGAAGCTGTCGCCTTCTAAAGCATCCAATTGAAGCACAAATTAACAGAGAAGCTCCTGATTTCAGGGGCTTCTCTGTCTGCTAAGCAACATGATTTCAATTGTTGCATCGCTATTTCAGTTATGGTATATTAATTGACGGTGTTATAACGCACGCTGGCTGATTTCGGGAAGGGTGCTCCGGTAGGAGTCTTCACGGAAGGTGAATCCGGCGGAGGAAGCATCAAATAAAACCAAACTAGGAGGTGCGTGAAGATGGCAGTAATCTCCATGAAACAACTGCTTGAAGCAGGCGTTCACTTCGGACACCAAACACGTCGTTGGAATCCGAAAATGGATCGTTATATCTTCACAGAAAGAAACGGTATTTACATTATTGACCTGCAAAAGACGGTCAAGAAAGTAGAAGAAGCTTACAACTTCGTTAAGAGTGTAGCGGAAGACAACGGAACGATCTTGTTCGTTGGCACGAAGAAGCAAGCTCAAGATTCCGTGAAGGAAGAAGCAGAGCGCGCTGGCCAATTCTACATCAACCAACGTTGGCTCGGCGGTACGCTGACTAACTTCCAAACTATTCAAAAGCGGATCGACCGCCTCAAGCAACTGGAAACTTGGGAAGAAGACGGTACTTTCGCCGTTCTGCCTAAGAAAGAAGTTATCATTCTCCGTAAAGAGAAAGATCGTCTTGAGAAATTCCTCGGCGGGATTAAGAACATGAAGGGCCTTCCTAGCGCTCTGTTCGTAATCGATCCTCGCAAGGAACGTATTGCGGTTGCAGAAGCCCGCAAATTGGGCATCCCTATCGTAGGTATCGTTGATACGAACTGCGATCCGGATGAGATCGACTATGTAATTCCAGGCAACGATGATGCGATCCGTGCTGTTAAGCTGTTGACCGGCAAAATGGCTGACGCTGTAATCGAAGCTAACCAAGGTGAGCAAACTACAGCTTAATGCTGTGACTCGACATAGGTTATGAATTAAATGAAAAAGGGTGGTTGGTAGGTGTCAAACCTCTCACTGCCCTTTTTTTAAGATGAATAGAATATACTTATTATGGAGGTAAATACAATATGGCAGTAGATGCAAAAGCGGTAAAAGAGCTACGTGAAAAAACAGGTGCAGGGATGCTTGACTGTAAAAAAGCGTTGGAAGAAGCAAACGGCGACCTGACAAAGGCTTCTGAGATCCTTCGCGAGAAAGGTTTGGCAGCTGCAGCGAACAAGGCTGGCCGCGTTGCAACGGAAGGCGTTGTCGAGTCTTACATTCATGCCGGAGGCCGTATCGGCGTATTGGTTGAAATCAACTGCGAGACAGACTTCGTGGCAAAGACAGATCAATTCAAGGATTTTGCTCGTGACGTAGCTATGCATATCGCTGCGATGAGCCCTCGTTATGTTCGTCGTGAGGAAGTTCCTCAGGATGAAATCGAGAAGGAAAAGGAAATCCTTAAGGCGCAAGCACTGAATGAAGGCAAGCCTGAGAAAATCGTTGAAAAAATGGTTGAAGGCCGCATCGGTAAATACTATGAAGAGTTCTGCTTGCTGGAGCAATCCTTCGTTAAGGATCCAGACAAGACCATCTCTGCTCTGGTAAACGAGAAAATCAGTGCGATTGGCGAAAATATCTCCATCCGTCGTTTTGTTCGTTATGAGCTGGGCGAAGGCCTTGAGAAGAAAGTGGACAACTTCGTAGAGGAAGTTATGTCCCAAGTGAAGCAATAATTTAGAAGCTAACTGCAAACGAACAAACTAAACGTTTGAATAGATGGAACACGCCGTGTTCCTTCTTTTTTAAACTGAGACCCCTTTTTGGAGTCAAGAGAGGTCTAAAGTGGAGGTATACAATTTGGAACAACCAGTCTTTAAACGCGTTGTCTTGAAGGTCAGCGGAGAGTCGCTTTCCGGACAAAATGGATATGGCATTGATGCCGATACGATTTCATCAATTGCCCAGCAGGTGAAGGAAGTTACCCGTCTCGGGGTTGAAGTGGCCATCGTATGCGGGGGCGGCAACATCTGGCGCGGTATTGCCGGCAGTGCGAAAGGGATCGATCGTGCAACGGCCGATTATATGGGGATGCTCGCGACGGTGATGAACTCGTTGGCATTGCAGGATGCGCTGGAGCAAATTGAGGTTCCGACTCGTGTCCAAACCTCGATTGCGATGCAGCAAATCGCTGAGCCCTATATTCGCCGCAGGGCCATTCGGCATCTGGAAAAAGGCCGTGTCGTCATTTTTGCGGCAGGCACGGGCAATCCGTTCTTCTCGACAGATACCACCGCTGCTCTCCGCGCTGCAGAGATCGAAGCCGAAGTGATTCTGATGGCGAAGAACAAGGTTGACGGCGTATACTCGGCAGATCCGTTCCTGGATCCTAACGCTGAGAAATACGAGGTATTGACCTACCTTGAAGTACTTAACAAAAACCTGGGCGTAATGGATTCCACAGCTTCCTCGCTGTGCATGGACAATAACATTCCGCTCATTGTGTTTAATATAACCGAGCAGGGCAACATCAAGCGTGTCGTACTCGGTGAGAAAATCGGGACGATTGTCAAAGGGAGTGTAGATTAAATGCCACAAACGATCAAACAACATGCTGAAGAGCGCATGGACAAGGCGATCCAGGCACTTAAACGAGATCTTGCGACGCTTCGTGCAGGAAGAGCAACACCTGCGCTGCTTGACCGAATCCAGGTAGATTATTACGGTTCGCCAACCCCGGTTAACCAGCTTGCCAACATTAACACGCCGGACTCGCGCACCTTGATGATTCAGCCTTGGGATAAGTCCTCGTTGTCTGAGATCGAACGTGCGATTCAGAAATCGGATCTGGGACTAACACCGGCCAATGATGGATCGATGATTCGTCTGTCGATTCCTCCTTTAACAGAGGAGCGTCGGGTGGAGCTGGTGAAGATGACGAAGAAATTCGGAGAAGAAGCCAAGGTAGCGATCCGGAACATTCGTCGGGATGCTAATGACGATATCAAGAAGTTGGAGAAAACCGACATCTCTGAAGACGAATCACGCAGACACCAGGAAGATATCCAGAAGACGACCGATAAATATGTTGCGGAAGTCGAAAAAGTGCTGGCGGGAAAAGAAAAAGAGATTATGGAAGTTTAAGAGATCATACGCGGCCCCTCCTTTTACGGTGGGGTTTTGTCTCTTTTTCATCACCGGCTTGGAGGAACTATAATGATCAAGTTGTTTAAGTCCTGGCGAAAAAAAGCCAATGCTCCGGAGGCCGCGGTAACCGACCTTGATAATATCCCGAAGCATGTTGCCATCATTATGGATGGAAACGGAAGGTGGGCTCGCAAGCTCGGCCTTCCGCGTATTGTTGGCCACAGAAACGGAATGAAGGCAGTCAAGCGGGCGACGATGGCGGCTGATGAACTCGGAATTTCTGTCTTGACCCTTTACGCCTTCTCCACGGAGAACTGGAAGCGTCCCAAGGAAGAAGTGGATTATTTGATGTCTCTTCCCCAGGAGTTTCTTGCGCTTGAACTTGAAGAATTGATTGAGAAAAATGTCCAGGTTCGGATGATGGGACATACAGATGAACTGCCATCCCACACCTTCGCTGCCATGGAAGAAGCAATTGAACGGACAAAGCAGAATACCGGACTTATTTTGAATTTTGCATTGAACTATGGAAGTCATCGCGAGATCACGGAAACGGTGCGTGGAATTGCGGCAAAGGTGAAAACAGGCGAGCTGTCGCCGGAGGACATTACCGAGCAACTGCTGGGTTCTTCCCTGCTTAGCGGAGACCTTCCTGATCCGGATCTGTTGATCCGTACAGGAGGAGAGCTGAGACTGAGCAATTTTATGTTATGGCAGACTGCTTATAGCGAATTGTGGTTCACCGACCTTTACTGGCCGGAATTTGGACGCGCACAGCTTGTGGAGGCAGTAGCCGAGTATCAAAGACGCACCCGGAGATATGGCGGATTATCCTAGCGGATGGAAGGAGTTGGCGAGTTGAGACAAAGGATGATTACTGGAATCGTTGCTGGAGCCGGCTTCCTTGGGCTCTGTATGCTGGGCGGACTCTGGTACCATGTATTGGTCCTGCTGATGAGTCTGATTGGTTATTACGAATTCGTTCGTATGACCGGCATCCGCCCCTTCCAGGGAACCGCTTGGATCGGATACCTCGGTGTTCTCTACACAGTATTCCCTTGGGAGCTCCTCGGACTCTCGATGCCGCTGGACCTCCTGCGCAGCTATTGGCTGCTCATGTTCCTGTTCCTTGTAATTACCGTAATCAGCAAAAACCAGATTCCGATCGGACAAATGGCCATGCTGTTTTTGGGAATGGTCTATATCGGGATCGGCTTTCATTACCTTGCGGTTACACGGAGTACGTCAGACGGTCACGGGTTGTTCTGGACGTTCCTGATGCTGGCAGCCATCTGGAGCAGCGATGCGGGGGCTTATTTTACCGGGCGGAGAATAGGCAGGCATAAGCTATGGCCTGCAATTAGCCCGAATAAGACGATTGAAGGCGCGGTTGGCGGCATTGTCGCCGCTGTCATTGCGGCCGTTCTGTTCGCGGTGTTCTCAGGCGGTATTCTAGGGATTGGGCAAGCCCTGTTGTTGGGATTGTGTGCTGCTGCAGTCGGACAAATGGGCGACCTGATTCAATCGGGATATAAAAGAGTGTATGGAATTAAGGATTCGGGCACGTTGCTGCCCGGCCACGGCGGAATACTCGATCGCTGCGACAGCTGGATTATCGTATTTCCGTTCGTACATATTTTGCAGTTGCTTCCTATTTTTTGATGACAAGATGAGGTGAGCTTGATGAAAAGAATATCGGTAATCGGCTCCACCGGCTCGATTGGCACCCAGACGCTGGATGTGCTCAAGCAGCATCCCGGGCAATTTTCGGTTGAAGGATTGGCTGCCGGTAGGAATATTGAACTGTTTCTGGAGCAAGTTCGTCTTTTCAAGCCCAAAAAAGCTTCTGTAGCGGACAAGGACGCCGCGGATTCGTTGCGTCCCTTTCTTCCCGCTGGAGTGGAGCTGTTTTACGGTGAGGAAGGCTTGACCGAGGTGGCAGCAGGGACCGATGCGGATACAGTGGTTACAGCGATTGTAGGCAGTGCAGGACTTCCATCTACACTGGCAGCAATTGATGCGGGAAAGCATATTGCCTTGGCCAACAAAGAAACATTGGTTACAGCAGGTCAACTGGTTACCGAGCTGGCCCGCAGAAAAGGCGTTTCATTGCTGCCGGTAGACAGCGAGCATGCTGCCATTTTTCAGTGCTTAAATGGAGAGCGTCTTGGCGATGTGGAGCGGATTGTGCTCACGGCCTCAGGCGGATCTTTCCGTCATTTGAATCGTGAGCAATTGAAGCAAGTGACGGTGGAGGATGCGCTCAAGCATCCGAATTGGTCGATGGGGGCGAAGATTACGATTGATTCCGCGACGATGGTCAACAAAGGACTGGAAGTTATGGAAGCCCATTGGCTGTTTGGAATGGACTTTGAACAGATCGGTGTTCTGCTTCATCCGGAGAGTATTGTCCACTCCTTCGTTGAATATCGTGACGGCAGCGTGATTGCCCAACTTGGCAATCCGGATATGCGCGTTCCGATTCAATATGCCTTGACCTATCCGGAGCGCTGGCCTTCGGAGACCAAGCGGCTTTCCTTGTCGGAGGCAGGGCAGCTTCATTTCCGTGAGATGGATTTGGAGCGTTATCCTTGTTTAAGAATGGCCTATGAATGTGGTAAACTAGGTGGGACAGCACCAAGCG
The DNA here is from genome assembly GCF_000455265.1 of Paenibacillus antibioticophila. GTDB lineage: Bacteria > Bacillota > Bacilli > Paenibacillales > Paenibacillaceae > Fontibacillus > Fontibacillus antibioticophila. The sequence goes on from NZ_HG005139.1 coordinate 1,554,740, forward strand.
TGTATAATGCGGCAAATGAAGTCGCGGTTGCGCGGTTTTTGAACGGTGAAATTCCGTTTCTGCGCATTGAGTCCCTGATTGAGGAGACATTGTCCAGACATACGAATCATTCGGCAGATGATCTGGATACGATATTTGCCGCCGACCGCTGGGCTCGAGAGATTGCTTCAACGATTTAACCCCTTTTAAGTGCGAGTTCAAAAGTCTTCATGAGCAAGAGATGAATTTTTGAACAACCTCTTTAAGAGCAGTCTTTTTCAGTCGGAAAGTTCCATCCCTGTATTCTCTTGTGAACATTCGGAGAATAATGATAATCTAAAACCATGTGGACGATCCGCGGCCCAAAGGAGGATGCTTAGTTTGGAATTGCTTAGAATCATATTTCTGACGGTTTTTATGTTCTTCATTATTGTTACGGTACATGAATGGGGACATTATTACTTCGCCAAGCGTGCGGGTATTCTAGTGCGTGAATTTGCGATTGGATTCGGTCCGAAGCTGTTCTCCTACAAAAGAGGGGAGACGCAATTTACACTTCGTCTGCTTCCGTTCGGCGGATATGCGCGGATGGCCGGGGAGGATCCTGAGCTTGTGGATCTAAGCGTCGGACAGACGGTAGCTCTCCGCCTGGAGGGGGATGAGGTTCGCAAGATCTACCTTGACCGGCTGGACAGCCGTAAAAATGTGATTCGCGGCGAGGTTGTGGAAGAAGATCTGATCGACCGCCTGCAGGTGACGCTGAATGTAGATGGCGAGACGCTTCATTATCCGGTTCATCCGCAAGCGATGCTTGTTGCCAAGGGCAAGGAGACGCAGATCGCACCGAGAGACCGCCAATATGGAAGCAAGACGGTGGCTCAGCGGGCCTTGTCTATCTTTGCCGGACCCCTGATGAATTTTATCCTCGCATTCGTACTATTTGCGCTGCACATTCAAATGGCGGGAATTCCTGAACCCGACCCGAGTCATCTTGAGGTGGGCGAGGTTATGCAGAATATGCCTGCTGAGGATGCCGGAGTCCGTCAAGGCGATATTATTGATACGGTGAATGGAGTCAAGGTTGGAACAGACGCTAATGGTCTCATCGAGATGATTAAGGCATCCAAAGATAAAGCCATGATATGGACCGTCAAACGTGGAGAACAGACCATTGATATTACGTTGACTCCTAAAGCGGTCGACGAGCAAGGGGATGCCAAGGTCGGAACCTCGATCATTACCTTTTATCCGACGCGCAGCGCATCCTTTGGCGAGACCTTTACGGTAGCCGGCGATAATATGGTCTACACGACCAAGGCGATCTTCCTCGGCTTCCAGCAACTGATCAATCAGTTCTCGATGGATGATCTGGGCGGTCCGGTTCGTACCTTTGAAGTGACAGGACAGATTGCGAAGCAAGGGATCACCCAGTTGACGTATTGGGCAGCGATCCTGAGCCTCTATCTTGGCATATTCAACTTGCTGCCGATTCCGGCCTTGGACGGCAGCCGGCTGATCTTCCTGGGAGTAGAGGCGTTGCGCGGCAAACCGATAGATCCGAATCGGGAAGGGCTGGTACACTTTATAGGGTTTGCTATGCTGTTCTTGCTAATGATTGCAGTTACCTATAATGATATTTTACGCTTGATCGGATAAACGAAATATTTCAGTTGTTGAACTAACGGGAGGACATGAAAGGTTATGGCTAATGAGGAGAAGCAGTTTGTAACGGAAATTACGCCGCAGGGAGAGGACTTTTCCCGGTGGTATATCGATGTCATCAAAAAAGCGGATTTGATGGACTATTCGCCTGTACGGGGATGTATCGTGTTCAAGCCGGACGGCTATGAAATCTGGGAGCATATTCAAGCTGAGCTGGACCGCCGCTTCAAAGAGACCGGACACCGCAATGCGTACTTTCCTCTATTTATTCCCGAGAGCTTCTTCCAGAAGGAGAAGGAGCACGTGGAGGGCTTCAATCCTGAGCTGCCATGGGTGACGGAGGCTGCTGGGGAGAAGCTGGAGGAACGCCTGGCGATCCGTCCTACCTCGGAGACCATGATTGGTCATATGTATGAAAAATGGATTCAATCGTACCGGGACTTGCCGGTACTGATTAACCAATGGGCCAACGTAGTTCGCTGGGAGAAGCGGACGTTGCCGTTCCTGCGTACAAGCGAGTTCCTGTGGCAGGAAGGTCATACCGCCCATGAGAATGAACAGGATGCCCGTGAAGAGACCATGCGGATGCTGGAAATTTATCGTGATTTTGTGGAAAATTATTTGGCGATTCCGGTCATTGTCGGACAGAAAACACCATCGGAGAAATTTGCCGGCGCTGTAGATACCTATTCGATTGAAGCCATGATGAAGGACGGACGAGCTGTCCAAGCAGGAACCTCTCATTATCTAGGTACTAATTTTGCCTCTGCGTTTGATATACAGTATTTGAACCGGGACAATGTTCAGGAATATGTGCACACCACTTCATGGGGAGTAAGCACCCGGCTGATCGGATCGCTGATTATGGTTCATGGCGATGACCGCGGTCTTGCGCTTCCGCCAAAAGTTGCTCCGAAGCAGGTAATGATTATTCCTATTGGGCCTCCTAAGACGCGGGATGCTGTGGTCGGCAGAGCGGACGAGCTGTTTGCTGAGCTTAAGAAGAACGGCATTCGGGTGGGCATCGATGATCGTGCTGATGTGCGTCCTGGCTGGAAGTTCAACGAATATGAAATGCGTGGCGTTCCGGTTCGCCTGGAGATCGGCCCTCGTGATATGGATAACGGAGTTTGCGTATTGGTGTCGCGAATTTCCGGTGAGAAGAAGGTTATTGAGCAAGAGCGGTTAGTGGAAGAGGTTCAGGCGATGCTGGAGCAGGTGCATCAGGAAATGTACGAGCGTGCCAAAGCCTTCCGTGAAGAGCATTTCTATTCCGTGGATACGCTGGATGAAATGAAGGCAAGCATCGAGGAGAAGCGTGGCTTTACATTAGCCGGATGGTGCGGATCTGAGGCCTGCGAGCGCCATGTGAAGGACGAGACGGGTGCTACAAGCCGTAATATTCCGTTCCAGCCAGAGGTAACCAAGACAACCTGTCTTGTCTGCGGCGAAGAGGCGAAGCATACAGTTGTTTTTGCCAGAGCCTACTAAGGTCAGCTTTTGATCACGAAGAATATAGCTTCCGGCAGAGGAAGTGCGGCAGGATGATTCCTGTCTTTCGCTGCCGGAAGTTTTGCTATTATAAAATTCTATTTCCACTACGGCGATGGGGGGAGAAGCATGTCTGACGCTAAGGGGAAGAGAACAAGGCTTGAACTGTTGATGAAGCAGGCAGAGGTTCCGGCCCAGGTGATTGATCCGTATTTTCTCGATGGGGTTATTGAAGCGGTTGAGGTCAGCCGAAGCAATAAAGCGTGGTTGATTACACTCAGCAAGTCCACCCTGGTTCCGGCTCAAGTGTACCGAACATTTTATACGCGAATAAAGGATAGGATGGAGCATATTGCCCAGATAGCATTCTTGTTCCGATATGAAGACCCGGTTTCGCCTGGGGAGATTGTTGGGGAGTATTGGAAGCTATTCCTGGAGTGGGTTCAGCGTGAGGTTCCATCGGTCAATGGCTGGATGGCTAGAGCGACGCATGAAGTGGACGGGGACTTGGTGTCGGTAACATTTACCGATGAGACTTCACTGGAGCTGGCCCGGAAAAAAAATATAGATAAGGCGATTACGGCATATTACGATACTTTTTTCGGGTTGCCGCTGCGTGTAAAGCTGCTGACTGGTGAGGATGCAGCAACTGCATTTGAAGAATTCCAACAGCGGATTGAGGAAGAGAATAGGGAAGCAATCAGTCGGATGATGATGGATAGCTTGAGCGCGGAAGCCCCGCCGGAAGAAGTCGTTGACAATGAAGAGGTCATCAAGCTGCAAATTGGTTATGATATCAGGGAACAGGCGGTGCCTATTCAGGATATCCAGGACGAAGAGAAGAAAATAACGGTTCAGGGTACCATTTTTGGACTGGACCGTAAAGAACTGCGGAATGGCAATACGCTGTTCATGTTCAATTTGACGGATTTCACGGATTCTCTGCAAATGAAGCTGTTCGCTAAAAACAAGGAAGATTTGAAGGTAATGGGTCAACTCGCCAACGGCAAGTGGATCAAAGCAAGAGGCAAGGTGGAAATGGACCGCTTTATGCAAGTCCCTGAGCTGGTGATGATTCCTTCCGATTTGACCGAGATTCAGGCTCCGCCTTCCCGGAAGGATCAAGCTGAGGAGAAGCGCGTTGAATTCCATCTCCATACAACGATGAGTACGATGGATGCTGTAACTCCGATCGGAGATTATGTCAAACAAGCCGCTAAATGGGGGCACAAGGCGATTGCGGTAACCGACCATGGCGGGATCCAATGCTATCCGGATGCAGCCAAGGCTGCAAAAAAGAACGGAATCAAAATGATCTATGGCGTGGAAGCGAATATTGTGAATGACAATGTAGCTGTTGTTCTGAATCCTCGACCTGAGGAATTGAAGACAGCGACATTTATCGTATTCGACATCGAGACCACCGGCTTATCGGTGACTCAGAACAAAATCATCGAAATTGCTGCCGTTAAAATGGTGGATGGCAAAGAAATAGACCGCTATGCCACCTTTGTGAATCCTCATGAACGCATTCCCTATAATATTCAGCAATTGACGAATATTAATGATGATATGGTCAAGGATGCGCCAGATGTGGAGCCGGTATTGGACGAGTTCATCACCTTTATCGGCGATGCGATACTGGTGGCGCATAATGCGAGATTTGACTTTGACTTTGTAAACGCCAAGCTCAAAGAGCTGGGACGGTCCGCCATGACTAATCCGGTATTGGATACGCTGGAAATGGCCCGTCTGCTGCATCCGAGCATGAAAAATCATCGGCTCAATACGCTGGCTGCCAAATACAAGGTGTCGCTAGAGAATCACCACCGGGCGATCGACGATACGCTTGCCCTCGGCCAGATCCTGATTGGATTAATTGAGGATGCGGACAAGCAGGAAGGGATCGTCTCCCTGGAGCGGCTCAATGACCGGGTCGGGAAGGACTTATCCAATGCACGTCCGTTTCATAGCGGAATCTATGCACTGAACATGACAGGCAAGAAAAACCTGTTCAAGCTGGTGTCCATGTCTCATACCCAATACTTCAAGCGGGTAGCCTGCATTCCTAAATCAAAGCTTGCAGATATGCGTGAAGGGTTACTGATTATGTCAGGCTGCGAAAAGGGCGAGTTTTTCGAGGCCGTGCTTAACAAATCCATGGAAGAAGCAGAGGGTATCGCTGACTTCTATGATGTGCTTGAGATCCAGCCGCTGACGATGTACATGCATCTTGTGGACAAAGGGCTTGTGGGCAGTGTGGAAGAGCTGAAGACAGCGGTGCGCAAAATCGTTGAGATTGGCTTTAAGCTGAACAAGCCGGTAGTCGCAACGGGCAATGTGCATTATCTGGATCCGCGGGACAAGCTGTATAGGGATATTACGATCCATGGCATCACCGGATTTAGTCCGCTGAAGGATATCCGCAAGCCGGATGCTCATTTCCGGACGACAGACGAGATGCTGGAAGAATTCGAATTTTTGGGCAAGGACAAGGCATTTGAAGTTGTCGTGACCAACACGGCTGAGCTTGCTGAACGTTTTGAGGAGTTAGAACTGTTCCCGGATAAGCTGTTCACACCGATCCTTGAAGGTGCGGATGAGGAAATCCGTAATACTTGCTATGCGACCGCCAGATCCATCTACGGTGAGGAGCTTCCCGACGTTGTCGTGAAGCGGCTCGAGAAGGAGCTGGAACCGATTATCAAATACGGCTTCTCTGCGAACTATCTCATTTCCGAGCGGCTGGTGAAAAAGTCGAACCAGGACGGATATTTGGTCGGCTCACGGGGCTCAGTAGGCTCCTCGGTCGTTGCGACCTTCCTGGGCATT
>NZ_HG005139.1:1560728-1590803 GCF_000455265.1 Paenibacillus antibioticophila
CATCTGTACGAATCCGGAATGTAAGCATAGCGAATGGTTTCTGGATGGCAGCGTGCCAAGCGGGTTCGACTTGCCGGATAAGCCCTGTCCAAAGTGCGGACAGAAGCTGAAGGGAGAAGGACAGGATATTCCGTTCGAGACCTTCCTTGGCTTTAAAGGAGACAAGGTTCCCGATATCGACTTGAACTTTTCCGGTGAGTATCAGCCCCAGGCCCATAACTTTACCAAGGTCATGTTCGGTGAGAAGAATGTGTTCCGGGCGGGAACCATCGGTACAGTGGCAGAGAAAACGGCATTCGGTTTTACCAAGAAATACGAAGAAGAGCATCACAAGCATTGGCGGGGCGCGGAGCTTAACCGGCTGGCCGCTGGCTGTACGGGCGTCAAGCGGAGCACGGGCCAGCATCCGGGCGGGATTGTGGTCGTGCCGGATTATATTGAAGTAGAAGATATAACGCCGGTGCAGTACCCGGCCGATGATACGGAAGCGGAATGGATGACCACGCATTTCGATTATCACGCCTTTGATGCGAACCTGCTCAAGCTTGATATTCTCGGACACGATGATCCGACCATGATGCGGATGCTGCAGGATTTAACCGGTGTTGATCCGACGACTATTCCGATGAATGATCCCAAGGTCATGTCGATGTTCAACTCTACGGAATCGCTCGGGGTCTCGCCGGGGCAAATCCGCACTCCGGTAGCAACCTACGGGATACCCGAAATGGGTACCAAGTTCGTAAGACAGATGCTGGTTGAATCCCAACCATCCTCCTTTGCGGACTTGCTGCAAATCTCCGGACTGTCGCATGGAACCGGCGTATGGCTTGGTAATGCCCAGGAACTGATCAAGAACGGAACCTGTAACATCAAGACCGTTATCGGCTGCCGGGACGATATTATGCTGTTCCTGATCTATAAGGCGGGAATGGATGCAGGCCTTGCCTTTAAAATTACGGAGAGTGTGCGTAAAGGGAAGGGATTGTCTCAGGAATGGATCGATGAAATGAAGAAGTGCAAGGTTCCGCAATGGTACATTGATTCTTGTCTGAAGATCCAGTATATGTTTCCGAAGGCGCACGCGGCGGCCTATGTTATTTCAGCTGTGCGTACCGCCTACTTCAAGCTCTATTATCCGATTGAATATTATGCGACTTACTTCTCGGTCCGGGGCGAGGACTTCGATCTGGAGCTGCTCTGTCAGGGCTACGATGCGATCAACCGCAAGATTGACGAGATCGAGCAGAAGGGATTCCAGGCCCTTCCGAAGGAAAAGAACATGCTTCCGATTCTGGAAATGGCACTGGAGATGACCGCGCGCGGCTTCCGGTTCAAGAGCATCGATCTGTATCGTTCCGATGCCACTAGATTTATCGTTGACGGCGACGCCTTGATCCCGCCGTTCTCGGCCTTGGGCGGAATTGGCGTCAATGCGGCCCGCAACATTGCAGCGGCGAAGGAGCAAGGCGAGTTCCTGTCCGTCGAAGACTTCCAGCAGAAGTCAAAAGCGAGTAAGACTATTGTTGAATTGCTCGGCTCGATGGGCTGCTTCCGCGGCTTGCCGGAGAGCAATCAACTATCGCTGTTTTAAACGGACGTAAAGGGGATTTACTTGTCAGTCTTAACGGACTATGTTATAATTTTTTTGGTAATCATGAAGATAGAACCGTTGCTAAAAGAGTGGGGAAACCCACTCTTTACTGTTTGGTATACAGGAAACAACCATATGGAGGTAATGTAAGCTTGAGCACACCGAAGATCAAAGCGGCCGTCGAGGATATGGTCAACCCTTATTTGGAGGAAAACGGCTTTGAGCTGGTAGACATTGAATATGTAAAGGAAGGCAGCAATTGGTTTCTGCGTGTTTTCGTCGATAAGGACGGGGGCATCGATATCGATGACTGCGGCCGGATCAGTGAGTTTTTGAGCGAGAAGCTTGATGCGAACGATCCGATTCCTACAGCTTATTTTCTGGAAGTATCCTCGCCCGGTGCGGAACGTCCGCTCAAGAAAGCGGAGGACGTTGCGAAGGCGGTCGGCAAGGATGTATTCGTAACTACATATGAACCGGTCAATGGCTTGAAGGAGTTCGAGGGTCGGCTGCTCTCTTTTGCGGGGGAAGAGCTCGTGATCGAGATCGGCAAGAAGACCTATACGGTTCCTTACGGTAAAGTCGCCAGCGCCCGGTTGGCCATTATATTTTAGGGCTGTTCAGTCTCGTTGCTGAGCAGGCTCTTTAAGCTGAAGAACACGGTTTATATGAATGGGTTGGCACTATGAAAGGGGGAACTCGAGGCAAATGAGTATGGATTTTATCGAAGCCATGAATGAGTTGGAAAGAGAAAAAGGAATCAGTAAGGATATTCTGTTTGAAGCCATTGAAGCCGCATTGATCTCCAGCTACAAACGGAATTTTAATGCGGCACAGAATGTGCGGGTTGACATGAACCGCCATACCGGCGCGATTAAAGTTTTTGCACGGAAGATGGTTGTCGAGGATGTATTGGATCCCCGTACCGAGATTTCCCTGCCGGCAGCGCGGGAATTGAACCCGAGCTTCCTGATTGACGATGTGGCTGAGATCGAGGTGACGCCTCGCGACTTCGGGCGTATTGCAGCCCAGACGGCAAAGCAGGTTGTGACCCAGCGTATCCGTGAAGCGGAGCGCGGCTTGATCTATAATGCCTTCGTTGAAAAAGAAGAAGACATTGTAACGGGTATTGTGCAGCGTCAGGATCTGCGCAATATTTTTGTCGATTTGGGCAAAGTGGAAGCGCATCTTCCGCTGAACGAGCTCATGCCGAACGAAAAATTCAAGCACGGAGACCGGATCAAGGCCTATATTACCAAAGTGGAGAACACGACAAAGGGACCTCAGATTCTTCTCTCGCGTACACATCCCGGGCTGCTTAAACGTCTGTTCGAGCTGGAAGTGCCTGAAATTTTCGAAGGTGTGGTCGAAATTCGCTCCGTAGCTCGTGAAGCAGGCTTCCGCTCCAAAATTGCGGTATATTCCCGCAATCCTGAAGTCGACCCGGTCGGATCCTGCGTTGGACCAAAAGGAACCCGTGTACAGACCGTTGTGAATGAATTGCGTGGAGAGAAGATTGATATCGTTCGCTATTCGGATAGCATTGAGGAATATGTGGCTAATGCATTGAGCCCTTCCAAAGTGCTGGAGGTTCAAGTGTTTGAGGCTGAGAAAATGGCTCGCGTCATCGTTCCGGATTATCAACTTTCTCTTGCCATCGGGATCAAAGGACAGAATGCCCGTCTAGCTGCCAAACTGACCGGCTGGAAGATTGATATCAAGAGCGAGACACAGGCAGAAGAGGAATTCGGCAGAGAGAAGACCGACCAAGAAGAATTGCCTCAAGACTCTGTTTCAATTGATTAAGCGATAATTCGCTTTATTGAGATAGCCCGTAAGGGAATGGACGGGGGTTATGAAATGAAGCCTAGAAAAGTGCCGTTGCGCAAATGCGTAGCATGCCAGCAAATGAAGCCGAAGAAATCCCTAATACGCATAGTGCGTTCACCGGAAGGCCAGGTATCGATTGATCTCACCGGCAAAAAGTCGGGGCGGGGAGCCTATTTATGCGGACAGGTGGCTTGCTTCAAGCTTGCCCACAAGAATCGCGCTCTCGACCGGGCCTTGAACTCAACGGTAGGTCCCGAGGTTTATGAGCAGCTTGCCAGAGACTTCCTGGCCGTGGAGGAAGAGTACCTTCTCACCCGGGACCGGGAAGGAGATGACGATCATGAGTAAAATGCTATCCCATCTCGGCCTTGCTGTTAGAGCGGGAAAGCTGGTGACAGGAGATGAACTTGTTCTGAAAGGAATCCGTTCATCGGAAGCAAGACTTGTCGTTATAGCGGCTGACGCTTCACCGAATACAGTAAAGAAATTCCGTGACAAATGCAGAACCTACAAAATCCCATTGATCATTGGATTCGACCGTGACCGGCTCGGATCCAGCGTAGGTAAGCCGGAGCGGGTCGTACTCGCACTGACGGATCAAGGGTTTGCCGATATGATTGCCAAAGAAATCGAGAATACGTCGGAGGTGGAGTATATTGAGTAAACAAGATAACAAAGATAAGCTCAGGGTGTATGAATACGCCAAATCCCTAAATATGAGCAGCAAGGAAATTATTACGATTCTTAAGCGTCTTAATATCCCGGTTAATAATCACATGAGCGTTATGGAGAATGACTCCGTTACTCGTGTAGAACAATTTTTCAAGGATATTAAGAGCAATGCAGCTGCCAAACGGACCGAGGCTCCCGCTAAATCGCCGGCTCCGGCTTCCGCAGGAGGAGGCCAGTCGCCTAGAGCAACATCAGGAGAGCGGAATCAGACTCGTCCAGAACCTACTCGAGGCCCTGAAGGGCAGCAGAGATCGCAACACAAAAATCAACAAGAAAAGCAGGTAAGCATGAATAAAACAACTCAAAACACCCATTCGTCTGCCACAGGCAGCACTCAGGCTACACAGGAAAGATCGAACAATCGTCCTAGCGGAGGACAACAGCAATCCCAAGGCTCCAGACCGAGACCAAATCAATCATCGAATCCTAACCGTGGGCCTCAGCAAGGAAGAACTCAGGGCCAAGGCCAGTCCCAAGGTCAAGGGCAAGGATCGCGTAATGATTCCTCTAACCGTTCTGGCGGAGGCAACAATCGTCCTGCGCAGCCGAATCGTAATTCATCTGCCGGCGGCAATTCAGGCCAAGGCGGAGGCTTCTCCAATAATAACAACTCCAGAGGCGGGCAAGGCGGCGCTGGCAACCAGTCCGGCTCCAATTTTGGACAGCAGGGTAACCGTAAAGGCTCCAACAACAACAATTACAATAGATCGAATCGTTCGTTTGACGATAACCGTCAAGGCGGCTACAAGAATAACCGTGGCGGCAAAGGGAATCGCGGCAGAGGCGGATACAATCAACAGCCGCCTCGCGAGAAGATCGACAATACACCGAAGAAGATTATTGTTCGCGGCACGATGACTGTTGGTGAGACGGCTAAATTGCTTCACAAGGATGCGAGTGAAGTAATCAAGAAGCTGATTTCCCTCGGTGTTATGGCTACGATTAACCAGGAGCTGGACATCGACACGATCCTCCTGCTGGCCGGTGATTTCGGCGTAGAGGTTGAAGTGAAGATACCGGTCGAGGACGATCGTTTTGAGACGATTGAAGAAGTGGACGATGCAGCTGATCTGCGTGAGCGTCCTCCGGTTGTGACGATTATGGGTCACGTCGACCACGGGAAAACCACGTTGCTTGACGCCATCCGTTCCACCAATGTTACCGGCGGAGAAGCCGGAGGTATCACTCAGCATATCGGGGCTTATCAGGTTGAGATCAACAGCAAGAAGATCACCTTCCTGGATACGCCGGGCCACGAAGCCTTTACAGCTATGCGTGCCCGCGGAGCACAGCTGACCGACATTACGATTATCGTGGTTGCTGCCGATGACGGCGTAATGCCGCAGACGGTAGAAGCTGTTAACCACGCTAAAGCAGCCGAATTGCCTATCATCGTTGCGGTGAACAAGATTGATAAGCCGGAAGCAAACCCTGATCGTGTGAAGCAGGAGCTGACAGAGTATGGTCTTGTTCCGTAAGAATGGGGCGGAGACACGATCTTCGTCAACGTTTCGGCGAAGCAGAGAATGGGACTTGAGGGTCTTCTGGAAATGATTCTGCTGGTAGCAGAAGTGAACGAGTATAAAGCGAATCCGAATAAGCGTGCACGCGGTGCTGTGATTGAGGCCGAATTGGACAAGAGCAGAGGTCCTGTGGCCCGTATTCTGGTCCAGCACGGAACCTTGAAGGTCGGTGACGCATTCGTAGCGGGTAATTCGTTCGGACGGGTTCGGGCGATGGTCAATGACAAGGGCCGCCGTCTGAAGGAGGCAGGACCATCGACACCTGTTGAGATTACCGGCTTAACAGAGGTTCCGCAAGCCGGAGATCCGTTCATGGTGTTTGAGGATGAGCGTAAAGCTCGTTCCATTGCGGAGAAGCGTGCGATTACACAGCGCCAGTCCGATCTTGGAGCTAACACTCGCGTAACGCTGGATGATCTGTTCCGTCATATTAAGGAAGGCGAGATCAAGGATCTGAATGTCATTATCAAGGCTGACGTACAGGGCTCTGTTGAAGCATTGAAGAGTTCCTTGGAGAAAATTGAAGTGGAGGGCGTGCGCGTCAAGATTATCCACAGCGGTGCCGGTGCAATTACCGAATCCGATGTTATTCTCGCCGCGGCATCCAATGCGATTATTATCGGATTTAACGTTCGTCCGGATACCCAGACGAAGACGACAGCTGAGCAGGAGAAAGTCGATATCCGTCTGCACCGCATCATTTACAATGCGATTGAGGAGATCGAGCAGGCCATGAAGGGAATGCTGGATCCGGTATATAAAGAAGCCGTAATCGGTCATGCGGAAGTGCGTAATACCTTCAAGATCAGCAAGGTGGGCACGATTGCCGGATGTATGGTTACACAAGGCAAGATTTCCCGGAATGCCGAAGCTCGTCTGATCCGTGACGGCATCGTTATTTATGAAGGCAAAATAGATTCGCTGAAGCGGTTTAAGGATGACGCGAAGGAAGTTGCGCAAGGTTATGAGTGCGGGATTACCCTGGATAACTATAATGACCTTAAAGAAGGCGACATTGTCGAAGCGTTCGTGATGGAAACCGTGGAACGCAAATAAGATGGGGTGACTCTCATGGCAAAAAATCGTACCGGCCGCGTAAGCGAGCAGATCAAGAAGGAACTCAGTGTATTGATCCAAACGGAGCTGAAGGATCCGCGAATTGGCTTTGTCACCATAACAGGCGTCGAAGTAACAAGCGACTTGTCCCAGGCAAAGGTATACTTGAGCGTTTTCGGTGATGAGGATGCCAAGCAAGCTTCGCTGAAGGGGCTGGATAAAGCAAACGGGTTTTTGCGGACAGAGCTCGGCAAACGGATTCGGCTTCGTCATACACCCGAGCTGCTCTTCAAGATTGATGAATCGATCGCCTATGGAAGCAAAATCGAGAAGCTTCTGGGAGAAATCTCCCATGAAGAGGAAAATTAGAATTTAAAGGAGACGGCAATGCAGACTCATGAACAGGAGTTTCGTCAGGCGCAGCAATTCCTGAAGGAGCATGATCAATTCCTCGTCGTGTCGCATGTACAGCCGGACGGAGATGCAGTCAGTTCTACCCTTGTGGTGGGCTGGCTTCTCTCATGTCTGGGCAAGAAATTCGTTATGGTTAATGAAGGACCGATCCCTAAGCGTATGGACATCCTTGAGAACTCAGAAGACATCGTTGATCTGTCCCGGCAGCCGCTTGATGAAACCTTCGATCACATTATTTGTGTCGATTGCGCCGACTTCAAGCGGACCGGGAAGACCAGCCTGTTATTTTCAGAGCGTGCCTGCATTTTGAATATTGACCATCATCCTACCAATAATGGATTCGGCACCTTCAATCTCATTGTAGAAAAGGCAGCTGCGACCGCTGAAATTCTCTTTGATCTGATTACCTTCATGGGGATTAAATTGAACCTTGCCGCGGCAACAGCTCTGTATACGGGGTTGTTGACGGATACCGGCGGCTTTCGCTACTCCAATACCTCGCCGAAAGTCATGGAGACCGCATCCAAGCTTCTGGAATATGGCGTGGATGGTCCAGGCCTCAGCGAACTGTTTCTGGAGCAGATGACATTTCCTCAGCTCAAGCTGTTGACCCGGGCATTGAACGGTCTGCAAATGAGCGAGGATGGCAAGATCAGCTGGGTGACTGTCGATGATGAAGATTTGAGCGCGACAGGAGCGATTCATGAGGATATGGAGGGAATTGTGAATTACCCTCGTAATATCCTGGGCGTAGAAGTCGGCCTCTTGTTTAAAGTCATTGACGAGACTGCGGTCAAGGTTAGCATGCGTTCTGCCGGGAAGGTCGATGTTGCCCGAGTGGCTCAGCACTTTGGGGGCGGCGGACATGTTCGCGCCGCAGGAGCGCGGCTGGAAGGAAGGCTGGACAATGTCATTCGCCGTGTGATTGAGCAGGTGAAGGCAGAGCTATGAACAAGACAAGCTATGAAGGCATTTTACCGATTCATAAGCCGGCGGACTTCACCTCTCATGATGTCGTGGCTAAGACCCGGGGCATTTTGCGGATGAAGCGCATAGGCCATACGGGGACCCTCGATCCGGCGGTGACCGGTGTACTGCCGCTTTGCTTGGGTCGTGCCACCAGAATGGTAGAGTATTTGCAGGAGCTTCCCAAGGAATATGAAGCCACGCTCGTTCTGGGTGTTGCAACGGATACCGAGGACTTGACCGGCACGGTTACCGAAAAGCTGGAACGGGTTCAAGTAACAGAAACACAGCTCAAGGAAGTGCTGAACCGTTTTCTGGGGACCATATCTCAGATTCCGCCGATGTACTCGGCGCTGAAGCAGAACGGAAAGCGGCTTTACGAGCTGGCAAGAGAAGGAGTCACGGTTGAAAGAGCTCCGAGAGAGGTAACGATTTACGAGCTGGAGCTCCTGCATTTTGATAATTCGAAGGATCACCCTGAGCTTACGTTCCGTGCATTATGCTCAAAGGGGACATATATTCGAACGCTATGTGTAGATATTGGACGCGCCTTGGGGGTTCCGGCAGCGATGAAGCAATTGAAGCGTACGATGTCGGCCGGGATTACCGAATCCCATTGTCTGACACTGGAAGAAGTGGCTGTCCGCGTACAAAATGGCACCCTTCAAGAGGCGCTGCTGCCTGTGGACGAAGCCGTTCGTCATCTTCCCGCTCATACCGTTCATGAAAGCAGGCTTAAGGGAGCGCTTCAGGGGCAGCGTTTGTCGCGCAGCGCAGTTGAACCGTCGGCAGCTCCAGGGTCGCTATTTAGACTTTATAGCCCTGAGCAAGTATTCTTGGGGATCTACAGAAGTGATGACGAGACCGGCACCGTAAGCCCGGTCAAGGTGTTTTTGCCATAAAAGCAATTATATAAGTTGAATTCATTTTGTTGCGCAGTTACTATGTATGTTGAACTAAAAGGGCTGCGTGGAAAGGGCATAAGTGTGAAATGTTCTGGAAGAAGCGGGAGCGTTCGCCTTTGTGAGAGGATTTCTACCTTAAGATGGCTTAGTTCAGTCAGAGAAATCCGCGAACAACAGCGATCGGAAGAACACTTCACACGTTGCCCCAGCATGCATAATCTTTAGTTCAACCTATATACATACGTTGCCCTGCAACGCATGATCATTAGCTCAACTTATATAGCAACGAGAAATCAGACTGGAATTGCAGGTGAGAAATGTAATGGAGACGATAACCCTAACTTATCCTTTGACAGATTCAGCTGTAACGGCGGCTGCCAGACCGCAGATCCTGGCCATCGGTCAATTTGATGGTTTACATCTGGGACATGCGAGCGTCATTAAGACAGCGGTTCAGTTAGCCAGAGAATTGGGCTTGCCTGCAGCGGTTATGTCCTTTCACCCCCATCCGAAAGAGGTTATGAAAAAAGGGGATTACGAGGGCTACCTGACTCCTCCTCAAGAGAAAGAGCGGGTTCTTCAGGGAATGGGCGTTGATTACTTATATGTCGTGGAGTTCAATGATGCCTTCTCCAGAGTCAGCCCGCAAAATTTTGTGTGCGGTATGCTTGTACCCCTAAATGTACATACGGCCGTAGTCGGCTTTGATTTCCGCTTCGGGTATCGTGGGGAAGGTCATGCGGGTTTGCTTCAGGAGCTTAGCGAAAACAAGCTTCAAGTGAATACAGTACCGCCTTTCTTGATTCATGAAGAGAAGGTCAGCAGTTCGGGCATTCGGAGAGCGCTGCAGGATGGAAATATGGAGCTGACCAAGCTGTGGCTTGGCCGTGCCTATGCGGTTAAGGGAACAGTAATGCATGGAGAGAAGCGCGGCCGTCTGCTTGGATTTCCCACGGCGAATGTGCAGCCGGACGAGCATTATGTTCTCCCGGCCAGAGGCGTATACGCAGTTCTTGCGGAGTATCGGGGCAAAAAGTGGCCGGGAGTCATGAATGTCGGTGTTAAGCCAACCTTCCATGATAACGGGGTTCGCCCTTCGCTGGAGGTTCATCTGCTTGACTTTGAAGGACAACTGTATGGAGAAGAGCTGCGGATCGAGCTGATTCAGTATATCCGGGAGGAACGGAAGTTCTCCGGTATGGATGAACTGATTGGCCAGATCACCAAGGATGCCGCGACAGCCAAGCAAATATTGACCGCTTCGGACTTTTGAACTGACATTTACTTTATATAGACATCTGTGATATACTGATATACGTTGCATAAGCGGAGTATTCCGTGTGCTTGCAACGCAACCTTGGCTTGGTTACCGGTCTCACCGTCCGGCTACTAGGCTAACGGCGATTTGAATAAGAGGAGGTGAACAGGATGGCATTAACTCAAGAACGTAAACAACAACTGATCGAAGAGCACAAAACTCATGAATCCGATACCGGATCACCAGAGGTGCAAATTGCTATCCTTACGGAGAACATCGTGAATTTGACGGACCACTTGCGTACGCACAAGAAGGACCATCATTCCCGTCGCGGTCTTCTGAAGATGGTTGGTCAACGCCGCAAGCTGTTGGCTTACTTGAAGAACAAAGACGTTAGACGTTACTCCGCTTTGATTGAAAAGCTCGGATTGCGTCGTTAATTTGCATGTGTTTGACCGAAGCAGCCTGGTTGCCGCCGATTCGCTCCTATGCGGACGGCGACATACCGGGTTGTTTTTGAAAGAAGACAAATAGGTATAAGCTATAAAATTGCCTGTAAGCGCGGCAGGGCCTCCTTGATCGTACGTCGCCAGACGTTTTTTTTGTGAATGCACGGACAAGCCCATTGTTTCCGCAGGTTATGAATCCATGCAGGCAGGAAATAATGGAAGTTGTACCGAACTTGTACTTGTGATAAGGAGGGATTTCATGGAAAACCATGTGAAAATGCAATTGGGGGGAAGAACCCTCATTCTCGAAACCGGACGCTTGGCGAAGCAAGCCAATGCTGCGGTAATGGTTCGCTACGGAGATACGGCGGTGCTCTGTACGGTAACCGCATCTTCCGAACCGAAAGATTTGGATTTCTTTCCGCTGACTGTGAACTATGAAGAAAAGCTCTATGCAGTAGGGAAAATTCCCGGCGGATTTATAAAACGTGAGGGACGTCCCAGTGAAAAAGCGATTCTCGCCAGCCGTTTGACAGACCGGCCGATTCGTCCGTTGTTCCCGGAGGGCTTCCGGAACGATGTGCAGATCGTTAATCTTGTTATGAGTGTGGATCAGGATTGCGAGCCTGAGATTGCCGCTATGATCGGTACCTCGGCGGCGCTGAGCATTTCGGATGTACCGTTTAATGGTCCGATTGGCGGTGTGGCGGTAGGGCGGATCAATGGCGAATTTGTCATTAATCCTACGCTGAGCCAGCAGGAAGAAAGCGACATTTATGTGGTTGTATCCGGTACAAAGGATGCCATTATGATGGTAGAAGCCGAAGCGAACGAGGTTCCGGAAGAGGTTATGCTGGAAGCGATCATGTTCGGGCATGATGAAATCAAGAACATTGTAAGTGTCATTGAAGAACTTGTAGCGGTTGCAGGCAAGGAAAAAATGGCGGTCAAGCTTCATGCAGTTGACGAAAATGTGAACCGTGAGGTTCGTGATTATGCTGCCGGGCGTCTGGTCGAAGCCGTTCGTATTGCTGAGAAGCATGCGCGTCAGGATGCAATTGATGCTATCAACGATGAGACAGTAGCCTATTTCGAGGAGAAGTACATAGAGTCTCCGGAGTTCATGGGCGATGTGAAGGAAATATTGCATGATATCGTGAAGGAAGAGGTTCGCCGCCTGATCACGCATGATAAGGTTCGTCCGGATGGACGCAAGCTGAGCGAGATCCGTCCGATTGAGTGCGATATCAACCTGCTGCCGCGTACTCATGGCTCCGGTCTGTTTACGCGTGGTCAGACTCAAGCGCTTAGTATCTGTACGCTCGGCGCGCTTGGCGATGTCCAGATTCTTGACGGGATTGACCCGGAAGAATCGAAGCGCTTCATGCACCACTATAATTTCCCTCCGTTCAGCGTAGGGGAAGCACGGCCGCTGCGGGCTCCGGGCCGCCGCGAAATCGGTCATGGCGCTCTTGGTGAGCGTGCGCTGTCTAAGGTCATTCCTTCGGAAGCTGAATTCCCATACACGATTCGCCTCGTATCCGAGGTATTGGAATCGAACGGTTCGACCTCCCAGGCAAGTATTTGTGCGAGCACGCTTGCCATGATGGATGCAGGCGTACCGATCAAGGCTCCGGTTGCTGGTGTGGCTATGGGTCTGATTAAGGATGGCGAGCATGTCTCAATCCTTACCGACATTCAAGGGATGGAAGATCATCTGGGCGATATGGACTTCAAGGTGGCAGGTACCTCTGAAGGCGTAACCGCGATCCAGATGGATATTAAAATTGACGGTATTGACCGTCAAATTTTGACTGATGCTTTATCTCAAGCAAAGGAAGGACGCATGCACATTTTGTCCAAGATGCTTGAAGTGATTCAGAAGCCGAAGGAGCAGCTGTCCCAGTATGCGCCTAAGATTATGATCATGAACATCAATCCGGACAAAATCCGCGACGTCATCGGCGCCGGGGGCAAAATCATCAACAAAATCATCGAAGAAACCGGCGTAAAGATCGACATCGAACAAGACGGCCGCGTATTCATTGCTTCTGCTAACGAAGAAATGAACCAAAAAGCCCGTTCGATTATCGAAGGCATCGTTCGCGAGGTGGTTGTTGGCGAGATCTATATCGGTACGGTAAAACGGATCGAGAAGTTTGGCGCATTTGTGGAAATTTTGCCGGGTAAGGATGGCTTGGTGCATATTTCCCAGCTGTCAACGGAACGGGTAGGCAAAGTGGAAGATGTAGTCGCCATTGGAGATACCGTGACGGTTAAAGTCACAGAAATTGACCAGCAGGGCCGTGTGAATCTGTCCCGCAAGGCGGTATTGACAGCGGAAACGGAACAATCCCCATCGTAATTTGACCGATTAACAGTTCATACCGAAAGAGACAGAATGAAAAGTTCTGGCTCTTTTATTTTTTTTACAGGGAAATAAGGAAGCTTTTGTATAATTCAGGACGGGCTTTCATATGATGAGGACAAAACCCGCTGAAGGGATGAGTCTGTCATGGATCGGAAAAAGTTCGGCATTATCTTGGCAAGCATTGGTATTATTTTGCTGGTGGGGCATTTAACCGGGGTTCGCAGCTATGTGACTGGAGACCGTCTGGGGCCGGGGAGAGATGCCTTCAGCCGCTTTGCCGAGACACAGGGCGAGGAGCAATTACGGATCCGGATCACGGAGGAGGCCGCCAAGCGCCGGATCGAACCGATTGACGCAGTCGTTGATCGGGTCTGGAAGGCGATCCCGGGTTATAACGGACGCGAGGTGGATATCGAGCGTACCTACCAGCAGGCAAGGGTGCAGCCTCCGGGTACTCCGATTACCTACATATATAAGGATATTGAGCCAAAGGTCAGCCTGGATGATCTGGGCGCACAGCCGATTTACAGGGGAAACAGCTCGAAGCCGATGGCAGCATTAATGATTAATGTTGCATGGGGGAACGAGTACATTACTCCGATGCTGGACGTGCTGGAGGCAGAAGGAGTAAAGGCGACTTTCTTCTTTGATGGCAGTTGGCTGAAGAAAAATACGGAGCTTGCAAAAGAGATTCAGAAGCGTGGTCATCAGTTGGAGAACCATGCCTATTCCCATCCGAATATGAGCCAGCTTGGAGATCAGCAGGCCAGACTGGAAATCTCCAAGACTAAGGATTTGCTGAAGGAGACGCTGGGCGTTCAAAATCGATGGTTTGCGCCGCCTTCAGGCGATTTCAATGATCGAACGGTGAAGCTGGCAGCAGAACAAGGACTCAAGACAGTGCTGTGGACGGTGGATACGATCGATTGGAGAAAGCCGCCGGCCGATACGATTATCAGCAGAGTTGAGGCCAAGGTTGGCCCAGGCAGCTTGATTCTGATGCACCCGACGGCCTCCACACGCGATGCCTTGCAGGGTATCATCAAGACCATTCGCAGCAAAGGGCTGCAGCCTGGGACCGTGGAGGAGACCCTGTCTTCGGATAGGCTTGATCTGAGTGATAAGTCTTCCTGAGCATGTCTTTCGCAAAGGTTGAGGAAAAGGTTAATTTTTGATAGGATAGGGATGCATTTGTTCATTTGATTAAATCCAATGATGGAATTACGAAGAGTTGAAAATGAGGAGGCCTACCGGTGAAGAAGTTGCAATTAAAGAACGGCCTTCGGGTGGTCATGGAGCAGATTCCGACCTGCCGATCCGTTTCTTTCGGCATTTGGGTGAAGACCGGTTCGCGGAACGAAACGTCAGAGCAGGGCGGGATATCGCATTTTATTGAGCATATGCTGTTCAAGGGGACCGAGCGATTCAGCGCCAGAGATATAGCTGAGGAATTTGATGCGATCGGCGGTAATGTCAATGCGTTTACGTCTAAAGAGTACACATGCTTCTATGCTAAGGTGCTGGATGAACATTTGCCGATAGCAGTCGATGTTCTGTCGGATATGTTCTTTCGTTCCAAGTTCGATGAGGAAGAAATGGATCGTGAGAAGAATGTTATTCTGGAAGAGATCTCGATGTACGAGGATACGCCGGATGATATGGTGCATGATCTGATCACTCAGGCAGCATACGGAACTCATCCGCTTGCTTTGCCGATTCTCGGCACGGAAGAGAAGCTGCTTGCTATGGGACCGCAGCAGTTGCGCAGCTATATGGGCGAAAGGTACACATTGGATAATATCGTTATCGCTGTCGCCGGAAATATTAACGATTCGATCGTAGAGCTGTTGGAGAAGCATTTTGGCGATTTCGAAGGCCGTGGAGGGAATGTTAGCCTGGAAGCTCCTGAATTTATGAGCGGGTTAAAGTTCCACCGTAAAAAGACGGAGCAGAATCATCTATGCCTTTCTTTCCCTGGCTTGCCGATCGGTCACCGGAACCAGTACGCGATGGTGCTGCTCAACAATGCGCTGGGCGGCGGGATGAGCTCCAGGCTGTTCCAGGAGATTCGGGAGAAGCGGGGCTTGGCGTATTCGGTATATTCCTACCACAGCTCTCATGCGGACAGTGGATTATTCACGGTGTATGCGGGAACGGCGCCGAAGCAGACCAAGGATGTGCTTGACCTGACGATGGAGGTGCTGCACGAGATTTCCCGCAAGGGGATGAGTGAGAAGGAGCTGCGCAAAGGCAAGGAACAGCTCAAGGGCAGCCTGATTCTAAGTCTGGAGAGCACAGGAAGCCGGATGAATCGGCTTGGCAAGAACGAGCTGATGACAGGCCGTCATTATACGCTCGATGAAATGATCGAACAGATTGAAGCCGTTACGATGGAACGGGTAAACGAAGTGATCCAAGATATGTTCAGCAAGCCGTATGCGCTGGCCATGGTAGGGGCTTCGGACCGTGTTCTGTCTGGCGTAAGGAGAGATGAACTTGTCGTATAACGTTCAATTGAAGAGACTAGCCGGAAATGAAGATATTGAGATCCCGCGCAAAATGTCGGAGCTGGCCTCCGGCTTTGATCTGTACGCTGCTGTGACGGAGGATTTGATTCTTCATCCGGGACAGCGCGCTTTGGTTCCAACAGGCATTGCGCTGGCTATGCCGGGAGGACTTGAAGCGCAAATCAGACCTCGCAGCGGGCTGGCCTTCAAGCACGGCATTACTTGCTTGAATACGCCGGGAACCATCGACGCGGATTATCGCGGCGAGATTAAGGTGCTGCTGGTCAATCTGGGACAGGAGCCGTTTACGATCTCACGCAATGAGCGGATCGCTCAGATGGTGTTCCAGATCGTCCCTGAAGTTGAATTGACACAGGTGGACGAGCTGTCGGAAACGGTTCGCGGCGCGGGCGGCTTCGGCCATACAGGCACTAAATAATAGATTTTTATCAACCGGACAGGGAGATCATCCCTGTCCGGTTTTTTCTGCCTCCATAAGCATGGGAACGGGCGTATTTGAAATCGGGTTGCTTCCTGAAAAGTATATTCCGGCAACCCGAATTCAAGGAACGGCTGAAACCCGATACCTCTTTCCTCTGCTTGCCAACGTTAGGACAACGTGCACGCCCCCGGACCACCAGCTTTTTTCCATTGCGTCCCCTCACCACTTTCTCCTCCATGGCATAAGATGCTCTATACGTATTGCCTGGAAGGAGTGCCGACTTTTGATGTTAACCGGTCTGACCATTGTTTTTTTAGGGGGTGACGCCCGTCAGGTGGAGGTCATCCACAAATGCATCGAAATGGATGCAACAGTGCGCGTTGTCGGATTCGAGAACCTGGCGCCTCCGCTGACTGGTATTTCAAATGAATCCTTAACTCCGGAGTTGCTCAGAGCGGCGGACTGCATCGTGCTCCCTGTTGTCGGGTGTAATGAACAAGGGGAGGTTCCGGCTCCTTTCTCAAGCGCCAGCATCCAGTTGAAAAAGGAGACGTTGGCGGAGATTCGAGAAGGAACACCGGTATTTACAGGGATGGACAAAGGATATTTGAAGCGTATGGCATCCGAATATTCCTTTCGTCTGATCGAGTTATTGGAGCGTGACGAGGTAGCGATTTATAATTCAATTCCTACCGCCGAAGGGGCGGTTATGATGGCGATCCAGAACACGAAGATTACGCTGCATGGATCGAATTGCATTGTGCTGGGAATAGGCCGGACGGGATTCACACTGGCGAAAACACTGCAAGGTTTGGGAGCAAATGTACAGGTGGGACTGCGCAGGGAAGCGGATAGGGCGAGAGCGGTTCAAATGGGCTGGAAGCCTTTTGTGACAACGGATTTGAGCGTTTATCACAGCGGAATTGACTTGATTTTTAACACGATACCGACTATGATTATCACAGCACAAATCATCTCCAGATTGTCTCGTGAGGCGGTCATTATCGACCTTGCCTCCGCTCCCGGAGGAACGGATTTTCGCTTCGCAGAGAAGCGGGGAATCAAGGCGATTCTTGCCCCTGGTCTACCCGGTATTGTAGCTCCCAAAACGGCTGGCATTATTATGGCGAACACGATTATTCAGTCACTTTTGGAAGAGTGTCAACTACGGGGGGATGAATAGTGAACTGGCAGGGGAAAACGGTTGGTTATGCGGTTACGGGATCACATTGTACGCTGGAGGAGATTATGCCGCAGGTGAAGCGGTTTGTTGACGCTGGTGCTGAAGTTGTGCCGATTATTTCCAATACGGTCATGAGTACGGACACCCGGTTTGGAAAATCAGAAGATTGGCAAAAACAGTTGAAAGATATTACGGGGAATGATATTATTTCTTCAATTGTCGACGCTGAACCGCTTGGCCCGTCAAAGCGTCTGGATGTTCTTGCGATTGCCCCCTGCACAGGGACGACGACCAGCAAGCTGGCGAATGCGGTGACCGACAGCCCGGTGCTGATGGCTGCCAAAGCAACGCTGCGCAATGGCCGTCCTGTTGTAATCGCCGTCTCCACGAATGATGGACTGGGCTTTAATATGGCGAATATCGCCAGGCTGATTGTTGCCAAGCATATTTATTTTGTGCCTTTTGGTCAAGACAGCCCGGAGAAGAAGCCGAATTCTTTGGTTGCACGTATGGGACTTATTCCTGAAACCTGTTATGCGGCGCTTGAAGGAAGACAACTGCAGCCTGTCATTATTGAACGTTTTCGCGATGAAGTGTAATTTGAAATGAGTGCAGGACTAAAGCGGCACATTGATTATGCCGCCGGCCTTTCTGCGGCAAACGAAGCAGAGTAATTGTCGTTCTTAGCGCTTGCTCCGCTACTTACATTGGAGGAATACCCATGCGCATTTTAGTGCAAAAATTCGGAGGCACATCGCTCTCGACCAAGGAAGCCAGAGAGAATGTCATCTCACATATTCGCCGGGAACTGGATCATGGTTACCGGCTTGTTGTTGTGGTCTCGGCCATGGGCCGGAAGGGGGATCCGTACGCTACGGATACCTTGCTTGATCTGATTGCTTCAGGAGGAGGCTCGCTGCCATCGCGGGAACAGGATCTGCTCCTTGCTTGCGGAGAAATTATCTCGGCTACAATGCTTTGCAGTCTGCTGCAGGGAGCAGAGATTTCCTCTGTAGTATTGACAGGAGCCCAGGCCGGATTCAGAACGGACAGCCATTACGGCAATGCGAGAATTCTGGATATGGTGCCTAGCCGGGTGGTGGATGAACTGAACAATAATCAGGTGGTTATTGTAACCGGATTTCAAGGACAGAACCAGAGCGGCGATTTCACGACGCTCGGACGCGGCGGCAGCGATACATCGGCTACGGCGCTTGGCGCAGCTTTGCATGCGGAGATGGTAGACATTTATACGGATGTGGACGGCATTCTGACGGCGGATCCGCGAATTGTTGAAGATGCGAAGCCGCTGGATTACGTCAGTTATGCTGAAATTTGCAATATGGCTCATCAGGGAGCCAAGGTGATTCATCCGCGGGCGGTTGAAATCGCTATGCAATCCGGTACGCCGGTACGAGTACGCTCCACTTTCTCGCAAAGTGAAGGAACGCTGGTCGCAAATCCGGAAGGCTTCAAGGATGTGCAGTTAGGTATTGTTGACCGCTATGTGACCGGGATTGCCTACGTAGCAAATGTGACTCAGATCCGAGTGGATTCTGTATCGGGTGCTGCCGACAACTTGCAGCTCAAAGTATTTAAAGCCATGGCAGAAAATGATATTAGTGTGGACTTTATTAATGTGACCCCGACCGGGGTTGCCTATACGGTATTTGACAGCAATGCTTCAAAGGCCGAGGCTGTATTGAAATCGCTGGGGTTCGAGCCTTCACTGCTGAATGGCTGTGCCAAGGTGTCGGTCATCGGCGGCGGAATTAACGGAGTGCCCGGTATTATGGCTCGAATCGTAGAGGCGCTTGCAGAGCAGAATATTCAAATTTTGCAATCTGCGGATTCCAATACAACGATCTGGGTGCTCGTCAATAAAGAAGATATGGTACAGGCGTTACGCGCCCTGCATGCTAAGTTCGAGCTTGGCAAGTAACGGGAGGCTTGACGACTGCTCTAATATATATCAAATGGATTCTAAGGAGGAGACGACGTGGATTTCGGAAGATTAATAACAGCGATGGTCACGCCCTTTAATGCCCAGGGGGAGATCGACTGGGAAGAGACAGGGAGACTCATCGATTATTTGATCGAGGAGCAGAAGTCTGACAGCCTGGTCGTATGCGGTACGACAGGAGAGTCTCCAACATTAACCGATGAAGAGAAATGTTCTTTATTCGATTATTCGGTCAAACGCGCTGCTGGCCGGTGCAAGATTATTGCCGGTACAGGCAGTAATGGAACGGCTCATTCGATTCATCTGACCCGGGAGGCGGAGAAGCTGGGAGTAGATGGTGTGCTGTTGGTTGCGCCCTACTACAACAGACCGAATCAGGAAGGGCTTTATCAGCATTTTGCGGCAATTGCTTCTTCAACGACTTTGCCGGTTATGCTGTACAATGTCCCGCTGCGAACAGCGGTAAGCATCAGCAAGGATACGGTTCTTCGTCTGGCGCAGATTTCGAATATTGTTGCGATTAAGGAATGCGCATCGGTGGAGCAAATCGGCTTCATAGCAGCCGGTGCGCCTGAAGGCTTCGTGATTTACACAGGGGATGATGCTTCGGCTCTGCCAGCCATCGCCGTAGGCGCCTACGGCGTGGTCAGTGTTGCCAGCCATCTTGTCGGCGCCGAGATGAAGGAGATGATCTCCTCGCTGCTTGGCGGTGAGGCGGCAAAGGCTGCCAAGCTTCACCATAAGCTGCTTCCTTTATTCAAAGGACTGTTCGAATGTCCTAATCCCGTCGCTGTAAAGTACGCGCTCAATGAGCGAGGTTATTTGGTCGGCAGCGTCCGTCTTCCGCTGGTTCCTCCGACCGAGCAAGAGGCTGCGGAAATTCTAGGTTTGCTCAAGTAACCCAATAATAGGTCGCATTTCCATAAACCGATGCTGCTTTTCAAGCATCGGTTTATTTGTCGTTGCAAAAGGTATGGATACGGGATGAAGAAATCGCTTCACTTGTATTTTAATTATTTAATCATGTATAATGGTTTCAAGTGACTGGGTGCGGTGTATTTTTATTTGAAAAAATTAACTAGCTTTGCACTGAACGGGTGCATTTCCATTTACAATTACTTTCGTCCAACATAATAGGAGGGTTAGATTCACTTGTCCAAAAAAATGAATAATGATAAATTAATGATCTTTGCGCTGGGCGGCGTTGCCGAGATCGGAAAGAACATGTATGTGGTGCAGTACGGCAATGACATCGTAGTCATTGATGCCGGGCTCAAGTTTCCGGAAGAGGACATGCTGGGCATTGACATTGTCATTCCGGATATCACTTACTTGACGGAGAACCGCGACAAGGTAAGAGGTATTTTGCTGACGCATGGTCATGAGGACCACATTGGCGGGCTGCCGTATGTGCTTAAGAACCTGAATGTGCCGGTCTACGGCACCAAGCTGACGTTAGGGCTTGTTGAGAACAAGCTGAAGGAAGCGGGGCTGCTTGGCGAGACGAAGCGTGTTCTGATTCATGCCGATTCCGAGGTTCAACTCGGGACTACGATGAAAGCCACCTTCTTCAAGACAAACCATAGCATTCCGGATTCCGTCGGAGTATGCATTGAGACGCCTGAAGGAAATGTTGTTCATACCGGCGACTTTAAATTTGATCATACACCAGTCAATGATCAATTCGCGGATTTGCACCGTATGGGTGAAATCGGCAAGAAGGGTGTTCTCGCTCTTTTATCGGACAGCACCAATGCCGAGAAGCCAGGCTTTACGCCTTCCGAGAAAAATGTAGGCATCGTGCTGAACGATATTTTCCGTAAAGCAGATCAGCGTGTGGTGGTTGCGACCTTTGCATCGAATGTGCATCGTGTTCAACAAGTCATTGAAGCTGCATATGCGACCGGGCGTAAAGTAACGATTATTGGCCGCAGCATGGTTAATGTTGTTACCATCGCTTCCGAGCTTGGTTATTTGAATGTTCCGGACGGTATCCTGATCGAACCGGAAGAGGTTAATAAAATGGCCGCTGATCGTGTAGTTATTCTGTGCACGGGAAGCCAGGGCGAGCCGATGTCCGCATTGACGCGTATGGCGCGTTCGACTCATCGCAAGGTGGATATTCTGCCTGGCGATACCGTCATTATTGCTGCAACGCCTGTACCGGGCAATGAGAAGTATATCGGTCGTACCATTGACGAATTGTTCCGGCTTGGTGCGGATGTAATCTATAGCGGTTCCAACTCCGGTGTCCATGTGTCCGGACACGGAAGCCAGGAAGAATTGAAGCTGATGCTGAATCTGATGCGGCCGAAATTCTTCATCCCTATTCACGGGGAATACCGGATGCTGCGCAGACATGCTCTGCTTGGCGAATCGGTCGGCGTAGACCCCGACAATATTTTCCTGGTCGATATCGGCGATGTGGTTGAGATTGAAGGCGGGGAAGCCCGCAAGGCCGGTAAAGTTCCGGCGGGTAATGTCCTGATCGACGGACTTGGTGTCGGCGATGTCGGCAATATTGTCCTTCGCGACCGTAAGCTTCTGTCCCAGGATGGAATCCTTGTGGTAGTCGTTACGCTGAGCAAGCAGGATGGGACGATTGTGTCCGGTCCGGATATCATTTCTCGCGGATTTGTCTATGTACGGGAGTCGGAAGGCCTGCTTGATGAGGCGAACCGGATCGTATCCAGCACGCTTGAGAAGCTGATGAACGAAAATGTGAATGAATGGGCCTCGCTCAAGACGAGCGTGAAGGATGCGCTTGGACGCTTCCTGTATGACCAGACACGCCGCAGACCGATGATTCTTCCGATCATCATGGAAGTATAGAACCATTTATATATAAGAGTTATAAGAGCTAAGGCACACAGTCGCCTCTTCTCCCAGCCGGTTATTTGGACGGTTTCCTCTGGGAGAGGGGGCTTTTTTACGTGGTGATTGCCGGACCTTTTGGAATAGAGGCAGGCGGAAGGGCGGCATACTAACTCATGTCATTGCTGCTGTTTACATTTTAGCCTTGCAGGCCGGAAGGAAGTGTTCATTCATGGACGAGAAAATTCACTCCTCTCTAACGATGCAGGAGACCGAGGCTCCGGCAGTAAGTCCGGATCCCGACAAAAAGTCAGGTGTGGTGGAGACAATTCAACAATTGGGACAGACCGCTGTTCCTGTTCCCGGTGAATCCAATGTATATTGCTTGACCATTATCGGGCAAATTGAAGGACATTTGGTGTTGCCCCCGCAGAACAAAACGACCAAGTACGAGCATGTCATTCCCCAGCTTGTCGCGGCCGAACAGAATCCGAGGATCGAGGGTCTGATGATCATTCTGAATACGGTGGGCGGTGATGTGGAGGCCGGGCTGGCTATTGCGGAGATGATCGCTTCGCTTTCCAAGCCTACGGTTACAGTCGTCATTGGCGGCGGGCACAGTATCGGCGTTCCCATTGCTGTTGCCTCGGATTATTCCTTGATTGCGGAAAGCGCAACGATGACAATCCATCCGATCCGGATGACGGGCCTGGTGATCGGGGTGCCTCAGACGTTCGAATATATTGAGAAGATGCAGGAACGGGTGGTCCGGTTTGTTACGACACACTCTCATATCTCCGAACAGATGTTCAAGGAGCTGATGTTCAAGACCGGGGAGTTGAATCGGGATATCGGCACAGCCGTCGGGGGAAATGATGCCGTCAAGCATGGGCTGATTGATGCGATCGGGGGAATCGGCGAAGGGCTTAAGAAGCTGAATAGCTTGATTGAGCTTACTCGGCCAGCCAAGCAGGGAATGGAAGGAGCGATTACACAATGAGCCATTACACCATTTTGCCGGTGGAGGTTTATTGGGAGCAAGCGGAGACAGCCGGATTGTATAATGAAATTGAATTGGGCGGCGTATGGATGCAAGTACGAATGGAGCCCGGAAATCGGGCGACGATCATTCGTCTGCTGCGCTGCAGCCTTGATGATTATCTGAATCCCGCTTATGCGCCCGGCAAGCAAATTGCTTTTATTCCCACCCTGCTTGAGTAAATTAGAGGAAGAAGGACGTATGGTACCCTCCGGTGATTATGGTATAATATTCATCTGGGGGGTGTTCCTGTTTGGCACGCAAACGGAAGAAGAAAAAGACAGCTATAGCAAGTATGCTCAAATATGAAATTTATGGGATCATCCTGATCACGCTATCGATTATTGCCTTGTCGGGAGAAGCGGCGGTCGGCAGAACGTTGTCAAAAATGTCTGCTCTCATGCTCGGCAAGTTTTATTTTGTGATTCCATTGGTAGGCATTTATATAGGGTTAGCCGTGATGATTAGCAGAAAGTGGCCGTCGAAATGGACGGCAAGACGAAGCGGACTGCTGCTTGCAACCCTAGCCTTTGCTCTGATGAGCACCGTATCGGCGATGGGGCAGAAGCTGGCTCCTGTCGGTTCTTTGAGCTTTTCGAATATTATGGGTCAGATTCATCGGGATTTGCAGGGAGCCTTGTTCTCGCCTGTCTCAAGTGATTCCGGATTTAGTCTGCTTCAATTGAATATCAGCGGCGGATACATAGGCGGATTGGAGTTTGCCTTGCTCTACTCCTTGTTCGGGCTGGCGGGAGCCCGGCTGATCATGATTGTCATGCTGGCAATCAGCTTTATGCTTGTTACCGGATTATCTTATGTCGAGCTTGGAAAAATACTGCGCGGCAAGGTGGGAGGTCTGGGACAGCAATTCGGCAAGAAGCTTCGCATGCTGCGGCCAGTTCCGGTGAAAGGCGGGGACAGGCCGGTACGTAAAGCAGCAGCTAAGAAGCCGGTAATTGAAGAAACTCCCCCTCTGGAGCCTATAGAAGCGGAGGAAGCGGCGCCTTCTGTTCGTCAACCGCGAAACAAGCCGGTATTCTTCCAATTACTCGGCTTTAAGGGAGATCGAGGGAAGGAAGAAACAGTGGGTGTGGAGCAACCGGCCAATGAAGCTCCTCCTGAAGAGGAGGCCGCCGCGGTCAGCGGGATTAACTGGAACGAGCTGGATTATCAGGGCGGCAGCACGGTTACGGATCCCGCGACAGCTTCGGATACCGGCCCGATTATTCGGGACTTCTTCGAGCATATTCGTCAGGAAAGCTGGCGGCCTGAAGAAGACCTGGACGGAGAGGACCTCCCTGGCCCGGAGGAAACGGTCGGGACAGAAGGCACTGAAGGTACTGAAGTTGTGCAGGAGCTTCAAGATCGTGAGGGCATTAATAATCATGAAGCTGTGGAGCATTTGAGTCCGATGGAAGCTTCCGGAGAGGATGGGGGACTGCAACTGGAGGGGATTGAAGGGAACCCGGAGAACGTTGGTGTAGAAGCCCCTCCAGCCCCGCCTAAGCCGGCTCCCAAGCCGTATAAGCTTCCTTCCTTCCGGTTGCTGTCGAGACCTTCCGGGGCAGGCAAATCAGGCGATCAGGCCGATTATATGCAGACGGCTCGAAAGCTGGAAGCGACATTGGAAAGCTTCGGTGTGCGCGCGCGCGTGCTGGAGGTCGTAAGAGGGCCAGCGGTAACGCGTTACGAGATCCAGCCGGACATCGGAGTCAAGGTTAGCCGAATTGTGAATTTGACCGATGATATTGCCCTTGCACTGGCAGCCAAGGATATCCGCATGGAGGCGCCGATTCCCGGCAAATCGGCGATCGGCATTGAGGTTCCGAACTCTGAAGTATCCGTGGTTACTATGCGGGAGGTGATGGAGACCTCGACCTTCACCGAGGCAGAGTCCAAGCTGTCGATCGCCTTTGGCCGCGATATCTCTGGCCAGACGATTGTCGGCAACCTGGCGAAGATGCCCCATTTGCTCGTGGCGGGAGCCACGGGCTCCGGCAAGTCGGTCTGTATCAACGGAATTATCACAAGCATTCTATATAAAGCCAAGCCCGATGAAGTGAAATTCATGATGGTGGACCCGAAAATGGTCGAGTTGAACGTCTACAACGGCATTCCGCATTTGCTTGCGCCGGTTGTAACCGATCCGCGCAGGGCGTCGCTGGCGCTCAAGAAGATTGTTGTGGAGATGGAGAAGCGCTATGAGCTTTTCTCCAAATCAGGAGCCCGCAACATCGAAGGCTATAACCAGATGATGAAGGAAAATCCTGAGGCGGTGCTTCCTTATATTGTCGTCATTGTAGACGAGCTTGCCGACCTGATGATGGTTGCCGCACATGACGTGGAGGATGCCATTGCCCGCCTCGCACAAATGGCCCGGGCGGCGGGAATCCATCTGATTATCGCAACACAGCGGCCTTCGGTGGATGTGATAACCGGTGTGATCAAGGCGAACATTCCGTCCCGAATTGCGTTCGGCGTATCCTCGCAGGTGGACTCGCGGACGATTCTTGACATGGCCGGGGCCGAGAAGCTGCTCGGACGCGGCGATATGCTCTTTATGCCGATGGGCGCTTCGAAGCCGATTCGGGTTCAGGGAGCCTTTATGAGCGATCAGGAGGTCGAGACGATCGTTAACTTTGTAAGGGATCAAGGCCAGGCCGAGTATGACGAGAGTCTGGTTCCAGAGGTCGAAGAGGAAGCAGGCGGTCAGGAGGAGGTGCTGGACGAGCTTTATGATCAGGCTGTCCAGATTGTCCTTGAAGCCAAGCAAGCCTCCGTCTCTCTCCTGCAGCGGAGAATGCGGGTAGGTTACACCCGGGCCGCGCGGCTCATCGACTCGATGGAGGCCAGAGGCGTGGTGGGTCCGTATGAAGGCAGCAAGCCGAGAGAGGTTCTCATGACGATGGACCAGTATCGGATGAATAAAATGACTTCCTGACGGAAGCTCGCTAGCGAGCCGCTTCGAACGCAGAGCAATCTGCGGACGAGGCGGCTTTTTGCGCTCCGCGCTTATCAAGTCTCTGTCACGATAGCGATTCTATGTGCATAGGAACGGGCAGGGGTTGTCATAATAAGGTCAATCCATGATGTCAATTCCACAATAGAAGGGTAGAGCGATAGCGAGATGAAAAACATCAAGGTATGGATTACCGCAGGAATAGCGCTGTTGTTGATCGGTATCGTATACGGGAACAGTCAGCTAAGGCATGAAGATAAGGATTCGGAGCAGCCGAAGCAAGCTGTTGAGGTGTTCAGCAATCAAGTGATTGAATACGGGGCATTTGGAAGCGATGTCTATGAGCTTCAGGGCAGACTGAAGTTTTTGGGCTTTTACTATGGCAAACTGGACAGCTCATTCGGCCCCAAGACAAGAGATTCCTTGAAATGGTTCCAATCCGAATTCGGGCTGAAGGTTGATGGGTACGCAGGACCGAAGACCAAGCTGAAGCTGTATAATGCCACCAAGCAATGGAAGCCGGGGATGGAATACGCTTCGGGCAACCAGAGCGGCAAACAGGGAGGCCAAGGTTCGAATTCGGGCAACCAGAACCAGGGGTCAGGCTCAGAGGCGCTGGCTCCATCGAACAGCTTGGGACTGTCGGAAAATGACTTGAAGATCATGTCCAATGCGGTCTACGGCGAGGCGCGCGGAGAACCATTTGAAGGACAGGTTGCCGTGGCGGCGGTTATTCTGAATCGGGTGAAGTCCCCAAGCTTTCCCAATACGGTATCGGGCGTTATTTTTCAGCCCAGAGCATTCACGGCCGTAGCGGACGGCCAGATATGGCTTGAGCCGAATGAGACGGCACGCAAAGCAGTGCAGCAGGCACTCAATGGATGGGATCCTTCCGGGGGCTGTTTGTATTATTTTAATCCTGAGACAGCAACATCAAAATGGATCTGGTCGCGCCCTCAGGTCAAAACGATCGGGAAGCATATTTTCTGCATGTAAAAGTAATCTTTGAACAGAAGCAGCCGTCCGTCTCCAGGTTGCTTCTTTCCTTTGAATTGGTATAGAATGGAACTGAATTTTATGAGAGAAATGATCTGCACAATCTCTTGAAAAGGGGTTTTGAGCTTTGAACAAAACGTTATTCGAGCGCGGTAGTGTGGGCAATATGAACATTCATGTCCTGCCGACTAACCGGTTCAAGACATTTGCCGTATCTTTGTATGCGGGTATTCCACTTAATAGCAAGACTGTAACCTCTACGGCCCTTACGCCGTTCGTGCTTCGCAGAGGCACTTCCTCCTATCCGGAGACGCTGCAGTTTCGGGAGCAGTTAGAGCATTTGTATGGTGCTGGGTTTGGATTTGATGTGTATAAACGAGGCAATTATCAGATCGTGCAGTTCCGGATGGATACGATTAATGATTCCTTTGTGCAAAGTGAAGCGCCACTGCTGGCTCAAACCTTCAATTTTCTTGGCGAAGTCGTAACCAAACCGGCTTTGGAGGAAGGCGTCTTCCGCGAGAGCTATGTTGCCGCAGAGCGCGAGAACGTGCGCAAGAAGCTGGAAGCGATTATTAATGACAAGATTCGTTATGCGGCCGAACGCTGTATTGAGGAGATGTTCCAGGGTGATCCCTACCGTCTCCATCCGCTAGGTGAACGCAGCGATCTGGACCGCATTACAGCCAGCTCGCTTCACGAGGCTTATCAAAATTGGCTTCAGGAAGCCAGACTGGATCTGTACGTCGTAGGCGATACCACGCTTGCAGAAGTACAAGAGCTGGTTAGCAGTTCCTTTGCGTTGAATCGGGCTGCTGCTCATAGCTATGCCCATGAACAAGTCGAACCTGTGGTTCAAGAGGTGCGGACCGTTAGCGAGCAGCTGGATGTGAATCAGGGCAAGCTGAATCTGGGTCTGCGCACCCCGATTACCTATGGGGATGACCGCTATGCTTCGGCTCTTTTATACAGTGGAATTCTCGGGAGCTACCCGCATTCAAAGCTGTTTATCAATGTGCGCGAGAAGGAGAGCCTTGCGTACTACGCCGCTTCCCGTTATGACGGGCACAAGGGCCTGTTGACGATTCAATCGGGGATTGAAATCGCCAATTATGAGAAGGCATTGCAGATCATTCAGGCTCAATTATCCGATATGCGCTCCGGAGTAATCAGCGAGCTGGAAATGAGTCAGACCAAGGCGATGCTTCGGAATAGTCTGCTTGAAATGAAGGACTCCGCTTTCGAGATGATCGCCTATGATTTTAACCGGGTGCTCTCGGGTAAGGATCGTCCTGTCGATGAGCTGCTTAGTCAGGTTGAGCGTGTTACACCGGAGGACGTGGTACAGGCGGCACAAACCTTTGAATTGGATACGATCTATTTCTTGACGGGAAAGAAGGAGGGGTAGCCTGTGGAAGCCATTCGATATGATTCTTTACAGGAGACACTGTACCGGGAGACGCTGGATAATGGGCTTCAGGTGTACGTATTGCCAAAGCCGGGATTCCAGAAAATATATGCTACGTTCTCAACCAAGTACGGCTCCATTGACAATCATTTTAAAGTAGCCGGGCAAGAGGAAATTGAGGTTCCTGACGGAATTGCGCATTTTCTTGAGCATAAGATGTTTGAGGAGCCGGAGGGAGACATTTTTGCCAAATTTGCTTCCCAAGGCGCTTCAGCCAATGCGTTTACCAGCTTTGATCAGACAGTCTATCTCTTCTCGGCTACCGAAAAGATTAAGGAAAATCTGGAGACACTGATCAACTTTGTGCAGAATCCTTATTTTACGGATCAGAATGTGGATAAGGAGAAGGGGATTATCGGACAGGAAATCGGCATGTACCGCGACAATCCGGATTGGCGGGTTTATTTCGGACTGATTGAGGCCATGTATGCCGTGCATCCGGTTCGAATCGATATTGCGGGCACGGTGGAGTCTATTTCCACGATTACGAAGGAAACGCTGTATACTTGTTACAATGCTTTTTATCATCCGAGCAATATGCTGCTGTTCATTGTAGGCGGGGTGGATGCTGAACAGGTATTTGCTTGGGTTCGAGAAAATCAGGAGAAGAAGAATTATCAGCCGCAAGGCGACATTGAGCGCATCTTTCAACACGAGCCGAAGGGGGTTCACGAGAAGCGTAGAACGTCGAAGCTCCCGGTGTCGCTCCCTAAATGCCTGTTCGGATTTAAGGAGACGCAGGTCGGCTACGAAGGTGCGGAACGGCTCCGGCGTGATCTGGCCACGAAGCTGGCGCTGGACCTGCTGCTGGGGGCAAGCTCCAAGCTCTACCAGAAGCTGTATGACGAAGAGCTGATCTCGGACAGCTTCTCCCATGAATACAACAGCAATCCCCGGTATGCGTTCTCGGCTATTGGCGGAGATACCAAGGATCCGGAGCGGCTATTGGAGGTCATTACAGAGGAGATTAAGGCCGTCGTGCAGAGCGGCTTCCGTGAAGAGGATTTCGAGCGCACGCGGAAGAAGAAAATCGGGGGCTTCCTTCGGATGTTGAATTCTCCTGAAAATATTGCTCACGAGTTCACCCGTTATCGGTTCCGCGGCGGGGATATGTTTGAGGTGCTTCCGATTTATGAATCGCTTACCCTGGAGGAAGTCAACACCCGTCTGCGCGAGCATATTGATTGGGAGCAGCTGGCTGTCTCCATGGTGGTGAGTCCTTAGATGATCCGAGGCCATGGAGAGGAGAAAAATATCAAGGACATGACCGTGCTGGTGACTGGAGCGAGCAGAGGAATCGGAGCGCAGATTGCGCTTCGATTTGCTTCCGTCGGTATGAACGTGGTCATTCATTACATGAATTCTCATGAAGCGGCTAATGAGATCGCCAGGAGCTGTATCGAGCTGGGGGCGAAGGTGTATACCGTGTCGGCGGATCTCCGTTCTAAAGAACAAATTGACCGGATGAAGGAAAAGCTGGAGGCCCGCGGGCTTAAGCCGGATATACTGGTGAATAATGCGGGAATATCGCATTATGGATTGTTGTCCGATACGGATGAAGAACAGTGGGACAATGTCATGGCCGTCAACCTGAAGGGTGTCTATT
>NZ_HG005139.1:1590828-1605026 GCF_000455265.1 Paenibacillus antibioticophila
CAACCTGAAGGGTGTCTATTTGTGCAGTCAGACCTTCATGCCTTATATGATCGCTCAGCGCTTCGGGCGAATCATTAATGTTTCCTCGGTATGGGGAATCACGGGAGGCTCATGCGAGGTGGTCTACTCCGCCGCAAAAGGCGGGGTTAACGCCTTTACGAAGGCCTTGGCCAAGGAGCTGGCCCCATCGGGAGTGACGGTGAACGCTGTGGCGCCCGGCGCGGTCCGAACCGAAATGATGGACCGTTTTGATCCGGAGGAGCTGAGACAACTGGAGGAGGAGATTCCGGCTGGAAGATTGGCTGCACCCGAGGAAATCTCTTCGCTCGTCTATTTCTTGGCGTTGCCGGAGTCCGGATATATTACGGGTCAAATTATCAGCCCGAACGGGGGCTGGATGACTTAGACTTCCAAAGCTCATGAAAGTTCAATTCCTGAATTCACCTTTAGCATCGGACGCATAAGCACCGCTTTAAAATCACATATTACAACTGTTGATCTTCAATGATTTTAAATCGCCAACCCCATAAGGAGGATTTAATCATGTCAACAGTACTCAAAAATTTTGATACCTGGAAGAAATTTCTCGGTGACCGTATCGAGCATGCGGAGAAAATCGGGATGAGCGAAGAGGCGATTGCCAACCTCGCTTACGAGATCGGCGGATTTCTGGATGAGAAGGTGGATCCTCAGAACGAGGCGAACCGGACACTGAAGGCAATATGGGACGTAGGCGATGAAGAGGAACGCAAGACGATCGCTCGTCTCATGGTGAAGCTGTCCAAGCAAAGCAGCTAACCCGGAAAAGCTCCCTTTCAGGGGGCTTTTCGCCCATCTCAGAGAGCGGCTTGCCTTTCAATTCTATTTTATATATCATAAGACACGTATCAAATGTTCCAGATGCATAAGCTTTGTTTAAGATTGGGGCAAGTTATTTTGCAAATATGCAGGAAAACTGATTGGAATTGTCGAATGTTGCGAGATAGGAACAAAAGAAGGTGCTTGTTATGGATATAAAGCAATGGTATCTGGAGTACAGAATACATAAGAATCGTCCCGGACTGCTGGGAGATATCGCTTCAACTCTCGGTATGCTCGAGGTTAATATATTGACCATTAACGGCGTGGAAGGACAGACTCGCGGATTACTGCTGGAAACGGATGACGATGAGAAGATCGGTTTGATTGACAAAATGCTCAGAAATGTTGACAGCATTACGGTTACAGCACTTCGCCCACCGCGCCTTGTCGACCTGCTTGCGGTGCGTCACGGGCGGTATATTGTTCGGGATTCGGATGACAAGAAGACTTTTCGATTCACCAGAGATGAACTGGGATTGCTCGTCGACTTTTTGGGTGAATTAATGAAGAGAGAAGGACATCAGGTGATCGGTTTACGGGGGATGCCCCGGGTTGGAAAGACAGAATCGATCATTGCAGGAAGCGTCTACGCGATGAAACGCTGGACCTTTGTCTCTTCGACGCTGCTCAGACAGACTGTCAGAAGCCAATTGTCTGACGATGAGATGCATCCTCAGAACGTATTTATAATTGATGGAATTGTTAGTACAATTCGTTTGAATGACAAGCACCATCATTTATTACAGGACATTATGAAGATGCCCTCTACAATTGTCATTGAACATCCGGATGTGTTCGTGAAGGAGACTGAATATTCCTATGACGATCTGGATATTATTATTGAGCTTCGTAACAATCCGGATGAGCTAATCGTATATGATACGTTTACGACAATGTACACGGATGATGTGTAATGCGAGTTCAAAAGTCGCAGCGTGTCAATTAATTAACAGGAGGTGATGGTAGTGTCTGATCTGGGCCAAAAACTTAAAGAAGCCCGCTTAGCCAGAGGAATGACCCTGGAAGATGTTCAAGAATTGACCAAAATACGTACAAGATACCTGGAAGCCATCGAAGCAGGAGACTATAAAGTGTTGCCGGGCAGTTTTTATGTTCGGGCCTTTATTAAAACCTATGCCGAAGCGGTCGGAATCGACCCCGATGAATTGCTGACAGAGCATCGGCAGCATGTTCCGGATCCAGCTCCCGAGCCTACCATGGAGCCGGTGCTGCAGAAGCGCCGGAGCACACGCGCGGCGGAAAGAAACTCAAAATGGCTGTCAACGACACTCATGTGGTCGTTCGCCGTGCTCATTTTGGTTGTTATATATATGTATTTCACCGTCTGGGGCAAGTCGGACGAGATGGCTAATAATGATCAGCCCGATCCAACCCGGGTTACGAATAACAGCGAGATTGGCAGCGGGAATTCCGGGAACGGGGCTAATAACGGCACAAACAGCAATCCAGGCAACAATGATACAGGCAACGATACTTCGGTTGATTCTGGGGAACCAGGCACAAATAACACAGGTTCTGGCAACAATCAGGGAGGAAATAACTCCACCGAGCAGGGAAGCATTATTGTTGCTCAAGATGGGAAAGAAGGCAGCACAACTAAATTTGTCGTGCAGGCGCCTGCGGATGCACAGGTTCCCGTCGTAATTACGGCGAGCGGAAGAAGCTGGGTGGAAGTGCGCAAAGGGGACAAATCAGGGGAAAAGCTGTTCTTCGCCACCATGGAGAGCGGGGACGTCCTTAATTATGATCTTGGCGCCGAAGGCTTGTTCATTAAATCCGGGGCTTCTTCGTATACAGTGATTACGGTAGGCGAACAAGTTGTGGAGGATGGCAAGACCACTTCCAGAATCCAGTTGAATCTGGGCGAGGTGCCGGATTCTGCGGGAAATGAAGAGAACGGTGCTAATTCTACTACGAATACTACAGGCGAGTAAGCGCCTGGATTCAATATATGTTATGGAAAGGCGGTTGGACAAATGGCTTCCGAAAGCTCGTTTGATATTGTCTCGAAAATGGATATGCAGGAGCTCACGAATGCGATTGACCAAACAGAACGGGAAATTGCGAGCCGGTTTGATTTCAAAAACAGCAAGAGCGAGCTTAAGGTGGAGAAGGACGTGCTCGTTATCGTCTCGGATGATGAATATAAGCTGAATGCAGTAGTCGATATTTTGCAATCGAAGATGATCAAGCGGGGATTGCCAATCAAAAATCTGGATTATGGCAAGGTAGAGCCGGCTTCCCTAGGAACCGTGCGTCAGCGGATCCAGTTGAAGCAAGGAATTGATCAGGAAAATGCGAAGAAGATCAACATCCTGATTCGGGATTCCAAGCTGAAGGTCAAGAGCCAGATTCAAGGGGATCAGATTCGGGTTACGGGCAAGAGCCGTGATGATCTGCAGCAAATTATCCAGATGCTTCGCAAGGCGGATTTGACGGTCGATTTGCAATTTACCAATTTGAAATAGCAGGATTGATCTGTCTCGTGCAGCACCGAAAGGGATGCGCGGGACTTTTTCATGTTTTTGACACGGTTGCTGCGGAGATATTATACTTAATTAGGTTTTTTAATTTATGGGGGATAATCACTATGTCAGAAAAAGTGAAGATCGTTACACTTGGCTGTGAGAAAAATCTGGTTGACTCCGAAATTATGTCTGGTTTGATTGATGCACGCGGCTATTCGTTGGTTGAACGCGAAGAGGATGCCACCGTTATTATCGTTAACACCTGCGGTTTTATCGATGCTGCGAAGGAAGAATCGGTTAATACGATTCTCGATCTGGCCGAGCTCAAGGAGACCGGCAGATTGAAGGCGCTGATCGTCTCCGGTTGCCTGACTCAGCGGTATAAGCAGGAGTTAATGAAGGAAATGCCGGAGATTGACGGCATTGTAGGGACCGGTGATTTCCATCATATTAATCAAATCGTGGATGAAGCATTAAAGGGGAAGAGACCTGTTTTTGTCGGGAATCCGGTGTTTAATTATGAAGAGAAGCTGCCGCGGAAGCTCACTACGGCCAGCTATACAACCTATATAAAAATAGCTGAGGGATGTGATAACAACTGCACCTTCTGCAGTATTCCGATCATGCGAGGCAAATTCCGCAGCCGATCTATGGATTCGATTCTGGCGGAAGCAGAGCTTCTTGCTGGACAAGGTGTGAAGGAGATCAGTCTGATCGCTCAGGATTCCACTAATTATGGTACGGATCTGTACGGTGAGTATAAGCTGGCCGAGCTTCTGAACAAGGTCAGCCAGGTGGAGGGGGTTCATTGGGTAAGGCTTCACTATGCATATCCTGGATTTTTCACCGATGAATTAATCGATGAGATCGCCAATAACCCGAAAGTATGCAAATATATCGATATGCCGCTGCAGCATAGTGAGGATGCGGTACTGAAGCGGATGCGAAGGCCGGGCAGGAACCGGGATATCCGGGAATTGATCGCCAGAATCCGGGACAGAATACCGGGTGTGTCATTGCGAACCTCGTTGATTGTAGGCTTTCCCGGGGAGACAGAGGAAGAGTTTGCAGCTCTTTGCGACTTTGTCCGGGAGGTTAAGTTTGACCGTTTAGGGGTATTTACATATTCCAAGGAAGAGGATACGCCGGCTTCCCGGCTTCCGAATCAGTTGGATGAGGATGTGAAGGAATGGCGGGCCAATACTCTGATGGAGGTTCAACGTCAGGTAGCGGGCGAGACCAGTAGAAAATATATCGGGCAGGTGCTGGATGTGCTTCTGGAAAAATATGATGGACGCAGCGACGTATATGTCGGTCGCTCTCAATATGATGCTCCTGAGATCGACGGGGAGGTCTATGTGACGCGGCCCGGCTCAGAGATTGGGGACATTGTCAAGGTTCGCATTACTCATGCATATGAATATGATCTTTCCGGGGAGGGATTCCTTTGAACCTGCCAAATCGGATTACGCTAGCCCGGATTTTTATGATTCCGCTAATGCTGGTCTTTTTATTGGTCGATATTGATGCCGCCTGGTGGTCTTATGCGATTGAAATCGGAGATTACTCGCTTCCGCTGAACCAGTTGATCGCTGCCCTGATCTTCATTATTGCCGCAAGCACCGACGGGATTGACGGGTATATTGCGCGCAAGCATAACCTGGTGACCAATCTTGGCAAGCTGCTTGACCCGCTTGCTGACAAGCTTCTTGTGGCTTCGGTGCTGATCGCACTGGCAGCCATGGGCAAATGCGATGCATGGATCGCTATCGTGATTATAGCGCGGGAGTTTGCAGTAACAGGCTTGCGGGAGGTCGCCCTTCTGGAGGGCTCGGTCATTGCTGCCAGCAATTGGGGGAAGGCCAAGACCATTACCCAGATTGTGGCGATTTCGGCTCTGCTGCTGAACAATTTCCCGTTTGTGTGGCTGAACGTTCCGTTTGATGTGATCCTGATCTGGCTTGCTGCGCTGATTACGATTTACTCGGGGATCGACTATTTCGTGAAGAACAAGTCCGTACTGAACTTTTCGAAGATGTAAGGAGACTTTCATATGAAGGCTGAACTGATTGCCGTAGGCACCGAGCTGTTGCTCGGACAAATTGTAAATAGTAATGCCCAGTACCTATCCCGGGAGCTTGCTTCACTCGGGATTGATGTTTATTTTCAGACTGTGGTGGGTGATAATCTGTCCCGGCTGTCCGAGGCGATTGAGACTGCTGCGAAACGGGCGGATATTCTATTGTTCACAGGCGGTCTTGGACCGACACAGGACGATTTGACGAAAGACGCTGTCGCGGCTGTCCTGGGGCGCGGTTTGCACATTGACCGGGTGGCTATGGATAATGTAGAGAAGTTCTTTCAAGGGCGCAAGGTACCCATGACGGAGAATAACCGTCGTCAGGCGCTCGTTATTGACGGCGCTACCCCGCTTGCGAACGAGACCGGACTTGCGGTTGGCAACGCGATTGCCCAGGACAGCAAGTTTTATATTTTGTTGCCCGGTCCCCCTTCGGAAATGAAGCCGATGTTCGAGCATCAGGCGAAGCCTTGGATTCTCCAGCATGTATTAACGGAGGAGCGGGCCCTGTACTCCAAGATGCTAAAGTTTGCGGGAATTGGCGAATCTGGTCTGGAGACCAGATTGCTTGATCTGATCGAGCAGCAAACAGATCCGACCCTGGCCCCTTACGCAAAGGAGAGCGAGGTAACGATCCGCTTATCAACCAAAGCATCCTCGGAGCTGGAAGCGATGGAGCGACTTGAGGGCCTGGAGGCGGAAATTGCCCGGCGGCTGCCGGAGCATTTGTACGCGACTGAGGATGTTCCGATTGAGAAGACAATTGTTGATCTCATGACAGAGCAAGGACTTACGGTCAGTGCGGCAGAGAGCTGCACCGGCGGGCTGCTGATGCAGACGATTACCAGCATTCCTGGCAGCGCCACAGTGTTCCTCGGAGGGATTGTGTGTTATTCCAATGCGATGAAGGAGAAGCTGCTGAATGTCCCTCATGATCTGCTGGAAGGCGAGAATGCTCCGGGGGCCGTCAGTGCGGAGACTGCCAAGGTGCTTGCGGAACAGGTTCGCATGATTGTGGATACGGATTTCGGGCTCTCTGTCACCGGTGTGGCCGGCCCGGGCTATTCGGAGCGCAAGCCTGTCGGACTCGTATATATCGGCATCTCCAGGAGAGACGGGGATACCGAGGTGCTGGAGCTTAATCTGAAGGGGAACAGAGACACGATCCGTCTTCGCTCTGCAAAGACCGTGCTGTACCATCTATGGAGACGGTTGAAATCGGAGCAGCAGAAGCAGTAGCACGGATGCAGAGGAATCCCGCAATAATACCTTATCCATTGCCAATCGGCGAAGGTTCGGGTTATACTAAGTGTACGGAAGAACCGTAGCGAACTGATTCAGTGGCGCTGCGGTTCTTTTTTTTGTGATTAGCGGATTTTGAATTTCTTAGCGGGAGGAGGTGCTGGAGGCGGGGAATAAAATTACGAATGTATGTTCGAAAAAATGCTTGGCAAACTTATCAAAACAAGGTACAATTAAGTACGTAAGAAACGAATGATGCGTGTTTTACCTATCATATTGAAGGATGTGAGCTGATTGTCAGATCGTCGTGCTGCGCTGGATATGGCGCTTCGTCAAATAGAAAAACAATTCGGAAAAGGTTCAATCATGAAGCTTGGAGAGTCCACGCATATGCAAGTGGAGGTTGTGCCGAGCGGATCGATTGCTCTAGATATTGCACTTGGGATCGGAGGATTTCCTCGCGGTCGGATTATTGAAGTATACGGACCGGAATCCTCCGGTAAGACTACGGTTGCCTTGCATGCCATTGCAGAGGTTCAGAAGGCTGGCGGACAAGCTGCCTTTATCGATGCAGAGCATGCGCTGGACCCGCTCTATTCCAGCAAGCTGGGTGTGAATATTGATGAGCTTCTGCTGTCCCAGCCGGATACCGGTGAACAGGCGCTGGAAATCGCAGAAGCACTTGTGCGCAGCGGCGCGGTGGATATCATCGTTATCGACTCCGTAGCGGCTCTTGTACCGAAGGCCGAGATTGAAGGCGAAATGGGGGATTCCCATGTAGGCTTGCAGGCCCGCCTGATGTCTCAAGCACTGCGTAAGCTGTCCGGTGCCATCAGCAAGTCGAAGACGATTGCTATCTTCATCAACCAATTGCGCGAGAAGGTTGGCGTTATGTTCGGTAATCCGGAGACAACGCCGGGCGGACGGGCGTTGAAGTTCTATTCATCGGTTCGTCTGGATGTGCGCCGTATTGAGACGATCAAGATGGGCAATGACATGGTCGGCAACCGTACGAGAATCAAGGTTGTAAAGAATAAGGTAGCGCCTCCTTTCAAGCAAGCGGAGATCGATATTATGTATGGTGAGGGAATCTCCAAGGAAGGAAGTATTATCGATATCGGAGTTGAGTTGGATATCGTAGATAAATCCGGGGCATGGTACTCCTTTGCGGGAGAGCGTCTTGGCCAAGGACGTGAGAATGCGAAGCAGTACCTGAAGGAGCATACGGACATTTCCAATACGATTGAACAAAAGATTCGTGAAGCCAGCAATTTAACCACTTCGGTGGCCCCTGCCTCAGCCGATGAGCTGGAGGAGGAAGCGCAGGAAGAACAAGCACTGTTTGGTGAAGAATAATTCATAGTTCGAGTTCAAAAGGTCAGCTTTTCAGCACCGAGAAGGTTGTGAGAACCCGAAGAAGGAGGAACGGAGTGTAGGAGACCCTACATGAGTACCGGACTTCGAGGGTGAACGCAAGATTCGATGTTGAATCAACCCCTTGAATACACTTCGTGATCAATAGATGACTTTTGAACAACCTCTTATAGTGACATATCGCTTATTCTGGCGCTCTGGAGCCGGGGAATGCTCCCTGGACAGAGCGCTTTAGCATGTGCAGAACTGGAGATGATGGCTCATGAAAGAAAACGGCGAACCTAGTGAACGCGATTACCGCGATGCGAAGCGTAAAGGCGG
Organism: Paenibacillus antibioticophila; assembly: GCF_000455265.1. Classification (GTDB taxonomy): domain Bacteria; phylum Bacillota; class Bacilli; order Paenibacillales; family Paenibacillaceae; genus Fontibacillus; species Fontibacillus antibioticophila. Next base: position 1,599,196 of record NZ_HG005139.1, read on the forward strand.
AACGGAGCGGGCGCAGGATGTTGTTGACATATCTGATGAAGATTTTTGGCATACAGACAGGGCGCTCGGCAGGAGCAAGGCTCGAAAGCATACGGATACTTTTAATGATCCTCCCTCCACTCAGGAATCTGCAAAAGGCATTGATGCGTTCCCTGCAGATGAAGAGCTGATCATTACATCGGTAAGCCTATTGAAGCGGCCGAAGCATCGCTACCGGATCTCTTTTGGTATATATACATTAGAGATTCATGAAGATGTAATGATCAAATATCGGATGATGAAAGGCTCCGTCTTTACCCGTGAAGAGCTGGAGGAAATCGTCCTGGCTGATGAACGACAGCGGGCTTACATCGATGCCTTGACTGCGCTGAGCCGCAAGATGAGAACCTCTTATGAAATCGGAATGCGGCTGGAGGAAAAAGGCTGGAGCAAAGAAATTGCCGAAGATGTCCTAAAGCGGCTTCGGGAGGAGAAGCTGATTGACGATGCTGTATACGCACAGGAATGGGCCCAGCAGCGTGTTAGAAGTCGGGGCAAGGGCAAAATGTGGGTAAGACATGAACTGCGTCAGAAGGGCGTCGAGAAGCCGCTAATCGAGGAAGCGCTAGGGATGGTCAGCGAGGAAGAGGAATTGAATAGCGCTCATGAGCTGGCTTTGAAGAAATGGCGGTCATCCACAGGAGAACTGCAGGATCGAAAACGAAAGACAGGTGCTTTTTTAATGCGCCGCGGTTATTCCGGATCGCTTGTCTCGCGGGTGCTGCGCAATATCATCGAACAGGAAGGAATAAACAGCACGGATGACGAGGAATGGGAGGAATAATCCACCAGAAGCGGACATGAGCTGTCATTTACTTGACAATTTCTTTTGACAAATAATAAAATGAACATGAATCTATTTTAAATGGAGTCTTTTTTCCTTCCAAATTAATGACTCCGTGAAGGATTCAATTTGTCAGTCATGAAGGCAGTGCAGCCTTTAATGAATTCTTGTAATTAATGATGAATGTGAAAATTACAACTGCAAGCATCCCAGGGAATGCCTTGGAGGAAACAGCGGGGAGGTGAACAGATGCATGAGGGAATCTGGATCGCTCTCGTTGCCGCCGCTTTATTCTTTGGGTTCGGGATCGGATATTTTATTCGCAAATCTCTTGCAGAAGCTAAAATTTCCAGTGCGGAAACTGCTGCCGCTCAAATTGTAGAAAATGCGAAGAAGGAAGCAGAAGCACTGAAAAAGGAAACGGTTCTCGAAGCTAAGGACGAAGTCCATAAGCTGAGAAACGAAGCTGATAAAGACATTCGTGAACGTCGGAATGAAATTCAACGACAAGAAAGACGATTGTTGCAAAAGGAAGAGTCGCTGGATAAAAAATTGGAATCGCTGGAACGTAAAGAAGAGCAAGTAGCCGGCAAAGAGAAGCGGATCGAAGAGACACAGCAGCAGATTGACTTGATCTACAAGAGTCAAGTTCAAGAGCTTGAGCGGATTTCGAATTTGAGCATGGAGGATGCCCGCACCATTATTCTCAACAATGTGGAGCAGGAAGTTCGCCATGAGACAGCTCAAATGATCAAGGACATTGAACAGCAGGCGAAAGAGGAAGCGGACAAGAAGTCCCGTGAAATCATTGCGTTGGCCATCCAGCGCTGCGCAGCTGACCATGTAGCTGAGACAACCGTCTCGGTAGTAACCTTGCCGAATGAAGAGATGAAGGGCCGGATTATCGGACGTGAGGGCCGTAATATCCGTGCGCTGGAGACACTGACCGGTATTGACCTTATTATTGATGATACACCGGAAGCAGTTATTCTTTCGGGCTTTGATCCAATCCGCCGGGAGATTGCCCGTACCGCACTGGAGAAGCTGGTGGCGGACGGACGTATCCACCCTGCGCGGATCGAAGAAATGGTTGATAAGTCCCGTCGCGAGGTGGATGAACGGATTCGGGAATACGGCGAACAGGCCACCTTCGAGGTGGGTGTTCATGCGCTGCATCCGGATCTGATCAAGATTTTGGGGCGGCTCAAATTCCGGACAAGCTATGGACAAAACGTGCTGAAGCATTCCATGGAGGTAGCATATCTGGCCGGCCTGATGGCCGGAGAGCTGGGCGAGGACATTACACTTGCCAAGCGGGCCGGGTTGTTGCATGACATTGGTAAGGCGCTTGATCATGAAGTGGAAGGATCTCATGTCGAAATCGGCGTAGAATTGGCTAAGAAGTATAAGGAACATCCGGTGGTCATCAACAGTATCGCTTCCCACCATGGCGATTGCGAGGCGACGTCTGTGATCGCCATGCTCGTCGGTGCAGCTGACGCATTATCGGCTGCAAGACCGGGAGCGCGCCGCGAGACGCTGGAGACGTATATTCGCCGTTTGGAGAAGCTCGAGGAAATTTCCGAATCGTTCGAGGGTGTTGAGAAATCGTTCGCGATCCAAGCGGGTCGCGAGGTGCGCGTCATGGTGCAGCCTGAGAAGATTGATGATGCGGAAGCCTTCCGTCTGGCAAGAGATATTACGAAGACGATTGAAAATGAACTGGATTATCCGGGGCATATCAAGGTTACCGTAATCCGTGAGACGCGGGCGGTTGAATACGCGAAGTAAAGGACATGCTGAAAAGTGGCCCCCCGCGGGGCCGCTTTTTCACGTCTAATAGTGCAGGTTTTAAAAGACGACCTTTTGAACAACCTCTGATAGAACAGAACTTCAGGCTGTCGCAGAGGTTAGCCAGTGAGGAGGAGACAACATCAAAGTACTGTTTATCGGAGACATTGTAGGCAATACCGGACGGAAGGCGCTAAAGGTTACCTTGCCGCATCTGAAATCCAAATATAATCCTCATATCATTATTGCAAATGGTGAGAATGCCGCATCCGGAAGAGGGATTACGGCCAAGATAGCCCGCGAGTTTTTTGAGATGGGTATTCATGGACTGACGATGGGCAACCATACCTGGGATAACAAAGAGATTTTTGACTTTATAGATGAGGAGCCGAGGATGGTTCGTCCGGCCAATTTTCCAGAAGGCACACCAGGCACAGGCCATACGATTATTCGTGCTGGAGGTAAAGAGCTTGCCTTGATTAACCTGATGGGGCGGACGTTCCTGCCGGCCATTGATGACCCGTTCCGTGCAGCTGATGAGCTCGTCGCGGCAGTGTCCAAGAAGCATAAGTGCATTCTTGTAGACTTCCATGCCGAAGCCACCTCGGAGAAAATCGCCATGGGCTGGCATCTTGACGGTCGGGCATCCATTGTCGTGGGGACACACACCCATGTGCAGAGCAATGACGATACCATCCTTCCGCAAGGAACGGCGTATCTGACTGATGCCGGAATGGTGGGCTCGCGGGAAGGGGTTCTAGGCATGGAAAGAACGGCTGTGCTGCGCAAATTTACGACTCAATTGCCGGTCCGCTTTCAGGTCTGTGAAGGAAAATGGCAGTTCCATGGCTGTGTAGTGGATATTGATGAAGCGACCGGACATGCCCGGAAGCTGGAGAAGATCCGATTGATGGAAGACGAGTGGATCATGGAATAAACGGGTAAACCCTCCATACAGGAAAAAGCAGGAATTTTTTGAACGCTCCCGAATATGTTTCTAATAGTGGGATCGAGCAAACCATTTTTCCCAGGAGGTAATTGCCATGGAAGTATTAAAAGTATCAGCAAAATCCAATCCCAACTCCGTAGCCGGTGCGCTTGCTGGCGTCTTGAGAGAGCGCGGCGCAGCTGAACTGCAGGCTATTGGGGCGGGGGCCTTGAACCAAGCGATTAAAGCGGTAGCGATTGCCCGGGGATTTGTGGCGCCTAGCGGTGTCGATCTGATCTGTATTCCGGCATTTACGGATATCGTCATTGATGGGGAAGACCGTACAGCAATTAAGCTAATCGTAGAACCGAGATAAGTAACAGCAAAGAATATATCGGATAATGAAGCCTGTTTACAATCAATGTAGACAGGTTTTTTTGCATTCTTTCAGGACAAACGGGGTATACAGTAGTATAAAATGGAGGGATTCGGCGTGGAACGAAGAATGATAGATTTGCACTGTGATGCGTTAAGCAAGCTTCAGCTCAATCGGGAGCTTCAATTTTGCGATGATGAGCGGCTGGATGTGAATGTGCAGCGTATGATTCAAGGCGGGGTCGGCGTGCAGTGCTTTGCCATCTATCTGTCTGAGAAGCTGGGCAAACCGCAAATGAGTCATATTCTGGATCAATTGGACCTGTATACCTCCGAGATTGTTGCGCAAGGAATTATGCCGATCAGCACGGCTCAAGAGCTGGAACAAGCCGAGAAGCAGGGGCGGCTGGGCGGACTGTTATCCATCGAAGGTGCGGATGGTCTGGAGGGGAATCTGCACTATGTGAAGGTCTGCTATGAACGGGGAGTACGCTTGCTTGGACTCACCTGGAATTACGCCAACTGGGCTGCCGACGGCATTCTTGAACCAAGAGGGGGAGGGCTGACTCCGGCGGGAAGAGAGCTTGTCCGCTTCTGTCAACGCCTTGGCATCATTCTGGATGTATCGCATTTATCGGTAAAAGGGTTCTGGGAGCTTGCGAGTATGGCTGAGACTGCCGGAACGCCGCTGATTGCTTCCCATTCCAATGCATATAAGGTATGCCCTCATGCCCGCAACCTGCAGGATGATCAGATTCGCGCGCTGATCTCGCTGGACGGGAGGATCGGCATTACCTTCGTCCCCTGGTTTGTGAAGCAGACGAAAATCGTTGAGCGAATAGATATTTTACCGCATCTGGATCATGTGTGTGCCTTGGGGGGAGAGAAGCATATTATGTTTGGCTCTGATTTCGACGGAATTGAACGGCATGTTAAGGGATTGGAGCATGCGGGTAAATATGAGGAGTGGGCCGACCTGCTGCTCAAATATTATCCGGAAGAGCTTGTATCAGGCTGGTTGTACGGAAATGCAAAAGTCTTTTTGAAGCGGTGGCTCCCCTAAAAATAAGAAAGCGCTTTAATTCATCCAATCATGATATGGATATCATCGAAAACTACTATATGAAATAGGAGAGAAAACGCTTGCTTTTTGTCTGATTCAGACATAAAATTGACATGACTCTGAAACAGAATGTTCACATTTATCTCGGTTTGAATAATATTTTTCATAGGTTGAACGTTCTGTCAGCACTTATTATATTTCATTTTTGTGCGATCCAATAAAGGGGTGGGCGATCTTGATTAGTCAATTGTCTTGGAAGATCGGTGGGCAGCAGGGAGAAGGAGTAGAGAGTACTGATCGAATTTTTTCAACGGCTTTAAACCGGTTGGGTTATTATTTATATGGTTATCGTCACTTTTCTTCAAGAATCAAAGGCGGGCACACAAATAACAAAATCCGGATCAGCACCAGTCCGATCCGTTCGATCTCGGACGATCTGGATATATTGGTCGCATTCGACCAGGAGACGATCGATTTAAATGCGCATGAGCTGCATGGCAGCGGCGTAATTGTGGCGGATGCCAAGTTTAATCCCGTTGTTCCCGAAGGGGTGAATGCCAAGCTGTTTGCGGTGCCGATTACGAGCATTGCTGAAGAGCTGGGAACCTCGCTGATGAAGAACATGGTTGCTTCCGGCGCCTCCTGGGCACTCTTGGGACTGCCGCTTGAAGTGTTTAACAAGGCGGTCGAGGAAGAGTTCGGACGCAAGGGTCTGGCCATTGTGGAGAAGAACGTGGAGGCGGTCAAACGGGGCGCAGACTATGTGCTGGAGCTCGCGGGCGGTCCGCTCGACCAGTTCAAGCTGGAGCCTGCGGACGGGAAGCAGAAGCTGTTCATGATCGGGAATGATG
>NZ_HG005139.1:1605051-1647175 GCF_000455265.1 Paenibacillus antibioticophila
CGCCGTTGCAGCGGGATGCCGGATTATGAGCGCATACCCGATTACTCCGGCTTCGGAGATTATGGAATACTTGATCAAGAAGCTGCCGAAGTTCGGCGGCACTGTCATCCAGACGGAGGATGAGATTGCGGCGGTAACCATGGCCATCGGCTCCTCTTACGCCGGGGTGCGCAGTATGACAGCCTCGGCTGGACCTGGCCTCTCCCTGATGATGGAAGCAATCGGCCTTGCCGGGATGACCGAGATTCCGGTCGTCATTGTGGATACACAGCGCGGCGGTCCGAGTACAGGGCTTCCTACGAAGCAGGAGCAGAGCGACATCCATGCGCTGATCTACGGAACACATGGTGAAATTCCGAAGATTGTACTCGCTCCAAGCTCGATTGAAGAGTGCTTCTATGATACAGTGCAGGCCTTCAACCTAGCGGAAAAATATCAGGTTCCGGTCATTCTTGCAACCGATCTGCAATTGTCTCTGGGCAAGCAATCCTGCGAAATGCTGGATTATGAGAAAATTCAGATCGAGCGCGGTTATATCGTAAAGGACATCCCAGAGCGGGAAGATCAGAGCATGTTCAACCGTTATGCCTTTACCGAGAGCGGCATTTCACCACGGGTGCTGCCTGGGGACAAGAATGGCATCCATCACGTGACCGGGGTCGAGCATGATGAATCAGGCCGTCCATCGGAAAGTCCTGTGAACCGCAAGAAGATGATGGATAAGCGGCTCCGCAAGCTTGCGAAGCTGGAGGTTGAAAATCCGATCCATCTGCATGCTCCGCATGCGGAGCCGGATTTGCTGATCGTGGGCATGGGCTCTACCGGCGGGACAATCGACCAGGCTCGTCTGCGGTTGAACTGGGAAGGAATTACCTCCAACCATATGACCGTTCGTCTGCTTCATCCGTTTCCGGCTGAAGAGGTTCGCGAACAGATGGCCAAGGCCAAGAAAATCGTTGTACTGGAAAATAATGCGACAGGTCAACTGGCGAATCTGATCAAGTTGAATGTTGGATACCACGATAAAATTGTTAACATTCTGAAATACGACGGCAACCCGTTCCTGCCAGCGGAGATTTTCGAACGCTGCCAAGAAGCGGCTGGGATCAAAGCACAGGAGGAGTTGGTGAAGAATGGCAACATTTAAGGACTTTCGTAATAACATCAAGCCTAACTGGTGCCCTGGATGCGGGGATTTCTCGATTCAGGCGGCAATCCAGCGAGCGGCGGCGAATGTCGGTCTGGAGCCGGAAAGTCTTGCCGTCATCTCCGGTATAGGCTGCTCAGGACGGATTTCAGGTTACATTAACGCATATGGTTTGCATGGCATCCATGGTCGCGCACTTCCGATTGCTCAAGGCGTGAAGCTGGCTAACCGCGACTTGACTGTAATTGCCTCCGGCGGGGACGGAGACGGCTTCGCCATCGGGATGGGCCACACCGTCCATGCGATTCGCCGGAATATTAATATCACTTATATTGTTATGGATAACCAGATTTACGGCCTGACGAAGGGGCAGACCTCGCCGCGCAGCGGTGAAGGCTTTAAGACCAAGAGCACACCGGAGGGAGCAGTGGAGACAACACTGTCCCCGCTGGAGATTGCGATTGCGTCAGGGGCGACCTTCGTAGCCCAGTCCTTCTCAAGCGATATTAAGCAGTTAACGTCCTTGATCGAACAGGGCATTCAGCATGAGGGCTTCTCGCTGATCAACGTATTTAGCCCTTGCGTTACTTTTAATAAGGTTAATACCTATGATTGGTTCAAGGAGCATATTATTAATCTGGATACGGTTCCGGATTATGATCCGGCCAACCGCGCGATGGCGATGGGTAAGCTGATGGAGACCGGAAGCATGATTACCGGCCTGATCTACCAGAACCGGGAGAAGAAGAGCTACGAGAATCTTATTCACGGATTCAAGGCAGAACCGCTGGCACATCAGCCGCTTGATCTGAAGAAGAATGAGTTTGACAATCTTGTTGCGGAATTTGTATAAACCCTGAAAAGATGTCTGTATTTGCAGACATCTTTTTCATTTTAGATAAAATAGGTGTATAATGAGTAACGATGTGAATCGTCATCGATACAGAGAATATACGAGGAGTGTTATCACAAATGAGCAAAATTGTACAAGTCGGCGTATCAGCGCGTCATATTCACTTGACGCAAGAACACATTGAGGCTCTGTTCGGTCAAGGCTATCAGTTGACCGAGTTCAAACCATTGTCCCAACCGGGCCAATTCGCGGCTAATGAGACGGTAGCGGTAATCGGTCCTAAGGGTCAATTCGACAAGGTTCGTATTTTGGGGCCAGCACGTTCGGCTTCCCAATTGGAGATTTCCCGTACGGATTCCTTTGCAATCGGCGTGAAGGCTCCGGTTCGTGAATCAGGCAATATCGACGGAACACCAGGTGTTAAGATCAAAGGTCCTGCTGGTGAAGTAGAACTTCAAGAAGGCGTCATTGTTGCGGCTCGCCATATTCACTTTCATACCTCGAACGCTGAGAAATGGGGCATCAAGGACAAGCAATTGCTGAAGGTTCGCTTGAGCGGCGAACGCGGACTGATCTTGGAAAATGTCATCGCTCGCGTATCCGACAATTTCGCACTTGATATGCACATTGATACCGATGAAGCGAATGCGGCCGGCGCTAACAATGGCGACACGGCAGAGATCGTAGACTAAACCGATACACGGAATATCAAGAGGCACAGAAGCTTGAAAGCTCCTGTGCCTCTTTGTCATGGTTCGGACTATCCGCCCCGCTCGATGGCGACTGCATGTGCGATACAAGGAATACTCTCGCCTTGCTGGAAGGATAAGGGGGAGAGCAGAGCGCCAGTAGCAACAACCAGAATCCGGTTCAATTCGCCGGATCGGAGCTTTCTGAGCAGATGTCCATAAGTGACGACAGCGGAGCATGCGCATCCGCTGGCGCCCGCCTGAACATTTTGTTTCTCATAGTCATAGATCATCATGCCGCAATCCTTGTAGGTCGTCTGCTTGATGGGGATGCCATGCCGCTCGAGCAGCTCATTGGCAATCTCATAACCAACCTTGGACAAGTCTCCGGTGACGATCAGGTCATAATAGGAAGGCTCGATTTGCAGATCGCGGAAATGTGCCTGAATCGTATCGACGGCTGCCGGAGCCATGGCCGCCCCCATGTTGAACGGGTCGCTAATCCCCATGTCAATCACCCGCCCAATGGTAGCCGACGTTAATACGGGGGACCCGGCGGGGCCCTCGAGAGAAACGACGGCAGAGCCTGAGCCTGTAACCGTAAATTGAGCGGTAGGGGGCTTCTGCGAGCCATATTCGGTGGGGTAGCGGAACTGCTTCTCGACACTGGCGTTATGGCTGCAGGTGCCTGCCAGCGCGTAGTTGGCGCCTCCGGAATTGACGATGTAAGCGGCCAGCGCCAAGCTCTCCATCGAGGTGGAGCAGGCTCCGAATACGCCGATGTAAGGGATGGCGAGTGTTCTGGCGGCAAAGCTGCTGCTAATAATCTGGTTCATTAGGTCTCCGCCGAAGAAAAACTGGATCTGCTCCTTGGTCAGTCCCGCGTGCTGAATCGCCAGGGAGGCGGATTCCTCCAGCAGCTTCTTCTCGGCTTTCTCCCAGCTGTCCTGGCCAATGTACAAATCTCCGTGGATGACATCGAAGTCATCACTTAGAGGGCCCTGTCCTTCAAAGGGTCCCACAACGGTAGCCGTGCTAATAATTTTGGGGCGTCCGGCAAAGTGCCAGCTTTGATGTCCCTTTAACATCGTTAATGACCTCCTGCATAACCGGGAACGAAAATCGCATAAATGATCCCGATAATAAATGCGGCAACCGTACCAAAGACGATGACCGAGCCGGCAAGCTGAAACATACCTGCAGCTACGCCGAGGACGAACCCTTCCGGGCGGTGTTCAATGGCGCTTGAGGCCATCGAATTGGCAAAACCGGTTATAGGTACGGCGGTTCCCGCACCGGCCCATTGGGCAATCTTGTCATAGACGCCAAAGCTCGTCAGCAGGACGGACGCAATGACCAGCACGGCGGCCATCGGACCTGCCGCATCTTTATCGCTGAACCCGCCAAAATGAACAAACGCCTGCCGGATGCATTCTCCAAGCAGACAAATGATTCCGCCGCTAAAGAATGCCTTCAGGCAGTTGGCCGCTACCGGCCGTTTCGGTTCGATGTCCGCAGCCAGTCTTTGATACTGCTGCTGTGTGGGCGTCAACTTCTTGTTCTTCTTTTTTGCCATTGTCATTTTCTCCTTTATTGCGTGAGCAGCGGTTTCATCTGGTTGATCACGCCAAGCAGCTTCGCCGAGCATTCGCCGTACATTTGCTTGGCTTCGGCCTCATCGGTGGATAGCGCGAACAGCTCCAGATCGGCTTCGCATTTTTTCAGCTGGGCGTAGAGGGTAGCTCTCTCCTGGGGCTGGGGAACCTGAATCATGTCATCGTACAGATCGACATACAATTGGCCGAAGCTGTCCACTTGCGCAATATTGACATTGTCAAGTGATACCCCGAGCTTCTCCAGCTCGGTATGCAGCCACTGGCGTGAATATCCGCTTGTTGCCAGAGGCTCGTCCATGATATTTCCATCAATAATGACAGTCTGTGTTTCTTGCTCGGGCGCGACCTTAATCCCCAGGCTGGAGGGGGTGATCGGCTGATATTCTTTCTTGAGCAGCGCATTGATCTCCCCGTCGGGCTCGATCACGGCGAACTCTACCTGTGCAGCTTGGAAAATACTTTTTTTCCGCAGTTGTTCCAGAAGTTCGTCGTTGGTCAGCTTCTCCTTCTTCAAATTTTCTTCGAGAATTTTGCCGCCTTTGATCAGCACGGTTGATTTGCTGTCGATCCAGTTCCTGGCCTTCACGCTTTTGATCTGTAAATACTCGATCCCCAAAGAGACCAGAAACCAGACGCCCATCGAGATTAAGCCGAGCGACCAATGGTTATCAACATCGACGGACAAGTAGGCGGTGATACTGCCGATGGTAATCCCGGTCACGTATTCGAAGAAGGACAACTGGGATATTTGCCTCTTACCGAGCAGTCTTGTAAAGACGAACAGCGCTAGGGCGGAAGCCAGTGTTCGAACTACTACTTCTAGCCATAAAGGCATAACAAAAGCCCCTTTCATCACCACGTCGCAAAATGATTTTTTGTTTTTCTGATTAGTCCAATTATGTGTAGTGGGGGATGCTTTTATCTATTTTTTAAAAGTAAAATTATGTAATGAATAACATTATTATGCTGTGGGAACATTATGTCTCGGTAAGCGGTGAAAAAAGGACCAACAGTTCATAAAGGTGGTGAAGCGAAAATGACAGTTGCATCTCAAGTCAAAACAACACTTGCCTCGTTGAAGAGCGCTCAAGCCAGCTTGGAGCAGTTTGCACTTGGTACGCAGAACCAGGAGGCCAAAACACTGTTCACCAATGCGGCGGAACAAACCCAACAGATTGTTACGCAAGTTGAGAGCCGTGTTCAGCAGTTGGAAAATGAAGAGCCGCAATATAAAGGCTTCTAATATCTGCGGATAAAAGCATATTCAGAGTTTGGAGTAAGGCACTAAGAAGGCCCGTAATAACAACGGGTCTTTTTGCTGCGTACTTCATAAGACTATATATGGAAGAGCATGCGGTTGTAAGGATACTCAGAAAGTCGTCTTTGACCGGGGCTGAAAAGCGACTTTTTGAACTCGCATTTATATGATATAATTTTTAATTGATATGTCTAATTATTGGATATCCAGATCGCTAGGGATTTTATGAAATAAAAGGGTGTGAACAGCATGACGAAGGGGAGCCAGACTCCAGCAGACTTAAAATCTGCCAAGGACAAGGATTACTCCAAGTATTTTGACTTTACGGATGCTAGGATTATTTCTGAAGATGAACATGGGAAGAAGATTCGGATTCGCGGAAGAGATATCCAGATTTTATCGGAGCCGAATCACCGGAAGGAAAAGCAGCGCGGCAAGGAGGATGTGCAGGTGCATTACGATCATGCGGTGCCTGAAGAAATGCGGGGCATCGGGATCGGCAAGCACTATATCGTCTATACCTTTGGCTGCCAAATGAACGAGCATGACTCCGAGACGATCAAGGGAATGCTGGAGCAGATGGGCTACCGGGCGACCGAGGATCGGAAGGAAGCGGATATTATTCTTTTGAATACCTGCGCGATTCGCGAAAATGCGGAGGACAAAGTATTCGGAGAGCTTGGACATTTGAAGCATTTAAAGACCGAGAAGCCGGGACTCCTGCTGGGTGTTTGCGGCTGCATGTCGCAGGAGGAAGGCGTGGTCAACCGGATTCTGCAAAGACATGGCTTTGTGGATATGATCTTCGGAACCCACAATATTCATCGTCTGCCTCACCTGATTCAGGAGGCGCTGTTCAGCAAGGAAATGGTTGTCGAGGTCTGGTCCAAGGAAGGCGACATTATCGAGAACCTGCCGAAGAAGCGCGAGGGGATGCGGGCCTGGGTCAATATTATGTACGGCTGCGATAAGTTCTGTACGTACTGTATCGTGCCGTTTACGCGGGGCAAGGAAAGAAGCCGCAGACCGGATGACGTGCTTGCCGAGGTTCGGGAGCTTGCCCGTCAGGGGTTCAAGGAGATCACCTTGCTGGGACAGAACGTGAACGCCTATGGCAAGGATTTTACCGATATCAGCTATACCTTCGCCGATCTGATGGACGATATCCGGAAAATTGATATTCCGCGCGTCAGATTTATGACCTCCCATCCCCGGGATTTTGATGACCGGCTTGTGGAGGTATTGGGGAAGGGCGGCAATCTGGTTGAACATATTCATTTGCCGGTCCAATCGGGCAGCAGTGAAGTGTTGAAGAAGATGAGCCGGAAGTATTCCAGAGAAGTATTCCTGGAGCTTGTCCGGAAGATCAAAAAGGCGGTTCCGAATGTCGTATTGACTACGGATATTATCGTAGGATTCCCAGGCGAAACGGACGAGCAATTTGAAGAGACGCTTTCGCTAGTTCGGGAGGTTGGATTTGATTCCGCATACACCTTCATTTATTCTCCGCGCGAAGGTACGCCGGCAGCTGCCATGGTCGACAATGTACCGATGGAAGTCAAGAAGGTCCGGCTGCAGAAGCTTAACGAAGTGATCAATGAGTATTCCCGTCAAAGCAATGATCTGATGCTGGATCAAGTAGTTGAGGTGCTGGTTGAAGGCGAGAGCAAGAACAATTCAAGCGTCTTGTCCGGACGGACCCGCAGCAACAAGCTGGTTCATTTCGAAGGCGGTACGGAGTTGATCGGACAATTTGTCCAGGTTAAAATTACGGATCCGATGACATGGTACATCAAGGGAAGTCTGATTCCCGAAGCTGTAACTTCGGCCTAGTGCCGGGTCCTTCATGCAGGTAAGATCAAATGAGGAGGGAATTCCTTTGGGAGAGCAACATCAGCATCAGGAGTTTACGGATTGCGGTATTCCAACGTATGATTCGCGCAACCTGGTCATTCGTGATGATATTATGGTCAAGGCAAAAGAATTGGCAGGCCTGATAGGTACAAGCGAGGAGGTTCGCCAGTTCCAGAAGGCTGAGCAAATGATCCAGCAGCATGAGCGGATTCAGCAGCTGATCTCCACGATCAAGAAGAAGCAGAAAGAGGTTGTTGCTTTCGAGAGCTTCCAAAACAAAGCGATGGTGGATAAAATCGAGCAGGAGATTGCCGAGCTTCAGGATGAGCTGGACGGCATTCCGCTGGTTACTGAATTCCAGCAGAGTCAGAGCGATATTAATTACTTGCTGCAGCTCGTTATTACTGTGATCCGGGATACCGTCTCGGAGAAGGTAAACGTGGAAGCAGGGAGCGAGCCGGCAACGACTTCCGGCTATGGAGAATGAGATTCAAGTCGGTGCGGAAGGTTTCTTCCGCACCTTTTTGATGAATTTCAATTCAAATCAAATATAACCTCTAATATTACATAAAAGACTACAGACACAATAGTTACGAAAAGGGCCTGTAGCGGACAGGAGGCAGGTCTTTGCATGGAATGGAAAGAGATTATGGGTAAGGAGGAGCACTCCTTCTGGGGGCTTCTTGGCATGGAACTGATTTCGGTAAACAAGCAGATGGTGGAGATCGGGCTGAATGCTGACGAACGCCATTTGAACTCGATGGGCATCGTTCACGGAGGCGTTCTGTCGGCAATGATGGATCAGTCGATGGGGACGTTGGTAGCGGCCGTTAAGGGAAGGCTGGGCGTCACGACGCATTTGAATGTCCAGTTTCTGTCGCCGATGCATAAAGGTATACTGAAGGTATCTGCATTTCCATTGCACGAAACTTATCGTACAATGACCCTTAGGGCGGAGGTGCGGGATGCCGAAGGGATATTGGGCTGCATCTCAACGGCAACGTTCCGTGTGCCGAAGGCCTGAGATTTTCCAACAGTTTATGAAGGAAGCGACTGCGAGGAACGATCTGCGCGGCGTTTACAACTCACAGATGTGGTGATAAGGATGAGTAGTGGAGAGCGGCAAGAGGAGCCGATGAATGAAGTGAAAAAGTACCGGACACCGGATGGAATTCCGGCAGATATAGTGATGTTCACATTGACCCGGCAGGAGCGAAAGGCGGTCACCAAGTCGCTGCCCCGCTTTGACCTTAAGGTCATGCTTATCCGCCGCAGAAGCTGGCCGTTCGCCGGCGCTTGGGCATTGCCGGGGGGGCTTTTCCCAGGAGAACGAGTCATTATATGAGACGGCCAGACGTGAGCTGAAGGAGGAAACCGGGGTTGATGGCCATCATCTCGAATATTTGGGAGTCTACAGCAAGCCTGGGCGTGATCCGCGCGGTTGGATTATCTCTCATGCCTTTTTCGCTCTGGTCGAGGAATGGGTGCTTGAGAAGCGGCAGTCAGCGGATGATGCTCAGGAGGTAGGACTGTTCACGATGCAGGAGGCATTGGAAGAGCTGGATCTAGCGTTTGACCATCGCGAAATTCTGGAGGATGCCTACCGCCGGATTCAGGCGCAAATGCTTCAGACAACGATTGCCAAACAGTTTCTTCCTCCGCAGTTTACGCTTGGCGAGCTTTATCAAGTGATTCAGACGGTAGTACCTGATTTTGCAGAACTGAATTTCATTCGAAAAATCACCTCTACCCGCAGCCGCCAGGGCATTCTGGAGGAAGTGCTTGATGAAACGGGAAAGCCGATGCTTTCCAATCAGTACTCCCAGCGGCCTGCGCAATTGTACAGATTCACTGACTTCACGCCGCAGTTATCTATTTATACTTAAACAGCACATGTTCAGTCAAGGAGGAGAAGAACCATGCGCAGCGAAAGCCTGGCGCTTCATACAGACAAATACCAGATTAATATGATGTATGCCCATTGGGTCCATGGTACCCATCTTCGCAAGGCGGTATTTGAGGCGTACTTTCGGAAGCTTCCGTTCGGGAACGGCTATGCTGTGTTTGCCGGATTGGAGCGGATTGCTAAATACGTGGAGCATCTGCGTTTTACGGAAGAAGATTTGAGCTACCTAATGGAGCAGGAAGAGAATTACGATCCTGCATTTATCGAGCTGCTAAGAAACTTCCGGTTTCGCGGAACGATCCTCTCCATGCAGGAAGGCGATCTTTGCTTTCCTAACGAGCCGTTGATCCGGGTGGAAGGGACGATTCTGGAGACGCAGCTCATCGAGACTGCACTGCTTAATTTTATGAATTATCAGACATTGATTGCTACTAAGGCGTCGAGAATCAAGCTGGTTGCAGATAAGGATGTTCTTCTGGAATTCGGAACGCGCAGAGCCCAGGAAGCGGATGCTGCGGTCTGGGGCTCTCGAGCCGCCTATATAGCCGGGTTCGATGCCACTTCGAATCTTTTGGCCGGCAAAATGTTTGACATTCCTACCAAAGGAACCCACGCCCATTCCTGGGTGCAAACCTTCGGCTCGGAGCAGGAGGCATTCGAGGTGTTCGCCAAAGCCTTGCCTGATCAAGTCTCCTTGCTAGTCGATACGTATGATACGTTAAGCAGCGGAATTCCTCACGCGATCAGAACCGCGGAGCTGCTGGAGAAGATGGGCAAGCGACTCGGCAGCATCCGGATTGATAGCGGTGATTTGGCTTACCAGTCCATTCAAGCCCGGCAGCTGCTTGATGAGGCGGGGTTGTCCTATGTGAAGATCGTTGCATCCAATGATCTGGATGAAAATACAGTCTTTAACCTCAAGGCCCAGGGAGCGAAGATTGATACTTGGGGAATCGGCACACAACTGATCACCGCTGCGGATCAGCCGGCGCTTGGCGGTGTTTACAAGCTGGTGGAACGCGAGCTTGACGGGGAGATGGCGCCGACGATCAAGATTTCAGGCAACCCCGAGAAGGTGACCTCACCGGGCAAGAAGGATGTCCTGCGGATTGTGAGTAAGGAGAGCGGCAAGGCCATTGCAGATTATATTTGCCTTCCGCATGAGCAATTGGCCCGTGAGGGGGAGAAGCTGCGTCTGTTTGATCCGGTGCACCCTTACATGAAGAAGACGGTCAGCAACTATGAGGCTGTCTCGATGCTGCGCCCGATTTTTATAGACGGAGAACGGGTCTATTCATTACCTGGCCTTCAGGAAATTCGGCAGCATCATCGGGAGCAGCTTAGCATGTTCTGGCCTGAGTACCTGCGGAAGCTGAATCCGGAGATCTATCGGGTTAATCTGAGTCAGGAAGCCTGGGAACTGAAACAGCGAATGATTGAAGAATATATGAGCCAGCTGGAGGAATAATCCGGCTGGTTTTTTTATTTCTTGGGAAAGCGCAGGATTCGAGATTTTAGTCTGTTTCATGCGGTGAATTCGACATTCTGTGATTTTTATGACACCTGCGTAATCACGGATGATTTGAGATTGTCCATATGACATTTGTTACATTCGTCACACTATGATTGTGATAAATTAAAACATTAATCAAGGATTATTTTTGTGTGACTAATTTAACTATGTTAATTATGTAACTGTATTTCATTCGCAGCAGCGAAGAAGGGGGAGTCGTCGGACTAATGGTACAATTGCCGAAGCTCAATCAACTTGGTTTTTTTGAAATTCGTTTGGAATCGATCGGAGGCCTTGGCGCCAACCTGGCCGGCAAGATGCTTGCCGAAGCGGGGGTGGAAGGAGCAGGTCTTGGAGGCGTCAGCTTCTCTTCCTACGGATCGGAGAAGAAGGGTTCGCCGGTTAAGGCGCATATCCGGTTCTGCGATCTGAATACCCCGATCCGCGATACGTCGCCGGTAGAACGCCCGCATATGGTAGCTATTTTTCAGGAGGCGCTTTCAAAGACGTTGAATGTGATCAGCGGGATATACGAGGACAGCACCGTACTGGTCAATTCCAAGAAGACGCCGGAGCAATTGAAGGAAAAGCTGAAGCTGGTTGGAGGAACGATTGCGGTCATTGATGCAACCGGAATTGCATTGGAAGAGAATAACAAGGTAAATATGGCGATGCTGGGTGCGATGTTCCGCCTTTGCCCGTTCCTGGATCCCGAGACGATGAAGACGGTTATTCGCAAGTCGCTGGAGAAGAAATATCCCGGAGCTGTCGCCCCGGCCTTGGCGACCTTTGAACGCGGGTATCAGGAGGTTGAAATTCGAACCTTTAAGCTGCCGGAAGGAATCCAGATGCCGGAATTTGTTCGATCGGACACGCCGGTGCTCGGATATGAAACCCAGCCGATCGGCGGTTTGGTCATTAATCCGGGCAATAGCATGCTGAAGGATCTGAGTATCTCCCGCTCAGGGATGCTTCCTCATTTCAAATCTGAGTCCTGTATTCACTGTGCCCAGTGCGATAACGTCTGCCCGGATAATTGCTTTGTCTGGGAGGAGCTGCCTGACAAGAAGGGGCGTCCTCAAATGTTCTTGATGGGCATTGATTATCAATACTGCAAGGGCTGTTTGAAGTGTATCCATGCTTGTCCGACGGACGCGCTGTCCGGAGAACGGGAAGAAGACGGATACGGCGAACAGTACCGGGTGCCGCATTTGTTTGATCTGGTGAATCAATAGAGGTTGTTCAAAAAGTCATCTTTTGATCACGAAGTAATTCATGAGGTTAATTCGACATCGAATCTTGCGCTCACCCTAGAAGTCCGAGCGGATGCTTACGAGGTATGCTTCCTTTAGAAGCATTTTGCTCATGTAGGTTTTGCCTACACTCCGTTCCTCCTTCTTCGGGTTCTCACAACCTTTCGGTGCTGAAAACCCAACTTTTTGAACACGAATCAATAGGAACATTCTAGGAAAAAAGAAAGGCGGTATACCAATCATGGCGATGAATTTGGATCAGGAGCATGAATTAACCCATGGAACAGTAGAGCAGCGGGTTGTATATGAGTCAGGCAACGAAATGGCGGCCTATGCCGCAAGTCAAATCAATTATCATATTATGGGGTATTTTCCGATCTCGCCTTCAACGGAGGTGGCGCAGTTCCTTGATCTGATGAAGGCGAATGGCCAGCATGATATCAAGCTGATTGCCTCTGACGGCGAGCATAGCTCGGCGGGGATTTGTTATGGCGCCTCCACGGCGGGCGGGCGAGTATTTAACGCCACAAGTGCTAACGGGTATATGTATATGCTGGAGCAAATGCCGGTACAGGCAGGTACCCGTTTTCCGATGGTCATGAACCTGGTCTGCCGCTCGGTCTCCGGGCCGCTGGATATCCACGGCGATCATTCGGACTTGTATTTTGCCCTGAACACGGGCTGGCCGATCCTGATGTGCCGGGATCCGCAGTCGGTCTATGACATGAATATTATTGCGCTCAAGCTGGCTGAGGATCCAGAGGTGCGCTTGCCGGTGCTTGTGGCATCGGATGGTTATTTTACCTCCCATCAAAAGCGGCGTGTGAATACTTTTGCCAACAGTGAGGATGTGCTCAAATTTGTTGGAGAACGGCCGCCGGCCGGGTTCCCGCATACGCTGGATCGTAATAATCCGATTACGGTCGGACCCTACATGAACGAACCGGATTATATCAATAACAAATACCAGCAATCCCAGGCGATGTACCGTGCGGAAGCGGTATTTGAACGGATTGCCGATGAGTATGCAGAGCTGACCGGCAGAAAGTACAGCATGCTGGATACGTATCGGATGGAGGATGCCGAGGTAGCGGTGTTCCTGATGAACTCGGCTTCCGAGATCATTAAGGACGTAGTTGATGATCTGCGCCGTCAAGGTATCAAGGCCGGTTCAATTGCACCGAATGTCATCCGTCCCTTCCCGCAACAGCAAATTGCGGATGCCCTGAAGCAGGTCAAGGCGGTTACAATCGGTGATCGGGCAGACTCCTATGGCGCTTACGGCGGCAATATGAGCAATGAAATCAAGGCTGCGCTGTTCACCCACGGCAACCATACTACTCAGGTGATTAGCCGCGTGTACGGACTGGGCGGTAAAGAGTTCTATGCCGAAGACGGCATGCATCTGTTCGAACTCGCGATTGAAGCCGCCAAACAAGGCCGGGTTGAAGTGCCGTTCGATTACTATGGACATACGCCGGGGAATCCGGATGCGGCCCCAGCCCGGGTGCTGAATCCGCTGAAATTCGAGGATCTGAAGACAGGTCTTATCACAGTGACAAAGAACGAAGAGACCGGCAAGCTTGGCGTGCGGATTCCGCCGCTGCGGGCCCTGACGAAGAAGCCGAAGCGGATTGCTCCGGGACATGGCGCTTGTCCGGGCTGTGGTATTTTCTCGGGATTGGAGCTGTTCTTTAAAGGGATTGAGGGAGACATTGTTGCCTTGTTCCATACCGGCTGTGCGATGGTAGTTACGACCGGCTATCCTTATTCCTCTCATAAAGCGACTTATATTCACAACCTGTTCCAGAATGGTGCGGCCACGCTGTCCGGTGTTGTAGAGATGTTCTGGGAACGCAAGCGGCGCGGCGAGCTGGATGAGCTTGGCTTGAAGGATGACTTTACGTTTGTCATGGTTACCGGTGACGGCGGGATGGACATCGGGATGGGGCCGGCGATTGGCGCGGCATTGCGAAATCATCGGATGATCATTGTCGAGTACGATAACGAAGGATATATGAATACCGGAGCGCAGCTCTCTTATTCGACTCCGCTCGGACACCGGACCTCGACGTCCAATATCGGTACCGTACAGAAGGGAAAGGTATTTCATCACAAGGATACACCGCAAATTATGGCGGCTACCAATATCC
This sequence comes from Paenibacillus antibioticophila, assembly GCF_000455265.1. Taxonomy (GTDB): domain Bacteria; phylum Bacillota; class Bacilli; order Paenibacillales; family Paenibacillaceae; genus Fontibacillus; species Fontibacillus antibioticophila. Next base: position 1,619,294 of record NZ_HG005139.1, read on the forward strand.
CTTACGTATTTACCGGCAGTGAAGCTTACCCGCAGGATTTGGTCAAGAAAGCGGCCAAGGCGCAATGGTACGCACAGAACGAAGGACTGGTCTATGGTAAAATATTGATAGCCTGTCCGCTGAACTGGATTACGAAGGATGATCAAGGTACAGAGATCGTGGATGCAGCCGTGAATTCCTGCTTCTTCCCGCTGTATGAGGTCGAGCATGGTCAGACAACCATTACTTATAATCCGGAGGATAAAGCCAAGCGGGTGCCATTGACTGATTGGCTGAAGACCATGGGCAAGACACGTCATTTGCTCAAGCCTGAGAATGAAGCTGCACTGCATGAATTTGAGCGTGAAGTGGATCGTCGTTGGCAAATCCTGCTGACCAAGCATGAGCATCCTTTGCTGTAGTCTTCGGCCGGGCATGTAAGGTAGAAGCGAAGCAAAAGGAGGATTTACCGTGGAGAAGGAGTATTTTCGCGCGTTCCGTGTTCATAAGGATGAATCGGAATTTCGCACAGGGATCGAGCAGATTGCACTAAGCGATTTGCCGGCGGGAGAGGTATTGATCGAGGTTCATTATTCAAGCGTGAATTATAAAGACGGACTGGCTTCACTTCCGGACGGGAAAATTGTTCGGCGCTATCCGTTTATTCCGGGAATCGATCTGGCGGGAAAAGTGCTCGCCTCTGACGATAAGCGGTATAACATCGGTGACTATGTAATTTGCACAGGATATGAATTGGGCGTTAATCATGAAGGCGGATATTCAGAAATTGCGCGGGTTCCTGCCGATTGGCTTGTGCCGCTTCCCCCGGGTCTGACAGCCCTTGAAGCGATGGCGATTGGTACAGCCGGATTCACAGCTGCTCTGTCCGTACAACGATTACTGGCTAATGGTCTGACTCCGGACTCGGGCCCGGTATTGGTGGCAGGGTCTACCGGAGGCGTAGGCAGCATGGCGGTATCGATACTGGCTAAGCTTGGCTTCAAGGTGACGGCCGTCACGGGCAAACCAGCACTGACTGACAAGCTGCTTGGCTTGGGAGCTTATCAAGTGCTTAGCCGTGAAGAAGCGGCTTCCGGAGCAAAGGGCGCATTAGGCAAAGAGCAATGGGCTGCCGTCGTAGATCCGGTTGGCGGAGCCTTTACTGGTGATTTGCTGAAAAGCGTCTCTTACGGCGGATCCATTGCCGTGTCGGGAATGGCTGCCGGAGGGCATTTTGATACCACCGTATTTCCATTTATCCTGCGGGGTGTAAATCTGCTGGGCATTGATTCGGTATTTTGTCCCATGCCGCAGCGTCTTGCCCTGTGGGAGCTGCTGGCCGGAGAGTGGAAGCCGGTAACAGCCCTGGAGGAGTGGACTTCCGTTTATCAGCTTGATCAGCTTCCTGAAGCCTTATCGAAGGTGATCGACAGTAAGGCGGTTGGCCGTCAGGTCATTGCTGTAAACAGCGGATTATAAAAGAGTAACTCGAGAGGCTTGATTCTGGGCGTGCGCACAGGATTCAGGCCTCTTCTTGTATTTGGCGATGATTTCCTCGGCATAAATATAAGCAGAATTACACACGCTAACCCCAATTATTGGATGGATTACCCATCGAAATAAAGGAGGAATCAGGGATGCCGAGAAGATGGACGCTCATCATTATTACCACGTTATTTGCCTTAACGGCTGCTTCGGGGTGCGGAGCTGGAGCGAAACAAATTGCTGCCAGAGAAATGGACAAGTACAGCATGAAAAGCGCCAGAGAAGGAAATCTCAGACAACGAAGCAGCGGGGTAACGCTGAACGGCCCCTTTTTGAAGACCCTTAAGGAAGAATGTCGAAAGAGGGGGATCACGCTGACACATGAGACCTATTCCGAAGGCTTTGAGGGGAATATGAGCTATAGTTATTTTATCAACGGGAGTGCCAAGGATTATGTTATCGTTCACATTTATCCAAGTGAACAGGAAAGAACCCGGCAAATTTCAGAATTGTATAGAGGGAAGGGCCAGAATAATGCACTGGAGCAAGAGGAGACAAGAGTGATTTCAGAGCGGGGAAAGACAGCGCTGGTGTATACTTCAAGCAGGACTGATAAGAGCAATTACAGCTATGAAATCAAGGCGGCATTTGAGCAGGCTCTGGACTGGATGACCCGTTAAGGCTGCAATTGATCCCACATGATTCATTCACAATCCCTCTGACCAGAGTTTGTTTATGGTCAGAGGGATTGTTTTATTAGACGATGATTGCTACTTGTTCAATTCTCTAATGACATGTCTTAATTCAGGAAGAATAATCTTTTCCATAGCCAGCTTAACGGCACCTTGAGAGCCTGGCATGGAGAAGATGGCGACATTTCCGATCGTCCCGGCAATAGCCCGGCTTAATATCGCTGCGGCGCCGATATCCTCCGTGTAGCTCAGATAACGGAAAATTTCTCCAAAGCCCGGCAGTTCTTTGTTCAGCAGACTGCGGACGGCCTCATACGTATTATCTCTCGGGGCAATGCCCGTACCGCCATTGAGCAGAATGGCTTCCACCTTGCGGCTGGATACGGCCTCTCTCAGCAGTTGGCGGATACCATCATAGTCATCCTTAATGATTCTGTAATCCACAACCTCATATTCTTGGCTGCTTAGCAGTTCCTTTGTAAGCTGCCCGCTGTAATCATTCTCCGCGACGCGGGTGTCCGATACGGTCACAACCAGGCACTTCACATGCTTGGGCGCTTCCCGCCGATGTTCATCAACCGATCTGATCATGATGTGATCCTCCAGTAAGTGGATTTTCTTATATAAGAGGTAGTTCAAAACTTAACTTTTTGAACACTCACTATAACTATCTTATCACAATGAGTTGAAAGAAATGTCAGGCGTTTGCAGGTTGCGCGAAGCTTCTCATTGGTGTAAACTCGCTTTCATGGAAAAGGATGCCGAAAAAACGGAGGTAATAATACAATGCAGGAATTATCCCATTTACAGACTACACCTGTTTACATATTATCAGGATTTTTGGGAAGCGGGAAAACAACCCTATTAGGGAGGCTGTTATCCTATTGGAAGAACCAGGGGTTAAAGCCTGCGGTGATTATGAATGAAATTGGCGAGGTTAATCTCGATGGTCTGGCGGTGGGGCCTGATGTTCCGATGGCCGAAATGCTGGATGGTTGTATTTGCTGCAGCATTCGGGCAGACCTCAGCGTGGAGCTTTATGAGCTGATCCAGAATGAACGGCCTGACCTTGTAATCATTGAAGCAACGGGAGCAGCAAATCCAATGGAGATTTTTGATGCGGTATCCGAGGCTTCCCTCTATTTGAAGCTGGATATTAAACCGATGATCACCGTTGTGGATACCGCTTATTTCTCTGAGCTGTATGCTTCCCAGAAGGGGAAGACCTATCGTCTGATGATGGAGCAAATTCGCTGCGGTTCCGTGCTGGTCATGAATAAGCTGGATCGGCTTAACGCCAAGCAGCAAAAGGAGGTCAAGGAGCTGCTGATTAAACTGAATCCGCACGCCGCGATCTTTGAAGCGGTGCGCTGCGATGTGAACCTGGAGGAGTTATTAACGAACCGGACTGTCAGCAAGTCTCCTGCTTCGGATAATCAGCAGAAGCAGCACAGCGATTGCGGACATGATCACCCTCATGGCGAGCATTGCAATCATCCGGATCATCATCACACCCATCACTCTCACAGCCATGTGACCGTCTACACGTATTACTTCAAGGCAGCGGTCAATAGCTTCCAGTTTGAGCGGTTCATGAAGGAGCTTCCAAGAGAAGTATACCGGGCCAAAGGAATTCTTCATTTTTCCGATACATCCAGCCGCTTTCTGTTTCAATATGCATATCGTGAGAGCGATTATTTGAAGATTACACCGCAGGGGCAAGTGCCTGATGTGGCTGTGTTTATTGGCGAGCATTTTGATCAAGAGCTTATCCGGGCCGCTTTGGAACAGCTGGAGCAAGAGAGCACGGTAGCGGGAGCGGAGCAAGGGGAACGAAACCTGCGTCAGATGTGATTTTATATTGATTTGTTGATTTGTACTTGCTGTTCGTTTCAGGATCAGGATAAGACGGTTATACATGAATGAGTGTTGAGAACTGAATAACGACATCGGGAGGAATCTGCCATGATTCAGGAAAAATACCGTGAATGTATTGAAGCATGCCTCGCATGCATGAATGCCTGTAATTATTGTTATGTATCCAGCCTGAAGGAATATGAGCTTGCTATGCTGCGGGAATGCATCCGACTGGATCGAGAGTGCGCGGATATTTGCGCTTTCACTGCCGAAGCCCTGTCGCGGAATACTCTTTTTGCGCTAGAAATCAGCGCATTGTGCGCTAAAGCCTGTGACGCATGTGCGGAGGAATGCGAGAAGCATAGTCATGATCATTGCCGCCAATGTGCAGAGGCCTGCCGCCGTTGTGCGGAGGCTTGCCGCCAAATGATAGGTGCAGCTTGATTCACCGTGTCAGGAAAATTTTGCAACCTTTTCGGAGGGGGCAGCGTCTTGGGGATGAGGTGATTAAAAATGAAGAAAAACAAATTAAAAATTACAGCGGCTCTTTTGATGTCAAGCTCTCTCCTTCTGGCCTCTTCAGCGTCAGCCTTCAGTGATGTGAAAGGTAAGGACAGTACGATTACTGAAGCGCTTCAGAAGAAAGGGATCGTCCAGGGCGTCGGCAAGGACAAGTTTGCCCCTCATGGTAAATTGACCGGAGCTGAAGGCGTGTACATGATCATTAAGGCACTTGGTCTTAAAGAGACAAATGACGCTTCATCCAAGAAATATCATCAGTTCAAGCAGCCATGGTACAGCGAGGTCAAGGCCATTGCCGAGGAGAATGGAATTAAGCTGCCTGAGAAGTTTAGCTGGACTTCCGAGCTTACTAAGGAGCAATTCGCCTACATCCTGGATCAAGCGGTTCATGCCACAGGCAACTATCCGCTGATCAAAATATTTATTGATGTGAAGGATGCCGACCAGGGAAATGTTCTCTATTCCGGAAGCATTCAAAGGCTTCTTGTGATGAAAATAACGGAGCTGGATGATAAAGGGAAGTTTTATCCGACCGCCTCAATGACAAGAATTGAAGCAGCACGCATGGTGTATAATGCCGCTCAATTTGTAGAGAAGCAGAAGGAATTGGAGCAGCAGCAGAACAATCGAGTCAGCTACGCTGTGACCAAGGTGAATGATCAGGTGAACAAGGTTGTATTAACTCGTTATGAGCAGCCTCATCCTGGGTATGGAATCCGGGTAGCCAAGGTAGAATTCACCAAGGACAGCAAAGCGATCATCCACTACGAGCTGCTGTCGCCGGACCCGGATATGGTGTATCCGCAGGTGATCACAGACAGCCAGACCGAAACCTATATTTCCAGCGATTACAGTATCGAAATTAAAGAAGCGAAGGAAACCCAATAAATACTATCTTATTCTAGAGTTAGGGTTCTTAAGTAGAGATGCTTGAAAAGGTTGTCTTTTCCGTTTAGATGCGGGAAGGCAGCCTTTTTTTGCGTGCGGAAACAGTGGGTTGTAAAGTATCTGTAATACAAGCATCTACTCGATGCAGTGCGGTGTTCCATATTTACAGGAGAGTGTGCAGTATCGGGGAGACAGTTAAACACAAATTGGCACGTTAGAGGGGCAACGTGTGAAGTGTACTTTCGATCGCTGTTGTTCGCAGATTTCTTTAATTGGACTAAGTTCCCACAAGGGAGAAATCCGCTCACAAAGGCGAGCGCTCCGCTTCTACAGTACACTTCACACTTATGCCCTGACTACTTCGCCTTTGCAGTTCAACTGTAATGCAGTTTGCACATGAATGCGCATAAACTGCAATGCAATATGCTGCGCTTCAAATAAGCTTGCCGCCTGTGGCATGTCAGTAGGATATGCGCGCAAGCCTTGGGCAAAGCGCGCATAGCAGCTCGAGCGCTCCGCTTTTCGCACGAACGCAATGTATACCGATCACATGCCTGGAAGTTGTGCTCTGTCTCACGTGCGGACGTTCACTCGGCGAAGCAAGTGCCCAAAAGCAATTAAATCACTGGAGTCTGCGTTCATGCAGGTCAAGTCCATTATTGTGTGTAAAATCCTCGTCAGAGATTGTCTAGCCGATCCGAACTACTTTTGAATCTCCTTTTTTCCTGTTCTTGCGCCATTCTAGAAACTCAGTCATTTCGAGATACTTTTTGCCCATGGACCACTTTTCATCTTGTTCCATTAGCAACGCCCCAAGAAGACGGAGCACCGACTCACGGTTTGGAAATATGCGAATAACACGCTCTCTGCGCCGAATTTCGGCGTTTAAACGTTCTACCGCATTGGTTGTACGAGTACGCTTTCTATACTCAGGAGGAAGCACTAAAACGGCTGTAGCATCGTCAAATCCAGCCTCCAAGATCTCCATGGCTTTGGAGGCTTTTTTCTTGAAACAAATCTACTGTCTGGGCAAGCAAGGTGCGTGCAGTTTGTGGATCAGCTGCCTCAAAGATGGAGCGTACATGAGCTTTAACTTCGCTCCTTAGAGGCTTCGGGGTAGCGTCTAAGATATTGCGCATAAAGTGTGTTTGGCATCGTTGCCAGGTAATCCCCTGTAGGTGCTGCCCAATGGCTTTTACAAGGCCCCCATGGCTGTCACTGGTGATGATCTCAACACCGCGTAGCCCACGATGCTTGAGTTGGGTAAAGAATTCACCCCAGCTTGCTTCTGATTCCGTGTCACCAACCATCATGCCAATAATTTCTCGGTAACCTTCCAGGTTGATCCCTGTGGCGATCATAACGCCTCTTGAGCGAACCCGGCCATCTTCGCGCACCTTGGTGTAGAGTGCATCTACGATGACAAATGGGTACTCCTCCTTCAAAGGTCGATGATTCCAAGCGGTAACGATAGGATCCAACTGCTTGCACAGATCACTCACGGTCGACTTAGAAAACTCAGCACCGCATAATTCCTCTGTCACCTGGGTGATCTTACGAGTGGATACACCATTGATGACCATCTCCATCAGTGCAAGCACAAGAGCTTGTTCACTTCGTTGATAGCGAGAAAAGAGCTCCGTGGAAAACTTACCGTCTCTGAAACGTGGCACATAAAGCGTCAGATTACCTACGCGAGTGGTCAGGGTATGTGGATAAGTTCCATTGCGGTAACCAAGCCGTCCCTCCGTTCTCTCATACTTTTCTGCTGCTAATTGATCCGATGCTTGTGCCTTCAATACTTGATTTAATACAGATTCCAACAAAGCGGATACCCCCGCATCCTGTGAACTACCTAAAAACAACTGATGCAAAAGCTTGGAATCTAGGTTAATCTGGTATTGAGTCATATCAAAATCCCCTCCAAAGAATGTTGTCTCGACAACCTCATTCTAAACGAGGATTTTGACTATGGCTCCTTTTATTTTTGAAGCCTAGCTTTTTACACAATTATATGGACTCTACTTTCATGCAGCTAAACAAGTGCTGGAAAGCATTTAAATTGCTGGTGCGAGTGTTCATGCCCACGAAATAAATGCTAAAAGGCAATTAAATTGCTGGAGTGGACACCCATGCCATCAAACAAGCGCTGAAAAGCAATTAATTTGAACTCCGTGATACTCCGGCTATCGAAACCACCTCTGTTCCTCCATCATCTTGCCCACTAGAATTCCAATTTTGCTCCTAACTTTTCACTCATCCAACTTGACCAACCTCATTCTGGTTACGCTCCAATGAAGTTTGTAATGATAGCCCCATCCGGCACCTCAGATGCCGGATGACAAGCCTGCGATGAAATTCGAGTGCTTTAATACCGAATAGGGACCTTGTGTGAGCTACTATAGTGCATCCGGCACTATAATGCGAACTAATGAGCCTGCGTAGAAAGGGCATAAGTGTGAAGTGTGTTGAAGAAACGGAGTGGTCGCCTTTGCGAGCGGATTTCTTCCTTGTCAGAACTTATTACAATAAGGGAAATCCGCGAGCAACAGCGATCGTAAGCACACTTCACACGTTGCCCCGGCAACGCAGAATCATTGGACGGTTTTTTGGTTGTTGGTGTACTCGTACTGCTGCGCTATTGCATGAAACTGCGATGAATGGAGCGATGGCATGAACTTCAAGGGTAGCCCTTCGTTAGGCGTTGCATTCGACTACCTCTGGTTCACCGCAGGCTGCACGGACGCAGCCGCGACGCTTGGAGCGGGATCGGCACCGCCTGATTGCAGGCGGTACATCTTGTAATAGCGGCCGCCAAGCGCAAGCAGTTCTTCATGTGTGCCGCTCTCTACGATTTGACCGCGATGCAGAACCAAAATCTGGTCCGCACTGCGGATCGTTGATAAGCGGTGGGCGATAATGAAGGTCGTGCGGCCTCGTTTGAGCACCTCCAGCGCCGATTGGATCAGGGCTTCCGTCTCGGTATCGATGTTCGCCGTAGCTTCATCCAGAATGAGAATAGCCGGATCAAAGGCCAATGCCCGGGCAAAGGAGATCAGCTGCCGTTCTCCGGCGGACAAGGTGCTTCCCTTTTCCACGTCCGGTTCATCAATTCCTTTCGGCAAATGGCTCAATATCCGCGTAGCGCCGACGTCATCAAGGGCTTTCTGGATTGTCTCGCGGGTGATGCGTTCATCGCCTAGGCTGACGTTGGAAGCAATGGTCCCCGTGAATAAGTACGGGTCCTGCAGTACAATCCCCATATGCTGGCGAATCCACTGCTTGGGCAACTCCTTGACCGGCTTGCCGTCAATGGTAATCGTACCCTTCTGGGGATCATAGAACCGGAACAGCAGGTTGATAATGGAGCTCTTGCCGGAGCCGGTATGACCGACCAGCGCAACAGTCTGGCCTTGCTTGGCTCCGAAGGAAATGTTTTTTAATACGAAATCCTCCTTGTAAGCGAAAGAGACATCCTTAAACTCGACGTTGCCGCGGTAGCGCGGCATGGAGCCATCTGTCACATCCTCGCCGGGCTCCTCCATCAGCTTGAACACGCGTCCTGCCGATACCATGGAGGAATCAAGCGCAGCCAGTTGGTTAACCATCCCGGTCATCGGCTGGAACAGCCGGCCCAGGACGTCAACGAAGGCATATAGGACTCCAAGCGAGATGATCCCAGCACCGCTTAATTGGGCGGAGCCGAAATACCACAGCACAACCGCGAATGCCAGGCTCCGAATCACGTTCACCAGATTGTGGGAGGTGAAGGCATTGAGATTAAGCATTTTGTTGCTGTGACTCATATAATCATTATTCAGATTTTCAAACTCTTCCCGGGTCTGCTTCTGACGCCGAAAAATCCGGATAATGGACATACCCTGTATGGATTCATTGATAATTGCGTTGATCTCACTCAACCGCGAGCGAATAATCGTGTTGTATTTGGTGGCAAACTTTCGATAAAGCACAATCCAGGCATACAGGATCGGCACAACAAACAAACACACCAGGCCAAGCCGGACATCTAGGATAAATAACGCGATGTAAACACCGATCATATTGATAATACCGGAGAAGAAGTTCGCCAGCACCGCGATGAACAGATCCTTAACGGCCTCCGTGTCGTTGGTGACCCGGGATACGACCTTTCCGGCGGGCAGATTGTCGAAAAAGTGTACCGGGAGCTTTTGAATATGGGCGTACACATCAATCCGCAGCTTGCGGATCACTTTGTTGGCTGAAGATTGGAGCCAATAGGTCTTCCCGAATTCCATCAGAATTGAAATGGCGAGGAATACCATGTACCAGGAAATCAGCTTCAAAATACCCGGGATCTCCGGCTTATAGAAGGCGAATACACCGGCAGAATCCAACCGGACTGCAGGATATTCCTGCACCTCGCCTTGATGTGATAAAGTCAGAACTCCATCCTTGAAGGAGCGCTCGCCGGATACTTCTGGAATGGCGGCCTCCACAAGTACGAAGGAACGGCCAACCTGCAGCACGCGAACCTCCGGACCCCTGGCCTCCTCCGGAGCAAAACGGTCACTCCGCTTAAACGATCTGCCGTCATAAGAGACCGTCTCCTTGCTTGAAGACGCCGTTTCATAAAACGGCTTCTCGATGGCCAGCATATGGTCATCGATCATGGCGCGGGCCAGAAACGGGCCAGCCAGTTCGGCCGCTACGCCGATAGCTAACATAACCAGCGCCAGGATAAATGTATTTTTTGCATGTAAAGCATATTTGAACAGTCGTTTTCCCGTTTGGTTTTTCATACACGGGCACCTCCTTAGTCGGTCAGGTTCGATTCCACTTGCTGTCGTTCATATTGCTCAAGGTACCATCCGCCGTGCTTCAGCAGCTGTTCATGTGTGCCCTGTTCGATAATCCGTCCTTTATCCAGGACAATAATCCAGTCGGCATGCTCAATGGCTGACAGGCGGTGCGTAGAAATGAGCGTAGTTTTACCGAAACGCTTGGTCCGGATATTTTCGATAATGCGTGCCTCTGTGCGGGCATCGACGGCGGAGAGCGCGTCGTCCAGGATCAGAATCTCCGGCTCAGCGATAAATGCGCGGGCGAGAGAGACGCGCTGCTTCTGTCCGCCGGAAAGGGCAACCCCTTTCTCACCAACCAGAGTGTCCAGCCCATCCGACAATGTCTCGAGATCTTGCTCAAACGCCGCGGTGCGGATCGCCTCCATAATTACTTCGTCGGAAGCATCCTTACAGCCGAATTGAATGTTCTGCCGGACGCTCTTTGAGAACAGAATCTGCTCTTGAGGAACGTAGCCGATCCAAGAATACAACTGATCCAGAGCAATTTGATCAATCGGAACCCCGGAAATCGTCAGCTTGCCGCTGCCGGCCGGATATTCTCTCAGCAACTGCTTAAGCAAGGTTGACTTACCGCTGCCGGTTCTGCCTACTACGCCCAACGTCTGGCCTTTAGCTACAGATAGCTGGATATGCTCCAGATTCGTAACCGTTGAAGTCGGATATTGGAAGGTAAGGTTATCAAATTCGATGGTATCCGGTGAGTCTACCGAGACAGGCTCAGCAGGATCCAAGACATCAGGGCGCACGTTTAAGGTTTCGTTCACACGATCCAGCGAGGCACCGCCGCGCTGCATGATATTGATCAGCTCTCCAATGGCGAACATCGGCCAGATCATCATCCCCAAATACATATTGAAGGAGACGAGTTCACCAAGCGTCAGCTCATTATTGAATACGAGATAAATGCCAAAGGTCAGGCTGATCGCATAGCTGAGTCCTACAAAGAGACGGATGGTCGGCTCAAAGTAGGCATCCACTTTAGCCACGGCCAAGTTTTTGCGGAACACGTCCTCGGTAATATCCGCAAATTTCTTCTCGTCATTCCGCTCCTGAACATAAGCGCGAATAACCCGGATGCCGGATACCGATTCTAGCACCTGATCATTCATATCGCCGAAGGCATCCTGAGCAAGAGTATAGCGCTCATGAATGATCTTCCCGTAAATCTTCATCGCCAGGGCAATGAAGGGAAGCGGGATAATCGCGGCAAGCGTCAGCTTCCAACTGATCAATGTGCTCATCGCGATAAATATAACCGAGAGGTAAGCGGTGGAGTCCGTAAGGGTCAGCATTCCGAAGCCGACTGTGACCGCAACGGAACGCAGGTCATTGGTTGCCCGGGCCATCAGGTCACCGGTGCGGTTGCGCTCGAAGAATGGCGGTGTCATACCGAGCAGGTGATTCATGAAACGGGTGCGCAATAAGCGCTCTACCAGGTTCGAGCCCCCGAACAATTTATGCATCCATATGTAGGTGATCAGATAGATGAAGATCAGAACGACCAGAATGAGTACAATATAGGTGGTCAGCGATTGCCCGGTAATGGACCCTGTGGCAATATCGTCGATTGCATTGCCGAGCAGGCGCGGGGGAGCAAGCTCTGCGATTCCTGCCACGATGAGCAGAACCAGACCAACCAGGTACCGTTTTTGCTCACGCTTGAAGAACCAGCTTAGATTTTTTAGGACTGAAAACATAGCGAGGTTTCCTCCTCTTCCTTGAATAATGTTTCTTTTTCTCTTTGAACCTCTGCTGAATACCCTGAAGAACAGCAAAAAGGCATATCGTCATTGAACGATATGCCCAAAATCCATCATTTAGATTTCGCGTACGTTACACGACAACGTCAAGTAACCGCGCGAATAGGGATGCCGGCTCGCAGCCTTTCCAGGCTAGAAGCCGAATGAACCGATCAGATTCACTCCAGCAGGGGTTACCTTGGTATTCAGTTTCTGCGTGCCCGCATATACAGGAGCGGGAAAATGTTGAATCATAAACACCAGGATCACCCTTTCTGCATGGTAATTAATTGAAAACGAATCTCGTATGTTGACGATTTTAACACCGCTTTCTTAAAGGTGTCAAACTTTTTTTTGCAAATCGGTGAAAATGGACTAAAATAAAAGAAACAACAAGGAGGGATCGAGATGATCGAGGTTACGAGCGATGCGGCCCGTTGGTTCAAGCAAGAGTTGGGATTGAAGTCCGGGCAGTCTGTCCGATTGTTTGCCCGCTATAGTGCCGGAGGAGCCATCCACCCGGGATTTTCGCTTGGCATACAGGCAGATGAGCCCATCTCTCCGGGCATTTCCTCAGAAGCAGAAGGCATCACGTTTTACATGGAGGATCATGATAAGTGGTATCTTGACGGCTACAATTTGAAGGTTACTTATAACGCCGGTGAGGATGATATTGAATATGCCTATCTGCCGGAATCAGCGGCGTCTGACGAAGCTTATCAGAGCCAGTAATTCTTAGAGAGCGGCATAGCTTTAGCGCGACGAATTAAAATAGCACAGGACGCAGAACGATCTCACTTCTGCCCTGTGCTATTTTTTGAGTGTTCATCTGCTAGTAACCTCTTGAATAACTTCGTGATCAAAAGATGACTTTTTGGACTACCTCTGTTAGCCCTGATTGCTGAAAATAGGGTCGTCCATCGCATATTCGAAATCTCCGATATCGAATATCTGTACCGGGGCTTCCACCTCGATGATTCTCCGGATCAACTCCAGTTGATCGGTAAGCACCGGGGCATGCTCCCGCTGAGCGGTCAGGACAAGCTCTGTCTCTATCGGATCAAGCAGTTCGCCGTACATTTCGTTGTCCAAGGCGTTGACGACAGTCCACGAAACTTCCTCCCCAAAGAGGATGGACGGGCTTTTGGACCAGGGCACGGTAAGACAGCGCTCCAGCTTTTTCCGGTTTAACGGCTCCTCCAGATAAGCGATCAGCTCTTCAATCTTCTGCTTCACATGCTGATCGTCCGCAGAATCGTTCATCAAAGGCTCCGGGCTGTTACGGAACTCATAGAGCTCCATGACGGTGGTGTAAGGAACTATATATTCTACTGGTGCCTGAGGCATCAGCAATTCGCCGTAGATCGCCACCATCACGGCCTCGATTACAAAACGTCGTGACATGGGTGTCCTCCTAAATTACATAAGGTCAAGCTGCTGCTAAACCCTTTCATGTTAATATGGAGTATATCATTATTGAACCTACAAATACAGCATCTTACAAAAATGAACAGGCTCATCCTGATCAGGGGAGGAACGATGGAAAACACAGATCAAGTCTTAGAGCAAGGACCTTCTTCGAGAGCACTGAACTGGGCGCTTCGCCAGGCAGGACCGGACAGCAGGCTAGTTCAAGCTGTCCGGCTTAAGGGAGGGATCTCATCGGTTGTCTATCGGCTGGAAATAGCTGTTGATCATCAAGCGGAGAACCGCTTGTGGGTAATGAGAATCATCCAGGACGAAGCGTGGATCAAGGAGGAGCCCCATCTGCCGCTGCACGAGAAGGCAGCGCTCCTGGCGGCCTGTGAAGCGGGCATGCCAGCGCCAGTCTGGATTGCTTCCGACCCGAAGGGACGGGAATGCGGTTATCCGGCTGTACTGATGAGCTGCCTTCCAGGTACAGTCATCTTGGAGAGACAAGCCTCCTCTGCATGGCTTAAGGCGCTTGGTGAAGCCATCGCTAAACTTCACGGAGCACCTGCCCGTAAGATGGCGTGGCATTATTTTACATATGTGTCGCTGGATGAGCTTGAAGTTCCGGTCTGGACGGAAGAGCCGGCCGCCTGGCGCTGTATTCTGGATACGGTAAAAGGCCCGAGGCCAGAGTACACTCCTTGTCTGATACACCGCGATTATCATCCGGCCAATGTGCTGTGGGCAGAGGGAGCCATCAGCGGTATTGTAGACTGGATCAATGCTTGCGAGGGACCGGCGGGGATCGATACGGGGCATTGCCGGCTTAACCTGGTTCAGCTCTATGGCGTGCAAGCGGCCGATGATTTCCTGGATGCGTATCTTGCTGCTCCGGGCGTCTCTCTACTTGCTGCGAACCCATATTGGGATATGCTGTGTTTGGTTGAGATGCTTCCAGGGCCTCCAGGGGTATATAAAGGATGGGAGGATCTTGGCGTGCAAGGATTGACTCCGGAGCTGATCCGGCGAAGGCTGGATGAATACGCGGTGCGGCTTGCCGCAAAGCATAAAGAGTACGAATAAAGGACTCTCGAACATCAGGATTAGAGATACAGAAAGGAAAGTGAACCTAGATTGAAGCATTGGAGAGCCTATTTTCAATTTGTTAAGCCTTATACGAAATGGATACTGCTGACCTTATTTATTGGGGTGCTGAAGTTCGGAATCCCGGCATTGCTCCCTTTAGTGCAAAAATACGTTGTCGACGATGTGCTGCTTAATTCTGCGCTTCAGCTGGAGGAGCAGGTTTCAAGGTTGACATGGGTGCTGACTGGCTCGTTGATTCTGTTTGTGATCGTGCGGGGACCGGTGGAGTATGCAAGACAGTATTTTGCCCAACTGATCACGTCCAGGATTTTGTTCGATTTGCGCAATCGTCTCTACGCACATCTCCAGCGCTTGTCGCTACGTTACTATCAGAATACGAAGGTTGGAGAAGTCATATCGCGCTTTATCAATGATGCGGAGCAGACAAAAAACATTGTCGAAGTCGGCATGATGAATGTGTGGCTGGATTTATTTACATTAATTTTTGTGCTCGGGTTTATGGTGTATCTTGATCCGGTGCTTACGGTGGTCGCCATATCGATTTTCCCGCTGTATGCTATAGCGGTCAAAATATTATACAAGCGTTTGAAGGCGCTGACCAAGGATCGTTCTGCTGCGCTGGCAGGCATTCAAGCTTATCTTCATGAGCGGATTCAGGGGATATCGGTCATCAGAAGCTTTGCGCTTGAGCGTCATGAGGCCCGCCAATTTGAGGGGATCAACGGGAAATACCTCAATAAGGCGATTGCTCACAGCCGCTGGAATGCCTGGACCTTCGCTGTAATTAACACCTTGACAGATATCGCACCCCTGCTGGTTATCGGTTATGGGGGCTATCAGGTCATTCAGCACAATTTGACGCTCGGCACGTTTGTTGCGTTCTTCGGTTATTTGGACAGACTGTATGCGCCGTTGAAGCGGCTGATCAATTCCTCGACGATTCTGACCCAAGCTTCGGCCTCCTGGGAGCGTGTGCTGGAATTGCTGGAGGAGCCTTATGATATGACAGATGCGAAAGGAGCAGCCATTCTTCCGGCCGGCAAGCATGGCGTAGCGTTCAGACAAGTGTGGTTTCAATACCAGGATCAGGGAGGATGGGTGCTGAAAAACATTTCGCTCCAGGCAAGCCCGGGGCAGACGGTTGCGTTAGTCGGCATGAGCGGGGGCGGCAAATCATCACTGGTTGGTCTGATTCCAAGGTTCTATGATGTTCAGAAGGGCTCGATTCTCGTAGGAGGGAGGGATGTCCGGGAATGGACAATGGAGAGCCTGCGCAACCAGATTGGCATGGTACTTCAAGAAAACTTCCTGTTCAGCGGCAGTGTGCGCGATAATATTTCTCTGGGCAATCCGGAAGCGGGAGAAGAGGAGATTATTGCGGCCGCCAAGGCGGCAAATGCCCATGATTTTATTCTGGAATTACCTCAGGGGTATGATACGGAGGTGGGTGAACGCGGAGTGAAGCTGTCGGGGGGACAGAAGCAGCGGGTTGCGATTGCAAGAGTCTTCCTTAAGGATCCAGCGATTCTGATTCTGGATGAAGCAACCTCTGCGCTGGATCTGGAATCGGAGCATCTGATCCAGCAATCGCTGCAAAACCTGTCCCGAAGCCGGACAACTTTGATTGTGGCTCACCGCCTGTCTACGATCACACATGCCGATCTCATTGTCGTCATGAAGAATGGGGCCGTAGCCGAACGGGGAACCCATGAGCAATTGATGCAAAAGAATGGCGTCTATGCCCAGTTGTATAATATTCAGCATTTAAATGCTTAATCAGCCAGGCGGTGTTATCCTTTCCCGATGATGAGGGAGAGGATGCCGGCGGCGATAAGCGGTCCAACAGGCACGCCTTTGAAGAAGGCGACACCGAGCACGGTCCCGATCAATAGCCCCGCAACAACGGTCGGCTGGCTTCCCATCAGGGAAGCGCCTCTGCCGCCCAGCCAGGCTACGAGCACGCCAACGGCAATCGCCAGAAGCGATTGCCAGTGAAAGAAGGAAGCCCACAGTGTCTGGAGCGAAATTTTTCCGCTCGCAACCGGAGCCATCACTCCGATGGTTAGAATGATGATTCCGATGGTCAGGCCGTATTTTTCAAGCCAGGGAAAGGCAAAATGCAGCTGGAGCACACGGACCATCAAAAGAACCAGCATAGCAATGGTGATTGGCATGTTGCCGCTAAAGATCCCAAGAGCTGTCATCAGGAGCAGGAAGAGAGCGATCAGATCAACCTGGTTCATCATGAACGGGTCCCGGTCTTGCTCAGAATATGATCGGCAATCAGCCGTCCGTGTCCTCTTCCTGTTTCTATGAATACCTCATTGGCATTGCGTCCGGAAGCTATGACACCTGCTACATATAAGCCGGGTACATTGGATTCCATCGTCTCCGGGTGGAAGACGGGCTTCTCCATCTCACCGGACATCTCGACCCCGGCATCCAGCATCAGCTTGCGGTCCGGCCGGAAACCGGTTAGTGCCAGCACGAAGTCATTTGGAAGCACTGTTGCCGTCCGGCCGTTTGGGCCAACCGACTCAACGACAATTTCGCTTGGTCTGACCTCCGTCACTCTGGCCTCTAGCATAAGCCGAACCCTTCCCTTATTCACCAGACCCTCGAAGAGCGGTCTTACCCACGGCTTCACAGACTCCGAAAGGGCCTCTCCGCGGGACACCACCGTAATTTCTGCGCCTACACGCACCAATTCCATGGCCGCGTCAATGGCGGAATTACTGCCTCCAATGATCGCAACCTTCATCCCTGCATAGGGATGAGCCTCCTGGAAGTAATGGGAAACCTTGTCCAATTCTTCTCCAGGAATGCCGAGCAGGTTAGGGTGATCAAAATAGCCGGTAGAGATCACGACGTATTTCGTATCATAAACCCATTCCTCTCCCTGTCTTGTCCGGGAATATACTTTGAAGCTGCCGTCAGGCTGCCGGTCGATGCGAGTTGCTTCCTCATAAGCGGCGACGGGTACTTGATAGTGCTCGCTGACCCGGCGGTAATAGGCCAGAGCCTCATGCCGGTAAGGCTTATCGTTGGGCGTTACGAAAGGAATATCACCGATCTCCAGCAGCTCTGCAGTACTAAAGAACTGCATGTAAGTCGGATAGGAGTAGATGGAATGAACAACACAATTTTTCTCAAGTACAAGGGTATGTAAACCGCGCCGCTGGCATTCAATAGCCGCGGACAGTCCGCACGGACCCGCACCGATAATGATCACGTCCTGCATAAGAGCCTCCTGAGTTGTGAGTAATTGAAACAGTTCCATCCTACCGCAAACAGGGGAGAATATCCAGAAGCAGGCTGTTAGGCACGGCAGAAATTTTTTGACTATTGTATGACGTTTTTGCGTTCGAGGTTCATACTTAAAATTTTAGGATATAATAGTATTGAAAGCGTTTGCTTTCTTAGATGATGGAGATAGGAGGTTGATGCGATATGTTCTTTTGGAATAAAAAGCGCAAAACTCTTCCCGCTGACGGTCCCCCTCCTGCCGTACACGTAACGCTCGAGGAGCTCAAACGAGCTGTTCTGAAATATGAGATGGACATGCCGAAGGGAATTAACCGCAAGAATCTGGTCCTGCCGGACAAGAGCCTTGATTTAAGCCGGCTTGTCAGATATTTAGGCGGTATAAGCGATCAAAAGTTTTATCTGTCGTCAGAAACATTCGAAATTTTTGAAGAGCACGAACGAGAGATTCCTTATTATTTGGATTTAGTGCAAAGGGCTGTGGATTCTTATGTAGAAGAATCGGGGAAAATGCCTGTCATCAAGCAGGCGCCGCCGTTTCAAGTCGATATCAAAACGCTGATGGACGGACATTTTCTAAAGGAAGCTCCTCCATTTCCTCTTTATATTACAGACCAGGAAATGCTGTTAACCCATCGGAAGGAAGTGGTGTAAATATACCGTTTAAGCCTGCCTGTTATTTAGATAAATGTCGAATAAGAAAAGATGAAGCGCAGATCCGAATGACGGATTTGCGCTATTTTTGTCGTTTACAGGTTGACAGAAGACTTACAATAAAGGTAGAGAGAATTAATAGAATTCCGGGAGATATTGGGGGAGAACAAGATGATTAAAGGATTGTTATTCGATTTGGATAATACGTTGATGGATCGGGACTGGACCTTTCAAGAGTTTTCCCGTCAGCTGGTTAGAGAACTGTTAAGTGAACAGGATCAGGAGAAGCAAGAGCAAATTGTTGCGTACATGATTGAAAGCGATGCGGATGGTTACCGGCCGAAGGATGGCTTTTTCCTTGAATTGATCGAGCGGCTTCCATGGCGCGTCAAGCCTGTATTGTCCGAGGTCCAGGCCTATTACAACGAGCACTACATGAAGCATGCCAGAGTTATGACCCATGCGCTGGATACGCTGAAATCCTGCCGGGAAGCGGGATATAAGCTTGGTGTAATCACAAACGGGCTTAGCACTGTTCAGCATGGCAAGATCGATCGGCTTGAGCTGCGGGATTATTTTGACGCTATTATCGTCTCCGGAGATCATGGGATGAAGAAGCCTGACCGGCAAATTTATGAGTTGGCTTTGAAAAGACTCGGTACAGCGGCGGAGGAAACGCTAATCATTGGGGATCATCCGGTTAATGATATCTGGGGAGCCTCCAGAGCGGGAATCCGTGGAATATGGCTGAAACGCAAGCATGCATGGCCGGAGACTATGACGGATGCAACGCCGCTTCATGCTGTGCATGAACTGGACGAAGTCGTATCGATTTTGAGGAATCTACAAACTCAGGCTTGACAAATAAAATGACCGTTCATTATGATTAAGAAAATGTTTGTTAAAGGAGGCTGTTACTATGAGCAGAATGACATATTCGATTGAACTGTTGCTTGTCGTACCGTTTAGAGCCTCTGATAAGGTAAGCTATTTGCATCGGGAATTGCAGCCTTGAACTGATCCTGGATCCGTGTTCGAGCGTTATTTCCGTATGATAATACTACCGCAGGGGCGCCTTGGCCCCTGCGGTTTTTTATGCTCTTTCGCTCATTCAACAAAAGGTGGATGAATCGCGGAGTAGTGGACGCAGGTAGATGGCCTGCGTCTTTTTTGTGTTGATCTAAGGATGAAAATAACCATTTGGAGGAATTGAATTGAACATGCATACAGGTGGAAATGAACATCGTAATATCCAGACAGGTCATGAATGGCTTAACAGGTTTGGCTGGAATGCAAGAGCGGAATCAAGCTTCGCGGAACAGTCTCGGGAAGGGATGTTCCCAGCCCGGATCACAGCGGATCATGGACAGAAATACAAGATTGTCTCCGAGCGCGGAGAAGGCTGGGCAGAGCTGTCGGGACGGCAAAAATATGAGCTTGAAGAGCGAAGCGCCTTCCCGGCCGTGGGGGATTGGGTCTTGTTAAGATACTTGACCGAGACGGCGCCAGATGGCATGATCCATGGCTTGCTTCCCCGCAGCAGCCGAATTTCGCGGCGTTCTGCGGGAACCGTGCCCGTAGAGCAATTGATTGCGGTTAATGTTGATCTGCTCCTGCTTGTGGCCGCATTGAACCATGACTTTAACCTGCGCAGACTGGAGCGTTACCTGGTTATGGCTTGGAACAGCGGCGCCAATCCGGTGATTCTGCTTAGTAAAGCTGATCTTGCCGAGGACCCGGAGGCTATTATCGCTGCAGTGGAGGCGATAGCTCCCGGGGTTCCTGTCATTGCTGTCAGCGCCAAGGAAAACCAAGGGAGGGAGCAGCTTGAAGCTCTATTGAAGCCAGGGCTCACGATCGCGATGACAGGCTCTTCCGGAGCGGGAAAGTCAACGATTCTGAACTGGCTGTGCGGTGAGGAGCTGCAGGCAACTACGGAGGTGCGCGAGGATGACAGTCGAGGCCGCCATACGACAACTCACCGCGAGTTATTCCCGCTTCCTCAAGGAGCGGTAATGATCGATACTCCCGGAATGAGAGAGCTTCAATTGTGGGAAGACGAGGACGGGGGATGGGCCGAGGCCTTTGCCGATATCGAGAAGCTGGCTGCTGACTGCCGATTCAAGGATTGCAGACATGAGCAAGAAGCGGGCTGTGCTGTGCTGGCGGCAATCCGCAATGGGGAGCTTGAACGCAAACGGCTGGATAATTACCGGAGAACGGAGCGGGAATTGAAGTATCAGCATGCGAAGGAGAATCAGAGGAAGAGGTCGCAGCATCGAACGGGAGGAAAAAAAGAGCTCCGCCGCGACAAGGGAGCGCAGCGGAGACGTTATGAGCTTGAGCCAATGGACTAATCAGGATTGGCGCAATGGGAGCCATTGCAATACATCCTGGATTCGGGCGTCCCAGTATTCCCAGTCATGGGCGCCCGGTCCTTCCTCATAGGTCAGTTCCAAGCCCGCATGACGGCAGGCATCCCGGAAGATCAGATTATCCTGGTATAGAAAATCTTCCGTCCCGCAGCACTGATATAGACGGGGAAGCAGTTGACGCTGTTCATCCGTCTGGAAATTCCCGAGCAAGTGGATCAGATCATTGTCCGTCCCAGCCGGACCTTTCGGTCCGAAAATGCGTCTGAACAAGTGAGTCCTCTGCGACTCTTCATTTTCTCTCATAAAGATACCCGATGTATGAAGTGCCCCGGAAAGACTTGCCGCCGCAGCGAACATATCAGGTCGGCGAAGAGCGAGCTTGAAGGCGCCGTATCCCCCCATAGATAAACCTGCGACAAAGTTGTCCTCCTTGCGGCTGGAGAGCGGAAAGAAGGAACGGCATTTGGCAGGGAGCTCTTCACTAATAAAGGTCCAGTAACGATTGCCTTCCGCCATATCCGTATAGAAGCTTAGGTCGACTTGCGGCATAACTACGGCTAAACCCAGCCTTGAAACGTAGCGTTCAATCGAGGTTCTGCGCAGCCAGATAGTGTCATCGTCAGACATGCCATGAAGCAGATACAATGTAGGATGCAGTCCGTCGCTGCTTAGTCCTTTCATTCCGATTTGTCCATAGGTGGTCTCTGGCAAAATAACAGTCATGGAGGTGCTGATTCCCAACACATCCGAAAAAAAGCGAACTTGCATGAGAGCCATAGAATAATCTCCTTCCGGTGGAAGCCGCGGCTTCTATGTATGATGAGTGCATGTTATTTCCATTATAGTACGTTGAGAGAACGGTTACAAAATGAAACGTTTAAAAGCTTGGGAACGGTTTATATTAGGGGTATAAGAGCAGAGGGAAATGTCCCCCGTCGGGTGAGACTGAATTCCAAGGAGGAGATGAACATGGGGATTGATCGCTTCCTGATTTATAAAATCAACACCTGCACCTATGAGCCGATGAGGATCAATTTGTTGAAGCTGCTGTTGATCCGGATTGAAAAGGCGTTGGGGGAGGAAGAAGCAATCCAGAAATGAAGAACCAGCCGCCGGAAGGCTCCGGCGGCTGGTTCTTCATATTGGATCATCGTTTGATTTAAGATTAATAAAGCGACAGTGCGAGTGAATCGAATTCGCTCTTACTGTGAAGGATAGCCTCGGAGCCTTCAATTTCAATACTGATGAGCGAGGCCAGACATTTTTTCAGCGCGTTTTTACCAAACAGATATTTGTTCTCGAGCGCGCTGGTCAGCAGTCTTAAGGTACGCTGTACAGGTTGCTTGGTATCGGTATTAAAATATACGGGTACTTGGTTGTCCTGGAAAGTTATTAGAATTCTCATAGTTAATCACCTCTATACAGTGGTCTCATTGTAGACATTGTAAAGTAGAAATCTTAAAAATTCATTAAGATAACATTATAATTCGATTAATGTTTTGTGACGGAGTAACAATTATAATGTAATCTATCCACTTTCGGCTTGAAAAGGAGGAGTGAATATGCAGGAGGATTTTGTAACGGAGAGAAAAGAAGTAACTCTATCTGCCGAAGAATTCTACGGGACCGCTTGTCATTGGGGGATCGGCGAAGTATTGCACAGGCTGGATTCATCTTGGAGTGGCTCGAAGCAAGCACCGGAAAGACTACCTGCCTGGGCATCTGATTTAACGGCCTCTTCCTTTCGAGGATGTTGGATGCGTTATCATTTGGAGGAAGAAGCTGGAGAAGAGTTCATTCATTGCTGTGAAGGGCAGGTTATCTGGGGTAAACGGATGGGAGAGGCTTCTTCCTCGTTCAAGCTGTGTGGAGAGCAAGTACGGGAATCGTTATGTCGAGAATGGGCGAAAAGGGCTTGTCAGAGTATACGGACTGAGGAAAACCGAGCCGAGATGCCAGCGCTGCTGCTGTCCAGAAACGAATATGATACCTTGATTCCTCGCTTGAAGGAGATGGAACTGGATGAACTCATGAACAGACTGGCCGTCCATTCCGGAGATCATGAGGGGAGCATCGCTCTTGCCAGAAGTCTGAAGCGGCCCGGCTCGCATGGGGAGATTCTATTTTATGGCAAGGATTCGGGCTGTGAGAGGCTGGAGCTTCATCAGGTGCGGTTTATCTCTACCGATCATATCAACTGGATCCTGAGAGAAAGCACAGGGGACAGGGAGGATTGGCTGATTGCTTCTCCATCAAGCCGCTATAAATTTCAGGAGATGCTGGAGTCGTGGCTCATGCATTCCCCCTCTGTTGAAACATATAAACAATGTCCTTAAATGGGTTGCGAATCATAGACCTCATCCATTCGGGTGAGGTATTTTTGTTGCATTTAGTGTATATAATGTATATATTGTATATATACATTACTGTGACAGATAGGGCGGTGATTGAGCCGAATGAATATTTTATTGAATCCCTCTTCAGGAGAGCCTATCTACCTGCAGATTGTAAGGCAGATTAGAGCCAGCATATTGCAAGGAGATTTGCTCCCGGGAACTCCGTTGCCGTCGATCCGTCAGCTTGCGAAGGATCTGCAGATCAGTGTCATTACAACCAAGCGAGCTTACAGCGAGCTGGAAGCTGAAGGGCTGATCGACTCTATGGTCGGAAAGGGGTCCTTCGTATCGGGAGGCAGCCCGGAGTTTATCCGTGAGCAACGGATGCGCAGGATTGAGGAGAGAATTCAGGAATTGCTTATCGAGTGCCGCAGCATTCCGTTAAGCACGAATGAGCTGATCGACTGGATCAGATTATTGGAAGGAGAGATCGGGCATGACGGCAATTGATGTTCAGGGATTGAGCAAGCGAATGAATGGCTTTGCACTGCAACAGGTTTCGTTTTCCGTACCAAAGGGTTATATCACCGGGCTCATTGGTCCAAACGGCGCGGGTAAGAGTACATTAATTAAGATAATGATGGGGATGGTCACACCAGATCAAGGCAGCATCACCATTCACGGACAGAGTGCGGGGATTGCCGGAGCAGCATATAAAGCGAATATTGGTTATGTTTCGGATGAGAATATTTACTATGACACCTTGACTCTCGGAGAAATGAAGGAGATTTTCAAATCGTTCTATCCGCGCTGGGATGAGGGGCAGTTCAAGGAATATCTGGATCGCTTCGAGCTGCCTGTAAAGAAGAAAATCAAGGACTGCTCGAAGGGAATGAAGACCAAATTTGCTCTGGCACTCGCGCTGTCGCATCATCCGGACCTGCTTATTATGGATGAGCCAACGGCAGGCCTGGACCCGATATTCCGCAGAGAGCTGCTCGAATTGCTGGCGGAGTTCATTCAGGATGAGAAGCGGACGGTGCTGTTCTCGACCCATTTGACGACCGATCTGGATAAAGTAGCGGATTATATTACCTTCATTCACCGCGGGAAGCTGGCCTTCTCCCAGACTAAGGAAGAGATCCTTGAGCGTCATCTGATTGTTAAGGGCAGCAAGGAACTGCTTGACTCAGATACCCGCAAGGAGTTTGTCGGTCTGCGCGAGACGGATTTTGGATTCGAGGGCCTTACTGCGGACGGAAGCCGGCTGCAATCGATCTTCGGCAGCAGCGCTCTTTATCATCAGCCGACACTTGAGGATATTATGTACTATACGGCCAAGGGAGGGAAGGCATATGCATAGCATCGGAGGGCTGATGAAGAAGGATTTTTTGTTGATTCGGCGTTTTATCTGGCTTCTGGCCATTTATGCGGTTGTCTTCTCGGGAATAATGCAAAAGGAAAATCATACGCTCATTTACAGTCTGTTCCCGGGTTTATTGCTTATTCTGGGCATCAGCTCGGACTCGCAGCGTTCTGCACAGCAGTTCTTGGTCAGCCTGCCCGTTCCAAGGAACCGTCTTGTCTTGTCCAAATACCTCTCTTCATTAATCTTGGTCGTGGCAGCAGTACTGATCGCTACGGGTATGAATTTTGCTTCCGATCTGCTGTATGGACACCCGGTTCATTTAGATTTGATGCTGATCGTCGGGACCTTTCTTTCCATGGTCGTTTTTATGTCCATTTATCTGCCTTTCTTTTACTGGCTTGGGCTCAAGGGGTTTCAGGTGGTAAATGTCGTGATGATGATCGCGATTATGGTGGCGAATGGAGTTATGACCTCGCTGCTGACAGCATCGGATTTCCGATTTTTGCAGGACCGTTTTCTCGAGCAGCCGGGCTTGTCGTGGATTTTTCTGATTTTGCTGACGCTTCTTGTCTCTGTAATTTCCTATCTTATCTCATGCAGAGCATTTCGTACGAGGGATCTATAAGCTTGTTCGGTGATTAAAACGCCCCCCTTTATGGGTAATCTTGAGACAGGTGCTTAACCTAAGTCAATTTCCCATACTGAAAATAGGAGCGTGTATCATCATGGCTGAAAATAACGGAATCCGTCAACGCTTTCAGGGCAAGACGGCAATTGTGACAGGCGCGGGCTCCGGGATCGGCAAAGCGGCTGCAATCAAGCTGGCTAGTGAAGGAGCCAAAGTTGCGCTCTTTGATCTGCTCAATGATCGAACGCACACAACGGAACATCAAATCAATCAAATTTACCGTGGTGTCTCCCGGGCATTCGATGTTGATATCTCTGACCCGCAGCGGGTGGAGAAGGCGGTGAATGAGGCTGTCGAGGCTTTCGGCGGAATCGATATTGTGTTCGCCAATGCAGGAATTAACGGCACACTGGCTCCGGTGGAAGAGATGAGCTTCGAGGATTGGGAGCGAACGATGCGAATCAACCTGAACGGAACCTTCCTGACGGTTAAATATACGGTTCCCCATTTAAAGCGGCAAGGCGGCGGAAGCATCATTATTACCAGCTCGATCAACGGGAACGACAGGTTCTCAGGCTTTGGAATGACGGCTTATAGTACGACAAAAGCAGGACAGGTGGCATTTTCAAAAATGGCGGCACTGGAGCTTGCGAAGTTTAAAATCCGGGTCAACTCGATTTGCCCGGGCGCTATCGCCACGAACATTGATTCAAGCACCGAGGTCAGCGATGAGCTGGACGGGATTGTCATTCCGGTTGAATATCCGGAAGGCTCGCAGCCTCTGGCGGACGGTCCGGGTCAACCTGAAAATGTGGCCGATCTGGTCGCATTTCTTGCATCCGACGAATCAAAGCACATTACCGGTGCCCGGATTGTGATCGACGGGGCGGAGTCACTGCTATAAGTGCGTGTTGAATCTATAACAAATAGGAAGGGGGATCCTGCAAAGGGTCTCCCTTTTGCTCGTTTTGAATAAGTCAGTTCCCGTACAGCAAGCTCAAGGCTTGACCGGTCACGACAAATGGTTCCTGATGAAGCTTCTCAAGCGTGAATTCCGCAATCAAATCCGAAGCTGCAAGCGGCTCGAAATGGTCGATCAGGCCGCTGACATAGGCAAGCCACCCTATGAGGGTCGTCGGCAAAACGCCGTCGCTGCGCAGGCAGGCGATGCTCAGATCACCATGACGCTTGGCAAGGCGGGTGCCATCGGCTCCAAGCAGTAACGGCGCATGAGCGAAAGAAGGGATCTGTTCTCCCCAGCTGAGCGCCCGATAGAGCTGAATCTGTCTTGGTGTCGAATCAAGGAGGTCATCTCCGCGGAGCACATCCGTGATCTCCATCAGGGCATCGTCAACCGTTACGGCTAACTGATAAGAATACATGCCGTCAGCTCGGCGAACGACAAAATCACCGCCACTACCGGGCGAAAATTGCTGAGCTCCGGCAATGCCATCCTGGAAGCACAATAATTGATCCTGCGGCACTTCGGGCAGTGCAAAGCGCAGGGAAGGCGTCTTCCTGCGAGCGCGCTCAGCACGCTCTGTCTTCGTCAATCGCCGGCAGGCTCCGGAATAGGGAGCGCCCTCCGATGCCAATCCGTGAGGAGCGCCTGCAATGCCATGAAGCTCGGCCCGGCTGCAATAGCATGGGTAGAGAAGCCCTTCGGCTTCCAGCCGATTCAGCGCATCAGCGTACAACTCCAGCCGCTGGCTCTGGAAATAAGGAGAATGGGGCTCCAGAGCTCCGGGGCCTTCATCCCAATCCAGACCAAGCCAGCGCAGGTCATCCATGATTTGAACCGATTTCTCCGGTCTGGAGCGCTGAAGATCAATGTCTTCAATACGCAACAGGAATACGCCGTTTGCCGCACGCATTTGCAGCCATGAGAGCAGGGCGATTTTGGCGTTTCCCAGATGCATGTCTCCAGAGGGCGTCGGTGCGAATCGTCCTCTTCTTGTTGAATCCATGGCAGTTCACTTCCTCTTGAATCAAGAAATGTCATTTTAATATTATACAAGCCAATCTTTATGCCGAAAAGAACTCACCTTCACCGGGCGGAAATGATTCCATGATCAAAGGATGGCAGCTGTGGTAAAATTGCTGTGATGATGGATAGCTTAAACGTGCAAGGAGATCAGAATGAATCAAATTAGAATGCCGATTGATGAAGTCATACCTGAGATAAAGCAGCATCTGGAACATTCGGGAGCGGCGGTCCTGATCGCTGAGCCGGGAGCGGGAAAGACAACCCGGACACCGCTGGAACTGCTCCAAACGCCCTGGATGGCCGATATGGGGATGATTCTGCTGGAGCCCCGCAGAATGGCAGCCAGATCGGCAGCGGTCTATATGGCTGCACAGCTTGGCGAGCCGGTTGGAGAGACGGTCGGCTACCGGATTCGAAGCGAGAGCAAGACCTCTTCCCGCACGCGGATCACGGTGGTTACCGAAGGAATCCTGACTCGGATGCTCCAGCATGACCCTGCCTTGACCGGGATCGGGCTGATACTATTCGATGAATTTCATGAGCGGAGCATCCACGCCGATCTCGGGCTGGCCTTGACACTTCAAAGCCGCGAGCTGCTGCGGGAGGATCTGCGGGTGCTTGTGATGTCGGCGACGCTGGATGCGGAGCCGGTGGCGGCGCTGCTTGGCGGCGCACCGATCGTCGAGAGCCGGGGCGTCATGTATCCGGTCGAGACGATCTATCTGAGACTGCCAAGGCACACG
>NZ_HG005139.1:1647200-1651792 GCF_000455265.1 Paenibacillus antibioticophila
GCGCTAAGCCCCGCAACGCCTCCGGAAATCCTGGAGGCGGATCTTACGCCGCTCGCGCTGGAGCTCGCGGCGTGGGGCGCCTCCGGCCCGGACGAGCTCGCCTGGCTCGATCCGCCGCCTCAGGCGCCCTACGGCCAAGCCATCCAGCTGCTTGGCCAGCTTGGCGCGCTCGATCAAGCCGGCCGCCTCACGGCGCATGGCCGGCGTATGGCCGGGCTTGGCCTCCATCCCCGGCTTGCACAGATGCTCTTGCGCGCTTGGCCGCTGGGCCTAGCCCGGCCCGCTTGCCTGCTGGCAGGTCTGCTGGAGGCGCCCGGCGCGCTCAAGGGCGGCGCAGACCTGCGGGATCATCTTGCCGTGCTAATGGCGGCAAGATCCGGACGCAAGCCGAAGGGCGGAGCATCTTCGCTCATAGCGGATGAAGGTGCGCTGCGCAGTATTGATCTGGTGAGCAAGCAGTGGGAGCGCTTGCTGGCAGATCAGTTCTCCGGCGGGCCGGCTCCTGCTCCTGAAGCGGATTGGGAGCGCTACTGCGGCCTGCTTGTGTCTTTTGCATATCCCGATCGGATGGCCAAGCGGCGGTCGGATGGCCGCTATCTGCTGAGAAGCGGCCGCGGCGCAGCCTTTCATCGCAGCGATCCGCTTGCTGCTGAATCCTATCTTGCTATAGCCGATGTCGATGATGGGGGCATCGAGAGCCGTATATGGCTTGCGGCTCCCTTTGAGGAATCCTGGTTCAGTAAGTTCTATCATAATGAAGTGACAGAGAACCGGACGGCTGAGTGGGATGAACAGGCAGGGGCCGTGAGGGCAAGGAAGACACTGACACTGGACGCGCTCGTGCTCAAGGAGGTCCCTGACCCTGACCCCGACCCCGGCTTGATTCAGCAGGCGCTTATTCGGGTCATCACCGAGCAAGGCGCACAGGTCCTGCCATGGAATCCAAAGGCAAGACAGCTTCAGTCAAGAATTTTATTTCTGAGAGAACTGGATGCCAAATGGCCGGATGTATCGGATGAGGCCTTAGCGAAACAGGCGGAGGAATGGTTTCTGCCCTATATTTCTGATATGAAGAAGAAAAGAGATCTGCAATCCTTGCCGATGCAGACGATCCTCGAGACCCGGCTTGGCTGGGAGCTGTGCCGGGAGTTAGACCGAGAAGCACCGAGCCATCTGCCTGTGCCGAGCGGCTCCAAAGTTCAGCTGCAGTATGACAGCCAAGGAAATCCTTTTGCAGCCGTTCGGCTCCAGGAGGTATTCGGCATGCTGGATACGCCAAGGATTGGCTACGGAACCGTTCCTGTCGTACTTCATTTATTGTCTCCGGCAAGCCGTCCGGTACAGGTCACCTCCGATCTGGCCAACTTTTGGCAGCACACTTATTTTGAAGTCAAAAAGGATCTGAAGGGGCGTTATCCTAAGCATTATTGGCCCGATGATCCATGGACCGCGCAGGCTACGCGTAAGGTCCGGCCGGATGGTGCACGCTGAGGCAGGATTGGATGCAGAACGTGGTTTAAGTTATGTACAGACGGTTTGATACACGCTCTCCCGGGTAATATAGGAATAACCTATTCTTCAGGAGGATGATCCTAATGGCGAAGAAAATAGTAGGTGTTTTCGAAACTGAACGGGAAGCGACGGATGCGATTAGATCATTGCAAGCTCAGGGGTTTGCACCCGATGAGATTTCCGTCTTAACGAGAGATAGCCGCGATCAGGAAGCGATCCAGGATGGGACGGGGACGATGGCGCCTGAAGGCGTTGCCGTCGGAGCAACCGCGGGGGGCGTATTGGGAGGCACCGCAGGGCTTCTTGCGGGACTCGGCGCCTTGGCGATTCCGGGCATCGGACCGATTATAGCTGCCGGACCGATTGCCGCTGCGTTGACAGGGATGGCTGCCGGAGCCGGTATCGGCGGACTTGCCGGGGGCTTGATTGGCCTCGGGATTCCGGAAGACGAAGCGAAGGCTTATGAGAAATATCTGGATGAAGGACATATCCTCGTCTTGGTAGATGAAGATAGCCGCAGCCAGCGGGTATATGATACGTTCAATACGAACCATTCCTTGAACTCGAATCTGTATCTATCCGGTATGGCTGATCCCTATCGGGAGGACCCGTCTTCACGAATTCAATAAGATACCGCTTTCAAAAATGATGTTGACGTAGGATTCTGTTTGACTTATGATGTTGCTAGAACTTCAAACCGCTGTACAATTGGCGTGCTACCATTTGAGTATGGGCATGAGCCAGGAAAATGAACCTGTTAAGCAGGCTCGTTTTCTTGGCTTTTTTTGTTCCTGATTTATATAACCAGTGCTCGGCAGGCATAATATAAGCTGGGAAAGCACGTCCGGGAGAGCGGGTTCTATAAGATTAGGAGGGTATAGACAGATGTTTTCTAAATGGAGAAAGAAATCCGCTGAACCAATCACGCTTGAGATTTTAGCGCCAGTAACGGGAAAGGCAGTTGCGCTTACCGAAGTGCCTGATGAAGCATTCGCCGCAGGGCACATGGGGAAAGGAATTGCAATTGAACCTGCGGAAGGAAAGCTGATCGCTCCTTTTGAAGGAAAGGTCGTCCATGTAATCAAATCCAACCATGCAGTAATGATTGAAAATGCTGAGGGAATTCAGTTCCTATTCCATATCGGGATCAACACGGTGTCGCTCAAGGGAGAAGGCTTTACTTCGCATGTATCAGTCGGTGACAAAGTGAAGGCAGGACAACTGCTGATCGAATTTGACATCGAGCAGATCAAGGCTGCCGGCTACCCGGTAATTACCCCAATCGTGGTGACAAACGCTGATGAAATGGTTAGCTCGCTAGAAATGCATGTCGGTCCTGTGACTGCAGGCAAGGATACCATTTTTAAAGCGGTTTTAAAGTCATAACCAATTCAATTTGAAAGGATGATTATTACATGCTGGCTTTTCTCCAGAAGATAGGAAAGTCGCTTATGCTGCCGGTCGCAACGCTACCAGCGGCAGCCATTCTGCTACGATTTGGCAGTATCGACTACATCAAGGATTTTCACATGGGAGAGGGTGTTGGAGGGTTCCTCAATACGTATGTTGCTCCATTCCTTGAGGCTGGAGGCGGCACCATTTTTGATAATCTCCCTTTGATTTTTGCGGTAGGGGTAGCGATCGGTCTAGCTGGAGACGCAGTAGCGGCGCTCTCGGCGGTTATCGGGCAACTGATACTGCTGGATGTACTCGATAAAGTCCCTGGAATTTTTCCGAATCTGATGCAATCTCCGGATACGAAATTGAATATGGGGGTTCTCGGCGGAATTTTGGTTGGTTGTATTTCAGCTTTCCTCTACAAAAAGTACCATAACATCAAGCTTCCCGATTGGCTCGGCTTCTTCGGCGGCAAACGCTTCGTTCCGATGGTTACCGCCTTCACGATGGTTATCGTCGGTTTGATTTGCGGCTTGATCTGGGGCCCGATCCAGGCGGCTCTGGACGTATTCGGTAACTGGGTGACAGGACTTGGAGGTATCGGCTCGGCAGTTCACATCATTGCCAACCGTTTGCTGGTTCCTTTTGGCCTCCACCACATTATTAATTCCATCGTTTGGTTCCAGATCGGTGATTTCACTAATGCAGCAGGTGAAGTCATTCATGGTGACCTGCATCGCTTCTTTGCTGGCGACGCTACGGCTGGCATGTTCATGACTGGATTTTTCCCAATCATGATGTTCGGTCTTCCGGGTGCAGCTCTTGCGATTATTCACACAGCAAAACCGGCAAACCGCAAGCTTGTATCCTCGATTTTCCTGGGTACAGCCTTTGCATCGTTCCTGACAGGGATCACCGAGCCGCTTGAATTCGCCTTTATGTTCGTAGCTCCAGTATTGTATGGCGTTCACATCGTATTATCGGGTATTTCCGCATTTGTTACTTATGCTTTCGGCATGAAGCTGGGCTTTGGCTTTTCGGCTGGCTTCATTGATTATGCAATCAATTACCAGATCTCGACCAAGCCGCTGTTACTAATCCCGATCGGTCTTGTGTTCGCCGTCCTCTATTATGTGATCTTCCGCTTCCTCATTGTGAAGATGAACTTGAAGACGCCGGGACGCGAGGATAATGATCTGAGTATTACTGACGAGGAGTCAGTGGAGGGAGGTGTTCCATTGGGAGACAGTCGCGCAGCTAACATCCTGACCCAGATCGGCGGACCGTCCAATATTGAATCGGTCGATGCCTGCATTACCCGTCTTCGCCTGGTCGTCAAGGATGATAAGAAAGTCAATGATAGTGCCTTGAAACAGCTTGGCGCATCCGGGGTAATGAGACTTGGCAAGGGCGCCGTACAGGTTGTGTTCGGACCTCAGTCGGAATCGATCAAGGATGAAATTAAGAAAATGCTGTAGTCTGCAAAATCAAACTTTCGGGGCTGCCTATTAAGCCCCTAAAAAAGTTGGACGAGAAAACGTATAGTTTTCTGTCCGGCTTTTTTGTTGTTTTCACCTTTTGCAGGGAGAAAGCAAAAAGGATGCTCCTCCCCCAGCAATTTTAGTGTCTAATGTCTCTAAATTCGCCGCATGAACACCCTCACCAGCGATTTTAATGCTTTA
>NZ_HG005139.1:1652566-1670614 GCF_000455265.1 Paenibacillus antibioticophila
TATTTGTCACCGGTTCGATTTGCTGCACGCTTTGAGAAGAAAACAAAGAAAAGGGAAGCATAACCTTTCACTTAATATGTGTCCACTTTCTTGACAGAGATCCATTATGTCATTAAAATCGGCGCATGAGCACCCTCACTAGGAATTTTAATGCCTTATGTCACTAAAATCGGCGCATGAACTCCTTCAGCAGCAATTTTAATGCCTTATGTCACTAAAATCGGCGCATGAACACCCTCACTAGGAATTTTAATGCCTTATGTCACTAAAATCGGCGCATGAACACCCTCACCAGCGATTTTAATGCCTTATGTCATTAAAATCGGCGCATGAACACCCTCACCAGCAATTTTAGTGCCTTATGTCACTAAAATCGTCGCATGGGCTCCCTCCCCAGCAATTTTTAATGCCTTGTGTCACTAAATTTGTCGTATGAGCATCCCCATCAGCAATTTTAATGCCTTATGTCACAAAATTTGTCGCGTTATGAGTGCCCCCATTGTACCGACGAGCCAAAGTCGAGGGCTCAGAGGCTCCCTGCTGTTACGAGGATACAAAATATGCGAGGTAGGGGCGGCACTTTTTATCCATCTTTTTGTCTCAGACAGAGCCCCTATTTTGGGCGAGAAAGCGTTATCTATAACCTTTATTAAATAATTCATCATATGAAAAATTCACAACAACAAAACCAACTTTTCTAGTTCCTCACTGCATCCCCTTACCATCCTCGTACTTACTCATTTCTTTACTTGTTTTAAGCGAAAATTCAACGTATAGTGAACCTAAATATAGGAGCTGCTATTAAAAATTAGGGAAAGGAGGGCTTGAATTGGCCTTTCTAATCGCACAACGAGCTTATATCAAGTTATTTTTAATTACCAAGGTCGAGCAACAACGGGGATACGGCTATCAAATGCTGGATCAGTTGAAGGAGGAGTTCAAGCCGTTCGGCTATGTGCCGCCCCAAAGCGAGGTATACCGGGCACTCCATGAGCTGGTCCAGGAAGGAGTGCTGTACCGGACCAAGCAGTTAAAAGGGGTAGATCCCAGCGTTGATTTTCAGGAGATTGTGTTATATCAATTTACGGATGGCGGCTACGAAAAAGCGAAACGGTATAAGAAGCAGGTCAAAGCAGATTTGGATCGCTGCATCGGATTGCTGCAAAAGGCTGCAACTGATAATTATGCATAATCTCCGCGGTGAGAAGGAAACCGTTACTGCATGAGAAATATGGTTTCTGCTGCACGTCAATATCACGCGAAACTTGCTGAATAATCTGAAAAATTTTCGCAATAATCATGAAAATGTAATATTTTTACTTTGACAGGGGCATTTTGATCATGTACTATACTTATTACAGTTAGAGAATAATTGTAAGTCTATATCATCAGGAGGTATATCCAGAATGTCCCATGTCTTATTTATCAAAGCAAATAATCGCCCCGTCGACCAATCGGCAACTGTAAAACTGTATGAAAGCTTCTTGCAATCATATAAAGAGAATCACCCGGAAGATACGATTACAGAATTGAATGTATTTGAGGCGAACCTGCCGTACTTCGATAATGATATGATGAGCGGTCTGTTTAAGCTTGGACGCGGAATTGAGACTACACCTGAAGAGCAAAGAGCGGCAGATCTTGCAAATACATATCTGGACCAGTTCCTGGCAGCAGATAAAGTGGTATTTGCATTCCCGCTGTGGAATTTCACTATTCCTGCACAGCTGTTGACATACCTCTTCTACCTGAACCAAGCGGGTAAAACCTTCAAATATACCGAGCAAGGTCCGGTTGGCCTTGTAGGCGA
Organism: Paenibacillus antibioticophila; assembly: GCF_000455265.1. Taxonomy (GTDB): domain Bacteria; phylum Bacillota; class Bacilli; order Paenibacillales; family Paenibacillaceae; genus Fontibacillus; species Fontibacillus antibioticophila. The sequence continues at coordinate 1,654,377 of NZ_HG005139.1, forward strand.
TAAGAAGGTGGTTCTGCTTCAAGCGCGCGGCGGTATCTACAGCGAAGGACCGATGGCGAATATTGAAATGTCCATGAACTACCTGAAGGCTACGCTTGCCTTCTGGGGAATCACGAATCCGGAGACGGTTATCGTTGAGGGGCATAACCAATTCCCGGATCGCGCCGAGTCGATTGTACAAGACGGCGTGAAGCAAGCCGCTGAATTGGCAGCTTCGTTCTAACAATAATATCAAGCCACGGGCCGTATCCGGATTTTCTTCCGGATGCGGCCTCTTTTGCGTAGTGATGAAACTCTTCCCGGCTAATCCCGTATCAGTTATTATGAATTTAGTTCTGGAAAGGATGGAGTCAGACATGGAACAAGGGATGATTGTGAAAATGTACGAGAAAAGCGCAGACGGATCGCTGAATGAAATTGATGAACGCCTGTGGAGTCCGGCTATGATCAGCGCACTGGAGCATGTCAACTATATTGTGATACAGGATCGGGAATATGAAGCTGTTGAAGGCCGATTGAACATTGATGCACAGATTTTAGAGCTTTTGCTCGTTCCAATTAGGAATCAATAAACAATGGAGGAGGGAGTTAGCTGTGGCGAATCAAGAAGCAACCCCAAAGACGCAGGAGAACAGCAGGCTGTTCTCCTCTGAAGGGAAGCCGGTGCGCGTTCTGTCCACATCACTTGGGATTGCCCTGTTGGCTAATGCGTTTCTTATTCCGGGAGAGCCTGCAATGGCATCAGGAAGCGGGACGTCTGAACCGACATTGGTGGAATGGTCTAGTGAAGAGGTCAAAGCCTACTTTGATCAAAATGTGGACTGGAGCCTGCCGATTCAGGCCGAGGAGCAGAGCGGTCAGGAAGAAACTTCAGGCGGAACGACGATTGTCAACCACTATGGCGGATACGGAGGCTTTGGCTGGGACGATCTGCTGCTGTACCATTTGCTTTTTAATAGTGGAACGAATTATTCCAGCTCCACCTGGCACAAAAATAATAAAGGCTATTATCCAGGTACAACGACACCATACACACCGCGCACTTATTCCAGCGGTTCTTTTCAGAGCAAGCCTGTAGCCGGGTCGGTCGTTCCTCCGAAGACCTCGGCGTCAACGAAGGGTTCTATTATCCGCCGTTCAACTTCATCGACAAGCGGCGGAATCGGCGGCAATTCCGGCAGTCTTGGTTCTTCCTCCAGCTCCAAGAGCAGCTCGGGAACGAGCAAAGGATTTTTCGGCGGATGAGCGGACAGACATTCAGGGTCACAGGAGAGCCTGCTTCTGATCGGCAAGCACGTGTCAAGGCACTGGAGGAACTGGGTTTTACATGGGCAAATCTGGAGGATGAGGAATATTGGCTGGATCATATCATCCTGATGGACAGGACAGTCTATGAGGAGTTGGCCGAAGCGTCTCGTGCTCTTTGGCGCATTCTCGACAAGGCTGCAAGATATGTGCATGGAAAAAGAGACCTATACGAGCTAATAGGGATTCCGCCGCTGCTATGGGAACTGCTCGATATCCTTCCGATGCCGGAGGAAGGCCTGATCAGTCGGTATGCCCGATTTGACTTTGCGGTGTCTCAGTCCGGAGCGATCAAGCTGCTGGAGCTGAATGCCGATACGCCTACCGGGTATGTAGAAGCCTCTATCGCTACGCCGTGGCTGTTGACTCGAGCGGGCTACAAATCAGTGAATGAAGGAATGCAGCACCTTGTTGCAGAGGCTTGGAGCAAGGAGCAGCCTGAACGAGCAGCTTGCGTAGGCTATGGCGAGCATCTTGAAGATAGCGGGACAATCAACGCGCTGGTGAAGCATAGCGGACGGGAAATGATCTGTGAGGATTGTCTTGAGCTTTGGTTTGATGAGGGATACTTGAAGAACAAGAATGGGGACATCATTGAGCGTTTATTCGCCCTGTATCCTAAAGAATGGATGGCCGTGGACGATGCTGGCGAGGCGATGGCCTACGCCCTGGAGACGGGACGGTTGACGTTATTCAATTCACCTCACAGCCTCATTCTCCAGTCCAAGGGGCTGCTTGCCGCGGTATGGGGGCTGTATGAGCTGGGGCTTCTTTATAATGCCCGGGAGCGGGAAGCCATCTCCAAATACATGCTGCCTACCTATAATAAACCGTTGTTCTCCGGGGATTTTGTGTCCAAGTCGATGTTTGGGCGGGAAGGCGGCTCCGTTCGGATGTATGATCCGGAAGGAGCGCTGGAGGCGGAGGATGATGATGGCTTTGACAGCAGTGTGCTGTTCCCGTCTGTCTATCAGAAGAGAGCTGACTTGGCGGTTGTGGAGACGAGTGCAGGCAAGCTGCATCTGCTGACAGGCATGTTTGTCATTAATGGAGAGCCCTGCGGATTGTTAGGCAGAGCAGGCGGACTCATTACGGGAAATACGAGCCATTTTATCGCGATAGGAGTGGACAGCCATGAATAGTAAAACCAAGCTTACAGTGGTATTGGTCTGCCTGATGCTGCTCTTGAGTGGTTGCGGATCCTCAAGCGTGCTGCATACAAGTGCCGGCAGTGAACAGATCATGGAGTCCTCCAGAGTTCCATGGGACTACCGGATTCAACAAGCCACAGTCGGCGATCTTGTCGGGAGTGATATGACCTTGCTGCCGGATAATGAGCTGCTGCCGAACGATGGAAATTATGCGACCGGAGATACGATCTGGATTCTTCAATTCATGGACGCAGAACTCACGACCGATGAGAGTCAGAAGAATGAAATCCGCCTGTCAACATGGAGCCCCCTCAAATCATACCCGGATCAAGGCTCTGCGGAGAAGGATCTGGCTGAGCTTAAGGTTGCGGTCACGACGGAGGTTGGGCTGGTAGGGGTCTACAAGACCGAATATAACGGGGATACCCGGAATTTTGCGGTGCTGGAGCTTCCGACAGGCAATCGGGTGAAACAGCCTGTTGACGATGAGCGGTATGAGCAGCTGAAGAATGTACAAAAGGTTGCCGTAGTGCTGGAGGAAGTTCATGATTTCGCAGATTACGATCTGACTTATGCTAAATTTCGGGGGTGGGCAAATCCATGATTCTAGTCAATATTGTCATCAGCATTGCCATTATGATCGGGCTTCAATTGTTAGGGATGGTCATTTTTAACTGGATGACGCCTTATAATGATATGGAGGAATTAAAGCGCGGGAACAAAGCCGCCGCACTGGCTATGGGCGGAAAATTTATTGGTACGGCAATCATTCTGGGAGTCTCGGCTTATACCAATACTTCGATCTGGTTCATGATCCTCTGGTTTGCGGTAGGGTATGTCTGCCTGATCGCCGTGTATTGGATTTTTGAATGGGTAACGCCAACGATTAAAGTTTCGGACGCCTTGAAAGAGGGGAATGTAGCGGTAGGGATTTTGCTGTGCATGGTGTTTATCGGCATGGCTTTCGCTGTGAGCAGTCTTATCATATAATGGATCAAAGATGGACATGAGAAGAGACAGGGAGCGAATAACGAATCATGGAAGTTATCGAGCTGGGAATGATATTCAAATTGACCTTAGCGATGCTGTTTGGCTTGTTTATCGGAATTGACCGCCAATTAAAGCAAAAGCCGCTGGGAATTAAGACAAGCATGGTCATTTGTATCGCCAGCTGTCTCGTTACAATTGTGTCTATTGAGGCATTCGAGGTCTTTGCAGGTCCAGACCATCCGAATATGGACCCGATGCGGCTTGCAGCACAGGTGGTCAGCGGCATTGGTTTTCTGGGTGCCGGGGCCATTTTGCGCCGCAGTAATGAAGGGATTTCCGGGTTGACCTCTGCGGCGATGATCTGGGCGGCCTCCGGGATCGGGATTGCGATTGGAGCCGGATTCTATTGGGAGGCGGGTTTGACCGTCATTCTGCTGATGCTTTCCGTTAATTTCATTCCTTATCTCATAAAATGGGTCGGGCCATACAAGCTGAATCAGCGGGATGTATCCATCAAGGTCGTGATGGAGGCGGAAGGCGACCTGTCCATGCTGATTCGGATTATCGAACGCAAGGATGAAGGCAGCCGCGCAGCTAAGGCGCCGCAGCATCGAATCCGCAGATTGAAGATCAAGGATCTGGAAGAAGGCAGGCATCGGGTGGACATGGTCATTGCTGCATCAGAAAGGGAGCTCACCACAGAAATTTATCAGTTCATCAGACAGATCGATCATGTCATCAGCGTTGAAGTAGAGAACCTGTAAGCCTCGGTATCTTAAAGGTTCGTAATCCTTTTTTAACTTTTTGTTTGTTTTATCATGCACGCGGCATGGTATGATTGTTGATGATCATGCCATTTCATGCAACTAAAAGGATGAGTTACTTATGAGCAAGCAAATTTTGATTGTTGATGATGATGAGAAAATCGCTAAACTAATAGAGATCTATATGCTCAATGAAGGATTTACGGTGCACCGTACCGGCAACGGACTTCAGGCGCTGGAAATGGTGGACGAGCTTCCGATCGACCTGATCATTCTCGATGTCATGATGCCAGGACTTGATGGCATCTCCGTTTGTCTGAAAATTCGCGAGACCTTGACCACTCCGATTCTGATGCTTAGCGCCAAGGATGGGGACATGGACAAGATTACCGGGCTGATGACCGGTGCGGATGATTACATGGTAAAGCCGTTCAATCCGCTGGAGCTGGTGGCCAGAGTCAAATCACTGTTGCGGCGCTCTTCCTATTCCAATCAGCCTCCTCAGCAGGCTTCCGATCATCTGATTACGCTCGGTTCGCTTCATATTGACAAGGAGACTCATATAGCCTCCGTGGATGGGCGGCCGGTCAAGCTGACCCCGATCGAATTCAGCATCTTGCATTTGCTGGCAAGCCATCCGGGCAGGGTTTTCGGATCGGAAGAAATTTTCGAGCTGATCTGGAAGGATAAGTATTTTGAGAGCAATAACTCGGTCACTGTACATATCAGCCGGCTCCGGGACAAGCTGGAGAAGGAAATGGACGGGGAGAAGCTGATTAGAACCGTATGGGGGGTTGGCTATAAAATTGAAGGCTAGCCTCAGGTTTTTAGCATGGCTATTTTGGACCGTCGTTGCTTCCTTGATTTCGCTTCTGCTGCTGGTCGTAACAGCCCGATTGTTCTATTTTTTCCTGCCGACAATTTCGTTTAATTCTTTTATTTACTGGGTTAACGTGAATATTGGCTTTCCATTAGCCTATTACCTGGCAGGCGTTCCGATCATGCTGCTGTTCTCGTTGTATTTCTATAGAAGAAGCGTCCGGCGCCATGAGCATAAGTATCTGGATCAGCTTATTGAGGGCGTGCATAAAATTGAGCAGGGCTCCAACGCGAAGATTCCGGTCGAGAATGTAGGACAGCTTGGGCAGCTCGCCACGGACATTAACCGAATGCTGGACAGAATGCGAACCTCCATGGAGGAGGAGCGCAAGGCTGAACAGACCAAGAATGAGTTGATTACGAATGTCTCCCATGACTTGCGGACACCTCTGACCACGATCAACGGGTACCTGGGGCTAATCGATCAGGACCGCTATCGGGATGAGGTTGAGCTTCGCTATTATATCAATATGGCTTATGAGGAATCCTTGCGATTGAAGCAGTTGGTGCAGGACTTGTTCGAATACACCCGTTTGCAAGGAAAAGAAATGAAGCTGATTCCGAGCCGGATTAATCTGGCCGAGCTGCTCCATCAGATCTCCGCTCATTTTGGCTGGCAGCTGCAGGAGAATAATATGGAATGCCGTCTCTTTATGCCAGCACATCCACTGAATATTTTAGCGGATACGGACAAGCTGCGGAGAGTCTATGAGAACCTGTTTACAAATGCCATTCGGTATGGCAGTGCCGGCCGGTTCATTGATATTCGCGGCTGGATCGACGGAGACGAGGTTGTCACAGAGGTGATCAATTATGGAGAAGCCATTCCGGAGGCGGATCTTCCGCATCTGTTCAACCGCTTCTATCGGGTGGAGAAATCACGGGCCGGTCATACCGGAGGTTCCGGGATCGGACTGGCCATCGCGAAAAATATCGTAGAGCTGCATGGCGGAAGCATATCGGTAGATAGCGACGTATATAGAACGGTGTTTACAGTGCGTCTGCCCATGAGCCGTGAGAAATAAGCAATGCTGCCCGAAGCAATCGGGCGGCATTATTTTTTTCAACATAGTCTGCTCGCTGCAAGTTTAAGGAAATCGAAGGTCTTTCTTAAGGAATTCTTAAGATTTTCTTATATGGAATGCAACCAGTCTGCCGGATAATAAGATTAACAATTGGCTTCAGACTGATCTTATTAGGAGTGGAAACTAACAATGAAGAGAAGATCCATGGATTTAATATATCGTGAGTTCAAACTGGACGTATACCGTTACTTATATTATTTGTGTCATGACCACCACCAATCCGAGGATTTGACGCAGGAGACCTTTTGCCGGGCGTGCAAGAAGCTTGAGAATCTGGAAATGGGCAAGATTAAAGCCTGGCTGCTGCGGGTTGCGCATAATGCCTACATCGACAGAGTGCGTAAAGAGAGCAGATCCCAGGTTTATGAAAATGAATTTTTCTATGGGATACCGAATGAAGAGACTCCCGAGCACCATGCTCTGCAGCAGGAGCGGAGCGACGAGCTTTATGCACTTCTGGCACAGCTGACCCCCCAGCAGCAGCATGCTGTGCTTTTGTATGACATACAAGGCTTTTCCTATCAGGAATCCGCTGATTTGATGAAGATCAGTCTTTCCCATTTCAAGATTCTCCTTTACCGGGCCAGACAGAAGCTTCGTTCTCAACAGAAGGATGTTCAGGTCAATACCATGCTTGCCGCCAACCTCTGATTTAAGCCATTCAAGAACGCCGATAAGGCGTTCTTTTTGCATTTGCTCTTTGATTTTTTTACGCTTCACCTTCATAATGAATGTGTTAAACATAGAGAGAACAAGTGTGGATGGAGAGATGATGATGAATGCTTCAAATGAAGGGGGGACAGCCGCCCAAAGGCTGACCTTTTTTCCGGTTTTATTTGCAATCAGTCTGGTGCATCTGCTGAATGATACGATGCAGTCTGCAATTCCAGCCCTGTTTCCGGTCCTGAGAGACTCTTTGATGCTGAGCTACGGTCAGATCGGTTGGATATCCTTCGCCATGAATATGACAGCCTCTGTCTTTCAGCCGGTGGTGGGCATTTACTCGGATATACGACCCAGACCTTACATATTACCGCTCGGAGTGTGCTTTACACTTGTCGGTGTGGTTATGCTTGCTTATGCTCCTGTCTACAGCATGATTCTGCTTGCCGTGATGTGCATAGGCATCGGCTCTTCGATCTTTCACCCGGAATCTTCCCGGGTGGCTTATCTTGCCGCAGGGAATCGCCGAGGCTTAGCTCAGTCCATCTTCCAGGTGGGCGGCAACATCGGGGCTTCATTGGGACCGCTGATGACAGCTCTTATATTTATACCGCTTGGCCAGCAGAGTGTAGTCTGGTTTGCGCTGGCGGCAGTGGCTGCGATTGTAATCCAGTTTTTCGTAGCCAGATGGTATGCTTCCCTGAATGCTAGGCCGGTAGCGCGTAAAACCACTGCTCAAGAGTCCGGTAAGACTCATTTGTCCAAACCCGGTCTCAGCAAAGGAAAAATCAGCGGTGCGATTACGGTGCTTGTTGTGCTGCTGTTTTCTAAGAATGTATACTCCATCAGCATTTCTAGCTTCTATGCCTTCTATTTAATTGATCACTTTGGACTCGGCAAGAGTAGTGCCCAATGGTATGTATTTGCTTTCCTTGCTGCTTCTGCGGTAGGCACCTTCTTCGGCGGACCGATCGCCGACCGCTATGGAAGAAAAAATATCATCTGGCTGTCGATCCTTGGCGCTGCACCTTTTGCGCTGCTCATGCCGTATGCGAACCTGTTCTGGTCGGGCATATTGGTCGTGCTGGCCGGTCTGATCATGTCTTCCTCATTTTCAATTATTGTTGTCTATGCCCAGGAACTGCTGCCGGGAAAAGTTGGGCTGGTCTCCGGCCTGTTCTTCGGCCTGTCCTTCGGATTAGGGGGACTTGGATCGGCCGTGCTCGGTAATTTTGCGGACCAATGGGGCATCGTGTTCATTATGCAGATTTGTTCCTATCTTCCTTTGCTTGGGTTGCTGACGGTCTTACTGCCTAAGGATGAGGCGCTGCGGGCAGGCTGACAATGGAGATGAGATTTAAGCTGTCCTTGGATTGCATGAATGGGAGGAATGTGGATGAGCTATGAGATGTCAGCTTTGATTGAGCTTCGGGATGCAAGTAGTCTAGAGGCTCTTATCCTCGGACAACGGGAAATGATAGCTGATTTGCAGGCGGTCGCTTCACTCCAGCTTCCGCAAGGACGGATTGCCGCCGGTTATATTCGGAATTTCGTCTGGGATATCCTGCACGGGTATTCAGAACGGACGCCGCTGCTCGATGTGGATGTGATCTATTATGATCCCAATTGCCTTGATGAGGAAGCGGAGAAGGAGATTGACGCCAGGCTTAGAGAGCTTGTGCCGAAATGGAATTGGTCAGCGAAAAATCAGGCCAGAATGCACTTGAGGAATGGGCATGAACCCTATGCCTCGGCAGAAGATGCGATGCGGTATTGGCCTGAAACAGCCACCGCTGTCGCTGCCTTCTGGTCCAAGGAGGAGATAGTGCAAATCAGTGCACCACTCGGGCTGGAGGATTTGCTCCATCTGCGGCTTAGAGAGAATCCGAATTGTAATTCTTCAGGTACGTTCGAGCAGCGGATACAGAGCAAGCGCTGGCTGGAGCTATGGCCGAAGCTGCAGCTCGTATCTAGGGAAGTTTAAATTCGTTGTAGGGGGAGAAGGCTCATGAATAAGTCCAAGGGCTATTTGTATTATCTAATCTGGATAATCGGTGCGCTGCTTCTTGTCTATTACGGAAACCGCTTTGTCTCGATGATGGAGCAGAACTCTGACAGTGTGCTGAAGGTGAGTTACAGCCTGATCGGTAATATTTTATACGGATTGGCGCTGGGTGCCTATCTCAGTATGCTTGGCGGTCTGCCGAACCGGCGCAGTTTCCAGCGGCCTTTATTCTTCTTTGTATTTCTGCCGACCTTATTGCTGGTCATTTATCCGATTCTCAGCATTTACTTCAAGATGCCCTACGGTTCATTGTATATTCAATTGACAGCTCAGGAGGGTTATTTCTTTATCACCGCTTTATGCGGACTGACTATGATGAAGAGCTTGTTTGGGAGTAAGTAAATAGAATTGAGGAGGGATACCCATGGGCAAGGTGTTGATTCTTGGTGGTACGAAATATTTTGGCAAACGATTAGTGGAGCTATTACACGCGGAAGGCCGTCATGAGATTACGGTGGCAACGAGAGGCATAACCGGGGCGGAATTCGATAAAGATGTAAGACGAATTACGGTCAACCGAACGGATGCGGATTCGCTGGGCAAGGCAGCAGCAGATTCCTGGGATATCGTCTATGATAATATTTGCTTTTCACCGAACGAAGCGTTGATCGCAGTCGATGCCTTTGAAGGGCGGGTAGGACGTTATGTACTTACCTCTACCTTATCTGTCTATGGATTTGGCTCATCCCCGCTCCGGGAAGAGGATATGAACCCTTACAACTATCCTTGGGCAGCTGCAGAACGGGGAGAACTGGAGTACGGCGAAGGGAAGCGGCAAGCGGAAGCCGTGTTTTTTCAGAAGGCTGCTTTCCCGGTGGCTGCCATGCGCATTCCAATCGTACTCGGTCCGGATGATTACACAAGGCGCCTTCATTTTCATGTGGAGCATGTTAAACATGAGCTTCCGATCGTCATGCCTAATCCGAGTGCGGAGATGTCGTTCATATCATCTGCCGAGACGGCCGAGTTCCTGCAATGGCTTGGGAGCTCCGGGCTCGTCGGCCCGGTAAATGCTTGCTCGGAGGGCCATATATCGTTATCCCGGATGATGGAATGGATTGAAGAGGCAACAGGCAAGAAGGCGAACTTGGTTACCGAGGGAGATACGGAGCATCATTCCCCGCTCGGTATTCCATCCTCATGGACGATGGACACAAGCAAGGCTGAGGCAGGAGGATACCGCTTCTCGCAGGCTGCCGATTGGCTCTCGAAACTGATCGCTGATATTGCTGCGGGAAGAGCTTGAACGTGGACCATGATTCTAAAGGAGGCATTCGGGATGAAGTGGAAGGATCGCATCGTCATCGTAACGGGAGCAGGAAGAGGAATCGGGCGGGGCTTGGCCGAGAAGTATGCTGAAGCCGGTGCAACCGTAATTGTTGCGGAGATGCTGGAAACGGAAGGACAGGCGGTTGCCGAGGCCATTTCCTTGCAAGGAGGCAAGGCCAAGTTTGTTCCTTGCGATGTCCGAGCCGAAGAGGATCTTATCCGGCTGATGGAATCAACGGCAGAAGAATTCGGCCGCATCGATGTTCTGATTAATAATGCGGGTGTATCCCGCTTCAAGTCTCCGTATGAGCTATCGGTGGAGGAGTGGGATGATGTGCTGAATACCAATGTGCGGAGCGTATTTATCGCTTCCCGTGAGGCAGCAAAGGTCATGAGGCTGCAGCCGGAGGGCGGTGCGATCGTGAATATATCTTCCACCCGTGCGCTGATGTCGGAACCGGGTTCAGAGGCCTATGCCGCATCCAAAGGCGCGATTGTCTCGATCAGTCATGCGCTTGCTGTATCCTTTGGCCCTGACCGGATTCGGGTCAATTGCATCAGTCCCGGATGGATTGAGACCGGAGACTATAACTCCTTGCGCGATGTCGATCATCGCCAGCATCCAGCCGGCCGGGTGGGAGAACCGGGAGACATTGCCCTGGCGTGCCTGTATTTGACGGATCCTGATAATTCCTTCGTAACCGGAAGCCATCTGGTCGTAGACGGCGGAATGACACGGAAAATGATCTATGAAGAATAAATTAAATCTGAGTTCGAGAGGCTGGGGGGATAACTTATGAAAATAGGCATCATCGGATTAGGCGATATCGCTCAGAAAGCTTATTTGCCTGTCATTACTGCCTTGGAGGGGGTAGAGCTTGTATTCTGCACCCGGAATCGGGAGACTTTGGATCGTCTTTCGGCCAAATACCGAATTTCTGAAGCCGCGGTATCTGTCGAAGAGTTAATTGGCCTCGGGGTAAATGCCGCGTTCATTCATTCCTCTACCGAGTCTCACGCGCAGATTGCAGAGCAGCTGATTCGCAGCGGTATACATGTCTATGTCGATAAGCCGATTTCCTATCATTATGGGGAAGCTGAGCGGCTAACCGCTCTCGCAGAGGAATTGGGCGTTATTCTGATGGTAGGCTTCAACCGGCGCTTTGCCCCGATGCATGCGACAGTGAAGGATACGGCGCAGGTACGTTCCGTGTTTTTACAAAAAAATCGTCTTCGTTCTCCTGATTATGCCCGCCGCTTTGTGTATGATGACTTTATCCATGTCGTAGATACGATCCGTTACTTGGCGCCGGGGCAAATCACGAAGCCTCCCCGGATTACGACCTTTGTGGAGGATGGGAAACTGGTGTATGTGCAGCTTCAATTGGAAGGACAAGACTTCCTGTGCACCGGTGTGATGAACCGCGATTCCGGGGCCGATGATGAAGTTCTTGAGGTCATGAGCCCAGGGAACAAGTGGGTGATTGAGAGCATGAATACGACCGTTCATTATGAAGCAGGACAGGAACAGGTTCTGAAATTCAAGGACTGGGACCCCGTGTTGTATCGCCGCGGCTTCGTTCGCATGATTGACCATTTTCTGGATTGCGTCCAAAATGGTTGGCAGCCCATCATCACTATGCAAGATACCCTGGAGAGCCACCGGATTTGCGAACTGATCGTCCTGGAAGCCGAGCGGAATAATGCATTGCCTTGGGGTCTGGCGTAATAAAGCAAAGCCGAGCCGGAAGTCACACACTCCCGCTCGGCTCTTCTTAATTAAGGTGGATCCATTCAGAAAGCAATTCAAGACTCCTGTGAGTCCGATGGTTCAAATTTGTAATCCTTTAGTTTCTCCAGAGCGCTGCGCGAATCTTTCTTCGCTGGCGCTTTTCGACGTTCCGCCGGTTGCTCCGGCTTCGGCAGTAAGTTAGCGATATAGTGTAAGTAATCTCTGTTCTCCTCGGCCTGTTCAAGAATAACACCCAAGGCTATAAAGATCATTCCGCTCAGAAACCCGGATACAACTGTGCAGAGAGCGATCCAAAAGCTGCTGAGATAAGGTCCTCCCAGAACACCAACAAGTAAACCGACTGCAAAAAGAAAAATGCCAATCCCCTTTAAAAGTCTGCTCACATGAAACCCTCCCGAATTAGATTACGAATGCACTAGATTACGATTTTGTCTGAAATCTGTGTACCAGCAGTGTGTAGCAAAGCACCGCGCCGACATCCCCGCAGAAGATGACCACCGCCATGGGAACAGCTGTATACTCTCCGCCAAGCCCGACCAATGGGGCGACGACGGCTCCAAGGATATACGGCAGCAAGCCCAGCAGCGCCGAAGCGCTTCCCGCGGACTTCTGCTGATTCTGCATCGCGAGCGTGAAGCTGGACGTCCCGACGATACCGACGGCAGAGACAACAAAGAACAGCGGAACCAGCAGTGCAGCAAGTCCTGCGTCCAGCAGCACACCTGCAAGCAGGAGTACCGAGGCTATCGCAGCCATGCCGAGACCAAAGCGCAGGAGCACGGTTTCGGACACCCGTCCTGCCAGCCGGCCTGTGACCTGGCTGGCAATAATGATGCCCACGCCGTTCATGGCAAAGATCAGACTGAAGGTTTGCTCACTGACTTGGTATATATTTTGTAGTACAAAGGAAGACCCGGAAATATAGCCGAACATCGCTGCAGAAATGAGTCCCTGGCTCAGGCAATAGCCGATGAACAGGCGGTCACGCAGCAGTCTGGCAAAGGTAGAGCGGGTATCCTGCCAGCCGCCGCTTTGCCGGCGTTCCCGCGGAAGGGTCTCCGGCTGGCCGAGCAGCACGGCAAGCAGCATGATCACGCCGACTACGCATAGCACAGCGAAGACGCCGCGCCAGGAGACAAAGCGGAGCAGCTGCCCGCCAAGAATCGGCGCCAGAATCGGAGCGGCTCCGTTAATGAGCATGAGCAGCGAGAAGAATCTGGTCAGCTCGGAGCCGGAATACATATCCCGCACAATGGCGCGGGAGAGGACGATGCCGGCGGCTCCGGACAGCCCTTGAATGAAGCGAAGCACATTCAAGGTGATGGCATCCGGTGCGAATACGCAGAGCACCGAGCTGATCGCATAGGCGGCCATGGCAATAATGAGCGGGACACGCCGTCCCCGGGCATCGCTCAGCGGGCCGACGACAAGCTGTCCGAGCGCCAGACCCAGCAGGCAGGCTGTCAGGCTGAGCTGGATCATGGATGCGCTCGTGGACAGCTCCCCGGCCATGGTCGGCAGGGCGGGAAGGTACATATCCAGCGACAGCGGCCCGAAGGCAGACAAGCTGCCTAGAATGAGAGCCGAGGTGAATCGACGGCTCCGGACAGCCAGATTACTGGAGCTACCTTCTGAAACCGTATCGGCTTGTTGTGAATTGGAATCCGTAGTAATACTCATAGATGATGATCCTTTCATGAAAAGAGTCAGCGAAGTTTCAGTATAATGACGATTTTCCTATTATACTACATTTTAATAAAGTGGCGAACCACTTACGAACCGGATTGATCTGTGATTTGCTGAAAAGAGATTGACGGATAATTGACCACCATTTAATATAGTAATCATATTTTACTTTAATACTTTTATCCATAAAAGCGTCAATGAGACTATGCTTTCGTGGAGTGAATTTAGTGAGTAGATGAGAGGGGTTATGACAATGAATTTTAAGAAATCAGCCATTTTAGCAATGACAACGGCAGCACTGATCTTTGGAGTTGTAGGATGCGGAAACAACAATGCGGGCAGCAGCACAGCGAATTCCGGCGGGAATTCCTCCTCTGCCGCAGGCAAGGACAGTTACAAGATCGCTATCTCCCAATATGTAGAGCATCCATCCCTGGATGCTACGCGTGAAGGATTTATGGCGGCACTCAAGGATGCCGGACTTGTGGAGAAGGAAAATTTGACGGTGGATTATAACAATGCCCAAGCGGATTCTGCAAATAACATGTCGATCGCGCAAAAAATCGCCGGGGAAAAATACGATCTGGTACTGGCAATCGCTACCCCGCCAGCTATTGCGGTTGCAGGTCAGGTGAAGGATTCTCCGATTCTGTTCGCTGCGGTTACAGACCCACTTGACGCCAAGCTGGTTAGTGATCTGGAGCATCCGGGCGGCAATATCTCGGGGGCATCCGATACGAACCCTGAAGCGATCAAGAAGCTGATGAACTTTGTTGCCGATCATTTTGGAGATGTAAAGAATGTCGGTATTGTTCTGAACGAGGGCGAACCGAATGCGGTCGTGATGAGCAAGATTGCTGAAGAGGCATTGAAGGAACGGGGGATTTCCTTGGTAAAGGCAACCGTGACCAATACCTCTGAAGTGAAGCAGGCTGCCGAATCTCTGGTAGGCCGTGTTGACGCAATTTATATCACGCTGGATAACACGGTTGTCGAGGCGGTAAATACGATTATCCAGACGGCAAATGAGCATGACATTCCATTCTTCTCGGCAGACCGGGATACCGTAGAGAAGGGTGCCTTTGCCACCGTTGGATTCAAATATTACGATCACGGATACCAGGTTGGTCAGATGGCCTTAGAGGTGCTTAAGAACGGCAAAAACGTCGGCGACTTGCAAGTTACGGTTCCTGACAAGCTGGACTTCATCCTGAACCTCAGCGCCGCCGCGGAGCAAGGCATTGAAGTGACCGACGCGATGAAGGAACAAGTGCTTGACAAGGAGAACAATCTGATCGAGTAGACGAAGGTCATACTCGCCTGGAGGTAGATTCATCATGACAACTGCATTACTTGGGGCGCTCGAATCCGGGTTGATTTATGCTTTGATGGCGCTTGGCGTATATATTACATTCCGCATTCTGGATTTCCCTGATTTGACTGTGGACGGCAGCTTTACCACAGGAGGTGCGATTGCTGCGGTAATGATTACGAGCGGAACGTCGCCCTGGATCGCAACACTGTCAGCGCTTGCCGGCGGCATGGTTGCCGGTGCGCTGACCGGGATTATTCATACTAAGGGCAAAATTAACGGACTGCTCTCCGGGATTTTGATGATGATTGCACTGTATTCTATTAACATGCGGATCATGGGCAAGCCGAATGTCAGCTTGCTTGGCGAGCCTACTGCATTCGGTTCCATATCTCCGTTAATCCTGATGCCGTTCATCGTTATTCTGATCAAGCTGGCATTGGACTGGTTCTTCCACACAGATCTTGGCTTAGCGCTTCGGGCGACTGGCGACAATCAGAGAATGATCCGCAGTCTGGGGATGCACACCGATTACACCCTTATTTTGGGGCTAAGCCTGTCCAATGGACTTGTTGCCCTCTCGGGTGCCTTAATTGCTCAGCAGACCGGCTTCTCGGACATTTCGTCGGGGATCGGGATGATTGTGATCGGGCTTGCCTCGGTTATCATTGGAGAGGCGATTATCGGAGCTCGCAGCGTCTTTATCGCTACACTCGCAGTCATTGTCGGTTCGATTGTATACCGCGTGGTTGTAGCCTTGGCGCTGAGAGTCGACTGGCTTGAGCCGACGGATTTGAAGCTGATCACTGCTGTAATTGTGGTGGTTGCTCTAGTGGTGCCGACGGCTAACAGATCGTGGAAGCAGAAAGCCCTGGCACGCAAGCGGACACAGGAAATGGCGGATATGTCCACCGTCCGCCAGACAGGAGGTGGATTCTGATGCTGCAGCTCAGTCAGGTATCCAAGCTGTTTAATCCTGGTTCTCCCGATGAGAAAACTGCATTGATTAATGTAAATTTAACCTTGCAGCCCGGCGACTTTGTGACTGTTATCGGAAGCAACGGTGCGGGTAAATCTACATTGATGAATATGATCTCTGGCGTGCTCCGTCCTGATTCCGGCGAGATCCGGATCGAAGGCAATGAAATCAGTCATCTGCCCGAATATAAGAGAAGCCGCTGGATTGGCCGTGTATTTCAGGACCCGATGGCCGGAACGGCACCTCATATGACCATTGAGGAGAACCTCGCGATGGCATATGCGCGAGGCAAGAGGCGCGGACTCTCGTTCGGCGTGACCTCTGCCCGCCGTGTCTG
>NZ_HG005139.1:1670639-1719559 GCF_000455265.1 Paenibacillus antibioticophila
ACAGCTCAGCCGTCTGGGGATCGGACTGGAAGAACGTCTCAAGGCGAAGGTCGGCACGCTGTCAGGCGGCGAAAGACAGGCGCTAAGCCTGTTGATGGCGACCTTTACCGAGCCGCAAATTTTGCTGCTTGACGAGCATACGGCTGCGCTGGATCCGGCACGGGCCGAATTGGTCACGCGCTTGACTCAAGCTATTGTAGAAGAGCTGAAGCTGACCACATTGATGGTGACACACAATATGGAGCAGGCAATTCGACTCGGAAACCGTCTCATTATGATGGACGGCGGGCGCATTATTCTGGATTTCAATGAGGAGCGGAAATCGGATCTGACGACTGAGCGTTTGCTTGGCGAGTTTGAGCGTATCAGCGGACACAAGCTGGCTGATGACCGCGTCGTACTTGGGTAATCTGCTGTCGAGACCGTCAGCTGGCCTTACTAGGCCGGTCTGGCGGTTTTTCATATGGCTTTTCGTTCATAATGTCGCAGGTCCGTGCTATAATCGATTAACGGAGGGGATGAAGCATGATACTGGAAGCAGCCCAGCTTCAAGTTAAGCCAGGCTTGATAAATGATTTTGAGAGTAATTTCCGTAAAGCATCCAAGATAATCTCACAGATGCCCGGATATCTATCGCATGAGCTACATAAATGTGTTGAGACAGAAGATAAGTATTTATTGCTTGTGAAATGGGAGTCCATCACTGCACATGAGGTCGGATTCCGCAAATCGCCTCAATATGAAGAGTGGAAAGCCTTATTGCATCATTTTTATGACCCTTTCCCAACGGTGGAACACTATGTACAAATTAAAAATTAACGATTATACCCTGCAGGATGCTGTTCTGTCTGATCTAGGGGATATTGTATCGATCTATAACGAGACCATTGCCGGACGAATGGTAACAGCCGATCTTGAACCGGTGTCTGTGGAGAGCCGGGTGAACTGGTTCAAGGAGCATTCACCGGATCACCGGCCTTTATGGGTGCTGAAATCCGGAGACAAGGTTGCGGCTTGGATCAGCTTTCAATCGTTCTATGGCCGGCCTGCTTATTCGGCAACCGCCGAGATCAGCATCTATATTTCCGAGGCCTATCGCTCCAAAGGCATAGGCAAAATACTCCTGGAGCAGGCGCTGGCCTTTTGTCCGCGAATCGGCGTGCTGACCTTGCTGGGCTTTGTCTTTGCGCATAACGAGCCAAGCCTGGCGCTGCTCAGAAAGTTCGGCTTTGAAGAGTGGGCTTTTTTACCTCGTGTTGCTAATCTAGATGGAATTGAGCGAGATCTGGTCATTTTGGGACGCCGAATAGATTCGGAGATCGAGATAGGAGAAGAGCTCCATTGAACGAATGGATTGAATCGATAACCGGGTGGCTGCTGGATGCTACCCAACTCAGCGGATTCGGCATACTTGCCATTACATTGCCGCTAGCCTTGATTCAAGGCACTTTCGGCGTGTTCCCCTTTGCGACCATTGTAATGCTGCATATTTCAACGCTTGGTGTGGCGCAGGGATTACTGGCGAGCTGGTTCACCGGATCGGTTGCTGGAATGATCGTATATTGGCTTTGTAAAACGACGTTTACAGAATGGATCAGCAAAAAATGGATGTACAAGCTGGAGAGATACGAAAAATGGCAGCGAAGTCTTGAGCGTTACGGGGTGTGGGCCGTGATTTTTTTGCGGACGATTCCAATCATGCCTAACAATCTGATCTCCTTCATGGCCGCGATCTCCAAGCTGAAGACAGCATCATATACCTGGTCCAATGCGGCAGGCAACTTATCGAGCATTTGGCTGTTCGGTATTTTAAGTGCTTCAATCGTATTTCCGGATATGGATTTGCGCAAGTTGATTTTCTCTTACGTGTTATTTCTTGCCTTGCTGCTATCTATGTTTGTTATTCGCCAGCGTCTGATGAAGCATCGGGAACATCATAAAAGCTCAGTGAAATCCTAATAATCATAATAGATGATAGATGGGCAGACCTTTAAATGGAGGCAGCAGGAATGAATATGAACGATAAGGCAGATGCCGTGACAAAGCCGAAACAAAGAAAGTTGCTATTTAGTGCAGGCCTAAGCTGGATGTTCGATGCGATGGATGTCGGGCTGATTTCATTTATTATCGCGGCGCTGGCTGCCGAGTGGAGCCTTTTGCCAGAGCAGACAGGCCTATTCACCAGCATAAATTCCATAGGCATGGCGGTTGGGGCGGCCATATCAGGCATACTCGCCGACAAATATGGCCGGAAAGCAATTCTGCTGTGGACGCTCCTGATTTTCTCGGTGGCCAGCGGATTGTCAGCCTTGGCAACCAGCTTCACCGTATTGTGCTTGTTGCGTTTTGTAGCAGGCTTCGGCCTTGGCGGAGAACTGCCGGTCGCTTCAACACTTGTATCGGAATCAGTTCCGGCAAAAGAGCGTGGACGAGCGGTCGTTCTGCTAGAGAGCTTCTGGGCTGCAGGCTGGATCTTGTCGGCCTTGATCGCTTACTTTGTGATTCCAAAGTACGGATGGCAGGCAGCCTTCATTCTTGGCGCAGTACCGGCGCTCTATGCGCTGTACTTGCGCAAATCAATTCAAGATCCTCCCCGTTATGTCCGGAGTACGGAGAGGCTTACGCTGGGTCAAAGCTTTATGTCCGTGTGGGCATCGCCGCACCGCAAGTCTACAATCATGCTGTGGATTCTCTGGTTTACCGTGGTCTTCTCCTACTATGGCATGTTTTTGTGGCTGCCAACGGTGATGGGGCTGAAGGGTTTCAGCCTAGTCAAGAGCTTTGAGTACGTTCTGATTATGACGCTGGCTCAGCTCCCTGGATATTTCACCGCAGCTTATCTGATTGAGAAGCTAGGCCGAAAGTTTGTATTGGTCGTCTATCTGCTTCTAACTGCTGTCAGTGCGGCCTGGTTCGGCAATGCCACCAGCGAGGGCATGCTGATTGCGGCGGGGATGTGCCTGTCATTCTTTAACTTGGGGGCATGGGGCGGCATGTATGCTTATACGCCAGAATTATATCCTACTTCAGTTCGTTCGACCGGTGTCGGCCTTGCCGCTTCGTTCGGCCGGGTTGGAGGAATTATCGCTCCGTTCATGGTTGGGATGCTTGTAGCGAGACAAGTACAGATCGGGTCCATATTCTGGATTTTCTTCGTAACGATTCTAATCGGAGCTGCGGCGGTATTATGGCTGGGAACCGAGACCAAAGGAAAAGAGCTTATCGATTAAGATAAGCTCTTTACGTCTATTCTGATTAGGGAATCACTCGAGCTCGGAGGATTGAATGAATTCTCCCGGCATGAGAGCCCGTCCTTGAATGCCCGATTCCTTCAAGGTTCTTACAAACAGATCGCCGTCCTGTTGAATTAGCCCGAAGGTATTGTAGTGAATTGGAACGACATGTCGTGCCTGCAGCCACTTGGCAGCCGTAAGAGCATCCTCCGGACCCATCGTGAAGTAATCCCCGATCGGCAGAAAAGCGAGATCAATACGGCGGCGTTCGCCGATGAGCTTCATATCACTGAACAAGGCGGTATCCCCGGCGTGATAGATCGTAAGCCCGTCCAGCTCAAGGACAATTCCTGCCGGGACACCCATATAGATGTTCGTTCCCTCAACCTCAATGGAGGAGGTGTGAAGCGCTGGTGTCAGGCGGAGCCGGCCAAAGGGAAACGGAAAGCTTCCGCCCAGATTCAGACCGGAGGTCTTTAGCCCTTTGTTAGCAAAATAATTGGCCAGTTCAACGATCGCGACAATTTCAGCACCGGTTCTCCGTGCAATCGGCTCTGCATCTCCGATATGGTCGGAATGCCCGTGGGTCAGCAGGATATAATCGGCCTGAATCGAGTCCGCCTTGCCGCTGCTTGAGGGGTTACCTGTGATGAAGGGGTCGATCAGAAGCTTGTAATCTCCGGTATCAATATGAACCGTGGAATGCCCAAGATAGGTAATCTTCATCCTTCATTACTCCTTTATTGGCAAATGTTGTACTGATTTCATTCTCTATTATAAAGAAACGAAATGCCTGTGTCATATCGCCAGAGCATCCATGCCCAGAATTCTGGATGCTTCGAACCGAGGAGGAGAGTCTTATGTCAAAGAATTTGCTGGATCAACTAAAAGAGGAGAGGATAGTAGCTATTTTGCGCGGTATTCCCAAGGAAAGGGCTAATCAGATTGCTCATGCTCTTTGCGAGGGCGGGATTGTCTTTACGGAGGTCACGATGAATACGGAGGGAGCGACCCGGATGATCTCAGACTGGAGAGAGCAATTCGGAGAGAGAATGCGGATCGGGGCCGGTACCGTGCTGGATCTTAAGACAGCTCAGGAAGCGGCCTCTGCCGGCGCCGAATACCTAGTCTCCCCAAATCTGGACGAATCCGTTGTTGAGTATGCATTAAGCCGGGGCTTATCCGTTTTTCCAGGGGCAATGACCCCAACCGAAATTATCCGGGCGTGGAAAGCTGGCGCAACCGCGGTGAAGATTTTTCCTATGGCTACATTAGGGGTGAGCTATTTGAAGGAAATACGTGCTCCGCTGGATCATATCCCGATGCTGGCGACCGGAGGGGTACGAATGGATAATATTCGCGAATTTCTCGCCGCCGGTGCTGTTGCAGTCGGTATAGGCGGGTATCTGGTGAATCCTGCGCTTGTGAGGGAAGGCCGCTATGAGCGGATTGCGCAAAATGCCAAGGATCTGGTTCGGGCTGTCAAGTCCTATGGACCTTCGCTTGTCTGACTGGCATTCCGGTCCTGTTCCGAATTTCACTAGCTCTAATGCGCAATAGCAAAGGATAGTTAAACATCGGAGGGCGAGTTAGAGGGGCAGCGTGTGAAGGGTTGCTACGATCGCTGTTGTTCGCGGATTTCTTTAATTGGACTAAGCTCTCGTAAGGGAGAAATCCGCTCACAAAGGCGAACGCTAACGCTCTATGCTTCCGAAGTAGCTTTCTTACAGAAAGCTTTTACCTTCACACTTATGCCCTGACTACTTCGCCTTTACGGTTTAACTGTAATGCAGTCTGCACATGGCTGAGCCATAAGCAGTGCTGCATGAGCTTGCGGCCTGCGGAATCATGCAAGCAGGGTACCACGCGCGCTAGAGTTGCGCCCTGCCCTAATGATGCTCCAAGCCTTGTAACGAAACTTCGCCTGCCCTGCTAGTACTGAAGTTTTCTCCGAGCTTAACTTGACCCACCGGCATTCCACCTTGCTCCGAACCTTATCCGCTCTTATTGACCAACCTTATTCTGCTCATGCTCATCCGGTCGCGATTTAGTGAAATTACTTACCTTAAAATCTTCATTCGACGCACGAACCCGCTTTTAGTGAAAAAACTTACCTTAGATCGCCAGTAACTAGCCAAATCCGTGTTTTAGTCCACTTTAAGTACAAAAATTTCACTATATCCGCATTTCTATCATTTCCACTGAATTTAAGCTAACTTTTTTCACTGCATGCGTAAGACCATATTTTCATACGGTCGACCGACCACTGTCATGCTGCGAGACACCGCGTCCTGTGAACGGTGCGCTCTGTGCGAGGTGTACGTATACGTATTTGGTGGGGGATGTTGCTGAACTACTGTAATAACTCCTGGGGCGGATAGAGTTGCACTCCGCTCACGATGCTCCTGCCTTGCGCGAACTTCGCTTGTCAGACTGGCCATTCCAGTCTTGCTTCGAACTTCACTCGCCCTACTTGAGTAACCTCATTCTGGTCACCCTTCAGTAAAGTCTGCATGCAATGGTTCAGCGTATAAGCCGGATGAACGAGCCTGAATGTGCATGTCGAGGGATTCGAGTGCTTAATCACCGCATGAACGGCATTGTTAGCAATTAATTTGCATTCGGCACCTATAAAGCCGGACTAAAGCCTGCGCTAAAAGGGTATAAGTGTGAAGGTTGGTGTAGAAACGGAGTGGTCGCCTTTGCGAGCTACCTTGTTATGGCTTATTCAATCAAGAAATCCGCGAGCAACAGCGAGCGAAGGCAACCTTCACACGTTACCCCCCGGCACGCAGAATCACTAGCCAGCTTTTTTGTGCTGCACAATGAGGCCGAATTTCATCCTTAACCAAGAAATTTGCATAGCATAGCCGAAGATGATGGATACTTTGATCAGGCTGTTCAACAGTTCATAAAGGGGATTATATCCGAGGACAAATAAAGTTCTTCTCAAAAGAAGGAATTCGTTAGTCGGGGAGCGAAAGATTTTAGTAATCGGTGATTCTTTGTATTCTCTTAACGATTCACTTGTTTAGAAGAAAGACGCAATGTGTCGAGAATGGCGGAATAAGGAAAGAAACATGAAAAAAGCGTCAACAACACGTGTCGACGCTTCATAAAATGACAGAAATTATCCTTGTTAAACATATTAAAATATGCTACAATGACGGATAGTCAAAACATATAATTTCTAACCAATATTGCTTATATATTAGCATATTACCGCCGATTTGTCAAATAAAGTGTATCGAAGTTAGAGAGAGAGCAGCCATTTATTTTTCCATATATTAGGGTGGGGGTCTGTAACCATGACAGAAGACTTGACCAAGAACCATGAACTTGATTTTGCGGATGACCTGTCATTGCCTCCGGGCGTGAAAATTGATGATCCGGTGCGGATGTATTTGAAGGAGATCGGCCGTGTTCCGCTTCTGTCTGCCGATGAAGAAATTCAATTGGCCCAGCGGATTGAGCAAGGGGATGAGGAAGCTAAACGACGTCTGGCCGAAGCGAATCTTCGACTTGTAGTTAGTATTGCTCGCCGCTATGTCGGTCGGGGAATGGTATTCCTTGATTTGATTCAGGAAGGCAATATGGGCTTAATTAAGGCTGTCGAAAAGTTCGATTATTCCAAGGGTTTTAAATTCAGTACCTATGCCACCTGGTGGATTCGCCAAGCCATTACAAGAGCGATTGCTGACCAAGCGAGAACGATCCGGATTCCGGTTCATATGGTGGAGACGATCAATAAGCTGATACGGGTATCCAGACAGCTGTTGCAAGAGATCGGCCGCGAGCCTACACCGGAGGAAATTGCGCAGGAGATGGATCTGACGCCGGAGAAGGTTCGGGAGATTATGAAGATCGCCCAGGAGCCAGTCTCGCTTGAGACTCCAATCGGTGAGGAAAATGACTCAAACCTTGGTGATTTTATTGAGGATCATGATGCTCCTGCTCCTGCGGAAGCAGCAGCTTATGAGTTATTGAAGGAACAGCTGGAAGAAGTGCTTGATACGCTGACCGAGCGGGAAGAGAATGTTCTTCGTCTTCGTTTCGGTATGGATGATGGTAGAACCCGTACCCTCGAGGAAGTCGGCAAGGAGTTCGGGGTCACAAGAGAACGGATCCGGCAGATTGAAGCCAAAGCTCTGCGTAAGCTTAGACACCCAAGCCGCAGCAAGCGGTTGAAGGATTTCATGGAATAAGGCAGAGAGGAAAGCATTCGCTTTCCTCTTTTTCTATTATTGGTCTATCGCTGATGATGGCAATGATACGGAGTCAGCCTTTTGCGTAATTGTGAATTTAATGGTCGGACACACATGTAGGATTTTCTCTTCCCTCTGGCGGGTGAGTTCAATGCGGATCGGCCTGAACGGGCAACACGAGTCCCGAACACCTTCATGAACCAGTCAATCGGATAGGCAATGGAAAGCCGGCCTTCATCGGAACCGGCAAAATTAACGGCGGCGGCTTGGTTGCCGGATTTGGTCAGCCAGACGGAGCCGGAATCCCCGGAGAGAGAGACGGGCTTTTTGCCGCGAATTACACTTTGATTCTTGAAAGTGATGGTTCCCAGATTGCCGTAACTGCCGTAATCTACCTGAATATCGGTATGAATGGACTCAACGCGCCCGGAGACAATGCCTGTGGTTCGGCCTACCTTCTTCATTCGATCTCCGATTTTATAGGTGCTTACATATCCAGGAACGTTTCCGAACACTGCATATTTGGGCGCTAGCAAGCGGCGGCGTAACGGTGCGGAGAGCGCGGCATCCAGATAATTGGGTTTGTTTTTATGGAGCTTGATAAATCGGGTCATGATCCCGATTTGATCCTTCCGCAGTGTTCCGTTATCAGCCGCTCCCGGTTGAAGCGTTGGAGAATAGCGGCTGCTGTTCTCATTTACAAGCACATGATTATTGCTCAGGATATATCTGGACCGCGGGCGACCTTTATCGCTGACAATTAGTCCGGTTGTACCCGAACCCTCCGGTGTTCCCACGCTATACCCGGCTATCACCGGGCGAATTCTGCGCCGGAAACGACCGCCGGAGCAGTCGACGGCGTTTTTTCGAAATTTCCCTGTTCCGACGATTCGGACAGGGACCTGCTTCTTAACTGCAGAAGGCAGGAGCGGCGGTTTTCTTCTCACAGGAGAGCCCGATTTGGTTCGAGGGGCGGAGGTAGTCACAGCTTTGTCGGCGTATACAATGAGGGCGGCCCCTTTATGGGGCTTGGCAGGGTCCTTGTATCCCACTCCTACGCCGTGAATTCCCCGTTTTTTGAGCATGGATGCCGCGTAACGCTGTTTCACCAGATAGGCACGTTTAAAACTGACCAATGACATCACCTTTTCTTCTTGGATTGCTTTATACTATGCAAAGGGGAAGAAGGGTGTATGTTCCTAAGGCTGAAATAAGGAGCAATTGGCATGATAAAAGCATCGGATATGAAAAGAAGATTAGCCAAGTGGGCCGGCAAGGAATCCTATTCCGGATTGATGGCTTCATTCTTAAAATGGGTGGTGCTTGGAGCCCTAATCGGTATTTTAACGGGAAGCGCATCCGCCCTGTTCCTGAAGGGGCTGGATGCAGTGACAGCGTATCGCATGGATCAGCCTTGGCTATTATATCTTCTTCCATTGGGCGGAGCATTGGTCAGTTTTCTTTATATGAGGTATGGCAAAAATAGCGGTCGGGGCAACAATCTGATTCTGGAGCAGGTACGGGGCGGACAAGAGACCATCCCTTTGCGGATGGCGCCTCTGGTGTTATTCGGAACACTGGTCACCCATCTCCTTGGCGGGTCAGCGGGAAGAGAAGGGACAGCGGTTCAAATGGGCGGCAGTCTTGCTGAAGGGGTTGGCAGGCTGATTCGCATTGATGCGGAGGATCGCAAGCTGCTGCTGATGTGCGGAATCAGCGGAGGATTTGGTTCCGTCTTCGGGACGCCGCTTGCCGGAACGATTTTCGGTCTGGAGGTCATAGCGATCGGCATGATCAGCCACCGTTCACTTGTTCCTTGCTTTACAGCGAGCTTTGTTGGGAACTTGACAGCGACCTACGTCTTGAAGGTCGGACATCTCCATTACGATATGGGACAGGTCCCGGGGTTGTCCGGCTTGATTTTGTTAAAGGTCTGCTTTGCCGCCATTTTGTTTGGCTTGACTGCCCGTCTCTTCAGTGAACTTTGCCACGCTTTTAAAAAAGCATTCACCCGGTTGTTTCCAAATCCGGTCCTGAAGACGGCGGCAGGAGGGGTGGCTGTCATTGTATTGGTATTTGTGGCCGGGACCCGGGACTATCTGGGATTAGGCATTCCGCTGATTCAGGACTCCTTTGAAGAAGGAGGTGTATCGCCATTCGCCTTCCTTTGGAAGCTGTTATTTACATCCGTTACACTAGGCGCAGGATTCCAGGGAGGGGAAGTGACACCGCTATTCGCTATCGGAGCTGCTCTCGGATCTTCTTTAGCGACACTGCTCCATATGTATGGTCCATTTCTGCCTGCCTTAGGATTCATTGCTGTATTCTGCGGAGCTGCCAATACACCGCTGGCCTGTTTCATCATGGGTATTGAGCTGTTTGGCTCCGAGGGAGCCGTTTATTTGATGATTGTTTGCATTATCAGCTATATTTTCTCGGGACATACCGGGATTTACAGCTCACAGCAGATTGGCATCCCGAAGGGCAGCATGCTGCTCATGCCCGGCGAAAGCTATACACTGGAAGAGTGGAAGCAGCGGAAGCGTTCGAAGCAAGATTAAGTGATCCTGAGGCGCTGTCTGAACCAGGCAGCGCCTCAGGTCTGTTCATGGCATAGATGCAGGGCAATGAGTTAGGTAATAATTGTGATCGTAGGCGCCGAAATGTCTGGAGGTGTTGTCATATCAGAGGTGACTCCGGCAAGACTAACAATTTCAAGTACGACCGGCACACCGGCAATGAGATCCGTGGTAGCCAGTACAAGAGAGGCTGTCGTAAGCGTCGATAATGAAGCTTGCTGAATAGTGCCGTTAATATATACGTTGAAGTAGTCGCTGGTACCCAATTCCGGCAAGGCTGTAACAGGTGCATCCGCATCGTCAACAAAGCTGGCGGCAGCAATCGTAGTGTCTGTTGCACCGATCATCCCGGCGTCAATAATGGCCAAGAAGCGGGTGGAATCCGGTGTGATCACCGTGGTCACTGTTCCTCCCGTGGCAACAGGTGCAGAGGATACAGCAGTAAAGTAGGGTTTAATAACAGGCATTTCTCTCACCTCCTTCCTAGCAAATAGAATCGAATTATATCGATCCTCTATAATGTAATATGTTTACCTTGAGACTGAAACGGCGATTCTCCACTGCCTGTAAATCTGTGTCCCCTAATTGGGGAATTCGTCCAGAGCAAGGGAGCTTGTTGCGCTGAAATTGGAAGTTGGGAGTTTGTGATAAATCAGTTACAATAGAATAACTACGGGATAAAGCAGGTTAGGAATCTATGAAAAAGTTCAAAAAATTCTATATCGAAACAACAAGTATTTGTAATTTGTCTTGCAGCTTTTGCCCACCGACGCAGCGGCAGGCCCGATTTATCGCGCTGGAGGAGTTCAAGCATATTCTTGACGAGATTAAGCCTCATACAGATTATATTTATTTTCACTTAAAGGGAGAGCCGCTGCTGCATCCGAAGATTGACCAAATGCTGGATATCAGCGAGGAAAAGGGCTTTAAGGTGAACATTACGACAAATGGCACCTTGATCCGTAAGGCGGCTCCGAAGCTGCTAGGCAAGCCGGCACTGCGGCAAATGAACTTCTCGCTGCACAGCTTTGATGGACATGAAGGCTCTGTGGACCGGGAAGGCTACATCCAAAGCGTACTGTCCTTTGTCCGCGAAGCCACCTCGATTTCGGACATGCTGGTGTCCTTCCGGCTCTGGAATTTGACACAGGATAATGAAACGAATCTTCAACGCAGCCGCAACCGGGAGACTTTAGCCATGATCGAAAAGGAGTTTAACCTTGATTATAAGATCGAAGAGAGGGTAGTTCCCGGCAGTGGAGTCAAGCTGGCTGAACGGATCTATCTGAATCAGGATCATGAGTTTGAGTGGCCAAGCCTGCATGCAAAGGAAGACGAAGGAAGGGGCTTCTGCCACGCGCTGCGAAATCAGGCAGGTATCCTTGTGGATGGAACGGTGGTACCTTGCTGTCTGGATGGAGAAGGGATCATCAATCTTGGCAACGTGCACCAAGCTCCTTTTTCCGAGATCATTGAAGGGGAGCGGGCAAACCGCCTCTATGATGGTTTTTCCCGCCGCACAGCAGTTGAAGAGCTCTGCAGGAAATGCGGGTACCGGCAACGGTTTGGCGGAGCGTAACGAACGGAAAGAACATAGGAGAGAACGATGAAATGTTAAAAAAAGAGCAGACTTACAGGTCGAAATACCTGAAGGTCTGCTCTTTCAATTGTTATAGGAATTGAAGTTACTTGAAGCTCAACAATTCGGGATTTACAGCGGGTACGATGCCCTCGCGTGCCGCCCGGTCCAGCAGGGCATGAACCGCAGCATATCCGTCGGCGCCGAGATCTTCCGTAAAATCATTCACATAGAGCCCGATATGGGCTTCGGTTACTTCAGGAGCCATCTCCTGGGCATGAGAACGAACAAATTCGGCGGAAGCCTCGGGATGCTGCCAGGCATAGCGCACCGATTCCCGAATCCAGCCGCTAAGTGCCTCCAGATCAAGGGAACGGCGTGCGATAATGGCGCCTAGCGGAATCGGAAGCCCGGTGTCTGTTTCCCACCAGTTGCCGAGATCTGCCAGCAAATGAAGACCGTAAGCAGGGTAGGTGAAGCGTGCTTCATGGATGACGAGCCCGGCATCGATGGTTCCATTCTGTACGGCAGGCATAATTTCATCAAACGGCATGACGACGATTTCTCCTATGCCGCCGGGAATGTGAGCCGCAGCCCATAAGCGAAACAGAAGATAAGCTGTCGAACGCTCGCTGGGTACGGCTACTTTACGACCGGACAGGTCCTGTGGACCGGCAATGCCTCCGGCGGTCAGAACAAGCGGGCCGCAGCCGCGACCCAATGCGCCCCCGCAAGGGAGCAGCGCATACTCTTCCAGGACCCAGGGGAGGGCGGCAAATGAAATCTTCAATACATCAGGGCCTTGTCCACTGGCAGCAAGCCCGTTCGTGATATCAATATCTGCAAAGGTCACGTCAAATTCCGGCGCACCGGGAACCAGACCATGAACCAGAGCATGGAAGACAAAGGTGTCGTTCGGACACGGGGAAAAAGCAATTTTCATGAGTGCAGCACCTCCGGTAGATAAGAGCAGGCCGCTTCAAGCGCCTGCAGGGCATCGCCGATTTTCCACAGCTCGCGCTGCCTCGGACCGACGAGGTTTGAGATCGTCCTTAGCTCAAGGACGGGCAAATTCAGTCTGCGGGCTGCGACGGCCACGCCGAAGCCTTCCATGGCTTCGGCCGCTGCGCCGGGAATGCGCGCAGCAAGCAAGGCCGCGGTAGCGGCGGTGCCGGTCACGGTGGACAGGGTCAGCACCGGTCCACGGCACACCGCCATGCCCGCGGCTTGCAGGCCTTCCAGCAGGCGGCCTGCAAGCACGGCCTCGGCTTCGATCCTGGCGGATCCGAAGCCAAGCTCCTCCACGCCGGTGAAACCGTCCGGCGTCTCGGCACCCAGATCCGCGGCGATCAGCTCGCTCGCGATCACCACAGACCCGAGCGGCGCCCGCTCCGCAAAGCCGCCGCCGATGCCGGCGCTGATCACCAGATCATACGCGCCGGAAGCCAACTCGGCCGCTGTGGATGCAGCGGCCATCGCCGGCCCGACCCCGGCAAGGCGCACCGTGAATTCCGGTGCGCTTGCCGATGGCCGGGCCGCGTGGAGGCCTCGCAGCACCGCTTCGCGCTCGGCCTCCACCGCAGTCATGATCAGAACCCGCCTGATGACAGCGGGTTCTATGCTTGTGCTAGGTTGATTCTCCATCAATTCGAATCACTCCATCTCCAGGATAGGGCTGTATTAAGAGCGAAGATATTGTCTTGGACGCTCGATGTCAGCGCCAAATTCCTTCGCCGCATTTAATGCCCAATACGGATTCCGCAGCAGTTCACGACCGAGCAGCACCAGATCCGCCCGGCCATTGCCCAGGATTTCCTCTGCCTGGTTTGCTGTTGTGATCAGGCCGACAGCTCCGGTAGGGATGCCGACTTGGTTGCGAATTGCATCGGACAAGCCGATCTGATAGCCAGGGAAGACATTAATTTTGGCAGGGACCACGCCGCCTGAGCTGCAGTCGATCAAATCGACGCCTTGTGCTTTCATTTGTTGTGAATAAGCAAGATACTGATCCAGATGGTTGCCTTGTTCATCGTATTCCTCCGCCGAGATTCTAACGAAGATTGGACCGCTCCATTCGGACTTCGAGGCTTCAATCACCTCACCCAGCAGACGGTAGCGATTATCCGGATTCCCGCCATATTCATCCTGACGATGATTGGTCAGCGGGGAGAGGAACTGGTTCAACAAATAACCGTGCGCTGCATGAAGCTCAATGACGTCAAACCCGGCCTCCCGGGCGCGGCGCGCCGCCTGCTCGAAGGCTTCTACAGTCCGCTCTATTTGCTGCTTGTCCATTTCGGCTGGTGTTTTCATATCGGGGAAAGGAATAGCAGAAGGAGCATAAATGGTTCCTTCCAGGTCCGCTTTCCGTCCGGCATGGGCAAGCTGGATTCCTGCCTTGGCCCCATGCTGGTGAATCAGATCGGTGATTTCCTTGAGTCCTGCAATATGCTCATCGCTCCAAATCCCGAGATCCTGGTCGCTAATGCGGCCCTCCGGTGTAACGGCTGTAGCTTCCAGTATAATAAGACCAACGCCGCCTACGGCACGGGTTGCATAGTGAGTCCGGTGCCAGTCTGCGACTTTACCGTCTTTATTTGGGGAAGAATACATGCACATCGGCGCCATAACGATCCGATTCTTGAAGGTTACTTCCTTGATCGTATAAGGGGAAAATAATTTGGTGTTCATTCTTCCACTCCTCATCTCTATATCGATTGAACAGATTAAATTGCTCGTTATCTATGTTAGAACAAAGCTTCGAGAGTTACAAGTTGCCGCAAGTCTACTATTGACATCCGGGCCCGTACGGGTTAATATGAATTCCAGTTTGTTCTCTAGGGTTCCGCGGCGCTTGCCGGTCCATGGTCCGAGAGAGAACACGCAGCCATGCTGCGGACACGGAGGGATAAAAGCCCGGGAGGATATCTTTTTGATATCTTTCCGGGCTTTTTTGGCTCCATGCAAGCCGACGGAAGACCGGAACAGATCATCATACAAACCGGAGGTGTTTTTCATGAACAAGGATTGGATTAAGGTATTTGCGGCCGCATTCTTTGAGGTGTTATGGGTCATCGGCTTGAAGCATGCGGACAGCTTCTGGACATGGGGCGGGACGATTATTGCGATTGTTATTAGCTTCTATGGCATGATTATGGCGGGCAAGAAGCTGCCTGTAGGAACGGTATATGCGGTATTTGTCGGATTGGGTACAGCCGGGACCGTCTTGTCGGAAGTGTTGTTTTTTGGCGAGCCGTTTAAATTGGCCAAGATTCTGCTAATCCTGCTCTTGCTGGCAGGCGTGATCGGACTGAAGCTGGTTACGAAGGATCAAGCACAGGAAGGAGCTGAATCCTGATGGCCTGGATTACATTAGTGCTGGCCGGACTTTTTGAGATGTTCGGCGTTACGATGATCAATAAGTGGCACAAGGATCAGAAATGGCAATCGTTAGTCATGCTCGTTGTCGGATTCGGGCTGAGCTTTGTCTTCCTGGCCTATGCGATGGAGACTTTGCCGATGGGAACCGCCTATGCTATATGGACAGGGATAGGCGCTTCAGGCGGCGCAATTCTGGGAATGGTTCTGTACAATGAATCCAAGGATTGGAGAAGAATCGTGTTCATCAGCATGGTGCTATGCGCAGCTGTCGGCCTGAAACTGGTATCCTAGACTTATAAGTTGAACTACTGAATTTTTACGTTCTGGGGGCAACGTGTGAAGTGTGCTTACGATCGCTGTTGTTCGCGGATTTCTCTAATTGAACTAAGATATTTTAGGGTAGATATCCACTCACAAAGGCGAACGCTTACACTTCTACAGCACACTTCACACTTATGCCCTTTCTACGTAGCTTTCATAGTTCAACTTACATAGTGAAATTTTATAGTAAAAAAACGTCCCTGCCGGGTTCCAGCGGGGACGTTCGTATTCATCAAGCTCAGGCCCGTTTGGTCGCCAAGGCGAACCGGTCCTTGATCTGTTTACTGCTTCGCTTCATGGCTGAGCGCTGCTCCTTCAAGATATGCGAGGAATTCCGCTCCTCCGGAACAAATAGCAGGGCATCCTTGGGCTGAAGGCCTACCGCTTTGCTAACCTTCCCGTTTTTAGATACAAATACACTACTCATCGCTTCAACCCTCCCAGAAATAATTTGATCCACTCGATAATTAAAGGATTTTTACTTAGTATAGCACGATTAACGCTTTCTTTGTAATGGATGAATTTCCTGGCGTTCCAGTCCGGGTCAGCCGGATAGTGAAGGGTAAGCACTTTGGAACCCGAGAAGATGCAATGGTAGAACATGGCTTTGGCTTCCTTATAATAGATTTGTTCGGCCGGATTGCCCATCTGAACCGTCAGAGCCATGTAAGAGCTTTGATCATCCAGCTTGAACTCGGGTACAGGAACCGCATTGCCTGAGGCAGCATCCAAATAGAGCATGTCCTCCAGAAGCGTATATAAGGTTGCCGCACAGCAATCGCGATAGTAACCGATACACTCCGTCATATATTGCCCGTAAACCTGTTCAATATCTCCACCCTTCAGCATGCGTCTGATCTTTTCAAGCGCACCCTCAGGCTGCTCCAATCCTGTAAATTGCATGGAAGGAAGGAGTGAAGTAATGAGCTCAAATGCATCGTCGTATTGCTCCAGCCGCATGGATGTTTGTTCAATGTAATCCTCCAGCGGCAACAGCAGGGAGCCTCTGCGCAGCAAATCGCTGAAGTACATCTCCCAGTCGATCGGCACCCCTAAGGTCAAATCATCAATGTACACCTTGCGCTGTGTCATATCATAGTAAAAATACCATACGTAAGGGTCGATGCCAGATGGAATTCTGAAGTCAGCTTGAAGCAGCTCAATCAGATGGGTCGGAGGGGGGAAGCGGGACTCCGATGCCACATATTTCTCAATGCACTGCTCAAGTATCGGCTTTACCGTGCCGAAATAGCATTGCTTGACTTCGATATCGGCAAAGACAAGAATCAGCTTGCCCTGCTCACAAGCTTTTATGAATTCCATATGGGTGACGGTTCTCATGGCATTCCCGTAATAAGTGCCGGCTTGACTTCCGATGAACAGCAAATAGATATCACTTTCTTCTACGGCCTCCAGGCAACGGTGCACCGGATCCACATGTCCAAGCCAAGGGCCCAGATTTTCTTCCCACATCAGGGGCTCGTGGCCAAGCTGTTTAAGCTGATGGTACACCTTTTGGCGAAGGGGCTTTAATCCGTCCTCATTCACAGAACTGATAAAAATTTTCGTCTTGGGCATCCGCAGCCTCCTCAAGCGTCTATTACTACCATTATAACCCAATTCTAGTTAATAGATAGTCAGTGGTTTAATTTTGGCCGTTCGGGTAAAATAAACGTATTTCAGGTAGAAGGAGAGAAAACAGATGAGCAGTATGATTGATTTACTGAAGAAACGCCGCAGTATCTATGCTATTAATAAGGAAATTCCGGTCTCGCAGGAGCGGATTGAGGAGATTGTGGGTCAGGCAGTCAAGTATGTGCCAAGCTCCTTCAATTCGCAAAGTGCAAGAGTACTTATTCTGTTTGATGAGCAGCATGATAAGTTTTGGGATCTGACGAAGGAGACGCTTCGGAAAGTGGTGCCAGAAGGCCAATTCGCCTCCACCGAGGATAAGATGAATTCCTTCCGCAGCGGCCGCGGGACGGTTCTGTTCTTTGAAGAGCAGGCTATCATTGAGGGGCTACAGCAGCAATTTGCGCTCTATGCGGATAACTTCCCTGTGTGGTCGGAGCAGTCCTCAGGCATGCTGCAGCTGGCCGTATGGACAGGTTTGGCCGACGAAGGAGTGGGAGCTTCATTACAGCACTATAATCCGCTTGTGGATGAGCAGGTTGCCAAGGAATGGAATGTGCCGTCCTCCTGGAAGCTGATTGCTCAAATGCCGTTCGGCGGGATTGCGGCTCAAGCCGGCGACAAAGAATTCGCACCGCTCGAGGTCCGAGTCAGAGTCGCAAAATAATAAAATGTATCTTCAAAACGTCTTCGACCCGTATAAAACGGTCCGGAGGCGTTTTTTGTGCAGATTTATAAGCAGCCAGGAAAGAGACGAGAGTCCATACAGAAATGCTGCCAAATGCATAGGATAAGCTGACGCAGAGAGAAGCGGGGTTATGTAGAAATGAGGAGGAGATGATGAGAATGCAGCTTCTGACCCTGCAGCTCGCTCCGGGATCTGGATACGCTACTACCTATTATGACTTTCGAGCTGACCGATCGGGCCCTGCTGCCATGATTATTTCAGGTGTTCATGGGAACGAGACCGCCAGCATCGCCGCTGCGCAGCAGCTTGTTAAACAGTTGAAAAGGGGAGAGCTGCGACTTATGAAAGGAAGGCTTGTGATTGTGCCCCTAGTCAATCAGCAGGCATATCGCCGAAAGGTGCGGGGACGACCCGATCTTAACCGGCAATTTCCTAGACATTCCGGAAGCAAAGGACGAAACGGACTTGCCAGAGCGGTATTCGGGCTGGCCCGGCAGGTATCCCCAAGCTGGTTCCTGGATTTGCACGAAGCTAACGGCTTGTCTCAGTTAAGCTCGCGTGTGCTCGGGCAGACATTGATCACGAATCCACGCAGCCCGGCTATTCCTGCAGTTCAAAGGCAAATTCGGAAAGTGAATGCAGCTATCCCGAACAGAAACCATCATTTTAACCGGCGCCTGCATGAGCTTCCAGGCTCCGCACGAACCGCGGCAACACGCCTGCTTAGAGCTAAAGCGGTAACGGTCGAAACATGCTGGAGTCTTTCGCGGGCGTCCAGAATCAGGTATCAGAAGCAAATCGTGCGAGGTTTCCTCCAGGAGGCGGGGCTGTTAAAGTAAAAAATCCGCCCGGTTACCCGGGCGGCGGGGGGAACGTTATTTGCCTTGAGAATCGGAATCGTTATAGGCAACCGGCTTGGCCACCCACTCATCGGCTTCCGGCTCGATATCCACACCATTCTCCAGCTTCTTCTTTTCCGCAAGTGAATCCCCATCGTGATCCCGTTTATTGCGAAGTTCAGCTTCATCCTGGGTATGACTGCTCTGATTATGCTGCGGCATGATACTTCCTCCTTCTTCTGACTGTACTGTAGTTAACCCATACTTATAGTTACCCGATAGAGGTAAATAAAAACATGAATTTTTCCAGCATCAGAAGCAGGCTTGTCAGAGGCTCAGGATTTCGCGGATGTCTTGTTCATTCAGGCTGGACCATGACTCTTCATCCGGATGGAGAACCTCGTCGATCAGATGCATTTTCTTCTGTTGAAGCTCGTACATTTTCTGCTCCACCGTATTCTCGGCAACAAGCCGGAGCACATGGACAACCTGTTTTTGTCCCATGCGATGAGCCCGGTCCGCCGCCTGCTGTTCGACGGCGGGATTCCACCATAGATCGTAGAGAATCACGGTATCTGCGCCGGTCAGATTCAAGCCTGTGCCGCCTGCCTTCAAGGAAATCAAAAAGACATCATTCTCGCCCGCATTGAAGCGGGAGCATAGCTCAACCCGTTGCTCAGGCGGTGTCTTGCCATCAAGATAGAAGAAGGGAATTCCCCGGTAGCCTAATTCTCTTCCGATCAGACTTAGCATCTCGGTAAACTGGGAGAAAATAAGCATCCGTTTTCCCGCGCTTAATGCTTCCTCGATGATCTCAAGCAGCTGTTCATATTTGGCAGAGCTATCCTGATAGCCCTCAACGAACAGCGCAGGATGACAGCAGAGCTGCCGCAGTCGGGTGATTCCGGCAAGGATCTGAATCCGGTTTTTCTCGAAGCTGTCATCATTCAGATGCTTGAGCGTATCCTGCTGGAGCTGGGCCAGCATAGCTGCATACAGCTTCTTTTGCTCCGGAAGCAAGGCGCTGGACTGCAGCGATTCGATCTTCTCAGGCAGCTCTTTCAGAACATCGCTCTTTAATCTGCGCAGCATGAAGGGGCGGATCATCCGCGCAATCTGCTCTCTCCGCAGGTCATTAAAGCGAGTGCGGCTTTGAAACAACGCCGGGAAGACGGCATCATAGATCGACCATAGCTCCTCAAGCGAGTTCTCGATCGGAGTTCCGGTCAGGGCGAATCGATGCCGGGCCCGAAGCGTCTTGACGGCCTTGGCGGTCTGGGTTGCATAATTTTTGAAGCTCTGGGCCTCATCAAGAATCAGCGTATGGAACGAAGCGTCTGCGAACAGCTCAACATCCATCCGAAGAAGAGGATACGACGTAATCAGGACATCATTCTCTTCCAAGTAGCGAAGCAGCCGAACACGGTCAGGCTTGGCTCCGTCAATAATGGTGCACCTTATATCCGGAGCGAACCGTACAAGCTCATTCCGCCAGTTATAGACTAGAGAAGCAGGAGCCACGATCAAAGCAGGCAATCGGTCCGTACGAATCTCTTCCAGCTTGGATAGCAGGAAGGCAATGCTCTGCAGGGTCTTTCCCAGCCCCATATCATCTGCGAGTACGCCGCCGAAGCCGAAAGAGGCCAGCATGCTCATCCATTGGAAGCCAAGCCGTTGATAGTCCCGCAAAACCGGGGCAAGCCCGGTCGGTATTTGAACCTGCATTTCTTCAGGATGCCGAAGCAGCGAGATCATTTTTCCAATGGCGCCATCCAAATGAATAAGGCCTCCATATCGTTCTTCATCCACCATCTGAAGTCCGCGGGCAACGGGCAGCTTGAAGCTCGCTCCGTTCTTTTCCGATGGGAGAAAGGGCCCGGCATCATTCATTAACTGGACAATATCCTGGAATTCGGCACTTTCAAGCGGCAGCAGGGCCCCATCAGGAAGACGGTAATATTTCCGCTTTGCTTCGAGCGCTTGGATGACCTCCCGGATTTCCTGTTCCGAGATCCCGTCCAGCCGAAAGGTCAGCTCCAGCCAGTCTGTTCGTTCTCCAAGAGCAAGGGAAACCTTTGGCGGCGCAGGTGCCGGCTTGACCCGGACCTTCACTGCTGAAGTGGCATAGACCTCAACCAGTTGCTCCAGCCGAGGAAGCATATGAACGAGAAAATCATACTCGGCTTCCTCGTTGTCAAGATAATAGGCGCTTTCCGTCTTGGTAAAGCCGCTTCCCTCCATGAGCTCCAGAATAAGCCGCTCCTGTTCATCATCCCGAAGCAGGATATGCTCCGTTCCGCGCTGCTGTTCTACGCTTTCCAGGGGATTCAGCACCACATTGCCGTAATGGAACTCCAGCCCGGCGAGCAGCCGTTCACGGAGCCGGTCCAGAAACAGCTTGGCCTTTAAGGGCGTCCGTTTAATCCGGTTGCTGACCTCCTCCGCAACCTGGATCTTGCCGAGCTTGGCAAGGCCGGGCACGACCCTGCGCATGAAGGGCTCCATTTGCTCCCCGGGAACATGGACATAATCTCTTCGGGAGGCATCCATCATCCCCTTCATTTCAGCAAGTCTTCGGCATTCCTCCTCTTCCAGGCGGATAAAGGCATCCTCATATCGGACAAGCCCGTAATCTGCATATAGCTCAAGCTCCTCCAGACCGTGGATTACCAGGATGCTGCCATGGTCCTCGGACGGGCGAACTTCAAAGCGTAAGGGCAAGGGATGATAGGAGAGCTGCAGCGGAATAGCCCCGCCCTGGCGATCTTCCACTTTCACAGAGGAAGAGTTCATGAACAGGGAAAGAAGCCGATTCCAGGCATAAGGCGGGAGAACCATCAAGCGTTCTTCCTGGCGACGTCCGGCTCCGTGAGGCTGGCTCGGAATCGCACCGGAATAGATCTGTTCATTTTTTGAAATAGCAATCAGCTCGCGAATGATCTCGTAATCCTGAGGATCGAAGCTGTGCTTCTCCGGATCATAGGCGAACTGGGGTGTGAACGAGAACGATTGCCCCCGGTCTACCAAATCCAGAAAGGCCAGAATATTCTTGACGATATAGTGCCTCGAGACTCCGAGCTTCATCTCCACGGCAAGCAATCGCCGATGGGCTCTGTAAGCATAGGGTCTTAGAATGAACTCGACCTGGAGTCGCATACGGGAGTCAAACCGCACCTCTGCCGGCTTTCGGCGATGGGAGCGCGGATCGAACAAGCCGATCAGGTCGCGGGTTAGCCATACGTCCTTGCCGGTGGAATCGGGCCGGGAAGGGGAGGCGCTTAAAGCGCCTGAATCCATCACAGGCTCATGCTCAATCTCTCTTCCCATATGCTGCTGATCATCAAAGATAGCCAGCAAAACAGCTGCAATATGCTTGCAGTAATTATGAAGAGAGGTATAGACATCGCAGCTGCACTGCGCGGCGACATTTCCTTTTGCAGACAGATCAATATGCACGAAGCAGGTATCGATATCATGTACGACAGCGTGGAATTGCTGCCCGTCCTGTCCCACAGGAGTGAGATCGACCTTCTTGTGACGGTAATAAGCTTCTCCTCGGTCATAAGCGATGCGGCCACAAAGAAGCTTGATAAATTGACGCGTTAATTTTGCACTCATAAGCGGTTGACCTTTCCTATCTTTGTTATAGATATCATTTATCATACCAGAAGATGAGTGAATATATAGAACCTATATAAGTTGAACTATAAATGCTGCGTAGGAGTAATGGATTTGCATCAAGTATTTGATAGGAATAGAATAACAGTTGATAGATCCTAATTCATTTCGGAAGGTGTGTGAAAGAATGGAGTTTACCAATTTAGGCCGATCAGGTCTGAAGGTCAGCAAGCTTTGTCTTGGAACCATGAATTTCGGCACAGAAACGGAAGAGAAGGAAGCATTCAAGATTATGGATGCGGCATTGGATGCAGGTATTAACTTTTTTGATACGGCCAATGTGTACGGCTGGGAGAATTCCGGACGGACAGAGGAAATTATCGGTCGCTGGTTCGCTCAGGGCGGAGGACGTCGGGAAAAAGTAGTTCTTGCTACCAAGTTCTTTGGAGAGATGAAGACGAACCCGCATGACGGACCCAATCAAGCACGCGGATTGTCTTCGTACAAGCTGCGGCGCCATCTGGAGGAGTCGCTTCGTCGACTGCAGACGGACCATATCGAGCTGTATCAGATGCATCACGT
The DNA here is from genome assembly GCF_000455265.1 of Paenibacillus antibioticophila. Classification (GTDB taxonomy): domain Bacteria; phylum Bacillota; class Bacilli; order Paenibacillales; family Paenibacillaceae; genus Fontibacillus; species Fontibacillus antibioticophila. The sequence continues at coordinate 1,693,297 of NZ_HG005139.1, forward strand.
GGATCGAAATGTAAGTTGGGATGAGCTGTGGGAAGGGTTTAGAATCGCGATGTACCAAGGCAAGATCGGCTATGTGGGCTCCAGTAATTTTGCCGGCTTTGATCTGGTGAAGGCGCAGTACGAAGCCAAAGCAAAGGGCATGCTTGGCCTGGTGTCCGAGCAGCACAAGCTCAGTCTGCTGTGCCGCTTGCCGGAGCTGGAGCTGCTTCCGGCGGCAGAGGAGCACGGCATCGGGGTTATCGCCTGGAGTCCGCTCGACGGCGGTCTGCTTAGCGGACATGCACTGCATCCGATAGAGGGCTCCAGACGCTCGAACAATCCGGAGCGCGTAGAACGTTACCGCGCCCAGCTGGAAGCCTTCGAGGCGTTCTGCAAGGAGTTGGGCGAGAGCGAGGCGAATGTGGCCTTGGCCTGGACGCTGACACGTCCGGCGATGACGGCCCCGATTATTGGGCCGCGAACACTGGAGCAGCTAGAGGGCGCATTGCGCGCCGTCGAGATCCAGCTGGGTGAAAGCGAGCTTAAGCGGCTGGATGAAATTTTCCCGGGACCGGGAGGAGCCGCTCCGAAGGCATATGCCTGGTAATCATTCCTTATAATCATAGAGCCCCTGGTTGGATGACTCTGTCCAGCCAGGGGCTCTTTTATTTCAGTCTTCCTCAACGATCATTTCCGGGTTGTAGGCGACTTCCCAATAGTAGCCGTCCGGGTCGGAGAAATAAGCATGATATCCGCCCCAAAAAACATCCTGCGGCTCCTTCTCGATGACAGCTCCGGACTCTCTTGCTAATGCAATAATCTGGTGAACTTCCTCTTTGCTGTTCACATTGTAGGCCAGCGTTATCCCTGAAAATCCGGGGCGGATCGGCGGAGGATTGTCTGCATTAATATCCTTAGCCAGCAAATCAACCGGAAACAACTCCAATTTGATCCCCTGGTCCGTGTCAAAAAAGATGACCGGAGGGTCGTACCGGGTTTCTTTCGTCTGAAAGCCTAATCCATCCTTATAAAAGCGAATGGCCCGTTCCATATTTTCAACACCTAAACAGATGATCGTTATCCTGTTCATTAAATTACCTCCTTAAGCTGCAGCTTGGATTAATAAGTTTAGTATGGTACAAGGAACACGACAACAGTATGTCAGGTTACTCGTATTGCTTTAAAATGTTTTTTGCTTGCGCATAGATGTCTGCTCCTAATTCAGAAGGACTTATCACTTTTACTTTATCTCCAAAACTCAAAATCCATTGTGTTGCATAGTCCGGATTGGTAAAGGACTTTTGAAACAGCAATTTACCGGATTCGGTTGCTGTAAAGCATTCCGGTCCATATTCTTCGATCAACCGATATTTGGCAGTGTCTTCAAACAAAGCAACTAAGGTCATCTCTTCGGTCCGAAAATATCGTTCGAGGTCCAATTTTCCCTCGGGAAGCCTTCGGGGCTCATATCGAGTTGCCGTGCGCGCTAATTGACATATACGATTTAATTTGAATAGACGATAAGCCTGCCGAGAAAGACAGTATCCATAAACATACCAGGCAGCCCATTTGAAGACGATGAAATAGGGTTCAATTCGGCGTTTCGATTCGCCCTTATTCGAATGATAAAGGAATGAAATGACCTCCTGATGGAGGACCGCCTGCTTAATTTGCTCTATTTTATCCGTAATCCCTTCCTGATCCCATGCTGCCAGATCAATTAAAATCACGTCTTGCTCAGCCCTAAGGGTATCTTTATCCGTGGAGAATTTTTCAATTATGGTTTGCCTATAGGAGGTCTTGGAAATGCTGTCGATGCTCTTGATTCCGGCTAATACGACCTGCAATTCATTTGTTGTAAGGATGGTTTTATCCAGCTTATAACCCTTTGCAACAGAAATTCCTCCGTCGTATCCCTGCATGGATACGATAGGGATGCCTGCTTTGCACAGATCATCGATATCGCGCTGAATCGTTCGGCTTGATACTTCAAACCTTTCTGCTAATTGCGGAATCGTTACTTTGTCTTTTTGCAGTAATATGGTAATAATTCCGATGAGACGGTCTATTTTCACAATGCTCACCTCTAGGCGATAATAACATTAGAGATACGACATTTATTTGTTTGGGCCCCTAATTCAATTCTCTTTTAATTAGTGCTGTTGAGATATGGAGCGCCTTGATCCTGCGCGTGAGCAGTGTGTGCTGAGGTGTGCCTTCTTTCAGCTTCGGCAGGGCTTTCTCACATTTACTTATCGTCGATTCAAGCGCCCGTAACGCTTCTTTTAATTCTTCGCTCGTAAAGTTGTCCACGGCATGATCCTCCTTGATTTCCATCAAATTTGGCAGCAATCGTATAATAAATTATCTCCTTAGGGTATCATGCTGTCCACATGTAATTCAGAAGCATAGATATAATTTTTAAATTTAGGTATTGACCTTCACGTTACGTCAAGGTGTACTCTGGGTTTGTCAGGAGGGAAGCACATGGAATACACGATTCAAAAGCTCGGCAGGCTCGCGGGAGTCAGCACAAGAACGTTAAGGTACTATGACGAGATCGGCCTTCTCAAGCCGGCGAGAACGAACTCGTCCGGGTACCGGATATACGGTCAGAACGAGGTGGATCTGCTGCAGCAGATTTTGTTCTACCGGGAGCTTGACGTTCCATTGGAGCATATTCGCGAGATCATGCATAATCCGGAATTTAACGGAGAAGATGCGCTGCGGGAGCATCGTGGCAAACTCCTCGACAGAAGAAGACAACTCGATGCGCTGATTGCGAGCATTGATCAGACGCTTGATGCGCGGGAAGGGAGAACGACGATGACGGATCAGGATAAATTTGCAGGCTTCAAGCAGAAGCTGCTGGAGGAAAACGAGCAGAAATACGGTGCCGAGATTCGGGAAAAGTATGGGGAGGAAGCCGTGGAGCAATCCAATGCCAGGTTTGGCAGCCTGAGTGAAGCGCAGTACAATGATATGCAGCAGACGGAAAAGGAATTGTTTGCAGCCTTGAAGGTAGCGATGAAAAGCGGAGACCCGGCAGGAGAAGCGGCACAGCGTGCGGCTGACCTTCACAAGCACTGGCTCAGCTTCACGTGGCCTCAATACTCCAAGGAGGCTCATTCAGGCCTTGCCCGGATGTATGTAGAAGATGAGCGCTTCAAAGCCTACTACGATTCGCACTTCGAAGGAGCGGCATTGATGCTTAGGGATGCAATATTGCATTATACAGCTAAGTAAAGGGAGACGGGCCTCAAGGCTGTCTTCAGATCAACGGTCTGAAGGCAGCTTTTTTCGCTTGCATTGTTCGTCCGGGTTGATTAAGGTATCATGAAGAATAGACAAGAAAGGTGAACATTTCTCTGATTGAGGTGGAAACGATTGAAGACGGTTGTCATTGTTGGCGGGGGAGTTACCGGCCTGTCAGCGGCGTATTATTTAGAGCGGGAGTTATCTGGAGGACAGGAGCAGCTTCGAATCGTGGTCGTTGAGGCGAAGGAGAAGCTGGGCGGGAAAATACATACGATTCATGAATCGGGCTTTATTATGGAGGCTGGGGCGGACTCTATCGTTACGCGCAAGCAAAATACGGTTCCGCTGCTCGAGGAGCTGGGCTTGGCTGAGGAAGTTGTCTATAATGCTACAGGAAAATCATACATTTACACGGAAGGACAGCTTAAGCTGATTCCCGAGGAAGCGGTGTTCGGCATCCCGATCGGACTTGAGTCCTTGGCCAAGAGCGAGCTGGTCTCCGCAGAGGGCAAGGTGGAGGCGCTCAGGGACATTTACACGCCGAACGAAAGCTACACCGCAGAAGACTCGGTGGGAGCATTCCTGGAAGCCTTTCTTGGGGAAGAGCTGGTTCGCAAGCAAATCGCTCCGGTATTGTCAGGCGTATATTCCGGCTCCTTGAAGGATTTGACGCTGGCTTCCACGATGCCGTATTTGCTGGATTATAAGAATGAATATGGCAGCATTATGCTGGGGTTGGAGGCAAATCGGCACGTCTTTAAGGGGAACGGAAATAAGAAGTTTTTCTCCTTTCACGGCGGGCTTGGCTGTTTGGTTGACCGGTTCGAAGAGAAGCTGAAGAATATTGAATTCATTAAGGGAGTACCGGTGAACAGCATTCAAAAATCTGCGGATTATTCCCCAAGCTACCAGTTGCAATTAGGGGACGGATCTGTTTTGTCGGCGGATTATATTGTGCTCAGCGCACCGCATCAGGCTGCAATGTCCATGCTGAATAATGAGGATCTGAACGAGGACTTCTCCAGGCTTCGCGGCGGTTCGATGCTTAGTGTGTACGTCGGGTTTGACTTGGCTGACGATGCGCTGCCTGTGGACGGAACAGGATTTATTGTCTCAGGCTCAGAGGATGTCCGCTGCAATGCATGTACATGGACTAGCCGAAAATGGCCGCATACGTCGGCGGAAGGCAAGCTTCTTACCAGGCTCTTTTACAAGAGCACCAGTCCCGGATTTGAAGAGCTGGCGAACATGACGGAGGATCAGCTGCTGGACCTGGCACTTTCCGATGTGGCACGCAGCTTGGGTATTCAGGCAAAGCCGGTATCCTGCGTTGTCTATAAATGGCTGGATGCGATGCCGAATTATCATTTGCAGCATCCGGAGCTGGTGCGTTCCTTGGAAGAAAGAATGAAACAGCTTTATCCTGGAGTTCTGTTGGCGGGCTGCTCGTACTATGGTGTCGGTATCCCTGATTGCATTGCTAATGGTGAGGCTACAGCCAAGCGAATTGCTCAAGACATTAAAGAGGCGCAGTCTTAATTTTCGGGTGGCATGGCACGAAGTCACGATTTGTTCATTTATTAGGGCCAAGCGCGGTGATTTATTTTCTGTGAGACGGGTATACTATAAGTAAGTGGGAAGTGGTAATGATCATACAGCACAACGGAATGATGCTCCAAGCACATCCGGAAAGGCAGTTGATTCACCATGAAACCTCGTGAAAGAAGAAAGAGACGGAAGCTGTTGCTCGGTCTCTTGTCTGGTAAAGTTCCCTAGCAATTGGAAAGTTGCTTAACCATATTTAATATCGCTTCCCACCCCGGAAGGCTTGCGCGAAACGGAATCGCGCGAGTCTTCTTTTTTTACCGCACTCACCCATCCAAAGTAATTCGTGCTCTCTTCCTGAGGAATGATGTTATGTATGCAAATTAGGTGAAGATTGAACTTATGCTCCCGCCTGTTATTATATGTATATGTCATACATCGAAAAGATCTAAGTAGGAGGCACCTATACGTGACGAATCAAGATATATTGAAAGTCGCTATGCGGCAATCGGCCTTGGATTTGAATTGTCATGAACGTGATTTTTGCCAACAAGAAAATAAGGTCGTTACTTCAGCAGCTGACCCGAATGCGAGAAAATACTTGACGCTGCCCTTTTATTGCAATTTAGTTTCTTACGGCCATAACATTGTTGCGTCTGTGGATGAGGAGATCGCCGCTGTCGTACAGGACTACATAAATAAGTATCCTATAGAGCACTGTTTTGAGACACCGAACCTGCATGTTCTGGATGAGGAGCTACGCAAAAGAAACCGGCGTATTTGCTTCATGGCGGAATATTTTCTTCCCGATCTGAAGCTTCTTCGTGCGCTAGATTGCAGCTATGAGCTGAAGCTGATGACACCGGAGAGCTTCGGCGGGCTGTACACAAGCGAATGGGGCAATGCTCTATGTGAAAAACGTAAGCATCTGGACGTACTCGCTATCGGAGCTTATGAGGAGGGAGAGCTCATCGGATTGGCCGGCTGCTCTGCAGATTGCGAGACGATGTGGCAGATTGGGGTGGATGTTCTACCGGCATATCGGAAACAAGGGATTGCTTCTGCATTGACTAGCCGTCTGGCTGTGGAGGTCCTCCAGCGGGGGAAAGTGCCGTTTTATTGTGCAGCATGGTCCAACATCAAATCGGTGCGCAACGCAATTACCAGCGGATTCAAACCGGCATGGGTGGAGATGACTGCGAAGGAAGCAGGATTTGTAGAGAATATGAACGCTTAGAGAGTATCGGGAAAAAAAGGAAATGCCGCTATAGGTTAATATAGCGGCGTTTTTCATTTAAAGTGACATCAAACCCAGTTCCCTTGGCGGAATACAGGTTCGACCGAGCCGTCTTCAAGCTCCCCGTCGATGTCCAGCTCCGCGGAGCCCACCATGAAATCGACATGGGTCAGGCTGACGTTGGCGCCGCGCAACAGCAGTTCTTCTTTGCTGAGGGCAGCACCGCCTTCGATGTTCACAGGATAAGCACTGCCAAGTGCGAAGTGACAGGAGGCGTTCTCATCTATACCGGTATTGTAGAATATCCGGTTCATCCGTGAGATGGGTGAATCATGGGGAACCAAAGCAATCTCGCCGAGGTAGCTGGCACCTTCATCGGTTTCAAGCAGGGATGCCAGATGCTCTTCACCGGAAGATGCTTCATAGGATACCACCTTGCCGTCCTTGAAGGTAAGACGAATGCCTTCGACCAGGCGGCCGTTCAGGTTCAGCGGCATGGTACTGGTGACCGTACCGTTTACAGCCGTCCGCAGCGGCATGGAATAGATTTCCTCGGTCGGCATATTCGCTACGAAATAAACGCCGGCTTCATTATAATCGCCGCCGCCGAGCCACAGATGCCCCTCCGGCAAGCCGACCTTCAAGTCGGTTCCAGGAGCGCGATAATGCAGGCTTTTGTATCGCTTAGCATTCATGGCGTTCTGGCGTTCTTTAAGATGAGCAATGTGATCCTGCCATGCAGCCACAGCATCCTCGCCGTCCGTTACCCGGTTCATCTGGAATACAGCATCCCACATCGCTTGCACTCGCTCTTCTTCCGGCAGGTCGGCGAATACTTTATCTGCCCAGGCCCGAGTTGGCGCCTTGATCAGGGACCAAGTGATCCGGTTGTTGCGGGTATACTGCTGAAAGCCTTGACGCGCAATGGCTGCGGCCTTGACAGCACGGGAAACCTTGCTGCCGTCAATGCCCTTAAGCAGCATCGGATCGGGCACTTTAATATGTAACAGGGCTCCGCCTTCTTCGGCAAAGCGCTCCAGCATGTCGGCATGCCATTTCGGATAATAGTCGAACGAATCGTCCGCAGCCTTTTCATAACGGATACGGGTTATCGCTTCATCGTCCCAATCTACCTGTACATACTTCGCACCGGCTTCATAAGCCTTGGCTACGACCAGTCGTGTGAACTCGGCTGTCTCTAACGGCGCCTGAACGATCAAGGACTGTCCGGGCTGAATATGCACCCCGACCTTGACGACTAGATCGGCGTAGCTGTTAAGTAGTGTGCTGAAATCTGACATAAGCTGTTTCTCCTTCTCTGACTGCTTTATAAGTTGAACTATAAGATGCTGCTTGGCAGGGCATAAGAGTGAAGTGTTCTGACAGAAGTGCTAACGTTCGCCTTTGAGAGCGGATTTCCACCTTATAATGGCTTAGTACAGTCAGAGAAATCTGCGAACAACAGCGATCATAAGAACACTTCACACGTTGCCCCTAGAAGCGTAGTCATTTGTTCAACTTATAAAGCTATAAATTATTGTTCTATTATAGTCCCGGCATGAGAATGGTGCAAAGCGGGAATAATTTTGAGCTTATTGTCTCAGATTAGTACATGTATCGTTCAGTCAGACAGGAGGCAGATCATATGGAAAACCCATTTTCCAGCTTGCAATCTCAAAATCCCATCTCACTCGCCCAACAATCCGTTGAGAACGTGCACCGGGCGGTGAAGCAGGCTCAATCTCATCCCAGTGAGGAGACCGTGCAGAATGCGCGAAATGCGCTTGAGAAAGCGGAGCGTTCAATCGCCCAGGCAGAAGGCCGGATGAACCAGGAACCCATTGACCGGGCCAAAGAAAGCCTGGAGACAGACCGCGGATTTCTGGCGGAAGTGGGAAATCAATTAAATAACTAGTATGATAGCCATGAACAAAATTAGAGGAGTTGACAATCATGGCAATAGAACTGGCACCTTACTTAACAATGGATGGGAATGCGAGAGAAGCAATTACATTTTACCAGCAGGCGCTTGGCGCTGAGATTTTGTTTCTGCAGACCTTTGGAGAAATGCCTGATAATCCGGACTTTCCGTTGCCGGTAGAAATGAAGGATAAAATATCCCATGCCGCATTGAATGTGGATGGTGCGGAAATGATGTTCTCGGATGCTTTTCCTGGGAATCCTCCCAAATTGGGCGGTATGCTGTCTGTCTGCCTGACTACGGATGAGGAGTCGAAGGCAAAGCGCATCTTTGATGCCTTGGCAGAGGGTGGGCAGATCGAGATGCCTTTCCAGAAGACCTTTTTCAGTCCGGGATATGGCATGGTGACGGACAAGTTCGGCATCATGTTCCAGATCTTCACCAAAGGGGCAAGTGAATATAAGTAAGTAAGAACCGGAGGCAGTTGATGCTTCCGGTTTTTTTATCTTTGTATAATAAACGTAATATATATTATGTTAACTATCAGTAATATTAATAGTATCTATAAAATCATTATAATTGACCAGCTTCAGGAGCTGTGCTAATTTCAAGAGAGTATAATTCTTAGTGTGTTACTAGGAATTTAATGCAGAATTCTATGTAGGCTTGGTGAGGTGGATGAGCTTGGAATTACAAGTATCGAACAGCCCGTTTAATCAGGAACAGACAGAGCTGCTGAATCGGCTGCTCCCGTCATTAACGGATTCGCAGCGGGTATGGCTAAGCGGTTATTTGACAGCTCTTGCTAGGGCAGGTTTTTCGGGAGGCTTAGCAAGCACAGCGGTATCAGTTCAGTCAGCCGCTCCTTCCGCAGCTGCGCCGGTTCCTGCGGCATCGAAAGAGATCACGATTCTGTACGGCTCGCAAACCGGCAACAGCAGCGGCTTGGCCAAGAAATTTGCGAAAGCGCTGGAAGCCGAGCAGTATCAAGTGACGCTATCGTCGATGGGTGATTATAAGACAGGGAATTTAAAAAAGACGAGTCAATTATTAGTGATTGTAAGTACCCATGGAGAAGGAGAACCTCCTGACAGCGCGATTTCGTTCTATGAGTTCCTGAACAGCAAGCGGGCTCCGAAGCTGGATGGACTGAGGTTCTCCGTGCTTGCGCTGGGGGATACGTCCTATGAGTTTTTCTGCCAAACCGGCAAGGACTTTGACAAGCGGCTTGAGGAATTGGGCGGTCAACGGCTTGTACCGCGGGTGGACTGCGATGTGGATTTCAGCGAGGACGCTGGCGCATGGTTCTCGCAGGTTACAGCGGCACTTTCCGCCGGATCGGGGTCTGCGGCATTAAAGACGGAGGATCTCACAGCTCAAGTGGAAGCGGGAGAATCATCTTATTCCCGTGAGAACCCATTCCGGGCAGAAGTGCTTGAGAATCTGAATTTGAACGGAAGAGGCTCTGCGCGCGAGACGCGGCATCTGGAAATCTCGTTGGAAGGCTCCGGCTTGGATTATGAACCAGGGGACAGCCTTGGCATTTATCCGGAAAATGACCCGCAGCTTGTGGATGCGTTAATTGCAACACTGGGTTGGAGTGGTGCGGAGGAGGTTCCGGTATCCAAATCTGGCGATTTGCTCCCCTCGCGGGAAGCCTTGCTGAGACACTTTGAGATCACGGTGTTGACCAAGCCGTTTCTTACCCGATTGGCGGATATCACCGGACATGAGGGACTGGTAAAGCTTGTATCGCCAGGCGAGGAAGAGGCTTTGAAAGGTTATCTAAAGGGAAGAGATCTCCTGGATCTGGTGCAGGACTATCATCTTCAGGGCATCGGTCCGGATGCGTTGACCGGCTTGCTTCGCAAGCTGCCGCCACGGCTGTATTCGATTGCCAGCAGCTCCAAGGCAACACCGGAAGAGGTGCATGTGACGGTTAGAGCCGTGAGATATGAAGCGCATGGACGGCAGCGCAGAGGTGTAACTTCGGTGCAATTGGCAGAGCGCGTGCAGCCGGGGGACACATTGCCTGTGTTCATTCAGCATAACCCGAGCTTTAAGTTGCCAAAGGACCCGAATACCAAAATTATTATGATTGGTCCGGGTACAGGTGTAGCTCCTTTCAGGGCATTTTTGAGTGAGCGGGAAGAGAGCGACGCACAAGGCGAGAGCTGGCTTTTTTACGGAGATCAGCACTTTACGACTGATTTTCTGTATCAAGTGGAATGGCAGCGCTGGCTGAAGGATGGGGTGCTGACACGAATGGACGTTGCTTTCTCGAGAGATACCGAGCAGAAGGTTTATGTCCAGCACCGTATGCTGGAGCACAGCAAGGAGCTGTTCAACTGGCTTGAACAAGGAGCCGTGGTCTATGTCTGCGGTGATGAAGGAAGCATGGCGCATGATGTTCACGCCGCTCTTGCGACAATTCTGATTCAGGAAGGCGGTCTTGCGCCGGAAGCGGCGGCAGAGCGGCTGACAGAAATGCAGCGGCAGCAGCGCTATCAGCGGGATGTCTACTAGGTCGGCAGGGAAGAGAAGAACCCGTGATTGAAAGGAGAAGCTTACTATGTCCGAAAATCATTTATTATCCAAGAACAGTGCACCTCATAGTGATGTAGAAGATATAAAAATACGGAGCAATTACTTGCGAGGCAAGCTTGAAGAAGTGCTGGAGGACCGGATTACGGCATCGATCCCCGAGGATGAGAACCGGCTGATGAAGTTCCATGGCAGCTACATGCAGGATGACCGGGACTTGCGGAATGAGCGGAGCAAGCAGAAGCTGGAGCCGGCCTATCAGTTCATGCTGCGTGTTCGTGCGCCAGGAGGCGTGGTTACGCCCGCCCAGTGGCTGATGATGGACCGGATTTCCAAGGCTTATGGCAACGGGACGATTCGCTTAACTACGCGGCAATCGTTTCAGCTCCATGGTGTCTTGAAGTGGAATATGAAGAAGACGATCCGGGAGGTGCATGATTCCCTGTTGACCACGCTGGCAGCGTGTGGAGACGTGAACCGGAACGTGATGTGCAACCCGAATCCGCATCAATCCGATGTTCATGCCGAGGTCTATCATTGGGCATGCCTTCTGAGCGAGCACCTGGAGCCGCAGACTAAGGCATACCATGAGATTTGGCTGGATGGAGAGAAGGTGCTGGACAGTCAGGAAGCGGAGCAGGAGCCGATTTACGGCAAGGTGTATTTGCCCCGGAAATTCAAGATTGGTCTGGCTGTACCCCCATCCAATGATGTGGATGTATTCTCCCAGGATCTCGGGTTGATCGCTATTGTCGAGAACGGCAAGCTCGCTGGCTTTAATGTGGCTGTCGGCGGAGGCATGGGCATGACGCACGGCGACCCGCTGACCTATCCGCAGGTTGCGAAGGTAATTGGATTCTGTACGCCTGAACAGGTGATTGAGATTGCCGAGAAAACGGTGACGATTCAGCGGGATTATGGGGATCGCTCTGTACGGAAGCACGCCCGGTTCAAATATACCATTGATGACCGCGGGGTGGAATGGTTTATCTCTGAGCTGACGAGCCGGCTTGGCTGGGGGCTTGCAGAAGCAAGACCTTACAGCTTCGAGGATCACGGAGACCGCTATGGCTGGGTCAAGGGTACGGGCGGCAAATGGCATTTTACGCTCTTTATCGAGAACGGACGAATTAAGGATGAGCAGGATTATCAGTTAATGACGGGCCTGCGGGAAATTGCCGGGATTCATACGGGAGATTTCCGTCTGACCGCGAATCAGAATTTGATTATTGCCAATGTGACGACCGCGAAGAAGAAGAAAATCGAAGCTTTAATCGGCGAATATGGCTTGACTGACGGCTTGCGCTATTCGGCGCTTCGCCGCAATTCCATGGCCTGCGTAGCCCTGCCGACCTGCGGGCTGGCCATGGCGGAATCAGAGCGTTACCTGCCGGAGCTGCTTGGCAAGATTGAGCCGCTGCTGGCGGAGAACGGACTTTCTGAAGAGAATATCGTCATCAGAATGACGGGATGCCCGAACGGCTGTGCCAGACCGGCGCTGGCCGAGCTCTCCTTTATCGGGAAAGGCCCGGGGAAATACAATATGTACCTTGGGGGAGGCTTCGCCGGAGAACGACTGAACAAGCTGTATAAGGAAAATATCGGCGAAGGCGAGATTCTTGACTCGCTGCGGGTGCTGCTGTCTCATTATGCCAAGGACAGAAATCCGGAGGAGCATTTCGGAGACTTTACGATCCGTGCCGGCTATATTCAGCAGGTGGCCTCAGGACAGGATTTCCACGCGTAAGCCGATATGTGCGGAAACGGGCTTGACTAATGAACCGGAATCGAGTATTTTTAGCAATAATTAAATCGCTAAAATGCTATGACCAAGGTCTCGAGCTCAAAGGGTGCAGTCCAGAGAGGAAGCCGATTGCTGAAAGGCTGCCCTGCACCGGAATTTCGATCCTGCCTTGTGAGCAGTGACCGATGCCCGATATTCCGATAGGATGAGGAGTAAGCAGTCACCGGCCAGGCGCCGTTAAATCCATGAAGGATTGCTTATATTTGCTATGCAATCGAATTAGGGTGGTACCACGACACATTCGTCCCTGACGAATGTGTCTTTTTGCATTATAGAGGTCGTTCAAAAGTTATTAAGTCCATTATTTTATAGTAGGAGAGATGAATATGCTTCAAAGTCGGTTGTTGCAAGGTACGTTGCGGGAGGCTCCGGCCGAAGCGGAGACGGTCAGCCACCAGCTTCTGCTTCGCAGCGGATTGGTGAGGCAGGTCGCCGCAGGAATCTATACATTTTTACCATTAGGGAGAAAGGTACTGCGAAAGGCAGAGCAGATTGTCAGAGAGGAGATGGAGCGATCTGGCGCGCAAGAGGTACTGCTGCCGATGATGCAGCCTGCCGAATTATGGCAGCAATCCGGACGTTATGGAGTCTATGGACAGGAGCTGATTTCTCTAAGCGACCGTCATGGCCGGGAGTTTGCGCTTGGTCCTACCCACGAAGAGGTGATCACTTCCTTGGTTGCTCAGGAGGTCAGTTCCTACCGCCGGTTGCCGATAACCTTGTTCCAGATCGGAACGAAGTTTCGGGATGAACGGCGTCCCAGATACGGGCTGCTCCGGGGCAGGGAATTTGTCATGAAGGATGCTTATTCCTTTGACAAGGACCTGGACGGATTGGACCGCTCTTATCAGACGATGTATGAAGCGTACCATCGGATCTTCACTCGTTGTGGGCTAAGATTTCGTGCGGTGGAAGCTGACCCAGGCGCGATTGGCGGTGAAGGAGGAACTCATGAATTTATGGCGCTGGCCGAGATCGGAGAGGACACTATTGCTGCGTGCAACTGCTGTACCTATGGAGCGAATCTGGAGCTGACCGGTATTGCCGAAGGTGACCGCTGTCCGCGTTGCTCAGAAGGAACGATGCAGTTCTTTCGCGGAATTGAGCTCGGGCATGTATTCAAGCTGGGGACTAAATACAGCGAGGCCATGGGTGCCGTTTTCCTGGATGAAAAAGGAGTCAGCAGGCCGGTCATTATGGGCTGTTACGGGATCGGCGTATCCAGGCTTCTGTCTGCAGTTATCGAGCAGCATCATGATGCAGATGGGATTATCTGGCCTTTGTCCCTGGCGCCTTACCAGGTTCATCTCATTCCCGTGTCCGTCAAGGATGAGCAGCAAATGCAGCTTGCCCGCGATTTGTATGACCGCCTGAGGCAGGCCGGAGCGGATGTATTGCTTGATGACAGAGATGAGCGGGCAGGCGTCAAATTCAAGGATAGCGATCTGCTGGGGCTGCCGGTTAGAATCATAGTCGGCAAGGAGGCAGGACAGGGAAAGGTTGAATTTTCGGAACGCAGTGCTTTGTCCGATAAACGTCAGATGGACGTAGAAGAAGCGATCGCAGAAGCGATAGCAGCCTTGGAGGGTTAAACCGGGATCCTGGGTGTGGCAGAAAAGAGTGAAGGTGCCCCTACGACAACAGCGGTCGTAAGGACACCTTCACTTGCAGCCATCTCTTATGTATTCTGCAGCCTGTAGGCTGCTAATTCTTCGGTCTCGCAAATCGTCCCAATATTTCAGTCGATTGGACAACGTTCATAAAAGCCTTGGGATCCGTCTCGGTCACGGCTTGCCGTACCGCTGCCAGCTCATAGCGAGTAGTTACGGTCATCAGCGTATAATTCCGTTCCTCACTATAGCCGCCCTCCGAATGAAGGCAGGTAATTCCGTGATGGAGCTTGCGAAGCCGGCACAGCATCTCGTCCCGTTTTTTGGTAATGATGAAGCAGGTTACCTTGATGTGGCCTACGTGAATCATATCGACAACCTTGCCTTTGACAAAGGTAGATAGCATGGAATATAACGCCAAATCCCAGCTCTTATAGAAACCGAGCAGCAGGATGACAAGACCATTCATAACAAACAGAATGTTGCCCATTGCGATATCTCTTCTGCGCGTTACAATGGAGCCGACAATGTCGAATCCGCCGGTTGATCCGCCGGCACGCAGCGCAATGCCGATACCGATGGCAGAGATGATGCTCCGAACACGGCTGCCAGAATCGGGTCCTTGGTTAATCGAACCTGGGGGATAATAGCCATAAACCAGGTGGTGCTAACGACAGAAATCAGGCTTAGCACTATATATCTTTTGCCAACCGCTCTCCAGCCCCATATAATCAAGGGGGCATTGATCAGAAAATACAAGATGGAGATATTCCAGTCCGATACATATCCGATGATTGAAGCTACGCCTGCAACGCCACCGGATAATAACTGGTGAGGAATAAGGAAGAAATTGAGACCTGCCGCGACTAGCAGGGAGGAGAGAAGAATAATTGCAATTTCTTTTGCGGGTCTTAAGCTTGATTTGATAGGTTTGCTCAAAAGTGCTGAGCCTGAATCGACTTTCATGACTGCGCCTGCTTTCCGTAGTAATAAAAATTGTTTATCGGCTTAAATTATCTTTTCTATCAGTATATCCGACAATGATAATGATCACCAATTAAAATTTTTTTGACCTTCGCGAGGTGGAACAATGTTTAAAATTATGCTCATTGAGGACGATACAACCTTATTCGGGGAGATCAAAACCCGCTTGTCGCAATGGTCGTATGAGGTGTATGGAGTGTCTGATTTCGGCCGGGTGCTTCAAGAGGTTCACGAGCTTGGGCCCGAGCTGATTCTGATTGACATCCAGCTCCCGCTATACGACGGCTTCCATTGGTGCAGACAAATTCGGGCTCATTCCAAGGTGCCGATCATCTTTCTCTCCTCCCGCGACCACCCCATGGATATGGTCATGGCTATGCAACTGGGGGGCGATGATTTCGTCCAAAAGCCGTTTCATTTTGAAGTATTGATCGCCAAAATCCAGGCGATTCTTCGCCGGGTGTACGACTACAGTACAGAGCGGGTCGAGCTTCGCTCATGGCAAGGCGCAACGATTGAATTCGTTAAAAACCTTGTTACCCTTCAAGACTCCAGTGTCCTGCTGACCAAGAATGAGATGCTGATTTTGAAAATTCTGATCGAGCATAAAAATACGATTGTTAGCCGGGAGGAGCTGATCCGCAGTCTCTGGGACAACGAGCATTTTGTCAGCGATAATACGCTCACCGTCAATGTGAACCGGCTGCGCAAGAAGCTGGAGCCGCTGGGGCTGGAGAAATATATCGAGACCCGGACAGGACAGGGATATATTGCCACGGAAGAGGCTGACTTATGATCAGGGATTTTATAAGAGAGAGACGAAGCTGGCTGCTGTTATTGCTGAGCATGCAGCTCCTGCTGCTGCTGCTAGCCTTTGTAGACTCAGCGATTCCATTTCTGCCCGTGTTGTATGCTGTCGGCCTGAATACTCTTCTGTGCATTGGTTTCGTTATATTAAGATATTCGCGGGAAACCTCATTTTATCGGGAGCTCGATGCCTGGGATCATGCTTACGACCTGACTGGTTTAAAGGAGGCTGGCAGCCCGCTGGAGCAGAGAGTACAGAGTGCGGTTACCCGCCAGAGTGAACGCTTCCGCAAGGAGACGGATGAGCATTTCTTGCTTTTGGAGCAGGAAAAGGACGATATGCTGGCCTGGATTCACGAGATGAAGACACCTCTGACCGCGATGAAGCTGATGATTGAACGGTTGCCGGAGGAAGCCTTGAGGCAGCAGATGATGTACGAGTGGCTTCGTATTCACCACCTGCTCGATCGCCAGCTGCATCAGAAGCGCATTCCCTTTATGGAGAAGGATCTGTATTTTGAGCAGCTCGATCTGGAAGCCATTCTTCACGGCGAGATCAAAGCATTGCAATCCTGGTGTATTCGTAAAGGCATTGGATTCGACCTGATGCTGGAAGAGAAGCTCGTCGTATCGGATGCCAAATGGACGGCGTTCATTCTTCGTCAGCTGTTAACGAATGCGGTTAAATACAATTGTGAAGGCTCAGACGTTGAGATTATCAGCGGCGAGGCAGAGGGGCATCTGATGCTTTCGATCAAGGATGCCGGGGAGGGAATCACGGCCAGAGATTTACCAAGAATCTTCGAAAAGGGCTTTACCTCCACGCAAAACCACCAGTCCAGTGCGGCGACAGGAATGGGACTCTATCTGGCCAAGCAGGCCGCAGACTCCTTGAGTATTCAACTGAAGGCAGCTTCTGTGCCTGGAGCCGGCTCGACATTTACCCTTATTTTCCCGCGGGAAAAATGAGCTGCAGCATCTTACCGGCATGTGACAGGAATGTCACATGCCGGTTTGCTTTTGTTCGTTGATTCGCAGGAAGGCAGCTTCTTAGGCAGTATATAATAATGGCAAATATAAGTTGAACTATAAAAACTACGGAGAAAGGGCATAAGTGTGAAGTGTTAAAAGCTTTCTGTAAGAAAGCTACTTCGGAAGCATAAAGCGTAAGCGTTCGCCTTTGTGAGAGGATTTCTACCTTATAGTAATTTAGTTCAATTAGAGAAATCCGCGAACAACAGCAATCGTAAGAACACTTTACACGTTGCCCCCAGAACGTAAAATTCAGTAGTTCAACTTATATAGAACTGGATACATGGAGGAGTGAGTCGTCTTGACCATCTTGGAAGCAGCTAAAATAGTTAAAGTATACGGGAACAAATTCAATCGTCAGGAGGTCCTTAAGGGGATTGATCTGAAGGTGGAAAAGGGAGAGTTTGTAGGGATCATGGGGCCGTCCGGCTCAGGCAAAACAACGCTCTTAAATGTACTTTCGACGATCGACCGGGTCAGTCAGGGCTCGATCCTCATCGAAGGCAAGGACTTTACGGGCATGAAGGAAAAGGAGCTGGCCGAGTTCCGCAAACAGCATCTCGGATTTATTTTTCAGGATTATAATTTGCTAGACACATTGACGGTGAAGGAGAATGTACTACTCCCGCTGTCCATTACCGGTGTAAGCCGGCAGGAAGCGCAAAACAGATATCAGCGGGTATCCTCCGAGCTGGGCATTTATGAGCTTGCGGACAAGTATCCTGCGGAGATCTCCGGCGGGCAGAAGCAGCGAACCTCCGCTGCGCGCGCATTCATTCATCGGCCGAGCATTATTTTTGCGGACGAGCCTACCGGGGCCCTGGATTCCAAATCGGCAAGTGATTTGCTGGGGAAGCTGAGCGAGATGAACACCAAGTTCACATCGACTATTGTGATGGTGACGCATGATGCCGCAGCAGCAAGCTACTGCAGCCGGGTTATTTTCATTCGGGACGGACAGATTTATTCCCAACTGAATAAGGGCGATGAGAGCCGTCAGGCATTTTACAATGATATTATCCGAACACAAAGTGTGCTGGGCGGGGTGCAGCCATGAGTTTGCGAGTGATCATTTTACGGAATCTGAAGAAGAATATTAAAAATTATTATCTATATGTCTTCGCCTTGATTTTTAGTGTAGCCTTATATTTCTCGTTCGTGACCCTGCAATTTAATCCTTCGATTGACGTCCTGGAAGGGACCATCAAAGGAGGAGCAGCTATAGGCGCTTCCTCCGTCCTGCTGGTCGTGATCGTCGCTGTCTTTCTGCTGTACGCTAACACCATTTTCATCAAGCGGCGCAGCAAGGAGATCGGGTTATTTCAATTGGTCGGTCTGACAAAAGGGAAGATCTTCCAGATCCTCACCTTCGAAAATTTGATGCTGTATTTCGGCTCTATGGCCGTCGGGATTTTTGCAGGCTTCGCGGTATCAAGGCTCATACTGATGATATTACTCAAGATCCTTCAGGTTGATGCCATTGCCGGACTCAGCTTTTCACCCCAAGCGTTGGTTCAGACGGTAATTGTGTTTTCAGGCATCTATCTGTTGATTATGCTGATGAACTATCTGTTTATCAAAGGACAGAGTATTCTCAGTCTGTTCCGGG
The DNA here is from genome assembly GCF_000455265.1 of Paenibacillus antibioticophila. GTDB lineage: Bacteria > Bacillota > Bacilli > Paenibacillales > Paenibacillaceae > Fontibacillus > Fontibacillus antibioticophila. The sequence goes on from NZ_HG005139.1 coordinate 1,711,627, forward strand.
TTGTGTCGCTGGCCCAGCAGCGGGTGGAAAAGCTCTCGGTCTGGAGCATTTTGATGGGGATCGCGGGGATCGCGCTTATTTTGCTGGGATATCAAGTGTCGTCTCAGCTGTTCAGCGGGAAATTCACAGATATGGCCCAATTAATGGGTGCGATGTTATTTATCCTAGGATCGGTAATCGCAGGAACGTATTTCTTCTATAAAGGCTCCGTGAGCTTCATCTTCAATCTGATCCGCAGAAGCAAGAGGGGATATCTAACGATCAAAGAAGTGCTCTCGCTGTCTTCGATTATGTTCCGGATGAAGTCTAACGCACTGCTGCTTACCGTCATCACGACACTATCCGCGCTGGCGATCGGGATGCTGTCGCTTAGCTACATTTCGTACTACTCAGCCGCTTCCATGGCAAAAAATAATGTTCCGAACGACTTCTCTTTCTATGAGAGTGAATTGCTCGACAAGTTTACAGCAGTTATGGAATCGGAAGGTATTTCCTATGAGAAAAGCGTACTTGAACCGGTCTGGGCCAATCTGGATGCGAAATCTCTCATCAAGGAGGGAAATCTGCTTGACATCCAGTCGGATACCATAGCTGTAACCGTACTTGGCGATACGAGCATCGGGGAGGACATTCAGGCCGGAGAGGCATTATTCCGTGGCATGAAGGAGGGCATGATGAACTTTTTGCCGATGGATAAACTAGATCAAATTACACTATCGACAGCCGAAAAAACATATCCGCTCCGTTTAACCGGCTTTGCCGAAGAAACGGTGCTGCCGCCCCGTTTCAATTTTAGCTTCCCTGTAGTGATTGTGGACGAGTCGATCTATCAGGAGCTTAAGGTGGGGGGAAGTCCGGATCAGGAATTCACGGTGTACTACGGAGTAGATATAACAGACCGTTCCCAACTGAAAAACGCTAACGAAGCATTCGCAGGCATGAATTCATTTAAAGATGAATATGGCGCAAATTCCCAATACGAATATGAGATGGGGCAGCGTGCAAACTTTGGGTTGATCATGTTCATCGTCGGATTCCTGGGGCTTACCTTCTTAGTCACTTCGGGTTGTATTCTCTATTTCAAGCAAATGGATGAAAGTGAAGAAGAAAAGCCGGGATATACCATTCTTCGCAAGCTGGGCTTTACTCAGGATGATCTGGTTGGAGGAATTCGCTACAAGCAGCTATTCAACTTCGGCATTCCGCTTGTGATCGGGCTTAGCCATAGTTATTTTGCGGTAAAATCAGGCTGGTTCTTATTCGGTACGGAAATGCTGACCCCCATGCTGCTGGTCATGCTGCTCTACACGGTGCTCTATTCCATTTTCGGACTTTTGTCTGTACTCTACTATAAACGTGTGGTCAAGGATTCCATATAATGGTTAGAGAATGGAGAGCTTGCGGCGATGGATACGATTCTTTCGATAATTAAATCGATTATTTTGGGGATTGTGGAAGGGATCACGGAATTTTTGCCCGTGTCTTCTACGGGACACCTCGTTATTTTTAGTAATTTGCTTGGATTTAACGGGACCACACCTTCCTATGTGGAAATGTACACTTATGTTATCCAACTAGGTGCCATTTTGGCCGTTGTAGTCCTCTATCGAAAAAAAATAATAGACACACTAGTTCATTTCTTTCCGAAGAAAGCCGGATATCAAAGATCCGGTTTCAGATTCTGGTTGATGTTGGCGGTTGCCTGTATCCCGGGCGGAATTTTTGGAGTTCTTCTGAACGATTGGTCAGATCAACATCTGTTTACACCGTATGTTGTTGCATTTTCGCTCTTCTTCGGCGGGATATGGATGCTGTACGCCGAGCGAAAATTTCGCAATAACACTCCCGGCGGAGGCGGAGATGAGCTTAACGTAACCTTGAAGCAGGCGATGATCATCGGAGTTTTTCAATGCCTGGCCATCGTGCCAGGCATGTCACGCTCCGCTTCCACGATTATCGGAGGCTGGGTTGCCGGATTGACCACTGTAGCGGCAGCCGAATTTTCATTCTTCCTGGCGATTCCGGTCATGATCGGAATGAGCACACTGAAAATGATCAAAATCGGTGGATTCTCCAGTATGACCTCGGTAGAGCTTGTTTCTCTGGCTGTCGGCTTCCTGGTAGCTTTTCTTGTTGCTCTTATTGTAATCAGAATTTTTATATCCTATCTTCAGAACAGACCGATGAAGGTCTTTGTGTACTATCGAATGATTTTTGCGATTATCGTACTTGTTGCAGGCGCCTTTGGTTTTATAGGCTAGCCATGCTGTAAAGAACCGGCAGTCCACAGTTGGACGCCGGTTCTTTTTTTGGGGAGAAAGAATCCTATCAAATCAGATTTTGCAAAAGCGCTGGTTGCGATAGCATCTGCTTGTCAGGACATTCCCGCATGACAAAGACGGTATGAATCGCTACAATCAAGAGGAAGCTATATAAGTTAAAATAAAGAATTGTACAGAAAAGGCATAAGTGTAAAGTGTTCTGAAGAAGCGTAAGCGTTCGCCTTTGAGAGCGGAGTTCTTCCTTCACAGGGTCTAATTCTATCCAAGAAATCCGCGAACAACAGCGATCGTAAGAACACTTTATACGTTGCCTCCTGTGTATGATCATTTGTTCAACTTACGTAGTTCATAAGGAGGTCTAGAGAGATGAAATACCATACTTTATTGTTTGATGCGGATGAAACCTTGTTTGACTTTTCCCGGACGGAGACAGCGGCTCTTGAGGACACTTTTCTCGCCCATGAGATGGAGTTCTTGCCGATGCACTTCGAACGATATAAAGAAATTAACCATGAACTGTGGAGCGAGCTGGAAGCGGGACTAATCAGCAGCCAACTGCTGCGTACAGAACGATTCTCCCGCCTGTTTCAGGCGTTCAAGCTGGATTTGGATCCTGTCGCTTTTAGCGGCGAATATTTGGTAAATTTGGGCAGAGGGGCTTATTTGCTGGATGGCGCAGAAGAACTGTGTGCAGCATTGTCCGCTCAAGGATACCGCCTTGCAATCATCACCAACGGGATTAAAGAGGTACAACATGAACGTATTCGGAGGTCTCCGCTCAGCAACACCTTTGAGCAGGTCATTGTATCGGAGGAAGCTGGATCCCAGAAGCCGGAGTCAGGAATATTTGATGTTGCATTTGCAAAGCTGGGCCTTCAAGCCAAAGATGGAGTCCTCATGATCGGCGATTCTTTAAGCAGCGATATCCAGGGCGGCAACCGGTACGGCATAGAAACCTGCTGGTTCAATCCCCGCCGGGCAGACAACAAGACAGATATACAACCGACATACGAGATCCATGCGCTTCACGAGCTTTTTGATATTATCGGATGATATGGGCAGTAACGATTACGAGGGAGGACTTTGATGAAGAAACTGATTTTTCTTGCGGTGGTTGTTCTTTTGATTGCAGCAGGCGTGCTCTACCATACACCAAGAGAGATTCGGCAGGAGCTTCAGGGAGCGATCTATTCCGAACAAAAGAATTTTGAACGGGCATCGAAAGTTGTACTAACAGGAAAAGAGTATCCCAATTTGCTCGGAAAGCCGGTCATCAAAGGAACCCTTAGTATAGATGAACAGTTTATCTATCCCGTTACGCTGAAGTTCGACGGGTCCATGTATTCCTACACGATGACGGAATGGGGAGAGGACAAGTCACCGATTACAACAGCAAATATTACGGCTTCCCGCGACTTGACCAGGTTCTCGATTTACCTTCAAGACATCAATGAACACTACGGATTAAGTGATGCCTGGGTGACTGCTCCGCCAGTGCTTCGAGGGGAATAGATGCAGGAGGCGGAAGGCCTTTAGAGAATCATCCGGTATGGTCACTTGATCGACCATTTTTACTATCAAGAATTGATGGTATAATAGAGTGCGAAAATTTCAAATAGAAAGCAGGTACACCGATGGGTCGTAAATGGAACAATATTAAGGAAAAGAAAGCTTCGAAAGATGCGAATACAAGCCGGATTTATGCCAAGTTTGGCGTAGAAATTTATGTAGCTGCCAAGAAAGGCGAGCCTGATCCGGAATCCAACCGTGCGTTGAAGGTCGTGCTGGAGCGCGCGAAAACATACAATGTCCCGAAGGCGATTATCGACCGCGCTTTGGACAAGGCCAAGGGAAGCGGAGAAGAAACCTATGAGGACCTGCGGTACGAGGGCTTCGGGCCGAACGGCTCGATGGTCATCGTAGACTCGCTTACCAACAATGTCAACCGGACAGCTTCGGCGGTACGCGCTGCTTTCAATAAAAACGGCGGCAACATGGGGGTAAATGGCTCAGTATCCTATATGTTTGATTCTACTGCCGTAATCGGTGTGGCAGGAAAGACCCTCGATGAAGTGTTTGAGCTGCTGATGGAGGCTGACGTCGAGGTGCGCGATATTGTGGAGGAAGAAGACACGGTAATCGTCTATGCTGAACCGGACCAGTTCCACGAAGTACAGGAAGCATTCCGGGCCTCAGGAATTACCGAATTTACGGTAGCCGAGCTGACGATGCTTGCCCAGAACTATATTACCTTGCCTGCAGATTCTGTGGCTCAATTCGAGAAGCTGATCGACGCTCTGGAGGATCTGGAGGATGTGCAGCAGGTTTATCATAACGTGGAGTTTGACGAAGAATAAGATTGCGGCCCCACGCCCATAGAATGGAGCTTACCTTATGTATCGTAGTATGGAAGAATGTCTGATGGATTTGGAGAAGCGCGGACATCTGATCCGGATTCGGGAGGAAGTCGATCCCCATCTGGAGATGGCGTCGATTCACCTGAGAGTGTATGAGGCCGGCGGGCCTGCTCTGTTATTTGAGAGGGTAAAAGGCTCCAAATTCCGTGCGGTCTCCAATTTGTTCGGAACGATCGAACGCAGCAAGTTTATCTTTCGCAACACATGGGATGTTACCCAACGAATTATCGCTTTGCGTAATAACCCGCTCTCTGCATTGAAGCATCCGTTGCAGAGCGTCGGAACCGGGTTAGCGGCCCTGACGGCGCTTCCGATGAAGGGGATGAGCTCTCGCCCGGTTGCTGCGCAGGAGATTGCGATCTCCGATCTGCCGCTGATTAAGCACTGGCCGATGGATGGCGGGGCCTTTGTGACCTTGCCCCAAGTGTATACGGAGGATCCGGACAAGCCGGGAATTATGAATTCCAACCTGGGGATGTATCGGGTTCAGCTCAGCGGCAACAGTTATGAGCAGGATCGCGAGGTAGGCGTTCATTACCAGATTCATCGCGGAATCGGAATTCACCAGACCAAAGCGACGAAACGGGGAGAGCCCCTCAAGGTCAGTATCTTTGTCGGCGGGCCTCCTTCACATACGCTGGCCGCGGTTATGCCGCTGCCGGAGGGTCTGAGCGAGTTGACGGTTGCCGGCATGCTTGGCGGCCGCCGGTTCCGGTATAGCTACGAGGATGGCTTCTGTATTAGCCATGATGCTGACTTTGTCATTACCGGCGAGATTTATCCTGAGGATACGAAGCCGGAGGGGCCATTCGGGGATCATCTGGGCTATTACAGTCTGGTTCATCCTTTCCCGGTGATGAAGGTGCGCAAGGTGTACGCCAGGGAACATGCGATCTGGCCGTTTACGGTGGTCGGCCGGCCGCCTCAAGAGGATACAGCGTTCGGGGAACTGATTCATGAATTGACCGGGGATGCCATCAAGCAGGAAATTCCGGGGGTCAAAGAGGTTCATGCCGTCGATGCGGCAGGGGTTCATCCGTTGCTATTTGCCATTGGCAGTGAACGCTATACGCCTTACCAGCAGGTGAAGCAGCCTGCCGAGCTGCTGACGCTTGCCAACCGGATTCTTGGAACCGGACAACTGAGTCTTGCCAAGTATCTGTTCATTACGGCAGAGGATCGGCAGCCGCTGGATACGCATGAGATCGAGCAGTTCCTGATGTATATTCTGGAACGGATAGATCTGAAGCGCGACATTCATTTTCAGACGAATACGACCATCGATACTCTCGATTATTCCGGTACGGGTCTAAATACCGGGAGCAAGGTTGTATTTGCTGCCTACGGCGATGTGAAGCGGAAGCTATGCCGAGAGGTTCCCGAGCTGCTGAAGAATATTCGCGGACTTGATAACCCGCGTCTGGTATTCCCGGGAGTCGTTGCTGTTGAAGCCGGAACATTTGAGTCGTATGAACAAGCAGCCGGGCAAATGAAGGAGATCAGCGATGCTATCCGGGAGCAGGGAACGATCGAATCCTGTCCGATGCTGGTGGTATGCGATGACAGCTTCTTCTTAAGTGAATCCTTAAGCAATTTTTTGTGGGTCACATTTACACGCAGCAATCCTTCTCATGATATTTATGGTGTAAACAGCTATGTGGAGCATAAGCACTGGTCTTGTGATAATGTCATCATTGATGCTCGTTCCAAGCCGCATCAGGCACCCCCGCTTCTGCATGATCCCGAGGTCGAGAAGCGAGTGGATGAGCTGTTTGCCCGAAATGGCAGTCTCAGCTCGATCCGATTATAAATGGACAGCAAAAGAGCTTTCCTATCCGTCTAAGCAGACGAACGGGAAAGCTCTTTTGATTACCCCTTGATGGCACCTTCGGTCAAACCCTTCTGAATATATTTCGAAATGAAAAGGTAGACGATGAGCACGGGAATGACAGTCAGGGAGACGGCTGTTGCCATTAACCCGAAGTCGGTGCCGTACTGTGAACTGATCTCATTCAAGAGCGCAACGATGGGGCGCACATTTTCCTTATTCACGAAGATTAACGCCGAGAACAAGTCATTATAGGACCAGAGAAAGACGAAAATACTGGCTGATGCGAAGACAGGCTGGGAGATCGGTACGAAAATTCGGCTGAACATATTCAGGCGGTTGCACCCGTCCATGAATGCCGCTTCTTCAAGCTCCTTGGGAATCGTCTGCATATAGCCTGCCATAACTAGAATGGCAAAGGTCAGATTACCGGCCGTATGCGGCAGAATGAGCCCCAAATACGTATTGACCAAGCTGGTCTTGATCAGCAGCTCATAGACCGGAACGACGGTGGCAAAGGCCGGAATAAGCAGCGTCGCATACAGGATGGAGAAGATGATTCTTTTACCGGAAAAGCTGAACCTGGAGAGCACGTAGGCAGCAAGCCCGCCAAAGATCAGCACGAGCAGGACGGTGGCCCCCGACATGATCAGACTGTTGATATAGCTCTTGCCGATATTCATCCGGTCAAAGGCATTCTGGTAATTGATCAGATCCGGATTTAGCGCAAGTCCGAAGGAATTATTCATGACATCCCTCGACACCTTGAAGGAGTTGTTCACGATCCAGAAGAGCGGATAGATAGTTGTCATCGCCCAAGCGCTAAGAAAAAAATAGATCAATACGCTGCTCCATCGGAAGCGTCTGAATTCCCTCCGCTGAACCCGACGATCTACAGATATTGTTGGCTGCATAACGGTACACCCCTATATCGCTTAGTATGTAATCTCATCACGCTTGAGCAGGCGATTGGCCAGCAGGGACAGCAGAACGCCGAACACGACCATGTAGATGGCAATCGCGGAGCCATATCCAAAGTTCTGGTCAACCATCGCTTTTTTGTACATATACGTACCGAGCACCTCGGTTCCGTTCTGCCCGCTGGTAATGACCCAGATGAACTCGAACACCTTCAATGTCCCGGTAATGGCAAGCGTAATGACGACCTTGATATCGCTCATAATCAGCGGAATGGTCAGCATCGTCGTTCGTTTGAAGGCAGAAATGCCCTCGAGCTTGGCAGCCTCATAATAGTCTGAAGGGATCTTGGACATCGCTGTCAGGAACAGCACGAAATAGAACCCGACATAATGCCATACTGTCGGCACGGATACGGCTTTGAGCGCGTTGCCTTCATCCAGCCACAGCACTTTGTCAATTCCGAAATTGGCAAGCACACTGTTAAG
>NZ_HG005139.1:1719584-1736793 GCF_000455265.1 Paenibacillus antibioticophila
ACAGCACTTTGTCAATTCCGAAATTGGCAAGCACACTGTTAAGCAGACCGAAATTGTAGTTGTAAAAAAGCACAAATAAAAGCGAGATTGCCGTTCCCGAAATGACGACAGGGAAGAAAAAGACGGTACGGTAAAAGCCCTTCAGCTTGCCGATCAGATCCACCATGACTGCAAGGACAAGCGCGATTCCGACTTGAAACAAGATGACATACAGCATGATTTCAAGTGTGTGCAGCGTGGCAGCGCCGAGCAAATCGTCCGTAAACAGCCGAGTGTAGTTATCCCAGCCGATAAATTTTTTGTCGAAAAAGCCCTTGGTCCGGAAGAAGCTTAAGTACAAGCTCTTAAAGAAAGGGTAGTACATGAATACACTCATCAGGACTGCTGCCGGGAGGAGAAACAGGAAGATGTATTTCCGATCACCCTTCATCATCATCACCCTTGCTGTAAAGTAGTGGCTATATAAATTGGACAAATACTTATGCGTAATGGGGCAGCCGTGTGAAATGATCTTACGATCGCTGTTGTTCGCGGATTTCTTTGATTGCACTAAGCCATGACAAGGGGGAAATCCGCTCACAAAGGCGACCACTGTCGTTTCATATGATTCATTTCACACTTTTGCCCGGTTACTGCTTAGAATCAGTTCAACTTATATAGCTTAGGCAAACGGGTGCGCCGCCCGAATGGAAGAGAAGGGGGCGGCGCAAGCGTTCCTAGCAGTGAAGTTCGCCAGTGAACAGTTTAGTTCTTATTGGCATCCTCAACTTTTTTGGCACTTTCAATCGCTTCGGTTGGCGTCTTCTTCCCCGTTACAACCTGCTGAACACTGGCACGAAGATCGGAGAAGGTCTCAGGAGCTACCTTGCTGTCCACTGGCGCGCTGATTGAATCGGCCTTGGCTGTCATTGCGAAGCCGTCAAGCTGAACCTGCTGGAGACCTGTGACCTCCACATCGGCTGCAGGCGTTCCGCCATTCGCACTGGCAATAGTCTTGATACTGTTTGGTGATGTCAGATGCTTCAACAGCTCAATCGCCGTGTCTTTCTTGGCTGCATCGTCGTAAGTGGCCTTGGACAGATAGAATCCGGAGCCGAAACCGCCGACAATATCGTTACCGCTGCCTGCACCGCCAGGCACAGTAGGGAAAGGTATTACCGTAGTGTTGGCACGCGTATCATCACTCCAGCCGCCGATGGCCCAGGAGCCTTCAATGGTCATGGCTGCAAGGCCTTCACTATAATAGTTACCGGTCATATTCAGGTCGATGGTCGCAGCATCCTTCGGAAAGGCGCCGAGCTCGTAAAGCTCCTTCATTGCTGCATAGGCCTTCTCCCAATTCGGTTCAATCCCTTCGGCCAGTCCTTTGTCCTGTCCAGCCGGTCCAGCAGCCGAGAGGATGGTGTGCTCGATCAAATAGTGAGATTGATCGAATGGAACGGAGAGAGGAATAATATCCTTTGCTGCAAGCGCCTTGACGGCAGTAGTCAGCTTTGTCCAATCCGTAGGTAATTCCAATCCGTTATCCTCAAAGATCTTCTTGTTCACGAACAGACCTTCGTAGAAGCCGGTCAATGGAGCGGCATAGATGTTTCCATCCGCCTGTCTTGCCAGTTCCAGTGCATCTGGAATGAATCCGTTCTTCCAGTCCGCATTCGCGTCCAGAATCTCGTTTAATGGAACGACTTTACCGGCATTGACAAAGCCCTCGGCATCAGCTCCGATAAAGTAGAAGAGGAGATCCGGCTCATTGCCGCTGGTCATATCCGTATTTACCTTAGTACGGAATCCGTCATCATTTGCCGACATGGTGTCATTTTCAATCGTTACGTTCGGGTGGCTTGCTGTAAATTCATCAATGACCGCCTGGAACGCATCGCGTGCAGCGTCGGTTCCGCCAAAAGTAGAGAATACGCGCAGCGTAACCTTCTCGGCATCTTTTGCCGGTTCTTCGGCAACGGGCTGATTGGTGTTGGTGTCTGTGTTGCCGGATGCCGGTGCATTGTTGCCTGCATTGTTATTACTATTTCCGCAGGCGGCGATAAACATGGAGAACAACATCATGATGCTCAGTAAAACGATAGAAGTTCTTTTCAACAGAATTCCCCCCAAATTTGATTGTTGTGCGCGAAATCTGGCTGTTAGCAAAATAGTAACGTAAGAAAAGGGTTTCAAATAGGGGGATTATCTTATAAACGAGGGGTAAAATAGTCCAATTCCCATGTCATGTCAGCAGGCTATAAGGAGGAGTAATATCATTAATAATTAATCACATGAAGGACATATGTCCTTTCAAGTTTGACGATATGCCATTAAAGTAGCTTTAGCAGAACTTTTGGAGGATCGATAGAGGATGAGAGGAATTTTATTTGCCATTCTTGGCGGAGCATTTATCACTTTTCAAGGGGTTGCCAATGCCCGGATCAGTCAGGATCTTGGGACCTGGCAGGCGGCAGCCCTAACGCAATGCACTGGATTTGTGGTTGCATTGCTTGTATTGTTGGCATTCAAGGATGGACATCCTCGTCAATTCAAGCGGGTGAAGCCCCTTTACTTAGCCGGCGGGTCCTTCGCGGCAATCGTTATTTTCAGCAATGTAAAAGCGATCGAGCTGGTCGGCGTCACCTTCAGCACTTCTTCGGTCTTAATCGCCCAATTGCTCGTTACCTTCCTGATAGACAGCTTCGGTTGGTTCGGACTGGCGAAGCAACAGATGAAGCTGCCTCAATTTATCGGCATCGGCATGATGATCGCAGGTGTTGTTGTGATGGGATGGAGGTAAGACGTTTATGGAAGAGAAGCAGAGAACGATCAAGGATTATTTAACGGAATTTGGACTTCTCAATGTAGTTCCGGAGGAGATTCTGCCTTATATGTCACTCTCGAGCTATCAGCCTGGAGAATGGGTCTGCTCGCAGGGAGAAGCTGCCGATACGCTTTATTTTCTGGTCCACGGAAAAATCAAAATTTACACCACCTCATCCGAGGGAAAGACACTGGTGCTCTCTTTTAAAACCCCGCTTGATCTGGTAGGAGACATTGAGTATATCCAGCGCTGCGAAACGCTCAATACGGTTGAAGCCGTGACGCCGGTTCAGATGCTTGCCGTCCAATACCGGTGGCTGGATCGGTTTGGAGACCAGAATGCCGCATTTTTGAGATTCATGCTGGATATCATTACGAAAAAGTTCTTTATGAAGTCAAGCTCGCTCAGCTTCAATTTGCTGTATCCAGCGGAGGTCCGGTTAGCCAGCTATCTGTTATCCATTGTTGATGATGGCACGGAAGAAGCGGTGAACAGCCGGATCAAGCTGGAGATTCTAAAGGATGCGGCAGGCATGATTGGCGTCAGCTACCGGCACATGAATCGGATATTGTCGCAATGGACGGAAGCGGGGCTTGTCGAACGCGAGCTGGATGGTATTACACTGCGGAACCGGGAGGAGCTGAAGGAGCTGTCCAAATATGGAAGCTATGAATCTTGAGGATAGAGAGGCAGGAAAGGCAAAATGCTAATGGGACTGTTATTCTCGATTGTAGCGGGTGCGCTGGTCGGGCTGCAAAATATATTCAACAGCAAGGTGAATGAGCATACCGGGTCATGGATGACTACGACGCTGGTGCTTGGATTGGGATTTGCGGCATCCTTGCTGCTGGGCGTTGTGTTCGAAGGCGGAGATATGTTCCGTCTGGATTTGAGCTCTATGCAGACTTGGTATTGGTTCAGTGGAATTATCGGGGTAGGGGTGGTCACTTGTGTGGTGCAGGGTGTCAGACGTCTCGGACCGACCTTCGCGATCTCTATTGTGCTGATTACCCAACTGGTAACGGCGATGATCTGGGACACGATGGGCTGGCTTGGCCTTGAAAAGGTTCCATTCTCCTGGAATAAGCTGGCCGGAGTGTTGATTCTGATCGGCGGAATTTTGGTGTTCAAGCTGGGCGGCAGAAATGTGAAGACGGCAGAAAAGGTTCAGGTTCATGACCCTATCTAATCGGTTGATGAACATTTGTTGAACAAGCTGTAATCCCTCTTATTGTTCTGATATGGTAAAGATAATATTCGGGAAATGAGGTGACTTAAGCTTGAGCATTAAGGAACAAGTTATGGCTGCAATGAAGGAAGCCGGCAAGCCGGTCAGCGCAGGAGAGGTGGAGAAGCTGAGCGGGCTTGACCGCAAGGAGATTGACAAGGCGTTCAAGGAATTGAAGGCGGAAGCAGCGATTACTTCACCGGTCCGTTGTAAATGGGAGCCGGCAAGCTAAGCACTGCGCATGATTAATGCAAAGAGAGGATAAGCCTCCACTCAGGCCAATAGGACCTGGAGCGGAGGCTTATTTTAGGTTTTGGCGCAGGAGGAAGACATCCGCCGTCCTTTGTGAATGCTCCGCCAGATGATATAATATTTTTATTGACGGCCCTAACTTATAGAATGCGAAAGTGTCAGATGCATACTCCTGCCGCGAATGGGGGGAGGTTAAGGGCAACGTACATATCTTCCGCAGAGAGGACGAAAACGATGTTTGAATTGCTCATCATCCTTGTACTCATTCTAATTAATGCTTTTTTCGCAGCTTCCGAAATTGCATTAATCTCCCTGAACGATAACAAAATTAGAAACATGGCGCTGCAAGGACACCGCAAGGCCAAGCTGCTTGTCAGCTTGCTGGGAGAACCAAGCCGTTTTCTGGCAACGATTCAGATCGGGATTACGTTGGCAGGCTTTTTTGCCAGTGCCTTTGCCGGCGAGAGCTTTGCCGGAGACCTGGCGGCATTACTGATTAAGTGGGGCGTTCCTTTGTCCCCGTCGCTGTTAAGCACCTTGTCTCTCATCGTGATTACGTTGGTGCTGTCTTACTTCCAGCTGGTGCTTGGGGAGCTCGTCCCGAAGCGGATTGCCATGAAGCGGGCCGAGGGCATGGCCATGCTGGCAGCAGATGTGCTGTCGGTGTTGTCGAAGGTAACGGCTCCTTTTGTCAAGCTGCTTACGGCATCAACAAACCTGCTCGTTAAGGCCTTCGGGCTGGATCCCAATTCCGATGATGAAGAGGTGTCAGAGGAAGAAATCCGCATGATGCTGGATACAGGGACAGAGCTCGGCACGATTCAAGCCAGCGAGAAGCTGATGATCAACAATATTTTCGACTTTGATAACCGGACGGTCTCGGATATTATGACTCATCGGCTCAATGTGGTAGCGATCCCGGTCAATTTGGATATGGTCTCGGTCGCCAGACTGGCGGACGAGGAACAGTACACGCGTTTCCCGGTGTATGAAGATACTATCGACAATATCATCGGTATCTTCCACAGCAAGGATCTGCTGGGTTATTTCCGGAAGCCGGACACAGAGACTTGGGATCTGAGAGATCATGTGAACAAGGCCTATTTCGTGCCGGATTCGAAAAATGCCCGGGATTTATTTGAAGAGCTCCAACAGAACCGCGTACACATGGCTATTGCCGTGGATGAATACGGAGGTACGGCGGGGATTGTCACGATGGAGGATTTGCTTGAGGAGATCGTAGGCAATATCTTTGACGAGCATGACGAGGATGAACAGGAATATGAAATGACCCCGGAAGGCGGTTATCTGTTCAAAGGCACGATGGCTTTGCACGATGCGCGGGAAGTGCTGGGGATTGCGCTGCCGGATGATGAATATGAGACCCTTAGCGGGTTTATGATCGGAATGCTTCACCGGATTCCTACGATTCAGGAGAAGCCGATTTTTGAATACAACGGGTATGTGTTTGCTGTAAAAGAGGTCGGCCACCACCGGATTCATAGGCTATTGGTGACGAAAAAATCCGATCTTCCTGAGGAGCTTGACACGATACTGGAGTAATAACTTAGAGAAAAAATAAGTTAGGGAGCAAAGGAGAACGATATGATGTACGAGATCAAGAGGGACGACCTGTCTGGAAGCGAAATAGCGGCATTGATCGGAGAGCATTTGCATAGCATGTATCTTCATTCGCCGCCTGAAAGCGTGCATGCCCTCGATCTAGACAAATTAAAGGGCCCGGGAATTACGTTCTGGAGCGCGTGGAACGGTGAAGAATTGGCAGGTTGCGGGGCGCTGAAGGAGCTGGATGCCTTACATGCGGAGATCAAATCGATGAAGACCTCCTCGGCCTATTTGCGAAAAGGGGTAGCTCGAAGCCTGCTGCAATTCCTGGTTGATGAGGCGCGCAAGCGGGGTTATCGCAAGCTCAGTCTTGAGACAGGCTCGATGGCAGCCTTTAACCCGGCTCGCAGACTGTATGAGGCTTTCGGTTTTCAGTACTGTGAGCCTTTCTCGGATTATTCCGAGGATCCTAATAGCGTATTTATGACCTTGGATTTATAATACTGACAAGCTCCCGGATCGATCTGCGGGGGCTTGTTTTTTTGGGTCTCATCATGTTATCGGAATGTCGAATTGTTGCTATCGTAGCCGAGACGGCTTTAAGGAAACGGGTGTTCGGGTTATACTTGCAATAGGAGGCGATAATCAGTGGAACAGAAGCTCTTTGACTTGATCTATGCTTCGGTGCTCGCCAAGGAACATACCTATGACGGAATCTATTATACTTGTGTCCGGACGACCCGCATCTTCTGTCGTCCATCCTGTCGGGCCAGAACGCCTTATCCGCAAAATGTGCGGTTTGTGAGCTCTCCAGAGGAAGCAATAAAGCTGGGATTTCGCCCCTGCAAACGCTGCAAGCCGGAGGAAGCGGGAGAACTTGGACCTGACGAGATGATGGCTGCCAAGGTAGATCACTTGATTGAACAGGACCTGTCCAGACCGGTGACATTAAATATACTGGCTGGTCAGTTAGCGGTCAGTCCATTTCATTTGCAAAAAGTATATAAACGTGTGAAGGGCTATTCTCCTGCTGAATATTTGCAAGAGGTTCGTATGAAGGAAGCAAAGAAACTGCTGGCCCAGGATCGGCCGACCGTGGCCATGATCGCCAGAGTAGTCGGCTTCAGAAGCCCGTCACATTTTACAGTATGGTTCAAACGGGAAGCGGGATGCTCGCCGCGAGATTATAGAGCACTTTACAGTAAAGGGGATAGAATCTAATGAATGACTCAAGGGTCTATTGGAGCAGGGAGGCGTTCGGTCGGGAAGGTCTGATATGGACAATATTGGCAACCGAGCAGGGGGTCTGCCGGCTGATGTATCCGCAGGATACGTTGGAGAGTGCAGCCGCATGGCTTGAGCGGTTCAGGCCGGGAACGACTTTGGAGGAGAACGATGAATGGATTGACGGCATGGGGGTTGTCGAGAAGCTTAAAGGCTACTTTTTGGGAGAACAAGTTGATTTTTCAGGGGTTCCGCTAGATTTGTTCGGCACACCGTTTCAAAAGGAGGTTTGGTCGGCCCTTCTGATGATCCCTTATGGTGAGGTGCAGACTTATCGTGACATTGCTGCTGCGATTGGACGTCCTAAGGCGGTACGGGCTGTTGGAACGGCTAACGGGGCCAATCCGGTTCCAGTTATTGTTCCCTGTCATCGGGTGATCGGGTCCAACCAGACACTGGTCGGGTACCGGGGAGGCTTGAAAATCAAAGACATGCTGCTCAGGCTGGAAGGAGTGAAGCCGGTTGAAATGTCCGGACATGCCCGGTTTCAGTTTTAAATTGCCTGCTCCCGCACCCTTTTCCTTTCGGTTATGTCTGGATTATCTGTCAGGCTCAAACAGTGAATGTCTGTATGAAGTGCATGAGGATCACATTCGCAGGCTGGTATCTCTGGCCGGGAGAGACGTGCTTCTCGAAGTAAGCAGTAAGGATGATCTTGAGCTTGTGGTCACGGCGCTTTACGGCGGACCATTGAATGAGGCCGAGCAATTGGAAGCAGCGGCTTACGTAACCACCTGGTTTGACTTAAACCGGGATCTGGATCCGTTCTATAGACTGGCATCGAGTGACGCGAGGCTGGCTGGCGTAGTTCGGAATTTGAACGGACTTCGGCTTATGGGCATACCCGATCTGTTTGAGGCGCTTTGCTGGGCGATTCTCGGACAACAGGTGAATCTGGCCTTTGCCTATACCTTAAAGGAGCGATTGACATCCGCTTACGGCGATTCCGTGCCATGGGAAGGGAACGTATATCGGCGTTTTCCTACCCCGGAGCAAATGCTGGCGGTGAGCGCTGACGAGCTCGGTGCCCTGAAGCTGAGCCGAATGAAAAGTGCGACGATTCTGGAAGTGGCTGGATTGATGGCAGCGGGCAAGCTGTCCCGAGAGGGGCTGCTGGCTATGGATAGCTTTGATGCCATGGAGGAGCGGCTGGTCTCGATCCGGGGCATCGGCCCCTGGACGGCCCATTATGTCAGGATGCGCTGCTTGGGCGATCCTACAGCTTTTCCCATCGGAGATGTCGGTCTTCATAATGCCGTCAAGAACCTTCTAAGCATAGAGAAGAAGCCGTCACTTGACATGCTGCGGGAAATGTTCAACAGCTGGCAAGGCTGGGAAGCTTATGCGACTTTTTACTTATGGCGGACGTTGTATTAAATTTGGGGTTTATCTTGCGGCGATTATTTGATAATATAGCTACAATATCAATGCGATGACGAGAGAAGTAAATGACGGCGATCCTTTGCAGAGAGCTCCCGGTTGCTGAAAGGGAGTAAGGAAGCGTTCATTGAAGAAAGACTCCGAGCAGCGCGCCGGAACCTTGATCTACTGGAGATGGCACGACAGGAGCTCCTGTTACAGAGCTAGAGTATACGCGCCTGCCCAAGGCAGCGCCGTACTTGAAGAGGCTGGTGCGGCGACGTATTAGTAAATGTAGGGTGGTACCACGAGAAGCAATCTCGTCCCTAGGACTACGTAGTCTTGGGGGTGGGATTTTTTTGTTACATTAAGAGGCTGTACTGACATACGTTATTATTGCGAGTTCAAAAAGTCGGCTTTTCAGCGTGATTGAAAGATGGCTTATTGAACAACCTCGATTATTAATTCATCTCACATAAATAATAAGAGAAGGGATCTGAATATACGATGGCACAGAGATTAAGAGCAGGTATTGTTGGCGGAACAGGAATGGTGGGCCAGCGCTTTGTTCAATTGCTGGAGAACCATCCGTGGTTCGAGGTAACGGGGATCGCAGCCAGCGCCAATTCCGCAGGGAAGACCTATGAAGAAGCGGTTCAGGGAAGATGGAAGCTGGAGGGAGACATTCCGGAGGGCGTGAAGAAGATTGTCGTTCAGGATGCTTCCGAGGTGGAGAAGGTCGCGAAGGACGTTGACTTCATCTTCTGCGCCGTAGACATGAAGAAGAATGAGATTCAAGCTCTGGAGGAGGCATATGCCAAGACCGGCACGCCGGTTATCTCCAATAACTCCGCTCATCGCTGGACACCGGATGTACCGATGGTGATTCCGGAGGTCAACCCGGGACATATCGAAGTTATCGCGGCGCAAAGAAAACGTCTCGGCACGGAGAGAGGCTTTATAGCGGTTAAACCGAACTGCTCGATCCAGAGCTATGTGCCGGCACTTCATGCTCTGCTGGATTTCAAGCCGCGGCATGTGGTGGCCTCGACCTATCAAGCCATTTCCGGAGCAGGGAAGAATTTTACGGATTGGCCTGAAATGCTGGACAACGTGATCCCTTACATCGGCGGCGAGGAAGAGAAAAGTGAGCAGGAGCCGCTGCGGATCTGGGGATCGGTGGAGAACGGCCAGATCATCAAGACGGAATCCCCGCTCATTACGACTCAATGTATCCGGGTTCCTGTAACGGACGGGCACTTGGCAACGGTCTTTGTTTCTTTTGATAATAAACCATCGAAGGAAGAGATTCTTGCACGCTGGAAGCAATTTTCCGGTCGTCCGCAGGAGCTGGGGCTGCCAAGCGCGCCGAAGCAGTTCATCACTTATTTTGAAGAGGATAATCGGCCGCAGACGAAGCAGGACCGGGATATCGAAGGCGGAATGGGAGTTTCGGTCGGACGTCTGCGTGAGGATTCGCTCTATGACTTCAAGTTTGTAGGATTGTCACACAACACGCTGCGCGGCGCTGCCGGCGGAGCCGTGCTGATCGCGGAGCTGCTCAAAGCTGAGGGCTATATCCAACCCAAGTAATATTTGCAGGCAAGATGTGAGACGCTCTTCGGGGCGTCTTTTTCAATGACTTGGTTTATTGCTTCCGAGAGGCGAGCCTGATATGATGATGGCGGGTAAGAATTGAGCCTGGATAATATGGAGGTAAACGATGAGAAACAGATATTTAGTCTGGCTGTTATTGATCGCTTCGATAAGTCTGCTGCTATCAGGCTGTACGGGCGGGAAGTTGGGCAAGGAGAGGACTTCCCAATCCGCGGAAGAGATCAAGCAAATGGTGAATGATTTCAGTACGGACAAGCTGTCTGCCGAAGGTGCATCCATCACTTCCCATCAGTTGATTGTAACGAGTTTGGATCAGTCAAAGACTACTTATGAATTGCCTAAGGACGAGTTCTTTGTCTCCATCGCCCCTTACATCAACGAGACGCATCCCTGCGCGATTCATAGCCTGACCGGCTGTCAAGGAGAAATGAGCAGCGAGTCCTTTGAAGTCAAAGTAACGGATCAGGACGGGAATGTCATCATTGATGATACGCTGCAGGCTCATAATAATGGATTTATTGATATTTGGCTGCCGCGCGATCGTAAGTATGAGGTGGAGATCGGGCACGGCGATAAATCCGGCAAGGAAGAAATCTCAACCTTCGAAGGGGACAATACCTGTATTTCGACTATGCAGCTTTCGTAAGCTGCGAGCCGTCATTCCGATGAAGATCGAATGGCGGTTTTTTGTTGCTATAATTGTATTGCAAATTGCTGCATAGGTTTTAATTATGGTAGAGTTGTGACCAAGGATTAAAGGGGAGATACGCATATGGGCATAAAAGAAGTGATTCAACGACGTCGTACAATCAAATCCTTCAAGGAGGAAACCATCAACAGGGATGACGTAATGAGTTGGCTGGAAGCGGCCAGCTATGCACCAAATCACCGAATGAATGAGCCGTGGGAGATTTTATTCCTCGGGCCGGAGACCCGGGCCAAGCTGAATCATAAAACAGATCTGGGTGGAGCCCCGATTGCGCTTGCGGTGCTCTCGAAGCCTGCCTCCAAGCAGCTGGAGCGAGACGAGAATGTAATGGCGGTGTCGTGCTTCATCCAGAATTTCATGCTGCTGGCCGAAGAGGCGGGAGCGGGTGTGTTCTGGAGCTCGATCGGCGCTCAGCCGCAAAACCGTGAGCTGCTTGGTGCGGTTGACGGAGCGGAGGTCGTCGGCGTGCTTGGAGTCGGTTATCCGGCTGAGATTCCGGCGTTGAAGCCAAGAACGCCCATTGCAGACAAAGTAACTGAGATGCCGTAAAACTAAGTTCGGTATTGGAAAAGAAGAGAAAGCGGGAAAATGGGCAGCCATTCTTCCGCTTTCTCTTCTTTTTATGGGAGTGGGTTTGGATTGACTCAAGTGTTCTTATTGGAATAGACTGAAGCGGCTCCGTCAGACAGCATGAAAATCATATCAGAAAGCTCCTTCGTACTTAAATCAAAGCCCCTATCAATCCACTGGCTAATCATACTTAAACAGCCGATAGTCAAATAGTGATAAATATAATCTGATTGAGCTTCTGAACCCGTCAAAAGCAGGTTCGCTCTCAAGGTAGTGATCGCTGAAGAGACGAAGCTGGAAGGAAACGAGGAATTTCCCGTTGGTCCGAGAAGTACACTGAACACCCTGCCATTGTCCTTCACATACTCTAGCAGCCCTTGCAGCAATTGAAAATTTCCAACAATCCTCTCAATATGCCCCCTCACTTGAAGCATTACCTCTTGTTCAATATCCTCTAATAGATCGAACTGGTCCTTGTAATTAAGGTAAAAGGTAGACCGGTTAATACCTGCATGCTCGCAAAGTTCTTTAATGGTCACCTTGTGAATCGGCTTCGATTGCATTAGTTCGATCAGGCTGTTCTTCAGTAGCGATTTCGTCAATCTGACTCGTTGGTTTTCACGATTGCTCATGATATTCATCCTTTTTACTTTCAATTTTTACTATTTTGACGAGCTCCCAACATATTCATCCCAAGTGTCTATCTTATATCAAGATAAGATCAACTGTTGGTTGTAAAATAGACACCGTGTCGTAGATACTTGGATTATAACATAATTATCAGCTTGTAGTTGAAGGGAGATAAAAAGGATGATTAAGAGAAGAGTATTATTAACCGGGGCTACTGGAGGAATGGGTTCTCATGTGCTTCGAGAGCTGCTAAAGGATACCGATAAGCTGGATATTACATTGTTGGTGCTCGATACAGAGACAGATCGCAGAGCTCTAAAGGATTATGAGAACAAAGAAGGCCTCACTATCCATTGGGGAGATTTGACTAAGGAAGACGATATGTATGAATGTATCGAAAATGCGGACATTGTCTTGCATGTTGCCGCACTGGTCTCTCCTGTAGCGGACTATAAGCCTAAGCTGGCAATGAAGGTGAACTATGGTTCCATGCGTAACATCATTCACGCGATTAAGGAGCAAGGAAGAATGGAGGAAGTCAAGGTTGTGTCGATCGGGACGATTGCTGAAACCGGGGACCGGATGCCGCCTATTCATTGGGGGCGGGTAGGCGATCCCATCAAGCCAAGCATTTACGACTATTACGCAGTATCTAAAATCGCTGCTGAACGACTGCTGATCGAATCGGGATTAACATACTGGGTGAGTCTGAGACAGACCGGAATAATGGGACCTGCAATGAGCAAGATCAAGGATGCAATCATGTTCCACAATTGCCTGAATAATGTGCTTGAATATGTTTCTGACCGGGATTCCGGCAGAATGCTTGCCAATCTCTGCCGCATGGATTATTCGGGAGAATTGTCTGAGGGTTTCTGGTGTCATGTGTACAATATTGGCGGCGGCGAAAGCTGCAGGGTAGATACTTACGCCATGTATAAAGAGCTCTATGGGGCGATCGGATTCAAAAATTTGAAATATGTTATTAACCCTAAATGGTATGCTACACGGAATTTTCATGGAACCTATTATCTGGATTCGGACAAGCTGGAGGAGCATCTTCACTTCCGTAGAGACAGTATGCAATATTTCTATGATTCCTACCTGGATTCACTAGGACCGGTAGCTCCAATATCCCGCCTCGTATGCAAGCTTCCGGGCGGACAAAAGCTGTTGGGAAGTATTATGAAGAAAGTATTTTTGAAGGAAGCGCGTACGGAGCATGGGACGGTTCGCTTCATCGAGCAGAATATGGAAGAGAAGATCGATGCTTACTGGGGCAGCAAACGTGCATGGGAGGCAATCCCATCCGATATTAATGAGTTCGAGCACTTTCAGGATTGGGATCGGGTCATATGGATTGATCATGGCTACGATGAGAACAAGCCGGAAAGGGAGTTGAACCTGGAGGATGTGAAAGGAGCTGCTCAATTCCGAGGAGGACACTGCTCCTCAAACGAAATGAATATCGGGGATTGGAGGGGGAAATTGAGGTTTACTTGCGCTTTCGGACACGACTTTGAAGCAAGCCCGCGCCTGGTATTGGAAGCGGGGCACTGGTGCCCGGTCTGTGAACGTGAAAGCTGGAACTGTGCAGCTCGCGCCAAAGTGGATCCATTTTTCGCCCAGGTGTGGACACCGCTTCATTCGCCTGGAGAGCCAGAGCGAGAGTATAGAAAAGAAGTGACAGAACTGGATGTATAAACATACTCTAGTCTGAATTATCAGCCATGCCGTAAGAGCGTCTAGCGTCTATTTCCGGGCAGGATCTCTTTGAAAAGCTGTTGAATAAAGACAAGGAAGGATTGCTCCAAGCCTGTCGGCTCCTCTTTGGTTGGCCAAGATAAATAGATGGTGCGAATGCAGCGATGACCGCGGATCGGCAGCAGCTTGATATCCTCAGTAAGGAGTCCGCTCCACAGAATGGAGGGGATAAAGGAGATCCCGAGGCCGGATTCGATCAAGCCTCTTACGGTGGCCGGATCATCACTCTCGAAGATGATGTCGGGGGTGAACGGCAAATCCGCAAAGAACCGGTCCGTTGTTCTTCGCAGCGGATTACCGGTGGTCAAGCTGATAAATTTCTCATGCTCAAGCTCCAATAAGGTGACTTCATTCCTGCCACTGAGATGATGCTGCCTTGGGACGCCGAGCATAATCTCTTCTTCAAGCAGAATTACATGCTCGTTATGCCCTAAAGGCTCAGAGGTAATTGCAAAGTCATAGGTCAGCGCCTTCCCGGTCTTGCCAGGATGCTGGATCAGGTTGAACCGGATATGGGGATACTTGTCCCGAAACCGACGGACAATCCAGGGCAGAAGCATGGAGCCGACCGCCACATATAAGGAAATGATCTCAACATTCTCCTTGCTCATTTCCGTAACTTCAGCAACTCCTTGCTCCAAGGCGGACAACGCTTGGCTGGTCCGCTTCAGAAACTTCTCTCCATAGGGATTAAGGACAATGTGCTTGCCCTTTCGGTCGAATAACGGAACACCCAATTCGGTCTCAAGTGCTTTGATCATTTTGCTGAGTGCGGGCTGTGAGATGTAGAGTTCTTTGGCAGCACGTGTCATGTTGCCATGCCGGGCTGTGGTCAGGAAATATTTTAACTGTAAAAGCTCCATATCCGACACTCCCTTATAACCTGCAGGTTATTAATAATGATAAATATAACTATTTTACAGCTATTTTACTAATAAATACAATAGATACATAGGAAAGAATTCCGGCGAGGAGGTGGGCTTCTGAAGCTTGTGTTTACATTTCCGGGACAGGGTTCACAGACTCCGAATATGCTGCAGGACATTCCGGCATACGTGGAGAGGGCAGCCGAAGTGATTGGCGTGATGCCGCGAGATGATGAGCTTGCCTTGACCTCAACGCTATGGACGCAGGTCGCACTGTTTCTGAAAGGGACAGCTGTAGCGGATGAGTTCATGAAGCAGGGCGTAATTCCGTATTTTGTGGCCGGTCATTCGATCGGAGCTTATTCAGCCGCAGTCACCGCAGGGGTCATATCCTTTGAGGATGCGCTGAGAATGGTATGGGGGCGCGCCCAGTGGATGGATCGGGCTTACCCCGCGGGCTACGGGATGGGAATAATAATGGGATTGACGAAGGAAGAGGTCGAACGGATTGTTGTTCAAGCGCATAGCGATGAGTCTCCGGTGTACCGCTCCAATGTAAATGGAGAACTGCAAGTTGCGTTATCAGGCACGGTAGAAGGGATCAGCAGAGCATTCGAGCTAGCCAAACAGCGGGGCGCTTCGAAGACGATCCATTTGAAAGTACCGGTGCCTTCACACTCTCCTTTAATGGAGGGATTGACTTCTGAATTGTCCGGGATGCTGGAAAGGATTCCTCTGCAGGATGCAAAAATGACATACTTGCTAAATCATACGGGAAGACCGACCCGGTCCAGGCAGAAGATTGCCGAGGATTTGGCGGTAAATGCGGTTTATCCCGTTTGCTGGCATGATATGACAACTGTAAGTGTGGAGAGCGGTGCGGATTGCTTTATAGAGATGCCGCCAGGACACACGTTGACAGGCCTGCTTAAGCAGGCCCATCCTTGCTTGCGCGGAATTGCAGTTGATGAGACGGGGATGGAAGGCGCATTGTATCTGATCAGAAAGTGGGAGGCGCAGGCGGAATGAACAAGGAATTACGTTCCTGGAGCCGGAAGCGGGACAGGAAGCAATCGAAGCTGAGCGGAATCGAACCGCGGATGAACGGAAAATTTATTGATACGAACGATATTGTAAGTGTCCTTGAGTCGTTGATTGAGCCGGGTGCTAAGGTCGTTCTTGAGGGAGACAACCAGAAGCAGGCGTCTTTTCTCTCGCAAAAGCTGCTGGAGGTCGATCCCGCCAAGGTACACGATCTGCATATGATTATGTCGAGTGTTTCGCGGCCGGAGCATCTGGATATTTTTGAGCAGGGTATTGCCGGCAAGCTGGATTTTTCCTATTGCGGATCCCAGAGTCTGCGTGTTGCGCAAATGATTGAGGACGGGACGCTGAAGCTTGGCGATATCCATACTTATTTGGAGCTGTTCGGAAGGCTGTTCATCGACCTTATTCCGGATGTGGTGCTTGTCGCGGCAGACAAGGCCGATACCGCAGGGAATCTGTATACCGGCAACAACACGGAGGAGACGCCTACGATAGTAGAAGCAGCGGCGTTTAAGGACGGTATCGTCATTGTGCAGGTGAATGAGATCGTAGAGGAATTGCCGAGAACGGATATTCCTTCCTCCTGGGTGGATGTCATTGTGAAGGCGGATAAGCCCTATGCGCTGGAGGCGCTGTTTACCCGCGATCCCCAGCATATCACCGAGCTGCAAATATTAATGGGCATGATGGCGATCAAAGGGATTTACGGGCGTCATGGAGTGCAGTCCCTCAATCACGGGATCGGTTACAACACCGCAGCCATTGAACTGCTGCTGCCAACCTATGGCGAGCAGCTCGGATTAAAGGGTAAAATTGCGAGACATTGGGCCTTGAATCCGCATCCGACCCTGATTCCGGCAATCGAAACGGGCTGGGTGGAGAGCATTCACAGCTTCGGCGGCGAGGTGGGCATGGAGAGATACATCGCGGCACGGCCGGATGTGTTCTTTGTAGGAAAGGACGGATCCATGAGGTCCAACCGTGCGATGTGCCAAGTGGCAGGTCAGTTTGCGGTAGATATGTTTATCGGCTCAACGCTGCAAATGGATCATGCCGGGAACTCCTCCACAGTTACTGCCGGTCGGCTGTCCGGCTTCGGCGGTGCCCCGAATATGGGGCATGATCCCCGGGGACGCAGGCATGCGTCAGCTGCCTGGCTGGCGATGAACGAGCAGCCTTCCGAGCTGTCCAAAGGACGCAAGCTGGTGGTACAGATGGTTGAAACCTATGGGGCGAATAAAAAGCCGGTTTTCGTGGAGAGGCTGGATGCGGTCAAGGTGAAGGACGCCTCCGGTCTCGCGATAACACCGGTCATGATCTATGGGGATGATCTGACCCATGTGCTCACGGAGGAAGGGATTGCCTATCTGTACAAAACAGACAGCCTGGCGGAAAGAAAGCAAGCTCTGGCCGCCATTGCCGGAGTGACGCCGCTCGGTCTGGAGAGCCGTGAGCATGAGGTGTCCGATCTCCGCGACCGCGGCATTGTGGCGTATCCGGAGGATCTGGGC
>NZ_HG005139.1:1736818-1828184 GCF_000455265.1 Paenibacillus antibioticophila
GCAGGCCAAGCGTTCTCTGCTGGCCGCGCAATCGATCAGCGATCTGGTGACCTGGTCGGATGGCTTATATGATCCGCCGGCGAAATTCAGGAGCTGGTCGTAGGCTATGGCGATGCTGCGACACGATATCGAAGGCTTTGCGAAGTCACTTGCTTCCAGAGCGGTGTGGGCATTGACTGAAGAAGCAAGGCTTACCCCAAAGCCAGGCCTGGTGGATGCGAGAAGCAGCGGGGCACATAGCGATATGTCTCTGAAGCTGATGATGAATTCGGCAGAGGCTTTGCGAGGAACGTTTGAGGAAATCGCCAGCGTCTCTTACCTCCATTCCCCCAATCAAGAGCTGCGCGAGAAGATTGCCCGCATCGGCAGAGAAGGGGAAAGGCGGATGTACACAGTCACAAAAGGGGTCAACACGCACAAAGGCGCGATCTGGGCGCTCGGCCTTCTGACCAGCGCCCGTGCCGTCTGCGCCGATGAAACTGACAGTGAGCGGGTGCTGCGGCTTGCCGGTGTGATTGCTTCCTTTGAGGACCGTTATTGTCCTGCGGAAGAGAAAGAGACTAATGGACAAATTGTAAAGCGCAAATTTAACATTAGCGGCGCTTACGAGGAGGCGCAGCAGGGATTTCCGCATATTCGCAATGAAGCTTTGCCTGCGCTGCTGAGCGCAAGGAGAGCGGGTAAGAATGAGCAGGAGGCGCGTTTGGAAGCTCTGCTAGCCTTGATGGCTGCGGTGGATGATACCTGTATTTTGCATCGCGGGGGGAATGCCGCTTTAACAACAGTTAAGGAGCTAGCGGCTTCCTGTCTCCGAGCAGCTAGAGGAAATATGGAGGAATTCACAGAGAAATTCACCAGGCTGAGCGATTATTGCAGCTCAAGACGTCTGTCACCGGGCGGAAGCGCTGATTTGCTGGCTGCTGCTTTGTTTCTTGGTGTGGAAGATGAAAGGGGAAGGGAGCTATAACGATGGAGCAATTACATTTTCAATATGCCGCTTCAAGACCGATTACTCAATCGGCCCATATCGGTGTGGTTGGGTCGGGCGATCTGGAGATCCTTGTGGAGCCGGGAGAGGGCGGCACGGCACAGGTAAAGGTGCTGACCGGGAGCGAGGGATTCGGACAGACCTGGGACCATGTGCTGACTCGATTTTTCACCCGTTATCCGATTATGGCTCAAATGACCATCCATGATTACGGGGCTACGCCCGGGGTCGTGATGCTTCGATTAACGCAAGTGCTGGAGGTGCTGGGCTATGCAGAATAGCTATGTGGAGCTGAACGGGCGTGAACGCGCACAGGCACTGCTTGACCGGGATACCTTCCGCGAGCTGGTCGGGCCCTTTGACAGGCTCTATTCTCCACACCTGGAGCCGCAAGGAATTGTACCGCAAAGCGATGATGGTGTGATCGTGGCGAGAGGCATGCTTCAAGGAGAACAGGTGCTGGTTATTTCCATTGAAGGCGCATTTCAGGGAGGCGGGATTGGAGAGGTTGGCGGGGCCAAGATATCCGGTGCGCTGGAGCTTGCTTTGGAGGCAAATATCCAGGGAGA
This sequence comes from Paenibacillus antibioticophila, assembly GCF_000455265.1. Lineage (GTDB taxonomy): Bacteria > Bacillota > Bacilli > Paenibacillales > Paenibacillaceae > Fontibacillus > Fontibacillus antibioticophila. Next base: position 1,738,376 of record NZ_HG005139.1, read on the forward strand.
TCGCATCGTTCCCATTCTGCTTTTAGATACCGGCGGAGTTCGGCTCCAGGAAGCGAATTATGGCCTGCTGTCCATCTCCGAAATTAGCTCGCAGGTAATTGCCCTGCGGGAGCATGTGCCCGTCATCGGGGTCATCCCCGGGCGCATCGGTGCATTTGGCGGCATGTCTATCGTCGCGGAGCTGGCAAGCACCTTGATCGCTACCCGAATGGCCCGGCTCGGCTTGAATGGCCCTGAAGTAATTGAACAGGAGGCAGGGGTCATGGAGTTTGATTCCCGGGACAAGGAGCTGATCTGGAATACAATCGGAGCCCGTCAGCGTCAGGCTACCGGATTAATCGACGAGCTTGTGGAGGATGACGCCACGGCCTTGACTGCTGCGATCTATCAGGCGATGAAGCGTCCTGCCAAAGCGCCGAAAACGTTGCAGACTGATTTCTACCTTAGCTTGCTCAGTCAATTCGACCCGGCACAGAAGTGGACTCCTGAAAACTATGTTGAGTTGTATGAGAAGGTTAATCCTATTAATCAATTTTCATCGTTTGCAAAAGAAGGTCCTAGCGATCAAGCAAATAGCCGAGGTTATCGGTGGTTTGCTGCATTAACTGGCATGGCCCATCCGGTGAGCGATACTCCGTCTGTGCTGGCGGCAGATATCGTTAAGGATGGACAAATATGCCGGTATATCTCCGTTGTCCCTGATGCTGCAAGCCGCTATCCACGTGCAAAAGACGGAGAGGTCGGACTGTTGGAGGGATGGACGGTCGCCCAGCTGGTTCGCGATGCCATTCGGCTGGATCAGGACTCGGCGAATAAACGCCCGATCATTGCTATCGTTGATGTGCCGAGTCAAGCCTACGGCTACAGCGAGGAGCTGATCGGGATCAGCCTGGCGTTGGCGGCAAGCACGGATGCGTATGCTTGTGCCAGAATGCAGGGGCATCCGGTGGTCGCTCTCATCGTTGGCAACGCAATTTCCGGCGCCTTCCTGGCCCATGGCCTTCAGGCCAACCGCCTTATCGCTTTGGATGATCCCGGAGTTCATATTCAGGCCATGTCCAAGACTTCGGCGGCGCGGATTACACGCAGAAGCATCTCAGAGCTGGAGGAGGCGACAAGCAAAGTACCGGCGATGGCTTATGATATAACCAGCTATAGCACGCTGGGCTCGTTATTCCGCTTATTGCAGGACATTCAAGCAGATGCTCCTCGAACCGAGGATCTGCGGGCAGTTGAATTCGCCATTGCCGAAGCCATTGCCTCGATTGAGACTGCTCCTCTTGACCTCATCAGCTCCCGCCTGCAAAGCGAGGCAGCGCAGAATGGAGGACGGGCAGCGACGCTGCGGGTGCGTGAGGCGTTAAGACAGCAATGGTAATCCGGCCGCATGATTTGATTGAGCTATCGGATATTGCTGCCTTATCTTTCACGGAAGTTGAGGATGAGGGGCTTGGGTGGGTGAAGGATTCCTTGCGGCATGCTCCGTTCGTCGTCGTTCGGCGCGCTCCATTTTCCGGATCCGGCCATATCCCTGTCGGTATTCGCGGTGACCAACGAAGTCAGCGAATGGGTGCTTATTTATCCCCAGCCGGAGCCGCCAGAATCATTACACCTTATGATATCGCCCGGCAGCAGCTGTGGAACAATGTCTCTGAGCATCGCCGTCCGTTGCCGGTCATTCGGGTGATGCAAGAGATTGCCAAGGTTCTGTCCGGCTGCAGATGGGGACCTGCCGGAAGCGGAGGATTCGAGATGGCGACGGGGGCGCCTGTCTTGAAGGAATCCAGCGACCTGGACCTCGTCATCGACATGTCGTCCGTACAAGAGGGAAGGGCGCAAGCTGAATGGGCATCGCGATTGCTGAGACTGCTTGATCGTTTACCGGTCAGAACCGATATCCAACTAGAGACCCCGGAAGGAGCCTACTTGCTGCATGAGCTGGTGAAGAGCAGAACCGGCAAGGTGCTGCTTCGTACAGCTAGAGGTCCTGAGCTTGTTCCTCACCCATGGAAGCTTGAAGAGGCTTGAGGGTATCCATTAGTCAATGACTTTTGGGTGCCCTCTTTTTTTGCCGTAAAGTGCTTAAGAATCGTCACAGTTCAAGTGGAAAACCTGCTTTTCATAGTTCGTGATATATGTCACAATTGTATTATTAGCTGAAAGATCATGTGATCGAAAGACGAGAGGAGTGAAAAGCATTGATATCAACAGCCCAGAGAACAAGAACTTTCGTCAAATTCATGGTACATAACGGTATCCTCACCATCACGACTACTTTGATCATCGTGTTGGCGATTCGCGCCATATTACAAGAGGAAAATCGTAGCTGGCAGGACGATACGCCCATTTTTCTGTTCGTATTGATGATTACCACGTTATTTTTCTTTATTATCTATTGGCAGAGCCGCAAGCTCCGCTCAGAGCAGGAGCTGTTCTCGAATGTGTTCATTCACAGCCCCGATGGCGTTCTGGTAACGGACAATACCTTGAATATCATCCGCATGAATCCCACTGCCAAGCATCTGCTGCATTGGGCGGAGGAGCCGGCGAGCGTCAGCTTTTGCAATCATTGCTCCAACTATCCCGGGTTGAACAAGCGCTGCAGTTATCAAAATTGCTTTATTACCGAGCCAGCTTCGCAGCATACTGAAGTGTTGATTACAACCTCAGACGGGATAACCAAGTCTATGAATGCAAGTGTGTCGCATTATACAGATCCGGTGCTTGGTCCGTTGAACATCATTCGGCTGCAGGCGGTCGAGAAGAACCGGCAGGAAGAGCAGCACCGGATTGCGCAAATGATTACGCACTCGATTCTGTCCGCCCAGGAAAATGAACGCAAACGCATCTCGCGCGAGCTGCATGACGGGATTGGCCAGTCGCTATACAGCATTTTGATTCAGACCGAAGTGCTGAAGGGCCAATTGGAGGAGCCCGTAAACACACCAGCCGATGAATCCATTGATTCCTTACAGGAGTCCATTCGTCACACCATTGAAGACATCCGGGATTTATCTGTGGAGCTGCGGCCATCCGCACTTGACGATATCGGGCTTGTGGCAGCACTCCGGAATTACGTAAAATTATATGGACAGAAGTTCGGTATTCAAGTGCTGTTCTCGATTGACGGCGACAGCGGCCGACTGCCGGCAGGACATGAGATCGCCCTGTACCGGATTGTGCAGGAAGCCTTGACGAATGCAGCCATGTATTCGCATACTGAAGTGGTGAACGTCGGGCTGAAGCTGCTCCCGGAGGCGGCTGAGCTCCTGATCCGCGACCATGGCGTCGGATTTGAACTGACGACGGAGCTGCGGCAGGGGGTCGGCCTATACAGCATGGAAGAGCGAGTTAAGATATTAGGCGGAGAATTTGAGATTGAATCGGTTCCCGGACAAGGAACAACCATTCAGGTCAGAGTGCCGATTGAAGCGGATGAGATCTCTGGCCGTAAGGAGGATTTGCGCAGCGATGGATATTAAAGTGCTAATCGTCGACGATCATGCCGTCGTTCGCAGCGGACTTCGCGCCGTACTGGATACGAAGCCGGGAATCAAGGTTATCGGAGAGGCCGCGGACGGTATTTCTTGCATCAAGAAGTCGCTGGAGCTTCATCCCGATCTGGTCTTGATGGATTTGAGCATGCCGAACGGCCGTGACGGCCTATATACAACCAGTGAATTGCTGCAATCCATGCCAGAGGTCAAGGTTATTATTTTGACGATGCATGATGATGAGCAATATTTGTTCCGGGCCCTTAAAGCCGGGGCTTCCGGTTACATTCTGAAATCAGCACCGATTACGGAGCTGGTGACAGCGATCAAGCAGGTTCATCAAGGATTGGTCTACCTGCATCCTACGGCGACGAAAAAGGTCATAGAGGGGTATTTGCACGGACACTCCAAAGAGCCGCAGGACACCTTCGAAACCTTATCGGAGCGTGAAAAAGAGGTGTTAACCTTAGTCGCCAAAGGCTATACGAACAAGGAAGCGGCCGAGCTGCTCTCGATCAGCGTAAAAACAGTAGAGAATCACAAAGCGAATATCATGGATAAGCTGCAGCTCAATAATCGGCGGGAATTAATGAAGTTCGCCTTCAGAAGGGGGCTGCTTGATTTTGACTAGGGAGGACGATCAATCGCTGACCATCCAGCAGCAGATTCAGCAAGAACTCCAGCAGTTGAAGTCGGACCTGGCCTTGGATTTTGTTGCCGTTGCTCTTGCGGATGCCAATTATCGGGATATTTATTGGAAAATAGCGCTTGGTGCTAAATCGGAGCGATATCGTAAAATAACGGTTCGCATGGGCAGAGGGATGGCCGGCAAAGTCATGCAAACCAAACGTCCGCATATCGTTACCTCTTATCCCGAGGAGGTGCGAGACGAGATGCTGGAGTATCCAATCTTCCTTGTGGAAGCGATCCGGTCCGCCGTTGGCGTCTCGGTGGATTCGAAGCGGCCTGAGCAGAAGCAATCTTACGGCGTGCTTCTTGTAGGACAGCGGCAGGAGCGGGTATTTCACGAGCAGGAGATTGCGCGGGTGGAGCAAAGCGCGGCTGTGCTGGCCGTGTTATATGACAGCACCGTGGTCCTTGAGCCTGCGAAAGAGCAGGAGCAGACGGAGCATACCGACGTGAAGAGTCCGCTTTTGCAGCGGCTGCGAGAGTTCCGGGCGGAAGGAATAACCTGTGAATTGCTCGATCAACGAATTACGAGATTGTCTCACACTCGGCAGCAGCAGATTGGGGAGATTATCGACCTGCTGGTTCATCACAGCATGCGTTCCATCCATCAGGCAGGCGTTACGATGGAGCAGGATGAGTTGGGTCATACACGGATTGAATTTCAGTGCGTTGGAGGCGAACCGCTGTCCCAGGATCTATTTAATCCCGTTAATGATCTTTTGATTTCCTTGAAATGCGACCTTGAAATCGCAGTGGAAGCCGAACGGCAGTCCGTGCGGTTTACGCTTCCTACTCGTCTATTACTGGATGAGCAGATCTGGAATCCATAAGAGATAGTTCAAAAAGTCGGTCTTCAGTGGTGAAAAGCTGACTTTTTGAACACGCATCATAAGCAAATATGAGATGGGGAATTTCCTAGAAAGCAAATGAGGGAATTCCCCAATTTTTTTCAGACCTGCCTCCCTGGATAATAGAGTCATTAGCTGTTGACTTTACAAGGAGGAAGCGCATGAAATCATCAACCAAAGCCATACTTCCCTTGCAGACGTTGAGTTTAATTCTCGGATTTGCAGTGTGGGGCATTCTATCATCGCTCATTGTATTTATTAAAGAAGGAATTCCGCTTACACCGGGCCAGTTGTCGCTAGTCACAGCCGTGCCTGTTGTACTGGGCTCCGTCTTGCGGATTCCCTTCGGGTATTGGACCAATAAATACGGGGCGCGCTTCATGTTTCTCATCAGCCTTCTGATTCTCCTGATTCCCGTATTCTACATCAGCCAGGCCAAGAGCTTCGTGGACCTGTTGATCGGCGGGCTGTTTCTGGGGATCTCGGGAGCAACCTTCTCGGTCGGGGTGACATCCTTGCCGAAGTATTATCCAAAGGAAAAGCATGGTCTGGTAAACGGAATTTATGGCCTGGGCAATCTGGGCTCGGCACTAAGCACCTTTTTCGCACCCGTCCTGGCGTCTCAGTTCGGCTGGCGCACCACGGTGCAGTGTTATCTGGTGTTGCTTGGAGTATTTATTCTGGCAAATTTCTTCATCGGCGACCGGAAGGAAGCCAAGCTCGAGACTTCCCTTTCCGAGCAAATCAAGGGTATTTACAAAAACGAAAAATTGTGGCTGGTCTGTTTCTTTTATTTTATTACCTTCGGAGCCTTCGTAGCTTTTACCGTGTTCCTTCCGAATCACCTCGTTAATAACTTTGGTATCGAGAAGGTGGATGCGGGGCTTCGGACAGCAGGCTTCGTCACCCTGGCGACCTTTATGCGTCCGGTAGGCGGATGGCTCGGCGACAAGTTTAATCCTTTCAAAATTCTGCTGTTTGTATTTACGGGACTTACAATCGGCGCCATTATTCTGGCATTTTCACCAACGATTCCGCTCTTTACTTTCGGCTGTCTGATGATCGGGCTGTGCGCAGGTCTTGGCAACGGTACGATCTTCAAGCTGGTCCCGCTTTATTTCTCGAAGCAGTCAGGGATTGCAAACGGGCTTATCTCCGCGGTAGGCGGATTGGGGGGCTTCTTCCCGCCATTGATGCTGACCCTGTTGCTCTCGATGACAGGTCATTATGCGATCGGGTTTATGTCATTGGCTATGGTTGCCCTCTGCAGTATCCTGCTGGTACTGTACATGTACTGGAATGACCGAATGAAGCTGGCAGTGCAAATTGTACATGGAACCTCGCAAGCGGTTCTGGTAACGAATCCGAAAGGGATCATTCAGACCGTCAACCCTGCGTTCACGGCAATTACGGGGTATACAGCGGAGGAGGCCATCGGTCAGAGGCCGGGGTTCCTGAAATCCGGCAAGCATGACAAAGCGTTTTATGATGCCATGTGGAAAGAGCTTAGAGAGAAGAAGGCCTTGTCCGGGAACATCTGGAACAGGAAGCAGACCGGGGAAATGTATTTGCAGCGTTTGACGATCAACGGCATCCAGAATGACATGGGGGAAATCAGCTATTATGTCGGCGTGTTCAACGAAATTGATCCGTCGGAGCTTTCCAAGAAGTTTGCATGAAGCGGGAGCTATCTAAGTTGAGCTAAGGATTGTGCGCGTAGCCCTATTTGAATGCGAGTTAAGTGGGGCAACGTGTGAAGAGTTGCTACGATCGCTGTTGTTCGCGGATTTCTTCAATTGGACTAAGTTCTAATAAGGGAGAAATCCGCTCACAAAGGCGAACGCTCCGCTTCTTCACAACCCTTCACACTTATGCCCATGCCACTTCGCCTGCTAGTTCGACAACTATACAAGATTGCACATAGCTACGCCATATAGGTGCCTCAATAAACATAAGCGTTCGCCTTTGTGAACGGATATCTACCTTGCTATGGTTTACTCAATCAAAGAAATCCGTGAACAACAGCGATCGTAAGCACACTTCACACGTTGCCTCTGATACGCAGAATCATTATCTGGGGGTATGGCTGGGGGAGTCTCTATGAGTAAAGGAGTAAAACACTATGCATTCAAAGCTTGCCTGGAGAGATAGAGGTGCAATGAATAACGTGGTTCCTGTACTGCAGATCATCGGCTATAAGAACAGCGGCAAAACAACCCTTGCCTGCAAGCTGATATCCGAGCTCACAGCCTGCGGTCTCCGGGTTGGCTCGGCCAAGCATGATGCGCATGAATTCCAGTTGGACGACGATGGGACAGACAGCCAAAGGCATCTGTCCCATGGTGCTTTAGAGACCGTACTCACGTCGAAGTCGGCAACAAGAGTGATGAGTCAGGCACCGATGACACTGGATGAAATCGCAAGCAGCATGTACGGCAGAGTAGATATTTTGATTGCGGAGGGCTTCAAGTCGGCCCGCTATCCGAAAATTGCTCTGCTTCGCGAATTGGATGAACAGCAGGAACTTCTCCGTGAAGCGTCCAACATCCAGCTATGGATTAGCTGGACAGAGACAGGGGGAGAGCGGGGGCCCGTTTCTCTTAGTAAATTCCCCTCAGTTTCCACAGCGCCCATTCTTATACTAAAAGAGGAAACAACCGTGATTAAATCAGCACTTCACCTCGCATTGTCACTCCTATCCTCAATATAACGGGGATTCCCTACCTCGGAATGAGGGAGTTCCCCCCTCTTCATGATCGATCCCAGCGCCTACAATTAAAGTATCAATAAGCGCAAGGAGCTGGAACGATGAACAAGACCAACCCGCTACTGCAGAAGTTAAAGTTTTTCCGAAAGCGCGAGAAGAACGCGGAAGGCTGGAGTGAAGTATCTCACGAGGATCGCTCTTGGGAACATATGTACCGCGACCGCTGGCAGCATGACAAAGTAGTGCGTTCAACACACGGTGTGAACTGTACAGGTTCATGCAGTTGGAAAATATTTGTGAAGGACGGCATTGTCACCTGGGAAACGCAACAGACGGATTATCCGACAACCGGACCCGACATGCCTGAATTTGAACCGCGCGGCTGTCCTCGTGGCGCAAGCTTCTCCTGGTATCTCTATAGCCCGCTCAGAGTGAAATATCCTTATATTCGCGGCAAGCTGCTCCAATTATGGCGTGAAGCCAAACGGACTCATCAGGACCCGGTCGCTGCCTGGAGCTCGATTGTTGAAAATGACGAACAAAAGCTGATCTACAAATCGGCTCGGGGCAAGGGCGGCATGGTACGTGCTTCCTGGGATGAGGTTACAGAGATTATCTCCGCATCCATGCTGCATACGATTAAGAAAAATGGTCCTGACCGAGTGATCGGTTTCTCTCCGATTCCGGCGATGTCCATGGTCAGCTATGCTGCGGGCTCACGTTTCCTGTCGCTCGTAGGCTCACCGTTACTTAGCTTCTATGATTGGTACGCGGATCTCCCGCCTGCATCACCACAGATTTGGGGCGATCAGACCGACGTACCGGAGAGCAGTGACTGGTATAATTCAAGCTATTTGCTTGTATGGGGTTCGAATCTGCCCATGACCCGGACACCGGATGCCCACTTCATGACTGAGGCAAGATACCGCGGCACCAAGGTTGTATCGATTAGCCCGGATTATGCGGAATTTGTAAGATTTGCGGATAAATGGCTCGCTGCCAAGCAAGGAACTGACGGAGCGCTTGCGATGGCAATGGGGCATGTCATTCTGAATGAATTCTATGTGAAAAACAGCACGCCATACTTTAATGAATATTCGAAGAAATATACGGACTTCCCATTCCTGGTGCTGCTTCAGGAGCAGGGGGATGCTTATACGGCAGACCGCTTCCTGACAGCCAAGGATCTTGGCATCGATACGAACAATGCCGAATGGAAAACCGTCCTGATCGATGAGCATACCGGCGAGCTTCGCATCCCTAACGGAACAATCGGATCCCGGTGGGGCGAGGAGGGCAAATGGAACCTTGAAATGGTGGACACCTTCACAGGTGAAGAAATCTCTCCGCAGCTCGGGCTCCGCGGAACCGCCGAAGGACAGGTTGAGCTCAAGCTGCCTTACTTCGCTGATGAAGGCAAATCGGCTATCTCAAGTTCGATCCCTTATCGTACGATTACGGGGGCAGACGGACAATCTTATCGCGTGACGAGTGTCTTCGATCTGATGCTTGCCCAATATGGAGTCGATTCCGTCAACGGCAGTAACTACGATGATGCGAGCACGGTCTACTCACCGGCATGGCAAGAGCAGATCACAGGCGTGGATCGTGAATCCGTCATTCAGATCGCCCGCGAATTTGCGCAAAATGCGGTAGACAGCCAGGGACGCTCGATGATTATCGTCGGCGCGGGCATCAACCACTGGTACAACTCGGATACGATTTATCGCAGTGTGCTTAACCTGGTATTGATGACGGGCTGCCAAGGTGTGAACGGCGGAGGCTGGGCGCATTATGTCGGTCAAGAGAAGCTTCGTCCGGCAGAAGGCTGGGCGAATGTCGCCTTTGCACGGGACTGGACGATGCCGCCGCGCCAACAGAACGGCACCTCCTTCTTCTATTTTGCAACGAACCAATGGCGCTTTGAATCCAACCCGGTTGATGGACACACATCAGCACTTGTAGATAAGGCGCGTTATGCACACTATGCGGATTATAACGTCATGGCTGCGCGTCTGGGCTGGCTGCCTTCCTACCCGCAATTCAACGAAAATTCGATTGATCTGGCGAATGAAGCGGCAGCCAAAGGACATGACACACCGGAAGCAATCGCTAATTATGTAGCAGGACGGCTGAAAGACCGTGATCTGGAGTTTGCAATTGAGGACCCGGATGCGGAGGGCAATCATCCGAAGGTGATGTTTGTCTGGCGCGCCAACTTGATCTCAAGCTCCGGCAAAGGGCATGAATACTTCCTGAAGTATTTGCTCGGCGCGCATAACGGTCTGCTCAACGACGACTCCGAGACGATGCGTCCGGAAGAGATCAGATGGCATGACCAAGCGGCAGAAGGCAAGCTCGATTTGATGGTGGATATCGACTTCCGGATGTCCGGGACCGCGGTCTATTCCGATATCGTGCTTCCGGCGGCAACCTGGTATGAGAAGAGCGATCTGTCCTCGACCGATATGCATCCATTCATCCATCCGTTCAACCCTGCGGTGCCGCCGCTCTGGGAGTCCAAGTCGGACTGGGAGACGTTCAAGGCGATTGCGAAGACCTTCTCTCAAATGGCAGAAAGCCAATTCGACGGACCGCAGCGCGATATCGTAGCGATGCCGCTACAGCATGATACACCGGATGAGCTGTCTCAGCCGTTCGGCCGGGTTCTGGATTGGAGCAAGGGTGAAATTGAGGCGATTCCGGGCAAGACCATGCCGAAATTTGTGGTGGTAGAGCGGGACTATGCTTCCGTCTACAAGAAGATGACCGCGCTTGGCCCGAACATCAAAGATAAGCCCTATGGCATTAAAGGAATCAACTGGTCTGCAGCCAATGAGTATGAGCTTATGAAGAAAGTGAACGGCGTCGTCGAGGAGCCGGGAATCAGCGAGGGCTGTCCGAAGCTGGTGACGGATCGTCATATGGCCGAAGCCATTCTCACATTGTCCACGACCAGTAACGGGAAAATGGCTGTAAAGGCCTGGGAGTCCCTGGAGCAGAAGACGGCGCTCAAGCTGAAGGATCTGGCGGAGGATCGGATCGAAGAACGCTTTACCTTCGACGAAATTACAACTCAGCCGAAGACGGTAATTACCTCCCCGGCGTTCAGCGGATCGGAGCAGCATGGAAGACGCTACTCGCCGTTCACTACAAATGTGGAGCGCTTGATCCCTTACCGTACCTTGACCGGACGCCAGCATTATTATCTGGATCACGAAATGCTGACGGAATTCGGTGAGAACCTGGCGATTTACAAGCCGACGATGAAGCATGCGCCTTTCCATACGAACAAGAATCGTCCGGCCAAGAAAGGCAAAGAAATTGTCTTGAACTTCATGACGCCGCACAGCAAATGGTCCATTCACAGTATGTATTTCGATTCGTTGCCGATGCTGACGCTGTTCCGCGGCGGCCCGACCATCTGGATCAACAAGGATGATGCAGCCGCGGCCGATGTGGTCGATAACGATTGGATTGAATGCTTCAATCAGAATGGCGCTGTAGTTGCCCGGGCAGTCGTTACCCACCGGATGCCTAGAGGAATGGCCTATATGCACCATGCCCAGGATCGGACGATCAACGTTCCGGCAACCGACGTCACCACAACGCGCGGCGGTACGCACAACAGTCCGACACGTATCCATGTGAAGCCAACTCATATGATTGGCGGGTATGCACAGCTTAGCTACGGATTCAATTACTACGGACCAACAGGCAATCAACGGGATCTGTACGTCGTGATCCGCAAACTTGAGGAGGTGAACTGGCTTGAAGATTAAAGCGCAAATCGGGATGGTCATGAACTTGGATAAATGTATCGGTTGTCACACTTGCTCGGTAACCTGCAAGAACACCTGGACGAACCGCAAGGGCGCAGAATATATGTGGTTCAACAACGTCGAGACGAAGCCAGGCATAGGGTATCCGAAGCAGTGGGAGAACCAGGACAAATATAAAGGCGGTTGGGTATTGAAGAACGGCAAGCTGGAGCTTCGCTCCGGCAGCCGTGCCAACCGGCTGATGAATATCTTCCACAATCCGGACCAACCGACGATTGACGATTACTATGAGCCATGGGATTACGATTACGAGAAGTTGCAGCAAAGCCCGGAACTGAAGCACCAGCCGGTAGCGCGTCCGAAATCGAAAATTACCGGCGAATATATGAATCTCGAATGGGGTCCGAACTGGGAAGACGATCTGGCGGGTGTGCATGAGTCGGGATATGAAGACCCGAACATGGCTGGCATCGAAGAAGCCGTTCGCATGGAATTCGAACAGGTATTCATGATGTATCTGCCGAGAATTTGCGAGCACTGCATTAATCCGTCCTGTGTATCGAGCTGCCCATCGGGTGCGATGTACAAGCGCGAGGAAGACGGAATTGTGCTTGTAGACCAGAATGCTTGCCGCTCGTGGCGGTTCTGCGTATCAAGCTGTCCTTACAAGAAGGTCTACTTCAACTGGCAGACGAACAAAGCGGAGAAATGCACGCTCTGCTTCCCGCGGATCGAGCAAGGCTTGCCAACGATCTGCTCGGAGACCTGCGTAGGCAGAATCCGTTATCTGGGGGTTATGTTCTATGACGCCGATCGTGTCGAGGAGGCAGCTTCGGTGGAGAATGAACAAGATCTGTACGAATCGCAATTGAGCATTTTCCTTGATCCGAACGATCCTGAAGTGATTGCTGCAGCCCGCGAAGCTAACATTCCGGAGGATTGGATTGAATATGCCCAGCGTTCGCCGATCTACAAAATGGCGGTCGATTGGAAAATCGCGCTTCCGCTGCACCCGGAATACCGGACCTTGCCGATGGTATGGTACGTACCGCCGCTTAGCCCGATTACAAACATGGTGGAAGGCAAAGGGGCGACTGCATCGCCGGATGATATTTTTCCTGCTATTGACGATATGAGAATTCCAGTCCAGTATTTGGCGAATCTGCTGTCGGCAGGCGATACCGACGTAATCAAGACAGTGTTGAAGAAAATGGCTGTCATGCGTTCTCATATGCGTGCGCGGAATTTGAACAAGGAGACCGACGCCGAATTGCTGGCGCAGTTCGGAATGACAGAGAAAGAGACCGAAGAGATGTACCGTTTATTGGCGATTGCCAAGTATGACGATCGCTTTGTGATCCCGGCAGCCCACCGCGAAGAATTCTCTGACCTCTATTCCGAGCAAGGAGCCTGCGGGTTTACGAACATGATGGGCGGACCAGGGCCTTGCGGCGGTTGACCTGGGAGCAGTGCGGCAAACTGGACAAGGAGTGAGGCAAATGAACGAGATGACATTACGCTCCAGCTGGATGCTATTCTCCCAGCTGCTGCAATACCCCGATGCCGAATGGCAGGATGAATCAGATGACATGTACGTGAATTGGTGCCAATGGATTGAAGGCGAACAAGCGGAGGAGGCCAAGGACCTCCAGACGCTTGCCGGAGACTGCTTGGCAGCCTTCGCCGGGATGGATGCTGAGACAATTACAGCGAACTATGTGAAGACTTTTGATTTTAGCAAGAAGAGCAATTTGTACCTAACCTACAGTCAGCTAGGGGAAGACCGGGAACGGGGCCCTGCATTGCTTCGGCTAAAGCAGCTGTATGAGGAAGAGGATATGGTCCTCTATACGGATGAGCTTCCGGACTATTTACCGCTTGTCCTGGAATATGTGGCTGTAGCCAAGGAGAATCGCGGCATTGAGCTGCTGGTGTCCTTCCGCAAGGCGCTGGAGCATACCAGAGTTGTGCTTCACCAGACAGATAGTCCTTATCGGCATGTCCTGGATGCGATTCTGTTGATCCTAGACCGATCCGGTGTGGCAGAAGGCAGCTTTGATGTTTCCGAGCTTGCCGGAAGCGGCAGTACGCCGCAGACTATGGGCTGCGGTCCGATGTGGGCTGCTGCCGGATATGGACAGGAAAGGAGAAATCCGCTATGACTTGGGGAAGTCAATTTTTGTGGGTCATTTACCCCTATCTGATTCTGGTCATCTTCCTTGTTGGGCTTTATTACCGCTACCAAACGGATCAGTTCGGTTGGACAGCCAAATCAAGCGAGATTCTGGAGAAGAAACAGCTAAGGGTCGGCAGCATTCTGTTTCATATCGGCATTATGCTTGTTCTTGTCGGACATATCGGCGGTATTTTGATTCCGAAGGCATGGGTATCGGCACTTGGAGTAGATGATCATATGTATCACTTAATGGCGATGTCCATCGGCAGCGTAGCTGGACTAATGACCCTTGTCGGCTGCATTATTCTCGTGTTCCGCAGATTAACGAATGCACGCGTGCGGAGAACCAGCAGCTTTGGCGATATGCTGTCGATCATTTTATTGACACTGATTGTCGTCGCGGGGATGTCAGCAACGCTGTTCAATATGCGCGGGAGTGTAGAATTCGATTACCGTGAGACAATCGGACCGTGGATGCGAGGGGTGCTTGCATTTCGGCCCGATCATACTTTGATGAAGGAAGTTCCCGTAATCTTTAAAATTCATGTTATTCTAGGATTATCTCTATTTGCGGTATTTCCATTTACGAGATTGGTTCATATGCTCAGCATGCCGATCACCTACTTGAAGCGCAGCTATGTGCTTTATCGCAAACGCCGGTAATCTGGATTGAAGCGGAGGGCTGTCCGATGTTAACCGGAGTGATTCTGGCGGGAGGGCAGAACTCCCGAATGCATGGGCTGAACAAGGCACTGCTTACCTATAAAGGAGAACATTTTATCGAACGGCAGATTCATGAAATGAGCTCGATTTGTGGTGAGATGATCGTGGTAACTAACGACGCCTCTGTCTATACAAGCTGGGCAAAGCCCGATATGATATATACTCCGGACATTTTTCAAGGTTCCGGTCCGCTCGGCGGATTTCATGCTGCCTTCTCAACATTAACGAATGACTATGCCTGGGTAGTTGGGTGTGATATTCCTAAGCTATCCGCCAAGGCTGCAACGAAAATGTTAACCATATTAACTAATAGTGATTATGACGCAGTTCTTCCTGTTGTTGGTGGCAAGCATCAAATGCTGCATGGCATGTACCGGCCCAAACGGCTGCTGCCGCTAATTACTGAAAGGCTTGAAGCCAAACGATATCGGCTATCCGGATTACTGGACTCGATTCATTGGCTGGGAATAAAGGAATTGGACTGGATGGAAGCAGGAATAAGCATGGATTTTACCGAAGATGTGGATACACCTTTGCAGTATCTAGGATTACTTCAGGAAGAGAGGAGGACAGACGGCGATGTCACAAGACCGGTATAGCAGACAACAGAATTTTGCGCCCATCGGCGTCTCCGGACAGCAGAAGCTAAAGGATTCACATGTCCTGATCGTCGGCGCAGGCGCGCTGGGCTCAGGGACAGCGGAGACCTTGGCACGTGCAGGGGTTGGAGCTATAACGATCATTGACCGTGATTATGTTGAGTGGAGCAATCTCCAGCGGCAGTCGCTGTACGCCGAACAGGACGCCTTCGAGCAATTGCCGAAGGCAGTGGCAGCCGCAAGCCGCCTGAAGCAGATTAACTCCGAAATGACCATAAATGCACATGTGATGGATTGCAATGCTGCTGACTTGGTCTCACTTCTGGAGCGTCATTCCATCGATCTGATTCTGGATGGGACGGACCATTTCGCGATTCGCTATCTGATCAATGATGCTGCATACCGCTTCCGGATTCCATGGATCTATGGGGCTTGCTCAGGCAGCTATGGAGCTGTATGCAGCTTCATTCCCGGACAGACCACTTGCCTGCACTGTCTGTTGAAAAAGATGCCTGCCGTATCTGCCTCATGTGATCTTGAAGGCATCATTGCCCCGGCCGTACAGATGGTTGCGGCTATGCAGTCGGCGGAGGCACTTAAGTGGTTATCCGGGAACCGGACGCAAATGAATGTGAATTATACGGTGTTTGATCTGTGGTCGAATATGCATCAATCGATTGGTCTGAATCGAAGGGCGCGGCAGGAGGCCTGTCCTACCTGTGGCGGGCAGCCGAGCTATCCTTACCTGAACAGCGAAAGTGCGGTCAAGGCCGAGACGCTCTGCGGCCGGACATCAGTCTGGCTGCGGTATCCGCGCCAAGAGGCGTTGAATCTGGAGGCGGTGGCAGATCATGCCAGGGAATTACAGGCAGAGGTGAAGTCCAACCCATACCTGGTCCAGATTCAGGAAGGGGATTTCCGCCTGGTTCTTTTCCAGGATGGCCGCGCACTTGTGCATGGAACCTCAGATCCTCTGGAGGCCAAGAAGTTCTATCAGCGCTATGTCTCCTAAAGTAAGAACAATATGCCAGGAAGGTGATTCTGTGAAAATACTATGCTTTGCTCATCTGAGTGAGCAGATCGGCTCGCCGAGTCTTGAGCTGGAGCTTGGCCCGATGACGGTAGCGTCCTTCGTCGAGGAATTCAAGTCCCGCTATCCCAACGCCAGGCTTGATCAGGTTATGATTGCAGTGAACGAGCAGTTCGTTGAAGAAGATCACTTGATCGGTGCGAATGATACAGTGGCCTTGCTGCCTCCGGTCAGCGGCGGGTAAGAAGGCGGCTGAGAAAGCGGCTGAGAAAGGAATGAATGCAATGAGCCAGGAGAACTTGACCCATTTCAATGAACAAGGAAGAGCTCATATGGTGGATGTGTCGGACAAAGCCGAAACAAAACGGATGGCTGTAGTCAAAAGCGAAATCCGGATGAAGCCCGAGACGCTCCGCCGAATTCAGGAGGGCTCGATTGGCAAGGGCGATGTGCTCGCCGTGGCACAGGTTGCAGGGATTATGGCTGCGAAGAAAAC
Source organism: Paenibacillus antibioticophila (assembly GCF_000455265.1). Lineage (GTDB taxonomy): Bacteria > Bacillota > Bacilli > Paenibacillales > Paenibacillaceae > Fontibacillus > Fontibacillus antibioticophila. The sequence continues at coordinate 1,754,921 of NZ_HG005139.1, forward strand.
AGCGGATCTGATCCCGATGTGCCATCCGCTTCCGCTGACCGGCATCGATATTACCTTCGAAGCTCCTGATGAAGGAATATTGTCCTTCCGGGTAAAGGTGAAGACCACCGGCGTGACAGGGGTGGAGATGGAGGCGTTGACGGCTGCCCAGGTGGTTGGACTGACCATCTATGATATGTGCAAGGCCATCGATAAGGATATGGTACTGGGTCCAACGTATTTGGAGCAAAAACAGGGCGGCAAGAGCGGTGACTATGAGCGAAAGACGCTGTGACTGTGATTTCTTGATTTCAGAGGGAAGAGAGGGAAGGTCTTATGAGCAGCAACTTGTTTGTCATCACCGATCAACCGATCAAGCCCGAAGAAGTATCGGATAAGGTCAAGCGGCGCGAAGCCGGAGCAATTACCTTGTTTCTGGGCACCGTACGTGAGCTTACATATGGGAAGCGTACTCTATATCTTGAGTATGAGGCCTATCCATCCATGGCGGTAAAGCAGCTCGAAATGATCGGACAAGAGGTAAGAGAGCGCTGGCCGGACACGCTAGTGGCGGTGACCCATCGGATAGGCAGGCTTGAGATTTCCGATATTGCCGTTGTCATTGCCGTCTCATCGCCGCATCGCAAAGCAGCTTATGAAGCGAACGAGTATGTGATTGAACGGATCAAGCAAATTGTGCCGATCTGGAAGAAGGAATATGGGGAAGACGGCTCCGAGTGGATTGGAGATCAATTGAACCAGAAGACTTACCCGGAGGGCCGTCCTCTCTTGGAGGACATTCCGAAGGATGATTTGAACCATGAAGAAGAGTGACGGGTATCAAGGTATTCGGCCCTCTGAAAGGAGCGTAACACCATGACCATTCCCAGCTTAATCGATCCTTTTGGCCGTGAGCATCATTATCTGCGGATATCTGTAACGGATCGCTGTAATCTGCGCTGTGTTTATTGCATGCCTGAGGAAGGCATGGAATTCGAACCTGCGGATCACATTCTGACCTATGAAGAAATTGCCGATGTAGTGCGTGTTATAGCAGAAATGGGGATCCGAAAGGTCCGTCTGACAGGCGGGGAGCCGCTTGTTCGCAAGGAGCTCGAGAAGCTAGTCGCCATGATTGCTGCGATCCCGGGGATCGAAGACATTGCATTGACGACAAACGGCATCTTTCTGGCGCCTCGTGCCGCGCTTTTAAAGGAAGCCGGACTTACCCGCGTTAATATTAGTCTGGATTCCCTTAAGCCGGAACGCTTCAAAATGATTACCCGCGGCGGGGACGTGCAAAAGGTGCTGAGCAGCATCGATGCCTGCGCCAAAGCAGGCTTAAGTCCGATCAAGCTGAATGTGGTGCTGATGAATGGTCTGAATGATGATGAGATCGCGGATTTTATCGAGATGACGAGGGAGCGGGACATTCATGTGCGGTTCATCGAATACATGCCGATCGGCCACAATGATGCCCAGTGGAAGAAGCTGTATTTGCCGCTCACGCGGGTTAAAGAAGTATGCGAAGAGCAGCAGTGGAAATTCAGCGCAGTTAGCTCCGTACAAGGAAGCGGGCCGTCGGAAAATTACCGGCTTGAGGGGGCGGCAGGCAGCTTTGGCCTGATCCATCCGGTCAGCGAGCACTTCTGCCAAACCTGCAACCGGCTTCGTCTTACGGCAGACGGCTATATCAAGCCTTGTCTTGCCTGGACAGAGCAATTTCAGGTCCGCAGTGTCATTGGTGATGATGAAGCTATTCGCCAGATGTTTCTGGAAGCCCTGGGCACAAAGCCTGAGAATCATGAAATGTCCAAGTTTTTGAAAGGTGACCCAGGCATCTCGCACACTCCAACGTCTCGGAGGATGTCGCAAATTGGCGGTTAGGAGAGGATTGAAGTGACAAGGTTATTCGATAGAAAAGCTATGCGCTTCCTTGCTCCATTTTTCACAATAGCCTTGGTATTGTCGCTAACAGCTTGCGGTGGATCAAAAGAGGCTGAGAACACGGAGCTTCCTGCGGTTGAATTGACCGTGTCCGCGGCAGCGAGCCTTACTGATGCCTTGCAGGAAATTCAAGAGTTGTATGCCTGCAGGTTGCCTTGATATCGAGCATCTTAAGTACGATTATGGGAATTACTTTAGCCTGGTTTATGTACAGCAGAAGAACGAAGGGAAGAGTATTCTTCGAGACAGCGTTTATGCTGCCGCTCGTGTTACCGCCAACAGTGGTAGGCTTCCTGCTGCTTATGCTGCTTGGGCGGAGAAGCTGGATCGGGCAGTTTGCAGAATGGCTGTTCTCGGCGCCCATCATTTTCTCTTGGGGAGCTGCAGTCATCGCGTCCGTGGTCGTCGCTTTTCCGCTCGTCTATCAGACAATGAAGACCGGCATCAATGCGATTGATAACCAGTTAAAGGAAGCGGCAAGATCGAGCGGGGCGAAGGAGTGGCAGGTATTCGTATATATAGAAGAACTAAAATTGATGAGTTCAGGGGGAGCTAGGCGATGAGCAGGAAAAAGAAGAAAAGTATCGTTATACCGCATGAGCACGGTGGGTGGGCGATGATTAGCGTACCGTTTCTCTTCGGGGTGATGGCAGGTACGGCGCAGTGGAGTCATATTCTCCTGTTCATCGCCTGGCTGTGCTTGTACCTTGCATCTTATCCTTTCTTGCAGGCCTTGAAACGGAGAAATCAGCGTCAGCATTTATTGAAATGGTCTGGCATTTACGGAGTGGTTGCTCTTGCTGCACTCGTTTATCCATTGATCAGGACACCCGAGCTGTTTTATTTCGGAATCCCGTTCCTGCTGCTGCTTATCGTCAACATTTGGCATGTGAAGCAGAAGGATGAACGAGCTATTGTAAATGATTTATGTGCAATTATCATCTTCTCCCTGGGTGGTGCCGCTTCATTCTTATACGGAGGAGGAAGCTTTGGGCAGGAGATGCTTGCTATTGTAGTATTGAACTTCGCTTACTTTATGGGCACCGCCTTTTTCGTCAAAACGATCTTCCGTGAGCGGGGCAATCGTCGCTGGGAGTCCACGGCCCGTATTTATCATGTGCTGATCCTGTTCATTCCTTGGCTGCTTGGCATGCCCTGGATGACGATTCCTTATGTCTTCCCTTTGATCCGCACATTCCTCTTTACCGGAAAAGCCATGAAGCCGATGAAAGCCGGAATTTTGGAGATTGTTGGCTCGGTGCAGTTTCTCGTAATCTCGTGGATCATCTATAATTTCATATAATTAATTAGTAGCAGTCAAAAGCAATTGACGATTCACAGGAATGGGATAAAATATGTACAGAGAAATCACCATTCAGACTTGTCATCATCCTGAGAAGGAGTTGTTGTTTTGATTGCTTTTTTTCAAAGTTTAAATCCGATCATGCAGGCTTTGCTGGCCACTTTGTTTACTTGGGGCATGACCGCATTGGGCGCAGCGCTTGTCTTCGCTACCAAAACCCTTAACCAGAGGCTGCTCGACAGTATGCTGGGGTTCGCAGGCGGTGTTATGATCGCAGCCAGCTACTGGTCGCTTCTTGCGCCGGCAATTGAAATGTCGGAAGGCAATCCCGTCGGCAACTGGTTCCCGGCCGCTTTCGGTTTTTTGCTTGGCGGCGTCTTCTTATGGGGAATCGATAAGATTCTTCCCCATCTTCATCCGAACACTGCGATCGGAGAGGCGGAGGGAGTTTCTCCGAATAAAAGAAAAAGAAGCACGCTCCTTGTGCTTGCCATCACGCTTCACAATATCCCGGAGGGCTTGGCCGTCGGGATTGCCTTCGGCGCGCTGGCTAACGGCGGAACCGAGGCGGCTTTGGTTGGCGCGCTGACACTTGCTCTAGGTATCGGGATTCAGAACTTCCCTGAGGGGGTTGCGGTGTCGATGCCATTGCGCGGTGAAGGGATGTCCCGCCGCAAGAGCTTTTTCTACGGGCAATTTTCCGGGATGGTTGAGCCGATTGCTGCAGTGCTGGGGGCGTTCGCCGTTGCCTTCGTTGAGCCGCTTCTCCCGTATGCGCTAAGCTTTGCAGCAGGTGCTATGATCTTCGTTGTTGTCGAGGAGGTCATTCCCAGCTCTCAGGAGAAGGGAAATAAGGATCTGGCTTCGATGAGCTTGATGTTCGGTTTTGTTTTAATGATGATACTTGATGTGGCATTGGGATAAGTTCATTTGGAATAGAATAGGCCGGCATAACCGTATGGAATATATTCCGTGCGGTTTTTACTTTTATAAGGAGCAATTTGTGAAGAGGAGGGGAGTTAGCTTACAATGAAAGTATATCGGTTCGCTGACCAAAGCCTTTACCGAGATTTTCCGCATAAGAACGTAACGATCTATCATTAGCATTTTTTAAGTCAGACGAGGTGTAGTAATTATGTTTGTCATTATTGGAGTCATTAGCTTGCTGCTTTATGGCGGGTTGGTCTATTATATTGGCTGGCGTGGATACCGCTGGCTCCGTCCGCAGACTTCCTCGCGCAGATTCAAGATATTGTATACGGTTGTCCTTATTATAGTAGCAACTTCATTCATTACCGGGCGATTTGTGAACATTAAGCTTCTCGGTATCATCGGTGCTTATTGGATGGCCGTGTTGTATTTATCCATATTGCTGGTGCCGTTGGCGCATTTGACTGTTATACTGCTGCGGAAATCCAGGTTCAGGAGAGAGAGAACCTCTTTCTGGGCAGGGGCAATTACACTGGGATTGATGGTCGTTTTGCTTGGATATGGAAGCTACAATGCCTACATGCCTGTTGTTCGTACTTATACCATTCAGATGGATAAAGGCTCGTCATCCATTGATTCTCTGCGTATTGCCATGGCAGCGGATATGCATTTTGGGCTGCTGTCCGGGAAGGATCATGCGAAACGGCTGGTTCAGGAAATGAACAAGCTTGAGCCGGATATTATTTTGCTGCCGGGAGATTTGTTCGATGATGATATCCAGCCATTTGTGGATCAGAAGCTAGATTCGATTCTGTCGGAGCTTAAGGCGCCCCTCGGCGTATATGCCACCCTTGGCAATCATGATAAGCATAGGGGGACGATGCAGGAGCTGATCGATACGTTCGAACGGAGCGGAATTAATATTCTATATGATGAGACGACAACGGTAAATGATCTGTTCACACTGGTGGGGCGTAAGGACCTCAGTGATCCTGAGCGAATGAACCTTGACACAATCATGACAGGGGTGGATCTGGACAAGCCGGTTATCCTGCTGGAGCACCAGCCGGAAGAGCTGGACCTTGCAGAGCAGGCGGGCATTGATCTGATGTTATCTGGTCATACTCACCATGGGCAAGTATTCCCTGGGAGCCTGATTACTAACGCACTATTTGAAAATGATTGGGGCTATCTCCATAAAGGAAACCTGCATTCGATTGTTACCTCGGGCTATGGCTTCTGGGGGCCGCCGATCCGGATCGGGACGAGATCCGAAATCGTAGAGCTTCATATCGAGTTTGAATAAAGGGGATGCCTCAATAGAAATGCCAAGATGGGTTTGCCGCAGTTTCGTGTAAGAGCGCAGCAAATATTAAACAGGCTAACGTTTCTGCGTGCAGGGGGCAACGTGTGAAGTGTGCATACGATCGCTGTTGTTCGCGGATTTCTTTGATTGAATAAACATAGCAAGGAAGAAATCCGCTCACAAAGGCGAACGCTTACGCTTCTTCAGCACACTTCACACTTATGCCCTTATTACGCAGGCTCTTCAATCCGGCTTTATAGCTGCCGGATGCATGGATAGTAGCTCTCACACGGCTCTTTCATGCAGTGGCAAAGTACTTTGTAGTATCATTTCATAGGGCTGCCCTCCCTGCGTGCTAACTGCTATTGCACAGTAAACAGTAAATGTGCAACACCGCATCATCATTGGAGATGCCCCAATATCAATAATCTCGCAGAGCAAGGGGTATTCCTGTAGATTCTGAATATCCCTCCCAAGTAAGCATGCGTACACCTCGCACAGAGCGCACGGCTCCCAGGGCGTGGAATTTCACAGCATGAACGTGGTCGGTCGACCGTATGAAAATAGGGTCTTACGCACGCAGTGAAAAAAGTTACCTTAAATACAGTGGAAATGATAGAAATGTGGATGCAGTGAAATTTTTGTACTTAAAGTTGACTAAAACGTGGGTTTGGCTAGTTACTGGCGATCTAAGGTAAGTTTTTTCACTAAAAGTGGGTTCGTGCGTCGAATGAAGATTTTAAGGGAAGTAATTTCATTAAATCGCGACCGGAAGAGCATGAGTAGAATAAGGTTGGTCAAGAAGAGCGGATAAGGTTTGGAGCAAGGTGGAATGCTGGTGGGTTAAGTTAAGTTCGGAGAAAAATCTTCGGTACTGGCAGGACAGGCGGAGTTTCAGCGCAAGGCTTGGAGCATCATTAGGGCGGGGGCGCAACTCTAGCGCGCGAGTGGTACCCTGCTTGCATGATGCCGCAGGCCGCAAGCTCATTGCAGTTCTGCTTATGGCTCAGCCATGTGCAAACTGCATTGCAGTCAAACTGCAAAGGCGAAGTTGTTAGGCATAAGTGTAAAGGGTTGTGAAGAAGCGTTAGCGTTCGCCTTTGTGAGCGGATTTCTCCCTAGTTAGAACTTAGTCCAATCATAGAAATCCGCGAACAACAGCGATCGTAGCAACCCTTCGCACGTTGCCCCTCTAACTCGCCCTCCGGTTTTTAACGGGTTCTTGTGAAGATGAACACGATGAATGCTATCATTCCCAGAACTACAGGGATCGCATAATAGAGGGTTAAGCCGGTAACATTTCTTTTTGTTCTTTTATCATAGCTCGGATTGCCTTCTCTATTCTTCTCGGAAAAACCGATCAGCATCGTTGCAATCCCGCCGCCAACCAGCAGCAATACAGCAAATATAGCCACAAGCGTATACATCCATCATCCGCTCCTTAGGTTTTATTTAGCTTTTGTTTTAACCATAACCTGACATCGTCAGTTAGTCTACGCTTTAGCAGGATTTTGGAGAGAAAAGTTATGAGTGCAGGTTCTTATCGACAATCGAGCAATACCATGGGTCAGGGCAGGGCCGCGCATTTGTTTCTTTGACTGTACTAACCCGGGTGTGCTAGAATCGGTTAAGTTAGGCCGATTTTTTATTAAAGGAGAGAAGCCTCTCATGTGTTGCATCGCATTCATACGTATTCGTTAATGACAGGTACAGAACAAATTTAACCCAACATCCTGCGATTTTTAATCAGGCAAGCCCGGGTTTATTTGTGATGTGCCTTTTTCATTTTCTAATACGAATGAATGAGGTGCTTTTTGCTATGTCTAAAAATAAACGTCGATGTGCTTCCAATTTTTCTGGAAGGCATTTATTAATCAATAAATCCTTGATCAAAGAATTAGTTTCGCTTGCCAAGCTTCAAGAGGGTGATACTGTTCTCGATCTCGGCGCGGGAACGGGCGCGCTTGCGATTCCGTTGGCGGAGAAGGCCGGGAAGGTTATTGCCATCGAGAACGATCCTGTCAGTGTTGAAAAATTGAAATTCAGAGCAGGGGAGAAAGCTAATGTCATTGTGAAGCAACTGGATCTTCTTCAATACCAGCTTCTAAGCAGCCCATTTTGCATTGTCGCCAATATCCCATTCTCTATTACAACGCCTATCTTCGAAAAATTTCTAGGGCATTCATCCTTCCTGGAACGGGCTGTCTTGATATTGGAAAAAGGAGCCGCAAAACGCTTTACTTCGTTCCCCGTGACCAATCCGCAAATTTTGGCATGGAGGATGTGGTATGACATCCGGATTACGCGAACGGTCATGCCGGAGTGCTTCTCGCCGCCTCCCAGTGTGGAAGCAGCCGTTGTGACCGTTAATAGAAGAAACAATTCGGCGATTCCCAATGGGCATCGAGGAAAATTTAAGGTCTTTGTCTCACATGTCCTTCACGATCCCCAGCAACCTTTTTTCGAAGCGGTCGGTGCTATATTCACCTCCCCGCAAATTGCCAAGCTGGCAAAGGCTTTGCGCATGGATCGTGTCCAGCCGATTTGTTCTTTGAACGTACAGCAATGGGAGGAGCTGTATCTTGCCATGCTTCAACATGCGGCTCCTTATCGATGGCCCAAAGCCCGCAAGGAGGCAAGCAAGTCGTATCCGAGGCGTAAAAGATAATTCCGTTGCGGAAGTTAATGTTGAGTTAATTCTCTTCTATTATTATAGAAACGGTAGAATAACTTGCGGCAGGCGAGGCCAAATGCAATTCCCGGCTTGCATTCGCTTGCCAATATAAGTAACATCACTTTATGGGGTATCTAGAGAGAAGATTTTTGAGGCCCGAAATATGCGGATTCGGAGGAAACCAGTTGTTGATTAAAAACAAATCCATTCTATTTAGTTTATTTGTCGCTCTGCTGCTGCTCATCATTTATTTAGGCTCCAAAGTAAGCTTCATTTTTCAACCCTTCCTGTTATTATTTCAAGCCGTTGCCATTCCATTACTATTGTCGATGTTCTTGTATTATCTGTTAAGACCGGTCGTCAAGTATATGGAGCAGCACAAAATCAGACGAACACCTGCGATTCTGATCATTTATGTCGTGTTTACTATCATATTACTTTGGTTCATCTTGAGTCAGTGGCCAAAGCTAACAGATCAAATGGTCAGCTTGGTGAACGGGTTCCCTGATATTCTGGCAGATGTTAAATTCCAGCTTAGCCAGCTGGAGAATAACGAATGGGTGGCCTCTGTGTTCCCGTCGGATAACAATATCGTCGCTACCATTACTGAGTTTTTGAATAAAGGATTCTCGTCGATTACGAATTATGTGGGGAAATTTTTCTCCTTTGTCTCCAACTTTGCGATTATCCTGTTCACGACGCCGATTCTTCTGTTTTATATGCTGAAGGAAGGAGAAAAGCTGGGGCGCAAAGCGGTTCGCGCAACCCCTGTACGCTTCAAACGCGACATGCTCAGTATAATTACGGATATCGACAAGATGCTGAGCGGATTTATCGTAGGCAGAGTGCTCGTTAACCTCGCCTTGGGCGTGTTGATGTACATTGGATTTCTCATCATCGGACTGCCATATGCCTTCCTATTAACTGTGGTAGCTGTCATTGCTAACTTTATTCCCGTGATCGGAGCGATCCTGTCCTCCGTTCCGATCATTATCGTGGGCCTAACCCAATCACCTGCTACAGCGGTGTGGGCGCTTATCATCATTCTTGCAGCTCAACAGGTTCAGGATAATCTAATTGCTCCGTATGTATTTGGCAAGAGCATGGACATCCATCCGTTAACTACCATCATCCTGGTGCTTGGAGCGGGGAACATTAGCGGGATCGTGGGCATGATTATTATCATTCCCGTGTACATGATCCTAAAAATTATTGTTGTTCGTGTATTTCAGATCTTCTTCAAGCGGAAATGGCAGCGTTTGTAAACTTTTTAATTGATGAATTTCGAATACATGTATCGGAAAATGTCACACCTTATATAGAGCAAACGAAAAGGATAGGTGAACAGGAGGAGAGTACCTGTTACATCTATCCTTTTTTGTGCTACAGATGACATCATTATTTCAGTACAACGATACAAAACCAAATGTCAGTATTATTCTCTCTACTTAGAGTATACTATAATTTGTAAATTAATTATAGACTATTCATTTGTAGAATTCCCATACTATACTGTTAGATACAAATCAGAAAAAGAGAGGTGTATCATTATGAATGACAATAAAGAAGTCTTGGATCGGGGTCCTTTTTTTCATGGTACTAAAGTAGAATTGAAAATTGGAGATTTATTAGAACCACAACACTTATCCAATTACCAAGATAAAAAATCCAACCATATATATTTTACTGCAACCTTAGATGCTGCTAAATGGGGGGCTGAATTAGCAAGATCTGAATCAGAAGAAAGAATTTATATTGTTGAACCATTAGGTGATTTTGAAAATGATCCGAACTTAACTGACAAAAGATTTCCTGGCAATCCAACACGTTCTTACAGGTCTAAATCTCCCTTGAAAATAATAGCTGAATTAAGTTCATGGGAAAGACATTCCGAAGAAGAAATAAATCATATGCTTACATCTTTAAAAAAGTTAAGTGAAGAAGGAAAAAATGTAATCTACGACTAATCACTATCGAGCGTTGGCGGAGAGCGATGCGTTAACATTCCCAATTACGTATACGTTGATGGAAAGCCTGGAACTTGATTAGCCGTAATTATGGAAACGAAATTATTTATTACTGTCGGGGGACAAGATCAAGGTCCCATTGAAAGTCGCTAATTTAGCGGCTTTTTTGTTTTATCGGTACAAATTCTTGTCCCAAGTCGAGGACAAGAACTTGTACCGATTGCCGAAAAGAACAAGAACATGAGCTGATTACCGATAGATATGCCAAGTCTCTTAAGGATTTAAAACGGTATAGGGCTGTGTGGAGCGATCAACCAGCAGGAAATACGATGGTAGGGCATTCACAAACATCATTTCTTTTGCTCAAAGCGGTGCAATGTAGTACTACTGATGAAGATGCCATTATTGGCTTCTTAGTATTCTCAAAGAATGTTTTATCTAACAGCATGGTATCAATCCTCATCAAAATTATACTCCCTGGGAAGTTAGTGATACTTTACGGGAATAAAATGCCTTGAACGACGTTTGTTCGATGATATAATACTACCTAATGCTGTTTCTACAAGGAATTTATTTAACGGGGATTTTGTAATGCGTGTAAAGGGTGTAACTTGATTTCAAAGATGTGTGTGGCTACAAATTTCACGGACTGGACAGTCATGAAGGGAGAAGGATTACAAAATAAACATCCATTAATGGCCAGCATTTTTTTTACTTATAAGAGGCTTATTCTTAATTGGCGGAGAGATCATATCCGTTATTTACGGTACCATTGATGCAAATTGGAGAGGCGAATGGAAAGCCAGCCTTATTTTCAAGTTACTTTGAGTCATGAATATAAATTCGATTTATAGATGTGAGGATCAAGTACAGCAGAGAAGAAAACATTATTCTGGAAGGTGAAGTTTTATGAACACCATTAGTGTTAAGGACAGAGCAAAAAGCGCAAACCTATCGATTTTCATCCTATCGCTGGCTGCATTTGTAATCTTTACAACCGAGTTTATTGTCATTGGTCTTATGCCGAATATGGCAAGAGACCTCAATATCTCGATACCGGTCGCTGGTCAGCTGGTGACTTCGTTTGCACTCATTATTATTTTCGCCGGCCCCATTATGACCGCATTATTCGCCCGGGTGGAGCGGCGTGCGTTATTTGCATGGATATTGGTGGTATTTGCTATCAGTAATGTAGCCGTCGCGTTAGCTCCGGGCTTCTGGACGATTATGATTGTAAGAATTATCCCTGCGACTCTACTTCCAGTCTTCTGGGGAGTCGGTAGTGAAGCTGCTGCTATGCTTGTACCAAAAAAGGATGCCGGCAAGGCGATTTCCAAACTCTATTTGGGTTTAACGGGTGGATTGCTGTTTGGCATTCCTTTGGGCACCGTACTTGGTGACGCCGTAGGTTGGCGAGGAGCTTTCTGGTTTCTGGCTGTGATTTCGATTGTGGTGGCCGTGCTTTTGGCAAAAGGGATGCCAAAACTCCCTGCTGTCGAGCAGACAAGCCTGAAAAGCCAGATCAAATCTCTTTCGAATCGCTACTTTATTGCCAACCTCGTCCTTACAGTTGCAATACTCACAGCGATGTACGGTGCTTACACCTACCTCGCCGACATGCTGGAAGGATCTGCTGGTATCGCGCCAGCGCATGTAGGCTGGTGGCTGATGGGTTTTGGTACAGTCGGTCTATACGGCAACTATCTGGCTGGCCGGCTTGTTGACCGTTACGCCGTCATGGCTAACGTCTTGTTCTGCCTACTGATGGCTGTTGGCGCGGCAGGTGCAATTCTGTTCGTCGGACAACCTGCGATGTTCATAGCTGCTCTGGCGGTATGGGGCATTGCACATACGGCGCTATTCCCGCTTAGCCAGGCCCGGGTTATGAAGGCTGCAAACGAAGGAAAAGCACTGGCGGGTACATTAAATGTTTCCGCATGCAACTGCGGAATCGCAGCAGGTGCTTCGTTAGGAGGTTGGGCTATCAATGTAAGTGGGATCAGCGCGGCGATTTTTGGCGCTAGCATTCTGATTGCGCTATGTGCAGTTGCCTCTCCTGCAATTGAACGATTGAGACCGAAAGGATAAGCACCTGTCTATCTAATCTATCTACGGCTGAGGCGGACCTCCACTGCACTGAGCGGCGAGTTGCCCTAGCGCGTCAAGTTCGTCACGGATTTTCAGCTCTTGCAATGTGGCGATACGCTCTACTTGCTGGGGCCTCAATAGCCCCAAAGTTTCAAGGTACAGGTGCGATAGCTCAAGTATGGAATGAATGTAATGACTGCAAACTCCCAACTGCTAAAAATCCAGCGCGCATTGTTCGGGTGTTCTCCTGTCCTTGGCTTCGTCATGGCCTTTAGATCGTACGTACGCCAACCATACGCGATGTAATTGGGGCATCGACAGAAGAAATGGGACTCATACTCTTTGGATTTTCGATAGGCGCGCGTGATGGGAGGTATTCAGAATTAATGCAGAAATCAAAGTATTTTAATAAAGTTTATGCCCTGCAGCTTGTCACCATCTTTTTAGGTTTTATTATTTTTGGTATCTCAGAGAATATAAAAGGTCCGGCGATTCCAAGGATTCAGTTTGATTTCAATCTAAATGAAGAACAATTGGGTAGTTTGTTATCCTTGAATGCCTTAGGATATTTAATTGCTTGCTCGTTTACTGCTGTTCTAGTGCGTAAATGGGGGATCAAAGCTACAAGTATTTTATCCTTTGCCTCCATGTTGATTTCCGGTGTTTTTATTTTTATTTCGCATACTTACCCACTATTTGCTGCTTCTTATTTTCTGATGTATATAGGAAATGGGATGCTGGAGATTGCACTGGCGATTTTGGGAGCAAGGATCTTTGTTAAGAATACGGGAGCAATGATGAATTTATCCCATGCTTTTTACGGGTTAAGTTCAACGGTCGCACCTCTAATAGCAACTGGAGTTATGTCTGTTCAGATGTTTGGTCAAACGTTGGATTGGCGTGGCATGTATCTGGTAATGCTTTCTTTAACTTTATTACCGATTTTGACTGCCTTGCCCAGCTCATTTCCTGGGGATGATCTTCCGAATGAAAGTCGGACCCCTTTTAAAGAATTGCTGCGAGATCCTGTATTGTGGTATATGGTGCTGATTCTCTCTTTCGGAGTTGTGTCTGAATTGGCTGTAGGTGGTTGGCTAGTTAACTTTTTGGAAAAAGCTTACCATTGGAATACAGTTAAGGCTTCCGGTATGTTGTCACTATTTTTTCTTTCTTTTGTCATTTCTCGACTCATATTAGGTCCTGTGACAGATAGAATTGGATTTACCGTTTCTTTCATTATTTTTTCCGGTTTTTCTGCAATATGTACGTTTGCTGCTATCGCTGGGGGGGAACAGTGGTCTTTTCTTTTTGCAGCATCAGGTATTGGGATTGCAATGATTTATCCTACGGTTATGGCCTTTATTGCAAAACGGTATCCGCGTGGAAGTGATACCGCAATTACTTTTACTGTTACACTAATGGGGCTTGGCAGCGTTATTGGTAACTATGTTATCGGTTTTGTCACAGAAATGGTCAAAAAGATCTATGGTGAAGGAGACTCCATTGGCTTGCTGCGCGGACTACAAGCAGGCTATGGATTTATCGGGTTGTGCGCTCTTTTATGTACCGTTTGTAGCTGCATTTTGTATAGGTATTTAAAAAAGCATGGGGAACTAATCTAAACATAGCCAGCATTTTATCTCACTAAGGTGGACAAAAAAATGACATTGGGAAAAGGATACAGCAGGGAAGTATCCTTTTCAGCGGATTGTATGATCATGCAGGGACTTGGTTCTATCATGGCCCGGGCATAAAAAATCGTCTTATAAGTCTTTAAACAACCGTCTTCATGAAGACAGACGGTTTCTTTTAATAATTTGATTGTAATCGATTTTAAGATAATAGGAGGTTATATAATGACTATGACTGGAGCTAAAGTAAAAGAACAGGTCAAAAGTGGACGCTTATCGCCGCCGTTATCGGCATAGTAGGTCCGACCATCAGCCTGTCCCTTATTCAAGAAGGAAAAGTGGAAATTATCCGCGAGAATAACACGGTCGTGCCGCTCGGCGAAAAGCTGGACAAAATTTACCCCAGCCCGCGGCGGTACCCGGCGTTTTCCTGTGCGGTCGCACGGGATGCTCGTCAACCGGATGGGTTATACGGAAGCCCAGGCTCCGTGCGGCCCAAAACATCGGCAACGCGGCTGATGCTATAGGTCGGAATCAAGCCGCCGGAGGAAAACATCGTGAACGTGAACAGGATTGTAATGACGTTCCGCCCCCGAAAATCCCTTCGGGATAACGGATAGGCTGCCAAGGTGGTCATGATCACGTTGTTTGGTAAACCAACATTTAGGGATTATCAATACGATGTGGGTCATGATCCTGCCGGGTGCGGTTAGCGTATACAACACGATCATCATGCGTACGTACTTCCAACATTCCGCTTGAACTGGAAGAGAGTGCGTTTATCGACGGTGCTACCGACATGCAACTGCTGCTGAAGGTGGTACTCCCGTTGTCGACGCCGATCATCGCCGTTTTGATGATGTTTTACGGCGTTGGTCGGTGGAACGGCTACTTCGCTGCCATGATTTATTTGTCCGATCGCGAATTGTTTCCGCTCCAGCTGATCTTGAGAGAAATCCTTGTGCAGAACCAGATGGGGGATGCGGCCAACCAGGCGATGATGAACAGCAACCAAAGTGAGATTAACATGATCAAGCAGTCCATTAAATATGCTGTCGTTGTCGTTTCAAGTGTTCCGGTGCTGATCTTCTATCCGATAGTGTCCAAGTATTTTGAAAAAGGGATCATGGTTGGTGCGATCAAAGGCTAAACCAATACAATAAGATTTCATGCGTTAACCTTGTCGTTAGTCACCGGAATCGCACGGTGGATGAAAAGAATCCTCCTCTGGTCCGGCGAAGACGCGTCTAGGTTCCTCCTGAAGAATGGCTAGCTCCAGGGTCTTGACCCTGGAGCTTTTAGCTGTTATTTTCCATGAGCTCTACTTTGACAGTGTACGATAGAAGAGGTCAATGGAGTAATCCCTACCGAACTGGGAATCAGGCAGGCCCCAATTACCAGTCCAGCACAGATTCGGAAAGAGTTCGCGTCGTTACTGAATATTTCCGGACTTGCAGTTTCGCCAACATCGCCAGCATAGACGCCGGAATTGGAGAAAAAAAGAAACGGTATTATTCCGCCGCTCATTTGTGCCTAATGGCCGTCCGCCTCTGTCAGCAACGCCTTTGTGATTTCATCGAGGCGGAAGTCGAAATGTAGGGGGACAAGAGCATAGTTCCATTACCGATTGCACTTCTCTAAGCAATAAGCTAACCAAGCCAAAGGAACAAAGAACGAGACAATTTCTAAGTAGAGTTATGAAAAATCAGGATCATACCTTTAGTCGTTCAGCATTTCTCTGCATTAGTTCAGTACAACATAGGTTTTTTTTGGTTAGGAACACCAGGTAGATACTAATCAGTCATCTGAAAATGCAATTGAGGTGCTGGGCTCCCACCCGATAACAATGGTTTTATAGCCACCGGCTTACAGCCTTTGTATATCCACATTGCATATTTGCGTAAAGTTATTAGCAAATATGCAATGTGGATATTTATTAGTTAATCAATTAAAAATTTTAGTCAACAGTTGCTTCATCAGCCTTTTCCTCCAAAAATGATCTGAAATTATCTCCCCAATCACAAATGGAAGTTACCACGGGTTCTAGAAGTAAACCAATTTCACTTAGTTCATATTCCACTTTAGGAGGTACAACCGGGTATACACATCTAGTTATTATTTTATCGTCTTCTAATTCCCTTAATTGTCTGATTAACATACGTTGATTGACATCTGGAAGGTATTTTTGTATATCGCTTAACCTTAATGGGGATTGTTGGAGAAGACACCATATGATCGCTATTTTCCATCGTCCACCTATAACTGATAAAGCTAAATCTTTGCTAGTAAAAAAAGTTTTTTCTTTATATTCGATTTCCATACATTCTGTTTCCTTCCTTGTTATTATTTTGTTTATAGTGACAAAAACGTCAGTATTGTTCGTTTAATTATAATATGTAATTATGGAAAATGTAAATTAGAAAATACAAAGAAAGAAGGGATTCATCTGAAAAGCAGAGCTGCTGTTGCATTTAAACCAGGAGAACCACTTCAAATCGTTGAAATCGATGTAGAAGAACCAAAAGCAAAAGAGGTATTAGTAAAAATTCTATATACTTCAGTCTGTCATACAGATGCTTTTACATTATCAGGCGACGATCCAGAGGGCATATTTCCTGCTGTACTAGGTCATGAAGGTGCTGGTGTTGTCGTCGCTGTTGGAAATGAAGTGACTTCAGTAAAACCAGGAGACCATGTTATTCCGTTATACACGGCTGAATGTGGAGAGTGTAAGTTCTGTCGTTCTGGTAAAACAAACTTATGTAGTGCCGTACGAGAAACGCAAGGTAAAGGTTTAATGCCCGATGGAACAACTCGATTCTCTTATAATGGAGAACCTATTTATCATTACATGGGAACAAGTACATTTAGTGAATATACAGTCGTTCCTGAAGTTTCCTTAGCAAAAATTGACCCAGAAGCGCCACTAGATAAAGTTTGTCTATTTGGATGCGGGGTTACTACAGGTATAGGCGCTGTACACAATACAGCAAAAGTGGAAGAAGGAGCTGTAACAGCCGTATTTGGTCTTGGAGCGATTGGATTAGCTGCTATTCAAGGATTGGTCCAAGCAAAAGCAAGTAGAATTATTGCTGTAGACTTAAATGAGGATAAGTTTGAATTAGCTAAAAAAATGGGCGCAACCGATTTTATTAATCCTTCTAAATTCGATAAACCTGTCCAAGAAGTCATCGTTGAAATGACGGATGGAGGGGTAGATTATAGCTTCGAATGTATTGGAAATGTAGAAGTCATGAGGTCTGCTCTTGAATGTTGCCATAAAGGTTGGGGTGAAAGTACGATCATCGGAGTAGCTGGTGCAGGAAAAGAGATTCATACGCGTCCATTCCAGTTGGTAACAGGCCGAGTATGGCGTGGGTCGGCCTTTGGTGGAGTGAAAGGAAGAACTCAACTACCAGGCATGGTTGAAGAATTTATGAATGGTGAAATTGATTTAGATCCTTATATCACACACCACTTAAACTTTACAGACATCAATGAAGCATTTGAATTGCTTCATAAAGGAGAGTCCATTCGTACGATTTTAACATATGGAGAGTGAGAAAGTGAGTCTTAAACTTATTGAAAAACATCGCTCTTTTGGCGGAGAACAATGCAAGTACAGCCATTACTCGGAAGTCTTGCAATGTGATATGACATTTAGTATCTACTTGCCATCAAATAAAGAAATGAAAAAGATCCCCCTCATTTGGTGGTTATCGGGTCTAACTTGTACAGATGACAATTTTAGTCAAAAAAGCGGATTTCAAAGATTGGCTGAAAAATATCAAGTGGCAGTCGTTATTCCAGATACTTCACCACGTGGAGAAAATATTGCGGATGATGAAGCATGGGACCTTGGTCAAGGTGCAGGTTTTTATGTAGATGCTATTCAAGATCCATGGGCAAAGCAGTACAAGATGTATACGTATATAGTAGATGAATTGACAACAATTACGGCAGCATTGGTAACCAATTTTTCAGGAGAAGAAAGCATAATGGGCCACTCAATGGGTGGCCACGGTGCTTTAGTGATTGGCATGAAAAATCCGACGAGATTCAAAACAATCTCCGCTTTTTCTCCTATCTTAAGCCCTAGTCAAGTTCCGTGGGGGATAAAGGCTTTCTCTTCTTATTTAGGTGAAGACCAAACTTACTGGAATGAATGGGATGCTTCGGAACTGGTCAAAAAAACTAACGTTCAACCTATCCTCATTACGCAAGGAACTCAAGATGAGTTTTATCCCAAACAATTAGAAGAAACAATTTTTTTAAATAATGCTAACAAAAATAATCAAGTGATTAATTATCAAAAAGTTGAAGGTTATGATCATAGCTATTTCTTTATTGCTTCTTTCTTAGATGAGCATTTCGATTTCCATATGAAATACTTAGGTTAATTCATTTAGGAATTGAAATAAATATATCCGATATCCACATTGCAATTGCAAGTGAATGTGAATATTTTCATCTAAAAAGATGAGAAATTCTTCAATGGGGGGGCTACCTATGGATTTTAAGAAAATGTTAGTCGATGACCGAGTTAAGCCATATGTATTAAAAGCGCGTTTTGGAGTTGAAAAAGAGAGTAAACGAGTTGACTTATCTGGAAATTTAGTTAAAACAGATCACCCTAAAAGTATTTCGCTGCGAGATGAGCATCCGTATATTCAGCGGGATTTTTCAGAATTACAGATGGAAATAATCACACCTGTTACTGACACATTAGAGGAACTTTTTAATTACTTAGCAGCAATCCATGACGTTGCTTATCGTTCTATGGGTAAAAATGAGATGCTTTGGCCATTAAGCATGCCGCCACAGTTACCAGAAAAAGAAGAAAATATAGTGATTGCAAAATTGAAAAATATTGAAAATATTCGTTATCGCCAATCATTAACCAATTCGTACGGCCGTCGTAAGCAAATGATTTGTGGTGTTCATTTTAACTTTGAATTTGGCGATGAGTTCATTCAAGCATTATTTAATGCACAATCGGAGATTAATGATTATAGACATTTTAAAACAGAGATTTACCTAAAAGCGTCAAGAAACTATTTACATTATCGATGGATAGTCACTTATTTTTATGGAGCTTCTCCTATTAGTGAAAAGAATTTTTTTGAAGAGGATTTGTTGAATGAAGCTGTAAGAAGCATTCGAAGTAGTAAGTATGGTTACACTAATTCCGATGATGTTCAAGTATCATATAGCAGTATACAGAACTATCTAACAGATCTTTCTTCGATGGTTAAAAAAGGACTACTATCTGCAGAAAAAGAATTTTATTCACCTGTCCGTTTAAGAGGTGGGCGTAATGCGTCTGAATTAGAAACACGTGGTATTCGTTATATCGAATTGCGTAATATCGATTTAAATCCTTTTGAAACGTATGGAATTAGCTACGAACAAGCAGAATTTCTCCATCTTTTCTTAATCTATTTGCTATGGAAAGATGAAGGGGGAAATTGTGATGAATGGGTAAAAATGGGTGGTGTTAACAATGATAAAGTGGCTCTTGAGCATCCATTGGAGCCTACCCAATTTGAAGCAGAAGCTAAAAATATAATTGATGAGATGGAACATTTAGTAGAAATCTTAAATTTGACAATATCGGATACGTTATTTGTTCATCTCAGAGAAATGTTAATGGACCCAAGTAAGACTTTGGCTGGAAAGATATATAAAGAGAGTGAAAAAAGCAGCCAAAGCGAAGTGGCTACTTATATAGCTAAAGAAAATTATAAAAAATCATGGGAGAAGCCATATCAATTATCAGGATTTACCGACATGGAGTTGTCCACTCAGATTTTAATGTTTGATGCGATCCAACAAGGAATCGAAGTAGAAGTTTTGGATCGACAGGATCAATTTTTGAAACTCCAATTAAAAGATCATGTTGAATATGTGAAAAATGGGAATATGACAAGTAAAGATAGCTATGTATCAGCATTAATTATGGAAAATAAAACAGTAACAAAGAAGATACTTCAACAACATGGATTCCACGTGCCGAAAGGTGAAGAATTCCAGACAATCGAACAGGCTTTACGTTCCTATGATTTATTTACTTCCAAATCTTTTGTAGTGAAGCCGAAAACAACAAACTATGGATTAGGGATATCGATCTTCAAAGAAGGCGCAAATTATGAAGATTATCAAAAAGCCATTACACTGGCATTTAAAGAGGACTCCTCTATACTAATAGAAGAATTTATTAAAGGAACAGAATATCGATTTTTTGTTTTAGAGGATAAAGTGTATGCTGTTTTATTACGAATTCCGGCGAATATTAAAGGTGATGGCAACCATACAATTCAAGAGTTAGTCATTCAAAAGAATCGTGACCCTCTTAGGGGAAGAGATCATAGGACGCCTTTAGAAAGTTTACAATTAGGTGAATTGGAGAGCCTGATGCTTAAAGGACAAGGATATCGAATGGATTCAATCCCCTCAAATGGTGAAATGATCTATTTACGTGAAAACTCTAACATAAGTACAGGTGGAGACTCGATTGATGTGACCGATCAAATACCTGAGGATTATAAAAAAATTGCAGTGGATGCGGTATCCGCACTTGGTGTCAAGATCTGCGGAATTGATTTGATTATTGAAAATACAGAAGTTCCTGCAACTAATAAAAATGCTTATGGAATAATTGAAGCAAACTTTAATCCATCAATGTATATGCATGTTTTTCCACACAAAGGAAAGCCCCGACGTTTAACCATGCATGTTATACATTTTTTATTCCCTGAACTATTACAAAGTCAGGAATCAACAAATTAGGAGTCCTAGAAAACTGTGAAGGATTGGAAAGTTAAACATTACAAAGATGGGTTAAAGAAGTCCGTAATTACTTTCACTGTTTCTAGCAGTCTCTTTTGCACGGGACTTCCGGAATGAAGTCGTCTTTTCATGGGTTCAGAACGAAAATGAAATAGTTCATTAATTCTTTGCTTTAATTGAACTCACGGAGCTTTTTAGATGAACAGTTCTTTTATTGAGAGGAAGAGAAATGAAGTTTAGACAATTGATTTAGGATATATTGAAGGTGTTGGAGGTAAAAGCAATACGAGGCATGTAACTCATTGCTTTACCCGTCTTCGTTTTATTTATTTGATGAGCGTGGAGGTTGATCGTGCTTTATATGGATTTATCTTCATGCTCTTTTTAATGATCATTTTTTTTCAAGCTAGCTTTGTATAGTTGTTAGTACATCATATTACGTGGATACTTGCTATGGGCAACTTCCATAAATCCAGTTGAAACAATGGAAGTCGCATAATCAAATGTAAAGCTACAACGAAAACATATATATCTATATTACTTTGAGTCATGAATATAAATTCGATTTATAGATGTGAGGATCAAGTACAGCAGAGAAGAAAACATTATTCTGGAAGGTGAAGTTTTATGAACACCATTAGTGCTAAGGACAGAGCAAAAAGCGCAAACCTATCGATTTTCATCCTATCGCTGGCTGCATTTGTAATCTTTACAACCGAGTTTATTGTCATTGGTCTTATGCCGAATATGGCAAGAGACCTCAATATCTCGATACCGGTCGCTGGTCAGCTGGTGACTTCGTTTGCACTCATTATTATTTTCGCCGGCCCCATTATGACCGCATTATTCGCCCGGGTGGAGCGGCGTGCGTTATTTGCATGGATATTGGTGGTATTTGCTATCAGTAATGTAGCCGTCGCGTTAGCTCCGGGCTTCTGGACGATTATGATTGTAAGAATTATCCCTGCGACTCTACTTCCAGTCTTCTGGGGAGTCGGTAGTGAAGCTGCTGCTATGCTTGTACCAAAAAAGGATGCCGGCAAGGCGATTTCCAAACTCTATTTGGGTTTAACGGGTGGATTGCTGTTTGGCATTCCTTTGGGCACCGTACTTGGTGACGCCGTAGGTTGGCGAGGAGCTTTCTGGTTTCTGGCTGTGATTTCGATTGTGGTGGCCGTGCTTTTGGCAAAAGGGATGCCAAAACTCCCTGCTGTCGAGCAGACAAGCCTGAAAAGCCAGATCAAATCTCTTTCGAATCGCTACTTTATTGCCAACCTCGTCCTTACAGTTGCAATACTCACAGCGATGTACGGTGCTTACACCTACCTCGCCGACATGCTGGAAGGATCTGCTGGTATCGCGCCAGCGCATGTAGGCTGGTGGCTGATGGGTTTTGGTACAGTCGGTCTATACGGCAACTATCTGGCTGGCCGGCTTGTTGACCGTTACGCCGTCATGGCTAACGTCTTGTTCTGCCTACTGATGGCTGTTGGCGCGGCAGGTGCAATTCTGTTCGTCGGACAACCTGCGATGTTCATAGCTGCTCTGGCGGTATGGGGCATTGCACATACGGCGCTATTCCCGCTTAGCCAGGCCCGGGTTATGAAGGCTGCAAACGAAGGAAAAGCACTGGCGGGTACGTTGAATGTTTCCGCATGCAACTGCGGAATCGCAGCAGGTGCTTCGTTAGGAGGTTGGGCTATCAACTTAAGTGGGATCAGCGCGGCGATTTTTGGCGCTAGCATTCTGATTGCGCTATGTGCAGTTGCCTCTCCTGCAATTGAACGATTGAGACCGAAAGGATAAGCCTGGGGCTATCTACGGCTGGGGCAGCCCGCTACTGAACTGAGCGGTGAGTTGCCCTTATGCGCTCTTTTATGTTCCGTTTGTAGCTGCATTTTGTATCGGTATTTAAAAAAGCGTGGGGAATTAATCTAAGCATAATCAGCATTTTATTTCACTAAGGAGGACAAAAAAATGATCATTAAGAAAATGGACTGGAGTGCAGGGAAATGGCTGAATAAGCCGCAATCCGCCCAAAAAGAAGGGGATTTCTATAAGGTTATGCCTGAGAAGGGAAGAGACTTCTGGAAAAAAACCTTATATGGCTTCGAATATGAAGATGGCTCCGCTTTGTTGGCGAATTGGGATAACAATACAGCCGTGGAAGTATCCTTTCTACTCTCGTCATTCACAGAATTGTATGATCAGGCAGGGATTTTGTTATATCATGGCCCCGGGCAATGGATTAAAACCGGGGTTGAAGTCAATGACGGTATTCCTCAGCTTTCCGCAGTTGTAACCGATGGTTACTCTGACTGGTCGCTTGCTGCCGTACCGGAGTGGTTTGGAGAAGAAGTTACTCTTCGCGCTTCAATTATTAAGGATGCCGTGATTATCCGCGCACGGACACAGCACCATGCTTGGCGTACCATACGTGTAGCACGTTTTCCCTACCCAATAGGGAATCAGGCAGGCCCTTATACCACCTCTCCAACTCGAGAGGGATTTGAGGTTACCTTTACTCGCTGGGACTTTACGAGTCCCGACCAAGATCTTCATACCGATCCTACTGGGGAATAAATAAACAGGCATCAGAGTATGATATGTCTCTATCTGCTATATAGTTGCTCTCTTCGCGGATCAGTTCCAGCGAGACACGTTTATGTATCAATTAATTAATGACGACGTGGCCAGGGGAATAGAGAAGCAAAAGGAGCGGCATTATTCCGCCGCTCCTTTGTGCCTAATGACCGTTCGCCTCCATCAGCAACGCCTTCAAAATTCGGTGAACCTGCCACTGACGTTCGCCCTGCTGTAAAAGCATATGATTTCATCGACTACTAGGAGTACAAAGATGTAATGAGTATCTCCATTGGATACACAGTGGAGCGATAAACTAAATTGAATTTTCCTTCCTGTACTCTCCAGGTGTTACTCCGACTTTTTTTCTAAACATTCTAATAAAATAACTCGGGGAATTAAAACCACACTCCGAACAGATTTCTTGGATAGAACGAGTAGTACCATGTAAAAGACGTTGGGCAGCTTCAATCCGGTATCGCAATAAATATTCTACTGGTGAACATTTCATATAAGATTGAAAGCATCGGGACGCCTCACTCTTACTAATATTAGACGAGTTCGAAATGTCTTCGAGTGTCACAGGGTTCATGTAGTTTTTTTGAATGAATGAAATCATGTTCTGAAGTCTCACTTGATATTGTAATTCTTGTTTATCAGTAGTAACGGAGGGAAGTTGATTTCGATGTTGAACAAATGACAACCATATCTGATTGAGAAGGCATTGTACCTGCATTTCGAAGCCAACATCTGAGAATGCATCTATATTAAAATCTAGAACAGGAAATGAACCGTAGCTACTCTCAGCGCCATATCGCTGAAGCAGAGCAAAGATATTTTCTAGCTTTCTCAGAATTTCATTATGCCAAGTTTCTTGAGCACGTAAAACCACATAGGGCAGATTCTTATCGCCAAGAATTGGCATGACATATTTTTTATATAGGACGCTGCTATGTGGAGCAATCAACTCAGCAGAAAATACGATGGTAGGGCATTCACAAACATCATATTCATTTTTTTGTTCAAAGGAGTGCAATGTATTACTACTGATGAAGATGCCATCGTTGGCTTCTAATTCAATACGGTGGTGCCCCACTTGAACCAGTACTGTCCCTCCGCGCGCAACAAAGAATTCCAGCTCAAAGTGCCAGTGTAGAGGCACTCTATAATTAAGGAATTTATGTAACTCATCTACATAGTATTGAATCGGGAAATCAAGCTGACCATGTTGAATCTTTTCAAAGAATGTATTATCTAATGGCATAGTATCAATTCTCATTGGAATCATCCTTATTGGGAAAATAGTGTTATTTCATGGGAATAAAGTAACTTGAACGACATTTTAATGATGATATAATACTATCTGAAGTATAGAACAGTTGCAAGATGACTTACTTTTAAATTACAGGGGGAACGCTACGATGAGAAATCAAGATTTTGAAAATTTTTGCTGGTTAAACGAATCTCATATAACATTTGAAGATGACAAAATGATTATGTTCGCTCCAGAGAAAACAGATATTTTTTGTAATAATGGAGCCGTTTCAGAGGAAGGTATTACACCAGAAAGTCTCTCAAATGCTCCGTTTTTCTATAAGGAAGTTAACGGGGATTTTGTAATGCGAGCAAAAGTGCAACTTGATTTCAAGGATGTTTATGATGCCGCTTGCCTAATGGTGATGAAAGACCTAGAAGTTTGGGGGAAACTATGTTTTGAACTTACAGATTTCAATACACACGCTGTTGTCAGTGTGGTCACAAATCAAACTTCCGATGATGCTAACGGTAACAATATTGAGGGTGATTCCGTGTGGCTACAAATTTCACGGTCAGGACAGTCATTCGCTTTTCACTACTCTTTAGATGGTAAACAGTTTTTTATGACTAGATTCTTTAATCTTCCTGTCGAGGATAAAGTCAAGGTAGGTTTTCTTTCTCAATCTCCGACCGGCAGAGGCGGAAATAGAATCTATTCACATTTTTCACTAGAACAGAGAACAGTTAAAAATATCAGAGTCGGCCAGTAATATTGTAATTAGGTGTATATTAAGTATGGTTTTTGTATTTATCAAAATGGAAAATCTTATGTACGTTATAATAGATTTGATCATTGATATCAGGGCTGCTAAAAGAGAGGATTTGACAAATATGAAAGAGGAAGAACGTATTTTCCAAGGTAAGTTATTTGCTCCATCAAACCCTGATTTAAAAGTGATAAAACGAAATGCTCACAATCTAAGTCAAAATTATAGCAATACGTACGAGGGTCAGGAGGAAGAACGTAATCGTATACTCGAGCAATTGCTAGGACGTGTGGGGAAGAGTTGTTATATGCAAGGACCTATATTTTTTCATTATGGAACACACACCGAAATCGGTGATCATTTTTTCGCTAACTATAACTTAACTGTTCAGGATGACGCTAAAGTCAGCATTGGAAATAATACCCTTTTTGGTCCCAATGTAACCATTGCTACACCAATCCATCCATTTATCGCTTCGGAGCGAAAACAGATGATCAACCAAAAAGGAGAGACAAAGCCTTTGTGTTACGCAAAGCCAGTAACCATTGGTAACAATGTCTGGCTAGCCACCAATGTAACGGTTTGTGGCGGGGTTACTATTGGTGACGGTTGTGTGATTGGTGCTGGTAGCGTGGTAACTCGTGATATTCCAGCGAATTCCTTTGCCGCTGGAGTTCCGTGTAAGGTCATTCGCCCTATAACTGATGACGATAGCATGCGCTTTAAACCAGAAATATTAGCTGATTGCCGAATCGATGAATAAAAGTGTTTACTGGAGAGTAACGGACTTTAAATTGAATTTTTTAAAACCCGTCGATGATTATTTTAACGGGTTTTTATTTTTTGTTAAAACGATGACGGAGGAAATCTAAGAGGGAAAAGGACAAATTACGGCAAAGGGTGCAAGTTCTTGTGATGTTAATTAACCATCCTACTAAGAGGTCTGATGAAGTTCTTATCTGGAAGGACCATACGACTGTGCTATAATAAATACGCCAAACACGTATTTTGCGCACTTTTGATTTTAAAGCGAGGGATAGCATTGTGAACACCAAGTATGACATCGAAGACATGTATGCCGAGCCGATCCAGGCCTTCCAGGTATGGATGAAGCAATCCGGTTACACGGAGGCCACACGGAAAGAGTATTTGAGAGAGGTCTATGATTATTTGAGTTCATTAGATGAAGCGCCTGTACAGCAAGCGGGCAAGCTGAATGTGGTCAGCTTTCTCGTGTCGAAGCAAGAGAAGGCGGGGGATCGGACACGCAACCGGACGTTGTCTGCAATCCGTTCGTTCTATGCTTCCTTGATTGATTTTGAGCTGGCCACACGGAACCCGGCTATGGAGGTAAAGAAATCGAAGACAGAGAGGAATAAGAATCCGGTCTATCTCGAGGAGCAGGATCTGCAAAAGGTGCTGCACTATGTGGGCGGGCGGTTTCTTGAACGGAATCTGGCCATTTTTCTGCTTATGGGCTATTGCGGGCTGCGGGTGGGAGAGGTTCATCGGATGAATATCTCTCATTTCAAAAAGGAGAGGGGAGCTCTTGAGGTGCTTGGCAAGGGAAGAAAGTGGAATGAGATTCCGCTGCCGGCGATGGTAACGGAGGTGCTGATGCGAGCCGCTGAGGAGCGAATTTCTCCTTTTAGCGCCAAAGAAGAAGCCTTTTTCGTATCCCAAAAGGGGAGAAGACTGTCCATCCGCCAGATTCAGAAGATTGCGGCACAGGTGTTTGAGGCCTATAAGCTGGATCACCCGCATTTGACGGACATGAAGCTGTCCTGCCATAAATTACGTCATTCCTTCGCTACACTGCTACTGAATAACAATGTAGATATCCGTGTCGTCAAGGAACTGATGGGCCATGCATCCATTGAGACGACGATGATCTACACGCATATCAATGATGAGCAGAAGCGAAATGCTATGTCCGCGATTAAAGTGCCGAAAATCTAAAGAAGGGCGAAGCTCTTTCTACTTGAATCAAAAGGAGCTGGACTGATGCACAAAATATTTATCGTCGAGGATGATAGCAAAATCTCCAACCTGCTGCACTCGTACATGTCCAAATATGGATTTGAAGCAAGGGAGGCGGTCGATTTCAATGATGTACTGGAGGAGTTTCAGGACTGCAGAGCGGATCTGGTGCTGCTCGATATAAACCTGCCCAAGTATGACGGCTTCTACTGGTGCCGGCAAATCCGCACACATTCGAATTGCCCGATTCTTTTTATATCTGCTCGGGACAGTCAGATGGATCAAGTCATGGCGCTTGAGAACGGAGCGGATGATTACATAACCAAGCCGTTCCATTATGAGGTTATCATGGCCAAAATAAAAAGTCAGTTGCGCAGAGCGTACGGAGCCTACGCTTCAAGCCAGGAAGAGAGGAAGCTGGAGTCCGGCGAGCTGATTCTGTATCCCGAGCGCTACATCGTAAGCTATGCGGGCCACGTAACCGAGCTGACTGTGAAAGAAAGCCAGTTACTGGAGGCGCTTATGCTGAAGGAGGGCAGAGCAGTGAGCAGGGAGAAGCTGCTCGATCTGATGTGGGAGGATCATCATTTTATCGATGACAATACCTTAAATGTGTACATTACAAGGCTGCGCAAAAAATTGAAGGAGCTTGGCTCGGAGGATCGGGTTGAAACGGTCCGAGGAGTAGGCTACAAGCTTGCATTAAGGCGGGAAGACCTGCAATGAAGCTGTTTTGGAAGGAACATGTGCCCCTGATGCTGTTCTATTCGGTTCAAGTTGCATTGGTCCCTGCCCTTTATTGGCTTACCGGGGAGGGACGGCCGTTTGCGATCGTCTTATACGGTGTCCTTTTAAGTACAGTTGTGCTTGTATTATACATGATTTTTCGCTATTGCCAGCACCGGAAGCTGTATCTACGCTTGGAAGAACCGCTTGCCGCGGAGGAAGAGCTGCTCCAGCCGATGGATGAGGCGCCGCTGTCCAATGCGGTTCATGAGCTGCTTCGCAGCTATGACAGGCATTTCAGGGACCAGCTCCGACAACAACAAAGCGGAAACGAGCAGCACCTCGCATTCATGAACCGTTGGGTGCATCAGATGAAAACGCCGATTTCCGTTATCCAACTGCTTCTGCAGGAACTGGAGGAGCCGGCAGCCGACAGCATTCAGGAGGAACTGGATCGGTTGAGCAAAGGGCTGGAGATGGTTTTGTATACCGCCAGGCTCGACCGGTTCGAGCATGATTTCTCAGTTCAACCTGTGGAACTGCTTCAGATCGTCAATCAGGTTGTAGCCGGCAACCGCAGACTGTTTATCAGCAAGGGAATTACTCCATCACTCCAAATCAGAAAGGGTTTGAAGGTATACACTGATGCGAAATGGCTGCGATTTTCGTTGGATCAAATTGTGGTTAATGCTTTGAAATACACCGTCGGGACAGATAAGCAGATTTCAATTTCAGCGGAGGAGCAGGGCGATTGCTGTAAACTGACCGTACAGGATCAAGGTATCGGGATTGAAAGAGAGGATTTGAACCGCGTGTTTCATCCTTACTATACAGGGGAACATGGGAGACAATATCAGGAATCTACCGGAATGGGCTTGTATTTGGTTAAAGAGGTGTGCGGGCTGCTCGGACACGAGGTTATGCTGCAATCAGAGCCGGGATCCGGTACAAGGGTAACTCTGCTGTTTAAGCATCGTACATAGTTTAGGCAGGTAAAGAAGTGCGGAAGCCTTGATTGCTCCTGCACTTCTTTTCTGTCTGATGAGTGGAATACAAATGATTTTTCGGCTAATCACCGAACGTAAGGCGAACATAAGCTTAACGGTGATGTAAGCTGTAGTTAAGGTAAATCGATAGTTCCTATTCCTCCGATAAGGTAGATTAATAGAGTAGGGACCAATGAACCTTTTCTTGAAAGGAATGAGAAGTATGAGTATTTTGCAAGTGAAGGCACTTAATAAAGTATACCCGGGAAAAGTTGTGACACATGCTTTAACGGATATCCATCTAACTATCGAGCAAGGGGAGTTTGTAGGTATTATGGGGCCGTCAGGCAGCGGAAAAACAACACTGCTTCACATGGTTTCCACGATTGATGAGCCTAGCTCCGGGGAGGTGCTCATTAACGGCAGCAATCCTTTTCAGCTGAGAACAAAGGAGCTGGCATTATTTCGTCGCCGGCAGCTTGGCTTTGTATTTCAGGATTTTAACCTGATGGACACCCTTACTGTTGCAGAGAATATTGTTCTTCCGCTGACACTGGACAATTATCGACTGTCGGAGATGGAAGAGAGGCTGGGGCAAATCGCCGAGCGTTTGAACATTACATCGATATTAAACAAACGGACGTATGAAATATCCGGAGGGCAGCGCCAGCGGACTGCCATAGCCAGGGCGGCGATCGCGGCCCCATCGCTGCTGCTCGCGGACGAGCCCACAGGAGCGTTGGATTCAACCTCTTCGAAGGTTGTCATGGAATCGCTGGCCGACATCAATGAACAGCAGGGCACTACGCTGATGTTGGTCACTCATGATCCGGTCGCAGCCAGCTACTGCCGTCGGATTATTTTTATTAAAGACGGGCGTTTGGCTGCGGAAATTCACCGAGGCAACAACCGGCAAGCCTTTTTTCAGAAAATCATCGATACTTTGTCTTTCTGGGGAGGGAATATGAATGACTTTTCCTCAGTTCGCGTTTAATAATGTCAGACGCAACGGCCGTGCTTACACGGCATATTTATTAAGCAGCGCATTTATGGTGATGATTTTTTTTACGTATGCCGTTTTCATCTATCATCCTGAAATTCAGCGGGCGCCGATGGGCAAAATGACGTTAATCTGCATGCAGGTTGCCGCGTACGCGGTGTTTATATTTGCGATCTTTTTTGTGCTCTATTCAATCAGCGCTTTTTTGAAGTCCCGCAATAAGGAGTTTGGGATTTTAATGATGCTGGGCGCACGGCCGGGACAAATTAATGGCCTGATTTTTTTGGAAAATATGATCATCGGCACAGTATCCATTGTCACCGGAATCGCCGGCGGGCTGCTGTTGTCCAAGCTGTTCTTGCTGTTCAGTACAAAAATGATCGATTTGAATGAGCTGGCCTTTTATTGGCCGGTGAAGGCAATGGTGCTGACAGCGGGCTGCTTTGTTGCTTTATTTATGGCGATATCACTATTTACGCTGCTGTTTATTCGCAAAAACCGGGTGCTGGAGCTTTTGAAGGGCAGCAGCAGGCCGAAGCGGGAGCCGAAAGCTTCGATTTGGCTTTCCGTATTGGGCGTGGTTTTGCTGAGTATTGGTTTTGTGGTCCTTAGCAAGGACACTCTATCTCCGAAAGTCCTGATGATCGCCGCTTTTTCCGGCATTTTCGGCACGCACCTCTTTTACTCCCAGCTGTCAGTTCTCCTCATTCGTTTGCTCAAACGAAATCGAAAACGTGTATGGCGCGGCACTAATTTGCTGTGGATTTCCGAGATCAGCTATAAGCTGAAGGATCATGCCAGAATGCTGTTTCTGGTGACGGTTGTTACTTCAATCGCTAGCATAAGCGCAGGTTTTGTACTGGCCGTTGATCAAGACAACAAGCAGCAGTTTATGAATAATAAATTTGCTCTCACGTATAACGTATTTCAGCCAAAGCATATCGATGAAGAACTGGCGACTATTGAGAAATTAATGCAGGAATCAGGCATCGCTTTTGAGCGATTTCGGATAGACTCTATTCTCGCGGGGCTGCAGAATTACGCTCACGACCCAACAACTGGCAGCGATGTAGAGTTTGTTCGGGTAAGTCAGTTTAATGAGCTGGCGATTTTGCTGGAGTTACCGCCGCTGGAGAATCTGCCGAAGCAAGCGGCTGTGGCGGTTTATCCGGACGCAAAACGTTTGCCCAGGCCATTAAAGTTTGAGGGAACCGAGTCCAGCATTACGATTGTACAGGAAATCAGTATGCCCCAGCTGGGAGGCGTTAGTGATGCAGGGGTTATGCTCATTGTTGAGGATGCTTTTTTTAACCAATTATCGGCTGATTTACATAGCAGACCAACGTATTTCTATTCTGTACCTTCCTGGGCACAGCTTCCCTCGCGGCAAGATGAGCAATCCGAGATCGGTACAAAGCTGTACACATGGAATCAGAAGCAAATGGACAAGACCCGGGGCAGTGTCGAAGGTTGTCCCAATTGTGCAAACTTTTTGACGGTTCGTTCCTCCAAGTATTGGAGCACGAAAGATACGACCTCGGTGCTCAGCTTTATTGGGGTTTTTATCACATTAATATTCTCGATTTCGACGGCAAGCTTTTTGTATTTTAAGCTTTATACGGAGCTATCCGCCGACAGCCGAACGTACCATGCACTTTCCAAGATCGGACTGAGCAGCAGTGAGATGAGCGCGGCGGCTACGAAGCAAATTGCTTGTATCTTTTTTATACCGATTCCGGTATCCACGATACAAGCGCTTGTGGTTTTGAAGTCTGTAATGGGCTATATGAGGATCTCACATGTCTATGTCTATAAGGCTACTTTTACAGTGGCGCTGGCTTATTTGGCCGCCCAGACCGTCTACTTTGTCATTGCGAGATCGCGTTATGTGAAAGCTTTACAGAAAATGATGGTCTAAACAACTGCCAGGCTTTATGGGAAAATTGAATCATTTTTTCAAATGGGGGAATTAGTTTGGGCAAGTTCAAGTTAACATCTATGCTGCTTATAGGTTTACTAATGATTGGGTTGGCAGGTTGTACAAGCTTGCCGGCGGCAAACACTGTAAAGTTGAAGGTGATGACTTACGAGAAAGAAAACAGATACTTTAATCATCAATACGGTGATATGTTCCATGCCGAGAACGGTTCGATTAAGATTCAGCTTGTTAGGCCCAAAAGTGTGGAACTTGAGAAGACGGCTTCGAACTATGTGGAGACTCTTAAGCAGTCTATCGAACAAGAACAACTGGATGTTCTTTACCTAAGTATTGATGATTATAAGCGGTTATCAGCTGCAGGGTTCCTGTTAGATCTTGAACCGCTAGTGGCGCGGGATCACTACAATATCGACACGATTTATCCTTCGATCATCAACTTTCTTAGGGAACAAGGCGGCGGGAAGTTGTATGGGTTTGCGCCCACATTCCAGCGACAAGTCATCTTTTACAATATGGACCTGTTTGAGCAATATGGAATTGAGCCGCCACACGACGGGATGACTTGGCAAGAGCTGATCGACTTAGCAGGACGATTTCCAACCGATGGGGATGAGCAGTCCAGGATATACGGGGGATTCACGAGTTTCGGGTTAGACAAAGAAAGCCCTCTAAGAGAGTTAGGTACGCGGATAGGTTTATCTATGGGATTAAAGGCAGTTAACCTTGATACAATGCAAGTTACAGTGGATACAGAAGGCTGGAAGCAAGCGTACGAACAAGCTCAAAAAGCATTATCTACAAATGCCCTCTACAAGGGGGAATTTAACACGGATGAAGATTTCGATGAACAGCAACTTTTTGCTAAGGGGCGGCAAGCGATGTTGATCGCTGAAGAACCTAGCTGGGCTTATAGTGTACTTGACTATATAAAAAGTGGTAAATCAGGGGTTAAGCCATTTAGAGTAGGTATTGCGGTTGGTCCAGTGGATCCGTCCAACCGAGAAATAACAAGAGATCTCAATTTGGGTAATGACTATGTATATGCGATTCGTGCCAGTTCCTCCAATATAGATGCTGCATGGGAATTGTTGAAGTTTATGCAGGGGAATGAGATTGCCAGCAAATTGGCGAGAAGACCTGATCATGGCATCCCTTCACGCATGGGTCAAACAAGCGATTATTATGGGATTAACCTGGATGGATTCTATCACTTAACCTCTTTGCCACTGAGTAATTACTATGATGATCCTGATAGTGGTATGATTACGGATGAATTCAAAGAAAAATATGAGGAGATTATGTATCGTGAATGGACCCAAGTAGAGAGGTCTCAAAAATCCCTTGATGAAGCGCTACAGACGATTCAGCGAGATGCACAAGTCGCCCTTGATGAAGCGAACCTTGCCAGGAAGGTTAATGAAAAAAATGGAGGGAAAGAGCCGGACAAAAGCATGGCAAAGGAAAAGATGACCATCAATTGGGATGATTTCAAGACAGTGCCTTTTAAATGACTATGCTGCATGTTGAGCGGAGATAGGAGACGATGATGAACAGATCATGGTTGCAAGTAGTTACGATGTTTGTTGTTAGTTGCCTGTTAGTAGTAGGTTGTACAAGTGAATCTAAGGGTCCAATTGAACCAACGATGGAATCAAAGAAGAATCAAGAGACGACTACGCTTAAGGTCATCTATCCGGATTCAGAATTATTCTACAAGCAATATGGGGATGGGTTCACCACACTTCATAATCATATCCAATTTGAAGTCATCAGCGATGCAGACATTTATAAGGATATGGGGGACAAGACGAAGGAAGAGGTGTATGCCCAGTTTATTGAGGAAGAACAGCCGGATATCTTGATTCTGGATGCTCATCAGTTTAAAAATCAAATTAACGATGGAAACCTGACTGAACTTGATTCGCTTAGTACTAGAGATAACTATAATCTGGATGGGTTTGTTCCCGGTCTCGTTGATCAACTTAGAGAAATAGGCGGTGGTGAATTGTATGGGCTTACTCCGTCGTTCTCGAACAAGGCGATATTTTATAACAAGGACCTGTTTAAGAAAAATGGCATAGAGTTGCCAGCTGATGGAATGAGTTGGTACGACATCATTGATCTGGCCCGCCATTTTCCTACTGGAGGGGATAAACAATCTCGAATTTATGGATATAGCGGTGGAGAAGTGTATGAAGCCCCTATGGATCTAGTTACACTGATTGATAAGATGAGCCGGGCTGAAGGGTTGTCGATCGTGAATACAAATACGATGCAGGTGACCATTGATACAGATGCGTGGAAGAAAGTGATTCAGACCGCTATCAAGGCAGACCAATCGGGAGCTATTTTTAATTCCATGGATGAATTATTCACCAGTGGAACAATTGAGGAGTTTTATGACAGCCAACAATTTCTCATGGGGCGTTCCGCTATGCATATTGGATCTGTAACGTCGCTAGCACTTATGGATCATTTCAAGAATGATTTGAACGATGATGTACCCTTTGAACTCGGGATTGCCGCTGGACCCGTCGATCCCCTTGATCCTACATCGACTTATGTAACTCCAGGTGATATATTCGCTATTAATATAGCATCAGTTCATCAAGATACAGCATGGGAATTTATGAAGTATGTGTGCGGTGAAGATTATGCTCGTGCCAGCTCCGAATCCAATGAATTGTTGTTAGGCCAGCAACTGTTATTAAGTCGATCCGGATATATGACTGACTATGAAGGAATCAGTTTAGAGCCGTTCTATCAGTTAAAATCAAAATTTCCAAGGCGTAGTGATGATTGGTACAAGCTGCCTGATCAATTCTTCAACGATTTTGCTGCGATCTTAAGTCGAGAACTAGAACTTGTGAAAAAAGGACAAAAATCCCTTGATGAAGCGGTAGCAACCGTAAAGTCCGAAGCGCAAGCGGTGCTTGATCAAGCTGCATATGAAATGAAATTAATGGAGTCAACTTAGTAGTAAGTATGAACATACTACTTTATCATTGCGAGATCACGTTATGTCAAAGCTTTACAGAGAACGATGGTGTAAACAAAGAACAGCACTTCGTCCAATGGACTAGGTGCTGTTCTTTTTCGAGGCAACAAGGCCTTAGGATGCCTGCTCGAACTGGCTGTTGTACAGTTCAGCATAGAAGCCGTTCCTAGCCAGCAGCTCGTCATGGCTGCCGCTCTCGAGAATATCGCCATCCTTCAGCACGAGTATTACGTCGGCATTCTTGATGGTAGAGAGGCGGTGAGCGATAACAAAGGAGGTTCTGCCCTCCATGAGCTTATCCATGGCTTGCTGGATCAGAAGCTCTGTGCGAGTATCCACCGAGCTGGTCGCTTCATCAAGGATGAGCATTGGCGCATCCTTGAGCATCGCACGGGCAATCGTGAGCTGCTGCTTCTGACCGGCTGACAGATTAACTCTGTCGTTCAGCACGGTATCGTATCCGGAGCTCAAGGTCTGGATGAAATGATGCAGGCCAACGGAGCGGCAAGCATCTTCAATTTGCTTATCGGTAACCCCTGTCTTGTTATAGACAAGATTCTCACGAATCGTGCCCTCAAACAGCCAGGTATCCTGAAGAACCATGCAGAACAGATCATGCACATTCTCTCTGGTCAGACTGCTGATCGGCTTGTCATCGATGTAGATTTCACCGCCGTTAATTTCATTAAAGCGTATGAGCAGGTTGACAAGGGTTGTTTTCCCTGCACCTGTCGGGCCGACGATGGCGATCTTTTGACCAGGCATAACCTCGGTTGAGAAGTCCTTGATCACCGGTTTGTCCGTGTTTTCGTAAGTAAACTGTACATGGTCAAATTTCACTTTACCTACTGCGGTATCGAGACGCTCGCTCTTATGCGCTTCATTGTCCATTTCTTCCGCTTCCAGAAATTCAAAGACGCGCTTGCTGGCGGCTGAAGCCGACTGTAAGCTCTGCGCTGCCTGAGCAATCTGGGAGAGGGGTTGAGTAAAGTACCGTACATACATGATAAAGGCAACGATAACACCGAAGGATATTTTTCCGTTCATGGCCATAACCGCACCGACGACGCAGACAGCTACGAAGCCAAGGTTCCCGATAAACATCATAATCGGCATCATCAGACCGGAGAGGAACTGCGCCTTGAATGCACTGTCTTTCAGGTTGTCATTCAGGCTCTCGAATTCAGTACGCATACGATCTTCGCCATTATAAGCCTTCACGACGGTATGCCCAGTGTATACTTCTTCGACGTGACCGTTGATTTTACCTAAATACTCTTGTTGACTTAAAAAAAACTGTTGGGATTTCTTCATAATGACCGACATCAGGCCGAAACCAATCAGGGTAGCTATAATTGCAGTAACCGTCATAATTACGTTTGTCTTCAGCATCATAACAAGGGATCCGACCAGCATGGCGACGGCTGTGACCAGTGTCCCGATGCTTTGGTTCATTGCTTGCCCAATCGTATCAACGTCGTTGGTTACCCGGGACAGAATATCGCCGGTAGTCGACTTGTTATAGTAAGAGATCGGAAGCCGATTGATCTTGTGCGAGATATCGGCTCTTAATTTCTTGGAGACGCGTTGGGTGACGATCGACATGATAATCCCTTGCATCATCGACAACAGGGTGCCAAGCGCATAAATAAATACAAGGAAGAGCCCGATTGAAGTAACTTCCTTCATATCAATGCCATTAACTAGGCCGGCGGTAATTAAATCCGTCATTTCGGAGAGCTTATCCGGCCCGAGCAGGGTCAATACGGTACCGATTGCCGCACTTAGAATGGCGATCACAATGACAGGGATATGACTTTTACAATAACGGAGAAGCTTGCCCCAGGTGTTGGATTGATTTGACTTCTCTTTGTTCTTGCTCATTATGCCAGCTCCTCCTTCGAAAGTTGTGAATAAGCAATCTCTTGGTACACATCACAGGATTCCATCAATTGTTCATGGGTTCCATGCCTGCGATTCGTCCATCCTCCAGGACAATAATTTTGTCCGCATCCTTAATCGTACCGATCCGCTGAGCCACGATAAGCATCGTTGTTCCGCTGGATTCCTTCTTCAGCTCACTGCGCAGCTTGCGGTCTGTCTTGTAATCGAGGGCAGAGAAGGAGTCATCAAAGATCAATATTTCCGGACGACGGGCAATAGCTCTGGCAATGGATAAGCGCTGCTTTTGCCCGCCGGAGAGATTGGAACCGCCTTGGGCCACATGGGCCTCATAGCCGTCCTCCATTTTCTCAACGAATTCAGAAGCCTGCGAAGTGTATACGGCATCTACCACATCATAGACAGCATCCCGGCCGTTGTCGCCAAACGCCACATTGGAGGTTACGGTCCCGCCGAACAGAATTGCTTTTTGGGAGACATACCCCAGCTTGTTCCGGAGAGCGGCTTGTTCATATTCGTTCACATTTACGCCGTCCACAAGGACCTCGCCCTCTGTAGCATCATAAAAGCGAGGAATCAGATTCACTACCGTACTCTTGCCGCAGCCGGTTGAGCCGATAAATGCGACAGTTTCACCCTTTTTAGCCGTAAAGCTGATGTCCTTAATCACATAATCCTCGGCATCCGGATATTTAAAGCTGACATTTCTGAACTCAACTTCACCAACTCGTCCGACTGGGGAGGAGGTAAGTGGTCCATCAAGAAGGCTTGGCTTGGTATCGAGCACTTCATTGATTCTCTTTGCGGATACATGTGCGCGAGGCATCAGGATAAAGATCATAATCAACAGCATAAAAGCCATCACGACCTGCATTGCATAGGAGGAGAAGACGATCATATCCGAGAACAGTCCAATCTTCGCCGGAGCTGCGGCATTCTGAATCAGAATCGCACCAATCCAGTAGATGGCAAGACTTAGACCGCTCATAATCATTGAAATACTTGGCATCATCAGGGACAGGACATTGTTGGCAAACAGGTTCGTCCGGGTCAGCTCATGGTTTGCTTCACCGAATTTTTCTTCCTGGTATTCATCCGCGTTATAAGCTCGAATGACCCGAATTCCGTTCAAGTTCTCCCGCGCTACCCGGTTCAGGTTATCAGTGAGCTTCTGGAGCCTCTGGAACTTCGGCAGGACCAGAGTAATAGCTATTCCGACGATCACGATCAGAACAGCAACAGCGGTTCCTGTGGCGAAGGACCACTGCCAGCTCTTGCCCGTAATTTTAAGAATCGCCCATATGGCAAGAATCGGTGCCTTGATCAGCACCTGCAAGCCAATAACAATCAGCATTTGAACTTGCGTAATGTCATTTGTGGAACGGGTGATCAAGCTTGCAGTTGAGAAGTTGTTGATTTCCTCCATAGAGAAGGATTGCACCTTATCGAACAATCTTGAACGAAGACGGGCGGAAAAATTGGCCGCAATCCTGGCTGCAATTCCAGCCGCGATAATCGAGGTTGCCAGACTGCCCAAGGCACACAGCAGCATCCAGCCGCCAGCCGTCCAGATTTCGCTCATTTCACTGTTCGGCGTTTGTACGAGCCGGGTAATATCGCTCATATAGCCGGGCATTTCGAGATCCAGCCAGACCTGTGTCGCAATGAACAGAAGGCTGATACAGATGAGCATCCATTCTTTTGGGTTTAAGTACTTAAGTATTTTTAGCATTGCTGTGACTCCTTTGCAGGTTGTTGATATGTATATTACTAGATAAAGATAAACTCAAAGTTAACTTTTCTGAAAAAAGAAAAAGGACCTGAAAGTTACCATACGGCACTTTCAGGTCCTGGATTACATCGAGAGGGGGAGCGTTACGGTGAAGGTTGTTCCCTGGTTCAGACTGCTGTCACAAGTAATTGTCCCTCCGTGCAGCTCAACAATTTGATGAGCAATGGAAAGCCCAAGCCCATTGCCCGCGGTGGAGTGGGAGGCATCCTGTTGATAGAACTTATCGAAGATTCTGGGAAGAGCGTCTGGACCGATGCCGGGTCCGCTGTCCTGAATCAGGATAGCAAGGCGGTCTTCTTTTTTCTTCATCTCAATCTGAATAGAGCCGCCCTCGGGTGTGAATTTGATCGCATTATCCAGCAGGTTCAGCCAGACCTGATTCATCAGCTCCTTGTTGCCGGATATTTCCCGATCCTGTACATGGACATCCAGAGACAATTGCTTTTTGTCGATCTTGGCCGCCAGCAGCAGGACACATTGCCGGAGCTGTTCTCCGATATTGAAGCGATCCTTATCTGTGAGAATGTTTTGCGCTTCAATCTTCGAAAGCACCAACACATTGGAGGCGAGGGAAGCCAGCCTGGCGGATTCCTCGATCACAATGTCGAGATACTCGTCGCGCTCCTCCTTGGACAGGTCATCATGCTTCAACACCTCGGCAAAGCCCTTGATCGACACAATTGGAGTCTTGAATTCATGAGAGAAATTATTGATGAAGTCTTTACGCAGGATCTCGATGCCGCCAAGCTCCTCGGCCATTTTATTGAAGTTTTCCGAGAGTACCTTAAACTCAGGAGGCCCCTCCAGCTCAAGGCGAATCGAAAAGTCGCCTTTGGCAAGTCTTGCGGTTCCTTCGATGAAGGTTCGAATCGTCTTGACCATTTTGCGGCTGGTCATCGCCGAGATCGTCGTGCCGATAATCGCGCAGGAGATCAGCAAAACAATCGGAAGATAGACGCCGTCCTGGCCAATCTCATTATTTATTAACCCGAAGAAATGGGCTATGAAGAACAAGGTTCCGGTAATTGAGACGGTGATCAGAAAAATAAAAAAGACAGCCAGCGAGAAGTAGATTGGCAAGCTAATTCGGCTATGAAGCTTACGGCTCCATTTATTCAACGTGTCTCACCGCCTTGTAGCCCAGTCCGCGAACAGATACAATTTCGAATTCCGGATACGTCTCGAACCGTTTTCGCAGCCGATTAATATGTACATTGACCGTGGTGTCGGTGCTCTCACTTTCCATCCCCCAAATCTCATCCATCAGCTGGATTCGGGTGAAGATCCGCTCCGGATAAGATAGCAGCTTGTACAGCAGATAGAATTCCTTCTGGGGGAGGGTCTGCTTCTCATCTCCACGGGTAACGGTCAGCGCATCATGGTCCAGGACTACCTTGCCTACCGCCAGTTTTCGGGCGCTTGCAATCTGGGAGCGGCGAAGCAATGCCTGAATGCGCAAAAGCATCTCCTCCGTATCCACCGGCTTGGTCATATAATCATCGGTTCCTAGCCGGAACCCTTTCTTCTTATCCTCCGGAAGCTGCTTGGCAGTGGCCATCAGAATCGGGATCTGGCTATCCGCGGTCCGAACCTCCTGCGCAAACTCATAGCCGTCCATATTCGGCATCATGATGTCCAGAATAATCAGGTCAATATGCTGTACCTCAAGCAGATGAAGCGCCCTGACCCCGTCTTCAGCTGTAAATACCGTGTATCCTTCACGCTTAAGGACCGTTTCCATTAATCTTCGCACATGCTTATCATCTTCTACGACAAGGATATGGATCATAGGGTTCAACTCCAGTTCTGTTTAATCAACGCGGCTGTACCGGCGATAATACGTTCCAGACCAAATAGATAGGCATGCTCCGGACTATAGGCGCTTTGATGCATCTCGCCTGCGGCATTGCCGACGCGAGAAGAGACGGGGAAGCGGCTCCAGTCGGTTATATTATCGAGCACGGGAGACAAGGCGAGCCACCATTCGTTATCATCCTGCCCGGAGGAGGCCTCGGTTCGTTTCATGCTGAACTGCAGCCGCGCACAGCTCTCCACATGCATGAGCAGAAGCGAGAGAGTGGAGTCCATCTCGATATCGGACAGACCGATGCCATCCAGCGCGCATAATTCCAGCTCGTATTTGAGCACAACATGGGGGCCCAGCACGGGTCTTCTGCCGGAGAGGTCGACAATCCAGGGATGCTTCCGGTACAATTCCCAATTCGTCTTGGCTATGGAGCGCATCGCCTCGCGCCAATCCCCTCCGCATGCTCCCCGAATATCGGTGCAGCCTTCATACAGATCCGCCTGAGATTTGTCCAGCATCAGGTCCAGCAGTTCGGACTTGCTGGGCACATAGGTATATAACGACATGGCGCCAACTCCAAGACGCTCTGCCACCTTGCGCATCGACAACTGCTCGATGCCGTTCTCATCGGCTATTTCCATACCGGCCAATACGATCTTCTGCACGATTAGGCCGCTTCGGCCCGGCACTGTCTGCGAGCCCCATAGGAGACTCAAGCTGCGTGCATAGTCATTTCCTGATTGATTAATAGTCATCGACGACAGAACTCCATTCCCATGATTTGATAACACCATTATACACGGGAGCATTGACAGTTAAAAGCAATAGATGATACACTGTACCGTACACTGTACGATAATAAATTGCGGTAGAGGTTTTAAGCGCAAAACCGCGCTTCATTCTCGTGCGGAAATAACAAGGCCAGATGTAATACTGGCCCTTCGAAAGGGGAATGCATGCAATGGGAGAAGGGGCGTATGCTATTCAAGCACGCAATGTGAAGAAGCATTACGGAAGAACGAAAGAAGGACCGGGGCTGAATGGTCTCTCGCTGAACGTGCCGACAGGATGTATCTTCGGCCTGCTCGGGCCGAATGGAGCCGGGAAGACGACCGTGGTCAAAATATTGACGACGCTGCTCCGCATGGATGAAGGCAGCGCCACTGTCGCGGGGTACGATGTGAGCAAGGAGGGGCATCTCGTCCGTTCAAGGATCGGGCTGGCGGGACAATACGCCGCTGTCGACGAGCAGTTGACGGGCTACCAGAACCTGGAGATGTTCGGACGACTGAATCGATTGGCGAAGAAACATGCGAGCAGACGCGCCGAGGAATTGTTGACACAATTCGATCTGACAGAAGCGGCGAGCAGAGCTGTGGGCAAATATTCAGGAGGGATGCGAAGACGGCTTGACCTTGCTGCCAGCCTGATCGTGTCGCCGGATGTGCTGTTCGTCGACGAGCCGACGACCGGTCTGGATCCTCTTGCTAGGCAAGAAGTGTGGAGAGCGATTCGCTCGCTGAAGGAGGCGGGGACGACCGTGCTGCTCACGACACAATATTTGGAGGAGGCGGATCAACTTGCAGATCTGATCTCTATTCTGAAGGATGGAAGAGTGATCAGAGAAGGCACGCCCGAGCATCTGAAGTCATCGTTCGGCGGCGACCGCTTGGAGGTAACGCTACTGAGACAAGAGGATGCCGTGGAGGCGGAACGTATTCTGCGCGGAATCGGCGGAGCCTCTGTTGTCGTAGACAACTCAGCGAACCGAATTAGCGTGCCGGTAAGCGACCGCACAGGCTCGCTGCTTAAGGCGGCAAGCGCGTTCGCAGACTCGGGGCTCGAGCCTGAGGATATGGTTCTGCGAAGACCAACTTTGGATGAGGTATTCATTCATTTTACGGGTCTGAATGGCGTATCGAATAAGGAGGAATCCAGATGATTGCGATGGATCGTAAAGCGAATGCTACTCACCCTTCGGCTGCCGCACGTATCCGCTATGCCTTTACCGATGTATGGGTATTGTCGAAGCGGGAGTTGCTGCATTGGGGAGGCAATCCTTGGGGAATTATGATCGGCTGGCTATTTCCCGTCATGATGCTGCTCATGTTCGGCTACTTGTTCGGGGGAGCAATGGCGGTTCCGGGGGGAGGCTCGTACTTTGAATTTCTCATGCCTGGCATGTTCGCGATGGCGATGTTCTTCGGTGTGGAGAGCACCGTCATGGCGGTAACGACGGATGCCTCGAAGGGCGTCACGGACCGCTTTCGGTCCATGCCGATTCATGCTTCGGCCGTTCTGCTAGGCCGATGTATGGTCGATATGCTTAATTCGATCATTGGGCTGCTTGTGTTGATCGTAACAGGTCTATTGCTCGGCTGGGGATGGCATGAAGGCGCAGACCATGCGCTTGCGGCATTCGGCCTCTTGCTGCTGCTGAGATTCTCGCTCCTGTGGGTCGGCATCTTCATTGGTCTTCATGCGACGAATCCACATAACGTGTCTATGGTGCAACTGCTCGTATGGCCGGTGGGCTTCCTATCGAATGTCTTTGTCGATACGACGACGATGCCCGCCTGGCTTGGAGTCATCGCGGAGTTTAACCCGCTGTCGGCGACATCGATGGCGGCGAGGGAGCTATTCGGCAATCCAGGCCTGCGTGGCGAGAGCTGGATGTCAGAGTATGCCATGCTGCTCGCCGTAGGCTGGCCCTTATTGCTCCTGGTGATTTTCCTGCCGCTGGCGGTGCGGAGCTACAGAAGGTTAAACAGATGAGGACATGAAGAACCGTTATTGTCCATGTCATTTCTATATATTTGTGTATTTTAATTTGGTAATATTAAAATCTGGTAATATTAAAACTATGATCAGAGGAGCTAAATGAATTTATATAAGTTGAACTAGAAAAATACACAGAAAGGGCATAAGTGTGAAGTGTGCTGAAGTAAA
The DNA here is from genome assembly GCF_000455265.1 of Paenibacillus antibioticophila. GTDB lineage: Bacteria > Bacillota > Bacilli > Paenibacillales > Paenibacillaceae > Fontibacillus > Fontibacillus antibioticophila. The sequence continues at coordinate 1,798,221 of NZ_HG005139.1, forward strand.
AGCTTTCTGAAAGGAAGCTACTTCGGGAGCATATGCTCGTAAGCGTTCGCCTTTGTGAGTGGATTTCTACCTTATAATAACTTCGTTCAATTAGAGAAATCCGCGAACAACAGCGATCGTAAGCACACTTCACACGTTGCCCCCAGTGTACAATCCTTGGTTCAACTTATATAGATTAGATTTAGACTCATTCAGTATTCTAATAATTGGAGGGACGTCAGTGACGAGAGAATCTGATCTGGAGTACATCGTTATTTCAGGCGCAAGGGAAAACAATTTAAGAGGTGTATCTTTAAAAATTCCCAAGCGGAAAATTACCATTTTCACCGGCGTATCCGGTTCCGGCAAGTCATCCATCGTGTTCGATACGATAGCTGCGGAATCCACTCGGCTGCTCAATGAAAACTTCAGCATGTTCGTGCGGAACTTTCTGCCCCGTGTACCCCAGCCGGATACAGATGGCATCGAGAATCTGAGCATGTCGGTAATTGTGGATCAGAAGCGTCTGGGCGGAGGATCCCATTCCACGATGGGAACGATTACCGATATCTCTCCCATTCTGCGGCTACTATTCTCTCGTGCGGGCCGGCCTCAGATCGGGCAAGCTTATATGTTCTCGTTCAATGATCCGCAAGGGATGTGTCCCGAGTGCAACGGGCTTGGGCGCAGGCTGGGTGTTGACCTCAGCAAGGCTCTGGATATGTCCAAATCGCTCAGACAAGGAGCCATCCAGCTTCCGGATTATAAAGTGGACGGTTGGGAATGGAACATGATCGTACAATCCGGAGAGTTCGACCTCGACAAGGAGCTAAGGGATTATTCCGAGCAAGAGCTTGAGAAATTACTCTATGCTAAGGCTCGAAAGGTGGAGATGGATTTCGCCGGAAAGGTCATGAATATAACCGTTGAGGGCGTGATAGAGAAATTCACCAACAAGTACATCAAGCAGGATTTAAAAACGAAGTCCGAGCGCACGCAGCGGGCAGTGGCCCCGTTTATTTCGGAAGGGTCTTGCTCCGCTTGCCGCGGCGCAAGACTTAGTCAGGCTGCTTTAAGCTGCAGAATTAACGGACTTAACATTGCCGAAATGTCGTCAATGGAGGTGGGCCAGCTGATTCGGGTTATTCACGAGATTGATGACCCAGTCGCCGCCCCGATCGTCAAAGCATTAACGGAACGGCTTCAGCACTTAGTGGATATTGGTTTGGAGTATTTGACGCTGAACCGGGAGACGGATACCTTATCCGGCGGCGAGTCGCAGCGCGTCAAGATGGTGAAGCATTTGAGCGGAAGCTTGGTGGATGTCACTTATATTTTCGATGAACCGAGTGTCGGTTTGCATCCGCGTGATGTCCACCGGTTAAATGAGTTGCTTCAGAAGCTGCGTGATAAAGGCAACACCGTTATTGTCGTCGAGCATGACCCCGATGTGATCAAGGTCGCGGATCATATTGTCGATGTGGGCCCTCATGCAGGCAGCCGCGGCGGCACGATCGTATATGAAGGCAGCTACGAGGGTTTGTTAGAGACGGATACACTGACGGGAACGCATATGAAGCGGCCGCTGCAACTGAAGCAGGATTGCAGGCATCCGTCCGGCAAGCTGTCTATCAAGAATGCTACACTGCATAATCTTAGAGATGTAAGTGTAGATATTCCAACTGGCATATTAACTGTGGTTACAGGTGTAGCCGGGTCGGGTAAAAGCACACTGATCAATGAAATATTCCTCAGCCAGCATGCGGATGCGATCGTCATTGACCAGTCAGCAATCGGAGTATCAACACGCTCCAACCCCGCAACCTATACGGGCATCATGGATGATGTGCGCAAGGCATTTGCGTCGGCGAACAAGGTGAATCAGGGTTTGTTCAGCTTTAATTCCAAGGGAGCCTGTGAGAACTGCCAAGGTCTTGGCGTTGTATATACTGATCTTGCATTCCTCGACAGTGTGAAACTGCCTTGTGAAGTATGCGGAGGCAGACGGTTCAAGGAAGAGGTACTCGAATACAAGTTGGACGGCAAGTCTATTGCTGAAGTATTGGAGATGACGGTAGAGCAGGCCTTGGAGTTTTTCCAATTGAAAGAAGTTGTACGCAAGCTCAAGGCACTGCGCGATGTAGGGCTGAACTATATTAAGCTGGGTCAGCCGCTAAGTTCGCTATCGGGCGGGGAATGCCAACGCATCAAGCTGGCCAGCGAGCTGCACAAGAAGGGCAGCATCTATGTCATGGACGAGCCTACAACGGGCCTCCATATGTCGGATATAGGCCATCTTCTTGAAATCATGAATCGGCTCGTGGATGCAGGTAATACGGTGATTGTCATCGAGCATAACCTTGAGGTGATCAGCCAGGCCGACTGGATCATCGATATGGGGCCGGATGGAGGCAGCAAGGGGGGACAGGTCATCTTTGAAGGCACGCCATCCCTCATTGTACATGCGGAGCAGTCAATAACAGGAAGGTATTTGAAGTAATATCGATTCAACCGGTTTAGCCCTCCAATCGCGGGGGCTTTTTATGTATGAAGCGGAGAGAAGTTTTTTGCTTATCCCCAATCACATAACGTGATTCTCGAAGAGATGACCCGAGCCTAAACAAAATTTGACTAACTCCGACAAAGTTAAAACAAATATCACAGACGGAGCAGGGAGTACAGTTCTACGATGGAGGAGATATAGCAACTGAATACATATTATGGGAGGCGCTTTATGAAGAAAAGATTTCGCGTTTCATTAGCTCTTATGCTCTCAGTCATCATGGTCATGCTCGGTGCAAATCCCGCCCTGGCTGCGGAGGTGCCGGCGGACAAGTACACGTATGAGTTATCCGGCGAGCTTGGCTCGCAATCGGATAAGATCGAGCTGGAGGATTACGATGATAATCAGCAGTTCCGTGATCTGCTCGCCGAAGAGAATTACAAAGTTGTACTTGTAAAGGACGGCGCCGAGATTAAATTTACACCGAAGGAAAAGATGCGTGCCATAGTGAACTACTATCTCGTAGATGGAAGCTCCGGCGGTGCGTTGATCTGGACCATTGACGGTTCGGAGGAAATGACAAGTGAAATCGCAGCGAACAAGACGGCTACGGTTCAGCTCTCGAAAAGATATGGCGGCTTTACTGTCGACCTTTACTACGTATTAAGCATTGGCGAAGGGGATCAAGTGTCGAACATCATTTACAAAGTATCCGACGGCTCCTCCTCAACGGCTCCAGCATCCTCAGAGCAAGCTGCTGAGCCTAAGGATTCTCCGGCTGCACCTGCTGAACCAAAGCCGGAAGCAACAGTCAAACCCGTAACTGCAGCCACGGCTACGGTTTCCGTATCCAAGGTTTTGGTAGACGGCAAGCAGGTTGCCTTTGAAGCTTATAGCATCAACAACAACACTTACTTCAAGCTGCGCGATATTGCCATGGCCGTGAACGGAACGGACAAGAGCTTTGAAGTAGGCTGGGATGGCGAGCATAATGCGATTAGCCTGACATCCTTTGAGGCATATACTCCGCAAGGCGGGGAGCTTGCTGTGTCTGCGAAGGCAACGTCCAAGAAGGCCGCATTGTCCACGTCCAAGGTATTCCTTGATGATGAGGAAGTAGCCTTCACTGCCTATACTATTGACGGCAACAACTACTTCAAGCTTCGTGACCTTGCTGACGCTTTGGGAATCACCATTACCTTTGATCAAAAGACAAATACGATCGGGATTGTTACAGCAGACTAGTTAAATAACCGTTTCTCTTCTTCTTGGAGAGGCTTGTGAGCCGTAAGCCGGCTTGCAGGCCTCTTTATTTTTCTCTAAGTCACAAAAGGTTCACATTCTTTCTGTGTTCTATGAGAAATATCACTCGTAGGGGCTATTTCGGACAAAATGGGTTTCATTTTAAGATACATGTGGAACCCATGCGTATTTGGATTTCTGTAGCTGGAAAGGAGGATAAATATTTCTGGTATATTTCGCAGAAAGAACAAACTGGGAGGATTCGCGCTTTTCTTAATCAGCTTCACAGCGTTCTTGTTGCCTTGCTTTTCAGATGCAAGAGCGGCTGAGGAGAATTCCGCACTTATTTCTCTTCAAGATCTCGTCGACAAAGCCAGTCCGGGGGAAAGAATCGTTCTGCCGGAAGGAACCTATAGGGGACCGGTGCACATTGATAAGAGACTCGTGATTGAGGCCTTGGAACAAGTCGTATTGGTTAACGATCATCCAGCTCCTGCGATATTTATACAAGCAGATGGTGTAGTGATTCAGGGAATCCGGATTATACAGAAGCAAGGCGGGGATGAGTCAACTGCAGTATCCGTTCAGGCCGACGGAGTTATGCTTAAGGAATTGGAGATTCGTACACACGGATATGGTATTCAGCTGCGGGATGCTCATGGTGGAGCCTTGGAAGGCAACTATATTGCCTGGGACAGAAGCCAAGGGCCGTCCACGCTGGGGGAAAAGGGGAATGGGATCGATCTGTACAAATCAAGCAACAACCTGATCGAACAGAATGTAATCGTGAATATGAGAGACGGTATTTATCTGGATAACAGCAAGGATCTGATGATCGCGGATAACCGAATATTCGGGTCCCGCTACGGCATTCATTGTATGTATGTCGATGGAACTGAAATTGTGGGAAATATCGGTGAGAATAATATCACCGGCGCAATGATTATGGGTGTTCGAGATGTTATCGTATCTTCAAATTCTTTCGCCGAGCAAAGAAGCAATGTAAACTCCCAAGGGATTTTACTCTATGATGTTCGGGATTCTCTCGTTGAAAAAAATGTACTGGAAGGCAACCGTGTCGGCATTTATCTTGAGCGCTCCCGTCAGAATGAATTGAGTTACAACTCGATCTCCAGAAATTTTGTGGGTATGCAATTCGTGTCTGCTGAAGACAATCTTATTCATTATAACGATTTCGTTGGAAACGTCATTGAGGCAGAAGCGACCAAGAGCGAGTCTAATCAACTCCATCAAAATTTTTGGGATATGGCAGCTCTGCTTGATTTGAACGATGACGGAGTTAGTGAGCTTAGCTATGCGATCAATCCGTTTTACAGGAATTTGATTACGCGGATACCGGCCTTTCAACTTTTCTTTCAATCGCCCGGAATCCATTTCTTAAGCACGATGGCAGAACAGGATCGTCAAGGCTGGACAATAGATCCTTCGCCAGGCATGAAGCTGAATATGCCCCGCATGGACTTGGACGCGGACGCAGACAACAATTCACTGCCTGAAGGCACGTTTTTAATCATTGTGGCATCCATGCTGCTGCTTGTTTCAGGCTTAACTATTATCTATTCCAGGGGGTCAAAGGAATGAAAAAAGGGATTATCGCTATTAGTTTGATGTTGGTATTGATCGCAGTTACGGGCTGCGGAAAGCAAGCGTATCAGCCGCAAGCCATTAATGAGGATGTTGATGTATGCGTAATCTGCAACATGCAGGTCAAGGATGATGCCTATGCTACGCAGATTGTGACGAAGGAGGGTAAGAGCCTCAAATTTGATGATCTTGGCTGCATGAATGAATGGAAGGCCCAAAATGGCACCGAGGATATCGGAATGGAGTATGTCCGCGATTACAATGATAAAGAGTGGATCGAATATAAAAAGGCTACTTATGTTTATGACGCTTCGATCCGCACCCCTATGGCTTATGGGCTTGTGAGCTTCAAGGACAAACAAGCCGCTGAACAGTTCATTGAGGAGCAGGGTGTCGGGCAACTGCTAAGCTCCGAGGAGCTTGCCAATCATACATGGGAGCAAAGCATGGATATGATGGACATGGATATGCATATGCATGAAGATGGTGAAACCCATGAAGAACCGCATACCCATGAGCAGTCACACACTCATGAAGAGTCACACGCCCATGATGAACACAGCGAAGACCAGTCGGGACATTGATGATGTTATCGGATATGCTGCTTGTAGCCAAAAAAGAAATTAGAATCGGCTTTCGGAATCCATGGGCGTACTCCTTTTTAATCCTGTTCACGGTATTTAGCCTGAGCTTGCTATTAATTAATGCCCGGTATGAGGTGAGCGGGTATTCCGGTGTCACCGGTTCGATGTTAAGTTTGATTTTATACTTGCTGCCCTTAATGTCGCTGTTCCTTGGATCTTTCTCATTGACCGCAGAAAAAGAAGAGGGGAGCTGGAATTTGCTTTCCACCTATCCTCTGGGCACGTCCTCCTTTATATTAGGAAAGTACATCGGCTTGTCTGTCGTCCTGTTAACGATTCTATTTTTTGGCTACGGTGTAATGGGACTCGCATCCGGAATGGCTGGACAGAACTTTGAGATCAACACCTATCTATTATTTTTGTTCTTCTCATGCGGATTAGTTCTTCTCTTCCTGACACTCGCTCTCTGGATAGGTTCTCTGGCGAAAAATCGTTGGCAAGCCTTGACGGTCTCCGTCATGGTCTGGTTCTTCACCGTCATAGCCTGGCCTACCCTTTTAATCGCTGGGCTGGGGCTCTTTCCCTATCTGTGGATCAAACCGCTGTTGACGCTTTTCACCCTTTTAAATCCCGCGGAGTTTGTAAGATTATTCGTCGTGATCAAGCTGGGGGGCGGCTCTGTGCTTGGTCCGGAATACTATCAATGGGTGAACTGGATTCAAGGATCATCCGGAAGCCTCTTGTTTCTTTTACTCTTCTTTTTCTGGCTTCTTTTTTCCTTAACCTGTGTCTGCTGGATTTGGGAAAGGAGGAGAGCGCGTGTCTGAGCATTTTGTTGCGGCTACGAATTTATACAAGACGATCAAAGGTCAGACGATTGTACAGGATATTTCCTTTCACATGGAAAGAGGAAGTATAGTTGGATTGTGCGGGGGAAATGGAGCCGGGAAGAGTACGGTGCTGCGCATGATCGCAGGAATTCTGCAGCCCACCTCTGGTGAAATCATGGTTAACGGATTACAGTGGAAGCATGACAGAAAAAAGTTTGCCGGACAAATCGGATACATGCCCGACGATTATCAATTCCCGCAAGGGATGACGGCCAGGGAGATATTGTTGTTTTGGGCGGGGCTTCGCAAGGTATCTGAACAAAGAGTAAACGAGGTATTAGCTCTTGTAGGGCTTGAAGATAAGAAAAATAAATCGGTAAGCGCTTTTTCAAAAGGCATGCGTCAGCGCGTTCTCTTTGCTCAATCCATGCTGGCAGAGCCACAACTGCTCATTATGGATGAGCCCACCAATGGGCTGGATCCTTACTGGATGAAGGAATTTGTTCAGCTTGTTAAGGGCTTGAGAAGCGGAGGGAGAACCGTTATTTTCTCAACACATCAATTGGATATCGCTGAAGAACTTGCGGATGAGGTTATCTTTTTGAATGAGGGAAGAAATTGCGGTGAAGGGGCTGTGACGGAATATCGTCAATTGTTTGGTGATTATCCGCTGCACCGGGCATACCAGCAGATGATGGAATTACATGCAAGCCAAGAGAAGGATGCTGAGCAATGAAACTTCATTTACGATCGGTACTCACCTGGTTCATCACATTGATAGCGGTAACCGCCGCGATTGGGGTTATTATATCCATGACCGGCAATAATGAAGACCAGCCTGCAATGCAACGACTAAGCATAGGGAGCCATGCTCCGGACTTCGAGGGTGTAAATACGAATGGGGAGAAGATCCGGCTTGCTGATTATCGGGGAAAAGTTGTGGTGATTAACTTCTGGGCGTCCTGGTGCGGTCCTTGCGTGAATGAGATGCCGCTTATTAACGGAGTGTTTCAGGATCATCCAGATGATGTTGCAACCCTGTTCGTCAATGCTGGGGAATCCAAAGGAACCATTAAGGAGTTCTTAACCGCGCATCAGTTCGAATTTCCCGTCCTTATCGATGCTGCCGGAAAAATAGCAGGGGCTTATTCCATAACAGGGCTGCCTGCCACCTATATTCTGAATAAAGATGGAGCGATCTCTCAGGCAATCATTGGGGAGATACAGAATAAGCAGCAATTAGATAACGCTATTGAAGATGCCCGAGGGGATTAAATTTATTTAATCCTCTTTTTGTTCAGATTACAGTATAGTTTGATATATACATAGGTTGAAAAAATGGGGGATGTATTCGTGACATATAAGCAGATTAAGTGGATGATCTTGTTCGTGCCGACATTAATTGTCGGACTGTGGGAATATGTTCGTCATCAATTTCTTATGCCTTACATCTCCATGGATTTGGGGAACTGGCTTACCCCGGTTCTGGTGTACCTTGTCAGCGTCACCTTACTAAATCAATTATTCTCTCAACTGGAGAAGATCCAACAGGAGCTTCAGGTTGAACGGGCTCAGAAAGCAGCGCTGGAGGCCCGTGAGCAATTGGCGAAAGAGCTTCATGACGGGATTGCACAGTCGCTTTTTTTGTTATCCGTTAAAGTAGATCGCTTGAAATTCACCCCAGACCAGGAGAGCCATGAGGAAGCCGTATATGCGGTTCGAAAGACGGTTCATGAAGTAAATGGATACGTAAGACAAGCGATTGCCAGCCTTAGATACGCCGCAACTACACAACATGAAGCAGCTATCCTGGAAACCTTGGAAGATAAAGTGAAGCAAATTGCTAATGAAGTCCTGACGCCGATGGAGATTGCCTGGGCTCTTCCGGACGGCGCCATGAGTCCAAGAGAGAAGGTAGAAATATTAGCGTGCATTCGTGAAGCGGTCGTAAATATTCAGAAGCATGCCAAAGCGACGAAGGGATGGATTGCGGCGGAAGGGAACGAAAAGGCATGGAAAGTGAGCATAAGGGATAATGGGAAAGGATTTCAACCAGACCAAATTGATGCTAAAGACAGCTTCGGATTGAATATCATGAAGACCCGGGCGGAAGAAATGAGTTGGCAGCTGCGCATATTCAATCAGAATGAGCTCACAACGCTTGAAATTAGAAAGAGAGGAGAGGAAGCATGAAGACCCGGGTATTGGTCGTTGACGATAATGCGCATGCTAGAGAAGCGATATGCGAGATTATCTCAGGAGACGGACAGTTCGAGATTATCGGCGTCGTTACGAGCGGCCAGGAAGCGATTGAATTCACCGAGCAATGGATGCCGGACCTGATTTTGATGGACATTCAAATGCCAGACATGGATGGCCTGGAGGCCACACAACGCATCAAGCTGCTGTTTCCGTACGTAAAAATTGTCATGATTACCGTCTCGGATGATATGTTTCATCTTCTGGAAGCCTTAAAGCGCGGAGCTCAAGGCTATCTCCTTAAAAATCTTGCGCCATCCACTTGGCTCAAATATTTGAATGCTATCGTCAATGAAGAAGCTCCGTTAAGCCGTGAGCTTGCTTTTGAGATCCTGAAGGATGTGTCCCTTCTGAATAAAAAAGAAGCAGCCGAAACCGAAACCTTGACGTTGAGAGAGAAGGAAATATTGACTAATGTCGCAGATGGAATGACCAACAAGGAAATTGCCGAGAAATTGGTTATTTCAGAGCATACCGTAAAGAATCATTTGAAAAACATCTTGCAGAAGCTGCAGGTTCAAAACCGCGTTCAGTTAACCCGGTATGCCTTGGAGCAGGGGCTAATCTCGGGAAAAGGGAAGGATTTGTGAATGGACGGCAAATAGGAGACTTGCTTTAGGCCTAAGACTAGCCGGATTGTTAATCCTAGGCCTATTCAGTCTCATATCATTCGAAGGATTTTAAGGCGATGACTGCATTGTGTCCGCCAAAACCGAAAGAATTGGACAATCCGATGCTTAATTTTGCTTCGCGGGCTTCGTTAGGCACATAGTCTAAGTCACATTCGGGATCCTTCGTCTCCAGATTCATCGTCGGAGGGATAATATTTTGTTGAAGGCTTTTTACTAAGGCGACGGCTTCAACCGCACTGGCTGCGCCCAGCAAATGACCGGTCATGGACTTGTTCGCCGTGATCGGGATCTGGTACGCATGGTCTCCAAACAGCTTTTTCATCGCCAAGGTCTCCGATCGGTCACCGAGCTCTGTACTGGTGGCATGAGCACTGATCACATCCACATCCTCGGGAGCGATCCCGGCTTCCTGCATCGCCAGCTTCATGGCCAAATATGCGCCATGTCCCTCAGGGTGGGTAGCGACGACATGGTAAGCATCCGAGCTGGCTCCGTAGCCGATGACCTCGGCATAGATTCGGGCATTACGGCTCAAGGCATGTGACAGGGACTCCAGGATCAGGATTCCCGCTCCTTCAGCAATGACGAACCCGTCTCTCCCGGCATCGAACGGACGGCTGGCCCGAGCCGGTTCTTCATTACGCGTACTCAAGGCGGTGGCATTGCCGAAGCTTGCCAGGGCTATTTCAGTAACGGCAGCTTCTGCACCTCCAGCAAATATAATATCCGTGCCTCCTGAGCGAATTAACCGGAAGGCCTCTCCAATCGCCGTATTCCCGATGGAGCATGCTGTCACAGGGGAGAAGCTGGCGCCCATAGCACCATATTTAATGCTGATCATGGCCGCGGCCATATTGGATATCATCATCGGAACTAAGGTCGGGCTTACCCGTTCCGGACCCCGATCCCGAATCAGCCCTGCCTGATCGAACAGTGTCTGAATGCCCCCAACACCGGAACCGACGTACACACCCATCCGCTCCTGGTCGATCTGATCCAGAGACAGGCCCGAATCTTCCCAAGCCTGTTCAGCTGCAGCAAGTGCGAATTGACAGAACCGGTCCATGCGCCGGGCTTCTTTACGCCCAAACAGCTCGTCCGCATCAAAGTCCCGAACTAATCCCGCAATTCGGGATTTATGTCTGGAGGTATCAAAGGTGTCAATCAAGGAAATTCCGGACTCCCCTTTAATTAATTGATTCCAGAAGCTATCTACCGTATTTCCAAGCGGCGTAACCACGCCCATGCCCGTAATCACGACTCTTTCCATAGCGTTGTCCTCCCTTGAGTAAGTTAAAATCATTGTGATCGATAAGTTATCCTATTACAAGTTATGGTTTATCCTAGTATAATGAATACCATGATAATCAGTATGGAAGGGAGGCAATCAGATGGACCGTGCAGCCAGACTTCAGGAACTATCCGCTTTTCTAAAGTCCAAACGGGCGAAGATTCTTCCTGAATCGGTCGGTCTCGCTCCTGGCGGCCGCAGAAGAACGCCCGGCTTGCGAAGGGAAGAGGTGGCCCAGCTGGCAGGAGTCAGCACCACCTGGTATACCTGGCTTGAACAGGGAAGGGACATCAGAATGTCTGCTTCAGTTCTGGATTGTATTGCAAATGCGCTGCAGTTGACTGCCGATGAACGAAAATATGTATTTGCCCTGGCGATGGAGTCAGGCTCTGGTGCAGTGCCTTTTCAGGAGGATCGGACCGAAATCAGTCAGCCTCTGAAAAAGATCATGGATGAGCTGCGGTTTTGTCCTACCATCATCACGGACAGGCGTTATTTCATTGTCGGTTGGAATGAGGCGGCAGCCCATGTATTCTTGGACTTTGAGCAGATTCCATTTGAACAGCGCAATTTGATCTCATTACTGTTCACGAGAAAGGAGCTGCAAAGGCTGGCTGTGAACTGGGAGCATTTCGTCAGAGGATTTCTTGCCATCTTTCGCGCATATTACGGACAGTATATGGAGGATGATTGGTACGACCGGTTTCTTGAGGAGATGAAGCAGGTTCACCCCGGATTCGAACAGCTCTGGCAGGAAAGCGAGGTAAAATCGGCGCCTGAAGTATTGATCGAGTTCCGTCATGCAAAGGCAGGGAAGATGCTGTTTCATTTGACGTCCCTGCAGGTGCAAGGCAGTTCGGACTTGCGTTGCAGCATCTATACGCCTGCGCCGGATTCTTTGACGGAAAACAAGCTGCAGAAATTAATGGGACAGAAGTAAGGGCAATTAACTGAAGATGAAAGCAAGCAGAACAAATAAAGACCCTTGAATCTCAAGGGTCTTTAGCTTTACAACTGAGTGGTGTAGGGGGCGATAGAAAAAAATATGTTGAACGAAAAATAACGCTATGATAAAATCAATAGCGTGTTGACAATTGCAATGAAGATGTATTTATTTTTATCCCTACTATAATAGTACATCAATCATTTCGGTTTGTCAATACACTTTCTTACCCCAAAATACGGAAGAGGAGAGTGTTGTATATTTATGGAGTCCAATGAATGGCAGCTGGAGCAGAAACGGCTGGATGAGGTCAGAGACAAGCTGCGGAAGAGGATCGCTAAATTGGAGCCCGAGGTGGCCGGGCTTGGCGATCAGGCGGCAGACATTCGCAAGCGGTTCTGGGAAGAAGTTACGATTAATACAAGTACGGATGAAGACTTCGAGGAGACCTTTCATACGATCAATCAACAGTCCGCGTTATTGGCAGAACGGGAACGGGGACACAGATTACTGCTGCAGCAGTGCAGAAATATGAAGCGTCTGCTTCCGTCTCCTTATTTCGGGCGGATTGATTTTCACGAAGACGGGCTTGGCTTCACGGAGCAAATTTATATCGGCGTATCCTCCTTTATTGAAGAAGATGGGCTGAGCTTTCTGATCTATGACTGGCGCACGCCGATCGCGAGCCTGTATTATGACCACTCTCCCGGACGGGCTGCTTATACGACGCCGGGCGGAGTTATTGAAGGAACGATGGAGCTGAAACGGCAGTTCCAGATTCAGAATGGACAAATCCGCAATTTGTTTGACGCAAGTGAAACGATTGGGGATGAGCTGCTGCAGCAAGTGCTAGGCAAAGGCGCAGATTCGCAAATGAAGACCATTGTCGCGACGATCCAGAAGGAGCAGAACGCGATTATCCGCAATGAAAAGAGCCGGATGCTCATCGTTCAGGGCGCTGCCGGAAGCGGCAAGACGTCGGCGGCACTGCAGCGGGTGGCTTATTTGCTGTATAAGCACCGGCAGACCATCAAGGCGGATCAGATCGTGCTTTTTTCTCCCAACCCGATGTTTTCAAGCTACATTTCCACCGTTCTTCCGGAGCTGGGGGAGGAGAATATGCAGCAGGCGACCTTCCAGGAATATCTCGATTACTGGCTGGGCTCTTCTTTGAAGTCTGAGGACCCCTTCGACCAGATGGAATATGTGCTGACAGCACAAAGCGAGGAAGGATATGAAGCGCGTGTTCAAGGGATCCGCTATAAGGCATCCGAGGATTTTCTGAAGGCGCTGGTTCATTATGGCGAGTGGCTGGGGCAAGAGGGGATGCAGTTCCACGGGATCCAGCTGCGGGAGCGTGAATTGCTGACGGGAGAGCAAATCCGATCACAATTTTACAGCTATGACCGCAGCCTGCCGCTTCGTAACCGGGTGATTCTGCTGCAGGAATGGCTGCTGAAGGAGCTTTCTGCGTTGGAGCGTCAGGAGCGGGAAGCCTCTTGGGTTGAGGATGAGCTGAATTATCTCGATAAGGAGCAGTATGCCGAGGTCTTCGGTATGCTGCATAAGGATCGGGAGGTGCTCGATCTGGCGGAGCAGTACGCTACGGTCTACGAAAAGCTGAGCAAAAAGCGGAGGGAAGATGAAGGCGACTTTAACTTTGCCCTGAAGGAGGAAAAGCTGCTTCGCAAGCAGGTAGTGAAGGAATACTTCATGCCATTAAGAAAAATAGTGAAAAAGCTCGGATTCATTGATTTCAAGGGAATTTACGGTCAATTGTTCGTTGAGGAAGCGGCGTATCTGATGCGAACGAAAGGCAGTGCCGTTCCTCCGCTTTGGGATGAAATATGCCGGCAATCCAGAGAGGCGCTGGAGCAGAACTTGCTGCTGTATGAGGATGCAACTCCGTATCTGTACGTCAAGGAGCTGATCGAAGGCGTGCGGACGAATACGGAAATCCGCCATGTGTTTGTGGATGAGGGCCAGGATTATTCGCCGTTTCAATATGAATATCTGAAGAAGCTATTTCCGCGTGCTCGCATGACGGTGTTAGGGGACTTTGGGCAGGCTATCTTCATGCAATCGACCATCCTGGATGCGGAGGACTCGCCGCTGATCTCGCTGTTCGGCGAAGCGGATACCGAGCTGATTCGCCTGGTTCGCAGCTACCGTTCTACGAAGGAGATCGTGGAGTTTACAAGAGCAATGCTGCCGGGCGGAGATGAAATTATGCCGTTTGAACGGCACGGATCCAAGCCCCTTTTGGCGAAGGCACATCGTCAGGAAGAACGGGAGCGTCAGATTCGGGCCGACATTACATCGCTGCAGGCCGAGGGCTTTGATTCGATTGCCGTCATTACGAAGACAGCAGCAGAGAGCAGGGAAGCCTATGAAGCTTTGCGGAGCTATGGAGCCGAGGGACTTAGGCATGTTACGAAGGAGACTCCTGTCTTTGAAAAAGGCGTCATGGTGATTCCGGTGTATCTGGCCAAGGGCGTCGAATTTGATGCCGTCCTGGTCTACGATGCTTCACCGCAGGCCTATGCCCAGGAGAACGAACGAAAGCTGCTATATACGGCGTGCACGAGGGCGATGCACCGGCTTTATCTCTACACGACTGGGGATTGGTCGCCGTTCGTGGAGGTTTTGCCTGCCGGTTTATATGAGGCTGTCTCCAGATAAGAGAAATCATCAAAAGGCAGGGAATGAAGCAACAGCGGCAGTTTCTAAGGAAACTTGCCGCTGTTGCTTTTAATTTGGTTTTGGCTAGCTCCTTTACATACGCATGTGAGGAATCCCATCCTCGATAAATTCATCCGAGGAAGTCCGGTAGCCGAGCTTGCCGATACCGTCATAAACCCAAATTCTGGTTGTACCCACAGGCTGCCCTTCATAATGTTCCAAGATATGCTCGCATGATCCGTTCAGCACATCGTATTGGATTCGCTCACTTTCCTCTAGTTTTATTCAAGTATATCGGTTATTATTGTTGTAAATACAACAAAATAGTTGGGCAGGGGATGACATGAAGGAAATTCTTCGCGAGGTAGGAATGATTGCAAGAGCGTTAGACTCTATAAGCAATATAGAATTCAAGGAGATGGACCTTACCAAGGGGCAATATTTATATCTTGTCCGGATTTACGAGCATCCCGGCATCATTCAGGAGAAGCTCGCAGAGATGATCATGGTGGACCGGACAACCGCAGCACGGGCGATCCAAAAGCTTGAAGCCCAGGGCTTTATTCAAAAAAGAGATGATGAAACGAATAAAAAAATAAAGAGATTATTCACAACTGAAAAAGGGAATCAAGTGTATCCCATCCTCAAGAGAGAAGGGGAGCACTCGAATGCCGTGGCTCTGGAAGGCCTATCGCCTGAGGAAGTGAACACCCTGCTACGATTACTGCGGCGGGTTCGAGTGAATGTCGAAAAGGATTGGATCTTTGTGAAGAAGGGAAATAAACGACAATATTAATGGCATTAATAATTAAAAGGAGAGCGCACGATGAATACAACCCTAAGAACCTGTACGATGGATGATCTAAGCTTGCTTCAAGCCATCAGCATTGAAACCTTTAACGACACATTTAAGCATCAGAACACGCCTGAAAATATGGCCGGCTATATGAATCGAGCATTCAACCGGGACCAGCTTGCTCGTGAATTGGCCCAGGCCCATTCCACATTCTATCTTGTCTATGCAGGAGAAGAGGCGGCAGGGTATTTAAAGCTGAATAGAGAGGAAGCCCAATCTGAAAATATGGGTCCTGCATCGCTGGAGATTGAACGTATTTACATCCGTACGGCCTTTCAGGGGCTGGGCTTCGGCAAAACGCTGATCCAGCTAGCCATAGACATTGCCAAGGAAGAGCAGAAGGAAAAGCTCTGGCTGGGCGTGTGGGAGAAAAATAAGCGGGCCATTGCGTTCTATCAAAAATGGGGATTCGCTCAAACCGGAGCTCATTCCTTCTATATGGGTGATGAGGAGCAAAGAGATTATATTTTGGTGAAACTCATGGAAGGTTAGTCCCACAACGCGTAGTCATCATGCAGCCTCCGAATCCGATAAGCGTTCATGGCGAATTCGCGCAGCTCCTCCAGGATGGTGTAATTCGCCCATGCGCCGGCAACCGCACCGATTCCCGGCACCATTTGCAGCATCTTCTTGAAGTCGATGGCATCGCGGTACTCCAGCTGGAAGGTCTCCCAGTCCATTTGGTGAGAATATTCGGCGTCGGAAAGCCATTGCTCCTTTTCAATATGCCAATGCTTGATGGAATCCAGTAGCTTTGCGCGGTTTTCCGTCCCTGAGAAGGTCATTTGAAACACTTTAAGAATAAATACCCGCTCCGAGAAATGCTTCGTATCGTAGCCATAAACATGTGCCAGCTCGAACAGATATTTCATCTTGATCGCAATTAGAGCGGGGAAGTCCACCATGCTTAGCATAATCCCGCCGGCTCCCGTGCCGGCTCCTTCGGCTACTGCGATTTTCTGATACAGGGCGAACAGTTCTTTCGCTTCTTCGTCGGCCGCCTCCAGCTCAGGAGTGAACCGCACCGGCCGCCCGGGCGTATATTCGGCCCCGAACAGGGCCGTGCGCACAATCGTGCGAATGGTTGTCGTAATTACTTCATGCACCTTCGGAGGAAGCCATTGATTGATCTGGCTGCCGATCGTTTTCGATGTTTTTTCCAGCCATCCGGGCGGTTTAAACATCTTAAGCTCCCACTCGGTAATATCCCTCAGCACTTTTTGTTCGTAGTTCATAAGCATCGCTCCTCCAAAAGACTTTGTCATATTGTAACAAATCAGTCCGGAATATAACACAGACTGCAGCAGGTTTATGGACCTCGACTATGGTCCAGGGACGGGCGCTGCTCACCAAATCCGTCCTGGGTATCAAGTGAATTCATTCTTCAGGCGGGGTCGGGTGAGCGGTTAACAAGCTATAATAATTAATATGAATTTTTGCGACAGTTGTTAGCAATTGAAGAAAGGGGGTCCGTGTATGAATCGAGAGCATCGCTATACGATCTCGAATTTGGCCGAGCTAGATGACCGTCTGCTGAATCAGACTGTACAGTTGTTCGTGGAGGGCTTCTTTAAGCAGGCAGCTGATCTAATGAAGGTGGGCCTGGAGACTTGTGCCGACGCTTTCAAGCATTCTTTTATAAAAGAGCATTATTATGTAGCCCTGCAGGACGGGAATGTGTTAGGATTGCTGGCTGTCTCGAGCGGAAAAGAACGTTCTCATGCCTTTAATAAAAGTATATTGCAGCAGGAATTCGGTTTTTGGAAAGGAAGTCTGGTTCATTACTTTTTGAAAAAGGAACTGCAAAAACCTATTCATCTGAATCATGAACAATGCTACATTGAGTCTGTCACAACTTCGGAGGAAGCAAGAGGGCAGGGGGTAGCCACCGCGCTGATACAATATTTGTTCGAGCACTTAGAGTATAAAGAGTTCCTGTTGGAGGTCGTGGATACAAACGTGAGCGCATTCCGGCTGTATGAACGGCTCGGATTCACTGTATTCAAGCGCAAAAAGGCGGGATTCTTCGATAAAAAAGGCGGCTTTAACGAAAGATGGTATATGAGACGGATCAGAGGATAGAATACAACCTTGAAAGCTCTAAAGCGAATTTTTCTAATCCTGAACCGTCTTGTGCTATACTAAAAAAGCGATAAACCCATTAGAGTAGGTCGTACTAAATCCTATTAGAGAGAAAGAGGGATAACATGACGAATAACGAGAATGAAAAGAAAAATGAGCTTGGGCAGGAAAGTCAGCTCTACGATCTGAGAAAAAAACAGCTTGAGTGTACGATTATTACAACGAATGGCGTTCCTGTGAAAGGATTCATCGAAGGGTATGACAGATTTGTCGTATTGGTTCGTACTTCTGCCGGGAAGCAGAGCTTGATTTATAAGCACGCCATTTCCACCATTTTGGCCAACAAGTAAAAGGAAACAGCAAAATGAAGACAGCAGGAGATCTTCATGATCCTCTGCTGTTTTTGTCATATCTGCTCATTTCTCCGCCTATAGGCGGGATGATGACGCTGATCGGCGTAGGAATTTATTTTTGGTCCAAGAACAAATCAGAGAAGAGGAGAATGAGAGATGGCAACGATCGAGGATTTCTTGAAGCTTGATATACGGGTGGGAACGATTAGAAAGGCGGAGTTTTTTGCAGAGGCCAGGGTACCGGCGATCAAGCTTGAAATTGATCTGGGACCCGACATCGGATTGAAAGGCTCCAGTGCGCAAATTACGAGACGCTACCGGGCAGAGGAGATCATCGGCAAGCAAGTTGTTTGCGTTGTTAATTTTCCTCCAAGACGGATCGCAGGCTTCAAGTCGGAGGTATTAGTGCTGGGAGGAGTGCTTGAGCAAGGCGATGTGATTCTATTGAAGCCGGATATGGCATTGCCGGACGGAACCCCGATCGCTTAAGAGCAAGCCGTATACGTTCTAATTTTGAACGGATGCGCCCGGGTGTAAACGGGGCGCATCCTTGGATACGATACACTGATTTTGTCGATTATTATTCTTCCAAATGTATTTCTATGCAGAAGTGTTTTCTGGCAAATCATCGTTGCTCCCTGTTTTGCAACCATTTAACCGTTCCAATGAAGCCTGCCAGTCCAATTAAAAATACCAGAAAATAACTGATGCCTGCCAAGGGAAATAATGCAGCGCCGTGTTCATTCAAATGCAAAGAAGGTACAGACCAGGGCAGATACGTGCCAATGGCAGTAGGCCCGAATACCAGCGCCAGCATCAAAGTTGTAAAAGCAAAGCCGATCGGCACCAGATAACCGCGCGATATACAGGCCAACAGGGCAAGAGGGGCACTTAATAATAGGTGGAGAGAGCCAATGATAAGTATGAGGAACAAATAATGTTGTACAATCGCAAACGAAAAACCAGGAAGTCCAATAGCTAAACCAAGAAGCAAGGCATAAGCAAAGCCGATCAACATCATTACAAAACACCAGAATATAACTGCGACATATTTGGCAATCGCTATTTTCCCGCGCGATATAGGCAACACGAGCAAATCCTTGAGCGTCTGATCAGAATACTCACGGCCAAATGTCCAGCTTGTCACCAATCCAAACCCCAGCAGCCCAAACACGGATGAATACAAAAACGCAGTCCGTTCAAGAAAAGAAGGCAAATCGGGCTGTCCTAAGAACAATGTGATGACGAACAATATAAACAGAAGCGTGCCCCATAAAACAAAGGATCGACGCAATTTGTAAACTTCAACGCTACAGGCTGTCAACAATGGTCTCATTCGGTTTTCCCTCCTCAGCTCCGATTACTTTGAGAAAATAATGTTCCAAATTCTCTTCTTCAATATTTAGCATAGTTAGCGGCACTTCATGATGAGCAAGCAATCTCGCAATATGTTCGGGATGCTTCACGGCATGATCATCCGGTAGTGCAAGGAAGTTATTCGAAGTCGAATGTACCTTATACCCGGAGTCTGAAAGAATAGCTTGAGCCTTCCGGGCATCCTTCGTTCCGATCATCAACTGCTTTCGGCGGATGGTTTCAAAGTCTTTTGCCGTCAGCTCTTCAAGCAATACGCCTTTGTGAATAATGCCGATACGAGAAGCCATTTTGGACATTTCCTCAAGGATATGGCTCGATATAAACACGGTAACCCCTTGTTGAGCAGCTAGAGCCTTGAGCATTTCCCTTATCTCGACAATTCCGGCTGGATCAAGCGCATTCGTTGGCTCATCAAGAATCAGAACGTCCGGCTTATGAATTAACGCTTTGGCCAATCCAAGTTTCTGCGCGTTACCAAGTGACAAATCACTTGCCTTACTATCCGCATATTGGGTCAAATTCAATTGCTCCATAATCTCGTCAACCGCCCTCGGAACCGGTAATCCTCGCAACCTGGCCATCAAACTCAAGTTCTCCCTAACCGTAAAGTTAGGGTAGGCATAAGGAACTTCCACCATATAACCTACTCGTCTCGACAAATCGGGATTCCCATTCGCCCAGCGCTGACCAAACAAATACACTTCTCCGGAAGAAGGCTTGCTCATTCCGAGAAGAGCTCGAATGGTTGTCGTTTTCCCTGCGCCATTCAACCCCAGGAATCCATAGATTTCTCCTTTTTTAACGGAAATCGAAACGCGATCTACAATGACTTTATCTCCGTATTTCTTTGTCAGGTTAACGGTTCGAATAATTTCCTCCATAGAAACAGTCCTTTCTGTATCATCAATTTAAATTCAGTTCATTAAAAGTACCGGCTTGTCCACACTCCTGTCATCTGCGGTATAATAACGAACAGGCAAATCTACAACACTGTGTCAATAATGTAGTGAACGGCCTCGACAAATGAGAACATCAATAAAAGACGGCATGGTATTCTCGGATAGAATCCTCCTTATCATTGATTTGATATGCTACAAAAGTTATACTACACCGTGTAGTGTAATTTGTAAAGCAGGACTCTAACCGATTTCTAATGGTATATTTACAAGGGGGAAAGTAAGAATGGATAATACGGAAAACAAGAAAATCCGCAAAGGCTCTTCAGACAAACGTGCTAAAATTATTGCCGCGGCACGAGACCTGTTTCTTTCGGATGGGTTTGATCGTTCCAGCGTCGATGCGGTCGCAGCTAAAGCGGGAGTATCCAAACGGACAGTTTATGATTATTATGGCGACAAACAGAACCTGCTGCTTGCTGTTGTGGAAGAATCCAGTTCGGCGGTTCTGGACATGATCGAGCAAGGGATTTCAGACCACCTTCGGGAATTCGAGGATCTGGAGCAGGCGCTCATCTTATTTTGTCTGCAGATCATAGCTTCTGCGAGCGGTTCGGCTGATTACTTTGCTCTGATCCGTCTGGTTATGGTGGAAGCCGCCAACCTGCCAGACTCGTTTTTTGAAAGGCTGGACAGCGCAACTGAAGAGGGGATTATCAGGAAGTTTACAGAGTTTGGACAAAACGGATTGCTTAATGTGATCGATCCTAAAATGGCTGCAAAGCACTTCGAAGCATTAACGTTTTTATTGGTATTTAATCAACCGAGAAAAACCGGGACACTAGAGGAGGAACAAACCAAACGTATTATCACTGAAGGCGTGCGCGTCTTTCTTTGCGCTTATGGACCACGTACCGTTCAAAACAACAATCAACCATCACACTGATCGCGATTTATGCATAAGAACGGCTTGTATCCTTCCTATTACTTGAATGAGTTGTTGATGAACGATCAGAAAAATGCAAAACTAGCTTTGAATTTATAGGATTGCCCGAACAAAACACTCCTTCCAGTCACACGAATTGGCAGGAGTATTTTTGTTTGGGCTTCAAACCCCGGACTGACCATGGCAATGTTTTTACCTGATGCAACCTTCTTTGACCAGAGACATATTTCGTCCCTAGTAAAAAAACGTTTCTCTAGACCCACTCAAATTGTGTCTGATAGTATGGAACATGCAATGTTGAGCGGAGGGAGAGGCGAGAATGGAACAGCAGCAGCGGTATGAAAAATTGAAAATGGGAGAGCGGGGAGCCATTGTAAGCATTGTTGCTTATATTTGTCTTTCGGCTCTGAAATTAATTATCGGGAACCTGTCCGGCTCAGAAGCGCTTCGGGCCGACGGTTTGAATAATGCGACAGATATTATAGCCTCTATCGCTGTTCTGATTGGCCTGAAGTTTGCCCAGCGTCCCGCGGATCAGGATCATCCTTATGGCCATTGGAAATCCGAGACGATCGCTTCATTAATTGCTTCCTTTATCATGATGGCCGTCGGACTGCAGGTTTTGTTCAATGCGATATTCTCTGTCTTCGAAGGCAAGCATGAATCTCCGGATTTGATCTCTGTATGGACAGGGCTGTTCTGTGCGGCGGTGATGTATTTTGTCTATCGCTACAACAAAAAGCTCGCAGATACGATCAACAGCCAAGCCGTCATGGCTGCCGCTAAGGATAATTTCTCGGATGCCCTGGTCAGTGTTGGCGCTGTGATCGGGATTGTCGGGTCCCAATTCGGTCTTCCATGGCTGGATCCGGTTACGGCGATTGCCGTCGGGATTATGATTTGTAAAACGGCGTGGGATATTTTCCGGGAAGCGTCGCATCATCTATCTGACGGGTTCGATGAAAGTGCCATCGAAGCCTTCAAGGACACGGTGAGCCAGGTCCAGGGCGTGGAGGAGGTCAAGGAGGTCAGAGCGCGGAATTATGGCAGCAATGCGGTAGTGGACGTCGTGCTGTCGGTCAAGGGCGACCTGGAATTCCATGAGGCCCATAATGTGGCTACCAACGTAGAGAATGAGTTGAAAAAGTCCTCCGAGGTGCTGGAAGTACATGTTCACTATGAGCCTGCTAAATCTTAAAATCGGTATTGGTCCATCTGCTCTACTCGAGCTCCCATTCGTTGGAATCGGGAGAAATGACTTCCCAGGTTCCGAAGAGGGTAAGCCCTGCGGCTTGAGCTAGTGCGATTGATTCCTGCTGATCAAGCCGGCAGCGAAATTGAGGTTGAGCACCCTGCTGACAGGCGTACTGAGCTATAGAGCGGACGACGCTGCGCCCATGTCTTTGTCCTCGAAAAGGGGCGAGCGTGAGCACGCCGATATCCGCCAGGTTTGCTTTGCCCATCCAGGGGTACATACTGGCCGCGCTAACCAATCGATTTTGTTCAAGAGAGCCAAATACGGCCCAGTGGTCCAACTCTACAAAAGCGTCATCCAGGTCCTGCTCTAAGGAAGAGGATTCAAACTGAGCGAACAATTCATGGTCCTGTTCAGTTAAGCGGCGTAAATTACTCGCCAGATCAGTCTCAAGCAATTTTTCTTTTTCAGCTTCCGTGAAATAGAAGAGCGCTCCAGCTTCAGTATCATCACTCGATTATCTTCACTTAGCTCGGAATTGATGATAATTGAGAAGATCTCATTGGAATAAAAGGTGACTCCTCTAAAAAAACTAGTATGCCAAAAGTCAATGACCGCCTGTGGAAATGCTGGCATTCGTTCCTGCTGCTTGTTCATGATTTCACTTCCTCATCTAAATACAGCTTTTTAAAGCTTATCAAATGAAGGGAGGGGGCCATAGAGATAGTTCTATTTTAGTTGAGTTTGCCTATTTTTGCTCTGATCCACCGTACTTTGTTGACATCAGAACCAAGAAGGAATATATTATATATGAACAAGTGATCATATATAATCTTCTTTCGAAGAGAGGGATAAACATGGAACAGAGTATTTCAAAACAGAAATTAATCCTGGAAGGACTGGACTGTGCAAACTGCGCCCTGAAAATTGAGCAGGGAGTTCAAAAGATTGACGGAGTTGCGGCTTGCTCGGTAAATTTTGCGAACAAAACGTTAACGATGGAAATATCAGGAGCTCGTACTGAAGAGATTCTTGAGCAGACTAAGCAAAAGATTCGTAAGCTTGAGCCGGATATTAGAATTGTCGAATCTCATTCACACTTGAAACATAAGCAAGGTCAACATCAAGAACATAATCATGCCCATCCGCATGATCACGGTGACCATGAAGCCGGGGATGAACACGGCCATTCCCATGACCATGGGGCGAAGAATACCAAAGTCATGATCATTCGGCTGATCGCCGGTCTGGCTATCGGTGCGGCAGCCTTTGCATTTGCCTTGAGTCGAGAACTGGAACTGATTCTGTTTGTTGTTTCCTACCTGATCGTGGGCGGGGACATAGTTCTAAAAGCGCTGAAAAACATTGTGAGAGGCCAGGTATTCGATGAATACTTCCTCATGTCCATTGCGACTGTAGGTGCTTTTGTGATCGGCGAGTATCCTGAAGGCGTGGCCGTCATGCTCTTCTATCAGATCGGCGAGCTGTTCCAGAGCATCGCCGTCAACCGTTCACGGAAGTCGATCAGTGCATTGATGGATATCCGTCCCGGCTTTGCAAATTTGAAAATCAATGATGAGATCAAAAGAGTCAATCCGGATGAAGTGCAGATCGGTGACTTGATCATTGTTCGTCCCGGTGAGAAAGTACCGTTAGATGGGAAGGTCATTGAAGGAAACTCAGCTATGGATACTTCGGCACTGACCGGCGAGTCCGTACCGCGTGAGGTGACCGTAGGGGAAGAGGTCTTGAGCGGATTTATCAATAAGAATGGCGTCCTGACCATCGAGGTGACCAAGGTATTCGGAGAATCAACCGTTGCGAAGATTCTGGATCTGGTCGAGAACGCCAGCAGCAAGAAGGCGCCAACGGAAAACTTCATTACGAAGTTTGCCCGCTATTACACGCCGGTGGTTGTCATTGTTGCCGCTTTGCTGGCAGTGGTGCCGCCGCTCCTATTCAGCGGTGAAACCTTCTCGGAATGGGTGTATCGGGCATTGGTATTCCTGGTCATTTCTTGTCCGTGTGCGCTGGTCGTATCGATCCCGTTAGGCTTCTTCGGCGGCATTGGCGCTTCATCCAAGAATGGGATTCTGGTGAAGGGCAGCAACTACCTGGAGGCATTGAATGACGTCAAATATGTTGTCTTCGATAAGACCGGTACCTTAACGAAGGGTGCCTTCAAAGTGAATGGCATTCACCCTCAAAACGGCTGGACCAAGCAACAACTCCTGCGTCATGCAGCGTTTGCTGAAATGCATTCCACTCATCCGATTGCAGAGTCTATTCGGGAGGCCTTTGGAGAGGAACTGAATGAAGCCTTGCTTGCTAACTACAATGAGATATCGGGCCACGGCATTCAGGTTATGTTCGAAGGCAAGGAGGTGCTGGCAGGCAATGCGAAGCTCATGCAGAGAGAGAACATTGATTTCTCGGCACCTTCTGAACTGGGAACGATCGTCCATATTGCGGTGGATAAGCAATATGCCGGTTATCTAGTCATCGCCGACGAGGTCAAGGAGGATTCCGCACAGGCGATCTCCTCACTGAAACGGCTGGGCGTGAAGAAGACCGTCATGCTGACCGGGGATATCAAGGCAGTAGGGGAAGCGGTTGGTAAACAGCTCGGCGTGGATGAGGTGCGAGCTGAGCTGCTGCCGCAGCATAAGGTCGAGGAGCTGGAGAAGCTTGACCGTCGTAAGGGAAGCAAAGAGAAGATCGTGTTCGTCGGCGACGGCATCAATGATACGCCAGTGCTGGCCCGGGCCGATGTCGGCGTGGCGATGGGCGGTCTTGGCTCGGATGCGGCGATCGAAGCGGCGGATATCGTCATTATGACCGATGAGCCCTCGAAGCTGTCTTCCGCGATTTATATCGCCAAGAAAACCCGGAGAATCGTATGGCAGAACATCGTGTTCGCCTTGCTGGTTAAAGCGGTCTTCCTGCTTCTGGGGGCCTTCGGAATCGCAACGATGTGGGAGGCCGTATTCTCGGACGTAGGGGTCACACTGCTGGCCGTATTGAATGCCATGCGCGTATTGAAGATTAGACCTAACCTGAATTAAGAGGCAGCTAAACAGAGCCGCTATGAATCAGTTGGATGAAATAAGGACTGTCCCATAAGCCATTTTGATGGCAAAGGGGCAGTCCTTGTATTTTGCGTATACTCATTTGTTCATCCGTGGTTCGTATGCTGGAGGGTCTGCAGGAATATTTCCTCAATATGTGTATCATCCAGTGAGTAGTAGACGGTCTTTCCAACCTTGCGCCGCTTTACAATTCTAAGATTGCGCAAATATCGGAGCTGGTGAGAGACGGCGGATTGTCCCATTTCAAGGAGCACGGTTAAGTCATGTACGCAAAGCTCTCTCTTTAGCAGGGCACTAATGATTTTGACCCGTGTCGGATCACTGAAGGCCTTGAACCAGTCGGCTACCTGAACCGCGGCCTGGTCATTGATCAGCTCTGTCTTTACCGCCTCCAGGTTCGTGTCCGACCCTGAACAGTTCGTATCGCAATCTTCAACGGTTTTTATGGGCTGTACCATGGGCAATCACCTTTCTGTTGGGCCTATTAAAATGCGAGTTCAAAAAGTCAGCTTTTCAGCACCGAGAAGGTTGCGAGAACCCGACGAAGGAGGAACGGAGTGTAGGCGGACCCTACATGAGTACCGGACTTCTAGGGTGAACGCAAGATTCGACATCGAATCAGCCCCTTGGAACACTTCGTGATCAAAAGATGACTTTTTGAACAACCTCTTTAAACGAAAACATTACAATTAAGCCGCTATTGTCCTCACAATAACATATTAGGTTGCAAGGAGCAAGATCGGCACCTGAGTAGGAGGTCTGCGATGAAATCCATATTGAGGTGTTTGTGATATAATTCCAGTAAAAATAGGGAGTGAGAGCATGTTATCCAGAGAAGGACTAGAGAAAAATCAAATTCCTATATACATAATTGCAATTATCCTTGGCGGTATTGCTGGACTGATCCAACCTAAGGCAGGAAGGCTGTTGGAGCCTGTTGTCTCCGTTGCGATTGCAGTGCTTTTATTCAGCATGTTCTGCCAGATCCCGTTTCTCAAATTAAGAGAGGCACTCCACAATGGCCGCTTTATAGGGGCGTTATTGCTTGTAAACTTTATCCTCATCCCTATACTAGTATTCCTGTTGATCAAAATATTCCCGCAGCCAGATCCCGTTCTGATTGGGGTATGCCTGGTGCTTCTGACTCCGTGCATAGATTATGTCATTGTTTTTACACAGTTGGGAAAAGGAAATGAAAAGCTCATTCTTGCATCTACGCCGGTGCTGTTTGTTGTTCAAATGCTGCTGCTGCCCCTCTACCTATGGTTGTTCATTGGGACTGAAGCCTCCCAAATTGTTAGGATCGGCCCCTTCGTTGAGGCCTTTGTGTATATGATTCTCATTCCATTAGTGTTGGCTTTGGCTTTACAATTTTCGGCGAAGAAGAGCGAGCCTGGAAGCAAGGCATTAGATTTTACAGCTTGGCTGCCTGTTCCTTTTATGGCTCTGGTGCTCTTTTTGGTGATTGGGTCTCAGATTGACCGGGTAATTAACGACTTTGCTGTGATTATTTCCGTAATACCTGTTTATGTTCTGTTTCACTTTTTTGCGCCGCTGATTGCGCGTTTGGCCGCATCTGTCATTCAGATTGAACCATCGGATGGAAGAGCCTTGCTATTTAGTGCCGGGACGCGCAATTCATTAGTTGTGCTTCCGCTTGCTCTAACCTTGCCAGGCGAGATGGCAACCATAGCTGCCGCTGTTATTGTAACCCAGACGATGATAGAGCTAATTGCAGAGCTCATCTATATCAAGGCTGTGCCTAAGCTTTTATACAAATAGAGCGGGACAATTAAGAATTATTAAGATTAAATATGGCTCGTCTGCAAGCATCTATCACAAGTTCAAGCTCGGAATGCGCCATGAAAGAAGCACTCCCCCGTCTACGGTGTCTGGGAGAGTGCCTCCTTTGGGGGAGAATAATGGACTGACTTTAAAGCAGATAGAAGGCTCAGGAGGGAAGGCGATCCTCTTCAGGAGACAATTGAATCCAACGGGTTGCCCAGTGCTGGATCTGATCTAGTATAGGGGCAAGCTCGGCTCCTTTGTCGGTGAGAGAATACTCGATCCGAACCGGCTTCTCGGGATAAACAGTACGTGTAACAATTCCTTCCTCTTCAAGCTCCTTCAGACGGTCCGAAAGGACTTTCCCGCTCAGGTTGCGCAGCGAGCCTTCAATGGCCGCAAAGCGCTGTGGTCCCGGGAGCAGTTGATGCAGGATCAGGGTCGTCCAGCGCTTACTGAGGATATCTACAGCTCTTTCAAATCTTGGACAAACTTCAGGTACTTCCATTGAGTATCACCTCTATGGTCAGTATTATACAGCAACTATCATAAAACAACAACCTTTACAAAGTATAATTAATTACTTGACTAAACAAAGTATTGATTATAAACTAACTTACATAAAGTAACTTGTTTATTTTGGTTTTGATATGTGATCTGCCTAGGAGGAAGTCCTATGAATTTAAAGACAGAAGTATGTATTGCGGGTGCCGGACCAGCGGGAACGCTGTTAGCCTGTCTGCTGCTTCGTCAAGGTATGCGGGTCACGCTTGTGGAGAAGCTGAATGAGCTTGGCCCCCGCTTTCGCGGAGAAATATTGAATGATGTCGGCGTATCTGTATTGGAGCGCCATCATCTCTTGGAACGGATTGCTGAAGAGGCGGTATTGCCGCTGCAAAGGATAGAGTATTGGGAGCAGGGGATGTTGACCAGAGCATTGCTTCCTGAAGAGACAGACGGGAATGTCGGTGTTCATGTTCCGCAGAAGGATTTGCTCAAGCCAATGCTTGAAGAAGCATTGAGCCATGAGTCTTTTAGTTATCTGCCTGGACACACGGTCAAGGAGCTGGTGACAGACGAAAGTGGACGAACAATCGGAATTGTTGCTGCCTGCCAAAAGACAGGGCAAAGTAAAACGATAATCAGTTCGCTTACCGTTGGGGCAGATGGAAGGTATTCTGCCGTACGCAAGCTTGCCGGTGTTGAGACGGTCACAACAGACCATGGATATGATCTGCTGTGGGCGCGAATCCCGGCGCCGCAGGGCTGGGAGTCAGTCATCCGTTCTTCCGTAGAAGAAGGACAGCAGTTGCATTTATTTACGCAAGCCAGAGGCTTCATCCAAATCGGATGGAATATTGCCAAGGGCAGCTATGCGAAGCTAAGGAAAGAAAGCTTTGAGCCTTTTATCGGACGCTTGATTGCAGCCTTTCCTGATTTGGAGAATCATGTTCGCGAGCATATTCAATCCTGGCATGATTTTGTTCTGCTGGACATTTTCAGCAGACAAAGTGAAACTTGGATAAAAGAGGGGTTAGTACTCATCGGAGACGCCGCTCATACGATGACACCAACAGGGGCCTTCGGGTTAAATGAAGCGCTGCGAGATGCGGAGCAGTTGGCTGAAGAACTAGGTTTCTCATTGATTAACGGAGATTTATCTCTTCGGCAACTGAATGAATTTGTACAGGAGCGGCGAGCGGTAGCTGAAGAGCTTCAGCGCCGTCAATTGGAAATGGAAGCAGAGTATGCCTATCAATTTTCCGCAGTTTAAAGAGAAGGGACAGTATATGATGATAAATGAACAAGCTTTGGCGATCTTGAAGGATAAGATTCAGCCTGTATATACGAAGGATCAAGTTCAATTCCTGGTAGGTCCGGTCAAGCTTCCTGTAAATCTGGATGGCGAGACAGTGACATTTCAATGGTACAACTGGCTTACCTTAGGCAAGCATGAAATAGAGGGGATTCGAGAAGACGAAATGGCTGAGCATATCATCGCTAAGCTCCCTACGATGAGTTTGGCCGAGGGGCAACAGTCCAGTGTACTGGTCTATGGGGACTTCGAACATGCCGATGATGCCCTGATTCGGATGCATAGTATCTGCCATACCGGAGATATCTTTGGAAGCAAGCGCTGTGATTGCGGTTATCAATTGCATCAATCGATGAGAATGATTGTGGAGCGCGGAGCAGGAGCCGTATTTTATTTAGCAAATCATGAAGGAAGAGGCATTGGGCTGTTCAGCAAATCAATGGCCTATCTGCTTCAGGAGGAAGGCATGGATACGGTGGAAGCCAATTTGGCTTTGGGCTTTGCGGATGACTCCCGCAATTATGATGCTGCCATCGGAGTACTGGCTCATTTGAGACAAAGACCGGTAACCCTGATCACCAACAATCCAAAGAAGCTTGCTGCAATGAAGGAATCCGGTATGAATCTGTCCGGACGGATGCCTTTGTGGGGAGATGTATCGGAGTTCAATCTTAAATATTTGCAGACAAAGGTTCAGCGCTCAGGCCATCTTGCCGCGCAAGAGGGGGAAGGCCGCCAGTTGAGCGTGGCGGAATTGATCCTGGAGGACCATGTATCATGATTGAGCATGAGAAGTTTATGCGGCTTGCCCTTGAAAATGCGAGAGCAACCGAAGGACAGACGGCGCCTAATCCCCAAGTGGGAGCCGTCCTTGTTAAGGATGGCCGTATTATTGGTATAGGAGCTCATTTGAAGCCGGGAGAGCCTCACGCTGAGGTTCACGCGTTGACAATGGCAGGCGAGAAGGCCAAGGGAGCCACAGCCTATGTCACCTTGGAGCCTTGCTCGCATCATGGCCG
>NZ_HG005139.1:1828209-1863902 GCF_000455265.1 Paenibacillus antibioticophila
GGAGCCTTGCTCGCATCATGGCCGGACCGGTCCTTGTGCAGAAGCGCTTATTCACGCCGGGGTAAAGCGGGTCGTTATTGCTGCCCTCGATCCTAATCCGCTAGTGTCCGGGCGGGGAGTCGCCCTGTTGGAAAACGCCGGAATCGAAGTAATAAAAGGGATCTGTGAGCAAGAATCCACTCAGATGAATGAGGTATTCAACAAATACATTGTCACCAAGCGTCCATTTGTCACCCTCAAGGCTGCATCAACGCTGGATGGCAAAATTGCCACCCGCACAGGCAGCAGCAAGTGGATTACATCAGACGCTGCACGGGAGGATGTGCATCGGCTGCGGCATGTGAACCAGGCGATTCTGGTGGGCGTGCAAACAGTGATTGCGGATGATCCGCAGTTGAATACTCGGCTTCCGGGCGGGCGGAGCCCGATTCGTATCGTGCTCGACAGCACGCTTCGCATCCCGGAGCATGCCCGTATGCTTGGCGATGGAGAGGCACCGGTCTATATTTTTGCCGGCGCTCAAGCGAATCTCTCAAAGAAGCAGCAGCTTGAGGATCGGGGAGCAAAGGTGTTTATTACCCAGGGCGAACGGCCTGATCTGGCAGAGGTGCTGGATGTGCTGGGAGGTCTGGAGATATCCTCCTTGTTGGTAGAAGGGGGCGGCGAGGTACATGCTTCCTTTATAAGCCAGGGATTGGCGGACAAATTAGTGCTCTATATAGCGCCCAAGCTGGTAGGCGGAGCGTCGGCACCGGGCTTTATCGGGGGACAGGGAGTCAGCATGATGGATCAGGCCATTCCTTTGCGGGATATGCAGGTTGAAATGCTAGGCCCGGATTTAAAGCTGGAGGGGTACTTTTCCAAGTAATAGATTTTATTATATCTGAAGTTATGTGGTCAGCAATCCATAATGGGGTTGCTGGCTTTTTATCTTCGTTCCAGAAGTATGGAATGTGGTATAATTTATGGAAAAGTTTCAGATGAAGTGAGGAGATTCATATGACCAAAAGGTCGATGGTTTATATGCTCGTTACCGTCGTCATTATCTTAATGGTTACTTTTAGCCTGTGGAAGAAGATGGACGAGCTATCTGAAAATAGGCCGGTCACGACGACTTCTTCTCCAACGGACTCATCTCTCACTACTTCTGAAACCGCAGCGACTGACGCGGAGAGCGATTCGACAGAGACCGAAGTGAAAAGTCTGTACGAGCTGGTTGCCGAGTACGGCGATTTGCAGCTTGTCGACGCGCATAATCATGATGCTAGCGGATTCGCCTATTATAAGATGCAGAGGAACTGGGAGCATTCCAGCGTCGACCGAATTGTTCTTTTTGGAGATGTGTCCGAACCTTCAGCAATCAAGACGGATGAAATTGCCTGGGGTGCTTATCAGGAAGCTCCGGAGCGGTTCATTCCATTTTTCTCCGGAATCAATCTTCTGGACGAGTCTGGACTTCAGACGGTACGGGACAATTTGGAGAAAGGGTATTTCGGGATCGGGGAAATTGCCGCAGCCTCAACCTATTCTCCCGCTTTGGCCCATGTTGCTTGGAAAACGAAAGATCCAATGGATGGAATCTTACCGGACATTTACAAGCTCTGCGCAGAATATAAGGTACCCGTGTTATTACATATTGACCCTCCGAATGGCGCACCCGTCTTCAAACTGGAGGAAGCGCTCGAGGCCTATCCCGATACGACATTCATATTTGCTCATATCAATGCTCATAATTCACCGGACAATGTCGAGTCTTTATTAGAGAAGCATCCAAATCTGTACGCCGACTTTTTTGCCGGTTTTACGGCATTCAATCCGGAGAGCGCTTACGAGCTGGAGGATTTTGTTCCAGTCATTAAGAAATTCCCGGATCGGTTTCTATTAAGCACGGATTCCGGGTACGGTTTGTCCGGAGGAGAAGAGAAGGCTATCGAAGGAATGTATCGCCTTATGGATGCTTTGGATGATCGCCAAATCGCTCAGCAGGTTGCTGGCGGTAACCTTGAAGAGTTAATTCGTATCCAGCCCGCAACAGACACGCAGCTTGAAGCGCTTCGCAATCTGCCTGACATGGATCGGGATTTGACGAACCTTACAAAAGAGGAAGCTGGGAAACTCTTGTCGAACAATAAGAAATGAGCGGGTAACGAATTACCCAAAACCAGATTGAATGGAGGAATATTTATGTTGTTCATCAATTTTTACTCTGGGTTGACTGTTGTAGCTATCGTTCTGATTCTATCGATACTTTATAAAGGGGAGTTTAAGAATCGATTAGTGCTCAAGGATATCGGGAGTTATGTCCAATCTATCTCTATAGTTATAGCAGTAGGCTATAGCTTGGTGGTCTTGTCGGAAATGGGCGGTATCCAGGATTTTAGCGAGAAGCTTCATTACAGCCTTCTTCTTATTTTCTACGGTGTTCTTATCAATATATTATTGAATTTCTATATCCGAATTACTAAGAAAGCACTGAATTGACTTTAAGAGATAATAAAGCCCACCTAAGGCTGGAAGCCGAAGGTGGGTTTCTCTATTATCACCGTATTTAAAAAGCTGTATCAATCATTGCCGTTATTCGCTATTCGCTTCGCAGCGCTGTTACCGGATTTTTACGAGCGGCGAGCTTGGCCGGTATGAATCCGCCTAGGATGGGCAGCAGCACGTTCAGAAGGATCAACAATATCGCATGTAGCGGGTTCAGCAATATACTTCTCCTGCCTTTCCTATCCACCTTAATAATCTATGGTCTGTTTATTAGAGGTTAGCGTAACACATCAATATAAACTGAAAATGAACCGGAGAGCTGGTAAATTAGACGTTTTGAGCCAAACCTGTCGGCCACGCGCGCTCAAGGCGCTCAAGTAATATATGCATTGCTTAAAGAATGACATTATACCCTTGAAAAACTTCACTAGAAAATCCGATATCCTATGATACGATAGGGGGAAGCTGTACTTATTCGGATTTTATTGCTCGGAAGGAGATGTCAAGATCGCTATGCTAACGCTGGAGGTTCAAGATGAACAGGGCTTGGTAAAAGCCAGCCGGAGTGAAAATACCCACGTGAAGTTAGTCTATCCTAAAGGCTATGAGCCCGGAGACGCCGTTGTACTGCGAAGCACGGAGGTTCCAGTATATTTGGTCATTCAACTGGAGGATTCGATGCCGGCGGCATTTATTTATCTGTCGGAGGAAGCTTTCCGGTTTGCCATTCCGTACGGGGAGAAGAAGGTATCCTATTCACCAAAATCATTTACCGGGGAGATGCATGTAATTAGTGCACGTGCAGCGCTGCCGGAGGAGATTCAGGCCTATAAAAACCTGGCGCTCAATCCATATGACCAGCACTCCAATTCAAGCTGTTATCCTCATGCTGCCGCCAATGCAGAGACGCGAGGCGAATCGGTCTTTGCGGCCCGGAATGCGATTAACGGTAATACGGCCAATGATTCCCACGGGGAATGGCCATATGAATCCTGGGGCATTAATGGCCGGGATGATGCGGAAATTACAGTATATTTCGGAAGAAGAGTCATCATCGATAAGGTCATATTAACGCTTCGGGCGGATTTTCCGCACGATAATTACTGGGAGCAAGTTACCTTGTACTTCCCAGACGGAAGCTCTCATACGGCCTCGCTTGTGAAGAGCCGCCAACCGCAAGTAATCACGTTAGCTCCGCGGACTGTTGACCGGGTCACCCTTGGCGAATTAATCAAATCGGATGACCCTTCGCCGTTTCCGGCGCTGACCCAGATTGAGGTCTATGGAAGAGAGGCAAATTAATTTTTAACCGGCTGCGGGATGTCCGCCGCCGGTTTTTTATAGATTTTTCCGAATCCTTGCACAGTATTGCGCAAAAATTGGTGATCATGATAAAATTAACTATTTTAAAGACCGAAAGCTGAACGAGATTTTATTTGAACCTTAGAAGCAAGAAAGCAGAGGTATTTTATAACGTGGAATCTTACCCTTTTAGCTATGATCCTGGCACCCCTTTTATACAACAAGCGGCGGATTGGGTGGCGGACGTATTTTACGAGCTGCTGCCGGAAGCGGGCTTTGAAGTCCGGGATGAGCAGATCTATATGGCGTTTCAATTGGAAAAGGCATTTGCCGACAAACAAATCATTTTTGCCGAAGCGGGAGTAGGTACGGGGAAAACACTGGCTTATCTTCTGTATGCGGTATGTTACGCGCGGTACACGCGCAAGCCTGCGGTCATTGCCTGCGCGGACGAGTCCTTGATTGAACAGTTAGTCAAACCTGAGGGAGACATCGCGAAGCTGGCCCGGCATTTGGATCTGATCATCGATGCGCGGTTAGGCAAATCGCCGGATCAATATCTGTGCCTTAAAAAGCTGGATCAGGCGAGAATGGAAGCGAACTCGGACATCAATTGGGAAGAAATTGCGGCAGGTCTGCCTGGCTTCGTCAATTCCTCTGCTCCAATGCAGGTCTTCCATGCCTACGGAGACCGGAGAGACTATCCGCAGCTTAACGATGAACAGTGGAATACCATCAATTGGGATCCCTTTCAGGACTGCTTCACCTGCGATCGCCGCCACCGGTGCGGGCAGACACTGTCCCGGGATTATTACCGGCGAGCTGCCGACATCATTATCTGTTCGCATGATTATTATCTGGAGCATGTATGGACCTATGAAGGCCGCAAACGGGAGGGCCAGCTGCCGCTCCTGCCTGAGCATTCTTCCGTCGTATTCGATGAGGGACATCTGCTGGAATCCGCAGCCATGAAGGCATTCGGCTATAAAATGAAGCATACCACCTTCGAAGGGTTAATTACGCGTCTTCTGCAAAATGAGATCCGTGAATCCCTGGCCGTGCTGATCGACGAGGCAATTGTCCAGAGCGAGGTGATGTTTGACGCGTTCGGGCAATCCAATCTGCACGTCGCGGGGTCGGATCGTAGAGAAATCGTCTTGACCGGAGCATTGTTAAGCGAAGTGCGCCGGTTCCGGGACATCATTTCAGCAATCGAAGAGGAACTTGTCTTTGAAGGTGAGTTATACACGCTGGACCACTACCAGCTTCGTATTGTTGAGGAGCATATGGAGATGCTGCAAAAAGCGCTCCTCCTGTTCGAGCAGCCGGAGTCGTCGGTGATCAGTTGGGTAGAGGATAGTCCGGAAGGGCTCATGCTCTCTGTTATGCCGGGTACGGTTAAGGAAATGCTAAAAAAACAGGTGTTCCACCTTCGGATGCCGGTCGTATTTTCGTCAGCGACGATGGCAGTGGAGAGTTCTTTCCGTTATCTCGCAGACAGTCTTGGCATTGAAAGCTTCCTGTCCTTTTCAGTAGATTCACCCTATGCGTATCAAGAACAGATGGAGGTACTGGCACCACATTGGCCGCTTGCTGACGGATTCGACGGAAAGATGAAGGAAGCAGTACGGTTTCTGCAGCAAACGGGCGGCAGAGCGTTGATTCTTTTCCCGACTCGTGAAGAGCTTCTTCAGTTCAAGGAAAGGGCGAAGCTCGAACCGCTGCTGAAGGGGATGTCCTTCTACTATGAAGGCGACCGAGAAATCAGTCATTTGATCTCTGAATTCCAGCAGGAGGAGGAGAGTGTCCTCTGTGCGGTCAGTCTGTGGGAAGGACTCGATATTCCGGGGCCTTCGCTCATGAACGTGATGATCTGGTCGCTGCCATTTCCGCCGCTTGATCCTGTATTCAATGCTCGGCGAAAAGCTGTTGCCGATCCCTTTCAAGAGGTGGACATGCCTTATATGCTGCTGCGGCTACGTCAAGGCATCGGTCGGCTAATCCGTTCACGGGACGACTCCGGCATTGTCGTGCTGATGGGCGAAGAGCTTCGGACCCATCCCGAGGTGAGGGAAAAAGTGAGATCCGTTCTTCCCAAGGGTGTTGAGCTAAAGCCATGATTGAAGCCTTTGTCTCCTCTCATAGCACATGTACGGACAAATGCCGAACGGTGGTTTGTTCTTTTGGCCGGTATTCTGACATATCGTAATAACTTTGAAGCCGCAGCGTTCGAGGTTGCCCAAAGATATCCCGATGCAAAAATCGTAGTCATCTTTCCTTACGGGATGGCAAGTGGAACCAGCCGTTCTGTACTGCATCGTCTGTTAACCCGACAGCTGGCGCAGGTTGGATATGATCTGATCCATGGCCCTTCCCGGAGGGTGCGGCTTGTATCGGAAATCATTCGTGAACATATGGCGTCTGCAAATCAGCTTCTCCTGATCGGGCATAGTGCCGGCGGCGTGGTCGCGTATCGTTCCGGGCTTATTCTTGCTGAGAAGTATGGACAGGAGCAGGTGCGGGTCGTGGCTGTTGGAAGTCCCAAATTCCATTTGAGGGATATCCCGTTCAACAAGTGTTTCACTTATATCAGTGGTCGGAATCCGGACCGGATTACTAGGATCGGCAGCTGGCACAGGCCAGGTTCCCGGGTATACTGCGGAAAGCCAGGGCTGGAGATCCAGTTAGCCTTCAATCCGGGTAACTTGGGATGGCAGTATCATGCTTCTTATTTTCTCAAATCGGTATGGATGGATCAGAATCACGTCTCACATTCGAATGTGGAAGACCTCATCTCCAAAATTCATGAGCTACATCCAGAATTTGAGGGATGATGTGCTGAAATTTATTATAAGTTACGGCAAGATTTTTTGGTGGCGATCGGGGGAAATCCATACATGCAAGGATTTTAGCAGCTTCATTCAAGCGTCTCTCTTCGATTTTGACTTGCGGGTGGTTTGCCATAACGGCTGCATCCGTACCACAACCCATGAAAATACGGCGCTTTTAGCATGAAAATTTTGAGTACAGTCAACGTCGCAACTTTTGCAACTAACGCTTTGAAAAGGAGTTTGCTGGGACGGAGGAGCTACAAAACGAGGGTTATCTTCGCAGTTGGCTTTTGCTTGGAAAAACCAAAAGCCCCTCCCGCTGGTTTAGCGGAAGGGGCTTGCTCAAAAAAATGGTTATGGAGAGTCGGGTCTAGCTCAAGTTCAATTCTCTCGACCTTTCGACCATATTTGACGTGTATTTGCTTAATGGCTGTTTGCAAATAGTGTCTTTTGCGTTTCCGGGTGCGAGTCGGTAAGCATGTGCTGAACTGAGCAAGAGCTAGTCTGATTTACTATGCAGCAATTGGGGCAGAGGTGTTATCTCTCAACTTCTTTTCTGCTTCGTCCTTGCATCTAGCAAGAAGTTCAGTCTGGCTCTTGAACTCGGTACTGGAAGTATTTGTTGAGATGGGGGATTAATGCATTAAAAGTAGTTGTGTTCAATTGAAGATTGTAGATGTCTTGCCAAGAATAAATTTTAGCATGGTTATGTCCTTTCAAATCTGTACTGTGGTATTCAGTTATTAAATTTAATTAAACGGAAGGGGATTTTTATGCGCTCGAGTGAGTTTCGAAAGTGGAAGGATGATAAGGAAGATATTACTTTGTTCGTCAAATTTGTTGATTCGCGCTACTTAGAGGACTTGTTAAGTGGCAATTTATTTATGAATCCTTTAAAAGTCTTTATAGAACAAGAATTACGAGAGCAGAAGCGTGGGCAGGGGGACAAATTCGAAGGTGGTGTTGTCGGCGCAGTGACTAATTTTAGAATGTATGATTATGAAACCGACGAATTAGTTCATCAATTCAACGGACCTTCAATATTTAATTTACAACATCCGGATGTACAGAAAATTCCTGTTTTTTGTTTTACTGCATTTAAAAAAGAAGACTTTGAGGTACTAGAAGTACATGAGGATTATGCTGTTTGTGGATTAAGTATTCCAGGTTCAGATAAAGAAAAATTTATAGAAAATTTTGGTGACAAGGCGGTATTACTTCCAAAGGATTTCCCTCAACTTGTATGTAAGACCATAACAGATGACCATTTTGGCATGGTCAAAGATGTAAATTACGTTGATTACTCTATCGGTATGGTTAAGGAGCAAATACAAGATTTTAACGAAGGAAATTTGGGAATCGCATATTGGAAAGACAAGTTTTTCGAATATCAGCGCGAAGCACGATTTGCTTTCTCAACTATGCCCCAAGAGAAAGCATTCAAGTATAATATTGGAAGTATCCTTCAAGGATGTAGTGTGCTGGACACAAAAGACTTTTTTGATCAAGTAGGATTCATCCTCAAATTTGATTAAATAGACTTTTGAAATACTATCACTTGTTTATAGGTAAACAATCATAGGACAGTAATGAGATATACAAAGTACAGGCCATCCTCAAATAGGATAGCCTAAAACTTACCCATTACAGACAGCGCGGAGAACCGTATCATAAGTAACGGTTGAAAATAACTCTCGAAAATAGGGCCTAGATAATAGATCACGGATACGATTAATGTCTCAAGGTGTGTTTGAACGGTTCTTATCCTTTACGGACCAGTCGATAATTGAGACTTTACAAATTCATTGATTTGCGAACGTATGTTTGGTATTTTGGATATTAGTATCATATTCTATTTGAATGGTGGTAGAGTGCGTATGACTGAAATCTTAGTGACAGCACGTTCATTCTTACTTACACATGCCCGTTTATTGGAACGCCGATTATTTGAAGTTCTCTATGAAGGTGCTCATCCTGCTTTGGTCGGTAATGTTGTACGTGCCTATCAAAATTCTGATGGCGGCCTCGGCCATGCTTTAGAACCTGACGTTCGTTGTCCGGAAAGCCAACCGCTTCTCACTTCTTTTGGCCTTGGAGCATTAGAAGAGGCGGAGTATCGGAACTTAGAATTTGTAACATCTGTATGTAACTATCTTCAATCTGTGTCGGACAAGAAAGGCCTTGTCCCATTTTTTCTGGAGTCAGCTTATCAGTCACCTCTTGCAAGTCATTGGATGCATTCCACAGTATCACCGGGTCTTAACCCTACAGCTGAGATTTGTGGGCTTCTCC
Organism: Paenibacillus antibioticophila; assembly: GCF_000455265.1. Lineage (GTDB taxonomy): Bacteria > Bacillota > Bacilli > Paenibacillales > Paenibacillaceae > Fontibacillus > Fontibacillus antibioticophila. The sequence continues at coordinate 1,837,122 of NZ_HG005139.1, forward strand.
ATTACCAGGGGGTAGAACATGAGTGGCTTTCTTTAGCAACAGAAACTTGTTGTGAAATGTTTGTTGAGGAGCCTCCTCTTGAAGCCCATGCTCTTTTATGCGCTGTCAGATTGGCAGAATACATACCCGACAGAGCAATGGCAGAAAATCTGCTAGATGTTATCGCTACAGCTCTTCCGCGTGCTAGTTTTTTCAAACTGGATGCTTCTTCAGATGCTTACGGGCTAACGCCTCTTCATTTCGCACGTAAACCTGGATCAATAAGCCGACCATTGTTTACCCAAAGCCAGATCGACAATCATCTTGAAGTTCTTACAAAACAACAATTACCGGATGGCGGGTGGCCTATTAGCTGGGAACCTCCAGGAACTGCTTCAGGATTGGAGTGGCGCGGTCGAGTGACTATAGAGGCCATTTGTAGGTTATCTGCATACGGAGTAATATAAGAGATTGAACTAAGGCCATCCCTCACAAAAGGATTGGCCTTAATTATTATTACGAATTTGCCTATTGTACAAATAGAGGCATCCTATAGGGATCGGGGTTTATCTGGCGTCCAAGCAAGAACAAATGTTTGTATTTTTCCTTTTCTTTTGAGCAAATACTTTGTATGATAAAAAAGGAGATGTGAAGTTCGGTATTGCATGGGACTCAGCCTGTACTAAATTAGAGGTAGGTGCGAACATGATTCAATTAACAAACCGCCAGGCACGGCAATTTCTGTTGTTGAAGCATGGACTTTTGGGTGAATTTAAATTTAGTGGGAAGCAGGGCGTAATGGACTTTGCCCGGCAGGTCGGGTGTATTCAATACGACCCCATCGATGTTTGCGGTAAAAACGCCGAATTAGTGCTGCAGTCGCGAATCAAGGGATTTACCAAGGGAATGCTCGCCGAGCTGCTGTATGAGGATAGAAGTCTTGTCGATTATCCTGATAAGAACCTGGCCATTATCCCCGTCGAGGATTGGCCGTATTTTGAGCGATACAGGCAAGCCGCGAGGCGGCATGCCGAACGCTATCCCGAAATGGAAGCGTTAATAACGCAGGTGCGGGATCATATCCAAAATCACGGTGTACTAAGTTCGGATGATTTAAAATTGGATGGAGATTTCTCTTGGCAATCGGCCATCCACTGGAGCAGTGGAACCAATTCATCTCGATCGGTGCTGGAGCAGATGTATTCGACAGGTGAGTTGATTATTCATCATAAAAAAGGAACGCGTAAATATTACGATTTGGCCAAGAATTACATACATCCAAATCTGCTGGATACCCCAGAGCCGCTGGAGGATGAACTTGAGCATTATAAGTGGCGGGTACTGCGCCGGATCGGTGCTGTTGGCCTTTTATGGAATCGTGCGTCAGATGCATGGCTGAATATATGGGGGTTGAAAGCCGAACAGCGCAACCAGGTTTTTCGCCAGCTATTACACGAAGCTCGCATTGTTGCTGTCGCCGTGGAACATATGAAAGATATGCTGTACTGCCGCGCTGAGGACTTGCCGCTTATTGAAGCCGTCCTGCAAAATCCGAAGCCGAAATTGCGCTGCGAGCTGATTGCTCCGCTAGACAATTTCATTTGGGACAGAAAGCTGATCAACGAATTGTTTGGATTTGATTATACCTGGGAGATTTACACACCTGCAATCAAACGAAAATTCGGCTATTATGTGCTGCCTCTATTATATGGAGAGAGCTTCATTGGCCGGGCCGAGATCATCACGGAGCGAAAAACGGGAACGCTCGTTGTAAAAAACATCTGGTACGAGAATGGTGTAAAGCAAACAACGCAATTACGAACAGCCTTGAACCGTTGTTTACAAAAGTTTGCCTTATTCAACGGGTGTGAGACGATTTCGGCAGAGTCTATGGATTCATAGGGGGTTATGGTGAATGGGGAAAGAGAAGATGAAGATGGTTACTTTTCAACACGCTCATGTAGAAGCAGCAGGGATGCTTCTGTCAGCGCGCCACGCTGCAGAACGAGAAAAGACACCCAGCTTGCCAAAATTATTTGAAGAACCGCTGCATGCCAGACAAGTAATCGATGCATTGCTAGAGAAGGAAAATGTTAGTGGAGTTGCTGCTTTCAGAGGCGCTGAACTTATCGGCTATATGTTGGGGAGGCTGGAAACGGACAAGCTGCGAGAGCGCCATACCTGGGTTGATTATACAGGTACAGCTATTGCGGCAGAAGAGAGCGCTGAACTTTATCGGGAAATGTATTCCGTGATTGGTGCGGAGTGGACCAAATCCGGTTCTTTCAAGCATTATGCTCTTGTGCCAGGCGGAGACACTAGGGCAATAGAGGGCTGGTTTCATTTAGGCTTTGCTTATGAACAAGTCCATGGTGTTCAGACCATACCTTCCGATATTTTGCTGCCCCCTCTGAATTCGGCTATTCATGTTAGAGTTGCAGCGGAAGCGGATGAGCGGGAGGTTCGCAAAATATCTACACTGATCATGGAGCATCAAGCGAAATCGCCGGTGTGGGCGCCCGCCTTGATCGAGGAGCGCGTGAAGCTGCAAGAGGGCTATGTCGAGTTGATGAAGGATCCTACAGCTTATTTTTGCATAGCCTCCCAAGGGCAGGACATTTTGGGATTCCAGGCGTTTTACCCAACTCAGAATTCAGATTTAAATATGATGCTGCCGGATTCTTGTATTTGTCTGGGTGTTGGAGCGACTGTTCCGCATGCAAGAGGAATAGGAATTGGAACTCATCTTATAAAGCATGGATTTGATCATGCGCGTAAAGCAGGATATACCAACTGCATGACGGATTGGAGAATAACAAATCTGGAAGCTTCGCGGTTTTGGCCAAAACAAAATTTTCTCCCTTACGCTTATCGGCTAGTGCGGCACATTGATCCCCGTATTGCTTGGGCCACAGGAAGAGCGTGAATTCGAATCTGCCCCTTAGAAAAGGGGTCTTTTTTATTTTCGTGCCACATATCGCCAATAAAGCCCATTGCAGCTCCGCCTACTTTTGGACCACCAACAGCTGCAAGAACAGCTGGGTTCGTATAGAACCAGGGCATTCTAAACATGATAAAACCAGTAGGTTATTCCAATGTATAAAGGAGCCGATAAGATTGAAGAACAAGTATTTACTAAAGGTGCTGTTAGCCTTAGCGCTCGTATTTAGCATGATGCCGGCAGGAGGAGCTGTGCGCGCAGAAGCGGCGGAAAAGAGTGATTCGATTTGCCTAAGTCCTAAAATGGTGCAATTGAAAGCCGCTATGCAAAAAGCATGGATCGATCATACGATATGGACAAGAAGCTACATCGTCAGCGCCATATCAAACCGCCCGGATCAGAAATACGTATTGGACCGGCTATTGCAGAACCAACAGGATATCGGAAATCTGATCAAGCCTTATTATGGAGAAGCAGCCGGTAATAAGCTGGCGGATCTTTTGAGAGAGCATATTTTGATTGCAGGAAAAATTGTAGCAGCTGCAATAGCGAACGATCAGGCAGCCTTGAAAAAATTAGACTCGGATTGGCATAAAAATGCCGACGCCATCGCCAAATTCTTAAGCGAGGCCAATCCCGACAACTGGACGTTTAAAGAACTGCAAGATATGCTCTACACTCATCTTCAATTGATTGAGGAAATAGTCATTAGTTGTCTCAAGGGAGATTGGAAGGCGGACATTGCAGCAACTGACAAAAATGAGATCCATATGATCCACTTAGCGGACATACTGACAGAAGGAATTGTTCAGCAGTTCCCTGATAAATTTTAGCGAATACTACTCACAAAGTCATATGCAGCCTTCCATGGATGATATTGCGGCCTTGTAAAAGGATATCATCCATGGAGGATTAGGAAAGACGGGTTGACAACTATATAACAGGTCTTGACTTATGGAAGGTTAAGTAGATTCAATGTGTAACCGGTTACCTATCTGAAGTGGAGTGAGGATAATGGCTTCGATCAAAGATGTTGCTAAGCTTGCTGGTGTGTCCGTTGCCACTGTATCCAGGGTACTGAATGATAAAGGATACGTAGGACAACATACAAGGGAAATGGTAGAACAAGCGATTAAAGAATTGAACTACAAGCCAAATGAGGTAGCTAGAAGTCTGTTCAAGAAGAAATCGAATACGATTGGCTTGATTGTGCCGGATATTATGAATCCTTATTTTCCCGAGTTAGCTAGAGCTGTTGAGGATACGGCTTCCAAGTTTGGCTACAACGTTATCCTGTGCAACTCCGATATGGCAATCTCTTCAGAGCGGTTTCGCCTGTAGCCGCAGTTATACTCATTGTGGCTGGTACTGTGAAGACAGATCCGATCGCCCTAGTAAAAAGAACATCGGTTCCAATGATCGCCGGTGTAGTGTTTATGTTCGTATTATCGATGATCGTATTCCTATAATCCCGAGTATCACAAAAGCGTGAGACAAATTCTTTAGGAGGAATTTTATTAATACATCACTTGAAGCTTCCCGAACCATACGCATAGCGTATGGTTTTCTTTTCACAAAAAAATCTCCCCCTTTTCTGGGGGAGATTTAAACAATAACAGTTTTGCTTAAACATTAAATGTTATTGAATATGGCTACAATGAAATGGTTGCCAAAGCTTAGTGAGATACAGCATCTGACATGACGTGTTTGGTTTCATTTATAGACTCTTGTTTGGACGCCTCTAATTCCTTTATCACCGATTCACCTTCAATGTCAATATTCGGTAGAATCTTATCTAGCCACTTTGGCATGTACCATGCCGCTTTACCCATCAATAACATCACACCTGGAACGATCATCATACGAACGACAAAGGCATCGAACAATACCCCAAATGCAAGTGCTAGACCAATAACTTTTGTCATCGGATCTGGCGCCATCATGAAACCCGTAAATACTGCAATCATAATTAATCCAGCAGCCGTTACGACTCCGCCGCTATCTCGGATACCAGATAACACAGCTTTTCGAGCATCACCTGAATGCGTAAATTCTTCACGCATACGGCTCACTAGAAACACTTCGTAGTCCATAGCTAAACCGAATAAAATACCTATGGTTAGAATAGGTAAAAAGTTAAGTACTGGGCCGCTTGTTGCAAAACCAAAGGCTTCATAGAGGTTTCCGTCCTGAATAACCCACGTAACAAACCCTAAAGTAGCGCCTAGAGACAATACAAATCCTAACACAGCTTTTAATGGAACCAATAAAGAGCGGAAGATAATGACAAAAATGACGAAAGCTAACCCGATAATGAGAGCAGCAAATACTGGTAAAGCTTCACCCAGTTTTACAGAAATATCGATATTCATTGCAGTTGTTCCGGTTACATGAAGCGTCATGCCTTCATAGCTGGAATTTCGCAATGTATTTACTAATTCTTTCGTTTCCGGATCATTGGGCCCCGTTGTTGGATTTAGTGTAATGACAGCCATATCTCCAGTTTCTTTGGGGATTACATTAGTGATATTATCCACGTTATCCATACTCATAATATCAGCTTGTAACGCCTCTAGTTTAGAAAGAATTTCACTGTTTTCCTCTGAAGCTTTTGCAACGATCACCAAGGAAGCGTGGTACCCTTCGCCATAAGCATCCTTTAATAAATCATAAGCTTCTCGCTGATCTGTTCCTTTTTCATAGAAACTGTCATCGGGCAGACCTAATTCCATATGGAAAAATGGAATGGTGACGGCCCCCAGTAAAATCGTTCCAACTAAAACGAAGAGAATGGGCATCTTATCCAATGTCTTTGCCCAACCCGACATGATCTTTCCTGAGAATTTTACGGAATCTACTAATTTTTCACTTAAAGTTCGATTACGTTTTACAGAAGGCAATGCTTTATCTCCCAGCAAATAAATGATCGCAGGAACGACCAAGACTGCCACGATAACAGCAAGAAGTACGGTTAGTGCTGCAGTAAAGCCCATCATGGACAGAAAAGGGATTTGAGGAATGGCCAAACCAATTAGTGCAATAATCACAGTCAATCCAGCAAAAACAACGGCGGTTCCCGCTGTGCCATTTGCGATTGCAATTGCTTGCTTGACCGAGTAACCTTTGATGTATTCCTGCCTAAATCTTGAAATAATAAACAATCCGTAGTCAATCCCAACCGCTAGCCCCAACATAGCTGCAAGGGATATACACACGAACGAAATGTTTGCAGCATGACTGGCTATAACGATACCTGCAAGTCCGACTAAAAGACCGATTCCAGCAGTAATAATAGGCATTCCAGCTAAGATTAAAGAACCAAATGTAAAAAATAATATGATAAACGCTACACCGATACCAATAATCTCTGTTTTAACATGAATTTCGATGGGATAGAGTTCGGTATCAGATGATGATAGTTCAGTCTGAATTCCATCGTCTTCCGTAATATACAGGACATTGCGTAACTCATCGACTTGCTCATATGTGATTTCTTTCGATGGTTTATCATAAATGGCCATTGCATAAGCAATCGTTTGGTCCTCATTATAATTATTTAACATGGAAGGAGGATATACGGCCGCTACGCCCTGAAGTGTATTCACTTCTTCTAGTAATTCGTTAATAGACTCTTGTACATCAGTATCCAACAGTACTTTTCCTTCTGGTGACTTAAACACGATTTGAATTTGTGCTCCCGCTTTACCGACCTCTGGAAACTCTTGCTCTAACATCTCAATCGTATTTTGAGCAGGCGTACCTGGAATAGACATATTATCATCGAAGTTGAACCATAGCATTAACACGGCAGCGCCTAATGCAATCAATAAACCAATTGCTGAAAAGAGCACCCCTTTTGCATGTTTTGTCGTCCACAACCCTAACCGATATAAGTGTTTTGCCAAAGAAATAAACTCCTCTCTATTTGTAAAAAGGATGCATAAATAAATATGGTGACGCTAGCTTTTTGTCTCTTGAGGATTTGATCTAAAGCCATTTCGCAGATAACCGAAGAGCTTGTCTAAATACTGATCGAAGGGCTTGGCATTCGGTGCTTCATCTTGTGTTTGACCTGGAAGCAGCACCTCGATGTCTCCATTGAATAATGGTGTGACAGCTGCGACCATCGCGCCTGCTAGAAAATGAGTGTACTCTTTTGAGTAATGATCTTGAAATAATTCGTTCAACAAACGCTGAGCTGCCATTTGGAATTGATGTAAAGCACTGAGGATATACGGTCCAAGGGAAGGATAGTCTTTGGAAAGCAGGACCAGTTGTCGCATATCACGGATGACTCCGCCAGTTAGTCGCATTTTGGTGAACTGGTACATGACATCCAGTGGTGTTGAGCTTTCTGGCAATTTTTCCACTAAATTAATAAATTCATCGAAGCCATGAAAGGGAAAAGCCGCCATTGCCACCGCTTCTTCCTTGCAAGAATAATGGTTGGCAAAAGTTCTTCGGGAATATCCCGCGAGTTGGGCCACATCTTCAACGACAAAGCCATCTAAACCATGTTCAATGGCAAGTTGGAAAGCTGCCTCGGCCAAGGCATGGGCAGTTGCCTCTCGTTTCATGTCACGCAAGCTTTGCTTCATCATTATGTATTTTCACCTCACTTATAATTTGAAGGTATCAAGATAGAGTATAATATAACACGTTAATTGCCCATTGAGCAATATTTCCTTATGAGAAACATTGCTCAATGGGCAATTATTTTGATATAAGGATTTGGGTCTTCAGTCATTTACTCTTGATGGTGCTGCTTTTGTATTTCATAATAAGAGGCTCACTCTTTCAGCTACATTCATTCTTAATTTACTTTTAGCCGCTGCTTTTACTTCGGTTGCTCTTCAAGGAAGAGCAGGGACAGGGATGCAAAGTATCCTGAATACAGGGCTTGCTTCCATGGGATATCTTCAAGCTGGGTTCATTATTCTTGGGATCTTGGCTGCTTGCTCGGAGTATACCGGAGGACAGATTCGAACTACATTAACGGCGTTGCCTTGGCGCGGGCTTCAATTATCCGTGAAGCATTTGGCATTGGTAATCATCACTATCCCTGCGGCGTTTATAATTGCCGCATCAGGTATACTATATACTTTTTTTAGGATGAGATACGCCGCATCAGGGTTTGAAATGGATATAATGATAGAAGCATTAGCAGGTGCAGCAGTCTATCTAACCTTAAGTCAGTCCATTAGTGAGAGAATATCTGACTCGATTTAAGAATTATTTTCCGGATACCGCAGGATATTATATGTATATGCCGCCTTCACCAGATGAAATAAATGTCCTGACGCCGCTGCAAGGGGCAGGGATTCTACTGTTATGGACCCTGATCGTTATTACAGTAGCGATTATATTTTACCGGAAGCGGGATGCGTAACTTAAGTTTGGTCATGAACATTGGAGACAAAATCTTTACATTACTTTGATATAATCTGCACCTAATCTTGACCCTGCACGATTAACATCCAAATAATACGTATAGAGGTTATCACATGTCTAAAACAATACTGGTTGTAGAAGATGAGCCTATTTTAAGGGAAATCATGAAAGATTATTTGCTTGAAGAAGGCTTTAAAGTGCTTGAAGCGGATGAAGGAAAAAAAGCTCTGGCTTTATTTCAAGATCATGAAGTGGATTTAATCATCTTGGATATCATGCTCCCTGAACTGGACGGATGGTCCGTGTGCAAACGCATCCGAAAGGTCTCCAATGTTCCGATTATCATGTTGACGGCTCGTTCGGATGAGGATGATACCTTGATGGGTTTTGAATTGGGAGCTGACGACTACGTAACCAAACCCTACAGCCCTCCAATTTTGCTGGCGCGAGTGAAGCGGCTTTTGGAGAGCAGGCAGATCCGGGAACAAGAAGGCGATACATTGTCCAGCAACGGTATTTCCCTCCACTTTCCATCCCGAACGGTGGCAGTGGATGGGCAAAACTGCAGCTTGACGCATACGGAATTTGAAATTCTGGCTTATCTGATGAAAAACAAAGGAATTATTATTACCAGAGAACAGCTGATTACAAAAATCTGGGGGTATGATTTTGTCGGTGATGATCGCACGGTCAACAGTCATATCCGCAATCTGCGTTCCAAGCTGAGGGAGCGCGCCAAGCATATTGCCACGATCGTCCGATCAGGTTATAAGTTCGAGGACAAGTTATGAAGCAAGGGATCGTTCTAAAGCTGTTCCTATTTACGACAGGATTATGCTTATTCATTCTTGCCGTCATCTTTACCTTGCAGACCGTATTTTTCAAACAGTATTATGTTCATCAGAAAGTGAAGGACGTGAGCGCTGCGCTTCAGGCTTATGAACAAGACTACCTGAATCAAACAACAGACACGCAGGAGACGGCAAAGCTGGAGCAAGATTTTTATCAAAACCATAATATCTGGGTGACGACTGTGGACGCTCAAGGGAATTTAAAGTACACCGATGATTTCTTCATGGAAGTCAAGCTGAGACATTCGGATGAAACTATGTTTTCCAATAAGACAATGACCATTCCTCTGTATAGTGTGATCAAAGTAGAGGACTTCAGCAGTGATAATCCGTTCCTCACGCCTTGGATTAATGAAGGGGAAGAGATCGCCATGGAAGGTTTGATCATGAATGGTCAGCCGGTGATCCAGCGGATGGGAAGAGGCAATTCTAACCTAAGAGACGAAAGCAGGCTGGAAAATTCGCAGCTGGTGAGGAAAGAAGGCGAGGTCCTCAATCGATATGCCAACGCGTTCCAATATCGCGAAAAATATCCTACATTTCTGGTCAAGGGAACCATTATGAAGGTCCGAATACCGGAAGGCGCAGGAGTCTCGCGTTATACCAATCACTTGTTGCTGGACCGCATTAAGGCTTTCCAAGCGGATCTATTGTACGGCGACTGGAAGGATAGCAAGAACGCCAATCAGATCGTAGATTATAAAGAAAATGATGTGAATTACAAGATTTTCGTGAATTGCATACAAGATCGCGACGGAAATCCCGCATACCTGTTCGCGATGACATCACTTCAGCCGGTTAATGAAGCCGCAGGAATGATCAAGGAATACTATGTCTACATCATTATTGCCACTCTGCTTCTCGTGGTGCTGGCATCGTTCTATTATTCTCGTCAGATTACCCGGCCGCTGCTGCGCATCAACCGTACCACACGGCAAATGGCGGATCTTGATTTTTCGGAAAAAATCCCAATTACAACGAAGGATGAAATCGGAGACTTGTCGCGCAACATTAACGAGCTCTCCGAGCGGCTGCACGCTCATATTCTTCGGCTTGAGCAGGACATCGAGAAAGAAAAGCAGCTGGAGAATACGAGAAAAGAATTTATATCCGGCGTGTCCCATGAGCTGAAAACTCCTCTAAGTGTTATTCAGAGCTGCCTGGCCATTATGAAGGACGGTGTGGCAAGCCATAAACGCGATTACTATTTTGAGGCGATGGAAGACGAAGTCAAAAGAATGGATCTGCTGATCGCGGATATGCTGGAATTGGCCAAATATGAATCCGGAACGTATACCATGGATATGGATTCTTTTTATATCGACGCCGTTATTGAGCGGGTATGCGCAAAATTGGCTGCAGACATCGAGGCCAAGCAATTACATCTTGAACTGTCACTGAAACCTGTCGAAGTGCTGGCTAATGAGCGGCGAATTGAGCAAGTCGTCGTCAATTTCCTCAGCAACGCGATTCGCTATACGCCGGAGCAGGAGTCCATTCTCTTCAGCATCCTGGAAGATGGCGACACCGTTAAAGTATGCATTGAAAATAATGGAGTGCACATTCAAGGCGAACAGCTTGAGAAGATCTGGGACCGGTTTTATCGCGGCGAGCCTTCCCGAAAGCGGTCGACTGGAGGGACCGGGCTTGGCCTTGCCATCTCAAAAAAGATTCTGGAAATGCATGATGTCCCATATGGTGTAACCAACACTCCCAATGGAGTCCAATTCTATTTTCATTTGAATAAGAAAGCGTAGAACCCGGTTCTGCGCTTTTTTAATTTATGTCTACTGAGAAAGTAACGTCGATCGATGTTTTTCTTATGTTTATTTCATCTGCACCTTTTCTGCACCTGCCCCTATTATCATTTCTTTTTGAGAGAGGGGATGGATCGAAAATGACAGCAGGAACAGACCTTGATCAGAATTTGAGGAAAAGAAAGCTTAAAACAAAAAAACGCAGACGGCGACTCATTTCGCTTGCAGCCATTGGTTTGCTTTGTTTTTGTCTGATGAAGTGGATGCCATGGGATAAGGCTCCCGTTTTGGGTCAGCATGGAGAACAGTCTGTGAACCAATTGATTGCAAGGAATGTTAGCAAACCTAAACCGGAAGGGAAGATCGTTTATTTAACGTTTGACGACGGTCCGAGCGAATGGACGGAGGAGTTTCTTGACGTTTTGCAGCAATATGGCGTAAAGGCGACTTTTTTTATGCAAGGAAGCAACCTGCAGCGCAAGGATCTGCAAAGTGTCGTGAAGCGTGCAGCAGACGAGGGACATTATATTGGCGGTCACAGCATGACTCACGAATACAATAAACTGTACGAAGAGAGGCAATTCGTATCTGAGATGAAAGACAACTTGGCGTTGATCCATGAAATTACAGGTAAACAGCCGAATTTGGTGCGTCCGCCATACGGTTCAGCGCCTGGACTGGACGATAAGATGATGCGCGACCAAATTGCCCAAGAAGGAATCAAGATTTGGGATTGGACCATTGAATCGAATGATTGGCAACTGAAGGATCACCCGGATCAAATTGTCGAGAATATCAAACAAGCAACAAAAATCGATTTGGAAGTCGTATTGATGCACGAAAAGCCGCAAACCCTGCAGGTTCTTCGGGAGATCATCGAATTCTACGAAGAAGAAGGCTACCAATTTGGTGTTTACGACGATAACCAGCATTTTCACTTGAATTTTCAAAAGGATCATCGCTTGTAGACGCAGCAATAGCATCCTTTGGAACAGGGAGCTGTTCTTGAAGGTCTCTTATGGACCTGTCAGGAACAGCTTCCTTTTGTTTGCCGCAACCTAAGCATAATACTCTATGAAAGTTTGATATTATCTGCACCTTATCTTTATCTCCGAAGATTACACTTTTTTCAGGAGGAGGAGAGAACGTATGAAAAAAGGCAGCGCGATTATAATCACCCTTTTGTCTATGCTGGTAATCGTTCTGCTGTATCAACTTGTTTCCGGAGAAGGGACAATAAGCGACCGTAAAGCCGGCATGGATGTTCGCTCGGATAAGATAAGGACGCTGGAACACCAGCTAGAAAAGCCTTCTAAGGTCGTGATTGATCCAGGACATGGCGGTAAGGATAACGGCGCAACGGGAGCCAGTGGAAAGTTTGAGAAGGATTTTACGCTGCAGGTAGCGCTTAAGGTAGAAGAACTGGCAAAACAAGAGCCACAAATTGAGGTGATTCTCACTCGATCAGAAGATCGCTTTTTATCTTCGATTGACCGGGAACGGCCGGAAATCGGCAATCAACTGGGTGCGGATTTGTTCATATCCATTCACGGGAATACGTATGAAGACTCTAGTGTTTCAGGTGCTGAGACCTATTATTATCATGAAGATTCCCTGTTTTTAGCGGAAATTTTGCAAAAGCATATCGTCCAAACCAGCGGATTTCGGGACCGGGGAGTGAAAAAGGAGGATTTCTTCGTCTTGAAGGATTCGAACATGCCAGCCGCTCTAATCGAAATGGGTTATTTAACGAATCAGCAAGAAGAGAATGAAATGCTGACGGAAGATTTCCAATACCGGATGGCAAGCTCCATTCTGGACGGAATTAAAGAAGCTCTAAAATTAAATTAAAGAGAGGAACATGAACATGAACATGAAAAAAATAGCAGCAACCCTACTCCTTGGGAGCATTACACTTGCCTTGGCAGCCTGCGAAAACGAGTCTGCAAGCTCGACTCAGCTGCAACCGACTACTCAAAACCAAGGACAGGTAACGGAAACAAAAGGCCCAGTAGAAACCGAGTATCAAGCATTCTTCCAGAATAGTGTATTTTTTGGGGATTCCATTACGGAGGGTTTATCTTTCCATGATGTGCTTAAAGAGCAGAATGTTCTGGCAGGCGCAGGAAAAACGGCGGAATTCGCACTTCAAGATATGGAGGAGTTGATCAAGCGGGACCCCGAACGAATCTTTATCCTCTTGGGTTCGGATGACATTTTATGGCCGACGGATAACCCCAAGGCCTATTCCATGAAAAACTATGCGAAGCTGATCGGTATGATTAAGGAAAAAATTCCACAAGCGAAAGTAACCCTTTTATCGGTTACCCCGGTAACGGCGGATGCGGAAGAACTGGAACCAAGATACAAAAATATCAATGATTATAACGAAGGCTTAAAAGAGTTGGCGGAAAAAGAGAACATTGGATATGTTGATTTGTCCCCGATATTATCAAATGGCTCAAATGATCTGTACGACTCGGACGGCATTCATTTTAAACCGGAGTTTTACAATAGAATGCTGGATCTGCTAAAAGATCAAGTGGAATAGCATGCTATGGATCAACTAACTCGGAGGTGTGAATATTGGTCTTTAGCAGCCTAATATTTCTGTTCCTCTTTCTGCCGGCCACCATTCTGATCTATTACGCATCTCCGATGAAATTTCGAAATGCTGTCCTCCTTGTTGTCAGCCTGATTTTTTATGCATGGGGAGAGCCGTTATACATTTTCATCATGATCTTCTCCACGGTCTTCGATTATATCAACGGGCTGCTGATCGATAAGTATAGACATCGGAAGCGGATTGCCAGATCGATTTTTATCGGTTCGATGGCCGGCAGTCTGGGTATTCTTGGATTTTTCAAATATGCGGATTTTGTCGTGGACAACTTCAATCAATTGTTTCATATGAATATCCAAGCAGCAGATCTGCCGCTCCCTGTGGGCATATCTTTCTATACCTTTCAAACGATGTCATATGTCGTTGATGTTTACTTGGATAAAGTACCGGTACAGAGGAATTTCATCTCTTTTGGGGCATATGTGACGATGTTCCCGCAGCTTGTAGCGGGTCCCATTGTTAAATACGGCGATATTGCAGGGCAGCTTATTTCCCGAAAGGTGACTCTGGATCGTTTTGGCGAAGGGGCCGAGCTGTTCATCAGAGGGCTTGCCAAAAAAGTGCTGCTGGCCAATAACATCGGATTATTATGGGCGAGTGTTAAAGCGACGCCGATCGAGGAACTGAGCGTACTCTCCGCCTGGCTTGGCATTACCGCATTTACACTGCAAATCTATTTTGATTTTAGCGGTTACTCGGATATGGCACGGGGGCTGGGGAAAATGTTCGGATTTGATTTCATGGAAAATTTCCGTTATCCCTACATTTCTAAAAGTGTAACCGAATTTTGGCGCAGATGGCATATTTCGCTCGGCAGCTGGTTTCGGGAGTACGTGTATATACCGCTTGGCGGGAATAGGTCAGGGTTTAGGAAACAGCTCCGGAATTTACTGGTCGTATGGTTTTTAACCGGGTTATGGCATGGCGCCAGTTGGAACTTTATCGTATGGGGCTTGTATTTCGGGTTCTTTGTGATCATCGAGAAACGATTTCTTTTGCAAAGTCTTGGACGCTTACCCGCTTTTGTCAGCCATGTCTACACGCTTCTGGTCGTTATGATCGGCTGGGTATTGTTCGAAATGGCGGATTTGGCCTCTGTTTGGCGTTTCATGGGCGTAATGCTCGGTTTCGGTGGGCATGCATTTGCGGATCAGCAGGCTCTCTATGATTTGTCTACAAATGCTGTATTGCTTGTTGTATTGGCGATCTGTGCAACTCCGCTTCCGGGAAAGTTGTTATCCTCCATGAAGGAAAAGAGGAGAGTTGCCGGTATCCTTACCGTTCCGCTTATCTATTTTCTATCCCTGGTCTTGTCGACGGCTTACTTGGTTAATGAAACCTACAATCCGTTTTTATATTTCCGATTTTAAAGGAGGCAGCCATGGGAAATTACAAAAACATTATAAAGAAATTGCTGGCCTTATTGCTGCTTCTGTTTATAAGCGTAATCGCAGTTCTTAATCTTTTGGCGGCGGATCGTACATTTTCGGATTCGGAAAACCGGATGTTGCAGCAAGTGCCGCATTTCTCGCTGAAAGCCTTGCTGTCAGGAGATTTCACTGCTGATTTCGAGAAGTATGTATCCGACCAATTTGTTTTCAGAGACTTTTGGATCGGGGCAAAAACCGATACGGACCGGCTCATGGGAAAAAAGGAGAGTAATGGGGTTTACCTAGGAGCTGACGGGTATCTGATTCAGGAGTTCAATCCCCCGGCAGAAGAGGATTTGAAGGAGAAGATCGATGCCATTCATGCGTTTGATCAGGTCACACCGGAATTGCAAAAATATGTGATGCTGGTGCCAACAGCAGCAGCTCTATATAAAGACATGCTTCCGAAATATGCTATCATCGGCGATCAAGAAGCATACCTGAAAAAAGTACAGCAATTGCTGCATCACGATATTCGTTTTATTGAGGCTTTTCCAAGTTTATATGCTGAGCGTGATCAACCTGTATTTTATAAGACCGATCATCATTGGACGACTCAAGGCGCTTATGTCGCCTATTTAGAGCTCTGCAAGCAGATGGGGCTGACACCCCAAAAGGAGAAGGAATTTAATATCCGGCAAGTAACCGATGAATTTTACGGGTCGCTTTTTTCGAAAAGCGGCTTCAGACATGTACAGCCTGATCGTATAGAGCTGTATTTGCCAAAAGATCAAGGGGAATATACCGTAACCTATGACGACGAAGGGAGGATAACGGATTCATTATATGCGATGGAGCAACTGCAAGAGAAGGATAAATATGCGTTGTTTCTAAACGGTAACCATGCGCTTATCCAAATTAAAACGGCTAATACGAACGGAAGAAAGCTGCTGGTAGTCAAAGATTCGTATGCCAACAGCCTCATTCCTTTCTTGTTAAAGCATTTTAGCGAAATTCATGTGGTAGACCTGCGGTATTATGAGGACGACTTAATCTCGTTCGTGAACGAACAGGGGATCCAAGACATGCTATTGCTTTATAATGCAAATACATTTTTTGAGGATCCATCCATAAAATATTTAGCGGAGTGATCAAATGAAAAAACTGTGGAATGTGAAAAATGGGCTTTACCCCGTTATGCTTGCATTAATTGTCGTAATTGGCGTCTTATCTGGATGCGCTGGCAAGGATGACAAGACTTCAGAACAGCTTTCGGCCATCGAAATCGGAGAAAGTATCGAACAGGCAGTGAGCCTAAAAGAAATGAAAAAGGCGGATCTGAATAAGCTGCAGAAATTGTATAAGATTGATGTGGACAGCGTGGATGATTTTATTCTTTATACTTCTATATCGAATGTAAAAGCTGACGAATTGGCCGTCATCAAGATGAAGGATGAGAGTCAGGCAGAAAGCGTCGAAGAGAATATTAAGCAACGAATCGAAGCGCAAAAAACGAAATTCCAGGACTATCGCCCGAATGAATATTTTTTGGTCGAAAATCATGTGCTGAAGACGGCAGGGCCATTTGTCTTCTTCGCAGTTTCTAAAGAGGCTGATCAAATGGAACGCGCGTTTGATCATGCATTTTGATTGGCTGGTCAGCTTGCGGTTTATCGATCCTTACCTGTTAAATATTTGCACATCCCTTTACTTAAACGATGATCGGGGCGTATAATTCGTAAAGACATCGGAGTGGGAAGAGGGAAGTAGATTATGAACAATGGTTTGGTTAACGCTATTATCGCGTATATCATGTGGGGGGTTCTCCCGCTGTATTGGAAGTTGTTTAACGATGTGCCGGCAGGCGAGATTCTGTCACATCGGGTTGTCTGGTCGTTCGTCTTTATGGGGATTCTCGTCGCAGTCCAGCGTCGCTGGGGTGACATGAAGCGGATTGCGGCTAGCCGCTCGCTCCTGCTGTCGCTCACCGCTAGCGGACTGCTGATCGCCGCTAATTGGCTCATCTTCATCTGGGCGGTCAACAATGACCATGTCGTCGAGACAAGCCTCGGCTATTATTTGAACCCGTTGCTGAACGTGCTGCTTGCGGTAGTCTTCCTTCGTGAGAAGCCAAGCCGTGGCCAATGGCTCGCGATTGCTATTGCTGGCGCCGCGGTGCTTATCATCGCCATCGACTATGGACGGTTCCCATGGATCTCAATCTCACTGGCCGCGACGTTTGGCTTGTACGGCCTCGCGAAGAAGAAGATCGGACAAGATGCTTCTGTAGGCTTGCTGTCAGAGACGGCTGTAGTCCTGCCCGTTGCACTTGGCTATTGGATCTATTTAGCCGCTGTGGGAAAGACCACCGCATGGACGCTGCCTGTTTCCACATTCATCGAATTGCTTCTTTCCGGCGTGGTAACGGCGCTGCCGCTGCTTTTCTTTGCGCGAGCGGCAGCCCGGATGTCGCTGTCCACGCTTGGCTTCGTCCAATACATCGGGCCGACGATCATGCTGTTACTTAGCATATTCGTGTTCAAGGAATCGGTCTCACCGGTTCTTCTAATCGGCTTCGCGCTGATCTGGACAGCGCTTGTCGTCTACGCTGCGGCATCGGTTCGCGGCACGAAACTCGCAGCAAAAGCGAGCTGACAGCAAACACGTCGCCCTTTCAGCCATTTCCGCCCCTTGGGGAGGAGGTGGCTGTTTCTGTTTGGGGTTAAACTTACGGGCAAGCTAATTTAAAGTATAGTAAAATATTCCTATCATATAATTCATATATAGGATAGGTGAGAATACAATGATTGATTTATTACAATTACAAAAAAGAGTCTATGAGAATAAAATTGCGAAAGGCTTTAATGTTACGGATATATATCAAGAGTTTTGCTTTTTATATGGTGAATTATCGGAAGCTTGTGAAGCTTATCGGAAAAAGAAAGATGATTTAGGGGAAGAGTTGGCCGATGTCGCACTCTACTTAATAGGACTTTCAGAACTTCTAGGAATTAACCTGGAAGAAGAAATAATGAATAAAATGGAAAAAAATGAAAAAAGAAAATACGAAACTATAAATGGTGTACTTACAAAAGTGAAAGAATAATATAAGGAAATTCACGCAACACGATTTGAAGCAGCCGCTCTCTCCCTTTTTTGCATCAATGCTCAAATGGTGAAGGTTCAACAAAACGGCCTCTGCTCTTTAAAAGCAGAGACCGTTTTGTGATCTAATTTCCCTGGCCAATAAATAATTCGATCCGACTTTTTATAGCATCCCGAACGTTTCGGAACTGTGTCAGGATGTCTTCTTCAGTACCAGTTGCCTTTGCCGGATCATCAAAGCCCCAATGCCATTTAATTACATTCGGATTCATGATAACAGGGCAATGTTCATCAGCATGTCCACACAATGTTATGACATAGGTGGCTTGGTTTAGTATATCTGGATCGATCACATCTGAACTATTTCCACTAATATCAATGCCAGCTTCTTTCATTACTTGAACAGCTCGCGGGTTTAGTCCGTGTGCTTCGAGTCCGGCACTTTTAACTTCATATTTTTCTCCACTCAGCGCCCTTAAAAAGCCGTCGGCAATTTGGCTGCGGCAAGAGTTTCCTGTACACAAAAAATAGACAATTGGTTTATCGTTCATTTTGAAATCCCCTTTATGCAAATTTTTATTTACCCTATCACTCTCAGCCACAGGTACAAGCCACAGAGTGTTATAAACAGCACTGGAATAGTCAGGACGATACCTGTCTTAAAGTAGGCGCCCCATGAGATTTTAACCCCTTTTCTAGAAAGAACATGGAGCCAGAGCAGGGTGGCAAGCGAGCCAATCGGAGTTATTTTTGGACCCAGATCAGAACCAATTACGTTTGCGTAAATGAAAGCCTCCTGCAAGATGCCCGTTGAGTTTGTTCCTTCGATCGCTAATGCATTGATCATAACCGTAGGCATATTGTTCATGATAGAGGAGAGGATAGCCGCTATAAATCCTGTACCAACCGTTGCGATGAATACACCTTGTTCGCCTACCCATTTAAAGATAAAGCCAAGCTGGTCCGTCAATCCCACGTTTCTAAGTCCATAGACGACAACATACATCCCAATGGAGAAGACAACAATCGACCAAGGAGCACCTTTAACAAGCTTCCAAGTATGGATCTCCCGGTTCTGTTTAGCTAGCAGCAGAAAGACGATGGCTACAGCACCTGCGAAGATGGATACGGGAACTTTAATGAATTCACTAATTAAATAAGCAATTAGAAGTACACCCAGGATGATCCAAGAAATCTTGAACATTCTTTTATCTTTAATGGCATCTATTGGTTTTTTCAGCTGGGATAGGTCATATTGCTTAGGAATGCTTTTCCGGTACAATACATACAGCATAATCAAACTGGCCGCGACAGAGAAAAATGTAGGTACGATCATGTGGCTTGCATACTCAACAAAGCCAACGCCAAAGAAATCGGACGAGACAATGTTTACCAAGTTGCTTACAACCAGCGGCAGAGAAGCGGTGTCGGAAATAAATCCGCTAGCCATTATAAAAGGGAGGATCATCCGATCATCGAATTTGAGTGCCCTTACCATTGAAAGTACGATCGGCGTTAAAATAAGTGCAGCTCCGTCATTTGCGAAGAAAAAGGCAACTGCGGCACCAAGTAAAACGACATATACAAACATGAGACTGCCATTCCCCCGGGCCAAACGGGCCATATGGAGCGCAGCCCATTCGAAAAATCCAATCTCATCCAGGATCAAGGAGATCATAATTACCGCAACGAATGCAAGTGTGGCATTCCATACAATCTGTGTCACGTCCCAGACATCTTCAAAACTAACAACCCCACAAACCAAAGCAACAATCGCGCCGCCGCATGCGGACCATCCAATTCCAAGCCCTTTAGGCTGCCAAATAACAAAAATCAAAGTAACAAGAAAAATAGCTGAAGCGATGATGAGCATAAGACCTCCATTTTAACAACAACTATTCGGTTGATGAGCCTCAATTTTCTCCTTCATGGAAGGAAGATGATTAAAGATTTCGTGTAAATAAGGCTTGTCACCCATGTTAAGCGAGTAATATATCCATTGACTACGGCGAGTCTCGCTAACGATACCACCCGACTTTAGTTTCTTCAGATGCTGACTGATGTTAGGCTGTGTTGTCTCCAAAATATCAACAATATCACATACGCACATTTCACGTTCTTTTAGTAGGGCTACAATCGTTAATCGAGTCTTATCGGAAAGTAACTTCAACGTCTCTGATATCTCAACGATCGATGTCTCGGTCAGAACCAAATTTTTTCACTCCTCTCTAAAACTTATTACTGACATGCAAACCCATCATATAATCAATTGATTATATTAGCAAGTGATTATATCGAGATACATGTTCACATTTTTTGACTGACAATGAGTAAGCAAATCATTTAATCAAATTATTTTGATTAAATCTTGATTTTTCTATTTGCACATGCTACGATTTTTTTCATCAAAATAAATTGATTTATGGAGGTTAATCTAATTGATTGACTATTACACGTTTGAACGGCTCATGCTTCATCAACAAAAAGAAATTGAACAAAAAGCAAGGCACGCATGGAAGTGGATGACCGTGAAAGAGGAGAAGATCAAGGACCCGGCCTGGAATGCTCTCCAATTAAATTCAAATTGCTGCCCAGCTTGCTGCTAAATGGAGGTGATTTCTACATGATTAGGGAACTCCCAGTTCTTTCACAAACTCAAGAAACTGTAAATTTTACCAGCTATGAAGCCAAATTCAAAGCATTAGCTGATCAAAAACGTCTACAGATTATGTATGAGCTCACTCAAAAGGGAAGCGTATGTGTATGCGATTTGGTTGAAATCGTAAATATGCCTCAGTCTAAACTCTCTTATCACTTAAAAATCTTGCTTGACGCCGGTTTGATTTTTAGGGAAACGAAAGGAACATGGAGCTATTACGAGTTAAATCATACTGAAGTAAACCGATTATTATCACCTGAACTGTGCTGTATATTCCGGAAATTAGAAGATCGGCCAAGCGGCTGTTGTACATGATCCCACATCGTGGGTTTCATTCCGGATTATTAATCAATAAAAATTGATTTATTATGTTGATTCGAAACGAACGTTATTTAAAGAAATCATCGGTGAAGAAGTTCGGCATAAAGAAAAAAAGGTAGACGATTTTTTAATGAATGCCGTTAACTTCGAGGATATTACAGATCATCTTCTTCACTTTAGAGAAAACCAGCTAAGTTCAGAGTTGATCAAAAAAATTGTTAACGAATCCAAACAATGACAAAAATTTTATTGCATCTTAAAGTCACGGATCGAACGGATACAGACATTGACTTGCTCGCTTTTCTGATTGTAGAAGCCTTTAATCTGTTAACGTGGAAATGGGAGGAAGAGCATAAGCCTCTCGATCATGCTGAAATCAAAAAACAGATGAACGCGATATTTTTAACAGTCTTTAGAAAAAAGAAGCGAGTGAGGAAGCGAATTACAGATGCAAGCCCGCTGTGTCATTTTCATATAAAATTCATAAAACCAGTATAGCTGGATGATGGCGGGCTATGGATGAATTACGAGTTAAATCCTACAGTATGACAGATTCATTACATTAACATCTAAAATCAAGGAAACATAGGAAGAGAAGTAATTCAAAAATTAAAGGGAGCAGATAAATATAAACCAATTTCCAGGATATTTATCAAATGAATCTGGTACCGGACTTGTTCAAATAGGGGAATATTTACCCCATGAGAACATCACTCGGGAAGAAGAAGTGGCTGAAGTAGTTATTGCAGTTCTCGATAATGATCAAACCATTGGCCTAGCCTTTGATGTAATTAATGGGAATTCCCCGATTAAAGAAACTATTGATCAAGAGAAATAAGGTCCTCAAAAATCTAACGAGCTTTGAAAGAACCCGCGTTCAGCGCGTTTTTTTAATTTATTCGATTCAGCGAACCAGTACAGAATTGATCTCGGCAGCTGCTATAAGTGGGATGAAGCATGCAATAAATGAAGTGAAGCTTTAATATAGACATATGTACAAAATACGGGTTTTGTGAAGAAGTAGTAAATGAATCGATGAATGGCATTGGTTAATCGCTTCAACGGCCCACTTTTATATTGATTAGCCATATTCGTTCACTGCACATTCATCTCCTCATTAATCATATTCAGTTATAATACTCATCTAATTTCAGGATTGCTTCCAGATCCGTACGGAAATTCCCATGCAACTAAATTATTCCCCATATCTGAATCTGTCTAAGCGTAACGCTCATATTTGGATCTCCTGTTACTGGAATTTAGTCCCATACGAGATTTCTGACTAAGTGAATTATCACTCACTCTTCATCTCATAAATCTTCTGCAAAGTGTTTAAGTGCAGTAGACCTTCACCGCTCGAATCCTGCGGGTCTTGTGAAGTTGCGTTCATATACCATTCTACAAGCCTGTATCCGAACGCAAGCAGAATCATCTCATAAATACAGTTATCTGATATATGTAAAATATCTGCATATTCTGAAAATCCCTTATAATATGCAGGAATACATCTCTGGTAGTACTCTATCATGTGTTCAACATCAGCTTCATCCGCAAGAAGGCTTGTCATATCTTCGCCTAAGTAGCCCCACCCGGCGGTATCCCAGTCGATAACTATAATATTGCCATTAGAATACAAAATGTTTGTAACCCAAAAATCCTTGTGGCACAGCACGACGGGCAGCTTTTCGATGCGCTGGAAAATTTCGTAAGCGTTTTCGTCGATGTCGATAAGCATTTTGCAGATATGCTTGGGAAAATCACAATCCTTAGAGCGTATATAATCGTACACTCTATTCCATGACCGATAACGAAGATAGAATTTCTTCATATAATCCACTCTACTAAGATTGGCCAGGCTTTGTAAAAAGGCGGGCTGTTCGGCATATAACCTGCCCTGAAAACGCCCTAGTTCTTCAGCCGCTCGCTCATACATATGGCCGGTTAAATTCAAACCCGATATACCGTCGATATATTCCATCCAGATCTGCGTTTCATTTTCTTCTTCGTTCATTTCGACATGATAGCATTCAGGCCAACGGAAGGATTCAGAAAACAGAGCGCCTAAATTGGATGTATAGAAGTCATATTCCCTGCGCCAAGAATCAGGATCGCCATAGCGTTCCCACTTCATCTGTACCTTTAAAATGATTTTGTAGCTTATATCCGTGCCGTCCATAGTTTTGGCTTTGCCCGTTACCAGCTGCACGTCCCCCACTGTACCGCCATGTAGTTGTTTGGTTTGAAATTCGACGCTAGTTACGCTTGTACCAAGCATTTTGTTTAACGCTTGTGTTAGAGATTCCGCCTTTATTTCTCTCATTATGAAGTCCTCCAATCGTTTTTGGGGCATAAAAATACCGTAGAACAGCAGCCTCCTAACAATCTGCTGTTCTGCGGTGAGATGTCAAAACTCAGCTTATAATTAAAAGGAATATGGCTTTCAACGTATCCCGTTAACTGCAGTATTCACGAGAAGTTACTGCCGACAGCTTCTATACATACAGTTAAGCATACGTCTATGTGCCAAATCAAAAGAACATTTAATTATAAGTAAGTATTACTCAAGGATTATCTTCCCTGCCGTAGAGCTCCTTATAGCTTTAAGGATAGGCTCCTTACTCACAAAAATAACATACAATGTTCATGTTTACATATTATGGAACTCATGATATGCTCTCTATGAAAGCGCATCCATGAATTGATAGTTTGTGCAATGATTTATCATTTTTTTACATTGAAAGGAATGGTGAAAATGAAAAAGTTGCTCAAAATGGTAAGCGCAATGACGTTGTTCGTCCCTCTGTTGCTTGGCTTTGCGGCGGCCCCCGCCCATGCAGACTCTCCGCTTTTCACAGTCGAATGTGAAAATGCTCAGCTCTCGTCTGATCTGCAGGTGGCAACTGAAATTTACGGACAAGAAAAGCCCGGATATTCCGGAAGCGGATTTGTCTGGATGCAGAATTCAGGCACCCTAACCTTCACCCTGAATGTCCCTGAAACCGGCATGTATGAGATCTCTACCCGCTACATGCAGGAGTTAAGCCCGGATGGCCGACTTCAATATTTAACTGTCAATGGCGTAACCAAAGGCTCCTACATGCTGCCCTATACGACCACATGGTCAGATTATGATTTTGGCTTTCATAAGCTGAACCAAGGAACCAATACCATCGAGATCAAGGCAGGTTGGGGATTTGCTTATTTTGATACCTTCACGATAGATTATGCCGATCTTGATCCCCTTGTAGTCCAGCCTGTACTCTCCGATCCGCAGGCGACACCGGCTGCCCAGCGCTTGATGAATTATCTCACGGAGGTCTATGGCCACCATATAATCTCAGGCCAGCAAGAGATTTACGGGAGTGGGAATGACGGCAACTATGAGCTGGAATTCGATTGGATCTACAATTTATCCGGTAAATATCCGGCCATTCGCGGATTTGATTTTATGAACTATAACCCGTTATATGGCTGGGAAGACGGCACCACGGATCGAATGATCGATTGGGTGAATAACCGGGGAGGAATTGCAACTGCGAGCTGGCATATTAATGTCCCGCGCAACTTTACTTCCTACCAGCTTGGACAGTTTGTGGATTGGAAGGATGCTACCTATAAGCCAACGGAGACTAATTTTAATACAGCTAACGCGGTTATACCGGGTACGAAAGAGTATCAATACGTCATGATGACCATAGAGGATTTGGCAGAGCAGCTGCTGATTCTGCAAAATGAAGATGTCCCCGTCCTGTTTCGCCCCTATCATGAAGCTGAGGGTAATGGCGGGTTAAACGGCGAAGGAGCTTGGTTCTGGTGGGCTTCGGCCGGTGCCGAGGTGTACAAGCAGTTATGGGACCTCCTCTATACTGAGCTTACAGAGACGTATGGCTTGCACAATCTGATCTGGACCTACAACAGCTACGTCTATAGCACCTCCCCTGCATAGTATCCAGGTGATGATCAGGTAGATCTGGTCGGCTATGATAAATACAATACGATCTACAACCGTTATGATGGATTGTCCGGCGTGCCTAATGAGGATGCCATCACCTCCATTTTCTATCAGTTGGTTAATCTGACCGGCGGCAAAAAAATGGTAGCCATGACGGAGAATGATACCGTGCCAAGTCTCCAAAATCTGACCGAGGAAAAAGCAGGCTGGCTTTATTTCTGCCCTTGGTATGGCGAGCATCTGATGAGCTCAGCTTTTAACTATCCGGCAACGCTGAAAACCTTGTATCAAAGCGAATATGTAATTACGCTCGATGAGCTTCCTGACTTAACGGTGGATGATAACACGCCCAGCGCGTCGATTGCACCCGTTGAGATCGAATTCGACAAATACGGGCCTAACCAAAGCGACAAAGCCATCACAGTGAATTTTAACGGCAATGTGTTGGTCGCAGTCCGGACTGGTTCTAATACCTTAATGGAGATGCAGGACTATACGTTGAGTGGAAATACCCTTGTGTTGAAAAAATCCTACCTTGAGCAATTGCCGGTGGGTCAGCATTCGCTCAGCTTTGACTTTAATCAGGGAAAGGATCCCTCATTAAAGCTGCGTATCGTGGATTCGACGCCTAGTGCTTCGATTTCGCCAGGAAGTGCGTCATTTGATAAGGCGGCAGATCGTGCCCAGGATATCACGGTATCGCTTGCCTTAAACGGACATCAGCTCACTAGCATAACGCATGGAAATGATACGCTGGTATCAGGTCAGCATTATTTAGAATCCAATACGGCCATCGTTCTGCACAAATCCTATCTCTCCTCCCTGCCGCTGGGTCAAAATGTGATCACTTTTCATTTTAGTGCCGGAAATGATGCCGTTCTAACCTTGCAGGTGGTGGATAGTACTGTTCCTGAGCCTGATGGAGCGCTAACCGTTCAAGCCTTTAACGGCAACACAGGCGTTTCAACGAACGGAATTTCACCAAAATTCAAAGTCATCAACACCGGTGATGCAGCTCTTCCATTAAAGGATGTAAAGCTCCGGTACTACTATACGATTGACGGAGAGCTTGAACAGAGCTTCTGGTGCGATTGGGCCAGCATCGGGAATACGAATGTTACCGGCAACTTCGTTAAAATGGCAGCACCCGTAAACGGAGCTGATTACTATTTGGAGATAGGCTTTACGGCAGCTGCCGGCTCGCTGAATCCGGGGCAGAGCGCTGAAATTCAAACGCGCTTCTCCAAAATCGACTGGTCTAACTACAACCAAAGCAATGATTACTCGTTTAAAGCTTCAGGCAGTCAGTTTGCAGACCATGAACAGGTGACGGGTTATGCAAATGATCAGCTTGTATGGGGAATCGAACCATAAGATGATATAAGTAACGGGTTGGATCGAGGACATTTTCTCCTGATCCAACCCGCTTTAATGATTAGTTGTAATATTTAACAAATTCATTAACCGGCTTGCGGTAGCCGCGCGGGCGGAAGCTTTCCGGTGCCGACTTGCCCAAAGCGATCATCATGACTGGAATCAGATTGTCCGATACATCGAACATTTCTTTAAAAACCGCATCCTCTGTGCTATGCATCGGGCAAGTGTCCCAGCCCAGATCCTTGGCGATTAGCATCAGTTGCATGGCTGCAATGCTGGCATTTCGGATCGCATCCTCACGTTGGAAGGTGTCTCCCTTGCTTTCATAAAACTGAATCGTTTGTTCAACTACGGCATCGTACTCCAGCTCGTTCAGAACGCCAAGATTTTTCAGACCCTCATTTAGGTCAGCCGCCTTAAGGTGTGCCTTGACATCGCCCAGGACGTAAATAATT
>NZ_HG005139.1:1864313-1886857 GCF_000455265.1 Paenibacillus antibioticophila
GGATTGCATTAAGCAAATCGTAAATCTATTGCTGGATAACCCATTATATTCATCTCCCCTGTTTGAGGCAGCAGAAGATTTAATTGCGCAAGGAAAACCGATGGCAGCAGCGATTCTTTACGAGAGTGTAGCGCTAAGCGAAAAAAGTCAGCATTCAGAGCGGTTGGCTTATTGCCAGTTTAAGTTGTTCCTAACTAGACTTGGCTCCGATCAGGAACAAAACTACCAGGCAGCGATCCAGTTTGGGCCTTTTGCGGAGCGGCTTGATGAAATCGACCAACTGGATGCATTGAAGAATTTGGCGGATACTTATCGTTCTTTGCGTCGCTGGGATAAGGTCAAAAAAGTTTGCATAAAGTTACAGCAACTGGCTGAAATTCAGTATTCTTTGTCCCAATCCCGGAAAAAGAATGATCAAGGCCTTGTTAAAAAGCTACCCAGACCATTTTTTTATTATGTTCTCTTTGGTCAAATGCTAGTAGGTGGCGCTTATTATGAACAAGAGGATTATGAATTGGCTCTGCAAATTTTCAGTGAAGCTGCCGATTTAGAATGGGTCAAGGAGACGGATGAAGAAGCATTATACTGGAAGAACTTATTCCAGGAATGGACTCAGGCGAATATTTTATTGACCAAATTAATGGCTGGCAACATAGAGTTGCTGCCGGAATATGTGAGTTACTTTGAAAAGAAGGAAAATGAAATACTCATGGGTTTATGGAATATCATGATAGTAGCTAACCGGTACAAGATTAACGTCGATCATATTCTTATGAAGTTTGAAACCGTGTTGTCTAACGTCCTGGAGCATGAAAAAAACGAAATATATAACCAACAAAATACCGACGATCAGTTCGTTGGTTTGCTGTGTGAATTAGCCGATTATTACTTATTCAGAGAGGATTATGAACAAGGCTTTAAATCATTGATGCATGGCCTGAAAAAATCTACTATAATAAATAACGAAAGCTCTATGCTTCGGTGTATGAGATTGTTTGAACGTTTTAGAAACGTTGCGTCGGCTGAATCGAAAGTAGAGTATCATCAATTAGTGGAAATGGGGGATGGCCATGAAAAAGAACGTTCTGTTGCGCGCCATTAATTTTCTATTCGTATTGGTGGTAAGTGTGGGAGTAAGTGCAGGACCACTTATGGGGACGTTCGGCATACATGTTGGAGGTTAATTCGAATCTCTATCATCATTTTTAGAGGGCAAGTCGCTATAATTTACATATCAGCTAAAACCACCGGATTCCAAGGCTTTGATTCCGGTGGTTTTTCTGTCATTAAAAAGGCTCAGGGACGTTCCTGGATTATGGGGAGCGCCCTAGATTCAGAATATGGCAGAGACCATGGCTGAACTGAACCTACATTACTTCGCAGTTGTTCACAGAAAATAAAGTATTAGACTGCCGCTGCTTTGTTTATCTATTGTTATTCGTTTAGTTGAAGAAGTGACAATTACTATCCAGTATTTCCTGATGATATTATTCTTTCTCATTCAAATGATAGATTAGTTGCACAACGCCAGAGGAGAATGTTCTTGTATTAACCATTTTTAAATTCAACCTCTGTTTTATATCTATAAACAGAGGTTTTCCTTCTCCCAAAATAACAGGGTGCACAGATAATCTAAACTCATCAACAAGCCCTAAATCCATAAAAGTTGTAATGAGACTTGCTCCGCCATATAGCCACATGTCTTTACCAGGCTTATTCTTTAATTTATTTACTTCTTCAAGAATATTATCATTTATGAATATTGCTTTATTATCAGTCCCTTTTTTTGTCCTGGAAAACACATATTTTTCTTTACTATGATATAATCCCCACATTTCTTTTTCAGTATCAGTAAATTCAGTTTCTGGAGTAAATTCTCCCCATAAATCATAGCTTTTTCTTCCATATAAAATAGTATCAATTTGGTTTAAGAAATCAATAAACCCCATGTCAGAGTCCGTGATGCACCAATCAACTTCCCCATTCTTCCCTTCAATAAAACCATCTAAAGTAACTGCTAAATCTAAAAGTATTTTTCGTTTCATAATTTGTTACTCCTTTCGTTGATCCACCACCCATTATAGATTTTTAATATGTCACCTTGCGTCATATATATATAACATAAATGGTATCTTTTTAACTATCCTGCCCGTTAGCTTAGTCAGTAGGCGTAAGTCTAATACTTTATTTTCTTCTGACAGCAGTTACCGGCAGTTTGCCTCCGGCCTCCAGTTGGCCGAGCAGCACCTGGATTCCGGCGCTGGTATTGGGCTCTTGCTTGCCGTAAACGGCAAGTCCCGAACGGACATTCTGCAAATGGATCATCTCATACGGGTTACCCAGCGACAGTAGCGCGTACCGCTTACTCTGCTTATTCAGCTTGTCGATGATGGTCTGAACATCGGTCCAGCCGAACTGGCTGGCCACGTTGCGGAACTGGTATGAGGCGAGGATCACGTAATCCGCCTGCTCCATCGCTTGAAATGCTTCCGTGGCTTTTCCTAGACTGATAACAACAATTTCCGTCTTCAGCGATAAACTGCCAGACGCCTGGATCAGCTGTCTCTTCAACTGCTCTGCTTGATCTTTATCGGCAGTAGCAATTACTACCCGGTCTCCTTGATGTATTTGATCCGGATGCTTACCGTCGCGGCTGGCCAATACAGTGACTGCTCGCTCTGCAATTTCCCGCTCTACCGCACGATGCTCCTTGGAGCCAATTACATCGTTCAGCGAGGCCAACTTATTCGCAAGGCTGTCGCTGCGATCGAATAAGCCATATTTTGATTTAAGCTCCAATATTCGTTTGACCGAGTCATGGATGGTTTCAACCGGGAGCTTTCCGCTATTTACCGCTTGAACCAGCGACTGATGAGCTGCTGCCGGCTCCTGAGGCATAAGGATGATATCGACGCCTGCGGCAATTGCACGTTCCACCGCTTGATGTTCCCCAAAGTGCTCCGAAATTGCATTCATCGTGAACGCATCCGAAATGATGACGCCTTTATAACCCAACTGCTCGCGAAGCAGTCCTTTCAGCACTTTTTGTGATAATGTAGCGGGAATCGGCACGCTGCTTCCATCCTTAAGCGATATAACCTGCTCGTTATCTACTGCCGGAAAAGCAATATGTGCAGTCATGATCATCTCCACTCCGTTCTCGATCGCGGCCCGAAATGGCTTCAGTTCCACTGCATCAAGCCGTTCGCGATCATGAGTCAGCACCGGCAGTCCAAGATGGGAATCTACCGATGTATCTCCATGCCCCGGAAAATGCTTGACCGCTGCGATGACTCCGGATTGACGCAAGCCTTTTATCGTGGCTGCCCCAAGCTGTGATACCAGCTCCGCATCGGAGCCAAAGGAACGCATCCCGATGATCGGGTTGTCGGGATTGCTGTTAATGTCCAACACCGGGGCGAAGTTGATGTTCAGCCCGAGCGCCCTCAGCTCTTCCCCGGTCAGCCTTCCTGCCGCTTCGGCCAGGACAGTGTCACCCGCTGCGCCAAGCGCCATTTGACCTGGCAGATTCGTACCGCCGGGAATTCGCTTAACTACGCCCCCTTCTTGATCGATGCCCAGGAACAGCGGAATGTCCCCAGCTTCCATCTGCAACTGATGCGTGAGCGTTGTAACCTGTCGTACGTCTACTATATTTTTGTCAAAAAGAATGAGCCCGCCCAAATCCTGATCATGAATGCTGCGTTTCAAGCCCTCATTGACCGTTGTTGTCACTTGACCCTTCCATTGCCTGATGTCAGGCATAAGCATTTGCCCTACTTGTTCGCTGACGGTCATATAAGAAATCAGCTTATCCCAATCCTGCGCCTGAATGGCAGCCTCACGTTCGAAGCGAATCACCCGCGCCAGAAAGACGGAGAATTCCGCCCGTGTTACAGGCTGATCCGGCCGATAGGTGCCATCCGTATATCCGCCGATCAACCCGTTGGAGCTCATGATGCGAATAGGCGCTGCTGCCCAATGATCCGCTGTATCTTTCAAGCTTGCGGATTGCTTGCCGACCGCCAGCGAATAGGCCCGGGTAAGGAATGCAGCCGTCTCTGCGCGGCTCATTGCCGTATCCGGCTGGAAGGTGCCGTCAGGCAATCCGCTGGCCAGCCCGTTTTTCGCCGCAATAGCTATTTCCCGATAAAATGGATGCGTCGTTGGAACATCGGAATAACCTGAAGCTCCTCCGCCTGCCTGCAGCTGCTGCGGATAAAGCTCTCGTACCAGGAAGGTCACGGCTTGCGCTCTGGTCACATGCCGCTCGGGCATAAATTGCCCGTTACCGGATCCGGCCACGGTTCCCCTTTTCGCCATATAGTTAATGCTGTCTTCTGCCCACTTCACAGACTGCAGATCGGAGAATGGTTGTTCTGCCGCCGCAATTTCTGCCGAAATCAGCATGGAGCCGAGTACGGCACCGAGGATCGTTATCATTTTTAGCTTCATCTGTTGTACCTCTCAGCTGTTCTTAATATGAATGATAGACGCTCTCGATGGATCATTTGTTGCGCTGCAACCTGTTCGTTCGTCCTAAATTCTGCTTCCTCTTAATGAATGCCTTATCTTTTCATGCCCTGGCTGCATGGAAATGCTCTGCACTCCGCTCTTTAGAATCTGTTGGCGCAAGAACGGATGGTACATGAATGGGCACTTTAGCAGCTTGGCATACATTTTCATTTGAATGGGGAGCGTTTTGAATTGATAGCTTTTGTTAGGCTGCAGGCTGCGGGCATTCAGCACTTCACTCAGGGTACGCGCGCTATTGATAGCCGAACTGATCCCTTCCAGCGAGCTTGGGCTTATGAAGCCGGCCGCCTCGCCTACCAGGAATGCATTATCCCTTCCACAGCTAAAGTCATGAAAGGAAGACGGCCGCAGTACCATGCATGCTTCTGTCTTGATTGGTTCTCCGAACTGGAATCCGACGCTCTGGATTCTCTCCTTTTGCAAGTCGAATTGTTCCCTCGGCTTATCCATAAGATAAGCGCCGCCAAAGATAAAGTGATTATCCTTGGAAATCGACCAGGAGTAACAGTCCGTGATCTTCTCGTCAAAAATACAGGAATAGAACGGCGAATCATGCTGCTCTGGGAACCACTGCTGAATGGCCATGTAGGTGCGAATCTTTTTATCCGGATATAAGAATCGCCGCACCAAAGAATTCGCCCCGTCTGCACCAACCAGATGCTTGGCCGTAATCACATGTTTTATTTTATTCTCGTGAAACGTGATCTGATAACCGGAGTCCACCCTCTCCACAGCAGAGCACCGCGAATGGTCATGAACCTCTACATGTCCCGGAATAAGCGACTTCAGCCATAAGTCGAATTTATGCCGGTCCACATTGACATAAGTCCGCTGATAGTGGCGTATAAGCTCCCGCTCCTGATCAATCGTTTTGACGGCAAAAATCTGCGGGTCTACGGTTACCTCCTTGGGCAGCGTCAAGTTCAATTCTGCAAGCGCCTTTTGAGCATCAGACGATAGAAGACCGCCGCAAGGCTTCTGAAAGCCTTGATCATAAGTATATTTCATATCTATGGCTATCACGCGAAATTCCTTGCTGAGCAACTGAGCCAGGATGGAGCCTGCCGGTCCCAATCCGATAATGGCGACATCATAATGGTTCATCCTTACACTCTCCTTAATATGTTCATTCAATTTGAGTTTATTATAGCTCAATTTCAGATTAAAACAATAATTAATTATTGTATTTCATATATTATTTATTGTTTATCAATAAAACTGTAAGTGATTACTCTCAAGATTGGACAAAATGGGCTACACATGAAAAAAGAAAGTAACCTAAGCCTGTTCTAACCCAGGCTCAGGTTACTTCCAGTCAACCTACGCTATTTCTTCCGAATGATCTGTTTCTCCTCGATGGCATATACCTGATCGGCGACGTTCTCCACCAAGCGGGCATCGTGCGAGATGAAAATGATGGTGCCTGCGTAGCTTTTCATCAAATGTTCCAGCGATTCCACGGTAGGAAGATCGAGAAAATTGCTTGGCTCATCCATAAGCAAGATATTATATCGCCCTAGCAGCATTTTTGCGAGCTGCAATTTCATGATTTCGCCACCGCTTAATACCGACAGCTGTTTGCGCACATCATGCTGAGAAAATCCCAAAGACGCCAGTACAGCGCGAATTTCCGGCACCTGATAATCACAGTCTTCCTGCATGAATTCCATGATGCCCTGATTGCAGTCAAACTTGTAGCCGTTTTGCGCGAAGTAGCCGATTTCTGCTTTTGGCGATAGGATGATGCCGTCTTCACGATTGAGGATCATTTTGAAGAGCGTTGTTTTCCCCGCACCATTATCGCCCGTTACCGCTATCCTGGCACCAAGCGGAAATTGGAAAGACGCTTTCTCAAAAATGAACTTTTCACCAATCTGTTTACTAATCTCTTTTCCCGTAATCGGAAACGGATTATGAAGCTCCAAAGATTTGCTCTGACGGAAGTGGACGGTGCGAACCGCCTCTGGAGGTCTCACATCACCTAGCGCTTCGATTCGTTGCTCCATATTTTTTGCGGCATTATGAAGCTTCTTCTGCTTGCTGCCCACCGATTTTTGATGGGCAAGCCGACCGCCGTTTTCCGAGCTGTTTTTTCTTGAAGTTCCTTTTTCTTTCTGGTCGATTTTCCGAGCCTGATTCTTTTTCTCGGCGATCGCTTTCTCCAGCCGATCCCGTTCAGCGATAAACTGCTTATATTCGGCATCCTGATTTTTCCGTTCTTCTGCTTTCTGGGCCAAGTAATCGGAGTATCCGCCCCAATACTCGTTAATCCTTCCGTCCTTCAATTCCCAGATTTTATCGACCACTTGATCAAGGAAATACCGGTCATGACTGATAACAAGCAAAGCACCCGTGTAAAAGGAGAGTTGGTTAATCAAAAATTCGATTCCCTCACGATCGAGATGACTCGTCGGTTCATCGGCAAAGATGCCATGTGCCCCGCCGGACAGAGCCTGTGCAATTTTCAACCGTGTTTCTTCCCCGCCGCTCATATGCTCCATATCTACTCTGGCTACCCCAAGCTTACCCATTAATGCGTGATCCACTTCCTCTTGTACCACGACATCATCCAGCTGCGGGATGTAGGTGAAATTGCCTTCCCTCGTGATTCTCCCATGTGTTACTGGCGTTTTACCCAGCAATACTTTTAGCAATGTGCTCTTGCCTGCTCCGTTCGCACCGACCAGACCGATGCGGTCATACTCATGAAGCTCCAAATGATCAATGTCTAATACCTCACGTCCTAAATATTCCACATATATCTCTTTTGCGTTAATTAATGCATTCATTATGGTTACCTCCTTCTGAAATCGCAGTTTTCATGTTCGCAGGATCACCTGCGATTTAAGAAGGGAGGATTATATGAAGAAGTACCAATGCATGTATCTCATCGTGTTAACTCCTTTCGTATTTTTATTGGTTATTATTTGTTTTGGCAATAAAAAATACAGATCCAAACCACTATGTGGACTTAGATCTGCATTCATCACGAATAAGGACACGTCGATACAAGGCATAGCCAAATAAGCTATCTATATCGTAATCTATGTCTCTCCATACGTAAAAATAAGCAGCTCAAAAAAGCCCACAATTGCGGAAAAATCAGCTTTTTATTGCCAGCTTATCGAATGCGCATGGAATGTGTCATAGATAACGTGCCTCCTCAATTTATGATGTGAATCTTAACATGGAGTTCTTCAGGTTGTCAACCCAAACAGGTTCTGTTCTGTGCCTCATTGGGTCTTTCAAATCCTGCAGGCTTGCGGGAAGAACATCGGCAAACTGCGATAGGCAGCAGCCTCCTTACATAGCTCCCAAAAAAGAACGTCCCTTCTGCTAACCGGCAGCAAGGGACGTTCTTCGTCTCATTACACAAGTATGGAATTCATGCCCCATCATCATGACAGTATCATTTAACTGTCCATTCTGTAGAGCTTAGCGAGCCCGCCTTCTGAAGTTTCACGGTAACGGCTGCTCATGTCCAAGCCTGTTTCATACATGGTCTGTACAACCAGATCAAAAGATATCTTACGGGTACCAGACAAGAATTTGGCCAGGCTCAGCGCATTGATCGCCCGCATCGCACCCACAGCATTCCGCTCAATGCAAGGGATCTGAACCAGTCCGTTAATCGGATCACAGGTTAACCCCAAGTGGTGCTCCATGGCAACCTCCGCCGCATACTCAATCTGGCCGATCTCCATTCCGGACAATTCAGCCAGTGCGGCTGCTGCCATAGAGCAAGCCGTGCCAACCTCCGCCTGGCAGCCGCACTGAGCGCCGCTGATGGAAGCATTCTGCTTGACCAGGTTGCCAATGAGCCCGCCGACGGCCAGAGCCCGGAGGATCTGTTCGTCCGGGACCTGCATCTTTTCCTGCATATAACGGAGCGAGGCTGGCACGACACCGCTGGCTCCGCAGGTCGGGGCCGTTACGACGGTGCCGGCGGCGGCATTCTGTTCGTTGACGGCGAAAGCGTATGCGCTGACGATCCGGTTCTCCCGCGTCTCCGGGCTCTCATCCATATGCCCCTGATGATAGAGATATTTCGCCTTTCGTTCGACATGGAGACCGCCCTCCAGAATACCTGTGACGGAAAGTCCTTCGTCGATCGAACGCTTCATCGCTTCCCAAATCCCTTGGAGGAAGTCCCATATCTGTTTGCCTTCACACTGCTCGACGTAATCGCTCAGCCGGATATGATTCGCTTTACAAGTGGCACTGATTTCGGCAAAGCTGTTCTCTTGATAAACATCAGGCCCAAGCTTCTCCTCCCGCCCTTCAATAACGATGTCCCCGCCGCCGATACTGACAGCACGCATGAAGGCGGTTTGCCGCCCGTCTTTGTAAGCGAACAAGTCCATGGTATTGGGATGGGGCAGAACAAAATCTGCTTGTGGAATAAATTCAATCTCCGTTGGAACGGGTGACAGTGCTCTGATAATGGCCTTATCCGTCATATGGCCTTTGCCTGTTTAGGCAAGGGAACCATAAATCAACGCCTTGAATTGGTCTGCGTCTTCATTTTCTGATTTGAATATTCTGGCCGCTTTCTCCGGCCCCATGGTATGGGAGCTGGACGGTCCACTGCCAATCTTATAGAGTTCAGTCAACGATCTCATCGCACCCATACATCCTTTCTGGCTATCGCCCATTCCGCTGAAAACGTTCCTTGATCTTCATCAGCCTCTCATAAATCCCCTCTTCATCAATAGCCATGTCATACAATTGGTGAGTAAGCTGAAGACCTTGATCCTTTGCAAGAGCTTTTTTCCACGGTTGGGACACAATCGAATGAGTAAGCTGTCTTGTAGAGCGGGGTGCCTGCATGATCATCTCTGCCAGCTCCCGCGCACGGGGAAGAAGCTGTTCACGAGGCAGCACCTCACTAACCAGACCAAGGTCTAATGCCGTCTGAGCATTCATGTTCATGCCCGTGTATGCATAGTATGCCGCTTTCTTGGTTCCCAGTATTTGTTGAAGTGCTAAGACGATTCCATCTCCAGGAGGTACACCGCCCAAGTAGTGGGCATCGAAAAACGTTGTGCCTTCAGCGCAAATGGTAATATCACAAAGCGTTCCCAGTTGCCAGTGTGAGCCTGTGCCATTAATCGCCCCAATCGTGGGGATGTCGAGGCAATGAATCATATTTTCAATCATTCTGAGTGACTCATGGTACATTTCCAGCTTCCGGCGATTCGGCCAATCCATGAATTTGGTTGTCCAGACTTCAGGATTGCCTGTTTGCCACAAATCTCCAGTCCCTGTAAGGATCATCACCTCATTCTCAGGATCACGGCCCACATCGGCCCATACGTTGCCATAGGCAGCTTGAGCCGTCCAGTCAAATTGAAGCGGTCCCCCGCGAGTGTGCATACGCACTTCGAGTATGCCGTCACGGCGGGTCATGAAGAACAAGTCCTTGTACTTCTCCGAGTATACCTCGAATCGTGTAGGTCCCGCCATATCTCTATTGAACATCTTTGCCTATTAGACGTCCTTGCATTTTTTTCAGCCGCTCCAGAACCCCTTCTTCATCAATGGCCATGTCATACATTTGGTGGGCAAGCTGGAACCCTTGATCACTGACTAAGGCTTGCTTCCATGGACGGGAGATAATGGAGTGAGACAGATGTCTGGTTGAACGCGGTGCTTGCATAATCATCTCCGCAAGCTCCCATGCGCGGGGAAGAAGCTGCTCGCGGGGCAGGACTTCGCTAACGATGCCCAGGTCCAAGGCGGTTTGACCATTGATATTCTTGCCGGTGTATGCGTAGTATGCTGCTTTCTTGAAACCGATCATATTCTGCAGCGTAAGCAGCATTCCATCTCCGGGAGGCGTGCCTCCCAGATAATGCGGATCAAAAAAGTCCGCGTCTTCTGTACAAATCGTAATATCACAGAGAGTTGCGAGTTCACAGTGCGTTCCCGGCCCGTTGACCGCCCCGATGGTCGGGATGTCAATGCAGAAGATCAAGTTCTCAAGCAGTCTCAGTGATTCATGATACTGTTCGAGCTTCTTTTGCTTCGGCCAATCCATACATTTTGTATTCCAGACCTCCGGGTCCCCGATTACCCATTTATCCCCCGTTCCGGAAATAATCATGACCTCGTTTTCAGGGTCGCGGCCAATATCTGACCAGGCATGGGACCATGCGGTATGGGCTTCCCAGTTATGCTTGTACGGCCCTCCGTCGGTGTGCAGCCGCACTTCAATGATTCCGTCACGGCGGGTCATTAACAGGAATTCCTTGTATTTCTCCGAGTACTCTTCAAATTTTGTGGGTCCAATCATACGTCTCTCTTCCATTTCAATTCCTCCTAGCTTGGTTTAGATATTATCTATTACTATCCAGCCAATCTCTGGCAAAAGCAGCGTAAGCCGCAGCCCCTTTATAAAGCACCTCATCCGAGAACATCGTCTTGGGATGGTGCACAGGGTAACCATAACCTTCCTCGGTATTGCCAGCGTTAAGAAACACTGTGGTGCTTGGCACCGCTTGTGATACAAATGCGAAGTCTTCCGATCCCATTAATTTACCACCGGGTACCAGCTCAGTTATACCGATATAGGAACCGGCGCCAAAGGTATTTGCAATCGAAGTTCTCATTTGTTGGTTAAGCCCGCTGTCCGTTATCACCTCAGGACAACCCCTCGTATAGATCACATCCATCTTTGCCTGAAAGGTTTCTCCGATACCTGCAGAAATGTCGCGGATTCGGGCTTCCATGTTGTCCCGCAATGCGGTGTTAAATGTTCGCACACTGCCTTTCAATCTGGCCGTATCGGGAATTACGTTGTTTGTACTTCCGCCTTCCATCACGCCAATGGTAAGAACTGCATTATCAATTGGCGAAATTTCACGGCTAAGGATACCCTGCAGTGCCAGATGAAGATGAGCAGCCACATTTAAGGGGTCCACTGCGGCCTCAGGCATGGCTCCATGTGCGCCCCGACCGCGGATGATGATTTCGAACCAATCCGAGGAAGCTGAAATCGCTCCACCAGCCTCAGGCACTACAAATTGCCCGATAGGAATTGGCATTCCGGTCAACACATGAAGCATCATGGCTGCATCCACTTTAGGATTATCGAGAATTCCGCTTTCAAGCATCATTTTTGCCCCGTGCAGAGTCTCTTCACCCGGCTGAAACATAAGCTTAACCGTCCCGTGAAGCTGCCCTTCGTTGGCCTTCAGGATCTCCGCAGCTCCGAGCAGCATGGAAGTATGCAAGTCATGACCGCATGCATGCATGTTTCCGTTCAACGATGCGAAAGAAAGATCCGTTTCTTCTTGAATGGGCAGCCCATCCATATCCGCACGAAGAAGAAGCA
Source organism: Paenibacillus antibioticophila (assembly GCF_000455265.1). GTDB lineage: Bacteria > Bacillota > Bacilli > Paenibacillales > Paenibacillaceae > Fontibacillus > Fontibacillus antibioticophila. Next base: position 1,876,186 of record NZ_HG005139.1, read on the forward strand.
CCTTCCCGGCTTGCTGTCCGCCGATCGTAACCATAAGACCTGATTCTCCTACGAGAGTGGGCTCAAATCCCATGGATTCCAACACCTCTTTCACATAAGCAGCTGTCCTGGGCAAACTTAAATCAAGCTCCGGAATCGCATGAAGATGATGCCTGTACATGACCAATTTTTCCTGCAGCTGATGGGCCATACTCAAAAAGTCTTCAGCTTCTTCAATCACAATGAACATCTCCCAAAACACAAATTGAATGAACCTAAGAACAGAGAAACATTCCCCCTTCACATTTTAAGACTTTTTAAGAACACGTTTATCGTACTGGCATTTTTATCCGCTGTCAAGAGAAATTAAGACATTTTAAGAACATTATTTCAGAGGCTGCTGGAACATTGATATATCACATTTATTGTGATATAACTCTTTTGATTGAACTGTTTATGAAAGGAATCTACCATGAAAATCAAGCTGGGTATTATTACGCCTGAGACCCATATGGACTATTTCCGCGCCATTGAAGAAGAAATGCGGTCAGTATGTCAGTTCCGGTTCCTTACAATCAGCAACTTTCGGGAAACAAATGACCTCTATCTCAAAAACTTAGGTTCGGTAGACGGATTTGTGATCAGTGGCAGGATGCTTTACGAGTCAATTGATAAGGAATGCTTGGATGAAAAAGTACCTATTCACATTTTGCAGGATAACGAGAACCTTCTATATAGGGAACTTTTCCGGCTGCTGCTTACAGAGCCTGAGCTTGACATCTCCAGGATCTATGTGGATTATGCGTATGTTATCGATTCTTTCAGTGAATTCCAAAAATACCTGACCCATGAGGGAAAGCCCATCAACAGTGATGATCTGCTCGAACGAGTGGAAACCATGCTCGAAAACCATATCACTCTGTGGGAAGAACAGAAAATAGACCTGTCCATCACGGCGTTCGGCCACTTTGTTCCAGAACTTAAAAAGCACGGAGTAAAATACATCTTAATCCGGCCTACTTTGGAAAACGTTAAAGAGACCATCCGAGAGATCATCAACGAAATTACCATCCTCAAGCTTAAGAGCCAGAGGGCAGTTGTTGCATGCTTATCGACCGTAACGGCGCAGACGCCATCCGAAGAGCAGCTTCATGAGCTGAAGGTCCTTGTCGGCAGGTTTCTGCGCAGCATGAATCTTGCAGACACGGCCCAAATTTCGGAAGGCTTTGTCAGACTATACACTACTTATGGAAATTTCATGAAAATCACCTCTAACGCACATAACTGCACCCTGCTGGAGTATCTGGAAGGATGCATAAGCGACAAGGTGAAAATCGGATGGGGCTCGGGGCATGAATATTTCCAAGCTAACGTAAACGCCACCAAAGCCCACAGACAGGCGGAAGCCTTTACGGACAGCTGCAGCTTTTTTATAAACGAGGAACAGAAGGTTATCGGCCCAATGCGGAGCATGAATGTTATACGGTTCTCTGAACAGGGGGATCCGGAAATCATCGCGTTAGCCAAAAGGATCGGAATAAACAACATCAACTTGCAAAAAATCATGTCCTATGCAGAAATCATGAGAACAAATAAATTATCCTCTGAGGATGTTGCCGAGTGCCTGTCCATGACCGTCAGAGGTGCAAACCGTATCCTTAACAAAATTGAAGAAAGTAAATACGTACAAACGGTATTTGAAAAACGGGACAATAGTAAAGGGCGGCCCAAAAAATACTACGAACTGCTGTTTCTTGACAAAGAAGGGCATAAATTAAGCAAATGACACGCATTGTTACGTTTGCCATTTCGACTTTAAATTAATGCAAAAAAGGCACATTTTCAAAACTGAAAACGTGCCTTTTTGCGTTGGAGTCATTGAATTGTTCCCGCCGAAAACATTAAGAATTCATATACACAGCCTTGCCTGTCTTGGCGGATTCATAAATCGCTTCAAGAATCTCCGAGACAACACATGCTTGCTCAGGCGTTACGACCGGCTCCAGATCTTGATCCACGGCCCGGATCCAGGTTCTCATTTCCGTATCCGCATCATTCTCGGCCTTCCCTTCATAGAAGGCAACCCCGCCAGAGCCAAGCTCGGCTTCCTTCGTATACAGACGGCCATGCTCTTCTCCGTTGATCCGAAGACCGTTCTTCATATCAGCCCCTGCTTCCGTTCCGCTCAGGCTGCATTTGGCTTCATGCACATCAAGCGTGTTCAGCGCCCAGCTGGATTCCAGCATCACTGTAGCTCCATTTTCCATGACAACCATCCCGAAGGCGGAATCCTCTACCGTGAACTTGGCAGGATCCCATGGACCCCAAGCGTTAGCAGCATTTTCGCGCTGCGACAGCTCATGATATTTGGTTCCGAGAACCACCTTCGGCTTGTAATTGTTCATCATCCACAAGGTCAGATCCAGGGCATGCGTACCGATATCAATGAGCGGTCCTCCCCCTTGCTTCTCTTCATCGAGGAACACGCCCCAGGTTGGCACGGCTCTTCTGCGAATAGCATGGGCTTTGGCGAAATAAATATCGCCCAGTTGTCCTTCTTCAACCAGCTTCTTCAAATGCAGGCTGTCCGGACGGAAACGGTTATTGTAGCCAATCGTCAGCTTCTTGCCGGTACGCTTGGCAGCTTCAACCATTCTCCGTGCATCCGCGGCGGTCTTGGCCATCGGCTTTTCGCACATGACGTGCTTGTCAGCCTCAAGCGCCGCAATCGTTACCTCGGCATGGAAATCATTCGGGGTCAGCACATGTACGATGTCGAGAGATTGATCCTTCAGCAGCTCACGGTAATCGGAGTATACCTGTGCGCCCTCGGCACCATACTCGCGTGCAGCCTTCTCAGCGCGTTCCACTACGATATCGCAAAAAGCTACGATTTCAACATTATCCAGCTTCTTCAAGCTTGGCAGATGCTTTCCGTTTGCAATCCCGCCGCAGCCAACAATCCCGATACGATATACTTTACTCATTTTAAATTCCTCCCAGGTTATATAGTCTCCACTTTAAATTGCTTGCTCTTGCGATATTCTGCCGGTGTCATGCCAATCTTCTTGCGGAATACGGCATGCAAGTAAGTAGCATTCGCAAAGCCCTCCGACTGGGCGATCTGCTCAATCGATAAATCTGTTTCCTCCAGCCTTTTACAGACCGACTTTAGCCGGATATCCTCCAGCAGCTTGCTGAAAGGCTTCTGTGCATCCATCTGATGAAAGGTTCGCTGCAATTGACGTGCACTGATATTGAGCTTCTCAGCTACATTCTCCAGCGTTAAGCTGGAGGAGGAGTTCGCTTCCATATACTGCACCGCATATTGATAGCGATAGGCCGTCATATTGCGGATCGGCGCCTCCGTTGTAATCACGCCGGCATCATAGGCCCGGACGGCCTTCATCAGAATGGTAAGCACCAATTGGCGGATCGAGGTGTAATATCCGGAGTATCGCCCGTCACATACCTGATAGGCCTCCAGGAAGCAGGCCATCGCCCCGTGCCGATCCTGCTCCGGCTTGCGGGGAAGCTTGCGCAGCTTCTCCATGCATTCCTCCGCCTCGGCCGCTTCCCAAGGATCGCATTCATTCCGCTCGATCGGAACGATATCGACATGCAGGCACAGCTCATCCATTGCTTCTTCAGAGGATGCGGCCTGATAATGAACGACTCCCGGCCCGGTGAGGTAGAACATTCCCTCCGACAAGGCAAAGGTTTGGTCCTCCAGAATCACGATTCCCTTCCCTCGCGGAATAAAGTGAAATTCATACTCCGCATGGTTATGAAAATCAATGACATGGCCCCGGTCAAATGAAATCAAATGAAATCTAAGCACCTTGATTCTGTAATAGCCCCAGTCAATTTGAATATCCAGCCGTTCAAGCAGATCCTGCTTTTCAAACATCACCTCATACGGAAATGACGTTTTATGCCTGAAATCGGTCATGGAAGAAGTGCGCTGCCTTCGAGAGGAATGACTCTTCCTTCCTGTGCCGAACGATTGGCCGCTTCCATCAGACGGGTCAGCTCGATGGCCGTCTGCACATTCGTGCCGGCGGTCGTACCGTTTTGAATATGTCCTACCCATTGATCGAAAGCGCTTTCCCGATTGCTGCGCAACGGGTATTCCCGCCAAGTCTTTCCGCCGTTTTCATCCAGATTCGACTTGAGCAGAAGCTTATCCTCCGGTGTTCCGTACAACAGGGTTCCTTCTGTTCCGTGAACCTCGATCGTAAATGGAGAATGACTATTCACAAAGCCTGCTTCCACAACGCCTACAGCACCGGATGCCGTTTGCAGCGTTACTACTGCATTATCCTCTACTTCCTTGCCTGTGACATAGCCAAAGTTCGCGCTGACCCCGGTTATCTCTTCTCCGAGGAAAAGGCGAGTCAAGTACATCGGATGACAGCCCAGATCGATCATCGCCCCGCCGCCGCACTGCTCCCGGTTATAGAAATGCTCAGGAAGCCAGTTGGCCAGCGCGCCGTTGTGAGACAGGCGGACTCTCGCATAAGTGACCTTTCCGAGCAAGCCCTTGTCCAAAATATCCTGAATAGCAAGTGTGTATCCTGCATTTAAGCGCGGCAGCGATACAACAAACGTTAACTTGCGATCCGACACCGCAGCTACGATTTCGTCAACTTCCTGTACCGTAGGCGCAATTACTTTTTCCGTGAAAATATGTTTGCCTGCCTGCGCAGCCTTCAATATCACCTCTTTGTGTCTGTTGGTCGGCGCATCCACAATGACTGCGTCCAGGTCATCACTTGATAGCATCTCATCCAGCGAAGCATAGAATGGAACTCCCAGCTTGTCAGCTGCCGCTTGACCGCGGACCGGATCCTCATCCCAGACCGCGGCGACGACCGTATCCGGATGATTCAGCGCTTGCTCCGTGTATTCCCATGCATGGACATGCCAAAAGCTGATTTTCCCGACTCGAATACTCATAAACATGGCCTCCTAGCTTATATGAAATTCTGACATCTGTTGATAAAGTACCATATTCAAACACATTTAAACAGTGTATTTATACGACAATTCAATATATAAAATTACGACATACTATCACGGATATTCTGGGTTAATTTTGCCTCGGAGGTATTTTCCATTTTATTTCCAATAAGTGTGGGTTGTTCCTACTCTGGGGCTGATTCTATAATGCTAACAGGAAAGGAGGCATGCCCAATGATGAAGCGCAGATTACTAACCTTCATATTATTGGCTGTGATCGCGGGGCTGCAGCCCGTGACCTCGAACGTCCACGCTGCCCCATCCGTACAATACGGCAATACCGTGGGTGATGTATGGGATTTGCAATACCGGTTAAAGGTGCTCGGTTATTATGCCCCATCGCTGGACGGACAGTACGGGACGCAGACCAAAGCGGCAGTCGCCAAGTTTCAGCTGGCTTATGGAGTCCACGCGGACGGAATTGCAGGCAGCCAAACCTGGAGCTTGTTGAGAAAACACACCTTGAACCTCTATGAAATGGATATTTTGGCGAAAATCATATACAGCGAAGCCCGCGGCGAGTCCTATACAGGTCAGGTTGCGGTAGGAGCCGTTGTCATGAATCGGATTCAGTCACCGGATTTTCCCGATACGATATCGGAGGTTGTATTTCAGCGCGGTGCCTTCACAGCTATTGACGACGGTCAATATTGGCTGACGCCTGACAGAACCGCCTACCTGGCAGCTCAGGACGCCGTTCGCGGCTGGGACCCTTCAGGAGGCTCGTTGTACTACTTTAACCCAAACACCGCAACAAGCAGCTGGATCTGGTCCAGAACGCAAAACGTAAAGATCGGCAATCATATCTTTGCAAATTAATTCCTCCGGGCACGCCCGGGGATACATAACAAATTCAGGATAGTTGGTTTTAATTTAAAATTTAAGTAGAATAGGAAGCGAGAACTTAGAACCTGGAGGATATGATGAAAAAACTTTACGTCACAGGAGTATTATTAGTATTTATTCTGCTTGTAACGCCTCATTCTGCTTTTGCCCATACCCATATGGTCTCCTCTTCGCCGGAGAAGGATGAGCAAGTCGAGCAGCCGATTGATCAGATTCAGCTGGACTTTCATACGGACATCGCTCCGCTAAGCTCCTTTACGGTCACCGGAGAGCAAGGCACGATTGAACTGGAAGAGATTCAGGTTGAAGGTGCCCGGATGACCGGGTTATTGGCTGGGGATTTGGAGAACGGAACCTATACAGTGGATTGGAAAATCGTCGGTGAAGACGGGCATCCGATGGAAGGCAGCTACTCCTTCTCCGTAAATGTTCCCGAGTCTGCGGTGACTGAGGATCAGACAGAAGCGCCAGCCGAACCCGAAGACACTTCATCGAATGCCGACACGTCGGCTAATAATGACAACGGCAATGCGGCTGCGGATGAGTCCGTCACAGCCGTTGATCCCGATACAAATTCTAACAACGAAGCAACAGCAGACACAGCTGTCGTCAAGGAACGTGCATCGCTTTCCATGCCGATGCTTATTGCAGGGATTGTGATCATTGCAGTCATTCTTGCTGTTGTACTTGTCGTCCTGCGGAGACGCCGTTCATGATCTATTGGCTTGGAGAGCCGCTGCTTTATCTCTGCTTTGCAGTCATCATAGGCTGGCTTACTGTCATTCGTGCCGGAGAGGTTGAAATCGCCGCACGAATCCCCAAGCTGCTTGTGATCACAGCCATCTGCGGAATAGGCGTGCTCTCCTTTCTTCCTTTATTAAGAATCGTACTCTTCTTTGCGGGGAATACCGGCTTTGCTGTATCATTGCGAAATGTCCTTTTTACCCTGGCAGAAGGCAAAGCCTACGGCTGGACCCTGTTATTCTGCCTTTTGATGATGGCAGCGGTGTGCGTCAAGCCTTTGCACCTCTCCATCCGGAAGGCTGGTTGGGGCTGGTGGCTGTGCTGCATCCTCTGTCTTGGCCTTGCGATCGCCGTCAACTGGTTCAGCCATATGACGGCAAACTATGGCCCGGCAGGCCTTCTCGTCCATCTCATCCATTTTCTGTCCGTCATGATCTGGTCCGGAACCTTGTTGGCGGCAGGCTGGTTCAAGCCTGTGTCTTCATCCTGGTCCGGTTTTTTGAAATGGTTTCACATTCTGGCGATGGTTGCCATGACTCTGATTATAGGCTCCGGCTGGCTGATGTCCGCGGCTCTTATCCCGCAGATTGCAACGGCAGCCGCCTCCTCTTATGGGAAGGCTCTGCTGCTGAAGCATCTGCTGATCATTCCCTTGCTGCTATTCGGCTTCATTAACGGATTTCTTATCAAAAGAAAGCTGTCTCAGAATCACTCCTATCAGCCGACCACCTGGATCCGCGCCGAAGCCGTGCTGGTGCTGGCCATTTACATCATCACCGGATATATGAACCAGCAAGCCACTCCAGAGTCGCAGCCTGATCCGGCTTCAGGTCTAGTCTTTCACGGGCATCCCTCAGCCCTTCTTTATCTGAGCCTGGCCACAGGATGTTTAGTTGGACTGCAGGCTGTATACCGCCGGAACAAAAATGCGTACCTGGCTCTGCCGCTTAGTTTGTTCTTTACGCTTGCGGCCTATCAGGCTGTGATGTTGTTTATCTCCTGAGGTCAGGCATTCAAAATAAAAGGTTCATCCTTATAGCCTTATCGGCTGCAGGATGAACCTTTTTATGGTTTAGGAGGTACCCTTAGAATACTTTGGTTGTCCAGGACTCGCAATTCCAGGTCTCCGTCACGACATCCCGGTAAAATTCCGGTTCGTGAGAGATTAACAGAATGCTGCCCTTGTAGGCCTTCAACGCCCGCTTCAACTCATCCTTGGCATCCACGTCCAGATGGTTCGTCGGCTCGTCCAGGACCAGAATATTCGTCTCGCGGTTAATCAGCTTGCAAAGACGGACCTTGGCCTTCTCTCCCCCGCTCAACACAGCGACCTTGCTCTCGATATGCTTGGTCGTCAGGCCGCATTTAGCCAGTGCTGCCCGTACTTCAAACTGCGTAAAGGAAGGGAACTCGTTCCAGATCTCCTCGATACAAGTATTGTAGTTGGTTTCTTTGGCCTCTTGCTCGAAATAACCGATTTCCTGGAGCTCACCCAAATGAACAGACCCGCTAATAGCCGGAATTTGACCCAGAATACTGCGCAGCAGGGTCGTCTTCCCGATGCCGTTCGCACCGACAAGCGCGATCTTCTGTCCGCGCTCCATCCGAAGGTTCAGCGGGCGGGACAGCGGCGAATCATACCCGATCACCAGGTCTGTCGTCTCGAAGATCAGCTTGCCGGAGGTTCTTCCATCCTTGAAATGAAACTGCGGCTTCGGCTTCTCCTTAGCCAGCTCGATAATATCCATCTTGTCCAGCTTCTTCTGCCGGGACATGGCCATATTCCGCGTGGCGACACTGGCCTTGTTCCGGGCCACGAAATCCTTAAGGTCAGCGATCTCCTGCTGCTGGCGCTTATAAGCGGACTCCAGCTGTTGCTTCTTGGCTTCATGCACCTGCAAGAAATAATCATAGTCCCCGACATACCGGTTCAATTCCTGATTCTCCATGTGGTAGATCAGGTTGATAACGCTATTGAGGAACGGAATATCATGGGAAATCAAAATAAAGGCATTCTCATACTCCTGCAAGTAGCGCTTGAGCCATTCAATATGCTGCTCATCCAGATAGTTCGTAGGCTCGTCCAGGAGCAGAATGTCCGGCTTCTCCAGCAGCAGCTTGGCCAAGAGCACCTTGGTCCGTTGCCCCCCGCTCAGATCATTGACATCCTTGTCCAGACCGATATCGGTAAGTCCCAAGCCGCGCGCCGTCTCTTCAATCTTCGCATCGATCAGATAGAAATCCTGATTCGTCAGCGTATCCTGAATCGTGCCGACATCCTCCAGCAGCTGCTCCAGTTCCTCGGGGGTGACATCCCCCATTCGGCCGTACATGTCATTCATTTCCGCTTCCAGATCGAACAAATATTGAAATGCTCCGCGAAGCACGTCGCGAATCGACATGCCCTGGCTCAGCACAGCATGCTGGTCCAGATAGCCAACCCGTGTACGCCGCGCCCATTCTACCTTGCCTTCATCAGGCTGCAGCTTGCCGGTGATAATGTTCATGAAGGTAGATTTCCCTTCTCCATTGGCGCCGATCAAGCCGATATGCTCCCCCTTCAGCAAGCGGAAGGAGACATCCGTAAAAATCGCACGGTCTCCGAAGCCGTGACTGAGTCGTTCAACGTTTAGTATGCTCATGAATCTACACCTTTTCTATTTACGATATATACCGTCATATTATATATGCAATCATGGTCATTCAACAAGTCACTTGCAGAGGATGTTTAAAAAGTCTTCTCCTGACTTTTTGAACCTGCAATTAACAAGGAAAGGATTCACACAAAAACTCCTGCCGCGCAAAGAACCTCAGTTCTTCCTGGCAGGAGTCGGATTGCTGAATAGCCCGTTCAAATCTTGTACCGAAAATTCGGCAGGTATCATTGCTCCTCTTGATTGGCTTCATATTGCTGCTTCAGCAGCGCGAACAATACCGCATCGGCGAATTGTCCCTTCTCATAGAAGCACTGCTTCAGATATCCTTCCTCATGGAAACCGGTCTTCTCCAGCAAATATCTTGAACGGATATTGTCCGGATCAATAAAAGCCTCGATACGATTCAGCCCCAGATCCTCGAAGCCAAAGCGCATGACCTCTTGCAGCACCTCGGACATCACGCCCTGTCCCCAATAAGCAGGATTCAGCTCATAACCGATCTCCGATTTGAAGTGCTCTCTGAACCAATTATGGTAGCCGCAGGTTCCGATGACCTTGTTGTTTGGTTTGGCAGTGATCGCCCAGCGGAACCCCTTCTTCTCCAGATAGCGGCTATTCCAGGCGAAGATAAGTTCTTCAGCCTGTCTTAGCTCGACAAAGCTCTCCAAATCATAATAGCGGGTCACTTCATCATTAGAAAAGTAATGAAACAAATCTCCGGCATCAGCCGATGTCAATTTGCGCAAAACAAATCTTTCCGTCTCTAATTGGGGAAATACCGGCATCTCATTCGTCCCTTTCGCGCTGGAATAAGTCAAATTTAACTTCATTATAGGCGAAAAGCCGGGATCGAGAAAGGTTTTTCCTGAAAGAGGTTGTTCAAAAAGTCCTCTTTTGATCACGAAGTATATCAAGAGGTTGATTCGACAACGAATCTTGCGTTCACCCTCGAAGTCCGAGCGGATGCTTACGAGGCATGCTTCCTTTGGAAGCATTTTGCTCATGTAGGTTTTGCCTACACTCCGTTCCTCCTTCTTCAGGTTCTCGCAACCTTCTCGGTGCTGAAAAGCTGACTTTTTGAACACTCACTGATAATTTAAAGTTCTGAAGCCACCGTGAAACGCTCGCGAATATGCTTAGGCTGTTCAATCTCGTCAACGACGGCAACCGCATAATCCTCGTAGCTCACATAGCTGTCTCCGGCCGAATTGACAAGCACATGGTCCTTGCCGGAAATATAGCTTCCCGTGCGTCGTCCAAGCGCAAAGGTTGCCGATGGACTCAGATAGGTCCAGTTAAGTCCTGCCGCAGCTTGCAGCGCCTCCAGATTCTTGCCTGCATTTGATGCCGTCGGATAGACGAAATCCGGGAATTCCGGCGTGTCCATCAGCCGCAGCGACTGATCCTCATCCACGAACAAGCTT
>NZ_HG005139.1:1886882-1994375 GCF_000455265.1 Paenibacillus antibioticophila
AAGCTTCCTGCTCCGCCGACAACGAACAGACGAGTATCCGGCTTATTCCGCAACGCCTTAATCAGCACATTCCCCGCTTCCACATATTGCTCTTCTTGTCCGATCGGAGCTGCGAATGCGTTAACGACCACATCAAAGCCTTCAAGATCCGCTGTCGTTAATTGAAAGATGTCCTTTTCGATGTAAGCAGTGTCCTTCTCCGCGAGCTTGGACGCATCCCTTACAATCGCAGTAACCTGATGACCTCTTTGCTTTGCTTCTCCCAAAATACGACTTCCAGCCTTTCCGTTCGCTCCAATAACCGCAATCTTTGCCATGTTCTTTATCCTCCTGGGTTTAAATTAATTAATGGGATGAATTACTCATTTCAGAACCACCAGCTCAATCCCGTTGCCGAATGGATCCTTGAGCGCTGCTCCTTGCTGACCTTCAAGCTTTGCAAATGCTATTCCCTCCGCTTCCAGGCGGTTCAGGATTTCCTGCAATGAAGCTTCCTCCGGGATGAGAATGGAATAATATCTTAATCCTGCTGCTTGCTCCGGAGCCGGCGGGGCTCCCTTGCCTGCCCAGGTATTGAGACCAATATGATGATGATATCCGCCTGCGGAAATAAACAGGGCTGCATCTCCATAAGTTGTGATTCGGTCAAATCCAATGATATCGCAGTAGAAATGCTCGGCTATATGTAAATCACCGACATGCAGATGGATATGCCCGATCTTGGTGCCCGCGGGCATGCCTTGCCAGCTAATCCCCTCGGAGATCGCCATGAGGCCGCTGACATCCACCGGATCCGTGGTCATGATGATCCCTCCGTGTTCGTCTCTCTTCCAGGTATCCCTTGGGCGATCCGCATAAATTTCAATCCCGTTGCCGTCAGGATCATCAAGATACAAAGCCTCGCTGACAAGATGATCGCCTTGACCAACCGGAATCTGATGACGGATCAAATTCCGCAGAGCTATACCCAGCGACTGGCGATCCGGCAGTAGAATCGCAAAATGGTATAAGCCTGAGGTTCTGCGGTTGCGCTGCTTCTGGAAGAGTTGATTCTCCTCCAGAACCACCAACGGATGCACGCCGTCGGCACTCAATTCAGCAATAGCTCCCTCCTGGCGAACCAGCTTGAGACCGATCACTTCTTGATAAAATCGGAGCGAGGTTTCCATGTTGCTAATTTTTAATTGTACAAGTCCTATTTCAGATCGAGGATGGATCCTGTTCATCTTTCGCCCTTCCTTTCGAGCTTCTTTTTAATTGTAACTATTTTGGTTACATTTACTTGTAACAAGTATAGTTACAGATAAAGCGCGTTGTCAAGCAAAATTTCAAAGGACCAAAAAAAGCCCCCTTGGCGGGGACTTTATTTAATCTGCTCCGGTGCGTGCTGGTCATCATCGCAGGCAACATGATTCAGCTTGCCGACAATCTCCTCCAGACTCACCTTCGCCAAGGTCTGCTCCATGGCATGCTGAGCAGCGGAAAATACCGGCTCGATGGATTCCTGTATATGCTTGCCAACCGGACAGTTGGGATTCGGCTTCTCATGAATCGCGAACAGAGCATCCTCTTCGACGACTTCAACAGCACGATAAATATCCAGCAGTGTAAGCTCGGAGACGGAACGAGCCAGCCGCGTTCCTGCTACACCCGGACGAACCTGAACAATACCCGCTTTATTTAGCATGCCCAGAATCCGACGGATCACTACAGGATTCGTGTTAACGCTGCTTGCAATATAATCGGAGGTATTTACTCCGTCCTTATTTAGTTCCAGCAAAGAAAGTGCATGTATGGCTACGGCAAACCGGGAACTGATCGTCATGGTTGACCCTCTTTTCCTTTTTTCGATGTAACTATCATAGTTACAAATGCTCGGAAATGTCAATTCCCTTTGTCACTTCTTCACTGAAATTAGCGTTCAAATAAATTGCCAAGACCGCCTAATACACTGCCTTCATCCTTACTGCCGCGACCATACCGTGCAGAGGACAACACGCGATCCGCAAGGCGGCTGAATGGCAAGGACTGAACCCAGACCTTCCCGGGTCCGCGCAAGGTGGCGAAGAATAGCCCTTCTCCCCCAAACAAGGCTGTCTTCACGCCCTTGACCATCTCGATGTTGTAATCCACCGACGCCGTCATGGCAACGAGACAGCCGGTATCCAGGCGCAGCATCTCTCCCGGTGCGAGCGTCCGCTCCAGCACCAGCCCACCGGAATGAACAAAAGCCAGGCCATCACCCTCAAGCTTCTGCATAATGAAGCCTTCGCCTCCGAAGAATCCTGTTCCTAACCGACGCTGAAATTCGATGCCAAGGGACACGCCTTTGGCCGCGCACAGGAAGGAGTCCTTTTGACAGATAATCTTGCCGCCAAGCATGGAAAGATCCATAGGAATGATTTTTCCGGGATAAGGTGAAGCAAAGGTGACGCTCTGCCGTTGATAGCCTTCATTCGTAAAGACGGTCATGAATAGCCCTTCTCCGGTAATCAGGCGCTTCCCCGCTCCCATCAGCTTCCCCATCAAGCCGCTGCCCTGATTGCTGCCGTCGCCGAAGATCGTCTCCATGCGGATATCCTGATCCATCATCATGAAGCTGCCGGCCTCGGCAACTACGCTCTCTCTTTGATCCAGTTGAATTTCCACGCATTGCATTTCTTCCCCGATAATACGGTAATCGATATCATGTGCCGACACGTTATTTCCTCCCCAAATAAATGAATCTTATGTAATATAGTCGCGCTCCTCAGCTCTCATAACTGTTTCAACATAATTAGCATATGTTCAAGCATTTGCGGTAAGTCCTGAATCACTTCTTCACCGAATCTGCGCATGAAATGAACGGAAATTTCGTTGAGCGGAAGTGCGTCAGTTTGGCCGTATATGGTGGAGATTCGTTGTGTCTGTCCCACATGCCGCCCCCAGATTTCTGTGACCAGCTGTTCAATACGCGGACAATCTGTAACGGGATCTCGAACATATTTGAAGAATACAGGCTGCATATGGCATCCCAGCGTGACAGATCCCAATTCCATAATTTCACCAGCCAAATCTTCTGTATCGGCCCATAATCTGAGCTCTGCCCAAGTGTCCTTCTGCTCCGGCAAGATGAATTTGATCGCGTAGAACCTCGACATGGCAGACAATTCGATTCTGTCCGTCCGGCCTATCACTTGCAATTGTCCCTCAGAGTCCATGTCGTAAACGGCCCCTTCAAGCACAACCTTCAGATTGTCGAATACCGTAGGATCAAACATAAGTCCCTCCTTAAGACTTCAATATTGAAGCGATAACAGGATAAGATATGAGCGGGCGAACCTCGGTAACGGCTTGAACCGCATTCGGATGCTCGCCAAGTAATCCGTTTTGCAAATAGGCTGCGCCAAATCCGCGTTCCTTGGCTCCGTTATAAGTGAATGTAACACAATGCTCGGCCGCGAAGCCGCATACAATTACAAAATCAACGCCCTCCTGCCGAAGTACGTCCTCCAGATTTGTCTTCCAGAAGGCATTCGACCATTCCTTGTGAAGTATTAATTCTCCCCCTGTCAGCTCAATTTCAGGAATAACTGCGAAATCCTCCGAGTCAATTCCACCTTCAACCTCAATGTCTTGAATGACAACAATAGGCTTGCCTGCATCCCGAAACAGACTGGATACATAATTAATATACATGCATACCTCTTCCACCTCGCCCCGTTTCCTTGGGCCAGGAATATGTCCTTCCTGCAAATCAATGATTAATAACGCCGGATTCATATACCAACCTCCTTTCAAATAAATGGATTTTCTATGAAGTTGCTTCTATTATACACGTTTCGGGAAGGACATGGGAACCTGCAAACCAAGCGGGCAGCCCCGAGGATCAGGACGGAGCTGCCAAGGCTGCTTATGGCTTCAGGACTACCTTGATACAACTGTCTTTCTTATCATTGAACATGCTGTAAGCATCCTCAGCCTCATCCAGCGAGAGCCGATGCGTGATAATGTCGGTGGGATCGAGCTTGCCGGATACGATTTGCCGGTAAAGCTCAGGGATGAGATGAATAATAGGAGCCTGTCCAGTCCGGATATTAACATTACGCTCAAATAAATCTCCGAACGGGAACATATTGTATTTCAACCCGTAGACACCGGTTACCTGGATGGTCCCGCCTTTACGCACGACCTGCGCTGCTGTATTAAAGGCTTGAAGAGATCCGCCTTGCAGCATCAATGCGGTCTCCACCTTCTCGGCCACGGATTTCTTGGCATCCAGCCCGACACAGTCAATGACTACGTCGGCACCGCCGCGGGTGATCTCCTTCAGATGCGCTTCAAAATCATCAAATTCCTCAAAATTAAAAATTTCCGCCTTGTTTGTAGCTTTCGCGTGAGCAAGCCGATAATCCAGATGGTCTACGGCAATCACTCGCTTCGCGCCTTTCTGCCAGGCGAATTTCTGCACCATCAGGCCGACGGGGCCGCAGCCCAAAATAATGACCGTATCTCCGGGCTTTACCCCTCCATTTATAACGCTCCAATAGGCAGTCGGAATAACGTCGGAGAGGAACAGCAGCTTCTCATCCTCGATCTCCACCTGCTCAGGAACTACAAAAGGAACGAAATTGCCGAACGGAACTCTAAGCAGCTCAGCCTGTCCTCCTGCATAATCACCATACCTCGTTGAATACCCGAAGTAGCCCCCTGTATCCCGTTCAGGGTTGGCCTGGTCGCACTGGCTTTCCAGTTGGTTTTTGCAGAAGAAGCACTCCCCGCACGCCACGTTGAACGGAATGATGACGCGGTCTCCCTTCTTGATTCGCTCTACGGCGGGACCGACATCAGTCACAACCCCCATCGGCTCATGGCCGATCACATAATCATCGTACATACCGGGAACTTCCCCATTATAAATGTGCAGATCGGATCCGCAAATCGCCGTTGAAGTCACCCGAATGAGAATATCATCCTTTTTCTCCAGCTTGGCATCCGGTACCTCCTTCACCCGAACAGCTCTCTTACCTTGATAGGTTAACGCCTTCATCCAATGTGCTCCCTTCGTCCTTATGGCTTCTTTATCAGGCTTTCCTATTTAACATGAATTACACGGAATCTTTATACGTTGAGCTACTGATTGTACGCGGGCATTATGCCTCTTCAACGCAGCCACTTCAACTCAACCTATATAGAAATACAAGAACAAAAAAGCACCTTGTCCCCTAGAAAGGAGACAAAGTGCTTTTGGCTGGAAATGACATGACTATTCGTATACCGTCATTCCCCGAACTTGCTTGGCCAATTCGATGTATGGCCCTTCGGCAAGATTGTTAAAGGCAAGATGCGTTGCTCGCAAGCTCAACAATCGATCCCCGGGCTGAACGCCGAATTGCTCCCAGGTAGGCAGCGGCAGACGGATGTAATGATCTGAGGCCAGATGCGTCCAGCAAAATACACGCTCTTTAAAACTGGTGATATGGCCGGGAGGCACCTGGAAATTCTGAATTTCCGGAACGGCTGCAAAAACCTTCGCGAGGGGAGAATTATCAATCAGTTCCTTGCATACGACGCTAAACCCTTTTGCCGTATTGCGCCCGGACATCAGAATCACATTGGAATTCGTTCGAATTCCGTATTCCTGCAGGGCCTGATCCGGCAGGTAAAACGATCCGTCGGGCAGTATTTTACTCCAAGCGTAAAAGTACTTTCCGTTTTTGGCGGTGACTGCCATTTCCTATCATCCCCCGAGCATTTTTGATTAACCAATTTATTAGATTAATCATCTCGCAAGGAGTGGAACTGGTGATATGATTTTCCTCACCCAAAAAGAGGTTGCGGAAAAGTTTTAGGACTATAGACTGAGCTCTTCTGTTTTCGAATCCATATAAATCCGGTAGATTTTCACGATCACAATTTTTGCGACCATATAGGTCGGAATCGCCAGGATCATGCCGAGAATCCCTGCAAAATCACCTGCAATCAAGAGCAGAATGATCGTAGTCAGAGGATGAATATTAATTGTCTTTCCATAAATGTAAGGCGAAACTAGATTGCCTTCGATCTGCTGGGCTGCTACGACAATGATAATCACCCCGATCACCATGGTCGGTGATACCGTAAAGGCCACGATAACGCAAGGGATTGCTCCCAGCAAAGCCCCGAAATAAGGAATGAAGCTGAATAAGGCTCCCACGATAGCAAGCAGAAGCGGATACGGAAGTCCGATGATCCAAAATCCGACAAAGCTCATGATGGCGAGCACGATGGCGCTTATCATTCTTCCTGCAATAAATCCTTTTAGCATGCCGTCAATTTCGCTAAGTACGGATTGAGCTTCACTGCGGTATGTCTTGGGAACCGTCCGCAACAGCGCCGGTCTGACGCGTTGGTCTTCCTTCAGCATATAATAAAGCATGATCGGTACCGTACCCACCACAATGAAGAAATCATTCAGGAAGGTGACTACATGAGATACATATCCGCTTGCTTGCTTTAGGCCTTGATTGACGTACTCGGTTACCTTTTCCATCAACTGCGTGTTCTCGGTTTGCAGCATGGACATCAATCGATTGTCCCGAATTGCATTGAACTGCGCTTCCAGGCTCGTGACCAGCTTCGGAATATTGTTGCCAAAGTCGATGATCTGCTTCTGGAGAGGCGGCCAGACCAGAATCAGGAACAACGCAACCAAGCCGGCAAACAGGAGATAAATCAACAGGATCGAAAGCATCCGGTTAAGCTTTCTAGCCTCAAGGAACTGAACGATCGGCCTTAGCAAATAGTATAGAAATCCTGAGATCGTGAATGGCACAATCAGAATTTGTACCAGTGTCTCCAGCGGATTAAAAATGAATTTCACTTTGTGAATCAAATAAATGATGGTGAGAATCATAATGGTGCCAAGGGCTCTTCTGTAAAAAGGCTTATCCATCATAGGCATCCTCCCCCTTCACAATTTCCTATGTATTGACCGGCTACGCTCCGAGCGCGGCCTGGGCTGCATCCAGCAGCGCATCAAACCAGTCATCATCCTCTTCGAGTGCGGCATCGACCTCCATAAATTGCGCCTCTAATCCGGATTCATGGGCATAATGAAGGCTGTAGTCCCACTCCTTCCCCCTCTTGCTGAAGAAGGTGATCTCGTAGGCCGCTTTGTGTCCTTCAACCTCAAAGACGGTTTTACCCAAAAATGCTCCTTCGGAATCTTTATGCATGGAGGCTTCCACAATATTAAATTTCATCGGCGCAAACTCCCTTTCTGCGTTTTTGTAGGAAATTGATTTCTTCTACAGTCAAGTTCCACTATAATGGGTGATATTATCGTATCATTTTTTGCGTATATAGCAACAACATGTATGAGGTGAATCTTCTTTGGCTAAAACCATCCCAAAGTCCGGTGCGCTGACTCCGGCGAAAGTATTATCTTACGGCTTCGGCATCATCATTATTCTGGGCACCTTCTTGCTGTCGCTCGGCCCCGCGTCTGCTGACGGCAAGCCGATGGGCTTGATCGATGCCCTGTTTATGGCTACCTCCGCGACCTGTGTCACAGGTCTTGCTGTCGTGGACACCGGCACTCATTTTTCCCTCTTCGGCCAGGTTGTACTGCTGCTCCTGGTCCAAATCGGCGGACTGGGCTTCATGGTCATCGGTACTTTGATCGCGCTCGCCTTCAACCGCCGCATCTCGCTCCGGGACCGGCTGGTGCTCCAGGAGGCAATGAACCATAACTCAATGGAGAATCTCATGACCCTGCTTCGCCGGGTGATTCAGTATTCGCTTGTTATCGAGGTCATCGGAGCCCTTCTGCTCGCTGCTCGCTGGGCGGTCGATATGCCGCTTGGACAGGCTCTCTATTTCGGGTTGTTCCACAGCATTTCTATCTTTAATAATGCGGGCTTCGATCTGTTCGGCTCAGTCCACGGAAAATTCAGCGGCCTGGCTGAATATGCAGGCGATCCCTATGTCAATATCGTTGTCATGGTGCTGATCTTTCTCGGCGGGATTGGCTTTATTGTGATTTCAGACCTGCTGCACTATCGCCATACCCGAAAGCTGACCTTGCACTCCAAGGTCGTCCTTAGTATGTCCGGCATCCTGGTTGTTGCAGGCGCCTTGCTGATCCTGTTGCTGGAAATGAAAAATCCGGCTACACTGCAATCCGAAACCTTCGGCGACAAGCTGATGAGCTCGTTCTTCCATTCCATCAGCTCCAGATCCGGAGGGGTCACAACTCTGAGCGTTGCGGAAATGGAGCATTCAACCCAATTCTTGCTGATTATCTTAATGTTTATCGGCGCAGCGCCCGGATCAACCGGAGGCGGGATCAAGGTTACGGTTTTCGCAGTGCTGCTCGGGGCCATGTACGCTATGCTGCGCGGGCGTGAGGATATTGTATTTTTCCGGAGAAGACTGTCCAAGGAATCCATCATGCGGGCCATTACCCAGACCTGGCTGGCCTTGATCCTTGTTGTCTTAACGGGAATGGTCCTCTCTACGCTGGAGGATCGCGAATTCTTGCCGCTGCTGTTCGAGACGACGTCAGCCTTCGCGACCGCCGGAATGAGTCTGGACTTGACCCCGCGTCTAACGGATATCAGCAAGGTGATCCTTTGCATCGTTATGTTTCTGGGCCGTATCGGACCTGTTACACTGGCATATGCGATCACGCCAAAATCCGAAAAGGAGCTGTACAGGTATCCGGAGGGGAAAATAACCATCGGTTAATTGGAACAAGCTTCTGAATCGTAGTATGATAGTAAAAAACTATTCCATTAGTTGTGGAGGAGACGAACCCATGTCCAATTTTCAAGACAAGCTGCAAAAATACGCCGATCTGGCAGTCCGAATCGGTGTAAATGTCCAACCCGGTCAAAATCTGATCGTGGTTGCAACAGTTGATTCAGCCGAGCTGGTGCGCCTGATCGTGAAGCAAGCATATGAAGCCGGAGCAAGATTCGTTAAGGTGAACTGGACGGATGATACCGTAACGCGTCTCCGTTATGAGAAGGCTGCTGATGAGTCTTTCCTTGATGATCCGAAATGGTACGCAGGCGAAATGCTTGAATATGTTGAGAATGGCGCTGCCGTACTTCATGTCATCTCTTCCGACCCGGATTTGTTGACAGGTATTGATCCGCAGCGGATTACGAATCACCAGAAGACCTACGGCAAGGCGATGAGCAAATACCGCGAGCTGCAAATGGCGGACAAATTCAGCTGGTCCATCGTGGCAGTACCTTCCAAGAGCTGGGCAGCCAAGGTGTTCCCTGAGCTTCCGGAGAATGAGCAAGTCAACGCCCTGTGGGAAGCGATCTTCAAGACCGTGCGTATCGATCAGCCTGATCCGGTTGCCGCCTGGAAAGAGCATATCGCCAACCTCACGCAAAAATCAGAGTATCTCAATAGCAAAAAGTATAAGAAGCTTCATTACATAGCTCCGGGTACGGATCTTACGATCGAGCTTCCAAAAGGACATCTGTGGGTTGCTGCCGAAAGCTTGAACGCACAAGGCAACACCTTCCTGGCCAATCTTCCGACCGAGGAAGTGTTCACCGCTCCGCTGAAGACCGGTGTGAACGGAACTGTGTCCAGCACGAAGCCGCTTAGCTATAACGGCAATATTATCGACGAGTTCCAGCTGACCTTCAAGGACGGACGGATTGTTGACTATTCCGCCAAGGTAGGAGAAGCAACGCTGAAGCAGCTGGTTGAACTGGATGAAGGCTCCCATTATCTTGGCGAGGTTGCCCTGGTTCCTCATGGTTCGCCAATTTCCCAATCGGGCATTTTGTTCTATAATACCTTGTTTGATGAAAATGCCTCGAACCATCTGGCGATCGGAAATGCTTATGCCTTCAACCTGGAAGGCGGCAAATCGATGACCCGCGAGGAATTGAACGAGCATGGCCTGAACGCAAGCTTCGCGCATGAGGACTTTATGGTCGGCTCCGCGGAAATGGACATCTACGGCGTCACTGCTGACGGAACGGAAGAGCCTGTATTTGCTAAGGGAAATTGGGCGTTCTAATTGTACGCCAGGCTCAATCCACATGCTTTAAACCTCCATCACCCTGCTGGAATTATCCGGCAGGGTGATTTGCTGCGTGCGTGAACGGGTAACATGTCTGCAAAGGAGGAATGAGCATGACTCATCTTAGCGATTCACAATTGCGCACGCTGGAGCATGCCCTGCTGGAGGAGCAGCGGGAGCTAGAACATCATTTTGATAGCTCCGGCGAAGACTCCCTAACCGATTCGACCGGCGAGCTCTCTGCTTATGACAACCATCCTGCCGATGCGGGCACCGAACTATTTGAACGCAGCCGGGATCTGGCCCTTGCTGATAATCTGAAGCAGCGAATGAGCGAAATCGGAGAAGCATTAGGCCGAATCCGTAAAGGCACATATGGAAACTGCGTCGTCTGCGGTCAAACAATTCCCTATGAACGATTAACTGTCATGCCATATACCGAATTTTGCACAGAGCACGCCCAAAAGGAAGCTGAGGTACAAGGTCTCATATCACGCATTGTGGAGGAAGACCTCATTACTCCCCCGCCCGCCCGTCCGGATGAGATCGGCTGGCAGCATAGCGGACGATTTGATGATGCAGGCGCTTGGCGTACGGTGGAGCGCTTCGGCAATTCCGATTCACCTGCCATGGCGGCACGCCGTAACGCTGGAAATTATGAATCAATGCTGCCGGACGAAGAAGATCCGTCCTGATAATTAATGGCATGAACAAGAAAGGCTGCTTCGTTCCGCAATTCTGCGGACAAAGCAGCCTTCTATTTTCTTAGGCGCCAGCTTCCTCAATCGGTACGAATTGCCGTTTGAGCAGCTTGACGCGTGAGATTCGTTTATGATCAATTTCTTCTACACTGAACAGATGTCCTTCGGATTCCACGGATTGGCCGACAGTTGGAGGTAATACCTCGATTCGCGAATATAGCCAGCCGCCAATGGTATCGTAATCCTCACAATCCAGCTCGAAGCCGAAACGGTCATTGACCGATTCGATTAGCATCAGCCCGTCAATAGAAAATTCATCCTCGCTCACCTGCTCGATGCCAGGACGCTCTTCATCAAATTCATCCTGAATCTCTCCTACGATCTCTTCGACGATGTCCTCCAGGGTCACCATTCCCGAGGTGCCGCCATATTCATCGATCAGGATGGCAATCTGCGTCTTTCCACGCTGCATTCGCTTCATCAGTTCACTGATTTGAGTCGATTCTGGCACCGCCATGATCGGTCTGACCAGGTCACGGTAATCCTGTGTGCTCGAGCGGATCAGATCCTTGATATGAATGAATCCGATAATATGATCCTTATCAACATCACACACGGGATATCTCGTGCGTGTCCCGTCCAGAGCAATCGTCAGGTTTTCTTCCAGTGAATTTTGCGTATAAAGACATATCATTTCCGTGCGGGGAATCATGATTTCTCTTGCGGTGGTAACTCTGAATTCAAAGATGTTGTCGACCAGTGACATTTCGGTACTGTCAATTAGTCCGCTCTCCGAGCTTTCCTTCATCATCACCCGGATTTCTTCCTCAGTATGCAGATGATTCTGTCCTTCCTGCGGTGTGATGCCTACCAACCGAAGCAGCCCGGAAGACAAGCGGTTCAATAGCCAAACGACGGGATACATGATCCGGTAAAATACAAGCATCGGTCTCGCCCACAACAAGGTTATTTTCTCGTATTTTCGGACGGCCAAAGACTTTGGAGCTAATTCTCCAAGCACGATATGTAGAACTGCGATCAAGATAAAGGATATAGCGAGTGAAGTTACATGGGCAGCACGGTCAGTCAATCCGGCAGCCTCAAACACCGGGTCCAGCAGCCCCGCTACTAATGGCTCTCCGAGCCATCCCAAACCAAGTGAGCAAAGCGTAATTCCCAGCTGACAGGCAGATAAGTATCCGTCCAGATGTTGAAGCAGATTTTTAGCAATGACGGCACTTTTGCGTCCTTCTTCGATTAAGGCATCCATTCGGCTGCTTCTGATCTTGACGATGGCGAACTCCGCAGAGACAAAGAAACCATTCAGCAGCACCAATAGCAGCATTAATCCTAATGAAAAAAGACTCGGTAAAGGGTCAGTCAATTTGTTTCCTATTCCCGCCGTAAATTCGGAGAATAGGAGCACCTCCTTCGCGGTATAGAGTGAACAGCACAGGCTCAGCTCCGTAATATGAATATTTATAATTAATTATATTATTATACACTACACAGTCAAACTTTGGTCTATGACAGATAGCCAGGCTTTCGGTCAAAAATAATCCGTTCGGAGGGCGAGTTAGATGGGGCAACGTGTGAAGTGTGCCTAAGCACCCTTCACACGTTGCCCCAGGCATGCAAAATCAATCTTTAAACGGTTTTATCCTATACTGCCGAGCTCTCGCCGTCTATCCTATCTTGTCGTAGGTATGTTGCCGATGGTTCCAGGATATTGATAGACAAGCGGCTGGTCAAAGGTCGCATAATTCAGATTCACCATCAACAGAATAGTCCGTACGCCGGTTGTAGGATCGCTAATAATAATATGGTCTCTACCTGCCGCTTCAAGCACGCCCTTGAATATTTTTGCATTCCATTCCGAATTGTTCTCGTAGGTCATATAAAATGTACCGACTTTGCCCAAATTCAGCCTTAAAATATTCTCGATGTACGATTGTTCATAGGCGGGAATTTGTACCGGTACTACGGTTCCAGAAGTCGTCATTGGACTACCGCTTGGCACTTTAGGCGGCATGGTCTGGGTCTGCTGGGCGGCATAAGGCATGGTTCCGCTCATCATCGGATAGGGACGGAATCCCGTACCTCCTTGTCCGAATGCCCCTTGCTGATACGTTGAATTGAACATGTGGATAAATCCTCCTTCTATTTACTTGAAGTTAGTAGACCTGCGGACAATCCTCCGCAGTAGGAGCGAAGAAGCAGTGGGCTTTAAAGCGTCCGGTGTTTTGCTGATTGTACCATGTAGACGGGCAGTCTCCTGCCGGTCTGAAGAACCATAAGGCATTGGAAGCGGGGCGGATCTTTTCTCCGTTAATAACTCTTCTGGCCAGATCGATGTCGCGCTCCCTAGCGCCTTGATAAAAGTATCCCTTCTGAGTGGCTTCGAATCCGCCCGGAGATTGGAAGACCATGTCTCTCATGCTACGGATGTCCCGGAAATCCAGGCAATTGCCCAGGATCCGGTTTACGCCGACATTACCTACCATCAGCATGCCTTCCAGCCCTTCTCCTTCCGCCTCGGCCCGGATCAATCTGGCTAACAGCTTAACATCTTCTGAGTTCGTTTGAATTACAGCCAAGTTTCTATTCCCTCCTTCCCTTCTTCTCCAGTGATGTATTTTATGTGCGATAGCCCAAGGAGGTGCAACCCAAGAAAGTTATTTAGGGCTTGTCAAGGGGTAATCATTAAATAGGTCGTGAATGCGATTGCAATTTTGAATATTTAGTGTCTATTTCTATGGACGCGCTTACATGAATAGCATATACTAAGATTGTTAAAGCTTGGTGTCCCTTTGCGTTCTATGCCATGTGCACGATCCAATTTGTTTTCAATAACCTTTTAGGAGGTTCTCACATGAAAATCGCAATTATTGGCGGCGGTCTGGCCGGGTTGACTGCAGCGGCATACTTATCCAAAAACCCGGAGACGGAAGGAACCGTATTTGAACGAAGTCCGCAGCTTGGCGGACGGGCCTTTACTTATGAGAAATCCGGATTCACCTTGAACTTTGGCGCTCACGCTGTGTATGGGTTCGACAGACACACCTTGCAAATGATGGGACAGGAGCTTCAGCTTCGATTTGACAGCAAGCAGGTTGACAAGCGGAAGGTTGTCTATGCCAAGAATGGCGTGCTCACCCCTGCCCCGCTTGATTTCGTGAACATTATGAAGACCGATGTGCTTACGGTAAAAGAAAAACTGAGATTTGTTGCCGAGGTTGCGGCGGTAATCGGAAATGTGCATCATCTGAAAAACTATGCCACACTCGGAGAATATCTCGATCAGGCACATTCCTCGGAAGATGTGAAGGAACTATGGGAGCATCTCGTCTGCTCCAACTTCTTCATTACTCCGGAGGATGCCCGCCAGGTTTCCGGCGAGGTCATCGCAGAATATTACCATAATTTATTTCTCTCCAATCGGCCGGTCAATTACATTATTGGCAGCTGGTCCACCATTACAAATCAATTGGCCGACAAGATCCGCAATAATCGCAGATGGGACATTGCGGTGAAGGAAGCTGTCGAAGCTATCGATTATGTAGATGGACAGTTCAGATTAAAGACCAAAACTCGGGAAGAGCTGATCTTTGATCAAGTTATTTTGGCAATGCCTATTCAACAAGCGGGGAAGCTGCTGGACTCTACGCCGTGGGCGGATAAGCTTGCCGCCTATAATGCTAACAGCTGCACAGAGGTTCTCGTATATGACGTCGGCTTCAATCATGTCGTGGCCCGCCCCTTCCACTATATTAGCGATATGGATCATAAAGTCTTTATCAGTGATGTATCGGCTACCGATCACACGGTGGCTCCAGCCGGGGGCCAACTGCTGCAGGGCATCGCTTATTTGAATGATACCTTTGAGGACGAAGAGCAAAAGAAGCGCTATCTGGATGAAAGACTGCAGCAGATGGAGGCGTTGTTCGATACGCATTACCCGGGCTGGCGGGAACACGCTGAAGTGAAGAGAGTATCGAAGAAGGCCATGGTATCCAGCATTAAGAACATTCATTCCAATCAACTCCTTCCTGTACAGCTTCCCGGTACGCCTCTCTTCTTCTGCGGTGACGGCTGTGAAGGCAAGGGCGAGTTGGCCGAACGCTCCTTCTCAAGCGGGCGAGCGGCTGCGCAGCAGATCCTCGCCGAGAGATTACAGCTGCATGCGGTTGCTCAATAGAAAATGAATGCACACAAAAAGAGCTGTTCCCTCGGAACAGCTCTTGATTTTATCCTTAATAGTTAGTAATGCCTGTACTCCTGCATTCCAGTAGTCCGATAAGCCCTT
The DNA here is from genome assembly GCF_000455265.1 of Paenibacillus antibioticophila. Classification (GTDB taxonomy): domain Bacteria; phylum Bacillota; class Bacilli; order Paenibacillales; family Paenibacillaceae; genus Fontibacillus; species Fontibacillus antibioticophila. The sequence continues at coordinate 1,901,905 of NZ_HG005139.1, forward strand.
CTCATTCGCTCAAATCCTAGGTATCGCGTTCCCTGGAACGTCAGCTTGCCCTCATCTCCCTCCGAGCACTGCCCGTATTCGTCTCCGCTCACAATGAACTCCAGCCGGTCTCCGCTCTCCACTTCAAAGGTTATAAAGTATTTAGAATCCGTGCGATTCACCGACAGATCAGGATCGTGGCGATGCGACACCTCTGTACGCTTGCCTACAATGAGGGAATGGACACTGAGCATAGGCTTCCGGCTATTGGATACATGACGATGAATGCCGCTGACTGTAGTAATAGCAAGAATCCCGATCAAGACGACGATGAAGATTGGAAAAGCAGAGTTCATTATATCGAACATTTCGACCCACGATTGCATGCTTCCCCTCCTTATCACGCAAGCATATAAGTTAAACTACTGAAATTTATGTTCTAGGGGCAACGTAGCTTTTATAGTTCAACTTATAGCGCTTTTCGGTCATCCTCCCTTTTCATTCTCATATATATGCTCTTAGATCAAAAACTTGTATTCATGTCCCGGCTAAATTATTCAAGTCTTGTCCTGTTTCTTTGTAAAAAAATAACCCTCGCCAGGATGCGCGAAGGTTACGCTGGGTTCTCGTTCTTTTTATGCATAGTATAATTGCAGCAATTCTCTGGTCTCTTCAGCATTCTCTTCCGGCGAAGCACATAGTCCTTGCTCTGCCCAACAAGCCCGGCAAGTCTCTTCAGTCGTGCACAGGTGAGCATCCTCGCAAGTGTAGCAGAATTGCAGGTAGTTGCGGGTAACATTTTCTGGGTTGACTGTTTTCATCATGACTCACTCCTAAAGGTTTTGTATGTGATCGAACTTGCATTTCTCTCATTTCTTCTTACAAGTTAAATATATCAAAAAGTATTTGGAGTGAACGTGATAAATTTCACAAAATGATGAACTTCATGAGAAAAGTCACATTGTATTTTCATTTTAAAGCACCTGCCAGCTGACTCCTCCGTCCATGGTCTGCATAAGCAACGAACGGTTATTATCGCTTTGTCCTACTAGCAGCCAGCCCAATTGAGAATTGAAAAACTGTACCTTAAGAACATTAGGATACTCAAGAACAATTTCGGAAAGCTTGGCACTCTGAGGCAGCAGCGACCAATTTGCTCCGAGATCGGTTGTATGGTAGACCAAGGATCCGTGGAGCGACCACCCTTCTCTACGATTCAGGAAGGTTGTTGCCAAGGCTGATGAATCATCTTGCTGCCAAGGCACGGAGAAAGGCACGAAGCTCCACGAAGCTCCTCCATCCTCGGTGAAGTATCCCTGATATTTAATTGCATCCTCTTTGACACAACCAAAAGGAACCCATCCATTCCGTGTATTGCCGCGGAAAAATTCCGGGGCATCCACGCTAAAGCGCGAACAGGACACAAACTTCGAATGATCAAACCATCCCTCCACTTTACTCCAGTTCACACCGCTGTTTGTCGTTCTGTAAAGAGATGGCTGGCCGGCTTCCAGCACACTTACTAATCCGTGGTTCTTGTCTGTAAAGCTCATTCCGGAAATAACACCTATTTTGGGCAGCTTGTTAAGCCGTGCCGATGCATCTGCCGCAATGATCGGCGTACTCATGATTTTCTTCCAGGTTGCGCCGCTATCTTTGGTTAAATAGACAGCCTTTGCCTCGCTGCTGGATCGATAATCCCCCTCGGTAACAATCCAGCCTTGCTCTTCGTCCAGAAAGAAGACAGCTACAACCCGGGCTACATCCGGCAAAGAAGCCATTTTCCAGACTAGTCCGCCATTATTTGTCCGCAGAATAATAGCCTCACCAGAGTTGATCGTATTCCGAATGATCCATCCTGTGTCCTTGTTCAAGAAGAAGAAATCCTTCCCAAATTCAGGGCTGCTGGAAAATAAGATTGAAGAGGACGGAGAAATGTTGGTCCAGGTTGCGCCATTGTCCTCAGTACGGTATAGACGGAGCTCATTTCGAGTAGCCCCCCATGCCAGCCCGGTCGTCGAGCTTAACAGATGAAAATCTGTGAGCCGGGTCTGGATTTGATACTTCTTGCCATCTGAGAGTTGTTCCGTTTGCATATTTGAATCGATAGATTCAGGATTAACGATCGTGAGCGTCTGTCCCTCTTCCTGAGTATCCTCAATAGAGACAGGGCTGTTCACAGGAAGTGACGGGTTCGCCGAGCAAGCCGCAAGCAGCGTCGCCATAATCAACAAGGCGCTGATGAAGCGTAGACAGCTGTTCATTACGAAATACCTCATTTCCAGTCGGTCAGACTTAGTAGAATCCGTTGCAATCTATTATACCATCCGGGTCACAAACGATCATCCTTGGCAAAATTTACAGGGAAGTGCATCTCTGGCTTATAGACAGCAAAGGAATATCCCTTCTTCTGCAGATAATCAATGATGTCAGGAAGGGCCTTTATGGTCTGAGACTTCTCATGCATTAATATAACTTCGGTATCCCTGCGAACCTGGCGTTTCACTTCCTGAATGATTTTATCCGGCTTGTCCGTATAGCTCCAGTCCTTGGAATCCACGGTCCAATCCCACATTTTGAAGTTGGCTTCTGCCAGACGGTCGCGAATATCCGCGTTCACTCCCGGCTTGCTCCCATAGGGAGCCCGAATCAACCAAGGTGTCGTTCCTGTAAGCTCATTCACCAGTGCCTGCTCCTGTTGATATTCCTTCAAGAACGGCTCCGCCTTTCCACTGTCATAAAGCTTCTTCTTGTTGTGACTCATACTATGAAGTCCGACATAATTTCCCAACTCGATCGTCCGTTTCACGGATTCCTCATGATCCTTCAATTGACTGCCAATCATAAAAAAAGTAGCATGGATTCCCCGCTTCTGCAGCAGATCCACTATCGTATCGGTATATTTACTCGGTCCGTCGTCAAAGGTTAGATAAACCACCTTCTGCTCAGAAACAGCAGATCGGGTGTTTGTATTCTCTGATGAAGCCGAAGCCGGGCTCTTATCTGGGTTTGCAATACTCTTATCCTCGGAGCCGGGTTTAAAGGCTGAATCTTCAGTTGAAATAGCCTCTTCAGCAGAGCTGTCTCGGGGCTCGGACGTTGGGTTTTGGGGTACAGTGACCGGTGAAGTTGCTGCAGGAGGAGTCTGCATTTTTGCCCCTACAGCCGACTTGGATCCATGGATAATTTGATTGGCCGCATAGGCAGACATAACAATCGATATAGACGATAGAATGAGGGCGACAGTGACTAGCGATTTCATCGTTTTGCCTGATTTGTGCTGTGAACGTGATGTGGTGCGGCTTTCGGAAGTAGGACGGTTTGTCATAGCTATATCAAAATCCTCTCTCTATCTGATGTTATAACTAGAATAATATAAAACAGCCCGCTTCGTCCTTACAGAATAGTTACATCTACGGTTACAAAGTTATTACTTCACTAAAAATAACATAAAATATATTATGTTAACTATAAATATTGAATACATGAATTGACTTACTTTCTTGTATTCACAATTTTGCCTATTAACTTCTGTTTCATGTACAATAATCAGAGTAAATAAGTACATAACCGCTCAAGATGCTGAACAACCTAAGAGTGGTTTTGAATCCAGATGTAGGGAGATGATCTGATGAATACGCAATTACGTTCCAGCAGAGTAGTTATTATCGGAACCGGAGCTGTCGGAACGACTACGGCATACACCCTGTTTCTCCGGGAACGTGTATCCGAGCTGGTTCTGATCGATGCGAATAAAGACAAGGCCTTGGGCGAAGCTCTGGATATGAATCATGGACTTCCTTTTACAGGGGGCGTGAAGATTTGGGCTGGGGATTACAGTGATTGCAAGGATGCGGATGTTATTGTGATTGCCGCTGGTGCTTCACAAAAGCCGGGTGAGACTCGCATCGATCTGCTGAAGCGGAACGCTGGAATCTTCGACAGCATTATCAAAAATATCGTGCAATACAATGATCACGGGATTATTCTGGTGGCGACCAATCCGGTTGATATTTTGAGCTATGTGTCCCTGCGCAAGAGCGGCTTCCCCTCCAACCGGGTCATCGGTTCGGGGACCTTGCTGGACAGTGCGCGATTCCGTTATTTGATCGGTCAAAATAAAGGGATTAATCCTCGCAGCATTCATGCGCATATCGTAGGTGAGCATGGAGATTCGGAGCTGCCTCTGTGGAGCCTCGCGAACGTCGCCGGAATCAGTCTGGAATTCTCCGAACAGGACCGCGAGGAAATCTTCAACAATACCAAAAATGCTGCCTATGAAATCATCAATGCCAAGGGAGCAACTTCTTATGCCATTGCGTTGGCACTTGACCGGATTATTACCTCCATCCTGCAGGACGAAGGCTCTGTCCTCAATGTCTCTACCCTGCTAACCGATTACAACGGCGTATCGGATGTCTATCTGGGCGTTCCATGTATCGTTGATGGTTCCGGGGTTAGACAAGTACTCAACCTCGAACTGGGCGATCAAGAGCTAGCGCAATTCCAGGCCTCAGCCAATAAGCTCAAAGATGAAATCAGCAAGCTGGATTTATAAAAGATTGGCGACAAACACTGCTTCCTTGGGGAGAAAGACTTGTCGCCTTTCTTCTTGGTAATTAATTTATGCGATTAATTTCTTTATTTATCTGATTAATTCTTGTGTATAATGCTGATCATTCGGTTATGTCTTCTTCATTCCTCTTTCATTGGTTGACATAACATTTTATATGTTTCCTATATGATTACTAATTTAGCTCAGGCTCCTTCTTTTTACGAATAGAAGAATGATATAATTACGAGTAAAGAATGGCATTGTGGTGACTGAGCTAGATTCGCTGAAATAAGAATCCTGTTCTGAATTTTTCATATGTTGAAATTTTCATTTTTTGCGATTTGAAATTACCTTGCTAAATCAGGGGGCTGCATAGCGTTATGAGTATTCAAAAGATGATCGACCGTAAAAAGCTGGATGAACGGGTTGTGCGAATGCCCGGCTATGTTCAGCAATTTATAGATTACAAGCTGCCTGACCTGTCCCCCTCGACCCTGCTTGAATATGTGCGGGATTACGAGCAATTCTTCGGCTGGCTAATCGCCGAGGGCTTGACGAGTGCTGCTGTGATCGGGGATATTACACTTTATGATCTCGAAGTGCTTCATATGGAGAGCATCGTAGCTTACCGCTTGCATCTAACCACACGGACAGAAGGAACCAATTCAAAAGTCACGGTATCCCGCAAAATGTCCTCCCTTCGCTCGCTGTTTCATTATTTGAGCCAGATTGCCGAAGACGAGAACTTCTATCCGCTGCTAAAGCGGAACATTATGGCCAAGGTGGAAATCAAGCGGATCCATAAGCCGAAGGATACGGCGGCAAAGCTTAAAGGAAAAATACTCGAGGAAGAAGAAATTACGGAATTTATTACCTACATTGCAGAAGGGTATCGCGAGGATATTCAGGATAATAAACAGGCACTTCATGCTTTTGAGCTTAACCGGGAGCGCGATGCCTGCATTGCAAGCCTTATTCTGAATTCCGGACTCCGGGTATCTGAGATCGTCAATTTAAATGTGAATGATTTGGATTTGGCGAATAAGCTGCTCTATGTGTTCCGCAAGGGACATAATGATGAGACCTTCAAAACGCCGGTCTATTTCCGGGAGCAATCCAAGGACGATTTGACTCATTATCTTGCCCTGCGCCACACACGCTACAAGACCCCGAAGCGGGAGAAAGCCCTGTTTGTAACCATTCCGAACGGAAGCAAGGAAGGCAAGCGCATGACCAAACGGGCCATTCAGGCGATGATCATCAAATACGCCAAACGCTTCGGGAAGCCCTATCTTACCGTGCATAAGCTGCGCCATTCCTTTGCCACGGACTATTATCTGCAAAATGATATCTACAAGACAAAGGAACAGCTAGGACATGCATCTACCGAGACAACCGAGGTCTATGCCCATCTGACGGATAAGACCATGTCCGAAGCGATTGAACGCCGGAACTGACAATACTGTATGTTCCAGACGCGGCCCAGTGAGCAATAGCAGAGAACAGCTAAACATAGAGGCAAGTTAGATGAGGCAACGTGTGAAGTGTACTTTCGATCGCTGTTGTTCACGGATTCCTTCAATTGGACTAAGTTCTAACTAGGTTGAAATCCGCTCACAAAGGCGAACGCTCCGCTCTATGCTTCCGGAGTAGCTTTCTTACAGAAAGCTTTTACCTTCACACTTATGCCTGGCTACTTCGCCCTTTCGATTCAGCTACAATCAATGCAGTTGCAGATAGCTACGCCATAAGCTGCACTTCAATCAACATGCCGCCTGTAGCTCCACGCAAGTACGATACTGCTCACGTGTCCGGTATTACGCCCCAACACCATGATGCTCCGGCCTTGCCTTGCACCGAACGCACCTGTCAGATCAGGCTCCGGCCTTACACCTATATTCGCTTCTCCAACTGACATTCCAGTCTCGCTCCGAACTTCGCTTGTCCAATCGCCATACCATTCTCTACTCTGCACTTCACTCGCCTTACTCGATCAACCTGGATCCGGTCATGCTCCAGTGAACTTTTTTACCTTAAATTCTTCATTCAGCGCTCGAATCTAACTTTAGTGAAAAAACTTACCTTAGATCTCCAGTAACTAGCCAAATCTGCGTTTTAGCCAACTTTAAGCGCAAAAATTTCACTATATCCGCCTTACTGCCAGTTTTTCTGAATTTAAAGTAACTTTTTTCACTAAATTGTGTGAATCCGAATTTGCAGTGCGTAATGCATACTTGCTCGAGCATTTTGCAGAATGCGCTACTACAGTCCCTACTCAGTGCTGCAAGATGATACGTATTAGGGCATCCGCCACCTGATATGCCGGATGACGAGGTTGTATGTACATATCGATGGATTCAAGTGCCTGGCCACCGCAGGGAGAACGTGTGTGAGCTACTAAAGTGAAGCACCAATAAAGCTGAACTAAGAGCCTGCGTAATAAGGGCATAAGTGTGAAGGGTTACAAGCTTTCTGTAAGAAAGCTACTTCGAAAGCATTAAGCGAAAGTGGTCGCCTTTGTGAGCGGATTTCTACCCTACTATTTCAATCAAAGAAATCCGCGAACAACAGCGATCGTAAGCACACTTCACACGTTGCCCCCTGCGCTTACGCAGGTCTTTATATCGCTGCACATTTGCAGGAAACTACGGCAAGTGGAGCGTTAGATTAGCCCGCGACTCCCGGAAGCAGCAGAACTTTAATCCGTTCCCCGGATTGAACCCCTTCGGTTGTCGGCGGAATCACGAGCAAGGCATTGCTATCCTTGATCGTAATCATCACACTGGATTCATCAAGCGCAGCCGGGTAAGCCCGCAGCCGGGCTCCTTCCACAGCGATGCGTCCCCGAACAAACCGCGTGTAGGCATTGATCTTGGGATAATCAGCCGCCAGTGTCGCCTCCACCTCTTTCAGGAAGGGTTGCTCTATCCCCATCATACGGCCAATAGCCGGTCTGACGAACAACTCGAAGCCGACAAAGCAGGCTCCGGGATTGCCTGATAAGGCAAACAAGAGCTTCCCCTGCCTGACCGCGGCTGTCGTTACACTGCCCGGACGCATCATCACCTTGTTGAACAGCATTTCCATCTCATCGCCCAGCACAAGATCGGCCATAATATCGAAGTCACCGACCGAGACGCCGCCTGTGGAAATGACGAGATCGTATTCCTCGATCGCTTCCAGCACTCTGCTTCTCGCCGTGGAAAGATCGTCCGCAATCGCGTTCAGAACAATCGGCTCAGCTCCTGCGTCTTTAATCTGACTTTCAAGCATGTAGGTGTTGCTGTTGCGGATCCGGCCGTCCTGCAGCGGTTCATCAACTGCAAGCAGCTCTGAGCCGGTCGCCATCACGGCTACGCGCGGCTTGCGGATCACGGCGACCTCGGAGATTCCGAACGTAGCCAGCACCGAAATTTCCCCTGCCGAAATGACCTGACCAGCCTCCAGAATCACATCACCTTCGGCAAGCTCCAATCCCACCGGCGTAATATTCGCTCCGGAAGCGATCTCACGCTTCAGCTTCACATAATACCCGGACTCTCCGTCGGTGGCCTCTGTCATTTCAAACATGACTACCGCATCCGCTTCATCCGGCACCTTGGCTCCTGTCATGATTCTTGCAGCAGTTCCGGGAACAAGAGCCACCGAGGGCAGACTGCCGCAAGGGATCTCATCTATCACCTCGAGGTGAACCGGAGTTTGTGCCGAGCAGCCTGCTGTATCGCTGCTAATAATTGCATATCCATCCATGCCCGAGCGGCGGAAATGCGGATACGGATGCGGAGCCTTGACCGTTTCGGCCAACACCCGGCCTTTAGCCTCGGAAAGACTGACGAATTCACTGGTTAATTTTCCGCAGAAGGAAATGACTTTCTCTTGGGCTGCAGCCACCGGCAAGGCCCTCCGCGACATTTTATCCTGTTGATTTTCACCCATGTTGTTCATCTCCGTTTCTTCTCTCTGCCTGCAGCAAATATTGCTCCATTAACTGTTCCGTACGCTTACTGATCTGATCAATTTCAAGCTTGGTCAGATTATCATAGTGAATCCCCATAACAAGGGTAACCGTGCAGTGAAGCTGAGCGGCTGCCCGTTGCGCCAGCTTCACGGTAAGCACATGCTCCTTGTGGCCAGGAACAGCAGCGGTCTGCACGTCCACCCTGCCGTCCGTCCAATAAGCGGTTGAGGCCGCCCCGATATGGACTTCCCCGCCGGTGATCGTCACCAGCAGGTCTCGTCCGAGCGAAGCGGCCTCAAGCTTGATATCTGAAAATGGATCCATCCGCAGTTCCCCCTGTCGACAACCAATCTGCCTCTCATTTTAAAGGATACCGCGGATTTCGTCCAACGACTGGATTCCCTGGTCCTGCATAAAACGTTCCACACCGTCGACCAGGTCAATTCCGGCTCTAATATTAATAAAGTTATAAGTCCCCACTTGAATCACCGCAGCTCCAGCCATAATGAACTCAATGATATCCTCCGGACTGCTGATCCCGCCCATTCCTATGACAGGAATCTCTACCGCCTTGCACACCTGATGGACCATGCGGAGCGCGATCGGTTTGATCGCCGGTCCGGACAGCCCGGCATACAGATTGTTAAAGACGCTGCGGCGCTTGTAAATATCTATCTTCATGGCGGAAAAGGTATTCACCAGGGATATGGCATCCGCTCCCTCTTTTTCGCACATCTCAGCCATGGAGACCAGATCCTCGGCATTCGGAGAGAGCTTAATAATCAGCGGCAGCGTTGTGACCGCGCGAATCTCCCGCACCACCTCTCGGGCAACCTCTGTCTTGATGCCGTACGCCATTCCGCCTGCCTTTACATTCGGACAAGAGATGTTCAGCTCGATCATATCTACTGCAGGCCGTCCTGACCGCTGCCGGGCAATTGCATCCTCTTCAATCAACCGGGCTCCTTCAATGTAATCCTGTAGCGTGTTCCCGCCCAGATTCACGATCCGGGCCAGGTCAAGCGCCTCCCATCGCGGGCATTCCTCCTGGAGAAACGCAGCGACACCCGGATTCTCCAATCCCACACTATTCAGCATGCCGGAAGGCGTCTCGTAGACGCGAAGGCCTGAGTTCCCTTCCTTGGGATGAAGGGTCAGTCCTTTTCCAGAAATACCGCCAAGCCGGTTCAGATCATAGTACGCCCCGTACTCCTTACCGAATCCAAAGGTTCCTGAAGCCATAACGACCGGGTTTTTGGAGGTTACCCCTGCCATCGTGTATGATGTGTTGATCATTCAAAAACAACCTCCTCCGCACGGAATACAGGTCCGTCTGCGCAAGCCTTCTTGTTTTTTTCCTTGCACTTGACGCTGCATACGAGGCAAGCTCCGATCCCGCAAGCCATTCGATTTTCAAGGGATACGTACACATCCGCCGCTGTGCCTGAATCCGCCTGCTTCAGCTGCACAGCCTCAAGCATCTTGTGAGGGCCGCAAGTATAGATCGTATCGTATCGGTTAAAGTCGACCTGGTTCAAAATAATCCCGCCAACATTTGTAATGACCTCGCCTGAAGTTAATGCCTTAAATTCGTCCACCAAATACGCCTCGCGGCTGAAGCCGAGATATACGTCGGCATCCGGCACCTGTTTCAGCGCATAATAAAACGGGGCAATCCCGATTCCCCCGCCAACAAATGCTGTCCGTCCCGCAGGCTTCGAAAATCCATTCCCGAGCGGTCCTTCCAGCGTGATCTCATCCCCTGCCTGCAGCTTCGAGAAGATCGCCGTTCCTTCTCCTGCAACCAGGTACAGAAATTCAATATAGTGATCCTCCACGTTAAATACGCTAAGCGGTCTGGATAGCAGCGGATACATCTCCCATGCCCTTAACATATAGAACTGTCCCATCCGTGCGGCAAAGGAGCCTTCTACGGCAAGACGGTATACACCTTCTGCAATCTGCTCATTATAGATGACTGCTGGCAATGCCCTCTCCCCTCTCTATACATGATGATGCTGAAAATACACTTCTCTATAAGATGCAATTTTTCTAACCGTCAAGTCTGTGACATTTGTCATACTCCGATCAAAATGCTTGTCCTCCGCATACATCTGGCGCATTCAGGACATACCAAGGCATAATGTATGCTTCTGTGAAGGAGGGGTGATGATGCGATCCGGATGGATTAGAATACGGAAGTTTAAGCTATTGATTATTTGTGCGGTATGCATAGGGCTTTCTATGGAGCCTTCCGCAACGCTGGCGGAGCATCAAATGAAACAGCAGCAGCACAGTTCGACGATTCAGAGTCAGGAGTCAACCGCTTGCCAGGCGCAAACCGCAATCAGACAAGATCGCCCAAAGTCATTAAGCGAGCTGCGCCGCAGCTATTCGGAAACCTTCAAGTTTAAAGGCCCTGAGGTTAAGCAAGTGGCCCTCACCTTTGATGATGTGCCTGATCCCCGGTTTACCCCGCAAATCCTGGAGGCGCTTAGCAAGCAGGGCGTGCGCGCGACCTTTTTCGTCGTCGGTCACCGGGTAAAGAAGCATCCGGACCTGCTGCGAAGAATTCACCTTGAGGGACATGTGATCGGCAACCATTCCTACAGCCATCCTCAGTTCAGCAACAAGTCCGTTATCCAGTTCCAGAAGGAAATTCAGCGTACAGAGGATATCATTGCTGAACTTATTGGCTACCGTCCACGGCTGATCCGTCCGCCCTATGGCGAAATCACCGAGAATCAAGTCCGTTGGGCCAAGCAGCATGGCTACAAGCTCGTGAACTGGAATGTAGACTCTCTGGATTGGAAAGGACTTAATAAAGAAAAGGTAAAACAAAACGTGTTGAATGCTGCCGGACCCGGTTCAATTATCCTGATGCACGGCGGCGGCGGAACCGGATCTAATCTGGCCGGCTCCATTGAAGCGCTGCCTGATATTATTCATGAGCTTCAAGCCAAGGGCTATCAATTTGTCACCCTTCCAGAGTTGCTTGATGTATCCCAATCAAAATAAAAGCTGCTTCGGCCAGTCATGCGACAGCCGGAGCAGCTTTTATCTTCATTATTCAAGAATATAGAGCGTAATGTCCTGGAAGCCGAATTGCTTTACGGACTGCTGGCTGCCTGGAATAAAGATATCGATCCGGTTGCCCTTGATGGCACCGCCCTGATCGGATGCTGTAGCGATAAATGCGGCCTTGGGCAGATTAGCGTGACTGTGACCCGTAACCAATACCTTAGTTCCCATCGGAATGACCTTCGGATCAACCGCTATCGTTCCAAGCTCGAGCGGATTTCCAAAATAGTCTACGGCTCCCCACTTCCCGTTCTCGCTTGCAGCAGCTGAATAAGCGGAAGCCTTCACTTGGATTGTCTTTGTATAGTTGAGCGTTTTCCCCCAAGCCTCAACCACATTCTCCGACGAGAATACCTTTAGTGTCGGCTGAACCGTCAGGAACTGATCGGGGCCTTCCGTCCCTGAAGTTGAAAAGGCAGTCAATCCTTCTTCTGCGCCTGGAATGGTTAGCTTCACTCCATTATAGATGTTCTTGGCATCAACTTCAGGATTGGCTTCCATCAGCTTGTCCAGGCTGACATTGTATTGCTTGGCCAGCAGGTAGAAGGTATCGCCATCCTTTGCTGTATGTATCGAATCGGCATACGCCGGCATTCCCTGGAGCATTCCGGCTAAACCTGCGGCAAGGATTATTGTCTTGAAGCTGCGGGACCAAATTCTGTTTTTCCTCATGTTGTTCATTTCCTCCCATAGCATTGCATTGCTGCATTGATTTTGGCTGGTATGAATATATCACAATTTTGTAACCTTGAGTCCATGAAAAACCTGCCAATTCGCCCAACCCCTTGGTGTACAACGATTTTTTTATAGTTTAGGCGCTTGCAAAGGTAACAATTATGTAAAAAGAGGGTGCTCCTATCATCTGAGATGACTTTGGGCATCCTCTGGTCAACTTCCGTTTCATTATAGAACCTTGCTTAAAAACTCCCGGGTACGCGAATGCTTTGGCGCTCCGAATACCTGCTCCGGCGTTCCCTGCTCCAGTAGAACCCCTTGATCCATGAACAGAATCCGGTCTCCTACCTCGCGGGCAAAGCCCATCTCGTGGGTCACGATAACCATCGTCATCCCCTTCTGAGCAAGCTTCTTCATCACATCCAGCACTTCACCGACCATTTCCGGATCCAGGGCTGAAGTAGGCTCATCAAACAGCATCACATGCGGCTCCATCGCGAGCGCACGGGCAATCGCAATACGCTGCTTCTGTCCGCCGGATAACTGGGACGGATAGGCATCGCGTTTGTCCTCCAGCCCGACTGTCCGCAGCAGCTCCATCGCCTGCGCTTCGGCCTTGGCTTTCTCCAGCTTCTTGACACGAATTGGCGCAAGCGTAATATTATCGATCACCTTTTTATGCGGGAACAGGTTGAACTGCTGGAATACCATTCCCATTTTTTCACGTGTCCGATTGATATTATAGCCCTTGGTTGTGATGGATTCACCCTCAAACGTAATCTCGCCGCCGCTCGGCTCCTCCAGCAGATTCAAGCAACGCAGAAGTGTACTCTTACCTGAGCCGCTGGGGCCGATCACAACAACAACCTCGCCCTTACTGATCTCCAGATCGATTCCCTTCAAAATATGGAGCTGTCCGAACTTCTTGTGCAAGCCCTTAACGGTGATCACTGGCCTTCAACCTCCTTTCAAACACGCCCAAAATGCGGGAGAGTGTGAATGTAAGAATAAAGTACATAATTGCGACGACCAGATAAGGCGTCATCCCGTCGTAGGTGATGCCTACCACAGCACCGGATTGGAACATCAGCTCGGTTACACCGATGAAGGAGACAATGGACGACTCCTTAATAATCGTAACAAACTCATTGCCGATCGCCGGCAGTACCGATTTTACGGCTTGCGGGATAATGATGAAGCGCATAGACATCCCCTTCGTCATCCCGAGCGATCTGGCCGCCTCACCTTGTCCTCGGTCTACGCCCTGGATACCCGCACGAAAAATTTCCGCCAAATAGGCTGAGCTGTTCAGCGACAGGGTGATAGCCCCGGATTGTACAGGTGTAAAATTAATGTCGAAGGCGGTCGATAACCCATAGTGGATAATCAATAACTGCACCAGCATCGGGGTGCCCCGCAGAAACTCCACCCAAGCATGTCCTATAAACCGCAGCCACGCCCAAGGAGACATCCTCACCAGCGCCACAACCAGTCCCAGGACAAAGCCGCACAGAACTCCAATCGCCGCTAGCAGGAGCGTATATTGAATCCCGATCAGAAAATAGCTTTTATACTGTATAAATACTGAAAACAACTCCATATAAATATCAGTCCTCCCGTTCTCTTCCCTGCTTCCTACAAAAAAAACGGAAAATAGCGAAGACTGCATCGCTATTTTCCGGAAGGCAGCGCGGTTGATTATTTTTCAGCCAATGCGCTCGCCTCAGCTACGAATTTATCGATCGATCCATCATTGATGAGTCGCTCCAGCGTCTTGTTGACTTGATCGAGCAGCTCTTGATTGCTCTTTTTCACCCCGACCACGTAGCCATCGTCCTCTGTCTCCGGCTTGGCGTCTGTAATCGTGATCCCTTCCACATTCTTGACGAATGCTTCAGCTACCGGACCTTCAAGTACCGCTGCATCCACACGGCCGGATTGAAGCTGCATGATAATGTCATTAATCTTCGCCAGCGAAGTCAGCTTCGCGCCTAGGATGCCTTGGGCAATCTCTTCTTGAATCGAGCTCTTCTGTACACCGATATTCGCGCCTTCCAGCGATTCCATCGTAGCATACTTGTCCTTGTTCTCAGTTAAGGTAACAATCGCTTGCTCAGCCGTATAGTAAATATTGGACAGACCCACTTGCTCCGCTCTGTCCGGGGTCGGGCTTAAGCCCGAGATAACCAGATCCACACGGCCGCTCTCCAGCTCATTCAAGAGAGAATCGAAGTTCATATCCTTAATTTCAAGCTCCTTGCCCAGATCCTTGGCAATTTCCTTGGCGATTTCTACGTCGAATCCGACAATCTCATCTTGACCTTGATCATTTGTAATGTGAAATTCGTAAGGCGGAAAATCCGCGCTCAAGCCGAGCACCAGATTATCGCTCTTCTTCGTTCCGCAAGCCGATAATACGACAGCAGCCATCAATACCGCTGTTAATAACATACCCCATTTTTTCATCTGTCTCTCTCCCGTTCAGCAAAATAATAATGACACTGAGTGAATCACTGGGCTAATTATAAATCAGGATGTATATATATGCAATCACTATTCATACTTTGGTCAATAAATGGTTGGTATTCTAACTAAATATACCAAGATAGCTATCTCATTTGTTTTAAAAATTTTACATTAATATTGAATTTTATTCATGATATACAGTGTTTTTGTGCATAATTGATAAACATACATGCGAAACGATCGGGAATACTGGTTCATAGCAAGCGTATTATGGGTAAAAAGTGCTGAATTAACAACTACGCGCTCTTATAGAGGTTATTCGGAAAGTCGTCTTTTTGAACTCGAGCTATTTATTTTTTACTAGGAGGTGGCCCTATGCTGCTTGAAGCCTTGTATCATGTTCCCCGGGACAAATGGGCCTATGCCTATGATTCTTCGACCATTCACCTGCGAATTAGAACAAAGCGTGATGATGTCGAGCATGTCTATGCCATGACTGGAGATAAGTATAATTGGGACGGTACTTACCATGAGATTGAAATGGAAAAGGCGGCCCACGACCTGATGTTCGATTATTGGGAGGTCGCCGTTAAACCCAAGTTCAAGCGTCTGTCCTACGCCTTCAAATTAACTGCCGGCAGAGAGACCGTCTTTTTGCTCGATACAGGAATACAGCATGAGGCGCCTACACCGCCGGGTGATCACTATGAGTTCCCGTACATTCATGAGGTAGATCTGTTCAAAGTACCGGAATGGGCCAAAAAGGCGATATTCTATCAGATCATGCCAGAGCGCTTCGCGAACGGAGACCCCTCGAATGACCCGGAGAACACAGAAGTCTGGGGCGGTGTTCCCAAAATTGACAACTTTTTCGGCGGGGATTTAAAAGGTGTGCTGGACCATCTGGATGACCTTGTTGCACTTGGTATTAATGCGATTTATTTTACCCCTCTGTTCGTCTCACCCTCCAACCATAAGTACGATACAGTCGATTATAAGCAGGTTGATCCTCACTTCGGAGATAACGCTCTGCTAAAGCAGGTGGTGGAAGCCTGTCACGACAAGGGTATCCGGGTCGTGCTTGACGCCGTGTTCAATCATTGCGGCGAACAGTTCGCTCCCTTCCAGGATGTCATCAAGAACGGGGAAAGCTCCAAATATGCGGACTGGTTCCATATTCATTCCTTCCCTGTTCAGGTTAAAGACGGTGTTCCTACTTACGATACATTCGGCTTCTATGGCAATATGCCAAAATTCAATACTGCCAATCCCGAGGTCAAGGAATATCTGCTTGGCGTTGCCGAGTACTGGATCCGGGAGATCAAGCTGGACGGCTGGCGGCTGGATGTGGCGAATGAGGTGGATCACCACTTCTGGAGAGAGTTCCGCCAGGTGGTCAAGAAGGCCAACCCCGAAGCCTATATTATCGGCGAGGTTTGGAGCGATTCACTGAACTGGTTATTAGGGGATCAGTTTGATTCCGTGATGAATTACCCCTTTGCCGATCAGGTCATGGAATTTTTCAACGGCGGCATGGATGGATACGATTTCTCCAATGAAATGGGCTCGCTGATTATGCGCTATCCGCAGCAGACGAACGAAGTGGTATTCAATATGCTGTGCAGTCATGATACCCCCCGCCTGCTCACCCGAGTCGGCAATGACAAGCGGAAGCTGAAGCTATGCGTCGTGTTCCTGTTTACGTATTACGGGACCCCCTGCATCTTCTATGGAGATGAAATTGGCCTGAATGGCGGCGGAGATCCCGATTGTCGTAAATGCATGGAATGGGATCCGAAGAAGCAAGACCGTGAGCTTTATGATTTCTACCGGATGATGATCGACCTTCGCAAGCGGCATCCTGCATTGCGGCGCGGACGCTTTCGTTTCCTGCAGGCCGCGAAGAATGATCCATGCATCGTGTACGAACGGATCGATGAGCAGATGCACTTTACCATCTGGATGAACAATACCGGCAAACAGCGCATTCTCTCGCACCCGATGGAGACGGAAGACTGGTTCGACGCCTTGACCGGAGACGGCGTTAAGCCAAAGAACGGCACCATGGAAATCGGGCTGGATCCTTACGGCTTCCGCATTCTCTGCCGCA
This sequence comes from Paenibacillus antibioticophila, assembly GCF_000455265.1. Taxonomy (GTDB): domain Bacteria; phylum Bacillota; class Bacilli; order Paenibacillales; family Paenibacillaceae; genus Fontibacillus; species Fontibacillus antibioticophila. The sequence continues at coordinate 1,918,729 of NZ_HG005139.1, forward strand.
AGCTGAAATAAAGGTCGCTACAGGGACACAAATAGAGGGCTATCCTGGATTATGAATCCGGAGGCCCTCTTTGCGTTTGGTTATGGTGTTTCAGTCAGTCTTGTATAGATCTCCATATATTCTCTTGCCGAGCTGTCCCAGCTATAATCTCCCGCAAATGCGTTGGCTGTAATCCGTTTCCACTCATCGGGCTGATGGTAGAAGGAGACGGCTCGACGAAGCGTATAGAGCAGATCATGCGCGTTGAAGTTCTGGAAGGAAAATCCATCCCCCTCTCCGGAAGCCTCGTTGTAGGGATGGACCGTGTCATTCAGGCCGCCCGTCTCCCGCACAACAGGTATGCTGCCATATCGGAGCGCCAGCAGCTGGCTGATTCCGCATGGCTCAAAGCGCGATGGCATAAGAAACAGATCGCTTCCGGCATAGATCCGGCGGGACAGCTGATCGCTAAAGCGGATCTGCGCCGATAATTTGTCCGGATGGCGTCCGGCAGCCTCTTTGAACCAATCCTCATAAGCTTTGTCTCCGGTCCCCAGCACGACGAACTGCACATCGTCAAAGTGGAGCCATTCATCCATAATCCGGGTGATTAAGTCCAGTCCCTTCGGCTCCACCAGCCGCGTAATCATCCCTACCAACGGAACCTCCGGCTTGACCGGCAGACCGAGCTCTCTCTGCAGGGCCTCTTTATTCTCGCGCTTCTTGGCCAGACTGCTCTGGTAGCGAACCGGAAGAGCGGCATCTGTTGCGGGGTTATACAATTTGACATCAATCCCGTTTACGATGCCCGACAGCCTGTCGCCCAGCGACCTTAACAGGCCGTCCAGACCATAGCCGTAATGAGCTGTGCAAATTTCGCGCGCATAGGTCGGGCTTACGGTGGTTACATGATCGCTGTAGACTAGGCCGGCCTTCATAAAGCTGACATTTCCGTTGTACTCCACTCCCTCTGAAGTGAAATACTTGTCCGGCAGTCCCAGAAGATCGCCAAGAACAATATACGGAAAGATCCCTTGGTACAGCAAATTGTGAATCGTGAATACAGTCCGGATCCGGCTATAATCCTGATTCCACGAGAAATGCTCCTTCAAGAGCAGCGGCACCATCGCCGTGTGCCAGTCATGGCAATGAATCATATCCGGCCAAAAATCCATGATCGGAAGCAAGTCCAGGATCGCACGGTTCAAAAAGGCAAACCGTTCGCCATCATCCCAGTATCCGTAGACCCCATCCCTGCCGAAGTAGGATTCATTATCGAGAAAATAGACAGGAATACCTTCCCATTCCAGCGTTTCCACCCCGCCATATACCCTGCGCCAGCCAACGGCTACTTCACTCGAGCCGAGATGACGCATTTGCTCCTGATAGATCGAGGGAATATCCTTATATTTCGGCATCACGATCCGAACATCATGACCCGCTTGCTTCAATGCTTTGGGCAGCGCCCCAATCACATCAGCCAGACCGCCGGTCTTAATGAATGGAACGACCTCGGCGGCCGCGAACAAGATCTTCATGCTTTCGCCCTCCTTTTTTTAGGTGTCGGCAGGTTGCCCGTTCTCTTCCATACCGTGAAGCTTAATGGAGCAAGCGCAAGCTCCATACTATGCTGCTGCTGATGCCAGGATATCTCTTCGCTGGACTTGGCAACTCTTACCTCACGGCCATGGGCGTCCAGCTCCGGAATCACACTGCTGAAGACTTGCTCATACATTCCCGGCTTGGGCACACCGATACGGTATACGGGACGGGCGACCGGCTGAAAATTAATGATAATCAGCAGGGTGTCCTTTACTCTCTTTCCTTTCCGCAAATAACAAATCACACTCTGGCCGGCATCATCCGGATTAATCCATTCATATCCGTCGCAGCTATGATCAAGCTCCCACAGCGCAGGCTCGCGAAGATAGAACTGATTCAGCGCAGCGGTATATTGCTGGAGTCCATAATGGGAATCATATTCCAGCAGGAACCAGTCCAGCTCCCCTTGGTCCCGCCATTCTATGAATTGACCAAATTCCCCTCCCATAAACACCAGCTTCTTGCCGGGGAAGGTCATTAGATAGCCCAACAGAATGCGCAGCCCCTCAAATTTTTGCTCATAACTGCCAGGCATTTTGTCGAGCAGCGATTTTTTACCGTGAACGACCTCGTCATGGGATAGAGGCAGCGTAAAGTTTTCCGAGTAGGCATACCAGATTGGAAAGGTAAGCAGATTATGGCGCCGGGGCCGCTCAGCAAAGTCCGTCTCCATATAGGCAAGCGTATCGTTCATCCAGCCCATGTTCCATTTGTAATTGAAGCCCAGTCCGCCCTCATGAACCGGCGTTGTTACACCTGGCCAGGAGCTCGACTCCTCCGCCATCATCAGGGTATAGGGATAATGCTGGAATACCGCCTTATTCAAATCCTTGAGGAAGCTGACAGCTTCGAGATTTTCAACGCCTCCATGCTGATTCAGCGCATATTCCCCCTCGCGCTTCTCGAAATCCAGCCTTACCATACTAGTCACCGCATCGACCCGAAGGCCGTCAAAGTGATACAAGTCCAGCCAATACAAGGCACTGGAGATCAGAAATGACCTTACTTCCGGCTTGCCGAAATCAAAGCTCAGCGTTCCCCATCCCGGCTTTTCCGCCTTGGCGGGGTCACTGTACTCGTAAAGCGGGGTCCCGTCAAATCGCCGCAGGCCGTGTGCATCCTTGGTGAAATGTCCGGGCACCCAATCCAGCAATACGCCAATATTCGCCGCATGGCACCGGTCTACAAAGTACATCAGATCCTTCGGCTCACCATAGCGGCTGGTCGGGGCAAAATAACCTGTGGATTGATATCCCCATGACAAATCATAAGGATGCTCCGTAAGGGGCATAATCTCAATATGCGTATAACCCATCTTGACGACATAAGGGATAAGCAGCTCCGCCATTTCGCGGTAGCTGTACAACGATCCGTCTTCTTTTTGTTTCCAGGTCCCGAAATGCAGCTCATATATGTTCACCGGCCGTTGGAACAGATTCCTTCTCTTTCGACGCCAGGCTGCATCTGACCATGCATAGCCTTCTACGCTCTTCACAATGGACGCGGTGGCTGGACGAACTTCAGCATGAAACGCAAACGGATCACTCTTCAATATGCGATTACCGTCTTGATCCGTTATTTCATATTTGTAGATTGTCCCTTCGGTCATGCCTGGGAAAAAGCGGCTCCAGATCCCGGACTCGGAAATCCTTGTGAACCCGCTCTCATGATTTCCTGTCCAACCATACTTATCGCTGGCCAGTGAGACCTGTACCGCATGGGGGGCCCATACCGTAAATCGCACGCCTGATTGTCCTTCTTCCACGGTAAGGTGTGCGCCGAATAACCGGTAGCTTCTATGCAACGTCCCTTCATGAAATAAATAAATATCCCTGTTTGTCAACCGATCACCTGCTTCATGTAATAGTCCCAATTAAATATTTACCCAACTTTAGGGAAAAATGAACCTGAATTTGAAATTGAAAAAAATTAATGTAATATTTTCTTCTGTTTTCCATAATTTTAGTTTCAACAACATTATATCTCGTTTATTTATGTACTACACAGACGAAACCATACGGGAGGGAAACGAAATGAAGAAGAAAGACTGTATTGCAATGCTGCTGGCCGGTGGGGAAGGTAGACGGTTATCGCCGCTTACGTCCAGGCAAGCCAAACCCGCTGTGCCCTTTGGCGGAAATTATCGGATCATCGATTTTCCTCTCAGCAACTGTGTGAATTCTGGAATTGACACCATTGGTGTGCTCACACAATACGAAGCTGAATCCCTGCATGACCATATCGGAGAAGGCGATGCCTGGAATCTTCGCTGCGGCGAGCAGGGTGGCATATCTCTACTGCCATCATACAATGCCGGTGTAGAAGAATATGCAGGAACCGCAGATGCCATCTTTAAAAACCTGGAATTTGTGGATAGCTATGATCCTGAAAATGTACTAATTTTATCCGGTGATCATATTTATCATATGGATTACCGTGAATTGCTGCAATTCCATACCGAATCCAATGCCTCGGCTACCATTTCTGTTATGCCTGTACCTTGGGAGGAGGCCCATCGCTTTGGCGTCATGTCTCTGAATGACAGCAACCAAATTACCGATTTTGTGGAAAAACCGCAAAAGCCGTTGAGTAATATGGCATCCATGGGCATTTATATGTTTAAATGGGATTTCTTGAAGCAGCACTTGCTTGAGGATGCGCTTGATGAGACCTCCAGTCATGACTTCGGGAAGGATATCATTCCGAAAATGCTGTCCAGCGAAAGACCGCTGCATGGGTTCAAATTCCGTGGCTACTGGCGTGATGTCGGTACAGTACAGAGCTTGTGGGATGCCCATATGGACCTCTTAACCAAAAATTCGGACTGGAATATGTTCCGCGAGGAGTGGCCGATGTACACACGCCAGAATCTCACCGAGTCAAGGACCATAAAATCGCGTCCTGTTCAACCGAAGAGCTGCCTTGTCAATGAGGGCTGCAGTCTCGACGGATATGCAGAGCGTTCTGTCCTTTTCGCCGGAAGCGAAATTGGCAAATACTCCCGAATCAAGGACAGCGTTATTATGCCGAATGTAAGAATCGGGCGCAATGTCACGATTGAGCATGCGATAATTGGCGAAGGCGCCGTGATTCATGACGGGGCCATCATTAAAGGTGCCGAGGGTGAAATTGCCGTCATCGCTCCTTTTGAGACCGTTGCCGCCAAGCCGATTATGCGCCCTCAGCCGGCACGTCTCCTGAAAGAGGTTTACGACAAGACCGCACGACTTCGTGCAGAAGGATTATCCTCGTGAGTCCGAATATAAAAGGGTGTCCGTCGACGATATGTTGACAGACACCCTTTTTAGCTATTGACCTTTATACACTTCTATATACATCAGGAGCCATTTGATACAGAATATAGCCCCTTTCCCCGATCGTTCCTTTTCCCTGCGGAACCATGCCAAGCGACTCGTAATAAGGATTCAGCTTGCGGTTTTGATCCCAGCAATCGAACCTTAAGCCCTGCTTGCCTTGTTCCCTGCTGTAACGGGCGGCCCAATAGATCAGCGCCCCGCTGAGCCCTATTCCACGGTACGACGCCCGAACAAGCAGCCGGTGCAGATAATGGAAGCTCTCGTCATTCAGCTCTCCCCAATAATCGGGATCACTGCTTTGCAGCGTGAACATCCCTGCCGGCACATCACCATCCATACACAGAAAAATCTCCCGTTCCCGTAAATAGCTCTGGATCAATTCTTCGGTGAATTGCTGCGGATGCCACTGTTCAATCCCGGCTGCGTTCATCCAGGTAGCCGTCTCCACCAGCAAATCCCTGATCAGAGCCGCATCCTTATCCTCAGCTTGGCCTATCCTAAAATCCATGTGTCCTGCTTGAACACTGCCTGTTACCTTATTTATCTTATTCATGGATGCTTTCTCCTTCGGTCGAAGCGAGGGGTTCTTCGCCGGTCTCTTCCTCCGGCTCAGCCAGCGGGAGCTCCACCAGCACGGTTGTGCCTACACCTAGCTCGCTTTGAAGATCAATATCGCCATGATGCAATTCAACCAGCTGCTGCGTGATCGCAAGGCCCAATCCGGTGCCTCCTCCTTGATGGTTGACCTGGAAGAAGCGGTCCTTCACCTTGTTCAGATGCTCCTCGCTGATCCCGATCCCGGAATCAACGACCTGCACCAGCACGCGATTATCCCCCTTCAAGGATACGACGAGGTGAATCCAGCTATTTTCATGGGAAAACTTGATTGCATTATCGACCAAATTCAGAAATACCTGCTTCAGACGATTCCCGTCCCCCATAACCGTAACCGGCTGCTCCGTTTCATCCTCCAGCTTGATCTGAATCCCCTTCTGCTCGGCCTTGGCCCATACATTCAGCATGGTCTCCTGCAGCAATTCCTTCAGATTCACCCGTGTAATGACCAGCTTCATCTCATTTTGCTGAAGCTTGGAGAAGTCCAGCATCTCCTCGACAAGCCCGATCAGACGATCCGTTTCTTTCGAAATGATGCCGATGCCCAGCCTCGTCTCCTCCGGATCAAAGCCGCCGATTGTCAATGTCTCGCTCCAGCCCTTGATTCCCGTGAGCGGGGTTCTCAGCTCGTGAGAGATCGATGAGATGAAGTCATCCTTGATCTGATTGCTTCGCACGATCTCTTTCGCCATATAGTTCAGGGTCTCTGCCAGTTCGCCAAGCTCATAGGGATATTTCCCCCGGATCCGGATGTCGAACCTCCCCTTCGCCATATGGGCAGACACGGCCCGAATATTATTAATGGGCTTAACAATTGAATTCGCCAGCCCGATGCTAAATAGTGTAACGAGGGCAAGAACCGCCAGACAAACGCCAATCGAAAGCAGCGTCATCTTCATCAGATTAGCATTAATTCGCTCCAGAGAGGTCACGAATCTGACTACAAACCGGTTCTCTCCCCTCTCCATAAGCGGCATGGACACGGCCATGACCATCTCGCCTGTTGAAGGCTGCCGGCCAATCCACTTGCCAACGGAGCCCGAGACGGCCTGAGAGACGTCGCTGGTCTGTACAGCCTTGTCGGCCTGTAATGCGTTGCTGCTGGCCAGCACATCCCCGTTGCGGCTCAGGATCATCAGCTCGGTATTATCCAGCTCGAACGTTTGCAACATTTCCGTGAAATAGCCGGGGTCTCGGTCAGAGCTGATCCGGCCGAATTTCTGGAAGTAGTCGGAGGTCCAGGTGGAGTGGGTATACATATGGTTGTACACCGTATCGTAGTAATATACCCGGATCGCCAGCGAGAAAATAATCTCGACCATGAACAGGGTGACAAACACCACGATGAAATAATGCATTACAATTTGTCGGCCAATGCCTTTTTTGATCATTGTCCCTCGCCTTTCCATTTATAACCGTGACCCCACACGGTCTGCAGAAATGCCGGCTCGGATGGATTATCCTCAATCTTCTGGCGAAGACGGCGAATATTGACATCCACAATCTTCGGATCTCCCATATATTCCTTGCCCCATACATGATCCAGCAGCGAATCCCGGCTCAGCGGTGTATTCTCCTGCTCCAGGAAATATTGGATCAATGAAAACTCAGTCGGCGTCAGCTCAATCAATGCTCCGTTCTTCTTAAACTGCTTGGAGATCAGGTCTAATGTAAACGGACCTGAAGTAAAGGACACCTTCGCACTGCTTTCCCGGTATACATTCACTCTCCGCAGCAGAGACTGAATTCTTGCAATCAGCTCCGTCGGACTGAACGGCTTGCTGACATGATCATCCGCTCCTACAGACAGTGCATATACCTTGTCCTGCTCCTGAACCTTTGCGGTCAGAAAAATAATCCCGATCCGCTCATTCGTCTCACGAATGCGCCGGCATACTTCAAATCCGTCGATTCCCGGCACCATAACGTCAAGAAGCGCTATATCAATATCAGGAATGCTCTGCAGCTTGCTCAGGGCATCGTTGCCTTCCGCCGCTTCAATCACTTCAAATCCGTAGCGCTTCAAGTTAATCACTATGAAGCTGCGAATGGATTCCTCATCCTCCAAGATTAATACTTTGCTCATATACGATCCCTCCCTTAGTTCGTTGAGCCTGTCCGCTTAATTTCTTTTTCTCCCTTGTTCAACTTCACGTCCGTATGGCTCAAGAAGCCGATCACACTATTATTCTCCCTGGACAGCAGCTCCCAGTCCTCTTTGTTCCGCTCCCATTCTGACAAGGAGAAGAAACGGATTTCCGCCACAACCGCACCGTTATCCAGCCTTGTAAACCACAGATGCTCGTTCGCATCCGATTTCGGATCAATCGTTACGGTATCGCGCCATTCGACAGGAAGGCTGAAATAAAATCTTCCTTCAGGGTCCATATACTGCTGCAGGACAAACTTCAACCCGGAGTCCGCATCCCACTGGTAATAAGAGAATAACGGCAGATCATCATAAGGCTTGTCTTCCCAGCCCTTCGGCTTCTCTGATCTCCCCACCTCCAGCATGCCGTCATTGTTAACGTCGCCACTGAAAACCGGGTAATTTTTGAAGGTCGAATCCTGCGAAGGCAGCAGATTTACCCACTTGCCCTCCTGCATCACAAGCATATGCGAATAGGCATAGTGCGAGCCAAACGATGCATCCAGTACAATCCCTTTCAAATCAGGGGTAATATTGCCGCTAACGGCGTTATAGTATTCCTTGATCGGGTCATCCAGCTCAATGTGATCCAGCTCTTTGAAGGTTTCATCGTATTGATATGTCGTCACCACCGCGTTTTGATCCCGCTTGAGTGTAATAACGGTCAGATCCAGCTTGTCATCCTGATTCAGATCGTCAAGCAGGAAATCATAATAAGGCAGGGATAACAGCTTGTTAATCTCTTCTCCGTCATACGTATATACGATGAGTCCCTTCTGCGCGTCCTCTTCTCCACTGGAGAAGCCCGCGATGATATTGGGTCTTCCGTCCCCGGTAATATCCCGGAGCGCAAAGGTCTCGAGCACCTGCCCCTCTCCGTCGAAGGTTGTCTTCGCCGACCAGGTTCCGTTGACATATTCCAGAATCAGCCCATGAATGCGGACAGCCTCATCCGGTGTTTCATAGAACACGATCGCTTCCATGATTCCATCGTTATTGAGGTCAATCGTGCGAATGGAGCTGATATCATTCACATCTCGGGGACGAATTTTCTGAGCGCCCTTGATCTCCGCATTGATTACACTGATCAGGGATTCCTTGTCCGAGGTCAGCTGCGGGGTCTCCATCAGTGATTTGGGATCCTTGATAATATTGCAGCCACTCAGCACAATAAGCAACATACTTCCGGCCAGTATCGTCAGCCAGCCTTTGAACAACCGCTTCACCACATTTCTCATATCAGATCAATCGATCTCTTTTCACTTTCCGTTAACCTCCGGCCGGTTACATCCAGCTCGATTTTTCCGTCCACCAGCCCCCAGATACGAGTGCAGTAGCGCTCGGCGAGCTCGATAGGGAGCGCGGCGATCACGGTTTTCCCTTTATTCTTGCACAATTCCTGCAGCGTCCCCAGCACATTCTCCGCCGATTTCGGGTCCAACCCGATCACCGGTTCATCTGCTGCGATAAAGTCGGCGCCATGCACCAAAGCCCGGCAAATCGCGACACGCTGTCTTTCACCGCCGCTCAGCTTGCCAGCCTTCACATGAGCCTTGTCCAGCAAACCGAATTTTTCCAGCTCATCCATAGCACCCATGTAGTCGTCCGATCTGACCATTCCGGTCATGCGGCGAATCCATGAGGTCTGCCCCACCTGTCCGATCAATACGTTTTTCAGCGCAGATTTTTCAGGGTTTAAAGATGGATTTTGCTCCAGATAAGCACATTTGGAACGGTATTTCTGCGAACCCTTGCCCCCGCCGGAAATTATTTTTTTACCATCCCAGCTATAGTCTCCCCCGGTCCATGGATCGCGCAAAGCCAGGCATCTCAGCAGCGTGCTCTTGCCTCCGCCGCTTGGTCCGACAAGCCCGATCATTTCTCCCTGCTTAAACTGGGTGGTGATTCCGTGCAATACTTCCTTTGTGTTGCCTTCCACACTTAATGTCAAACGCTCGACCTTCATCATAAGTCCGATTCTCCTTTGGTCTGTACAAGCTCTACCTTATAGTTTATTGGAAATAGCCGTGAAAATCCATTACAGCCTATTCATTTTTATGCTTTGATTAAAAAAGACCTGACATAAGAGTAGACAAGCTCTCCATCAAAGGGTGATAATGAATATGAATGCTTGTCCTGTGGGAGGTTAAGTCATGTACTATGACGTGAAAATTGACGTTTCATCGGTGTATGAACTTTTGAGCAGCTTTATCATATACACGACGCGAAAATGGGTAAACAACCTGGATGTAGGCCAGGAGTGGATTGATGAGATTGAATCCCGGCTCAGCAAGGAAGAGCGCACCGCCTTTGCTGAGGCTTCCGAGCTTCCGTTCAGCGACTACGACCTGTTGTATGCTCTTATTCTGGAACGACAGCCGGAAGCTAATGCGGTGCAATTCCTTGATGACTTGGCTGAGTCCACAGAGGAAGCCCTTCTTTTTAAACTGAATTCCTATGTTCTCACTGTGAATAGTAAGGATATTTTGCGGCTTAAAGGGTATGTTCCCCTGCTTCGCATTTGGTATGACCGCTATTTCCGTGAGATTGAACAGCAGTATGAAGCCTTGCTGTTCGAGGATGCCGAAGAGAAGCGCGCGTTATTTCACAAAATGGACCCGGGTGCTCTGGTTGAATATGCATCGGCAGGTCTTGTATTGGAGCCTGGCTTGCCTGTGAACAAGGTTGTGCTTTTACCTTCCATTCATTTTCGGCCGATTAATACTTATTGTTTCTATGAAAGCACACTGGTTATCCAATATCCGCTGGATCTTCCCGAACTTGATGAAGAAGAGCCGCCGATCTGCCTGCTTCGGTTAACAAGAGCGCTCGCGAGCCCGGAACGGCTTCGCCTGCTCAGATACATAGCGGATGAGCCCAAATCCATTTTTGAACTGGCCCAGAGCCTGTCCCAATCCAAGGAATATCTTATGCATCATCTGATGCTGCTCCGTGTTGCGGGGCTGCTGCGGATTCATTTGGTTGAGCGGGATACAGAGAAGTTCACGATCCGTCCGGATGGTGCTTCTGAGCTGCAAATTTTCCTGGAGTCCTATATTCGATTATAATATCCACATACGGATTGATGCATGGAACAAGACAACCTGTCTTAACCCGAAGGAGTGACATTATAATGAGCAAGACACTGACACAACAGATTATATTCGATCTCGACGATACGCTCGTGCATTGCAATATATATTTCGATCAAATCCTGGATGAATTCACGGAGCTGCTGTCCGGTTGGTTCGCCAACACCGGAATTACCGCTGAAGAGATTCGTGCCAAGCAAATCGAGATCGATATTGCCGGCGTTGAACAAATCGGGTTTATCAGTACCCATTTTCCTCAGTCTCTGATCGAGACATACCGCTATTTCTCCCAGCTCCTGGGTCTTGAAGCCGGGGTCGCTCAGGAAGAACAGTTGATGAAGCTCGGAATGAGTGTATACGACCGGGAGATCGAGGCTTATCCGGGAATGACGCAGACGCTAAACCTGCTGCGCAGTCAAGGTCATCAGCTCCATCTTTACACGGGCGGAGAGAGTGTTATTCAGCAGCGCAAAATCGATCAAATGCGGCTGACAGACTATTTCGAGGAACGCATCTATATCCGTCGGCATAAGAACGAGGATGCCCTCGAAGAAATTCTCACTTCGGGTCCCTTCGACCGGAGCCGCACCTGGATGATCGGCAACAGTCTGCGGACAGATATTATGCCTGCCCTGTCGGCTGGGATTCATTCGATTTATATCAAACGCCCGAATGAATGGTCCTTTAACCTGGTCGAACTGAAGCATGACACCAAGTCCGAAATGTACACCATTTCCGCGCTGGAAGAGATTCCATCGGTCATTGCCAACAAATTGTCGTTGTCTTCCTATTCTGGAGTAAAGCACTCCGCCGCCTTCAGCAATTAATACAAAATTTTAGACCTCCTGACTCTTCATGAAGGGTCAAGGAGGTCTCTTATTTTCACTCACTTAGGAATCCGTATTCTGCAGTTCCAATCTGCCGGTGTTCGGATCGTTCAGGACAATTCTTGCTTTGTACGACCGGTCCCCGTCCTTAAAGGCCAACAGCTGCGTCTGCCCCTTCTCCAGCAATGTCTTCAGCATCGCATGGGAGATTTTTTTGCCGGAAAAATCCTTCCAGATAACGAATCCGCAGCCCTGCTTATAATGAGTACAGCCGTAGCCCTTCTTGCCCTCGATCAGCTGCCCGCCGCAGCCCTGCCGCGGGCAGTCCGCGAGCGGCTGCATACTGCCGGAGCCTGAAGAAGAACCCGTCGCTGCTTTCGCTTCGCTTTTCTTTTCCGCTGATGTTCTGCGGCCTCCGCTTCCTGCCGCTTTCCCCCTTGAGCGTCCGGCACCCTTCTCTTCCCCCGGCTCGAACCGGGAGGCCTCCGCTTTCGGCTGAGTTCTAACCTTCTCAATGATGGAGATCGTAAAGCGCTTCACATTATCCATGAACTTCTCACGGGCCGCCTCCCCCTTGGAGATTTGGTGCAGCCTGCGCTCCCACTGGCCGGTCATTTCCGGAGAGGTCAGCAGCTCGACGCCTGCATGCCGGATCAATTCGATCGCTGTCCGCCCCTTTTGCGTGACGGTGATCCGCTTGCCCTGCATCGTGATGTAGCCGACCTTCTTGAGACGCTCGATCGTTGCAGCCCGAGTGGCAGGCGTGCCCAGTCCTGCTTCCTTCATGACCTCGCGCAGCTCCTCATTTTCCAGTTGCTTGCCTGCGCTCTCCATGGCCTTCAGCAACGTCCCTTCGGTGTAAGCCTTAGGAGGCTGAGTCGCCTTCTCCTTTGCTTCAGCAGCGGTACAGATTACCGAAGCTGAGGGATCAACCGCAAATGGCTCGCTGACCAGCTCCTCCGCTTCCTCCTCATCCTCCTGCTTCTTTCCGCGTCCGGAGGATTTCGCACCGCTGTCATCATTCGGCATGCACACCTTCCAGCCAAGAGAGAGCAGTTCCTTCACATTGGTCTTGAACATTTCCGATTCTACCTCGGTCCATACCGTGTGCTGCTTGTACTCGGCCGGCGGGTAGAAGTGGGATAAAAAGCGGCGCACGATCAGATCATAGATTTGCTGCTCCTCCTTACCCAATGCCCCGGCACGGCGAAGTGTCGGCAGAATTGCGTGGTGATCCTCCACCTTGGACGGGTTGCAGACGGATTTGTTACCCGCATGCACAAGAGCAGGCTTTCCTTGCTCGGCGAGCTCCCTGTAGGCTGTTGATTTCAGCATTTGGAGCGCCTTATGCATGCCTTCAATATTTTGCTCATTTACATAGTTCGAGCTGGTACGCGGATAAGTAATGACCTTATGCTTCTCGTAAAGCGCTTGAGCCAAATCCAGCGTTTTCTTGGCGGAGTACCCAAACTTCGCATTTGCATCCCGCTGCAGCAGGGTCAAATCATATAGCTTATAGGGATACTCTCTCGTATCCTTAACCTCATAATCCGTGATTTTCCCCGGTTTGCCGCGGACCTTCTCAGCGATTCCCGCCGCCTTCTCCGCATCGGTTAGACGTTCGCCTTGCCAGGCTCCTGAATACTCGCGGTTATCCTGCTTGAACTCTGCTTTGATCTCGTAGTAAGTCAGCGAGTCAAAGCTCTCAATCTCCCGCTGCCGATCATAGATTAAGGCTAACACAGGCGTCTGCACGCGTCCCACCGATAAAAGCGTCCGGTGCTTGGTCGTAAATGCGCGCGATGCATTCATGCCGACAAGCCAATCGGCTTCACTGCGGGCACTGGCTGCAAGGGTTAAATTTTCGAACTCCCTGCCTTCACGCAGCTCGGCGAAGCCCTTGGCAATACTCTCTGCCGTCAGGTCCGAGATCCACAGACGTTTGACTGGCTGTGTCAGCTTCAGCTGCTGCTGAATCAATGCGAATATGTACTGACCTTCTCTCCCTGCGTCACAGGCATTCACGAGCGCTGAGCATCGTTTGGCCAGCTCGCCGATTATCTTGAGCTGATCCTTGGTGCGCGGGTTCGGAACAATTTTGAATTGCTCAGGAAGGATCGGCAAATCTCCAAAGTTCCATCGTTTGTACTTATCGTCATATGCGTCAGGCTCAGCCAGGCCGAGCAGATGTCCGATGGCCCAAGTTATAATGTACCGCTCGCCCTCCAGATAGGATCGATTATTTTTCGCCTTCGGCTCAATGACCGCCGCAATCGTCCTTCCCATATCCGGCTTTTCGGCAATAACCAGTGTCTTCATGATCTCAAGGCCCCTCTTTCTTGCATTCAAATCCTTGTACGGTCAAGAAAAGGGCCACGCCTCTGGCGCAGCCCTGTAGCTGAATCTATTATATCATATTTTGGAATCAGACGGTAATAGTTGGACTAATGATTCTACTCTGGGGGCAACGTGTGAAGTGTGCTTACGATCGCTGTTGTTCGCGGATTTCTCTGATTGGAATAAGTTCAGGCAAGGGAGAAATCCGCTCACAAAGGCGAACGCTCCGCTTCTTCAGCACACTTCACACTTATGCCTCTCTCCGCAGTCTCATTTAGTTTTTTGACATATCGCTAATGACAGTAATTGAATCAATTTTCCAATTCCACTTACTATAAACAAGGGAGAATAAAAGGCTCCCTGAATATACATTGGTAAGGGTGTAATTATCATTATAATTGGAAATTTCAAAGGTTGCTAAAATGTCTGCTTCATTTATAGTACGGCGGATAGTTTTCAGTGTGACGGTTGGCTCTGGTAAATTATTTTCTTCATTATAGGATAAAAAGTGACTAATACTCTCAGAATAGAAAAATTCATTTTTTGTATAAATATTAATATAGTTGTTGACACTTTTATAAGGAAGGTTATATAAAGATATACCAACAAAAATAAACAAAAAAACAATCAGTATCAATATTATAAACCTTAGTCTCTTCATAAGCGGTACTTCAATCCTTTCTTAATTATAGTGGCACGAATACATTTTGTATTCGTGCCACTATAATTTTTAATATGACATTGTTCCAATAGTACTCCAGTCGTTCCGGTATCCTTCATATGCTAAGTAATCATTGATAGGAACTGAACGGTTTGGCTCAACTCCATATTGATACTGGGTTACTTCTGCAATTTTTGTATTGTCATTAAAATAATGTGAGTATATCCAGTGAATTGGTTTGTAGCTAACTCCACTGGTTTGAGGTATATAGTACATAGTTGAAGCACGTTTTACGCTTCCATCTTTATTATAAGTAATAGTCTCATGTTTCCAGTAAAATTCTTGTTGATATGCTACAAAGTAGCTTTTAAAGCTACCATTATGATAAATCTGTCCAGTCTTTTTAGCAAGTCTAAAGTATGCAGTCGCATCACCTCTACCTTCCAAGCCTCCAATTAAATCGCTAACCATCTCGCTACTGAAGTATCCAATGATATAATTTGATATGAACTTGCCTGACAAAAGAGAAAAGTACTTCTCATAAGTTTTTGCCGCTAAGTTCGAATATAGATTCTTGCTAACTGAGTCGAATTTTGTTTGTTCAACCAAAGGTTCAAAAGTAGTTACAAGTCTGAAGTCTCCCTCTTCATTATTGAATCCCATTGGAGAGATATTACTATTAATTGCTTTATTGCTTGAGATTTGTTCTTGTACTAAACTGGCTTCTTTCGAATCTTTATATTTTACATGGTAATACTCATACTTATTAATAGTTCCGTCTGCTTGCATCTCTTCTTCGGTCTTATAAAGTGTTAATTCCTCAACAATTCTTCCTAAGTATTCCGTATTTATTTTATCTGTACGTTGAAGAGTATTTAAACCATTAACCTCAGAGATCTGTTCTTCAGATAATTTATTAATAAAAACTCCTGGCTCTATTTCATCAAAATCATTTGCACTTGCGCTAACGACTAACATTGGAAAGATTAAAATGAGAGACATTAGAGAAATTGTTATTTTTCTGATCATATCTTACTCCTTTTTCCAAAAATAGTGTATGCTGGCCAGCAATGACTTTAGTATATACCCTTATATATGTAAAATGTGTCGAAAAATATTGTTCGTAAAAATTTAACAAAATAAGGGTTTAGTATAAATATTTTCATTATCATCCTTTTTTATCTTCTTTTTGAATAAATTTGTATTAATCCTTCGGGCACGGGAACAAAATGTGAATCTATGGCTAGCACACGTTATAAATGGATTGGATACCATATGTTACGCCTTTCGTTCAGAAGGACACTTCTGTCAACTAAAAATGAACATCAGGCAATACCTTGTGTAGTTGCTTTCACGAGTAACCCTGCATACCTCTCTCTTTGTTTCATGCCCCAAGAATTGATACGAAGCTATATCAAAACTCATAAGGTTAAATAAATCACCTTATGAGTTTTCTTTTACCCGCTGCACCCTTACGGCACAGCCCTAAATTGTGCAAACCGATACGAGCCTTCAAGATATCTTCATAACCCGTGTCGCGTCTTAGTCGAATTTTGTGAGTGAGTAAGAGATATCCACTTTCTATACAATATGCATTTATTAACTACCATTTGTTGAACAATAAAGTTAGTGTGCCAGGCATAAGTGTGAGGTGTTCTGAAGAAGCGGAGCGTTCGCCTTTGTGAGTAGATTTCTACCTCTAGATGGTTTAAGTTCAATCAAAGAAATCTGCGAACAACAGCGATCGTAAGAACACCTCATACGTTGCCTCCAAATGAACAACCATTAGTTCAACTAACCTTAAAGTAGTTAAGCTAGCAAAGTTGCACCCATCAGATACTTGTCGACCTCCCTGGCTGCTTCGCGGCCTTCGTGAATGGCCCAGACGACGAGGCTCTGCCCGCGTCTCATATCGCCAGCGGCAAACACTTTGTCCACGTTGGTGTTATATTTGCCGTAACGCGCCTTCACATTGCTCCGTCGATCGGTTGCAAGCCCCAACTGCTCGGGCAAGGTCTGCTCCGGTCCGTCGAATCCAATTGCGATCAGTGCCAGCTGAGCCGGGAATACCCGCTCTGTACCCGGAACAGGCTGATAAATCTTCCGTCCGGTCTCATCGACAATCCGCTGAATCTGAATCGTATGCAGCTCCTTCAAATTGCCCTCCTCATCGCCAACGAAACGCGTTGTCATGATCGAGAATTCTCTGGGATCGCTGCCGAATAAAGCCTTGGCTTCCTCTTGGGCATAATCCAGTGTGTAGACATTCGGAAACTGCGGCCATGGATTATTGACCTGATCGCGCTCCAGAGGCGCCATGGCATGGGTGCCAAATTGGGTGATGCTCCGGCAGCCATGACGAAGCGAGGTTGCTACGCAGTCCGATCCGGTATCCCCGCCGCCAATGACGATCACATCCTTGTCCTCGGCAGACAGATATTGGCCATCCTCCAGTCCGGAATCCAGATAGCTCTTGATCGTTGCGTTCAGAAACGGCATCGCATATTGAACCCCGTTCAAGTCACTGCCCTCGATGTTGAACTCCCGAGGCTTGGTAGCTCCTCCGCATAAGACAACTGCATCATAATCTTCGACAAGCTGCTGGGCAGGGATATCTTTTCCGATTTCCGTGTTTGTGACAAAATGAATCCCCTCTGCTGCAAGCAGATCCACTCTGCGTTGAACAACCTGCTTATCCAGCTTCATGGTTGGAATGCCGTACATCAGCAGTCCGCCAATTCGGTCAGCCCGCTCATATACGGTGACCTCGTGACCGGCTTTATTCAGCTGCGCCGCACAGGCAAGGCCAGCAGGCCCTGAGCCTACGACAGCCACCCTGCGCCCGGTCCGCTGCTTTGGCGGCTCCGGTACAATCCAGCCTTCTTCAAATCCACGGTCAACAATCGCCTGCTCAATATTTTTGATCGTCACAGGCTGTCCAATCAGTCCTACCGTACAAGAGCCTTCGCAGGGTGCAGGACATACCCGCCCGGTAAATTCGGGAAAATTATTCGTCTTATGCAGACGCTCCAGCGCATCCTTCCACAATCCTCTATACACAAGGTTATTCCACTCCGGAATGAGGTTGTGCACCGGACAGCCAGATGTTCCGCCCAGCATATCAATGCCTGTGTGGCAATAAGGAGTGCCGCAATCCATGCAGCGCGAGCCTTGCGTCTTCAGCTCTTCTTCAGACATATGTTTGTGAAACTCCTGCCAATCCTGAACCCGTTCGGACGGGCTTCGGTCGCCGGGAAGCTGTCTGTTGTATTCCATAAATCCAGTTGGTGTAGACATCCATTAATCCCCCATCCGTCTATGCAAAAGTCCCCAAACGATCTTGGAAACTCTCACATTTCAATGTATCTTGATGTTAGCATTCGGAGGAGTTGTTATTAATGGATTATTGATACGATATTTTGTACTATTCAGCACTCGAACCCGGGCGTACATAAGTCAAAAAGCGGTAATCATAAGGGTTCTTCTCATCACGAATTCCCACTTCTTCCCCGCTGAGCACATAGTCATCCCATCTAAAATCCGGGAAGTAAGTATCACCTTCTACATCCTCATCTATCAGAGTGACCAGCAGGCGGTCCGCATGCTCCAGAAATTGGCGATACACCGCAGCTCCCCCGATCACCCACAGCTCTTCGTGCCGGGCCAGCTCAAGGGCTTCATTCAAAGAATGCACCACTTCCGCCCCCGTTACCGTATATTCGCGGTTATGTGTCAGAATGATATTTCTGCGGCCAGGCAGCGACTTGCTGCCAATCGATTCCCAGGTGCTTCTTCCCATCAGAATCGTTTTGCCTGTCGTCTGCGCTTTAAAATACTTCAAGTCTGCCGGAAGCCGCCATGGCAGCTCGTTATTACGGCCGATCACTCTATTTCGCGACATGGCCCAAATCAATGTGATTGACAAGCTTATCTCTCCCTTCATACAACAGTTCACTGAACAGATTCCTATACGGAAACTGCAGCCTTGATCGTCGGATGATACTGATAACCGCTGAATTCAAAGTCTTCATATACATAGTCAAAAATGGACGCCGGTTTCCGCTTGATAATTAACTGCGGCAAAGGATACGGTTCACGTGCCAATTGTGTCTTGACCTGCTCCAGATGGTTGTTGTAGATATGCACATCTCCGCCGGACCAGATAAAGTCCCCAACCTCCAGATCACATTGTTGGGCCACCATATGCGTCAGCAGCGCATAGCTTGCAATATTGAACGGAAGGCCCAGGAAGGTGTCGACCGATCTCATCGTCAGCATACAGGACAGCTTGCCGTTCGCTACATAAAATTGAAAGACGAAGTGGCAAGGAGGCAGCTTCATCTTGTCCACCTCGGCCACGTTCCAGGCACTGACCAAATGCCGGCGCGAGTCGGGATTCTTCTTGATCCCCTCGATTAAATTCGTAATCTGGTCAATCGTCCGGCCGTCAGGTGTCTCCCACGAACGCCACTGGGAGCCGTAGACAGGTCCCAAATCTCCGTTCTCATCCGCCCATTCATCCCATATTCTTACGCCATTTTCTTTCAAATAAGTAATATTGGTCTCTCCGCTCAGGAACCACAGCAGCTCGTGAATGACCGATTTCAAATGAATCCGTTTGGTGGTCATCAACGGAAACCCCTGAGACAGATCAAAACGAAGCTGCCGTCCGAATACAGAGATCGTTCCGGTGCCGGTCCGGTCTTCCTTCGGTGTTCCGTGATCCAATACATCCTGCAGCAAGTCCAAATAACTTCTCATATCATATGCCTCCGTATCATTTTAGTGCGAGTTCAAAAAGTCAACTTATAGTTATCTTTATTATGTTCGGAAATAGAGAGCTAATCAATCTATTTTCGCTTCTCTTATTCTTTCTCCCCAAACTGAACGCCCTCATCGAAATAAGGAACGCCTTTCTGCTGCTGAACAAGATGGCTTATCCCCTTCTGATAATAAGGCATCAGCAAATCAGCCCTTGGAAGCTCGATCCATTCCACCTCGGCTACTTCCTCGGGTACGTTCGTCCCGAGCTGCCCGCTGATGATTTTAGCGTAAAATGTGATAAGCAGATAGTGCTTGCTGCTCTCAGGTGCCCGGAGCTCATTAATAGCCGCAACATCCAGCACCTCGATCTCAACACCCGCCTCCTCCTTCACTTCGCGGATTAAGGCCTCCTGCAGCGTCTCCCCCTGCTCCACCGTTCCGCCGGGAAGTGTCCATGTATTCCGGCTGCCTGTGTTGTGCACCATCAGAATCCGGCTTCCATCCTCGCTTGGCAAGAGCGCATAGACAATATCAATCCGATTCATATCGCTGACCTCCTTTACGTGTCGGCTTGCTTCCGACCAAACCGCTCATATGCAAAAAAAGTCGGCCACCCATTATCGGATGACCGGCCTCTGACACGCGCTTGAAATTATCCGAATACTCCGATAATACCCGCTAACAGCACAATAATCGCAAAAATCATACGGTAATATACAAACACCTTCATTGGTTTCTTCTGGAGATAGGAAATAAATTTGTTGATAACAGCCAATGCGACGATAAACGATACCAGAAAACCAACGCCAAGCGAGACAAGCTCCATGGAAGTCATGCTGCCAAACCCGCCGATTTTGATGATCTTAAGCGCACTCATCCCGACCATGACCGGAATCGCAAGGAAGAAGGAAAATTCAGCTGCTGCTACGGTCGTTAATCCGGCAACCCAACCGCCGATGATTGTGGAAGCCGAGCGGGACATTCCCGGAATAATGGCCAGGCATTGAAAAGCGCCGATGATCAGAGCCTGCTTCACGGTCACATTGAGCTCGTCTCCGCCGCCGCCGGGCTTATTGTTGCGGAATTTGTTCTCCGCATACAACATCCACAAACCGCCGAAGAAGAGTGAAAATGCCACAACAACCGGGGTGAAAAGATGCTTGTCAGACCAGTCATTCAGCAGAACGCCGAATACGCCGCCCGGAATGCAGGCAATCGCCAGCATCAGCCAAAACCGAAAGCCTGAACGCTGGAAACCTACCTTTTGAGGGAAGAAATTTACTAGCGTATCTTTGATTTTTTTCCAATAGAGTACAATCACGGCCAGTATGGCCCCTAATTGAATGACATAAGTATACATTTCAACATAAGATGGCGTCGTTCCGCTGAAGCTCAGCAAATTGGTGAAGATGACCAGATGTCCTGTTGAAGACACGGGCAGGAATTCCGTAATCCCTTCGACAATTCCCAGAATAATCGATTTTAATATTGTAAAGATATCTTCCATAGTGTCTAACTCTCCTTTGACCAACTCTTATCCATAGAGTGCGAAATAAACATACCTCATTACTTTAACAGCATCGCTTGCTCAAAATCAACTAACTGGACAATTCCCTACTTTTATCCTATGTAATCAAACCATTCATCCATGACTTAGAATTGACATCAATATCACTATATCGTAATATTACGATATATAAATATAAGTCGGAGGACAACCGAATGGACAATAACATCAAGCGTTATGAAGAAGCTTCCGAGTTACTCAAGGCGCTCGCGCATCCGGTACGGCTATGTATCGTGAAGGGCCTTCTGGAGAAAAAGGAGTGCAATGTGTCCTATATGCAGGAATGCCTTGGCCTGCCGCAATCGACGGTATCCCAGCATTTGCAGAAGCTGCGCAGCCTGGGCATTGTGGAAACGGAGCGCAACGGACTAGAGGTGTTGTACCATGTATCGGATACACGGATCACGCAGCTGGTTGAGTTACTTTTTAAGGAGGAATAGCACATGGGTAAAAAGATACTTATTATCGGCGGGGTTGCCGGAGGAGCTTCGGCTGCCGCCCGATTGCGCCGGCTGGATGAAGAAGCAGAAATTATTATGTTCGAGCGGGGCTCGTATATTTCGTTCGCCAATTGCGGGCTTCCCTATTATATCGGAGGTGCGATTCAGGACCGCTCCAAGCTCTTGGTTCAGACACCCGAAGCGATGCACCAGCGCTTTCGGATCGATGTGCGCATAGACAGCGAGGTTATTGCCGTTCATCCGGAGCAAAAATCGGTCACAGTCAGAAGCAAGAGCCGCGGTGAATACGAAGAGTCCTTCGATTCGCTCATTCTGTCGCCCGGGGCGAGTCCCCTTCGGCCTGCCCTGCCCGGGATCGAGAGCCCGCAAATCATGACGCTCCGCAACATTCCGGATACGGACCGGATCAAGCATCATATCGAGGAAAAGGGCATCCGGTCTGCTGCCGTCATTGGCGGAGGGTTCATCGGGGTGGAGATGGCTGAAAATCTGCGTGAAATCGGGCTGGAGGTTACGCTTATTGAAGGCGGGCCGCAAATTCTTGCCCCTTTCGACGCCGACATGGCCGGAGCTCTGTCCAAGGAGCTGGAGGCTCAGGGCGTCAAGCTTCTGCTCTCTCACAGTGTGCAAGGCTTTCGGGAGCTTGGCGATAGGACGGAGGTCATGCTGTCCGGCGAGTTGACTCTGTCTGCGGAGTTGATCATCCTCGCAATCGGCGTGGCTCCGGATACTAGGTTCCTGCAGGGCAGCGGTATCGAGCTTGGTCCCAAGGGACATATCCTGGTTAACGACAAGCTGCAGACCAACCGGCCGGATATTTTTGCAGTGGGTGATGCTGTCCAGATTACCGACTTTGTCAGCGGTACACAGACTGCAGTTCCGCTTGCGGGCCCGGCCAACAAGCAAGGCAGAATCGCCGCAGACAATGTATGCGGCCTGGGTACGACGTATAAAGGGACGCAAGGGACCTCTATCATCAAAGTGTTCGGCCTGACAGGTGCAGCCACGGGTCTTAATGAGAAGACGTTGCAGCGGCTGGGCATGCCTTACCAGGTGACCTATGTCCATCCGAGCTCACATGCCGCCTATTATCCGGGAGCTGTACCGATGACCATCAAGCTGCTGTTCAATAACGAAGGAACTGTTCTCGGAGCTCAAGCCGTCGGCTATGACGGCGTAGACAAACGGATAGACGTGATCGCAACCGTCATCCGTCTCAAAGGGAGCGTGACCGACTTAACCGAGCTGGAGCTGGCCTATGCCCCTCCCTATTCCTCGGCGAAGGATCCGGTTAATATGGCCGGGTACACCGCTGAGAATATTCTGACAGACAAAACTTCGGTGTTCGTGCCTGCCGAATTGGAAACGCGCGATCCTGCCTCAACACTGCTTCTCGACGTAAGGTCACCGCTTGAGCATGCGAACGGCCATATTCCCGGATCCCTTAACATATCTGTCGACGACCTCCGGCGAAGATTATCTGAACTGGATTCCGGCAAAGAAATATGGGTGTATTGCCAGGTTGGCCTGCGCGGCTATACCGCTTCCAGCATCCTTCGGCAGCATGGCTTCCGCGTCCGCAATCTGACCGGCGGATACAAGACCTATCTCATGAGCCGTTACGCCCCAGAACCGTATTATCCATCCTCTGAAGCTGAGTTGGAGACAGCAGCAGCGGCGGTTGAGCCGGCTTCCGCCTCCACCTCGGACCGCAAAGAGCGTCTGTCTGCGGACACGATTACTGCCGACGCTGTGCTGGATGCCTGCGGATTATGCTGTCCCGGCCCGCTAATTCAGGTCAAGCAAGCGATGGACCCGCTAAACCCGGGTCAAGTGCTGCACGTAACCGCTACCGATCCGGGATTCTATGAGGATATCGCCTCCTGGGCCAAAATGTCGCAGCATCAGGCGCTTCAGATCAACAAATTGCCCGCAGGGAAAATTGAAGCCTATGTGAGAAAGGGCGACCCTGCTGACCAGGGATCCGTTGGTAAACAGACCTCTTCATCCACGGGCGCGGAGGGGACGTCCATGGTCGTATTCAGCGGTGATTTGGACAAAGCGATCGCCTCCTTCATCATTGCGAACGGCGCTGCAGCCAGCGGCAAAAAAGTCACGATGTTCTTCACCTTCTGGGGATTAAACATAATCCGCAAACCGGAGAAGGTACAGGTCCAAAAAAATCTGATCGGAAAAATGTTCGGTAAGATGATGCCGCGCGGCAGCCGCAGGTTAAGCCTCTCAAAAATGAACATGATGGGGATGGGGGCCAAGATGATTCGGGGCGTCATGAAAAGCGGCAATATTGCCTCCTTGGAGGAGCTGATGCAATCCGCGCTTGACCAGGGCGTTGAACTCGTAGCCTGTCAAATGTCGATGGATGTTATGGGTATCCAGCAGGAAGAGCTGATTGAAGGCATCAAAATCGGCGGCGTAGGCTACTATCTCGGTAAAGCCGACCAATCGGGCATTAATCTGTTCATCTAATTATTCCGTGGCAGTTGAACTGAGGATTGACACTGATTTACAACGTGTAAAATGTTCTTATATACAAATATGCGGCAAGCTCAGCACAATACAGAGCTTGCCGCTTTATTCATTTAACCGTCTTGTTATCCGCTTCCGCCAATTCCGTTGATTCAACAGGTTCAAATACCTCTCCGTTAAACCTGAATACTTTCAGCGTTGTTTGCGGCGGTGCGGTACGGGTTACGTCATCATCCGCCAATTTGAATACCGTCTCCCAATGGTACAACCAACCCTCAATGACTTGATAGCTGCCAGCCAACAGGGAATGACTCCCTGCGAGCATCGCATTTCTTCCCTTTAACCAGCCGTTCCAGACTTCCTTGAACTCTCCGTTATCCAGATACCATAAGTGAGCCTCATATACATCCACTCCGGTCCCTCCGGTACGATCGACCGTTTCGAAGATCATCTTCAATTCCACGTCTTTCGCCATGCCGGGATGAAGCTGCTCTACCTTCCAATCTTTCTCTGCGATCAACTTGTATTCTCCGTCCGCACCAGAATCAAAAACAAAAAATTGGCCCAGGTGGACTCCGCCGTCAATACCCGCGATGATTTCCAGTTCGCTGTCCGTATCCAGTTGGACCTCGACATAAGACAATCCTTCCAAATAGTATTCATCTCTTTGGCCCTGCTCAACAATCCACTTTGCTATTTGGTCCCTTAACGGTAATTCTGCTTGCGCCGAGGCAGGCGGATCTTCGTTAACGACCTGCCTCTCTTTAGGGGAATGGGCTTCGGTCGAATTGGCGGTGAAGTGATTGGATACTAGAACTCCCAGCAGCAACAGCATGAGACCAGCAATGAATGTAATCGTCTTCTTTTTCATTGTTCAGGGCACCTCGTATCGGATTTGAGCTCGTATACCCTCATTGTAACAGAACTTGTTTCCAAGAAATGAAAAGTTTGTTAAAAATAAAATGGAGCTTGACAATAAAAGTCTCGACGGAGGCTTATTCTACCGATTTGACAGTGATATGGAGTGAAAGGAAGAGGGTGAAAGCCCCCTCTTCCTTCCGGTTTTTGATGATCGGCCCTAGACCAGCTTCTGTCCGCAATTCGGGCAAAAATTAGCGCCTTCATTCTTTGCGCCGCAGTTCGGACAGAAGTTCGGCTTTTGGCTGCTCCCCTGAGCCGGAGAGCCCGAATTCGCGGACGAATTGCCGGAAGAAGACTGATTCTGGTTCATGTTCTTCATCATCTCGCCTGCGAGATTCATTCCCATCATCATTCCAGCCATATCGCCGGCAACACCGCCGCCCTTTACTTTCCCTGAAGCAATGCCGTCTGTCATGCTGACCTGCTGGTATTTTTGCAGATTGCCGATCATTTCATGCGATGCCGTCTTGGTGATCATGTCCTGGATTTCCTTCGGATAGTTGAAGCTCATCACCTGGAAGCCGGTAATCGAGATCCCGTTATTAAGCACCTCCATATCCAGATCCTCGCGAATTCCCTTGGCAATATCGGAGGCATTTGCCTGAAGATTGAACATATCCTTGCCTTCCCGGCTGATCCACTTCATCAGCAGCTGATCAAGCACCGAAGTGATTCGGATTTTGACATCCTCAACCAGATAGCTGTTGCGAATACCGGCAATTTTATCGATCAGCGTTACATAATCGGTGACCTGGAAGGTAAAGGTGCCGTTAGCCCGAATCGGCATCCCGCCCGGTAGCTGCGGCGTTGGAATCAGCACCGGATTTTGCGTTCCCCATTTCACCGTAAATTCCTTCGTATTCACGAAGAGAACTTCCACTCTCATGCCGCTGTTAAAGCCGAATTTGAAGCCCTTCAGCGTCGACAGGAACGGGATAATATCCGAATCGATATTGTACTCGCCGTCGTCCTTGAAAATCCCTTCGATCTTGCCATTATTCACGAAGATTGCATCCTGACCGGGGCGAATAAGCAGCTTGCTGCCCTTCTTTATTTCACGGTTGCTCCATTTCCAAAAAATCATATCCTCACGGAACTCTTCCCATTCCACTACATTGGCAAACTGATTCTTAAAAAATCCCATGCTCATCCATCCTCTCTAAAATGATCCTCTGCTGCCGCTGTGACTGTGTCCTCCGCCTGTTCTGCCGCCTCCGCCTCCGCCGCCGCTGTTGGTGTTGCGTTCAATTTTACGTTTGGAGACCGTAGTACGGATATATTGATCCTTCCTGGATACCACGCCAGAATTTCTGGAGTCTTCATAAGTAAACCGGTTCACCGTTACGCGTCCTCCCGCATTCGCCGCCATGATGCCTACGGCAATACCGCCCACTGCCAGCGATACAATCAACTGGAACCAGCCGTTGGAAATAATAGATTCCTCATCATCGTCCGAGGCAGGTGTATAGTCTGTCCGCGGGACGCCTGGGCTTGAGATTCCCGAGCTGCCGCTGCCCGGATCGTATTCTGGCGCCGGCTCGATGCCCATGAACTCATTCGCTTTATCTAAAAACTTCGTAAATGCCTGCTCATAGTCCCCTGCTGACAAAGAAGTAGTGATCAAATCACGGATTTGATCAGCCCGTTCATTGGTCACATACTCCTTCCCTTTGTAGAACCCGGCCACATACAATTCACGGTTGTTCATGTCCAACGTCAGCATCACCACACTGACATTGCGCACATCGGAGTTCCGTTCATATTCATCGTAGAAATCACCCATCAATACCTGGACATCCGTTCCAGCAGGGTTATTGGAAGTATAAACAATAAAGTCCGTGTCCCAGCTTTGGCTGTATTCATTAGCACGCTGATTTAGCGTTTCGGCCTGGCTGCTGCTTAACAGCCCTGCTTCATCATAGATTAACTGCTTTGTCTCATCCACGCTCGTTGCGTTAATCGTCTGAAGCGGGAAGAGCAGCAGGATACCGACCCAGATGGAGAGCATCCGGATCACCCATTTGTTGTTCATCACAGGAACCCGCCTCCCATGCTCAAGGAGATCAGCTTCAGGATCAACAGCGTGCCTGCAGAGATGCCGGTGAACCAGGAGAATAACTTAAGCTTGCTAAGTGGCGGTTTGCCGACCACCTTACCGGTCTGCCCATTCATCGCAAACATATGCTCCTGCCGATTGTAATCATAAGTCAGAATCCATACTGGCAGCATCACATATCTCGCGCTTGCATGCGTTGTAGTAATGTGCTGATTCGAGTAATTCATAGTCGTGTATCCCGAGACAGAATCCTGGATGGCTGACCGGATATAACCGGCAACCTTGTCCTTCGCCCGGGGAAGCAGCTGTGTGTCATTCTGACTGTATTTCTCAGCCATATACCCCGATAAGTAAGGCGTCTTGAATTCCTTGAGATGCTCGTAATAAAAGGGTTCGAGTTTATCCATCAGCGTATCGTCCATTTTATCCGCAGCATCCACCGGTACCTTGACATAATTGAGCTTCAGTCTGCGATAGACATCATAGTATTCGGTCTCGGTAATATGATAATCGCCGCGCGTATAGGATCTTACCTTGGTCCCCTCTCCGTAAACCTGAGCATCGTGGTGAAGATCGTACAGCCAGAACGGAACATAGATCCCTGTAATCTCCTTAATCCGGTCCGCGGTCATAAAGCCGCTTGGGGTCAGCAATCCTCGCTTGCACCATTTGCGGAAGGCCTGAATGGCTTCTTGTTCCGTTACCGTAAATGGGATGACCATGGATGGCGCAAGCTGTCCGCTCAATCGGTCGCCCAGCACGACCGGAGAGCCGCAGAAGCTGCATACAGTTGCTGAAGTGTCTTTGTTCGTAATCAATACCGCGCCGCAGCTCGTACATTGATATTCAATAGCTTCATCCTTCTCAAATACCTGCTGCGCTATCGGATCAAGCTTCTCCTCAATATTGTCTTGACGCCCGCAGCTCTCGCAGGTCAGCATCCCGCTGTCACCGTCAAACAACATATTGCCCCCGCAGTTGGGACATTTATACTCAATTACCGGCATTCCACACTCACCCCGCTATGTTCAGCAGCAAGCTGCCTAATTGTTCTGTTTGTCTTTCAGAGCTGCCAGTTCCTCCTGCGGACTGCGTGTCTCAGCATTGCTTAAGCCCATGCTCTCCTCCCAAGCTCTGAACTCCTCATCAAAATCCTTCGGACCCGCCTTTAATTCAGCCAGGGCCAACGCTTCATTCAAGGCCTGATCGGCCTTCGCCTCCAGCTCGTCAAAGGAGGTCCTGCCCTTCTGCTGCTCCCGGTTTAACTTCTCCGCTTCAGACAGCATTTCCTTCAACTCCTGATTTTTAGCTTCCAGCTTCGTAAGATCAGAAGCAAGCTTCAGTTCCATTTGTTTCAGCTTTAATGAATGCTCTGCTGCCTGTCTGTAAGCAGCTTCAAGCTGCGCCAGCTTGCCGCTTTGCAGCTTCTTTTTCTCCAGAAATCCGAGGGCGCGCTGCTCCTCGCCGGCTTCCACGGATTTTTCGGCATAGCGCTGAAGCTTGCTGATCTCGGCTTGGCATTCCTCCAGGGCACGTCTGGAGCGCTGCTCCTCAGCCTCTACAGCTGCTGTCTCAGCCTTAAGTGAACCCAGATCCTTCTGGAGAGTCCGCAGATACTCCTTCACCGCTTGCTCCGGCTGCTTGGACGACTCCAATAAAGAGCGAATATTCACACTCATAATCTCCGCAAATCTTGATATAATTCCGATCGTAATCTCCCCCTGTTCCCCTCCGGATTTTTCACCTATGTAAATAATACTCCATTTTGCAGGTCTGGGTTTCATAAACATTCTGGCGGGTGTCAAAAAAAGAGGGCAAGACCACAGTATCGGTCCTGCCCTATCCATATCCTTAGGAGTAAAACGTAAAGACGGTCATTCAAAGTGAACGAATATTAACGGGAAATGACGTGAATTGGATGACCCTCAACCAATTCAGCAGCTTCCATCACGATTTCGCCAAGTGTAGGATGCGCATGAATCGTAAGGGAGATATCTTCGAGCGTCGCCCCCATCTCGATAGCGAGCCCAAGCTCAGCAATCAGGTTGGATGCTTCGATACCAACGATTTGCGCGCCGAGAACAACCTCGTTCTCTTCATTCGCTACGATCTTGATGAAGCCTTCAGGCTGATTCAAGGACGTTGCACGGCCATTGCCTGCAAATGGGAACTTGCCCGATTTCACCTTGAAGCCTTGCTCTTTTGCTTCCTTCTCGGTAAGACCCACGCTGGAGCATTCAGGATCTGTGAATACAACCGCTGGGATTGCTTTGTAATCCACTACGGATGGCAGGCCGGAAATCACCTCGGCAGCTACCTTGCCTTCGTAAGAAGCTTTATGCGCAAGTGCAAGTCCAGGAACGATGTCGCCGATTGCGAAAATCTTCGGATTGCTTGTGCGGCCTTGATGGTCAACCTTGACCAGACCACGGTCGGTCAATTCCACACCAGCAAGCTCCAGACCCAGATCTCCATCCGTGTTTGGACGGCGTCCAACAGTTACAAGCAGGTAGTCTGCAGTAACTTCCTTGTTCTCACCGTTCACAGAATATTTCACAGTAACACTCTTATCGGTTTGTTCTGCACTTTCCGCTTTTGCATTTGTTACGATTTCAACGCCAGTCTTCTCCATGCTCTTCGCAACCAGGCGAGTCATATCCTTGTCAAAGCCAGGGAGAACCGTGTCCATGCCTTCGATGATCGTCACCTTGGTTCCGAACTTGGAGAACATTTGACCAAGCTCTGCACCGATGTAGCCGCCGCCGATTACAACGAGGCTGCCTGGAACTTCTTGAAGCTCAAGCGCTTCAGTCGAGGACAGGATGCGTCCGCCGAACGGGAATGGCTTCAATTCAATTGGACGGGAGCCAGTAGCCAGGATGCAATGCTTGAAACGGTAACGCGGGGATTCATGATCGTTGAATGCACGCGCTTCGCTCTCATTGATGAACATCACTTCGCCGCTGAATACTTCAATCTTGTTGCCTTTAAGCAGACCCGTTACGCCTTGAGTCATTTTCTTAACGACACCGCTCTTGAATTCCTGGGTCTTCTTGAAGTCAACCTTTACGTTTTCAGCCGTGATCCCGAAGGCTTCGCCATGAAGTGCAGCTTCATATTGGTGAGCAGCAGCGATCAGAGCCTTCGATGGGATACATCCGCGGTTCAAGCATACGCCGCCGAGTTCCGATTTATCGACGATGACAACCTTTTGGCCCAGCTGGGCGGCACGAATGGCCGCCACATATCCGCCGGGACCGGCGCCTACGACTAGAGTATCAATATCTAAAGAAGCGTCTCCTACTACCATGTTGTTATACCTCCATTACGAGCAGCTCTGGGTTGCCGAGCAGCTGTTTGATATAGTTCATGAAGTTTTGTGCCGTTGCGCCGTCGATGAGGCGATGGTCAAAGCTGAGCGACAACGCCATGACAGGAGCCACTACAACCTCGCCGTTTCTCACAACAGGCTTCTCACTAATACGGCCCGTACCAAGGATAGCTACCTCAGGGTAGTTAATGATTGGTGTGAAGAACATGCCGCCGGCAGATCCGATATTCGAGATCGAAATCGTGCTGCCCTTCATTTCATTAGCAGACAGCTTGCCATCGCGGCCGCGTGCAGCCAGATCACTGATGGCTTCGGCGATCATCCAGATGCTCTTGCGGTCTGCCGATTTGATTACCGGAACGATCAGGCCGTTGTCGGTATCCGTAGCAATCCCGATATCATAGTGCTTCTTGTAGACAATTTCGTTGTTCACTTCATCAATCGAAGCGTTAAGCGCAGGGAATTTACGGGATGCAGCTACCAGCGCCTTAACGATAAATGGCAGGTAAGTGACCTTGATGCCCTTCTTCTCGGCAACCGGCTTCATCCGTGTACGGAAGGCTACCAGCTCGGTTACGTCCACTTCGTCCATGATCGTAACGTGAGGAGCTGTATAGGCCGATTTAACCATTGCATTGGAAATCGCCTTGCGGATGCCCTTGAACGGCACGCGTTCTTCTTCCAGATCAGCGCTGCTCGAAGCAGCAGAAGCCGCTGCAGGTGCACTAACCGATTCTTCGGAAGCTTGGGAAGCTGCAGCTGCCGGTGCAGCAGAAGCACCGCCGCTCTTGAATGCATCTACGTCCTCGCGAGTCACCTTGCCAGCTTTACCGCTGCCGGTTACTTGCGCAATATCAATACCTTGCTCACGAGCATATTTGCGTACGCTTGGTGTTGCCAGCACTTCATGATTAGGAGCCGCCGGTGCAGCACCCGCTGCCGCGCCTTCTTTAGCGTCAGCAGGACTGGAAGCCGCAGGCGAAGAAGTCGTATCCGCTCCGCCCTTCGCCGAATCGGCTTCTTGGGCTTGCGCTTCTTCATGTGCCGGCTCTTGCTCAGGGATGTCGCCTTCCGCATCAATTACAGCCACAACTTGGCCTACGCGGAAGATCGCGCCGTCAGTACCGAATACTTCAAGCACTGTACCATTGACTGGGCAAGGCACCTCAACGACAGCCTTGTCGTTTTGAACCTCCATTACGATATCTTCGTCAGTTACTTTGTCGCCGGCTTTGATGTGCATTTTAATAATTTCGCCTTCATGCAATCCTTCGCCGAGCTCAGGGAAGCGATATTCAAATTTAGCCACCTGGAAGACCT
Organism: Paenibacillus antibioticophila; assembly: GCF_000455265.1. Lineage (GTDB taxonomy): Bacteria > Bacillota > Bacilli > Paenibacillales > Paenibacillaceae > Fontibacillus > Fontibacillus antibioticophila. The sequence continues at coordinate 1,950,215 of NZ_HG005139.1, forward strand.
CCTGTTTCAATTTAGGATAGTTATAGTACGTGTTCGAAAAGTCAGATTTTCAGCACCGAGAAGGTTGTGAGAACCCGAAGAAGGAGGAACGGAGTGTAGGCAAAACCTACATGAGCAAAATGCTTCTAAAGGAAGCATACCCCGTAAGCATCCGCTCGGACTTCTAGGGTGAGCGCAAGATTCGATGTCGAATTAACCTCATGAATTACTTCGTGATCAAAAGATGACTTTTTGAACAACCTCTTATGATTGTGTCAATTAAAATTCAAGAACCTTGTTGACCCCTTCAATAATCCGGGCCGGAGTTGGAAGCCACTGATCTTCGATTTGTGCAAACGGATATACAGTATCCGGAGGCGTGATACGAAGCACTGGAGCTTCCAGATGCAGAATAGCTCTTTCATTGATCTGAGCGATAATCTCAGCCGCCATACCTGCGGATTTTTGAGCCTCCTGAACCACGATTGCACGATTTGTTTTCTTCACGGAAGCAACGATCGTATCGATATCAAGCGGCACCAGGGTACGAAGATCAATGACTTCAGCCTTGATTCCCTTTGTTTTCTCCAGCTCTTCAGCAGCCTTCACCGCTGTGTGAACCATCATGCCGTAAGCAATAATCGTAACATCGGAGCCTTCGCGCACAATGTTAGCTTTGCCAAGCTCAACCGTATATTCTCCTTCCGGCACTTCCGCACGGAAAGCATGGTACAGATTCAAGTGCTCCATGAAGAACACGGGATCGTTATCACGAATGGCAGAGATCATCAGACCCTTGGCATCATAAGGATTCGACGGAATAACCAGTTTGATCCCCGGAGTTTGGGCAATCAAGCCTTCAAGGGCATCCGTATGAAGTTCAGCCGCTTTAACACCGCCGCCGTATGGCGTACGGAATACAATCGGAGAATGATAGCGTCCGCCGGAACGGTAACGCATGCGCGCTGCCTGAACCAGAATTTGATCGAGCGCTTCGAAAATAAAGCCGACAAATTGAATTTCCGCTACAGGGCGGAAGCCTTGAATCCCGAGGCCGACAGCCATACCGCCAATTGCGGATTCAGCCAGCGGCGTATCAAATACACGCTCTTCTCCGAACTCCTTTTGCAAACCTTCTGTAACGCGGAATACCCCGCCGACATTACCTACGTCCTCTCCGAACAGCAAGACATTCGGATCCCGGTTCAACTCTACGCGCATCGCATCGCGAATTGCTTCTTTCATATTCATTTGTGCCATTGCTTCATATCCTCCTCAATAGAACTTCTTTCAGGCTTATTTAAAATCCGCTTTTTGCTCTTCCAGATGCTTAGGCGTTTGCTCGAACATGCTGTCGATCAAACCAGGAACCGTCATCTTCTCGGTTTGTTCCGCTTTCTTGATCTGTTCGTTCACTTTTGCCTTGGCTTCTTCCTTCACGCGGGCCGTTTCTTCATCGTTCCAAAGTCCTTTTTTCTCCAGGTACTTGGCAAGACGGGCAATCGGATCCTTCTCGCTCCATTGTCCTTCCTCTTCCTTCGTCCGGTACTTACTTGTGTCATCGGACAAGGAATGCGGACGGAAACGGTAAGTCACAGCTTCGATCAACGTTGCTCCTTCGCCGTTGCGCGCACGCTCGGCAGCTTCCTGAACCGCACTGATCACGGCGGATACGTCCATGCCGTCGATCTTGATACCGCGAATCCCAGCCGCTACCGCTTTATGAGCAATGGACAAAGCCGCTGTTTGCTTCGAGAACGGAGTTGTAATGGCGTAACCGTTATTTTGCACGAAGAAAATAACCGGCAGCTTATATACACCTGCATAGTTCAGCGCTTCGTAGAAATCGCCTTCGGACGATCCGCCGTCACCGGTATAAGTAATGGCAACTTGCTTCTGCTTCTTCAACTTGTAGCCCATGGCAATACCCATGGCATGAAGAACCTGTGCGCCGATAATAATCTGAGGCATAAGTACGTTAACACCCTCGGGAATTTCTCCGCCGTGTTGATGGCCGCGGGAATACAGGAAAGCCTGGTACAATGGAAGACCATGCCATACGAGCTGAGGCATATCGCGGTAACCCGGGCAGACAAAGTCATTCTTGTCCAGTGCGAACTCACTGCCGACCATCGTCGCTTCTTGTCCGGATACCGGAGCATAAAATCCGAGACGACCTTGGCGTCCGAGGTTAATGGCGCGTTCGTCCCAAGTACGTGTAAATACCATACGGTACATTAATTCTTTCAACTGATCGTCCGACAAATTCGGGACCATATCTTTGTTAACAATTTCTCCATCCGGCGAAAGCACGGTTAAAGCTTCGACTTCCTCCGTATATACTTCATAAGGAATCTTGCTCATTTTCTTCACCTCGACAAAATATTTGATTATCATGTTCCTCTGTTATAGAATTATTATACAACTGTTTCATCTGATTAGTCAAAGGGATTGCGATAAAATGACTAAACTTTTTATCTTTGTACGTATAACAGTCGATAAATAATTGTATAACAGAAGTCTTGCATTTGGCTTGTATGCGTTTTCTGTACTACTGGATATCTTAGCTTAAAGAGACTCCAAAAGCAAAATCTAAGAAAGCAGGGAGTGTGCCTAACTATGACAGATTCGCGTTATTTAAAGCGGACGATTATTAAGGAAGAGCTCGAAAGCCGGTATCTCGGAGAGAAGCGAAAGCTTCGAATCTACCTGCCGCCTGGCTATAACGAAATCTTAAGTTACCCCGTTGTATATTGTCAGGACGGCGAAGAGTTTTTTAACTTTGGGCGAATCGCCACCCATGCCAATCAGCTGATATTAGATGAAGGCATTGATCCATTCATCATTGTCGGCATTGAAGTCGATACTTCGATCCGAACTGAAGAGTATGCTCCCTTCGGGAATCGCTTTGAAACCTACATGAACTGTATAACTGATGAGATTATTCCCTTCATTGAAAACAAATATCCCGTGCGGCGGGAGAAGCAAGAGCGTATCCTGGCCGGAGACTCGCTTGGCGGCTCCTTCTCTCTTCACCTGGCAATGAAACACAGCGATCTGTTTTGCAACATTATCAGCTTGTCCGGCGCATATTACGAGGCATCATTGAACATCATCGAATCCTACTCGGATCTCTCTTCCCTATCCGTCTTTATGATTGTAGGTCTTCAAGAGCAGGCCTACACGACAGACACGGGAACCTATAACTTTGTCGAATTAAATCGGAGGGCCAAAGCTTTGCTGGAGGAGCGCGGAGCTAAAGTCTCCTATGCGGAGAAGGACGGGAAGCACCTTTGGGGCTTCTGGCAACAGGAATTACCGGATGCGCTTGTTCATTTTTTAGGCTAACTGCAAATAAAAAAAGTTGAGCGAGAAAACGCAAGGTTTCTCTGTTCAACTTTTTTTAATGTGTTTCAGTACTTATTTCGCTGCAGAAGGCTTCCATGTCAGCAATTTTGGCACTTTCAGCTTCGGGATAGCCCTTTCTTTATCTATAAAAGGCTGCTGTGCTCTGAATTCACGTTTTTGTTCGCGGATTTCAGGGAACGGCGCGGCAGCTTCCATTTAAAATGAACAGACAGCATGCGGGCAAAAACGATCAGAACGAACAGGAATAACAAGCCTACTGTATTACTGAAGATGCCCAGTCCAACACTAAGACCACCAATCATTGCCCATACCGCATAAATCTCATCTCTGAGCACAAGCGGCTTCCGTCCGGCAAGACAATCCCGAATCATGCTTCCGCCAATCCCCGTTAGCACGGCAGCAACGACAACCGCAATTAATGGATGGTTCATGTTTGTAGCATATAGAGCCCCTTGGATTGCAAAGGCGGATAAACCAATTGCATCAAACAACGCTTCCGTCTTCTTCCAATGGGGAATCCATTTGATCGGAAGCAAAAAAGCGGCAAGGATCGATAACACCGCCCACAGAATCAATTCTCCCTGTGACCATAAGGTTGTAACAGGAACTCCAATTAATACATTGCGGATGACCCCGCCTCCAAACGCCGTTACTAATCCCAGGACAAGCACACCTAGGATATCATAGTCCTCCTCCATTGCTACGAACGCACCTGACATAGCAAAGGCAGCTGTGCCAATGATGCTGAAAATATCAAATAAATGCATCTTCTGTTCTCTGCTCCCTCTCACATGCAATGTTTCTCCGTCCATTGTATTCCGGGCAGCTTAAATTGTGCAAGCTTAAAAGTTGAATTATACTAATATTTAATATTGATAAGATGAACTACCGGATTGAGACCAAGAAAGGAAGATTTCAGACATGGAAGAGAAACGGGTATATATTTTTGCCGGCGGCCAAATTGACCCCTCCTGTCTTGAGCAAATCGCATTCACTGAAACTGATATGATCATCGGAGCTGATCGCGGCGCTTTATTTCTAATCCAACATGGCCTGTCTCCTGATATTGCAGTCGGTGATTTTGATTCCGTCAGCCCTGAAGAACTGGATTTGATCACCGCAAACAGCAAGCAATTCATTTCTTGTGATGCCATAGACAAAGATTTAACAGATACGGAGTTGGCTTTTGATTTGGCAATCGACAATAAAGCCACCGAAGTGACGATGCTCGGCGTATTGGGAACCCGGTTTGACCACTCTCTGGCCAATGTACACATTATGATGCGCGGGCTGCAGCATCAAATCACAAGCTCCATCTGGGATGCGAATAATTATATTACCCTGACCGGAACGAGCTGCGAGTTGGAAGAACGAGGCTATACATATGTATCTTTGCTTCCTCTAACCACAGAGGTAACAGGAATCACACTGAAAGGCTTCATGTATCCCCTTGAGAACGCAACGATTAAGATGGGACAATCCCTTGGTGTCAGCAATCGCCTGACCCATGGCCGAGGAGTAATCCGAATAGACAGCGGCTTGCTGTTAATTATTCAGAGCAAGGACTGAAACAGAAAAAAACGCCCGTAAAAATGACAGAATCGTAATATTTGTAAGTCTATCTTTATACGAATTAAAAGCACGGAAATCACTTGATCTATCAAGGAATTTCTGTGCTTTTTCTTTTTCTCCCCCACTTAAATTCTTACTATTTTGTAACTTTAATCTGTTTTTAATAATCAGAGGCAATCCCTTGCCCTGCAAGCAATACATCAATTATGGATGATTTTGGGTGAATAAAAAGCTGTTATACTCGGTTTACAAGCTGGTCGACAAAATACAAGAAATTTGGAGGTATACTAACATGAACAGACACACACTATTCCAAAAAGTACTGACAATTGGAATCGCATCGACTATCGGATTCGGCACATTGCTTGCAGGCGGAGCCGAAGCGGCACCGGTACAACAAGCGGAAAGCACTGCAGTATCCAAAGGCACACAGGTTGTTAATTACGGAAAAAAAATTCATGGGTACACCATATAAATTCGGAGCCTCTACGTCTACAACCAGAGTATTTGACTGCTCTTCCTTTATGAAGCATATTTTCAAGAAATACGGCGTGACATTGCCTAGAACTTCTGCTCAACAATCCAAAGTCGGCGTTGCCGTATCCAGATCTAATCCGAAGGCAGGAGATTTAGTATTCTTCTCAAGCGGCAGCCGCTCCACAGGAAAAAATGTTACCCATGTCGCCGTATATATGGGGAATGGCAAAATTCTTCACACGTATGGCAAACCAGGCGTAACTGTATCCAACTTGAATTCTTCTTTCTGGAAAAAGGCTTATGTTAAAGCTCGCAGAGTACTCTAGTAATTGATCTCATAGCATTACCTCGACCGCACAAGGGCTGCTGCCTGGCAAAACTGCCAGAAAGCAGTCCTTTTGTCATCGAAGCACGTATCCCGTTCCCCTTACGGTATGAATCAGCTTATGGCGATGACCTTTATCAATCTTTTTTCGTAAATGCCTGATGTATACATCCACCACATTCGTGCCCGTTGAGAAATCATAGCCCCATACCTCCTGGAGAATAAGTTCTCTCGGGCAAACCTGTTCAGCCCGCTTCACCAGAAAACGCAGCAATTCAAATTCCTTGACAGTTAATCTAATCAACTCTTCGCCCCGAAACACCCGTTTGGCCTTAAGCTCCATCCTCAAGTCAGCATATGCAAGCTCTAAAGGATTGCCGTCCGCAATGCGTCTGAACAACTCAATCCAGTGGCGTACACGAATGGCTAGCTCCTCGGTTGGGATACTTCCCTGCAATACCTCATGCGCTCCAGCAGAATAGGCTTGGGCTAATTGCCCGCTGGTCCAGTCCTCTACAATAAAAATCCAGGGCAAGGATAACCGGATATCCCAGGCTCTCAGCCGATTCCAGGCAATCTCTTCCAGCGATGACGCGAAGATAAGGCATGCTTCCGGGGCGATCCGATCCATGTGCGCCTTCGCTTCATCTATATCCGGATACAGCCAAGGCTCAAAGCCAAGCTGCTCCAGCTCCTCCTTGCGCTCGGAAGCGTCAAAATGATTTGCCTCAACGATTAATATACTGTCCTTCATCTCATCTCTGCCTCCAGCCTTGTTAGATCCGGGTGATTCCAATTACAGTTAAGATGGGCAAAATAAAAGCAAACCATTCCTTAGCGAAATGGTCTGCTCCAAGAATACTGCATGCCGCTGCCCCCCACTAGAGCACTACAGCACAACAGCAGGCGAACACGGGAGCCTTCAGCGGCAATTCCACTCATAGTATCCAGCCTCTGCGGCATCTCGTTTATGGGCATACACTTCCTCCGCTGCAAAAGGCAGATTGCAAATTCCCGATGAGACATAAGGAAGTCCTGATACGGAATCCTTACCGGCCAGAAATCCCTTGGCTCTCACCACTCTCCCTCCCCCCAGGGCATAGTTGTTGAACCGGCTTACTCCTGCAGGAATCCCTTGGAGAAATACCAGCATGCCGGGTTCATCCAGCGTATTGCTCCAATCTTCCTGTGGAATTGTCGGCATCGTGAACAAGTAAGTCCATCCAAGCCGCCGCACGGCTGTATTGTGGCTTTCTATAGCTCGGGAAAGGTCCTGTTCAATGGAGCGCACAATCGTCGATCTTCGCAGCTGGTCGAATTTCTCTGGATCTGAGAGCAAATTCGGAAGCAAGGTATCCGGAAGCTCCCCGCGCTTGCCTTGAATTTGCTCACCTGTCAGGTGGTCAATGACGGTAACCTGATCATCCAGTGTAAATGCGGCACTATAGCCTTGCTTGTCCTCATAGATAAACGGCTTCTTCGGCATCCATTGATGGGAGGACTGGATAACATGGCTCCCGTCCATTTTATCCGCAAGTTCATACATATAGTATCCGTCATAATCAATAACAACCACTGCCGGAATGTACAGCATGAATGCATTCATCGCCGCCGTATCGTCTGCAATGTCAAAATTATAGCCTAGAGAGCTCTGCAGCACGGATAGCGCCTCTTCTTTGTTTACCCTTGATTGCTTGTCCGAAGCATAGCCGTACTCGTCAGCCTGTAAATAGTTGCGAGTCAGAACAACTCCCGCATCCTGCACCGCTGTCCTTAGCGCTGTTGTATACTGAATTTCCAGCACTCGAGTCTGCCGGAGCTGTCCGGTGTCCCATCCCGCCATCACACAGAGCGGCAAGAGAATGATCACGAAGATCAATGACCAATCAGTAATCTTCATTTAGGATCATCCCTCCGTATGTAAGTTTTCCGCTGCTCCCTTCTTTCCCGGTCAGCCCAACCAAGTACCCGGATAAAATCTCATAGGTCGATCGTGAGCGGGGAATAAGTGTCACCACCCAGAAGTCTCCCAGTTCCATCATATACAGATTTCGGTCCAGACTCGCATTCCCGCCGGAGTCGTCAGGATATAACACCTGCATCACATCTTCAGTAAAGTAGGCATCATAGACCACCTTAAATTCATGTTGAAAGGTCGCTGCATCTGCAGGGTCACCGTATTCCGGATGGTATTTCTTGTGTCTATGCTCAAGCTCAATATCGAACACGACACCGCTGCGCGCAAGCTCCCCGCTGAAGTCCTCGACCATCTCTGGCGATACATACCCTTTATTTCTTACCGCATCGGTAAATTGCACCAGACTGTTATAAGCAGCAAGCATGCGCAAATCCTCTTCGCGCTGAGCTGTCTGCATGAACGGGAAAAACAGGATCAGCACAATGGCCAGCAATGCGGCAGTAATTGTTGATAGCGCATTCCCCACCTTCCTCCCCCTAATCTTTGTTAAATTGGATGGTTATCAGACCATCAGCTCTTCCCGTTGTTACCGAAGCCGTATAGGATGCTGACAAATCAATCACACCAAGCAGGCTGCGAAGATCCTGATCGTATAATGCAGCGGGATCATTCAAATCCGGAAGAATCGGCTGGATGACCTCCCCCTCAACCACGATTTCGGCACCTTCGGCCGCCCAGCCGCGCATTCCGTACAAGACCTGCAATCCGCTGTATGCACCCGGACCCGGAATGCCCGACCCATCAATTCTAGGCAGCGCCTCTTTGCCATAGGCAACGGTGTGCTTCTGATTTTGAGTATAGGCTTCGGTATGTTTGAGAACAGCATCCTCCATTTGAGCCTGCTGCAGAACACCCCATAATGCCATGAGGGCGATCGAGGCTCCGGTGCCTGCCCACAGCAATGCTTTAATCGGACTATTCATAGCAAAGTTCTCTTACGGACTAACTGTAGTTTGCGTGAAGACCAGACCGCGCACAACATTGGAATTGTCTTTAATCACCTTGGCCTTGAACTTGCCGCTTGGATTCACGTATTCGTCAAGCTTCTCATTCCAGGTATTGCTGATATTGGCCCCGCTCGCCCCGATAACAGAGCCATACTGCTCATTCGTCAGAGTCCCTGTGATACGCAGCATATCCCCGTACCATTCACCGGCTGCATTTTTACCCGTCTTTACCTGAATTCCAAACTCTACGCGATCCTTGAACTTTCGCAGCGCATTGGTGACCTGGGATCCGCTGACTGTGGTATCGTCATACACCGTAAAGGAAGCTTGCGACAGCTCGGTTTGGATATCCGAGAAATTATTTTGCGCCGTTTTGGTAGCCTCCTGTGCGGATACAAATAAAATGACCACAATCGTAATCAATGCGATTGTCAAAAAGATTCCTGCGGCTACTTTCAAAGCGGAAGACGCATTATTCATAACTATTACCTCCTGTGAATAAGTAAATTGCTTTTTGAACTCACATTATAGGTGCTGAATTTGTTCAAAATAGATGTCCATCTGCCGGAAGCTCATCCAGATTAACGGGATGACCAAGTATCCGAATATCAGGGAATACATCGGTGCGAACCCGAAGATCCGCCCCAGCTCAGCCTTCGTATCCAGCGATTTTTCAAAATGAAGGCGTCTTTGTTCAAATTGAAAGGACATGTCGCTTTCCAGATCATCAAAGGCCGCGTGAATCGTTATTTTCTCATTGGCCAGGATCAGCTTGTCTACAAGCTGGCGAAATTCCTCCAGTCCGGCTTCTTCTTTTAGTTCCAGAAGAGCGGCTTCCGATCCATGCGAGAAATGCAGCAGGCATTTTTGCAGCGGCTGTCTGAAGATGACGGCATAGCTGTACATCCATTCCAAAATCTCTTCTACCGAAATCCTGTCTAATTCCCTCAAAATATAAATCATTGTCTGAAACTGATAGACTTCATTCTTTCTGTCCATCATCCTGATTCTTCGCTTTAGCAACAGCATCAAGTACGGCATGTAATAACCGGCCATACCGATTCCGGCCGCCGCCGGAAGCTCCCACCACTTAAAATACTCCCGATCAAGCCGGTTCAGCTTATCGATAATCCGGGCAGAAGCAGCCTCTGCCTCGAGCTCTGGTGCGGATCGCTTATGGCTCCTTTCTATTGCAGTTCTCATAATCTCGGCCTTTAACTGCTCCCTGTCCATCTCTGAACGAACGGCACTGGAGTGTAGAAGCTGCTTGTCCATGGCAACAGCTCTTTCAGCAGCCTCCCGATCCTGGGAGGAAAGCGAGCCGAAGAAGCTGTATCCGGGAGGAGGCTCATTCTCGATCCACTGCTTGCTTTTCCAGTGCATACTGAATGCTCCGCCCACTGCGAGCGCCGTGCACAGGATAAACAGCAAGATTCGGCGAAGCTGAAACAGCTCCAGGCTCTGTGAATGGTTGGTGTCCTTCAATAGCTGTTGGAGGTGAACCCGTGCTCGGGAGCCCGGGAGCGGGATAAAGCAAAGTGCGACTTTCCTGAACCCGCGAAGCCGGTAGAGCTTCGTCTCCCAGTTCAAGTTGTCTTCCCGGTGACGAGCAGCGTACTCTTCCTCGCCCTTCAGCTTCTGCAGCAGCAATGTACTCATCAATACGATGAGCAAAAGACCCGCCTTCACAAGAAGCCCTGGCTTGCTTAAGTAGAACTGCTCTGTTAAAGGAAAGCTGGAAATGGCCCAGCGTTCGACCAACCGGGTAAAGAATACCGGAAGCAGCGCGATGAAGCTTAGTCCTTTCAGCAGATAATCCAGTCTTTTTCTGCGAAGCACATCCAGCTGAATTTCTCCGGTCAAATTGCCCAGTCCGCGCAAATAGAGCGATCCCTTTCCCTTGTTCTGATCCCCGAACTCCATGATTAACTGGGATATTCCGGCGAATGCCTTCAGAAAGCGATTAGGAGCGGTCTCATAATAATGCTCCAATGCTTCTGCAGGCTTGCTGTCCGTAAGCGCATCATGAATGAATCTTGCATGGCGGCGGATCGGTTCAGCGGCATCTTCCCCCGCTTCTTCAACTGCGTCCGCTGCCATACCATGACGTTGATAAGCATGTCTCACACCCGACAAAAGAGAGAGCATGCCCTCCAGCAGCATGACCTCCATCCGATTCACCTTCAGTTCCAGCAGCAGGCCTTGAATGACCGCGCCGACGATGATCGAGGTAAGGGCGAAGATTACGTCGGGGTTCATGACCAATAGGCCAACTAATATTGCCGCATTTATTCCAGCCAGCACATAGAGCATTTGCATGCTCTGAATCCGGAGTGTTCGTTCCTCATACATTTGCATTACCGACATTCTTGCACGTACCTTCATCAGCAAGTAGCGCATCCACGCCATCCTTACGGCAAGCGAATAAGATCTCAGCAGGAATTGCTGCCAGAGCCCTTTATAGCCTGCTTGGGACTGCATTTCTTCACTTGATCCCGCAGTAACAGCTTCCATCCTTCCCTTGCGCCGGCCAAGCATCATAAGAAGCAGGAAGAGGACGAGGGAACCGCCGGCCGTCAGCCAAAGCAGGGCTCTAAGCTCCAATATTCTCCCTCCAGACCTCATCGGTAAAATCCAGAAATGAGACAGCATCCTGACTTTGCATGGACTTTGCCATTTCTGTACGGCTAATCAAGGATAATGGCTCGACAGCTACATAAGCCCCATCTCTGTATTCCACAATCGTCCGCTCATTGTAGCTCTTTCTCCTTCCGAGGAACCCTCTGCCTGTCTCCTCGTCGCCGGCCTCTCTGCAGCATTCGGTAATCCGCTCAATATACCGATTTCCCTGGGCATCCTTGCACAGGTGAATATCAAAATCGATGACATCGGCTACCTGTTGTTCAGCAATAGTCTCATCACGGAAAACACCGCTTTTCAGCAAAGAATTGCGTAAGGACTCGATGAGATTGCGGAAGGTTTTGGCGTGATGCGTAAATACGGTAAACAAGCTTGCCACTTGTGCTGTCTGAATCATCCAGGAGGCGACCTCATCGGTTGCCACCTCACCGAGGATATGTACTGTCCCGTCCGTCTTCTTCTGTAGATCCAGTCCGGCTTGTCCTGAGACTGTATTTGTCTCTTTAAAGCTGAGAATATTCCGCGAAGAATAGATTCGCCGCAAATTCAACTCGAAGGACATCTCCTGAACCCGCAACGTATAGGTCGGATCGATATGTCTCACCAAAGCCATTAGCAGAGTTGTCTTGCCGGAGCCCTGCGCTCCGGTAATTGCCGTAATTCTTCCGCCCTTCATCAAATATTTCAGTAATGTAATGGGAAGGACGGCGTTTCTGCCCAGAATCAAGTCCGGCAATGTGGCATTTTGAATATCAAATTTCCGGATAAAGAATGCCCAGGTCTCGGCAAATGGCGGCCGCACCACAACAACACGGGAACCGTCCTTCATTTCATTGACCTTATAGCCATTCGCTTCCGACAATTGTCCAGGCAAATTGTACTTATAAATGTTTTGACACACACGCTTTAATTCAGCCTCACTGCCAAAGGTCAGGAATGACAGCCGGATACTTTTCCCCTTATAAAAAATCCAAACACTGTCCCAAGCCGAAGTTACCGGCAACCCGTCCCCATCAAGCCCCTTCCCTTTGTCAGGGGGATCCGATTGATCCAAAATATTTCTTAGCGCAGCACCGGTTACTCCGCTCACCCCGCCGCTCACGCCATCAATCCGCTGCTCCCGAATGGCATCAATGACGGAATAACCTTTATACATTTGATAAATCCGCTGAACGACCAGCTCCAGCTTCTCTTCAAATAACAACCGCCGGCCTTCCCGGTAATAAATGTCGCAGATGTCATCCGCATTGATCTCATAATATCCGCCCAGTTCTCCATCAGTAGGATGTCTCAGCCTGTCCAGCTCATATTCTTCCATTAATGCTGTGAGAGCCCCGTCACCATTCCTCAGCGCATACAGATAAAGTAGGATCTCGAACTGATCCTGGGCGCTTAATCGCTCACGCTCTTCAAAGGGAATAATCCGGTCAATATTATCCGGTTGAACCCCATAGCCATTAAGCAGTAAATCTTTTATAAATGACTTAACGTAGGCCTTGTCCTGCACATCGCCAAATGCGGCTCCTCTAAGCGCCTGTCTCAGCTCTGTCCGCACCCTCACCCTTCGTGCCCAGGCCTCTTCGTTCAAGCTCCATTCGCGCTCGGGGTTTCGGCTTAATTCATGGAGCTCCCGCTTTACGTATTTAATGAGCTCAGGAATTGCATAAGGATCATGGACAGGCAAGATACTTGCCGAGGCCGAATTGTGTGTGCGTATTTTAAACCACAAAAAGGCAAGCATTACGGTAATGATCGAGACCAGGATGAATGTATTCCACCCATGAGAGTTCATCCATCATCTCTCCTCTCCGCCAACGGCTGACAGTGTCCTGCCCATCGGTATTTGCTGCATAATCTGCTCCGACAATCTCTCCAGGCCGGAGAAGAACGGACCTGATGTCCTTTTGCCAAGCGGTTCGGAGGTGTAATAGTACATGAACCTCAATAAGTCCCGATGATTGACCGCATCCCGGAAAGCAGTACAATAATCCAGTGCGATGACCGGAACGCGGGCTTTATACCGGCGCCGGATGTTGTTCACGGTCCAGCGGGAGTTCCTGTCAAAGTCTCTCAACACCAATACCTCACATGATGACCGAATGTCAGATCGATCTGCTCTGTCCTTTTCCTCAAAAAATCTTTCCAGCAGCATTCGATTTTGTGACAATACAGCAACTCGGGGCTCAGAATGGGGCAAGGTCTGAACCTCGCTGGAATATGTAATTGTGAGCTCATAAATCTGCTCGGCTAAACGATAAAGTCCAGCAGCGGGTATCTTGCCATGAACAAATCCGGAGACGACGTCCAGTTGCTCCGCGATCAAGGAGTAGGTATAATCCCTGAAGTTAACCGCAGACAGCCTTTGATTAGCCTGTAATCTGAGCAACGACTCAATACCATGCTCGCGAACCTGGAACCCCGAGGAATCCTGCAAGCCATCGACAAGAAGCTTCAGGCCAGACTCCAAGCCTTCCCCCACTTTATGCTCATTGAGCAGCAGGACCTTTCCGGGCCGTTTTAATCCATGGTAGACAGCAATGGCAGCAGCGATATCAGCAGCCCCGCCATCTCCGTAATCCCAAAATAAAATCCGGCTCATGCGCCTCTCCTTTCTGCATGACGAAATACACCCCTCACCTCAGTGCGCGTCCAGCCCGTAAGCTCCCTTACCAGGTCTATCAAAGCTTGCTTGTAGGCTCTGGTTATTCGTTTCATCCGAATCATGCCAGTATGCTCATTGGAGAAGCGAATCTCTTCATTTCCTTCATTCCACGGAATCGAGATCATCTTCTCCTTCCAGACCAGCGGCAGCTCGGTAAGCAAGTCAAGTGCATAATCGTGATTCCTGATGGCATCCAATGCCCTGATGAGGACTGGCTGAATCTCCCTTCCATGAAACTGCGGATATTGCTTACAGATATTATGGAGCCATTCTTTACTTCGACCTAACTCACAGTGATCAGACGTACTTACCCAGACCAGTCTATCTTCGCCTTCTAATTGCATATCGATAGATTCACGGGCAGTTCCTATGTCATACAGACAATAGTTATACTCTGCTAATTCTGCGTCCTCCGTTGACCAGGTAATATCAAATCCGTTGTACTCTGTTACTGCCAGCTCTTCTATCCCTGTTTTGATCAAATAACGGTACGAATGTCCGTCTGTCCAATCCACCAGCAGCACTTTGCTTCCGCCAAGCGCCATCATTTTGCAGGTATACAGCAAAAGATCCCGCTTATCGCATCCACCCATAAACAGCCATTGCTTCAATTCATTCGCTCCTCTCCCCGCAAGATGTGCATCAATCGGACGAGCCCATCACAAATTGGGCTTCATTGTCGGAAATCCTTCGTTGACCGGATGCTGAACTTAAGCCAGCTGCATAGGCCGCGGATGACTGTCCGTCCATAACGGCTAATTCTCCATCCAGTCTTGCCCGGGCGGAAGCCGCCAGCTCAAGCTCAGCTTGCTTTACAATATTAGGATCCTTCTTCATCAATTGAAGAACGGCTTCATTAGCCGGATAGGTTGGGATGGCCTCAGCCTGAATGCCCGGTTCCACATAAAGCAATGCATAAATAGAAGCTTTATGAAGATACGCATCGACGATGGCACTGGAAAGGGACAACAGTTCCTTCTCATCCAAAGTCATGGTCACAACTCCATCCTGGTCACGAAGCTCGCTGATCTTCTTTTTCGAAAGCAATATGTAATCCTGGCCGGTCGGAAACTGAATACGCACATCGACCATACTTCCATTGCCGGCAGCTTCAGGAAGCTGAATAAAGCCCATCTCCCGGTATCTCAAATCATGAGAGAGCGGTTCATTCTCCCAGAGCAGGTTTTCCGTCAGCGGCATGTTCGCTTGAAGAGACAGCTTGGCGACACGGCCAACAATATCCTCGGAAGAGGTAAGTAACTGGTCCGGAATCCGATCCTTGGGCAGCTCTTGCTGCGTCAAGTCTTCGAGCGTAATCATTTGACCGGTCTCCAGCGGTTTTGAAGGAACCCACACTTTTACGGTGCTGTGCTCCACAGCTTCCTTCAGCGCAGATAGCTCCTGATTCCATTTCACCTCGGCAGCTTGCCGTGCTTCCCTTACCTGCTGCGCATATGCCAGCCATAATGAACCCGCAATAAGAGCAGACAGTATGAAGCCTGCGCCTGCCGCAAAAAGCAGATGGCGCGTCTTTCGTCTCAGCTTAAACATTACATTCTTCCTTTCCAGCGTTGTCTTAATCGGGCAAAGCTACCGAAACGCTTGACAGGCTCCCCTATCGTCGGGAATATCAGCTTGAGCAATTGGCATGCCGCTTCGATTGCCGTTGCTCCGGGTTGAAACGGATTATCTTCGGCCGGCAAGGCATATACGGGGACAGGAGACTTCAGCCTGCGCATCCGCTTGACGGTTGTCTCTGACGCAAAGGGAATTACGCATATTAATCCCCGCCGCCCGGTCGCAGGACAAATCTCATAAAACTCTGCTTCCGCTCTGCGCCAGACCCCCGCCCCTTCGACCCAGATTGCGAGATCTGCACGGGCAAATTCCTCGAGATCCTCTTTGCTCCGGCTTGCCCCTTGATCGAATACAATACATGCTCTATCACTTGTTAGTAGTTCAAGCCGCTCTGCACGTGATGGTGAAGTTAGGTACTCAACTCCTTCCAGACTGAAAGCGCGTGCCGCTTCCGCTTGCTCATCAATCAGACCTTCTTCGATTGCTGCTGCGGCAAGCTTCCGAAAAGCTGAAGCCTTGCTGTCAGTTTCTATTACAGCTGTCTCAAATCCCAGCTTGGCAAGAATATGAGCTAACAGAATCGAAGTATGCGTAGAGCCTGCTCCGGGAAAACCATTCATAATCGCAATCGTAAGCGGTCTATGCGCGCTTGCTGCAACACTGCCGCGATGCTCTCTTCCGCTTCCGGCGGATGGCTGCTGCGAACAGCTCTGCAGGATGCCTCTTAATGCAAAATAAGTCTGATCTGCGGATTCGTATCTTTCTTCCTTCTCTTGCGCCAGCAGCCTGGACAGTACCGGATTCAATGAGGATAATCCTCGTCTCCCCAAAAGCTGCTCCGCCTTTTCGCACCAGAAGCTATACTGGCCCTCCGTCGCCAAATAAAGCAACACGGCTCCAAGCGAATACAGATCACTCCTTCCATCACTCTGGCTTCCGCCATACTGCTCCGGTGCGGCAAAGCCGACAGTGCCAAGCTTTACCGTATCCTCATCACGATGGAAGCTGTACCTTCGCGAAATGCCGAAATCGATGAAGCGAATGTCGCCGCTTGCGTCAACCATTAGATTTGACGGCTTTAAATCCCGATGGATTATAGGCGGATCAAGTCCATGCAAATAAGATAATCCTTCACAGATTTGCATTCCGATGACAGCAAGGCGCTCCACCGTCAGACGCTGCTTCAGATCGCTTGCATATTGGTCAAGATGTCTGCCGTCTACGTAATCCATGACTAAGTAATCGCAACCCGTCAGCGGATCAGTCACAAAATCAATAATGGTCGGCAACCGATGATGATTCAATGCGGTTAAAAGATGCGCCTCCTCTTCAGCATCAACTCCCGCTGTTTCTCCGGCGGCAGTGACCTTGACGGCCCACCGCTTTCCGGACAGCTTCAGATCGGCGGCAAGATACACCTTGCTGATGCCGCCTTCTCCCAGCAGCTTCAATAAGCGATAGCGTCCCGCCAATACATCGCCGCAATCCGGACCACTCATCTTTCTTCACCTCCTTGGGAACGCAAAAAAGGAAAGTCTCCTGCCTTATCCGCAATCAGCGGACGGACAAAGGATACTTTCCCATGCGTCATTTGTATAATTTTGGAACCAGTATAGACCATACCGGCTATCTTTGTAAAGCAATATTTTGCCCTATTTTAATTAATCGCATTAATATTTCACCATATATAGTGTAATTTCATCACGGTTGTGGAAGAGCTGCTTGGCCCGTTGAATCTGGAGTCTGGCATCCTGGAAGGTCGTCATGACCTCCTGAATCAATGCCATTGGTTTCTTGGTCAGCAGCTTTACTGTGATAACTGCACTCCCCCCTGGAACCAAGCAATACAACAGCTCAGTTACCAGCTTAGCAGTCAGCTTCGGACTCCAGCTCATATCGCAGACAAGCAGGTCGAACTGATTATCCTTGAATTGCACTCTCCCGGCATTCTTCTGAATATAAGTCAGTCTAGGAGAAGCGAGCACGGAGGGATGCAGTTTCGCTGGATCCACCGCAGTAACATCAAGACCTCTTTCCAGCAAAAAGGAGGTCCAGCCTCCTGGTGCAGCTCCGATATCCAGAGCTTGATGGAAGGAGGAAAAGTCTATTCCGAACACCTTCTCCGCTTCCAGCAGCTTGAACTTGGCCCGGGAGATTTGGCCCTCTTCCTTTTGAAACCGGACAGCGCCGCCATTCCAGTCCGATATATTATGTTCAGGCTTAGCAATTCCCATATACACGGCATCAACAGCTGCGAACACCGAGATAATCCAGTCCGCATCGCGAACTACAAACTCGGCATTCAATTCATCCAGGCCGCCCTGGATCGCATCCTTTAGCTCTGCCGCTGATGAACTCCATGCGGATTGCTCGCTTTTTCTTGTCTGAATGGCAATCCGGCTTTGCTGCAGCCTATCATCCTTTTTCAGGAGTCCCTGTAATTCAGATATCCAAGCAGGATGAACAGCATCCTCTCTTTCGGCCCCGGACTCTCCTTGGCCAGCGACTTCCCAAGCCTGATCAACGACGAACATATGCCGCAGGAAAATTGGAGGCTGGCTTACCAGTTGCTCTACTACATTCTCCGCCGGCTCTTCCAGCGCAGCCACAAATACTTCTCCCGGCACCAAAAAACGGCTCTTTACAGCACCGAACCGGCGACGCAGCTCTTCCTGTGCATATGGAGCAAACCCGTGATTTGCCGAGCATATTAATCTGGTTGTCAACCTAGTATCCCCCTGCTTTACGTTCAATTTCATCCAGGAGATCAAACGGAATCGGGCCGGTATGCAGAATGACATGGTCCGGCTTATTCTGATGCAATATGTCATACATGCTTCTTCTTCCGTACATGCTGGAGGAATGCAGGTAAATTTCACGGGCATACAGCCCCTCCATTGCAATAGCGGTAGCTACATCATTCCCCGTCTTCTCATTTGGTCCCATATCAAAATCAAGCGACAAAATGTCTACCTCTGCTTGCCTGAGCAGCTCCAGACATTCATCGACCGATCTTGCCAAGGTGAATCCTTCGGGACATCGTCGAAAGTCATCCATATATACATGAATCACATTAATTCTTCCTTTCCGCAATTATTCCGGTTGTTCTGCCTCTATCCATTCAAAAACACGATTAATATCTTCCAAGTAGGTACCGTCTTCTCCCGATTCGCTCTCCATAATCATCGGCTTCGTCCGGATTACAGGATGGCTTAACAGACTGCGAAAGCCTGCCTTGCCAATGAATCCCTGACCGACTCTGGCGTGTCGATCCTTCCTGGACAAGACCGGGTACCTAGAGTCATTCAAATGAATGACTTCGAGCGCAGCCAGGTAACCGAGTTGCTCCGCTCTTGGTATAAAGTCAGCATCATTCTCGCCGCGCCACATTCCGGATGCAAACGCATGGCACGAATCCAGGCAAAAACCAATGCTGTCCGGCGATTGGCACAGGTCTCGAATCTGCACCATTTCTTCCAGTGTCATGCCCATCATGCCATGGTCGCCAGCCTGATTCTCAATCAGAAGCTTGGCAGTACCTCTCCAGCCGGATAGCACTTCATTTATACATTGTATAATATTTTGATATCCTTGTAAGGGGTTTCTTTTCTTATATGTGCCAAAATGAACAACAATTCCCACCGAGCCGCAGCTCTCCGCAATCTCAAGATCATTTCTGAGCGACGACACGACTGCTGCGTATTGCCCTCCATCCTCTTCTTGCCCGATAGCCAGATTTGACGGATAGGGTGTGTGGGCGACCGACACGATTCCATGCTTTAAGCTGATTTCCTTGCAACGGAATGCATCTCTCTTATCATAATCTTTCACTGCCAAACTGCGAGGGTTCTTCGGAAAATACTGAAACGCCCCGGCACAATGCAGTCTCGCTTCTTCTGCTGCCTTCCCGTATCCTCCCCTGATACTGAGATGGCCGCCGATCTTAATTTTATCGGTCATCCTGACAGCCAGGGCTGTAGAATACTTTGCGTCCATTCATTTCTTCCTTCACAATGCTGTCACCGCACCTTGGACAAGGCTCTCCCTCGCGGTCATAGACCTTCAAGCGGTCATTTGCGCCGCCGGTCACGGTATCCCCTTGTGTTAACGGCAGCTCCATATAACCTCCAGCCTCGGTCATTTCAGACAAAGTCTCCCGCATTGCTTCATACAGCCGCTCAAGATCATCCTCCCCGAGACTCTGCACCTTCACAGTAGGTCTCAAACCGGCCGCAAATGCAATCTCATCGGCATAACAGTTGCCAATGCCTGAGATCACATCTTGATTGACCAGCACCGTCTTCAGGCTGCCCCGGCGCTTTTGCAGCAGTTTCTTGAACAGCTCCAGGTTCATTTTCCGTCCAAATGGCTCCGGACCCAGATGGGACAAGGTTTCGTCCGCCTCACGAGCGCTCAATTCATGTAAATATCCTAGCCGCAGCCCGATGAAATAGAGAACCAGCTCAGGACCGAATTCGATTTCGATCTGGGTATTGCGGTTAGGCCGGTCGTCTTTGGCACCTAAATAGATTAAGCCTCCCAGCATAAGATGAAGCAAGAGACGACGCCCGTTATCCAGATGAAACAACAGATGCTTGGCCCGCCGTTCCACGAAAATAATCTTTCTTCCAACTACCCGTTCTTTAAACAGGTCTGCGGTTATATTCAACGATTTTTCCCTGTTAATCTGCACATCCGTAATTTCTTTGTCCAAGAGGTGCTTGGACAGCTCAATTCGGTAATGCTCCATTTCCGGTAATTCCGGCATCCTCATCGTCCTTTCAACTATTTAAGTCGAACTACTGAATTTTACATTTTGGGGCAACGTGTGAAGTGTTCTTACGATCGCTGTTGCTCGCGGATTTCTCTGATTGAACTAAGCCATCACAAGGTAGAAATCCACTCACAAAGGCGAACGCTTACGCTTCTTCAGCACACTTCACACTTAAGCCCTTTCTACGTGGCTCTTATAGCTCAACTTATATAGCGTTGCATTTACATCTACATTGAACCAAATGATTTTAAGTTGGGGCAACGTGTGAAGTGTTCTCAATTCTTAGAATGCACCAGTGATGCTCTGACGCAATTCATGCAAATCACGGTAAATCAGATCCGGCTGTACTCCCGCATCAGCAATAAAGCTCTGGAGATTCGCGTCGGTTGTAAGTCCGGTAAGTACAAGTATGGTTCCGCATCCGGCTTGCACGCCTGCAGATATGTCGGTCAGCATATTATCGCCGACAACCGCAACCTCTGCCGGGCTGAATCCCAAACGATCGATCGCATGCTTCATCAGAATCCCCGAGGGCTTGCCGATGACAACCGGCTTGCAGCCGGCAGCTGCTTGAATCGCGGCTGACAGGGTTCCTGCCCCCGGCATCAGCCCGCCATTCGCAGGGAGCAAGAGATCCGGGTTGGTTAACACATACTTGGCTCCATTTCTGATCCAGCCTGCCGCATTTGCAAGCTTGTTATATGTAAAAGAAAGATCGATCCCTTGCACTACCACTTCAGGATCATCCTCCACAAGCCTCAATCCGGCATCCGCCAGCGCGCTGGACAATCCCTGTTCGCCGATATAAGCGACCCGGCATCCAGGCTGTTCCTCCGCTATATATTCAGCTGCCGCCACAGCCGAGGTGCATACGTGATCCGCCTTGGCAGGAATCCCCATGGAGGATAACCGCTCGGCAACCTCTTCCGGCGTCTTTGAAGAGTTGTTCGTTACAAAGAGATACGGGATCGAAGCCTGCTGAAGTCCCGCTATCAAAATATCTGCTCCATCAATCATACGATTTCCATGATATAAAGTTCCATCAAGATCAATCAGATAAGCTTTCCATCGCATCATGGCCATGTTCATTTATTCGCCCTCTGTTCTCTATTGTACCTATAAATACAAAGAGCAGGCAAATTCCTCCAATTGCTTATTTCCAAAAACTATTTTATTTCCAAAACAATTTAAATCAGCCTAGATTTTGTCGAATGCGCTCAAGAACAGTCCAAATGGCAAATTTAGAGCCTGCCAACCTTGGTAGGAACTGTCATTTCCTGCGCTTTCCCGGAAAATATTTTATTCTCCTCGAAGGACCGGGTACAGCTCATGCTCCTGAGCCAGATAGGAGTCCGGAAAAACTTCTCTTGCCTCAGAAAGCAGTTGTTGCAGTTGATGCTCATATTTGTAACGCGAGCTAAAGTGGGTAAGATACAAGCTTTTACATTCACTTTGCTTGGCAACCTCGGCGGCTTGACGCGCCGTACTGTGATGATAAGTATAAGCTGTCTCAGCCAGATCATGCATGAAGGTCGCTTCATGCACTAATACATCCGCTCTATCTGCAAGCGGTTGCTCGGCCGGACAAGGGCGCGTATCTCCGAGGATGGTCACGATTCTTCCACGCTTCGGTTCTCCTAGCACATCCTCAGGACGCAGAATGGTCCCGTCCGCTGTCTGTATACTCTCCCCTCGCTTCAATTGACCATAGAGAGGCCCCGGTGAGATGCCATGCTTGGCCAGAAGCTCCTGGTTCAGCTTGCCGGGCTGGCTCTTCTCCACGATTCGGTAGCCGTAGCTGTCAATCCGATGATCCAGCTTGGCAGACTCCACCCGGAACGAGGCATCCTCAAATAAGCTGCCCCCTTCATGCTCTACGATCTCCAGTTTGTAATTAATTCTGGATTCGCTGAGCTCGAGCACAGTATTCACAAACCGTTTGACCCCTGGAGGTCCAAACAGTACGAGCGGCGTATCTCCCCCCTGATAGGCCCTGCTGGACAATAATCCGGGCAGGCCAAACAGATGGTCACCGTGCAAATGAGTGATAAAGATAAATTCAAGCTTGCTCAGCTTTAACGGTGACCGCAAAATCTGATGCTGTGTCGCCTCGCCGCAGTCGAATAGCCAGAAGCTTCTCCGCTTATCAAACAATCTTAACGCTAGCGAAGTTACATTTCTCTCCAAAGAAGGCACTCCGGCATTGGTTCCCATAAAGTACAGATCCATAATTCGCCTCCATCTCATTCCCGGGAATCACCCGCATTGTCAAAACCCTCCGAGATCTCGGAGGGTTCCTGGAACGGGGATTCTAAGCTTTGTCGACATTAAAGTACTGCGCTTCAGGATGCGCGAAGACCATCGCCGTGACCGAGGCCTCCGGCTCCATCATGAAGCCGTCAGTAAGCTGTATTCCGATGTCTTCCGGCTTCATCAGCTCAAATAGCGGCTGCTGATATTCCAGATCCGGACAAGCCGGATAGCCGTAAGACACTCGAATACCTTGATATCGGGCACCATGCCGCTGCTTCATCGTCATTTCAGGCGAATCCGGAAAGCCCCAGATATCGCGCATGATATGATGGACCCGTTCTGCAAGCGCCTCTGCCGTCTCCAAAGCAACGGCTTGAAGAGCATGTGATCGCAAGTAATCGCCGTTCTGCTTCCATTGCTCCGACTGCTCGCTGATACCTTGACCTGCTGTAACAACGAGGAAGCCTACGTAATCCATAACCCCGCTCTCAACCGATTTAAGGAAATCCGCAAGACACAGGAAGGGCTCGACCCGTTGTCTTGGGAAGGTAAAGGTGTGAAGCACACGAGAAGGATCTGCAGGGTCATAGACCAGAATATCATCTCCCCGTGACTGTGCAGGGAAGAAACGGTACATCGCTTGTGCCTTTATCGTACCGTGCTGCACGGCCGATTGCAAAATAGAATCGACAGTTTCTTTCAGCTGCGTTGCCTTCTCATCGCCGGAAGCCAGCAGCTGCTCCACGGAGCCTCGCAAGCCGAGGTGATGGCCCAGCAGCATTTGCATATTAATGTACGGAATAATGTGATCAATCGGATAGTCCCGAAGCACGTGGCGATCGAGATCCGGCGGGATATACACCGGGGCATCCGGAGAGATGCTTGATCTCAGCGCACGGGTCAGCGTCGGCAACGGTTGAACAGGCTTCTGGACCGCATCCGCCTCGAGCTCCTTAATCTGTTCCTGCCGGATCAGCTCCCGGCGGGAAGGATCCATCAATTGGTTCGCCAGATCAAGCCCGTCCATTGCATCCTTCGCATACAACACCATGCCTTCATATTCTGGCCGAATTCTTGTTCTAGTAAATTTACGGGTCAGGGCGGCACCGCCAACCAAAATCGGGACATCGATGCCTGCCGTCCGCAAATCTTGTGCGGTTGTAACCATCTGCTGGGCAGACTTCACCAGCAGTCCGGACAAGCCGATTGCATCCGGCTTCTCTTCCCGGCAGGATTCAATGATCCGTTCCGGTGGTACTTTTATACCCAAATTGATGATTCTGTAACCGTTATTGGATAGAATAATCTCCACCAGATTTTTGCCGATGTCATGCACGTCGCCTTTAACGGTAGCCAGCAAAATCTTCCCTTTTACCGAGCTTTCATTCTTCTCCATATGAGGCTCCAGGAAGCCTACCGAGGCCTTCATCACCTCTGCGCTCTGCAGCACTTCGGCCACGATCAGTTCATTCTTATTGAACAACCGGCCTACTTCCTCCATCCCGGCCATCAAGGGACCGTTTATGACCTCCAGCGCAGAGTATTTGCCCAGCGCTTCCTCCAAATCCGGAATCAGGCCTTCCTTCGAGCCTTCAACAACATAAGACGCCAGGCGCTCTTCCAGGCTCAGGAGGACTGCCTTTTCTTTCTTCTCCGTCTTCTTATTGCGGAATGCAGCAACAAAGGCGGCCAATGTCTCATCATTTGTATTGTAGATTAATTCTTCAGCAAGTCTGCGTTCTTCCTCCGGAATCGAGGCATAGCGTTCCAGCTTCTCGGTATTGACGATGGCATAATCAAGACCCGCCTTGGTGCACTCATACAGGAATACAGAGTTAAGCACCTCGCGTCCTGCCTCCGGAAGCCCGAACGAGACATTACTGATCCCAAGCACGGTCTGGCAAGCAGGAAGCTCCTGTTTAATCAGCCTGATTCCTTCAATCGTCTCTTTCGCTGAACCGAGGTATTGCTCATCCCCCGTGCCAACAGGGAAAACAAGCGGATCGAAGATCAGGTTTTCCGCTTGAAGACCATATTTGTGCACAAGCAGATCATGAGACCGCTTGGCAACCTCCAGCTTGTCCATCCGTTTGATTGCTTGTCCCCGCTCATCTATGGTTCCTACGACAACCGAAGCGCCATATTTGTGAATCAGAGGAGTAACATGCTCAAACTTTTCTTCCCCATCTTCAAGATTAATGGAGTTAATAATCGATTTCCCCTGGCTGTAGCTCAAGGCTAAATCCAGCACCTTAGGGTCGGTGGTATCGATCATCAGCGGTACCTTCACTTTTTTAGCAACCAGTTCAAGGAACTTCTTGATGTCTTCGGCTTCATCCCGGTCCGGGTCCTGAACGCATACGTCAATGACCTGTGCGCCGCTCTTTACCTGGGCTCTGGCAATCTCGGAAGCTTCCTCATATTTGCCTTCCACGATTAAGCGTTTGAATTTGCGCGAACCCAGAACATTCGTTCTCTCTCCGACCATATAAGGCCGATTGTCGCTCTCAATATATACCGGATCAATTCCGGATATGGCAGGCAAATGATTGCCGGTTAACGGCCGCGGAGGATACGCCTTCAATTGCTCAGCCATCGCCCGGATATGAGCAGGGGTTGTGCCGCAGCAGCCTCCGGCAATATTCAGCCAGCCCTGCTCGGCAAACCCAGCCATTTTCTTGGCAAGCGAATCCGGAGACTCATGGTAATTTCCGTTTTCATCAGGCAAACCGGCATTTGGATAACAGCTCACCCCTGCCTTCGCCATTTCGGACAAGGTACGTAAATGGTCGCGCATAAATTCCGGCCCAGTCGCACAATTCAAACCTACCGAAATCGGCTTGAGATGCTCAAGCGAAATATAGAAGGCCTCGATATTTTGACCGGCAAGGGTTGTCCCCATCGGCTCAATCGTACCCGAGATCATGAGCGGCAGAGTTTTCCCTGTCTTCGTATACGCATTACGTATCCCGATGCTTCCTGCTTTTACATTCAATGTGTCCTGAGATGTCTCAAGCAACAGTGCATCAACACCCGCATCAATCAGAGCAGTCGCCTGCTCTTCATAGGTGTCGATCAATTCCTGAAACGTAACTCCTCCGGTAACAGACAGTGTCTTTGTCGTAGGTCCCATCGCGCCAACCACATATCTGGGGTGCTCAGGCGTGCTATATTTGTCCGCAGCTGCCACAGCCAATTTAGCTGCCGCAAGGTTAATTTCGCGCGAGCGATCCTGCAGGTCATATTCCGCCAGAACCACCGAGGTTGCCCCGAAGGTATTCGTCTCAATTAGATCAGCGCCCGCCTCAAGGTACTGTTCATGTATGTTCTGAATCAGCTCAGGTCGTGTAAGCACGAGAATTTCATTACATCCGTCCAGCTCTTCACCGCCGAAATCCTCGCTACCCAGATTCTCCTGCTGGATCATGGTACCCATAGCCCCATCAAGTATTAATATTCGTTCTTTCATCATCATTTCCAAGCTAGGTTTACTCATGATCAATCCCTCCCGTAAAACGTTATGTTTTAGTTTAGCAGAAGCAAGCCGTTAAGAAAAGGGATAATCTTCTTGAGCTTAGCAGTTGCTCGTTTCATTAAGTGTAGTAATCCTATTTATTTAGTATAGTTAGATATTTCCGAACATTAATTAAATAGATTCTAAAAATCGTTCGAATGTTTGAAAGCATAAGAAAAGAGCGCTTTGCAGGCGCTCCTCAAACAGCTTATTCATTCACAATGAATGTCTCCGAAGGCATGGAATGCTGATCCAATGCCGTAACATGGGAAGTCACTTCATACTCCCCGGCTTCATCAAGGGATGTCTCCCACACATAAAGGCCCTCTCCCGAACTCGATACCGTTTCCATGACGCTTTCATCAGTCGATCCGTCTGTTCTGACTAATTCAAACATAACCTCTTTCGCATCATCCACAGGCTGATCCTGATACGTCACTTTTGCCTCAAACCTGATGCTTTCCCCGACCTTAACCTCGCCCGGAATGACGGTCAACTCCACCAGAATCGCCTCTGTCACACCGACGGAAGCCTGGTTATACGGATCCTGTTTGTTTCCGCAGCCCCCAAGGAGAAGGATTAAAGCGCATAATGCCGGCAGCAATAATCTCTGTAGACATATTTTCATCCTTCTTTCCCCTCCTTTATTTTGATCATCAAGGTAATATCCTGTTCATGACTTAAGAATGAGACTCAATAATAGTATGCAGTTCTGACAAGTGCTCAATTTCATGGTGCGGAACGATCTCATCGGTGCGCGCCTTATGCTCACGGTTCACCCATACCGTTGTCATTCCGGCCCCAAGTCCGCCGCAAATATCTGTTGTCAGCTTATCTCCGACCATCAGACACTCATCTGCATTCAGCTCCAGTTTCTCCAATGCGTGCTCAAAGATCGTCAGATCCGGTTTTCCTTTTCCGAAAGATCCCGAAATCACAATATGATCAAAATAGGGCGCCAGCTCAGGCACGCCGTTAATCTTCTCTTGCTGCAGCGCCGGACATCCGTTCGTCAACAGAAGCAGCTTAACCTTCCCCTTCAACTCGTCAAGAATGTGGAAGGTCTCTTCGTACACGTGAGGGCGGCTGCGGCGTTCCCGTCCAAACAGGTCAGCGAGTTCTCCGGCAAGCCTCTCATCATCCACACCAAGCGATAACAAACCTCGACGCCACGATTCCTTGCGATAGACCGGGGCCAGCTGCTCCAGCTTGCGAAATTCCGGCTGTTCTCCCGCCGAAAAGGTAGCCCACAAGCCTTCGAACGGATTAATGCCGATCATTTTTGTGAATGGGAATGTCTCATAAGACTCGTACAACTCTCTGGCTTCTCTGCGTACAGCTTCCTCCAGCTTAACCGGATCGGTTCCGGCGGCCTCCTGTGCCTTCAGACAGGTTGCCTCAAAAGCTTCACGGACGCTGCGATCATCCCATAACAATGTATCGTCCAAGTCAAAACATACGGCCTTAATCGTCATTCCACTTGCACTCCTTGCTTAGATCTATTTTTTTATTCCGTTTCAAATGCTACATGGTGTACTTTTGCATATTGCTCCAAGTGAGCAGCCATGGCTTGAGTATCAAACAGATTGCGGCTGCGGGAGAATACCCAGTTTACGTCCTTGCTCTTAGGAACAATCGTGATTTTGCTGCGGTTCTTGCTCACTTTGATCTTGCTGATATTGTTCGCTTCAATGATCTTGTCCCGGTTGTACTTGGAAGTGTAGAGCCAGTTTCTGTCGATTCTCAGATAGGGTCTTCTAAGGAAAATCATCAGAGCCAGCAGCAGGTACAAGACGATCGTCAGCCAGAAAATAGTAGAACTTAGCTCAGCCGTGTTTCCGACCGTTCCGATCACGCCATACAGTACGGCCAAGAGCGCCAATACGACAGGCAGAATAATCTTGCGGCCCTTAAAAATCTCACCATCCCCCTTTGGGCCAAGCGCGGTTCGGGGATCCCTGTTCGATCTGGCCTTTACAGCAGGCCCCTTCCCACTTTTGTACATCTTCTTTTGATTCCGTTCCACTTTCCGGTCAAACGATCCCATTCTTGCTCCTCCTAGTTCAATGATGAAGTCAATGTTGCTTTGCTTTATTTATCCACAATTTCGATGGATTCCAGCTGCTGCCGGAAATTTCTCCGGACATTTTGCAGATAAACCTCACGCAGATGCGCTCTTTCCAGCTTTTCATCTTCCGTTAAGCCCTCGGAATTATTCTTCCGGGCCAGTTCGTTGATTCGTTGAATCAAAGCATCTATATCCATGGTGTCCCTCCTGACATCTAGTAGAAAAAAATAATACAACAATCTTACTTTGACATGAGAAAAAGAGCTTGTCAAGGCAAGTCACCCTTGAGTCAAGCTCTTTCTGGGAAGCAATGAAATTGCTGTAAATCCGAACTCATGATATAGAATAAATGCGTTACCAGTCCATAGGGCTGATCAAGGCATTTTCAAGGTATCGCCAACCCGGATATTACTTGAATGTAAGTCGTTAAACCGCTTGATTCTCTCTACATAGACACGCGTATCCTCGCTTGCAGGCTTATGAGCCAAGGCAATCTCCCAAAGTGTATCCCCTCCATGAACAACAACCACCGTAGCAGATTCCTGTTTATTCGAAGGACTGTCAGATGAAGCAAATGCAGAAACGACCCCGGTTCCCGTGACGCTTAGAAGTAAAAGAAACAGGACCAATTTTACAGCCCCCTTTCCCCATGTCTACATACAGGATTCAAGGAAGGAAGCCGACGGAGCCGATTCGGGTGTCTCATAGATACTTTTATATGTAGTGTATTTTAACATTATTCTCATCCTCCAAACAAATGTTCTCGTTCTTGTTTTTTAATATAACACGAACACTTGTTTGATTCAATACTTTTCAGAACAATTGTTCCCTTTATTTTTATTTTAATTTAGAACTTATGTTTGTACGAACGGCAGTTCTATGTTATAATTTTCCCAAACGTTACTAATGGGGGATATTGAAATGTCCAAGGTGTCCAGCCGTCAACAGGCAATACTAGAATTTATCCGCAACGAGGTCCGTATGAAAGGCTACCCTCCCTCCGTCCGTGAGATCGGGGAAGCTGTTGGACTGGCATCCAGCTCGACCGTTCATGGTCATCTTGACCGCCTGGAGAAGAAAGGTCTGATCCGACGGGATCCTACCAAACCGAGAGCCATTGAAATACTCGGCCAAGAGGATGAGGATGGACTGGCTTTATTCACACATAGCATTGCCCGTGTTCCTGTCGTAGGCAAGGTAACAGCCGGTGTTCCTATCACGGCTACCGAGAATATCGAAGACTACTTCCCGCTTCCGCAGCATTACGGGGAAGAAGGAGAAGTATTTATGTTGTCCGTGGTGGGTGACAGCATGATCGAGGCTGGCATACATAGCGGAGACTTTGTCATCGTCAAGCAACAGCAGACCGCCAACAACGGAGATATTGTCGTTGCCATGAATGAAGATGATGAAGCTACCGTCAAGACCTTCTATAAAGAGAAGGATCATATCCGCCTTCAACCCGAGAACCCGACCATGGAGCCTATTCGCTTGAAGCAGGTTACCATCTTGGGCAAAGTTATCGGCCTGTTCCGGGATTTGCACTGATTGTTGATACTGTATGTAGGAAAAGACGCCTTAGGGCGTCTTTTTGAATGCAGAAAAACTCCTTTTGAGGATGAGGAAGTTTGTCTGTACATGTGGGACCTTGCGCATAGGTTTGGTCGTCTTTGACAATAAAAAGGGGTCTCGGCCCTTTTTTAAGTAACGTTAACTTGTATAAAAACGAATAGAACAAAGTAGATAAACGTAAAAAACCCAATGGGAATCTTTGTTTTCATGCAAATCTTTTTAATAACTCTTCCCAAATACGGGTTCACATACTCATACATTAATACAATTGCGACAAATTGAATCCCTGCGGCAAAAACAACACTATGAACAATACTCATTAAAAAATCATTTAGTTTGCTTTTTAACCAGTAGTTAACTCCTAACTTGATTCCCTTATTCCTATCGTTCCTTCGACAAGTAAGAAACTTATTTGCGAGGATACAAGTAATCCTTTGATTTGGGCCCTATATTGCAGGAGTAATTTCTCACTCTTATCCTCCCTGCAAAAAAACGCAAATGCTTATTTCGTAATCCACTCAAGGGGATCGGCCGGTTCCAATGTTCCGTAATTTATCGGCGTGGCCTCTCCTGTTCTGGATTAGTTGGTTGGTCAATTTGATACAAATATCCGTTTTTTCCGTATCTGCCGTGTTTACTTTGGTCGTAGCGTTCGCTACCCATACAAATATTGACGGCTTTTAATGCAATCGCCGCTTCCTGACTTTCCTCGAAAATCTCATGTTCCCATATAAATTCACATTCGATATTTAAAAAACACTCTTTGATTTGCGGCACATTAACCTTTGAGGCTTTCTCCGCCGTTAAGCCAGAGGCGGTGATTTCATCCGTTTCAAACTGATTGTTGCCAATTGTTTTAATGCAACGGTCATAAATATATTTTGAAGGAAAGTTTAACAAGGAGGAGTATCTTTGGATTTGCTAACGGACATTTTGAACTATTAGCCGACTTTTTCGCACATTTTTGGAGGGTAACGGACATTTTCGGCATTTAGAACGCTCATAAGGCTCTGATTCACGCAACTCACCTATCTTAGCAGCCAAAATGTCCGTTACATTTCTGGCTTCATCCATAGTGGCCTTTAAGGAGACGTAATGTCCGTTAAACCAAGCACTTCTCCGGAGCAAATGTATCGATTGCGATGCTTGCATGCTGACTGCATTGTTGCTTGAATTGCTCTAGTTACAACGCATCAGTCAAGCTCGAAAAAAAGGATATCGTCCTGTTAAGCGTGTTCGTATATTGTTATACTTCGTTGACGGATTGAGTATTCCTAAAATTGCTGAGCTCATAAATGTCACGATGCCTAAATTCAACCATTGTGTGGATAAAGCATTAAAACAAGGTACCCCAGCAGTGCTTCAAAAGGAACAACGTTCAGGTCAACCGTCAAAAAATGTCTGTTTTTTCAGAATGGCTGAGTTTTTTGCGAATCTAACTGCACTCTATACAGCTATTTTTAAATGCAGAGCGAAAGTTCAGAAATTAGGTGGCACCTTTGTTCCCTTTACCCGCATAGCGGCTGGTTTTCTGTTTCACACGCTTCGCGTGCTCAACTAGCTAAAGCCGCAATAAAAAATCCCCCGAAGCCATCGGCCTCGGGGGATTTCTCGATTAATACAAAGTCATATATTGATCTCTTTCCCAGTTGTGAACTTGCGTGCGGAAGATATCCCACTCAATTTCCTTCAATTCGAAGAAGTGGGTCAGGGCATGATCGCCGAGCGCTTCCGTAATGACCTCATTGCGGATCAATTCGTTAATCGCTTCCTTCAGGTCAACCGGCAAGCTAGGGATTCCCTCTTCGATTCTTTCCTCTTCGGACATTACATAGATGTTGCGATCCACCGGATCCACCAGCGGAAGCTTGTTCTTAATGCCGTCCAGGCCTGCCTTCAGCATAACCGCCAAAGCAAGGTAAGGGTTCGCAGCAGGATCCGGATTACGAACCTCAATCCGTGTGCTCAGTCCGCGCGATGCAGGAATACGAATCATTGGGCTGCGGTTGCTGGAGGACCAGGCAACATAGCAAGGTGCTTCATAACCAGGAACCAAACGCTTATAAGAGTTGACGGTCGGATTAGTGATCGCCGCAAATGCACGAGCATGCTTCAGAACACCCGCCATGTAATGGCGAGCCTCTTGACTCAGTCCCAGCGCATCGCTTTCCTCGTAGAATGCATTTACATTGCCGCGGAACAACGACTGGTGACAGTGCATGCCCGAACCGCTAACGCCAAACAGCGGCTTCGGCATAAATGTCGCATGCAGTCCATGCTGACGGGCAATGGTCTTTACAACCAGCTTGAAGGTTTGAATTTGGTCTGCAGCTTTAACCGCATTTGCATATTTAAAATCAATTTCGTGCTGACCAGGGGCAACTTCATGGTGAGACGCTTCGATTTCAAAGCCCATCTCTTCCAGAGTCAATACGATTTCACGACGGCAGTTCTCGCCAAGATCCGTAGGAGCAAGGTCAAAGTACCCGCCCTGGTCATTCAGTTCCATGGTTGGATTGCCTTTTTCATCCGTCTTGAACAGGAAGAATTCCGGCTCAGGACCCACATTCATGGAAGTGTAGCCCATTTCCTCAGCTTCACGCAGTACGCGCTTCAGAATCCCGCGAGGATCGCCGGCAAAGGGAGTGCCGTCCGGCATATACACATCACAGATCAGACGAGCAACGCGGTCTTCTGCTACCCAAGGAAATACAACCCAAGTATCCAGATCCGGGAAAAGATACATATCGGATTCTTCAATGCGTACATACCCTTCAATGGATGAACCGTCAAACATCATCTTGTTATCAAGCGCCTTTTCCAGCTGGCTCACCGGGATTTCAACGTTCTTGATCGTACCGAGCAGATCCGTGAACTGCAAGCGGATAAAGCGAACATTCTCTTCTTTGGCAATACGTATAATATCTTCTCTAGTGTAACCCAAACCAATCTCTCCCCATGTTTATAATTTGAAAAAGCTGGACAGTTCTCCCTGGATCAACGATACCTGACCCGGCCGTGTTCCTCCAGTTAATAACTGCTGCTTTAACATCCGGTACAGTTGGGAATCAGACATTTCCTTCCGCTTCACTTCGGTATCCTTCGTAATTACGGTAGCCTCTTGAGAATCCTTGGTCATCGGGTTCATCACCTGCTTGATGCCGGCAATGTTAACCCCTTTATCAATAAGACCCTTGATCTCCAACAAGCGTTCCACATCGTTAAACGAGAACAATCGCTGATTGCCGGATGTGCGTGCGGGAACGATTAATTGATGCTGCTCGTAATAACGAATTTGCCTAGCCGTTAAATCCGTGAGCTTCATTACAATTCCAATCGGAAACAAGGCCATATTTCTGCGAATTTCGTCACTCATCGCTCTCAACCTTCCAGTTAGATAATCATGTTATTATTCTATGTAAAGTATCCTGACATGTCAATACTTATGTGAGATTAACTTACAAAAAGAAGCACCTCCCGAATTTATCAGAAAGGTACTTCTTTTTCAAATCTATTAGCCGGAAACCTCTAATAACTTACGTTCCAGCATTAATTGCAGCGCGGTTAAAATACCGAATTTCACATGAGAATAGGTGAGTCCGCCTTGCATATAAGCAATATAAGGCTCGCGGATCGGGGCATCTGCCGACAGCTCAAGGCTCCCGCCTTGAATAAAGGTACCGGCGGCCATGATGACCGGATGCTCATAGCCGGGCATATCCCATGCTTCCGGCACCACATGCCCATCCACGGCTGCAGCTCGCTGTATCCCCTGAACGAAGGCAACTAGTTGCTCTTCACGCCCAAAGGAAATGGCCTGAATCAAATCGGTGCGCTTGGCATCCCAAGCCGGACGACTCAAGAACCCCGCCTTGGCAAATACAGCTGCAGCCAAAATGCTTCCCTTCACAGCTTGTCCGACCATCACCGGAGCAAGAAACAGTCCTTGGTAGATGCCGCGGGTCGTGCCCAGCATAGCGCCAACCTCTCCGCCAATTCCAGGCGCCGTCAATCGATAAGCAGCCAATTCTACCAGCTTCGCTTTGCCGCAAATATAACCTCCGGTCTCCGCCAAGCCTCCGCCGGGATTTTTGATTAGTGAGCCTGCGATCAGGTCAGCTCCTACCTGGGTTGGCTCCAGTTCCTCCGTGAACTCGCCGTAGCAGTTATCGACAAACACAATACAATCAGGATGCAGACGCTTTACTCTGGCAACCATTTCCCCGATCTCGGCAACGGAGAAGGAATCCCGCCAATCGTAGCCGCGGGAGCGCTGGATTCCGATGACCTTGGTGCGATCGGTTATCTTGTCACCGACGCTATCCCAATCTACGGTGCCATCGGCAAGCAGCGGAACTTCATCATAATTGATTCCGAAATCCTGAAGCGATCCGGTGCCATCGCCCGGCGTACCAATTACCTTGTGCAAGGTATCATAAGGTGTTCCTGAAATGTACAAGAGTCCGTCACCAGGACGAAGCACCCCGAATAGCGCTGTGGCAATCGTATGCGTCCCGGAAGCAAAATGCGGGCGCACAAGCGCGGCCTCCGCACCGAACACCTCGGCATAGACCAGGTCAAGAACTTCCCTTCCACGGTCATTGTATGCATAACCGGTCGATCCGGCGAAATGAAAGTCGCTGACCTGAAACTTCTGGAAAGCCTCGATCACCTTCCATTGATTCAAATCGGCGACCCGGTCCATCTCGCGAAACCTGTCCGTCACCTGCTCCTCCGCCTCTTGAACCCAGCGGACAATCTCTTCTGAAAATGCTGCCATGTTGATAATCCCTCTCCCATTCAAATTAAAACCAACTAAAAGACTTAATGCTTCATGGGCTCTCCCTGATCCTCTGTAGCAAACGGAGCCAGCAAGTAAGCATATTTATCATATTCCCCCCGGCTGACATCAATCGAATAAATGGTATCCGTTTCATCATACCGGTGATTTACGACTTGTCCAATCCTGTACAAAACCGGCGTCAAATCTCCCCTTGCTGCGGGAATCCGGAAGGTACGGAGCCCGGCTGACAGTGATTCCTGCACCGCTTCACGGATACGGTCCATATCATCCGCATTCAAGGCGCTTACCTTCAGATAGACGCTGCCGCCATGCAGCATCTCCTTCTGCCGTTCTTCACAGAGATCCATTTTATTATAGAGCACAAGCTGCGGCTTTCCTCCCGCTCCCAGCTCATGAAGAATGCGGTCCACTACCTTTTGCTGCTCATCTCGCATAGAGGACGATGCGTCGATGACATGCAGAATCAGATCAGCCTCATTGACCTCCTCCAGCGTCGCCCGGAAGGCTGCCACCAGATCATGCGGAAGATTCTGAATAAAGCCAACGGTATCGGTTAGCACCACTTCTCTGCCCCCGGGCAGTTCCATCGTTCGCGAGGTTGGATCCAGCGTAGCAAACAGCCTGTTCTCAATCAATACATCCGCATCTGTTAACGCTTTTAATAAAGTCGATTTCCCCGCATTGGTGTAGCCCACCAGCGCGACCTGGACAATCCCGGTTTCCTTTCTTCTGGAACGGTGCAGTTGACGATGCCGGGTTACTTCATGAAGCTGCCGCTTCAGTTCCCCGATTCGTCTGCGAATATGCCGTCTGTCGGTCTCCAGTTTGCTCTCACCGGGACCTCGCGTTCCGATACCGCCGCCCAACCGGGACAGATTCTTGCCATGACCGGACAGTCTCGGCAGCAAATAGGTCAACTGAGCCAGCTCTACCTGGATGATCCCCTCCCGGGTTCTGGCACGCTGTGCAAAAATGTCCAGGATCAGCTGAGTACGGTCGATAATCCGCACATCAAGCAGCTGTTCCAGATTGCGCACCTGCGCTCCAGACAGCTCTTGATCGAATATCGCCGTATTCGCTTCCTGCTCCAGAAGCAACTCCTTCAATTCCATGGCCTTGCCTTTCCCCAGCAAAAAACGGGGGTCCGGCCTGTCCCGATACTGAACAATCTGCCCGGTAACCTCTACCCCTGCCGTATCAGCCAGTTGAATCAGTTCCTCCAGTGAATTTTCCGGGGAGATCCCTTCCTTTTTCATATCCGGTGTGATCAGACTGGCTACAACCGCCCGATCGGGTTCCATCGTCCTGGTCTCATAGGTTAGTCTTGACATGACTTGATAAGCCCTCATTTCTTCTCTAGCTTCAAATCCTCAGTTCGAATCGTCATCAGCTCCAGCTTGCCCGGTGATCCGCCGCTGTATTGCTGAAGCAGCCTGACAGCCTGCTGGCGGATAGACCGCTCAATCACATTGCGGACATATCTGGCATTGCTGAATAGATGTTCCGTCTCACTTTTCTCGTGAAGCAAATGCTGCTTAATTTTGAGTATCGCCTGAGGCATCAAAATATAATCCCGTTCCTTAACCATTCCTTCAGCAATTTGAATTAATTGATCGATCGAGTAATCCGGAAAATCCATCTGAATCGGAAAACGGGAGGGCAGACCTGGATTTGTAGCCAGAAAGAAATCCATTTCATCGGAATACCCAGCCAAAATCAAGATGAATTGATTCTTCTGATCCTCCATCGCTTTTACAAGCGTATCTATCGCTTCCTTGCCGAAATCCTTTTCTCCGCCGCGAGCCAGGCTATAGGCTTCATCAATGAACAAAATGCCGCCAAGCGCCTTTTTGACCAGGTCTCTCGTCTTCTGTGCGGTATGTCCGATATATTCGCCGACAAGATCCGCTCTCTCCACCTCGATCAAATGTCCCTTGCTGAGAACTCCCATCCGCTGAAACATTTTGGCCACGATTCTTGCTACCGTAGTCTTTCCTGTTCCCGGGTTCCCCTTAAACACCATATGAAACACCTGAGGATCTGAAAGCAGACCTGCCTCTGAGCGCATTGCCGCAATTTGCAGCAGAGCAAATATCTCAAACATGAATTCCTTAATATGATCCAGACCAACTAGGCCGTCTAATTCCTTTTGAAGCTCGTGAAACAGGTTTTGCTGCTGCGAATTGCCCTTGGCCCCCGCGACCTGCTGCCCCTCACTCTCTTGTGTCTGAGGCTGGGATACAACCGGAGGCTCGGAACTTCGAAGAATGACATTGATCTGTCTTGAAGGTCGCTCTTCAGGAAATCCGTTTCTGGCCACAACACGTCCTGACATCTATGGATCACCTCTAACCAATGGAATAGCTTATAGAGAGTTTGTTCAAAAGGCGATTTTTGAACACGCTTATAGAATGTATTCTCTCTTCTGCTCCGTTATTAGAAGTTTTGCTATTTCCAGCCCAAAGCGAGTCTGATCTGATCCATCTTCCACTTCGTGTAAGCCAAGACCTCCCGCAGGACAGTCTGATTAGGCTTCAGAACCTTCGTCTCCGTTAAGGATAGTCCCGGGCGATCATAATTCAGCACCTCTGCAATCTCATAGGCCCGGTTTCCATGATAGGTATGTGTGATAATGATTGATGATTTCAGGCCATGCTCCTCCATGATCTCCTGGCTGAACA
This sequence comes from Paenibacillus antibioticophila, assembly GCF_000455265.1. Lineage (GTDB taxonomy): Bacteria > Bacillota > Bacilli > Paenibacillales > Paenibacillaceae > Fontibacillus > Fontibacillus antibioticophila. Next base: position 1,987,408 of record NZ_HG005139.1, read on the forward strand.
ACAAATTCTCATAGGTGCTTGTTGCTTCATTCTCCAGCAACAGCGCGTCCTCGGGGACGCCCTGTGAGATCAGAAAGTTCGCCATACCTTCTGCCTCTGTATACTTGTATTCCGGCTTATCCAGTCCGCCGGTCAGTATGATTTTTTCAAACCTGCCTGCTTCATAATCTGCCAACGCCTGATTGAGACGCTCCTGCAATCCGGGACTCGGCGTATCTCCCCACATAGAGGCTCCAAGCACGATCCCTGCATCGGCTGGCTCCTGGTCATATCTGCTGATTGCCGGATTCCGGTCTATACTGCCGATTTGATACAGGCAAAATACGATCCACAGCAATCCGGCCAGCACACAGCACACAAGAAAAAGCAGGAGACGTCTACGCAACCTGCTTGTCCTCCGCCTAGATCCCCTTGCAACCGGACTAATCCGATAATCCATCTTTACCTCCCGCTCGCGGTGAACCCAACTCAAGAACAAGTCTCTTGAAGTCCTCCAGAGACATCGAAAAATAGGGGAACCGATGAGCGCGGATCTCCCCAAGCAGCTCGCGAGCTGTCTCTGTCGCCAGGTCATAATCTTTCACCGTAATCAAGCCTCTGCCTAAAGCATCGTCAAGCTCATCCTCATCCAGCAGGAAGACCTCTCCATTTCGAAGCACTACAATATCCAGATACAAATCATCGAACCAGGGCACGCCTTGATCCGTAACCCCCTGGGTTTTGCATACATCAATATACCATTCCACAATCTCGCCTTGATTATCAAACATCGCAGTAACGATAAAGTGTGCCCCCTTCGGATAATACTGGAGCCAGGTGTAGCCCTTGTCGGCAATACGGAACGTATGCCCTCCATAGGTTTTCCAGAGGGGGTCTCTCAAGGCATGGATATTATACAGCGTTATGTAGCCTGTAAATGCTTCGCTTTCCACATATTTGGATTTGAACTGGCGCTGGGTTATGCGCCGCCAATTCGCACGGTCTCCGAATTTTCTCTTCATAGGCTGATCCCTTTCAACACAATGTATAATCAGCTTACCATATTTGATAGGGAGTCTCAAAAATGAAATTTGGAATTCATAGGTTGTCATAAAAAAACAGGCATCAGCTTGAAAGCCGATGCCCTGTTCTACTTATGCCTATAGCGAAAGTGATCATCCGCCGGTATTCGGATCTACTTGCACCTGGGCAGCCGGATCATCTCCGCTCTGTCCTTCCTGTACCGGTGCTTCTGCATCTCCACTGCCCGGAGGCTCCTCTGAGCCCCCGTCAGGATTACCACCGCCTTGTTCCTGATCAGGATTCTGGCCGTTCGGATTTCCATTGCCGCCGTTATCGCCATTGCTCGGACCATTTCCATTGCCATGACCGTTGCCATTGCCATTGCCGGGACCACTTCCATTGTTGTTTCCATTCCCTTGTCCCGGTCCAGTACCCTGGCCATTGCCGCCTTCCTGTCCGGTGTCATTCCCCGAACCCGGATCAACAATGGTACCATCGTCAGGGTCGATATCGTCCATTGGCGGATCATCCGCCACAATCAGCACCTGTGCGATATTGGACGGATCGCTCTCCTCGTCATTCGCTGGGTCATAAGCCGTTACATAGTATTCATAACCGGAACCAACCTCTGCTGCAATATCCTCTGCAGACGTTGCTTGGGTCTCGTAATACAATGCAAAATCCATCTCCGTAAGCGCTCTGCGGTACAGGCGATATACCGCCCCCTCGGTGTCCACACCATCCCAGGTCAGGGCAATAATACCTGTATCCTGATTGTAAGAAGCGGACAGGTTAGCAGGATTCAGGACCAGTTCTTCTTCCGGCTCAACCGGCTCCAGATTTGCCGGCACCGGGAAGTCCTTCACAGGCACTCCAGCCAAAGCCTCTTTCATAATCGTTGCGAACAGACTAGCAGCCTGGCCGCTACTGCCGTTGAGCAGATGATTTTTATCAGGCTGATCGTAGCCCATCCAGATCGATGCGGTCCATTCCGGCGTATAGCCTACGAACCAGACATCTCTGTTCTTGCTGCTCTTAAGTCCGCTGATTCCGTGCTGCGTTGTTCCCGTCTTGCCGGCTACAGGACGGTCGATCTTGGCCCGTTTCCCTGTTCCGTCATTGATAACATTCTGCAGCATGCTCGTCATATAGTAAGCGGTCTGTTCGGAAATCACCCGCTTGGTCTTCGGAGCATTGTATTTGTATTTCTCTACACCGTCATGATCCTGAATCGACTTGATGGAGTAAGGCTCATTGTAATTGCCCCCATTAGCAAATACGCTGAAGGCTCCTGCCATCTCAAGGGTATTCGTACCATAGGTAAGTCCGCCCAGCGCAATCGCAAGATTGCGGTCGTCCTTATCCATCGTAATCCCCATATCCGTAGCCATCTTCAAGCCTGCGCCAACGCCCACCTCATTAAGAAGCCAGACCGACGGGATATTTTCCGATTTCGTCAATGCAGTAGTCATATCAATCGTTTTGGAATAACCGTGCAGGTTTTTCGGACAATAGTCTCCGAAGCACTGCTTCTCATTACTGATCAGAGAGTTCGGTTTGAACTTGCCGCTCTCGAGTGCAGGCGCATAGGAGACTATCGGCTTGAACGTGGACCCCGGCTGACGCCGGCTTGTTACCCGGCTGAAGCCCTTCCGTTCATAATCGCGGCCGCCCAGCAGGGCGATCAGACTTCCGTTCTCATGATTCTGAATAACAATGGATGCCTGCACCTGCTGATCGTCGACGCTCTTTTCAAAGAAATCGTCATTGGCAAAGGCCTTCTCTACAGCCTTTTGTGCTTGAATATCCATCGTCGTATAGATTTTATAGCCGCCGCGGTTCAATTGGTCTTCCGTCAACCCGAACTTATCTTCGGCTTCCTTCACCACATAATCCATAAACGCCTGATAGCTGCCGCTTTTGTCCGGTGCTACATAGGTGTAATCCACCGCTTTGGCCTGATCTCGCTCTGCTGCAGTAATATAACCCTCCTGGTACATCAGCTCCAGGACGACAGCGCGCCGCTGCTTGGACTGCTCGGGATTGGAGACCGGGTTATAAATGGACGGGCCTTTAGGAATTGCCGCCAAAGTCGCTATCTCCCACAGCTCAAGCTCGTTCAGATCGCTCTCCCCGAAGTAGCGCTGGGAGGCCGCCTTGATACCGTAGGACTTCTGACCGAAGAAAATCCGGTTTAAATACATCGTCAAGATTTCATCCTTCGTATTGTGCCGCTCCAAGGCCATGGCAATCGACATTTCTGTCGCCTTCCGGAAGAAGGTCTTATCAAAGTCCAGGAACATATTTTTAGCTAATTGCTGGGTGATGGTACTGCCCCCTTCTACAAGCGAGCGCGCCATAATATCCTTGACCGCAGCCCGGCCGATCGCCCACAGATCGATCCCGTTATGCTCGTCGAAGCGGCGGTCCTCAGTCGCCTTGAACGCATCCTTCACTAATTCAGGGATATCTTCCTCCTCCACAGGCTCGCTCCGGTTGACCGACAGCTCACCCATCAATTTGCCGGTTCGGTCATAAACCTTGGAGGTCTCGTAAATAAACAGCTTATCCTGATTCTCGGCCAGAATCTTCTCGCCGCTGACCGTAATGTACATATAGCCTGCAATCGCACAGAAAATCGCAAAGGCAATCGTGAAGAACGAGGTCCACAACAGCTTTTTTGCTGTGATCCGCTTCTTTTTCTTTTTCTGTCCTTTGGAAGCCCCTTGCTTTTGCGCCGGCTTGCTGCTTCTCTCCAGTCTGGAAGTTCTCTTGTCTGGCATGGATTGTTGACTCCCTTCTTACCGATCTTTCGATCTTCTCTCTATTTTACTTAAACTGCGAGCATTACATTGAATTGGCCCCGGAAAGAAAAGAACAACCTCTCTCAGGTTGCTCCACTCTTCTTCCTATACACTTAAACGTCTTGCAATTTAAAAAGTTTCAGATGCCTTATGCATCATTTTGGGATTCTTGCATCAGGGACACGTTGCGCTGCGGCTGGAAAGTCGAAATCGCATGCTTGTACACCATTTGTTGACGGCCGTCACTGTCGATGACGATGATATAGTTGTCAAATGCCTTGATTGTCCCTCTGATCTGGAAACCGTTCGTCAGAAACACCGTAACAGGAATACTCTCTTTGCGCATTTGATTCAGGAATGTATCTTGGATATTAATGGACTTGTTCATTAGCCGTACCCCCAATAGGAATCATTTAGTGTTTAGAATTATATTCAAGATCTGATGAAAACTTTCCTGCTATTATAGCCTGTGCATCCTTGAAAATTGACTGAAAATTTTGGCCGTCCCCCACATCGATCCAGGAAATATCCTTCATATGGCGGAACCAGGATAACTGCCGCTTGGCAAAATGACGGGTATCCCGCTTTAATTTGTACACCGCGGCCTCCAGTGGAACTTCATCCTCCAGATGCTCGACGATTTCCTTGTAGCCAAGACCCTGCATGGATACCGTATCCCGTGGAACGCCTCTCTCCAGAAGCTGGCGAACCTCTTCAACCAGTCCTGAAGCGACCATTTCGTCAATACGCTGTTCAATACGGTTATATAGCATTTGACGGTCCATTGTCAAACCGATGAGGCAGAGCTCATATGGCGATTCCTTCTTCTGTCGCTCCAGACTGGCGGATAACGGTTCGCCTGCAACATGGAATACCTCAAGAGCCCGGATCACCCGCCGGATATCATTCGGATGCAGCCGCTCAGCGGATTTCGGATCGACCTCGGCGAGCTTGGCATGGAGCGCCTCCGGTCCCTCCAGCTCATAAATCTGCTGCTGCCGGGCCCTGAACTCTTCGTCGGCAGAAGCCTCAGTGAACTGAAAGCCATAGCAGACCGACTCAATATACAGGCCTGTACCGCCTACTATAAAGGGCAGGCGGCCTCTGGCATGGATCTCCGGAATCAATTGCCCGCACCATTCCTGAAACAGCGCGACCGAGAAAGGTTCGTCCGGCTCCAGCACATCAATCAGGTGGTGAGGAACTCCCTGCATTTCTTCACGGGTTATTTTGGCGGTTCCGATATCCATTCCCCGGTACACCTGCATGGAATCCCCGGAAATAATCTCACAGGAGAACGCCTTGGCCAGCTCAATGCTCAGCCTTGTCTTGCCTACCGCTGTCGGACCAAGTAAGACCACCAGCTTCGGTTTATCCAATGTTGTCAAGCTCAATCACTCCGTACACAATTTTGGCCTGGGAACGGCGGCAGATCGTGAAGCCCAAACGCTCGAATTCGCCGCTGTCCTTCTTCTCCTTCAGCATGACGACCTTGCGCGCTACCCGGCAAGCCTCCTGAACAGCTTCCTGGCTAAGACAGCTAGTATTCGCAAATGCTCTCAGCGGGGAGATCGCTGACGATTCCGCCACCGGATCCCGGAACATGGGATCAAAGTAGACAACATCGGCGCTCTTGTCCGGCAGCCCCTTTAAGACTCCCAGGTGATCGCTGCGCAGCAGCTTGATCCGCCGAAGCGCCTCATCAAACTCTTTTACCCCGGATACATAGTTAGCAAAACCTTCATGCAGCAAACTCCACAGCGGAAGGGATTGCTCGAGCGCAAGGACCTGTCCGGCAGCTCCGGCTCCCAGCGAAAATATCGCCGAATCCGAGCCTAGCCCGGCAGTGCAATCGACCACGGAATCGCCCGGCAGCAGCTTTGCCGCCTCCAGCATCGGATCGCGCTCCCCGCGCAGGACCCGCTTCGCACGGACAAAAGACATGCTGGGATGAAAGTGCATATCCTCCTCATCCTGCCGATACAGCCTTGCTCCTCCTTCGAGGACCACCAATATGTCCCCATCTCCCGTTTGAAGGCTCATCTTTGCAAGAGAGGTTCTGTTCCTAGGAAGATAGCGAACGCCTGTCTTGGCTGCAAGGCTCTCGGCTCTTCTCACAGTTGCCTGGGCCGGATGGTCTCCTGTTGTTATAATCACTAGCGCTCGTTCCCCCGTTCTCTGTAGGTGATCAAAAGAGGACTTTTTGAACTACCTCTTTACATGCGTGTTCAAAAAGATAGCTTTTCAGCGCCGAGAAGGTTGCGAGAACCCGAAGAAGGAGGAACGGAGTGTAGGCAAAACCTACATGAGCGAAATGCTTCCAAAGGAAGCATACCTCGTAAGCATCCGCTTGGACTTCGAGGGTGAACGCAAGATTCGATGTCGAATCAACCTCTCGTAACACTTCGTGATCAAAAGATAACTTTTTGAACTTCCTTACATGACCCGCTTGAATAATTTTTCCAGATCATAGTTACTGAAGGAAATAACAATCGGCCGCCCGTGAGGGCAGGTATAAGGCTGCTTGCAGCTAGCCAAGCGGGCAAGCAGGGTGACGGCTTCCTCATTTGTCAGCTTTTGATTCGCTTTGATCGAGGCCTTGCAGGAGACCATGATGGATGATTTCTCCCGAAGCTTGGCTAAATCCAATTGCCGTTCATTCAACACCCACTCCGCCATCTCGGTTATGATCGAGGCCTCTTCCCCCTCTGGAAACCAGTAAGGATAGGCTGCGACGCGAAAAGTTCCGCCTCCAAAGGGCTCAAGAATCACACCCGCCTGCTCAAACCAGCTTAGGCGCTCCTTCAGCTTCTCCGCCTCTGCCGGCGTAAATTCAAGCGTCAAAGGCAGCAGCAGCTCCTGGGACGCATCGGCCGGTTTGCCGAATTTCTCGTAGTAATATTCGTAATTCACCCGCTCATGGGCGGCATGCTGATCGATCAAGTACAGCCCCTGCTCATCTTGAGCGATCAGGTAAGTGCCATGGTGCTGCCCGATCAGGGTCAGCTCCGGAAAGGCCGGCAGCTCCGGCGATGCTTCCGGAGCGCTATACAGCGCGTCGGCATCGGCAGGCCGCGCCGGCTGTGCCGCCGCCCCGCGCGAAGCGGGCGGCGCAAAGCCCGGCTGCGCGGCTCCGCCTGCGCTGCCGGCAAAGCTGCCCGG
>NZ_HG005139.1:1994400-2005392 GCF_000455265.1 Paenibacillus antibioticophila
CCTGCTGTGACAAGGCCTGCCTCAGCGTCTCCTCCACAAAGGCATTCAGCTCGCTCTCCTTGCTGAAGCGAACCTCCAGCTTGGCCGGGTGCACGTTCACGTCAACCAGTGACGGGTGCATCTCCAGTTGAAGCACCACCAGCGGGTAGCGGTTGATCGGAAGCAGCGTATGGTATGCGCGCAGGATACTTTGCTGTAGACCCGTATTCCGGATATACCTGCCGTTTACGATCGTCGACATGCCGGTCCGGCTGGAGCGGGTCAGCTCCGGAAGGCCGATAAAGCCGGTAACCCGGTAATCAAGATTCTCCCCTTCGATGGGGATCATTGCTTTCGACGTATTGATCCCGTAAATTGCAGCAATGACCTGGAGCAGGCCGCCGCTGCCCCCGGTCTGGAGGAGCGAATTGCCGTTATGCTTGAGACTGAACGATATTTCAGGATGAGCCAAGGCCTGGCGGTACATTACGTCCGACACATGCCCCAGCTCCGTCTGAATCGTCTTCATATATTTTAGCCTGGCCGGTGTGTTGTAAAATAATTCCTTAATCGTAATATCCGTTCCCTGCGGCGCTGCCGTCACCTCGTTCTCCTTCAGCGTACCGCCTTCAATCGCGATGACGCGGCCAAGGCCGCTGTCGTCGGCAGAGGATACAAGACGGACCTTGGAAACGGCCGCGATACTGGGCAATGCCTCCCCGCGGAAGCCAAGGCTCCGGATCTGGAACAGGTCCCGCCCGTTTGCAAGCTTGCTGGTGGCATGACGATAAAAAGCCTTTTCGCAATCCTCCGACTCTATCCCCGAGCCGTTGTCCATGACCTTGATCAGCTCCAGTCCGCCTTCCTCCACCTGAACCTCAATTTTGGAGGCCCCGGAGTCTACGGAGTTCTCGACCAGCTCCTTCACCACGGAGGCAGGACGCTCCACAACCTCGCCCGCTGCAATCTGGTTTGCGATATGCTCATCCAGCACCGTTATTTTTGCCATGCATGTTCCCCTCCCGTCAACTATACTAGTTGAACTAAAGATTTGTACACGAGAGGCAACGTGTGAAGTGTTCTTACGATCGCTGTTGTTCGCGGATTTCTTGGACTCAACTAAGCCATCATAAAGTAGAAATCCGCTCACAAAGGCGAACGCTAACGCTTCTCCAGCACACTTCACACTTATGCCCTTCCTGTGTAGCTTTCTAGTTTAACTTATAAATACTGATTACAGTTGCTTCACCTTCTGCTTCAGCTCATTCACAAGCTGCATAGCCTCCAGTGGTGTCATATTCATTAAATCACAATTCTTAATGGCATTAACAATCTGCTTCATGCCGCTGTTGCTGTCTTCCTGCACCGGTTTATGCTTTCTTTCTACAGGCTCATCGCCAAAAATAGATAGCTGCACAACATCGGGTATTGATGCGGCTTCAGATACAACCTGCTTGTCCGGTAAAGGCGCTCTTTCCTCTGACTGGACAGGAATATCTCCTCCCGCAACCGCTGCGGCCGCCTGCTCCAGGCTTTGAAGCAGGCCATATGCCCGCTCGATGATGCCATTCGGCAAGCCTGCAAGTCTGGCACAATAAATGCCATAGCTCGTGTCGGCCGCCCCGGGCACCAGCTTGCGCAGAAAGTGCACCTTGTCCCCGCTTTCCTGCACGGCCATGCGGTAGTTGCTTAACCCCGACAGACTGCTCTCCAGATGGGCAAGCTCATGAAAATGCGTCGATACCAGCGCCTTACAGCCGATATGATGATGGACATATTCAATGACAGCCTGGGCAATGGCCATCCCTTCGCTTGTCGAGGTTCCCCGGCCCAGCTCGTCAATAATGATCAGACTTCTTGAGGTGGCCTTTTCGGTCATAATCTGGATATCGGCCATTTCCACCATAAACGTACTTTGCCCGCCGATCAGATCATCCGCAGCCCCTATTCGGGTGAAAATCCGATCCACAATCGGAATCTCCGCCTTGGCCGCCGGCACAAAGCTGCCGATCTGGGCCAGAATGGAGATCAACGCCACCTGACGCATATACGTGCTCCTTCCGGCCATATTAGGTCCGGTAATCAGAAGGATGCTGGCCTTGTCCTTTTCCAGCGCCGTTCCATTATCTATAAATGCAGCATCCTTCATGACGGTCTCAACCACAGGATGACGTCCCTGCTCGATGCGCAAATCATATCCGTCGGTCAATTGCGGCCGCACATACCCGCCGTCCGCCGCTACTGCAGCGAGCGCGCACAGGACATCAATCTTGGAGAGCTGCTCGCCCAGCAGCTGCAGTCGCTCGATTTGTCCGGCCAGCCGCTCCCGCAGCTCGCTGAACAAGCGATATTCCAGATCGGCCATCTGCTCCTCGGCCTCCAGAATAAGCGTCTCCTTCTCCTTCAGCTCGGGAGTCACAAAGCGTTCGGCATTGGCAAGCGTCTGCTTGCGCTCATAGCGTCCCTCTGGCAAGGCGCCCAAATTCGATTTGGTCACCTCGATATAATATCCAAACACCTTGTTATAGCCGATTTTAAGCGACTTGATGCCGGTATGCTGGCGTTCCGCCGCCTCCAGCTCGGCAATCCAGCGTTTGCCATTACTGCCCGCCTCACGCAGCTCATCCAGCCGTTCATGATACCCGCTGCGGATGACGCCTCCGTCTCTAACCGATACCGGCGGATCCTCTGCGATGGCCGCATCGATCAGATCGGCCAGATCGCTGCACACATCCATTTCTTCCGCCAATTGCTGTAATGTTGCGGAGCCGGAGGTTTGGCACAGCTCTTTAATGCCCGGAGCCTTGCGCAGGGATAGCTTCAGCGCATTCATATCCCGGCCGTTCGCGCTTCCGAAGGCGATTCGCCCGGTCAACCGCTCCAGGTCGTAGACCTCCTTCAGAGAAGCCCGCAAATCCTCGCGGACGATAAAGCCGTCGCGAAGCTTTTCCACCGCTTCCAGACGGGCTTCAATCTCAGCACGTTTAAGCAGCGGCTTGTCGACCCAGCGACGGAGCAGACGCGCCCCCATCGAGGTCTCAGTCCGGTCCAGCAGCCATAATAGCGATCCCTTCTTGGAACGCTCTCTGACCGTCTCCACCAGCTCGAGGTTCCGCCGGGTGAAAGGATCAAGAATCATATATTGCTCCGGCTCATAGGAAGAGAACTTGGTCAACTGCCCGAGAGAGCGCTTCTGCGTCTCGCTAAGATAACCAATTAACAAGGAGATGCAGCTGCGGCGCTCATGTTCAAGGCGAATCCAGGCAGCCTCGCCGAACTGCTTGCGGGACAGCTCCTCCTTGCCTTTATCCCATGCTGTATAGACCACGGTTTTGCCCAATGGAGCAGCCTGTCCTTCAATATAGGAGAGCAATGCCTCATCCCCGATCAGCTCGGAAGGATCGTAGACGCCGACCTCTCCCTTAAGCCATTCCCAGCTCGACGGCGAAGAGGTGACATACAGCTCCCCTGTGGACAGATCGCAGGCAGCCAGCGCCATCGTGCCGTCCTGTTCTGTCAAGCAGACGAGATAGTTGTTAGCGCCGTCTCCTATCGTCTTGCCTTCCATGACCGTTCCCGGGGTCACGACGCGGATAATCTCCCGCCGGACGACCCCTTTGGCCGTAGCCGGATCTTCCACTTGCTCGCAGATGGCCACCTTGTATCCCTTCTCGATCAGGCGCTGGATATAATTCTCCGCCGAATGATAGGGGACGCCGCACATCGGGATTTTCTCCTCGACTCCGCCATCCCGTCCGGTCAGCGTAATCTCCAGCTCCTTCGAAGCAAGCAGGGCATCCTCAAAAAACATCTCATAAAAATCGCCCAGCCGGAAAAAGAGAAAGGCATCCTGAGCCTGGGCTTTTACACTCAAATATTGTTCGATCATTGGGGTATATGTAGCCATTCGCAACCTCCAAATTCACTTTCATAGATCTCTATTATACCAGAAAGGCGGTCAGGGTTACGAGTGAAATTACAGTCTCCACATCAGCCGGATGTCTGCCGACTCATCCCAGATTGCTCCGGAGGATATCGCGTCAAGCAATGGATCGATATAGCTTTGATAGCGTTCGTAAGCAGGAAGTTCCCTTAACCTGCCTGCCAATGGCGGCCATTCTCGTGCCAATACGGTCTTCGTTCCCTTGTAAAAGGCTTCCCGCACCTCATCAAGGTCAAGCGGCCGTTGATCAAGCTCCCTATAGCTTTCAGTAATCACCCTGGCCAGTGCGACAATTCCTTTCGTCACCATAGGAGAGATCAGGAAGCTCGGCAGGGTTCGATATTCGAAGCCGCCGTAATCCTGGAGCCTGTAATCTCCGAGACTTCCATAGCGCGGACGGCGGCGGGCGCTCCGCTCATCCTCCAGAAGCGCAACCGGCAATGCCAAATAATTATCAAGCACTCGAAGCAGCTCTCCGGATAGCGGAACACCGCTGAAATGCAGATGTCCTCCCAGGGGAAAGCCTTGCTGCGGCATCCCTCCCGCCTGCCAAATCAGCCGGTCATCAGATATCGCCGCACGTGCTGTACGGAACGCTGCCAGCAGATGAAGGACGACCTCTCTGGGCTCCGAGCCAGGCTTAGGACGCAGCTCGGCAAGCGGAAGCATTCTTCTCCCCCGGTATCTTAGCACATCACACCCGGCTACTCCTTGGCGGTTCAAATACCGGGATGCCGGAATAATCTTGCGGGTGTCCGGGTTATACAGCAAAAACTCCGGATCCATCCCGATCAGCGGAACCCGCGATTCCGACTGCCATTGGCTCAGCAGCTGCAATTGCTGTCTCATCGCTTCAGCCATCCGCCATTCCCAGCCTGGCGACCGCCATTCTGTCCCGTCCGTCACATGCTCAACAATAGATTGGCCTTCTCCGTCCGTGCGGAGCATCACCTCTCCATAGTCAAGACCTAAGGCATATAAGGAGCGAACAGCTGTCCTCGACAGTCGCTTCCAGAGCGGAGACCCGGTTACAGGTGTGGCAGCAGATTGCGGCAACACCATGCCGCTTAATGCGTCTTCACCGCTCCAAGGAACCATTTGAAGCGGCTGTAAATGATACACCTGGACCAGATACCGGCGATAATACCCTTTAACAGCAGGCCGCCTGCTTAACTCGGAGGAAATCCCCTCCATGCGCAGCCTGGATTCCATTTGCTTAACCCTTCGGTTTCCAACTTGGCCCGAGCCGAAGTTCATCGGCCACTCGCACGGTTCTCCTCCTGTATAAGCATCCTCAGGTCCATAATAAAGACAATCCTCCCGCAGGCGGCCGTCGGCAAGGTTCAGCACCCGAAACGGCCCTTCGGTACGGTTCAGCGCGCGGATCAGCTTTCTTTTCACTTCCGCATTCAGGGACGGGAGCACAAGCACATGACGGACGCTCATCACAACGACTCTCCTTTAAAAATCCTTGTTAAAAAGTCAGCTTTTCAGCACCGAGAATGTTGCGAGAACCCGAAGAAGGAGGAACGGAGTGTAGGCGGACCCTACATGAGCAAAATGCTTCCAAAGGAAGCATACCTCGTAAGCATCCGCTCGGACTTCGAGGGTGAGCGCAAGATTCGATGTCACATCAACCTCCTTGAATCACTTCGTTATCAAAAGATGACTTTTGGGCTACCTTTAAACAAAAAGAGGGCAGCCGCCCTCGACGACGACGCCCCTGCCGCATATAGTAGACCATACTAACCCATCCATCATTGTTGCCGGGAAGCTGTTAGCGGCTCCTCGCAAGAGATGTCCGCAGTCCTACAGCTCGTCGTCGAGGAGGTCTGGATCCAGATCTTCGTAGTCATCGAAATCCGATCCAAAGTCATAATCCTTATCTCCGTCGTCACTGCCCGGTACGACAAGCACATTCAGCTTGGTCTCGGCCACAAGCTCTACGGCGAATTCGCGCTCCACGCGAATCGCAACCCGGCCGTCCCCGGTCACATTCGCTTCAACCGTGCTTGGCTCCTGCGTGGCCTCCGCAGTCACTTCCACGGTTGAAGCACGATGTCTGCTGTCCAGATAGCTGAGCGGCACATGTTCAACGTACGATACGGTTTCTTTGGCAACCTCTGTCTGCGAGTTTCTGTCGTAGGAGTACCAAATGTTGATATCGTAAGTACCAATAACTTCAATTCCGTCACCCGCGGCAACCGCCTCATACTGGTGGTTAATAATCCAGGCCCCCAGAATGCTGGTCGGTTTGTGAGGCGGACTCACGGTATGTGTTACGGTAGAGAACTTACGACCTTTTCCGCAGATCGCTTTCGTGATAATCTCTCTACTTTGATATTTCAATGACATGGTTTTATTCCTCCTCCATACATCATTCATTACATATGTATGCAAGACCTGGGCTAATGTTCCAAGTTGTAAAAGAAAAATACAGAGATAGAAGCTATATTAAGTTGAATTAATAAGTTTTGCGTGCTGAGGGCATCTGCTCATGCATCACCTGCGGCACGTCATTGTGAAGAAGCAAATGCGGTGCCTGAGCCCCGGGCTTTATCCTTCTTGGCAATCTCAAGATAGTGGGCCAGCTCGCGGCAAAGCTGGAGAATGGCTGAACGAAGCTCGAATTCCTCCCGGGTCGAGGGAAGCTCCATTCGCTTGAATTCCTGCTCCAGCTCGGCAAGCATTCGTTCTGTCTCGCCCATGTATTCATAACTGCTCACGTCTCTGCTCAGCGTATCGAAGAGGATTGCCGTAATCTCCCCTTGCGGCATTCGCTGATAGACGAGTGAGATTAATTCAAGCATACTCTCAATGCGTACAAGCTGTTCCTTTCGCATAAAAAAGTAGATGCTCCAGGATTCACTCGGCGAGATCAACTGATTTTCCAGCGCCCGATTGGCAAGACTCAGCCCTTCCTGTACGGCTCTCTCCGCCTCAATCATCTCCTTGCCGTCCCACACATGATAGGGGTCGCGCAGAGACAATGCAAAGTGACTGAAGATGACGGAGAACATCCCGTCCACCCTGCTGCGGATCTGCTGCAGCTTGTCCTCTGCCTTTGGCATATACGCCATATTGACCAGCATGGCAGCGCCGAGACCGATAACGAGCAGCTCGATCTGGGTAAACAGCACATGCCAGCTTAGCTCTTCGCCCCCAAATACCCGAAAGACCACAACCGAGCTGGTCACGATCCCCTCTTTGAAGTTTGCTTTTGAAATTAGCGGGAAGGCAATCAGAATGTACATAATCAGGCTCCAAATATGGAAGCCGAGCAAATAAAAGATGGCAAAGGCGACAGCCAGTCCCAGCAGAGAGGCAAAAAAGCGCGAGGACACCGTCATAATGCTCCGTTTACGTGTCACATCCACGCCTAATATCGCCAATAGTCCGGCGGATAAATGTCCCTCCACCCCTGCCCAATCTGCAATAATAATGGCAAGCAGTGTCGCGACTGCCGTCTTAATAATCCGGAACCCCATGAAACCACCCTTAGTCATAATTTGTTGGCTTTTGCTCTAACATCGTACCTTTTTTTACCGAAAGCGACAATACGAAATCGGGGGTTCCGCAGAGTTCCTTGCTTGCAGACGGCAAGGAGCGGTTTACCGCTCCTTGAGCAGCTTGCGCTCCACGTAGACCACCATCTGATACATAGCCGTTGCCACAACAGCGATAATAACCAGACTCGACAGGACCAGCGTGAAATTAAACACCTGAAACCCGTAAACGATCAAATAACCGAGGCCGATCTTAGCGACCAAAAACTCGCCGACAATAACACCGACCCAGGACATGCCGACATTCACTTTGAGTGTAGATACGATGGCAGGGTAGGAGGCAGGCAAAATCGCTTTGACAAAAACGTCTCTACGGTTGCCGCCAAAGGTCCGAATAACCTTGATCAAATTGGAGTCCACTTCGTTGAAGCTGTTGTAGACCACTAATGTAGTTACAATGACGGTAATCGATAGGGTCGTCATTACAATCGCGGTAAAGCCCGCGCCAAACAACACGATGAAGATCGGCCCCAGCGCGACCTTGGGCATGCTATTGAACACAACCATATAGGGGTCAAGCACCTTTGACAGAAAAGGCGACCACCAAATAAGGACCGCGATTAATGTGCCAACCAGCGTACCCAGCAGGAAGCCGACAGCCGTCTCCCCCACCGTCATGAACAGATGCGGCCACAGCTCTCCGGTAACGATATCCTTGACGATCTGGGCTCCGACCTTCGAGGGGTAGCTGAAGATCAGGACATCGATCCATCGCAGGCGTCCGGCAAGCTCCCATAGTCCAATCAAGGACAGGAGCAGCAACAATTGAGTCGCAAGCACCTGTCTTGCCATCCGCTTCTTGCGTCTACGATGCTGCAGCCATTTCTCCTTGATCCACAATTCCCGATCGGTTCCTTCTTCGCTGACAGGCATGGAAGTCAATTCCGGTTCCCCCTCTCTTCCTGTGACTCGAGATCCCGCCAGATTTCATGGAACAATTCATTAAATCCGCTCTCTTCCCGGGCGTAAAAGGGCTGCGCCTTCCGGATGTGCTCGGGGATCTGATACATACTGCGAATTCTTCCGGGCCGCGCCTCAAGCACGATAACCCGGTCACTGACCGCGATCGCTTCCGATAAATCATGGGTAACGAGCACGCCGGTCTTGCCGCGCTGGCGTAAAGTGTCCACGACCAGGTCCTCCAATTGAAGCTTGATTTGATAGTCCAGCGCCGAGAAGGGCTCATCCAGCAGAAGCAGATCCGGATTTGTCGCGAGAGTCCGAACCAGGGCCACACGTTGCCGCATCCCCCCGGATAGCTGATGAGGATACTTATCCGCCGTATTTTCCAGTCCGAGTCCATTCAAGAGCTCAAGGACCCCCTCCCTGCTCCGGTCATTCAGCCTCCCCGTCAGCTCCAAACCAAGCAGCGCATTGTCAAGTATGCTCCTCCATGGAAACAAGTAATCTTGCTGAAGCATATACCCCACCTCAGGCGAAGGGCCGCTGACCGGTTTGCCGTGCAGCAGAACCTGGCCTCGGGATGGCGGGATTAATCCGGCAATCACGGACAGAAGTGTGGTTTTGCCGCAGCCGCTTGGGCCGACCAGGCTGATCAGCTCTCCGGAGTACACGGACAAATCAAGTCCCTCCAAAGCCAATACCGCTTCCCGGTCGGTCACATAGATCAGATCCAGATTCCTTAATTCAACGACAGGTACTGCATTCATTGCATACACCCTCCTTTCCGGCCGTTCTGAACTATTCAGCGGATTGCAACGCCTTCTCGCCAAAGGAGTTATCCGCTACCTGATCAAGCTCTACTCTGCTCTTGAGTTCACCTGCACTGTCCATTACATCCAGAAGATTATTCCAGGCCGCTTCATGAAGCACAGGGGATTCCGCGTATGAGCCCTGCTCCAAATAACGCTTTACAGAGCTGACAAGAATGTCTTCGTCCGTGTCCTTGAAATAAGGGGCAATCGTCTTGGCCGTTTCTTCCGGTGAATGGTCGCGTACCCAGATCTGCGCCTTATGAACAGCATTCGTAAACTTTTGAACCGTGTCTCCATGTTTTGCAATGTAGCTCTGCTTTGTCATGAATACCGTGTAGGGAAGCTGCCCGCTTTCCGTTCCGAACGAGGCAATAACATGCCCCTTTCCTTCGCGTTCAAATATGGAGGCCTGCGGTTCAAATAGCTGCACATACTGCCCTGTGCCGGAAGCAAAGGCAGCAGCAATATTGGCGAATTCGATATTCTGAATCAGCTCCAGATCCCCTTGCGGATCAATGCCATGCTTCTTCAGCGTGAATTCTCCCGCCATTTGCGGCATGCCGCCCTTTCGCTGTCCGAGGAAGGTGCTTCCCTTCAGCTTGTTCCAGTCAAAGTCTCCTGTCTCCTCCCGCGCTACCAGAAAGGTCCCGTCCGTTTGGGTTAACTGAGCAAAATTTATGACGGGGTCCTCCGCTCCTTGCTGATACACATAAATCGATGTCTCTGCACCAACCAGGGCTACATCAATCGCTCCCGACAGGAGCGCTGTCATCGTCTTGTCTCCGCCGGCTGTGGTCTGCAGCTCTACTTCAAGCCCTTCTTCCTTGAAAAACCCCTTCTCCAACGCCACATATTGGGGCGCATAGAATACCGATCTCGTCACCTCGCCAATTCGGACCTTTTGAGCCGTGCTGCCGTTGCCGCAGCCGCTGAGCATACTGACCAGCAGAACGACCAATCCGATGGCGAGCACTTCATATTTTCTGAACGACATGCCATTCACCTCTTTCATGCAAATTAGGTATTGACCATGGTTCAATGTATGCGGCACGGGAAGGAATGGTTAAGCCATACAAACGCAAAAAGGCAGGAAGCTGAAGTACAGCTCCCTGCCAAAAACAATTAAGTACTATATAAGTTGAACTAAAGATTGTACACTGGAGGCAACGTGTGAAGTGTGCTTACGATCGCTGTTGTTCGCGGATTTCTTTAATTGAACTAAGATATTATGCGGTAGAAATCCACTCACAAAGGCGAACGCTTACGCTTCTTCAGCACACTTCACACTTATGCCCTTTCTGTGCATTTTTTTAGTTCAACTTATATAGTTGATCAGCCTCTTTTAAACACCGTAAATCGCTTTGAATTTTTCCTCCAGATAAGCTGCTAGATAATCCGGATTCAGCGGCTCGCCTGTAATGTTCATGATAATCTCGGCAGGCTTGAGACTCTTGCCGTGTTTATAAATGTTCTCAGTCAGCCATTCCTTGATCGGCGCAAAGTTGCCATCTTCCACAAAGCCGTCAAATTGCGGAAGCTCCTTGCGCAGTGTATTTGTAATCTGTGCCGCATACATATTCCCAAGCGCATAGGATGGGAAGTATCCGAAGCTTCCTCCTGACCAATGCACATCCTGTAATACCCCCAGGCCGTCATTTGGCGGTGTGAGTCCCAGATAAGCCTTGTATTTCTCATTCCACACCTTTGGCAGCTCGCTAATAGGCAAGCCTTCGTTGAAGATCATCTTCTCAATCTCATAGCGGATAATAATGTGCAGATTGTATGTCAG
>NZ_HG005139.1:2005417-2029965 GCF_000455265.1 Paenibacillus antibioticophila
AATCTCATAGCGGATAATAATGTGCAGATTGTATGTCAGCTCGTCCGCTTCCGTCCGGATCAGGGAGTTCTCGACCCGGTTAGCTGCGCGGTAGAACTGTTCTGCGGTCACGTCCTTCAGCTGCTCCGGGAAGTGCTGTTGAAGCTCTCCGTAATATCTTGTCCAGAATGCCTGGCTGCGGCCGATGATATTCTCCCAGAAACGGGACTGGGATTCATGAATACCCATCGAGGTTCCCTGGCTCAGCGGCGTGCCTGCCAGCTCAGGAGAGACATTTTGCTCATACAAGGCATGACCGCCTTCATGAAGTGTACTGAACATCGAACTGGTAGGATCATCCTGCAAGTAATGCGTAGTGATCCGAACATCACCCTGGTTCAGAGTAATTTCGAAGGGATGCACCGTTTCATCCAAACGCCCTGCCTCAAAGTCATAGCCAATTTGCTCGAGCAGGAAAAGCCCTATCTTTTCTTGCTGTCCTTTATCATACAGCTGATTCAAGAACGGAGCCTCCGGCTTGTTCGGTGAAGAGGTGATTGCATCCACCAGGGGGACGATTCTGTCACGGAACTGCCCGAATACCTGGTCCAGCTTTTCTACAGTCAAATCGGGCTCGTACATATCCAGGAGCGTATCATAACGGGTATCCTTCGGGCCCCAATAGTCAATAAACTCCTGCGTCAGCTCCACAATTCGGGTCAAGTAGGGTTCAAAGCCTGCGAAATCATTGTTTTCCTTGAAATCAGCCCAAAGGGTCTCCGCATGCGCAGTAGGCTCAACATACTCCTGATACTTCTCCGGAGGAATTTTAACGCTGCGGTCGTATTCTTCTTGAACCAATTCCACCAGTCTGCGGCCTGTCGCATCCAGCTCGCCGAGCACAGTGTCATGGTTAAGATAGCTCAAGTATTGTCCCATTTCAGGCGAGGTTTGAAGCTTGAATGCTTCAGTCGAGAGAAGTCCGATCGTCTCAGATCGTGCTTCGGCTCCCTTTCTCGGCGCACCTGTACGCAAATCCCAGTGCATCAGGCTAACAGCCTCCTGGTAGCTGCTGATTTTACGCAAGAGATCCAGAAATAATTTCCATTGTTCTGCCGTTTCCTGCTTCATGAATACTACCACCTCGGTTTCATGATTTTTCTATTCTTCTTGATGATACTTTTTACAAACCGTATAATCAAATTTTAAGAACACTTATTTGCTTACCCAATTGCCAAAGGTCGCTAACAAAGGACACAAAAAAAAGGAGGAGATTCATTTGAGCCAACTGCACTCAATACTTGATCACAACCAGGAGTTTGTAGCCAATAAGGAGTACGAGTCGTACATTACCGACAAGTTTCCGGAGAAGAAGATGGTCATCGTTACTTGCATGGATACACGGCTGGTGGAACTTCTTCCACGAGCAATGAATTTACGTAATGGAGATGCGAAGATTATCAAGAACGCAGGCGCGGTAATTTCCCAACCCTTCGGTAGTGTTATGCGCAGTCTTCTCGTAGCGATCTATGAACTGAAGGCCGCAGAGGTATTTATTGTTGGTCATACGGGATGCGGGATGGCGGCGCTTAATGCTGACCGGGTCATTCATTCCATGCAGGATCAAGGCATTTCCGATGAGGTGCTTAGCACACTGGAGAACTCGGGCATTAAACTGCACAAATGGCTGCGGGGCTTTGAGAATGAGAAGGAAGGCGTGATTCAAACGGTGAACATCGTGAAGAAGCATCCGCTGCTCCCCCCGAACATTCCTGTGCATGGCCTGCTGATTGATTCAACAACAGGTGCTCTTGAACTGATCATCGATGGAAACAATGCATAAGAAAGCGAAGGTGAACCTCAGCTATGAACTTCAATGAATTGCCGGATCGTCGTGGAACCTTATCATATAAATGGGATCAACGGGAGAAGCTGTTTGGCGGCGAAGATGTCTTGCCGCTTTGGGTAGCCGATATGGACTTCAAATGCTCCCCCGCGATTGTAGAGGCCGTCGTAGCAAGGGCGTCCCAGGGCATCTACGGCTACACGATCAAGAGCAAGGAATATGTGGACGCGATCACAGGATGGTTCCAAGACAGACACCATTGGACGATGGATCCTTCCTGGCTGACGGACTCTCCAGGCGTCGTTCCTTCCTTAAGCATAGCCGTTCGTACTCTTACCTCTCCAGGCGACCAGGTGATTGTAATGTCCCCGGTTTATAATCCTTTTTATGATGTGATCGTGAAAAATGAACGAATCATCGCGGATAGTCCCTTGATCCTCAAGGATGGGCGCTATGAAATGGATTTTGTCGCTTTGGAGAAGCACATGCGTGACGGCGCAAAGCTGCTTCTGCTCTGCAGTCCTCATAATCCCGGAGGACGCGTGTGGACGAAGGAGGAATTGCTTCAGCTTGGAGACCTGTGCCTCAAATACGATGTGCAAGTCGTTGCAGACGAAATTCACTGCGATCTCGTCTTTGACGGCAACACGCACTATCCCTTTGCTTCCTTGTCATCGTCCTTGGCCGAACGGACCGTCACCTGCCTGGCCCCATCGAAGACGTTTAATATTCCCGGATTGCAGACCTCGTTCGTCGCTATTTCCAATCCTGATCTGAAGCGTCTTTTTGATGGAGAGGTGTCCGCTCTGTCTATCGGCTCGGTCAATTTCTTCGGACCTACCGCGACCATCGCCGCTTATACCCAAGGGGAGCCCTGGTTGGAAGCAGTGCTCACCTATGTCAAGGATAATCATGATTATGCGATTCAATATTTAGGCGAGCATGTGCCCAGCCTGACTCCGGTTCCTTCAGAGGGAACCTATCTCCTCTGGGTGGACTGCCGTTCCTTAGGACTTGCCCCCGCCGCATTAAAGCGGTTAATGTACCGGGATGCCAAAATTGCCTTCAACGAGGGTTCGATTTATGGCAAGACCGGCGAGGGCTTCCTCCGCATTAATCTGGCTTGTCCCAGAGATGTGTTGGCCGAAGCGCTCACTCGCTTTACGCAAGCTATCGAGCGTATCGGTTCTTAATGAAATATATAAGTTGAACTACTGAATATTACGTGTTCTAGGGGCAACGTGTGAAGTGTGCTTACGATCGCTGCTGTTCGCGGATTTCTCTAATTGAACGAAAATATTATAAGGTAGAAATCCACTCACAAAGGCGAACGCTTCCGCTTCTTCAGCACACTTCACACTTTTGCCCTTCTACGCAGCTTTAAAGTTCAACTTATATGAACTGAATTCCCTATGCATCGAATGTCTTCCTTCCTCATACATCAATGGTATAGAGGAAGGAGGGATGTCGGTGAATTACGGTCCTACGCTGGAACAGCGGGCCCTATTCTTCGCCGCAATTTGCGGACAGACTTATGTCCAATTCAACAATCCGGACGGCGTCTTCGTCGTTCCGTTTTCCTATCAATTCCACGGTACAATTTTCGCAAAATCTATATCCGGAGCCAAGGAACGGTTTGGCTTCATCTTGGAGTCGTCCGAGGAGATCATTATCGCCTTTCGCGGCACAAGCTCGGCCCAAGACTGGATTTCCGATTTCATCGCCTCTCAAAAGCGTTATCCTTACCTGAAAGGACCCCTGTACACACACAAAGGCTTCACTGACATTTACGCTTCATCCAGAAACAAATTAATTGCCTCGATTCGTAAGCTGCCTACCTCTAAGAAACTGTATATTACAGGTCATAGTCTTGGCGGGGCCTTGGCGACCTTATGCGCCTTGGATCTAGCCGCTAATACCTCTTTCACCTCTATTCAGCTATTTACCTTCGGTTCTCCCAGAGTTGGAGATCCAGCCTTCAGCAAAGCCTGTGCCCAATATTTATCTGACAGTTATCGCATTGCCAATCTGTTTGATATTGTGCCGCTTGCCCCTCCCAACGTTTACAAACCGCCCAGGCAGGAAGAGGTCTACTACTTCAATCATGTAAAATCTCGCTGGATGCTGGAATTCCAGAACGGCTCGGTCAGCCTGAATCATGTGATCAGCAGCTATTATCAAGAGCTTGCCAGGCAAAATCCTGAGTATGCTGCTTATTTAAGCCGCCAGAACCCAGGTTTTTGCCCCCAATAAGAAAAAACATAAATACCCGTTGCTGCTGTACAGCGCC
This sequence comes from Paenibacillus antibioticophila, assembly GCF_000455265.1. Classification (GTDB taxonomy): domain Bacteria; phylum Bacillota; class Bacilli; order Paenibacillales; family Paenibacillaceae; genus Fontibacillus; species Fontibacillus antibioticophila. The sequence continues at coordinate 2,009,533 of NZ_HG005139.1, forward strand.
GGGTATTTATGCTTCACTATCCTCGTTATTCAATTGTCTTCTGTCCTCCAACCGTCAACCAATCCATATCCAAGACATGGTGTTCATTGATTTGACATCCGAATTTTCTCGCACTCCTCGTCGGGCGGTACCTCCATGTCCTGCATACAGGGGGTGAGTTCCCGCGTACACGATAGTCACAAGCCGCGCTGTCACGGACGCGTCTTCTCGGGTGAGGCTATCGCCTGTAGTACGCTTCGCTTACCTTTTCCATCGGAATCGCGCTCCTTCTTAGCAAGCTAATTCTTGCATGGAATGGAAAACTCCTACTGCGCATCATCATCGGAACCGCTTGTGAGCAGGTACTTCTGATGATGTCTCTATTCTACCTGCGAATACTTAAAATTTAAAGTTCTGTAAGCGCTCTTAAGCGTGTGTTCTACACTCTCCTCGGACGTGAACGGAGCTCAGCAGGACATTCCATACTTTTCCTCTCTATTTCTAACTTTTTCGAGTATTTTCATATAGGCAAGCAAGGGCTTTTCCGCTTGGAAAAGCCCTTGCTCCATTTAGATAGAGGTGCTCTGAAGCGGTTTCCCCATCTCCAAAAGCTGTTTGTTCCGGGACAAAAGCAGAGACATGACGACCATCAACATCCCTGTTCCAATAAGCAGCCATTCAATCGCAATGACATCCGCAATCGGACCGAATATCAGCATACCGATCGGCATCATCGATGTTGAGATCATGCTGAATATCCCAAAGATTCGGCCAAGATAGCTCTCATCAACCCTCTCCTGTATCATCACGGTTGTCGGCGTATTGAAGAGCGGCACGGCAATCCCGAAAGCGCCCATAAACGCCAAATAGAGCCAAAAGAACGGTGCTATACCGAGGGCAAACGTGCAGACGGCCATGATCAAGCTGGCGAAAGCCATCGTGTGGACTTTATTGCGGAATCCGCCCCAGGAAGCGATGATAGCACCACCGGCCATCATGCCGATTGAGAAGGCGATCTCAATCGCCGTCAGCCGCCATACATCGTCTCCAAATGTCCGGGTGACCTGAAGCGGAGTCAGAAACGATGCCGGAGCCATCAGCACGAAAAAGACGGCAAAGAACAGGAAAAAGGATTTCAAATAGGGATGCTGTTGAATATAGGTCAACCCTTGTTTGAAATCGGCAAGATAGCTCGTTGTTTGCTCGGCAGCCGCCTTTACGTGTACCGGAATTTTAAAGAACAAAAGCAAGGTCAGAATAGCAATCGCTGCTGTAATCACATCAATGAAGAAGATCGCTTCGAGTGTAGCCATGGTAAGCAATGCTGCGCTGGCCATAGGAGCCACAAACATCATTACCGCTTGCAAGGTCCCGTTTATGCCGTTGACTTGTGTGAGCTTGTCGGAAGGCACGATCTGCGGCAATATGGCTCCAACTGCAGGAGACTGGATTCCGGCACCAACCGCCCGGATCGCTGCCATCACGAATAACAGCCAGATCTCCTTGTATCCTAGCAGGAAAACAATCGCAAGAATGAATGTCGCAAAGGCTATCATGCCATCTGCCATAATGATTAGCCTTTTTCGGTTATAACGGTCCGCCCATACGCCAGCAACTGGAGATAACAAAAAGGTTGGAATGAACCCGCATACAATGTATAAGGTCATCATCAGACCAGACTCGGTAGTGAGGGTGATGTACCACATGATCGCGTATTGCACAAGTGAAGATCCGAATAGCGAAATCGTTTGGCTGCTTAAAAACAGGATAATATTCCTTTTCCAATTCTCCATAAAAACCCCCAATATTGTTTATTGAATATACTGTTTATATAGTACACTATTATTCAAGCTATAACAATCCAAACGAAGAAAATTAGAATAATACTAGTTTAGCCCTCCTTAGCGGACTCCGCCATTCTCCTCAAACGGAGCTCGATACCGTCCAGAATCAATTCGAGTCCAAAGTCGAATTCCTGATCCAGGTCCTCCATACCGTTGTCATCTGAGGAATTATCGCCGGACATCAGCAACGGATGCAAATTCGGGAATTGTTCCTCGCTTGCAAGCTCTTTAAGAATATGGCCATAATCCTCCCCTGTAAATTCGCTAAAGCTCTTTCCCGTCTGAAACGTCCTGGACATATCGACCAATAATTGTCCGCACGCTCTGGCGTAATTGCTCAAGAGCAGGATAATGCCTGTCTTGAAGTTCGGACTGATCTCGAAGCCGCTGAGTCCCTGAAGCGTCCAATCCACGATCCGCAGCGTATTCGGCGTAATCGGAACCGCCGAAATTGGAATATCGGTGATCCAAGGGTGGTTCCGAAAGACAGATATGGTGCTCCACACAAAATATTTCATGTTATCACGCCAATCCGCCGAGTCTATGTGTTCCGGCGGTTTCAATTCATACACGGCCTCCTGCATGAGCAACAGAAGATCGTCCTTGCTGGGTATATAACGGTATAAGGACATAGCGGTGTGACCGAGCGAGGCTGCTACCCGGCTCATGGAAACCGCGGCTAAACCATCTTCATCGGCGATGGCAATTGCACTGTCCACGATTTTCTGGATGCTGAGCTCCCGTTTTGGCCCGCGCTGCGGCTCTTTTACCAATCCCCAAGCAATAGCAACTCCATGAGGCATCTTACTTAAGGCCGTGTTCAGCTGTTCATTGTCTTCCTTTGACATAGTTGAACGTCCCACTTCCCTCTCGATTTACTGTGTATTATCTAAACAGTATATCACAGCATAAAGCCTGCAGACCAAGTATCCGTCAGATACAGAGCTGCAGGCTGGTAATATGACGCTTTAATATTATGGACCCTTTATTGTTTGACTTCGTTCGCTCCGGTCACTTTTCCATCAATCTTCGCGGAGTTTTTTACATCATCACTGGAGAAATACAGATTGCCGTCAATGGTTGCCGTAGCATCCAGGTGAAAGCCTGCTGCTTCAACATAAACATCTCCTTTGACAGTGCCTCCCTGAATCAGAAGATTTTCACTCTTCACCGTTAACTTAGGCACACTCAGGGTATAGCTGTCCGTGATGTTATGGTCTGCATCCTGAGCATACAGGGCAATTTTACGATAAATATCTCCGTCTGCTGCCCCCTTGTCGTGGAAGGTCCCGGCCACAGTTACCTCCTGCTCGATCGCCAGATCATTCAGCGTCGCGATGATCCAGGTCCCTTGCTCACTAACCGCATTTACGAATGCATCAGGCTGGTTCACGATCGATGGGGTTGTCATGGCATCTGCATTTCCGTTTCCATTATTACCGGCATTCGTGTTGCCGTTATTTGTTGTTCCTGTATTTCCGGTATTTGTATTGCCGGTATTTGTATTGCCGGTATTGTCATTATTCGCATTATTTCCACAGCCGGCCAATAAGGCAATTACCATTCCCCCAACCAATAAGCTCTTAGCAATCTTCACAGTTGTTTCCTCCTCGACAATGTTGAATTTGGTTTGCAGCCGAATATCTTTACGAAACTTTCCATCTGCTGCCGCGTTTAGAAAGATATCCGCACTCCGAATGGACATAGTCTTTCCTGCGTCCGGTTTGGATATTCCATTCGGATAATCATTACCCTTTCCAGGAAGGAAGAATCGATTCCATGAAAATTAACGCGCCAAAAGCTCTAAGAATCGGCGGAATTACGGTTACAATCTTGCTGTTCACTGCGATTCTGGTTCTCCTCGGCTATGCTTACACTCATTATTACTCTGTGCGCGTATTCTATCTGGATCAGGATAAGTATGCCCTTGATCATACTGAGAGCGGCAAGTCTCTGTATACATCATCCTCGGGTCCTGAGGTTCTGGTTCAAGAAGCGGGAGACAACCGCGAGCTCTCAATCAACGGGAAGGCCTTCTCGATCATTTACGAGAAGGCCTTGAGTGGACTTGCATATGAGGTTCGTTATCCCGAGGGTACGTCGTATCGGGTAACCCGTCAAGGAGATATGTTCCTGGCTCTCAATGAACAAGGAGATTTTATTCCCGAGTTCACAGTGGAGATGAACGGCACCCGAGTGCTTTCTCCCGGAGAAGAGCGATATTTTCCCTCTGCTCTGGTTATCGCGGCGTATCCCGAATTCCACGCTACGCAAGGAAGCTTCGGCATTTTGGTACTGTCCGTTGCTTTGTTTATGTTTGGCTGGTGTACTTTCCGATATGAAAAGTTCCAGCGGATCCTGTTCTGGGCTTCGCTCCGCTGGATTTGGTTCGAGCAGCCCGAGCCTAGCGACTTTTATTTCTTCACGTCCAAAATCAGCGGGATCGTCATCATGCTTGGCTCCATCGCGGTCGCCTTTCAATCTTTGTAGCTGCTCCTCTAACCGATACTAACCTTGGCGGCAGAGGCGGAAGCCGCAACATCCCCGTACCAGAGCAGCTGCATTTCTTCATTCTGCTCAAGCAGATCATTCAGCGTCCCTTCCGCTTCAATCCGGCCATCCTTCATCACGATGATATGATCCGCTCTGGTAAGCGCCGCTCTCCGATGCGAAACTGCGATGCAGGTTACATCTTGTTCATGGAACAAGCCTTCCCACACCAACTGCTCGGTTTCCACGTCCAAAGCACAGGACAGATCGTCAAAAATATAGAGATCGGCGCTCGCCATCAACATTCTGGCCGTTGCAGCTCGCTGAATCTGTCCGCCAGACAGCATAACGCCCCTTGGTCCGACATAAGTCTCAAGCCCCTTCTCCAAATCCGAAACATCCTTCTCCATAACGGCAAGCCGCAAGGAACGATTCAATCTCCCCTCGCCTCCCCGGCTTCTGCCTTGCACAATGTTCTCTCTTAACGTATCACTGAACAAACGCGGAACCTGAGGAGTATATGCCGCTCTCGGCGGAATCATGAAGGAAGCAGGATCGATTTCCCGGCCATTCCATAGGATCTGCCCCTCCTGCTTCGGCAAAAGCCCCAGCAGGGTGCGCACCAATGTCGACTTCCCTGATCCGATCCGTCCAGTAATGACCACAAATTGCCCCTTCTTCAAGCTGAGGCTGATATCCGCAATCCCATGCTCGCTGTCAGGATAACGATAGGTCAACTGCCGAACCTCCAGGGAACGAAGCTGCTGCTTCGGATCCCCTTGAATTTCGGAAAGCTCCGGAGGCTCGGCATTGAGGTAAGTCTCACGGAAATCCATGATCCGGTCCTCTTCCCCCGGTTGAAACAAGGTTCGCATCCGGTCATATGGAACTTTAAGGCGTTTATGTTGATAGACCATATATCCGAACAAGGAAATACCGTAACCGATGTTAACCAAATACGTGTTAAACAGGGCGAAATCCCCCACGGTGAAGGCGCCTGACCTCATCTCGGCCGCGCACATCAGCAGGATTAAACCGGTGGATATGCTGATAATGTTTTGACTGATCGACTGCATCCATTGCTTGAACAAATTGTCCTTCAGCGCGGCTTGCCGCCGTTCTTCATTCAGCTTGGCAAATCTTTTATGCACGTGGTTCTCCGACTGGCCCAGCTTCAAGGCCTGCACCGCTCCAAAGCTCTCCGCAATGAAGCTCGTGATCCGGCCTGTCGCTTCCCGGTTCTTCTGCCCGTATTTGCGTGCCCGATTCCCCGTCAAATTGTTCAACAAAGTAACCACAACAAGCGGAAGCACGGCGACCAGTGTAATTTTCCAATTGATCGAAGCCATAATGGCAATGGACACCAGGGAAAACACAAGTCTTCCCCAGAAATCCACCCAGGATTCCACGTAATCGACAACCTCATTGACATCGTCCCGGAAGCGGCTCATGGCCTCGCCCGGTGAGGCTGGCAAGTTTCGCCCCGGCCAGCGCATGATTCCTGCCAGCATATTGGTGCGCAAAATCGCCTGTATATGGTAGATATAAGTCACCCATTGATAAAAAGCGGTAAAGAAGGTGCCTACCCGGAACAATCTGGCAACCGCGATGAAAATCAGCGGCACAGCCAGCCACAGGTAATCGGCTTGTTGATCGGCTGCACGGTCAAAGAACCACTGCATGCCAATTCCGATAACGAGCGGAACCGTATGAAAGATGCACCACAATAATCCATTGATAAAAAAGAGAAACGGCGTAAACCGAAACAATCGCCGTATAAAACCCGATACCGTCATGCCAGCTCCTCCTCCCGTCCGGTCATCAGCAGTCTGGCATAATGAGAGCCCGGATCCTCTGCCAGCGCCGTCCGCTCTCCGAATTCCAACATGCGTCCGTTCCCGAGCACCATGATTTTGTCGACCTGCTCCAGCGTTGCCAGCCGGTGAGCAATAATTACGCCTGTGGAGCGGCTCATCAGTTGGTCTACAGCTCCTTGCAGCAGCGATTCCGTTGCCGCATCCAATCTCGAGGACGGTTCGTCCAGGATAACTAGACTGGGCTCTGTCAGAAATACCCGGGTCAAAGCAAACAGCTGCGCTTCACCAGCCGACAATGAAGATCCTCCCGAGCTTAAATGCGTATCTAGCCCTTCAGGCTGCGCGTCGATCCAATGGCGCAGTCCAAGCCGTTCTGTCGTCTCCAGAATTTCCGCATCCGTGATTTCCCCATTAAACAGGGTCAGATTATCGCGAAGGGAGCCGTCGAACAGCTGGACATCCTGCGTCACCATGCCAACCCTGCGGTACAGCGCAGGCAGCTTCATGCTCGTAATGTCAATTCCGCCTACCCGAATGACGCCGCTGTCGATATTATACAGGCGAAGCAGCACCCGGCTGAGACTGGACTTTCCGCTGCCGGTCCTGCCAATGATACCCAGCCGTTCTCCCGGCTCTACCCGGAAAGTAATGTTCTGGAGCACAGGCTTCTCTTCCGTGTAGCTGAAATTAACGTTATCAAATTCCAGCTCCAGAGCACCTTCAGGCAGCACATCTTCCTCCCCGCCCGCAATGTCGCTGTGCAGTGACAGCAGCTCCCGGGAACGAAGCATGCCCGATTTAGCCTTTTGAAATTCCTGAACCTGATCCCCCAACTGCTCAATCGGATCATTCAGCATCTGCGTGTACTGATAGATGAGAAACAAGGTGCCGAGGCTGATCTCCCCTGCAAAATAATACCGGACACCGAGCAGCAGCACTGCCGTCACCGCAAGCGCAAACAAGACTACGGTCGTGTTCCACGGAATCACCCGCATCATCCACGCTCGCCGGCCCTTCAGAAATACGGTGCGCATCAGCTTGAAATACCGGTTCATAACATAGCCCACGTTGCCGTTCCCTTGAACATCCTCGATGCCCGCAATGCGTTCTTCAATCAGTCCGAACAATGAAGCGCTCGCCTCGCGCTCCTGCTTGGAGGAATTAACCCCCCAATTGCGGATCACGACCATAAAGAGAATCGACAGCAGTGTAAATAGGGTCATGACCAATGCGATCGGAACATTGACCGTAAACATAAAGCCAAGGATTCCCGTTAAGAGCACAAAGCTCCCGATGACTTGCACAATGAACATCGCAAAGAAATTCGATACGCTCGTCACATCACCATCGATCCGTTCGATCATCTCTCCCGGTGTTTTTTCATTGTGAAACTTCATGTCCAGCCGGAGGCAATGCAGAAGCAGATCGCCGCGAAGCCGATTCGTTGCCCTCCATGAGACGTCATTGCCAAGGTAGCTGACTGCTACCGCAATTAACTGATTGGAAAAGGCCACAACCAGAAACAGGCCGGCAAGAAAGAGCAGGCGTTCAAGCGTCCCGCCTTCCGCTGCAGTGTCAATAAATCGCTGGACCACTTGCGGATTGAACAGCTGCATACCGGTGGATGCAAGAAGCAGAACAAGCAGCAAGAGCAGCCGCCACTTGACCGGACTTAAGTATTTCATCAGCCATGCCATTGATATTTTTTCTTTTTTGGGCACAGTGCCCACCCCCATCCGCAAACCAAAGATGCATTTGTAATAATTGAAAGGCTATAATTACCATTTTACATGAATATGGGCCGCAGCCAAGTGAAAGAACGATTATAATCATTCCTTATGCCGCTTCAATTCGCATGCAATCGCTTAGACAGGCTTGCTCTCCAGCTGTCTGACAATTCCTCTACAGCCAGAATGGTACGAATGGCTTCCTGATTCTCCTTGTCAATGTACTTGATTCGGTTTGCGAAAGAGACGGTAACCCCCAACGGATGGCGCTGTTCCAGGATCAAACTGTCCGCCCATGAAACCATACCCTCTCTGAGCACGCGAAAATAAAAACCGGTAAAGCCGGTCTCCTGCACCTTCAGCGGCATGTCCTGAGCTCCGTAACGTGCCGCCAGCTTGTAGCAAGGCTGCCGGGGCTGGCTTATCTGCACTACAGCTTCGCCAAGCAAATAAATGTCTCCGATGCTCACTTCGGTCTCCAGAAGGCCCTTGGTCGTCAGGTTTTCTCCGAAAGCACCCATTTCCAGCCTTGTTGTGAGCTCGCCTTCCCAATAAGGATAATGCTCGTATGGATATACACATACCGCCTTGTCTCTGCCGCCGTGATTGACCAGATCCGCCTGCTCATCCCCGTCAAGATTGCAATGGGACAGGAAGATGGCATCCGTGACCGGAAGCTTCTTGATTGCCGACGCAACCTCTCTATTGTTATACATAAGCGGGGCAGGCTTGCCCGTGTTTAACGATAGGATCTCAGCAGATTTCATCACTGTCTTTAACCTCCTTGTCAACATTAAAAATCAGGAAGGCTCGAATCGCCCCTGTAAGTTTGTCTTCATGCTCCTTCGACAGCCACTTCTGCGGAATCCGCACATGCTTGCAGGCACTCCCTTGCAAGTAGCTGTATATAATCTGTGCTTCATCAATTTCGTCACGGGTAGGCCCTTCAGTAGAGAATGTCGCCCGCTCATGAAGTCGGGTTTTGAGCAGGGATCGGATCTCAGCTGGAGACGTAGGCGTCTCAAGCTCCTGAGCATGGTAAACGCCGCTCCACAGCATCTTGTTTCTATGGATCAAAAACAGCTTGTACAATTCAGCATCCAGTGGCTCCAGACAAAGAATTGCATGATCCTCCTTCATAAATTCAATCACTTGATTCTTGCGCTGTAATGGAATAAGCAGGTTCAGGCGGTCCCTGAATTTCACAGCACCTTCAAAATCATATCTTTCTGCAGCTTCCTGCATCATTTGTTCCATATCCCGTATTAATTGCTGATCTTCACCGCTAAAAAAGGCATGAATCCTGTCGATAATCCTTTCATACTCCTCCCGGGCTGCGTCATCCACGCACATCCCGATACATTTTCCAAGGGAGTAATTCAGACAGGGCTTGCCGGAGGGCGAAGTCTGATTGCAATCGATCCGGAAGCTGTCCAGAATCCCTTGGATCGCTTCCTCTATTCGATGAATGCTTGAAGTATAAGGTCCGAAGCTTATCCCCCCCTCCCATTCCTCCGGATGATGTGTGACTCGGATACGTCGCCGCTCTTCCCCGGGTTGAATCACGATATAGGTATAAACAAGTGTATTTTTCATTTTTTTATTGTAGACAGGTTTATATTTATGAATGTAACTGCACTCTAGCAGAAGCGCTTCGAACTCCGTATCCGTCGGGTGAATCTCCAGATCCTTAATCTGAGAGACCATCCGTCTTACTTTGTTGGAATGGGCTTCCGAGAGATGAAAATAAGATTGAACCCGCTGTTTTAAATTTTTGGATTTCCCGACATAAATAATTCCTCCCGCTGCATCCTTCATAAAATAGACCCCCGGTACAGCAGGAAGCAGAGCCAGCTTGTCCTTTAACATTCCGGATTCCTCCTCTTCATCTCTTTGCAGACCACAGATAATACAAGGCCATATTTCAGTCTAACTAATCTCTTTTGATAAGGATAGATGCTTTTTACAGATTTTCAATACAAAAAAGATCCCGGCAGAGTGCGAAGGGTCTGCGCAGGACCTGGACATCAGGAACGGAAGCGCCATCAGCGAGCAAAATACATCGAATTCGCCGTATGGGGCAGGTTGGCCATATGATGTTGATTTACCGAAGCCAGATGTGTATTTGCAGGAAAGCAATCCAGCGGCGGGCCAAGAATCACCGATTGCTTCAGTGGAGCGACCGCTCTCTCGTATTCCTCCTCATTGATACAATAGGCCTGTTTAAAGACCTCTTTAGGCGTACAGCGCAGAAAGTCCGATGCGTATACAATGTCCGGTGTAGGCTCATCAAAAATCGCCAAGATATGGGCTTGCTCAGATTGAGTGATGATCCAGTGGAACCATCCTTTAGGAAGAATAGCTACCTGTCCCGGCTTCAGGCAATAGGTCATCAACCGTTGCTGAAAGGGATTAAAGACGGAAGTGATCACTTCTCCATGGATGACAAAGATCATTTCGCTCGCATTCGTATGCCAATGCGGATTCACCATTACGCCTTTTGTTAGATGAATATTGAAGAAACCGGTTCGGATCGCTGGCAGTTGTTCGCCGAACAATTGTGTAATGTAGTTATGCGGGTCTCGTTTATAATTCAAGACGACATTGGAATCACCGGCCAGTTGAAGATTATTCGATTGCATGAGGTAACCTGTCAAAGCTGTATTCCCCCTCCATAGGTATGTGTCTATCCAATGTATGTCAGATAGAGCCCATACGTTACGGAGAAGGATTCATCCTACATCAGGATCTCTTCCACTACAATGCCGCGTTCTACTGATAAATCTACAAATCGTTCATTTACCTGCACCAGCGGACGGAAGTAGTCGGTCGGATTATTCCATACGATTCGCGCCGTCTCTCCATTGCTGAGCTTTGCCTGCTTCCCGACGAAATGGGGGAGCAATTGTCGGGTCAGTGCCTGAACCGCCCGCTCGCTCAGTTCTCCAAAGCCCAGATCGTATACTTTCTTGAGCACCGTGAGCAGACCTGGCTTCCCGTTGACCCGATCCGTGGCCGTCAGGTCTACATATCTGTTTGCAACTGCCACGATTTTGGAATAAGGATGGATATCATCGGCATTCAGCCCTTGCGGGTAGCCGGTTCCGTCCTCCCGCTCGTGATGCTGAAGCGCTACCAATGCCGGAGCGATATCCGGCATGGAGTCCCTGATAATTTCATAGCCATAACGGGTATGCCGCTGCAACTCGTCTTTCTGGGCGGGGTTCATTTCCTTCGTTTGATTGCGAAGCTCCTGGCCTACCTTACTCTTGCCAATATCATGAAGACATCCGGCTTTGCCAATCTGGAAGCATTCCTCCCGGCTATAGCCGAGCCACGATGCCAGGTAATAGGACAGAAGACCCACCTGGAGGGAGTGGTTATAAATATTCACGTCTTCCTCACTGAACATAATCATCAGGGAGACCACATCCTTGCTGCGATCAAACATTTCAACCATCGGCTTAAGACGCTCATCCACCATATTCTGGTTGATTTTGCCTGTTGTCAGCGCCTCCAAAAAAATGGCCTGGAACCCCTTTACCGTACGGTCGTAATCTGCCTTGAGCCGCTGCATGAACTGCTCGCGGTTCAACCCTGTGAAGGAATCTTGTTCCTCCCGCTCAAAAATATCTGCGTAATCTATGCTGTGGCGGATTAGGAGCGCAATTTCTTCCTTATGTATACTTGTGCCTGCAGGCAGGACATGCAGTCCCGCACGGTTAAAAATATCCGATCTGAGCCTGTCTCCTTCGCGAAGGTCCATCACATGTGTCTTCATCCTGTTTCCCTCCTTCATTCAACTAACTTAAATATCGTTCATTTGTCCTCTTTATTGAATAGTTCAAAAGTAGGCTCTTCAACGACAGAATAATTTTTCCATCTAAAGCCATTCTATATATTATTCTGTGCATCTAACTCATCAGAAAGGAGCCACAGCGATGCCATTCCGACGGAAAACGCCACTGCCTAAACAAAGAAAAGCCGCTAATTCCTCATCTTCTCCGCAGAGCCAAGACTATGGCACGGATTTGGAATCCCGTCTGCATTGGCTTGAGAACGAATTTGAGAATTGTGCGGATATTATTATCCGCAGGTTTACAATAAGCACCGGCAATGATTGCGCCATTATATATATCCGCAACATGATCAATCAACTGACCGTACAAAATTCAATTATTCGAAGCTTGCAGCGGGAAGCCGCCGAGCTGAAAGAGTACAATATTTACGAATTTCTGTTTGATGCAAGAGGGCTAACCGCCTCCCAGAACGATGTAATTAGCGACTTGAAGCTGGGAATGGACGCCGTGCTTCAATCCGGAGTATTGCTATTGATTGATGGCGATGAGCGCATGCTCACATTTAATATCTCGGATTATCCAACCCGCTCCATCGAAGAAGCTCCTAATGAGTCGGTTATTCGTGGTCCCCGAGAATCATTTATTGAGGATTTGGAGAAAAATTTGACCTTCCTGCGAAGACGGATTAAGAGCAATCAATTAAAGATTGAGTTCAAAACTTTAGGCAGATTAACAAACACTTCGATTGCAATTGCCTATATTGAGGGCATCTGCAAGCCTGAATTAGTGAAAGAAATAAAGAGACGCATGGCTCATATAGATACGGACAGTATCGATGGAGCGACCAGCATTGAGGAAATCATCGAGGACAACCCCTACTCGCCCTTTCCTCAGCTGCAATATACGGAACGGCCGGATGTGGCATCCGGATCCATACTTGAAGGTAGAGTTGCGATCTTGGTGGACGGGACGCCCATGGCTTTGCTCGCACCTGTAACCCTGCCCATGCTGTTGCAATCTGCCGAGGATTATTATCAACGATATGTCGCCGCGAACTGGATCCGCTGGATTCGATTCATTTTTGTTGTGGTGTCCCTGCTCCTGCCATCCCTTTATATCGCAGTCACTACATTTCATCCCGAGATGATCCCATCCAAGCTTCTAATCACCATCGCAGCGGCTCGGGAAAATGTGCCTTTTCCGGCTTTAATGGAGGCCTTCATGATGGAAATAGCTTTCGAAGCGCTGCGCGAGGCCTCTGTTCGTATTCCGAAGTCAATCGGACAAGCGGTATCGATTATCGGTGCATTAATTATCGGAACAGCAGCTGTTGAAGCAGGAATCGTGTCTGCCGCGATGGTCATTATCGTTTCCTTGACAGGCATCGCATCCTTCATCATTCCGCACTTTGACTTGGGGTTATCCTTCAGACTTCTGCGGTTTCCGATCATGCTGCTTGCCTCTGTATTGGGCATGTACGGCATTGCCTGCGGATTGATACTGGTCTTCGTCCATCTCGTCCATTTGAAATCGTTCGGAGTACCTTACATGTCACCGATAGCTCCACTCGTTATCAAGGATCTCAACGACACTCTGGTTCGTGCGCCTCGGTGGAAGATGGACAAACGACCGCTTCAATTAACACGCAATACTACGAGGCAAGCCAACCATGCACGAGCATGGACAAAGCAGAAGGGAGAATTGGAATGAGCTTTCTTAACAAACAGCGAAGGTTCCTGGCTATAGTCCTGCTTATTCTGCTTCTGTTTACAGGTGTCGGAGGATGCTGGTCCTCCATGGAACTGAATACCCGGGCTTTTATTCAATCCGTGTTGATTGATCGGACTGAAGACGGTCAAATTCAACTCTATGTTGGCGTTCCCCTGCCCAATCGCATGGTACCTGGACAAGCAGGCGGAAGCGGCCCTCAAACAGCCGAGCCGTTCACCTTTGTAGGGAAAAAGGCCGAGAACATCTCTCAGGCGTTTCGCTTAATTCAGGTCGATATCTCCAGGAGTCTCTCATTTGGACAGACTAGAGTCATTGTTGTTGGCAGGAGAATGGCAGAGCACGGTATCGACGAGATCATCGAATTCGTCAACCGGCAGCCTGCCTTCCGTTTAAGCGCCAATTTGTATGTCACAAGGAACAATGTTGACGAGATTATGAAAATCCCTCTAGTGTTCGAACGATTTTTGTCCGATATCCTCAAGCGTTATGTGAGTACGCATGTTACTCTCGATACCACGGTCAAGGATTTTAAACTTGCCAAATATAAAGGCGGCGATATCCTCACCCCGCTGCTTGTCTTCGGCAAAGCATCCGAGATCAGTGCGGAGAATCCAAAGAAGAATATGTGGATGGGTTCCGGAGGCGCCGCAATTTTCAGCGGCGGAAAGATGTCCGGCATTACGCTGAACCGGAAGGAAATGCAGGGAGCTCTCTGGATCAGCTCACAGCTAAAAACATCCATTATTACTATCCGTTCTCCAACCGATGGCAAAGAGATCAGTTGCACAACGGAAGGAGTAAGCACCAGCATTAAGCCCATCATCAAGAATGGACAAATCTCCTTCAAGATCAAGAGTAAAGCCAAGGCCCATGTCCTGTCCTCGATGTCTGACATTGATTTTAAGGATCCTGAGGTCATTCTTCAGGTCGAAAAAATTCTCGATAAAGACACGGAAAGAAGATTACGGCTTGTCATCGATAAGACACGTCAAGCCCAATCCGACTCCTTTCTTATGAGTCAGTATCTGGACTGGAGATATCCAAAAGCATGGAATTCCATTAAGGATCGGTGGAAATCCTATTATGCGACCGAATTACCGATCGAAATCGATGTAAGTATCCGGTTAAATCGAACTGGCGGCGTTTATCGCTCTATTAAGCAGGAAACCGAGAAAATTAAGTGAAAAAGGGAGGGTTACCATGGTCGGAGTAACGATTATATTTTTAATTGCAATCGGGTTCAATTGGCGATTACAAGTTAAGGATGATGTTAGGCGCAAGGACAGAGTCATCGTTATTATCGTATCTGTCGGATTGTTTCTACTAGCAGAGCTATTCTTCTTCTATCAGGATCAATGGACCATTCCTATGCTATTAAGAAAAGCTTCAAATATGCTGTAATGATAAATTTCCCGGGGCAAGCCAAGGATTGGAGGTCAGGATCATGAATACGAAGGTCACTAATATGTCCGTCTTTTCCCTGTTCAATTTATACAGCTTTACGACGATTATTGCGTTCATGCTTTGCCTTCTGCTCGACGGCAGCGCCTTTTCTACTCCGGCAGCAACGATAGCGGGAGCGATTCTGGGCTGTATGATGGCTTATCCTGCCTATAAAGTGGGCATGTCCAGACCTGGAGAGTTTTTGGGGAATTACGGCCATGAGCTGGTGGGGAAAATCCCGCATTACACCTTTATGATTTATTTTTTGATTGTAAATCTGATTATTACGACCATTGATTTAAGACAGCTCTCTGATTTTCTATTGGCCGAATACTTGAACGGGACGCCCGGCTGGGCAATTGTGTTTATTTTTATGATCTGCTTAGCGTATGTGGTATATTGCGGGATCGAGACGATTTTTCTTGTCGCTCAAGGCATCTTTCTGATCAACGCGTTGATCTTCCTGATCATTCCATTTTTTGCCTATCAGGAGCTTGAAATGGAAATGTTCAATGCTTTCGTAACCCATCTTCAACTAAAGGATTTCAGCTTTGGAATGATCAAGATCATCTTGATGTTCGGTCAATTAGGATTTCTGTTCCTGCTGTTCCCTTACTTGAAAAAACCGGAAAAGACATTCCGCACCTTTGTGTTTACCGCATGCAGTGCGACCGTAATCTTATTGGCCCACGTTATTTCCGTGCTTCTAACCTTTGGACCCGAGCTTGCCGCAAATTTGATGTATCCCGCAATGGACCTGGTTCGTTTTGTCCGGGTGGGCTCGTTCATTGAGACCTTTGATCCCATTCTAATCATTCTGTTTCTAACAAGCGTATTTGTGAAAATATCCTTCAACCTGTTTTTATGTGTACTGTGCTTGAGTCATATTACGGGTGTAAAGGAGTGCAAATCCTTTGCCCTGCCTGTATCTGCTTTCGTTGGGGCCTACTCGCTTGTCGTTATCCAAACCCAGCCTGAGCTGGTTGACTTCCTTGAATATGAATTCATATTCATCCTGGTGGTTGCCGAATTTCTGATCCCTTGGCTCTATTGGATTATGCTGCTGATCCGAACGCATATGCGCAAAGCAAAGCCCGCCGGCTAAACGCCAGCGGGCTTACTGAACAGTTTAAGGTGCAGGTGGAGTGGAGGTGGAGGTGCTTCCTGTGATCGATTGAAGATCAATGAATGGAGTGGCTCCTCCGGTAACAGACGGGAGACGTCCATCCCATTTCTCCAAAGCCTTTTCCTGAACTTCGATTTGCTTCAGTTGAACCAGCTCAGGCGTAACCTCTTGCTTCTTCAGCTTGAGCGCAGCCGCTTCCGCTTCTGCCTGGGCGATCGTCTGTTGGGCTTCGATCTCGATCCGCTTCAGATCGTTACTGGCCTTCAATGCCTGCTGCTGAGCAACCTGCTTGGCTTCGATCGACTGATTGAAGGCATCGGAGAATTTGAAATTCACGATATTCACTTCGTTCACGATCAAGTCGTATTTGGCCAGACGATTGGTCAAATGCTCACTGATCTCACCGGCTACAAGATCACGTTTAGCGATCAAATCCTCCGCCTGATAACGGGCCGTCACTTCCTTCACAATCTCTTGAATTGCAGGATTAATAATGACCGCATCATAATTGCTGCCGACATTGTTCATCAGTTCGAAAGCCGATTCCTTGTTCACGGAGAAGTTTACCGCCACATGGGTGGATACGGGCTGCAGATCCTTCGAGGATGCCGTTGCATCGGTTTCCGATTTCGTCACCTGTGTATTAACCTGAATAACATTTTGAACAAATGGAATCTTTAAATGAAGGCCGGGTGCCAACACACTACTGTGCAGCTTACCGAATGTCTTATACAACCCTACATGCCCGTATTCCACTTGAGCCACACTGCTCGCGCCAACAATCAACAATAATACTACCAGCACTGCCGTAGTCGTTAATCCCCTCATATTCCGCACTTTCTTAGGTGATTGGTTTACTGTCTCCATCCTGCTCTCCCCCATATCGTTCTGTTAGTAAGGCCATGTTTGGCAATCTTATCAGTAATACGGGAAAAGCAAGTATTGGTCGCAAAAAATTCTAATTACATTTGCCGGGACAACCATGCCCGGTCCTGATTCCATTCCACATGAACCGGAATCTCAAAGAAAGAGGATAACACCTCGCTATTTAACATATCTCTCGTATCTCCCTGCTTGAAAATCTGACCCCGGCGGAGCAGTAATGTCTTGGAGAATAGAGGCAGAATCTCCTCCGTATGGTGGGTAACATACATCATATGAGGCGAATCCGGCAGAGCGCCAAGCTCGGCAATACTGTCCAGCAGCCCTTCTCTGGAGATAAAATCAAGCCCGTTCGCCGCTTCATCCAGAATCAACAGCTTCGGGTTAGCCATCAAAGCCCGGGCAATCAGCAGCTTCTGTTGTTCTCCCTGGGAGCAGGTCTGATACGTTCTGTCCCATAAATGGCCGCACCGTAATTGAACCATTAATTGTCTGGCCCGGTCAAAATCCTCGGGCTCCGGCTGCTCATAAATGCCAATCGACGCATACTTGCCGCTAACAACCAGCCGCTGAGCCGTCTCTCCCCCATGAATTCTCGCTTGAAGAGAAGAGCTGACCCAGCCAATGGATTTACGCAGCTCGCGGAGATCGACCTCTCCGTACTTTTCACCTAGCACTCGTATTTGTCCGGTTGACGGCCAGATATACCCGCAGATCAGATTCAGCAGCGTGGTCTTCCCGGATCCGTTCAATCCAAAGACCGCCCAATGCTCCCCGTCCTCCGCCTTCCAGCTCATATCGCTTAAGACCTCTTTGCCTTCCCGTCTCCAGCTTACCTGCTCCAGCTCTACATAATTGCTCATCACCATCTGCCTCCTTAGGAATTCAATACACCGAATTGAGCCTGATGCAGTCGGCTGTAATGGCCGCCGGCCCCTAACAGGTCTTCATGTCTTCCCTGTTCGGAAATTCCTTCTTCAGAGACAACCACAATTCGGTCTGCATTCTTGATCGTCGCCAGACGGTGAGCGATCACAAGCGTTGTGCGGCCTTCGGACAGCTCAGCCAGCGACTTCTGAATCGCCAGCTCTGTCTCGGTATCCAGTGCAGAAGTCGCTTCATCCAGAATCAGGATCGGCGGATTCTTGAGGAACATTCGAGCGATAGCTAGGCGTTGCTTCTGCCCGCCGGACAGCTTCACACCGCGCTCCCCGATCACCGTCTCCAACCCTTCCGGCTGAGCCAGAATGAATTCCTCGAGCTTGGCGCGGCGTGCCGCCTCCCAAATCTCCTCTTCGTCAGCATCAAGCTTGCCGTAAGAAATATTTTCACGAATGGAACCCGAGAATAAGTACACATCCTGCTGCACAATCCCGATATTACGGCGAAGTGATGATAGCGTCATCTTCCGGATATCGGTTCCGTCAATGGAGATCGATCCGTCATTAGGTTCATAAAACCTCGGAAGCAAGCTGCACAGGGTCGTCTTCCCGGCTCCAGAAGGTCCGACAAAGGCGACGGTCTCACCGGCCCGAAGCCTTAGTGAGATATCACTCAGCACATTGGCCTCGCCGTCATATCCAAAGCTCACGCGGTCGAATACGATATCCCCCTTCAGCCAGCCCGCATCAACTGCATCCGCTTGATCCGTTACATCAGGAGCTGTATCCATAATCTCGAGATAACGCTTGAAGCCCGCTATACCCTTCGGATAGCTCTCGATAATTGCATTAATCTTCTCGATCGGGCGCGTGAATACGTTAGCAAGCAGCAAGAATCCGATAAACTCGCCGTAGGACAGCTCACCGCGAATGACGAACCAGGTTCCGCATACCATAACAAACAAGGATACCAGACGCATCATCATATAATTGATCGACATACTTCCCGCCATAATCTTATAGGCTTGAAGCTTTGTCGTGCGGTACTTTCCATTATTCTCTGCGAATTGCTTCTTCTCGTGTTCTTCGTTGGCAAAAGCTTGGACGACGCGGATTCCACCGATATTCTCCTCAACCCTTGCATTGAAATCAGCCAGGGCCCCAAACAATCCCCGGTAGGTCTTCGTCATCTTGCCATTATAATGAAGTGCTACCCATACAAGCACAGGAACCACGAGGAAGGTCAATACCGCAAGCTTCCAGTGAATGGACAACATTAACAGGAAGGATCCAATCAGCGTCATGAACGCAATAAAGACGTCCTCGGGCCCATGGTGGGCAACCTCGCCAATATTATCCAGGTCATTCGAGATTCGGGACATCAGGTGGCCTGTCTTATTATTGTCATAAAAGCGAAAGGACAGCTTCTGCAGATGACCAAACATTTTTCTGCGCATCCGGGTCTCGATATTGACACCCAGCATATGCCCCCAGTAAGTCACGATGTAATTCAATGCCGTATTCAAGACATAAACACCCAGCAATGCGGCGCTTGCAAGAATAATCAGATTCCAATCCTTCCCCGGGAGAAGCTTGTCTACGAATTGATTGACCGCGATCGGAAATCCCAGCTCCAGAAGTCCGGCAATGACCGCACAGCTGAAATCCAGAATGAACAGATTTTTATAAGGCTTATAATATGAAAAAAAACGGCGTAACATCCATGTCTCTCCTATCTGCTCTATTTATCTAATGCTGAACACAGTAACATAATTATAACATTTTTCAAAGGCCAAAATTGAATTAAATCAATATTGTTGGCATGGTCATGGCGAAATAAGGTACAATAACAAGCGAATCGGTTTCCCTTCCCGGAAGCCGCTTGAGACACGGAAACCCGTTTACGCATGGAAGGATGGAAGACAAGAATGTATGTAGCAAACGATTGGAAAGATTACGAGGTTATCGATACCGGCAATGGAGAAAAGCCGGAGCGCTGGGGCGATGTAGTGCTTCGCCGTCCGGATCCGCAGATTATCTGGCCGATCCAGGATGAGAATGCCAAATGGCGTGACGTGCATGGCCATTATCACCGCAGCTCTTCAGGCGGCGGACAATGGGAAATGAAAAAATCTCTTCCGGATCGCTGGAGCATCTCTTACGACCGGCTTAAATTCCACATTAAACCGACCAATTTCAAGCATACCGGATTGTTCCCGGAGCAGGCGGCGAACTGGCGCTGGATGATGGACAAGATAGCATCCGCAGGCCGTCCGATTCAAGTTCTTAACCTGTTCGCTTACACCGGAGGAGCGACCGTAGCAGCCGCATCTGCCGGCGCATCCGTTGTACACGTCGATGCAGCCAAGGGCATGGTGCAGTGGGCCAAGGAAAATCTCGCCCTATCAGATCTTGCTGATCGCCCTGTCCGCTTCATTACCGATGATGTATTCAAATTCGTGCAGCGGGAGCAGCGCCGCGGCAATAAATACGATGCCATCATTATGGATCCGCCATCCTATGGAAGAGGACCGGGCGGTGAAATGTGGAAGCTGGAGACGAGCCTGTACCCCTTCGTCGACTCCTGCATGTCCATACTCTCGGACAATCCGCTGTTCTTCCTGATTAATTCCTATACGACAGGCATCTCACCTACGGTGCTTCATAATATATTGTCCATGACCGTCAAACAGCGCTGCGGCGGTACGATCTC
>NZ_HG005139.1:2029990-2058214 GCF_000455265.1 Paenibacillus antibioticophila
CGTATAACTTCGTATAATGTATGCCATACGAAGTTATTACGAGCGCTGCGGCGGTACGATCTCTGCAGGTGAACTGGGCCTCCCCATTACCCGCTCCGGTCTGCATCTGCCTTGCGGCATTCTTGGACGGTGGGAGGAATCCTGATGCAAGACATCGCCATCCTGTTCGAGGATAACCACTTGCTTGGAATTGTGAAGCCGGTCAATATCCCGACCCAGGCCGATGCAAGCGGCGATGAAGATCTGCTTAACCTGCTCAAGGAGGATCTCCGCCAGAGATATGCCAAGCCTGGCAATGTTTATCTCGGGCTAGTGCACCGGCTTGACCGCCCGGTTGGAGGAGCCATGATCTTTGCCAAAACCTCCAAGGCCGCCTCAAGATTATCGGATGCCGTCCGAACCAGAAAGCTGGAGAAAACCTATTTGGCCGTCGTTCGCGGCAAGCCGGCTCATCCCGAGGGAAGACTGAAGGATATGCTGTTGAAGGATGAACGGACCAATACCGTGAGCATTGTTCCGACTGGAAGAGTGGGTGGCAAAGAAGCCATTCTTGATTTCAGGGTTGTCGGATATGATGCGGAACAGAACCTTAGCTTGGTTCGTGTCAAATTGCTTACAGGCCGCTCTCATCAAATCCGCGTTCAATTAAGCGGAATAGGCTGCCCTTTGTATGGAGATCAGAAGTATGGAGCAGGGCTGAACACTCCTGGGGAGCAACTGGCGCTGTGGTCCGTATATGTCGGCTTTCCCCATCCGGTCAGCAAAACGCCGGTTGACCTGATCTCTCTCCCGCCCAGGGTCTTTCCATGGTCGCTTTGGGAGGAAAGGATCTGCAGGCAAGCAGCTGAGGATAGCGTAGCCGGAGGCAATGAATAGAGATTACTAGCATGCTTTATTGAGATCAGAGGACTAGTTAGGTGGGGCAACGGGGCTGTCCTCAAAGTCCCTGAACATAAAAAAGCCGGATGGAATAGGTGATATTTCCCATCCGGCTTTTTAGTGTTTGCTTCAGGTGGTGCGGGAGGGATGTTGTGCGAGTTTTCGTACAAAACTCCGACATGGAACCATCCACCGAGCGAGGTCGGCTGATATTTCGTACAAAAGCCCGGCAACGCTGTACTTAGTAATCCAATAAAAGAAATCCGCAAACAACAGCGATCGTAAGCATCCTTCACATGCTGCCCCCACAGTCATAATCATCAGCCGGCTTCGAACAAACCCGTGCTCTATTAAAATTTCGACAGCTTGTGTATCGGCCACAATGCCCATCTCAAGAGGGGACGAGACCAATAAGCGAGTACCGTTGTTGCCGTCCAAGAGCTGCGTTTATTCTGGATGTATTGATCGTTGATAATATAAGTCCGAGTTGAGGTTGGACTCTTCAGACCGAGCTTCTCCCATTCCGCTGGGTCGTTCGAGCCCCCGAGCCTTTGAAGCATGTCCGTTGTTTCAACATCAATTCGAGCTGGAATTTGCTCATAGGCTTGGGTGATTTGCGTGTGAAATTCGTCGATAGGACTGCGGCTGGTCAGGCTCTCCAGATGAATACCCTCGCGAAGATATGAAACAAAAGCCAGATGGTCGGCCCAATACTTGTCGATATAAAAAAGCCGAACCCGCTGCTCTGCGGGACTCATCCGCTTCATGCCTTTCAGAATGCGAAGCCGCTCCTCATATAGAATTCGCCGCTGATCCTCAACCATATCGGAATAACTGTTCAGCTCCTGGTGAATATCGAAGTTTTGCCCCATAACAACACGCTGAATATGCGCAACCTTCCTGATAAGCACCGGATCTTCTATGGCCTCCTCCTGCCTAGGAGCATGGGACATTTTATCCATACCGAACCGCAGCAAAAGCTCATCTTCCAGGCTGACATAAAATATGGAGGAACCCGGGTCTCCCTGCCGACCTGAACGTCCGCGAAGCTGATTGTCAATTCGCACGCTTTCGTTCACACAGGTGCCAATCACATATAATCCGCCTAGCTTGGCGACAGCCTTAGCCTGCTCGTCATTCCCTCCTCCAAGTCTGATATCAACGCCGCGGCCCGCCATATTTGTAGACACCGTTACCGCTCCTATTTCCCCTGCTTTGGCAATGATTTCTGCTTCTTCCGCATCATTTTTGGCATTCAGCACATGGCAAGGTACATGGGCAACCGCCAGCGCTGCCGCCAGATTATCCGACTCCTCGACGCTTGACGTACCAATGAGAATGGGGCGTCCTGTCGCATGGACAGACGATATTTCCTGTACCAGCGCCTTCAGCTTGGCTTCTTTGTGCGTAAATATCCGGTGCGGATAGTCAATCCGTCTGTTTGGCAGATTCGGCGGGATTTGCAGCACCTGCAGCGCATAAATATGCTTGAAATCCATTGCAGAAGCGAGTGCGGTTGCCGTCATTCCGCAGATTTTCGGATACAGGCTGATGAAATGTTGAATGGTGATGGTCCCTAGAATTTTCCCGCCAGACTCCCAATGCACTCCTTCCTTGGCCGCAAGTGCGGCCTGCAGCCCGTTCGGTAAATATCGGTTTTCCGCCACACGGCCAGTATACTCTTCGACCAGCTCAATTTTACCGTCCCTAACGATATAATCGATATCTTTTTTCATTAACGTTTCCACATGCAGCGCGCAATTTAATGACGTTAACAAATCAGCATTATGACGATCATACAGATTGTCACAACCCAGCAGTTCCTCTGCTTTTGCGGCTCCTGCCTCAATCAAGTAGACATTTCGCTGAAATTCGTCGAATTCATAATGCTCATCCTGCTGTAGCTGCCGAGCCACCTCAGCAAAAGAAAAATCGTCGTTGCTGGAAAATTCCGAATCACCGGCGATGACCAACGGCACCCGAGCTTCGTCAAGGAGCAGGGAATCCGCTTCATCGACGATGACGTAGTGAAAAGGACGATGTACCATATCGGATGGATGTAAAGCAATCGTGTCGCGCAAATAATCGAACCCTGCTTCTTTTGCCGTCACATAGGTTACATCGGCATCATAAACTTCCCGTTTTTCGGACAAGCTCATACCCGCTTGAATCGATTGAACCGTTAATCCTAGAAAACGATAGATCGGTCCCATCCACGCTGCATCCCGCTTCGCCAAGTAATCGTTAAAAGTCAGCACATGTACGCCTTCGCCGGTCAATGCATTCAGGTAAGCGGGCATAACCGCAGAGAGCGTCTTTCCTTCCCCGGTGTGCTGCTCGATCAAAAACCGCTCGTGCAAAGCGATGGCGGCCATGATCTGGACATCGTAGGGCTGTAATCCGATCGTTCTCTTCGCCGTCTCGCAGACCAGCGCATAGGCATCGATAAGCAGCTCGTCCAAAGGCGTACCCGACCTTGCTTCCCTTTTCAGCCGGAGCGATTCCGCTTGCAGTTGCTTATCATCCCATGCTTCCAGGCTCCGTTTCCTGATGAGCTCCACTTTGTCCCGATAGCTCTTCAGCTTTTGCAGATTATCGCGATCTTTAAGTTCTCGGATCAACTTGACGGCTAAATTCATCGGCATCTATCCCTCCCGCTCCTTATTTCTCTATGGCATATCCGTATAAGAAGTTTTTATCATTATATTCTATCTTCGATCTATCTGTCAGGCTAGCATGAAGAAACGCGATTTCTGCGTAAATTAAAATAACGCGCACCGGCGGAATACCGGTACGCGTTGGCCGCTTAAGCCTATTAAACTTCTCTGATTCAGAGGTATAAAAACCTCACTAATCTATTCCTATACTTTCGTCCCTGAAATCTTGCCCAGCAAATAGACGAGAAGCTGCTGGTTATGTGTCGACAGCCGATCAAGCACACCCTCCAGATAGCTGTCCCTAAGCCGTACGCCGCGCAGGACTTCTTGCTTGCCTTTATCCGTAATCGAGACCCACACGATACGCCGATCTTCCTCATCCCGTTCTCGATGGATGAGTTCGCCGCGCTCCATACGGTCGAGCAGCATCGTCACCGCGGCTGGAGTTATTGACAGGAACGGAATTAATTCAGAAGGCTTCAGGCTCCCTTCCCGTTCCAGATGCTCCAATACCGCAAGCTGGCTCATCGTCAAAGTTGGAGCCAGTTGCCCCTCCATATGCGTCTGATAATCCTTGGTAATTATCCCAAGCAGCTTGCCGAATTCAGCCGTATGCACATTCCGTCACCCCTCAAGAACGAATCCGAATGATCCTCTATATTTGTACTGTCATGCATTCTTCGACGCTTGAGAGGCAAACTCCTGCTTGACCCCAATTGGATTCAAGGTGCTGAAAAGTTGGCTTTTTGAACTCGCACTTAAAGGATCACTTTTCTCCAACCGAATGGATCCTCCAGAACCCCTTTCTGGATTCCTGTAATCGTATCATACAACTTCTTGGAGATTTCGCCGGTATGTCCGCCGCTAATTGTAATTTCTTCGCTGTCCCATTTCATCTTGCCGATCGGCGAGATGACTGCAGCCGTTCCTGTACCGAAGGCTTCCTCAAGGGCTCCCGCACTGGAAGCGGCAAACAGTTCTTCTACCGAAATCTTGCGTTCAGTAACCTGATGTCCCCAGGATTGCAGCAAGCGAATGACCGAATCTCTGGTGATTCCGGCAAGAATACTCCCCGAGAGCTCCGGCGTTACGATTTCGCCGGAAATTTTGAAGAATACATTCATGCTCCCGACTTCTTCAATATATTTCTTCTCTACGCCGTCGAGCCAAAGCACCTGGGAATAGCCTTCCTTCTGGGCAATCTCCTGGGCCTTGATTCCGGAAGCGTAGTTGCCGGCCGTCTTGGCCGTGCCTGTACCCCCGCGTACTGCACGCACATATTGATTTTCCACAAAGATCGAAACCGGATGAATTCCCTCTGGATAGTAGGAGCCGGATGGAGACAAGATTACCATCAGCTTATATTCTCTAGCAGCTCTTACGCCAAGCCCTGGCTCGGTTGCAATAATAAACGGACGGATGTACAAGGAAGACTCCGCCCCATCCGGGATCCAGTCCTGATCCTCCCGAACCAGCGCGATAATTCCATCCAGCAGCAGTTCCTCATCCACTTCAGGAATGCTGATCCGCTCGCTGGATTGATTCAGACGATGCATATTGGCATCGGGCCGGAACAGACAGACATGACTATCCGCTGTTTTGTAGGCCTTCATCCCTTCAAATACCTCCTGGCCATAATGAAACACCATCGCCGAAGGATCCAGCGTAATCGGACCGTAAGGCACGATCATTGGTTCATGCCAGCCCTGATCGGCAGAATAATCCATAACCAGCATGTGGTCTGTAAAATATTTGCCGAAGCCGAGACGGTCTCCATCCGGCTTGGTCTTTGGCTGTTCATTGCGAATTACTTTGATCTCTTTCACTGAAATACGCTCCTTTTAAAAATGCCGTTTATATTTGAATTAACTATACGCTTAGCGCTTGCATTGATCAATACCATAGTATCGATTATAATCATAGAAATTATCTATACTATTTCAGTTAAACTGATGATTCCACGCTGGGGGCAACGTGTGAAGTGTGCTTACGATCGCTGTTGTTCGCGGATTTCTCGGACTGAACTAAGCCATCACAGGGGAGAAATTCACTCTCAAAGGCGAACGCTTTCGCTTCTTCATCACACTTCACACTTATGCCTTTCTACGTAATTCTTTAGTATAACTGAAATAGCAAGAAGGGGAGAAAAAATGGAGCACCGTCTGCTTGACTACTTTCTGGTTCTGGCCGAAGAGCTGCATTTCACAAAGGCGGCCGACCGTCTGGGAATTACCCAGCCGACCCTCAGCCATCAGATCAAGCTTCTCGAGCAAGAACTGGGAACACCGTTGTTCCAGCGCTCCGGCAAGAAAACCTATCTCACTTCCGCCGGAAATATACTGATGGAGCATGCGCAGCAGGTGCATCACGAACTCGCCCAGGCCCGTTTGAAGATCGGCGAGCTGTCGGGCTTGAAGCGCGGCAGGCTGCGAATCGGCTGCTCCGGCAACCATTTGCTGACCGAATCGTTGATCTCGTTCCACCAGCTGTACCCGGATATCGAGCTGACCGTGATGGAGCTGGCGACCGATGAGACCCGTGAGGGGCTGTTGACGAACCGACTCGATCTTGGAGTCGTCTTCCTGCCGCTAGAGGATGAGCAATTGATCAGCCGACCGCTGTTCGATGAGGAACTGGTATGCATCATCTCCAAGCATCACAAGCTGGCCGGCATTCCGCAGATCAGCCTGCCGGAGTTAAGTGATGTACCGCTGATTCTGTTTCAGCAGAAATTTCTTGCCAGGCAAATGCTTGATCAGGCTTGCCGTCAAGCCGGGGTTGCCTTAAGGCCAGTGATCGAGCTGTCCACCATGGATTCACAGATCCGGATGGCAGAGCAAGGGGTTGGCGCAACGATCCTGCCCGCCTCCTATGCGGCAATTACCCGCTCTACTGACCTGGCTATTATCCCTTTGGCTCCCGCTGCTCCCCGGAAAGAGGTCGGGCTTGTCTATAAAAAATCAACCTTCCTAGACCCGGCATTAAATCAATTTATTCTCCATCTGGAGGCGCGTTACCTGCAAGGGAAATAAGCTTCGCAAGCCGCGTTAATGCGCGGCCAGCGAAGCTTATACCTAACTGAGGACGTAAATATCCGCAATATAATCATTTTTAGCGACAGGAACAAGATTCTTGCCCGTCGATTTGCGGTCGGCCAGCGGGGCAGCCTCAGAGCTGAAGCTATGATTCTCGCCTTCCTTCGTCACCGCAGACAACGGCAACGGATCCTTGCAATGGAATCCGCCTGCCAATACGCTGCCATTCGGCTTCACCCGCTTCCCTTCCTTGAATTCGAAGGTTTGCAGGCCTTTACCGCCCCGGCTTTGCAGCGGGTAATCCAGAAGCAGACTACGCTTGCCGTACCCGAGATCGGATAAGACGAGCACTTCCCCTTCATCGCCTTCTACCCACAGACCCGTGATCACTTCATCCTCCGCCTTGAGCGTAATGCCTTTCACACCCGCAGATACGCGTCCCATCGGATTTACCTCGGATTCGGCAAACCGGATAGCCATTCCCAGCTTGGTCAAGAGTAAAATCTCTTGCCGATTATAGCTGAGCGTAACCGAAATCACTTCATCACCTGAAGCTACCTTGCAGGCAGCAACCGCTCCGGTGCGCTTCGTCTCGTACTCCTTCAGTTCTGTCCGCTTCACCTGACCGCGCTTCGTAATGAACACCAGGCTGGCCGCAGCCTCATCGAAGCCGGCAAGCGGAATGACGCTGACAATCCGGTCATCCTTGGCGAGCGGAATTACATTGACGATCGCGGTGCCGTTATCCTTCCATTTGAACTCCGGAATCTGGTGTACCGGAAGCACGAAATATTGACCATGCTGCGTGAAAATCAACAGATTTTGCAGCGTATTCACGTCAATGATCTGCCGGATGTAGTCGCCATCCTTGACTCCAGATCCGCTGCGCTCTGCTCCGGAACGAGTAAAGGACAGCATGCTGGTGCGCTTGATGTACCCGTCGTTCGAAAGGGTGACCAGCACATCCTCCTGAGCCACAAGCACTTCCAGATTTACCTTGAGTTCTTCGACCTCGCCCTGAATTTGAGAACGGCGGTCGATACCGTATTTTTCCCGGATTTCAAGAAGCTCTTTCTTGATCAGTGCGATCAGCTTGCGGTCGCTTTCCAAAATTCCGCGAAGTGTGGCGATCTTCTTCTGAATATCCTCCAGTTCCTTTTGCAACGAGGTAATCTCCAGATTCGTCAGCCGATAGAGCTGCAGGGACAGAATGGAATCCGCTTGACGCTCTGTGAAGCCGAACATCCATTGCAGATTGTTCTGGGCATCCTGCCGGCTCTTCGAAGCCTTGATCGCTGCGATGACCTCATCCAGAATATTCAGCGCCTTCACCAGGCCCTCCAGCACATGGGCGCGATCCTCCAGCTTCTCCAGCTCAAATCGAGTACGGAAGGTAACAACCTCGCGCTGATGCGCAATATAGGCGTCAAGCATCGCTTTAAGTCCCAATTGACGCGGAGCCTTATTCACAATGGCAACCATATTGAAATTGTAGGTCACTTGAAGGTCCGTCTTTTTGAGGAGATAAGCCAAAATCCCCTGGGCATCCGCATCCTTCTTCAATTCCACGACGATTCTCAGGCCGGCACGCCCGCTTTCATCGCGCACCTCGGCAATACCGTCCACTTTTTTCTCCAGACGAATATTCTCCATGGCGGTTACAAGACGAGATTTTACAACCTGATACGGTATTTCAGTAATTACAATTTGTTGTTTACCGCCGCGCAGAGTCTCAATCTCTGTTTTCGAGCGTAAATAAATACGGCCTTTTCCGGACTCGTAGGCCTCGCGGATTCCCTCTTCGCCCATAATAATTCCGCCGGTTGGAAAATCCGGCCCCTTAATATAGGCCCGAATATCGCCCAGCTCCAGCTGCGGATTCTCCATCAGCGCTACGCAAGCATCTATGACCTCGCGCAAATTATGAGGAGGAATCTCCGTAGCAAATCCGGCTGAAATTCCGCTGGCACCGTTCACCAGCAGATTGGGAAATCTGGACGGAAGCACGACCGGCTCCATCGCTGTGTTATCGAAATTATCCTTGAATGGAACCGTCCGCTTCTCGATATCTCTTAGCAGTTCCAGCGCTATAGGGGAAAGACGTGCTTCCGTATACCGCATCGCCGCCGCCGGGTCATCATCCTGCGAGCCCCAGTTGCCGTGTCCGTCCACCAGCACATGTCCCATCTTCCACGGCTGTGCCATCCGCACCATGCCATCATAAATGGAAGAATCGCCATGCGGGTGATAATTCCCCATGACATCCCCGACCGTCTTGGCCGACTTGCGGTATGGCTTGTCCGGCGTGTTGCCCGAATCGTACATCGCATACAGTATCCGGCGCTGGACAGGCTTCAGTCCGTCTCGTACATCGGGAATCGCCCGGTCCTGAATAATATACTTGGAATACCGGCCAAAGCGGTCACCCACAACTTCCTCGAGAAAAGCCGGTAAAAAATTCTCCAATGAGCTCAATTCATTCACCTTCTATTCCTCATACTCCGTAAAGTCCACGTTTTCGACGATCCAGCGCTTGCGCGGATCGACCTTGTCCCCCATTAGTGTGGATACGCGGCGTTCCGCCTTGGCGGCATCTTCAATCTGTACCTGAAGCATTGTCCGGGTCTCCGGATCCATGGTCGTCTCCCACAGTTGCTCCGGATTCATCTCGCCAAGCCCTTTATAGCGCTGAAGCTCAAAGTTCTTGCCGAATTCCTTCAAATAGTTTTGCAGCTGCTCATCGCTCCAGGCATAACGAATCGTCTCCAGCTTTCCGGAACGGCGGGTAATCTTATAGAGCGGCGGTTGAGCAATATACACTCTTCCCGCATCGATCAACGGCTTCATATAACGGTAAAAGAACGTCAGCAGCAGCACCTGGATGTGCGCGCCATCCGTATCCGCATCCGTCATAATGATAATCTTCGAATAGTTGCTGTCCTCGACGGCAAATTCATTGCCGATTCCCGCGCCTATGGCAGCTATGATCGCCCGATACTCATCGTTCTTCATAATATCAGCCAGCTTGGCCTTCTCGGGATTCATCGGCTTGCCCTTCAGCGGCAAAATCGCCTGAATTTTCGAGTCTCTGCCTTGCTTGGCCGATCCGCCCGCCGAGTCCCCTTCCACGATAAACAGCTCAGTCCGTGAAAAATCCTTCGACTGGGCCGGGGTCAGCTTGCCGCCCAGGTTCGA
Organism: Paenibacillus antibioticophila; assembly: GCF_000455265.1. GTDB lineage: Bacteria > Bacillota > Bacilli > Paenibacillales > Paenibacillaceae > Fontibacillus > Fontibacillus antibioticophila. Next base: position 2,039,757 of record NZ_HG005139.1, read on the forward strand.
GCTCTCGCTCCGCTTCTTCCCGGTGCGCATCTCGTCTCTGGCCTTTCTGGCCGCCTCTCTTGCACGGGACGCCTGAATCGCTTTCTTGATCAGCGTCTGGGCAACCTGAGGATTCTCCTCCAGGAACAGCGCCATTTTCTCGGATACTACTGCATCCACCGCGCTTCTGGCCGATGCGCTGCCGAGCTGATCCTTGGTCTGTCCCACGAATTCAACCTCCGACATTTTGACGCTGATCACCGCCATCATGCCTTCCCGCAGGTCATTGCCCTCCAGATTTTTGTCCTTCTCCTTGAGAATCGCATATTTCCGGGCATAATCATTCATCACTCGGGTATAGGCCGTCTTAAAGCCTGTCTCATGAGTTCCTCCACCCCGGGTCGGGATCGAGTTCACGAAGGAGACCAGGGTCTCGGTGTAGCCGGCATTGTATTGCAGCGCCACCTCCACCTCGATATCATCCCGCTCCGCATAGAAGTGCACCACTTCATGGAGCACATCCTTGCCGTCATTCAGGAATTCCACGAACTGGCTGGCTCCGCCCTCGTAAAAAAACTCGTCGGAACGGTCGGAACGCTCGTCCTTCAGGCTGACCTTTAAACCTGAATTCAGAAAGGCGATCTCCTGCAAACGTTCCGCGAGTGTATCGTAGTTCAGTCCGATTCCATTCACAAACACACGTTTGTCCGGTTTAAACGTTACCTTGGTTCCGCTCTTGTTCGTATTGCCCAGTACCTCCAGGCCAGTCACTGGCTCGCCGACATGCTCGACGCCAAGGTCGTCCACCCAATATTCGAAGCGCATGCGATGAACTTTACCTTCCCGGTAAATCTCAACCTCCAGCCACTCCGATAACGCATTTGTTACCGAGGCGCCTACGCCGTGCAAGCCGCCGGATTTCTTATAGCCGGAGCCGCCGAACTTCCCTCCGGCATGCAGAATTGTATATACAACCTGTGGCGTTGGGACACCGGTCTTATGCATCCCGGTCGGAATCCCCCGCCCATTATCAATTACCGTAACGGAGCCGTCCTTGTTCAGCGAAATGTCGATCTTGGTACAAAATTTGGCCAGATGCTCGTCGACCGCATTGTCTACAATCTCCCATACCAGATGATGAAGTCCCGACGAGCTCGTACTGCCGATATACATACCAGGTCGTTTGCGAACTGCGACAAGCCCTTCGAGCACCTGAATGTCGTCCGCGTCGTATCCCGAAGTTCCGGTTCCGGACGCAGGTCCGTTCGTCCCTTCGAACAAATCGATTTGTTCGGCCATTCATGCTCCCCCTTTTACTTCAATATGTAATCTAAACACACAAAAATGCAAACAGATGTTTTGTTATTCCTTGTCCATTTTAATTCAAGATATCCTGTTTAGTAAAGACAAGGAATGAAACAACCAGCGAACAGGCAGCCCAGATCCCCAGCACCAGCAAGGAAAATCCGAGACTCATGCCTTCAATAGGGACCGGAGTCCCAGCTAAATAATCCGTTAGACCCAGATTGACCATAAACAGATATTTTGCACTCGTCCAGGCTGAGGCCATGTTGGTCAAAATGTTGCCCGCGATCAGCGAGGACATCATGATAATAATGCTTGCGGCCGTGCTTCTTACCAGCACCGAGACCATCAGCGCGAGAATCGCCACAACTACTCCTACGTACCAGATCAGACCCGCCTGCATGAACAGGTATGTCCATTGCGGCACTGCATGGACTGAGGATAGATCGACACTTGCTCCATCCAACCGGAAGCCTGTGAAGACGGGAAGCTGAAATCCCTTGTAGCCAAAAAACATGCCCGAGATCAGATAGCATATCACAAATACAGCCAGCACTGTCAATGACACGAACATCAGCAATGTGATCAGCTTGCTTAGCAGGATCTTCCATCTGCGCACCGGGCGCGTCAGGAGCATCTTTATCGTTCCGGTCGTGCGTTCCGCGGACACGATATCGGATCCCAATCCCATAATCAATAATGGAATAAACAAGGTTGCGGCGTTATCCAAGAACTCGCGTGTGAAGGTAACTCCTCCCGGCGCGGCAGGATTCACGTCATGCTCCAGATAATACTTCATCTGTTGAATATAGACTTGGCGATACTTCTTCCATTCTTCGGGGACCCGGTCACTGCCCAGCGAATTCTGATTGTCTGTGATCGCCTGCTGAACCTCTCTGCGCCAGTCGGTGCCATACTTCTCCCGCTTGCTCTCCGCCTGCTTCATTTGCGCATAAGAGAATACCGGCACCAACACGAGCAGCACGAGCAGGACAACATAGAAACGCTTCTTCCTGATCATCTTCTCAGTTTCATTCCGAACAAGCCCGATAATTTGATTATTCAATGCTCTCACGCTCCGTCATCTCCAGGAACAGCTGCTCAAGAGTGGGATTAATCTTGTGGGCCCCCTGAATTTGAATTCCAGCCTTCACAAGCTGGGGGATGAGCTCCTGGATCTCCTCTTGCCTCATTGCTGTCAGAATGGAGCCTTCCATGCTTCCGGTTAACAGCGCATCATCCAGCACCTCCCCCGGATGCTCGATCAGCTGGCAGCCAAGAGCGCGAAGCGCCTCTTCCCCCCGTACTCGGGGAAATAACTGCCAGGCGACATAGCTGCTGCTATTCTGGATCAGGTCGGCCACCGGCCCGGAGGCCAGCACCTTCCCCCGGCTGATGATCGCAACTCTGTCGCACATTAATTGAATTTCGCTAAGCAGATGACTGGAGACTACGACAGCCATTCCCTGATCCGCCAGGCTTCGGATAAACTGTCTGAGCTCCTTGATCCCTTTCGGGTCCAGACCATTCGTCGGCTCATCGAGAATCAGCAGTTTGGGAGCCCCAAGCAATGCCTGGGCAATGCCAAGCCGCTGGCGCATTCCGAGCGAGTAAGTCTTGACCTTGTCATGAATGCGCGCATCCAACCCGACCAAGGCAATTACTTCTTTCAGCCGTTCCTTGGAGATCCCCGGCTGCATCCGGGCAAATTGCTCCAGATTCTCATAGCCGGTCAGATAGCTGTAGACCTCTGGATTCTCCACAATGGAGCCAACATAGGACAGTGCAAGCTCGGGATTGCGATGAACCTGATGTCCGCAAATGCTCACACTTCCTTCTGTCGGACGAATCAAGTCCACCAGCATCCGGATCGTAGTCGTCTTCCCTGCACCATTCGGACCGAGAAATCCGAAGATCTCGCCTTCTCGTACAGTGAAGGAGACATTCTCCACAATCGTCTTTTTGCCGATCACCTTCTTCAGCCTATCTACCTGAAGAACCACCTCAGGCAGTTTTGCCGCTCGATCCGCATGGCTTTCAAGCTTCATTTGCGCTCCTCCCCCGACACTGTAGTGACAGCAAGTGCCTGAACAATCCGCTCGGCAATCGCCTGGTATCCCTCGCGGTTCGGATGAAAATGATCCTCAGCCAGGTAGCGTCCCGAGTTGAAAGTAAATAAATCGGAAGTAGAAATCGCCAATCCTTGTCCCGTGGAGTCCATCACTGTCGCGGCAAACCGATTCCACTCCTGAACAATCCGGTTCCCCTGCTCCCTTACCTCCTCCAAGTCAGAGAAAGGGTTGTATAGCATGACATATACGAGCTGTGCTTCCGAATTAATCCCGCGGATGGCTTCAACAATCTTCGCAAATCGCTCTTCAGCCTGCTTCAGCTTAACTGAAAGCTGCTCCTCATCCGGCAACTCGGTCATTTGATCCGCTCCAGCGAACAGATCATTCGCTCCGATGGATAGGATGATTACACCAGCTTGACGGAGAGCATATTGCACACCGTCCTCGTCCAGCATCGGCAACAATCCGGAGGTCGTCAGCCCGTTAATTCCAAGGTTATTAACAAGCTTGGAATTGATACCTTGCTCTTGAAGCAGCTCGGAGGTTGCTCTGGCGAACCCGCTTCCTGTATCGTCTCCGGTTCCCTTCGCTAGAGAATCCCCGACGGCCGTCACATCCATATTGCCAGGATGAATTTGCTGGTCCTTGGACGCTGCATTCTCTATCCCTGCAGAGCTGGTATTTGGCGGCGCCGGAAAGATGACGTCGGATACAGCGTATACGAATCCGCAGATCAGCATCAGCGTGGCTGCTGCTGATGCTGCCCCCGTAATTTTCCAGACTCTGTTTCCTTTCCCCATTCCCTGCCCTCCTAACGTTGCACTTCTAACTAATCTCTCCCATTCATGCATTAAACATAAAACATCTTGTCCATGAATTGCAAACGGAGCGGCAATAAGAAAGGGCAGTGCCGAAAGGCACTGCCTGGTATGAAACTACTAGCTTGCACGTATCACCCTGACATCGGCGGGAATGATCTTCTCGCCTTCATAGAGCATAAACCGGCCGTTCTGCCATTCCACCCGGAGCAATGCATAATCGTCGGATTGGAACTGCCACACATGCTGTTCTCCGCCTTGCATAAAAGGAGTTCGTCCGGTAACCGTCACCGCTCCGATATACTGCTCCTCCAAATGAAACAGATGGCCATCCAGTTCAATCTCTACAGGAACCGCATCCGGTGTATCCAGCCTTCCGTCAATCGGCCGATACAGCTGATACTGCAAGGTCTCCCGCTCCTCGATGTGCAGATAGCTGATCTTCACTCCGTCCTGCAGGGTCAAGACGACCGCATTGCGGCTTGCGTTGTGTACGCGGCCTTGTACTGCATAGGTAACCAGCGATACCTCGCACATATCTCCCGGGGCAAGCGACAGCATGCTCTTCTCCGCCGCTGGCGGCTCTGTCTTCGCGAACAGCTTCCCGATCCTTCTCCAGACATTCATATCAGACAAGACCTCACTATAAGCTTACTTCTTTTCCTCGTATTGCTTGAGCAATGCAGCCAGCTCATCTTCCACCTGCTGATCCTTGCCAAGCTTGTCAAACTCGTCATCCAGACTCGATGGCTTGTTGAGCATGTCGTTGCTGGCTTCCGCATGAGCTTCCATCTGCAGCATCTTCTCCTCCATCCGCTTCATTCCGCTGCTGGCAGAATCGGCGTTGAAGCCGCCCATTGCCTTGTTGATTTCGGTTTGAGCCTTCGCCGCATTGTAGCGGGCAACCAAGGTTTCACGCTTGTTTTTCATGTCAGCCAATTGCTTGCGCATTTCATCCAGCTTGCCGCGAAGATTGTCTGCGGAAGCTTTATTTTGCTCATACGCTGTCTTGTATTCGGCCATCTTGCCTTCGGCCGTTTTCTTCTCTTCCAGTGCGCGGCGGGCAAGCTCCACGTTCTGAGCCTGTGCGGCCGTATGGGCCTGTTGGGTCCGCTTCGCAACCAGAGCCTCCTGCTCCTCAAAAAGCGCTTTGAACTTCTTCTCAATCGCAATTTGTGCAGCGACAGCCTTTTCAGCGTCCTCCAGATCCTCTTGCATATCCCGGATATACTGGTCGGTCAGCTTGATCGGATCCTCCGCTTTATCAATCATGGCATGAATGTTAGACATGGTCAGGTCACGTAATCTTTTAAAAATCGACATTTAATTAGCCTCCCTAATAAAAATATAGATCTTGATAAATGTTTACGTGCCTTTCATTTATAGGTTTCAACTCTTTTAAATAAAATTGTTTCTATTTGCCTGTTCCGATAAATTCCTGCACCCAATAACCGTTGTAGTAGCCCACACCGATCAGATTATAGTTCTTGTTCAAAATATTTGCCTTGTGCCCCGGACTGTCCATCCAGTCCTGCACAACCTCCTTGGCGGACCACTGCCCCTTGGCAATATTCTCGCCGGCGTAACGGTACGTAATATTGAACGCATCCATCATCTCGAAGGGAGAGCCATATACAGGTGATGTGTGATTGAAATAGTTTCTGTTATACATTTCCACGGCCTTGGTCTTGGCCATTTTCGTCAAGTTTGTGTGCACCGTAAGCGGCTTCAATCCGGCTTCGACCCGAATCTGATTGACCAGCTTGACCACCTCGGCGGCCCGTTCCTTCTGTATCTGGGCGTAAAGGGCAGCTACTGCGGTGTTTGTTGCCGCATGAGTGACTTGGCAGCCGGCTTGCCCTGCTCCAATCCCCGTTCCCAAGATGCAGGCGATCATGCCTGCAGAGATCCATTTAATGAATGGCTTCTTCATATGTAATCCTCCCACGAGCTAATCCGCGTTAAGTCGGCAGATGTTTTCTGGATAAAAAATGTGCTTCTTGTCATATTTTAGCATATCCAGGTGCGCAATTCATGGGAAAAAAGTGGCAAAAACCTCTCCGCAAATCAACGAAGGGTGATCGTGATCACCTTTCGGATGCGAAGAGGCATTTTTTTCAACGGAGTGATCCTTTATTTTTTGGAGGCATATTTCCGCATATCGAACGCTACGGCTGCTACAATGATGGCGCCCTTGATAATAAGCTGCCAGTAGGGCCCCACACCGATGAATGTCAAGCCGTAGTTAATGACTGTAAAGATCAGCACCCCCGCCATCACGCCAGGGACCGTGCCAATCCCGCCAGTGGTCGATACTCCGCCTACGACGCAGGCTGCAATTGCATCCAGCTCGTACATGTTCCCGTAGTTGTTGGTTGCGCCGCCGGTTCTGGCTGCTTCCAATACCCCTGCAAGGCCATAGAGCGCGCCGGCAATCGAATAGATGATGATCAGATATTTAGTCACATTGATCCCGGATACCCGCGCCGCTTGCTCGTTGCCGCCGATGGCGTACATGTTTTTGCCAAGCCGAGTCTTATTGAACAGCACCCATACGATAATACTTACGGCTATAGCAATCAGAACGATGAAGGGAATCTTAAAATCGCCGCTCCCGATGCTCCCCGATCCAATCCTTGTAAAGTCATCGCGCAGACCGCCGATCGGTTGGGACTGATTCGGATCCGTATCGAAATACAGGGAGTTAATTCCGTATATGGCTACCATCGTGCCGAGCGTCGCGATAAATGGCGGAACCTTGAGCTTGGAGACGATAATTCCATTGATCATGCCAAAGATCAGACCAACAACGATGGCAATCAAAATCGGAACAAGCAGCGGAAGATGCTGGAGATCCGGGAAGAATCGCCGCGGATAGTCCTCTACCTGAAGCATGGAAGCCGAAATGACGGCTGTGAGTCCCACCATCCGGCCTGCAGACAGGTCGGTGCCGCCGGTAATGAGAATGAAAGCCACGCCAAGCGCAATAATGACACGGGTTGAAGATTGAACCAAAATATCGCGGAATGTGTTGATGCCGATAAAGTTAGGATTATAAATGGCAATTCCGATAACCAGCACAGCAAGCACGATATAAATGGCGTTTTGAGACACAAAGCCTTGTATTTTTCTAATATTTATATTCATGATTTTATCCTCCTTCTCATTCCGTTAATGCTGGGCAGCCAAGCGCATCACTTCTTCTTCCGTAGCCTGGGCTCCGTCAAGGATTCCTGTGAGCCGGCCTTCGGACATGACCATCACTCGATCAGACATGCCCAGCAGTTCCGGCATTTCGGATGAAATCATGATAATGCTCTTGCCTTGCTTCGCCAGATCCGCAATGAGCGTATAAATCTCGTACTTTGCGCCGACGTCAATCCCTCTTGTCGGTTCATCCAATAGCAGGATGTCAGGATCGGTAAGCAGCCAGCGGGCGAGCAGCACCTTCTGTTGATTGCCTCCGGAGAGATTCATAATGAGCGTCTTCGGTGTCGGCGTCTTTGTGCGCAGCTTTTCCACCATCTTGTTGACTTCTTCTTTCTTTCGCTTTTCATTAAGCAAAAAATAAGGGGTCACATAACGCTTCATATTAGCGATCGCCCCATTCTCATGCACGGACAGCACAGGGAATATCCCAGTTGTGCGCCGCTCCTCGGTAAGCAAGGCCAAGCCGTGCTTCTTGGCGTCCTCAGGGCTTGTAATCCTGACCTCCTTGCCATTTATCGAGACGCTTCCCGACGAAATTGCCCGCAGTCCGAACAGCGCTTCGACCAGCTCGGTCCGCTGTGCGCCTACCAGGCCGCCGATACCAAGAATTTCGCCTTTGCGGAGCTCGAAGCTTACATCCTTGAACGATTTCGGCTCCGGCGAGGTCAAGCCCTCAACCTTCAGGATGACGCCGTTAGGAACGTTAAACCGGTCCGGGAAGCGCTGCGTCAAATCGCGGCCGACCATTTTCGAGATAATCAGATCGGTTGTCAACTCGCTTGCCGGCCAGGTGCCGATCTTTTTCCCATCCCGCATAATCGTGACGTCATCGGAGATTCTGAGAATCTCCTCCATTTTGTGAGAAATATAAATGATAGACACGCCGCGCTTCTTCAAATCATTGATGATTCGGAACAAGTGCTCTACTTCGACTCCTGTCAGGGAGGAAGTAGGTTCGTCCATCACGATAATTTGCGAATTAAAGGAAACCGCTTTGGCAATTTCGATAGACTGTATTTTGGAGACCGACAGTTTTCCGACGAGCGTATCCGGACTCAAATCAATATCCAATTGCTTGAACAGATCTTCCGTGTCCTTGTACATCTTCTTGTGGTTGACGAATTTAATCGGTCCCCAGCCCATCATCGGAAACCGCCCGAGCCAGATGTTCTCCATCACATTCCGGAAAGGCACCGGGTGGAGCTCCTGGTGAATCATCGATACCCGATGCCTTAACGCATCGCTGGAATTATTAATCTCAACCTTCTCGCCGTTAATTTTTATTTCGCCATCATCCTGCTTATAAATCCCGAACAAGCATTTCATCAAAGTGGATTTCCCGGCTCCATTTTCCCCCATCAGGGCATGAACGGTCCCCGGTCTGACTTGCAAGGTCACGCCGTCAAGCGCTTTGACACCGGGAAACTCCTTTGATATTCCGATCATTTCCAATGCATATTGCTGTTCTGACACTTGTTTCGCCCCCTAGCAAGGTTAATCGTACAGAGGCACAGTCCTGCTTCTCCTCCAGACTCCATTCCAAAAAATAAAGGAGGTCCGAACCGTCCGGTACGAACCTCCCATTGCTCAGCTGATTATGAGAAGTCCTGCTGCAGGTGCAGCGGCTTATTTGAAATCGGCTGCATTTTCTTTCGTCACTTTTTGATAAGGAATCCATACGTACTGGTTATCCGTAATTTCAAAGCCTACGCTGTCCTTATTCATTTCACTGCCCTTAGCGAGCAGGGAGGCAAGCACTACAGCCGCCTTGCCCTGGTTCTCGGCATCGTTCAGCACCGTGCCCAGCATGGTTCCTTGCTCCAGAGCCTGCAGTGCCGGCGCAGTTGCATCTACACCGACAACCGGCATGAATTTATCGCCTGTGAAATATCCCGCCGCTTTCAACGCTTCAATGGCACCGAGCGCCATATCGTCGTTATTGGCGAATACAGCTTCAATCTTGTCGCCGTTGGCTGCGAGGAAAGCAGCCATCTTCTCTTGCCCCTTCACGCGGTCCCACATCGCTGTATCTTCCGCTACCTTCTCCACCTTGATCCCGGCATCCTCAACCGCCTGAATCGAGTATTGAGTGCGAAGCTCAGCATCCTGATGCCCTGGCTCGCCCTTCAGCATGACATATTGCAGAACGCCGTCTCCGTTCTTGTCGGCCGAAGGATTGGCATTCCAGTAATCCACAATGATCTGACCGGACAAGGTGCCTGACTCTTCAGCTCTGGCGCCCACATAATACACCTTATCCCATTTCTTCATATCTTCCGGCAGCGGCTCGCGGTTCAGGAAGACCACCGGCGTGTCCTTCGCTTTGGCTTTATCGATAATGACTCCTGCAGCTGTACGGCCAACCGGGTTAACAATCATGGCATTCGTCTTCTTCGTAAGGAACAGGTCAATCTTATCGTTCTGCGTCGGCTGCGAGTTCTGGCTGTCTACAATATCCACCTTGGCAATCCCGCTTGCATTTTTCTCAATCGCGTTGCGGACACCGGTCATAAAGGTATCGTCAAATTTGTAGATCGCTACGCCGATATTGGTCTCGCCGTTTCCTCCGCTGGACTTGTCTCCGCTCCCGGAGCATCCTGTCAGGGTGGCGCCCAGCAGTGCCGCCGCTAGGAGTGCAGTTCCGATTTTCTTCATGTTTTGACCTCCTGATTATTTTCTCTTTCAACTTGGATACGCTTTCATTATGCAAGCTTTTCTGGCTGCTGCGAATCAAATATCCTGAGATGTTTTATGAAAATTCTACTGTGATCAATTATTTGACAAAGGGAAATAACAGCTTCTGATGCTCCGGCCACAGCATATTATCCAGATCGATCAGCTTGGTATCCGTAGGGATTTTGTCTTCCAACCGTTCTCCACGGGCCGCCTTGACTGCCGCCGCTACCGCCATGTAGCCGTTATTGAACGGATTCTGAACCACCATGGCCTGAACCGTCTCCTCCTGGAGCAGCTCCAGCATTTCCGGAGGATTGTCGAAAGCGATCATCTTGAAGCGGGAACCGAGTCCAGCTTCCTCTACAGCTCTTCCCGCACCGATCGAGGATTCAGCGCTAAGCGATACGAGCCCGGTCAAGCCGGGATGCTGCTTAATCATTTCACGGGTTAGCCGGTACGCCAGCTCTTCATCGGAGCCGCAATACAGCACCTCCACAATCCGAACGCCCGGAAATCGGGCCGCATAGTCCATAAAGCCTTCCTCCCGCTGATCCGCATTCCGCGCACCCTGTACGAAATTCACGATACCGATGTCTCCCTGGCCGCCAGTCAGCTCCATAAGCCGCTCGGCTGCCTTTTGACCGGCCTCGTAATTGTTGGTGCCGACATAGGTCTTTACCTTCGTGGAGGCCACCTCGGAGTCCATGGAAATGACCGGGATATCGTAATAGGAGGTTCGATCCGTCACTTGGCCAAGAGCCTCATAATCGCTTGCGGCCAAAATAATCGCATCCGGCCGGCGGGCAATGGAGTCCTCCATCAGCTGAATTTGTCCTTGAATATCATTTTCATTCTCCGGAGCAAGCACATTCAGGCTGACATTATATTCCTTGGCGGCAACCTCAGCCCCCATCTGAATCGTGCTCCAATAATCGCCCCGGTTCATCTTGACAATCATATCAATCACAATGGCGTCTTCATCGTTGGGCAGATCTCCGGCTCCCGTACAGGCCGCAGTTATAATCAATAGCGTGATAGCGAATCCCGTCTTGAATAAGTGCAATAACTGCTTCATTCTATATGCCCCCTTCGCGGGAATTAGAGTCTTGGACGGTCAGCGGCAAGGTAATCGTCACCGTCGTGCCCTCCTCCGGCTCGCTCTCGTAATGCAATCCATAAGGCTTGCCGTAGTAGAGCACAATTCGCTCCTGCACATTGTTGACGCCCACGCCGGAGCCGCCTTCACTATGAAGCTTGCCGGCCTTCAGTCGGGCAAGCCTCTCCTTGTCCATGCCTACTCCATTATCGGAAATCATGATGTTCAGAAGCTCCCCTTCCCTGACCGCACGAATACGGATCAAGCCCGGCTCAGGCGACGGCTCGATTCCGTGATGAATCGCATTTTCCACAATTGGCTGGAGGATCAGCTTCAAGGTCAATGCGTCCAGAATGTCCTCCTCCGCCTCAATTTCATAACGGAATTTATTCTTGAACCGGATATTTTGAATAATCAAATAATGCCGGACATGCTCCAGCTCATCCCGAAGCGGAATAATATGATCTCCTTTACTAAGGCTGATCCTAAAGAAGCGCGACAAGGAGGTAATCGTCGTTACCACCTCTTCGTTCCGTCCGAGCTCCGCCATTCGGGTAACTGAATTGAGCGTGTTATAAAGAAAATGCGGATTAATCTGCGATTGCAGCACATCAAGCTCGCTTTTCCGCTTCGCTTCCTGCTCGTTAATAATTTGATCCATCAGCTCCCTGATCCGGCGCAGCATCAGATTGAAGCGCTTGGACAGCTGCTCTACCTCATAAGCCCCGCTGACATACACATTAGTTCCGAAATCGCCCCGCTCCACCATCTGCACCGACCGTTCCAAGCGTTGAATCGGCTGGGATATTTTCGCGGACACATAAATATTGACAGCCATAATGATAATAATCGCAACCAAAAGAAACCCGTATAGAAATTGGCTCAATTCCTGTCGGGTCGTCAAGAACTCATCCGCATAGGCAACCCCGACAATCTTCCACCCTGCCGGCCTTACCGTCTGTATCGTAATCAGGCGCTTCTCTCCATCCAGATTGTCCATATAACTGCCGTAGGAATAGTTAAGCACCGGCTCCAGATTTTCATATTTCAACCCGGCATAGATCAACTGCTGCTGCGGGTGATAGACGATATTTCCTACGTTATCGATGATATAGACGTAACCCTTCTTGCCCAGACTTACCCGCTGGCTCAGTTCATCAATGGTCCGGAAATTGAAGTCCATGACCAGAACGCCTTGCTTCTCTTGCGCCCCGTCATTATATGGAACCAGCTTGCTCATAGACACGACCCAGCGGTAATCCGATTTGAACAAGTTCTGAATGTGCGGGGGCGAAAATTGCAGACTGTTCGGATATTGGAGGGCGGATTCGAACCAGGTCTGCTCGGTCAGCCTGGTATTTTTGCGCATCCCATTCGAAGGCAGATTTCGCACGAGCTCCCCCTCCTCTGTGAAGAGAGCCATTGTTACCAGATCCTCCCGGGTGCTCAGAATGGTCTCCAGCTGATCTCCCAGTCTGACATCGCTATGGAGATCCGGAGATTGCTGAATCCGCTTCTCTGCCACCGTGAACACATCCTGCATCCCGCCGACATACAGCTCCAGATTGGCATTCACCTGCTCGATGATCTGCCCCAGGTTCATGTAGGCGTTCTCTTCCGCCGTTCGCGCGGAACGCTCCACAAGCAGCACACTAACCAGAACTACGGCGACAATGGTCACAGTCACAGAAGACATCGAAATCAGCGCCTGAATTTTTCGGAAATGGAAATTCCGAATCGCTTTGCCGATATAACGCAGCCAGCTCATAGCAGTTGGACTCCGTTCCGGAATTCCTTAGGCGAGATCCCGAATTTCTTGCGGAAGCAAAAGCTGAAATAATTCGGATCGGCGAACCCGACACGCTCTGCTATTTCAAAGGACTTCATGTCCGTGGTCAGAAGCAAATGCTTCGCAGCCTCCATCCTTAAGCCCATCAAATAGCTCACAAAGGTCGTCTTCGTCTCCTTTTTAAAAATATTGCTGAAATATCCAGTGCTGATGTGGAGCTGCTTGCATACCTTGCCGATGGAAAGCTCGCAGTCCTGATAATGCTCATTCATGAACTGCTTCGCTTCCTCCACCAGCTTCTGGTAGCCGGTCTGCCGCTCACTCGCAATGGAACGCTTCAAGGTGAAGCAAATCCCCGTAAACCAGCCCTTGGCTTCAGCCGAATAATTCAGCCGGGAGAACTGCCCCAGGAAAGCGCCCGTTTCTCCGAACAGCGCATCCAGATTTTCATGCATTTCCTGCGCGGCCTTAACCACAGCGGTCAGCATCAGAAGCAGGTATGTCTGCAAATCCTGATCTGTAGTGCGGCTATCCAGCAATCCGTTAAACAACTCATCCAGCAATTGCTCAAGCTCCTCATCGCTTCCGAGCTTCAGGCAACGGATGAGTTCTCTTTCCTTCTCTTTATCAAATGTGAAGGGCACAACCTGCCTCATCTCCACATCATCAATCCAGATGACCTTGTTGTTGCCTAATATAAGCTGGTAATCCAGTGCCCGCATCGCATCCTGATACGAGGAATTGAGCTCGCTAAGCTCGTTTACTGCCGAACCGGCTCCGATGGTCAGGGTCAGCTTCAAATAGCGTTCAGCCGTATAGCGGATCTCTTCAAGCAGCTTCAGTGTCCTGCTCGTCATTTCTTCGTGATCACGGCTGTCGAATACAGCCAGAACAATGACCGCGTTGAGATGAATGAATACAAGAGACCTGGAGCAGCGGCTTACCAGCTCTTCAGCGACATTCAACACGGCAAACAGCTGGAGCTCGGGGGCCTTCTCCTGAATTTCGTCTCGATGAATGACAGCAACCATATATCCTTCGCCCTGCAGGTCAAGATCATACTGATTACATTTTTCAAAGATCTCCTCCTTACCCAGCGAATGGCTGACAAGGCTGCTCAGGAACAGACTGCGCAGGACCGGAAGGTTTCGGAAATAATGCTCCTTGAGTTGCTGAATATCCTCCTTCGCCTGGCGTTGTTGATCCAGCCTGACCTTCACTTTATCGAGCACGGCACACAATTCTCCGGCAGAGAAAGGCTTGAGCAGATAGTCGTCAATGCCAAGCGAAACCGCTCTCTGAGCATATTCGAATTCCTCAAATCCGGTCAGAATAACGATTTTCGTGTCCGGATACACAGAACGGATCCATTCCGACAGCTGAAGACCGTTCATGAAGGGCATCTGAATATCCGTCACCACAATGTCAGGCAAATATTTCTCGACCAGTTCCATGGCTTCTCTTCCATTTTCAGCCGTATCTACCACCTCGCAACCGATACTCCGCCAATCTATCAAATGCAGCAATCCTTCTCTTACATCGACTTCGTCATCCACCAGCAGTAGCTTGTACATCCGAATCAACCTTCTTCATCTAGGATTCTCACTCAATTCCAACAACCGATTCTACCCGATACTTGCATTTTTGTAAACGGTTTCTAAACGTTGCTGCTGCATCCGATCCACGACCTTGGTCCAGTTTCATTTTCCGTCCCTGGTCTATTTAAGTATTCCAAGTATTTCGATACCATGTTAATATCAAATGGAACAGACCATTTGGGAATTGTTAACCAATTATAATGTGGGTGTGGAATAAATATGAACAATGAACAAACCAAACAAATTTATGTCTTGCTCAGCAATCCCAATACCGTCGTCGCTAAAATGATCGGCTTTTACACCAGAGCCCCTTATAATCATGCATCCATTGCGTTCGATTCGGAGCTTAAAGAAATGTACAGCTTCGGCCGCAAGCATCCGATGCTTCCAATCCTGGGCGGCTTTGTTAAGGAAAACATTCATTCCCGCGTCTTCGACAAGGCTTCTTGTGCGATATACAGCTGTACGGTCAGTGAATCTGTATACCATCAAATGAGAGACTACGTCCGTCAATTTGAGGAGAACAAGGACTTGTACAGCTATAATTTCCTTGGCATTCTTGGCGTCGTGCTTAACATGGAGCTCGGAGGAAAAAATTCCTTCTTCTGCTCCCAGTTTGTGAGCAGCGTGTTTCTGAATTCAGGCATGCAGCTGTTGGACAAATCCGCTTGTTTGACGACGCCTGACGACTTGTCTACCTGCTCCTGCCTGAAGCTTCATTTCCGGGGCTCGCTGAACCACTACCGGGATAAATATTGCCATTCCAAGGCCGGATACGCGTTGCAGGAAAGAACCTTATTCCCGGCTAAAGCCAATTAATCACCGCAGAAATAATAAAAGGATCATCCGTCGGAAGCAAAGCTCCGCAGATGATCCTTTTTTTAGGAAATTTGAAATTATCCTTGTACTATTTTGCTCAAATGATAACCAGCACTCACAAAACCGCAGCGTTCATAAAAAGGCTTGCTGGAGAAGCTGCTCTCCCGGGCAATCGAAACATGCAGCTGTGAGCTATGGCGCACAGCGCCCCAGCGTTCGGCCTCATCCAGCAGACGTCGCCCTATCCCCTGTCCCCGATGTTGATCATCGACGATCAGAGCTGTAATCAAAGTTACAGGTTTACTCATATCATGCGTCTGATGCTGCTTAAGAAATACCGTACCTACCACCTTGCCATCCAATTCGGCAACCAGACAGGACATTTGCTCATGATTTTCCAGCATGGCAAGCCGCTCCTTCAATACATTGACCGTTGTCGGATAACGCAACTGCCGCATCAATGGAATCATGTACTGCACATCTGCGCAGGAACTTCTTCGAATCACCAGGACAGGACTGCAAACCTGACTACTCAATGGGACCACTCCACCTTTTGATATACTTGCCGCAGTTCTCCAAAAGCTGCGGACTAGGGTAACAACCTATAGTTGTTACTATCAGTTGATCGATGATTCTACTCTGTAGGCAACGTGTGAAGTGTGCTTACGATCGCTGTTGTTCACGGATTTCTCTAACTGAACTAAGCCATTAAATAGTAGAAATCCGCTCACAAAGGCGAGCGCTTACGCTTTATGCTTCCGAAGTAGCTTTCTTACAGAAAGCTTTTAACACTTCACACTTTTGCCTTTTCTACGTAGCTTCTTTCGTGTAACTGATATAGAACCAAAAATAGCTTTACTCCTATTCTCCTGCTAGAGGAGCCGAAATGCAAGTACATAATTGCGAAATTCGCTAATATTCGACAAGTTACCACAAATTATTTAAAACTTTGTCTAAATGCGAGTTCAAAAAGTCAGCTTTTCAGCACCGAGAAGGTTGCGGGAACCCGAAGAAGGAGGAACGGAGTGTAGGCAGAACCTACATGAGTACCGGACTTCTAGGGTGAACGCAAGATTCGATGTCGAATCAACCCCTTGGAACACTTCGTGATCAAAAGATGGCTTTTTGAACAACCTCTAAATGCGAGTTCAAAAAGTCAGCTTTTCAGCACCGAGAAGGTTGCGAGAACCCGAAGAAAGAGGAACGGAGTGTAGGCAGAACCTACATGAGTAAAATGCTTCCAAAGGAAGCATACCTCGTAAGCATCCGCTTGGACTTCCAGGGTGAACGCAAGATTCGATGTGAATCAACCCCTTGGAACACTTCGTGATCAAAAGATGACTTTTTGAACAACCTCTTCGAGGGATTCGACCTGTTTCAGCCTCTGCAAAAAGTCTCTCGTCTCTGCTTCATCCCCGCTCAGCGTCTGAATTCCGGTCATCCATTCGTTCCATTGGACCTCGATGGATGCCGTCGCCTCGCGTAGTCTCCGGGAATAGCCTTGGGCATAATACTCAATAAGCCTTTGGCCGGCTTCCTCCACGGCGTCCTGAAGCACAGCAGCAAGCGGCTGTTCCAATGCCTGTTTTAGCTCGCGTCTCCCACCTCCTTCGAAAAATAGTTTCGGGCTCTTGAAGAAGCTGTCATAATCTGCTGCTGCCAAGCTGTGTTCAAGTCTTCTCTTCATAAGAGAAGGAGTGTCCCAGGGACTCCTGTGCTCGGTTATAAATACAGGAGCATCCTCAAGCTCAAGGATGAGCTCGTCTAGCCTGCCTTGGATTTGACTCGACATCAAGCTCTCGCATTTCTTTTCCAAGCGCAGCGAGGCGGCCTGGAGCTCCCTTTCCAGTTCTATAGAGAGCTGGCTCAACCAGCCGTGAAAGGAAGCGCCGAATCTGGCCCGCCTTGAGCCTGCTTCCTCAGACAGCAAAGAGGGATGGAAAAATTCCTGGAATAAATCGCCTGCGTACAGCTTCAGACGATTTCTCGCATGGAACAGCAATTCTTCCGCCTCCTGTCTGAGCTCGGGAAGCCGAACCTCGCCCGCAAGCCTGGCTGTAAAAGCCAGCACTGCCTTCGTGTCCTCTTGCAATCTCGCAAGCTTCTCTTCGCGCCGCTCCCGGCTGTGTTCCAGTGCCAGCTGCCATTCTTTTGCCTGCGCAAGAACAGTTTGCAACTCTCGCAATGCCGATTCCAGTGCCAGATGGGTAAGCTGGCGGTTGATAAATGCATAGAAGTCCTGCTCAAATGCTGCCAATCCCGAAGCGTCCAGCAGGGAGAAATCCCCTCGCTCTTTGGCCTGACGGGCAAGCTTGCTGGAGAGGGCGAAAACCTGCGGTTCCGTAATGCCAGCCCGGATCAAGCCTTCTTTCACATAGCCGGTTACTTCAGCAAGATCCTCGCTGGATGAAGCAAGATCCGCCGCATTGACGATAAAGAACATTTTGTCCAATGCGAAGCTGCCCTTTACTCTGCCAAGATGGGTTAGAAACTGCCGGTCCACTCTGGAAAAGGCATGATTATAATACGTTACATAGAGCAACGCATCGCATTGCTTCATATACTCAAAGGTGACTCCGGTGTGCCGCGCATGAATGGAGTCGGCCCCCGGTGTATCGACGATGGTCAGCCCTTGTTCCGTTAATGGACAGCTATAGTAAAGATCCATCCACTCTACGAAGCAGGCTTTGCCCTCCTGAGCTGCGTAAGCGGCAAACTCCTCGATATCCGTTAACTGCTGTGTCCCCAATTTCCTCTCATGGGCTTCCCATTGAGATGCCGCTGCTTTCAGGAAGCTGTAATGAGTTCTGCCCGGCGCAGGAATCTCGTCCGGCTTAAGCCGAGCCACTTCCTCTCTCCAGCGATTCGCTTTCCACCTGCCAAGCTGAAGCGACTCATAGGAATGGGCCAGATCGGCCTGCATCGCCTCCGCCGACTTGAAGGCGATGCAGGCCTCCTTGTGCGCCCGCCCGGCTGGGGGCGCAACAATGCGCGTAATCGCCGCCGTTGTCGGATGCGGCGATACGGGCAGGACGAGTTCGCCGAGCAAGGCGTTGGCGAACGAGGATTTGCCTGCGCTGAAGGCACCGAACAGCG
>NZ_HG005139.1:2058239-2070242 GCF_000455265.1 Paenibacillus antibioticophila
GCAGCCGCTCGGCCGCCCGCACGCGCTCAGCCAGCTCCGCATGCCGCCCGGCCAAATCTGCTTGCTCCGCCCCAAGGCGTGGAGCAAGCTCTGCCAGCAGCCCCTCCGCAAGCGCGAGGGCTGCCCGGCGATAGCGGCCTCGAATCTCGGCCGCCACCGCCGAAGTATAATGAAGCGTATATTCGCCGGAGATTACAGCCCCGCTCCTGGCCTGATTTTCAATCCAGGCTGCCTTCATTTGCGGCATCTCTTCTTCCAGCCGAGCTTCCCATTCAACATCCCAAAGCTCCGAGGCTTTCCCCAGCTTGCGGATCATATCGCGCACATGCCAATCGATTTGCGCTTTTACCTGCTCATCCAACCTCTCGAGGAACTCCTGTTGTCTTCGTTGCCGCTCCTGAATGCTCTTATTTTTGAACAAGCGAAATCCCGGTTTGGCCGCAGCCTCACGGCTTTCCAGATACTTCTCTGCCGTCTCCCGCAAATCCGCGGTCATAAGATAGGCATTCTCAAGCAATTGATCCAGCTTTGCAGTCCATTCTCGGCGAAGCGCGGCTTCCGGTGGTTCCTCCTGTCTAGAGGACATACGAAGCTCCAGGTCCTGGAGCTCCTGGCGAAGCTGATCAACGGTCACTGCTTCGTCACCCGCCAATGCCTCAAGCTCTTGGCGTCTCTCTCCTGCCGCTTCCTCGGCTCTTTTCTTGAACTGCCGTGCTTCATGATGCAGAGAGCAAGCAATACTGAATTCCAGCAGCGCCGCCTTCCGATCCAACAGTTCTATCACGACCCGCTTCAGCTCGGGCAGTTGATTCCGTTGATGCTCCGGCTCCTTTAAAGAGGTAGAGAAGATGGCGGCCGGAGCAATTCCCCAGACCGAGAAAGCATGCTCAACCGATTTCATGTACTGCTCAAAGGTCTGTTCTTCTTCCTGATGCTTGTCGACCTGGTTAATAATCAGATAGAGCGGCTTCCCCCATTCCGCGATACTGCGCGCGAAGCTCAGGTTGCTGCCGGATTGCACATGGTTATAATCCATGACATAGAATACAGTATCCGCAAGATGAAGCGCTGAACTCGTTGCAAGCGCATGTGCTGCCTCCCCAGAATCCACGCCCGGCGTATCCAGCAGCACGCCGCCATGACGAAGCAGGGGAATATCTCTCCAGATAGCTACCCTTTCGTACTTCGCTCCATCACGGCAATAATCGTTCAATGCTCCGTCAAACGCACTTAGAGACTCCTGCGGGAGCTTCTCCCCTGCCTCATGACCACCGCCGATTGCCGGGGTCAACTGCATTCTCGGCGCACCGTCACGCAGTGCAGCAATATTGGCGGTCGTTGGAAGCGGACCTGAGGGCAACACGGAAGAACCGCAAAGTGCATTAATCAGACTTGATTTTCCTGCTGAAAAATGACCGCAAATCGCTATTGTCAACTCTCCGGACAACTGTTTTTCAATCAAATCCTTCACTTTTCTTGCCGAATCCGCGGCGCCTTGTTCCAGATACCATGCTTCCAGCCGTGAGAGCTTTCCAGCCAAATCAGATTCGATTGCCGCCGTCATCTTCAAGTCGCTTCGTCCTCTCTGTCCCTATCTCCCTTCATTTTATCATGGATATTTATTCGATTTAAGCTTTTACAGTGATATTAATCATTGCCAATTTGAGATAGATAAAAAATGTCTATCGATATACATTCAAAGAAGAAAGACCGCTTTAGGATAAATAAAGAGCCGACAACCACGAGTTTCAAGCTCGTTGGTTGTCGGCTCTTCTGCGTCTTAGCGTCCGGCTTCTGATTACTGACCCATTTCAAGCCAACTTGGCCATAAGTGTTAGGCTGCCATTATGTTTCGTCAATAAGTGTGTTCAAAACTTCTTGCACATTAGGAGAGGCATTTATTTTCCCCTGTACTTTGATGCTTTCTATGACTTCTCTCGTCAAATCAGGTGTAACATCTTCTGAAAATGTCAGTATGCCAGTCATTTTAATGTTTGCCTTTTTGTTGGATGTCTTTAATTCTTCTAGATCCCTACGAGTAATAGTAACAATTCCAAGAGCAGCAGAGCTTGGTTTGCCGATAATATTCTCGTTGAACTCTGCCAAGAGATCATCCAATCCAATGCCGTTTCTTTTCATGCAAAAAACCTCCTAAAATATATTTTTATTTTATACATGCTGCATGTATGTATTTAGCCAAAAGAATTATATTTTTGTTATTCTCTTTTGTTTGTCTCATTTTTTGACTTCAACAACGATACCTTGGTCATTTATTACAACATGAGAAGTTAGGGCTTTATCGAGAACCGGCAACCCCAAAAAATCAACAATATCCTTTGCCATATTAAATCTTTGCCACGCTTCTGCTTCATTTTCCTGTGGGTATATTGTCGGCATCATCCAAACATTACAAATCAACAAAAACAATTCCGCTGTTAATTTCGGATACTTTGCTTTGATTGAACCATCGTTTATACCTTCTTCAATAAGTTCAGCATATTTTGACGCTAAGAAGGTTCGCTGTTTTTCCATATATATCTTAAAAGCTGTCGGGCTGCTATCAATCAATGGAAGTATTTGAAAGTGAAGTACGGCATACTCTTCGCTCTCGTTTAAAATTTGCAAGGTCAGTTTTATTTTTTCTAAACCATTTATGTCAGTGCGGGCTTTGATTTTTGCAAAAGGGTCTATATCATTAAATAATTTATCAGTCAGCGCAAAAAAAACTTCTTCCTTTGTTTTGAAATGGTGATAAAAGGCTCCTCGTGTCAGGCCGCCCATTTCATCGACTATATCAAGAATTGTTGTTTGCTCATAGCCCTTTTCAATAAACAGTTTTAATGCAGCGTCAAGTATGATCTGCTCTGTTTCTTCGGGATATTTGTTTCGTGGCAAGTCATTCACCCCATTACATACATTGTGTATGTATACAAAATATCCTACACGGTGTATGTTTGTCAAGAGGGCATTCAAGCCTTTGTAAAATAGAGCCTGCGACTTCGGGCCAAATAAAAAAGCGTCCTCCAGCTTGCGGAGAACGCTTTTACTTCATTTCGGCTTAGATGGTCGCAGCTTCGATCTGGTCCTGCTCGGAAGGAATCAGGATTTCGAATACTTTACCATGCTGCAGAATTGTTATTCCCTTATTTTTATCGCGCATTACCACGACCTCTGGCTTCACGGACATCCGCTCCAGATAATGCTTAGGCACCTCTCCGGAATCGCTGATCGTCACGCCCTCCAGCTCTTGCTCATCATTTTCCTTCAGATCGATCTCGATGACCTTCTCGAACATGTCCGAGAACAATTCAAAATTGTCAGTGTAGACGGAAATACATTTCATTTAGAATCTCATCCTCTGCTATCAATATCTTTTTTTGTCACTCTTCTATAGGTTTGCTGACTTGTGACCTTTTCATACGTTTCTTGCCTTCCCTGCACACATCAAGCAGCGGGCAGATCTGACAATTGGGATTCTGGGCCTTACAGTGGTATCTGCCGAAAAAAATAAGACGATGATGTGTAATCGTCCACTCTTCACGAGGTACTCTCTTCATGAGCTTCTGCTCCACCTCAAGCACGGAGTCCTTCCAATTGGCAAGCCCCAGCCGCTTGCTGACCCGTTCCACGTGAGTATCCACTGCGATAGCCGGTACGCCGAAGGCATTGGAAACAACGACATTAGCCGTCTTCCGGCCGACGCCCGGCAGCTTGACCAGCTTGTCATGCTCCGAGGGTACGTCTCCGCCGTATTGCTCAATCAAGATCCGGCATAGATTCTGAATATGCTTGGCCTTGCTTCTGAATAATCCAATCCGCCGAATATCCTGCTCCAGCTCCTCCAAGGGTACAGAGATATAATCCTCGGGTGTCCTGTACTTCCGGAACAGATCCGCTGTCACCTTGTTCACCGTCGCATCCGTACATTGTGCTGACAGCAGGACAGCGATCGTGAGTTCAAAAGCATTGCTGTGATTGAGCTCGCAGTGTGCATCCGGGAACATGGCTGCGATGGTAGTTAATATATGCTTTGCTTGTCCGGCATTCACTCCAAAACATTCCCCCCTGCTCATGTAAAAAACCGTCCTGAGCGGGAGCCCCCGCATCAAGACGGTTCTTCTCACAGAAATGATTTATTGCTTTTCAACCTCTACCAGCTTATCGCCGCTAAAGTACAAAACAATTTTATCATTATCTTTGAGGGATTGCACGGTTAATGTCGTGTCACCTTGGTGAATATACAAATTCGATGTCACAGCAAAACGATAATTGTCATCCTGAATCGTGGAACGATAGACCAGAATGTCGTTATTGATCGAGTCATACCGTTGGAATTTCCGTTCCAGCGAATTCAGCACCTTAATTAACAATGTCCCGTCCACATCTTTGCGCAGCTCAACATGATCGGACGTTGTCAGCGTAGCTGTTCCTGAGGTTACCGAGGTTCCGCGAATTACTTTTACCCCATTCGCAATCGAGTGTACTTCCGGTGTGCCGGAGAAGGACTTCACAGTTACCGAAGAAGCATCAACAGCAGTAACCTTGCCAAGCGTCAGCTTCACCACTTGCAGGGAAGCAGCCGTACGGCCACTGAAGGTCACATTCACAGTCTGCCCTGCTTGCAGGCTGGATACGGTAATCGCAGCTCCGGCATCATTGAGCAAAGTAGCCTTATCTACATAGAAATTGTCTGTAACGCCATTACTTGACGCCTGAATCCGGCTATTGGATGTATTCACTGAAGAAATTTCGAATTGAACCGTCTTTCTTATGGCCAATGTTTGCAAGGTATCCTGGTTCGCGCTCAAAATCGCGGTTACCGGATCTCCCGCCTTCAAGTCGGCAATCGTAGCCGAGGTCTTGCCGTACAGTTCTATCGAAGGAGCTGTGCCTTGATAAGGTATTGCCACGGTCTTACCGCTTGGGAGCAGGATCGAAACCTTCTTGGCCGCTGTATCGGTCGATACATAAGTGCCTTCATACTTGTAAAACACCTGGATCTCAAGCACACGATCTCCGATATGAGTCACATTAATTTTTCTGCCTTTTGTAAGCAGCGATTCAACTCCGGTCAATGTCGGAGTGGTTGAGTTGTATTCCGCCTTGGTCTTGTCATCCACGGTAAAGGCATGCACCTTATTCGCAGAGTCCACAACCATCAGCGCTTTATACTTCGGCTCATAATTGACGACAGACAAATCGGTAAGCAATTCAGTTTGACGGCCGGTCACAATAATTTTAGTGACTTGCTCGTCAGGGCTGATCGTTAATTCTACCTGATCCCCGCCCTTCACATCGGCAATCAGATCCCCCAGCGTCGCATCGGCGATACCGTTAATCACGACAACCGGCTTGGCAGCGAGTGCTTTGATTTCTGCCTTGCCTGCGGAATTCGTGAAGCTGAGAAGTGTGCTTCCTTCTACGGACAGCAGGGTCCCCTTTACGATGCGTTCCATTGCTTTCGTAACTTCCAGACGGGTAAATACGCTATTTTTCACCGTATAGGTTACAGCAGCACCGGCTTGAAGCTCGGCTGCTCCACCCAACAGTTGATTTTGATAAATAAGAATTGAAGTGTCGTCATAATTATAGGTTTCGATCGCACCCGTAGCATCGTCCTTGATGCGAATCGTCTTGTCCGAGACGTTGACCAGATCGACCGTGCCTGTACCGGACTTATTAACAACGCCCGATTTTACCTGGATGATCACGGGCTTCTTCGCCGACGTAAAGGTTTCTCTTTGCACGATAATCGTGCTATCTTCAGTCAGACTATCCACTGAAATGGCATTCCCGTTCTGATCCAGGAATGAAGTAGAGCTATCATAGGTATACTCAATAGAATTATTGTTGACCAACATGAGCAGGCGGTTGTCAGAAAGCTTCTTGAGCAGCGTGCCTTCTGTTTTCTCCAACTGCTGGTTGGCATCACGAACCTCCACATAGGCTGCCGAACCTATTTTGTCTACAACTAATACTTTGGTATACAACTGAATCGCAGTTCGAGAGCTCTTGGCTTCGGAATCCTTTGTAAAATAGACGGAACGGTTATCCAGCGCAAAGCTCTTTAACTGTCCATTCGTAAACAAGGTCAGCTTCGAATCGGTCAATTCGGTAACAATGCCTTCATAGACATTGCTGTAGCCCGGAGTAACATACTCACTGCCGCGGCTTAAGAAGGTTGCGAGCTGGGCACGTGTTACTTTGCCTAACGGATCAAATCGGTTTCCTTCAACCCCTTTCGTCAACTCAAGCTGCACGGCAACATTGACATACCCTCTGGCCGCTGGTGAAATGCTGGTATGGTCGGCAAAGCCGGTCGCAGCACTTCCAGCCGATTTAGCCTTGTCTTCTTGTCCCAAAGCCCGTACGAGCAGCTTGGCAACCCACTCTCGGGTAGCCGTCTTCGCTCCCCAGGACTCACTCGCTCCCGTCGTGCTAAGTTCCTCTGTCTTATCAATGAGTTTCTCGCTCAGAGCCAGTTCCAGATAAGGTTTAAAGTAGGCGTTAACCTTCATTTCTTCCGGTGCACCGCTGCCGCTGCCCAGCTTGCTCTCCAGGTTCATAAAGCGAACTGCCATCGTAATCGCTTCCTGTTGAGTAACACTGTCAGAAGGCCGGAACTTCCCGGCATCTCCTAAAATGATTCCTTCTGCAGCGAGCTTGTAAATATGCTTTTCCGCCCAGAAGCCGTCACTTACGTCGCTAAAAAGAAGTGCCGAGGCTGTCGAAGTTGTTACCGCCGTGCTCTGGGCTTCTTCAGCGAACACCGCCGCTCCTCCGCTGAGGCACATCGCCGTAACAAGCATGGTGGAAACTGCCCTCTTGGTGCTGCGTTTAAAAGTACGTTTATAAGATGACATTACATTCTCCCCTTTACAAATGTTCACTTACCATGTTTCGACAACCAAGGCCCATTTCCCTCTAAATCCTGATTATTTTCTTGTCATCGGATGTTCAAGTTCTATATGTCCCATCAGACTCTCTGTCTGCTGACCATCCACGAGCAGCTCGATCGACTCGATCTCCTGGAACTGAAAAAGCGTGTTCTGCAAGGCCTCGACGGCCAACGCTTCCCCGCCGGCTCCAAGCCTGGCTTCATCAGGAAGAGTGATATCGACAGTCAGCATCCCTTCTGACAGCGAGGCCGAACGGAACTCAACCTTCCAGAGTGGAAGCAGCTCCGAATCCCCGCTGTCCTTTAATGTCTCAAGCGCTGCCATATACTTGTCCTCATCCTTGGCATAGCGAATGGTCTGCTCTTTTTCGGTCAGTTCATTTAATTGATCATCCGTATAATAGCTCTTAATGCTCAAAGTCTGTTGTTCAGGCACTTCCGTTCCAGTCTCGCCGCTCGTATTCTCAGCATTGTTGCTGCCTTGATGATTAGTAGCCGGGCCAGCACCTTGTTCGACCTGTGGCTCCTCATTTCCTGACGGCTGAGCCGTTCCGGGCTTTTGACCGCATCCGGAAGCCAGTGCAAGCAATAACACCAGGCCGCAAATTCTCCAACTCATTCGGTTCATCTCTCATCCTCCTTCTAAAATCCGGCTTATTGAAGTCCGAGATATTCCTTGATACCTTTTACAATACCTGCTGCGACACGGTCTTGAAAATCCTCCGTATACAGCTTGGCATTGTCGCTCTTGTTGCTCAGATAACCGCATTCAAGCAGAACGGCGGGCATCTTCGTCTCTCTGGTGACATGCAGGCTCTTGGAACGAACCCCGCGGTCCGTAAGACCGGAGGAGGCTACGAGGTACTTATGCATGACCTTGGCCAGCGCCAGGCTTTCAGACCGGGTATAATACGTCTCTACGCCACTTGCAGTCGCGCTGCCGGCATTGGCATGAATCGAAATAAACAAATCCGCATTTAAATCATTTGCAATTTTAACCCGATCGCTTAACGAAGGATAAGTATCGCTACTGCGAGTCAATACAAAATCAATATTTGTTTCCTTCTTTAGCAGCTCTTGAACCTTCAGCGTCACGGCCAGATTGAAGTCCTTTTCTTTCTTGCCGGTAACACTGATCGCTCCCGGATCCTTCCCGCCATGGCCTGCGTCAATAACGACCAGCTTCTTGCCATTCGAGCCCGGGTTTGATACTTCCTTATTCAAGTCAAGTATAATCAGGCCGTCGTTCTCATTAATGAGCTCACCCATTTTAACCACATTCATATCAAGGACAATCCGAACGGTTGACGGATTATTGCTGTACAGGGAATATCTAACCTTTGAGACTTCTGGATATTCCGTGATATCAATGAATCCGTTCTGTGTAGAATCCAGATAATATCCCGATGAGAACGTATCCGCAAATTTGGTGTTTGGCAGGTCAATGACAACACGCTGCGGGTTAGCCATGGTAAAAATATTAGGAGTTACATTTTGATCCACCGCGATCATAAGACGATTGTCGCTGAAGCTGATGCCCCCGACATTCGCCAGATTGTCAGTCTGACCAGGTTGAGTCCCCGAGTCTGTGTCCCCTGGCGGAGTCCCTGTATCGCCATCGCCGCCATCTCCCGGGCTTGTCTCGCCGCCATTCCCTCCTGCCGGAGTTACCAGGTATACCGTCTTCAGTTGATTATCCCAGCTTACAGAGAGCCCCATCTGTTCTCCCAAGAAGCGGAGCGGGACAATGACCGTATCGCTAACCAGCTTCGAAGCCACAGGCATCTGAATCTTTGTTCCGTTTACGAGCGCCGTGCTCTGATCCACGACAAGCTTCATTACTGTATCCTGCTGCTGTATAGTTACCGTTCGCGTCTTCTTCTCCCAATCGACGACATAACCAAGCTCTTCCACGACGACACGAATCGGAATCATGACCGATCCATTGATATTCTGAACCTGTCCGTTCTTGCTGAGCTCCAGCTTGTTACCATCCAGATAAATGCTGGTTCCCCCCGCAGCGGCCTGTCCAGTTTGAGGAAATAAAGCAAACCACATGACAAAAAACAATAATGCTGTTAATCCTTTTTTCATCCGTCACCCCTACCCTTTAGATATTTGCCTTATGATGACCGGACGAGATACCTGCTTCCGGGCATCACCAGACGACATAATAGACGCTTGGAACAGGCAAAAGTTGCGAAAAAATGCTAATTTATTGCCAAAAAAAGACCTCGGAGCGTGCCCCGAAGTCTTCATCTTCAAATAAATTATTTTGAGTATGGATGCTCAAGCTCCACATGTCCCATAAGAGTCTCCTCTGTCTTTCCATCCACCATAAGCTCAAGCTGCTTCACTTCATCAAACTGGAAGAAGGTCTGCAGCAAGGCATCGACAGCAAGCGCTTCTCCTCCCGCACCCAGTCTCGCTTCATCCGGCACTGTAATATCTATGGTCAGCAGTCCATCCTTAAGCTCTACTTGCCGCAAGATAATCTTGTTCCAAAGAGACAAGGTTCCCGGCTCGGCTGTCTGAAGTGCTGTGAAAGCTGCTTCATACTTGTCCGTCTCTGCAGGGTATGAGATCTCCCGCTCAACAGCTGTGAGCTTATCCAAATTATCATCGGTAAAGTAAACTTTAATCGTACTTGTCAGCATTTCCGGTTCCACACTTGAGTTCTCCGTATTCTCAGGGTCAACCGTCTCCACTGCGCCGCTTGCTCCTGAGGAGTCAGGCTCGGCAGCATCAGGGACTGTAATCCCGGTATCCGTGTTATTGCCATTATTCTCTCCTGGCGCTGATGCTTGGGGCTTATCTCCACAGCCGGCCAATCCAAGCATGAATACCAGCATCAGGATCATCCATCCCGTCTTCTTCATGTCAAAAACCCCCTATTTTTAGCTTGCGAAGACCCTATAATATTATAGACC
Source organism: Paenibacillus antibioticophila (assembly GCF_000455265.1). GTDB lineage: Bacteria > Bacillota > Bacilli > Paenibacillales > Paenibacillaceae > Fontibacillus > Fontibacillus antibioticophila. The sequence goes on from NZ_HG005139.1 coordinate 2,068,068, forward strand.
AAGGTATTCCTTGATTCCAGCTACAATTCCCTCCGCAACTCTCTGTTGAAATTCATCTGTGTACATTAGCTTTTCATCATTGGAATTACTCAAATAGCCTACCTCCAGCAATACTGCTGGCATAGTCGTCTCACGGGTCACATGAAGACTCTTCTGTCTGACTTTGCGATCAGCGAGTCCAGTTGACGATACAAGATGCTTATGCATCACATCTGCTAAGGGAATGCTATCTTCTCGGGAATAATACGTTTCAGAGCCAGTAATGCTGCTCTTTCCTTCAATGCTGTTTCCATGAATAGATATAAATAGTGTTGCATTCAGATTATTTGCAAATTCGGCCCGCTCATTAAGCTCCAGATGGACATCGGTAGTGCGCGTCATCGCAAAATCAAATTCGGTTTCCTGTTTAAGGAGCTGTTCTACCTTGAGAGACACAGCCAGAGCGAACTCTTTTTCCAGCTTTCCAGTAATACTAACGGCTCCTGGTTTAATGCCGCCATGCCCTGCATCAATAACAACAAGAGGTTTGCCCGTACCTGTAACCGGATAACCAGACACAGCTGTCAAATCAACGGTAAACAGATCCGTTCCATCAATATTCATTTGATATTCAACCCGATGATTCAAGTCTACCACAATCCGAATCGTCGAAGTCCCCTGATCAAAGATCGAATAACGCACCTGTGATACATCCGGATAATCCGCTACTGCAAAGGCACCGTTATTGGATGCATCCAGAGGCAGCAAGGATGCGAAGCTATCCGAAAATGCAGCGTTCGGAATATCCACAACCAAACGTTCAGGACCACTCAGCAGGAAGACATTAGGCTTAACTCCCGGATCTGCAGAAACCTTTAGCCGATTATCGCTAAAGCTGATTCCGTATATGTATGACTTCCCTTGTTGCTCAGAAGAGCTATTGTCAGTCCCCGTAGTTGGCGGGACAACTTCAGAGGAGGTGTTCTCCGAAGAGTTGTTCGCTGGCGCCTCACTTCCCATGCCCGGTTGGACTTTACCGTCTGAGCCGTCGCTTGGTGTAGTCAGATAAGCCGATTTGGTCTGATTATCCCAGCTGACGGTCAGGCCTGTCTGTTCACCGACAAATCGGAGCGGAACCAATGTGACGCTATTTTGAATAATCGGAGGAGCTGTCAGCTTGACAGTTGTTCCATTCACAATTGCTTCACTGTGGTCTACCTTTAAATTCAACGTATTCGCACCTTGGACAATTGTAATCGTCTTGGCATTCTGATCCCACTCAACCTCATAACCCAAGCTCTCGACAATGACTCTTAGAGGGACGACCGTGCTGCCGTTAACAACCCCGGCTTTGGCCTGCTCCGGCTGTTGAAGCTCAACCCCGTCCAAAAAAATATGGGTGTCCCCCGATGCCGCATTCGACAGGCTCGGAAATGCGAGGAAACAAAATAGCAATGCGATCAGACATCCGATTTTTTTCATTCTGATATCCCTACCAATCTCGTAATTTACCGGACTTAGCCCCAAATAGAGCCATGGCAATGAACCGACAACAACCTACAATAAACATTACTAATTGCTTCCATAATATCAGAAAATCTTCCTGACTGATAGACTTATATTTTCATAGAAGAACAAAAATAGACAACCGCCGATAGTTAGCCTAAGTTTGATAATTAATGAAGACCCTTGCTCGTAGGGGCAGAACTATGTGAAAATGCTATATAAGATGAACAAAAAAGCTAGGCAGAAAGTTTTCAGTGCGAAGCAAATATCGAACCTTCCAAGGCGGTGATAGCAAATGATGAAGGACTGTCCTCTTTGTCAGCTTGAATTAATAGAACAGCAGCAGTGGTGCTGCACTAGACTTGGCGGAGTGACCGGAGCAAAATTAGTGCCAAAAGGCATTAAAATTTCAGGTGTAGGTGCTCCTACGGCAAATTTAGTGCTGAAAGGCAATTAAATTGCTTGGTGTGGCGCTCATGCCCCGAAATAAGTGCTATAAGGCATTAAAATTGCTGGGAGGGTACTCATACGACAGAATAAGTGCTGAAAGGCATTAAAATTGCAAATTCGGTGCCGTGAGGACCACGAGAGCCCTCGGGATTGAGGGTGTACGATACCTTTCTGGCTAACTCCCTTCATTTACAAATAAACTAAAAAAGCTGGGCGAGGAACAAGGTCATACCAGACCTT
>NZ_HG005139.1:2070334-2101732 GCF_000455265.1 Paenibacillus antibioticophila
GGTCGGGACGAAGGAAACGTACGTACTACTACCGTTACGTTACCTTACGTTCTCGCGCAGCTTTTTTTGGGGCTTACTAAACAGCGGCCCCTTCTCTTAATTTGTTACTTAATTAGCAATCTACACAGTTTGAGCAAATTTCTTCTGCTCGTATGCGGAGATCAGATCCTCATGCTGAAGAGTCAAGCCGATGTCATCCAGCCCTTGGAGCAGGAATTGGCGGCGGTGCTCGTCAAGATCAAAATCCAGATCCAGACCGTAATCGTCGGTCAGCTTCTTATTTTCCAGATCGACGTGCAACTGATAGCCTTCATGTGCAGCCGTACGCTGGAACAGCTCCTCCACCTGCTCTTCGGATAACTTAATCGGCAGAATTCCGTTCTTGAAGCAGTTGTTGTAGAAAATATCAGCGAACGACGGCGCAATTACTGAGCGGAAGCCATAGTCCAGAATCGCCCAAGGAGCGTGCTCCCGGGAAGAGCCGCAGCCGAAGTTCACGCGGGAGATCAGAACGGATGCTCCTTCATAACGCGGCTTGTTCAGCTCGAATTCCGGATTGACATTCCCCTCGGTATCAAAACGCCACTCTTAGAACAGGAATTGCCCAAAGCCTGTGCGTTCGATCCGCTTCAAAAACTGTTTAGGTATAATAGCGTCAGTATCCACGTTAACCCGGTCAACCGGACCGACGATGCCCGTCATTTTTTTAAATGCTTCCATAGTCCTTCTTCCTCTCTTTCGCTTAGCTTACGACTTCGCTCTTGATATTCCATTCGCGCACATCCACGAACCGTCCCTTGATCGCAGCAGCCGCAGCCATAGCCGGGGAGACGAGATGCGTTCTGCCGCCGCGTCCCTGGCGACCCTCGAAGTTCCGGTTGGAGGTTGACGCACAGCGTTGTCCAGGTTGGAGAACATCGGGATTCATCGCCAGACACATACTGCATCCTGCTTCACGCCATTCAAAGCCTGCTTCCTTAAATACTTGATCCAGACCTTCCTTCTCTGCCTGAATCTAGACGCGGCCAGAGCCGGGAACGACAATTGCCGTTACTTTATCCGATACCTTGTAGCCCTTGGCAACTGCCGCAGCTGCGCGCAGATCCTCGATCCGGCCGTTGGTGCGAGAACCGATAAATACATAATCGATCTCAATATTCGTCATCGGTGTTCCAGGCTCAAGCCCCATATATTCAAGTGCTTTCTCTGCAGCTTTACGTTCATTATCACTAGTAAAATCAGAAGGATTCGGCACGCGGTCCGTAATGCTTGTGCCCATGCCCGGGCTGGTTCCCCAGGTAACCTGCGGAATCAGAGAATCTACATCAAACAAGACTACACGGTCATACTCCGCACCTTCATCTGTCGTCAGCTGCTTCCACTGTTCAACAGCCTGTTCAAAGCTGTCTCCTTGAGGAACATGCTGCCGTCCGCGCAAATAATTAAAGGTCGTCTCGTCAGGCGCGATCAATCCTGCTCTTGCGCCCCCTTCGATCGACATGTTGCACACGGTCATGCGTTCTTCCATGGACAGCTCGGTGATCGCTTCACCGGTATACTCGATAACATATCCGGTAGCAAAGTCCGTACCATACTGTGCAATGACACCCAGAATCATATCCTTCGCAGTTACTCCAGGCTTACGCTTACCGACGAATCTCACTTCCAGTGTCTTGGCTTTCGCTTGCTGCAGACATTGCGTGGCAAGCACGTGTTCAACCTCGCTCGTTCCGATCCCGAAGGCGAGTGCGCCAAATGCGCCATGCGTGGAAGTATGGCTGTCTCCGCATACGATGGTCTTGCCCGGATGGGTCAAACCAAGCTCGGGCCCCATAACGTGAACTACGCCTTGGTCAATCGTATCGAGATCGTAAAGGGTTACGCCAAAATCCCGGCAGTTCTGCGACAAGGTGTCGATCTGCTGCTTGGAGATCGGATCTGAAATGTTGTAGCGGTCTTTGGTAGGAACGTTGTGGTCCATGGTCGCAAAGGTCAGCTCAGGACGGCGCACCTTGCGCCCGCTCAGGCGAAGTCCCTCAAAGGCTTGAGGAGATGTGACCTCGTGAACGAGATGCAAATCGATATACAAAATGCTCGGTTTGCCTTCCTCTTGATAGATTACGTGATTGTCCCAGATTTTTTCATACATCGTCTTTTTAGTAGTCATATCATTCACCCCATACCGAAATTATCGGACATTGCTTATTGGAATAAATATATCACGCCTCATGTCATAGTTCCAAGATATAATAACTATAGCTTTGATAGGATTTCCCTATAAGAGGCGGTTCAGGGCATCATCAAGGAACTGGCAGTATACCGTGACAGATTGGGTAGCTCAGGATTCTCCACGGGCCATACAAGAAATGTATGGCGAAAATAAGAACGTATTAAAGAATGTGCTTCCAATCACAAAACCTCTGTGAAAAAAATCATATGCTCATTTCAGAATTCCAATGCGTTAAGAGGTGCTGCGAACGATGAAGAAATACGCGAAGCCCGCTTTCTTAATTATATCTTGCATGATTGTTGTTTTCGCCGTTTGGAATTCCTCATCCCCCATTGAGCAGGAATCAACGGCTGAGGAGCCGGAGATTCAGCACATGAATCAGCCGCCGGTCGAACCGGTGATTCAACGCGAAGGCAATATCGTCAATATTGAAATGACCGCCCAGGTCACGGATGTGGAAATATCGGAAGGCGTATTCTACAATGCCTGGACCTTTAACGGAACCGTGCCCGGTCCCGTCATCCGGGTGAAAGAAGGCGACACGCTCAACTTTACATTGAAAAACATGGACCCGGACATGCCGCACTCCATGGATTTTCACGCCGTCCATGCCGCGCCGAGCAAAAAGTTTATCGACGTTATGCCGACGGAACAGGGCACCTTCACCTATCCGGCATCAACGCCCGGCGTATTTATGTATCATTGCGGCACGAGTCCTATTCTACTGCATGTATCCAACGGGATGTACGGCACAATTATCGTAGAGCCCAGCAACGGATACCCCTCTGATTCCGTGGTGGACCGGGAATATATCATCGTCCAGAGCGAATGGTACAGAGAACACGACGAGGATGCCTTTCTTGATGAAAATCCCGAATATGTCGTATTCAACGGTGACGATTTTACTTTGAAGGAACATCCGCTGCTCGCTAAAGTCGGAGATACGGTTCGTCTTTATGTTACGAATGTCGGGCCGAACGAAGTCTCTTCCTTCCATGTCGTCGGCACGACAATGGATCAGGTATACCTTGACGGGAATCCGAAAAACGTACTTTATGGCATGCAAACGGTCCTGATCCCTTCCGGCGGAGCGGCAGTCGTTGAGGTCACCTTGACCGAAGAAGGAGATTATCCGATTTTGACGCATCAGCTCAACGATGCTTCCAAGGGTGCAACCGCCATTTTAAGGGTAACAAAAGACGGCAAAGACAATCACGAGCCAGCCATGAATCATTAACTCAAAATAGAGGTGAGTTCAAATGGATAAGCAAAATGCCAAAATTGTTGAACTGGACGTAAGAGAACAGCTTCGCAACAAGCTTGAGCCCTTTCAGCTTATTATGGATACCGTGAAAACACTCGGTCAGGATGATATTTTCGTGCTGCACGCTACCTTTAAGCCAACACCGCTGCTCGGCTTTCTGAAGATGAAGGGATATGTCTCCAAGTGTGTACAGCAAGATAAAGAACACTGGATCACTACATTTGTTAACAAAAAGCACAAGCAGTGGCTGGAGGATTCTGATGATGGCACCGGCGCAAAGTCTGCGTCATCGAATCAGGAACGAAGCCGGAGTGCTTCAGATAGCGACGGTCCGAAAGTGATCGAGCTGGACAACCGCGGTCTGGAGCCGCCGCAGCCGATGGTACGAACGCTTGCCGCGCTTGGCCGCTCCCGTCCGGGAGATGTGGTTAAAATTCACAATGACCGTGTACCGGTATTTTTAATTGAAGAACTGAACACCTTGGGATGCTCCTTTACCGTGGAGGATCAGCCGGACGGATCGGCAAAAGTAACCATTACTAAAGCTTAGGGGGAAATTGCCGTGAATGCTTCGATATCCCGTCTCCCCTTCTTATTCATATTGACCGGAATCTTTGGCTTCATCCTGTTTCATGTTACATCGATCATGTCGCTAACCGGCTGGATTGGCGAGGGAATTCGCGGACCGACTGGATGGTTCCATGTTCATCTGTTTGTGCTTGGATGGGCGACGATGCTGGCCATGGGGGCGATTTATCAGCTGATCAATGTGATCCTGCAGTCAAAGATCTACAGCGAGCGGCTTGGCTACGCCCACTATTTCCTGTTTACATTCGGGCTGTTCGGCCTCCTGTTTGGCTTCATTCAAGGGGAAATCGCATGGATCGCCGGGTTTGCCACTCTCGCCTTCGCTGGCATCGTTGCCTTTGTGTGGAATATGGCGATGACGCTGCTGCATGCGGGCAAGTGGGATCCCATTACGATCAGCACCGCATGCGCCGTGTTCTATCTGTTGCTGACCGGGATTAGCGGCATGTCCATGGGCATCGACTTTGGCACCGGATTTTTGGGCGAGGCGCATGAAAATTTTTTCCGGGCTCATATCTTCCTCGGAACATTGGGATGGTTCGGCTTGCTGATTACCGGATTCAGTTACAAATTGCTGCCCATGTTTTATCTGTCCCATGATTATGATACGCGTCTGCAGTATGTCACTTTGATCTTGTGGAATGCCGGCGTGCTTACTGGAGCGGTCTCTCTCCTGTTCGGCACGAGTCTATGGGTAACCTGCGGCGCCCTGGCGCTCATCGTGCTCGCATTGATCAGCTACAATATTCATCTCCTGCAAATCCGGAGCAAGCGGCATAAGCGAACGCCCGGTGCAGGCATTGCCTGGACCATCTATGGAAATCAATTGTTTGCTGTATTTGCCCTGGCCCTGCTGATCAAATTGCTCGGATCGCCGGAGCAGCTGATGACGACCAAAATGATGCTGATAATCGGCTGGTTTTATTTGAACTGCTGGGTATCCTTTATGGTCCTGTGCTATGCTTCCAAAATCGTGCCGTTCCTGTGGTGGACCCATAAATATGGTAAATTGGTCGGCAAACCGGGAACTCCGGTCATGGCCGATCTCTTGAACGACCGGAAAGCAAATCTGGGTTTGATACTGATTGCCTGCTCGAATCTGGCCGTGCTTGCCGGAATCGCATTGGATTCGCCGGTTATGATCGCGGTCAGCGGCACGATTTTCTCGCTGGTGTCGCTAGCGTATATATCGTTAATTGCCCTTGTCTTTTCTAGATAATCGTTAATCCTATTGGAGGTTGATTTACATGGATCGCACACAGTTTATTCGTGAGTTGCTGAAGGATGTATACGACCCTGAGCTTGGCGTAAATATCGTCGATCTGGGACTCGTATTCGATATCCGGGATCAAGGAGATTCTGTCTACGTCCAAATGACTCTAACGACGCCAGGGTGTCCGATGCACGACACCATTGTCGGCGGCGTACGGCGTGTGCTGGAGGATAACCTCGGTATTTCCGAGGTGGAGGTGGAGCTCGTCTGGGAGCCGCGCTGGTCACCGCATATGATGTCCGAGGACGCCAAGCGTGAACTGGGCTTCTGAAGAGGTTGTTCAAAAAGTCAGCTTTTGATCACGAAGGTAATACAGAAGCATATTCGGCATCGAATCTTGAATTCAGTCGGGCTTTCCGGTGCTCACGTAGGTTTTGCCTACGCTCCGCTCCTCAAACCCGACTTCATCCAACCTTCTCGGTGCTGAAAATCTGACTTTTTAAACTCGCATTTGAACAGGAAAAAAGCGTGAGTGATGAAGGAATCGAGCCTTCGTTACTCACGCTTTTCGATATATTCATTTACTTCACAATAAACTTGCCAGTCATGTTCTCATGATTTTTCCCGCAGGAAATGTTGCAGGAAAAATCGAATTCCCCCGCTTTATCCGCCACAAAGGTGATGGTCTTTCCGCCACGGACTTCCTTGTTGTAGCCCTTGATCTTCAGGGAATGCATCCCCTGCTCATTTTTGAGCGTGATCTTGACGGTATCGCCCTGCTTTACTTTAATTTCTTGTATATCGTAACCGCTGCTTCGGGCATGGACGGTAAATTCTTTAATCGGACCTCCGCTCAGGCTAACGCCTGCGGCAGGTTCCTCGATTTTTCCGCATGCGGATAACATCAGTACTGCGGCCAATGCAAGGCACCACATCCATGTGCTTCTCAGCTGCGCCATAAGCCTGCTCCTCCTTCTGTGACTGTATTACATTTATTCTAGAATGAGGAGGAATCAAGCATCGTGATTCCAGTCACAAAGGTATAAACCGGGACTATGGCTTCCATTTATGTCCGCAATCCCTGCAGCGGTTCACTCTCGGCATCATAAAGCTGAACATTGAAATAACAATGACGATAAAACCGGCAATGAGGAGCGGCCAGTAAATCATCAATCCTATCCACAACAGAACTCCGCCCAATCCGAAAAATAACAGGAAATAGAATCTTTTGCCCCGAGTAATTACATTCTTAGATTTACAGGAAGGGCATGTCTGCCAAGCATCAACCATTCTCTTCTCTCCTCAAGCCTATAACTGGATATATTTCGCATAAACTTATTAGTTCTTAGTATAAATACCCATGATATGGTTTTTCGGGATAGGCCCGATCACCCGGCTGTCACTGCTATGATTGCGGTTATCGCCCAGGACGAAAATGTGGTCCTCCGGAATCTCCCAGCTCTGATCCACACCCGTATCTACCATCTGTTCCTTAATATAAGGCTCGACGAGCTGTTCTCCATTACGATATACGGTCCCGTCCTTGATCTCAATCCGGTCACCCTCAAGGCCAATCACACGCTTGACGTAAAAGATCTCATTCTCCGAGGTTCCCGATATAATCCGGATCAGCGGATGCTCCTTCAGATCATCCAACAGTGTCCGATTGCGGTCCACCCGGCTGTCGATGATAACCACGTCTTCGTAGTCAGGCAACTGATCCAGCGTATGGCGGATCTTCCATGCATATATGCGCTGATTATCATTTAACGTCGGCTCCATGGAATGTCCATCTACTTTGTAAGGTTGAATAACAAAAATCCCGATGATGAGACTGAGCAGGAAGCCAATTCCAACGGCTACTCCCCAGCCCTGAATTTCTTTCCATATTTTCATTAAAATAATTCCCTCCATATAAAGCTTATGTCTTAACCGCCCAATTCTTCTAGCCGCATACATCTATTATACATAGAACAAGCAGTCAATCACAAACATGTTCTGTCCGGCTCTAATTCATGATACTATCCTATATAGGACAAACTGTTAATAGGAAAAGCCTATCATTCAAATTTAAAGCAAAAGATCGGAGGCATGGTTCCGTGGAATTAAGACAACTTCAATATACGCTTCAGATTGCCGAGGAACGCAATTTTTCCCGAGCGGCCGAGAAGCTCCATATCGCCCAGCCCTCCTTAAGCCAGCAGCTTTCGAAGCTGGAGCAAGAGCTTGGGGTCAAGCTGTTTCAGCGGAATACCAGTACGGTTGAGCTGACTTATGCTGGAGCAAGCTTTATTGAGCATGCCAGAAAAATCATGGATGCCGTTGAGCAGCTTCGTCAGGAAATGGACGATATATCCCAGCTTCGGGCTGGTCGTGTCGTGGTGGGAAGCATGCCGATTACAGGCTCGCACCTGCTGCCCTACGTTTTGCCTGCCTTCAAGGAGTCTTATCCGGATATTCAGGTTACGTTGCTGGAAGACACCTCATTGAATTTGGAGAAGCTGACTGCCGGCGGCGGGACAGATCTTAGCCTGCTCTCTCTGCCGTTGATAGAATCCTCACTGGATTACGAGCCAATCGGTGAAGAAATGATTGATCTCGCCGTTCCTCCGCACCATGCGCTGGCCTCGAGCTCATACAGCACGGAGGGTGTGTCCTTGTCGGCCTTAAAGAATGATCCATTCATTGTGCTGAAAAAGGGACAGGGCTTCCGCAAGCTGAGCATTGATCTGTGTCATGAGGCCGGATTTGAGCCCAATATTGTATTCGAAAGCAACAATATTGAGACGGTTCAATCGCTCGTAGCCGCGGGGATGGGAGTTACGCTTGTTCCCCGCTTTATCGCGCGCGCCAAGCGAAGCGAGCTGATTCCGGTCTATCTGCCGCTATCCGGACAGCCCAGCCGGACACTGGTGATCGCCTTTCGCCGCGGGCGCTATCTGTCCAAGGCTGCGGAAGCATTCATCGACACGTTCAAATCCATACTGGCCCAGCGAAATCAGTCATAATATTGCGGCTGCCGGTCGCTGAATACCGGGATACTGCTCCTTACCTCATGGACAAGCTGGTGATCAATCCTTCCGCTAACAATCTGTTCTCCCTCCCCGCCTTCTGCGGTAATATCCCCCCACGGATCAATAATCATCGAATGTCCGCTGAAGGATTGGGAGCCTGAGTCACCGACCCGGTTGCAGGCCACCACGTACATTTGATTCTCGATAGCCCGGGCAATCAGAAGCGACCGCCAATGGTTCAGCCGGGGATGCGGCCACTGAGCCGGGACAAACATGGCGTGGACGCCTCGCAGTGCAAGCGCGCGCGACAACTCCGGAAAGCGGATGTCGTAGCAGATTGCCCCGCCGCAGGAGAGGCCCTCCAGCTCGAAACGCCCTATGGCCTTGCCATGCTCCAGATATTTCTCCTCTTCCATCAGGCGAAAGAGATGGATTTTCGAGTAGGAGGCAATCTCCTCTCCCCTGCGGTTATATACATACATCGTATTATACAGCTTCCCGTTCCTTAGCTCTGCGATTGATCCCGCCACAATCTGAACTTGATACCGGGCAGCCAGCTCCGACATTCTCCGGCGGATTCCGGGCATTTCATCCCGTTCCGCAAGGGCTCTCAGCCGATCCATCGCATATCCTGTATTCCACATTTCGGGGAGGACGATGATATCCGGCTTCTCTGGCGCTTCAGCCGCTGATTGAAGCATTTCCGTTAATCTCCGTTCATTTACCGCAGGCTCGCCAAGCACGATATCACACTGGATCAGACTAATTCGCCGGTGGCTCATTCGCTTATCCACAGCTCTTACCCCCTCACGTTCCTTTTCTATATCTTAGCTGGATAAACTTCCGACAAGCAAGAGAAAACGGCCGTACTTACCATTGTTTTCGGATTTATGCTTTGCATTGACTAATCCTGCATGGTATTCTATCAGTAATTCATTTAAGGTTAAGCGAAATGACTATATGCAAGCAAACGTAATGACGGGACCAGTAGAAGCCCGACAGCGGCCCCAGAGAGCAGATTCCGTTGGCTGTGAGAATCCGCATACCGCTAAGCTTTGAACCCTATCCCTGAACGGCCGTTGTAACAAGACGGACAGTGCCCCTGTTATCGGGCTAACCAAGTCGGATGAGTTCTCTCATCAATAAAGGTGGTACCGCGGAAGCTAAACTTTCGTCCTTTGCATGCCAAAGGCGGAGGTTTTTTTGTTTTATCAGAAATCGGTTTGTGTCCTGAAGGAGTGGTCTTCATGCAACATCGTATTGTAATCAAAATCGGAAGCAGCTCGCTCACAACGGCGGAGGGCGGCTTGAACCGGGAGGCAGTAAGCTTCTTTGCTTCCGAGCTTGCCGGTCTAAGGGCAACCGGATACCAGATCGCGCTCGTCTCCTCCGGTGCGGTTGCTGCCGGATTCCGGGAGATCGGGTACCGGGAGCGGCCCAAGTTGCTTCATGAGAAGCAGGCCGCAGCCGCTGTAGGCCAAGCCTTGCTGATGCAAGCCTACCGTGAAGCGCTGGCTCAGCATGGTATCTCTGCCGCCCAGGTGCTGCTTACCCGTTCAGATTTTCAGAACCGGAAGCGGATGGGCAACGCCAGCATGGCGCTTGAGGAACTGCTTGGCCGCGGCGTTCTTCCTATCATTAACGAGAACGATACCGTATCGGTGGATGAGCTGAAGTTCGGAGATAACGATACCTTAAGCGCCCTCGTCGGCAATTTGATCAAAGCGGATCAGTTGCTGATTCTTACAGATATGGACGGATTATACACGAAAGACCCGCGACATGATCCTAATGCCGAACGGATCGCCAGAGTCACCGAAATTACCGAAGAGATCATGGGTGTTGCCGGAGGCGCAGGCTCCTCTGTAGGCACCGGCGGAATGCGCTCCAAGATCGAAGCTGCCAAGATTGCTTCCCGCGGGGGTGTGGACGTCTTTGTCGGCAAGGCTGATACGGCTGGCGACTTGCTTGCTGGCGCCCAAGGCCGTGGACGCGGGACCTATTTTGACACCCGCAATGCCGCCTTGCCGCGTAAGAAGCAATGGCTCGGGTTCCTGTCTACTCCCCTGGGCAGCCTAACCGTCGATGATGGTGCCGAAGAAGCAATTATTCTTCATGGACGCAGTCTCCTGCCTGTGGGCATTCGCTCCGTACATGGACATTTTCAGACCGGTGATGTGGTTGAAGTACAGAATCGGAGAGGCGAAGTGCTTGGACGAGGGATTGTCAACTATGATTCCGATCAGGTTCAGCAAATTATGGGCCTGCCAAGCAGTGAGGTTATGAAGCAGCTTAACGATGTACACAGGCTTGAAGTTATTCATCGGGATGAATGGATCTCCCTGAAGCCATAGCAGGTAAATTTATCATGATTTATGCATATTAAATTTGAGGAGGTTTTTTCAATGAGCGAAGTACGAATGAAGGCTGGATTGGCGGGCCAAGCTGCCACAGCAATGGCGAAATTGACTACAGAGCAGAAAAATCAGGCATTATTAGCCGCGGCCGACGCCTTGCTGGCGAGAAGTGATGAGATTTTACGTGCGAACGAAGAAGATCTGGAGCGTGGGAGAGCAAACGGAACATCTGATTCCCTGCTGGATCGGTTGAAATTGACTCCTGAGCGCATCGGCGGCATTGCCGAAGGACTCCGGCAAATTGTGGAGCTTCCCGATCCGGTCGGAGATGTGCTGGAGACCATTGACCGTCCGAACGGACTTCATATCGTAAAACGCCGCGTTCCTCTCGGAGTGATCGGCATCATCTATGAAGCTCGGCCAAATGTAACCGTTGATGCCGCCGGGCTGTGCCTGAAGACCGGTAATGCCGTTGTTCTCCGCGGCGGTTCCTCCGCACTTTCCTCAAACCGGGCGATCGTCAAGGTGATTCACGAGGCACTTGCTGAAACCGCATTGCCTGTGGAGGCTATTCAGTTGATCGAGGACCCGGACCGCTCTTCGGTGGACGAAATGCTGAAGCTAAACGGATTGCTGGATGTCGTCATTCCGCGCGGAGGCAGCTCACTGATCCAGAATGTCGTTCAGAACGCTACCGTTCCGGTTATTGAGACAGGGGCCGGAATTTGCCATACTTATCTGGATGAGACAGCCCAGCCTGAGATGGCTGCTGCCATCGCGTTAAATGCCAAGGTACAGCGCCCATCTGTCTGCAATGCGATGGAGACGCTGCTGGTGCATGAGGCTTATGCCAAGGCTCACCTCTCCCGGCTTGCATCCCAATTCAAGGAAGCAGGCGTGGAACTGCGAGGGTGTGAACAGACCCGAGAGCTGATTCCTTGGGCATCCCCCGCAACGGACGAGGACTTTGCGACGGAGTACAATGATTATATTTTAAATGTAAAAATAGTTCATGAACTGAATGAAGCACTAGCTCATATCGCACGCTTCGGTACGAAGCATTCGGAGTGCATTGTGACGGAAAATGAGGAGCATGCGGCACGCTTCCAGCAAGAAATTGATGCTGCGGCCGTATATCATAATGCTTCGACCCGCTTCACAGATGGCTTTGAATTCGGATTCGGCGCTGAAATCGGCATTAGCACACAGAAGCTGCATGCCCGGGGACCCATGGGACTCCCTGCTCTCACTTCCAGCAAATATATTATCTATGGCAGCGGCCAGATCCGCAGCTAATATCAGGAGGAGATGAAGCATGAACGACAATCGGTTGCATGAAACTGAACAAATTTGCTTTTCCGGAGCAGGCTCCATGGCAGAGTCCATCGTTCGCGGATTGATTCATAAAGGAGTGGCTAAGCCTGCTCAGATTATTATGCATAATCGCAGCAACCTGGAAAGACTTGAATACTTGTCCGGTGAATACGGTGTTCGCACAGCTTCGCAGGATGCAGAGAAGGATAAGGATCTTCAGGAGGCTTCGGTCATCGTGCTCGCCATGAAGCCGAAGGATGCCGCAGAAGCATTAAGAGCGCTTGGCACGAAGCTAATCGGCAATCCGCTGATCGTCTCCGTCATCGCCGGCTTATCGATATCAACGATACAGGCGCTGCTAGGCAGAGCCCTGCCGATCGCGAGAACAATGCCCAATACCTCCTCCTCCATCGGACTCGGAGCCACCGGTATATCGCTCTCCTCCGAGGTCAACGCGAAACAGCGGCAAAATGTAATGAGCATGTTCGAGGCGGTAGGACAGGTCAGTGTGATTCCCGAAGCTCAAATGGACATATTGACGGGCGTGTCCGGCAGCGGACCTGCATACATTTATTACATGATGGAGGCCATGATTGCCGCAGGCATCGAAGGCGGATTGACCGCGGAGCACGCCCGTGAATTGACCGTACAGACCGTTCTTGGGGCTGCGGTCATGATGAATGAAACGGGCGAAGACCCCGCAAAGCTTCGGAAGGACATTACTTCCCCTAACGGCTCTACCCAGGCTGCGATCGAGGTGTTGGATGCCCACCATTTCACCGCTGGCGTGAAGGCGGCGGTTCATCGCTGTTCCGAGCGCTCCCGCGAGATGGGTGAAGCGGTGAAGGCCGCTTTGTCCTGATTTCTCTTTGACCAATGAAGCGATGAGCAAACGAAAAGAAGCTGATCTTCAATAGATTATTATCTACTGGAGACACAGCTTCTTTTATTACTCTATTCCTGCTCCGATTTTCTTCGCGACCGCAGGAACCAGATGACCGCAGCCAATCCGATGACCGCAATCAGTGCGTAGGCAATATATGAATACACATCCATAAATTCAACGATACTTTCCCAGTTTCCGCCGACTGCGGCGCCTACGGATACGAGAATCGTATTCCAGATAGCGGTTCCGATCGTCGTAAACAGCAGAGACAAGCCGAATTTCATCTTCGACATCCCGGCCGGGATCGAAATGAGACTGCGAATGAGCGGGATCATTCGGCAGAAGAGCACCGTCCAGTAGCCGTAACGGTCAAACCAGGCATCTGCGCGGCGAACGTCTTCTTTTTTTTAGACGAAGGTACTTGCCATACTTGCCAATCCACTGCTCGAGCCGATCCACATTAACCAGATAACCGACACCGTACAAAATAATAGCGCCGATAATCGAGCCAATTGTTGCCACCACAATTACACCGAACACGGTCAAGTTGGTGTAAGTGGTCATAAATCCGCCAAATGTCAAAATAACCTCGGACGGAATCGGGGGAAACACATTTTCAACTGCGATTAAGAGCAGAATTCCCCAATAGCCAAATTGCTCCATCATGTTCGTAATCCAGTTCTCCACTTGCTCCTCCAATGTTTATATAATTTAGTATCAGAAACATTATAACAGACTAAGAGGTTCACTTTCTATCAGGCTAGACAAGTTAAACTAATGAACCTACGCAGGGGGCAAATTGTGAAGTGTTCTTACGAACGCTGACGCTTCTATGCTTCCGAAGCAGCTTTCTTACAGAAAGCTTTTAACATTTCACACTTATGCTTTTTTCGTAGCTTCGTAAGTTCAACTTACATCGCCCGGTCGGAGCGTGTCCGGTTCATCAGCATAATTCCCCCGCCGATCAACATCACGGCAATCAATACCGGACGCAAATATTGGGACAGTACGTATTGAATATGAAGATCCGGGAGTATGCGATCGATCATAGGGACAACAAACTCGGTTCCTACATAATATACGCCCAGTAAGACGAGAATCACACCCAGCCAGTGCTGACTCATTCCCCGCCACTTAACCAGAGGGATGTCCTCCATCGGCAAAATACCATAGCGGCTCGTCTGCTGCAGTCCGTCAAAGAAGCTGAAACACCAAATGACCGGCAGCAAGAACAAAAATGCAGGAATACGCAGGACATCGATCAAATAGAAGCTGCCTATGAACAGTATCATCATTTGAAGCCCCCGCTTCTGCAGGCCCAGGTACATTTGTCCTGCCCCGGGAAAGGCCGATAATAGAGTTGCCAGCACCTTGCTGCGGCGGCCTTCGATCCGGCCGCTCTCCCATTCATCCAGCAAAGAGCGGTCCATTAACGGTTCCCCAGCCTGTTTGCGGTGGATAAGCTGTGCGGCATCAAACATGCAGTACAACCAAATAATCGGGATCAGGCCCAGGAAGAGCAGGAATACCGACTCATGCGTAATGCCTGTAATCACGACGGTCATCGTGATTAATCCGAAGAATAAAATTAGGAAATTCAAGCCGCGCTGCATCAATCCAAGCTGAAAGTGACCCAGTCCAGGAATAAAAGAGAGCAGCAACGTAAAGAACCGCTCCTGGCTTGCTTCCAGCGGCACCTGAAGAGCAGGATCACCATACATTCTCTGTTCCATCCGTCTCTCATCTCTAAGCATTACGATTATCAAATCCAACATTGAAATGCACCACAGAATGACTCCCATGATAAATGCGGCTAGAAAGAGCTCCCCATCATCAGCAATCATCGATATAACAGCGCCGAGAAACAAGCCGCCAAAGAAGAAAAACGGGTATAAAAATGCTCTGACTTTCCTTCCCCAATAGAAATATCCCAGTCCAGGAATCAAATTGAGCAGCAAAGCAAGCATCTTACTTCGTGGATAAGTCATTAACGTTCCTTCCCTTCATTTTTGAAATCATCCATCCAGGTCCCTGCACGCTCCATCCATTTACTGCTGATTGACTTGCCGGGATCTGAAGTCCCTATAGAGGCGCCGACACCGGACGTCATTTGATCAAAAAATCCACCGCCCAAAAGTAAGATTGTAGCCGCAGCTGCAATTCCATAGTTGATCCATTGCCGTCTTGAATCGGGATAAGTCCTTGTTGCTCCTTGCAAGCCTGCCTCCGGCAAGCATTGAAGGATCTCAGAGGCGAACCCAGCCTCATCACGGATTGACGGCAACTCCTCCTCCAATGACGTGAGTGCTTCAAAATACTTTGCAAACACGGCATCATCCCGTTCGAGCAAGTTCTCCAGCTTCATCATTAAGTCTGGTGATAGTTCACCGCGTATATATTTCTTCCACAGCTCATTCTCATGTTCAGCCGGATATGTCATTTCCAATCCTCCTCCTTCCAATGCTTGCGAAGCCAGGCTCTGGCCCGGTACAATCTTGATTCAATCGTCTTCGGCGCTTGGCCTAATTCAGCTGCGATGCTGTCATTGCTTTTTCCCTCCAGATAAAAAGAGGTCACCACTTGACGGTGTGCAGGCGGAAGGTCGGTAATTCGCTGCTTGAGCTCCATGCTGCGCTCCTTGCGGACCAGTCTCCGTACAAAATCCTCTTCCCGGTCCGGCAGACCGTCAGCAACCTGGGCAGGATCCCAGTGCTCCTCCTGCCTCCGGTGCTTCTTCCGCTTCATATCAATCGCCTTATTCACAGCAATCCGGCTCAGCCATGTCTTGAACCCGGAGGATCGATAGTCAGGGAGAGATTTGTATGCCTGGAGGAAGGTCTCCTGCGCTGCATCCTTGGCATCCTGCTCGTCGTGCAATACGGAATAGGCAGCTCGATAGACAAGCGGACTATACTCGCGTACAAAAGTCTCAAAGGCTTCGCGGTCTCTTTTTTTGAGCAGTCTGATAAATTGCTCTGATTCTTCTCCGATCTCTCTCCCCTCCCTCCACAATAATATAGACGTATGAAACAGGACTTCCCCCTGCATAAAATAAAAAAAACATTCCCCTCAGACCATTTCAGTCATGAACGGGAATGTTAGTGTTCAAAAAAGTCAGTTTTCAGCACCGAAAAGGTTGCGAAAATCCGAACAAGGAGGAACGGAGTGTAGGCATACCCTAACTCAAGAATTATCGTCCGCCTGTGCGGAAACGTTGAATATAGGCTTTCGCGTCCTCTGCGGTCCGTACCCGGTTGCGGTTCCACTCCAGCAGAATCCGGTCAATATATCGAAAATGAACCTTGCCAGCAAATACAGCTTCCTTCAAAGCAAGACGTATCAGTTCCTCAGGATAACGATCCTGATCAATCCAGCCGGAGATCGTCTCGCACTCCATTGGTGACAGAGGTCTGGCGAATTCCGTCTCAAATACGACGAACAGATTCCGTGCCTGCTCTTCCAGCTTGCGGTGCTCGGACTCTGCAGCAGGTGTTTCTCCGGAGACTGCTCGCCACTCCCGGGAATTCTCCTGCTCCGCAGCCATTGATTCAGCCAGCCGTTCATACATGCCGGACAGATTATAGCTCTCCGATTGGCGACCGGTCGCTTCATCGGTGAATTGATCGATACTGATCCAGCCTTCCTTCAACAGCTTGCGCACAGCCTTCGAGACTTCTCCAGCCTGAAGCTGCATGCGGTGCTCAAGCAGATCCATGGAAGGGAACTCATCCTGATCCACCTGCTTAAACGCCAGCAGTTGCAGCAGCAGCATTGCCTCTGTATCGCCGAGTCCAAGACTCCGGTATTGTGTCAGCAAAGGGTAAGGGATGTTCACCGTCCCTGACTTCATGGCAAAGGACACCCCTTTGGTCCAGGCCTTCCAGGCATCGTTCATCATCGGGTCACCCGCTTAAGGATACAGACGATACAGCGTCCGCGGGAACGGAATCGTCTCCCGTACGTGATCCAGCCCGCAGATCCATGCTACGGTCCGCTCAAGCCCAAGGCCAAATCCGGAATGAGGTACCGAGCCGTATTTCCGCAGGTCCATATACCATTGATAGGTTTCAGCTGACAAGCTGTGCTCTTTGAACCGTTCTTCCATCAGCTCCGGATCGTCGATCCGCTGGGAACCCCCGATAATCTCGCCATAACCTTCTGGCGCGATCATGTCGGCGCACAGAACAACCTCTGGACGATTCGGGTCCGGCTTCATATAGAAAGCCTTGATGCTGGCAGGATAATGAGTGATGAATACCGGCTTGTCATAGCGTTCTGCAATGGCGGTCTCATGCGGGGCACCAAAGTCTTCGCCCCAAGGAATATCGAAATCCTGACTGTTCAGGAACTCGATGGCTTCGTCATAAGTAATCCGCGGGAACGGAGCCTGAATTTGCTCCAGCTTGGACACATCGCGGCCGATGGCCTCCAGCTCAGTGCGGCAATTCTTCAGGACGGACTGCACGACATGAGAGATGAATTGCTCCTGAACCTTCAGGCTCTCTTCGTGATCCGTGAATGCCATCTCCGGCTCAATCATCCAGAATTCAATCAGGTGACGGCGGGTTTTTGACTTCTCCGCACGGAATGTCGGGCCGAAGGAGTAAACCTTACCCAGAGCCATTGCGGCAGCTTCCATATACAACTGGCCGCTCTGTGTGAGGTAAGCGTCCTCCTCGAAATATTTCGTATGGAACAGGTTCGTTGTGCCTTCCGCTGAGGTTGGTGTCAGGATCGGCGGATCGACCAGCGTAAATCCATTCTGATCAAAAAATTGCTGAACCGCACGAATAATCTCCGCACGGATCACCATAATTG
The DNA here is from genome assembly GCF_000455265.1 of Paenibacillus antibioticophila. GTDB lineage: Bacteria > Bacillota > Bacilli > Paenibacillales > Paenibacillaceae > Fontibacillus > Fontibacillus antibioticophila. Next base: position 2,088,019 of record NZ_HG005139.1, read on the forward strand.
CGCGCTGCTTGGAGGAACGCAGCCACAGATGGCGGTGATCCATCAGGAAGTCAACGCCATGCTCCTTCGGGGTGATCGGATAGTTATCGGTCAGATGAAGAATTTCCAGCTCTGTTACCGTCATCTCGTAACCGGACTGGCTGCGAGGCTCTTCGCGGATAATGCCGGTAACATACATGGAGGATTCCTGGGTTAAGCTCTTCGCATTGTTCCAGGTATCCTCGGACACCTCGCTCTTGACTACAACGGCCTGAATGTAGCCGGTCCCGTCCCGAAGCTGAAGGAACTGGATCTTCCCGCTTGAACGTTTATTGTTAAGCCAACTGCCGATTACGACGGTCTCTCCGACGTGCTCGTTAACCTGACGAATCACGGTTTTGTTCGCCATGACTGATCTCTCCTCTTAATACTGTTATCAGTGAAGAATATTATTTGTTTTCCTGTACGATCCGGAACGTATCCCGGGCAATCACCAATTCCTCATTCGTAGGAATGACAAGCACGTCCACCTTGGAGTTTGGTGTGGAGATGCGGCGAGGATCACCGGAGCGCACCTTGTTCAGTTCAGGATCAAGCTCTACGCCAAGATAAGTCAGGTTTTCGCAAACCTTCTCACGTACAACTGCTGAATTTTCACCAACACCGGCGGTAAATACGATCACATCGACGCCGTTCATTGCTGCGGCGTAGGACCCGATGTATTTGCGCAGGCGGTATTCATACATCTCAAATGCCAGTGTAGCATTTGGTTCACCCGCTTCCATACCGTCTGTAATGTCACGCATGTCACTGCTGCTGCCCGAAATCGCCAACAGCCCGCTGTGCTTGTTCAGCATGGAGTTCACTTCGCTGAGCGACAGCTCCTCCTTGTTCATGACGAAGGTGACCACAGCAGGATCCACATCACCGCTGCGCGTACCCATCATCAAGCCTTCAAGCGGAGTCAGTCCCATGGACGTATCCACAGATACGCCGCCTTGAACAGCTGTCAAGCTGGCGCCGTTGCCGATGTGGCACGTAATGATCTTCAGCTCTTCAAGCGGACGCTCGACAACCTCAGCAGCTACCTTGCTCACATAATCATGTGAAGTACCATGCATGCCGTAGCGGCGGATATGGTGCTTCTTGTACAGTACCTTAGGAATCGGATAGAGATATACCTTCTCCTCCATCGTTTGGTGGAACGCTGTATCAAATACAACCACTTGCGGTACGTTAGGCATATTCTTCTCAGCAGCCGTAATCCCCAAAATGGCAGGCGGATTATGCAGCGGTGCCAGGTCAAACAGACGGCGAATTTCCGACTTCACATCACCTGTAACCAGTGCAGAGCCTTTGAACGCTTCACCACCGTGTACAACGCGATGACCAACGGCTTGGATTTCGTCTACGGACTTCAATACGCCGCACTCAGGGTCCACCAGCTTGTCCAATACTTTACGGATCGCTGTAGTATGCTCAAGAATTTCGCTTACTTCTGTAACGTCTTCCTTGCCGGTAGGCTTGTGAGTCAGAATCGAAGAGTCCATCCCGATCCGTTCCACCAGGCCTTTAGCCAGAACAGACTCATCTGTCATGTCATAGAGTTGATATTTCAGGGAAGAGCTTCCCGCATTAATGACTAGCAATTTCATATCCGGTCACCATCCTTGTCGTATTTGAAAAAGCCTTCGCCCGTCTTCATGCCGAGAGAGCCTGCGCGGACCATCTTTTTCAGAACATAGGAAGGACGGTATTTCAAGTCCCCGAACTCGCGGAACATCCGCTCAAGCGCGGCAAGCACAGAATCCAGACCGAAACGGTCAGCCATTTCAAGCGGTCCGTATTGGAATTGATATCCGATTCTCATCGCATCATCGATATCCTCAGCGGTAGCAACGCCTTCACCCAGAACATGCAATGCCTCGTTAATCATCACGCAGATAATTCTCGATGTTACAAATCCAGGGGATTCATACACCATAACGCCGCGCTTCTCAACAACCTCTTCCACAAATCCCTTTGTCTCTTCGAAAGTTGCATCCGAAGTTTTTAATCCGCGGATCAGCTCAACAAGATTGATTTTAGCAACAGGATAAATGAAGTGCATGCCGATCACACGCTCAGGATACATTGTCGATCCGGCAATTTCTGTCAAGCTTAGTGTAGAGGTGTTGCTGGCAAGAATAATATTGCTTGGGCAAACCTGATCCAACTGCTTGAATACCTCTTTTTTCGCATCCAAATCTTCCGAAATGGTCTCGATCACCATGTCGCAGGTACCGAGTTCGGCAAAATGTGTCACTTTATGAATTTTGGACAAGATCAATTTCTTCTCCGCATTGGTCAATGCCCATTTCTCAAGCTGCTTGTCAAGACTTGTCTCGATCATGCTGTAAGCATAATTGAGCTTGTCGCTATTTTCTTCGACCAATAAAACATCGAGCCCTTTGGAAGCCAGCATCTCGCTGATTCCTTGGCCCATGGTGCCGCCACCAATTACGCCAATTCTTTTGAAGTTCATACTTCTCTCTCTCCATCCTTTCGTGGTCTCTACACATATTGTACCCTTGATGTCGAATAATACTTCAGACTATACCCAACATATAATAATATCTTAGCATGACGGAAAAGTAAAAAAAATTACCGGCATAAAGAATTATGCCGGTAAATTCATGCTGTCACGAAATTGACAACGGAATTGTTCTCCAGATACACGTTCTTCCCGAAGCAGGATATCCAGCGATTTGTCGAACACCGCCGCATTGTCTACCAGCAGTTGCTTGGTTCTTGCGGCAAGCTCATCCAAAATCTTGGAGTTCTCGTGCATCAGCACTTCCTTGGTCACCATATCCATATGAATAATGCCAAGAGAAGTCAGTCCTGAGGTCATCATCGTATGCACCAGATTGAGTGCCTGCTCAAAATCATTACTGGACCCGGTGCTGCGTCCTCCGTAATAGATTTCTTCAGCAGCTGCCCCTGCCAAAGCAATCATGATCTGGCCTTCCAGGTAGCTCTTGGTGTACAGATACTTCTCTTCCTGGGGATTATGCCGTACGTAACCCAGCGCCCGTCCACGGGGGCTGAGCACAACCTGGTTCACGCTTCCCGGAGCAACAACCTCTGCTGCAACCGCGTGTCCCAGTTCATGAACAGCAACTCTCCGCTTCTCTTCCTCTGTGGATTGACGATCCGTCTTCTCCCCGAGCATCACCTTGTCTACCGCCATTGAGAGATGACGTTGGGTAATTTCCGCCTGATCATCCCGCATCGCATAGATCGCCGCTTCATTCATGACGCTTTCGAGCTGGGCGCCGGAGAAGCCGTAGGACTCTTCTGCGACCTTATCCAGACTTACCTCTTCCGCCAGCGGCTTGTTCTTGCTGTGAATGTCCAAAATATGACGGCGTCCCTTTTTATCCGGAAGGTCAACCTGAATGTGACGGTCAAACCGGCCGGGGCGAAGCAAGGCACTGTCCAGCATTTCCTTACGGTTGGTTGCAGCGATAATCAGAATCTTCGGAGCCTCGGAAGTATAAATCCCATCCATTTCGGTCAACAGCTGGTTAAGCGTCTGATCGTATTCTCGCTGCTGTCCGCCTTCCCGTTTCCCGCCAATCACATCGATCTCATCGATGAAGATCACCGCATTCTCCTTCTTCTCCTTGAGCGCCTTGGTTCTGGCTTCTTTAAAAAGTTCACGTATACGGCTTGCGCCTACACCGACGTACATTTCAACGAACTCACTGCCCGAGGCTGCCACAAAGACAGCATTGGTATACTGGGCGGCCGCCTTCGCCATCAGGGTCTTCCCTGTTCCCGGAGGACCAGTCAACAGAATCCCCTTAATTGGACGGATTCCGAACTTGCTGATCTCTTCGTGCCGAACCATGAAATCCAGCGCTTCGCGAAGCTCCTGCTTAGCGCTGTCCTGACCGCCGATTTCTTCAAAGGTCAACCCGGTCGAAGCGACCTTTTTCCGTTTCCGTTCCTGGGATGCGGTTGCGGTAATTCCGCCGCGCATTTTTACCAGCATATAGACAGAACCGACCATAATCGCAAGAATGATCAACGGGGTAACATTCACACCCAGATAAGCCAGAAAAATCAGTAATACAGGTACGGCCCCGACTGCAATTTCCATAGCAAGCTTACGCATTCGGCCACACTCCTATCGCCTGCGCTGTGCGCGGCAAAATGATAAATTTGCTGACTTGTCCATCCGTCAACGTAATGTATACATTCTTCTCGTCCATGTCCGCTTTTGCCGAAATTCCGGCTTCACTGGATTCCAACTGCTCCAGTGCGGCTGTGATCTCGGTATACTGTTTATTTTCCATAGCCTGGGCAATCGGGAATAAAGCCCCCTGCCAGACCTGTTCCAGCTTCTCCGATTTTTGATCCTTGATTGTCAACTTCAGCTCTCTGCTGCCGAGCAGCTTTTTGCCGTCAGCTTCAATCTGGCGAACCAGCCCAGCAAAATCAGTATCCGGTGCCAAATCAAGATTCAATTCGACCTGATTTGGGGTAATAGAGGTTTGTACACCCTTTACACCTTCCATTTGGCTAACCTTATGCTGAAACGGGTTCTCAACAGCCCATTGCTGGTAAGCAAACCAGCCGCCAAACAACAGCACGGCAGAGGCGACCACACTGACAACGACCGGTACAACTCGCAATTTCACGCAGATGTCCCCCTCATATATAAAAGTAGTATAAACAATGTTATAGATAAGAGTATATCACATCGTATATCAAATCTAATGAAAAATTGTGAAATATATTTTAAATTTTACTTAATAATAAAAGAATAGACCCCCAATGCTAGACCTGTGTGACGAAAGCAATTAAGTCCAAGACTCGTTAAACATGGCAAGATAGAACCTCTAAGCGTCGTCTTGAAGATAGCGTGCTATGCATGGAATTTACCAGAAATCATCACATTCTCCCTGTTCCCGCATGCCATAACAATGGCTAAGTGCGTCTCCCGCTCACCCTACATCATCCAGCCCCAATCATCCTATATTCAGCCTCAAACTTCTAAAAAGCTGAAATTGTGAATAAGCAAGAATAGGCGAAACAACAGCGGTCGAAAGGATACCTCTACTCCAGTGATTCCATCGCCTCACGTCTGCTTGGGTCTGCTTGGGTTCACTCAGTGAATATTGGATTTTGCTTGATCAAGGTTATTAGAGAGTTGTACTAATATTAATGATTGTATGCCGGGGGCGTGTGAAGTGTACTTTCGATGCCGTTGATAAGGGGTTCCTCTAACTGAACTAAGCCATCAAACCAAGCCATTATAGGATGGAGAGATAACAAAAAAGGCTGTTTCCCAAAAATACCTAAAAAAAGTTGGGCTAGAAAAGATCCTCACCTTTTCAGCCCAACATTAGCTAGTTTTTATTCATTCATTTTTCTGCACTCAAATCGCCACACGAGCTCCCACACCAGTAATTTTAATGCCTTTTCGCACTAAAATCGCCACATGAGCTCCCGTCCAGCATTTTTAATGCTTTTCTGCACTATAATCGCCACATTTGCTCCCACGTCAGCATTTTTAATGCCTTTTTGCACTATAATCACCGAACGAGCACCCGTCCCAGCATTTTTAATGCTTTTTCGCACTATAATTGCCGCACGAGCTCCCACACCAGTAATTTTAATGCCTTTTCGCACTAAAATCGTCACATGAGCACCCAACCCGGCAATTTTCGCACGCTGGCTACCTATTCGGCAGGGTGAAAACTTCATCCAGCGGCTTACCGTCGCTAAATCGATAGAATTTGTAGTAGTGATGCGCCTTCTCTTTATAAAAAACTTGCCATACATATTCGTTCTCATAAATTCCTGGCATCAGACGAACAATGGTGCTGTTAGGCAGCTCCTCCTTAATGATGCTTCTCACTTGGGATTCCGAGACCCCTTCCGAGAGAAGCTTCACCTCGGCTTGCCCATCCTCGGGCAGCCAGACCATCACCTGTTCACCGTCTTCGTTCTGTCCCTCTACCACCCAGCATACCTTGTCCCAGACTGATTTCCATACTTCATCGGACTTGACAAGCGTAGTCTCCGCCTTCGCCCTCTGCACTGCAAGCTTCTCCGCTTGCCAGGTGTCCTCATATACATATAGATAAAAGCGATAGAGGCCAAGCAGAATAAGCGCAAGGATGATAAAGGAAAGCAAGACCCATTTGGTTCTGTTACGCAAAAGCTCCCTTCCTTTCCTCTCCTGAATGGCTTTCTATAAAAAGTTAATTTACATAGATTAAGACGCCTTATCTATCCTATCTTGCAAGCAAGCCCTCAAAGGCTCGTTGCGCTTCGAATAGAATTTTCTCCTCGTCCAGAGTCAGACACTCCCGTGATTTGACGACCTGCTTGCCGTCCACCCAGACATGCTCGACATCTTGACCGGCAGCGGAATATACCGCATGAGAGATATAATCGGTCTTCGGCAGGAAATGAGCCTGCTTCAGGTTCAAGGCGATAAAGTCCGCCTTCATTCCCGCTGCGAGCACACCTGTCTGGTCAAGGAACAACGACTTCGCGCCATATTCCGTTCCCATACGAAGGGCTTCGGCTGCCGGAATTGCGGTCGGGTCCCCTGTAACGCCTTTATGGATCAGTGCGGCGAGGCGAATCTCCTCGAACATATCCAGGTTGTTATTGCTGGCTGCGCCATCCGTACCCAAGGACACCGTCACACCTGCCCGCAGCAGCTCCGGCACACGGGCTACTCCGGAGGCAAGCTTCAGGTTGCTGCCCGGATTATGGGAGACGGCTACGCGATGCTCGGCAAGCATAGCAATTTCCTCGTCAGTCAAATGCACCGCATGCGCCAGCAAAGACGGACGGCTAAATAAGCCGAGATTCAACAAATGCTGGGCCGGACGAACCCCGTAATCCCGAACATTTTGTTCCACTTCCGCTAGAGTCTCCGACATATGGGTATGCAGCGGCAAATCCAGATCATGGGCCGCTTGCACGATTTTTTCGATATAATCCGGCGGGCAGGTATAAGGAGCGTGCGGCGACATCATCGTCGTAATTCTGCCGTTCGCCTTCCCATGCCAATTGCGAGCAAACAACACCGCTTCATCCAGCTTCCGCTGCTGCTCCTCAGGCGGACAAAGCCCGATCACGCCACGCGTCAGAACCGCACGGATGCCGGATTGTTCCACTACCGAGGCCACCTGATCCATGTGATCATACATATCAAGGAAGGTCGTCGTTCCGCTCTTGAGCATCTCAATCACAGACAACGCCGTGCCCCAGCGTACATCTTCACCGGTGAACTTTGCTTCCATGGGCCACATCTTCTGCTGCAGCCATTCTTGAAGCACCATGTCATCGCCATAGCCACGTAGCAGCGACATCGCTGCATGTCCATGGGTATTGATCAGACCAGGCAGAAATAGAAGGCCTTTGCCGTCGAATGTCTCGGCCCCTTCCACGCCTTCCGGCCGCTCTTGGCCGATATAGGTAATTCTATCCCCTTCGATCAGCATATAGCCGCGGATCACGGTTTGTTCTTGATGCAGCACCGCGAACGTGCCGTCTTTAATCAGCCATTTTCGAGTCATGGTCTTTCATTTCCTTTCCGCCGTCCAGATAATAAGCGAGACTCATTAAATCTGTGGTAAAGTCTGCCGCATGTACCCGCACTTCAGCCGGCACCTTGAGAATCGTCGGCGCAAAATTCAAAATGGCTCCAATCCCGGCAGCCACGAGCTTGTCAGCAACATGCTGGGCTTCAGCCGCAGGTACCGTGATAATTCCGATCCGGATATTCATGTTGCGTACCGTTTCATCCAGCATCTCGATCGGCTGAATTTCGATATTATTGATTTTCCCGCCGATTTTACCAGGGCTTGCATCAAATACAGCAACAATCTTCATATTGTCCTTCACATAAGCATTATAATTCGATAGCGCTTGTCCGAGATTACCAGCTCCGATCAGCGCCACATTAATCTGTTGATCCAGATTCAGAATTTGCTGAATTTTCTCGATCAAATAAGCCACATCATAGCCGATCCCCTTCCGGCCAAAATCACCGAAATAAGCGAGATCCTTACGAATTTGCGCCGGATTCAGATCAAGCTTCTGTCCCAGCTCCTGAGATGAAACCGTGGATACCTCTCGGCGGCTTAATTCATTAAGAAAACGCAAATAGACTGGCAATCTACGCACAACGGCGTCTGAAATTTTCTCCGACTTCATCGATTATCCCCCTATTATTGACGCAAATTAAGAAGCGTTTACGGATTTTCCGGGTCCAGCCATTCCGCAATGCGCGGAACCATCTGGCCAAGCGGCATATGCTCCATCTTCGGTCCAGGCAAAGAATACAAAAAGTACTTTCCGTAATAAGATTCCAGGATTCTAGTATCGTACACAATGACGATCCCCCGATCCTGGGAAGTCCGTACGAGCCGTCCAAAGCCTTGCTTGAAACGGATGACGGCCTGCGGAACGGACAGCTTCATGAAAGGATTCTTCTTCTCTTGCTGCAGCCGCTCGCTCTTCGCTTCCACAAGCGGATGATTCGGCGGTTGAAACGGCAGGCGTACAATCGCCAGGCTCGTGAGCGCATCTCCCGGGATATCAACGCCCTCCCAGAAGCTGCTGGTTCCCAGCAGTACGGATGCTTGCTGCCCCTGGAACCGGCGGGTAAGCTTGGTGCGGCTGCCGCTGTCCATGCCTTGGCCGATTACCGAAATATTGTGCGATGACAGCAGCTCTTTTAGCGGATCATAAACCTGCCTCAGCATCCGGTAGGAGGTAAACAGCACGAGCATACGGCCTTGAGTTACAATCGCTGTGTCAGCCAATGATTGGACGAGTGTACTGACAAAGTAATCATCCCCTACGCTTCCCTTGACGCTTGGAAAGTCCCGCGGAATCACAAGCAAGGCCTGTTCGCGGTAATTAAACGGCGAAGGAAGCATGGAGGTCATGAGCCGGTCTTGAGCCTGCGCCTCCTGCAGGCCCAGTTGGTCAATCATATATTGGAAGGATTTGTCCACCGACAAGGTGGCAGATGTCATAACAATGCTCTTCTTCCGGTCGAAGAAGTAGCTCTTGAGTTGCTCGCTGACATCAATCGGCACGGCAAATATCTGCAGGGATTTGCTTCGATAATTTCCGTTGCCTTCAATCCAGTAGACGGTGTTTACGTCCTCCAGCTTCATGAAGGAACGCAGTGCGTCCCGTTCAGTTCCCAGGTCCTTGATCAGCCCGGTTATATCAGTAATTAGACTTTCGGAGCCAAAATCCTGCTCGTCCTGCTCTTTAAGCTCGGTAAGCAGCTTCTCGGCCTTGCGAACAATATCTCCGATGGTCACATAAATCTGGTTCTCCATCGTGAGCAGATCATCCCAGCTCTTCGGCTTCTTGTGCGGCAGCAGCCGCAGCACGAATTGTCCAGGATCGCCGGAAGCGGCGTCGCTCCGCTCGGGCATCAGTGTGAACATCGCTTCAGCAAGACGATCCCAATGCTCCTTCACATCAAGAAAAGCAGGATAAAGTCCATCGATGACCGCTCCCCAGGAAGCTGCCCGCTCATTCCCTGATTGCTGAAGCTGCTGCCTCAGATTCGGGAGCTGACCGTTCTTGCTGTCCTTGAACAGTCGTGTCAGGGTGTGCACCACTGTGAAATATTTCATTTGCATTCCTAAATGTTTTCCGGCTACGTCCTCCAAATGATGGGCTTCGTCGATGACAAGACGCTCATAGCCAGGAAGGAGCTGGTGTCCCGCCTGGATGTCCGTGAACAGCTTGGAATGATTGGTAATGACTACGTCCGCTACCCCTGCTTCATGCTTCGCTTTGTGATAATAACACTTGCGGAACCATGGACAGGAGCGTCCAAGACAGGAGTCCGATTCACTCGCCACGGTCTCCCAGAAGTCTCCACCCCGGTTGCCGAGATTCAGCTCCTCGTCATCCCCGTTCTCTGTCTGGGCAAGCCAGACAATCATTTGCGCGGCGGTCATCACTTCTTCCTTCGGAGAGGCGAAGTCTCTCCTGTTCATTTTATGTTCAAATTTGCGTAAACACAAATAGTGCTGTCTTCCCTTAAATACCGCGGCCTTGAACGGGAAGGGCACAACTTCGGTCAACAGCGGGATATCCCGCTCGCGCAGCTGCTCCTGAAGATTGATCGTATGGGTGCTCACCATGACCTTCTCATCGGTTTTGACGCTGTGATAAATGGCGGGCAGCAAATAACCTAACGATTTCCCCGTCCCTGTGCCCGCTTCTACAAGCAAATGCTTGTCTTCCTGGAAAGCAGCTGCGACTTCCTTCAGCATCAGGTTCTGCGCTTCACGCTCTTCATATTCAGGCAGCTTCTCCTTCAGAGACGATTGCACCTGCTCCATAAATTGCTCGAAGCTGACACCCTCAAGCGGGTTATGCATCATATCGCTGCGCTCAGGCTCAATATTCATCCAGTCATCGGTCTTTAACGCGAACTGTCTGTAGTACGTATAACCATCCTGATCTACAGAAGGGTTCTGCTGACGCTGCTCCAGTACTGCATCGAAGAACCAGGCCAGATCACTGTCCTCCCCGGAGAGCAAATCCGCCAGTCGCTGTATCGTTAATAGCGGCAGCTGCTCCAGCTCCTCCAGGCATTTGATGAAGATCAGAGCCGTAGCCAAGGCATCACTATCCGCCTGATGAGGCCGGTCATGCTCCACCTCGAACTCCGAGGCAACCATCCCTAACTGATACGTCGTCAAGGAGGGATATAATATTTTCAAAAAATCCATGGTATCGAGAATTCGCCCTGTATACGGCAGGTAGCCAGTCTTATCCAGCGCGCTCTGTAAGTAATTGAAATCAAAGGCAACGTTATGGCCGACCAGCACGGCGTCATTGAGCAATGGAACCATCTCCATCATGACCTCGTCCAAATCAGGCGCATCCTTGACGTCCTCTTCGGTAATCCCCGTCAGACTTGTGATGAACGGCGGAATCGGAATCCCGGGCTTCACAAAAGAACTGTATACACGGGATACCGTCATGTCTTCATCTATAATGGCCAATCCAGCCTGAATAATCACATCCGAGGATTGGTTGCCCGTGGTTTCAAAATCAAGTACGGCGTATTTCATTGATTTGTAAAGTCCCTTTCTTCCAGTCTATTTAACAGCATAACAGAAGATGGCGAATTTGAAAATTGAATGTGAAATCGCTACAAAAAAAAGCGATGCCCCCTTGACAAAGGGTTCTGCATCGCCTGATAATCTTTTCCTGCGTTGCCGGAAATACTACAGAAGAGAGGTCAATTCACTTCCATAATGCAGCTTCCCGCTGCTGCGCATGCATGATTCCAGATTCGCCAGCGGCTCTCGCAGGGAAGGATCATGGTAGTGAGCCAGCTTAAAATATTCCTTCGCCTTCAAGCGCACTCCGTTCTGGGCCTCAATGCAGCCGAGTGCATTATAAATGATGGAACGAATACGTTTCGAATCACAGGTTTCCAGAACGCGCCAAAAATGCGGAACTGCTTGTTCGGATTCATTCAGATGCAGATAGCACATCGCCAGATACGTTCGCCCCACCGCGCTATCCGGATACTGCTCCACGACCTGTTTGAACTGCGTCAGTGCCTGCGTAAACATCATCAGCTTATAATACCCTTGACCTTTCACAAAGGCCTCTGCGTCCATCTCAGGCAGCTCAGGCACAGGCAGAGCGCCTCCATCCGGACTGGCGCCGGTTTGACGGAAATGACCCAGCTTCTCTTCAAAGCTAAGCCATTCCTCGATAATTCCATCGCTCATCGTTTTGAGCAGTTGCCACTTGGCAGCCAGCTCCTGACGCGCAGGACCGCTTGCTCCAGGATAATAATGAATGATTTCGTCCAGCATCCCGCTCATTTCCGCAAACATATGTTGAAACATCATCCGCATCCCACCTTTATCGAAAATGAAATCAGTGTGAGCCTTACGTTCATTTTTTGTTATGGGCTCGCATTTCATTCCCGCAGGCATTAATTGCATAGCCATGGTGGGCAGGGCAAACGGTTCTGGCGATCAATTACCGAATCGTGGCATGCAGCTCTTGCGCTGCGGTCTCCACAGGTCGGTTATTCGCGTCCACGAACACAACGGTTGGCTTGTGGCTTCTCAGTTCTTCCGCCGACATTTGGGCATAAGAGATGATAATGACATTATCGCCCGGTTGAACCAGACGGGCAGCCGCTCCGTTCAGGCAGATGACCCCGCTCCCGCGAGGGCCGGGAATTACATAAGTCTCAAGTCTGGCGCCATTGTTATTATTTACAATCTGCACCTTTTCATTTTCCAGTAAATCCGCTGTTTCCATCAGATCCTCGTCAATAGTAATGCTGCCGATATAATTCAAATTCGCTTCCGTCACGGTGGCACGGTGAATTTTAGATTTCATCATCGTTCTGTACATCGCGTTACACACCTTTCTTGCTCAGAATAACGTTGTCGATCAGCCGGGTGCTCCCGAACTTCACCGCAACAGCAACCAGTACCTCTCCATCTTGGGCTATTCTCTCGGAATCGCCAAGCGGTTGAAGACCTGGAAAGCGGACGACCTCCACATAGTCCACCTCAGCCAGAGGCTCGGCCGTGAACGCATGTAGCAATGTTTCTTTTGCCTCGCCCGCTGTCAGGGTCCCGCCTTCGTTGATCAGCTCCTGCACATGCAGTAGCTGACGGGACAAGACCAATGCCGCCTCGCGCTCAGCCGGGGCAAGATACACATTGCGGGAGCTGAGCGCCAAGCCGTCCTCTTCCCGTCTAATCGGACATGGAACAATCTGAACGGGCATGTTCAAGTCCTTCACCATTTGGGTAATTACGGCTACCTGCTGAGCATCCTTCTGTCCGAAGTAAGCCCGCTCTGGTTCAACAATATGGAACAGCTTGCTGACAACGGTAGTTACCCCGTCGAAATGTCCGGGACGGGAAGCGCCGCACAGCCCTCCAGTCAGCTGCTGACTGACCGTAATTTTGGTTAGCGTCTGTGCAGGATACATCTTCTCGACTGAAGGCAAGAAGACTGCGTCAACGCCTTCCTGCTCCGCAAGCTGCAGATCCTTCGCTTCGTCCCGCGGATAACGCTCAAAGTCCTCGTTCGGACCAAACTGAATCGGGTTGACAAAAATACTCAGCACCACCAGATCATTGTTGCGTCTCGCTTCTCGGAGCAGACTCGCATGCCCTTCATGCAAGTAACCCATCGTAGGCACGAAGCCTGTCTCCAGGACCTTGCCTTCCAGAGCTGCCTTCAAGCGCTCCTGCTTCAAATATTGTCTTAAATCCTGAATATTCCGGAATAGGTTCATTTCACAGCTTCCTCTTTTACTTTCCCGTAAAGACCCGCTATAACGGTATCCTCTGCATTGAACACATGCTCCTGTGCCGGGAATTGTCTGGTCTTCACTTCATTCACATAAGCCGCAATGCCCTGACGAATTTCAGCGCCGATATCCGCATAAGTCTTCACGAAGCGCTTCTCACGGTAGTCGGAATCGTACTTAAGCACGTCGTGGAAGACGAGGACCTGCCCGTCTACCCTCCGTCCTGCCCCGATACCAATGGTCGGTACGGACACAGCCTTCGAGATCGCTTCTGCCACCTCTTCAGTAACTAGCTCCAGGACGATCCCGAATACACCGGCACGCTCCAGCGCCTTGGCATCCTCCATGAGCCGGCGGGCATCCTGCTCGTCCTTGCCTTGC
>NZ_HG005139.1:2101757-2140324 GCF_000455265.1 Paenibacillus antibioticophila
TCCTTGCCTTGCACGCGGTAGCCGCCGATCTGATTGACCGATTGCGGTGTCAAGCCGATATGACCCAGCACCGGCACGCCTGCCTGGACAATGCTCTGCACCTGAAGCGCAATCTCCGCACCGCCCTCCATTTTAACCGCATGGGCATGGCCTTCCTGCATGATTCTTCTTACTGTCCGGAGCGTCTCATCAATGCTCCCGTGATATGTCATGAATGGCAAATCCGCTACAATGAACGTATTCCCGGCAGCACGAGCGACAGAACGGGTATGATAGACGATATCGTCCGTAGTCACCGGAATCGTGGAATCATAACCCAATACTACATTGCCCAGCGAATCGCCAACAAGAATGATGTCGATATCCGCTTCCTCCGCCAGCTTCGCGGAAGGGTAGTCATAGGCCGTAATCATCGTGATCGGGTTGCCTTCCTGCTTCATTTTTTTCATCTTCACAATGTTTAGTGCACGTTTTTCAGCCATCGTTGTCATTATCCTCCTTCGGTATTTTGCACACCAGGATATTCTGGACGCACAAAAAAAACCTTTTAGTTTGGCACTAAAGGTCCCGAATCCACACAAAAGAAGAGTCGTCTTTCGCTCGTTCTTTCTGTCTCGGTCCTCATCGGCTCAGAGCAGAATCCATGCGATCTTGGAAACTCTGTACTACTTACCTGTCTAACTTAAGTCTGCCCATTGGAGTGCAATTCGATTTCAAATCGATATCGCCTCATGTGGACAGTATAACAAATTGCAAAACATTTTACATCAGTCAAGTTCAAGTTCTCCGGAAAAAATCGTGGCAAGCGCTCCGGATTCATCCAGAATCACTAATCCGCCAGAATCATCCAGGGCGACTGCTCTGCCGGTATTCATCCCCTGATGACCGGCGACCGACACGCCCCGCCCTAGCGTGACGGACATGTCCTCCCACAGTAATCTGATCGGCTGGAAGCCTTCAGCTTGATAAAGCTCCATTAGCTGCTCCATTCGAAGAAGCACCTCTGCCGCAAGCTCCGCCCGGTCTTGAGTCTGACCCGCAGCCAGCTTTAGCGAGGTAGCGACGCCCTGCAAATGCTCGGGGAGGTCTTCCTGCTCCAGATTAACATCAATTCCGATCCCCGCGATGCAATATTTCATCCGGGTATCTTCCCCTGCCGATTCAAGAAGAATCCCGCATATCTTCTTGCCGCCTGCAAGCAGATCGTTCGGCCACTTGATGCCGGCCTCCACACCGGTTACCTTGCGTATCGCCAGGCATACTGCTACTGCGGTCATCAAGGTAAGCTGCGGAGCGGACCTTAGTGGCAGCTCGGGACGCAGCACCAGGCTCATCCAAATGCCCTTGCCGGCTGGAGAATGCCAGCTGCGCCCTTGTCTTCCTCTACCTACAGTCTGCTGCTCAGCAAAAACAAGCGTCCCCTCCGGCTCCCCTTCCTCTGCCAATTCCTTGGCTACGATTTGGGTGGAGCTTGTTACGCTCAGCAGTTGCAGCTTCCTCCCATAGAGCTTCGTCTGCAAATACCGCTCCAGCCGTTCGGCAGTCATTAGATCCGGGGCATGAAGGAGACGGTACCCCCTGCGGGATACCGCATCAAATTCATAACCTTCTTCCCTTAGCTTGTTAATCTGCTTCCAGACTGCGGTTCGGCTGATCTTCAGCAGCTTGCTTAAGTCTTCTCCGGACAAATATTCCCCTGTTGCAGCATGTTCCTTCAGCAAGGTTAACAGTCTAGATGTGTCCATACGTATTCACCACAGCTTTCGCATGTTCAAGAAGTACATTTCTCTCATTTGTTAATTCCCCTGCCGCAACGGCAAGGAGTAATCCGTTTAACAGCTCTGTTAACCAAGGGCCGCCTTTCCGCCCGGTTGCGGCAATAATCTCACCGCCGCTTAGCTTCAGATCCGACAGAGCAAATACGGTGATCGCTCTATACCACTCTGCCTCCGGGAAATTCTCCGTTAGAAGGTTAGCTTTACCTGGATCGTTCTCTTCGTTTTCCGGACGGTGGTTCTTAATCAGAGCCTTTCTCCGCAGCAGCCAGCCTTCCGCCGTCTCCTTGCCGAGCCGAAGCGTCGTCTCGATGAACCGGGTTCTCCGTGCTTCCAGCGAAATGGAGCGATCTTCATTCAGCGTGTTCATCACTTCATCGAAGATGATGATGTTGGACACCGCCTGGGACAGCTTCCTTGAAAATGTCCAGCGCTTCAGCATCGGGACTGCCTCCTCACCGCGAACGCTCAAGCCTTGAAGCAGCAGCGACCATCGAAGCTCCGGCAGCTCCGCCCCTTCGGCATGCTCGATGGCAGCCAGCCAGCCATTCGGCGCTTCCTTGACAGGCCACCGCAGCGCCGACATCGGAACAGGTGCGTTTATGTATTCTAGCAAACCGCTTCTCCGCAGCAGTTCCAGCCCCCGCAGGGGGCGAGGGCCTGTGATCATCTTTTCCAGCTCAGTGCGAATACGCTCTGTTGCGATAAAGGCGATCTTGTCGCGGCAAATTCGAAGACCGGACCAGGTGCTCTTGGTCAGACGGAAGCCGAAGACCGAAGCGAACCGAACAGCCCGCACCATGCGCAGAGCATCCTCATCAAAGCGTTCCGCAGCACTCCCTACCGCACGAATGACACCCGCTTCAATATCCTGAAGCCCGTGATACGGGTCGCTAATCTGTCCGTGACGATCCATTGCGATAGCATTCATCGTGAAATCACGCCGCTGCAAATCCTGCTCAAGTTCACGCACATACTGCACCTCGGAGGGCCTGCGGTGCCCCTCATATTCCGCTTCCTTGCGAAAGGTCGTCACCTCGAACGCATGATCCTCCATCAGCACAGTTACAGTACCATGCTGAATTCCGGTCGGCACAGTCCGGTCAAACAGAGCAACGACCTGTTCCGGTGTGGCCGAGGTTGCAATATCCATATCGTGAACCGGGCGCCCCATCAATTCATCCCGAACGCACCCGCCTACGAAGTAGGCTTCGAAGCCCTGCAACGCAAGCCGTTCCAGCACCAGCTCCCCCTGATGAACCATCAGGGGGGGAACCATTTTCCATCTGTTCATAGGATCAGCCTCCAAGCACACTTCTCGTGCAAATCTAAGACTCAAGGACAGATTTGATTCACGCCGGGAGTCTCGCGTTGAAGCACTCGATAGTAAATGGACTCGTAAGTCCGCATCATCCGTTCGCTGCTAAAATCATTCTTGGCGCGATACAGACAGGCTTCGCGAAATCTCTTCATCTGTTCAGGCTGGGTCAGCAAGGTGAGACAATGTTCAGCCATCGCATCCACATCGCCAATCGGAGCCAGATAGCCGGTCTCGCCGTGTGTTATCAATTCCGGAATACCTCCCGCAATGGAGCCCACCGTAGGCACACCGCACGCCATTGCCTCCAGCGCGACAAGCCCGAAGCTCTCCTTCTCGGAAGGAAGCAGCAGCAGATCCGCCATGGAGATCACCTGGGCGATATCATCCTGTTTGCCCAGAAAATGCACCTTATCCTCTATCCCCATCTCCCGGATCTTCCATTGAATCTTTGGAAGGTCCGGGCCTTCGCCGACAAATAACAGCTTTGCAGGCATCTGCTCCTGAACCTTCTTGAATACTTCAACCACATCGCCAACCCGCTTCACCGGCCGGAAATTCGAAATATGCATCAATACCTTTTCGCCCGGTTCTGCAAAGTCGCTTTTGCAGTTGCAGGTATTTCGCGGATAATATTCTCGCGGATCTACGAAATTATAGGTCAGATCGATCTCGCGGGTAATATCCAGTACTTCCCGGGTCTCCCGGGTCAGATCCTTGGACACCGAGGTTACAGCATCGCTCTCATTAATGGCAAGCCGAATCAGATCCTTCAGCGACTCGTCCTGAGCCAGCACCGTAATATCCGTTCCATGCAAGGTCGTGACCACCTTCAGCTTATCGCCGACCATCTGCTTGGCCAGGAAGGCGCACACAGCATGCGGAACGGCATAGTGTACATGAAGCACGTCCAGCTCCTGCTGCTTGGCGACTTGAGCCATTTTCGTAGCTAACGATAGATCATAAGGCGGATAGCGGAACACATAATAGTCGCTGACATCCACTTCGTGATACTTAATATTTTTATGAAAGCTGCCAAGACGGAAAGGAACACTATGCGATATAAAATGAACCTCATGCCCCTTCTCCGCAAGCAGCTTGCCGAGTTCTGTCGCAACTACTCCTGACCCGCCGAGTGACGGGTAACATGTAATGCCGATCTTCAGAAATGAATCCATCCGCCAGCGGCCTCCTTGATTCCTTAATTCACAAGTATAGTTTATGAGCGGCTGGCTCCGAACAGATGAACAAGATAAGGTGTCTTTACCGTGAAGCCTTCGGCATAAGGAATCAGCCGGGCTTGGCCCAGTAAGGCATCTCTGGCCTGCACCCTTTCGATATACCCCTGATTCAGCGGCGTCGGCGCAGCATCGTCACCTTCCGCTTTTATGAACTGGGAACGGTAACAGCCAAGAGCCTGCTGTTTGAGCGCATAATGGTCCGTTACATCCACCAGCACATCCGGGGTTGTCCAGTCGTTAATATAGTAAAAATAAAGCTCCGGCAGACTAACCGCCGGCTTGTCCGGCATATACCGGCGCAGCTTCGCATTAAATACCGCCTCTTGCACCAGCTTGCTGCAGGCTACATGATCGGGATGGCGATCCTCCCAATGAGGAGCAAACACCATCTTCGGTGCATAGGTGCGAATCAGTTCAGTTACGGCAGCAATCTGTTCCGGTGTCCCGAATAGCCCGCGGTCCGGCAGACCGAGATTTATGCGCATGGCAACGCCTAGCACTCGGGCAGCCGCATCGGCTTCTTGAAGCCTTAGCTCTACCGTGCCATTCGAGGACAATTCGGCCTGCGTCAGATCACACAGACCAACCCGCATACCGGCAGCGGTATGCTTAGCAATTGTGCCTGCCATCCCAATCTCCGCATCATCTGCATGAGCACCGAACACAAGGATGTCCAACGGTTCTACAGATGTACTCATCCTTAACCCAATCCCGGCTTGTTGGATTCTACCAGCTCACGCCAGCCGAAATCTCCGCGATCCAGAGCACGAACCAGAATCTCAGCCGTAGCCAAATTCGTCGCGACAGGAATACCGTGCACATCGCACAATCTCAACAGCGCGGTAATGTCCGGCTCGTGAGGCTGTGCCATTAATGGATCACGGAAGAAGAGCACGAGATCCATTTCATTTTGCGCGATCAGAGCGCCGATTTGCTGGTCGCCGCCAAGCGGCCCGGAGAGGAAGCGGTGAATCTGCAGATCTGTCGCTTCCATAATACGCATCCCCGTCGTACCGGTCGAATACAGCTTCTTCCCCCTGAACACATGCTCATAGGCAATGACAAAATTAACGATATCTTCTTTCTTACGGTCGTGTGCAATAAAAGCGATATTCAACATGTTCTCTCTCTCCCCTTACTATCCATCCATTAAATGTTCGAAACCATAAACCATGCCCTCGCATTGAAGCACTTTCTTGACCGCCAAATTAACGCCCGGCATATATCCTGCACGCTCGAAGGAATCGTGGCGTATCTTGAGACTCTGCCCGAATCCGCCAAAGATGACCTCCTGCTGCGCAAATACTCCAGGCAGCCGGACACTGTGGATTCTAAAGCCATTATAATAGCCGCCTCTTGAGCCTTCAATCGTCTCTTCCTCGTTCGGATTGCCCTGGCGCAGCTCTTCCCGGTTAGCCGCAATCAGTTCAGCGGTCTTCACCGCCGTTCCCGAAGGCGCATCCAGCTTCTGATCCCCATGATATTCGATAATCTCCAGATGCGGAAAATATTTGGCTGCTTCCGCGGCGAACTTCATCATCAGAATCGCGCCGATTGAGAAGTTTGGTGCAATGAGCCCGCCAAGCTTCTTGGCCCGGCACTGCTTGTCCAGATCCTCGATCTGTTCCGGCGTGAAGCCGGTCGTACCGATTACAGGAGCAACGCCATGCTTGATGGCTAGCTCGGTATTTCCGTATGCCGATGCCGGGGTAGTAAAATCGACCATGACGTGCGGCTTGCTCTCAAGCAGCGCAAGCTCCAGGTCGGATGTCAGTCTTACACCGCAAGGCTTCAATCCCGCCAGGGTCCCTGCATCCTCCCCATCATTGTCGATGCTGATGGCGGCAACCAGCTCCAGACTTTCATCCTCCAGCACCATTTTGACGACTTCGCGT
The DNA here is from genome assembly GCF_000455265.1 of Paenibacillus antibioticophila. Taxonomy (GTDB): domain Bacteria; phylum Bacillota; class Bacilli; order Paenibacillales; family Paenibacillaceae; genus Fontibacillus; species Fontibacillus antibioticophila. Next base: position 2,107,987 of record NZ_HG005139.1, read on the forward strand.
CCCATTCTGCCTGCTGCACCAGCCACAGCAACTCTGATTCTATCCGTCATCCTGATACCTCCACTTGTTCAACTAGGTTTTCATGGTTTTGCGTATTCTTTGCTCCAGTTCTCGAAGCTGTGTCGCCACCGCTTCATCCTGGGGCAGTGACGATGCATCCCGAAGCGCCTTCAGCGCATTCACATATTGACCCGTCTCGGCATAGGCAATAGCTAACCACACCTGTGAATCCACAGATAGCGGATCCAGCTGGACGGCCCGCTTCAACAGTCGTATCGCAGATGATGAATTGCTTCCCTGTGACGAACTGCTAGAGGAAGAATCCAAACGCTTCTTGGCCAGCTGTGTTAGCTCCTTGGCTTGTATCCGGTCAAAATGCAGCTTATATTCCTCCTGCGCAGGCATTAATGCGAATGCGAGTCTGGCGTTGGCAATGGCTTTGTCCAGCCTGTTGCTTCGCGCACATGTAATGGAGCACCGATAATGAATATCTGCGTTATCCGGCTCAATAGCGAGCGCCTGGTCAAACCAGGATATCGCCTGTTCAAAATCATTATTGTAAATGCTGCGGTATGCCTTCTTAAGATAGTCCTCCGCCTTCATCTGCTTCCCCCCTGTCATGGGCTGTTCACAGTACAGCATATGACAGAGGTTCTTATTCGGTGTCCTTACGAGTCCAACGATTCGCATCGCGAGTATTGAATTTATGCATCACTTTATTGTGAGCTTCCGTCAGATCGATGCCCAGCGAATTGGCGAAGCACATGGTGATAAACATAATGTCCCCAAGCTCCAATTCAATGGAATTATCCGCTTCGTCTGCTTTTTTCTTCTTCTCGCCATAGCTATGATTGACCTCTCGGGCCAACTCTCCGACTTCTTCACTCATTCTAGCCATCAACGCAAGCGGACTGAAATAGCCTTCCTTAAACTGCGATATGTATCGGTCCACTTCACGCTGCATTTCGGCGAGAGACTTCTCTTCCATCCGACATTCCTCCGCAAGTTGTGAGTTTCATCCCTATGTTATCGCAAAGCAGTTTTGAAGACAAATCATTTTTAATCACACGAAAAAAAGATATACTAAGTAAGTATGCGAAAAATTCACTTTCTATGGATAGGTGAGGGATGAAATTAATGAATTCATTTAAAGTATCGGGAGTCGTGAAAACGGTGCTTCCTATTTTATTGGGAACCGCAATCTATGCCTTCGGACTTCTCTATTTTATTATACCCAATCAGCTTATGGAGGGAGGGGTGACCGGAATCACGATCCTGCTCAAATACGCTTTTGGTATTTCACCATCGTTCTCCAATTTGCTTCTGAATATCCCGCTATTCTTTCTGGGATGGAAAATTCTTGGCGGACGCCAGATTGTTTATACCGGAATCGGGATCGGTTCGTTGTCCTTTTTCTTATGGATCTTCGAAAAGATGATTGAGCACGGCTGGATCGAAACCTTCGAAACGGATTTTATTCTGGCCTCTCTCTATGCAGGTGTAACGCTTGGCGCTGGACTTGGCATTGTATTTCGATTCGGCGGCACGACGGGCGGATCCGATATTGTAGCCCGAATTCTGAACCGCAAATACGGCTTCAGTATGGGACAGGTCATTCTGACTATCGATATTATCATTATTGCGCTGTCACTTTTCTATGTAGCGAAGGAAAATATTTTATACACCCTTGTCGCGGTATTCATCGCTTCCAAAGTTATCGACTTTATCCAGGAGGGGGCATACTCGGCCAAGGCCTTTACCATTATTAGTGATCATGCTCCGGACATTGCGGATATGATTACGAAGGAAATGGATCGGGGAGTGACCTTGATCCCGGCGATCGGCGCCTACTCCAAGCAATCCAAATACATGGCATACTGCGTCGTCTCCCGTCCGGAGATCCGCCGCCTTCATCAAATCGCAAAATCGGTCGACCCCCGGGCATTCATTATTATCAACGATGTGCATGATGTGCATGGGGAAGGATTTAAGGAAGATTAGCATAAGGAAATGGCATTCTGTATTCCTTCGATAAAAAAGGCGAGCTCCAAGGATTGGGCTCGCTAATTATCCAGTAGACTACTCTATTTCAATTTCAACAATTCTTCCGGTAATCACGCCATTCTCATCTTTGTGGAAGAGCATGGCTCTATAGTTATCCCCGTTCCCGCTAATTGGAAGCCGTCGATCCGTAAATCCGGTCTGTCCCTCTTCGAATAAATTTTCAAGGGAAATGGTTGCGGTTAAGTCTCCGTAAGTATACGTGATATTCCCAGAGGCATCATAGGTCACTTCCTTGATCGAATCGGTAATCGTCTCGCCTACCTGCTCACCGTTGCGGATTTTGGCCCGCAATTCCTCAATCCAGCGAACCCAAGCCTCATCCCCCGTACTCCCCGAGTATTCATGGTTTTCCGTGTTCTGCGTAGATGTAGAGTTGTTCAGCAATTCTTTCAAATAAGTCTCTGCGGTTTGACGATCTGCCTTTGCCGGATCAAGAGGAAGATCGAACAAAAGTGAGGCCTTAGAGTAGTCCTCTCTTACATGAACCTCACCTGTATTCTCATCGAACCTAAACGCCTCGTTGCTATAGAACGAAGTCCCGCTGCTAATTGCCAAGTACACCCCTCTGTCTGCAAATACCTCTACCTGATCGCATTCAATCATTCTATACATCACACCGTCCATAACAGTTTCACTGTACCCGCCATTCATCGTTGCGATATTGACCATCCAAGGCTTCTGCCCTTTTATCAACGGAGATATAAAAAACAGATCTTGTCCGTACTCGGGCTCGGAAGGACGAGGCATCGGTGTCCCATCCAGTCTGGCAATCGATACAACCGCATATGTCCTGTCAGGAAAAATATCCTCCGATTCCTGGCGGAATTCGCTTAAATTCTCTCCGGAGACAAGACCGTGCAGTGTAAAGCGATATCCCCCGGAATCCTTCGATTGATCGATCAGAATAGCATCCTTGCTGTCAAACGCATCGGCCAGCAGCCGATCACCTAATTGCTCGGCAACCTGCCTTGCTGAGAATAATTGTCCCGCCGCATAAGCGGACAACGACAAGACTAGCATCAACATGACGGCGGCCAATCCTACTGATACTTTCCTCTTATACCTCGGCTTCAACTGTTGGTGTGCCAGAAGTTTACGGATAATTACTTGATTTAGTTTTTCTTCAGGCTCCATTTCAGAAGCCAGAGAAGCCCGTAGTATTCGCTCCCAATCTGCATCATTCATATGGAATCATCCCCCACAACATTTCTCATGATCCTGCGAGCCTTATGTAGCCTGCTTTTCACCGTTCCGCCCGGGATGCTAAGCGTCGAAGCAATCTCTTCAATGGTCATGTCCACCGCATAGTACATAATAAGTGGTAACTTAAGCTTATCGTCCAGTTGATCAGCTGCTTTCTGGATCATGGTACGAAGCTCCTGCGACAGCAGGGCATCTTCTGGATTCTCATTACATGCAAGGGATCCAGGGTAATACCCCCCCGCTTCGTCAAGCTGAATGGGATGGGCAATTTTCCGCCTCCAGGCGAGTTTTCGACGGGAATTTCTGTGCAACCGGATCGCAATGGAGATCAGGAAAGCTTTTGGATTGCCCGACATATCCATCTTGTGTCTTAATTCAGCGGCCTTCAGAAAAGTATCTTGATACAAATCGTCCGCGTCTTCCTTGTTTCTGGTCAGATTGTAACAAAAGCCATAAATCGCCTTACCGTGCAGCTCCACCAGTTCGATCAACTCATCAATTTCCAAGTAACTCCTCCTCTCTGATCAAGCATTCATTTATACATTGTCACAAATCATGAATAGGTTCATTTTTATACAAATTAATTCTGCCAAAAAAAGACACGGCCCTTGGACGGCCATGTCTGTATTTAGCTATTCAATAAACTGAAGCTCGCAAAGCTGATTCACAGGTAGAAGAACTGGTGTAATGCACGTTGAGTGCTTGCTATAGATCTTTTTCTGTTTTTCTTTCATAGCACTCGTGACAGTTCCGGAACTTTCTATGACAAGGTAATTTTTGGGAAGTTTAAATTTTAGGAATGGAATGTCGAGAATGTCGAAATAGGTCGTATAATGATAATTATCCGACAAATGTCATGGGCAAAAATGTATAAAAAGACCGTTTTTTGTTGGAGTGATTAATCAAATTATAGGACAAACAACCTACTTTGCATAGAGCATTAGTAAATAATTTCCCGCAGCGTATCATGTACATAATCCGGGGCCGCCTTCTTCATTTGCTCCACAGTATGCAAGTATCGCTGTGTCGTATTAATATGTGAATGACCTAGCGTTTCTTGCACTTGCTGAAGCGATGCTCCCCCAAGTAATGCCAAGGTAGCGTTTGTATGTCTCAGCCAGTGCGGCGTCAGCTTTTTCGTTATCCCGCTTCTTTCTCCAGCCTTGCGAATAATTCGTTCAATTTGTCTTGTGGAGATTGGAAACAATCTGAACGTTGCAGGAGGAACAGCGTCTCCGAACATACGCGTTGCGTAATCCAAAAATATGTTCCATAAACTTTCGGGCACCTTAACTTCCCTTGTTTTTCCGCCCTTTGTATATTGAAGCGTAAGCCACACACTCGATTCTAAAGGATCACTGTGAAAATTCCCCCAACAGATCGAACTGAGCTCTGACACACGCAAACCAAGCAATACGAGGGATAGCCCGATCAAGTAATTCCTTTGACTATCCTTCTGCAGATACTTCAGCAGCAACCCTACCTCTTTTTTAGTTAAAAAATTCCGGTGGCTTGTTACCTGTACAACAGGAAGGCGCACATTAGATGTAGGATTACTTTTAAAGAGCCCGACGTTTTCATCGCTCCCCCATCTATATAATGATTTCAGTGGAGCAATAAAAGCCGCGATGCTCGCTGGCGCCAGCGAGCTTTTTGCACTTAACTTCTCACGCTGCTGCAGATAAAGCTTAAACGACTCAATTTCCCTCCATGTTACCGTATCAAGCTTCTTGAACCCAATGAATTCCCGAAAACAATGAATAGCTCTTAAGTAGCTCCTCTTCGTATTTTCTGCAGTACAGCAGGCACTTAAAAACATGTTGACGATCTTATCGTCACTAAGGCCCTTTGAATCCGAATGAAGCAAAGCGAACGAATCTGCAAGAATCATGTTGTTAGTAGTAGTCATTCATGTGTCCCCCTGAATTTTTGTAGGATAATTATCATTATACGACCTATCTAGGTCGATATTTACTTGATTTTGAAACTTGACACGTCGCAAGTCATCGGGATGAAGGCATGCAAAGACCGCAAGTGATTGAATTTACTAGGAAAAGGAGGTTTTTTTGACTGTCTCGCTGATAACATCGTCGGATTCTGTTTTCATGTATCTCACAGGAAAGGAGAACCATATTGAGCCCTTTGCAAGAATTAATCGACCGACAGTCCGTAATATACCAAGAATCTACTCCTCTGATTCACCTCATGAACTTTATGCAAAAACATCGTCCTGAAATCTATCAACATAGTATTCGGGTAGCTATATTCGCAGAACGAATCGCCACGAAGATGAGTCTGGGAACTTGTGAGAAAGAGAATTTATTGCGCGGCTGTTTTCTTCATGATCTGGGTAAAATCATGCTGCCCATAAGCGTGCTGGAGCAAACAGCCCCCCTTTCCACTCAGCAATGGCGAATTATTAAGCTTCACCCGCAGGTAGGTGCGGATCTTTTACATAACATTTCTGATTTTGAGGAATCCGTCTTCGAAGTGATTCTTCATCATCATGAACGTTGGGACGGGTATGGGTATCCTTCCGGGCTTAAAGAGCAGGAAATCCCCTTACTAGCTCGCATCTGTTCCATAGCTGACGCCTATGACGCAATGATGAGCGAACGACCATACCGTCCAAATTTGACGCTCGAACAGGTCAAGCAGGAATTGCAACGCAATAGTGCCATCCAGTTCGATCCGGACATTACCCGGGTAGCACTTGAGCTGTTCGATTCGGACAACTCTTATCTTGGGTGAAATCAGGAAAGGTAGGAAACTGAGAAATGCAATCAACAGATCAGGAGCAGTATATCGAGTTTTGTGTAGACAGTGAGAACTATGCGATCACGATCTCCGAAATTCATGAGATTATTAAGATGCAGGCCATAACTGATATCCCTAACAGCTACCCTTATGTCCAGGGTGTGATTAACTTGCGGGGAAAAATCGTACCTGTCATTAGTCTAAGGAGCCTATTTATGCTGGAACCCGATGAATTCACGAAAGCCACACGCATCGTGGTTGCCAATCACAAGGAAGAAGCAGTAGGAATCATTGTGGATAAAGTCAGCAAGGTAACCACCTTCAGTGATATTCAACCCCCTCCGGATAAGATCGCTCAGGTAAGCGGTAGTTTATTTACAGGTATTGGGTTGGCGTCAGACGGGAGCCTGGTAGGAATTCTAAAACTAGATGAGGTGCTTCTCGGAGACAGCTAGGAGGAACATTCGTGACCAATTTGTCGGACTACCGCGAATTATACTTAGAAGAATTGGATGAACAGCTTCAGCTTATTGAAGAAGAAGTATTACGTCTTGAGCAGGAAGGGCCTGCCGACAGCGCTATTGATCGGCTTTTTCGCGCTGCGCACACTTTAAAGGGCTCTTCCGCCGCGATGGGATACCACAAGATGAAGGAAGTGACTCATCATGTTGAGCATCTTCTGGATCAAGTAAGAAATGGACAGCTATCTGTGGCCAAGCCCTTAATTAACCTTATGTTCACAGGACTCGATGTCATGAAAGGACTTCAAGATGAAATCATCCAGACCGATTCCGAAACAGCAGATATTTCATCCCTTCTGCAGGAGCTTCAGCAGTACAGCCTACTCGAAGCCTCAGAAGCCGAAGCATTTGAAGAAAATGCAGTTTCTCCAGAATGGCATGAACGTCTGAAGCAGCATGTCAAGCAAGCATTACAGTCCGGAAAAAAGTTATTTTCGATCAGGGTGTCCCTTTCTCCCCACGCACAGATGAGACAGCCGCGAATGTATCTGGTCGAAACGGAACTCAGGAACTATGGCACGATGGTAGACAGCGATCCCCCGAGCTGGGAATCGCTTAAGGAAGAGGAAATCCATGAAGTAACATGGATTCTGGCCTCTAATGACCTGGATGATCAAGGACTTAAAAAGAGCGTGAGTGCAATATTGGATGTGGAAACGGTAGACGTCCTCCCCTTCTTGCTCTCTGATATTCCAGGTAACGCAGAAGCACCAAAAGAGCTGTTGCCGGAGGCTGCGGATTCTTCTCTCTTACAGCGCTCTGAAATGCCGGGGACAAAGAGTAAATCCCCAACCATCCGGGTGAATATCGAACGATTGGATCATTTGATGAATCTCGCTGGTGAGCTTGTGATTGATCAGACGAGATTTCAGCAGATCAAGCAACTGTTCAGACAAAAATTCGGCGCCGATGAGCTTGTTGAAGAGCTGGTTCAGCTTTCGGACCATTTGAGCTTGCTCACCAGCGAATTGCAGGACGGTGTAATGAAAGCCCGGATGTTTCCAATTGAGCAGCTGTACAGCCGTTTTCCGCGTATGGTTAGGGATTTATCCGAATCTTTGGGCAAACAGGTTGACCTTATTTTGCAAGGGAAAGATACCGAGCTGGACCGCAACCTAATAGAAGAGATCGGCGACCCTCTGATCCACCTGATCCGTAACGCGGTTGATCATGGGATCGAGAGGCCGGAGCAAAGACGGTTGATCGGTAAAAGCGAGCGCGGCACAGTCACCATATCCGCTATACATCAGGATAACCATGTCGTGATCTCCATTCGAGATGACGGAGCTGGGATGGACGCAGACAAGCTTCGTTTATCAGCCGTCCAGAAAGGAATCCTATCACAGGCTGAAGCCCAGCGCTTGAGTGATGATGAAGCTCTTCATCTCATCTTCAGACCGGGATTTTCAACTGCCGCCGAGGTGAGTGAAGTCTCCGGCCGCGGGGTGGGCATGGACATTGTTCGCAATAATATTGAACGCATGAGCGGCATGATTGATATTGAGACAGTCAAGGGTGAAGGCACCGTATTCCAGATCCGCCTCCCCCTTACTTTAGCCATTGTTACAGGATTGCTCGTAAAAATCAGCGGACGGACCTTTATTATTCCTATGAGCAGCGTTGCGGAGATTACACGGGTCGAAACAGATGAAATCAAAAGGCTGCAAGGGGAGCCTGTTATAAAAATCCGGCAACAAGTCATCCCTGTCGTCTGGCTGCAGGAACATTTTCAATACCCGCATTCTCCAGCTCGCAACTATTTGCCTATGGTTATTATCGGAAGGGCTGAAAAGCGAGTCGCACTGGCAGTGGATGAGTTGATCGGAAATCAGGAGATCGTGATCAAGAGTCTTGGCAGCTTTATCGCCAGAACTGACGGGATTTCAGGAGCAACGATTTTAGGCAGCGGTAATGTAGCCCTTATTCTTGATGTCGAAACAATTATTAAGTTATCCGGCAACGCATAGACAACCCAACGAACCTGGAGGAACATCACATGAAATTTTTCTACAATTTGAAGACCAGTGTAAAGCTGATTTCCGCATTTTTGCTAGTATCGCTGATTCTCGCTTTTGTTGGAATATATAGTCTCACCAATTTAAGCAAGATGAACGGGTCCCTGAAGTCGATGTACGATGACGGGCTTATTCCTCTACAATCCGTGCAATCTGCACAGATCGGCTACACGCGTATGCGGGTTCTCGTTAGAAGCATCTATATGGCAGACAACAAAGCGGCTGAAGAGGAAGACATCAATCAACTGGAAATAGAAAAGAAAGAACTGCTGAATAATATGAATGCCTTTCGAAGTACGCTCCTCAGCGAGGAATCCAAGGCCGCTCTAGAACCGTTCGACGGACTATGGAATGAATATCTGGGGTTGCTTGATCAAGCAGTGGAAATGAGCACCAACAACCAAAAACAAGAAATGGAACAATTGATCAAGAACGAGTTGGGCGATGTCGGTGATAAAATCAGAGACCTGTTGTATGATTTGATCGACATTAATATGGCGGAGGCGGACGCGACAAAGGATGCTGGAGAGGCAACCTATACCTCCTCTAGAAATATCTCCATAGCTGTAATTGCTATTTCTGCCGTAATCTCTATTCTCCTGGGTTATATTATTGCGCAGATCATTGCCAGACCTCTTGCACGAGTCACTCAACTTGTCCAGCAAGTAGCTAGTGGAAATCTCCGGAACACTCTTGACATCTCCACTAAAGATGAGATCGGGCAGCTTGCTCAAGGAATGAATAATATGGTCTTAAGCTTGCGGGACACTGTCGGTAACATTTTGAGCCATGCTCAAAGCCTCGCTGCAGCCTCTCAGCAAATCTCTGCCAGCACGGAGGAAATTGCCAGCGGAAATGCAAGTCAGGCGAGTGATGCTCAGACGATGAATGAATTGTTCAAGGACTTGTCTGCAGCGATACACGCCGTAGCCCGTAACACCGAGCTGGCCTCCGAACTGTCTAATGAAACCGTGCGTATCGCTGAGGAAGGAAGCCATGTTGTTCAAACCTCCAGCGAAAGCATGAAATCAGTAAGTCTGCAAATGACGAGATTGGAAGATGATTCGCAGAGGGTTGGCGAAATTATTAGTGTGATTGAGGATATTGCAGATCAAACCAACTTGCTTGCGCTTAATGCGGCAATTGAAGCAGCAAGAGCCGGCGAGCAGGGTCGCGGGTTCGCGGTAGTCGCCGATGAAGTGCGAAAGCTTGCCGAACGTAGCGGCGAAGCAACCAAGCAGATTACAGGTATTATTAAAGGCATGCAGGAAAATACCCGTGCCAGCGTAAAATCCGTACATGACAGCGCGGAATTGTCTGAACGTACCGGAGAGTCCTTTGGACACATCGTTAATTATGTCAATGAAGCAGGCCAAAAGGTAATGGAGATTGCTGCCGCCAGTGAACAGCAGGCTGCACAGACCGCTACAGTTCTTACTGCAATTGAGAACATCTCAGCAACAACCGAGGAAGCGGCTGCCAGCAGTGAAGAAACGGCTGCCACAGCCCAGTCCCTAGCCCAAGTAGCCGAAGAGCTTCAACAATCCGTATCCACCTTCAAGCTCTAAGCCGACATGATGACCCATAAGAAGACCACTTATATTCCAAGTGATCCTCTTGTGGGTCATTTTGCCTGATCATATTGTTCAAGCATACTAGATAAAAATGTTCGAAATTCCTCGGCAAAAGCCGCAGGTTCGATGATTCTCAGATTCGTTCCGAAGCCAGCGATCAGTTGAAATCCGATTGGGCTATGGGGCACCTGGAATGTTGCCAATAAGGATTCGTCTTCAAGGCTTATAACACTATTCCGGCCATATCGCTCGATAAACTGATCCCGTATAGCGGGCTTAATCCATGCATTGACTTCGATTAATTGCGGTTGATACCGCGCCTCGGCTAAATCATGTGCCACGTCCTCCCTAGGGGAAAAGGTCTTCGACTCCATGTGAAGATGCTCGGTTCTGGACAGCTTAAAGGTTCGGTATCCCCTGCGCTCCAGACAGAATCCCCTCAAATACCAGCTCATTTCGCTAAAATGAAGCAGGTAGGGCTCCACCATTCGTTTCGTGCTCTTCCCATCCTTATCGATGTAATCAAAGGAGACCAGTCGGCCTTGATTAATGGCGTCCTGACATGTTCTCAAGACCTGTAAAATTTCAGCGCGGCCCTTCCAATCATAAAAGGACAAATGAATTGAGCTTTGTTGCACGTTCGCATGAACCATGGACGCAATTTTTCGGATGGTCAATTCGACCTCTTGGCTGAACAAAATTTGCTCCAGCCCGCTTAGCGCTGTAAGGATGTTCTCTAGATCCTGGCTGCTTAAAAGCCGCTTATCCAATTTATACTCTTCCATGATGCCATAACCCCCATTTACGCCATTGATAGCATAGATGGGAATATTGGACATGCTTAAGGCTTCCATATCACGAAGAATCGTTCTTTTGGATACATGGAATAGCTTGGCAAATTCTGATGCAGATACGATTTCTTTTTGCAGCAAGATCATTACTATAGAAATCAGTCGTTCGGTTTTTCCCATCTTCCCCATCCGTTCGCAAGTAAATCATTATTTTTTGTCTTACCGTCTAAAAAGGTGACATATTAGCTGTCATCTATTATAGCTTATACTTCATTCATAACAAGAAGGAGGTTGTCATATGTCAGTTATTGCATACTTAAACTTTGATGGGAACACAGAAGAAGTGATTGATTTCTATTCGGAGGCCTTGCAGGCCAGTGAAGTCAAAAAGGTGAAATTCAAGGATATTCCGCAGGACCCCAACTTTCCGATGCCGGAAAATGAGTTGAATATGATCATGGAGTCATCGATCGAATTTGCGGGCGGGAAACTCATGATGTCCGATCTCTTGCCTTCGATGAAGAGTACTACAGGTGAATTGGTAAAGGGAAATAACGTGCTCATCAGCATCATTATGGATGACAAGCAGGCCTTGGAGCATTATTTTAACAACTTAGCCGCCGGCGGTTTTGTTATCATGCCTCTATCCAATGTCCCATGGTCTTCGTGCTTCGGTATGCTAGTGGATAAATTCGGGATCACCTGGAAATTCAATCGTGATGCAGAGAGGTTTCTGAATCAGGTCATTTCTTCCCGGTAACAAATATTTGTATTCCGGTTTGAGTAAGAATGGGAATATGATAAAGCAGCAGTATGGCAAGGATCATTTCCTTGTCGTACTGCTTTTGTCTTTTTAAACGATTAAAAGGAGTACTGGCATTGTTGCTAGCTTTGCCTCATCTGACCGTAACCAATAATTTCCCATTGTCCTTGCTGATAGGCTAAGATTATTTCTATTGCGATTGCTCCTTCATTTGCGCGATACTTACTGACCTCAATTGCCATCTTGTTCTGGTCATCTGACTGGTTCTGCTTTTCAATGCTTAGAAGGATGCCTTTAAGCATCGTTGTGTCCTGCTCATACAATTTCTGATCTATTAATTGCTCATAAGTGTAGTTATAAATACGTAAGTTATATTTGTCTTGCAGGTATTCTTCAATGGCTTGCTTATCCGGCTTTGTTAAAGGAACTCCTTCATTCAGAACCAGAGAAATGTATTCCATATTAGTGTTAAGAGCTGTGTCTGTTGAAATTAATTCGTCTAACGCTAACAGATAAGGAGCCACGAGCTCTTTTGATGAACTTGAGCCAGTATTAACACTAGTACAAGCTGATGCCAGCAACATGACAATTACAATGGGTAATAAAAATAATGACTTAGCTTTTATAGCCATCTTCCTCCTTAATATTTGTTATATAAATAAACGTGACTGAGCCGTTAAAAGGTGCATAAGACAATAATAAAACTATTTTGACAACTCACCTCCTATGAACTACAATATGAATGAAAAAATATTCGTTCATTCACATTGCAGTGATTATTTGGAGGCCTACCCGTGGAAGATAAGAAAGCATTAATTTACGCTTGTGCAAAGGAGCTATTCAGCGCAAAAGGATTTAAGGAAACCAATATTTCAGAAATCACAAAGAAAGCCGGAATGGCAGTAGGAACCTTTTATAACTATTATTCTTCTAAGGAAAAGCTCTTTATGGATATTTTTCTGGAAGAAAACGCAAAGCTGAAACAGCTCTGCTTTCAGTCGCTTGACCTGAAGCAACCCCCTATAAAGGTTATCGGTCAAATGCTCATGCTAAACGTTGAGGGAATGAAGTCAAATCCCATTTTAAGAGAATGGTACAACAAAAGTGTGTTTGAAAAGCTGCAGCAGGTCTATCGTGAGGAAAACGGTGTTGATGCCGTAGCTTTTTTGTACGACAATTTTTTAGAGCTCATCGCACTTTGGCAAAAGCAAGGCAAAATGCGCAAAGACATAGACGGTAAGATGATTATGATGGTATTCGCGGCAGTCATAAATGTGGATACGCATAAGGAAGAAATCGGCATTGAGTATTTCCCAGAGCTGCTGCATCTTATGACGGAGTTAATTATGAAAGGCTTGGACTGCTCCGAATAGTAAACTGGAGCAGTATTTTTCAGGCGTTGAATGAACGAATATTAAATTATTCATTCATAATTACTAATTTAAGGAGGATTATTTATGAGAAAAAAACAAACCATCGAGCCTGTTAAGCCAAAAGGAATCCGCATTGAAGTTATTGAGAATGGTGTATTGACCTCTAATGTACGCATCCCCTTCTTTATAGTGAAGATGGGACTGAAACTTGGGCAGATGGCAGAATACGCTCAGAAGAAAGGACGTGTCAATGGTGAGTTGGAACGTCTCAAGGATATTGATATGGAGGCTATTCTTGAAGCACTTGGCAGCGGCGAACTGACTTTACCCTGCCTGTTGGTAGAGGTTGATGAACAAGACAAAAACCAGTATGTGAAAATTACATTGGAATGAGGGGAGTTGCAAATGTCTGCTTCAAAGATGTCCAGGAAGAAAATCAGAATCCGGTTTATTCTTTTGATTGTCACAGGTGTAGCAATTCTCGGAACCCTGATTGCGTTTCTTGCGGATGCTCCTGAACGTCAGGAACTTCAAGCTCTCACAATTGGGGATGTTGACTTTACAAGGTTAAGAGATGGAATATATGCCGGAGAATACGCCGGAACCAAAGGAAGTTCCCGTAATGCAACCGTTCAAGTCACCGTATCCGATGCTAAGATTACAAAAATCATCGTTTTAAAAGGTGCGCTGGATAGCAACGGAAAACCTGCGAAATTAACAGGCGAAATGACAATAAATGATCTGTTTCAAAAAGTACTAGAAACCGAATCTTTACAAGTGGATACAAATCAGCGGAGCAACGCTGACCTCCAAAGCTCATTTGAAAGCATTAGAATTTGCGTTAAAACAAGCTCAACAATAATTATGTTAGGGGAGATCTTAAAATGAAGATTGCGGTTATTTCTTATTCATTCACGGGCAATAATGATAGACTTGCTGCAAGTGTAGCACAAGATTTGTCAGCAACGCATATTAAAATTACGCCACGAAAGCCTATGACCATGGGAAATATCATATTGGATATGATTTTTTCCCGAACACCCAAGGTAGAACCTGACCCGGATAGTCTTCAGCAATATGACCTGATCCTCTTTTTTGCCCCTGTTTGGATGGGCCATATAGCTTCCCCGCTTCGGGCCTATTGGAACTATCTAAAATCAACTCCACAAGCGTATGGCTTCTTTTCGATCAGCGGCGGGGCTGACAACGGAAACCCGAAGTTGCTTGCAGAGCTTTTAAAACGCACCGGAGCCGAGCCTTCAATCATGCTTGACCAGCACATCAAGGGTTTCCTCCCTCAAAATTCAAAAACAACCCGTAATGATACCTCAGCCTATAAAATCAGCGAAACTGAGGCAAGGTACCTTTCATCCATAGCCATTAAAGAAATAAACAAGCTAATTCACACCGATAAACAATAGCTGTCTTGCTGTTTATAACATGGGCAGGTAATAAATACGTGCTTATATGGCCTTCCAATGGCAGTTATGCGATTCGAAGGCTCTTGTCCCTTCCGGACAAGTCTTTACGCAGCTTCGACAACTTGCCTAAAGTTCCAGTCTGTATCCTAAAGCGTTATACCTAATTGCTTTCTAAATTCAATGGCGGACTCACTATCTGGCAAAATACCACTTTCACGAGATTGTACAAAGGGCATCCACTGCCAGTCCTCGGCACCTACAAAGCAGACTCTTGACCAATGATCCAACAGCTCCATAAAGTCATTTGCTATGATGTATCCGTGCCCTGCCCCATCGTCATGGCTTAAATACACAATCGGATGCTTCCCCTTTTCACTCAGATCAAATGCAAAGTAATCTCCATTCCCGACTTCCAAGAATGCTAACTTGTCGTGCCACACTTTATCGTACTCATCCTCAGGATTCGGAAATACATGCTCGACCCACCCTTTTCGCTCCTCCTCAAATCGGATAAGATTATTCAAGCTCCAATTTGGTGTCCCGCAGAATATTCCTTTATATTTTTCAGGCAATTGATAGGCATCCGGAAAGAACCAGCGAAAGCTAAACTCAGCGGAGAAATGCAATAGCGTATATTTAAAGCTCAACGGCAGTCGAACACCCAACTTTTGCTCTACTAAATCTATTTGTTTCGGCTTGGCAGGATCTTTGATAGTAATTTCTCTAACCATCCCCCCTATCTCTTCAATGCGCTCAGCTATCCGCTCAATACGCTCTCTGAGAATTTCAAATGAGAAAGGCATTTCAGCACCATCCTTTACTTTCTTTGATCAAGCTCCCGAAATCTCAGCTTCATCTGATCCAGTACTTACAGGATCCTTCCTTCAGTTCACTCATAACGCCGCCATTGAACTCGATAATTCTCCTCGAGGCCATATTAGCTTCATCACAGGTTAGCAAAATTTCCTTAATTCCCATGAGATGAGCCTGTTTTACCAGCTCTGTTAATGCCTGCTTTCCATAGCCCATATTTCTTGCTGTAGGACGAATCACATACCCTATATGCCCTCCGTGCTCCAGTAATTTTTCATTAAGCTTATGCCTAAGCTTCCCATATCCAACCGGCCGATCATGATCATAAAACCAATAGATCGTTTGGGGCACCAGTCCTTCTTCCAGGTTGATGCCGTTAGAAATATCATCGTTCTTTTTCAGCTTCTGCTTAAACTCTTCAAAATCACTAGACCGTAAACTATTAACGAATCCGTTCTCCCCGGCACCAATCTCTAATATCATTTGATAGATCTCTTCTGGTTCTTCATGTGCTAATTTTCTTAGATAGATCATCTATAAAACCTCTCTCTTCTTAGCTCTTTTTCATTTCCTTCAATATTAATTCTAATTGCTCTTTTAGCTTTTCCTGATTTTCAAACTGCTTTTTTTGTAATACGTAGGCTCCGCCTTGCGACGCCAGGATAAGGAATAAAATAATTACAATTATAAGTCCCATAATTCTTCTCCCTATTTTTATTTTACAAGAGTTTCAAGATTAATATAAGTGTACAAAGAGCTTAGACCATTGACTATAGTCTAACTAGACTATATACTGACTTTAGTCTAATTAGACTAAAGTCAAGAAGTAAAGGAGTAACAAATAATGATCAAGTCATTTTTAATGTTAGGTCAGTCGAATATGGCAGGCCGTGGATTTTTACATGAAGTCGATCCTATCTATAACGAAAAAATAAAAATGCTGCGAAATGGACAGTGGCAGATGATGACAGAGCCTATTAATTACGACCGCCCGGTTTCAGGTGTAAGCTTGGCAGCCTCTTTTGCCAATGCGTGGTCGAAAGCTAATCCCGATCAAGAAATCGGTCTGATTCCTTGTGCGGAAGGCGGCAGTTCATTAAATGACTGGCATCCGGAGGGAATACTTTTTCAGCATGCTTTGTCCGAAGCCCGCTTCGCCCAGCGCTCCAGTCAAATTTCCGGAATACTTTGGCACCAGGGCGAAAGCGACAGTTATGGTTCGCTGCACGAAACTTATTACGAGAAACTAAAGAACATCCTCGAGACTCTAAGAAACGAGCTGAATCTTAAAGAGGTACCGTTGATTATAGGCGGACTCGGTGATTTCCTTGGGAAGACCGGTTTCGGACAGCATGCAACAGAGTATCTGCAAGTCAATGAACAATTGAAGCACTTTGCCAGCGAACAGCATAATTGTTATTTTGTAACGGCTGCAGATTTGACCGCGAACCCGGATGGCATTCATTTAGATGCGGTCTCGCAACGCAAATTCGGCTACCGCTATTTCGAGGCGTTTTCAAAGAAATGTCATGTCCTGGAACCCATTCCCGGGGAGGAGCAGTCGCTTAGCGTAGCGTGTGACTATTCGAAAACAGAACAGATTTACCTTCATAGCCTAAATTTGGCCTCGGGTAAAATCACGTATGCGGAATTTGAGGCACAGATGGCGAAGGTGATGCAGTCTTGATCCCTTTACTCATTCTTGGCTTGCTCATTCAAAACCCCGGCGCTCACGGCTACGAACTACTGGCATTCATGGAAAAACGCCATTACAAGTACATTGTAAACTTCACGAAGGGCTCGTTTTATTACAATCTTCAGCAACTTGAAGAAAAAGGTTGGATTGAACAGATCCAGCAGAAACCTTCAACCAGCGGGCGTGAAATTCGGAGCTATAATATCACTAAAGCGGGAAGGGCTGAATTCGAAAAATTAATGGTCAAATACGGGACCAAATCGGAATATGTAAACCTACAATTTTATGGGGCACTGCTATTTGCAAATGAATACGACAAAAACAAATTGCTGGAGTTGATTCAATCTCAAATCGACCAGACTAAGACGCGAATTGCTCTTCTTGATGAATACCTGTCCAACACACAGGAAGTTCCCGGTATGACCGATTACTACCGCCTTATGAACGAAAATTCCCATTCTCATCACTTGGTTAATTTAGAATGGTTTCAACAATTGAAAGCTAAAATTGAGGGGCCGGTTTTGCCCAAACAAGATGAACCATATTGAACCAGTAGCTTTCTGCTTTCTCGATTTGAATACCCGATTCTTGGATCAGTCCAAGAATATCCCGGGTATGATGACATCCATAACTGCGGTATAAAAGTGGATTAAGGAGCTTTTGGATCATGGAGACCATGTAGTTAGAACTAATCCCATGTTCAATTAGCAGGATTTTCCCGTCAGGCTTACACCAACGGTTGATTTTATCCAACACCATTAGCGGATTGTTGTAGCTGCAAAATGATAAGGTCGAAATAATTGTATCGAAGGATTGCTCGGAAAAGTTCATTTCTTCAATGTCAGCACAAATAAAATCTGCATTCATGCGATAGTGCTTTGCTGCCAGTTGGGCTTTTTCGATCATCATCTCACTAAAGTCAGCCGCAGTAAGCTTTATCTCTGGAGGATAAAACGGGAAATTAGCGCCTGCCCCCACCGCAAGTTCAAGCACTTCACCCCCGGCATGGCTTAAAAGTTTTTTACGCCAACGTGCTTGTGTTGGGTTTTCTCTATTTTTGTCATATTGCACTGCTTGTTTATCAAATAAACTTATTAACTTTCTTTTTTCCATGAAAGTACACCTCCTGTTATATGCAGTTCTTTCTTTCATCCACGGCTTTCTACTTTCTTTGGCGGCCAGATCAAAACATCTTGGCGACCTGAGTAGGTTAATATCGGCTTTTTGCTGTTTGGAAGTTTAATTTCAAGCACCTCACCGATTGAATTTTTTTCAATCGTTAATTCGGCGGTTTGAAGCGGCCAGGGCATGTGATGAATATCGATTGCCAACATTACGCCGTTTCTTTTCTGGGTATATAGACGATATCTCTCTGTAAGCCAATATAGTTGTGAGTCATGAGATGCATGGAAAACCTCATTGCTTGTTGGATAATATATCCCCTTAAAGCTCGCAGATTCTCCTCGTTTATCTTTCCTCTCACTGGCATAGTAAAACATTCCGTCCCTCTGCTTCATACTCATATCCGCGTTCAAATAAGGTAGTCCGGCAAATCTTGCAGCCTCAACTGCAAGCCGGCTCGAAGCATCTACACTGAGTAAATAAATACCCGGCCTATTTTTATAAGTGACGTAGGTCCTCATATTAAATTCTAAAAAAGAACGGACAAATGGGGGTGGTGGAAGCCACCGAATATGTAATGGTCGAATGTAAAACGGCGAAATGGTAACCCAGGCAGCTCCTTGCCAAAGATCCAACTGAAGATCCTTTGGGATATGGGGAGTAATCAGCTCTTTTTCGATTGGCCAATGAGCAAATAAAAGATCATGCCAGACCTGCCTCATCACCCAGCTGCCCTCCGGTAGCTCAAATGGGCGATGCTTATGAATTTCCAGAATTTCATCAGGCTTCATAGCTCCCTTCTCCTTTTCATCTCATTTCTATCTTTGTAGGGTCTCCGGAAGCTCTCCTTTATATCCTGCTGCGATATCTTATATTTACGAAAAAACTGGGCCTAAGATAAGAGCTATCTAAGGTTTTTTAAACCCATTCTTAACTTTGACAACACCTCAATTTGATTCGAACCATTCATTTCTCCGATCCGATATGCTAAGGTGGGTACTGTCCAATTCGTTATCTCTTCATATTCCTTCCCGCTTAACATGACATATTCTTTTACATATTCTTCATGGAACAACTCTCGAAGCTCTCTTCTTATTAAAATCTCAGGAGCATTTGGCGGTAAGGTATTAGATTGTAGCATCATTGAAGTTCTTGCCACATCAGCTGCCTCATGACCAACCAGTGCATTCAACCAGTCAATGATAATCGGACCCTCAGAAGATAGAATGATATTTCCAGGGTGAAAATCATAATGGCAAAGAGTATTGCTCTCAGGGAGATGCTCTAAAATCTCTTTAATTACTTGTTTCTCACCTTCACTTATTATTTCATAAGAAAATATTTTACTAGACAATTCGGTTTTTAAATTTGGTTGAATTCCTACTTTTACTTGATGTATTTCAACTTGAAGTTGTGCTAATTGTTTGGCGTAGTAAGAAATACTGGAGATGGTAGGCGCTATTTGCATAAGCATTGTAGGACCGTTAATTCTTTCATAAAGAAGACACTGCTTTCCCTCATATTCCAATGTTCCACAAAATCTTGGTGCTCTTAAATTTAAATTATTTATAATTTCTGCATTCTTGGCTTCTTTGCTTGCTTCATACCTTGAACGCTCCTGATCATGAAAGATCTTTATGGCCTCCGTATTTCCCCATTGATAAACATTTGCTGTATTACCCATTCCAAGCAAATCACCGTGCCTCATGGATTCCTTCCCTTCGAGCAACAAGACGTTGCGAATAAATTACCTTCAAATTGCTGTACCATCCCTATATGTCATTTGAACCTCCGGATCATAATTGATAGGTGTATCTGAGAAACAATACCAAATACGACCTTTACTTGTCTCAATAATTGTTGCTTCGGTAATATTTTGGTCTTTATATTTTATTTTTATCTTGTCTATTGAATCGTCATAAATAATACCAAATACTAGAGGAACAAGGTCATCATCAGATCGTATTTCTCTTGGATGTAAGTTGCTAAACATCCTCGTGATCATTTGATTTTCTTCGTTGAACATCTTACTTCCTACTCCAATACTCCAACGATATCCAAAAAGTGTCTTTTCAATTAATCCAACTGATAATGTATCTCTTTCTCCATAAAAAATGATAGTGTGCCCTTTATAGTCAGTAGTATGGAAAACTTCATCAATAGAAACGTTGGATTCACTTATTGCTTCATCAAAAGTTTTATAATTTATGTTGTAATAGACCATACTTCCAATGGAAGCCAATAAAATCAATAATAGGATAGAAAACGCAACTTTTATTTTCATTATTCATCCTCTGTTTGTATTTAATAATTAATTTTACGTTGCAGATTGTAAAAAAAACTTGTTTCTAATCGGGTGATAAATTGCATTCTTATTTCAGGATCTTTATACAGATCCCTTCGGTATTCTCTATCAATAAATAAATCCAATAAGTTTTCATCACTTAATAGTGCCCTGGTGTACCTGGAATCCTTAACCAAAGTGCGGATCCATTCAACTTCCTTGGAGGGTGAACGAAGAATTAGACGGGCCCTTTGTCTTTTAATCTTTAATATGATTCTGTCATAGAGTGACCCAAAAAAGAGTTCAAATAAATTATCGATTTGTAACGCCGCCCTTTCACTTAGGTTTTTACTTTTCCAATGGGGTTATCCCTTCTCGAATGGACATAAAAACCCACCTTTGGCGTCAACCTAGGGGTGGGTTTTTACTTTCTATTGTTGTTAGAATTGATATCGTCAATGCATTCTTTACTTCCACGGCCTCACTTCCTTTCGAAGGGAAACCATGCCTACCCAAGATTCAATTGTCCTACCTATTGTACCATCATCTACCATGATGATGAAGAACAATCGCCAAATCGCTATTCTTATGAATTGAGTGCTATTCCAAACCTTTCAGGGATTCAATCATATGGATGCGGGTCACTTTTCGTCTGAGTAGCAGATTGGCCATTATGGTGAGCATAAATGCAACCAGTGCCGCTACCAATACGATGGCGATATTCAACTGATCCGGAATTTGCTGATGGGTGCTCGACAACGCTTTTACAACCAACTCATATACATATCCGCAGATCGGGAAAGCCACTAGCACAGCCAACGTCGTAATGAATATATTTTCAAAAAAGATAAGCCGGTTGATCCTGTTTTTGTAATAGCCCAATACTTTAAGCGTTGCAAGTTCGCGATTCCTCTCGAAGATGTTGATGGACGATATGGTATAAATGGCACCAAACGAAAGGAATACGGCGCAGACGATAAACGCGATAAAAGGAAAGCTGTTTTGCTGCAAAATATAACGGGCTTCTTTCCGAACATCGTCCATACCGGTCAAGGCGGCCGCCCTTTGATCCTGCCCAAAATAGTCGCGGATGACATCCACATCTGCCGAAGGATCAGCCTTCACCAAAAGCGTAGTTGGCTCGTAGTCCAGTCCAAAGCTTGTCAAATAGTCTGGCGTGACATAAAAAGCCGGGTTGGAATATTGTGTAGAGATTTTTAAAACCTTCATTTCTACGGTTTTGTTGTCCAGCCCTGGACTTTTAAAGATAATAGGAATTGACTCCCCTTCCGCAATGCCCATTTGGTCCGCATACGACCCAGGCACGATCACGCCATTATTCTCCAAGCGCAAAGGATTTCCGTCTTTATCAAAAAAATGAATAAGCTCGTTATCCTGTTCCGTCACCATTAAGGTAGCTGTTTCGATTTGCTCATCCTTTTTCAATTCAATGGGATAAGAAGACAAAACATAATGGCTTGCAACGCCGTCAGGGAGAGTAAGGTCATCCAGGGCTTCGCTCGCTTTGTAATCAACCCGCAAGTCGTAGGAGTATACCTTCTCGAACTGACTCGCCACTTGTTGCAAAGAAGCTTGCGTGCCAAATGCCGTAATCAACAATACCGTGCTAACCATAACACCAATTGAACTCGCCAGCACTTTCCGTTTATTCAAAAAGATATTTCGCAAAATGAGCTTATAGTTATAAGGCAGGCGGTTCCAAAGGCCGGGAATTCTTTCGATGAATATGGCTTTCATCGATTTTGGCGGTTTGGGGCGCATCGCCTGGGCTGCGCGCTCCTTCAATACATTCCTTCCGCTAATATAGCAAGCAATGATTCCGAATAAACTGGAAATAAGGATTGGCGGCAAGATTAGATCCAGCGATTGGGAAAATTCAATGCCCGGCAACGAATAAGACCTTGCATTGGAGTTTATGATGAGAGGAACAAATACCAGCGCTGAAATGACATAGCCTACAACAGACCCAATCATACTAACCAACACGGGATAGCCCATATAATGAAGCATAATGCTGCTGTTTTTTGTGCCCAAAGCTTTCATGATGCCAACCTGATTTCGCTCAGATTCAATCATTCTGGACATGGCCAGGCACAAGATTATGGCTTCGATTATAAAAAGCACGAGAGGTATCACCTTGCTCATCAGGCTATTATTATGCCGCGTAGCCTTCAAAAGCGAATAGCCGTATGCACGTTCCTTGCTCTCTTGACCCAAGTAGGAAAGTTCTGCGGACTGTGCCTCAATAGACTTGCCGAGTTGTTCGACATCGTAATCATTTTGGGCATCGACCAATACCTCATTGTAGAACAAACGCCCCGCAATA
Source organism: Paenibacillus antibioticophila (assembly GCF_000455265.1). GTDB lineage: Bacteria > Bacillota > Bacilli > Paenibacillales > Paenibacillaceae > Fontibacillus > Fontibacillus antibioticophila. Next base: position 2,130,731 of record NZ_HG005139.1, read on the forward strand.
TCGGGTATGCTTTCTTCCGCAATATAGGCAATTCCATAGTTTTTATGATCTTGTGTATTGCTCTTTTTCACGTGCTCCACGTTTTCGCCCAACCCGCTGATGGTAAAAGCATGCTCCGTTTCATGGACGTTCATCATGATTTGATCGCCAACCGCATAGTGATGCTCCCCAGCATAGCGGGAATCCACCAGAATCTCGCCTTTGCTTGACGGAAGAGCGCCTTCGGTTAAAGCTATCGTATTGATTTCGTTGTTTTCAGGTATGGAATGAATGATGAACGACGCGCTGTAGCCTTCGAAGGCTTCCGTGGCGTCAAAGGTATAGCGTCCCTCCAGCTTTTGAATCCCTTCCGCTTGACTTAACTCCGCGATCTCCTCTTGGGAGATTTCGCGGTAGAACACTTTCAGGTCGCTTAAATTATGTTCTTCGAAATATACCTCCGAATAATCGCTCAAATCATTGCTCAAGGTGGCTAGTCCCGTGTAGAAAAAGGCGCCTACGGCGACAACCAGCACGAAAGAAAGAAACTGCCCTGCCGACTGTTTAATATCCCGGAGTAATTTATAAAAAAGCTTCATGCTTACCACTCAATCCCTTCGGCGCGTTGTCTGTTTTCATTGATTGTAATGCTTTCAATCTTTCCGCTTTTTACCTTAATGATTTTGTCCGCCATCTGAGCGATCGCTGAATTATGCGTAACCAGAACAATGCACTTTTTCATTTCTCTGTTTAAGTCCTCCAGAAGCTTCAACACGGCTTTTCCCGTCACATAGTCCAATGCCCCGGTTGGTTCGTCGCAGAGCAGAAGCAGCGGATTTTTGGCAACGGCCCTGGCAATCGCCACCCGCTGCTGCTCGCCTCCGGAGAGCTGGGAAGGAAAGTTTTTGATCCGGCCGCTTAATCCTACTTTCTGCAAAATACTCTTGGCATCCAGATGGTCCTTGCAAACCTCGGCGGCAAATTCGACATTTTCCAATGCGTTCAGATTCGGGATCAGATTATAGAACTGAAAGACAAAACCAATCTTTTCACCGCGATATCGGGTTAAATTCTTTTCGTTTAATTTCGTAACTTCTTGCCTGCCAACAAGAACTTGGCCCGAGGAAGCTGTATCCATGCCGCCTAATATATTGAGAATCGTACTTTTGCCGGCTCCGCTTGCCCCCAAAACAACAACAAATTCCCCTTCCGATATGGAAAAATCAATTCCATCCAGCGCTTTGATCGATACCTCGCCCATTTTGTATTCTTTTGTCACGTTTTTGAATTCAATCAGCTTATTCACGTTCTCCATCTCCTTTGATTGTCTGTGCGGAAACTTCCGCGTCATTCGGGTTTATCCACCGCTTTCGGTATATTGGCATAATAGTATGTTACCTATGTAGCATACTGTAATGCATATTCATTTCCCTGTCAACAGACTCTTCTGGTTTATTTTCCATGCTTCAATCCACTATTGACAATTGATTCCGCATCCCTTATGGTATGTTAGATGAGTAACATACTAATAGGACGAATGGTGAAGCTATGACCATCACTTTCGATGATAATCTACCGATTTTTCAGCAAGTTGCCCATATAATCGAGGATGATATTCTGAACGGCACATTCCGCGTGGACGAACAGATTCTTTCCGTTGCCCAGTTTTCCCAGCTGCTTCAAATCAATCCGGCAACCGTGGTGAAAGGGATCGCCTTGCTCGTAAATGAAGGAATTTTGTACAAAAAAAGAGGACTTGGCATGTTTGTTTCGGCAGATGCAAAAGAGAAAATTCAGTTGAAGCGTAGAGATCGTTTTTATAAGGAAATGCTGGCGGGTCTGCTGAGCGAGGCCGATAAGCTTGGACTGACAACCAACGAAATCATTGCCATGATCAAACAGATGAGAAAGGACTGAAATCCGTGAGTATAGCCTTGGCTTGCGGCAATTTGACCAAATCCTATGGCACTGTAGCCGCATTGCGGAATTTGGATTTGCAGTTGGAGGAAAACGTGATTTACGGCTTGCTTGGGCGGAATGGCGCCGGCAAGACTACTTTACTGAATATCATTGCGGGTGGAATCGCGGCGGATTCCGGCACGATCCAGGTTAACGGAAAGAGGCTCGGCAAAAGAGAACTGCCGGAGAACTTTTGTTATGTCCGCGATCAATATCGGCACTTCGGGGAAGCACGGGTGATCGAGGCTTTGCAGGTTGCCGCGAATTTCCATCCCCAATGGGATTGGACCTACGCCCGGGAACTGCTGGACCTTTTTCTGGTCGATCCGGACAAAAAGATCCGGCAGCTTTCAAGAGGTACCCAGTCGCTGATCGGAAATATAGTCGGCCTTGCAAGCCGGGCCTCATTAACCTTATACGATGAGCCCGTGCTGGGGCTTGACGTCTTAATGAGGGAGCGGTTCTACAAGACGCTGTTGGAGGATTACGCCAATCATCCACGCACGATTTTGCTGTCCACGCATTTGATCGACGAAATTGCGCCTGTTGCGGAACACATCTTCATCCTTGAATCAGGCTCACTCCTGCTGCAGGATGACATGGAGAAGATACGCATGTCCGCCTATCTCCTTCGGGGAAATGCAGAGGCTGTCGCTTCGTTTACGGAAAGCAAGCGCGTTTTATACCACGAGGCCTATGGACGGGGCACGCTTGCTGCTATTTACGAAAAGCTTGCTGATACAGACATCCGGCAAGCCCGCGAATTGGATATTTCGATCGAGGCGCTGAGTCTTCAAAAGTTATTCCTGTATTTGATTGAAGGGGGTCTCTGATTTGAATACTTTGGCCGTTTATTTGAAATCAACTTACAGACAGCTCAAAATGTATATTTGGTTTGTCTTAATGATTATCTTGCTTGGCAGAACTGCCGAACTTATCGTTACTTCCCTCACAGACAGCAGCGGGATATCCCGCCTTTCCGAGGCTAATATGCTCATTATCCTGTTGCCGCTGATAGCTATCGTGCTGCCATTAAGCTATTACAGACGCATTGTTCATTTAGGCGCTAGCAGAGCGCAATATTTCAGGGGGCTGCATGGCGTTTATGCCGTCTGGGCGGCGACCGTTGCTTTGCTCAACTCCCTTTGGATTCTGCTGCAAATGCATGTATTTCACAATTATTCCGGTACCGTTGATTTAGTCGACGCCTTTCATTGGAACGACTTTGGCTTCACAGGATCGTTCCTCTATCAGACAGCTTTTTACCTGATGGCCATGGCGCTTCTTAGTATGCTTGCATCGGGGTATTCCAACCCTGTAGGCTGGTTGTTGTCCGCACTGATCCTAGCAGCGATTCCGCTCGGAACGGCGATTCCTTCATTGCGAGTTCATGTCGTCTCTTTTTTCCGAACGTTGTTGTTCAACGACTCGCTTTTGCTTGGTGTCGGCTTCAACCTGTTGCTTTACCTTCTATTCGTGGCAGGCGGATGGCTGTTTACTAGGGTGCGGGTGCACTAATTCTGGTAATCTGACGTTGACTATGCATTTCACCTATAAGCATGTTAGTGCAATTGTTCATGTTCCACAATATGTGTAATGCTCATACAAAAAGCGTCATACTTTCGGACGCACTTACATAAAGGCGTACAATAAGTTGACGCTAATTATAATTCGGTGTTATCAGATGTAGGGCTCTTCCTCGGGAATCTCTCGAATAATTATTTTCATTGGATTCTTCTCATAGATATCGTCTTCATAAAGATCAGACTTTTGAGGTATTGTTGTTACTTCTTCCATAGATATATCTGAGTTTATAAGTTCTAGAAACGTCATTTGAGTATTCGAAAACTTCTTCTACTTCTCCTATTTCTTTTATTTCCGTTTCACTGAAATGACTGATTAAGTCATCTTCATCAAAAAAGTGCGATATCTTTCCCTTCTTATATTCAAAAGTATTATATTCGACTTCCTTACCCACACCAAAAGACTCATCTTCATTTGAAAAACACGTAAAATAATATATCCCGCCCTCATTTAATTGCTGGATACATGTTTTGATGAGTCTCATTCTCTCCGACTTAGTAAATAAATGTATAAGGTCATAACAATAGATTGCATCATATCTTTTGTTATTAAATGATAAATCAAATATGGACTCTTCAATAAAGTGACTTCCAGTATCCCATTGTCTTCCAAGTATAACCGCTTCGGATGAGATTTCAATTGCATCGACTTGAAAGGTATCAGATAGAATTTTTGTATTCCTTCCGTACCCTGCTCCCGGAACTAAAACTGTTTTAACACTATTCAGCGCAAAAATTCTCTTTGCGTCAATTACTGTTTTACTTGGTTGACTCCCCCAAATATGCCCTTCATGAATAAATCTGTTGTTCCAATATTCTTTCATATAATTACCTCTGTTCTATGTATTTATCGATCAGCAATTTCAGCTAGCATTCTTATCTTATCTTCTATATAGTCATATATCATTTTTATATCTTCTTCATAATCTTGATAATCCCCCATGCCCCAGGCCCGACGGACTTAGCGGTGCAGGGTTGTCTGCTGATTCCACTTCCTTGAAAATCCTCTTGCAGACCAAGCCCCCCTCATCGGCCGTAGCGTGAATAGGGTGTTATAGGATGTTTCGGACTTCTTCGAATATAACAACATATTGTTCTTTGGTTGTTTTTTTTTCCAGTCTTGATTTATCTTTACTCCAATTTCAGGTTTTCATGGTCCTGGAAATATGGTATCATTTGTATTTGAAAACCGGGTGCTGCTAACACCCGGCTATACAATTGGCTTGGATGGATATATCCCTTCAGTCAATTAGGACACAAAAACCCACCTATGGCCGCGAAACCTTAGGGTGGGTTTTACTTTTTCTTGTAGTTATTCCCGATGTATGTTAAAAGAGCCAAGACAAATGTTGCGAATAGAATCATGATAGTAATTCCGTCTTTCAACTCCATGATCTCACCTCCTCTCGAAGGGAAACCATGCCCACCCAAGATTCAATTGTACTACCTTATCCTACCATAATATCCCAATAATTGATAGATCGCTCGTTGGTTGTCATCTTTATTACAAGCTCTTACCGGAATTCCCCATTCCGGTATTCACGAACCCGAGAACCTTATACCCCCAATGGGAGCGAACCAAGGGACGGCGCAAGCCGGCCCGCAGCGTGAATATATCAGATATAGGATGTCTGCGTCTTCTTCGAAATTCTGATAATCTATATTTTTTGAATCCTTTTTTTGATTCGGATCGATTTATTCAAATGCAGAAAAATATGTCTTGTCGCAGGCATTAGTATTAATCCTGCTATTGTCTTATTTCCCCAATATTCAAGCAACCAAGATGCTTCTCTCTTTACTGCATTTTGCTCTTTAAGATTATCAATTCTTCCTGCATCTACTTTGTTTCTAAATTCACCTGGCAATAAATGAGATACAATTTCTCGAGTTTTTCGTCCTACTTCGATTCGATATTCCAGTAATGCATTAATATCAATATTCTCACTTAGATCAGCAATTTCAATTTCTGTCATTTCGTTTCCCGAATGCGGATAATCCACTTTAAGTTTCTTAGCCCAATTATAGGTGTGTAATACTTGATCGCCTTCAGCTACGAGAATATTCATTGTCATATCTTCAATACGTGTAACATGCCACACATGCCATACAATAGAGTTCCGTGTATCAGGTGCTTCGACAGGATACTTTCGGAATGATTCCTCCATTAAATCCTTTAATAAATCATCTTCAAGAGTAGTAACTGGTGAATTGCTCATTTTTGATGAATGCAACAAACTATGTTGACTCAAGAAAAGGCCTATGGAATTCTGATATTCACTTGGTTTTAGAATAATACTGGTTAGTTTCTTATGATTTTCATTCCATTGCTTTCTTTGGCTCAGATCCAAAATAATCCCTCCCTTTATTGAGATTTTCTATTTTAATGTTTTACGCTGATTTCCGATAACGTTCTCGCATTTCTGACGTCCAAGTGGCTTAAGGCACAAATTGCCGGGTCGTCAGACTTAGCCGGTGCAGGGTTGTCCGCTGATTCCGCTTCTCCGAAAACCCATCTTGCGGACCAAGGGTGAATGCCCGATGCGTGAATGCGGTGTTATCGGATGTTGTTGCCTTCCCCGAGTTACATTTAATTAGCTTGTATGTAAATCATGATTTCGTCTGCTTTTAAAATGACTTGTTCGTTTACTGACGCAATTCCTTTTCCGATTACAAACCCTCGTTTCTTCTTGATAATTTCATAATATAGGTCTATCCGATCCCCTGGATACGCTTGTCCTAGCACTTCTACTCCTTTAAGCCCAGATAGAAATCCAAGCCCTTTATCTGTAGAGATCATAGCAAATGCTCCTAATTGAGCAAGTGCTTCAACTATCAAGGTGCTTGGGACAGAGGCATCTTCTTCATAAAAAACCATTCATTTCTTGTAACAAGTTTATATCCCTTTGCCCATTTGTTTTCTTCAACCTCCAATACCTTATCAATAAATAAAAACGGATACCTATGAGGAATAGTACTTGAAATATCAATCATGACTTGACTCCACTTCTCTTCTCAGAATTACTCATTCAACAGCACTTAAATTTGTTTATGTAATCCAGGCAGTTCATTCTTAACAACACTCCAGACAACCTGAATGTCTACTCCAAAATAGTCATGAATTAATACATCCCGTAAGCCTGCCATTTCACGCCACGGGATGTTTAGATATTGATTACGGTATTCCTTTGAAATTTTCTTGGTTGCCTCTCCCATGATCTCAAGATTTCTGATAACTGCATCTTGAATAATCCTTTGTCTAAAAAACTCTTCCTTTCCGGTTTGAGTAAATTCAAAGATATATTCAATACATTCTAAAATATGTGTTAAATAAACTTTTTCGTCCTTCATAATTGAATAGCCTCACTTAAGATATTATCTTTCATTTTCCAATGGATCGAATTCTCAGTTACTATATCCACCGGTCTATTCAACAGATCTTCAAGTTCGTTTTTTAAACGGATAAGGTCAAACAAAGATTTGTCCTCTTCAAATTCCACTAGAAAGTCAATATCACTATCCTCACGCTCTTCTCCGCGAGCTGCAGAACCAAACAAACTAATTTTCTTTGCACCATTTGATTTTGCAATACTAAGGATCAAACTGTGGTTGGATTTTATTAAAGATTGAATTGACATTGACTTCACCTCCAATAAAAGTATATCACTTTTCAGTGTAATTAAGCATTTTAAGCTTTAGAAGTATTCCGGATAACATTCTTTGTATTCACGAATCCTCACTGGCTTAAGGGCATAAGCTCCGGGTACGATGGACCTTTGAATTAACCCTCAAAAATTCTTTCTATATAGCTCTCTAAACCATTAACTATCCCTTTTACACATTCAATATCTCCTTTATGGCTATAGTATAGTATTCTTAAATACTCGCCGAAAATAAGTGATCTACTTTCCGGATAGAGCATCCAATTAAATTGATTGATATATATACCATTTATAATGGTTTCATATGAATAAGGACCCATCTCGATATTGTTAGGTAAGTATTTCCTTAAAGTCCGGTATTGCCTACCTGCAGCGTGACATTTCGAAACAAATAATAGACTGGATATATTCGAAAAATCAAAAATCTGTTTAGAATACAGCACATTCTCTTTGCTATTAGTGGACCTATCCTCTATATTAATTATTTCTTCAGGCACTCCGTTCAATAGTAATTTATCCTTTATTGATTGCGCTTCAGATTTACTTCCATCCATCCAGCTTTCGTGTTTTTTCCCATGGGTGGCTCCTCTACCACTAATTAATATTTCTTTAATTATTCCTTTTTGATAAGCATCTAACGTTTTTTGAAACGCACCTGGATCAGTACTCCCAAAAACAAAGATTAGATCTGCTTTCTTTATCTTCTGATCATTACAAAATACTTCTATTGTAAGCTCTTCAATTTGCTCATTCGTTAAATCAGGAACAGCAGGAAATTTAGGGATCATCGTCATATGCTTTTTATTTCCTTTCAAATTTATTTTACTTAGGTTTCTTTTCCAGTTTTGATTTATCATTACTCCAATTTCAGGTTTTCATGGTCCTGGAAATATGGTATCATTTGTATTTGAAAACCGGGTGCTGCTAACACCCGGCTATACAATTGGCTTGGATGGATATATCCCTTCAGTCAATTAGGACATAAAAACCCACCTATGGCCGCGAAACCTTAGGGTGGGTTTTACTTTTTCTTGTAGTTATTCCCGATGTATGTTAAAAGAGCCAAGACAAATGTTGCGAATAGAATCATGATAGTAATTCCGTCTTTCAACTCCATGATCTCACCCCCTCTCGAAGGGAAACCATGCCCACCCAAGATTCAATTGTACTACCTTATCCTACCATAATATCCCAATAATTGATAGAACGTTCGTTCGTTGTCTTCATTACAAGCTCTTGCCGGAATCTCCTATAACGTCCTTGTATTCACGAACCCGAGAGGCTTAAGGCAACGCAATTGCCGTAGCCCCGCCACTTAGCCTCGCAGGATTGTCTGCTGATTCCGCTTCCTCGAAAATCCTCTTCAGATCAAGGAATGACTCGTTCGATTGGCCAGTCGGCGATTGAACCAGTAACTCATATTGGGTTGCTTGCTTCTTCTATATTAAAGCGCTTTTGCAAAATTGGACAGAAAATAACTGCGAGCGTCCCCCTGTAGAGTACAGAGAAACGCTCGCAATGATAACCAGTGAATCAATTAATAAATATTTCAAGTGCTCTTTTTCTAACATTAACTAACTCCGTCTCGCTCATTTCGCAATATTCACTGTTTTCATTTGTGGTGTTTGCGTCTTGAACATACATCATTTTTGTGTCTTTTTGCATAATCGTATAAAACCAAGTATCTTGTGGTACATTATAGATCTTTCCCAGTTCCATCTCGATCAGTTCAATATCGAACCGATCATCCTTCCTTTCCGATACCATTAGAATTGCCTTGCCTTTTACCAAAATGAATTGTTCGTCGGTTTCGCGATGCACTTCCAGACGATGAATGCCATTGATATCGTTATCCGGTTTCCAGTTTTTAATGCATACCAGCCATTTCTCGTTTTTATATACGCATTCGATGCCTTCGCCCTCATGAGCATAGATATTCGCCTTCATTAATTTATCATTCCTTTCGCAGGTTAACTATTAAGATAAGTGCTCTTCGAACCACGTGAGCGAATCCCGCATCGCTTTTTCAGGATCCAGGATATACCTTCTATCCAGCAATTCAAGGCCCAGATATCCCTTATAATCGATATCATTCAGCGCCTTTAACGCTTCGGCCATATCCAACACGCCTTCTCCGGGAACGAGATGTCCTCCGGGATTGCCATCAACAAAATGGACATGATTTAAATCATTTCCGAGTTCTCTTATGAAGTCATGGATCGTATCCTTACCTGTCGTTGCCATAACATCCGTATCCGCCAAGCCTTTCAAATACGGACTCCCGACTTCTTCGATCATCTTAGCGATATGCCCGGCCTGGTTAAATACTTGTGTAGAAAAGCTGGTAAACGCCTCCATGGGAAGATAGACTCCGTTCGTTTCAGCCGTTTTACAAATTTCGCTCAAAGATTCCC
>NZ_HG005139.1:2140349-2198312 GCF_000455265.1 Paenibacillus antibioticophila
GTTTCAGCCGTTTTACAAATTTCGCTCAAAGATTCCCTGCACCATTCCCATGCCTCCGTCTCATCGGCATCCAAATAGGCAATTCCCGTTGTCACCAGCACTCTGTCACATTCCAGAAGCGACGCAGCTTCAATATGCCGGCGAAAATATTCGACACTTTGTTTGCGGTATTCCGGATCCGGATGGCTGATGCTGACCGGATAGACATACTGTTCTGGGGTCAAGCAGACAACTTTTAAGCCCTTTGATTTTATCTGTTGGTATAAACTTTTAACCTCTTGAATCGTAAAATAATCCAAATGAAAATGCGGTCCTGATGCCCATAACTCAATATTGCGGAAGCCCAACCGAGCTGCGGAATTCAAAAAATACTCTAGAGAATACCTTTTATAATGATAGTTTGCGGCCGCCACTTGCGAGATCTGTATCATACTAACGAAATCCCTCCTTCTTCTTTACTCCCCCTAAATTAAAACGCTTCCAATTAAAGTGGCCACAACGATAGAGATAACACTATTAATTAATCCCGGTAACATAAAACTGTGATTAAGTACAAACCTGCCGATTTTGGTCGTTCCAGCGGTATCAAATGAGATGGCGGCCAGGCACTGCGACGCGACTGGCAAAAAGTAGTTGGCATTGACGGCCATCCATGCTCCGATGATGATGTAAGGAGGCAAATCAAGAGCGATAGCAATCGGAATCATAATCAACGTCGTGGCTCCTTGGCTTGTGGTTAAAGCTGCGACGATGAACATGATCACGGCAAGCGACCATGGATGGCTATTTACGATAGTAGCAACATGTTCTTGAATAAAAGCGGTTTGTCCGTTGATGAAGGTACTGCTCATCCACGCGAGCCCAAAAGCACAAACCATCGCCAGCGCCCCTGCCCTGAATATCGGACCGTTAAGAATCGTTTCGATTGCCGGTCGACCAAAGATAATGATGAGCGTAGCGCAAACCAGCATAATAATCTCAATCGTATATGGCATGGATAAAATAGTAATCTCATCGCCCTGTACCCAGGATGGACGGAGATGGGTAAACAGCCCCATGATAACGATCGTCAGAACGCCCAGCAAAAAGAGAACAACCGAGACTTTCGCTCCTTTTGAGACCGCTTTTTCCTCTGCACTTTGTTCCGGTTTGACGATTAACCCTTCCGCCAACCTACGCAAGTATTCCGGATCTTCCTCCAGTTCTTTCCCCTTGCGAATCGTCAACAATGCACTTGCAACGATGCCTAAGAGTGTTGCAGGTATCACGATGGCCAAAATGGTTCCCAAACTCACACCAAGGGGAGCCATAAATCCGATCATAGCCGCGGTAGCCGCAGATACCGGCGAGCAGGTGATGGCCTGCTGGGAAGCGATGATACTGTTAGAAATCGGCCTTTCCGGTCTGATTTTATTGTCAATGGCCAGTTCATTGATGATTGGCAATAAGCTATAGACGACATGTCCCGTCCCCGACATGAACGTAAATAACCAGGAAATGATCGGAGCTATAATCGTAATATTTTTAGGCGACTTTTTGAGCATTTTTTCCGCCAGATGGACGAGAAAATGAAGCCCTCCCGAAGATTGCAGCGCGGAGGCCGCCAATACGACCGCCAAAATAATCAACATGACATCGATGGGAGGCGCCGCCGGTTTGACGTGAAAGATAAAGACAAAGATCGCCACACCCACGCCACCGAGCAAGCCCATAAATACATCGCCTTTTCTGGCGCCAAAGAATATGAGCAAAACAATAATTAACAGTTGAAACCAAAACATGAAGGTTCCCCCTCCTTATATGAATTTACCGACCTATCTAAACTAAGCAGCATTTGCCATCATAAATGAATACGCTTACAATCAGCCGGTTTAAGGTATATCTTTTGGTTTCGGAAGTTTCTTTATAGAATTGCTGTCCCATAGCCAAAAGCACCGTTGATTCGGCATATCTTCGCGGCGAATGCAGCCCCCTGCTCCATGCTTGCTTTGATTCTACGGAGCATCTCCTCATCCGAACCTGAGAACATGTTGCCGTCTTCCGAGCTTCTGATCATCCCTATAAGAAAAGCTGTTAAATAAGAATCGCCCGCTCCCATCGTATCCACGGTTTCCGTCAATTCAGCCTGCTGGTATATCCATTGATCTTTATAAAGCGCGTATGAGCCGTTTTCCCCCACCGTTCCTATCACCATTTGGGAGCCGAAGGTCTGGGCCTTCCGCATTTCTCTTTCTCGTTCGCTATCCGATAGATGACTGCAGGAAAGAAAGGAAATGTCCGCATGCCCGCATACTTGCTCTAAATACTCGTCATTCCAGCGCACCGAGAAATCAAAGGAGATCGGTACATTACTCTTTTTTAAGGTCTTCAAATCCCCCTCGATGTAGCTGTTAAGACTGGTATGAATCACGGAAAATTGTTCAATATAATTCAAGTCCTCTTCCGTAAAATCCCAAGCCTTTTCCTTCGCTATACCGCCCTTGTTCGATCCGAGAAATATACGGTCTCCGTTCTCCAATGTAACTCGCGCATACCCGTTCTCTCCTTCAAAGATCCGGCAATGACTATGCTCAATCTCCAACTTCTCCATCACCTGTTTGATATATTCGGCGACTTGATCATTGCCAAATTTCCCTATATAAGACGCTTGCATTTCGCACATTCTGGCATACGCGCAAAAGTTTAGGGCGTTGCCACCAGGGTACATCATACCCTGGTGGACATACTTGTCTACTACGTTGTCTCCAATGCCGATAACCTTATATTGTTTCATAAGAATAATCCCCTTCGAGGCTTCTAAATGTAGGTAAAATTAATATTCAACCTTCCACATATATCTGCGGGTTGTAAGCGGATGCTCTCTTTCCACCGCCAGAGCTTGGTTGTAAACCGGGTACACGTTGTTATACAGGGAGTGGTTGAAGTAATCGACCACGGAGCTGTCGATGGTGGACAAGCCCAAATCCTTGGCGTCTAATACTTCTACTCTCTTGGCATAACGGTTCAGGAACTTCAGCGCTCTTTCATCCAGGGGCCGTGTGCTTCCTTCAGAAATTTGAATGATAAACGGAATCTCGGCATCTGTAATCTCAAACGGTCCGTGGAAAAATTCGCCCGAATGAATGCTGGAGGAGTTGATCCACTGCATTTCCATGAAGATACAGATGCTTTCCATGTAGGCCGCCCCGTAACCGGCTCCGCTCGCCATGGTGTAAATGACGTTATCCTCTTTGTGATTTTTGGCGAACGTCAGCGCGCGTTTGGCCACATGTTTGCAAGCGTTTTTAACAATCTGATCAATTTTGGCCACGCCGTCGAGGAATTGATTATAATGCTCGTATCCCTCAGTTTGGTTCAATGCCTCTACCGCCGTCAACAGGGCTTTTATGGTTTTTTCACCAGCGATATCCTTGCCTTCGCCAAAGGTATATTTCACCACATAATCCGCATGCTCCGTAATTGGCGAATCCGTGAGCCAGGTTAACGCAATGACTGGAACGCCCGCCTTTTTGCCGATCTCGGCCGCTTTGACCGTTTCCGGCGTATTACCCTTATGGGAAGCTACCACCAGCACCGAATTTTCGCCAAATGATTTAGGCGTGTTGTATACAAACTCATTGCTGTTATACAGTCCTACTTTAATGTTCTTGGCCTCTTTTTCCAGAAAGGTTTTGGCCGGATAAAAAGCCCCATAAGAACCTCCGCATGCTACATAATAAATCTGCTTAATGCCTCCGACCTCTTGCTTCTCCGCTACAATTTCTCCAATAATCTGTTTTATGTCCATCTTCTTCTCCTTGTATGATACATTTTATTTTTTTCATCCCACACCGGTGATTTGTATTGGAATGTATTAATGAAATAGTAGCACATAGCAATACATAAAACAAGTACACTTTATTGCTTTTTTATGTTCATAACAAATTATCTTTGTTATAATATAGAGACGGATTGATAAAACAATATAATACAAAGTTTTTTTGGAGGTATAACCATGGTTGATCATTCTGAATCCGTGCCATTATATAAACAACTGCAAGATAAAATCCTGGACTCCATCCATAGCGGTATCCTTGCACCGGGGGACAAACTCCCCACGGAATTGGAATTAAGCGAAACGAACAATGTGAGCCGCGTGACGGTCCGCGCTGCTCTCGATTCACTTACCTCTGAAGGTTATTTAGTGCGAATTCCCGGAAAAGGTACGTTTATCACGAAAGAAAAGATCAGAAAGAACGTCACGGAGACGATTGGGTTTAGCGACACTTGCAAATTGCAAAACAAAATCCCTGGCGCAAAGGTCATTAAGTGCGTGATTGAAGAGGCTACGTTACCGGATCAGGAACATTTGGGCTTAAAACCCGGAGATAAAATCATTAACATCGAAAGAATCAGATATGCCGACAATATTCCTGTATCTGTGGAATACACCCGTCTTCCTTCTTCCTATTCTTTTTTGCTACAGGAGGATTTAAATCATAAATCTTTATACGAGATTTTAAGAAACAAGCACAAAATTTCATTTGGCATATCGCGAAAGTATATTGTGATGGAGTACGCCTCCTTCGATGTGGCCACCTATTTAAATATCGAGGAAGGCCATCCTCTGCTTTGCATCAGAAGTACCGTCAGCAGCCCGGACGGGCAAAAAATCCATCGTTCCAAACAATTGATATTAGGGGATAGATTTGAATTGATTGTTTAAACGGTTGTTCAAAAAAGTCATCTTTGATGGCGAAGTTGTGTTCTGTTACGGGTAAGCAATTGAGCCAATGAATAAAAAAAGCCCCGCTATTGTTAGCAGAGGAGCCGGATTAATATTTTCTTTTTCCAGTTTTGATTTATCATTACTCCAATTTCAGGTTTTCATGGTCTTGTAAATATGGTATCATTTGTATTTGAAAACCGGGTGCTGCTAACACCCGGCTATACAATTGGCTTGGATGGATATATCCCTTCAGTCAATTAGGGCACAAAAACCCACCTATGGCCGCGAAACCTTAGGGTGGGTTTTACTTTTTCTTGTAGTTATTCCCGATGTATGTTAAAGGAGCCAAGACAAATGTTGCGAATAGAATCATGATAGTAATTGCGTCTTTCAACTCCATGATCTCACCTCCTGTCGAAGGGAAACCATGCCCACCCAAGATTCAATTGTACTTCCTCATTTTACCATAATATCCCAATATTCAATACATTCTAAGATATGTGTTAAATAAACTTTTTCGTCCTTCATAATTGAATAGCCTCACTTAAGATAATATCTTTCATTTTCCAATGGATCGAATTCTCAGTTACTATCACAAAGATTTGTCCTCTTCAAATTCCACTAGAAAGTCAATATCACTATCCTCACGCTCTTCTCCGCGAGCTGCAGAACCAAACAAACTAATCTTTTTTGCACCATTTGATTTTGCAATACTAAGTCATGGTTCCTACCTCCTAGTAATTAAATAGCCTCTCGGCAATCGCCGAGACTTGTGGGATAAGGATTTCCTCGTCCCACCATACTTGCCTCCCTCCTACTTTCGTAGGGGGATTTTTTAATTCACCACATCTCGAATTGGAAAAAACATTTGAAAAATGTGGCTGCTTTTGCGAAAAAACACTTGACAAATCCTAAAATTCTCCAACCACCTTACCCAATGGCATCTTAATGCTTCTTCCTTTACATAACTTTTACGCTGACTTTACTCATCTGACATTGAATGTGTCAGTGACATAAATTACGCTTTTTTCAGGCCAGGCCCTGGTTCGGAAAAATGAGCGCTCTCCGGCACCTGGATGGTCTACAAAATAGCGAAAAGGAATGATGCATAAGTGTTTCGAAAGAAGGCTGGGTTAAAACGTGGGTATTCCGTTCTTGCAATAATGCTTATTATGGCTTTGCTGTTCGGTTGTTCAAGCCAGGCGGCCCCTGAGGCTAAGCAGGCTTCAAATCCAATTACCTTCTGGTATGACAAAACCGGGGTAGCGGGCGAAGCCATTGAACAAACAATCAACGGCTTCAAGCAAGCTCACCCGGAGCTTGAGGTAAACTCCGTCTATGTGGCTGACTTGACCGTTGGCGGCGGGCAAAAGCTGCTGTCGGCGATTGCCGGAGGAACAGGTCCTGATGTCGTCTTCTTCGATCGCTTCCAGATTGCCTCCTGGGCCCAGCAGGATGCGTTAACCGACCTCACGTCACTCATGGAGCAGGACGGGGTTGATTCCAGCCGCTTCTATCCGGCAGCATGGAATGAAGTCGTTGTGGACGGCAAGATATTTGGAATGCCTGTAACGACCGACGGGCGCGTGCTGTTTTATAATAAAGATCACTTTATGGAAGCGGGCCTGAACCCGGACAATCCCCCACGGACGATTAAAGAGCTGGAGCAAGCGGCGGCTCAATTGGACGACAAATCGGCAGACGACAATCGCGCGGCCTTCGTTCCTTGGGCCGGACAGGGCAATTTCTACACATGGGGCTGGACCTTCGGGGGCGAGTTTTACAATCTCGATAGCGGAGAAGTCACAGCCAACGACCCGAACATTGTCGCTGCGATGCAATGGATTCAGGATTATGCCAACGCTCATGATGTGACAAAATTCAGCGCGATTACGAGCAACGCCCAACTTGATCCGTTCGCCGCCGGTCAGATCAGTATGGAGGTGGGCAACAATCTGCTTGTATCGACGATTAAGAACAATAACCCTGATTTGAATTACGGCGTAACCCCTATTCCTGCCCCCGAAGGGCATGAATCTACGACATGGTCCGGCGGCTACAGCGTGGTGATCCCCCGGGGCGCCAAAAATGTGGAAGGCGGATTTGAGCTGGTGAAGTATTTTGCCGAAGACACAGCTCAGGAATTCATGGCGGGAGCTTATCTGTCCGTGGTACCCGAGGTGAATGAAAAGGTATTTGCCGATGATCCGGTCAGCCAGCAAATTTTGGGGTTGCTCGATATCGCACACTGGCGTCCGGTTATCTCGCAAGGACAGCTTCTGTGGAATGAGCTGCAAAGCGGTATGGAGACGGCCTATAACAATAAAGCGAAGCCCCAGGATATCCTGAACGATATTACGGCCAAGGTCAACGAGGCGCTGAAACAGGATCGGCAAAATTAAAGGGACGGATATGATGACACGCTTCCTGAAGAAAAATGCCGCCGGCTGGCTTTTTGCCTCACCATGGATTGCAGGCCTGTTGATTTTTTACCTTTACCCGTTGCTAAGCTCTATCTATTTAAGCTTCACCTCCTACAGTATTCTGAAACCCGGCAATTTTGTCGGGCTTCAGAATTACCGCCAGCTTATGGCGGATAAGGTATTTTGGCAGTCGGTAGCCAACACGCTTTATTTTGCCGCTGCCTTTGTCCCGCTCAGCATCGTCAGCAGCCTGATCCTGGCTCTTCTTTTGAATATGAACATTAAAGGGAGGACCATTTACCGAACACTGTTCTTTCTGCCGACGCTTGTTCCACTCATTGCCAAGGCGATCATTTGGACTTGGCTCTTGCATCCGCAATATGGTGCCGTCAACAATGTGCTTGCGGCGTGGGGCATCGAAGGACCGGCATGGTTGAACGACGAAAGCTGGTCCAAGCCTACTCTCGTTCTGATCGAGCTATGGAGCGTCGGGCAGATTATGACCATCCTTCTTGCCGGGCTGCAGACGATTTCGAGGGATTATTATGAAGCTGCCGAGGTTGACGGTGCCCGCTGGCACCGAAAGCTCTGGCATATTACACTGCCGCTGATGACTCCTGTTATTTTTTACAATCTGGTCATGGGAATCGTTGGCGCTCTGCAGGTATTCTCCCTCCCCTACAGCCTGACTGGCGGCAGCGGTTCTCCATCCCGCTCCTTGGTGTTCTATGTCATGTATCTCTATGATAACGGCTTTCTGTATCTCAAAATGGGCTACGCCTCAGCCATGGCCTGGATTCTGTTTGTCATTACGCTATTGCTGACGATAGTTATAACGGTTTCCTCTAGAAAATGGGTTCACTACCAAGGGGATTAAAGGAGGGATTTCATGAGCCACAACATTGGAAAGTTAATCCGGCGCGTCCCTGTCTATATCCTTCTGTTGAGCTGTCTGATCCTGTTTGTCGGGCCGTTTCTGTGGATTGTATCGACCTCCCTCAAACAGGATTCGCAGCTCTTCACGGATCCGTTAAGCCTGCTGCCTCATCCGTTGGTTTGGTCGAATTATCCGGACGCGATAGAACGAAGCTCGTTCTGGAATCTGCTTAAGAATACCATTGTGGTCACCTTCTTCACGACGCTTGGCGTTGTCGTGACCTGTCCGCTGGTGGCCTACAGTCTGGCCAAGCTTCGCTGGAAGGGCCGGAGCGTGTTGTTCGCCGTTACCGTCAGCGTCATGATGGTGCCGACCCAGGTTACGATGATTCCTGAATTTATTCTTTTTCACAAGCTGGGTTGGATCGGGACCATACTGCCTATCATTATTCAGCCTGTCTTCGGGGTACCGGTATATATATTTATGCTGCGCCAATTTTTTCTTGGACTGCCCACGGAGCTTCAGGAAGCGGCACGCATCGATGGGGCAAGCGAGCTGCGAATCTATGCGCAGATTATGCTTCCCGCCGCGTTGCCTGCCGTACTGTCCGCCGGTTTGTTCCAATTTATGAGCAGCTGGAATGACTTTCTCGGCCCGTTGCTGTACCTGAATGATCCCGCGCAATATACACTCTCGCTGGGACTGCAGCAGTTCCAGAGCGACGAAACCATGGAATGGAGCCTGCTGATGGCGGCGTCTATTTGTATGACGCTTCCGCTTGTCGTGCTTTATTTCTTGCTGCAAAAGACCTTTATTCAAGGAATTACGTTCACGGGGATAAAAGGTTAGCCGCGCCAAAAGACCATACGGAACAGGAGGAATCGCCGGTGAGAGCGCTGCAGCTCAAGAACAGTAACCTTCTCTATCTGCAAATGGCGGAAGAAATTATGGAGATCATCCGGGAACGGAACATTCAGCCCCATGAACCTGTTCCTTCCGAGGGTGAGCTTGCGAGACAATTTGGCGTCAGCCGGATGACCAGCAAGTTGGCCTTGAACCAGCTTGCCGAACAGGGCATCGTCTACAGACTGCCAAGAAGGGGGACCTTCCTGGCGGAATCCGCCGCCGTGGATCGCCAGGATCACCCTGCGGGGAAATCCCGCCCTGTTGCGGCCATTCCTCCACTGCCGGAGCAGAGCAGCCGCAAAATTGCCATCGTCCTGCCT
Source organism: Paenibacillus antibioticophila (assembly GCF_000455265.1). Classification (GTDB taxonomy): domain Bacteria; phylum Bacillota; class Bacilli; order Paenibacillales; family Paenibacillaceae; genus Fontibacillus; species Fontibacillus antibioticophila. The sequence goes on from NZ_HG005139.1 coordinate 2,149,584, forward strand.
CATTTGTCCGACTATACTTCCCGGATATTAACATCCGTTGATCGTGAAGCCAGAAAGCACGGCTGCGAAATCATGTTCCGAATGAGCTGCGACAGAGAAGACGAGGATCAATGCCTGAGTGAGTTGGTCGCGGGCGGCATTGACGGCATTATTTTGTTTCCGCAAGGTCGTAAAACGTGCAGCGACCAGGTGCTGAAGCTGAAGCTGGACAAATTTCCGCTCGTCATTATCGACCGGATTTTCCGTGAAATTCAGATTGACTGTGTGCATCATGATCATTTTAAAGGCTCGTACATGATGGCCAGGTATTTGATAGACAAAGGCCATCGACACATTGGATATATCACTACCCCTCCCAGCGGGGTCACAAGCCTGGAGGATCGCTATCAGGGATACATCCAGGCCCTGCTGGACCATGGCATAGCCGTCAATCACAGCCAGTTGCTGATCCGCAGCGAGGAGTGCGACCTCATGCAGCTCAAAAAGCTGCTTCCCGAACAGGTGGACTTCCTTCGGAACAATCCCGGGATGACAGCGGTGATGTGCGGGGATGATCACATCGCGGGTTCCGCCATGTACACAGCACTGCAGCTTGGCATATCCGTGCCGGATCAATTGTCCATCGTCGGCTTCAGTGATCAGTATTTGTCTCCCCTGCTTCCGGTTCCGATGACAACCGTCAGGCAGCCAACGACTCAATTGGCTCAGTCGGCATTCCATCTGTTGATGAAACGGATGAACAATTCTATGGAAAAGGAGCTAACGATCAAAATCGAAACAACGATCACAGAACGGGAGTCAGTGAAATCGCTCATCTGATTCTTTCGGAATAAACGCTATCGGAGGTTCTATTTTTAATGAAAATCCATTTTCTTGGAACAGCGGCGGCGGAGGGATATCCCAACGCGTTCTGCCGCTGCGGACACTGCCAAAAAGCGCGCGAGCTCGGGGGCAAAAACATCCGCACACGCAGCTCAGCGATTATTGACGATATTATAAAATTCGATTACTCACCGGATTCCTATATGCAGGCGCTCAGAGATCAGGTTGATATGGGAGCCATTCAGCATTTGCTCGTGACCCATACGCACACCGACCATTACAATCCATATGACCTGGACAGCCGGACGCCAGGCATCGCCCACGGGATTGATCATTTGCTTAATATTTGCGGCAACGATGCTGCCATGCATAAGAGCCGAATCGCTATCGGCCGCTTTATCGGGCAACGGTTTGCGCTGCATCTCATGCGACCGTTCCGCACCATAATCCTTGGAGATACGACTATCACACCGCTGCCTGCGGATCATGATCCCCTTGAAACCTGCCTGTTGTACTGCGTAGAGAGAAATCAGAAAAAACTGCTGTATGGGCATGATACCGGCTGGCTGCCTGAGGATACCTGGTCATGGCTCCAGGGCCGCCAGTTGGATTTTGCCATCCTTGACTGTACCAGCGCTTATACCGGCAGCACACGGGACCGCAATCACATGGGAGTGGAAACCATTCTGGAGACGCAGAAGAGGTTCCGGGCCGAGAACATCCTGAGAGCGGAGGGCCGCATGGCTGTGACCCATTTCAGCCATAACTCAGGACTAACACACGGGGAGCTGGAAGACATCTTTCGTCCGGTGGGCATTGAGCCAGCCTATGACGGATGGGTGACTTATATTTGACGAGGTAACAATAAACCCACCCTGGCTATTCGAAGCCTGGGGTGGGTTTACTTACATATTATGGTTCATGTATTTCTTTAGAATAATACCTCACTACAGCGTAACAATCGTTCGGCTTCCCTGTATAACCCGTGCCGTTCCAGTGCTTTTTGCAGCAGTTGCATGAGTTCAAAATTCATCACCGCCTGCTCCTGGCAGTCTCGAATGAATGAAAGCTCTCCCCCGAAATACCTCGTGCGGACCAAGGGATAGCTTGCTAGCCCGCAGCGTGAATGCGGTGTTATGTGACGTCCCCCCCTCAACTTCGAATATTCACATATTCAATAATTAATCTGATATTCTCTTATATCTATTTATAAATGTTTCCGATATCCCTCTACATTTTCCTCTTTGAACCCCAACGATTTATAAAAGGCGTGTGCCTCAACTCGTTGTCCACCAGATACAAATATTATGTAATAACAGTCTCTTTCTCTCGCTATTTGTTCAATTTTAATCATTAAATCTCTGCCTATACCCATTCTTCTAGCAGACTTAGCTACCACCACGTTCTCAATGACCATAAATGGCTTGCATTCACCAACTAAATCTTGACATACGATTCCCATCAGCGATCCGACGAGCTCATCATCCTGATATGCCCCTAGTACAATATAGTCCTTGTTATTTATTAAGTTAGAATATGTATTTATTAGTTTATTTATATTAGTGGGCTTATTTGTAAGTTCTTCATATAATATGGATAATTTTTGAATATCCAATAATTCTATATTCTTAATAGTTACCATAGTAATTCCTGCTTTCGTTTTTATGTTTTTAATGCAATTAAGGGGGGGGGTCATATAACGTTCTTGTATTCACGAATCCGAGAGGCTTAAGCGAACGGAGTGAGCGGGTCACCAGACTTAGACTCACAGGGTTGTCTTCTGAAACCGCTTCTGAAAGTGCCTCTGCAAGCCAAGGGCCGAATGGCCCGCTGCGTGAATACGGTGTTAGGCGAAGTCAGTCCTTTCTGAATAGCCTTCAATCGTCACTAATATTGTATTTATTATGTCATTTGTACTTAATTCATCCGTTATTATCTTCTCCTTAAATTTTTGGTCTTTAAAAGCATTTATACATTTTTCTATCTGCTGAAATTGCCAGCCGCCAACTATATCTCCTCGATTTGTTAAGCGTTTCTTTAATGTATCCTCATTAGCAATCAAACAAAAATGATATAACTCCTCATCTAATTCCCTAAACCCCTTTGTGATATATTCATAATTTGTTGTTTTGTATATGGTCATTGGCACAATTAAATGTTTCTTGTACTTTCTTTTTACTTCCCTGGCTATTTGAACTGTAAGGATCCTCCAAAGTTCAATATCTTGAAAGTCATCGGTACGTTCGTTGTCATGTCTTGCTTCTTCAGAGATAAGTTTTCTTAGCATATATCCAATTTCTTCGGGATCAAAAATCATACTATTCGGAACCATTGTTTGTAGCTTATAAGCTGTTGTAGTCTTTCCGGAGCCGAAAGCTCCATTAATCATAATTATCATTTAGATCTCCTGTTCTCGACTGATTTCACCTAAAGTCCTTGTATTCACGAACCAAAAAGCCTTAAGTGACCGAAGGGAACCGGCCACGATACGGTTAGGTGGTGCGGGTGTGTCCGGTTGAATCTACTTCCCTGCTGCTGAACTGCCTCTCTGAATTCACTTCTAGCTTCGTGCCGGATGGAGGGCTAATGCCCGATGTGTGAACACGGTGTTATCTGATGCCGGTGTCCTCTTCGAGAAGCTTCCATAACTCATCCAGGTGTATTTGATGTTATAATGGTTATAATTAGTTCTTGAAAGGAGTATCTGTTATGGCCATTAATAAAGAACGATTTAATGAATTACTGGATCGGTTATCTGATAAAGACCTCGAACTGGTTTCTGAATTAATGGAACGTCTTTCCCAAAAAAAATCACCTCACAGAGAAGTCCCACTTGATGATGAGCCCACTACTCAAGATGATCTAGATGCCATTAATAAAGCCAAAGAAGCATACTTAAAAGGTGAATTGATTAACTTTAAGGATGTTGAACATGAACTACGAAGTTAAGTTCCTTAAAGATGCCTACAAAAATCTTCAAAAACAAGATTCTACTACACGTAATCGGATTCTGGATCATCTGAAAATTCTATCCGATGATCCTAGGCATCCTGAACTTGATATCAAGAAGATGCAAGGTGTTGAAAATCAATATCGACTTCGAGTAGGATCCTTTAGAATTGTCTATTCAATAATAGATAAAGAGTTAATCATTATAGTTATTAAGCTAGGATCACGAGGAGATATTTACAAATCTTAGTGGCACTTGGGTCTCAAGTGTCTTTTTATTGTTTTACACCGGTTTCAGATAACGTTCTTGTATTCACGAACCCTCACGGCTTAAGGGCGCCAGCCCGCAGCGTGAATGCGGTGTTATGTGATGGTGATGCCTTCCTGATTAACTCTCAAATACCTTACTTTTATGTGGTTCTAATATCTGATCTATAAAGTATTCCTTGAGAAAGTCTTTAGTTGTAATGGGGAATTGATATGTATTTGTTAGCTCATCCGACTGAGTTTGTTTAATCCTTTCAATTGGTAACCACTCAATTCCGATTTGTCCGATATCAGCCTGTGGGCTAAGGAAAAAATTAGTCGAATTAATGTTGCATTCATATATGAATTCTACTGCATGTACTTCCTTCATAATAAAAAAGAGTATTCGTGATTCTTAGATAGGTACTGCTAGTACAAACTAATTTGTAATCCAATATATTTACCCCAAGTTCTTCTAGGCACTCACGCTTTAAAGTCTGATCCAATGTTTCACCTGGCTCCTGTGCACCTCCTGGCAAGGTAAAATAGACACCTATTTCGGGACGTTCTTTCTTAATTGCGAGCAACATTTCGTCCTGGACTATCAATGCCCGGACTGTATTTCTAATCATCTCGAATTACCCCCGTGAGTAGATTTATTAGATTTGCAGCACTTTCACATAACGTTCCCGCATTCACGAACCCGAGAACCTTAAGCCCCCAACGGGGGCGGCCGCGACGCGGTTAGGTTCGCAAGGTTGTCGCCTGAATCCACTCCCCGAAATGCCTCTGGCGACCCAGGGCCGTAAGGCCCGCCGCGTGAATGCATTGTTATGTGAAGGTTCGGTCTCCTTGAGTTGCTTACATGTTCTTCAATTTATTAAAAATGTCTCTTCCTATAAAATTTGAACTGATTGGTTCTATTCCTAATTCCCTTGCCCAAATTGATAATTGTCCAATATGATGAACTTCATGAACCAATATATGTCTAAAGATTTCGCCTTTTCTAAATGATTCTTCCATCCAAGAAGGTTCTACCCTGTCATTCTCCAAGTTATCGTTCCATTGATTTATATATTCTTTGATTTCAACTCTTAACTGATTAGATAATTCTAAAACTTCTGGAAGATCCTTGTATTCATCTAAATTTATCGAAATATCTGGCTTTTTATTCATTGCCCTGATCCAGCTATATTCAACATCTATAATATGCAATAATGTCTTTATAATCGTCCCAAGCCCTGCATTTCGGTCTTTAAACAATTCCTCTTTTGACAAGCTACTAAAAGCTTTTATATATTCATCCCGAACTTCCCAGTTATACAAAATGAGACTTTTCATGGCTTCGCCCCTTAAATCTTTCAGATTTTTATTTAGAACTACCGAACTTTCACATAACGTTTCTGTATCTACGAACCCGAGAGGCTTAAGGGAGCGCACGCGATCGGGTCCGACGGACTTAGCCTCGCAGGTGTTGTCTGCTGAGTTTCATCTGCGAAATGCCTCTTGCAGACCAAGGGCCGAAAGGCACGCAGCGTAGATACGATGTTATCGGATGTTCTTGCCTTCTTCGAATTACTAAACTAAGTCCTTCAATTCATAATAAGCGTCTCTAAGCCATGGATGAATAACTCTAAGGTTATCTTGCTGTTTCCATAAAAAATCAATATATTCGAATGCTGCATCGTTCAAAGAATGATCTAGTTTCTGCGTAATCTGAAATAAATATGGAGGTTCCCCAATTTGGTCCCATTCAATCTTATCTGCAACAAACAAAACCTTGTCTAAAATAGTTGAATTTTTCTTTAGTGTCGTATGACATCCAACTGCATCAAGAATTTCCTGATCCATAATATTAAATATATCTCTGGCCATTTCTTTAGATATCTTCTGATGAATTATCAATGGAAAAGCCTCTTCTTCAGACAGTACTTCAATACCTAGATCATAGGAAACTTGAATCCTTACATCGTCAGAATAAACTGCACTTATATCATGTAAATATCCAGCTATTTCAGCTGAATCTGCATTAGCATTAAATCTTTCTGCTATCTTTCTTGCCTCTTTCCCCACCCTGACACAATGCTCCGCAGTTTTAGGGCAACCATTGTTCACTAAAAAATTATATATGTCATCCTTGAGATTTCCAGATAAAGTATTTATAACAAGATTATTATATACTAACTTCATAAGCCCTCCTAAAACGTATTAACCGCACGCAAGAATTTCCGATAACGTTCTTGTATTCACGAACCCTCACTGGCTTAAGGGGCGCTAGCCCCGGGTCCGCTGGACTTAGCCAGTGCAGGGTTGTCTGCTGGTTCCACTCCCTCGCAAAACCTCGGGCAAACCAAGGGCTGTCAGGCCCGCAGCGTGAATGTAGTGTTATCGGATGGATACGCCTTCTTGGAATAAACTTCTCAAAAATCACTTAATAATCTGTTTAAAAGCCTTCCACAGTCAGTTTGAACTCCTTGTTTGTCGAGCATTCAATTCTCATTGACTTATGGTTCTTTTCAAACCTTTTTTCTCATAATAGCAACGTTACCTTGTTCCGCCACTTTACTGAATCCGGCTTTTTCAAATAGCCGGGCCGGGCCGATGAAATCGAAAGTTTCACGTTGGAGGCGTAGGTGAGGATACCCCTCAATTACATCAAAGCCTTTTGCCTTCGCATCCTCGCACACATGAGTAAGCAAAGCGGTGGCAATACCTTTACCGCGATAATTCGGAGCAATCTCAAAGCATAACACAGACTTAATCCTCTTATTGGGACTATCTTTATACGCATTTCTGATCTCTTCACCGATACCAAGTGTCGTATAATTTTCCTTATCGTTAGCATTACACCAACCGATAGATACGCCACTTTCAAGTGCCAAGTAACCCTGCAAATCACCGTTAAAAATTTGCTGTTCAGCAATTTTTCGGAGCGTCGACTTGAAACTAGGTATGTCGCGAGGCATGACTCCAGGGTTTGCCTCAATTAATCCGAATAGTTCAGTTTTCTCCTGCTCCATAGTCATTTGAGGTCGGCAACAGAAGCACGGCTGCATAGGAGAATTGTCAGTAAACGCTCGATTGTCGAAAAAATCAAAAAAGTCTTCGGAAAGAGCCGGGGTGAGAGGTTTGATTTCAAGCTTCATAATGGTTATCCTCCTGCGTTCAATTATTATATAATCCCATGAACTTAAAGCGCTTAATCTTGATTTTGTAATATTACTGTACTGCGTATCTTTCCGATAACGTCTACTGTATTCACGACCCCGGCGAAGCCGGGGTGTCCGGCTGCATCAACCTCCCTGTATATGTATAGCCGCTCCGAATTCACTTCTAGCTCCGGCCGGACCAAGGGCGCACGCCCGACGCGTGAATATGATGTTATGGGTTGTTCGTAGCGGGGCTACTTCGACTGTTCGTTCGGCTCAAATCCAGTCAGTTCCCTATCGGGAACGGTCCATTGTATCTTCGAATAAGCCATCTACATTTCAATTAGTCAGTTTCCGGAGGAAACGTTCTTCCTCCTCAGCTTGACCGCCCTAACCCATTCATGAACCGTAAAGGATTCTACCTCTTCCTTCTTGTAGCTCTTTATACTCTTTAGGCTCTTTCCCCGCTATGGATTTCCTATAACGTTATTGTATTCATGAACCTTCACTGGCTTAAGGGGCGCAAGCCCCGGGTCCGACGGACTTAGCCAGTGCAGGGTTGTCTGCTGATTCCGCTTCCTTGATATGCCCCTTTGCAGACCAAGGCCCCGTTAGGGGCAGCAGCGTGAATACTATGTTATAGGATGTTCCGGCCTTCTTCGAGCTACTTCTTAATTTTCATATAAGGTTGTATAGTGTGTTTATTCAGGTCTTTGCATTTTGATTTTCGGGTTTTCATCGTCTTGTAGATATGGTATCATTTGTATAAGAAAAACCGAGTGCTACGAACACTCGGCTATACAATTGGCTTGGATGGTTTATTCCCTTTTAAGTTACAGACAATAAAAACCCACCTCTGGCGCTAACCTTAGGGTGGGTTTTTACTTTCTCTTGTTGTTATTCCCGATGTATGTTAAAAGTGCAAGAATAAACATTCCAAATAGGAACATAATTTGGATTGCATCTTTAACTTCCATGGTCTCACCCCCTTTCGAAGGGAAACCATGCCCACCCAAGATTCAATTGTACTTCCTTATTCTACCACACATAGCCAGTTCTAGATAGAATGTTTGTTCGGGTTTCATGATTTATATGTAGTTTGCCGGAATTTCCTATAACGTTCAGGCATTCACGAACCCTCACCGGCTTAAGCGCGTAGCGCGGGTCGTCAGACTTAGCCGGTGCAGGGTTGTCCGCTGATATCGCTTCTCCGAAAATCCATCTCGCGGACCGAGGGGCGAATGCCCCGATGCGTGAATGCGGTGTTATATGATGTCCTGGCCATCCTCGAAATCAATAACATTATTATCTTTTAGCCGGATGATTTGAGTTCTTAAATCGTCCACTTTGTATTTGTTTATTAAGTTTTTCAAGAGCATCAATTCCGGATGTATCTCCTTCGATAATCTTATCAAAAAGTTTCCCCATTACATCAGTCTGTTTGTTCTTCTCATATAGTTCTGCTTGTTTGTCTATTTCTATTTTTATTTTTTCTATCTCTCTAAAAGACTGTTCACGTATCTTCTCAATTTCTGAGTTTTGTTGTTCCCTCAGTTTTTGAATTTCAAGCGTCTGTTGTTCTTTTACTTTTAATAGTTCGGTCTTTGATTGATGTCTTGCCCCTAAATAAGATAACAATGAAGTTAGTATTGGAACTACAATAGCTACAATGATAGCTTCCATCGAATAAGTCTCCTCCTCTATTATTTATTAATTAATTTGTTGCCAGGATTTCATATAACGTTCATGCATTCACGACGTCACAGCGGCTTAAGGCAGCTTGTCTGCCGGGTGGCGGCTACGCCACTTAGCCGGTGGGATGTGTCCACCTGCTACCTCTCCCCCGAAATACCTCGTGCGGATCAAGGAATAGCTTGCTGGCCCGCAGCGTGAATGCGGTGTTATGTGACGTCCCCCTCAACTTCGAATATTCACATAATTCAATAATCAATCTAATATTCTCTTATATTTATTTATAAATGTTTCCGATATCCCTCTACATTTTCCTCTTTGAACCCCAACGATTTATAAAAGGCGTGTGCCTCAACTCGTTGTTCACCAGATACAAATATTATGTAATAACAGTCTCTTTCTCTCGCTATTTGTTCAATTTTAATCATTAAATCTCTGCCTATACCCATTCTTCTAGCAGACTTAGCTACCACCACGTTCTCAATGACCATAAATGGCTTGCATTCACCAACTAAATCTTGACATACGATTCCCATCAGCGATCCGACGAGTTCATCATCCTGATATGCCCCTAATACAATATAGTCCTTGTTGTTTATTAAGTTAGAATATGCATTTATTAGTTTATTTATATTAGTGGGCTTATTTGTAAGTTCTTCATATAATATAGATAATTTTTGAATATCCAATAATTCGATATTCTTAATAGTTATCATAGTAATTCCTGCTTTCGTTTTTATGTTTTTAATGCAATTAGGATGTCATATAACTCACATATTCACGCATTACACAAACCCATATAATACAAACAGTATCTACGCCCCATCCGTTACTTTCTATATACATTCTACCCTACCATATGAATGGAATAATATGACGAAAAACAATAATATTTACTCGCAATAAATTCTTTCTTCAGGTAAGCCTATAACCAAGCGAACCAAAGCTATGGCTCCTAGCTTTTCCTGCCTGACTCTCTTCCAGAAACCCTCCACTTTATCACCAGCCTTCCACTCCGTTATATAATGAAATAATAACGATATAATTCCTTCCCTAAGAGGTGATCATTTCAATGAGCACATATAGAACCTCCGAACTCGCCCACATGGTCGGAATCCATCCCAACACAGTTAGGCTATATGAAGAGCTCCACCTGATCCCTAGACCTGAAAGGAAAAGCAATGGTTATCGCGTCTTTACCGCGCTGCATGTCGAGCAGATCAAGCTGGTGAAGCTCGCGCTACAGGTTGAGATTGTGCAGAACGGACTGCGGAAGCAGGCGATGGAGATTATCAAGACATCGGCTTCCAGCAACTTCAGCAAAGCGATCAGCCTGGCGGAGCAATATTTGCAGCAAATTAAAGAGGAACAGTCCCGCGCGGAAGAAGCCATATCCATCGTCGAAAAGCTCTTATCCAGAAAAGACGACACACAAGCAACGGACAGCACGGTGGCGTTAACAAGAAAGGAAGCAGCCGATTTGATGCGAATCTCTATGGATGCCCTAAGAAACTGGGAGCTGAACGGTCTGCTGACAGTAACGCGTAAACATAATGGATATCGCATGTACTCCAATGACGATTTACACCGCTTGAAAATCATCCGCTGCCTGCGTTGCGCCAACTACTCTTTAGCATCCATTTTGCGCATGCTAAACACCCTCTCCCTGAATCCGGACGCAGATATCCGCGAAATCATCAACACCCCGGGAGAGAGCGATGACATCATCTCGGTCTGCGACAAACTACTCACGTCCCTACAGAACGCAGAACAGAACGCGCTGACGATACTCGCTCGACTAGAGTTCATGAACAAAAATTTTTCCGCAAACCCTCCACTTTAACACCAGACTCTGTTCTGGTGTTATTTTTTTATTGCACATCAATACAGGAGGGATATTTTGTGGAAACGACCTTACAAGTAGTAGGCTTATGCAAGTCCTACGGCCAGGTCAAGGCCGTGAACGACATTAACATGGTGGTGAAGCGCGGGGAAGTGTTCGGACTGCTTGGCGCCAACGGAGCAGGCAAAAGTACGACAATCGAGTGCATTCTAGGCACAAAGAAGAAGGATCGCGGCACGGTGTCCATTCTCGGCATGGATGTCCACAAGGATCGCAAGAAGCTGTTCGCAAGGGTCGGCGTTCAGTTTCAGGAGGCCAACTATCAGGATAAAATCAGAGTTTCCGAGCTATGCGAAGTTACGGCCTCCCTATATAAAGACGCTCGGGACTATGCGGGGCTATTGCAGCAGTTCGGACTTATGGACAAGGTGAAAAATCTGGTCAGCGAGCTGTCCGGCGGCGAAAAGCAGCGCCTGTTTATCGTACTGGCGCTCATTCCGAACCCGGAGGTCGTGTTTTTGGACGAGTTGACAACCGGTTTGGATGCCAGAGCACGGCGGGATGTGTGGAGATGCCTCTCCGACCTGAAGGCCAAGGGCCTGACGATTCTGTTGACCTCTCACTTTATGGACGAGGTAGAAGCGCTGTGCGACAACATCATGATTTTGAAGCAAGGGGAGAGCATTTTCTGCGGTACGGTACAGGAAGCCGTTGAAGCCAGTCCCTATGACAAATTTGAGGATGCATATCTTTGGTATACGGACAAGGAGGGGTATGAATATGCGGTCATTTAAAGCCCTGCTAATATCGGAAAGCAAGCTCTCCCTGCGCGGGATGGACATGGTCATCTTCGCCATTTGCATGCCTATCGTGGTATTGATCGTCTTAGGAGTTATCTTTGGAAATAAACCCGCTTTTGAGGGAGCCGAGTATACGTTCGTCGATCAATCCTTTGGAGCCGTCGCGACCATTGCAATTTGTGCCGGCGGGGTCATGGGACTCCCGCTGGTCATATCCGAATATCGGAGTCGAAAAATACTCAAGCGATTCAAGGTGACACCTACGAGCCCTGCCCTGATTCTGGCCGTGCAGGTGGTGAATTACGCGCTTTATTCCATCGTATCGCTCATTCTCGTATTTGTGACGGCCGCCCTCTTTTTTGACTATCAATTGCAGGGATCCTGGCTTCATTTTCTGGGAGCGTATCTTCTGATTATGCTGTCAATATTCAGCATCGGGGTCATGGTCGGCGGTCTCGCGCCAAACCCGAAAATTGCCGGAGTCATCGCCAGTCTCCTGTATTTTCCGATGCTCATCTTCTCGGGTACGACGCTACCGTACGAAGTGATGCCTGCGGCACTGCAAAAAATCGCCGATGTTCTGCCTTTAACGCAAGGCATCAAACTGCTGAAAGCAGCCTCGCTTGGGTTGCCGTTGGACATCGTGCTGCTTCCCATCATCATCATGATTACAGTAGCCATAGTCTGTACCGCCATTGCTCTGCGTTTCTTCAAATGGGAATAGGGATGACGATAAAAAGCCTGCTGCCGGTTCACGGCAGCAGGCTTGATACACTTACTTCCCTTCCTGGCGCTGATTAAAGCTTTCCTCCAGGAGTTCTTCAAGCGGACGATAATTTCCGCCCCAATATTCGTATGTCCTCATTCCCTCTTGTATTTTCTAGTTAACCTTCTGATAACTTTGTGTTTATTAAAGCGTCAAGTTAAACCTCGAAGTCGGCTGCAGCTGACTTGAAAGCAACGGACTTTGATACCTGGAATAAGGCTGCGTATAAGCGGTGCCCCCCATCCCGGTACCGAGCAGCAACGGCATTAAGGAGAGGGAACTGCTGTTCATTCCGTTGAAGCTGCCGAAGGGGGACAGATTGGAGGATAACATGAACAAAGGCAGAAGATTTGCCAAATTACCGGAAGACAACCCGCTACTTTGCATTGGGGAAGGGTACAACATCCCCGTGAGAAGCGGTGCCAAATATTGATTGAAGGATCTCCCTGCCCCCGTCTCCGTCGTGGTGGTTTGCTTTCCCGTTCCTCCAATGGTTGGAGAATGATAGATACATGTACAATGCTCCAAAGATCCAATTTGCATAATAACCATCCTTTCTAATATAGATTAAATGAATTCGTTAAAAAGACTATGTTTATAGTCTATTGAAGCATATTAATGCATTCACTCGCCATAACGAGCAAAAGCATCAATACACTTTCATCCTCTCCAACAGCTCCAGGCTTGCTACATCGCTCATCATTTTTTTGCCGCTGCTGAACCCCCAATATTTGATCGGACGATACGGATAGTGCAGCATCAATAACACATTGCCGGACGAAAGACCTTGTTCGCGAAGGGTTGCTCGAATAGGACGAACATCGACTTGTATGGGCCGCGGCCGTTCCTCGGACTCGATCAGCAAGTGCAGCCGATTCCAGGCATGCTGAAGAGGATCCGCTTCAAATGGCGATTGATATACGAGCCGAACAGGCGAGTCGCCGACAGCGCTCCCAGTCCTTCCGATCATCTGAGCGGTCATCCTGTTGATCACATCTGTATCCCGCGGATTGGCTCCTTCCTCCAGCCAATAGGCATACAGCATCGGTGTTTGCTCCTGGCGAAGCAGGCCATAGAGATTACTGGAGGGCAGCAGGACGAACGCCAGCATAAAAGCCGCGCTGATTTCCAACAAGATACGCCAGGGCCGCCGGAGATTAGCTTTTCCATACGACCGTTTGAGGAAGGCTGACACATGGCCGATACGGTGTCTGATTCCGGATGCCCCGGTCAACAACGGGAGTCCCGGCCCGCCGCTAAGTGATCCGCCACCGTTAAGCTCCCCCTGACGAACAAGCAGCAAGCCGTAGTTCAATCCCTCTTCACGCTCCAGTTGACGCAACACCCGCCAATCACAGCGGATTTCCAAATCCTCTTCAAATCGCTTAAGCGCCAGCCGAATCAAGGGGTTGAACCAATGAACGAGCCGCAGAAAGCGGGCCAGCAGGAACATGAGTATATCCTTCTGCTTATAATGCCATAGCTCATGGAGCAAAATGAGTCTCAGTTCATCTTTCCCGTAGAGTGTCATGCTCTCATAAGGCAACAGAATCACAGGACGAAACCAGCCATGCAAGGCCGGATAAGGAAGGGCCGAGCGCATCAGCCGAACCTGCCTGCGAACCTTGACCTCCTTACAGCAATCCTCCAGCAAAAGATCCAATTCATCGCTTTTAAAAGGCACAGACATTGCAATCCATCTTCGGATGCCGCGGCTTTTCCAGTGCTGCCAGCACCACACGCCCGCTGCCCCTGTGATCCAGAGGATCGCCATGACCGTTTGCGACTGCATCATGCCGGTTTGAGCCTGCAGAGAACTTACAAGCTCCTGCTTCACCGCAGGCATCGGCACTTGCAGCTCCTGCCCGTTCTGATACATTCTCATTGGGCTGTAAGCCATCCATTCCTTTTCCTGCGGAAGTAAATGATCTCGGAGCCCGTTCCATACCTTTCCCGCTTCAATCACCATTTTGCCTGCGCCGTACCGGGTATCATACAGATACGGATCCGTCCAGTTCTCCAGACTGACTATTCCTGACCAGGAAATGGGCAGCAGAAGCTTCAAAAGGAGAATTGCCCATAGCCAGCACATGATCCGGGGACCCAGCTTCTTGGATCCAAAGCGGCGGATCAGAAGCAGTAGAACCGCGATAACCGTACCGGCTAGCGTTAGCTCCAATCCTTTCAGAAAAAGCATGGACAACAGCATCGTCACCCCATTCATTCCTCCTCGGCACTGGAGTTAAGCATCCGCCGGAGCTTCTCTGCCTCCGCTGCGGACAATTTCCCGTCCTGTAAAAATCCTGCCAGCAGGGAACTGCGGTCGCCCCCATAGTATAGATGAAGAAATTGCTGCCTCTCCTGTTGCAAATACTGCTCTTCATCAACCAGCGGCGTATAGTAGTAAATTCGGCTGTCCTGCGCATCGACTTCATAACCGACAAACCCCTTCGCCACCAGGTTTCGCAAGAGGGTCTTCACAGTACGGAAATGCCAATCGGAATGCTTCGCAACCTGATCAACGACCCTGCTGGCCGGACAACGCCCTTCTCTCCACAGCACATTCATCACCACAAGCTCGGACCGGCTAATGCTCTTCTCTTTTCCTTTCAGAAAATCCCCTCCCTGTATTCACGTCCCTGTCTGTTTTATCGGCATCTCATTAGACTATGTTTATAGTCTTTTATAAATCTCCTCCCCTGACAAAATAAAACGGCCTTCATCCCACCCAAAATCAGGACGAAAGCCGCCTTACTCATATAGGTTCATATACATTCCCTTCAAAACCGAAACCGATCCGCTCGCTCCGAAGGTCCGTGCACCGACTCGACATTCTGATAGGCTTGGTATTTACGCAATCCGGTGTAGACAAGCGCCAGCAGGATCCATCCGCCGATCAGCAGTGTCCAGGACCAGGGATTTCTGTATCCGGCAATCGGCAGAAAGACGGGATCTGCACCTTTACGCCCGAACAGTTCCTTCAAAGCGGCCTCGCCTTGCTCAAGCGAACGGCTGAGCGAAGCGTCATCCGCCGAGTTATCCTTGCTGATTTGACCCATGTAAGAGAGCCAGGAATCAAATTTATTCACTTCCGACGGCTGACGGCTGATGATCAGGGCAGGACGAACGATATCATAATGCGATTGCAGGGACAGAAAATATTCCCGCAGCACGGTTCGCTTTCCTTCCGCCCTGCTCTTGGTCATTCCAGCCAAATCGTCGGCTAGGACTTTATAATATTGCACCCATAGCGCCTTGTCCTGATGGGCGAGACTATTCACGGCGAGCCGCAGCTTGGCGGATGATCTTGCCCATGCTTCCGGATCTACGTTCACTTCCGCAAGTGTCCCGCGCGTATCCATAATCACTTCCGCCAGCGCATGAATTCCTTCGACGGAAGTCAAGCCTTGAAAAGACAGCCCCTCCAGCGAATCAATAAGCAACTCCATCTGCTTAGGGGCATCGGTCAGGTTAATATCCTGCATATCCCGGTACAATTTCTCGGTAATTTGCTCAAATTGCGCCAGCTTCTGCTCCCGCTCATTCCCTTTTGGCAAAGCGGTATTGTTCCCCTCTGCATGTGCAATAGCCGGACTCAGCCAGACGGCAAGCAGCAATAAACAGCATAGCAATAACAGAAGCCGCCGGTTTAACGCCAGTATTTTCACGGACAATCCCTCCTTTACCACATGGTATGGCGGGTTGTCCCTGCATAGAACCAATTTTGTCCGTGATGATAGACATAATGTCAAGGCAGACAGAAATTATGCGGATTCCGGCTGCGGCTCCGGCGCTCCGTTTCGTCGCCCGTATTTCAAGGCGAGCCAACCGGCACCTATGCTTGCCAGCGTTAACAGCACGGTGAATACGGCGACAGCCGGGACATAGTCCCACAATGGTCTGGGCAGCCAAGGATAGACGCCAAAACCGTAATCGACAGTATCATTAAGCAAGGTCCAGGCTCCGGCAATGACGAGCATAACAGACCGCAAGCTGAACAGCCGGACGAACAGCAGGGCTTCAACAGCCATCGCCAAATGGGATGCTACAAGCATCCAATCCTGCCACACCAGCGAATCTCCCATGGCCGCACCAGCAAAGATCATGCTTACCGCCCAGATCCCGTACTTCACGCTAGTTACGACCGCCAAGCCCTCAATCAAGCCGCGCAGAAAGCGGAACCGGCCTAATAGGTTCGGCAACAGCAGGAACAGTAGAGATACGGTAAAAAATAAACTGGCAGTCGGGCTGTCCGGAACGAAGATAAGTTGCCACATTGGATGGTTGTCCCAGGTATAACGAAGCTGGGACTCATACCAGACATAACCGTAGATCGTGCCAAGCAGATTGCACACGAACAACGTCCACAGAATCGGGCGCGAAGCCAGAAAAGAACGGCTCCAGAAAAATGACAGCTTCAAGATGTATTCCTCTTTCCTTATATAAATGAAAAACCTGACCGTTACCGATCAGGTTTTCTGTTCCTTCTATTCTACTGCTTCCGCCTTTTGCTTCGCAAGCCATTCGGCTAAATGATCGACATCCTCGTCGGTTAAGCCTGCATTCATCGCCGCCGTATACATCTCCGGCATCTTCCCGTTGTACCCTTCCTTGATTATGGCAAGGATAGCTTCTTTATCATGCTTGTCACCGATACCCCTCAGTGAAGGGCCGCCCGAGCCCTTCAGGTCTGCGCCATGGCAGCTGATACAAGTTGCCTTGGTATAGAACTCCATTGCCGGATCATCCTTATCAACAATGGCGATCTCGGCCTGCGGCTCACTGCCTGCCGGAGGAAGTCCGGCGAGGCGATTCTCAAGCGCCTGCTCCTCACGCTGGATATGCTCGGGCTCAACGCCCGCTTTTTCCAATTCGTGCTTATAGTGCGTCCATGCAAAATTCGTCAAATAAACGAGGGATGCCAGAGACAGGAACATCAGCGCTGAAGCAATCGGCCGCTTATAGAAGCGGCGTTCCTTGCTGGTATCCAGGAACGGAGCCAGCAGCAAAGCACCGAATGCAACCGTCGGAATACCTATCGTTCCTAAGATAACATAGTTGCCTGAGGCATACGGATATTTCAAATATTGATACAGAAACAGGAAGTACCAGTCCGGCATCGGAATGACCGAAGCGCTCGGGTCCGCAGGGAATCCTAACGGCGCCGGCTCCGAAATGGTCAACACGAGAAATCCGACAAGCACCACGACGCCGACCATCCACTCCTTGAGCAGAAAGTTCGGAATAAATGCCTCGGATTTGCCGGGATAAGCCGTATAATCAGGAGGCGTAACGAATCCGTTGCCCCTTCTGACCCGGGAATCGCCGACGAATACAACCTTTTCCTGCTTGGACTTGTCATTATGAGCCATATTTATTGCCTCCCTTCTCTTCTAGAGGTTGAACACGCACTTCTATCGTTCTAAGTCCATACTTCCCGAATACAAGGGTTGGCCTAGAGCGGGCCCGATATTCCTTGTCTGCGGATCATAATAAAGTGTCCTACCAGCAGGATCAGCAGTACGGCAGGAAGGAAGAACACATGAATGGCAAAAAAGCGAGTCAGAGTCTCGGCTCCGACAATCGTTCCGCCTTGCAGCAGCTCCTTCATCACCGGTCCTAACACCGGAATCGAATTGGCGATTTCGAGCGTGACCTTGGTAGCGAAATACGCCTTGTTATCCCATGGAAGCAGATAACCGGTCAGCCCCAGCCCGATCATGACGAAGAAAATCAGCATCCCAACCACCCAGTTCATCTCCCGAGGCGCCTTGTAGGAGCCTGTGAAGAAGACACGAAGCGTATGCAGGAACATCATGACAATGACCAGACTTGCCCCCCAGTGGTGCATGCCGCGCACGATTTGTCCGAAGGCAACCTGGGTTTGCAGGTATTCGACACTTTTGTAAGCGTTAATAATATCCGGGACATAATACATCGTCAGGAACATCCCGGACAAGATTTGAATCACGGTGATAAAAAACGTCAGGCCGCCGAAACAGTATACGAATGCGGAGAAATGGTGCGCCGGGTTGACATGCTCCGGTACCTCATGATCCGCAACGTCTCTCCAGATCGGCGTAATATCGAGACGTTCATCAATCCAGTCGTACACATTTTTAAACATCAGGATTTGCGCCTCCTTAAGATACAATCGTGTTCGGAACGATCTCGCCGAGATATACCCAATCATCCTTAATCATGACCTTATACTCGTCGAGCGGCTTGGAAGCAACGGCCAGTTGCTTGCCCTCCTTCGTATAATGCGCTCCGTGGCAAGGGCAATGGTATTGGTCCGGAAAATTGCTGTTGCTGTTCCAGCCAACCGTGCATCCGAGATGCTTACAAATCGGTGAAAGCGCATAAATATTTCCGCT
Source organism: Paenibacillus antibioticophila (assembly GCF_000455265.1). Classification (GTDB taxonomy): domain Bacteria; phylum Bacillota; class Bacilli; order Paenibacillales; family Paenibacillaceae; genus Fontibacillus; species Fontibacillus antibioticophila. Next base: position 2,168,228 of record NZ_HG005139.1, read on the forward strand.
CTCATCTTTGCGAATCCAGGCAACCAGGTTCGCTGTGCTTAAGTACCATCCGTCTTGCTGCTTTAATTCAAAGTGGAACTCCTGCGGTTCATTCGTAATTTTGCTGACCTCGGCCACTTTTACGAAAGCGCCTTCTCCTTTATCCCGGAGGATCGGGTCTACGGCAAACCGGACCATTGGAAGCGTAACGCCTGCCACCATAAAGGCGGTGGCGCCTCCCAAGGTGTATGTAAGAAACTGCCGTCTGGACATTTCCTTACGGACAGGCGGTTTGTGCGATGATTCGTGTTCCTCGTGCTGATGGCTCATACTCTCTTCAACCCCCTTTACACGCTAAAATGCCGCTGTCTTCAATGACAAATATCACATTATTATAGAAGTCATATTTATAATATATTAGCGCATTTGGACCGTCAAGAATTTGACACAACTTTTCCATCATTCGGGAGTTTCGATCTATGTAAAAGTCAAAATTTTGTCACAATTATTCTATTTTCCCTCTTGCCATAATCTGAGAATTTGTTCTTGGACTGCCGGATTCTGTGATTTATGTTGACCTGCAGATTTGGCATACCGCTGCGGTGTCACAATCAAATTTACCCCTGACAGCAGCTCCTCGTTCAATTCCTCTACTGCCGAAGCCACGATGACATAGATGAATCCGGCTTGCCTTACGCCCTGTATGATCCTGTTGATCTGGTCTGCCGCTTCAGCACCGCCATATTGGACAGCCGGGTAAGTTACCACTCTTCCTTGAAAAGGAGACTCGATCCAGTCCATGACATCACGCAGCAGCTCCAGTCGTTCCGCAGCCTCGTGGGGCGCTTCGCTTCCGGTTAACCCAGTTACCGGGAGAAGACAGGTATCGAAGAATTTCTTCATTTCATCCCAGGTCTCCGCTTCAAACTCGCTGAACTTCATTACATCTGCCTCCTTCTTTTTCGTACCTATTATATACATGTTTCTGCCGTTGACAAGTTCGAGTGACAAAAAAAAGAAATGCCGTCATGGCATTTCTTTATTTTTTCAACATTCTCAGTTCTTCCGTCAAGAGACGAAACGCCGTCTCGTCGCCTTGGGCTAGCGCATTGTCGATCTCGCAATAAATTTGCTCCGAACGGTGTTTGCGCAAAGCCTCGTCCCAGACCATTTCCGCGGCCAAACTGAGCATTGCTTCGTAAGTCACCTTCATCTGATCCATAGGATGCACCTCCAGCGCATAAATAGGAGTGATTATTTTGCCGAGATCTGATTGTCTGCTACTCTTTGGTCAGCTTATGTACGGCCGTTCTGCCAAAGGGAGTCGTCTGGATATACTTCTCTCCTTGACCGTTATCACCGATTCTTACCATGCCGAGATGCAGCAGCATCCGGATGATACGTTCTTCAAAGATGGATTCTGATGAATCGTAGAAAAAAGGCTTGATCAAGGGCGACAAATTGCTGAACAGCGAAGCGAGCGACACCCATTCCCGGCAGCAGTGCAGCGTCCAGTAGACTAAAGAGAGCAGGTTTGGAATCGGCCCTTTATAGAGTCTTAACCAAAACAGGACAAACTGCATCATGGGTTCTCTGCGTTCCTCTAGCAGATAGGACTCTCCCGCAGAGGTAAGGGTTAGCGAAGCCGGGTTCTCCTGAATCAAGCGGGATTGGGTGGCATAATCGTACAGCAGCGACATTCGGTTGGGGTAATCCTTGAAGTGCCGGCCATACCCGAACCGCCAGCCTTTACCCACCAGCGGCTCGGCAACGTGAAGTGTATCCAGCAACTGCTGCTGGTTTCTTCGGTACATGACGCCCTCATTATTGAGCGGGATCTCATGATCCCGAATATACCTCAGCAGCAGCAAGAGATCCTCGCTAAGCAGGTCCGGCTCCTCCCGGTAGATGGACGGCTCCTCCCCCAGAGGAATCATGCCGGAGGCGAATCTTCGCTCCAATACCTCTCTGAAGCGCCGCTTCAAGTCCTCAGGAACCTCATACAAGTAACGGGTGTTCTGGGTCATCCCCTGGAATAGCCAGCCCCGCTGACGGAACCGGGATATAACTTCCCTCGGGTTCTCCTTCTCCCTTGCATCGTCCGTAAACCGTGAATGCTGTGCACAGGCGACCAGCTCCTCCAGACTGAAATGCCGGCGGCCGTCAAAGAGCAGCGCATTCAGGAAGCGCAAATCTTCCATGCTCATGTCCTCAACGTTTTGCTCCAGAAATTCCCTTCTCCCGATCCTCTGCAGGATAGACTGGATAAGCTCATGCTTCGAATTCCCGTTGCAATCGCACTGGTAATGGTTCGCTATTCTGCTAAGCTGACCGATGTCGGCATAGGTAAGCATATCTGCCAGATTCATAACATCCCGCCTCGCCGTTTTACTACCATTATGGGAAGATTTCTGAACTTTATTCGAGGACAGTCAAAAAAATAACCCGGCAATTGCCGGGTTATTTCGCGGGACTAGCCTATTTTCTCTATCATCCTTCAATGTCGCGCAGCCGTTCCACAAGGGTCTGGCGCGCCGTAATCCGATAGACTAGCAGGGGCAGACAGATCCCCAGCAGTGCAAACACCGGAGCAATCCCCAGCACGGGGATCAGCGTGAACCGATATGTGAAGAACCAGAACATGCCGGATAAAGCCGGATCTACCAGCGGGGCAGTCAGCACGCTGATCACCAGAGATAACCCTACCGCGCCCAAAGTATAGAGCAATCCTTCCCAGACCAGCATTCCCTTGAGCTGCCGCCCGGTCATGCCGATCGACTGCAGGACGGCAAATTCCCTTTTGCGGGTAAGAATACCCGTCAGAACCGCATTCAGGAAGTTAAGAATGCCTACCAATCCGATGACGCCGCACAACACCCCGCCCAGGAGCAGGAACATGGACCGGAAGCCCTCAAATTCTTCGGCATAGGTCTGCTTACTCTCATAGTCATAGCTGGTCTGCGTGGTGGTTGTATAATCCGACAAGAAGGCCTCCATCGATGCTTCCGCTTCATCCGTCGTGTCGAAAGCGTATAGCATAATCGAATCGGTGCCGGAATCCTGAACAAACGTCTCGGCATTGAGGACGAATTCATCGGCACCGTAATGCCGGAAGCTTATCGTATGCGGAACGCCCACCAGAGCGGCTATTTCGTACTCTTTATCCTCATATTTGATCGCCCGCGCATCTACAGGCTCATCTTGAGGGATATTTCCTTCGGAATAAATCTCACCGGTATTCCGATTATAATATTCATACTCTTTAACATATCGCAGAGTAATGACATCTCCCAGCTTGGCCCAATGCGAGGACATGACAGGGTTTCCGTAATCATCATAACTGTAGACCGCAGCAACATACTTGCTCCCTGCCTCGTAAAGCTTCGAAATATCCCCGTCTAACAAGGTCAGCTTATCCAGCGGGGTTCGTTCCATGCCGTAAAGCTGGACCTGATCCGCCAGCCGGCCGTCTGGAAGTCGATCCTTTCTCTCAACCATCATGTCCAATGCAGCCTTATCGTTCCAAATTTCCCATTTGGAGCGGTAGAACTCTTCGGAGACGAATTCCAATACGCTTGTGGTATTCGCGTAAATTCTTCCGGCATTTTCAATTCCCGGCTGCTTGTGAATTTCGGATATGACATCTTCCGAAACCTCCATATCCTCGTTCCAGAATTGGCCGGCCACCTGAAAATAATTGCCGTCCGCCACGATGAAATCGGCAACCTTGTTCGCCAAATATTTGTTCATGTCAAAGCCGTTCGTGAAGGTAACGGCAAGATTTAGCAATACTACCGCAAGAGAGAGGGAAATCACCGTGATGATCGTCTTGCTTCGGCTGCGGTCCAAATTCGCCCGGGCCATAAGCCACAACGAGACCTTGGTTTTCCCTTTTCGTGCAGCTTTCCGGAGAGAAGAGCTTTCCGTATAACGAACCGCCTCCACCGGGGATACCCGGGCAGCCAGTCTCCCTGGTCTCGCGCAGGACAGCATGACGGTCACGAGCGAGAAGACTGCCCCGCAGATGAAGATGAGCGGATTGGCCGTTAACGAATCGCGGGATACCCCGTTGAGTTGATCTAGTACGGCTGGCGTCAACAAGACGCCGACGACGTAGCCGATAACCAGTCCCAGCGGGATACCTGCTGCCGACAACAGCAGGGCCTGCCGGCGGATGATCCGCCGAAGCTGTCTTCCCGAGGCTCCGATCGTCTTGAGCAAGCCGTAGAACCGGATATCGCTGGTCACGGAAATCCGGAACACATTATAGATGATCAGATACCCGGTAATGATGATGATGATCAGCAGCAGAATGATCGTGATGGCGGTCATCGGGTCAAGGCTATCCGCCAGCTGAGCACCGGTATATCCCCAATTCACCCCGATGGCGACATAGTTGCCTTCCGCCTTGGTATTGCTCTGATAACCATGCCGTTCCAAAATCGTATTCAGATCTCTCTCAATATGGAGCGAGCTTCCGAGCATCATATCCAAATGATAGGTCCCTGTTATTCCGTCCACGCCTTGCGTATCGAGACGCTCGAAAATCTCCTCGACGCGGCTCTCGGGAATGAACACATGACTCGCTATAACCGCCTCATCGTATTCCCACCAACCGCTCAGGAGGAATGTTTCCGTCGTCTCCTTCCCGTCTACCTCAAAGGTCATCGTGAACTCGGCGCCGAGCTTCGGCTCGACGCCTAGCAGGGATAACACCCGCGTATCCGTTGCTGCTTCCCGGGTTCCCTCCTGGGGAAACCGCCCCTCGACCGGCTCGGCAAACATCCATTTCGCTTCGGTAGCATCACTGTAGCTGACTTCCACATGCGCTTTGTTAAAAGGGGGCTCTGAAGGCATGCCAACAAATCGCCGTAATCCGTAATCCCGAATCATCGGGTCATCCTTCAGCTCCTCAAATTGCTGCTCCGTTAAATACTTGAAGCCCCCGTGAGAGTACCCGCCTACCTGCCGAAAGTTAGCTTGCTGATAAGAGTGGTTAATCGAAAAAGCAATCGTGAATAGCGCGGTAAACAGCACCGTAGTCAGCATGATGGCCATTATCGCGATCAAATTCCGGTTCCGGTTGGCCCTTAACGATTTCCAGGAAAGCCTGGAGATCGCTTTCTTGTTATTGACCTTGATCATTGCCCCTCACCGCCTGCGATTCTCCCGTCCTCGATGCGAATGATCCGGTCGCACAGCTGGGCGATCTCCTCATTGTGGGTTATCATGACGATCGTCTGGGCGAACTTCTGACTGGTCACCTTCAGCAGCCCCATCACGTCCTGACTCGTACGGCTATCCAGATTGCCCGTCGGCTCGTCCGCCAGAATAATGGCCGGCTTGGCCGCCAGAGCCCGTGCAATCGCCACCCGCTGTTGCTGCCCTCCGGACAAATGATTGGACAGATTGTTCAGCTTCGCATAAAGACCAAGCGTCTCGACGATATTGTCTACATGCTGCTTGTCCGGCTCGTTGCCATCCAATTGAATCGGCAGAACGATATTCTCATATACGTTCAGAACGGGCACCAGATTGTAATTTTGAAAGACGAATCCAATTTTCCTGCGGCGAAAGATCGTGCGTTCTTCATCCCCAAGCGCAAAAATATCCTTACCATCTACCCACACCGTGCCTGACGTTGGGCGATCTAGTCCGCCCAGCATGTGCAGAAGGGTTGATTTACCCGATCCGGAAGTGCCGACGATACCGACAAATTCTCCTTTATTCACCTGAAAGTCAACCCCGTCGAGAGCCCGGACTGCGGTTTCACCTTTTCCGTATACCTTCTTTAAATCCGAGGTCCTTAAGATCTCCATCCTCCATTTGCCTCCCCAAAAAGAAAAGTCTGTATTTGACTTGCTCATACAGACTTTACCAGCATAATCTTTCCACATTCTTTCCAGTGCAGCATGAATTCTAACAGTTCTGAAAGATGTTCGCTTTATTTCTCCAGCGGCAAATAGACAGAGAAGATGCTCCCCGCATGCGGCGTAGATTGAACCCGGATATAGCCGCCCTGACCCGTGATGATTTGCCGCGAGAGATAAAGACCGATGCCGACCCCCTCTGTCTCGGAAACGGCTGGAGAACGGTAGAAACGGGCAAATATCCGCGGCTGCTCCTCTTCCGAGATGCCGATGCCGTTATCGGAAACATCAATGCGAAGAAATAGTTCATAACTCTTCACAACGAGATGGATTTCGCCTTCCGGAGCGGTATATTTAATCGCATTATCCAGCAAATTATAGAGGGCTTCTGCCGTCCACTTCAGATCATAACAGGCTGCGCTCTCTGTCCGGTCAAAGTGCACGCTGATTTGCTTCGCTGCCGCTTTCGGAATAGCCTGCTCCAAGACCTGCTCCAGCAACAGCTGAACCGGCTGCTTCCTCGGGCTAAGCACAAGCACCCCGGATTCCAGCCGGGATATTTTTACGAGAGCATCTACAAGAAATGCCAGCTTCCCGGCCTGTCCCTTCAGAACTTCCAGACTGTCCATGCTCTCCTCAGGCAGTTGCTGCTCGCTAAGCAGCTCAGCATAGAGCAAGATGTTGGAAATCGGCGTCTTGGTCTGGTGAGAAATATCCGCGATCAGCGTCTTGATTTTGTCTCTCTCACCGGCCAGACTCCGTTCAGCTAAGAGCGAAGCCGATAAATAGCTCGCCATCCTCGTCTCTACCGCAGAGAGCATGCTCTCGTCAAACATCGTCTCCGAGAAGCTGCCTGCGGCTGCAGAATCCAGCATATCATTCAACCTCTTCATCAATTTCTTCTGCCGGTAAAGGGTATGCCAAGCAAGCACTATAGCTGAGAACAATGCCAAGAAAGACACTAGCAGCACGAACCATTGCAACCGATTCACACTTCTCCCGCCTTCCAGGTGTAGCCGATGCCATATACCGTCCGGATATACTCAGGCTTTGAAGGGATCGACTCCAGCTTGTCCCGCAGCCGCTTGATCGTGACAGACAAGGCATTTTCATCGACAAATTCGGCTCCATCCGTCCAGATGCGGTCAACCAAATCGGCGCGCGATAAAGTGATCCCCCGATTCATCACTAACAAACGCAGGAGCTTCTGCTCAGTTTTACTGAGCTCGATCAACTGACCTTTCTTGCGAAATTCCATATGTTCAAAGTCGAACCTGAAATCATCCATGACAACCAACCCGCTAACGGGCTGCTCCGTACGCCTGAGCTGATTATTGATACGCGCACGAAGCACAGCCAAGGAGAACGGCTTGGTTACATAATCGTCCGCGCCCAATTCCAGTCCAGCTACAATATCAGTCTCCATATCATTGGCCGTCAGGAGGATCACCGGGGTGTTGAGAGAACTGCGCAATTCCTGCAAATAATCCAGTCCGCTTCCATCCGGAAGGTTAATATCCAGAATGAACAAATCAAAGATCCCTATACGAGCAAGCTCCCTGGCTGAATGGAGATCAAAGGCCTGCTCAACTTCTATACTGTCATTTCTTAACGTTAGCAGAATGCCATGGCTCAGGGTTCGGTCATCTTCTATCAATAAGATACGCTTCATAATTCACTTATCCTCTACTATGTATAGTTTCAGCCTTAGTATAATACAGACACCGAAAAAAACCGCAGAATAATATCATATCCTGCGGTTCGACGCTCCGTTTAATTTTCCTTGGACGCATACTCCAGATGGCGGGTACAGTTGTATAGATTCAGCTTCCATTCAGCGGTTTGATTCTCCAGGATGGTTAGCGATAAATTGCCGATGCGTTCCGTGCATTGCTGGGGAAAAAGAGCTTCATACATCTGAGCCAGCAAGGCACCATGCGACACAACGAGCACATGGTTATCGCCGTATTTCTTCTTCATCTCTTCTAGAAAGGACAGTGCCCGGCTGCGCAGCTGCCCTTCGGTCTCCTGACCCAGGTCTTGAAGAATCCAATCCTTGCCCCATCTGGCTTCCCGTTCCGTAGAAGTCAATCCTTCAACTTGTCCGAAAGAGCGTTCAACAATGCGTGAATCCGGATCTAATAAGGGGATACCGAGCGCATCGGCAAGGATGGAGCCCGTCTCTTGAGCTCGGGAAAGTCCACTTGTAATTACAAAGTCCCAATGAGGCTCTTGCTCGTTCTTCAGGTGGTCAGCAAGAAGTCTAGCCTGTCTCCGTCCTTCTTCATTCAGCGGGATGTCACTTTGACCCTGAATTCTTCCGACCGCATTCCAGTCGGTTAAGCCGTGTCTGATCAAACCTATCAGCATAGCTGCCCCCTCCTTTTCTATGTCAGACCATTATAGCATGATATTACTAAAAAAATGATCAAAAAAACGCCCCTTCGCAACAGCGTGCGGGGAGCGTTAGGTCTGAATCTATTGAATGGCCTATCTCCGGTAACGGCGCAGGCTCTTCCAGGATACAAATGCAAGGACCATCCCTGCCGACGAGAGCAGCATCCAGTACTGCGGATAAGCAGGGCCCAGCTGTACGACAAACGGGTCCACGATCCCGCGGGAAGATCCCGGTAACGTGAAGGAGAAATCGGAAGTCATCTCTTCGTCAGCCGCCAGAACCACTGCTGGCAGAATGCCGGTCAGCTGCTGAGATTGCTGCTCCTCCTTAAAGGAACCACCCAAGGCAAACAAAATGCTGCTGAGGAGAAACACCGCCATAAAGCATGCAGCCCAGATGGTACTTCTGCGGCGAAGTCGTCTGGAGTGCGCTTTGTCCCGGATATCCGGCGCAAGCCACGGAGATTCCGCATAAATTCTGTCCATCACCCGCCGGTTCACTTGCTCGGCCTGAAACTCCGTAACCTCTGCCGGCATGGCAAGGACAGCATCCATGCTGTAATTCCATATCTTGTATTCAGCTGCACAATACTCGCAGCCTTGCAGGTGCAAATCCAGCATTTTGCGTTTAGGATCACTCTCCGTCAATTCGGGCATGACCCCAAACAGCTCTTGGGCCTCTTTACAATTCATCTGCTTTTCATCCCTTCAAATTGCTCGAAAACAGGTTCATACAGGTAGGGTTCAAGCTGACTCTTCACACTGCTCCTCGCCCGAAAAAGCAAGGATTTCACTGCGCTCACACTCTGGCCGAGTATATTGGCAATCTCCTGATAATCCAGCTGTTCGTATTCCCGCAATATCAGGGCCGAACGCTGCTTCTCCGGTAAATTATTGATCGCTTCCCGCACCATGCCGACCTTCTCATTACGGAGAACGGCCTGTTCAGGAACTTCATCGTTTGAGGCTACAGGTACAAATCCGCTCTCTTCCAGCGGAATATTGCTGCTCCGCTGCTTGCGAAGCTCGCTGAGCACCGTGTTTCTCGCGATCGTATACAGCCAGGTTGAGAACGAAGCATCCACCTCTCGGAAGGAATGCAGGCTCCGGAATGCCTTGTAGAACGTCTCCGAACAAATATCCTCTGCCAGCAGCTCCAGATGAGCGCTCTTTAACATGTGATAAATAAAGGCCAGAATTTTGCGCTGGTAACGGCGCATCAGCTCGGAATAGAGCTCTGTATTGCCTTCCTTAATCTCTCGAATCATTTGGGAATCCGTCATCACAGCGCGATCCTCCTCGCCCGTCTATATACATCTTCCCGTCCAATCCATCTAATATTATTAGACCGAACAGGAAAGTAAAAGTTGCGGAACATATGTAATAAAAATTAATCAATAACAGCGGGTTTTTAATCAAGCCATATTATAGCACGAAAACCAAATTAACAAAATAAAAGAAAGTGTATCCTATGAATTTCCCATAGAAGAGGGTGTCCCAATCATCTACGATGGTTTTGGGACACCCTCTCACCAATAAAGCTTAGCTCATGATTGACCCGCTTGGGCAAGACCCTTATCCTTCAGCAGCTTGATGAACATGCCGCCCACCACGCTGCGGTGCTGGAACCCGATTTGCCGGCCGGTAATGGTATCATACCAATCCGAGAACGGAACGCGGTCGCTGGTCTCGTTCATGAAATCCCACAGCGGGGCGATCATCGCCTCGAAATCCTTTTGCTCCTCCGCCAATGAAGCCGCCCATACCAGCCAGTCTCCCTTCGTGTAGGACTTCCGGTTATCAAGCGGAACACCGTAACGATTCTGTTGTTCCAGATACCATTTGATCTCACGTTGAATGATGGCCTTGTCAAAGATTTGTGTATCGAAAATAAGATCCCAGATCAGGTTGTATTTCAGGCTCCAGGTGTCCTCACTGCCAAATGAAAGCCTGGTGTGCGGACTCCCTTCGCCTTCGTTCGCTGCAAGCTGAGCCCATTGGACAGCCATGTCCTTGGCCGCCTGCAGATAGCGGTCAGCCTCCGCAGATTCACCCAGCAATCCGCACAGGATGGAATAGCTCGCCACCCCCATGATCGCTTTAGCCGATAAGTTGGCGTTCCGGGCTAAATGTCCGGCAAAATCATCCGTACACAGCTGATTCTCCGGATCCAGTCCGAATTCCAGCAAGTAATCTGCCCACTGAGACAACAATTGGCGGTGCTCTGCCGCAAACTCCAGATGCCCGTCAGCCAGGCTGACTGCCGCTGCCATTACCAGCATATTGCCGCATTCCTCCACCGGCATCTGCGCCTCGCGCGCATTCTCTCCATACACCTGCCCATTGGCAAGCGGATACTGTCCCACATCATGCGGGGCAAATTCAAACGGCCATGCATCGCTCGCCGCATATTTCAAAATCGGCCGCATCATTCCCCGCACCAGCTCAGGCTGGTACAACAAAAACATCGGAATGGAAGGATAACTGACGTCGACGGTTGCGATGCAGCCGTTACTGAAGCACTCCTTGGACATGAACAGCGGCTGCCCCTTTGAATCAAGCACCAGCTTATGAGAAGCAATGGCCTGACGGTAGGACATAGACAGAATATCCGCATATTTCTCCCCACCCGCAGCGATAGCGTCCGCTTGGAGGCGTTGATCAAAGGCCTCGCATCGAATTATGATCTCAGCGTATTCCCGATATGCCGCTGCAACCATTTCCAGGGCGGACTGGCCCGTTTTTTTCCAATAGGCCTCGAGCTTCTCTCCAAAATACTCAATTGCATATATATCATCATAGGCAAGCACGATCAGATGCGACTTTTCTTCCTCTCCATGGATTTCGCCGCAATCCCATAGGGTGCCCAGCACCGGCTGTGCCGCGCGGACTTCATGCGCTTCGGACGTTGCCAGTTGGGGCTCCCAGTCGGCCGGCTTAAGCTCGCCTGATCGCACGAACGCCTTCCGAATCTGTGCCGAGCCGATCCAGGTCTGCGTGTCGGACTTCTGTTGCACAGCAAGCATCAGGGTTCCCCAATCAATCCGGTGATCATCGCCGGAAGCATTGAGCACCTGCTGCTTCGCATGGCTTGCCTTCAAGACCGTCAGACCATCGGACTGCTCCTGTTCCAGGATAACTTTTTGATCGCTCGTATTTACGCACCATTCCCCTGTGACATCAAAATAAATCTGCACGGCATGAGGCTTGCCGTCGATGGAATGAACCCGGAAGGACACATAGGATGCCGGCCGGGACAACAGCTCCAGACTGTCCGGCAAAAGCGGGCTTGTAAATACGGCTTCCAGTGTGACACCGCCCGCTTCAAAACGGTAGATCGTGGATAATGGCGTGACTTGAACTCCGGTCTGCCGCATGGCCTCCGGCTCGGTGTAATATTGTTCCGGGTTGGGCTCTGTCCGTCCTGCGAATCGCCACGGAATACCATCAATACGGATTAATCCTGTCATAGCATTGCGCTTGCCTGTCCAATGGCGCGTGAAATCGTCGGTCAGCCGGTCTGCCATCGACCAGACACTGAAATAGGGATCAATGGCTACCAGCGGAACTGCCGGCGGGCGTAATGTCGTCGTCATTCGTTATCGGCCTCCAAGGTTATAGGTCCGGCAAAAGGCCGGACCCTAAACTTATTTTATAATCGTAATGTTCGTACCCTCTTCTCCATGCTCATAAAAAATAACCAATGTTTGTGATTCGGCATCATACTCATAGTGGAGCGGATCAGTCCCGTTAGTGACAGCTTCCGGCCTTGACTCACAGCGTATCCGCACAATAGCCTGAAGTGGGCGGGGACCTTTGGCGGTAAATGTAATCGTCCGGTCGTTCTCATTGTAATCCTCAACACGGGACGAGGCTGCCACAATCTTTCCGCCTTGCCGCTCCTTGTAATCCAGATCATAAAGGAGGACCTGTTGCCCGGGCGATACAGTAATTTGCTCGCGTACAGGCAGTCCCTTTTCCAGCAGATCCACATACCGCCCTTGCAGGATAAGCGGTGTATCGTTGACGGATTCCGTCATCACGGATGCCACCACATAAGGTCCTCGGCGAATCCGGTAATAATTAAGCGGCTCCCAATGCAGCCTTTCCCTCTTCCCGGCTTCGGCCGCTTCTCCGGTCTCAGAGGCGTCATTCAACGCCGCCATGGCTTCGCGAACCTTGGCCCGGTAAATATCCGCGGCACTACGGCTTTGTGCCAGCTGCTTGGGATGCATGCGCAAGAAGGTGACTGTTCCCTTTCCCACCCGGGATATCCCTTCACAGACAGCAGCACGGTCCAGGCCGAGGCTTTCAAACAAATGGGCTCGCGGCGTAGCGTACTTTCGCTTCCCTTGATTCCACCATTCCCGGATTTGGTGATAGGGATCGCTGTCGTCACCGACATAGATCAGCGCCCCGCCTTCCCGTACCCATTGAGCCAGCGCAGTGTGCAAATCCGGATATTCCGGCTTCATAAACTCATAGCTGAGCACAAGCACCCGGTAGCCGTCCAGATAACCGGGAAACCGCCGTACATTGTCCAACTGGACAGGCCTTACCGGAAGTCCACGCTTCACCAAGGGCAGCGTTAAGCCATAGAAATCCGACAGATTCAGCAATTCCACAGCAGCCTCATCGGTCAGCTCCACCTCATTGGTGCCGTCATACTTCATCATGAATCCGGCCGTTTCCGTTCCGATCACCTTGCGCTGGAACATCGCCGAATCGGCAAGCAGCACTCCGGTTACCGCGGGATTCCCATAGACCTGAACATCCTCCTGCTCCATATTGCCTAATGAATGCATAACGGTCAGAAGAGTGCTCGCATAATCGGAGGGGATCCCCTCTTTCCCATTTCCATGCTCCGCAGGATATCTCCCCTCAAAGACCCTTCTTGGCCAAGGAGATACCTCAAAGCGGGCAACATCCGGGTGAAGCAGTGAAGCGGCCAGTGTCTTGATGTAATTGGCCCGGTAATCCGCCCATGTCCGCTTGGGATCGTCCTCGATCGGGTCATGCAGGAACCACATCTTTCGATCAGTGCCGCGCACCAGCTCCTGCATTATGCCGTATTCCAGAAATGCCGTCTCGAAGGTTCTTTCTGCACGTGTCCCCTCATACACATTTGCCGTACGTGAGGTTCCCGTCCAGATCTGGGCAATATAGCCGTTAATCGAAGGCAAATCCAGCAGCCGCGATTCCGGGCTGACAATCCTCCACTGCGTATAATTGATCAGGCTGTGCGTCGGTACGAAGAAGCGAAGCGGCCGCTGATAGCGAACCAGCGAATATTCCTTCAGTGCCGAGCAGATGCGATCCAGGCATCGGGTATACAGATAGGCCTTCAGCTTGGAGGCGCGATATTGTGCATCCTCCGAGGCATGCGGCGGGATCCACGGCTCATTATAATAATTTTGCCATTCCCGCTTGAAGGCTTCGGAGTAGCCGCCCTCCACCCAAAACTCCGGCTCCTCCAGGTGGATCGCTTCAACGCCCGCATCCACGGCAGGACGAATCCGCTCCACGAGGAAATCACTGTAACTCACCGTCGGCACCATATAGGGGATATCCGCTGAGGTTCCGTGGATAATCATCTCGCCGTCGTGATATTTCTGTGCTTCATCCCAGTGGGATCGTCCGTCTACCTTACCGTTCAAGTAATCCTGATAACCGCCCCAGGACACGCCGGTCATCAGGTGTACCCGGTATCCTTTCGCGGCCCATTCGGCAATTCTGCGCGGCATCGAATCATTGATGCCGTACACCATTACGAAATCGGCCTGCAGATCATATGCCGGACCGAAGCTGCTCCCTTCTTGAAAGCCTGTTCGCTCCTCTGCTCGTGATCTTCCGCTCACGATGCGTCTCCCCCTCGCTTAGGCAAGCTTTATACGGATGGTCTTGATCTCAAACGGTGTAAAACACAAGCTTGCCTCATTCTTTCGTTCAACCAGTAATTCAGTCGCATTCTCCAGCAAATCGGTCTCCTCGATGGTCTGACAGTCCAGGGGCAGGGATAAGCGGGCCTTGGCACCCGCACCTGCCGTTTCATACAGGCGCAGAATTAAATGATCGCTGTCCTCGGCTTTTTTCACAGCCTCGATCATGACATTCGGATGGTCGATGTGCACCAGGCTTTCCGGAAGCTTCATAGCATCTGCTCCCCGGCTCGCCGCCGATGTCTCCGCGACATGAAGGGGGATGTTCAGCTCATAACCCTTGCGGTATACAGCTGCTTCGATGTAATCCCCTATATGCGGATACAGCGCGTATGTGAACTTATGCTCAGCCACATCAGCCTTCGGATCAGGGTAAGCAGGACTGCGCAGCAGATTCAGATCCAGTACCCCGCTCTCGGCGCTGTGTCCGTATTTACTGTCATTCAACAAGGCCACGCCGTAGTCCGGCTGAGACAAGTCGATGTAATGATGGGCGCAAATTTCATCGCGGGCAAACTCAATTTGATTGTTGCGCGTTGTAGGCCGCTTCATCACCCCGAACTGAATCTCGCAGTTTGCCAGATCTGCCGCCACATTCACCGGGAAAGCGACGCGCAGCATTTTACCGGCTTCGTGCCAATCCGCCTCCGTATCGAACCGAAGCAGTTCTCCGCCTTGCTCCAGGGAAATTCGCTGTCTCAGCGTGGATTTGCCGAAGTGGTATTCTTGGTCAATGACAGCATAAGGTCCCGAAAGACTTGCTTTTACACCTTCAAGCTTCATTGTTCCGGCGATCATCTCCCGATAGTCGCGCGGGAAGTCCCAGGCATCGCCGTCATCGTGATACACCGTGAACAGATTGGCCTTCGCCCCCTGCTTCAACACCTCGCGATTAGCCCGCTTGTCGAACAATGAAAGGATGCTGCCATCCTTATCAAAGAGAACTCTGAGCCGTTCATTTTCCAGCTTGAAACTTTCCGCGGCCAGCAGCTCATCCGGATGCTTCGCTTCAGCATCTGCAAGCGAGCTCCAGCCCATTGCCGGAACCTGCACGTAATGCCATTTGCCTCCGCGCTCCAGCCACTGCGACCGGTCCCAAGGCAGTGAATTGAACAGAACAGACTCTCCCTTCGGTGTTCCGGACAGGCTCGCGAGCTGCTTGTAGGCTTCGTTAATCATCGTCTGTACTTCACTCAACAGCTTGCCGTACCGCTCCAGAGATTCATCATATACTCGTGTTATTGAAGAGCCGGGCAGAATGTCATGGAACTGGTACAGAAGAACCTCTTTCCAGATCACCTCAAGCCGTTCGGCCGGATAAGCATGATCGTCGCCCGTTAGCAGCCACAGCAAGGATAACGCAAATTCCAGCTCCCGCAGGCCCTTCTCCAGCTTACGGTTATACCACTTGTTCCTTGCCTGCGTAGTCAAGGTTCCCTGATGCTTCTCCAGATACAATTCGCCGCGGTAGGTCCGGAAGCGTGAAGCCTCCTCCTCCAGCCGATGGAAGAACGAAATGGCAGGCTCCTGAACAACCGGCAGTAAGCCTAGCAGATTCTTCTCCCGGGACAGGCGCTCCAGATGCTCCTCTCCCGGGCCGCCCCCGCCATCGCCGATACCAAACAGCATTAACGCATGCTCCGACACGCCCCGATCCAGATAGCTCTCTTCGATCTTGGCAAGCGAGCGGGGAGCCGCCGGGCTGTTGTACGTATCCTCCGGCGGCAAGTGCGTCAGCACCTTCGTGCCGTCAATGCCCTCCCACAGGAAGCTGTGATGCGGATGCTTATTATAGACGCTCCACGACAGCTTCTGCGTCATCATATAGTCGACGCCGGCCTTCTTGAGCAGCTGCGGCAGACTCCCCGTATAGCCGAAGACGTCAGGCAGCCACAGCACCTTCATGTCCTGGCCGAATTCCTCCTGAAAGAATCTCTTTCCATATAAAATTTGCCGAATCAGCGCCTCGCCGCCGGAGATATTCGTATCCGGCTCTACCCACATCGCACCTTGGACCTCCCAGCGTCCTTCACGGACACGTTCCTTCACCTCTGCATACAGCTCAGGATGGTGCTCCTTCATCCAGGCATATAGCTGAGGCTGGCTCGCCCCGAACACGTAATCCGGATATTTCTCCAGATTCCGAAGCGCGGTTGAGAAGGTCCGGGCGCCCTTGCGGATCGTCTCCCGGATCGGCCAGAGCCAGGCCAGGTCAATATGCGCGTGCCCGACGGCACTGACGGTAACCACCGGGTCCCCGCCTTTCTTGGCTAACTCCGGCGCAACTCTGGCTCTGGCTAACCGAACGGTTTCTTCACTGATTTCGGCGAGCAGATTGGACGCTTCATAGACACTCTGCAGCACGCGCGCCTTTCTGGCACTGGAATCAGGCAGCTGCTCTGACAGCTCGATCAGCACCTCCAGGTCGTAATAGAGCTGTCTCGCCTCTTCATGGCAGATGGCAATGCAAGCTTCCTTCAACGTGCCGCTGCGATAATGACCAAACAGATCGTTACAGCCTGCATCTCCCCACAAATCGATCACTTCGCCGCCTCGGGCTTCGTTGGTGATATCCACTACGCGCTTGCCGGGCATGCCCAAGCTGTAATCAAATTCAGAGCTTACATTCGTCAACCCCTGTCGCGGCGTTCCGGCTTCGTCCACCAGACACAGCTCCCCATTGATATCAATCAACAAGACGACCTTCGCTCCCGCAGCCGAGGCCGGGACTTCTCCCTGGAAATGAAACCAGGCACAATCCCATAGATCCCCCCATTTATCACCGGGCTTCAGCTTGATGGAGGTTCCGGTGATCCGGTCCTCATACTTTACAGGCTCCTTGGTTACCCAAGCGGTAACTCCAAGAGAGGAGACTGGCTCATAAATGCAGCTTTGCAGCTTGGACAAACGTCCCTTTGCTTTTTGGGTCATGATTGGATTTGTTTCAAAAGGCATGCTGGATCACTCTTTCAATGTAGTTTACTTCGTTATCGCTTCCGCCTTCTTCTGCGCATCGTCCAGAATAGACTTGATATCCCCATTCGTCATCAAGGATTTTGTGACCGCATCGCCAAACATTTGCCAGATCTTTGAATCTTCCTTCGCAAAGGTAGGAAGGCCTTGCACATTTCCTGCCATGGCCAGATAATGCTGATACATTTCCGGATGAGCAGCCTGATATTCGTCTGTCTCCGCGATGGATTTCAGCACCGGGGAACGAACCCCTGTGTCTGCGATCAATTGCTGAATCTCATCACTGTACATTGCCCGGATATAGGCAAATGCTGCTTCCTTGTTCTTCGCGTCCTTAGGCACCGAGTGGAATGCCGCGCCGATCGTAATATTCCCTGCCTTGCCGTCAGAGCTTAACGGAATTTGCGACATGCCGTAGTCAATGCCGATCTGCGAGCTTTCAATGGCGCGCCATGGGCCGTCAATCAGGTAAGCGATCTGCTCTTTTTTGAAGGCATCGAAATAAGTTCCTTCATTGGTGTTCGCCATCAATCCTGCCGGGTGAGCCGCATTCAGCTCTTTCAAAAATTGTACCGTTTCCACGTTCGCATCACTGTTAAAGACCGGCTGACCTTGATCATCAGCAAACCCGCCGCCGTTAATGACCAGAAGCGTACCATATCGCAAATAACCGCCCGCATTCGGACCGGCATATACGCCGCCGCCATAGTATTTTCCTTTACCTGCTTCCGTTACCTTCTGTACATTTTCCAGCAATTCATCCCAGGTTGCAGGAGCCTTTTCAGGATCGAGGCCCGCTTCTTTTACCAGCTTTTTATTCCAGAACAAGCTGCTTACCCCGGGCTGCGAGGCGAAGCCGTAAATCTTCCCGTCATACTCCATCGGCTTCCAGGCTGCAGGCGCTATATTGTTGCAAATTTCCTGTGCCATATCATCAGGGAAGGGCTCCAGCAAGCCTTGTTGGGCGAAGCCGGGCATTTGTGTCTCTCCTACGATAATGTCCGGAATATTCTTTGCCAGGAATCCAGCTGTCTGCTTCTGGATCAACTGCTCGCCCCAGCCCCAATCCTCCATTTTCACCGTAATATTCTGAGCTTCCATCTTCTCCAGCATGATGGTTTGGTAGAAGTAAGGGAAGACGCCGGCCTTTAGCGGCTCTCCAGGAGTATAGCTAAAATCCTCTTCCACGACTCTAGGATTCATGGCTTCATCGGCGATTAACGCCTGCTTCTTCTTCTCCAGCAAATCATTCAGCACACCGACTCCAACCCCGACGGCACCTTCATTGAGGACGGTAATCGTTGCTCCTCCCGGGGCTTCGTTAGTTCCTTGCGAATTATCGGTTCCGGATTGACCGCCGGCCTGGTTGCCTCCACTTCCACTGCCATTCCCGCCTCCGCCGCAAGCGGCCAGACCAATCGTAAGCATAAGCGTGAGCGCGATGAGTGTCATTTTTCTCAATACCATTCTTGAACCCCTCCATCATATTTATAGATAATGCATGTTCGAACTATATAAGTTGAACTAAGATTGTACACTGGAGGCAACGTGCGAAGTGTTCTTACGATCGCTGTTGTTCACGGATTTCTTTGACTGGACTAAGGCATCATAGCGTAGAAATCCGTTCACAAAGGCGAACGCTAACGCTTCTTCAGCACACTTCACACTTTTGCCCTTTCTGTGTATTTTTCTAGTTCAACTTATATAGTCGCTCAGCCCTTAATGCCGGTATTCGCCAATCCCTGTACAATATACTTTTGGAAGAAGGCAAAAATCAGCAAGGCTGGAATCGTGATGCCAAGGCTTAAGGTAATGATCATCGGATAATTGATTACAGCACCCGGACTGGCGCCAACCGACGATAATCGGGTGATCGCTGCCGGAAGCGTTTGCAAATTATCATTGGTTGTGTAGAAGAACGGTGTGATGAAATCATTCCAGGTCCCGAGCGCTGTCGTAATCGCAATAAAGGCCATAATCGGCAACTGCAGCGGGAACAGGATCTGGAAGATAAGCCGGAACGTTCCGGTTCCATCCATAATTGCAGCTTCATCGATTTCAATCGGTACCTTTTCAAGCGACTGCTTGACTAAAAACGTGCCCATAATATTGATGCTCGGCCCGCCTATCAAATACACCCACCAGGAATTGAGTATCCCTGTACCGCCGGTGAAAATATCATTCCCGCCCGCGAACGGAAATCTGGCAAACTCCAGATAAGTCGGGATAATGGCCAGCGTACCCGGGATCATTTGCGTGGCCAGCATAATCAGAAACAGCACCTCGCGCCCCTTGAATTTCAGACGAGCGAATACATACCCTGCGAGAAAGGAAGTCAGAATCGCCCAGAAGGTGTTGTATGCCGTCCTAATCACGGAGTTGCGGAAATACATCGCTACCGAGGAGTCCGTCGATCCAATAATCAAGGCTTTAAAGTTCTCTAATGTAGGCTGCTTGGGAATAGGGAAGATCCCCAACACGGTTGCCGTAAATTCTGTCTTGGTAAAAAAGCCGGCAAGCACCATGAAGATCAGGGGATAGAGCAGAATCAGGCCAATGCCGAGCAACACGATATGACCGAAAAAATAGGCTGGCTTAAACTGCTTCTTGAAATTTGTGTTACGTGTTCCGGACATGGCTGCTTCCCCCCTTCGTGCTCCGGTTCACAGGCTTGATCGGAATCGTTGTCTGCTTGTCGGATTTGGTTGACCAATTATAGTACAGCACCGTAGCTGTGATGACGATGATCGCCATGATGAGCGAAGAAGCTCCGGCCATCCCGAGATTGAAATCCCAGAAGCCGTCCCGGTAAATCCGGAAGACAAGCACCTCCGTTTGCCCGTAAGGTCCGCCGTTTGTAATGAACAGTACCTGCTCGTAAATCTGAATAGCTCCGATCAGGTTCGTGATTACAATATAGGTCGCAATCGGCTTTAGACCGGGCATGGTTACGTAGAGGAGCTTGCTGAACCGACCTGCTCCATCCATTTCCGCCGCCTCGTATAATGACGCATCCACGGACTGCAGTCCGGCCAGCCAGATTAGCGCCGCCCCCCCGACACCCTTCCAGACCGAATAGACTACGATCCAGAAAATGCCCCAGCCTACGGAATACTGCCATACAATCGGGTCCTTGCCCAAGGCCTTGAGAATGTTATTGATCACTCCGTTATTCGAATCGAGAAAAATGTTAAACACCTGTGTTGTGGCTACCGTTGCTGTGACAGCCGGGATATACCAGATCGAGCGGTAGAATCCTTTGCCGAAGAGAGGCATGTTCATCAGTAACGCGGCCCCGAATCCCGCACCAAGCGTAATCGCTGTAACGAGTCCGCCCAGCCATATCGATCGCCACAATGCGTCTGTGTAGACCGGATTATTAAAAAAGCTGACGAAGTTGTCGAACCAGATAAAATTCGGCGTATCCGCCAATCCGACCCACTCAAAAAATCCGAGTGCGAAACCGAACAACGTTGGGAACCCCGATACGACGAGCCAAAATGAAAACATCGGTATCAGAATGACGGCGGCGATAATGGCATCCTTATGTCCGCCCATGCGCCGGCTGAAAGAAACCCTTCCCTCCTGTTCTGCCGTTTTTTCCATAGCCAAGCGACCTCCTAGTGATTTCTGCCCTGCAAAAACATGTTGCGGAATACAATTCGAATTGTATTATTAAATATATTTCAGTATGTCATTTATGTCAAGATATTAGATATATCATTTATTGCTAATTTACTCCAAAAAAAGACACCTGACGCAAAGGTCAAGTGTCATCCTTATTCTGATTGTTTCATTCCCATTTGTTCCATTTCCATGCTGCGCTCTATCTGCGCAAGGGTCCTGTGGATTGGCTCTCAATGAGCTTTGGCTCCAGGATCACTTTGGTGTAGCCCTGCTCCCTGGAATTCCCGTTCTCCAGCATATCGATTAAAATTTGCGTCGCCGCTTCCCCCATTTCCATTTCCGACTGTGAAATATGGGAGAAGTAGCCCCATTCATGCAGCCCCGGGGAGGGATCGTCAAACGTCAGGATCGAGACGTCCTCAGGCACCCTGAGTCCCAGCTCCTTGCAGATGGAGTATATATGCAAGCCCAGCCGGCCATTCAGCGTAATATAGGCGGTGGCAATTTGATTTTTAATGAACCGGTAAAGCGGGTGTTTCTTATCAATTTCACTGTAATCCACGGCAAAGTCAGTCAGGATCAGCGCCGGATTAATCATCGCCTCTTTTTGCTTCATGGCCTCCATGTATCCGTTGATCCGATCCTCCACGGTAATCGTCGGCAAGGGAGAATCCGAGCAGATCGCAATATCGCGGTGTCCTAATCCCCAAAGGTAATCCACGGCAAGCTGACCGCCGACCATCCCGTCGCTGCGTGCCACATTGGTGGCTACGCCGGGTAAATACCGGTCGATCAGGACAAACGGGAAGCCCTGCATTTTAAGCGACAGAATATCCTCGTTGTACATTTCAGCATCGGAAGGGAAAATGATCAGTCCAGCAGCCCCCTTGCGGATTAGATCCTGAATCGCCGCCTTTTCACGGTCAATTGAATTATAGGTCAGGACAATTTGCAGGTTATAGGGACTATTCTCGATCACACTGTTGATCCCTTGCAGCAGCCGGATGGCAAAGTAATCGACCAGAAGCGGCATGACCAATCCGATCGTCATGGAGCCTGGAGGCACCTCATTCTGCCCCGGCATCACCAGGGATCGATCTCCATGAGCTACGTGGCCTGCTCCCGCCTGCGGAAAGCTGATGCCGCTCCCTTCCGGAAGCAGTCGCGCCGCACTCTCCTGCTGATGTTGATGTGACAGTAAATCGCCGATTTGTTCGCTGACAAAGCTTCCTCTGCCGGGAATACGATAAATCCACCCTTCCTTCGCAAGCTGGATGAGCGCATTCGCCACTGTAATCCGGCTAACGTCGAACTGCTCCATCAATTCTTTTTCCGAAGGGATCTTGTCTGCCTCCCGCAGCTTGCCGGACAAGATCAAATCCTTAAAGTACTGTTGAATCTGCATATATAACGGTTTACGTTCATTTTGCATAGGACTCTCCTTACTATTTCTCTATTACATATTTACGTTATATCATTTATGTCATTTAGTCAATCTTCTGAAATATTGTTTAAATTATTGACAAACCACATTGGATATATTTAACATATTGTTTAGGTGTTGTCGTTAAACCTAAAATATAGGGTCAGAAAGGAGGGAATTCATGCCGGGCCTGCGACTCCAGACGATGACCCCCAATTCGAGGATATGAGGTGAACGAACTTGATTCGAACATTCGCGATCAGATGTTTCGTTGTATGTTGTACACTGTCCTTAGTCTTTGGCACCGCCTCAGCATCTGCACATTCCTCTACAGGTTCTACACAAAAAAATCAAATTAGCTGGCCTGCATCGCAAGCACTTCCCAGCTTTGCAAGCGTGAAGCATCTGGATGTTGCCAACGTGCTGGACGCCCCCGGAGATACCCGGCTGCTGCTGGCTACGCTCCAGGGCATTGTAAACCGCGCTGAACCGAGAATCTATCTGCTGGAAAATGAAGAAGAGGGAAAATTAACCTGGCTGAAGGATCTTCGTGTTCCTTATGTTCTGCACGACGATGTCTGGACCATTGTGAAGAAATACAAGAACGAACTTAAAGGCCTGATTATCTATGATCCGGAAGTCCCCGATTCCATCAACGTAGCTACAACTTTGGCCGGACTTAAGGATGCTGTCGTGGTTAGTCCCGAGCTGGCCGTTAAGCTGCAAGCCGCCCCCTACAAGCTGAAGATTGTTCAGGATTTGCGCGGCAAATTCAAGGATCGGCTGGACGCGTATACATGGCAATACGAGCAGCTTTGGGACAAAACCACGCACCGGATACTCGTTGGCCTCAGTCCCAACGTATCGATCAAGATCCCGGCGGGACTGCCTGAATCCTTTGTGACTATCGCACAAGAAACCGATCCGATTCGCGATGCCAGCAATAAGGCTGCTTATGATCTGGACTTGACCTCATTTCTGGGTAAAGAGGCCGTGTATTTGCGCTTTGATGATGCATTCACCCAGGACGGATGGGGCTCGGCGGTTCATGAAGTGATCATTAAAGCGGACGGCAAGACGATTGCTCAATTCATTCCCGGTACGCCGGAAGAAGAAGCCTTCTTATACGACCGTCAGGACTCTCAAGTCTCCGCTGGCGACGGCGGGCATCGATTTGCCGATAACGGGCGCTATTTCGTCTACAAATTCACGCCTCCTGCCGGCACCCGTGAGTTGACCGCTACGGTGTATATGTGGAACCAGTATAAGGTTTCTGCAGGGAATATTCAGCCCCTCTCCTCCGAGCAGAAGGAGCCTTACGGCTATCTCAGAGATTATGCAGTAGCCAATAAAGCAATGGTGTTCTGGCTCGAGGTGAATGATCCAAAGCAAAGAGCCTTGTTTGAAAAAATAATGTCGGACGTTAAACCTGGAACACCTTATCTGGGCTGGTTCAGCAATGATGTGGAGGGCGAATTCAGCTCTGTAGAGGTGGCCTCCAATCACAGCGTATATGTGCTGGCAGCCGACTGGTTCAGCAATTTGACCGTGTTCTCCGGCACCAAAATACAGCCTTCACGGGCCAAATCATCCCCTCAGCCTAAGTTGAACAACAAGATTTATGTGACATATACCTTCAGCGAAGGCGATAACTTCCAATACAACCAGCACCGCATGCGTATTCTGTGGGATGATCCAGCACGGGGAGAGGTTCCGATCAACTGGACCTCAAGCCCGCTGTTATACGATGCCGCTCCGGCCATCCTGAACTACTACCGTCAGACAGCAAGCGCGAACGACCTGATCATTGCCGGTCCATCCGGAGCCGGGTACTTCTATCCCGCTGCCTGGCCGGAATCGACGTTTGCCGATTATTTAAAGCAATCCTATAAATATATGCAAAAATCCGGTATGGAGCTGACTTATGCGTTGAATCGGATCGACGGTCAGAACGTCCCTCTGGGCTCCTCTTATGCCAAAGCCTATGAGCGCTATTACAAAGCACCGGGCTTATTCCTGAGCTGGGAGGACCGCTTTGGCGTGGAAATTCTCGATAACTCGCTGCCGGTATCGACAATTCAGGGCATCAGCACCGTTCAAGAGGGTGTGCAGATTCTGGAGCGGGCAAAAGCGGATTGGGACGGAAAGTCGCCGTTATTTGTGTCGATCGGTCTGCTGGCCTGGAGCTTGACTCCTTCGGATGTTGCAGAGATCACAGAGGCACTTGGGCCTGAGTTCGAAGCGGTGCGCGGAGATCACTACTTTTCACTCATTCGTGAAGCATACGGTCTCTCTGTCAAACCCTAAGCTGGATTTAGACTTCATGATTTAGCTGCATTCAACCTTCAGACTTTCGTCTTTTCAAACGTATCTGATCTATATAAGTTGAACTAAAGATTGTACACTGGAGGCAACGTGTGAAGTGTGCTTACGATCCCTGTTGTTCGCGGATTTCCCTAATTGAACTAAGTTATTATAAGGTAGAAATCCACTCACAAAGGCGAACGCTTACGCTTTATGCTTTCGAAGCAGCTTTCTTACAGAAAGCTTTTAACACTTCACACTTATGCCCTTTCTGTGCATTTTTCTAGTTCAAGCTTATATAGTTCAACTATATAGCCCGGAAATCACAGTCTCACTGATGATTTCCGGGTTTTTTCTGCCTCACCTCGCTACTTCTGTTATTTTGGGTAGAGGTTTGTTAAGATAGCGAGTGAACCTATCAACTTCAACTTTAAAAGGATGAGCAGTTATGCAGATTAGAAAAGTACGCAAGCACGAACTGTCCCAAGCGGCCGAGCTGGCTAACAAAATATTTCGAAGCAACCGTTCCCCGATTATGGGATCCGCCTTTCCGGCACTATTCCAGCCCGGTATAGTTCATTCCTTCGGCGCTTTTGATGACCGAGGCAAGCTAAGAGCATTTATGGGGATGGCCCCATTACAAATTCGTACTGAAGCCGGCGTGGTGAACGCCTTTGCGATCGGCTCGGTATGCACAGATCCCGAATTCCGCGGAGCTGGTCTGGCCAGTAAACTGCTGGAGCAATGCCAAGCCTATGCGAGGATTTCCGGTGCTCCTCTATTGTTCATATCCGGTGACCGCTCTCTCTATACTCGCAACGGGGCTGCTTATTTCGGACAATCGCTGCGGTTTGAGCTACACGCCGGGAGTCTTATCCCGCAAGATTCACAGAAGGAATCGCCCTATATCATCTCTGATTTTACAGCCTCTGATATTTTCACGCTGCATCGCTTACTTGAACAGAAGCCTGCTGCATTAGGCTGGAGCGTCGCTGAGCTGGAGCAATATGTGGATGCCGCTCCTTATGCCGCTGTCAGCGATCAAGTTCCCTGCTTCCGGACAGCCGCTTCATCTTCGGGTGAGATCGTCGGGATTGCCATGTTCAGCATCCCTTCCACGGACACGTCAAGCGCAAATGCGGAACAGGAAAGCAAGGGCAGGCTGCTGGAATGGGCCGGTGATCCGGAGAGCATAATCGCAATCCTTCATAACGTCCTGTCTTCCCAACAACTAGACGGATTGACGATCACACTTCCTTGGCAGGATCAGGCATTGTCTTCCTTACTGCAAAGCTACTCTTCCCAGCCCGTTGCCGAACGTAATGCGGGAACTGTCATGATCGTAGACGGCCCGGAGCTCCTGCGGCAGTTAGGGCATGATGGACGAACTGATTTGACGGCGGAAGAGCTATGCTCCTGCCTGTTTGATCCGCAAAGTCCTTATCGCAAGGAAGACCGCTCCAGTTTGCCCCTTGTTCCACTGCCTTATATGTACGGATTATTCTTCATTTAACCTAAAGACGCTAGGCTGATCGCTGGATCACCTTGTCGATGAATTGTATAAAGTGCAACTAAAATCTTGACATTTCCAAATTTCATAATCTTAAGTGTACCACGTACAACTAAAAGTCTGTCTTTTTTCAGAATGGCTGCGTTTTTGCGAATCTAACTGCACCCTATACAGCTATTTTTAAATGCAGAGCCAAAGTTCAGAAATTAGGTGTACCTTTTACCATTAAACCGCCACCATAAATTGAATATAAAAACTGGAGTAATGATCCTGTTGGTTCGGCCTTTGTTCCCTCCACCCGCATAGCGGGTGGTTTTCTGTTTCATACGCTGCGCGAGCTCAACTGGCTAAATCCGCAAAAAAAAAAACCGCTTCTCAACCGAAGCGGTTCTTGCCCATTTTAGAGCAACAGATATTGGATAGGAGTGGAGAGAAACCATACTGTACTTTTATTATATGTATACGTTTTCATTCTGTCAACCACTTTTTTAAGCGTTTTCATTTTTTAATCGAAAAGAAGGAACTCGCTCATCAAAATGTGCTGTTCCTCCCAACTTTCAACTATATAAGTTGAACTAAAACTACATCATGGCTTCACACACCGCCTCCAGCTTAGCCATTATAAATATACGGCATAGCCTTGCGCATGAAGATGCTGCTTGGCCCGCTCCATCTCGTTCTCCTGACGGAAGGACAGGCGCAGCACGCCAGGCACATCTTCCCGGCTCTCAATAATCTGCATATTACTGAGGTTGATATGCTGGACGCCGAGCTCTGTAGCAATTTGACCGATGATTCCCGGGTGGTCCGGCACATCGATGTAAATATCATACAACGAGGTGATTGCACCCTTCCGGCGTTCAGGAAGCTCTCCCCGGAACTGATTCGCCTTTTGGAAGGCTTGTTCAATCCTCTCGCCGTCGCGTTCCTCCAGCATATGGATGAAGCCGTCAATTTCCCGGTTCCAATCCTGCAAGAGGGAGAGCAGCACATTGCGGTTGCTCAGCAAAATATCACGCCAAATAATCGGATCGCTGGACGCGATTCGCGTAATATCGCGGAAGCCTCCGGCAGCCAGCATCCGGTGCAGTCCGTTATCCTTATCGTAATCACATACCTGATTGACAAGGGCGACAGCAATAATATGCGGCAAATGACTGATCGCTCCGACAATCTCATCATGCAGCACCGGGTCTACCCGCACAATTTGTGCCCGGGTATAACCCAGCAGCTGCTCCAGCCGCAGATAGGCTTCCTCCGGCACGCCAGCAGAAGGCGTTAGAACATAAAAGGCATTTTCAAACAGCAAGGTCGAGGCTGCCTCCACTCCGGAGCGCTCAGAGCCCGCCATAGGATGTCCGCCGATAAAATGCACCCCCGGTCTGGAGCAGGTTTCCGCACAAGCCGAAATGGAAGCTTTCGTGCTTCCCACATCCGTAATGATGCAGCCCGGCTTTAACGGCAGCTCATTCAGCCTGCGCAAATACTCCTCCAGGTTGCCTACAGGAACGCACAGGAAAATAAAATCCGCATCTGCAGCCGCTTCCTCCATCGAAGCTGTCGCAGCGTCCACAACGCCCCGCTCAATCATCCGGTTGAGGGAGCCGGGACGATGGCTATGTCCCACAACCGTGATTCCAGGCTTCCCTTTCAGGCACAGGCCCAGTGAGCCTCCAATCAGTCCTACGCCAAAAATAGCAACTTTTATCGTCATCTTGTTCACTCGTTTTCTACAATTAGGTTATGAATCCATCAGAAGGACATGCTCGGGT
This sequence comes from Paenibacillus antibioticophila, assembly GCF_000455265.1. Taxonomy (GTDB): domain Bacteria; phylum Bacillota; class Bacilli; order Paenibacillales; family Paenibacillaceae; genus Fontibacillus; species Fontibacillus antibioticophila. The sequence continues at coordinate 2,196,022 of NZ_HG005139.1, forward strand.
CTTTTATTTCAAGAGCACCTGCTCCAGGGCTGAGATGAACTTGGCATTCTGTTCCGCCGATCCCACAGTCACACGGATATGGTTCGGATACACCGGGAACCCGGCCCGCACGATGATGCCAAGACGAAGCAAGGACTGGAACATTTCGGTGGCTTTCGTCTTTACGTTAACCATTATAAAGTTGCCGTGCGCCGGGAAATACTCCAGACCCAGACGGTCAAACTGCTCATTCAGATACCGGATTCCTTCCCGATTTCTGGCCTTGCAGGTTGCAACGAATTCAAGGTCAGCAAGGGATGCCTTCGCTGCTGCCTGGGCAAAGCGGGACGTGTTGAACGGTTCACGAACCTGATTGATCAGCTTGATCACACCCGGTTGTCCTACGCCATACCCGATCCGCAGCGATGCCAGCCCGTAAATCTTCGAGAAGGTGCGCAGAACAATCAGGTTCGGATATTTTTCCAGCAAGGATATCCCGTCAGAGTATGTAGGATCAGCCACATATTCGGCATAAGCCTCATCAAGCACGACCAGCACCTGCTCCGGAACCCGGTCAAGGAACGAGGTGAGCTCGCTATCCGGTACAATGGTTCCCGTCGGATTGTTGGGATTACATATCCAGACGATTTTAGTCTTAGGTCCAATCGCCTGAAGCATCCCCTCGAGATCATGAACTCCGTCCTTCAACGGAACTTCAATGCTCTTGGCCCCTTCGATGTCCGCGTTGCTCTTATACACCGAGAAGGTTTGATCCGCCATGACACTCTCATCCCCTGGAAGGAAGAATGCACGGGCAATCAATGCGATAATCTCATCCGAGCCGCAGCCGAAAATAATCTGGTCGGAATTCACGTGATGGTACTCCGCCAGCGCACCTGCCAATTCAACCGCACTGCCGTCAGGATAAAGGCTGATGTTCGCAATTTCCTCTTTCAATACGGCTTGAACTCGCGGAGAACAACCAAACGGATTCTCATTTGAGGCCAGCTTGATCACCTCGGTCAATCCCAGCTCACGCTTGACATCTTCAATGGGCTTGCCCGGCTGATAGACGGGCAGATTAACAATATGGGGTTTTGGCAACAAGACGGGTCCCTCCTCTATCTCTTTAAACTTTCAACTTACCGTATCTTTAATTGTGCCACAAAGTCTCGAATTTGCAACAGCCCCTGCTCCCGCTGCTCCTTACTTTTCAAGAGCCGCAGACTTTCCTCGATCTTTCTGACGATAGCGCTGCCCACTACGGTGCCGTCACAAATCTTTGCAAACCGCTGGACCTGCTCTCCGTTAGAAATACCGAAGCCTACGGCAACCGGAAGATCCGTTCCTGCTTTAACCGAGGCAATGAAGTCATCGACACCCTTGTGAAAATCGCTCCGTTCTCCCGTTACGCCCAAAGAAGATACGCAATACACGAATCCTCTGGCCCGGGACAAAATCAGCGAAATTCGTTCGCTTGAGGTTGGAGCGACGAGCGGAACAAGCAGGATACCATGCTCATCCCCAAGGCGCAGCACCTCTTCCGATTCCTCGAACGGCAAATCCGGAACGATCAGCCCGCTGATATCCGCTTGACGAAGTAAAGTGAAGAACTGCTCCAATCCCATCTGCAGCATGGGATTATAATAGGTAAACAGGACAAACGGCATGGTTACGCCACGATTTCGCGCTTTTTTCGCCGTCTCCAGACATGTCTCGATCGTAATCCCATGCACCAGCGCACGCTCGGATGCCCGCTGAATAACCGGTCCGTCAGCCAGCGGGTCAGAATAAGGCACGCCAAGCTCTACGATATCTGCCCCGGCCTGCTCCAGCTGAAGCAGAATGTCGACAGTAGTATCGGGGTCCGGATCACCGACCGTAATAAACGGCATCAGTGCTGTCTCTCCGGCTTCACGCAGACGGCGGAACGTCTGCTCCATCAAATTGTTGCTGACGGCTTCCTTCACAGCTCTGCACCCCCTTCGGTATAGGCCATAATGGATTCAACGTCCTTATCCCCGCGTCCGGACAAGCAGATGACGAGGATCTCATCCTGCTTCATCTTCGGAGCCAGCTTGGCAACCTGTGCCACCGCATGCGCCGACTCTAGTGCCGGAATGATGCCTTCCAGCCGGCTGAGCAATTGCAGCGCTTCAAGGGCCTCCTGGTCGGTGATCGGGTAATATTCGGCCCGCTGGATATCCTTCAGGTAGGAGTGCTCGGGGCCAATCCCCGGATAGTCCAGTCCGGCCGAGATCGAATGCGCCGGCAAGACCTGCCCGTAAGCATCCTGAAGCAGGTAGCTCATG
>NZ_HG005139.1:2198337-2201653 GCF_000455265.1 Paenibacillus antibioticophila
TGGAGCCTTGGAACACTCCCTTTGTTCCCTTCGTCATCGTCGCCGCATGGTAATCCGTATCGACGCCTCTCCCTGCAGCCTCAACACCGACAAGCCGAACGTTGCTATCCTCCACAAACGGATAGAACATCCCGATGGCATTGCTTCCGCCGCCTACCGCAGCAACCAGCATGTCAGGAAGCCGTCCTTCCGCCTCCAGAATCTGTCTCCGCGTCTCATCGCCGATGATCCGTTGGAAATTGCGGACCATCATCGGATAAGGATGCGGCCCTGTTGCGGAGCCCAGAATATAGAACGTATCCTGAACATGGCTGACCCAATAACGCAGCGCCTCATTACAGGCATCCTTAAGCGTCCTAGTGCCTGACATGACCGGCACAACCTCCGCGCCCAACAGCTTCATGCGGAAGACATTCAGCTGCTGTCGCTTGGTATCCTCCTCGCCCATGAATACCTTGCATTCCATGCCCAGAAGAGCGGCTACCGTAGCTGTAGCTACCCCGTGCTGTCCGGCGCCTGTCTCGGCGATCACCTTCTGCTTGCCCATCCGCTTGGCCAGAATGCCCTGTCCAATTGCATTGTTAATTTTATGAGCACCGGTATGGTTCAAATCCTCGCGCTTCAAGTAGATCTTCGCTCCGCCCAGATGCTTGGTTAAGCGCTCTGCATAATACAACGGGGTTTCACGACCGGAGTACTGCTTAAGCAAATAGCCGATTTCCTCCAGGAACTCGGGGTCATCCTGGTATTTTCGATACGATTGCTCCAGCTCGATCAGTGCATTCATCAACGTCTCAGGAACATAACGACCGCCGAACGGGCCGAATCTTCCATGCTCATCAGGTACCTGCTTCACTTCGCTCACCGCCGCTTCACCCTTTCCACAAAAGCTGTTATTTTAGCGGGGTCCTTGACCCCGTTGCTTTCCACGCCACTTGATACATCCACGCCATCCGGCTCAAGTTCGTTCAGCACCCGATGCACGTTGTCCGGATGAAGTCCGCCGGCAACCAGAAACGGGATGTTCGAATTTTTCGCCCAAGCCTGCAACGGCTTCGCCGCCTCCCAGGCAAAGGTCACTCCTGCGCCGCCTCCATAGAGCGGATCATAGGCATCTACCAGCAGCCCGTCAATGACCTCTCCGTAAAGGTCAAGATCATCCGCATCCCCCACTCCGTGCAGACTGCCATCTGACTTTACGGATAATGCTTTGATCACCTTGACTCCGAACCGTTCCTTCAGCTCTCTGCACAATGCCGGGGACTCCTGTCCATGCAGCTGCACAATATCCAACCCGGCTTGCTCCATCACTTCAGCCATGTGCCTCATATCGGGATTTACAAATACACCGACACTTTCCGGTCTGGATGTACCGGTCCATTCTGCGAGCACCTTCATCAGCCCTGCTGCTTGAACAGGACTGACTTGCCGCTTCCTGCGTGCAAACACGAAGCCGATATAATCAATCGGCAAGTTTATCATAGATTTTAGCACTTCAACGTCCTGAAGTCCACAGATTTTTACCTTTGTCTCCTTACTCACTTGCCATGCCCCCCATACTGCACCCAGGTTCACTTCCGTGCAACGCCGTCCCTACTCTCGCTTTCCTTATCACAGACTCCATTCATTCCGCTCGACTACCTTTAACCGGTCCCAATAAATCATGAATCGCTTCTCCAACCTCTTCTCTTCGCATAAAGGTTTCCCCGATCAGCAAGCCCTTTGCTCCGGCTTGTGTCAAGTAAGCTATGTCTTCCTTGCTGGAAATCCCGCTCTCGCTAATCAGCGTAACATCTGGCGGAACCAGTGCAGCCAACGCGGAGGTTGTTTCAAGCCGGGTCTCAAAGGTCTTCAGGTTCCGGTTGTTAATGCCGATCAGCTTCGCATCACCCAACGCGAGCGCCCGTTCCAGCTCTTCTGCATCGTGAACCTCCAACAGCACATCCAGTCCAAGTCCTGCAGCAGTATCCATATAGGCGCGAAGCTGTGAGTCCTCCAAAATTGCCGCTATCAGCAGGACAGCGTCAGCTCCGATGAGTCTTGCTTCATAAATTTGCCGTTCATCAATTATAAAATCCTTGCGGAGCAGCGGCACGCTGACTGCATTGCGGATCGCTGTCAGGTAAGCATTGCTGCCTTGAAAATACGCTTCATCCGTCAGCACAGAGATGCAGTCAGTCCCGGCTGCTTCATAGCTCAGCGCTAGCTCTACCGGCTGAAAGTCCGGTCGAATCAGCCCTTTGGAGGGCGAAGCCTTTTTTACCTCGGCAATCAGCCCCAGCTCCCGGCGGCGCCCTGTCGTCAATGCCTTATGAAATCCCTTTGTCGGCGGAAAGGCAGAAATGGCTTGCTCCGCTTCCCGAAGCGAAAAGGATTCCGCCAGCCGTTCCACCTCAACCCGTTTGGTTGCAACAATTTGATCAAGATACATAGCTGAATTCCTCCGTTGTCTGAATCAGTTGTTCCAATTTGCCGAGCGCGCTCCCGTTGTCGATCGCTTCTGCAGCAAGGAGAATGCCCTCCTTGATGCTCTCGGCCTGGCCTGACACATAGATGCAGGCCCCGGTGTTCGCAAGTACGACATCCCGGTATGCCCCCCGTTCTCCATCCAGCACTCTGCGAATGATTGCCGCATTCTCCTGCGGGCTGCCGCCCAGCATGTCAGACAGTCCGTACCTGCGAAGTCCGAGCTCCTCCGGCGTCAATTCGTAAGTCTTAACCACACCGTCTTTAAGCTCGGAAACCTTCGTTGCCGAGGAGATGCTGATCTCATCCAATCCTTCCGCACTGTTGACAACAAGCGCTCTCCGTGAGCCAAGTTCCCGCAATACGCAGGCGATCGTCTCCGTGCGCGAGCCATCATAGATCCCGAGCAGCTGGCGGTCCGCACCGGCCGGGTTCGTCAATGGGCCCAGCATATTGAATACGGTTCGCACCCCAAGCTCCCGGCGCGGGGCTGCGGCATGACGCATGGATGGATGATAGACCTGTGCGAACAAGAAGCAGATGCCGATCTGATCCAGGCAGCGTCTCGCCTGCTCCGGACTCAATTGAATGTTGACGCCGAGCGCCTCCAGCACATCGGCACTGCCCGAACGTCCTGACGCCGAGCGATTGCCGTGCTTCGCGACACGTACCGAAGCCGCTGAAGCCACGATCGCTGACACGGTCGAGATATTAAACTTGTGGATGCCTGAGCCCCCTGTGCCGCAGGTATCGAGCAACGGGCCGATTGGCGCGTCTACCCGGCTTGCATACTGCCGCATCACCTCGGCAAATCCGGTGATCTCCTCTACCGTCTCCCCCTTGATTCGCA
>NZ_HG005139.1:2201678-2324187 GCF_000455265.1 Paenibacillus antibioticophila
ACCGTCTCCCCCTTGATTCGCAGCGCTGTCAGCAGCGAGCCGATCTGAGCAGGCGTCGATTGTCCGTCCATAATGGATTCCATGACTCCCCTTGCCTCTTCCCGGCTCAGATTTTGACCGTCAATCAGTTTTGAGATTCCGCTTTGAATCGCTTCTTGTGCATTCATCTTCCTTCCTCCTGTTCCTAGTCGTAATTGGATATCGGTCAACCCCGCGGCTGGTATTCATACAGATAGTCCTGATTCACCGTCGAGTCATTCTTCTGTTGCGGCGGAAACATCTCTTCCGCGGTTCGTATCGCAGTCAGCAGCGCCTTGGCTTTGTTCACGGACTCCTGATATTCGTTCTCGGGAATCGAATCCCAGACAATACCTCCGCCAGCCTGGACATAGGCCCTGCCTTGCTTGAACACTATAGTTCGAATCGTAATACAGGAGTCCATATTGCCGGAAAATCCAAGATAGCCAATGGCCCCGGCATATGTGCCGCGCAATTCATTTTCCAGCTCCGCGATAATCTCCATCGCTCTCAGCTTGGGTGCGCCGGATACCGTACCGGCTGGCATACAGGAGAGAAAGGCGTCGAAGAAGTCTTTATCCTCACGAATCTTGCCTGATACCTTGGACACCATGTGCATCACATGAGAATATCGTTCGATCTCCATGTAGGAATCACATCTGACCGTTCCGAATTCGGCTACCCGCCCCAGGTCATTACGGCCCAGATCAACCAGCATCAAGTGCTCGGCGCGTTCCTTCTCGTCCTGCAGCAGCTCTTGCTCCAAGCGTTGATCCTCGGCATCTGTCGCTCCCCGCGGTCTTGTGCCGGCTATAGGTCTCGTCTCAACGCGCTCACCCTCCACCTTGACAAGCACCTCAGGGGAAGTGCCTACAATGATCTCTTCCCCGAGCTTCAGGTAATACATATATGGCGAAGGATTCATCGTGCGCAGCACCCGATAGACATGAAGCGGATCAACCTCGGTCTCGATGTGAAATCTCTGGGACAATACCACCTGGAAAATATCTCCTGCCCGGATGTATTCTTTGCCTTTTTCCACATTGGCAATGAACTGCTCCTTGGTCAGATTCGATTGAATATTCCCCAGATCCACCTGCCGCGGCACCGGTCTGCGGTTAAAGCTCTCTCCAGGTCCTTCTTCCTGCAGCAGGGCAGCCATATCGTCGAGCTTGCGTTCGGTCTCCGCATAAGCCCGGCGGATATCCTCATCCCTATCGCCCTCCTGGATATGCACATTCGCCACCAGCAAAATATGCTGTCTCACATGGTCGAATACAATTACTTGATCGCAGAACATAAATTGCATATCTTGCATGTTCAGATCGTCACGGCGATGTGCCGGGAGCTTCTCATAATACTGGAGCAGATCATATCCGAAAAATCCGATGGCTCCGCCTGTGAAAGGAGGAAGATCAGGAAGCTCGGGACTGCGGTATCCCCGTAAGATTGCCTTAAGCTCATCCACGGGCTTCTCGGATTGGAGCGTCGTCTGGACGCCCTTCTTCTCAAGAATCACCTCCCCCTTCTTCACCTTCATAAGCAGGAAAGGATCGGTACCGATGAAGGAGTAGCGAGCCCATTTCACCCCGCCCTCTACACTTTCAAGCATAAAAGCATAATTCCGTTCGGCAATCCGCCGAAAAATGCGGATAGGGGTTTCCATGTCAGCAAGCAAGGTGCGGACGACTGGAATCAAATTATATTCTTTGGCCATCCCGATCACTTGCTCCACTTGCGGCGTTGTCATTTCGCTCACTTCCTTCGCGGATATTGAAAATCTTCGGTATATAACAAAAAACCTCTACCGAAGTAGAGGTTTGCTTTTATCGCAGATTATTCACGTATGACGAACATATCAAGGAAAACAGAACCATGGACAATTTCTCCAGAACAGATAGGCAAATTACACCTGTCCCCAGGATTCATCCTCTGTTAACCCGGCCCTACAGCCGCTGCTCATCATGATCTCAACTCTGCTCAACTCAGCTAAACTCAACTCTACTCGGCTCTAATACTCACTCACTACAGACTAGCATGCCCTATGGCCTCAAAAATCTTAAAACTAATATACCTTATGCCAACTGCTTTTGGCAACAGGGAATTACTTGACGCTCAGATCGGGACGAAGGCTCTGCGCCTCGTTCAGGTACACATGATGCATTTCCCTCTGGCCTTTGTTCGTGTTGACCTGCACCAGCAGCCGAATACATTTCGGCAGACTTCCCTTCACCGGAATTTCGGTGGAGCACATCAACGGAACCATATCCCAGCCGCTTAAGCCGCGGATGGCGCGAGCCGGGAAGGTCGCATCCAAATCCGGTGTGACCGTGATCCAGACATTGCTGATATCCTCGGGAACAATTTCATTCCGCTTTACGATTTCTTTCAATAATTCCAAGGTAGCTGATAACATTTCCTCTTCTTCATTACGGGCAATCGTCGTCGCCCCGCGAATCCCCCGGTTATACACGGCGGTCGACCTCCTTCAATTCACGGATGACCTGACGGACTTCATCCAAGGTCACATCCGGAACAATCTCTACAGTTCCAATCTCCCTAGGCAGTACAAAGACAAGCTGCTGGGACACAAACTTTTTATCATGCATCATTGCAGCAATCAGCCGCTCCTCATCCATGTGCCCGGGAAGGGTTACAGGAAGTCCGAACCGCTGCAGCAAATCCTTTGTCTCCTCATAAAGCTCGGCAGGCGCAAATCCCCGATTGACAGCGATTTTTGCGGATGCTGCCATGCCGATGGATATCGCTTCACCGTGCAACAGCTCTCCATAGCCGCCAACCGCTTCAATCGCATGGCCCAGCGTATGCCCCAGGTTGAGGATGGCCCGCAGACCAAGCTCCCGCTCGTCTTTGGATACAACCTGTGCTTTGATTGCACAGCCCATCTCCAGACCGTAACCAAGCGATTCGGGCTTGAGATTCAGCAGCTCCTCAGCATGCTCCCTGCACCAAGACGTAAATGCCGCGTCCCAGATCAGGCCATGCTTCACCATCTCAGCAAGCCCGGCACGAATTTCACGAATCGGCAAGGTTTGCAGGGTATCCAGATCGTATAATACCATTTCAGGCTGATAGAAAGCGCCAATCATATTTTTCGCGAGTCTGTGGTTGACTGCAACCTTGCCGCCCACACTGCTATCATGCGCCAGGATGGTTGTCGGCACCTGAATAAAGGGTACTCCCCGCATATAGGCAGCGGCGACAAACCCGGCCAAATCCCCTACGACTCCGCCGCCAAGCGCCAGAACAGCCGAGCGGCGGTCCAGTCCGCCTTCGATCGCAGAGGTCATAACCTCCTCGAATACCGTCAACGACTTCGACTTTTCGCCGGCTGCAACCACCGCATGAACCGTACGGTATCCGCTGGCAGCCAGCGAAGTGGTCAGACGCTCCAGATACAACGGCCCCACTTGATCGTCGGTTACGATCAAATGCGGACTCTTCTTGCTAATCCCAAGCCGCTCCAGATATTCGCCGGCTGATTCAAGCAAGCCGGAGCCAATATGAATCGGATACGAGCGTTCGCCCAGCTCAACCGTTAACGTACGCATTAGTAATTCTCCAGCTGAGCCAGGTAGCTTTTCACATTCCGTTCGATTTCCTCCAGCGAGTCACCGCCGAATTTCTCCAGAAATGCCTTCGCAACCTCCCAGGCTACCACATGCTCAAGCACAACGCTGGCTGCTGGCACTGCACATGCATCCGAACGCTCCACCTGGGCCGCGAACGGCTCCTTCGTATCGATATCTACACTTTGCAGCGGCTTATACAACGTCGGGATCGGCTTCATCACACCGCGGACGACGATCGGCATTCCATTCGTCATACCGCCTTCAAAGCCGCCAAGCCGATTGCTGGCCCGATGATATCCGCGTTCTTCACTATACAGAATTTCATCATGCACCTTGGAGCCAGGCAATCTGCCCGCCTCAAAGCCAATCCCGATCTCCACGCCCTTAAAGGCATTAATCGACATCACGGCTTGGGCAATACGTCCGTCCAGCTTGCGGTCATATTGTACATGACTTCCCAGGCCAATCGGCACGCCTTCGACAATACATTCGACGATCCCGCCGATGGAGTCTCCCTCCTCCTTAATCTTGTCGATATAAGCCTCCATCAGCTTCTCTGTCTCCGGATCAACAACCCGCACCGAGGAATTCTCGGTCTTCGAGATCAGTTCATCAATCGGAAGCTGGTGCGGAGGGGCTTCGATCTCGCCGATCCGGATAACCTGACCGGCAATCTTGATGCCGAAATGGCCCAGCAGCTGCTTGGCAATCGCGCCAACGGCTACCCGTATCGCTGTCTCGCGAGCACTGGAGCGTTCAAGTACATTCCGCAGATCCTTCAGATTATATTTAAGTCCTCCGTTCAAATCCGCATGACCAGGACGCGGACGATGAACCCGCCGCTTCTCTTCATCTGTGCCGGAGATCGGTTCGATATTCATGATATTGCGCCAGTGGGTCCAATCATTATTGGCAACCACCAATGCGACAGGCGCACCGGTCGTCAAGCCGTGGCGGACTCCGCCGACAATCTCAGCCGTATCCTTCTCGATTTGCATGCGCCGGCCTCTACCATAGCCTTTCTGACGACGGGCAAGCTCAAAGTTCAAAGCCTCGAAATCCAGCTTCAAATTGCTGGGCAATCCTTCAATAATCGCGGTCAGCTGGGGTCCGTGCGTCTCCCCGGCCGTTAAGTAACGTAATGTCATGGATGCGTTCCCCCTTTAAACTGTTAAACTGTAAAGAGCTAAAATCCGATAATTCTTCTGACCATTATAATATTAGTTGCAATGTCTTGTCACGCATGTTTCCGTAAAAAACAAGAAAGCTATAATTTTAGCACGCTGGAATATAGGGTAGTGAAAAAGAAGATCGCCACAACCCTACCCGGTATGGGTGAACTGCTGACGATCTTCTTTATTTGCACTAATTTACATCATTAACTCCTCTTAGAGGCTTTTGGTTGTCTACGCGACCGCCACTGCCGAGACTTATAGAGACCTTCTTTTGTCAGATCAAACTAACTGTAGAACGATTTGTAGATTGCCGTTCAATAATTTCTGAAGGTAATGTCACACTTTTGTGTACCCAAGCCGGTGGTTTCGAATCCATTAATTCGCTTAGCAATTGAACAGCTTCGGTTCCAAGTGCTGATGGATTCAGGTTTAAGCCAGTGATGGATGGTGCGACTTTGTCTAAATATGTAACGTTATTGAAAGTCAAAATACCCACATCCTCCGGCACTCTCATTTTTTTGTTTTGACAATACTTCAATGTAATTAAAGAAGCAATGGGCTCCATTGTTATTATTGCATCGAAGCTCACTTCTTCCTCAATAGCCTTGTCCAGGGCTTTTGTTATATCCAATTCTTCATTGTCACAATAGATGATATTGGTAAAGTCGGTCTCTTCGCTTTCCTCAATAGCTCTCTGATAGCCATGAATACGGTCATAAGTAAAATCTTGTTTTAAATCGGGGGTCAGAAACAATATTTTACGGTAGCCCTTATCCAGTAAATACTTAGTCGCCATATAGCTATCTCGTATATTATCGTTGTGAACAGAAAAAACATTCTGGTTCAGGCTGCTTCCTATCATCACAAACGGAACATGACTCTCCTGCATACTCTTCAGCAATAAATCCTTGTCCGAGGAGAATATGCTGGTAAAAACAAACCCATTAACTTGCTTCTTCTTAAACAAGTCTATAGACTTCTCAATCAACTCTTCAATGTTATAGTACAGGGAGAATTGAACGTTGTAGCCAAACTTCTTCACTGCATCAGAAATTCCGCAAAGTACGTTGCTGAAGAACACATTGTCAAGCATATCCTTTGGATCCCTAGCGATTGAAAAGCCTATTGTTCCAGATTTATCATTTGCTTGAGAATGCACCGGCACATACTGGATTTGCTCCATGGCGGATAAAACCCTTGCTTTTGTTTCACTTGCAATATTACCTTTTTGCGTAATAACTCTCGAGACAGTTGCTGGCGAAACTCCTGCCAGAAGAGCTACATCTTTTATAGTAGAGATTTCAATCACCTCTCCAAAAAATGAGTACATTAAAGATATTACTCTTTATTTTATAATGAATATCCCGTTGAATCTAGTTGAGTTTCTTAGAGAGATTGAATAAATTTGATACTTCTATTGACAATACGTCTTCAAAATTGTAAATCCTGTTTATTGCACTTACAATTTTATTCTCCCGGGGCAATTTAACGCTTAAGCGAACAATTATGGTTTTCGATTTTTCTTCAGTCTTGTTGTTTGACTGAACCAGCAATTCGTGTATCTGTACTCCCTGTTCATCTAGTTCTTCTACAATTTGCCCTAAAGTTCCTTGATGATCATACATTTTTATATTCATTTCATGTCTTCTGTATTTGCGGAGTATATACTTCTCCCACTTCTGGAATACGAACAAGCTGACTAGTACGAGCAAAGTGACAAGAACTGCCACATAATAGAATCCAGCTCCAACACAAAGGCCAATCCCCGCCACGACCCAGATTGAGGCTGCTGTCGTTAAACCGGAAACAAACGATCCTGTTCGAATAATAGCACCTGCCCCTAAAAAACCAATACCAGTGATAACCTGAGCAGCTAGCCGGGCCGGGTCCATTCTAACATTGAATTCACTGGCAAATTCCCCAAATCCATAAATAGATAACAACATAATTGTCGCAGAACCAACACAGACAAGAATATGGGTTCGAAATCCAGCTGCATGATTATTAACTTCCCGTTCAAAACCAATGATCCCGCCCAGTAATAAGGCGATTAATATCCTGATCGTCATATCCAAGTAAGTGATATGCCATACACCTGAGCCTATATCAAACACATGTCTTCCCTGCCTTTCCCTATTCACTCTCCTTATTTCTTGTTTGGAATAGTTTTAATGATTCTTTCAGTTTTTGTGACAAATCCTCAAGTTTGCGGGAGAGACCGACTAGCTTCTCGCTGCTGCTTAATTGCTCGGATGTGATCGAAGCCACCTCCTCAGAAGCTGCTGATGACTGCTCCGCTACCGCGCTCACATTACTTATTGACTCCGACAAAATTAACTGTGATTGATTCAATTCCTTTATTGACGAAATAGATGACTTATTATGCTCAATAAACAAGTCCATTTTCTCCCGTACATGATCAAATATAGTTGCAGCTTCCTTAATTGAACGAATCTGTTCGTTTAACAACGGAGATGCTGTAAGGAGCAATTCAACTGTCGCCTCAACTTCATTTCGAATATCGCTTGTAATTGCCTGTACAATACCAATAGACTCCTTCGATTGATCTGACAGATTGCGTATTTCATTGGCGATGACCATAAATCCTTTTCCTGCTGCACCTGCCCTAACTGCCTCAATCGACGCATTCAAAGATAAAATGTTCGTCTGCTGCGTCATCGTCTTTAATACTTCCAATATTTTATGAATTGAAATGGTACTTTCCTTCAACCGATCTACTTTACCGACCATGGAGCTTGTCAGTTCTTCCGTTGTATTGGTCTTTGAGATGAGGTCGTTCATATACTCTGTTCCCTGACTGCTAATTAAATACACTTGGTCAGCCGACTCTTCCATTTTTGAATTAAAATCAATCACTTTATTCATACTCAGGCCAATGTTCTCGGCATAAGTCATCTCTCTTTCCGCCTCTATCGAAAGCTCCATAGCCCCTTTTGCGATTTGTTCAATTGCTGAAGCCACTTCTCTCGCCATCTCAGAAGTCTTCTCAGAAACCTCAGACAATTCAAAAGCAGTATGGAATACATGCTGTGCGGAACCATCGGTTTTGGTGACTAATAGGGAGATTTTCTCCATCATCTGGTTAAAGCTCTTTCCCAGCTTGCCTATTTCATCTTGTCCTTTAAATTTTGTGCGTACCGATAAGTTCCCTCCCTCTCCCTCCTCCATTAAGGAAGAAAGCTGCTGCAAGGGTTTCCCTACCATTCGAAGTACAAAAAAACCGATAGCGATACTTAATAACGCAGAAATGATTATGATACCAATAGTAACTGTAATAATACTGCTTGTCTCTTGAACCAGCTCACTAACCGGTGCTACACCCACCACCATCCAATTGGATAGTTCATTGCGCTTGTACACTACAAGCTGAGTCTTGCTCTGCTCATCTTTAATAAAGATGGATCCCCTGTCTTCTTCTCCATGACCGGTATCAAATATACGGAGTGATGATTTACTTTCCAGTAAAGTTATATCCTCAATGTGAGCAATATTGTTGTCATTGCCGATTAACATAATCTGGCTCGATTCAGCTAGAGAGATGTTCGCCAGAACATCTGTTAATGCCTGATCCCTGACTTCAAACAAGATAATATATTCTTTGTCTGGATTATTTAGGTTCTTTTGTAGTCGTCCAATCATCATCGTAGGCTCGGAATTCAGATCAAATAGCCCCTTCTTCTGAGCAGGCATATATACGACTTCACCATTCGCTTCAATCACTTGGCTGAGCCACGAATGGTTATCATCAGTCAAATTCAGTGAGCTTGCACCCTTGGAACTCAATAGCTTTGTTTTATCCAAATTTTTCGGGACAAGTCTCACCGAGAACAGCCTTTTATCTGCCGCAACTAAACTGTTTAATCTCTCAACAATATTATTCGTTAACTGGTTCTTCCCTGCAGTGGATAATCCAGGCTCATTATAGGCAAGCAATTGTCCAATGAGTTCTTGATCTACCATTAGCTGTCTAGCTTGACTCTCGTATACCCCAAATAGAAAATTTAATTTATCCGAAGCTTGTTCAATCGTTTGCAGAGACGCAGAAGCAACCTTCTTTTTAATAATATTCTTCGATATTGAATAAGAGGCCACTCCAAGAGTCGATACGAGCACAACAATACTGCAAATAATTATCAAAAAGAGCTTTAGTCCCACTGATTGATTGATGACGCTGAAGGGCCGTACTCCTGACAACCTGTTCTTCATAAATACCCTCCAGATTTATTAAGATTTGAGATCCAAGTAATAAGGATTGCGTTGTCTGAAAATAACCCATCTTCTAAATCCAATTTGCGCTAATGTGTTACGTACCTTCTCCCACTCGTTTCCGACCCGCAAAGGATCATGAGCATCTGAGCCAAATGTAATCTCCACTCCATAATAATAGGCCTGCTCAATCACATTGATAGATGGATACCAGTCCTCTGGGGATTTTCGGAATCCTCCAGTATTTACTTCTAGGGCAACTCCTCTTTGGGCCATAGTCTTGAGCAGCGGTCCTATATAAGGCGCATATAAATTTTGGAACGACTCATAACCCCGATTAAACCTGTCCATATGTCCAATGATATTCACCCATCTACTCTGAACAGACAGTTGCATTAACTCAATAAACCTTTTGAATTCCTCGTCCCGCTCTTCTTCAGAGGCGGTGCTCCAATCTACGCCCTTACTCACAAGCGAGGGAGAAGTGAAATGGATCGACCCAATGACATAATCAAGCGGAAAGCTGGTATAAGAGTGATCATATAAGTCAATGTGTTCCTTAAAAATATCCGATTCAACACCAATTAACAGTTCTATTTGATCCTTGTATTTCTTTTTTAAATAGTAAGCTTCTTCTATATATTTAAAGAATTCACTTTTTCCCATCGCTAGTTTCGGAAAAGGCTTGTCCTCATCTGAAAAAAAGTACGGAGAATGATCGGTTATTCCCAGAACTTTCATACCTCTTGAAATTGCGATTTCTATATAGTCCTCCAATGCGCCGCTTGCATGTCCGCATCTTTCGTGGTGTGTATGTAAATCAAACACTGCTTCTCCTCCAATCTCCTTCTACGACAAGATACAATTCAGAGATTTCTCGCGAGACAATAGCCTCGCATGCTCTCTTGGGACTATCCTTTATCAGCACCAGCGGTCAACCCTTCCACTAAGAAGCGTTGGAAGAACATGAACACTAGTGTAATAGGCAGTGCAACTAATACACATCCAGCAGCAAACAAAGTAAACTGTGTTGAAAATTGACTGCTTACCATGTTGTATAATCCAACTGCCAGCGTCTGCTGCTCCTTGGTTCGAAGCACCATTTGAGCGAAAATAAAAT
The DNA here is from genome assembly GCF_000455265.1 of Paenibacillus antibioticophila. Classification (GTDB taxonomy): domain Bacteria; phylum Bacillota; class Bacilli; order Paenibacillales; family Paenibacillaceae; genus Fontibacillus; species Fontibacillus antibioticophila. Next base: position 2,211,812 of record NZ_HG005139.1, read on the forward strand.
CATTAAACGCCCCGGCAAACGAGGTTACCGACAAATACACAATTAATGGCCTCGATAGGGGAACAAAAATTCTAAAGAACACAATCCAGTGATTGGCCCCATCTATTCTGGCCGCCTCTTCCAGACTCCGTGGTATGGTGTCGAAATAGCCTTTTACCAGCAAATACCCCATAGCTGCCCCGCCTGAATAAACAAACATCAAAGCAGAATGCTTATTCAGTAAATTCATATTTAACAACAAAATGTAAACTGCAATCATACTCATAAAAGAAGGAAACATATTCAGAACAAATAGTCCCGACATCAAGCTTTTCCGTCCACGGAAGCGGAAGCGTGAAACAGCGTAACCGGTCAGCAGTACAAAGAATGTACTGCATACCATGGATACAATCGCAATTTTGAGCGTATTCATATACCATTGTGCAAAAGGAAACTCTCTAAAAAGCTCTAAATAATGCTCAATGGTAAAACGTTCAGGCAGCAAATGCTCGCTGTATAGCGCAGTTCCTGGCCGGAAAGAGGCTAACACAACCCATAAGGCAGGATAGATCGTAACGATGGCAATAACAATCAAGAGTAAATGGTGACTAAAGTCGCCCACAATTTTTTTCAACTTCGCTGCACTTATCATCAGTTAAGATCCTCCTCTTTAAATGAGCGTGTCCGGCGAACATTCCAGATCGACAGAGTTGCCAAGATGATAAAGATTATGATACCGATGACAGATGCAAAATTATAATTGCCTTGGTTCATCGTAAGGTTATATAGCCATGTAATCAAAATGTCTGTATTTCCCGCGAATTGATACTCGCTGTTAGCCGGGTTGCCGTTGGTTAATAGGAAAATAGCACTGAAGCTATTCACATTGCCGGCAAACATACCAATTAGGATCGGAGATAAAGAATACATAACGCTTGGGAATGTGATCATTCTAAATTTTTGGAAGGCAGAGGCTCCATCAACTTCTGCAGCTTGATACAATTCTTTGGAAATCGTAGTTAGTATTCCGATGATCAACAGCATCGATATTGGATAACCATGCCAGAGATTAACTAATAACACGGTTACCTTTGCCCAGGTAGGGTCAGAGAGCCAGGATGGTCCCTGAATACCGATCCATTTCAAATACTGATTAATCGGTCCAAACTGAGAATTAAACATGTTGCGCATAATTAAATATGAGACAAAACTCGGAATCGCAAATGGCAAAATATAAATCGTCCGCCATACGGATTTGAGTCGTGTTCTGGTGCTCTGCACCAGTAGCGCCACGCCAAATCCACCGAAGAATGTCGATACCGTAGCAAGAACCGCCCAAATAACATTCCATTTGAGCACCCCATAGAATGTATTTGCCCATTTGTTCAATGTAAACAATTGTTTAAAGGCGTCAAAGCCAATCCAATCTATCAAATTAGCGGGGGGTAAATACTTAGGGGACGAATAGTTAGTAAAAGCAATCATGACCGAGAATACAAGCGGTAGAACGGTAAAGAAGAACACAAAAAGAAGCGGTACAGAAATAATCAGCTGCGGAAACCTATGCTGACTAACATATTTCAATGATTCTATAAAATTATGAGGTCGAATTCCTTGTTCAAGGGATTTCCCGACTTTATATGCATCTTTAATGTTAGCGATGTATACATAGCCAAACACAATAAGCCCGAACAACACAATCAATCCTTGAACAATCAAGAAAATGGAATGATCACCAGGAACCATCTTATATACTTTTCCAACCAGTTCCAATTGCTGAGCCTTTTCGCCCAAAGTAATGATGCCCCATAATGCTTCTTTTAAATTTAAGACAATGTAATATAATCCCAAGCCATGTAACAGGAGCATTAGAATACCCTTTATGTATTGGCGATTATAGATTTGTCCCAGTCCCATTGCAACGACGGAGAGAATGGATGCCGTCTTCCTGTTGGGTTTCATTATCAGTATTACATCTCCTTCAAGTTAAGCAATTATCCATTTTTGAAGAGGATAACTGCTTAACTTTTATGTTATCTACTACAATCCGAGAATCACTTAGCGCTTTGCTGTTCAATGCCTGCCTTGATGTCAGTAACAGCCTTGTCCAGCGTCGTCTTTACATCGGCGCCTTCCCAGATTAATTCCAAGGCAGCAGTCATCGGTCCCCACATTTGAGTCGCTGGAAGAATATTGGGCATCGGCTGAGAGTTTTTAATTTGTTCTGTAAATGCTTTCACTACCTCATTACCAGTAATTTCAGGCAGAGAATCCATGCCATTAAGCGACGGAATGACCCCCGTTAATTCAAAGTTCTTCATTGCAGCCTCTTCTGTAGTGGCAAAATGAATAAACAATTTAGCGGCATTCGGATATTGGCTGAATGAGCTTACATAATAAGCTTTCACTCCAGAGAAACTGATAGGCGTCTTGCCGTTTGGCATCGGAGGAAGAGGAACCGCCCCAACTTCAAATCCCAGCTTTTCCTTCGTGAAGTTCCCCAATTGAGCTACTCCATCCATATTGATCGGCAATTTCCCGGTTTGGAACAGGTTAGTTTTTACGTCTGCGGTTGCATCGACACCTTTAATCGGAAGAGCTGCTTTCAAGCTTTGGAAAAATTGCATTCCTTCAATAGCGCCGTCGCTATTCAAACCAATATCTTCCGGGTCCGTTCCATTGTTTCCAAAGATATAACCCCCGCTCCCCCCAATCCAAGAATAGTTATAATAAAAATCCGTCACCTGCCACATAAAACCAAACTTATTGTTAGCTACATCGTTATACCCTTTAGCAAATTCGACAATGCTGTCCCATGATTTTAGAACCTCCTCATCAACAAGCTCCTTGTTGTAATACAAGAGGTAGGTTTCTACATTACGAGGGTAGCCGTAGATCATACCGTCCAACGATACAGCATCCACCAGTTCCTTAGGGTAGTTGGCTATTGTTTCTTCTGCATAATAATCATTAGGCAGTAAAATGCCAGAAGCTACCGCATCGCCTAAGGTATTATGAGGCATAACCAATATATCCGCGCCCAGGCCGGCAGGGCCGTCAGTTTTCAATTTTTTCCGTTGTTCCGTAGCTGGAACCTCCTGAAATTCGACCGGAATATTATATTTGCTTGTAAACTCCTTCGCAATCGCTTCAATGAAAGGCTGCTCATCCTTACCTTCCCAAATGACCAGCTTTGCACCAGGCTCCGGTACTAAACCTTCATCTTCACCATTCACTGATGTTGATGACCCATTCTCGGACGAAATGTTATTGCTTGCATCGGATGTCACTGAATTGCCAGAGCCCGACGAGCATGCAGTAATAGAAAAAACTAAAACTAATGCAGTCAACAAAAGTGTAATTTTTTTGAAATTCATTAAAAAACCTCCTAATTGGGCTTTGTTATTAGGTGAATAAGATTCAATCAGATACATGTATTCCTAGATGTTCGGTAAAAACTTCAGCAGACTCGCATTTACCATCAGCTCTCATCGTGAACTTGACAATACCGGCATTATAGACCGGAATCATATCACCTGGATTAGCAATTTGCTTCAAGTCCGCAGTAGATTGTCCATGCCCAACAACAACAATGTTCTCGTCAGTCCCTAGTTCTGGAGCAATATGCCTATCATAAAAAGAACGAACTCTAGCTCTTACCGCACGTTGATCCTCCGGCCATACCGGCCACCACTGCTTACTTTTATCGTGTGTATGTATAAACCTCACGTTGTCGTAATCGCTTTCAATTTGGTCGCACCTTAGCCAGTTATAATCCCGATACTCTGTCCATTGATCCAGAAACATCTCAGACATTTCGGGAACCAGGATCACCGGCAAGTTGCAGGCCCGTGCAAGAGGCAATGCTGATAGAAGAGCTCTTCGAAGCGGACTAGAAAATATGACCTTAACTTTAATATCCTTAAAGTACGTGGGTATTTGCTGAGCTTGCCAATATCCTATTTCAGATAGCTCACAATCTGCTCCGCCTCCTTTTCCGATATTCATTGTTGATTGTCCATGTCGGATTACGTACAAATTCAACGTACAATTCCCTCCCTTCTCCAAATGGAATACTTCAAGTGAAATTAGATTCATATTTATTTCATAATATTTCATATTTATTTCACTTGATACTTTCTTATTTAATCACATATACCTTTCTTTGTGAAGCGTTTTTTTACATAATAAACCCTAAAACATCAATATTCGTTTATAATAGACGTTAACATAGTCTATATTGACATAAATTATGAATAAATTCGCGAAATGTTTATAAGATATTTCATTATCATTCAGAAATAATTCCATAAAAATTATACTTGGATTACATGGCATATACTTTGGGGTGGTTTTTATCTAGGGGAATTCTGTTTATGATGCTCGCTGAAAAAATCATTTGTGTGATCGGCTGCATAAAGATAAAAAACCCGTTTCTGCAGGAATACTACCTGCAAAAACGGGTGGTTAAAAAATATGCAGCAAGGAAATCGGCCCGGGATACCGGAAGATTAAGGATGTCCTGACGCATGCTGCTGCTCATCCAACAGCTCACGCCGCTTGTCACTGTAGGATTGCTCCAATATTCCTGACAGCTGTGCCTTTTCGAGCCCCAGCACCTGAGAGCACTCCTGCAGCGTCAATAATCCTCTCCGGTAAGCATCAATGACCTTTCTCTTATCCATATATGCCCTGCCTCCTATTGACCCTGTTGTTCGTCATTATGGGATAACAAGAGGAGGAATATACAGCGGCTAGGCTTTTTTACGATAAAAGAACGTATCGGCAGACTCAAATCCGTATTGCGAAGGCGAGAAGATCTGTTCAGTGCTTCCGACGAATAAAATGCCCCCTGGGCGCAGCGCTCCTGCAAACTTGTGATAGAGCTGATGCTTTGCTTCCTCTGTAAAATAAATCATTACATTGCGGCATACGATCAGATCAAAGCCCTCTTCGAATTTGTCCAGCAGCAGGTTCTGCTTCTTGAAGCTCACCGCTTTCTTCACCTTCTCGTCGAAGCGGAACATCGCTCCGTCCTGTGTGAAGTATTTCTTGGCAATCTCCTCGGGAACATCCTTCAATGAACGCTCCAGATATTTGCCCTCGGCGGCTTTTGCCAGCGCCCCTTCATCAATGTCAGACGCCAGCAAATATGTACTATGGAGCAATCCCTTCTCAGCCAGAATCATGGACAGCGTATATGGCTCCTCTCCTGTTGAGCAGGCCGCACTCCAGATGCGCAGCTTGGGGGTTCCGGATTCAGGAAGCAAAGACGGGAGCACCTTGTCCCGAAGCACCTCCCAACGATTCGGGTTCCGCCAGAACTCCGATACATTGATCGTCATCTTGTCCAGAAATTCATAGAATAAAGGCTTGCTTTGCATCATGGCTGTGTAAAAGGCATCGAATGAAGGAAAGCCGTTCTTGTTGCGCAGCGTAGTCAGTCTGCGTTTCATTTGGGCTTCCTTGTATTGGGCCAAATCTATGCCTGTGCTCTTCTTGATACTTTGAATAAATCCGAGATAGTCCGGATCCATCTGAATCTGTTCTTCCGGCAGCATCACATTATCCCCCAATCATTAGACCCAAGTTGCAATACTTTTAGCGTAGAGCACGAGCTCCGATTCGTCAAAAAAGTTGGCGATCTCCCGCTCCGCACTATCCGGACTGTCCGAACCATGAATCAGATTGAATGGCGTGTGAGCAGCGTAATCACCGCGAATCGTGCCTGGCAGCGCTTCCGTTACTTTCGTCTTGCCGATCACCATTCTCGACAGCTCGATAATATCGTCGCCTTCCCATACCATGGCAAATACAGGCCCTGAGGTAATGAATGTAATCAGGCTGTCGAAAAAGGGCTTGCCCTCATGCTCGGCATAATGAGCTTTTGCCTGCTCCTTGCTAACGGTCACCAGCTTCCCCGCCACCAGCTTGAAGCCCTTCTTCTCAAACCGGCCAACAATCTCGCCGATCAATCCGCGTTGAACGCCATCCGGCTTCACCATCAAAAAAGTCCGCTCCATAACTAACCTCCGTCTCACTTGTCAATATACTGCAGCATCCGCCTACCGGCGAAGGATAAAGATCAACCGTATTTTACCAGAAAAAAAGAGAGCTGATAAGGAGTTTATCACTTTTCACTGCTCTAGTAAGAACGTTTGTTAACAAACAAAGCGATCTCCTTCAAATGCGATTTCGCCTTGCACTCCGGCAGCCCTTCCAGAGCATTAAAGGCCTTGGCGATAAATCGGTCAGCCAGCTCCTCGGATTGGCGTATTCCATCGCTCCGGCGAATCATGTTGATGGCTGAGGAAGTATCAGCCGTTAGTCCGGCCGCGCGGATTTGTTCCAGTTCTGCAAGCAGCGGCGCTCTCAATCCTTCTTCCTGCAGCGCATAAATGACCGGCAGCGTAATATTGCCTTGTCGCATATCGCTTCCCGGCGGCTTGCCAATGGTCTTCTCGGTGCCCAATAAATCCAGCAGATCATCCCGGATTTGAAAGGCCATGCCCACATTATAGCCATAGCGGTATAACCGGTGATGCACTGATGAAGGCGCGTCGGCAGCCAATGCTCCCAACTGGCAACTGATTGCGATCAATAGCGCCGTTTTGCGGCGGATGCGGAGCAGGTAATTGCGCACGCTTTGATCCGTATTGAAGAAATCACGAATTTGCTCCATTTCCCCGATGGACATCTGAACCATCGCCTTGGCCAAAATCCGATGCAGCTCCGGGTTCTCCAGCGTAGTCGCCATCATCAATGCCTTGGCATAGATGAAATCCCCCGTGTACATCGCAATTTTATTATCCCACTTGGCCTTTACCGTGGGCTTGCCGCGTCTTGTCCCCGCATCATCAATGACATCATCGTGAACGAGGGATGCCGAGTGAATAAGCTCTAGCGGAACAGCTACATGCTGCAGCTTGTTCAAATCGTAGTCTCCGAACTTTCCGCCCAGCAGGACAAACACAGGGCGCAGCCGCTTCCCTCCCGCCTTCAGCAGGTGGAGAGAAGTCTCGCTCAGCAGGTCCTCATCGCCTTCGATGCTCCGGTACAATTGCTGCTCAATAACATCCATATCTTTTTTTAGTGCGCCGAAAATGTCCAATAATTTCATTCTTTCACCCGCATCAGCTTATTGTCATTCCATATGTTCATCCGGACTTCATGATCCAGCAGACCCAATTCTCTGGCATAAGCGAAATACAGAGCCAGCCCTGCTTGACGGCGTTCCGGGAAGTCGTAGCGCAAGTTATGAAAATAATGATTCCAGTAAGATGCTGTACCGCCGATTTGAGTCATCGCCTCATCTGCAAGCGGCTTAAGATTAGAAAGGCTTCTCGCCTTGCTGGTCTGGAACGCCTCACACACGGCGGAGACAAACTCCGGATACTGCTCGGCAAGAGAACGCTGCACCGCCCAGACGGCAAATGTCATGCCGTACCCGGTCCACTCCCTCCAGACTTCCCCCAAATCGGTGACGATATAACCGTGATCCTTCCAGGAGGCCTGGATCGCATGATCCCCGATCAGCAGAGCCGCGTCGCTGTCCTCCATCATTTTCTCCAGCACGGGCTCGCTGTCCCAATACGTCGGCTTGCCTTCATAGGCACGCTCCATAATGATCTTGAGCAGGTTCACCGAAGTCGCGGAAGTATTCGTCAACGCAAATGTTCCGTTCCGAATTTCCTTCAGCGGTTTGCGCGAGAAGACCAGGATCGAATGGACAGGACCATCTGTGCTGACGGACAAATCCGGCAGGAGCAGAAGCTCTTCCGATCCGTGGCCGTAGGAGAAGGAGGAGACTGGTGACAAGCCCAGCGTGTGCTCAAGCATTCGCCGGTTAAGCCTGGAAGGAACTTCAGTCACCAGGCTGGCCGGCAGCGGGAGCCGGCTTGCCTCAAAATAATGAAATACGGGCCAGACATTGGTATATTTGATCTTCCCGATGAGGATATCTTCATTCTCTCTGATGTTCATTGCGATCCCCCCATCTAGTAAACAGTGAATGTTCGATTCGAAGTGTGTCCAGCACCTTGCCGACCAGAAAACGAACCAGATCCTCTATGGATTGAGGTCCGAAATAAAAGGCCGGCATAGCCGGTACAATAGTAACTCCCAGCCGGGCCAGCTTCAGCATATTCTCCAAATGAATAGCGTGCAGCGGTGTCTCGCGGGGAACCAGAACCAGAGGCCGTCCTTCCTTCAGCATGACATCCGCAGCCCGGGTCATGAGATTATCGGAGATTCCGTTAGCAATCGAGGCCAGCGTGCCCATGGAACATGGCATGATGATCATTGCCTCCACAAGGAAGGAGCCGCTTGCAATCGAGGCCCCGATATCACCGGCCGGATGGTAGACGAGGGAGCCGCTGGCGGCTTCAAAATGCTCGCGCAGCATACGCTCCCGCTCCGCAGCGCTCCAGCCCAGCTCCTCATTCAGCACCCGCCACCCCGCATTTGAAATGACCAGATGAACCTGATAACCGGTATCGAGCAAAGCTTGTACTAATCTGATTCCATATATGGAGCCGCTCGCACCTGTTATTCCGACAACAATCTTTCTTTGACCATGGTTATTGCTCAAATTTACTGCACCACCAGATCAATCAGAGTAAAGGAAAAGACGACGATGCTAAGCACACCGTTCATGGTAAAGAAGGAAGTCTGCAAGCGGCTAAGATCCGCAGGAGACACAATATAGTGTTCATAAAACAAAATCAGGTAAGCGATAACCATTCCCGCGATGTACCACCAGCCAAGCTGGCTTAATAATAGGAGTCCAATAAAGCCGATAGCGGTGATGATATGGAACGCCTTGGCAATCTTCAACGAATTGGCGACACCAAACCGGACCGGAATGGAGTTCAAGCCTTCCTTGGTGTCGAACTCCACATCCTGGCAGGCATAGACGATGTCAAAGCCGGCAACCCAGAACACAATCGTTCCGAACAGGACCCATGCCGCCGCGTCCACCTTGCCTGTAACCGCTACCCAGCCGCCGAGCGGCGCAAGGGCGATGGTCAGCCCCAGGACAATATGGCACAACCATGTGAAACGCTTGGTAAAAGAGTAGAACACCAGCATGACTACCGCGATTGGCAGCAGCTTCATCGATAAGGAATTAAGCTGGGAGGAAGCCCAGAATAAAAGTGCAAAGGATGCAATAATAAAAATAATAACTTCGCCGATCTTCAGAAGTCCGGCTGGGATCGCGCGATTTGCAGTCCGCGGATTCTTGGCATCGCTGGCCCGGTCAATCAGACGGTTAAGACCCATCGCCGCGCTGCGGGCCCCGAACATCGCTATGAGAACCCAGCCGATCTGTGCCCAGGTCGGCATCGAATGGTTGACCGTAAAAGAGCCGAGCAGCGTACCCATAAATGCAAATGGAAGCGCAAAAACCGTATGCTCGAATTTTATCATTTGCAGAAAAATACCTATTTTCCTAAACATACACTACTCCTTCTTGCCAATATGCAATGCGGCAATACCGCCGGTTAATGCATATGCTTCTACTTCGGCAAGTCCGGTCTCCCGGAATATATCCGCCAGTTCTTTTCGGCCCGGGAACTGAACAAGCGAATCCGGCAGCCACTTGTATTGCTCGTATCGCTTGGCAATCAATCTGCCGAGCATCGGCAGCAAATGCTTGAAATAAAAATAATAAATTCCTTTGAATGGCTGCCAGGTCGGCTTGGACAGTTCCAGACATACAACCATTCCGCCCGGCTTGACGACCCGCTTCATTTCCTGAAGCACCTGTCTCAGGTCCGGCACATTGCGGAGCCCGAATCCAATTGTCGCATAATCGAAGCTGTTATCTTCGAAGGGCAGCGCCATGGCGTTCCCTTGAATCAAAGTAATATTCGACTCTATTCCCTGCTCCTTAATCTTCGCCCGGCCAATCTCCAGCATATTATCGCTAAAATCCAGACCGGTAATCGGCCCCTGGCTTGTCTTCGCCATGCTGATGGTCCAGTCGCATGTGCCGCAGCACAGGTCGATCGCTGAATCCCCATGCTGCATATTCATTTTGTTCATTGTGAATTTGCGCCAGGCCTTATGCCGCCTGAAGCTTAAAATATCGTTCATGATATCGTATTTGGGAGCGATGCTCTCGAACACCGAATGAACAAACCGCTCTTTTGTCTCCGCCTGGTTGCTGTTCATGTCCAAGACCTCACCCTTCCTGTATCATCTGACGTTCCGGCGCAAGCGCCATTTTCACCGGTTCGAGCACGGCAGCAAGCTCAGCCCGCAACTTGTCTCCCTGACATTCTCCAATCAGCTGCTCCACCCTATCCGCCGAATGACCCAACATCGTCAGAAGCTGTTCCCTGATCGTATACTTATTGAGCAATTGATGCCATTCCCCAGTCCCAATACTGTCTCGCGAAATTCGCTCCTTGTCCTCTGCTGTAGCCGATTCCAACATTTTCAGATATGCGAAGCCTTTTCGCTCTGCAGGGGACGTTACGCTCTGCTTGATCTCTTCCATCACAACCTCACAATGGCTGAGCTCCTCCAGCAGCAAATCCCAAACATTCCGCACCGATTTATCCATCTGTTGAGAAAAAGAAAGGAACAACGTCATTTTTAGCTTAACACGTTCCTTCACATAGGCTTCAGCCGGAAGCAGCATGCGCTTCAAGCTATTATATAGGCGAACCTTCAGCCGGTTCACTTCGCAAATGGCCGCGCTCATGGAATTCACCAGGCGAATCTGACCGCTATGCGCCAGGAGCTGATAGAACACGCTGCTGAAGTAATCTCCAGCAAGCACTTTCAACTGACGGGAGCGCATTTCCTGTTCTTCCTTTTGCCTGTCTTCAACATCAATCATGTCATGCGTATCCAGACCTAACTGGACGAGGAAAGCCGCCAGCGGACCGGCCTCTGTCAGCTGTCCGGAGTACTGTTCCCGGTGGTTCAAGAACGTATAAAGCAAACGAACACGGGGTACCGGAAAATCCGGAAGCTCCGTGTGAGTAGAAATCATGTCGTAGTCGACATATTTTCGAGCCAATTCGGTTATGTGATCAGGTCTCATCATCTGCCTCCGAGCTGCTATATAAGGACATTCCTAACCGATTAAGCTTCAAGAATGTCACAATCTTGTCTATTATAGCACATGTTCATATGGAGCGCACAGTACGATCAATAAGGAATATGCTCCTTCCAGAGATGCGTCGCCGTGATTCTGAACCATCGGATTAGTGATGGCGAAAGCTCCTCTTGACCGGAATTCCGAAGCTCCTCCAGGGCCTGTACCGGCCAGGCTCCCCGGCGGACATCCGCTGCAAGCAGTAAGTACCTGGTGCCAAGCCATTGATCCTCGGCAATCAGCCTTAGCAGCAGCTGGTCGATGTTGGAGGTATCCTCCATAGCAAATGAGATGACTTCCGCCATGCTCTGATACAATTGCTGTTTATCAAATTGTTCCTCGGCTACCCGCAGATCGATCGAAAGAATTTGACCATTCAAGTCCACCTTGGCAATCCGTACCGACAATTCAAGCGAGGCCAAGCCGTCCACCAGATTCTCATCGGTCAGCACAAGGGAGGAAGCAGGAGCAACGACGGAAGCAGCCGAAAGGGCACCGCCCTGCGGCAAAGCTCCTCCCGGCCCGATTAACCATGCACATAGCATGACAGTGCTGACGGCAAATAATAATGACCGGATCAACCATTTCTTGTCCATGGGCTGCGCTCCCTCCGTCCAATTAACCTGCAGAATGCTGTCCCTTATTTCATTCTACAAAAGAAAAAAGCAGGCTATGCCTGCTTAACAATTATTCCTCGGTATTCACGATACCATACTTGGTGTATACAACAGCCTTGCCCCTGATCTTGACCGCAGAAGTGTGATCGGTGAACTGGGCAATCAGCACCTCGCCCTTGTCGAGTTTTTCCGTATGATGAAAACGGGTGTCCTTCCCGCGGGTCAGACCGATTACGGTAACCCCCTGGTCCTTGGCTTTTACGACAAAATAGTCGCCGCCCATTCCTTGCTCGCTTCCTTGTCCGGACTGCTCCATGAATGTAGCTCCTTCCCGTTCTGGAATTCATAAGAAAGGCCCGTGAACACTAGTGCCCACGGACCTTGATCACGGAAGATATGTAGAAATCTTATTTGATTCCGTCTTTGAGCGCCTTGCCAGGCTTGAATGCCGGGATTTTGCTCGCAGGAATTTCGATTTCTTCTCCGGTTTGCGGGTTGCGGCCTTTACGAGCGGAACGCTCGCGAACTTCAAAGTTACCGAAACCAACCAACTGTACTTTATCTCCGCTTTGAAGTGCGCCCGCAATCGCTTCAAAAACAGCATCTACTGCTTTAGTAGCGTCTTTCTTGGACAATTCAGTGCTTTCAGCAACTTGCGAAATCAAGTCGGTCTTGTTCATTAGGATTCACCTCCCTAGTAAATTTGAAATTCATTCTGATATACTTTGTTTCCGTTTTGCCGTAAATTATACGTTGAAGCGGACAGAATAGGCATATTTCTCCTGGAAATCCGCCATTTGCCATCGTTTTCAAGGCGCGGAACAAATTTATAGTAATACAGCGGATTAATATTTTCAAGTGAATTAAGTCCCGATTTGGTGAATTCCGCGCGAAATGCACATCAAAAAGCCGGCTGTAACCCAGCCGGCCTGTTGGTTAACCCGTCTATAACCGTTACAAAATAATCGCGATCAAACCGCCCGAGCCTTCATTGATAATCCGCCCAAGTGTCTCCTGAAGCTTGTAGCGCGCATTGTCCGGCATCATGGCAATCTTGCCCTGGATTCCTTCTCTTACAATGGAGTGGAGCGATCTGCCGAATATATCGGATTCCCAGATCTTGATCGGATCATTCTCAAAGTCCTGCATCAGAAAGCGAACCAGCTCTTCACTCTGCTTCTCGGTACCGATGATCGGAGCAAATTCCGATTCCACATCCACACGAATCATATGAATTGAAGGTGCCGTTGCCTTCAGGCGAACACCGAAGCGAGAGCCTTGCCGGATCAGCTCCGGCTCGTCGAGAGCCATTTCCGCGAGAGAAGGGGCGGCAATTCCATAGCCGGTTGTCTTGACCATCTCCAGCGCTTCGGAGAAACGGTCATATTCCCGCTTGGCATGGCTGAAATCCTGCATCAGCTGGAGCAAATGATCCTTGCCGCGGATTTCTACTCCGACGACCTCCATCAAAATTTGGTCATACAGATCATCCGGGGCATACAGGTCAATCTCTGCTACGCCCTGCCCCATATTCATACCGCTAAGTCCCGCACGGTCAATGAAGTCGTATTCCATAAAATTATTAACGACACGATCCACGTCGCGAAGCCTGCGGATATCCTTGACCGTATCGCGGACAGAGTTCTCATAGTTGCTGCGCAGCCAATGATTCTCGTTCAGCACCATCACCCAGCTTGGGAGGTTGACATTCACCTCATGCACAGGGAATTCGTACAGTACTTCTCTGAGCACGCCGGTAACATCTTCCTCAGTCATTGTAGCTGCGCTAAGCGTGATGACCGGAATGTCATATTTGGCAGCCAGCTCTCCCCGAAGCTGTTGTGCTTCTTCGCTGCTTGGCCGGGTCGAATTGATGACGAGTACGAACGGCTTGCCGACTTCCTTAAGCTCGGCAACCACCCGCTCCTCCGAGTCTACATAGGAATATCTCGGGATATCGGCAATGGTTCCGTCCGTCGTTACGACGACCCCCAGTGTGGAGTGCTCCTGAATCACCTTGCGGGTTCCGATCTCGGCCGCTTCCTGGAAGGGAATCGGCTCCTCGAACCAAGGCGTAGAAATCATTCGAGGGCCGTTCTCATCCTCATACCCCTTGGCTCCTTCTACGGCATAGCCAACGCAATCCACAAGCCTGACGTTTACCTCAAGTCCTTCCGCCACCTTAATCTGTACCGCATTATTGGGCACAAACTTTGGCTCAGTCGTCATTATCGTCTTTCCTGCAGCGCTTTGCGGGAGCTCATCCACTGCCCGGACCCGGTCTGCCTCACTTGCGATATTCGGGAGTACGACCGTTTCCATAAACCGCTTGATAAACGTAGATTTGCCGGTGCGGACAGCCCCGACGACGCCCAGATAAATATCCCCTCCGGTACGTTCGGCAATGTCCTTAAAAATGTCTACTTTCTCCAATACCACTGATATCCCCTCCTCAAATTTCGCCGAAGGAAAAATGCTTTGAGAGCATCCGCTTCGTTATTCACCAACAATTTGCATACGCAGCTGGGCAGGAGCGGCAGCTCCCGTAACCCGCGTCCGCCGCCGCTTTACCTGATGAAGGAAGATTACAATCGAAGCGGCGCCACTCGTACATGCTTTTGGACTAGTACCATCTTATGTACAAGATGAAGTTTTATGACAGAATCCCCGTCATCTCCGGTCCTTTTTTTGATCTCACGCCTGCCTCAGGCAGGACAATGATTTTTCCGCCATATTGAATGCGTATGAATGGGAGATACGCATTATGCAATGTTTTTTGCAAAAAGAAAGCCGCCCCCGGCCAACTGGCTCAGGAACGGCTTGTTTCACAGCTAATAACGCATGTTCAAAAAACTACCTCTAACTAGATTACTCTGGTTGGGGGATCGGTCGATTATCCTTCCAAAAATAAGGCAAGGATTTCACGGGAACGAAGTAAGATTGCTCCGTCAGCATTTCCCGAATATCATTGTCATCGGAAAGCGTAATACCCATGCGCTCAACAATCTGCATCAAGTCCGGAGCATAGTCCACATAGACCTTGCCTTCCTCGTTGATCAGATAGTTCAGTTCCAGGCCGGAATACACGCTTTTCAGCACATAGTTCTCCCCGCCCATCGCCTTCAAATCGATCCTATGTATTCCTTCCGGCAATTCTCCATCTTCCTTCTTTACCGGCAGGACGCCTCCCTGCTGCTCCCTGTATTTGGCGGCGAGCCGTTCAACATCGTTAACGTACTGAACCGTTGTCAAATCCATGATCTTGATAACAGGGTCAAGCTCTTCATTTTGAATGAGAAAATAGACGCTTCCCCCGTTCTCGAAGGCGGCTCGGGGAATCGACTCCAGATATCCTTGCTTCTGCAACAAAACCAGATCTACCCGAAATTTCTCGTACTTCGGGGTCTCTTCGGAAGGGGTTATTAAAGGAAGGAGCTCATGATCGCTTTGGTACTGGTCCACAGCAAGCTGGATTCGGTTCACACCCTCACGATAGGCATCGGAAGGATTCTCCGACACTGCCTCCCGATACAGACAGCCTGACAGCAGTATAGCAAGAGCCATCGGGACCAGCATGATTCTGACTAATGGAGCAAAATGATTTCGATGCATACCGAGTTCTCCTTATGCATAATTATGATATTTACCACAGTTCATCCGACTCTTGCGCCTTCAGTTCCATCTGTCTGCGAATCGCAGCCTTGAGCGGATTCTCAGGGAGCCTGATCGCTACGTCTCCAAGGACCTTGCACTGACAGGCAAGCCTTGTCCCTTTTTCCAGCTCCGCCATTCCCAGCTTGCGCCGCTCCGCAGCAGAAGGAGGAGATAAAGCGGCAGAGCTATCCTCTTCCACCTGGATCTTGCACATCATACAGGACGCCTTCCCCCCGCATCTCGTAGGCATAGCGATCCTGGCTTTATGAACAGCCTGCAACAAGCTTGTACCGACCCGTACTTTAATCGGCTTTTCAGCCGGATAAAAGGTTACTTGGGCTTCCATCCATGCGGCCTCCTCTTATCCTTCCATTGCCCAGGGAAATAGCTCTTTAAGCTGACGAAGATGGGCTTCGCTCCATGAATTGCTCCGAATTAATGTTCTTAATGTTGCGGCATGCTGCTTCGGCTCTCTTGCCATGGCTTCGGCAACGGCCTGATAACGATCAGGACGTGAGCGGAGGATATTGAACACCAGCTCATGAGAAAGGGGCATCAGGGGCAGTTCCCCTTCAGCCAAATCTAGCTTGATCTGGCGAGCAGCAGGGGCAAGAACCTCTTCGACCTCGGTCAAATACGAAGACGAGCCCGCGCGAATTCGGAACCCTCCAACCAATTCCACGGCATATTCGCCCAATCGGTAGTGACTTAATCTGGAGCTGTAGATTCCGCTCTCATCCAGAGTCGGCTCATCCGTTGCCAGGTTGAACAGCAACTCATGGAGAAGCGGAACATGCTGATCATCAGTATACACATCGATATCACGAGGCAGTGAAGAAAGGGTAACCCCTTGCAGCCATAAGGCGCAGCTTCCGCCCAGTATCCAGGGAACCTCCGCATGCTCAAGCCGCTTATGGAGCAGGCAAAGCGATCTCAGCAGTTCCGAGGCCGATGTATCATCTTGCTGGAATCTCATGATTTAAACCTCTTCCCGTTGGTCAGGTGATGGACACCAGCCCCGCCAGAAACCCGGCAACCATAATCACGAAGGCAAACAACGACAGCAAACCGCGAACAATCCCCTTCGTTTTGGTCCTGGCAAATGTGATCAGAAATACGGACAAGCCCATTACAAGCAGGGCTGCCAAGGACAGCCACATTTTTGTCATCGGATCCATACACTTAACACTCCCAATTCTAATGGCGTGAACTGATTATGATAAATATTATAGCACAAAAAAAAGTCCCGTTTGAAGCCATCGCTTCCAAGCGGGACTGCCGATTACAGGCTTGATCTGAACTTTGTTTACTTCTTCAACATCATTTTCATCAAGGCTTCCATATTGGATGGATTCATTCCGCTTTTTTTGACCGCTGCTACAATCTCATTGACCGTGCTCTCAGTCACAGGAACCTTCGCCATAGATGAAACTTGCTTGATCAGCTTGCGAAGCTCAGCCTCGTTCTGCATTGTGGAAGGCTTTACCGTACCGGCCAATTTTTTAACTGCACCCTCGGTTATATTTTTGCCTGTCTTTTTATTGATTGCATTCAACGCATCCTTGGAAACTTTGCCCATGCTCTCGCCTCCTCCATGTCCTCCCCAACAGTTTATGAGGTGTTCACGAAAAAGGTCCTGGGCGGTTGCGGATTGTCTACATCGGTAGTTCAACTTACATAGCTCAGCTGTGCCACTGCTCCCAGGTTTCGATCGACATCATTTCCATTTCGGTCTTGCGATCCCGTCCCATCAAGGCTTCAACCGCTGTCTTCGGGTTCATTCCCTCGAACAACACGTGATACAATTGACTCGCGATCGGCATTTGCACCTGGTACTTCTCGGAGATCGTATGTGCAGCTTTGGTGGTACGAATTCCTTCCACGACCATCCCCATCGACGAGAGCACCTCATCCAGCGGTGTCCCCTCGCCAAGCATGAATCCGGCCCTCCAGTTCCGGCTGTGCTTACTTGTTGCCGTTACGACAAGGTCACCTACTCCGGCTAGCCCGGCAAACGTAAGCGGATTGGCCCCCATCTCGACACCGATACGAGTAATTTCGGCCAATCCGCGGGTCAACAGCGCGGCCTTGGCATTATCCCCATACCCAAGCCCGTCAGACATACCGGCACCCAGTGCGATTATGTTCTTGAATGCTCCGGCAAGCTCTGCCCCCAGCATATCCCGGTTTGTGTAAACACGGAAATAGGAATGCATGAACAGGTCCTGGGCTTTAGCAGCCTCTTTGTCATCCAATGAAGCAACTACAACCGTGGTCGGGCAGCGCTTGACGACCTCTTCCGCATGGCTCGGACCGGAGAGAACAACAATCCTGCCCTCTTCACATTCAAGCTCCTCGGAGATGACCGTCGAGATACGCTTCAAGCTTTCTGTCTCGAAGCCTTTAGTGGCATGGACCACCAGCATGTTCTCGCTCCAATAAGGCTTCAACGAACGAGCAACCTCTCTCGCTGCAGACGAAGGAGCGACTATAACAACAGAGCTGGCTCCCCGCACCGCCGCCTCCATATCGGTTACAGCAACCAGATTGGACGGGAGTACAACTCCCGGCAAGAAGCGCTCATTCGTATGGCGCTCATTGATCTCCCGGCACTGTGCTTCATTACGTGTCCAAATATTCACATCGATGCCCTTGTCGGCCAGAACGCTGGCCAGAGCCGTTCCCCAACTGCCTGCAACCAGTACAGCAGCCTTCTCAGACAATGCGTGTTCCTCCTTTGGATCCAAGTTTGTTCTCTTTGCCTTGAATGATCTTCACAATATTTGAGCGATGCCGCCAGAAGGCGAACAGACAGATGACGAGACTCGCCCAGAAATAAGCGCCGAACTCGCCGCTAATCAGCAAAAATATCGGTGTTAAGAATACAAAGATCAGGGAACCAAGCGAAACAAATCTCGTAAAGACGATGGATAGGATCGCGATAATTCCGGCGTAAAACGCTGGAAAAAAAACCAGCGTTGCCAAAACGCCAATGGCCGTAGCAATTCCTTTTCCGCCGCGAAAGTGGAAATAGACCGGCCAGTTATGGCCAATAATCGCAGCGATACCACTGATTGCAGCGACCCATTCCGAGCCTCCGCCAAGCCAGCGTCCTATCCAGACGGCTGCGATTCCCTTCAATACATCCAGTGCCAGCACTAAAATGGCCGGACCCTTTCCCAGCACACGCAAGGTATTCGTTGCTCCGGCATTTCCGCTGCCATGTTGCCGGATATCAATTCCCTTAAGTCCCTTGGCCAACACAACACTGAAGCTGACCGAACCGAGCAAATAACAGGCGATTACAGCTATGATCGGTAATATCACTTGTGTCCTACTCCCCTAACCTTCGTCAGACTTCCGGCGCGTAAACAACCGGATTGGCGTTCCTTCAAAATCAAAGGCAGCCCGGATTTTGTTCTCCAGGTATCGCTCATATGAGAAGTGCATCAGCTCCGGATCATTCACAAACACCACCATCGTAGGCGGCTTCACCGCTACTTGGGTTACATAATTGATCCGTAGTCTGCGGCCCTTGTCTGTCGGAGGCGGATTAATGGCAATCGCATCGGACACTACATCATTAAGCAGATGCGTCTGAACCCGCTTCGTATGTTGATCTGCAACATGCTGAACGACCGGCAAAAGCTTGTGAAGCCGTTGCTTCGTTTTCGCAGAGAGGAACACAACCGGTGCATACGTCATAAACAAGAAATGGTCTCTGATCTTCTGTTCGAATTGATGCATTGTTTTGTCGTCCTTTTCGACAACATCCCACTTGTTAACGACAAAAAGCGCAGCCTTGCCAGCCTCATAGGCATAGCCGGCAATATGCTTGTCCTGCTCAATGATTCCCTCCTCACCATTAATAAGCACAAGCACAACATCAGCACGCTCAATTGCCTTCATTGCTCTCATGACACTATATTTCTCCGTGCTCTCGTATACCTTGCCGCGTTTTCTCATTCCGGCTGTGTCAATCAGGACATATTTTTGACCGTCCTTCTCAAACGGAGTATCGATCGCATCTCTCGTCGTGCCTGCAATATCGCTTACAATGACGCGTTCTTCGCCAAGAATGGCGTTTACAAGCGAGGACTTTCCTACATTCGGACGACCAATCAATGCAACCCGGATTACATCGTCTTCATATTCCACATCCTCCAGCTCCGGCAGGTTATCAGCGATAGCATCCAGAAGATCACCAACGCCTGTTCCATGGCTTCCGGACACCCCGATAGGTTCGCCGAATCCGAGATTATAGAATTCATAAATATTATCCATCCGACCGATATTATCGACTTTATTGACAGCCACAATAACCGGTTTGCCTGAACGGAACAGCAGCCCGGCAACTTCCTCGTCCGAACCCGTTACCCCCGTCTTGGCATCACACATAAACACAATCACATCCGCTTCCTCAATTGCCAGCTCCGCCTGCATGCGGATTGACTTTAGAATCGGCTCCTCATCATCCAATTCAATACCGCCTGTATCGATGATACTAAAAGGCTTGCCGTTCCATTCCGCGGTGCCATAGATCCGGTCACGCGTGATTCCCGGCTTGTCCTCCACGATGGCCAGACGGTCGCCAATAATCCGGTTAAATATCGTGGATTTCCCCACATTCGGCCGGCCGACAATCGCCACAACTGGTCTTGCCATGCGCATTCCTCCTTGTTTCGTTCCTCTATCTCATCAACGCATTAGCTGTAAGCCTGCATTGCTTTTCATCGAAAACATCATAGCAAAAAAAGCAACCATATGCTAACCGTTTGTAACCAATTCTTCCTAAACAAGCAAAATCGGCGAACCCGCTTCAAGGGGCCGCCGATTCATGCTTGCCTTTATCCCGATTACTTGAATTTGCTCAGCTTGTCGCCAAAGCGTTCTCCCAGGGTAATGCTCAACCCTTGGTTGCTAAGAGACACATTCGGGTTGTCTCCGAGGTCTTCTTTGCGAACGCTGCTTCCCTTGCCAGGCTTTTCACTCTTAGGAGCCGGTTCCGGAGCATCTTCTGTTTCCTTGATGCTGAGGCTCACGCGCTTCTCACCAGGGTTCACTTCAAGAATCTTCACTTGAACCGTTTGGCCCTCTTTCAGCACTTCATGCGGAGTACCGATATGTTTATGAGAAATTTGCGAGATATGAACAAGTCCTTCAACGCCTGGTGCAATTTCAACAAATGCGCCGAATGCCACAAGACGCTTTACTTCACCGGATACGATATCTCCGCTCTTGAAGTTCTCAGCTGCAGTTTCCCAAGGACCTGGAGTAGCCGCTTTAATGCTCAGGCTGATTTTGCCCTTCTCAGGATCAACCTTAAGCACCTTCACTTTTACCTTGTCGCCTTCGGACAGTACGTCAGCCGGCTTATCGACATGGCTCCAAGCGATTTCGGATACGTGCACCAGACCGTCAACTCCGCCCACATCAACAAATGCCCCGAATTGGGTAAGACGTTGTACAGTGCCTTCGATGACCTCGCCTTCCTTCAAGCTGCCCATAACCTTCAGCTTGTTAGCTTCGAACTCTTCATCGAGGACATCCTTCTGGGACAGGATCACTTTATTGTTCTCCTGATCAATTTCCTTCACCTTCACCCGAAGGGTGCGTCCTTTATAATCACTGAAGTCTTCAACGAAATGACGTTCTACCATCGAAGCCGGAATGAATCCGCGAACGCCCACATCGGCAACGATGCCGCCTTTTACCACATCGGCAACCGTAACCTCAAAGGTTTCTTGAGATTCGAATTTCTTCAGCAATTCTTCCCAAGCATTTTCACTGTCAATCGCACGCTTGGACAGCACCAGACGCTCTTTATCGTCGTCAATGCTGACAACCTTTGTTTCTACTTCCTGGCCAACTTGTACGACATCAGCCGCGTTGTCCAAATGTACCGAGGACAGTTCACGAATAGGAATAACGCCGTCGTATTTATATCCAATGCTCACATAAGCTTGGTTATCCTCAATTTTGACGATCGTTCCTTTTACTGTGTCCCCTTTTTTCAAGGATACGATTTGTTCCAATTCTGCCTGGCTTGCCGCCTCTGCAGCTTCCAATCCGTTCTTCGTTTCTTCCGACATGTGATTACCTCCTCAATTCAAAAAAACCATTTATTTAAACCCGCAGAAGCGAAGTTCAAAACAATTTAATCCTATTTTTCCAAGTTTTCATGCCTTCATGCATCAGGCGTTAAATTATCCTAGTTTTCTGAGCTCCGAGATTTGCGACATAATCTTCTCGGTAGCCTGTTCGGCTGCCTCCGCGCCTTTCAGTTCTTTGAAAGCTTCCAAATCTACCGGCGCACCGTAGACAACTCTGGTTTTGCGGAACAATTTATATTGGCCGATTATTGCCACCGGAATGACCGTCGCATCACTGCGGAGCGCGAAGGTTGCGGCGCCTTTCTTGCCCTCTCCTCCATCATCGCCCTTCTGTCTAGAACCTTCCGGGAAGATCCCCATCACGTGGCCTTCCCGCAAAAGCAGCAAGGAGGTCTTGATGGATTCCTTGCTGACTCCGCCGCGCTTAACCGGAAAAGCTCCCAATTGACGAATGAGCCAACCGAAACCAACGATGTCGAACAGTTCCTTCTTAGCCATAAAGTGCACCTTCCGATCCAGCAAGATACCGATCGTCGGAGGATCCAGCAAGCTAATATGGTTGGAGCATAACAGCACTCCTCCCGAAGAAGGAATATTCTCCAGACCCTTGGCTTCCAGTCGGAACAAAATCTTGTAAATTCCACGGAGCAGAGCCCGGCAAATGTTGTAAATCATCCTATTCTCTCACTCTCACAAAAGATCTGCACATCGATATGATGACGTTGACAACTTCTTCAAGGTTCAGATTGGTAGTATCCAATAATACCGCATCTTCAGCCTGACGCAACGGAGATATCTCCCGTTCCTGATCTAGACGATCACGTCTTGCCATATCTTGAATCAGTTGCTCCATAGTGATCTGGTCCTGCTCTTTCATTTCATTGAAGCGCCGCCTTGCCCGCTCCTCTACAGATGCGGTCATAAATACTTTAACCTCCGCATCCGGCAGCACCGTTGTTCCGATATCGCGTCCGTCCATGACAACGCCTTTACGCAAAGCCATTTGCCTCTGGAGCGCTACCAATCTGCTCCTAAGCCCCTCGACCTGCGCATATCTTGATACTTTGGCGTTGACTTTGATGGATCTGATCTCGTCTGTAGCATCTTGTCCGTTAATCACTACTCGTTGTCCATCTGGCTCGGGTATTAATTCAATAACCAGATCCGGCAGCATTTGAAGCAGCTTCTCTTCATCTTCCGGTTCGATTCCGCGTTGCCCGAAATACCAGGTAGCTGCGCGGTACATGGCTCCAGTATCTACATATACATAAGACAGTCTTTCCGCCACCCTCCGGGCGATCGTACTTTTACCTGCTCCCGCAGGCCCGTCAATTGCAATGTTGATTCTATCTGTAGATGTCGACGTTGTACTAGCCAAAGGGTAAATCCTCCTTCAAGACGGTCTCAATAAAAAAGCAGGCTTTGCCTGCGACGTGAAAATTATACCACATTAAAACCCGGTATGCAAAAGCAGATGTCATAAATTCGTGCAATTTCAGTGCGCTCCGATGCGTTGAATCGGAACTCCTTCGTGACGGTCTGCGGATGCCAGCACATGCCTCAATGCGGGTACCGAGAGCGCAACCTGACTCAACAACAGCAACGCGACAAGCACGATAATCCCTCTCTTGATCCACAGCTCCACCCGGTCCGAGAATGTCAGGAACAACTCCGTATAAGCGTCTGCTTTCTTCTTGCTATGCATTTGGCGCACCCCTTGTCTCCAAGATGAAGTCATTAATCCTAGCTTATCCAGGGGCATCCAGATCAAATCATATCGGAAGTCTTACCGGTTGCGAAAATCAAATTGCCGCTCGAAACAATAACGGATAATCTTCTGCCGCTCCATATCCGAGATCGTGATGAGCTTCAGCATAACTCGGGTACGACCATTCTCCAGTTTCTTGGTTCTCACAATCTCCGCCTCAAACGGAGCATGCTCAATCGAGCCATTTTTATAAGGAAGCAGGAGCCAGCAGTACATTTGATCCCCTTCATTCAGCTTATAGGTTGAGTCGCATAGAAATGATACTCCGCCCCCGCCAACATCGTCCGTGTATGCGACAAATCTCGTATTATCCTTCAGCTTGACAGCCAGCTCAAGCTCGGCTACAACCCGCAAAAAGTTGCGCCGTTGAACCTTGGTGATGGACTCCTCGCTGGGTTTGCGAATCCGGATCAGATGAATTACATCCTCGGCGAAGCCGATCACATATGTATTAAAGTAATTTTTCACGCCTTCATCCGTCAAAAAGTAGATGGACAGCTCATCGCCGACAAATAAGCGCTTGATCCGACCCGTACCGACCTCAATCGGCATTTCTATCAAATAGTACTCATCCTCGATGTCGGCAATCCGGGATTTGCACTCCTTCTTTTCCTCCTTTTTGTTCGGCGAGGCAACCTGGATATAGACCAAATCATTTATTTTAGGCAGCAACGTTATCCCCACTCCTTGACCAAATCTGACACTATATGATCTGATTATAGCATGGAGCATAGTATCATGGCGCCAGAATTTTCTTAAGAGAGGGGTATCGGGTTTCACCCGCTGTTAGAGTCAGGTTCTGATTGAACTTGTCTTAGGGTAATAACCCGAGTCTAAAGGCGGGCCGTAAACTTTGCACCCGATGCCCCTCCCCTTAGCAAGCTAGAGGCAAGATTCACCACTCATATCTGCTTCGCAACCTGAGGCTTCATCTCTTTTTTCAACACAAAGCATCCTTCCTCCGGGTTCTTCGGATTTTTAATTTCAATACAATGAAACCCGCACTTATTGATGTAAAAATGATGATTCCTTCTGCTAAAGATAGGAGTTTCCGTATTCCATGTTATGGTGTCGGGATACATGTCCTCTATCTGTTTCCATACCTTTGTTCCAATCCCCTTATTTTCTACATCAGCATCAAGGAAAATCGTTCCCAAATAGTTCTCGTTGCGGGAATGAATCCAAAGAATAACCCCGCCTATTAATGCCTCATCGTAATAGATTTTGAATGAAGTACACCCAGGGTGAAATCCCCATTTTCTGAGAAAGCTTCCGTCATCATATCCTGGTGGTCCTCCTGCTTCTTTCCCTAAATGAATCCGAGTATCTTCATCAAAGGCTCTTTTCATAATTGGGACAAGTTCTTCAACATCCTGTTCTTCCATCGCTACAAACTTAATTGAATTTGCCATTTCTTATTGATCTCTCCTCCATGCTTATTTAGAGAAATAATAAGGCCTTACATCACGTCAAAGTCAACCGTTTGCAATTCCATCACTTTAATCAATAGTCTCTAAGACAACGGCCTTGCCAAAATCTTCACTTAATAGAATCTCAATTAATTTAAGCGCCGTGTATTCAGGCGTTTGCAGTCTCCCTTCCTCAGAAAGTCGAACGAATTCATTAACATAAGGAAAAAGGTTCTCACTTACTGATCGAATATCCGCTTGTAACTTTGTATCGATCATGCCTGGATACACAGCGACTACTTTTGCAGGGTGTACAACAAGCTTTTGTTCAATCTCAATACTCTTTGTAAAAGAGTCAAGACCGGCTTTCGCAGTACTGTAACAGCTTTGTGAGGGTATTAAATATTTTGCAGATGCTGAGGATATATTTAGAATTCTTTTATCCACATTCAAATTCTTCGTATGTTTTAAATAATTTGACGTTATGATCATCGGTGCCAATAAATTTAAATGGATATTCTCGATTATTTCTTCAGTTTCTATCTGTTCAATTGGGCTCACAGGAGTCAACATGGCGGCATATTGATAAGATAGATCGCTTCATCATTGGAACAAACCTCAAGATGACGGAAGATGTCTATGAAAAGCTGATCAATACCGCCAATGTTTGTTAAATCATAATTAAAATAATCAATCCTGCAGTTCCTCATCTGAGCTTGGTCGATAATCTGTTGGTTAGTAGTTCTAGAGATGCATATAAGGTGGTGGTTCTTATCGAGTAACTGATTAGCCAAAGCTTCACCGATTCCTCTTGATGTACCAGTAATAATAATATGTTTCAAATTTATCTCTCCTAATAAGCGACTATGTTCTTTCTCGAGTAATAATTCTATTAACGGTCTCTTCCCAAATGATCTGATAATCCAAATCCATCTTCATCATCTTACATCTGGATAAGTTATCTATAAGCAGGGCAAGAATTTTAGAGCTAACTTCGATTTTTTCAGGCCCAACAAGACCCCATTCAGCACCTTTTGACAATAAATCAAAAAAGCCGTTAGTAAAGTCTTGTTGAACTTTCAACAAAGGGGCTCTAAATTGCTCATCACGCTCGGCAAGCATCGTAAACTCACTTAGTACTCTCAATGTTGAACGATGCTCCTTATCATCACTAGGCAGCATTTTTAATCCGCCTCTTATTAGTGTTTCTACATAATTGTCTTCAGTAACAGATTCCGTATCAAAGTAAACAGCGAAATAATGATCTCTAAAAATATAATCGAATGTTCGGGCAATCAACTCTTCTTTTGTAGAAAAATGGTAATATATGGAAGATTTAGTTATTCCTACTCTTTTTGAAATCATCCCCAAACTCGTTTTCTCTATCCCGCACTCTGCAAAGAGTTCATATGCTGCTTGGATGATATGACTAGATGTAATCTCTCTTTTCTTGATGATCTTTCAGCTCCCTTCAATTGAATTAAGGCCATTATAAGGAGGATTCTAATGCATTGTCAATATTTTAACGACCGATCGTTCAAAAAAAGCCAAGAAGGTATCGCCCATGCCGGGCGCACAACCATGAAAAAGGGCACAGCCCGGTAGCTGTGCCCTTTCTTTACCCCAAGGGAGCGAGCGCTTGAGATAGCGCGTAATGCCCCCCAAGCTTTGATGTGTGTGCTAGAAATTTGGTCCAATCAGGGAAATTCCGAGAACAACTGAGGTCATAAGTTACCTCCGCTCGCAGCGACACCCGCTCTGTTAGTTACGAGCGAGCCCCCTGCTTCCGGCTTTGAATCTCCTCAATCGTCTCTTCCACTCCCGACTCCGCATTGATGAAAATTTTAAAGTCTGAGCCGTTAATGGCACCTCCGAACTCGTAAGTCAGCACCTTCTCGAACATCTCATTTTCAATCAGTGCGAGTCGATGATACTTCACTTTATAATCCGAGTTCAGATATTTTCGAGCTTCCTCCAGCGTCAATTTAGGCTCGCCTACAGGCTGTCTGTTCTCCCGCTCATAGACGTAGTCGCTGGCCTGAATCCCTGTCACGTCGCCCGTATCCAATCCAACACGGACCGTGATCTTCTCGGGGTAGATCAATACATCGTTCAATTTGGTCACAAAAGTAAAGGTTGAGGTATTGTCGAACTCGTCATAAGCCACCGGCGTCATATCGCTATATCCTTTATCCTTCAGAAAAGCGCTCGCCTTCTCTCTTGCCTGCTCATAACTCGCTGCTTTTGGACCGATTGTCCGGTTGTTGGAATAGGCAATGAGCTGTCCTCCATTTTTCGTGAAGTCCAGCGTAGTCACTTCGTTATTAGCCCCCTGAACCTGAGCCGTGAACGAAGCCCACTCTGTCCCTTTTCCGTTCTCCGTTACCTTGATATCGCCTGTCACGCTATTTCCAAGAAATTTAGCCGTTTTATCCTTGATCGTGTCCAAGGTTACCGGCGTACCTCCCAGCTTTTTCACGGATCTGCGGTTATACATGCTGGATACGGAAGGCCCCCAATCCAATTCAGGATATTCCCCTACCTTTTTATCCACTGTCTTGAAGCCGTCAATAATGGTGTTGTCCTTCGGCTCATCCTGGCTTGCCAATGCCGTCTCCACATCCATCCAGCGAAGGCGGTTGCTGATCACCTTATCCTGCACGGCTTGAAGCTCCTTTGATATTTCTGCGGAACTCTTATAGAGCTCCTTCAGATTTTTGACCTCCGAATCGGATAAAGGCTGCTTCGTTAAGTCACGTACTCCAGTCTGATAAGAAAACTTCGCAATCCGGGACAAGAACTCTTCCGTCTTGTTAAAGGGCAGCATCGTCAGTGGAAGCTGATTGATCTCATTCTGGGCTTCACTTGTAATTCTCCATACATTTACCAGCCCCTTGCGGTGCGAGCTGGTAGACGCCGAATGCACAGCCAGCGTATTCCCCAGCTCACTGTGAAGCCGGTCCACATGATAGGACAAATCGTGAAATGCCCGCTGGTACTGGTTTTCCGCTTTGATTAAAATCGCATTCTTCTCCTGGTTCTCCTGATACCCCCATACGACGGCACCGATTAATAGTACGGTTGCTATCGGGAACAATATCGCGCTCAGTCGTTTGTACATCCGAACAGACACTCCTTTCTTCTACTGTCTGTGGATAGTTTGACATGAAGCTGGGAGCTTTATTCATTTTTAGCGGTAGTTCAAAAAATCTGCTTTTGATCACGAAGTAAATCAAGTGGCGGATTCGGCATCGAATCTTGCGTTCACCCTCGAAGTCCGGTACTCATGTAGGTTCCGCCTACACTCCGTTCCTCCTTCTTCAGGTTCTCGCAACCTTCTCGGTGCTGAAAAGCTGACTTTTTGAACCTTCATTTTTAGCGGTAGTTCAAAAAATCTGCTTTTGATCACGAAGTAAATCAAGTGGCGGATTGGCATCGAATCTCGCGTTCACCCTCGAAGTCCGGTACTCACTCAGCCTCTTCAATAATTTCAAAGCGCTCCCGGTTATCGCAAATGCACTGCTTAAACCCGGTTTCAATATTGCCGTGCTCCTTCTTCCCCCGCAATATAAAACGCTCACCGCAATTTTTACATACGATTTTCACTTTTATCCGCATAAAAAAGGCACCCCTTCCAGTATCACGCCCGCAGGCCTGCTTCTGAATTCAGGATGCCCTTTATTGCACTTCATTAATCCTGCCCATGTGCCTCTGTAACTCGGAATGGCGAGCTGTTATTCGCCCGGTACATCTTGCTTAGGCCGCCGTACCATAAGAAGGCCATCAGCGGGATGATAAACCAGATCCAGTAATGGGTCACATGGATTAGAACATAATTGTAAATGCCGTGCCACAAGATCGGGAATATCAGCGAATAGCTCAAATACTTGCGACTGCCGGTTCCGCTCGAGAACTTGGCTCTGCCAAGATGATAGCCCATCATGACACCGAACATCGCATGACCGGAGACCGGCAGCAAGGCTCGAATCATCAGCGCCCCGAACGAAGCATGGCTGGCAATGCCATAGATAATGTTCTCCATTGTTGCAAATCCAAGGGATATTGCAGTAGCATATACAATCCCATCGTAAGGCTCGTCGAATTCCTTATGCTTGTATATCATGTGGAATAGAACAAACCATTTGATAAATTCTTCGACACCCGCAGATATGCCAAAGGAGCCGAGAAGCGGCCCCTCCCCCAGCCAGAACGTTATGCCCCGCTGGATAATCATAATTGGGAATACGGTAAGGATGCCGACAAAAAACACTTTAATGACCATATGAAGCGGTTCGGCATCATACTTGTCCTTTAGGTAAAAATAGGTCAGTAGAGCAATACCGGGAGCAACCGCCGCCGTAGCAATCGAAAAAATAAGCAACGGCCCTTCCCCTTTCACTTACTAGCTTTGGCGCTTGAAATGACTGCAGATTTGTTCAATCGCATGATCCCCGATAATCAGGCTGCCATACTCTTCAAGCATGGCCGGCGTGACCGAGGTCGCTTCACCGAACTCCGCAAGCACAGCAATCAATCCTGGAACCTTTCCTTCTTCAAGCTGCTCAGGCTCCATTCTCAGAATCCATTTCCCATTGTATTTATACAGACTGCCAATATCGAACAGCATATGATGGAGAACGTGCGCCGCTTCAATGAGCACTTCGAAATCATCGAAGGAATACAATATTGTATCACTTGTCTCAAGCGTAACTTCCATTTCATATACTTCGTCAGGCAGTTCATCCTCGTATGACGTTCCCCCGCCCATATGCGGATGGTCGTATTTTCCCTTCGTAACGATCACGACCATGCCTTGGGCTGGAAGTGCAAACACTTCTACCGCCAAGGGGCCTGTTGCATCGAAGCCCACTTCCGTGTAAGCCTGATCCATCATTTCGGTAAACAGATCGTGGACCTTCGGAATTTCCTGCCACATATCCTCTCTTTGAATACCGCGTTCGCTTAAATCGTCAAACGTGAGGAAAATCCGTATTTTATCCTGGCCAAGTCTTTCAATCCTCATACAGGATCCTCCTCTCCATTCCTTGTTATAACAGATTATGAAACCTGCTCTAATGTGTGATGGAAATGGTTCTTTGTATGTATGTTATCACTTCTTTTCACGAAATGCACGCATTAATCATTTCAAAAAAGAAGAACCATATTCCGCCCTTCGGAAGAAAAGTGGAAGATGATTCTCCGGAGTTCATTAACCCTTATAAACCGGGGACAGCCGTATTCGATTCCTTCAAAATAGCCTCGACCTCGCGGCGCACATCCGCGCTGCCCTTGATCAGTTCCTTAATCTGCTTCAAATTGTATTCCTTCGGATGGTTCTCGTGGCTCTGTGCGGCTGGACTGGGAGGCACCTGGGCCGTGGCAGCGGCTCCCGTGGTGAAGGAATTCACCTTTGATTCTGCCTTTGCTCCATCATGCTTGTGAGCATGGGAATCCTTTCCGGACGACGGCATCTTGATAAAGGAGCCCGCCTCAGTCAGCATGCCTGCCCATCTTTTTCGTTTTGATGCCCAGACGACAGCGGCCATCCCGAACAATGCTCCGCATAAAAATGAGGAAGATTTCATCCAAACAACCTCCTTGTATGTGTTAAAATCAATTGTAGTGTTCGCGCTTTAACACAAACTCATGCGACATAAATACAGGAAAGCGAGAGGATACGCTTGATGAGCAAGAAATTGCTGCTGCTTGCCGCTGCCTGCCTGATCTTGAGCTCTTGCGGTCAGAAGCAGAACCAGGCGGCTGTTCCGTCTCAAAACAATACTTCTTTGGAGGCTGCAGCTCCCGGGACCGGACCTTCAGCCAATTCGGACCATTTATCCGAAACCGCGACCGAACCATCAGCCGAAGCAGGGACCGAAGAGCAGGAGCCCCCTTCCCAGGATGCCGTGGAGGAGACAATTACCCCGCTGTATCACATTAACAAAGCTTACAGAGTCGTCCCGAATGAAGAAGGGACCGAGACCAAGGTGGTATTGCTCACCTTCGATGACGGCCCCAAAGAACAGGAAATGATTGACGGTCTCATTGATACATTGGACAAACACCAAGCGAAAGCGATTTTCTTCGTCAACGGCTATCGTGTCGAGACTCACCCCGAGCTGCTGAAGCTGATCCATGACCGCGGCCAAGTGATCGGCAACCATAGCTGGGATCATATCGACCTGAAAAAAGAATCCGAAAGCGAAGCTCGCAAACAAGTGGAGGATGTTCAGGCTATCGTCGAGGACACCATCGGGGAGCGCCCCCGTTTTTTCCGTCCCCCATTCGGTTCAGGCAATGATCAGCTTCATCAAATTGTTGAGGAGAATAATATGATTTATATGACCTGGTCCAACGGATCACTGGACTGGGATTCCAAGAACAAGAATAAACCGGAAGCCGTTATTCAAAATGTTCTGGAACAGCTGCATGCCGGCAGCAATATATTAATGCATGAGCTCCCATGGACGGTCGAAGCCCTCGACGGCCTGCTAACCCAGCTCGAAGAAAAGGGCTACTCCTTCGTTGATCCGCGGACCATCTCCGAGGCACCAGAGCAATCGGAGTGACTGGTGCGAAGCATCCTGCAGGCCGCTATAGTCCATGCTCCTGTCCCCAGGGAGAAGCGCTAATCCCCCACCAGAGCAAGTAAATTGTAATTCCTATAAAGACGTATAGTAATACATTATAAAATATTCTTGTTATCCGCAGACGCTGGGAAGGGAATAACTCCCTTCTTGGCGGCAATTCGGAAAAATCCAGCCCCCCCTCCTCTACCTCCGCTTGCAGCGCATGCTGCACTTTTTCCGGAAGCGATGACGTCGGCTTGATCTGTTGTTGGCGCCGGCGCACCGTCCGATGACGTTCACTCCGGCTTAAATGCTCGTTCATGATTCCCTCCGAAACCGGATTACTAATCCTGAGATGAAATCAATTAGAAAGTGGCATACAATGGGAGCCCATAAGGTTCCGCTCTGTAAATAAATGTAGCCCAGCCCATAGCTGCTGACAAACACCCAGCCTGTCGGAATCCAGTGTCTTAAATACCGGATATGAATGACGGCAAATAAAATACTGGTCCAGTAAGGGCCGAGTCCATGCTGAATCGCTCCCCGAAACAACAGCTCCTCACAGATGGCAACGACGATGGAAATAACGGCGATATGCCATATCGGACGCGCCTTGAACAGCAGTTCATTAATTCCTCCGTCATCCATCGCATCCTCGGGGACAAGCCTGGAAATCAACAGGTCCGCTAAAAACATGATCCCCGCCAAACCGAATGCCCACCCCAAAAAATGAATTTGTTCAGGAAATTGTAATAATGTAAACGGATTTCGTTTCTGAAATAATAGGATGATTAAACCGATAATTAGAGTAAGTCCCTGAGTCAAATACAAATTGACCAGCAACATTTTTTCACTGAGCTGCCCTGGATCCACCTGCTGGATCTTGATCTTGCTGAATTTAGACTTTTTCATAAGTATTCATTTCCTGTCTTAAGTTATTGAGTAGTAAGGATACATAGTTTTTTAACGGCAAGCTCAGGCTTCTGTTTTATGCTTGCTCACGGACTTAATATGATGAGGCAAGGAGCGTAATATCAACATGAAACGAAAACAAACACGGATCGAGGTATGGTTTTCCATCGGATTTCTGTTCACGCTGATCGCCGCATTCGGTACATTCTTCCTTGGCTTAAGCCTGGGCATCGAACGCACGGAAGCAAAATACATTAATCTGAAAGAGAGCTTCCTTGAAATGGAGACCGATGCCTCTTACACCCAGCAGGAACTGCTTACCTTCTACTATGTCGCTTATCAGCCCTATTTGCAATTCAAGAATGAGTACCTCAAATTGGAAAGCAAGCTGGGCCGTACAGAGTCTGGAATCACTGCCTCCAATCTGATCAAAGAAGTGCAGAGGTCCTCACAAACGATGTATAAGCAGATTTCCGAGCATCCGGTATCCAGTTCTTCTCCGCTCCTGACAGATGCGCAGCGTGACATTCTCAAAAGTCTGAAGCTGTTTGATGAGGGGCTCGACAAATATGTATCCCTGCTCGGTGGTGAGAAGGGGCCTGTATTGCTGGTGGAGCTGTCAGGAGACGAATTCGCAACAAGCGCCGAGGAATACGGTCTTCGAGCCCAGAATAAATTTTACACCTCAATCATGAAATGGTGCGCGAAGACCGACAGCAATACGCCGAAGGAATTTGCATTGAAACAGGATACCACTACCAAAGAATGGAGCGGCTATTCGCTGTCTTTGAAAAATAAAGCCGTGTCCGATGTGATGCTAAGCTCCAAGCTGTACGTCTCCTATCAGCCGCAGGACATGACCGCCAAGATCGACCAGATGATCAACAGCGGCAAGGCGGCCTCGCTCGGCCTCACCCATGTGAGTGCGATCGTCAAGGTTCTTACAGAGACCGAAGCTGTTCAGGATCAGGAATACGACAAGTGGAAAACGGTCTATTATGCCTCCGAGCATCTTCCAGCGCTGCCGTTCTTCTCGGTTCAATAAAATCATAACGAAAAAAATCGTTGCGTTCAAGGCGGTACGAGCTATTGACACCTCTGACAGAGCATGATACATTATGAAAAATTAGTTTTGTAATAAGACAATGAAGGAAACAAGGTTGTCCGGAAGCTCCCAGAGAGCCGGTGGTGCTGCAAACCGGCAGTGGAACGACAGCTTTAGCGATCCTGAGTCATTGCGTTGAACCCCTATAGTAGACGCAATCGGATGAATTCCGTTATCATTCTGTCAATGTTGACACTGAGACCTTGATCGGAAAGTCAGGGTGAATTAGGGTGGTACCACGAACAACTCTCGTCCCTTACTACGGCAGTAGTATGCGGATCGGGAGTTTTTTTATTACCCGCTTCCAACTGCTTTCGCGGTCATGCCGCACCTCAATCCTTTGACACAGTATAACGGTAATGAGAAAAAGAAATCAAAGAAAACAAAAAAACGGGAGGCAAGAAATCATGTTTAAAGTGTTAGTATCGGATCCTATTAGTGACATGGGTATTCAACAGCTCATGGATGCAAGCGACGTTATTGTAGACAAGAAACCAGGGCTGAGCGAAGATGAGCTCGTCGGCATTATCGGAGAGTATGACGCATTGCTTGTGCGCAGCCAGACGAAAGTCACAGAGAAGATTATGGCTGCGGGCACACAACTGAAGGTGATCGGGCGTGCAGGCGTCGGCGTGGATAATATCAATCTGGAGGCGGCAACCAATCGCGGGATCGTCGTGATTAACGCTCCTGACGGGAATACGATTACTACCTGTGAACATGCCTTTGCCATGATGATGGCTCTCGCGCGCCACATTCCGCAAGCCTATGCCAAGACGATTCAAGGAACATGGGACCGGAAATTCTTGGGCGTAGAGCTTCGCAACAAGACGCTGGGCGTCCTGGGCATGGGAAGAATCGGCAGCGAGGTAGCAAAGCGCGCCAAAGCGTTCGGCATGGACATTCTCGGTTATGACCCATTCCTAACCGAAGACCGGGCCGAGAAGATCGGCGTTAAAGTCGCAACGGTGGATGAGATTGTTCGTCAAGCAGACTTTATTACCGTGCATACACCGCTGACACCAGAGACCAAGCATATGATCTCCAGACCTCAATTCGAAGTGATGAAGAAAGGCATGCGGATCATCAACTGTGCCCGCGGCGGTGTTGTAGACGAGTTGGCGCTTGTTGAGGCGATCGATCAAGGGATCGTTGCCGGTGCTGCATTTGACGTCTTTGAGAAGGAGCCGCCTGAAGCGGACCATCCTTTCCTCAATCATCCTAAGGTCATTGTCACTCCCCACCTGGGCGCTTCCACGGTTGAAGCCCAAGAGAATGTGGCAATTGACGTATCGGAGCAAGTGCTGCATATTCTGCGCAATGAACCGTTCAAGAATGCGGTCAACATGCCTCCGGTAGCTCCAAGCGTTATGAGCAAGCTGCAGCCTTTCTTCGGACTGGGTGAAAAAATTGGTGCTTTCGCAACTCAGCTCAACAATGAGGCGGTTAAGGAGATTCACGTCGATTATGCCGGCGACCTCTCAGAGGTGGATACCCAGCCGCTAACCCGTTATGTCATTAAGGGAGTACTGTCCCGCCACTTCGGCTCAGATGTGAACACCGTCAACTCGATGCATCTTGCCAAAATTCGCGATGTGAACGTGGTTGTATCCAAGGCTACTGCTACGAAGGGCTTTACGAACCTTCTCAGCGTCACCTTGAAGTTCAGCGACGGAACCGAACGCCGTGTAGCCGGCACCTTGCTTAACGGCTTCGGTGCCCGTATTGTCCAAATCGATAAATTCCCTGTCGATTTCGCACCGGAAGGGAACCTCGTCTTCATCGCTCATAACGATAAACCGGGCATCATCGGTAATGTCGGGACACTGCTCGGCAAGAACAATGTGAACATCGCGACCATGCAGGTAGGACGTAAAATTATCGGCGGTGATGCAATCATGGTATTGGGTGTCGATAAAGAGGCTCCGAAAGAAGTCCTCAGCGAGCTTACCACGCTGCCCGAAATCAATAAAGCCTTGCAAATGAATTTCAACTGATTTTGAATCCGTTAGCAGATTGTTTCACGTTGAACAAGATTTATCTTGCGGATTCAACAAAAAAGCGCCCTTTTTCAAAAAAAGGGCGCTTTTCCTTGTTCTCAGGCTCTTGTTATTCGACAGGCAGCCGCATATGGAACGTCGTGCCTTTTCCTGGCTCGCTTTCCGCGTAAATGGTCCCTTGGTGGGCATCCACAATATTTTTAACGATAGAGAGCCCTAGTCCGGTTCCCCCGGATTCGCCCCGAACACGGGCCTTATCCGCTTTGTAGAATCGATCGAATACGAACGGTACATCCTCAGCCGGTATGCCTACCCCGCTATCCCGCACCGACACATGGATCATTGTTCCTCGAGCGCCGTCCTCAAGCTGCACTTCTATAGTGATCCGTCCATGCTCAGGCGTATGCCGGAACGCGTTGTCCAGCAAATTGGTCATCACCTGCTCCAGACGATCTTCACTTGCAGCCCGCAGTGTGAGCGGCCCTTCGCCTAATTTCAGTTCAAGCTGAATCAAGCTTTCCTTCGCCCGAACCAAAAACTTACGGTGAATTCGTTCCGCGAGCTCCCGAAAATCCATGCTCTCCTTGGACATATCGATATAACCGGCTTCCATCCGCGCCAAATCGAGCAGATCCCGAACCAAGCGGCCCATCCTCAAGGATTCATCATGAATGACCTGCACAAGCTCGGCACTTTCCTCCGGCGAGCTTGCCATACCGTCCAGAAGCGCTTCACTGTAGCCTTGCATCATCGAGAGAGGCGTTCTGATCTCATGGGATACATTAGCAACAAAGTCGCGGCGCATCTTCTCCAGCTGAACCTCTTCGGTTACATCACGGAGCACCGCAACCGCTCCCCGGATCTCGCCATCCGAAGTCAGCGGAGCCATATGAACAGACCAGACTCCCTTCTTCACATGCACATTCATGCTCTGATCGCCTTCCCGGTTAAGCACTTGATGGAACATCTGCTCGAGCGGCTTCGGCACATAGGGAAGCGGGTTATCGGACGCCTCATCCGCGTCTGACTCTTCGCCAAGGAGATTAGCCCACATGTTCATAATAATATCCCCAGGCGGATTCGCCAGAATGACGTAGCCCTCGCGATTTAGTGTAATTACTGCATCGTTCATACTCCGCAGGACACTGGAAAGATGCTCCTTCTCATGGTTAAGACTGCGAATCGTAATCTCCAGCTCTTGGGCCATGTAATTAAACGTATTCGCCAACACCCCGATCTCATCGCTCGTTCGCAGTGAAAGACGGGTGTCATACTTGCCCTTGCCGACCGATTCAGCCGCTTGAATAAGCTGCTGCATGGGCTGCGTAATTTTCGTGATCAGGAACAGAGCAAAAAAGGTGGTCAAGGAGAAGCCGATAATCGAAACGATCAAGAACAGCTTCTTGATCGCTCCGGGATTCGTAAAATTGGTATCAATATACGGCAGAAAGAACAGACCTACCGTAAGGAGAACGAGGGCAACCAGACAGATGATCGTGATCCATAACTTGCCGACAAGCGTTCTCAGGAAGCTCACTTATTTTGCAACCTCCAGCTTATAGCCTACGCCCCAGACCGTTGTAATCATCGCAGCCGACTCTGGAGAAACCTTGTTCAATTTCTCGCGGAGACGCTTAACGTGGGTATCCACCGTCCGCAGATCTCCGAAGAACTCATAATTCCATACATCCTTGAGCAATTCCTCACGGGAAAACACCTTATCCGGAGATACAGCCAAATAATGCAGGAGCTCATACTCCTTAGGTGTCAGACTGACTTCCTGTCCGCCTGCCGTCACTCGATGGGCATCATGCTCGATAATCAGATGCGGAAATACAATATTGTTGCTTGGACCGCTCTCCTTGGACAGATATGCGGTAGCGGAAGCCCGGCGCATAATCGCTTTGACACGGTAAATGACCTCACGCGGACTGAACGGCTTCACCACATAGTCGTCGGCTCCCACCTCAAAGCCTTGGACACGGTTAATCTCTTCCCCTTTGGCGGTAAGCATCAGCACAGGTGTCGACTTAACCTGTCTCAGCCGGTTGCACACCTCAACCCCGTCGATTCCAGGCAGCATGACGTCGAGCAGAATCAGATCGTAATCATTCTCGGTCGCTTTTTTCAAAGCAATCTCTCCGTCCTCCGCTTCATCAATCACGTAACCTTCTTTTTCCAGATACATTTTGAGCAGACGGCGAATGCGCTCTTCATCGTCGACTACAAGAATTCGATTTTCTTGATCTGACATAGACAACAACCCCTTTACAATCTTACGCATATCCTGTTAGGTCCATCATGTTCGTCAAAAGTTATTACTTATATCATTAGTCTACACCTGCATAGGAATGCAGCCCGGCGATAATTAAATTTACCCCAATGAGTGTAAACATAACTACAATAAATCCAATCACTGCGAGCCATGAGCTTTGACGCCCCTGGAACCCGCGCGACAAGCGGAGATGGAGATAAGCGCTATAGAAGAGCCACGTAATTAGCGCCCACACCTCCTTCGGATCCCAGCCCCAGAAACGGCCCCAGGCCTGCTGAGCCCAGATCATGGCGAATACAAGAGCTCCAAGCGTAAAGATCGGGAATCCAATCGCGATCGACCTGTAGCTGATCTCATCCAGATCGTCGGGATCCAGACTTTTCAGCGTTGGCGCAATCAGCCTGCTAAGCGGTTTTCTTAGCAGCAGTCGCAGCAAGAAGTAGAGCAGCGTGCCTGTTACAACCGCCCATACCACGGTGTTCAATTGTCTGCCCGCCTGTTCTCCCTTCATCCATGAAGGCGCCTCAAACCAAGGAAACTTCAGGCCCAGAAAGGAATCTATGTACTCAGGCTTGCTGTCATCAGGAGCTACAATCGGCGGTAAATTGTACACTATTCTTTCTATTGTACTATCTTCCTGTACTTCGCTGTCAATCACTGTCGTATTTTGTACGAATACAGCTTCATAATTTGCAGCTCTGAATCCGTATACAGATATAACAAAGCCCAATACTATAATAATAGAATAAAGCGTAAATTCAAGCCATCTTTTTTGCCTTAGCGAACTTTTATCCTGTTTGTCGAATTCAACAGTCCGCAGCAAATACATTAATCCGGCGGCAAAGCCTATCGCAAAAAACGCCTCTCCGGTCGCTGCAAGCGTCACATGAATATAGAGCCAGATCGATTGCAATGAAGGAATTAGCGGCTGTACGTCCTTTGGAAAAACAGCGGCATAAGCCATAATAATGATGGCCACCGGAAGCGCGAACATACCGATGAGTATTTTTCGATAAATTAAAAAGATTACGGTAAAAGCAAGCATAACCATCATCGACAGAAAAGTCATGAATTCATACATATTGCTGACCGGAATATGTCCGCTGTAGGCCCAGCGGGTTCCGCAATAGATAAAATGGGACAACAGGCCCAGAGAGGAAGTAACAAATGATACAGCTCCCCATTTACGCTCATGCCGGACCGGATCACGATTTCTCCAGGTTTTTCCCGTTACGGCCACCACATAAAAAATAAAGGATAAGCAGTATAAATAAAATGCAATTACAAAGGCTAATCTGCTGATCTCCAATACATTCATACTTGGTTCCCCCTGTTTTCCAAATGCTTCTCATCCACATCTACACCCATGTCTTGCAAGAAGCGCGCTACCTCCCGACGCAGGCCGAACCAGTTCTTTGCTGTATGCGCACCAAGAATCAACGTCTGCCCGTCAAGCCGTAGCCAGATTCTCCGATGGTGCCAGTAAAACCCGAGCACAAGCCCCAGCATGACGATTCCAAGCCCAATCCATACAAAAGGCATCGCCCGGTCCACCCTGATGTTCAAATAACTGGATGAAGCGATGAAATCTACGTCCTCCATCCCAAGCACATCCAGCGCCAATCCACTGTCCAGTCCGCCGAGACGTTCGTTAATCGCATCCTGCTGGAACCGCTCTTTGTCAATCTGCTTCGGAAAATAAATATACTGCACGCCTGCTTCCGGCAGATCCGGCCCTTTGATGACAAACAGAAAGGCAGGAGCATTAGGGTCGTTCGACTTGGATACCGGCTTGCCCTCTTCGTTAAGATCAAAGTCCATGTACTTATTGCTTAATTCCAGCGTATACGGACCGACCTGATACGTCTCTTCGGAGTTCGTCATGCTGAGCTTGAACTTCCCATAGGATTCTCCGGTATCTGCCCGAACCAGGCTTGGTGTAACCGACCGCAGCTTCGGCGTTAAATCGAAATCAAACTGATAAACCTTGAACCCGTTGTAATTGAGCGGATCATTTACACGGATATCATGGCGCTTGACCTCTTCCAGTAATGGATCCTTCGAGGGATCGTCACAATCCGCCGTGCATTGGTACAATACAGCCTTTGTTTCAAACAGCTTGGGAACAACCCGTCCCGATTCCCGGAATTTCTCCGGCAGCTCTTCCTCCGGATAATACTCCACGGTAAATCCTTCATTCTTGAGATAAAGATTGCTGTCAGGAATCTTCGTAATCTCTCCTTCAGGGAACCAATAGTGCTTATCGACATTCAAGCCT
Source organism: Paenibacillus antibioticophila (assembly GCF_000455265.1). GTDB lineage: Bacteria > Bacillota > Bacilli > Paenibacillales > Paenibacillaceae > Fontibacillus > Fontibacillus antibioticophila. Next base: position 2,251,601 of record NZ_HG005139.1, read on the forward strand.
GGAAGTCCCCGAAATAGGATCGCGAGCAAAAAGATGATGAGACCGATATGAATGATATAAGGCCCCCAACGGCTGAACCGTTGTTTCTCGGCAAGCAGGGCGTCTTCATCATGCTTCACCCTATAGCCTTTTTTCTTAAGGGAAGTGACCGCACTGGAGATCCAGTCTCCCGTCAGATTCTCAACAGGACCTTCATAGACAACCCGCTGCCGGATCAGAAATTGCCGGTGCTTACGTATTTTCTGCCTGGAAAGCGCCTTGTAAAGCGGGAGAACTCTGTCCAGACTGCAGATCACGAGCGAAGCTCCGATCATGACCAGCAGTGTTACAAACCACCAGGATTCATAAGTATGAGATAAGCCCAGCTTGTAATAGATATCACCGATCGTTCCGTACTTCTGCTTATAGAAGGTGGATGGGTCAAAATAGACAAAATTGCTCTCCTGCTCAAAAATCGTCCCGAACATGGCCCCAACCAAGGTGATGATAATCAAATAGACGGCAACCTTGACCGAGGAAAAGAAGTTCCAGATCCGGTCAATAAAATTAGGATTGCTCTTTTGAGAACGCCGGGCCACACCGTCATAACGCATCTCAAGCGGCTCGGTCGATTGATCCGAATCGTACAACGGTTTGCCGCAAGCCTCACACAGTACGGTTCCCACCCGATTCTGGTGACCGCATTCGCATTTTGTGTTCTGGATCAATACCTAGCTCCTCCTGTCGTATCAAGGCTCTATTAATTTTTCGATTTGCTCGTCCAGCATCGTCAAGTCCAGCTCGCCCTCATGAATAGAGACAATATTGCCCTTCTTATTGACGAAAAAAGTTGTCGGCATCGGAACAATTCCATATTTTTGGACGGCTTCATTCTCCGAATCCAGCAGGATCGGGAAGTCCACACCGACCTGCTTAACGAAGCGATCCACTGTCAAGCGGTCTTCTCCTGTATTGATGCCTAGTATAACTACATCCTGATCCCGCCACTTCTCCCATTGAGCTTGCAGTGCAGGCATCTCGCTGACGCAGTACGTGCACCAGGTAGCCCAGAAGTTAATGACGACAGACTTCCCCCTGTACTCCTTCAGGCTGTGAACGCTTCCATCCATTCCAAGCAGTTTAAAGTCAGGAGATGTGCTCCCTTGGGTTGGTCTTCCCTCGTGATCGCCGAATACCGTTGAGCCGATTGCGTATCCGCCCAGAACAATAATGAATAATAAAATCACAATCTGAACAGGGCGTCGGGCTTTCCCCATGCGCTTCCTCTCCTATCTATGATGTTTTTCATAAAATCAATGGACAAATCGTGAATATCCTATGAACATTATAACGAAAAACGACACACTTTCAGATGGGGAAATTTTGAATATTGTGTGTCATGAATAAAAAACAACTTATTATCTCCTGTAATTGGACAGAAAACAATAAGATGTTTAAGTTAATTCTAAGTTTTTACTATTTTCCGCGCCGCCGCGAGTCTCCAGCCTTACGATTCCTCGAGCCATTTGCTCCGGCTCTTCCCGCCGGCTTCGCTTTGGAAGTCGGTCTTGACGATGATCTTGCCGCTTGCTTCGACGCTGGTTTTGCGGTCGCCTTGGTTGAAGCAGGCTTCCCTGATGCAGATCTTGCCGTCGTGGTCTGAGCATTTGCCGACTTCGTTGCTGGCTTTGTGTTCGGCCTAGGTTTCGGCTTCGGCTTAAATTCTTCTACAGCTTTAATACGCGAATCATCCGGTGATTTTATTGCAGACCTCCCTGCGGATGATTTGCCCGCTTGCTTTGCAAGCTTCACCAAGCTCTCTACTTCATCCTTGGTTAAGTGGCGGAACAATCCCCTCTTCATGTTCCCCAGGAACAGGTCTCCGAATGAAATCCGCTTCAGCTTCGTTACCGGATGGTTAATAGCCTCGAACATTCTGCGAACCTGGCGGTTACGCCCCTCATAAATCGTGATGGAGATCGTGGAATGCCTCTGCTCCGAATCAATGTCATGATACTCCACCTCTGCAGGTGCAGTCATTCCATCTTCAAGCATGATGCCGTTCTTCAGCTTGTCCAGCTCGCTTCCATGCGGCACTCCCTTAACCGTGGCCAAATAAGTCTTGGCCACATGATGCTTGGGGTGAGTCAGCAGATGAGCGAACTCCCCGTCATTGGTCAGCAGAAGCAGACCTTCCGTATCATAATCCAGGCGGCCTACCGGATACAGCCGCTCGGTAATCCCCTTCAAATAATCGGTGACAATTTTGCGGCCCTGCGGGTCCGAAGCGCTGGTAATAACACCTTTGGGTTTATTAAATACCAGATACATCTTTTTCTCCGTGCCGATTGCCTTGCCATCTACTGTAATTTCATCTACGTCCGGGTCAGCCTTCGTTCCCAAGGCCGTGACGGTCTCGCCGTTCACCTGAACCTTGCCGCCCAGAATCAGCTCCTCGCATTTGCGCCGCGAAGCCACGCCCGCACCTGCAAGTATTTTCTGAAGTCTTTCTTCCATAATTGATAGGTCACCTCATACCCATGATACCTATTGGAAGTCAAAATCACAATAGCAGCGCATCAGTTATGTATTTTAGCCAAACAACAGCAAGCACACGGCAATCGCGGCAATGAAGCCGACGATATCGGAGAATAATCCGACCTTAAGCGCATATCTCCCGTTTCGAATACCGACTGCGCCGAAATAAACCGTCAATACGTACAACGTGGTGTCTGTGCTGCCTTGAATCGTTGAAGCAATTCTTCCGATCATGGAATCAGGTCCGTAGGTCTTGATCAAATCCGTCGTAAATGCCAATGATCCCGTACCTGTCAGCGGGCGCAGAATGCCAAGCGGCAGCACCTCGGACGGAACTGACAGGCGCGCCAGCAGCGGCGACAGCCAGCCTGTAAAGAACTCCAGGGCACCGGAGGCGCGGAATACGCTGATCGCTACCATCATTCCGACAAGATGGGGAATGATACTGACCGCCGTGGAGAAGCCGTCCTTAGCGCCATCAACAAACGACTCATATACCGGGACTTTTTTAATAGAAGCATAAAGCGGAATAAAGGCTATCATTACAGGAATCGCCCAGGCAGAGAGTATATTGATCCAGTCCAGCAAGATTTATCACCCTTTCAGTGTATAGGATGCCTCTGAAGGAGGGGACACGGGCGGCTTGGTCCAGGCGGAGCGTTTTCTGTACCAACGGTCCGCAGCGATCGCGGCAAGGGTCGCAATGGCCGTCGCAAGCAGCGTTGAGCCAACAATTTCAGCGGGATTAGCTGAATGGAAATTTAACCGGATGGCGATCAATGTCGTAGGAATCAAAGTGATGCTTGCTGTGTTAAGCGCCAGCAGGGTGCACATTGCCGGAGAAGCGGACTGTTTGTCCGGATTTAACTCCTGCAGCTGCTGCATCGCTTTTATTCCCATGGGAGTGGCCGCATTTCCGAGTCCCAATAGATTAGCGCTCATGTTGGACAGAATATAACCCATAGCAGGATGGTTCTTCGGAACATCCGGGAACAAATAGGCTACGACCGGTCCGAGCACTCGGGAAATAGCCCGAACCAGTCCTGAATCCTCGGCAAGCTTCATGATTCCCATCCAGAATACAAGCACGCTGATCAATCCGAAGCATACTGTTACTCCAGTGGCTGCTCCTTCAAAAGCGGCTTGAGTGACGATTTGAATATCCCCTTTTAGCGCCGCGAATATAAACCCGATTAAAATCAAGCCAAGCCAGATTTTATTAACCATCTCCCACAATCCCCCTTGCATCGTATACAGGCACAACCCCGATCTCCTGATCCCCCAGCCTGATCAGAATTTTCCCCCGATAACCGAATAACCTGCTGCTGGACACCTGTTCCTTTAACCGGAATTCAACCATTTTCGCCTCTTCCGCGCTCAAAGGATAACTAAAGGTAATTCCAGCCTTCAATCCTTTCTGAACCGCCTGCCCTGCTTTAATTAGTGTCTGCTGCGGATATTGTTCAAATCCGTAATCGAGCAGCTTGCGATGGTCATTCCAATCGTCGCCGTCATTGATCGTTACAGCTACAAGCTGTTGATCGTTACGGGTGGCCGAGCTGACCAGACAACGTCTTGCAATTTTCGTATATCCAGTTTTCACCCCATCCGCACCTTCGTACAGACGAAGCATTTTATTTTTATTGTCCCATTTGTAATCCCAGGGATCATTTGGATTGGGCGCTGTACGTGAAGGGGTGCGAACAATCTCCTTAAATACTGGATTATGCATGGCATAGGCCGTCAGCTTGGCCAGATCGTTAGCAGAGGAGTAATGTCCGTTCGCATCAAGTCCATGGGGATTCTGAAATTGCGAATGCTCCAATCCCAGCATCTCTGCCTTCTTGTTCATCAGCAGAACGAAGCCCTCTTCCGAGCCGCCTACATGCTCCGCTATTGCGGTAGCCGCATCATTCCCTGACCTGAGCATTAATCCATACAGCAGATTCTCCAGGCTCATCTCTTCCCCAAGATGAAGATAAATGGACGAGCCTTCCTTGCCATAGGCGCGTTTGCTGACCTTTACCCTATCGTTCAGCGTCCCGTGCTCAATCGCTACAATAGCTGTCATGATCTTCGTCAGACTTGCGATGGGAAGCTCCTCATCTCCGCGGGCACTGAACAATATTCTGCCCGACTCCACATCGATTAGGGCCGCCGCCTGAGCATTCGTTGAAGGAGCAGCATGGATAGGTCCCTCGGCCATCCCCCACAGGGGAATGACAAGCGCCAGAATGATGATATATTGGATGATTCTTCTTAGCTGCGTAGTGATCTTCATCTTCAATTCCTCCGAGCGGTTCTAGTGAATTATATGTCCTTCTTAAGAAGAGTATGTCCAAGCTCTCTTGACCTTAGAGCAGACTGCCTATAGATTTAAAAAAATCCCCTCCCGAATCACCGGAAAGGGACCAGCTTGTTCGATTACAGTAAAGGCGCTTCAGATTCTGCCGCCCTTTGATTCGTAACCACCACATGATTCCCGCCAGGGATCATGGATTCGATCTTGTCCATTACATAAGGCACGGAGTCGATCAATTTTTCGAACAAGTGTGTTTGATTATCTAAAGGAACGATGTGCACGCCTTCTTGGCCCACAACCAGAAAGGCAATCGGATTGATGGATACGCCGCCGCCGCTGCCCCCGCCGAAAGGTCTGGGCTTCGCCTCTCCGTTGTTGCTTGTCTGGTTCTCATCCAGATGAAAGTCGCTGCCTCCGGCAGCAAATCCGAAGCCGACGCGGCTGATTGGAAGAATTACACTGCTTCCGTCCGGCGTCTGCACTGCTTCACCCACGATCGTATTCACATCGACCATTTCCTTGATGTTCTCCATCGCTGTTTTCATGAGCCCTTGAATAGGATGTTCAGCCATTTTCTCACTCCTCCTTTCACTTTTAGCACGCGAACTATGAGTACCAGTCCAGCATGTATAGCATGTCCGCAGCGAATTTTGGCTATGCAGCTCAATTCGGTGGTAAATATCGGCGGGCTATTGAACAAGGGGACAACGAATAACTTCGGCTGCTGCCTTAAGGAAATATGTTGACTAAGCCAGCCTACTAACGTGGATTTGATGGCCCAGAGCGCGCCGGTTAATGTTGCTGTTACGGCTGCATCCGGCAAAGCCACATTGGTTGACCAGTCAAACTGCTGGAAAGAAATCTTCTTTAACGTCGTTTTCAACCATGGAAACAGCCCTTCTGTGGAATGAAGCATCCGCTTGACCTGCTCACTCCACTGATCAATCTTCTCCTTGTTGATATGCTGCTTTTCGCTGTTCGTATGACCTGAAAACAAATTATCGGCATGGTCATTTTCTACCTTCAATCCCGTTCGCAGGTTGCTGAAGCTCATCCTAGGAATGATATAGTGAAAATGAATGATGCCGAACAGCATGGTAACTTCGATCTTTATCGTTTCATCCTGATTGCTCTTGCGGGCTTTCATTTGAATGGTGATCGTGGACCTCAGGACTAGGATCATCGCCAAAAATAGCACCATCAGTAATGCGATCAGGATGACTCCGAGCCAGTCCCATAGCGACACGGAAAGCCCTCCAAGCCTGTATCAGATTGTGATCTAGGCTTAGTATGACTCCTGCAGTGAGATTTAATTCCAATCAAGGCGAACCTGCGATTCTTCAACCCGCAGCAAATACTTTTAATACCCTTTCTCCAGAGCGGCTTCATGCTCTTTGACGAATTGCTCCGGTGTAATGGCTTTGCCGAATAAAGCCTGAATCATGTTCAAATGCGTCTGGGCGGCGTTCGGCTTCATCTGCACATCGGCAAACAGCGTCAGGTTGCTGGCATTGCCTAATTCGTCCAACAGATCGATATATATTTGCGGCAGGTCGGACGAAGAGGTGTCTACCTTGGTCGCAGGAATAACGCCTGCCGTGCTTACGGAGCTGGCCCCCCACTTATCGATAAAATATTCAACGAACTCCTTTGCTTCTTCCTTTACCTTGGAATTCTCGGCAATGAATAAACCGACGCCCGGTCCGCCCACCCAGCTGTTGATATCTCCCTTGCCGCTATCCAAGGTTGGAAACTTAAAGAAGCCTACCTTGTCCTTAAATTGCTGAGGCACTTCAGGATTGGATGTAAAATTCGGAATTTCCCAGGTTCCCGTCAAGTACATGGCCGTTTTTTCATTCATGAATTCAGATTTACCCTCATCGTTCGACAGCCCGTTGAATCCTTTGTTGAAGGCATTCATATCTACGAGCCTTTGAATCTCCGCAGCCGCTTGGATCAACGCCGGATCTTCGAACGTGCCTGAGCGGTCGATGGCCTTCTTCATGGTCTCCGGTCCGCCCAAACGGTCGGCCAGATACATGTACCACAATGAGCCGGTCCAGCGGTCCTTATTGCCCAAAGCAATCGGGGTCACCCCATTGCCGGATAATTTCTCTACGATGCTCAAAAATTGATCATAAGTTTGCGGCACCTCCAGATTGTACTTCTCGAAAATAGCCTTGTTATAATAAACCGGCGAAATATTCAGCTCAATCGGCAAGCCGTAAGTCTTCCCGTCCACGGCGTAGGCATCGGTCGTCCCCGGGAAGAATTTATCCTTCAGACCTCCGCTCAGCAAATCATCCAGCGGTGCAAACAGCTCCCCTTTGACATAAGGATCCATGAATCCGGCCGCCCAGGTGACTCCTACGTCAGGAAGCTCGTTAGATGCAGACAGAATCTTCAGCTTGTTCTTGTATTGCTCGTTCTCCAGCACTTCCTGCTGAATCGTAACATGCGGATGCTGGGTTTGATATTGATCAATGATCTCGTTAACAAGCTTATACTGCTGGGCAGATACGTCCTGCGGCCACAAATGCATCATCTTGATCGTTACTTTATCCGTATCCCCGTGCCTGACTTCCAGGGCTCCGGCGCGTTCTTCCGGATGGCTGCAGCCTCCAAGCACAAGCATGATCGATAGCGCAATCAAAAGGATCGATGTCGTTTTCTTTACCGTCACCTATTACATCCCCCATCAATTCGCGTTTTTATGAAAACGCTTTAAACCAACTGTATCATCCTGATTGCGCTTTCAAAAGTTCACTTTTATTAGTTATAATCCTACTTTTTTTGGCTTCGGTATTTGCTTGGGCTCAACCCCTCATAGGTTTTGAATACTTTAATAAAATATTTGTCGCTTTGATAGCCTATGCGTTCGGCAATCTGAGCGATGGATAATCCGCTGTGAAGCAGCAGCTCCTTGGCCCGCTGCATACGCAGCCGGCTGACATACTCGCTAAAGGTCAATTCGGTCTGTTCCTTGAACAATACGCTGAAGTAGCTGGGATTCAGATGCAGCCTATCCGCCACTTGCCGCATCGTAATCGGCTCATGAAAATGCTCGTCCAGAAATACGAGCGCATCCCGGATAAGCGGATTGTAGTTGACGCGGGTTGTCTTCGTATCCAGCAGATGCGGATCAATGAGCTTCTCCATCGTCTCGATGCGATGGCGGCTGTCCTCGATCATCAAGGCTTGCTCGACCGCCTGTACCAGTTGGTGCTTGTCCACGGGCTTGAGCAAATAATTGACCACGCCAAGCTGCATCGCCCTTTGGGCATATTCGAATTCGGCATAACCCGAAATAATGATCGCAACCGGATTGCAATGCTTGTGCCGTTGCTGCATTTCGATCAGTTCGAGTCCGGTCATGCCCGGCATTCGAATATCGGTAACCAGTAAATGGGCAGGATGATGCTCCAGCCACAGCAATGCCGCCTGGCCGCTCTCCGCGCACTCAATCCGGTATCGCCCGGCAGACCAGGCCTCCAGTGTCTTTAAAAACCCTTGTCTTGTGCGGATCTCATCTTCTACGATCAGTATCGTCCGGTTCTCAATCATAGCGGTCCTCCATATTCGCTTGGAATCTCAAAGCTAACGCTTGTGCCTTCTCCCGGCCTGCTTATCACTTCGAGTTCGTGTCTCCCGCCGGATACGCTGTCATAATACAGACGCAGACGCTGCCTTACATTGACAACCCCGACGCCCGTTCCTTTGGAAGACACTACTTTGCCCCCTTCCATCGCCTGCCACAGATCTCGCAGAGTATCCTCATCCATGCCCGGTCCGTTGTCGCGGACGGTGATTCTGACGTAACCATCACGATTTGCAGCTTCGACGCTGATTGTAACCTCTCCCGGACCCTCCATATTTTCCACCCCATGCCTGATAGCATTTTCCACAAGCGGCTGAATCAGCAGCTTTGGAATTTTGAGGTGTTTAAATTCAGAAGCGTCGATCGACCAGGTTAACCGGTCCGCCAGCCGGATATCCATCAGCTGCAAGTATCTCCGGATATGAGCCAGCTCATCTTCGATTGTCACCCATTCATCCTGATTCGGGGTACTGATCGTGTATCTGAACAGACTGGACATGGAGACCACAAGATTCGCAAGCTCCTCTTCCCCCTTTTCCTCAAGCGACCAATAAAAAGCTTCCAGCGTATTAAACAAAAAGTGCGGATTGATCTGGGCCTGAAGCGCCTTCAGTTCGGTCCGGCTCTGCAGAATCTCTTTTTCATAGACTACCCGTATCAATTCATTCATATTTTCAACCATCTGATTATACGAATTGTTCAATTCGTTGATCTCCATCGTATTCGAGAACATCGGATTAGGCTGCAGAACTCCGAATCTGGCTCCCCGCATCGCTTTGATTAATTTGAAAATCGGGCGTGTGATCGTCGTGGACAGGATCAGCGACATTATCAGGAACAACAGCACGCCGATGGCTCCCGACACCAATATCGCCGTTCGCAAGGTGGAAATGCCATTCGTAACATAGCTCACGGGCGTAAAAAATACAAGCGTCCAGCCCGTCGTCTCCGAGTATTGCTTCACCTCGATGTAATCGCTTCCGTTAATCGAGATGTTCTTCTCTTGGTTACCCAGCAACTGCGCCAGATCCAGTCCGGAATCCAGATTGAAATTTGTCGTAATGGGCTGCTGGTTCGTATCGACGAGCAGGATGGATTCGCCCGCTTCCCCGCCGATTTGCTCATCAAACTGAAAATAAGCTTTATCCAAGCGGAGCATGAGAAAGCCTCCCGACGAAAACCACCGGTCCACAAGGCTTACCCTTTTTAACGCAAGCACCGATGACGGATCGTCGGGATCTATGCCCAGCCAGACAAGCTCTCCTTTTCCCCGGTCGGCCGCCAAAATCCATTCCTGATCAATAGTGTCGTTAAGCGGGATATCATTCAAAGGGAATAACCGACTATAGTCGTTGCTGTATAGCTCAAGCGCTTTGATTCCCGAAATGTAGGATTGGTAGCTTCCCAGGATCGACAGCAAGGATTGCCGCGCACTGAAAGGCGTCTCCGCCCCATCGACTTCGGAGAGCAGTAACTCTTGAATATAATCGTTCGTAGCAATTTGAGTCGTGATCGTATCGATTTGGGCAATCAAGGCATCAAGCCGCCCGTTCGCCTGGATTGCCGTCTGGCCGATGTGCTTCTCGGCATTGGACTTCAACATCGTCGACACGCTTGAGTAGGTGAGCACGCTTGCGATCCCCAATACGAACAGCATAACTAGCATAAAGCCGACAAAAATTTGGTTTCTGAGCGTGAACCACCGTCTCGGTCTTTTCACTGGAATCCATCACCTCTCCGTTAAAGATGAAATTTGCCCCTAGCTTTTCCGGCTTCAAAGCCAATAAATCGATACAATCAAACTAACATAGGATCGGTTTGGTGAACAGGAGGGAATCATCCTTGAGTATAGTTGAACTACTAAATTTTACGTACTGTGGCAACGTGTGAAGTGTTCTTACGATCGCTGTTGTTCGCGGATTCCTCTAATTCAACGAAAATATTATAAGGTAGGAATCCACTCACAAAGGCGAACGCTTTCGCTTCTACAGATCACTTCACACTTATGCCCTTTCTACGTAGCTTTTATAGTTCAACTTACATAGAAGTAGGTTAAAGCTCCGATTTAAGAATTAAAGGTAGAAATTTCACTGGAGCATGACCAAACGAGGCTGATCAAATAAAATATGGCGAGTGAAGTTCGGAGTAAGACTGGAAATGCCAGTCGGACAATCAAGGTTTCGTACTGTGCCTGAGCATTCCAGGCGCACTATGTTCTACTTGCTGCGCATCACAGGCTGCGAGCACAGTGCCATGCAGCCTGTGATGCGCAGCCATGTGCAAATTTGTAGTTAAACTGCAAGGGCAAAGTTGTCAGGGCATAAGTGTGAAGGGTTGTGAAGAAGCGGAGCGTTCGCCTTTGTGAGCGGATTTCTCCATTGTTAGAACTTAGTCCAATCATAGAAATCCGCGAACAACAGCGACCGTAGCAACTCTTCACACGTTGCCCCTCTAACGCGCCCTCTAATGAATACAAAAAAACAGGGCTTTCTGCCAGATGGGAGAGCCCTGTTGCCATTCAATTTTTACTTCTTCAATTTATCCCAGGCTGCTTGCATATTGCTCATCCAGCCTTCCACATCTACCTTATCTGCAATCAATTGCTGGATTACGCTCGCAAATTCTTGCGTTACCCCATCAGGGAACTTGGAGGATTGCAATCCGTAGACCTTATTCTCATCCACATATTTCTTCACGTCCGCTCCCAGCATACCGATATCCTCGGAAGTAGCCGGAATTGTCATCAAGGCCGGGATGAACTTCCACTTCTTAGAGATGTATTCTTTACCCAAATCGCTTGTAACCAGCCAGTTCAAGAAGGTTTTTGCTTCTTCCTTGGAAGCGGACTCCTTGTTGACTACCAGGTTAGCCGGAATTCCCACGGTAAGCTTATCATTCTTCTCAGCGTCATTGTCGATTGGCATTGGGAACATGCCGATGTTCATATCCGGTGTTATGTTGTCCACCAATGTCTGTGCCCAGTTGCCTTCCTGCATCATGGCCACTTCGCCGCTTGCAAACATGGCCAAGTGAGTGTTGGCGTCGGTAGTCAAGGGATTCTTTTGACCATATTGAACCGTCAGCTTGAGCAGATCGCTCCAATTCTTGAAGTGCTCGTTTCCAGCAATCGTCGCAGTACCTTCGTTCAATCCCTTAATGAACTCATCTACGTTGTCCTGTCTTGCGAAGGCCACGCTGATGCCTTGGTTGCCGAGCAGCCACCATTCCTGATATGCGTTACCGAACGGCGTTACGTCGATGGCTTGCAGTTTCTTCGCAGCGTCTTCCAGCTCGGCGATCGTCTTCGGCGTTTCCGTGATCCCTGCCTTTTCGAACAGATCCTTGTTATAGATATACCCGATTCCTTCCAGATTCATAGGCATACCGTATACTTTACCGTCTTTGGTCATCGGTTCGGCAGCAAGCGGTACCAGATCCTGAACCCAAGGCTGGTCGGACAAATCTTCGATTTTATCCTGCCACATATCCAGTTCGGCAAAGCCACCGTTAGAGAAAATATCAGGCGCATCGCCGGAAGCAAACTTCGTCTTCAATGCAGCCGCATAATCGGCTCCGCCGCCAACAGTCTGGATATCCAGCTTGATGTTCGGGTATTCTTTTTCGAACTCGACCTTCAGTTCATTAAGGCCTTCCACGATTTCGGTTTTAAATTGGAATATCTTTACCGTTTTGGTCTCTCCTGTTGATGGAGCGCTTCCATTTTGGGCATTCCCATTGGTGGTATTTCCAGCATTGTTGTTTCCACCGCATGCTGAGAGCAGCATGCTCATGATCAGCAGAACCGAGACGATCATCCATGAACTTTTCTTCATCTTTTTCCCCCGCAATCTGTATTAGTAAGTGCTATATTTGGAACGCCAGGCCCGGCGTCAACCTTTGACCGAGCCTGCCGCAATTCCCTCTACAATGTAACGTTGAAGCAACAGATAGAATGCAATGATCGGCAAGATCCCGATCGCCAGCGCTGGAAGCGCCATGTCCCATTGTTTTGTGTATTGCCCGAAGAATGAATACGTTGCCAGCGGAATCGTGCGTAGCTCCGGCTTTTGCAGAATCAGGGACGGAAGCAAATAATCGTTCCAGATCGCCAGCGCATTCAATACAATGATCGTCATCATCATTGGCTTCAGTAATGGCAATACGATTCTAAAGAAAACGGTAATCGGATTGCAGCCGTCCACCGTTGCCGCTTCTTCAATTTCCAGCGGTACGGATTTGACGAATCCATGGAACAGGAACACCGCCAGCGGCAAGCTTAGTCCAAGATTGGTCAGCAGCAAGCCCCATATGCTGTTATTGACGCCAAGTGTATTGACGACCTTCAGGACCGGAATCATGATCGTCTGGAACGGAACGACCATCGCTGCAACGAAGAGCAGCAGCAGGATCCGGTTAAACTTGGAGTTGGAGCGAACCATCCGGTAAGCGGCCATCGCGCTAAACAATGTAATCAAGATAACGCTAACGACCGTAATAATTACGGAATTTTGGAATGCCTCGGAAAATCTGGCCAACTCCCATGCCTTCGAATAGTTGCTCCAATTGAATTTCTCGGGCCAGCTGGCTGCATTGGTCAAGATTTCGCCGAAAGTCTTCACGGAATTAGCGAACAAAAAATAGAACGGAGCAAGGAAGATCAGCGCGACCAGCGCCATCATTACCTCGGTAAACCCGTTTCTTCCGCGCTGTTTGGATTCCATCAGGCCTCCACCTCCTTACTCTTCGTAAACCAGACCTGAAGGAGCGAAATGCCTGCGACGATTACGAAGAACAACAGTGCTTTGGCTGTTCCATACCCATAACGGTTATTTAGGAACGCCTCATTATAAATATTAAGCGCCACCGATTCCGTTGATTTGAACGGTCCGCCTTTCGTCAGCGACAAGTTCAGGTCGAACATCTTGAACGACCAGGAGATCGCCAGGAATAGGCAGACGGTAACCGCAGGCATAATTAACGGAGCAATAATGCTCTTCAGAACCTGGAAGCGGTTCGCGCCATCAATCTCGGCTGCCTCAAGCACCTCTTTCGGCACATTGCTCAATGATGCGATGTACACGACCATCAGGTAACCGGAATACTGCCACACAAATACGAGCACGATCGCCCAATATCCGGTGGTCGCGTCACCGAGCCAAGGCAGTTGGAAGAACGACCAGCCGGTCACATCGCCCAGCGCCGCGAAGCCTTTAATGAAAATGAACTGCCAGATAAACCCGAGCAGCAGGCCTCCGATCACGTTAGGCATAAAAAAGATGGTTCGAAGCAAGTTGCGCGTTTTCAAGGGCTTGGTCAAGAAATAGGCCAAAAAGAAGCCTACTGCGTTCACCAGAATGACGCCCAACAGTGTAAATCTGACTGTGAACCAGAACGAGGTCCAAAAGTCAGGGTCATTGGCAAACATTTTCGTAAAATTCGCGAATCCGACCCAGCTGACCTGTCCCGATACCCCGTCCCAATCTGTGAAGGAGTAGTACATCCCCATCAGGAATGGAATGATCATTACTAGAGCAAAAAATGCAAATGCCGGACCGACGAAAAACAGCTGCTGCCCGAATTGCGATAATCTTTTTGTACGCATAGCTGCCCCTCCTCTCTATCTCTCTTTGTTGAAACACTCCTGTAATGCTATTATGTAGTTTATCTTAGCTTTCATACACCTACGAAAGTGATCACTGAGGTGTAAAATATTGATCGGATGTGTCTTGATGAACTGGAACAGTATACGAACCAAACTGATTGTATTTTTGATTCTCCCTATCATTCTTAGCTTGGGGGCAGGGATGTTCATCAGCTATTCTCTCACCACCCAATCCGTGAAAGAGCGGACCGTGGAACAGAACAAGAATTTGCTGTACCAGGGCTACCGAAACATTGCCGGGCTGCTTGAGGAGTTGAATCGGATCTCTTTGACTGCATATTCGGATTCGGAGTTATACCGCATGTTAAATGCCGGTCATGATGATGTTGCAGCAAACAGCACTATTTACGCTTCCCTGAACTCCATTTATAAATCAACGCCCGACATCTTTCAGGTTTATCTGTTCGGAGTCAAGGACCGCCAAGCGACGCTCATGACGCAGACGACTCCCAAGCGCTGGCAAGGAGCTGCGCCTTATGTGGATGCAGTTCCACCCGAAGGCCAATCCGTATTTCTCCAGTCCACTCATGAGAGCCATTTTTATGGATTGACTTCGCCTATACCTGAAATTAAGCACGAGCAAGTGTTCACGCTGCATCGGCGAATCGAGCGAATACCATCGAATGAGCCGCTTGGCTTTCTGTCCATTGACGTCAAGCTCTCTTCACTGCAGGATATTGCCGAACAGTTGTATGACAGCAGACAGGAGAAACTCTATGTAACCGATACGGTTGGCAATATCATTTACTCCGGGCAGGAGGAAATGATCGGCCGAGCCATGAATGAAGACTGGTATGGCGAGCAGCTTGAAGCCTTTAGCCAAAACGAGCAGGGGAGCTTCGAGATCAACCACTCCATGTTTGTGTATCAGCGGATCAATCAGGAGAACGCCGACTGGCTTATCATCAAGGAGATTCCCGAAAAACACCTGCTGCAAGAGGCTAACCGTTCGGTCATGATCAATCTGATCATGTTCGGTCTTGCCCTGTTGGTTATTATCGCTGCAACCGTGCTGATCTCCATTCGAGTGACCGCCCCGATCAAGCGTCTGGCCGATTATATGAATGAGGTAAAGACCGGCAATCTGAACGTCGCCGTGCTCCCCGCCGGCAAAGACGAAATCGGTATGCTGACCAGACGGTTCCGAACGATGATGGAGACCATCAACGATTTGATCCTTCGTGAATATAAGCTGGAATTATCCAGCAAGACCAGTCAGTTGAAAGCATTGCAGGCACAAATCAATCCGCATTTTCTCAATAATACGCTGCAAATAATCGGTACGCTGGCGCTGGAATTGAAGGTTCCC
Organism: Paenibacillus antibioticophila; assembly: GCF_000455265.1. Lineage (GTDB taxonomy): Bacteria > Bacillota > Bacilli > Paenibacillales > Paenibacillaceae > Fontibacillus > Fontibacillus antibioticophila. The sequence continues at coordinate 2,266,989 of NZ_HG005139.1, forward strand.
CAAATCTATACGCTGATTTCTGCGCTTGCCAAAATGATGCATTACAGCATGCACAATAGCGATTCGACCGTAACCTTAAAGGATGAATTGGAGCATGTTAAGGCCTACATGGAGCTGCAGAAGGAGCGGTTCGAGAACCGCTTTTCCTATGCAAGCGAGGTTCCTGATCATCTGCTCCACCTTAAGGTTCCCAAGCTGATTCTCCAGCCTATTATGGAGAACTACTTCAAGCATGGGCTGAGCGTTACGGAGACAGACGGCCGGATACATCTTCAGGCGTCACAAGGTGAGAGCTATGTCTTTATCGTGATCGAAAATAACGGAGCCAGCATCCCGCCCGGACAGCTGGAAGGGTTGTCACTGGAGCTGCAGCGGCAAGCGGAAGCTGAATTCGATGCGGATACGGAAGCTGACGAGTCGGTCCGTAATGAGCTTATTCCTGCAACGATCGGGCTTCATAATGTGCTTGCCCGGCTCCGGCTGGTGTACGGAGAAGCCGCTTCGCTGGAGCTCGAGAATTTGGAACCTGTCGGAGTCCGGATTATACTGAAATTACCTGTTTGATATCGGATATTTGGAGAGTGAACACATGAGAGCACTAATTGTCGACGATGAAGCCCGGGTCCGGAAGGCCGTGCAATTGCTGGTGGATTGGGATAAGCACGGCATTCGTGAGGTTAGGGAAGCCAATGGAGGAAATGAGGCTATCGAAATTATCAAGCAATTCCGTCCCCAGCTTGTCATTATGGATATGATGATGGGGTCGGGGCATGGCCTCGAACTGATGGCATGGGTCTATGAGCACGCCAGCAATACCAAATTCATTGTCGTCAGCGGGCATGATGATTTTGATTTTGTGCGGAGCGCCGTTCGTCATGGCGGAGTCGATTATATTTTGAAGCCAATTGATCCGGAAGCGATCAATACTGCCGTCCGCAAAGCCGTTGATGGGTGGCGCCTTGAAGAGGCCGAGCGGGCAGACCAGCAGCTGCTGAACATCCGGTTGAACGAATTCAAGCCGCCTTATGATGAGAAGCTCTTGTCTTCGCTGATCGACGATCCGGGATCGGCGGAAGGCGCACTGGGGAAATTGCGTAAGGAAGGCCTCATCCCGACCGGGTTGGAGGAGGCCTGCTTGCTGATTGCCCGGATTGATCCCGGCGACTCTCTGCTCCAGCAAAAATTCGGCCATAACGGCGAGCTTCTTCTTTTCGCTTTTATCAATATTTGCAATGAGTTCTTGCTTGCTCACCGCCAGGGAATCGCGTTCAAGCATCTGGGCGGGCCGCAGGAAATAGTGCTTCTCGTATGGTCTTCGGACAGAAACATCGCAGAACTGATCGAGCAGATCAATCAGGGACTGTTCGTCACATTGCAGCGCAGGCTGCACTTTGGAGCTGGCTCTGCCGGGCCATTGCCGCACAGTCTGCCGAAGCAATACAGCGAAGCTGGCCTGGCCTTGCGCAGGAGAAATCTGCTCAGGCCTGATGAATACATGCATCGGGCGGAAATCCAGCATCAATCAAACGCGGCTTTAGGCCGCCATTCTCTTGGAAAACTTCAAGAAGAATGGAAGCTGGCCGTTCAGAGCGCGGATGACGACCGAATAACGCTCGCCGCAAGTAAATGGTTCGACGAGCAGCTGCGCCTTGGGGTCATTACTCCTGAATTACTCACCGCCTGGAAAAACGAGGTCATGGCCTTCCGGGCAAGAACCATTCAAGATGTGCTGGGTCATCAGGCGGACAGCCTGCTTGCCGATTCGGAATACGAAAATGAAGACACAGGAGACACAGATGCCCCGCTGCCGGAGAACTACACCTTCTCAAAGTATGCCTGGATCGATTGGACAGTCGGCGTACTTGCCGGGTTATCCAGGCTGTTCAGCCGGCACTTGACCCGCGACAAAGATACGATCTCGGAGATCGTGCATTATATAGAGCAGAATTATCAATCCAATATCGCGCTTCAAGATATTGCCGCTCAGTTCTATGTCAGCAGAGAATATGTGTCCCGAAAATTCAAGCAAACCTTTGGGATTAACTTTTCCGATTATTTAGCCAAATACCGGATCGACAAGGCTAAATTGCTGATGTCCAACCCGCATTTAAAGCTTCAGGATGTGGCGGAGTTGGTCGGCTTCCGCGATGTGAAATACTTCAGCAAAGTATTCAAGAAGCAAGAAGGCTTGTCGCCGCGCGAATATAAAGAAAGCAGAGCAATAATGCAGTGAGCCCGCATCGCTGTTCAAAATAAGGTAAAGCCAGCTAATACCTTCTGCTGCTCGCTGTCGGATAATTTAAACTCGCTAACGGACATTTTAGAATCTTAGCAGACTTGTTCTCATGATTCGAAGGGTTAACGGACATTTCAGGCGCTTAGGACGCTCAAACGACTCTGGTTCACTCGATTCTACTCTCTAAGCAGCCAAAATGTCCGTTACAATTCTGGCTCATCCAATGGCGGACCGTAAGGAGACATAATGTCCGTAAGACCAAGGACTTCTTCCCTTAGATTAAATGTACAAAGAAACCGTCTCCTTGGTTTAGGGTTGAGTGGTACCTCCATTTTCCAAAGAGCGGTTTCTTTTTGTTTAACGAAATGAAAGAGGGTGCACCTCAGTTCATCTTAATGATCACTTTTGGTACACCCTCTATTAAACTGATTTTCCACACAAAGCCGCAAAATCTCATCCTTCACCACCAGGCTTGTCCACATCGTCAATGGTCAGCTGCTGCTCCTCAAGTCTCTGAAACAATAACTGTGTCTCCTCTTCCAGCTGGTCGGTAGTCTCAAAATCGGACAGGTCCGGCAAATCCTTCAGACTCGCCAGTCCGAAATAATCAAGGAAGGCTTTTGTCGTGCCATACAAGATCGGCCTGCCGATGGCTTCCGCCCGTCCTACCTCTTCAATGAGATCTTTGTTAACCAAGGTATGAATGGCCCGTTCCGATTTCACACCGCGGATCTCTTCAACCTCAATTCGTGTAATCGGCTGACGGTAGGCAATGATGGATAGGGTCTCCAGTGCTGCTTGGGACAAGGTCGAACGGGAGGGCGAATAAGCCAGTCTCTCAAAATAGTGCGCATGCTGCGGCAAGGTTGCAAGCTGGTAATTGCCCGCGATTTGCAGGATCTGAATCCCTCTACCTTCACGCTCGAACGATGACTTCATATCTGTGAGCGCGTCGGTGATTAATTCTTGACGCTGCTCCGTAACCTCCGCAAGCTGCTTGATACTGAGGCCTTCCTCTCCCGCAAGAAACAGCAAGCCTTCAGTAATCGATTTCAAGTCCTGAAAATTCATCTGCCTTGACTTCCCCTCTCCACTCCATGACAATATCATCGAACAACTTGTTCTGATAACATACAATTCGCTTCATCTTCATAAGCTCCAGCACCGCGAGAAAGGTAACGACGATCTCATGCCGATACATTTCCTCATGCAGCAGCTTGGAGAACAGCAGCCTTCCGCCGATCCCCACATCTTCCAGCGCATTCACTATTTCCTTAATCCGGTCCTTGACCGAGATTTCATCCCGATGAATCCTTGCCACGACATTGCGCTTCATCGACTTCCGGATGGCCTTCTGGAACATAGCAATCAAGTCGGACGCATGCAGACCCTTCACCGGGTTCTCCTCGATCTCCGGCAGGAATGGAGAAAGATCCTCAGGCTCCTTGGAAAAAATCAGGCTTCGCTCCCATTCACGTTCGTGTAAATGCTCGGCAATTCCCTTATATTTACGGTACTCTATCAGTTGACGGATCAGCTCATCCCTTGGATCCTCATCCTCCAGATACTCGTAATCATCGTCAAATTCGATGACAGGAGGCTTGGGAAGCAGCTGCTTGCTCTTGATCGACAACAGCGAAGCTGCCATCACCAAAAATTCACTCGTCACTTCCAGTTCGAGCTCCTGCAAATTATGTAGATATTCAAGGTATTGATCAGTAATCTCGCTAATAGAGATTTGATGGATGTCGATTTCCGCTTTATCAATCAGATGCAGCAGCAAATCAAGTGGTCCTTCGAAAGTTTCCAGTTTATATAATACCGTCGTCAATGAACTTCCTCCAACCTTGTGAGCTTGTCTGCATCCATAAATTATAACATTAAACAAATAAAAAGTAGTACCCAAAATTACATGGGTACTACTTTAATAAGCATTATTTTAGCTGATTCGTCAAGTTTGCCATTTCAATCGCCGCCGTGGCTGCATCCCAGCCCTTGTTCCCGGCCTTCGTCCCGGCACGTTCAATGGCCTGTTCAATGTTCTCGGTGGTCACGACGCCAAAGATCGTCGGAACGCCTGTCTTCAGACCGATTGCCGCCACACCCTTGGCAACCTCATTACAGACATAATCATAATGCGAGGTTGATCCCCGGATTACGGTTCCCAGCGTAATAACCGCATCATATTTGCCGCTCTCGGCAAGCTTCTGGGCAGCAAACGGGATTTCAAAGGCTCCAGGCACCCATACTACACTCACTTCCTCATCCTTTACCCCATGGCGCTTCAATGCATCCAGCGCTCCGCTAAGCAGCTTGCTGGTAATAAACTCATTAAATCTTCCCACTACGATAGCATATTTAAGTCCGTTCGATACCAGATTTCCTTCGAATACTTGCATTTGTGTCATTGAGAACTCATCCCTTCTTCAATTCGTATTAGTTATTTGCAGATTCGTCTTGCTCCAGATCATCAAATTGCAGCAGATGCCCCAGCTTAAGCTGCTTAGTATGCAGGTAGCCCGTATTGTCTTTGTTCTCCTGAATTTGCAGGGGAACCCGCTCAACCACCTGCAGGCCGTATCCTTCCAGTCCGGTAATCTTCCGGGGATTGTTGGTCAACAGGCGGATATTCGTAATCCCAAGATCTTTAAGAATCTGCGCACCGATTCCATAATCCCGAAGATCCGCCGGGAATCCGAGCTTCAGATTAGCATCGACCGTATCCAGTCCCTGCTCCTGCAGCTTATAGGCCTTTAATTTGTTGACCAGGCCAATTCCCCGGCCTTCCTGACGCATATAGAGCAGCACGCCTCTTCCTTCCTGCTCAATCTGACGAAGGGCCGCTTCAAACTGCGGGCCGCAGTCACAGCGGTGCGAATGGAATACGTCACCGGTCAAGCATTCCGAATGAACGCGCACCAGCACCGGTTCTTCACCGCTAACATCGCCTTTTACTAAGGCAACATGCTCCTTGCTATCTACTTCATTCGTATAAGCTACCGCTCTGAATTCACCGTAATCCGTAGGCATCCGAACCTCGACCTCCCGGGTAACGAGCTTCTCCTTCTCGTTCCGGTAATGAATCAGGTCCTTGACACTGATCAGCTTCAGGTCGAACTTGTTCGCAATCTCTACCAGGTCCGGCAAGCGGGCCATACTCCCATCCGGCTTGATAACCTCGCAGATAACACCTGCCGGGTAGGAGCCGCACATTCTGGCCAGATCGACAGCCGCTTCGGTATGACCCGCCCTACGCAACACGCCGCCCTTCTTGGCGATCAGAGGGAACATATGCCCCGGTCTCCGGAAGTCTGCCGCTTTAGTCTCAGGGTTCATAAGCTGCTTGACCGTCATAGCACGTTCATGCGCCGAGATTCCTGTAGTCGTGTCCTTATGGTCTATCGACACCGTAAATGCGGTCCCATGATAATCCGTATTCTGTGCTACCATCGGCTGAAGCTCCAGTTCCTCTGCGCGCTCTGCCGTAATCGGCAAGCAGACTAATCCCCGGCCTTCAGTGATCATGAAATTGATTACCTCGGGGGTTGCCTTTTCGGCAAGTGCGACAAAATCCCCCTCATTTTCCCGGTCCTCGTCGTCCACCACAATGATGACCTTTCCGCGCATTAGCTCGTAGATCGCTTCCTCGACTCGGTCCAGCTGTATATCACTCATCTCTGCATCTCCTTCCAATCCATTCTTGATCCCGACTTATACAAATCCATGAGAATTCAAAAAGGACATATCAATGGCGGATTCGGTTCGGCGATCAGGGGCACCGCCACTTCCGTTCATCCTGCCGTACTTAAGTAAATGCTCTACATATTTACCGATACAGTCGCATTCCAGATTTACCGTATCGCCCTCCCGTTTATGGACAAGCGCCGTCTCAGCCAACGTATGCGGAATGATCGACACTCCAAACCCGCCATGCTCAACCATAGTGACCGTTAGGCTGATACCGTCGATTGCTATTGAGCCTTGAGGGATAATATATCTGAATATACTTTCATCAAGAGGCGCAATTTCGTAGATCACCGCATTCTGGTCCCGCTGGATTCGGGTAATCTTTCCAGTTCCATCAACATGGCCCTGGACAATATGTCCGCCGAAGCGTCCGTTTGCCGCCATGGCACGTTCCAGGTTCACCGGACTGCCCGGTCTAAGCTCCTTCAGATTGGAATGACGATAGGTCTGCGGCATCACATCCACGGTGAAGTGTCCCTTATCAAAAGAGACGGCCGTGAGGCATACCCCGTTTACCGCAATACTGTCGCCGAGCTTCAACCCTTCAGTCACAACCGTTCCTGAAATTCCCAGAAGCATCGCTTCCCCCTTGCGCCCAATACTCTTCATCGTTCCTACTTCTTCAACCAGTCCCGTAAACACGGTTCTCCTCCTTTCGCTCAGGGATCCCTCTTACGCAAATGTTGTCGCCGCCGATCATTTCCACCTCAAGATCCTTGAGCCGGATACCATCCTCCATGCGATCCCATCCCGCAAAGATGAACGCCCCCGGCGCTTGAAATCCCCCAATCAGCTTCGGCGCGAGGAATAGAATCATCTCATCCACCAGGCCCAGCTCCAATAGCGAGCCGTTGAGGCGACCGCCTCCCTCCACCAGGATCGAAGAGATCCCCCGTGCTCCCAATTGCTTCAAGGCTAGGTTCAGATCAACCCGAGGACCTGCTCCGCAGATCAGAACCTCAATCTCCCGGTCCTGCAGCACCTTCACGCGAGCTTGATCGGCTTCTTCAGTCGTCAGCACTATGGTGTGGGCCAGACCGTCATTTAATACACGGCTCTCTGAAGGCATAGACAGCTTGGAGTCTGCGATAATCCGGATCGGCTGAATACCCGGAACCTCCAGTCGGGTCGTTAACTGCGGATCATCCGCCGCCACCGTCCCTGCGCCTACCATAATAGCCTGATGACGGTGCCGCATGGTATGCACTAAGGCTCTCGCTGCTTCATTGCTGATCCATTTGCTGTCTCCGCTTCGAGAAGCAATCTTGCCGTCCAAGGTGCAGGCTGTCTTAACCGTCACATAGGGCATGCCAGTAGTAATGAATTTGTTAAAGAAACGGTTCAGCTTGATCGCGCGTTCCTTCAGAACACCTACCTCGACCGTAATGCCTGCCTCTTCAAGAAGCTTAATTCCCCGGCCGGCAACCTGCGGGTTGGGATCCTCACAGGCAACAACCACACGTGCTACCTGTTCATGGACAAGCCGCTCAGCACAGGGAGGGGTCAATCCATGATGACTGCAGGGCTCCAGCGTGACATATACTGTGCTGCCAACAGCTGCACTCCCAGCCATATTCAACGCGTGCACCTCAGCATGAGGTGTTCCTCGCTGCAGATGCGCTCCCATACCTATCACTGCCCCATCCTTGACGACAACAGCGCCGACGACGGGATTGACGCCTGTTTGTCCTTGCGTCCGCTCGGCCATTTGAATCGCCAGCTCCATATAGTACTCGTCATTCAGTCCGATCACATTTCCACCTCCTTCGTTCATGTGTAATAGCACAAAAAAACCTGCCGGCATCCGGCAGGGTTGAGAGTGAGTGTACGCAAATAAACTATTGTCAGGAATGTCCCTTTTCCACTATGTGAAAAACTGAACTTTCCAGCAATAATCTACACTTCAACTTAACTACACATATACAAAAAAAACGATGTGCTTCGTTGATGCGTCTCCTTCTCCCATCCAGACTATACTGTCGGTCCCGGAATCTCACCGGCTCAGCCATATACAACTCCAAGTGCTGTATACAGGTCACGGACTTGTGCGCCGTCCATCTTCATGCTTCTGGCGCCATCACCGTCGGTAGGGAATTTCACCCTGCCCCGAAGGATGCTGCTTATTGAATTGTTTCCCATGACAACATTTTACATTTGCGATCAGAAATAGTGGTTTTGTGTGAGACTGTTTCCCACCAAAATCCTACCACGATCCGACCAATACTATCATAGGCTCTGCGGTAATGGTACCACCACAAATTGAAAAATGCAAGGACTCCCGTCGCGTCCCACAATTCGTCAAGCAAGCTGCCCCTCGTAATAATACTTTTGGGGTTGTTAATAAACACCAAACAAGCGGTTGTAAACCATGCAATTTCGCCTTTCTGCCAAATGGAGAGCAGGCGCCTCTAGTCTCCTTCAATGCAAAAATAGAGCCAAAACTTCGCTTCGGAAGTCTTGGCTCTACGGATTTCCGGATAAACGTTTACTCCGTGAACTTAAAATACATATGATATCGCTGATCTTGGATTTGATACAGTGGAGCAAAACGTATGCCATTCAGGGAGAAATTCAAGTCCCCTTCCGCTGTTCTCATACGTTGCACGAATTGTTCTTCGCCGAAAGGCCATGTAATGAAATCCTCACCTTCATGGATTGCCGCCAAAGCATAAGGCCCGTAGAATACGCTTTTGATTCGGTTATCATCCGGCGTACTCTCCAATCTTAAAGCAAAAGGCATGATGAGTTCTACTTGATCGCGTTCCCATGTTTGTTTAATTTGAATATACCCATCCGCAATGTCTGGAGTAATAAGAACATCATTGATCTTAACGGCGATGGAGCTTTCCGCCCACTCGGGAATTCTAAAACGAATGCTGAATTCTTCTTTCCCGGCATTAATATAAAACTTTACCGTTTCACCATTTTCGCCTCTAATCCTTTTTTGGGTAACGGTAACACCTTTCTCTTTCCACGACAAAGCGGACGGAATATACAGATTGACGAACAAGTTGTCTTGGTCATGGAAATAAATGCTCTCCTGATATTTGAAATGGTTTTCTAAACCGGTGCCATGACAACATGTATTTTCATGGGTATCGAATTTCTTGCATGAACCCGGGGCCAAGGGCATGAAATAGGTGCTTCCCCCTTCCGCCCGCTTGCTGTTTTCCGTGGCCAGAATGTGATTGTAAAGGGTTCTCTCATAATAGTTCATGTATTCCTTTTTAGGTTCAAAGCCGTACAGCTCTTTGGTCAGCTTTAGCATATTGTAGCTGGCGCAGGTCTCCGCGGTTTTATCCGTTAAATATGCGGCAATCCTGCCGGGCTCCTTGAACATTTCCGTTTCGCCGACGCCGCCGATTTGATAAGCATGGTCTTCCGTAACCATATGCCAGAAATTTTTGACTGCCTCATAATAGGCTTTCTCGCCTTCCGCCTCAAATAGTTTTAACGCGCCGATCATTTGCGGAATATGCTGGTTCGCATGCATGTCGCCGAGTGTATCCATATTTTCCTTCATGGGAAAAAATAATTTCTCATTGTCAAAATATTTTGCGGCAGCCAGATAGTTCCGGTTTTGCGTGATCAGATACAGGTTTGTTAAGACCTCGTTCATGCCGCCGAATTCTCCGGCAATGTACAGTGACCACATTTTCTGGCGTTGTTCCTTGGAAAGCTGGCTCAACCGCCGATGTACCCAATCGCCTAACTGAATGCACATCACCAGGGCGTTATTATTTCCGGCCAGGGTATAGCAATCCAACAGCCCCGCCATAATCTTATGCAGCGTGTAGTACGGGGCCCAAATTGTCGGGTAAGTGGTGTACTGCTCCAATAAATTAAACTGCTCCTCCGAGTAAGCGCTTAGGAAGCCTTGATGATAGCCAGGCAGCTCCGACATGACATTTTGGCATAGGCCCAATTCGGCAATCATGTAGTCCATTTTTGCTTTTATCGCCAAATTTCCTCCTGTCGCGTCATAGGCAAGCGCTAAAGCCGATAAATAATGCCCTGTCGTATGCCCCTTGAGATTGCATTCCGGAGCATCCCAGCCGGTCATCGGTTTTGCCCCTTTGACATCCAAATTGGCGGCGATCCGAAAATTGTACAGCATCTGATCGTCATCCACGGATAACAGATACTCCAGCGAACGGTTCATCGCCGCTCCAAACTCCGTATCTGCCTCAAGCCGTACGCTTTGACCGTTAAATGCATATACTTTGGGAGTATGCTCAATTCGTTCATCCGCCTCGGTCGCCACGGTCACGATGGCTTCGGCCTGCCATCCGCTCTCCTCAAGCTTGCCTTTGATCGTAAAAACACCCGTCTGTTGATAGTTTTCCCTTGCGCTTGGCTCCCAGGATACATGGCTAACCGTACGGCTTCCGGTATCGTTTCTGACGACAACGACGCCCGGCAATTCCGGCTTGATCCCTGCCTTCGTGAGAATCCGGACAGGATAAACTTCCACGATTTCGGCCTTATAATCTTCCTCCAGCACCGTGACTTCAAAAGTTCTTTGCAAAGCTTCCCCTTCAAAAGTTACGGTTGCCACCAAGGGAACAATTCGGTTTCCAACCCCATGAGTGGGTCTGGTGACCTTGCCGGTATGGCTTAAAAAAAGAATTTCTTTAGATTCCCAGTTGATGGATGAGCCATGCTTTCCAACGGAAGGCAGCTGCAAATCGGTATCCACCGTATATAAATTACCAATATAGATGCTGTCGCAGTCCTGTTTCGCGATCGTCTGCCGTCGCTTTTTTATCTCTTCCCTATCCATATTTGTACATCCTCTCTAATCTCAAGCTTGTGTTAAGTTGCCGATTTTGTTTTTCACCCAGTTCTTCCCTTCGACAATTCGCGAAATGACCATACTTATGGCCGTGTCGCCCGTGACGTTCACCATCGTGCAGAACGGATCGGTAATCGTGCCCATAATCACAAGAATCGGAACCGCTTCCACCGGAAACCCGAAAGCGGTGCAGATAAACATCTCTCCAATGAATCCTCCGCTGGGAATCGTACCCACAATGATTCCGCTGATCAAAGCCACTACAATCGCCGTGGCCATATCCGCCGGGCCCATCGTTAGGTTTAAAATACCGAACAAAAATACGATTTTAATGATTTGAACGGCGACGACCCCGTTTTTATGAACGCTTGCCCCCAGCGGAATGACGATGTCGCTGATTTCATCGGGGATGCCCATATCCTTGGCGGCCAGCCGATTAACCGGGATGCAAGCCGTACTGCTGCAGGTTCCCATAGCGGTCGTCAGCGGCAGCCATATATTTTTCCAAAACCGCTTTAATCCGGTTGTCCCGCCGCCGTAATAAGAAGCCAATATGGAGAATAGGACGAAAAACAAAATGCAGAAGACGGAGTAGATGATCGAGGCCCGAGCCACGGACCATACCACCTGATTGCCGACTTTTCCGATTAACGTAGCGAAATAACAGGCAATGCCGACCGGCGCGTAATACATGATGATCGATACGACTTTGTTCAACACGGCGGACAAGCTGTTTAGCAGCTTGACCACGGGTTCTCCGATCTCCCCGATCGAGCTGACGGATATCCCGAACAGAATGGCGAACACGATCAAGGCCATCATATTTTTTAAAGACAGCAGCTCCACAAAGTCTGAAACCGTAAACAATCGAACTAAATCCAAAGAGCTGTTCTCGACTTGCGCCGCTTCCCCGAAGGTCACATCCGAGTTTAACGCCGGATTAAAAGCGAGACCGCTAATCAGCGCCAGCACGGCAGTAATTAAGCCCGTCACCACAATCACTATAAAAAAGATACCGAGAATTTTCCCTAGCTTTTTCAAATTGGTCATACTTGCGATCGAGCTGGCGATCGACACAAACACGAGCGGAACGATAATACAGAACACCAAATTCAAAAAGATATCCGCAAAGGGCTGCAATACGGATGAGCGTTCGCCGAGAATCGTACCGGTAATCCCCCCTACCAAAACGCCGGCCAACAAAATAATCGAGAACTTATAGTTTTTTAACACTCCCAGCATCTCTGTTCCCACCTCATACATGAAGTTGTTTGCTTTCGATAATGCGCTTTCAAAACTTATTCATCGTCGACGGAATGAAAGTTTATAACCTAAGTATGGGAGTTTGATCCGAATTTTTGAATTATCAAAATGAACTAAGAATAGTGCATTATTAACCTAAATAATATAAGATAATGAGCATTTTTTGCTCTTCACTCAAACCGACCAGGAACTGGAAACAGCTTTTATCATTGATCTTTCCTGCTTATCATGGTATTTTCAATGAAACAAAATGAACACAGGAGGTATGGAATGTTATATATCAATTTCAGTTGTCCTCCGCTGCCCCACCTTATAGTCGGGGGCAATTCGCTCTTTCGGAAAGGCGATATTCACGAACGGCGTGTGTTGAACCATACCTTTGATTTAATTTTCGTATCTACCGGCGCGCTTTATCTGGAGGAAAATGGGCAGAAGTTTTCGGTCGAACCCGGTCAATTTCTCATTCTGCCGCCGGACAATTTGCATAAAGGATACAAGCCATGTGCAGCCGATACCGCCTTTTCCTGGATTCATTTCTATACGACAGGCAGCTATTCTTATTCGGAAAGCCCGATTTCCTATGTTTCCACCAAGATGAACAAACACAAATATTATAAGAAAGATACTTTTTATATCTCGCTGCCTCAATACGGGACGATCGACAAGAGCTTCCATGATGTCCTGAAAAGCTTGATGGACGATATTTCACAAGTCAAAATCGATAAATATCAGAATGAAAAGTTATTCTACTCCTCCACCATTTCGCAAATTCAATATCAACAGCTGTTTCTTAAAATACTGACCTTATTTTGCGATTCCAATGAACGTTCGGAAGAAAAAGATGTGGCGGCGGAAATTTACGATCTGTTTACTTTGAATTACCAGCAGAACTTTACGTTGAACGAGTTGGCCGCGCAATACGCCTTCCATCCCGCGCATATTATTCGCTGCGTCAAGAATAAATACGGCATCAGTCCTTTGCAACTGCTTTTATCGATCCGGCTGAATAAAGCCAAGCAGTTGCTTGCCGATCGCGATAAATCGGTGAACGGGATCGCGGCTTCCGTCGGTTTTTCCGACACGTCTTATTTTTGCAAGCAATTCAAAAAAGCAACCGGCATGACCCCGGTGGAGTATCGAAAATCGATGGCCCCCGTCAAAAGTGAATAAATCGCGCTCAAAAAGGCAACCTTATACCACGAAATCCCCATCGAAAAATCATGATCATTCAGGAGGAATTTAGCATGGCGAAACCCGACGACCGTTCCGATAATGTCGAGAAGCTCCAGGACAGCATTCAAGATACGATCGAAAATTTCCGCGAAGGTCAAGACTATCTAAGCGAACATGCCGACGAAATCTCCGGCGGAGAGAAGCGGCAAATCGAGGAGAAAAACGAAAGACGGCTCAAAGCCATCGAAGGTCAACGCGAAGAAGTGAAGGATGAAGCGGCCCATCAAGGAAATTCTTAAAGTCCGCTTGAGGATCACAGCGCTAAACATAAGCAAAAAGGGGGTGTTTCGGCTCGCCAGCAAAACTGGCGGCGAAACACCCCTTTACACGTTGTGGGATTAAGCCTCGTCCCACACCGTAACTTCCTTCATCTTGTCCCCAGGACGAACCTGATCCACAAGCTCCATGCCCGAAGTTACTTTGCCGAATACAGTATGCACACCGTTCAAGTGCGGCTGCGGCTCATACACGATGAAGAACTGGCTTCCGCCGGTGTCCTTGCCTGCATGGGCCATCGACAACACGCCGCGCTCGTGCTTGGTGACGTTCGTATCTGTCTCGCATTTGATGGTATACCCTGGCCCACCCGTCCCAGTTCCATTGGGGCAGCCGCCTTGAGCGACGAAGCCCGGAATGACACGGTGGAACGTCAAGCCGTTGTAGAATCCGGAGTTAGCCAGCTTCTCAAAATTCGCTACCGTACCCGGCGCTTCCTCAGGCAGAAACTGAATTTCCACTTCTCCGCCCTTTTCCAATACGATTTTACCCTTTTTCATATCGGTCACTTCCTTCTTCATAGTTACAATTTGGACAAACCTATTACAGTGTACTATGAAAAAGCGCCGGGAGCAAAATCCATACGCTGATTATTTGAATGAGGGCTGTTTGGCAATCCGCTCCGGAACCAGATCACAGGCTGTAATATCCTCGAAGGATTCACGACGGACAACCAAATCGCTGTGACCGTTCTGTACAAATACTACCGCCGGACGGCGAATCCGGTTATAGTTGCTTGCCATCGAATAGTTGTAAGCGCCCGTACACGATACGGCCAGCAGGTCACCTGAGTTGACCTTCGGCAGCTCCAGATCCCAAATCAGCATGTCGCCGCTCTCACAGCATTTTCCGGCGATCGATACGGTCTCCTCAGCTCGATCTAACCCCCGGTTAGCCAGCATGGCCTCGTATTTTGACTCATAGAGTGCCGGACGAGGATTATCTGTCATCCCGCCATCCACAGCCACATATTTTCTCACGCCAGGAATATCCTTGCTTGTTCCAACCGTGTACAAGGTCGTTCCGGCATCGCCAACGATACTGCGGCCCGGTTCCACCCAAATTTCAGGAAGCTGAGGATAATCTTCAGCGAAGAACTTCTTCACCGCATCGGTAATCGCCTTCACATATTCTGCGACAGCCAGAGGAGTATCTCCTTCCGTATAGCGGATGCCAAAGCCTCCTCCCAGATTAATCACCTTAAAGGTGACATTCAGCTCACGCTTCACTTCCAGACTGAACTCAGCTACTCTGCTTACCGCCAATTGGAAGCCGTCAACCTCGAAGATTTGAGAGCCGATATGCGAATGCAGTCCCAACAGCTTGAGATTACGGCTGCCGGAAGCCTGTTTCACCGCTTCAAAGGCAGACCCGTTGCCGATGTCAAAGCCGAATTTCGAATCCGTTTGGCCTGTAGAAATGTACTCATGCGTATGAGCTTCTACGCCCGGTGTAACTCTGAGCAAGATATTAACCGATACGTTCTTCTCTTCCGCAAGTGCCTGAAGCATTTGCATTTCAATGAAATTGTCTACTACAAAACAGCCGATCTGAGCGGAAATCGCCATTTCCAGCTCTTCAGGAGTCTTGTTATTCCCGTGAAAATGAATGCGGTCAGCCGGGAATCCCGCCTGCAGTGCAGTGTACAGTTCTCCTTCAGACACTACATCAAGCGACAATCCTTCATCATCAACAAGACGGCACATAGCTTTTACACAAAACGCCTTGCTTGCATAAGCCACCTGGAACGGCAGGCCGGAAGCCCGGAACGCATCCATATATTCGCGGCATCTTTGCCGAATGAGCGCTTCATCCATGATGTATAGCGGGGTGCCATAGGTTTGCTTCAAATCGACCGTATCACATCCGCCGATTTCCAGATGCCCGCTGGAGTTAATTTTGCTGGTACCGTGTAAATACATCTGTGTCGTCCTCCACTTTCAGTTTTTTCATCAGTATATCAGACATCCGCTCAACTGAGAAATGGATTATTCGGATTATCATTTGTGTTAAAAGGCGGACATGCCGTGTCAGTTATTTTTCTTTGGGCATTCTAGTATTGTCTCTGGTTTTGTTGAACGAAGGACGCTGCTTCGATACCAATACCGGCACACGCACCAGAATTCCGGCCAATGCTTTAGCATTAAACGGGATGAACGGCCACAGATAAGATGAATTGAACGATCTCTGAAAGGCGAGGAAAATGATAAAGGCTGTCACTCCCCCTACCAAGCCTGCTACCCCGAAGATTGAGACTAACACCAGCATCAGCAGCCGGACTACCCGGTTAGCCAGCCCCAGCTCATAGCTAGGGGTCGCAAACATCCCGATTGCCGCTACCGCCATATAGAGCACAACTTCATTTACGAATATACCTGTCTGGACCGCAATATCTCCTATCAGAATTGCAGCGATCAGGCCCATCGCGGAAGCAAGCGGGGTCGGGGTATGAACAGCGGCCATCCGCATGAGGTCTACACCGAACTCGACAAGCAGGAACTGCGCGATCAGCGGAATCTTGGCCTGCTCCTGCGGCCCGATAAAGGCAAGCGACGCAGGCTTTAATTCCGGATGAATGACCAGGAGCAGCCAGAGCGGCAATAGGAATAGTGAAGCGAAGATCCCGGCGAACCGCACCCAGCGCAGATAGGATCCCATAAACGGGGTCTGGCGATTTTCTTCCGCATGCTGGCATAGGTCAAAAAAGGTGGTCGGGAGAATCATGACGCTTGGCGACGTATCTACAAACACCACAATTCTGCCCTCCATAAGATGAGAAGCTACCACATCCGGGCGCTCCGAATACCGGACCAGCGGATACGGATTCCACCCCCTCTTCACGATGGCCTCCTCCAGCTGCTTATCTGCCAGAGGCAGGCCATCCAGAGCAACGGCCTGAATTTTCTTGCGTACATCATCAATCAATGTCTTGTCGGCGATGTCGTCAATATAGGCAATGCAGACATCCGTCTGAGAGCGGCGGCCTACCTTCATCGCCTCGAACTTTAACCCCGGGTCGCGAAGTCTGCGCCTTACCAGGGTAACGTTGGTTAGCATCGTCTCTGTGAATCCATCGCGGGAGCCGCGAACCACCCGTTCCAGGGAAGGCTCTTCAGGGCTTCGAACCGGATAATTCCGCGTGTCCAGCACGATTGCGGTCTGTTCACCTTCAATGAACAACACACTCATCCCAATCAGTACATTGTTAACGGTCTGGCTGAGAGAGTCTGATTTTTCAACCTGGACGTGAGGAATATACAAATGGAAGAAGGAGTGAAGCGCACCGGAATCCAGGTCATCCGGGGTCAAATAAGTCAGGCGCTTCAGAATTTCCTGCATTATGTCGTCCTTTGCAAAGCCATTTATAAAGAACAGGGCTGTTTTCTTGCCGCCAAAGGTCATTTCGCGGAAAACCACGTCAAACCCTTCCTGAAGTCCGACCACCTGCTCCAGCGTCAGCTTAGTCGTATGAATACTGGGGCTGATCTTATCACTGGTCTGCCAATAGATTACGGATTCCTTCAAGCTGTCGGAGGTCTCGGTTTCTTTCTTCCGTTGTAAAATCCTTGCCCTTTCTTCCTCCTCTCCTCCCCAGGAGATGTGTTCTGTTCCGTCCAAAAAGTGAGGGATACCGTTCATCTCCTCCTGAGGCTGAACCTCCTCACCGGTTCCTCCGCGTTCCTGACTCATCATTGTGGATACCTCCTATGCAGTTACTGTCTATAGATGAACCATTCAAACAATGAACCTGCGACCTTGCCGAACACCATCGCATACAGCAATTGGGTCATATATTTATGCATGTATAGCCGCTTCGCGAAGATCGGCAGAACATTCAACACCTCAGTCAGCGCGGCGGCGAGCATTCCGATGAATATGCCGTTGAACAAGCCGACAATTCCGCTGCCAATCCATGGCCCGGGAACACTCCAATTCCAGAAATCCGCTGCCGTTCCCAGCAAGGAGCCGCTAATCATAGCCCCTTCATACCAATGCACTTTATCATAGGAACGGGTAACCTGAGCCAATCGAGGTATCATATCCAGTACAATGAAAAGGGCAATCACACCCGTACCGACAGCAATCCCTCCTGCAAATCCCAGGAAAACAACAGCCGCTTGCGAGACCAGGGTCATCAAGGCTGCTTCCCCTTGGGCGATGACTCGGCAAGCCGCATCTTCTCATATTCCTCCGCAATGACATATTGATTCAGGTTTTCCTGGTACAGGTACATCTCAACCTCAAGCGGAGTCGGTTCTTCATTCCATTTCTTCTTGAATAAATGATTGAAGAACAGAATCATGCCAAAACCAATGCCGAGCGAATAAGCGACCTGAAACAAATAGGGATGCTCGTCTCTATGACCGGTAATCATCTCAACGATACGTATGTGAACCTCGGGCATGCTCACATCTGCATGGAAGTTCATAATGGTCAGCCCCGCACCGAAAAATAACAGCAGCCACACCAGAACGAATAGAACGATTGAAGGTTTTCTGGGCGCTTTCTGAATCACAACCAGCACATGAGGCTCTCCGATAAACTCGATAAGCACTGAGGGATGCTTCGCTTTAATTCTTGAGATGATTTGCAGCATATCAATCACAATTCGATTTCCATCGCTAGGCTCAGATCTGGACAACACCATATCCAGCAGCTCCCGCTCCAGGCTCGGATCAGCCAGAATCCGTGCAATATCCCTCAGCCTGATGGGAGCTCCTGCCGGATGTATCACCTGCTTGCGCAGCCGAACATAGATGACGGAAGCTTGATCCTGCAACAAACAGACCACCCCTTTCATGGCGAATTACCCATAGTATGCCATGGAGGGGTGGTCTCTACTCTGTAAACCGTGTATTTGATTGATGAAGCTATAAAGAAATGGCCGTCTCCAGCGCAACCTCCATCATCTCATTGAAGGTCGTCTGACGCTCTTCTGCCGTAGTCTCTTCTCCTGTCAACAGATGGTCACTGACGGTAAGAATGGTTAACGCATTCACTCCGAATTTCGCAGCAAGGGTATACAGCGCTGTCGTCTCCATTTCGACGCCCAGCACCCCATATTTCATCAGCAAGCCTGTGACCGAGGTATCGTCCCGATAGAAGCTGTCGGAGCAGAAAATATTGCCGACATGCAGCTTCAGCCCCTTCTCTACTCCGCGCTCATAAGCGGCCTTGAGCAGATCAAAACTGGCAATCGGAGAGAAATCGTAGCCTTTGAAGATATGGCGGTTCATACTGGAATCAGTACATGCTCCTTGTGCCAATATTACATCACGCACATGCACATGCTCCTGCATGCCGCCGCAGGTTCCCACACGAATCAGATTCTTCACCTGATATTCCTGAATCAATTCATTGGCATAAATCGAGAAGGAAGGAATCCCCATCCCGCTGCCCTGAACAGAAATCCGCTTGCCCTTATAGGTTCCGGTAAATCCAAGCATACCGCGAACCTCGTTATAGCAAACGACGTCGCTTAAATACGTTTCGGCGATGAACTTTGCGCGTAACGGATCGCCGGGAAGTAACACTGTATCCGCAATATCACCTGGTTTTGCTCCAATATGTACACTCATAATTATAGACTCCTTCAATCCAATATCGTCATGCATGTCTATATTATATATGACGTGACACTATTGTGCGATTTGATCGCGAATATTTTGCAGTATTTTCTTCTCCAGACGGGATACCTGGACCTGGGAAATTCCAAGCCTGGCCGCCACCTCGGACTGGGTTTGATCCCGGTAGTACCGCAAGTACACGATCAGTCTTTCCCGGTCGCTGAGTCCGTCTATCGCCTCGTGGAGCGCCAGCTTGTCGAACCACCGCTCCTGGGATTCGTCGGCAATTTGATCCATCAGCGTGATTGGATCCCCATCGTTCTCAAAGACGGTCTCATGGATTGAGGTCGGCGGCTTATTGGCTTCTTGCGCAAATACCACGTCTTCCGGCGTCACTCCAAGCTCCTCCGCCACCTCCTTGATCGTGGGGAGACGATTGAGCACCTTTGACAGCTCGTCTTTTTTCTTGCGAACCTTGTTTGCCATTTCTTTAAGGGAGCGGCTAACCTTGAGGGTGCCGTCATCCCGCAAAAAGCGCTGAATCTCTCCGATAATCATCGGTACTGCATAGGTGGAAAATTTGACATCATAGCTAAGATCGAATTTATCAACCGATTTTAGCAGGCCGATACAGCCGATCTGAAACAGATCCTCAGGCTCGTATCCCCGGTTCATAAAGCGCTGAACGACGGACCAGACCAATCGGATGTTGCTGCTTACAAGTCGGTCTCTGGCACCCGAATCCCCGGCCTGGCTAAGCGCGATCAGCCGTTTTACTTCTGAGTCGTCCAAATATTCTCTCGAGGCTTGCTTCACTTCAGCATCCATAGCTCCAACCCCTAATTGTATAAAGCTGTCTTTGATACGATTCTCTTCTTCATCCGGATCGAGGTTCCGCCGCCAAGCTCACTGCTTACCTCAAATTCATCCATGAAATTCTCCATAATCGTAAAGCCCATCCCCGAGCGTTCCAGCTCAGGCTTGGACGTAAACAGCGGCTGCTTGGCAAGCTCTACATCCTCGATGCCGCGCCCCTTGTCCTCTACCGATAAGGTCACCGTATCTCCTTCAATCAAAGCCGATATGGTAACAATCCCTTCGGGATCTCCGTCATAGCCATGAATAATAGAATTGGTTACCGCTTCAGAAATGACCGTCTTCAGATCCGTGATCTCATCCATAGTCGGATCAAGCTGCGAGACAAAGGCAGCGACCGTGACACGGGCAAAGGATTCGTTCTCGCTTCTGGCAGCAAACTGCAGCGACATAAAATTTCGGCCGGGTTGGTTCATAGTGCGACCTCCAATTCGGTAAGAGCTGTGGCTTCATTTTCATAAACGGCCATGATTTTAAACAGCCCCGACATTTCCAACAAGCGGTACACCTGCGGGTTTACGCCACATATGACCATTTTTCCGCCTTTGAGCTTGATCTGCTTATAGCGGCCCAGGATGACTCCGATCCCCGAGCTGTCCATAAACTGCAGTGATTCCAGGCTTAGTACAAGATGACGGCAGTCGCCGCGTCCGATCTCATCCTCCAGCATGATACGGACTTTATCCGCCGTATGATGATCGAGCTCCCCTACCAGACGCGCCACAAGGGTGTTGCGATGCCTGATCATATCCATGTGCAAATTCATGTCTGTTCACTCTCCTCCCTGTCATGAACACAACAATTCTACAGCTCATTCAGAGAATCCTGCCGGATGACAAAACTAGAAGAAAACTGCTACGAATCTACAAAGAACAGATGTGAGGCCGTACGCTTGAACATGGTCCACCAGCCCGCCTTTTCGATCGAAGAGGCCGCCTTCAGTTCGAACTCAGTCAGCGGCTTGCCGTCCTGATAAATGATCAGCTTGCCGATCATCTGCCCTTCATGGATTGGAGCAGACAGCTTGTCAGGAACCTCCAGCTTTTGTGTAATGTCTGCCGGCTGGGACCCCTTTTTCACCAGAACATTCATCGTTCTCGACGCTGCCAGATCTAGTTGGGAAGCCTCGCCGCGATGCACCTTCACCTTTCCGATAACTTCGCCCGCTTTATAGATCGGATGCAGCGCATACTGCGAGAAGGCGTAATCAAACATAGAGGATACTTCACTGTTCCGAGTCTTTGTATTGGGTTCTCCTAGCACGACAGCGATCAGACGCAAGCCATCGCGCTTTGCGGTCGCTGCCAGACAAAATTTTGCCTCCGAGGTGTAGCCGGTTTTCAGGCCATCAGCCCCGCTGTAGAAGCGAACCAGCTTATTCGTATTCACCAGCCAGAACGGCTTCTCCGTCTCCTGGCGAAGATAATCCTGGTAGGCACCGGTATAGGCCGTGATCCCCTCGTATTTCAGGAGCTCGCGGCTCATCATAGCGATGTCGTGGGCCGAGGAATAATGGTTCTCCACCGGCAAGCCATTGCAGTTGGAGAAGTGCGTATCCTTAAGTCCCAGCTCCTTTGCCTTCTCATTCATCATATTGACAAAGGCCTTCTCGGTTCCGGCGATTTTTTCAGCCAAGGCTACAGAAGCATCATTGCCTGAGGCCATCGCAACTCCTTTAAGCAGTTGATCCACAGTCATCTCTTCGCCCGGCTCAAGGAATATCTGCGAACCGCCCATGGAAGCTGCATATTCACTCGTCGTAACTTTATCGTTCAGCTTCAGCTTGCCCTGATCAATCGCTTCCATCGTGAGCAGCATTGTCATAATTTTGGTGATGCTCGCCGGAGGAAGCTGTTCATGACTTTTCTTTTCGAATATAACTGTTCCCGTATCCGCATCAATCAGAATGGCGGATTGCGCCTGTTCAGCCAATGCGAGCTCCGAGGCAGTGTTGCCGGGCTCTTCGACCGCCGCCCTTGCCTGTACCGCCCCAAGAGGCACTGCCAAGAGCAAGGCCATACAGCACAGGATTAACCGTTTCTTCAACATAAGTCCCCCTTAGTCTAGGAATTACAATTCTGATAACTTAGTATGAACCAAAATTTGTAATAATATTCTTAGTATATAAGTTGAACTACTGAATTTTACGTTCTGGGGCAACGTGTGAAGTGTTCTTACGATCGCTGTTGTTCGCGGATTTCTCTATTTGAACTAAGATATTATTAAGTAGAAATCCACTCACAAAGGCGAACGCTTTCGCTTTATGCTTCCGAAGCAGCTTTCTTACAGAAAGCTTTTAACACTTCACACTTATGCCCTTTCTACGTTTTTATAGTTCAACTGATATACCTTGACGGGCTGTTGAGTTTTACGGAGAGATGATAGATGTTTTGAGCCGCTGCGGGCAAAGGTGTCTTTACGGCCCTACAACTTTTTTTGCAAACGCAAAAAGGGGCAGCCCGGAAGTCAGTTTTCACTAACCCCGGACTGCCCCCGCAAAGGAAACAAACCTACTCAATTGCCTGAAATCAGCTAGAATCTCTTAATTCCTTCAGGAGTGACCAAGGCAAAGACGAGAGGGCGTCTCGGAACCTTTGATTCCGTGATGCCGTAAGCCTCAACCACCTTGGACCTTGCTTCCTCCAGCCTGTCCTCATGGGCACGGTTCAAATGAAGTACCGCTATTGTCTCGCCCGCTTCAACGTAATCACCAATCTTCTTGTGCAGAATTAGCCCTGCTGCAAGATCGATCACGGAATCCTTCGTTTCCCTGCCAGCGCCTAAGAGCATAGCCGCTATGCCGATCTCTTCGGCCTGGATCGATTCTACATATCCTGCCTTCTCCGCCTTCACCTCAACTTGAAGCTCAGCTGCCTGCAACTGGTCAGGTTGATCAATCTGTGCGGCATCGCCGCCCTGAGCATCTACCATCCGTTTCAGGCTGTTCAGCGCCTCTCCGCTATCCAGCTTGGCTTGCAGGAGGGCTCTCGCCTCCTCTTCGCTGCTTGCCTTGCCTCCAAGAATCAGCATATGGGAAGCGAGTATCAGGCACACTTCCGCCAGATCCGGCGGGCCTTCTCCACGCAAGGTAGCAATCGCCTCTTTAACCTCCAGGGCATTCCCGATTCCAAAGCCCAATGGCTGATCCATATCACTGATCACGGCAATCGTACTTCGCCCGACCTGTGTGCCGATATCTACCATTGCCTTGGCCAGCCGGATGGAATCGTCTAGCGTCTTCATGAACGCCCCGCTGCCGGTCTTCACGTCCAGAACAATCGCATCCGCACCGGCTGCAATCTTCTTGCTCATAACCGAGCTGGCGATCAGCGGAATCGAGTCTACGGTTGCGGTAACATCGCGCAGACCATAGAGCTTCTTGTCGGCAGGCGTCATATTGCCGCTTTGTCCGACGACCGCAAGGCCGATCTCATTCACTTGGGAAAAGAATTGCTCTTGATCCAGCTCTACCGAAAAGCCGGAAATGGCCTCCAGCTTATCAATCGTTCCGCCTGTATGCCCGAGTCCGCGACCGGACATCTTGGCCACAGGAACGCCGGCGGAAGCGACGAGCGGCCCCAGGACGATGGTCGTCTTGTCTCCAACCCCGCCGGTTGAATGCTTATCTACCTTGATGCCATGAATCGAGCTCAAATCAATCATGTCTCCGGACGAGGCCATATGCATCGTCAAATCGGCGGTTTCCCGCGCATTCATCCCTTGATAATATACAGCCATGGCCCAAGCGGCCATTTGATAATCGGGAATGCTGCCCTCGCTGTATCCCCGGATCAGAAAGCCTAATTCTTCTCCGGACAACTCATGCCCGTCTCTTTTTTTGCGGATCAAATCCACAGCTCTCATCGTTCTTCACCTCATCCGTTCGCCATATCCGGAATAATCGCCAGCACAAGGTTCAAAAATTGCTCCCGCACCCGATCCGTCGTCTCCATCACCTCGTCATGGGATAAGGGTTGATCGAGGATCCCGGCCGCCATGTTGCTGATGCAGGAAATTCCCAACACTTCCATGCCGGCATGTCTCGCTACGATCACTTCCGAGACCGTAGACATGCCTACGGCATCTCCCCCAAGCGTCCGCAGCATACGGATTTCAGCGGGCGTCTCATAGGTAGGACCAAGCAGGCCTGCATAGACGCCCTCCTGTACGGAAATGCCCTGCTGCTTCGCGGTTGTCCGCGCCAGCTCGCGCAAGCGGCGGCTGTAGGCCTGGGACATATCCGGGAAGCGCACACCAAGCGCACTATCATTCGGACCAATCAACGGGTTGGTTCCGGTCAAATTAATGTGATCCGAGATCAGCATCAGATCACCCGGGTTGAACGAAGTGTTGATGCCGCCAGCTGCATTAGTGACCAATAGGGCGGAAACGCCCAGCTCCTTCATGACCCGAACCGGAAAAGCCGTCAGTTCAGGACCATAGCCCTCATACATATGGAAGCGTCCCTTCATTAGAACGACCGGGGTTCCATTCAAGCTCCCGATCATGAGCTCGCCGGCATGACCTTCCACCGTTGAGACCGGAAAATAAGGAATTTCGCTGTATGCGATGCTGACAGCATCCTGCAAATGATCTGCGAGAACGCCAAGACCAGACCCGAGAATAAGTCCAACCTTCGGAGTCGTATTTGTCTTTGAGCGGATAAAATCAGCCGCTTCCTTAATCATGCCTATCGTAAGTACAGTAACCATTGTCCATCTCTCCCTTGCTTATTTCAGTTGGCCTAAAAAGCTCTTTCCATGCACGGTGCTCTGAACGCCAAAGTTGTCCGCAATCGTTGCGGCAAGATCGGCATAGCTGGCACGCACACCCAGACTTCCAGGTGAAGTCAAGCCCTTGCTGTACACAAGTAAAGGCACATATTCCCGGGTGTGGTCTGTCCCCGGATGCACCGGATCGTTTCCATGATCCGCGGTAATCACCAGCAAATCACGCTCTCCGGTCCGTTCCAGCAATTGTGGAACATACGCGTCAAATTCCTCCAATGCACCCGCATAGCCTTCCGGATCCCGACGATGGCCGAATAAGGAATCAAAGTCAACCAGATTGGTAAACAGCAATCCGTTGAACGGCTGCTCCATTAAGCGGATTGTCTCCTGAATCCCATGCAGATTGCTCTTCGTCGGATACGACGCCGAGATGCCCTCCCCGGAAAAAATGTCATTAATCTTCCCTACAGAGATTACATCCTTGCCGGACTCCTTCAATGCATTCAGCACGGTTGGTTCCGGCGGAGATACCGCATAGTCATGACGGTTCGGCGTACGCTTAAAGGCTCCCGGCTCACCTACGAACGGTCTTGCGATGACTCTTCCCACCGAGTGCTCAGGAGCCAGTGTCAGGCGGCGTGCGATTTCACATGCCCGATACAGCTCTTCAAGCGGGATGATCTCTTCATGAGCAGCAATCTGGAACACACTATCGGCCGAGGTATACACGATCCAAGCCCCGGTCTTCATATGCTCTTCACCCAGCTCGTCCAGAATTTCTGTGCCGGATGCAGGCTTGTTCCCGATCATCTTGCGTCCAGTCTCTTGCTCAAAGCGGGTAACCAAATCCTGGGGAAAGCCTTCCGGATACGTCTGGAACGGAGTCTCAATCTTTAACCCCATCAGCTCCCAGTGTCCTGTCATCGTATCCTTGCCTGTTGAAATCTCCGCCATCTTGCCGTAATAAGCCTCCGGCGATGCAGCCGGTCCCAGATTAGGCAAGTCAGCGATATTACCTAAACCGAGCTGCTGAAGATGAGGCAGCTTGGTGCCCGGCACCCGCTCCAGAATATGTCCGAGCGTATGGGAACCAAGATCCCCAAAGCTCGCAGCATCCGGCAGTTCTCCGATTCCTACGCTATCCAGTACGATGACTGTTATTTTGTCAAAACGGTTTTCCTTTGTCATCCTTGTCACTCCTTCTATCCTGCTCCATTTAGTAATCCCTAGACCCGCGCAAACCATTCGGAGCACTTATTGAGCCGGATCCGAATGCCGTGCCTTCGCTCGAGGGTGAAATTGATCATAAACCGCCTTCAAATTAGGCTTGGATTGAGCAAGGTACAGCTGAATTGTGGCCAGATCGCCATGTCCGAGCATCTCTTGCACCGAACGGACATCCGCACCGCTCTCCAGCAAATGCACTGCACAGGAGTGCCGCAGCGTATGCGGGGTGATATCCTTTGTGAGTCCCGCCCGCTCTGCATACTTTTTTAGCAGCTTCCAGATACCTTGCCGGCTGATTCGTTCCCCGGAGCGGTTCGGAAAAAGCGGTTTCTGCTCAGGATGCAAGGCTGGTTCTCCCCGGATCTCGTTTAAATACTTGTCCAGCCATTTGGCTGTTTCCATGCCGAACGGCAAAATTCGTTCTTTGCCTGTATCTCCTGAACAACGCAAAAACCGGACGCCGATATCGACATCCCGTATGTTCAGGGCAATGAGCTCGCTGACCCTAATCGCCGTAGCATATAACAGCTCCAGGATCGCCTTATCTCTAAGTCCCAATGGAGTTGTATCATCCGGCGCCTCAAGCAGAAGCTGTGTCTCCTCAAGCGAGAGGATATCCGGCAGCTTCTTCTCCAATTTGGGCGGAGTGATCGCTGAGGCAAGATCCTGTTCAATGATGTTATCCTGCAGCAGAAATTGGAGGAATGCCTTCAGCGCGACCGAGCTTCTTGCAATCGTAGCCGGAGCTTTGCCTTGTTCTCTTAACCGGGCAAAATATAACATTACTCCGGTTCGCGTAAGCTCAGGATAGGCCGAAATTCCCCGGTCCGTCAAATAATCCAGAAAATGTCCAATGTCCCGACTGTAGCTCTCCAGCGTTGACGGGCTTAGCTTTCTTTGCTGCGTTAAATAGGTGATAAAAGAGGCTGCGGCCTGCTGCACGTCCAGTTCCTCCTTTCAAGCTGTCAGATCATGTCATCAGATGAGGATTTCCCCTCTACTCAACTATTCCACATTTCCGGCAGTTTTCCCTGCCCGAATTTCAGTTCATTCTCCGTACCAGTAAAACAACTTTAGTCGATCTGCCAGATTCTCCGCATCGGATACCTCGGCTGCATCCCCGTAAAACACTTTTACCGCGGAGCCCTCAGGTACCCGATACTTATCGGGCTGCAAAACATATTCCTTCATCAAGCCGATCGCATAGTAAAACATGTAAGAAAGCAGCATAAATATTAAAGCATATTTTAAACGTAATAACCATTTACGCAGGGAGATTACCATAGGCCCACCTCATATTTACCCGAATTAGCGATCTTAAAGAGGTTGTTCAAGAATTACCGCTTGTACATTATATTGAACGCTGGGCCTGAATATGAGGAATAAGCGCAATAAAAAACTCCATCCGGCCAAGCGGTGGAGTTCCTGTATTTTAATTACTTGCTGTCTTCGTTCTTATCCTTACAGCGGTAACAGATTCCCTGAAAGTCAAGCCGGTGATCGAGCACGGTGAAATTAAACTCCTTCTCCAGCCGTTCCTCCAGCGGACCGAGCCAATCTTCCTTGATCTCGTCCATCGCTCCGCACTGTACGCAGATTAAATGATGGTGATGATGCTTGGTAGTATCCGTACGCAGATCGTACCGGGCCACCCCATCGCCAAAGTTGATCTTCTCTACCACATGAAGTTCGCTTAATAGCTCCAGTGTCCGATAGACCGTAGCCAAGCCGATTTCAGGAGCTTTATCCTTAACAAGCATAAAAACATCCTCAGCACTAAGATGATCGTCTTCATTTTCTAGCAGGACTCGAACCGTGGCTTCCCGTTGGGGCGTCAGCTTATAACCGTGGGATTGTAGCTGCTGTTTGATTTTATCAATTTTGGATTCCATGTTTTCCCCCCCAGGATTCGCCGCAACTTGCATATAAATCACTTCTTTCATTATAGGGGGTCTGAATCAACAAAGTCAAACATTAACTGGCATTATCCACGGATCAACGCTTGCTGCAGCATCGGAGTCACCCAAGCCATCATCGATGGGCTCACATAAGTTTCAAAAGAAGCCGCGGCCAGCAGCACTGCGGCCATTGTGGGCGTCAAGCCTGTATAGGAAAGGAATGGTTTGGCGATGCCTCCGCCCCGATTCAGCAGAACCCGGTTGCGGATAATTCCCAACGAGAACCCTACAGCCGCAACACTGCTTACCATCAGTGCCGGAATGACGAGCAAATTGTGCGGTGCAACAGAGACCAATGCAAAGAGCAGTCCTTTCCAGGTAAACTGACCAACCAGGCAGCCGACTGTAAAGCCGATCAAGACTCCCTTCAGAAAATCGAGGATCAAAATGCCCGGCAAGCCGATAACAGAGAGTCCCAGCAGCCAGATCAGCCCTAACCATTTCAAATGCAGACTGGCTGCCTGCCAATAAGTCATGGGCTGAAAGTCCTCGCCGCCTTCCTGAATGGAAACAAAGAAGTTGCCAAAATACCTTGATAGATCCTGCTGCTGCTCTAGAGTCAGCGCATTGACCATCAAGGCACCGAACACAACCCCCATCAAAAAGAGCACGGAGACAAATACATATAATGGCGTCTGATCCTTTAAAGTGTGGCGTATAGGTTGGAGCATCCGGCAGAGCCTCCTGTTCTTCGGTTCATGTTCATATATACTTACTCTACTGTATGAACAAGCCCTGCTACTTATGCCGGATGCGAAGAGAACCTAACTCGTTATTGCCCAACTTTTCCGTATATGCCTCCCCCGCCAGATTGAAGGGAAAGTCCGCCGCTTCTCGCAGCTGCGATCCAACCCGCTAATTCCTGGCCGACCACCCGTGCAAGCTCTTCCTCCGGAATGCGGTGCAATATATTCATCTCGGTTCCAAAGTGCTCCAGCAAGCGGTCGAGCTTCGCCGGACCTAATCCGGGGATGAACTCAAGCGGTACTTGATTGAAATAAGGAGGGCGATGCTTGGGAACCTGCATCATGGGGCGATCCGCAATAGAGAGAATCCGGTCAAGCACCCCGCGAACGATATGCTTGCTGCCGCAGCCCGGACAACGCTCAATCATCGGCTCGTCTCCGCTTGCGGTTGTACCGCAGGTACTGCAAAAGGAACGATGATACTTGCCCAGCCGGGGGTCAAGGCCATAGTTGGCTGCAATGGAACGGCCTTCCTTGCCGGCCAGTGCAAGCTCAAATTCGCTGTAGGAGGGTGCCGACAGCAGCAATTCATTATACTCTCTGCCGATCTTCCCCAGAGAATGCGCATCGGAATTACTCAAGAGAGGATAAGGGTCCAGTTCACTGAGCCAGCCTGCCATCTGGCTATCCGAGCTAAGCCCCAGCTCCACGGCCGCTATCCGTTCAAGATCAAGCACATCCGCCATTCGCGGCGAACAGCTTCCATAAATACTCCGGTGAGGGGTGAAAATATGAGCCGGAATCATCATTCCCCCGCGGGCGTAGACTTCCTCCTGAAGCACACGTGCCGGAACATAAATCCGCTGAGAGCTGAGGTGAATGTTTTTCATATGCAACGACATCCATCCAGAGAAATCCACCATTTGATCCAGGTAAGGAAAGAATACCAGCAAATGTGCAGGACCCATTCCCGGCTCGCGGATTTCAATCTCGCTGCCAAGCAGGATTGTTGTGCTTCTGTAGGCAATCCCTCCCTCATCCAGCTCCCGCATCGTTCCCTCTTCCAGACATGCCATGATATCCTGCTGCACCCCAGGAGAGTGACAGTCAATGATACCGATCAGGTCAATTCCTTTTCGCTCAGCTGCTTCTTTGGCAATATTGGCGAAGGTCAGGTTCCGGCTGCCGCTGATCTTTACAGGCGCCCCCTTGGACGTCTTGCCGATGTGTATGTGCAGATCCGCATAGATGCTAACAAGCTTCTGCTCCATCATTTACTCAACCGCCGCCGCATTCCGGGACTGCTCTTGAAGTCTTTTCAATTGCCAATAATAAAATGCCAATAATGTCTTGGCATCTGAAATTCTCCCCTCGGAAATATACCGCTGCACCTCATCATATGTGGCTTCAATAATTTCAAGGAACTCGTCCTCATCCGGAGACATCGCTCCAGCGGTCAATTCTTCGGCCAAGTAGAGATGGATGATTTCATCGGCAAATCCGGGAGAAGTATAGAACGAATGCAGCAGGGTGATTTTACCGCAAGTATAGCCTGTTTCCTCCTGAAGCTCGCGCCGCGCTGCCTCAAGTGGGTCTTCGCCCTTCTCCAGCTTGCCTGCCGGTATTTCCAGCTCCGGTCTGCCCATCGCCTGACGGTATTGATCCACAAGCAGCAGCCGATCCTTGACGATTGCGACTACAGCGACTGCACCCGGGTGCTTGATGATTTCGCGCGTGGCCTGGCTGCCATTCGGCAGCTCCACAGTATCGATTTGCAAGGAGATGACCTTTCCTTCAAAGATCGGCTCCGTGGATATTGTCTTCTCATCTAATCGTTCGTTTCCCATTCCCGTACTCCTCCTGTCATAACTTGTCCCTTCCGGACATATGGTGTTATTATACCAAACCTGATCGAAAAAGGAGATTTCTGCGATGAAGACCACGCTTGGCGAGCAAGGGGTTCGAATACAAGGAAAAGGTTGGCAGGTTCGGATTTTGCTGGCTCAATGGACCAGGTCTGCCAGCGCCGATACCACACTGCAGCAGTGGCTCACACCTCGGATCAAAATGTAATGGTTTGTTATTCATCTGCATGAAATTGGTTTAATTGTTTAATGGAGGTGTGACATGCTGTTACAGCAGATGCTTAACCATGGCGAAACTTTGCTTCGAAAAGGAGCATCGGATACCGTCATCTATGAGACTTTACAGAATTACATACATCATCCGGATATCAGTCCAGAGGAAGGCCGGGAATGGCTGTTCACATCATTATACCGGCTCGGTGCTTATACATATGCGATTGAACATGTCTCTCCCCTGCTGCTTGAGAAGGAATATATACGGCTCCAGTATGCAGAATGCCTGATCCGTACCGGGCAATTTCAGGCTGCCCTGCAAGCATTGGAGAATTGGATGATGAGTCTGGCTTCTGAGCAAGACACGACAAAGCTTCACTCTCAGCTAGAACTGTGGGTGAAGCTCTGTCGGCTTGCCGAGATTGTGGTGCCGCAAGGCAGCAACCCCGAGGCTGTACTTGCGTCCAATGCTTTGCCGCTAGACCAAACCCAAGCGTTGATGGAAACAGCAGTTAAAATGGGTGTTCTGCCTGTAGCAAGCGCGCTGGCTTCAAGCAACGATTTTCTTAGAGATGATTATATACTTGTCCTGTATAAGGAAGGTTATGTGGAGCTTGCAAGATTGGAGCTTGAACGAATTGGCAAGGAGAAGCTGAGCGAGGACGGCACAAGCCATCGTCATGCCCGCTATATCTATGCAGAAATCCTTCATGATGACGGTCATTTCGAGGAAGCAGCCAGAATCTTTGAACGTATTGCCGAACAGTTCCCTGATATGGCCAGGGCCAGATTCGGCGCATGCTCCTGCTATCTGCATACAGTGATGAACCGCCTTACCAGGCGCATCGAGCTATACCGTCCCGACCGGAAGGAACAGGGCATTATCGAACGGCATTTGGACGATATCTCCCGGGCCTTGAACATCATCTACGAGACAAAATGGCATACAGTCTGGTCTGCGACACAAAGCCGGAATCTTCCGATCCCGGCTTCTAAAATGCTGCAGTAATCAGGTTATTTGCTCGACTGCGCGATAATCTCAAGCACATATTCAGCCAGACCTTCGATATCTTGCCTGCGGATTCTTTCTGCCGTGGTATGGATATGCTCATAGCCGACCGCCAGATTCACGGTAGGAATTCCGTGGCCATTAAATACATTGGCATCACTTCCACCGCCGGAAATAAAGGTTGTTCCTGACAATCCCAATTGGGCTGCGGCACGCTTGGCCAGCTGCACGACCTCGTCGCCTTCCTCAAAATGAAATGCAGGATAGGCAATCTGACTGTGGAATTCCCCACGCGTGCCAAATTCCGTACAAGCTGATTCCACCGCTTCGCGCATCTGCTTAATTTGCGCTTCTATCTTCGCTTGCGAGGTGCTGCGAGCTTCGGCATACAGCTTCACATAATCGGTAACGACATTCGTCTCCCCGCCACCTTCAAATTTCCCAATATTAGCTGTCGTTGTCTCGTCAATCCGCCCCAGCTTCATCCGCGAAATCGCCTTACCTGCCACCTGGATCGCGCTGATTCCATCTTCCGGATTCACACCGGCATGCGCAGATTTGCCGAAAATCTCAATATCAATTTGCGCCCGGGTCGGAGCACCGACACAAATAGAGCCAACCTCACCATTGGAGTCCAGCGCAAAGCCGTATTTCCCTTCAAGCAATTCCGGATTCATCGCACGAGAGCCTGTTAGTGCCATTTCCTCTCCGACGGTAATGACAAACTGGAGCTGGCCGTGGGATAATTGCTGTTCCTGCAGGCTCTGAATCACCTCAAGCAAAACGGCAATCCCGGCCTTATCATCTGCTCCAAGAATCGTTGTTCCATCACTTTGAATCCAACCATCTTCTCCGATGACCGGCTTGATGCCTTGTCCCGGCGCCACTGTATCCATATGGCAGGTGAACAAGAGCGGGATCCCTGCGCCGCCAGCTTCATTAGCAGGAAGCGTAGCAATTAAATTTCCGGCTCCATGACCTGTTCGGCCAGCCGAATCATCCTCAGTCACCGTTAATCCGAGCGCAGTAAATTTTTCTTTTAATACATCTGCAATCTGGCGTTCATTCCGGGTTTCACTGTCAATTTGTACCAGCTCCAGAAAGAGCTCAATTACTCGATCCTTGTTGATCACAAAACTTTCCCCGCTTTCCGTTTTACGATAATATATTGTGTACAAGCATTTTTAAGGAGGACCCTATTTTTATGAAGAAAAACAAGTGGTTTAAAATCGTTGTCTATTTGATGTTATTTGCGATGGTGGGTTCCACGCTGGTCGCATTGTTTGAGCCGTTTTTTTTACGCTAAAATCCTGAACCTTCTCCGCCGTATTGCAGCAGATGCCGAAGCAGCAGCAAGTTAGGTACCTGCTGCTGCTCCTCATTCATTAGCTTATTCTGATATCCGAGATTAATACACCTGGGTTTCCAAGGAATAGCTCTCCATATTATCCTTCACACGCTGCATAAAGCGTCCGCAAATGACCCCATCCAAAATACGATGATCCAGGGAGAGGCACAGATTCGCCATCGAACGTACCGCGATCATGTCATTGATCACCACCGGCTTCTTCACAATCGATTCAAAGGTAAGGATCGCAGCTTGCGGGTAGTTGATAATCGGCTGGGTCAGAATCGACCCGAACGAGCCTGTATTATTGACTGTAAACGTACCGCCCTGCATATCATCGAGCTTGAGCTTGCCGGCGCGAACCTTAGTCGCAAGCTCATCGATTTCGCGGGCAAGCCCGGCGATATTTTTCTGATCCGCCTTCTTAATTACCGGTGTAAGCACGGAATCTTCCGTACCAACAGCAAGAGAAATATTGATATCCCGCTTTACGATAATTTTATCAACTGCCCATACCGAGTTCATGATCGGATAGTCCTTGATTGCGCTGACTACAGCTTTGAGCAGGAAGGCAAGGTAGGTTAAATTAACGCCTTCCTTACGCTTGAACTCATCCTTGATCTTATTGCGCAACTGGACCAGATTGGTCACGTCAACTTCGATCATCATCCAGCCATGCGGAATCTCCGAGACGCTCTGGCGCATCCGTGTCGCAGTCGTGTTGCGAATTGGCGTAACATCGATAAAGTATTCCGAGCGATCCCCGCTCTCAACCTCAATCGTAGGAATCTTGGGCGTCTCCGTTAGATGCAGGCCGGAATGACGGACCGGCTCAAATGCTGCACGGCCCAGGTCAGCCGAGATGGTGACTGGACTTGGTGCCGGCGCCATAGGCGGCATGGCTGCCGTTGTACTATGCACATGAGCCATCGGAGCGGACTTGCCTCCTCCGTTCTCTGCGAAAGCAAGGACATCCTTGCGGGTAATTCGTCCGCCAAGTCCGGTTCCCTGAACTTGAGCAAGATCAACTCCATACTCCGCAGCCAGTGTATGCACCGCTGGAGAATAGCGGCCTCGCTGCGATTCATCAGCATGTCCTCTCGACGAGCCGGCTTCCCGCTTCGACTCAGCTTGAGCTGCCCTTTGATCGGCTTCTTCCTGGGTAGAGACCTCCGGTGAAGCGGTGATCTCCATCCGGCAAATCGCCTGGCCAACGGCCACCTCTTCACCCTCAGCTGCGAGCAGTTCTCCCATCACACCGTCAACGGTAGAAGGAATCTCTGCATTTACCTTATCGGTGATGACTTCACAGATCGGCTCATATTGCTCAACTGTATCTCCTGGCTTCTTGAGCCATTTTCCAATCGTTGCCGACACAAGCGATTCAGCCAGCTGCGGCATGACGACATCGATTACTTGCTTGTGAGATGACATCTCTCATTCACTCCTATTCGTTAAGAAAAACATCTGCCTAGCCCGTGGCTAAGAGGCAGACCGCAATCGCGGAAGTTTTCCTTTCGATTAAAGCTCAGCTTCGCTGATCATGCAAAGATTCTATAATCTTAAAAAAGCGCAAGCTGCAGCATCGCGTCCTTCACTTTGTCCTTGCTCAGCATAAAGAACTTCTCCATCGGCGGGCTAATCGGCATGGCCGGTACATCCGGACCGCAAAGACGTTGAATCGGCGCATCCAGCTCGAACAAGCATTCTTCTGCGATGATCGCCGATACTTCCGCACCAACGCCTCCTGTCTTGTTGTCCTCATGAATAATGAGGACCTTGCCTGTTTTGCGGGCGGCGGCAATGATCGCTTCACGATCCAGCGGCTGCAAGCTGCGCAGATCCAGAATATGCGCGCTGATGCCTTGCTCATTTGCAAGCTCTTCTGCAGCCTGCATGGCAAAGTGTAGCGGAAGGCTGTAACCGATCACGGTAATATCGCTTCCTTCACGCAGTACATTTGCTTTGCCGATGGGAACGATGTAATCATCCTCAGGGACATCCTCCTTGATCAGCTTGTAGCACTTTTTATTCTCAAAGAATAAGACCGGATCCGGATCGCGAATTGCCGCTTTCAACAGACCCTTGGCATCATATGCAGAATATGGCGCCACAATCTTGAGTCCCGGTGTTCCAAAGAAGATCGACTCCGGACATTGGGAGTGGTACAAGCCTCCGAAAATCCCGCCTCCAATCGGCGCACGCACAACCACCGGACAACTCCAATCATTATTGGAACGGTAACGAATTTTTGCCGCTTCACTAATAATTTGATTCGTGGCAGGCAGCATAAAATCCGAATATTGCATTTCGGCAATCGGCTTCATTCCGTACATAGCGGCACCGATTGCGACCCCGGCAATCGCCGATTCCGCAAGCGGAGTATCCAGCACCCTCAGCTCGCCGAACTGCTCTTGAAGACCTTTGGTCGTCGTAAATACGCCGCCCTTAACACCTACATCCTCCCCGAGCACAAATACGGCTTCATCCCGTTGCATTTCTTCCTTCATCGCCAGCCGAATCGCGTCGATATATTCCATCACTGCCATGCCGACACCTCCTTATCTCCGGCATAGACGTGCAGCAGTGTATCCTCCGGTTTCGGGAATGGTGAATTCTCCGCAGCTGCGATCGCTTCCTTCAACTGCTCCGAAATCTCCCGGGCCAATGCTTCATCCTGCTCCTCGCTCCAAATACCTTGATCGATCAAATAGGTCTTCATTCTTGGAATGCCGTCCTGCTTCCAGTTCTCTTCGACTTCCTCTTTGGTCCGGTAAGCCAGATCATTATCGGACGTGGAATGAGGAGAGAGGCGATACATCATCGCTTCAATCAAGGTAGGGCCTTCCCCGCGGATCGCGCGTTCTCTGGCTTCCTTGACAACACGATAGACCTCAAGCGCATCGTTGCCATCCACTCTGATTCCTGGGAAACCATAGCCAAGCGCACGATCCGATACCTTGCCTCCAAGCTGCTTGCGAACGGGAACGGAAATTGCATATTGGTTGTTTTCACACATAAATATGACCGGCAGCTTCTGTACTCCGGCAAAGTTCAGTCCTTCGTGAAAATCCCCTTGGTTGCTGGAGCCTTCGCCGAAGGTTACGAAAGAGACGATATCCTTCTTCTGCATTTTCGCAGCCAATGCAATGCCTACGGCATGCGGAACCTGTGTCGTCACCGGACTTGAGCCGGTCACGATTCTGAGACGCTTGCTGCCGAAATGACCTGGCATCTGACGGCCGCCGCTGTTCGGATCGCCAGCCTTCGCAAAGGCAGACATCATGAGCTCGGTCAAGGTCATGCCCACAGACAATACGAAGCCGTAGTCCCGGTAATACGGAAGAAAATAATCCCGCTCCCG
This sequence comes from Paenibacillus antibioticophila, assembly GCF_000455265.1. Classification (GTDB taxonomy): domain Bacteria; phylum Bacillota; class Bacilli; order Paenibacillales; family Paenibacillaceae; genus Fontibacillus; species Fontibacillus antibioticophila. The sequence goes on from NZ_HG005139.1 coordinate 2,303,382, forward strand.
ATCCAATGCAAAGGCTGATGCTACCTGCGCCGTTTCCTGCCCGATCCCTGACACGTGAAAATTAGTCTTCCCTGCCCGCTGCAGAAGCAAATTACGCTCATCAAACTTCCGCGCAAGCAGCATATATTTGTACATGTCGACGACTTGCTCATCCGACAACCCAAGCTGCTTATGCTTCGCTTCTGTCTGAGCTTCCGTTAAATGATTTGAATTCATGGGAGTTACCTCCTTTTGTTGGCCCTCATCTTAGAGGTTAATGCTCATCTTATAACCTGGTACTAAGACTTGGAATAACCTTATTATAATCCCTTTCCGGCAAAAAGGAAAATAAACTTATATAAGTCGAGCAATGATGTACGCCGAGGCAACGTGTGAAGTGTCCCTATGATCGCTGTTGTTCGCGGATTTCTTTGACTGAACTAAGCCATCATAAAGTAGAAATCTGCTCACAAAGGCGAACGCTAACGCTCTATGCTTCCGAAGCAGCTTTCTTACAGAAAGCTTTTAACACTTCACACTTATGCCTTTTCCACGTAGCTTCATTAGTTCAACTTGTATAAGCTACAAATTGAGGGCACGGCCATCGACAGCGAGCGCTGCTTCACCAAAGATTTCCGACAAGGATGGATGCGCAAAGACCGCTTGTCCAATCTCCCAAGGGCTTGCATCCAGCAATTGTGCCAGTGCCGCCTGGGCGATCAACTCGGTCGCATGGGCTCCGATAATTTGAACACCGATCAAATCGTCTGTATCCGCATCAGCCACCAGCTTCAAGAAACCTTCCTTCTCACCTTGAACAAGCGCTTTTCCAATCGCTGCAAATGGAACCTTGGCTGTCTTCGTATTCCGTCCCTTCTTTTTGGCTTCCTGCTCGGTATATCCAACGGATGCCACTTCAGGGCGGGTATATACACAGCGGGGAACCTGGGATTCCTCATAGGTATGAGAAGTCTCCCCTGTCATATGTCCAACAGCGATCAGTCCTTCGTGACTCGCCGCATGGGCCAGCTGGAGACCGCCAATACAGTCGCCGATGGCATAGATGTGCGGCTCCGTGGTCTGCATTTGCTCATTTACCCGAATGTAGCCCTCTTTTGTCAAAGCAATATCGGTATTCTCCAGCCCGATATTCTCCACATTAGCCTGGCGTCCGATGGATACAAGAAGCTTATCGGCCTCAAGGCGTTCATTCTTCTCCCCGTCCTGAATCGAGATCTGAATGCCTTGCTTCGTGGTCTCATAAGTTTCTGCCAACACCTTGACACCCGTCATTACCGTAATCCCCCGGCGCTCCAGCTGCTTGCGCAGCTCACGAGAGATTTCACCATCCTCAGACGGAAGCAATTGATCAACCGCTTCAACCAGTGTCACACGCACACCGAAATCATGGAGCAGAGAGGCCCATTCTACGCCGATGACCCCGCCGCCCACGATTAATATGGATGCAGGCAATTCCTCCAGCGTCAATGCTTCATCACTGCTCAACACATGGACACCGTCCGGCTGTAAGCCGGCCAGCGTTCGCGGGCGAGAGCCTGTCGCGATAATCAGGTTAGCCGGAACAACCGTCTCCATCTCATCATTGTTAAGCTCAACCGCAACGGCTCCGCTTTTTGGCGAGAAGATCGAAGGTCCGATAACGCGCCCCCTCCCTTCGATCACCTGGATCTTGTTTTTACGCATCAGAGCCTGAACGCCTTTATGTAATTGATCGACGATCGCCTGCTTGCGCTGCTGCACCTTTGGATATACAAGCGTAACCTCGCTGCTGGCAATACCGTACTCCTCGCTATTTTTCATCTGAGCATACAGTTCCGCACTGCGGAGCAGCGCCTTGCTTGGAATACATCCCCGGTGCAGGCATGTCCCGCCCAGCTTGTCCTGCTCAATAATCACAACCTGCTTGCCCGCTTGAGCCGCACGGATTGCTGCTATATATCCACCCGTTCCTCCGCCCAGCACGGCTACGTCGCAATGAATCGCCATATTCTACTCTCCACCATTCTTGTATAGTATTCTTGTTCCATTGTACCTCGTTTTTATCGTATTACAAATAAGCGGGGAAGCCTGGCAATAGACAGCCCTTCAGGAAAATTGTATGATAAATGTAACATTGACATGCGGAGGATGATCAAGCCGATGAAGTTGATACTATCCCGATTTATTGCGATCCTCATTCTGGTCATCCCCGGTATTGCCGCTATGATCGGATTCCTGAAAATCAAGGATGCCCTGTTTGATTATATGGTCCAGCATGGTGACGATGAACTCGTCCAGACATCCTTTCAATGGGGCGAATTTCTATTGGGGTTGCTATTATTCGCTGCCGGTATTTCCTTCCTTGCCGGCTGGATCTACTTCCGGGATAAGAAGCGTAATTATGTCGGCCCGAGAAAAAAAGGAAGGGGTCTCAGAGTGTAATGTTTACATCCCCCGGCCAAATAGAAGCAAAAATCTTTCCTGCTATGAACGCGGGAAAGATTTTTTATTTATTCATACAAGGCTTCCTTCAGCTTTGTAGACATCTTTGGTTTATTGCCTGCGGATAATCGATGGATCATCTTGCGCAGCCGCGTATTCTCTGCTTGCAGAGCGGTAAGCTGCTCCAGTAACGCTTGAATCTCCAGGCGGTCCTCCTCCTGGAGTCCGGGGAGTTCAAGCAATTTAAGCAATCCTTGGTCGCGCTCCTCTGTGCCTTGCCTCAGTTCTCCCTGTTGCATATTTTGCCTCCTAACCGGGACCTATGACGACCCCTTAACCTCTTTATTTTACCACATTATCTTATCCCGGACAGCGAGGAGCCCAATGCCCCAGCGATGACAAGCAAACGGTAGAAAATGGATAGTCTTTTTATACAGTATAAAAACAGGAGAATAAAGAGCACTGGCTCCGCATTCTCCTGTTTTACTTGAAAATAATGAATTAGGATACTTTGAAGCTTTGCACGGATTGCTGCAAATCCGCAGCCATCTGCGACAAATTCCGGATCGCGCCGGTTATTTCCTGAATCGTTGCGCCTTGTTCTTGCACAGCTGCACCAACCTCTTCATATCCGGCCGATTGCTCCTCTGTGATTCCGGAAATCTTTTGCATAGACTCTGTAATCATCTCAAAGGACTTATCCGCTTTATCCAGCGCATTCTTCAAATGGTCAATTTGAGTAGAGAACGAGGAAACTCCGTTAAAGATGACCTTAAAGTTCTCAAACATCTCGTGAATCCATGTCTGCCCTTGTTCTACCGCCTGATAGCCTTGGGCAATGCTAGAGAGTACAGACTGGCTGTCCTGCTGCGTGCTGCTGATTAGCTCGGTAATCGAATTCGCCGCATCCGAGGATTGCTCCGCCAGCTTCTTGACCTCTCCTGCAACGACTGCAAAGCCCTTGCCATACTCGCCGACATGCGCTGCTTCAATAGATGCATTCAGCGCAAGCAAATTGGTTTGTCCTGCAATGTTTGTAATCAGCGTAATAATCTCTCCAATCTCCTTGGAGCGCAAATCAAGCTGAACAGCCGCATCTTGTGAGTGCTGCATTTCCTGCTGGATTACATTCATTTGATTCAACGTCTTCTCTACAAGATCCTGACCGTCCTGCGAATGCGAGCTTACCTCGTAGGCCATTTCCTGCATACTCTTGACTTCGTCGGTTACCTTGGCCAGATCTGCATTTACTTCAACGATAGAAGAAGTACTCTCCGTAATAGATACCACAACCTCGGACACGCCTTCATTCATACTATTCATTGAAGAAGCCACCTGCTGCGAGCTTGCCCCCATTTCATCGGCCGATTGGTACAGCTTTCCACTTGTTGTCGAGAAGATCTTCGAGGAAGCCGAAACTTTCCGAATCAATGATTCCAGATTGCGACGCATCAGTTCAAACGTATTTGCCAATTGCCCAATTTCGTCTGTGCGCTTAAGCACAAGCTCCTCCGTGAGATCCCCACCCGCTACCTTCTCCGTTGCGCGAACAAGCAGGGCAATCGGGCGGGTTATGCTTCGGCTGATCACATAAGCCACTGCTGCGCCAACCACGACAACCCCGAGCACAATGAAAGCGGTCGTCCAGAAAATAAATGTTCTGGTTTCCGGAACGATGGATGCATCAATGTCGATACCGGCGATTCCTAATGCTTGTCCATTCCGGTCCTTTAAAGGAAGAAAAACAGACTTATGAGTGCCATACTCATCCTTATAAATCGTGCTATAGGTTCTTGTCTGGTTCTCAATCGCACTTTTCATTTCGTCAGTAAAGGCATAATCAGTCCCGTAATCATCATCCACACCCGTCAGAGCAACGATTTGCTCTCTGCCCGTATTGTTGCTAAGAATATAGACATTCTCCAAAGCATCCGTCTCAAGGATCCGTTGCAGTTCAGCTTTGATTTTGATATAGCTGTCGCTAGTTAACCCATCTATATCCTCGACATGCTCTGGAATCGAATCCAGATAAGTGCCGATAGACTGGATACTGCTTGCAAGTCTTAGGTCAAACTGTCCTTCAAGCTTGCTGGTCAATCTGTTGCTGATTTGATACTCGGTCACTGAGAAAACCGCACATATAAGAATTATCAATCCGATCATGCTGCTCATCATCTTAAGTGAAATACGGCTATTCAACCAGCTAAATACTGATTTTTTTGAAGTTAAAGAAGCTTGTTGTCCCACCTTGTCTACCTCCCGATTGTGTGTAGGTTATCAGTGTGTAATTGAAATACCTTATCGATATTCTGTTTGAGATATTGAACAATCTCCTGCACGTGAGCGACTTCCGTATAAGGAGAAATCACAAAAATTTTCGAGGCGTACAGAGTCGAACTGCTTCCTTCACGTGTCTTCACCACCAGATGCTTTTTCGTGTCTCCAAAAAAGATTCGATCGCGCTGATCGCCCAACACCTCGAATAACTGCTCATTAAAACGATTCGTCCGTTCAATCTCGACCAACGAGCAAGCACCGGACAACTCGGCTTGAAAGCCATTTTGTCCATTCGGATAAATACGGAACAGCGTCACAATGCCCGGATTATCATCATTTACAATGACCGCTTGAGGCACGTCCCGGCGCAACGCCTCGCGAAACGCCAGATTGACTTCCACAAACTGAGCAAGCAGACACTGGTAACCCTTCACTCCAAATGCGAGAAGCGCACTATAAATACTGATCGAGCTTGCCATACGAGAGCATTCAAGGGTATAGCCTGTATGATATTGGCCATATCCACGATGGCCGACGTAAGGCGTCTCTTCTTCCGCCAGATCAATTAAACGCAGATCGTCAGCATGCTTGACCAGGAATAAACTGGTCAGGTAAGGGGTTTGTCCAAGCTTTTGGAAATCGAAGCAGAGCGAATCCGCCAGAGATAAATGCTTCATTTTACCCTGAATTCGCTGCAACGCATCCAGTACATGGGGCTTAAACTCCAACGGATTAGCAGTAAAATCATATTCACGAAAGAATGCAAAAAAACCGCCAAGCGCAGAATCTGCATGAATATGCGGCCGCTGAAGCCCATGCTTGGCCGCAATCTCCGAGGCCGTATAAAGGATCTGCTGCACATCGTCAATACCCATGGCATCTGTTGTCCCAGTTGTTGCCACAATGTAGATTGGAACACCGCCATCCGCGATGACCTGCTCCATCTTTCGACGAAGGTCTTCTACATCCATAGCGCTATCAGGCGTAGTCCGCACCTTGATCAAGCGGTCGCTGCCAAGGCCTGTTGCCTCCATTGATTTGAACAGACTGTAGTGAGCCGATTCCGAGCAGAATGTATAAAAATGTCCAGGAACACCTTTGCGCGGAGCATCTGGGGCAAACTTGGCGATAGCCAGTCTCAATCCCGTGAAGATCGCTCCCTGTCCTCCCCATGTGGTGTAGCCCCCGCTTTGAGCGGCATCATAGCCAACAAGCTTGGACATCATGCTGATCACCCGAACCTCGGCTTCAGCTCCGGCTGGACCGTAAACATCCCAAAGATTGTTGCCATTTACCAGAAACGCTGCAATCATACCGAGAATACCCGGAACGCTTGCCATAGGCAAAATATTCGTCAGAAAATACTTTGAATGATAAGGGTGGTTATGTAGAAGGTTTAACAACCGTTCGTTGACCTCTTCTTGCTTCATACTATCGTCTGGTATCGTACTCGTCTGAATCAAATCCTTGTAGAACGTATCGGAGCGTTGCTTCTCTCCAAGCAGATTCACCCCTTCAGGGTTTTTAAGACGATCCACACCTGCAACTAACTGCTCAATAAGCTGTAAAAATCGTTGCCTTTCTTCCTTGTTTCCATTTTCACTTGGGAAAAAAGTTTGAACCGAATTCTTGCTGTAGTCATCATCTGGCACTCTCCATTCTCCTCTCAATCTATGAAGTAAACAAAAAAAATAGTGAATAATGGAACTTGCGCCCATTCTTCACCAATTACTACCTGCAACTGGCTGACTTATCCTTACCGGATTTAGTCCCTATAGCTTTGCGTCCCTACTTTTCAATAGGTTTGCCGAATTATTAAATTATCATAGAAATAGTCAATTTATCATAAATTGATAAATTTCAACAGGAGAACCGTTTTAAATTATAGTATACTATCCTGATTCTTACAATACTTATTTACATAGCATGTTAGGTAATAAGGTCCTCCTACCTATCAATCGGAACAAATCACAGAAATTATTATCTGTGAGTTAGCTATCGCTCGTCTAAAACAAGCCTTTCTGCCTACAGATTGGCATGTATGGCTGTCTGTGAACTTTTATAGAGGATATCCGAACCAGTTCCTAAGACCAATAGAAGTTGAAGAACTCAAATGAGGACGAAATAAAATCTGTCACGAAAAAAGCTCCCTTACTGGTAAAATTTCTCGACCAATAAAGGAGCTTGATTCATTTTCATTCCACTATTCCTTGTCCCCAAAAGAGTCCTTACCCTTTCACGATACCTTATGCTCGATTCTCAGCTTGTCAGCGACCATCGCGATGAACTCGCTGTTGGTTGGCTTGGACTTACTGATGTTGATCGTATAGAGCATCTTATAGGATAAAGGATCGTATCTTACTTGATTATGTGATTTCACTGCACTTTGTTGGCATGAACATCAGTAGTTTATACGCAAAAATGATTTGCAAATTCATTGTATCATTATCTATTTACGAAGACAAAAGGAGTCAAATAAAGCATGTCACTACAATAGGCTTTGCTAGGCATGCATATACATGCGTTACAGAGCGTTTCTGCGCGTCTGAATCTCCACCGGTATCCAAAATTAGCAATGATTTCAACGCAAATTGCGTTACCATTTGCACCTTTGATACCGGCAGTAGCATTGTTTAATTTCCTGTCTAAGCTAACACCGATTAATCCATTTTCAAGGACACTAAAGTGCTGTCCTGTAGCTGCCCAACCACTAGCCAAATGTGATCTTCTCATACCCTCCAAACATTCGAAGGGATCTTGATTTTTACGAGTCGTATAGTTTGGTTTCCATGTGTGATGCACCTGTATCGTTCTCCTTTCTTATGGTGGTTGAGTGAAGTGGATGTGGGAATTTGGACAAAATAAAAAAGCCACTCCTGCATAGAGTGACTTGAAGAATTATATGTAGTTTTACAATTCGCCAATCTTAAAAAACATATCCGTGTATGGAGCATTATAACTTAATCTATGAAATTCATATCTTTCGTAAAAGGAGACACAGCTAGGGAGAGATTCAACACTTAGAAACACACACCCAGATTGTTCTGAGATTTCCTTAACTGTATTTAATGCAGCCAGAAGTAAGTATTCACCGTATCTCTGTTTACGATATCGAGAATCTACTCCTAAATAATGAAGCTTAACGGAGGGATAATATTTGTATGAGGGAAGAGATGCTAGCCCGTGTTTTCTTCTTTTGTGCTTTCCGATCTGCATCATATCATTATACAAAGTAAAATACCCGATAAGTTCATCTGACTCATTAAAATATAATCGGGTATCTGCTAAATTTAATTTTTGAAGTTCCCATGCTTGTTCTACTAAAAATCTTCTAACAGTTGGCTCATCGTCACATTGGAATTGCTCCAAAATTGCACTGTCTTGTTCTGTTAAATAGCGATAATTTAGTTCAGGCATTGAGGTGACTATTTCCTTTTCTCTTTAAAATTACCCATCATTTCACGAATACGATCCATTCCAACACTTTGAGTCTTCTCTGTTTGCGTTGCATAATTATGGATTTTTTTAGCCCTGTTATCGTTGACCATACTTTTTGTAGGACGAATGGGTTTTATTTCTGTAATTGGCATTTTACATCGTCTCCTCACTGTCACTCAAAGCACCCCCAGTAACTTACCCTGGTATACGTTATGCCCAATTGAGTGAATTTGATACTGTCTTTCCTTAATGTGTATGCGACACATTCTAAAATATAAGTGTCTCAAATGACTTTAAATTTGAATGCTAATTTAAATCTATTAAAATAGCCGCATAACTCTGATAGGAAATCGTATCTTTCTATAGGAATAATATACCATGAAAACTCGATTTTGAATACATTTTCGCTAAGTATTTTATGTAAACGCAATTTAATTGCAAATTTTGTATACATTTAAGAAGTGTAAAAGGACTCTCTGTATACAAATCACATTTTCCGGCTCAATTTTTCTCTACAAATTCCGCTTCAATTTTTTCCTCAATTTTCTCTTCACTTTTCTCTTCACTTTTCTCTTCCAAATTTGGTTTCTCAGAATAATGATATGCTCCACTAGCTGTTAACCCAACAAGAGAGATCGTAAGCATTGTTTGTTGAATGTGATCTGGAACCAATACAAAGATAGCTGCTATAACTAAAACAAATGAGACTGTTATGTTTACTATTAACCCCATATGCCTTGAACACACCAACAAAAGAACTGACTACAGCGGCCAACAATAATATCTCATTGCTTAATTTGATCAACTCCAAAAAAGACATGACTTTAAAAATGAAAAATAGTTTTTATTAAAAAGAGACCTCCATTGTAACTTGGGAGGTCTCTTGTGCTTTTTCAGTAAAAACACTAGGCAATTGGAGTTCTATTATTTTTCTTAAGATACTTCCGAAAATGTGGAATTTAATTTTGATTCAGCAAACTCCTTTACTACGCCCAAATTCTCAGTAACGGTTTTGAATGGCAATGCTTTCAGCACATCCAACCTATATTCCCTGTTGGCAACTTCACATAACCTTGAATCCAAAATACTAATGATCCCTTTATCTGTTTCTGATCTAATCAAGCGGCCCGTTCCCTGTCTAAGTTTAATTAGCATCTCTGGTATTAAAACTTCTTTGAATGAATCATTACAGTTATTCATTTTATATTCCATTACTGGGTCGGTAGGTACAGGGAAGGGTAATTTCACAATGATAACTTGAATTAAGTCAGGTCCCTGAATGTTAATTCCTTCCCAAAAGATACCCGTGCCAAATAAAACTCCTTTACTTTCTCTAAATCTTTGAATAACTGAATCTTGATTCGAACCACTTTTTTGTATTACTTTTTCCCATCTGGTCTGAATTAAACCAAGTTTACCTACTAAGTACTGTAAGTCTTCTTTCGCTGAAAATAAAACCATCGTCCGTCCATTAGTAATATCACATAAATCTATTATTCGTTTAAGTACCTCATCTAGATATTCCAAACGATTCCCATCATCTCCAGCTCGGTAGATAGGAAGATCATTAGCGACATACATTATTGAATTATTGACGTAGTCATAAGGAGAAGTTTGAGGGTCACCCAGTACGCCTTCAAAGCCTAATGATTTTTTAATATAACTATATTTATCTTCTATATCATTACCACTTTGACACAGAGTGGCGGAAGTCAATATCACTGAACCTTTCAATTTGAAAAGATTATTAAATAGGACTTCATCAATATTTTTAGGGCAAAATTCTATACAGTGATTATTATGATTATCCTTCTTGACCCAAACCAAGTTTTCTTCAACATCTCCATTAAGTGTACTAAAAAGTGTTAAGAATTTATCTAAAGTTTGTACAGCCTCATCAATTTCTCTCCCCTTTTTATCCTCATCAAAAAGGGAGAGCGTTGCTTGAAGATCTCCCAACAGTATAATTTCTCTACTGAAATCTGAATGCACAGTATGAATAGGAAATCTTTCAGAATCACTTGAACCATTTTCAATTAATTTGATAATTAGCCTATCAATTTCTTGAAACATATAATAGAATCTTCGTTTAATTATCTCAAATTTTTGGATGTGGTCATTAGATTCACTTTTATGATCAAATAATGAGATCATTCGATCTATTGTTAGGTTTATACTTTTGATAGTAAATGATTCTGTCAGAGCAGAGCGTACTTTCTCTTCAAAATTGTGAGCCTCATCAATAATTGTTAATGCTTTAATATTTGTTATCAATCCATCACCAGTTTGATTTCTTTTTATTATGTCGCGTACAAATAAATCTTGATTGACTATGATAACACTAGTGTGATGATATTTAATTTGCATCCTCATTTTATAAAAATTACAAGAATGCCTGTATTCACATCTTTCATATCTACAATGGCTAACTGAAACTTTCGACCATGAATTATCTTCAATGCTTTCTTGTGTATCTGATCGAAGTTGAATTTCTCCTTTTGCAACACCTTCAGCTATAAAATAATCAGGTGTATCAACATCTCTATTTTCTTCAATTAGTTTAAAAGATTTCAATTTACAAGCATAATTATTCATTCCCATACCTAAAACTATTTGCATATAGTTAAACCCTAATTTTTCCGAAATAAACTTTGCATCGTTGTATATTTGCTCAGATAATTGAATAGAAGATGTAGCTATTATTATCGGTTTTTGAGAATATCTATTGATTAATAATGCTGGAATTAAGTAACCAAATGATTTTCCGATTCCAACGCCGGCCTCAATTAAAAGATTAGTCTGATTTTGGAATGCTTCAGCTATGTCCAAGGACATATTTTCTTGTCCCTCTCTTGGTGTTAATCCATAACTGCCACTTTGTGAATAAATATCGAAAACCTTCTGAACAACTTTTTCTCCTTGTACCTTAATTATTTCAGTGTTATAACTATTGAACCAATAAATAAGCTTCCCCCCTCTTTCTTTTTCTGTACATACTAATAATAACATATCACATAATAAAAGAACTAGCGTTCTCATTTTTCTTTTCCATTATTTATTTTTTGCTCATATATTGGGCGAAGGCTGAAGCCTGTGAAAGAGAATTATTTGGTTCATCGTGAGTTTGGGAAATGGGTTAAAGATTCCTTTGATTTCATTAATAGCATGGCTTCTAATTATATTGCAGCATACGATCAATTTTCAGAATTGCCGACATCGGTAACTATAAGTTCTTCAAAAATTTTAGAAATGCTCTCCCTGTCCGAATCCATCGATCGTAGAACAGGAACACATTGTTCCCTCGACAGGCGAATCCAAGACGGTAGATGAAATGATGGTGAAGGAGTTGCGAGAGGTCAAAAAGGAACTTAACAAAAGAAAAGAGCGCCTATCCCCCGGAGAAAGGACAAGCACTCAAAGCGGTAAAGCATCTAATGATTGTAGGACGGCTTATAAAGCGTCTTACAATCATTACACACACAATATATACCACATATCATTCCATACCGTTAATTAGAGGCTCAGAGAAGCTCAGAAAGCGTCTTGGAATGACGGTATGTCTGCCTACAGAAGAGAAAGCATCACCTTTGCCTGTACTTGTCTTTGCTACAAAATTAAGTTAACATTATTTTGGCTAAACGTCCGTTAAACTCAGACAATATTTGTGTTAATAGCAAAAAACTTTAACGGAAGATCCCCTAAAAGTTTATCGGAATCCTAGCGATGCCCAATAAATTCTTTAAATCCCTTACTCCTTACCCTTTCACGATACCTTATGCTCGATTCTCAGCTTATCAGCAACCATCGCGATAAATTCGCTGTTGGTTGGTTTGGACTTACTGATGTTGATCGTATAGCCGAACAGATGGCTAATGGAGTCGATGTTGCCGCGTGTCCAGGCCACCTCAATGGCATGGCGAATGGCGCGTTCCACACGGGAAGGCGTTGTCTTGAATTTCTCGGCAATAGCCGGGTAGAGCGTTTTCGTGATTGCTCCCAGTATTTCAATATTGTTATACACCATGGTGATTGCTTCTCGAAGATATTGGTAGCCTTTAATATGGGCAGGAACACCGATTTCATGAATGATGGATGTAATATTGGCGTCCAGATTTTTACCCTTGCCCAGAGGTACTACGTTGGATTTCGCAAATGAAGTCTGAGTTGTGCTCACACTTGACTGGACTCCCACAAGCTGACGAATACGGTTAGCCAGCACCTCCATGTCAAATGGCTTAAGGATGTAATACGATGCCCCGAGCTGCACAGCACGCTGTGTAATGTTCTCCTGCCCAAAAGCCGTCAGCATAATAATCTTCGGCTGAGGGTTCAGGTTCAGATCACGCAGGCGCTCCAATACACCAAGCCCGTCCAGGTGAGGCATAATAATGTCCAGAATTAGTACGTCCGGAACCTTTGAAGCATTGTTGATCATCTCCAGAACTTCTTCACCATTGTATGCAATTCCTGAGACGATCATATCGTCCTGCCCCGAAATATATTCCGCGAGCAAATTTGTGAATTCACGGTTATCATCCGCCAACAACACTTCAATTTTCTGCACTGACTTTCTGCCTCCTTAAGTAATTAAATAAGATTTTATCTTTTCTCTTCCAGAATAAGGTTTCGACATGCAGAAGTAAATTCCTTCTGTCGAAAATTATTTTTCTTTATTTTTTTAGTCCATTAGGATATAATTACATATTTATCTACATATTACGATTCCTTTCCATTTATTTCGACAGATTCCCCTGAACTCGGCCCATTTACTATTATCGGCGGGCAACAAAAAATCTTAAGGCGATTATCCCGCCTTAAGATTTTGTTCTCCGTTTTTGGAGCTCCCCTGGATGATTCCCGCATCCTGCAGCATCCACTCAATGAAGCAGCCATAGCCTGATTTAGGATCATTGACGAACACATGAGTTACAGCTCCAATTAGCTTCCCGTTCTGGATAATGGGGCTTCCGCTCATGCCTTGAACAATCCCTCCGGTCTTCTCAATAAGTCTGGAGTCCGTGATCCGCAAGACGATCCCTTTCGTCTGAGGGGCGTTCTGCTTGGATACGTGAACGATTTCAACCTTATATCGCTCAACCCGCTGACCCTCCACGACGGTAAGAATTTCCGCAGGACCTTCTATAATCTCATCAGAAAATGCTACCGGAATCGATTCTTGATATACACTATGCTCGGGATTTTGAGTCATTTTCCCAAAAATGCCGAAATGCGTGTTTCGTTCGATCGTTCCTAAGGTTTTACCTTCTCTAATGAAATGAGCGCGTTTCTCTCCTGGCTCTCCGCTTTCACTCTTTGCAATCGAAGTAACGCTTGACTGTAGAATTTGGCCGCTGCCGACGACGATCGGAGTCTGAGTGTTCATATCCGTGATGACATGTCCCAATGCTCCATATACGCCTTGATCCGGGGCATAGAACGTCAGTGTACCTACCCCTGCAGCGGAGTCGCGAATATAAAGTCCTAGCCTCCAAGCTCCGTCCTGTTTGTCATAAGCAGGTCGTATTGATGCTTGAATCTTCTGGCCTGCGCGCGTTAGTGTTACCTTGATTGGCTTCTTGTTCTTTCCCGCTTCTCCCGCAATTTGGGCAACGTCCTTAACTTCCTTAAGCGAAACTCCATTTAAATGTGTTATCAGATCTCCGACTTGAATCCCCGCTTCTTCTCCTGGCGAGGATTTTTGATTGTTGTCACCGATGACTTGATGATGACCAACGACCAGAATACCTGCCGACTTTACCTTCACACCGATCGTCTGTCCACCGGGAATCACCTTCAAATCCGGAATCACATTGACTTTTACCGTCTTCAGGGGAATTTGACCGAATAATTTCATATTCAACTTGGCTACACCGCTCTGAAGCGGGGACAGCTCTAACGGGCTTCCGATCGAGACGCTCGTCGTCTCCGCACTGCCATTCAATCTTACTACATCCGGCCGGTCCACACTGACACTTGCCTGCACCGGCAAGGCGACATTGAGTTGCCTGGCGTGCCCTTGCAGCAAATTAAGCTCATCCGGAAAAGGCGATAGTCGGCCTTCGGCAACCGATGTACCGATAAGACTGATAATGAATGCAGTTAAAAGGCCAAGCAATCTGATCCTGAGGTTCGGGTTCAATGGCTGTCACACTCCCTTGGCTTCTTTCGCTTGACGAAAAGTGGTCGCCAATTGCGTACCTATAAGATACCCCGGGTCAGGTCATTTATTACTGTCAATCATTGTTCCCGCAGTCAAATAAACATTTTCAAAAAGGAAGCGTCTTCCATTACAGCAGCTCTTTTTGAGCCCTGGCGAGGTTCAGCATTTCATGTGCATGATGGGTCGTCTTCTCCGTAATCTCGACTCCTCCAAGCATCCGTGCAAGCTCGCGTACCCTGCCATCCTCATTTAACTCCTCTACTCGCGTCATCGTTCGATCTCCGTCAACAACCTTCTCGATCAAGTATTGGCCATCCGCCATACAAGCAACCTGCGGCAGATGAGTAATCGAGAATACCTGACAAGAACGGGATAACCGAAACAGCTTGTCCGCGATGGATTGAGCAGCACGACCGCTGACCCCCGTATCCACCTCATCAAAAATAAGCACGGGCACATCGTCATGTCTTGCAAAAATACTCTTCAGCGCAAGCATAATCCGAGAGAGCTCGCCGCCGGAAGCAATCTTGCTAAGCGGCCGAAGCGGCTCTCCCGGGTTCGGAGAGATCAAAAATTCAGCCGTATCCATGCCCTGCTTGCCCGGGCGTACTTTGCGCCCTTCCCATTCCACTCCATGAGGATCCTCATGAAGTCCAAGCTTGACCTGAATGGAGGTGCGCCCCATTTGCAGCTCCTTCAATTCATGCTCGATCTGTTCAGCAAGCTCTCGTGCTTTAAGCTGCCGGACCTTACTCAGCTCCGCAGCCTCCTTCAACAATTGCTTCAGGAACTGCTCGCGCTGTGCTTGAAGCTTCTCCAACAGCTCATCCTTATTCTCCAGTGTATCCGTCTCACGGCGAATTTTATCGTAGTATTCAAGGATCCCTTCAATGGAATCCCCGTATTTTCTCCGCATGGTAGAAATCAGATCCAGTCTGTCCTCCACTTCTTCCAGCCGTTCAGGATTAAATTCGATCTGCTCCCGGTAGGAACGAAGACCGAACGCTGCATCCTCCAACTGGTAATAAGCGGTCTGCAGTTGCTCCAAAAGCGGTTCCATGGACGTCCGGTCGAAGGAGGACACCTCATTCAACCGGGAAATCGCTTTGGCTACTGCTTCAAGTCCTTGGGATCCATACAGCAGGTCATAAGCTTGAGAGACGGAGTCCATCATTTTCTCGCTATGTGATAGTTTGAGCTTTTCCTGGGATAACCATTCATCTTCTCCCGCTTTTAATTTTGCGGAAGCAATTTCCTCCAGCTGGAACCGATGCAAATCGAGCATTTGCAGAGCCTGCTGGTTCGTTCCGCGAAGCTCGTTCCATTCTTTATTAACCTTAATAAAAGCAGCATAAGCCGCCTGATATTCAGCCTTGCGCGGACCGATCAGCTCGGCGCCATAAGCATCAAGCAGGTCCAGATGTCTCTCCGGCCGGAGCAGTGTCTGATGTTCATGCTGACCATGAATATTGATCAGTGCTTCACCAACCTCACGCAGCATTGAAAGATTGACTAATTGCCCGTTAATCCTTGCCGTGCTTTTGCCATGAATACCGATCTCCCGCCGAATAATCAAGGATTCCTCCGGATCAGCGGAGATCCCGAATTCCGCAAGCGCTTGCCAGGATCGATGCCCTGGGGGCAGATCAAAGGCAGCCTCAATCTCGGCCCGTTCACATCCATAGCGGATCAAGTCGGCAGAGCCCCTTCCTCCCGCAATAAGCCCAAGTGCATCAATAATAATGGATTTACCTGCACCGGTCTCCCCGGTCAGCACATGAAATCCGGAATGAAAGGTAATATCCACAGCTTCCACTACCGCCAAATTCCGGATAGACAAATGGACTAGCATAGAACACGACAGCTCCCTTCAGCAGCAGAGAAAATGAAAAGAAAATAAATCAAAGGCACATCTTAAGAGATGAAGCCCATGATTTGATCAATAATATAGTTACTGTAATCCTCGTTACGGCAAATCATTAAAATGGTATCATCGCCGCAAATCGTCCCCAGTAAATCCGGCCATTCCATATTATCAAACAATACGGCTACGGAATTAGCCGTACCTGGAAGACATTTGACCACAACCAAGTTGCCTGTATGATCAATCCCGACAAAGCTGTCCACCAGCGCGCGCTGCAGCTTCTGAACCGGGTTATAGCGCTGAGCTGTCGGCAGGGAATACTTGTACGTTCCGCTGTCCGTCGGCACCTTGATCAGCATCAGTTCCTTGATGTCCCGAGACACCGTTGCCTGGGTAACCTGAAAACCGGCACGACGAAGCTCTTCCACCAATTCATCCTGGGTTTCAATTTCCCGGTTTGTAATAATCTCTCGAATCTTAATATGTCTTTGACCCTTCATTTCGTCCTCCATAAGCCTTCTTCGGCTAGTTGTTGTTCGGATACGTCTTCATCTTCGTCAGTCGTTAAGGTGATTTCCTTCAAAAGGTTCTGTTCCGCATCGACATACAATACGCCGGCACACTCGGGATACATCAGCAGAAACGGCAGAAAATCTCTGCGGATCCCGCTTCCCGTCCATTCTACCGGCATCCGTTCCCTTGCGGTTCTCACCAGATAGAATTCCCCGTCTTTAGCTGCGATATAGTCAATAAATAACCTGCTGTGCAGCTTCCGGTCATCCACCTGGAAGGCAAGCGGAATCTTCAGCTTGTCGCTGAGCACTTCAAAGCCGGCCTGCTCCAGCAAATCGACTGCCGGGTGCTCCAGAATCTGGTCATTCAACTCAAGCCCGATTCCTGACTTTAGCCCGAACGGTCTGCGTACCCATATACGGAAGGTGCGGTAACCGATATACACAAAGAACGCGGCAATCAGAACCATTAAAAAGCCGTCAAAGCTGCTCCCCAATTCAATCACCTCACGTTCATTATTCGACGAATTGATAATAATTCCTGTCTGAACAACAGTGAACGAAAGATATAAACTTATTATAGGGAACATTTGTTCTGATTTCAATATGTAAAAACCCGTCATTTCGACGGGTTCGATTGAAATTTCTGATTCGCTTCCTCGACTGCTTTCCGCGAGATCTCTGTAATCCATCCGGAATAATCCTGCTTGGTCTCAGGAGAATCGGCATCCGGGCTCAGTCGCAAATGAGCCAAAAATTCGATATTTCCCTCTCCGCCGGTAATCGGCGAAAAGGTGAGTCCCTCCAAGGTAAAACCGAGCGAGACCGCTTCATTCAGAACCGTCTCCAACACCTCCTGGTGCACCTTAGGATCGCGGACAACACCGGACTTTCCCACCTTCTC
This sequence comes from Paenibacillus antibioticophila, assembly GCF_000455265.1. Classification (GTDB taxonomy): domain Bacteria; phylum Bacillota; class Bacilli; order Paenibacillales; family Paenibacillaceae; genus Fontibacillus; species Fontibacillus antibioticophila. Next base: position 2,320,958 of record NZ_HG005139.1, read on the forward strand.
CCGCCCCGCCTCAAACTGCGGCTTGATCAATGCGGCGATATCTGCCGGCCGCTGCAGCAGCTCAAGCAGTGGCGGAAGAATCATTTTCAATGAAATAAAGGACACGTCTATACTGGCAAAATCCGGTGCAGGTCCGTCCAATTCCGCTGTCGTCATATAACGGAAATTTATTCTTTCCTTGACATTCACTCGCGGATCATTGCGAAGCGACCAGTCCAGCTGATTGTAACCGACATCAATTGCATAGACGTAACTGGCGCCGTGCTGCAGCGCACAGTCAGTGAAGCCGCCTGTAGATGCACCGATATCAAGCATGACGCGTCCCTTCAGATCAATGTCAAACTGCTTCAGCGCCTTTTCCAATTTCAGGCCGCCGCGGCTGACATAAGGATGAACAGCCCCTTTTACCGTAATCGGAACATCGCGCGGCACCTTCATGCCAGGCTTCTCAATACGCTCCGAGCCGCTGAGGACGAGTCCGGCCATAATCGCGGCCTTTGCCTTCTCCCTGCTTTCGAAAAAGCCCTGCTCCACTAGCAAGACGTCGATTCGTTCTTTAGGTATCGACAATGCAATTCTCCTGACTTTCATAATTATAAATATTACAGCTTGTTTGCCAGCCCAAACGAATGAGCGGCAGAACGATGCTGTTTAATTTCTTTAACAATCGCCTCTGAGGTCAGACCCACTTCCTCAAGCTGCTCCTTGATACTGCCATGCTCAATAAATCGGTCAGGAACCCCCATTAATGAAATATCCAGCCCTGACAGCCCCTGTGCCGCATAGAACTCCAGCACCGCACTGCCGAGACTTCCCGCGACGGAAGCCTCTTCAATAATTACCAGATGCTGTCCGCGATGAGCAAGCTCAAGCAGCATGTTCTCATCAAGCGGCTTGAGGAACCGCGCATTGACGACCGCAGCCTGAATACCATCCCGCTTCAACAGCTCAGCGGCCTCTTCTGCAACCTGCACCATAGGTCCCGCAGCGATCAGCACCGGTCCATCCGCATCATGCAACAGCTCCCAGCTGCCAATCGGCAACGAACGAAGCTCTGGATCCAGCTCCACTCCAGGGACATTGATCCGCGGATAGCGGAAAGCAATCGGCCCCTCATTATAATCAAGCGCCGTCTTCATCATATGGCGCAGCTCATTTTCATCTTTAGGCATCATCAGAACGATATTGGGAATATGACGCATAAATGCGATATCAAATACGCCCTGATGCGTCTCTCCATCCGCCCCTACAAAGCCGGCACGGTCAATCGCAAACATCACATTGGCATTATGGCGGCAAATGTCATGAACGATCTGGTCATAGGCACGCTGCATGAAGGTGGAGTAGACGGCATACACCGGCTTCATCCCTTCCATTGCAAGAGCAGCGCACATGGTTGCGGCATGCTGTTCAGCTATCCCCACATCGATCATGCGGTCCGGAAAGCGTTCCGCAAACTTCAATAGCCCCGATCCCCCCGGCATTGCCGGAGTCACGGCAACAATTCGGGAATCCTGCTCAGCCAGCTCGATCAATGTTTTGCCGAATACATCCGTATACATCGGATTTCCAACAGCCTTAAGCACTTGACCCGATTCAATTTTGTAAGGCGTGATTCCATGCCATTTGAAGGAATCCGCTTCCGCTGGCGAATAGCCCTTTCCCTTCGTTGTCAGCACATGCACCATTACAGGCCCGCTGACATTATTCGCTTGATGAAATGCTTCGATCAGACCCGGGAGGTCATGACCATCAATCGGACCCAAATATTTGAATCCGAGCTCCTCGAACAATACGCCCGAGACCATCATGTACTTCAAGCTGTCCTTCAGCCTTTCAGCCGTCTTGGCCAGCTTGCCGCCGATCGCCGGAATTTTCTTCAACAGCTGTTCCACTTCATCCTTGGCCCGCAAGTAATTACGGTCAGATCGAAGCTTGGTCAAATAATTATGCATCGCACCGACATTCGGCGCAATCGACATTTCATTATCATTAAGGACAACCATCAGGTCCTTCTTCTCATGACCGATATGGTTCAGTGCTTCAAACGCCATCCCTCCGGTCAGCGCTCCGTCACCGATCACGGCGATAACCTTGTTCTGCTCTCCCTTGAGATCGCGGGCAAGGGCCATCCCCATCGCGGCGGATAATGAAGTGCTGCTATGTCCGGCTTCCCACACATCGTGCTCGCTCTCGCATCGCTTAACAAAGCCGCATAAGCCATGCTGTTTGCGCAAAGTGTCAAACTGATCCATCCGACCCGTCAATATTTTATGCACATAAGCCTGATGGCCAACGTCGAAGATGATTTTATCCTGCGGACTGTTGTAGCAATAATGCAAAGCAATGGTCAGCTCAACCACGCCCAGATTGGAGGCCAGATGGCCGCCGGTAACCGATAGCTTCTCAATCAAAAATTGCCGAACCTCGGCCGCAAGCGGCTCCAATTCTTCGATCGAGCGCTCTTTAATATCCTCAGGCCCTTTAATTTCTGAAAGCAGCACAGGAATTCCCCGCTTTCTTCCGTAAATTTCGTCTGTAAATAATAGTCCTTATTATATCACAATGAGCTTGGTTTGGTGAAATAGCCCATTTCCGCCGGTATATTGCGGGTTAAGAGTCCGCAACTGGCATCAGTGATCTCTTTGCAGCAGGTAATCCGCGATCTGCACCAAACGCAAAGGATCAGGAATACTGCCGCCGGTAACCGCTTCCTTCGCAACACGAGTCAATCGGACGACCTCTTCACGGGACTGCTCCAGCCCATGGAAGTACGGGTAGGTTACCTTCCCCTGCTTTATATCGCTTTGCGTCTTCTTCCCGAGCTTCGATTCATCCCCGGTAAGATCAAGGATGTCATCCTGAATCTGGAACGCAAGACCGATCGCACGTCCATAGGTCTCAAGCGCTTGAAGCTGGACCAGATCTCCCGCTCCGACTCTGCCTCCCGCCTTGACGGAAAACACAATCAAATCGCCTGTCTTGTGCTCATGAATATATTGAAGATGCGCCGCATCTGTAAGCCCCTGCTCGCCCTCCATATCCGCTGCCTGTCCGCCAACCATACCGGCCGGACCGCCATAGCGGGACAATTCCTCCACGATCGCCAGCACAGCTTCCGCAGGCACGCCGTAACGCGCAGCCTCCACAGCAAAGTGAAAGGCATGGGTCAGCAAGCCATCCCCTGCCAGGATCGCCATCGCTTCCCCGAACACCTTGTGGTTCGTGGG
>NZ_HG005139.1:2324554-2325454 GCF_000455265.1 Paenibacillus antibioticophila
TTCGGGGATGAGCCGGGATAGTCTGGAGCTGATCAAATCGGAAATTTCACGAAGATAGGAGTCGAAAGGAGATTTATCCAAGTAAATCCCCCTCTCCTTCAGGCGAATGAAACGGACGTTTTACCGCTTCGCCATCCTCTTCAACGATCATTTCGATCTTGCGCTCCACCTGACTCAGCTTTCGTCCGCACAGCTGCGATAGCTTCATTCCTTGCTGAAACAGCTCAATCGCTTGCTCCAACGGAACCTCTCCGCGCTCCAGATGCCTGACAATTTCCTCAAGCTGATTCATTGCTTCTTCAAAATTCAGCTCCGCTTCAAGCTGAGCCTGCTCCGGCTGATTCTTCTTCGCCATGATCGTTCTCCTTTCCGTTTCGCATTCCCCATACCTGACAATCCAATTCACCGTCTGTAACCTTTACCGTAATCCGGTCGCCGGGTTCGACATCTCCCAGCGACTTGATCAGACGTTCCCCTGCCTCGTCATAGACCAGGCTGTAGCCCCGCGCCATCACTTTAAGCGGGCTCAGTGCATCAAGCTGGCGAATGCCGGACGCCAGCTGCTTGGTCTTGTCCCGCAGGACAGCGGACATCGCCTGCTTCAGCAGACGCTCGGCCTCACTCTGCCGGCGTCTTGCATACAGCAGCGCTTCCTGCGGATGATAGCCCAGCAGGCGCTGATGCAGCCGGTCGTGCCGGGCTGCAATGAGCTGCCGCCGCGCCTGCGAAGCGGCCTCGAGCCGCATGCGCAGCACATCCAGCCGCTCTGCGTGCTGGAGCAGCGTCCGCTGCGGCTGCCTCAGCGCCGGCGAGGCTTGCAGCCGGCTCAGCCGCTCGCGCGCCCGCGTCACGCGGTGCTGCAGGCTCTGCTGCAGCAGGCGCTCGCGCCGGCGCAGCTCG
>NZ_HG005139.1:2325479-2766132 GCF_000455265.1 Paenibacillus antibioticophila
AAAGTCGGCGATCGTAAAGTCCGTCTCGTGCCCCACGGCCGAGATGACCGGAATCGCCGACTGATAGATCGCACGCGCGACCTGCTCTTCATTGAACGCCCACAGCTCCTCCAGCGAGCCGCCGCCGCGCCCGACGATCAGGACGTCGGCCTCGCCCTGTTCATTCATCGTGCGGATAGCCCGCACGATGGAAGGAGCTGCTCCTTTGCCTTGCACAAGCACCGGATAGAGCACCACTGCCGCGAGCGGATAACGCCGCTGCAGCGTTGTCAGAATGTCTCTCACCGCCGCTCCGGTCGGAGAAGTGATCACACCGATGACTCGCGGATACTTCGGCAGCTCGCGCTTGCGCTCCTGGGCAAACAGTCCTTCTCCCTCCAGCTTGCTCTTAAGCTGCTCATAAGCCAGATAAAGGCTGCCAATTCCGTCAGGCTGCATGTGAACGGCATAGAACTGATACTGACCGTCGCGTTCATAGACCGTCACATTGCCTCTGGCAATCACTCTTGCGCCTTCCTTCGGAACAAAGGGCAGGCGCTGATTATGGGAAGCGAACATGATGCACTTGATCCGGCTTCCCTCATCCTTCAGCGTAAAATACATATGACCGCTGGAATGATGTGTAAAGTTGGATATTTCACCGCGAATCCACACTTCGGACAGAAGCCGGTCGGACTCCATCTTCATCCGAATATACCGGTTCAATTCCTTAATGGATAAGACGCGCTGTTGTTCCATCATGGGCACTCCTTTCCTAACGGCTCCCTCTGCTGACATTGCAGCCCAGCAATATTAACAATGGCCTGACCGCTGCCTTCGGCTTTTTAAGCCAATCCGTTCAGCCTCTTGGCCGCAATCAATGTATTCTGCATCAGCATAGTAATGGTCATCGGGCCCACGCCGCCAGGCACCGGAGTAATAGGTCCCGAAACTTCCTTGACGCTCTCGTAATCCACATCTCCGGCCAGCTTGCCGCTGTCAAGCCGGTTCATGCCGACATCAATTACAACCGCACCGGGCTTCACGTAAGAAGCATCAACAAAATTGGCCTTTCCGATCGCCACTACAAGAATATCTGCTTGCGCGGTCAACTCTTTCATGTTAGCGGTTCGCGAATGACACATCGTTACGGTCGCATGCTCACGCTGAAGCAACAGGGATACCGGCTTGCCCACGATATTGCTGCGGCCGATGACCACAGCATGCTTGCCGGCCATTTCAATTCCTGTACGCTTAATCAACTCAATGACGCCTGCCGGAGTACAAGGAAGCAAGCTGTCGTCTCCAATTACGAGATTTCCGACATTGACCGGATGGAATCCATCCACATCCTTCTCCACCGAAATGGCATCGATAATCGCCTTCTCGTTGATATGCTTCGGAAGCGGCAATTGCACAAGGATGCCGTGAATGTTAGTCTGACGGTTCAGCTTGTCCACCAATGCCAGCAATTCCTTTTCCGTTGTGCTTGCCGGAAGCCGGTGCACCTCCGAATAGTAGCCAAGATCCTGGCATGCCTTCTCCTTATTGCGTACATAGACCTGGGATGCCGGGTCTTCGCCTACCAGCACAACCGCCAGCCCCGGCGTGATTCCCTGCTTCACCAAACGTTCCACTTCTCCACGGAGTCCTCCGCGGATTTCCTCCGATACTTGCTTGCCGTTAATTACCGGTGCTGACACACTAATCCTCTCCCTCAACATGCTCAATATTTTAAGTTATATAAGTTGAACTAATGATTATACGCTTGGACTTTCTGCGTAGCTTCTTTAGTTCAACCTATATAGATGAACTTCCACGATTAAATACGCGCCTTCAACTGCTCAACATCCTGGATCATCTTTCCCAGCACCCCGTTGACGAACTTGCCGGATTCCACGGTGCCGAAATGCTTCGCCAGCTCAATCGCTTCATTAACAACGACCTTGCCAGGAACATCATCGCGGAAAATCATCTCGTATGCAGCCACTCTGAGCACCTGACGATCGACCTTGGACAGACGGCTGATTTGCCAGCCCTTCAAATAATCTGCAAGCAGCACATCAATCGTCTCCTTGTGACCCCAGGTTCCATTCACAAGCTCCAATACGAAGCTTTTGTCTCCCTCCAGATCAGCGGGCTTGACCTCGCCTTCATTCTCTCCAACCGCTTCGCTGAGCAGCATGGTGACCGCCTGGTCGGCTTCGACTTCATTCATCTCCATATGATACAAGCTTTGTACTGCAATTTCTCTTCCCAATCTACGTTTCATGGGTTCCTCCTTGATATTGGTCCTGCAATTATTATTACTATAATAAGTTGAACTAATGAGTTTACGTTCTAGGGGCAACGTGTGAAGTGTTCTTACGATCGCTGTTGTTCGCGGATTTCTCTAATTGAACTAAGCCATGATAAGGTAGAAATCCACTCACAAAGGCGAACGCTTACGCTTTATGCTTTCGAAGTAGCTTTCTTACAGAAAGCTTTTAACACTTCACACTTATGCCCTCTCTACGTAGTTTTTTTAGTTCAACTTATAATTGGTCAAATAGTCATTTTTTGATCACGCACTACAATTATTTTACCCTGCTCCTTCGGACAAAAAAAACCTGCAATACACTAACTCCACAAAATGGCAAAATAAAAAGGCTGCTCTTTTCGGAGAAAGCATATCACAGGAATCATTTAAAAGGACGCCAGCGCGATACGAGCCAGTTCTTCAATTCGCTCCAGGGTACGATAGGACCCTGATCCAGATCCTTATACTTGCCGAAGGTATAGCCGATGAACAGCAAGAGCGCACAGAATAGCATGTTCCAAAATCCGAAAAACAAGTAAATCGGGCATAAAAATACGGCGGCCGCCAAACCGAGGACGCGTCCCCGGTGAGTCTCCCATAACTGCTTCCAGAACACCCGCAACGCCCCCTATTCAACCCGGCTTTTCATCACAGGCGATTGAACAAGGTTGGCAATATACACCGATACATAAGAAACAGGTATTCCCGTAATCTCCTGCACATGGTCGTGAACCTGCTTCTGGACCTCCTCGGTCAAGGACGGTATGGATGAATCGCCGTCAACAACAGCACGAATCATAATCTCAAGTCCGGCATCCGTGATGCGAATGCGGGTCTTCACTTCCCGAATTCCACGAACACGGCTGGCTGCTTTGTAGGACAGGTTCTCAATCGTATCTGTGGAAATCTGAATATCGCCATACTCCGTTCTCTGGTCAATCGACGTAAGCGCATGACGATCACGGCGGATCGAAATATAGAAGAAACGGATGCTTAACAGAAACAGGGCCGCGGATATGATGATCAAGCTGATAATCAGGCCTCGCTCCTGCTGTCTGCTCAGGTTCAGGTCAACGGTCTCCGTAAGCAGAAGAATGGCAAGAACGGATAGTATTCCGACGCTAATGCTGTACACAAACAGCAGGAGTCTGTCCAATATTTTAGCCACGACGAGTATAGCCTCCTAACATCTACAAATATGCTCAAACTATAGCAAACCCCTGACGCATCGGTCGGGGGTTTAGTCCGGATTACTTAACCCGGTTACTCAGTTCGATTTCTTCATTCTTTTCCGCAGTCTTGAAAATAACGTCATGGATATGTACATTAACTTCCACGACATTCAGACCGGTCATCGTCTCAATCGAACGCTTTACATTGCGTTGAATCTCCGTAGCTACCTCCGGAAGACGGTTCCCGTATTCCACAATGACAGAAACGTCGACAGCGGCTTCACGCTGTCCAACCTCCACTTTAACGCCCTTGGAAAGATTCTTTCTGCCAAGCAGTTCTACGATCCCTCCCGCAAAGCCGCCGCTCATGCCGGCAACGCCTCTTACCTCTACGGTAGCAAGCCCGGCAATCACTTCGATGACCTCGGGTGCGATCTGAATTTCTCCAATTTCAGTCCGTTCAAATTCGGTTGGTAAAGAGCTCATTCTATCATCCACCTCTCAATAAGCATGACGCCTCCCGGATCCCGAGAAAGCGCACTTATTATAATTACTATATCATTTCAGTCGCATTATGACAAACCATGCACCTGCTGTTAAACCTCATATTCTTCCAGAAATTTAATATCGAAATCTCCCTTGAGGAATACAGGATGCTCCAGCAGCTTCTGATGGAAAGGAATTGTCGTATGAATGCCTTCGATCGCGAATTCAGCCAAGGCGCGCTTCATCTTGGAGATCGCCTCTTCACGGGTTTTCCCCCAGACAATCAGCTTCGCAATCATGGAGTCATAATGCGGAGAGATCGTATAGCCAGGATATGCGCCGCTGTCTACACGAACGCCAGGACCGCCCGGCGGCAGGTAGAACCCGATTTTCCCGGGTGAAGGCATAAAATTGCGCGAAGGGTCCTCTGCATTTATGCGGCACTCGATAGACCAGCCATTGAGCACCACCTCATCCTGAGTAAAGGAGAGCGGATTGCCTTCTGCTACAGATATCATTTCTTGAATCAAATCAATCCCGGTAACCATTTCAGTAACAGGATGCTCCACTTGAATTCGGGTATTCATCTCCATGAAATAGAACTGCCCGTCCGGACCAAGCAAAAATTCCAGCGTACCCGCTCCCGAATACTGAACAGCCAGGGCGGCCCGAACAGCTGCTTCGCCCATTTCCTTACGTTTCTCCGGCGAGAGAACCGGACAAGGCGCTTCCTCCACCAGCTTCTGACGGCGGCGCTGCACCGAGCAGTCCCGCTCACCCAAATACGCTGCATTTCCATGCTTGTCGGCAATAACCTGGATCTCAACATGCTTCATGCCCGTCAGGAATTTCTCCAGATAGACTCCGGCATTGCCGAAGGCCTTTTGGGCTTCCTGCTGAGCTGTAGTAATCTGTTTAATCAGCGACTCTTCATCCTCAGCGATACGGATGCCTTTGCCGCCCCCGCCGGCAGTCGCCTTAATGATAACCGGATAGCCAATTTCACGGGCAACGGCCACCGCCTGGTCCAGATCATCGATCAAGCCGTCCGAGCCTGGAATAACGGGCACGTTTGCCGCCTTCATCGTCTGCTTGGCTACCGCCTTATCTCCCATCTTCGTAATCGCTTCCGGTGACGGTCCGATAAAGGTAATATTGCAGGATCCGCAAATCTCGGCGAAATCCGCATTCTCAGCAAGAAAGCCGTAGCCCGGATGAATAGCATCGCAATCCGTCAAGGTTGCCACACTCATCAGATTTGTAAAATTAAGGTAACTATCGCGAGCTAAGGTTGGGCCGATGCAATAGGCCTCGTCTGCAAGCCGGACGTGCAGCGAATCCTTGTCCGCTTCCGAATATACCGCTACTGTGGAAATACCAAGCTCCCGGCAAGCGCGGATAATACGAACCGCAATCTCGCCACGGTTGGCAATCAATATTTTTTGAAATTTCACTTCATTCCATCCTCCTTGAAAGCTTGCCGCCTATACTCGTAACGCGGCCCTTCCGATTACTCCGGCTTCACCAGAAAGAGAGGCTGTCCGAATTCAACCAATTGTCCGTTTTCGACTAGAATCTCTTTAATCTCGCCTTTGACTTCTGCTTCAAGCTCGTTCATCAGCTTCATGGCTTCAATAATACATACCGTCGTCTTCGGCCCGACCTTGTCTCCGATATTGACGAATGCATTTGCATCCGGAGAGGATGCGCGATAGAAGGTACCTACCATCGGGGAGAGAATCTTATGTAGCCCTGCATCAGGTTCTGCCGCCGGGGCAGCTGGCGCGGAAGATTCCACTGCAGCCTGAGCGGACAATCCCGGAGCGGGGGCCATACTCATCGGTGCAGTCTGCACAATAGGGAGCTGTGCTTGGATGGCCTCCGGTTTGCCCGGCTTGCGGATCGCCAGCTTGTAGCCTTCATTTTCAAGCTCGAGTTCATGTATCGAGGTCTTATCCACTAATTCAATCAGTTCTTTAATTTCATTTAAATTGAACATAAATCACTATCACTCCTTCAGCTTCTTCGAACTTATAGAGTTATATAAGTTGAACTAATGAATATTACGTTCTGGACAACGTGTGAAGTGTTCTTACGATCGCTGTTGTTCGCGGATTTCTCTAATTGAACTAAGCCATAGATAAGGTGAATTCCACTCACAAAGGCGAACACTAACGCTCAATGCTTCCGAAGCAGCTTTCTTACAGAAAGCTTTTAACACTTCACACTTATGCCCTTTTACGCAACTTGTTTAGTTCAACTTATATAGTCCAAAAAGTTGACTTTTTGAACACTCATTCTGGGACGTATCGAAAAATCTAAAATTGTATCCTTCGTCGTAACTTTATGTATTATATCACAATAGAATGAAATGGAAAGAGCCCAAGATTTCCTCGGACTCTCTCGCCTTTCTGTCAGGCCGTTTGATTATTGAGTTACGTATTGAACCTGCACTTTATCCTGGGTTACGCCCAGCTCCTTGATCACCAAATCCATGATGCTGACTGCTTCTTTTGCTTCAAGCTTTTCACTGACTACGACGATTTTGTAGCTATCGTCGTCATTTTCTGTTACAACCGCATTGGCGTATTTCTGCAGCAACTGCTCTTCTATGTTAAAAATCTTTTCTTCCTTTTCCTCCAGTGCATTCAATTCAGCTTGTGCCATTACTGCTTGATCCAGCGAAGGATCCTCGTTAATCTTCTTTATCAATTCATCCGTCTTGCGGGAGTTCTCTTCTGAACGCTGGAATTGATATGCTGTGAGGGTATCGGAGGCCGATACTCCTTGAGCCTCCAACTGCTTCAGTACATCTTCATCGCTCACGCCTTGCTTGGGCTCGGTATTTCCTGAAGCCGTGTCTGCAGGGTCTTCACCCGAATCCGCCGCACCTGTCGGTTGCTTATCCTCGCTCGTATTTGGGTCCGGCAGCACAGCGCCATCCCCTGATGCCTCCTCGTCCACTACAACCGCATCCTGCCCGTCTTGTGTCGTAACCTCATTCAGGATTACGTCGCTGCCGTCCGGCAGTTCATCGCCCATGGCCGTATCCGGGACTTTGCCTTGGTCCATTGACGTTACCTGCTGTCCCTCGGTCACCTGCTTTGTCTTAGGACCGTCCTCCGTAAACAAATAATACGCAGACAATACAACCATCAAGCTAAGCATGGATACGAGCCAAACTGTTTGTCTTTTTGATTTCATGTACAATTCCTCCTGAATTTTAATTTGGGATATAAGTTTAAACTTCTATTGGGACTGCTTGCGCGGGACTACCGAGATCCGATAGGCCGGGACATTCAACCCCTTTTCAACGGCATCAACAATGAGGCCCTTGACAATGTTGTTCTCCGCTCCTCTGGCAACGATCAGCACCCCGCGCACCTTCGGCTTGATCTTCTTCGTTACGATCGGCTGTTCATTTCCGGAGGCATCATAAGTGACGATTTCACCGTCTCTGGAATACTGCGTAATATTGCGGGTCCCTCCGTCAGCGTCAACTTCTTCCGTCATCTCCTGGGTGTCTCTCATGTTGCGCTGGACGATAACTTCCTCGGTGGATTCCACAGTAACCAACACATCCACATCGCCGACACCGACAATCTTCTCCAAAATCTCCTTGGTCTTGCTCTCGAGCGACGCCTCAATCTTGGCAAATGGTCCATCTCCCTCGCCATCCTCCTGAAGCAGGTTGCCCGAGGTTAACTCTTGCATGACCGGCGGCTCTCTCCCTGCCCCGTCGGGCTCCACATGCTTTACATTAATGAACGAATTGATCAGCATGAGCGCCAGTCCGAGCAGACCGATAATCAGCAGCAGGCGATAGGTTTGCATTTTCTTCTTGCCCTCTGTTCCCTTGCCCAGCCATTGCTCCAGCTTCTTCAACCATTTCAGCATGTGCTTCACCTCCTTAGCGTCCTTCTTGTACCCCTGCTATAACTGTTACTGCATCGGCTGAGATTCCCCATTCCCTTACCATCAGGTTCTGAATCGATTCTGTGAGCTTTGCCGTTTCAGTTGAATTCGCGGGTGACTCCGCATCACCATAAGACACACCGGATACCGCCAGGGTATCCTCCGTCTTCCTGCCGATCTTATCCGGCAGAGAGACATCCACCTTCCGGACCTTGATGGACTTGTCAGAGGACTCGGATGCGGCCTGCTCCGGGACTTTCATGACTACCTCAACCTTTCTTATATATAAAGTGCCTTCATCCGCCTGCTGCGCAGAACCCTGACCTTTAGCTTCCGCACTCGGATCCTCGCGGGCCAAAATCACCATTACCCTTTCTACGGGCTGCCCGGTTTCCAGCTCGATCTGCTGCTTCATCTGTGCCGCCGCCTGATCTCCGGCCAACTGGAGGGCTTCTGCTTCCTGCTTCTTGCGGAGGAGCTCCCCCTGCTTCAATATGGTCTCGGTCTCACCCCCCGTTCCTCCTCCGACATTTCCGCTAACCTGATCAAAGGCTGCAGCAATCATCTTCTCAGGCTCGCTGCCGGACAGGATGCGCATAACCGGCGAGAGAAGGGTCAGCAGAATGAGCAGGCTGACGACAAACTTGACATAGCGCTCCATCGCTCGATTAGGCAGGAGTAAATCTATGAAGACTGCGAATAGCACGATAATAATAATTTCCTTCAACCATTCACCTAGCATGCTCATGTCTCTGTTCACCGCCTACAACTTCTATTCAGTGTCACCGCATCATGACCGTTACATTTCCTGCCGTCAGCAGGATGGTAATGGCCAGGAAGAACATCATTCCGACCGCTGCCAGTGCTGCGAATACATAGATCATGCTCTTGCCGATCGTGTCGAGTGTCGTAATAATAGGTGAACTACCAAGCGGCTGCATAACGGCTGCTGACAGGTTATAGATGAGTGCGAGCATCAAGATTTTTATCGCCGGAAAAGCACACAGGAATAACAGAATAATGACTCCGACGAGACCGATTGAATTTTTAACCAGTAAAGAAGCCGAGATTACCGTGTCCGTTGCATCTGCGAATACCTTACCGACTACTGGAATGAAGTTCCCGGTTAAGTATTTTGCTGTCCTCAGGGTGACTCCATCCGCCACGGATCCGGCGATCCCTCTTACCGAAATCACGCCAAGGAATACGGTTAGCAGAATTCCAAGTAGCGCCATCGCCGTTATTCTTAGCAAATTGGCTAGCTGGGTCAGCTTATAGGTCTCCGACAGAGAACTGACAATGTGCAGAACAGCCGAGAAGAACAGGAGCGGGAACACGACCATGTGAACGACATTTCCAACCGTGTGAACCATGAATACTACCAGCGGATGAGCGACAGAGACGGTTGCGATATTCCCCATCGATGCAAGCAAGGTGAAGAGCAGCGGGACCATCGCCATCATAAAGTCAATCATGCCGGTGATCGCCTGAGTCGCGTAGGATATGGCGACATGGAAGCTGTTAATCGCCAGGACCAGGATGACCATATAGCAGATGGAGTAGGCGATCTTACTGACCTGCTTTCTTTCAAATGCAGTCTGCAAGGTTTCCAGAATCATGCTGAATACGGATAGGAGGACAATCGTGACCAGAATTTGTCCGTTGTACAAGACTTCCTGCCACATGTATTTTACGAGGCCGGACAGTACGGCATGAAATGAAAGCCCCTGATCATTCGATAAAAGCAGATCCATGAAGGAGGGCATCTCTCCATCCGGGAAAAATCCGCCATATTCTTTTATCAAATTCTGCCAATAGGCTTCAACCTGATCTGTCGGCAGCTCTTCTGTCTGACGCTGTATCCAATTGTCGGCCGGATCCTCGGCGGATGCCGGAAGCGGAAGGCTGAAGAGCATCAGCCCCAGGCATATAATCAGCCATGTTCGAAGGCGCCATCCGTTATCTATTGATCTCATATCCTCTTTCCTCACTTATGTCGGCAGCAGCTTGATTACCGTCTCAATAATCACACTGATGATCGGAATGGCCAGTACCATGATCATGACCTTGCCGGCCAGTTCAATCTTGGAGGCAATGCTCTCCTGTCCGGCATCCTTCACGATCTGTGCGCCAAACTCTGCAATATAGGCAATCCCAATGATTTTCAGAATTGTCTTCAAGTAGATCATCTGAACCCCCGAGGATTCTGCCAGCTGCTCCAGAACCTCGATGACGCCGCCTATTTTCCCAATGAGGAACATGAAAATGTAAATCCCGGTGCTCGCCCCGATCAAAAAAGCGAATAACGGCTTCTGCTCTTTGACGACCAGAATCAACACCGTGGCGACAAGTCCCAGCCCGACTATCTGAATCATTTCCACCTGCACTCACCTACTGGAAAAGAAAGATCGATTTGATTTCCTGGAAGAGGCTGTCCAGCAAGCGGATGACCATAAACAGTACGACCACAAAGCCGATCAGGGTCACCCAGTGAGCCATATCCTCTTTGCCCATCTGCTTCAATACCGTATGGATCATGGCGATGATAATTCCAATGCCTGCGATTTGAAATATTGCGTTCACTTCTAAGTTCATTGACTTGGCACCTCACGATCATTTTCACAGGCGATGACAGGAGTGAATGAATTAGCTTCAATACAGAATAATGACAATGAATGCTCCAAATAACAGTCCCAGGCTTTTGAACATTTTTTCATAACTTCCTTGCTCCTCGCGGGCGACGATTTCCTCATTCTCCAGTTGACGGACGGCTGTCGCAAGATGCCCGAACTGATCCTGTCTGTCGCTTGTTCCCAGGGTATGACTGAGTTGGCTCATGATGTCCTTCTCCGCTGTCTTCATCGCTGTCCCCTTCCATTCTTGGTCAAGCGCGCGTTGCAGACTGTCCTTGGCTGTATAGTTAAATGGAGCGTTCATTTGGGAGGCGGCGCTAGCAAAGATCGGCCGGATCGGATCGCCGCTCTGCTCACCGACCCGTAACAGCGCTTCGGGAAGCGGTGTATAGCCATATTGAATCTCGGTTTGCAATCTTCTCAGGGCAAGGATCAGCTTCCGAATCTGAACTGGGCGGTTCGCATATTGCTTTGCCTGGAACCAACCGGCTGCCGTGGCAGCGGATATGATCAATGCCGCTCCGAGCAATTTAAGCACGCTGCCTTCCCTCCTTCTCCTCTATCCCCAGAATCCTTCTTCTTTGTTCATCACGGACGGAGAATAGAAGCTGGTTCTCTCTTCGATACAGGACAATGTACCTTTGAAAAAAAGAGGCTCCAATCAGCTTCGACAGCACCGGGCGCGACTCCAAATCCTCTACATCTGTCCCATGTGCTGTTGCAATGACACGCACACCCGCATGCAGGGCTTCTGTCAGTGCCTCCGCGTCCTCCGGGCGGCCAATCTCGTCCACTACGAGTACCTCGGGAGACATGGATCGGATCATCATCATCATGCCTTCCGATTTAGGACACCCATCCATGACATCCGTGCGCGGCCCCAGATCAAAGCTGGGCACCCCGAACTTGCTCCCGGCAATTTCGGATCGTTCATCAATGACAGCCACCTTCTTCCCGGGCCATCTCGCTTCGGGATGCCTCCAGGAGCCCCCGCTAATCAAACGGACAAGATCGCGAACCAGGGTGGTCTTGCCCTGCTGCGGGGGAGAAAGGATCAAGGTATGCAGTACAGTTTGATGACGGAAATCAAGCAAGTAGGGGAGCAACGGGTCGCCAATTCCCTTCAATTCTCTTGCCAGCCGGATATTGAATCCGCTTATGTCCCGTAAATGCTCCACACGCCCGCCTGCCAGAACCGTTCTTCCCGAAAGCCCAACCCGATGACCCCCCGGAAGCGTGATAAAGCCCTTCCGCAGTTCCTCCTCCATGGTGTATAAGGAGTGATTCGTCAACAGATCCAGAAGTCTGCCGGTATCCTGCTTGTCAGGATGATAGGCTCGCGAGGGAACGCTGGTCATCTCTCCATCGGGCGTTAAAAATTGGTGTCGGCCCCCAGCATTCACTTCGAACGGCCTGCCTTCTCTGATACGTATTTCCTCTAGTTCAGCAAACAGCGATTCCGGAAGCTTGGCCAATAATCGACGGAGGGTGTCGGGAAATACGGACAGCCAGCTTTGATCCATAGGCGTCCCCCCCAAAACTTCTTACTTGCAAATCCTATTCAGCTTCATCATTTCGGTGTCTTATACATCATATCTATGCCTGTACTTCGTCTTTATGACGCCAAATCTATCATTTCTTTAAAATGCCGATTAAGAGACAACTCACTCCCAGACCAATCCAGAGCATTTTGCCCCAAGATAGTTTATCTGCCATTCCGGCAAGCCCGATCGCGGTGGTAATGAGGAGAACGCTTGGCCCGACAAAAGCCAATGCTGAATTAACGGCGAGCGCCTTATCTACCCGCCCCAGCTTCAGCATCAGAATCGCCGCAACGATCTCGATGCTACCTGATACGATCCGCAGCGAAGCCATTCCGGTTACGAATTTATCAAGCATATTGCCCTCCCTTGTCCATTCATTCTCTCTGATTCATATGCGGAAACATCTTAATTTAGAAAAAAGAAATAGGGGCAGTCTCCTTAGATCTCTGATCTATTGAGACTGCCCCTATTAAAATTGCAATTCTATTCAAGGAAAGGATTAACGGCGATCCTTCGGTCCTCCAACAAATGCTTGGTTATCAGTATCCAGCCCATAAGCTGTATGCAGCGCCTGCACGACTTCATTCAGCTTGCCGCCCGCAATCACGCAGGAGACTTTAATCTCGGAAGTGCTGACCATTTCAATATTTACGCCTTGCTTCGAGATGACATCGAACATTTGAGCCGCGACCCCAGGGTGACTGACCATACCGGCACCGACGATGGACACCTTAACCAGGCCGTCCTCCGAAGTCACCTCGCGGAACGGTACCTCTTCTGAAAGACCTTCAATCACTTTCAGCGCGTTCTCCCGATCGGACAATGCTACCGTGAAGCTGAAATCCGCCTTGTCTTCCTGGTCTCCGCTTTGCACGATAATGTCCACATCGATCTTGGCCTCGGCCAGTGAGCCGAACACCTTGGCCAGAACGCCCGGAACGTGCTCGACGCCTACAATGCTGATCCGCGCCACATTTTTATCATAAGCGATCCCGCTGACTACTACTCCTTGCTCCATATGAGCATCCTCCTTCACGACTGTTCCCTCATTATGATTAAAGCTGGACCGGACAACAAGCCGCACCTGATTATGCTTTGCATATTCAACGGCGCGAGGATGCAGTACCGCAGCACCCAGATTCGCCAGCTCCAGCATCTCGTCATAGGAAATTTCATTCAGCTTGCGTGCATTCTTGACGATTCTCGGATCCGTTGAATAGATACCATCCACATCCGTATAAATCTCGCATACATCTGCTGAAGTAGCAGCTGCAAGCGCTACAGCTGTCGTGTCAGAACCGCCGCGGCCAAATGTCGTAATCTCCCCGTCATCCGTCATCCCCTGGAAGCCTGCAACGACTACGATATTCCCCTCCTTAAGTGCCTCGAGCACTCTTGACGGCTGAATGTCGATAATTCTCGCCTTCCCGTGTACCGCCTCTGTTCTAAAGCCTGCCTGCCAGCCGGTGAAGGAAGTCGCCTTCTTCCCAAGCTGATGAATCGCGATCGATAACAACGCAATTGAAATCTGCTCCCCGGTGGTCATCAGCATATCCATTTCCCGAGTCGGCGGTTCCGGACTCAGCAGCTTGGCCTGATCGATCAGATCATCCGTCGTATCGCCCATAGCCGATACAACCACAATGACCTGGTGGCCTTCATCCTGCTTCTCCGCTACACGACGGGCTACGCGCTGCATCCGCTCCGTATCTCCAACGGAGCTCCCCCCGAATTTCATGACATATAAAGCCAAGTTGGACCCTCCTCATGTACTCAATCCTAATCCATATCCTAATTTTCTATCGGTAACGCTTTAAACCAGTATAATACGAATGCCCTGCGATTCGTCAATGCTTTTCAGTCCATCTGCAAAAAAAGAAGCCGGTTCTGCGTTGCTGGGGCAACGTGTGAAGTGTGCTTACGATCGCTGTTGCTCGCGGATTTCTTGATTGAATAAAACATAGCCGGGTAGAAATCCACTCGCAAAGGCGAACACTCCAAGCATATGCTCACGAAGTAGCTTTCTTTCAGAAAGCTTTTACTTCAGCACACTTCACACTTATGCCCTAACCTTACAATCTCATTATTCCGCTCTATAGCTGCTTGATGCACTATAGTAGCTCACACATGCCCCTTCATGCTGAGCCAAAGCACTCCGATTCATTATAGGCTCGCCATCCGGTTATACTGTGCCGGATGGAGCTGATGCACTGCAAGACTTCACTGAAGCGTGACCAGAATGAGGCTGATTAGGTAGGATGAGTGAAGTTCGAAGCAAGACTGGAATGCTAGTGAACAATGGCGGGACTAGGCGGGGTCCGTTACTAGGCCAAAGTTTCGCGAGTGCAACTTAATTGCTATCCGGCACTTGTTTCATCGCCATCCCGCCCGCACGCATGGCGAAGTGCAACCCAAGCGCGCGGGCGTTATACACTGCGTTCGCGCAAAAAGCGGATCGCGCTAGTTGCTGTGCAAGCGCTTTGCCCAAGGCTTGCGCTAAGATCCATACAAGCTGCTATAGGCGGTCGTAGGCTTGCGGGCAGTACCTGCTTGCTGCACAGCAAGTGCAAATTGCTCTGCAGCTACGGCACATCCATGTGCAAACTGCATTGTAGTTAAACTGCAGAGGCGAAGTAGTTAGGGCGGTTGATCGATCACATGCAAATACAGGCATGCAGTGAAAAAAGTTACTCTAAATTTAGGTGAAATGGTGGGAATGCGGATATAGTGAAATTTTTGTACTTAAAGTTGACTAAAACGTGGATTTGGCTAGTTACTGGCAATCTAAGGCAAGTTTTTTCACTAAAATTGGGTTTGAGCGCCGAATGAAGAATTTAAGGTAAGAAATTTCACTGGAGCGTGCCAGAATGAAGCTGAATAAGCGGGATGAGTAAAGCTTGGATCAAGACTGGGACTGGAACACCTAGTAGGATAACGAAATTCCGCGTTTCGCACAAGGCCGTAGCAACGTGCGACTGGGCGCAACTCCAGGCATTCAATGTTCCATTGGCTATGCGTAAAGTGAATCGCGTAGGCTCCCATTCATATGTCTAGCCTAAGGCGTGCTTGCCAGCAAGGTAAGTTGGGAGGAAGTTATTGGCTCGCGGAGTACCCTGCTGCATGCCACAGGTGACCAGCTTACTGTAATGCGACATGTGAGCGCAGGCACGTGCAAACTGCGCCTCGAAGTTGAACTGCAAAGGCGAAGTAGCCAGGGCAAAAGTGTGAAGGGTTGTGAAGAAGCGGAGCGTTCGCCTTTGTGAGCGGATTTCTCCCTTGTCAGAACTTAGTCCAATTAAAGAAATCCGCGAACAACAGCGATCGTAGCAACTCTTCACACGTTGACCATCTAAATCGCCCTCCAATGTTTTGACTATATTCCGCTGTTACTCACTTCCCTGCAAGTACACATACGGCCGACTGAGTAAGCCCCTAACAAAACAGGGCCTCCCGCCAGAACAAGTCTGTTGGGACGCCCCTCCTGGTACTATATTGCTGCCAATCATAAGCCTACGCGCGGGAAATATATTTACCTTCGCGGGTATCAATCAGCAGAACATCATCTTCATTAATGAAGAGCGGAACCTGAACATTCAAACCGGTCTCTACCTTTGCATTCTTCGTAGCGCCAGTAGCCGTATTCCCTTTAATCCCCGGCTCAGTCTCAACTACGCGCAGTTCAACGCTGTTAGGCAGGTTGATACCAAGGATTTCGCCTTGGTAGCTGACAATCTTAACGTTCATATTTTCTTTCAAGAAGTTAAGCTCCCATTTCAACTGCTCTTCCGTCAAAGTGAACTGGTCATAGGTTTCGTTGTCCATGAATGCGTGCTCTTGACCGCTGGCGTACAAATATTGCACATCGCGGTTTTCGATCAATGCACGGCCGATAGTCTCGCCCGCACGGAACGTTTTTTCCACCGTGTTGCCATTGCGGAGGTTTTTCAATTTGGAACGAACAAATGCCGCACCTTTACCCGGTTTTACGTGTTGAAAATCAAGAACGGTATAAATATCGCCTTCCACTTCAACGGTTAATCCTGTTTTAAAATCGTTTACTGAAATCACAAAAGAACCTCCTCAGGGGTTATAAAGTGAACTATGATGCAGATTGCATGAGTTCACCTTACATAAAAAATTGTTATATTAATTTTAGAATTACCCAAATTTTAAGCCGTACATGCGCGAGAGACCGTATTACAGGGTGATAAAGTCCTTGGTCGATTCAGTCAGGCGGCGTACACCTGTATCGGTAATTACAACATCATCCTCAATCCGGACACCGCCGAACCCAGGAATATAGATGCCAGGCTCTACGGTTACTACCATTCCAGGCTGAAGGACCGTATCGCTCAGCTTGGACAATCTTGGCTCTTCATGCACATACATCCCCAAGCCATGCCCAGTGGAATGTCCGAACAGCTCTCCATAACCGTACCGGGCAATAATATCGCGGGCCAGAGCATCTCCTTCGCGGCCGGTCATCCCGGGCTTCAGGTGCTCCAGTGTATGCATTTGCGCTTCCAACACGATATCATAAATTTCCCGATGCTTGGCTGTAGGCTCTCCAAGAAATACAGTACGCGTAATATCCGAGCAATAACCATTCAACAATGCTCCGAAGTCCATTGTGACAAATTCGTTATTCTGCATAATTCTGCTGCTGGCAACCCCATGCGGCATCGCAGAACGCTCACCGGAGGCCATAATGGTCTCAAAAGCCGTACCGGATGCGCCATGCTTACGCATGAACGTCTCCAGCTCCAAGGCCATATCCCATTCGGATACTCCCGGCTTAAGCAATTCCAGCATATGCAGGAACGTCTTGTCCGCTAAATCGGCAGCTTCCTTCATGAGCTCCAGCTCACCGCTGTCCTTGAACATCCGCAAGCCTTCAACCATTCCCTTAACAGGCACAAGCTCGCAAGACTTCAGATCGCTTTCATATTTGCGGTAGGTAGAGAATACCGTGTGATCTTCTTCAAAGCCCAGACGGTTGATTCCTGCTTCTTGAAGCAGCTGCTTCAAATTTTCATTTACAGAAGGTCCATGCTCCACAATCACAAAATCCTTTGCCTGCTCAGATGCCTGCGTCATATAGCGGAAATCGGTAAGCAGATATGCATGATCAACTGTGATTAGTACATAACCCGATGATCCGGTAAAACCCGTCAAATAGCGGCGGTTCACGTCATCAGTAATCCAGACGGCTTCAATTTGCTGCTGCTTCATTGCTTCGCGAAGCCCGGCAACCCGTGTATTCGCCATGTCAGAACTCTCCCTTATCTATTAGCTTTCAGATGTTGAAGTAAAGCCATCATCCCCATCTCATATCCATAAGCTCCGAATCCCGCAATCTGCCCAACCGCAATCGGTGCGATGACCGAATGGTGGCGGAAGCTCTCACGGGCATGGATATTAGACAGATGCACCTCGACTGTCGGTATCGCTACCGTTGTGAGTGCATCTCTCAACGCATAGCTGTAATGAGTCAATGCGCCAGGGTTGATCAGAATGCCGTCACAGGCTCCATATGCCTCATGAATCTTATCAATTAAATAACCCTCATGATTGGATTGGAATAGCTGAAGCTCAATGCTCTCAGCCTCGGCCAACTTTTGCAGCCTGTCCTCAATCGCTCCGAGTCCCACTGAGCCGTATATTGCAGGCTCTCGCACCCCAAGCATATTCAAATTTGGACCATTTAACACCAGGATGCGGATCATACTGCTCACCCTTCCCTTTTAAGAAGTTGTTCAATGGGCTGGGAACCGGCTGATTGAACATCAACAGTAAAAATAACCAAAAGTTATTTTACCATAGAAACAAGAGAATTGAGAAGCACTTTGTCTACTCCAAGGCCCGCTCCGGCTCGCGATTTCTTTCGTCAGTAAATTCCTCTGCCGTAGAATACCCGATAAATAATCCCCACAATAAATAGAGACAGAATTCGCTGAACAGCGTATCAAAGGACAACTGAGACTCCGGCGCCGTAATCTGCGCCAACGGACCGATCACAACAAAGATTAGCATCCACCATACAATCCCATATACTAGCCCTGGAAAAGGTCCTCTCAGCTTTCGAAAAGTCAGCGTGTAAACGAGGGTCGCCACAATGGAAAACAGGATGAACGACAGCCATCCCACATAGTATCCTGGCTGGGTATTCAAGAAGCTGTGCTTGAAGAACGGCTCCACCAGAAAGCCAGGTATCACGGTGGTGAATCTCAAATAATAAAACAGTCCCTTGACCCCTCCCCAGATCAATCCGGCAAAAAAGCCGATCATAATCGAAAAGCCCAACAGATTCGTCCTCTTGCTCTTCCTTTTTTTCGGGTTCTTCATAGTGCGATCGCCCTTTCCTTGCAAGTCGTATCATTCATTGCTAGTATGCGCAAATCGAAAAAGACTAATCAAACTAGAATTTGACCGTAAAGTTCGTTACAATGTAATTATTCTATGAAAACCAACACTCCTAGGAAGGTGAATTTATTGTCAGAGCAATCTGTACCTAATATATATGGCGGTCAAGCCGTCATGGAGGGCGTTATGTTCGGCGGCAAGCACGTGAATGTTACGGCTGTGCGCCGCAAGAACGGTGAAATTACATTTCTCGAAGTACCGAAACAGGATAAGCCATGGGTGAAAAATTTGCGTAAGATTCCTTTTTTGCGGGGGATTGTCAGTATTATTGATTCCAGTGCGAAAGGATCCAAGCATCTGAACTATTCGGCCGAGGCGATGGCCGATGACGAGCTTGAACCGGAGGAACGTGCCAGACAGAAGGAGAAGGAGCAATCCGGATGGTCGTTATCCATGATTATCGGAGTCGCTGCCGTAGGTGTCTTGTCCTTTATTTTTGGCAAGCTGATCTTCACGCTGGTTCCTGCCATTGTAGAACAGTATCTATTCCAGAATGCATTTGGCAGCCAATCACTGCATAGTCTTGTTGAAGGGCTTATCAAGGTTATCTTCTTGCTTGTCTACCTGTGGATCATGTCCCAGACGCCGATTATCAAGCGCTTGTTTCAGTATCACGGCGCAGAGCACAAAGTGATCAGCGCCTATGAGGCCGGTGAAGAATTGACCCCTGCCAATGTGCAAAAATATAGCCGACTTCACTACCGTTGCGGCAGCAGCTTTATCATTTTAACCGTCATCGTCGGCATTATCCTTTACTCGCTGCCGATATTCAGTTGGGATTCCTTGTGGGAACGGGTTTACATCCGGTTGCTGCTGCTCCCGCTAGTCATCGGAATTTCCTTTGAATTGCTCCGGTTAACGAATGCGGTAAGAGATATTCCGGTTCTGCGTATTCTGGGTTACCCCGGGCTTTGGCTTCAACTGCTTACAACCAAGGAGCCCCACGATGATCAAGTAGAGGTCTCCATCGCTTCGTTCAATCGGATGCGTGAACTGGATGCCATCGTCGAGAAACAGGGAACACTGGTTGATAACGTTTCTGCCCCTTCTTCACTTGATCCTGTGAAAGGATGATAATGACATGAAAAAACAGTCCCTTCTATTATGGATTTTAGGCATCCTGTCCGTGATTGGCATTTTAGCTGGACTGTTTGGGTACGGTCGTCAGATCCGGCTTATGGATTTTCTTATTCCGATCATTCTGATAGCGGTCATCTTCTTCCTCTACAGGTTTCCTCCCGGCAAAGCGCGGAAGCGAAGCCCCAAGATCAAGCCATCGGCCAGAACGATGGCCAAGGTTGCTCAGGCCAAGCGGGGGAATACCTCTGCTGCCAAGAAGCGGAAGTCGTACCCTTTTCAAGTCATCGAAGGGAATAAAGGCAAGAAATCAGATGATGATGTGCCAAAGTATCATTAATCGATCAAGTCAGACCAGCTTCTTCATACTAAATCTTAAGAGCCTGCTGATACTTTATGAACTGCTCCTCGTAGTACTGGACACTCCAGTCTTCGAAGAAGCGGTCTCCGGATCTTACACCGGATTCATAAAGCAGCAGGCTTTCTTCACGACTGAGGTCAAATTGTGTGGTGGATATGCCGAGCGTAGGGATTTTGATGGTACGATATCGATTGGACTGTTCGATGTATCGCTCATCGTGTGCGGAGAGCATGGTCTCTACTAAGGCTTGCAGCATAGAGAACGGCCCCTGAATGATATGCGGTTTATCAGAGTTCTTTCCGACCATTTGAAAGCCGACTGTTGGAATCATTTTTTTCGAGACCCGGAAACGGAGCGATCAAATATCCACAATGGCAAGTTGCTTAGCAATCCGCCGTCAACGATATGCAGGAACTGGTCCGAGAACCTCTTTCTTTTGCTTATACTCGACGGCAGCCGAAGCAGCACCGGATCGAAAAAGTAGGGGATGCTGCAGCTCATACGGATAGCTCGAGCCACTTCAAACGACTCCGGCCGAATCCCCAATTTGGCCAGGTCATCAGGCAGTACAAGAATTTTGCCGCTTGTAATATCCGAAGCAATAACCTTGAGCTTGCCTTTAGGCAAATCGGCGAATGTGCGAACCCCCTTTTGCTGGAGAAGTTGCCTAACCCAATGTTCAAGCGCTTCTCCGGAATAGAGCCCCTTCTTTAGCATCACCCGAATGGCAGGCCCGATCAGCGCCAAATTAAAGATAGGCGATCTTTTCAGAAAGCTGGCAAAGGAAGTGGCAATGATTAGCTCCTTCATCTCCTCCGCCCTATAGCCCGCAGCAATCATGGCCGCAATGATGGAACCGGACGAGGTGCCTGCGACCTGATGAAATTCCGCACCGTATTTTTCAGCCGCACGAACCGCACCGGCTAGCGAGATTCCCTTTACCCCGCCGCCTTGGAATACTCCGTTAATCTGCATAAAAAACCCCCATCCCCATACACAAGTCTAATGCTTATGTATGTTGACGGAGGTTGTATATATGCTGAAAACTAATGAGTGCGGTAATAGTCTGTTAGCCGTTGAATAATTCCAAGAGGGTTTCTTCTCAAGTCCTTCGCACTAAAGAAAATACTGCCTGAGATTCCGGAGTTGCTGCGGTTATATTCCAGTTGAGAAATAATCTCTCCCGCACTGTCCCATCCGATCTCCGGCGTGGCCAGCTTATAAGGAGCGTGACCGATATACAGCTTGACCTGGGTTCCTCTTACTTCATTCGCCCACCAGTCAGCCAGGATGTCATAGCGAACCTCCTGCCTGGACATGCTCCAGTAAATCTGCGGTACGACATAGTCAATCCATTCATGCTTGATCCATGCGCGGACATCGGCATAGGTGCTGTCATAGGCTGTAATGCCTGCCTTCGTATCCGATCCGGTCAGATCACTGCTTTTATTCCGCCAGACGCCAAACGGGCTGATGCCGTAAGCCGCATCGGGCTTGGCCTGATGAATGGCTTCTCCCAGCTCCTGAACGAATGAATTAATGTTGCTTCGCCGCCAATCGCCTTTATTACTTATCTTGTTCGGGTTGTACAGCTTGAAGGTCGCATCATCGCTAAACTGGGACTTCGTTGTTTCTCCGGTTGGATAGAAGTAGTCATCCAGATGCACGCCATCGATATCATAGCCGTTGACAACCTCCATAATGGCCTCGATGATATGGGAACGGGCCTCTGGAATACCAGGATTGATGTACATTTTCCCGCCGAATGTAACGATCCAGTCCTTGTGGGCATTCGCCACATGATTGGCCGGCAGCTTGCTTGCATCACTTCCGGTGCTCGCCCGGAACGGGTTAAACCATGCATGGAACTGTATCCCTCTGCGGTGAGTCTCTTCAATCATGAACGCAAGCGGATCATAGCCTGGATCCTTCCCTGCAGCACCTGTCAGATAAGTACTCCACGGCACCAGCTTGGACGGGTATAGACTGTCCGCAGCCGGCCTTACCTGAACGAATACCGCATTGATGCCCATGGCTTCTACCTCGTCCAGCAGCTGGATGTATTCCTGCTTCTGCTTTTCGATCTGCCCGTAAGATGCTTTACTTGGCCAGTCCAGATTTGAAACGGAGGATATCCATACTCCTCTCATCTCCTGATCCGCCGAGGGTGAAGTAACCGTTCCAGCACCGCTTCCTGGCTGCGGCGGCAAGACGACCGCGTCTCCATTTGAAGACTCCGTGGTAAGGGTGATGGTCTTTGCAGCGGAATTCCAAATGACACTTAATCCGAGCTGCTCGCTCACAAACCGGAGCGGAACCATGGTCCTTCCATTGATATTCTCCACAGATACGTCCAGGGAAATGTCATTGCCATCCACCCGGGCGGTGTTGCTTCCCATGACAAGAATTAATTCGTGTTCTTCCTTTTGGATTGTCGCGCTCTTCGCCGTGGAAGACCAGGTTACATGAGCGCCCAGACTTTCGCTGATAATGCGAAGCGGGACCATCGTTACATTTTCTTTAGCCTTGACGTATGGAGGAGTATCACTCTGCAAAATGCTTCCATCCAGGAAAATAGTAATTTGATCCCCGCTCTCGGCCTTGGCGCTGCCGCCTGGCCAGATCAGCATCAGAATCAGCAGAGGAATCATCCATGCTCGTAAAAATTTCATCAGTTACCTCCATTGTGTAGATTAGACAAACTGCCCTATGTCAATGTAAACGACATTTACGGGTAAAGAGTTGCGGAAAATGAGCAAAATAAAACCCCGCATCGCGGGGAATTGCTCTTTATTTCATTTACCTCAGGCATCGCCAAGCAGTTCCTGACTGACACTTCTTAATTCTGTAACCCGGGCTTCATCGCGCTTGAAGTACTCTACCAGAGAAGCAATGCAAGTAATGGAGTCCCAGCTCAGATGGTGCTCGATTCCTTCCACGTCCTTATAGATATTGTCCTGATCGACGCCGATCAGTTCAAGGAATTCTTCCAATAAATCATGGCGGTCTACAAGGCGTTTTCCGATCTTCTTCCCTTTATTAGTTAGAACAAGACCTCTGTATTTTTCATAGATGAGATATTCATCCTTGTCCAGCTTCTGGATCATCTTGGTGACCGATGAGGGATGAACCTCCAGCCCTTCAGCGATATCGGAAACCCGGGCATAGCCCTTCTCATCAATCAATTTGTAAATACGCTCCAAATAATCTTCCATACTGGGCGTTGGCATATACTGAAAACCTCTTTTCTCTGAGCTTTCGCGGAACTCATATCCAAAATGAACCGCATTCTGTACCAAGTCTTACTAGTTAATGATACATGTTAGGCTCGTCTGTTGGCAAGTTAACCCGCTCACGAAGTTAGAATTTCAGCCACTCCGGCGTAATCTGCTGCAGCCAGATCGTGATTTGGGCCATCTTATTCGTAAAGAGAAGAACACCCATCAGCAGCATGAGAGCCCCGCCAATTTTCATGATCAAGCCGGAATATTTCAAAATCCATTTGGTGGAGCCGATAAAAAACGCCAGCACGAAAAAAGGGAGCGCGAAGCCTGCAGAATAAGCGGTAATCAATCCTAACCAAGCCCCTGGTTCACTTGCAGCAAGCGCTATAATGGCGGCAAGAATCGGCCCTACGCACGGAGACCAGCCTGCCGAAAATCCAATACCGAACACAAAAGAGCTTATGTATCCTGAAGGCTTGAACTTCAGATTCAGCTTGCGTTCCCTAAGTAAAAATCCCGGTTGAAAGATTCCAAGTAAAAATAGACCCATTAATATAATTAGAATAGCCGATAATTGGCGGATCAAGGTCCGGTAGTTATTGAACAACTCCCCGAAGAGTCCTGCTCCAAAGCCAAGCGTGTAGAACACCACCGAGAAACCAAGAATAAAGGCCAGCGTATGGGTCAGCGTGCGGAAGCGCACTTCCTTTTTGTGCTGCTCGGTCTTCAGCGTCTGGACGGACATTCCGGTAATATAAGACAGATAAGAAGGATATAACGGCAAGCAGCAGGGGGAGATAAAGGACGCTACCCCGGCTCCAAAGGCAACCATGATATTGATGTCAGCCATGTGAACCTCCGCGACTCTATTTTTGCATCAGGTAGTGAATCCTCGCTTGCCGACCAAGGTAAGAATCAGCATAGCAATCAGCAGCAATACAATCGTAGCGCCAGGAGCAAGGTTCCAGACTCCGGCAATAACAAGCCCGGCAACGACCGCAATCTCAGCGATAATAACAGAGAATACCACCGACTGCTTGAAGCTTCTGGCGATAATAAGACTGCATGCCGCCGGAATCGTCAGAAGTGCGGACACCAGCAACGCACCGACAATCTTGATCGCTGTACTGATCACCAGGGCGGTCATAACCGTGATGATCATATTCAACAGCTTGACCGGAAGTCCGCTGACCGCTGCCGCGTCCTCCTCGAAGGACAACAGGAACAGTTCTTTAAAGAATATGAAGACCGTGACGGCAACCAGAACCGTAACCGCTCCAACAACATACAGATCCGTCATATCCAGGGTATAAATACTCCCGAACAAATAGCCAACTACATCATTATTGTAACCCATCCCGAGCGTAAAGAACAATGAAGCTAACGCTACTCCGCCCGCCATGATCACTGCAATCGACAACTCTGCATAGCCTTTATATGCCTTGCGGAGCTTCTCAATGGCAAAGGAGGCGAGCACGGCGAATATAATGCCCATTCCGATCGGATATACGCCGGTCAAAAATCCCAGAGCAACCCCCGCTATCGTAACATGAGCCAAAGTATCGCCAATCATAGACAGGCGGCGCAATACAAGAAAAATGCCGATCAGGGGTGCCGTTAACCCGATCAGCAGACCTCCTGCCAGTGCGCGTTGAAAGAAATCCGCAGTAATAATCTCCAATAGTCACATCTCCTAATACCGGTTTAGAGAATCGAATGCTGCAGTCCGGGAATCACGCAGTCCTGCTCGTGCGAATGACGGGCATAAAATTTAATGCTTCCGTAAGTATCTCGAGGTTCTTTTCCCAGCTTGCCCTCGATCATCTCGATATCATGGGAGACCATCAGGAAGGTCATCTGATGATGGGCATGCATATGGAAGATCAAATCAAAGAAATCCGCCTGGGTCTGCGCATCAATACCAACCGTAGGCTCATCCAGAATGAGCAAATCCGGCTGATTGATCAACGCACGGGCCAGAAATACACGCTGCTGCTGTCCGCCGGATAATTGCCCGATTCGTTTACTCGCCAGATCACTGATATGCATGACTTCCATTGCCTCAGCCAGCTTGCGCCGGTCCTCCTGATGGACTCTCTTAAAAATCTTCTTGTTGCTATACAATCCAGACAGAACTACTTCCTGTACTGTAGCCGGAAAGAGCGGATTAAAGGCATTCTTCTGCGGCACATAGCCGATCCGCTCCCAATCCCGAAAGCTCCGTACCGGCTGCCCGAACAGCATGATCTCCCCATGGGTCGGCCGAAGCAGACCAACAATCATCTTCAGTAGCGTGGTCTTTCCTGCGCCATTGGAGCCGATGATCCCGACGAAGTCTCGTTCCTTGACAACCAGGTTCAATCCTGAAATGACCTGCTGGTCCTGATAAGCGAACGAAACCTGATTCAATTCAATAATATGTTGATGACATGCTTCTCCTATAACTCTGGTAAGGGATGTCATAAAGGTCCCATCCTTCCTGCTGAAAATCCCATCCTTTATTGTAGAGCGAGCTTGAGATTTTGCAAGTTCTTTTCCATTAATGTGAAATAGTTGTCCCCGGCCTTCTCCTGCTCCTTCGTCAAGCCTTCCACCGGATTCAGCACCATAGTCTCTACTCCTGCTTCAGACGCCAGTGTCTTTGCGAGGCGATCGGATACCAGTTCTTCAAAGAAAATGTATTGGATACCCTCTTCCTTCACCAGCTTCGACAGCTTGACCAGATCCTGTCCGCGCGGCTCGGCATCCGGAGACAATCCCATAATCGCATGCTGCGTCAGGCCATAATCACGGCATAGGTAGCCAAACGCCTGATGGGATACAACAATTTCCTTCTTGGACATGCCTTCCAGCTCCGAAGTGAATTTGGCATCCAGCGCATCCAGCTTCTCAGTCAATTCCTTATATCTGGCCTCATAGTTCGCTTGATGAGCAGGGTCCGCTTCAATAAAGCTGTTCTTCATATTCTCTGCCATAATCTTTGCCGATTTGGGACTAACCCAGGTATGCGGATCAATATGGGTAGCAGCATGGTCATGGTCATGCTCTTCATTACCCGCTTCGTGCCCGTGATCCTCATCATGTTCCTCTTCAGCAGCCTCTCCGTGCCCATGGCCGTCATCCTCGTCGGTATAGATCAGCTCGATCCCTTGAGACACCTCGACCGTCTTCACTGTACTGTCATTGCCCAAGCCCTTGAGAAAATTCGGTACCCAGCCTTCAAGGCCGGCACCATTATAGAAAAACAGCTGCGCTTTCGATGTATTTAAAATGTCCTGACTCCGCGGAGTCCAATCATGCGGTTCAACGCCGGTTGGGAGCAGATTAATGACGTTAGCCTCCTCTCCTCCGATTGCCTTAGCAAATTCGTAGATCGGATAGAAGCTCGTGACAACATTCACCTTGCCTTCCACAATTCCATTAGCTTGACCCTTCCCGCATCCTGCCAGCAGAAGCAGCATCGCTAATCCCAGTATCAGTATGCTTGCACTTCCTTGTATATAATGCCTTTTACGCATATTGGTTCTCTCCTTTTATCTCTTAAGCAATTAATCGTAATGATTACTAATACGATTATAGAGATCACCATCTGCCCTGTCAACCTTAATTCTATGCAAATTGAACTAATGATTCTACATTGGAGGCAACGAGTGAAGTGTTCTTACGATCGCTGTTGTGAAAATAAACCCGAAGACAAGGGATGCGGATCGCACCCTTGCCTCCGGGCAGCTTATAACAACCTTATTTTACAATCGCTCCGTTCGGCATGCTGTCCGGTACCGTGGCGAGTGTCAATTGATCTCCTTGAGAGGCGGCAAGTATCATGCCCTGCGACAATTCTCCGCGCAGCTTCACCGGCTTCAGGTTCGTCACGCAAATCACCTTGCGTCCAACCAATTCCTCCGGCTTGTAATGCTTAGCGATGCCTGAGACGACCTGGCGCTGTTCAAATCCCAGATCAAGCTGCAGCTTTAGCAGCTTGTCGGCCTTCGGCACCGGCTCACAAGCAACAACCTGAGCCACCCGGAGCTCGACCTTGGCAAATTCGTCAATGCCGATTTCTTCCTTCAGATCCGGCTTCTCCTGAGCCTCTTGCGGCGCCGCAGCTTCTGGCTTAGCTGTCTCTGCAGCGGCTGCTCCGCCGGCCATGGAGCTGGAAATAAACTCGATTTCCTGCTCCGCTTCAAGTCTTGGGAAGATGGGCTCCGCCTTGCCGACCTTGGTTCCGCCGGATACAACGCCAAGCCGCTTCGTACTATCCCATTCCGTCCATTCGCCTGCCGAAATGCCAAGCTGGCTCCAGATCTTGGCCGGAGCCTCCGTCAGGAACGGCTGCAGCAAAATCGATGCAATCCGCAGCGATTCAACCAGATGCGCCATGACAGAAGCCAGCTCCTCCTGCTTGGCTTCATCCTTCGCCAGTACCCATGGCTGGGTCTCATCAATATACTTATTGGTGCGGCTGATAAATGCACCGATTGCAGATAGAGCCACGGAGAACTCCAGGTTTTCCATAACCTCTTCTACCTTGCTGACGGTCTCAAGCGCCAGCTTCTCCAGCTCCGCGTCAAAAGCTGTAACACCCGCTTTAAACGCAGGAATGGTGCCATCGAAATACTTCCCGATCATCGCAACCGTCCGGTTGAGCAGATTCCCCAGATCGTTGGCCAGATCGGAGTTCACACGCTGTACGAAGCTCTCCGGGGTGAAGGAGCCGTCAGCGCCGAAGGGAACCTCACGAAGCAGGTAATAGCGTGTTGCATCCAGTCCATACCGGTCGATCAACACAAGCGGGTCCATAACATTTCCCTTCGACTTGGACATCTTGCCGCCTTTCATCAACAGCCAGCCATGTCCGAAGACCTTCTTCGGGAGCGGCAAGTCCAGAGCCATCAGCATGATCGGCCAATAAATCGTATGGAACCGGACAATCTCCTTACCGACCAAATGCACATCTGCCGGCCAATAACGGTTAAACAGCTCTTCATTTTCACTGCCGTAGCCTAGTGCCGTTATATAATTTGTCAAGGCATCGATCCACACATAGACGACATGCTTCGGATCTCCCTTCACCTTAACGCCCCAATCGAAGGTTGCCCGGGATACGGCAAGATCTTCAAGCCCTGGCTTGATGAAGTTGTTGATCATCTCATTCTTGCGGGATTCCGGCTGAATAAATCCCGGATTGTCTTCGTAGTATTGAAGCAGACGGTCCACATATTTGCTCATCCGGAAAAAGTAGCTCTCTTCCTTCACCAGTTCTACCGGGCGTCCGCAATCCGGACAATTGCCGTCCACAAGCTGGCGCTCCGTAAAGAATGATTCACACGGGGTACAATACCAGCCTTCATATTCACCTTTATAGATATCTCCCTGCTGCACCAAACGGTCAAAAATATCAGCTACCGCCGTTTTATGCCGCTCTTCCGTAGTACGGATGAAGTCATCGTTTGAAATATCAAGCTTCTTCCACAAGTCCTTAATACCGGCCACAATATCATCCACGAATTGCTGCGGCGTCTTGCCCGCCTTAAGCGCATTGCGTTCAATCTTCTGTCCATGCTCGTCCGTACCGGTCAGGTAGCGCACATCATATCCGCGCAGCCGTTTGTATCGGGCGATGGCGTCACCGGCCACAGTCGTATAGGCATGACCGATGTGAAGCTTGTCGCTCGGATAATAGATCGGAGTCGTAATGTAATACGTCTTTTTTGTTGACATGTCTTCATCTCCTTGATTCAGAAAATAAAAAAACCCGCCCCTCTATGGGACGAGATTGCTCACGTGTTACCACCCAAATTTCCCGTCACCTTACGGCTGCGGGCTCGGCAGGTCAAAGCTTGACCGCTCCAGTAACGCCGGATTAAGCGCCGCTGCCTCACCTCCACAGAACTTCAGGATGGCTCAACAGCAGTTCTCCAGGACCATTTTCCAAAGCGGCTCCAGACCGGTTTTCAGCTTCCCCCGGCTCTCTGCAACTGGCGCACTTTCTCTGTACTTATCCGTTCATCGAATCTGTATCGAATATGATCTAATATTAAGAAACTCCTCACAACATGTCAAGGGGCCGCGTCCTTTTGCCGCTTCGGCGGAACCGGATCCAGCCCGCCCGGATGAAAGGGATGGCATTTTGCAATTCGTCTTGCTGCCAGGTAGCTTCCCTTCAATGGCCCGTGTACTTCTATTGCCTCTAAAGCATAAGCCGAACAAGTAGGATAGAATCGGCAGGTCGGCGGCTTCAGTGGGGAGATGAATTTTCGGTAAAAGCGAATCGGAGCCTGAAAGCTCCGTCTGACAAGCTTCATTGTGCGCATCCTCCGTTCAAGACTGTCCAGCTTCCCAGCCCTCCTTCTAATAATGCCGCACTTTTCGCACAGCGTCAACGAAGCCGGCCCCTGAAATAGGGGCCGGCTTCGTCAGTAAATAATATTATTGCTATATAAGTTAGTTCAGTCAGAGAAATCCGCGAACAATAACGATCGTAAGCACACTTCACACGTTGCCCAATACGTACAATCATTAGATCAACTTATATCATCTATTTCATCGCGGGCATTTGCTGGAACAGCAGATTGACCGAAAGGTTGCTTCCCGGAGCGGCAGTGAATACCAGATTCAAGCTCTGCTCGTAATTACCTGTGCGGAACAGAACCGCCGTTTCGTTCGGTGCATTCAATCCGGTTGTCGCAGACAGCGGAACCTGAACCCCGTTCACCAGAATCCAGCCGGTATAGAATCCGCCGCGTGGATTGAAGGTAACCAAGGTATTCGGTGCAACCCGCTTCAATGTAATGTTATACACAACACCGAAGTTTCCGGCATTCAGAACAGGTTCAGCAGCAGACATCGTATCTTGCCCTGCAAGGAACGGATCGCTTGAGTTGTCCCCTAGCAGCAGTCTTACAGGTGTCAGACCAATTTCTTCGGAATATTCAATCGTTCTGGTAGCATCCATAAACGTTCCTCGGTTATGAACATCACGCGGCAGCAAGCTCAGATAAGGCAGCGATACCATCGGATCCTTATCCGCGCCTATCATAATGACATCATATTGAAGGGTAGAGTCGCTGTGCAAATCTGCAAGCAACGAGATGACATCCCCATTTTTCATGTTAGATGCGCTCAGCTCGTTCAGGATGATCTTGCTTTCTCCCGGAGCAATCCAGATATCCTTATACTGGTTTCCGGTCAGCATGGAATCATAATAACGTTCAACGGAGGCTTTACCCACTCCGGTTGCATATTGATTCGGTCCGGCAAAGCCCAGGTTGCTCTGGGTCAAACGGGCGCTAACATCGTTATTATTAGTGGCAATTACGTACATTTTCACATTTTTGCCGGTAGCATTCGCATGGTGAATCATAAACCGGGTAGCGCCAAGGGCTGTCTCCCGATACAGTACACCCTCAGAATAAACCGTCTCCGGGCTATTGCTTCGGATCAGCGTAGTTGCGTTGGAAGTATATGAATAATTAACCTTGTCCCAGCTCGGAACCGCTTTTCCGTCGAATCCATATTTTTCTCCGACCGGAGTATAGAGCTGGTTGAATTCATCCCGCGTATAGAGGGTTTCATTCGTAATCGTGATGGTCTTCTCGATCGTCGATGTAAGCCCAAATACATTCACTACAGTCAGTTTAATAGATACCGGACCCGGGCTAAAAAAGGCACGCTGATTATTTACCCAATTGCGGTCCTGGATTCCTACCTCATCCGTACTGTCATCGATATAAGTGATCAGCTCACCCATCTTGTAAGTATCTTTATCCGTTGTAAAATTAGCTATTGGCGGAGTATGCGGCTTCACCACGGTAATCGTCAGGGAGAACGGATCGCTCCATTGGCCGCTTGCATCCTGAACGCGATAAGTGACCACGTAGTTCCCCGGCGTCATGAACGTTTCCTGACGGCCCTGCCACTCTTCACTGACAATCTGCTGGCCTGTAGGAGAAGATGACTGAGGCAAGTATTGAACTATCGTCTCTCCGGAAATGACCTCTTTATTCCCGATCGTAAAGCTTGCCACCGGTTTAGTAGATAGATTCATAATGACGCGCTTTCCCTTTTGGTCCCATGTATACGGGATTTCCAAGGCTTGAGTAATCGCAGTCAACGGCACCATGAAATTATTCTGAACGGAATAGGATTTGCCGCGCATAGTGGAGGTAACACCGTTAACTTTATAGCTTGTTGTATTCAGCTTGAAGCGAAGCTCATCGCTGCCGCGGACAATAATGGTTTCCTTGGTCTTGCTGTCGTAAGAGATTTGAAATCCGGCCCGCTCGACAATCGCCCGGATTGAGACGTAGGATACTCCGTCCTTTACTTCCATGGGATAATTAGCGAGGTATTCTACACCATTATGGTACATTTTCTTGCTGTTCATCAAAAGGATCAATTCATCGCCGCTTGAAGAGGCAGCCCCGGAAATGACGGCTCCTTCATTGGACTCACCCTCTGTTGTTGGCTCTGTTGTTGGCTCTGTTGTTGGCTCTGTTGCCGGCTCTGTTGTTGGCTCTCCCGCTTCACCTTCAACTGTCCCAGCGTCCTCTGTATCCGGATCAGTCACTGGATCTGTTGAGGAAGCCTCCTCACCGGAATCGGCCTGAGACTGCTGCTCATATGTCGCTTCGGTAATCGTCGTCTCATTTGCCGAATTGGAGACCGGCACATTCTCCTCTGCACTTGCAGGCAAAGCCAGTGCGGCTACCTGCGAAGCAACCAAAATCGTAGTCATAAGCATTTTCTTGAAATTCATGCTGGCAATACTCCCTCTCTCCCCCATTTTGGAACCTTCTTCTGTAGACTCATATACTTTAAACGCATCTTCCCTGAAAAAGTTTCTACAAATATCATAGCATGCAAGCACAAACATTGGACAAAAAGTTCCGTATCCACGCAAAAGCCGGCACAAACCGCGTTATATCGCGCGATTCTGCCGG
Organism: Paenibacillus antibioticophila; assembly: GCF_000455265.1. Taxonomy (GTDB): domain Bacteria; phylum Bacillota; class Bacilli; order Paenibacillales; family Paenibacillaceae; genus Fontibacillus; species Fontibacillus antibioticophila. Next base: position 2,357,535 of record NZ_HG005139.1, read on the forward strand.
TTTTGGCTTTGCATGTATCGCCTGAAATTATTAGTTAAGAGGGTAACTAAAGCCTGCCGGGTAGCTGCTGTTCAGACCAACAGGCAGAACTCCGGTCGGCTTCAAACGACCTGTAATCACCTTAGCCAATGCATCCAGAGCGTAGGAACGATTTTCATAAAGACAGAGATAGGTTTCTGCCTCAGGGAATTCATTAATGTCATAAGGATTCCGTGTCGATACTGCAACAATCCGGTCTTCATGAATCCGGCACAGCTCTTGGATAAGTTGCTTTTGGCCTTCGGGCAGAGCTCCTTCTGCGGTATAGGTTACGGCTACAATCTGATCATAGGCCAGGCTTGCCTTCAACACCTGTTCCAGCTCTTCATCCTCCGGATATGTGCCGATGACTGCCAGCTCCACTTGAACTCCGCATTTCTCCAATGCATCAGCAAGGGTGAAGCGATGAACTGCCGGTTCGTCGACCTCAGTCCGATGCCGAAGCTCCGGCCAGACGACAAGCACGGGCTTCGCTGCATTCAGCGGGAAGTTCGAGCCCTTTTTCACTAGCGTCACGCTCTTTTCGGCAATTTGTGTAAGGAGCGGCACACGTTCCTCATCAGGAGTCAAGGGGATCTGAACTGGAACTGCAGGGACTTCCTTCCCCGCTTCAAAGGTCGGCGTCCCCAATCTTTGCTCCTTCAGCCGAAGAACTCGTTCTACGGATTGATTAATTCGCTCCTCGGTAATTCTGCCCTCTTTAACTGCCGACTTCACGGCCTCAATCGCTGCAATCTGGTCACTCAGCGTATGGCTTACTAGCACAAGATCTGCTCCGGCTTGAAGCGATTGGACGGCCCCTTCGGCAATTCCGCTCTCCTTGGAAATCGCATGCATCTCCAGGCAATCCGTAACAATAACCCCCTGATAGCCCAGCTCGGTTCTGAGCAAATCCGTCAGTACCTTCCGGGATAATGTAGCCGGAATACCATCCGGCTCAAATGCCGGGAAGATGACATGTGCAGTCATTATCGCATCTACCCCGGCCTCGATTGCATGCCGGAATGGCAGCAATTCAACGGCATTCAGACGCTCCTTATCGTGAGGCACCGAGGCAAGGCCTCGATGCGAATCCACTGCCGTATCCCCATGTCCGGGAAAATGCTTGGCCGTAGCAATAACTCCCTGCTGCTGATAGCCTGCAATTGCAGCCACACCATGCTCCGCTACCTTTAGCGGGTTCTCCCCGAACGAACGCACTCCGATGACAGGGTTGGCCGGATTATTATTCACATCGATGCAAGGCGCGAAGTTGAAATTAATGCCGAGCGCCAGCATTTCCTTGGCTGCCAGCCGAGCGGTAGCTTCCGTTAACGACAGATCATCGGCTGCGCCAAGAGACATATTCCCCGGAATCCGGCTCATGCCCTCATGGTCCAGACGAGCAACCATCCCGCCTTCCTGATCAATGGCAATGAACAACGGAACATCCGCATGATTCCTCGGAAGCCGCTGCAGAGCGGAGGACAATGCGGCCAGCTGCGGCACAGACTCGATATTGCGCCGGAAATACACCGTCCCCCCGACATGGTAGTCCTTGATCAAGGTCAAAATCTGTTCATCCGCCTCAAGACTATGGAAACCGCAAATAAACAATTGGCCAATCTTTTCCTCTAACGACCACGCTGATTCATTCAACTTCAAGCCTCTCACCTCTTAGATTAGGATACGGTTGATTCCCTGGAACGATATTCCGAGGGCGTCATTCCGGTGTATTTCTGAAAGACCTTCGTAAAATACCTGCGTTCCTGATACCCGACAACAGCTCCGATGCTGGTTATTGATTTACTGCTGCTCTGGAGCAAGGTCTTGGCTGTTTCGATTCGCTGACGTGTTAAATATTCAACAAATGTCTCTCCGAAGTGATTTTTGAACAACAGGCAGAAATAACTGCAGCTAATTCCTAAATAATCTGAAATATCCTCGATCCCGAAGTCTTTGCCAAGATGTTGCAGGATGTAGTTCTGAGCCGTCATCATCAGGGTTTCCGAGGATTTCTTAGCTGCCAATGAATCTCTGGACTGATCAAGCATGGCCAGAATGACCGTAAGCAGTTCCTTAAGGCTGAGCGTTCCCTGAAGCAGCGCCCAAACCTTCTTCTCTTGGTCTGCAGCCAGCATTTGCAATTCACGCATCTCCCGAAGCAGATGTATGAGCAGATAATGCAGGAGCTTCTCTGCATGAGCGCCTGAGCTTTCGACGGAGTGGGCGATATAATGCTTAAGCTCGGAGGATACACGAAGCAGCATATCCGGATTGCCGTTCCTTAGTCCATTCGTCATTAATTCCGTGAACCGCCATCCTTGCATCCCATCGTCTGCCTGTATCTCATTCCGCTCGGGCAGCAAGCCATTCGCATCCACAATCCATTGATCCGGGGAATGCAAGATGAACAGCTTCTGCATACGCTGATAAAGAGCAGGCAGCTCACGCAGTGGAACAGACTCCTGCTTGACACACATCCGCAGGCTTAGCTCGGGCTGCGTCTCCCGGACCTCGTTCATCAGCACGGTATGCATTTCTGCGAGCTGCTCGCGGGTGACACTCTGCCACTCTGCGGAATGCAATACCAGACACCATTCGCCCTCTCTCACTTGCAGCACCATGCAGTTGGGTACAAGCTCCCTGAACAGCTCGGTCAACAACCGCTTGATATGTACATTCCAAGTCTTTCGTTCATGCGGGGTCCAGGACAACGAGCAACGCGCATAGTCTTCCAGGTCCAACAGGAGCATGCCGTCAACCGATGGCTGCTCGCCCCGCTCCTCGTCCGGGAGCCATTGCATCCTCTCGTCTGTCATTTGGCCTAGTAAAGCATGCAGCATATAATTTTCGTTAAACAGCATCGCCGCCTGTTCCAGCCACTCCTCCTTGGTCTGCTTCCTTCTGGCTTCACGGATATGGGCAGCGATGCTCCTAACCACATCCTCCAGCTCGAAGTAATTGATCGGCTTGCAGATATAGTCTTTCACCCCGTACTTGATGCCTACCCGGGCATACTCAAACTCCTGATAGCCTGTCAGTAAAATAATCTCACTGTTCAGCTTGCACTCCCTGGCCTTCTCGATGAACTCCAGCCCATCCATTACCGGCATTCGAATATCGCATAGGATTAAGTCCGGCGCATGCAAGACGGCGGCTTCCAGCGCCTCCACCCCGTTTCGGGCCAATCCCACAATCTCGAAGCCCATGTCCTCCCAGGGCAATACCTTCGACAGGTTGTTTAAAATATGAACTTCATCATCCACCAACAGCGCCTTCAGATTCATCCCTGATCACCCGATTCTGTTATTGGAATCACACACTGGATTATCGTTCCTTCTCCGGGCTGCGAGCAGATGAACAGACCATAGCGGCTTCCATATCGCAGCCTTAATCTGTCATGCACACTCCTTAGCCCAAGCCCCCTCCGCTCATGATTGGGATACACAGAGACGGAATGAAGATCTAGGTCAGGGTCGGCATACTGAATGGATGAGAGCTGTTTGCCTGTCATGCCGATCCCATTATCTTCTACCTGGAGCACCATGCTATTATTCCGCAGCATGCCTGTCACTTTAATCTGGCCCCTGTAATTGATGCCCTCGAAGCCATGCTGGATGCTATTCTCTACCAAAGGCTGAAGCGTCAGCTTCATCGCCTTGCAGCTCATCATGCTTGCCGGAATGTCAATCTCATAATCGAATAGCTCTTCAAAACGGAATTTTTGAATCTCAAGATAGCTCCGAAGATGCTCCACTTCAAGCCCAAGGCGAATCTCTTCCTTGTCCTGAATACTGATGCGAAGAATGCTGGCCAGCCGCACCACCATCTCGCTGACCTTCCGCCCTTCATTCTGCACGGCCAGCACATTAATCGACTCCAGTGTGTTGAACAGGAAGTGAGGCTTGATCTGCGCCTGCAGCACTCTTAGCTCTGCATTGGCCTTCTGAAGCTGCTCCTGTTTGACTTGATGGAACAGTTCATTAATCTTCTCCATTTGGCTGTTAAAGCCCTTCTGCAGCAGCAGAAGCTCATCATCGCCCTTCTCATCGACCCTGGCCGTCAGATCGCCGCTCTCAACCTTTCTCATAAAGCGGACTATAACCCCTATTGTCCCTGTAATCCGGTTCATAAAGAAAATATTAAAGAGCATGGCCGTAACAACACATATGAGAATAATAGCTACAAACCACTTGGAGAACGTCGTAACTTCTTGGGACAAATAGTGCCATGACGTTACAGACACCAGCTTCCAGTTATATTCCTTCAAATGATAGATGGAAATGACGCTTTCCTCATTCTCGAATTTCCCCTTAAAGCTGGAATACTCTGTGATTGCCGAGAGCTTGGACTGAATGCCGGATTCCAGCGTCTCGCCGCTTAGCTCCGACTGGAAGTCGTAAAGCACCTGACCGTTGTCATTGACCAGAAAGAAACGGGTATCCTGCATCCTGCTCCCGATCGTCAAGTTGCGGTAAATACTTTCAAACTCCCAATTTTTAATCTGAACCACCAGCACGCCCACCTTGCGAAACGTACCCAGGTCCTTAATCAGGCGAATCTGGGTGAACACATCCTCCGAACCGGTTAATTCGGGATACTCATGAGGCGCTATCCATTTGGGAACCCCGTTCAGGGACATCACTTCCTGGTAGAGGGGATGTTCCTGAAATTGCTCATAGGGCAAGGTCTCGAAGTTTTCTTTATTAAAGATAGAAATAACATTAGAATCCCCGGTTCCATGCACATTGTACAAAAAAGCATAGTCAATCGCAGGGTGGCTATACAGCAAAGAGCGGAAGTTGCGCTGATTTGCATTCAGTTCCAGCTGGCTTGCGGCCGTTAAATCCTGTGAATCCGGATCCTGAGAGCTGAGCGCTTCCTGGAATACCCCTGTGGCGATGCCGTTGTCCGTGACATTATCCATCTCCTGAAATATATTCTTGATGCTGTAGCCAATGGCCTTGAGCGAATACTCCGCCTGCTGGCTATACTTGGTCTCAATCGAATTGAATGTAACCAGAAAGGTAATAATACCGAGTATGAACAGCGGAATGATGACAAGCCCAAGGAAGGCGGTAAACAGTTTGATTCGCAGGTTCATAGCGTTTTTCTCCCGAATTCGTAGTACGCTTGCTTAGCTCTATTCAAGCGCATTAGCCGTATTCTGAACGGCTTGAATGTGCTCAAGCATCTTAGCCGGTTCAATCTCGCCGCCGATGATCTGCTGTATGCCTATGCTCAGCGCCGTATTTACCTCGGCTTGTACAAGCGCATCATATGCCGGAAAGGACAGTTCAATTTCGCTGACCGCCGTGAAAATATCCTGCATCAGCGCATCGTCAGATGTTGTCCTCATCTGCTCCAGATCCATCTTGATTGCTGGCAGCACACCGTCTTCCTTCAATCCGCGAAGCTGCATTTCCTCGGTCCACATATTTTTAATAAAGCTCTTCACGGCGGCCAGCTTCCGGGGATCGTCGGCAACTGCGCTGGAGAACCCGTAGCCATTATTCGCATCCTGCATAACCACAACAGGATCCCCCTTCTTCAATGGAGGCATATTAAAAAAACCGATCTTACCCGCCATCGGTCCAGCCTGAGCCGGATCTCTGAACACCGAGTTCGCCCAGGAACCGTCCATCATCATGATCGCTTCCCCCGTGATCATCTGGTTCCGCATATCCGCATATTCGAGACCCAGCTCCCCTTTTTTGAAGTAGCCTTTCTCTACCCATTCCTTGTGCTTGGCGATCGCCTTCACCATCCTTTCATCATTCCACTGGCTCTCGCCGGTCATAAAGCCATAGGTAATTTCCGGGCCGGCATAGTATGACCATAGATTATTCGTTGTCATCAGAGGAATCCATGCATCCTTGGAGGCTTGGGCGAACGGAATTTTGCCATCAGCTTGAATCTCTTCAGCCAGTCTGTCAAGCTCATCCAGCGTTTGGGGGATCGATAGCCCTTTTTGCTCAAAGTAATCTTTATTATAGAAATAACCTTCAATGGATCCGCCGATCGGCAGACCGTATATGTTACCGTCCAGTGTAAATGAAGCCAAGGTTGTAAATTTGTCCTTCAAGCCAAGCGCATTCAAAATTTCTGAAAGATCAAGCATCAGGCCCTCTCGGGCATAGAGCTGGGCCTCCGGGCTGCCGAACACATCAAATACTTCCGGGGGCTTGCCAGCGGCCATCTCTCCCCTCAGCTTCTCCTTGCGGTTCACCTCGGAGTCGACTGCATCCAGTCTGATTGTCAGCCCGGGCACTTCCGCCTCCGTCTTGGCAACGACCTCCTCGAGCAGAGCAAGCCGGAACTTCTTGGAATCTCCAACCTGCGTATGGCGGATCGTAATCTCGAACGGCGCTGCGCTGCTCAAAGCCTCATTATTCGCAACCGGGCCTTGATCTTCACTTTCGGATGCAGGGTTACGAGAATCACTGCAGCTCGCAAGCAGGGTAGAAAAAGAGAGGCTCAGCAGCAGGAGAAGCGGAAGTATGCCTTTCTTCATTTTCTGGGACCCCTCCTGAATTTAGAGTTACTACCCCTTATTATAGAAAACGATTTCAAATCCGTCAGGAGGTTATTTTTCTATATCAGGGATAATTTCTTCTTATTAACCACAAGAAAGCGGTTAAACCTGACATCTACAGTCAAGCCTAACCGCTATCGCTATACTTTGCTAATTCATAATTACTTCTGCCTGCTGACGACCCTTCTCGATCATAGCATACGCCCAATCCACCTGTTCCGATGTCGGGGAAGGCACGCCTTCCAACGGGTATGCCCAGCCAAGCTCCTGCCATTTGTATACACCCATTTGGTGATAAGGGAGAATCTCCAGCTTCTCTACACCTTGAAGACCGCCGATAAACCGACCTAAGCGGACCAAATCCTCTTCCTCATCATTAATGCCGGGTACAAGCACATAACGGATCCACATATTTCGATGATGACTAGACAGCCATTCAGCCATTCTAAGCATTCGATCATTGGGCTTGCTAGTCAATTTGATGTGCTTCTCATTATCGATGTGCTTCAAATCAAGAAGAACCAGATCCGTTACATCAAGAAGATCCTTGATCTTGTCGCCTTCGTTGTAACCATTCGTATCCAGCGTGGTATGCAAGTTCCAGCGCTTCTTGACTTGACGGAACAGCTCGGTAACAAAAGGAGCCTGCAAGGTTGCTTCTCCTCCAGATACCGTCAGGCCGCCGCCGGAGGAACGATAGTAGGTGAGGTATGGCTCAATCTCCGCCAACACCTCATCTACAGTCATCTCCTTGCCATCCGTCAAGCTCCATGTATCCGGGTTATGGCAATATTGGCATTTCAGCAGGCAGCCCTGCATGAAGAGAACGAAACGAATACCTGGTCCATCTACCGTTCCGAAAGTTTCCAATGAATGTATGCGACCTTTAAGCATCTTTCGTCACCCTTTCCAGTTAGGCTGCCTCAATTTATACTATTGAACAGCATTTATTACGAATCTACCCGAAGCTCCTTACATCGAACCGTGGAAGGTACGGTTGATTACGTCGAGCTGTTGCTCGCGAGTCAGTTTGATGAAGTTAACAGCATATCCGGATACGCGGATGGTCAGCTGAGGGTAGTTCTCAGGATGTTCCATAGCGTCCATCAGTTGCTCACGATCAAACACGTTGACGTTCAGGTGATGGGCGTTGCTGCCGAAATATCCATCCATCATCGATACAAGGTTGGATTTGCGGATTTCCGCTTCTTTACCGAGCGCCTTAGGCACGATCGAGAAGGTATTCGAGATCCCGTCAAGGCTGTGCTCGTAAGGCAGCTTCGCTACCGAGCTAAGCGATGCCAGCGCACCCTTCTTATCGCGGCCGTGCATTGGGTTTGCACCAGGAGCGAACGGCTCGCCTGCTTTACGTCCATCCGGAGTAGTACCTGTCTTCTTACCGTACACTACGTTGGAAGTAATGGTCAATACGGATTGTGTAGGCAGAGCATCACGGTAAGTCTTGTGCTTGCGAATCATTTCCATGAAGGATTCAACCAGGTTAACGGCAATTTGGTCAACACGGTCATCGTTGTTACCGTAGCAAGGGAACTCGCCTTCTGTCTCGAAGTCAACAGCAATGCCTTGTTCATTACGGATAACCTTAACCTTGGCATGTTTGATTGCGCTCAAGGAGTCGGCTGCAACCGACAGCCCCGCAATACCGCAAGCCATCGTACGGAGAATGTCGCGGTCATGCAGCGCCATTTCGATCCGTTCGTAGCAGTACTTGTCATGCATATAGTGAATTACATTCAAGGTATTTACATAGGTTTTAGCCAGCCATTCCATCATCGGCTTGAAGCGTTTCATCACTTCATCATACTCAAGGTATTCGGAAGTAATCGCCGGGTATTCAGGACCGACTTGCGCGCCGGATTTTTCATCCTTACCGCCATTGATCGCATACAACAGGGCTTTCGCCAGGTTCGCACGCGCTCCGAAGAACTGCATTTGCTTACCGATCTTCATTGCGGATACGCAGCAAGCGATACCGTAGTCGTCACCGTAGATCGGACGCATCAGGTCGTCGTTCTCGTATTGGATCGAGCTGGTTTCGATCGAAACCTTGGCACAGTATTTCTTGAACGCTTCAGGCAATTGCTCGGACCAGAGAACAGTCAGGTTCGGTTCCGGAGCAGGACCCAGGTTGTACAGGGTGTGCAGGAAGCGGAAGCTGTTCTTCGTTACCAATGTCGAGCCGTCTACAGCCATACCGCCGATCGATTCTGTAACCCAAGTAGGGTCGCCGCTGAACAGATCATTATATTCAGGAGTACGCAGGAATTTAACGATACGAAGCTTCATAACGAAATGGTCAACCAGTTCTTGAGCTGCTTCTTCAGACAGGGTTCCTTCAGCCAGATCGCGTTCGATGTAAGCATCCAGGAAGGAAGATACGCGGCCCAGGGACATTGCTGCGCCGTCTTGCTCTTTAACAGCAGCCAGGTAGCCGAAGTATACCCATTGGAAAGCTTCCTTCGCATTTTCAGCAGGTCTTGAAATATCGAAGCCGTACATTTGTCCAAGCTGCTTCAGTTCGTCCAGCGCACGGATTTGTTCGGACAGCTCTTCGCGAAGACGAATGACAGCTTCATCAATAACGTCAACCTCAAGGCTTTTCAGCTCGTTTTTCTTTTGTTTGATCAGGAAGTCTACACCGTACAGAGCTACACGGCGATAGTCGCCGATGATCCGGCCGCGGCCGTAAGCATCCGGAAGACCTGTGATGATGCCGGCCTTACGAACGGCTCTCATCTCGGAGGTATATGCATCAAAAACGCCTTGGTTGTGGGTTTTACGGATATGTGTAAACAGTTCAACAATTTCTTCCGGCAAATCAAAGCCGTATGCCTTACAGGAATTAAGAACCATATTGATACCGCCGAAAGGATGAATAGTACGTTGGAACGGCTCATCCCCTTGAACACCGACGATTTGTTCCTTAGCTTTGTCAAGGTATCCAGGCTTGTGGGATGTAATCATGGATGGCTTGTGAACATCTACATCCAGCACGCCGCCAGCTTCTCTTTCTTTCTTCGTGAGATCGGAAATAATATCCCACAGTGCTTTAGTGTTGTCAGTTGCGCCTTCCAAGAAGGACTCGGTGCCTTCATATGCGCTGATGTTGTTCTCGATGAAATCGCGGGTGTTCACTTCTCTCATCCATTTCCCTTTTTTAAAGCTTCTCCACGCCGATTGTACTTCTTGTGTTTTTTGAACTTCTCTTTCAATCACCGACATCTTTATTCCCTCCATTTATAGTTTAAAGTACGCGGGTTGAAGGTTATATATCCGCGCCTTGTGATCCCTAAAATTTGTGATACTTTTCACATTTCTGACACTGGTGAGCCTCAGCGAATACATTTTATATCCACTGCACTTACCTTTTTATTAGGGATCATTTATAGCTTTATATTATAATAATCCCCATATAAAGATTGTGACAAATATCACTTTCAAGGTGATATTTGTCACTTTTTTCATTCTATTTGTTCACTTATTCTTCAAATCTTCCGTAGAAGGCATCGCGGTAAACCTCCGCCAGTTCCGTAACCAATGGCAGCTTAGGATTGGCTGTCGTACATTGATCTTCAAAGGCACGGTCTGCCAGATAATCTACCCGCGACTCGAAGTCATTTGCGTCAAATCCTAGCTCCTGGAAGCTTGCCGGAATCCCGAGCTTCTTGTTCAGATCACGGATGGCGTTGATCAGGCTCTTCACGCCCTCCTCTGTTGTACGGGCAGGCAGTCCGAGAATCCGGGCGATTTCCGCATAGCGTTCATCTGCTACAAAGTTAGTGTATTTAGGCCATGCTGCAAACTTGGTTGGCTTCTTCGCATTGTAGCGAATGACGTGCGGCAGCAAGATCGCATTGGTACGACCATGAGCGGTATGGTACTGCCCGCCCCATTTGTGTGCAAGGCTGTGGTTAATACCCAGGAATGCATTCGCAAATGCCATACCTGCCAGCGTTGAAGCGTTATGCATCTTTTCACGAGCCAGCTTGTCGCCAGTCAGCGCCGATTTCTCCAGGTATTGGAACACCAGTTGAATGGCCTTAATTGCCAGTCCGTCCGTAAAGTCATTCGCCATCACCGATACATAGGCTTCGATCCCATGTGTCAACACATCCATGCCTGTATCAGCAACCGCTGTTTTAGGCAAGCTATATACAAATTCAGGATCAATAATCGCTACATCAGGAGTCAGCTCATAGTCTGCCAATGGATATTTGGTGTTGCCATTGATCTTGTCAGTAATAACTGTGAATGGCGTTACTTCCGACCCTGTACCCGAAGTTGTCGGGATTGCTACAAACTTCGCCTTTTGTCCCAGATGAGGATATTTGTAAGTCCGTTTGCGAATGTCCATGAATTTTTGCTTCAGATTATGGAACTCGGTATCCGGATATTCATAGAACAGCCACATGCCCTTGGCAGCATCCATTGGCGATCCGCCACCGAGAGCGATGATGCAATCGGGTTGGAATTTAGCCATTAACTCAGTCCCGCGTTCAACCGTAGTTGTCGACGGATCCGGTTCTACATCCGAGAACACTTCAATCGCTACCGGCGTTTGGCGTTGACGGAGATAGTGCTCCACTCTTTCTACATAACCCAGTTTAACCATCATCGGATCCGTTACAATCAATACGCGGCTGATATCCGGCATTTTAGCAAGATATTGGGTCGAATTTTTCTCGAAATAGATTTTTCCCGGCACTTTGAACCATTGCATATTCACGGTACGACGATTCACCCTTTTCACGTTGATCAGATTGATAGCCGTTACGTTCGACGATGTCGAGTTGCGTCCATAAGATCCGCAGCCGAGTGTCAGGGACGGCAGGTTCGTATTATAGATATCACCGATACCGCCTTGCGACGAAGGCTGGTTCACCAAAATCCGGCAGGTAGGCATGCTGTCCGAGAATTTCTGAATGATCTCTTCATTATTGGAATGAATAACCGAGGAATGCCCCATGCCTCCGAATTGAACCACTTCCAGTGCGCGTGCGATACCTTGTTCAGCTGTTTTTACTTTGTAGCAGGCCAATACCGGGCTCAGCTTCTCAGCGGACAATGGGAATTTAGGTCCTACGCCTTCGATTTCAGCGACGAGAATCTTTGTTCCTGCAGGCACGTCGATACCGCACATTTCAGCGATTTTCACAGCAGGTTGACCTACGATGCTTGGATTTACGGCACATTTATCAGCAATGATAGCTCCGGCAGTCAATTTTGCAGCCTCTTCCTTATTAACGAAGTAGCAGCCGTTTGCGATCATTTTCTTTTTCACTTGGTCAAAAATAGGTTCTTCGATAATAACCGCTTGCTCCGAGGCACAGATCATGCCATTGTCAAACGTCTTCGAGAGAATCAAATCGTTCACCGCTTGATCCAGGTCGGCGGTCTTCTCAATGAAGCAAGGAACGTTACCAGGACCTACGCCGAGCGCCGGTTTGCCGCAGCTGTAAGCCGCTTTAACCATCGCAGATCCGCCGGTTGCCAGAATGCAGGCTACGTCAGGATGATTCATCAGCGCATTGGTACGGTCCATCGAAGGATTCTCGATCCATTGAATACAATCTGCAGGCGCACCATGCTTCACGGCAGCTTCGAGCAGAATCTTGGCAGCTTCCGCACTGCAGCGTTGTGCAGATGGATGAAAACCAAAGATAATCGGGTTGCGTGTCTTGATCGCGATCATCGCTTTAAAGATGGTAGTGGATGTCGGGTTGGTCACCGGCGTAATTCCCATGATGATACCGACAGGCTCAGCGATCTTCTGGAAGCTTTCATAAGGATTATCTTCAATCACGCCGACGGTCTTGTTGTATTTGATGCTGTTGTGGATATACTCCGTTGCAAACATGTTCTTGATAATTTTGTCTTCGTATACACCGCGTCCGGTTTCTTCGACCGCCATCTTGGCAAGGTACATATGCTTGTCAAGTCCTGCCAGTGCCATAGCCTGTACGATCTGGTCGATTTGCTCCTGGGTCATGCTCATGAACGCTTCGGATGCTTTCTTCCCCTTGTCGATCAATGTCTGGATGTAGTCTTGTGCGGTAGGCTCCGTGTTTGCTTTCACTTCGTTCTTAACGGCCATTTCTCTCATCCTCCTAAGGTGGAATGGACAACCTCTTATGTTAGTGATTTTTTTCACTTAAAGGTGTGTCCTTATGAAGCTTTGCGCTTCTCTTTATGGTTAAAGCATATCACAGCTTTTTCGGTTTGTATAGTGAATTTTTTCACGTACTTTAAAGTAAATGAAAACTTTCAGTAGAATGTTCAAATTTTCAGGCGCAATTTACAGTTTTTGACTTTGACTCCTTATTCTTTTTCTTGTATTGTGAGAAATATCATTTCTCCATTAAAGTGAAATTAGTCACAATGTTGAAATTTCGACACTTTTTAAGGACTTCTAAGCGTCTCAAAACTCTAAAAAAGTTATATAATTAATTTAAAATTTTCAGAAAAATTTGGAACACAAAGGGGAAATTCATAATGAGCGAAATGATGAGCGTCACTCTGCCCCGCGGCAATACGAGCTGTTTTACCGAGCAAAACTTCAACCGTCTCCTTGTCACGATGAAAGAAAAAGCGTACCCTGAGGGAACGCATCTTTTCTGGGAAGGCGACTTTTCCGATAAACTATTTTATGTTAAGCGCGGGCGCGTCAAGCTGACCAAGTCTACCGATGAAGGCAAAGAGCTGATCCTCTACATGTACGGCCGCGGAGATATGGTGGGTCAGGCGGATCCTTTCTTTAGCACCAAGCACAGCTTCACTGCTGAAGTCATTGAGGACAGTGAGGTTGGCGTCATCGAGCAGAAGGATCTGGAGATCATGATCTGCCAGCACTGTGATTTTGCGATTGATTTCATGAAATGGATGGGCATCCATCACCGATTGACACAGACGAAATTCCGCGACCTGATGATGTACGGGAAGCCGGGCGCGCTTTGCTCTACTCTGATTCGTCTAAGCAATACTTACGGTGAACAGCATGGGGAGAACATTCTAATCAATAAGAAAATCACCCATACGGATTTGTCCAATATGATTGGCGCGACCCGTGAAAGCGTCAACCGGATGCTGAGTGATCTTCGTAAGAAGGATGCGCTGGAGTATGATAACGGCATGATTGTTATTAAGGACCTGGTAATGCTGCAGGATATTTGTCACTGCGAGCTCTGTCCGAATGAAATCTGCCGGATCTAGTCCCTCCTCGCTGGCGGCGTAACAAACTACTAAAAAGGGGCGCCCAACAGACTTGTTCTGTCGGGACGCCCTGTTTGTGTTAGTGTGCAATACACGGGGAGCAGTTAAACATGAGAGGGCCAGTTAAGTGGGGCAACGTGTGAAGAGTTGCTACGTTCGCTGTTGTTCACGGATTTCTATGATTGGACTAAATTCTAACAGTGGAGAAATCTTCTCACAAAGGCAAACGCTGACGCTCTATGCTTTCGAAGCAGCTTTCTTGCAGAAAGCTTTTACCTTCACACTTTTGCCCTGGCTACTTCGCCTTATGAGTTCAACTGCTATGCTAACTGCACATGACTGCGCCACGATAGCATTACAGTAAGCTTGAAGCCTGTGGCATGCACGCAGGATACTCCGCGCGCCAATAGCCTTCTCCCAACTTCCCCTTGCTGCCAGGCCCGCCTTAGGCTAGAAATCACAAATGGAGGCCTGCGCGATTCAGTTTACGCACAGCCCCATGGAACACTGGCACCTGGAGTTACCCCAGTCGCACGTTGCTTCGGCCTTGTGCGGAACGCGGAACTTCGTTATCCGACTAGACCTTCCAGTCTTGTTCCGAGCTTTACTCCTCCCACTTGTTCAGCCTCATTCCGGTCATGCTCCAGTGAAATTTTTTACCTTAAATTCTTCATTCGGCACTCGAATCCAATTTTAGTGAAAAAATTTACCTTAGATATCCAGTATCTAGTTAAACCCACGGTATAGCTCACTTTAAGCGAAAAAATTTCACTATATCCGCATTTCTATCATTTCCACTGAATTTAAGGTAACTTTTTTCACTGTATGCGTAAGATTCATATTTCATGCGGACGACCGATCACCGTCATACCGCAAAACACCACACGCTGGAAGCTGCGCTCGGTGCAAGGTAACTCATGCGTACTTGGTCGGTATTATGCAGAATCTACTTGAATAACCCTTGCTCTGTCGACTTGTTGCAAATTGGGGTATCACCCAATGATGATACGGTGTGTCTATTTACTGTTTGTAATGCACCACGCGTAGCTCCCAGCGCGCGGTGGGACGGTACGGGTGTCACCACACGCCTGCCCTTCAGTCTCATAGAGAGTGCAGTGCATCCGGTACCTATAAAGCCGAAGAATCTACGTTAAAAGGGTATAAGTGTGAAGTGTTACAAGCTTTCTGTAAGAAAGCTACTTCGTAAGCACACTTCACACGTTGCCCCAGTACGCAGATGACTTAAGCCGCTTTACGTGCCTTCTCCTTCTTGCGAACCGGTGAGATGAACCAGTAAGCCATACCGACGAAGATGGCGCCGCCAACGATATTGCCGAGTGTCACCGGAATCATATTATGCAACCAGCCGGCCAGCGTAACGGTATCCGGGTGATTAGGAAGCAGCAAGGAAAGGCTGAGCAGCGTCATATTCGCTACACTGTGCTCATAGCCGCTTGCGATAAAGGCATAAAGACACCACCAGATCAGAATCAGCTTGCTGATATCGTCCTTGGCCCGATTGCTCATCCAGATCGCAAGACAGACGAGCCAGTTACACAAAATGCCGCGAAAGAACAATTCCATGACGGGAGCTCCCATCTTCTTAGCGGATGCGGCAAAGATCAGATGCTCCGGCCCCGCAGCCTTGAATAGCCCGGAGCCGACGATCAGGAGACTGAGAACAACAGCCCCCGCAAGATTTCCGAGGAATACCAGCATCCAGTTCTTGGCTGTATCCCCGATTGTCGTTCTACCCGCTAAGGTGCTTGCCGTAAAGAACATGTTATTGCCGGTGAAGAGCTCGGAGCCTGCAAAGATAACCAGGGTCAGGGCAATCCCGAAGGACATGCCCATCACCATGGGCTGAAACGGCGACTTGATCGCTGCAAGCGGTGCGCCCACCGAGAAGATCAGAATAATTCCGAGGCCGACATAAGCGCCGGCTAGCATGGCTGCCACCATATATCTCGGCAGGCTCTCGTTCATCAAGTCTCTTTTTTTAACCGCGGCTTCTACGATGGCTTCAACATTTTGTGTAAACATGGAGATCCCCTCCGTTTATGTCGTTTGGAGCTGCTGCTCCAATGCGATCCATACTTGACCGTTCTCTACCTTCACCGGACACATGCTAGCCCGGCCCGTATCGGGAGCCTGCACCAACCCGGTAGTCAAGTCAATCTTCCAATCGTACAGCGGATCATACAGGTAATGTCCCGACAAGATCCCTTCCGCAAGCGGCCCGCCTTTCGGATGCGGACTCTGGTTCAAAGCGGCAAAGATTCGTCCATCGGAAAGCGGGAAGACGGCGATTTCCTGCCCGTTGATTTCTACGACCCGCCCGATCTGCAGGAGGAACTCATCCACTGACCCTGCGGCATAGAATTTCAGATTGCTCTCTTTCTCCATGTTCATATTTCATTCTCCTCTCCATGTCACGATTTACAGCTGATTGCTCATTTCCAGGCGATTGTACAGCTTCTCTCGATGCTCGGTATCATTCAGCATCTTCTTCCAAGGGTCTTCTACCTGCTGCAGTGCGAACTCGATTCGTTCCATCAATGCCTTCCGGTTCTCGTGATCATCAACGACATTCGCTTTAATCGCATCTAATCCGATCCGTTCCACCCATTCCGAGGTTCTCTCTAGGTAATTGCCGCTCTCACGATAGTACTGCATAATTGCGCCAACAATTTCGATCAGCTCATCATCCGTCTTCACCTTGCAGAGCGGATCTGCAAGACGTGCCTTGATACCACCGTTCCCGCCGACAAAAATCTCCCATCCGCCATCATTTCCGACGATCCCGATATCCTTCGTGCACGATTCCGCACAGTTCCGCGGACAGCCGTTAACTGCCAGCTTGAATTTGGCCGGGAAATCAAGCCGTTCGAACTTACGCTCCAGAATCGCGCCCATCCCCATGGAATCCTGAGTTCCAAAGCGGCAGAACTGCGAGCCTACGCAGGTTTTTACCGTACGGAGCGACTTGGCATAGGCATAACCGGAGGGCATATCCAGCTCTTCCCATACCTTAGGCAGGTCTTCCTTCTTCACGCCGATCAGATCAAGACGCTGACCGCCGGTTACCTTGACAACCTTCACATCATACTTCAACGATACGTCTGCAATGCGCTTGAGTTCCTCCGGCGTTGTAACTCCGCCATACATCCGCGGCACGACTGTATACGTTCCGTCCTTCTGGATATTGGCCGCCATCCGCTCGTTAACAAAACGGGATGGTTTCTCGTCCTCATGGGTGTCAGGATGCAGCATTCCAAGGTAGTAGTTCAGTGCCGGACGGCATTTCGAGCAACCCTCCGGTTGGCTCCATCCAAGGACGTTCATGACTTCCTTCGTCGTCTGCAGACCCTTCTCCTGAATCTCTGCTACGATTTCATCCCGGCTGAGGGTGGTGCAGCCGCAGATGCCCTGCTTGGCAGCCGCAGTAAAGCCGTCGCCAAGCACATACTGTAAAATCTGCTCTACAACGGGCTTACAGCCTCCGCAAGAACGGGTCGCCCCGGTACAAGCCTTGATTTCGTCGACAGTAGTCAAGCCTTGATTGGTAATGACATCTACAATCGTTCCTTTGGTTACCCCATTACAGCCGCAGACGATCTCTTCATCCGGCATGGTCTCAACAGCAGCTGTCTTCTTTCCGCCTCCGCTGCAACCTGTACCCATCAGAGAAGCATACAGCTCGTCGGTCATCTCTGCTTTGTTCTTCACCAGCTTCTGAAGCTCATTTGCATCATCGATATCACCGAACAATACTGCGCCTACGATGATACCGTCCTGCAGCAGGATTTTCTTGTAGGTGCGTTTCCAGTCATCTTTATTGGAAATGACCGTATGCTCCGGTCCATCGATAAATACGCCGGTAGAAAATACATCGACACCTGATATTTTCAGCTTCGTGGACATGACGGACCCCTCATATGGGGCGGTATCCACTCCACAGATATGCTTAGCAAGAATAGAGCCTTGTTCAAATAGCGGCGCTACCAGGCCGTAACAGGTTCCCCGGTGCTCCGTGCATTCACCTACGGAATAGACGCCTTCCATCGAAGTCTGCATATAGTCATTCACTATGATCCCCCGATTGACGGCGATGCCGCTTTCCCGGGCTACAGCCACATTCGGCTTGATACCGACTGCCATCACGACGAACTCCGCTTCCAGCACCGTATCGTCGGCAAAACGCAATCCGCTGACCCGGGTATCCCCCAGAAGCTCGGACGTTTGCGCGCCCATTTTAAATTTAATGCCTTGACGCTCCAGCTCTCCCTTCAACATGGATGCGGCCTGGTGATCAAGCTGACGCTCCATCAAGTCCTCCATCAGGTGAACCACCGTGACGTCCATTCCCAATTGAACCAGACCCTTTGCCGCCTCCAGTCCCAGCAAGCCCCCGCCGATGACAGCTGCTTTACGGTAAGTTTTCGCCGCTTCCAGCATCTGATTACAGTCCGCGATATCCCGGAAGCCGACAACACCTTCCTTGTCGCTGCCTGGGATTGGCAGAATGAATGAATTCGAGCCTGTTGCGATCAACACCTTATCATAAGGAACTCTCATGCCCTGCTCGGTTACGACTTCCTTACTCTGCTCATCGATTCTGGATACAGCCGTACCCATATGGAGCTTAATCCCGTTATCTTCATACCACTGCAGATCATTCAGGACGATATCGTCGATGGTCTTGCTTCCTTCAAGCACATAGGACAGCATGATCCGGTTATAGTTCGGGTGAGGCTCGCTCCCAAAGACAGTAATATCGAATTTCGTAGTCAACTTTAAAATTTGCTCCACGGTGCTGATTCCGGCCATCCCGTTTCCAATTACCACCAGTTTCTCTTTTGCTGCGTTCATCGTAGAACTACCTCCTCAACCTCGTTGTTCTCTATTGGAGCTCCGCTCCTTCAGATTACATACAAATTATACATTTGAAATTTTAAATTAATTGTGATATTTTTCACATTTCAAGTGTATAATTTCACAATCCCTTTATTTAGTTTGCGGGATGGACAAATTAATGTTTGTGCGTGGAGTCACAATAAATATGTCAAAAATGAAAAAAGACTTTCCGCAAGCGCTAGCTTACGGAAAGTCTGGCACGTACTTTTATGATTTCAGTATATCGTGATCTACGTAGCGTTCGCCGTTCAATTCACTCAACAGCTCAATCGCCACCTTGGCTCCGTCTCCGGCTGTAATAATCGTGTGAACGCTTACGCCGGCAAGCGTGCCTGCAACCCAGACCCGAGGGTTGCTCGTTCTCCCGTAACCGTCGGTCTCTACCACCGCTTTAATGCGCGGCTCGCGGCCCTCTTTCAGCCCCAGACCGATCGAAGCCGCCAACTCTGTCAATGCACCCGTAGCCAGGATGACATGAGAGGCCTCGTAGCTTCTTCCGGATTCCGTCTTCACGGTCACCTTGGAGCCTCCGTTCGTATCGACAACGGTCACTTTCTCTTCAATGAACTTTGCCCCCGCCTTCTGAGCCTGCTCCCGGCCGATCTTCAGCAAATCCGGACCGCTGATATCCTTGGCTCCATAGTGGTTCTCAATCCAGGCCCGCTTTGTCATGCTGGCATTGCTGTCGAGCACCAAGGTTTCTTTGCCCGCCTTGGCCAGAAACAACGCCGCGCTTGAACCTGCAGGTCCCGCTCCGATTACGATTACCTCAGCCACAAGTACACCTACTTTCATTATATTTCGTGCCGCTTCGCCACACGAATACGGCACGTCACAGCTTACTCAATCCACTGCTCTGCCCAGCACTGTACTTGCTCCATGACTGGATTCAGCGCTCTTCCCTTTTCTGTAAGCTCATACTCAATTCTTACGGGAGTTTCCGGATAAACATGCCTAATAACAATTCCTTCGGTCTCCAAATCTTTCATACGCTCGGACAACATCTTGTCGCTCATCGCTGGAATCCCGTTAGAGATGTCCTTGAACCGCTTCGGGCCGCTAAGCAAGGTGCGGATAATCAGGCCATTCCAGCGTTTACCCAAAATTACGAAAGCGGATTCAAACCGGGGACACATCGCCGTATGATGCTCTTCCATGTTAATCTCACCTCATACTTTCTACATAGCCGGTTAATAACTTACGAATCGTTAGTATATTTCATAGTACCACAATTTATGCGGAATGCATACAGGTGAATCCCTTTTTAACCGCTCCAGTATTTGTTATTATACCCGATTCATCCGCACATGAAAAAGCGGCTGCGAAAGGCAGCCGCCAAGATCCAAATGAAGAAATAGAACGTATTAGACCCACCACATCTCCGCAGCGGAGTCTTCAATCATAATCTGCTGCAGATTCTTAACAGCCTTCGAGAAGCCTTCCTCAATCGACATCAGGCCGTCTTCATGCTCAATGCTCACGACATAGTCATAGCCATAGAGACGAAGCGCGCTGATCATGTCCGCCCAGGTCTTCAGATCATGACCATAGCCGACCGTACGGAACTGCCATGCGCGGTCCTGCATCAAGGTATAGGACTGCATGTCCGTGATTCCATGACGATGCACATTGACCGGGTCAATCGTCGTATCCTTGGCATGGAAATGATGAATCGCGCCCGCCCGGCCCAAGATAGAGATCGCCTGAACCGGATCGATGCCTTGCCACCACATATGGCTTGGGTCCAGGTTCGCTCCGATGACTTCACCTGCCGCTTCGCGCAGACGAAGCAGTGTTCCCGGCGTATGTACCGAGAAGCCCCCATGCAGTTCCAGACCAATCTTAACGTGGTGGTCTGCCGCATATTTTCCCCATTCTGTCCAGTAAGGGATCACTTTGTTCGTCCATTGCCAGTCCAGAATTTCCTGGTAATCATTCGGCCACGGCGCTACAGGCCAGTTCGGATATTTGGCATCCTCATGATCTCCCGGGCAACCCGAGAACGTATTCACCACCGGAACCTCCAGCAGCTCGGCGAGTTGCACCGTCTTTACAAAGGTATCATGAAAGCCTTGAGCGATATGCTTCTGAGGATGGAGCGGATTACCGTGGCAGCTCAATGCACTGATCGTCAAGCCGCGAGCTTCAACGGCCTTCTTGAAGTTCTCACGCGCTGTCTTGCTCTCCAGCAGCTCATCCGGCTTGCAATGCGCATCCCCTGGATACGCTCCAGTCCCGATCTCTACAGCCTTAACTCCTTTGGATGCAACCAGGTCCAGCGCTTCCTCCAGCGGCCGGCCTCCGAATAGAACCAGAAATATGCCTAATTTCATTTCAATAGCCTCCTGTCATTTGCGTGTCCGCCGAATTAATCAAAATATACGGTCTTGCCCGTTCTTGCCGATTCATAGATCGCTTCCAGAATTTCAGTAACGACCAATGCTTGCTCCGGCTTCACGAGCGGCTCTTTATCTTCCAGAATGGCTTGAACCCAGGATCTGGCTTCCCGCAAGGAATCGGTCTCCTGCTCGCCGCTGAAGAAGGCCACGCCTCCGCTGCCGAAGTCTACCTTCGTCTCATACAGGCGGCTCATTCTTTCGCCATTCAGGCGAAGACCGTCATTCATGTCTGCTCCGCCTTCGGTTCCGCAAAGCAGTGTTCTTGCTTCGCCAAAATCAATGACATTCAGCGCCCAGCTCGATTCAAGCGATATGGTCGCTCCATTCTTCATAGTAATGAAGCCGAAAGCGGAATCCTCAACCTTGAATTCCTCCGGATTCCAGGGACCGAAGGCATTGGCTGCATTTTCGCGGCCGCCCAGCTTGTGGAAGACTGAACCGGTAACGCTCTTTGGCTCATAATTGTCCATAAGCCAAAGTGTCAGATCAAGGGCATGGGTGCCGATATCGATCAACGGACCTCCGCCTTGCTTCTCTTCATCAAGGAATACGCCCCAGGTAGGTACTGCACGACGTCTGAGCGCAAGCGCCTTCCCGTAGTAAATGTCTCCGAGCTCTCCTTGCTCGCACAGCTGCTTCAGATACAAGCTGTCGCTGCGGAAACGGTTCTGGTAAGCGATGCTGAGCTTTTTGCCGGTACGCTTCGCCGCATCCAGCATTTGTCTCGCCTGCTCGGCGGTCTTGGCCATCGGCTTCTCACACATGACATGTCTGCCGGACTCCAGAGAGGCTACCGTAATTTCCGCATGGGAATCATTCGGAGTGCACACATGGACAACCTCGACATCCGTCTCGCTAAGCAACTTGCGGAAGTCCGTATATACTTTAGCTTCTGCTGTTCCGAATTCCTTTGCGGCTTTCTCCGCACGCTCTTCAACGATATCGCAGAATGCAACCAATTCTACCTCTTCAAGCTTCGCCAAAGCCGGCAAATGCTTGTTATTAGCAATCCCTCCACAACCCACAACCGCTACCTTCAACTTCTTAGACATGAATGTTCCCCCCGTTATTCGCATAATTGCGTATCCATTTCATACTTTCTTCAATACAGTCGAGCGGATTGCCGGCACAGTAATCCTGCTCAACCACCAGCCAGGTTGCTCCCGCTTGGATTGCGGCATCCGCAATCGCCTTAATATCGACTTCGCCATGCCCCAGCTCTACCGTCTCGGCCGAGCCATCCTCGCGCTTCGCCATATCCTTCCAGTGAACCAGCGGCAGACGATCCGCATACTTGGTTATATAAGCAACCGGATCAAGCCCTGCATAATGAACCCAGCAGCTATCAAGCTCCATTTGCAGACGTTCTGCAGGCAGCTTCGAGAACATTACGTCCAATACAGGCTGGCCATCCAGATGCTGTGTAAGCTCGAATTCATGATTATGATAGCAGAAGGTAACCCCCGCATCCGCACAGCGTTGACCGATCTTATCCATATCCTCAAAAATGTCATGCCAGCGATGACGATCTTCCTCTCCCAAGTAAGGCATGATCAATGTAGTGTTGCCGATCGCTTTATTAAACGCAATCTCCTCATCAAGCGCATCGCGCAATCTAACAAAAGGTGTATGCGCTCCCAAAGCAATCAAACCGGTTTCATCTAGAATAGCCTTGACCTGCTCGGCTGTCCGGCCGAAGTATCCCGCAAATTCCACCCCTTGATATCCCAGTGCTGCAATCTTGCGCAAGGTTCCTTCAAAATCCTGTTCCATGGCATCGCGAACTGTATAAAGCTGAAGACCAACTTGTGTCAAAATTATCACCTCAATCTTTTATTAAACGAATTGATCAATTCTTCTACATGGTATTCCAAATTGCTTTACAGTAAAATGAATAATATGATTGAAACATGAACAATCTGGTCATTATTTTTTTTAGCACTTGGGAGAGTGGCATTTTTGGACAATAAAAAACTGCAAATTCTGACCGCTGGCTATTCTCTTCACAGCAAGCCGTTTCATATTTTCCAGCCGGAAGGGCTGGAGAATTATCTAATACGACTGCAGACTACAGGCCGCTGCCGCACCCGTATTGAAGGGAAGCTGGAGCGGCTGGAGCCCGGCGACCTGCTGCTTGTCGCCCCCGGACAGCCCTACGAGCTGCGGATTGAAGGCGAGCCTGCCATCGGCGCTCAGTCACAGGGACCTCCGTTAATTAACAGCGGAGACTATCATATCTTCCCTTCAGGGGAATGGATTGAGGAGTGGTGGCAGAAACAGCCCCGTCCCCGCATTATCCGGCTTCCGCTGTCAGAGGGGGTTGTCGGGGCTTTCCGGCAAATTATGCTGGAGCGGCAGCGAATCTCCAATCCTTCTCCTGAAATCGCAGAGTATTACTTAAAGATTCTGTGTACGGATATTGACCGGAATTTGCTCCAACAGCCAACCCGGACCTATCCCACTTATCTTGCCCACCGGATTAAGAATTATATTGAAGAGAATGCGGCTGAGCCGATTCGCCTGGAGGATGCGGCGGCCTATGCCGGTATTAGCGTCTCGCGGGCGGTGCATCTGTTTAAAGAAACATTCGACACCAGCATTATTCAGTACACGCTCGAGGTCCGCCTGAATATGGCGCGGGAAAGAATCATTTTCAGCCCGCTTAGCCTGGAGCATGTAGCGGAAAGCTCCGGCTTTCCAAACTACAATTATTTTCACCGGGTATTTCGGAAGCGGTTCGGGATGTCGCCCAAACAATTCCGCCAGCATGCCCGCACGCCAGTGGAATCCTGACTTTGTCTGCGGAGTCTATGTTCCAAAAATAAGAAGAACCTTTCCCCGGAATGGAGAAAGGTTCTTCCCTGTAACACGTATAACTACAGCGGGAGGTTGCCTTGATTCAGCATTTGCTGAATTTCGCGCTCGCGCTCAAGCTTCTTCTTCATTAAAAGTCCCAAGCCTACAACAAGAGCTATAATAACCATTTCAAATCCGTATTTGATCCAGCCGCTAGCGAACCAGTCAAGAATCAACGGCTCAGCAACCAGCATTTTGGACGCCGTCCACGCCAGCACGGCCGCTCCGATCGTGATGACGACCGGGAAGCGCTCTGTCAGCTTCAGAATCATCGTGCTTCCCAGCACCATAATCGGTATGGAAATGGCCAGACCAAATACCACCAGCAGAATGTCTTCATCCGCAGCGCCCGCAACCGCGAGTACATTATCCAAACCCATCATGGTATCGGCAACGATAATCGTACCGATAGCCGCCCACATGCGGTCCCCGCTCTTAATATCATGACTTTTATCGTCAACCAGAAGCTTATAAGCAATCCAGATCAAAGCCAGTCCGCCGGCAAGCCGTAACCCCGGGAGCTTGAGCAGCTCCAGAACAAGCAGGGTCATGATCACCCGAACCACGATCGCCCCTATAGTTCCCCATACAATAACCTTCTTCTGGTCCTCCTTTCGAACATTGCGCGCAGCAAGCCCGATTACAATCGCATTGTCACCTGCAAGCACAAGATCGATCAGAACGATGGATAGCAAGGCTGTCCAGAACTCCAACGTCAATAACTCCATATTCTCTCTCCTCTCCTACGATCCGGTTCCGGCTTTCGATATGAAAAAATGCACCTTTGCTCGTTAAACCGGGCACAGGTGCATTTTATTTTATACAAAATAAAAAGACCTTCACCCAATACTCGCATCAGGCAAAGGTCTCGCTAACAACGACAGGTTGCCAATAAAGCCGGGGTGTGAACCCGTCATGACGACTTTATTGTAGTAAGCTACTCCCCTTTGGGAACCATGCATATAAAATTCTTAGTAATTATAGCATGGCCATGAAGAATACGCTAGATTTAATTAAGGGAAGACTTTGTATCATGGATGGGCGGAAAGGAGCCGTTATGAGAAAATGGATCGTACTCACAGTGTATGCCCTTGCTTTTGCCTTGGCTTACCTGTTCAAGGAGGAGCTTAATGGATGGATCACGGGCGATCCTCCGCTCTGGAGCCTGTTAGCTCTATCGACCTTGCTCGCCTTTGTTCCAATCCTGCCCTACCGCGTCGTTATTGCCGCTGCCGGATATATGCTGGGAGGATTATTCGGGGGAATGATCACCCTGATCAGTTCTACGCTAGCCGGAGCGCTAGTCTACGCCGGAGCGGCCTACGGTTTCCGGGATGTGGCCTCACGCTGGACGGAAAGACTCAAGCCGCTGGAGCGGATCAGCAAGGTTATCGAACAGCGTCCATTTGCCACAATCGTCTTGTGTAAATTAACGCCGGTATTCCCCCAAACGGCAATCAATATCTATTCGGGAGCTTATAACATCCCCTTCTTCACCTATCTGGCCGCCTCTGTTGTGGGCAAGCTGCCAAGCGTGTTTTTCTACGCCTTCCTGGGCGCATCTTTATGGGAGGAGCCGAAAACGGCGTTAAAGGCAGCTCTCGGATATATGCTGGTGCTTCTGCTGGTAACTGTATTTTGGGTATATATTAAAAAAAGACCCTGGACAGCTTTCAGTTTTGGGGCAAAAAACGTTATACTGGAAGCCGGAGCAAGTTCCAGCCTGTTATTAATGATGCCAAATGAAAATGGAGGGATCAGCATGAATATACCGCAATCTTCCGGCCGCGAGCTGGCCACCTTTGCAGGAGGCTGCTTCTGGTGCATGGTTTCGCCCTTTGAAGAGCTTCCCGGAATACACGGGATCGTATCCGGTTATACCGGCGGCCGTACCGCCAATCCGACATACGAGGAAGTCTGCGCCGGAGATACGGGCCATTATGAAGCCGTACAGATTACGTTCGATCCGGCCATCTTTCCTTACCAAAAGCTCCTGGAGCTATTCTGGCAGCAGATTGACCCGACGGATGAAGGCGGGCAATTCCATGATCGGGGAGAATCGTACCGGACAGCTATTTTCTACCATAGTGAGCAACAGCGGGTAGAAGCGGAGCATTCCAAGGCAGAGCTTGCCGCCAGCGGCCGTTTTGACAAGCCGATTGTAACAGAGATTTTGCCGGCTGCCCCATTCTATGCCGCTGAGGACTATCATCAAGACTACCATCGTAAGAATCCCGGACATTACAAACGCTATCGCAAGGGCTCGGGCCGGGAAGACTTCATTGATCGTCATTGGTCGGGTCCCGCCAATCCGGAGGAGTTGAAGACGCGCCTCACACCTATCCAATACGAGGTCACGCAAAAAAATGCTACTGAACGTCCCTTTACCGGCGAATACTGGAACCACACGGATGAAGGAATCTATGTGGACATCGTATCCGGAGAGCCGCTGTTCAGCTCGCTCGACAAATATGATGCCGGCTGCGGCTGGCCGAGCTTTACCCGTCCCTTGCGTTCCTACAGCATCAAGGAAAAGACAGATACCAGCCATTTCATGATCCGCACGGAAGTGCGCAGCCGGGAAGGGGATTCCCACCTGGGGCATGTATTCGAGGACGGCCCCGAACCTACCGGACTTCGCTACTGCATTAATTCCGCCGCGCTTCGCTTCGTACCGAAAGAGAAGATGGAGGCGGAAGGCTACGGCGAATACCTGTATTTATTCGAGAACAAATAGCAATGAGGTGATGATCGATGCATACATTGCTCGTGCTCGGCGGAATCATGATGTTCCTTGCCGTAGCGCTCGGAGCCTTCGGGGCCCATGCCCTGAAAGACAAATTGACTCCGGATCGTATGAAGAACTACCAGACAGGAATCCAATACCAGATCGCACATGGACTCGGCCTGCTTCTTCTCGGTACTGTGCAGGGAGATACGGTGAATACTTCTCAGATCACTGTCTCCGGCTGGTTGTTGACTGCCGGAATCGTGCTGTTCTCCGGGAGTCTGTATGTGCTTAGTCTGACAGGAATCCGGAAGCTGGGTGCAATTACGCCGCTTGGCGGACTCTGCTTTCTTGCCGGATGGGTGCTGTTTATCGTTGCCGTGGTCTAGGTCCTGTTCTATGATCTTCTCTGTAGTCACAAAAAAACGGCTCAAGCCCAGAAGGCTTAAGCCGTTTTCTTCTTCATGCCGTAAGTAACCGGACGCCGCGGAGCAGCAGCTCTGTGTCCAAACTGTACGGTCCATGTAATCATCTGTCCGGCGATCATGACCGCCAATATTGTAAACATCGTCTCTTTCAATGGTAAATATAACAACGAGACAACGAGCACGATGGCATCCATCGCCATGAACACGGTGCCGATCTTTAAACCGGTCCACTGACTTATCATGAGCGATAAAATGTCGTCCCCGCCTGTTGCGCCCCCTGCACGGATAACCAGACCCGCACCCAAGCCGGTTAGCAATCCGGAGAATAGCGCCGCCATCAACAGATTGGAACCAAAGTCCATCCGCAGCGGCGAGAAGCTGTCACATAATTCATAAAATAACGAAAACGACATCGAGGCAATAAGCGTATGTGCAATGAATTTCCGGCCCTTCAGCCATACAGCTAATATAAAGATCGGAATATCCAGCACAAGCATTGTCAGTGCAGGCGGCAAATCAAACAAATATTTACCCAATAGCGCAAGTCCAACAAATCCGCCCTCCGACAGGCCATTCTGAAAATTAATATGATAGTAAGAAAATGCCAATAAAAACGAACCTGACAACATGATGAGTAACTGTCTACTGTTAATTTTCCATTTTGTTATGTTCCTCATTTGATATCCCTCTTATCGCAGATTGGTTGACTTTATGGTCCAACCCTACGTGTAAGAAGGCTCTTGAGGAATTCATCCTTCGCATGATTACACGCTTCTTTCGTAGGATTGTTGGCCATAAACCGACGCTCCACGAAACAAGCTAAGTGTAAGAGAGATCATAACGTTTCCAAATCGTCCTTGGGGAATTTGTCCTTCGGGAACACATGGTATCCTGATCCTTTCTGTTTTTGTCTTATCTTATTATAACACAAAAATTTTAATGACTAAACAGCTTAGCAGCTTCCATCTTTTTTTAGTTATGATGGCGCAATAACCGATTGACAGTCTCCCGCCGCACGCCGATAAATTGTCCGATTTCTTCCTGTGTCAAATACTCCGTAAGCGGCGCTCCGTTCGCGTGCCGGCCAAGCCAGCCCGATAGCAGCTCCAGTCGTTCGGCAGGGGTACCGATCGTCAAATGATCAAGCCGTTCCTGCATGAACCTGACCTTTTCCTGCGGCAGACGGGCTACATCCATCGTTTTCGCAGGATCCTCCTCCAGCTCCTTGTACCATTTCTGGGCCGGGATCATCTCTACCTCGCTCTTGATTAAGGCGATAGCCGTTCCGTGCGCATCCTGCGGCGAGATCAGAGAATGATGGGGAACCGTCTCCCCGGGATACAGGATATTAAACAGCACGATATTTCCGTTCTCATGAAGTCGGGTCACCTTGAACAATCCGCTTTTGATGTGATATAAATAATTCCCCTCATCTCCTTGCCGGAACAAGATGTCTCCTTTATGTAATATCATGCTATCTCTCCATTTCTCTGCGTACTCTGACCCTATTATAACAAAAATCACTTCCTGAGGGCATAGGATTATCCACTTATGATTGTCTGATAATTTATTTTCACGTAGAATCACATTAGGCAGCTTGCGTCCGTGTCGGAATTGACGATAAAGGAGGAGTAACAGGCGTGAATAATCATAAAATCACAGCCCGTCAGGGATATAGAAATAAGTTGCGATCATTTCTTGAAGTGCTGGCTGTATCAACTAAACTTGGTCTTATCTCATTCGGAGGCCCCATCGCTCATCTGGGGTATTTTCATGACGAGTATGTTCGCCGCCGCAAATGGTTGGACGAGCGAAGCTATGCCGATCTGGTTGCACTGTGTCAATTTCTTCCTGGTCCTGCCAGCAGTCAGGTAGGCATCGGAATCGGCGTCATCCGTGCAGGACTGCTCGGCGGACTGACCGCTTGGCTTGGCTTCACGCTTCCATCGGTCATCGCGCTCGTCCTGTTCGCCCTTCTTTTGCAAGGGTTTGATATTGGGAGTGCAGGCTGGATTCATGGTCTTAAGATTGTCGCTGTTGTCATTGTCGCTCAAGCCATCCTTGGCATGGGTAAAAAACTTATTTCTGATCGGAATACAGCAACCATTGCCATTATTAGCACATCCATAACTCTTTTATGGCAGACTGCTTTTAATCAGGTTCTGCTTATTGCTATTGCAGGCATAATCGGCATCATGTTGTACAAGAAAACGCTAATCTCTGAAACAGCAGACTTGAACATTCCCGTTAGCCGCGGCTTTGCTGTCCTCTGCTTAGCCGTCTTTTTTGGACTCCTGATTTTTCTGCCGTTCGTGAGGCAATTTGCTGATTCGGATTGGCTGTCTTTGTTCGATAGCTTTTACCGGTCAGGATCGCTTGTTTTTGGTGGCGGCCATGTCGTTCTTCCGTTGCTGGAGCGGGAAGTTGTACCTACAGGCTTAATCAGCGAATCCGACTTTTTAGCAGGATATGGTGCGGCTCAAGCTGTGCCCGGCCCCTTATTCACCTTTGCCGGATATTTGGGAATGATGATAAGCGGAGGGAAGGGCGCCTTAATTGCTACGGCAGCCATTTTTCTTCCTGCCTTTCTTTTAATCGTAGGAGCACTTCCCTTCTGGAGCACTTTGCGCAAAAACGCTAAAGTTCAAGGTGCCTTAATCGGAATTAATGCAGCAGTGGTAGGCATCTTGTTGGCGGCGCTGTATAATCCGCTTTGGACTACGGCGATCCTAGCCCCTGCCGATTTTGCGCTGGCGTCTATTTTATTTTTGATGCTCGTTTTTTGGAAAGCTCCGCCGTGGGTTATTGTCATTGCCGGCGCTATCGGCGGCACTATAATCAGCTTTGCAACCTAGTTAAATAGACTGCTCCTCCCTGTTTAATTGAGAGAGAATACGCATCGAGTATTTCGTAAAGCGGACGCTGATCTCGGACCGCAATACTTCTCTCACAATACCAAACCGATCCTCATAGCCGCGGCAAATATAACGATGATAAATAATTCCGTCATGGGTCTCATCGCTAAATATTTTTATGTTCCGTTGCCTTAATTCCCGATTGGTTTTGGACAAATCTCTGGAGATGTCCTTCATTATGATTTGAATGAATTGTTCATGGATTTGCTTAAATAAATGAGTTGAAATCCGAAGATCCTGCAAACTCTTCTCACACATGGTCAACATATAGGGAAACATAATAGCGTCCCGAATCATCGTGAGCTCTTCCGTCGTGACCCTTCCTGTCTGAGGATGCTTATTCCGGTTCTCATACTGCTCCTGGTGTTCCGTTAAAAGCATCTTCGACTTCCATCTCTCATTTCCATCAAGCTTGCTCATTTAAAATGCCCCCCAATCTGACCTGCACGCTCTCGTGCTACACCAGCCTCCACCAACGAAGAGGCTCTGATAATCGCATCGCTGCCATACCGTTCCTTAATGCGGTCGGTAGCCCGTTCAACTGCATAGGCAGCGTTCCTATCCTCAAACAGAGTCAATTGATCAATTCGATCGTCCGACAGCTGTGTTAACGAAATATGCAAACGGCTTACCGGCAGCCCGTTCCAGTGATCCAGGAACAGCTTTCGAGCGGCCTGGGCAACCTCATGGGTTAATGAGGTGGGTTGATGCAACGTCATCTGACGGCTAAACGAGAAAGTCTTCTCCCCGTCCGTCTCCACTGCTCCAACAGACACGCCCCGGCCTTGATAACCATGCCTGCGCGCCCGCCGGCAAACCTCGATCACCAGCTCAAGCAAGACAACTTCAATATCCTCCAGGCGCCCGTACAAGCTGCTCCTCAAGGCTTTTCCGTGGCTTATTGATTTCAACGCACCGCGAATGGAGGAGACTACGGGGCTGGAATCCTTACCGTTCGCAATTTGCCAGTAGTACTCTGATTGAATATCGGATTGCTTTCGGAACTCCCTGCGCATCATTTGCTTAAATTGGCCTA
The DNA here is from genome assembly GCF_000455265.1 of Paenibacillus antibioticophila. Lineage (GTDB taxonomy): Bacteria > Bacillota > Bacilli > Paenibacillales > Paenibacillaceae > Fontibacillus > Fontibacillus antibioticophila. The sequence continues at coordinate 2,388,600 of NZ_HG005139.1, forward strand.
ACTCCAGACGGGCAATATCACCTATGGTGTTTAGACCCATATGGCGAAAATGCTTGGTCATACGGGAGCCGACCATAAACATCTGGTGAATCGGCAAGGGCCACAAATCCCTCTCCATATTTTCAAAGCCCAATTTAAAAATACCGTCCTGCCTTTTTTTCGCAAAATTATCCGTTGCCATCTTGGCTAGGATTTTTGTAGGACCCATCCCGACCCTGGACCATACCCCCGTCGATAGTTTTACTTGCCACTGAATCCATTGAGCAATCTCATCTGCAGACCCGCATAGGGATATAGAACCTGTTACATCCAAAAATTGCTCGTCAATACTGTAGGGCTCAACTTGATCTGTTACGGATTCAAATATTTGCGTAATTAATAAAGATATGGTGATATAGCGCTGCATTCTGGGGCGAATAACTACCAAATCAGGACAGAGGGCTAATGCTTCTCCGACACGTTGCGCGGTAGTAACCCCTCTTGACTTGGCAAGAGGACAGGCTGCTAAGATAATTCCCGATCGGCGAGACGGATCACCTACAGCTACAGGCTTGTTGTAATATTCCGGATGAGCTGCTTTTTCAATGGAGGCATAAAAAGACTGTCCGTCCACAAGAAAAATGATGTTAGACATTTCCGAATCACCAGCTTTGTCGTATTGAGGTTTCTTTAAGGCAGTTGTTCGCCGCCCGGAACACTTGTTCTTATTATATTCATAATACGAACAAATATTCTCATCCGTCAACAGGTTAATACTGGATACGCCGATATACAAAAAAAGACCGCCGCGACCACAGCATCACGCTGCCTCGGGACGGTCTTTGATCGTCTTTTTATTGAGCTGTCAGAATCAACGGCCCTTCGCTAGTAATTGCAATCGTATGTTCAAATTGCGCCGACAGCTTGCCGTCAGCCGTTCGGGCTGTCCATCCATCCTCATCAATCCGGATTCGGAAGGTGCCTTCATTAATCATCGGCTCGATAGTGAACACCATTCCCTCCTTCAAACGAATGCCTTTTCCAGGTACTCCAACATGCTCATATTCGGGCTCTTCATGCAGCTGTCGGCCGATGCCATGCCCGAGCAGATCCCTTACCACCCCATAGCCGTGGGATTCAGCATGCCGCTGAATAGCCGATGTCACATCGCCAAGCCGGTTCCCGGGAAAGGCTTGGGAAATCCCCAGCTCCAGACATTCATAGGTTACCTGCAGCAGCTTCTCCGCGGCCGGGGAAGGCGTGCCAACCGTATAGCACCAGCATGAATCACCGAACCAGCCTTCATATTCGGCTACAATATCGATTTTGAGCAAATCCCCGTCCACCAACGGACGGGAAGAAGGAAAGCCGTGCGCAATCACATCATTGACAGACATACAGGTTTCCGCCGGAAAGCCGTTGTATCCTTTCGTAAATTGCTTGGCGCCAAGCTCCTCGATATGCCGGGCGATCATGTCATTCAGTTCCTGTGTGGTTCTTCCCGGAACGATCGATTTGGCAATCTCCCGGTGGCAGGCCGCCACGACCTCGCCGGCCCGCTTCATTTCTTCAATTTCCCGCATGGATTTCAATGTGATCATATTGGTTCATCTCCCCACTCTGCTTCTGATTCAATTCTTGATCAATCCGCTTATTTTCATACAAATCCTCTTCCTGCCGCAAAGCGGATAAGCTCTTCCATCTCACCCTTCAAGGCGCCCCGCCGGATCGAAGGCAATGCACAGGCGGCAAGCGCGGCCAGCAGCCATTCCCCCTGACGCTCTGCCTCAGCTCTATGCTGTACATTACTAGTATGCGCTGCTTCCTGTACCAGAATAGCTTCTACCTGGGAAACCAGCGGCAGCAGCACGGCGGAACGGTAAGCAGGGGACAATCGCGCTGCTGTCTCCGGCTGGAGCATCCGGTATTGATCCGTCCCCAGATAACAAGCCAGAAAAAGAGCCCGATCTCTTTCCCAGGCATGGAGCAATACTGAACACGCCTCTCTCAGCCGTTCCATAACACGCAAAGAACCCCTTTCCTCGCCACGAGGACTCCTATCCTCACCAACAGAAGCCGTTGCCATGCCGCCAGAGTCTGATCTCCCGTCCGGGGACAGCTCACCAACCCATAATTCCTCAGCTCTCTCCAGCGCCTGATATAGCATATCTGATACAAGATCATTCTTGTTATTGTAATAATGGTATACCGTGCCATAACCCAGTCCTGCCGCAGCCGCCACATCGCGGATCTCCAGCAGAATCCCCTTATCCAGATATACCTCCGCCGCAGCCTGTAAAATCTCGCGGATACGACGCAGCCGGATCTCTTCATTTTGTTCTTTCGTTCGCGGTGTCATAGACCAGGCACCTCACTCTTCCCACAAGCTTATTTTTGACATGCTCTCATGTCGATATAAAAAGTATAACAGATTATGTAAAGAAATAATATACTGGTGCTTTAAAATGTCTTATAAGCCGAAAGCAGAACCCGCAGCATGAGGATATCGACTGGAATCCGCAAGGAGGAAAGGTCTGTTTTGTACGATATTTCATACAAAGCACCTCCTTTTCATGGTAATAATAGTGTTTTATACGAAAAACCGTACAACTTTTTAAGTTTGAGGTACCGGGCCTTATTGTTTATACGATTTTTCGTATAACATACATCAATCAGGATAGGTTTTGGAACAACTTGTGTGGAAAATCGTACAAATCCCTTTGTGCTTCATCATAAGTATTCGTTTTCGAATCTATAAGTGTTCGAATAAGTGTCCGGTCTATAATTGTTCAAGTCTAATATTGCTCAGGCCGCGCCCCAAGGGGCTCTCCGGATCTTCAATCGCGTCAAGCACCGATTTTAAAGTCCCAGCCCGCCTCAAAATACAAAAAAAAAATCAGCCGGAACCTTCCGGCTGACAGCTTCGCCCGCCGCACTCTCATCTCACCTTGCCTGCTCCGTTATGTCCCTAACGGAACATACTCCACAGACGAATGAGATGGAGCGTGCTTTGGGGATCGATCTTTTGATACAACACAAACTGGACAATCTGCTCCTCCTGAACGCTGGTCAGCCTCTCTCCCATCAGTGCGGCAGACTTCTTCACCAGCCGCCTTACCTTCACTCTGTCTTGAAGATCGGCTTTGGTCAAACCTTCGACAAGCTTCTTCACCCGCTCCTTGGTCGTCGGATTCTTCATTTTGAGCTTAATCCGTTCCACAAGCTGGGGACTGATTCCGAATTGCTTATAACTCAAAGACAGCGACACCTCCCGTTCAATGGGCCTTCTTTCTAGTGTATGAAGGGAGGGCTGTACAATGTGACAACAACGATCCGCTAGTCGATAATCTCGCCCTGCAAAATCTGCTCCCGCTGCAAATAGCTCCGCAGCGGCCCATACTCCGGCGACGTCCAGAAGACGCGCTCGCCGACCAGCCGGGCGGCATCGTCCCGCGCCGCCTCCAGCACCGCGAAATCGCTGACCATGTCCGCGATTCGGAACTCCGGCACCCCGCTCTGCTTGGTGCCGAAGAAATCCCCGGGACCGCGCAGCTCCAGGTCCCGCCTTGCCACCTCGAAGCCGTCGTCCGTATCGGTCATGACCTTCATCCGCTCCTGACCGACCTCCGACTTCGGATCCGCGATGAGCACGCAGTACGAGGCGTGCTCGCCCCGGCCGACCCGGCCCCGCAGCTGGTGCAGCTGCGAAAGGCCGAACCGGTCGGCATCCATCACAATCATCAGCGTCGCGTTCGGCACATCGACCCCGACCTCCACCACCGTGGTCGAGACAAGCAGCTGCACCTCGCCATCGTAAAATGCCCGCATAACCTCGTCCTTCTCCGCCGAGGTCATCCTTCCGTGCAGCAGGCCAACCTTATAATCAGGGAATGCCTGCTGCATCGCCACGTACAGGTCGATCGCATTCTGTACGTCCAGCTTGTCCGATTCTTCGATTAGCGGGCAGATCAGGTAAGCCTGCCGCCCCTGCGAAATCTCGCCGGAGATAAAGCCCAGCACCCGATCCATCATCGAGTGCTTGACCCAATACGTCGTAATCGGCTTCCGGCCTTTGGGCCGCTCCGACAGCGTCGATACATCCATATCCCCGAAAGCCGTTATCGCCAGCGTGCGCGGAATCGGCGTTGCTGTCATCGTCAGCACATCAGGGCTAAAGCCCTTGCGGCGCAGAATACTGCGCTGATTCACGCCAAAGCGGTGCTGCTCATCCGTTACCACCAGGCTAAGCGAGCGAAAGAACACATCCTCCTGGATCAGGGCGTGCGTACCGACGACAATATCAATCAGCCCCATCTGGAGCGAAGCCAGCAAATCCTTGCGCTTGCGTCCGGTTACACTGCCGGTCAACAGGCCGACCTGGATGCCGAATGGCTCGAACATCCGAGTCAGCGAGCGGACATGCTGCTCTGCCAAAATTTCGGTCGGCACCATGAAGGCGCCTTGATGACCGGACTTGACCGCTGCGAACAACGCGATAGCCGCGATAACCGTCTTGCCTGAGCCGACATCGCCTTGCAGCAGCCGGTTCATACAGTAAGAAGAGCGCATATCCTTGAGGATTTCCAGCTCCACCCGCTTCTGGGCATCGGTCAGCTCAAAGGGAAGACTGCGCACGAATTCGCGAATCTCTGAATTGGTGGCTCCATGGCTTACGCCGTCCTGCCGCTCGTGATTCATAGCACGATAAGCTTGCAGCTTAAGCTGAAAAAGGAATAGCTCTTCATACACCATCCGGCGCCGGGCCCACCCGCCCTCTTCGCTGTCCGTAGGCTGATGGATGCACTGAATGGCCCGGCGGCGCGGCATCAGATCATATTTCTTCAGCAGCTCGCCCGGCAAATTCTCCGGAATCATCTCCCCATACTGGCGGAGTGCCTGTCCGATCGTCTTGCGGATCCAGGCCTGCGTAATCTTTCCGCCAACCGAATAGACCGGCTGCAGGCTTCCGCTCCGCAGCGTCCCTTTATCGGGGAACTCCGATTCGGATACCGTAAGCTGGCTGCGCCGCAGATCCCATTTCCCGGTCAATATAATATCCCGCCCCGCCGTCAGCTCCTCCCGTAAAAAGTGACGGTTAAACCAGGTCGCCGTAAACATCCAGTCCTCCGCCACCATCTTGCAGGTCAATCTTGACTTTTTACCGTACCGCTGCAGGACCGGAACCCCGATAATTTTAGCCTGAACCGTTATTTTATCGCCATCCTTCGCCTCGGTCAGCGAGCGAAGACGATAATCCTCATACCGGTACGGATAATATTCAATTAGATCATTTACCGTAAAGACGCCAAAGGCGTGAAGCTCTCCTTCTTTAAGAGCGCTCACGCCGCTGACCTGCCTTACCGGAATCTCATGTAATTCCATAAGACTCTCCTATCTTATTCTGCTGGCCAGATAAAGGTAGCCACCGTTCCCGGCCCGACGTGAGTGCCGACAACTGCGCCGATACTGGTCCGCACGACCTCATGGATCGTGAAGTGCTCACCCATCAGTCTGAGGATTTCCTCGGCTCCCTCCGGATTCACACAATCGCAGACTGCAATATTAATGTCCCTCTGGTCACCGTAATCCTTCACGAACAATTCAACGACCCGGGATACAGCTTTCTTATGTCCTCTGATCTTGTCGACGGCATAGATCGCACCCTCGTCATTGACGGACAGGATTGGCTTAATATTCAATAGCGTACCAAAAATCGCAGCGGCTTTGCCCAGCCGACCGCCCTTTTGCAGATAATCCAGGACATCGACGAGAAAATAAACCTGCCGCGCCTTGCCGACACGATCTACTTCGGCGACGATTTCCGGAACGGAAGCTCCGGCTTTGGCCATCCGCGCCGCAAGGACGACTTGTAGACCGAAGCCATAGGTCGCGGACAAGGAATCGATGACGGTAATGTCAACAGCCTCGCCGTGCTCCTCCTCGATCATGCTCTTGGCCAGCACCGCGGACTGGTACGTGCCACTCATGCCGGATGAAATATGAATCGAAATAATCGATGCTTCCGGATATTGCTGCATCAGGTTCTGATACACTTCAACGTACTGGGATGGAGAGGTTTGTGAAGTCGTTGGCAGGTCCCGCGATTTTGACAGCCTGTCATAAAATTCTTCTACGGTGATGTCAATTCCTTCTATAAAGGTCTCCTCTCCAAAAGCGAGGCGCATAGGCACGATATGAATCCCATACTCCTCGACTATCGCCTTTGGCACGTCTGCGGTACTGTCAGCAACGATAATAATCTGCTTCATAGATATCCCCGCCCTTTCATGGCTCCGATCAGGATTCAACCGAGAACAAATAATAATAGATCGGCTGTCCGCCGCTGTGAATCTCTACTTCGGCTTCAGGATACGTTTCCTCTATCCAGGCTTGAAGCTGTTCCGTAATGGCCTCATCCGCCTCTTCGCCAACAAGCATGGTCACAATTTCATCCCCGTTCACAATCATCCTGGCAAGCAGTGCCTGACTGGTCTCAAGCAGCCCCGCTTCCGTGCTGACAATCTTGGAGTCGGCGATGCCGATATAGTGTCCTGCAGTAATCTCAAGCTCGTCGAAAACTGTATCACGGACCGCATAAGTCACTTGCCCTGTCTTCACATGGGCAACCGCGTTCATCATGTTCTCCGTGTTGTTCTCTACACTTTCATCCTCCTGGAAAGCGAAAGCGGCCGCAATGCCTTGAGGAATACTCTTGCTTGTGATCACGGTTACGCTGCGCTCGCCTTCAAGCAAATCGCGCGCTTGCTGGGCTGCCAGAACAATATTCGAGTTGTTCGGAAGCACAAATACATGCTGGGCGGAAATCGAGTGGATCGCCTTCACGAAATCCTCCGTGCTCGGATTCATCGTCTGTCCGCCGGACAGAACCACATCTACGCCCAGACTCGTGAAAATATCAGTAATGCCCTGGCCCGAGGCCACAGCAATAAATCCGTAAGGAGCGAGCTCGTCGGCGGGCAGCTTGGCCGGATCGGCCGAACGTGCCGGCTCCGCAGGGATATCGGCAAACAGCTCCGGCATCGGAGCCGCATCCATGCCCGCTGTAAGCAAATCTCGATGCTGCTCGCGCATGTTCAGAATATGAATCTGCGTAATTTCTCCGTAAAGCAAAGCAAGATTGAGCACTTCGCCAGGAGCTTTAGAATGAACATGTACTTTAATGATTTCATCGTCTGCAATTACAATGATGGAATCTCCATTTTGTGACAGCGCTTTCCGGAATTGATCCTCATCGAAGAGAGATCCGGGAACGCCCCCTAATTTACGATTGATAAAAAATTCCATATCATATAAAAATTCAATGTCTTCTGTTTCCAGCTTGGCCTGCGCGGAAGAAGCGTGCACATGATCCGCTGCCAATTTAACCGGTTGAGCCGGTGCAAATTCCACAGCTTGTCCCTGTACGGCTGGATCAGGCTGTACCTGTCCTGTAAGCTGCGCCAGGAATCCTTCATAAATATAGACAAGACCTTGACCGCCGGAATCAACTACCCCTACCTGTTTCAATACCGGCAGCAGTTCAGGCGTATTGGCGAGCGCTTCCTTCGCCTTTGCGAGCACCTCCGTCATGAGCTCGGTGACGTCCGTTGTCCGTCTGGCATAAAACACGGCATGCTTTGCAGCTTCTTTGGCTACCGTAAGGATCGTGCCTTCTACCGGCTTGACCACAGCTTTGTAAGCGGTATCTACCCCGCTCTGCAGAGCCGCTGCGAATTGAACCGTATTCAGCTCTTCATAGGAAGCTGCGTACCGTCCGAAGCCACGGAACAATTGCGAAAGGATCACGCCGGAGTTTCCGCGGGCGCCCATCAGCAATCCCTTGGACAGAACTCCTGCACGGCTGCCAAGACCGCCTGTTCCGTTGCTTTTCAATTCATTTACGCCGGCCGTCATCGTCAGGTTCATATTCGTGCCCGTATCCCCGTCGGGAACCGGAAAGACATTAAGTGAATTGACATGCTCGGCGTACTGTGAGAGACGCTGCGCCCCGGCAAGTACCATGGCGGTAAAATCTGTTCCATTTAAAGAACGCTTACTCAAGAGAATTCCCCTTCCTAGCTTGATACACGTACGCCTTGTACTACGATGCCGACCTCAGCTACATCGAGTCCAACGATTTCATTCAATACGTACTTTACTTTTTGCTGTATGTTGTGTGCGACCTCGGAAATTTTTGTCCCATAACTGACTATAATATAAAGATGAATTGCCAATCGGTTATTCTCAAGGTTCACTTCCACACCCCTGGTCAGATTCTCGCGACCAATCAACTCGGCGATGCCGTCCTTAAATTGCTTTCGGCTTGCCATTCCTACCAGTCCATAACACTCCATGGCGGCCGATCCGGCGATAACCGCTATCGTTTCATCCGAGATATCGATGTGTCCATATTCGGTATCCAATTGTATAGCCACGCCTGCACTCACTCCTCCCTTGAAATTATTATGGACTAAACAATATTGTACTATAAGAATACAGAGAAATAAATAAAAGATACAATCGGACTATGAAATAAAGTTCCATGATCTGTTGACGCCGCTTTTTTCACTGTGATATTATATAAAAGTATTGTTTTATGCGGTTTCTTATGGCTTCATCCCGCTCAGGGCAAGAATCATCAGGAATCGACCGGCACTTTCAGGCCGGCTTGAACAATAACCGTGAGTACGCTTTAGAGCTGTTATTTTCAAGAATGGTGTATTGGAACAGGAGGTGTAAGGAATGTCTCGCAAATGTTATGTAACTGGCAAGAAACCAAGCAGCGGTAACCATGTCTCCCATGCTAACAACCGCAATCGTCGCAGCTGGGGCGTAAACGTGCAAAAAGTTCGCATCCTGGTTGACGGTAAGCCTAAGCGCGTATACGTTAGTACCCGGGCTTTGAAATCCGGTAAAGTGACCCGCGTGTAAGGGTTCGAATAAGCATATAGACAAAAAGCACCTTTTCTGATTAGAGGTGCTTTTTTCGTGTTCTATGAAGGCCCGCCGCAGAAGTATAGTGTGTATTAATTTTTGTGGAATGTGTTCAGTACGGCCTTAACGAAGCCTCCAAGAAATTTAGGCAGCTTGAATGTGTAAAATCTCATCGTTCACCCTCCCCATCATTCTCATGCCCTTACCTTATTGTATGATTCGATCCTTCGTTCAGTGTATTCTCACCGCAAAAAAAAGGCTACATGAGAACCCTGCTCATGTAACCCATTGTATGCGCCGCTTCTTTGGCCTATGCCATGGATTCGGCGGAATGTATTGGATCGAGGCCGCTACGCCCGGCCAAGACTGGTCCTGATCTCCTCCATCGCTGCGCGGCGGTCACTGCGCCCGAATACCGCATTGCCTGCTACCAGCACATCCGCGCCGGCCTCTACGACCAGCGGAGCGGTAGGAGCGGCAATTCCTCCATCAACCTCAATCCGGTAGTTATACCCGTGCTGCGTTCTCAGCTCATCGAGCTCGCGGATTTTCCGCAAGGTTGCCGGTATAAAGGCTTGTCCTCCGAAGCCTGGATTCACTGTCATGACAAGCACCAGGTCCACATCCTCCAGCACCTCGCGGATCGCGGATACAGGCGTTGCCGGATTAATGGCTACTCCGGCCTTTGCACCCTGTTCCTTGATCAAATGCAAGACCCGGTGCAAATGCACGCAAGCTTCGGCATGAACCGTAATCACATGTGCGCCCGCCGCTGCGAACGCGGGAATATATTGCTCCGGCCGTTCGATCATAAGGTGAACATCCAGCGGCAGCTGGGTCAAGGGTGCGATAGCTCCCATCACCAGCGGCCCGAAGGTCAGGTTCGGTACGAAATGTCCGTCCATGACGTCGACATGCAGCCAGTCCGCACCACCGGACTCCACCTCGGCCACTTCCTGCCCCAGCCTCGAAAAGTCGGCGGATAAAATAGAAGGTGCAATAAACACTGCGACATCAGCTAGTACCTCCTCTTCTTGTCTTTCATCTCTTGTTGAAATTGCACGTAATGCTCATAGCGGCTTGAAGCCACCTCACCGCGCTCCAACGCTTCTCTGACCCGGCAGCCCGGCTCGTGCAGATGGCTGCAGCCCCGGAACTTGCAATCGTCCGCAAGCTCCCGGAATTCCCTGAAGCAGGAGGAGAGCTCCTCTACGCCCAGCTCCAGAAAATCCAGCTGGCTGAATCCCGGCGTATCGGCCACATATCCCCCGTTATCCAATTCGATCAGCTCCACATGACGGGTGGTGTGCCTTCCCCGGCCCAGCTTCAGGCTAATCTCGCTCGTTTCGAGCGATAAGCCCGGCAGCATGGCATTCAGCAGGGTGGATTTGCCTACCCCGGACTGTCCGGAGAATACACTGATCTCGCCGGCCAGTCGGGATCGGACCTCATCGGTGCCGAGTCCGCTTACCGAGCTGGTAACGATCACATCGTAGCCAATCTCTTCATAGAGCTGCTTCACCTGTTCGGTTGGATCGGCTTCCTCCGCCTTATCCGCTTCCCCAAGCAGGTCCTCCTTGGTCAAGCAGATAAGCGCTCTCAGCCCGGCGTGTTCAATATGTACCAGGAACTTGTCCAGCAATGACAAGTTCAAATCCGGCTCCTTCAAAGAGAAGAGCAGCACGGCAAGCCGGGCATTGGCAATAGGAGGACGGACCAGCTCCGTCGCGCGCGGCAGAATTTCATCCACTGTGCCCTCCCCATTCTCCGTAGGCGTATAGATAACCTGGTCGCCCACGAGCGGAGTCAGTCCCTTCTTTTTGAAAATGCCCCGCCCCCGGCATTGAATGACTTCCCCGGGAGCGGAACCTTCCGGCTTAACATAGTAATATCCGCTTAGTGCTTTTACAATCAAGCCCTCAGGCATAATCGGCCTCGCTTTCACTCGATTTAAGAGGTTGTTCAAAAAGTCATCTTTTGATCACGAAGTATCCCAAGGAGTTGATTCGACATCGAATCTTGCGTTCACCCTCGAAGTCCGAGCGGATGCTTACGAGGTATGCTTCCTTTGGAAGCATTTCGCTCATGCAGGTTCTGCCTACACTCCGTTCCTCCTTCTTCGGGTTCTCGCAACCTTCTCGGTGCTAAAAACCTGATTTTTGAACACGCACTTTAAGGGTTCACAACTATTCCCGTATCCGGAATTTCTTCCTCTCCGTCCCCCATCGTATCATCTACCTGTTCTCCAGGAAGCGGCAGGGTCGGTACGGTGCCTTGCTTCGCATCGATATAGGATACCGGATAGGTCTCCAGGAAGGCCCCGTCCCGATGCACGGATACGGCAGCATCCTTGTTCGGAGCCAGAACGAGATTGACGGTCAAATACTGCGGCTTGCCTACCGTCTGGGTGCCCCATTCCTGGTTTTCTCCGCGTGCATCCGTGTATACGATACGGATTTTGCTCATTTGGCCTTCTGCGGCCGGCGCTACCGGCACTTCAAAGGTATATTCCACTGCTTCCGGAGGATAACCGGTGCTTACGAACAATGTAACCCCCTCTGAGTCGGCAGGCACCTGCTCATTTGGCGGAAACGGCCATTGCTCTACAATTTTGCCGGCCTCCACCTCAAAGCTGGGCTTCTCCTTGATTCCATCCTTTGCAATCGGTATGCCACGCTCCTTCAGAAGAGCCTGCGCTTCCTTGAGTGTCTTATTGTACAGGTCAGGCATTTCTGTGCTCTCTTTGCCCTTGCTGACGGTAAGCAGTACCTCTACGTCCGTAAGATCGTAGTCCACGCCTTCCTCCGGGGATTGTATGAATATCTTTCCAGGCTCTGCAGTATCGGAGAAGTCCTCCTTCATTTTAATACGGGATCTGTCAATTCCCTCGAGAATAAGCTTTTCCACTGCATCCTCGTAAGTCAGTCCGAGAACAGACTCCATTTTCTCCAGCGGCTTGACCGTGCCCACCTTCAGATCGATCAATGAGCCCTTTTTTACCTTGATGCCTTCCGGCTTGCTCTGCTCGAATACGATGCCTTCCTCGACACCCTCTTTATACACTCTGTCAATCGTGCCGATCTCAATGCCGGCCTCCGACAGCTTCAACGTGGCTTCCTGTTCACTGAGATTCACCACATTAGGGACCGGCACCTCAGGTACAGTTACCATTTTATTGACGTAAAGCGCCACGCCCAGCATGGCGAGCAGCACAACGACTGTCAAGCTGATCCACAGAACCGCTCTGCTTTTGCCCGAGGATTTCTTGGGAGATCTGTACTCATCCGCTGACTGGGAATCCCGCGACAGCTTGGAGGCTCCGCCCATAGCTTTGCCTGTCGGCTTAATGGCGGGAATAATTCGGGTGCTGTCGGCATCCTCTTCATCGGAGAAGTACAGCTTGGATTCCGTTCGCCGCTCCGGCAAGAGACTGGTCTCCAGGTCACGAAGCATTTCCTTGGCGGATTGGTAGCGCTCGGCCGGATTTTTGCGCATGGATTTCAGAATAATATTTTCCACGCTCTGCGGGATCATCGGATTGACCAGCCTCGGCTCCTCGAACTGCTCCTGCAGATGCTTCAAGGCTACGCTGATCGGACTTTCCCCGAGAAAAGGCAGCTGTCCGGTCAGCATTTGATAGAGAACAATGCCGAGCGAATACAGGTCGGACTTTTCACCGGTAGCTACCCCCTTGGCATGCTCCGGAGAGAAATAATGCACCGATCCGACCACAGAGCCTGTCTGTGTAATCGTGGCAGAGGTCACCGCTCTGGCAATGCCGAAGTCGGTCACCTTCACCCGGCCATTGCGGCCGATCAGAATATTATGCGGCTTAATGTCCCGGTGAATAATCTGGTTATGATGGGCATGATCCAGCGCATCTGCAATTTGGGAAGCAATTCGTACGGACTCTTCCACCTGCAGCGGTGCGCGTTCTTTTATAATTTCATTAAGATTTTGGCCTTCTACGTACTCCATCACGATATAATGGACGTCTTCCTCCTGCCCTACATCGTAGACACTGACAATGTTCGGATGTGACAATGATGCAGCTGACTGCGCTTCACGGCGGAAACGGCGGATAAACTCCTCGTCATTCACAAATTGCTGACGCAATACTTTTATGGCAACGTAACGGTTCAGCAGAATGTCCTGCGCCTTATAGACCAGGGCCATTCCGCCTCCGCCGATACGCTCGATAATTTGGTAGCGACCGCCCAACTCGTGTCCGATCATGAATTCCACTCCTCTCCGCTTGACAATTCCTCGGCACATTGCTCCAGAAGCGCAACGGTAATGTTGTCATCGCCCCCGGCATCCAAAGCAAACTGCAATAGTCTGCCTGCCCGCTCATCGAGGCTGAGATCGTCAGCCTGCAGCGTGAGAATCATCTGGTCAAGCGTTACATAGTTGCTGAGCCCATCACTGCAGAGCAGCAGCATTTCCCCTTGCTCCAGGGAAACAAAGTGCAGATCAGCCTCCACCTTGGGATCTGTTCCGACCGCCCGGGTTACCACATTGCGGTGCGGATGGACGCTCGCCTGCTCCTCGCTGATCTGCTTCGTCTTGAGCAGTTCGTTAACCAGCGAATGATCCTCGGTCAGCTGTACCATTTTGCCGCTACGGTACTTATATACCCGGCTGTCTCCAATATGTCCGATAATGCCGTCCTTCTCGTTCAGCAGCACCGCTACAACCGTCGTTCCCATGTTATGATACTCGTCGCTCTCCGATGCCTTCTGATACACCACATCGTTCGCATGCAGAATGGCTTGCTTCAGCTGCTCGGCCAGCTCTTCGACTTCCAGCCCTGGAGGGAGCGGCTGCAATTGGCTCACAATGGTCTCCACCGTCAGCTTGCTGGCCAGATCGCCAGCCTGGTGTCCTCCCATTCCATCTGCGACAATGGCCAGGGTGTAACCCTGCTCCAGAGAGGATACCCAGGAACTGTCCTCGTTGACCGAACGGACATGTCCCACATCGCTTACATACACAGTTCTAATCACACTTGATCACCTCGCACCAGACTCCATGTGCTTCGCCCGCAATTGACCGCAGGCTGCCGCAATATCATGGCCTTGCTCACGGCGGATCGTAACATTAATTCCTTTCTCCGCCAATATCCGCTGGAACTGAAAAATGTCATTTCTGGATGTTCTGACGTACTTGCGTTCAGGAACATGGTTGACCGGAATCAGATTGACATGGCAGAGCATGTTCTTCAGAACCTGCGCCAGCTCCTCCGCATGCTCGGGGCGATCATTCACACCGCCAATCAAAGCATACTCGAAGGACACTCTGCGTCCGGTCTTGGCTATATAGTAACGGAGCGATTCCATTACATCGTCAAAAGGAAATCTCCGATTGACCGGCATCAGCTTGGACCGCAGCGCATCGTTAGGCGCATGAATCGAAATCGCGAGATTGATCTGAGTGTCCTCGTCGGCAAACTTGTAAATGTTCGGGACAATCCCGCTCGTTGATACAGTAATATGCCGTTGTCCGATATTCAAGCCCTTTTCATGGATCATTATCCGCAAAAATTTCATAGTCTCTTCGTAATTTTCAAACGGCTCGCCGGTTCCCATAATTACGATACTGCTGACCCGCTCTCCACGGGGATCCAATATTTTCTGTGCCTGAACCACTTGGGCAACAATCTCTCCCGCGGTCAGATTCCGTTTAAGCCCTCCAAGTGTCGAGGCGCAGAACGTACAGCCCACCTTGCAGCCGACCTGGGTCGTCACACAGATGCTATTGCCGTAATTATGCTTCATAATAACGGTCTCGATCGCATGATCATCATGCAGGCCGAACAAGAATTTGACCGTGCCGTCCTTCGACTCATATTTCGTAATCTCATTCAGCGTGACGAAGGCGAATTGCTCGTCCAGCTGCTCGCGCAGCCGCTTGGACAGGTTCGTCATCTCTTCGAACGAGTTCACCCGCTTCACATACAGCCAGTCAAAAATCTGCCCTCCGCGAAAGGCCGGCTCCCCTTGCTCTACGGCCCATTCCTGAAGTTCCTCCAGGCTGTAGTCATATATAAAAGGTTTCATTTATTCACACACCATTTCATAAAAATTGAGTTCAACTAGTACAAATAGCCACTCATTCTTTCTATTTTAACATAAATAGCTATACTACTAAAGCATGTCTGGGTCAAGGCAGTTCTAACTCCCGTTTCCCCCGCTTGCAGATGTTGAAGCTGATCCGCTCGCAGCCTGCAGCGACTCTCTCAATTGCTGGACGTCCAGCATAGGCGGCTTCCCGAACATGCGAGCGTACTCGCGGCTGAATTGCGACGGACTCTCGTAGCCCACCCGGAAGGCGGCATCCGCCACCTGGGTTCCCTCCGCCAGCATTAAACGTCTGGCTTCGTGCAAGCGAACCGATTTCTGATATTGCAGCGGACTAAATGCGGTAACCTGCTTAAAATGTTTGTGAAATGCAGATACGCTCATATTTACCGACTTAGCTAACTGTTCTACGGTCAACATGCGGTCGTATTGCCGGTTTATAATGCGGATTGCTTGAGCGATATTGTAAGCATGGCTGCCATGGATACCAAACTGTTCAAGGCTGCCTGATGGCTGATCCTGAACGATACGATACAGAATTTCACGTATAATCAACGGCTCCAGTACAGGTATATCGCCCGGTGTATCCAGCAGACCTACCAGCCGGACGACGGCATTCAGCAACGCCGAAGAGGTTTGTTGCACCGAGAGTCCCCGATGGCTTTCCACTCGGGAAGCCTCCTCGCGAGCGGAACGGAGCGAAGCCGCTTGCATGGCAATCTCCACAATCATCTCGGGCTTAAAGCACAGCTTCAACCCTAAATACGGAACCGAGGGCGACGCTTCAACAATACTGCTTGCTACAGGCAACTGTACAGAGGTAAGGAAGTACGCCGAGGAATCATACCGATAGATTTGACCCGCGAGTGTGGACAGCTTGGCTCCTTGCGCCACAATACAAACCGAGGGCTTGTAGACCGACTCAAAGGGGGCCGACGGCTGCACTGCGTGCATTAGTGACAAGGAAGGAATCGCCGTCTGATACGTTCCAGCAGCCGGAGCATGGCGGTACAACAGATGTGTTAACTGCTGTAACGCTTCCGTTCTGGATTGTGCTTCATCCGCTATCTGTTTCATCAAGGGGCTCCTTTGCTACCGTATTTATTCGTTGTTTTATTATAGAAGTGTGAAAGAGGATTAGGCAAGAACGGAAGATGAATGAGCTAACAGGCAGCCCTTCGCTCTGGTTATAATCATCTCACAAGGGCCCGGAAGGCATATCTAAGCTTGGCCTTAATTATCGAAGCGGAGGAGAAGGACTATGCATGGAAAAGTAGCTATCATCACCGGGGCCTCACGGGGCATCGGGAGACAAACAGCCATTCAACTCGCCCAGGCGGGGGCGAAGGTCGTGATCAATTATTCAACCCGGCAGGAAGAGGCGGAAGAAGTGGTGAAGGGCATCGTAGAAAGCGGCGGCGAAGCCCTGGCCATTCAGGCTGACCTCAGTCAAGTTAATCAGGTGGAGGCATTATTCGCAGAGACCATAGGCCGGTTCGGCCGCGTGGACATTCTGGTTAATAACGGCGGGATCATGAACAACTACCCTCTTGAGGAGGTTACGGAAGAGATTTTCGACCGCCATTTCTCTATTAATGTAAAAGGAACCTATTTTGCTTGCCAGCAAGCTATGAAGCATATGGCGCCGGGCGGAGCTATCGTGAATTTCTCCACCTCTGTATCCGGTGCGATGCTGCCAACTTACAGCGTCTACGCAGCCACCAAAGGAGCCGTCGAGCAACTGACACGGCAACTGGCGAAGGAGTTCGGACCGCGGAATATTACAATTAACTGTATCGCCCCAGGTCAAGTAGCTACGGAGCTGTTCCTGACCGGAAAATCTCCGGAGCAAATCGAAGCCTTTACGCGGATGAACGCCTTTGGCCGACTGGGTGAGCCCGAAGATATCGCCAGCGCTATCGAACTGCTTGTCAGCGACAAGGCCCGCTGGATCACGGGGCAGACCTTGAGAGTCAACGGCGGGTTCAATTAAAGGAATTTTTAACAGAGCAGCAGGTCGATTTGCCGGGTTGGTATACGAACGAAAATAGAGCGAGCCAGAAGTCTGTAAGAACCGACTTTCTGGCTCGCTCGATTTTACATAGCACATAATTATATTGTCCCTATCCACAATCCACAGATGTCAATTACGGGAGAGCTTCAAATCGGCTTTGTTGGAGAGCCTCTTGAACCACTGGTGCAGGAGGAACATAACTATCGTGACGGCAAGGCAGGACCAGAAATTAATTGGAACAGTCCAGATGCCCTTGAACACAATGGTTGAATAGACATACCCGCCAATCGCTATGAGATAGACCCCAATGCCAAGAATAAACCAGGTTTTGGTGCCAAATATGGAAGCTTTAAGGGCGTATAGCACAACAAGGATGGTAATCCCTGATAGGCCAATAATGACCACAAAGGGCAGCAAGCTAATGCTTTCCGTTTTGAGTGAAGGAATGAAATAAGAGAGCAGTTGAACAACTGTATAGACCGCAAAAAGGGTTGAAAACAAAAGGGTTGTGTATCTCAATATATCCAGCAGCCAGGACTGCTTGCTTTGCCGGGGAATATCGGCAATTAAGGCATCGCAATAGGCATGCAGATCGTCGCCGAAAACATCCTGTGCGGATTTTCCATGCTGTTGAGCTTCAATCAGATGTTCCAATAGCTCCAGCAAGATGCTTTCCGTTGCATACTCAGAGCGGGCATTTAATCGAATGTATATCATGGCGTCTTCATACACCTTCAGGTTTTCTTTATTCAGAAGTTCACGTCGTTCATTGTTGCGTTTAATCATTTCAGTTGTGTTCATCGCGTTTCCTCCTTAAATAAGTGATGGCCTGGGACAACTGAGCCCAGCTTTCGTCAAACAGTTGCAAGGCCTGTTCTCCTTGCTCAGTAAGATGATAGTACTTGCGGTCTGGTCCACTTGCCGAAGGCTTCATGGTGCCCTCGATCAGCCCATTTTTCTGCATACGCAGCAGCAACGGATAAATACTGCCTTCCTTGACCATGACCAATCCTGCTTCATGCAGCTTCTCACTTAATTCATACCCGTATACTTCCTTTTCTGAAATAATAGCAAGCATGCAGCCCTCAAGCAGCCCTTTCAGCATCTGGCTCTGACTATCCAACTTCCGATTCCCCTTTCTCTATATTGCAATGCAAGATACCTTGGCGCAAAAGCACACTATATTGCATTACAAGTTAGATAATAAGTGAAGTGTAACATACACTACTTTGCAATGCAAGTTAGCGGTGGGATAATTTAAGGGTAGTGCAACCTCATTATTTTCACCGAATACCGGCCGCACAAGAAAAGCCAGGCCTCCCGAAAACGGCAGAGGCCTGGCCCTGTTTTCCTTGCTTTAGAATTGTGGCGGCTTATTTCGCTACTCTGTTACCGTCACGCTTGATCATGCTTCTTGCGTAACCGTGCGATATAGAAACCGTCGGAATGAGCATCCTGAGGCAGGATTTGCAAGCCGATGCTCCCACGCGCCGATGCCGCAGCCAGCGGCTCAGTCTCCCAGGCTGACGGCTTGTCTGCAGCCAATTCGAACTCTGGATGGCGGCTTAAAAAGTTGCTCACCATCTCCACATTTTCACGCGGCTCAATCGTACAGGTGCTGTAGACCAGCAGGCCGCCCGGTTTAAGCAAGTCTCCAGCCGTGTCGAGCAACGTACGTTGAATGCCGGCAATTTCTGCAATATCGCCAGCCGTCTTGGCCCATTTCAAGTCCGGCTTGCGGCGAATCACACCGAGTCCGGAGCAAGGGGCATCCAATAAGATGCGGTCAAAGGAATTCTGCTCCAAGCGCTCACCCAGCTTCGAAGCGTCTCCCGTCGAAATATCGATATTGGTCAGACCCAGACGGTTCGCTTGATCCTCGACTAGCTTCGCCTTATGCGGATGGATGTCGTTGGCCAGCACCAGGCCGCTGCCCTGCATGATCTCGGCGATATGACAGGTTTTCCCTCCAGGAGCTGCGCAGCAATCCAGCACGGACATGCCTGGCTCCGGATCTAGCGCTTCGGCCACCAGCACAGAGCTTTCGTCCTGTACAGAAATCAAACCCTCCCGATACCAGGGAGTGAGGGCCATATTGCCCCCGCCGCCCTCCACTACGATTCCGTCTTGGGAAAGCTTGGATGGAGCGGCCGACAGCCCTTGTTCCTTTAGCAATCGCAGCATGTCTTCCCGGCTTGTCTTCGCCCGGTTCACGCGAATACTGATCGAAGGCGGCTCGTTATTGGCCCGGCAAATTGCCTCCGCCGTTTGTTCGCCATACTGCTCCAGTAAGCGTGCCACCAGCCATTCCGGGTGAGAATGCTCCAGGGCGATGCGCTGAACAGGGCGAAGTCCCTCCGGCAGCTTCAACTCCTCCTTACGGCGGAGTACGTTGCGGAGCACTCCGTTAACCATACCCGAGATACCTTGATGGCCTCGCTTCTTCGCCAGGTTCACCGCCTCGTTGACTACGGCGTGCGGGGGAATACGATCAAGATAATAAAGCTGATAGAAGCTCATCCGCAGCAAATTGCGGACCCAGGGGGCCAACTTCCCCATCCCCTTGGTCACAAACGGCTCCAGCAAGAAATCAATCGTGTTAAGCCGCTGAATTGTCCCATAAACCAGTTCTGTAGCTAGCCCCGCATCAGGCCCGGAAAGGCCGGATTTCTGCAACGCCCCATTGAGCAGCAAGTTGCTGTATGCCCCCTCCTGTTCCACGGCGGTCAGCACTTGCAGCGCTACACTTCGGGACGTGGATTTGGCCGGACTGCGCCCGCCGCTGCTCATGATAGAACCGTCCCTGGCTTCATAACCCCGCCGCGGATGAACTCTTCCGCTTCCATCGCCTTCTTGCCGGCAGGCTGAACCCGTGTCAGCCATACCGAGCCGTCCCCGGTTTTCACTTCAATGCCTTGCGGTGAGAGGCTTAGCACGGTACCAGGAGCTTGCCCGCCACCATTACCGGCAACTGTCCCTTCCGCGTTCCCGTATTCTGCATCAGGCTTGGCAACCGCCCAGATCTTGAACACCTCGCCGTTCCAGGTCGTAAATCCACCGGCAAAGGGAACCAACCCCCGTACGCGATCATAAATGGCACGCGAACTGGCTGACCAGTCAATTCGCTCATCCTCACGCGTCAAGTTGGACGCATAGGTTGATTCCTCGTCATTTTGCGGAATGCGGTCAGACGTTCCTGCCAAAATGGATGGCAGCTGCTCCACCAACAGCTTAGCCCCGGCTTCGCTCAGCTTCTCAAACAGCATGCCCGAGGTATCCTCGTCTTCGATCGGGACAACAGCTCTTGCGATCATATCGCCCGTGTCCAGGCCCTCCGCCATATACATCAGCGTAATGCCCGTTTCCTTCTCGCCGTTGATAATGGCGCGCTGGATCGGCGCCCCTCCGCGATATTTGGGCAGCAGCGAGCCGTGTACGTTCAGACAGCCGAATCGCGGCAAATCCAGCACCGACTTGGGCAAAATCTGACCATAAGCCGCTGTCACGATCAAATCCGGCGCCAGCGCAGCCACCTCCGCTACCGCTTCCGGAGCGCGAAGCCGCTGCGGCTGCAATACCTGGAGGCCATGACGCAGAGCCGCTTCCTTGACCGGAGTCGGCGTAAGCACCTTCTTCCGCCCTTGCGGGCGGTCAGGCTGGGTGACTACCCCGACGATCTTGTAGCCGGCGGAGATGAGCGCCTCCAGAGACGGAACTGCGAAGTCAGGGGTTCCCATAAATAAAATGCTTATTGATGAAGTTGTCTGGCTCACGCTTCCGCCTCCTCTTCGTTCTCTTCCTCCTGGTCCGTAATTTCGTAGACACGTTCAGCAAGCGAGGTATACAATACCCCGTTCAAATGGTCAATCTCGTGTAAAAATGCTCTGGCAAGCAGATCCGTACCCGTATAGGTCACTCTTTTGCCATTGCGGTCCAGGCCTTTTACGGTCACCGTCTGTGCACGTCGGACATCCCCGCGAAAGCCCGGGATGCTGAGACAGCCTTCCGGTCCGAATTGCTCGCCCTCTGCGGAGACCACTTCCGGATTAATCAACTCGATCAGCCCATGATCGTCTCCCACTCAACCACAATCAGCCGTTTCAATACACCGATTTGCGGGGCGGCCAGCCCGACTCCATCCGCCTCATACATGGTATCGGCCATATCGGTAAGCAGCTTCTTCACCCTTGGTGTAACCCGGTCTACCTTTTCCGCTACCTGGTGCAGCACTTCATTCGGCTCAAGCACTATTTTTCTGACTGCCATTTAGGTCACCATCTTTCTCGATAAGTTATAAGTTGAATAATGGTTATACGTGCTGGGGCAACGTGTGAAGTGTACTTACGATCGCTGTTGTTCGCGGATTTCTTGAATGAATCAAACCATTTCAGGGTAGAATTCCACTCACAAAGGCGAACGCTCTGCTTCTTCAGTACACTTCACACTTATGCCCTAATACGTTTTAATTAGTTCAACTTATATAAATCGCTCATGTTATATATATTTATGATTACATCAGCATTTGCGGATCCACATCGATACTGATTTGCAGCGAAGCATCCTTCAGCTGGCCCAGCATCGCCTCCGCCATCTCCTTCACCAACGCAACTGCATCCAGGTCACCGCGGTATTTCACCATGCATTGGAAGCGGTAGCGGTTCTTGATGCGCGGAATCGGCGAAGCAACCGGCCCCAGAATATCCAGCGCCTCCGCAGAAAGGCGATCGAGGCTGCCGAACCAGCCAAGCCTCTGCGCCTTCAAGCGCAAGTCCCCGGCGAAATTCTCTGCCATTCGCAGCAGCAGCGGCAGCTTCTCATGAGACATCGTCACCAGAATAAGCCGGCTGTACGGCGGATAATGCAGCGTCCTGCGGTGCTTAAGCTCCTCGCGAACATACGAAGCATAATCATGCCCGCTTGCATGGACAATCGAATAATGCTCCGGCATATAGGTCTGGATGAATACTTCGCCCGGAAGCTGATGGCGGCCAGCGCGTCCGGCTACTTGGGTCAGGAGCTGGAACGTCTTTTCTGCCGAGCGGAAATCAGGAAAATTAAGAGCCGTATCGGCTGCGATTACACCCACGAGAGTCACGTCAGGAAAATCAAGTCCCTTGGCGACCATCTGCGTGCCGAGCAGCACATCTCCCTTTTTCTCCCGAAACGTCTGGAGCAGGCGTTCATGCGAGCCCTTCTCGGTTGTGGTGTCCACATCCATTCGAATCACCCGTATCCCGGGGAATAGCTTGGCAAGCTCCGCCTCAACCCGTTGGGTACCCGTTCCGAAATACCGGATATGCTCGCTTCCGCACTCCGGACATACGGCCGGCGCAGGTGCTGCGTACCCGCAATAATGACAACGCAAATTGTTCGACTTCTGATGATAGGTCAGCGAAATATCGCATTCCGGGCATCCGGCGACATAGCCGCAGGTACGGCACATCACAAAGGTAGAATGCCCTCTCCGGTTCAGAAACAGTACGGTCTGCTCGCCCTTTTCAAGCCTGGAGGCAATCCCTGCATGCAGCGCCCGGCTAAACATCGAGCGATTGCCATCCTTCAATTCTTCACGCATATCGACAACCCGAACCTCCGGCAGTCTGCTTCCGGATGGCCGCTGCTTCATCTCCAGCAGCAACGGGGCGAACAGATCGTCGGATTGTGAGCGCGCTGCATAATAGCTCTCAAGCGACGGCGTAGCGGAGCCAAGAATAACGGCGGCTCCATGCTGTCTGGCACGGCGAACCGCCACATCTCGGGCATGATACTTCGGCGTCTCCTCCTGTTTATAGGAGGTCTCATGCTCCTCATCAATCACAATCAGTCCAAGCTCGGAAAAAGGAGCAAAGATCGCGGACCGCGCTCCGATCGCGACCTGTACTCTCCCTTCCCTGATTTTACGCCATTCATCATAGCGTTCACCTGTAGACAAGCGGCTGTGCATTACAGCCACCTTGCCGCCAAAGCGTCCCTTAAAGCGCTCCACCATTTGCGGTGTGAGCGATATTTCCGGAACAAGCACGATAGCTTGTCTATCCTGAGCAATACAGCGTTCGATCGTCTGCAGGTACACCTCGGTCTTGCCGCTTCCGGTTACACCGTGCAACAGGAATACGCCATACTCCCTGGCATCCAGCGCCTCGCTTACCTTATGGTACACCTGCTCTTGTTCCGGCGTTCGTTCCAGCGCTTCCGTTCCCTTGAATCTGCGGCCTGCGTAAGGATCGCGGAATACCTCCCTGTCCTCAATAACGACATAGCCTTTCTCAGCAAGCTTGTTTACAGTTCCCGCGGTAACGCGCAGCTCGGACAGTACCTCCTGCAAGGACAGAGTAATCCCTGCCTCCACCAGAAACTGCAGCACTTCCTTTTGCCTGCGGGCCTGCGTGCTGAAGGACGCCAAGGCAGCTACTGACGCTTCTCCGGTCACAGCTGCTGTTACAGTCTTCACGGTCTTCTTCCGGATCTTGTCTTTGATCATCTGGCTTTCGGTAAGCAGGCCGCGTCCGATCAAGCCTTTGATCTCGGCCGCTCGCTCAGGATAACGCTTGCTTAGATGCTCCAGCGTTGTCTGTCCTGCCGAAGCAACGTAATCCATGATTTCCCGTTCCTCGCCGCTTAACAGAGAGAGCAGTGCCTGATTGGCGTTAACACCGGACTCCGCTTTAACAGTCTCGGCTTCGGAAGCAGCGGTCTCTGCCACCGATACCATTACTTCCGCCCTGCCCTTTAATGCTGTAGGAATCATCGCTTGAAGCACCGCGATCTTGCTGCATGCATATTTTCCGCTCATCCAATAGGCAAGCTCCACCAGATCCTGCGGCAGCGGCGGCGTCAGGTCCAGCAGTTCCTGGATCGCTTTCATCCGCTTCGGATCCATTTCCGATTCCGTGTGAAGGGAGACGACAAACCCTTGCACCGTCCTCCGCCCAAATGGAACGCCAACTCTGCTTCCTACCTCGATCCAGTGGCTCATGCTTTCCGGAATTAAATAATCAAAAGGCCGATCGGTCTCCCGGCTCGGCACGTCAACAATTACTTTAGCCACGGTATAAGTCATGACTTATACTCCTCCAGCCGCTTGGCGGCCAGTTCAAGAATGTACAATCCAAGCTGATCCTTGGACATCATCGGCATTGCCTCAACAAGCCCGTTCCGGTCATAAATATGAACGATATTCGTATCTGTACCGAAGCCGGCCCCCTCACGGGTTACATCGTTGGCAATAAGAAGATCGCAATTTTTACGCTTCAACTTATCCATCGCATACTGCTCCAGATCGTCCGTCTCGGCCGCAAAGCCGATCATAAACTGGGACGATTTCTGTTGTCCCATGGTTTCCAGAATATCGATATTCTTGACCAGCTCCAATGTCAGCGTATCTCCGGCTTTCTTGATCTTTCGATCAGCGGCCTTCTTCGGCCGATAATCCGCCACGGCTGCAGCCATGATCAGAATGCCGGTATTGCTCCAGTGCTCCTGGACTGCCTCGTACATTTCCTGTGCTGATTCCAGGCGAATCACCTGAACGCCAGCCGGGGAAGGCAAGGCCGTATTGGCTGCGATCAGCACTACCTCCGCCCCCAACTGCTGCGCGGCCTTTGCAAGGGCAAAGCCCATTTTGCCGGTGGAGTCATTGGAAATATAACGCACCGGATCAATCCGCTCCAGCGTGCCTCCGGCAGTAATCACTACCTTGTGCCCGCGCAAGGGAGCTTGTGCCTGAGCACTGCGGCGTTCAAAGAAATTCTTTACCACGCTCACAATTTGCTCCGGCTCCTCCAGCCTTCCCTTTCCGACATAGCCGCAAGCAAGCAGCCCCTCACCCGGCTCCACGAACATAACCCCCCGGGAAGCCAGTTCATTCATATTCCGCAGAACCGCCGGATGAGAATACATATGGACATTCATCGCCGGAGCAACCATGATCGGTGACTGCGTCGCAAGCAGAGTCGTGGACAGCATGTCATCCGCAATCCCCGCCGCCATTTTGCCAATAATATTCGCGGTTGCAGGAGCGATTAGCACCAAGTCGGCCCAGCCGGCCAATTGGATATGTGATATCTCGGCTGGATGCTTTTCATCAAAAGTATCGGTATAAACCGGGTTTTTGGACAGCGCCTGCATCGTCAGCTCGGTGATCAATTTGGTAGCCGATTCGGTCATGATAACCCGTACCTCCGCTCCCTGCTGCACCAGCTTGCTGCACAATGCAGCCGCTTTGAAGGCGGCAATACCACCTGATACGCCCAGCAAAATCTTCTTCCCGTTAAGCAACGTAAATCCCCCGCTTTCTATCTGAACGAGCCTGAATGCCCGCTGCAGAAAAAAATAACAACCTCGCGGCTGTCATAGAGAGGTTGTTGAAGATATCTTGCGACCACGAGGTCCGATTGGTATTATTTATTTTCGTCAGGCTCAACCTGGGAGCCTTGCTTCAGCACCACGAGATCACCATAGATTTCTTCAAGCGCAACGCCGACCTGTTTGTGGGACTTAGGCGTTTGCAGCTCGGTCTTCTCGCCTTCACGCAGTTGTCTGGCTCTACGGGAAGCAGCCACCACCAGCGAATACTTACTACCAACCTTCTCCAGCATCTTATCAATCGATGGATACAGCATGAACTCAGCACCTCTTCTTTTAGACTCTATATTACCGGGCAGCAATCTCTTCGCACTTAGGCCTGATTTTGCAGTGTTCGGCTACGATAATCGACTGGATTCTGTGACAGGCCTGATCGATCTCGTCATTAACGACTGCATAATCGTAATTTTCCATCAATCCAATCTCGTCAGCAGCAACGGACATCCGGTGATCAATCGTCGCCTGATTCTCCGTTCCCCGTCCTACAATCCGGCCCTTCAGCTCATCGAGCGACGGCGGCAGCAGGAACACAAAGATGCCCTCCGGAAATTTACTCTTAACCTTCAGCGCCCCCTGCACCTCAATCTCCAGAATAATATCCTTGCCGCTCTGGAGCGTTGCCTCGACGAAATCACGGGGGGTTCCGTAATAGTTGCCGACATATTCGGCAAATTCCAGAAGCTGATCGTTAGCGATCATTTCTTCAAATTGCTCCCGGCTCTTAAAAAAATAGTTCACTCCATTCTCTTCGCCAAGACGGGGGTTCCGCGTAGTGGCCGAGACGGAGTAGACAAGATCGGGCAGGCGTCTGCGAAGCTCGTTGCAGACTGTTCCTTTTCCGACTCCCGAAGGACCTGATAGTACGATAAGTAATCCTTTACCCATATTTCTCTCCATTTTATTCGTCGTTGTCATCATCTTTGGCTGACAGGCGGTGAGCAACCGTCTCCGGCTGCACGGCCGACAAGATGACATGGTCGCTATCCGTAATAATTACTGCACGGGTGCGGCGTCCGTAGGTAGCATCAATCAGCATGTGGCGATCTCTCGCCTCCTGGATGATTCGCTTGATCGGTGCAGACTCCGGGCTCACAATCGAAATGATTCGATTGGCGGAAACGATATTTCCAAAGCCAATGTTAATAAGTTTAATCGCCATATGAAGGTGTTCCCCCTATTTTAATTGACTCTACTGTGTCCAATGTAACGTTATTCGAGATTTGCCGCTTGCTCGCGGATTTTCTCCAGTTCCGCTTTCATTTCTACGACACGGTTGACCAGAGCCAAATGGTTGGCTTTCGATCCAATCGTATTCGTCTCCCGGTTCATTTCCTGAATCAAGAAATCCAGCTTTCTGCCGACAGGCTCTGTGGAGCCCAACAATTCACGGCACTGGGCAAAATGGCTGGCAAGCCGGATCAGTTCCTCATCAATGTTGGATCGGTCCGCAAAAACTGCAACCTCCATGGCGAAGCGATGCTCATCCACGGCGCCATCCAGCAGCTCGTTCAACCGTCCGCGAAGCTTAGCCCGATATTCCAAAGCAACCTCCGGAGCCAGAGCCGTCAGTTCCGCATGCATTTCCTCCAGACGGTTAAAACGTTCCTCCAAGTCCTTCCGGAGATGCTCCCCCTCCTGCTTGCGCATCGTAACCAGATTGATCATGGCCTCTTCCAGGCCATCCAGCAGCGTTGCCTCCCAAGGCTCTTCATCCCTTGCCTCCTGGCTTGACCAGTCCGGAGCGATCAATATGTCCGGCAGAGACAACAACTCGCTCGCACTAAGGGAGCTCTCCAGACCATACCGTTCCCGAAGCTCTTCAGCAGCCCGCAAGTACGACTCCGCCAGTCCGGTATTCAGAACAAAGGGCAGGGTGCCAGCTTGCTCCTGCTCCTTGTTAATATATACATCTATCCGCCCTCGCTTAATATAACGCTGCACCAGGCGTTTCAGACCATCCTCGTAACATGTCCATTCTCTGGGCATGCGCACTACCACTTCGCAATAGCGGTGGTTCACGGATTTGGCTTCGATCTGAATCAGATAGCCCCCGCAGCGTCTGGCGGAATGGCCGTATCCTGTCATACTGTGCGACATAGGCATCACATCCGTTACCCTATTGTAATTGATAATTACAGACGAGACAAGGGGGAGGGCGTCTCTTTCGTGCGCTCCTGCACATATTTCGTTAATGCCACATTCATCTCATAGAACATGAACGGTGTCATCAGGTATATCCCATTAAAATGGTCCATAGCCGTATCCAGCAGTTCCTTGGCAATCTCCACTCCCATCGCCCGGCCCTCTTCGCCTTGCAGTCCTCGCATCCGGTCCAGCACTTCCTCGGACAATTGAATGCCCGGCACTTCATTGTGCAAATACTCGGCGTTCTTGCCGCTGGCAAGCGGCATAATCCCGATAAAGATCGGGATATCCAGGTGAGCCGTCGCCTCCTTGATGCGAACGATCAATTCGCGGTCATAGACCGGCTGGGTCATAATATAATCCGCTCCGGAAGCGATCTTCTTCTCCAGCCGCTCAACGGCTTTATGAAGATGCTTCACATTCGGATTGAACGCCGCACCGACCACGAAGCGGGCTTTCTGCTTCAGCGGCTTGCCGGAGAAGGCAATCCCTTCATTTAATTGCTTGATCATACGAATAATCTCAAAGGAGGTAGTATCGTAAACCGAGCTTGCACCAGGCAAATCGCCGAATCTTGCTGGATCTCCCGTAACGGCAAGGACATGGTCGATGCCCAGTGCGTCGAAGCCCATCATATGGGATTGCGTACCGATCAGGTTCCGGTCGCGGCAGGCAATATGAATCAACGGCCGCAGTCCGATCTGGGTTTTGATCAAATGTCCAAGCGCCATATTGCTCATCCGGGTTACCGCAAGCGAATTATCCGCCAAGGTAAGTGCGTCTACCCCCGCCTCTTTAAGAGCGGCTGCTCCCTCCATGAATTTGCTGATGTCCAGATCCCGCGGCGGGTCCAGCTCTACAATAATAGTGTGCCGCTCGCGAACCAGCTCAGTAATGCTGCGTTCTGTATGCTCCTCCCCACAGCTGCATGCGGGAGCAGCATTTGCGGTTTCACCACGGCTGGAGACAGCGCGTTCTCTTATCTCCAGACGCTCCTTCACCTTTGGAAGCGGCTTGCCCTCTGTCAGCGGCGTTGCTTTATAGCCCCGTAAGGCTCGAGCCGTCGCCGCAATGTGCTCCGGCGTTGTACCGCAGCATCCGCCGATCAGTCTGGCGCCCAGCTCCGCAAAGGAAACTGCACAATCCCCGAAATAATCGGGAGATGCTCCATATATATATTCTCCATCGACATAGTCGGCCAAACCCGCATTCGGAAACACCGAGAGCGGGAACGTCAGCGGACCGTCCAGCCGTGACATAACCGACATAATACCGTTAGGCCCGGAATGACAATTGAAGCCCAGCACATCCGCGCCTTCTTGATTCAGAATATGGAACGCTTCCTCAATGGTATATCCGTCCAATGTGCGTCCAAGCTGATCCACACCAAACTGGCAAATAACCGGGCGCTCTGTAAGCTTGCGGGCAAGGCGAAGAGCAAGCCGCATTTCCTCCAGCTCGTAAAAGGTCTCCAGCAGCAAGGCATCCGTTCCCTCGGTAAGCAGAGCTGACATCTGCTGCTCATAATACCTTGCCAGTTCCGCATCGGTCACATTCAACCGTTTTCCGCCCAAAATCGAGCCGACAGCTCCGGCCACGTACACCTGCTCTCCCGCAGCCTCACGCGCGATGCGGACCGCTGCACGGTTAATCTCTTCCACCTGGGACTCCAGGCCGAGCTTGGACAGTTTATAGTAATTGGCAGAGAAGCTGTTCGTCTCGATCAAACCTGCTCCAGCCGCAATATATTCACGATGAACACTGCCTATGATCTCAGGCTGCAGGAGATTAAGCTCCTCGAAGGATATCCCGACGGGAAATCCGAATTTATATAAATAGGTGCCCATTGCACCATCGCCTATGATAACGCCTGTCTCCCAAGCTGTACGCAAGTCCGGTTTCATAGCAGTACCTCCGTCGATAATTTCATTCTAATGTAACATAAAACTACCTGAATGATAAGAATTATCGACACAAAAAAAAGTTTGCCTGAACACAGATGCCTGCCTCTCCTTATCAGACTCCTCTTTGGGGGCAACCGATTCTCTGATTAGCCATCTGCCGCTCGCTGTCGGATATTTCAAACTCGCTAACGGACATTCTAGCCTCTTAGCAGACTTGTTCTCATGATTCGAAGGGTTAACGGACATTTCGGGCGCTTAGGACGCTCAAACGACTCTGATTCACTCCATTCTACTCTCTTAGCAGCCAAAATGTCCGTTACAATTCTGGCTCATCCAAAGGCGGACCGTAAGGAGATATAATGCCCGTTAGACCAAGTATGTAAAGAGAAACCGTCTCCTTGTGGTTTATGGTTGGGTGGTACCTCCATTTTCCAGAGAGCGGCTTCTTTTTATTTGACAAAATGAGAGAGGGTGCCCCCAATCATTATGCTGTCATCTTATGATCACTTTTGGGGACACCCTCTTAACACTTCACACTTATGCCATTTCTACTTAGCTTCTTATGTCCAACTAATATACATCACAGTCTCAAGCAAAATTCAATCCAGTTCCTCAACCGATGCGGCCCTGATACACTGCCTCTGCCGGTCCGGTCATATAGACATGATTATTTTGTTCATTCCATTCAATATACAGGTCTCCGCCCTTAAGTCCAATCCAGGCGGCACGATCCGTGTGCCCGTTCAGTACAGAGGATACCAGAGTAGCGCATGCCCCCGTGCCGCAAGCTAAGGTTGATCCTGCCCCGCGTTCCCATACCCGCATTTCTACCCGGTCGCGTGCAGTCACACTAGCGAATTCCACATTCACTTTGCGCGGAAAATAAGGATGAGTCTCCAGACGCGGCCCCCATTCCAGCACCTCAAAGCTCGGAGCATCATCCACATAGATGACACAGTGCGGATTTCCCATAGATACCGCAGTAAACCTGAATTCGCGTCCTGCCGCTTCGATCGGTTCGTCCAGCACCGGCTTGCCGGACAGGGTTGTCGGCACAGCACGGCCATCCAGGATCGGCTCGCCCATGTCAACCGTAACCGTACTGACCGCTCCCTCCACGACGTTCAGCGTAACTTGCTGCACGCCGGCACCCAATGTTTCTATCGTAATCTGCGATCGATCTGTATACCCGTGATCATAGACGTATTTGGATACACAGCGAATGGCGTTCCCGCACTGCTCCGCCTCGGTTCCGTCCGAATTAATAATTCTCATCTTAAAATCAGCCCGTTCGGAAGGCAGAATAAACACCAGGCCATCCCCACCAGCCCCAAAGAACCGGTTGCACCACTGGATAGCCAGCTCTGACACATTGGCAGGAAGCTCATTCAGGCCATAAAATACAAGAAAGTCGTTACCAAGTCCGTGCATTTTCGTGAATTCCATCAGATGTCCACCCCTTTAAGTGCGAGTTCAAAAAGTCAGCTTTTTATGAACTTCCTCTTTATGGGGTAAGTCTATATTTTGCAGGGGTGGATTGGTATTGATTCTATGCACGAATGTTTGTACTTTTCGCGGTCATCATCGGCCCTGGACCGGTATACTTCCGGCGACGCCGGCCGGACCATACACTGCCGGCACCGAGCAGGAAGGTCGGAATGCCTGCCGCCACCAGGGTGATTGCCCATTCCCGGGTTCCGAGCGGCACTGTCTTGAAGATCGGCTGAAGCGCCTCAATGTACATAACTCCGAGAAGCAGCAGTACGGAAGACAAGACGGCAACCACCAAATATTTATTCTGCAAAATATTGCGATGGAAGATGGATCTGGAGCTGCGGCAATCAAACACGTGAATGAGTTGAGCCATTACCAGCGTTGCAAATGCTACAGACTGTGCGGTTGCAAGCTGCTGTGCGCTGCTCGGGTCCGCACTGTACGTAATCCAGAATGCTGCCAGGGTGCACACACCGATCAGCAAGCCCCGGCTAAGAATCTTCCAGCCCAGTCTTCTGGCAAATATATTCTCGTTTGCGCCACGGGGCTTATGCTCCATCAGGTCCTTCTCCGGCTGATCGACGCCAAGCGCCATCGCCGGCAGACCGTCCGTCACCAGATTAACCCAGAGGATCTGGATCGGGAGTAGCGGCAACGGCAAGCCTGCAAGCATTGCGAAGAGCATGGTCAGAATCTCACCGACATTGGATGCGAGCAAATAACGGATAAATTTGCGGATATTTTCGTAAATATTCCGTCCCTCTTCAATCGCTGCGACGATCGAGGTGAAATTATCATCGCTCAGGATGAGAGATGAGGCTTCCTTCGAAACGTCCGTTCCGGTGATCCCCATGGCAATCCCAATGTCCGCTGCTTTGATGGCCGGAGCATCATTTACCCCATCCCCGGTCATGGCTACCACATGGCCCTTCCGCTGGAGCGCCTTGACGATGCGAAGCTTGTGCTCCGGCGCAACCCGGGAATACACACAGACCAGATCAACCTGGCGTTCCAGCTCCTCATCGCTCATTCCGGCGAGTTGATGTCCTGCCAAGGAAGAGCCGCCCCGCTGCAAAATCCCCAGCTCTGCCGCAATGGCCTCCGCCGTCAGCTTGTGATCGCCCGTGATCATGATTGTCTTGATTCCGGCCCGCCGGCACACCGAGATTGCCTCCTTCGCTTCCTTACGGGGAGGATCAATCATGCCAGCCAGGCCTACAAAGACCAGATGAGATTCCACAATATCCTGGTCCTCCATATTTTCATTCGGCTTAAGATCACGATAGGCCATACCGAGCACACGAAGCGCACCCCGGGCAAGCTCTTCATTCTCACATTGCACCCGGTGGCGAAGGGTCCCGGTAAATGGAACGACCTTCCCATCCCACAGTATATAGGAGCACTTATCAAGCAGCATATCCGGCGCTCCCTTGACAAGCGCCATATGCCCGCCTTGGTGGGCCACAACCACGGACATCATCTTGCGTTGGGAGTCAAACGGAAACTCCTGCTCTCTCTTATAGACAGTGCTCAGTGCATGAGAGGTCAAGCCCAGCTTGGCGGATAGAACTACTAGCGCTCCCTCGGTCGGGTCTCCCTTTAGCTTCCATTGCAGCTCGGCGGGCTCTTCCCGCGTTTTCTTTTTTCCACGCATGCTGGACTCTTCCTCATAAATTTCCGCATTGGAGCAAAGCGCGCTTGCCTGCAGCAGCCGGCGCAGGCTCTGATCCTTCTTGAGGTCAACCGGCTTGCCGTTCTCCAAAATATGACCGACCGGCTCATATCCTTCTCCGGTTACCTCCAGTGTACGTCCTTCCAGCCATAGACGTGTAACGGTCATCTTGTTCTGCGTTAAGGTTCCCGTTTTGTCGGAGCAGATGACAGAGGCACAGCCCAGCGTCTCTACGGAAGGCAGCTTGCGCACAATCGCCTTGCGCTTGATCATCCGCTGGACGCCAAGCGCCAGGGCAATCGTAACGATGGCGGGCAAGCCCTCCGGAATCGCGGCTACCGCCAGACTTACACCCGCGAAGAACATAGCCCCAGCAGGCTGCCCATGCATAATACCCACAAGGACCACAAGCACGGTCAGGCCGAGTGCCAAATAAATCAGAATTTTCCCAAGCTGCTCAAGCCGTCGTTGAAGCGGGGTCTCTTGTACATCTGTACTTTGAATCAGATCCGCGATCTTACCCATTTCGGTATCCATGCCGCTGCGGATGACAACGCCCCTTCCACTGCCACGGGTGACCATCGTTCCCATAAAGCCAAGATTCTTCTGGTCTCCAAGCGGCACCTCCGCCTCGATCAATTTGCCTGCGTGCTTGGCTACCGGATGTGACTCACCGGTCAATGCCGACTCCTCTACATCCAGACTATGCGCAGACAACCAGCGGATATCAGCCGGAATACGGTCTCCGCTCTCTACAGCGATAATATCGCCAGGAACCAGCTCTTTAGCCGGAATATTCCGGACTACTCCCTCCCGGAGAACATTGGCATGGGGCGCTGACAATTGCTTCAACGCGCGAAGGGAACGCTCTGCCCGAAATTCTTGTACAAACCCGAGCACACTGTTCAAAATAATGATCGCTATTATCGTTATGGCGTCGAGATATTCACCCAGAATTCCCGAGATCAAGGTGGCCCCCATCAATACCAGCATCATAAAATCCTTGAACTGGTTCAAGAACAGCAGAAGCGGGGAAATGCGTTCTCCCTCTGACAGTTCATTCCAGCCGTACTGCTCTCTCCGCTTCTCGGCCTCACTCGGAGTCAGACCTAGATCACGCTCAACCCCGAGATGGGCCAAAACTTCCTCTCCACTCCACTGGTGCCAGTTTTTTTGCTCCATCCTCCCGATTCCCCTCCCGTATTTTGCGGTAAACAGTGCTAAGGCTTTTCCACCTACTGGTAAACTGTATTCCAGCCAGTCCAAAAATATCACAGCCCGTACACTTGAAATTAACATCGGGGGGCTAGTTTGAAGGGGCAACGTGTGAGGTGTGCTTACGATCGCTGTTGCTCGCGGATTTCTCTTATTGGACTAAGTTCAAACAAGGGAGAAATCCACTCACAAAGGCGAACGCTGACGCTTCTTCAGCACACTTCACACTTATGCCCTTGCTACTTCGCCTTTGCAGTTTAACTGAAACACAGTTGCACATGGCTGCGCCACATGTTGCATTACAGTAAGCTTGCCGCCTGCCGGCACGCAAGCAGAAAACTTCACGCAAGCCTCCTTTCAACTTCACCTTGCTGCCAGGCTCGCCTTAGTCGCCCTAGGCTAGGCATCGCAAATGGAAGCCTGCGCAATTCACTTTACGCACAGCCCCATGGAACACTGGCGCCTGGAGTTGCGCCCAGTCGCACGTTGCTTCGGCCTTATGCGGAACACGGAACTTCGTTATCCTACTTGGTATTCCAGTCTTGATCCGAGCTTTACTCATCCTACTTACTCAGTATCATTCCGGTCATGCTCCAGTGAAATTTCTTACCTTAAATTCTTCATTCAGCGCTCAAACCCGATTTTAGTGAAAAAAATTACCTTAGATCTCCAGTATCTAGTTAAACCCACGGTATAGCCCACTTTAAGCGAAAAAAATTCACTATATCCGTATTTCTATCATTTCCACTGAATTTAGGGTAACTTTCTTCACTGCTATGAACGTTTTTTGTCAATCCCCTATTCCTTTACCTTTTTAACCAAGGTTTATATCCATTCTTCGGGCACGGGAACAAAATGCGAGTCAACGGCTGGCAGACTGCTATCCGTGGGTTGGTTCCACATGTTATGCCTTTCGTACAGGAGGACCTTCCGATAACTGCAGACGCACGTCAGGTAACATACCCTGTGCAAGTGAAAATCGCGGATTATCCTCCAAACCTTTCTCTTTGTTCCCATGCCCCAAGATTGTATACGAGTGGTATATCACAAATAATCTAACTCATTGAATCCATACAAGTAGCTTATGCAACTTGATGTTGTGCAGATCTTTCAACACTTACGGCTATCGACCAAATAAATCCCACGAGTTCTCTACCGATCGCAGCGACAACGAGGTTTTTGTGTTTTCCCTTCCGGAGAAGCCTTAGATATTTCGAATGTAAACGATGTTGAGCTTTCCAGGATACTTCCTGGGTATGAGCCGACTGCCCCTCAAGGCGCTTTTCCAAATCTCCTTTAACCGCTGGTCGATGACGGTAACTCCATGCCGCTTCAATGAGCGCACGTCTTACCCTTGAGTTACCTGTTTTTGTTAATCTTCCTCGTTTGGTTGTTATCCCGGACGATTGTTCACGAGGTACGAGCCCCAAGTAACTCATCAATTGAGCAGGAGAGCGGAAACGCTCGAAGTTTTCAATCTCCACAACCAAAGTAATGGCAGTTAGTAGTGCTACCCCTCTCAGCCCTTGAATAGCGCGAATAACTGGAGCGTGCGTACAAATCTCTGCAGCTTCTTGCATAGCTGTTTCCAGACGTTTAATCCGCTCTTCGATTTCCCGAAGCTGTTGCAGGTACTCATCGAATACTGTTTGCTCCACTTTTCTTTCGAAAGTAAGCGTAGCAAGCCATTGGCGGTACATTTTGGTCCAGCGTCTCTTCATGCTTGCTGGTGGATGAATGTGATGACGCAGTAAAAAATGAATGATACGCTGACGTGCCCGATGAAGGTCTTCTTTTACATCTTCACGTGCTCTGACAAGATCTCTTAAAGCCTCTGTTTCTCGTGTCGGTACATGAATAGGAGTCAACTCCCCAGCACGATGCAACTGAGCCAGCCGCTCGGCATCCCGGCGGTCCGTCTTAATGGAGTCGCCTGCACGAACAGGAATTCTTGAAGGGGCAATGACTGCGCAACTCACTCCCATTCGGGTAATCCAATGATACAAATCGTATCCCGTTGGACCGGCCTCATAACACACCTCAAGAACAACATCTTTCTCTTGAAGCTTTCGGATCAGCTTGGCCACAGCATCTGGATTATGGGCAATGGTTCCATAAAATCTTGGTGCTTCCCGGCCCTCATCCGCAATGGCGACAGCAATCTTATCTTTCGATACATCCATTCCTACGTATTTTGTGGTATTCTTCATATTAGCAGCTCCTTTCGTATGTAGCTCTGAAATAGTGGTTTCTCACCTTCTATTTTAACCTACGATTTGCGAATAGGGGCTGTACTACGTTCATCATAACTGCATCCGCAAGATTCATATTTCATGCGGACGACCGATCGTCATACTGCGAAACACCGCGCGCTGGAAGCTGTGCTCGGTGCGAGGTTACTCATAACGTACTTGGCCGGTATTATGCAGAATCTACTGGAATAGCCCTTGCTCTGTCTGCTTGTTGAAATTGGGGCATCACCCAATGATGATGCGGTGTTGCCAATGTACTGTTTGTAATGCATCAGGCATCAAGATGCTATGCTGAATGAACGAGCCTGTAGGCTAGGCAAGTGATTCTGGAGCATTCTGCCGTGCATCCGACGTGCGGAGGGGTACTACTATAGTCCATCCGGCACTATAAAGCCGAATTAAGTAGCCTGCGTAGAAAGGGCATAAGTGTGAAGAGTGCTGAAGAAACGGAGTGTTCGCCTTTGCGAGTGGATTGCTACAATTTCAGATTTTATTTAATCAAAGGAATCCGCGAGCAACAGCGATCGTAAGCACACTTCACACGTTGCCCCCATACGCAGCACCAGCTTTTTATTGCTGCGCTCTCGCACGACACCGCGTCAAAAGTTGAAGGTACCTTTTGAATATCCGGAGGAAGTATGGCATCATAATTGGGTAAGACAGATTGATAGACAGGAGAACTTATGTCATGGCATTAGACGGAATCGTAACCCGCGCTATCGTCCGGGAGCTGCAAAGCATCGTCGGCGGGCGCATCAACAAAATACATCAGCCTTCCCAGAGCGATATCGTAATCCAGCTGCGGGGAGCCGGCAGCGGACGCCGCTTGCTGTTATCGGCCAATCCTACCTATCCGCGGGTCCAGTTCACCGAAGAGAGCTTCCCGAATCCCCAGGAGGCGCCGATGTTCTGTATGCTGTTACGGAAGTACTGTGAGGGCGGAACCATTGAGTCGGTTTCCCAAGCGGGATTAGAGCGGATTATTCACATTGAGGTTCGCCAACGCGATGAGATGGGAGATGTGTCTCTAAAGCGTCTCGTTATCGAATTGATGGGACGGCACAGCAACATTATTTTGCTCGACCCGGCAACACAGGTGCAGCTGGACGGTATACATCATGTGACCCCGGCTATTAGCAGCTATCGGGTCGTTATGCCGGGATTTACCTATACAGAGCCCCCTGCGCAGGATAAGATCCATCCGCTGGATAGCAGCAAAGAACAGTTCCTCGCTGCATTCAAAAATGCAGTGGAAGAAGGAAATGCCGCCCATTCCGGATGGCTCGTCGCTGCATACAGCGGATTCAGTCCCCTCATCGCAGAGGAAATCTATTGGCGTGCCTTTGGCATCAGCAAGCCGGGAGCCGATGGAGTGGAACAGACTGTAGACGCAGATAAGCTCTGGAACGCCTTTTCGGAACTGACTGCAGAGGCAAGAGAGCATCAGTACGAACCCATGATCGGAGATAATGCCAAGGGGAAAAGTGTATTTTCTGCTGTCCGGCTTAGTCTGATTCAGGAAAATCGCAAGGAATTCGACTCGATCAGCGCCTGTATGGAGGAGTATTTCGGGGAAAAAGCGCTCCGGGATACCGTTAAGCAGAAGACCAGCGATCTGCTGCGCTTCCTGCAAAATGAACGCAATAAAAACGTGAAGAAAATCTCCAATCTGGAAAAGGATCTGGCCGAAGCGGAGGATGCCGAGCAGTACCGGATTCGGGGCGAGCTGCTCCTATCCTCGCTGCATAGCATTAAGAAGGGCGATCCATCCGTTGAGCTCGTTAACTATTATGATGAGAACCAGGCAGTGGAGACCATTCCTCTGGACCCGCTGCTGACTCCATCGGAAAATGCCCAACGTTACTTCAAGAAGTACAATAAATTCAAAAACAGCCTCGCCGTAATCGACGAGCAGATGAACAAGACCCGCTCGGAAATTCGATATCTGGACGAGCTGCTGCAGCAGCTATCCTATGCGACGATGAATGATGTCGATGAAATTCGCGAGGAGTTGATCCAGCAAGGATACCTGCGGGACCGGAGCAAGAAGGGAAAGAAGAAAAAGAAGCAGGATAAGCCTACCCTGCATGTATACACCTCTTCCGAGGGAATTGAGATCTATGTCGGAAAAAACAACCTGCAAAATGAATATGTAACGAATCGGCTCGGCAGTCCGAACGATACCTGGCTGCATACCAAGGATATTCCAGGCTCCCATGTGCTGATCCGCAGTCAGACCTTTGGCGACGCTACGCTCAATGAGGCCGCTCAATTGGCCGCTTATTTCAGCCAGGCCAAGTCGTCCAGCAGCGTACCTGTCGATTGCACGCTGATCCGCTATGTCCGCAAGCCAAACGGCGCAAAGCCTGGATTTGTTATTTACGATCATCAGCGTACTTTGTTCATCACTCCGGATGAACAGTTAATCAAGAATTTGCCAAGCACGGTTAAGAAATAAAATAGTCACGTGCAGCTCCAGCCGCTTCCCCCTAAGAACGGGAAGCGGCTTTTTTCTGCAGGTGTTGCACGATATCAGCCGTTACGTATTTGCTGCCCAGCTCTCCGTGAAACACCTCGCCCTGCCGGACCCCGTGATAGTCGGAGCCGCCCGTTGGAATCAGGGCGTGTCTCATTGCCAATGCCATGTAACGTTTCTCTTCATCCGGGCCATGATCGGAATGGTATACTTCAATCCCATCCGGCCGTCCTTGCAGAATGATCTCCTCCACCAGCCGGTCATCGCCATATAATCCCGGATGAGCGATAACAGCCACCCCGCCTGCCTCCCTGATCCAGTCCATCGCCTCAAGCGGCGCGATACGGGGTAAAGAAACATAGCCCGCCTTGCCTTCCGCAAGATAACGGTCAAACGCGTCTCTAAGATCTCTCGCGTAGCCCTTATGGACGAGCGCATCAGCAATATGCGGTCTTCCAAGGCTCTCCCCGCTCCGCAGCGGTCTGCCCATAGCAGCAATAACCTCGTCGAGGGTAATCTCAAGGCCGAGCTCCTGCAGCCTGGCAATCATCAGGTCATTCCGTGAGTCGCGGGTTGCACGCAGACTAGCCAGACGCTGCTGCAGCAGCTCATTATCGATATCAGGATAATACCCCAGAATATGAATGTCCTTCTCCTTGGCACGGGTGCTGATCTCCACACCGGGAACGATGGCGATGCCAAGCCGGCTCCCTTCCTCAAGCGCCTCCTTCACTCCGGCCACAGTATCATGATCTGTGATCGCGATGCCCGCCAGACCTCGTTCTCCAGCCAAGCGAACCTGCTCCGAAGGGGAATTCATACCGTCAGACGCACGGGTATGGGTGTGCATATCATATCGCTTTGTCTCTGTCTCCATCATTTCTACTCCTTTACCTGCAGCTACTGTGCTCTGCAATAGCCTGCCTATACAGTCAATGTTTGTTCGCGTAAATAATTCAAGAAGGTAACCGCCGAGCCCGGCAGAAGCATGGACTTCAAGTGAACGGAGTAAAATTGCCGTTTGAAGCGTGCATCTTCGATATCAAGCACCTCGACCAGTCCCAGCTCGCGTTCATGCTTAACCGAGGAGGGCGAGATGATGGTGATGCCAAGCCCCGCTTCTACTGCTGATTTTACGGCACCCGTACTGCCCAGCTCCATCGTCGCATCCAGCCGGTCAGGCTGAAACCCGAGCCTTATCAGCTCGGTCTCCATCACTTGGCGTGTACCTGATCCCTTTTCCCGCAGGACAAATGGATAAGTCACGACCTCATCCAAGGTAATCCGCTCTCGTGCTGTTAACGGATGGCCCGAAGGAACAATCAGCTTCAGTTCATCCGCCATAACCGGCTCGGATATCATATCCGGATGATGGACCGGCGCCTCCACTAGTCCGAAATTCAACTGATGGCCTGCAATCTCGTCCATAATTTGCGCCGTATTCATGACTTTTAATGCAATGGAAATATCCGGGTACTGCTTTCCGAAGGGGCCAAGCAGACGGGGCAGCACATACTCTCCGATCGTCAAGCTCGCTCCGAGCTGCAGTCTGCCCTGAAGCTTGGTGGCAAAGGCCGCCATCGCTTCCTCTGTGCTGCGCATCAGCCCGATGGCATCCTTGGCATAAGGCAGCAGCGCTCTCCCTGCTTCGGTTAGCTCCAGCTTTTTGGTCGATCTGATCAGCAGCTTGCTCCCGAAATAGTCCTCAAGCGATTGAATCTGCATTGTCACCGCTGGCTGGGTCATATGCAGCGCCTGGGCGGCTGCGGAGAAGCTTCCCTGTTCGGCCACCAGATAGAAAATATGCAGTTGATGATAGTTTAAAGGCATGTCACCGATCTCTCCTTTACTGCCTATACAATATCATTTCTATCCCCGAAACGACAAACGGCATAAACACACAGCATAAACACAAAAAAGCGCGCCTGCGGGCACGCTATTCATCAAGTCTCTATCTCCGTTTGCGCGTATTCTTCATCAAGGTCATTCGTCTGGAATGACGGAGCCAGGAATAATAGGATTTCAGATCACGAAGCTCGATCGTCTCTGACATTCGCCCC
This sequence comes from Paenibacillus antibioticophila, assembly GCF_000455265.1. Classification (GTDB taxonomy): domain Bacteria; phylum Bacillota; class Bacilli; order Paenibacillales; family Paenibacillaceae; genus Fontibacillus; species Fontibacillus antibioticophila. The sequence goes on from NZ_HG005139.1 coordinate 2,429,189, forward strand.
AAAAAGGTGACGACAATCATCCGATGAAGCGGACGTCCCGCCTCATCAAACTGATCCGGCAAGTCCGCAAATTCAGCCACCATCACCAGATCATCATCGACAAGATATACATCCTGCTCATTTCGGTAATAAGGGGTGATCCTGCCTTCCCTCAACCAAGTCCATGCCCATTTGGCTATCTCATGAACCCCGCTGTCACCCTGACCGATTCGATCCGCATAACGTCTTTCGGCATGATGTGTAATGACAATGTCTGCCACCCGTTTGTCACCCAGTGGAATATGTATAGCGCCGCTCTTCAGTGCCGTGCCTTTTTCCCTCATGCCGCACCTCGCAATGTTAGGTCTTAAAGACTAAGTATAATTACCTATTATATTACAGCACTGGCTATCTTTCGACAAGACTTCATCGTATTTTTTGTGCAAACTTATCTAAATATATAGAAAAAGCGGCCTGAAGGGCCGCTTTGCATTGGCGTTGCCTATAAAAGCTGTAAAACTCATCACAATCCGTAATACTGGGTTTTATCCTGAACATCCTTGGAATATTCCGTCTTAATCTCATTCCGATAGGAGCGTTCAATTTTGCGGACATAAGGAAGCTTGCGCACATTCTTCATCGTCTCCTCCGCACGGTCCGCGTTCACATACATCACAACATAGTGCATTCGGCGGGATAAGTAATGTACGCTCCCGTATTTATCCAAATTTCTTGCCGCTTTCAAATCACTTACCCAAATGATATAACCTGTACGTTCTGGAAACATGCTGTCCCCTCTCCAATCCACGGAAGTTCTAAGACGGCCTTAGCCGCATCCGCAGCTTCCGCCGCCTCCACAGCCGCCCGTCTTCACATTAGGATCATTGCTCGGCACCTTGATACTCTCGGAGACCGCGTAGGCAATCGTCTCCGACATCTGGTGCAATATGTCGTCCAGTTCCTTCTCGGCTGCTTTGAATCTTCTAACCGCTTCGAATTGCTCCAGTTCCACCTCTACCTCTGTCACCTTATCCTTGGCTTCATGGTAGTTAGGATGGAAATGGCCGAAACGCTGTGTCTCTTCAAATAATACCTTCTGAGCATCCAGCTTCCGGACCAGGGCCTGAATATCCCGATCGGCTTCCACCCGTTGCTTCCAATATAAATAATCGGAGACGGCGGTGGAATTGTTTATCATATCGCCTAATTCATAGGCGTTAATCAACAGCTCGGCCATGTCGACCGTGTGGGATTCCATTACGCTCATGAATTTCATCTCGATTCTTTGTAAAATGGTTATCTGCAATGATGCAGACTTCATCATCATACCATACTCTGTCTATGTGCGGAAGAAGGCAGCAAGCTCCCGTATCCATCCTGCTGCTAATTGATCAGCGGCAGGAGCAAACCTATCTCCTCCCACTGATCCGGTGTAAGCAGGATGCCCTCTTCAACATGCCGATCTTGCGACTCTCCCCTTACAAGGTTTCCACGAACCATCCACCTGTGCTCTCCAGTAATTTGAACAGGGAGGAACACCGCGCATTCTCCGCTTTTCAAATTCATTTCTACCCCTGTCCGCCAGAGCATGGCTTGATCCATCAGGCTGCGGGCCGTCGAGTCATGATACTGCCTCCGCTCTCTAATCCACATGGAAGGAACGCGGCTTCTTCCTGGAAATAGCTCCTCTGCCCCCGGGATCTCGGTGGCAGGTTCATAAAGATATGCTCTGAAGCCTTGATTGATCCATGCCGCGTCGTGCCTTGTCGCAAATGTGCCGCTGCCGTGCATACCCGGCTTAATCCGCGGATAGAGCAAAACGGGTTGTTTTCGCTCATTCAGGGCCAATGATTGTCCGGCCTCGCCTGTGAGCTGATGCTGCTCAGTACCCCCGAATTCGCATTCCCAATCCGTAAGGACCTGCGCAATGTTGCCGGGAACCCCATGGGAGCATGACGTCAAAAGCTCCAGCAAATCAAGTGGCGTTCGTCCCCGCTGATAAGCATGGACCGCCCGGCTCCGGGTCAATCTGTAGACGGTCATTCTATCGTTAACCAGGCATTCGCAGCAGCACTCCAGCTCCCAGCGAATATGAAGGGAGACGTCGGGAGGAACCAGAATCTCGAAATCAGGCTGAACGTAGCAGCGTCCCCCCGGCTCTCCGGCAGGATTGCTATGTTGTTCCCTTGCTGCAAGGAATTCACCCTTTAGCCTAGGTCTGTTGCACCAGCGAAATATTAAATCCTCCTCAGTATCCCTCCCAAGCTCCAGCCAACCGAATGCGCTCAAGGCAAAGAGCCAGCCATACAGCCAGCTCTGCTCGCGATCGGCAACCCTCGCGATCAGGCCGCTCTCGAGCAGCGACTGGAGCAGACTATCGACTGAATACCAGTGCGCCATGGCCAGATCAGGCTGTACCAGCCGATAAGCGATATGCCATATCCCCGGCTCGTCCGGAAGATAGCGATCCAGCAGCTCCTGGAGAAGAATTGTATCCCGTTCAGATGCATCCAGGGCGAGCCAGGCAGACAGCTGTTCCGGTGCAACCGTTAGACAGGAGCTGTCTTGGTCTTGAGACAACAGGCCAAGGGACAGCAGCATGTCCAAAACAACTGCAAGCCCTAGCGGACACCAAGTCTGGTGAGGATGCTGCAACCCCAGGGCCGACAAATCTTCCTCATGCAGACTTATGACTTCATGAAGCTTATCGATGGTTCTCCGATGAATCGTTCCCTTCGAGGTGAACGGAAGAAAGCCCTGCTGCCCTATCCAGGACAATGTGCGGAACAGATCAGCAGCCAGCCCGTTTCCAGGCTCTTTGATCCTCCTTGCCATTGATCCGTCCCTCGCTTTTGGTGCTGCGGGCTTTAGCTCTTCCCAAATCCCCGGAATGGCGGAGCGGGAGATACAGTAGATTCTTTCATCCCGACTCCTCTTCATAGCGATAAGCTGTCCGCTTCGGAGCATTCCCGGAATCAATGCGCGCAGCTCAGCCCCGCTCACTCTGCCTGCTGCCGCTCCATTCACATGATCAAGCGTGAACGGAAGTCCTGCGAAACGGCGATACAGATACTCTATCATCCCCTGTTCCCTCCTGTTCCAGAACTATTCCGTATTGATATCCCTGCTCAATAAGAAATAATTGCCGTTTCCGGGCAAAATCCTGCTCGCTCGTCGCTTCCGAGACGATGGTATAAAAATGCGCCGTTCGCCAGTCCGCCTTGGGACGAAGAATACGCCCGAGGCGTTGTGCCTCCTCCTGACGGGATCCAAAGCTCCCTGATATCTGGATCGCAACCGAGGCATCAGGCAGATCCACAGCGAAATTGGCAACCTTCGATACAACAAGCACAGGAATCTCCCCCTGTCTGAACTGGTCAAAAAGCTGAACCCGCTCTTCCTGAGACGTATTTCCGGCGATTAAAGGAACCCCCAGCTCTTCGGCAATCAGCCGCAGCTGCTCCAAATATTGTCCGATAATTAATATGCCGCTGCCCTCGTGGCGCGCCAGCAGCCTCCGGATGACTTCCAGCTTTCTTGGATTCTCAGCTGCTATCCGGTGCTTTTCCCGGTTCGCCGCCTTCAGATATGAATCCTTAAGGCTGTCCGGGAGCGGTATGCGTAGCTCGCTGCATTCAACTTCTGCAATAAAGCCTTGCTCCTCCAGAGCCTTCCACGGCAGCTCATACCGCTTCGGTCCAATCAATGAGAACACATCCTGCTCACAGCCATCCTCACGGACAAGCGTTGCGGTCAGCCCAAGCCTTCTGGTCGCCTGGATTTCTGCCGTGGCGCGAAAAACAGGGGCCGGCAAGAGATGAACCTCATCATAAATAATCAGACCCCAGTCCCGCTCCCCAAACAATCGCATATGCTTGAAGTCGTTGCCGGCCCGATCACGGTGAGTCAAAATTTGATACGTGGACACGGTAACCGGAGTGATCTGCTTGTGGAGACCGGTATACTCGCCAACGGATTCTCGCGGCAATGTCGTCTTTGCTCCGATCTCATGTATCCATTGGCGGACAGATGTGACGTTAGAGGTTAAAATCAGCGTCTCGCATTGCAGCCTCTCCATGGCCGCCAGTCCAACGATCGTCTTTCCTGCTCCACAAGGAAGAACAATGACCCCGCTTCCGCCTCCGCCTTCTCCCTCTGACCCCGTGAAAGCCTCCACCGCCGCTTGTTGATACGGGCGCAGCATAAATCCGCCTGCTCCAGAGGAGAAGGCAAGTTGAAGCGGCAAGGCTTGGCCTGGATGATATCCCGCTTGATCCAGAACAGGATATCCCATGCGAATAAGCTCCTGCTTCATAGCTCCCCGCCATTTCGCAGGGAACGTTAAGGAGTCGGAGCTATCCTCTGTAAAACGCAATTGGAAAGCCCTCTTCTTATCGCCCAGCAGCTTGAGGAGAAGTCCTGGCCGCGCAGAGCTGCTGCTGAGCAGGAGCCTGTCATGTTCTTCCGGGGCTCTGCCCAGCCTGAGCAGCCCATATCTGGACATGTGTTCTCCGATTTCAAGCTCAAGGCTTTGAGGCAGCTCCCAACGAGACATATTGCGAAGCATTCCTAAAATATCCTCAGGACGGCTGCCTCCCGCAGCAGCGTTCCAAAGCGACAAAGGGGTAATGCGGTATGTATGGAAGCCCGCCGGGCTCTTGACCAGCTCCGCAAATCTTCCCAGACAATCCCTCGCATACTCAAATCCCGGATGATCCGTCTCCAGCAAGATAGTGAAGTCCCGCTGCACGATACAGGCACCATTCTGGTTCACGGGTTAGAATACCTCCTTAAGGTTCGAGGCGTAGCCAATTTAAAAAAGAAGCTCGCCGGCTGCAAACCGCGAACTTCTCTCCTTGAGGTATATCATTCCGGCAAAGCAGGAATTTTATGCGTCCGGTACTCATGCAAGGTATGCCTGCATTCCGTTCTTTAAGCTTTATTCTCCAGACAATACGCTTCTCTCATGGCAACCAGAAGGGTCGCGGCATGGAGCATGCTCTCTTCATCGATATCAAATTTCGGGTGATGATGGGGATAGATGATCCCCTTGTCCTTATTGCCCGCTCCAACCAGTACAAAGCATCCGGGCACTTCCTTCAAGTAATAAGCAAAATCCTCGGCTGGCATGATAGGTGCAGCCAGTACAGGCTTCAGGCCTGCTTCCGGTCCTGCAATGGAATAAAAGCGATCGTACTCCTGCTTATGATTGATCAGGCTAGGATATCCGGTGGTATAAGCAATCTCTGCTTCAGCTCCGTAAGCTGCAGCAGTCCCCTCAACCACCTGGCGAACCAGACGAGCGATCATGGTCCGCGTCTCCTCGTTGAAGCAGCGAACCGTCCCCGAGAGCCGGCAGCGGTCTGCAATCACATTCTGCGCCATGCCTCCCTGAATCGAGCCGATCGTTAATACTGCGGGCTGAAGCGGATCGACCGAACGGCTGACAATAGATTGCAGCTGGAGCACCAGAGCCGAGGCAGCCACCACGCTGTCGATCGCCATATGCGGCATTCCCCCATGCCCCCCTTTGCCGCGCAGCTCAATCACAAAATCATCGTTGGAGGCCATCAGCGCCCCCGGTGCACTGCCTGCCGTTCCGATTGGAATGGGTGTCCACAGATGCACTCCATAAATGACGTCTACATCGTTAAGGGCTCCTGCCTCAATCATAGAGCGGGCGCCCCCCGGACAAACCTCTTCAGCAGGCTGAAAGATCAATACGATATTTCCTTCAACCTCTTCCCGCCGCGACGAATAGTATTCCGCAAGGGCAAGCAGCATGGCCGTGTGTCCATCATGTCCGCAGGCATGCATGACACCGGGGACCTGCGAAGCGTAGTCACACTGCTTCTCATCCTGGATCGGCAAGGCATCCATATCCGCGCGAAAAGCCACGGTCTTCCCGGGTTTACCGCCTCGAATTCTCCCGATGATTCCGGTTCCTCCGATCCCGGTAATAAGTTCAATGCCCATACGCTTCAAGTGCCCGGCAACATAGCCCGAGGTTTCCTTTTCCTTGAAGGACAGCTCCGGATGACGATGCAGATAGCGGCGGTGCCCTACCATGACAGGGTATAACTGTACGAGCGTTTCCTTGTCCACACAGTCCACTTCCTCTTTACAGATATGTATGTAGTTTATTGTAGCAGAAAAACTTCAGGGCTTCCTGCAAGCTTCCGCACTCGCTCCATAGCGAAAAATTCACGATCTGCAAGGCTTTCCCATGCTTGCACAAGCGTTGGAAACATAATATCATGGGAGAAGAACTTTTGGTGTCTTTTTTACGAACTTTTAAAGGGGGCCTTCAGGAAGATGATTGTGGAAAACTCAGGATTAGACGGGCTTAAGAGCGATCTGGCCTATTTGGATGAATCCGCCGAAAAGGTTGGCTTTATCCGTTGGCAATGGGAGTACTACCGCGCTACATATGACTATAAAATTGAGTTTGAGCAAGATGAATACTTCCTGCGGATTAATACCCGCGCAATTGAGGGTAAGCTGGAACGTCCGGATACCGTTCTGGCCATTGAAGCGGTCTATATGGGGCGGGCCACTTTCCCTCACGGACTTGAATATGAATCAGAAGTTCCCGCTCAGGTCATGAAGACCGCCAGCGCGAGACTCGCTGAGCTCAAGCAGCTACTGGAGGCTTAAGCCGGCCATCATGAGGGACAACAAAGAAGAGGAGAGACGCGGCGCTCCCGATTTCCAGCTGCTGATTTTAACTTTGCTGCTCGTTGGATTCGGGATCGTCATGGTGTTCAGCTCCAGCTCCAGCATCGCACAGGTAAGTCAGACCTTTAATAACGACCCGATGTACTTTACCAAGCGGCAAATCGCATTTGGTCTTGCAGGAATGCTTGGAATGTTAATCACGATGAACATCCCCTACGAGAAGTTCAAGAAGTTATTTGTTCCGGTGTTTATTCTGGCGATTATCCTTTTGATGATCGTTCCCTTCGCCGATAGCATTAACGGTGCCAGCAGTTGGCTCAAGGTCGGAACCTTCGGCATTCAGCCTACTGAGCTTGCGAAAATTACGACGATTATGTATCTGTCCGCCCTGATCTCCAAGAAAGGGGAACGGTTTCGGGATTTGCGTACCGGCTATATTCCGGTCATGGTGATCGTCGGCTTTGTTGCCGGTCTGATCATGCTGCAGCCTGACCTCGGCTCGTGCTTCATTCTGGTAGCGACGGCTGGTCTGTTAATTTTTGCAGGCGGGGCAAATCTGAAGCATATTTTGGGCTCGATTGGCTTGCTCATACTTGGCGCCAGCATCGTCTTAGGAGCTAGCACGCTATGGGACAGGATCAACCCGAGTGAGACAACAAGTGCCAAAAGCAGTTATAAATTGAATCGGATTCAAGCTTTTCTTGATCCCTGGAAAGATACTCAGGATTCCGGCTACAACCTGATCCAGTCGATGACTGCGATCGGTCACGGCGGATTGACCGGCACCGGCTTTGGACAAGGGATCCAGAAGCTGCACTATCTCCCGAATGCCTACAATGACTTTATTTTCTCCGTTATCGGTGAAGAATTCGGATTTATCGGCAGCATCCTGTTTCTGTTGGTCTATATCTACTTTATCTGGCGAGGAATTCTTGTATCCCTGCGGTCGCATACTACCTATGGTACGCTGATGGGTGTAGGAGTCATGGGCCTTATTGCCATTCAAGCATTTATTAATATTGGCGGCGTGACAAGAACCATTCCGATCACCGGCGTAACCCTGCCGTTCATCAGTTATGGAGGTTCTTCCCTGCTTGTTATGATGGTATCCATGGGAATCGTGCTTAGTATTTCCAGGGATTCGTCAATTCCTGTCAAACAGGAGCGTACTAAATCTGTTGTCGTCAAGACGGCCGGAGCCGTGCCCTTTGAGCCTGACCGCCGCAGACGCCACCATCTGAGTTAAAATGATCCATAGTCGCATCCGCAAAAAAAGACTTCCGGAGAACGCTGCATGCAGCTCTCCTGAAGTCTTTTTGCTACTGTCGAATTTAAATTTCGTCATCCTTGAAGGCAACGCCCTCAACCTTGACATTGACTTCTACAATCTTCAGTCCGCTCATATTCTCAACCGCTTCCCGCACGTTTTGCTGAAGCATGCGGCACACTTCATGAATCGGGGTTTCGTACAGTACGATGATTCTGAGATCAACTGCGGCTTCCAATTGACCGACTTCAACGGTGACGCCTTTTTGTACATTTTTACCGCTGAGACGCTTGGCCCATCCTTCCGACAAGCCTCCGGACATGGCAGCAATGCCTGGCGTTTCAAGAGCCGCCATTCCGGCGATCTTGGCAACCACGTCATCTGAAATTCGAATATGTCCCATATCTAATTGTAATTGCTCGGTCATGGTCATTCCTCCTTTAACCTCATTAATTTCATTGTAAATCCTAACCTCTTTTTTCGCAAATTATAGACCGATTCCGACCCATCGTTTATAATCTTCACGTTATTGGTGAATATTGAATTAGATTCCTATTTCTTAAGGAGGCAGAGGTGTTGATTCGTGAAAAAGTACATATCTCCCGGCTTGCTGGTCTTCTTCTTTCTACTCAGCGCCATCGGGCACTACGCCCACTTTCCGGCAACTCTTGAGTTCATCGTGTCAGCGGTTGCCGTTATCTTCGTGGCAGGCTTTCTGGGAAAGGCTACGGAAAGCGTGGCCCACTATGCAGGACAGCGTCTGGGCGGCTTCCTGAATGCAACCTTCGGCAATGCAGCCGAGCTGATTATCGGTGTGCTGCTGATCCGTGAGGGACTCTTCGATATGGTTAAAGCCAGCATCACCGGCTCGATTATCGGGAATCTTCTGCTCGTGCTTGGACTAAGCCTGTTTGCAGGAGGGCTAAAGCATAAAGTGCAGAGATATAATGTTACCCTGGCCGGGATGAACGGTTCGCTCATGATCGTAGCGATCATCGCCCTGTTTGTGCCCGCAATCTTCCTTAATACGCATGTGCTGCACGAAGAAGATCGCAATTCCGTCAGTCTTGTCGTAGCCGGTATCTTAATTGTGGCCTATCTGTTGTGGCTCGTCTTCTCGATGATCACCCATAAAAATGTTCTAGCCGATGTTGCGGACAATGCGCAGGAAGAACTGCCCCATGAGCATGCTCCTGCCTGGTCCAAACAACGCTCCATCATCTATTTGGTCCTTGCAACCGTCATGGTAGCCTTTGTCAGTGAATGGCTGGTTCATACGCTGGATACGTTCACCGCCAAGTTCGGATTGAGCGAAATTTTCGTTGGTGCCTTCGTCGTTGCGATCGTCGGAAATGCTGCCGAACACAGTGCGGCAATCATGCTGGCGATGAAAAACAAGATTGGTGCCGCCGTCGAGATTGCAGTAGGAAGCAGTCTGCAAATCGCCTTGTTTGTCGCTCCGGTCATGATCTTCATCAGCCACTTGATCGGCAGGCCGATGGATATTGTCTTTACCGTTGTTGAGCTTGCGGCGATCGGCGTCTCTGTCTTTATCGCGAAATCCATCACCCAGGACGGCCAGACCAACTGGTATGAGGGACTGCTGCTCATCGCCGTCTATTGTATACTGGGGTACTCGTTCTATCTCGTCTAAAAGGCGAACAAAAGAAGCGCACGATCCTCTGAGATCGTGCGCTTTGTTCCTGAATTAGGATGGATTATTCTTTATTATTCAGCGCCTCATACAGCGTTGCCAAGTTTCTTTCCAGCTTGCTGAGGATTTGCTTGCCTACGGCCTCCTGTACAAGCCCGACACGCACAGCATAATCGACTTGCCGGGAGAAGCCGTACATCTGAGTATCCAATACTTCCTCATAGAGAGGACAATATCGAGTAGCCAGATTCTCCATCTGCACTTCAATCAGCTTTTCTATTTTATCGGCATCTTCCTTCAGAAGATGTAATGCCCTGAGATTCAGTTGCTCCTGCAAATCAGATGAAGTCATGTATATCCCCCCCTATATCCTCCGCATAAACCACAAATCTATTCTATTCTTAATATTAGACGAAATTGCAGACCAATACAAGAAGCAGCATCCGATTACAGCCTGAAAAAAAACACCCCCGCTTATTAGCAGGAGTGTCTCGCACTTCTTACTCGGCTACAACTTTTACATCCAGACCGTGTTTGGCAAAAACAGCGGATACGGCAGCCTTGGCTTCATCAGCATCCGGCCCGTGAACATGAAGTTCATAGCTTTTCGTATTAACCAAAGTAGTGAAGAGGCCAAGAATACTCTTTACGTCGATATACTTATTGTCTGCTTGAAGCACGATCGAAGAAGTGTACTTACCAGCGGTTTGCGCAATTTCTACTACAGCCTGATTATTATTCGACATCGTAATCCCTCCGTGAGCAACATTAAAAACATACCTCAATGATACATTGAATCCGCTTTCCAAGCAAGGGATTTCTCCTATATCAGGTTCTCCGGATTCAATCCTTCCAATTCAGGAAGGACAAAAATTCCATCCTTGCGAATGAGCACATCATCAAAGTAAATTTCCCCGCCGCCGTAATCCGGACGTTGGATCAGAACCAGGTCCCAATGGATGGAGGAGCGGTTGCCGTTATCCGTTACACCCTCATAGGCCTGACCTGGAGTAAAGTGCAGACTTCCCGCAATTTTCTCGTCAAACAAAATGTCCTTCATCGGGTGCAAAATATACGGGTTAAAGCCAATCGCAAATTCTCCGATGTATCTCGCACCTTCGTCTGAATCCAGAATCTCATTCAGGCGAGTTGTATCACTGCCGGTCGCTTCCACAATCTTGCCGTTCTCAAAGCGGAATTTGATATTTTCAAAGGTAATTCCATTATAGAGCGTTGCCGCGTTATAGCTGATCGTACCATTAACGGAATCACGCACAGGAGCAGTGTATACCTCGCCGTCAGGAATATTTTTCTGACCGGAGCATTTTTCGGATTCGATGCCCTTGATCGAGAAGGACAGATCCGTTCCCGGTCCTGTGATGCGTACCTTGTCGGTCCGGTTCATCAGTTCGGACAATGCGTCCTGAGCCCGGTCCATCTTGGCATAATCCAGATTGCAGACGTCAAAATAAAAGTCCTCAAAGGCCTCTGTGCTCATACTTGCCAACTGAGCCATGCTGGCATTCGGATAGCGAAGCACAACCCACTTCGTCTGCTTTACCCGTTGCTCGCTATGTACCGGGTGAGAATACAGCGAATTATACAGCTTCATCTTGTCTTTTGGCACGTCGGACATGTCGTTGACGTTGGAGCCTGCACGAATGCCGATATAGCAATCCATCATCTTCATGCGAACCAGATCATATTCAGCCCAGGCTTTGATTCCCTCCTCAGTCGCATATTTCAGCTGCGAGCTTTGCACGGCCTTGTCTGTCAGCTCCACAAAAGCGTTGCCGCCCTTCTTCCCGATTTCCTCGACAACTGCCTTAAGCAGGTCGCGCTCGTCGCCAATCATCTCTACGAGTACATTTTCTCCTGGTTGAACATCGACCGAATAACCGACCAGGTTCTCCGCTAATTTCTGAATTCTTGGATCTTTCATGTAGAGCAGCCTCCTCCAGATACTTGCTTTCGCCTATTTTCGCAGCGAGCCCGCTGCCTGAACACCGTTCGACATTTAGTTGAACAATGGTTAATTTATCTATTTCATTGTAGCACGGCACAGGACAGAAGTCAGCACAGCCTATTTACCATATTCAAATTTACTGTCCGTAAGCAATGCCTCCTGCTCCTGAATGCCACGGGTATTCGTATAGAGCAGCCTGGTCTCTGAGGTCATACGTTCAGGAAGCCCTGTGTTCCGGTTAATCGTCAAATAATAAACGGTTTCTGCCTGACAAGCAGTAAGCATGTTGTCGAGATGCTTCCTCCCCTTTGACCATTCCCGTTCCAGTTCCGATTCCACCTCTTTGCGCTGACCCCCCGAGAGGTTTTGCAGCCTGCGCTGCCAGCCGGTACGCACCGCTTCCATTTCCTCGACCAATTGCTTGTTCAATACCCTCTTCGCGGCTTCCGGGTCAAGCTGTATACGCAATACCCGGGTTCCCCTCGCCGCCGCATGCTCCTCGGTAATGGTCTTGGCTGCGCGGCGAATAGATTCCAGCTGTTCCAGCGGATTAAGTCTGGACAGCCCGGCCGTGAGCGCGGAGACTTGGCTATCTGCTACTTTCCAGGTTTCACCGTTCCAGGCAAGCTGAATCTGAGCTTGCGAGGTACCGGCCGCCTCGATCTGCTGCCCCTTGTCCTGGCCCGCTTCCGTTGAAGGGAGAGTGCTCTGCATACTCAGCTTCTGATGATCCTTCAACTCGCCGCTGTACCCCAACTGCTCATCCAGACTCCAGCGCTGCCCCCTTGCTACTGCCGCTTGCCCCTTGAACTTGAGCGTATCAATCCCTGCCAGTCCGGACCAGGTGAAATCAAACCACTCCTCAGCCGTTTTCGATTCCTGCCAGCCGCAAGACGCTAGAAGAAACATTACCATGTACAGGCAAGCCACTCTGCCTATCGTAGATTTTCGCATCCGATCTTCACCTTCCCAATCAGTATTTCAGTATTTTGTATATTCGCGCCTTTTCCTTACTTATTCCGGTGTTTATTTAGGCTTAGACTGTCCTTCGCATGAAAATCTATACAAAAAAAGAAGCCTGCATCATTCGACCTGCAGGCTTCCTGCCAGTTGACGCACTACCCAACGCACGACTGGTTTCTTCCGCTCTTTTTTGCTTTATACAACGCCATATCAGCCAAATAGAACAAAGACTCTACGCTGACCTTTTCCGATTCAAGTGTCCACCCTGATATTCCGCAGGAAACGGTGACCTGAGGATCGGTCTCGGAGGCGACTCTCAGACGTATCTTCTCCGCAATTTGTTGTCCGATATGAACGTCTGCCTCCGGTAAGTAGATTGCCAGTTCTTCCCCGCCCCAGCGGGCTGAAATATCGCTTTTCCGGACTGTACTCTTTATAATTGCACATACTTGCTTTAATATCCGATCACCGACCTGGTGGCCAAAGGTATCATTAATCTGCTTAAAGGAATCGATGTCAACGATAATCAAGCATCCCTTTTCATGAAGCCTAAGCATTTGCGACACCCGATCATCCAGATACCGCCTAGCATACAGCTCCGTCAGCATGTCCTGGTTAGCCATTCGCTGCACTTCCGCATGCAGCGAAGCATTCGCAATCGAAAGAGCTATATGGGAAGACAGAACTTGCAGCAGCCTATAGTTATCATAGGAGAAGAAATGCTCCTTCCGATGTGCAAGCATAATGGTGCCGATCACCTCTCCCCTCACAATGAGCGGGGTAACGATCAATGACCGTGAGCCCGTATCCTCCATAAGCTTGGACTGCATTTTATTATCAGCCTTGTAATCTGATAATATCATCGGCTCCCGAGTGGAATAGACCACACCTGAGAATCCATAATCCTTAGGAAAATGCTCCTTGGATAACTCCGGAATATTGCAAGCCATCACCTCAAAATACTCGCCGTCTCTGTCAATCTGACAGATGCAGCAGTATTCCGCATGGAAAATAGACAGAAGTTCTTCTGTTGCAAATTTGAATACTTCCTTCAAACGAAGGCTTCCATTTAAGCGCTTAGTCAATTCATTAATCAGCCGAAACTCGCTCACAAGAAGATTGGACTGCTCGTACAATTTGGCATTTTCAAAGGCAGAACCGGCCGTATCCGCCAACATTTCAATCAAACGGAGGTCCGCTTCCTCAATATCATCCCGGGGAATCACTAAATGAAACACGCCGTATACTCCTTGCTTTCCGGTTAGCGGGACTGCAACTTCCAGACATGGTTGCCGCATTTCATTGAGACACTCATGTCGAAGCATCTTCCCTTGCATAAATGCTCTAACACACATGTGGTCGTCTTCCCCCTGCAGCTGCAAGGATTTAACCCTCGGGTCTCGGCTAAGATAATCCTGGGACATTAGAAGTTCTACCTCAACTCCCGGATACATTCCCGAAATCCGCTCGAACACTTCGGTAAGCACGGCATCCACATCAATTTGATCGTGCAGCTTTTGAACCACCTGAAACAGAATGTTCCTCCGGTGTTCCTCCTGGCTTGACTTGTGCTGAAGACTCAGTACATCCGAGACAAATAACGCTTTAAAGAATTTGTAAAAGCACGACAAAAAATACCTTCCGGCCATCTCAACCCAGGACAGTGCGAGCGGTGCGTTGTCCGGCTGCAACCCGCTGACCCTGCAGCCCAGCACTGCAAACAGCTCCTTGGTATGCCTGGACAGCAAGGGAACAGCAAGGTAGTGACTGCCTTCGGAGAGAGAAGATGCGACTGCGGAGCGGTTCACACAATCCCGTGCGACCCGATTGCCCTCCTCCATCTCTTGATGAAGAAGCAATTGTCCTGAATAGTCGGCAATAAACCAGACGACCTCATCTATGCCCGGAAGCGAAGGCAGTTCCTTCGACCATTCTTCATAGGTCTCAAGGAGTAGCGGTGTAATATAAGGATAGTCATAAGAAGTTATATCCACGAATTCGAGCCAGTCCGTATAGTCCATACGTGTCCGGGCTGAATCTACGGTTTGGAGAGAAAAGCCAGCGTTGCCTTGCAATGTCGTCATCAGATCGTCATGGGGATGTTTGGCCATAGATAGCTCCCTTTCACTCTCGTCTTCTCTTGAGAAGCGAAGAAGTCATGTACTCGAAGCCTTTCGATTCTGGATGCAGGATGATTAACGAATTGATAGCCGCTTGTCCGTATAATTTATGTACATCCATTCTACTATCTAATTAACACGTTTGCATTAAAAAATCTCTATTTTCCAAGCTTTCCCTAGGACAAAAGAACTATCGACAAAATTCCAGGAGAACATGCATATTACGCCCTTGACTTTATAGCACTAATTCATATAATATTTATTGTTGATAAAGATCAGGATAGGATCTTGATTAGGGCGTAACGCATGCGAGCACCCTCTCGGTTTTTGTTGCCGACAAGACAGCGGCTGAACTTTCTTGTCGGAGGGCGGACATCTATCCTCCGCACGCACAAACAAAACCCGCGCAAGTAGAACCCTACACAGAAAATTATTGATAAAAGGAGTCTACCTATACAATGGCACGTTACACTGGTCCTAAATTTAAACTCAGCCGCCGCCTTGGCATTTCCTTGAGCGGTACTGGCAAAGACTTGAAACGCCCTTTCCCTCCAGGACAACATGGTCCTAACCAACGCAGAAAGGTTTCCAACTACGGCATGCAGCTGTTGGAGAAGCAAAAACTGCGTCATATGTACGGTTTGGGTGAAAAGCAATTCCGCACACTCTTCGCACACGCGCAAAAACAACCGGGTATTGCCGGTGAAAACTTTATGGCCCTGCTCGAAAGCCGCCTGGACAACCTGGTATACCGTCTTGGCTTCGCTAATTCCCGTGCAGGTGCACGCCAATTGGTAGCCCATGGTCATATCACAGTGAACGGCAAGAAAGTAGATATCGCTTCCTACCGTGTGAGCCTGGGTGACGTAATTGGTCTTCGCGAAAGAAGCCGCGGCTTGTCTTCCGTGAAGGAAGCCCTGGAAAACCGTTCGCATCTTCCAGCTTACCTGGAGTACAACGACAACGCTATGGAAGGCAAGTACATCCGCCTGCCAGAACGTTCCGAGTTGTCCCAAGACATCGACGAGAAGCAAATCGTCGAATTCTACAACCGTTAATAACGAGAACAGCCGTCCGCGTGGACGGCTGTTCCTTTATGTTCCAAGATGTATCTTCTCTAAATTATTTCTTCAGTATGGAGCCCCTGCTCTGCGGCAGCATACCTTTCGAAGCTTCGGGAGTCCAGCGGCGGACTGAAAAGGTTCCCTTGCAATTCCTCACAATTTAACTCTACAAACAATTCCTGCTCGGTTTCTGTCTCTATACCTTCTGCAGTAACCTTGAGCCCCATGCTGTTAACCAGACCGGCAATTCCTTTCACTACAGAGGCGTTATCTTCGGTAAGATCTTCTCCATTATGAAAAAAGGTCCGATCCAGCTTCACGGTTGAAACCGGCAGATGCCGAAGTCTGCTTAAGGAGGTATAACCGGTTCCAAATTCCTCAATGACAATTTCAATTCCCATTCTCTTAAGTTCCTGCAAGGCCTCGACGACCTGTTCAGTCTGATTCATAAATACACTTTCCGTAAGTTCTAGCCCCAAATAATGCGGCTCAAGACCTGTCTGGCGCAAGATTGAATGTATGCGTCCTACAATGTTCATCCGGTAGAAATGCTTGGTGGACAGGTTCACAGAGATTGGCAGTTTATGGACCTTAAGTTCATGCCATTCCTTCGTCTGTCTGCATGCTTCCCGGAGCATCCAGAAATCAATATCCGCGATCACACCCGAGGCTTCGGCAATCGGAATGAACTTTGACGGAGGAATCGCTCCCAGTTCGGGATGATTCCAACGGATGAGCGCCTCATATCCCCTCATTCGCCCTGTTACCGGATTCACTTTAGGCTGATAGACCAGATATAACTGCTCTTCATGCAAAGCGGTTCTTAGACCGTTCTCCAGAAGCACGGTTTCATTCATCGCATTCTCTCTGTCTCTGTTGAAAATATAGTAGCTGCCCTCCCCCTTCTCTCTGGCCGCATACATGGCCATATCCGCTTTCCTGACGATCTCATCCTGACTGATCCCATGCTCTGGATAGATACTGACTCCAATACTCAACGTAATATAAATATAATTCCCCTCGAGCTCGAGCGGGGAGTCAAACAGCCTGCCGATCCGCTTGGCCATTTCAGGAAGATCGTCATCCGAAATATATTTGTACAGGAAAATGAATTCATCTCCTCCCAGCCGGAACACCTCGCACTGCTCATCAGCAAGCTGCTCAAAACGAAGAGACACCTTCAGCAGCAGCAAATCCCCTGAGATATGTCCCAGGGCGTCATTCACTTCTTTAAACCGGTTAATGTCGACAAATAGGACCGCTATCTTCTCCCGAAAGCCCGTATCCCTGATCATTTCACTGAGCCGCTGACGAAACCTTAGCCGATTCGGCAGCCCGGTCAAAGTATCGTAGTAAGCAAGATATTTCAGCTTCTCCTCCGAAACGCGCAACCGGCTATTTATCGACTCCATTTCTTCGAACCTGTTCAGTAATTCGTCTGATATGCTTTTAAAATTATGCGCTAACGAATCAATCTCCAGAATCCCGCTGGAGGACCAGTCAGGTACAGCCATCTGCCTGAGCTTGACCGGCAAACGGCTTGAATTGAGCTCCAGCCGTTTTAGGCTTCGTTCAAGCCAGGCGTTGATACACAGAGCCAAGCATACCGCAATGGAAGCGCTTGCCATCATGTACAGGATTTGATATATGTACTCCAGAAAAATGGCTGTCTGATAAGGCATAACAGGCAGGATGACCGATATCAGATATTCCTGCTTGTCCGAAGATGCTGTGTAGACATAATTCGCATCATGCCAGCGTCCGGTGGGAAGCAGGGTGGTCTCCTCAGGAAGGTCAATCTCGAACCTGCTCTCGACCGGCTTCAGTGGCTCCATCGGCTTCCAGTTTGCATATAAGCTCATATCGCTGGCAGCCAATGCAACCCCCTCCTTGTCTGCAATAACGATGTTGAGCAGGTCAGGAGAAGGGGTTGCGAAGCGGGATGCAATCTCCTGCAGATCCCCGGTCTGAAGTCTCTCTTCTCCCCTGTGCTCCAGCTCGCTTAAAATACGTTCAGCCGTGCTCTCCGAAGTCTTGAGTGCATTCATCTTGGAGGAATCGATAGAATGCCAGCCACCAACGGTCAGGTTAATCAAGAAGGGGAGCGATACGGTGGTGACCGTTAGATGGAATAAGACGCGCTTGAACGGAATCGGCGGACGGTATTCTTTTGCAGGTGGTATGACTCTTCTCATCACATAGTAGTCCAGCATATCGGCTGTAAGGATATTAAACAGGCTGTTGGACACCGTGATTGCAAACAGAAGTGCAAATTCGATCATCGTATAGGAGCCGCTTGTGAAGAATAAAGCCGCCGTTAAGGGGAGCCCGATCAAAAGCCAGAAGTACAGGTCAAGCTTCAGTATCTGTCCTTGATTTCTGTGAATACAAGTCGCAATCCAGAGCAGTTCCAGGAAAAAGATCAGCACAAAGGCAGGAGCGGCATTCAGTGCAATCATGATTCCATAAGCGCTTGCAGATACCAGGATACCCATCCGGATCCCTTGGAGTCGAATAAGTCCAATAAGAAAAATGTTCGTAAAAACGACGGTGATTCCAAAAATAAGATGCGGGCGAGTGAACGTGCTCACGAACGCCAGCATCATCAAAACAGCGATACACACCCGCCGGACCAGGTCTGTCTCCGCACTATCCTTTTTCATTCATCACTCCTCCTCCAAAAAAGCCGCCTGCTTGAAAAAAAAGACCTAATGGGGGCCTGAAAGGTCCATTCGGTCTTATACAAATCTGTCCTATTAGGTTAAGCAGTTGTGAGATAATCGGATCTCGATCCAATTCTACAATAGAATTACACAAATTCATAGAACCTTCGACCTATAGAAGTGAAAATTCTGTCTATTTTATCACAAGCCTGGCAAATTTCCGTTTTCCTGCCTGGAAAATGTCCCCGTCAGACCATTGAATTTCAACATTCGGGCCGGCCACTTTCCCTTCGTTCGGCTTCATCGGCTCGTGCTGAATGATGTCCAAAATGCACGAAAGCTAAACTTAAAAGCCAATTTATGCTATAATGGGGACGGTAAAAAAGGAGGAACATCCATGGTTCAAGAGAATGAGAACAGCTCCGGAAAGAAGCGGAGATCGAAACCGAAAAAAGCGCAACCTGCCCGCAGACGCAAACGCGGACGCTGGGTCTGGGCAACTCTCGGATGGCTTTTCCTGCTGGGCATTGCCGGGGGCTTGTTCGCCGGGGGCGCTGTATTCGGATATGTCACTTCCTTTGTAAAGGAGGAGCCTATACGGTCCCAGGCTGATATTGAGAACAAGATAAATTACAATACCATTACCGGATTTGCATATTTCCGTGACGGGCAGCCGATTGGACAGCTTCGTTCGGAAGAGGACCGCCGGCCCGTGAATTATAAGGAAATTCCCGCAACCGTCATTGACGCGGTTCTCGCGATTGAAGATAACCATTTTCGGGAGCATATCGGCGTCGACTTCAAGGGAACCCTTCGTGCCGTCAAGCAAAGATTGTTGAACGAAGACATTCAAACCGGCGGAAGTACATTGACCCAGCAGCTTGCCCGAAGAGTATTTCTGAATCTCGATCAAACGGACAACCGGAAGGTCAAGGAAATTCTACTTGCACTGCGCCTGGAGCGCTTTTTGGGTAAGGATGAGATTCTAACCGCCTACCTGAATAAGGTTCCGTTCGGCAACGGTTCCAACGGATATCAGGTCTATGGAATCAAGGCTGCGGCCAAAGGAATTTTTAATATTACTAATCTAGAGGATCTCAATATCGCACAATCTGCTTATCTGGCGGGTCTTCCGCAGCTTCCCTCCTCCTATTCGGCCTTCAACGGCAAGGGGGAATTCAACCAGGAAGCCTTCGACCGTGCTCTGAAGAGACAGCGGTTGGTGCTTCAGCGAATGCTTGAGGAGAACAAAATTACCGAGTCTCAATATCATGAAGCACTCGCCTTTGATATTAAGTCTTCCCTGGCTCCGCAGACGAAGAAGGCTTATGATACCTTCCCTTACCTGATGCTGGAGACAGAGCGTCAAGCAGCCATTGTCATTGCTATGCTCAACAATCCGGAGCTGACCAAGGAAGAAGCGTCCGGCAATTCTCAGATTCTGGAGGAGGCAAGGCAGGAGCTGTTGACCGGTGGATACCGCGTCTTTACGACGATTGATAAAAAGGTCTATAACTCCATGCACAAAATCTCTGACGATGCGAATAACTTCTCGCCTTATAGCGAGACCAAGGGATTGGAACAGGTTGCCGGCATGATGATCGACAATACCACAGGAGCCATCCTGGGCATGATTGAGGGTCGGGACTTCTATACAGAGCAGATGAACTATGCCACCCAAATGGTCCGGCAGCCCGGCTCTACCATGAAGCCGATAGCCGCCATCCTGCCTGCAATGGAAGAAGGACTCGTCCAGCCGGCAAGCATCATCGACGATTCGCCGATCATCCTGCGCGATTACCAGAAGGGTTATCACATTCCGGTAAATTCAAGCGGAGGCTATAAGGGACTGGTAACCGCCAGAACCGCACTTAACGAGTCTCGCAACGTCCCTGCTCTGAAGATTTTCAATAACATCCTAGGGATAGATAAAGCATGGGATTTTACGAAAAAGCTCGGAATTACTACTCTGGATGAGCAGGATTATTCTGCGCAAACCGGGGTGCTTGGCGGCCTGAAATACGGAGTATCGGTTGAGGAATTGACGAATGCCTATTCCGCCATCGGCAATGGCGGACAGTTCAATGACGCCTATATGATCTCTAAAATTACCGATTCCAATGGAAATGTTGTCTACCTGCACGAGAATGACCCGCAGCGTGTGTTCTCCAAGCAGACAGCTTACCTGATGACCGATATGCTTCGCACAGTCATCACAAGCGGAACCGGGACGTCCATCAAGAGCGATTTTGACAAATACGGAAAAATCCCTGTGGTCGGCAAAACCGGATCAACGCAAAATTATGCGGATGTCTGGTTCATGGGATATACGCCGGATGTGACTCTGGGAATCTGGATCGGCTACAAGGAGCCGGTCAATACCCTTTCCAGTGAGGGTAAATCTCGTGCCAGAAAAATTTGGGCGCTCGTTATGAACGAAGTGACCGATAATGTCCCCGATCTGTTCGTGACTAACGAATTTGCCAAGCCTGAGGGAATCGTCAGTAAAACCGTGTCCGGCTATAGCGGCAAGCTGCCGACAGATTTGACAAGGCAGGCCGGCAAGACGGTTACAGATATTTTCAACTCAAAATTCGTGCCTACCGAACCGGATGATGTATTGGTCCGTATGAAATACATCACTTATGAAGGCGTCAATTATATCCCTCAAGAGGCCACACCTGAGGATATGGTTCTCGAAAAGGTCGTCATGAAGCGTGAAAAGCCGATCCAGGCGCTGATTGAAGAGCTGGAAAATGCCTTTAAAGTCATGAAGAATCACAAGTCGCTCAGTTTTTATATGCCGAAGGATGCCGGAGAAGATGCGCCTGGCAAGCCGGATCCACGGGTTGACGACGGTAATCCTCCTGCCGCACCAGCCAATGTAAGGCTGGATAGCTCAAGCGGAGCAGCTGTTGTAAGCTTCGACAAGAATCCGGAAAGTGATGTTGTAGGTTATAGGCTCTATCGGTCTATGGACGGAAACACCTTCCAATACACAGGAAGCGTTGCACGGACTGGCGGGGACACGGTGATCAAGGATCCTGGCAACGGCGGCTTTAGCAGTTCCTATTATGTGACTGCGGTTGACGTGGCAGGCAAAGAATCCGTACCAAGTGCGATTGTCGGTTACAATGACTGGTTGCCTGATTTCCCTGACGCTTCGGAGGGCGGAGAAGGAAGCGGAAACGGCAGCGATTCGTCCGGAGAACAGCAGGGTGAAATCTTCCTGCCGCCAGCTGCACCAGGACAGGTCAGCGTACAAAATAATGATAACAGCATTACGGTAACTTGGCAGTCCGGAAGTCTTGCGGATCAAGTGATCAGCTACAATATTTACTATTCGGAGCATGAAGCAGGTCCATTTAATCTGCTTGGCACCTCCTCCACCGCACAATTCAGCTTTATGAGCGACAAGGGCGGATGGGTCCAGGTAACGGCAGTGAATGCTCTTGGGGAATCTTCTCCTTCTGCACCGACCAAAATCACGAATTAAAAAATGGCTGTCTCAAGCTCTATAGCAGAGCTTGAGACAGCCATTCTCATATATTCAACTATTCAACCCTCTAGTCCTCAATTGTCGACAAATCACCAGCCGGGAGATTCAGCTCCCATGCCTTCAGGACACGACGCATAATCTTACCTGAACGGGTCTTCGGCAGCTTATCCTTGAACTCGATCTCCCTTGGAGCCGCATGCGCCGACAAGCCTTCCTTCACAAAGCGCGATATCTCTGCCTTCAGCTCTTCTGTCGGGTGATAGCCTTCTCTCAATGAGATAAATGCCTTGATCACCTCTCCCCGCACCGGATCAGGCTTTCCGATAACGCCCGCTTCGGCCACTGCCGGATGCTCGACAAGCTTGCTCTCGACTTCAAAGGGGCCTACTCGCTCCCCGGATGAATTGATCACGTCATCGATCCGGCCTTGAAACCAGAAATACCCGTCCTCATCCATATAGGCCGTGTCCCCGGAAATGTACCATCCGGGAATTCGGAAATATTCCTCGAATTTGGGCGCATTGTTCCAGACAAGCCGCATCATGGACGGCCAAGGCGTGCGGATGGCCAGATTCCCCATACGGTTCGGCGGCAATTCCTTGCCATTGTCATCAATGATAGCCGCCTGAATGCCGGGAACGGGTTTCCCCATCGAACCCGGCTTGATCGGCAGGGACGGATAATTACAAATCAGCTGTCCTCCCGTCTCCGTCATCCACCAGGTATCGTGAATCCGGTGTCCATACGTCTTATGCCCCCATCGTACAACCTCCGGGTTCAAGGCTTCTCCGACAGACAGGACATGGCGCAAGGAGGACAAGTCATACTCCCTAACAATATCTTCACCGGCGCCCATCAGCATCCGGAAGGCCGTCGGAGCACTATACCAGACTGTGACAGCATAACGCTGGATAGTGTCATACCAGTCCCCCGGGCTGAAACGTCCGCCCCGTACCACATTAGTTACGCCATGCAGCCAGGGTGCAAAGATCCCATAGGAGGTGCCTGTAACCCAGCCCGGATCGGCAGTGCACCAGTATACGTCATCCTGCTTCAGGTCCAGTACAACTTTACCGGTATAATAGTGCTGGAGCATGGCATTATGGACATGGTAGATGCCCTTCGGCTTTCCCGTTGAACCGGAGGTATAATGCAGGATCAATCCGTCCTCACGGTTCACCCACTCCATCTCCGCATTTGTGGAGGCCTGACTCATTTCACTGTGATAGTCAAGGATCCCGTCTTCCTTCTGCACATGATCACCAGCAACAAAGACATATTTCAGCAGCGGCAATTCATCCCGCCGTACACGCGGCAGCAACGCAGTTGTTGTCACAAGCGCAACCGCTCCGCTATCCTCAAGACGATCCTTAACCGCTGTCTCCATGAAGGCTTCGAACAAGGGCCCGGCGATCGCTCCTATCTTGAGAATGCCAAGGAGGCAAATGTATAGCTCCGGGCTGCGAGGCATGAATACAAATACCCGGTTTCCCTTTGAAATCCCCTTGCTTCGAAGCACATTCGCAAACTGGTTCGACTTTGCCTGGAGCTCTTCAAAGGTATAGGATTCTTGTCGTCCATCGCCGTCCTGATACAGAAGGGCAATCCGTCCCCCTCTTCCCTCGTCCACATGACGATCAATCGCTTCATAGGCCATGTTGACCTTCCCGGTCTCATACCAGGTGAACTGCTTCTCCACATCTTCCCAATGAAATTGACTGCAGGCTTCATCATAATTGCCCAAATTGGAAGAAGCAGCTCCTGCAGCTATAATCTCTCCTTGCAATTGACTCATTGTTCCATCCTCCCCTTGAAAATCTTCAACTTATAGCCGTTGCTTTCAATGAAAACGGATTCAAATCTGAATAGAACATAAATTGCAGAATTTCTGAATTGAGCTTGAAAGAAGCAGAAATTGATATTAAAATCACATTGTCAAGATGTAAATGTGAAAATATTATGTCGGAGAACATTATAGCACACCCCTCTGCAAGCGGCTATACTTTTCAGGAATTGATTTTTTTGGTATAAGTGAGGGAAATGAACCAAGGAGGCGGCCAGGATGGAGCATCGAAAAACGTATATCCGCCACACCCTACCCTATGGTGAAGAGGAAATTGTACTGGAGGGGCCTGTATCTCCTTCCCACCTTCGTACTTTGCGAATGCATCCCGATCTGGACGCCTTCCGAAGGCCCCAGGAACAGTGGAAGGCCCTGATTGAGATCGCCGAGCTGCCGGAGGGGCGAATCATTCTCGCACGGGTACTGGACGAAATTATCGGCTACGTTACCTTTCATTATCCCGATGAGATGGAGCGGTGGTCTCAGGGCAGGATGGAGGATTTGATTGAGCTTGGAGCCATCGAAGTAGCGAATGCGTACCGCTCCTCTAAGATCGGGTCCCGGATGATTCAAACGGCGTTCGAGGGGGAGCAAATGGAGAACTACATCGTATTTACCACGGAGTATTATTGGCATTGGGACTTAAAGACAAGCGGACTCTCCGTCTGGGATTACCGCAAAATGATGGAACGGCTGATGCAGACGGTCGGGATGGTCTGGTACGCTACAGACGATCCGGAAATATGCTCGCATCCGGCCAATTGCTTAATGGTTCGCATAGGTAAAGAGGTACCCATTGAGTCGGAGGAAAAGTTCGACCGAATCCGGTTTCAGCAGCGATTTATGTATTAGAATTAAAGTTTTGAATGGAAAAGGGATGGGGGAGGCTATGAGCGGAAGAGCATTATTTGTAAATCATGATAGAGCGGCAAATTACCGTTTTCATGATCGGCATCCTTTTCATCCGATTCGTCTGGAGCTTACCGTCGATCTGCTGTCCTGCATCGGCGCTCTTGAGCCCGGACACGTACTGAAATCCCGGTCTGCCGAGGAAGAGGAGCTGAGATGGGTCCACCAGCCTGCATATATCGAAGCAGTTAAAGCCTTGAGCGTGCCATCTCCGCAACCGGAGATCATCCGGAACGCGGAACGTTACGGATTGCTGGATGAGGATACACCTTACTTCACAGGCATGCATGAGGCAGCTTCGGATGTTGCAGGCGGGACTGTCACGGCCGTAGAAGCCGTGCTGTCCGGGCAATGTGAGCACGCCCTGCATCTGGGCGGCGGTCTTCATCATGCACTCCCTGCCAAAGCAGCCGGATTCTGTGTATACAACGACGCCGCTGTTGCAATCGAATATGCCCGGAGACGCTATGGGGCAAGGGTCTTATATATCGATACAGATGTTCATCATGGGGATGGAGTGCAATGGAGCTTCTACTCCGATCCAGATGTATGCACCTATTCTATCCATGAGACTGGCAAATATCTGTTCCCCGGTACCGGATTCGTCACGGAACGCGGGGAGCATCATGGGTATGGCGCCTCTGTGAACATTCCGCTCCAGCCCTACACGGAGGATGCCTCCTGGATGGAGTGCTTTACCCGGTCGATCTGGAGGCTGGCTGACCACTTCAAGCCTGACCTGATCTTGAGCCTGCATGGCTGTGATGCCCACGCATTAGATCCGCTCTCGCACATCCATTGCAGTATGGAGATCTATAACCAGATGCCGCATATCCTTCATGAGTTAGCTCATACCTATTGCAGCGGCCGCTGGGTCGCTATCGGCGGCGGGGGCTACGACATCTGGCGGGTTGTTCCCAGAGCCTGGAGCCTGCTGTGGCTGGAGATGAGCCACCATTCGCTCAAGCAGCTGCTACTGGAATCTTCTCCTCTCCTGCCGCTGCCTTCCGCCTGGATCGAAAAATGGCAGCCGCAGACGTCGTTCAAGCTGCCAGCCTGCTGGCTGGATGATATGTCTCACTGGGAAGGAATTCCCCGGGAAGCGGAGATTACAGCAAAAAACCGCGAGACCCTCGCGGTTGCCATGCAGGAGTATCCGGAAATTCGGGAGCAGCGAACGATCAGCCCTCATAATTAGCAAGCATGTCCGCTATGATCTCATAAGAACGGCTTGCGGCCTCTACCGAGAACTCCGAGTAATTTGCGCTTGCCGTACCGTCCGCCTTGTCAGACATGGAGCGGAGCATCACATACGGAATTTCATTCCTGTAGCACACTTGTGCCACAGCCGCCCCCTCCATTTCCACACAGGCACCATCCATCTCCTCATAGAATTGCTTGATGAGCACTGAATCGGCGATAAATTGATCCCCGGAGAGCACCCGGCCTGTCAGATAGCTGCTGTTGGTACAGACTCTCACGCAAGCCTGCTGCGCAAGAACAATAAACGGCGGGTGGGCCGGAAAATCGGATACCTCCTGATAGGGTGTTACTCCAACCGGATATCCCAACGGCGAGCAATCCATGTCATGCTGCTGGCAAGAGGAGGAGATCACGATATCTCCGATGTCCAGCGACGGATCGACCGCACCGGCCACCCCCGTAAACCATACGGCACCGATATCGAAGCGGTCAATCAACAGTTGGGCGGTCATTGCCGCGTTTACCTTTCCAACTCCGGACTTGCATACCACAATTTCTTTACCATGAAAATTTCCCTTGCTAAAGGAAGTGCCTGCATAGCTGAAGTTCTCGGTTGCTTCTAAGCCCTGTAATAAAAGCTGAATTTCTTCATCCATCGCGCCTATGATTCCAAGTGTTGCCACTACCGCAATTCACGCTCCCTCAATCGTCCCAGATTTTTTGAAATTTCAAAAAAAGCTCCTTATGCAAGGAGCTTTTTTCCGTGTTAACCTTTTTCATATATTTGTCTTTATAATTATCTCTATTTGTACAGCTGTTAGTTACACATGACTTACAGACAGACGCAAGATCGTCTCATGCGGCAAAATCACCCGAGGGTTGTCCACCGCTTCTTTCTTCATCAGCTTGGTCAACAGACGCATCGCTACCGCGCCAAGGTCATACATCGGCTGCGCCACGGTTGTAAGCTGAGGCCGAACCATGGAAGCCATGCGGATGTTATCAACACTGATTACGGAGAAATCATCCGGAACCCGCAAGCCTTCATCCTGGATGCTGTGAATCGCACCGATTGCCATCTCATCCGTTGCTGCGAATACTGCCGTCGGCCGCTTCTTGAAGCCGAGGAAGTACTTCATAGCCTCTACACCGGATTCGTAGCGGTAATTGCCGATTCGGACCAAGTCCTCATCATATGGAATATCCGCCGTCTCCAGTGCACGCTTGTAGCCCTGGAACCGGGCATATCCGTTCGCCGGATCCTGGAGCGTACCGCTGATCATCGCAATATGGCGATGCCCATGACGAATCAAAGTGCTGACCGCATCAAATGCCGCTGCTTCATGGTCGATGTCGACAGAAGGAATTGTGTCGTGCTCTTCACTCGTCGCGCACAGAACAATCGGAACCGCAGAGGTCTGGAACGCTTGAAGATGCTCATCGGTTACGGTGCCGCCCATGAACAGAAGTCCGTCCACCTGCTTTTCAAGCAAGGTATTGATTACACGGATTTCCTTCTCCTTCTTCTTGTCGGCGTTACACAAAATAATGTTGTAGTGATACATGTTCGCAATATCCTCGATACCGCGTGCAATTTCCGCAAAAATCGAATTGGAAATATCGGGAATGACCACGCCTACCGTGGTCGTCTTCTTGCTGGCGAGGCCTCTTGCCACAGCATTCGGGCGATATCCGAGCCGTTCAATCGCTTCATAGACTTTCTTTCGAGTCTGCGGCTTCACATTCGGATTGTTGTTCACAACCCGGGAAACCGTAGCCATCGAAACGCCCGCTTCACGTGCCACATCGTAAATGGTTACTGTCACATTCTTCTCTCCATTGCCAATAGATTTTCAATTAAAAATATGATACGACAAAAAAATACTTTACGCAATGATAACGCTTTAATTCGATAAGACTTCCTCTAATGCGTCGGCAGTAATTCTCGAATGGGAGGTGTTCCATACCGCCTGTCCGTTCTTGACAAGAATCGCCTGCGGAGATTCATGCTTGACCCTCAGCTTGTCCGCAGCCTCATTGGATATCTCCCGCTCCTCCACTACATAAATCAAACCGTATGTAACTTGTTCATTCGGTGTCTGACTCAAGTAAGCTTCTGCTTCCCGATAGGCTTCCGCACTGATCGGACATCTTGTGCTGTGCTTGAACAGCAGGACCGGCTGCTCTGCCGACCGTGTCAGCAAGGCCGATAGTTCCTCTTTGGAGACGATTCTTTTCCATTCCGGCATCAAGTTTCATCCCTTTCAGAAAACTGCTTTTTCATTTTCTAATCATATCTTACCAAAAAAAGAAAGTTAAACACAACTCCATTTAGGAAAAACATCTAAAATTCTCTTTATTTCGCCCCAGAATATTGGCGTTTACTAACAAAATTCGACAGAGTGGCTAAGCGGACCGTGATTTCATTCATCCAATTTTTGTCGTCCGATTTTTGAGCACAGCCGTATAAGTCGAGCAAAAGATTAATTCGCTCCTCGCAGCTCTTCACCAGCATGGCCTCATTGAGGTCGCCTTCCAGCATCGGATCAGTAAACAAGCCGTACAGGACGTCAGCCAGTTCATTCACCTCAGGAAACAGGATTAACCCGGTCTCGCCCTGCTCCTCCAATTGGAACAGAAGATCCAGCAGATCGGATTTCACAGCAGGAAGCACTTCATAGCGTTCGCAATCATCACATTCCATAATCGGCACCCGGTCTACCTGAATCCCATTCTTGTATATAACCAGACGGAAACCGAGGCTCATACGATGTCCGCAACGGCATAGCTTGCGCACAGGATCACCTCATCTAATCATCAGCAATTTTCATAGAAAAAATTTTAACGAATCACGACTTTTTGATACAATCTAAATATTACGGATGGAATAGGCTGCTCGTCAACGGAAATAATAGACAGGAGGAGACGGATTTGAGATTATCTGGTAAAAAAATTATTGCTTTGGTCGATGATGAATTTGAGGATTTGGAGCTTTGGTATCCGATTTATCGCGTTCGTGAGGAAGGGGCAACTGTACATCTTGCCGGCCCGGAGAAAGGCAAAAAATACATTGGGAAATACGGTGTTCCCGCGGAAAGCGAGCTTTCCTTCGATGAGCTGTCTGCCGCTGATTATGACGGCATTCTCGTTCCCGGCGGATGGGCCCCGGACAAGCTTCGCCGCTACAAGCAAGTGATTCAGGTGGTTCGAGAGCTGCATGAAGCGAAGAAGCCGATCGGGCAAATTTGTCATGCGGGATGGGTGCTAATTTCAGCAGGAATTCTAAAAGGGGTCACTGTCACCTCAACCCCAGGCATTCGCGATGATATGGAAAATGCGGGGGCCATCTGGAAGGATGAAGCCGTTGTCGTTGATGGTCATATTGTTTCCGCACGCCGACCGCCTGACCTGCCGGAATACGGCAAGGCATTTGTTGATGCCGTT
The DNA here is from genome assembly GCF_000455265.1 of Paenibacillus antibioticophila. GTDB lineage: Bacteria > Bacillota > Bacilli > Paenibacillales > Paenibacillaceae > Fontibacillus > Fontibacillus antibioticophila. The sequence goes on from NZ_HG005139.1 coordinate 2,458,441, forward strand.
GCAGGGCAGGTCTGAAGCAAGTTATATAAGTTGAACTCTGAATAATTTTACGTTATGGGGGCAACGTGTGAAGCACACTTATGCCCCTTCTACGTAGTTTTCTAGTTCAACTCATGATAAAAGGGTAAGGGCAATTTCACGGAACTGATCGTTCCCGTGAAATTGCCCTTTCGCTTATATTTTTAGCTTTTCGTCCATCTTGTAAGCGCTGCTTCAATCTCTTCAGTGGTTGTGAGCGTGTAGCAATGCTTGCCCTGCTCCATCCCCTCGGCCAATGTGCTGTTCAGAATCCGGTGCTTCACTCGAAGCAAGGATTGAGGCGACATGCTCAGATTGGTCACACCAAGATAGAGCCAGAGCGGAAGCGCCTTTTCATCGCCGGCCATTTCCCCGCAGACGCTAACGGAAATCCCGGCTTCCTTGGCGGCCAGCACCGTCTGCCGCAGCAGACGAATAACGGCCGGATGATAGGGATGATAGAGATGCGCAACCTTCTCGTTCATCCGGTCTACGGCCAGCACATATTGGACCAGGTCATTCGTGCCGATACTGAAAAAGTCGACCTCCTGCGCCAGCAAATCAGCAATTGCAGCAGCCGCAGGAATCTCAATCATGATTCCGGTCTCAATATCTTTGTTGAAGGGCAGCTCACGGCGAAGCAGCTCCTGCTTGGCTTCCTCCAGAAGCGCATTGGCTTGCCGCACCTCCTCCAGAGTATGAATCATCGGATACAAAATCTTGATCTGTCCGTACGCACTCGCCCGCAGAAGCGCCCGAAGCTGGGTCTTAAACATCTCAGCCTCATCCAGACTGATTCGGATCGCTCTGAAGCCGAGGACAGGATTCTCTTCCTCAAACAGCGGGAAGTACTCCAGCTGCTTATCTCCGCCAATATCGAGCGTACGAATCACTACCGGATGCCCGCCGGCCGCTTCCACGACCTGTCGATACACTTCGAACTGCTCCTCTTCGGATGGAAAGGCAGAACGGTCCATATACAGAAACTCCGTCCGGAACAATCCGACCCCTTCGGCCCCATATTTGACCGCTTGCTCTACATCCTTTACAGAGCTGATGTTGCCGGCCAGTCTCATGCGGTAGCCGTCCTTGGTGACCGCATCGACCGATGCCAGCAGTTGAAGCTGCTCCTTGCGCAGACGCTGCTCCTCGGCAATCCGGTTAAACTGCTCTAGAAGCGCCCGGGAAGGCTCCCGATATACGGTGCCCTCATCCCCGTCAATGATGAGCAGATCGCCGGTTGAGAGCGGCTCTTCCGTCAGGCTTTCCAGCCCCGAGACCAGCGGGATTCCGAGCGCCCGCGCCATAATGGCCGAATGGGAGGTCTTTCCCCCTGACATAGTAACCATGCCGAGTACATTTTCCGGATTCAAATGAACCAGTTGGGAGGGAGAAAGTTCCTTAGCCACCAGAATATAAGGCTGTGTATCAGAAGGCAAAGTGATCTCCGGCGTACCCAGCAGATGCTTCAGCAGCCGGTTCCCCACATCCTTGATATCCAGTGCCCGCTCCTTCATGTATTCATCATCCAGCAGATCGAACATCGTGACAAAGTGGTCGATGGCTTCTTTCACCGCAACCTCGGCCGCTTTATACTGACGCTCGATGATTCCTTGAATTTCACTCATAAATACAGGATCGTCAAGAATTGCAATGTGCGCATCGAAAATGCTGGATTCCTCAGCACCGACGGTTTCCCTGATTTCATTCTTCATGACCTCGATCTCGGTCTTGGACGTACGGATTCCTTCGTACAGGCGCTCAAATTCCTTGGCCAGATCCACCTTTTCCATCCGGCGATCCGGAACATCCCATTCCCAGGCGGGCAGCACAAAAGCCTTGCCGATAGCTACGCCCGAGGCTGCACCGATACCCTGTATCATGTTTCGACCCCCTAATCTTCTGCCGTGCTTATTCTCGCAAGTTAGGATTTGCTTCTCTCTAGTTCTTTATGGTAAGCCCAGCCTGTCAAATTTGTCAAAGGAAATTCCGCAGAACGAAGAAAGACCCGGATGTCTGAGCACAGCCGGGTCAGCCAATCATGGCTTGATTCATTTATCTTTTTCCGAGCAAAATACTGTCTTCCACCTTGATACAGCGATCCATGATCACGGTAAGTCCGCCCTCGGCAGCGATGCTCCCTGCCTCCTCGCTCACGATCCCTTGCTGCAGCCACAGTACCTTTGCCCCGATTTGAACGGCTTCACGGGCAACCTCTGGCGTATGCTCGCTGCGCCGGAATACATTCACGATATCAATCGGCTCCGGGATGTCGGACAGGGAGGCATAGACCTTCTCTTCAAGAATTTCCCCCTGCACCGCAGGGTTTACCGGAATGATCCGGTAGCCTTTTTGCTGCATGGCAGCGGCAACCATATACGAGGTACGGTCGCTTTTGTCCGACAAGCCTACAACAGCGATATTGCCTGCCTGTTCAAGAATCTCCTTGATTTGCTCGCGATCCGGATTTTCAAATGCCACAAAGCATCTCTCCTTTCAGACTCAAGCTTATTTTACCCATTCCACCGAAGCGCCAAGCGCCTGCAAATGGTCGAAAAACTGCGGATACGATTTGGCCACATGATGCGCATCCTTGATCAAAAGCGGCTCCTTGCAGCGTAAGCCGACAACGGTGAGCGCCATGATCACCCGGTGATCAAAGTGGGCATTGATCGTCGCGCCGCCCTCCAGACCGCCAGGTCTGCCGTGCACAATGATCTCTGATCTGCCTTCCTCAACCTTCGCTCCCGCCTTCTTCAGCTCGTTCAAGTAGTCTGTGATCCGGTCGCATTCCTTATACCGCAGGTTCTCCACGTTATAGAATCTGGAGGTTCCATCCGCAAAGACGGCGGCTGCCACCATCGCAAGCACGGCATCCGTTGCCGCATCTCCATCGAATTCAACCGGGCGAAGGCGGCCGTTACCGGTTACATGAACCGTACCGTCCTGGTGCTTCAGCGGCACATCCATCATTTGCAGCACATCTACAATCGCCCGTTCGCCCTGCTTGCTCTTCTCCATCAGGCGATGTACCTTCACATCGGATTTCGTGACAGCCGCAGCCGCCAGAATCGCCGCAGAGCCAGGATAATCCCCTTGAACGGTGTAGTTCTTGGCCTGATAAGCCTGGCGTCCGGGCACACGAAACCGGGAGTAATCGGAGGAAGCGTCGATCTGAATGCCCGCCTGCTCAAGCACCTCCAGAGTCTGGCCGATTACAACCTTCGACTTCAGATCGCCGAGCACCGTAATCTCGCTGTCTTCCTCCAACAGAGGCGTCAAGAACAGCAGGGCGCTCAAATATTGGGAGCTGACCTCGCCGGAGACCGATATTTTGCCGCCTTGCGGCTTCCCGCCCATAATCCGGATCGGCAGCTTGCCGTCCTGATGCTCGATTTGCACTCCCATGCCTTCAAGCGCAACAATCAGATCGCTGTGCGGCCGCTTGCCAAGAGAATCAGGATAACTGTTCACAAAGGTAACATCCGGACAGAGCGAGGCGATCGCCATCAAAAAGCGCAGCACCGCCCCGGCATTGCCGACATTCAACTCCTTCACATCGCGCGGACGTCCTCCAAAGCCGGTGATCACAATTTTCTCTTCATCCTCTTCCAGCACAGCGCCCAGCTCCTGAATGCAGCGGCGCATGGCATCGCTGTCTTCGCTATGAGCCGGATAATAGACCGTACTCGTTCCTTCCGCCAGAGCGGCAACTAATAAATAGCGTGTCGTATAATTTTTTGACGATAATGCTCCGATTTCGCCATTCAATTCCGGTGTAGGTCTCACGATCAAGTCCATGGATACAGCTCCCCTTCATTCAATTCAACTGATTGATTAATTCGATGAACCGCGGTAATGCGTTAAAATTTCAGCCGATACTTCTTCCGGACTTTTCCCGGAGGTATCGATGATCACATGGGCAAAATCGTACGCCTGTCTTCGTTGCTCCAGTAAAGCCTCTACCCGAGATCTGGCCCCGCCGGCCAAGAGCGGCCGCCCAGGGTCCTCGCCGACCCGGCTGACAATCTCGTCCAGGGTAGCCTTCAGGGCCACGACCCAGCCCCGAGAGGTCATCTCCAGGCAGTTCTCTTTGCGGAGCACCGCGCCGCCGCCAGTAGCCAGGATGATGCCCTCCTGTGCCAACACATCCTTCAGAACAGCGGCCTCCAGGTCTCGGAAATAGGGCTCTCCCCGCTCTGCAAACAGCTGCGGGATCGGACAACCGGCCGTCTCCGAGATCAAGGCATCCAGATCAACGAGCGGATAGCCTGTCTCCTCTGCCAGCCTTGCGCCAACGGTTGTCTTGCCGGTGCCCATCATGCCGATCAGCACGATGTTGTCCTGCTTCTCCTTCACCATCTCACCCGCTTCAGCGCAGCCTGCTTCATCAGGCCGCCGTATTCAACTTTCTCATATACTAAACTTTTTCATATCATAACACACGCCGGAAGCTTTCGGCATCCAGGTTAAAAAAAAGGCGCCGCAGCCTGCGGATTTCCGCGGCCGGGCGCCCTTCTTCAAGCAAGCGTCTGCTCTTAGAACCATTGATGGTGGAATACGCCTTCCTTGTCCACACGTTGGAACGTATGAGCGCCAAAGTAGTCGCGTTGTGCCTGCAGCAGGTTGGCTGGCAGACGCTCCGTACGATAGCTGTCATAGTAGGAGAGCGCGCTGGAGAAGCCCGGAACCGGAATTCCGTTCTCTACAGCAGCCGCCACAACCTTACGCCATGCGTCCTGATAGCTTTCGACTACATTCTTGAAATAGGAATCAAGCAGCAGATTCTTGAGCTGCGGATCACGATCATAAGCATCCTTGATATTTTGCAGGAACTGCGAACGGATAATGCAGCCGCCGCGGAAAATCATCGCGATGTTGCCGTATTTCAAATCCCAGCCGTATTCATCGGAAGCATAGCGCATTTGAGCGAAGCCTTGCGCATAGGATACGATCTTGCTTGCGAACAACGCCTTGCGTACCTGCTCAATGAATTCAGCCTTGTCGCCGGCGAAGGATTTCACTTCAGGGCCGCTCAGCACCTTGCTTGCCGCAATCCGCTCGTCCTTCATGGCAGACAGGAAGCGGGAGAACACCGATTCCGTAATCATGGAGAGAGGCACACCAAGATCCAATGCGCTTTGGCTTGTCCATTTGCCCGTACCCTTTTGTCCTGCAGCATCCAAGATTACGTCAACCATCGGCTTGCCGGTCTCTTCATCGTACTGCGAGAAGATATCCGCCGTAATCTCGATTAGATAGCTATCCAACTCGCCTTTATTCCATTCGGTAAAGATCTCATGAAGCTCCTTGGCATCCAGACCCAGAACATCCTTGAGCAAATGATATGCCTCGCCAATCAGCTGCATATCGCCATATTCGATACCGTTATGAACCATCTTCACATAATGGCCTGCACCGCCAGGTCCGATATATGTACAGCAAGGATCACCGTTTACTTTAGCCGAAATTGCCGTCAGAATCGGTTCAACCAGCTTGTAGGCACTCTCTTGTCCGCCAGGCATGATGGAAGGACCGTTCAGCGCGCCCTCTTCGCCGCCGGATACGCCGGTACCGATAAACCGGAAGCCCTTTCCTTCCAGCTCCTTGCTGCGGCGCTGTGTATCCGGGAAGTAGGCATTGCCTCCGTCAATAATAATATCGCCTTGATCCAGGTAAGGCAGCAGGCTCTCGATTGTAGCGTCTGTTGCTTTACCGGCTTGTACCATAATTAAAATTTTGCGAGGAACCTCTAATGATTCAACAAATTCCTGCACAGAGAATGTGCCTACAAGATTCTTGCCCTTGCCTTCATGTTCAAGAAGGTCATGCGTTTTCTCCGGGGAGCGGTTAAACACCGATACGGTGAAGCCTCTGCTTTCAATATTCAAGGCCAGGTTTTTGCCCATGACAGCCAGGCCGATAACGCCAATCTGTTGTTTTGACATATTCTCCATCCTTTTCTCACTTTTTTAACAATAATATCATTTTAACTGTTTTGAGTACAGACGTTAAATCGTAAATTCCGATCTCCTTTTTCACAAAACAATCCCCCTGAGTCTCAGGGGGCTGAGCCGAAGCCGGTGAAAGCTATAGTATGCCCGTTCTTCTTACCATTCAAGCTGAAGCAGCAACCTTCTGATCTTCTTCAGCCGCTCCTTACACTGCTCGGAAGCCGACCTATCCCCGCTCTGGAGCGCTTCATGCAACCGTTCAAGCTCGTGATCCAGCTCCCGCTGAAGCTGCTCCAGCTGTCGCTCGGCTGACTGGGAGATGAACAGGTCGATCATTTGCTCCGCATCCATCATCATGTTTTTCTGATACAGGATCCGATGCTCTACCCCCGTAATCTCGACAAGGCGGATGACCTCTCCGAACAAAATATTCTCCACCAGAATCTGGCGGTCCTTGAATCGTTTCACTACGGCATGCCCCCGCAAGTCGCCGATCAGCTTCTCCAGCCACTCCGCCAGCCTTGCATCGCGGATCACGTAATCGCCGGCCAGCCGGTATTCTTGGCCCATGCGCTGAAAATGCAGCTTGGTCAGCTTGCGGCCCGTGCGCACAGAGATAATGAATACATCTTCATTTTCGCTCCAATATAAGGAATATCCATCCTGGATCAAATCGCGAATCAGCTGCTGTATGTGCCGGCGGTCAAAACGGAGTTCCAGATTGCAGTATTCCACCTCATAGCTTTTATTCACGGCACTCCCTCCCTATCGAATGACACTCCTGCGTTTACTACATCCTATGTAACGGGACTCGGTTTATTGATTATTTTTACCCGTTTCGGGCTATTTCTGACGCAAGCAGGTGTCCGGGCCTGTGCTATAATAATGACTTAGGACTTGCTGTTCGACAGGAGAAGACTTTTGACAGGAGGAATCAAGATGACTTATCCCGGATTTACCGGACAAGATTTCGATAGCTTGACTGTACCCGGGCTTGAGCCGCGGATGAACGCGATCATTACCCATATCAGACCGAAGCTAGAGGAGCTCGGGCAGTCCTTTGCCCCCTTTCTTTCCACACTGTGCGGAGAAGAAATGTATCATCATGTAGCCAAGCATGCCAGACGCAAAGTCAATCCGCCAAAGGATACCTGGGTAGCCTGGGCGCCTAATAAACGGGGCTATAAAGCATTCCCGCATTTTGAGGTTGGCATGTTTGAATCTCATTTATTCGTGATCTTTGCAGTTATTTATGAAAGTCCGAATAAGTCTATTTTCGCCGAATCTTTACGGAAACAAGCATCCAGGTATAAAAAAATGCTGCCTGACCATTTTTACTGGTCCATGGATCATATGGATCCGGGAGGAACGCCTAACGGAGAGGTTAGCATCAAGGGCCTGAAAGAAATGGCGGAGAAGCTGCGAACTGTTAAAAAAGCGGAAATTCTCTGCGGCCTGCGCATTGACCGCGATGATCCGCTGCTGATGGATGGAGAACGCCTCTCCTCCACGATTGAGGAGACATTTACGACGCTGCTTCCATTGTATAAAGCTTCATTCTAAGCGATCCCTGCCCGCTGCCGATGGAAGTGCTTCCTGTCCATCGCGGCGGACATTTTTGTGTGAGAGCCGCAAATGAATGAGGAACAAAAGGCTCATCGCCCCGGCGCTTGCCAAGAAAGGAGCATGCGGACCGAAGAAGTCCCAAAGCCTGCCGGACACGACCGGCCCTATCACCATGCCTGTCCCCTGAATGGCAAGGAAGAATCCCCAGACCGCCCCCTTCTCTTTCTTCGGCAGAAGTGTCGATACCATCGTATTCCAGGACGGAAGGATACAGGCATAGCTGGCCCCGATCAGAATGACGAGCCCCCATACCAGCAAGCCCGGCATTCCTTTTGCATACGCAAACAGGCCTATGGACACGGCAGCCAAAGCGAATCCGGCATTCAGAAACGAGGTTGTTCCCCATTGATCCACGAGCCGTCCGACCGGGATCAGCCCAAGTACAGTAAATCCCCCGCCCACAATCAGCATGAGGCTGAACTGCTCAGGCGACAACCCCAGCTCGGTTCGCACAAACAGAGTGATCACTGGAGTCAGCAAGCCCACGGCAAAGGATTGCAGAAATAACGCCGGATACAGCAAGCGGCTCACGTGAATATTGCGGCGCACCTCCCCAATCGTCCGCACCAACCGCCCCTGAAGATGCTTGAGCTTGTCAAATGGCCTGGACGTGTTAACTTTACCTCTCCTTGGAGCCTCCTCTTCTTCCGCCTCCTTTACTACGCCAGGCAATGCCAATGAGATCAGCAGAACGGCTCCGATACAGCCAAGCAATACGCTGAACACCAGTGCATACGAAATTCCGACGAGAAAATTGATCAGGACCGGACCGAGACCTGTTCCGCCCAGACTTGAGATTTGAATCACGCCCATGGCCGTGGCAAAATTCTGATTCTTTTCCGTAACCGATGACACCCCCAGCATGACACAGGGCCACAAGGGAGAGGTCCCCGCCCCAAGCAACGCGCAGCCGAGCACGATATAGCCGATCTGATGCGTGAAGGCAATCAGCAGGACTGCAATCAGCATAATACTGATGCCCAGCGTCATCGCGAGCCGGAAGCCGATTCTGCTTATGAGCCAGCCAGCAGGGGCTCGGAATAGATTGTCCCCGATATATTGAGTGGAGAAAGACAAACCGATCGCGAGAGCGCTAAGTCCCAGCACATCTCCCATATAGACAGGGAGAATAGAGACCAAGAGCGCGCCTTTTACAAATTCAATCAAAAACATCATCGTCCACAAGCAGAGGAAGGTGGGCGTAAGCAATTTACGGTTTACTTTCGGCAAAGGAATCTCCATGTGGTCTCCCCCTCCGTATACAGTCTGATTGGTGCTCCGTCTATCCTATTATTTCCTCTCCAAGCTTCTTAATAACCCTGGGTAATGTCCAGTGATATCCAACACGGCTTTCGCCCAAAACTTCGCTTGCATTCCGGGCCCATTTTGCTATACTCAAGCTTGTTGAAAATTTACTTGAAAGGCAGGGACGGCTCTATGGATCATCAAAGAACGCCGCTATTTTCCGCGCTGAAGCAGCACGCTGCTGCTGGTCCCGTACAGTTTCATATTCCCGGGCACAAAAAAGGGCTCGGAACCGATACCGAATTCCGTGAATTTATCGGCGATAACGCCCTTGCTATCGATTTGATCAATATTGCTCCGCTTGATGATCTTCATCAGCCGACCGGAGTTATTGAAGAAGCACAACAGCTCGCTGCCGATGCTTTCGGCGCTGACTATACCTTTTTCTCCATTCAGGGGACAAGCGGGGCCATCATGACTATGGTCATGTCTGTCTGCTCTCCCGGGGACAAGATTATCGTCCCGCGAAATGTCCATAAATCCGTCATGTCGGCTATTATTTTCGCCGGGGCCAAGCCTGTGTTCGTATCTCCGGCTCAGGACGAGAATCTTGGAATCGATCATGGGATTACTACCTCCTCGGTCCGCCGCGCCTTGGAGCGGCATCCTGATGCGAAGGCAGTGCTTGTTATCAACCCGACTTATTTCGGCGTATGTGCTCATTTGCAGGAAATTGTTGAGCTTGCACACAGCTTCCATGTGCCTGTTCTCGTAGACGAGGCGCATGGCGTGCATATTCATTTCCACGAGGAGCTGCCAATGTCTGCAATGGAGGCCGGGGCTGATCTCGCGGCAACCAGCGTGCATAAGCTTGGCGGGTCTATGACCCAGAGCTCCGTGCTTAATCTGAACGCCAAGAACGGTTACATCAACCCTCAGCGCGTGCAGACGATTATCAGCATGCTGACTACAACTTCGACTTCTTATGTGCTGCTGGCCTCGCTCGATGCAGCCCGGAGAAACCTCGCCCTTCACGGACATGAGATGATCCAGGAGACGCTTGCGCTTGCCCATGATCTGCGAAGTAAAATCAATGAGATTCCCGGCCTGTACAGCTTCGGGCGTGAAATTCTGGGGGGCGAGGCCACCTTTGATCTGGATCCGACCAAGGTAACGATTCATGTTCGGCACCTTGGAATTACCGGCTATGAGACAGAGAACTGGCTGCGTGAGCATTATCGGATCGAAGTCGAGCTTAGCGACATGTATAATATTCTCTGTATCATTACCCCTGGAGACACGAAGGAATCGGTGGATACCTTGCTTGCAGCCTTGCGGGAATTGTCAGTGACCTACTATAAAGAGAACAATGCAAACGAATTGGTGGTCAAAATCCCGGAGATTCCGCATCTCTCACTGATCCCTCGGGACGCCTTCTATGCGGATACCGAGGTTATTCCGTTCAAGGAGTCTGCAGGCCGGATTATTGCAGAGTTCATCTATGTCTATCCGCCGGGAATTCCGATCCTGCTGCCGGGCGAGGTAATCTCCCAGAGCCACATTGACTATATCGTTGATCATGTAGAGGTCGGGCTGCCGGTCAAAGGACCGGAGGATCGTTACATTAATCAGGTGAAGGTCATCGTTGAAGCAAATCCGATTTTCTAAGTATCCGGGATACGCAGTCGGCTTCCTTCAGATTCCGCCTCACAGCCGACACTCTGCCTTTGACTATAATAAGTTGAACTAATGATACGCTGGGGGCAACGTGTGAAGTGTGCCTACGATCGCTGTTGTTCGCGGATTTCTCTGACTGAACTAAGCCATTATAAGGTAGAAATCCACTCACAAAGGCGAACGCTGACGAGCTTATGCTCCCGAAGCAGCCTTCTTGCAGAAAGCTTTCACTTCAGCACACTTCACACTTATGCCCTTTGCGTGACTTCTTAAGTTCAACTAATATAGAAAAAAGAAGGCCTTGGGGGCAACGATTAATCGGGCTCCCAAGGCCTTCTTACATGTACTAGCGTTTATCAGCTTAGAAGATATAACCACACCTTACTCATCCGCGCCGATATTGACGGCAGCTCCCTGAACTCGCGGGTCACCGTCAATATCTACGGTGCCGATGATGGCGGTGTCCGTATCTCCGGCATCAATTGCAGGAGATGAAGACTTCAGATGGAAGTTGCCGGCGGCGGCATTCACAAACTGAGGATCCACGAACAGGGAATGCGCATCATTGCCCGTCCCGGCCTGATAGTCGGAGAAGCCCCAGTAATCCTGGTTCTTCCAGGTAAAGCTCGCTTCGCTGCTGCCCCCGGAAGTAAAATACAGGTTATAATCCAGAATATTACCGGCGTTTTGAGTGTACTCGTTGTATATTAGCACATCGGTGTCGCTGGCTACAAAAATATTGTTCTTGATTACGTTGTTCTTCGTATCAAATTGAACATACAGTTGGCCGCTGCCATCGCCTACAGTATCATTCTTGTACACCGTGTTATTTACAATAATACAATTTTCCGTGGAGCCGCGTTCGGTATCATAGCCGCCCATCGCGATCCCTGTCAGGCGGTTGTTGTAGATAACGTTGCTGCGAACGGTAATGTTGCTTGTTGCCCGTCCGGCATGCTCCGAGGCAATTTCAACACCGATATCGTTGTTATAGCTGTAGTTCTGTTCAATGATGCTGTCCTTGCCCCCATCCACATAAATCCCCCCCGCTGCATTGCTGCCATTCGGTAGCTTCTTGCCATAAGAAGGATTGTTGTTGGAGGAAATATTATACACCCGGTTGCCCTTCACCAAGCCATTGCGCGCCTGATCATAATTTGCATCCGGAGCGGTCTCCTCAAAGCCGATCAGATCGATGCCAATATTATCATTATCATGAATGAGGTTATCAGTCACAGCAAAGCCATCTACATTGCCGTTGATAACAAGAGATTCACTGGAGCCAAGTACAAGATTGTACAGCTCATTGCCACTAATGGTCAGATCATGAATCGAAGCAGGCGCTTTCGTTCCATATACGGCCAGACCATGAGCATCACGTCCCAGCAAATCGCTGCCGGACGGAGTAGCTGTGTTCTTGATATCATGAATTTTGTTATCAGCCAATGTAATGAAGCCGCCTGCACCATGAACATAAATGCCTATTGGCACAGCATTTTTGGATGAGGTCGTGAAGTTGCGGATTTCCAAGCCCTGAACCGTCATATAGCTCACATCGTCCAACTCTACCAATCCCTGGGAACCGCTAACCGACAGTCCGGTACCATCGATGATAGCGCTCTCCGTCCCATAGCTCGTGAACACAATCGGGCCCGCTGATGCCGACCCGGAACGGGTAATCTTCAGCTTCTCATTATACACGCCGCTACGTACATAAACGGTACTGCCCGCAGGAACAACATCGGCAGCATGCTGCAGCGTCTTCCAAGGCGCACTGCTCGTTCCCGCATTGGAATCACTGCCCGTCGTCGCCACATAATATTCGTCACCAGCCGCAAATGCCGTCGGCGGCTGCACTGCTTCTCCTCCTACTCCAAATATCAGGAGCAGACCCAGTATAGCTTTAAACATTTCTTCTCACCTCATTCTTTTAAACTTGTCTCATTTGTATTCCAGTTACAGCTTTAATGGTAGGCAAGCTCCCTGTGCCGCCGATTCCTAATGTCGATACAGCCCCGCAGGCATTGGCAAACCGCAGCAGTTCGGCCGGAATATATTCCGGCGCAAGCAGCGGAATGCTGCCGGCATAGGTCAGCAAGCCGCGGTCAGCAGGGGTAGAGAAGGACATTGTCACCCCGGTCTTGACCACTGAAAGCCGGGTCACATGCTCGGTGTTCACGCCCATACGCTGCAGCTCATCCGTGCATAACCGTCCGAAGTCGTCATCGCCTACTACGCTGACAAACCGCACGTCCGCTCCCAAACTGGCCAGCGCACAGGCCGTAATCGCGGAGGATGAGCCGAGTACAACCTCAAAGCCCTCCACCAGCTTCTCCCGGTTCCATTCCGGCATCACATCACCGCCGGACACAATGATATCTACATTGAACTCGCCCGCGACAACGATGAGGGGGCGAGACTCCGGCGACGCCTGTGACCGCATCATTTCAGCACCGGAACAAAACCCTGTTCCGCCTCATACAATTCTTCAAACATGCGGCCGATTTCCTCCAGTGAGCATACTGCAGCCGTCAACGGGTCTACCATCAATGCATGACGGGCCATTTCCTTGTCACCCTGTCGCACCGCCTCCACAGCCAGGTCAAAGAAGGCCATATTTGAGCGGCACAGGGCGGCCAGGTGCTCTGGCAGCTTGCCAAAGCGGGTAGGCTGAATACCCTTGCGGTCCACCAGACAAGCAACCTCGACTATCCCCTCCGGCGACAGGTTCTCAATCAGTCCTCGGTTTGGAACTTTGCCGTATATGAACTTCGGCTCGTTCTTCAATACAGCTTCAATGATAACCGCCGCATATTCATTGCTGGACTGCAGCTCAAGCGGCAGCGTGCCCTCAAGCTGACGGACAATCTCCTCGTCGTTCTCCTTGCGCCAGATCGGCCAATTGTCAGCATAGAAGCCAGTAGCTCCATTATAGCCTGTACTGCAATGTGCGTCGATCAACGACTGGCGCTTGCGGTAATACGGAATGTACTCGGAGAAGTGCCCGCTCGATTCCGAGACGAAGGCGCCCAGATATTTCATGGCGTCGAATAGATCAGGAGCTGCATAACCGTTTCAAAGGGCAGTTTCTTCTTGCGGGTAAAGTCTGTTCCAGTTTTTTTACACAAGGTGCTGGTGCGGCTGACATTTCTTGTATGAGGGATGCCAGCGTTTGTTTTAGTGAATTCGCATACTCATCCATTGGCAAAACCTCCTCGTTTTTCAAGGGGCTTCGCTACACACTTCAGGCCAATTGTCAAGTCCATTTTTTTCTTTTCGCGCAAAAAAAGAGCGGGCTATCTTTTCGATAACCTGCTCTTGTTCTTGATTTTTTGGATCAACGCCTTAACTTAATGACATTGCCCTTGCGGGAGCTTCTTCTGTATATAACCAATGGAGGTTTGCAGCCTATTCTTGAGATTGAACCAATTCATTATAGGCTTCTTCGACCTGTTTCCATTCCTCTTCGTCTTCGATATTGTAAAGCACCATTTCTTCGTTCTCTTCTTCCATACGAAGAATAATGCCGTCTGCACCAGGATTGTTACGCTCAAGCAGCAATGCATAGAGCTTCTCGCCCACGTCGAAGGTCTCGACAAGAACCATCTCAACGTCCTTGCCCTCTTCGTCTGTCAGCGTTAAAACAAATTCCTCATGCTCGTGCTCATGATCATGTCCGCAGCCGCAAGCGTCGCCATGCGCGTGATCGTGATTGTGATCGCTCATTCAAATACCTCGCTTTGATTTATTGGATAGTTAACCTGCCGGTTTCTCCCGTATCGTAACATTTTCAGAGAAAGAGGTCAATTTGAAGCCTTATTTGAGCACATTGATGATTTTCTCGGAGACGAGAACAAAATCTCCGCCGTCCGCAGGCTTCATATAGAATCCGACTGTGTATTTCCCTGAGCTCTTAAAGTCATAGGTGTAGTCTTCCGTGCGGAACCAGAAGTTATCCTTTTGATCCTTAATCTCGCTGCTTTGAATCACTTTCGAGCTGCCATCCGGCGACGTAATCGATACACGGACCTCGGAAATATTGGTGCGCAGACTATCAATTTGGGAGAAGACATTGAACTTCAGCTTCCCGGTTTTCTTAATTTCACCAAATACAGTATCATCCGCAAACAGGAACATATGCACATTAGGTTTATTATAGGTTACTGTCTTGGAGCTCTCATCATATTTAACCAGTCCTTCAAGCTGACGAACCGGAACATAGGTCTTTCCATCAATCACATAACCGCCTTCCTCCAGCTCGCTTCCATTTAATAGAAGCTTCACTTTCTGGGAAGCCGAATCCGCAAACAGCAGCGATCCTCCCATTAAGGAGAAAGCAACGACTAGAATTGCAACTCTTCTCCATTTCATTATTCAAAACCTCCAATTGGTTTAATTCATGTTGATGTAAATGTATACTCTATAAGAGAAGGCAAGTTGCGCTATTTTCACGAAAGAAAAGAAGATTTTTAACTTACAATGCCGTATTTATTATTGTCCCGATAAAGGAGGAAGGTACTTTGGCGCTTCATTTACAAATGCTGGGCACGGGCGGCGCTTTCGCTAAGGCTTATTATAATAATAACGCGTTGCTCTCGACCGATGATTTCACCTTATTGATCGACTGCGGGATTACAGCTCCGATGGCCATGCATCAGCTTGGGATCACCCCGGAGAAGATTGATGCGCTGCTCGTCACTCATATTCACGGCGATCACGTCGGCGGTCTGGAGGAATTTGCGTTCCGGATGAAGTACGGCGCAGGGCGCAAGCCAGTGCTTTATGTGGCGGAGACTTTGGCCGGCCCCCTATGGGACCATACGCTAAAAGGAGGACTGGGGCAAGACGGGATAACCTGTCTTGAGGATGTCTTCGATGTTCGCTTGCTGACGGAAGGAGTTCCGTGCAAAATCGCTGAGGGCTTGAAGGTGGAATTGATCCGGACTCCTCATATCCCGGGAAAAACAAGCTTCTCCCTCTATATCAACGAGGAAATCTTCTACAGTGCGGATATGATATTCCAGCCTAAGCTCCTACAACAGCTTGTTGACGAGAGGGACTGCCGCAAGATCCTGCATGAGGTTCAGCTTACAGGACCCGGTGAAGTCCACACCACACTGTCCGAACTGCTTTCGCTTCCCCAGAAGCTGCGGGCGATGATCTCGCTCATGCACTACGGGGATGAGATGGAGTCATTTAACGGTCAGACCGGAGAGATGGACTTCCTTCGCCAGCATAAACTCT
This sequence comes from Paenibacillus antibioticophila, assembly GCF_000455265.1. Taxonomy (GTDB): domain Bacteria; phylum Bacillota; class Bacilli; order Paenibacillales; family Paenibacillaceae; genus Fontibacillus; species Fontibacillus antibioticophila. The sequence goes on from NZ_HG005139.1 coordinate 2,474,205, forward strand.
ATACGCTCTAAGCACAGTACAGGAAAGGCCGCCTCCGAAGATCCATCATTTTCGGGAGCGGCCTTGTGCGTGCTATTCAGTTTCGAATCCTGGCAGAGAATCCAGGTTGTTAGACGGATCTCCATCGGCATCGCTCCGAATATACTGCTCGCCGTCTCTTCCTTTAAAGAGATTCACACCAGCAATAGCCCCGGCCTGAACCTCCTGCTTAGCCTGCTCATAATCCAGAATGCGGCCGCTTGATGTCTTGAATGCTTTAAGATCACCGTCGCCGTTTTTTTGAACTGCGATGAAGGTCTCTCTCGAATCGAGTGCCATGACGATCTCATCTCCTCCGTATTATTTCCCTCTGGGGATCTGGGGATAGAGATAGTATGCCCTGCTTTTCAAAGAAACATGACCCCACTTACAAAGACTTGGTCATCCGTACATGAGGAATCCCGGCATCATCGAACGGTTCCGTCGAAATCGTCTCATAGCCCAGCTTCGTATAGAATGCTTCTGCCTGACATTGAGCATCAAGCACGGACTTGGTTAGTCCGAGTTCACGGGCCAACGCCTCCATGCCGAGCAGAAGTACACTTCCTATTCCATGGGAGCGATATTCCTTACGCACAGCAATCCGCTGCATTTTAGCGGCATTATCGACATAATAGATCAGTCTGCCGGTTGCAGCAGGCTCTCCACCGACTTCAACAAGAACATGATGCACCTGATCTCCAATCACATCATATTCATCGATCTCCAGATCCATCGGCACCTTCTGCTCTATCACGAATACCTCTTTGCGAATCTCAAGGCATTCCTTTAATTGTATATCGTTCTCTACGTGAATGATGACTGCTGCCATAGCTTTCCCTCCGCCTCCTTTACATCGTAGCATTATACAAAAAAAGTATTATCGTGTATAGTTGGGACAGAAAAAGACCATGCAGTGAAGGAGCCGATCTTCGTGGGTATAACAATTGCCGCCTCTATTGTCATCGCGATTCTTCTCATCTCATCGATGTTCTATGTAACGAAAAAGGGCTACTCCCGCAACTGGGACGAGGAGCAGGAGTAGCCGGTTGCCGCCGGGTTACGGATAGATCGGTGCACCGGGATAGACCTCCTTCAGCACCTCTTGCGGGTACACCTCATCCGCCAGCGCCGGCACCAGCCACCAAGGCTCGCTTTGCTGGCGCTCCAATGTAGCTTGGCTGGATGTGAACGTGCAGCCTGCGGTCAATATAGACATCACTAAGAGCCCAGCCGCAAGCACGCTTATCTTTTTCCAGATCGTCATAAGTCGAATATCCTCCCTTTACATCTGTCTGTCCAGTATTGCCATGGAAGAGAGGGTTATACCGCCTTGAAGCGGACACAGGCAAAACAACCCCTGATATAGATATATCCGGAGCTGGGGTAGATCAGTGTTATTATGGTAAATCCGCATTCATTAAGACATTAGGAATCCGAGGGCGGTTCCTTTGTCTTGTCCTTGTCCTGTTTTGAAAAACCAGCTTCGAATGCAACTCCCAAAGCCACGCCTAAAGCTATTCCTATAGCAATATTGTCAAAAACGATCCAATAAAGCACGCCAAAGCTTATTCCCATAGCTATGCCTGATCCGGTCGATGAGCTCTTCTTCTTCAAAATTGCACCTCCTGCTGTTTCTTACTATTTACGTCTTAAGGAAAGGAGGGTTCCATTCTACTGTTCTGACACTCTGTGGGTTTGTATTGACATTCCTCTTGGTCCCTGATATTATCTATTTTATCTTCACTATACAAACGATCTGCTAGCTCAGCTGGGAGAGCACCATCTTGACAGGGTGGGGGTCAGTGGTTCGAGCCCACTGCAGATCATACAGAAAAACCCTTGTATATCAAGGGTTTTTTGCTTTTTGTGGGCAATGTGATGTGCTTAAATAAGCCCCGCAATATGAAATTAGTGCCGGATCGGTGCCCTTTATTCAGCTAAAGTGTCCGTTGTCTTATCTTGGCTTCTTCAGCGTCTATTGCATCCTGCTTAATAGGAACCCACGCCGCATCTTTCACTTTCGATCCTTTCCGTCGCTAACTCCAATGACGAATTCCAAGGGTTCTTCTTGACATTCTTATCCTTACTTACGGTCATACTAGATTCCTCCTATATTTTTCCTTGAACGGACCATTTCTCTGTAGAAATGAATGAATGTATTTGTTACAATGTCATCATAAAGACAAGGAGCGGTACTTATGGATAATAAACAATTTGAAATCATAAATCAGCAATTTGAGAAAATGAACTCTCGCCTAGATAGTGTTGACCAACATCTCAGCCGTGTTGACGAACATCTCAGCCGTGTTGACGAACGTCTCAGCCGTATTGAAGAGGATCAGCACTTAATTAAAAGAGCAGTGTTAGATACGAATGAACGGGTAATGAAAATGGAATCCGTCCTAGAGAATCAACATAGAATCATTGAACTGCTTTCTACGCGTTCTATCCAGCAAGAAGCTGAATTGAAAAGAATTAAGTAAATCGATCCGGTGCCGGTGCATCGGATTTTCTTTTTATGCACCTTATTACTGTTTGAGGGTTGAATGTTAGAGTCTCCCGGAGGGGAGGTGATGCCATGGAGGTTTATCAAGCAATTTCATTAATGTTCATGTTCGGCATGTTCATTATTGCACTGCTATACTACCTCAAAAAGAAATAGACCGACCTCAGGAAAGGTTTCGGTCTAATTTCTAAATCATCCTGTTATGCCTATCGCCCTTAAAAGCGACTATTGCCGTGGAGTCGTGTGTCCAGCACGGCTCCTTACTAATTTCATTTTATCATTTAGTTTTAATTGTATCAACATGTCGGTCTATTTTATTAACTAAGTGATACTTCTTTTAAACTTATCTGGACCTCTTACAGGCGATACCACATAGCTCCTGCCATGCATGGATTCCCCCTCCTTGCTGCACAATAGTTGAACGGACATCCTGCATCCGACCCGGATGCCAATCAATGTAAAGTGTAATGGAGGAACTTTATTGATGAGACTCAAGACTGCAAGCTGTATAGCCTTATGCCTGTCGTTTACGTTTTTGATCCAATCGGTACCAACGGATGCCGCCCCGGCAGCCAACCTGAGGGGCAGAGAATATTATGAGGAGCGCGGTGATATCGTCTGGGAGGTTCCCACGGAAGAGAAATATATCGCCCTGACCTTCGATGACGGTCCCGATGAGAAGCAAACGCTGCTCATTCTGGATTTGCTTAGCCAATATCATGCCAAGGCTACGTTCTTTGTGGTCGGCGACAGGGTGGAACGATATCCCGAAATTGTTCGCAGGGAACTTGCGGAAGGCCACGAGGTGGCAAATCACTCATATACTCATCCGGCATTCCAGCGTCTGTCAAGCGGGTCTATGGAGGAGGAATTAAATCGTACTCAGGAAGCGGTCTTCAAGGCAACAGGGACAAGACCGATCTTATTTCGCCCGCCCGGAGGCTACTACAATGAGCGCCTGATTTCCCTTTCAAAGCTGCATCATCTTCAAATGGTCTTGTGGTCCTGGCATCAGGACACAAAAGATTGGCGCTCACCGGGCGTGCAAGTCATCGCAAACAAGGTGCTTGATAATGCACGAAGCGGCGACATCGTGCTTATGCATGATTTTGTGCATAGGAGCTCCCAGACATACGAAGCCTTGCGGATCATTCTGCCTGAGCTGAAGCGTCGAGGATACTCCCTGGTGACAGTGTCCGAGCTGCTTTCACATAAAGTCGCCCCGAAAAACCACATCAAGGTAAGCTACTAATTAGCCTAAAAAAGGAGTTATACACTATGGATAGCCATGCTTCTTCAAAGCCCTCTAAGCAAAGTAAGAAGGAAACAGAATTGGGCCCCGGTGTTGATTCTATTCCCACGCCCAAACAACCGTTATCTTCTACGGATGGCCTGGAAGATATTGTGGGTGCGCTCATGAATGGGGATGCAGACTCGCAGCAGCCAGTTAATTCCTCAGAGAACAACTAAAGAGCCGATTCATCCCTCTTACCAACATATGAAGAGCCGCATACACTTGGAGCAATCTGCCTCCTGAACGTGCATGCGGCTCTTCTTTTGTTAGGTGTATGAATACTGTCGCTTCTTCCTTTTTACGAAAAACTCAGTTCAGATCCTCACCAGCTTCCAGCCCGTCAAACACGCTTTTCTCAGGCATTGACTTAGCAGACGGATGACGTTCCCAGACCAGCTCAAAGGTTTCATAGCGGTATTGCGGCAGCATATTCGGACCTAATCGACCGAACACACGCTCAACGCTGAACATCTGGGATTCATGAGCTTCAAGGGCACGACGCTTTATATCCCATTTACCTTCCCCGTCTATTCTCAGAAGTCCCGACATTCCTGACATATCCGACAGAGGTGACCCCAAGTGATTGTAATACAATTTTTGCACAGAAGAAGCCTTTCCCCCGTAGATAACACTGTTCACAGCATGATGAATGACAATATGGTCCTGATGACCGGAAATACCGTCCTCAGGGAAGGTGACAACGATGTCGGCCTGATGAAGATTCAGAAAATCTGCAATCTCCTGCTGAATCCGTTCCGGGTCAGTATCCTTCAATTTCCCGTCTCCTAGATCCAGCTGCTTGACTGCGGAAATCCCCAACACATTAGCTGCCTGCTCCAGCTCTTGATCACGCCTCGCAGCCAGCTCCTCCCGGCTCATCTCACCTAACCGCCCAGTCTTTCCCGCTTCCCCACGGGTTGCTGTCAGAAGCACCGCTTGACCGCCTCGATCCGTAATATCCTGAATTAAATACGAACAACCGAATGTTTCATCATCTGGATGAGCGTAAATAAACGCCGCTGTAAAATTTTTACGCATATCGATCCCTCCAACTATTTCTATACTTACTATACTTCAATATTGACTAAGTGCTTAAAATTCTCTACAATTCAGTAGAATCTACTATAAACAGGTGATCTGGCATGAGTCAACCCAAAGAAATGCCCACGCGGAATAAAATTCTGCAGATGATGAAGACTACCGGACCGATGAGTACCCGGGAAATAACAGCCGAGTTGGGAATTACGGAGATGGCGGTGCGCCGTCACCTGGGTGTGATGGAGCGCGATGGGCTTATTGAGTCGAAGATGATCCGCCAGACGCTGGGGCGTCCTACCGCGGTATTCGGGCTTACTGAGCATGGAGAAAGCTTATTCCCTAAAAATTACCACTCTTTAACATTGGATTTGCTTGGCGAGCTGGAGCAGGAGCTTGGCGAGGATACGGTGAAGCATTTGTTCGATCGGCGCAAAGTGAAGCTGAACCATCAATACGAGCCGGAGATGCAGGGAAAAGATTTTCATGAGAAGGTATTACGTCTGGCTGAAATTCAGAATGAAAATGGTTATATGACCGAATGCGTGAAAAAGGACGACGACCATTATGTTCTGATGGAGTACAATTGCCCGATCTCTCAAATCGCTAACCGGTATAACCATGCTTGCGACTGTGAGCTCAAGCTGTTCGAAAGTCTGCTTGATGCCGATGTCGAACGAACGGAATGTCTTGCCCAAGAAGGGCGAAAATGCGTCTATATCATCAAAAGTAAATAGAACTTTTTCATAATGAATAGCCGGTAATCTGCCGCATTATAGTGGAGGCCGGCTATTTTTTTATGGATCTATCCCATGGAACGCCGCAAGTTCCGCTTGAATCTGTTGGCGTATTAGCGCGAGACATTCTTCGGAGGTCTTAGCAAATACTTTCTTTCCATTAACCATGGCATAAGGTCTAGCTCTACAAAGCCCGCACAGGTTCAAGCAATCGAGCCGCAGTACGGCGATTTCCGGGAACTCCTCCTCCAACTTCTCTATATCCAGCGAGGACAGCAGGTTCGCTTCACAGATCTCAACGATAACTATCCCTAATCCCATGTTTCAAAACCTCCTGTTACGGGTATAATTTATCCGATCAATCATTATGATAAATACGTGGGCTTTTGTCAACGTGTTCAAGATTGGCATCACAATAAAGCATACTTACTATACATGTATGTTGACTAAGTTCGTGAGGATAATTATAATAGATTGTGTTGAGACTATCTTACATATTCCATTTGGAGGTTGATAACTTATGGCACACCAATTACCGGCATTGCCTTATGCCAACAACGCACTTGAACCGCATATCGATGAAACAACGATGATGATTCACCATGATCGTCACCACAATACGTATGTTACAAACCTGAACGCTGCTCTGGAATCTGCTCCTGAGCTCCAATCCAAATCCGTTGAAGAACTGATCAAAGATTTGGACAGTGTTCCAGAAGGTATCCGTACGGCTGTCCGCAACAATGGCGGCGGACATGCCAACCACTCCTTGTTCTGGGAGACAATCGGTCCTAACGGCGGCGGACAGCCTTCCGGCAAGCTGGCAGCAGCCATCGATAGTGAGCTTGGCGGCTTCGACAAGTTCAAGGAAGACTTTACGAAAGCAGCTACAACCCGCTTCGGCAGCGGCTGGGCGTTCCTGGCTGTAGATACTAACGGCAAATTGTCCGTATACAGCCTGCCTAACCAAGACTCCCCGATCATGGAAGGCAAGACACCGATCCTGGGTCTGGATGTCTGGGAGCATGCTTATTACCTGAAATATCAAAACAAGCGTCCGGATTACATTAACGCCTTCTTCAATGTTATTAACTGGGCTGAAGTGGAAAAACGTTACGAAGCTGCCCTGTAAGTTGTCTTCGTAAGATTATTTAGCGACAAAAAAGCCGTTCTTGGAGCAATGATCAGTTCAATGCTCCAAGAATGGCTTGTTTTATGGCTTCAAATGTGAGGTTCGGGATATCAAGGTTGGGCGAACGTAGATCCGAACTGCTTCCCGGAGACTTTCAGTCAAGGAGAGCAGCAAGTCGGCCGCCGCTTCACACATCCGCTCCTTCTCTACCCGCATCGTTGTTAAGGCAATATCAATGCTTCCTTTATATTGAAGATCGTCAAACCCGACTAACGCAATATCTTCCGGTATCTTTAATCCCCGCTGCTCCAATTCCTTAGCTAGTAAATAAGCGATCCGGTCATTTCCGCAAAAAAACGCCTGCGGTAATGGATCCATTCCCTTTACAAAGTTGTAAATCTCCCGCTCCGAGTCCTGATAACTGCCGGAATGCGTAAGAATATATTCCCTCTGGATCGTCAAATCGTGATCAAACATCGCCTTCCAGTAGCCTTGCCAGCGCTCTTCGTGGCTCGATGCCAGATTCACCGGACCAATAAAGCCGATCTCCTGATGCCCCGAAGCAATCAACAAGGATACCGCCTCATAGGCACCTTCTACATTCGCGGACACGACTGCGGGACAAGGCAGGCTCCGGTGATACGAGTCCAGCATAACAAGCGGTACATCCAGGTCCCACACGCGTCTCACATAAGCTTCTTTAAGCGCGCCAAACAGAACAATTCCCCTGTAGGCAATCTCCGCGCAATGACGCGGAAGCTCCAGCCGCTGTTCCATATCGGCGGTAATTCTGACAAGCACGGCATTAAGCCCGCGGTTCCGGATGCTGCCTTCAATTCCCCAGATCATATCGTGGAAGAACTGAAAGTGATCGTTATCCTCATAGTCCATAACCCGCTCCGGTACAAGCACCAGAATATTTCCGCGCTCGGGCAGCCTAGGCTCTCCAAACCGACCGTAACCAAGCTCCTTTGCCGCTTCAATCACCCGTCTTCTTACCTCTTCACTGACACCCTTTTTATTCAGCAGGGCAAGCGATACCGCATTCTTCGAAATTTGTAAATGGTCAGCAATCGTCTGCATAGATACTTTCTTTTTCCGGGCCATCAGCTTTTCATTCCTTCCAAAACATGATACACTTGGCCTAACATTACTTTACAAAAATAATTCTGTCAAGTTTGTCAAGTAAATCAATGAAACATCGGAGGGTTAAACCATTGAATTACGCAATTGGTATCGACATTGGCGGCACGAAGACCGCCATCGGTCTCGTGGATTCCGAAGGCAATGTTAAGGATAAACTATCCTTGCCGACGGACCAATCTGTAAGTCCTAGCGAAATGGTGGACCGTATGGCTTCAGCGGTGCGGCAGCTGGCTGATCAAGCTGGATTATCTATCGAATCGCTCACAGGCATCGGAATAGGTGCTCCCGGGCCGCTGAACACGAAGCTGGGACAAATCTCCGAGCCGCCCAACTTACGCGGCTGGTGGGGGTTCCCGGTTGTTGAAGCCGTAAAGCGGCACTTTGATCTGCCGGTCTTCTTCGAGAACGACGCTACAGCCGCTGCGCTGGCGGAGAAATGGATCGGTGCGGCACGCGACTCTCAGCATTTTATCTACATCACGATCAGCACAGGTATCGGAGCCGGCATCTACAGCCACGGTCGTCTGATTACTGGCGCTTCCGGCAACGCCGGAGACGTCGGACATTTTGTCGTCGCTCCGGAAGCAGGCCAATGCGTCTGCGGTCAAGAAGGCTGCTGGGAATTCGTTGCCTCCGGCACAGCCATTGCGAGACAAGCCAGCGAGCTTCTCGGACGCCCCGTGTCTACCAAGGAAGCCATTGATTTGGCGGTCTCTGGCGATCATCCTGAGATGACCGCACTGATTGAGCGAATCTTCAAATACATTGGGGTGGGCTGTGTAACCCTGATTAATACGCAGGATCCCGAAATGCTCGTGCTCGGTGGCGGAGTAAGCCAGGTAGGAGAACCATTGTTCAATGCGGTCAAAAATTATGTATCCCGCTATGCGCTTAATCCGACTGGCCGCGAGACACGGATTGTCCCTGCTGCGTTATCTCAGGATGCCGGCCTGATCGGTGCGGCAGCGTTGGTACACGTATCTTATTAATAATGAACCATAAATGAACCACATAGGAGGAATTTCATAATGAATCAACCCATTTTTTTAGAACCTGTATTTCAAGAACGAATCTGGGGCGGTACGAAATTGAAGGAGCTCTTCCAGTACGACATTCCTAGTGAACATACTGGTGAATGCTGGGCCATCTCAGCACACCCGAACGGACAGAGTATTGTCAGCAGCGGAGCCTACCAAGGTCTCAAGCTCGGCGAGCTATGGAGCCGGCATCCGGAGCTGTTCCGTTCCTCTTCCTCTGTATTCCCTCTGTTAACGAAGCTTCTCGATGCTTCTGATGACCTGTCTGTACAGGTTCATCCTGATGATGAATATGCCGGCAAGCATGAGAATGGTGAATTGGGCAAGACGGAATGCTGGTATATCGTTGATGCTGAGCCAGGAGCCGAGATCATTTATGGAATTGAAGCAACTACCAAGGAAGAGCTTGCACGTATGATCCGTGCAGGCGAGTGGGACCAGCTCCTCACCAAAGTCCCTGTTAAAGCCGGAGACTTCTTCTATGTACCTAGCGGTACCGTACATGCATTAGGAAAGGGAATCGTCGTACTGGAAACACAGCAGAGCTCCGATACGACCTACCGTGTATATGATTATGACCGGAGAGATGCTCAAGGAAATCTGCGGGATCTGCATCTAGAAAAGGCGATCGACGTGACAACAGTACCTCAAAGCTATGTTCCTGTATCATATACCGTATCCGAGGAGAAGAACCTTAAGAAAACCTCCTTTGTCTCGAACTCCTTCTTTACGGTGGAAAAATGGGAAGTGACCGGGCAGGCAGAGGCAGCCGAGCAAGCCAAATACACCTTGTTCAGCGTCATTGAAGGCAGCGGTGAGCTTCGTCATCAAGATTCCGTGTACCCATTGAAGAAAGGTACGCACTTTATTGCACCGGTGGACTTTGGAGCATTTGCTTTGTCCGGAGAATTAACAATGATCGTTGCTCACGAATAGAGCGCATATAAATAGGCCGGGTTGCTGTTCATAATGAACACGACCCGGCCTTTATTTTTATTAATCTTGAATAGCCGAAAGATAACGGTCTTTCATAATTCCCATATGATGGATAGCATGTCCTGCGATAATATAGGCAATTGCTCTTGCAGTAGTATCATGCCCCGAGGCATTGCCGACACGCATCCAGGACTCATCATCCAGTTGACGGAACAGAGAGAGTGTAGCGATTCTTACAGCAGCAAAATCCTGAAGCAGATCATTCATTGAGCGAGTGTCGGCCTGAGAATGAGCAACGAACAGATTTTCCTCAAAGCCGGGAAGCGGGGTCTTATCCCCTCTGGCTATCCGCAAAAGTCTGTAGCTCATGATACGCTCCGTATCCGCAATATGTCCAAGCACTTCCTTCAGACTCCATTTTCCCTCTGCATAACGGAATTTAGATTGTTCCTCAGAAACGCCTGACAATAGTTGAATGCATTCTTCAATTTGTGATTCCAGCAACACGGCTAAATCAACATCTGGAACTTTTTCAACATACGGTTCAAAATGACTTCCATATTCTCCAGCCAACGGGCGCTCCAGCATATCATCACACTCCTGTAGGGTTCATATCATCATTCGCAGCTTCAATCTTCCCATACTTGCTCCATCAGTCTCCGGATCTTCGACGACCTTTCTTTCGTTAAGGCAAGATCCACATTCCACTTGTGTCCATCCCATACAACAACATCTCCAGGCTTCACTTCCGGCGACACAAGCGCTCGCGGCACGTCCTGATGGACCCCATCGAGCTCCAGAATACATATTTCCTCTTCCATTCCCTCGACGATGGCTGTCAAACGCCTCACCTCCCTGTCAAGACCTCGATTTGTTCTCCATTTGTGGAGATCTCGATGGAGCCTTGAAGATCATTACGATATACCCTTACTCCGGCCTCCGCCAGACGGTTCAAAATCTCTTCCTTGGGATGGCCGTAAGAGTTCTCCCCCACCTGAATAACACCCACCTGAGGACGAACACGCTCTAGAAAGCTGACTGACGTCGAGGACTTCGACCCATGATGACCCACCAAGAGGACATCTGCTTGCAGATCGGCGCCGGATTCCAGCATTAATTTCTCGCTCTCCCGCTCCGCATCTCCGGTCAGCAGGAACGAGACTTTTCCGTAAGTGACCTTCAGCACTGCGCTCATATTATTGCTGTCATCGCTCGTCTTCACCGGGGCAAGCATCTGAATCTGCACTTCCTCGTCCCAATCAGGAACCACCCCTGCCTTGGCTGTCTTCACCTTAAGCCCTTTGCGCTGGATCGATTCCAGCAAGGACTCGAACGTCCTCGTATTCGCCTGGATCTTCGGCATATAGATAGCGCCAATATCATGGTGATCGATGACACGATCCAATCCGCCGATATGATCCGCGTCCGGGTGGGTTCCGATCATCACGTCGATCCGGCCAATTCCATACATCTCCAGATAATCCAGCATTACCTGCTCCTGATCGTTATTCCCTCCATCAATCAGCATCGTCTTTCCTGATGGACTAATTAACAGCTGGGAAGCTCCTTGGCCTACATCCAGGAAAACAACCCGCAGATTCCTGTTCTGCGCATCGGAAGATGCATTCCAAACCTCATGTTCTTGGCCCGCTTCCGCGAGAAGCTCTGTCCAATTCGCTGAACAGCCGGCCAATCCCAGCATTAGACAAAAGCCCAATACATAGGTGCCGATTGTCTTGCTTAACTTCTTTAATTGCCTAAACCGATCGTGTCTGCCCATAGATGCCATTACCTCTTCTTCATAAATCTTTTTCTACTATAGCATAAATGATTGCCGTTCTCATCTATTACCAAGCAAAAAAAAGGGCTGCTCCGTTGGATCCATGATCCTTCAGAACAGCCCAGATTGTAAAAGTGAATTATTTTACAGAAACGCGAATCGTCACTGTCTTGCCGCCATAGACCGCTTTGATTGTTGCGCTACCCTTGGCAACAGCCTCAATCTTGCCTCCGGTTACCTTAGCAACAGATGGCTTTGAGCTTGTCCAGACCGCACTGCCCGTTACAGTCGCCTTGCTGCCTGTATCGTATTCTGCTGTCAGAACAACTGTTTTGGCGGAGCCTGGAGGCAGAACCAGGGACTTCTCATCCACAGTAACCTTGCTTAATTTGGCTACAACACTAACATTAATGCTAATCTTATGTCCTTGATAGGACCCGGTCAGTGTTGTAGTTCCCAGAGCTACTGCCTTGACGGATGTCGAAGAAATCGTAGCCACTTCGGGATTCGAGGATTCCCAGCCCATCTTGCTGGACAGGTTAACTGTCTTGCCATTGCTATAGAATCCAGTTACCTTGATCGACTTGGATTTCTTAAGGTTCAGTTCAATACTAGTTGGATTCACGACAACCTTTGTAATTTTCTGTTCAATCGTTACTGGAATCGAAATGGTTTTATTGGAGAAGGTGCCTTTCAGCGTAGCAGATCCCTTCGTCAAGCCTTTAATCGTTTTTCCTGTTGCAGAAGTTTTAATTACGCCGTTCGAGCCTGAGAGTGTCCACTCTACCGTTGCCGAAACATCGCCCTCTTCTCCATCTTCCCAGACAGCAGTAATTACAGGCAACTTCGTCTCTTCACCAATTACCACGCTTAATTTCTCTTCATCCGACAGCAAGGTGAGCACCTTTTCAGTTACTTCAAGAGTAACACTGATCTCGCTGTCACGGACGCTTAAGCCCGTGCCTGCAAGAGACGGAAGCTTCGCCGTAAGTGTCACCGTTCCCTTGGCAACAGCAACAACCTTGCCGTTCTCGATTTTGGCAATGCTCTCATCTGCTGAGGTCCACTTCACAATATCGCTGACATCCAGTTCCTCCTCGTCCAGCTTCGTTGCTGTCATCTTCGGCAGGCTGGAGGAATCTCCCTTGAACAGCTCCAGCTTCGTCTTCTCCGCCTTCAGAGCTGTTACAGTTGGATGTACCGTTACTTTGATCGATTTGCTGATCCCCATATGGCTGACCTTAATGGTAGCCGAACCAGCTGCTCTTGCAACGATCTTGCCATCGCTTACCGTAGCCACCAGCAGATTGGAGGATGTCCATTCCGCAATTGACGTAACATTATCATCCCTGTTTGCACCGCTTCTCATTCTTGCTTCCGCATCAATCTGTTCAGCGATGAACATCGACTGATCTGCGGACGGATTCACAATAATGACCTCATAAGGCGTACGAACATAAACGTCCGTTTTCGCCGTTACTCCGAGGTGGGTCGCAGTAACAGTAGCTTTCCCCAAGCCAACCGCTTTGATCTTTCCCTTCTCAACAGTGACTACAGAACTGTCCGAAGTACTCCAGGTTGCTTTTTCCGTAACATCTGTCTTGGAATCCTTATCGTCTGTATGCGTTGATTGCGCATTTACTTGCAATTCATCGCCAACGACAAGCTCCAAATCCTCAGCCGTTTCTGTTGTTCCATTCGGAGTGTATTGCAGCTCCAATTTGGAATAAGGCAAGATTACCGTGACCTTGAATGTCTCAGTCAATCCTGCATATTTGGCCGTTACTGTCGCCGTACCTTCGCCAACCAGAGTTAGCTGGCCTTTTTCAACGGTAAGTACAGAAGTATTGGAAGAACTCCAGGTTGCATCTTTCGTAACATCCGTGTCCTTCGACGTTCCCGCTCCGTCCACAACGCTCGTCACCAGCGCCTTGACTGCAAGATCGCTTTCCTCTGCATCGAGACTGTATTTGCCTTCAGAACTGTATTCCAGCTTCAATTCCTTATGAGATTCTTTAATGGTTACTGTAATTGAAGAGGTAGCACTGTTGTAATCGGCACGAATTGTTGCCGTACCCACCTTAATGGCAGTCAGCGTTCCCTTCACCACTGTAACAACCGAATTATCGGAGGAACTCCAGGTTGCAGTATTCGTTAAATCTTGCGTCCCTGTGGAGCCTTCAAATGTCCCCCACACCTTAATCTCTTTAGAGCCGCCTACCGTCATCTCCAGCGTGGTTCCTTCTCCATCAATGGCAATGGATTTAAGATCACCCGTAGCCGCCATCGCTCCATGAGGCAGTATAGTTGTAAGCAGTAAGGTGAGCATCAGGAGCCAGCCCGTCATTTTTCTCTTCACCATTTGTTTTCTCCTTTAATTCCATTATTTGCCGGAGTCCATTCCAGGCCTATAGGTTTTTTATCGGAAAAAGCAGCGTCAAAAGTAACCTCCATCCCAAAAAACATGACCATTGTCCTAGGAGTCTGTTTTCCAGAATTACCTCATGGCTGAATCCTGATAAAGCAAATATGGGGGTGGCTCATTTTGTCTTAGTGAATTAGGGATTGCAATGATGACAAAAACATGGTATATTCATTTTTGCGCTGATATTTTGCCGGGGTGGCGGAATTGGCAGACGCACAGGACTTAAAATCCTGCGGTAGGTGACTACCGTACCGGTTCGATCCCGGTCCTCGGCATATGATCGATTGAACGAAAACAGCCAGTTTGAATCATGAATATGATTCAGACCGGCTGTTTTTTTGTTGCACCATAAAGTTATTAAAATTTAATCTGAAGCTAATGTTGCTTAAGCACGGTCGCTTTCGCGTCTGCGCATTCCTGCCAGACCAAATAGTCCAAGCAGACCAAGCCATCCCCAATTGGATCCTGTCCCGGTCACAGCCCGGGCACGGACCGTATTTGTCCGGTAGTTGCCTGTTCCTGTCGTATTGTAGTCCCGTGTCGTTGTACGGTTATTCAGGGAATTGCTTCTCATCGTATTTCGATTAGTGTTCATATTCGGATTCATTCCATTGTAATTTGTACCATCGAACGTATTCGGGCCATTGTTCAGCATATTGGTACCCATATTGGTATTTGGAACATTCATCCGATAACCATTGCCCGAATAGCCGTTAGTGGACAAATCCCGTTCCAGATTGTTGGTCATTCTTTCAATGGGATTGTTCGCCATATTTCCCCGCACGGGTGCTCCGCCGGTGGTCGTGTCACCAAGCGTACCGTAAGCACTTGCTGGAACAACTAAAGCTGCTGATAAGGACATGGTTGCAATAAGTGCAGTTAATTTTTTGTCCAACCGTAACACCTCCATCGATATTTTTGCTTACGATGGTAAGCTTCCCGGAAGCCCAGGCACTTATGCAGATTTAAGGCTGCAGCATTTTGCCAGCGTGGAGAAGCAATTTCATCCCTTCAGCAAGCTGCTTCTCATTCAGATAAGAATAACTAAGACGGATGTACGGAGTGGACGAATCCCACGGATCGCAAATAGCTCCCGGCAGAAAACTGACGGATGCCTTCAATGAATGATGGATTAGCATGTTCACATCCCAGCCTGGGGGAAGCTTCACCCAAAGATTGAGACCTCCCTTCGGACTAATCCATGTTAGGCCGCTGCCTTCTAATTGCTGTTCCATACACGCTTTACGGAGTTGCATCGCTATTCGAAGCTTTGCGATATGTCCCTGCATCCGATCTGTAAAAAAAATATGCCGGAATACCGCTTGATTAAACAAGGGACTTCCATTGTCTGTCATCGCTTTTATGCGCAGCAACTTGACGATCCGGTCTCCTCGGGCCATCATAACTGAAATTCTCAGGCCAGGTGAAATATACTTACTGAAGCTGCGAATATAGACCACTACTCCTTCGGTATCATAAAAGAAGCATGGAGGCGGAGGCGGTGCGTCAAAGTATATGTCATGGCAAACATCATCCTCCAAAAGAAGGCACTTATACTGTTCCGCCAATTCCACCAGTTCCTTGCGCTGATAGGCTGACAAGGTAAATCCGGTTGGATTATGAAAGGTCGGATTTATATAAAATAGGACAGGCTGGTGTGTTCGCATCAAATGCTCCACCTGATTCATATCGTATCCACTTTCCGTAAAATCAACAGGATGAAGCGTCGCCTTCTGCTCCTGAAAAGCTTCAATCGCCGGACCATAGGTAGGCCGTTCAATCAGCACATGATCCCCCGGCTTCACGAATGCACGCGCAGCGAGATCAATAGCCTGTTGAGCACCGCTTGTTATCAACAGCTCGTCCGCTGTTACCGAGAAGCTGGAGGTCTCCAGCAAATAATCAGCCAAGCTCTCTCTTAAACGCAAATCGCCAGCGGTAGACGAATAGGTTCCTAAGAGCCTTGGCTCCATATCCAGCAATTGCTTGATATCGCTCGATAAATGCCTGTTTGGAAGTAAATCCGGGGCAATCAGGGCACGGGACATCTGATACAGGATCGAATCATCTTTATAACTCGGGGACTCAACATAAGGCTTCTTTGTCTCCACAGACTTCTCACATACATAGAAACCGGACTTGGTTCTTACATCAATCCATCCATCCTCCTGCAAGCGCTGATATGCCTTAAGTACAGTCAACCGGTGAACGCCAAGCCTGCTGCCCATGCATCGGACCGAGGGAAGCTTGTCTCCCGGCTTCCATTCCTCTTTTAGAATGGCTTGAACTACTGTTTCATATACCTGCTCTGATTTCGACATCGCGATCCCTCTGTTCTATTTTTGGCAATCTGTTCTATTCTAATTCTATTATAGTAAAAGAAAAGGAGGAGACCACATGAAATATTACGTAGTGGATGCGTTCAGTGAACAATTATTTAAAGGAAACCCCGCAGGTGTCTGTATTTCCGATTCATTTCCAGACGCACGCCTTATGCAGAACATTGCCATGGAAAACAATCTTTCCGAGACCGCATTCCTCGTCCCGAGAGAACAACAAGGACATTTCGACTTGAAATGGTATACGCCGGAACTCGAAATTGAATTGTGCGGACATGCCACCATCGCAAGCGCTTATGTTGTCCATCATCATATCGATTCCAGCCTGAAGGAGATCTCATTTCACACTTTAAGCGGTGTACTTACCGTCAGCGTGCATGAACCGCTGTATGAATTGGATTTTCCGTCTCGTCCGCCTGTGTACAGCAACACCTCTGAGCTGCTTGAAGAGGTCTTGGGAAGCACACCTGTAGAGACCTTTATGACCGTAAATGACATAGGAATTCGTTATTATGCCGTGCTTGAGAATGAGCTACAAGTCCGAAGCTTTGCTCCCGATTTTGCCAAGATTAAAGCTATCCCCGGCAATTTTGGTCTGGTCCTTACGGCAAAAGGCGACAAGGAGGACTTCGTGTCTCGCTTTTTTGCTCCTGCAGCAGGAGTCAATGAGGATCCGGTGACCGGGTCGATCCATACCACCCTGATTCCCTATTGGACCGATAAGCTGGGAAAATCAAAGCTCATTGCACGACAGGTCTCCAAGCGTGGAGGCGTGCTCTATTGTGAACATAAGGGTGAAAGGGTCAAAATCGGAGGACATGCCATTCAGTATCTTGAAGGGGAATTATTAGTAGGTCCAACTCCATAAACCAAGCTTGCCTTTGCAAGGAGCCGGTAAGATCAGCTTATTCAGGCCACGAATTTCCCAAGCATAACGCCCTTCGGAATAATCGCCAAAGCAGATTTCGAGGGCATCGCGTTCGGCGCTAAGATGGACGAACTCGTCGTCATGCACCAGAATTACATCCTGTTTTTCTTCAGAAAAGGATTGAATTTGATAGCACGCTGCAAGCTCGCCCACAGCAATTACGGCCCCGGTAGGCAAGTCTGCCGGGGAACCGTACCCGTGCTTTGCAAGCACCCTGCGTATCGGTTTGGAGTTGCAAGCACTCATATCCGCGGTTTTGCCAGCATGAATGGCAATTTGTCCCCGGTAACGGACAGGCCAGCTTCGAGTTTCAAATTTCTTTTCTCCCACTGCGATTAAAGTGGCCCAAGGCTGTTTTATAGTAATGGCCTTCATTTCGCCCTTCATATCGAATACCCTTTCTAGATGAATTAATGGTGAAATATAGACTTTATGTCCCGATGCAGCACTTTGGATGTCGCATTGATTAACAGCTCTTCTAATGCCGATATACTTGCGACACTGCAAAGCAGTAGAATCGTTATGCTCAGCGGAAACATCGAATAAAGAAACGGAAAGAGGAATAAAGCGAACCCGGTCGCCTTGTTACTATAAGTATGTAAAAATGTTAGTTTACCGTATTTTCTGAACCCCACGATGATAGATAAAAATCGGGCAGCAGCAATCAGAATAATCCATGGGATGGACCACCCTGGAAGTGCTATATATGTAATATAGATGAAGAGCAAAATTCCAATAAATAGAAAATCAGAAACACTGTCAAGCGCCTGACCAAAATTGCTGGTCGCACCCAGCCTTCTCGCCAAATAGCCGTCCAGCACATCACTTAGACCACAGACTATATAAAGTGTATAGAAAAGAGGAGAGAAAGGCTCCGCAAATAACAAGCTCACAGCGCCGAATAATCTTATCAGCGTTATAAAATTGGGTATGAAAGAGATGCTGCTCACCCCGCTTGAGGTTTCATGCTTGCTATTATACCATAGAGTCCCCCCCTTGGCTCACACGGGGAGGACTCTTTATCATATCCCTATCCTTATCAGGCTCTATGATGCAGTCAGCCCTGGTCTCAGCTGCAAAGCTGAAACTGGGGATACTGGAGCCCCTGGCTGGATATTTCCAGAGCCTGAATAAGTCCACGTTCCAGTATTAAAGAAATAATTTCTGCCGTTATTGCTATCCCATTGTCCA
Source organism: Paenibacillus antibioticophila (assembly GCF_000455265.1). GTDB lineage: Bacteria > Bacillota > Bacilli > Paenibacillales > Paenibacillaceae > Fontibacillus > Fontibacillus antibioticophila. Next base: position 2,492,712 of record NZ_HG005139.1, read on the forward strand.
TTTCCGTTGTTGAAGCATGCCTCCAAGCGAGTTGCTTCTCCAATATTGACTGTAAGCTTGCTGTAGCCCATCACTTCCGAGAATTCCATCGCTACTCCCGGCACGGCTGTCCATATCCCGCCTTCCGGGCGGTAATGCAAGTAAGGTGTGCTGAAGCCATGCTTATAATATACCGTCACTGTATTGGCAGTTGTCGGATCGGGTGCTCCTTCTACGATCTGACCATTACCATTGTATGTCCATGTACCCGTGCCGAAAAAATAGTTTCTCTGATTATTGCTGTCCCATTGCCCGGCCCCGTTATTAAAGCAAGCCTCCAGGCGCGCTGCTGTTCCAATATCAACCGTAAGCTTGCTGTAGCCGGGAACTTCAGAAGCTTCCATGGCAACTCCCGGTACGGATGTCCAGATTCCTCCTTCGGAACGATAGTGCATGTAAGGCGTGCTGAAGCCGTGCTTATAGTATACTGTCACTTTGTTGCCCGTTCCGCTAGGTTCCGTAGCGGCTTCTAAAGCTTCACTCGGGTCCGACTCATTGTTGGCGGCATCACGAGCTTTAACGATATATGAATACGACGTTTCCGGAGAAAGTCCTGAATCCGTAAAGGTAGTAGCAGTAGAACTCCCGACCTTAGCTCCATTCCGGTAAATATCATACCTTGTTACTGCAATATTGTCGGTGGAAGCATCCCAGACTAATGTAATAGTCTTATCCGTTGCCTTAGTGGAGCGCAAATTTCCAGGTGCACTTGGAGCAACCGTATCTCCTTCTCCATCCGGGTTAGCATCATGCCAAGCGCCATCATACCAGCCTTCGGCACTCCTTATGAATCCGGCTTGATTTTGCCCAGGGTTTTGCTTGCCGGTTCCGTCCCTGAAAATCACCGAGGCAGTGTCGACACCGTCGATCTTATAAGAATACCAATCTCCGGCTTCGTGGACCATGGCCGGGGCAGTAGCCCAGGTTGGCTCAACAATCTTGGGTGAGGTGCCATAGTAATACAAATACGGATTTCCCCAGTCTGCCGGCTTCTTGAAGTGGATTGTCAGTCCGGCATTAGGATCCTTCTTGGTATATTGATACTGCTGGGTCGATACTCCTTCCTCATTCTCCGCATACAATCTCAGCGTGGTCACTTCATCAAAACTCATATCTTCGCCGATCGATAATAATGTTCCATCTGTAAATTCGATACCCTGACGCGGATCCGTGCCATCCAGGGTATACTTCCCGCTTGCTGCCTTATCCAAGAGCAGCTTAATCGTCAATGTTTCGGTCTTGAAGGTTCCTCCGGCAGGCGATGCCGATAGAATCGGAAGCTTGGTTTCCGCTCCCTGCTCAATTAATATCAGCCCGTTCTCCCCCGGCGTAAAAGCAGCCATGCCGCCGCTTACAATAGTCTCGTTTCCAGTATAAAAATCCCGAACCATGGTCCCGTCAGGGAATGCCGCAGCTACATTCACACTCGTAGATCCCGATGCCCCCACAACAACGACTACCTTGTCCTCAATTCCGTCCTTGCTATACGCCCGTTTAAACGTATAGGGGGTGTCACTGATTTTTTCATGACTGCCTGCCCCCACAGAAATATGATTATTGCGGAACTGCCCTACTTTCTGCCAATGCGACAAAACATTCTGATTCAAGTTGTTCCAATCCATCGATGAACGCGTTCCTTGCTGCGGATCGGATCCGGTCTCGCCAAAAGCCCGAGCCGATTCATCGCCGTAGAAGGTTTGAATCCCGCCAGGCAGAAGAAGCAAAGCGGTCCCGGCCTGGATTAATCGGCTTCGATCGTAGAGTCGCGTATCATGTGAGGAAATGTAGCTAAGTACATTGAAGTTAGGATCGCTGTTGATTTTTGAGGCATAATCCGCATAGATTCCTTCCAGCGAATTGATGTTGGCATCCTGGAACGAGAAGTTGATGATCGAATCAAAGCCGTTGTTGAAATATTCGCTTTTGCCTACGCCATGGCCCCATACCTCCCCGGTCATCCAGAAGTTGTCCGTCCAGTCTGCTCCAGGCTTACCCGGATTGTTTTGTCTCCACCGTTCGAGCGCAGCGCTGCTATCGTTCTTAAGCTGCTTCCAGCGGTTTAATTCTACATGCTTTGCCGTATCTGCACGGAACCCGTCAATCCCGAATTCTTCGACCCATGCTGCCAGCCACTTGCTCAAGTAGTCTGCCGGCGCGATGCCCAAGTCTTTACGCAAATTTTTGGCTGCAGGAACAATCCACGGCTCATAACCGCTGGTCTCCTTTCCCCATTTCGTTACAAGAAGCGGCGGCAGTCCGATGCTACTCGCCACATTCGTGCGAAAATCCGGCAAATCGCCTACACACAGCGTCAAATCACTTCCGCCGCAATTTTCATAACCGGCAATTCCTGCACGTACCCAACCGCCCCACCAGGAGGACCAAGCGGAAGAATCATTATAATTAATATGGTCATGATAGCTGTGCCATGTCTGACCGCTGACCGGCGTCCAGTCGGCACCGATCCCGTTCCTTGCGCCGAAGCTATATTCCTCCATATCCTTCAAGGTCCCATATCCCGCGTGATTCATAACCACGTCGAGCACAACTCGAATTCCCTTGGCATGAGCCGTATCGACAAACTCGCGCATCTCTTCCACAGTGCCCATATTTTTGTCCATCATCGTGAAATCAAGCGCATAATATCCATGATAGCCATAATGAGCGAAGTCACCGCCAGTTCCTCCGCCCACCCAGCCATGCATCTGTTCATAAGGGGCCGTAATCCAGATTGCATTCGTTCCTAGCTCGGTAAAATACCCTTCATTCAGTTTTTGTGTAAGCCCTTTTAAATCACCGCCGTGGAAAGTCCCAATACTTTTCCCGGTTACGTCGACGCTTGGTCGGCCGTAAGAATTGTTGTTGTTCGGGTTTCCATCTTTAAATCGATCCGTCAGTACAAAATATATGTTAGCGTTATCCCAACTGAAAGGTTTATTTGCAAGCTCAGTTGCTTGCCTTGTTGCAGCAGCAGCTTTTTGAGGCTCAAATCCTTGTAGGACATAGATGGAGGTGACTAGAAAAACAATGCTAAGAAATAAAGAACTTATCTTCTTGAATTCTCTCATCACAAAATTGTCTCCTCTCATTTTTTGTGCAAACGTTTGAATTTTAGCTTATACTCGCTTCGATTCCGTTTAATAGAAAAATAATTATGCCAGGAATCCTTGTGTGCTCTTGTTTTAACTTCCCTCCTCCTTTCTATAAAGTGTGTAATTACAACCCAATGGAAGCACTTACAATAATCAATATGCTATTAGTGTTTAATATTGTAAAATGCTTAAGGGGATTGTACCAGATATTGTCTCTTCCTGTATACTCTTTCTTGTCCAAAATTCCATTTCAGCAAAATCAATGATCCCCTTTCCAGGCAAAATAAAAAAGCACCCAAAGGTGCTTCTACTCAAAATATGCTGATTTGCTGCCATCAACCTCAAAGATTAAGATCGCAGTATGTACTATACGAGCATAAGCTTCTTCATAGACTGCCGTGTACTTAAGATCCTTATATTTAATTTTGTCGCAGTTATCACTGAGAAATTGGTTGATTTCAGCATCCATCTTTTCAAGAGACGTATAGCTGAATGATTTTACTTTCACCTCGTCACCTCCCTTAACAATCTCTTTTCCTCTTCCAGTATCAGACAATAAATGATCTTGGTCAAGGTTTTGGTTGTGTTAATGTGCTTCTGCTTAATGGCGCCCTTCACTTCCTTCTTTGACCAGTAGGCGCAGGCGCTTTATCGCTATGTCCGTAAGCTTTACACAAGATGCTTGTCGTCATCCAACTTCCTCCTTCGCTTTATTTGTTTGCATTAAAATTCGATTTCATTTTTTTGATCTATGGGCATTTGCCGTGAGCGGAATGGGTTGAAGTCCATAGACTGTACTCGAGTTATAATTTTGAGGAGGTTATCCATGGATACCAATTATCAACAAGTCGCATGGCACTGTATGAATAAATATGTTGGTATTACTACTTCTGACGGACAGTCTCATGACGGGTTTATAGCACATGTTGATCAAGACTATATTACGCTTGCTATTCCCACAAACGAGATGTATGGGCAGATGAACGGAATGCCCGCAAGAGAAGCTACGTATAGACAATTTGGATTCTTTCCAGGCTTTTTTCCACGCCGCCGCTTCTTTCCGAGACGCATACCATTTGGTGCAGTTACCGGGTTATTTTTGCTTCCGTTTTTCATTTAAAAAAATGTATGATGGACTATCCCCACTCAAAAGCGTTTGTTCATCCTTTTAGGTGGGATAGTCCGCCTATTTTATTAATTTCTAAAGTACCAAAACTTTTCATTTGACATAGATTTTACTTTTGAAACGCCCGCCGGCGTTCTTGCTCGGAAGCATTAAATCGGAAAGATTCGCTGACGCTATTACTTGGTTGTCTGAAGCTTTGTTTTATCTTCCAAGACTCATCATCAAGCTTTTCACCTAAAAATAAGACCATACGTTTGGCAAATGGGCCGGAAATGGCCCTCCCGAGTTCGTTCATCCGGTTATAAACGCTACTCCGTTACCTTTCATCAACTTCTCGACTTCTCATTTATACTTCTTGAATTACGTTTGGTCAGAACTATCAAGAATTATATACAAAACAATTCCTCTATTCCACTCCATCCAATAACAATATTGAAGCACGTATCAACACGTGTTATAATGAATGTGAAGGTGAAAAGGATGCGAAGTTATTCTTCAAGAGAAATTATAAAAATTCTTAAGAATAACGAATGGTTTTGGGTGAAGACAGTTGGGGACCATTGGCAGTTCAAACATCCAACTATAAGAGCTAAAGTCACCATAGTTCATCCAGAAAAGGACGTAGCTATACATATCCTAAAGGATATCGAGAAGAAATCGGGGCTCAAATTCTAGCCCCTCTTCTCTTAAACATAAGAATAAAAAATGCAAAAATGCAAGTTGGTATATTAATTTTCGATGAAAGGAATGAGTTCCTTGAAGAATGAGTTTCAATATGTGGCTGTGCTGGATTTTACAGGAAAGCATATTGCCATTACTTTCCCTGATCTCGACGAAGCATTATCACAAGCAAACGATATCGAGACAGCCATACGAAGAGCAGATGAAGTGCTGAAGCTGACAATCGAGAGTCGCATTGAGGATGAGGAAGAAATTCCTGAGCCGACTCCGTTAGACAAAATTGCCTTACATGATGGTCAGCGCACGATTGTTGCAAAGTGTGTAATAAAAGAAAAAATCAAATACGACAAGAAAACATTAACCTTACCGCATGACCTTAATCTTGCTGCCGAAGCAGCTGGACTAAATTTCTCACAAGTCTTGCAAAAAGCTTTGCGTGAGGAATTAGCTGAAAGATAAAAAAGCACTTCCCTGATCGACAATCGGTCAGGGAAGCGCTTTTTAGATTGGATTAAAACCTGGGATAATGGTGTGGGCAATTCTGTGTGAGATGTTACTGTTTAGCTCTTTCATTACCTGTGTTTCCACCATAACGGTGATTATGTGGGATCCTGCCATCTATTGTGGTATACCCCTCAAAATAATGATAGTGCCCACCACCTGCCAAGGGTATGGCAGGGCCAGTTGTTCCTCTAATCATGTGTTTGTGTTGGTCATTAAATGATGTTTGGGCATGATAATTATGGACGTGTGGAACACCACTTGGAGCCGGTTCAGTTACACCCACGTAATGATGGAAATGTCCAACATCAAAGGATGTATCTCCTTCAAAGGGATGAACATGAACGTTAACGGGCCTTCCATCCCAAGATGTAAGAAAAAGTTGATGTGAATGTCTCGAATCGGAGTCATTGGAATGAACAACAAATCCCGTTACTTTTATTTCCATCACATAATACCTCCCCTACATTAAAACAAGATTTCTTTCTTGTTTACCTTCATGCCACACAATGACCGATCGAACATGTCAAGAATAAACAAGAATCGTTCGGCTTCACGAAAAACATGATCTGCTAATAAAGGGTGAATGATACTTTTGACTCGACACTCCTCAATTAAGTCGCGCGCAGTCTTCTTAAAATCTCGCAATGATTTGACTGAAATGCGGTTTTCATCAACAAATTGACTTAGTAATGGATGGGTTTGCGATTGTGGACGCATGGAACTTAAGTCAATGGCTTGAAACATCAACGTATCAAAATCTTGGCTAAACTCCCTTGCTTGCTCCACTAATTTTCGCTCGGATGGATCAAGCAGATGACCTATAAATTTTGCATGGTCAGCCATGATTTTTAGGAAAAAGACATTTTCATCGATAATCGCATCAGGTAATGGTTCAAGTCTCCCGCTATTGAGTTCCTCTAACCGATTTCTAAAGTAATTTGCTTCTCGGCTAACATGATCTACAAGTAAAGGAAAATTTGTTCCCCCAGGAAGTTGGCACCTTAGTATAAGCCCAAGTACCTTTCTCTTAAATGCCCAAATGTGTGAAGCAGCACTGTGAACTTCTGAATTAAACTGTCTAATTGTTTGGGGATCAGTATCTGCTTGATAAGAATGTGATCTTCTTTCAATATCCTCAAAGATTGCATAAAATTGATTAGCCTCATTAATTAACTGCGTGTCTTCACATCTAAATCCAAGTCGAAGAAATAAGGAATGTTCTTTCATAATGCGTGACCAAAAACGTATTTCGTCTAATGATCTGACTACAAAAGGATCCGACAAACCATATCCCACTCCTTTCGGTAAACTTAAAGACAACCATTATATTTACTTGATAGCAGAGTATATGGGCATGACATGTTTAAATATGCTATTGGAAAATCAATTAGGGTTAAAAAAAGCCTCTCCTGCTCTTTTGCAATCTGTGGCAGGAGAATTATCAGGCGTAATCATTGTTGTCCTATAATTATACGTTCCCTGTCCAGACCCGCCGATTCAAATTGCAGAACGATGGCCATAGCTTCCTCGTAGTGCTGCGCTGCCTTGGCGTAGGTTCGGGAGTGTATGAAATTCATCCAGTCCCAAAACTTTTCATTTGACATAGATTCTACTTTTTGAAACGCCCGCAGGCGTTCTTGCTCAGTCATGTGGTTTAACCTTCTTAAATCTGATATGATATAGTAAAATACTTCCATATGTGAGGTGGCTTTATGAAATTTGGAAGAATTAAATCGGAAAGATTCGCTGACGCTATCACTTGGTTGTCTGAAGCTTTATTTTATCTTCCAAGACTCATCATCAAGCTTTTCACCTAAAAATAAGACCATACGTTTGGCAAGAGCGCCGGAAATGGCCCTCCTGAGTTCGTTCATCCGGCACAAAGCAAAAACCCCTTGCATGGCAAGGGGTTTTTGCACTTATGGGCCCTACAGGACTCGAACCTGTGACCGATCGGTTATGAGCCGAGTGCTCTAACCAACTGAGCTAAGGGCCCCCGATTCCGGGTAAAGAATTGCGGGGGCAGGATTTGAACCTGCGGCCTTCGGGTTATGAGCCCGACGAGCTACCGAGCTGCTCCACCCCGCGTCGTAAATAGCGACATTTATTAATATACACGACCTTGACGCTCGGCGTCAAGGCCCTTAAGGAATAAATCTGACTCCGTACTTTCCTCTTCTGGAACGAAAAATTTCAATGACCCGCATTTCGTCAAAGCCGTAAGTCCAGCCGTCATGCTCAAGCCGCTTGGCAAGACAGCCAGCCTGAAACTTCGTTCTGTATAACTTATTGAAATATACCCACCGCAAGTTTGAGTCACCTCCCGTGCAAGAATCAGAATAGGCTTTGGAACTTACCTATAGATTACCCAAATAAACAAAAAAAAGCCGCCGAATTTCATTCGGCGACTTCGTTCATATTAGTTAAATTCCCGTATTCCCGGTATCCTCCGGAATAAACGGCGTTCCATCTTCCTGGAACAATGTTTTTGGATTAAGCTTGATCTCCTGAAGCATGGAATTGCCTTTCTCGGACCAGGCCTTCAGAGCTTCAGCCGGCGTCTTCTTGTTCTCAAGCACTTCCTGGAAGTAATTACGGCCCATACTGGTTATACTATACAAACCTTGCTTCTCCATCATCAGACTTTCCAGCTTCGAGTCGGTCGGCGGTACCGGCTTCAACAGGTAGAACGCCTGAACATTGTAATCGAGACCTTGTTTCGGCTGGATATAGGATTTGCGAGATACCATCTCATAGGTGTTGCTGCGGGATTTCAGCTTGGCGAATTCTTCGCCATTAATGAACTTGATGAATTCCCATGCGGAATCAGCATTTGGTGCGCTGCTGTTGATGGAAAAGGTGTTATTCAGCCAAATATTCCCGCCCATATCCGGCTTCTCCGGATGCACAGGCACGGTAACTACATCCCAATCGACCGCCGTGAAGTTTTTAATCTTCGAGGCATTGTTATTAGCATCTGCAACTTCATTGATGTAGTAGCTCTCTGCCACCGTCATAGCTACCTTACCGGACAGGAACAAATCACTGCTGATCGCTGTCCATGGCTCGGAGTAGTCGATATTGTTGTTGTTAGGGATAACTTCATCCTTCGCCAGCTTGCTGACCGTCTCCCAGACCTTTGTCCATTGCGGTGTATCCACGGTCATAGTCTCAGCTTTATCATCGAATGTTTTTAACTGCAGCGTATTTAAATAGTTATTTTGCATATCCCAGTAAGGGTCATTTCCTTTGTAACGGTTAAATGCAAATCCGTATACACGGTCATTCCCTTCGCCTTTTGCTACTAATCGCGCTTTATCAAAAATTTCGTCCCAGGTCATTTTATCTGTAGGAGGTGTGACTCCTGCATCCGTGAACAGCTTCTTATTATAGAAGAGCGCTGAAGAAGAGAAGGAAGGAGTGAGGGCATATAAATTCCCGTCTCCTAAATCCTTGATCCCTTCGATTACCGACGGAACATAATCCGTTGTATCAAATTTATCTTCCTGTATAAGCGGATCCAACTGCTTCAAAAGATTCTCGGCAATCAACTGCTTCAACGTAGATGTATCGGCAACGACCACATCAACCGGATTGCTGCCTGTCATAATTTTCTTCATGCTCTCCAGGTAATCAGGCTGCACATATGGCTCTGACCCGTCATTGTATCGGTATTGGTTCTGATCAATCGCAGGAACAATTTCAATCGTAATATTGGAGTTAGCATATTCAAAAATATCCGTGTACTGCTGGCGGAAATAGGAGTCATCCGTACTGCCGTAGAGGACCCCGATTCTCAGCACCTTCTCTTCTTGTTGTTGTGCGGATTTGCCGCCCGTACATCCAGCTAGCAAACCCATCACTACCATAGAGCTAAGCAATACAGAACCGATTTTTTTCAGCTTGCCGAATCCCTTATGACTCATTCGTATTCTCCCCCTCTAAAGTTTTTGGTGCTGTAATAATGATCTTATCCCCTTCAAATTCCATGCTTGCGCGTCCGTCAATCCCAACGGCTTCAAGATATTCCTTCGGAACCTGCAGACGGCCGACGCGATCGACCACGACAAAAGCCTCGTGCACCTCTTGCAGCGCACCTGCTCCCGAATCGATGGAGGCCAGATCCAGATTCGGATTCCGCTTGACGAACTCGGTGCTTGTAAGTCCGTCACGGATGGCTACCACACGGTCCACTTTGCCGGCCAGAGCCAGATCATGGGTAACAATGACGATAGTAATACCAATCTCGCGGTTAACCTGCCGGAAAATATTCATAATCTGGTCAGAGGTCGCTGTATCGACCGAGCCTGTCGGTTCATCCGCAAGCAGCATTTTCGGACGATTGGAGAGCGAGATCGCAATAGCTACCCGCTGCTGCTCCCCCCCGGACAGCTGATGCAGCTTATTGTGCATTCTGTCCTTCAGTCCGACCCATTCTAGCAGTTGCTTGGCATAGGCACGGTCCAGCTTCCCTGTCAGCAGCATCGGCATTTCCACATTCTCCAGGGCTGACAGATAAGGAAGCAGGTTGCGGGCATTATTCTGCCAGACAAATCCGACCGTATTGCGTTTATATTCCACCAACTGATCATCGCGGATCTTGAGCAGATCCCAGCCTCCGACATTAACCTGGCCGGCAGACGGGCGGTCAAGTCCGCCCAGAATGTTGAGCAGAGTTGACTTGCCACTGCCGCTGTTGCCGATAATCGCCATCATCTCACCCTGCTGGACATTCAGGTTCAACCCCTGCAAGGCCACTACCTCAAGATCTTCTGTTTTAAAAATTTTAACTAGTCCTTCACAATGGATCATACCTTACCGCTCCTCTCCCATCTTCACGGCCTGATGCACGCGCAGTCTGCGGATTTGCCAGAACAGGAGCCCCGCTCCCATCAGCAGCATCACGAACACGACGACATATAATTTCAACGTATCGGAAGAGTTGAAGATAATTCGGAACGGCGGCACCTGTGTAGTTACATTGTCCGCTGTCTGCAGGAACGGCAAGTATAGCTTGCCGGCAACCTTGCCGATGACAATCCCTAGTATAATCGATAGTCCTGCTGTGAGCAGTTGCTCTGTAAGCAGCATGAACGTCAACTGTCTGCGGGATAAGCCCATCGCCCGCAAAATACCGAATTGTACGACCCGGCCAGACAGATTGAAGAACCAATATAATACGTATCCGATCAGTGATACGATAACGGATACCATGAAGCCCAAACTTAGAATCCCGAATACTCCGCCCCTGGTCGGGTGCTTGCTCTGGGTCGCGAGCTCACTGCGAACATCCTTCACAGAATAGAGGTCTACGCCCTCCTCGGCCAGCTTCGTAACCAGCGGACCCACCTTGGCATCGGGCTCCATCTTCAGCCATACCTCATAAGGGGTGAGCGGGGACTGATCGTAAATATAGTCAAGATTGGCAATAACAAACGGCTGTTCATCCGGATATTGACTTGGCCAATAAGGCAGAATGCCGTAAACTGCGAATTCGAGCGTAGCCTCTCCCAGCGATACTGTAAACACATCGCCTGGCTTGAGCTGATATTTCTCAGCCAATCTGGAAGGCACCAGCGCTGCGCTCTCATTCATCCCTAGCAAGTTTAGATATTGATAAGGATGAGCCGGGAACAAATCATTGCGGAACCACCCTACCTTGGCAAAATCAACGTTATCGATCCCCATCAAATTCCCTTGCCCGGCAGATTTCCCGGATATAATGATGTTGGCCTTTGTCTGCAATACTCTTGCAGCATGCTCCACTCCTTCAAGCTTGCGGAACACTTCAAACGGAGGCTCCGAGTAGATCAGCTTCGCCGGCTGCTGTCCCTGTCCGCCGCCTTGACCTCCACCACCTTGGCCGCCACCGCCACCGCCGCCGCTTCCGCCTCCATTACCACCGTTACCGCCTCCATTACCTCCGCCGTTATTTCCACCCTTCGGAGGGTTCTTCGACAGCTCGGGAGTAGCCTCCCATACCGTCTGCATCACAACGTCGGCACCGTACTTGTACAGTGTCCGCTCGGTGGAGTTCAAGTCGATCGTTCTTGCAGCCGAGGCGTTATAAACACCTAGCCCTAGCGTCAGAACGAGCAAAATCATGAGCGGATAGTATGAAGATGAAGAACGTGATAATTGCGTCAAGCTTAAATAGTAAGGGACCGGAAGCCACTTCTTGCCGATCCAGCCGATCAGCTTCAAAATCCACGGGAACACCCGCAGGAAGAAGAGTCCGATAGAGAAAATTGCCAACGCGGGTACGAAGAATAGAAATGGCTGTACCTGCAGTTGATCTGTCGTCATACCCGTCTGGAAGGTCAGCATTTGCCGTTCATAGAACAAATAATAACCGTAACCCGCCAGGCCCATCAGCACAATATCGATGAACCAGCGCTGCCATCCCGGTCTGCGATCAGATCTCGCCTGCTTCTGCTTGGCATTCACGATCGAAGCTCTTGCATAGGATACCGCCGGAAGCACCGTCGCCAGAATCGCAATAATAACTGCGGCAGCCCCTAGCAAGAGTGCGTCGGCATTAAACCCGACCGGAATCGACTTGCGGTTGACAAAGGCCAGAAACCCGTCCGCCGAGCCGATGCTTTTGGACATAAACCATCCGAGAAGCGGTCCGGCAATTAAGGCAACGGCTCCGAGAAGCAGCCCCTCCAGCAAATATATGAATATAATCTGCTTTGTGGAAGCGCCCCGGCTGCGCAAAACGGCAATATCGCTTTGCTGTTTATCCAGGGACTGGCGGGCGTTCATCACGATAAAATAGAAGACCATGGCAATCATCGGCGCCGCCAGTGTGAACAGCATAGTTTGCATTTGCAGGCTTTGCCTGCGGAAATCATCCAACAAGCTGCCGAAGGAAAGATCGACCTTGGTGTCCTTCAGCTTCTGGTATAGCTCGACATTCAGTCTCTCCAATGTGCTGGACAGCGGAGAGAGCTGCCCCGTCTTGATCTCGCGAAGATCAAAGGCGTAATACCAGCTTGAATTATGAAGCGGAATGCCAAGCTCATTGAGCAGCTTCCCGTTAAAGGCCTGCTCGCTGACATAGAATGTATTCATCATGCCTTCGTAGCCCTGGTACCAATAAGGATCGCTCTCATTTTCCGGAACGAAGGTGCCTACGATTTTTACTTTCAAAGTAACATCGACACCGCTGTATACCGGGTATTCCATCACATCACCGACGTGAAGATCCTGACGGTACATCGCCTCTTCAAGCATCAACGCCTCAAGCACGTCTCCGCCTGCTGCTTCTGAGAACAACTGTCCTCCCGTTATCGAGATCCGGTCACCCAAGCCGCTCATCGAGACGATGCCCATCGTACGAGTACGGCTGGCATCCACCTTGGTCGGATCCTCCGGATATACCTCAGTACCACGGATTGACCGGGAGTTAACATATGCTTCATACGGGAACCCAACCTGCTCAGGCACCTCCGAAGCTATGTATTGACTGACGGCTTCCAGTCCGGACAGGTCCGTCTTGGTTCCGCCAGGAGCTTGATAGCTCATAATAAGCGATCCGGCAGGAAGCCCTTCGCTCTCTGCCTGAAGCGTGCTGGAGACCACTCTTTTCAGCGACCCGTCCGAATACATCGGTATACTCACCGTGAACGAAACAGCTACGATCAATCCCAATAGCGTACTGAGCGTCAGCCATTTCGTATTCCACATTTTTCGAAATAATAGCCGAAGCAAAGGAACTCCCATTATCGACCCACAACTTTCTGTCCCGGCTCAAGCCCTTTAATGATTTCGACATCCGTCGAGGTCTGCATGCCAACCTCCACATCCGCCTCCCGTTTCGAGCCGTCAGCCTCTGCCACCTGGACGTAGGTTCTTGATCCGATGGAGCGAAGCGCAGAGATCGGAATCAGCGTTGCATTCTCCTTCCGTTCGGTCACAATGGATACGCTGAGCTGCCGCCCGCGCTCCACATCAGCAGGCCACTTATCCAGCTCCACAATCAGATACTTATCTGCCGTATCCTTCTCGGGCCCCATTCCCCCCTGGTTTCCATTATTGTTCGAGTCGCTGGTCGTGACAGGCATTGCCTTGACCTTACCCTGGAACACCCCGGCAGCATTAATGTCCACCTGCGCATTCATCCCGACTGCCAGCTTGGTCAAATCCTCCTTGGCAAAAGAAGCCGCTACAACCAGTGAAGACGTATCGGAGATAATGCCCAGCGATTCATATGCCTTTATCGTTCCGCCCTTCTGAGCGGTCATGGAGACAATCGTGCCTGAAAATGGCGCACGCAGTGTACCGTCGGCAATTTTCTGCTCCAGATCGACCAGCGCCTGGCGCTGCTCTTCAAAGACGATGGATGCTTTCTCGAACTCAATTTCATCCATCTCATCCTTCGTCCGAAGCGTTTCCTTCATGGATAGCTCCTGCTGACGGAAATCAAGGCGTTTCTTGCGAAGATCCTTCTCCAGCTCCTTCACATCCAGCACGATCAGAACATCGCCCTCGCTGACTTTATCGCCGGCCTTCACCTTTACTTCCTGGATATGAAGCCCGTCCTCAGTAAAATACAGCGGCTCTTCGCGCTGGCTCATAATTTTACCGACAGCACTAACCTTCAGTTCGATCGTCTCGGATCGCACCTCGTACTCCGGCTTCTTAGAGATAGTAGGAGGCGTAATGACCGGAAGGACCTCCTCCTCATCCTCGTTCGGGAGCAGTGAACAGCCTGTAGCTGCCGTTGCAACGGCCAGACAGATTGACATCACTCCCAGCATTCTGCGGGCGCCTTTCCTACTTCCCGATAAATTTTCCATCCACCATTTCGTAAACATGGTCTGCAACCTCCAAAATTGTAGGATCATGAGTTGTCATGCAAATTGTCATATGCTCGGTATGAATGATATTTCTAAACACAGCCATGACCTGAGCGCCCATCTGGGAATCCAGATTCGCCGTCGGTTCGTCCGCCAGCAGCAGCTTCGGCTTATGGGCGATCGCCTTGGCAATCGCAACCCGCTGCTGCTCCCCGCCTGACAGCTCGAACGGCCGATGGAACATCCGCTTGCCCAGACCCACCAGTTCCAGACAGTGGGCTACCCTTTGCTTCCATTCACTCGAAGGAACGCCGGCCATCCGCAGCGAGAGTTCGACATTCTCCCAAGCCGAAAGTAAAGGAAGCAAGGCATACGCTTGAAAAATAAACCCGATATCATGTCTGCGCATGAGCGTGCGCCTGTCATCATTCAGCTCATGCATCGGCTGTCCCCGGAACAGAATCTCCCCCGAGGAAGGCTGATCAAGGCCGCCGAGCATATTCAATAGCGTCGTCTTGCCGGAGCCGGACCGTCCCTTTAGCATGACGAGCTGGCCAGGTAATACCTCCATGTTAATGCCTTTCAGGACATGGATTTCTCCACCGCCAACCGGAAAGGATCGATGAACCTCCCGAACAGACAGAATCGGCCCCGTCTCAAGAGGAACCGGTACTGCCTTGTCACCTGGTTCATGATCGACGGGTTCATCGGAATGCTCCTCCTCGAGCAAAACTTCCGCTTCCGTCACGTCTCCCTCCGAATGCTCGGACAGTGAAGCTTCATCTCCACGCCTTGTACTTTTGCGAAGCCACCCTATCATCTTTTATCGTTCTCCTTTATGTATCACTCATGTCATGCATTATAAACGAAAAAACATGCCAAAAAGTTACAATGTATTTTACGATATTGAGATTTAATTTCCATATTTTTATCACTGATAGAGTCTAGCATTTTTGGTAGAATTATGGAAGTTATTTATTTCCTAAATGTGAGGCGGACTTTATTCATGAAATTTCTTCGCGTTGTACTGCTGACTGTACTGCTCGGCATAGCATTCCTTCCAGCACAAGCCCCGGTGCTTGGCAGCGGCCTCTCTTTTCGGGATCTGGATGGCAGCTATGCCAAAGAAGCTATTATTTCATTAACTGAAAAGAACATTATGAAAGGAACCACGGCATCTACCTTTTCCCCTGCTCAATCTATTACTCGTGCGGAATTTCTAGTTACCCTCAACCGCCTGCTGGGACTTGAATCGGTCTCATCGGCCGTTGCAGCGTACAAGGATGTAAAACCAAGCGACTGGTACTACTCAGCCATTCAAGCCGCAACCGGGGCCGGGCTCACTGAAGGCCTGGGGGATGGAAGGTTTGCGCCCAAGAATGCGTTGACAAGACAGGAGGCGGCCATTTGGCTGCAGAAGATCACCGGCTCTTCTTCCGCCTCATCGGCGGATATCCAACGTCTGGAATTCCGGGATCATACGGCAATCTCTTCCTGGGCCAGCGGGGCTGTATATGCGATGGCCCAGCTTCAGCTCATGCAAGGAAACGAAGGAAAATTCGAGCCGCAGCGGGCGTTGTCCCGGCAGGAGACCGCTGTCATTTTGGACCGATTGCTTCAGAACACGATCTGGTCAAGCAAGCTTGCCGCCAAGGTGCCCGATAGGGTCCAGCTTGGCTGGCAATACCAGCAGAGCAATGCCGAATTCAAGCAATCCGTGCTGGCATCCAATGTGAATGTACTGTCGCCGAGATGGTTCTTTCTCGATGCGGACGGCGGAATCTCGGATAGCGGGAGCAGCGAGCTTGTCAGTTGGGCGCATCAGCATGGAAAGAAGGTATGGGCCATGTTCGGCAACCGGCTGAATCAGGAAAATACCAAAGCTTTACTAGCCTCCTCCGCCAAAACATCAGCTGCAATCACAAAAGTGGTTCAACTTGCCCAGAAATACGGCCTGGATGGAATTAACCTCGACTTTGAAAATGTAGCCCCAGCAAATCGCAAGGCCTTCACTTCCTTCGTGACCGAGCTTGCCAAGCAGCTTCACGATAAGGACATTACATTATCCGTCGATGTCTCACCAGATCTGGGTACGGATTGGACCGAAGCGTTCGATTATGCAGCAATTGGCAAGCAAGCCGATTATGTCGTTCTAATGGGGTATGACGAGCACTGGAGCGGAGGGGAAGCAGGCCCGGTCGCTTCGCTGCCTTGGGTGCGAAGCGGCTTGGATACACTGCTTGAGGAGGTTGAGGCTTCCAAGGTGATCCTCGGCATGCCGCTTTACACAAGAGATTGGACAGTTAACCCCTCGGGAGCTGCGCAGAGCTCCGAGGATCTGAGGCTCGGGGAGCAAACGCAGCGAGTTTCTACGTTTGGCCTACGTCCTAGCTGGAACAGCAAACTGGGCCAATATGTAGCAAGCTATGTCTCTGGCGGGAAGACCCATCGAATTTGGCTGGAGGACAGCCGCTCCTTATCTTCAAAATACAGCATGGCCCTGGAGCGAAACGTCGCCGGATTTGCCTACTGGCACATTGGGGGAGAGACGTCCGACATCTGGCCTGCTCTGCGGAATGCGGCCAAGTACCACGCATTAAAGCAGCCCTGATTAATAAGAACAAGCCCGCGCGTGACTGATGCGGGCTTGTTCTTGTATACCTGCTATTTCGGAATAACTGGATAACAGATCTCTGTCACCCAATTCTCCGGGTTGGGATCGATAGTCGGACTGACATGATAAATCGAAAACATTGACTCGGCCTATAAAATGCATGATTTACTGTCCGAACGAGCTTGGCTCCTCCCGCCAGGACTTCAGCAATGTCAAATCCTCCGGCTTGATCAACCCTTGCTCCACCGCTACCTCGATCAGTGCTGAATAGTTGGACAGCGTCTGCAGCACAATCCCTGACTCTTCAAAGGCTTGCGCAGCCTTATCCAACTGATAGCTGAAAATGGCCAAAACTGCCAACGGCTCGGCTCCTGCCTCGCGGATTGCCTGCGCTGCTTTAATAGAACTGCCTCCAGTGGAGATCAGATCTTCGATGACGATCACTTTCTGCCCCGGCTTAATCAACCCTTCGATTTGATTCTCCTTGCCATGGCCCTTGGCCTTGTCCCGGACATAAGCCATAGGCAGGCCCAGCTTCTGGGCGGTGAAGGCGGCATGCGGAATCCCTGCCGTTGCTGTTCCGGCTACAACCTCCGCTTCCGGATATCTCTCCGAGATCACCGCTGCAAAAGATGCTGCGATCAGATCCCGAATCTCAGGATAGGACATCGTTAGTCGGTTATCGCAATAGATCGGCGATTTAATGCCTGATGTCCAGGTAAAGGGCTGGTGCGGGCGCAGGGCTACAGCACCAATTGAGAGCAGCCCTTCTGCGATTTGCCTTGCAATATTTTCCGTGTTCATCATGCTTCCATCATCTCCCCGATAATCTGTTCCGCCGCTTCGCGCGGTACGGCTGCTCCGGTAATCGGACGCCCGATTACCATATAATCTGTGCCTGAGCGTACGGCTTCCGCCGGCGTCAGGGTGCGGGATTGATCTCCCCGGCTGCTGCCCGCAGGACGGATACCCGGCGTCACCGTAATAAAGTCTTTGCCGCAATGAGCCTTAATCGCAGGCACTTCAAGCGGCGATGCCACCACGCCATCAAGCCCGGCCTCCTTTGTCAATGAGGCATAAGACAATACGGCTGACTCCACGCTTCCCGGAATACCGATCTCCCGGTTCATCGTCTCTTGATCTGTACTTGTAAGCTGGGTAACACCAATCAGTAAAGGTCTTGCTGCTGAGTGATTATCAAGCGCTTCAAGCACGCCTTCCATCGCGAAAGCCATCATGCTCTTCCCTCCGGCGGCATGAACATTGAACATATCTACCCCAAGTCGGGTGATGCTGTTTGCGCCTCCTTTCACCGTGTTCGGGATATCATGGAGCTTTAGATCCAGAAATACCTTGTAGCCGCTTGCTTTCAGCTCCTTGACAAAATCCGCTCCGGCCGCATAGAAGAGCTGCATTCCCACCTTCATATAGCAAGGGATCCCCTCTAATTCACGGATCAAGGTCTTTGCTTGCTCAGCCGAAGAATAATCCAGTGCCACCATCAGCTTGCCCGCGGCCTCGCTGTACGATAACGACATTCTTTCTCCTCCCGTCACACCTGCGGCTCCGTTGCTTCTTATAGCTTCGGAGCCGCAGGATCTATATTTGGTTTTACTTCACTATCCGATAGATTACAGGCTCGGCATCGCCTGGGACGAGAAGTTGATCGTCTCCAGCATGTTCAGCAGTGCCCGCACCGTATCGAGCGAAGTCATACATACGATGCCGTTCTCAACCGCTTCCCGGCGAATCCGGAAGCCGTCGCGCTCCGGTTCCTTGCCCTTGGTCAAGGTATTGATGACAAAGTGAGCCTCGCCGCTGCGGATCAGGTCAAGAATATTCGGCACACCTTCGGTCAGCTTGTGAACCGTAGTCACCCGTATGCCTGCTTCTGTGAGAGTTGCAGCCGTGCCTTCTGTCGCGATGATTTTATAGCCCAGCTTGTAGAAGCCCTTCAACAGCTCTACCGCTTCTTCCTTATCTTTATCCGCAACCGTGGCAATGACAGCCCCGGTGGCCGGAATCTTCATCCCCGCGCCGATCAAGCCCTTATACAATGCCTTTGCATACTGAGGATCACGGCCCATAACCTCGCCCGTTGATTTCATCTCCGGCCCGAGTGTCGGCTCCACTCTGCGCAGCTTGGCGAAGGAGAATACCGGTACCTTGACCGCCACCTGCTTGCTCTCCGGCCAGAGTCCATCCTGATAGCCCAAATCCTTCAGCTTCGTTCCGAGGATACATTTCGTAGCTACATTCGCCATCGGAATATTGGTGACTTTGCTCAGGAACGGTACCGTCCGAGAGGAGCGCGGATTCACTTCGATAACGTATACTTCATCTTTGTAGATGACGAACTGAATGTTAACCAGACCCACGGTTTTCAGTTCCTTGGCAATCTTCATTGTTATTTCGGTGACTTTGCTTTTCAGTTCCTCTGACAGATGCTGAGGCGGATAGACCGCAATGGAGTCGCCCGAATGGACGCCTGCGCGTTCTACATGCTCCATGATACCCGGGATCAATACGGTCTCTCCGTCGCAGATCGCGTCAACCTCTACTTCTTTACCGAGCATGTACCGGTCAATCAGTACCGGATGCTGCGGGTTGATGTTCACCGCTTCTTTCATGTATTTCAGCAATTCTTCATCGGAGTAGACGATTTCCATCGCCCGGCCGCCAAGTACATACGACGGACGAACCAGCACCGGATATCCGAGCGATTGGGCGGTTGCGGCCGCTTCCTCTACCGAGGTAACCGTACTGCCCTTCGGCTGAGCGATGCCCAGCTTGGAGAGAAGCGCCTCGAACTTCTTGCGATCCTCCGCTTCATCGATGCTGTCCAGACTCGTTCCGAGAATCCGCACACCTGCCGCTTGCAGCGGAGCCGCCAGATTAATTGCGGTCTGTCCTCCGAACTGTACGATCACGCCGACCGGCTGCTCCTGCTCAATGACATTCATGACATCCTCGAAGAAGAGCGGCTCGAAGTACAAGCGATCCGATGTATTAAAGTCAGTGGACACCGTCTCCGGATTGTTGTTTATAATTACTGCCTCGTACCCGGCCTTTTGAATGGCCCATACGGCATGAACCGTCGAGTAGTCAAACTCAATGCCTTGCCCGATTCGGATCGGACCGGAGCCGAGGACCACAATCTTTTCTTTATTCGTATGAATGACTTCATTTTCTGTCTCGTAAGTCGAGTAGTAGTAAGGCGTAGACGCCTCGAACTCGGCCGCACAGGTGTCCACCATTTTATAGACCGGCTTCAACCCCCGCTCCTTGCGGAATTGGGTAACGCTTTGCTCGGTCAGATGGGTCCCCTGCGGTTGTCCCGCCGCCCGCAGCTCTGCAATGGCACGGTCGGTGAATCCAAGTCGCTTCGCTTCAAACAGTGTCTCGTAGTCCAGTTCGCGCTCAGCAGCAATGTTGCGCTCGAACTGTACGAGCCGCTCGATTTTGTCCAGGAACCACCAATCCACTTGCGTCAGATCCTGAATTTGCTGGAGCGTATAGCCTCTGCGGAACGCTTCGGCGATCAGGAACAGCCGCTCATCATCCGCTTTAATGAGGCGTTGATTCAGCACCTCTTCTTCAAGCTGGTCGGCCCCCTTAAGATACAAACGATGGGTGCCAATCTCCAGCGAACGAACCGCTTTTTGAATCGACTCTTCAAAGGTGCGTCCAATCGCCATCACTTCCCCAGTCGCCTTCATTTGCGTGCCGAGCTTGCGGTTGGCATGGACGAACTTGTCGAACGGCCAGCGTGGAATTTTGCTGACGATATAATCAAGGGTCGGCTCGAAGCAGGCATAGGTCTGTCCGGTTACCGGGTTCACGATTTCATCCAGGGTATATCCCAGTGCAATCTTAGCCGCCATCTTCGCGATCGGATAGCCTGTTGCCTTGGATGCGAGCGCCGAGGAGCGGCTTACCCGCGGATTCACTTCAATCACATAGTATTGGAAGCTCTGAGGATCCAGAGCAAACTGTACGTTGCAGCCGCCTTCAATGTTCAGAGCGCGGATGATCTTAAGCGAGGCCGAGCGAAGCATTTGGTACTCCCGGTCAGACAGCGTCTGGCTTGGAGCTACAACAATACTGTCCCCGGTATGTACGCCGACCGGATCAAAGTTCTCCATGTTGCAGACGACAATGCAGTTGTCATTTGCATCCCGCATCACCTCATACTCGACTTCCTTCAAGCCTGCGATCGATTTCTCGATCAGGCACTGCCCGATCGGGCTGTAACGGATACCTGAGGCAACGGTCTCTTTAAGCTCACTGACATTTGCGCAGATTCCCCCGCCTGTTCCTCCCAGCGTGTAGGCCGGGCGAACGATAACCGGGTAGCCGATCTCTTCCGCAAACGCCAGAGCCTCCTCCACCGTGGTAATAATTGTGCTTTCCGGAACCGGCTGCTCCAGCTCGCGCATCAGCTCGCGGAACAGGTCCCGGTCTTCCGCCTTTTCAATGGAATTCAACTGGGTTCCGAGCAACCGGACATTTTCGCTCTCCAGTACGCCTGCACGGGCAAGCTCAACAGCCATATTCAGACCCGTCTGACCGCCGAGCGTCGGCAGAAGCCCATCCGGACGCTCCTGGCGGATGATCTGGGTGACGAAATCAAGCGTGATCGGTTCGATGTACACCTTATCCGCCATATTTGTATCCGTCATGATCGTTGCAGGGTTGCTATTGATCAAGACAACCTCTACGCCCTCTTCTTTCAGCGCTTGGCACGCTTGCGTACCGGCATAGTCAAATTCAGCGGCCTGACCGATCACGATCGGACCGGAGCCGATGACGAGAATTTTCTTGAGATCTTTATTTATAGGCATGTACTTGTTGCTCTCCTTTCGCGATGGAGATCCATTTCGTTTGACGCGGCTTCTGTGGATGCTGACGCTTATGTTCGCGAATCATCTCGATGAAGCGGTCGAACAGATATCCGTTATCATGTGGTCCAGGCGCGGCTTCGGGGTGGTACTGTACCGAGAATGCCGGATGCTTCGTATGCTTGACGCCCTCTACAGTCTTGTCATTGTTATTAATATGGGTAACGACCAGATCCGTCCCTTGCAGTGAAGCCTCGTTGACGGTGTAGCCGTGATTTTGCGATGTAATATAGCAGCGTCCGCTTTCCAGCTCTTTAACCGGGTGATTTCCGCCGCGATGTCCGAATTTCAGCTTTTCTGTATCTGCTCCGCAGGCCAGCGACAGCAGCTGGTGGCCCAGGCAGATGCCGAAGATCGGATATTCACCAAGCAGCTCGGAGATCATTTCCACAGCATAAGGAACGTCTTTAGGATCGCCAGGGCCGTTGGATAACTGAATGCCATCCGGATCAAGCCGGCGAATCTCCTCGGCTGTCGTATTATGCGGGACAATGACCACATCGCAGTCACGCTTGTTGAGTTCTCTCAGGATGCCGCTCTTGGCCCCAAAATCCACCAGAACGATCCGCTCCTTCGAGCCCGGGCTGCTATAGACATGCGTGGTCGAGGTGCGAGCCACCTGATTACGAAGCTCATCTATACTGGTTAACTTCATTTGCTCCTGTAATTCCGCCACCGACTTCGCCGAGGTTGTGATAATCCCCTTCATCGTGCCGTGCTGGCGGATAATCCGGGTCAGCATGCGGGTATCAATATCGCTGATACCTGGAATCCCGTATTCCTTAAGTAAGTCTCCAAGGCAGTACTGCGCCCGCCAATTACTTGGCGAAGGCTCGTAGCGGCGGACGACAAACCCGTGGATCGACGGGGCAATCGACTCGAAATCGTCGCGGGAAATACCGTAGTTGCCGATCAAGGGATAGGTCATTGTCACGATTTGCCCGCAATAGGACGGATCGGACAGAACCTCCTGGTATCCTGTAATTCCGGTATTAAATACGACTTCGCCGGTCATTTCCGCTTCTGCGCCGAACGAGAGTCCGGTGAACAGCGTGCCGTCTTCCAACAACAATCTTGCCTGCATCTTGCAGCACTCCTTTACGTGTATGTTCTAAATAAGCCCATGCTTTCTTAATTAACTTAATTTTCTCTGAAAATAATGCGGCCTTGAACGACAGTCATAACAGGCCAGCCCGAGAGCTTCCAGCCGCTAAACGGCGTATTGTTCGACTTGGATGCAAATTGCGCCGGATTGACTTCCTGTTCCTTCTCCAGATCAACAACCGTCAAGTCTGCAGGTGCGCCGGCTTGCAGACGGCCAGCGTTTAGCCGGAATATATCGGCCGGAGTTTCCGTCATTCTGTTGACCAGAAAATCCAGGCTCCAGCGGCCGGTCTTGACGAATTTTGTATACAGGAGCGGGAAGGCTGTCTCGAAGCCAACAATTCCGAACGGCGCTTGAAGCATCCCTTTCGCCTTTTCTTCTGCACTGTGAGGCGCGTGATCTGTAACGATCATATCAATGGTTCCGTCCTCCAGCGCCTGGATGCAGGCCTCCACATCACGCCGTGATCTTAGCGGCGGATTCATCTTCCAATTGGTATCCAGCCCTGGAATATCCTCTTCTGACAGGATCAGATGATGAGGACACACCTCTGCGGTTACCCGAATTCCAATTTCCTTGGCTTGCCGGATCAACCTGATCGACTGCTCCGTACTGACGTGGCACACATGATAGTGCACGCCCGTCGCTTCAGCCAGCAGAATGTCTCTTCCGACGTGGATAGCCTCCGATTCATTCGGAATCCCCTTCAGCCCATGGCGCTCGGCGAAGGAGCCTTCAGCGACCGGTGCCCCGACCACCAGCGAGTTATCCTCGCAGTGTGCGATCACCGGCATATCCAGTGAAGCCGCCAGTGCCATGGCATCCTTCATCATTTGAGCGCTTTGCACGCCTACACCATCATCGGTATAGCCGATTGCACCAGCTTCTTTCAGGGCGGCAAAGTCCGTCAGTTCCTGTCCTTGCTCCCCTTTCGTGATGGCTGCATAAGGCAGCACCTTCACTAACCCGGCTTGCCGGGCCTTCTCGCAAACGAAGCTTACAACCTCTGCATTGTCGGTAACAGGCTTCGTGTTTGGCATGCAAGCGATGGTTGTGAATCCTCCCTTAGCCGCAGAACGCGCTCCCGTCTCAATCGTTTCTTTATGCTCGAAGCCCGGTTCCCGAAGATGGACATGCATATCAATGAAACCTGGTGTAACCAGCTTGCCAGCAGCATCGATAACCTCAGCTCCGGTATTCTCCGTTAGTTCCGAGACACTCTCTCCGAACTTGACCTCTTGAATGATTCCATCTTTCACTACAATATGTCCTGTAACCAATTCGCCTGCTTCATTCAGAAGTCGGGCATTATTTATGATAAACAGCATCTTATATCACCCTCGCTTTCGAAATGTCTATTTTAACGCTCTCTCCATTACAGCCATCCGGATTGGAACCCCGTTCGACATTTGCTGGAAGATCCTCGACTGTGCGTGCTCTACAACCAGATCGTCAATCTCGACATTTCTGTTCACCGGCGCAGGATGCATGATAATCACGTGCGGCGGCAGCAAGGCGGCGCGCTCTTCCGTGAGGCCATACTCCTGCCGGTATTGATCCGCGGACTTCAACAATCCCTCGGCATGGCGCTCAAGCTGGACCCGCAGCATCATGACCGCATCGGCGCACAGCGCTTCCTCCATGGGCACATATGGAGCGTGTACCGCTAGCTCCGGTGCTTGCATACTAGGCGGGGCACAGAACTTCACCTCGGCGCCGAATTTTTGCAAAGCCCACAGATTCGAGCGGGCGACCCGACTATGCTTGATGTCACCGATGATCGAGACCTTGAGTCCCTTTAGCTCGCCAAAATGCTTGCGCATGGTGTATAAGTCGAGCAACGCTTGTGTCGGATGCTCGTTATTTCCATCCCCGGCGTTGATCAGCGGTACGGATACACGCTGGGCCAAATCTGCCAGCAGGCCGTTCGGCTTCAAGCGGATGACTCCGGCGTCTATGCCCATCGATTCCAGAGTGCGGACAGTGTCATAAATGGACTCTCCTTTTTCCACACTGGATGCGGCCGCCGCAAAGTTCAGCACTTCGGCGCCGAGTCTTTTCTCGGCCATTTCGAAGGAGAAGCGGGTACGGGTGCTGTTTTCAAAGAACATATTGGCTACAAAACAATCCTTTAAAATCGGTGTCTTCTTCTCGGTCCGGCTCTCCCAATAAGCTGCGCGATCCAAGATGGAACTGATCTCCGCAGCGCTCAAGTCTTTCAGACCAAGGAGGCTGTGTTCCTTCAAGCTAGAGGATGTGATCGTCATGCTACTCATCCCCCCGCGCCTGCAAGATTCTGACAAGATCGGTTCCGTCCGTCTCCTGCAGCAGAACCTCAATTTCCTCCGATTTGGAGGTTGGCACATTCTTGCCGATGTAATCCGGTCGGATCGGCAGTTCCCGGTGACCTCGGTCAACAAGCACGGCGAGCTGGATCGAATCCGGACGCCCTGCGTCCATAATCGCATCCATCGCAGCCCGGATCGTTCTGCCTGTATACAGGACATCGTCCAGCAGAATGACCTTCTTACCTTGCACGGATACGGATAATTGAGCTGATGCGCTATTCTTGCCTTGTTCTGCCCGATCATCACGATAGGAGGTTACGTCAAGCTCCATCCATGGGATCGCTGTTCCCTCAATCGCCTCCAAGCGTTCAGCCAGACGCTGTGCGAGATATACTCCCCTTGTCTTGATCCCGGCCAGAATGCATCCTTCAACACCGCTGTTGCGTTCAAGAATTTCATGGGCAATCCGGGTCAACGCCCGTTTCATTGCCATTTCATCCATGATCATATGACTCTCGTTGCTCATTGGAATTAGCCTCCCCAGAGAATTCCTCATCCAGGTCCGTGATTGGCCACAAAAAAACTCCTTGCCGCATTCAGGCAAGGAGTCGCTGGTCATAGTGTCCCACTATGACAGTCATGTAGGTCCAAGGCATAGCACGCCGCTTCAGGCATATCTATCCCCAACCTCATTCACGTTACCTTGCCAGCCTCACGGGACTGAATTAAAGGTTCTTATTGATTTACATGAATTATGACAGACCCGTGAGCGCCTGTCAAGCAGACCCTTTTTGGCAATATGGCCGCGTACTCCCTGTGAAGGCTATAAAATTCATTAATGATACTAATAAATATACATTACAATTAATATTTATTCAATCCATTCACTTATTTATTTTTGCTATCCCGTACAAATTCTCTCCACAAAACAAAAACACCCTAAAGATTTTGATCCTTAGGATTTCCTTCTACTCAGCTAAAAAAACTACGAAGAAAACGCTCCATCGTCACAGTTTCGTGCAAGTGCGCAGCAGTATAAAGCAGGGAAAAGATTCTGCGTTTCGGGGGTAATGTGTGAAGGTTGCTTTCGATCGCTGTTGCTCGTGGATTTCTTTGATTAAATAAAATCTGAAATTGTAGCAATCCACTCGCAAAGGCGACCACTCCGAGCGTATGCTCCCGATGTAGCTTTCTTTCAGATAGTTTTTACTGCACCAACATTCACACTTATACCCTTTTAACGCAGTCTCTTTAGTCCGGCTTTATAGGTGCCGAATGCACTATAGCAGCTCCCCTCCGCACGTCGGATGCATGGCAGAATGCACCAGAATCACTTGTGCCTAGCCTACAGGCTCGTTCATTCAGCATAGCATCTTGATGCCTGATGCATTACAACAGTAACTGCGCATCATTGCACCTTCCGGCGGATAGGTGCATGGACAACTACCCACACAAGGACTATCCCCAGCAGATTCCGCAAAATGGCAACAAAGTACGTATACGCGCACACCTCGCATCATGCAGATCTCACACTGCGCAAAGCTCCCAATGTACGGTGCTTTACAGTATGACGACGATTGGCAGACCCCATGCATATACGGATCACACACATGCAGTGAAAAAAGTTACTCTAAATATAGGTGAAATGGTGGGAATGCGGATATAGTGAAATTTTTTCGCTTAAAGTTGACTAAAACGTGGGTTTTGCTAAGTTACTGGCGATCTAAGGTAAGTTTTCTCACTAAAAGTGGGTTCGAGCGTCGAATGGTAAATTTAAGGTAAGTAATTTCACTGGAGCATGGTTGGAATGAGGCTGAATAAGTGGGATGAGTGAAGCTCGGAACAAGACTGGAATGCGTAGTCGGATAACGAAGTTCCGCGTTCTGCACAAGGCTGAAGCAACGTGCGACTGGGCGCACTCAGGCGCTTAGTGTTCCATTGGGCTGTGCGTAAAGTGAATCGCGCTAGGCCTTCATGCGTGTGCCTAACCTATGCGAGCCTGGCAGCAAGGTGAATTGGGAGGAAGCTTGCGCGGAGTAACCTGGTTGCATGCCATAGGCGGCAAGCTTACTGTAATGCAACATGGGCGCAGCCATGTGCAACTGTGTTTCAGTTGAACTAAAAAGGCGAAGTGAACAGGGCATAAGTGTGAAGGTAAAAGCTTTCTGTAAGAAAGCTTCTTCGGAAGCATAGAGCGTCAGCGTTCGCCTTTGCGAGCGGATTTCTCCCTTGTCAGAACTTGGTCCAATCATAGAAATCCGCGAACAACAGCGATCGTAAGTACACTTCACACGTTGCCCATCTACCTCGCCATAAGCACATTTTCCCGCTTGCATGCCGCAGTCACTCGCCAGAATGCTGGCTAGAACACAAACTTCACTCCGCCAAGGCGGCGCTTGATCTCTTCGATCACCTGCTTCTCGGCTTCAATACCGTTAGCGGCAAAGGTTACAGAAAAACGGACGTAATGCCCGGCATCATCCCAAGGCACGGTCGAGATCAGCTTCTCACGAATTAAGTATTGAGAGAAGTCTTCCGCAGATGCGAAGGACGGGCCTCCCTCCACGCCTTGCGGAGCTTCGACATAAAGGAAAAAGGAGCCTTGCGGTTTTTTCGCCTTGAAGCCTAATTCATTCAGCGCCTCGACCAACAGATTGTGACGCCGCGAATACTTCTTTGCAATCTTCTCGGTAATCTCCGGCTTTGACAGTCCATATGCCGCCGCCTTCTGAATGGCGATAAACTGTCCTGAATCGTTATTGTCCTTCACATCGCTAAATGCCTTAACAATCAAGGGATTCCCGGCGACAAATCCGATTCTCCAGCCGGTCATATTATACGACTTGGACAAAGAATGCAATTCGACGCCTACCTCTTTGGCTCCGGGAACGGACAAGAAGCTGAGCGGCTTAAGGCCGTCATAAGTCAGAGCAGCATAGGGCGCATCATGAACTACGACAATATCGTATTTCTTGGCCCAGGCCACAACCTCGATGAAGAACTCCTTTGTCGCACTAGCTCCCGTGGGATTGTTCGGATAGTTCAGGTAGATCAATTTCGCTTTTGCTGCAACTTCCTCCGGGATGGAGGACAGATCCGGAAGGAACTGATTTTCTTCCGTGAGAGGCACATGATATACTTCGCCGCCCAGATATTTAGTATGGGTTCCGAGTACCGGATATCCCGGTACCGTCAATATGGCAAGGTCTCCCGGGTTGATGAAGCAGGACGGCAGCATCGCCAACGCCGGCTTGGAGCCAATCGAATGAACGATTTCTGTAGCCGGATCAATCCCCTCCACACCAAAGACTTCCTTCAGATACCTGGAGGCTGCTTCCTTAAACTCGGCAATCCCGTTATCTGCATAACCGCGGTTTTCCGGTTTGGCAGCTTCCTCAGCCAGCTTGGCCACAATTCCAGCATCCGCCATTTCGTCGGGCTCGCCCACTCCCATATCGATCAATTCGATATCCGGGAAATCCTTCCTGGCAGCCGCTTTGGCCCGCTTGATCTTCTCAAATTTATAAATTGCAGTATCCTTACCATAATTTGCTCCGCCAATTCGGTCAGCAAACTGCCGTTGGATAAACGTATCTTGATATTGCTCTATGCTCATAACCGACAACTCCTTATTCAGCTTGGAAATGCGAA
Source organism: Paenibacillus antibioticophila (assembly GCF_000455265.1). Taxonomy (GTDB): domain Bacteria; phylum Bacillota; class Bacilli; order Paenibacillales; family Paenibacillaceae; genus Fontibacillus; species Fontibacillus antibioticophila. The sequence goes on from NZ_HG005139.1 coordinate 2,521,517, forward strand.
ACATTTTCCCTTTTTATATTGCTGGAATGCCGGTTTTTTAACAATGGATTAAACACCAGAACGTTTGTACTATTCGACTACATAGAGACATATCGTTTCATCCCCCGGTTTCTAGATACAAAAAATCCCCGGCTCAGCTATCGCTACGTGCGATTCTAAGCCAGGGAACCTTCATTACCGATTTCGCAAGGAATGAAGCAATTCCTCCATATCATCAGGGAGGGGTGCCGAGAATTCTTTATACTCTCCGTTTGCTGGATGGACAAAGCCCAGTACCGCGGCATGAAGAGCTTGTCCTTGCATTTTAATGCCTTTGCTTCTGCCATACAATGGATCTCCCACAAGCGGATGTCCGATAAATTTCATATGCACCCGGATTTGGTGGGTACGGCCCGTCTCAAGCTTCAGCTCCAGCAAGGTGTAGTCGCCGAATCGCTCGACAACCTGAAAATGCGTCACTGCAGGCTTGCTGCTCCGCTCGATAACCGTGTACATTTTCCGGTCATGCGGATCCCGGCCAATCGGCGCATCCACCGTTCCTTGATCATGACTGACATGCCCGTGCACGAGCGCATAATACTTCCGGGTTACAGAATGCTCCTTCAATTGAGCAGCCAGAGAAGCGTGAGCCATATCATTCTTGGCGGCCATCAATAGCCCGGAGGTATCCTTATCAATGCGGTGAACAATACCAGGCCGCAGTTCTCCATTAATTCCCGACAGGTCCTTGCAGTGATGCATGAGCGCATTGACCAGGGTTCCGGAGGCATGTCCCGGTGCCGGGTGAACGACCATCCCGCGCTGCTTGTTCACAACGATAACATCGCTGTCCTCGTAGTAAATATCCAACGGGATCGCTTCAGGCACAATCTCTACCGGCTGAGCATCGGGAATCGTTAATGTAACCGTATCTCCGGCGTTCATTTTATAATTCGACTTTACTTGTTCACCATTGACGGCAATATTGCCATTCTCAATCCATAGCTGTATTTGACTGCGGGAATATTCGTCCCCGGTGATGGACTTGACGTATTTATCAATTCTCTCTCTGGCACTCTCCGGCTCTACAGTCCATTCCTGGCCCGTGCCTTCCTCCAGATCAAGCCAGTTTTCTTCGTTATGAGTCATACTTGCTCCTCTTGTTTGATCTCTGCTGCTTGCTGCTTCTCCCGGCGAATCTCCAAAATGGAATCCAGAATGATCAGAGCCACGCCGACAACAATGCAAGAATCCGCAACATTAAAAATCGGAAAGGTATAGGACCCGAAATTGAATTGCAGGAAATCCACAACTTCTCCGGTCAGCACGCGATCAAAGAAATTGCCGACCGCACCGCCAAGCACAAGCGCAAGTGCCGTTTGAAGCAGACGGTTGCCCGATTTCCTTATCTTAAGCATGTACCACACAATACCGATCAATACGACCGTAGTCACCACAATAAAAAACCATCGCTGGTCCTTTAAAATTCCAAAGGCTGCGCCGCGGTTCCGATGCGAGGTAATCAGGAAAAAGTTGCCGATGACCGGAATTTGTTCGTTAATGGTCAGGCTCGTTGCAATCCAATACTTCGTTGCCTGGTCAATGAGAAATGCGATCAATGCGATCAGAAAAAATATCACTCGGGAAGTCACCTCGTTAATTTAGTTATGCCTAGGGAAGATCCCGGCAGAAATAACCACTTATAAGACCTGTATATTGTAGCACAGCGGGAAATGAACCGTCCATGCGCGAAAGGATTTTCCTTAGGTAAAACGTCATGTCTCGGTGCAGAATAGCAGTATGACCAAAGCACCCGTGCATGATTCGCCATTCCTTCGGATTCAGTAAACAAAAGCTCGGAAAGGAGTACGATATAACCATGACCTCAGCTAACTTGAACAACGCGCAATTAGCCGAATTGAAGGACCAGCTCGAGCGGGCAGAGGCTGATTTGCGGCACAGGCTCGCAGAGCAAGGACATTATGGCCTGAACGGGTCCCTTCGTGATAATACGAGCGAGCTGTCTGCGATCGACAATCATCCCGCCGACATCGGCAGTGAAACCTTTGAGCGGGGCAAGGACCTGGCCTTGAACGAGCATGCCGAGCTGCGGCTCACACGCATTCAGGATGCCCTGGCCAAGCTGGAGAATGGCACCTACGGCTGCTGCGAGGCTTGTGGACAAGCGATTGGCTACGAGCGGCTTCAAGCCATTCCCGAGACCGAATACTGCCTGGAGCACAGCCCTCAGTCCTTTGTCTCTGCAAAACGTCCGATCGAGGAACAGTTCCTCGCCCCTCCATTTGGCCGCACAAGCCTGGATGAACACGAGGAGCAAAATGGATTTGACGGAGAGGACGCCTGGCAGATCGTTGAGGGCTTCGGTACTTCCAATTCGCCAGCCATGGCAGAGGACAACGAGATCGATGACTATAATGACATGGAGATTGAAGCCTCTGCTGAGCTGGACGGGTTCGTAGAGCCTTATGAATCCTTTGTTGCTACTGATATTTATGGCCAAAATGTGTTCTTTTACCGTAACGGCGTATATCGCAAGCACATGGAGGCTACAGAGCACCTGGACAGCGAGGACTCTTAGGAGGATGTTCAAAAAGTCAGCTTTTGATCACGAAGTAATTCAAGATGGTCATTCGACATCGAATCTTGCATTCACCCTAGAAGTCCGGTACTCATGTAGGGTTTGCCTACACTCCGTTCCTCCTTCTGCGGGTTCTCGCAACCTTCTCGGTGCTGAAAACCTGACTTTTTGAACTCGTACTTTAAGCGGCGGCTCTAATACGTATTAAGCTCGAGCTGGCGCTGAACGATCCGCACAACATCGGCGATATAATCTCCGATGATCGGCAAATTCAAGGCCCCAAGCAACTGGAGAAGATAAATAATCGTAGCGGCAAAAAAAGTAAAGCCAATCGCAATTCCCACACCGCGCGACGTTCCTGACAGCAGGTTGAGCCAGATCAGCCGCCATGGTCTGTTCAGCAGCTGCGTATATTCCGCAATACGTGATTTCTCTAATTGCTGGGTCCAGGTTAGCGTCAGACGGTGCAGCTCATTCATTTGTTGTTCCAGCTCCGTCTTCGGCCCAGTTTGTCCCTCAGACGTACCGCCGGAGCTTTCTGATGTCCTATCCGTCTCGCCCTGCCTCATCCCGTACCTCCTCCGCAAAATGGAAACGAGCCCCAAGCAGAGCATCCCCCTGATCAGGAGGACTTGCTCTGCCCAAGCTCGTTTCTTTGTTCGTTATAGCCTAGTATGGCCTTTAGGCTTGAATATAAACACCGATTTGCTTAGACCCGAGATCCACGGATTCTCCGAGCTTTTCATCGTCTGTATAAGCCACATCGGTTAAAAGCACATTATCGCGGAGGACTTGTTCAAAGGAAGTAATCGCCGACTTCAGCTCCTCATCTACACGCAGCGTCAGATGAACCCGCTTTTCGATCGGCAGATCCAGCTTCTTGCGGGTATCCTGCACCGCGCGGACAACCTCGCGTACCCAGCCCTCTTGTTCAAGCTCAGGCGTAATATCCGTATTCAGGGCTACGGTTATACCATATCCCGATGCCGAGGCAAATCCGGATTTCGCCTGCTTCTCCACAAGCAGCTCCTCTGCAGTGATGCTTAGCTCCTCCCCTTCAGGAGAAGTCACATTGAAGCCGCCCTTTTCCACGATGGCACGTGTCTGCGCAGCTTCCAGCTCTTTGAGGTAGCCCTGAAGGAAGCCGATATTTTTCCCGTACTTTTTGCCGGCAACCTTCAAATTCATCTTGAGCGTGAAATCAACAAATCCGCTGTCACTATGCTCGATCTCGATCGCCTTGACATTGATCTCGTCCTTGATGATCTCTTCATAATCAGCTACTGCATAATCACGATCCATCGATACGATCAGCGCCGATAACGGCTGGCGTGTCTTGATGCCGGTCTCGTTACGAACATTCCGCGCCAGCTCCACAATTTGACGCGCGCTTTCCATATCCGCTTCCAGAGCCGCATCAATCAGCGCCTCGTCGGCAACCGGATAATCCGCCAGATGGACACTCTCGCCGCCTCCGAGATTCGTAAAGATATCCTCGGACAGCATCGGTGTGAATGGAGCCATCAGCTTCGATACGGTCAGCAGCACCTGAACAAGCGTCTGGTAAGCGGACAACTTATCCTCGCCTAGTCCGCTGCCCCAGAAACGGTCGCGGGAACGACGAATGTACCAGTTGCTAAGCTCATCGATGAACGTCTCAATTGCCTTGGAAGTATTTACAAAGTCATTGACGGCAAGGCCCTTATCCACCAGCAAGATCAGGCTATTCAAGCGAGACAGAATCCAGCGGTCCAGCTTGTTCGAGGAAGGGCGATACGAATGCTCTTCCGGATTATAGCCATCGATTCCGGCGTATAACGTGAGGAATGCGTGCGTATTCACCAGGGTATCGACAACCTTGGATTTGGCTTCAGCCACGATCCCCTTGGAGAAGCGCTTGGTACTCCATGGCGCACTGTCCGACAAGATAGCCCAGCGGAACGCATCGGTTCCAAATTCATTGATGATCTCCCACGGATCAATCACGTTGCCCTTGGATTTGGACATCTTCTGTCCGTTCTCGTCCAGGATGTGGCCGGTTGCAATAACCGCTTTATAAGGAGTCTTGCCTGTATACAAGGTGGACACCGCCAGCAGGCTGTAGAACCAGCCGCGGGTCTGGTCGATGCCTTCACAGATCATATCGGCAGGGAATTGCTCCTCAAATACCTCCTTGTTCTCGAACGGGTAATGATGCTGGGCGAATGGCATCGAACCGCTGTCGAACCACACGTCGATGACTTCGCTGGTCCGCTCCATGACGCCCCCCTCACAATGCGGGCAAGCTACCTTTACTTCGTCAACATACGGCTTGTGCAGCTCTAGATTCTCGCTAACCTCATGAGCCGCATGAGCGCGAAGCTCCTCCAGGCTATGCGGAGCGAATTGTCCTCCGCAGTCCGGGCATACCCAGACATTAAGCGGCGTCCCCCAATAACGGTTCCGGCTGATATTCCAATCCACCAGTTCCTCAAGGAATTTGCCGAAGCGTCCTTCCCGCACATGGCCCGGATACCAGGTCACGGAATTATTATTTGCAATCAATTGATCCTTCACAGCCGTCGTCTCAATGAACCAGCTGTCCATGGCGTAATAGAGCAGCGGGGATTTACAGCGCCAGCAGAACGGATAGCTATGCTCATACTTTTCTTTGCTGTACAAGAGACCACGCTCAGACAGGTTCTTCACGATATCAAGATCACAGTCCTTAACGAACCGTCCGGCAAAATCACTTACCGTATCCTGATAGCGCCCTTGGTTGTTCACCACGCTCACATAGCTGATGCCATTCTCACGGCAGGTACGATAGTCGTCCTCGCCATGTGCCGGCGCCATATGGACGATCCCTGTACCGCTTGCATCGGTAACAAAGGATGCGCCGACGATCACATTAATTTTATCAGCCTGTACATAGCTAAATGGCGGAGTGTAGGTTTTGCCGACAAGCTCGGCTCCCTGAAGTGTGGATTCGATGGAGTAGTCGCCCTTCATGACCTTCTCCACCAAATTACGGGCGACAATATATACCCCATCCTCCTGCTTCACTCTTGCATATTCCATGTCCGGATTCACGGCAAGAGCAACGTGGGCCGGCAGCGTCCAAGGCGTGGTTGTCCAGGCCAGTACATATTCACCGCTGTCATTCAATTTGAACTTGGCTGTAGCACTCAGATCCTTTACATCCTCATAACCTTGCGCAACCTCATGCGAACTAAGAGAGGTCTGGCAGCAAGGGCAATAAGGGCTTACCCGATGGCCCTTATACAACAGTCCCTTCTCATGAATGGTCGCCAGAATGTTCCATACACTTTCGATATAATTATTTTCAAGGGTGATGTAAGGGTGATCCAGATCGGTCCAATAGGCGATAGCCTCTGTGAATTCACGCCATTGCTTCTCGTAGCCGAATACACTGTCCTTACACTTCTTGATAAATGCTTCCACACCATACTTCTCGATCTCTTGCTTGCCCGAAATACCAAGCACCTTCTCTACGCCCAGCTCAACCGGCAGCCCATGCGTATCCCAGCCAGCCTTGCGCACAACCCTGTAACCCTTCATCGTCTGATAGCGGCCGACGAAATCCTTGATTACACGGCCCAGCACGTGACCGATATGCGGCATGCCGTTCGCAGTAGGAGGACCTTCAAAGAACACATAATTCGGTCGTCCTTCCCGGTTCTCGATACTTCTCTTGAAAGTATCCTCAGCATTCCATTTATCCAGGATCCGCATGTCTCTGGCTCGTGCTTTTTCCCTTACATCGACCTTTTTCATTTCATTTCAGCTTCCCTTCTTCAATTTGCATGACTGCTGTCTTAGAAACAACAAAAAAAGCCCCGCCCCGAAAGGGACGAGACTCTGCTCGCGTTACCACCCTTGTTCCACGTGATCCTGCATTCCGGCAATTCTAAGCTGCCGGGAGGTACGTGACACTCTGATCCCATACGCATCATATGGGGCCGGTATAACGGCCGACAGCCGGTATGACTTACTCCTCCTGCCAAGCAGGTCGTTTCAGCCAGACTTCTCCGGGATGATCTTCCGTCAGCGCCTTGAACATTGGCTTTCAGCAATCGCCAACTCTCTGAGGAACAAAAGGCTGCGTACTCTTTCCCATCATCGAATCCATATCAACTTTTGATCACGATGTAATTCATGATGATAATTCGACATCGAATCTTGAATTCAGCCGTGCCTTCCGTTGCTCACGTGGGTTTTGCCCACGCTCCGCTACTCAGTCCCTAGCTTCATTCAACCTTCTCGGTGCTGAAAAGCTGATCTTTGAACACTTATCGTAATTATAAATTTATTTATAACGCATTCGCTCTATAAATGTCAACCGGGCAAGCAACTAGTACAGTTCCTTTACCTCACGTTGACGCTCAACATCCTCGTTCCGCTCACGGCCGCTGTCTAGCGAGTCCCAGCCATCCTGACTGAGCAGATCGAGTTGGGCTTCAACCAATGTCCGGAAACGGGCGCGGTAAATTGAAGCCTGCTTCTTGAGCTCTTCCACCTCAAGCGCAATTTTGCGGGACTTGGACAACGACTCGTTGACGATTCGGTCTGCGTTCTTCTCCGCTTCCTTCACGATCAGCTGCGCTTCCTTCTTCGCGTTATTCTTCACTTCGTCAGCCGCTTCTTGCGCGACGATAATCGTCTTGCTAAGGGTTTCCTCTATATTGGAGAAATGATCCAGCTTCTCCTGAAGGGTCAGCAGTTGATTGTGCAGCTCCTTATTCTCTCGGATCACAATCTCGTAATCTTTAATGACCTGGTCAAGAAATTCGTTAACCTCATCCTCATCATAACCGCGAATGCGTCTAGAAAACTCCTTGTTATGTATATCCAGCGGTGTCAATGGCATGATCCGCACCTCCTATAAAGTAGTCTATTTCGACAGAAACAGAAAATTTCCTGCAAACGGATCAGATAAATTTGCCGATCTTTACTCTAAGTCTGCCCTTTTTGGTGATGCCTTCGCATTCCAAAACCTTGAAGCGGCCGAAGCCTTGAAGCGCGACGATATCCCCTGCCTTAAGCGCCGTGGAGGGATCCTCCTCCGTTCGAAAGTTAACCCTGCAGCGCCCTGCCTTGATCGGTACGAGCACCTTGCTGCGGCTTAGCCGGAACACGTCGCTTGCAATCCCGTCTAAACGTAAAGAAGCCACTGTCAAGTCTAGCGGCTCAAGGGCAGCTTCTGTCGTCTTCAATGCATTCAATTCAAGGATCTCTGTCATTACGTTTACACGGTGCACCTGATGAAGACTCATCGTGAGAAAAGGAGCAATCTCCTCGGCAACAACGATATGACAACCGTCTTCCCGTACATGGATATCCCCGATTTTTTCACGCTTCAACCCAATCCCGAGCACGGCTCCAAGGTAATCTCCATGCTGCAGCGATGAGAGCCGCTGATCATCTGAGGTAATATCCAGTACCTTCATGCGCATCGGCTCGCTGGATACGTCACGGTAGTCGGGAGCGATCAAGGCGCGTCTTCGTTCCGCTCCCTCATAGCCGCCGTCCAAACACAAGGCGGCATCGGGATGCCGGTTAACCAGTGTTTGCAATATAAAGCCTTGCCGCGGATCCAGAAAATCAGTGAGCTTGACCTCATGATAATCCCCGGCATTCACCACCCATTCCCAAGCCTTGTCCACAAAGGGACGTTCCTCCGGTTTGAAATGATCATAGATGTCATGTCGCATGGTAAGCTCTCACCTTAAAAAACAAATTCCAGGACAGCGATCAGACCAAAGGCTGCCAGACGAAGGACGAAAATCGCCACGATCGGCGAGAAGTCAATCATCCCCATCAGCGGCGGAATAAAGCGCCGGAACGGCGACAAATACGGCTCAACCAGCTTCCCGAGCCACTCGCCAATAAAGCTCTCACGAGCATTAGGCAGCCAGGACATCAGAATATAAATCAAAATCATGTAAAAATAAATCTGATATAGCATCATTACAGTATTATAGATCCCCAAGCTGTCCTCACCTCATTTTGTTGTAATCGGAATCCTCGGTCAGTATTTCCGTAATCGATCCTTGAATCTCCACCGTATCCGGTGTGCAGAGGAAAATATTGCCCCCAATTTTTGAAATACTTCCACTGAGCGCATAAATTGTTCCGCTAAGGAAATCGATAATTCGCATCGCCTGATCATTGCGGACACGCTGCAGATTTACGACCACACTTCGATGAGAACGCAGATGGTCCGCAATTTCCTGGGCCTCGTCATAAGAACGCGGCTCATACAGAATGACCTTGACATTTTTTTGCGAGTGAATGCTGACTACGTTGCTTCCCTTTTGGTTTTTACGATTTTCAAAGCTAGGGGTTTCAAATTCCGGCTGTTCCTGTACCGAAAATTGTTCACGCTCTACGACTTCTTCCTCTTCCTGCAGCCCCAAAAAGTTCATAAACCGGTTCATAACTCCCATTAGATCTGTTCCCCTCCCACTAAAAGAGTTCCAAGGCGAACCCAAGTCGCCCCTTCTTCCACTGCTACTTCAAAATCACCCGACATACCCATAGACAGCTCAGTCAGCGGCTTGCCATATACATTAGTTGCGTTAAGCTTGTCCCTGAGCTCTCGAAGCCCGCGGAAGACAGGACGCGTCTCCTCCGGATCGTCACAGTCCGGCGCCATCGTCATAAGCCCGATAACCGATACGTGCTGCAGCTTCGCAGCCTCTCTCAAGAAGCTCTCCGCTTCCTCGGGCGCAATGCCCTGCTTGGAAGCCTCTCCGGATACATTCACCTGCAGGAATGCCTTGACTTCAGTGCTGGCAGCAGTTGCCCGCTTCTCCAGCTCCTCAGCCAGCGACCATCGGTCAAGTGAATGAATATATTGAAATTTACCTATGATGTCCTTCACTTTTCTGCTCTGAAGGTGGCCGATAAAATGCCATACCCCCTGCCCTTCAAGGGCTTCCCATTTCGGCACTGCGACTCCCGGCCGGTTCTCCCCTATATCGGAGATACCGGACTCTAGGATCTGACGGGTCATATCCACAGACACGTACTTGGTGACTGCGACAATTCCCACCTCTTCCGGTAGTCTTCCACTGCGTGCGCAGGCCGCCGCGATCCGTTCCCTTACATGCTGTATTCGCTGTTCCAATGCCAAGAAAGGATCACCTCTCCTTCAACCCAATCCAGCTTGCCATTCTTCCGGTTACCCCCTGATGCTTACGATAAGAGAAGAACGCGTCGTCATGGCAGCTTGTACACCAACTTGTACATTCGATATTCATCGGCAATATTCCTGCTTTTATCATAATAATTCGATTCAATTCTTTCAAGTTCAGCATGCTTCGGCCTTCTGTCTCAGAAGGAGCCGCAACAGCTTCAAGTGCGCCATCCTGTTCATCAAGATGCGCCATGGCTTCCCGGACGCGCCCCATCACGGCTTCGTCCACCTCATAACAGCACCCTCCGATACTCGGCCCGATCGCTGCTCTGATCTCGCTTCTGAGGCTCCCGTACTCCTGTTCCATCACCCGGACGACCTCCTCGGCGATCAAGCCAACCGTCCCCTTCCAGCCTGCATGGGCCAATCCAACCACCTTTTTAACCGGATCCATAAAGTAAAGCGGCACGCAATCGGCATAGAATGAAGTTAAGAGAATTCCCGGTACATCTGTAACAAGACCATCCGTTGCTTGAAAAGCGTTCTCCCGCTGCCGCAAGCCTCTTCCCTTATCCTCTGCCCTTACACAAGCAACGCGTATTCCATGCACCTGCTCCCCGCAAGTCCAGGCATCCTGCGCGAACCCAAGCGCTGCTGTCAGCCTGCTTCGATTCTCCAGTACATCGTCCGGTTTGTCTCCGACGTGAAGGGCCAGATTGAAGCTGTTGTAAGGAGCGCTGCTTACTCCGCCGCCCCGTCCTGTAAAGCCGGCACGGACAAGAGGCAGCTGTGATTCCCAAGCTTTCAAGCCGTACAGTTCAGGTGCTCCTTCACTAGCATTCCTTACAAACGGTTCCATCATCCATCTCTCCTTACCGCGCATCACAAATAAGACATATATAATTACACAGTGTACCATAACTCGGCCCCGGCTGCGCCCCGGACTAAAGTCCGGGTGCCGCTGCCGTCAGCTTCTCCGCTCGGTCCGGCCATCCCGATCGATGTATACCGTAGTCTCATAATTAGCCGGACGGTCACGCGCCTCTTCCATTTTCACCAGGACGACGTCCGATCCGATCTTGACGATATTTTTCCAAGGAATGATCAGATCTCCGCCATTACCGAACAGCCCCAGAAACCGACCGCCGGCAGGAACCACAATGGCCTCAATGACTCCTTGGCGAAGATCAAGCTCCAAGTCGCTGATTTGGCCCAGCCGTCTGCCGTCTACCACATTAATGACATCCTTCGTCTGGAAATCGGAAATTTTCATGCTTGCTCTGACGATATTGTCCATTTATTCATGCCCCCCGCCCATTTGCTATTCCCTATACTATATGTCCGTCGCTTTAAAAACATAAGCACATAAAAAACCGTCCGGATCATCTCCGAACGGTAAAATTTGCTTTAAGGGCACACATGGGACTTAAGATTTGACATGCTTCTGCATCTGCAGAATAGCGGATTTCTCCAGCCTGGATACCTGGGCCTGCGATATGCCGATCTCATCGGCAACCTCCATCTGGGTTTTGCCTTCAAAGAATCGCATCGAGAGAATCATTTTCTCCCGCCTTCCCAGTCTTTGCATCGCTTCACGAAGCGCGATCTCCTCGATCCAGGACACATCCTTGTTCTTGTCATCACTGATCTGATCCATCACATAGATCGGGTCGCCTCCATCATGATAGATCGGCTCAAACAGGGAAACAGGATCCTGAATCGCATCCAATGCGAAGACGACATCCTCCTTCGGCAAGCCCAGCGCTTCGGAAATCTCAAATATCGTCGGTTCTCGTGAATTTTGATTTGTCAGGCTGTCCCGCATCTGAAGCGCCTTATAAGCGATATCTCGCAAGCTGCGGGAGACGCGGATCGGATTATTATCTCGAAGATAGCGGCGAATCTCTCCGATGATCATGGGAACCGCGTAGGTTGAAAATTTGACGTTCTGCGACAAATCAAAATTATCGATAGCTTTCATGAGTCCGATGCAGCCCACCTGGAACAGGTCGTCCACATACTCTCCCCGATTATTGAACCGCTGGATGACACTCAGTACGAGTCTGAGGTTGCCATTTACTAACTTTTCTCTGGCTGATCTTACGTGGTCTTGCTGCAGCGAATGGAACAGTTCACGCATTTCCGCATTGGTTAGAACCGGCAATTTAGCGGTATCGACACCGCAAATCTCGACTTTATTTCGGGTCATCAAGTCTACCTCCCAAGGAGAAACATTAATGATCATTATCTCCCGGGCCTGTATTTTTATTCCTGAAATTCTGTCGAAGCCTGCTTCGGCATCTACACCATTTTGTTAAATTCCTTACGCAGCCGCTTAATAATCCGCTTCTCAAGACGTGAAATATAGGACTGGGAAATTCCCAGCAGATCAGCCACATCCTTCTGCGTCTTCTCATCCCCATCCACAAGGCCGAACCGCAGCTCCATGATGAGCCGTTCTCTCTCACTCAGCTTATCGAGCGCCTTGTGCAGCAGCTTGCGGTCCACCTGTTCCTCGATATTACGATAAATCGTATCATTTTCAGTCCCCAACACATCGGACAGCAGCAGCTCATTCCCATCCCAGTCGATATTGAGCGGCTCGTCAAAAGAAACCTCGGTGCGTATTTTACTGTTCCGTCGCAGGTACATGAGAATTTCGTTTTCAATACAGCGGGAAGCATAGGTTGCCAGCTTGATTTTTTTCTCCGGATCGAAGGTATTTACCGCTTTGATCAGACCGATGGTTCCGATCGACACCAGGTCTTCAATGTTAATGCCCGTATTCTCAAATTTTCTGGCTATGTAGACAACCAGGCGCAGATTCCGCTCTATGAGCATCGCCCGGATGGCGGTATCTCCTGAAGGCAAGCGTTGCAGCAAATACTCTTCCTCTTCGCGTGTAAGCGGCGGCGGAAGAGCCTCGCTTCCCCCGATATAATAGATTTCGTCGCTCTTAAGTCCGAAAAGAAACAACAGTCTGTAATATTGCAGTTGCAGCATCAGCTTCCATTTTACACGCATGATCTTGTATCCTCCCCTATTCCAATCCCAGCCTGCTGTTCATGTTCTTCCATCAGTGCGGGATGAATGATTGCCCTGTAGCTTCCTTCCGAGGACAGCGTTCCCCCATCCAGCCCCACAAGCACTCTAGTTGTTAAATAGCTCTTGTTCTCCAGCGTCACCGTCACCTTGTCGGGTTTCAGGGCCAGCATAAACTGAGAGCCTCTGTTCACACCCCTGTAAGGAATTAATCTCAGCCGATCCCGCCATGGGAAGGCTTCGTCCTCCGTCCATTGAAGAATAAGGTTGTCCGCAGACAATCCGCTATTCTGCGCCGCCTGGCTGAAGCTTTGCGGCATATAGGGCTGCCATAGCGACATTTCAGTGACCATAACCGGCAAGCGGCTCAGCGGATCCCGGAGCTGATTACCCGTGTCAATCAAACCTGTGCATGAAATCCTGGTCTGTCCAAGCTCAATCAGAACCTCCGCATAGTAAGAGGATAGATTCTCCTGCCTGCGGCGCCCGGCCACTACCATCCTGAACCAGAGCAGCACGAGGGTAAAGACAACGAGGGTGAACAACGTCCCAATCTCCAGCGAGAAGCCCATGCCTCCGGTTGCGGTGTACCAAATTCCATTCCAGAGCTCGCCTGAGCTCTGCAGCAAATAATGGATGCCCAAAATCCCTCCGGCTGCGGCAAAATTGACAATATAGAAGGCGCCAAGATTGCGAATGTAGCTCTGCAAACTAACAAATCCGAAGGCAATCCACAGCATCACTACGGAAAATAAAAACTTTACCAAAAACGTGAACAAAAAGGATAATGCGGGCATAAACATCATTACAACATAGGATGCGCCGACCCCTGCCGAAGGCAGCAGTCTCCAAATGACCACCTTTCGCTTTCTGAACCATGCGGTAAGCAGCAGCAAACAGCCGTCAATAGCAAAATTCATTAGAAAGATCAGATCAAGATAAACGACCAAGCTCTATCACCCGCTCTGAATCTGCCCGTTTCTGAATCTAGTGATGCTGACCTTTGTGCAGATGGTTATCAGTATAAAGAGTTCGATATGTAAAGTCTGTCTAAAATTGAAGACAGGAACACACTAGTTTTGTCGATTGCAGGAAATATAACAATTGAACTAGTTATTGAACGTTGCAGGGCAGCCGTGTGAAATGATCTTACGATCGCTGTTGTTCGCGGATTTCTATAATTGGAATAAGTTCTCACAAGGGAGAAATCCTCTCTCAAAGGCGAACGCTCCCGAGCATATGCTTCCGAAGCAGCTTTCTTACAGAAAGCTTCTACTTCAGATCATTTCACACTCTTGCCTAGCTTCGTTGCCGTCTTAGTATTTTGTAGGGTATTTCGTACAAAGAGCGATCTCTTCAAGGTCATGTCGAGTGTTTTATACGAAAAACCATATAACTTTTCGATTTAAGGATGCTCTGCCATTCTTTTTGTACGATTTTTCGCCCAACACGCTATGAATGTAGTAAATTAGAGAACAATTTGTACGAAAATTCGTACAAATATCTTCTTCTTTCATTAGGGCTTCGAGTCAAAGGATCCTAGACCCCTATGAAGGCTATCTGAAAGGAAGCTGCTCCGAAAGTATATGATATGTGTTCATCTGTGTATGCTGGTCAGTCTGTCGTTCTGGTGAGGATGTGCGGGGAAGTCAGCGGGAGAGTGGAGGTTTTCTGAAGAAGCGGAGTGCCCGCCTTTGCGAGTGGATAACTTTCCTTAATTGAGTTCAATCAAAGATATCCGCGAAGCAACAGCGGCCGCAAGGACAGTTCTACTCTCAGTTCTACTCTCAGTTCTACTCTCAGTTCCATTCGCAGTGCTATCAAGAGCATCTTCCTCAGTGAGCACCAATGCAACAGAAAAGAGGACCGCCCCGCCGGATCCAAGATCCTCTGGGACAGTCCTCTTCGGGGAAGACGTTATTTAGTAATTAGCTATTCATTATTACGGCGGTTACGAAGAAAGGTTGGGATGTCCAATTGATCGCTGCTCGTCTGATTTCCAAACGGACGCAACGTGGACGACGTACTGCGGGAATCAGCTTGCTCAGTAGCAGCAGGACCTGTGCCTGCACTGGTTGCCGGCTTGCGGCTAGGCATCGTATTTGCTTTATGCTCAAAGCCCGTCGCGATCACAGTCACCTTGATTTCTTCCTTCATTTCCTCATCGATAATCGCACCGAAGATCATGTTCACTTCCGGATCGGAAGCGGAAATAACGATCTCAGCAGCCTCATTCACTTCATAAAGCGACAGGTTGGCCCCGCCGGTAATATTCATAATAACGCCGCGTGCTCCCTCGATGGAGGTCTCCAGCAGCGGACTCATGATCGCTTTGCGGGCCGCTTCAGCAGCACGGTTCTCGCCGGTAGCAAGACCGATACCCATGAGTGCGGATCCGCGCTCGGTCATAATCGTCTTCACGTCGGCAAAGTCGAGGTTGATCAGACCCGGTACAGCAATCAGGTCAGAGATACCTTGAACCGCCTGGCGCAAGACATTATCAGCTTCCCGGAACGCTTCCAGCATTGGAGTCTTCTTATCCACAATCTCCAACAACCGGTCATTCGGGATAACGATCAGCGTATCAACCTTTTCTTTCAGCCCCTCGATTCCCAATTCGGCTTGCGAGGAACGCTTACGTCCTTCAAAGGTAAACGGACGGGTCACAACCCCGACCGTCAAAGCGCCGCATTCTCTGGCAATCTCTGCAATGACAGGAGCAGCGCCGGTTCCTGTACCCCCGCCCATGCCTGCCGTTACGAATACCATGTCCGCTCCCTTGAGCGTGTTGGCAATCAGATCGCGGGATTCTTCAGCCGCCTTCTTGCCGACCTCAGGATTAGCTCCTGCGCCTAGTCCGCGGGTCAGCTTGTCCCCGATTTGAAGCTTATGCTCGGACTTGGCCAAATGCAGTGCCTGGGCATCCGTATTCACTGTGATGAATTCCACGCCCTGAACACCGTTCTCGATCATCCGGTTTACGGCATTGCTACCGCCGCCGCCAACACCGATGACTTTTATTTGAGCCAAGCTTTCCATTTCAAAATCAAATTCCAACATACTCTTCCATCTCCCCCTCATTGTGCCTGGATGGCTCGTTCCTCGTGCTGATTCAAATGATATAACTATATGAATTCGCTAAATAATTTCTTAAGGCGCTCCATAACGCCCGGTTTACCGGCGGTTTCCTGATTCGCTGCCGGCTTTGGCCGGTTCGCAGATTTCTTGGCTCCCGAATTGCGGACACGTATATTCTTGATGACCTTATACAAAATGCCCACGCCGCTTGTAAATCCAGGATCACGTACCCCGATGTAATCGGGAACTGCGATTCTTACGGATGCGGCCAGTTCCTCCTGCGCAATCTTCAGAAGCCCCGGCATCGACACGGTACCTCCCGTAAGAATATACCCTCCAGGCAGCTCACTGTAACCAAGACGCTTGACTTCTTGTCCAATCAATTGAAAAATCTCTTGAACGCGCGGCTCGGCAATCGCTGCCAAATCCTCTTGGGTAAACTCCTTATCAACATTGCTGCCGATACGAGTTACTTTAAATGTGACATCCGAAGCAGCATCAGCGATCGAAGCGCAGCCGTATTTCAGCTTAACCTTCTCCGCCTGATCTGTTAAAGTACGCAGCCCGTACGCGATGTCGTTCGTTATAAATTCCCCCCCGATCGGAAGCGTGGATGTCGCAAGAATGGCTCCGTTCTCAAATGCTGCAATCGTCGTAGAGCCGGCCCCGATATCCACCAGGATGGCACCCATACTCTTTTCGTCCTTTGACAAGGCAAGCTGCCCTGATCCCAGCGATAGAAGCACGAGATCGCGAACCTTCAGCCCCGACTTTTCCACACAGCGAAGCAGATTATGTATGGCTGTCTTGGCACCGGTCACGATGGTGGCTTCCACCTCCAACCGAACTCCGATCATTCCCCGCGGATCCTGAATTCCCTCTAATCCGTCAACGATATACTGCTTGGCGACTACATCAATAATTTCGCGTTCTGGTGGAAGTGCAATTACCTCCGCCGCCTTCAGAACGCGCTCAATATCCTCTTCACCGATTTCCCGGTCCTGATTCTGTACGGCTACAACTCCGTGGCTCGTTTGGAGTCCGATATGATTTCCCGATATACCGACGTATACTTCAGATATTTGAATACCCACCATACGCTCAGCATGGTCCACAGCACTGCGAATGGACTGGACTGTCTGGTCAATATCTACAATCGCACCTTTGCGAATTCCTTCCGAGTCGGCAGATCCAACCCCAATAATATTAAAGGCTCCATTACTAATTTCACCGATAATAGCACGAACTTTGGATGTACCGATGTCCAAACTAACAATGATGTCATTGTTGCTCAAGCCCTGGCACCTCCTATTTCCCTTTAAAAATTATGATCATATTGAAAACATACACTCTACTTATTCAACGCGGATGATTCTTTCCCTCTTTTTTCTACATTTTTTTTAGTTCCAAATTTTACTGGTAGGAGCGTAAAAAAACGCAGATAGGAAACTAGCCCATAAAATGTATTTTATCATTGTTTTTCAGTCATGAGTAGTATCATTTTCATCCCCGTTCTCTACTTCCATCGCATCGAAGGGAACATAAGTGTCCGCCTCCAAAAGTGTGAGCAAACCCGGGTCTTGGGAATCCATGATCATCCCCATGTATTCCGCTTTATCCTGCAGAACAGATATGGAAGAAATCACTTCAAAGCCTGAACGTGTATACATCTTGATACGATCGGGATAAGAGACCGTTGGCGACGGTATGATCTCTGAAATGTCCAGTAATAAGGCATCCGGAATATTTGCGAGCTTCATGCAAAGCTTTGGCAAATACGGATCCTTGTCATCCCATCCCGTCAGAATCGGCTTATCCATCAAGATGGACCCGTTCGTCTGCGGTACCTTCGTCCCATTGGCCAGAAGGCCGTTGACCTCGCCGGCATCCGTGAATTCATAGGCGACAACCGGATGCTCCTTCACCAAGATATGGAGCTTGCCAGGGAAAGACTTGTCCACGGTCACCGCCTCGATGGAAGGCACCTCAGCTAATCTCCCTTCTATTTTCCCGTTGCTTGTCCCAAAATAGGGATCGCCCATCTGCACGCCTGCAATCTCCAGAAGTTCCTCATTGGAGTGATACATATTGCCTTCAAACGTAATCTCCGAGATTTTACTGAGCGAAGAACGGAAAAATAAAACGCAGAGCAGCACCAGAACCAATACAAATAAAATCACAGCTACTTTGCGGCCGCCCTTTTTCTTGGGAGGAATCGGATTCTTCAATACAGGCACATTCGCTTTATGCATATCTATTCTCCGTCAAATGCTAAATTTGCCCTGGTTCCCCTCCGGGGAGGGGTCCCTCAGGCATGTGCTCAAGCCAGATCCAGCTTCATAGCCGGCGTCTGACGATGCATCTTACCGCCTAGCCGTTGAAACATCAGCTCGATCCGATCATAGCCGCGATCGATATGATGAATCTGTTCCACCACAGTCTTTCCTTGCGCGGCCAAGCCGGCAATGACGAGAGCCGCTCCGGCTCGTAAATCCGTAGCCTCCACCGTGGCTCCGTACAATCTGGGAACGCCCCGAATGAATGCTGCATTCAAATCCACCGAGATATCTGCGCCCATGCGGACAAGCTCGTCGACATGCTTGAATCTTCCTTCGAACACGGTCTCCTTCATCAGGGTCATCCCATCGGCTAACGAGAGCAGAACCATGATTTGCGACTGGAGGTCGGTAGGAAAGGACGGATATGGGGACGTAACGATCCGGTCAACTGCCTTGGGCCTCCCGCTACTGCTTACGGTAATTATATCATCGCAGATCCCGATTTGAACACCGGCACGGCGCAGGACATGAATCAGTGAGGTAAGGTGGACCGGATTGGCATGTGTGAGCCGAATCGTTCCCCGGGTAGCAGCCGCAGCAATCATCACCGTTCCCGCGACTATTCGGTCCGGAATAATCTCATACTCGCAAGGAGTAAGTTTGTCGACTCCCCGAATCGTTATCGTATCCGTGCCCGCGCCTATGATACTGGCTCCGAGTTCATTCAGGAAACGCTGCAGATCCTGAATTTCCGGCTCCCGCGCCGCATTGGTAATCACGGTTGTCCCTTCAGCCGTTGCAGCAGCCATCATAATATTCTCGGTGGCGCCCACACTCGGGAAGTCCAGATGGATATCGCAGCCCTTCAATCTGGAAGCTCTGCACCAAAGCTGATTGTCCTGCTCTTCAATCACGGCACCCAGCGCAGACAGCCCCTTCAGATGCAGATCGATCTTGCGTTCACCTATGGCGCAACCGCCCGGCTGATAGATGCACACCTCACCGAATCTGGCAAGCAGCGGGCCCATCAGAAAAATAGAGGAACGCATCAGCTTCATCAACTGCTCCGGAACATGACTGGAGTCAGCCCCTGAAGTGTCCACAGTCACAAGATCATCTCGCTGCACAGCTATACAGCCTAATGCATTCAATATCTCCAGCATCACTTCAATATCCAACAGACGGGGAACATTGCGCAGCTGGATCTTGCCTTCCGTCAACAAGGTAGCCGCCAGAATCGGCAGGGCAGCATTTTTCGCTCCATGGATACGTATGGATCCTGATAGGGGTTGCCCGCCTTCAATCACCAATTTGTCCAATGTATCACCTCCGAGTTTAACGTTCGCCCACGAAGAATACCTCCGGTACCAATACAATGTCGTATTCAGACAAAATGGTAGCCTTAATGATCTCCATGAGCTCAAGAACGTTCTCTGCTGTCGCTTGCCCGGTATTGACGATGAAATTGGCGTGCAGCGTAGAAACCTCGGCTCCACCTACGCTTCGTCCCTTCAAGCCTGCGGATTCGATCAGCCTTGCGGCATAGTCGCCCGGAGGATTGCGGAATACGCTCCCTGCACAAGGCTGCTGCAGCGGCTGGGTCTTTCTGCGGCGGTCTTTATAGGTGGCCATGGCAGCCGCGATCTCAAGTCGGTCGCCTTCGCTCAGCACGAAACGGGCTTCTGCAACAATACCGCGTTGGTCATGCAGGAGGGAGTGACGATACCTGAAATCCATATCCTCGCTTGTGTAAGTAACCAATTCACCTGTCTCCAAAACAATATCAGCAGATTTGAATATACGTGACACATCGGACCCATGTGCGCCGGCATTCATGTACACAGCTCCGCCCACCGTTCCGGGAACACCTGCAGCGAATTCCAGACCGGTCAGGCCTTGTTTGCCTGCCATTATGCTCAGTCTGACAAAGGAGGCTCCTCCACCGGCTGTAACCGCGCTGCCGTCGAACCGGATATCCTCGAATCCTTTGCCAAGACGAATGACAGCGCCGCGGATTCCTTTGTCCGATACAAGCATGTTGGAGCCCTTGCCGATTGTCATCCAGGGAATTTGTTCCTCCCGAAGCTGGCGGATCAGAGAGAGAAGCTGAGCTTTCGTGTCAGGTACGATCATCGCATCCGCCGGTCCGCCGATCTTCCAGGTCGTATACTTGGACATCGGCTCGTTCGGCAAGATTGCCCCGACCTCTTGTTCTGATAGTTTCGAAATCCACTGCTGCATCGCAAATCCCTCCTGTTGATGTTACCGGTACCGCGCCGGCGCTAAAAATCCATGCAAGCGTCAGGGTGTCACGAATTATACGGTATCTTATGCCCAGGGGCACAGGAGTGTGACACCAGCCCAAATCGCTGGCTGGACAGACTTATTTATGCTTGCTCGTACTTGCCAGTCGTTGCAATTCGGAAACCAGCAGCTGTGCAGAATCAGGCTTGCCCAGCCCCTTCGAAGCTGCAGACATCCCCGTATGACGCTCCGGGCTCTGCATAATGTCCTGAATCGACCGGAACAGTCTCTGTCCGCTGAGCTCCGGCTCCAAAATAACACTTGCGGCACCCGCTTTTTCCAGCATTCTCGCATTTTTCTCTTGATGGTTATTGGTAACGTTCGGGGACGGGATCAGGATCGAAGGCAATCCCAAGGAAGTGATCTCCGCCAAAAAGGAAGCTCCCGCCCGGTTCACAATCAGAGAGGTGGCTGCCAGCACCTCCGGCATATTATGGACGTAAGGCAACACCTTCAAATTGCCGGGCAGCTGTCCCAGCTTGCCGGCAATCGCTTCCCGGGTCGAATCATAATAGCTCTCTCCGGTGACATAAACAAAAGAAAGATGGCCCAGCTTCGGCAGCTCCGAAGCCATTTCGACCATCGCCTCATTAATTGCCTTCGCTCCGCGGCTGCCGCCAACCACAAGAACGATCCTGCTGTCATCAGGTAAACCCAGGCTTTTATAGCCCATCCGCTTATCCGCAGTATGTACAACGGTTGCCCGCGGATTTCCTGTATAAATGACCCGTCCGGCCCCGGAAAAAGCAGACTCCGAGCCTTCGAAGCTTACTGCGACGGTAGAAACGTATTTGCTAAGAAACTTGTTGGTTAATCCGGGAACGGCATTCTGTTCATGAATGACAGTTGGAATGCCCAGCTTGGCTGCCGCATACACCACCGGTCCGCAGACATACCCGCCTGTTCCAACCACGACGTCAGGCTTGAATTCCTTTAGCATCTGCTTGGAACTGCGGACCCCTTTCAAGAAACGCATCACGGTCTTGACATTGTCCACCGACAACTTCCGTCGGAACCCGGTAATATCGATTGCCCGGAAGGGCAATCCTGATTTGGGAACGATAGAGCTTTCCAGCCCCCGTTGTCCACCTATATATAGAAATTCTGAAGCGGAATCCTCCGCTGCGCATTGGGCGGCTACTGCAAGAGCGGGATAAATGTGTCCCCCCGTGCCTCCGCCGCTAAGAACGACGCGCATAATCTCACCTCGCATAACGGGATAAATTAAGTAAAATGCCGAGTGCAGTCAGCATCAGGGTCAGAGAGGAGCCCCCATAGCTGATCAGCGGCAGCGTAATTCCGGTAACAGGCATGAGACCGATAACGACGCCTATGTTGATAACAACCTGAACTCCCACCATACCAACGATCCCTACCGCAAGCAAGCTGCCGAACATATCATCGACCGTCATGGCGACCCTCATGCCTCTCCATATTAATATCAAGAAGAGCATCAGGACAAGCAGACCGCCGATAAAGCCCAGTTCTTCAGCCAAAATAGAGAAGATAAAATCCGTCTGCGGCTCCGGCACATAGCTGTATTTCTGCCGGCTCATGCCAAGCCCCAATCCAGCCAGCCCTCCAGGACCAATCGCATAGAGCGATTGTATGATCTGGTAACCTGCTCCGAGCGGGTCGGACCAAGGGTCAAGGAACGCTGTAATTCGCTGCAGCCGGTAAGGGGCCGCCAAGATAAGCCCGACAAAACCGGCAGCCCCCACCGCGGCAAGCCCTGCCAGGTGCCGAATCTTTGCGCCGGCCGTAAAGACGATCAACAGCGAAGCGCCAAGCATCACGGTCCCGGTGCCGAGATCGGGCTGAAGCATAATCAAGCCGAAGGCTAGTCCGATGACGCCAAGCGGCGGCAACAGGCCCTTCGTAAATTGAGTGATTCTGTAGTCTTCTTTACTTAGCCAATAGGACAGGAACAGAATCATGCCCAGCTTCATGAACTCCGAAGGCTGGATGCCAAAGGAGCTGATTCCTAACCAGCTTCGGGCTCCTCCGCGGACGACCCCGATTCCCGGAATCAGCACGATCACCAGCAGAGCGAAGCAAACGAGAAGCAAGGGCTTGGCATATTTTTTCAGTACCCGATAATCCAGATTCATCGTAAAGAACATCGCAATCAAGCCTAGCACTGCAAACAATAACTGACGCTTGACAAAGTAGAATGAATCGCCGTAATCATGGAACGCGAGCACCGAGCCCGCACTATACACCATTACAATCCCTATTGTCAGTAAACCGAGTATGCTGGCCAGTAACCAGAAATCCGGTGCCGAGCGGCCCTTGACCATCGTGGATGCCACCTTTTCACATGAAGTAGGGGCTTTTCCACCCCCCTACTTAAAGGGTATGCACCGCCTCTTTAAAAATGCGTCCACGCTCTTCATAGGAAGAGAACATGTCCCAGCTGGCGCAGGCAGGCGAGAGCAGCACGATATCTCCCTCCTCAGCCAGCCCGGCGGCCTGATGAAGCGCAGTGCGAAGCGTGTTGGCGGCACTGTCTTCATTATCGACCAACACCACTTTTGCTAGACCGGCCAACTCTGCAACCTGACCTATTTTCTCTCTGGTCTGCCCGAGGGCCACGACAGCCTTCACCTTATTTTGGAGGGCAGGGAGCAGCTCCATATAATCGGATCCGCGGTCCAGTCCCCCGGCGATCAGGACAATCGGTCCGGACAGCGCATTTAACGCCGTCACCGTAGCCTTCGAATTGGTCGCCTTTGAATTGTTATAGTAAGTGATGCCAGACTTATGGGCTACGAATTCCAATCGATGCTCTACGCCCCGGAATGTCCGTAGCGGTTCAATCAGAGCAGCCGGAGCCGCCCCTGCTGCTACAGACGCGGCGATTGCCGCCAGGGCATTCCCTATGTTGAATCTTCCGGGCAGCATAAGCTCGCTCACATCCATGATGGAATGCTCCGTGCCGTCCTCATCCCGGTAGATGATAGACCTGCTAAGTCCGTCATCTCCTTCTGATACATAGGACGGGCGTACGAATGCTCCCGGAACCGTAAGCTCCTCCGTGAGCGAAAAGGGAAGGAGCCGCGCCTTCAGATACGGGACCAGCTGCCGGCAAACCGGATCATCCCAATTGATGACCGCTGTATCCTCCGCCCTCTGGTTCGCAAATAGCTTGGACTTCGAGGTGATGTAATCCTCCATCGTTCCGTGATAGTCGAGATGCGTCTCTGCCACATTCAGCAGCACGGCAACTGCAGGCCGAAATGCTTCAGTTCCTTTTAGCTGGAAGCTGCTAAGCTCAACGACCAGACAATCGTCAGGCTTGGCAGACTCGGCAGCGGCGCAGAGCGGTGTACCGATATTTCCGGCTACGATGGGCTTCATTCCCGCTGCAGCCAGCATTTCTCCGATCCAGGTGGTCGTTGTCGTCTTCCCGTTGGAGCCGGTAATCCCGATGATGGGAGCCGCGGTCAAATAGTAGGCGACCTCAACCTCAGTTACAACCTCAATTCCAAGCTCAAGGGCTCGAACCACTGGAGGCGCACTGTACGGAATCCCCGGATTTTTTACCAACAGCTTCACCTCAGGATGGATCAGGCCATCCGGATGTCCGCCGCATACAACAGAAATGCCCAAAGCTTCCAGCTCGGATGCTTCGGGACTCTCTTCTCTCGCCTTTTTATCATTCACAGTAACAATCGCCCCATATTGATGCAGGGTCTTTGCAACCTGTACGCCGCTCTTCGCTAAACCGAGGACGACAACCTGCCGCCCGCGGTAATCCTCTGGATGATTCATTCCTACAACCCCTTGTTCAAGTAAAGTCCAATGCAAGCCAGCAAGAGGCCGACCGCCCAGAAGGTCACTACGACCCGCCACTCTGACCAACCTGATAATTCAAAATGGTGATGGATCGGGCTCATTTTAAATACCCGTTTGCCTCGGGTCTTGAAGGAAACGACCTGAATCACGACCGAGAGCATTTCTATGACGAAGACGCCGCCAATGATCAGGAAGAGCAGTTCGCTCTTCGTCACGATGGCAATCGCTCCGATGGCTCCGCCGATCCCCAGCGAGCCCGTATCGCCCATAAACACCTTCGCCGGATGCGCATTGAACACTAGAAAGCCGAGCACGGCTCCAATCATGGCTGCGGCGCACACGGCTGCAGGCAATGAGGTAGCCTGCATTGCAATAACAGCATAGGCCCCAAGCGCAATGGCACTCACGCCCGACAGCAAGCCATCCAGACCATCTGTAAAATTAACCGCATTGCTGATTGCCAGCAGCATCACAACAATAAACGGATAATAGAACCAGGGACCCCAGTCAAACGAAATCCCTGTTCCCGGAATGCCAATGGCCGTGCTGTGTCCCTCGGACAACAGCAGCGCGCAGAGTATCCCCGAAAACAGCAGCTGCCCGAACAGCTTCTGCCGAGCAGTCAACCCGAGTGATCGCTTGAATACAATTTTGATATAATCATCCAGAAAGCCGACCAGGCCGAACCCCAATGTAGCAATCAGGAGGACGTAAAAATCCGTATTTACAACTGAAAATTTCAGAAATGCCAGGGTAAACGCCAAAATAATGACGATCCCGCCCATTGTAGGCGTTCCCGCCTTCTTCTGATGACTTTGCGGACCTTCTCCGCGGATTTGCTGGCCAAATTTGAGCCTCCGAAGGAGCGGGATCAGCAAAGGGGCTGAGATGACCGCTAAGATAAACGATACACCGATTGTTAGCAAGATAAGTCCAAAATCCATGGGATCACCCCCCTTTCACCGTAATTATTGAGGAAAAGTGCTTCCTTTGAGCACATCGACGACTTCCTCAAGCTTCATCCCCCGTGAAGCCTTGACCAGCACCACATCATTTCCATGCAGCACCGAGACCAAGCTCTCAATAAGCTCGCTTTTATCATGATATGCAAAAATAGTGTCATGTTTCATCGTTTCCGCTGCGCCCTCTGCGATTTTATCGGAAAGCTTGCCGTATGTAAACAGCAAATCCACTTTATCCGGATGGAGGCAGCGTCCGACTTGCAGATGGTACTCCCCTTCCTCGGGTCCCAGCTCTAGCATATCGCCAAGCACGGCTATCTTTTTCCGGTAACCCTGCTTCTTCTCCAGCACGCCGATGGCAGCCTTCACCGAGGTAGGGCTTGCATTATAGGCATCATTTAAAATGGTGATTCCACTAGACCCGATAACTGTCTCGATCCGCATTCCGGTAAATTCTGCCTGCTTCAGCCCTGCGGCAATCTCTTGCTCAGCCACGCCGTAATGGCGCGCAATCGATATGGCAGCCAGCGCATTGACGACATTATGCTCACCGGGCAGATTCAATTCGAACACTTGCTTATCCGGGGCAGGATCCTGACTGGAGGTAAAAGCCGTCTTGCTCTCCGAGTACTGAATCATGGTCGGATAAACGTCATTCCCGTCCTTCAAGCCGAAGGTCAGCGTCTTTAACTCCTCCGGTTTCAGGGTATCCGTCTCCTCCAGCACCTCATGCAGGAGCGGCTCGTCGCCATTAAAGACCAGCAGCCCGCCAGGCTTCATGCCTGACAGGATTTCCAGCTTGGCGCGCGCGATTTCCTTTCTGGATCCGAGCTGAAGCAAATGGGATTCACCGATATTGGTAATCAGCGCTGTTTCCGGCTCAGCCAGATTGGAGAGCAGCTCGATTTCGCGCCTTCCGCTCATTCCCATCTCCAGCACGGCAATTTCCGTCGATTCAGGCATCGACAGCAATGTCAGCGGAAGACCAATGTGATTGTTGAAATTTCCACTTGTCTTATGCACATGAAAGGTGGTTGCCAATAAAGCAAAGACCAAATCCTTGGTCGTCGTCTTGCCGTTACTGCCGGTTATGCCGATCACCCGGGTCCCGCATTGATTCAAATAGCTCTTGGCCAATTGCTGCAAGGCGAGAAGTGTGTCCTCGACCAATACCGCCGGACCGGGAGCCTCTCCTTTGTCCTTCGCCCACAGTACGGCAGCAGCGCCCGCCGCAAGGCAGTCAGCGGCAAATGCATGTCCGTCAAACCGCTCGCCGGCAAGCGGAACAAACAGGCAGCCAGGCTGGATTTTACGGGAGTCCGTCACAATGCCTTCGATTCTGATGCTTCCGGCAGACGGGGCAGTAACCGCTCCGCCGCTCATGGCTGCAATCTGAGATAATGTCCGAATAATCACTTGTCTATACCCCTTATCGCTTCTTTCGCTACCAGCCGATCATCAAAATCATGAACCTCTTTACCGATAATCTGATAGGTTTCATGGCCTTTGCCCGCAATTAAGACCACATCGGAAGGCCCCGCCATCTCAACCGCCTTCCGAATTGCTTCCCGGCGGTCCGCGATCAATTCATAACGCTCAGGGGACACTTGATCTTCCTTCAGTCCCTGCTCGATATCTTGCAGGATCAGCAGCGGATCCTCTGTCCGCGGGTTGTCGGAGGTGACCATCATATGTCCGGACAACCGGGCCGCAATTTTCCCCATGATCGGACGCTTCGTCCGGTCGCGGTCTCCGCCGCAGCCAAATACGGTAATCACCTTTCCTTCCGCAAATTCATTGACCG
Source organism: Paenibacillus antibioticophila (assembly GCF_000455265.1). Lineage (GTDB taxonomy): Bacteria > Bacillota > Bacilli > Paenibacillales > Paenibacillaceae > Fontibacillus > Fontibacillus antibioticophila. Next base: position 2,548,503 of record NZ_HG005139.1, read on the forward strand.
TGTTCAGAACGTTTTCCAGGCCATCCGGTGTATGCGCGTAATCAACGATAACCGCAAAAGGCTGGCCTGCATCGACGGCTTCAACCCGTCCTTCCACTCCCTCAACGGCCTCCAGGCTGCGCTTGATCTCAGCTAATGGAATATCCTCCAGAAGGGTAGCGGAGATGGCTGCCAATGCGTTGTACACATTGAATTTACCAACCATACGAAGCTGGATATCACAGCTGCCGCGGAAGGTGTCGACATGGAACGACGTCCCCTTAGCCGTAATCTTGATCTGTGAAGCGCGAACATCCGCAGCTTGCTCCACACCATAAGTAATCGTCTCAACCGCCGTTAGCTTGGCAAAGTAAGCTGAAGCCGGATCATCCGCATTCAGCACTGCATAACTCCGCTCGTCCGCTTCGCCGCCCAGCGTATTGCCAAGCCTTGCAAAAAGCAGCCCTTTAGCGCCCCTGTATTCTTCCATCGATTTATGATAGTCCAAATGGTCCTGGGTGAGATTGGTAAACACAGCCGTACGGAACTTCGTTCCTTTGACCCGGCCCTGATCCAGTGCGTGAGAAGAAACCTCCATCACGCAATAGTCGGTATCTGCATCCTTCATTTCACGCAAGTATTGCTGTAAATCAAGAGATTCCGGGGTCGTGCCCGACATAGCAAAGATCTGTCCGCCGTAGCGGCGCTGAATCGTCCCGATCAAGCCAGCATTCCGACCCTGATCCTGAAGAATGCGTTCAATCAGATAGGTGGTCGTCGTCTTTCCGTTCGTTCCGGTGACCCCGATTACCTTCATGCCGGAGCTGGGGTGACTGAAGAAGACATTCCCAAACACAGCCATCGCCAATCTGCTGTCCTTTACCTTTAATTGCGGCAAGGGGCAATCCTCCAGCCAGCGCTGAACTACCAGTGCAGCCGCCCCGGCCTCCTTAGCCTTACCCGCATAATCATGCCCGTCAACCGTATGGCCAGGCAAGCAGATGAACAGGTCGCCTTGTGTAACCTTGCGGGAATCGACCGCAACCCCGTTCAGTTCTGTATTTTCATTGCCTCTGATCTCAGAAGCCACCATATAAGTCGATAAATCCTTTAGCAGCATACATACCCCTCCGTCTGTTACTTCGAATCGCCACTACATATATTATCACCAAAAATCATGAAGTTCAGGAATTTTATTCACTTTCCATGTCATCATGATTATGCATGCTCTCGGCATCCGCTTCAGTCCCCATATAAATCCTAATCGTAGAGCCTTTCTCCACCCGGGTTCCAGCCTTTGGAGCCTGATTAATCACAATCGTTCCTGCTCCGGACCTCGCCAGGTTAAAGTTCATATTCATATTCTCATAGATTTCCTGCGTGGAATGTCCGATCAGGTCCGGTACCGTAACAATCGGGATTTCCCCGTATTTATACTTTTTGGTCACTTGCTCCTCCCGTGGAGGAATCTCCATATATTCCAGCGCATCCTTCAGAATATTGCGCACGATCGGAGCCGCTACGACCCCTCCAAACTGGATGCCTTGCGGATTGTCTACAGCGGTATAGACCACGATCTGCGGATCATCCGCCGGTGCAAAGCCGATGAAGGATACGATATGTTCATTTTGCGAATAGCGTCCATTGATAACCTTCTGCGCCGTCCCTGTCTTGCCGCCGACTCGATAGCCGTCGATAAAGGCATTGCCGCCGGTACCATTTGCAACCACGCTCTCCAGCGCTTCACGCACCTGACGGGACGTCTCCTCGGAAATAACCTGTCTCACAAGTCGAGGCTCATTCTCGGACACGACTTCTCCGGTTTCCGGATTCGTCCAAGACTTTGCGACAAAGGGCTGATACAGATTGCCCCCGTTAATAGCCGCGGACACGGCTGTAATCTGCTGGATGGGTGTCACAGACACCCCCTGTCCGAAGGAGGTCGTTGCCAGCTCCACCGGCCCGACATTGGCCAGCTTGAACAGAATCCCGTTCTCCTCGCCCCCCAGGTCAATCCCGGTCTTCGTTCCGAAGCCAAAGTCCTTGATATACTGGAACAGTGTCTCCTTGCCCAATCGCTGCCCCAAGGCCACAAACCCCGGGTTGCAGGAGTTCTCGACGACCTGCAGGAAGGTCTGGCTGCCATGCCCGCCCCGCTTCCAGCAGCGCAGGGTGGCTCCGCCTACCTTTGCATAGCCTGGGTCGAAGAACCGCTCATGAAGCAGGTCCACCTTCTTCTCCTCAAGCGCTGCCGCCAGTGTAATAATCTTGAAGGTGGAACCAGGCTCATAGGTCATCCAGATAGGTAAGTTCCTGTTGTAGACCTCGGCATCCACCTCTTGATAAGAAGCCGGGTCATAGCCAGGTCTTGCCGCCATAGCCAGGATTTCACCCGTTTTCGGGTTCATGGCGATCGATAGTGCCGAATTTGCCTGCAATCGCTCCATGGCCTGGTCCAGCTCGCGCTCCACAATGCTTTGGATCGATTTATCGATGGTCAGTGTCAAACTGAGCCCGTCCTTCGGCTCATTGTACTTCTCAGAGGATCCCGGCATTAACCGCCCCCCTGCATCCGACAGATAGGAGACGCTCCCGTTCTTCCCGCTGAGCTCACTATCATACTTGCTCTCGACACCTGTCAGTCCTTGATTGTACCCCCCCGTAAATCCAAGAATATGGGCCGCAAGGCCGCCATAGGGGTAGAATCTTTTATTGTCCTCAGCAACAACAATACCCGGAAGAGCCAAATCACGAATTTGCTGCGCTTTATCCATCGTAATTTTGCGTCCGCCGGGTTGCAGCCTGACTATAGATTGTTTCTTCGTTACCGCTTGGAGCACATCGCTTTCGTTCATGCCAAGCAGCGGCGCCAGCAGCTTCGCCGTCTTATCCTTCTCCTTCACTTGAACGGGAATGACCATGACCGTAGGTGTTGTAATGTTGTAAGCCAGCACCTCCCCGTTGCGGTCGCTGATCTCGCCGCGCTTAGCCGAGTAAGGGATATTTCTTCTCCAGGAGTCCTCCGCTTTGGCGGACAGCTCTTCTCCTTCGCCAAGCTGCACATAAGCAAGCCGGATGACTAAGGCTGCAAATAATACACACAGCAGCATCAATAATATGAACAGTCTTCGTCTGACCGTCACTTTCGAAATTCTCATTGTACTAGCCCCCTGTTCCTTCCAGACTCATCACAAGGATATTCAGGACAAACAGGGGATAGAACAAGCTATGGAGAATCGGAAGCGGTGTCCTCACCTTCTTCCTCTTCGGGATCAGGATCCGGGCTGTTCGGCGGGCTCAGGACCAGATGAACGGTTCTCTTGCCGTCGATCTCCCTTACCTCTTGAGATACAACGTAGCCCTCACCCTCGATCGTAACAGCAATCCCCATCACTGAGAGAAGCTCCAACGCTTCCCGCAAGGATTGGCCGGTAAGCACAGGTATACTTAGCTGCTGCTGGTCTTCAGTCAGAAGATACATTGGTTGTCCTTGCTTAAGTGCGCTCCCGGCTTTCGGGAATTGAGAAACCAGGGATTGGCCATGGCCCAGTGTAGCGTAAGAAATCCCTTTACTCTTCAAGGTATCCTTCGCATTCTGCAGGGACATCCCCGTCAAATCAGGTGTCTTAACGCTGCTAGACTGCGTTCTCTGGCTTCCTGTCTCCGTCCTGTGAGCCTTGTCCTTGGGCACGCCCAAATACTGAAGCGTCTGGCTTGCAATCTTCTGGAATACCGGAGCAGCCGCAGCCCCGCCGCCAAGCTCGGAGTTCTTCGGCTCGTCAATCAGAACTATAATGGCGACCTTAGGATCATCCACCGGCGCATAACCGATAAATGATACTACTTGCTTGGTATAGTCATATACCCCTTTTACCGGCTTAACTGCTGTTCCTGTCTTACCGGCCACACGATAGCCATCAATATAGGCATGCCGACCGGTCCCGATCTTCTGGTCCGATACGACCTGCTCCAGATAGCTTCCGACTTCCTCCGCTTTTTCAGAAGTAAGCACTTGCCGGATTTCCTTGACCGAGGTTTTCACCGTTTCACCAGTCTGCGGATCGTTAATCGATTTGACGATATGAGGCTCCAGCAGCTTTCCCCCGTTGGCTACGGCAGAAATGGCTGCCAATTGTTGCAGCGGGGTTACGAGCAATTGCCCGTGTCCGTAGGCCATCGCCGCAAAGTCGGCCTGCTGGACCGGTGTAACTTGCCCCTTCGCTTCTCCCGGCAGCTCGATCCCCGTCTTACTGCCGAAGCCGAAATTATCAACATATTGCTTCAATCGCTCCGGACCAAGCATCTCATATCCCAGCTTGACAAAGGCAACGTTACTCGAACGCTTAACCCCTTCCAGGTAGCTGATTTCTCCCCAGCCGGCACGCTTGAGGTCGTGGATGGTCTGACCTGGAACACGAATACTGCCTGATTTGTAAGTGGCATCCGGATTGAACAGCCCTTCCTGGACCGCCCCCGCCAAAGTAACGATTTTGAAGGTGGATCCGGGTTCATAGACGGATTTGATCGCATGATTATAGAAATTTTTCTGTTCTACATCCTCCCAGTACGAGTTGGGATTATAATCAGGGAGGTTGGCCATCGCAAGAATCTCCATTGTATTCGGATCCGCTACAATAGTCGTCATACTAATCGGCTGCAGATCGGCAAAAGCCTCTTCCATCGCTTCCTGAACATAATACTGGATCGTATAGTCGATGGTCAGCTGGATGTTTTTTCCGTCCTTCTCCGGCGTATAGATTTCACTGGCCTTCGGAATTTCAATTCCCCGGCCGTCCCTCTTGTACTCTATGGAACCGTTCTGCCCTTTTAGCTCCTCGTCAAAATAAGCCTCCAGTCCGGAGACAGCCTCCCCTTCCCGGCTCAAATATCCAAGCACATGTGACGCCAGATTGTTCTCCGGATAATAGCGCTTCTGCTCCTTGATCAGATAGATTCCGGAGTCCTCCAGTTTATGTTCTTCCTTCAGTTGCTCGCTGAATGCGGCAACCTGATCGCGAAGCTCCTGATCGATCTTCCAGCCTTCATTGCGCACCTCGCGCTGGGAATAATATTCGCCATCCTTCTTCGTGGCCGACACAAGCTGCTCCAATTCGGCCTTGTCCTTGCCAAGCAGCTCGTGAAGTCCATTCACCACGTCATCCTGAATGCCGAACTGCTGGATGAGCTTGGGATTGATGGCTACTGTATAAGCCGGGGCATCCACGGCAAGCACGTTCCCGTTGCGGTCCGTTATCGTTCCCCGTGAAGCAGGCAGGATCTTCTTTGTGGACCATTGCTGTTCCGCATGCTCCTGCCAGAAGTCAGCCTGAACCACTTGCAGCATAAACACTCTTATCATGATTAAAGCAAAAAAGAGGGTAATACATCCCCCTATCAGCAGTGTGCGCAGCCGTATTCTTTTAAGCATCATAACAACCCCTTTTGGAATCAGAATTATTTACGGGCTGTCGTCATATCCTCCGAAGTGCCCCCTGCATCCGAAGTAGCCGGCACTTCAATCTGAAACATATCCATGTCCGGCTTCACATAGCCAAGCTTGGCAGCCTCGGAAGGGATGGACTCCTCAAGTCGTTCCTTTTGAACGGTTAGCTCTTTCACTTCCAGCGTCATGGTCTGAATTTCCGAATTCAGATTGTACAGCTGCCGCTTGATATTGTACAGATTCGCATTTTGCCACAGCAAACCAGCCATGACCGCCACACAAAAAATAACCGTCATGATATAGAGAAGCTTCTCGCGAACGGGCAGCGATGTACGACGGGTAACCACCTTGGTAGTCTCACGATAACGCGGAGATTGATAACTGCGCTCGGCAGTGCGTTCCTTAACCGCCAAGTTTCCTCTTGTATAAGCCATGTTATTTTCCCTCCGCTCTCGTCTCAAGTTTTTCTGCAACACGCAGCTTTGCCGAACGCGCTCTCGCATTCATGTCCAATTCTTCAGGCGAAGCCACAATGGGCTTCCGGTTAATCAACTTCAATTGCCCCTGTCCCCCGCATACACACATCGGGAAATCAGGCGGGCAAGTACATTTCTCAACATAACTCGCCAGGATTTGCTTGCAAATCCGATCTTCAAGTGAATGGAAGGTGATTACCGAAACCCGGCCCCCCGGCGCCAAACAGCGGACTGCCGCATGCAGGCCCTCCTCCAGCGCGCCAAGCTCATCATTAACGGCGATTCTAAGCGCCTGAAAGCTTCGCTTTGCCGGATGTCCTCCGGTTCTTCTTGCTGCTGCCGGAATTCCTTCCTTGATCAGCTCCACAAGCTGTCCGGTGGTCTCGATCGGGGTGTTCGCTCTTGCTTCGCCAATAACGGAAGCGATCCGTCTAGCGAATTTCTCCTCCCCATATTGGAACAATATCCGGGAAATTTCGCGTTCCGGCCATTCATTAACAATCTCACGGGCCGTCAATGCTGCGGATTGGTCCATTCTCATGTCCAGCGGCGCATCCGCATTGTAGCTGAATCCGCGTTCGCCTTCATCAAATTGAGGAGAAGACACGCCGATATCGAACAAGAATCCGTCAACCTGGGGAACCCCGTTCACTTGCGGTACTCCGTCTACTTCTCTTAGCTTCTGTTCAATATATCTGAAATTGCTCTTCACGAGCGTCAGACGTGGATCATCGGGAGCAAGATTTCTTCTTGCATTATCCAGCGCCCAGTCGTCCTGATCAAACGCAATCAGTCTGCCGCCTTCTCCCAGCCGGGACAAAATGACCGAGCTATGCCCGCCGCCTCCTAATGTACAATCGACATAAATGCCATCCGGCCTGATGCGCAGCCCTTCTGTTGCTTCCTTTTTAAGCACCGTGATGTGATGGAACAAGACTTACGCCTCCAGACGTTAAAAACCTATACTTCGAAATCAAAAGTTGACTTATTGAACAACCTCTTACAATTCAAAATTAAAATCCACCAGCTTCTCAGCGATCTCGTTAAAGGTATCCTCGGACTGCTGGAAGTACTGCTGCCATGTTTCCAGGCTCCAGATTTCAACCCGATTCGACACGCCGAGAACAACACAATCCTTCTCCAGCTTGGCGTACTGCCTAAGAGTTCCGGGTAAATTTACCCTTCCCTGTTTATCCCATCCGCATTCGGTGGCCCCGGAGAAAAAGAACCGGGTGAACGCACGCGCATCGGACTTCATTAATGGGAGCGCCTTGAGCTTCTGCTCCATCACTTCCCATTCTGCTTGCGGGTAGACGAACAAGCATTGATCCAAGCCGCGGGTGACGACAAAAGAGGTCCCGAGGAGATCACGAAACTTAGCCGGGATGATAATCCGGCCTTTCTCATCAATGCTATGTTGGAATTCCCCCATAAACATTGTTGTGTCTCACTCCTTACCCCAATTCCCCACTTTGCACCACTTTCCACCACTTGAATAGTAATTATTCGTCATGGGAGCGTAAATTCCTGCTCAAATTCAAACTTTTTTTTGAAGGAAATTTTATACAGGTCGTAAGTGCCTTCTTCTGAACTCCGAAAAACTAAAAAAAGAGCCGAAGGATAGTCACCCTCGGCTCCTTACTATTCAAATCGTTTCCTTGCTAGCTTAGTGTTCCTGCCAGCTGTCCAGATAGCTGATCTGCTCGGAAGTCAGCGAGTCAATGCTCAGGCCCAGACTCTCCAGCTTGAAGCGCGCCACCTGTTCATCCAGCTCATACGGCACATTTACAACTGTTTTTCCAATCTGCTTGTATCTATCATTGACATATTTCAGGGACAGAGCTTGCAGCGCAAAGGTCATATCCATAATCTCGGCAGGATGTCCATCGCCTGCTGCCAGATTTACAAGACGTCCTTCAGCTAGAATGTAGACTTTACGGCCGTCCTTCAGCTGATATTCTTCGATATTGCGGCGAACCGTACGAATGCTGCTTGAGCGTTCCGCCAGCTCCGGTTTATTCACTTCCACATCGAAATGGCCGGCATTGGACAGGATTGCTCCATCCTTCATGACATCATAATGCTCACCGCGTATGACGTCACGATTCCCGGTTACGGTGACGAAGAAGTCGCCAAGCTTGGCTGCTTCCATCATCGGCATCACGCGGAATCCATCCATATAAGCTTCCACTGCTTTAATTGCATCCACCTCGGTGACGATGACGTTGGCGCCAAGTCCTTTTGCCCGCATCGCAACCCCTTTGCCGCACCAGCCGTAGCCTACAACGACAACTGTCTTCCCTGCAACAACAAGGTTTGTTGTCCGGTTGATCCCGTCCCAGACCGATTGACCTGTACCATAACGGTTATCGAACAAATATTTGCAATAAGCATCGTTAACAGCAACCATTGGAAATTGCAGTTTGCCTTCCTTATCCATTGCCTTCAGCCGCAAGATTCCCGTCGTTGTCTCCTCTGCGCCTCCGCGGATATTTTCCAGCAAATCCTGCCGTTCTGAATGCAGAATCGTTACAAGATCGCCGCCATCATCGATGATGAGGTCGGGCTTTATTTCCAATGCACGGATGAGCAATTGTTTGTATTCGGCTGGCTCCGGATTGTACTTCGCAAATACCGTAATGCCATCCTCGACAAGGGCTGCGCATACATCATCCTGCGTAGACAGCGGGTTGCTTCCTGTAATCGTAACCTCTGCCCCGCCGGCCTGTACTACTTTAGCCAAATAGGCCGTTTTGGCCTCCAGATGCAAAGAAATCGTTACCTTAAGCCCCTTGAAAGGCTGCTCGGCTTCAAATTGCTTGCGGATCCGTCCCAAAACAGGCATGTGAGCCTCTACCCAATCAATCTTCAAATGCCCTTCCGGGGCAAGCTTCATATCCGTAACAATACTATTCCTAACCGCTTCCTGACTCATCCTGAATCCTCCTACAAATAAAGTATCCGATGCGTTCCCGTTACATCATAAGGAATTCCTGCAAGCTCGTCAATCCAGCTCCATCCATATCGATTTAAATAATAAAACGCATTATATGTCCGCTCTTGCAACCTGCCCATCGGAATGACGGATTGCTCGATACGTTCGAAATGTCTGATTCCGGAATCGTTGCTCTTTGCCAAAGCATCCATCGACTTATTGCGGAGATATTCGATTTGTTCAATAATTTTGTCCCGATTAGCTCCGCCCAGCTTGATCAAGCCCGCTTGCACTGTTCCCAGTTGCTCGATCAACGGATTGTACATGGCCTCAAAGGAAGACTTAATCTCCGCAAATCGTTCCTCCAAATGGAGATGATCCTGTTCCTTCAGCCAGGCCTCACGCTTATCCGAAAGTGAATCCTTATTATTCACATCGTTCCACTCCAGCCCGTACTTCTCCATATTCCTTTGAACTGCCCCGTCGATCATGGTGAAGGATTCCCGGGGAACTAAAACAGGCATCTGGATGCCGAACGCCTGGAAGGCTTTGCCCGTCAACGCCCAATATGCAATCTCTCCAGCACCAAGTACCGTTCCCAAGACCGGCAGCACCGAGTCCTGCATTAACGGACGGGTCAATACATTATTGCTGAACCGTTCGGGATGCGCATGAAGCTCGGCAAGCAATTCATCAGCCGAAAAAGAGCAGGTCCCCTTCCTGTCGGTAAAGACACCCTTCTGCTTGAAGAGTAGCTTCCGTTCCCCTTCATGAACATAGAACAAATTGGCCCCGCCTTCATGAACGTCTGCTTGAAGGGAGAATCCCCCGGCTGCAAGCTCCTTCCCCGCACTAAGGTAAGCCTGTTCCAACTCGTCGTTTTGCTTGATCATTCGTTCGAATACGGGAACTTCCAGCTTTCGCAGATGCGGGTCAGCAGAATCCATCACAATCAGCCCGAATCGGCCAAACAGTGTCCCGATCAGCTTGGCAAAGCATTCTGTCAATGTGCCCGACTGGGAAGCAAGAGTGCGGTATGCATCCAGCAGCCCCGATTTGAATTCTGTATTCTGAAGCAGGTTATCCAATTCATCGGCAATTTGCCCCCAATCCTCCTGCATCACTTTCACCTGGCTGACAGGGGTTCGCTGCTCTGACCTTTTTGCGATCCGAATTCGTTTGATCTGCTGGTCAGCGGATAACAGATAAGTATGATCCACCTCATCCCAGTCATGATCCTCTCCTGCAATCCAGAAGACAGGGACAACGGGATGGGAGAGCTTTTCTTGTGCTTCTTTCGCCGCTTTAATAATCGATAAAGCCTTATAAATTACAAATAACGGTCCCGTCAATAAACCGCTCTGCTGTCCCCCGACGATTACAGCTGTGCCTTCTTGCTCCAGCAGGTCAATGGATGCCATCACTGCTTCATGCGGATTATGTTCTCTATTAAAATCCTTAAGTACTTGAGTCAGCTTGATGCGGTCGAGGCGTCTACCATCGCTCTGCTTAAGCCAATCTATTCTTCTCGCCCATTCTTCCCGGCGGGTCAAATCATACTCATAGAAATGCTCAACCTTACTATAATGGTGTATCATTGCCTCTGCCAGCGGCTGTGATGAAGGCAACGGTTGTTGTTCGATATTCATGGGGCTCATAATCCTCCTGTAGTTACTAAACTATCTCTCAATATAGCACAAGTGGCGTAAAATCGCGAAGCTGTTCACAACACTTTGGTATATGCGCAAAAAGCGGCCATTCAGGAATATCTCCTGAACAACCGCTATCTTAAACAAGGATTTAGCCCTTCTTGGGCATGGAAACCCAATGGCCTTTGGAAACTTCCACAAGCTCCGAGTTGTCCAAGTCAAACAAGCCGCCGCCTGCATGATCACCTTTTCCATGAATCGGACCATTTCCATGATCATCAAGCAGAATCCGCTTCTTGTTCGCTTCAATTTCCGGATCGGGAATTGGAATTGCGGACAATAGCGTCTTGGTGTAAGGGTGGAGCGGATTGGCGTACAGTTCTTCGCTTTCCGCCAGTTCGACGATGCGTCCCAGATACATAACCGCCACCCGGTCACTGATATGCTTCACCATGGACAGGTCATGCGCAATAAACAGATAAGTCAATCCCAGGCGATCTTGCAGATCCTTCAAAAGGTTGACGACCTGAGCCTGAATCGATACGTCGAGCGCAGAGATCGGTTCGTCACAGATAATGAACTTTGGATTTACCGCCAGGGCACGGGCAATTCCGATCCGTTGGCGCTGACCGCCGGAGAACTCATGTGGATAACGAGTAGCATGATCCGGGTTCAGACCAACCATATCGAGCAGATCTTCAACCCGTTTCTTTCTTTCCGCACGCGATCCTGCCATGCCGTGAATGTCCAGGGCTTCACCAATAATATCAGTAACAGTAAATCGAGGATTCAACGAAGCATAAGGATCCTGGAAAATCATCTGCATATCACGGCGCATATGCTTCATCTTCCGCGGAGAAAGCTGATTGATATCTACACCGTTAAAGCGGACACTGCCGCCGGTAGGCTCGTATAATCGCAAAATCGTACGTCCGGCTGTAGACTTACCGCATCCCGATTCGCCTACGAGGCCGAGTGTTTCGCCTTCAGCAATCGAGAAGCTGATATCATTGACAGCCTTCAATACACTGCCGCTGCCGACATTAAAATACTTTTTCAAACCTTCCACTTCAATCAGGTTTTTACTCATGACGACTGTCCTCCCTCTTTGGCCATAGGGTGAAGATCCCAGCAACGGGCCGAATGAGTATCGCTGAATACAGTCGCACTTGGGTCGATTTGTTCGCAGATCTTCATCGCCTGATCACAACGTGCTGCGAATGGACAGCCGATCGGCGGCTTGATCAGATCCGGAGGAGTTCCGATGATCGGAATCAACGGCTCACCCTTCTTTTGATCCAGCCGCGGCATCGATCTGAGCAAGCCTTTGGTATAAGGATGTTGAGGATTTTTAAAGATTTCCCATTTCGTACCGGTCTCGACTACTTCACCGGCATACATAACGATAACACGGTCACACATACCTGCAACCACACCCAGATCATGGGTAATCAAAATAATAGAAGTACCGAGACGTTGCTGCATTTCCTTCATAACATCCATGATTTGCGCCTGAATGGTTACGTCCAGCGCTGTTGTCGGTTCATCAGCAATCAGCAGGGATGGACGGCAAGCCAAGGCAATCGCAATCATCACCCGTTGGCGCATACCGCCGGAGAATTCGTGAGGATATTGGTTAAAGCGGGCTTCAGCATTTTTAATGCCGACCAGTTTCAGCATTTCGATCCCTTCCTGCTTTGCCTGAGCCGCTGACATTTTCTGATGTTTGATGAGAACTTCTGTAATTTGTTTTCCTACTTTAATAGTAGGATTCAAAGAGGTCATCGGATCCTGAAAAATCATTCCAATATCTTTGCCGCGAACTGCTTCCATTTGCTTATTCGTCTTTTTGAGCATGTCCTGTCCCTGGAACAGGATCTCACCTTGCTTGATGATTGACGGAGGGGACGGAATCAGGCGCATGATCGTTTGGGCCGTTACGCTCTTGCCGCTTCCGGACTCACCTACGATCGCAACCGTCTCCCCTTTACCTACTTCAAAGTTCATGCCGCGAACGGCCTTTACCTCGCCGCCTTTCACTTGGAAAGATACGTGCAAGTCTTTGACTTGTAAAATCGGCTCCATCATTCCACCTCCTATTTCTTCAGTTTAGGATCCAGCGCGTCGCGAAGACCATCGCCAAAAATGTTAAATGCCAGCATGGTCAAGCTGATTACCGCGGCCGGGAACATCATCCGCCAAGGGTAGTACAACCAGCCGGTCAAGGCATCATTGATCATCGAACCCAGCGAAGCAACCGGAGCTTGTACACCCAATCCCAAGAAGCTCAGGAAGGCCTCCGCGAAGATTGCATTCGGAACCGACAGTGTAACTGTAACGATAATCGGCCCTACTGCATTCGGCAACAAATGCTTGAACAAGAGACGTCCAGACCCGGCTCCCATCGAGCGGGATGCAAGTACGAACTCACGATTTTTCAATTGCATGATTTCACCGCGCACTATCCAGGACATGTTGATCCAGCCTGTAATCGTGAGCGCAAGAATAATGGTCCCCAAGCTCGGCTCAAGTACAACCAGCAGCAGGATTGTGACCAGAAGGTAAGGAATCGCGTACAAAATTTCCGAAAATTTATTCATAATCTCATCGACGCGGCCGCCGAAGTAGCCCATGGTTCCGCCATAAATGACACCGATAATCAGGTCAATACAAGCAGCAACCAGACCTACAAACAGTGAGATCTGAGCACCTCTCCAAGTACGGACAAACATGTCCCGTCCCAGATCGTCTGTGCCAAACCAGTGCGTCAATGAGGGGCTTTCATTTGTAGCAAGCAGATCATTTGAATAGTAGTCATAGCCGTGAACCCACCCCGAAATGAGAGGACCAAGAACTGATGCAACCACTATAAATGCAAGCACCCATAAGGCTGTCATAGCCAGTTTGTTAGCACACAAGCGCTGCCATGCATCTCGCAAAGCGGAAATACTTTCGCGCTGAATCACTTCTGCTTGTTTTTCGTCTGTACCTATCTTTCTGAAGTCATCTGGCTTAAGCTCAACCGGAGAATTCATAACTTGAACTTGATTGCTATCCACTTCTAGCCCTCCTTTCCTTTGGAAAGTTTAATTCTCGGATCCACAAATACATAAGCAATATCAGTCAAGAACCGGGCAATCATCAGCAGGGCGCCGTAAAAAATGGTAATCCCCATAATCACCGGGTAATCCCGGCCGCTAATGGCATCAACAAACTGCTTCCCGATGCCGCCGATACCGAAGATCTGTTCGATAACGACAGAACCAGTTACAATGTTCGCCGTCATTGGTCCCAGATAAGTAACAACCGGCATAATGCCGTTGCGAATGACGTGTCTAAACAAAATGGCAATCCAGTTAAGACCTTTGGCCTTTGCCGTCTTGATATAATCCGCATGCAAAACCTCAAGCATGCTGGAGCGGGTAAGCCGTGCGATAAATGCAATCGGTTGAGCAGTTAACGCCGCCACCGGAAGGAAATAATAAATCGGGCCTTTAAAGCCCATGGTAGGCAACCAATGGAGCTTGGAAGCAAAAACATACTGTAGTAGTGTTGCAATAACAAAGCTCGGGACCGCAATCCCCAGCACAGCTAAGACCATGGCTATATTATCCAGCAGCTTTCGATGATATAGCGCTGCCAGCATCCCTAGGGTAACACCTACGATAACCGCCACAATAATAGCCACAAGTCCAAGCTTCAAGGATGGAGCAAAGGAACCGGTAATAATATCAGCAACCTCATGATTGATCTTCTTCATCGAAATTCCGAAGTCACCTTGCACGATGTCACCTAAATACTTGAAATACTGCTGATAGACGGGCTTGTCGAATCCATATTGCTCATACAAGCGTTCCCTAATCTGGTCTGGGACCTTTTTCTCCGACGTGAAAGGGTCGCCTGGAATGGCTTTCATCAGAAAGAAGGTGGCCGAGATCAGAATGAACAACGAAACCAACATGTAAAATAACTTATTGGCTATATAACGTACCATGCCCGTTAGCACCTCCTTTTGATAAAATTCGACATTAAGATTTTAAGACAATTAAGAGCTTTTGTCTATTGGATACAATATCCTCAAGCTTCAAGCTCGATTAATAACCTATTGTAGATACGCACAAAAAAATCGGGATATATACGGATAATCACATATATATCCCGATGAAACTATGCAATTTCCAAGCGTACTTGGATTAATGTTCCAGCAGGTAGGCGCGAGAGTAGTCAACCGCACCGCTAAAGTCAAGTATTACGCCTTTCAGATAAGGTTTAGATACGGAAACACTTGTATAGTAGTAGATCGGCAACAGAACTTGGTTGTCCTTGATCAGGTTTTCCTCAGCCTTTTTGAATGCCTCGTTACGCTCAGCAGCATCATCCGTGCTCTTCGCTTGGTTGATCAAAGCATCGTAATCGGCATTAGCATAACCGGAATCATTGTTACCGCCGCCAGTTACCCACATATCGAGGAAGGTCATTGGATCGTTATAGTCCGCACTCCAACCTGCGCGAGCGACTTGGTAGTTCAGGCTTTGACGGTTTTCAAGGAACACAGCCCATTCTTGGTTTTCCAGCTTCACGTCAACACCAAGGTTCTTCTTCCACATGTCAGCTACAGCCAAAGCGATTTTCTTGTGGCCTTCGCTTGTATTGTACATTAAAGTGATTTCCGGCAGTTGTGTATAGCCTTTTTCTTGCATGCCTTGCTCAAGCAATTTCTTGGCTTCTTCATAGTCTTCCTTGAAGTAAGCTTTATCGTCTACTTCGTTACGGAACTCATCGTTCACACCTTTGATACCAGGAGGGACATAGCCATAAGCCGGGAGTTGTCCGCCCAAGGTAACTTTATCTACGATCGCTTGACGATCGATAGCCATTGCAAACGCTCTACGGATATTAACGTTATCGAATGGTTCTGCAGTTACGTTGAATTCATAGTAGTAAGTAGATGCAGTCCCCTTGATTTCAACTTCATCTTTCAGCTCTTGCTGAACAATCGGAATTTGGTCGGTTGGAATTTCGCCGTTCGGATGTCCGGCACGATCCAATTCGCCGTTTCTGTAAGAAGCAAGCTCAGTAGCGCCGCTGTTTACAAGCGACATTGTTACTTTATTCAGCTTGATCTCATCTTTACCCCAGTAAGAATCACTCTTGGTTACTTCGATCGACTGGCCTTTCGCCCAAGTCGTCAAAGTGAAAGCGCCATTTGTGATCATCTTGTTGGCGTCTACCGCCCAAGCTTGGTCATCCTTAACGGATTGATGAACTGGATAGAATGTATAGAAGGAAGTCAGACCCAGGAAGTATGGAGTTGGTGTTACGAGTTCTACTTCCAAAGTATGTTCGTCTACAGCTTTCACACCCACTTGGGAGAAGTCTGTAATTTTCCCTTCATTAAACTCTTGCGCATTTTTAAGGTAATACAATTGGTAAGCATATGGAGGAGCAGGCAACGTTTCAGGACTCAGAACACGTTCCCAAGCAAATACGAAATCATTTGCTGTTACAGGATCGCCATTGCTCCAAGTTGCTCCTTCACGAAGATGGAACGTATACTTGGTTCCGTCGATTTCCCAGGATTCAGCGGCAGCCGGTTGAGCTTCGCCAGCTTCATCCATGCGAGTCAAACCTTCGTACATCAGCTTCAGCACCGTGTTGGCTTGGCTGTCTTGGGCTTGAGCCGGGTCAAATGTTGGCGGCTCGGAGCTCAGGTTGATTCTCAGTGTTTGATCTGCTGCCAGCGTTTCATCACCGCTGTTTGCAGTATCATTGTTCGAAGTTGCGGTGTTTCCACCGTTGCCACTATTCGACGCCGTGTTGTTCTTGTCGTTCGATCCGCATGCAGAGAGCAGCGTACCTACCGCGAGAACAAGCGTCAAAAGAAGCAAAAGACTCTTACTCTTCTTCATCTTGCAAGATCCCCCTTAAAAAAATAGTGTGGTATATGTTTTTAGATTATACAACCAGCGGTCAAAAAAATCCAACATAAATTTTCAGAAAGTTAATCTAATTTTGATAAAACACATCAATTCGTCAACAAAATTGTCTATTATACAATATTGACTTTTCATTTTCTTAACAATTAACGAATCATGTCATATTATTATGTAGGATTATGCTCATCATCATCAGCAGGATCTATTTTGTACTAAGCGGTCGTAATGTATGTAAAAAAGCTGATCAGGAAAAGCACGATATAAAGAACCCCGGTGCCAGCGAACGTCAGTCTCCAAACCACGCGAACCAGCTTGCGGATGTTGACCTTTCCCTTCATGCGCGTCTGTGCCCCTCCAATTAAGCCCGTAGCAATAAGGATCACCAGCAGGATCAAATAAAATCCGGAGCTTGAAGAAAACACTATATTGAACAAGGCCGAGACAGAGAGAATCAAGAAAAACGTACTTACATCCATAGCAAGCTTGATTGCGGCTTTCTGGTCTTTATTCGCAAAATAGAAGCTTACCAGATAGACTAATACAAAAGGAACGAATGGAATGATAGACAGCACGGTAACTGATGTGAAAATAATATCCAAGTGTTCACACCTCCTCGAAAATTTGGGGGCTGCGTATAATTAAGGATAGCGTAATAATTTTATATGGCTGTCAAGGATGCAAGGACTTAACCAGGAGCCATAGCATTCTATGCATCGGAAGGTCGATTCCAACTGACTCAGCCAATCCAACCAGCTGTCCGTTAATCGCATCGATTTCCGTTGCACGATGATGAAGAACATCTCCCAGCATGGAGGATGTATTCGTCGAGGTAGACCGGCATACGCTTGCTACTAATTCGGATGCATCATCATCCAGCGAAATACCGCAAGCTTTATAGGCTCGCTCCGCTTCTGCACATAACATCCGGACCATCGTCATGCGTTCCTCACTCACAAGCAAATCACCGTTTGGAACACGCAGAATTGCGGTAAGCGGATTAATCACCGAATTAATCAATAATTTGCGGTAGATATCCTTATCGATGTCATTCGACAAAAATGTTGGAAATCCTGCCTTTCTAAGTGTATTCAGCAAAGTTTCAGTTGCTTTATCATGAAGCACGTCAGTGCGGCCTCGGGCTTGAGCTTTGGACACTCCCAGCCTGCTCTCTCCCAATCCGGCTCTGCGGACTCCATTATCCGCCAGTCTTGTGGAGCCTTCGGTTGTAATGATCGTAAACACGGGCCTTCCGTCAAGCCTGCGAGATATTTTATCGATGTGGCCGATACCATTTTGCAGACAGGCAATTCGGGTGTCCGGTCCGGCGATGTGTGATAAGGCTGATATCATCTCCTCCTCTAAATGGCTCTGCTTCACCGCAATCAGAATCCACTCAGGCGCCTCCTGCTGCGCAGCAGCATGTTCATCACATTCACTTTGCTTCAAGACACGTGCAGTCCAATGTCCCGCCTCAATTCTTACTGTATTTCCATCGGCTTCTTCAATATAGATGCCTTGCTCAAGCAGCAATTTTCTTTGAGCTTCCTTACGCGTCCAGAAGGTAATTTTCTCCCCTGCTTTGGCCAGATACCCTCCATAGAGCAAACCAATAGCTCCTGCGCCTACAATATGTATGTTCATTCTTTATTCTCCTCTTTCACGCTTGCTTCTTTCTTTATACCAAAGCCTTCCGAGGAATACAAAAAAGAACTGCCCAACAGGGCAGCTCCTTTTGTCAGATAACCTCATTCAATCCGTTCCAGATTTCCGTTGGCATCCATCTTGAATCGCTTCTTCAGCTCTTCATCTTCTTCATTAAGGAAGGCGAGCCTTCTGGCACGATCCATAATCTGAATCAGCGCCTTGTAATCATCGTTTACAACCCGGTAATCGGTCTGAACCTCGCTCACCTGAGCATTCAAATGCTCATTCTCGACACGCAGTCTGGCGAGCTGTTCTTCTTTTTCCCGGAGCTCTTTCTCCAAGGATTTCATATGACGATTACTTTCAACAATCGTGTTCTTCCATCCGCGCAGGAAACGGATTACAGCATCAATGGAGATCGTCTCTTCACTAACGCCTTCTCCCTTATAGCTTCCTGCATCTTCTACTTCCGCCTGAGCCAGTGACGAAATTGCCGGATTCCCCGAGAGAACCCCCTGCTTCTTCATATAGTTCCGCTTCTGCCGTTGTGCTTTCGCGATCCCGATTGCAGCTTCGTATTTTTTGCGGACACAGCTGTTCCACCGAAAACCGCAAGCTGCCGCTGTTCTGCCAATTCGCTCACCGACTTCCTCAAAAGCGGTAAGTTGAGTGCTGCCCTCCCGAATGTGGCGCAGTGTTACCTCTGCCAGAATCAAATCATCTTCAGCACTCCATGCGTCTTGTCTGACTGCTGCCATGCTATAAAAACCTCCCAACGACTTCCTGATATCACTGTAAAAACTGCTTACTCCATTACTATGCCTCTCATAGAGTTCATAGAATCTATTTGATACTAAAATGTATTTCCAAAATAAACCTTCTCCATACCTTTGAAAGCTTGAACAAGAAATAAACATTCAGACTCACAAAATGAACAAGAACAAAAATCACAGTTAAATAACGAATTCAAGCGCAATTTGTGTCTTTTCATTTACACTTTATATTGTTGAGGGTATAATGAGAAATAGTAAACGGTTACGTTATACATAGGAAAGGGGGCAATGTTCTTGGCTCGCATGTTCCGTGTTCTCGGGTTCTTTACCCTGGCAATCGGGTTAATGGCTTTTGCGGGAAACCTCATTGAAATGGCACTGTTATTCTTTTTGCAGACCGCCTTTCTCGTACTGTTCGGTTACTTGAAATTTACGGAGAGAACCTATATTCTTTTGTTTTGGGGATATATGATTGTTACTTTTACCGGTTTTAGTTACTGGACGATCTTTCAGATGGGTCTTCCCCTCTAATTGCAAGTGTGCAAATACTTTAGACGTTTGGTTAATTCGCCAGCGTCTTTTTTTTGCATTTATCCGGAATGAAGAGGACTGATAATTAACTTCCTGTTATCATATATATGAACAAGCAGTTTATGACAAAAGGGGGCTGATCCGAAGTTGAACAGAAACTTTATGGCTATTTTTCTCGCCGCCTTGCTGCTGTTTAATCTTCTGCAGCCACATCGCGTCCATGCTGCTGCGATGTCCGATGAAGAGCTCCGTATTTTACAGGACAGTCTGTCTATTATCGAGCTTGACAGAGAGATTGCCAGAATCGAGGTCCAGCAAGAGGAAGCGCATCGAACCGCAGAGCAATTGCAACTGGAGCTCGAGCGGAAGAACGAACAGATCGATCGAAGCCGTGAGCAGGCCGGAAAACGTCTCGCCGCCTATTATATGGGGGAACGCGAATCCTTGATGGCCGCCATATTATCCGTGAACAGCTTGAAGGACTTCTTTGCAGTTATGGATTACTACCAGATCATCGCGGAGCGGGATCGCGATGTCCTCAATGCCTATAAATCAGAGTATGCCGGAATCAAGGCAACAAAGAAGAAAATAGACAATTTGTCCGTCGAGCTCGCAGGGATGAAGGAAAATTTGCTTAAACAAAAGGCCCGAATCTCTGAGCTGCAAAATAGCGTCCAGGGCGTCCTGAGTGCGAGCAGCGACCCGGAGAAGCTGGCTGCACTTATCCGCGAGCTAGGGATGTACTGGGAGAATGTCGGCTTGTACGAGGTTCGTCGTTACTTTCGGGAACTCGCTTCTGCGATGGCGGATTTCCCGGACTTCTTACAGGAGCATAAAGAAAGCCTCACTTCGGACAAAAGCGGTTATACCTTGATTGTCCGTGAAGAGGACTTAAACAGCTTCCTGCACGGAAAGAGCGAATTGTTAAAGGATATGTCCTTTCAATTTGAGAACGGGCTCATTATCGCCAAGGGAAAGCGCGATTCGCTGGAGCTTCAGCTTGAAGGAAGTTACTCGGTAGTGAATGATCCCGAAAATTGTATCAAATTCCATGTTGAACGGCTGATTTTTAACGGTCTGGAGCTTCCTGACACCACGCGCAATGAACTGGAACAGGACTTTGACCTCGGATTTTATCCCAAAAAAATAGTTCCGTTCGTTGAAGCCACCGAAGCGGCGATCAGCGAAGGAACCTTGAAGGTCAAATTAAAATTGGGTTTATAGCTCAGCCTTCCACTCCATGAGAAAGGTGTGCCTATCCTTCCCATCTGCAAGAAACGGCGCAGCAATCTTCGAAAAATGCTGCAGCCATTCCGGGAATCCGGTATCTGCGGGGATTACCCCCGAGTTATTAACAAATGATGCAGGAATCCAGAACGGCAGGCCTCCGCGAGTCGATTGATAATATATAGTCTTGAGGACCGGCAGTTTGCCGGTTCCTTCATACCATTGCCGCTGCTCAAACTGGTCAGTCATAGCTGCAATCCATTGCCCGGCCGCATCTTTATTGGCTGATTGGGCTGATACGACATAACTCCGTCCATCAATCCACATCCATCCTGCTGCCGGATCATCAAGGTTCGGATACAAAATTTCCATCCCCGCATCCATGCGGCTGGCAACTTCACTCCAACGAACCAGGGCAAACATGGCCTTCCCCTCATTCAGACTGGAGGACAGCTCTTTCAGTTCCGTACCTTCCAGGTTGAGAAGCAGATGACGTATCCCTTCGATAGAAAGCACCGCTCGCTCCATTGCATCATCCGGCAAAAAAGCTCCGCCGGACTTGTCGTCCTCGTCATTGCCGGACAATTGCCACAACAGGGAGAGCACGGCATAAGGATCAGTAAAATCAAGTGCAAACAAATAGGGTATCCCTTGTTTCTCTTCATAGGCTGAGATCAGCTGCATCCAGTCGTTTGCGTTCTTAGGCAACGACAAGCCAGCATCCTGTACACGATCCTTTTGGATCATCCATACATATGTATCCGCATCCATTGGAACGGACCACATGTAACCATTCCATTCCCCAGGGGCCAGAGAAGCGGTTAATAATTCCCCGGTTAATGACCCTGTGTAATAGCTTTCGGTTGGTGACAAATAGCCTTCTGCTGCGAATCGGCGAACCCAGATATTATTAAGAAGCAGTACATCCGGCGCTTCACCAAGTCTAAGCTCGTTTTGAACTGAAGTATAATCCGAATCATACGGGAAATTCGTCAATTCCACATCCATACTAAGCTCTTCTGAAATTTTACTGTTCATTTGCTGAAGTCTGGAGAATTCCGACTCTTTCATTTGAACGGCTACCTTTAACGACTTTGGCTCCTGCTCTGTCTCCAGCACTTTCGGCTGGGCAGGCTCGAACTCCCCCGTTCGATCAGAGCGAGGAGGAGTTGCTGTATTGCTGGGTGATAAGTTGATCAAGGCAAGCAAAAGGATGGCAAAAAGGACCCAATGGTTTTTTCGCTTCACACCAGTTCTTCCTCTCCGGATGATAACCCTTTCCCTATTGTAACAACTTTCCCCTTGCTTGTCCTTACAAATCACAACAAAAAGCTGCCTTTTCGGAAAGTGATTCCCGTCAAGGCAGCTTGTTTACTCGAGCTCAGGAAGCTACAACAGATCGGCGGCTACCTGTGCCAGTTTGGATCTTTCCCCCTTTTCCAAGGTAATATGTCCACTGATTCCCTCTTCCTTAAAGCGTTCGACCAGATAGGTCAGACCATTGCTTGCAGAATCCAGATAAGGATGATCAATCTGTTCCGGATCCCCCATTAGAATGATCTTGCTCCCTTCTCCTACCCGAGAGACGATCGTCTTCACCTCATGCCGGGTCAAATTTTGCGCTTCATCAATAATAATAAACTGGCCAGGGATCGATCTGCCTCGAATATAGGTTAGCGCTTCAACCTGGATACTTCCAAGGCCCATAAGTATTTTGTCAATATCGCCAGATTTTTTGGTATCGAATAGATACTCCAGATTATCGTAGATGGGCTGCATCCACGGACGAAGCTTCTCCTCCTTTTCTCCCGGCAGATAACCGATATCCTTCCCCATAGGCACTACCGGACGGGCAATGAGCAGCTTCTTGTATTTATGGTCATCCTCCACCTTCATCAAGCCCGCTGCAAGCGCAAGGAGCGTCTTTCCGGTCCCTGCCTTGCCCGTGATTGTGACCAGTGGAATATCATCATTCAGCAATAATTCCAGCGCCATTCTCTGCTGAGCATTCCGTGCACTGATTCCCCATACCGGATCATTGCTGAGAAAGAGCGGCTCCAGCCGCGTAGCTTCCTTGTTCACCCGCAGCAGCGCTGACTTCCCTGTACCCATCTCATCCTTCAGAATTACAAATTCGTTCGGATTCAGCGAATAGGACAGCCCGAGAGGCTTAATCGCCAGACTGCGGTAGCTGTAAAACTCATCAATCACGGAAGGGTGCACTCGGATGGTGACATAACCCGGATACAGTTCATCCAGTCCCGCCGTCCGATCAGACAAGTAATCCTCGGCAGCCAGACCAAGCACATCGGCTTTTACCCGAACCAGCACATCCTTGCTTACCAGAATAACCGAAGCCGGCTGCTCCAGCTCTGCCTGCTCCAGATGGTAATTCAAGGCTACCGCCAAAATCCGGTTGTCGTTCGATATCTCACCAAACATCTCCTGAACCTTGAGGAAGCTGCGATGGTTGAGTTCCACCTTAAGCGTACCTCCATGCTCAAGAAGGACCCCGTCATGAAGATGTCCCCGATCCCTTAATCCGTCAAGCAGCCTCGACACTCTGCGGGCGTTGCGCCCGATCTCCTCTGCATTTCGTTTCTTGGAATCAATCTCTTCAAGCACAATCGCCGGTATGATAACCTCGTGTTCTTCAAATGCGAATAAGGCAGTCGGATCATGCAATAGAACATTGGTATCGAGAACAAAGATTTTTTTCATGGCTATCCCCTCCACAAACATCTTGCAGCCTCTAAATTCACATACATAGTTTTCTTCCATTCGGGAAAAATGAAGCCAAATCCCGATCGAAAGGATGAACACCCACATGCGAATATGGCTGTGTTTAGGAATGACGATTTTACTGCTTGCAGGCTGCGGAACCAATTCTAGAACGGCATCACCCTCTCCACAGGATCAAAACAACACGGGTGGATTTAGGACCCAGAGTACTACAGAGAATGTCGAGCAAATGAATACAGGGGGCACCATGACTGCAGAGCAGAGACAGATTCATCTGGAAGAACTGGCTCAGCGTGTTCCCGGAGTTAACGGAGCCCATTGCATCATTATGGGAAAGACCGCAATCGTCGGTATTGATGTCGATGCTAAGCTGGAGCGGGCACGTGTCGGCAGCATCAAATATTCAGTGGCCGAAGCGCTGCGTAAAGACCCGCAGGGTGCCGGCGCCGTGGTAACTGCAGATATCGACATCAATCAGCGCCTTGTCGAGATAGGCAACAAAATCAGGGAAGGGCATCCGGTATCCGGCTTTGCAACCGAGCTGGCCGATATGATCGGAAGAATCGTCCCTCAGCTCCCAAGTGATACGGTCCCTCGCACCAAGGATCAGACCGGCAATCAAAAGAACGATAGCATGGAAATTGCGCCCGGGGGCAACAATCAAGGCTCGGAGCATTTATCCGAGCAGCCGCGAGGCTGACAGAATGTCCCAAAATAAAAAGCCCGGCGAATAAATCGCTAGGCTTTTTTCATGGCTGCAAACACTTGATTGTCCAACAGCTCTGCTGCACGCTGGTCATACACCTTGGCATAAGCCGGCGCAGAAGCAAGCTGCGCTCCGTAGAAAAGCGCATTGCGCACCGCATCGATCTTCAGATCGAAGCAGCACATTTTAAACGGAACCCCCTCAAGGGGATCCTGGACCGTCACAGCCGCTCCATTAATGGCGTAGATCGTATCTTCGCCGAAAACCGTAATCGTAACTCTTGGCTGACGCTTGATGTTGTTGACAAGTCTTGAACGGTGATCCAATGCAAAGCGAAGGGTGTAATGATCCTGCGCATAGATCCAGGAGATCGCGCTGGATGTCGGTCCGCCGGACTCCTGATCAACCGTGCTTAGCAAAACGAAGGTCTCAGACTGAAAGGTTTCGAATAAAGCCTCTGATAATTGGGTCACAAGTTCAGACATACAGCCAGCCCTCCATTACATGATCACTGGATTAATTAATTGTATTATACCATGTTCAAAAACTTGCCTTCAATCGTCACTCGCCTGCCGTTTCCTCCGTTGGGGTCTCAGGCTCTGGCTGTTTGGTTCCGGCAAGCTCGTTTTTGAGCGCCAGTTTGGCTTGCTCCAGCTCCGAATCATTAAGGTAAACGTAAGGACTCTTCCACTCGCCGGTCACCGGCATGAAATCCACATCCTCCTTGGAGATGCTCCAGTAGGCAGAGATCATATTCTTCATCTGTTGGGATTCTAGATCTGTCTCCAGATTATCTCCGACAGCCTCAATTACTTTCCCGGCCCCAAGTACACCATTCAAGGATTTGGCCTGTTCAATCAAGCCGTGAAGCACTTCATTCTGGCGCTTGTTACGCGAGAAATCATCAGAAGCCTTCGTTCTCGGCTTACAATTGGAGGAGGTCTTCCGGTAACGAACATATCCAAGGGCATCCTCCCCGTTCAGATGCTGGGGACCTTCCTTCAGATTAATATCCGTACCGTCAGCCGTATCGCGATAGCACATGTCTGCATCCACATTCACATCAACACCGCCAAGCGCATCTACAATGTCCCTGAATCCCTGGAAGTTCAATACGGTAACATAGTCAATCGGTATATCCATATATTTCCCGAGCATCGTCTTCATTTCATCCTCGGCGGAAACTCCCGATTTCTTCTCGGCAACCAGGAAGTTCGGATAGAATGCATTGAGCTTATTCGTCTTGTATCCGTCCATTGAGAAACGCGTATCCCGCGGTAAAGATACTACGGTGGCAGATTTCGTGTCGGGATTCATCGCAATGATCATAATGACATCGCTCAGATGTGTCCCTGTCTCGGGCCTGTAATCCGTCCCTAACAAGAGCATTGTGATCGGTTTGACCTTGGCAGATTCTTCAGGAGCCACCTCGACGTCACTGCCTGTGTCTTCAATAACCTTGTCCAGCGTAAGGTACAAATAACCAATATAGGCGCCAACACCAATTATAGCCACGATGATGATGCTTAGAAATATCTTCAGAAATGTTTTTCCTGCTGATTTCTTTCGCTTTTTCGATTTGGAAGCTTTATTAGCAGGAGCAATTCTTTGGCTTTGCCCCCGAGGAGGCAAGCCGCTGTTGGAAGAACTCATGAACCTCAACACCTAATTTCATCTGGATTATGTCACATGAATAAGAACGTTGCAGAAGCCTGCAAGGTTACAGCATGTACCACAGACAGACAAGCATTAGTCTTGCTTGCTCACAGCTGTTGACGAAAGGGATTCCTTCCGCTTGCGCCGGCCCTCTACAAAATAGCGGATTCGAACCATCAGCATCAGGATAACCGCTACTAACAGGCACTGAATAATCGGCAGTTTGTCGATTTGAAAAATGAGCAGAAGGAATGAACCGATTGCCATGATCACATACAGCACGATTTCTTTAAGCAATGGAAGCTTTTGCTGTGCCCGAAAGACCTTGTTGTATACGAAAGCCACCAACACAAAAATAAGAATATACGATATTACCGGATTTTGCGCCAGCCAAGCTTGCATAGCGGATTCCCTCCTTCTCGCACTTGCTTATATTTCTATTATAGATTGGCTTCTGCCATTTTGCGATGTTTTTCGGCACGTTCCCGTTCGCTCTTGTTCAAAATTTTCTTTCTCAGGCGAATAGACTTCGGCGTAATCTCGCAATATTCATCATCATTCAAATATTCCAGCGCCTGTTCCAGCGAGAACAGACGAGGCGTCTTCATCTTCACGGTATCGTCCTTCGTTGCGGAACGAATATTGGTTACCTGCTTCTCCTTACAGATATTCACAACAATATCGTTATCTCTTGTATGCTCGCCGACGATCATCCCTTCATAAATCTCGACCCCAGGTTCCAGGAACAAGGTGCCCCGGTCTTCGATCGAAAGAATCCCGTAAAGCGTGGATACCCCATTTTCGCTAGATACCAGAACCCCTTCATGACGTCCGCCAACCTGCCCGCCAACTCGAGGTCCATAGCTGTCAAAGGCATGATTCATGACTCCGTAACCCCGTGTCAGTGTAAGAAAATGTGTCGCATATCCGATCAAGCCACGCGCAGGAATCAGAAACTCAAGACGCACCTGACCTGTTCCGTTATTAATCATGTTCACCATCTCGGCTTTGCGTGTTCCGAGACTCTCCATAACAGCGCCCATGCTTTCTTCTGGGACATCAATCAACAGACGTTCGATCGGTTCCATCTTGACACCATCAATTTCCTTGATAATTACTTCAGGCTTCGAAACTTGCAGCTCATAGCCTTCACGGCGCATATTCTCAATCAGAATACCCAAATGAAGCTCTCCGCGTCCCGATACAATGAAGGCATCCGGGCTATCGGTTTCATCCACACGAAGCGACACGTCCGTCTCCAATTCCTTTAACAACCGCTCACGAAGCTTGCGGGAGGTGACCCATTTCCCTTCCCGGCCAGCAAACGGACTATTATTTACGAGGAAGGTCATTTGCAGGGTCGGCTCATCAATCTTGAGCACCGGCAATGCTTCAGGGTGATTCGGGTCGGCAATCGTCTCACCGATATTAATGTCCTTGATCCCGGCGATGGCCACAATATCCCCGGCACCAGCTTCTTCGGTTTCTACACGGCGGAGGCCCTGGAAGCCGAATAACTTCTCGATGCGCGCAGACTTCTTGCCGCCTTCGCGCGTCATTACAGTGACAGGCTGTCCTTGACGGATCACACCGCGATTCACACGTCCGATCGCAATCCGTCCCAGATATTCATTATAATCCATCAAGGTCACAAGAAATTGCAGAGGTTCCTCTACGGTTTCAGTAGGTGCGGGGATTTTTTCAATAATGGTCTCATAGAGAGCAAGCATATTGTCATCCTGTTTCTCAGGATCCAGACTGGAGGTTCCGTTCAATGCGGAGGCGTAGACAACCGGGAATTCCAACTGCTCGTCATTTGCTTCCAGCTCGATGAACAAATCAAGTACTTCATCGATAACTTCTGCCGGACGTGCTGCAGGGCGGTCGATTTTGTTCACTACGACAATCGGGGTAAGTTGATGCTCAAGTGCTTTGCGGAGTACGAATTTGGTTTGCGGCATGCAGCCTTCATAGGCGTCAACCACAAGCAACACGCCATCCACCATTTTCATGATCCGCTCTACCTCTCCGCCAAAATCGGCGTGTCCCGGAGTATCCACGATGTTAATCAGGTAATCCTTGTAAGTGATCGCTGTGTTTTTAGCCAAAATGGTAATCCCACGTTCACGCTCCAGATCGTTGGAATCCATTGCGCGCTCCTGCAAGGCTTCATTTTCGCGGAAGATTCCGGATTGTTGAAGCAGTTTGTCTACAAGTGTTGTCTTGCCGTGGTCTACGTGAGCAATAATAGCGATATTGCGAATGTTTGTTCTTTCATGCATGGTCTTTTCTCCAAATCCTTTCGTCTCTATATGTGTTTACTGAAAACAGCTAATCTCAGCCTGAATCACCATTAAAACAAGCGCCGGTAATTTGACATAACCGACGCTTGGACATATCCCTTATATTATACGCAAATCCATGAAAAATTCAATAACTTTACAAACTTCACCAACTTCGGCGGGTATTCCTGCGTCCGCGTGCAGCAATCAGCCAAATTCCCGCAACAATCATCAAGATGGCAAGCAAGTAGATAAATGCCATCGAGAACAAAGTGAACCCGAACAAAACAAGTGAAACAGCGGTCAGAATCAAGGTGACGATCCATAATCCGTTATGGCGCGTGCCCGACAGCAATAAGTATTCATACAGCCCGGCCGCGATTCCGAGAATGAATCCAGGCCAGATATGCTTCATCGTCTGCCAGCCCCAGATAATGGCGATAAAAAACATAACGCTGTAAAGCACCAGCATGGCTCCCGGGACGAGTAATTCTGCCGGTCCTTTCCGCCAAAAATATAGCAAGTGGAGTAACAGGCCCGGGATCAATAACAGAAGCGGCCAGAACGCTCTCCCGAGAAAGCCGAATACGCCAAGCTTACCGAGCAGGATGATGATCCCCGCGGCTAAAATCAGTATCCCTGTTGTTAGTTTGTTGTTGTCGGACATCCCATCACACACCTTCCAGTGGACAATGAGGGACAAGCCGCATCAAAAAACGACATTTCCCTTTGCTTCCAGTTTAGCTGATAACAGCACAAAAAACCACTCTCAACCCCTGCTCTGAGAATGATTTTTTGAGGGAGATCAGCGTCGCCCGATATTATATTTCCTAATCCAGCCGAACATAATAACCAACACTGCGAGGATGAAGGGAAGCAATTGCGCAAGCGAGGGCAGCAAGGAAGTAAGCAGCCTGCCCATCTTCGGATCATTCATTAGCATTTCACCTGCAGTATAGGCAAGGATTCCGGCCCCCGCATAGTTCAACAAGGGTACCTTGTGCAGTAAGGTAGCAATCAGATTACTTCCCCAGATGACGATGGGAATGCTAAGCGCAATACCGATCACAAGAACGGCTACATCACCTTTTGCCAATGCGGCTATCGCAAGAACGTTATCCAGACTCATGACGAAATCGGCTATAAGAATAACCTGAATCGCCTTCCACAAGGTACCCGCCTCGCGTGCATCGCTCACTTCGTCGTGAGGCATCAGCAGTTTGAAAGCAATCCCGGCCAGCATGAGCCCTCCGGCAGCTTGGATAAATGGAATTTTCAGCAGAACAAGTGCAATCCAGGTGAGGGCGCATCGAAGCATGATGGCCCCCAACGCTCCCCACCATATAGCACGCTTCCGCTGCTTCACGGGTAAATCCTTGCTTGCCATAGCAATGACCAGCGCATTATCACCGCTTAGCACCAGATTAATTATCAGTATCTCAACCAATAGCAAGAGCTGCTCCAAGCTTATCCCCCCTCGATCATAATTATGAAACGAAGGGCCAAGCTATGCCTGGCAATCATAAAAGGCTGGACAAATGGTGGCATTAGTTTTTTAATACCTATATACCGAATAAGGAAGTGACATCAATTGGATTTATTTCAGGCAACATTCTGGTTTTCTTTACTCAACATCATCTTTATTGATCTGATTCTTGCAGGCGACAACGCGATCGTAATCGGAATGGCCGCTCGCAAGCTCCCGCACACGGTTCAGAAAAAAGCGATCCTTTACGGGACTGCCGGTGCGGTCGTGCTCCGGATTCTGGCTACGCTCGTTGTTGTGTGGCTGCTGGGTATTCCTTGGCTGCTTGCCGTAGGCGGGGTGATGCTTATATTTATTGCCTATAAAGTTCTGGCCGATGATGGGGATCATGATACCATTGAAGCGAAGGACAAGCTATGGCCGGCAGTACGAACGATTGTCATTGCAGATGCGGCTATGGGACTCGACAATGTCATTGCTGTTGCAGGCGCGTCGGGACAGCATACCATTCTCGTTGTAATCGGTCTGCTGATCAGCGTGCCGATTGTTGTATGGGGCAGCACCATTTTCATTAAAATCCTGGGCAGGTTCCCTTGGATTGCCTATATCGGAGCAGCGGTTCTGGCATATACAGCGTCCCACATGATTACCGAGGAGCCCCATTTCCTTCCCTTCTTTGAAGAGCATGTCGTCCTTCGTATTTTGTTCATCGCCCTCGTAATCGCCGCTGTTCTTATCGCAGGGTATTTCAAAAAAGCGCGGCAAAAGAAGCGGCGGAAAGAAGCCGAGGCCGCACGAGGTTCAAGCTCAAGGCCGGCCACCCGGTAAGGTAACAAAAAAAGATCAACCGCAAACAAGCCGGTTGATCTTTTTTTATAGCTGCGCTCCATAAATGCGATTTCAGAAAATCGGCTCTTCAACGCCGAGATGGTTGCGGGAGCCGATGGGCGAATCGATCTCTTAGAACCAGTTATCCGAAACTGCCGCAGCTTCTTCATTTTGCCGAACTACCTCTTCATCCGGGCGGATGATCAAGGTCTCCGTATCCGATACCGCAGCTTCAATCAGTCTCTCCAATCCGGCAATACCGGCTTCGATTCGCTCCACGACCCGCAAGTTAGGATTTGTAGTCGGTGACTTGGGGACGAACAGCGTGCAGCAATCCTCATAGGGCAGGATCGAAATATCGTATGTCCCGATCTCCCTTGCTTGGCTAATGATTTCCTCTTTATCGATCATGACAAGCGGGCGCAAAAGCGGAAGGTCCGTTACCCTGCCGATTACATTCATGCTTGCCAGCGTCTGGCTTGCCACCTGTCCCAGACTATCCCCGGTCACGATAGCCAATGCTCCGTTGCGTTCCGCAAGCAGCGATGCAATCCGCAGCATGGATCGGCGCATCAGGGTAATCGTCAGGTTTTCCTGTCCAGTTCCTGCAATCGCCGTCTGAATTTCTGTGAAGGGAACTAGATGAAGCTTGATTTGGCAAGCAAAGCGGGACAAGACCTTGGCAAGCTCGATCACCTTCTCCTCCGCCTTCTTACTTGTAAAGGGGTAGCTATGAAAATGCACGCATTCAATTTCCAGCCCCCGCCGCATGGCAGACCAGCCCGCTACCGGGCTGTCGATGCCGCCGGACAAGAGCAATAAACCTTTTCCATTTGTGCCCAGCGGGAAGCCGCCGGCTGCCGGAACCACTTCAGAGTACAAGTAGGTGCCTTGTTCCCGGATTTCCGCGCGCAATTCCAATTCAGGATTATGGACGTCTACCTTCAATTGAGGGCAGAGCTGCAGGACCGGGCTGCCGATCAGCCGATTCATTTCCTGGGTGCCGTGCGGGAACTCCTTCCATACTCGCCGGGCACTCACTTTGAACCGCATCTGACGATCTGTCGGCAGATCGCAGACAAAGAGCTTTGCCGCTTCGATGATATCCTCAAGTCTGGAAGGAACGACAACTACAGGGCTAATCGAGGTCACACCGAAGATGTGCTTCAGGATCGAAATGATCTCATGCGCGGGTTCGCCGTTCAACACGACATAAATCCGGCCATATTCCCTGATAATTTTAACTGCGGGATACTTCTTAAGCAGCACCTTGACATGGGACAGAGCTGCCTTTTCAAAACGGGAGCGGTTCTTCCCTTTAATCGTTATCTCTCCAAAACGGAGCAGAAGCATATCGTAAGCTATCATGTTTTAATTCTCTCCCTTTAATCTACGCACGCGGTCCACAGACTTTCCGATCGCCGCGAGCAGCTCCTGAATATCACCTGCTGTATGCTCCTCGGCAAGACTGATGCGAACGCCGGACTCGGCCTCAGCCTTGCCGGCTCCCATGGCCAAAAGCACCCGGCTGGGCTCGGCTTTCTTCGAAGAGCAGGCTGACTTTGTAGAGACAAGAAATCCTTGCTCTTCCAGCATATGCAGGAACGCCTCCGCCTTCATGCCAGGATACGAGAAATGTACGATGTGCGGAGCCACAGCTTCGCCCGAATGAACGATCAGCTCAGGCCAGGCAGCTAAGCCTTGAATCAGCTGCTTTCGCAGGGCATTTAGCTTGCCTGCGCGTTGCTGTTCACCCTCCTTGGCAAGGCGGATCGCCTTTGCCATCCCGACAACGGCCGGGATATTCTCCGTTCCCGGCCGCAGGCTATCCTCCTGTCCGCCGCCCGACATGAGCGGAACAAGCGAAAGACCTTCCCGCACCATGAGCAGTCCGGCCCCTCTCGGTCCCCTTAGCTTATGCGCAGAAAGGCTATACAAATCAATTCCGCTGTCCATGAGAGACAGCGGAACTTTACCAAAGCCCTGGACACCGTCGACATGGAAAATCACGCGAGGATGTTCCTTTTTAAGTCTGCGTCCAAGCTCTTCCACGGGCTGGATGCAGCCTGTTTCATTGTTCACGTGCATCACGGACAGGAGAACCGTATCCTTGCGCACGGCGTCAAGCCCATCCTGCACAGAGATTTGCCCGTTTTTATCCACGGGGAGAAAAGTAACCTCCCAGCCCTGCTTCTCTAACTGAACATAGCATTCCCATACCGAAGGATGCTCGACCTGGGTGGTAATCAAATGTCGGCCGCGGCCAGCATATCGCATTGCTGCTCCCTTTACGGCCAGGTTATTGCTCTCAGTGGCTCCGGAGGTAAATATAATTTCTCCGGGCTTTACGCCAAGCGCGGCGGCGCATACCTCCCGTGCCTTTATAAGCAGTCTTCCGCTCTCCTCGCCAAGCTTATGCAGGGAGGAGGGGTTGCCATAATGAGCAGCCATCACCTCTGCCACAGTTCGCACTACATCTTCATAAGGCGGGGTTGCAGCGGCATGGTCAAAATATTTCATATTCTCAGCCCTCATATTTAGCCCGAGCTGCGGCGATCTTTACAATATACCGTTGGGTCTCGCCCGGCAACAGCTCCAGCTTCTCCATCAGTTGCGAATCCCCGGAAATGCCGAGCTTGGCAAGGCGTCCAGGTCCTGCGTTATAAGCAGCCAAAGCAGTATTCTCATCTCCGCCGAAACGCTTTATTTGAGCAGCCAGATAACGGGTGCCTGCGTCGATATTTTGGGCCGGATCAAATGGATCTGTTACTCCAAGTCCCTGGGCCGTACCATCCATCAGCTGCATCAAGCCCTTAGCCCCGGCAGACGATACTGCCTGAGGATTAAAGGAAGACTCCGTCTCAATAACAGCTTTAATCAAGCTGGCAGATACGCCATATTTTTGTGCGGCTTGCGTAATGAGCGGCTCCAGATCCCCGGCAGTTGCTGAGGAACTCGTGCTTGACCGGGCTGCAAGCAGTTGGCTTAATGCCGCAAATGACTCCGTATCCAATCCGGACAGGCCCTCCCAGGCGTTGTCATCGTTCATCATGCCCGAAGAGAGCGTGCTTAAATCTGCAGCGGTCCACGGAACATTGCTCAAGATATCCTCTTGCCCTGCCGGATCGCCGCTTTCTGCTCTCATTAACTCCTGCAATAATATATCAAACAACGAACGGTCGGTTTCTGCTTTTGCTCGGCTCTCCGTATTGCTGAAATCGACAGCGCTTCTCGACTGTGTCTGAATCAGCTGCACCATGGTTCTTGGATCAATTTGCATGACGGTAATTCCTCCACCTTGTTATGGACAAAGTCTAATATAGCCTTTATTTTACACTTGTTCCACCAGCTTGACCAGCCGTAAGTCAGTTTCCATTCAAAATGGCAAAAAATCGTGCAAGTGCGCAGCAGTATAAAACAGCTGACGTTTCTGCGTTCCGGGGGTAACGTGTAAAGGTTGCTTACGATCGCTGTTGTTCGCGGATTCCTTGGATTGAACTAAGCCTCAAAAGGTAGAAATCCACTCGCAAAGGCGACCGCTTCGCTTCTGCAGCAACCTTCACACTTATACCCTTATTACGCAGGCTCGTGAGCTCGGCATTATATGTGCCGAATGCATGATAGTAGCCCACATGCTCGAATCCCTTGACATGTACCACCGACTCGTTCTTCCGGCATTTGAGGTGCCGGATAACACCGATGCAATACAAACAGTAACTGCGAATCATTGCACCTTTCAGCGGATAGGTGCATGGACAACTACCCACACAAGGACTATCCCCGGCAGATTCTGCAAAATAGCAACAAAGTACCGTCTACGCACACACACCTCGCATCATGCAGATCTCACACTGCGCAAAGCTCCCAATAATGTACGGTGCTTTACAGCATGACGACGATTGGCAGACCCCATGCATATACGGATCACACACATGCAGTGAAAAAAGTTACTCTAAATATAGGTGAAATGGTGGGAATGCGGATATAGTGAAATTTTTTCGCTTAAAGTTGACTAAAACGTGGATTTGGCTAGTTACTGGCGATCTAAGGTAAGTTTTTTCACTAAAATTGGGTTCGAGCGTCGAATGAAGAATTTAAGGTAAGAAATTTCACTGGAGCATGATGGAATGAGACAGGAAAAGCGGGATGGGTGAAGCTCGGAACAAGACTGGAATGCGTAGTCAAATAACGAAGTTCCGCGTTCTGCGTAAGGCCGAGGCAACGTGCGACTGGCCGTAACTTCAGGCGGCCAGCTTACTGTAATGCGACATGTGAGCGCAGGCACGTGCAAACTGCACTGTAGTTGAACTTTAAAGGCGAAGTAATCAGGGCATAAGTATGAGGTGTGCTGTAGAAGCGTTAGCGGTCGCCTTTGTAAGCGGATTTCCCCCCTGTGATAACTTGGTCCAATTAAAGAAATCCGCGAACAACAGCGATCGTAAGCATACCTCATACGTTGCCCATCCAACTCGCCATCTAATGTTCAACTGTTTTCTGCTGCTGCACATTTTGCCGCTTAAATGCCGTAGTCGGAATGCTTGTTGCAGTGCAGCCCTAACAAAACAGGGCCTCCCGCCAGATCAAGTCTGTTGGGACAGCCCTTTCGCAGATCGACTATGCGGTTTACCGAGTGAACGGAATGAGTACGAAATAACTGAGCGTCGCTACAATACCTAGTCCCGCCGCCCATGCGCCTGAAGCCTTCCGGCCTTGGCTGTATGCGTAGAAGCCCAGTACGGCTGCAATGGGACCTAGAATTATGGACCACATAAACAAAGATGCGATGCCCAGGCCTACGCCGATATAGCCCACTGTTTTCCCCGCTTCTCTTCCCTTAGCTCCTGCGTTATCCGGATTGATTTCCTGCCGTTCGGTCTCCGTAAAGGCCGTTCGGCTCGGAGCAAATTCGGCTGCATATTCCTCGTTGTGCTCCTCGTGCGGCATTCGTGGATAATCAGTACGGCTCTTTAATGAGTTATCCGAACTGTTCGAATTATCAAACTTTCTGGAGTTATCATTCGGACCTAAGTTATCCATAACTGGCACCTCCTGTAGAATGGATCATGCACTTGCTTTTTGCAAATTACGATTTAGGCTTAAAGGTGTGACAGCAAGTTGCTGATGAGGATTCGGCAATATCCTGATGCTCTGTATCGAACGATTCCCCTGCAAATTCCGCGTTGTAATCCCGGGAGGCATGAGTGTCAATGTCGATCATGATCATGTCCGCTTGGCATAAGTTTTTCTCACCCCAATACGTGCAGTTGGAGACGCTGCATTTTACAATCGGCTTATCTTCTTTAGCCATTTATAATCACCTCAAGCTACATTTTTTCCGTCCCGCCGGTTTGATATGCGAAGCGGCTGCTGTTAAATGAATACAAAAAAGATGCCTTTCGGCATCTCAGAATAAAATCTTCCGGTTTTCCTCATTCTAAGCCTGTTCAGACTAGTCTTGAGGAGGCCTTACCTATGAAGCGGAAAAGCTGGGCTCTGCTAGCGCTATTAGCCGCCGGAGTCATTGTCTTGTATACATTTGCATCTGATCCACAGCAGAATTCACATTCGAATAACGCCTCACGACCCGAAACCGCATCAACAACCGGGCCAAAGAAGCTTGGGAATCATCAGGAACACAAGCTGAAACAAATGATGAAGCAGCGTGACATGACAGCTACCGAGCGCTTGGCGCGTCTGGATGCAAAACGGCATGTCCGGCAGTTGGCTGAACAATATGCTGCAGTCCGTAAGAGCGGCGAAACACCTTCCTATGCCCGGGAGCTGCAGAAGGATCACGGTCAATTCTTGTCGATCATCTGGGTAAAGGACGGCCAGGAGCGGGAAACAAAGGCCGCTTCCTATAAGCTTGATCAGAAGGAGCAGAAGCAACTGCGAGGCTATCTTCAGTATGCCCGAAAGGCTCTCCAGCGGAAGCAATCCTACGAATCGCCTTCATTCCCTCAGGATCAACCCAAGTATTATGTTGTTGCCGAGCCGTCCGGTCAAGGACAGTCCGGTATGATTGCTGTTATGGACATGGGGATCCTGAAACGGGTGGAAGAGCATCAAGACAAAAACCTGCGGCTGATTCCATATCCCAAGGAAGGGAAGTACAAGGTGGAATCCATACATGCCGATACACTCAAGGATATGACCGTCAAGACAGGCCATGACAACGAAAAGGCAAGCCACTATTACGAAAATGAAATCGTTGTGACCTTTGCGGAGCCACCCTCAACAGAAGAGTTGAGTAGAATGACCCAAGAACTGCAATGCGGCCAACCAAAGCGGATTGCCAACACCTACATTTTTCGTTCTGAAACGATGGATATGAAGCAGTTGAAACACTATTTCCAGACGAAATGGAAGCCGAATTATGTGGAGCCCCATTACTTGTACATGACAAATGACAACTTGAGCATGAATCTGACTGATGAATCCCCGGTAATTCCGAATGATTTATTATTCTCTGAATATCAATGGAATCTTCCGGTTATAGAGACTAATCGAGCCTGGAAACTGTCCAAGGGGAGCGATGATGTCATTGTTGCCGTGGTCGATACCGGAGTGGACCTGAAGCATCCCGATTTGAACGGGCGCTTGCTGGAAGGCTATAACGCCATCGAGCAGGAGGAGGAGCCCTATGACGATGTTGGCCATGGCACGCACGTCGCCGGAATTATCGCAGCGAATGTCAATAACAATGAGGGCATTGCCGGCATGATGTGGGGAGGCAAGATCTTGCCTGTAAAAGCGCTCGACAATACTGGCGCCGGAACATCCTACTCTGTGGCTGAGGGCATTATCTGGGCTACCGACCATGGAGCCAAGGTAATCAATCTCAGTCTAGGGAATTATGCGGATGCCCAATTTCTGCATGAAGCAGTCAAGTACGCCTTTGACCGGGATGTAGTCCTGATTGCCGCTACCGGAAACGACAACACCGAGCGGGCCGGCTACCCAGCGGCTTATCCGGAAGTATTGGCAGTATCTGCTACAGACTTTCAGCTCCAGCGCGCTTCGTTCTCCAATTACGGCGATTATGTTGACGTCATGGCTCCCGGCGAGAGCATTGCCAGCACTTACCCGGACAATCAGTATGCCGCTTTGTCCGGTACCTCCATGGCCTGTCCGCATGTCACCGCATTGGCCGCCCTGATCCGCTCCGTCAACCCCGATCTGCGAAATACCGAGGTGATGGATCTGATCCGCAGCAATGTGATCGATCTCGGCCCGACAGGACGCGACAAGGATTACGGCTATGGACAGATCGATGTCTATGCCGCACTGTCCGCTGCAGGAGCAGGGGATTCAGCGCTGCAGCTCTGGCCGCAGGCTGTTCAGCGCAAGATTAACCAGATTCTGGACAAACACAAATAATCTGCTGAAGAAAAAGAGGCTATTCCGTCGGATTCAGGATCTCTCGGGAATAGCCTCATTTCATTCATAAAAAATCATTAATGATATAGGTGGTTGCAGTGAAGAAAGTTTGCCGTAAGCCGGGTTCTGTACTCTTGGCGGTAATCACGGGAACAACCCTCCCGCTTGGAGTGACAATCATCTATCTAGGCCGTACATTACTGGACGGCTCCAGCGACCAACCCGGACGCGCCTCGGGCAAAGGCTGCTTCACGAAGGAAGCTGCGTCCCATTAGGTCTTGCTCCAGATGGGGTTTACCAGGAACGAAGTCACCAGCGTTCCTCGGGGTCTCTTACACCTCGGTTCCATCCTTGCCTGATCCGCAATTGCTTGCGGCCATCGGCGGTCCATTTCTGTGGCACTATCCTTCGGCTCGCGCCGACTGGACGTTATCCAGCACCCTGCCCTATGGAGCCCGGACTTTCCTCCCGCGGCAACAAGGCCGCCGGCGATTGTCTGTCAAACTTTCAATAGCAACACATGTTAGTATACAGGCATCTCCCCGAGATCACAAGTATGAAACTGCAGGAAAAAGTCGTAATGATTAAATAAAGCGGAAGGGCTCCGTATCTATGCCGGAAGCAAATACCTTTGTCTCGTACTTCCCCTCTCTCAGCTTTTGCTCAAGCCATTCCGCCACCTTGGCCTTCATAATCTTCTCGGCATTATGACCTGGGTCGATCAAAGCGATCCCCGCCATCTGGGCATCCTGTGCCGTATGGTAATCAATATCTCCCGTCACCAGCACATCCGCCCCTCGGAACATCGACGCTTTCCAGTACTTCCCTCCAGAGCCTCCGACTACTGCGGCTTTACGGAGCGGACGATTCAGATCACCGACAACACGAACGAAAGGCACGTCCAGCTTCTCTTTGACTCGTTCTACGAATTCACCAAGAGTGGCCGGTTCACGCAGCTTCCCCACACGTCCAAGTCCAAAGGTTCTTCCCTTCAAATCCATCGGGTATAGGTCATAAGCAACCTCTTCATAGGGATGGCTTTTGAGCATGGCTTGAATCACTCTTTTTTGCAGGCTCTCGGGAACAATCGTCTCAATCCTCATTTCCTCTACGGTCTCCAGCTTGCCTGGAGTTCCAATGTAGGGATCTGTCTCCGCACCGGGAATAAAGGTTCCCTGATCTTCCGTATTGAAGCTGCAATGGCTGTATTGCCCGATGGCTCCGGCTCCCGCATTGAGAATGGCCTCCAGCACCTGACGGTGATGGTCTTTCGGAACGAACACGACCAGCTTATGCAGCCGGTCCGTATGGATATCCTCCAGAGCTTCGCCAGGCTCAATCCCCAACGCCTCAGCCATCCAGTCATTCATTCCTCCGTCTGTAACATCAAGATTTGTATGAGCGATATAGACAGCAATATCATGCTTGATCAGCTTCTCATACACCTTGCCCATCGGCGTATCGGTTTGCAACTGCGCAAGGGGACGGAAAATGATCGCATGGTGCGCTACAATCAAATCAGCACCCAGCTTGATTGCCTCATCTACTACTGCCTCATTCACATCCAATGCAGTCAGCACACATTTGATATCCTTTTGCAGGCTGCCAAGCTGGAGACCGATTTTGTCGCCCTCCATCGCAACATGCTTAGGAGACAATTGCTCCATATACTGAATTACTGTTTGTCCTTTTGCAAGCATTCCATTACCTCCTTCAACTGCCGAGCCAGTTCTGCCAGTTCCTGCTCCTTGATCCTCGACGCCTCATGCGAGGAGGAGGCCACAGAGCTGCGAATCCGCTCCAGCTGTTTGATTTCTCCGTGCCACTTTTCAAACCAGACTGCATTCGGCTCCTTAATTAACCAAGGACCGAGCAATAGCAGCAGTTCCTCCGTTAGCTTCATTTCACTGCCAGGCAGTGCTCGGGGCGCATACAGCTGGGCATTAAAACCTGTGCTGTCAGGAAGACGTCTTGCCGTCAGAATTTCATAAATCTTGCCGTCCTCCTCCAGAATGCTCTCTTCGGTTAAAGCCCATTCATGACGAAGCAGCCAGCGCCGAACCAAATCTTCGCCTACATTCGGCTGAAGCACAAGGGTATGGACCCCTGCAAGCTTCTCCTGACCGGCTTCTAGAATGGAAGCGATTAATGCTCCTCCCATGCCTGCGATCGTAATTGTGTCCACCTCTCCAGGACTGACAACCGCTAGCCCGTCTCCTTTTCGTACAGCAATGGAAGAGGTTAAGCCCGCTTGAGCTACCTGCTGCTGCGCCGCCTTCAACGGCCCCTCATTCACCTCACCGGCAACAGCGCTCAAGGCAAGCCCATTCTTCACAGCATACACCGGAAGAAGCGCATGATCCGAGCCAATATCGGCCAATTTACAGCCCATTGGCAGCCGTTCCGCAATCTGTATCAACCTTGCTGATAATTTCATGAAGAAATCCACACCACCCATTTTTTTCGTAATCCAAACAAAACGCCCAGGGCCAGCACAATCTTTAATAAAAGAAATAGCTCCATTCCTTGAACCGGTTGCTGCCGAAGCAGGAAATAATCCGCCTCCGGCATGAACCAAAGGGTCACCGACAGGGCGAAAAGCACTCTGGACACCATAACCAAGCGCTGATGAACAAGCCAGACCAACCAGAAGATAATGATGCTGACCGGAAGCCAGACGACCTGTAACCAGATCCATGAATACTCAGGGTGCAAATAATCAAATATAAAAGCGTAGACAAGTATGAAGGCCGCAAAACCGCAATACATCAGAATTCCGATCTTTAGTATAGTTCCTGCGCATAGCCAGACCAGACCACAGCCGGCAATCAAGGCCATAAAGGCGAGACCGCTGCTCCACCCCTGCAGGAGAAGAATCCAGCTTCCGAGGCCAAGCAGGATAATGCTCCCCGCACCGGCTGTCACCAACGAGAACAGATCTCTCTGCTCACGATAATATCCAGAGATGACGTAACAGATAGCCGGAACCAGCAACGTAATTCCGATTTGCAATGGCCAGGCAAAAAGGCTAAAATAAAAAGAAATAAAGAAAAAGAAGGAAATAATTCCAAAAGAAAGTAACCAAGCCTTCCAGCTGCCTTGACTGAACGAGCCCAACGAGAGCATCGGACGGGCAGCAGTTGGCGACTCGTCATGATCCCGATACAAGTTCTCTAGAAAGTCGCAACACTGCTCGGGCAGCAACCGGCTTCGCCGCCAATGAGCGATTTCTCGGAGAATGATGTCTCTTTTATCCGGATTCACATTATAACCTTCCTTCTGAGAGAGTTACTTTCATCAAAAAAAAGACCTTGCTGCTCTGATCAGCAGAAGGTCGGGTGCCTTGGACTATTCCAGAAAGTCCTTCAGCCGTTTGCTCCGGCTCGGATGGCGCAGCTTCCGAAGGGCCTTCGCCTCGATTTGGCGTATACGCTCGCGGGTGACGCCAAACACTTTGCCGACTTCTTCCAGCGTTCTGGTACGTCCATCGTCCAGTCCGAAGCGCAGTCGAAGCACATTCTCTTCACGCTCGGTCAGCGTATCCAAGACATCTTCGAGCTGTTCCTTGAGAAGCTCATACGCCGCTGCATCGGCAGGGGCCAGCGCTTCCTGGTCTTCGATGAAATCACCCAGATGGGAGTCATCTTCTTCACCAATCGGCGTTTCCAGCGAGACCGGCTCTTGGGCAATTTTCATGATTTCTCGTACTTTCTCAACGCTTAATTCCATCTCGGCTGCGATCTCCTCAGGCGCAGGCTCACGCCCAAGCTCCTGCAGCAATTGACGGGAGACCCGAATCAGCTTATTAATGGTCTCCACCATATGCACAGGAATCCGAATCGTTCTTGCCTGGTCGGCAATCGCGCGGGTAATCGCCTGGCGAATCCACCAAGTGGCATAAGTACTGAACTTGAAGCCTTTCTTGTGGTCAAATTTCTCAACCGCTTTGATCAGGCCCATATTGCCTTCCTGAATCAGATCAAGGAACAGCATGCCGCGTCCTACATAACGCTTGGCGATGCTTACAACCAGCCGCAGATTCGCTTCGGCCAGACGGCGCTTCGCTTCTTCGTCGCCACTCTCGATCCGTTTGGCAAGCTCCATCTCGTCATCACCGGATAACAAGGGAACTCTTCCGATTTCCTTCAAATACATACGGACCGGATCATTAATTTTGATCCCGGGAGGAAGTGTCAAGTCATCGTCGAAGCCGAATTCCCCGTGCTCTCCATGCTCATCATCATTGCGGCGAGTCGTAAGCTCTTCATCGCTGTCACCGGTAATATCAATGCCAAGATCAGCTAACTGCTCATAGAACTCGTCCATCTGTTCAGGATCCTGCTCAAATGGCGACAGCTTCTCCATAATTTCTTTATAAGTCAAAGAAGATCTCTTCTTGCCCTGCTCAATCAGACGATCCTTGACCTGTTCCAGTGTTAATTCGGTTTCTAGTTCAGTATGTTGTTCATTCGTCATTTCTGGCTCCCTCCTCCCTAGAAACTAACCACGGTTCAACGTCTATTGTCTCTCTAGGGCAATAATCTCACTGGCTATTTGTGCTGCACGCAAAAAATCCCCGGCTTTTTCAGCCGATACCATTTCTTCTTTCTTTCGTCTGATTTGCTTCATCTGAGGCACCTTCTTGACTTCCCGGATACAGTCGTCAAGTTCCTGGGT
Source organism: Paenibacillus antibioticophila (assembly GCF_000455265.1). Taxonomy (GTDB): domain Bacteria; phylum Bacillota; class Bacilli; order Paenibacillales; family Paenibacillaceae; genus Fontibacillus; species Fontibacillus antibioticophila. The sequence continues at coordinate 2,590,853 of NZ_HG005139.1, forward strand.
GCTCCATTCTGCAGGAAGCTCCATCATGGCGATTCCAATGACGGATTGCTCAAGCCGTTCATCCTGCAACGAAGCAATAAAGCGGCTTGCATCCGGCGGTTTGCCTTGTGCATAGTATGCGTATAGATAAGCAGCAATGGCTGCATGATCTTCGAGGTTAAATTGGTCTCCAAGCGAGTCACCCACATAACGGGCTACCTCATCATCCTGGAGCATAAATGCAAGAAGCCGGCGTTCGGCAACATGATAAGCAGGCAACAGCTCCGGCATGGAAGCCTGCCCCGTTTTATGCCTACCATTATTCCACCTTTTGCCCTTATTATCCCCTGCATAGTTGTTTTTTTGCATGGATTGGCGCTTCTCATTGCATTCCTGCTTCAGGCTTTCGAAGGAAACCTGCAGCTCAGCCGACAACTCCTTCAAGTAAATCTCTCGTTCGGTTGGTGACGATAAGGGAGCAATTACTTCCATCGCATCCTTGATGTAGGCAACCTTTCCGTCTTCTTCTAGCAGTATATGGTTTTTTCTCAAATATATAAGCTTGAATTTTACAGATGAAACAGCTCCATCCAAAATTTGACGATGAAACCGCTCTGCTCCGTATTTCCGAATAAAGTCGTCCGGATCGAGCCCTTCGCTCAGCATTGCAATTCTTACCTGAAATCCCGCGTCTTCCAAAATCGGTATGCTCTTCAACGCAGCAGCCTGTCCGGCTTGATCTCCGTCATAGCAGACAATGACCTCATCGGCCAATCCCCGCATCATGGCGGCATGGCTCTCGGTCAGCGCCGTGCCCATTGTCGCTACTCCGTTATGCACTCCAGCTTCCCAGGCACTAATCACATCTCCATAGCCCTCAAATAATACAAATTGACGTGATTTTCGTATCTCGCCCTTGGCCATATGAAGATTGTATAAAGTCCGGCTCTTGCTGAACAGCTTGCTCTCGGAGGAATTCAGATATTTCGGCTGACCCTCTCCCAGAACTCGTCCTGCAAAAGCAATCACTTTGCCGCTTCGATTATGGAGCGGAAACATGACCCGATCTCGGAATCGATCGACGTAGCCGCTGCCGTCCTGTTTGGACGACAAAAGTCCGCCCTTCTCCATGACATCAAGATTAAAAGAACGCTTCTCCAAAAATTGAACAAGCGTATCCCAACGTGCAGGCGCATAGCCGATTTGGAACGTGTCAATCGCCTTTTCGCTGAATCCTCTTGACTTTAAATAGTCCATTGCAGACTTTCCATACTCCGTATTCTTCAGCAGGAAATGATACAGCTTCGCTGTCCATTCGTGCGCTTGCAGTTGCTGCTCCAGCTCCAGATTTCGCGGAGAATCTCCGGCAGAACCGCCCGTTCCGGCCTCATAGGGAATATGAGCTTCATCCGCCATCAGCCGAACGGCTTCCGGGAATGTCAACCCTTCGAGCTCCATCCGGAATTTGATCGCATTACCGCCCTTGCCGCACCCGTAGCAGTGAAAAATCTGCCTGTCAGGCGTAACAGTAAATGAAGGCGTCTTCTCCGAGTGAAACGGACAAAGCCCCTTCATATACTTGCCTTGCTTTGTTAAATGAACGTGCTTGCTGACCGTATCGACAATATCATGCTGCCGCAGGACGGCCTCGATGACTTCCTCAGGAATGCCTCGCCCGGTATTCATCTAACCACCTTCATCTTTCATAAAACACATTTAATTATAATTCGCTAAAATTGTACATTCTCCTGCAAATCCCGCAAAAGATTTATCAGGCTCGATCGAAAGTGCTGCCGATCTTCTTCAGAAAAGGGGCGCGGACCCCTGGAATGCTTGCCCGACCGTCTTGCCTTGGCCTGGGCATGTCTTCGTTCCAGCAAGTAATCGATATTCCCCGGGTGAAATATATCGCCCCGGGGAGACAGTGCCTGGCAAGCCTTGGCTAGCACAAGTGCGGCCAGACCGTAATCCTGGGTCACCACAACATCGCCGCGCCGGATATGATTGACGATATAAAGATCGGCGCTTTGCTGACTGCGGTCAACCTGAACGACCTCTACACCGGATGCCTCCTTCAGAACATGGTCGAAGGACGACACCATCAGTACGGAAATGCCGAACTGGCTGGCAATCTCAATAATTTCGGCTTTGACAGGACAAGAGTCCCCGTCAACAACAATTCTCGAAGACATGCGGGGACCCCCTTTCATTTAGTCGTGTGCTTATTATGCCCAAACAAGCTTGCCAAAGTCGGCAAATTGCTTCAATTCCTGGTCAATAGCCGAGAGCAGCGCCAGCCGATTCATCCGGATTTGCTCATCCTCGGTCATCACCATAACGCCGTCAAAGAAAGCATTAATCGCTTCCTGCAAGGAAGAAAGCGAGGTCAATGCCCCCGAAGCATCCTTGCCCTCAAGCTGGCGGCGGAACTCAGGTGTGATCTCCGTCAACTTCTGATAAAGCTTGGCTTCCGCAGGATCATGGAGCAGGTCAGAGCGCACCTTAACAGCGGAAGCTTTGGAGGCAAGGTTGCTTACACGTCCAAAGGCTTCGCAAACGGTCTTGAACTCCGGACGTTCAACAGCTTCCATCAATCCGTTGCCCCGGGATACGACAGAGACGACGTCATCATAGCCCGCCCCCATCACAGCATCCACCACATCATAACGGCAGTGATCGGAAAGGGTCTTTCTTACGCGCAAGCCGAAGAACTCCAGCAGATCCTTCATCATTTCTTCCTTGCTCCGCTTCAGCTCATGGAAATGGGCATGAGTCTCAATCGCAAGCTCGAACAGTTGGGATAACTGAACCTCCAACTGATGCTCCAGAATAATCTGAACAATGCCTGCAGCTTGACGGCGCAATCCGTAAGGATCCTGTGAGCCTGTCGGGATAATCCCTATGGAGAAGCAGCCTGCAATTGTGTCCAGCTTATCGGCAATGCTGACAATGGATCCGACTTGCGAAGCCGGAACATCATCTCCGGCAAAGCGGGGCTGATAATGCTCAAAGATTCCCCTGGCAACAGCATCAGACTCCCCGGCTTTGCGAGCATAGTCTTCCCCCATCACTCCTTGAAGTTCCGGGAATTCATAGACCATTTGGGTAACCAGGTCGAACTTGCAAATTTCAGCCGTACGACTCACGGCTTCTACAGTGCCGCTGTCAGCGCCGAGCAATGCGGTCAGCTTCTCGCTGTTGCGGCGGATCCTGCGCACCTTGTCTCCTACCGTGCCCAGCTCCTCATGGAATACGATGCTCTCCAGCTTGGACAAGGCATCCTTGATCGCCAGCTTTTGATCCTCTTCATAGAAGAATTTCGCATCGGACAGCCGTGCGCGAAGAACCTTCTCATTCCCGCGGGCGATAAGGTCGAGGGAACGGTTGTCTCCGTTGCGGACGGTAACGAAGAAGGGCAGCAGCGCTCCATCTGCATTCAATACCGGGAAGTAGCGCTGATGCTCGCGCATGGAGGTGATCAGCACCTCCTGCGGAATATTCAGGAACGATTCCTCGAACTTCCCGAACAGGACGGTCGGTGTTTCCACCAGGAACAGAACTTCCTCCAGCAAATCTTCCTTTACAGCGATATTCCAGCTTTGCTCTTTGGCAAGGTCTGCAATTTGCGAAGTAATCATTGCCTCCCGCTCTTGGATGTCAGCAATCACATGCTGGGCGCGAAGCGCCTCCACATATTCGCCAGGGGATGCAATGACGGTATCCTGACCAAGGAAACGGTGCCCGCGAGTGACATTCCCGGATTTGACTCCCGCAATTTCCAGATCAATAATCTCGCTGCCGAACAAAGCAACCATCCAGCGGATCGGACGCACAAACTTGAAGTCATAGCTGCCCCAACGCATATTTTTAGGGAAATTCATGGCATGCAGTATACCTAATAAGCCTTCAGACAGCAAGGACTTCGTCTCAACACCTTCACGGCTCTTGCTGACATAAATGTATTCGGTTCCCGACAATTCGCGGAAGGTGAATTGATCCGGATCCACACCCTGACTTCGGGCAAATCCAAGAGCAGCCTTGCTCCAGTTGCCGCTCTCATCCAATGCGATTTTACGGGAAGGCCCCTTCACTTCTTCATGAACGTCCTCCTGCTTCTCGGCTACGCCCTTTACCAATACCGCAAGACGGCGCGGCGTCGCATAGCTGTCAATGCTGTCATAGGAAATGACCGAATCTCCCAGCCACTTGCTCGTGCGTTCCTTTAATTGCTCCATAGCTGCACGGATAAAGCGCGCAGGCATTTCTTCGAGTCCAATCTCAAACAATAAATCCTTAGCCATGGATTTCGCCTCCTTTGTTCAGCATCGGGAATCCAAGCTTTTCGCGCTCCTCCAGATACGTAGCCGCTACTTGACGGGCAAGGTTCCGGACTCTTGTAATATAACCGGTGCGTTCAGTCACACTGATAGCCCCCCGGGCATCAAGCAGATTGAAGGTGTGCGAGCATTTCAGCACATAATCATATGCCGGGTATACCAGGTGCTCGGCCATTGCTTTCGCCGCTTCCTGCTCATACATGTTAAATAACGTGAATAGCATCTTTACATCGGAAAGCTCAAATGTGTACTTGGAATGCTCAAACTCGGCTTGATGGAATACATCGCCATAGCTTGTTCCATCCACCCACTCCAGATGGAATACATTCTCCTTGTCCTGGATGTAAGAAGCCAGCCGCTCCATACCATAGGTAATTTCCACGGCTACCGGATTCGTCTCGATTCCTCCAACTTGCTGGAAATAAGTGAACTGTGTAATCTCCATACCATCCAGCCATACTTCCCAGCCGAGTCCCCAGGCGCCAAGTCCCGGATGCTCCCAGTTATCTTCGACGAACCGGATATCATGCTCCAGCGGGTTAATGCCAAGTCGCTTCAAGCTCTCCAGATAGATTTCCTGGATGTTGTCCGGCGAAGGCTTCAGAATAACCTGGAACTGATGATGCTGGTACAGCCGGTTCGGGTTCTCGCCGTACCGTCCGTCCGCCGGACGGCGGGAAGGCTCCACATAAGCTACATTCCACGGCTCCGGTCCGATGGAGCGCAGGAATGTCATCGGGTTCAGCGTCCCTGCACCCTTCTCCACATCATAGGGCTGGACGACGATGCAATTTTGCTCGGCCCAGAACTGCTGCAGGGTCAAAATCATTTGTTGAAAATTCATTGAACCTCATCTCCTTGTTTGCTGAATAAATGAGAGTCCGCAACATTCGCGGGCGGTGAGGCGCAAAAAAGCTCTCGCCGCCCACGTCTGTTGTCAGACGTAGGGACGAGAGCTATTGTCCCGCGGTTCCACCCTACTTGATCTGCCTGACAGCTAACTTGCATGCCGCTCACGAACAGATCCGCTTTTCACGTACCATTCCCATCCTCCCGGGCCGCCGCTTCATGAGTTCCTCCGGCCGGGCTTCCACTACCCCCGACTCGCTGTTCCTGCCGCTTCGAAACATCATTACTTTTCCCGATCAACGCATGGGTCTCCAGAAAGGAGAAATTCTTATTTATAATATCCGATTTCACATGCCGCGTCAAATCTCGTATTTATCAAGCTGATCCAGAAAGCTGCGCGACTTCAGCTTAAGTCCAAGCTGCATATCCATGAAATCCCGCATGATCCTCTTGAGCTCCGCCGTTGTCTCATCCTTAACTTCAACATTGCCCAGCCTGCGCATATCCATACGTTCAAAATAATGGAGCAGCTTATAGGTGCCTGCAGACACCTTTTGAGCAGCCGGATCGTGATGTCCGCAAGAAGGACAGAGCGAACCTCCCAGCCGGGGACTTATTTTATAAGTATCCGCCGTGCGTCCGCAGGATACGCAATTTGAGATGACGGGTCCATAGCCGGCGGCCTGCAAAATTTTCATCTCATATAGTGCGATGACAACCTCGGGGTCCTTTTTCGAAGCCAGCGATTCAAGACAAGCCTTTAGCTGTGTGTACCAGAAGCTGCCCACCTCTTCATCCTGCAAGGTCCGATCCAGCAATTCGCAAGCATAGGAGGCATAGGCCGCTAAAAAAAGATCCTCACGTAAAGAAAAGTGAGATTCAATAATCTCACCTGAATTCAATGTGCCCAGACCGTGGTTGGGACGGTAAAATGCAAACTCCCCGAGCGTAAAAGGCTGCGTTATTGCCGCATGACGGCTCTTGACCTTTTTTGCTCCCCGCACCAACACTCCGATTTTACCGTTGCCTTCTGTGCACAGCGTGATGATCTTGTTCCCCTCGCCGTAGTCCATGCTGCGGATGACAATGCCTTCCACCCTGTATAGCATGTCTCTTCCCCCATGTGTGAACCTTGTTATATTTCCTGTTGTTCCTCCGGAACAACCCATTCCTCTGCGGCTTCAGTCATCTCGTCCTCTGGATTGCCAACAGCTTCTTTATAGAGCATGTAAGCATCGACATCTCCAGTCATTGAAAAATACTTCCACGAAAAATCTCGCATTCGTATTCACCCTTCCCTTCGAAATGACGCCTTTTAAAAGGAGTGTTCAAAAAGTGATAACTTTTGAACTACCACGTTCAAAGGATAGGATGCTCGGGTAAACACGAACTAATGTGATACAAATCCTCCCAATCCGCCTACATGTCGCGATGGAAGCCCAAATCCTTCAAAATCCGTTCCTGGTTCCGCCAGTCCTTCTTCACTTTCACCCATAGCTCCAGGAAGGTTTTGGAGCCCAGCAGATTCTCAATATCTTGTCTCGCCAGCTTGCCGACTTCCTTCAGCAAAGCTCCTTGCTTTCCGATGATAATTCCCTTCTGAGAGTCTCTCTCCACAAAGATGATAGCCGATATATAGACGACCCCATTCTCCTCTACCCGCATATCTTCAATAGTTACGGCAATGGAGTGCGGCACTTCCTCCCGGGTCAGATGAAGAATTTTCTCCCGGATCAGCTCTGCGCATACAAACTGCTCCGGATGGTCGGTCACCTGATCCTCTGGGTAGTACTGCGGGCCTTCCGGCAAATACTTGCCGATCTGCTCGATCAATGTATTCACATTGCTTCCAAGCATCGCGGAGATCGGTACGATTTCTGCAAAATCATACAGCTTCCGGTACTCCTCGATGATCGGGAGCAATTCCTCCGGCTGAATCCGGTCGATCTTGTTCAATACGAGGATAACAGGGGTTCGCACATCCTTGAGACGTTCAATAATAAAACGATCTCCGCCTCCCAGCCCTTCCGCAGTATCAACGAGGAACAGAACCGCCTCTACCTCCCCAAGGGTGTTCAGAGCTGTCGTGTTCATATAATCGCCGAGCTTGGACTGCCGCTTGTGGATGCCGGGCGTATCCAGAAAAACCACTTGCATCTCTTCAGATGTGTAGACCCCATGAATTTTATTACGGGTTGTCTGAGGCTTATCGGACATGATTGCAATCTTTTGGCCGATGATATGATTCATCAACGTAGATTTTCCGACATTCGGCCGTCCAACGATGGCGACGAAGCCTGATTTGAATTTGGATTTTGCCATGTAGTGAAAGTTCCTTTCGCATGTTTATGCTATATTTTCATAACCGTTGGGAATCCTTGCATTATTCCTGCTGTTCCTGCAGATTCACAGAGCTAAAATAGTACGGCAGCAGTTCCCCTACCGTAGTTTCTTTGACATCACCCTTCAGGTTGCCAAGCACAACCGGCATTTCCGGACCGCATAGCTCCAGAAGCACCTGCCGGCAAACCCCGCACGGAGAGATCGGTCCCTCGGTATCGCCAACAATTGCGATGGCCTGAAAGGATCCCGGCTTCAAGCCGTCAGCAACCGCGCGAAATACGGCCGTCCGCTCCGCACAATTGGTTGGTCCATAGGCGGCATTTTCAATGTTACAGCCATGGTGGACCTTTCCCGACTGATCCAGCAGTGCGGCCCCAACGCCAAACCCTGAGTAAGGGATATATGCTTTCTTCCTTGCCTCAACTGCTTCTTGAAGCAGTGCTTTGTAATCCATTCTATCAGCTCCCCATTCTAAATGAACCGCTGTGCTACAGTCCCAGCAATGTCATCACAGGCTTCCAGAACACTAAAAGTCCGATGAAGACGGCAAAAGCCGCGGCGATCAGCACAGCTCCGGAAGAAGCATCCTTGGCTTTCTTCGCCAATTCGTGCCACTCCGGTGCTGCCAGATCCACTGCAGCTTCGATCGCAGTATTGATAACTTCGGTTGCAAGAACCAACGCAATGGTCAACAGCAGCAGCGCCATATCTCTTGCGGGCAAACGCAGCAACAGTGCGGCAGTCACCACGACAATTCCGGCAACAACATGAATTTTCATATTACGCTCATGCATCACGGTTTCTCTGATGCCAGACCACGCATCCTGAAACACTCTGCTCCAACTGCGGCGGGGCTTCATTACCGAACCAATCCTACTTGGGCAAGGACCGTTTCCTGTTTTCCCATCATGACCTGTTCGCTGGCGGTATCTTGATGATCATAGCCTAGCAGATGCAGGAATCCATGGACAAACAGGAATCCCAGCTCACGCTCCAGAGAGTGACCGTAGTCTTCACTCTGTGCCTTCGCCCGCTCGACGGAAATGATGATGTCGCCGAGCACGTCGGTCAGCTCGTCCAGCTCTTCACCTTCTTCAAGCTCGTACACGATATCCATTTCCTCATCAAGCGATTCGTTCATGGCAAAGGATAACACATCGGTAGGTCGGTCGATGCCGCGATACTCCTTGTTCAACTCGTGAATAGCCACATCATCCACAAAAGTCAGGTCAACCTCTCCTTCGACAATGCCCTCCATCTCGGCGGCCGCTTGAAGCAGCTTGTCCAATAGCTCGATCAGACTATCCTCTACCGCCATTTTGTCTTGATCATTGTTCCAAGCCAGTGTTAGGCTCATTCACAGCACTCCCCTTGTCTTTCTCTTCGATCGCCTTGTTCTTCTTGATTTGATCCGGATATTCAATTCGGGAATGGAAGATTCCCATGACCGTTTCTTTCAATGTCTGGGCAATCAGATCAAGCTCACGCATCGTCAAATCGCATTCATTAAACTGGTGGTCATCAAGCCGACTCTTGATAATCTTCTCGATCATTGTCTCGACCTGCTCCACTGTAGGCTTGCGAAGGGAACGCACAGCAGCTTCTACGCTGTCGGCAATACCGACCACCGCTGCCTCTTTGGATTGAGCCTTCGGACCAGGATAGCGGAAGTCGTTCTCGGTGAAATCCGGTTCCAGACCTTGCTCCTCAGCCTGCGCGAGCGCTTTGTGATAGAAATAGTGGAGGAATGTCGTACCGTGATGCTGCTCCGCGATATCGCGGATCGGCTTCGGCAGCTTATACTCCTTCTGCATGTCCACCCCGTCCCGGGCGTGGGCAATAATGATTGATTTACTAAGTTTAGGATCTATAAAATCATGCGGATTCTCCATATTATTCTGGTTCTCGATGAAGTAGCCCGGGCGTTTCGTCTTGCCGATATCGTGATAATAAGAGCCTACCCGGCAGAGCAGTCCATCTGCTCCGATCGCTTCAGCAGCAGCCTCGGACAAATTCCCGACCATGACGCTATGATGATACGTTCCCGGTGTCTCGGTCAGCAGCTTCCGAAGCAGCGGATGATTGGGATTGGACAGTTCCACCAGCTTCAGGGCAGACAGGATGCCGAATGTAACCTCGAAGAATGGCATTAATCCGATAACCAGTATCGTAGTCAACAAGCCTCCGGCAATGGCAAAGCCGATGGCAAGCAGTGTATCGCCATTCTCGGCCCAGCCGTTGTTATGAATGACAATCAGCGAGAAGACGGCCAAGGACCCAAAGAGGCAAATCATGATCCCTGCCTTAAGCAGGGTTGACCGCTGGCTGGCCTTGTGAATGGCAAAGATGGAAGCATAAGAAATGACCAGGGCAAACAGCCCGAATTCAAAGTCAAAGATTTGTCCCTGATGAACATTTAGAATAATACTTGCCATAATGCTTAACAGAATGGAGCAGGTATAAGCCAAGGACAAATCGATCAGCAAGGTGATCAGCATGGCTCCCGTCGCTACCGGCGCCAAATAACCCATATAAGGACGCTGTTCATTTTGCAGGATAGAAGTAATATGTAGTGATAACAGCGTGATAAGCAGAATCAACAGCAGCATAACAAATTGCGAATTATTGTACTTAAAACGGTTTACCCCTTGGGATTGACGCATAAACAGGATCAGACCGGTCGCCATCAAGGCAGACAGCAGGATAAGCCCCAACTGCGGCCAGTAATTAACCTCATCCTTTAACAGCCCATTTTTCTCCAGCAGACTATACATTTCCTCGGAAATTTTTTCGCCCTTTTGAATCAGAACATCCCCTTGCTTGATATAAACTGTAGGGGTATTCTCTCTGGCCTCTACCTTCGCGGCTTTAGTCGCTTCATCATCGAAAAATTTATTCGCGGTGATCGCCAGTCTTGCGAGCTCCTGTACAACCTCACGGGAGGTCCGTTTGCTTAGCGAGCTGGTGCTGACCATTTCCGCCACTTTCGCCCGGGCGGTCTGCGCGTCGACAATCTGGTCTGTCATCAATCTGGCCACGATATCGGCAGCTACCGGCTTCATTTCGTTAATATCCTCCGCCGTCAGACGGGGAATTTTAATGAAGGTCTCCTCGGAAATGGAATATTGCTGTTCATCCACCTTACGGGTAACTTCCTCGAACAGCGTCGCTGAATAAGCACTGTTAGAGCGATTATTCATAATAAAGTTTTGCACGTGGTCCTTTACACGCTGCGGAAGCTCTTCACGATAAATATTGATTTTATCATCGGTCGATACCTGATCATCCTGATTCAGCCGGGAGATGCGATCAAGCAATTGCCCGACCAGCGCCTCGTTGCGAAGCGGCAGGATTGAATAAATCTGCCCCACTTTCTCGGCTGCCTCTTCTTGCGCCTTCAGTGTAGCCTTTGTATTCGGTATATCCATAGGGGATAATATTTCTTTGTCCGCCGGCAGGCCTACGGCAATGTCGTAAGTTTCCGGCAACAGCTTGGGCGACATACTCAAATACAGCATGACAATAAGCGCGCCATACAGTACATACCGTACTGAGGAGCTGTATTTCCAGCCTGCCGTCTTGGATTGGAGCTTGCTCTTTCCCTGCTGATTGCTTGAAGTCATAGAGACAGCCCTCCCGCAAATTGATAAACCCAAAGCAGCCTTACCCGAATGATCTCCGGGTAAAGGCCTCCGGGAATTGACTTACTGACCTTGCTGCTCCGCAGCCCGGTCATACGCGACAATAATTTTCTGAACCAAGGAATGCCTTACCACATCCGAATCATCGAAATGAACAAACCCGATTTCCTCAATCTGTTCCAGAATCTTTCCCGCCTCAACCAGACCGGACTTTTTGCCGCGCGGCAAATCGATCTGTGTTACATCTCCTGTAATGACCATCTTCGAGCCAAAGCCGAGACGGGTCAGAAACATCTTCATTTGTTCAGGGGTTGTATTCTGGGCCTCATCCAAAATAATAAAGGAATCGTCCAATGTACGCCCGCGCATATAAGCTAACGGTGCAATCTCAATCAGTCCCCGCTCCAGCGCCTTGGCTGTCTGGTCTGGACCCATGACATCATATAAGGCATCATAGAGCGGCCGCAAGTAAGGATCTACCTTCTCCTGCAGATCTCCAGGAAGAAAGCCCAGACTTTCCCCGGCTTCCACAGCAGGACGGGTCAGGATGATCCGCTTGACTGCACCTTCCTTCAAGGCTGTTATCGCCATAACAACGGCAAGATAGGTCTTCCCTGTTCCTGCGGGTCCGATACCGAACACAATGTCCCGCTTCCGGATTGTCGTGACATAATGCTTCTGACCAATCGTCTTGACCCGAAGCGGCTTGCCGCGATAGGTGACCGCAATTTCTCCCTTATATAAATCAAGCAATTGATCCGCGCGAAAATCCTTCGCCAGATCAATCGCATAGAGCACATCCCGTTCGGTTAGAATATACCCGTTCCGGATTAATTCAAGTAATACCTCGAACAATTGCTTGGTTTTCTCTACTTCCTGTTCTTCACCGCGAACAGAAATCTCCGATTCACGAAGCGCAATAGTTGCATGTATTCTCTGCTCGGTCAACTTCAGAAAGACATCCTGCGGACCGAAGAGCGCCAAACCTTCCGATGCATTCTGGAGCGGTATTTTTATGCTGTACAGTTGTTCTGACAAATAGACTCATTCTCCTTGATCATATACTATCGGGAGTTCTTCCGCGATGGATTGTTCCACTTCAAAAAGCACTTTCATATAAACTTTACCATTGTCTGTCTTCTCATGCAAAATTTTTTGATTCAAAATCGTAGTGTCAGCGCCGTTTTTAGCCAAAATATCTTCTTTTGCCCGTTCGATCCCATCGGCGGCAGCCTTCTCCTCGCTCAGCTTGAATTCGAGCACTGCCGTCTCCTGAATCTTTTCGCTCATCCAGCCGATCGGGAGCTTGAAGCTTCTCCAGGTCAAGGGATCAAACTCAGTGGTAACCCGTGACGATTCAAACCCCGCATTGCCGTATCCGGTCAACTGGATTGCTGTCCGTCCAAAGTACAGGTAGCCGCGCTCCTTTTCTTCCCCAGTAAATACATTCTGCTTGCGAATAAGCGGAACTTCTATATTGTATTCATGCCATACATTAGCCCGAATTTGGCCCTTTGACACAACAGCCTTTCCGCCTTGATATCCGGACACCAGGATTTGCCCCTTTTTAACCCGGTCATGCTTTTTCACCTCAGGCTGTCCCTTTTCCGCATAAATGAACGTAATGACCCCATCAGCCTTACTGACCAAATGACTCGGACTGACAAGCTTCTTCTCCGGCTCGGTCGCCTCTACTATTTGAATATGGACCTTGGTTCCGGTTCGTGATACACCGACCCAGGAGATTCCTTTGAGCTTGCGGCTCAGACCGGCTGACAGCTTGTCCTGTGAAGGCAGCGCAAAGGTCCACTGAAAAGGATACAACCCTTCTTCCTTCGCAGCAAGCAGGATATCCTGCTTCGCTATCTTATCATTGCCTGTTACCTCGATATCCCATACCATTCTGGTTAAGCTAAAAAGAACAGCCGCGAAGAGAATAAATCCGGCGGCAAACCACTTGCGGCGCCAGAGACGAAGCAGCATGAACGGAAGTCCAAACCGCTCCTTCACGGAAACCCTGCAGCCTGTCCGCTTTAACAGCGGGCGAAGCGCAAAAAAGCTGTCTACCTTCATACACAACTCCATTTTCCGGTCATTATTCGGCTTGATATCCCAGATATGGATTCCCGCAGCGTTCACCTCATTAATGAAGCCTTCGATGTCTCCCCCACGAACAACGACCGTTATAGCCCCGCTCCACTTTGTCAATATCGATGATCTCATGAAGATCCCTCCGCTTCACGATAGTTGATACCGTTGATTTTTCCTTCAACCACAATTTCTTCAGGCATGATTTCCCTGATGAGCAATCCGCTTCCATATACCTCCAAGGTTCCTTCCTTTGTGCGCAAATGAAGGGCCTCAGGGGAAAAGTGCACAATACCGCGGTGGTTTTCTATGTATAACTGCTTGCCGCCAACCCAGGTGAGCCTTGGCAAATCAAACACAAGATCATTCGGAAGATCCAGAGCTTCGACCGTCCATTTCCGTATTTTGCGAATCATCCGGCTCATACTGAGGCAAACCTCCTTCTTTTACTTTACACAGTATGCTAGGAGCGGCTTATTTATGAAAAACAGAAAAAACACCCTCTACCAAAGTAGAGGGTGTTGCTGTGATCTAACTATTGCAGAAACTGTTGAACTGCCTGATTAACGAGCTTGCCGTCTGCCCGGCCTTTGACCTTAGGCATTAACGCGCTCATTACCTTCCCGATATCGGCTTTCGAAGTAGCACCGGTTTCCTGGATGGTCTGCTGTACGATAACTTTAATTTCATCTTCGTTCAGCTGTTCGGGAAGATACTCGGCAATAATCTCGGCTTCCGCCTTAACATTTGCGGCAAGATCGTCACGACCTGCTTTTTCAAATTCTTGGAGGGCATCTTTGCGCTGTTTGATTTCACGACTTAGGATATCAAGCACTTCACTATCGTCCAAAGTTCTTTTCAAATCTATTTCAAGATTTTTAATCGTAGCACGAACCATTCGAATGGTGGAGAGTTTGAACTTGTCTTGACTCTTCATCGCTTGCTTCATATCTTCGTTCAATCGCTCGCTAAGACTCATGGTAGCAATTTCCTCCTAAAACTTTCTTTTACGAGCAGCCTCAGACTTTTTCTTGCGCTTTACGCTTGGCTTTTCATAATGCTTGCGTTTCTTCACCTCAGCCAATACGCCATCTTTAGCGATTGAGCGCTTAAAGCGACGAAGTGCAGCATCAATTGTCTCGTTTTTGCGAACTTTAGTTTCAGACACCAGTTTTCCCTCCCTCCGACCAGACCGTCCAAGAGCCTAACACGGTTCATCAAACTTCATTATAGGGGAAAAATAAATAGGGTGTCAACCTGAGCACCCTATTTTTAATATATGGAAGGAGAATGTTTTCTTCATCAAGCGTGCGAGCTGGAATGTTGGACTAAAGCGCCTAACTTCGTCCCGCCAAGCAGGTGGTAGTGGATATGGTAGACCGCTTGTCCGCTGTCAGGCCTGCAGTTATTAATCAGACGATAACCGGACTCTGCTACGCCAAGCTTCTTTGCCGCTTCCTTCGCGACCAAATGCAAGTCGCCAAGAAGCGCCGCATCCTCTTGCTCCACATCGTTCATCGTAGCGATATGCTTCTTGGGGATAATCAGTACATGTGTCGGTGCCGCGGGCTCAATATCGTGGAATACAAGAAAGCGGTCGTCTTCATATACTTTATTGGACGGAATCGAGCCTTCCGCAATTTTGCAAAACAAGCAGTTCTCCATAGGTACGCCTCCATGATCATATAGTTTTCTCTATCATACAAAAAAATGGCAAAAAAAAGAAGCACCCTAGCGTACTCAGCGAGTTCGCTTCTCACACGGACGTATTGGACCGAAAATAAAAATTCTCTGTCAGCAATACGTCCGTCGGGGTGCTTGCAAAATTGATGTCGGCTAACTGTAGTATAACAGCGGGTTGATACTGTATCTGTGATCAACATCACTTATTTTTGCTTTGTGAAGAAAATATCATCTGAAGCTTGGACATCATTATTACGTCTTACAGCTGGACGGCATCCCCGCTGTCGAAGAAAAACAGCCACTTCTCATCGACAGGCATGCCCGTAATTTTCTCCAATGCTTCTGCATACAGCTCGAGCTGGAAGCGGTAGCTCTCGGTCAGGGCGGCGACGCCGCCGCGGTGCGGAAGCACCTTGTCACTCTTGTAATCCAGCAGAATTACCCGTCCGTCCACCTGGAACAGACAGTCGATAACCCCCTGTACCAGTACAGTCTCTTCTCCTTCATTAGGCTCCAGTTCCTTATTGCCTTGCGGTTGTAGCTGATGCAAGCGGCGGTGTGCCCGGGAAGCCGGCAAACCAAAGCTGAAGGGCATTTCACGCCGGATCCAGTCGGCTTGTCTCAGCGCCATTCCGAGCGGACTATTTCGGAACTGAATAATATATTCGAGGTTAATTCCTGAAATCTGCTCCGAAGTCATAATCTGGCGTTCTACCAGTTGATTCAGCAAGGAACGCAGACTCTCTGCCGTTTCTTCCCCTTCAAAAGAAATATGCTGCATCAAGGTATGATAGGCTGTTCCACGCTCGGTGGGCGTGAGTCGGTTCTGTTCCATAAACCTTGGTCTTCGCAGCTGCAGCTGGAACTCCGGCAAAGATGGCTCGCTGTCCTCCGCGGAAAGTGCAGGCGGCGGTGTCAAAATATCCACAGCCGGAGACTCGTCGGAGTTCAGAGCTTCGTAGGACTTCAGCTCCGTAACGGTGGTCTTCGCCGGAAGCATCGTATCCTCATGATAAGGATACGACCAGCTTAACGCAGCCTTCACTTGCTCGTCTGCCTCCTTGTTCACATGATGAAGCCAGAACGGGGCTTCGTCGGATAATAACCGATCTAGGACCGAATGCTCCCCCGGCATGAACGGCTGATCAGAAGGAGCTGCTGTCCCGTCCGCCAGCTCAGCTGTGGCCGCAGCCTCCTGGTGATCTACTGCAGCATGGGTAGAATCCGGCTCCGTTAAACCGGATTCCGCCCGGATCAGCCATTCGGACGCGGTATCCGCCAGTACGCCGGAAGCTGTCTCCGACAAGCCTGCCCAGCGGCGCAATTCAACTGCCGAAGGGGTGCGGATCAGCGAAGGGCCGATCCAATCCAGATAGGATCGGGCACCGGCAAGCAAATAATCCGGCAGTTGTTCCTCGCGGATATCCATCACTGAGCCCCAGCCTTCAATTGTCTTGCTTAGGTCTTTTACAGCGGATATCAGGATCAGTTTGTCTTTGGGACGGGTGAGGGCCACATACAACACTCTCATCTCCTCCGCCAACAATTCCATTAACGCTCGTCTTCGAATCGCCAGATTCGGCAGCATCGGATAGCTGACTCTTCTGATGCTGTCCACGAGCTTCGGACCAAACCCCAGCTCCTTATGAATGAGGAAGCGGGCATTCAAATCCTGCCGATTGAACATTTTGGATAAGCCGGCGACAAAGACGACCGGAAATTCCAGTCCTTTGCTCTTATGAATCGTCATGATCTGCACAGCTTGTTCCAGTGATCCGGAAGCCGATGCCGCACCCAGATCTCCGCCGTTCTCGCGCAGCCGCTCCAGATATCTGAGGAATCGGAATAGTCCGCGCGATGAGGTCGCCTTCTCATAGGCAATAGCCCGATCATGCAGTGCTTGGAGATTGGCCTGCCGCAGATGTCCGCCGGGAAGCCCCAGTGCCCAATCCTGGAGACCGGTATCCCGATAGATTGCACGGATCAGGTGCCCAAGATCGCCCTCACTGGCCAGGTTGCGCCAGTCATCCAGCTGTTCCAAAAATAATTTCAACTTATCCAGGGCTGTCGCATCCATCTGATCCCCCGAAGCCGCAGAGAGAACAGCCTCATAGAAGCTGCCGCTCGGCAAGGTCAGACGAACCTGTGCAAGCTCTTCTTCGCTCAATCCAAAGACAGGCGAGCGCAGCACAGCCGCAAGCGGAATATCCTGCAACGGATTGTCTATAACCTGCAGCAGGCTTAACATCGTCTCCACTTCGGACGCCTGAAAATACCCCTGATTCAGTTCACCGTATGCAGGTATCCCTTCGATTCGAAGCTCTTCGATCATGATGGGAGCCCATGACAAGGTAGAACGAAGCAGAATGACCATATCTCTGTATTCGGCAGGACGCAGCCGCTTAAGCTGCTTGTCATAGACCTGCAGCGGAGGCAGTCCGGTCTGCCCGGTCAATTCGCGAATTCGCCGGGCAATTGCCCGCGCCTCCAGCCGAACGGCCTCCGGTTCGACTTCATTTTCTTCTATGCTCTTGTCATTTGATCCGCTGACTGGCGATACTGTGTTTGTGAGATCCCCAGCCGCTTCTTCGGACGAGGAGGAGGCTGAAGCCTTCCGATCCAGCAGCAACAGCTCTGGCCGGTAATCACTGCCTTCGTTGAGATTCTCGTAGCCTTCTCCATACACCAGCTCCGCCCTGTTATCATAGGCGATCTCCGCCACACCTTCATTCATGATCTGCCGGAACAGCAAATTAACCGCATCGACAACCTCTCGTCTGCTGCGAAAGTTCCTGGCCAGATCAATTCGTAGTCCGGAGCCGGTGAAATCACCGCCATAGCTGCGGTATTTCTCCAGGAACAGCCCTGGCTCCGCCAGACGAAAGCGATAGATGCTCTGTTTCACATCTCCAACCATAAACCGGTTGCCCGGAGACTGCCGTGCAATGAGACGCACGATATCCTCCTGAACCGTATTTGTATCCTGATATTCATCAAGCAGCACTTCCTCATACTGGAGCTGATACTCCCTTGCAGCCTCGGAAGGCATCGTCATTGCCGGCGTCGAATCGGGGTGCCGCAAAATTTGCAGGCAGTAATGCTCCAGATCGGAAAAATCAAGCCAGCCGCGCTCCATCTTCTCCTTCTTGTAACGTTCTCCGAATTCAATGACCAGCTCAGCCAGCCCTTCCATTAGCGGAGCTGCAAGGTAGAGCTCCTCCAAGTAATCCTGAAGCGAGCGGGAAAATAACTGTCCTCGCAGCTCGGTTACAGATTTCTTGACATCGTCCCGCAGCCTTTTTACCCGTTCCTGCAAATCAGGATCCGTCTGATCCTTCTTGCAAGGCTTCAGCTTGCCGAAGCCTGCTCCAAGGAATCTTTCTTGCAATCCAGTCCATCCGTCAGCTTCCGAAGCTGCAGCCTGCAGGCTGGCGATGAGAGCCATATCCTCCCGCAGCGTATCCGCATAAGGGGCTGGGCCGCCGGGAGACAAAGCCAGCGCTTCAGCCTGTCGAAGCACATCGGCAGCGTCGTCCAGAATAATCAAAGCATCCTTCAGCAGGCTCGACAGCCAGCCGCTGCCCTCCAGTTCGGCCAGATCAGCCGGACGAAACGCAGCTGCAGCCTGACGCAGCCAGTGCTCGGGCCAGGATTGACTGCGGGAAAATTCATACAGCTTCTGAACGAGCACGAACACCTCGGAATCGCTGCGCTCTCCGCTAAACCAATCTACCAGCGTCAGAAAGTCGCCGCCCTCCTCCTCTTCGGCATACTTTTCCTCGAACAGGCCCTCCAGCACTTCCTGGCGAAGCAATACGGCCTCACTCTCTGACGCAATCCGGAAGCCGGGATCAAGCGGGATAAGCGTGTAATGCCGCTGAATCACTTCCATGCAAAAGGAATGAAGCGTGGTGATCGAGGCTCGGCCAAGCATGGCCAGTTGCCGGGACAAATGCTCGCTTCCCGGGTCACGCTCCAGCTCCCGCTCTAATGCCTCGCGGATGCGCTGCCTCATTTCCGAGGCCGCAGCTTTGGTGAAGGTTGCTACCAGCAGCCTGTCTACACTTAAGGGCTGGTCGGCAGCCGCCAGCTTGCGGATAATCCGTTCTACCAGCACAGCCGTCTTTCCTGAGCCGGCTGCAGCGGCAACCAGCATATCCCCACCGGAGAGAGAGATCGCATTCCACTGATCATCACTCCAGTAGCTATCTTGAGGCTTCGGTATCCTATTCATTGGCCCTGCTCCTCCTCTCTTCCGGGTTGTCCAAGCATGCTCCAAAGCTCTTCCTTGCCCGGCTTGTTAAGCACTTTATAGCTGCCGTCCAGCCCTTCATCAAACCGGCATACCGGTTTGAACTGGCAATAAGTACATGCTGTTTCTGCCGCTATTTTATACGGGGTTATTTGAACCTCGCCATCCGTAATTCGGGTTCCGATATCCACAACCTTATGACGCACAGAGCTTAATAGGCCCTGCCATTGCTCCAGCGTTGCCACGGAGGCCGTGCTATAGAAGCTGCCATCGCTTTTGACGGCTACAGGCAGTATGTCCGAATACCCCTTCTCTAGCTGCCCGTCCATCCGGGCAATGACCTCGCGATCTGCAAGCAGCAGGCCTTTCATTTTGAACCGTTTCAGCATTTCGCTGTAGGCTTCCTCTTCACTAAGTCCGTTACTGCTCTGAAGCAATGGATTATGGACATGAAAATACAACGTTCCAGCCGGAAGCGCCGGCCGGCCGAGCCACATTTCCGCCGAGCTGAGCAACACATCCAGATAGGTCAGCATCTGCAGGGATAGTCCGTAATACACCTCATGCAGCTTCAAATCCGTCTGGCTGGATTTATAATCAATAACCCGAAGCAGCACGCCTTCTTCCCCTTCGGACATATCGACCCGGTCGATTCGTCCTACAATCTCCATCACGCAGCCGTTTGGAAGCTCAAAGGTCAGCGGCGGAAGCGGGCGGCCCGGGCCAAAATCGAGCTCGAGTCCGATGGGCTCGAAGCTGCCTCTTCGAGACTGCTCGCCGAGGATAACCGATGCCCGTCCAACAATTTGCTTTAACTTGCGTTTGATATAGCCATAACGCTTCGTACTGAGCAAAATCTCGCCCTGGAGCTTGGGAGCGAGGCGCTCCACGACTGCATCCGCCTCTTGAAGACACTCCTCCGGAGTCAGACTTCCCCAGCTGCGGCCTTGCTCCTTAAAGGTGACTGCCAGTTGGCTGAGCGCCGAGTGGAATAACTGTCCAATATCCGGAGCCTTGAGCCGATACAGCTGACGTTCCTTAAGCCTTAGACCGTGGGAAGCAAAATGAGAAAACGGACAAGCCGAAAACTTCTCCATCCGCGACACACTTGTCCGCAGCACTTTGCCATACAGCTTCCTGCTCGTCGCTGGAGCCAGGCTGTATGCGCGGTTGCGATAATCGAGCGAGCCTACGAGCCTTCTCAACACGCCGCTCCATTCCGGCGATTGATTGTACCAATCCAGTGCGCTCCACCATACCGCCGAGACAGGCTGGCCGGTACGCCACGCACGAAGCTGACTGATCAAGCGCGGCAAAGTAGGCACAGGACTGCTTATATAATTTAGCGCAAGCATCTCAGCATCATCCGGCACGGGCTCATCCTCAATCTTACGCTCCTGAAGCATGCCTCCGGGGAAGATCGCTTTGATCTGGCGGATCACTTCGGATGGAAGCAAGGGCTTGCCCTCCTCATCTGCTTGCGGATAGCTAAGCCATAAAGAGCGGCTTGCCGAAGATAGCGCGCTATAAATGAGGAATCGCTCATCAAGCAGCCTGCGCGTCAGCCCCGGCGCCAGCTCCAATCCAAGCTCGCCAAGCAGGCTGCGCTCCCGGTCACTCAGCAATCCCTCTTCCTGAATCCCTGCGGGCATAATACCTTCGTTAACTCCGAGCAGAAAAACTTGCAGCGCACGACGTGTACGGGTCCGATCCGTACTTCCGATCAGAACCTGATCCAATGCGGGAGGCACCAGTCCCAGACTGAGCGATTTGATTCCTGTCTCCAGCACCCCTGCAAATGCTTCAGGCGCGAGCTTCTCTTCCCCCATCATCTCGACAATCTGATCAAGCAAATCCAGCAGCGCCCCCCATAATTGGCGATGCTCTGCCGCCTGCTGCGGCCGTCCCTTCTCCAGTGCTTGATGCGCCAGAAGATCAAGCCGGTCCGCTGCCGCGATTGCCTCAAGCAGTCCATACACGGCGAGACACATCTCCCGTGCCGTCTTGGCCTGCTTAAGCGCCTTGTCAAAGGCTGCAAGCGGCGTGACGACCGCATTTCGGCAGCGTTCGAGCAGCTTCAGCTTATCCGCAGCGGCACTGGTTCGTCTCTCCTCTGTTTCCTCCAACGATTCGCTCGGTTTAGGCTTCCACGGACGACCATCTGTCCAGCGGTAACCCTGAATGCCGCTGGCAAGCACGTAGTTCTCCAATTCGTCCATATCTTCCCGGGTCAGACTATGATCCGCAGGCAGCAAAAATCCGGTTTTCACACTGCGAAATACATCCTCATACCTCCAGAATTTCAGCACAATGTCCAGAGAAGCCCTGATAAATTCAATCAAAGGATGATGAAGCAAGCTTTGCTTCTTGTCCGTAAAATAAGGAATTCCATAATCCTCAAATATCGGCCCCATCACCTGTGCATAGTCATCGATATTCCGTACAAAAACAGCAATATCTCTATACCTGACGCCTTCCTCACGAACAAGTCGGAGAATTTGCCTAGCGGCTCCATCGACTTCAATCCGCCGGCTGCCGGCATTTAGCAAAACAACGTCCTGCTCCAATCCTTGCGGAGGCTTTGCACCCTGCCAAGGCTTTCTTCGTTCGTAAGCCTCCTCGAGATAGGCGAGTGCTTCACTGCCCCGAAACCGCGGGTACGGACTTGAATTCAAGGTGATGGTCGGCTGTATCTCCGCACCCATCGCTTCCGCCAGCTCCCGAAGCTTGATATAGGTGGAGGCTGTTGCATGGAATATATTCAATTCATGAGGCTGTGCACCATCATCATAGGATCGATCCAGCGTCAACGCTACAGTGACGGAATCAACTGTCTTCAGCAATTCACCAAGCGCCTTATATTCACCAGGGGTAAACGAATGAAATCCGTCAATCCACAGCTTGGCCCCACGCAAATAAGCCGAGTCCTTCGCTCCTTCGGCCAGCTTGACAACATGGTCCTCTGCATCGATGTACAGCCCGGACAGCTCGGCATCAAATTCACGGTACAGCAGGCTCAAATCATGCAGCTTGTCCTGTAATAACGCGTTCTCTCCCTGAGTAACCGGAGCCGATGTCAGCGCCTCTCGATAGCTGCCTAACAGGTTGAAGTCGGCTTGATGCTTCTTCAGCTCGGTATAAAGCGAATTTAACTCATCAATCAGTCCGAGCTGATCACCGCCCTTCCCATATAAACGCAATGCGTCTTTGTGTCTTCGCATAATTTTATAAAGGAGCATCTTCTTGCCTTCATCACTGATCGGAACCAACGCAGCCCCGCCAGTCTCCTGCATAACCCGGAGAGCAAGCCGGCGAAAGCCGAGCACCTGCAATCGAACCGTGCCGGAGATGCCGGGAGCATTCAAAATCGCCTGTTCAATTTGAAATGTCCCTTGTTCCGGAGCAAGCAGAATCATCGGAGGGCCTGTCGGATCCTCGCGCAGCTGTGATGTGATATCCTCCAGAATTTGATGGCTCTTGCCGCTTCCGGAACGGCCGATGATCAATTGCAATGACATGAAGCTGCCTCCCTTGTAGTGACGGTGTACCTGCCCGTTCGTTTTTCTAACTGTAAATCAGTATAACATACCTTCATCGGATAGGAATATACGTTCCCTCTTTCTACAAGCTGTCATTGCTGCGTACTTGCAGGAAAATGTGCAACAGCGGAATATAGCTAGAACATTGGAGGCGAGTTAGAGGGGCAACGTGTGAAGTGTGCTTACGATCGCTGTTGTTCGCGGATTTTTATGATTGGACCAAGTTCTGGCAAGGGAGAAATCCGCTCTCAAAGGCGAACGCTGACGCTTCTACAGCACACTTCACACTTATGCCCTGACTACTTCGCCTTTGCTGTTCAACTGATACGCAGTTTGCACGTGCCTGCGCCACAGTTGCATTACAGTAAGCTTGCAGCCTGTGGCATGCAAGTAGGATACTCCGCGCGCCAATAGCCCCCTCCTAACTTCACTTTACTGCCAGCCCCGCCTTAGATTAGGCATCGCGAATGGAAGCCTGCGCGATTCACTTTATGCACAGTCCAATGGAACACCGGCGCCTGGAGTTGCGTCCAGTCATACGTTGCTTCAACCTTGAGCGGAACGCGGATCTTCGTTATCCGACTGGGCATTCCATTCTTGCTCCGAACTTTACTCGTCCTACTTGATCAGCCTAATTCCGGTCATGCTCCAGTGAAATTACTTACCTTAAATTTACCATTCGACGCTCAAACCCACTTTTAGTGAAAAAACTTACCTTAGATTGCCAGTCATTAGCCAAACCCACGTTTTAGTCAACTTTAAGTACAAAAATTTCACTATATTCGCATTTCTATCATTTCCACTAAATTTAGAGTAACTTTTTTCACTATATGTGTGTGATCTGTATTTGCATGGGGTCTGCCAACCGTCGTCATGCTGTGAAGTTCCGTACGTTGGAGCTTGGCGCAGTGTGAGATCTGCATGATGCGAGGTGTGTGCGTATACGTACTTTGTTGCCATTTTACAGAATCTGCTGGGAATAGTTCTGTGGGTAGTTGTCCATGAACCTACCCCCGCTGAAGGTGAAATGATTCGCAGTTACTGTTTGTATTGCACCGGCGTCTAGGCACTTCAAATGCCGGATGAACGAGCCGGTAGGTACATGTCGAGGGATTCGAATGCTAGTCACCGCATGGGCGGCATTGTTAGCTATTAAAGTGCATTCGGCACATACAAAGCCGAACTAAAGAATCTGCGTTAAAAGGGTATAAGTGTGAAGGTTGCTGCAGTAAAGCTTTCAGAAAGAAAGCTACATCGGGAGCATACGCTCGGAGTGGTCGCCTTTGCGAGTGGATTTCTTCCTTGTCAGAACTTATTACAATAAGAGAAATCCGCGAGCAACAGCGATCGTAAGCAACCTTCACACGTTACCCCCGGAACGCAGAAGCAATCTTTAGATGGTTTTATACTGCTGCACGCTTGCACGAAACTAGCGGCGAATGGACACAAAAAGAGAGCGCCCGACGGATTCGCGATCATCGGAGCAACTCTCTTTGCTAATCACTTATGGTAATCACTTATAGTTAAAACTGCTTGCTTCTTACTTCAAAAATGGCGAACTTCAGATAATGGCCTTCGTCCACGCCAAGAATCTGCGGGTGATCCTTGCCGGCAGCACGCCATTCTACAAGGCGCAGAATCTTGCCTGCGTCAGCGGCCGCCTCTTGAATCGTCTCGAGAAAAAGATCAGGGCGCATATGGTATGAGCAGCTGGCAGTCACCAGATAGCCGCCCTCATTCACCAGCTTCATGCCATGCAGATTGATATCCTTATAGCCTCTGCATGCGCCCTTGACCGCTCCGCGCGTCTTGGCGAAGGCGGGCGGATCCAGGATGACGACATCCCAGGTTCTGCCGCCTCCGGCCGTCATCGGCACCGAGGTGTCCGCCTTAACGCTACCCGCCGCCCGAAGGCTCCGCTCATTCAAGCCTTTAACCTGGCTGCGCAAATATTCAAACGCATCGGCAACCACAAACTCGACGCGATCCTCGAAGCCGTTCAGCTCCACATTTTGGCGGGCACTCTCAATCGCATGCTCGGAAATATCCAGACAGGTGACCTTTTTGGCGCCGTATTTGCAAGCATGAAGCGTGAAGCTGCCCGTATGCGAGAAGCACTCCAGCACGGTTGCCCCGTCCCAATAAGGAAATGTGACCTCCTTGCCGTTCCGGTTGACCGGGGCGGTGCGCACGGATCCGTCCTCATTAGGGACCTCTTGGAGTTCAATCCCGCTCTTTGCTCCCCAGCCGGTCATAAGCGGGGCTGTCGACGCCCGGTTCTCGCGCTGGTCAAAGAAGTAACCGGTCTTCTGTCCTTGCTCAATGTCTACTGAAATGAGCAGGCCGTTCTCTTTTACCGTCACAAAGCGAGGCGGATTGCCGTAGATCGGCCCCTTGACCTGCTCCAGCCCCTCCATTTCCCGGATCGGCACATCGCTGCGTTCATATATCCCTACAGGGTTCATGACCGAGACAAGCGCTTCTACAATGCTGTCCCTGCAACGATCCATGCCGAGGGTCAGAATTTGTACCACGAGCACCTCGCCGAACCGGTCTACGATCAGGCCAGGCAGGAAGTCCGCTTCTCCATAGACCAGGCGATACGCATCGTCCGCCACAAAGCGGTTTCGGTGCAGCAAACACTCCCGGAATCTGCGCTCGAAAAAGGCGGTATCCATCTCCTCCAATTCCAGATACGATACAGCACGCACCGTAATCTGCGAGGCAGGATTGTAATAGCCTGTCGCCAGAAAACGCTGGCGATGGTCCATGATCCGCACCAGACTTCCCGGCTGCGGGCCCCCTTCCACCCGTTCAATCTCATTGTTATAAATCCAGGGGTGCCCCTGCTCCAACCTTTTCTTTCGAGCTTTATGCAAAATTACCGATGCCACACGCTTCAACTCCGTTCATCCTACTTCAAATCTGATTCTGATAAGCCGCCGTCTTCATTCCTGCTGCTGCCACCGGGGTAACCGCATCCGACACCGGTGAGCATGCAGCCCTAACCACGGGCATAAGCTTAGATATAACTTGTACATCCAGGAGGTATTTCCTTGGTACGCGACATCATTTTTCCTGTAACCTTCGGTCTGGCCCTTTTCCTGTTCGGAATGAAGTTAATGGAGGCCTCGCTGCAGGCCTGGGCAGGCCCCCGGCTCATAGCCGGACTCCGGACCTCGACTAAGACACCCTTGACCGGTATGCTGTCCAGCACTGTCGTAACGGCCTTGCTTCAGAGCAGTACTGCCGTGACCGTGATGACCATCGGGCTCGTAAATGCCGGCCTGCTCAGTTACGCGCGCACACTGGGAATCATTCTAGGGGGCAATATCGGCACCTGTCTGACCACTGAGCTGATCGCCTTGAATATATCACGCTGGGGCCCTGCGCTGGCCGTAGGCTCTATTATCCTATGGATCGCTAGCGTCTTGACGGAAGAGCTTTCGCCGCGAGCCGCGATCGCCGCCTGGAGCCACTTGCTTCGCCCGCTGCAGCTTGGCGCGCTGGTGCTCCTTGGCTTCAGCCTGATCCTGATTGCCATCGCCTGGATGCAATCGATAGGTCCCGCGCTGGAAGCGCGCGGGGTCATCGACTGGCTGCTCGGCCATGCCGGAGACAGCCTGCTGTGGGGCGCTGCGGCAGGCGCGGTCATCACCGCGCTCATTCACAGCAGCGCCGCCGCCATTGCGATGACTATGGGGCTCACCGCCACCGGCGTACTTCCGGTGCCGTTCGGGATCGCTATGGTCATCGGCGCCAATGTGGGGACCTGCGTCACGGCCGTGATCGCCGCCATCGGCGGCACAAGGTCCGGCCGGTTTGTGGCCTGGTCCCACGTATTGCTCAATGTTGCCGGCGCTGTACTGTTCCTGCCGCTCACCCCGCTGCTGGCTGAGGCAAGCGCCTGGATCTCATCCGATCCGGCGGCACAGATCGCGCATTCCCAGACCATTTTCAATGTTGTCTGCTCTATACTGGCCCTGCCCGTCTGTTATCTACCCTTGTGGAGCAGGCTGGACAAGAACATGGTTCCACCCGGGGCATAGGCAGCTAGAGCTGAACGCCGAGCATAACCAGCGCCTTTTCCAGAATAAAATCATTATTATCATAGCCAAATTTCATCTGATTCTCCAAAGCCTCTGCCGGAGAGTACCAGTCGACACTGCGAATCTCCTCCAGTTGGGGCTTCAGTTCTCCGCTCTGATACTCCACCAGATAATAATGCACTTCTTTATTCACCGCTCCATACGCCGGATGCCGGTAGGTATAAGCAATAATGTCGATCAGCTCTTTGATCCGGCCGTTGACGCCCGTTTCCTCTTTGATCTCACGAAGAGCCGTCTGCTCTACGGTCTCACCGGGTTCCCGTTTGCCCTTGGCATACGATATCCGGCCGTAGCGATCCCGAATCAACTGAATCCGCAGCTCGCCCGCTTCCCGCCAATACACAATGCCTCCTGCGGATATTTCTGTCTCCGGCATCTCTGCTCCCTCCTGGCCTTACCTGACTCCAGAGCCATATCGGCCTGGGCCATGATTGGCAACAAGGACTTCAGCCCGCCTGGGCTGAAATCCCTGTAGAATTCAACTTCTATATCCTATTTACACAATCTTATTTACACAAAATCCACTTAAGCCAAAGCTTGCGTAATGGCTTGATCCATCACACGCACGAGACGGCCTTCGCTTGTGTTAGCGTCCGCTTTCGTTACCTGAACACGGCACAGCTTGCCGGTCAGGTCCTGCGATCCCTCAAAGCAAATCTGCAGATAGTTATCGCTGAAGCCCGCCACATAGCCAGTGCCCCAAGCCCCTTTTTCATCGCGCTCCGGGATGACCTCAAGCACTTGACCCACGAATTTCTCCGCATAGGAAAGCTGCATTTGCTCGGAAAGGTCGATCAATTGCTGAACTCTGGCATTTTTAACTTCCTCATCAACCTGATCTTCCATCCGCGCAGCCGGGGTTCCGGTCCGTTTGGAGTATGGAAATACATGCATCTCGGAGAAGCCGATGCGCTTGATGGCCTCAAAGCCTTCATTGAACAGCTCGTCAGTCTCGCCCGGGAAGCCGACGATCAAATCGGTTGTAATCGCCACCTCCGGCATGAAGGCACGGATCTTCGCAATCTTTTCCTCAAATTCTTCAATGGTGTATTTCCGTCTCATCCGCTTGAGAACCTCGTTGCTTCCGGCCTGAAGCGGGATGTGGAAGTGACGGCACATCTTGGACGAATGCTTGAGCACCTCAAGCATCCGGTCATCGATCTGACTCGCTTCAATGGAGCTGATCCGGATCCGCCCCAGACCTTCAATCTTATCAAGCTCCCATAACAAATCGGCAAGACTGAAATCCTCCAGATCATCGCCGTATCCGCCAGTATGGATGCCCGTCAGTACAATTTCATTATAGCCTGCGGCTACCAGCTGCTTGGCCTGGGCTACAACGTTCTTCGGATCACGGCTTCGCGACAATCCGCGCGACCAGGGAATGATACAGAACGTACAGAAGTTGTTACAGCCCTCCTGAATTTTGAGAAAGGCCCGGGTATGATCCGCAAAGCCCGGCACATCAAGCTCTTCAAACTCCCGGGTCTTCATGATATTGCGGACAGCATTAATCGGACGACGCTGGGCTTGCAATTCCTTCACATAAGGAATGATTTTGTCGCGATCCTGCGTACCGACAACGAGATCCACGCCCGGGATATCCAGGATTTCTGCAGGCGAGGTCTGGGCGTAGCAGCCCGTTACTGCCACAATCGCATCCGGATTTCTGCGAATGGCGCGGCGAATAATCTGCCGGCTCTTCTTATCCCCGGTATTCGTCACCGTACATGTATTGATCAGATATACATCGGCGGTCTGTTCAAAGTCCACCTGTTCATAGCCTTCATTTTTAAACATCTGCCAGATCGCTTCTGTATCATAGAAATTGACCTTGCAGCCCACAGTATAAAATGCAACGGATGCCACGTTACATCCCCCCCATTTCTCCAGATTCATACATGATGCATGTCAGGGCAGCCATTCCCGCTGTCTCCGTTCTTAAAATCCGTCTGCCAAGCGAAGTGGATACGGCTCCCGCTTCCTCCGCCTCCTGGATTTCCCGTTCCGAAAATCCGCCCTCCGGACCAATCACGACGGCAACATGGCACTGGTTCTCCCGCAGTGTCGCCTCAATCAAGGGGCGAAGCACATCTCTAAGCCCGCCGCCATCTTCCTTCTCATAGCAGATGCATACAAGATCAAAGGTATCCAATCGACGGAGCAATTCCTTCCATGAGATTGGAGTCTCTACGGCTGGAATTACACTGCGGTGTGATTGCTCAGCCGCTTCCTTGGCGATTTTACGCCACCGGGCTATCCGCTTTTCTTCCTTCTTGCCATCATACTGTACGACAGTCCGTTCCGAGATAAAGGGCAGAAATCCATCTGCACCAATTTCCGTGCATTTTTGAATGACCGTCTCCATTTTGTCGCCCTTCGGCAGGCTCTGGACAAGTGTGACTTTCACCCAAGGCTCGCCTTTCTGCTCAAGCATTTCAAGGATCTCCGCAGATACTGTCTCCGGCTCCAAGGATACAATTTTGACAAGGGCATCCCGGGAGGCACCGTCACTGACGATGAACTGATCGCCCGGTTTGGATCTCATAACTTTGCTTATATGGCGGGCGTCTTCACCTGTGATTGTTACAGAACGCTCTCCGAATTGATCGGGCCCAATAAAGTACCGCTGCATAATCACCATTCCTTGCACAAAATAAACCAAAATACATCATACAACTTTTATTTTCCGGATTCCAGTGGCGGTTTTAGGGAGAACTCCGAACTGCCCCCTTAAGCTCAAATTTAAAAAGTCGGCTTTTTGAACTACCTCTTAAGCTCCGAACAGAACACGGAAGAAGATCAGAAAATGTTCCGCCAGCGCATTTGCCGCTCCGTACAGCGGCACTATAGTATAGAGCCGAAATGTAGGCACTACCAGAATAATCAAGAAAACCAGGATCGACCATTGCTCAAATCGGTGCAGGATGCCCAGCATCCGGCGCGGCACCAGATCTTCGACGATCCGGTAACCGTCCAGCGGCGGCAAGGGAATAAGGTTGAACAGACACAGAAAGAAGTTCATGACGATAAAAGTGCTGAAAAAGATATGAATCGCCTGCTGCAACTTATCCTCTACCATAAATGGAGATACTACTCCGGACTGCAAAAGCGCTGCATAGATCACCGAGCCGAGCACGGCCAGCAATAAATTGCTCAGCGGGCCGGCAACCGAGACGATAATGCCCATTAAACGGGGCTTGTCGAAGTTATCGCGATTGACCGGGACCGGTCTGGCCCAGCCGAAGCCTGCTATCAACAGCAGGACAATACCGAAAAAATCAAAGTGAACCGTCGGATTAAGGGTAACCCTTCCAAGCATCTTGGCTGTAGGGTCACCGAACCGATAAGCAAAATAGGCATGAGAAAATTCATGGACTGTAAATGCAATCAGCAATGTAACCAGGTAGAACGGCAACTCGCTGATTGGCACATACAAGAGTTTATTTAGAAACTCCATTTATTTACCTCTTTCTCGCTACAAAGGCAACCCAATCCTCTTCACGGGCTGTCTGCGTGATCTCAAAGCCGGCAGCAAGCAGCGCGTCTTGCACAGCCTGCTCCTTGTTCTTATAAATACCTGAAGCAATATAAATTCCGCCTGACTCAAGCGCTTCATAGACATCCTCAATGAATAGCAAAATGATTTCGGCCAAAATGTTGGCAACCACAACGCGAACCGGCAGCTTCACAGATATCGGGGTGTTCACACCTTGCTTCAATACCGACAGCAGATCGCTTTCCACAACCTGAATCCGATCTTCCAGGCCGTTCAATCTTGTGTTCTCCGCGGCACTGGAGACAGCTACAGGATCCAGATCCAGCGCCAGCACCCGGGAAGCACCTAATCTGCATGCGCCTATGGCAAGAATTCCGGAACCGGTGCCGACATCTATAACTTCGTCTCCCGGCTGTATTACACCTTCTAATGTGCGTAAGCACAACGATGTCGTAGGATGCGTGCCTGTGCCGAAGGCCATACCCGGATCAAGCTCAATAATCTGCTCTTGATCCGATTGCGGCGTGTACTCTTCCCAGGTCGGCTTGATGGTCAAGCGATCGGACACCTTTAGCGGCTTGAAATATTGCTTCCAGTTGTTCGCCCAATCATCCTCATCCACCTCTCTGATGGAGTAAACAGGCTGTCCGGGATCAATGTCATATTCCCGAAGCTCTTCAACCCGCCGCCTGATCTGTACTGCCACCTCATCCAAGGCAATCCCTTCCGGAAAATAGCCAAGAATCTTCGCCTCTCCCTCCGGAATGTCGTTAGGAGGAATTTCAAACCATTGACCGAGCGAGGTGTCGCGGGGCTTGCTATTATCGACATGCTCTTCTATCGTAACGCCGCCTGCACCTGCCTCATGCAGAAAGTTGGTGATCATCTCCACGGCCTCTTCGGTAGTATGTATTGTAAGTTCATTCCATTTCATCGTAAGTTTTCCTCCTTGAAATCATGCATAAGGTTTATTGTACTATAGACCGGGACATTATCGCAAAAAAAGGCCGGGCATCAGCACCCGGCGCTTTCATTACAATTTTCGCTTTCCTTCCTGTCGAGCATTTGCCCGTTCACTGCGCTCCAAGGCTTCCCAGTCCTCCTGATCTGCCAGGTCATCGGAAAATTCAACGTCTTCATGATATCCTCCGGACAAATCGTTCAGGCTTCTATCAGCCGATCCCCTTTTCGTACGCCGATCCTCTGAACTAAATTTGGACATCTTGTACCTTCCCCCTTCACAGATTTGAGTTGCTTGCTAAAGGCTATAGCAGTCCGTCCAGGTCCTCAATCAGACGCAATGCCTGATGATGAATGCCTTCATCCACGACGGCGGTAAGCAGGATATCCCTTCCGGTTGGCCCTCCTTGTCCGCCATGACTCATGCCGCTTGAAGCCGGATCAGCAGCGCTAAGAATCCCTAAGGAGTCTCCGAACTCAACAGAGTATTCTTCTCCATAACGGCTGATGCGATCGATAGATACATCCGCCGCTCTTAACGCACGGAGCTTGGCAGCTGCTTCACCGGCTTCCTCAGGGCTTTTGAAATACGCCAGAATATTTTTCTCGCCCATACCGCATTCTGTCCTTCCTTCAATAATGAACAGAACCTTACAAGGTTCCTCGAGGATTAGGATGAGTATCTGGATAAGTATTTATCCTCTGAAAATAAAAAAGAGCGGCCCGGCATCATCTTGCGATGTCCGGGCAGCCCTCATGCCGCTATAGGCCTATCCTGTTAAATTAATCCCCGCGGAAAGCCCGCTTCATACGGTCGAAGAACGACTGTTCATGCTCATGCGTGAATTCCCCATCGAGCGAAGCGAATTGGCGCAGCAATTCCTTCTGCTCCTCGTTGAGCTTGCTAGGAGTAACAACCACAACCTTGACATGCTGATCCCCTTGACCGATGCCGCGCAGCTTAGGCACCCCTTTGCCCTTAAGGCGGAAGTAGGTTCCCGTCTGTGTACCGGCAGGAATCTTCAGCTTTACCTTCTCCGTCAAGGTCGGAATTTCGATCTCATCGCCTAGTGCAGCCTGGGCAAAGGTCAGCGGAATCTCACAATAAATATCGTCGCCTTCCCGATCGAAGAAATCATGAGATTTCACACGGATAATGATATATAGATCGCCGGCCGGACCTCCGCGCAGCCCGCCTTCACCCTCTCCGGCCATCCGAAGCTGAGCGCCGTCATCCACGCCCGCCGGAATGCGGACATGAATCTTCCGCTGTTTCTTGACCTTGCCGTTACCACCGCAGGTGGTGCACTTCTCCCTGATAATCTGTCCTCTACCGCCGCAGTTAGAGCATGCACGGCGGTTAACCATACGGCCAAATGGCGTATTCTGCACGACCTCCTGTTGGCCTGAACCATGACAGACAGAACAAGTCTCAGGCCGGGTGCCCGGCTTTGCTCCGCTCCCGTTACAAGTATCGCAATTCTCTGTCCGGGGAATCGTGATATCTGTCTCTTTGCCGAATACGGCTTCCTTGAATTCGATGGTCATCGTATATTGCAGATCATTACCTCGCTGCGGAGCATTCGGATCACGCCGATTCCCTCCGCCGCCGAAGAACATATCGAAAATATCGCCAAAACCGCCGAAATCGCCGGAAAAGCCTCCGCCCATCCCCTGGTTAGGATCGACATGCCCATATTGATCATATTGCGCCCGTTTGCCGGAATCACTCAGCACATCATAGGCTTCCTTCACTTCCTTGAACTTTGCCTCCGCGTCATCCGCCTTGTTCACATCCGGATGATACTGCCGTGCCAGCTTTCGGTAAGCCTTCTTGATCTCTTCCTCGGAAGCTGACTTGCCGAGGCCCAGCACCTCGTAATAGTCCCGTTTCTCTGCCATCCTTCCACCCCCATACTTGACTTGAAGCCCTGCTGTAAAGACCGGCCCTTAATCCGGCAAAAGGAAAGTCAAAGCGCAGGCTTACCTGCACTTTGACCTCCCCAGCTCACCCAAGTCTATTTACTCTATGCATCAAGGCATGTGCCTCGGATTAATTCTTCTTGTCTTCGTCAACAACCTCGTAATCAGCATCGACTACATTGTCTCTGCCGCCAGCAGCTTCGCCCTCCGCACCGCCGGCTTGCTCCCCGGCTTGAGCCGCCTGCTCGTACAGCTTCACCGACAGCTGTTGAACGATCTCGGTCAGCTTCTCGGAAGCAGCCTTGATCACTTCCAGGTCATCGCTTTCCAGTGCTTTCTTGAGCTCTTCCTTGGCAGCATTCGCTTTTTCCGTCTCGGAAGCATCGACTTTATCCCCGAGCTCCTTCAACGTCTTGTCAACGCTGTAGATCAATTGGTCGCCGTTATTCTTTGCTTCAACAAGCTCCCTGCGTTTCTTGTCCTCTTCCGCATGAAGCTCGGCATCCTTCATCATGCGCTCCACTTCATCATCGCTCAGACCGCTCGACGAGGTGATTGTGATTTTTTGACTCTTGCCTGTGCCTTTATCGGTTGCAGATACGTTCACGATCCCGTTGGCATCGATGTCGAACGTAACTTCGATTTGAGGCACACCGCGCGGAGCCAGCGGAATGTCGCCCAGCATGAAGCGTCCCAGCGTTTTGTTGCCGGCAGCCATTTCGCGTTCCCCTTGCAGAACATGGATTTCAACGCTTGGCTGATTATCCGCATAGGTGGAGAATACTTGCGATTTACTTGTCGGAATGGTAGTGTTGCGCTCGATCATCTTGGTGAATACGCCGCCCGCGGTTTCGATACCGAGCGACAATGGGGTTACGTCGAGCAATACAACGTCCTTCACATCGCCTGTAAGCACGCCTGCTTGAACCGCGGCGCCAAGCGCTACCACTTCATCCGGGTTTACTCCCTTATGAGGCTCCTTGCCAGTCAGCTTCTTGATTGCTTCCTGTACAGCAGGGATCCGGGTCGAACCGCCAACAAGCACTACTCTATGGATATCCGCAGAGGTCATTCCTGCATCGCTAAGCGCACGGCGGGTTGGTCCCATTGTACGTTCTACAAGGTCAGCCGTCAATTCTTCGAATTTAGCGCGGGTCAGATTAACTTCAAGGTGCTGAGGCACGCCGTCCACTACCGTAATAAACGGAAGCGAGATCGTTGTCGTCAGAACGCCGGACAATTCTTTCTTCGCTTTTTCCGCAGCATCCTTCAGGCGCTGCACAGCTGCTTTGTCCTTGCTCAGGTCAATGCCTTGATCCTTTTTGAATTCAGCAACGAGATAATCAATAATCTTTTGGTCGAAGTCATCGCCGCCCAGGTTGTTGTCCCCGCTGGTGGCCTTAACTTCAAAGAAGCCGTCGCCCAGCTCAAGAATCGATACGTCAAATGTACCGCCGCCCAGGTCGTAAACCAGGATGGTTTGATCTTCTGCTTTTTCAAGACCGTAAGCCAAAGCTGCCGCCGTAGGCTCGTTGACGATCCGCAGCACTTCCAGACCCGCAATCTTGCCGGCATCCTTGGTTGCTTGACGCTGGCTGTCATTGAAATAAGCCGGAACCGTAATGACCGCCTGGGTTACCGTTTGTCCTAAGTAAGCTTCTGCATCCGACTTCAGCTTCTGCAGAATAATTGCCGAAATTTCTTGCGGCGTGAAATCCTTGCCGTCAACTGTTTCTTTATGGTTCGTTCCCATATGTCTCTTCACCGACATGATCGTGCGGTCCGGATTCGTAATCGCCTGACGTTTCGCCGTCTCACCGACAATGCGTTCTCCGTCTTTCTTGAAGCCCACCACCGAAGGAGTGGTGCGGGCGCCTTCCGGATTCGGGATAACGACAGCCTCGCCGCCTTCCATTACGGCTACGCAAGAGTTTGTTGTTCCAAGGTCAATACCGATAACTTTACTCATAGGAATAGTTCCTCCTTAAATGTATGCTGCAAACTGGGAAAAGGGCGATTAACCTTTCACTTTGACCATCGCCGGACGAAGCACTTTATCTTTCAGCATGTAGCCTTTTTGTACTTCTTCGACCACATCGCCTTCCTCATATTCATCGCTCTCCACCTGCATAATCGCCTGGTGGTACTCGGGGTTGAACGGTGTCCCCACAGCCTCCATCGGCGTCAAGCCTTCCGCTTTAAGAATACCTTCCAGTTGGCGGAAGATCATCTCAACACCCTTGGCATAAGAAGCTGCCTCCGGCACATCGGAAACCGAGCCCAAAGCGCGTTCAAAATTGTCAATGACCGGCAGAAGCTCGGTAATAAGCTTGGCAGATGCATACTTGCCCAGCTCTTCCTTCTCCTTCACGGTCCGGCGGCGGAAGTTATCATAATCGGCCTGTGTACGAAGCAGACGCTGCTTGTGCTCTTCTATTTCAGCCTTCAGCTTCTCCGTCTCAGCCTCAAGGGCTTGATCCTGATCACCCGCTGCCTGTTCCTGAACATCTTCTTCAGGAGTGCCGTCGTCCGTTACGTTGTCCGTATCCGCATTTTCCAGCTCTTCTTTAACTCCAGTCTCCATCTCGTCTTGAATCGGTTGTTGTTCCTTCAAGATGTCACCTCCTTAGACAAAATTGCTGCAATTCATCTGCATCATTTACCCTATTGAATTTAATGAATCCTGGATAAAAATCTGCTCAGGTCTTTTGATAGGATGTCCAGGATTCCAATAACCCGTGCATACTCCATTCGTGTCGGACCAAGAATCCCAATCGTTCCCACCGCTTCACCGTCAATTGCATAGGTCGCCGTAATCAGACTACAGTTCGCAAAGGCTTCATGGCCATTTTCAGTCCCGATCCTCACCTGTATACCGCCCGGGCTTGAAGCCGAGGCCATCATTTTCAGCATCGTCGGCGTCTCCTGGAACAAATCGAGAATGCTCTTTACCTTATCAACCTCTCGGAATTCCGGCTGGGTCAGCATATTCGTCATCCCGCTAAGGAACAAACGCTGCGTATCCTGCCCATTATCAAGCGCATCATCCAATACACTCATCAGACCCTCGAAATGACTCACATAACGCTCCATTTCCTGACCGATCTCGTTGTAGAGCGCCGTCTTCAGCTTGTAAATAGGTATCCCGGTCAATTTTCGGTTAAGCAGGTTCACGAAATGCTCGATCTCCGAAACTGAAATTCCGGCCGGAATGGATACGGTCTTGTTCTCCACTTGACCCGTATTGGTCACGATAATGGCGACAGCCGTATTCTCATTCAGCGGCAGCAGCTGAAAATGACGCAACGACGTATTAAAAACTTCCGGCCCAAGCAGGATGGAAGTGTAATTCGTCATATTGGAAAGAATGGTGCCCGCATGCTGTACGATCTGTTCAATCGCATTCAGCTTCTCCGCAAAAAACGTCTTCAGGGTATGCAATTCCTTCGGCTTGATCAGATCCTGGGGAGCCAGATGATCCACATAGTATCGGTATCCCTTATGAGAAGGTATCCGTCCTGCAGAAGTATGAGGCTGCTCCAGAAATCCAAGTTCCTCCAGGTCGGCCATCTCATTGCGGATGGTGGCTGGACTGTAAGAAACATCTCCCCGCTTGGATATGCTCCGGGATCCCACCGGCTCCGCTGAACGGATATAATCATCAACTATAGCATTAAGTATCATCCTTTGGCGTTCCGTAAGCATGGTAATCCCTCCTGTATCACTTGGATAAAGCTCTGTTTCAAGCTCGTTAGCACTCGTTGTCGTTGAGTGCTAATCACTATTACAAAAATACCAAACCAACCTGACGATTGTCAAGTCAGTTCAGTATCTTGAGCACAGCTATTTCGTCGCAGCATTGCTGCTTCGAACAGTTCACGCAATCCCGCCATACTTTCTCCGGAAAAATCTCCTTTTCCACCACATGATATCCATTCTTTAAAAAGAAGGAGACCTCATAGGTAAGAGCCATCACCCGGGGGAGGGACTGCTTTCTCGCTTCCATCTCCAGCTGCTCAACAAGCATCGAGCCTAGTCCGCGGCCTTTATACCCTTCCGAGATGCCAAGCGAGCGAATCTCCACCAGCTCATCTCCGAGCTTGCATAACGATCCGCAGCCTACAATGATACCGTCTGCTTCCGCAACGATGAAATCTTCGATCTGCCGCTCGAGCACAGCCCGGGAGCGCGGGAGCATGATCCCCTTTTTTGCATATTCATCTATAAGCTCAAAAAGCTGACCTACATCCTCCAGCTTCGCTTGTCTGCATAAGATAACAGCCTGCATACCTTCTCCCCCTCCGATCAACGCTGCAATGATTTACGAATAAATATACATCACAGTGTATAAAAGTTCAAGAGAGAATATACATTCTATTTCCCTTAGCTGGTTAGCGCCCCGACAAATTCACCAAATACCTCGTTGCCGAGTAAAATCCCGCGCTCGCTGAGACGATAACCTCCATGATCAGCATGCGGCTCAAGAAGTCCGGCATTCAGCATTTTTTGAAGCTGGCCCTCAAAGATACTCTCCAGAGAAGCTCCAAATTGATCACTAAAATCGCTGCTGCGAATCCCGTCCAGCATCCGCAAGCCAACCATCACAAAGTCCTCCATTGCCTCCTCGCGCGAAACCCGGAATTGCTCCAGGCGCGGAAGTCTCGTCTTGGCGGCTTCGACAAAGGGGCTGACCCCTTTAATATTCATATGGCGCTGACCGCCGACATAACCGTGCGCACCGGCTCCAAGACCGTAGTAATCCTCATTTCGCCAATAGGTCGTATTGTGCCGGCTCTCCAAGCCGGGCTTGGCAAAATTACTGATCTCATATTGTTTATATCCTACTGCCTTCATCCGAGACATCAGAAGCAGGTACATGTTCAACTCATCCTCTTCACTCGGAAGCGGCAGTTGATTTCGCTGAAACAGGGTATGGAATAACGTATTCTCCTCCACCTTAAGGCTGTAAATCGAGTAATGAGGGAGTTCCAGCTCAAGGGCCCGGTCTATACTTTCATTTAACATGTCAACCGTTTGATTAGGAAGCCCGAACATCAGGTCGATGGACATATTTGAAATTCCAGCGAGACGAGCATTCTCAAGACTTCGATATACATCATCTGTATTATGAATCCGTCCGATTCCCGTAAGCAGGTCATTCTGGAATGCCTGTACCCCGAAGCTGACCCGGTTCACCCCGCCGGCCTTCATGACCAACAGCTTCTCCAGGTCCGTCGTTCCCGGATTTGCTTCCATCGAGAATTCGATATCATCCGCCCAATCCGGAAAATGCCGTTTGACCGAGCTCAGGAAATACTCCATCTCATCCGGCTTGAGTACGGTTGGCGTTCCTCCGCCTACAAAAATGGACTTGATCGTTCCGGGAGGGGTCTCTCCAACCGTAAGCTCCATCTCCCTATCCAGTGCGTGCAGATAGTCCATGACAGGCTGATCCTTCAGCACGTAAGAGTTAAAATCGCAATAGAAGCATTTATTTGTACAAAATGGTATGTGAATATACA
Source organism: Paenibacillus antibioticophila (assembly GCF_000455265.1). Lineage (GTDB taxonomy): Bacteria > Bacillota > Bacilli > Paenibacillales > Paenibacillaceae > Fontibacillus > Fontibacillus antibioticophila. The sequence continues at coordinate 2,629,577 of NZ_HG005139.1, forward strand.
CCGCCTGCGGTGATGTTTGCTGGCTCATCTTATTCCCTCCTTAATGACTGCAAATTCATGTCTGTGTCCAGCCGAAAGTCCGATATAGCGCGAAGAGGGTGTCCCAAAAGCAAGCTTTGGAACACCCACGCCAATAGAATAGGATGGTCATTTTCTTCATCATCATAACCCGTATCGGCGATGACGATTTTGGACAGCTTGCCCGGCTGTGATTTTACATTTCACTATAGTAAGCGGGCGTCATGACTTCTTACTATAGCTATTTCGCGCACTTAAAATGGCTTCATTTAGGTGCGAGTGTTCACGCGACGAAACAAGTGCCAAAAAGCAATTAGATTACTGAACTGGGAGCTCTCACGGCGAAACAAGTGCCGAAAAGCAATTAAATTGCTGAATTGAGAGCTCATACGACGAAACAAGTGCTGAAAAGCAATTAAATTGCTGAATTGAGAGCTCATGCGCCCTTTTGAGCGGCTTGCTCCCTTGTCAGAACTTAGTCGAATCAGAGAAATCCGCTAGCAACAGTGATCATAAGACGCAGCATCATTAACAAGGACTCTGGGACAGCCTCTAAGTCGAACCTGCTATTTATCGTCGATCTTCAGTACTGCCATGAAGGCTTCCTGCGGAACCTCGACATTACCGACCTGCTTCATCCGCTTCTTGCCTTCCTTCTGCTTCTCAAGCAGCTTGCGCTTCCGCGAGATATCCCCGCCGTAGCACTTGGCAAGCACGTTTTTCCGCATGGCCTTGACCGTCTCGCGGGCAATAACCTTTGTTCCGATCGAGGCTTGAATCGGCACCTCGAACATTTGACGAGGAATCAGTTCGCGAAGCTTCTCGCAGATAACCCGTCCGCGATGATACGCGCGCTCCCGGTGCACGATGAAAGACAACGCATCGACTTGCTCTCCGTTCAAGAGGATATCCATCTTGACCAGATTGGACTGACGGTAGCCGGACAGCTCGTAGTCGAAGGAAGCATACCCCTTCGTGCTCGATTTCAATTGATCGAAGAAGTCATATACGATCTCCGACAACGGGACCTGATAGATAATGGTGACCCGTGTCGTATCCAGATATTCCATATTAACGAATTCACCGCGCTTGCCCTGGCAAAGCTCCATAACAGTTCCAACATAATCGTTCGGAACAATAATGCTTGCCTTAACAAACGGCTCTTCCACATACTCGATCTTGCCAACCTCAGGATAATTCGAAGGGTTGTCAATTGAAATCTGTTCTCCGTTGGTCAAGGTGACATGATAAATTACGCTCGGCGCCGTTGTAATCAGCGGAATATTGAATTCACGCTCAATGCGCTCCTGGATGACATCCATGTGCAGCAGACCGAGGAATCCGCAGCGGAATCCAAAGCCCAGCGCACTGGAGGTCTCGGGCTCGAAGCTCAGCGAAGCATCATTCAGTTGAAGCTTCTCCAAGGCCTCGCGCAAATCATTGTAGTCCGAAGTCTCAATCGGATACAAGCCGCAATAGACCATCGGATTGATCTTCCGGTATCCTGGCAGCGGCTCTGCTGTTGATTTCTTGGCATCCGTTACCGTATCCCCGACCCGGGTGTCCCCCACATTCTTGATCCCGGCTACGATAAAGCCGACATCGCCGACGCTAAGCTCGTCCACTACAGTCATCCGCGGTTTGAATGCTCCGACCTCAATAACCTCAAACGTTTTGTCGGTCGCCATCATCTTGATCTTGGAGCCTGCCTTAATATGACCATCGATGACACGCACATAGACGATAACTCCTTTATAAGGATCATAATGCGAGTCAAAGATGAGCGCCTTCAGCGGCTGATCAGGATCTCCTGTCGGGGCCGGAACCTTCTCAACCACCTGCTCCAGAATTTCCTTGATTCCGATACCCGCTTTTGCAGAGGCAAGCACGGCATCACTGGCATCCAAGCCGATAACATCCTCCACCTCCTGCTTAACGCGGTCAGGATCAGCGCTTGGGAGATCAATTTTATTAATAACAGGCAATATTTCAAGATTGTTATCCAACGCTAAATATACATTAGCCAGGGTTTGCGCCTCGATTCCTTGCGCAGCATCCACGACCAGCAATGCGCCTTCACAGGCAGCCAGGCTTCGGGATACTTCATACGTGAAATCGACGTGTCCCGGCGTATCGATCAGATTGAGTATATACTCTTCTCCATCGTCCGCACGATAAGACAAGCGAACCGCTTGCAGTTTAATTGTAATACCGCGCTCCCGTTCCAGATCCATCTGGTCCAGAACCTGCTGCTGCATTTCTCTTGAGGAAAGCGCTCCAGTATATTCCAGGATCCGGTCGGCCAAGGTCGACTTTCCATGGTCTATATGTGCGATAATACAAAAATTACGAATCTTCTTTTGTCTTTCCCGAATGTCAGTCATTCTTACCCCCACCACAAATCCTCGTAGTCAATCAATTCATTATATCAGTTGAGAGGGGCGGCATCAACGCTTCAATTCCTTTGTCGAGGAGCGGAGGACAAGTTCGGCCGAGACGAGTATCTTCTCCCGAATCTGATCCGGGCAGTCAATTCGCTCAAGCAGCTTCCGGACCGCGCGTTGTCCCATCGACTCCTTAGGCACATGGATTGTGGTGAGCATCGGCGAGCTGCGGAAAGCATCATCAATATTATCAAACCCCGTAACACTAACCCGTCCCGGCACATCGATTCCAGCATGCCGGAGCGCATCCACGACATGAAGAGCAATCGCATCATTCGCACAGATCATCGCGGTTGGCATTGTTCCTCCTCTCAGCCTTTCCTCCGCCCACTGCTGCACAAGGGAGACATACTTTTCTCCCAGCTCTACATTGGTCGGCTGAAGCATTGGGTCATCCTTGCTTGGCATCACCAGTCCGTTAGCCTCCATCGCCTCCCGGTACCCTAGCCAGCGATCCCGGAAGCTTCGGGAGAAGGAAATATCCCCAATAAAATGCAACTGCTCATGACCAAGCTCAATTAGATATTGACAGAGACGCATCACACTGTCAGCATTGTTCGCAAATACAGTATCTGTCGGAATCAACGCATCCTCATGATCGACCAGTACCATGGGAATTCCAAGCCGGTGTACCTCCAGCAGAAGAGAGGACTCGATGTTGCCCACGCCGATCAGTCCCAATATCCCCTCGGGGTTGAGGATGTGGCTGAGATCCTCGGCTCTTGATTCGGAGATTGTCATCATTCCGATCCCTAGAGACTCCAGCTCTCTGTCGATTCCCTCCAGAATTTTACCCCAATACAAAGACTCCCTCGTCTGAAACCGGTTGTTCGGCATCAGGACAATGACCGATTGTCTCGACGAGCCGGCTGCAGGCGCGGAAGCCCGCGACAAAGACCCGTGCTTCATATAAGCATTCTTCTGATTAAAATAACCCAGCTGAGATGCTGCTTGAATGACCCGGTCTTTCGTTACTTCATTCACGCCTCCCTTTCCGGACAAGGCTTTCGACACGACAAATTTGGATACCCCCAAATGGTCGGCGATATGTTGCATCGTAACCTTCTTCACTGAATAACCCCCGACATTAATCCGTTAGTAATAATACTATCATTATTATAACAAATAGCTGTCTTTGAGGTACGCCTTGCTGCACAGTTCTTATTCTCCGGAATCAAACCAGGATGAGACCCAATGAATACTCCTGCTGGATAACTGCTGAAGCAGGCTTGCCGTTTTGTCCGCAAACCGGTCAACGGCAGGAGCCTGCGGGTCCGGCAGCAGCAAATCAGCCGGGGTCTGCAGTCCATCCGCTATTTCCTCTACGGAGGAGGGCAGCTGTGAGTCAGCTCCGCCTTGAGCAGAGTCAGTCTGCTCAGGAACCATAAAGTATCCGGTCTTGCCGTCCGGAGTTATAAAGGTATACACCTCCTTGATCGGGTTCGCCGCAGCAGAATTGGCTTGCTGCAACCCGGACCCGTTCTCAGGCCCGGTTGTTGCCTTCGAATCCTGCGGGCCCGGTGAGGCCGGCTCCGATATTTGCATTCCGAGCGTGACTCCTGCAGCCAGCAGCAGCACATACAGCAGTGTTTTCTTAAGCGATTTCCCCATCAGTAACACTCCTTCCTTCCGGACAGCAGAATTGCATCAGGACTGATGATTGCTTTGAATTTGATTCCCGTTACCGTTACTGCCGCTCTGTGTCAACGAACCCGCCTTCAATGCCTCCTGGTTCTCCCAATACAGGTCGGAAATAATCTGGGCCAGCACCTTTGCTGTCCGTTGGAGCTCTTCCTCCGTATTGTCGATTCCCCCAACCTCGATCAGGATGCTTTGCGGTGACAGTGACTGATTGTACTCGCCATTCCCCTGCGAACTCGTCTTGCCCCAGATTCCTCTTGAGATCCCCGGGTAAGCTGCCTCCAAACGATCATGAATCTTATTCGCAAAGGATTCGTTCTTACGCCAGTTTTCATTTCCATGTCCAATGATGAAATACACCTGGGCATAGGAAAGGCCATCAATCGTGGTGGTCGTTTTATCATGCCGCTGTGAATCGCGGTGAATATCAATGAAGTATTCCAGCATCCCGTTTTCAGCCATCGCAGCCTTTACCGTCTCTCTGGAATATTTATATGAATAGTTATAGCTGTAATTGCTAACTGTAGCAGCATAGTTCTTGAACGAATGCAGGGTAGCTATCCCTAAGCGCTCCAGCTCTTCGGCCATAAACTCTCCGACCAATCCGACATTTTTCTTTTCTTCCGCTGAGCTCGGGTTATCTATGTTGGTACCGAGAATAGGATTGTAGGATTCCTGGGGATGTGAATGGTAGATCATGACGACATTTTTGTAGCCTGGCTGGTTTGCCGGCTGCTGATCAGGATTGGTTGGCGGTTGATTCTGTCCATCCGTCTCCGTTGGGGGGATGTCATTCTGGTCTGGGTCGGTGGTTCCCAAGTCAGGCTCTGAATGCTCGGGAGCCGTATCGGATGCCCCTGAGCCGGGATGATAATCCTCCGGCGCCTGGACGGTCTTATTCCCTGAACCAATACGAAGCAATACAGGATTGTCCGCGCCGAGGCCCGGAACCTCGCGGGCTACCAGGCTTTTCGGATCCGAAGGATTTACATCCGTCAACAATTGGAAGACAAACCGGGAGACCTGTCCGGCAGATATAGCCGGACTGTCCGAATCACCTCCTGAATGCGGGAGCTCCATGCCTATCATTTCGATGAAGAACTGGCTGGACAGTGAAGCCGCGAGCCCCTTCATCGACGATACGGGAGAGGTATGCAGATGCTTCTCTGCGATCCCGAACGTACCCAATAGAACAAAAAAGACAACCGACATCGCCGACATCAACAAAAAGGTGCGCCCCATTACAAGCCCTTGCAGCAGATTCGCTCTGATTTTCCCAATATTCCATGCTCTGAACTTCATTATGTGTTATCCTCCTCCAGCCAGTACGCTTAGGCTCTGATCTCATATACTTCAAATCTATGAACCTATCGGAGAGGATAGAACTTGCTATTATCATAAAAATAGAAGTCCGCGAGAATGCGAACTTCATAGAGAGTTAGTGGGTGTAGGCCGATATGTTTTCCCGATTAACCGCCTCATGCAATGCAAGATTCAGGCCGTTGGCGATCACGTTGGCGATATCTTCAATAAACTCGTCGATTTCTTTAGGCGTCACGATCAGATCGTGCCCCAGCGGCTCCAGCACTTCCTTGACCAATCCCAAGCGTTCGCTTTCGCTTAACTCGGTCAATAGCCCAAGAATTTGCTTGGTCTGCACCTGTTGTCCGCCATCCTGCTCCTGGTCGAAATGGGTCTTCATCATATCGAATACATTGTTCACGATGGTGGAAGCATAGCACACGGTGGGCACTCCGATGGCGATGCAAGGCACTCCGAGAATCTCACGGGTCAGTCCCCGGCGCTTATTCCCTATGCCTGAGCCCGGATGGATACCGATATCCGCAATCTGGATCGTCGTATTAATCCGTTCCAGTGAACGCGAGGCAAGCGCATCAATGGCAATAATGAGATCCGGCTTTGTACGTTCCACAATCCCTTGCACAACTTCGCTCGACTCGATGCCGGTAATTCCCATCACTCCAGGAGCAATCGCGCTAACCGGACGGTAACCCGGAGATACCCGATCCGGGGTCAATTCAAAATAGTGGCGGGTGATCAGCACATTCTCAACGACAAGCGGACCCAGCGCATCCGGAGTCACATTCCAGTTCCCAAGCCCGACAATAAGAGCCTTCGCTCCTCTGGCAATACCAAGCTTGTTAAGAAAACCGCTGAATTCTTTGGCGAACGCTTCGGCTACCTTGTCCTGCAGCTCACTGTCCTGGCCCCGCAGTCCGGGGACCTCAATGGTAATGTAATGCCCTTTGATTCTGCCGAGCTTGGCTGAAGCAGCCTCATCCAGCACATCAAGACGAGTAATCTTAATACCATCCTGTTCTTCAACCTGCTCTGAACTCCAGGGAGCGGCCCGCCATGGATGGTCTCGGCAAGCTCCCGGGATTCCACAGCCAGATCGGTGCGAACCGAGTATTTTTGCAAATCCAGTGTCATTGGATCACGCCTCCTTTTTCTTGCTCGCAGCTATAGTTTGCGAGACAGCGCAGACAATTATTCACGATTAATTCCACTTACGGCCGTGCCGAATTGTTTGTAGGAACTGATTGCAATTTGCTAGGCATCGTGATAAACTATTTTAAGTTGTGAATCATCTGGGATGATATATGCTTTACAGGAGGTGAATGCAATGCCAAACATTAAATCCGCAATTAAACGCGTAAAAACGAATGACAAGCGCCGTGCGCTGAACGCTTCGCAAAAGTCTGCTCTTCGTACTGTTGTTAAAGCTGCTGACACAGCTCTGGCTAACAATGAAGTGGACACTGCAAAGTCTGCTTTCGCCGCTGCTTCCAAAAAATTGGACAAAGCCGTTACTAAAGGTTTGATCCATAAAAATGCAGCTGCCCGCAAGAAGTCCCGCTTGGCTAAAAAATTGAACGCCCTTACGTCGCAAGCGTAAGCGTCGCTTTTTATAAACTTAAGCTCAAAAAGACCTGAACGATAATCGTTCAGGTCTTTTTGATGATATCAGCAAGTATAAACTTCGGAGCATGAGTTCATTATCCCCTTAAGCGCCTAGTCTGAGCAGGAACAGCTCCAGGCCCAGCACCTTATCAATTCCGCCGCTTTTCATCTGGTAGTCAAGCTGCGCAAGATCGGATAAGATCCCCTTAAGCCGCGAAGGCTCAAACTTTCTGGCTTGTTCACCTGCAATTTTAACCGCATAAGGATGCAGGCCCAGCTGCGAAGCAATTTGCTGCTGCGAATAGCTCTGTCTTGCCATATCCTTCACCTGAAGCATAATCCGGAACTGCCGGGCAATCAGGGAAGCAATTTTGATGGGCTCCTCCCGCTGCTTCAATAATTCGTAGAAAATATCCAGCGCCTGTTCAAGGCGCAGGTTGGCAATATGCTCAACCATCACGAATACATTCTGCTCTGTTGTCCTGGCAACAAGCTGTTCAATAACCGCAGAGTCAATCATTCCGCCTTGCCCGGCATATAGACAGAGCTTGTCTATTTCAGTAGACAACGGGGACATCTGGACGCCTACCGTCTGAACTAACGCCTCGGCTGCCTCACGGCCGATTCGGCTGCCTCTCTTCTCAATCTCCCGAATCACCCAGTTTGTTAATTCGCTGCCGCCCAGCGGCATAAAGGAAAGCACCGTACCCGCCGCCTTCACAGCCTTAACGATCTTCTTACGCTCATCCAGCTTGTCTCCTTGTACCAAAAAGACAATTACACTGTGCTCCGCTGGATTGGACAGATAAGAGGTCAGCGCCTCAACTTTATGTTCGATCTTGCCGTTATCCTTCCCCGTGCCAAACAGCGACACATCGCGAACCAGAATCAGCTTCCTCTCTACAAGGAAGGGAAGCATTTCGGCTTCTTCCACAATCATCTCAATCGGCGTATCAGCCAAGTCATAGGATGCAAGCGAGAAGTCCCGCTGCTCCGGATCCGTAATCTGCGACTGCAGCAGACTGACGAATTCTTGGATCTGATATTTTTCCGTACCGTAGCATAAATAAATCGGGGCAATCTGCCCTTGCTTGATTTGTTTCAGCACTGTCTTGACGTCCATCATGCAACTCCCTCAGGTTTCTAAGAACATGCTCAAATACCTATATAAGTTGGTCTAAGAAGAGTACGCCGCTGGGGGGCAACGTGTGAAGTGCTCTTCCGATCGCTGTTGTTCGCGAATTTCTCTGACTGAACTAAGCCATCATAAGGTAGAAATCCACTCACAAAGGCGAACGCTAACGCTCAATGCTTCCGAAGTAGCTTTCTTGCAGAAAGCTTTTAGCACTTCACACTTATGCACATTCCACGTAGCTTCTTTCCAACTCAACTATCTCTATGATACTGTGAAACGACGGATTCGTCCAAGTTTTGCCCGGAAATGCAACAAAGGAACCTTCGCTATGCGAAAGTCCCTTTGTCCCAGAGCATCTATATAAACGCAGGCCGGAAGGCTCTAGAAACAATCCCGCCTGCGGTCATACGACGTTCAGGGTGTAGCTCTTTACCGTACCTTGATATAACCTATTCCATATCTTCTGAAAAGGTGCCACCGGTTGGGGCCCGTTTTCTTTATCTCTGTATTTCTAACGAACAGGCTGAAGGGTATAGGAAGCAGATACTCCGTCCTTCTCTACAATATAAGTAAAGACTGTTCCATCCTCAGACCACTCGCCGCTAACCCAATCTCCTTCTACAGGCAAATCCGTAACCATGGTTGAGCTGTCGAACTCATTCCGGTACAAATACAAATGCTCATCCAGATATTTCACCAGGAAGAGCCCATCCGGAGAAGTCCACTCATCCGGCATCGCAAACCTGGAGATCCCCATCATCATTCCTCCATCCTGCAAATCTCCTTGCTGTTCAGCAATGCCTTCATTTTCCTGGATCAGAGGAGGATCAGAGGGCCTTTCATCCCTTACGGCATCTTCCGAAGCATCAGCGCGGTTCGCGGCAGATGTATCTTCCTTGTTGGCCAACTTCTCATTTTCTTGGCTGGTTGGCTTTTGTTCTGAAGAAGACGATGGGCTCTTCTGATTCGGGACTGGGGAATCCGGCTGCTCCGGAGCTGTCCCCGTCGAATGGCCGGAGTCAGCAGTCGGACTGCTGTCTGCCGTGCTTTGTTCATCTGCAGCTGGTTTATTATTATCAGATGCCTCAGGCTCTGGAGTTGCTGATGAGGCATCCTGAGCCGCTTCTTCCTGTGCACTGCCGGATGTCATATGATCTGCATCCGACGACTGGCCCATATCCTGTGCAGAGGATTCAAGCGATGAATTCTCACTCGTGTCCATTACGGAATAAGAAGCTATCTCAGCATCGCGAACGGTACGCGGCTCTACCTGATAAATAAACACACCCAAAATCACTGCCGCCGCCAGACCGAGCGCGCCTGTACGATAAGCACGGCTGCGGCCTGAGGTCCGCTCGCGCCGGCGATTGACCGGCTCAGCAGCCATTGTCGCGGCAGGGATCTCCTCTGACGCGCTGCCTTCTTCCCGGCGGCCAAGATCAAGCGCCTCAAGCTGCGGGAGGATCGCATCGACAAGGCTGTAACGCGGGGCCAAAACCGGAAGCTCCTCCAATTGGGCAGACAGCTCCTTGAGCATAGCGAACTCTTCCTTACAATCACGGCAGTTCTGAATATGCTCAAGCAGCGCGGAGCTCTCTTCCTCGCTCAGATCATGGTCGATATAACGATGCATCCATTCCACCGCCTCCGAGCATTTCATCCTGATACACCACCTTTCTGATAATCTTGAAGTAATTGCTGAAGCTGCTGCCTGGCTCTGAATAAATAGGATTTCACCGTATTCAGCGGCAGATTCAGACTATCGGCTATTTCATTGTAAGAGAAGTCCTGCAAGTACCTTAGTACAACGACCATTCGATGCTGTTCGGGTAACTGATCAATCGCATCCCGGATGTCTTGAGCCAGATAACCGGACATGACCTCGCGTTCTACGCTTTCCTTTCCCTGAAAGACCATTTCATGCTCATCAATGGATACGGTCGGCTTAGCCCGGCGAAATTTGTCGATACAGATATTCGTTACGATACGTTGAACCCAGGTCTTGAACTGCGCCTTCTCCTCATAAGAATCAATTTTTGTATAAATGCGGATAAGTGCTTCCTGCGCAGCATCCATAGCATCCTGTTCATTTTTTAGAATGTAAAAGGCCGTAGTATATACATGATTCTCAATTTCTCGCAATAGGGTGATTAGAGCGTCGCGATCGCCCGATTGAGCGGCTCTGACGAGTCCTTGCTCCACCACAAAGGCTCCCCCTCTCTTGCAACCTTACAGACGGGATCGTCCCGAAATATGTTGCAATGTTGTTACTATTATTTTTGATAAATTCCTGATTAACTCACCTTAGAATATCAAAAAAAATAGATTGCGTCATCCGCAGGCTGCTGGAAGATCAGTACGCCTCATTTAAAGCCTGCCACTTGCTCCGAACATAGAGCCGCCCCTGTAGAATTCTGAACTGAATTCCTCCGTTCAAATCGGTCCGATAAATCCGGCTGCCTGTTGCTTCAAGCCGTTCGACAACACCGCTGTTAGGATGACCATACACGTTTGACCTGCCCGCTGAAATAATAGAAATTCCAGGCTGCACTTGGCTCAGCCATTCCTGTGTGGAGGAGGTCTTGCTGCCATGATGAGCCACCTTTAAAACATCGCTCCTAAGCTGAAGGCCCTTGATTGCTTGACTCTCCAGCTTCTCCAACATTCGCCGTTCTGCCTTAACGTCCATGTCTCCCGTAAATAGAAACGAAACCCCATCCATAGTCAGCCGGAACACTACTGATCGCGTATTCTGATCCTTAGTATAAGGAAAATTCGAGGTGATAAGCTCATCCTCCGGAGCCAGAAATACAAGCTGGGTCTTCTGATCCGGCTGTAATACCTGTCCTGTCTTAACAGCATAAATGGGGATATCCTGTTCTAAGGCCGTCCTCATGAGTTGATTCATCGTTGCCGAGTCTGCAAGGCTGCCATTAAGAAAAATCATCCCAACCGGGTAGCTATCCAAAACCGCCTGCAAGCCGCCGATATGATCCTGATCTCCATGGGTCAGCACCACGGCATCCAGCCGATGAATGCCCCGCTTTTTAAGCAGAGGGACAAGCGTCTTCTTACCTACCTCAAAAGGGTCTCTGCGCTGCCGCCAAGTATCGCCGGGCTTCCGGAAAGTGACGGTTCCCCCGCCGTCTACCAAAATATGAAGTCCGGCAGGCGTCGTAATCAATGCGCTATCCCCTTGTCCGACATCCAAAAACTCGACATACCCGGTTCCCTGGCGATAGTCAGATTGGAAGCCGACATAGAGAAGAACGCCCATGATAGCTGCGGCTGCCAGCGACATTCCAATATCGCGCCACGATCGGCGAGGCTCATTGAAGAAGGGAATCGGGCCGGGTGCTGAAGCTGGCCTCGGATCATGACCTGGGTAGGGCGGAAGCGGCACCGTATCCTCCTGCGTCAGAAGGCTGCCTTGATTCCGTTCCTGTTCCTTCGCAATGCCTGCTTCCCGTGACAAAAGCCAATACAGCACAACGTAAAAGGAGAGCATCCAGAGCAAGGAGGGAGATTTCCAATACGTCATGGACCCCATCCAGCTATTCAACCATTCCGTGATGACAAAGGTTAAGCGATTGAGCTGGATTACCGGGTAGGCAATAAAGCGGGCAAGCGGCATCCAGATCAGGCCGACCAGCAGAGCAGCCATCCCGCCCGGAAGAGAAACCAGGCTGACCACTGGAACAAGCACCAGATTTGCTGCCAGGGACAGAATCGAGACCTGATTAAAATAAAAAATCGTCAGAGGGAAGGAGACCAGCTGTGCCGCAACAGTAATGGCTACTGCAGAGCGAAATCGACCGGGCAGCCATTTTAGCCATGGCCTAAGCAACGGTACAAACACGATCAGACCGGCTGTTACGGCAAAGGATAGCTGGAAGCTCACATTTACAAGTAAATAAGGGTCCCAGATCAACATGACCAGACAAGAAGCGGAGACAAGGTGAAGGCCATCCTTCAACAATCCTCTGCGGAGCAGATACAGTCCCAGCATGGTCATCATTCCGGCACGGATGACGGAAGGGGTAAATCCTGTCAGCAGAACATAGAACGGAGTGAAGCCCAGCGCTAACAGCTGCGAGGACTCTTTAGTAAGCCTGCATAACCGGCAAAGCCCTAATAGCAAGCCAATATTGATAGCCACATGACTTCCTGATATCGCTAAAATATGACTAAGCCCCAGGTTCGTAAATTGAGTGTATTTATCAGGCTCCAGTTCATCAGCCAGGCCGATCAGAAGCCCCTTCATATATCCGCCCTGCCAGTCCGGGAATAGCGCGTCCACCTTCGCTCCAAGCGCTTGCCGGAGTTTATCAATATTGCCTAGCAGCTGCGGGGTTCCCCAGCCTCCGGTACGATTCAATTGCACTACCTCCGAAGCACCCTTGACCTTCAGAAGCCAATGTATCCGCTTATAGTGGAGATAGTTCCTGTAGTCGAAGCCGCCATAATTACTGGATATGCTTGGCCGTTCAAGCGCCCCTTGAATCCGGACCTCCTGTCCCCTCCCCCATAAGGCTGCTTCGTCCAGTTCCTCTTCCTTTGCCAAAGTTACCTGTACCAGAACTCTCTCGCCATCCACATTAGACAGCTTCGTCTCGGCAGGGAGCTGATCGATATCAGTGTGCTCAAGCTCCAGCTCAACTTCTCCCTTCAAACGGAGCGTAAAGGTTACCCGGTCGCCATCGATGTCCGGAGAAGACACAAGGATGCCTTGCATGGCAGCAGTCGATTTGTCAGGAAGGACGGATTGCCATATCCGTTCAAATGAGCCCGACAGCTTGCTTGTGTTAAGCTTGTCCTGAACCATCCAATATCCGGCAGCAGCTGAGAAAATAACCCCTAAAATCAGAAGCCTCTTCCAGGACAAGGAGCACATCATCCCGTACAACGGCAGCATCAGCACCATGCCTGCCCATAGCAGCCAGAACTCCGTTCCTTGCAACAAGCAGGCGGCTGTGCTTCCCACAATCCAAAAGCAAGCCGCCTGAACCAAGGGTCTCTGCTTCATAATGAACCTTCCTTTGTCGTTCAAAATAAAAAGAACCCCGCCTGTCTTTAGACAGATGAGGTCCTTCCTGCATCTCAATCAAAAACTTAATCCTGAATCATGACTACGGTCTCCGGGGGAGGTGAATAGGTATCCAGCCTTCTGAAGACGATGCCTTTTTGTTGCATCATTGCGGTTACCTTGCCCGTATCCTTCGGATAAGGACGGTGATAGACGATTTCTGTAATTCCGCTGTTCGCCAGCATATTGGCACAGGTCCAGCAAGGCTCGTCCGTAACATAAACGCTGGACCCCTCCCGATCTACGCGATCCGTGAACAGAAGCAGGTTTTGCTCCGCATGAATCGTCCGGATGCATCTTTGCTTCTTGATCACCTTCTCCTGGCCTTCTACAACGGTAACCTCGTAATCCTCCGCGATCATGCACCCGGCCTCCAGACAATCAGGGACGCCGGACGGGGCACCGTTGTATGCCGTGCCCAGCAGCTTCTTGCCCTGCACCAATACAGCGCCCACATGTCTGCGGCTGCAGCGCGAGCGGGTAGACACCATATAAGCAATATCCATGAAGTAGGTATCCCAATCCTTACGTGTCTCCGGACTTATCATAAGCAAATTCCTCCATTCCTACAGCCCGATATGCGGCTTCATTTTTTCCAGCATTTTATCTCCAATTCCCTTGACCTTCGTTAGATCCTCAATGGCTTTATATAACCCATGAGATGTTCTGTATTCGATAATAGCCTGCGCTTTCTTCTCTCCGATGCCTGGAATCTCCATTAGCTCTGTTATTGAAGCTGTATTAATAGAAATTACATTGGATGCTGCAGCCGGAGTCTCTGATTGAGAAGTCTGCGGCAACGGCGTGGCTGCAGACTTCTCAGCAGCGGCTTGTGCTTGGAGCGTATCCGTAGCAGTCGGCCCCGTCTCCGGTGGAGTCGTTGTCTCGACTTTCGGCTCGGCAGCCGTCTCTTGCAGCGATACAGCGGCGGCAATCTCCATATTCAGCGGAATCCAGTCATCGATAATCCGGTCTTGGCGGTCTCCAGCCGCAAACCATACCAGTGCTGCTCCTGCGATCGCCGAGATCAGTGATGTGATGACGTACCCTTTTCTAATCATTGGCATCCCCCGACCTTAAAATTTCCATGAAATAAGTCATGAATATGCATTCTGTGCGCATAAACCTACTATATCAGGTTATATATTATGAGGTTGCATACGGAAGGGGGAACAAGGATGAAAGTAGCCTTCATCGGAACTGGATCGATGGGAAGCTTGCTGATTGAAGCTTTCCTGCGTTCCGGTGCGTTGCACCCGCATTTTATTTATGCCAGCAATCGTTCCCGGGAAAAAGCAGATGGGCTGGCCAAGCGTTATCCAGGTCTGCGCGCCGTGAGCAGCAATGTGGAAGCCGCTGCAGGGAGCCAGATTATTTTCCTGTGCGTAAGGCCGCTGGATTATCCGCTTATTCTGGCAGAGATCGCCGACGTGCTGGATGAAAATCAGATCGTCGTGTCAATAACAAGTCCTGTCCAGATCGAAATGCTTGAAGGAAGAATTCCGTGCAAAATTGCCAAGATTATTCCGAGCATTACACACTCTGCCTTATCCGGGGCATCGCTATGCATTTATGGACAGCGCATATTGCCCGAGGATCGCTTATTGCTCGAACAGCTCATGTCGTCCATCAGTGAGCCCGTAGTGATTGATGAGTCCGAAACGCGCATCGCATCAGATATCTCGAGCTGCGGTCCTGCCTTCATTGCCTTCATCCTTCAGGAATGGGCCGAGGCCGCTGCAAGACATACCGGCCTTGAGTATCACCACGCGATAAGGCTTGGAGCAGAAATGCTGCACGGCACAGGCAAGCTGCTTACCGGGGGCGGCTTCTCTCCGGAAGAGCTGCAACGCCGGGTAGCGGTTCCCGGGGGAGTGACCGCCGAGGGAATCGCTGTGCTAAGAGCCCGTCTACAGCATGTATTCAGCGCATTGATCGAGACGACACACCGCAAATTTGAGGAGGATCTAAGCAAGCTGGATCAATCGTTTACAAAACAGGCAGGTCAGGTCTAGTTCATCCCGTTGAAGGATGTACGCCTGGCCTGCCTGACCGTGCTTAACCTACTACAATGTTAACCAGTTTGCCTGGAACAGCGATAATCTTGCGGACCGTCTTGCCTTCGGTCGCCTGTTTGACATTCGGCAATCCAAGGCTGTACTCCTGCATGGCCGCTTGATCCATATCTTTGGAGATTTTCGTGCGCTCCACGATTTTTCCATTAACCTGCACTACGATTTCAACCTCGGCATCCACAGTCCATGCCTCATCATAGACTGGCCAAGGCTCGTAAGAAATGCTCTCTTGATGTCCAAGACGCTCCCACAGTTCTTCAGCCAGATGCGGAGCCAACGGAGACAGCATTTGAACGAAGTTTGCTGCAGCCGCTTTTGGTATAGCGTCCGTCTTGTAGGCTTCATTAATGAAGATCATCAGTTGGCTGATCGCTGTATTGAAACGAAGTGCTTCCATATCCTCTGTGACCTTCTTAATCGTCTTGTGCCAGGTCCGTTTGAACTCGTCACTGCCGTCCCCGTCCACAATTTTGGCATTCAGACTGCCGTTCTCGGCAACAAACAGACGCCAGATCCGGGCCAGGAAGCGATGCGTGCCTTCCACACCGTTAGCATTCCAAGGCTTGGTTGCCTCCAGCGGTCCCATAAACATTTCATACATCCGCAAGGTATCGGCTCCAAATTCGTTCACAATCTCATCCGGATTAATTACGTTGCCGCGGGATTTACTCATCTTCTCGTTATTCGTTCCAAGGATCATCCCTTGGTTAACCAGCTTATGGAACGGTTCCTTCGTCGAGACCACGCCAAGGTCATACAGCACCTTGTGCCAGAATCGGGCGTACAGCAGATGGAGCACCGCATGCTCCGCACCGCCGATATACAGATCGACCGGCAGCCATTCCTGCTGCTTTTCCTTCGAGCAAAGCTCTTCATGATTATGCGGATCAATATAGCGCAGGTAGTACCAGCAGCTTCCCGCCCATTGCGGCATGGTATTCGTCTCGCGGCGTGCCGGCAGGCCGGTCTCAGGGTCGGTTGTATTTACCCATTCCGTCACATTGGCAAGCGGAGATTCTCCCGTACCGGATGGCTTGATTGCATCCACATCAGGCAGAACGAGCGGCAACTGATCCTCAGGCACCGGCTTCATCGTTCCATCTTCCAGATGCAGAATCGGGATCGGTTCTCCCCAATACCGCTGACGGCTGAACAGCCAATCGCGCAGACGATAGGTTACTTTTCCCTTTCCTTTCCCCTTCTCCTCAAGCCAGGCGATCATCTTCTTGATGGCCTCTTCATTACGAAGACCGTTCAGGAAGTCGGAATTGACATGCGCTCCGTCCCCGCTGTAGGCTTCTTCGTCCAGATTGCCTCCGGACACTACTTCAATAATTGGCAGCTCGAACTGCTTGGCGAATTCATAGTCCCGTTCATCATGACCCGGAACAGCCATAATGGCCCCCGTTCCATAGCCCGCAAGCACATAGTCGGCAATCCAGATCGGCAGCTTAGCGCCGTTGGCCGGATTGACCGCATAAGCCCCCGTGAATACGCCGGTTTTTTCCTTCGCCAAATCCGTCCGTTCCAGATCGCTCTTGCGGGCGGCTTGATCCTGGTACGCCTGTACTGCAGTTGCCTGCGCCTCTGTAGTAATATGAGCCACGAGCTCATGCTCAGGAGCCAGAACCGCATAGCTGGCACCAAACAAGGTGTCCGGACGAGTCGTAAATACCGTCAGCGTCTCTTCGTGTCCATCGATGGCAAAGACCACTTCAGCTCCTTCGGATTTACCAATCCAGTTGCGCTGCATATCCTTAATGCTCTCCGACCAATCCAGCTCTTCCAGATCCTCAAGCAAACGCTCTGCATATTCGGTAATTTTGAGCACCCATTGACGCATCGGCTTGCGGACAACCGGATGGCCGCCCCGCTCGCTCTTGCCGTCGATGACTTCTTCGTTTGCAAGTACGGTCCCGAGTGCAGGGCACCAGTTCACTGGCACTTCGGCTACATAAGCAAGACCCTTTTTATAGAGTTGGATAAAAATCCATTGTGTCCATTTGTAATATTCAGGATCTGTCGTGCTGATCTCACGATCCCAGTCATAGGAGAAGCCCAGCGATTTGATCTGGCGCCGGAAGTTGTTGATATTCTTGACCGTAATATCGCGCGGATGCTCTCCGGTATCAAGAGCATGCTGCTCCGCCGGCAGCCCGAAGGCATCCCAGCCCATCGGATGAAGCACATTGTAGCCGCGCATCCGCTTGAATCTGGACACGATATCGGTAGCCGTATAGCCTTCCGGGTGACCCACATGAAGTCCCGCACCGGATGGGTAAGGAAACATATCAAGCGCATAAAATTTCGGTTTTCCCGCTTCTTCACGAGTCTTAAAGGTCTGGTGTTCATCCCAGTATGCCTGCCACTTCGGCTCGATCGTCTGAGCCTGATACACATCATGCGATGTTTGCTTCTCTGTCATTTCTAGTCCTCCCTAGAGTACATAATTCAACCTAGCTATCGAAGGGAATAAAAAAACCTCCCGATCCTTAGCGTATCATCGCTAGGGACGAGAGGAAGTTTCCCGTGGTACCACCCTAGTTAGCGTCGGACATCCTTTGTCTAACGCTCCCTTTACACCCTTAACGCGGGTAAAACGATGATGGTTTGCATCATCACTCCGAGGCGAGTTCATTCTCATTCCCCAACCGGCTTGCACCAGACCGCCGGCTCTCTGGGTGGCAGAACTTGAATTACTACTCCTCATCATTGCTTGTGAATATCCAATTTAATCACAACCATTATATAGAAATCAGTGCTTGGCGTCAATGTCGCCCGTGATTTTACTTTTGAAGTATGTAATCGATAAAGCCTTGGCGAATCCATTTTCCAAGCCACTGCCTTCTATCTGGATTGATTCCTCCTCTGTCCAATGTAGCAAAAATAATCGTCATCCTCTATGAAAACAATCTCAAAGCCGACTTTCCGGGACAAATCCAAAAGCCTGCTATCCGAGGGAATAGGCTCGAACGAGCTGACATGCCCAATCCGCTCATGATGCTCTTTTAATTGTTGTCTGGACCTTGCATGCATAATGGCAAAAGTTCCACCATGTTTTAGGTTGTTGCAAGCATTTTCGAATACTTGGTCCAAATTTTCAAAATGAGGAATGCTGTTATAAATAACTACGAAGTCAAACTCCTGATTCAAGCTGAATTCTTCTTCAAAATCGGCACATACCGTTTCTACATCTGAAAAGCTCTCCTTTAATTCATCCAGCATTTTTTGCGAGATATCAATCGCGGCATATCTTTGCGGGGTTACCTTGTTATGTAGGTATTTCTGATCTGCAATCTCCGTACTAATTCATCCGCGCAAATGAGTGATTTCTCAGGTATTTGCTGATTCCATTTCGATGCTATTTGATCGAAGTTGTGACTTTCTTGTTCTTTTCTTGAGTTAGACATGATTTTTTCTCGCCTCCTTATTAAAAGTGAATATTGAAGTGCTGATATCGGTGTATTCCAGAGCCATGCTTGGCTAGATCACGCTGAAGCAGATCCTGACAGGCTTCATGGACTTCCTTAATAAAATCTGAGTTCAAATCTAAATCGTGATGACCTGGCAGTACCTTCGAGATATTATCTAACCGGCTTATCTTCTCAACCGAGTTAACGAATTGCAGCGGATCTGTCGTCGGATAAAAAGCAAACAAGGTGCCTTTATAAATCAAATCGCCGGTAAATAAATACCCTCGTTCCGCTTCATAAATACAAAGGTGTCCCGGGGAATGACCCGGCGTATGGATAAGCGTTAGCACTCTTTTTCCCAGGTCGATGGTGTCATAATCTCTTACCACCCCCGCAGGCTCCCCTTTAAACGGCTCGTAGTTCTCTATACAAAAATCTTCAGGAAGCGGTAGCGTAATATCCCGGATTACATCTCTACGAATAACTTCTATCGGCAATCCCGGTATCCCATTCCTCAGCCACTCTTTCTCCAATTCATGAACATAGATTTCGTCAAAAAGCCCGTGGTTCCCGATATGATCCCAGTGGACATGCGTGGTTATGACCTTGATTGGAAGTGAGGTTAATTGATCTACTATCTTTTTGATATTTCCAATTCCGATCCCCGTGTCAATTAGAGCAGCGTGGCTGTCTCCAATAACAAGATAGGAATGGACCTTCTCCCAATGCCCATACTCACTAATGGCATATGTCCTAGAATCTATTTGTTCAACGGTAAACCAATGGTTACATGGTTCCAAAGCTTCTCCCACCCCTTTTTTTGCAAAATAACCCGGCCTTAGATTATCTTATCTTAGGGCCGGGTCATCGCTGTTATCTTATGATTATACATCCAGGCAGTGATCGTGCCTATCTTTCCGGGAGAGCTTCCTCACAGTTCAATCAACATGCCCGGCTCCGCCAAATGAACATTCCGGTTTCCTTGTTGTTTGGCATCCTCCAATAAATCCTGCAAATTTCCGTAATGAGGCAGGTGCGTGAGCAGAACCTTTTTGGCCTGGGAATGGTGTGCTAATATTCCGGCTTCCCTGGATGTCATATGGCCCATGCGCGATCCGTCCGTTCCATGATACAAGCTACATTCGGTTATCAACAAATCCGCCCCTTGCGCAAACGAAATTAAATCATCCGTAAATAGGGTATCCGAGGTATAGACCATCACTTTATCTTCACAGGTGATCTTCATAGCGTAGGCCTCAACGGTATGTGCATTTTTCTTGAACTCAAACAGGAAAGGCCCTAAGGTCAGCGAGGTAGTTTCGTCGAAGCTTTTAAAACGGGAACCCAACATCCCCTCCACCTCTTTGCGGAAGCTCTCGCTTTCCGGCCCATAAATATTTAACACTGTATCCGCTCGCCCGATCTGAGTGTTCACTAACCTTGAATACAAATAAGCCCCAATATCGGCATTATGATCATAATGATAGTGAGACAGCACCACATGATCAATCTTGTTCAAATCAATATAATCCTGTGCTTTAACGAGGACGCCGCTTCCGCAGTCCAGCATAACCGTAAAGCCTTGGTGCTCAATCAAATAACCTGATGTAGGGCCATTTTGCTTCGGAAAGCCGCCCCACATGCCGATGACTCTACATTGCATAATGATTCTCCTTATCGAACAAAAATGAACTGGAAACCAGTGTTTGGGTATACTCGTCCTTCGGAGCAAAGAGCACTTCCTCTTTTGTCCCTTGCTCCACCATTTTTCCGTGCTTCATTACCATTATAGAATCAGACATATAATTAACAACACCAATATCATGAGTAATAAATAAGTAAGAAATCTCAAGCTCTCTTTGCAATTCCAACAGCAAATCGAGAATCTGCTTCTGAACCGACACGTCCAAGGCCGAGACGGACTCATCGCAGACGATTAGCTGCGGCCTCAGCAGCAAAGACCTGGCAATGGCTACCCGCTGTGCTTGTCCTCCGCTAATTTCAGTTGCATGCTTGCTGAGAATGCTGTCCTCCAGCTTTACTCTATGCAGCATTTCCTTGATTTGATGGAGAGCTGCGTTCATATCGAAGCTATCGCTTGCAATTTTCAAAGGCTCCATTAGCACTTCTTTAACCGAAAAGAACGGATTTAAAGACTCCTTGGCGCTTTGGAAAATAAACTGCACATTGCTTCGGTATTTCTTATATTCTGCCTTGGACAGTTCCTTAATGTTCTTGCCGTAATATAAAATCTCTCCGGAAGTGGGCTGCTGCAAATTCCCGACAATCTCGGCAAACGTCGATTTGCCTGAACCCGATTCGCCGACTACCCCTACTGTTTTTTTCCTTGGAATCCGAACCGAAACACGATCCACCGCGGTGAAAAAAGCTTGTTTATCAAGGATGCTTTGCTTCTTTAATTTGAAGGTCTTCACAATATCCTTCGCTTCAATAATCATGTCCATATCATAATCCTCCTTACGGAAGCATTTTTCCCTATCGAGGCTATAAGCCTATTTGATTGTCATGGTAGAGTCCAACAATTGCCTTGTGTAAGGATGCTCGGGCTGTGAAAAGACTAGCTCGGTGCTGCCGGACTCAACAAGCTTGCCTTTATACATGACGTAAACGCGGCTGCAGTACCTTCGAATGATATTCAAATCATGCGATATGAACAAAATCGGGACACCCTCTTGTCTATTCATCGTATCGAACAGATCCATGACTTGTCTCTGAATGACGGTATCCAGGGCCGTGGTCGGTTCATCGGCAATAATTACTTTAGGGTCGGTCATCAAGGCCAATGCAATATTGACACGTTGCTTCATGCCACCGGAAATTTGAAAAGGATAAGAATTCATCACCCGGTCCGGGTCCTTGATACCGACTTTGGATAGCAGACGGCAAGCCTTGTCATAAGCTGCTTCCCTGCTTTTTTTCATGTGATGCATATAAGCATCACCGATTTGATGCTTGATTTTGATCAAAGGATGCAGGAAGGATACGGTGTTTTGTGGAACAAATCCGATTTCGCGGCCGACCAAGGCACGAATCTGTGCGGCATCCATCCCTTCCACGCTCCGGTCCATCAAGGTCAGTTGCTCGTACTCGGCCTGCAAGCTTTTCGGCAATACATTTAGGAGGGCCTGCGTGGTCAAGGACTTTCCGGAGCCTGATTCCCCGACAATGCCGACAAACTCCTTGTCATTCAATCCCACGGAGACGTTGTCCACCAGGACGGCGCCTGATTGATCCTTAATGGTTAACCCTTTGATTTCCATTAACTTGGAGGTCATACGGATTTTCTCCTCCCCACCGTCGTGTCATTAAGCGCATCCCCGATCAAATTGAATCCTAAAATCGCAATGACTAAAACAATGCCGGAAGGAATCGCCAAATACGGGTAGCTCAATGTAAATTGACGGGATTCACTCAGCATCAGACCCAGGCTCGCATTCGGCGGCTGTACCCCGAGTCCTAAAAATGACAGTGAGGATTCGAGCAAGATCGCTCCGCCAATGCTCGATGAAAATTGCGTGATTAATTTGGGCAGCATGGAAGGCAGGATATGCTTCACAATAATCCGCCAAGGAGTTGCTCCATAGCTCTTGGCTGCCTTAATATACAATTCGTTCTTCTGATCGATAACAAGCGAATAGGCTAACCTGGCATAGGTAGGTATCATAAAAATCGCAATCGCAAGCACCGCGTTCCACAGCCCTTTCCCGGTTACAGCAACCAGCATCAATGCTAGAAGCATCCCCGGAAATGCCATAAAACCATCGATAACCCGCATAATTACACTTTGCAATACGCCTTTGGCAATACCTCCGATCGAACCAATCACGACACCGATACTGGCGCCGACGGCAACAGATACCAGGCCGACGAGTAAGGCATACCTCGTTGATATCATAATGCGGCTTAATATATCGCGGCCAAACTGGTCCGTACCCAGGAAATATTCCCCGCTGGGGCGATGCAGCCGATCTATCGTATTCATATTATTAGGATCGTGCGGAAGATAAATAAATGAAGTCAGACAAAGCAACACAACCATGCTAACCAAAGCAATCCCAAGCAGGACGAGCCGATTGTTTTTCCCTTTACGCATTTCTTTCACCGCCGAATTGGATCATTGGATTGATCACTCGATATAAAATATCCGCCAGAAAATTCACACAGACTACTACGCCGGTAATAAACATAACTGTTCCTTGCAAAAGAATAATATCCCGCTGCTCGACGGCTACCAATAATAGACGGCCAACTCCCGGGAGGGCGAATATACTTTCTACCAGCACAGTTCCGGCGAGCAAGCCCGCGAGCTGCATCAAAATCGTGGTAACCGGAGCGATAACCGCACTTCGCAATGCGTACTTGAAGACCGCTTGTGCGGGCGATAACCCGTTAACGCGTGTCATCAGCATAAAATCCTGCTCCAGAGCACTAAGCATCGAGCTTCGGATGATCCGGATCAGATAGCCGATCAATCCGATCGCCACCACGATTGAGGGGAGCAGCAAGGAATGGAGACTTCTCCACCAGCCCTCTTCAACAGGTATGAATCCCGGGACTGGGAACCAACCTAACTTTCCGGAAAAGAAAACAAGAAAAATTAGAGCAAGCCAAAATTGCGGAATGGCATCTCCTAGCTGCATAACCGTTCGTGCTAATCGATCTATCCACTTGTCCTGATATAAAGCAGAGAAGATCCCTATGATGGCAGCAACCGGTATCGCTAGCAGTAAGGAAAGAACAGCCAAAGAAACGGTTATCATCAACCTTTGCATGATCAGCGTCAAAACATCCTCACCGAAGAACAAAGAATTGCCCCAATCGCCGGCCAGGAAATGAGTCAACCAGGAGAAATATCGCTCATACCAGGGCTGATTCAGGCCCATGGATTCCCGCAATGCCTCCAGCCGTTCCGGTGTCGCATCCGTTCCGAGCGATAACAATGCCGCATCCCCCGGAATGACGGTGAGTACAAAGAAAGTGATCAACGAAATTACAAATAACACAACAACACCGCTTACCAACCGATTGATTGTGTATTTAACCATCTCAAACCTCTTTTTTCATAGAAGTATGAAAGCTCCTCTATGGCAGAGGAGCTTATCAAACAAAGCTCGATTAATTCGTGAAATAGACATCCTTCATTTCATAAATATCAATCGGATAAGATTGATATCCCGCGACATTAGCTGCCGTTACAGTCAAGCCGATCGGGGATTGAATGTACAGCGCCGGAACATCTTCAGCAAGAATTTGCTGCAATTCCTGATAGAGCTTCAGACGCTGTTGTTCATCGCGTTCTTGCTGAACCTGGGTTAAAATTTCATCGACCCGTTCGTTCTTATAGTTCATATAGTTTTCTTTGCTTTCGGAATGGTAGCGCGCAAGCAATGCATAAGGATCCAGTCTTCCGGTATGTCCGGTAACGGTCAGATCATATTTTCGGCCTGTATATACATCGCTCAGCCAAAAGCCCCATTCTACCGTATGAATATTGATCGTTAACCCAACCTTTTTCAACTGGTCGGCAATCACCTGACCTGCAGCAACGTAGTTTGGATAAGAGCTAGGCAAGTACATTTCTAAAGTTAAGCCTTGGGCGTATCCCGCCTCTTCAAGCAGTTGTTTTGCTTTCTCAGGATCGTAAGTGATAGCATCATTTGTATCCAGATACTCCTTCAGCATGGGCGGATAATGGGATCCGATTTCCTGCCCATAGCCCCACCAGACGGTATCGATCAGGGCTTGTTTGTCCACCGCATAATTGATAGCTTGTCTTACGCGAGCATCCGAGAGAGCTTCATTGTCCAGGTTCATAGCCATCACTTGCACGGCATTGGCTTGAGTCTCGATAATGCTATACTCCGAATTGCTTTCAAACTGGGGAACAGCGTCGCCGCTAACGTTGATAATGTCCAGTTCACCGCTTTGCAGAGCCGTAATTTGCGAAGTTGCATCCGGCATCATGATAAAGCCGACCTTTTCCAATTTCGCCGGTGTAAAATAGTCGTTATTTCTTGTGAGAACAATTTGTTGCTGCGGAACCCATTGCTCCAGCTTGAACGGACCTGTACCGACCGGATTGTTTCTCAGCTGTTCTACTGCTTCTTCCGGAACTATCGCTGTCCATGGATAGGCGAACTGGGAGACCAGAGCAACATCAAGCGCTTTTGTTGCAAATTCAATATTGTAATTGTCTACAGCCGTAATGCTAACGATATTGGAAAAATCTCCTGCCCGCGGACTTTCCTCGCCCTTTAAGCGTTCGAAGGAGAACTTCACATCTTCTGCGGTCATCTCACGGCCGTTGTGGAATTTTACGCCCTCCCGCAATTTGAACGCAATCGTTAATCCATCTTCGGATACTTTCCATTCCTCGGCCAAGCCTGGAACAAATTCACCGTCCGAGGATACTTTGACCAAGGTGTCGTAAAGGTTATTTGTGATTTGAAAGGTGGAGGCTGCAGTTGTGCGATGCGGATCGAGTCCATCCGGATCCACGGTCAGAGCCATTTTTAATTCCGTTTTTACCGGCGCTTTAACCTCCGCTTCCGGGCCTCCCGCAGCTGTGTTGTTGGTTGGAGCCGGTGCCGAAGCCGCGCCATTGTTGCTTCCGCATGCTGCAAGAATAGCAACCATCATCAGGACCGATAACGCATTTAAAAGTTTTTTCATCGTAACCTCCATAGCCGTATTTTTAAAATTTGTTCTGTAGCTCTTTAAAGTTGAGGTAATGGTCTTCAACCTTTTCAATATGCTCTCGGACTCTTTCTTTTCCAAGATAAGAGACTTCATTAACAACTGCATTGCACACAGACACCGCGGCCGTATAGGAATCGACGAAGCTCTTGGAAGCGGACTTGGCGATAAAGATAACGTCGGAAAATTTGCAGATGGGTGAAACCGGTGAATCGGTTATTGCAATGACCTTCAGGTTTCTTTCTTTAGCGAACTCGGCGACTTCTGTAATTACTTTGTTATAGCGAGGGAAGGAGCACAGAAAAACGACATCACCTTCGGAGAATCGAGCCAAATATTCGGCAACCTCACCCTGTGGGATCAAATAACTGTTTCCCAGCATGTAGTTCAAAATAAAGGACATATAAGACGTAACCGATAATCCCATTCGCCATCCACCCACCCAGACGGCCTTCGCATCGAGAATGAGTGTTGCGGCACTCTTAATCTCTTCAACAGAAATTTCTTTACTGGTTTCCAGAATGTTCTCGGCTTCCAGATAAAAGTGGCTGTTTAACCAGGAATCATCCTTCACCGTGGAGATGGATTCCAGATTGTTGATCGCCCGGTTCATTTTCCGCAGATCGTTCCGCAGCTCTTTTTTCAGCAGCATGAAGCTATCGAAGCCAAGATTTTGCGCAAGCCTGTGTACGGTCGCTTCCGATACGCCAGAGGCAGCCGCAATTTTTTGAGCAGAAGAGATGGCCGCATCCTGCAAATTTTCGAGAATGTAATATGCCGTTTTCTTTTGAGAACTGCTCAATTGATCGTATCTTGTCTGAATCAGCTCTTTGATATTTTCCATTCAACTATAGATCCTTTATCAAGTTTTACCTTCACACAACGAGGGCGGTTAAATCATGAATTGTGGAAATCACTTCAACATCATTAATTTCTTCAATTCCTTGCTTGGCGTACGGATTGATCAGAATGCCCTCCATGCCGACTTGCCGGCAGCCGATGATATCATCGTAATAATTATCGCCTACCATGAGACACTGGCTTGCCTGAACCCCAGCCAGTTCAAGTGCATGACGGAAAATTCGTTCGTCCGGCTTCTCGATATCAACCTCGGACGAAATAACGACGTAATCCAGATAAGGCATAATTCCTGTATTCTCCAACACCTCTCTTGCTGTCAAATTCCAATTGGAAATCAGGCCGATCTGACAGCCTTCCTTCTTCAACTGTGCGAGCGTTGAATGTGCTGCCTCGAACGCCCTCCATTCGGGACGTCCCTTGCGTTCCTGCTTGGAAGTAAGCAATTCCGTATTTTCATCAATTTGCAGGCAGCGGTTGATCATTCTGTAATACGGCTCCTCCCAATGGCTTCGGTCTTTTCCGAGCAATCCAGGAAAATGCTTCATAAAATGCTTGTCCGTAA
Organism: Paenibacillus antibioticophila; assembly: GCF_000455265.1. Classification (GTDB taxonomy): domain Bacteria; phylum Bacillota; class Bacilli; order Paenibacillales; family Paenibacillaceae; genus Fontibacillus; species Fontibacillus antibioticophila. The sequence goes on from NZ_HG005139.1 coordinate 2,656,454, forward strand.
GGTGATAGGCCAACAGCAGCTCATCGATAGATTTTTCAATACCAAGCTGTTGGAGATGCTCCCGATACAGCTCTTCCCGATTCCAGTAAACCAGCGTATAACCTAAGTCGAACCAAATCACTCTCTGCAAATGATCCCCTCCTAGTGAAGACTTTCCTTCATTTGATGTAAACATTGGTTGATTTCCTTCACAATTAGTACTATAAAGGGCTTGTATTAAACCAAAACCATTTTGGGGTAAAGTCATTGTTAATTTTTTGGCTTGGTTAAAGCAGAAAAAAGAGACTTCTGCTGAGGGGCAGTAGTCTCTTTTTACAAAAATGATCCTATTGTTCTTCAATTTTAAATAGAAAAGGGGCCGATTATTCTGAAATGTTTACTTATACTCCTTTCTTTGTAGCGTTGAATCCAGTAACCATTCCTTCAACCCCTCAATACTTACATAATTTTCGGATTCAATTCGAATTACCGGGAAAAGCTTACCGGAGTATACGCCTGTTGTTCTTAACATGGTATCTTCACTAATAATAATTGCTTTTACCTCAGCTTCGGTTAAGTTCAAATACTCTGCTGTTTCTTTGATCGTCATTAGAGGTTTATATACACTTCCATTGACGAATAAACATCGTAATCGCTACTTGCTTATTCATATTTTTCATCAACCTTGATTTTCAATAGCAACACAGTCAAACTTTCGTCTAAGATTTGATTAATAGATTTCAAGTCCTGGTAATCGTAGGTTTTGAGCGAATTCTCTGCTTGTCTATAAACGGCCAATATCTTGGTCTCTCCCGCCTCCAAACCAATTGCTTCCTTACCTATAGCATAGTCCCAGGTACTAATAGTTGCATTCGGGTCTAAGATTTTTTCCTCAACCGGATGCGGAGATACACTTGCTGTTGGAGAATATAACAGGAATAACGGATGGTCGCTGTTCGGGTTGATTATGCCAAATCCCACTAGACCTTCTTCCACTTGATTCGGACTTAACCCGTAAGATATTTCAGTAATTCGAACAGGTTCAGCAGCTCCATTTCTATATCCCTCGACCCAAATGGTTACCCAACTTTGATTCGCGGAAGGTAGCTTCAAATGATAATCAAATAAGATTCCTAGCCCCATTTTTTTAAACATCTTCTCATAGTCGGAATTTACGTGCGAAGATATATAGGCAATTTTCTCGTCTTCATTCGCTTGACTGCTACATCCTTCCAGGACAAAAAACAACCCCAGAAATACCATGGTAAAAATAATCCATCGAATTTTTTTCATACGATGCTCCTTCTTGAATCAATCCCTTTTTGCATTTTTTCTCCGGAAGAAAGAGATCCCGCCAAACCCGCTGATCACTGCAATATAGAAACCTAGATCGTACCACCAACCCGAGTTATTTATTTCATATACTCTAATTTCGCGATTGAAAAATCCTATGATCAATGAAATAGGGGCCACCCATCCATGCCATATGCCCCAGAAAAAACCTGCTGGATCTTCAGTGCTGTTCCTTCCATCACCAGGTACGCAACCCGATAATAGTGCCATGCAAAACATGAAAACAAAGAAAATTATGAGGTACTTTAGGCTCTTTCTCATAAATCATCATCTCCTGATTAATGAAGTTCTTTACTCATAAGTATGGTTATTAATTTTGTCTGTCCATTAAATACATTCTTTACATCGTAAGGCTTAAAACCGAGTTTTGAATAAAAGGCTAATCCTCTGGAGTTCGTATTGTGACAGACCAATTTCAACTGCTCAAGCTTCAGCAGATTTTTAGCTTTATCCATCATGACTTGGATTAAATACTGTGACGCCCCTTGCCCCCGATATCCAGGAGACACAACGACATTCCCTAGCCAGAAGCCATCTTCATCCTTATAAATATTTGCATATGCTACCACTTTTTTCGTTTGTTTGTCTATTATCACTGTCGGTTCAAATCTATCTTTTGCTAAACCAATGATTTGGTCAGACGTAAGAGGATATACGAACCTGGGACTCATGAAAAGCAACTCCTCTTCAGATTGAGGGAACGTGCAAATGGCTTCAATATCTCTGGTCTCAAGCTTTCTATGAAGGTACATCTTCTCAGCTCCTTAATACGCCTATGTAGGTGTTCAAAACTTTATGAAAAGACCTATTCTGAGATAGCTCCTATCTTGGCCGGGCATGTCCAGCAACAATTCTAATCAGTTATCCGTTATAAATAAAAGGAGAAAGAAGGTGAGGTTTATGAAAAAAGCTGCTGTACTAATGATACCCATTGCTTTAATCATTGCAGCTGCTGTCGTTTACCTGGTTTCGTCATCTGGAACACGGTTGGACATGGACGGCAACAACATAAGGGGAATTCGAATTGAACAGCAACCAGAGTTCTATAATACCGGTCCAATTTCTGTTACGAACGAAGCAGAGATAAAGCTTATTACGGATTATTTGAACGGTTTGGAATTAAAGAGTCCTAACCATAACCCGGACGAATACGATGGAAGTGCATTTGTTTTTACAATTGAAAACAAGGACGGTACTGAGCGAACCATAGTACATTTTGGCAATAAATTTCTCAGAGCCAATGATGAATGGTATGAGATCAGCTACGAGCAAGCCTCACGTTTTGATGAGGAGATCTATCCCAATTTAGAAGCTGCTTATGAGCACTTCCATCATGTAGAATAAGCGTCACTATACGTTACTCAATTTATCAATCGCCTGTTCTTCATCCGATAGGAAAAATAAATCCTTCCCCTTATTACTCTCATATATAAAATCCTTCAAACTTTCGCTTTGATAATTGGCGAAGCTGCCCACAATTGCAATTTTCGTCTGATAATTTATGAATTTCTGAAGGATCTCACCCGCCAATCGTGTCTTCAAGTCAAAAAACTCTTCACAGATCGCGGATTTATTCAATATGATTCGATGGGTCCCTGTCTGATAATTAATCGTTGCAATAAAATCCAATGCTGACTGGACATCCGTGATTAACACTTCATCACTTTGTACTAATGCGATCTCAATTCCATTCTTGCTAATTAATTGTATGTTCATCCTCTTCCTCCCGGGAAACTTATAGTTCTCCAAATTGTACCTATATTGGGCTGTATCTATTATATAAAAAAATACCCAGCCCAAGATAGCTCCTATCTCAGGCTGGGTCATATTTTGTTTTGTTTGATGCTCCTTTTATGCCCACCACATGGCGGAGGGCTGTTCGTGGATCATGATCGATTTCAGGTTAGTGACGGCACGAGTTAAGCCTTCGTCGATGGACATAATTGGATCCTCATGCTCAATGCTGATGACATAGTCATATCCATATACGCGCAGCGCGGAAATGATATCAGACCATACCTTCAAGTCATGGCCGCAGCCGACAGAGCGGAAGGTCCAGGCACGAGTCTTTACATCTCCATAAGGCTGCATATCCATTAATCCGTACATATTGATATTGTCCTGATCCAGATACGTATCCTTGGCATGAAAATGGTGAATAGCGCCGGCTTCGCCCAGAATTTTTACAGCAGCAACGGGGTCAATGCCTTGCCACCACAAATGGCTAGGATCCAAATTACAGCCAATCGCTTTCCCGGTCGCTTCCCGCAATTTCAGCATGGTATATGGCGTATGGGCAAGGAAGCCGCCATGAAGTTCAATACCGATCTTTACACCGGCCGCTTCCGCTTCCGTATTAATTCCTTTCCAATAAGGAATCAGCTTCTGCTCCCACTGATAAGTATAGCTGTCATCGTATTCGGTCGGCCAAGGCATGACAGGCCAGTTCACCGTTGTATCGGATGCATTCCCGCCGGCAATGCCGGAGAATCCGTTAACGACCGGAACATGCAATAAGCCGGCTAACTTGATGGTCTTGCGGAGCAACTCATCTGCCTCGGCAGCCACTTCCTTCACTGGCGAGATCGGGTTATTGTGGCAGCTTAGCGCCGAGATTTCCAGTCCTTTATCAGCCAGCTTTGCCAAGTATTCTGCCCGCGCCTCGCTGCTCGCCAACAGCTTATCAATATCCAGATGCGCGTTGCCCGGATATCCGCCGGTTCCGATTTCTACCGTTTGCAGTCCTTTCTTCGCAACCTCGTCAATCATCTCTTCAAAGCTTAAATTGTTAAATAGGGGAGTAAATACACCCAGCTTCATTGAATTTTCCTCCTTAAACTTTTAACTTTTGACGTGCTTCATAGTGTCCATAGGTTGGGTAAGTATTTTGAGTCGGCGCGCACCAGCGAACGCCATTTCTAATCACCTGCTGCACCTTTTCATTGTAATAGCTAGGATAAGTTTCATGGCCCGGCTGGAAATAGAAAACCTTCCCGTTCCCTCTGCGGTACGTGCAGCCGCTCCGGAAGACTTCGCCTCCCGGGAACCAGCTCACAAAGATCAGCTCGTCCGGCTCCGGGATGTCAAAGTGCTCCCCATACATCTCTTCAACGTCCAAATCGATAAATTCGCCGATCCCTTCCACGATAGGATGACTCGGATTGACATTCCATATCCGGCAATTGCCTCCATCCTCCCGCCATTTCAAGTCACAAGACGTTCCCATTAATCTCTTGAATATTTTCGAGAAGTGTGCCGAATGCAGGACCACGAGGCCCATCCCTTCAAGAATGCGCTTGTGCACGCGGTCAACAATTTCGTCCTGAACCTCGCCATGAGCCATATGTCCCCACCAGACAAGGACATCGGTCGCCTTCAATACTTCCTCCGTTAACCCGTGCTCGGGCTCATCCAGAGTTGCCGTTCTCACTATAACCTCGTCTTCGGATAAGAACTTCAACAACTGCCCGTGAATGCCTTCCGGGTACATCTCCTGAACAGCTTGATTGTGCTTCTCGTGACGGAATTCATTCCATACGGTGACTTGTATCAAGAATAGACCTCCTCAACAATCGCCTCAAGCTGCCGATAACAGATCGCGGTCGCCTCTAAAGGTTGATAAAGCTGAAACTCTTCCTGCTCCACAATGAGCCAAGGCAAAGCCAGCTGTTTCGCGACTTGAACATATTCCTTTATCGGCAGAATGCCGGATCCAACCTCCGTGCTCTTCCGGGAAGAACCATGCATATCCTTCATATGAAAAAGTCCAACGCGGTCTTTGTGGGCTTCCAGCCAAGGCAATACGTCATGTTCAGAGCAGGCCAGCCAATACAGATCTACTTCCAGATTGATATGCTTGGAGTTATTTACCATATAATCGAGAATGTCTTGACCCGGGATTTCCGTGAATTCATGGGCATGATTGTGGTAATACAGTTCCATGCCTTCCTGATCCAATCTCTTCGCGATTCTCTCCATGTCATCAATAAAGCTTCTCTACTCTTCCAGGGTCCGGAAGGATACGCCCGGAACCACCAGGCGCTTATTCCCGATGCCCTTTTCAAAGACTATCGTTCCCTCAAGATCTTTTTGCAGTGCTTCATAGGGAAGATGGGAAGCGGCAACCTTCAAGTTCAATTCGTCCAGATAGCTTTTCACTTCAGCTGCGCTTTTGCCATAATAGCCGGCAAATTCCACACCATCATACCCGCTTTCCTTCACCTGTTTGAGCGCTGCATAAAAGTTCTCTTTACATGCATCCTTAATACTCCATAACTGCAGGGCGATTTGGGGCTTCATATTTTCTCCTCCTGAATGCTGCTCTATTTGTTAAATTCATTATAGCTAAAACCCGGGCAACTTTCTCTCAAATATCGCGCCATCTTTGCTGGACTAAAAGGAGGCGTAAACATAATCTCCTGTTTTACACCTCCTCCGGGGTTCCCGCCTATATTCAAATTTCCTTTTTGGAAAAATGATTTTCAATTCAAGCACAGACTATCCTTTAATCGCCCCAACCATAATGCCCTTCTCAAAATACTTGGACACCACCGGATAGAAGATCAGCACCGGAACACTGGACACGACGACAACCGCATATTTAATCGACTGCTTCAGCGAGTTGACCTCGCTTTGATTGGCGGTCATAATCGCCTGGTTCACCGAATCCCCCATCTGGTTCTGCACAAGAATTTCCCGCAAAATCAACTGCAATGGGAACAGGTTCCGATCGGAAAGGTAAATCATCGCATCAAAATATCCATTCCATCTGCCTACGCCATAGAACATCATCATCACTGCGATAATAGGCGTGGACAGCGGGAGAACGATTTTAAGAAGCAGCTGCATATCAGTCGCTCCGTCAATAAAGGCGCTCTCCTCCAGCTCAAGCGGAATATTTTGCTGGAAATAAGTACGCATAATAATCATATTGTATACGCTGATTGCTCCGGGAATAATCATGACCCACATCGTATTGACAATACCAAGTGCTTGGTTGACGAGGTATGTCGGAATCAGGCCGCCGGAGAAGAACATCGTGAAGGTGAACAGCATCGTAATGACGTTCCGTCCTCTGAAATCCCTCCGCGACAACGGGTAGGCGGCAAGGGTAGTCATGACCACGTTAACGGCCGTCCCCAGCCCGGTATAGATGATTGCATTTTTAAATCCCATCCAGATATCGCTGTTTCCGAATACCCGCTTGTACCCATCCAGCGTAAAGCCTCTTGGCCAGAGCAGCAGTACATGATCGAAAATTTGTCTGGGATCGCTTAGTGACGCAAATACAACGAATAGCAATGGATAAAGAATAATCAACGTTAAAATGCCGACAAGGACCAGGTTGAACCAATTAAAAACCTTATCTCCTCTTGATAACTGATAATCCACGGTTGCCCCTCCTTACCACAGACTGGTCTCACTGAATTTCTGGGCAAATTTATTGACCAGGTACAGCACGATGAAATTGATCAGGTTGTTAAAAAATCCCACAGCGGCCGAGAAGCTATATTCCGCATTCAAAATACCGGCCTTGTACATGTAGGTAGACAATACCTCGGAAGTAGCCAGGTTGGCATCATTTTGCATCAACAGCACCTTTTCAAACCCTACAGACATGACAGAACCCGTAGCAAGAATCGTACAGATGACAATCGTCGGCATAATCGCCGGGATGGTAATGTACCAGATGCACTTCAAGCGGGAGGCACCTTCTATATAAGCCGCCTCATACTGATCCTGCGGAATACCCGACATCGCTGCGGTGTATATCAACGTCCCCCAGCCAACCGATTGCCAGATGCCCGACCAGACAAATACATGAGGGAACAGCTTCGGATTTCCGATAAAATCAATGGGCTCGCCGCCAAAATACTGGATCACGGCATTAATGACCCCGTCTACCGGGGAGGTAAAAAACATCACCATGCCGACGATGATGATTACGGAAATAAAGTTAGGGATATAGGAAATCGTCTGGACGATCGATTTGTATTTTTTATTGCGGATCTCGTTAAACATAAGCGCCAGAATAATAGGAAGGGGAACGCCAACCACCAGACTGTACAGACTGATTCTCAACGTGTTGATGATGACATCCTTAAAATAGAAGGCATTAAAAAACCGCTCAAAATGATCAAACCCCACCCAGGGGCTGTGCAGGATACCAAATGCCGGGGAATAATCCTTGAAGGAAATAATAATTCCGTACATAGGGATGTAATTCCATATGATTAACGAGGTCAAAGGCAGCAGCATCATGATGTACAGCCATTTTTGCTTCAGAAACGATTTGCCTTTTGCGCCAGGAGGAAGTTTCTTTCGCACTGAAGATTCCATAGTTTACCCCTTTCTTTAAAACTTGGGGGAGATTCCCGAGAATCTCCCCATCGCTTCTTGATGTGCTCTTAGCTTTCTTTATAACGCTTGTATTGCTCTTGCTTGATTTGCAAATATTTATCCGAACCCATCTTCTTCAATTGGGCGATATAGTTGTCCCACTCTTGATCAATATCCTTTGTGCCCGTTACGAACTCCACCCGCATTTGACCCACATAGTTGCCAAGATCGGCCATAATCGAGGAGGATTCATTAGCTTCCTCCTGCGTTGCCGGCAAATCCGGCAGAGTTACGCTTGGCAAGGTTTCTTCCGTCAGATCGGTGTATACCGGTGCTTCCTGCCGGCCGGCAGCCGCTCTGATTTCCGGTGATAATTCAATGTACGGGAAGTACCCGCCATATACGTTGTCAACATATTGGAACGCGCCAAGCCCGATGCCGTCCTTGTAGTTCAAGATTTCATCGATATAGACCATGCTGCCGTCTTCCATATTATAGGTAACGCCTTCCTTGCCCAGGTAGCCGAATACACTGCCCTCTTCACTGTAGAAATAGTCCACCCATTTCGGGATCGCTCCCGGGTCTTTCGCGTCCTTCGTGATAACAAGACTGGATGCTCCCGCAACCTGGGAATCCGTCAGTGAAGCAGTAGCTCCGTCCGGTCCTGCAAGCACGTTAATCGGAACAAAATCATTCTTCACGCTCTCGCCAATGTAATCCGGAGCTGCCCAGTTCCAAGCACCCACTGTATCCTTGGCGGCATCTGCTGTCCATTTGTCATAATCCACGCCGCTGAAGGCCTGCTTGTTGATCGCCCCGCTCTCATACATCCGGTTTTCATATTTCAGAACTTCTTTATATCCATCAGAGGTAATCGTAAGCTGGATCTCATCCTTGTCATCGACATAGATAAAGTTCCCCAGAGCTTTCCGTCCGCCATTCCCGATGCCGAAGGAGCCCATCATCATCTGCTCAAAGGTCCAGCCAAGCGAGCCGCTAGGCATATACCAGCCCTGTTCGTCGTTAACGCCGTTGCCGTTAGGATCTTGAGTTACAAACGCATTCAATGCTTCTTCAAGCTCGGCCGTTGTCTTTGGAACCTCCATACCCAGGTTGTCGAGCCACTTCTTGTTAATATATAAGCGGATCGTCCGGTTGCCTTCCGGATAGGGATCAAGGTAAGGGGTGGCATAAATGTGTCCATCGGCGCTGGTCAATCCTTTACGGATATCCTCATTCTCATCCAGAAGCTTCTGCAAATTAGGTGCATGCTCCTTGATCAAGTCCTCCAGCGGGATAAAAAGGCCTTGCTGGCCGTATTTCAACAGCTCTCCGTTGCTCCAATCCACTTGATAGAAGGCATCCGGCAGCTGTTTTCTCGTCAAAATCACATTTTTCTTTTCGCCGATATCACTCAGTTCTTCCCACTCTACCTGAACGCCGGACATTTTCTCGTATTCCTGCCACATCCATAGATCCTTAGATGCCGGTCTCAAATTGTTCCAGCTTGGTCTCAGAAGTGAAATGGATGAAGCGGTATTTCCGGATTCCGATGACTTATCATTCTCTGTTGAACCTCCTGAATTGCCGCCGCAGGCAGTAACAAGTAATGCCATCATTAACGTACCAAGTAATACAACCTTCCCTTTTCTTGAACGAAACATTTGGATGCCCCCTTATAATTTGATATATCAAATCACTGAACAAAGCCTATTTTGAGGCATATCATATTATTTTGTCAAGCGTTTACATTCTAAAATCTTAAAACATGTAAGCGCTTGTTTCCGGAAACATCTTCATTGCCCAGGCTAGTCATTGATTAAAAACTCTATCTCGCCCCAATAATATTGAGTAAAAAGGACTACTTCTCTTTATCCGCTATGTTCTTTTCTATTGCCGAAACACGGGATCTATCGTATATTCAACGTAATTGTTATTAATGCTCTATAAGTTGAACTACTAAATTTTACGTTCTGGGGGCAACGTGTGAAGTGTGCTTACGATCGCTGTTGTTCGCGGATTTCTTTAATTGAACTAAGATATTGCAAGGTAGAAATCCACTCACAAAGGCGAACGCTTACGCTTCTTCAGCACACTTCACACTTATGCCCTTTCTACGTAGCTTTCATAGTTCAACTTATATCGCCTGTTATTTGCCTAAGATAATTTGACATGTACATAAGTAAAATGGTATACCAATTTTGACGAGGTGAAATGTCTTATGGAGCAAATCCCGCTATATCAACACATAGTAAACAACCTCAAAGCAAAAATTGATTCCGGAGAGCTGAAGGCCGGAGATCAGCTTCCTACTGAAGCTGAGATTTCCAAGCAATTTAGTGTAAGTCGGATCACTTCCAAGCGAGCTTTGACCGAACTGGAAAATGCCAATTTAATCTTTCGTGTCCAAGGAAAAGGCAGCTTTGTAAATACTAAGCTCACTCCCGCTCATGCCTTGGCCAAGGGCAGCAAAGAGATTTTGCTCATTCTTCCGTTTTCCCATAACCCGGGGCTTGGTGATTATGAAAAGGGGATCAATGAATTTCTGGCAACAACGGACTATACCTTGAACATTCAGTCCAATACGCTTGTCGGTCAACGCAAGTTGCTGGAGGCGGCGCTGCGCAGCTCCAATGCCGGGTTGATTTTCTATCCGGTTAGCAGCAATTCGGATCTCGGAATTCTATATCAATATCATTTGCAGAAATATCCGCTAGTTACGATGGACAAGACCATTGACGGCATTCCCTTCTTATCCGTTGTCTCCGATAATTTCAATGGAGCTTATATGGCCTGCAAGCATCTGATCGATAATAACCATAAGAAAATCGCCTATGTCTCCTCTTTGAATGTTGAGAATTTCTCATCGATCCGTGAGCGCTATTTCGGCTATTTGAAGGCTCTTCATGATTACAACCTGAATGATTACAGCGTCAATGACTTAACTGAGCGCTATCTGACCCATGAAGACGGACAAGGCAGAGCGTATTATCTGCAGTTCATTCAAGCTGTTAAGGAGCAAGGCATTACCGGGATTGTGGCGGAGAACGATCTGATTGCGATCGAGATCATACAGATTGCCAAGGAAATCGGACTATCCATTCCAGAGGACTTCTCGATTGTCGGCTTTGACAACATTCATCTGTCCAGCTTTGTTGAGCCTAAGCTGACCACGATCTCGCAGGATTTTGGCCGAATGGGCTATCTTGCAGCAAAAAATCTGATTGCAACGATTGAGAATCCGCACCAGCCGCCGCGGGAAAACGTCATAGTTCCCGTGCAGCTCATCGAACGGCAAACCGTTAGGAGATTGTAATACTACTTTTTATATCAAGTTAGGAGGTTCTGCATGCTGCATTACATTGATACACGACAAGGCTCCCACAATAAGCATGCTTTTTCGCACGGAAACACACTGCCCTATACATCGGTTCCCTTTGGCATGAATCATTTTGTGGTTCAGACCAACCAGGAAGGAAGCTGGTTCTTTAATCCCCATGACCGCGTCTTTTTGGGCTTGCGTCTAACTCACCAGCCAAGTCCATGGATGGGGGACTTCTCCTATTTCTTAATGACACCGATTGCTGACGAGAAAATCAAAGGCTCTCTCTTCTCTTGCCAAAGCTCTTACCGGCCTGAAGAAGCGGTCTTCAAGCCGCATTATGTCAAGGTGAAGCAGCAGCGCTACAATATCATTACCGAGCTCGTTCCGACCTGCTATGGCGCCACGATGAACATCAAGTATAATTCCAGCAAGCAAGCCGGGATCGTGCTGAATGTGAAGAACATCAGCGAATTTCATATCGATGCTGCGAATCGTAAAATTACCGGCTATATCAGTAATTTCGCAGGCTGTCATGACGACGGATTCCGCATGTATGTATCCATGAGCTTTAATAAAGATATTGATCTAAGCACTTCCGGATATTACAACGCTGAAGGCGATCTCTGTAATGAAACCCGCCTGAACGGTGTGGATCAGCATGTCGTTATTCGTTTCCATGACTGTGAAACCGATATTCTGGAGGCCAAGCTGGCCACTTCATTTATCAGCCTGGAGCAGGCCGAGCTTAACTTACAGCGGGATTCAGGTCCGTCGCTCCATGAGCTGAAGGATCAAGCCGCACAGACCTGGAATCATTACTTGAACAAAATCCAGGTCTCCCATTCGAACGAAGAGTATTTGCGCACCTTCTATGGCTGCCTGTACCGCATGTTCCTGTTCCCGCAGAAGTTCTATGAGCTCGATGAGAATATGGAGCCGATTCATTACGATACTACCGCCAAAGCTGTTAAAAAAGGGGTCTTGTACACCAACAACGGCTTCTGGGATACTTATAAAACGGTCTACCCGCTCTATTCCATCATTGCTCCTAAGGAATATGAAGAGATGCTGGAGGGCTTCCTGAACAGTTATCGTGAGACCGGCTTCCTGCCAAAATGGCTGTCTCCGGATGAACGGGGACTCATGCCTGGAACGCTTATCGACGCGGTAATCGCCGATGCGGCAGCCAAGGGGATCGGCCAGCAGCTAATGCCTGAATTGCTGGAGGCCATGCTTACCGCCGCAAAAACACAAAGCGAAAAAGACTGCTATGGGCGTCAAGGTACGCTTGACTATATCAAGTACGGCTATGTGCCAAGCCATTATCACGAAAGTGTTAACCATACGTTGGATTACGCTTATAGTGATTACTGCATCAGCCGTGTGGCTGAAGTGCTTGGCGACGAGGAAGTCGCTGAGCATTACCGGCACAGCGCGCTGAATTACCGGAATATCTTCGATCCGGAGACCGGCTTCATGCGTGCCAAGGATGCAAACGGACAATTTCGTCCTGACTTTAATAGCACAAGCTGGGGTCTTGATTATGCGGAAGGCAGCGCTTGGCAGAACAGCTTCGCGGTGTTCCATGATATTCAGGGTCTGATTGAGGCCTACGGCTCTAAGGAGCGTTTCTTTGAAAAGATCACCGAGCTGTGCAATAAAGAACCTGAATTTGATGTACTGGGTTACGGCTTTGAAATTCATGAGATGAGTGAAATGGCGGCCATCGATTATGGGCAGTTAGCCATTTCCAATCAGCCGAGCTTCCATATCCCGTATCTGTTTAATTACGTGGGTCAGCCGGCCTCCTCGCAGGTTGTCATCAAGCAGCTGCTAGCCAATCTGTTCAACAGCGGCTTTGACGGATATCCTGGGGATGAGGACAACGGCAGTATGTCCGGTTGGTACGTGTTCAGCTCCATGGGCTTCTATCCGGTATGTCCTGGCAGCAATCAATATGTATTGGGAATTCCCTTGTTCGATAGTGTCAAGATCGAGCTCCCTAACGGCAAGCATATGAAAATTGAGACCTCCAACAATAATCCGCAGTCTAATTTCGTGGCTAATGTGAACCTGGATAACAAACCGTATCAAAAGCTGTTCATTACCCATGAAGACATCCTGGCAGGGAAATCACTGGATTTCCGGCTCGGTCTTGCTCCAAGCTACCGAAGCTACAAGCCTGAGGAGCTGCCTTTTTCGATCACAGAACCTAAGAACTGAATATGAGTGTGCAGATGTAAAAAGACTCCCAAACAAAGAGAAATTCTTTGTTTGGGAGTCTTTTTATAAGCTCTTTATTAACTTTCCCATATAGTTTAGGCTTAGTTTCTTCAGCATTACACTGATCCAAGGAGACTGCTTGGTTGAAGCACTCTGAAAATTGCTTTGAGAAGTATTGAAATTATTTTCCAGAAAACTGTTTTAAGACTAGAACAGCATTATGTCCCCCAAAACCAAATGAATTACTAAGCGCTACTTTAACATTTTGTTGAACTGGAGCATCAATCATGTAATTCAAATCGAATTCATCCTCAAGCAGGCTTGTTCCCATTGTTTGATGAATAAAGCCATCTGTAATAGTCTTTGTACAGACAATAAATTCAATGCCTCCAGCCGCCCCCAAAGAATGTCCTATCATTGATTTTGTTGAATTTATTTTAACTGTCCTTGCAAATTCTTTGAAAATTTTCTTAATTGCTCTTGTTTCTGTGATGTCATTCTGGTAAGTACTTGTTCCATGAGCGTTAATATAATCAATTTCCGATGGGGTAACTCCAGCTTCTTCTATCGCCAGCTCCATCGCTTTCGCCGCTCCCCCACCATCCTCTGAAGGCGATGTCAGATGATATGCATCTGCTGTGCAAGCGTACCCTGCCAATTCAGCATATATTTTTGCTTTTCGCTTTATGGCATGTTCTAGTTCTTCCAAGATAACAATTCCTGCACCTTCGCCAATAACAAACCCATTACGATCTCTATCAAAAGGAATGGAAGCGCGGAGTGGATCTTCTGTTATGGATAATGCGGTTAATGCGGAAAACCCTCCAACACAAGTAGGTGTGATGCAGCTTTCTGTACCTCCGGCAATCATAATATCAGCGTCTCCACATTGAATACTTCTGTAAGCTTCACCAATATTGATTGCTCCTGTTGCACAAGCTGTTGAAATACTAATACACTTTCCTTGAGCACCTAGCTTTATCGCAACATTTCCAGCCGCCATATTAGGAGTCATTTGAGGAATCATCAGTGGTTTCAATTTTCTGGAACCTTTTTCTTCAATTATTTTACAAGCACTTTCGACAGTCTGCAGACTACCTACACCTGACCCTATCGCCGTTCCAATACGAAACGAATCTTCATTGCTAATGTCTATTTCAGAATCTTCCCAAGCCTCAATTGCCGCAGATACAGCATATTGTGAAAAAAGCTCCATCCTCTTTGCGGATTTCATATCTATTTTTTCAGTAGCTACGAAATTTTTTACCTCTGCCGCAATTTTCACTTTGTATGAAGTGGTATCAAATTTCGTTATTTTATTGATGCCTACTTTCCCTTGTTTAATGTTCTCCCAAAATTCATTTACGGTATTTCCAATAGGAGTTACTGCTCCTAATCCTGTAACAACAACTCTTTTCATTATATGCCGTCCCTTCCCAGAAGCTACTTCATTATCAAAACTCTGAAATAGCACGAGTGTGTATAGTTATTGCGTTCTTTATCACTGCTTTTACCATCTCTGCAATTTGTGATGTTGACATACCCTTATACTGTTCGTAGTAAAGAGGTTGTAAGAAATGGACTTGCACAGTTATCCGCTTAATAGATTTTGAATCAAACACTTTATATGAATCAATCAATGCCACTGGCACGATGGGACACTCCGCTTTTATTGCACTCTTAAAGCTACCACCCTTAAAATCCAAAAGTTCATTCCTATTTTTACTTCTTGTCCCCTCAGAAAAAATCATGAGATTACGCCCATTCTTTACTTCGGCGGCTACTTGATTAATTGTCTTCAAACTTTGCCGTACATCCTCTCGATCAAGTGCAATTGCCTTAACACACAGTAATACCTGCTTTACAAACGGAATACTATCCAGTTCCTTTTTGTATACTGTAGAAAATGGCACTTCTAACCCCTGTGCAATTGCAAATCCATCAAATAAACCTTGATGATTGGGAAAAATCATGTAACCGTTTTTAATTGGCAGATTCTCTTTTCCATAAACCTCCAGATTAATTCGACCGCCCTTTATCATCCACTTCGAGAATTTCCGTATCAATGCGTATTTTTGTTCTTCTGGATACTTATTTGTGTGCTTTGCATAATGGCATAATGTAATCCATCCATAGGGAATAAAAAGAATGTTTCTAAGAATAACTAGTATAATTCTTTTCATTAAATTCTCCTTATATCATCGTTAATCGTTGAGCATTCATAAAAAACAGGTTATACATATTCTACTGATTGAGCATCCCCCTCAGGAGCATGTATAGATAATCCTTATGGTTGAAATCATTTCATCTGCCATAATCGAAACCTCCATATCTCTTTTTCTACTGATTGAAAAATACTAGGGGATTTTCTATCTGAAGTCTGTCTGTGTTGTATCTCATTACTTAACTTGTTACGGTTATATTACTGCCTCTTTATTTGCAAATTGTGAAAGAATTGTTTGAGAATCATTAATTTGAACGATTTACAAATATACTAATCCGGCCCCATATACGATACGCCTTCAGCGGAATGTCGAAACATACAACACCAGATTATTATTTTCTGATTCATTTGCCTGATAATTGGCACATTGTCTTGTACTGCATTCATCCTGGTACACTATATTGCATTGTAGAATAGTAAGTGTTATATTATAGCAAGAGGAGGTATTCAATATTAAATAATAGTGATCATTACCGCATAGGAGGGTTTTGAATGAATATACAGTTCAAGAAAGGGGTTCTTGATCTGTGCGTGCTGGCCCTGACCGCACGGGAGGACCGTTATGGCTACGAGCTTGCCGTGGTGATTTCCTCCAAGTTTGAGGTGGCGGTGGGCAGCGTATATCCGCTACTGACCCGTCTGACGCTGGAGGGGTATTTTTCCAGCTATCTGCGGGAGTCCCGCGAAGGACCTCCCCGCAAATATTACAAGCTTACGCCGCTTGGGCGCGATCATCTGAACGAACTGATCGAGGAGTGGCGGTCGTTCACAGTTTCCGTAGATCAATTGATAAAGGAAGGTATCGGCTGATGACACAGGAACAATTTCTGAAAAAGCTCAAGGAACAGATGAAGTCGATTCCCGAGCCGTTGCGAAGCGAGTGGATATTCGATTATGAGGAGCACTTTCGACGGGCGATGGAAGACGGACTAGCTGAAGAGCAAATCGCCAATGAGCTTGGCGATCCGCGCCAGCTTGCCAAAGAAATGCTGCTGGTCTACCGGGTGAATCAGGCGGAGAGCAGCAACGGACGTATTGCGCCTGTGTCGAAGGCAGTTATTGCTACGGTAGGTTTGGGATTTTTTAATCTGGTTTTTGTTCTGGCGCCTTACCTCGTTCTTCTGGCTTTGCTGCTCGGTTGCTGGGCTGCAGCCTTCGCCAGCGTACTGGGCGCATTGACCGCTGTTTACGAAGGATTATTCGGTGGCGGCCTTACCCTTATCCAAAGTATTTTCGCAGCATTGGCGCTGTTGGGATTGGGAATGCTGCTGGCGGCGTTCTCCCGCTGGCTGACGAGGGCGGTTTCCAAAATGACTTTGCAGTATTTGAAATTTAATTCCAGAGTGATGAAGGTGAAGAAGCGATGAAAAAGTGGGTCATTACCGCGGTTATTCTGCTGACGATCGGATTGATTGGCGTTGGCGCGACGTTGTGGAACGGAAAAGGCTTCGATTATAGCAGTGTAGAGATCAACCAGGATCAATCGATTGATGCCGGTGGCGTGAAGGATATTGTTCTTTCAATGGACGGCATGGATGTAACGATGGCGAAAAGTTCGACAAACGAAATCAAGATTTTTTTGACCGGTAAGGCAAGCAAGAAATTGGCGGATGCAACAAAACTGAACATCGTTCGGGAAGGCGATGCGGTCAGGATTGGCGTGGATACTAAAGCCTCCACATTCGGCATCAGTGTATTCGAGTTACAGGCTCGAGTAGAGCTGCCGGCTCAGCAGTATGATTCCTTGGTCCTCAATACCAAATCCGGGAATTTGAATATGGCGGAATTTGCCGCTCAATCCGTGAGAATTAAATCGTATTCGGGCAAAATCAAGCTTGACGGCGTGACCGCGAGCACAGTTTCGCTCGAACTGGGCAGCGGCGATGCGGAAATCAACCATGTTTCGGCGGATACCGTAGAGCTGAACGGAAAATATGCGAATGTAACGCTCGAAAAGCTGACCGCACAGAAACTGAAGGTGAAGACGGGCAGCGGCGGCATCAGCATGAGAGATGTGGAAGCCGAGCTTGAACTGGAGGCTGATTCGGCCAAAATTGAGGCAACGATGGCGGATATCGCACACCCTATGAAAATTACAACCGGCAGCGGTGATGTTACTCTCTATACGGCTGAACAGCCTTCTTCTGCAACAATCAAATTCAGTCACGGTTCGGGAAAACTTCATAACGAATGGGATAAGCAAGATCAGCCTACTGCCGATAAGCAGGAAACCATCCTATTGGGCGATGGGGGCGTATCGGTGGACATTAAAACAGGTTCAGGAAATTTAACGCTCGCAAAGCGATAAGCGGCCGTATGCACGTTGGAGGTGAGGCGCATGTACGAGCCGTATCGCCTATTTATGAATCTCCGTTCTACCTATAGGAAAAGGTTGAGTTATGATATGTGGAAGGCCACCTTCTTTAATTACTTATGAAGGTGGCCTTCATGCCGATTTATTGCTGATTCCCATGTTTGTAAGTTTACTTAGTTGTGCTGTCCCAATACTCGCCGGACAAGCGTCCGGTTAAATCATAGATGTAGGTATAGGGCTCGCCTAGATGCTGCTTATTGTATACGAGTCAGAAACCATCTCTGGGCATCCGTTCCGTTATCATTCCACTGCTGCACAACCGCTCCGTCGGCCGTGGAGGAATTGGACACATCCATCACCAGGCCGCTCGCTTTGTTGACGAGCTTATAATAGCCTCCGCCAACATCGACCAGCTTCCACCTTTGAGCGTTGTTCCCGTTATCGTCCCATTGCTGAAGCCGGAGACCTACGGTGCTCGCTCCGCTTGGCACATCCAGGCACTTCCCGCTATGAATAGCCGTCAGCTTGTAGTGCCCATCCCCTGTATCCGTTAGTCTGAACTGCTGGTTCGCTGCGGTATAATTGGTCCACTGCTGCATCTTGGCGCCGCTGGCCGTGGACACATCCACAACATCCAGCACTTTACCGCTAACCTTGGAGGTCAGAGTATACACTCCGTTATTGACAATACTGGAGGAAGTGGACTGTTGATAGACGCGAACATAATCAACAAGCATTTGGGAAGGAAACGGAGTCGAGCTGTTCGGAGACCCCGGCCAATTTCCGCCTACAGCCATATTAAGCAGAATGAAAAACGGCTTCTGGAATTCCTCGGTATTGCCGGTTCCGTTCTGAATGAGAATTTCATTGAACTGCACGCCATCTACGAACCAACGGATATAGTTGGCATCCCATTCGATGCTGTACACATGATATTGGCTGAAATCGACTGCTCCTGAAGCTCTTCCATAGGAGGCATAGCCATTCGCATCCCAGTGCACGGTGCCATGGACATTGCCTTCATGATTGATGCGCTCCATGATATCGATCTCACCGCTCTTCGGCCAGCCTACCGAGGTAATATTGTCGCCGAGCATCCAGAACGCCGGCCACAAGCCTTGTCCGGAAGGCAGCTTGATACGAGCTTCAATTTTACCGTACTTAAAGCTCTTCAAGCCTTGAGTCTTAATGCGGGCGGACGTATATTGCATGCCGCCGTAGCTTTCTTTGCGGGCCGTGATGACGAGATTACCGCCGGTAACTTGCAGATTCTGCGAACGATTGGTGTAGTATTGCAGCTCATTGTTGCCCCAGCCACCGCTTCCGGTACCGGTTTCGGCAACCCAGTTGGAGGTGTTCAGAGAAGTCCCGTTGAACTCATCACTCCAGACCAGGTTCCAGGTTGCAGCGTCTGCCTTCATTGGGGGCATCATCGACATTATCAACGTAAAGATCACAAATAGCGCAATTACTTTTCCTCTTCTAAGCATCATTTTCCCCTCCATTTTTTAAAATGAGAGCTTCATAGAATGATACATCAAAGCAGAAATCTACCTGGGTAACCTCTCTATCACCTCACATACTTCATCTATCTCAAAGCACGTCGCGCGCCGTACTCTGAAACCTTTATTGGAAGCGCTATCATTAGATTTAAGTCCATTATATACCAGTTTCTATATTTTGAATATCTAAATTTTCATATTTTTGTAAAAAAAAGAGCGTTTCTTCATTCATCTGTGATGATTGCAGAACACCCTTATCTATTCCGAATTCTAGGCGCGTAATACGTCTGCCTCCGGGTTGTCCAACAGCTTCACCTGGTCGCCTAATTGAACCCTTCCTGGCTTTACGACAGAAGCATATACCCCAAACCGAAGAGAGAAATCCTGATGCACCTTTTTCAGCAAAGAAGGATCTCGGTCCAGGTTATCCGGGTCCATCGTAATCATGACACAACGCTCGCAGTAACTGTCTATCTGTAATTCCGCCTCGCCAATGCCAAGACGCTGACCGATCCAGTCTCCTTCAAAGATCGAATCCTCCGTGACCGCTATAACAAAATTCCCCCGGAACCGCCGATGATCCACGGGCTGTCCCCACGCCTCTTCCAGCCTTCTCAGGCTTGCATCTGTAACAAGAAGCACACTTGCCTCATCCACGGACAGCAAATGCGGAAATTGCGGGTGAGGGTCCCGCAGCCTGGACATGGTTACCGGCTTCTTGGACAGCTTTTGAATTTCGTTCAGCAGCTGCTCGTCCCAGCCAAGGACTGTCCCGTCAGGGGTGGTGACTTCGATATCACCATCAATGAGTTTGGCATGATAGGATAACAGGCCAGGAATATTTCTTGCCGTTACGAAGCGCGACCAGCCCTCTTTAGTCTCATCATAAAATGCGCAATACCGGTCGCCCACCAGGCCATAAGACTCTATATCGCATACTTCCAGCGTTTCTCCTGCCAACGACTTTACCGGATAACGGTTGATGTCCCGAATCTCGCCGATGATTGATTGCATAGCTCTACTCTCCCCGTTGCATCGTGTCTTATCCTTCATCTGCTTACAAGTTCGGCAGCGCCCAATTAATCTTCGGCATGCCATGCTGTTCAAGAAAGGTATTTGTTCGTGAAAACGGCCGGCTGCCTAAAAAGCCTCTATGCGCCGAAAACGGGCTGGGATGCGGAGATTGAATCACCATATGACGATTCCGGTCAATAAAGGCTCCCTTTTGCTGGGCATAGCTTCCCCAAAGGATAAACACCAGCGGCGTCTCGCGTTCATTCAATTTCATCATTACCGCATCGGTGAATTGCTCCCAGCCCAGCCCCTTATGGGAATTAGGCTGGCCTTGCCGTACAGTCAATACCGCATTCAGCAGCAGCACCCCCTGCTCCGCCCAGGGCAGCAGATAGCCGTGGTTCGGCGGCTGCAGACCGAGATCCTGCTCCAACTCCTTATATATATTTTGCAGGGAAGGAGGAATGCGCACTCCCGGCTTCACTGAGAAGCTCAGGCCATGCGCCTGCCCCGGACCGTGATAAGGGTCCTGGCCAAGTATGACGACTCGTGTGCTCTCATAGGGCGTTAGCTTCAACGCGGAAAACAACAGCTCTTTGGGTGGAAACACGGTATGTAGTTTGTATTCACGGGCCAGCGCATAGCGAAGCTCCTGAAAGTATGATTTCTCGATTTCATCCTGTAAAACAATATCCCAATCGTTACCAAACATCTTTGGCGGCTCCTCTCTTGTAGAACACTCTGCCTATTATTCTATCTGAGAGAGCCAGGTCAAGCAATGAATGAACGAAGCAAGAAGACAAAATTCATCTTATTTTCGAAGCAGCTTTCTCTTAATGATTCCGGTCAGGCAGAGCAGAAACGGTACAACAATCAAATGGAGCAGGGCATAACTGAACCAGACCTTTTGAATGATTTCTCCAACGTACACGGAATTAATATAGGTTTCCCATGCGACCAGAATGATGAGCACAGAAAACGTGTTAATTAACGCCCCTTCTTCCTTCAAGCCAAACACAATTCTCATTCCCTTCAGCATGGAGAAGAATAGCAATGAGATTTTAATGAAAAAAGTCAAAATCCATATCATCACCAGAATCCCTTCCACACGCTGCAGAAAATTCCCCACATTAATCGTCTTGGCCAATGCGTAGGCCGGAAATGAATTGTTCTCTGTCTGTTCAATCCCAAGGACTAGCACACTAAGTAAAACAAGGAGTGTAAGAAATAGTTCTCCTAACAATGCCCCTCCAAGAAAAGCCCGTTCCCCCTTTTTTTTCTCTTGGACTAATGGAATGAACACCATCATAATAATCAATTCCTGAAATACCGCCGCATGGGAGCCTGCCTTAATAATAGGAGCAATCCCGTCATCGAAGATGGGGAGAATGAAGTCCAGGTGAATCTGCGGAATCAGCGTTAAAACCAGCACAAGAAACAGCACGATGATAAATGGAAACACTAACTCTCCAACTCTTGCTAATACAACGATACCCAGTCTTGCACATACAACTGCCGCAATGAGAAACAAGATTTGGGTTGCTTCAATCGGAGTTTCAGGCATCATCTCACTCGTCAGGAAAAATCCAAGATTGCCTAGCAGCGTCCCGGTCAGAATCAATATGTAAAAGAGATACAGCAGAGACAAGACTTTGCCGCACCATTTTCCAAGGATATTTTCGAAGATCTCGAATAAATTGCTGCCGGGGTACAAGCGGGCAAGCACGATATAGATACAGACCATGAACAGGTTGATTGCCGTAGATAATAGGTCAGCAATCCAAGCATCCTCCCGGGCAATTCCGGCAAGCCCGGACGGGGTGACCAAGATCGAAGTGCCCATGGTCAATCCAAAGGTTAAAATAAAAAATTGGACGGTCGTAATGGATGGTGTTTTCATCGTTATTCCCCCATATATTAGCCAAGCCAGCGGCTTAATGGCCAGGTTGCCGCTCGAATCCAGTCCAAGGGCCGAATCACGGGATATCCCCTCCATTCCGCTAACAGAACGCCAAATGTCATCATCCATAGCAAGGTAAAGACGATACGATCCCTTCGCAATGCCCGTTTCTTGAGTTGCAATCCCTCTTTAATGAGGGTGTATACCATAACCAGCAGCAATATAATATTCCAGTTCATTGTTCGTTCATCTCCCGCTTTACAGGTTGAACAATAGAGCCAATCCTTCTAATAGCCACTTTTGATTTCACGGTGATTTTGCATTGTTTAAATTGCTCATCCCAATGGTCTCTCAGCTTCTTCCACAGCTTGGGATACTTCCGGTGAAGCGCCTCGCCGAAGCCGAATACGTCGGTCCCGTATTTCTCCTGAATAATTCGGAGATCCCGCGTGACATAGCTGTCCACCTTTTGCTCAATTTTCCGGTTGATCCATTCAACCGTGTCAGATTTTTGCAGGTCCACTGTGCTTTGTACCGAATTCAGGTCTGTCTCCATCGTCATCTTAACGGTAAACTCGGGGACATTGTCTTCTCCCAGCTTCACTTTAATATCGCTCTCCGTTCTCCTCACCTCAAAACCAACGATCCCCCCCTCAGGTCCCTCAATATATCCGGAGGTGGTATTGACCTCATTCAGCGCATAGTTAGTGCTCTTGCTTAACGGCTCCCCCAACCAACCGACCAACCGGTCACGATTGAATACCGCAAGACCCACGTGCTTTAGAAGCGTCATCGGCACCACTCTTTTTTTATTTTCATGCGATTCCCCTTCCTTCTTGTTCCCCACGACTTGTACACCGGGCAGCACCGGATTGGAGCCTCGTCTCTCCATCTGGGTAATAAATTGCTGCAGGGTCACCCTGCCGGTAACCGCCCATTTCTTCTCGGACAAGAGGATCGAGGAATAGAGCGAATTGGCCGGAATGTTCTCGAAGGAGGTGACCACGTCAAGAATTTCAGAGGCCTTGCCGCCTTTGCTCACAAGCATGAAAAAATCGGTGCGAAGCTGCTGGTTTCTTGAGAGAAAGTCCAGTGCGTCGCTTACCCCTGAGCGGGCCAGGCTCTCCCCGAAGATGAGCACCCTGATATGGGAAAGGTAAGGAACCCGGGGCGCGACGCTTAGCATGCGCTGCAGCGCTTCCGGAATCGTCTTGCCGGACGTTCTGTAAGTTATCACCGGCGCTCCGTCGGATGACCCGCCTTCTGACTTCCCAACCTCGCTTGACTTCATGACCTGAATGGACACTTCATAATCGGAATCGTCATAATCGATGCCCATTGCCATGACGATCGCCAGCTCGTTTAGTTCCTTTTTACTCCAGCAGCCTGGAAGAATGGCCAGAAGTATAACCAGTAATAGAAGGAAGCTGATATGACTAACTTTTTGCTTTGTACATAACATAAGCCTTCCCCGCTTTTAGTTTTCTCTGAAGTGCTTTTTTACCATGCGCTGGGATAACCGCAATAGGGTATCCTTCTGGCTGTTGCGTTTTAAGGGGGCCAGTGAACTCATATAGGGAACGCCCAGCGATTGAAGGCTGCATAAATGGAGTGCGATAATGATGAGCGAGATCATGATCCCGTACAGTCCGAAGGAGGCTGCAATGGCCATCAGGAGAAACCGCAGAATCCGGACTGAAATCCCCAGATTGAACGCAGGCAGAGCAAAGTTGGCGATTGCTGTAATAGCCACTACGATTACCATGGCCGCAGATACCAGCCCGGCGTCCACCGCCGCCTGTCCGATAACCAGCGTTCCAACGATGGATACGGATTGACCGATGGATTTGGGCAGTCTGATTCCCGCTTCACGCAGAATCTCAAAGGTAATCTCCATAATCAGGGCTTCCACAAAGGCCGGAAAAGGAACCCCCTCGCGCTGTCCGATCAAGCTGATCAACAAATTGGTAGGGATCATTTCCTGATGAAAGGTAGTGATTGCGATATAAAAAGAAGGGGTCAATAAAGCCAGCACAAAACAAAAGTATCTTAGCAGACGAACCAGACTGGCAAAGTCCGCACGCTGATAGTAGTCCTCGCTGGATTGAAAGGCTTGGACAAACAGGGACGGGACAATTAACACAAATGGGGTCCCTTCCATAAGAATGGCAACCCTTCCCTCCAGAATAGCCGATGCGATCACATCCGGACGCTCTGAATTGAATATCGTGGGAAAGGGACTGTAGCGTCGATCCTGAATCATTTCCTCGATATAGCTGCTCTCCAGCACACTGGGCAATTGGACCTGATCGAGTCGGGTACGCAGCTCACTAAGCACTTCCTCATCGGCCATGCCCTCCATATACATGATGGCGATACTTGTTCTTGTCTGCTCACCCAAGCGACGCTGCTCTATTCTAACCATCGGGCTTTGAATGCGTCTTCTGACCAAAGCGGTATTATTTCTAAGCGATTCCGTGAAGCCTTCTCGCGGTCCTCTAACAACGGATTGGGAGCTAGCCTCCTCCACGCCCCGCTGATTCAAGCTTTCCGTTCCTACAAGCAGGCATATGGAATGTCCTTCGACAAAAATGATCGAGCCTCCAGCAAGCAAGGCGCTAATCAGCTCCGTATAATGATCCGTATCTCTTACCCTTCCCATCGCAATACCCTGCTTCTTGAGTCTTTCATACGCCTGCTCCGGCGATTCCTCTTTGGAAGAAGCCGCAACGTCTACATTCTCCAGCATGCCGTCAATAAGAGATTTGGGATCTGACATGCCCTCCACATATACGATCAGCACCGAGTTATTCCCATATACAATATCCCTGTAAATAATATCCGGACTGTTGCCAAGCCGATGCTTAAGCACGTCAATGAATTGATTACGATTGTCGTGAATGTGCTCATGCTCCCACCCGAAATGCTCCACTTGATTCATGCAACCAGCCTCCTCCAATACACCCTTAATATCCCTTTTACTAGGCAATTTATTCTTGCTGCCTCCTGCTGATCGAATTCGGTTCAAATCCCGCACAAAAGAAAAACAGCCTTATCCTCACGGGGAGGACAAAGCTGTAATGTTCAGGACTATTCTATTCATCCGTCAGCAGCTGCATGAATCCTGCCGGAAGCGCAAACTGCTGATTATTGATCATAATCCGGCGGAGCTCGTCGAATTCGCTGTCACCGTTCGCATCCTTAATATCATTAATCTCCCTGTGCAGCCGCTCCATCTGCAGATCAAGCGAATTCGCAGATTCCGCCGCATTCTTCAGCTCATTCAGCAGACGTTCGGGAATCGCCTGACTGTACTTATAGAAGATCTTATGCTCCAGGCTAGCCCAGAAATCCATCGCAATCGTCCGAATTTGTATCTCAACGCAGACATGCTCACAACAGTCGGACATAAAGACCGGCACCTCAACCAGCATATGAAGGCTGCGGTATCCATTGGGCTTAGGATGCTCGATATAATCTTTGATCTCCAAGACCTTCAGATCGTCCTGGTTCGCCAGCATATCCTTGACCGCATAGATATCCGAGATGAAGGAACAGGTTATTCTTAAACCGGCAATATCCTTGATATTATCACGAATTCCGTCCAGCGAAAATTCATGATTTTTCCGGAGCATCTTGTTCATAATACTCTCCGGCGACTTAATACGGGACTTGGTGTGCTCGATCGGGCTGTAATCATGCAAAGACTGGAACTCTTCCTTCAAAATATCAATTTTGGTCTCGATTTCATCGAGCGCAAATTTGTATACCAGCAAGAAGCGGGTCAGATCATACTTCATCTTTTTTAATTGTTCGATTGGAAATAATGCATTCATAGTCCAATTTCTCCTTTTGTCAGCTTACCGGTGTGCCACATTTAAATTATAGTCGATTCAGGCAGGCCAATTCAATTTTCCTGTGCTGCCCCTATTCCTGATAACTTCAGAAGGATATACTTATTAGTAATGCAATGGATAGGAGAAGGAGGAGACATCATGATTATCGGTGTACCGAAAGAAATTAAAAATAACGAAAATCGGGTCGCCCTGACCCCTTCGGGAGTATCCCTGCTGACGAATGAGGGCCATCGGGTGTATATTGAGCGTCATGCGGGAACAGGCAGCGGATTTAGTGATGAGGAATACATTCATGCAGGAGCCGGTATTCTGGAGCTTGCGGGAGAGGTCTGGGCAAAGTCCGATCTGATCATGAAGGTAAAGGAACCGCAGCCGGAGGAATATCCTATGTTGCGCGAGGGTCTGATCCTGTTCACTTATCTGCACCTGGCTGCCGAGCCGGCATTAGCGGAAGTGTTACGGGAAAAAGGAGTCACCGCTATCGCATACGAAACGGTGGAGATGAATCATGCTCTGCCTCTGTTAATACCGATGAGCGAGGTAGCCGGCAGGATGTCTGTACAGATCGGGGCACAGTTCCTGGAGAAGCCCTATGGCGGTAAAGGAATCCTGCTCGGCGGCGTTCCCGGCGTCAAGCGCGGGAGGGTTACGATCATCGGCGGCGGCGTGGTCGGCATGAATGCTGCAAAAATTGCCGCCGGTCTCGGTGCAGAGGTCACCATTCTGGATCTGGATCCGTTGCGTCTTCGCCAACTGGAGGAGCAGTTTGGCGCTTCTGTCCAGACCATGATGTCTAACCCGCAATCCATAGATGAATGTGTGCGGCGCAGCGATCTCGTCATTGGAGCGGTATTAATTCCTGGTGCGAAAGCACCGAAGCTCGTTCGCGAGGAGACCGTTAAAGCCATGGTGCCCGGATCGGTTATTATTGATGTGGCTATTGACCAGGGCGGTATCTTCGAGACAATTGACCGCGTCACGCTGCACTCCGACCCGACCTATGTGAAGCATGGGGTTGTTCACTACGCAGTAGCCAACATGCCTGGTGCGGTTCCAAGAACATCGACTATGGCTCTGGTGAATGCTACGGCGCCCTATGCGCTCGAGATCGCAAATAAAGGCGTTCTCGCAGCAATTGCCGGCAACCTGGCCTTGCGCAAAGGGGTAAATGTGGCAGGCGGAGCCGTGACCCACCCTTCTGTTGCCCGTGATCTTAATTACACGTATGTACCGGTCGAACAAGCTTTGAAGCTTCCCCCTGTGTAAACACAAAAAAATGGCGCTTGCCTGCAGGGTGCGATTCGCGGAAATTCACGAATTCACCCTGCAGACAAGCGCTTTTTATTGTCATTATTTCGCTTTGGCCTGCAGGTAGGCTTGCTTGTATTGTGCCGATTTCTGGCTGATCAAGCTGTAATCCTGCTTCTTAAGCGCTTCACTTGTC
The DNA here is from genome assembly GCF_000455265.1 of Paenibacillus antibioticophila. Taxonomy (GTDB): domain Bacteria; phylum Bacillota; class Bacilli; order Paenibacillales; family Paenibacillaceae; genus Fontibacillus; species Fontibacillus antibioticophila. The sequence goes on from NZ_HG005139.1 coordinate 2,683,928, forward strand.
AAGTCCGAACCAATTCCGACAGCTACAGCCCCTGCCTTGATCCACTCCGCTAAATTATCTAGGGACACTCCGCCAGTCGGCATGACGTTTGCCTGTGGCAGCGGCCCTTTAATGGCTTTGATCATCGAGGGATCATACAGATTACCCGGGAAGAGCTTGACGATATCTACTCCCCATTCCAAGGCTTCCTGGATATCCCGAATGGTCATACAGCCAGGCATCACAGGAATTCGGTAGCGGTTGCATAACTGAACCGTCTCTTTATTCAAGGATGGGCCAACCACAAACTGGGCTCCGGCGAGAATTGCCGCTCGTGCCGTTTCCGGATCCAATACGGTTCCCACTCCAATGATAGCATACTGCTCCGGTGAGCTTGCATCCCATGCATATTTTTGCGAAAGAGTCTCAATAGCTTTGAGTGCATAAGGCACCGTCATAGTAATTTCAATAACCTTGATTCCCCCTGCGATAGCCTGATCGGCCATTTCCACGACCTGCTCCGGCGTATCTCCGCGAAGTACAGCAACAACGCCTTCTTCTACGATTTTTTGAACCAATTGCAGCTTTTTCATTTGCGTCTCTCCCCATTTTGATCTTATACGGAATATCGATTCTACTTTCTCCTACACATAATAAACCTAAATGAACTTTTTTGATAGACCTGAATTTGAGTGAAATGATTATACGACGGGGGCAACGCGCAAGGCCAGAATTTAAAGCTTGCAAATTCACTAATCATGACATAATATAAACCTAAATGAACAATATGAACATAAACGAACCTAAAAGGAGCGATTGAATCTCATGGAACGACGCTATGCATCCCACCCAAGCCAGGTCAAGCAATTTGACACTGAGCGCCTTCGGCAGGAGTTTCATATTCCGAAGCTGTTCACCCCTGATGCGTTGGAGCTTGTTCTCACGCATGAGGATCGAATGATCATCGGCGGAGCAGCCCCCGTGAACTCGGATGTGAAGCTCGAGACCGACCTCAAGGAGCTCGGGGTCGAGTACTTTCTGGAGCGCCGGGAGCTTGGGGTAATCAACGTTGGCGGCCCTGGTATCATTCTCGTCGACGGCACGGCCTACGATCTGGAACGGAAGGACTGCCTGTACATTGGAATGGGCTCCAGAGAAGTTATTTTCCGCAGCAAAGAGGCTGCCAATCCGGCTAAGTTTTACCTCAACTCGGCTCCGGCGCACAAGGAATTCCCGACTGCCAAGACAACGCTCGCCGAAGCGGAATCCGGGGCGATGGGCTCGATTGAGAATTCGAATGAGCGAACGATCCATCGTTTTATTCACGAGAGCGGCATCCAGAGCTCACAATTGGTCATGGGTATGACCCAATTGAAATCAGGCAGCATGTGGAATACGATGCCGGCCCATGTGCATCCGCGCCGAATGGAAGCCTATATGTACTTTGATCTTCCCGAGGACGCTATAGTCATTCACTTGATGGGGGAGCCGAGCGAGACCCGGCACATCGTCATGCGGAACGAGGAAGCGGTAATTTCACCAAACTGGTCCATTCATAGCGGCGCGGGCACCAACAACTATACTTTTATCTGGAGTATGGCTGGAGATAATAAAAAGTACGCGGATATGGACGCGGTTTCTATGAAAGCTTTAAAATAGAACCGAATGTCATTCTAGAACGGAAGAGTTGAGGTACACGATGAGTTCAATACGACGATACGAGAAAATTATGGAGGTTCTGCTGACGAAGAAGGAAGTCACCGTGGCAGAGCTCAGCGACAAGCTTGGTGTCACCGGCAAAACCATCCGCGAGGATCTGACGCGATTAGAGGAGCAAGGCCTTATCGCCAGAGTACACGGCGGTGCAGTTCTTGCGCAAAGCGATCAGCTTGGCATCCTGTCTTCCAAGGCACCTGTCATCAAGCACGCTGCGGAGAAGGCAAGTATTGCCGCGAAGGTGATTCAGGAAATCCAGCCTCACGATATTATCGCGCTGGACGGCGGCAGCACTACACTGGAGATTGCCAGGCATCTGGAGAATCAGCCGCTAACCGTCATCACGAATGATGTGTACATCATCAGCGAGTTGGCCTCCAAGGATATGATCCGTCTCGTCGTACCCGGCGGACACCGTGTCCGGAATATGCTTGCCGGTCCGGAAGCCGGCTCATATATCAGGCAACTGAATATCCAAAAGGCGTATATATCTGCAACCGGTATTCATCCCCAGCACGGCCTGTCCATCTATACCGGTGAATTGATCGAATTTAAGCGCGCGCTGATAGAGACCGCTCGAGAGGTGATTGCTGTCATTAACCATCATAAATTCGGACAAACAGCGTTGCGTACCTTTGCTGCATTAGATGAATTAACCCGCATTATTACGGATGATCTGCCGAACGATATCGCCAAGCCTTATAAAGAAGCAGGCGTGGTTATCGTGTAACGATTGCTGACTTATCATATTTATAATCGAGGAGTGAACGGAATGAATTTATTTGACCTTTCAGGAAAAACCGCCTTGGTCACCGGAGCTGCCAGCGGACTGGGACAAGGAATTTCAATTGCACTGGCCGAAGCGGGGGCCGATGTGGTATGTGCTTCTCTCGGCTCCAGTCAGGAAACTGTAGACCGAGTTAACGCATTGGGAAGAAAAGTGTTGTCTATCGAAGTGGATCTTAGCGACCACGACCAACTGCAAAGCACCTTTGACCAAGCGCTCGCCCTGACCGGGAAAGTGGATATCCTGGTGAACAACGCCGGCATTATCCGACGTGCACCAGCGAAGGACCACGCGGCTAAAGATTGGTTCGATGTGATCGACATTAATCTGAATACCGTATTCCTGCTATCACAGATTGCCGGAAGACATATGCTGGAACGGGGCAGCGGAAAAATTATCAACATCTGCTCCATGCTGTCCTATCAAGGCGGCATCAATGTGCCGGGATACACAGCTTCCAAGCACGGTGTTGCCGGGCTCACACGGGCCTTCGCCAATGAATGGGCTTCAGGCGGAGTTCAGATTAATGCGATTGCGCCGGGATACATGGCTACTGACAATACCGCACCAATCCGTGCCGACGAGAACCGCACCGCCTCGATTACCGACCGGATTCCGGCAGGGCGCTGGGGAACACCTGATGACCTGAAGGGACCTGCGATTTTCCTGGCTTCCTCGGCCGCCGACTATTTGAATGGGCATATCCTCTGCGTGGACGGCGGATGGATGGCTAGATAAAATAATTGCACTCCATAAGATCAGCCCCCGGATATAGACTTCTTCCGGGGGCTATTTTATACGATGCTCGCTGTTAAGTTAATTCCCTGCGCTTTCATATTTTCCGAGACCGATCCGCAGCAAGCCGAGCGACAGCCAAACAGCACAGACGGCTACAAGCGGCCCGAGCCATCCCCACCAGCTCCATGGCTCCTTGCCGAACAATACGGCCGCCGGGAAGAAGCTGACAAAAGCAAAGGGAACAACAATGGAAATAAAGAGCTGAATCCCGAGCGAAAAGATGGTAATCGGATATTTGGCGAACTCGCCTAAATTGTGAATCATGATCGGAAAGGCATTTCCGCTGCTTCGGATCCAGAAGGAGGAACAATTTGCAGCCAGATTGATAGCAATACGGATCGTAATCGCCGAGACAAATAACAGGATTGCCATCAGAACCGTCGACAGATTCCAATCCATCTGCACATGGCTTAAGGATATTCCGATAATCGTCCCGCCGATCAATATATTTCCGATCCCGTTCATTCCGATTCCCGTACAGAATATTTGCAGTACGATCGGAACAGGCCGAACAAGGTAGCGGTCCAATTCTCCTAAATTGACCAGCCGCAGCATCCGCCAAGTCCCCTCAAAAAACAAGGAGCCTACCCCCTCGGAGACATATATGGCCGCATACATAAAGGCAACCTCCCACAAGCCCCATCCTTGAATATCCGGAATTCTGGAGAATACCACCCACAGAAATAAAAATCCGGTTATCTGGGTCAAAGCAGCGGCTCCGATCATGATGTAGAAATCAGCGGAATACTCCAGCATCGCTTTTAGCTGCTGGCTGTAAAGACGCCAATATAAATACAGAATTCGGCGCGGCGTATTTCTAATCTTCATCCCACTAACCTCCATGAATCGTGATTTGCCGTACAGCCCGGGACCATAGCCACCTGCCGAGCAGCCAGAGGAGGATAATCCAGATCCATTGCACGCCAATCATCTGCCAGGCTTCCGCTCTTCCCGTCATACCGAGCGCAATTCGGACCGGTGTATTAACAATTCCCTGAAAAGGAAGCGCCATCGCCAGCGACTCCAGCCACCCCGGAAAGAACGTCAACGGTACAAGCGCGCCGGATAACAGATTCGTGATGGAGGTTCGGGCCCAATAGATGCCAAAGCTGCTCGTCGTCCAGAAGCAGAGCAAGGCGGACATATATACGATGCAAAATTTCACAAAAATAGACGACAGCATGCTGATTCCAAACTGGAGCATACCCACTCCGTCCTGCGGCAGTGAGATCCCGAGCGTAAACACAGCTGCGGTGCCGATCAAGATGCAGCTTAGCAGACCTTCCAGCACACAAGAGCCCAGTGTCTCTGCGAGTCGGGCCTTCTGAAACTGGATGGGACGAAGCAAATCCATCATGACGCTGCCATCAATGATTTTCCCCGAAATACTGGATTCAGAATAATAGGACAGCATGGAATTTACGAAAAAGGTCACGAGCAGATATGCCTGCATTTGTTCCCACGTAAACCCGGATAGCTGATCTCGGCCGGTATACACCGCCTGCCACAGACAATACATTGCGATAAGTCCGATAAAGCTGGCTAGAAAATTCAAGATAAAAGATAGTCTGTAAGCAAGCGTATTCTGCATGGAGCAGAGGGCCAAAGTAATGTACTTCTTGAAAGATGCCACAGACACCCTCATTCCCTCCCCTTCCCCGCTTCCGACAACGCTGCAGAATCTAACTGTCCTTCATATACACGGGTAATGATCTCCTCAATGCTCGGCTCATCGATTCTGAAATCGACAACCTCTCCGTGATTCATGACCCGCTTCACAATCTCGCTTGCCGTACAACGAAAACGGTCGAACTTGATAGACAATGAAGGAACACTGTCTCCTTCTTTTTCATCGCCAGCGCTGCTTTCAACCGCCACTTCAGGCATATCGGCAAACAGTTCCTCCGCCCCAACGATCGGCGCACTGAGCTGAGTATGTATGGTTCGTTCCCTGGCAAAGGCGTCCTTCACCTTCTGCAACTTGCCGTCGTAGATAATCCGGCCTTGATCAATAATGACCAGCCGTTCACACAGATTCTCGATATCCCCCAAATCATGTGTGGTCAGCATCATGGTCGTGCCTTTCTCCCGGTTCATTTCCTTGATAAAATCGCGAATCCGGTGCTTGACCGCCACATCCAGACCGATCGTCGGTTCATCGAGATAGACAATCTTCGGATCATGAAGCAATGCCGCTGCCAGATCGGCACGCATCCTTTGTCCCAAGGACAGCTTGCGGGCCGATAGATGGAGGAAGGACTCCATCCCTAACAGCTCGGTGAATCCGTCCAGATTTTTCTTGAATGCAGCCGGGGGAACCTGATAAATATCCCTCAATAAAGTCAAAGATTCACGTACCGGAATGTCCCACCACAGCTGGGTACGCTGTCCGAATACCGCACCGATATGCTGGGCATTCTCCATCCTCTGCTTGTGCGGAACCCGGCCATCTACGAGAATCTCTCCGCCTGAAGGGACAAGTACTCCGCAGAGCATCTTGATTGTCGTTGATTTCCCCGCTCCATTGGGACCAACGTAGGCTACCGTCTCCCCTTCCTCAATCGTCAAATCAATTCCCTCTACCGCATATTTCTCCCGATACTGTTGTGTAAACAAATGCTTGATCGCCCCACCTAATCCAGGGTCCTTGACTGCTTGCTTGAATACCTTTTTCAGCCCGCGTGCCTCGATGATACTCACTCGTTTCGTGCCTCCCAACCTTCCAATATCTTACTACTATATAGCAAAATATCTCGTCTTCCTACCCTTTAAATTAGAGAACAAATTAGGGAACAATTTAGGAAACAGCAAAAAGCCGACCAATGATTCTGCGTGCCGGAGGCAACGAGTGAAGTGTGCTTACGATCGCAGTTATTCGCGATGTTTCACAGCATGACGACGGTTTGTAGCCCCCATGCAAATACGGATCATGCGCATGCAGTGAAAAAAGTTACTCTAAATTTGGTTGAAATGGTGGAAATGCAGATATAGTGAAATTCTTTCGCTTAAAAGTGGCTATACCGTGGGTTTAACTAGATATTGGAGATCTAAGGTAATTTTTTTCACTAAAATGGGGTTCGAGCGCCGAATGAAGAATTTAAGGTAAGAAATTTCACTGGAGCGTGATCGAAATGGCTGGGCAATGTTTAACTGTCCTTTGCTTTGCACACTCCCCTGCCAAGAAATTCTGTGCCGCGCCAGTCTCTGAACACAAACAGGGCCCTACCGCCGGATCAAGTCCTTTGGGAGAGCCCTTTTGATAGAATTTCCTAATTAAAGTGTAAACTTGGACATCAGCTGCTCCATCTCCCGAGCACTGTTCAGCGTCTCTTTGGCTTTGGCAGCCTCTATTAAGGTTTTTTCCACAATATCCGAGTTCTTCTCGGCAATGTCCTGTACCCCGGCAGCGCCTTCATTGATGGTAGCGGCCACTTCGTTGACAGCAGTGGAAATACCCGATACGGTCGAATGCAATTGAGATGCAGAGGTATCAAACTCGCTCATCAGTTCGTCGATTATGACCGCGTCTTGGCTATACTGTACGCTGACATCCCCAAGCTTGCGATAGTCATGCAATACACTATCATTAATGAACGCCAGCATGGCTTCAGATTGAGTCTTCATCTCACTTACGGAGGAAGTCACATTTTCAACAATATCCTTAATACCGGAAGCAGTATGAGAGGATTGCTCCGCCAGCTTTCGAATCTCGCCAGCAACCACGGAGAAGCCCTTTCCGGCTTCGCCTGCTCTAGCCGCTTCTATAGCCGCATTCAGTGCCAACAGATTCGTCTGGCCCGTAATGGCTAGAATTGTAGCTGCAAGCTGGTCAATCTCCTGGATTGCTGCTGACTGCTGAATCGCATGCTCCATTTTATGTCTGACTTCCCCATACATTTGTTCAGTTCTTTCTGACGATTCCATGGCATCCTTCCGCAGATGCTGGGCACGCTCCGTAATTTGCCCCGAAACCTCGACACCCTTTCTAACCTGATCTGCAATGGAGCTTACATTAGAGTTAATTTCCTGAATTGCTGCAGTCATTTCCTCCGAAGCGGCTGCCGTCTCTTGCATTCCTGCCGACAGCTGCTCCGTTGTTGCCGCGTTATCATGGGCATTTTCCCGGACATCCGTAGACAACTGCTCCAGTGCTACAGTATTATTTACGACTTTAGAGGAGATTTCGGAGAGACCTCCAACCGTTTGTCGCAAGACGTCGCGGGTTTTTAGCGTTGCTGCCGCCATCAAGCTGATTTCATCCTTACCCTTGGCAAGACGGTCATAGCCGTCCAATCTCTTCAGATCGAGATCCGCTGTCTTTTCAATCAAGCCCGTAAGCCTGATAATCGGAATGGAAATCCCGCGTGCAATCAAGCCTGCCGCAATAATGGTAACCACAAGGCTGATTGCTCCTATGATCCAAATAAACTGAATCATCCTATTAACCGGAGCGACAATATCCTGCTCATCTCCCGTCAAGACCAGGGTCCACCCAGTTTCAGGTATCGTGGTGTAGTATGCGGATTTTTCCACACCATCCAGTATGTAATCATAATGACTTGGGGCAACCTGTTCTCCGGCAGCTAATTTGCTTACCACTTCTACGATTTTTTCAACCTGCGTCACTGTACCAATTCGGGCCGGGTCCGGATGAAAGATAAGCGTTCCCGTCTCATCCGCCAGATAGGCATAAGAAGATTCCGCACTCAGCACAGTTGAATTGGCCAGATAATGGACCATGCTGTCGCTGCGGACGGCAGAGGCAACAAATCCGATCATTTGACCATCTACCTTTACCGGCTCTACAAAGGCTACCACAAAAGCGCCCGTAGATTTGGATTGCAGCGTTTCACTGATCACAGATTGTTGAGTTTCTACCACCTTCTTAAAGTAACTCCGTTCACTAAAATCAGTACCGATCAACGCAACATCACTGTCTGCGATCCCAATGCCATTCATATTCCCTACGAAAATATGTTCCAGGTTCCCCGCTTCTTCCACCCATTCCTGAAGCTTAGCATTGAGGTTATTTAATAACTCCTGATTCTCGCTTGCCCCTGTTCCTCCTGAGGACTGCAGCAGCTGGGTAATGTCGGGATAATCCGCAACCATTTTAAGAAAATTGGATTCCTTGGAAATCAAAGCGCGGATCGTCTCAATTTTCCCCTCCGCCATTTGTCGCATAGCCGTTTGCGATAGCTGATTAATCTCATCCGTGGACTTGTTTCTCGTGAAAAAGACCATCAGCAAGGTTGAGAACATAGTAACTGCGATAATGACAATAGTTAATTTGGCCTGAATTTTCATTTCATTTCCCTTCCTTCTTAAAAATGCTATATTTTCGATTCATTCTTCTACCGCTTTAATATGACCTTAGTCACATATAATATCGGAATAAAAGGGGACCAATTGTATAGTTTTCGATAAAAAGACGAATGTTGTCGAAGAAAGTAATTAGTATGAAATTTTCAAAATGTATGCTGGTTTTTTCATTTATGGGACTTCCGAGCCCTTATGATACAATGATTTCAATGAAAGAAAGGATGTTGCAGCATGGATCTGTCATCAATTTCTGCGGCCGTCGTACCGCTTCATTTAAGGAGCTGTCTCATTTACCGTCAAGAAAAGCTAATTTTCGAGCATTATCGACATCATCAAGTCGAATATGAACTAACCAAAATCAACTCGTGCACGAAGAGCTTTCTTTCTGCGCTAATCTGTATTGCTATGGATCAAGGACTCTTTCCTCCGCCCGATACTAAGCTTAGCGAATGTGTTCCGATGCTGGACAGGGAAAAGGACGACTGGAGAAAAGACATCACCCTCCGGCATCTGTTAACAATGTCTGGCGGTTGGAGATGGAAGGAATTTGGCGGCATCAACTCCTTCCCGCAGATGACTCGCTCACAGGACTGGGTGGCTTTCGCCCTGGAGCAGCCAATGGCTACTCCACCAGGCGAGGTGATGGAGTACAATTCCGGAAGCTCTCAAATCCTGTCCCATCTGCTTGTCCGGGCGATCGGCGGCTCCCTGGTTTCATTTGCCGAGACCTATTTATTTGGCCCCCTCGGGATCAATGATTATCACTGGGAGCAAGATCCTCAGGGCATTCATACAGGAGGCTTCGGGCTGTCTCTCCGTCCCGCCGATCTGCTGAATTTCGGGCGGCTCTACTTGCAGCAAGGACAATGGGAGAACCGGCAATTAATCACTTCCGAGCTAGCGGTCCATTCCGTTCAGCCTGCGATCAGAGTTACAGCTCCCTGGAGCGGCTCTTATGCCTGGCATTGGTGGTGCGACAGTTTCGAGGGGGACGGGAAGCCATCCTTCGATTATTTCTACGCGCGCGGGTATGGAGGACAATTCATTTATGTCATTCCCAGCCTGGAAACGGTTGTTGTGCTCACCGATGACCGCAGGAAAAGAGAACGTCCGCCAGTCGATGTGTTCCCGCGGTTGATTGCCCCGCATCTTTAACACTCATTCCGTATTCTCACCGCTTTTATGCAACAAAACACAAAAAAGGAGCTGGATCGGAGAGTCCTTCTTAATGACTTTCCGATCAGCCCCTGAACCATTCCATGCTATTTAACTTCCAAAATTGAAGGCATGATATGAGGCGCACGCCCTACTTCCTTCATGAAGTATTTTCTCATACTCTTATGCACCGAACGGAGCCATACCGCTTTATCAAAGGCTTGCTTCTCAGCCATCTTGGCCAGATTCCGCTTCAGCACCGTCTCCGCCCTCCGCAGCAGCGGACGGGCATCCTGCATGTAGACAAAGCCGCGGGTCACGATATCCGGACCGGCCAGAATCTGTCCGGTTTTACCGTCCACCGTCATCACAACGATCACAATACCCTCTTGCGACAGCTCCAGGCGTTCCTCAACCAATTGTTCCTCTTGGGCGCGCATTTCGCCATTGCTCACAAATACTTCGCCCGACGGAATCGTACGGCCGCGCTTGGCCCGGTTCCGGTAGATCGAGACGGTCTCGCCAAGGTTGAGCAGAAATACCCGATCCTCGGTCAAGCCAGTCTGGATCGCGAGATCCTTGTGTCTGAGCAGCATCCGGTACTCCCCATGAATCGGAATGAAGTACTTCGGACGGATAAAGCTCAGCATCAGCTTCAAGTCTTCCCGATTGCCATGACCGGATGTATGAATGTCAAAGATCGAACCGTAAATAACATTCGCATCCGCACGCATCAAAGTGTCAATTACGCGGTTAACGTTTTGACCGTTGCCCGGAATCGGGGAGGACGAGAAGATCACTGTATCGCCCGGATAAATCTGCACCGTGCGATGGGCGCCTGAGGCAATCCGGCTGAGCGCGGCATTGGGTTCGCCTTGGCTGCCGGTACAGACGATCAGGATCTGCCGGTCCTCGTACCGGTCGATGTGCTTCACATCAATCAGCATCCCGTCCGGAATCCGGATATATCCCAGGTCCTGCCCGATGGAGAAGGCCTTGTCCATGCTTCGGCCGATGACCACGATTTTGCGATTGCACAGAATAGCCGCATCAACCACCTGCTGCAGCCGATGAACATTCGAAGCAAAGGTGGCAAACAGGATTCGTCCTTCGCATTGACGGAACGTTTCGAGAATCGAAGTACCGACCTTGCGCTCGGAGGGAGTAAATCCCTCCTTCTCACTGTTCGTACTGTCTGCCAGCAGCGCCAGCACGCCCTCCCCGCCGACCGCGGCCATCTTGAACAGATCAGCCGGCCGGTCCTCCGGTGTAAAGTCGAACTTGAAGTCTCCCGTATGCACTACAGCACCATATGGAGTATCAATCACGATTCCGAAGGCATCGGGAATGCTATGGGTTGTCCGGAAGAAATGAACGGCCAGATGCTGAAACTGAAAACGGTCGCCCTCTTCGTACACATGGAGCTTGACCTCGCCAAGCATCCGATATTCCTCCAGCTTGGCTTTTACAAGTCCAATCGTTAACGGTCCTCCGTATACCGGCACGGACAATTGACGAAGCACAAATGGCAGGGCCCCGATATGATCCTCATGGCCATGAGTCAGAAACAAGCCCTTAATTTTATGACGATTTTCAATCAAATAAGTAATATCAGGAATGATGTAATCAATGCCCGTCAATCGGGACTCCGGAAATTTGAGTCCGGCATCGATAATAATGATTTCATTCTTGTATTCCACACCATACATATTTTTCCCGATTTCCCCCAGCCCACCCAGGGAATACACCCGTACTGGCGGCGGAGAAGAATTGGAACGCCGATTATTTCTGGCAACTTGGGTTGGTTTTTCAGTAGCTTCATTCATGATTCATATAATCTCCTCTGGGAAAAATACAGGATTAACAAAGTGTCCGACATTATTTCAAAAGTCCATGCTGATCAGCAACCGACATCCAACGCTCGGCAATCAAATGATGCCCTGCCGCAGTGGGGTGTACCCCGTCCCACAACCAATAAGCAGGCTCTTTCTGCTTGGCTGCCTCATTGAATCGATCCTGAAGCGGCACATGCACAGCATTAAACTGCTCGGCAAGCTCACGTGTAATGCGTTGATAGCGGCCAAGGAGTGCCTGCCACTCCTCCCACTTGTCCGCCGTAGCGCCAACGGGAAGAATAAACGGCTCGCATAGCATCAGACGGGTCCTCGGCAACACCTCAGCCGTCTCCGCAAGCAAATGCATATAAGCACGCTCGAATCTGTCCGTAGCGCCGCTTGGCTCGCCAGCCATGATTCTCCAGGCATCATTCACTCCGATCAGAATGCTGAGGACCTCGGGCTGCAGACTGATGGCATCCTCATTCCAGCGCGCATACAGATCGGATACCCGATCCCCGCTGACACCGCGATTGACAAAGCTCAAATTCCGCTCGGGATATTTTCCTCCAAGCATGCCTGCAATAATATAAGCGTACCCATGTCCTAAAATATGATTCAAATCCTGCCCGCGATCCCGATTCCCATCGGTAATCGAATCTCCTTGAAACAAAATCAGCCGGTTTTGTGACATCACAATCCACCTCAACAGTTTTATTTCACAGCAACAAAGAACAGCCTTGCGGCATCCTCAATCGGCGCATTCCAGCTAAAGTCGCCATGGCAGGATACGCTTTTGAATCCGCATTGAAGCAGCATCTTCCTGATCCATTCGGGATCATACGCACGCTGGATATGCGTCTCTTCAAATCTTCGGTAGAGGCCGGCTCCCGCTTCTTCTTCTCTTGCAAAAATCGTCAGGTGATGCTCGATCTCATTCCTTTCATCATTCCGTTCACAGGTCCATATGTAAGCCAAGGAGGGCTCATCCCAAATAAAGGGCTGTTCTTCCTCATAGCTGCGCAGCGTGTCCGGGTGATGCACGTCAAAGATAAACGTTCCGCCAGGCTTGAGCGCATTCCAGGTGGCTTGAAAAGTACGGATAACATCCGCTTCCTCCAGCAGATAGTTCATACAATCGCAGAAGGAAATGACCGCATCAACCTGCTCTGGCAAGGTCCATGACGTCATATCCTGCCGGGTCAATTGCAAGCTTCCCTCACGGAACAGCCTTGTTCCCTGTGAAGTACGCTCCAGCTTTTGACGGGCAACAGCCAGCATATCCTCCGACAGGTCAAGTCCAGTTACCTGATAACCGGCGACCGCGAGCGGAATGGCAATACTGCCGGTTCCGCAGCCCAGATCCACCACCGTCCTGGGGCTGCTCGTCTCTGACCACGCATGCTCGGCAAAGGCAATCCATTCCGGATACGGCATGTCCTCCATTAATTCATCGTATACATAAGCAAATTTTCGGTATGCAACCATCGTTCCTTCACCGCTTTCCAGCATACGCCGCAGTGGGCTGCTTACTCTGCTTCGTGATTCTCTTTATCCTTCAAGGCACCTGCAAGATAGGTCCAGTTCTCGCTCTGCGTAACCTTGCCTTCCTTCATCAGCTTGCCTAAAGCCCGTTTAAAGGCGGACTTGCTGATTCCGAACCGCTGCTTGATCAAGTCCGGAGCTGTAGCATCAGAATAAGGCATTCCTCCGCCGGGACGGCTTTCCAGATAGCTGAGAATCCGTTCGGCGTCCTCTCCCATTCCAATTTCTTTGCGGGCGGCCATCGACAGGTTGACCCGTCCGTCCTCGCGAACAAATGCGACTCGAACCTTCACTTGCTCACCAAGCCGCAGCAGTCTCGGGCGTTCCGATGCATGAACCATCCCAATTGCTCCAAAGCCGAGCACGCCTCCGTCCACAATGACAAAGGTACCCATTTGCAGCGGCTTATACACGATGGCTTCCTTCCATTCATCCTTCCAGGATTCGGGTGCATGGAAACAGAGTGGTGCCAGCTCCTGCTCTCCGGCCAATTTGGCCCGCAGCCGTCCTTGCTTGTCATGCTCCATGATGACATACACCCGGTCGCCTACCTTGGGATGCAGTTCCCTCAGCTCGGGCAGTTCACGGATCGGCAGCAAGAGCTGCCGTCCGAGCCCCATCTCAAGGAAGCAGCCCAGACGGGGATGAACATCCGCCACTTCCAGAAGGGCCAGCTCGCCCAGCGTCAGGAAGGGCTTCTTCATCGTTGCCGCAAGCCGGTCCTCTGTGTCATAGAATAAAAATACCTCTACCGTATCTCCGGGCTTTACTTCGCGAGTCAACTCCGAATAATGCAGCAGCACATCCTGTGTTCCTCCGCTGAGGAAGTAACCGTAAGGAGATACTTCTCTGGATACAGGGAGTGAAAGAACCGTACCGGCAATCAGGCTCATACGTTCTCCACGACTTTAGCGTCCGACCACAGACGCTCAATATTGTAATACTCGCGCTCATCGCGATGGAATACATGGACTACGACGTCTCCAAGATCCATCAGAACCCAACGGGCAGAATTCAGCCCTTCGATTCCGCGAATCGTTGCACCGGCCTCCTGCGCCTGTTTACGAATCTCCGTTACAATCGCCTTAACTTGTGTGTCTGAATTCCCGTGGCAGATTACGAAATAATCCGCAATCAGGGATACCCCCTTCAGATCGAGTGTCACGAGATTCATCGCTTTCTTGTCTTCTGCAGCCGCGACTGCAATACGCAGCAATTCATTAGGTGCTACTGCCATTCATTCAACCTCCTGAAAATAGTATTATCGTTCTTTCTGTTCATTCAACTCACGGATCAGGCTATTTCGCGCGATTACCGTTAGCGGAAATATGATCTTCCCTTGCTGTAAGAGAAAAGAAATCGTGGAATCAAAGCCGCAAATCAACGCCTTCTCCAGATTATGCTCAGCCAGCCCCCGGATCTGGTCTACGCCAGGGAAGTTTCGGCCAGGCTCGATATAATCCGCCAGACAGACGATTTTATCCAGCAGTGTCATCTGCTCTCTGCCTGACGTATGGTAGCGAACAGCATTGAGAACTTCTTCATCCCGAATTCCGTATTCCTGCTCCGCGACATAGGCACCGATCTCCGCATGAAGCAATTGCCGGTCATACTGAAGCAATTCCGGCTGCAGCCCATGCTCGAGCATAACTGCCTCCTGCCGCTCCATCGGCCAAAATTTGGCCAGGTCATGCAGCAAGGCTGCCAAATCCGCCTTTTCCGGATCGGCCCCATAACGCTTTGCAAGAGATACGGAGGTTGTCATGACACCCTCGACATGTCTCCAGCGTTTTTCCGGCATTTGGCCGGAAACCATAGTGATCAGTTGTTCACGCGAGTACTTCATACAATCTGCTCCCCATGATATATTCATATACCGGCTCAGGCACCATATAGCGTACGGAGAGTCCGCGGGAGATTCGGGACCGAATCAGACTCGAGGAAATATCAACCAACGGCATATCCGCAAGCATTACAGCATCCCGGATCAGCGGCGGAAGTGTATCCAGCTCCAGGAAGCTTCCGGGACGCTGGAGGCCGATGAACCGGAGCATGCCCACCAATTCTTCAATCCCTTCCCACTTGGGCAAGTAATTCACCATATCTGCGCCGATGATAAAATAGAGCTCCAGATCAGCATGCTCGGAGCGAAGCGCACGGATGGTATCTACCGTATAGGATACCCCGCCCCGGCGCAGCTCAATATCAAGCGGCTTGAAAGCGGGATGACTATGCGTTGCAGCCTTAACCATCTCCAGCCGTTGCTCTCCGCTGCCGCCCGCCTGATGCTTGTGCGGCGGAATATGCGAAGGCATGAACCAGACTTCCTCCAGTCCATATTTCTCCCGTGCTGCCTCGGCTGCCAACAGGTGTCCGATATGGATCGGGTCAAAGGCTCCGCCCATAATACCGATTTTCTTCATATCTCAACTTCCCCTTCCCTGTTAAGCGAGTTCAGAAAGTCGGCTCTTCAGCTGACTTTTTGAATGAACTTCTGTTAAGGGAGCTCGATCTGCTTATAATCCCGGGACTCCTTATACAATACAATCGTTCTGCCGATCAGCTGGACCAGCTCTGCTTCCGCTCCTTCTGCCAATTCTTCCGCAATCCCCTTCGGATCATCAAGATTGTTATTCAGAATTGAGACTTTGATCAGTTCCCGGCGTTCCAGCGCTTCGGAAATGTGGCGGATGATCTGCTCGTTCGTTCCTCCCTTGCCGACCTGAAAGATCGGTTGAAGATGATGAGCAAGGCTCCGTAAATACCGTTTTTGTTTTCCGCTAAGCATGTAGTTCATAACCCCTTAATATTGTTTAATGGTATTCTTTATTTAATTCACCGGCAACTGCAGCTCGCATCTCGGCGACCGGCGCACTGGCTTTTGTCCATAATTCAAAGGCATAAGCACCTTGATAGATAAACATGCCCAGTCCGTTGTGAATCCGGCAGTTCTTTCGCTTCGCCTCCGTAAGCAATACGGTCTCCAGCGGATTGTAAATCAAGTCGCTGACGATGATCCCGGAAGGCAGCCAATCCGGTTCAACAGGGATATCCTCGATATGCGGATACATCCCTACTGTAGTTGTATTAATAATAATGTCTGCTGTTTCCAGGGCACTGCGGACATTATGATATGCACAGGCTGACAGGCTTCCTAGATGTCCCCATTCTGATACCAGTCCCTGAGCCGTCGCCTCCGTCCGGTTCGCGATGGTGAGGCATTTAGGCTTCTCCTGCAGCAGCGCATAAATGATGGCGCGGGAAGCGCCGCCCGCTCCAAGCACAACGATGTTTGCTCCGTTCAGCTTGGCTCCCGTCTCTTCCTTCAACGAGCGCAGATACCCGATTCCATCGGTATTGTAACCGATTAGTCTGCCGTCTTCATGCACTATTGTATTGACAGCGCCAATAGCAGCCGCTGCCGGATCAATCTCGTCAAGATAATCCATCACCCGGATCTTATGCGGCACCGTTACATTTACCCCATGAAACCCGAGCGCCCGAATTCCCTGAATAGCCCTCTCCAATTGATCTGCCTTCACATGTAGCGGGACATAATTTCCAGGGAGACCTGCGGCATGAAGAGCAGCCTGATGCATAACCGGCGATTTGGACTGAATCACAGGATCCCCCATCACTCCAAGCAATAGATTCATGGTTACTCTCCCCCTTATTCCCTGCTAAAATCCTATTTTCCTAGATCAGCGACGGACGCTCCAGCACCTTGACTCCCTTCGGCACATGAACAGCCAATACCGCTCCGCTATCATTATTCACCTTGATCCAGCCCAGGCCGGAAATAAACAGATCCGAGTGCCGGCCCTTTGGTATCCGGAAGTCATGTCTAGTCCACTCAGGCAGCTTCTCCAGACTGCTTCGGTTCGGCGGAGACAGAAGCTCTCCGGCATGCTCCGCATACAGCTCGTCGGCCCGTTCCAGCTTGGTCCGATGCAGCGGAATACGGCTGCTTGCGAAGAAGGTGAAGGACTGACGCTCGCCCTGGATAAAATCAAAGCGGCCAAACCCGCCCAAGAATAAGGTCTGTCCTTCATTTAACTGGTATACCGCCGGTTTAAGAGGCTTATCCGGCATGATCACGCTCAGGTCCTGCGGACTAACCAGCTCGCTATATCGGGAAGGATACACGATCCCAGGCGTATCGATAATCGACTTGCCGTCATCCAGCGGGATATGAACCATATCCAGCGTGGTTCCCGGATATCTCGACACGGTAAGCTCCTGATCCAGATCGCTGTAATCCCGGATCAGCCTGTTGATCAGCGTAGACTTCCCTACATTGGTAGCACCAACTACATAGACATCACGGTCTCCCCGGTAGAGCGACAGCATCTCCAGCAGGCGGTCAAACCCGCTGTTCTGCTTGGCACTGCACAGCACAACGTCGACCACCTTCAAGCCCATCTCTTTGGCTTCCTTCTGCACCCAGTTCCTAATCTTGTTCCAGTTCGTAACCTTTGGCAGCAGGTCGGTCTTGTTCACGGCAAGCAATACCGGGTTGTTGCCGATAAATCGCTGCAAGCCGGAAATAACGCTTCCATGGAAATCAAACAAATCCACGATGTGGATAACAAGCGCATCCTTGCTTCCAATCTGCCCAAGCAGCCGAAGAAATTCATCCTGCTGCACCGTCACAGATGAAGATTCATTATAGTTCTTAATCCGGAAGCACCGCTGACAGATAACGGGCTCACGTTCCAAAGCCTGTGCCGGAACATAGCCCGGCTTGTCCTGTGCTTCCGTCTGCAGCTTGATGCCGCAGCCGCTGCAATGGGCTGCGTCCCTTCTATTTTGCAGATCCGTCATTTATGTTTGTCCTCCTCAAGCCATAATCCAGACTTCCCCAGCCGGGACTTCACGATACGTTCCAGACGCCGATTGATGCGTGTGCCGAATCCTTCATCCTGAACCGAGATCGGCAGCACAAGCACTGTAAAGAGCCCCTGGCGATTGCCGCCGTATACATCCGTCATCAATTGGTCCCCTACCATGATCGTCTCCTTCGGACTAAGCCCCATCAGCTTCATTCCTCGAAGGAATGAAGCTCCGGTCGGCTTTTTGGCTTTATGGACGAACTCAATATCTAAAGGGGTAGCAAATTTGGATACCCTGTCCAGATTATTATTGGATACGATCACAAGTTTAAATCCGATTTTCTTGACCTTCTCGAACCAATCCACCAGCTCTGGCGTGGCAAGCGGAGCCTTCGCCCCCACCAGCGTATTGTCAAGATCCGTTATAATTCCGCGGTAACCCTGTTCATATAGACCTTCAAGATCAATATCGAACACATGATTCACCCGCAGCTTAGGCATAAAAATCTCAAACAAATTTTGTTCACCTCAGTTTTTTACATACGACAAACTATACCATATTCTACCCTGAACTTCCTTATATTTATCTTCTTTTGCCTGTATTGCGGAATAATTCTTTGCTCAAATCTCTTACATGCCGCCAGCGCTCTTCCCCATATGCATCCCGGCTGTAGCTTGCCAGCTCGAATTCCTGCAGCAAGTCGTCCAGAATCGAAGACAAATTAGGATTGGCAGCACTCCAATGGGCAAAGGTCTCTCTTAGGGTCTCTTCCTCGCTTCGTTCAAACCCTCTCCACCTCAGGGCACGAACAACCCGCATCGTCTCCAGAACGGTTTTCTCAGCTGCCGATAGCTTGTGGCCGATTCGCATCCGCATGAAAACAAAATACAGAGAGGAACGGAAACGGTACACTGCCCAGACCAGGATAACCGCTGCTGAAATCATCGAGATGATCCGAAGCACTTGGGGTGAGACACGATCCATAAAGCCGCCGCTTGCCGCTTTATGATCCGACATGTCAGGCTGTTCTATATCTGCAAATGCTACTACACTGTCGTCCTGCTTGTACAATACCGGGGCGTTGAATCCAGGCGTAGGCTCAAAAGGAATCCAGCCATAATCGCCAAAGTGCAGCTCCACCCAGGAATGAGCATCGGCGTTGTTGACCTGATAGGCCATCCCCCGCTCCGGGAATCTATCCAGTGTCTCCGGGCTCGGCTGGCTGCCCGGTGCGTACCCCTTTACCCAGCGCGCCGGAATGCCGAGTGTTCGTGCCATCATGACCATAGATGTGGAGAAGTAATCACAATATCCCTGCTGGATTTCAAACAAAAAGCTATCCACAAAATCGTCGCTTTGTTTACGGGATATATCAGGCTTGTTTGTATATTCGAAATTTTGCCGCAAATAAGCCTGCAGAAGCTCCATCTTCTTGTAAGGGGTATCCCCCTCCGAGGTAATCTGTTCTGCCAATAGGCGAACCCGCTCCGGAAAGTCCGAAGGCACCTGCAGATACTGTTCATCCCGTGAACCTTCGGGGTACAGCTCCTGATATGCGGCTTCACGCACCTCTTCCAGCGGAATCAGCGGAATATTGGCAGTGATGGCGTATCTTCTTGGATAGAGACGTGTTGGCTCAGCACTGCTGGACAGTACAGCCACATGAGATGGATCCCAGCGCAGCTCCGCCTCCTCCGGATACCAAGTAGCACTTGAGCTAAAGGACGCGGAAGACTCCTCATCCAGATACTCTACCTTCGCGATCGCATACCCGCCGAACAAAATCGGATAAATCTGCTCGTTCTGCATCGTAATTGTCTGTACAACCTGCATGGTCTCGGTCTTCGGCGCAGGGTCATTCAGCAGAAACTCTTCACTTCCGCCTCCGCCCCTATTATTTCTGCCTTCGCTTAAGTAATCCAGCCAGCCTGTGCCTGTGTATAACCGGCGAGTCTCTCCCTGCCAATAGGATCTTACGGAAGAGTCGACGGACATCACCGGACTATAGCTGAATTCAAAGCCGCCGCCAAGCTCCTGATCATCTCTGCTATAACCGGACACAACCACAGCTTGTTCAAAGTTGGGAGCAAGGGTCGAAATGGACGATGTAGCCGTCTCTACTGTCCCTTCGCCTCCGCCGCTGCCGCTATTTCGGTTCACCCAGGCCGTATACGGGTCTGTTAACAGCGGCGATACCGTAGGCATATTGGTTCCGATTAACAGAACACAGGCAAATACGACAATGATATTGCCGGCAATTTGTAATGGATGACTTTTCAATACGCCCCAGCCTTGAGGAAATTTCAATTGATACTCTCGGAAATGACAGCCGGCCAGCCAGCTTAAGCCTGCAAATACGATCCATGCTACGTTCATCCATAAATGGTAAGGTGTGAAAGAATCCAGAGCAGCAAATACAATAAGATGGCCTGCTAAAAACAGCATAATCCGAGCTTTCCCCTTCACCGCCATCAGGATAAGCTCAAAAAGAAACCAGGCAGCAAGCGAAAACCATATATAGGGCTGGAACGATAATGACATATCACGCAACTGGTCAGGGTAGAGCGGCCCGCTCGGAGTGTATACTCCATACCCCACCAGGACCACTCTCCAGGAGGCCATTACAACAATTAGCTTCATCGTCCAGCGCCAGCCCGCTTGAAGCGGAAGGAGCTCCACTGCTCCCACGATCAGCAAAGTAACCGTAACAAGTGTCGTTGTTGCCTGAAACCATAGCGGAACCGTAAAATCAATCCACTGAAAAGCAATAATCCAGATGCAAATAACGGATAGAATATGATACCAGGAATAGGTGCGCTCAGAAAGCTTCATTGAACACCACCTCCAAGCGCCGCAGGCAGTTCGGACAGCGAGGATACGGAAATCCCCCGAATCCCCCGCTCATGCAGCATGCTCTTAACTAGGCTTTTACGAGTAGAACCCGTCGTGCTGGCAGCAATATGAATGTGATATGGCGTCATGTGATGACTTTTGGCCCAACGCAGAATGGAGAATAAGTTCTCGTCGCTTAGCGGACTGATCAGAATAAAAAAGGCTCCTGGTGATTGCAGCATCCTTGCCTTCTCCAGCTTCGGGATATGCGAGCCGTATCCGTCGGCATGAATATCCACCAAATGATGCAGCATCTCAAGGCGCTCCAGGTGCCCCTCGGAAGGCGAAAAGCCTCTAAAGTCTTTGCCCAGTGTGCACAATCCCATATTAATCCGCTGTCTTGCGCCAAATTCAAGGAGCGAGGCGGCGGTAGATACCGCGAGTTCAAATTGTTCAGGCTTCATATAGCCGATGGAATGCCCGTCCAGCACAAGGAATGTCTTCGGGAGCGACTCATGCTCGAACTCCTTGGATTTCCAGGTGCCTGTCTTGGCGGTTGCGTTCCAATGAATCCTTGAAATCCGGTCACCGTACACATAGTCCCGCACCCCGTTAATCTGGGTCGTCTCTCTCCGCGACATAGATACCGCCGTTTCTGTCCCGGCAAGCCGAGAGTTCCGGCTCTGCAATTGCCAATGAGGAATGAAGATGGTGCGCGGAAGAATCCGGAATTCGCCTCCAGCCATAAAGCTGCTCTTATGCTTCATCCATCCGAAGATGTCTTCGGAATAGCATTCCGTATCCTCAAAGCTGTATCTGCCTCGCTCCAGTGGAGGGGTCTGATAGGCCAACGTGCTGTTTCTCTGCATTCTTGGAATGATACTCTCCTGAAACACCCACGCATCCCCATTATGCCTGTGCAAATGCTCCTTAAGCACAATATAGGGAAGCGGAAGGAACCGCGGTGTCTGAATTTCGAGGCGTATCTGAACCGCGTCACCGGCCTTCAGCAAAACAGAGCGTTCTCCGTCTACAGACAAGCTTCTTGTCCCTCGAATTCTGCGCATGCCTCCCCAGCCTCCTATAATCCAGTAGCACGATAAGACGAGGGTCATGGCCAGCAGCATCAAAGATGTTTTGCCCCCCTGGAACAATACATACAGCAAGCAAATGATCCAAAGAGAGGCCATTTTCCAAAAATTAAAGGAAGACAATTCCGCTTTGACAGCTCCCATTACGGTACGCATAGCTTATATTCCCGCGCTAACCGGAACCTGAATCTGCAACAGAATCTGCTGCACGATCTGTCCGGCATTCCGGCTGTCCAGCCGGGCTTCCGGCCGAAGCAATATGCGGTGTCCGAGTACATAAGGAGCAAGCACCTTGATATCATCCGGCAAAGCATAATCACGCCCCCGCAAGAATGCGTAAGCTCTCGCAGCATTCATGAAAGCGAGCGATGCGCGCGGCGAGGCCCCCAGCAGGACAGACTCATGGCTCCGGGTTCTTCTCACGATTTCCAATAGATAGTCAGTCAGAGCATCGCTGATATGCACCTGGGTAATCTCTTGTTGGATTCTCGCGATATCAACCATATTCGTCACCGGGCGAAGCTGATCAACCGGCTGTCCGGCAGCATGCGAACGAAGCATGCTTTTCTCGGTAGCCGCGTCCGGATATCCCATGCTGATCTTCAACATGAAACGATCCAGCTGCGCCTCAGGAAGCAAATATGTACCTTCAAAATCAATCGGATTCTGAGTCGCACATAGCATGAAGGGCACCGGCAAGTCATAGGTCACCCCATCCGCCGTCACGCTTCTCTCTTCCATTACTTCAAGCAGTGCCGATTGCGTCTTGGTTGTGGCACGGTTGATCTCATCCGCAAGCAAAATATTGGTCATGACCGGCCCCGGACGGAAAACAAAGCGTTCCTCATGCGGGTGAAACACAGATACACCTGTTATATCGCTTGGTAATATATCCGGATTACACTGGATTCGTCTGTATTCTCCGTCCATGGATTTGGCCAGAGCCTTGATTAATTGCGTCTTTCCCGTACCGGGAACATCCTCGATTAAGACATGTCCTCCGGCAAGAAGGGCGGTAAGCAATAGATTAATCTCAAAGGTTTTCCCTAATATGCATGATTCCAGATTGCTCTTGACCGCGTTCAGCGCTGAAATTGACTGCTCGTCGATTGGCATGCTCTATCCCTCCAGGCGTTTAGTCATCTTGTCGCTCTATGCTGAATTGTACCGATGTGTACTAGTTCTATTGTACATGATGATTCCTATGGAAGTAAAAAAAAACAGACCGCATCTTCGGGCAAAATTCCTGCCTCCAGACACAGTCTGCTGCTCATTTCGTCTTCATAATGCTCATCCCTTCGGCCTTACAACCAAAGCGGCCAGAAAGGAGAAAATAATAGCCGCCGAAATCCCTGCGCTCGTCACATCGAATATTCCCGTTATGACGCCAATCCAGCCGTCGCGGTGCAATTCGGTCAAGGCACCGTGAACAAGAGAGTTGCCGAAGCTTGTGATCGGCACTGAGGCTCCGGCTCCGGCAAACTTCACAAGCGGGTCATACCAACCCAGAGCATCCATGACTGCGCCGATCACGACAAGTGTGCTCATTGTATGAGCCGGCGTTAACTTGAAAATATCAAACATGATCTGACCCACCACACATATTAATCCCCCAACGACAAAAGCCCAGAAATAGATCATATTTAGTTTTCACCCCTTTCAATAGAGACTGCGTGGGCAATGCACGGGATACTTTCCCCTTGCTGATATGACAGTGGAGACATCAAGGCTCCGGTCGCAGCGATCAGTACCCGATTTAATTCCCCCCGCTTCATCCTCTTTAAAATATGACCGTAGGTTACGACCGCCGAGCAACCGCAGCCGCTGCCTCCTGCAAACACAAAGGGCTGCTTCTCCCGGTCATAGATCATCAACCCGCAGTCATTAAAGGCCGTCTTTTCCATGGTGACTCCATCCTGCTTCAGCAGATCGCTGACGATGGCATGTCCGACAGAAGCCAGATCGCCTGTCACAATGAGATCATAGTCCTCCGGCGTTCGGCCGGTATCCTTGAAATGCGCGACTAATGTATCCGCTGCCGCCGGAGCCATGGCCTCTCCCATATTAAAGGGATCCTTGACACCAAGATCCTGGATTTTTCCGATCGTTGCATGGGTTATTCGCGGGCCTGAACCAGATGAAGCCACGACCGCTGCTCCGGAGCCAGTAATCGTATACTGGGCTGTTGGCGGCTTCTGCGATCCATACTCCGTAGGATATCTGAACTGCTTCTCCGCTGTGCAGTTATGGCTTGCTGTCGCCGCCAGCGCATACTGTGCGCCGCCTGCATCCACCACCATCGCCGCTACCGCCAGACTTTCCATCGAAGTGGAGCAGGCTCCGAATACGCCAAGATAAGGCGCTCCGATGGTCCGCGCCGCGAAGGTCGCGCTGATAATCTGATTCATCAGATCACCTCCGACAAACAGCTGCAGTTGGTCCTTGGAGATTCCGGCATGTACCAGGGCTAATGACGAGGCATGCTCGAGCAGCTTGCGCTCCGCCTTCTCCCAGGTTTTCTCGTCAATTTCAAGATTGTCGTATACGAAGTCAAAATCAGAAGTAAGGGGACCTTGCCCCTCTTCCGGGCCGACGACGGTCGCCGCGCCGAGAATGACTGGCTTGGATTTGAACTCCCAGGTCTGGGCGCCGATCAGCATCAATGATTCCCCCCAAGTCCGAAGATCACATGAATCACGCCAATGATGAAAGCGGCGACAACCCCGAACACAATGACCGAGCCGGCCAGCTTGAACATGCTTGCCCCCACGCCCAGAACAAGCCCTTCTGCTTTGGCTTCCAGTGCCGAGGAGCACATGGAATTCGCAAAACCGGTTACCGGAACTGCCGAGCCCGCTCCAGCCCATTGGGCGATTTTATCGTAAATTCCGAAACAGGTGAGGATAACGGATATAATGATCAGCACCGCGACAGTGGGGCTGCTTGCCTCCTTCGACGACATTCCGGCAAAAGTCATAAACAGTTGCTGGATGCACTGGCCAATCAGGCAAATCGTACCGCCAACGAGAAATGCTTTCAGACAATTGGCGAGCACTTTGGGCTTCGGCTTATGTTTTTTCGCGATCTGCTTATATTCTTGTTCTGTCAGCGACGTAGAACTCAGCTTCATTCTGGCGCCGGGTTTTGATTTTGCTGGCACAGGCGCTCCTCCTTTTCGGGCCTCAATTCTTTCCTGAGCTGTATATACATTATTCGCTCCTAATGGCTTTGTTATGTTTCGGAAATGTTTACCACTTGATTCCAGCAAAAAAACCGGCGTCCCCGAGTGGAGCACGCCGGTTTTCGGTTGATGAAAATCGCTTGAATCACAGCAGCTGCAAAATAATGACCAATAAGATAAATAGTATGATAATTAGAAGCCAATCCTTGGAATGCCTTTCGAGCATGGCTTGAGCGCCTCCCTGAAACGGTGTAATGCGTGGTGAATTGATGTATTATATGTAGAGTGCGTCCTATTGGTGCCCACGCATCGTAGACAATCTAATTAGGGCGGTACATACTGAGTAGCATGGAAGGAGAGAACGATGATGAATACCCAAACAAGAGAACTTTTTAAGCAATTAACGGAGTTTCCTGCCGCACCCGGCTTTGAACGGGAATTGCGCAGCTGGTTTAAGGAACGGATGTCCGCTTATACGAGCGAATTTGTCCAAGACCGGCTTGGAAGCCTGTTCGGAGTGCTTCGCGGTGATGATCAGGGGCCGCGTGTTATGGTTGCCGGACATTTTGATGAGGTAGGCTTTATCACAACTAGTATTACTGACAATGGCATGGTGAAATTTCAGCCGATCGGCGGCTGGTGGAGCCAGGCTGTTCTGGCCCAGCGTCTGCAGATCATTACGCCTAAAGGACGCATTATCGGTATAGTAGGCTCCACACCGACACATTTGCTGGATGAAGCCCAGCGCAGCAAGCCTGTAGATCTCAAGACCATGTATCTGGATGTTGGAGCTGACAGCCGCCAGGAAGCCGAGGAGGCAGGGATTACTCCAGGTCAACAGATCGTGCCGATCTGCGAATTCACTCCTATGATTAACCCTAAGAAAATTATGGCTAAAGCCTGGGATAACCGCTATGGCGTCGGCCTAGCTCTGGAAGTAATGGAAGCCCTCCATAAGGAACAGCTTCCGAACACTTTATATTGCGGCGCAACTGTTCAGGAAGAGCTGGGACTGCGGGGAGCGCGGACATCTGCCAACCTGATTCAGCCCGATATTTTCCTCGGTATGGATGCAAGTCCTGCGAACGATACAACAGGTGATAAATCCGCCTTCGGTCAGTTGGGACAAGGGGCATTGCTACGGATTTATGATCCGACGATGCTGACCCATCGCGGAATGGTGGAGTATATTCGTGATACGGCGGATACCCACAAGATTAAATATCAATACTTTGTCTCCCAAGGCGGTACGGATGCCGGACAGGTCCATTTGAGCGGTATCGGGGTGCCTTCCGCGATTATCGGTATTTGTTCCCGCTACATTCATACTTCCTCATCCATCATTCATACCGATGACTATGAGGCTGCCAAGGAACTGATGATCAAGCTCATTAAGGGGCTGGACCGCACCACGCTCAACACCATTTTGGAGAACAGCTAATCTGTGCAAAATAGGGGCCTTCGGCAAGACATGATCTTGCTGGAGGCTTTGTAGCAGCTATCATAAGAAGGCGCGTTAGGGGGCAACGTGTGAAGAATCGCTATGATCGCTGTTGTTCGGGGATTTCTTTAATTGAATTAAGTTCACTCTTTTGTACGAATTTTCGTATATACCTGCTCCTTGATGCCATCGACTGGAAGAGTTTGAACGATATTTCGTACAAATTACCCTCGTCCCCTCGTTCCACGGGCGATTTTATACGATATTTCGTTCAAAATCCTGGATTCGGGCGGTGCGGGAGTGATATTGTGCGATTTTTCGTATAAAAATCCGGCAACACTGGGCATTTGATTTGACGACCTTTCGGGACAATACTAGTCAAGGTTTTTGTAAGGTTGGAGGTCGGGTGAATTTCCCTCGCTCCTCATTTGATCTTGAAAGCCGTAGTGGACGCAAGAAACCAAGGATTCAAGCGAGAGTAGGCCGCTTAGCTCCTTGGTTTCTATATGAATATCGCTCTATTTTGTTATTAAAGCCTCACTTCTCCTTGTACCTGCATCCTAAGAGATTAGCTCTCCAGAATGACAACACCTCGTCCAGGAACGGTAACTGAACCCGATACGGAGGAATGCGCAAGCAGGTCCTGCCGCGGACTGTCCCCGATATTTACCTCTGCTGCTTCAGCACTGTGATTCAGCAGGAATAAATATTCTTTGCCATCCTTTACACGACGGGCCGTCTCTACACCTTCCGGCGCCCGTTCCGGCAGCAGCCCCTTAATCCCCTTTTCTTCACACAGATTTGCGAGGAAGCTCTCCATAAACGCTTCATCCGGGCTGCTAGCTACATAATAGGCTTTACCCGATCCAAAATGGTTGCGGGTTAATACCGGCATACCTTGATAGAAATCCTGGCCATATTCCGCCAGTACCTCTGCTCCTTCTGAATGGATGAGATCGCAGAGCACACCGCACTCATAGGTGCCTGACAGGCCGTTCCAGTCCTGCTTCATGACGATTTCATTCTTCTGATCCGGGAATAACGCATCAATTTCCTCCGCCCAGATACCAAGTAAAGAGCGGAGCTCTCCCGGATATCCTCCTGTCGTCACCAGATCATTCTCATTCACTATGCCGCTGAAGAAGGTTGTGACAAAGGTGCCGCCAGCCGATACAAATTGCTCCGCACGATTTGCAAAGCCTGGCTTCACCATATACAGCACCGGCGCAATCACAATATCGTATTTGCTTAAATCCTCTTCAACCGAGACCATGTCCGCCTCTACGTTCATCTTGAATAAAGCATCATAATACTTATGCACTTCATTCACATAGTTCAACGCAATGGTCGGACCGCTTGATAATTCAAGAGCCCAGCGATTCTCCCAATCATATACAATGGCCACTCGAGCCTGAGTCCGCGCATCCAGGAGCTTATCGCCGAGAGACTGCAATTCTTGTCCCAGCTCCGCACATTCGCGGAATACCCGGGTATGCTCGTGGCCGACATGCTCAATCACAGCACCGTGATATTTCTCGCAGGCTCCGATAGAGCGACGAAGCTGGAAGAACATCACTGTATCTGCGCCGCGCGCCACCGCCTGATAGCTCCACAACCTCATCACGCCAGGCCGCTTCAAGGAATTATAAGGCTGCCAGTTCTGCTGGCTTGGCGTCTGTTCCATCAGCATGAACGGATCTCCGCTCTTCAATCCGCGCATCAGGTCATGCGTCATTGCCGTGAAGCTGACCGGCGTATTCAAGGACGGATAGTTATCCCAGGATACGATATCCATATGCTTGGCCCACTCGAAGTAGTCCAGCTCCGGATAGAAGCCCATCAGATTCGTCGTCACCGGAATATCCGGTGTATGCTTCTTCAATTCAGCCTGTTCCAGCTTGTAGCATTCCAACAGACTGTAGGACATGAACCGGCGGTAATCCAGCGAAATTCCTTGGAAATTCGTACGATTGCCTCCCCATTCCTCACTCAGTTCATTAGGAACGACGATCTCGTCCCAATCATAGAAAGTGTGCCCCCAGAAGCGGGTATTCCAAGCCTTATTCAGCGCATCTAGAGTACCATAACGTTCCTTGAGCCAGGTGCGGAAGCCTGCTGCACAGTTCTCACAATAGCAGTAGCCGCCATACTCATTGGACACATGCCAGATCAGGAGACCCGGATGATCTTTATACCGCTCGGCAAGCTTGGCAGCGATCTGAACAGAGAATTTTCTGTAGGAAGGAGAATTGGGACAGGAATTATGCCGTCCTCCAAACTTGCGCTTCCGGCCTTGAACATCCACACGCAGTACGTCCGGATATTTTCTCGCCATCCAGGCAGGATGAGCGCCTGTACTGGTTGCAAGACAAATATATACGCCTTCCTTATACAATCGGTCCATCGTTTCATCCAGAACAGAAAAGTCAAATGTATCTTCATCGGGTTGAGTTAACGCCCAGGAGAAGACATTCACCGTCGCAACATCAATCCCGGCGAGCTTGAACATCCGCTCATCCTCTTTCCAGATTTCGCGGTCCCATTGCTCTGGATTATAGTCTCCGCCATACCAGATTTTAGGCAGCTTTTGATTGATCAATCCAAGCACATCCTTTATTATGTGATATAATTATAATCCCATTGTAAATCAGTTAGATATCGCTTTATATATAATAAATTTGAATAGCTATATAATAATATGGAGCATCTTTCAGGAGGTATAATATATGTCAATTCCAGCTTACCGCCGCTTTGTCTTCCCCTCCTCTGCCAATCCGCATCTACCCCTTATCGTTGAGAGCATCGGCTGTAATCCGGATCAGGAGAAGGTGAACAGGCCGGAAGGTTATCCTTGCTACCACTGGCTTCAAACCGATGACGGAGAGGGCAGAATCACGTATGGCGGCGAGTCGATTATACTGAAGACGAATAGCGGCATACTGCTTCCTCCAGGGATGCCCCATGCCTATGAAGCGATTGACCGAAATAAGTGGGGGACGTATTACCTTACTTTTGGCGGAGAAGCGGCCGGAGCCATCTTGTCCGCCTATGCTATTCACGAGCCTGCACGTTTTGATTGGGAAAGCGACTCCATCCTGTCTGATATTCTGGCGTCTATTGTAGAGCAGCTTCAACTAGGCAACGATCCCTTCGGGCTGGAGGTCTCTTCAGCCGCTTACCGCTTTCTGGGATTGCTGAGCAAGTATGGTCAAGCAAGCCGAATTCCTGTTACCCGGGGGATTGAAAAGCTGCAGCCTCTACTGACCTGGATCAACGAAAATTATGATAATCCTGATATAGGTCTGGATACACTGGCGGAAGTGCTGAATACTTCCGGACGTCATCTGAATCAATTATTTCAGTCCATATTCGCGATCTCTCCCTATGCTTATCTAATCCAACACAGGATACACAAAGCAAAGGAGCAGCTTGCCGGACAACCCGACCTAACGGTTATCCAGATTGCCGGTAAGAGCGGATTTCGGGATGCCAGTCACTTCGTAGCGACCTTTCGCAGGCATACCGGTATGACCCCCCAGCAATTTCGCAAGCTGCACATTTAAATACTATAAGTGCGTGTTCAAAAAGTCGGCTTTTCAGCACCGAGAAGGTTGCGAGAACCTGAAGAAGGAGGAACGGAGTGTAGGCGAACCCTACATGAGTACCGGACTTCTAGGGTGAACGCAAGATTCGATGTCGAATCAACCTCTTGTACTACTTCGTGATCAAAAGATGACTTTTTGAACAACCTCTATAAGATATTGTTAATGCACTTAATCATCTAGGGTTACATTCACACAGCATCCTGGCTCCATTTTGAAACGGTCATCCTGCCATTCCAGCGTGCCTTTGCCAGCAACGGCTATTCTCAGCTTCTTGCCCGCATACCGGATATGACACCACCCGCTGCGGGAAGACGTTACTCGAGCGAGGGTTAATTTCCCTTCCTCCCACGCGATATCGACGGTATATCCTCCCCTTGCCCGAATTCCCTCCACACAACCATTGGGCCAGGCTGCAGGCAAAGCCGGGAGAAGATGAATGTCATCCAGATGGCTCTGCATCAGCATCTCGGCGATGCCGGATACTCCACCGAAATTACCGTCAATTTGGAACGGCGGGTGATCATCAAACAGATTCGGATAGGTGGATCTGGCGAGCAAGGTGTGCACAAATTTGTACGCCTGCTCACTGTCCGCGAGCCGGGCATACAGATTGATCAACCACGCACAGCTCCAGCCGGTATGTCCACCACCGCTTGCAATGCGCTGCTCCAGCGATTTGCGGGCCGCTTCCGCAAGTTCCGGCGTATGCTCAGGCGTAATCGCATTTCCCGGATAAAGGCCATATAAATGGGATACATGCCGATGCCCCGGCTCTGCTTCAGGGAAGTCCTCCAGCCATTCTCTAAGCCGTCCGTCCGGAGCGACCTCAGGCTTGGCAAGCTTCTCCAGCACCCTGCGGACTGATTGAGCCCACTCGCTATCCATGTCCAGTAGGTTAGCCGCTTGGATACAGTGCTCAAGCAGTTCCCGGATCAGCGATAAATCCATCGTGGAACCGGCGTTAACACTGCATGCTTCTCCTTGAGCGGTCAGGAACTTGTTCTCGGGTGATGTGGAAGGCGCCGTAACGAGCCGCCCGGCAGGATCCTCGATCAGCCAGTCCAGACAGAACTCCGCCGCCCCCTTCATCAGCGGATAAGCTTCATCCCGCAAAAAATCAAGATCCTTTGAATAAGCATATCGCTCCCACAGATGTCCGCACAGCCATACTCCGCTCATCGGCCAGAACGCCCAGCTGGCATCTCCGTCACTCGGTGTCGAGGTTCTCCACAGATCCACATTATGATGTGCGGTCCAGCCCCTTGCCCCATAATGGACCTTGGCCGTTCTTGCTCCTGAAATGCTCAGATCCTTGATCATATCAAATAGCGGCTCATGGCATTCGGGCAAGTTGCCTACTTCGGCCGGCCAGTAATTCATTTCTACATTGATATTTGTTGTGTAATTACTGTTCCATGGCGGTTGCATGTGAGGATTCCAGATGCCTTGAAGGTTGGCAGGCTGAGTGCCCGGCCTTGAGCTGGCCATCAATAAATAGCGTCCATATTGAAAATACAGGGCCTCGAGTGCCGGGTCTTCTTCTCCCTCCCGATAGCGAACCAATCGTTCATCTGTGGGCAGCTCCGATATAGCCGATGATCCGAGATCCAAATATACGCGGGAAAAGAGGGCTCGATGATCATCCAGATGCCTGTTCAACAATTCCTCATAGCCTTTGACGACAGCAGCATCCAGCCAATCGAGACATCTCTGGCGGAGCTGTTCTTCCGAAATGCCTCCCGGCACAACATCAAATCCGGCGAAATCGGTAGCCGCTGTAAACAGAATCAGAACCGAGCCGGCTTCAGATACGCGAATCTCATTCCCTTCCTGTGCTACACTTCCACCCTCTGCCAGAACCCTTATATGGGCCTGAAAGGATAGCCCTCTTCCATCCTCATAGAGAATGGATTGCGGATGGTCGCCCCTGTAATTGTCGGCGATATGGCTGGGGGCCTTCCCTTTCATGACCAATGTCTCCTGGCTGCCCGCTTCAATCTGATGCTGCAGCAGGGAATCCATGGTAATACGCAGGCTTAACGAGCCTTCTATGGAGGTGTATCTCAACACCATGACCTGATCCACCGCGCTGATGAATCCCTCGCGCTCGAAGCGCTGTCCCCCGCCGGAATATTGAACAGATGCCAGACCCGTCTGCAAATCCAGCTCACGGCTATACTCCCCGACCGTCTCCATGCCGAACTGCTGTATCCGCAAGTTCCCTAGCGGCTGATAGGATTCCGTACGCCGCCCAAGCATACGCAGATTAATTAACTCCTCAGCCTCTTTGTATTTCCCGGAAAATATCAATTCCCGGGCACTCTTTAAATGACGTAGAGCATCATAGTTTTGCGTATCTCTTGGAACTCCCGACCATAAGGTATCTTCATTTAAGGCTATAATCTCCTCTTGAAGTCCCCCATAGACCATCGCTCCAATTCGGCCATTGCCGATCGGCAATGCTTCTTCCCAACGGGCGGCAGGCTGCTTGTACCACAGTCTCCAATTTCCTTGTTTCCGGTGGTTTTCGCTCACGGTGTACTCCTCCACTCCTATAACTTAAGGAAAAGACCCGTTGAACCCGGGCCTTTTCCTTTGTATTTGAACTATTAGATTTATTGTACATCCTTACCTGTGAAGAGCGATACTCTCTTCTTCACAAGCGCTGTATATTCCGCTTCCATTTCTTTAGCGCCGGCTTTATCCAGCTCGGCAAGGAAGTCGTCAAAGACCTTGTCGAATTGGTCTGGCTTAGCCAATACGGCTTCCGGA
Organism: Paenibacillus antibioticophila; assembly: GCF_000455265.1. Lineage (GTDB taxonomy): Bacteria > Bacillota > Bacilli > Paenibacillales > Paenibacillaceae > Fontibacillus > Fontibacillus antibioticophila. The sequence goes on from NZ_HG005139.1 coordinate 2,716,820, forward strand.
ATCCGTTTGCGGATAATGTCTTGTGTCTTTTGGTAGATTACTTGATAATCGCCATCGGTTGGAACCGGCATGTTGTACAGAGCGCCCCATTCCTTCGGCTCAAAATCGCTTTCTTGCGGGAACAGATCCTTCCAGGTCGTGGCGCCGTAAGCAGCCAAGGTTTCTTTTTCAGCTTCAGTATACCCCGCAACGATTTGTTCAGGGAAGTTCGTCGTGTAGTAATTGCCTGATGGATCCTTCACACCGTCGCCATAATACACCGTAAATGCTCGGTACAAGCTGATACCGGATTCTTTATTAAAGTTGTTGGCATCGTTCACTTTTCTATCCTGAATTTCTTGCGGAACTACGCGAACGCCATTCTCAACATTGTAGTGCTTGCCTTCAATACCCCAGTTCATCAGCACTTGACCTTCATCAGATGCGAGCCAATCCAGGAATTTGATCAGGCGCACCGGATCTTTACAAGCCGTCGTAATCGCGATACCGGAGCCATCGAGACCAGCAGACTGGAAGGAATGGTCTACATAATCTTCATTCAGCGTAACCGGGAAGTGAGCGTAAGTGTACTCATCCTTGCCTGCTGCCTTCAGAGCGTTCTCACCATCCTGGTATTCCCATTCCTGACTGATCAAGCCAAGCACGCGGCCGCTGGCAATTTTCGCTTTGTATTGGTCGTCTTTTTGTACGAAGGTTTCCTTGTCAAGCAGTCCTTCATTGTACATATGGTTCAACCAGCGGAAGTATTCTTTTTCCTCAGGACGCTTGTAGTGCAATTGCGCTTCATAGGTCTCAGGGTTTACATAGTATTCGCCATCATCCGGAGCACCAGTTGTCAGGAAGGCTGGGTTTGTTACAGTGATCATGATCTTCCAGTCATCGGCATTCAATGTAAGAGGAATCGTAGGTTGTCCATCGGTCTCAGGATATTTTTCCTTATACTTTCTGAGAATATCCTCAAAATCCTTCACTGTGCGGATTTCAGGGTAGCCGAATTCCTTCAGGACGCGCTGCTGAATTTCAAAACCGCCGGTTGCATCAAAGGATTGCTGATCAACGCCCATATTCGTAGTAATTTGATAAATCGAAGGGTCCTCATTACTGTATTTCATGCGATTCATATTATCGCCCAATATCTTCTTGATGTTAGGGGCATGTTTTTCAATCAAATCAGTCATATCCATAATGAGTCCGGCGTCCACAAGCTTCGACAAGCTGCCCTTGGCGAAAATAAAGTCAGGCACATCGCCGCTAGCCGTCATAAGCGCGATTTTTTGTTCGCCGCCGCCGCTGCCTACATCGTATTCAGCTTGAATCGTAACGCCGGTTTTTTCAGTGATGACTTTACCTACTTCATCCTGCATATTGTTCCAGTTCGGACTCGCGTCCGCACCGAAGAAGGTGAAGGTAATCGGGCTGGTATCTTCCGCCGCGTTTTGCGAATTTTCCGCATTATTGCCAGTGTTGCCTGTGCTGCCTGTGTTGCTTGAAGCGTTGTTGCCGGAGTTGCCGCAACCGCCGATAAGCAACGTAGTGGCCAGCAAGAGAGCTGCAAAGGTTTTTGGAGTTTTCCACTTCATGTCTACTTTCCCCCTGATTCATTATTTTTGATGCATATCGTATATCAGGCATGGCCTGTTTATACCGTGGTTTATCTGCACGCCTTGTCAAGTAAGGGCTTACATAGCAGATTTAAAAAAAGGGTGCACTGATCTCCTTCCGGTTCCGCAGAGCTTGCTTGACGCTCTGCGGAGTAAGGAAAGCAAGGACTTAGGCCTTAACTGCACCCAAGGTCATACCCGATACAAAGTATCTTTGAAGGAACGGGTACACCAGAAGGATCGGTAACGTGACAACAATTGTAATCGCCATCTTGATCGATTCAGGTGATACCTGAGCCATCAGGTTCGCCATATCATTGGCGTTAACCATCCCCGAACCCTGGTTGGTGCTGGCGAGCACTTTCATCAATTCGTACTGCAATGTCGTCAGATGAGGTTTGTTTCCGTTATACAGATAGGTGTCAAACCAGGAGTTCCATTGTCCTACCGCCAGGAATAGCGCGATCGTTGCCAATACCGGTTTGCAGAGCGGCAGGATGACCCTATAGTAAATCGTGAAATCATTTGCACCGTCCAGCTTCGCTGATTCCTGCAAAGCGTAAGGCAACCCATCGATAAAGGACCGGATAATGAATACGTTAAACGCACTTACGATACCCGGTAATACATAGATCCAGAAGGTGCCAATCAGATCCAGATTGCGCATCAGCATGTAGCCTGGAACCAGACCGCCCGAGAAATACATCGTGAGAGCCAGAAAGGTCGATACGAACTTACGGGAACGGAAGTCGGGACGGCTGAGTGTATAAGCCAGCATCGAGGAGCTGATCAGCCCGAATATTGTACCGACAATTGTTCTTAGCACGGATATTTTGAAGCCCTGGATCAGGCCGGTATAATTAAAGATCGTCCTATAGTTCTCCAGAGTGAACTCGCGAGGCCACAGATAAATTCCGCCCCGTACGGTATCCGTCGAATCGTTCAAAGAAATCGCAAGCACGTTCAGGAACGGATACAAAGTGACGATTAGGATAACAGTCATTAAAATTACGTTAATGAGATCAAACACTTTTTCTGATCTTGTAGCGTTAAATGCTTTTGAAGCCGCCATTTTGTCCCCTCCTTTACATGATGCTTTCCTTGGTCGTTTTCTTCATGATGCCGTTTGCCGTGAGCAGCAAGATAACGCTTACGACAGAGGTGAACATACTGATAGCCGTACCATAGGAGAACCGGCTTATTTTTATCCCATAGTTCAAGGCATAAAGATCCAATACCTCGGAATAATCCAACACGAGCGAATTTTGAAGCTGGAACTGCTTCTCGAAGCCGATCCCGATCAAATGCCCGATCGACATAATCAGCAATACCGAGATCGTTGTCCGAATGCCCGGAAGTGTAATATTCCAGATTTGACGCAGCCGTCCGGCACCGTCCACGCGGGCCGCTTCATACAATTCCTTGTCGATCCCGGTGATCGCCGCCAGATAAATGATGGCATTCCAGCCGGTTTCCTTCCATATATCAGCGCCGGTTACAATCCCCCAGAACCATTTCCCCTGGGCCATGAACTGTATCGGTTCATTGATTACGCCAATTGTGAGCAGCAGCTCATTCACAATCCCGCCGTCGACCGACAGCATCTTGGTGATGATCCCGCCTACGACAACCCAGGACACGAAGTGAGGGAGATAGGATACGGTTTGTACCGTTCTTTTAAAGATCGTCCCCTTCAGCTCGTTCAGAAATACAGCGAAGAAGATCGGTACTACAAATCCGAAGACCAGTCCCATAAGACTCATCGCCAGGGTATTTCTTAATACAAGATAGAACCGTTCATCCTGGAACAGGTCTATAAATTGCTTGAATCCGACCCATTCTTGTTCGCCAAATGACCTGGACGGTTTGTAATTTTGGAAGGCCATCGTCCAGCCCCAAATCGGTAAATAGTTAAATACAAAACACCAGATTACAAATGGCAAGGACATGAGGTAAAGATACTTTTGTTGGACGAGAATCTGCCAGAAACCTTTCTTCCGCTTTTTTGGCGGAGAAGGGGTTACGCTTAAGAAATTAGATTCGTTCTTGGCTGACAGCGTTTCCATGTGTCCAATCCCCCCTTCTTTTTATAGTTTAATCTTAGATAAAAAAAGCGTTTTCAAATACCCGATAGATTGATGCAAAAACCATGTAAAAATTAGAGATTCAATGGTAGCGTGAAAATAATTAGCGTGCCTTCTCCATATCTGCTTTCAATATTCAGCCCATGTTCCTCTCCGTAAGTAAGCACCAACCGCTGATAGACGTTCCGCAATCCGATGTGGTTTTTCTCCGATTCCTCCGAGGCCATGATTGACTCCTTTACTTCTTCAAGACGTTCAGGCGTCATTCCCATTCCGTTGTCCTTGATGCTGACTTCGAGCATTTCTTCCAGCCTCCGAATGCTGACCGTTACCTTTACACCGTCCACCTTGTCTTCAACTCCATGAACGACTGCATTCTCCACGAGAGGTTGAATAATTAACGGAGGAACCCGAAAATCCATGACCGAGTCATCCACTTCAATTTCATATTGGAGGCGATCCTCATAACGAAATTTCTGAATATCCAGATAGGAGCGAACCATCTCCAGTTCTTCCTTCAGCGGGGCCTTTTCCCGGCCAATCTCCAAGTTTTTGCGCATAAGGCGTCCAAGCAGACGCACAACATTCGCAATCTCCTTTTCCCCTTTCATATGGGCATTCATCCGAATCGATTCAAGCGCATTAAATAGAAAATGCGGATTAATCTGGCTCGCCATCATCTTTAGCTTGATCTCACGCTGAGCCAGCTCCAATGCGGTAAATTGCTCGTTCTTCTCCACCACCTGATCCATCAGCAAGCGGATGCTTTCCACCATATAATTGAACTGCCGCGACAATTGTCCGATTTCATCATTGCCGTCAATCACGGACGTAACATGCAGATCCCCTAGCGCAAGACGATTGAAATGCCGGCTAAGCCGCAACAGTCGATTTGTCGTAAGCAGGGATACGATATACACAAAAAGCAGGGCGATCAGCAGAACCAGCAAGATAATAAGCAGCCCGATGTAACTGACCTTGTTCGCATCCTCTACAATAGATTCCGTGTTAAATACAGATATGATTTTCAACCCGCTCATACTGAGCTCCGTTAGTAGTTCATCCACGATAATATAAGAGGGCTCACCCTTGACCTGAAGCTTGTACGTTCCTTTTTCCTGTTCTTTCAGATCCATACCATAATCTAGATTTTCCAGAGTTTGACCGACATAGCCTGGATTTTTCGCAGCGACAACATATCCTCTTTCATCAGCAATCAATGTCTCGAAGGGTTCCTGCAGCAACATGCTGTCAAGCTCCTTCTGGTCAAGCGATACGACAATGACGCCGCTTGTCATCCGGTCGGGAAAAGGAAGCTGGCGAACCAAGCTCAATGTATTGAGGGGGAACTCTTCCGGGTCATTAAAATAAAGCCACCTTACACTTTTGTTGCGCATAGCTTCCTGATACCATTCCCTTTCCGAGATCGGTTCATCTACAGGAATCAGCTCCATGTTGTTGATCAAGGTTGGATTCTCATAGTACAAACGCACCCCTGCAATTTCTCGGTGAACTCTTTTATATTGACTGAGCCCCCCATATTGTCTGAAGCCATTGTAGTTAATATATTCCTTCGTCAACTCAAGCACGCTGTCATAACGCGTCGTTGCCAGCCGCTCCAGTTCCTTATCCAGTATCAGTGAGTCGGAAACGTCCATCGGAATCCGCAGCATATTGCCAAGTCTGGTTTTGATCTTCTCTACGTTGTTGGTCGCCTGTTCGATTGCCCTGCTCATCGCCTGCTCCCGGAAATACCCAACTACACTCCCGCCCACAATCATCACAGGAATCATGACAACCACAAGATAGGTAACGATCAGTTTGTGTTTTAGCTTAAGATTATTGATAAGTGACGCGGCCTTTCTTAGCATGGCATATTCTCCTTTTGGCTTCCCGTCTTGAAACCGGTCTCATTTTTATATCGCAAAAAGGCCGAATATCCCCTTCATTTTGAAAGGGGATATTCAGGCCAAAGAGCAACATAACATGATTCGTTATTTAAACCTTTAATGAATTCTGGAACAAGAAGCAATTTCGAGCCTATTTCAACGTAACTTCTACGGTTGTTTTTCCGCTAAAGCCTGTAACAGCCAACAAGCCGGATTCTGTCAATTCCGCACCTTGAGCAGAAGCAGCTTCACCCATGCCATGGAGCGACAGTGTAAAGGCTTTACCTGCACCCTCCGCTTGTACAGAGATGCTCTTGCCGTTCCGTACCGCCGTGACGGTCAGTTCTGCTTCACCCTTCATATTGCGTACGGTGCGCGAGACGGATACGCCTTCTTCCAGCTGATAAAATCTTAGGTTAACCCCATCAGCAAAATCGTAATCCGGACGCAGATCATTGGCGCCAATCGGAAGAATGCTGTTTGGACGAACGAACAATGGCAAGCTCATGAAATCGTAGGTCTCTTTATGCCATTTGCCGCCTTCAACCACTTTACCGGAGAGCAGGTGAGTCCATGCTCCTTCCGGCAGGTAGTAAGAAACCTCACCATTTTCACTGAATACCGGAGCAACCAGCAGGGAGTCCCCCAGCATGTATTGACGATCCAGTGTTTCTGCTGCAGGGTCGTTCGGGAATTCCAGGAACATTGCCCGCATCGTTGGAACTCCTTTTTCCGTTGCATAGACTGCCGTGTCGAACAGATACGGCATCAGGCTGGATTTCAGCTTCGTGAAGAAGCGGGTTACATCAACAGCTTCCTCATCGTATGCCCAAGGCACCCGATAGGAGCTGCTTCCATGCAGCCGGCTGTGGCTGGAAAGAAGACCAAAGGCCAGCCAGCGTTTGAATACGTGAACCGGTGCCGTATTCTCAAAGCCGCCGATATCATGACTCCAGAAGCCGAAGCCTGATAATCCGAGCGACAAGCCTCCGCGCAGGCTTTCAGCCATCGACTCATAATCCGCGTAGCAGTCGCCGCCCCAGTGAACGGGGAATTTCTGTCCACCGACGGTGGCCGAACGAGCGAACAATGCCGCTTCATTCTTGCCCAGCTTCTCTTCCAGGACATCGAATACTACCTTATTGTACAGATACGTATAGTAATTGTGCATCTTCACTGGATCAGAACCGTCGTAGTACACGACATCGGTAGGAATCCGCTCGCCAAAGTCTGTCTTGAAGCTGTCGACTCCCATGTCCACAAGCTCCCGAAGATATCCGGCAAACCATTCGCATGCCTCGGGATTCGTGAAATCAACCAAAGCCATGCCAGGCTGCCAAAGGTTCCATTGCCATACGTCTCCATTTGGCTTCTTCACCAGATATCCGCGTTCCTTGCCTTCCTTGAACAAGCGCGAACGCTGCCCGATATACGGATTGATCCAGACACAGATCTTCAGCCCTTTATCCTTCAACCGTTTCAGCATCCCCACCGGATCCGGGAATACGCGCTCATCCCACTTGAAATCCGTCCAATGGAATTCTTTCATCCAGAAGCAGTCAAAGTGGAATACGTGCAGCGGCAAATCGCGTTCCGCCATGCCATCCACAAAGGAATTGACAGTAGCTTCATCATAATTCGTCGTAAACGAAGTGGTCAGCCACAATCCGAATGACCATGCCGGAGGCAGCGCCGGCTTGCCGGTCAAGGCAGTGTATTTATTCAACACTTCCTTCGGCTCCGGACCATCAATGATGAAGTATTCCAGCACTTCGCCTGTTACGCTGAACTGAACCTTTTTCACCTTTTCAGAAGCGACTTCAAAGGATACGCCGCCCGGATCATTGACGAATACGCCGTAACCCTTATTCGTGATGTAAAACGGAATATTCTTATAAGCTTGCTCAGAGCTGGTCCCGCCATCCTTGTTCCAAATGTCAACGATTTGGCCGTTCTTCACAAAGGAGGTGAAGCGCTCGCCCAAGCCGTATACCCATTCTCCTACACTAAGATCCAGCTCCTCACGCATGAACGTCGTACCGGTCGCCGTTTCGGTAATATGTGCCATCGATTTGAAGCCGCTGCCTGTAATGCGCTGCGAGCCACGATAGAAGTTAACTGACCATTGATCTCCCTTGGAAATGCGTACACTAAGATCGCCGCTCTTAAGCTCCGCATACTCCTCGGTCTCGGTAATCACGGCGTGATCTCCGCTCTTCGTCAGTTCAAAATTAGGTCCATGATCCACGGTTCCATCAAAATGAACAAGCTTGACGCCGATAACCCCCGGCAGCGGGGAATGAAAAGAAATCGTAAGCAGCGTTGAATTGATCATATCCCCACGACCGCGCAATGGCGCCGTTGACGCAGAGGCCGTCAAGGTGTGTCCTTCGTTTATAAAATCGTAGGCTTGAACTGCTGTCGACAAAGAATATCCATCTCGAATCAACCAGTTGCCGTCTGTAAATTTCATGGTTTATTGCCACCCTTCATATCGCTTGTATTAGTACCGCAATTTAGTTTACAATTGCATTATACTGATTAAAAAACAACGAAACTAGCAAAATACAATGATTACTTAACACAATTTTGATGAAAGGAATGATTTCTAATGGATCAGGCATTGCGCAGCTCCTTGAAGGAGAGCAAAATGCACGGAAATGAGTATCTGCCCCTTGGCACGTACTGGTATCAGTATGGACCCGGTGAGCATGTGATCGATTGCCATTGGCATGAAGAAGCTGAGTTCTTCTACTGCCTGCAAGGCGAGACCATGTTCCAGGTGGATACCGATTATTTTCTCGTTCGCGCCGGAGAAGCCGTCTTTATCGACGGGGGTGATATCCATGCGGCCCATGCCCACGGAGAGCAGGGATGCAGCTTCTTTTCGCTCGTGTTCGATACCCAGCTGCTGGCGAGCGCCCATTATGATGCTGTCCAGGAGAACCTTATTCTCCCTCTTCAGGAGAAAAAGGCGACCTTTCCCCGTCATATTCAACCGCATCCCCCCGGAATGAATGTGTTGCTGGAGCAGATCCATGCCATCATGCAATGCTGCAACGATAAGGCGCTTGGTTATGAAGGCGCTGTCAAAGGACATTTGTATCTCATGATTGCAGGAATGACGGCATCTGGCCAAGCTTGCAACCGCCAAGCAGGCAGCCGGAGCGATTCCTTCAAAATTGCGCGTTTGAAAACAGTGATTCATTATATCCAGGAGAATTTCAGTCATCCGATCAGACTCGCTGAGCTTGCCGCCTTAATTCCTATGAGCGAAGGACAATTTTGCCGTTTCTTTAAGTCCATGACCCGCCAGACGCCAATGGATTACATTAATGCTTACCGGATCCGTCAGGCAGCCGAGATGCTGCGCAACCCGGATCGGAAAATATCGGACGTAGCCCTTGAAGCCGGCTACGACAATATCAGTTATTTCATTCGGGTATTCAGAAAAGCAATGAACTGCTCCCCTTCCGAATTCCGCAAGCGATTGCTGGAGCAGATCGAAGCATGAGCCGCAGGAGCTTATACCTGCTCCTGCGGTGCCTGACTTTCTGCCTGTTTGCTGTTCTGCTGTTTTGCTGTTCAGCCTATTCTGCCTGTTCTGTTCTGCCCGTATTTAGCTCAGCTTGAACCAGCCTATGCGGATCTCCCCCTGAAGCTTCAAATAAACATCATGTCGTCCGCTAATAGGATTGAATTCAGCAGTTGCTGTAGTCCAGGCCTGGCTGCCTCCGGTTGGAATGACTTTCAGCTCAGAAGCGGCCTGCCCATCCGGTTGATCCAGCACGATCTGAATACCGCCGCCTCTGATTCCTCCGGATACTCTTGCCTCAAAGGAGGAAGCACCAGCTCCCAACTCCACATCCCTGAACAGTATCCATCCCTGTTCTTTGGACAAAGCAACACTTTCCCCGCCCTCACGGCACTCGTCAATATATACCTGCTTGTAATCATCATAGTTAACCGCACGTGTCGGCTGCTGCAGCGAACGAGGCGGGATCACCTCGCCATCGACTCTGAGCACGGTATCCGCTTGAATGGAGCCTGCCGAGCTTCCGATCATAATCGTGTAGCTGCCTTGCTCTACAACATATTTATCCCGGGTTACATCCCACATGGCCAGCTCGGATGCCGGAAGCTTAAAGTCCAGCCTCTTCTCTTCTCCTGCCTCAAGATGGATTCGTCTAAATCCGGCAAGCGTCTTAATCGACCGTGTAACACGAGATTGGTCTGCTCTGACATAGAGCTGAACAACCTCCTCTCCCGCCGTACCGCCGATATTGCGGACCAGAACAGAGACGGTTGCTGTCTCTTCTGCTCCCATGTTCTCCTTATCAAGACTCAACTCTTCATAGGCAAACCTCGTATAGCTCAACCCGTGTCCGAAGGGATACAGTACGTCTCCATCAAAATATTGGTAAGTCCGCTTGCCCTTGATAATATCGTAATCCATTAAATCAGCCAGTTGATCTGTTGATTTATACCAGGTCATATTGAGCCGTCCCGCCGGATTGTATTGTCCGAAAAGCACGTCACCGACAGCCCGTCCGAGCTCCTGTCCGGAATGAGAGGTATACAGAATCGCCGGCACATGCTCTTGCTCCCAGTTCACAGCAAACGGATAGCTGCCAACGATAACGACAACGGTGTTCGGGTTAGCCCTATGGACCGCTTTGATTAAGGCTTGCTGATCAGCAGGCAGCACGATATCCGGCCGGTCGATGGTTTCTTTTCCATTGATAAAAGGACTGTTGCCCACAAAAATCACTGCACGCTCGGAAGCCTTCGCCGCACGAACAGCTTCGGCAATGCCATCCTCAACGCGCTCGATCAGGAATTTTGCTCCGGCCGCATCAGGCTCAGAGGAGACTGCCAATTGGGTTCCATCCAGAATAATTGGCTTCCCTTCCCAGGATTTGAGGACGAAGCAGCCATTCTCCGCCGGTTCAAGCCGGAAGGATTCCTTAACAAACCAGCCGCGCGCCTCCTCGGCCGTGACCTGCAGTCCCTTTTCCCCTTCGGTAATATACTTGCCCGTAGTTACAGCACGAAAAGTAGTATTCCCCCAACCCCAGTCATTACGCTCAAAGGTCTCGGCGGATTCGGCTGCCTGACCATCGGCAACGAGCATAGCCGCTTCTCCATTCATAATGCGAATATAGGAGCCGCTCTCTGCCTCGCGGATTCTCACCTTATCAAGTCCCGTATGGAAGTGGGCCTTGTTCTTCTCGGACAGCTTCTCCTGAATGCCTTGAAGGGGGGTGATCCGGTAAGGCGGAGTGCCGCTGTACCAATCCGTGTAGGCTTCATTCGCAAGCGGCCCCAACACAGCGATAGACTCCAGATCCTGATGCAGCGGAAGAATTCCGCTGTTCTTGAGGAGAACCACTGATTTCTGTGCCGCCTTGCGCGACAAATCCGCATGCTCCGGTGCGCACAGCCTGGATTCCGGAACATGGCCGTAAGGATTCCGGTCAATCGGATCAAATTCTCCCAGACGGAAGCGCACACGGAAGGTATTGCGCAGGGCATGATCCAGTTCGCTCTCCTCCAGCAATCCCTGCTCCAAGGCATCACGGAGCGCGCGGAATGAAATATCTTGCTCGTCCGTAATGCTGTCGATTCCTGCTTTGACAGATCCAGCCACGGCCTCGGCGTAGGATTGGACATATCCATGATCCATTACAGTCCCCAGCACATCTCCGGCATCTCCGACGACGAATCCATCCATGCCCCATTCTTTTTTCACAATCTCATTTACTTCATGATTCAGGTTGCACGGCGTACCGTTCACCCCGTTGTAAGCTGTCATCATCGACCCGGCCTTCCCCTCACGAAATGCAGGTTCGAAAGCCTTCAAATAATATTCCCGTTTATTCCGCGGATCAATACTGACCGAAGCGCTGCCGCGATCTATTTCATTATTATTTCCATAAAAATGCTTCAAGGTCGCGACCGTCTTGTAATAAAAAGTATGATCTCCCTGCATTCCCTTTACAAGCTCCGTTGAAAGGCGTCCCGTCAAATACGGGTCTTCTCCATAGGCCTCCTCGGTGCGTCCCCAACGCGGATCCCGCTCCATATCGACGGTCGGCGCCCAAACGGTCAGTCCGTTCACAGCAGGATCCCGTTGATAATAAACCCGGGCCTCCTCGGAAATGACCGATCCGATTTCACGCATCAGTTCGGGATCCCAGGTACACGCGAGTCCGATATTTTGAGGAAAGACCGTTGCTTCACCCAGCCAGGCAACGCCGTGGGCCCCCTCTGTGCCGTGCTTGTATTTCTTGACTCCTAACCGCGGAATCTCGGATTGGTATTGGCACATTAATTCGATTTTTTCATCCAGAGTAAATCTGGAGATCAGATCATCAACCCGTTCTTCCAAAGGCAGATCAGCATTCTGAAATGGGAAATTCATGTCATAAACCCCGTTTCTATCTTGTTTTTTGAAAGCGCTATTATAACTCTTCGCAACTATCATAACTTGATTCGCAAGGGCTTTAATACTCATGAAATTTGCACTCTTTTCATATGAAAATCAGTAGAACTAAAAAGAAGAGGGCCGAGTAGCGCGGCCCATTTTCTAATCTATATAAGATGAACTATATAAGTTGAACTGGAAAAGTACACAGAAGGGCATAAGTGAGAAGTGTTCTGAAGAAGCGATAGCGTTCGCCTTTGTGAGCGGATTTCCACCCTTTTATGGCTTAGTACAGTCAAAGAAATCCGTGAACAACAGCGATCGTAAGAACACTTCACACGTTGCCCTAGGTGTACAATCTTTAGTTCAGCTTATATAGATTAGTTCGACTTATATAGCGCTAACTATTTGATGTTTTCCGGTAAGCAGAAGGGGAGGTCCCCACATATTTCCGGAACTTGCTATGGAAGTAATCCACATTGGTATAGCCCACTCGTTCGGCAACCTGGTAAACCTTCAAACCTTCCTCCAATAAGCTCTTGGCCTTCTCAATCCGCACCTTATCCAGGTACGTGTTAAAGTATTCGCCTGTCTCATTTTTAAACAGCTTGCCCAGGTATGCGCTATTGTAGTTCAAGATGCCCGACAAGGTTTCCAGCTTGAGGTTCTCATTAAAATTACGATGGATCAGTTCCAGCATCATCTTGACTTCCTGATGCTTACTGCATGCTTTCGAGCCAAGCTCATTCATCATTTGCTTAAGGAATTGCTGTGCCTTTTCATAGAGCTCTCCCAATGTCCACGCCTTATAAATATCAGACAAGTATTCCGAAAACTCCCTGTTCCGCTGCTGAAGCTCCGGGGACTGCTTGATCCCTCTTCCCAGCAGTGCCGTCAGCATCTCGGCAAAGTGAAGCTTGATCTGCTCCTCCGTAAGTCCTTGGGAGATGTAACAAGTCCCTTTTTGTTCAATGAGCTGCTTCACCAGCTCATGGTTTCCAATCTCGACAGCGTAATAGATTTGTTCATCCAACTCATGAACCGAAACGCCTCCATCGTGCGTCTGCTCTACAAGCAGTTCCTCTGTCAGCAACTTATCATTGCCTAAAAAGAAATGGTTCTTGTTCAGTCTGTTGGCCACGCCATAGGAATAGGCAACCTCCTCGATCTTGCACACCTTCGGACCAAGAGCTAGCGAAAAATCGATGCCCAATCCTTCAACGACATGTCGAATATTGAAATATAGTTCAGACCATTCCACCGGAAGAATCGGATCATTCAACAAAACACCGATTTGCGAATGATGGGAAAATACATACCCCCGCCCTTTCGCTTCCAGCAACCGGGTCATCGTATTTCTGACTGCAGCAAGCTTTTCTCCATAATCCTCCTCATCAAGAACCGTTGATAGCAACAGCACCTGATAGGATCTCCAGGCCAGTCCGAGCTCTTCTGCCCGGCTCCAAAGCAGCTCCGGATCTCCCGGATGCTCCATCATAAGCGAAATGATAAAAGACTCTCTGCCCCATTCTCTTGTTGTAAGTCTCCATTGTTCCGCTTGACTCGCTTGATCAATCTGGGACTTGATCGTGTCCAAGTAACCAATCAGTTCATCTTCATCAACCGGCTTAAGCAAGTAACCGTCAGCACGCTGCTGTATTGCCTTCTTCGCATATTCAAAATCGGCATAGCCGCTCAAAATCAAGATGTGCAGGGAGGGGTCCAATTCCCGAAGACGACCGATCAATTGCAGCCCATCCATCCCCGGCATGCGAATATCAGCGATAACCAGTCCTGGTCTGAGCTGTTGGTACTTCTCCAATGCTTCGTTGCCGTTAGACGCTGTATCTACCACACAGTACCCATGCGCTTCCCAATCAATAAACGAGCGAAGACCCTCACGGAGCTTTGGTTCGTCATCGACAATCAGCACTTGAATCATCGCTGTTCTCCTTTCCGCCGAAGTAGACTCGGCAGCCCAGTTTTATGTAAATTATGCTCTTTTTTTGAGGAATAGAGCCTATGATTAGTATAGCGTTTACATCCTCTGTTACTTTCAATTATAACTTTTATCAAAATTACAACAAACATAATTCTGTTAAAATGTTGCACAATATTGCGTTTGGCATTGCGCTCGTCCCCATGCAAACGCCGTATAAAATCTAAACATAAAGCAGGCACGCTAGAGGGGCAACGTGTGAAGGGTGCTTACGATCGCTGTTGCTCGCAGGTTTCTCTGATTGAACTAAATTCTCACAGGGAAGAAATCCGCTCACAAAGGCGAACGCTCACGCTCTATGCTTCCGAAGTAGCTTTCTTACAGAAAGCTTTTACCTTCACACTTATGCCCTAGCCACTTAGCCTTTACAGTTTTGCTACAAGGCAGTTGGCACATGGCTGCTCCGATCCTTCGTGCCTGCTTCATACCCGCTGCGTACCTGCTGCGTGCGTTGGAGCGCCGTTGCCCCTCCTCGTGCCACAGCTTTGCTCCTAGCATCAGATGAAATGGAATCAAAGCATACCAGCCTCAGCGGTTAGCATCCTTCTTGGGTAATATCCTCCTGGGTTACATCTTCCTTCGGCTACTTCCTTCTTCGGTCACTTCCTCTACTTCCTTCTTCGGTTACTTCCTTCTTCGGTTACTTCCTTCTTCGACTACATCTTCCTTTGGTTTTCTAACGGACATTTTGGATTGTTAGCAGGCCTTTTCAGACTATTTTGATCGCTAACGGACATTTTCGCCACTTAGAACACCCAATCATCCCACTTTCCTCTACATCTACTCGCTAAGTGTACAAAATGTCCGTTACACTTCCATCGTCATCAAAAGTTAGCTCTAAGAAGACGTAATGTCCGTAAGAATCAGGTGAAAAGGTGAAAGCGACTCAACTGGAACAGTGTGCATGTCCCTTTGATCCTCGAAGTTGGAGCTTGGGGACTTTGGGGTCTTGGGGTCTTGGGGTCTTGGGGTCTTGGGGTCTTGGGGTCTTGGGGTCTTGGGGTCTTGGGGTCTTGGGGTCTTGGGGTCTTGGGGTCTTGGGGTCTTGGGGTCTTGGGGTCTTGGGCCTCGGGCCCTTGGAACTTCGGAGCTTTGGGGCTTCTGGCTTTGGGGCCTCGGGCCTCGGAGTCCTGGAGCTTTTCGGCCTCAGGGCCTCAGAGCCCTGAAGCCTTGGGGCTGAAGTTGCCTACCGTGACAAGCATTCACCGCCTCCGCTTGAGTAATTGCCCTGCCAGGTCAGGCGCACACCACCATTGTCCATGCCGGGCGCACCACCACCGAAAAAGGACCGCCCGGTTCCCCGGACGGTCCTTTTCAAACCCGTTCACTTACTAAATCGCGCTATGATCCTTTACCGGCACCCCGAAATCCGGCGTCCCGTCCTCCTTCCACCCGAACAATTGGGCACGAGTGTGCCGGTTCGGATCGTAGAGCGGGTCCCCGACAATCTCCTTGTAATTCCGGGCATGGTAGACAAGGACATCCCTTCCGTCCTCCGAGACCGTAAAGCTGTTATGCCCCGGGCCATACTGGCCTGTCTCCTCATTGGTCTGAAATACCGGAACCGGCGACTTTGTCCACGACGCAGGGTCCAGCAAGTCCGCATCTTCATCCGCAGCAAGCAGGCCCATGCAGTAGTTGAAGTCCGTCGCACTCGCTGAATAAGCGATGAAGATACGTCCATTTCGTTTCAATACGGCAGCGCCCTCATTGACCAGAAAGCCGATCTTCTCCCAATCATACTCCGGCGTAGAGATCATGGATTGCTCGCCCGCCAGCGTCCACGGATTGCTCATTTTGGAAATGTATAAGTTGGAATTTCCTTCGATCTCAGGATCCTTTTGCGCCCAGACATAGTATAGCTCTCCCCGGTGTTCAAACACAGTCGCATCAAGAGCAAAGGACTCCCAACGGGTATGCACCTGCCCCTTCTTGATCCACGTCCCCTCTAGCGGATTCTCCGCCTCCGTCTCCAGCACATACATCCGGTGATCGAACAAGCCTTCCTGCGTCTCCGTCGTTCTGGCGGCCGCAAAATAAATGTACCATTTGCCTTGAAGGTAATGGATCTCCGGTGCCCAAATGTTGGCGCTAAGCGGACCGGAATCATATTTATGCCACACCGCCTTGGGTGCCGCGCCTTGCAGTCCCTGAATCGTAGCGGACCGGCGCAATTCGATCCTGTCGTATTCCGGAACCGAAGCCGTGAAGTAGTAATATCCGTCTGTATGCTTATAGATCCATGGATCCGCTCGCTGCAGAACAATGGGGTTTTTGTATTCTCTCTTTGTATTCATATCGGTTTCTCCTTTATCCTTTTATTCCTTTTTTCTACTAACCCTTCACCGCTCCTGCCGTCATTCCGTCAATGAAGTACTTCTGGAAGGCCATAAACAGAACAAAGATCGGAATGATTGAGAAAAATGAACCCACGATGAGCAGATCATAATTGTTCCCATACGGTGTAAGCAGCGTCTTCAAGCCGATTGGCAGCGTATATTTATTGGAATCGCTAAGCACCATAAACGGCCACAAGAAGTTGTTCCAGCTATTCATGCCGTTCAAAATAGCCATGGCGGCGAATGAAGGCTTCATGATCGGCAAAATCAGCCGCATGTATATGCCGTACTCCGACGCTCCGTCTACACGCCCGGCAGCAATAATCTCCCTTGGAATTCCACTGAGGTATTGCCGGAAGAAAAAGATCGTGGCGGCTCCGGCTATGCCCGGCAGAACAATTGCAGAATACGTATTCATAAGCCCAAGATCGTTCGTGAGTTTGTACAAGGGCAGCAGCAATATTTCGAAGGGAACCATCATGATGAGCAGCACGCAGATAAACAGAAAGTTCTTTCCTCTAAATTCATAGGCCGAAAACCCGTATGCCACAGTGGCGCTAACAAATAAGGTAAGCACAACCTGAACGATCGTTAAAAAAACCGAATTGAAGAACCATGTAAAGTAAGAATGACTGCCGGTAAATAGAAAGACATAATTATTCAGACTCATTCGGCTTAGGTCAAAGCTTAAGTTCAGACCATTTCTTACGAGGTCTCCCCCGGGCTTGAAGGAAGCCAAGGCAACCGCATAGAACGGAATCAGTACCAGGATGCAAAGGATAGCGAAAAATAGAAAGAGGACCGCTTTGAACGCAACGTCTTTTCTCATCAGTTCTCCTCCTTTTTAAAGAGGCCGCTGAACGCCAATTGCGTCAAATTAATGATCATCGTAACGGCAAGCAGAACAATGCCCACCGCTGCCGCATAGCCCAGATTGTTCTTCTCAATCCCCTGGCGGTACAAGTATCCGACGATCGTAAGACCAATATTTTTGGGAGAATTGTTTCCGTTCCACAACATCATACTCTCAATAAACATCGCTAAACCGGCGTAAATACTGATCGTAAGCACATAAATGGTCGTTGGCTTAAGCAAGGGCATGGTGATTTTTGTGAACTGCTGAACCTTGGAGGCACCGTCGATGGCCGCCGCTTCATAATAATCATCCGGAATATTCTTCAGCCCGGATAAGAAATACAGCATATTAACTCCTGTCCAGCGCCAGGTAGCAAGCACCAGAAGCGCAATGTAACCCGTAACCTGGCCTTTTAGGAATTTAACCGGATCCAACCCGAAAAAGCCAAGAACACTGTTAATCAGCGAGGTATCCATTTCACCAAACATAAGCCGGAAAATCGTACCTGCGACGACAACAGAGGTTAAAGCGGGAAAGAAGAAGGAGGATTTGAAAAACTCTCTTCCCCACATGAATTTACTGTTAATCAACACCGCAAACAGCATTGGAAAAGGAATTAGAATGAGCAAGGTAAGCACCATATAAATAACGCTATTAGTTACCGCCTTGAAAAAAACTCCGTCCGTTATCAGCTTGGAATAATTGTCAAAACCAACCCATGCCGCTTCCTGGCCAAGCGTCAGCTTCTGGAAGCTCATGGAGAATGAACTCGCCAACGGATATACCCAGAAAATCAAAAAGACAGCGATAAAAGGAAGTACGAACACATAAGGAGCAACCTTTTGCGAGTACAGGAACCTTTTAATCATCGTCCTCTCCTCCCTTTTAAAGAGAGCTGCTCCGGTTAGAGCAGCTCTCAAGTCTTATTTCCATGAGGCCTACTTTAATTCCTGTTCGATTTGAGCCTGGGCTTCGTCAAGCGCTTGTTTTACGTCCTTGCCGTCTTCAAAGATCTCATTGAGTGTTACCGTACAAAGGACATTGTTAATGGTCGGAGATGATGATGTGGATTTAATCAGCATGATTTCGTCTTTTATTTCATTCAAAACATCAAACGGGTTATTGGCAAAATACTTCACAAATTGGTTGTCTGGATTGTGTGTCACATCATTCATATTCCACACGTCCATATTTACGGGGTCAAAGCCGAGCGTGTTCCAAATCTCGATATTCGCGTCTTCAGACAGCTTGGCGAAGGCGAGGAAATCTTTTGCTAATTGAATGTCTTTTGCCGTCTTGGTCACAACAGTACCTGTACCGCCGCCGCCGACCGATCTAGGCATCCCTTCTTCCAACACCGGAATCGGGGCAATTGCGATTTTCCCAGATAAATCAGACATATAGTTCGTATATCTGGACATTTGCCAGAGCGGCATGAAGGCCGTAGCATAGTTCCCGGAATTGAATTCACCGTAAGCCTCTTCCGTATCCGGCTGTCCGCCTGCAATCGTAGCAATCACGTTATTATCCTGCAGATCTTTAAGCATCATTAACGCCTTGACGGCCTCTTCAGAATTCACAATCGGATTACCTGAGTCGTCTGTCAGATCCGCGCCTTGCTGAGCAAGCAACTGCGTAACCTGCCAGGTTGCGCTGGTATCAGCCGTTCCCATGTACTTGCCGGTCTGTTCGTATACTTGCATCCCTGCTTGCTTGAAATCCTCCCAGGTTACGATGCTCTTGTAATCAACTCCGGCAGCCTCAAGGATTTCTGTATTGTAGAAGGCTACAGAAGCACCGACATGGGTTGGAATCCCGTAATTTTGGCCGTCTTTGCTGTACAAATCAATTCTTGATTGAACGATAGTGTCTCTGTAAGGATCAATCACATCATTCAAAGGCTCCAATTGGGGTTCACCCTTCAAAAAATCGGGAAACTTGCCTAGTTCGATATCGGAGATATCAGGAGCCCCCACTCCCGTCTGAACCGCGATGGATAGCTTATTATGCATGTCATCATAAGGCATCACGGTAACATTAAGCTTGATTTGACGGTCCGGATACTCTGTATTCCATTTGCCCAGCATCTTCTCAAAATGCTGTCCATGCAATTCTACGAAAGTCCAATAGGACAATTCCGTTGCATCTTCCCCGGCACCGCTGTCCAGCACTGAAGTTTCACCGTTGCTGGAAGAAGATGAATTTCCGCCGCACGCCCCGAGTACCGTCGCCATTACGAGCACCAAACAGATCGTGAACCATTTTCTTTTCATACCTTGACCTCCCACATGATCATTTTCGGCTTAAGCCTTTTTCAAACGGATAACATTCCAGGAGGCTTTGGATAAGCGGGCATGCACGAAGCCATCCCGGCATTCCGCCCCTCCCCGGGAATGAGGTTTGACTGATTCCAATTCCGCTGTATTTACCGCTTTCAAGTCCTCATGTTCAAGTACAATATGCTCTATGACACGGTAGTCTTCGAAGCCGCGGACATCGCACTGTAATTCGAGCGCTTCATCCAAATGACGATTGACAGCAAAGATAGTAAGTTCTTCTTCCTCCGCACGGTATACAACCGCACTATCAAGATAAGGAACATCGGTATAATCCTGCGCATCATATTTCGGCGAATCAACGATGGGCAGCAACGACTCGCCCCGGCCGTATCTGGATGCATGCAGATAAGGAAAGAAGATGGTCTGTCTCCAGGCGCGTCCTCCGTTTTCCGTCATAATTGGCGCTATGACATTCACTAGCTGAGCCAAGCAAGCCATTTTGACCCGGTCTGCGTGACGAAGCATCGTAATCAACATACTCCCGACCAGCAGAGCATCTTCAAAGTTGTACACATCTTCAAGCTGCGGCGGACCAATCGTCCATGGATCAATCTTGGCATCGGTATCATTGGAGTGATACCAGACGTTCCACTCATCAAAACTGAGATACATCGTCTTCTTACTGCGTTTCTTAGCTTTGACGTAGTCACAGGTAGAGGCTACCGTTCGTATGAAATGCTCCATATCCATCGATCTGGCTAGGAAATTAGCCGAATCATGATCCCGGTTGCCATAATATTGGTGAAGGGATACATAATCAGCGACTTCATAGGTGTGATCGAGCGTAATCGCTTCCCACTCCGGGAAGGTCGGCATCGCCGTGCTGGAACTGCCGCAAGAAACAAGCTCAATCGTGGGATCAACCAGGCGCATCGCCTTTGCTGTCTCATAAGCGATTCGGCCGTACTCTTGGGCCGTCTTCTGTCCGATCTGCCATGGACCGTCCATCTCATTGCCCAAACACCAGGTCTTGATCTTATGCGGCTCTTCGTATCCATGACTGCGGCGCAGGTCACTCCAATAACTCCCGCCTGGATGATTGCAATACTCCAGAAGGTTTCTTGCCGCATCGACTCCGCGAGTTCCGAGATTGACCGCCATCATCACTTCAGAGCCGACCTCCTTCGCCCATCGGGCAAATTCGTTCGTGCCAACCTCGTTCGGCTCGATCGTTCTCCAGGCCAACTCCAGCCGCTTGGGACGATCAGCCAACGGTCCTACGCCATCTTCCCAGTTATATCCGGACACAAAATTTCCGCCTGGATAGCGGATAATCGGTACATTCAGCTCTTGGATCAGCGTCTTGACATCATTGCGGAAGCCATAGGTATCTGCCGCAGGATGAGCTACTTCGTAAATCCCCCCATACACGGCTCTGCCGAGATGCTCCACAAAAGAGCCATAAATCCGCGGATCAATTTCGGCAATTTTAAATGCTTTGTCTACAACCATTTTTGCTTTGAGCCCAGTTGTTGCGGATGACAAATGATCACCTTCCATCCCTATTTTAAATAACGATAAAATGTTTCCCATCAACTTGAATGAATCCGCTTACAGATATAAAATAACATACAAGAACATAGCTGTAAATATATAAATATAAATCTTTTCATGTTTTTATAAACAAAATAAATCACATTATCAGAAAAACTCAATGTTTATTAGTATTTAACTAAGATAATTCATAAATAGACTCTATTTAATTTTATAATTATATGAAGTATACAGGCGTTTATAACCATATTTTATATAAAATTTTATTTGAATCTATGCTTTTTGATTTAATACTTTTGTAAACGTTTGAGTTGGTTTATAATTATATAAAACAAACCTAAGTTTGATTACTTTTTCTGGAAGAGGGATATGACGCATGATTTATATTAAAGATCTAATGAGCGGCATCGATATTTTTAAAGCGTTAAGCTCTGAAATCAGAATCCAAATCCTCGAACTGCTCGCAAAGAATCAAGCGCTGAACCTGAATGACCTTGCTAACAAGCTGAATCTTAGTAACGGGGCTATCACGATGCATATTAAAAAGCTCGAAGAAAGCGGGCTAATTGAGATCAATACCACCGTCGGCAAGCATGGGATTCAAAAAATCTGCTACTTGAACAAAGATAAGTTAATGGTTGATCTTCGTAAAAAAGATGTAGAAAATCTCTATGAAGTAGAGATTCAAGTGGGACATTACAGTAATTACCAGGCATTACCAACATGCGGGCTGGCAACGAAAGACAGCATTATCGGCGACTTTGACGATCCGCGATACTTCGCTGATCCTCAGCGTATCGACTCCGAAATCATTTGGCTTGCCGAAGGCTTTCTGGAATACCGGATTCCGAATTATCTTAAGCCCAATCAGAGCTTTCGAGAAATCCAGTTCTCCATGGAGCTGGGTTCTGAAGCCCCGGGCTATTGCGATAACTATCCTTCCGATATTCATTTCTACATTAATGATATCGAGATCGGCTTCTGGACCAGCCCCGGCGACTTCGGCGATATTCGCGGAACCTTTAATCCGGAATGGTGGCCACCTCATCTGAATCAGTACGGGATGCTGAAGCTTATTCGAATTAATCACGAGGGCAGTTTTATTGATGGATGCAGAATATCGGATGTGACTCTGGATCAAATCCAGCTGGATTACAAGAGCGATTTAACCTTGCGCATCGCCGTAACCGACAGCTCCGTGAACAAGCGGGGATTAACCATCTTCGGCAAAAATTTTGGCAACTATGGGCAGGATCTGCTGGCACGTGTTCTTTACGATTTAAATGAAGAATAACAAATAAAGCGTGAAATCCGGGTTTACTTGCTGGATCTCACGCTTTACTTATATGCATAGATCGAGCAGGTTCCTAGAAACCATACTCGCACTAAATATTATGGAGAGGCAAGCTGACTGCCAATGATTTCTCCGGAACCAAAATTCCCTGCATGATCTGCAAGATCATGCTCAAACAGAAACTTAGCTGCCAATTCGGCTTTTCCCTCCTCTTCTTCAAAGGAAGCTTCCTGTGAAAGCCGCTTGACTAATGCATCGGTCAATGAAGTATTATAAATCCGCAATTCATCCATTTTGCCTTCGAAAGGACGATCCCACCAATTCACACCAAGGCTGAATATCCCCGACTGATCTTTAAAAATATCCGGGAAGCCTTTACCCGTATATTTCTGCTCACCGTTAACGAACACCTTCACACTGCCCTCATTTACGATAAAGGCGAGATGATGCCAGTCTTTTGTTCGAATTCTGGAGCCGGTTGAGCCATCATACCAAGCTTCACCAGACCATAGCATTGTATGGTTATCCCAAGAATCCGGCACAAGGCTGATCCAGCTTGATTTGGATTGCGCCCCAAAGAAGGTGGTCGAGAACTGGTTATGCTCCTTCGGGTATACCCAAAGCGATACAGAGTATTCATTTCCGGAGATCAGGCCATCCGGGAGGCGGATGCCGGATTCGCCGTCAAATACGGCTGCATTCCCGGTGACGCCTTTCGAAAAGGCTATATTACCATTACCATTCTGCTCATCAATCAATGGCCCAGTAACTTTGCCGTGCTCATAGTTGTCTGTCGAATCGGACAAGTCACCTTCAAAGGCATAATGAGCAGCTAAGCCCTCATTCAAATCCAACGGAATGACGCGGACCTGAAATTTTTTCGCGGCGCTGAAGGCCCCCTTTGTGATCACTGCCGTAAGCTCTGCGATCAGCGGCTCTTCCCCTGGATCAGGGGGGCTGATAACACCTGCGTCCGAAATAACAGAAGGATCAGAGCTTACCCATTCGATCTTAGTTCCACGCACACCTTTCACAGGTAATTGAAGATGATCGGTCACTCGGCTTGTATCTCCAAGCGAAAGGGCCTGTTCAACGGCTATGACCGCCTGTTGATCGGTTATATCCGGCTGCTTGATTCCCCAAATGGTCTCTCCCTTGGCCGAAACAGCTGTAAAGGTTAATGTGTTTTGCTGCTGAAGCGGATCCCAGCCTTGGACAAACACCCCATGATAAGCTTCGCCGTTCACCACAATCTCAGCATCATATCCGCCTTCCAGACTCCAGCTGCCTTCCAAGTCACCCGTGATCTTCTTATCCTTTTCAAGCGTAATTGATACAGACTCCGTAACTGCCCCGGAATAGGACAGGCCGTGATTTACAAACTTATAATCTCCGGAAATGCTGGCCTCCTTAACTGCCGCTGCCGTCTCCCCGGAATATCTTCCAGGCGCCGTCACAAGCCAGCCATCCTTGTTCATGAACATCTGATGGACGCGAAGCTCATGCGCCTCTCCACGCTCAGGGAAGCGGGTATGGAACAATAGAAAGTACTTTCCTGCAGCCTCATCGTAGAACACCGAGTTATGACCTGGAGATACATATCCATAACCGTCCTCCGGACCAGTTTCCCCAATCTCTTGCTTGAAAAGGAAGTTGCCCATCAGCTTGATGCCGATCAGATCATTGGCTGTATTCTGGTCTGTCAGGACGGCATTTTGCCCGGATGCATCGAGATAGGGGCCGGTCGGGCTGCTCGCGCGGAACTGCCTCATGTTATAGCCGCCGTCCGCTCCAAGCCAGCCATAGGTCACATTTAGATAATAGTAGTCCGTAGACGGATCATAGAAAATATAAGGACCCTCGCCCGATTTGGTAAAACCGCCGGCGATTTTCACTCCGAAATACCGATCGATCAGCCTGCCGTCTTCGGTAACTCCATCCTGTCCAGGATACTTCGGCAAGCCTGTTTCCGGATCAAGCTCAAGCAGGAAAATCCCGCCGGACCACGAGCCATAGGTCATCCACAACTTTCCTTCTTTATCAAAAAATAAGGTGGCATCGATTGCGTTCGGGTATATCGTATTGTTGTATTCTCCTGTACTTTTGAACCATTCCAGATTTTCTCCGTTCAGCAGTCCAGCTTCGATAAGCTCAGACAGATGGGTCTGAGTCCACTTCTTATTGACCGTACTATTGTCATCCCTTGCATCATGAAGTGTGAAGCCGGAAAAGACAACCGTATCTCCATACAAGTACGGGCCTTCGATATTTTGGGACACAGCAAACCCGATAGCTGACCGGATATAAGTGGAAGAGGCGCTGTAATACTGCATAAAGGCTCCGGTTGTTCCATCAGGATTCTTGTAATATTTATTCCAAATTACATCCGGCGCCCATACTGCATATCCTCCCTTGCTATCGGCATCATCTTCGCCTGCCCACTTGAATGAATCCGCCAAATTTTCTGACAGGTCCCCGTAAATCACGTTTCCGGGTGTCGTATATCCATTCGTGAATTTGGTCCAATTTTGTAAATCCGCAGATTTGGCAGCATCAATATGGGATCCAAAAACATAATAAGTCGAAGCATCCTTAATCACAGAAGGATCATGGACTGAGACATTAGTTTGATATGGACGAAGCGTTCCATCCCCGTATCCTTGCATATATCCTGCGGCGACAGCCTTTCTGAGCTCTGACAATGGGGACTCATTCACATCCTGATCCCGGAAGTTCCATTCACCTTCATTGATATATTGAAAGACTTGATTAATCCAGGCGGCAAATTCTACTCTCGTAATCCCTGAAGCCGTGTTTTCCTGAGCATAGCCTGTGGCCGGAATCAGCAGGGCAACTAATAACAGCAGCGTCAATCCTCTCTTTAACGATTTCATGGAATTCTCCTCCCCTAGTTCAGACACAGCGTGACTGCCGACATCGCCGGAAGCCGTAGTTTCAATCCTGCCTTATCCGCAACTACTTGTTCAAAGGGGGCCGGGGCAACGGTATTAGGTTGCTCGAAGGTGTTATGATCGTTCATATGCTTGGCAGTTAAAATCCTCCCAACAGGCTGCAATTCTACAGCATCCAATCCGCGCACCTCTACATAAATCTCTGCTTCCTGACCAAGGTCAATATTGACCAGGCTAAGATGAATTCTTCCCTCATGATCCTTGGAAGCCGATACCGTCACTTGCGGCAGTTCCTGACCTTGATGCTCGCAGATGCCTAGGGTTGATTCGACCGATAACAGTTCAGCCTCCTGATGGACCTTGAACATATCAAAGATATGATACGTCGGCGTCAGAATCATTTTATCCCCTTCCGTTAAAATCATGGCTTGCAGCACATTAACGGTCTGGGCAATATTCGTCATATGCACCCGATCCGCATGCTTGTGGAAAATATTGAAATGCAGCGCAGCAACGAGAGCGTCCCGAATCGAATTTTGCTGATAAAGGAAGCCCGGATTTGTTCCCGGTTCTACATCGAACCAAGTCCCCCACTCATCAATGATCAGACCAACACGTTTATCGGGGTCATATTTATCCATAATTGCTCCATGCCTTGAAATGAGCTCATCCATATGCAGCGCTCTCTTCATCGTGACGAACCATTCATCTGTGTCGAAGTCCAGCGCCGATCCCTTACCCAGCCAAAAGTCACCAGGTATAGTGTAATAATGCAGGCTTAAACCATCCATCAATCCGCCCGCATGCTTCATCAGCACCTCCGTCCAGTTATAGTCATCTACGTTGGCTCCGCCGGCAATTTTAAAAATCCGGTTGTTTCCATAATTACGCACATAGGTCTGATATCTCCGATACAGATCAGCATAGTATTCAGGACGCATATGGCCGCCGCAGCCCCAATTCTCATTGCCAACGCCAAAATACTTTAGTCTCCACGGCTTTTCTCTCCCGTTCTCTTCACGCCAGTTAGCCATAGGCGATTCACCGTCAAAGGTCATATATTCAACCCATTCGGACATCTCCTGGACCGTACCGCTGCCAACATTTCCGCAGATATAAGGTTCGCACTCCAGCAACTCGCACAGCAGCATGAATTCATGGGTCCCAAAGTGATTATTTTCAATTACACCGCCCCAGTGGGTATTGACCATTCGCTTACGGCGCTCGTACGGTCCTATTCCGTCCTTCCAATGATATTCATCGGCGAAGCATCCCCCCGGCCAACGCAACACCGGAATACTGATCGCTCTTAATGCCTCCAGCACATCCTTTCGAATCCCCTTTGTATTCGGGATGGGGGATTCTTCACCTACCCAGATGCCCTCATAGATACATCTCCCGAGATGTTCCGCAAAGTGACCGTAAATATGCTTATTAATTCGAGCTTGGGAAATGTCTGCATTGATAAGGATACGATTGCTCATCTATTGTCCCTCCGGCTTATTTAGTAGTCCCGCTGATCACCCTTTAATGCCTGAATTCAGGTTAATCGATTGAATGAAGTATTTCTGCGCGAATGCAAACAGCA
Source organism: Paenibacillus antibioticophila (assembly GCF_000455265.1). Lineage (GTDB taxonomy): Bacteria > Bacillota > Bacilli > Paenibacillales > Paenibacillaceae > Fontibacillus > Fontibacillus antibioticophila. The sequence continues at coordinate 2,743,642 of NZ_HG005139.1, forward strand.
ACAAGGTCGGAATAATAGCTATGATGGCTGAGCCCATTAGCTGGCCAATCATGCGGTAGTTGCCGTAAATATCCTGAAGCAACAACAGCCCGGCGGTAATCGGCATTTTATCAACATCGGTATAAACAATGACCGGCCATAAAAAGTCATTCCATGAGCCGACAAAGGAGAACAGTCCGCACACAATCAAAACGGGTTTAATCAAAGGAAGAATAATTGAGGCATATATTCTGAAATCTCCCGCCCCGTCCACTCTGGCGGATTCATCCAGCTCATGCGGAATTCCCTTCAGGAACTGACGAACCAGGAAGATATTCCCCATCCCCGCCAAGCCTGGAATAATCATCGCCAAGGAAGTATTCACCCAACCGAAAATATCAATAATTTTATAGGAAGGAATGATGTTCACTACACCCGGAAAGAACGAGATCCCCAGCAAAGTGAAAAATAAAGTATCTCTGCCCTTGAATTTCATTCGGGCATAACCGTAGCCGGTCAACGAAATTACGACAATAACCAAAAAGGTATGCAGAGATGCTATGAACACCGAGTTGAATAACCATCGCATGATCGGCGCAGTCGAGGTATTGCCCAGAATTGTCACATAGTTCTCCAGTCTCCATTCTGCCGGGAACAGGCGGAAGCCCGATTGCACAATCTCCGACTGTGTTCTTAAAGAGGTAGATATGCCGAAGATGACAGGAATGATCCACGTGATGCATAGAGCCCAAAGAAATAAATTCGCCAGATACTTGGATATGTTCATTTTACTCATTTGAAGAACACCTTACCTCTCGCTTCCTTAGATTCGACTCCCTGACAGACAGCTTACTCATTGGCATTCCGGTTCATAACATAGTATTGCAATGCCGAAATCACCAGGATGACCATCCCCAGCAGTACAGCCATCGCTGATGCCATTCCTGCAATGGATTCACCATGCCCGAAAGCCAACTGTCGAATGTACATCATCAATACATGTGTCGTCTGTCTAGGACCACCGTCGGTCATCATCAAAGGCTGACCGAATACGTTAAACGCCCCCGCAGTCGTCATAACGAAGGTGTAGATCAACGGAAACCGAATCGAAGGCAGAGTAATGCTGAAAAATTTACGATTCGCACCTGCTCCATCCATTTCAGCAGCCTCATACAAATCCTTTGAGACGCCTGCGATGGAAGCACGGTAAATAATCATGTTTCCGCCAACGCCGCCCCATACCGTAATAACGAATATGATAATCCACGCGTAAGGCTGGGTAGCAGGCCAAGCAACTTGCGAGTTGAATATATTCCCTGCTATGCCGAGCTGCTTGTTAAATAGCAGTAACCAAATCAGCGCCGCCGCCGAAATAGAGATCAGACCCGGAATATAAATAATGGCTTGAATAACGCCCTTCAGCTTCACCTTCCGATGCTCTAATGAAACTGCAACGAGGAGCGGAATTACAATCAAGAGCGGAACGCTTATAGCTACGAAAATAAATGTGTTCGTAAGACCATTAAAAAATTGGGTATGAAAGGTAGATGTTGTGTCAAGCAGAATCGTCTTATAGTTGGCGACACCAACCCATTGCGGGTCGTTCATGAGATTCCACTTGGTGAAGGAAGCATAAATCCCGTAAATGGTTGGAATAAGAATAAAGATTAAAAACAAGACCAGATGAGGGCCAACGAAGAAAACCGGTGCGAATGATTTCTTTCTCATAGCCTATGCATATCTCCTTTTGACGAAAGGATGTGCCAACCGTCCTTGTCGGCACATCCTTTCAGCTTTCTGTTCCCGACTTTAATTTGCTTCCGCCTTGCTGCTTTCGGCAATCTTATCCTCAACGAACTTCTGCATGGTTTGCAGCGTTTCATCCAGATCCACATTGCCGCGTACAATATCTGCACAGTAAGTATCTACCGCTTCAGCTACATAAGGATAATATTCATAGGTATAGATATATAGGGATTCGATCTCCTTCTCGTTAGAGGTGAAGAAGGATTGCATGTATTGTGAGTAGTCCGGGCTTTCAATCACTTCTTTACTTGCAACAATTTGTCCAGCCTTCGCCCATTCAATTGAATTTTGACGAATAAATTCCAGGAAAGCACCGATACCTGCTTCCTTCTCATCAGATCGTTTATCATTCTTGAGCATAGCGAACAAATGGGAAGAGGCCCGGTTCGTAAATTTATCCGCAGTTGCAGAGTAAATATTGGTCACCCCGAAATTGAGTCCCTCTACTGCAGCATGAGCTGTAGAGCTCCACGTTCCGTCTGTAGAGAAGAGAACATTGCCGGATTGGAACATCAGGTATCCATCTTCACCGAACGGAGTCATCAGACCCGCATCGGCAATCTTCTTCACTTCCTCGAAGGCTTGCTTCATCACCGGCGTGTTTACCGCAGGCTGCCCATTTTCTTCAATAGCTCCTCCAAGATTCTGGATTTGCGCAAGAATGACCCATCCAAGGAGAGCATCATTTACTACATAATCTCCTTCGTCCAGCTTGCCTTGAAGAGAGAGCATCTCATCGATCGTCACAACATCATCATCCAGGAAATATTCCACATCGTATTTCTTAAGCAAATCCTTGTTGTAATACATGGTGTTGCTATGAATATCAAGCGGAACTGTATACTGCGTTCCATCAATGTTTCCAGTTGTCCAAGCTTGAGGCAAATAGTTTTCTTCTTTAATTTCAGGCTGGCCGGCGATCGCCGAATCAATCTGTTCGAGCACCCCTTGCTTTACAAAGCCGGGCACCCGGTCAGCGTGGATAATTGCCAGGTCAGGTACACCTTTGCCGGAGTTAAGCACCGTTGATATTTTTGTATACATATCCGCTGTGATCACATGTTTAACTTGAATTTCCGGGTTGGTCGCATTGTACTCCTTTACCAGTTGGTCCATATAAGCGCCGTCATCTCCGGTCAAGGGAGTCCAAAATGTAATTGTCTTGCTGTCCGAACCGCCTCCGCATCCCGATAACACGATACTCAGAACAAAAATAGTAATCATCATGATTATTCCGTGCTTTTTCAAAACCTTCGCCCCCTAAATTTTAATAAAGCTTGATAATGGCATGCAGATAACTCAGATTCTACTTTCTTTCTCAACTTGTACGTACATCTTTAGATAAATTAATAAATTTATAGCTTCAACACCTCCCGGTCCTGCAAATAGGACTCCCTTATACTGGTCAACCATAACGCCATCAATTATTTTATTAATATATGAAATAATTGACGAATAATTAAATGAATTCGCTTACAGGTATAAATTAACATAGGATTTCAGCGTTGTAAATACGTCATTTTAAATCTTTTCATTGTTTTATAAAAAAAATATAATCATTAAGTTAATACAATGTAAAATCAAAGAGATGAGGCCTAAAAACGCCTGATTTATTTTATGTATTTGTAAACCATAGCGTCAAAATAGTTCATTTTTTTCTTTAATTCGTGCCTTTACCTCTCTTAACTTTGAAATCTCTTCCAATTAAATGTTCATTGATTTATAATAGTATAAAATAAATATATTTTTAACTTCATTATTGGAAGAGGGTTAGAACCGGATGATTTATATCAAGGATTTAATGAGCGGCATCGATATTTTTAAAGCGCTTAGTTCGGAGATCCGAATTCAAATGCTGGAGCTGCTGGCCAAGAATCAGGCCTTGAATCTGAATGAGATTGCAAGCAAGCTGGGACTAAGCAACGGGGCCATTACAATGCACGTAAAAAAGCTCGAAGAAAGCGGGCTAATTGAGATCAATACCACCGTCGGCAAGCATGGCATTCAAAAAATATGTTATCTGAATAAAGACAAATTGATGGTTGATCTTCGCAGTAAAGATATGGAGAATTTGTACGAGGTTGAGATTCAGGTGGGTCATTACAGTAATTATCAAGCAGTACCTACATGCGGGCTCGCTACCAAAGACAGCATTATCGGCGACTTTGACGATCCGCGATACTTCGCTGATCCTCAGCGTATCGACTCCGAAATCATTTGGCTTGCCGAAGGCTTTCTGGAATACCGGATTCCGAATTATCTTAAGCCCAATCAGAGCTTTCGAGAAATCCAGTTCTCCATGGAGCTGGGTTCTGAAGCCCCTGGTTACTGCGATAATTATCCTTCCGATATTTATTTTTATATTAATAATATAGAAATTGGATGTTGGACCAGTCCCGGCGACTTCGGTGATATTCGAGGAACCTTCAATCCGGAATGGTGGCCGCCTCACTTAAATCAATATGGCATGCTGAAATTAATCCGGATTAACCGGGATGGCAGTTATATCGATGGCTGCAGGATTTCAGACGTCACACTGGATCAAATCCAGCTGGATTACAAGAGCGACATTACGTTTCGCATCGCCGTTACTGACGGTCCTCTGAACAAGCGAGGATTAACTATCTTTGGCAGAAATTTTGGCAATTATGGACAGGATCTGCTTGCGCGTGTGCTTTATGATGTGCGCCAGACTTAACCGCATCATGCATTTTTTACCTGCTAGCACGAAGAAGCCCTTCGGCCACTTCTATTAAGTGGTTATGAAGGACTTCTTTTTTATCCTCGGAAAAGACCGAAGCCTTTACGAGGATACTCAGGCTGCTAACAACGATTATGGACGGAGCCGCGAATGTAAAAGAGTCCTAGCAGCCTCGTACTTCTTGTTCAAACCGGGCATCTACCCCGTCCGCTGTTAAGCCGTTACGCTTAATTCTACAGCTACCGTATCCCGGCTGTTCCCGCCGACCTGCACGCTTACCTTGCATGGCTCGGCCGCAAATTTCATTTCCCGGTTCCAGATACCGAGTTCCTCCCGGCCCATCGTAAACTCTACAGCCTGCCGTTCTCCAGGCTTAAGCGTCACCTTGGCGAAGCCCTTCAATTCAGCAAAACGCCGGGTAATGCCGGATTCGCTGGCCTGAATATACAACTGTGCCGTTTCCGTTCCCGCCAGAGCGCCTGTATTCATGACCTCTACACGGACCTTTACCTCTTCCCCGCCTTCCAGCTCTCCCGCAGATATTGCGGTACGTGATAAGGACAGATTCTCATAGGCAAAATCCGTATAGCTTAAGCCGTAGCCGAACGGATATAATGCCGCCGATGGCATATCAACATATACGCGCGGCCGCGATGGTGTCTTCTGATTGTAATATACCGGCAATTGCGCCGAGGAACGCGGCAGCGAAACCGGCAGCTTGCCGCTTGGCAGCTCCTGTCCGAACAGGATTTCAGCCACGGCCTGCCCACCCTCTGTCCCTGGATACCAGGCACAGAGAATGGCTCCGCAGAGCTCCTCAATGTCGGTTAGCGCATGCGGTCGGCCCTGGATGATAACGGCAACAACCGGCGTACCGGTAGCAGCTACCGCTGCAGCCAACTCACGCTGAACGCCGCCGAGCGATAGATCCGCCAGATCGACACCTTCGCCGCAATCCATCTCAGAGGGGCTGCCCTCGGAGAGGATCGCCGCACCGTTGCTGTCGAAGTCGCCGCCAAACTGGCGAGCACTGCTTCCGCCCAATACCAGTACGGCAACGTCAGCTCCCTTCGCCGCCTCCACCGCTTCAGCGATGCCCGCTGTAGAGAGATCACGAATGCCGCAGCCCAGCGCATGCACGATTTCCGTGCCTTCCGGAGCCACGGAACGAATGCCTTGCAGCACCGTCGTTCCGCTTCCCTCCGGCTGTACGCTGGTGTAATCGCCTAATTGATTGTACAGACGATCCGCATTCGGACCAATGACCGCAATACGGCGAGGCGAGGAAGAGAGCGGCAGCAGGTTATCTTTATTCTTAAGCAATACCAGCGACTCTCTGGCAATTTGCAGGTTAACCGCCTGATATTCCGGTCTTCTGGCAGCGGAGCCAGACTCGGAAACATAAGGCTGGTCGAACAAGCCCAGCCGGAACTTAAGGCGCAAGACACGCGCCACGGCCCGGTCCAGCTCCTCTTCCTTCACCAAGCCCTGCTTCACCGCCTCCTCCAGCGTTGAGAAGGCGGTGTCCCACAGGCTGAGATCAACACCGGACTTTAAGGCCAAGGCCGCGGCAGACTCATAGCTGCCGGTCAAGGTCAGCAAACGGTCCACGGCCTGCCCATCCGCCATGACAATGCCATCAAATCCCCATTCCTCGCGCAGAGTGCCCGTCAAAAGCTCCGGGTTAGCATGACAAGGCACGCCGTCAATCTCGTTGTATGCCGCCATAAAGCCTGCCGCCCCAGCCAATGCCCCGGCCCGGGCCGCAGGCAGATGAATCTCCCGCAGCTCACGTTGTCCGATGGCAGCCGGTCCGGCATTCCGCCCTCCTTGGGCAGCTCCTTGAGCACATAGATGCTTCAGTACCACTGCCAGCTTATCCGTCCCTGCCAATTGCTGCGGATCATCCCCCTGCATGCCGCGCACCGCCGCTTCGGCAAATTGCGAGGCGAGGTAAGGGTCCTCACTGAAGCATTCCTCCGACCGCCCCCCACGAGGCTCTTGCAGCATATCAAGCGCTGATACCAGGCCGATGTGAGCGCCGCGGCTGCGAATTTCCGCCGCCATCAGGCTATAAGCTTGCTTCATTAATTCCGGGTTCCAGGTAGCCCCTACACCCAAATTAACCGGAAGCAGGGTACCGTCCAGCGCCTGGTGGCCATGGGGACATTCCTCGGTCAGCAGCACGGGGATACCCAGACGCGTATGCTCGAGCACGTACCGCTGCACCTGATTGGCCGCCTTGGCGCTCTCCGTTGCGGTAATGCCGTTGCTATAATTGACTCCCGACCAGGGGTCGCTGCGGAACAGGCCGTACAAAGCCCCCATCCCGCCGCCACGGGCTACCTCATCCTTGAACGCATCGGTCAGCTCGAAGCGTTCCCCTTGACGTATGTAGGCATCCCAACCGTACATCCGCTGGTTAAGCTGCCCTACCTTCTCAGTGAGCGTCATGCGCTCCAGCAAATCCGCGATTCGCTCCTCCAAAGGAACGGATGATTGTTTGTATTTCTCCATGTTCTGCTTCCTCCCGCCTGCCGATACTCCGCGCAGTTGTTTATTTGTCCTCTGCCGATGGATTGCGTTCTTGCGTCTCGACACTTTCCGCAGCCGCGTCCTTGCCGACGCGCAGGCCCCGATACTCCTTCGGCGTCATGCCTGTATGCAGCTTGAAGACCGAAACAAAATATTTGTATTCCTTATAGCCTACCTTATCCGCGATTTCGAACACCTTGTCATGGGTTGTGGCCAACAGGTCTTTGGCCTGCTCGATTCTCATCTCGTTCATGTACTCCGTAAATCCTCTGCCCGTGCTTTGCTTGAAAATGTAACTAAAATAACTCGGCGTAATCTTCAGCCAAGCGGCAACCTCGGAAGCCTTCAGATCAGTACGATAATGATCGATAATAAACTTCTTGGCCTTCTCGACCACCCAATAGGACTTGTCCATCCCGGTCTTGTCGATCAACTGCTGCAAGGCCTGCATATCTTCCATGACCACAGCCTCCAGACCAGCGTAGGAATTGTAGATATTCGGGTCCGGCTGTCCGGGATGGCCATAATCAAGGCCCGTCATGCCGCTTTGACGCAATCGTTGGCGCAGAAGGGCAAAGACCTCCTCATAAATCTTCCAGATTTCCGGCAGCAAGTAACCCGAGTCACGGAAGAAACCGAACATCCCGGCAACCAGGGCCCGCACCTCCTGCTGATCCTGCTTGAACAACGCAGCAACCAGCTGCTGCACCGTGTCCGCAATATCCAATCCGGGAAGCTTACGCTCCCTCATGAGCTTATCATAACAGCCCGCAGTCAGCACCTGTCCTTGGCCCAGCACATGAAGCCCCAACAGCCGAATCGCCTCCGCACAGCACTCCGCAGTCTCTTCCAGATGGGCGTATATCCGGGATGCGCCTCCATAGATGCGCCCCTCCCCATCAGGAGATAACGCAGTCACCGCCCGGTCCAGCAGCTCATCCCATTCGCCAAGCTCCAATTCTTCATCCGCAACCAGCAGGGTAATTAATAGATTCTCGTGGTCAAATACAGAAAACGCCCGAAGGCTTTGCCGCTCCAGATGCTGCCTCAGGCTCTCCAGCCAAGACCGCTGGACCTGCTCATAAGATTCGCCCTTTACGCTCGCAAAGCGCTGATGGAACTCGGCAAACTGCGTGGCCAGAATCCGAAATTGAACGCCGCGAAGCGATGCAGGAGGCTCCTGCCCATAAGCCAAACCGTGGCGAGCCGTGCCCGAAAGCCACAGCTGGATATCCTGCATCGCCCCCTCTTTGTCCCTCTGGCGGATGCGCTGTACAATTTTCCCGACAACGGCGGTCAATTCCTCGATATCAACCGGCTTAAGCAAATAATCGTTGACTCCCAAACGAATCGCTTGGCGCGCATAGCTAAAATCTTCATAACCGCTAATCATGACGACCTGTACATGAGAATGATGCGAACGAAGCTGCTCCGCAAGCTCCAGACCGTCCATTCCGTCCATGCGAATATCCGAAAGCACCAGATCCACGCTATGCTGCTCCACCAGCCGCAGCGCTTCCCTGCCTTCACTGGCCTCTCCAACCACTTCAACGCCTAGCTCGGCCCAATCAATAGTATAGCGCAAGCCTTCGCGAATCACCGTCTCATCATCAACGATAAGCATTTTTATACGATTGTTCTCACCCACGAATGTCATGCTTGCTTCAAAATCAGGACTCATGCGGTTCACCTCCTGAATGAGTGGTCTCGGTGTAGGGGATTCGGAGACGAATCCAGGTCCCCTTGTCCGTTGTCTCTACAATCTGCAATCCGTAATCCGGTCCAAAGAAAATCGACAACCGCTCATGAATGTTGTTCAGAGCCCCTTCCCTGCCCACGCCCGTTGGCCGCTGATCCAGAGCCATGCGAATTTCCTCCGCCCGTTCAAGGGTCATCCCTTTGCCATTGTCGATCACATCAATCCAAATCTCGCCTTCTTCGGCATAACACCGGACCGTCACTTTATTGACCGGATGGCTCTGGTGCAACCCGTGCTTGATAAAATTTTCGACCAAAGGCTGGATCGTCGCTTTCAAAGTAATTGCCTCTTCAATTCCAGCTTGTATGAATAGGGTATACTTTAACCGCTTCTCTCCCAATCTGCGCTGCTGCAAATACAGATAAGAGCGGGCAAACTCCAGTTCCTTACGCAGGGTCGTCTCATAGCTGCCCGTGCCTACACTCGAACGAAAGAACTTGGACAACATTTCAATCAATTGGCTTGATTGTGTCGCCTTCTCCAATCGGGCGGTCCAGCGAATCATATCCAATGTATTGTAGAGAAAATGCGGGTCCATCTGGTTCTGCATCAGCTTGAGCTCCGACTCGCGCTCCCGCAGCTCCAGCTTGTACTTATGCTCAATCAACTGCTGAATCGTCTGCACCATCTCGTTGAATTTCCGGTTAAGCTCAGCTATCTCGTCCTTGGAGTTAACCGGTACCCGTGCATTGAAATCCCCGAAGGCCACTTTGTTCGTTTCCTTCTTGAGCCGCAGAATAGGTTGAATAATCGTGTAGTGGAACCCGATCAAGGCCGTTAAGCCAAGCAGCAGGATAGCCCCCAAAATAAACAGCATCATCAGCTTGACTCCACGAAATTCCTCCGATACCTCCGCTTCAGGGATCATGGCGATCACCTTCCACTCCGTATTCTCCATCCGATCGTAAACGGTCAGATAGCGAATATCGTCCACCTCATAGGTCAGGTCCCCCCTGTCGGAAGAAAGCTTGTCCAACAAGGAACGATCCGGCTTGAAGCCTTCCGGCATCTGATTCCGGGAGCCCAGAATGATCTGCCCCTTGGGACCTACGATAAACACGCTGCCGGTCCCTGCTTTGAATATTCCTTTTTCTAATGAATTCACAATGCTCGCTTCATCCAAGCGAATAATCAGCCGGCCGAGCGGTCTTGTAATCTGGCTGTAGGAATTAAGCACCCGAAACATGGACAACACACGGACCTCTCCATTCCAGCCGCTCTGAAGCTGATATCCCTCCGTCCAAACGATCCCGCCCTTGCGCTCCTTGGCCTCCTGCTGCCATCTCTGTTCATCCCCGCTAAACGGCTCGCCCATCTCGATAAAGCTGCCGTTAAAGCCAGTGATTTCAATTGCCCGGATATACCCCTTGGACATCAGTTGAAAGGTAAGAAAATCCTCGATATTACGCTTGAGGTTTGTCTGCTGCTCACTGGTAAGCGGCGGAGCCGACCTAAGAAAGTTGCGCATGTCCGGACTCAGAATTAAGTAGTTGGCGATGTCCTCGACCATCTTGGTTTGCTCACCAAGCTGGTTAACGACATTGTCCAGATTGCGTTTAGTCGAATTGATAAACTGGTCTCTTAATACAACATTAAATTGATACTGAACCACGACGCCGACCCCGATGGTCGGCAAAATGACAAACAGCAGGAAAATAACAAGCGCTTTGCGTTTCAAGCTAAAGCTGCCAAGGACTCTTCTGTTGCCTGTCATCATGCTGTCGCCTCCACCTGGTCTTTGATGCAAATTGACCGCCTGTCCGCCGCCCCCAACACTTTGCAAGGACGGCTAACAGCCGGTTTATGTTATGTTATCCTTTTACCGCTCCCGCCGTCATACCGGTAACCAGTTGTTTTTGCAGCAGCAGGTAGAAAATAACGATTGGAATCAATGCCATCGTTAACGCCGACATTTGCAAGGTCAGGCTTGCTGTCTCGATGCCGACGAAGTTTGCAAGCCCCAGCGGCAGCGTCTTCAACTCGGAGGAACTGATCAGCACGAGCGCGAACAAGTATTCATTCCAGTTATATATGAAATTGAGGATGATGACGGTCGCCATCGCCGGTCTCGTTATTGGCAAAATAATTGACCAGAATATCCGGAAGATGCCGGCGCCGTCCATCACGCCCGATTCCTCGAGATCCTTCGGGAACCCCCGCATGAAGCCCTCCAGAATAATGATCGTTAATGACAGGTGAAATGCCGTATACGGCAAAATCAGTGATAAATGCGTATCGAGAAAATGCAGCTTCTGCATAATCAGAAAAATCGGAATCAGCGTAGCATGTATCGGTACGAGCATCCCTAGCAGGAACACTCCGTAAGTCAGCCCGCGAAGCTTGAACTCAAAACGCGAAAGAAAGTACGAGGCCAGCGCCCCGAGAAGCACGGTCACAATCAGGGAAGCAAAGGTCACGAATAAACTGTTCAGAAAATATACGTTCATGTTCGCGATCTTCCAGGCTTCCGCGTAATTGGAAAATTGCAGCGTTTCCGGCAACGAGAACGGGTTGACTGCATATTCCTGCTCTGTCTTGAAGGAGTTAACCACCATCCAGAAAAGCGGAACTATATTCATAATAGCGAATAGACTCGAAAATGTGTATGCAAATATGCGAAACCCCAGCGACTTCCTATTCAAGGCGAACCCCTCCTTCCTCAAGCATCTTTTTCTCTACCCAAGCGATTGACCAGCGTAATGACCACCAGGCTGAACAGCAGAATCAGAATGGACACCGCACTGCCGTAGCCGTAACGCATGTTCATAAAGGCGCTGTTGTACATATGGATGGTCATGACCTCCGTCTGATGCGCCGGACCTCCGCCCGTCAGAATCTGAATCAGGTCAAACACCCGGAAGGAATTACTGATGCTATACACGACACCGACCATCAAAGTACTGCGGATCATCGGAATCGTAATGCGGAAGGTGCGTTTGAAGCCGGTCGCTCCATCCAGCTCGGCAGCCTCGTTCACCTCGTCGGGAATATTTTGCAGGGCCGCCAGGAAAATAACCATATATAAGCCGCAGTTTTGCCAAATATACGCGACACTAATCGACAGCATGGACAAGCGGCTGTCACCGAGCCAATTCTGCTGCCAGCTATCCAGTCCGAACATGCCCAGCAGGTTATTCAACATGCCGTATTCCGTGTTGTAGATCATGCCCCAGATCAAGGACACCATGACCGATGAAATGACGACCGGCATAAAGCCCACGGTACGGAAAAATCCGGAGCCTCTTAGCCCGCGATTGAGCAAGAGCGCAAGCAGCAGACCCAGCGGGATTTGCCCCACCAGACCGGTAACCATGATAATGACGTTATTCTTGACGGACAGCAGAAGATATCGTCGCTCAAAATTCTTGTGAAGTTCTTGAGCCCCACAAAATCCATGGCTCCGATGCCGTTCCAATCCATTAATGAATAATACAATGACAAGCCGATGGGAACGATCGCGATCCCCAGGTAAATGATCAGTGCCGGCAGCAAGCCGATAAATATTGCCAGCTTCGTTCCACGCAGCGTTTGCATGTCGGGTCCCTCCTTTATGTCGAAGCCTTGCTTCACACCCGATGAATGAAGAAAACCCGGGGTTCGGGTTTTCTAGCAAACATCGATTTTGAAGCTCGTGCCTGTCTTGCCGTTTAAGCGCAAGTTCGAGTATTCGAACCGCCTCTGCAAGTGTCGGCTAGTTCATGTTGTCCAGTGCTTCTTGTACGTCTGCAGCCAATTTCTCCGGTGTGGTATGGTCCATCATCAAGGCTTGCAGCCCGTTTTGGAGAACATCGACCACCTGAGTCGGAATCAAGCTGTCGAATACCGGGGAAGTACCGTTTCCGGTCAGAGCAAGCATTTCCTTCAGATAAGGACTGGCATCCTCCGGAATTTCAACCTTGGCCGGCACAACGACGCCATTACGGATCAGTTCCTTATATAAATCTTCGTTAACGAAAAATTTCAGGAATTCTTCGGCAGCCTGCTTCTTCTTCTCATCCAATCCGCTCTTGATCGCAATGCCGTATTGCAGGACGCCGGCACTCTTCTTCGGCTCACCCCTGCCGCCCTCTACGCTCGGGAACAGGGCAATACCAAACTTGTCGCCTTCTTCGTTATTGATGCGGACACGGCCGTCTACCGTAGCCGAGGAAATATGCATGGCTGCTTTCCCTTGAATGAAATAATCCTGGGCTTGCACGGAGTCCATGTTGTTGGCATCCGTATTGAAGGCATCCAGCTTCGACAGCTCCTCGATAACTCCCAGCGCCTTGACGAACTCGGGATCGGTAAATTTGGCCTTGCCTTCCAGAACGGCCGGCAAGAAATCGCTTCCCGTAAAGCGGTCGCCGATAATGGAAATGTAGGAGGATTGCAGCGGCCATTGCTCTTTATTGCCCAGCGAAATCGGGGTAATTCCCGCCGCTTTCAGCTTGGTTACCGCATCGATGAATTGATCATAGGTTTCCGGGAACTGATCGTAGCCTACTTGCGCGAACATCTCTTTGTTGTAATAAATAATGTCGACGAAATTCTGCTTTGTCGGAATCGCATATTGCTGTCCGTCTACGTTAAATCCGCTCAAAGCCGCTTCCGGTAAAATCGAAGTCCAATTTTCCATCAGATGGTTGATCGGCTCAACAAGGCTGCCGGCTACCAGCGGAGCCAAATCGGCACCCGGCCAAACGACGTTGATGTCGGACAAATTATTGGCCGCCGCCAGCGTGCGAAGCTTGGTCTTGTACTGTGCGGACGGAACCCCATCCTGCTTGATCACAATATTCGGATGCTGCTTCTCAAATTCGGCGATTCTAGCCTTATACACTTCGTTATCCACGTTAGGCGAAGTCCAAGGATGCATCATGTTCAAGGTGATTGTTTCTTCTTCACCCGAGCCCCCGTTCTTGCTGTTGCTCGCCGCATTATTATTGCCGCAGGCTGCGGTGAACAAGGTCAGTACCGCGATCAGACCAAGCAATACTGCTTTTTTAGTGCGGTTTCTTTTACTCATAATCAACCCTCTTCTCATATGATTTGGAATCGCTCCACCACCATAACAGGTTATGTTCTCTTATATATCTCTACCTGTTATATTATCTATTATAAAAGCGTAGACAATTCGACTATATCCCATAAAATTTCGATTATATCCGAAATATATCAATAATTTTGTCTTAATCACTTGTATTTCGAGGTTTAAATGTTAACTATTATTACATGAAAATTGAAATTGTTTCTTACTTACGCCTCCTTTCATTTCATTTTCTTTCGGTAAGCGTTTGCAAGAATATTAGGGTGTCCCAAAAGTAAATTTTGGAACATCTTCTTTATGTGTTATGTGGCAAATGCACTAACAGAGCTCACGCGACTGCTCGTACGGTCGATAGTTGAACTTGAACAAGTTAATAGCGGGCAGGCGAAGTTTCGCACTTAGAATTTTGATACCAGGCAGGAGCATCATGACTGCCATTTATTACGTTTGCGCATTTGTTTCCTCGCATGAGGCAGAGCGCAGCTCTAAGCATGCGGCCGGTATGCATATCGTTCGTACGGAAAGGGGGTTGTCCCTCAGTTCAGTAATCATAAGATGACCGAGCTGGAGACTTACGGGACAGCCCCATACATTGAACTGGCACTCTGCAAGCAAATAAATCTGACTAAGCTTGCGAATCTTGCAAAATATGATCGACCAATTCCTCAACCGGTACGGTTGCCAGCGCAATTGCCGTATCCGTGACTCCGTAGTAGATGTACAGCAGGCCGTCCTTCACCACATTCCCTGTCGGGAATACCACGTTCGGAATCTGGTAGCCGAATTTCTCGTAATACGTCTCCGGCTCCATGATGAAGTTATGTGTCCGCGCGATTACCTTCTCCGGATTCTCCAAATCCAGCAGCAACGCCCCTACCCGGTAGACCACTTCATCATCCACCCCGTGGTACAAGACCAACCAGCCCCGGTCCGTTTTTACCGGCGGCGTCGAGCCACCGATCTTCCGCGATTCCCAGGCCATATTCTCCGCCTTGGCCAGCAGCTTCGGCTCTTCCCAGTGGATCAGATCTTCCGAATACGTGATCCACATAGCGGCCTTCTCCGTTCCGTATTCCTCGCCGATATATTCCTCAGGACGGCGCAGCAGCACGAACTTCCCGTTGATCTTTTCCGGGAACAGGATGTTGTCCCGGTCGTTGATATCCAGCGGCGTCGTATCCGCAACGAATTCCCAATCGATCAGATTCTTGGAGGACAGGATTGACGAACGCGTCAGCCAGTGTCCTTCTTCTTCTCCCCAACCGTCCGGATACTCCGGAATCGAACGCTCCGGAACTCCCCGCCCGGTCGGATAATAGCTCATCGCGCAAGGCCGCAACGCATAGTTCAGGTAATACGTATCGTCAATCTTGACGATACGCGGGTCCTGTACGCTTCCGTACGGGAAGCCCAGCATGTCCGGCGTTACGATCGGCTCATCCTTCACATGCGTGAAGTGCACTCCGTCCTCGCTCTCCAGCAGGCCCAGATAGTTCTTACATGGCGTCAACGATCCCGCCGTTCGCTCAATCATATAGAACTTATCGTTATCCAGGATCACCGCCGGGTTAAATACCGTGACCATTCTCCACTCATATCCACCGGGTACCACGATCGGATTCTCCGGATGTCTTGTGATTTTCATCTATTATGCCTCCTCATGTAAGCCCTTTATTTCTTCGTTAATGTTATTATAGCCTTGGTGTCCGGGATGAAATATCCCATGAAGTTTAGAAAACATCTGAATATTGCCGATGTTTTTGTACCACCACGGCCTGGCACATTCTATTGTGGACTCGGCGCTGTAATTTTAGTAAGCATGAAAAAACTCCCCATACGGCAACAGGTTTTATTATTTCACCTGTCCGCCGTATGGGGAGCGTACACCTTTTGGGTTAACCCCTTCTGTATTTACTGCTTCACGGCCCGATGCTAGGCCTCGTAATTCACAATGTAACTCTGCAATTCGGTATGATAAAAACCCACACTATACTCAATCAGTTTTCCAAATTCATCCCGCGAGGTTCTGGAGCGCCGCAATACAGGCGTATTGATCTCCAGTCCCAGTGCTGAGGCGGCCTCAGCCGGAACCTGAACCGCTCCGAATTCATCCTGGAGCTGATCCAGGGACAGCCCCTGCTCCTCCAGCAGCTCGTATAACGATTGCTCGCTTAGATCCATGAGCTCCAATCCCTCCAGGAGCGGAGTCACATAATGAATATAGTAGATAAAGGGCTGCCCGTTGAGCAAATACATGCGCACCAGACGAAGGCACCGCGAACCGAACTCTGCCGTCAGCTTCTGCTTCTCCTTCGCACTCAAGAGGTCTCCCAGCTCCGCATTAGCTCCGTCGGCCTCCAGTGCAATCAGCTCCACGGCAAGCCAGCGCTTCTGAATCCGGTGCCCGGATTCCACGAGAATTTCCGTGAAATGCTTCCACTTGGACAGCTTGGAGGCAGCCTTGTTGCGGATGACGCGGGTGCCGCGGCCGCTGCCCTTTTCCAGAAAGCCTTCCTGAACCAGCTCCTGAATGGCTCCGCGAACCGTAATCTTGCTAACACCGAATTCCCGTTCCAGCAGCGGCTCGGAAGGAATGTTACTGCCCAAGGCATACTCTCCATGGAGAATACGCTCTCTGATGATCTGTTTGATTTGTAAATATAACGGCCTTTCCTTTCGGGACAAGCTCACGTGTAATTCACTACCTTTCCACATCTTCCTGTTCGGGCAGCCTTTAATGACCTATCGTTCCACATCTCCGGCAGTGCTGTGCATGGCCTTGAATACGTCCTGTTCCGAGGACATCGGCGTGTCACCGCTCACCGTGTGAGCCAACAGAGCCGCAGCCGCTGCAAAGTTGACGGTCTTCTCCGGCTCATAATCCGAGAGCTCTCCGTGCAGAATCCCGCTTGCATAAGCGTCGCCAGCTCCGATCCTGTCATGGACGGAAAAGGTCAGCTTCTCCGAGAACGTAAATGCACCCTTTTTCAGCATAAACCCTTGCAAGGAATGACGATTATCTCCGTGAATATGACGATGCGTTCCCGCAAGGACCTTGATCTGATAATCAGCAGCCACCTGCGGAAGCAATTCGTATAATTGATCAATACGCTCCTTGGCCGCTGTTTTCCTGCCAAGTGTGAGCATAACATCCTTCTCGTTCATGAATACGATGTCAGAAAGTTCAAGCATTTGCTCATACAATGGCTTGGCCTTCGCATACCCCTCGGCTCCCCACAATGATGGACGATAGTTGCAATCAAACACTACCAGACCGCCATGCTGCTTGACGGCCCGGGCCAAAGCCAGCATATGCTCCCGCACCTGATCATTCATAGCAAGCGTAATCCCGCAGAAATGAATCGCATCGATCCCGGAAGCAATCTGCTCCAGATCATAGGTCCCTTTCGGAGCCGTGTTGAAGCTGCTCTCCTGGCGGTTGCTGTAAGTTACCCGGCTTGGGCGCATACCGAACCCGTTTTCCAGAAAATAAAGACCCAAATAGCTGCCGCCTCTAGTGATATGATCGCTTCTGATCCCCAGTCGGTGGAGACTGGACAATGCTGCATCGCCAAGCGGATTATCCGGCAACCGTGACACGAGATACCCTGTATGGCCGAAGCGCGACAGCGCCGAGGCTACATTAACGCCCGTGCCGGAGAAGGAATAATTCAGCGTGTTGCTCTGCGACAGCAGATCAAACCCCGGCACCTGGAGGCGCATCATAACTTCCCCAAATGCAGCAATGGTCTTAGGCATAGGTTTGTGCCAGCCTTTTCACGATATCAAGCAAGGTACGCACATCTTCCGGTCTGGTATTCCCGGATTCGGAATCAATAATTGAAGAGTATACGTGAGGGATGATCTTCTCAACCCCTGCTTCAAGCGCGATTTTTACAATCGGTTCAAAGTTATCCAGATCAATCCCGCCGGTCGGCTCCAGGGCCAGCCCTTCCTCCGCACAAGCCTTGGCGACTTCACGGTATTCGTCTCCACAAGCCAGACCCTTCATCGGAAAATACTTCAATGCATTCCCGCCCATATCCTTGACGAGTGCAATGGCCGCCCTTACCGGAACGATGGCATGAGCTCCGTTTGCTGCACTTATCGGTCCTGTCGAAATGTTAACATAGCCAACTTTGCCTGTCGGAGACACCAAGCTGTTGATCCAGCTGTCCCGCTCTCCAAGGTTAGCCCGTGTCGCGCCCACAGCCGGGAATACCTGATTGATGTGGCTGCCCGGATAATGCTTCGCAATTTCCGCCACGACGGCAGCCTGACGGTTATCGCCCGCGCCTAGGCCGATGGATACGGCATTCTCAATCGCCTCTCCGTATTGCCGCATGGCAATGACCGCTTCCTCTACCGTCGGATATGCTTTGGACAGCACTCCAACGAGTACGTGGCCCTCTGCTGCTTCAAACACCTCTTTGGCATTGGCAATATCCTTCGCCAACACATTCAACGCAATCCTTCCCTGATAAAAACGCTTGTCAATTCCCGCCATTTTTATTTGCCTCCCAACAAGTGTTGAATTTGAGCTACGATAACATCCATATCATCGCCGAGCAACGGACGCGGATCAATGTCAAAGAATCCTTGCCGCACCCCGTAATCGCGGGTATACACCGCTATATCGCCTTGCTGCAACGCCTCCGCCAATTGCTTGGCATTCATTGGGGCTGCATCGGGATCAATATGTATGCGCCCCCGGAATATCGCTCTTCCCGCCTCATCCTGAACAATACTTACCTTCACTCCAGGCAATTCGCCAAGCGGCAGCAGCGCTTCCAACGCCGCACGCTCTTGCTCGCTTTTGTCCACTTTATTCATGTATTCATCCAATGCCTGCAAGAGGCCGAAGCTTGTCTCCTTCCCTACCTTCATACTACGGCCAATGCCATGAAGCTGCACCTTGAGCCATTCAATATACTGGCGCTTCCCTGCAACAATACCGGAGGTTGGCCCTTCAATCGCTTTGGAGCCGCTATAGATTGCCAGATCCGAGCAGGTAACATACTTCTTTACATCCTCTTCAGCCGCAGCATCGACAATCAGCGGGACGCCCTGCTCTTTTGCAATGGCCCATGCCTCTTCAACGGAGATCATGTTTTTCTGTACGGCATGATGAGATTTCACATATAGAATCGCTGCTGTACGCTCATTGACCGCATCCCGGATATGCTCTGCTTTTCCTTCATTGGCATAACCAACCTCGATCAAGCGGCCTCCGCCGAGGTAAACCATGGTCTCCACAGGGGCTCCGTATTGTACATTATGCCCCTTAAGAATAATGATTTCATTGCGGGCAATCGGTTCCTGATGCAGCCGTTCGCTAAGCCGCCGGTTCCCTTGCGTGACGATGGCCGCCACGGAAAGGGCAATCCCGCTGGATGCGGAATTGACGATTACTGCCGCTTCCGATCCGATTAGACCTGCGATGTAATCTCCCGCCTTATTGGTCAAGTCCGCAATCTCCACATAGCTCTGCCCGCCTTGCTTCATGGCCTCCATCACCGTATCTGTCGGTGCGGATACGCCAAGGATGCTCATCCGGCCGCTGGCATTGATTACCCGCTTAAGCCCGTATTTTGCTTGCAATGTATTCCCCATTTGCCACAACTCCCTCCGCTTGAATAAATTGGTCTGCGACTCGCTCTTCTCCCTCAGAATCAAGGAGTACAGCTTGTTCCCGCACTACTCTGAACAAAGTCAGGTTAGCTTCATCTCCAACTTGAATTCTCCCCAGCTCCGGTCTTCCAAGCCAGGCGGCTGCACGCACGGTAACGGCATCAATGACTTGCTCCAGCGAGTAGCCGAGCAGCAAAAACTTCGATAGCACACTTGCCATGTCATACACCGGTCCGTTAAGCCGGTTCCCGCGGTAAATATCAGTACTGATCGTATCCGGAGCAATGCCATGCCTTCTGGCAGCCTCGGCAACTTTGAACGAGAAGCTTGCCGTACCATGCCCGACATCCAGATGGACACCCCGTTTTACGGCATCCGTAAGCACCTCAAGCGGATTCCCGGCCTCATCAAACAAATTGTTCCGTTTTCCATTCAGATAGTGTGTCACAATATCCCTGCGCTTCAAAAAAGGGAGTACCTCCCGTATATCAGGCGGTCCGGAGCCAATATGAACCATAAGCGGCAAGCCTGTCTCATCCGACAACTCTCTAGCTGCCTTCAACGGTTCAAGTCCTTGATCCAGCACCACACTGCGGCTGATCCGTGCCTTGAGTCCAACGATATCCGACCGATACCGCTCAATGGCCAGTCCCAGCTTCTCCCGGTCAATCCATTCCATAAGCGACAATTCATCCAGCCTCGATAATCCAATCCGTGAAATGTTCAGAAAAGCCAGCAGCCGTGTCTTCGCTTCCTTGCCATCGGCCAACAGCTCCTTGATCCGATCGGCTCCACAGCTCCCGGCATCCACCACGGTCGTCACGCCTTGATGAACACCAATCTCATCGATATCATCACCGTAAGGATCAAACGCCGAAAAAGCGTGAACATGCATATCGATCCATCCACTGGATACGTAAAGCCCGCGACAGTCTATGGTTTGCATATCTCTGCCGAATGCCGCTCGCTCCGTTTCTGTAATCGCTGCGATCCGCCCATCCTTAATTATAATATCGTTGATCCCGGATTTCCCCATGATCTGAACTCCGCTCAGAACGTAGGATTTATCCATTCTCTCACCGCCTCGAAGAAAACGTTATAATGTTCGGTTTTACTTTATCATGATATGTAACGTATGTAAATATAACGTTATAATGTTTAATACAAATAACAACTATATAGGTTTATCTGAAATGCTACGTAGTAAAGGCATAAGAATGAAGTGTGCTGAAGTAAAAGCTTTCTGAAAGAAAGCTACTTCGGGAGCATGTGCTCGGAGCGTTCACCTTTGTGAGTGAATTTCTACCCCTTGATGGCTTAGTTCAATAAGAGAAATCCATGAACAACAACGATCGTAAGAACACTTCACTCGTTGCCTCCAACGTACATCATTAATTCAACCTCTATGAGATTCACATGAGAACGTTTGAAACAGGGAATTATGACTTAAGAGAATAACAAAGGAGTTGATCAGCATGTATAAGCAAGGAGAGAAATTTCGCAGTTGGGGAAAGGGCGTACTATGGATCAGCGCGTTTGCCCTCTTACTAGGAACCGGCTATGTGGTGTACATTTTATTCTCGGTATTTTGGGAGAAATAAAGAGCGGCCCGCGGCCGCCGAAGGTTAAGGCTGAAAGTTAAAGTCGAAGGTTAAAATAGTCTGAACAAAAGTACAATTACCGCGATAATCCCAGTCAGAATAAGCAAATTGGAAATTTGTCTCCATAGGCCGGGTACGCCTTCGCGATGGAGCTTGGCGGTATTGACATCATAATTAGCCTTGGCGCCATGAGGATCGGCAGAATCAGCAAAGGGTTGGTGCTGTTGATCTAACATAAGCAGGGCTCCTCTCCTTCTGAATTACCGATTCGTGCAGAACTGGGATAATAATTCAATTATACTTTAAATAAAGCTATAAAAATAGGCTCTATTCAAACGGAGAAAGACTCGGTTTGAACTAGAGCCTGTTTGAATTTGAATGGATAAATCGTCGTGTCGGTGTGAGTCTTCCACTACTCGGATTTGTTGCTGCCATCCGTGTATGCCTCCGCCAGCATATAGACGACGCATGCACCCACAGCGCTAATGATACCTGTCACCTTCACTGTTGTATCGTCTGAAGCGCCTGCAGCAGCAAGCACCGAGGTCCCCACCGCAACCACCATGGCCCAGAATTTTCGTGAAGACAGCTTTCGTTTCCAATCAATCTTCATTATTATCCCTCCTCTCCTCTATAACTAGGACTTCTGCGTCTTGGACTCAAGCAGACCAAGATTATATAGCATCTGTAGAGCGACCAATTCAGGCACTCCCTTATCTGCGGAGGTTGTGATTGCACCCGACTGCTTGCCCGCAATGACAGCAGGCTCCGCCCAATTAGGGAGCGGTTCTGTGCCGGACATGTTCAGCCTCCGCTCCAAGGCGGCAATTCGGGCTTCCAGCAAGCTGTTGCTATCCGTTCCCTTGCTCGCTGAAGGCTCTGTATGAAGCTTGCAGAAACGCTGCAATCCTTTTACCGTACCGCTAAATTCGTTCAGGTCCACATTTCCCGAAATGCCGGGGATGGATCCCGAATCGCTGTATTGCCAGAAGCTCCAGGTATTCCAGCCGGGGACGTCATAAGGTGCCTGATTACTGTACCTTGCTACCCACAGCGGATATTTGCCAAGCTCGGCATCGAATTGTTGGGCAAAGCTGTTGCCGGTATAAATGATCGGCGTTCTGCCGGTAAGCCGTTCGATCTCAGCTAAAAAAATCTTGGCAATCTCATTAATGCTCTGCTTGCTCAACCGCCCCGGATTGCTCTCATAATCCATCACCGGCGGCAAATCAAACTCCACGCCTGCAGTTAACAGAGTTTCATAGAAATGCTGAGCTTCCTGTCTTGCTGCGCCCGGTGTGATTGCGTCAAGAAAATGATAAGGCCCTATTAGCAGTCCTGCAGCCTTGGCGCCGGAAGCATTTATTTTGAAATTAGGATCAACCCGGGATGTCCCTTGACTCGCCTTCATAAACACAAAGCTTTTACCCGAAGAGTACACCTTATCCCA
>NZ_HG005139.1:2766157-2787485 GCF_000455265.1 Paenibacillus antibioticophila
AAAGCTTTTACCCGAAGAGTACACCTTATCCCAATCAATGGTGCCTTGCCAGTGGGAGACATCAATGCCCTGTGCATGATTGTTGCTGCGATTCTGCATTTCTCTCACTCCTAATATAAAATACTCGATTTGATAGACATTGCTTGTACTTATGTCCCTGCCAGATTAATGGCTGCAAAAATAGCCGTGACCAGCGCCCCGCCCACAGCAACGATTACCGCACCATAAAAGGTTCGCTTGAACCAGTTCTGCTCATCCTCAGCCTGATCCAGTCGGTGAAGCGCAGCCTCCGCCTTGCGTCTCGCATCATCAGCTACGTCCTTCGTCTGCCCAAGCCCATCCAACCGCTGATGTGCAGAGGCCGCAGCCTGCTGCGCATCCCGCGCCGTCTCCTTGACCGCCTCCAGCGTCGCCGTCATCATCGGCACCGTCTCGAGCGTCTTTTCAATTCGGGCAAGTTGGATCTGTATTTCCACCAGAAGCTTCGGCTCCTGATCCGTTGCCTCACTCATGCTTGTTCACCTCCGATCGGGTGGGGAGTGAAATTGCAGGGGGAAAGAGAAAGCCCCCGATGGGGCGGGGGCAATAAAAAGCATAAAAATAACCGCCATCATTACGATGCGGTTCCTTCTGTAATTTCCTCATACTTTTCGATCAGCTTTTCGTAATCACACACACTTAGCTTCCCATTGCTCTCCTTGCAAATGAACTGTCCAACCTTGGCGACTAACATCTCATTGGGGCTCTTGATTATTCCCGCCACAACATTGCCCTCGACATCATAATTAACCGTCACAGGATAACCGGTGAACTGAATGACTCTTTTAATTGTCGCCATCTCGCCGTCCACTAGCTCGATCGCTTCTGCGCTGTCTCTTGATCTGAATATGCGTATCATTGTCAACACCCTTCTCTAATAATTCGCCTTACGGCATTTTCAGGTTTTTCGCTGTATCCGGAGTCTGATCTTCCGTCGGGTTTTCTGGGACAACAGGATTTGGTAATGCTTCGTAGTTGTAGTACAGTCGCTGCGTGTCCAGTGTAGCCATCAGAACTGGGTACATGCCCTCCGGCGTATCTGCTTATGGCAGGGACTCTGCATAAAACCCCGTGTCCGTCATTTGCTCTGGAAATACAGAGTCATAGACGTACGTTATGCGCATTGTGTTTTCCCCAACCCCATGCCCATCTAAATAAAGCATAAAATCAACCTCCATAATAAATAGTTCCACGCATATTGACGACAGGTTCTGATATAGTTACTTTATTTGTACGTGTCATTGCGTTAATCCCTAAGAGTCTTAACGTTACATCACCATCATATCCAGATGTGGGGATAAAGTTAGGTTTATGAGAATTCAAATAATAATCAAAAAGGATTGAAACTAACTCCGTATCCGAACAGTAGCTCCTCGTATGAT
This sequence comes from Paenibacillus antibioticophila, assembly GCF_000455265.1. Lineage (GTDB taxonomy): Bacteria > Bacillota > Bacilli > Paenibacillales > Paenibacillaceae > Fontibacillus > Fontibacillus antibioticophila. The sequence continues at coordinate 2,767,579 of NZ_HG005139.1, forward strand.
TTAAGTAACCATAGCGATCTTCATTGTATGATGGAAATGTCGCATCTCCTGACCTTGCTAAAACATGTATATTCGTGCCTACTACAAGTTGTATTTGAGATTCGAAGATTGACCAACCATCCCGACCAATCTTTCTTCGAACTTGGTTTTTATTATCACCAGACATATCAGCAACAAACCTAAACCATTTGGTTCCTTTCGGAAATGTTATTACGTTTTTGTATGTGTTCTCGTCTTCTCTATAGAGATAGTTAATCGTAACATCCACAAAAACGCTGGCTGTAAATCCCGGGTCTAAAGTTCCTACCACTCCAAAAATATCAACCCCACTCCGGATATTTTTGGGCACCAAATCCGCATCACCCAGCACCGTGATCGGGCTGCTGTAATATCCCGCTGGCTTGGTCTGGTTAGCCGTACCCGGTGTTACTGTGCCACCTGCTCCCTGGTTAGGCATCGCCCCCTGCAAACCATTACCATTCGCATTACTAAACGTCTTACCTGCCAGCACATCAGCAGCCGTCGCATTACCAGTAGCCCGGATAACCGTCGCCATTTTACTAATAAGCGTGTCCCATGAATCCGAAGTGGATGCCGATACCCCAAGGGCAACAAGCGCGGCAACCACTTCCGCTTTCCGCTCATTGCCAAGCTGAAAAGCCTGGTCTGCTTTGGTTTGTGCCGCCCCAGCTGCTAGATTAGCCGCATTGGCGGACTGCATAACCAACCCGACCGCCTTCTCCGATCCAGCCACATTGCTCCGCGTTCCGTTCGTTGCATCAGAGAGTGGGATATCTATTTCTTGCATATCCTCCTCCAGTTGCCCCACGGCCGCATCAATCTTATCCCAGTTCTCATTCAGCATCGTTTCGATATTGAACGTGTCATTCCCATCCGTGACAGGGTCTTTTTTTAACAAATCTAAGTTAGGCGTATTACTAGCCAATTGGACCACCTCCTGCAAATTTGGATAAAGGTAGTTGCTCTATGTCATGGAGTGATAAAATACCGTGGACATCCTTGATCAGCAAATAGCTGAATTCATACTCCACCGCTAAATGAGCCGGCTTAATCTCTTCGATCACGGCCTTCAAGTCATCCAGATTGGGAGGAATACCAACAGTGTCTATAAATTTGATCATGAAGCTCCATTCCGCAGGCTGGATAGATACATCCACCGTTCCGCCGTCGTAAGCCTCTGCTACGCTTTTGACAAGTCGGCCAGAGAACTGACCAGCTCCACGAAGCTTGGATTCGACCAGAGCGCGTCGTTGCGTTATCGGTTTAGAATGATCTGTATCAATTCCAAGTTCGCGCTCCCACTGATCCAAGCCCCAGGTAGCATTCCGTACAAAGAACTGATCCAGCGTTTCATTCACTGCTTGATACAACGCATCCAGTTCCATCCCTTTGGCCTGCATGTCGGCGCGTATGACCCTGGATGATTCATAATAGCCGGGCAAATAGGAGAACATCTCTTTGCCCATCGGACTCACAATCACCAACTCACTCATGCACATCCACCGTCCCAAGCACGGCAACCTGTCCGAATTTGATATCAATATTGGTGTCGGAAGCCCCGTTCACTGTTAGGTTCGCGTAGTCTATAATCGATGGGATATCAAGGAGTACGGCAGCAATTCGAGTTACCCGCACCGAAGTGTCCACAAAGGCAAGTTGCTTCAAATAAGCTGTTACCCCATTCTCGATTCGGGTCTTTACATCCGTCAGAGAAACACTAGAGGCCAATGTAATCCTAACAGAAATATTAATCGCTACTTCTTCCGCCGCCATCACGGTAACGACCGGACCGGCTGGCGCCACGCCTTCCCCTTGCCCGTCCATCGTTGGATCAATATAGAGCTGAGCAGCGGCAACTATCTCTGCATTAGCCGCACGCTTTTCGCTATCTAAGAGATAAATGCCTACCGTCCCCGGCCCTTGCCATAATGGCTGTACTTGCACAGCCCCCACACCTGGTACCTCGCCTGCCCACTGAATGTACTGAGCCTTGTTGCCGCTTGTTCCCTGATTCCGAACACGGGCATAAAATCGCTCCAGGAGTGACTCATCCGATTCGATGTCTGTCCCGCCAGTAGTTGCTTCCGGATTAACGACTGCCGTAATTCCGCTGATCGGTGTGGCCGTGACTGTAATTACACCCGCAGGGACATTCCCCGTTCTCCCAGCCTCAACTGCACGAATCGGGGCTTCTCCCACTCCTTCACCGTCCAAAGTAACCTCCGCAGTTGTCACATACTCAATCGACGACTCTGAGGATATTTCATCTGCTGGCGTCGCTAGCCCCACTCCTGAAGGAATCGATTTGCCTGGTGTGCCGGTAAACCGGACAATGCCATGTGCCGCAACTGCCCCACGCCGGGTGACCCCGTGTTCCGCTACGCGAAGATCAAGATACTCCCCGAATGCAGTACCGGCAAACCCTCTTTCCAATACCTGCTGTGCCCATCCCGCCGCCTCCGCCAATACAAATGCCACCGGAGCCTGCGCATCCCAAATAAAAGAGCCCTCCGATTTATCGATATCCGAAGGCACTCGTTCCAGCATTCGCTGCATAATATTCTCTTCCGTCTGCTCCTGCAAAAAAGCCGGCATTTCAGCCATCAACCCACACTCCCTTCCAGCCTTAACACTTCATCGTAAATATTCGTTACCTGACAAGTGAAGCTGCACCCCGCCTCCTGCCAGGAAAAATAAAAACCGTCCACATCCGCCGTACGCGGATCTACCAGCAAAGCTTCGCTCACCATCCGCTGAATTTCACTCTCCAGAACGGCTCGGCTATAGCCTTTTCCAATCAATTCATCCAGTTCCTGTCCATAGCTCCGGGAATAGATTAGATGGCGGTAACGCGGAGTACGAATGGCTTTCCGGCACCACATCATCCAGGCATCCGTACCGGTGCAGGAAGCGATTTTGCGTGTAGGGGTCAGAACAAACTCCCCTTGATCAAAGTCAAACCTCCAGCTTCTGCCGAAAGAAATCCCTGAACTCTCATTTTCCGCTTCAATTCCTTCATTCCAGGAATCCTTCATACTCTCGGGAAATAACGAATCAGCCACTTCTACCCACCACCTTACAGATCACCAGTGCTTCATGCCCGCCTTCTAGCGGAATGACCAGTACACGATCGCCCGGTTGATATTGCACGAGAAAAGAAACCTCCTCTGTCTCCGATGGCTCGAAGCTGAACTGTCCTTGCCCCCGAAGCCTGCTCCCATCGATGTCCTCCAACAGATCGATACGGCCTGCAAGCTCAAGCTGAGGCATACGAAGCTGCCCCGGAAATTCGGCGGTCATATAATCACTGATCTCATGCTTAAACCGATCCAGCTTCAGCCCAGAAGAAGTAATTGTCCCCAGCTCTAAAGCGACTCCGCTTAGTCCCTCCTGTAGTTGATCACGGGAGTTGTCCCTAAGTGCAACAACGAGGGCCGTATAGGGGTCGATACTCATAGATAATACCTCCTCTTTACATCCTCAAAAACAGCTAACTCCAGACTCATTTTTCCCGGATCACCTAGTTGATGAGTTACAGATACAGCGATCAGTGCCGTCCCATTCAGGATTACCTTATCCCCGGCTCGCAAGGTATTCAGATCAGGGCAAGTTACACTATAGGTTGTGCCGACTCCCTTAAGCTTCGACTGTGCTAACCTTTTTGCAGCACTTGCTGTCTTCACATCATCTTCCTGTACAATGATCTGAAGAACGCCATATTCCGCAGTTTGTCCATCAGCTATAGCAAGAACCTTGGCAGGAGCTTCTCCGCTATTGGTCTCCGTTCCGAGCACCTTTACGCGAGTTGCCGCTTCTTCCAGGGTTCGACTCTGGGTAATCTCTTCGATCGCCTCTAATTTCCAGACGGGCTCATTTCCTGCAATTTTCACCAAGCTCAATCCTGCGGTAGTCATTCGAGGGACATATAATTCTCCGCCCCCCTTGGCTGTCTCCCTCAGATCAGCTTGAATCATGCTGTAAATCGTTTGCGGGCGGTACATCGCCCTTTTTAAGCCGATTTTCGTATCCGGAACTTCTGCCAGCTTGATTCCCCAATTTGAAGCATGCTTACGCAGGCGTTGTGCTGCTGTGGTGTTAGCTGCAAACAAACATTCATCCTCCGATTTGGCCAAATAAATTGTTCGGTCATACACGGTGATGGAGATATGCTTGGCTGTGCTGGCCGTACTGCTCGTTTCCCACACTACACCCGGATTCAGCAACGGAACCTTTGACCCGACGCTTCCATATGGAATACCGCTGATTCGAATTTCATCCCCCGGCGCGATCACCGGGAAATCTGGGGTAACCACCAGGCTGATCGTAGCCATATAAGCGATTTGATCGAGCGAATCGATCAGGCTTATATTTTCTACCAGCGGGCTTAAATCATATTTGTTCTGTAAAATAACGCTGTAGCTCATGAAGGCAACACCAGCTTCTGGCCTGGCTTTAGCCTGTTGGGATCGCTGCCGATTGTCCCTTTATTCAGACTATAAATTTGCTGCCACTTCGCGCTGCTCCCCAGCTCTAGCTTGGCGATCTTGGATAAGGAGTCTCCTGATTTTACAGTATAGGTCTTGGCCTTCGGCTTGGTGTCGGTACGTGAACTATCCGTAGATGAAGTACCCGAGCCAGCTGAGTTAAGGGTATGCACCTTCATATCTCGCCACGTACGTGCAGTCACGTCAAAATAAACATCTCCAGGCTCGCCGCCGCGAAACGTGGAATGATGCGCAGACAGCATGACCAACACATTTACAGCGGTATCTGTAATGATTAAGCGAACCGGTTTTTTATCGTTCATCATGCGGGTAAGCCGGTTCATCGCTTCCTGCGGATCGGGAAGGCTGCTGTAATTACAATATCCGGAATCATAAACCGCCGGAAAAAAAGAAGAGAAGGCGATTTCCTTCACCCTCTCCCCAGCCGGAAGATCAAACTCTCCCAGCGATAATATCAATATCGTCTCTAACGCCTTATCACGGCTGATCCTGATCTCTTCAGGATTAACCGGAAGATGGAAATCAGCTCCGTTCCCATCTACAAAATGAATCTCCATAGCTCCTCCCTCCTTCTATTGAACGTTTTGCATCGCAAGCCGGATTTCATTAGCAATCTTTCGGGCTGACACGTTAGCGATTTGGTCATAGTTGATCTCTTCCTTTTGAACCGTCAAGTTAACCGTTCCCGGGGAGAGTGTGATTTGAACAGGAGTCTCAGATGCTTGAGGAATAGGGTAGTTATTAAGTGAGAAGTCGCGATTAGTTGGTACTTCACTCCGATTTGAAAAATAATACGTTTTCCACCAATCAGGATCAAAGGGAATATCCAGGTCATGTTGTGTTCTTGGGATACTGACATCGGGCTTAATATTAATTTTGGGAGTAGAGTAAAGTCCAAGAGGCTTTTCTTTCAGCATCTCCTCTGCATGAAAATCTGGATACCAGCCTCCTAATCGCTCAGCGGCATATCTTGATTGTTTCCTTTCTTCGTCGGACATCATAGATGTATCATAAATCCAACCACCAATCTCTTCCCCTCCATATCCACCTAATACAGCAGCTGGGACTCCGACAAGTGGACCACCTACCGCGGTGCCGATAAATCCTATTGAAGCAGATCCTAAGGCTCCCCCTATTGCTTCATACCTTTCTTTACCTGGTTCAGCAGCTAGAATAGTGACTAAATCGATAATAAATCCAGTTTTCATTAAACCTAGAGCTTTCTTTGCTGATGGAGGTATGTTTAAGTCACTAACATATCCTGCGAGTTTTTTGTCTAGAATATCTGTTGATATCTGTTCGCCGCCTTCAAGAACATTGTCCACTGCAAACTGTCGAATCCACTCTACGGTCCCAGAATCCTCCTTGAACGAGCCACGACTTCCAGAAAATGTTCTCGTAGGTTCACCATTTAATCCCCCACCATCAAACAAATTAATTGAAAGCATGTCCCCAACCGCTTGCAAAAAAGCATATCGAAATTGCTCTCCGGCAATCCTGCCTGCCTCTTCAAACACCGTTTCATTCTTAGGCACAAGCAGGCTTTCGAATGGAGAAATTGGCAGCAGAACAGATTGGTTCGGATCTCCGTTGATTCCCAACGAGTTCATCATACTCTCGCGAATTCCATTGCCCAGGCTTTCACCCAGCTTTGTTGACATTTGCATGAGCCTTTCCTGTCCTTCACCATCTATCCATTGGAAAAACGTATCCCCAACCACCTCATCCCACTTCACCCCCTCAACCGATAATCGCCACGGATTAGCGGTCAAGCTCAGCATCGATGCGCGAATCTGCTCTATGCCAGCGGTTACCTGATCGATTAAAGTGACGGTCGGATAGACCCTCGTACGATTCAACCGCATCAGACTGCGCTCGATCCGATCCAGGGCCGTGGTTGCCCGATGCTCCAGCAGAATGAATGGCGCTACACTTATCCTGCCAAGTGCGGCGGCGCGGCGCTGGGTTTGTTCGAGCAGCTTGTCCAGTCTCCCCATGGCCTCCTCAGCCAGCTCAATAGCGGAAACGTCCACTTCAATTTTAAGTTGCTTTTCTTCATTGCTTGCCATGTTCCACCTCCCTATTGCACAAGATCAGCCTGCATAAGCAGGGAGAGAGCATCCTCAGCCTTGCAGCTCAAGCTCTCTCTCCGCAAAGGCTCGCAGCAGCAGGCGTTCCCCTTTGGGCAGCGACCAGAATACTCCGGGACGCAAGCTGTGCCGTGTCCACAAATGGTACAGCAAGGCCGTTACGCCGCCGGAGTCGATCAGTTTTTTACATCATCGATATCGACGCCAAAGCCGGATATTTCCAGGACCTTATCGCCAACCGCGTCCAGTTCTCCGGCAAGCAGCAGCCGCCGTACAGCCTCTTCTCCGCCGGAAAGCTTCAAGCGGCTAACGAGGCGGGCATCATCCCAACCGCTCAGCGGAACCACCTTCTCGCCATCGCTCAGCTTCTTTACAACCTCCAGCTTCGAGGTTGCTTCCTTGATCAATGCGGCATTGAACAACTCGCTGTCCACCTTCTCCGACATCTGCCCCTTGGTGGTCTTGCGGATCGTACAGCGTTCGCGGATCAAGTCAACTTTACTGGAGGTCAGCCCTTGCAGGGTGACTCGCAGACCAAGGCGCCCAATAAAAACGGCCTCTTCCGGCAGATTCGTTGCCGTCTCGAAGAGACCGTCCAAAATATCCTGTTCACTCCATGTTTCTTTGCTCATTCTATTCATCCTCCCTGATAAATCTAAATTCATTCAGTGCTTCCGTTCCGTTAACTCCAATTACGGCCCCGTTACAGGGTCCAGCAGCTCGTACGATTCGAAGGTGAACGGAGTCTCCTCCGTAACCTCCTCGCCGGCGGTCCAATTGGCCAGCTGGATTTTATCCGCCAGACAGCCGTTCAATTGAATACGTTCAAAGCCATAGGCCTCCGGATCATCGAGCTTATGAATAATCGAGAACTTCTGAAAGCCCCGGGAGATCATATCCGAAGTCACCTTGTATCCGCTCATCGTACCGGTTCCCTTTTTGCGTCCCAGCTTGAATACGGTATACTCGGTCCCCACCAGGTTCATCTCCCGCTTGTCCATTTCAACGCTGGCCTCGAGATGATTCAGATTGGATTGCCATACCCCGTCGATAAAAATCTGGCCGAACGTCCCCATCATAATGCGGCTCGGATCAAGATATTGTGCCATGCAAAATTCCTCCTTAAAGGTTTATTGTTAGTGAAATTTATTGAACATAGAAGGTGCCGAAAATTTGTTCCATGACGTCGGTGTCGTCCGCTGTCCATACCAGATACACCTGATCATCTTCAGGTTCAAATTGCGAAGCTGTGCCGTAAAATCTTGGATCCAGCGCTACGTCGTAGCCGGTAGATTCAATGACATTTTCCAGCGCCAAGGCCTGCAAATATTGCTTGCCTGCACTAATCAGCGCCAGTCTTCCTTCCTCCGTGTTGTTCACCTTGCCAATGTAATTGTCCTCGGCTGTCCGCTGAAGGTCGGCGTTGATCTGGTCCATCACCCGGATTTTGCGGATTTTCTTCCAGCCTTTGTTCTGCCCCTCACGCAAAGTGACCAGGCTGTTCACCCCGCGTAGCACCTTGACGCGTCTACCATCATGAACCAGCAAAAGAACACCGCCCTGCACCCCCGCTTCCTGCTCGGAACGCGTCCAGCGACGGGTCACGTCTTCAAACGGCGATACCGCGTAAGTAGCCGATTCCTTCAAGGATTGCCCGGCAATCAAGCCTGCTGCCCACGCCGCAACCTGTGCAGAGGAATAGCTTCGACCGTTCAGTTTAGCCCCGCTCCCCACATGAATGACCCCCTCGTAATCAAAGGAAGCGCTCCGTTGAACGGCCTGTTCGACGGCATTGTCGGCTGTATCCGAGGCTGCGCTTCCGCCAAGTGTAAGCAGAATCCCCTTCCCTTCCTCGCGGACCCGCTTGAGCCACGCTACAAAACTTGTATGCAGGGCCGGATCACTCACACCATCGAGCGTAAGCACATGGAAATCCCTTGTCTCAAATTGAAGCGTCGCGGCCATATAATCAGCATGGGTAATGCCGGAAATTCCGCTCAAGCCCCCGGAGAAAATCTTGCCTGTGACGTCATCAACGACTCCATCCGCCAGCTTCTCAGCAACAATCCACTTATTGCCGGAATCCTGATTGATCGCCTTCACCGCTTGCTCGGCTTCTCCGTCTCCCAATGAAATCGTCCGAAGCAGCGTGCCTCCTTCATAGAGCTTCAACTCCTTGATGCCTGTCATCAGGGAATTGGGCTGGATCGATACGGTAAAACGATTGCCTCGCTCTCCCGGGTATTTGGCGGACAGCCGTACACTGTCTACAGGCGAAGTCTCTGTATTCTTCAAAGCAAGCTGAGCTGGGGCTGCAGTGCTGTCAGCCATCCGGTAAGCAAGCAGCTTATTCGGCCCTCCAAGTAAAGCCAGATACAGCGTGGTAAATGCTGTTGCTCCTCCAGCCTCGTCCTCCGTAAACAGCTCCCGAATGGCCGTCTCACTGGTAACCTCTACAAACTCCCCAACGGGTCCCCAGTGCGCTTTGACCGGCGCGACAACAACGCCCCGAGCCCCCGGCTGAATTGCCGCTCCTGCTGCACCTACAAAATTCATATACAAACCGGGAAGTACCGGCTGATTCGTTAAACTCCATGTTCCTCCTGCCATTTATTGCACCTTCCTTTTCCATTAGTTTTGTGTTGCGTGGTGAACCTGTCTCATAAGCGGAGCAGGTTCTTTTGAAGAAGCCGCAGACTCATTTCTTGTCAGAGTCACACCAAGCGCGCCCTGATCCGATAAAGCGTACCCGTTATTAGCGGATGCCGGATTAAGCCGGACATCGCTCACAGTCGCATATTTTCTCGTCGCCGGATCCAGAGCCAACTTGGCCGTTGAGGCCAGATGCTCGCTCAGCTTCAACAATCCATAGCCCTCTTCTTCCTTGTCTTCTGCCAAAATAAAGGCGTCAAACTGCTTCGCGCATCGGTAACCGGCTCGTCCAATCGGAGTCAAGCTCATGTCTGAGGCGCGCCACAGTATACATGGCCTCTCAGGCTTCACCGGCCAGTCGCTTCCATACACCTTCCAATGTTTCCCAAGAAGATCAGAGCTCCACTTCATCAGCGGCTCCAGCCAAGGATCCCGAGTCCCTCTTCCCGCTTCACCTAATGGTCTGGGAGAAATGGCGGCCAACGATAACGTTCTGATTCTTACAGAAAGCTCGCTGTCGATTCTGTCTTCAATGGAGGCCTCCTGAATTAGGGTCATCCAGACCCCCTGCCCGGATTGAAGCAGCGCCTGATCCAGTACCAAAGCTGTTTTGGCCGTGATTTGATCCAGTTCCTGCTCCTCTGCCGCAGAGCGCTTAACCCAAAGCTCAAGCTTACTCTCTTCCCGCCAGCCCTTCCAAGCGCTGGATGAGTTAGGCTGACGAATAATAACCGCTACGGGTCCTTCCACGAGTGATTCCAGCGGAAATGCTCCGATGAATATCCGCTCAATTTCCGGAACGCTTTCCAGCAACCTGTCCCGAATATGCACCAAGGATGAATCAGATATAACCGTTCACCTCCTGTCCTTGCAGCGATTCCCTTACAGCAATACATCTGGGCAGACTGCAAAATTGGCTGCTCCCCTCGAAGCGTCCCCAGACACAGCCTCTGCAGGATGCTGGCTGGCTCCAATCGGGTTCGCTCTGCCCAAAGCGTCTTTCCTCTGGCGGATTCTTGTTATTTTTGCTCACTGCTCCTTGCGCTCCTTCCATAAAGAAAGACCGCTGATAATTCAGCGGCCCTTCCTTTGATCCGGATAATCGGTAGATGAATCTGGGTGTCCATCCGACTTCCACAATATCAATTTAACACGGAAAAAACGCCCTGCATGGACAAGTCCGGGACATTCGAAGGTCAAAAACAGGAACACACGTTCTGTTTTTTGATTATGAATCTTTGAATGAGTATGGAAATCGCAGGCATGACATCACTTTAACCCCGATATCCCCGCTTATCCCCGCATATGCTGAGGTCTTTCATCGATCAAATCAGACTAGATTTAACTGCAATACTCAACTTTATACGAAAATCAGTACAAAAGTTTCCTTACGGCACACGGATATTGAACTTTTGTACGATAATCCATACAAATTTCCCTCTCTAGCCCTTGAATCTGCAGATTTTGTGTGGAAAACCGTACAAACGGCATCATTTTTAGTCCAACCGCATCACCTTTATACGAAAAAACGTACAAAACCCTTTCTTTGCTTTCGCAATACCACACCGACCAAGCGCTTGGCAGCATAAAAAATCGCATCGGCAGACTTCCTGCTAAAAATAAAAAACCGGCATATGAGCCGGTCTGGACAAACAATCTCTGGGTAAAAATCTGCCTCTATTCCTGAACTGTTACTATTCTTGATCTGCCTTTATTCTTGATCCGCCTCTATTCTTAATCTGTCTCTATTCTTAACTGCCTCTACTCCTTCTCTTCATCCTTCAGATAGACCTCCAGATTCATGGCCACCGCAAGCAGCTTAATCGCCTCGGCCTTGATTCTTCGATATGTCCGGTCACTGATTCCCATCTCTCCGCAGCTAATGAAGTCATACTCTCCCTCGGGATCAAAGTAGCTCCGTTCAATCACCTCCCGCTGCATCTTGTTAAGGGACTCCATAGCTTTATCCAGAAGCTCGGACTTCTTCCGCAGCTCCATTTCCCGATCCGCATTCCCCACAGCAGCCTGCTCCGCAGGCCGGCCCACAACATGGGTTGCTCCATGGAATCTCGGCTCATAGCTGAATGTCAAAGCGGCTTCCCTTCGAATCAGTCCGAATTGACGGAACTGACGGATCTCTTCGAGACGTTCTTCTACCGCGGCCCGGGTAGCAGGGATATCAATCGGCAATCCATGGAACACCATGGTCATATGGTAGCTGCGTTTTCTGCTCATCGCTAACCCTCCTGATTATCATCACTCGATCTAATTACCATTTTGGTAACACCAATTACCGAATTGGTATTTTTCTTCATTCTATGTTACCATTTTGGTAATGTCAACTCCCGATTAACCTAAAATAAGGAAAATCTATTTACCAATTTGGTAATCCAGTGATATAATCATCTAAATTAGGAATGAGGAGATAGTATGGCCAATCTGGGAGAGCGCATCAAGCTGAGAAGAGAACAACTGAATAGGACACAGAAGGAGCTGGCGGCCAAGGCCGGCCTGACCGTGGTTCAGTTTTCTCGATACGAAACCGGTGACCGCAAGCCGGATCCCGAAGCGTTAAGAGCCATTGCCGACGCGCTGGATACAAGTGCGGATTATTTACTGGGGCGAACCGAAGAACCCTTGAATGCGGCAAACAAGGCTGAAATGAATCTGTCTTTTTACGGAGGACCGGACGGCTACACGGCTGATGAAATTGCGATGATGGAGGCAGCGCTCAAAGCCTATCGCGAACAAAAGAAAAAAATCCTGGCCCAAGACCAGGAACAAAATTAGAGGAATTCACGTCTATATGTCGAATACTTATTTTTGAGGCATAAGAAGTGATGCCTGAAAGGCCCTTTCAATCAGGGCTATTCTTTTACGCTTTACCCCGAACATACATTCCCTTTTGGCGGTGATATCATGTTATACTCCTACTATCAGGAGACAGAGCTGGAACAGTGGATTTCCGCAAAATATCTCGAGCACGGAATTGTTAGCTTGGCAGAGCATGATATTGAGCACATTGCCCGAGCATTTGACATAGAACTGGTTTATGAGGATTGTCCCTCTTTTTCTGACAATGAAGACCGGGTTATTTTTCTGAACAAGCATGCGGATGACCTGACGGCAAGAGTCGTCTTCTTTCACGAGCTTTGCCACGTACTGCGGCATACAGGCGATCAGCGGTCTATGCCTGCCTTATTCCGATGTGCTCAAGAGACCGAAGCCGATCAATTCGTCCTGTATGCGGCAGTGCCGTTCTATATGTTCGCCAAGCTGAACCTTCCGGATCAGCGGCCGGAGGCCATTCCTTTTCTGGCTGAGCATTTCCGCATCCCTTATTATCTGGCCGAACAACGCCTGGACCAGATCCAGCGCCGCGTACTGCATGGAAGCCTCGTGGCGGCAGCAAGAGAAGCAGACCGAAGACGCCAGTTAACAGCTCCTCAGGGCTGGTCTAATGAGACCCGCAAGGTAATGGAGCAATTAGAACGCCAGGTTGGCGGACTTAGGAGGAACAGTTAGGATGCGTATGGCGCTCTACTGCGATTTTGTGACGGATGAGACTCGTCCTCTTCAGCTTATTCTGCGAGCAGATTATGATTTCGGCGGCTTTGATTGGTCCAACATATTGTATTTACCGCTGTCCGGTCCATTTGAACGATTCGAGCCGGAGGAATTCGAGGATCAGCTTGGTGTGTCCGTGCTTCTGGAGGATCTCCTGGTACCGAAGGAGCGCCGGGCTGCCTCGGAAGGCACGAGAGCAGACGGAACTTCCCCGCTCCCGAACAAGCTGGGCATCGATCTCCCTCGAATCGCTAACCGACACCCTGGAGCAGAGATCACAATACTCATTATCCAAATACCGGATGCGGAGGAGGTGTTGGGTTACGGCTGGAGGACCTGGCTGCAGCTCTATCATTGAAGTCCTTCATATTCAGCGCAGGCCTGAATAAAGGCGCCTACTCCTTTAAAATCATTTGTAATTATCGGCTCGCTAATATAGTAAGCAAAGGTGCCGTCACGCCGATCCGAGCCGCCAAGGCCTGCCACCTGACAGTTCTTGTTAAGATTAACCCAGCCTTCCTTTGTCTCAAGGACGAATTCCGTGATCAAGCCCTCAAAGGCCTTGTCTACCGTGCTCCGCCATGCTTCCTGACCTAGCACTCCAATCCGAATGCCCTTGGCGAGCGCATACACGATCATGCTGGAAGCCGATGCCTCCAAATAATTGCCTTTACGTCCGCCCAAATTGATAACCTGATACCACACGCCGCTTGCTTGATCCTGATAATTTCTCAAGGCCGTCAAGGCATCCCGAAATATCCTTACCAGCTCGTTATAGTCGCGATGCTCCTTCGGCAGCAATTCCAGCGTATCCGCCAGAGCCATGACAAACCATCCCATGGAACGGCCCCAGAAATTCGGAGATAATCCGGTGGCAGGATCGCACCAGGGCTGAACCTTCTGCTCATCCCAGGCATGATAGAGAAGCCCTGTCTCGGGATCCCGTGTATGCTTCTCGCACAGTATAAATTGCTTCGTTACATCCTCCAGTCCGTTCCCGCCTTCAAAGGTCAGCAAGTATTCCAGATAGAACGGAGCTCCCATATACAAGCCGTCCAGCCATATTTGATAGGGATAGACCTGCTTGTGCCAAAATGCTCCTTCCGAGGTCCGGGGATGGGAGGCCAGCTGCCCTCTTAACAGATCGGCTGCTTTTCGGTATTTCCCCAGCCCTGTCTCCTTGTACAGCAAGAACAGCAGTTTTCCATTATTGATATGATCGATATTGTATTCGTCCTGCCGGTAGCCCTTGATGCTTCCATCTTCTCCGATAAAATGATCCATTTGCTCCCGAATGAACCGGAAGTACTTGCTTTCCCCCGTCATTTTCCACATGAGAGCAAAGCCCTTCAAGATGACGCCGTAATCATAAGACCACTTGCTGTCATATCCGTTTTCATACAATTTCGGAGTCCGTTCCATAATCGATCTGACCGTTTTGCTTGCCCAATTCATTGCTCCGCAGCCTCCTGTCAAAGAATGACGGTCCTTGCCATAGATCATGGAAGGACCCAATTCGGAATTTCTTTTATATAAGTTAGAACTAATAAGCTTTCGCCGGATTGCAACGTATAAAGTATTCTTACGATCGCTGTTGTTCCCGGATTTCTCTGATTGAACGATGCCTCATTTAGGAAGAAATCCACTCACAAAGGCGAACGCTTTCGCTCTATGCTTCCGAAGTAGCTTTCCTACAGAAAGCTTGTAACACTTCATACTTATGCCTTTTCTGCGTAATTCTTCAGTTCAACTAATAAAACTTAAAAACAGAAATTTACGAATTTGCGTCTTTATAAGCAGCTTCATACTCGCTGATGATTTTGCTGCCGCCTGATTTCTTCCATTTCTCGACCTCGGCCTTGAAGCCTTCCAGGTCGATGGAGTCAAGAATGTACTTGTAGGTGGCATCCGTAATAATCTTTTGAAGCTCCGAGCCCATCATCGTAAATGTTTCTGATTCCAGGGAATAGGCTGGATTGTAGACCGCATATTTCTCATTTTCCAGAATCAGTCTGGAGGATTCCACTCTCAGCTGATCCGCCTCGTGAATGCGGTACCCGGGCTCCTTAGGACGAGAAGCAGAGTAAGGCTGAACCTCTTGCTCCCATTTTTCCTGATCAATGATCGTCACGGCTCCTTCTTGATCCAGCGAATAATGCACGCCTTCAACGCCATAAGTCATCAGGGTGAAAATATCCTCTTCCATCAGGTCATTCACAAATTTCAGCAGCCGCTTTAATTCCGCTTCATCCTTCACCTCGGATTTCGGGAAGGCCATTAATCCTCCGATTCCCCCAGCACCGGCCCAGATTGCCCGGTCACTCTCATTGCCGGTCGAAGTGATATCGTTAATCATCGTTAACTCCATCATGTCTTGAATTCCTTTGGCTCCGTTCAGCAGGTTCTTGCTATCGAACAAAGCGCCAACATAAATCCCCGCTTTGCCTTGATTGAATCCTTCCTGCTGATCCTTCTTCGCAGTGACCGCAAAATCCTGATTGATATAGCCGTTGTCATACAGCTCCTTCATGTAGTCCATCGTCTTGACATAGCCTTCGGTCTCGAACTCCGGCGTAAAGGTGCCGTCTTCATTCAGTTGCCATACGTTTGGCGTGCCGAAATAGGAACCGATCGTCTTGAATACGCCGTAGACCAGATCATTCCGGTCAATAAAGCCATAGGTATCATTCTTCCCGTTTCCGTCCGGATCCTGCTCCTTGAACGCTTTGGCTACAGCCATCAGTTCGTCGGTTGTTTTAGGAACCTCAAGGCCCAAGTTGTCCAGCCAGTCCTGCCGGATAATGACGCCGTTACGCGCTACGTCCTTAAGAAAGGGAACGCCATACAGCTTCCCGCCGATCGATGCTGCCTGCAGCTTCTCCTCAGATATCGCTGCCAAGTTAGGGAACTCACTCAGATAAGGTCCTACTTCCCAGAACATGCCCGCTTTCAAGGCATTACGTACAGACGCATTTTCAAGGATAGTCAGCGTAACAATGTCAGCCAGGGAATTGGAAGCAAGCGCCGTGTTGATCCGCTCTTCCTTGCTGGCATCAGGAATCCAGGAGAACTTGAGCTTGGTATTCGTTTTTTCCTCAATAAGCTTCTGAATGTCGCCCGTTGGCGTAGATGGCGTGTGCAGCAGGTTCATCCAGGTAATATTGAACGGCTCTTCCGCAGCAGGTTCTCCATTGGTTCCCTGCTTCTGGGTGGTATTGTCTTTAGCGGCACTGTTCCCGCCGGAATTGGAACCACAAGCGGAAAGTAATAGAAGAATAACCAACATAACGATGCTAAGCTGCTTCCCATTCAATTTCATCACTTTTCTACCCCTTCTTCATTTGAATTCGAATTGAACGTTAGTAGACGCCTTCTTCTCCGAACTTCTTGGCCAGCTTATTGGAGAGCATGACCAGAATCAGGCCGACCAGCCCTTTAAACAGCCCGACCGTCGTACTGAA
This sequence comes from Paenibacillus antibioticophila, assembly GCF_000455265.1. Taxonomy (GTDB): domain Bacteria; phylum Bacillota; class Bacilli; order Paenibacillales; family Paenibacillaceae; genus Fontibacillus; species Fontibacillus antibioticophila. The sequence continues at coordinate 2,783,875 of NZ_HG005139.1, forward strand.
GCTCAATTGTCCATTTTTCAGACCGGCTGTATAGATGTAGGTGTCGAAAATTTCCGCTACCTCACGGTTCATGGAGTTAAGCAGCAAATACATATGCTCAAAGCCCAGATCCAGCGTGCTGCCGATTTTCAGAATCAGCAGTGTAATGATCACGGGACGGATGGCCGGCAGCGTAATATGCCAGGTTTTTCTCCAGCGGCCGCCTCCGTCGATTTCAACGGCTTCATACAACTGGGGATCGACAACCGTAATGGCTGCCAGAAAAATGATCGTTGACCAGCCCAGCTCCTTCCAGATGATTTGTCCGATATACATCGTTCTCAGCCATTCGGGTGCCGTTAGGAAGCTGATTTTATTGAAGCCAAGTGAAGCCAGCATTTCATTCACAACACCGCCGTCCATATTCAGAAATACATATGAGATCGATACGATAATGACCCAGGACATAAAGTGCGGAAGATACATCATGGTTTGCACCGCATTTTTAAACCACTTGCTCTGAACCTCATTCAGCATCAATGCCAAGATAATCGGTAATGGAAAGAAGAAGATAATGTTCATGGCGAAAAGAATTAATGTATTCTTTAACAGCATTAGAAAGGTGGGTTCCGTAAATAACCGGATGAAATGCTTGAGTCCTACCCATGGGCTTCCCGTGATCCCCAGAAAGGGCTGATAATCCTGAAAGGCAATGATCAGTCCTCCCATCGGCAGGTATTTAAAGACAATGAAATACACGAGCCCGGGAAAAATCATGAGATACAAAAGCCTGTTGCGTATCAAGCCTTTAAGAACCGGAGAAGACCGCGGTTTGAGTCCGGGATCCAACCTCATTGATGCGGTGCTTGATGCTTTCACTTGATAACCTCCTTGAGCATTCTTGTTTACGTCCCCTAGCGTAATTGAAGGAGGGCATTCCGTATATAATCCTCAGATGACAGCGATTTCAAAACCGTATAGAATAAGGCCCCCCGGGATTTTCACCTTATGCGGTGATTACAAACTAAGCTGAGGAGCATGCTCATTCGGGATGCCGTTTTCAACGTTTCCAAAGACCTGCTTCAAGGAATATATACGGAATCCTTCTTTCATTGTTAAGGTGAAATTGTTAATCGACTAACAAGGAGGATAATCAAGTGGCACAAAGTCTGCACAAGAAACATTCCATCGGTGACCGTATTTTTTCTGTTGTCAATAACACGCTGCTAGCTCTGTTAGCTATAGCCTGCTTATTGCCCTTCGTTAATGTCATCGCCAGCTCGTTTGCTTCAACCCGGGAAATTATCGAGAAGCGGTTCGTATTGTTTCCAACTACCTTTTCCCTGGATGCTTACAAGTATATTCTGTCCACGCCGACCATCTTTCGGGGCCTCGGAGTCTCCATTGGGGTGACCGTAGTGGGAACCCTGCTCAGTATGGCGCTCACCGCTGCTATGGCCTATGGGCTGTCCCGTAGGTATTTATATGGAAGGAACCCGATCAATTTTATCATCGTCTTCTCCATGCTGTTCAGCGGGGGGATGATTCCAACCTTCCTGGTAGTAAAAGGAGTACACCTGATCGATTCCTATTGGTCCATGATTATTCCGAGCGCAATTAATGCCTTTAACCTGATCATCATGCGCAACTTCTTCCAGGCCTTGCCCGACAGTCTGGAGGAGTCCGCTAAAATTGACGGAAGCAACGACTTCGGCGTCTTCTTCAAAATCATGCTGCCGCTGTCGCTTCCCTCGATTGCAACTATCTCGCTCTTCTATGGGGTAGCCTACTGGAATACGTATATGAGCGCGATTCTCTATCTCAACGATTCTCTCAAATGGCCGATTCAGGTGCTCCTCCGGCAGATCGTTATCGTATCCAGCGGGATGCAGGGCGACAACAGTGTCGTAGACATCATCCCGCCAGCCCAGGGAATTAAAATGGCCGTTATTGTCGTAGCCACGCTTCCGATGCTGATTGCCTATCCGTTTGTGCAGCGCCATTTCGTTAAGGGGCTATGCTCGGTTCGGTGAAGGGCTAGGGCTCTGGCTCGAGCTGCCTGCTCTATAGAGTAGTGTAAAAAGAAGCCTCCCAAAAAACCTATCGGGAGGCCCTGATTGAATTAAGAGACTCGTACTGCATCAATTTTCTTGACTGCGAAGGCTTAGACGTGTAGGGAAAGTAATGTATTAGCATCAGAGATGGATTGAGGTGTTGCTACGTGTGAAGGGTTGCTACGATCGCTGTTGTTCGCGGATTTCCATGATTGGACTAGGTTCTAACAAAGGAGAAATCCGCTCACAAAGGCGACCGCTCCAAGCTTATGCTCCCGATGCAGCTTTCTTACAAAAAGCTTTTACTTCACAACCCTTCACACTTATGCCCTGGCTACTTCGCCTTTGCAGTTCAACTTCAAATACAATACAGTTTGCACATAGCTATGCCTAAGTTGCATAGCAATAACTGCACTGCTATTAACTTACCTCCCTGCGGCATGCAAGCAGGAGACTACGCCCAGCCTTGAGCTAAGCGCGAATGGAAGCTTGCGCTATTGCTTATGCACGACGTCAATGACCTACCGAGCCTAAAGTTACACCTCCGTCTCACGATGTTTTGGTCTTACACCGAAACTTTGCCTGTCCTATCAGTACTGAAGCTTTTCTCCGAAATTAACTTGTCCCACTTGATCAGCCTCAACTGGTCGCGCTCCAGTGAAATTTCTTACCTTAAATTCTTCATTTGACGCTCGAACCCACTTTTAGTGAAAAAACTTACCTTAGATCGCCAGTAACTAGCCAAACCCGTGTTTTAGTCAACTTTAAGTACAAAAATTTCACTACATACGCATTTCTATTATTCCCACTGAATTTAAGGTAACTTTTTTCACTGGATGAGTACGATCCATATTTTCATGCGGTCCACTAATCACCGTCATGCTGCGAACACGGCGTGCTGAAAGCTGCGCTCGGTGCGAGGTGTGCGCATGCGTACTTGGTGGGTATATTGCTTAATCTACTGAAATAACCCTCGCTCTACGAGCTTGTTGAAATTGAGGCATTTCCTGTTGATGCGGTGTTGCCTATTTACTGTTAAGTGTGCAATAGTGGAAAATAGTTAAACTCCATTAGGCGAGTTAGAGGGGCAACGTGTAAAGAGTTGCTACGATCGCTGTTGTTCGCGGATTTCTATGATTGGACTAAGTTCTAACAAGGGAGAAATCGGCTCACAAAGGCGAACGCTAACGCTCTATGCTCCCGATGCAGCTTTCTTACAGAAAGCTTTTACCTTTACACTTATGCCCTAACTACTACGCCTTTAAAGTTCAACTACAATGCAGTTTGCACATAGCTAAGCCTAAGCACTGCAATAAACTTGCCTCTGCGGCATGTCAGCAGCAGGATACTGCGCGCAAGTCTTGGGCAAAAGGCGCGCACAGGGCAGATTGTGCGATCCACTTTATGCACGACGTCAATAGCACAACGCGTTTTTTTCATTAAAAGCGTATGGTGTGTACTTGGTTGGCTTTTTGCAGATAGTCTTGTTCTGTGATTTACATAAAATTGTCGAGGGATTCGAATGCTTAGTCACTGCATGGTTTGCATTGTTAGCTATTAAAGTGCGTTCGGCACATA
>NZ_HG005139.1:2787553-3049380 GCF_000455265.1 Paenibacillus antibioticophila
TTAGTCACTGCATGGTCTGCATTGTTAGCTATTAAAGTGCGTTCGGCACATACAAATCCGGAATGAAGAGCCTGCGTAATAAGGGCATAAGTGTGAAGTGTTACAAGCTTTCTGTAAGAAAGCTACTTCGGAAGCATTAAGCGAAAGTGTTCGCCTTTGTGAGCGGATTCCTACAATTTCAGATTTTATTTAATCAAAGGAATCCGCGAACAACAGCGATCGTAAGCACACTTCACACGTTGCCCCCAGCACGCAGAATCAATCTTTAGACGGTTTTATACTGCTGCGCACTTGCAGGAGATTGCGCCGAATGGGGTCCCGGTGATAACTTATGGGACAGCCCTTTACCCTTCGCTCAAACGGCTTGCCTCGATTTGCGATACTCGCCGGGCGTCACATGCTCCTTCTTCCGGAAGGAGCGGATAAAGTTTTGCGGCTTATGATACTGCAGTCTCTCCGCGATCTCGCGGATCGTCATATCTGTCTCGACCAGCCATTTTTTCGCCATTTCCAAACGGTAATTCATTAAGTAATCGCTGAAGGTCGTGCCGAATTCTTTTTTGAAAATATTGCTCAGATAGTTGGGATTATAGTGAAGCCTTTCTCCGATTTGCTCCAGCGTCAGCTCCTGGTCATACTCCGACCTCACAATGACCGCGATCTGTTCGGACAGGCTGCGGAATTGCTTGTTCGTCTTATCCTTCATACTCCGAACCATGGGGAAAATAATTTCCTCCACAAGCATGCGTTCAACCTCTTCCGGATTTCTCGTCTCCAGCAACACATGGTACAGCGTGTAATTATCTTGTTTTAACAGCACCTCAATCCCAAGAAGCTGCTCCAACTCGATCAGATTGCTGACGAACCGAACCAGTGCGACCTCGAAATTCAGGGAATTTTTATTCTTCTTCATCATTTCCGCCAGCAGCAAATATAAGGTTCGGCTGACCTGTTCCTCGTCCCCCAGACGAATCGCATCAAACAGCTGGGACTCCAGCTCCATCGGATAATGCAGCATGACAGGCCCTGAGACAACCATCGAAATATCTTCATAAAAAATAATCGATTCTTTTCCCAAATTGAGACGGTGGTGCAGCGCCAGCTTGCTCATTTCACAGGCTTCCTTACTCTCCAGCAAGCTGCTATAGGTTTTACTGAGTCCGATACTGATCGATACCTTCAGATAGTCTCTCGCATTCTTCATGAGAATCGTCGCTTGCTCCAGCAGCTGATGGCGAATTTCCTGCTCGCTTCTGCCTATGAACCGTAATATCGTAGCTTGTGTCTTATCGTTCAGAATGATCGGCAGCATCCGCTGAGACGCGGGAATCTGTTCTTCCACCAGCTTGTTGACGGCCAAGAGCAGGATATCCTTCTTTGAAGCCTCGCGCTCGCCAAGATGATCCAGTTGTATCAGCATCGTGACGAAGACACTGTCGTTCATTTGCCGGTATCCGAGCTGGGGCAATCTGGCTGCCAGTTCATCGGCCGAGACGCGGTTACGGAACAGGTTGGTGATGAGCTGGGTTTCCAGCTGCGGCATTTCCGCCTTCAAAAAGCTTTCCATGCTCTCCTTCTCAGTGACGATGGTATCGATGGATTGGATGATCGTCTCGATTTCATTCTTCGATGCCGCTTGCTCATCTATCGAGAGACTTTTCTTAATCTGTCTGATCGGCCTTGTGAAGAAAATGGCTAGTATATAAGCCACGACCGAGATCAGGAGCATCAACACAGCACTCATCGTAATGATCCCGAATTTGGTCAGCTTCAAAGCCCCCGAGATCTCCTGCTGATCGAGCAGGGTCACATAAATCCAGTTATTATAATCAGATACAGCATAGATCAGCTTGGCCGGCGCCGCATGAGGATCAAGCTCCTTCAGCGATAATATACCGGTCTGCTCTCTTCCCTCTGTAATGGAAGTTAAAATACTTGTAACTTGACCCGGGGTAAGCTGGGCTTCCTCCGGATAGTTCGAATAGATTAATTCGCCCCGCCGGTTTAAAATGAATACACTGCTGTCTTCCCCCGTTTGAATCGCTTGATTCAAGGTTTCCAGCGATATATCGGAGAAGGCAATCGCCTGCTTGTTCTTGGAATAGATCGGCAGGGTATTCACGAATCGGATGCCCGTTTCTGTCTTGATCCAGAACAAGCTCTGGTCTTTATTTTCAACGTATGCTTTAAGAAGCTCATTCTTCTCCTGCCTGCTTAAGGCCGACAGTCTGCCATCTGAAATTTGCCAGTCATGCTTCAAGCTGATCAAGGCATAATTGGCTCGCTCCATGCCGATGGTTGCAATGTAGTTGAGTTGCGAGTTTACATTCCGGTAGGCTATAAAGTCCTGCCCGGTAATCGGGTTGTTGACAGCCTCGCTGAAGGAAGTCGTTGTGCTGTACGTGTCGAATGCATATTCAATTGTCCGGATTTGCTGCTCCAGATTGTTTCGGGTCTGGGAGATAAAATTTTGCTTGCTTCCGGCGATCCGCTCATTCACCGAGCTTACAGTGCTGATATAAATATAACTGGCAAAACTTGCGACCAAACCGGTGCCAAGCACAAGAATCGGGATGAAAATCTTATAGAACAACCTTCCTTTACGCATCCATGCCGCTCCTTTAATTTTAATCACTTCTATTATAGCGCTTTCATAAGTCGAGAGACAATGATAATTTTCACGTGTGCAATTTAGTTTTCCCTTGACTAAAAAGGGAATTTAGCACTACAATGAAATCGTTAAAGTCATATCATTTCTCCGTAAAAGAAGAGGTCCTATGGTAACGATTAAAGATATCGCAAAGGTTGCCGGTGTCTCTCATACCACCGTATCCCGGGCATTGAACGGCAATCCGCTGATCAAGAAGGAGACGCGGGACCGGATTGAGAAGATTGCGGCTGATTTGAACTATGTGCCCAATTTCAATGCCAAAAGTCTGGTGATGAAAAAATCGTATACGATCGGGCTGTTTTTCTCAAGCATTGACCAGGGAACCTCCGCCAGCTTCCTCGTGGATGTCATTAAAGGCATCAATCACGTACTGGATGAAAACTACAGCTTAACCGTGCATGGAATTGACAGCATCAAGCACCTTGACGGCATTTCTCCCCAACGGTTCGACGGTATTATCGTCATGAGCCAGAGCGATAAGGATAACGACTTCATTTATCATGTCAAAAGAGCGGGGATTCCGCTTGTTGTGCTGAACCGCCATCTGGAGGACCCGGGCATCATGAACGTGGTATCCGATGACAAGGGAGGCGTCCGTGAGGCTGTGGAATATGCGATTGCCCAGGGACACCGGAGACTGGCCATGATTGAAGGACGAACCGGATTTAAATCCACTACGGAACGAAAGCAAGGCTTTCTTGACGCCCTGCTTGCTCACAGCCTGGCTTCCACATCCGATTACTTCGTGAGCGGAGACTACAGCATCGAGAGCGGCTATCAAATGATGAACGCCCTGCTTGCCCTGCCGGTACCGCCGACATTCGTATTTTGCGCTAACGATGATATGGCCATTGGCGCTATGAATGCCTGTTATGCCGCCGAGGTGCTGATCCCGGGTCAACTTTCACTGATCGGATTTGACGACATCGTATTCGCCAAATATACCAATCCGGCACTGACCACGGTCCGCAGGCCCATCGTGGACATCAGCGAGCTGGGTACCCATAAGCTGATCCAGCTCATGCAGAATCCGCAAGCAGAGCCTGAGCAATCGCTGGTCAAGACAGAATTAATGATCCGCAGCACGGTATCAACAGTAGAGGCTTGATTCTCTGTCAGAATCAGCGCATGCAATCCTGTTAAAAAAAGAGCGTCCCTCTTTTTTTATATAAAAATGTTCACGTGTGCATTAATCCATTTCATTAAGCGAAGGAGCGAAAACCAAGTATGACTCAACAGCTTTCAAGAACCGCGTATCCTGATTTGCCCGCCTATCCTGAACGCATGATTCAGTTCGGAGAAGGAAATTTTATGCGTGCTTTTGTCGACTGGCAGCTTCAGCAAATGAACAATAAGGGACTGTTCCAGGGCAGTGCTGTCCTGGTGCAGCCTCTCGATCAAGGACTCGGAGACATGCTGACAGAGCAGGATTGTCTGTATACGGTTCTGTTAAACGGCATTCTGGATCAAGAAACCGTCAACAGCCGGGAAATCATTACAAGCGTCAGCCGAATTATTAATCCTTACCGGAACTATGAAGCTTTCCTGGCACTCGCAGAAGCCGACGACCTGGAGTTTATTACCTCCAATACGACTGAGGCCGGCATTGCGTATCACCCCGATGACAAACGGGACAGCGTTCCGCACAAGAGCTTCCCGGCCAAGCTGACCGCCCTGCTACTTCGCCGTTTTGAGCTGGGCAAGAAGGGCTTCATCATCATCCCGTGCGAGCTGATTGACCGGAATGGCGAGAAGCTTCGCGAGATCGTCCTCCGCTATGCCGAGGAATGGCAGGCCGGGGAGGCCTTTATTACATGGGTCAAGGAAGAAAATACATTCTGCTGCAGTCTGGTAGACCGCATTGTCCCGGGCTATCCGAGAGACAAAGCCAAGGAACTGGAGCAAGAGCTGGGATATCTCGACAAGCTGATGGTTACTGCGGAGCCGTTCCTGTTCTGGGTGATTGAAGGTCCGGCTGAAGTGAAAGAGCGCCTGCCGCTGGCGCAAGCCGGGCTTAATGTGGTTGTCACTCCGGATATGACGCCTTATCGCGAACGGAAGGTGCACCTGCTGAACGGCCCGCATACCGCCATGGTATCTCTAGGCTTGCTGGCGGGACTCGTCACCGTCGAAGACGTCATGAATGATCCTGCCTTCTCTAAATTTGTAGATGTTCAGATGAAGCAGGAATTGCTGCCGATGCTCGATCTGCCCGAGCAGGAGTTGCTTCAATATGCGGAAGCGGTACAGGAGCGCTTTAAGAATCCGTTCATCCGTCATGAGTTGACTTCTATTTATCTGAACAGTATTTCCAAATTCAAGACCCGCCTTCTGCCTGTATTGATCCGTTATCAACGGGAGCGCAGCCAACTGCCGAGGCTGACCGTACTGGCCTTTGCCGCATTGCTGTTCGGCTATCAAGGCGGACGCCTTCCGCGTCAAGACGGTCCGGAGGTGCTCGCTGCATTCGATCAAGCTGCTGCCAAGCCTGAGAGCTTCCTGAGCGATATCTTAAGCGATGCCAGTCTTTGGGGAGAGGATCTGACGGGAATTCCAGGACTGGTAGAACAACTGCGGGCTGATCTCAAGCAATTGGAAACGGCAGGAAGCCGGAGTGCACTGCAGCAAGTGATAGGAGGAGAAAGCTAATGCGCAGCCTGATGAAAATGAACGCCCGGGACAATGTAGCAGTCGCCCTGCGTGCAATTACGGCAGGAGAACAGCTTGCTCTCGACGGAAGCACCGTCGAGGCCAGCATGGATATTCCCCGCGGCCATAAAATTGCCTTATCCTCCTTCAACCAAGGAGATATCATCGTCAAGTATGGATATCCGATCGGCCATGCCACGGCATCTATTCAAAAAGGCGAGCATATCCATACTCATAATTTGAAGACAAATTTATCCGGTGAGGAATCGTATGAATACGTTCCTGACCTCCACCCGGTCATTTATCCGAAGCGGGATTTGACCTTTGACGGATATCGCCGCAAGAACGGCAAGGTCGGCATTCGCAATGACCTGTTCATCGTCCCTACTGTAGGCTGTGTGAACGGGATTGCCGAAATGATGATCAGCGAATTCAAGAACGCGCACCCGGACCAGACTTCATTCGATAATATTACCGTGCTCAAGCATCCTTATGGCTGCTCCCAGCTTGGGGATGACCACCGCATGACCCGCAGCATTCTGCTTGACGCGGTTAATCATCCGAATGCCGGCGGTGTGCTTGTGTTCGGGCTCGGCTGTGAGAATAATATCGTCTCCGAGTTTAAAAGCCTGCTCGGCGAATACGATGAAGCCCGGATTAAATTCCTGGTCGCACAAGAAGTTGGCAACGAGCTGGAGGCCGGACTTGCCTTGCTCGACGAAATTTATGAAGCAGCCCGGAATGATGTCCGCGAGCCCGTGCCCCTGAGCGAGCTGAACGTGGGGCTGAAATGCGGCGGATCGGACGGCTTCTCCGGAATTACAGCTAATCCGCTGCTGGGCGCCTTCTCCGATTTCCTGATCTCGCAGGGCGGCACTACCGTGCTCACCGAGGTGCCTGAAATGTTCGGCGCCGAGAAGATGCTGATGGCACGTGCAGAGAATAAAGAAGTATTCGAGGACATTGTCTCGCTCATCAATAACTTCAAGCAGTACTTCTTGTCCTATGGCGAGCCGGTCTACGAGAACCCTTCTCCGGGGAATAAAGCGGGAGGCATCAGTTCCCTTGAGGATAAATCGCTGGGTTGTACGCAAAAGGCAGGAACCGCTCCGGTCGTTGACGTACTGCAATATGGCGAGAAGCTTCGCAAAAAGGGCTTGAGTCTACTGCAAGCTCCAGGCAATGACCTGGTTGCTTCCTCGGCGCTTGGTGCAGCCGATTGCCAATTGGTGCTGTTCACGACCGGCAGAGGAACACCGTTTGGCAGCTTCGTTCCAACCGTCAAGGTTGCCACGAATAATGAGCTGTATGAGAACAAGAAGCACTGGATGGATTTCAACGCCGGACCGCTGCTGGAGACACCTATGGAAGAAGTGCTTGAGCAATTTATTGAATACATTATAGCCGTTGCGAGCGGGCAGCCAACCCGAAATGAACAGAACGATGTGCGGGAATTAGCTATTTTCAAAACAGGAGTTACTTTATAAAAGTTGAACTTATAAATATAAGCTGCAGACAGCCTAGACTATAAAGTTGAACTAAAGAAGTTACGTAGAAGGGCATAAGTGTGAAGTGTTACAAGCTTTCTGAAAGAAAGCTACTTCGGAAGCATTAAGCGTCAGCGTTCGTCTTTGAGAGCGGATTTCTACCCTAGCTGGTTTATTTTAATCGTGAAATCCGCGAACAACAGCGATCGTAAGTACACTTCACACGTTGCCCCTAACGTACAAAGTATTAGTTCAACTTTATAGTCATCCAAAACCATATCCCATTTAAAGGAGTCTGACACGACATGTTCTTGAATGATAACTTTCTACTATCTACTGACATTGCCCAAGCCTTATTCCATAAGCATGCTTCGCTAATGCCGATTATCGACTATCACTGCCATCTGGATCCGCAAGAGATTTATGAAAACAAACCGTTTCGCAATTTGACCGAGGCCTGGCTTGCGGGAGACCACTACAAGTGGCGGTTGATGCGGGCTAACGGGATTCCGGAGTCCCATATTACCGGAGACGCTTCGGATTACGACAAGTTCCTTGCCTGGGCTGATACCGTACCCAGAACGATCGGCAATCCGCTGTATACCTGGACTCACCTGGAGCTCCGCCGCTTCTTCGGCATTGATAAGCCGCTGAACCGGGAAACGGCGCCGGAGATTTGGAATGAAGTTAATCAGCAACTGGCTTCCGAACCGTTCAAGCGCCGCAATATTATCAAGAATTCAAACGTCAAGCTGGTCTGCACCACAGATGACCCTGTAGATTCACTGCAGTATCATCAGCGGCTGGCTGCAGAAGAGAAGGATTTTCGTGTCCTCCCAACGTTCCGCCCAGACAAGGCGCTGAATATTGATGCTCCCGGCTATGGAGACTGGCTAAAGCGGTTGGAGTCGGCGGCCGGTCAGCCGATTCATTCCTTTGCCGATTTGACGGCGGCACTGAAGAATCGGGTCGGCTATTTCCATGATCACGGCTGCCGGCTCTCTGATCATGCGCTCGATGTGCTGCGCTATGAAGCAGGAGATGCGGATACTGTGGAGGCTATTTTCCGAAAAAGACAGAATGGCGAGACGCTGACCACTGCTGAAGTGACCATATACCGCACTGAACTGCTCTCCACGCTCATCAGCTTCTATCGTGAGTTTGACTGGACGATGCAGCTTCATATTCATGCTTACCGCAACAACAATACCTTGATGTTCAAGCAACTTGGTCCGGACACCGGATACGATGCGCTCAATGATCTGCCGATTACGGAAGCGCTCTCGAAGCTGCTTGACCGCGCGGAGAGCGGAAGCGGCCTGCCTAAGACGATTCTGTACTCGCTGAATTCGAAGGATTACCCTGCCCTGCTCACACTAATGGGCTGCTATCAGAAGGAAACGCCTGGCAAGCTGCAGCTAGGCTCAGGCTGGTGGTATAACGATACTCGCAGCGGCATGCGCAAGCAGCTTGAGCTGTTCGCGGAGCATAGCCTGCTCGCAGGCTTCGTCGGAATGCTGACGGATTCCCGCAGCTTCCTCTCTTATACCCGCCATGAGTATTTCCGTCGCGTGCTATGCGAGCTGATCGGCGAATGGGTAGAGCGCGGCGAAGCTCCAGACGATGAAGCCCTGCTTGGACAAATGGTCGAAGATATTTCCTACCGGAATGCCGCTGGCTATTTCGGGTTCTAACAAAGCGAAAAGGAAGCATGATGATGAAGCGAACCTTGTTCATTGCCGGCGATTCCACAGCGGCGCTCAAAGGCGCCTCCGAGAAACCGATGACCGGCTGGGGAGAATATTTGCAGGGTCATTTCAATTCTTCTATAAAAGTTAAGAACTGCGCAATTAACGGCCGCAGCACCAAGTCCTTCCTGAACGAAGGACGGCTTGAGGCCATTGAACGTGAACTGCAGGCTGGGGACTACCTGTTTATCCAGTTCGGACACAATGATGGCAAGCAGGAGGATCCCGCGCGATATGCCGATCCGGTCCGCGAATATCCGGGCAATTTATCTCGTTTTATAGAGTTAGCACGAAGCCGCGACGCGACTCCTGTCCTGCTGACCTCGGTCAGCCGCCGGAAGTTTCTACCGGACGGGACGCTGGATCCGCTGGCAGTCGCCGAATATCCGGAGGTCATGCGCCAGGTCGCCCGGACTACAGGGACGATACTATTGGATATTTTTGCAGCATCTCAGCATTTGTACCGTCAGCTTGGTGAAGAGGCCTCCCGCAGGCTGCTTATGCATTTGCCGCCTGGCGCCCATCCTAATTACCCGGATGGCATTCAGGATGACACGCATTTTTCGGAGGAAGGAGCTTGCCAAATCGCCGAGCTGGTCGTAGCAGAGATTCGCTATGCCGATGCGCTCTCTGTTCTGGCTGCCGAGCTTCGACAAGTCGATGATAAAGGGGGAAATGACTAAGATGAATCAGCGTCCATCAGCCTCTTATCCTCCGCTTCATTTAGGCGTTCGTGCTCATGATTTCGGGGTTCTTCCCCTAGAGGAGCTGCTGGCCAGGGTGAAGCATTATGGCTTTACCCATGTCCAGCTCGCCGTTCGCAAGTCCTTTCCGGACAGCGTCCCCAACGTGGAGGGATTAAGCCCGGGCACCGCCCAGTATTTCGGAAATGCCTTCCGGAGGGCTGGCATCCATATTACCGTATTGGGCTGTTACGTTAATATTATCGCCCCCGATCCGGTTCAGAGGGCGGAAGCGCTGGATAGCTTCGCTGCCCATCTAAGGCTGGCTCGTGATTTTGGGGCAAGTCTGGTGGGCACTGAAACCGGCAGTGTCGGGGCTGGATACACAAAGGACAATTTTACCGTGGAAGCTTATCAGGCGGTTGTCCGTGCTGTGCGGACAATGGTGGATGAAGCCGAACGCTTCGGGGCTACAGTAGGAATTGAGGCAGGACAGAATCATCCGCTTCATTCCGCTCCATTGGCACGCAAGCTGCTGGAGGCCATTCCCTCCAACAATCTTCAGATTATTCTTGATTGCGCGAATCTGATGTCTCCGGATAACAGCGCGCGTCAGGCCGAGGTGGTTGCCGAGGCCCTGAAGTTGCTTGGTAACCGGATCGCAGTCGTTCATCTCAAGGATTATAAGCTCGACAACGGCAAAATCGTTATTGTTCCCCCCGGTCAAGGCGAGTTGGATTTTAGGCCGATCCTGCGTTACATGAAGTATGAGCGGCCGCACATTCATGGCATTCTGGAAAGCACGCCGGAGAGCCATATGGCAGACAGCATCGCTTATCTTAAGCAGCTGTATGAAGAAGTATAGACTGTAGCGTGGATACCATTCGGCACAAGTTCCTGCGAGAGCGCAGCTACGGCCAATATAAAACCAACCAATGATTTTGCCGCGTGCCGGAGGGCAACGTGTGAAGTATGCTTACGATCGCTGTTGTTCGCGGATTCCTTTGATTGAGTAAAATCTGAAATGGTAGGAATCCACTCGCAAAGGCGAACACTTACGCTTAATGCTTCCGAAGTAGCTTTCTTACAGAAAGCTTTTAACACTTCACACTTATGCCCTTATTACGCGGGTTCTTTGGTTCGGCTTTATAGTGCTGATTGCATCGCACTCTCTCTATGACACAGATACTCAAAGCAGGTAAATAGGCAACGCCGCATCATCATTGGAGATGCCCCAATATCAACAATCCCGCAGAGCAAGGGGTATTCCAGTAGATTCTTGCAAAATACCGACCATTTACGCATGAGTACACCTCGCACCGAGCGCAGCTTCCAGCACGCGGTGTTTCGCAGCATGACGGGATCGGTCGATGGCATGAAAATACGATCATACGCATCCAGTGAAAAAAGTTACCTTAAATTCAGGTGAAATAGCGGAAATGCGGATATAGTGAAATTCTTTCGCTTAAAAATGACTAAAACGTGGGGTTGGCTAGTTACTGGCGATCTAAGGTAAGTTTTTTCACTAAAGGTGGGTTCGAGCATCGAACGAAGATTTTAAGGGAAGTAATTTCACTAAATCGCGACCGGATGAGCATGAGCAGAAGAATGAGACGCTCATATCGTCCTATAGGGTGATTGAAGTTCGGAGCAAGACCTAGAATGCCAGTGGAGGAGTAAAGTTCGGAGAAAAACTTCCGTACTGGCAGGACAGACGAAGTTTCGGTGCAAGGCCGGAGCATCGTGAAGCGGAGCTGCAACTTTAGGCGCGGTAGGTCATTGATGTCGTGCATATTCTATCGCGCAAGCTGCCATTCTGCAAAGGCCGACGAAGTGCGTATACGCACATCTCGCATCAGCATCATACAGATCTCACACCGCGCGAAGCTCCCAATGCGCGGCGTGAGATTTGTATGACGATGGCTAATCGCCCCCATGCAAATACGTATCACACGCATGTAGTGAAAAAAGTTACTCTAAATTTAGGTGAAATGGTGGAAATACGGATATAGTGAAATTCTTTCGCTTAAAGTTGGCTAAACCGTGGTTTTAACTAGTTACTGACGATCTAAGGTAAGTTTTTTCACTAAATGTGAGTTCGTGCGTCGAATGAAGATTTTAAGGGAAGTAATTTCACTAAATCGCGACCCGACGAGCATGAGCAAAATGAGGTGCTCATATCGTCTTGTAGGGTGATTGAAGTTCGGAACAAGACTGGAATACCTAGTCAAATAACGAAGTTCCGCGTTCCGCACAAGTCCGAAGCAACGTATAACCGGGCGCAACTCCAGGCGCCAGTGTTCCATTGGCTATGCGTAAAGTGAATCGCACAGGCTTCCATTTGTGATGCCTAGCCTAAGGAGAGCCTGGCAGCAAGGGGGAAGTTGGGAGGAGGCTTACGCGGAGTATCCTGCCTGCAGGCCACAGGTGGCCAGCTTACTGTAATGCAACATGTGGCGCAGTCATGGTGCAATCTCACGTATCAGTTAAACTGCAAAGGCGAAGTAGTTAGGGCATAAGTGTGAAGTGTGCTGAAGTAAAAGCTTTCTGAAAGAAAGCTACTTCAGGAGCATATGCTCGGAGCGTTCGCCTTTGTGAACGGATTTCTACCTTGTTAGAACTTAGTCCAATCATAGAAATCCGTGAACAACAGCGATCGTAGGCATACTTCACACGTTGCACCTTAATGCGCCCTCTAATGTTTAACTGTCTTCTGTTATTGCACATTTTGCCTGTGCTGCTACTGCACACTTCCCTGCTATTACGCTCAAGCAGTAAAAGAGGGTGCCCCGATCATCTGCGATGACTTACGGGACACCCTCCACATAAATTAGTATTGATCAAAGTCTCTGATGGTCTCGCCGGTACGGCCGCCTTCAAAGATCGCCTCGATCAGGTTCAGCACGCGAAGCACCTGATCGTTCTTGACGATCGGCTCAGCTTTGCCGTCGAGGACATCCGCAAAGTTGTCATAGAAGCTGGAAGGCTGACGGAAAGGCTCCGGCAATACGCCCGTAATCGTCGCTTCCTCCGATGGCGGAGCCATCGTCTTGGTCAGGCCCACACCTGCCTGAATAGGCTTCGGTTCCACATGCTCCACCTCGCGGTTACGAGTAACCGTCCGGCCGGTCATCGACCAATCCTCGATAATTCCGGTGCCTTCGGTTCCCTTCACATACCACCGTGGAAGTGTAATAAAGTTCGTTGTGCCGACTTCAATCAGATAGGAGATCCCATTCTCGAATTGAATCGTCGCTTCAAAGCCATCGTCTACTTCATCACCCAGAATAAAGCTTAATCTGCTGCTTACGCTCGTTATTTTGCTGTCGATCATGAACAGCGCCTGATCCAGCAAGTGCACGCCCCAGTCGAGCAGCATGCCGCCGCCATGCACTTCCATGTGGCGCCAGTCACCCGGGATGCCGTTCGCTCCGTGCACTCTCGACTCGATCCGGAACAAATCCCCGATCGACTTCTGATCGTACATTTGCTTGATAATCAGAAAATCATCGTCCCAACGGCGGTTTTGATGCACCATCAGCACCTTGCCCGCTTCCTCGGCTGCCGCTGTCATTTCCTCAAACTCGCTCACATTCATCGTCACCGGCTTTTCACAGATGACATTCTTACCGGATGCGAAGGCACGCACCGCAATTTCCTTATGAGAGTCGTTCGGTGTGGCAATCACGATGGATTCCACCGTTTTGTCCTCCAATACCGCTTCCAGACTTGGGTATGCCCGGTACCCGTCCTGCGTAGATGCCTCAGCGCGAACAGAATCTATATCATAGGTTCCTACAACCTTGACGCGCTCGTTATCCTTAATCAATTTTGCATGGTAGCTTCCCATGCCGCCGTAGCCGATAATGACCACAGAATGACTGTTTTGATGCATCTGTCCAATACCCCTTCCAAATGTCCAAAATCCAATTCTGACAATTCGTCCATCGATGATACAGCTTCATTGTACATCAATTTGATTCTAGCACAAGTACCGACAAGATTCTCTATGTGAATGCGACAATATTCCATAAATCATGTCGTGCAGAATGCTGTACGAACGGCTTGTTCGCCATGAATCCATATCAAAAAAGCCGCCATCGGTCCGTAAGGCTACCGGCTTGGCGACTTAAATGAATCAGTAGTGCAGTTTACCGCTTTTTAGAAGGAACATTCTTTTCGCCGTAATGTTCAGCGCTGATTCGTCGGAGCAAGCCCCCTTCAATAACATCTATCAACCAATGCGGTTGCACGGATCCGTAGCCTTAGATCAATAAGTTACAGACAGACGCTCCGCTTAGAGTTCAATCCTCATGATTGGCGAGTTTTTGCTATAACCCCGTGAACAAGCAATCCGCTATCGATACGTCGGCATAACAATGCCTATATCGCTCAACGTCTCGAAGCCGTCGCCTGTAAAAGCAAGCTGCTCGTTTCCTTTGACTGAAAACGGATAGCCCTTTCCTTCGACCTGCACCGTCCCCTCCACATGACTCGCGATCATTCCGATGATCTTAATGAGCTGCCCATTACGATCCGTCACCACTCTTGTACCGTACGGAAACTGAATACGGGCTTCCCCGTCGCAGTAAATCGCTGAGCCTTGACGCGTGTTAACCAGTTCGAAGTTCATCCCGTCAACGATTCGAGTATAAGCCGTTTCGTTCGAAACCTCCTCCCCATGATCCATCGGATATGGAACAAGTCCGGTGAACCATAGTTCACCGTCCGGTGTCGGCAGGATCCCGCACATGCGCTCCACAAAATCAAGTAAGCAAAGAATCGATGGAGAGTAAGTATCCGTGAAGCCCTCCTCTCCTGTCCAAGGACTTAGAGTCTGCGAGAAGCGTGTCATTCTCGCCATTGCTGACATGATCGGCTGCATCAGCCATGTCAATTCTACATATCTGCCGTGATACTCGAAAGCATGAGGCGTTCGGATTAGCGTCAGAAAATTCGTCGGCCCTGCCCAGCTATTGTAAGCGGAGGACGGATCGAAACGCGGATCATCCATTGCCAACGAGGTTAAAGGGTATTTGGCGAAGAATTTGCTCGTATTAAGTAAATAGCGCCTAAGCGCCTTGTCAAATAGCGCGCGATCCCCGGCCTCACAAGCCAGGACCCTGAGCAGGACATCAGACTGGACACGAACGAACTCCCCATTCCGATCCACATCATAGAAAAATTCGTCGTTCTGATCGAAGCAGTGCCTGAACAGGCTTTTCTCGCTCAGTAAAGCCTTGGCCTCCCATGCCGCACCCTCCGCCTCCGCTCCCAACTCCCGAGCCATCCGGGCCAAATATTTTCGCTGGCAATATACATTGGCCGTCAAATCAGGCGCCAAAAACGGCAGGACGGGCGAGCTCGGATCATACTGCCGGGCATCGTCCAAATGAGCGGAATCGGGAACATGCCAGAAGCGCGGCGACAGATCATGTCCCGTGTCGAATGTACAGAAGGCCTCGACGCTGCCAGTGCCCCTCGTATTCCGGTACCTGGCAAGCCAGTCATCAAACCGGGTCATGGCGGTGTACATTTCCTTCAGGAAGACCTTATTTTTTGCGTTGCTATCTTTGCTGCTCTCCCTTCCATTCACCTTAAAATGATTCCACACGCTTCTGGCCAGCGGAGTCACCATCTGGATTTGTCTATAGGCCGGTCCCTGCTCGGTCACTTTATACGGCATCTGGCCATCATCCCGTTGATGCTCAGCGAACAATCGGAACGTGGCCTCCGCCACGCTGGGCACGAACCGCGAGAGCAGTTCAGCGTTGATCGTTCCCGTGCTCTCCAGCCAGGTGCCCGGATAGTCCCCGCCTTCCCGCAGAACGGGAACGACGCCACGGGCTGGGGCGATGCAGTCCAGCAGCTTGCGGACCGCGGAGAAATAGACTTCCTCGAATCGCTGCGAGGAGGACGCAAACTTCACACCAGAATGCAGCCACTCCGCAATTACCGAACTATGATAAGCTTGCTTGGATTCCCCGATCAGCGCCGCTGGATCCATCTTCCGCAGCCTTGTCAATAAGCTCTCGTTCAATCTCATCAGCCTCTTTGCAATATAGTCAACCTAATACACTCAATTCCCGGCCCTGCTAACAAAGCCTTATGTGTACGTTTATACGTACTTTGTTCACATGTCCGCTTGCTCGCCCGGGCCATCGTGCTCGTACCGGAATCCGTGAAAATCGGCCCGGCCACCCTTCTCTCCGGTCGTATAGCTAAACACCCCGACTCTCGCTCCCTTCCAGAAACCTGCGCTCATAAGGCACTCGCCGCCTAGCGGGATGAACTTTATCCCATCCAGGCTGAAGAAGAAGCTGGTCTCGCCCGATAAATCGATATGACTCTTCAGCCAGACCGTTTCGCCCGCAAGCCGCGGACCGTGAAACACTGTTCCACCTGTAACCGCTTGAAGATAATTGCCGCCTTCCTCTGTCACAACGCCGATCCAGTTCTCTTCCCGGGCGCAGAGAAAGGCCAAGCCGGCTCGCTGCCCCGGATTCATATGCAGGACGCTGAGCTCGGTACATACGATGCCTTTGCTTCCGATCAGCTTCTGGGTCAAAGTGTTCCTCGCCTGCAGAAGCTCCGGCGCCGGCATCGCCTTCAGCCGCAAATACCCCGGCCTTTCGCGCAATGACCAGCCGTCATTGACCTGATTATGGTTCCACTGCCACTGCAGTCCAAGCTCCGGCCCTTCAAATGTATCCGAGGTCTGCAGCAGCCGCACCGGATGATGCCCGGCGACGGACGGCTTCGCATACACGGCCACGGGCTCTCCAGCCGCGCCAATGACGGGCCAATCGTCCACCCACTCCACGGGCTGCAGATGGCATACCCTTCCGATCGCTCCCGCGCTCTGGAAGTGCATGAACCACGTCTCCCCGCTGTCCAGCTCTACCAATGCTCCCTGGTGCGGACCGTTGATATCGGTCGCTCCCTTCTGCAGGACGACCCGGCGTTCATACGGTCCATAAATATCCCTGGCGCGAAGCACCGTTTGCCAGCCGATCTCTACGCCGCCCTCGGGAATCACCAAATAGTAATACCCGTTTCTCTTGTATATTTTCGTTCCTTCGGCAATTTTGCCTACATAGACGATAACGCCGTCATCCAGCAGCGTCCTGCCGTCCGCGCTCATGCGATGAATAATAATCGGGCCGGCGCCAACGGTGCTGTGACCCAGATAGGCATGGCCGTCGTCATCCCAGAAGGGACAAGGATCCTCCCAGCCAGCGACGCGCTTCACTTCATGAAGCGGACTCCAGGGGCCGGCCGGATCACGAGCCGTGCTCATGTACAGCCCCTCATCCGGCGTGCAGAAATACACATAGAACAGCCCGTTGTGATAACGGAGCGCGGGGGCCCAGCTTCCTTTGGCATAAGCTCGCATGTCGTCATACGCCGGATCGATATCCAGCCGTTCGTATACTTTGCCGATAATCGACCAGTTGATTAAATCCTGTGAATGCAGCACCGGCATGCCCATAAAATGAAAATCCGAGCACACCATATAAAAATCATCGCCCACGCGGATAACGTCCGGATCGGAAAAATCCGCATTCAGCACGGGATTACGATAATAGCCGTTGCCAAGATCTCCCCATGCAGGCATAATCATTCGGTTCATATTCACTCTTTTCCCCCCCTTTTCCGTAACAAGCCTCAGTCTTATCCCTTCACGCTCCCAAGCACTAGCCCCTTCATAAAATATTTCTGCAGAAACGGGTAGATGATCAATACCGGGAAGGCCGCCAGGAACACCTGCGCCGATTTAAATGTCCGGTTCGAAATCTCCGACATATCGAGCAGCTCATTGGAGCTGACGATGCTCGGGTCCACCTCAATGATGATCGTCTGCAAATAGCTCTGCAGCGGATAGTTGGAAGGCGAGTTCATGTAGATCAGCCCGTCAAACCAGGAGTTCCAGTGCCCTACGAGAACAAACAGCGAGATCGTCGCCAAGGCCGGCTTCGAAAGCGGACAATAGATGCTCCACAGCACGCGCCAGTGGCCGGCCCCATCGATATAAGCCGCTTCCTCGATTTCTTTGGGCAGGTTGCGGAAGAAATTCATCAGCAGAATGACATTGAATACGGGTACGGCGCCAGGCAGTACGAGCGCCCAGATCGTATCCAGCAGCCCCAAGGACTTGATCGTCATATAGGTCGGAATCAGCCCGCCGTGGAACAGCATCGTAATGATGAAGAACCAGGCATACACGTTCCGCATCCCGAGCGCCTTTTTCTCCTTAGATAGCGGATAGGCGATCGAAATGGTAATAAGCATGTTGACGATGTAGCCGAGCAGCACTCGCTTGCCCGAAACGAAAAATCCGGTTAGAAATTCATTTTTGGTCAGCGCGTATTTATACGAGGCGACCGTAAAATCAACAGGCCACAGCTTGACATACCCGGCAGCGGCGGCGCTGCTGGAGCTGAAGGAAATGGCGAGCACGTTGATTAACGGCAGAATACATACAATGGCCGTAACGGTTAGCAGAATATAGTTGAACGTCAGAAATAATTTTCGGCTGATTGATGTTTTGTGCATGCCTTCTCCCTCCTAAAAAACCCTGTATCCGGCGTATTTGTTAGCCAGCTTGTTGGACAGGACGATTAAGACGAAGGAGATCAGCGATTTGAACAAGCCAACCGCCGTCGCCACGCCGTATTGCGCGTCCACGAGACCGATCCGGTACACTAGCGTATCAATGATATCCCCTGTGCTGTACACCATAGGGCTGTACAGGTTGAACACCTGCTCAAAGCCCGCATTAAGCACATTCCCCAAGCTGAGCACGGTCATCAGGGTAATGATCGGCAGCATGCCGGGCAGCGTAATGTGAAACATCTGCTTCCAGCGGTTCGCGCCATCCATGGTCGCCGCTTCATACAGGCTCTGATCGATCCCCGTCAAGGCGGCCAAATATACGATTGTTCCGTAGCCGAAGGTTTTCCAGGTATCTGTCAGGACGAGCGTATAAGGGAACCACTTATCATCCCCCAGGAAAAAGATCGGCTTGATGCCGAACACACCCAGGAATTCATTCACGATTCCGCTCGAAGGAGACAATATATCGATCAGAATCCCGCCCAGGATAACCCAGGACAAGAAGTAAGGAAAATAAATAACCGTCTGGATCGTACGTTTGAAAAAAGCCCCCGCCAGCTCATTGAGCAGCAACGCAAATATAATCGGGACGATCAGTCCCGCGATAATTTTCAATACGGCGATAAATATGGTGTTCCATAGTACGCTCGTGAAGTTCGGCATGTCCAGCATATAGCGGAAATTGTCGAACCCGATCCATTTAGAGTTGAAAATCCCCTTGGAAGGAACAAATTTTTGAAAAGCAATCACCGTCCCCATAATCGGGACATAGCTAAAAATAACCGTTAAAATAATGCCGGGTAAAATCATCAGATGCAGAGGGATTTCCTGCAGTTTTTTCTTTATTCCCATTGCGGCTCCTCCATTCATAGCCATGCTTACAATAAAAAGGGAAAATAGAGTTGCCCCTTTCTTCCCTTTTCATCGTTCTCTTATCCAATCTGAGCCAAACTTTTATTTGTTCTTCTCAGCCCATTCGTTGACTTCCTTTGTAATCTGTTCTCCGCCAAGCTTCTTCCAGTCTTCTGTGAACTTATCGAAATTATCCAGAGACTGTCCCATGATAATTTTGGTGAATACCTCTTCCTCCATCTTCTGCAGGGTGGCGAGCTTCTCCACCATCGTCGGCGTCGGCGCCCCGTAGAAGGCATCGAAAATGTAGTTGTCCTCCTGAACATAATGATCGATCACGTCGAAGCTGCTTGGCGAACCGAATACGCGTTCCGTTCCCCAGTTCGCTCTGTTGCCGCCCCGATAATCGACGATTCGATCATAGTAGCCCTTCTCCTCCACGGACAGCTGAGACGGGTCGTTCGTCTCCAGAGCCGTCATCGTATTCAAGTGCGCGTTCAGGTTTTTCTTGGCCGGATCGGCGCTAATCAAGCTGTACAGATAGACCGGAATGTTCGTATCGGTAATCCCGAATTTGCTGTTCTCCTGTGCGGCTTCCGGATCATAGCCCTGCATGCTGAAGTTCAGCAGCTTGATGATCGCCTCCGGATGCTTGCTGTCCTTGCTCACCCCGTAGTATCTCGTAATCGGCATTTTGCCGATCGGAGTAGCCTTCTTGTCATTCACGGATACGAGCGGCAAAGCCTTCCACTCAGCCTTCGGATCATTGTCGACATTCTGCTGAATGATGGACAGCGGAGCGGACATGGAGCCATAGAACATGCCTGCCTTGCCGCTCGCCACCGATTCGGTGACCTTGGCGCGGTCCTTTACACCAAACTCCCGATCCAGCACGCCTTTGGCATACAAATCCTGAAGTTGCACGAGCGCATCCTTCACGTCGGGCTGAATGCTTCCGTATACGAGCTGGCCCGATTCGTCCTTCACCCATTTCCCCGGATTCACATGATAACCGGAGAAGAATCCCGACGTACCGAAATGAGCATCCGTTAAAAAGGTTTTGGTCAATGCCAGGCCGAACGTATCGTCCTTGCCATTGCCGTCCGGGTCATTTTTTGTAAACGCTTCCGCAATGGCGAGCACATCCTGCATCGTTTGCGGCTCAGGGAGCCCGAGCTTCTCCAGCCAGTCGGTACGAACGTATAATATCGGCAGTCCGTCTACCGCGGAGGATGTGTGAGGAATGGCCATCAATCTGCCGCCGATCTTGGCCGTGTTGAAGCTGGCTTCATCCTGCAGCATGATTTCCTTCGTAATGGGCGATGCGTATTTCTCGAACAAATCCGTCAAGTCGTACAGCATGTCGTTCTCCGCCAGGTCAGTCAGCTGCTTGTTCTTCAGCCACATAATATCGGGCAAATCACCGGAGGCGATCGACACGTTCATTTTCTGGTCAAACTGCTCGACGGGAACCGTCCAGACATACTTCAAATTAATACCGAGATCGCTCAAATAAGTGCGGGTATAAATATTGTCCTCAATCGTATCGTTGTTCTCATACTTGTACGTTGATTCGGTGTAGCGCCATGCCGTAATGTCCACGGGCGGATCATACTTCGCCATCAAATCCGTATCGGTCTTGGCCGGATCCGGGGCGGCTGCCGGCGAGCCGGCTTCCTTCGCGCCTCCGCAGGCTGTGAGCAGCATGAGACCTGCCAAGCATAAAATTACCGATTTTTTCACTGTTCTTCTCTTTTTCATATGAACCTCCCTGATAACTGTAAGTGGTATAGGGCCCTTATAGATTTAATGTTAGATTTGAAATCGCTCTCATTCAATATTCATCTCTTGACATTTGAATCAGCTGTTTACCTGTTGATTATAGAGGCTCGGTATTCTTGAGGCGTCATATGGGTCGCCTTGCGGAAGGAGCGCGTAAAATTCGTGGCCGTGCCGTAGCCGACCAGCTCCGCGACATCCTGGATCTTGACGTCCGGGTTCTCCAGCAGCCGTTTGGCCTTTGCCATGCGGGCCGCTGAGATATATTCGGACAGATTCTGGCCGGTCACCTGCTTGAACAGACGGGAAAGGTAAGATGGGTTAAAAAAGACCAACTCCGCCAGCCGGACCAGCGATATCTCGTCGGGATCATGCAGATGATCCTGGACATGCTTCTGAATAATGGTGATGACGTCCTTTGCCCGTCTCTCCTCCTCCTGGCTTTGAAGCTTGAACAGCATGTCCCCGACATGGAGCAAATAGTCGAATGCTTGCTGCCAGGATTCATGCTCCCCCGGCTGCATCAGCTTGTGCAGGCCGATCCGGGTCGCCGCCGTTTCCACAAGCTTCCAGCGATTCATATACGATAGATATACGAGCCCGATGGAATAGTACAGCTCCTGGGCCGGAACATGGTGCATGCTGTCGATGTCGGCCAGCGTTGCCGCGCATTCGAGCAGGATAGCTCTGAATTCGTTCCGTTGCCCGTGCTCCAGCTGATCGGCAAGCACACTCAGCTTGGCATGGCGCAGCAAGGGCCTCGAGCGCAGTCCGTCCCCCGGCGGCTGAAGCTCCTGCTCGATCATCTGCTTATCGAGAAGCAGCATGCCGCAGCCCTGCCCGATCCGGTAATTCATCAGCATATTCAGCGTCGAGAATCGCTCCGCCACATCCGCCCACCTCGCCGCGCTGTCGTCCAGCACGAACGAAAGCACCTCGCGAAGGGACTCGCGGCAGGCTGACTGGATCAGCTCCAGATTCCCCTTGATGAATGTCAGCGCCCGCTCCCAGCCGTCAGCTCCGCCGCTTTCCGGAAGAGGCTGGATCAGCCAGACGGGATCCATGTTCTCCGTAACGGCGTCAACGAACAAGACGCGGGCGGATAAATATTGACTGGCGATAAGCCTGATCCGATATAGCTGTCTGGATTTCGTCGCATAGCTTAGCCCGCCGGCGAAGCTGTTGACCCTGCCCAGCATAATGAGCACAGGACGGTCTGCGCGCAGTGGAATTGCCAGTTCATCAAACTGCTTCTGATGGATCTCCTGCACGCCGAGCTGCTCGTTCAAAATTCCTTTGACGTAGTCTTTTTGCTGCAATTCCCTTGTCGCGTCAAGCTGCTCCTGCGCCTTCTGGAGCAACGCCTCGGCCTTCAGTTCCGTCTCGATATCCATGGCTGCCTGCTCGACCATTTGAATCACTTTTTCATACCCTTCGGTCTTTAATAGATAGCTCACGCCCTCATACCGGAAGGCCGAGTAAATATAGGAGAATTCATTATGTCCCGTCAGAAAAATGACCCTGCAGCTAGGCCATCTCTCCCTGATTTTGTCCAGCAGCTCAAGTCCGCTGAGGCCCGGCATCCGGATATCCGTAAGCACGATATCGAAGCGCGTCCGGTCGAACAACCGCACCGCCTCATCACCGGAATAGGCCTTGTAAACATCCAGCTCCAGCTGGGGCAAATTCGACAGCACCTCATACAATCCGTCCGCTATAATCATTTCGTCATCGACGACTAAAAGTCTGTACATCTTACATCCCTCCATCCGAAATCACGATTCGAATCGTCGCTTTTAATCCGCCCAACTCGCTTCGCTCCATATATAATCCACTGTTCTGTCCAAACTTCAGGCGGATTCTCTGGTGTATATTGAGCAGCCCTGTCGTCTCCGTCTCATCCGGACGCGACAGGCTCTCGTTCAGAGCACGGATCTGCTCATCCGTCAGTTCCTCGCCATTATCCTCCACGATCAGCAGCAGCTCACTGCCATCCTTTGTGATGTGCACTCTTAATATGCCGTTCGCACTTTTCTTCTCCAGCCCGTACTTGAAGGCGTTCTCAATAATCGGCTGGAGAATCAGTCTTGGCACCATGATATGGCCTACATACTCTGGCAAATCGCCGAACTCAATCCGGTTTCGCTTCGCAAACCGCATCGCCTGGATTTCGGAATACACCTTCGCATGGTTTACCTCTCTCCCCAGCAGCACCTCATCGGAATCGCCTCGCGTAATGAATTGGAAGTACTCCCCAAGCTGATTCGTGAATCGCTCAAGATTGTCGTAGTCCCCCAAGCGCGTCATCGTATTGAGAATGAAGAAGCTGTTGTAGAGAAAATGCGGGTTGATCTGGGACTGCAGTTGCATCAGCTCGGCCTTATGCGTTAATAGCTGCTGCTTGTACACCTGATCGATCAAGGACTTCAGATTTTCCAGCATGGCGTTAAACCGTGTATAGATATACTGGAACTCATCATTGAAATCATGGTCGATCTGCTCATTGAAATCGCCGTGCTCAACTTTGCGGAAAGCCTTGACCAGCTTATACAGCGGCTTGTGAATATACTTATAGACATAAAGGGAATACACGACGATGATGGCAAAAGATACGAGCAGCAGCAGCACGAACCAGCTTCGGTATTTCTCGAGCGGCTGGAACACGGCCTGAACCGGAACGTATTTGCTGAGCACCGCCCCGAAGAATTGCGAGTAGCTGTACACGGCCAAATACTGCTTGTCCGTAATGGTCACGGTCTGGGCCGTATTGGGGTCGACGTCGCTTAACATTTGCGAAGCGGCCGCAAGGTCGAAGTGGGTGTCATGGCTGGTCGTGATCTCAAACTGCGAGCTTTTAAATACCAATCCCTCCCCCGGGGAGTTGACCATCTTCTTCAAATTTTCCTTGAGCTTGTCTTTGGATATTTCGATAACCACGATAAAGAGCGGCCACTTCTTGCTCTCCGGTGTTACAAAAGGATAGGAGGCGCTCAAATAGGTTTTGCCGTTCATATTGATCAGCTTCGAATCCAAGGATAGCGGAATATTCTTGAATTCGGAAAATTCCTGCGGATCGAGCGAGGAGATCGATAAAGCGGATACATTTTTCTGGATCGCCGGAATATGGGCGTATACATCGACGATACAGGAGCTGCTGTTGCGTATCGCATTCAGCCGTTGCTGCAGACGTAAGATGCTCTGCATTTTCTCAATATCATTCATCGATTCGGGGATAGAGCCCAGCGCGTTCAGATTATCATCGCTCAAAACATCGTACTGCAGCGTTTGAATTCGTTTGAATTCCTCCTCCAGGCCGCTGTAGTACTGAGATACCTGTGAGATCATCGATTTGGAGATTTCATCCTTCAGCGTGCGGACCCCCCAGTTATAAATGATCATGCTAAGGAGATAAAGCGGAAGCAGAATGCAAATAAACGAGAGGATCAGCCTTTTGAGTACGTTTTTTTTCCATGGATGATTCAGATTCATATTCTCCCTCCCCACCAAAATAGAAAAGAGCCTTCGCTGCAGGGAAGTGTTCCCTACCGAAGGCCAATGAGCTTATAACGGCAATCTTTATGCCTGCTTCTCCGCAGTATCCTCCTCCAGCCGCGAGAAGACGGCTTGCTGAACCATGCGCCGCCGTGCAAAGTATCCAATTTACATAGGGTTAAAATCTATGGTAAGGCTTTCATTCGAGGCGGAACAGGGTCAAACCTTACGACAAAATGGGCAAAACGGACGCCCAGCGTCCAGATTGCCCTAATGCCGTATGATATAATAAAGCTACCATTTTAAAGCAGATGAGGTTCCGATCGTGATGGACTATACCGGCACACCTAACACCATGGATTGCATCATGTCTCCGGATATTCAGGCCGCCTTCCGCATTTATGCCACCCACTGGCGCAAGGTCAACGCTGCCTGGCGTTATCCTGTGCATCAGCACCGCACGTTTGAGCTCAACATCGTGCTGGAATCCGAGCAGCATATGACGGTTGCCGGCCGCTCCTTCCTGCAGCAAACCGGGGACATCCTGTTTATCCGTCCCGGCGTGGAGCATTCCAGCCAGGGCTCCGGCGGGCCGGAGGGAATGACGTATTACGCCCTTAATTTTGATATCGATGATTCATCCCTAAGACGCTCCCTCATGATGGCCGATTCGACTATTCTTACGGGAGATACCGCAGAAATAGCGGATGTTCGGCAGGCGCTGAACGATTTCATCCATTCTACGATTTCAGGTGAACCGAATACGCATCGCCAGCGCCTTAATGCGCTTCGTGCCTCGCTTCGGCTGCTCACCGCTCTTAGTGGCTGGGCATTATCGGAGCTGCCCGATAACCCGCCGGCATACGAGCCAAGCCCGCCCGAGAACGCGATTCTGCTCGCCAATGCCATTGAAAAGCACCTTGAGGAGCTTGTATACGCTTCAGCAGCTGGCGGTGAAGGGAGGCCCGGCATTGAGGACATTGCCGCGAAGCTGGGGTACAGCCCCGCCCACTGTAACCGCGTGTTCCGGCAGGTCTACGGCAAATCGCCGCGCCAGTATCTGTCGGGGCTGATTATCCGCCAGGCCAAGCTGCTGCTGCTGAATTACAGCCTGTCCGTGGAGGTAATCGCCCTGCGCCTCGGCTACCGGGACGCCTCTCATTTCAGCAAGCAGTTTAAACGCTGGACCGGCATCTCCCCGCAGGGCTATCGCAAGCTCAACCATCCCGACCGCCGGGAGATTGATGCCGAGCAGCATTATCGCGACAATCCGTTTATATAAAGTTACCATCCTATGAGTTCGGATTTGTGCACATTCTTGCTTAGTCAATTGGAGAACGAAGCAGTTGCAGGGCGCCTCCTTGGTTAACTCAGACTCAGTTGCTCATTCTGCAACAGTTGCCACAGAGCCGCCGGGTGCTTGACCTATCAGCTTGCCCCAGCGTCCTCCTCCAGGCAAAGGGCAAGCCCGCTCCTTCAACCAGGCGACCACCGGGATGATGCAGCCGCAAGCCGTACAGGTTACACCGTCCGATAGCTTGGGACAAGTGCTGCACAGCTGCAGCCTTTCCTGATACTGCTGCGCGTCGACTCTTCGCTCCGGAGCAAAGGCCGAGGTCCGCAAGATGCGCTGCATCTGCGCCTCTGTTACTTTGTAATCATCCCGGCAGGCTTTGCATGTATTGTCCGCCATGACAACGTTCTACGCCTTCGGCGCCAGCTTGAGCGTTGTAACCGACATCGCAGGCAGTGCAGCATGAAGCTTGCCGCCTTCCAGATTACAAGCCTCAAATGCCTTAGGGACAACGTTGTTCGGTTGATCAAAGGTATTATGGGCATCCACTCTGTCCCCGGCCAGTGTAACTCCTTCTACTTGCCACTGCTCCGCAGCCAATCCGCGCAGATCGATCGTCACATCCGCTTCGGCATGATGCTGCAAGTTGCACAGGCTGATATGAATGATTCCCTCTGCATCTCGCGAAGCGGTTCCCGTTACAGCCGGAATTTCGCTGTCGTCCAGCTTATAGCTGCCGGCATCCAGAGCAAGCTCCAGCAGCTCGGCATCCTGGTGGACCTTGTACATATCAAACACATGATACGTCGGGGTAAGAATCATTTTCTCCCCTTCCGTCAGGATAACGGCTTGCAGAACATTGACGGTCTGGGCAATATTCGCCATGCGCACACGCCGATTGTGCTTATGGAAGATATTGAAGTTCAGCCCGGCTACCAGAGCATCGCGAATACTATTTTGCTGATACAGAAATCCTGGATTGGTTCCAGGCTCTACATTGTACCAGGTTCCCCATTCATCCACGATCAGGCCTACACGTCCCTCAGGATCGTATTGATCCATAATCGCCGAATGACGGGTGATCAGCTCATCCATCCGCAGCGTTTTCTTCAGCGTCGTATGCCATGCTTTTTCATCAAAGCCGGTTGCTTCGCCCTTGTCTGCCCAGCTGTCATTCGGAAGGGTGTAATAATGAAGCGTGATGGAATCCATGAATCTTCCTGCTTCACGCATGACGACCTCCATCCAATGGTAATCATCCACATTCGGGCCGCAGGCGATGCGGTGAATCTTGTTGTCTCCGTAATTGCGCACATAGGTCTGGTAGCGGCGATAGAGATCGGCATAATATTCCGGGCGCATATTTCCCCCGCAGCCCCAATTCTCATTTCCCACGCCAAAATAGGTTACCCTCCAAGGAGCCTCCTGACCGTTGGCTGCTCGAAGCTCTGCCATGGGGGATACGCCATCAAAGGTCAAGTATTCAACCCACTCGGACATTTCCTGAACGGTTCCACTGCCCACATTTCCGTTAATATAAGGCTCGCAGCCTAATTGCCTGCACAGCTCCATGAACTCATGCGTACCAAAATGATTATTCTCAACCACCCCGCCCCAGTGCGTGTTTACCATGCGCTTCCGTTCTGCTTTTGGACCGATGCCGTCCTTCCAGTGATACTCGTCCGCAAAGCAGCCTCCCGGCCAGCGCAGCACAGGAATCCGGATCTGTTTGAGCGCTTTCACAACATCGTTGCGGATCCCTTTTGTATTAGGAATGGGCGAATCCTCGCCAACCCAGATGCCCTCATAAATGCATCTCCCCAAATGCTCGGAAAAGTGCCCATAAATATGACGATGAATGGTTCCTTTTCCAAGATCGGTGTTCAGTATCCCTTGCAAACTCATCCTGAATCACTCCTTAATTAATAATAATATTAATTATTATGTCACTTCAATAACATTATAGTTACTCTGTCTCCATTAAGTCAATTCAATCTTTTATATAGCTTGAACTAAATGAGTTTTACGTTTCGGGGGCAACGTGTAAAGTGTTCTTACGATCGCTGTTGTTCGCGGATTTCTTGGATTGAATTGGCCATGTAAAGGAAGAATTCCGCTCACAAAGGCGAACGCTAACGCTTCTTCAGCACACTTCACACTTATGCCCTTTCTACGTAGTTTTTTTAGTTCAACTTATATAATGATTATTCTTGTCAAAATCGTAAACTATAGATAATATATTTATTAATCATGCGAAAAGGACGGAAAAAGATGAATCTTGATTTAAGCGAACAATCACTTCCTGTATATGAGGCGCTGGCAAGCTCTGTCCGGCTTCAAGTGCTGCGCCTTCTGGCCGAGGGTTCCATGAACGTGAAGGAGCTGGCTGCTTCCATCGGCTTATCGAGCGCGATTATGACCATGCATGTCCGTAAGCTGGACGAAGCCGGGCTGATTACAACCCAGATGCTCCCCGGGAAAAGCGGTCTGCAAAAAGTGTGCTCTCTTGCCGTTACCGAAGCTCAGATCCAGTTTCCCGGGACAGAAGACGCGCCCGAGCGCCATTGTCACCGGGTAGAGATTCCCGTAGGCCATTATTCCGATTTTTACATCGAGCCTACTTGCGGACTGGCTACGACAGAGAAGTATATCGGCGGATTTGATGATCCCCGCTATTTCTGGGAGCCTGAGCGGATTAATGCGGCGATTCTTTGGTTTGGACACGGCTTTATCGAATATAAAGCCCCCAATTATCTGCTATCCAGTCAGACTCCCAATGAGCTTGTATTCACATTCGAGATTGGATCTGAAGCTCCTGGCATTAGCGAAAATTATCCGTCGGATATTTCCTTCGCCTTCAACGGGGTTCCCCTCGGCATATGGACCAGTCCGGGCGATTACGGCGAGCAGCGCGGGAAGTATACGCCGGAATGGTGGCCTAGCGCCATTAACCAGTACGGGTTATTGAAGCAGCTGCGAATTAATCACGAAGGAACCTTTATGGACGGGATCAAGTTGTCGGACATCACTCTTGATCAGGTCGACATCCGAAGGAAGCAATGGACATTCCGCTTTGCCGTCGACAAGGATGCGGTGCACAGGGGCGGACTCACTTTATTTGGTAAAGGATTCGGCAATTACAACGAACATTTGATTCTGGAGCTGTTCTATCAGGAAGCAAAAGGAGTGGTTTTAGATGAAGGCGCTACTATTGGAAGGTAAAGGGCTAGCCGATGAAATGAAGGTCGGAGAGCTTGAGAAGCCTAAGCCAAGCCAGGCGAAATTTTGGTAAAAATAAAAGCCGCAGCTCTAAACTCGGTCGATTATAAAACGGCGAATGGCGGTAATTATCTCCTTCGCCCATCCTCTGTCCTTTCACCAGGTTGCGCTTGGAAGCGTGCATCAGTCGAACAATCCGACTCAGCAGCGCACACTTGCCCAAATGGGCGATCATATGCTGTCCCTGCTGCAACAAGGTCATCTGCATTCCCTTTTGTCCGAAATATCAGCCAGCCCCGCTCGGTGGACGGTTCCATGGCAGAGTTTTGTACGAAAAGTCGCACAACATCCCTCCCGCACCGCCTGAATCCAGGATTTTGAACGAAATATCGTATAAAAGTGCCCGTGAAGCGAGGGGACGAGGGCAATTTGTATGAAATATCATTCAAACTCTTTCAGTCGATGGTATTAAAGAGCAGTTATATACGAAAATTCATACAAAAAGCATTCGCGCCGCGGCTACTTCCTACAAGCACAAAAAGCCGGATGGGAAATATCACCTTTTCCTTCCGGCTTTTTTGTGTTCAGGGACTTTTGGGACACCCTCGTTCCATGCTTTCTCAAGGGGCGTACTTATTATTCCTGTATAAGTTGAACTATATTAACTACGTAGAAAGGCTATAAGTGTGAAGTGTGCTAGAGAAATCCACGAACAACAGCGATCGTAAGCACACCTCACACGTTGCCCTCAAAACGTAAAATTCAATAGTTCGACTTATATCGGAATTTGCTCCATAGAGAGCAGGAAGCTTAAGGCTTCTTTACTTGAATCAGCGCAGCCAGAAGCTTGGCACTTTCTGCTCGGGTTGCTTGGTCCTGAGGCGCAAACAACAGATTGCCCCTGCCCTGCATTAGCCCAAGCTCCACCGCTTGATTCACATATGTCTTCGCCCAGTCTGAAATCTTTGCACTGTCACCAAATTCTGCATTTGGGGCTTGCTCTGCCGATTTGCCATTCGCGTATTGGTAGGCACGGACGATAATTGCTGCTATTTCCTCCCGGCTGATTGCTGCATTCGGATCAAACGCAGAGGCACTTCGCCCCGATACAATTCCCGCCTGCGCTACGGCAGCTACAGAGCCGGCATACCATTTGGAGCTGTCTACATCGGCAAAGCTCGAAGAAGCAGCCTCCGTATTAAGATCCAACGCTCGGGCGATCATCGCCGCGAATTCCGCACGGCTTACGTCTTTCTGCGGCGCAAATGAAACTGCGCTCACGCCTTCGATAATGTGTTTTGCCGCCATTTGCTTAATCACATCCGAAGCCCAGAAGGAAGCAGGCACATCATGATAGGTTTTATCGTATTCCAGCACGGCGTATTTACCGAAGTAATAAACCTCAGCCGTCATGCTGCCGTCTTGCCTGCTTCCCCCTGCATATTCCAGTTGACCACTGTCTGCCAGATCGTATACCCCCAGCAATTCAGGCTTGGAAGTACTGTTTACGGCTAAGCTTAAAGTTACCGGTTTATTAAAGGAGGACAAGGCTACCGCGGATCCATTCTTAGGCACAATCTGCAGGTTGAATTCCAGAATATCGCCTGCTGCTGTCAGGCGAACCGCTTGGAGCCTGGCTTCCGCTGCCTTGAGCAACGAGGCTACATTCTCGGCAGAGAGTCTGTCGATACTGAAAATGATTTCAGCCGTACTCCATTGGTCCGCTGGAAGCTGCTGCTTTAACTGTTCCAATACGTCCGACGGAATCTGTACCTTGACTTCTCCATTTACAAATTCAAGACTTTGCCCTTGCAGCAAATCAGCTGCATTAGCAGGCAGAGCGGCCTCGCGGACTCCATTTTCCATGCTAATCACAACTTTCCCCGTACCGTCATTCACCTTTAGAGTGCTCTCGCTAATTTGGATGCGGCCATTCGAATGATTGGTGTTGCCGGAGCTTCCCGCATTTCCCGTGCTGCCGCTGCCGGTGTTGCCATTGTTGCCCTGATTTCCGCCCCCTCCATCAACCGTTCCGCCCGTAGTCGTTACCGTTAAGGTAAGTGTGGAGGTTGCTTTGCCGATTGCTTCACTGTTCCCGGTAAAGATAGTATCCTGGATTGCTCTGTCCGGAGCAACCGAGACAGTAATCGTATTGACACCCTTCTTCAAGCTGATTTCCTTCGAGAAGCTCATGTCATCGGCAATGCTCACTGCTTGCCCATTGATCTTCAGATCGCCGCCTTTGATAGCATT
The DNA here is from genome assembly GCF_000455265.1 of Paenibacillus antibioticophila. Classification (GTDB taxonomy): domain Bacteria; phylum Bacillota; class Bacilli; order Paenibacillales; family Paenibacillaceae; genus Fontibacillus; species Fontibacillus antibioticophila. The sequence continues at coordinate 2,818,297 of NZ_HG005139.1, forward strand.
TCCTCTAATGGTCACTGTATCTGTGGTCAGGGTTGCGCCATCCATTGGCGAAGTAACCACAACCGGCTGATCGATCCAGCGGAGAATGGAGTCCTCGATCACCATTTTGTTTCCGCCCTGGTTAGTGATCAAGACATTAAGGTCGGTGCCTTCAGCTCCGTAGCCGTAGTAACTGACATCATTATCGATCGTAGAATCATACGGCGTGTGATCTGCCAGACCTTCCTCGTTCCAGGTTTTGTTCTTCGCATACTTGTAGGTAATCGAAGTTCCGTCCTGAATGAAGGTGGTGTATTCCCAATCCGTCGAAGTGGCCCCGTTACGGCTCATTTCCCATGCATTCACATCCCAGTTGTTCTGCGAGCCCGGAATCGTGATCGGTGTGCTCAATGGCGTATAATCCGGCGCATGGACTTTAAAGGTCACTTCTACCATCACAAGATCAGGAGTTACCGCCACAACATTCGAATCTATAGAATTGCCCTTTCTATCGTACGCTCGAACGAAATAAGTGTAGGTGGTTCCGTTCTCCACATCATAATCCCGATAGGTGTGAAGATCAGCGCCCTTCACCACTGCGATGGGCTGGCTGTCACGGAAAATCCGGTATAAGAACACCGAGTCATATGCGGCTTCATCTGCTCCCTGTTCGCCGCTAAAAGCTGTCGGCTCTGCTGCTGCTGTTGGCGCAGCCTCGTGAATTGCATCCATCAGATCGGTGCCCTCAGCATTTTCGGTGATTGCATTCATCAGATCAGTGCCCTCTGCATTTTCGGTGGTTGCATCAAATGCAGGAGACAGCTGGCGCATTGATTTCGGCTGAGGATACACAACCTCGGTAACAGACCAAGAGAGATTGACCTGTCCTGATTCCTGCAAAGGCTGATCCAGCGTAATGTCTTCAACCGGCGGGATCTTGTCGGACGGGTCTTGGGCGATCATCACCGTTCCGATATCTGTATCCATCCAAGTGTTTCCGGCATCCGTTGAAAAAGCCATCCGATACTGGTATTCACCTGCCTCATAAGCGGTGAAGGTCCCTTTGAATACATTATTTGTACCATATCCTCCACCCTGGCCTGCATAACTGGCCGGAAGCGACTCCCAATCCATTCCGCCGGGCACCATGATTTGCAGTTTTGCCTGAAGGCCTTCTGCTAAGAATTGATCTGTGGCATCCTTGATCCACACCTCGGCAGTGACGCTTTGGTCGTACTCCAGGTCCACATATACAGAGCTGGTTACTGTCGCAGGACTAATGTAATAGTCTCCGGAATTCCAGGAATAGTGCGGAACCAGTGCGCTGCTCTCCGTCACCGGAGATTCATTCCCGTTTCCATCCACTGCGGTAACCATGAAGTAATACTTCTTCCCATTGGTGAGACCGCTTACAGAAGCACTGGTACCTGTAATGGTCTCTTCCGAAAGGATCCGTTCATACAAGCTGCCGCGAATGGTGGAAGCATACACATGATATTCCTGGGCATCTCCGCTTGGACTCCACTGAAGGGTTACCGAGCTAACGCCCTCTGCTCCAGTCAGATTGCTTACAGGCGCCGGCAAAGCAAGCGATTGTCCGGCATCCGCAATCAGCATGCGTCCATCCATCGCAGGAACGTTCAAGGTAAGAGCCCCATTGGCCGTTGTCACCTTGTAGTTGGTATTCAGCTGGTCGGTCAGATGAATTCCGTTTTTCAACTGCCCCTGCAGGTTAAGCTCTACTGTCTTATCAGCATTACCGCGGTTAATCGCCACGATCGCGTATTGATTATCCAGCTTGCGTCCGTATACATAGACATCTCCGCTTGCATACAGGGTTTCCAACTCCCCGTAAGCGAACAATTGCTTATGGTCTGTACGGATTTTGCCGATCTTCTGGTAATGCTCGATCAGATCCGTATCCTCATGTCCCCAAGGATATACGCGGCGGCTGTCCGGATCGCTCGAGCCCGTTACACCGGCCTCGTCCCCGTAATAAGTTGTCGGCGCACCCGGGTACCCCATCTGGAAGATGGAAGCCAGTTTCAAGCGGCTCTTGCCGAGCTCGTAATTATAATTTTTATCAAATTCCGCCCGTTCATAGCTGTCGGTACCGCCGCCGAGAACGAATACGGCTCTTGCGGTATCGTGTGAGCCCATCAGGTTCATCAAGGCATAAAATGCTTCCTTCGGATAATCCTCTTTTACAGCCATCAGCGTACTATCCGCCGATTCGGCATTTCCGTTCTTCAAGAAATTAATCAAAGCTCCGCGGAAGCGGTAGTTCATGACCGAATCGTATTGATCACCGAGAAAATATTTGGAGGCATCGTCCCAGATTTCTCCGAGGATCAATGGGTCCTTGCCATCGTTCAGCTTCTTATCCTTGATTTCCGTTCGGAATTCCTGCCAGAATGCAGGATCAACCTCGTTGGCTACATCAAGCCTCCAGCCGGAAGCGCCGAGTGTAAGCCAGATTTTTGCCGCAGAGTCTTCATCCCGGAAAATGTAATCCGCAAATTGCTCATTATTTAATTCACTATCATAGTCAACCGCAGTCCCCGGCACCGATTTGATCTCAGGCAAGCTGTCAAATCCCCACCAGGATTGGTATTCGTACCGTTCATTAGCCGTTCCTGCGTCCACCTTGTTGTTCTTGATATTAAACCAATTCTCAAAGCCATACGGACTAAAGGTCTGGCCTTCCTCCGTAAGGGTCTTGGCCGCTTGTTCCTTCGCTTCAGTCTCGGTCATCCCCTGATCATTCATCAGGTCATAAATAAGCGACCAATATTCGTATGCCCCAATGGTCGGATATTTGCCGTAACGGTCAAAATAGATGGAATCATCACCGGTATGGTTAAATACACCGTCCATAATCAAGTGCATGCCGCGCTTTTGCAGCTCGGTAGTAAACGCCTCGAATTCCTCAGCGGTCCCGAACATCGGATCCAGTGACTTCCAATCTGCTGCATCATACTTATGATTGGAGGAAGCCTCGGCTATAGGGTTAAGGTACAACGTATTGACGCCGAGAGATTCGAGATAATCCAGCTTGGCGTGGATGCCCGCAATATCTCCTCCGAAAAAGTCGTTATTGTATTCTCCGTCTCCCTGATAGCCCGGTTCGTTCTTCATATCCGGATTATCCGGCAGCTCGCTCCAGTCCATATGCTCAATCGGCATAGGCCCCCTTGAGCCATGTTCATCCTTGACATGATCATTAGCCGGATTTCCGTTAAAGAAGCGGTCAGGGAAAATTTGATACACAACAGCTTCCTTCATCCAGTCCGGCGTTTTGAAGGCCGGATCATATACCGTCAACTGGAAATATCCCGCATTGCTTGCAGCCGCGCTCCCGGCTCCGCCCTCAGCGGCATCTTCGCCGTATTCGATTTGAGCGTCCCCATCACCGGCAAGGAATTTATAGCCATAAACCCCTGCAACCGCGGGAGTAATGGATGCCTCCCAAATTTCAACTTCCTCATTATTGATTATTGCCGTGCCTGCGCTGCTCATATTGTATAGCTTGCTTGAACCGCTCGTGTAATTCTTCAGAAGCACTCTCGCCCGAGTCAAATCGCCGGACTTCGACTGCAAACGAAGTGTGACCTCTTCCCCGGCTGAGATAGCCCCGAATGGAGCGCGATATAGCTTATTCCAAGTGTAATGATACAGCTTGGCTGCGTTAACCGCGCCATCTGAACCGCCTGGACTGTAGTCCGTGTAGATCGCGTGCGTTGTGTCATTTACATAAGTAAATGTGATCTTAGTATCCTCAAGCACATTCAAGCTGATATTGCTGCCATCCTTGACGCCGTCTGCACCGTAATTGACATCCCAGGAAGGCCCAAGCGCTATCTTGTATTCATAGCTGCCCTTCGGCACATTCAAGGTAATGGTATAGACCTTGTTATCGAATTCAGCATCTCGCAAGAGGGCCTTGGCTCCGGCGGGATCCCAATCAGCGGGGTCTCCGATTTTAGACTGAATGGAGCCTACCAGACGCGGAAGCTGGTCCTTACTCAACGGCGTATAGTGCGTCGTATCCGCAATGGCATGTGTATTATGGTTGTAGTAGAAGGTCACTTCCTGCTCAGCAGCCAAGGACAGCTTGATGTTATCTCCGCCCTTGTTCGCCCCGTAGCTTACATCCCAGGAGTTATTCAAAGCTACCTTGTACTCGTAATTACCTGCCGGCAGAGTCCCGGTAAAATGATAAAACCCGTTGCCATCGTAAATCATCCTGGTCGTGTGATCTCCAGGCGACCAATCGGTGCCATTCAATTCACTTTGCAAATCACCAACCAAGACAGCAACCACCGGTTCCGGGTCGCCGCTAGCTGCACTTGCCGGAGAAAATGTAAACGCTTGCGAAAATAAACTGATCAACATTGCACACACCAGAGTCATGATGAATGTGCGCTTAGATAGAGAACGTCTGCTCACCGTTGTTTCTCCCTTCGTTTCAAAGTCTCAAAGTCTGACCCTCATCAACAATTCATGCACCCTTCCGCTTCTGGCGATCTCCCTCCTTCCGGCATACAGAGCTACAAGAAACCGTACTAAACATCCAATAATGCCTTCACTTTTATGCAAACGATTGCGCAAACTCGACAAAAATGACGTCTGCCGTAAAAATTCCATGAAGGGAATTTTGTCACGTAACAGCCGCATGTCATAATATGCCGAAAATTCAGTTTTCTCCAGCCTTAGGTCATATTTATCTCGTATGTAGAAACCAGTTGTAATTCATAACAACCCTTCTTGTTGAGAAAACGTTTGCGCAAATAGCAAAATGGAAGACTTACTTTGTATTTTACTCGAAAGCGCTTTTATTGCAAGAAAAATATAGATTCACATCATTTTTCTATAGCTGCTCGGCGTCATGCCTGTCAGCTTTTTGAACACCTCGTTAAAGTGCTTGATGTCCTTATAGCCCACTTTTTGTGCGATCGCAATGATTTTCTCGTCTGTATGCTGAAGCAGCTGGCAGGCCTCTTCGATTCGAAGGCTCTGAACGTATTCCGAAATGGTCGTACCGGTATAATCCTTAAAAAGCTTGCAGAAGTAGGTCGGGCTCAGGAACGACTGGGAAGCCAGCTCGTTCAGCTTGGCCCCGAGGGCATAGTTCGCCCTGAGATATTGCTTGGATTGTTCGATTAGCTTGGCATGATGCGTCATTGCAGCGCCTCCGGCCTTGCCCGATTTTTTGAGCACGCGAAAGATGTGAATAAGAAGCTCTATAAGATAAGCTCTTAGAAGCTCGACATATCCCTCTTCTTGCCTGGTGAACTCCTCCAGCATTTTCCGGTAGATCGCTTCAATCGCCGAATTTCCGCCGCCCAGTATTTTCACATCGTCGACATGGTCTGCTTCTATAGTAAAGATGGATCGAAAGGATAAATAATGAATTACGTCGCTAAAGTCCATGTAATCAATCAGATTCACATCTATAAAATCAGGCTTGAATACACAATTGTATACCTCCAGAGGGGCTGCGGAGGGCGAATCGAACGACCTGAATTCGTGAGGCACATCGTAGTTGATCAGGAACAAATCGCCTTTGCCAACCTCATAGGTTTTATCCCCTAGAATATGAACCCCCGTTCCGGAAGCGACATAAGAAATTTCGATAAAGTCATGCACATGCAGATGCGGCTTAGGACTCTCCGAAATGTAATTCAGAAAGATGGAATGCCCGTGCCTGAAAAATTGTTCTCCGGTATCCCGGTAAAACGAAGCATAATTCATAAAATTCACCCCCTACAATTATAATACAACCCCATGAATTCATGTAAACCGAAGCATACAATTGGAGTGTACAAATTCCTGTTAGCTTGAAGAGGAGGGAATGAATTGATTATTCAGGATATGAAATGCAACAGAATCGAGAATCCGCTGGGTTACGCATTAAGCAAGCCCCGGCTAAGCTGGATTGTTGAGCCTGGAGCCGAAGGTGCGACGTTGCAGCAAGCTTGCCGGGTTGAGGTGGCCCTGGATGAGGCGTTCTTGAATATTTTGCATGACAGTGGAAAAAGAAAGGATATCGACAGCATCTGCTATGCGCCGGAGCTGGATCTTGCGCCCCGCGCCCGCTATTACTGGAGGGTCCATGTCTGGACGGACCGCGGCGAAGCGGCCAGCCCTGTAGCCTGGTTTGAAACCGCCAAAATGGATGAGCCTTGGACGGGGAGATGGATCACGCCCGATTGGGAGGAGCAATCCGTTCACCCTCTCCTGAGAAGGGGCTTCAGCATTCATAAGGACATCGCTCGGGCAAGGCTGTATATTTGCGGGTTGGGGCTGTATGAGGCGGAGCTTAACGGACAGCGGGTCGGGAACGAATATTTCACGCCTTACTGTAACAGCTACAACAACTGGATTCAATACCAGACCTTTGATGTTACCGACCACATCCATCAAGGGGAAAATGTCATCGGCGCCATGCTGGGCAACGGCTGGTACAAAGGCAGGTTTGGACTTAGCGGCATAACGCACGGCTATTACGGGAAACATTTTGCCTTGTTATGCGAGCTCGTCATCACCTATACGGATTGCAGCGAGGATACGATCTGTTCGGATAAGGGCTGGAGATGCGCGCCGTCGCATATATTGGACAGCAGCATTTATGACGGGGAGGTCCAAGACGCGGGGAAGTATACTGAGGAATGGTCCTCTCCCTCCTTCCATGACGCCGGTTGGGATGGAGTCCGCTGCCTGGACATCGATTTCAATCTGCTGGAGGCCCGCAGAAGCCTACCGGTAAGGATCAAGGAAGAACTGAAGCCCGTAAAGGTAATTCATACACCAAAGGGCGAAACCGTTCTTGATCTGGGGCAAAATATGGTAGGCTGGGTCCGCTTTAAAAATAAGGCTCCCAAAGGAAGTATCATACAGCTTCAATATGGCGAGGAAATGCAGGAGGGCTGTTTTTACAGGGACAATCTCCGGTCCGCCAAAGCGGAGTTCACCTATATCTCGAATGGACAGCCCGATGAGGTCCAGCCTTTCTTTACCTTCTACGGCTTCCGGTATGTGAAGGTAGAGGGGTGGCCTGAGGAAGTGAGGGCGGAGGATTTTACCGGATGTGTCGTCTATTCCGATCTGGAACCGGCAGGAACTCTTGAAACCTCCAACCCCATGGTGAACCGGCTCATTCTGAACGCCCTTTGGGGGCAAAAGGGGAATTTCCTGGATGTGCCCACCGATTGTCCGCAGCGGGATGAGCGGATGGGCTGGACAGGAGATGCCCAAATGTTCTCCGGCACCGCCTGCTTCAATATGGATTGCAATGCCTTCTTTCATAAGTATCTGTATGACCTGGCCCAGGAGCAGGCTACATTGGGCGGAATTGTTCCGCTGACCGTTCCCAGCTTCGGCTTGAACGAACAGGATTCGCACACCGGTTCCAGTGCATGGTCCGAAGCCGCAACCGTTATTCCCTGGAACCTGTATCTTCACTATGGAGACAAGGCCATATTGGAGCAACAGCTAAGCAGCATGAAGGACTACGTTGACTGGATAAGACAGCAGGATGACGGAAGCAGGCTGTGGAATACCGGCGTTCACTACGGGGATTGGCTTGCCTTGGACGGGGACGGCGAATTCAACCCGCTTGGAGGAACACCAACCGATCTGATCGCCACCGCTTATTATGCCTACTCCTCGGAGCTTGTCGCCAAAGCCGCCAAGGCATTAGGCAAGGACAGCATGGCAGCGGATTATTTCAAGCTGTCGGCTGAGGTAAAGGCAGCCTTCTGCCAAGAATTCGTCACCCCGAGCGGACGACTGGCAGCGGATACTCAAACCTCCTACATTCTCGCCCTTTTCATGGATTTGGTTCCGGAATCGTTCCGGCCGCGAATCATCGAAGACTTGCGCCGAAATCTGGAGAAGAACAAGTTCTATTTACAGACGGGCTTTGTAGGGACGCCTTATTTCTGCAGGGTTTTATCCGAAAACGGGTACAACGATCTGGCCTACAGATTATTGCTTAACGAGGAATACCCGAGCTGGCTCTATGAGGTCAAGATGGAGGCGACGACGATTTGGGAGCGGTGGAATTCGCTGCTTCCCGACGGGAAATTCGGCGAGCTCGGCATGAACTCGTTGAACCATTATACGTATGGTTCCATCGTGGAATGGATGTACCGCAACATGTGCGGAATCCAGCCGCTGGAGGAAGCCCCCGGCTTCAGGAAAATCCGGCTGGCCCCTCAGCCCAATCCCCTGCTGAAGTATGTTAAAGCGTCCCTGAAGACAGCTTCGGGACTTTACGAGAGCGGTTGGAGCTATGAAGAGGACGGTCTCCATTACCGGTTCCGCATCCCTTTCCATGCCGAGGCCGAACTCATACTCCCGGAAGCGGATATCAAGGACATTACGGTAAACGGAATATCGCTTGAGGCAGGCAGTCTAACTTACAAGGAAGAAGACCGAACAGTGAACATGGTACTCATGACCGGTCAGTACGAAGTTATCCATGCTGTTAAGCAGTGAGCTACATGAAGAAATCAATCAGCAAAAACGGCCAAAGAGTTCTCCTTGGCCGTTTTTGCTGTTATGTTCAATTATTTCCCCGCAACCAGCTTGCCCTCTTCCAAAAACAATACCCGATCACACAGCGGCAACACTCGCTCATCATGCGTTACAATCACTGCGCTTTTCGCTTGTCCCCTTACTTGCTGCGCAATCAGGTTGACAACATCCAGGCCGCGGGCCGCATCCAGACTGGCGGTTGGCTCATCCGCAAACAGGACAGCCGGATCATTCATCAGTGCTCTCGCGATAGCGACCCGTTGCCGTTCCCCGCCCGAAAGCTTATCCGGATACGCCTGCAGCCGATGGGACAGGTCCATCCTGCGGAGCAATTCAGCTGAACGCTTTGCGGATTGAGCCTTCACCTGACCTGCCAGGTTGGCAACAAGCTGCAACTGCTCTTGCACTTTCAAATACGGGATCAGATTTGCACTTTGAAAAATAAATCCGATTTTCCGCAAACGCAGCTCTGACAACTCCTGTTTGCTTTTATTAAGAATAGATGTGCCCTCAAGCAGAACATCGCCGTCCGTCGGTGCCAACAATGCGCCTGCGATGGACAGAAAGGTGCTCTTTCCTGATCCGGACGGGCCCATCACAGCGATTATTTCTCCTTCGGATACCTCCAGATTCAGGTTGTCCAATATCTTTCTTTCGGTCCCTCCATCTTCAAAGGTTTGCGTAATTTGTTGCAATTCAAGCAGATGTCTCATGCTGCAGTCCTCCCAATCGCATCCAGCGCATCTATTTTAGTTACCTTCCATACGGAAAATAAGGAGCCGCCAAGTGACATGACGATAAAGGAGACACCGGTAATCACCACGGTTAGCCAGCCCAATTGAAATGGCATAGAGTCAGGCAAGACTGCCTTGAATAGTTGAACGATCAGAATACTTAGAGCCAGACTGCCGACCGACAGAACCAGGACCTGAAGCGCTACGCTTTTTGCCAGATAGGAAGTTCGAGTGCCAATAGCCTTCAAAATACCAAACTGGCTTGTCTTCTGGATGGTAATAACGTAGAAAAAGACGGCCAGGACAAATGCAGAAATGGCAAACAGGAATCCAATCATCATCAGCAGTGAACCCTGTTCTTCCTTGTAACCCGGAATGGCTGAGATAGCCTCCGACTTGGTGATTATCTCCGTTCCCGGCAAGGCCTCCTGCAAATAGGTCAACTGATCCGCCGAGACCTTTACGGCAATCGCATTGTACCGGGTGTTACTTGCAGCCTCATCAGCACCTGGATGACCTGGGGACTGCATTTGAAGATCAATCCAGTCTTGCTCACTGAGAAATACCGCAGGGGTATGGCTAAAGGATTCATTGGCTACAAATCCATTGACCGTCCACTCCGCTCCTGAAGCCTGATCTACAAGCACCGTACCGATATCTATCCCATCCTCAGTCATCGATTGATCGACAAGAACATAACGATTCGATGAATCAGAGAGCTTGGTACCGGATGTCAGCTCAGGCATCAGCCAGCCTTCCGGCCGAACAGCAAGCAGCGTAATATCCAGCTTCACCGTCTCTCCCTCAGGAATGACAGTCGTCATGCTTACTCCGAGCGGCTCCACATTCTGATCGCCTACAACAGCCGCTGCCGCATCAAGCTGCTCCTCGTCGATCTGTGACCGGGTAAACCGGTGATTCGAGTTATCTTCCATTACAAAATGAGTAGCCGCCATATTTTTTACAGAAGCAGCATTATCATAAGCAAGCCCTTGAGCAAGGCCTGTGACGAATAATACGAGAAACGCAACAAGCACCATTATTGTAGCAATCAGGATATATCTTGCCTTGGCAAATCTCATCTCTCTAAGCGCTAAAAACATAGGCTTCCCTCCTTTGTTATGAGCAAATTATAGGAAGCGAAAATAAACAGCAAATAAACAACAGGTTACAGCCGCGGTAAAGACACCGTAAAGAGGGTCCCCTCCGATGAACTGGTCACCTCGATTTGACCGTCATGGATCTGGATGATTTTTTTCACGATGGAAAGACCTAGCCCAGTCCGGCCAGTATGCTTCCGTGCACGATCCGCCCGATAGAAACGATCGAATATAAAAGGCAGGTGCTCGTCTTCAATCCCATCTCCGGTATCACGGATGTAGATCAAATGATGAGCAGCAGTCTGCTCGGCCCGGATCTCAATCGATCTTCCGTTCGGAATATGATTTACCGCGTTGCCAAGCAAATTCATCCATACCTGCATGAGCAGCACTTCATCGCCGTGAAGCTGGATCGTGTCGGGCACAGATAATTTGAGCGACAGCTCCTTTTCCTCCAACTGCCATTGCAGCAATTTAGCTGCCTGCCGAATTTGGCCAAGCAGAGAGAAGGTTGTCCGGGTAATAGCCTCCTGACCGGATTCCAGGGAGGAGAGCAGGAGCAGTTGTCTACTAAGCAAAGAGAGATGCTGGCTTTCTTCTTCAATAATCGTCGAATAATGCTGCCGGTCTGACGGGGAAAGACTGTCGTCGGCGAGCACCTTGGCAAAGCCTTGAATCGAAGTGAGCGGGGATTGAATTTCATGGGATACATTAGATACAAACTGCTGGCGCGACAAATCCACCCGCTCCAGCTCCCGGCTCATCGTCATGAAATGTCCGGCTAATTGCCCGACTTCATCACGTCTTGTGCCCGGCAAGCGAAGATTGTAGTTGCCTGCAGCTATTTGCTTGGTCGCTTCCGTCAATTGAGTGATTGGTTTAACCAGGTATCTGGTACTGAAAATGAATAGAGCGATACTGATAATCACCGTAAGCAAGCCGATTAGAGCGAAGAAAATGCGCAATTCACCGAACTGCAGGATCACGTCCGGGCGCATGAACAGAGCATATATTTGCTGATCCAGATGAACGGTAACTCCAACCGTGTTGCTTAATCGGTTATCGAAAAAGCCCGTAATAAATAGCTTGTTGGGAAATTGGGCTACACCATGGTAGACCTCTCCGTTCAGCACTTGATCAATAGCCTGTCTACTTAAATCCTGCTTTCGAAATTCGCTGCCGAAAAAGCGGTCCTCACCTTGGGCATTCGTCAGATAGATTTCATACCCAAGCGCGGCAGCATTATGAAGATAGTCCTCCATCCGCTCAGGATCATCCTCTGCATATTCTTTAATTTGCTCCGCAATAGTGACCAGCTTCTGATCATTGAAGGACTTAAGCTGGATATGATAGTACACATTCGAAATGATGAATCCGAGCAAGCTGCTGGCTAGAATAACGGCAACCGTAATGAGAAAGACCCGGGAGTACAACGATCTCATGGCGTCTTCACCTCGATCTTATAACCGATCCCCCGGACCGTCTGAATCGTAAAGTCGCTTGTATAATCTGCAAAACGCTCCCGCAGCCGCTTGATATGAACGACCACGGTATGGTCGTCGCCCTCATAATCCTCTCCCCATACTAGACGAATCAGTTCGTCCCTCGAGAACAGACGCCCTGGATATTGGGCAAGCTGGGACAGCAATTCGAATTCCTTCATGGGCATGATGAATACAGATTGCCCGTCGGAAACTTCGAAATTATTCCGGTCAATCGTAATGCGATTCAATTTAATGATATTATCCGAGGTTCGGTTGTAACGGCGGAATAGCGCCTTTACCCTAAATACCAGCTCCTCCGGCTCGAACGGCTTGGTCACGTAGTCATCCGTCCCGCGCATATAACCCCTTTTCTTATCTGCCAGTTGATCCAGCGCAGTAAGCATAATAATCGGAATATTGTAATCGTTCCTGATATATTCGCATAAATCAAAACCGTCCATCCCGGGCATCAAAATATCTATAATCGCAAGATCTATCGGAGCCTGCCCCATCAACTTAACCGCTTCTTGCCCATCCTGTGCTTCATGCACCTGATAGCCCTCCTTAGTCAGCGCATAACGAAGGAGTTCCCTGATATTCACATTGTCGTCAGCGATCAGCACTTGCTTCATAAGCTTGTCCACATTCCCTTCATGGCCGAAATAACCGTCAATAGTCTTAAGCTGCGTTACTTCCCTGCTTTGCCCGACATAGGAAAATAACTCATCTCCGCAGGCGAGGAGGTCTTGGTCTTGGGCTTCGCTTCTCCCTCGCTATGACCGTCAAGGCCTCCAACCGAGCAGTCCCGCCGATATTTCCCCTCCTTCAGCTTCATATCGATAAAATCTACGACCTGCTGCAGAGAGTTGATTTGTGCGGCAATATTTTCCCTATGGCTTCTTAAAAGCTCAACCAACTCAGGGTAATCGGCGGGATCGCTATCTTTAGATACCGACAAAAAGGGGCGCATTTCTTCTAGTGGCATTCCTGTCTTTTTGAGGCAGCCTAACAATTGAATGGTCTCGATATCCTCCTGACGGTAGATACGATGCCCGTTATCCTTCCGCTCCGCACGAGGGAGCAATGAGATCTTTTCATAATAACGGATCGTATCCTCGGTCATCCCCGTTTGCTCGGCGGTCTGTTTTATCGTAAAGGTCTGTTCATCCTTCATTCCATTCTCTCCCGGTAATAGTTTTCTGTGCATTATACATCTTGGAGCTTACTCCAAGTCAAGTCTCTTCTTCTCGGAGGAAACGTGATTTTGGCCCCTTGACTTGGAGCCGACTTCAAGTTGTAGAGTGTGCATGACTGGAGCAAATATACCGCTATAAGGAGAAGATGCATGATGAAGAAGAGCCCAAGTGAACACGTTGCATTGATTACCGGCGCAAGTGCCGGGATCGGTCTGGAATTAACTCGAAGACTACTGTCCGAGAACTGGCAGGTGGTTGCTCTGAACCGTTCCAACTTTCCAGAGGACGATCAGAACCTCCAAAATGCGGTCCATAGCGGATCACTTCGCGTTTATAAAACGGAGGATCTTTCGGATTATGTCAGCTTGAGACGTACCTTGGAAGAGATAAAAAGCAAGGAGCAGCGAATCGATATTTTATTCAATAATGCCGGCGGCTCCTTTTCTCAACTAAACTATTCGAAGCAGGGGCGGGAGATGCATTATGAGCTGCTGACGGTTGTTCCGTACATTATTCTGATGGAACTGAAGGGACTGCTGGAACAAGGGGATTTAAAAACGGTGATTAACACCTCGTCTGCAGCATTTAACTTCACCAAGATGTTTTCAATGGAAATTCTGGAGCGTCCCAAAACGTTCCGTAAACTGATCGGTCCTTACGCCACTTCAAAGCTGGCTCTTTCACTATGGACTCAGGCCATCGCACCTCAGCTTGCCAAGGAGGAGATGATGATCCGCAGCGTTGACCCAGGCGGCAACAACACGCTAAGAAAGGGGAAACCGTCCGGAATCCCCCTTGTAGTTAAAGCGTTGATGCGGTTATTTTTCCCTCCGCCTGCTCACGGTGCCGACAAGCTGTATGAAGGGGCTCTAGGAGCTCACCGGAACAAGACCGGCGTATATTTGGTGAAAGGTCAGGTTTCAAAATTAAAATTTAGCGACCAGGCGCAGAAGGTGCTGCAAAGAATCCAACAGATTTATGAGGCTGAATTTTTAAGACGGATAAACTGATTCACTGCGCTAAACAGGGCTTTTACAGATGAGGTCATAATATCAACGTCAATGCCGCAACCCCAATATAAGCGCCCGTCCGAAGCCGTAATCCCGATATAAGACACCGCTTGTGATTTAGAGCCCGTTTCCAGGGCATGCTCCTTATAGATCAAATCGGTGTAGCTTATGCCAAGACTGGTTTGCAGCGCATTGCTGATCGCATCGAGTCTTCCGTTCCCGGCGCCTTCGATTTCCTTGACTTCATTGCCGGTCCGTATCGTGACGGTGGTTTGAAAATTCTCCTGATCTGCAGAGCGGTATTTGACAAACTCAACAGGCGTCTTTATATTCACATATTCCTTCTGGAAAATATCATAGATTTCGTCCGGCATTAATTCCTTTTGCCGATGATCGGATACGTTTTTGACGAAGTAGCCGAAGTTTTCGCGCATTTTCGCCGGCAGATCGAGTCCGTACTTCAGCTGCAGCACGTATCCGATCCCGCCTTTGCCGGACTGGCTGTTAATGCGGATAATATCGCCTTCATATTCTCTGCCAATGTCCTTTGGATCAATCAACAGATATGGAACCGACCAAGTCCCGGGCTCCTTTTCCTCGCGCCATTTCATGCCCTTGGCAATCGCGTCCTGATGCGAACCGGAGAAAGCGGTGAATACCAGCTCGCCTCCGTAAGGATGCCGTTCGCTTACTCTCATCTTGGTCAGTCGCTCATAAACAGCGATAATCGCCGGAATGTTCTCGAAATTCAGCTTCGGATCTACCCCATGCGAGTACAGGTTTAGAGCCAGAGTCACAATGTCAACGTTCCCTGTTCTTTCCCCGTTTCCGAACAAAGTGCCTTCGACGCGCTGGGCTCCGGCCAGCACCCCCAACTCCGCATCCGCCACGCCTGTTCCCCTGTCATTATGGGGATGAAGCGACAAAATTACATGCTCCCGGAAATTCAGATGGTCGCTCATATACTCGATCTGGCTGGCATAGACGTGAGGCATCGACATGGATACCGTTGCAGGAAGATTGATGATGACCGGATTGTCCGCCGTCGGCCGCCATACGCCCAGCACGCTATTGCAGATTTCCAGCGCAAACTCGATTTCCGTCCCTGTGAAGCTTTCCGGCGAATACTGGAATTGAAAATTCCCCTCCGTTTCCTCCGCACACTGCTGGAGCAGCTTGGCTCCCGCCACAGCGATATCGATAATTTCCTGCTTGGATTTACGGAATACCTGTTCCCGCTGCGCTACGGATGTTGAGTTGTACAAATGCACTACAGCCTTTTTCGCGCCCTTTAGCGCTTCAAAGGTTTTGCGGATAATATGCTCTCTCGATTGGGTCAGCACCTGGATCGTTACATCGTCCGGGATCAATTCCTGCTCGATCAAAGTGCGCAAGAAGACAAACTCCGTCTCCGATGCTGCGGGAAAACCGACCTCGATCTCCTTGAAGCCGATATCCACAAGCATTCGGAAGTATTCCAGCTTCTCCTCCAGATTCATCGGGACGATCAGGGCCTGGTTTCCGTCACGAAGGTCCACGCTGCACCATGTCGGCGCCTCTGTCATATACTCCTTCTGAGTCCATTTCAAGCTTGTCTCCGGCGGCATAAAATATCCTCTGGCGTACTTCTCAACATTTTTCATAGGTAATCCTTCCCTTCATCGATTTACTGTGCTGACCTGCCAAAGACCGAAAGCGCAAAAAAAGCCTTTCATCTCCACTGACAGAGACGAAAGACTTTGACATCTTACGCGGTACCACTCCGAATTCATGCCATCGTCGGCATGCCCTCTACGGATGCGGGATTGCAAAATGAACAAATCAGGCATCCTCCTGCTGATAACGGTCAGGCTCCGGCTCCGCTTACTTCACACTTGCACTTTTAAGGTTCAGCGGGCAACTCCAAGGCGAGTTCCGATTTTCTACACGGCTGTTTCACACCGACCAACAGCTCTCTGTTCGTTTGGAAAACCGTACTATTCCTTCTCAACGTATTTGAATGATTTGAATTTATGCTATCTCACCGACATGACGGTGTCAAGTGAAATCTGAATTTTAACGGTCGGCCATTATTTGCGCATGTCAGCAGGCAGCTCGAATCGGCTGTAGCCCGTCATCCGGAACGGACGAGTCGATGTCGCCCATGGAAACGGGTATTCGCTGTACAACCGCCGCCTTGCCGCCACGTCCCTCATCTTCTCGGACAAGCCGGGAAGCAAGCGTACCGTAGACTCGCCGGCCTGCTGCTCCGTCACGAACTGGCGGGGAATGGCATGAACGGCACGGGCCGACTCATAAGTGCCATTGGAGACCAGTACGAAGCTTCGGCACGCCTCCAGTGGTGAAAAGAGCGGCTTCCCCGGACTCTCGATCGCTTCCATCAGGTTCACATACATGTTGCGGATCAAGTCAACCGGACCAAACGCGAGCTTCTCTTCGCCATCCCGTGTGTGAATAGTCAGCTTGTTCTCGTAATCCCAATATGCCTTTCCTTGCGTTCCATTTACGGTAATGAAAGGCTCTCCACTTCCCTCAGAGCAAAGCATTGCATAAAAATGGACGTCTGCGCCATTAGCCATAACGGCGCGAATACAGGAGACGTCGTCCCCTTCGATATCGTTGACATGGTAAAGCTCGGCCTGCACCGATTGCGGGTGCAACCCCGGTGCTCCTTCAACTCCGGCCGCCAGTAAGCAATTATGCAGCAGATGGGCGAAGGGATTGTTGAATGTCCCATCCAGCACATACTGGCCGTCGCTGACCAGCTTGCCCGCCCAGCGGGTCCGGTCGTAGTAGGCGCGGGACCGCTTCCACATACCGACGCCAACTACATGCTGCACCTGTCCGAGCACGCCGGAGCCGAGCTTTTCCAGCAGAGTGCGGAATGCCTGACCCGACGTATTCTGGAAGTTCACCTGACACAAGCGGCCCGCCTCCCGCTGCACGGCGATCATCTCGTCCAGATCTTGAATCGTGATCGCCGGGGGCTTCTCCACCAGGACATGAAAGCCCATGCGCATTGCCTGGATGCACATCGGCTTATGGGTGGCAATCGGCGTGGCGATCGCCACGAAATCGATGTCCGGATGAAGTGTAAGCATCTGCACGTAATCCGTATAATGAATGGCCCCGAGTGCAGCCAGCTTGCCATAAGATTCCTGGTGCGCATCAACATTCGGTTCTGTAAAAGCAACCACCTGCAGCCTGCCCTCTCCGGCCAGCTTCTGCATCATTTTCACATGCTCAACGCCAAATCCTCCGATTCCAATCAGCGCAGCGCGACAAATCTTCACTTTCCATCCCTCCATAGCTGATGCCTTGACAAGCCAGGTATCGATCTCCTCGCTCGCCAAGGCTATACATGAACTATCAGACGTGCTGCAAATAACGTTCCTTAATGAGTGCAAGCGCCTCGTCCCCCGGCATATCCCATACTTGCCGGTTGAAGATTTCCACTTCAATCGCCCCTGTGTAACCGGCCGCCTCAACGGCATGGCGCATCCGGCGCAGCTCGATGACCCCGTCACCCATCATTCCCCTGCCCATCAGCAGGTCGGGAACCGGCACGACCCAATCGGAGACGTGGAACCCGAGGATCCGTCCTCTGGCTCGTTCAATCTGCCCGTACAACTCGGGGTCCCACCAGACGTGGAACGCGTCTACAACAACGCCGACGTCCTGGGGGGCGTGCTGCTCTGCAAGCGTGTTGGCTTGCGCCAGCGTATTAATAACGGACCGTTCAGCGGCGTACATCGGATGCAACGGCTCGATGCCGAGCTTGACTCCGTGCGAGCGGGCAAACGGCGCAAGCTCCGCGATGGCCTCTTCGACGGTCTTGCGAGCGAAGTCGATGTCCCGGTCCGGCGCCGGCCCGCATACGAGCACGAGCACGTCGGTGCCGAGCTCGGCGGCTTCCTCGACGGCGCGGCGGTTGTCATCCATCCGCTCTTTGCGCGCAGTTGCGGTGGCCGCCGGAAAATAACCGCCGCGGCAAAGGCTGGAAACGCGCAGGCCTGCGTCACGCACAAGCCGCTTGCTCTCGGCCAAGCCGGCCTCGGCGACCTTATGCCGCCACAGAGCAATCCAGGGCACTTCGGCACGAACGCAGGCTTCCACGGCCTCACTCATATTCAACCGATCGGTCGTAATCTGATTCAAGCTGAGTCTTTCTATGGAACGAAGCGGTTCCATGCTAATCCCTCCCGGATTTCAAATATCGCTAACGATGATTACGGCTGAATACCCGCCAGTGCCAGGACAGGCTTCATCCGCTGAACAGCGAGCTCCGGATCGGCCAATAGCCCGGCCCGGTCAGCAAGCACGAACAACTCAGCCAAATGGAGGATGGAACGCCAGCCCTCCGCTCCTCCGATCATACGGAAATGCGGCTGATGACCGTTCAAGTAGGCTATAAA
The DNA here is from genome assembly GCF_000455265.1 of Paenibacillus antibioticophila. Taxonomy (GTDB): domain Bacteria; phylum Bacillota; class Bacilli; order Paenibacillales; family Paenibacillaceae; genus Fontibacillus; species Fontibacillus antibioticophila. Next base: position 2,836,756 of record NZ_HG005139.1, read on the forward strand.
TACAATTCCTGTCTTGTAGGCGTACGTAGGCTTCCGGAAAATATGACGTGACAAGGCGACGGTAGGCTCCATGATTGAATCATAACCCGTCAGGTCACCTCTATCCAGCGCGTGGAGCGCCTGGGCGGCAGCTGGCGCAATCGCGTCGAATATACCAAGCAGCGCGTGGCTATAGCCCTGCTCATCGCCCTTGATGAGCTCCGGATAGTTGAAGTCGTCGCCGGTGTACATCTTGACGCCTTCCGGCAATAACCGGCGCATCTTGATTTCTTTATCTGCATCGAGCAGGGATATTTTGATTCCGTCCACCTTATCCGCGTGTGCCCGAATGATGCGCAAGCAAACCTCCATCGCCTCGTCCAGATCATGCTTGCAGCCCCAATAACCGGCTAACGCAGGATCGAACATGTCGCCGAGCCAATGCAGGATAACAGGCTGCTTCACTTGTCCCAAGATGCGCCCGTATACGCGCTCGTAATCCTCCGGCCCTTTCGCGCAAGCGGCAAGCGCACGGCTCGCCATCAGAATGACTTGACCGCCTTCGCCCTCGATGAAGCCGACTTGCTCCTCATAGGCGGCTTCCACGTCAGCAATCGTGACCGAAGGCCCCGGAAGCAGATGATCGGTTCCGGCGCCACAGGCAATTTTGCCGCCAACCGAGCGCGCTTCCGAGATCGAGGCACGGATCAGCTCTTTTGAGCTGTTCCAGTCGAGACCCATGCCGCGCTGCGCAGTATCCATCGCTTCCGCCACACCCAGACCGAGCGACCACAGATGATGCCGATAGGCGAGCGTCGAGTTCCAATCAATCGGCGCGTGATGCAGCGGATCGGCGTCCGCAAACGGATCGCAGACCACATGGGCGGCGGAAAAGGCGATGCGGCCCGTAAACGGCAATTGGGTCAGCTTGGCCAGCTTCTCGAACAAGATTGTCTGTACCGGAGTGTATTCATATAACTGTCCCCCTGCACGGGGAAGAAGCAGCGATTTAGCCATCTGTATCCCTCCCTTTTACAAGCTCAGCTTCGGCACGTCAACCCAGCGGCGCTCCTGCCATGACTGCAAGCTGAGATCGGCAAGCTGGGTGCCCTTTGCCCCTTCAAGCAGATCCCATGGGAACGGCGTATCGATAGCGACATGCTTCAGGAACATTTCCCATTGTACTTTGAAGGCATTGTCGAAAGTCCCATTGTCAGGCACCTCCACCCATTGGTCGCGGAACCGGAACGGATTCGGAATGTCCGGATTCCATACCGGCTTCGGTGTGTTGACCCGATGCTGCGTCTTGCAGTCCCGCAAGCCCGCCACGGCGCTGCCTTCGGTGCCGTCCACCGTAATCGTAAGCAGATCGTCGCGGTCGACACGCACCGCCCAGGACGAATTGGCCTGCACGATAATCCCGCCCTTGATCTCAAACGTGGCGTAGGCCGCATCGTCTGCCGTGCAATCATACGGACCGCCTTGTTCGTCCAATCGTTTCGGAATATGCGTAGCGGCAAGGCAAGACACAGACTCCACTTCCCCGAACAGGTTCTCGAGCACATAACGCCAATGGGCAAACATGTCGACGATAATCCCGCCGCCGTCTTCCTTGCGGTAGTTCCACGAAGGACGTTGGCCCGGCTGCCAGTCGCCCTCGAACACCCAATAGCCAAACTCCATCCGCACCGACAGGATGCGCCCGAAGAAGCCGGAGTCGATTAGACGCTTCAGCTTGAGTAATCCGGGCAAAAACAGCTTATCCTGGACGACCCCGTTTTTCACTCCAGCCTTGGTCGCGATGCTCGCCAGTTCAAGCGCCCCAGCCAAATCCACGGCCGTCGGCTTCTCGCAATAAATATGCTTGCCCGCAGCGATCGCTTGCTTGATGCTTTCTGCGCGGCGCACCGTCGTCTGGCTATCAAAATAGATTTCATTGTATGGATCGGCGAGGCAGGCTTCAAGATCCGTGCTCCAGCGCTCGAGGCCGTGGGCCTCTGCCAACGCCTGCAGCTTGTTCTCCTGCCGACCGACCAGAATCGGATCAGGCATGACGACGTCTCCCCCTGGAAGCGCAACGCCCCCCTGCTTACGAATTGCAAGAATTGAACGGATCAAATGCTGGTTGGTCCCCATTCGTCCGGTCACCCCGTTCATAATAATTCCGATATTGCGAACTGCCATTTTTCATTGCTCCCTTCGCTTCGTATACCCGTATTGTAGCCGAGTCATAACCGCATTTCTTACAACTCCAGGAACACGATTCTCAATTTCGGAAGCGATTTCTTCAAGGCAAGCAATATCCCCCACCAGCGCTCAGCCGATGGGGGATTAAGGGAATTATCGTATCTCAATCAATTGGACGCAAGCTCTCTGCCTACTTGGCTTGCACGGGCGTTCAGCTCCCGGTACATTTTCGGCGACACTTTGGCAATGGCTTTGAATGACCGGTAGAACGTAGACACAGAGTCGTAGCCGACCTCGAAGCAGATGGAAATGACGTCATTGTTCGTCTCCTCCAGCAGCTTCTGGGCGACGCGGATACGCACCTCGGTTAAGTATTGAATTGGCGTCATGTCATACCGTTCTTTAAAAATATTGTTCAGGTGCCGCGTACTGATGCCCAGCTTGGAGGCGATATCCCCTGCGGTCAGCGGATCGAAATACTTCGAATCAATGTATCCGCGGATTTTCTCGGCGCGAAGCCTGTTGGAGCTGGAGCCTGCTCCAGCGGCCTCTGTCTCGACAGAACTAACCAGCAAGAGCAGCAGTTGAGATAATTGTACCTTGAGTGAAAGCCGGACAAGCGGTGACGACTCTCTGGACTGCTCGAACAGCATTTTTCTCAGCAACTGGCGGAGCTCGCTCGCAGTAAACCTTCCCGGCTTTAACAAGCAAGAATCAGAGAAATAGATGTGGAGCAACTGCTCCCTCATATCTTTATCGAGGACCTCCTCGTCAAACGCCAACACTAGCAAGGTCAGCCTGGAGTCGGACATGACCGAGTGAACGGAATACGGCACAATCAGCGCCGTATCGTCCACGGCCAGCCTTCGTGCCTCCCCGTTCAGCCGGATCGCGCCTTCGCCCTCCAGCACAAACAGCAGTTGGTGCGTCGAATGATAATGCTCTGACACAAGATGGCCATTCATATGCTTCTGCTCGTATATGTCAATCGCGTTCCTAGACAAGTCGATCCGTTTCATCGTCACGGCGAAGCCCCCGTTTTTTAAAGCGTTTCATTTATAGTTATTTTAACGCGATCAGAGACTTTGTTACAACATTCGGCCGCCAAGTCAATTCAAAAGGTTATGATGCGACTGCTGTCCCTTACCGTTCCATTAAGGAAGTGTTACTTTCTCCGCCTTATTTTGTAATCACTGTATGACCACGTCCACTAACCGTCCTGCTGAAACGGAGCCAGATAGTTGATGCTGCGCCGGTCTCCCCATGTCGAAACGGCGATCGTTCGGGTGCGCCGCCTCTCTATTTATTATAAATCACCGGAGTTTTGAATTCCCAATCCTTCCACATCTTATCATCTGTCGCTAGTTCAGCGATAAAATGACTTACATTGATTCTGCTTGTTTTACCCGCATTGAATATGGGGCTTCTTACCGGAGCTTCACAAACATCATAGGGACTCTCTTCATCATGATCGACTAATGTATCCGGCCGTACGGCAACCCATCCGACATTTTCGTCTTTTTTACCCATTTTGGCAATCAAATAATTGGCTGCCTTCACATTATCTCGATGAGGAGGAAGTAAAAGCTTTAGTATGGATAAGATGATTTTTTCTCCCAGTGAATTTGTCTCTCCCGATAACGTGTTCGTGTAACCTACTGTACTCATCAGGATGAGTTTCACTCTTTTGTCGGCCCTTTTTGGGACGATTTCGCAGATTCTTTGGATGGCATCAAATACCAAATCACGAGGTTTGCCAAACATCCCTTTGAGCGTTAGATTATGACCAAGACAGGAGATCATGACATCACAATCACGTAGAAGCTGCTTCATTTCAGCGTCATTTAATTCGTTGATATTCCCCTTTACGATTTCCACTAATGGATGTTCTAGTAAGTCTGTGGGAAGAACTGCACTTTTTCGGATGAGAATCCGAGTAGGGATTTGTCTTTTAATGAATTGCCTGACGACTTGTTTGCCGGTAGCGCCGCTTGCCCCAAGCACTAATACTCTCATATTCCATCTCCGTTTTCATTAGATTTTATTTTAAGAGGTTGTTCTCACACTTTAACTTGATTGAAACCTCTGAATATTAGGAGTACAGCGAGAAACAGCTCGCAAATAGCTATTGGCGCATTTAGGATAAAGTAGACCGGGCTCGCTAATTTAATGATGTTCAACATCAACAGCAACGTAGCCAGAAGAGTCAAGGTAGACCCGATCATCCCCCCTATCGATAACCATCTTGGGATAAGTCTAAATTTATATAGGCTATAATAGAGGATCAGGCCGCCAATACTCCAGGGCAATATCATCCCTATATGATTCAGAATATCTCTGCCTTGTCTAAGCAATTCAGCGATAACTTCAAGATACGATAAGTCAGCTTGGCTGGCAGCTGCAGAACTCTGACTCACCTCTAATAAAAGAAGCAGAGAGCCTATACCGGCAAAGAGAAAGCCGGAGCCAATGATCCTGAAACCGAAATATCCCACCGCCAGACTTTTGTTGTATTTTTTAAGGATTGGGTATACCAATACGGTTATCGTGACATAAACTACAGCCATTGCCGCTTGAAAAAAGGTGGCCACCAAAACTTGCATTTCGATTTCTGACAACTTTACAAGGTAATCCGAACGTTCTAATGCAGGAGCGGAGCTAAATATTCCAAAAATAAAACTGAAGATGAGCAGCAGCCCAAGATAGACTGCCGTTTTTCTGTTGGTTTGCATGACGCCCCCCCTTTTACCTGATGATCAGCCAGCGTGTTTTACAAATAGCATATTGTCTGCAAGGTATGACCGAGTAGATACTAAAGTATTAAAGTTGGTTCGAACTAAAAAAGTCCCAAGCCTTGCCTTTAGGCATTGCTTAAGACCGGAGTCAGTTATATCAGGCCGAGCTCTCTGGCACGTGCGATCGCTTCGGTTCGCCGTTTAACCTGCAATTTGTCAAAAATATTGCGATTATACCCCTTCACTGTACTTAAGGCCAGGAAAAGCCGATTCCCTATTTCTTGATTGGAGAGGCCTTGGGCAATCAGTTGCAGAACTTCCAGCTCACGCTGGCTTAAGGCATCGATGAAAGGTTCGAAGCGGATGGGGGGACTGTGAATCGCGAAATCATTGAGCCTCTGTTCATGATACATGTTGGACAGTAAAAACCCGGTATATTCCGGCTGGATCCGACGGGTAGCCGCTTCCGTTAACAAATCAAGCATGGGCTTACCCTCGTCAACAAAAAGACGAACGAAACCTTCATCCTCTGCCAGTGTCAAAGCATCTTTTAATCTTTGAAGCGCCCTCTCCACATTGCCTTGGACCTGAAAGGCTAAGGCTTGGAGTACAAGAAGCTTAAGCTGTTCGTTCTTCCATTGCTTCGCTCTCGCTTGGTCATACAAAGTAGCCAGTATGGTCAGAGCCGCGCTTGCATTCCCTTGGATCATATGGATTCTTGACTGCAGAACAGGCCATTCACTAGTTTCCAATTGCTTGACGGCTTCCGGAACGTTGCCGTGATGAAGAGAAATAAGAAGTTCCAAATGTTGAACTTCACCCAAAAGATGAGGAAAGGATCGTTCCTGCACTTCATGACGAGCTTTAATCAACAAAGCTTCCGATGCTAAAATATCTTGTCTGGCGAGTTTCAATTTTGCCGCAAATAATTCACTATCGGATAGCCTATCCGTGTTTTCGATCTGCTTGGCCAACAGGATACTCTGCTGGATATGCTGTTCGGCTGCCTCCAAATCGTTCCATTCATAGAAGATGCGAGCCATGCCCAAGTATGCCTCACAAGCAGCCGGCAACGGCGGTTCGCCAGCTAGTTCAATCACTTGTTTATAGGTTTGCACGGCCAGGTTCAACTGATTGTCGAGTTCCTGGATCTGGCCTGTACCTAAAGTTGCCATAAGCGTGATAATCAGGTGTCCCATTCGCTTGCTGATCGATAAGGCTTCGGTATAAGCTCGTCTGGCTGCAGCGCGATTGCCCTGCCGCTGGTAGGCAACGCCTAACGTCCAGCTTGTCGCCGCGCGCACAGGCAGATTATTCGGATGCAGATGCTCCAACGCGAGGAGGGATTGGGCAATAATGGTATCCGTCTCGTTCCGGATGACTCCAAGCGTGGCCCGGATCGATGCCATATGCCCGATTAAATCATGATCTGCCTCATCGGGATCGATAGGTTTCATGGCCGTTTCGGCAGCGAATAGTTTTTGTTCGATTCCGTCCACTTGGCCGATCATCAATAAGGCGGAGGCATAAATCACCCAGAGCGACGGCCGTTCGTTCAGCGTGGACGCGTCCTGGCGCTTCAACCAATTTAATACAGGCTGAGCGGCGCCACGAAAATGTAGAGGCATTCCCTTTCCCTCGATTAATGTGGCAGCCCGATCCACATCCTGAGCCGCTACAGCCTGCTGAAAAGCTTCGATCTCAAGGTCATTCTCTTCAAACCAGTGGCTTGCCCGGGTATGTAGAACGGCGATCTCCTCGGCCCTGTCCTTGTTGGCATGATACAAACGCTGTCGCAACAAATCGGCAAAAAGATGATGGTAACGGTACCAATGACGCTCGCTATCCAACGGGATCACAAAGAGGTTGGAACGCTCAAGATACGCCAGGATTTCATCTCCTCCCATCCCCTGCGGTAGAACGGCATTACAGAGGGAGCCGCAAAATCGATCAAGAATGGAGGTATGAAGCAAAAAGGTCTGAACCTTTTCGGATTGCTGCATAAGGATTTCCTCCATTAAATAGTCCAACACAAAACGGTGGCTGCCGGTAAAGGACGAAATGAATTGGGTCGTATTCGAACAGCCCTGCATAGAGATCGCGGCTAATTGCAGCCCGACAATCCACCCTTCTGTGCGTGCCTCCAGAGCAAACACCTCTGCCGATGATAAATGAAGCCCCATGATTTGGTTAAAAAATAACGTCGCTTCATCCCGGGTGAAACGCAGGTCGTTTCCACGCAGTTCGGTTAATCGGTTTTTTGCCCGTAATCTGGCGATCGGCAGCTTCGGCTCTTCGCGCGTCATGATGATCAAATGCATCTGTAGCGGTTGATGATCGATCAGAAAAGACAGAGCATCATGCACAGTTTGAGATTCAATGACGTGATAGTCATCAAGAACGAGAATAAATGAATCTGAACCGGATGATATTGCATTGACTAAAGCAGTAAGGATGTATGGGATTGGCAACGGTTGCGGAGATTGCAGCGCTTTCCATACACCTTGGTCGTTAATGTCAACGATGTTCTTTATGGCAGCGATAAGATGAAGGAGAAATCGCCCAGGATCATTGTCACCTTCATCCAGCGACAACCAAGCGGCCCGACGTCTGCAGTCAGCCAGCCACTCGCTGACCAACGTGGTTTTACCATAGCCGGCAGAAGCGGAGATTAGCGTTAGCTTTCCTTGCTGCCCCTCAGACAAGCGTTCGAACAAATGCGAGCGTAAAACCGCTTTCGATCGCGCTGGAGGAATATGCAGCTTTGTGGTTAATATAGGTATGTTCATATAATTACTACACCACGCTTTTCATTTTTACGCAGAATTGAAGTAGCTTCTCAGCAGCAGGACCTTGATGCTATTTGACGCCATTTCCGCCTCCGCCGCGCCAAAATCCTTCGAACGGCTTAGCAATATAATCGTCGCCGCCCATATCCAGCCCCATGACCATATTTCACTTCCTCGTCCGACGCCGTCAGAAAAACTATCGGGGACCTTCGAAACCTGCCGTACCTGCCGGCAAACCTCAAAACCGGAACCGTTCCTCTTGTCTATCTTAGGAATATCTTATTATGATTCGAGATTGCGGAGGAATTCAAGAGTGCCCTTTACTTTCAAGAATGATATTATTGAGGTATAAGATCCTCATAGGGAGGTATGAACGATGAACTGGAATGAAGTTCGCAAAATATACCCCGATCGTTTTGTGAAACTCCGGATTTTAAAATCCCGCATTGAAAATCAGGTGCGGTATGTTGAAGAGGTGGCCGTGATTCAGGACTTTGATGACGAGAAAGAAGCCACCCGCGAACTGGTTCGATCCAAGAACGACATCCTCGTCTATCACACGGGGAAAGAAAAGATCGAAATTCAAATCAAGCAATTATTTGGATTCAGAGGTCAATATGATAAAAATCGAGTATAAAGATGGGCTTTTATTTACGTCTCTGGAGATTTTCTTTAGGGGAAGCTCCCTAGTCATCGATAATATCGTCATTGATACGGGAGCTGCGGAAACAATAATTTCCCTGATGTTGTTGAGGAGATCGGTATTTTTGCAGAACTTGAGGACTATGTACATTACGGAGTCGGCGGCAGCCTGCACAACTTTTTCTCCAAACAGGTTGACGGAATAACACTAGGAGACATTAAGCTCAACAAAACCAAGTTAGATTTTGGCGTCGTCGGTCCTCAAGGTCAAATCAACGGACTTCTCGGTCTAGACATTCTTATGAGGTTGAAAGCTGTGATTGATCTAAAGGAATTGGAGATATCACTGGAGGTGTAATATTCCTTGAGACTTGTATTACTCTCTCTCATTTCCTTCAAGCTCTTTATATGTACAAAAATCATCATTAATTTTTATAATTGCAATAATAAACAACCTTAAAAATATCAAGTAATTTTGATTGTGGATCCTTTCATCATCCCCACTATTTGGTTGAGTATGACTGTATTTATTTCTTAAGTCTAGTCCATTATTGAAATGTGACTTGTTAAGTGTATAGTTTATGTAATCTTGTTCCGGTCTCGAAAAAAGAGAACTTTCAATTTCAACCACATTTCTTTTTTCTAAATCATCAATAATTGTTCTACTAAATTCCGAACATTTCCAGTAGCTTATCACATCGTTCATATATAGATTCTTAAGTATAAAAATCAGTTGCTTGTTGTTAAAAACAATGTATTCTTCTTTATCAACTGCCAGATACTTAAGATCTATTAGCCAGTTAACGTTCGAAATATTATAGTTTGCGATTTCATTTAATTTTATTTTTTCATTAGACAGTAATTCAAAAAAATTGTTATATTTTTCTTCAAATTCTTCATGATATCCCAAACCGCTTTGATCTGAAAAAAGTAAAAAGGTTACTGAGTTAAACTCACTACCTGAACCATAGACATATTTTTTGTCAACAATTGATGGAATGTTCTTGTATATTAGATGTTCAGATCTTATCTCAAGGAGTTCGAAGTCAATATGCCCCTCCTCAACATATAAAGTAAATTGTTTCAATACTGATTCCAATGCTGGCATAATATTGGTACACTTTTCGAGAAAAGTTGAGTTAGCTGAAGGCATAGTTACTTTGAAGTCATGTTCATCAAATTCATTAGCAAGGTAATTTTCAAAAAACCATTCAATAACTTCCTCCAACCTTATACCAATACTAAAGAGATGGCTATAATAACCTGCCATTTGTAGTAATGAGAACGCATCCTTTTGTTCAAATGCAAATCCTTTATTATAAGCATTTTGGGAAGACATAAATAATTGTTCAAATATCCCCATCTCACTCGATTTATTAGTAAGGGTACACCTCATTTGTGTATCTACAAATTCAAACAGAAATATAAAATTATTTAGTAATGTAGCATAATCGGTATTCCTCTCAATCCACTTGGTGCTGTAGCTAGCAGATATTGATCGACCTTCAAAGTTTAGTAAAACTTCTTCATCTTGTGATTTGGAAAAAATGACAGTGGTTTCAAATTTCATACCAGAGTTATCTTTAAAAAATTGTTTTTCTAGCTCTTCAACTTTTCTTTTTGACTTCAATATAGTTTTCGGCGAAATTTCGAGCTTATCTTTACTACTTTGAATATTGGTAATTAGTCTTAGATAATTCAAATTAGGGTCTTCACTGTCAATATAATTACAGATAATAGTTTCTTTGTCTGAATTATTTAATTCTCTCGGAATAAATATTGGATCCTTTTCTCGATTATGCTTTAGTTCATATTTATCCAGAAGTATTTGGGCAGATGAGGGATTATTAAGCATATATTCTCTAATTATTTTACCAAAATGATCTGTTATATTCTTACATCTCATTATTTCGTATAGCGATCTTTTCGTTATATTTAATAGTTCTCGAAATTTTTCGTGTGAAATATTTTCATAGACCTTTAATTTTTCAAAGAGCTCCCAAAAATCATTTTTGTAGTAAATATCAACGACATTATAGATGCTAATGATAGTATCATCATTAATTGATGATTTAAAATTTCTAGCTGCAATACCAAAACACTTTTTAACTATTATCTTGAATCGTTCAATAAAATCAGGAGTCCATTCTTCAAAATAAACTTCATTATCAAAATACTTTTTAACATTATATATTTCAATTATGTCGTTAATATCTTCTACTACTTTTTTACCGGTATCATAATCATTTATTAGATCCTGACATTTTTTTAGATTATATCCATAAGTCAAATCGTTTATTGAGTAAAATTTTACTCTTTTCATTTCTTCTCCTCATTTTTTAGAATTTTAGGGGCTTTCTCATAAATCTTGTGGCTTTACTCCCTCCAAAATCTACAGATCTTCTGGAGTTATAAATGCCGTAGGAAAAAGGAAAGCTTCACCGTCAATACTAATAGTGTCAAAAGGAACCTTTAATTTCTGTGAAGTAATATATCTGTCACCTGGATAATATCTATTCATACGATCCCTCCTAAAATAAATTCACAAAGATTATATAAAGGTTTTCTAAATCATTGAATAGATCATTAATTACAGTTTGATATATCGGCTTTTTTTCGTGGAGTATATCACATAATGTTCCTGTATTAACGATGTCCCACCGATTTAAGGTTGTGCCAGCAGCCGGCCGCGATGCGGTTAGTCGCGGATGCGCTTCCCTGCTGCTGGAATTGCCTCCCCGAATTCACTTCTAACCCCGACCGGACTGAGGGACGAATGGCCCGAGTTTAATATGTTGTTATACGCTATTACTGCCATCTTTGAAATACTTACTTTATTCTATTATGTTTTACTCGAGGTACAGCCGAAACACCACTCTGAAGACTTTCTCCACCCATAATAAAATTGTTTTCCCCATATTCAGGCCAGTTTTCGTCAAATATTTTTGTAAAATCTATTGGGATCTCAACAAAGTCCTCTATTGACCTAGAGCAGTATTTCGACATTTCATTTAAACCAGAATATTCCTCAGCATCCGTAATTAAAAATGCAATTGGAAAATATCTTAGGGTACTGAACATTGAAAACTTAGATTTAAAATCACCTCTTATTGAAGGCATTCCTATATCACGTATTATTTTGATACTGTTATATGGATACACCCAATAAAAAACTTTATAATACGCGGGAACAACCTTGCTATCATCTAAAAAGTAATCTCTAAAATGATGATCAATTAAATTATTTTCTAAGTCCCCTTTAGCTGCTAATAAATGACCAATTATACATTTAATAATCATTGCTGGTTGAGTCTTAAATTTTACCACTTGAGGTATTTGTAATGAAGTCTTCAAGAATAAACTCAGTTCATTTGCGAAAGCATTTAACACCACATCATACTTTGCCCCTAAAAGACCGTTGTTACATGTGCTGCAAATAGTTCTATACTTTACTCCGTTCTGAGACAACACGTAATTGTTATTTTTAGAATCAGTTAAATGTTGCAGGATATTTTTTTGTTCTACTTCAGATAGTTTAATGCCACCTTTTGGTGGAATGTGGTCCCATGTGAGTTTCGATTGAGCAAGACAAATATTGCATGTCCCCGTTTTCTCTCTTTTATACTTGAAATAATGAGTCATCAAATTCCCAACCTTTGCTCTGCAATAATTGCACATAAGGTTCCCATATTCACGAAGTCCCACCGACTTAAGGCTTCGTCTGGAGCCGGCCACGATGGGTTATTCGGTGCGGATGTGTCCGCTGAATCTGCTTCCTGCCAATTGTCTCTCGCAGACGGAGGAGCCACAACGCTCCGAAGCATGAATATAAATGTTATAAGAAGTTCCCTCCTTCTGATTCCACTATAATTTATCCGGTTATATGAATTTTAAAGTTCTGAAGCTTTTCTCCAATCTCTATTACTTCATTCCACTTTGCTGTACCAGGCGGCTGTATTGGAAGAAACATTAAATATGAACTATAACCCAATTCAAATAATGGTTTATCTGAATCTAAGAAATACGGAAATGATATGCTAGCAATGATTCCAAGTATTTGATCTGTTCTTCTTCCAAAATAGCCCTCCAAAAAGTCTTCTCTTATTATGTTTTGAATAATTTCATTTGCCCTTCGTATTGAAGACTCAGGATTAGTTAAACGAACTATTGGGTTGGCTTCTTTAAAAATTTTATCAAGTGATAAAGCAATGAACCCATAATTATCAAATTGTTTGATCTGCTTTTCTGCTTTCTCTATATTGGCCTGTATGTTATTTTTGCTATTCAATCTCTTCGCCGCAACAGAGTATTCTCTGCCTCTGTATTCAAATACATAATCAGGTTCTTGCAATTTCACTTTTAAACCAGATTGTTCAAATAATGAACTCAAATGATATTGGAATTGATAATCCCAAGGTCTCGAATCTTTACCCTCTAAAACACCTCCACTAAAAATATTCTTTATTTCATCTTTAATGCCTTTGTCAGTTACAAAGAGGATATTTGTAGATTGAGAAATAGTTAGCATTTCCCAATAATCTTTATAACCATAAAGAAGTTCATGTTTAATCGAATCTTCAACTGAATACTGCTTATTTAATATTGACTTTATATAATGACTATCAAATTTATTTTTGAATAATTCAAATCTGGAGAATTTATCAATTTTATAACCATACATTCTCAATAGATTTAAAGAAATATTTATATTGATTGGTACATCAAACACACTCTGGCTTTTACCATAAATTCTCAAAATTAAGCTCCCCCTCTTTTTCGATCTTGCGGGGATTTCGACTAACGTTCTTGTATCTACGAACTCTCACTGTCTTAAAGTAGGCGGACAACCCATATGTCTTCAAGTTCTCCTGCACTGTCCGCGAGCTAAGCCCGTTTCCGTTTAGTGTTATGAACAGGATCGATTCCTCCGAATAGTTTCCTCTGGCCTTCATGTACTTCGTAAGCACTTTCCGAACCCCTTCGCAAAATGGGATATCGCGGGGCTAAGCCTACTAAGAGTATCAGTCCTATGGCCCTAATAGCCGGATTATTCCGCTTCAAAATTGCCTTCGGAGGCCCGGTCGAGCAACGCGTATGCCAGTTGTGCGCCGTCTTTTAATCCTTGTATGTACAGAACCTACTGCTTTTACCGCCAATGCTAAAGTTTGCTTCTCCTCCCAGTCCAAAAAGTTCGATTTCTGCCGTTCGTTCATATCAAGCTCTAGCTTACGAAAAGCAGCTTGCTTCTCGTCCCGTAGCTTTTGAATGTTGGGATGCCGCTCAATCTTCGCTAAAATGTAGTCCAATCGCCCCTGGATTGCATCTTGAAACCATGCCGGAAATTCCATCGACTTTTGCTCACCTTCCTTTCGACTCATCTCACGCGTGTGCTCTAGCTTAACTCTGTCGGAAGGAGGTGGCAAGAACGGTTACTATGCTCATTACGAAGTATCGTTTCAGCAAAATGTTCTTACAAACATAAATTCATTACAAATGATCTAACATTCACCCCTTTCTTTGATAAATTTGTAGCCTGATCTTTCAATGTATCCTGGGTAACCTGTAGTCCACATGATGGAATTGCAGATTTACGATTATCAGTTGAATCCCACCTAGAACTCTCAAACCAACCAATCAAGTATAGGCCGTACTTACATTTGCCCTCTTTTAAATATCTGTTGACTAATTGAGTTTCCATGGCTTGAAAAAGCTCGCGATGCCAATTTCCTTTAACCTCGATAATAACTGTAATGACTTCAAAGGTTCCCTTTGATCTTCCTGGTAATAGTGCATTAACATGAATATCTGTACGCTCACCAGGTAATGACCCAGTGCTTCTCCGTATTTCCACCTCTCGGTTAACAACGATTCCATTCCCTAAAAGATCTTCTTCCAAATGTTGCTTTACATAATCGGAGAATTCATTTTCAGATCTTGGTCGGTATTCCTTCTGATCGATTTCATTCCATAGCCACACTACTGCTGGTGTAATTCCATGTAGTTTCTGCTCCAGCCTGTTAAGTGATTCAATTAACACTTCCAATAACTGATTTTCACTTTGAACCAACCTACGGTGCCTATTTCCCAATAGCTGGACGACTTCTATAGGAGTTGGTGGGGACCAGGTACTACGGCGTGTGACACTTTGTGCTTCAAGTAGTGTCCACTTTAACCACGAAAGTTCTGGCAACTCCGAGACTATCCGTGCAATCTGATTACAAGATTCTAATGTCCCTTTGTTTGACAAGTAGCGTAAAATTCCGTCCCTGAAATCAGCTATCTCTTCACGAGGCCCTACCCAATGTGCCATTTCGTCATCATCATGATTCGGATCTTCTTTATGTGGAAATCTTTTTACCAACCAGATATAAAAATCAGCAAGTGCTGTCTCTGATAAAGATTGAAGTAATTTGTGTCCTTCAAATCTACTTGAAAAAGAAAGAAAAACATCTTGAACAAAATCGGGATAGGTATCTTTAAGTAACCATACTGTATCCCAACCGACATTCCGAGAGTTGTTTAATAATACGACAGCAGCAATTATTGCTAGCTTACGAGAGTCTTCAGCAACTAATAATTCGGGCTTGATTAAAGACTTAGCATACTCCTCTGCTCCATCTATTTGACGTCGTAACAACTCATCAAGTAAGCACTTTATAGATTCGGGCATTAAACTCTGCGTCTTTAACTTATTTAAAACCCCTTCACCTAATCGAGCATCCCAACATTCCTTCATTGATCTAATAATAAACACATTAGAATGCTGTTGATTCTCTTTATCTATAAGTTGCATTAAATCTGAAATTACCCTATCAGGAGCATTAAGGTAAGCTAACTTGACTAACTGATCATGTATCATCCTTTCGTCACGTTCTGGCGTTACCCACTGCGTAAAGATAACTGGAGACCAGTTTTCCCAATGAGACGACGTCAATGATAGTAAAAATTCATAATCTTGCTCATAAACCAACCTTAAAGCCTTATATCCTGCCATGGCTGGCCTATACCAAGTATCCGTTCCAAACCAATTGGCGGCTTCCGAATTTTTCTCAAGCAAATACTTCCTTGCAGCGGACACGATACGCTCTTCATCATAAGCGTTGACCTTATTCCAGCTTGGTAATGCTTTTATATTAGGCTCATATTCCTCCACACGCCTATTCTCTTCTTTAATTCCTAAATCCCAATTTAATCGCCACCAAGCATCTAAATGCCCTGCTTCGAACTCGTCTAAACGTAAGCTGACTCTTTCATCAACAGATGGATGAAGTGGTGGATAATTATCTCTCGACTTCTGCCATTTTGCTATCCTCATGTAACTTTCTTTTAACTCATGAGCTTGTTCAGAATCTAATGGGATACTTTGAAAAAAAACTTGGCAGTGTTCAGCTAACATTTTGTTGTTTTGAATAGCACGATTAAGCAACTCCACTTGCTCGGGACTAGACGTATTAAATGTCCTTTTTATCAAGATAACCCATTTTTGTTGTAACTCCGGGACGATATCATTCTGCAGCTGTTCAAGCATCCACGGGAAATCCTCTGACTTACTGAGCCAAGAAAATGCAGATGAAAGAATAACTTCCTGTTCAGATTCTTTGTTCAACAATGAAAGAATGAGTGTTCGGCGTATATTCGGATTTTGTAATAAATCTTTAATATAACTTAAATTATCGAAATGTACCAATCGTGCACGTACGACATCAGTAAAAGCTATACGAACATCATGCAAATCCAAATACTGACCTGCTTTGTTCAGGATCCCATACACTAAATCATCAATTTGAGAATCAAATCGATCATCAACAGCATACTTTAGAACCCATCTTAATGCAGCAGGTAAATCCTTAACTTGAAGCTTCTCAAGAATTTCATAGTTCAAAAATATTCTGTATATTCCTGTAAAATTTCTGCGTTTAGGAATAGAAAGTAAAGAAAATAATTCTTCCCCGGATAAATGCTGGGGCCACAGTGCGCGAAGTGCCGCACCTTTCAACTCATCGCCAGAATCCTCCCCTGCCTCAGATTTGGCCAATGGGAGAAGCTTCCTTTTAGTCTCTTCATCTGCAAACTCAGATAGTGCATAACCTGCTTGAGTTCGAATTTGATAATCCTCATCCTGATTTAACGCAACTTTCAGTAAATCATCCTGTAATATGCTTAGTTGACACGCTCTTGCTATTCGAATGGCAGCGCGCCGTACCACATAACTACACTGTTGGTCTAGCACATACGGTTTAATTTGTTGTTCAAGAGCAGGGTTATTCAATTTATAGAAATAGTTATCAAAATCCCAATCTCTAATTTTTTCTGCATCATATAGTTCTAGAAGACCATCGACCAAAGATTTTTTATCTTCCGTGTCCGCACTTGTCACATCACTTCGAAGAAGAACCTGTGGATCACGTTTTATGATTTGACGAAACACGTCTACATTCATAGTTGCTATCCAAGCTGAGACCTCATGGAGTTGCGGAATTAGCTTTCGTTCTGAATCAAGAGGATGTTCAATCAAACTCATAATTTGTACAGGCGACAGTTCACTTTGAGAGACGTATAAAGCTGCCAAAAACTCCGCATACGTTTGATGAGCCCAACCAAAACGATTCAACCCTCTTGAAGAAAATAAACCTGTAGAGAGAGTTTCCTCAATTTCTGATTCAGGAATTATTAATGAAGCATCTCTTTGCTGCGGATGCTCGCCCGAAATATCACTTATGGTGATATCTTCCTCAGGAACATCGCCCAAATTAATGCCACGCCACACAGCATATTTATTAGAGAACATCATCAAGGCTGCAATCCGCGAGGCTACTTTCAAACGATCCTTAGCTCTCATACTCCCTGTATTCCGAGATGCAACTCTGCTTTCATTTGTTTCTTCACAGAGAAGCTCACAGCCTTGCAAATACAATTCTTTTTGTGTGGATGGAAAGTTACCATGCCTTATATAAAGATTTAAAAGAAACTTTAGCGTGATCGGTTTAATTGCAAGTGGAATTACTTCTTTCTCCCATATTTCATTCATGAACCTATCAGCATCTATACCTAAGTCAACTGCTGCATTATAAACGTCCACTCTTCGTAATGGTGCCAACTCCATGATCTGGATGTTATCATTTCCCCATAAGTCCGCTAACTCTCTTTCAAGTAGACTCGGCCAGTCGGCTGTTCGACAGGCGATTCTTAGAAAAAGATTCTTTAGGTTTGGGTTGGTTTTATATTTTTTAAACTCTTCTGCCAACAAAACCGCTACATAGTCTATCCGCAGTAAGCATTCATCCAAACTATCCAAAAAAAGATGTAGATGATGCTCTCCTTTCAGGCATGCCTCAAACAAAGGGTTCTCAAAGATATTCGGGACTAAGCGGTCTTCCGTTCCATACGAACGAAGATCAATTTTGAGAGTATGATTTTCTTCCGAATTCTCAATATTTCTTAATGCCTCTGTTTTACCGATGCCTGGTTCCCCTAATAAAATTAAGCATGGAACCTCTGATAATTTATCGAAAGGAACAACATGCTCATTAAATATATGCCCATACTCAGATTCAGGATTGTAGAGGTAACCGCCATCAGATAAATTGATTGTATCTGTTCGAGGATACCAGAATCTTTTCCAAGAAAAGATTTTATTGTTCAAGAGAACACCTCCGTTATTCAATACCAGTCCATACTCTACAAAATTAAATACCTAAATAATCATGAAAAACCATGTAGTTATCTAAATCTAGATAGTCGTTGGCAAAACTCCGAAATCCAGGTCCTAAATGTGTAGTTACTCCTCCTATACGCTGGTTAAACAATTCACGATATCTAATGTAATTTCCAAAATGACTGAGTTCATCACCTGATACTGAAAAAACTGAACCAAATAACTCCAGTCGATTATCAAGGAACTCAATAAAAAATTCAATATTAAAATTGTGCTTGCATTTAAGGAGTATTTGCTCCAAAGAAAATATATCAATTGACCAAGGTTCCTTTAGTACACCTTCTTTTTTTAGCATCAAATGAATATCCGTACCGAGATTTAGATAAGGAGTAAGAGTGACAGCTATGCTTCTAACGGCAGTAATATTGATTGTTGCTAAATCTAATATTTGTTTTCTTTTTTCCTTATTTTTTGAATTGAAGAATTTCGCCGTACCTTTTTTCATATGTATAGCAATTCTTTCAGACTGTGAATAAGCTTTTTGTAATGAAGGCTTAAAGTTTCTCTGTAATCTTGTTTTCGATTTTTCATTATTGATTAAAATTTCTTTTAATTTAGTTGCTTTGCATTCAATGGATAGAAGATAACCATTATATAAGACAATTATATCTTGGTCATCTCCATTCTCATCATATAAATTTTTATAAACATTCTCTTTCCCAAAAAAATTGCAAATAATCTCGTAAGCTCTATTTTCTAGGTAATCTCCTTTTCTTTTATCAATATACAACTCACTGTCCTCAATAATATTAAACAAGCGATCCAAAATATAATGATTTCTTGGTAGCAAGATAGATTCGTTATGTTTTATTCCGATATAGCTTCTATATTTCTTGTAAATATTGGTAGGATACTCAAAGGAAATTACATCTTGTTGCTGCACTTTAAAAAACATAGCATTGATAAATAGGTCTGCCGGAATATTGAATTTGTTTAGTAACATTCGAATGCAATCTGTAGAAAAATATGTTCGGACCTTTTGGTTAATTGCAGAATCAAATCGTACAGCAACAAAACAATCTCTGTCACTTATTTCTTGCCACTTTTTTTGCATCCTCAGTATTAAAAACTTTTTACATGCCCGTTCGTAATTTAGCACTAATAGGAGACCCCTGATAATCTGATCCCCGGATAACTCAACCACCCTAAAATGGTGTTCTAGTATATCACTGTGTTTGTAGAAAAAATCCAAGTATTGTCTTATAGATATGTCAGGGAAGTTAAAATGAAAATTCATATACATATTTGAAGCTATGTCTTCATGCAAATAATTTGTATCTGCTCCTGTTATTGCATCATTGTAGTGACAGTAATAAAGGTCTTCTAGCAGATCTACTATATGGTTAAAGGAAGAGTCATAATCACAAATCCTTTTAACTCCATTGTATGCGTTTTCGGCATACATGAAAGGTAAGTTGATCATTAATTTAGGTGGAATCTTATATCCAGTAGAAGTAGTTGCTTCATGGTTTAATCGTATATAGGAATAACCAATTAGTCTGAATACATCCTCTACTTTAAACTGCCTAAGATAGTGAAGTAGGTCAACACTGCATTTTTCGATAGTATAATTTTCTGGATGCAATAATGGTTCCATTGACAAGATAAATTCCCTCCCTGAGCATTGCTCGGAATAATGTATTTCAATCATGAAATCCCCTTTTCGCTCGACGAAACAACGTTCTTTAATAAACTTAGCGATTTATTGTATTTTCTATTAAATCAAATATTTAGAAAAAATTATCGACAAATAGCATCCATGTAGCCTTTTTAGTTTAACAATCCGAGCCTTTACACCTCATATCCCCTTACTTTTCCAAAATCAATGACTTTAAACACTTCACACCACTTGACTCCTCCCATACTTCGAGCTATCCACAACTCAACAGCCGCACATAACTCTGCTGCATCATAACAAAAAGATGCACTGAGCAAATCGGCTAGAATCAAAAGAGTTAGGCGAAGCAAGTCCGAGAAAAGCGAAGTGGTAGTGTCGCAAAAAGCCTTATAGGACGCGGGTTCAAAGCCCCATAGTTCGTATAACTTTGACCTCGTCTAATACTGTGTTATAGGAAGTTAGCGACACCATGTAAACACATACAAACATTAAACTCATTTACTTCATCCGATATTTTGATTTATTACTTGTTCTTTGAGAAATATTCTTCGAACTTTCTTTGCACACTTTTATTATCAGGAAACCATAAATTATCAATCAAAATTCTCCCCCTTTTTTGATCTTCTTTTGACCAATTTTTATTCCATTCTTCCTGCGTTTCAGATACACTTCTTCCACCTAATATCATTCTAATGTGCTCGTCTGCTTCAATCATTGCCTTTTTGCTTTGAATTACTCCTGGTTGCAAACAACTAATACTATCGGTAACTCTTCGCAGAACAACATTAATTTGATTAGGTCTAAATAATGTATACGGATATAAGGTTTCAAATTCAGTGTTGAATTGCTCAATTTTGTACGAAAGTATACTTTTCTTCCATAAAATAACTAAAAACATAGCAGACCCAAATCGTATTGTTACTACTTGGTCCGCTCGGTGGAATTTCATCTTATCCCGATCAATCGATATTTTACGTTTTCTAGTAAACAGAACTCCGTTGATTAGTATTGCAGGGGAATGGTAAATATAGAGTGGTTGATAAGAACTCAGCGGACTAAGTAGTAAAGCCTTATCTTCCCCAAAAGCCGTCATATCGACATGAATACCCCCAAAAATCGAAACTGGTGGTAAATTCTCTTGGATATCATGTGTAATATATTGAAGTTGATCATTGAACCAGTTACTTTCAAGTTCAGAACTCCGAATTGAATTATAGATTATCTTTAATAACCATCGTTGAAGTAGGTGGTAGTCGTAGTTGATTCTTATGCTTGAGTCTTCCGTATATTTAGTAGAAAAGTATTCCCGAATTAAATCTACTCCATAAGTATCCAATTTCCCTAGTAAATTGTTATTGCAATTAGCGCAAACATCTTTGATAGAGTGCCCTTGATTGTCTTTATAGATACGATTTTTTAAACTTGTTGAATTAAAAGTAACATCTTGATCCGGATACATTTCTAATAAGCCAAAGGGAATAATATGCTCCTTAGTAAGACTCTCAAGTTGTGTACCGCAATAAGCACATTTTTTCATAAGAAAAATTCTCCATTCAATTAATGTATTCACTTGTCTTTTGTTTACAAGAAATAAATTTCGGGTAATTGGCATTTATTTTTATTTCCGCTAATTTCCTATAACTTAGCTCGTTGAATGTATCGTATAAAAATCCTCGTAGCGATCCAGGCAAATATTGCAGTAGGAATCCGGTGTTATCTGCTGTTCCTCACATCTTTCTCTAAAACGTCAAAATATCCTTCATTAACCAATCATTATAATTCCCATCTTTTGAAACAAACCAAACATTCTTGTAAATACTTGGTCGATATATCCTTTCTTTATCTCTTAATAGGTCACTCATACCAAAAATTGGGGAACCATTTCTAATCACTAGTGATGTTGGATATGTACTTTCATACTTTAATACTTTTGTTTCTTTTTGTTTTAGTAAACTATTTAAAACATTTAGAAGATCGCTAAATTCTTCTATTCCGTGCATCTTATTATTAGATCTACCTAGTAACATTTTGGCTTCTTCAGGATCGCAAAATAAGTGCGCAACTTCAATTCCAAGTAATTCACCATTCTGGCTTTTCAAAACGAAATCTGGACTTTCCCGTCTTTCAACTAATTCATACTGATCTTGGTGATGAATATTGAGAAGGTTCAAAAATATGTCTATAGCAGCATTCTCCAAAGCAAATTTCTCATCGTTATGGTTTTTCATCTTGCTTCCTTCTTTTTTAGTGTTTTTGAGGAATTGCAGTTAACATTCCTGTGTTCACGACGTCCCACCGACATAAGCGACCAACGTGAGCAGTCGTGTCACCTGAATCTACTACCCAGACTAATCTACTGGCGACCGAGGCGGCTTATCCGCCGATGCGTGAACACTTTGTTATAAGATACCCCGCCTTCGGAGCGTTCCTATAACTACTATGTTTTCAATAAAACCCTCGTTTGATAAGATAAAGGATGTCCGGAGCCATTAAAGATGCTCGCTCCGGCAATATCTTAACTCATACATCGCCGATTATAGTCGAATACACGAACTCTTTTAGATTAGTCTAAATTGCCTCTAGTCATATTTTACTATAAGATGGAATAATATGACGATTAAATGATTATTTGCTCGAAAACAAAAAACTCCCGCTAATAGAGTAGCGAAAGCCCTTTCGAAAATCGATTTACACCAAAATTAATTACCTTATTCCAGTCTACCAACCAACGTTCACTTCCCAAGCCCCCCAATCCCCTCCCCCCAAAACACCTTCAACATCACCAAAGCCCCCATCCTAAACCCCTGGACAAAAGCCTCACTCGCAACCATAGAACTAGATTCCCCATTCAAATCCAAAATCTCCTCAAGGGTTTTGAAGTCGTCCTCCGAGAATCTTTGTTTGGCTTCTTCCATCAATGCAGAGATCTTTCTAGTCAACGGACGATACTCGGGATTCGAGGGGACTATATGCTCTTCGGGATGCAGATTACCGTAATATAATTCTTCTATAATATTCTTCATTAGCTCGCCCTCTTAATGAACTTATCAAAGTAAGGAGTTAAAAAACTTGGCGCAGCTCCCCCGAAACAAGTTTACCGTATACGATCGGAGCGATTTGAATTTTATGCAATATTCGCATAATACTCTCTAAGTAAACAAAATCGGATAGGCGATCCGGCGATATCCTGCCCCCGCATCCCCTCAAGCACACTCCTTAATCGTGGCCATTTACAACAAAAGAACGTGCACGGGCCGTTCAAGGCTTCCCATGCACGTCTCCTATTTGTCATTACAGCACGATTAACAAGGATTACTTTTTATTTACTCTATTGTAGTCCTCCAAAGCTTTGTTGGAGGCGGCGGCCATATCTTTAATGGCTTGGTCGATATCTTTTTTGCCTGTAACATAGGCCAGGGTTTCATCCTTTGTCGCGCGGTTGAATTCACCGGAGACCGGGTTCATGGGTTCCTGAGTTTCCGGAGACGACGCGTGCAGTTGCTCGATTGCGGTTTTAAATAAAGGATTTTCCTCCAGATGCTGCTTCATTTCAGGCAAATCATAGGTTTTTTTGTTGACCGGAAAATAACCGGTGCCTGTATGCCATGTAAATTGTGTTTTGGGAGAAGTGCTGTATTTCATATATTCCCATGCGGCATCGATGTTCGATGGTTCGCCTCTGTCCACCAGGTACAGCGCCGAACCGCCGACTGCTACTCCGCCTTTGTCACTTTCATGGACCTTAGGCAAGAACGCGGTGCCTACTTCAAATTTATCGCCCACCGCGGTTAACGTTCCTTTTACTCCTGCTGTAGAATTAAGGAACATGCCCAGCTTTCCTGCAGCAAAAACCTCGTTCGTTTTTACTTCCGGGCCCGTTTGAATGCCGCCGTATTCCACAGCCTTTTTCCAAGTGGTCAGGAATTCTTTCATCGTCCCTGTCGAATCAAATTCTACTTGGGTCATGGTGTCTTCACGACCGTTTTTGTTATTGCCGATATAGCCTCCCTGCATCCCGATCCAGCTCGATAAGTGGTATTGGTCCGGCGTTACGGAAAGCCCCCATTGCGTCACTTGATCTCCGTTCCTCTTCGTCATCTTGGAGGCGTATTGGCCCATTTCATCAATGGTTTGAGGAGGTTTATTCGGGTCCAACCCCGCTTCTTTAAACATGTTTTTATTGTAGTACAACAAAACTGTAGAGTTGGCAAACGGAACGCCCGCCAATTTACCTTTGAAGCTGAAGGAAGAAACGGTATTGGGCTCTAAATCCGCTATATTGAAAGAAGGGTCTTTATCGATCATCGATTGCGCCCAGATAATACTAGGCACGTCCTTGATATATGCCGTGTCCGATGCGGGAACTTGTACGATATCCGGCAAGTTTTTGGTATCCTTCGCCTGGACGGCCGCTTTTACTTTTTTCAGCAAGTCCTGGTAACTGCCTTGAAATACCGGCGTAACTTCAATCCCCTTTTCCTTGCCTATCGTATCGTTGAAATTTTGGACGACTTCTTTAACCACACCTTCATTCGTGCCCCCCATGGCATGCCAAAATGTTAAATTAACAGATCCGGAATGGCTGACTTCAGCCACCGCGCTGCTGCTGGCGTCCTTGGTAGATGTGGCTGTGTCGGTTTTCGTCCCGCACCCGGTAAGTAGTATGATCGATGCGGCTAGTACTGCAATGGTTTTCCTCATTCCCAAATCCTCCTAATGGTTATGTGTGTTTTTTATATTAACTACCTATCAGTGCGCTGGGTCTGCGACTGAATGGGCAGGTTAATCTGCTTGCATTTCCATATGGGCCACGATCGGATAATGATCCGACGTGTACCCCTCTTCAACCTTGTCTCTCACAATCGCACTGGATTTAAAGTCAATCCCTTGACTGCTCATAATGTAATCGATAGGGCTGCCTTCCGTGCCCCCCTGATAGCCATGAAACGTTCTGCTATGTTTCTTCTCCTCCTCGGACATAAGGTCGAAGCAGCTTGTCATAGGCTCGAATTCATGGATCACATCGAGCAATCCGCTCTCCGGAGTATCATTGAAATCGCCGGTTAGTATGACCGGTAAGGGGATGTCCAGATTCTGTTCCCGCATGTTTTTCAAAATCAGTCTCAACCCTTCTGTTCTAGCCACCTTGCCTATATGATCCAAATGAGTATTAAAAAACCTTATCGCGGGCTTGGTCTCGCCATGAATAGCAAGCTCTACCCATGAACAAATTCTTTCGCATTGGGCATCCCAGCCAAAACTGCCGATCACATCCGGAGTTTCCGACAACATAAACGAACCGCTTCGCAAGATGGAAAAGCTGTCCTTTTTAACAAAAATAGCGCTGAATTCCCCCGCCTCTTCCGCACGGGTTCGGTTAACCCCATATACGTCATAGGTTCCGTGGAATCGGTCTTTTAGCCAATCCAGCATAGGAACAGTCGCTTCTTGCGTACCGATCAAATCCGGCTTGCGGTCCTCGATGATTTTGGCTACCCAATGCTTTCTTTTTTCCCATACATAAGGGTCTGTAGCTACTGCTGTACGCAAATTGAATGTCATCACTGTAAACGCTCTGCTCACTTCAACACCTCCTATCCTTTAATTGCGGAAAATGTAACCCCTTGTACTAACTGCCTCTGGAATACGAGGAAAATAAATACCGATGGAATCAGAATGACCGTAACCCCCGCCATTACCGGGCCGTACACCATACTTTCTTCAAATTGGAGCATAGTAATTCCAACCTGCACGGTTCTCATATGCTCGGTGTTGGTAACCAATAAAGGCCATAAGTATGCATTCCACAGCCCGATAAAAGAAGCGATAAATATGGACGACAATACGGATTTAGACATCGGCAGCAGGATATTCAGAAAAAAACGCAGATCCCCGCAGCCATCGACAAACGCAGCATCCCTGAAATCCCTCGGCATCGTTTTGAAATGCTGCCGCAGCATAAACATAAACGTGGCCGAGGCGATCATGACAATCATAACGCCTGCGTAGGTGTTGATTAATTTCATATTCGCTACGGTGATGTAATTGGTAATAATGAGCATATCGCCCGGAATCATCATCGTCCCAAGAATAATCAAAAACCAAAAATGTTTGCCCTTAAAATCGAAGAAAGCAAAGGAATATGCCGCTAAGCTGCTTGTAATCAATCTTCCGATCGTTCCGATCGACGCGATCAAAAAGGAGTTCCACATAAATAGGAGAATAGGCGTGGACGTAAACACCGTCTTGTAATTCTCCCAATATAAGGTGCTTGGAAATAACTTGGGAGGATAGGAGCTTAGGTCAGACGCGCTCATCAAGCTTACTCCCACGCAATAAATAACCGGAAAGGAGACAATCAATCCAACAAGAAGACAAAGAATGCTCATGAACAGCTTGTGTACATACCTGGATCTCATCATGTGTAATGAACTCCTTTTTTCTCATAGACAAAGCTCAGCAAAGTAACCAGCATAACAATGACGAAGATTAAGACCGCTACGGCGGATCCGTATCCGTATTTCGCATTCTCAAACGCCTCGATATACATCCAGTACATCAACGTTTCCGTAGATCCCATAGGGCCCCCTTTCGTGATAATCCATACGGGACCGAACACCATCAATGAACCGATCAAATCCGTACAAATCAAGAAAAAAATCGTCGGAGAGATTAAGGGCATTTTTATGCTTACCAGCTTCTGAAAATAGTTGCAGCCTTCCATATCCGCCGCTTCCAGCAACTCTGACGGGACATTGCGGAGCGCCGCAAGCAAAAACAAAAAGCTGAATCCGAGTCCCATCCACACGCTAAGAATCGAAATGCCCACCATCGCATATTTTTCATCGCCAAACCAGTCGATGCCTAAGCCTGTCAAATAGTTAAACATACCGATTGTCGGATTCATAAGCAGTTGGAATATCATGACTGCCGAAGACATGGATACCGCCATGGGCAGTGCGAACATAATTTGATAGATGTGATTTCCTTTTCTCTTCTTTTCCGCCAAAAGCGCCAAAGCCAAACTGATAAAAAATGTAGCGGGAATCGTTATCGCCGTATATTCCAACGTATTTAACAAGGTATTGATTAACATCTTATCTTTGAAAAGATTAATAAAGTTTTCGAACCCAACAAACTCAACCGGGTTTCCATTCAGATCAACCAAAGTAAATCCCAAGTAGACCGTCTTGGCGAACGGATAATAGGTGAACAAAATAACAAACAGCAAACATGGCAACATAAACAAATAAGGTTTGATTATTTTTTTTATCCAGCCCATACAGGACTCCCTTCCCATTTTTCAAGAGGTATAGACATCTTTGCCAATATCGTAACGTAGAAGTATTCGCCGACTGTCAAATCGATTTATATATTTTGTAAAAGCAAAAGAGCCCGCTCTGTAGAAACAGAACGGGCTCCTCGCGGTCAAATCGGCTAGATCGTGCGTCTTATACGGAACGTAAAGACATCATTGCGCAAATAATCCAGCGAGTACAGGACAGGCTGATTGACTTCGTCATAATGAGTCTGCTTCAGCAGCAGCACGGTCGTTTGCGGGTGCAGCAGAAGCCGCTGGCAATTGCGGTCGATATGCAGCGGTACGCTGATTTCCGAATCGGCCGTCACGATCTTGCGGCCAAGCTGCTTCTCGAAAAATTTCAGCAGCGAGCCTTCGAACTGGCCGTTATCGAAGCGATCCCCCGCGATTTGCCGGGGGATGACGTTGATCGAATAAGCAACCGGCTCTCCGTTGGCCGAACGAAACCGCTCCAGCATAATGACTGGATCATCCGGCTGAATGCCCAGCGCTTGGGCAGCTTCCGGCGCGCATCGCTCCGTCTTGAGCCGAATGCGTTCCTCACCCTCATCCAACCGGGCGGCCTGAATCATCGAGCCGATGCTCGACAGCTTCTCAAGCGAACTTGAGATGAGCGGCAGCGGCTGGATCACGAACGTTCCCACCCCGTGCTTGATGAGAAGTCTTCCTTCCTGCTCCAGCGCGCGAACAGCCGAACGAAAAGTTTCGCGGCTGACGCCGAACTCCTTGGCCATCACCAGCTCCGATGGCATCCGTTCGCCGATTCGCAGTTCCCCGTTGTCAATCATTTCCACTAACCGCTGCTTGACTTGATAGTGTTTAGCTTGCATAACTACGTCTACTCCTCTAGACAACTTTATTCAATTCTGCTGGATATCCGTATCCGTTGTCAAGTAGGACATGACAGTCACCAATCTTGACAGCGTCAAGATTTAAAGTTATCTTTACGTTGTAAAGTTAAGGGAAGGAGCGATTATTTTTGAAGCCTAAACCCTATCATCATGGAGATTTACGTAACACCTTAATTGAAACTGGCATTGAGCTAATTAGCAAGGAGGGGTTAGGAGGTTTCTCCTTGCGTAAGGTTGCAGCCAAATGCGGTGTCAGTCATGCTGCTCCTTACAGTCATTTCAAGGATATGCAGGAGCTGTTGGCGGCCATGGCAGATCATGTCACCGAGCAGTTTACGGCTTCTCTACAAGAGTCCATTGAAGGGCAAAGCGCCCCCATGTCGGCCATGGAAAAGCTTGGAACCGCCTATATTGCTTTTTTCGAGCAGCATCCTACCTACCTGCCGTTCTTATTTTTTCAGTCGGGCATTATCATTCAGGTAGACGAAGGAGCGGAAGATGTTCCCCCTTACCCGCCGTTTGCGGTATTCCGGGCAACCGGCTACCGGCTGTTCCGCAGTTTGGGTCTTCCACCTGAGCTGGACGGCACAATGCTGATGGCTTACTGGTCGCTTGTCCACGGCGTGGCATCCCTACTATCCAGCAGCGGCATTCGATATTCAGGCGATTGGCAAAAGGTATGGCAAACCATTCTTCAATCGGGAGGAACAGCAAATGAGACTGATTGTCCATGATCTAGCGAATCATGACTATGATGCTTGGCTAAGCGGCTTCAGCAGGGATACGGATGAAGTGATTGGAGAGTCCGGTACCATTCGTCACTGTGTAGGCTGCTTTGGTTGTTGGGTCCGTACTCCGGGAACCTGCGTGCTTAAAGATCCCTATAAGCACATGGGCGAACGGCTCGCCGCCTGCGATGAATTTGTGCTGATCAGCCGCAACGTGTATGGAGGATACAGCCCGTTCGTCAGCAATGTGTTGAACAGGTCATTACCCTATGTTCTGCCCTATTTTGTAATCCAAGACGGTGAGACACATCACCAGCAACGCTACAAGCAGCGATTCAAGTTCTCGGTCCATTTCTATGGAGAAGGAATAACGGAGGCAGAGCGCCACACGGCACAAGCATTGACCCGGGCCAATGCAAAAAATTTGGATGCGTCCCATTATAGTGTTTCTTTTCACAACACGCTTCACGAGTTGACGGAGGTGCAACCATGAAAATGGCTCTGATTAACGGCAGTCCCAAGGGTGGACCCAGCAACTCCGGATTTCTGCTGGAAAAGCTCAAGCCACTCATCACCGAAGGCAACGAGCTCCACTCGTACCGAGTCAATGCAAAGCAGTTGAAGCCTGAGCAATATCGGGAGCTTAACGAAGCCGATGTCATCGTGCTGGCATTTCCGCTCTATTTTGATGCCATCCCTTCACATCTACTGCGGATGATGGTCGAATTGGAGAATTACCGGCAGAGTGAGCCAGGGAACCCGAACCTCATCGTTTATGTGCTAATTAATAATGGATTTTTCGAAGGGCGTCAGTGCACCATTGCAGCAGATATGGTAAGCAACTGGTGCGTACGCTGCGGCTTCCGTTTTGGAATGGCCGTCGGTCACGGAGCAGGAGAGATGTTCAACGACATAAAGATGGTGCCGCTGGGTAAAGGCCCACTGAAGAATCTCGGCAAGGCGATGACCCGGCTCTCCACGGCTATCCTCACCCGCAGCAGTGCAGAATCGCTGTTTATTCAGCCAAACTTCCCGCGTATTCTGTGGCGTTTGTCCGCTACCCATTTCTTCTGGCACCGCAAAGCAAAACAGAATGGACTCCGGCCGAAGGATCTGAGGAAGCAGCCGTTTCAGGAGAGCCGGTAACGAAGATAGATCATGCGTCTCAATGATATGGAGATGCTACTGGAGGGTATGGACAATATCAAACCCCGAGGGAATTTCCCGGGAACACCCATGATTTCCGGCACCCCGTACTTTCTCCAGCGCAGCATTGTATCGCGCGTTCAGATCACTCAAATACCTTGTCCAAATCCTGCCCGTCAAAAATGAATTTGTTGAAGACATCGACTTTCTTCGTGCCTTCGACGCGGATTCGGTGGCGACCAGCGGGGTGGCGGGGTAGATGCCGTCCATCGCGGTCAGCAGGAAGTTCTCGATGCCGACGATGTCCGGGGCTTTGGCTTTGGCCGCCACGGACGGGATGACGGTGACGCCATAGCCGCCTTCCTGGTAAGCGACCTGCACGTCGTCACTGTACATCCACTCAATGAACTTCTAGGCTTCTTCTTTATGCTCGGAATTTTTGCTCATGGCCAGATAGCTGCCCGCGATGACTTGGTCGGCCCCGTTTTGTTTGCCGTCGATCGTCGGCTGCATGGCCTCGGCCCAGCGAATGTCCGTCGGGAATTGCGTCTTGTACACGCTCGGCTTGACCGAGTGGTTGAAGTACATGCCGCTCTTCACTTGCGCGAACTGGGCGCGGAGCGGATCGATGTCGAGCGATTCCGAGCCGGGCAGCATGCTGCCGTCCGCACGGATTTGATGCAACGCCTGAGCACTTCTACATGCTCCACTTTGCTCTGTTCCACTATTCTACTGCACGCCTCTTCGCAACTAAATTTATAAAAAAGCCCCCTACAATTTAGCTTGTACGGGTCATTTATAAACATCGCCTCGCGAACCTATTGTTACGACATATACAACTAAAAGATCTTCTTTGATAGTTCCGCTTGTTCAATTACCTTTAGGTCATCAGATAACCCCGTATTCACGCATCGGGTCTAACTCACTTCGGCGAAAAAAAATCACCCTAACCTCAAAGCTTCCGCTCAGGTTAGAGTGATTTGCTCACTTTTTATATTAACTATTCTTCCTGCGATTTACCCTGCATGATGCTTTCCGCAACCGCTGTGAGATCTTCTTTCGTCAGCGGACTTTTCTTGTAGGTAGCAATCTCGTATTCCAACTGGTGTTCCGCATCCTCCCATTTCAGCTTGTTAGAGTAAAGGCCGTCCGAATTCGTGGAATATACGGCCTCGATCTCGCCGATGCTCAGCTTTTCCAGCTTCTCGCCTTTCCCCGGCACCCGCGTGATTTCGGTAATTAGAGGATGCATTTTTTTGACGCTGACCCGGATGATGTCCGAATCTTTGGCGAAGGTAAACACCGCTTCCCCGGCTTCGTTCCATTTCAGTTTTTTGGCGTAATATGTTTTACCCTTCGCCTCCGCTTTGAGCTCTTTTAACATATCTTGATACGGTTCGCTAAGAAAATGGTAATAGGGAGGCACAATTTCTCCAGACTGAAAAGTATATCCTTCCGGGAGCCATTCCGGCTGCTTTAACTCCGGCGCTTTGTATTTGGACAACAGCTTCGTATACTCTTCGTAATCCGAACTGGTTATGGCGCGAAAGTTGAAAGACAACGAGCTGTCGGTCCCATTATACAGCACGGTTAAATCGCCGGGCTTTTTCTCTTTGGAATGGACGATGTCCATCGCCGCTTTTTTCTGCTGTTCGAGACTTTTCTTGGTAGAGGCTGCTTGTGTCTTTGCCGATTTCTGCGCTGCTGCGTCAGCATCCGCAAGGAAGCCGCTTGTTGAACTGAACACCAGCAGTATGCTTGCAGCGGCGATGATCGTCTTTTTCGTAAAATTCATGGATAAATCTCCTTTCGGCCAGTCAGGCACATGATTTTGTTTACTTGTATAACACCGGAACCACCCGAAAAGGGACACTCCAAAAAAAAGAGCCTGCCATAAGCAGACTCTCGGATCCAGCTATTGCATGAAATCATTTCATTTCACCATGCTTCCGGCGATGCGGATCAAATCGGACTTGGACAAGGCGCTGTCCGGATTATCGTAGACGGAATAAAAGACCTCCGCCTGCTCATCAAGCCACTCCAACTTGTGTTTGTAGAAAACTGCCTCCGTTGCCTCCGCCGAAGCCTCCATATAAATCATCTCCTGCCCGCTGGCCGTCAACTTCTCGACCGTCACGCCCTGGGGATGCATTGTTTTTACCGAGGAGGGATGTTTTTTTCGTTCGAAGGCGTTGATATTAATCGTATTCGACCCGTTGGTATAGCTCACGTTCGCGCTGTCCGCTTTATTCCATGACAACGGTTTGATGAACAGTTTGGCCCCGGTGGAAGAGGATTCCGCCATCCGGATAAATTCCGGCTCCAGCTTCTTCAAATGCTCCAGGCTAGCCTCCCCTTTCGTCACACTGGGAAATACTTTCCCTGCTGCAAACGAGAACCCTTTAGGCAGATATTGGGGTTCGGGAAGCCGCGGACCGGTGGTGATCTCAAGCTGCTTCTCCAATTCTGCATAACTGCTGTACACCGTCGGTTTATATTCGGTTTTGACCTTATTAAACTGATTATAAGCATTCAGCGTCTCGTCATGGACGTAGTAAGCCACCAGCTCTCCCGGCTTCAGCCGGGTTTGGATATGCTCTTTGTATGCGGACAGCAGCTTCTCAAATGTCTCGGCATGCGGGGTATACGCATCTTCTTTCATTTCCTTCGTTTCAACAAGGACTTCCCCTTTGGAGTTCAAAATTTGCACATACCGGGATGCCGCGTAGCCTGTTAAGGAGGTCAACACCAGAATGAGGCAGGTGATCATGGCAATGGCTCCAGTCCGGTGCCGAAACGTCTTTTTGCCGCCGCGCTGTTCATGAATTTCCCGAACCCGGTCCATCACACTCTGGCGCACATCGATGGTATCCTGCTTCCCTTGGGTGAGAAGCGCCTTTATCGTTTCATCTTGAAGTGTGGCTTTGACTTTTCGCATACCCCACGTCCCCTTTCTGCTCCATCAGCTTCTGCAGCTTCAGCTTCAAGCGGCCGAACTTTTTCTTAACCGCTTCCGCGCTTTTCCCGGAAATTTCTCCAATTTCGGCAAAAGACTTCTCTTCAAGCACCCGCAAGATCAGCAAACTGCGCTCCTCTGCGCTCAAAGCGGTGATGGCGGACGAAAGCGGCTCCCCGAATAATCGGCCGGTGATCGTTTGCTCCGCGCTTTCGGTTATCGCATCCTGCCGGAACCAGCTCTGAAATTTACGTTGAACGCCGCGTTTGCGAAGCAGGTTCAGACAATGGTGGTGCGCGATTCTGTAGAGCCAGGGTGAAAAGCCAACGCTCGGTTTGTACATGTGTAATTTTTCGAAGGCTTTGACCAAAATGTCCTGCACCGCATCTTCCGCCTCCTGCCGGTTTCCAAGCATTCGAATGCAATACCGGTACATCGGAGCCTGGAAAGCTTCAACGATATGCACATATTTATTAATTTCGCCCGCTTTAACTTCCAGCACGCATTTTTCCACAAACTCCATGAAGCTGCCCCCCTCTATCTAATGTATAACACTTAAACAGCCGGAAAAGGGACAATGGGATAAAATGGGATAAACTAACTTGAACAATTGAATTTACCGCAAGAAACCCGCGCCTCATTCCAAGACGCGGGCTCCTCTTTTTATATAATCATTTACTACGCTCCCACGTCCCTACTGCAACTGCCACAAAGCAGGCACATTGGCCGGCTCCCATCCCGGAAGGGAAGTATGGGCTTGGATGCAGGTATAGACGCTACCGTTGTAGGTCACCTGGTCGTTGACACTATAGGAAACCCATGCCTGCCAGGGTTGAGCCTCGCCTGGGTTGTCCTGCGCCGCCGTTTTGCCTTGGACGGAGACGGCAGCGGAAGCATTGCCGGCGGCGTCTTTGGCGGTGACGGTAAACGTGTACGTCGTATCCGGAGACAAGCCGCTGATGGTCGCGGTGGTGGTGTTGACGTTCACGCTGCTTGTGCCGTAGACGACAGTGTAACCGGCGACGCCCACGTTGTCCGTGGAGGCGTTCCACGCCAAGGTGACGCTACTCGGCGTAGTCGCGGTCACGCGAAGCTCGCTCGGAGCGGTTGGCGGCGTTGTGTCAGGATCGGGGTTAGGTCCTGGTCCCGGGCCGGTCCCGAGACCGTCCAGATAAGCCCGGTGGGAGCGGGAAAATTCATAGTTGGCTACTTTGTCCCAGTTGATCGACCAGGTCATCAGACCCTTGAAGCCGGGATAGCCTTGCGGATTGCGCAAGGTGTAGCTGCCGCCGAACGATTGTCCTTTGATGAGATAATCGAGCGCCTTGTGCACGTTGTCCGGGATCGTATAACCGCCGCCCGCCGCCGCTTGCGTGGCCGGAAGGCCGATGAGTAGTTGCTCCGGGCGAAGCGCCGGGAATTTATAATTTGCATTGCCGCCCACGTCAAATCCCTGCAGCAGCATTTCGGCCATGGCCACTTGAAAATCTGCTGTTCCTTGTGCATAGGATTTGCCGTCAAGTCCGGTCATCGGGCCGGAGTTGTAATGCTGAACATGCAGATAGTCCAATTGCTCGCACAATGCGTAGATCACCGGCAAATAAGCTCCCCAAGGACCGCCGTACGCCACATAGCCGCCTTGCACATATGCCGTTTCCGGAGCCATGGTCAGCATGAAGTCCGAACTGTAGCTGTTCAGAATGTCCTCCACGGCGGAGATCAGATTCACAATTTTGGGCGTCGTCGGGCTTCTGAAATCCGTGTCACCGCCGTTCAAGGACAACGAGCTTCCTTCCAGATCAATATCCAGACCGTTAAAGCCGTAAGTGTCGATAATATCCTTCATCGTTCTGACAAAATTTTGCCGAGCCTCCTCGGAAGACAGTTCTATGGTTCCGTTGGCTCCTCCGATGGAAATCAACACTTTTTTACCTTGCCCTTGGAGTTGACGGATATCGGCCTGAAATTCGCTTACGGAAGCGTTGTAAGGCTGAAAGGCCATGTTCCCGCTCGTCGATCCCCCTGCAGGCTCGGCAAACGCTACCTGAATGACGTCAAAATCCGGGGAAACCTCTCTCAGTCGAATATTGCTGGAACCATTATCAAAATTATGCCAATAGCCAACCAGCTTGCGGTCTCCCGCAGCGCCGGCAGGCTTGCCGTCAACAAATGCGGAAAACGAAAATAACGGAACAATTAGAGTCATAGCGAGCAGCCAAATACTTGCTTTACGGAATGCCTTTGCCTGAGTCAATGCTTATTCCTCCCCGCAATTTAATTTTTCGCTCCCAACCAGGAGCAGAAACTATCAGTCTATCAGTCTATCAGTTGACCTCCTTTCCATAGATCGTCAATCTCTCAAGACAATCTAAAAAAATGATTACATTTGATATATTTTACATATTCCTCCATGATTCCTGCTATATTTTTCTAAAAAAACATAGTTATGAGAAAAAAAGTGGAATTAGGGCTCCTTATCTGTCGGGAATCTCACTCTACGAAAGGCTTGCTGGGAATTATGACAAAAAAAGAAACTATGATTTTGTCATAGTTTCGTGAATTTTCATATTTAAGATGTATTTTTTATCAGTCGCGGGAGGTTGCCGAGGTTCGCTTACGGTATTCCTTTGGCGAAAGCCCGGCTATTTTGTTAAACATATGCGTGAAATAATTGGAATCATTGAAGCCGACGGCTTGGGCAACTTCGAAGACTTTCATGTCCGTGCTTTTAAGCAGGAGCTTCGCTTTCTGCACGCGCAGGTTCTGGATATAGGCGGTGACGCTTTCGCCGGTTTCTTTTTGAACAGGTTGCTGAAGTAGCTGGGGTTGAGATGAACATGGGCCGCCACCTCGGCCAATCCGCACTCTTCCATATACTTTTCTTCGATAAACCGGATGGCCTGCTTGACCGGATGGTCTTTTTTGCCGGCAATCCAGTTGTTGTGGGAATGCAGAAACTCACGGATGTACACCTGCAGCCATTCCGTAATCTCTTCGGGCGACTCGCATTTGTAGACGGAGCCCCACTCGATAGAACGTGAGGCCATCCGCCATTCGGGAAACTGTACCTGCACCAGCCGGAGAAGGGCTGCGGCCAAGAGCAGGGCTTCGATTTTGGCGGTTTGCGGAGGCATATTGCCGATTCGCCCCACTTGATCCAGAAGCTCCTTGTTCAACCGGCCGTTATCTTCCGACATCAGCCAAGACACAATTTCCTTCTCCTTTTCGTAAAGCGCCGTCTGGTTAAGTAAAGCTTCATAGGCCGTGCTGCGCTCAGAGGCCGCCTCCCGGCCCGTTCTGCTGCAATACCGCTCGTAAGCCTGGCGCAGGTCCTCCGCCGTGCGGCATTGTCCTTGTCCGCTGCTGGCAAGCGCCAGCTTCAAATAATGCTGAATCGAATCGGCAAGGGTCTGCAGCCAGGATGAGGGCATTTCCGGCCGGGACTCCGCCCTGTCAGCCAATAAAGCCCATTCCGATGAACTCAAGGAAAAAAGCCGAAAGCCGCCGCCATACCATTTATGCAAATGCTCTCTAATAATGTTGCCAAGAGCAAATTGCAATAGGGGCATATCCTGAGCAGTATAATGTTTTTCTGCGGAAATATAGGCGGGGATGCTAAGAAAGTAAAGCCCGCATTCCTTCATCCGTCCGAGCAAAGCCTGCACTTCTCCATTATTGCAGGGCATGCC
Organism: Paenibacillus antibioticophila; assembly: GCF_000455265.1. Lineage (GTDB taxonomy): Bacteria > Bacillota > Bacilli > Paenibacillales > Paenibacillaceae > Fontibacillus > Fontibacillus antibioticophila. The sequence continues at coordinate 2,873,112 of NZ_HG005139.1, forward strand.
CATAACCGCCGAGCGAAGCTGGCCGTCCTCATGCTGACGCCTCCAGCCCTCCACCAACCGCCCGGATTGATTCTCCTCGATCAGCCGTACATAGGTCTTGTCGAGCATGTTTAATATATCCGCTTCTACGCAAGGCTTCGTGATAAAGTCCAGCACTCCGAACTTGAGGGCGGACTGGGCATAAGCGAAATCCTTAAATCCCGTGATGATCACAATCTTGGTTCCCCAGCCGCGAGCCTTGATTTCCTCGGCAAGTTCGAGTCCATCCATATGGGGCATGCGGATATCGGTTAACAGCAAGTCCGGGACGCATTGCTCCATCGAAGACAAAGCGGCCCGGCCATTGGCCGCTTCTCCCGCCACCACCCACTCGGCGGAGCGTTTCCCGGCCAGCTTGAGCAAGCCTTTGCGAAAATTCGGCTGATCCTCGGCGATAAACAGCTTGGCTTTCACTCGGTTTCCCCCTCTAAATATTCTTGCGGCAACGTCTGAACGGGAAGCCTGATGTGAACGGTCGTGCCTTTTCCCTTGACGCTGGAAATCTCTACTCCGTAAGGAGTCCCGTACACCAGCTCAATGCGCCGCAGCACGCTTTTAAAGCCAATTCCCGTCTTATTGTTCTCCGGCAGCGCATCCTCAACCTCCTTTAAGGCCCTTAAAGTGCTGTCATCCATGCCGCAACCGTTGTCAGCCACCTCGATATGGAGCGCTTCATCGTGTATAGCCGCCTTCACTCTAAGCACCCGGTCTTCATCCATATTGCGGAAGGCATGCACAAAAACATTTTCCACCACCGGCAGCAGCAGGCATCTCATCATCCGCAGATTCAGCAACGCCTCTTCGGCCTGAATGATCGTTTCAACCTCGCCGGTAAACAATTCGGTCTGAATTTTAATGTAATTGCGTATCTGCTGCAGTTCTTCTCCCAGCGTCGTATCGGTCTTGACGGATTGAAGCGAATACTTCAGCATCTCCGAGATGGCGTTGATCAGCAGCGCCGCCTCCGCCTGATCGTCGTTATACAGCTTCCAATACAGTTCATTGAACAGGTTGTGCAGATAATGCGGGTTCAGCTGCGCCTGAATCGCTTTTAATTCCGATTCCCGCTGGCTGATCTGGGCCAGGTACACTTTGTTGATCAGAGTGCTTACTTGCTCTGCCATGCTGTTGAAGCTCTCGCCGATAAACCCGAGCTCATCGCCGGAACGGACGCTGATCCGTGCCGAGAAATCCCCTGAGCGCAATTTTCGCAGCCCCCGCATCAGATCGGCCAGAGGCATCAGCAGGGTTCGGGTAGATAGCGTAATTAGCAGGGCGCTGAGAAGCACGACGCCAATGCCGGCAATCACGAAAATATGAATGATGTCTTTGTTTTTACGTTGAATCTCCTCCAGGGAGACCCCTCCGTATAGCGTGAAGCCTGCCGGTTCCAGGCGATGGCGGACAAATAAATAAGTGACCCCGTTCATCTTGGCATATCGGGGATCGCTGGCTTCGATCAAATGCATGAGTTGCTCCGTCTCCTCCTGATTCGTATTGGAGTAGAGCAGTCCTCCCAGAGGCTCCAGCAGCAGCACCTTGCCGTTGCCGTTCTCCGTAAGATCCCTCAGCACCTTGGATACCAGGCTTTCCTCCATGACCACCACCATGGTTCCGTATGGAATAAGCTTATCGTTGAGCATCCGTCTGGCGGCGATCAGCACCGTCCGGCGTCCGCCGGGGTCTACGGCACTGGGCAGACTGGCCCGCCCCCAGACCAGGTTCCCCCGATGCGACTCCAGCTTGCCCGTCACCATGGCCATCTCTTCAGGCCCGGGTTTTCCTGACGCCCCATTTTGGGAGAGAACCGCCAAATCCCCGTTTTCATTGAACAGAAAGATGGATCGAATCGACGGCGTATCCACTTGCAGCGTGATCAACTGCTCCTCCACGTACTTCCGGTTCTTGAATTGAGTATAGAGATCCCCTCCGGGATCAAGGCTTTCTGTGACGAACATTTCTATAGAAGGATTCAGTATAATGGATTGGGATACCCGGCTTACCTCTTGAAAGGTGAGCTCCAATCTGGCCAAAGCCTGTTCATTGGCAATCGAGAACTGCTTGCTGATCTCGTCCTCCATCAATTGGACGTTTAAGCGGGAGACCAGCCACCCCGCTAATGCAAAGGCTATTGTGACCATACACGAGAGCAGTACAATCAGCTTCAGCTTGAAGCTGCCCTTCATTTTTCCGGCAATTCTCCCCGGCCAGCTTATCGGATTCAGTCTGTCTCCCTCCCCGAAAAAGATGATGCAATCCGATTGTAAACCCTTTCATCTTAATTTTAAAACAAAACTTGGCCCGGCTGCTACCGGACCAAGTTCTTATTTACTTTTTTTGCGGTGTCCCTTCCAAGCTTACTTCAGCTGAGAGCGAACCATCTCTAGTACATCATCGCCAAGGAAGGCAGTATCTTTATTTTCTTGATACCACGTGTTCATGTATTCCTCGATCTGCTTGCCGCCGCCTTTTTCCCAGGCTGCTTTGGCATCTTCGATCGCTTGCTCGGCCGTATATTTGGACCCGCCGATGATTCCTTTGACAATAATGTCTTTTACTTCTTTGTCCACGTTGGTATTGATAACGACCAGGTCGCTTGGCAGAACCGGCATATGCTCGTAGTGACTCAGAGCAGGGTATTTGGCGTCCGGATTGAGCAAGAATTGATCCGCTTGCTGCATTATTTCTAGCCCTGCCTTCTGTTCCGGATCCTCCACATTAAATGCCGATACGGAGGTCAAAAATGGATTCTGCGGGAGGGAATAGAACATGGTGTAGTCCGCAGCCCAATCCACTTCCTTCGTGTTCTTTTCGAGATCAATCACGACGGGCGCGCCGTCCGCTCCCTTATTCCAATGCTCTCCCTCCAGTCCCTTTCTCAGCGTCAACGCCGTATCCGGCTGGAGCATAAAGTTGATATATTCCATCACAGCCTTAGGATCCTTGGCCGCGGCATTAACCACGGTCGTCATCTGAATCGGGTTGGTCACATGATGGGTGAACTGTCCCATCGGCGACTTAGGCTGCATCATCGGGGCAATTTCCGCTTCCGGGACCACTCTTCTGATCGTCTTGAGATCGGTGACCGTGCTCTCAAACCAGTTATTGATTTGCGGAGGCAGGAAAATGCCCACCTTGCCGTTCAAATAATCCTGCTTTGCTTTGGAGCCGTTCGTGTCAGCCAGGTAATCCGGGTCGATCAGCCCTTCCTCGAACAGTCTCTTCTTGAATTTCGTTGCCTCCAGCGTATTTTCCCAACTGCGGATGATTTTGTCATCAGCCGAGATGGCCCAGCCGCCTGCGCCGAACATGGAATCTATCATACCGCCGGAGGTATAGCTGATATTCGTTCCGTACGTGTCCTTCTTGCCGTTGCCGTCCGGATCTTGCTCTACAAAAGCCTTCAGGACGATAATCAGCTCATCGGTCGTCTTCGGCACCTCCAGGTTGAGCTTTTTCAACCAATCCACCCGGATGAGCGCCACGCTTTGCAGATGGGGCTCGTTAATTTTGCCGATTTCATATAGCTTGCCGTCCGGCTTGGTGCCCACCTCGCGCAGTTGAGGATACTTCTCCAGCAATTTTTCATATTCGGGGGCATACTGCAAGTAATCATCCAGAGGCAGCAGCTGCTTCTGCTGATAGAGCGAATCCCGGAACCCCGTATCATAATCATTGACCATATCCGGTGCACTGCCTGAAGCGAACATCACATTCAGCTTCTGGACTGCCTCCGACCGAAGCACAGGCACAAACTTGGCCTCGACTGGAGAATGTTCATTGATCCATTTAGTCCAGCGGTTCTCCTCCACGCTTCCCTCCGCTGCCGGGATATTGCCTCTGTCATAGTTGGAGACAGTAATGACGGGCTTTTTTTCTGCGCCCCCTGTCTCTGCTTTAGGTTGGCTGCAGCCAACAACCCCCGCTGTCAACACGATTGCCAGTACTGCGGATGACCAGACCTTTTTGTTCCACTTGGATGTTTGTTCAAACATTTGCAAGCTCCTCTCGATCTATGATCTATAATAAATGGATGTGTTGCCGCTAGCCTTTAATCGAACCGAGCATAATCCCTTGAACGAAATATTTTTGCAAAAACGGATATACGACCAGCATCGGCACCACCATGACCATGACGCCTACCGCCTTCAGCTTCTCGGAGATCAGCTCCTGCTGCTGCATGATATCCATCGCCATCATGTTGTCCATGCTCTGAATCTGCAGCATGCTCTGCACGACGACCGTGAGATTCTGCAGTTCCGTTCGGTTGATGTACAGAATGACGTTCATGAACATGTTCCAGTAACCAACACCGTAGAATAGCGTCAATGTTGCCAGCATCGGCAGGGATAAAGGCAATATGACACGTAAAAGCAGTTGCATCTCTCCGCAGCCGTCAATCTGGGCCGCTTCCGTCACTTCGCCCGGAATGTTTTCAAAGAAGCTTTTCATAATCAACATATTATAAGTGCTGATCAGCCCCACAAACCATAAGGACCAGTACGTGTTCGTCAAGTTCAGATTGTTCATCACCAGATAAGTGGGAATCATGCCGCCGCTGAATAACATCGTAAACAGTGCGGCTGTTGTTAGCGGCTTGCGGGCATACAGATAGCGGCGGGACAAAGGGTACGCTGTCAGTACCGTCGTCAGCATGCTAAGCGCCGTTCCGCCCACGGTGATGATGACGCTGTTGGTAAATGCCCGCAAGGCCGGGGTGTTCTGAAAAAAGTACTCATAGGCTGTAAAATCAAGGCCCACCGGCCAGAAGAAGACTTGTCCCAGATCCACCGCATGCCCTTCGCTTAAGGACAAGGCGATCAAATGAAGGAAAGGCAGAATGCAGGTGAGTGCGATGATAATTAAAACCGTATGAACGAAGACCGAAAAAATCTTTCCGCTAGTCGACTCTCTCAATGTAGTTCCCCCCTAGAATAATCCCTGGTCGAATTTCCGGGCCAGCGCGTTAGCCGACAGCAGCAGCACCAGACCGACAAAGGACTCGAAGAGACCCATGGCCGTGGTCAGGCTGAATTGGGCCTTCTGCAGCCCCACTTTATATACATAGGTGCTGATAACCTCGGCTTTTTCCAGGACGGTGGGATTCTGCAGGTTGTAAACCTGATCGAAGCCTACCTCCATCAAGCGGCCCATGCCCAGGATCAGGAGAAGAATAATCGTAGTACGCAGGCCCGGCAGCGTAATATGCCAGATCTGTCTCAGTTTGCCCGCGCCGTCCAGGGCGGCGGATTCGTATAAGCTGGGATCAATGGACGAAAGGGCGGCGAGATAGATAATAGCACCGAACCCCATTTCCTTCCACATCCCGGAGCCGATAAAGATTGCAACCCAGGATTGGATGCGGTACAGAAAAGGCACCGGCTCCATTCCCCACTGCTCCAGCAGCTTATTGACCGTGCCGCCATCGATTGAAAACAAGGTGAGCACCAGCCCTGCTATGATGACCCAGGACAGGAAATGAGGCAGATAGATGATGGTTTGAATCCAGCGTTTCAGCCATCTTTTCCGAACCTCGTTCAGTGCGATGGCGATAATGATCGGTGCAGGGAATCCGAAGATCAGATTCAGAATACTCAGTTCGAGGGTATTCCAGATGATCTGCAGTGTAGCGCTTGACTGAAATAATATCTTGAAATACTTAAGCCCCACCCACGGACTCGACAATATGCCATCGTGGAAGTTGTAATCTTTGAAAGCGATCACAAGTCCGCCCATAGGAAGATAACGGAATATCACGTAGTACAGGATCCCCGGTACGAGCATAAGGAGCAGCGGGATATTCTGCCGAAATCTCTTGGTTTCGTAAAAGGCTTGTTTGGCCTTCGGTACACTCTCCGTTCCGGCGGTCACGGGTGTAATTGGCATGTTCTAACCTTCTTTCTTGGTTGATTGCTTTACGATGATGTTTATACTGTACCGCAGTCCCTTCGGCGCATACCTTAAGAATCTCTAGGTTTTTCTATAGATTTTTTGTTTTTCGCCACAGAAAAAAAGGGGGGCCGAAGCCATGGTTGATGATTGGGGACACCTTTTTTGTGAGGTTACGCCGTGCGTTGTGAAACAAGTGTCGATAAGCACTAAAATTATAGGCGGACGGCTCGGGCGGGCGAAATAAATGCCAAAAGGCATTAAAATTGCTGGATTGGGGCTTCATGCGACGAAATAAATGCCAAAAAGCATTATAATTGCTGACGTGGTGCTCATGCCGGGCGAAATAAGTGCCAAAAGGCATTAGAATTCCTGGCATGGTGCTTCATGCGGCGAAATAAATGCCAAAAAGCATTATAATTGCTGACGTGGTGCTCATGCCGGGCGAAATAAGTGCCAAAAGGCATTAGAATTCCTGGCATGGTGCTTCATGCGGCGAAATAAATGCCAAAAAGCATTAAAATTGCTGGCGTGGTGCTTCATGCGGCGAAATAAATGCCAAAAGGCATTATAATTGCTGAGCGGGTGCTCGTGAGGCCATTTTAATTCATACAGCGCCTAGAATAATGTCACTAAAGCTTCGAGGCTTGCCAAAACCAGCTAATACTTGTCAAGGTTTTTGTAAGTTTGGAGGTCGGATGGGTTTCCCTCGCTCCTCATTTAATCAAGAAAGCCGCAGTGGACGCAAGAAACCAAGGAATCAAGCGAGAGAAGCCCGCTTAGCTCCTTGGTTTCTATATGAATCTCACTCTATATTGTTATTAAGGCTGTACAGAATTTTACTTTCGTACTATTAGGTCAGCCAGAGATTACTGGTTGGCCTTTTTTGGTACGCCTCTTTTTGGGACGCCCTTTTTTGCGCAATCCTTTCCCGTTTCCGTTAGTTATCAGTAACCAGGACTTTGAAATCATCGAAATCAATGGAGGCATTGGCGTAGCCGTCGATGCCGAACAGCTGGCCAGTCAGCTTGTCGCCGCCGGTGTGACGGAAGCTATAGTCTGTGGCTGCCAGAACATCATTGATATAGACGGTATAGGTCTTGGCGTTCCAGTTGGATACCATTTTAATGCTGTACCATGTATTCAAAGAGAAGTTCTGGACGGCTTTCTTAGTCCCTCCGTCCTGTACAATGATCTTATCCCTATCGAAAGCCGTGACCATAGAATAGTTGCCTGTGCCGCTATCATTTCTCACCATAGCGCCATTGGCATACTGGAAGCTGCTGTTTAATCTGGCGCGGTATTCAATGACGATGCGCTGATCCGCCTCAGCCTTGACCTCGCCTACAAACGGCAGGAACAAGTTTGCCTTGCCCGATGTTGCGGTTGTGGTCAGCCGCAGGAACTTATTCCCGCCCTCTTCTTGCACAGCAGCGGCAGCGCCATTGGTCAGAGCCTCGATGGTAATGCCGTATGGGTACTTTCCAGTCTCATCGCTGGAGAAATCCCGGTAGGCATTATAGGTCACGCCATTCTCGGTCAGGTTGAGCGAGCCTAACAGGGCTGCTTCCGCATCGGCAAGGCGATCTAGCGCCTCTTCAAACTGCTCTTTGCTTAGATCAGCATCTGCGGACAACTCTTCCGCATGATCCAGCTCTGCCAGGAGAGCATTATACGCATCTTGACTATAGGTCCCCAAGCCTTCTCCCAAAGGATATGAGAAACTTACTATCCTGTTGCGCATAATATCTACGATCTCATCAAGCCCCCATCCCGGGATGACTTCTACGGAAACGGCAGCAGGAATCTTCTCGCCATTTATGGTTAGCAGGACAGGCACCTGAACCATGCCAAGTGAGTTAAAGTTGATTCCTTCCAGCTTCCAGGTAACCTCGGCAGTGCTTATCTCCCCCTCGTAGTTGACCTCAACAACATCGGGCAGCTTGGGTGTCACTCCGGAGGGAGTCTTTACTTGAGAAAGAAGCTGAGGAAGCTGAGACGGATCCGGAATTACCGTCAAGTTGAACAGCGCTTCCTTGCCGCCGTATGCGGCTTTGATCACCGTATCCCCTGGCCCGGCGCCGTATACCTGACCGGTTACCGTAACTGTGGCCACGTCGGGGTTGCTGCTGAAGTACATGGCGTCAGCCGTCACATCCTGAACCTCATAGGTGTTGTAGCGTGCTGCTGCCTGCAGTTGCCCTGTGTGTCCGACGGTCAGGATGTTGTTCATTCCGCTGAGGGCAATAGACTGCACAGTCTTAGGTTCAGCGGCGACGGTAACCGAGGCTGTGGCCGTTTTCCCGTTATATGTCGCGGTGATCGTAGTGCTGCCTGCCTTGAGCCCCTTGACCCCAATCCCGTCAATATCGGCGACCTCTTTGTTGGAGGAACTGAAGGAAACTCCGCTGCCGATAGGCGAATAAGTAGTGCCTGTTACCGTATATACGGGCAAGCTGTGACTTTCACCCAATCCTAGTGTGTACCCCGGAGAATCGAAAAGAATTTCCGATACAACATCAAGCTTGAATAGATCCATGCTGTCAATTTCGGCAAGGTTGGCACCCGTCGAGAAACGGATGGTATTATTGCCTTGCTTGAGATAGACCTTCGCCGTGGAGGCTCCCCAACGATTCCAGCCGGAATAGACGATGTTCAATCTGGCGCCGGAACCGCCGTTGACCGATAGGATATGGGAAGCATCCGCCCCGTTCGATGAACCGTTGGCATTGCGCACGGACAGCACATAAAATCCCTCCTCCGGCACATTGACCGTAAACTGGGCATAATCATTGGCGTTCTTGATATTGCCGATCTTCTTATCGTCGGAAGCTGTACTTTCCCGCCAGACTCCGGGACCCGTTCCGCCGTTGGGATCTTTCATCAACAGGGCCGCTTCCGCCTCATAGCGCTGACGCACCGGCTCCCCTGAAGGCACGGCAATCGGTTGGTTCGGATCGACAGGCTCTCCCAGGTTTGGCGTTCCGTCCGCGTTCCAGATGAACTTTTGTGCGCGGACATTGCGGGTCCACCCTGATCCCGGCCAGCGGGCGGAATGGTAGATAATCCAGTCCTCACTGCCGTCAGGCGAGGTGGTGAGGCTGTGGTGGCCCGGGCCGTAAACGCCGTTGGCGCTTGAGAAAATTGGTTCATCCTGTTTTACCCAGGAGCCGGGGTTCATCAAATCGTCGCCAATCGTGGCCGTGATCAGTCCCAGGCAGTAACTGTCCGTCCAGCTTCCGTTTGCGGAATAGACCAGGTTGATGGTGTTGCCGCGTATATTGACTTGGGGACCTTCATTGATCCTGCCCGGGGACGTTTCCCAATCATGCTCAGGCGTTGAAAGCAATACGCGTTGCGAGCTGATGGTCCGTGGATCGCTCATCTCCGCAATATATAGATTTTGGAAGCTTCCATCCGTGTCCTCCCAGCCGGACCAGATGAAATAGTGTTTCTCGTTTACCGTCAGCACCGTGCCGTCGATCGCCCAGCGGTCAGTAGAATCGGTGATTTTCCCTTTGAACTCCCAGGTTCCGGTCATCGGATTCTCACTGGCGTTCTCCAGCACGTACATGCGGTGGTTGGCGTTGGTTCCGTTGTCAGCCGCAAAGTAAATATACCATTTGAAGCTGCCATCGGTATCCTTGAGATAGTGCATTTCCGGCGCCCAAACGTTGGAGCTGTACATGGTGCCCTTAACCGGTGTCCAGGCCAGGCTCCTCTCGCCCGGATCAATGCCGGTGATGGTCTTCGCTCTGCGGATCATGATGCCGCTGGCGTTGACAAAGACATTGTAGTAATAGCCGTCCGTGTGCTTGTAAACATAAGGATCTGCGCCTACCTGCATGATAATATTATAGAAATCTGACACCTCCGACACCCCCGTTGTCGACGCCATCGAATCTGTCGCATCCGGCGTCCGTTCTTCCGCCGCAGCCGCTCCGCTCCATTGCGGCAACATCAACAGCACCGCGAGACAAAGCAGCAGATACCTGAATCTTTTCCTGAGCATTTGCAGTCCTCCTTGGAATCAGTTAGTTCTCTGCCTTCGCCGAGGCAGATGGGACAAGGATTTCTCCGCACTCCATACTATCCAGACTACTTTTCTCCTGCTTATTTGCTTTATTGCCGACGCTCCGTTCGACCTTACTTCTTCGGCACCTCCAGATTCAGATTTTCAACCTACCCATCCGGATGAACAGATTGTAAGCGATTACAATACTGCCCGCAGGAAAATGCCGGTATATCACGCAGTGCAAGGATCCCCGCCCCCCGGCACGCTGTCCGTTCCGGCGGTCGCTGATGTTGTTGGCATGTTCTAACCTTCCGTCCTGGTTGAATGTGTATACTGTACCGCAGTCCTTCCGGTTCAAACCTTAAGATTCTCTAGGTTTTTCTATAGAATTTTTGTTTTTCGCTATCGAAAAGGGATGCGTTTCTTCATCTCTTCCTCATTTCCCAATAAATCCAATCCTTCCTGTCATTTGCAAAAAAATGATGATATCCCCTGTGAATCATAGTATGATGATGGCGTTATCTTATCATTTGCGCATTGATGAAAGGGGTTTCATATGCGAAAAATCTGGATCGTCTATTTGCTGCTGATCGCCTGCTTTGCCTTCTATGTACTGAATTACCGCGCGCAAAGTCAAATCAGTGATCAACGGAATGCAGGTGGCTTGCGGGGCAGCATGGACGAAAAATACGTCATGGTCACCTTTCAAATGGGCATCGACTATTGGAAGAGCGGCTTGAAGGGCTTTGAGGATGCGGCTCAAGCGTTGAACGTATCCGTTGAATATCGCGGTGCAACTCAGCGCGATGTCCATGAGCAGCGGACCGTTCTTGAGCAGGTCATTGCTAAGAAGCCGGCCGGCATTGCTGTCTCCGCCATGCATGCAGCCGAACTGACAGCCACGATTAATAAGGCTGTAGAGGTTGGGATTCCGGTCGTTCTCTTCGACTCCGATGCCCCCGGAAGCCGGGCTTACTCCTTCCTCGGCACCAATAACTACGCGGCCGGAGCCCGGGCCGCTGACAAGATGGCCGAGCTTACCGGCGGAAGAGGCAAGCTCGCCATCATCACCGTCCCGGATCAACAGAACCATTTAGATCGCACACAGGGCTTCGCCGACACCATAGCAGCCGAATTCCCTGAGCTAAGCGTGGTCGTTATCAAGAATGGCAAAGGAGACCCTCTTTTCTCCCGCCAGGCGGCGGAGGAAATCTTGCTGTCCTTTCCTAATGTAGCAGGAATCTTCACCACTGAGGCCAACGGGGGCATCGGTGTGGCGGAGGCCGTACGTGAATACAGCCCCTCTGCAGCAGGACCGAGAATTGTCAGCTTTGATACAGATAAGGGGACACTGGACCTTGTCAAGAGCGGCGACATTGACGCCACCATGGCTCAAGGCACCTGGAATATGGGATACTGGGCCATGCAATTTCTGTTCTCGCTTAATCATGGCATGAACGACACCCGGAATCCGGGTTCTTTGCAGGTCCCGCAGCAGGTAGATACCGGCATTACCGTCGTCACCCGGCAGAATGTGAATGATTATTATGCGAAATAGGCGCAGTGAACGGCCCTGGGAGCTCCGCCGCTTTCTGCTAAATAACTTGCCGATTCGCTATAAGCTGATCGTGCACTTTCTGCTGATCAGCATCCTTCCTTCCATCGGGCTGGGCCTGCTGACGAACTGGACGGTGGACCGCATTATCGAGCGGCAAATTACGGATACCACCCTGCAGCTGATCAGCAAGGTGAACCATTCCCTGGAGGCGTATGTGGAAAATTTGCAGAACATAACCTATTTTATCTCGTTTAATCCCGAGGTACAGCGGTTTCTCGAAGTCCGGCCGGGGACCGTTGACGACAACGTGCCGACAACGGCCGCAGAGGATCGGGCTAGCGTGGCTGCAAGCCTGCCCTCCCCTCTGGCAGTCAGCGATACAAATACTCCTGAACAGTTACTGGAGGCGGGCAACGAATATTATGAAATCCGCAAATTTCTGCAAGGCTTCACGACCCTGCATTCCGAGGTGGCCGGCATTCTGGTCGTGAACAGTCAGGGCCAGTATATCAGCAATGAAATGTATGCCCGCACGGAAGAAAGCTTGACCCGGGAAAGCTGGTATGCGGAGGCGATCCGGAACAAGGGGATTTTTAAAATTATTGGTCATCCCCATCACCGCAATGTCACCACACACGTTAATTATCAGGATAGCGAGGTCGTATCCGCTGTACGGGCCATTCTTGATCCCGACACCCAGCAAGTCAAAGGCGTCATTCTCATCGACCTTAAGCTACGTGTCATTGCGGAGACCGCTCAGGATGTGCGATTGGGCAAAACGGGCTATTTAACCGTGGTCGATGGCGAAGGCGAATTAATCTATGCTCCGCCCGACCCTTATATTGAGCAAATCCCGCTGGAGCATCTTGATCCTTCGGGATCGGGAACTTATTCAGAGCGAATCGGCGGCCGGGACTTCCAATTCGTCTATCGGCACGCCACATTCCCTGACTGGACTACGGTGGGCATCTTTCCCATGTCGGAATCGGCAGCCGAGATGCGGGAAATCCGCTTCTACGTCGTCAGCTTCGTCTTTATCGTATGCTTGCTGGGGATGACGGCTTCCTTCTACCTGGCACACTCGATCTCAAGGCCCATCGGGCAGTTGGCCTCCTTCATGCAGAAGGCTCAGTCCGGTGATCTGACAATCCGCCATTGGAGCGACCGTACGGACGAGATCGGCTTGCTGGGCCGCCAGTTCAATGCTATGCTGCTGCAAATTCACCGCCTGCTCTCGTTGACGGAATTGCAGGAGCGGCAGAAGCGGGAAGCAGAGCTGCGCAGCCTGCAAGCTCATATTAAGCCGCATTTTCTCTATAATACGCTCGATACCATTCATTGGATGGCTCGCCGCCGGGGAGCCGAGGATATCGCCGAAATGGCGGAATCGCTGTCCAGGCTGTTCCGGATCGGACTAAGCAAAGGGCACGATATGATCCCGTTAAACGATGAGAACGAGCATGTCCGCAGCTATCTGCAAATACAGCATGTTCGCTATCAGAATAAGCTGGATTATACGCTGAGCATCGACCCGAAAATTCAGGATGTTCACGTCCTCAAGCTGATCCTTCAGCCGATCGTGGAGAACGCCATTTATCATGGAATCAAGGAACGACGCGGCCCCGGACATATCACCGTGGAAGCCGCTGAGGAGGACGGCATACTGGTGTTGACCGTTCGGGATGACGGCAAAGGGATTCCCCCGGAGAAGCTCGCCGTCCTGCAAAGAAAGCTGCAAGCAGCCGCTGCCGTCAGCGCGGAAGGACCGGAGAAGACAGCGACCGCTCCAGATAGTTCGGGAGAAGATCAGCAAGGCTACGGCATGATGAATGTCCAGGCGCGCATTGCCTTGACCTTTGGCAGCAGATACGGAGTAACGATTCAGAGCGAAGAGGGACATGGAACGACCGTTACTGTGCTGCACCCGATTGTCCGGGAGAATCCGGCATGGATGGGAGGGAATAGAACATGAATGATTTTTGCTGGAAGGTGTTGATTGCCGATGATGAGCTGATTATCCGTGAAGGTATTCGGGAAAGCGTCAACTGGGAGCAGTTGCGAATGAAGGTGGTCGCGGAAGCCGAGGATGGCGAGGAGGCGCTCGATTTAGCTCTGCGCCACAGCGTACACATTCTGTTGGTCGATCTGAACATGCCGATCATGAACGGCATTGAACTGATGAAGCAGGTGCGCGAGAAGCTGCCGGAAGCCAAGCTCATTATTATTACCGGTCATGATGAGTTCACCTATGCCCAGAAGGCCATCCGCTTGCAGGTGAAGGACTACATCCTGAAGCCGGCCAATCCGGCTCAATTAGAGAAGGTGCTGCGGCAGGTTCGCGGCGAACTGGAGGAAGAAGCCGCCAAGCAGCAGCACTGGAAGACCGCATCCCGCCAAATCTCGCGAAGCTATCCACTGCTGCGGGAACGCTTCTGTCAGGAATGGATGGAAGGAGGTCTGACGGAAGCGGAAATTTTAGAGCAGTTGCAGTTCCTGAAGCTGCCGGAGGCCAGCCCCGATTGGCTGGGAGTCATTCGCCTGCCCGAAGCGGGCGGCTCTCCCGCCGCTCTGAAGAAGGATGAGCGCCAGCTTTACTGGTTTGCAGTAGAGAATATCGCTAACGAGTGGCTCGCTCCCTATCCCAAGGTCATGTTCCGCGATCCGTTCGGGTTGCTGGTCATCCTGCTCTGGGACTTGCAGGCGGAGAAGGACTTCCACCGCATCGAAGCCTCGGTACGGACGCATCTGAAGATTGCCGCCGAGGTTCACCTTACGGAAGGCACCCGCAGCGTACTGGAGCTCCCGTCGGTCTATCGGGCCAGCAAGGCCGTCGTGATGAAGGAGGTTGTAATCTCCCCTCTAGTACGAAGAGCCAAGCAATATATACTGGAGCATTATGCCGATAGTCAGCTTACCTTGGAGGGCATGGCCCTGGATTTGCAGGCCTCTCCCGCTTATTTGAGCCGGATGATCAAGCAAGAGCTCGGCACAACCTTCGGCAGCTATCTCACGCAAATCCGGCTTCGCCGGGCCAGTCGGCTGCTCACATCCACCCCGCTGAGCATTGCCCAAATCTCCGAGCAGGCCGGATATGAAACCCAGCATTATTTCAGCACCGCATTCAAGCGCGCCACCGGCATCTCCCCGATGCAATATCGCAAGGGCGCCTTCGAGAATGAGTCTGAGGAAGAAGAATGAGGCGCGGGGAACGGGAGCTTTTTCCCGTTCCTCTCTCCCCCTTATCCCCCTAACCCACTATCACTATTTATCCTCCACTCCCCGGGTCCTCTTTTTAAACAATCCCCGTCCCTTCCATTTCCAGAGAAAGTAATAAAATTATAAAAAGAGTAGTTTCTATGTAAATACGACCTCCCCCTTCCCTTGCTATACTCTCTCACGAAAGCGTATTCATAAAATGTGTAGGGGGAATGAGTTTTGAAGAGATCATTAGTAATGATGCTGGCACTGGTGCTTATGCTGGGCCTCACGGCTTGCGCCGGCGGAAGCAGCAAGGGCGCAAGCGGTAAGGGTACGGTAGGTATCGCGATGCCGACCAAATCTTCAGAGCGCTGGGTTGGCGACGGTAACAACATGGTCAAGGAGTTTGAGGCGCGGGGTTATGACACCGATCTCCAGTATGGAGAAGACGTCATTGAGAATCAGGTATCGCAAATCGAGAACATGATTACCAAAGGCGTTAAAATTCTCGTCATTGCCTCCATCGACGGCGGCGCATTGACCGAGGTCCTGCAAAAGGCGCATGACCAGGGCATTCAAGTCATTGCCTATGACCGCCTGATCATGAATAGCGAGTATGTCGACTATTACGCTACCTTCGATAACTTCCAGGTCGGCGTGCAGCAGGCTTCCTACATTGAAGAGAAGCTTGGACTTAAGGATGGCAAGGGACCATTCAACATCGAGTTGTTCGGCGGATCACCGGATGACAACAATGCTTATTTCTTTTTCGAAGGCGCCATGTCTGTTCTACAGCCGTATATAGACTCCGGCAAGCTGGTCGTTCGCAGCGGCCAAACCAAGATGGAGCAAATTGCTACACTTCGCTGGGATGGAGCCACGGCTCAAGCACGGATGGACAATTTGCTGAGTGCACACTACTCCTCGGAGAATGTGGATGCTGTCCTCTCCCCTTATGACGGCATCAGCATCGGCATCCTCTCCTCGCTTAAAGGCGTAGGCTATGGCTCCGGCAGCAAGGCGCTTCCGATCGTGACCGGACAGGATGCGGAGCTCGCTTCCGTAAAGTCTATTCTTGCCGGAGAACAGACGCAAACGGTGTTTAAGGATACGCGGGAGCTGGCTAAGAAGGCAGTCTCCATGGCTCTGAGCATCCTGGAAGGCTCGGAGGCCGAGGTCAATGATACCGAAACCTATGACAACGGCGTAAAGGTTGTTCCATCCTATCTGCTGGAGCCTCAATCGGTAGATAAGGACAATGTGGAAAGCCTGCTGGTAGAAAGCAAATATTACTCGAAGGAAGAACTGGGCCTCTAAGTGAGTCCCCGAGCATGCCCTAGCGGCGGACGGTTTATTATCACTGCCGCCGCTATTCATAACTATCAAGGAAAGGCCGGGTGACGGCACTTGAGCGGGACGATTTTGGAAATGAAGGACATTACCAAGACGTTTCCGGGCGTTAAAGCGCTCAGCAACGTCAACCTCAAGGTAACAGAAGGAGAGATTCACGCTCTGTGCGGAGAGAATGGGGCCGGCAAATCCACGCTGATGAAGGTGCTCAGCGGAGTATATCCGCACGGCTCTTACGAGGGCGAGATTTTCTTTGACGGGCAGCCCTGCGAATTCAAGGATATCAAGCAAAGCGAACAGGTCGGCATCGTCATTATCCATCAGGAATTGGCCTTGATTCCCTATCTGTCGATTGCAGAGAATATTTTCCTGGGCAACGAGCAAAGCAAACGGGGACTGGTCGACTGGAACGAGACTACGATGAAGACAAAAGGACTGCTGCATACGGTGGGGCTGGACGAATCGCCAGCCACCCGTGTGCTGGAGCTTGGGGTCGGCAAGCAGCAGTTGGTGGAGATTGCCAAGGCTTTGTCCAAACAGGTCAGGCTGTTAATTCTGGACGAGCCGACGGCTGCGTTAAACGAAGACGATAGCGAGAACCTGCTGGCCCTTATTCTGGAGTTGAAGAAACAAGGCATCACATCGATTATCATCTCTCACAAACTGGGCGAGATCAGTCGAGTGGCTGACACGATTACCATTTTGCGTGATGGTCAGACGATTCAAACCTTGGATATGAAGGCCGATCAGGTCACGGAGGACATGATTATTAAGGGGATGGTCGGTCGGGACCTGACGCATCGCTATCCCGAGCGTACTCCCCAAATCGGCGATATTATCTTCGAGGTGCAGGACTGGGAGGCCTATCATCCTCAGCAGGAGGAGCGCAAGGTGCTGGACGACATTAATCTGAACATTCGCCAGGGTGAGATTGTCGGCATCGCCGGACTGATGGGAGCTGGCCGGACAGAGCTGGCGATGAGCATCTTTGGCCGCTCTTACGGTCGGCATATTCAAGGCAAGCTGTTCCTGCACGGCCGGGAGGTTCGCTTTGATCATATCAGCCAGGCGATTGAACATGGAGTAGCTTATGTTACAGAGGACCGCAAGCAATATGGCCTGATCTTAATCGACGATATCAAGCGTAATATTTCGCTAGCCTCATTAGGCAAGCTCTCTCGCCGGGGCGTCATTCATGAACAGGAGGAAGTGCTTGTCGCCGAGGAATACCGCCGCAAGCTTAACATCAAAACCCCGAGCATTTTGCAAAAAGCGGTTAACCTGAGCGGCGGCAACCAGCAGAAGGTCGTATTGAGCAAATGGATCTATTCGCAGCCGGAGATATTGATTCTCGATGAGCCTACTCGCGGGATCGATGTCGGGGCCAAGTACGAAATTTATTCCATCGTGAATCAATTGGCTGACGAGGGTAAGGGCATCTTGTTCATCTCCTCCGAACTGCCGGAAATTCTCGGGATGTGCGACCGGATCTACGTCATGAGCGAAGGCCGGATCACCGGGGAGGTCCGCCGCGAAGACGCCACGCAGGAAGTGTTAATGAAATCCATGACTCGAGGCAGGGGGGAGACAGATGCAAGCAGTCAGCGAGCTCTTTAAGAAAAATATTCGCCAGTACGGTATGATTATTGCTTTAGTCTTCATCACAATTTTATTCCAGATTTTGACCGAGGGTATTTTGCTCAAGCCGCTTAACATTACGAATCTGATCTTGCAAAACAGCTATATTCTGGTGCTCGCCATTGGGATGGTGCTAGTCATTATTACCGGGCATATCGACTTGTCCGTCGGCTCCATCGCTGCGTTCATCGGTGCGCTATCCGCCATCATGATGGTGGATTTGCAGTTACCGGTGTATCTCGCGGTTATATTATCCCTGGCAGCCGGAGCGCTGATCGGGGCCTGGCAGGGCTTCTGGATCGCGTATATCAAAATCCCGGCTTTTATCGTTACCTTGGCCGGCATGCTCCTGTTCCGGGGACTCACCATGATTGTACTGGGAGGCCAGTCGATCGCACCGTTCCCAAAAACCTTTCAGCGCATCAGCTCTGGCTTTATCCCGGACTGGCTTGGCGGCGGAGAAATTCATCTGCTTACGGTGACACTCGGTATATTGCTGTCTGTACTCTACATCTGGCAAGAATACAAAGACCGCCGCACACAGATCAAATACAACTTCGACACGGCACCCATCTGGATGTTCGTAACGAAAATTGTGCTGCTTGTGGCCGTCATTAACATTTTCACATTTGTACTCGCTACCTATAACGGACTTCCGAATATTCTCATCATCCTGTTCTTCTTGATCGTCATCTATTCCTTTGTTATGAATCGGATGGTAGCCGGCCGTCATATTTATGCCATCGGCGGTAATGAGAAGGCCGCCAGCCTGTCGGGAGTCAAGACGAAGCGGGTGACATTCTGGGTATTCGTCAATATGGGGGCTTTGGCCGCCTTATCCGGCCTGATCTTTGCAGCCCGCCTGAATTCGGCAACCCCCAAGGCAGGCATCAACTTCGAGCTCGATGCCATCGCAGCCTGCTTTATCGGCGGCGCTTCCGCTTCCGGCGGCATCGGTACCGTCATCGGTGCGATCATCGGCGGTCTTGTCATGGGCGTGATGAACAACGGTATGTCCTTGATCGGCCTCGGCGTCGATTGGCAGCAAGGCATCAAGGGCCTCGTCCTGCTGTTAGCCGTAGCGTTTGATATCTACAATAAGTCGAAGACGAATTGATGGAGCGGGTTATATACTCAAAAGGAGCCGAGCGAGTTGATCGCCTGGCTCCTTTTAAATTCAAAGCACTGTTTCCACCGTCCAAATCTACATGGTCAGCATCAATCTGAGTACTGTCGTTTTCCTGATCCAATTGTAAAACGCAATATCACAACGTATAGATGATGCAATCTCGATAACGCACTCACGAGTGTTTACAAATTCATCAATTAGAATAGAGGTTGTTATTTATATCCCTCAGTAATTCCCAAACATTATCCCCATAGTTACTGACTAACACGACCATCAACTGTTGTGAAATATCATAAGATGTAATAAAGCTCACGCCTGGATCACTGCCTTGAAAGTATGGTACAAAGTGACTATTTGTTTTTCTCAGCCAGATCCCATAACCATAGCATCCATCTTTTCCGCTATGATTTGAAAGCATATTTTTTGTCATTGATTCTGAAAGTAGTTGGTATGACAACAAGCAATTCCAGAACGATTCGATATCGGCCACAGTTGTAAATGCACCTCCAGCACCAGTCCCCTTGGCATCTACGCTGAATATATTAGTCCTATACGTATTACGTCGTTCATCGTAAATATAGTTTGCAGCACATTTTGCAGGCAGCATGTCGAGCTCATAATACCCCGTACTATACATTTCACACGGTTTGAAGACTTGATCAGTCAAATATTTATCAAATTCCATTCCTGTTAGCTTCTCGATAACAAGAGCCAATACAACAAACCCTGTGTTGTTATACTGAAATCTACTACCACGAGGATACATCATTGGTTTATCAACAAAGAGTGGCAGCAAATCTTGATTAGAGCGTATTTTATAATTTGGAAAGTCGATCCAAAGCTCTTCATATTCACTCATCACAGATTCATCAAAATAGTCTGGAATGCCTGAAGTATGCGTTAACAATTGTTTGATTGTTATATTAATGTCTATTTGTTTAAGATCAATATCAAGTATCTCTCCAATGGTCGTTTCAAAAGCGAGTAAACCTTTTTCAATTAGTTGCAATATTCCAACAGCGACAAACACTTTACCTGCTGAAGCTGTTGCAAACTTTGTATCAAAATCGTTACTTACTTTATTCTGTAAATCGGCATAGCCCGCTGCTTTTTTCAATATCACTTCGTTGTTTTTAGTGATCACAGCACAACCTCTAAAATTGCTGTCAAATAGACTGTCTAAATTCATCTAATAACTCACTCCATTTCCCTCACTCGACCTGTCCAGCATCAGGCCTAATCGTTGCCTCCAGTATACAATCTTTAGTTCAACTTATATAGAAGGAGAAATTAGTAGCTATTAAAGATTATTCTAACGCAAAATCCAGCTGTTTTTGGATGTTTAATCCCCTTTTAAAATAAAGAGTATATTCGCCAGGTTCCCAGTCCAAATTTTTCAATCTCATCTCGTCCTATCCTCCAATAAAAGGGTTGACATGGAAAAAGATGCTGGCGTAAGATAGATTACATTATGAATGAAGGGAGGTTGAAGGCAATGATGGCAGTTTATGGCGCTCGGTCGTTTAGTTTTTTTGGTGTAAATGCAATTTCATATTCTGCTCATCGTTTCTTCAGCCTCATACGGGAGACATAGGAGATATGTGACTTATCAAGGGTACGGTTTTGATGTTCTCTGGTATGTCACTTTACAGCTATGGTTAAAGAAGGAGCGGCTGTCAGTTAGCTGACAGCGAATTCTTTTGTAAAGATTCACACAAAGAAGTCATGGGCAACAGGCCTATGGCTTCTTTTCTTGTGGCCTATGAGCGAAGTGCGACTTCGAGCAAGATATGTACACTTTATGAAATGAATTTAGAAAGGATTAATAAACAATTTATGAATACTCAAATTTATGGAACAGCAATAGATGAACAAGGCGCCTTTCGTCACGAAGTGAAGCTGCCTTCTGGCGATCTGACGGTTTACGCGACACAGCAGCTTTTCTCATCACTCGATTACAAGGTATTTGAAATGGCAAACAACAATTTGCAAATCCCGGACATTCGTTATATGAGCTATACTCCGGACGTACATGTGGGTGTTGGTACTTGTATCGGTACAACGGCGGTATGGGATGCGCGGAGCGGATATGTATCTCCCAGTATTGTAGGCAGTGATATCGGCTGCGGCATGCGGGTGCACATGACCAACCTGCACAAGGATGATCTTAAAGATGTGAAGCTGCGGCGTAAATTGGTCAAGGCCATCGAAAAAGTGTTGCCGATGGAGGCCAATCAGCGAGGACATTATTCCGATATTCGGCTGGAGCATATTGTACGCAAAGGACTGCATGGACTGCCTAAGAAATATATTCCGGACAGCTATACTCCCAAAAAGTCTACTTCATTAACTCATGTGGAGAGCAGCAAATTCGCCTTCGATGAAAGTGTACTGGAGCTTGTGCCGGACATGACCTGGCATCGGGCGCATAGACAGCTTGGTACGCTGGGGGGCGGCAACCACTTTGCCGAGATCCAGGCGATCGAAATTGCCGAGGAGAACCGGAGCATCGCGGAAGCTTGGGGCTTGTCCGACGGACAAATCGTCGTCATGATCCACTCCGGGTCGCGGGCCTGGGGGGGATATGTTAGCCAAATGAGCTCATCAGCTATCCTTAAGGTGATGCAGCGCCACGGATGGGGAACCTCTGATCCCAAGCTGATCTTCGCTCCCTTGGAGCATGCAGAGGGCAGACATTATGTGAATATGATGTACTCTGCACTTAACTATGCGGTAACGAACCGCCACCTCATCGCTTATGCCATGCGCGAAGCGTTCCGCGAGGTGTTTGGGTCAAAATGCGAATTCAGCACATTGTACGACTTGATGCATAATTACGCCTGGGAAGAGCATCATCCCGAGCTGGGCAGGGTATTCGTGCATCGCAAGGGGGCAACCCGGGCGTTGCCGGCTGGCCATACTGATAATCCGAAGCCATATTTGACAACCGGACACCCTGCGCTTATTCCCGGTTCGATGGGGACAGCTTCCTATATCATGGTGGGACAACCGGGAGGGGCTGACAATTATTATTCCATTTGCCATGGAGCAGGCCGCATCCGCTCACGTACAGCGACAAAACGCTTGGTGAAGGTCGAGGACTTCGAAGCTGCGCTCCGTGTAGGAACCGAAGATGAAATTGTTGTTAACCAGCGTTCGCTGGAATCCATCCTGGATGAGTCGCCGCAAGCGTACAAAAATGTGGATGAAATTATTGAAAGTGTCACGGGAGCAGGATTGGCTCAGGTTGTCGCCAAATGCAAGCCGCTTGCTGCCGTTAAGGGGGCTAAGTCATGACATTACAGAATTCAAACAGACCACAAAGCATCTCCTCTATTTACGCGCTGAAGCCTCATTCCGTGGAAGCGATTGAAGGCTATGCCACCTATGCTCATTTGATTAGCGGTATTATTGATGCGCTCTATTCTCGCTACGCAATACGCTATGAGCTGTTTGCTAGCGATGATCCAAACAATGAATACTGGAGTCTTCTGGAGGAGGATCTTCGCTCTGAGAGCGAAGATGTGGAACTGGTGGCCCGGGTGTTTGAGGACCTGGAGCTTCGCACCTTCCACTACGATGATGAGGGCGATGTACCTGCGTACGGAATGCAGTATTCATTGCGAAACAACGTATTTGCATACCCCAAATTGGGGGTAGCTCTGGCGAGAATTCCATTCTTCCGCTTAAATGGCGTCTATACAGAGGATTTTGTGTTTGCCGCCAGCGAAGAGCAGATGAAGCGATTCCTAAGCACGGTGCGCGAGCGTGAACGGCAGCAAAATATGAAGCGGGTGACGGTCTTTACGGATACCCGCAACGGCATCGAGCGCCAAGGCGAAGCCATCACCCGAACGGTTACCCGGGACCAGGTAGTGCTCTCAGAAGAAATCAAGCAGGATATCTTCCATGCATTGGATCAGTTCTTTGAGGAGGATCGCACGTTTTACCGCCAGTTTGATATTCCCTACAAGCGGGGAATTCTGCTGTATGGACACCCTGGTAACGGTAAGACTACCTTGGTGAAATCCATCGCGGGGAGTATACCAGGTCCGGCAGCCTACTGGCAAATTACCGAGTATACGACGAGTGAATCGGTGCGGGAGGTATTCGATGCTGCGAAACGGCTGGCTCCAATGGTTCTTATTATTGAAGATATTGACTCCATGCCGGAAGGCGTTCGCTCCTTCTTCCTGAACACACTGGATGGGGCTACCTCCAAGGAAGGCATCTTCTTGATCGGTACGACAAATTATCCTGAGAAAATTGATCCGGGACTCATGAACCGGGCAGGGCGGTTTGATCGTGCTTATGAAATCAGCATGCCCAATGAAGCTCTGCGTGAGCAATATCTCAAGCAACGGGGATTTGACCTGTTTGCTGGGGCAGAAGGAACACTGGAAGCGGCGCGGCATACAGAGTCCTTCTCACTGGCCCAGATGGGCGAAGTATATGTGAGTGCTGCGCTGGAGTGGCATCGGCAAGGACATGTGGATATAGCTAAGCTGATTCAGTCACTGCGCGAGGAACTGGACAAGGGCCATAAGCGCCAGTGGCTGCAGCAACCGGGGCAGGGACGGGTTGGTTTCTTTTGAGTTGTTGGAACAGGACAAATTTGGAATTAACGAAAATGACCACTTCTACATTACACAAGAAGTGGTCATTATTTGAGAATCGGAAAAATCGGAGTAGCGGGATTCGAACCCACGGCCTCACCCACCCCAAGGGTGCGCGCTACCTGACTGCGCCATACCCCGATACTGTAACTCATTCCGAATCTCTATCCTATTCATTATAACGTATAGGCCAGCAACCCTACAATATGTGGGAGCATTCCAGATGCCCCTTCATCTTCAGGCTAAAGCTAAATGCCGCAGCTTCAAAAACACCTGATAGCTTCGCTCTGCCAAGGAAGAGATTGAAACAGGGTCAAAACCAATTAAGTCCGCATAGAGCGTATCATTTAATGGCTCGGTCCAGCTTGAAGGCAATTGGTCTGCGCCTAGCTTGGCTCCCATAATAGAGCCGACGGTTGCCCCATTACAATCGGTGTCCATCCCGCCATATACCGAGGTTACGACTGCCTTTTCAAAATCGTTCCCTCCATAGATAAGCGAGGCCGCCACCAAAGCCGCATTATTGTTACTGTGAACCGGATCATAATGACTAAATTCATCCCAAATTCGGCTCACCAGCTCACGCTCGCTTTTGGCCTGATGCGCGATCTCAATTCCCTTGATGACATCCGCCGCCAGACGGCTGGTCTTTGGAATTTCACTAAGTCCAATCTCAAGCAGCTTCTCATTATCCTGCTCTGCAAATGCCGCAGCAATCATGGCTGCGTTAAACATGGCTGCATAGATGCCATTCTTTACATGTGAGAAGGAAGCATCCCGGTAGGCCAGCTCCGCCGCCAATTCCGGCTGTCCCGCTACTCCATAGGCCAGACCGTCTACGCGAATCGCCGCCCCGATCCACTCCCGATATGGATTCAGGTACATTCGCACGCGTTCTTGCCGAAGCTCCCAGTCCTCCGGCTTGTCCCCATGCAAATGAGACGTCTCCTGCGCAAAGTTCATGTAAGCTTGTGTCTCGGCAGTGCATACCTGGCTATAGGTCAATCTGCTGTGCCACAGCTTGCCGACATCCCATGAATCAAAGTCCAGGCCCTTTTCCTCCAGCAGCAGCAGGCCGAGAATCGTGTAGCGCAGATCATCATCACTTTCCATATAGTTAATTTTGTCCGAGGTGCTTACATGGGACCATTCGCTTAATCCAAGCCCATATTGCTCTGCTGCCCGGGAATATCCCGGTGTATAGCCTTTAATCGGCCAGGCATCTGCACCGCGGAACCACAGCTCCACATTTTCCCAACCCGGACGCCCGTCCTTACCATACAAGTAGTCCCAATATTCAAGCGGCTTGCCCAGCGCACAGCCTACAGATCTCCCGAGCCAGGCGCCGTAGAACTTATTGCGCCACTCCGCTTCACTCCAGACGGCCTTCAGCTTGCGCGGCCCTTCCGGACGCAGACTTCTGATCTCATCCCATGCGGATGGTTCATGATAGGGAAAATCTGCTGCAACAGGAAGCTGCATAATCTCATGATAGAATTGCATCAGCTTAGTCTCATCCTTGCCGGCCAAAGCAAGCTTTTCCTGAAATCCTGCTACATTGCAGCCCTCTTCCCTACGCTGCATCAGCTCGAAGGCCATCATTTCCTGCAATCTTTCCCAGCCTGCCACAGCCTACACTCCTCTCGCAGCAAGAAGCTGCTGATCCAAACGTGCCAGGGAATCAAATAGCAAATTTATAAATGCTGTCCGGTCTACATCAACCAGCACCTCAACATTAGGCGCATGTTCTGTTTTTTTGCGTTGGTCGGCTACGGTCATTCCTCTCGTCAGCTTGCCTTCCGTCTCCACCGTAACATGCAGGTGTCTGGACTGAAATAACTCAGGGTGCAAAAGCCAGGCGACGGCACACGGATCATGCAGCGCATTGCCGACGTACCCCATCTTCTTCCCATAGATCGAGTAAAAATCAAGCAGTTCTCCCACGAGGACAGATACCGGACCGCGTCTTTTCAGTTCTTCAATTTCATCCTCAAAAATAGCTGCCTTGTCGGTTACATCCAGACCGCTCATGGTAATCGGAATCCCTGATTCATAGACAATCCTCGCCGCCTCCGGATCAACATAAATGTTGAACTCAGCCGTAGAGGTCACGTTGCCATAGCTAATCCCGCCGCCCATTAGCGAAATTCGTTCAATTTTTTCCTTCACCTCTGGATATGCAGTAAGCAGCAAGGCAATATTGGTCAGCGGAGCAAGCGGAACAAGCGTAATCTTATCATCACTGGACCTAATAAGCTCAAGCATAAACTCTACTGCGCCCTGGTCCGTCGGCCGGACGAGACTAGGGGGAAGCGCCGGGCCATCCATTCCTGATTCACCATGCGCTTCTTCCCCCGTAACCAGCTTGCCCAGCAAGGGACCTGCCGCCCCTTTGGCTACAGGAATATCGGCTTCAATAAAGCTAAGAATTCGCAGTGCATTGTCTGTAATCTTCTCTAAAACCTGATTACCGCCTACCGTCGTGATCCCTCTTATGTCCAGTAAATCCCGGTGTGCATAAGCGAGTAAAATCGCAATAGCATCATCATGGCCTGGGTCGCAGTCAATAATAATCGGTGTTGCCATATATCATCACGCTCCTCGCTAATTCTTTACAGACGACTCCGCTAACACTTTAGGAGTTGAACGGATGAAGGTACACTAGTGGCAACGTATAAAGTGTTCTTACGATCGCTGTTGTTCGCGAATTTCTTTGATTGAACTAAGCCATGTGAAGGAAGAACTCCGCTCTCAAAGGCGAACGCTGATGCTTCTTCAGAACTCTTTATACTCCTGCCTTTTTGTATAGCTTCTTAAGTTCAACTTACATAGTTATTTAGCAGATATCTTCCGATTCTTTTTACGCGTCTCGGAAACCGCGTAGATGACTAATCCCACGACCGTTGCTACATAAGGCAGCGTAGCGATTAGCTCCGCAGGAATCTTCAACACCTGGAAGGCGTTGGATAGCGCATCCGCTGCGCCAAACAACAATGACGTTAATGCGGTCCCTGCCGTTGTGCTTCGTCCCATCGATTCAGCCGCAATCGCAATCCAGCCGCGTCCGGCAATCATATCTCTTGTGAACAGGGATAAGTAGCCCATGGACATATAAGCTCCGCCAAGTCCGGCAAAGAAGCCGCTGAGCAGTAAGGCTGTATATTGAATCTTAATCACACTGACCCCTACAGATTGTGCCGCATGCGAGTTCTCACCGACAGACCGGATACGCAAGCCCAGGGAGGTGCGGTTGAGCAGATAGTAAACAACGAATACCGAGATAATGGATATATAGGTCAGCACATGATGTCCTGATAGAATTTGACCCACTACAGGGATATCCTTGATCAAGGGAAGCTCAAGGCTGGGCAATACCTTGCTCGGCAAGGAGGTGGACGATCCCTTGTCCCCGCTAAGCAGGTACAGGATGAACACGGTGCCGCCGGAAGCAAACATATTAATGGCAATACCGCCTAAAATAATGTGCGTTTTGAATTTCAATGTGAAAAAGGCTAGCAAGCCTGCAATAAGTGTGCCAGCGAGCACGGCGCCCAGCAGGCCTACCCAGGCATTCTGAGAATAGGAACTGACGATTACGCCTGTCAAGGCGGATACAAGCATAATCCCCTCCATCCCGATATTGATAATACCGGCACGGTTAGAGATTAATGCGCCTAATGCTGCAAATAAAATAGGGGTTGTTACCCGCAAGACGGAGAAAGCAAAATCTGTTGTCAAGATCACATTGAACAAGCTGTCCAGACCATTCATGCTTCACGCGCCTCCTTCAGCAGCATCCGATTCTTCCAGAATTTCAGGAATTGCTCGGCCGAGATCAGTAAGATAATGACGGCTTGGATAATGGAGATCATTTCAGCAGGAACATCAGACAGGCGGGCCATCAGATCAGCTCCAATCCGAATATAGGCCAGGAACAAGGCCGAACCGATCACCGACAAGGGGTTGTTCTTGGCCAGCATAGCGACCAGAGCGCCATCCAGACCATAGCCAGGCAAGGCTGTCCATTGGAAGCGGGTATACATCCCGAGCACTTCCACAGACCCGCCCATGCCTGCAATAAAGCCTGCAAGCAGGTGAACGAGAATAATCACCTTGGCCGTCTTCATCCCGGAGTAGCGGGCAAAGCTGCGATTGGCTCCCGTCATGCGAAGCTCATAGCCCCATTTTGTTTTATACAGAAAGAAATGAGCAAGCACGATAAGCGCCAATACGAAGATTAAGCCCGTATGAATCCGTGTGCCCGGAATGATTTTATCGAGCAAGGCCGTTTTCTCAAATTTAAATGAGACGTTGGCAAACGCCTTTGCATCCCGTAATTGATAATTTAATAGATACAGGCCAATTCCAAATAAAATATTGTTGAACATTAAGGAGGTCACTAGCTCATTCGCATTCCATTTTGCCTTCAATATACCCGGGATGGCAGATAAAATGGCGCCTACGATCGAACCGGCAAGGATAGCAACAACCGGATGCAGGAAGCCGCCCAGCGACCAGTGAATGGCAATCGCTGACGCCACGACGCCAGAGAAATAGAAAACCCCCTCTGCGCCCAGATTGAACATATTCGCACGAAATAGCAATGAGACTGCAAGTCCAGTAAACATCAACGGAATTGCCATCTCAATCACATTTCCGATATGCCCCTTCGAGTTGAGCGGCTCAAACAGAAAAATGCCGATCGTTTTTACGGGATTGTCGCTAACAAGCGCAATAATAAGAAAAGCAATCACAAGCGCAATCAAAATGACTGCTGTTGTTCGAAACGTCTCGAAATATTTGGATTTAAACATGACTCAGAGCCCTCCTGATCTGCTGCGCATCCTGTCGCTTGATTCCCAGCATGTAGAGCCCAAGCTCCTCTTCACTCATGCCGGAAGGGTTCTCGATATAGGCAACGATTTGTCCTTCATACATGACTAGCAGGCAATCACTAATTTCCAGCACTTCATTCAAATCGGCAGATACGAGCACAATGGCACTCTGCTTCTCTCGCAGCTCCAGCAGCTTCTGGTGAATTAACTGTGCCGCCCCGACATCAACCCCGCGTGTAGGCTGCTCCGCGATTAACAGCTGCGGATTGGCTGAGCATTCGCGAGCCACCACAACCTTTTGCATATTTCCCCCCGAGAGCATTCCGATCGGCTGCTTGGGACCTGAACAACGTATTTTGAAATCCTCAATCAAGCGCGTGGCCATTTCCATGACACTTGAACCCCTCAGAAAGAAACCTTTATTCATGGCCTTGGAACGATAGCGTGTAGAGATCAGATTGTCGGAGATACTGGCCTCTGCGGCTGACCCTTGGGACATCCGGTCCTCAGGAATATAAGCTACGCCAAGATTTCGAATGGTCAGAATGTCCGCTTCCCGTATCTCCGTTCCTTTGACCTGCACAGCGCCGTTGCTGGATACCCCCTGAAGTCCGCCCGTCAGCGCCTCAATCAGCTCACGCTGCCCGTTGCCCTCAACCCCGGCAATCCCGACAATTTGTCCTCCGTGTACTGTAAAGTTCACATCCCGCAAGAGGGAGTTGCCTTGCCGATCGCTCACATTCAGCTCCTGCACGGTCAGCACAGGCTCTTGAAGCGCTACGTTGGGCTTGTCGTATTTCAACACAACATCCCGCCCAACCATCAGACGGGAAATCTCCTGTTCGCTCATATCCGCAGTCTGGAATACACCTTCACTGCTTCCGCCCCGCAAAATCGTAATTCGATCACAAATCGCCTTTACTTCCTTGAGCTTGTGCGAGATAAACACGATGGTATGACCATGCTCCTTAAGCTGCTGCAGCTCACGAAACAATTCCTCCGTCTCCTGAGGAGTCAATACGGCAGTTGGCTCATCCAGGATCAGAATCTTGGCGCCGCGAAGCAAAGCCTTCAAAATCTCCACCTTTTGCTTCATCCCTACCGTCAAATCCTCAACCTTGGCTTTCGGATTTACCGCCAGATTATACTTGCGGGCCGTCTCCTCCGTCATCCGGATCGCCTCCGCATAATGAATGCCCAAGCCCTTGCGGGGCTCCATGCCCAGCACCATATTTTCAGCAACCGTAAAGGAAGGCACCAGCATAAAGTGCTGATGGACCATCCCGATCCCCCGATCAATGGCATCCTGAGGGGATTGCAGTCTTACTTTTTCTCCCCGGATATAAATTTCGCCTTCGCTCGGCTCCTCCATTCCGAAGATCATTTTCATCAAGGTCGATTTTCCTGCGCCATTTTCACCTGCCAGAGCATGAATTTCCCCTTCGCGCAGTGAGAAATTCACATCCCGGTTAGCCACGACCCCATTGGGGTACACCTTTGTAATCCCGCGCATTTCCAGCAAAGGAGTTTCCATAGTAGAGCCTTCACATCCTTCTAACTTGAAGATTAGTAAACTGAAACACCTCTTAAATCGTTGAAAAAATAAGCAGCTTGAAGCCCCTCATGTTGAAGGACTTCTTGCTGCGCTGAATGACAGATTGTGCGTACAGATTGTGCGTATAGTTATGGTTTAACGGCATTCCGGATCGCTTCAACCTCGGAGGTTTCCATCCCCATGGCGTTATCCACTTTAATTTCTTTGTTAATCAGCTTTTGCTTCACTTCTTCGATCTTCGCTTGAACATCTTCCGGGAAAGCGGCTGTATAAATCTCATTTTCCGCGATGCCGACACCGTCTTCTACAAAGCTAAGAATGTCACGTTTGCCCATTTCCAAGGTGCCCTCGCTCAGTCTCTTCACTGCACCCAGAATGGCTGAATCAATCTTTTTAATCGCCGAGGTAACGATCAGATTCGCTTTTTCAGGATCCGTATCCTTCAGGAGCATCGCTTGGTCGGAATCGACGCCAATCGCGTATTTTTTCTTTTCCTTTGCCGCGTCAAAAATCCCAAGGCCTGTACCGCCGGCGACATTGAAGATAATATCTACACCCGAATTATACTGGATCAGAGACAGCTCCTTGCCCTTTGCCGGGTTAACAAAATCCCCTGCATAAGAGACCGCCACTTTAACGTCAGGATCAACATACTGGGCACCCTGGATGTAGCCAACAAGGAATGCGTTAATGCCAGGGATGTCCATGCCGCCGACAAAACCAATTACATTGTCTTCGTTAGCATGTTCCATATCCGACTGGGTCGCATAAGCCGCCGCAGCCCCTGCCAGGAAGGATACCTCATTGGTTGCATAAGTCATGCTGTACACATTGTCCGGAGCTTCTTCAATATCTGTATCATAGTTAATGAATTTTTTATCAGGATTTGCTTCTGCTACAGCGTTGAACATTTCAGTAATCTCAGATCCGCCAGAAATAACCACATCCCAATCCTGAGCGGCAATATCATTGTAGGTAGGCTCCCATTTGGTCTTGTCCGTTCCCATCTCAACCACTTTGGTTTCTGCGCCAAGCTCTTCCTTAACCTTGTTCAAGCCATTATTTGCCGCATCAAAGAACGATTTGTCTCCAAGCGTACCCGGAATCAACAAAATAACCTTCAAGTTCCCATCCTGGCTTGTCCCGCCGTTGGAATCGCTGTTTCCGGTTGAAGCCTGATTGTTCGTGTTGCTGCCGCATGCAGTTACCAGCACCATTACCATCGCTACCAGCAAAACCAGTACATTCTTTTTCATTTTTCCTTCATCGCTCCTATTTCCGAATAAAGTATTTTTTTCATGGGACCTTTGCAGATTTTTACGACTCATTTCCGAACATGGTTGCCAGCCTAGTTGATAAACTTCCGTCTAATTGATAAGATCATAACAAAAATGAACATAAAAAATTATAAGAATTCGGTCAATTTTTTATACGATTCGGCTAATCATGCCGCGCAGATTCTACAGGACATTGAATTTCTTACTTCAGGGAGGTGCTTTATGGATCGTGTTCTTTATATTGTAAATGCTGTTCATGAGCCTAATACGCATATTCCCCCGCATCAGCATGAATGCTATGAACTCGTATATTACGTTAATGCATTAGGGACCTCCAACATCGGCGCGAAAAATTTTCATTACCGTACATCCTCGTTTGCTATCATCCCCCCTGGTTATAAGCACGATGAGAAGCATACGCCGGATGCGGAAGCGGAGGTGCTGTTCATTGGCTTTCTCTGCGATAACTCCCGACTGTCGAACCTTGCAGGTGTGTATGATGATGACAAGGAGCACACCGTACTGCAAACCTTACTGCGAATCAAGCAAGAATTTCAGCGCAAACGGGAAGGTTTTGCTGAGTTGATGAACCTGCAGCTCGGAGAAATCATCGTTCATTTGCTGAGAAATGTGGATGACGGCCTGTCCTCCTTACCTGCTGAGGATCGCATGCAGTATGTCATGAACTATATGGATGAGAACTTCCTGCAAAGGCTGACGATATCCAGCCTGTCGGAGCTATCCGGCTACAGCTACGATCGTTTTCGCCATCTGTTTAAAGAGCGCTACCATTTATCCCCGCTCCGTTATCTTTTGCTAAAACGCCTGGATTATGCCAAATCATTACTGCGCCATACACTGCTTCCTATCTCGGAGGTATCGGCTGCTTCCGGGTTTGTGAACGATGCTCAGTTCTGCAGCATTTTCAAAAGAGAAATCGGCTTAACCCCGCGCAAATTCAGAATACAGCACAAGGGGCTGGACCCGTTACATTAAACGGCCAGCCCCTTAGGGTTGAAGTTACTTTCTTTATCCATAATTTTCCATAAAGAATTCCTCTATTCATAATTTATTTTAAGTTCATCACACTTACTGTAAGGGTAACAAAACGTCACTTCTCCATAATTAGTAAGATATAGACTTACGATATGGCTCGCTGCATAATCATAAAACGATAGAAACACGTCCTTACTAAAAGATTGATTTAATAGTTGGTTGATTTCTGTTGACTGAATCTCATTTCTATTATTTTTCATTAATACAGTGACTAGCTCCCTCCTCTGTCTAGTCATTTCTTCACTTTTTTCGAAGTCAACTCGATATAGAACTTTTAAGTTTTCAATTGCAGTTGCTACTTCCTGATTTAATTGTCTTTGTATCTTCTTGGTAGGAAATTTAATTTGTTCCTTTAATTCAAATGCATAAAGTTGTAACTGAGGTCCATTTACAAAAACGATAATGAATAACAAAACATTAAGTATTAAAAAGGTACTCGAAAACTTTTTTCTCAAAGAAAATAAAAAAATTGCATAACAGAGAACAATGGCCAATGATATTATTAAGTAAATTACAGCAGTCTTTCTATTGCTATTCCAAGCATATAAGCCAACAAATGTCGAAAAGCTGGCAATAGAAATAAAGAAGGTTCCTAATAACAAAGCAATTTTTTTTATCATAATCCACCAACCTTATTTAGACTTAAAAGTTGACCTACAGTCACTTTTTCTGTCTCCTTGTACAAGAAAACATGTATTACTACTTATGATCTATCTAAATCAATCACTCTCAATTCCAATTTAATTAATTTAAGTAAACCTATTTAATATTAGTGTAGTTTAAATAAAAGTCGAATGTTGTCATTTTATAGTTTTATTTTAAAAATGACCTCGAATGTCAATACTTATTCAATATATTTGTACTCATAAGTTAGCGAATCTAAATCTCAGCATGAGTCCTCAAATAGACTGGTTAGTCTCATCCGGATCATTTCCATATCCGTTTTCAAAAAAACACCTCCTTATTCCAATAAAAAAACTCCTCTAAGCTGTTACTCCATATCCTACAGATATGGGCACAGTTTCCTTAGAGGAGTTTTATATGCTAAATCTAATGACATTTCCTTGTCTGTAATTTACATCTGGCAAATCAAAAAGAATAATAATTTTCTCTATTTCTTCTTATAAAACTCATGATACTTCATGAGCGCTCTTTTCTCGATCCGCGACACATAGCTCCGGCTAATCCCGAGCTCCTTGGCGATTTCGCGCTGGGTCCGTTCTTCTCCCCCATGCTCCAGCCCGAATCGCCCTTTAATTACCTCTTGCTCTCGCTCATCCAGGATGTCGAGGTTCTCAAAAAAGCTTAGTTTCTTGTATTTTCTTGATTTATTGATATTTAAAATACCAAGTTACTCTTTTTTCATTTCAATTCCAAACTCATTACATATTAATTCTGGAGAGCAATATTCAATTGTCTGATCCCTCTTAAGCTCTATTCTAATTACCCTCTCACCGCTATTATCCGAAAATACCAGAATGATTTTTCTGCCATACATACCCGCTCTAATTTGATCAAACTCTTCCTTTTGAAGTTCTTCTATCTTGCTTTTTTCTAGAACTATCACTATTTCCCGATTTTGGTAAGTTAATCTTTTGCTTTTTTTAATATCAATTACAAAAGGGAGCTGGTTAAGATCGATTTCCCTCTGAACTTCTTTTATCATCTTATTTTGTGAAAATATTGTGGGTGTCTTCAAGTAGTCTATCAATTGCATTTCAAGAAATTGAACCCTAGGACCATTCACAAGAAGAATAACAAATATTAACGCATTGAAAACTAAAAATCCTGCAGAAAACTTTTTTCGAACTAAAATCAAGGTAACAATATGAACCATTGAAGTAGCCAAGGTTAGTGATAACGCAATTAATGCTGCAATTCTATTACTATGCCAACCATAAAGCCCCCCGAGTAGGGTTAATATTGCAAAGTCAACTAGAAACAAGCCCCATAGAATTAAAAGTGAACCTCTTATGATTTTCTTTGTAACTCCCCTATGCATGCAATCCCCCCATAATTCGATCTATTAATATTATTATTAAATCAAATGTAGAATTTTATATTTTTTTGAAAAATTACATCTCTATTAATCTCACTCCAATTATCAATATACACAGATACGAATAGATAATTATTCAAAGGGCTTACTCTCTCGCACTTTCCTAATTCATTTAATTAGTAATCAATACCCATCTCTCTACATATATCAAATGGAGCGCAACTAAAAATAATGTCGTTGTGGTCAATTCCTAATCCAAATACATCTTTCTTCCCTAAAGTATAAAAGGCTATATCAATTTCTTTTTTTGGCAACTTATCAACAAATACACCAATCTCATTTTTCTCGAAAAAACCATCCTTTGTTCTTACTAAAACAACATTAACTCTGGAACCATATTTCTTGGTTCTCTTTTTACTCTCTTCTTCATCAATAATATAAGGAATGTTAGTTTGAGTTATAGTATTTGATACTTCTTTTATAGCCTGATTTTGCTCCTTTACGGAGGGGAGAGATAAATAATGATCTAGTTTATCTACTATGGCAGGGGCAAAAAAAAGGAAAATGACGAATACAGCAATACTTAAAGGTACTAGTGTTTCACTGTTAGTCTTCTTTGCCTGATAACGCAGTGTAGCAATAAATAAAAGTAAAACAATAAGCTGCACGATAATTAAACCTACCAAAAAGCTTCTGGGGCTATAGCGTAATAAGAGAATATTCCCTATAACAAAGCTACTAATCCCTCCTAAGACTCCACATAAAGCCACCAAAAAAAAGTTAAAAAATCTATCTTTGTACAAACAGAAGCCTCCCTTTAATGTTACTTATCTTAATAACTAATAATCTGTTAACTAAGTTTATTTCTTCTCGTCCGTTAGATACTGTCCAATTTTCGGTTTAAAGGAAGTTTTTCATAATCGTTTGATTTTGATTTAAAAGATGTCATTATGGTATACAACTTCGAGGATGTCTCATGTAACAAAACATTTCTTTATTTCATACCAACCAATCTCCTAATGTTGACCATTAATTTAAGTAAACCTATTCAATATTAGTATAGTTAAAATAGAAGTCGGATGTTGTCATTTTATAGTCCGATTTTTAAAATAAACTCGAATATCAATACTTATTCAATATATGTATTCATAAGTTAACTAATCTAAATTCTCCGTATGAGTCCTCAAAGTAGACCAGTTAGTCTCATCCGAATCATTTTCATCTTGTTTTTTACAAAAAGCATATTCTTATTTCAATAAAAAATCCTCTAAGCTTCTACTCCATATCCTACAGATATGAGCACAGTTTCCTTAGAGGAGTTTTATATGCTAAATCTACTGACATTTCCTTGTCTGTAATTTACATCGGACAATCAAAAGGAATATTGGTTTTCTCTATTTCTTCTTATAAAACTCATGATACAGCTTCATGAGTGCTCTTTTCTCGATCCGCGACACATAGCTCCGGCTAATCCCGAGCTCCTTGGCGATTTCGCGCTGGGTCCGTTCTTCTCCCCCATGCTCCAGCCCGAATCGCCCTTTAATAACCTCTTGCTCTCGCTCATCCAGGATGTCGAGGTTCTGGTAGATCTTGCTCTTTTCCAGCTTCAGTTCAACATGGTCCGCCACTTCATCATTATCACTGCCCAGAATATCAATCAAGGTGATCTCATTGCCTTCTTTGTCCGTTCCAATGGGATCATGCAAAGATACATCTTTGCGGGTTTTCTTCAGCGACCTCAGGTGCATAAGAATCTCGTTCTCTATACATCTTGCTGCAAATGTCGCCAGCTTCGTCCCTTTACCGAGCCGGTAGCTCTCGATCGCTTTGATCAGACCAATCGTCCCGATGGAGATCAGGTCTTCGAGGTCTTCGCCGGTATTGTCGAATTTTTTTACGATGTGAGCAACCAGCCGCAGGTTGTGCTCAATCAGCAAATTGCGGGATACAGGGTCGCCCTGGGCCATTCTTTCCAGGTGCTTCGCTTCCTCCTCCTCCGTTAGGGGCTGAGGGAAGGCGTTATTCTTCACATAAGAGACGAGCAGCGTCAACTGTTTGATGAACATGGCAATTGCAGTAAACAAACCAGGCATTGATGGCACCTCCTGCTGGATCACATAACAATGAATATAACCTCGCTTCTTTCTGGCTCATTTCATTGTATGTGGGCCGAGGCCCAACTGTGCCTGTACGGAGGGAATTTATCCGCTTTGTGATCAAATGATGACTTTTTGAACTGCCTTGTTAAACTGGACATCCTGTTGTCACATTCCTATGGTATAACTAGGATAAAAAAGTAGGAGTGAACGAATATGGCAAGCTATGTATACGAATCAAAACAGGAGCTCATGGAGACTATACATGCTCTGTACTTGTTATTGGATGGAGAGTTCGATGACGTGAATCCCGGGGAAAAGGATGTACGAATTCCTGAGGTGGACCGGACTCCTGCAGAGATTATCGCTTACCAGCTGGGCTGGATGCATTTGGTGATGGGCTGGGATGAGGATGAACGAAAGGGCAAGGAGGTAAGCATGCCCGCTCCAGGCTTCAAGTGGAATCAGCTTGGCGAGATGTATCAATCATTCTATGACGAATACGCCGCTTTGACACTGCCCGAGCTGCGCAGTCAATTCCGGGAGTTAGAGCAGCGATGGCAGCAGTGGATCGACACGTTCAGCGAGGAAGAATTGTTCACACAGGGCCACCGCAAGTGGACAGGCAACAAGGACAACTGGCCGGCAGCCCGCTGGATTCACATCAATTCGGCAGCGCCGTTCAAGACGTTCCGTGCCAAAATCAGAAAGTGGAAGAAGTACAAAAAAACTTCATGAACCGCCGATTGTTGCCTGAGCACATGTATAAAGTCGGTAATCCCTTCTGAAAACCATTTAGCTTCGTGAGCAGCCGTTTATCCAGGAAGTAAGGAAACCGCTGGGAGGAGTTCGAAAACGAACAAAAGTCTCTAAAAAATACCCGTATTGCCGCTTTTTACAGCCGAATTGTTAATCGACGAGGCCCAAAGAAAACAGAGATAGCAACTCCTAATAATCTGCTACATGATGATTTAGGCTGGATTACTTGCCCAAGAAAGAAAATGGACTTGATTACTGGGTAAGTAAAATCAAGTCCATGAGATATACGGTCCAATTACAGCCCGAATCAAGGCATTTCCCCTGAACCCTCCTATTTTCCTGCAATTAGGCATTGCCAGCAATAAAACAGCCTACCTGTCGAAAGCGGGACAAACCTTTCTATCCTTTTTAAAGCAAAGTGTAAAAGAGAAGCACGCAAAATAATCCCTGCTCTGGTTTTTAACTCACGCACTTGCGTGAGGTGCGACTTAAGTTAATTCGGGAATCAACCATTTCAATCCACGCACCTACGTGAGGTGCGACCCGTCCTACTCCAATATAGATACTCGCATCCGGCAATTTCAATCCACGCACCTACGTGAGGTGCGACGCAAAACATCAGTACATAGGCCAGTGTGTCGATCTATTTCAATCCACGCACCTACGTGAGGTGCGACTCCATAAGAGACAGGTCTATGTCTCTTTTGCCATTATTTCAATCCACGCACCTACGTGAGGTGCGACGATTATATATCTGGCGTGGCCGCTGCCGCGCAAATTTCAATCCACGCACCTACGTGAGGTGCGACACTACAGTAGCTTATGGGATAAAAAAGTTGGTGCTTATTTCAATCCACGCACCTACGTGAGGTGCGACAATTCCAAGGTCTTCGATTGCCTCCGTGTTGCCCAATTTCAATCCACGCACCTACGTGAGGTGCGACGATAAGAATAGCCATGACTGCCTATGGGCGGAGATTTCAATCCACGCACCTACGTGAGGTGCGACGTAAGCATTACACCCTACAACCACGTACAGGTATTTCAATCCACGCACCTACGTGAGGTGCGACGGGAGATAGCGCGCACATTTGCCATCGACTGTTCATTTCAATCCACGCACCTACGTGAGGTGCGACGAGGCAAGCTCTTATGTAAGGAACTCAATCAAGATTTCAATCCACGCACCTACGTGAGGTGCGACCTCAACTGTGGTACGTGTCTCCTTTACTATAGGAAATTTCAATCCACGCACCTACGTGAGGTGCGACGATAACAACCAAGAAAAGAGTGTATATGTTACAAAATTTCAATCCACGCACCTACGTGAGGTGCGACTGTAGATACTCACGGACGAGTTTTCTATGGAGCATTTCAATCCACGCACCTACGTGAGGTGCGACTCCGCCATAAATGAGCCCTTACCCAGTAAGGGCTCAGCGGCCCAAAAGTGCGAATCTCAAAAATAGCGCTTTAAAATCTAGCGAAAAAATCGCTTAAATCCCGCGAGCCCTTACGGGGCGCGTGGTGCGAATCTCCCAGGAAAATCATGTTCGCTTGGGGTTCGCACCAGCGTATTTACTATAAGGTTACACAGATGCGTCGTCTATATCCTCTCTTTTCCGTAGGTCAAGTCGCTAATAAGATACACTTCAATATCGGTACACTGGAAAATATCCGGATAGAAAATCGCCATATTATATCCGTCCAACTTAACCGTGCTGTTGTATTCAATCCCAGCATACTCCGGCTTACCTTCATACCTAATACTTTGGATAAAGTCGGCAATATATTGCGTTGGGATATAATCCAGTATACTATCATATCTTCTCAAGGGTCGACCAATTTCTAAGTTAATTCGCTTCAAATGTTCTTTATTGATTGCATGTTCCAGCGGGGGCAGTTGCTCAATAAACGGGCTGATATGATCGATAGCTTTCAAATCGATAACGGCGATATCCTCTGCTAATTCAAAGTGTCCTATTGTAATATAGTCAAACACCCCAGCCAGAATTTCTACACTAACGTCATCTACCTGTCAGCAAGCATTTGCTCGCATATAAAAGAAACCTCCACATGGGGAGGTCGTCTTAACTCCGTTTAATTAGTATGGCTTCCCAATCTTCAGGGAATCCGATTCGTTCTAACTCTATGGCATCATTATATTCGGAAAGTAGCGTTTCCAACCGAGTCACAAAATCACTCCATTTTTTTCGTTCGGGAATCAGTTGCTTGAGAACATAAAGGTGAGCAAATATTCGGTTTTGTTGAATGCCCAACTGTTTGGCTTGATGATCCAGTCTTGGCTTGCTTGTAAGCGGTCGGTTATACAGTCTGCCATAGTGAGCGCATATGTTGCGAACATAAGAAAGGCACTTAAGCCAACTTTCAAGATAGATTGCCGGTGCTTGATAATTGCTTCTTGCAATATAGTTCTTATCTTCGTTTTTCATATTGGAGAACAGCTTCGAAAGTGTTCCAAACGAGAGCACTTCAATTGCTACCCAAACAGGGATGTTTCCTTCATATTTATCGAAATGGTGCTTGATGAATATTTCTTGAGATCTTCTGATTTCTTTATCCAATTCAACAAGAAAAGCTTCATGATATTTCTCGTTTTCAAAATGTGCTGATTCCAAATGCCCCAACGCGCCGTATGTATGAGCAATACGATAAGAAATATGAGTGCGAAAAGCAATTTCTACTTGCTCGGTCATGTCCATAATCAGGTAGCGAAAGCGATGGTCAAATTCATATAGTGCATGGATTTGCGTAAATGTTACTCCCGTGTGAAACCGATTATTGTTTTTTAGGCTCAATCCATATGCGCTCAGACGATAATAATTAATTCGCTGCAATGTTCGAAAAGCAACATCTTCATCATCAATCACAAGGCCGCGCTTTTTTAAAGTTTGAATTTGTTCTTCAAAAGTAGCAGGGGATTTCAGCAGAGGTGATGGTTGCTGACCCATAGAATTCCTCCGAATAATAAAAGGCCCACCTTGGTACGCATTGTTAAGAGGCGTGGTGGGATCTGTTAATTTAATCTTACAGGAGCTATGTTGCGATGTCAAACCATTTATGAAAAATTTTCCAACAGGACTTCATTGCCTTTATCTTTTAGTATCTCAGCTTTTGATGATATGACGATATTTGTCGAACATTTCATCCAGCTTAGCGAACTGCTGCTTAATCAGAACTAACGCACTCCGTTGCTACGTTCTGGAGCGCTGCATGCTCCCCAACACACACGGAGGAGCGGGCATGCTGAAACATTGAAATATCATTGGCATCATTTCCAAAAGCGGTATAGCTCCCAGCTACTATGCCTAGCTTCTGCAAACCAGACCATTTGTCGAGTCCGGTTGGGCTAATATCTAAAATCTTTCATTACCATGTGTTGACACAACCAGCGGCCATTGGGCAAGCTCGGCGGATAGCTGCTCAAAGCTTTTGCTTTGCAATACTACTATTTTCACAATTAAGGATAGTTCATCTATCGTCAAATTTCTGGCCGAGCCAGCAGGATCCAAATTTCTGCGGATTGGATGTTCATCGCTTCCCGTATAGCAATAATCCCAAGCACTGTCAATCAGCATCTGGGCATCATTTCAATCCACGCACCTGCGTAAGGTGCGACGTTATGCCTCCGATTAACGCCCGCAGTTTATACGATTTCAATCCACGCACCTACCTAAGGTGCGACCACGAGCTTTGTCACCCGGCGCATTTGATCGCTGAATTTCAATCCACGCACCTACATAAGGTGCGACCATACAAATATAACTGCATATCTGGCTCCTGGTTATTTCAATCCACGCACCTACGTAAGGTGCGACTCCGCCCCAAATGAGCCCGCGCCAAGCAAGGGCTCAGGGCTTCAAAAGTGCGAATCTCGCAAAAGGCTGTCTTAAGCATAGCAAAAAAGGGGCTAAAATGCGATGAGCCCTTATGGGGCGCGTGGTGCGAATCTCCCGGGAAAATCGTGTGAGCTTGGGGTTCGCACCAATCAAAGCATTCCCACCTTTACTTACTATTCCCTTCTTCCATTATACCAATAATCAGTTGAATACCATCCTTCACGCCTTGGGTATATAGCCATTCATTTTCCACAGCTCGTCTGAATAGATGCTTGTCCTCCCATTCCATATAATCTGCACCCTTCGTTTTATCCTCACCAGGAAACATCCCTGCAAAGGCGCTTTGCTCTTCAGCCCGAATCTTATGCCATTCTGACTGCCGTTCAATATCCAGCATGATCAACTCCAGCCTTTGACGAATCGCATTAAGGAACCATAATGGAACTGGCATTCTATCTCTCCTTCTTCAAACAGCGTATTTCTTCAACCTTTAGAGGAAAGACTATGGAATCTTAAAAATACTTTAAATAGTACCTTTATAACTCATTAAAGTCAATTTAAAACTCCTACATAATAGTAATTGAAAACTATGATTCAGGAAGGATTTAACATGAGCCATTATGATAAATTAGCTATCGGTGAACGCATTCGTTCCCGCAGAAAAGCGTTAGGTCTTTCTCAAGAAGATTTTGCAGAGCGGATAGGACGTGTACCTAAGTTTTGCGCTGATATTGAGCGTGGAAAAGTCGGTATGTCCATTGAAACCATGCTTGCAGTCTGTTCCTTGCTAAAATTATCTCCTGATCAGCTTCTTTTAGGCCATTTGGACAAGTCCCATAATAATGATGAAACAAAGCTAATCTTTGATGCTCTAAATCAATGTACAGATATGCAACGTAAAGATGCATACGCGCTATTACAGCTTTTTCTTAGAGCCATAAAATAATATCTTGATCTTTTACAAAAAGATGACGCTCGATTCATTTAACCGTGCGTCTTTTTATGTTCTTATCCACCTTCCCCCATCCCACTCAATCCCCCTGCTTATGCTAAAATGAACCATCCTTACCCACTACGAACAACCTGAGGCCAGGCTATGATTTCAAAAACGGACGGGCCATGAGGAACAGGATGTGATTCTACGGTCCAAGCGATTGTTGATACGCTTGCTCAAGAAGATTTGAATCGCATCCCAACACTGCCCATAACGGTCTTCCCCTACGGGGTCCGTGGCTTCCGGGGTTTGCTCAGAGTTTATACGAGGTGTAAGTTAAAACATAAAAACAGCAGGTCCCGGCGCAATCAATCTAGTGCCAGGACCCACCGTTTTTTCACCCTATCAAGAGTTAGCGTCGCGAAAGATTAGGGCTCTATCCCCCACACCAGGCTGCCGCCAAGATAGGCGGTCACCTTGTCCCAATCCGCATAAGAAGTCTTCGACGCATCACGGGAATAATCATCCGCTTCCGCATAATTGGACCAATCCGATTTATTGATACGAATCTGGATCTCCCCGGAATCCTCTCCCGGTGCCAGAGTCCCGGCAGTTGGGGCAAAGGCTATTTCAAAATAATAGTCTGCTCCAGGTAACGCAGGTTCCAGCTTCACGAAGCTGCCGCTCACGTTCCCGCTGCCCACGACCGCGTAATCCACATTAAACTGCTGAGAGGCGTCTCCATCAATCGTATAGTAGTAGCGCACCTTCACATCGCTCAGCGATACCGTCTCGGTTCCGTTATTCACGACCTTGAATTGCGCCCGAATCTGGTTATCATTCTCTCCCGTGTCATCCGTTCGGTACTGAACCTTCAATTCACCCGTCGGGATCGGCTTGGAGTTCGGCGTGGCACTGACCTCGGCCGAATCCGGGCTGGTTCCTACCGCATTGGTGGCACTAACCACATAGTAATAGGTGGTATCATTGACTACGTCAAGGTCCGTGTAGGCGTTCGTAGTCACCGTAGCGATTGGGCTATAGGCCCCGCCGCTCACCTCGGCACGCTTGACCGTATACTCCTCCGCCCCAGAGGATTTGCTCCAGCTTAACTCCACTTGGGCATCCCCGGAGACGGCCTTCAAATTGGTTGGAGCTTTGGGAGCCACCGGCTCCACGGGACCTCCGCCTCCCCCCTGAATCAAGCGGGCATATTCAGCATAAGCCGTTGCCATATCCACTTGAGACCAGAAGCGGTGGTAGACGAATTCAGGAGCTCCGTCGTCCCAGGTTTGGGTTTGCGGATTCCATGAGTTCGTATACTTGTCCAGCAGATATGCCCACTGCGAATCATTGACAATGTTTGGACGAACGTCAACGTAGCTGGCATAGACACCATTGCCGCCTTTCGATGGATCGGATGGTACGGTGTCATTGCCCGGAATGGTATTTCCTTGACCAAATGTACCCGTCCAACCATCAGGGAAATAGATTTCTTTCGTGAAATAACGGTTGTAATCGCCACGCTCTTCTGTCGTGACAATGCCGATGCCGTCATTGTAGTTCCATGCCGTATCCAGCAAGGCTTTGGCGAGCCCTTCCGCCTGCGAGCCCAGCGCTGTGAAGCTGCCTTCTTCGGCCTTGGTGGCTGCTGCGTAGAAGGTAAGCGCCTTGA
The DNA here is from genome assembly GCF_000455265.1 of Paenibacillus antibioticophila. Classification (GTDB taxonomy): domain Bacteria; phylum Bacillota; class Bacilli; order Paenibacillales; family Paenibacillaceae; genus Fontibacillus; species Fontibacillus antibioticophila. The sequence continues at coordinate 2,916,590 of NZ_HG005139.1, forward strand.
TATAACTGCCGAGCACGCCGGTATCTTGGCCCGGATTTTTTGTCACTACATGAAGATTAGCATTGCCGGTGTGATTACTAAAGCCGCTCCAGGTGTCGGGCTGGCCGGACCATTCCAGATTGCTAGGAATCCAGAATTCGCCCGGAGCCGGGACGGTAGCGATTTGCGGATCGTCTCCCCAAAGCACACGATTGCCTTGCTGATCCAGATAGTAGCCATCGCTATCGGTGACAGGACGCTGGTCAGTAAAGACGTAATCCATCGACCAATCAACCCAGTTCTCCGTGATTTGCTTGGCCATCCGGAAGTTATCCGAGCTAGTATCTCCGCTGGAGGCCAGGATATAATAAAGCTCGGCGATCCGCTCTACTCCCCAGGCCTGCATACCAAACCAGTTGTTGGATGGCGGGTCATGATATACCGGGGCATCGTCGTAGGCCATGCCATAGAACGTGCTTGTCCCGGCTGGGTAGGACTTGTAAGCGCCATCATAACTGTTGGTAGCACCGCCGGCTATCGCTCCCTCGCTGGATTGCAGCCAGGTATAGAATTCCAGTTGGCGTGAGAGTGAAGTCGCCCAATCCTGACCGGCTGTTGGCGAGTTCGGGATCAATCCGTTGTCGGGATCGGAGAGTGCATACGCAGCCACCACGTTCTGGTAGCCCTGATGAGCGTGGCTGGCCCCGATGCGCCATGCCCAATTGCCTGTATTGCCGAGGCCTCCACCCCAGGCCGTATACCAGGCCATCAGATAATGGCTGGCATTCTTGCCGTTGCCTGCGGAGGGACTTCCGTCCGCAGCGCTGCCGATTTCCTGAAAGTACTTGTCATACATACCGTAGCGCAAGTAATCGCCCATTTTTTTCGCTTTTTCAAAATAGACCTCATTGTCATAACCGAGTGACTTGGCCCAATACATGGCCTGAATTGCACGCGCGTCAGCATCGGTGGCGTTGGTGTAACGCCATTGTGCCGCCGGAGCATTCGCCTCCTTGGTGAACAGGGACATGAAGCCTTCCCCTGCCTTGCCAAAGGTCTTACCATCCTGGGAAGGATGCGGCACGGCCTCCCATACCGATTCCTGTTCCCCTCTTTGGAAGGTATTCACATAGGTAGCGGTATGATCCGGATTGAGCAAATTGCCGTATTCGTACCAGTCGTCCACGTCGAGAAGCCAATGCATCAGATACGTCTGGTTATTCCCGTATGTGGCCTTAAGTTCAGCATCCAGCGGGTCTCTCCCCGCTGCATATTGTCCGCTGAGCTGGCTCGGATATTGATCAGGTTGACCATATTCCGCAGCATAGGTGGCCGGGCTGTTCGGATTGTAGTAGCTCATGGTCGGCTGCTCTTCCTTGCCATCGCCTTCATTGACCGGGATGATGTATTTCTCCATGTTATCCCAAGCGGCCTCTAACGGCTCCCAATCTCCCGTGTAATGCCCATACAGGACCTCCAGCCACAGCCAGTAGCTATAGGCCTCGGAGGTCGTCATATGTCCGTAATCGGGTGCTTCGCTGATCAAGGTCTCGATAGAGTGATAAGGTATGCCTTCCGAAGAGAAATAACCGTTGCCTGGATCTTTCAGTTGAGTATACAACTGCAGAAAGCGAGTCTCTTCAGGCGAAGCGGCCTGAGCCTGCGTAGCCGCTCCGAACATCCCTCCTGTAAAAAGTGAGAATGTCAATGCTGTCGATAATAGGAATGAAGCTGGTTTCCTGAAAGCCTTGGACAGTATCAATGTGATCATCCTCTCAAATATAATTTAGGGTTCAATCCCCCATACCAAAGACCCGTTCTGATAAAGGGTTACCTTATCCCAAGCAGCATAGCTTTGCTTGCTGCCATCGTAGGAGTAATCGTCGAGCTCATTGTAATTGGTCCAATCGCTCTTATTGATGCGAATTTGGATATCGCCTGTGCTTGCGCCCGGAGCCAGAGTACCTGCAGCCGTGCTAAAACCAACCTCCACGTAATGATCAGCACCGGTCACAGGATCAGGCAGGCTGACAAAGGTGCCCGTCACATTGCCACTGCCAACCGCAGCATAATCACAATGGAATTGCTGGGCCTGGTCCCCATCAATCGTATAATAGTAACGCAGCTTCACTTGGTTGAGCGGGATCGCTTCCTCCCCATGGTTTTGAATGCGGAATTGCGCCCGAATCTGGTTATCTCCGGCCTGGGTATCGCTAGTGCGATATTCAAGCCCCAAATCCCCCTCCACCGGAGCCGGAAGCTCCCGTGGCTTGGCGCTGACCTGGCCCGAAGGGGAGCCTTCACCAACCTCATTTCTCGCTGCAACAACATAGTAGTAAGTCACATCGTTAGTTAAACCGCTGTCCGTAAAGGAGGTACTCGAAGTCACTTCAACTTCGATGTAGGGGCCGCCGCTCGTTTCCGAACGTTTGACCACATATTCATCCGCACGGCTAACCGCATTCCATGTTAATTGCACAAGCCCGTCTCCTGCCTTCGCCGTTACTCCCCGGGGAGCCGCCGGTATGGAGGGGATGCCTGGGGTGCCTCCGCCAGATGGAAGCTCGCCAAACACTTGAACTCCTCCATCGAACACCGGAATATAAGGCGTCTTGACTGGCGATGAGCCGATTGTGGATAGGCCTTGATAAGAAAAGTCATTGCTGTTGTCCCAGAAGGCGGTATTCAGCGGAGCTGCAATCCGGAATTGCACTTCCTTACGGAATGCCGACTGTCCGCCCGGATATATTGAGGTTCCTGTAAAATCGACCTCGGTGTAATAAATATAGTTGTCCTCATCAAAGGGCAGCAACTGCGACACAGTAGCTCCTTGATTGTAACCACCGGCCGTGACGGTTACATCTTCCGGACCATACCCGGCTGCGATCACTTCCTCCAGGTCAAGATAATAATGGAAGGACATATCGCTGCTGGCACGCGCCGGCCAAGCTGAACGGTTGTTAAGCAGGGCACGAATCTCAATGAAATTGCTCCCGCTCGCATTCACCGAAGCCTCGACAAACATCTCATCTTCGCGCTCCTCAGGTGCCGGGAACGAAGCTAGCGGCTGATCGCCTTCGCCGTGCAGCAGCATCATTTTGGCTAATGCTCCGGTAAATCCGCCGTTATAATCCGTGGCCACCTCATTGGAGACATAGTCGCTAATGGAGTCTGTATAGGCATCCGTGACGGACGGGCCTCCGACTAGCGCTCCATATAAAATATGACGATGATTGGCCGGCTCGTTCTGACTGTCGCTCCAAGAGCCGTGAGAGGTCCGGTGATGCGGATGCTCCGGGCTATTGTTGCCGTACCCGATCACATAGCTGCTTTGTCTCGGGTTATCGCCCAGCATATATAGAATCTGTTGTTCTGCAAATGAGCGGGCCGTCTGCTTGCTCACAGGATCACTGACCCAATCGGAGTATACAAAGGCCAGGAAAGCCTGATTCGCGGCATATCTCAGCGCTCCCCATTGGTCCAGGTGAGCCAGCCCGCCAGGCGTATAGTTGACGCGTTCGCCGGTTCCGCTCACCCCGGTTGTCCAAAATTGCATACTCTTCTCGGTAGATTGGACGAAGCGCGGGTCATTGGTGATCCGTGCCAATAGCAATTGGGCGCCGTAGTGCTTGTCATCCCAGGCATGGGTCCATTTGTAGTCCCAGTTGCCCTGCTGATCGGTTCCCCACTCATCACTAGCCTCAATCGCCTGATCCAAATAATCCGGATCATCGGTAGCCAGGTAGAGCCACACAGCAGCCCAGCTCAATTCATCAGCATAGCCGCTCCAGGATTGATAGAACGCTCTGGCATCCGTAATGCTATCCGAGTATTTGCCCCGATACTGGTCTGCGAACTGATACAATTCCTTCGCATGTTGAAGCAGCAAGGCCGAATAACCCGGATCGCTATCCTTGAAAATAATTGAGGAAGCAGCCAGCGCGGCAGCCGTCTCCCCGGCAAGATCAGAGCCCGGATTCGCCGCATCAATCTTGTAGGCCGGCCGGGCCATCGGCATAACCTCTGCCGGACCCCACCAGTTATGGTCCGCCGTCCCATTGCCCACTTGTCCCCACAGCTCGTTCGGGGCCGTATGCGCCTTGATGAAATAATCCGTAGCCCAGCGGATGTTATCCAGAATTTCGTCCAGCTGTCCAGCTCTTTCATAGCCCTCACGATACTCGTACACCGACCAGGCCAGCATAGTAGCAGTGGCTGCCATCGGGAAGCCGAATTTCACATGATCTCCGGCATCGTACCAGCCGCCCGTAAGATCAACCCCCACGTCCGCACCGTCCTGAAGCCCCGAATCCCCGCGCCATTCCACCCGGTTATCCTCCGGTAATACTCCTGAACGCTGCGCCTCATAGAAATAAATAGATTTTTGCAGAGCCTCCGCATAATTGTAATCGGAAGCCGATGATGGCGATGAAGTAGAAGCCAAGGTAGAACTTGTCCCAAAATTCATAGATGTAAGCGCTAACAAAACACTAAGAACCAGAACACTTCTTTTCTTGAATCTTTTACCCATAACAGTTTACTTCTCCTTTCTGAGTAAAGGTTTCTTGACCCAAAGCTTCTACTCACCTCCTTGAATTTAAAAATAGCGGAGCAGCTCTGTTAAATTTTAGTAGAATCAGCTCCTGTCCCTAATATATCATATAATGCTAATAAATTACATAAATAACAGTAAATTTACTGGAAATTTTTTTATCAGTTTTATTGATGATAGTCATAGATCGCGATTTCTACGAATCTATCCCTGGCTCTGATGCCTCTCCTTATACTCCGTGGGACTTAATCCGGTATATTCTTTGAATACTTTGGAGAAATAATGCTGGTCGCTAAAGGACAGGGCGTCCGAAACCTCCTTCACCTTCATATCGCTTCTGTCAGCCATCAGCCTGCAGGCTTCAGTGATTTTTAAACGGGTGTAATACTGCACAAAAGAGCTCTGCGCACATCTCTTCATAATTCTGCTGACATAGGAGGGGCTCACATGAAACTTTCGGGCGATATCCGTAATCGAAAGCTGGGAGTATAAATTGCTCCGGATGTACTGATCAATCTGCCGGAACAGCTCCTCCGCACTTTTACGCCGAAGGGATTGCAGCTGCTCGAAGACCTGCTTCAACCAGGCCTCGAATCGGCTGCAGAAATCTTCATAACTATCTGCGTTCAACAGATGACTGGCCTCCTTTTCAATCCTTACCCGGATGTCGGCGTTCAGTTCTGCGCCTGCTTGCAGGAAGGCTCCCTTAAGCGTACGGATAAATCGCTCCAGCTGAGCCAGCCGAGCGTCCTCCTCCGCCCATCTGGATAGTTGCTCCTTTCCCTTCAGCAGAAGCTGCTCCTTGCGATATCCCCGCAGCATCTCTGTAAAGCTTGCCAGAAGCTCTCTCTCCATGCTTTCCTGATCCGTGTCGGCGGCCGATTGAAGGACCGCATGGTCTCCATCCACAACGATACTTTGCTTGATTCGCAGACGCGCCTGAAGCAGATCCGACATTTGGTGATAGACTCCCTTGAGCATGCCCGGCTCCAGCGACTGGCTCCGCCCTGCTATAGATACGGACAGCCCGATCTGCTCCAGATGCTTGCGCAGATTGTTCATGCACTCATTCAAAGAGCCATAACCCTCCATCGCCGCCTTTGGAACGACAGCCAGCATCTGCTTGGGATTCCAGGACGGGTAAACCCAGCAGCCATGCGGTTTAAAGAATTCAGCCGCATGTTGCTGAACAGCTTGTCTGCTCCAGTCTGCGCTCCCCTTGGAAAAAGGCTGCTTTTGCAATATCAGCAGGATATTTCCGTAGAGCTGAAGCCCTTTCCAATCTGGATCCGGCACTTCCCGCAGATCAACAATTTCCTTCCAGCTCTCAAGCTCTTCATGGCCTTGGCTGTTGAGCTGCTTCATTGCCCGCTCCATCACCTCCGCAAGCTGCTTACGCTCCACCGGCTTCAGCAAATAGTCGAAGACCTGCAGGTTAATCGCTTTACGGGTGTACTCAAAGTCATTATAGCCGCTAATAAGAACCGCAAGCAGACGAGGATGAAGCTGTTTAGCTTGCTCAATGAGTGCGAGACCATCCATTTTAGGCATGCGGATATCCGTCAGCAGCAGATCAAAGTGCTGTTTACGGATCATTTCCAAGGCTTCTTCTCCATTTGCAGCCTTGGCGGCAAGCTCCAGCGGCAGCTCTAGGGAAGTGAGCAGAGACTGAATATTCCGCAATATCGGCTTGCTGTCTTCCGCAATGAGTACTCGATACACGATCCCCGCCCCCTTCTAGTAGAATTCTCTTGTAAGGGAGCCGATAATCTGAACCGTAGCTCCCTCTTCTCCATCCGCATGATTAAAGATATTAAAGAACAGCCGATTCTGGTACATCAGCTTCAAGCGATGAACGCTGTTGACGATGCCCATATTGCCGATCGACACATGGTCGTCCCTTCCTTCAAGGACTCCTGAATCCGTTATCCCGAGACTATCCTTGATCTCCTCGAGCTTGTCCGGATGGAATCCTGACCCGTTATCCTTAATCTCCAGCACCCACAGTCCATTAAACTGCTTGACCGTAATCTTGATCTGCCAGGGAGGGCTCTTTTCCAGAAAAGCATGCTCAATACAGTTTTCGACGAAAGGCTGAATCGTCAGCCTTGGCAACTGAATGCTGTGCGACAAGGCGTCCGCATGAATCTCCCAGACGAGATCCTCTTCATACTTCTGCTGCACCAAAGACAGGTAATGCCGGGTATGCTCCAGCTCCTCCGCCAAGGTGACATGAGCATAAGGGGAGGACACAATATACCGCAGGCTGTCTGATAAATGCTTGCACATGTCCGATACGAGATGACTCTTCCCCTCTTGGGCCGCGATACTGATCAAATAAAGGACATTGTGAATAAAGTGAGGGGCGATCTGGGCCTGCAGCGCCGAATTCCTCGCCTTCACCTCTTCATGCAAGGCCGCCTTTTCCCGCTCAATCGATTCCTGCAGCCGGTTCATCAAGTCCTGAAAGGCCTCATTCAGCAAAATCAATTCATTATTTTGACGCCGGGAGTAATCCTGCTTAATATTCATATTGCTGTAGCTAAGCCGCCATATCTGACTGCGCAGCCTGCGAATCGGGAGCAACAGATTGCGGGTAGACAGATAAATATATACGAACGAAACCAGCATTAATAACGTAATGAGCAGAACGGATACTTTGATAATCGAATTGATAGGCCCGGTTACATCCTGCTTGGGAGTAACGAGATAGGCCGTCCATCCAGTGCTTGGAGATTGGTGATAGGAAATGTAGTTCTTATACGGGTCCACATATACGCCTTGTCCGTCCGTAACGGCTGTCAGTTGAATATGTTCATCATCAGAGCTGCCGGATATCCTGTTCCCGCTTCCATCAAGCACATACACCGCACCGAGGGCTGCACCTTCCGTAATCCGCTCGATATAGGCCTCATCCAATTGAATCGATAAGTACCCGTACACCCGGCCATTCTGATTCGAAATCGCACGGATAAAGGACAGATCGCTGTCCTGATGACGCAGCAGAAAGCCGACACCACTCCAGGCCGTATCTGCTCTTCCGTCAGCCAGCGGCAGCTCAAGGGTCTGCGGGTTCGTCTGCAAGCCGATATAGGCAACAAGCGGATTGCCCTCCAGATCGTAAATGGTCATATCCTTGATATTCATTCGCGGTCCAATGGCCTGAAACATAATATCCAGCAGCCTTCGGTTCTGCTGCAATCTTTCCACCAACGGCACAGACTGATTCCTCTTCTCAAGAATCGCGAATACATCCTTGCTCGCCAAAATTCGCTGTGACAGCTGATTTTGGCTGTCGATATAGACATCAATCTGCCCGCTTATCCCGGCGGCCGTCTCGACTTTTTCCTCCAGGGTCCTCTCTTTCAAGGGGGAGATCACCATCTGGTTCACATAGATCATGAAGCACCCCAATACAAACAGCAGCAGGATGACAAGCGTCAAAAACACTCTTGTTTGAAGACTAATGTGAAATCGGTCCATCATCCTCTTGATCATGGGCAGCCCCTCTCTCTCATCCTGCACTTTGCATCAAATGTACCATTATTCCACAAAATTTGACAATGGCTTCAAGTTCAGAATTTTACACATCATTTGTCATGCACAAACATGTACCCTGTCGGCAATCCATTCTATACTTTACCTGTAAGCGCATTCAAATAGAGGTTAGGGGGATGTTCTTTATGAGAAAAGGAAGGAAAGCAGCAGGAATACTCACCGCTGGATTATTGATCCTCGCATTGACCGCCTGTGGTTCCGGAGGCTCCAAATCCGGGGGTGCGGGAGACAACTCGACAGCTAAAGAGAGCAGCGGAAAAAAGGTAACGATTGAGTTGGCTATTTCCAAAAGCTCGCAGGACTCGGCCTTTATTCAACAGGATCTGCTCGATGAGTTTGAGAAGCAGACCAATATCAAGGTGAATCTGCAATTGATTCCTGCGGAACAGACAACAACCGTGCTTCAGACCAAACTCGCCGTTGAGGAAGCGCCTGACATTATCCAATACAACCTGGCCAGCGCTACCACGGATCTGAACCTGGAGCGCAACTTCGAGATTCTTGATGACGAGCCTTGGGCCAGCCGCCTATTAAACAAGGATGTGCTGTCTGCCTATGGACACATTTACAGCTTCCATGTCAGCCAAGATACCGGGATGCAAGGTGTCGTCTATAATAAGGACATCTTCGAAGAACTGGGTCTCTCCATTCCAAACAACTATGAAGAATTTCTGGCCGTATGTGAAAAGATCAAAGAGAGCGGCACCACGCCTGTCTTTATGCCGTACAAGGACAATTGGGCGATTAACATCTGGCCGGCAGCTGCATTTGCAGATTTTGTCTCCAGAACCGACCCGGCCTTCTTTGACGAACTGAACAACAACAAGCGGAAATGGTCGGACATTCCTGAATTCCAGACCTTCCTGCAGCAGCAATATGACATCTATAAAATGGGGTACACCAACACCGACGTCCTCAGTGACAGCTATGACATGGCCGTAGGCAAATTCCTCAACAAAGAAGTCGCTATGATGTTCATGGGGGATTGGCTGATTGAAGGGGTTGCGCAGCAAGATCCTGACATGAGATTGGGCGTCTTCCCGATCCCGGCCATCGATAACCCTAGTCTTGGAGCCAGTCCGCTGGGCGGACAGCTGTTCATTCCGAAGACAGCCAAGCACATCGAGGAGGCTAAGAAATTCCTGGACTTTATGGCTTCCAAAGAAATTGCTCAGCAAATTGTAGATTCTAAAGGCTATGTATCCAACTTTAACGATGTAACGACACCGGCTTTGCCAGAGTACAAGCAGGAAATCGTAGATCTCTACATTACCCCGAAGAGAACGGTCCTGACCACAGATGCTTACATGCTGGTTGACCGTAACGAATTGTACCGGATGCTTCAAGATCAGTTCGCGGGAGGCTTGACGCCGGAAGAGCTGCTCAAGGCATGGGATGAGAAGTTTAATCAACTGATGGCAGACAAGCAGGTTCCTGGCTTCTAAAATAGACAGTGCAATGGCAGCATAATTTCTGCGGAAGCGGAGCTTGTGCTGCCCCTGGCACAAATGGGGTGTGAGAAATGAAAACAACCAAGCAACTCTACTCTTATTATCTAGTGTTGCCTGCTTTGTTGATTTACTCGATTTTCTTCGTCATACCTGCATTTGCAGGCTTCTACTACTCCTTTACGGATTGGCGGATGGATCGGTTGACCCTGGAATTCATCGGCTGGAACAATTTCCGGACCATTTTTTCAGATAAAACACTGATCCTCGCCCTCAAGAACACGTTGATCTTCGCAGTAGTGACCGTGCTCGGCAAAAATTTAGTCGGAATTGCGCTCGCGGTTGCTTTAAATATGAAGCTGAGAACCCGCAATCTTCTGCGCGCTATTTTTTACTCGCCATCGATTCTTAGCATTCTTGTGATCGGAATCATCTTTACGCCGATTTTAAGAACAGAAGGTACGCTGAACCATGTATTCGATACGCTCGGGCTTCACTCTCTATCTCAAGCCTGGCTGACCAACCCGAATATCGTCGTCTTCACCATTGCTATGATTTCAATATGGCAGCATGCCGGATTCCAGATGGCGATCTATTTGGCTGGCCTGCAGTCCATTTCCAACGAATATTACGAGGCCGCCACGATTGACGGTGCAGGCTCCTGGAAGAAATTCACGAATATCACGCTTCCTTTGCTGCTCCCTGCCATCAACATTAACGTGATGCTCACCCTGATCGGCGGACTCAAGGTGTTCTCCGAGGTCTTCGTCCTTACCGGCGGAGGACCGGGCAACGCTTCCCAGGTAGTGGGCACCATTATTTTGCGTGCCTTTGGAGAAGGCAATTGGGGCCTGGGCACGGCCATCAATACCTTGCTCTTCGTCGCCGTCACCATTATTGCGATTCCGCTGTTAATCTTCATGCGGCGAAAGGAGGTTGCTGAATAATGGGATTCTCACGTAAACTCACAATCCGCAATTATATCGTTGAAGGGTTCTTGCTGCTTTCTTCCCTGCTGATCTTGCTGCCCGTAATGATCATGATTATCGGCTCCTTCAAGACCAGTGCTGAAGTATTGGACTTCTCCTTGAAGTTCCCCAAGAAATGGATGTTCTCCAACTATATGACGGTGTTTAGAGAGGGAGGCATCGGAAGGGCCTTCTTGAATAGTGTTGTAATCACGGGCATCTCATCCGTCATCAATATTGTTGCTTCCTCGGCTGCATCCTTTATTTTGGCGCGGCGGGAGACCAAATTCGCGAATACCCTGTATATGTATTTCTTTATGGGGCTGATTGCCCCGATGTCCACCATCACTACGATCCGCATCGTCCAATGGATGGGCTTCTATGGCAGCGTAACCAGTGTTATTCTCATTTACGCCTCGTTAAATACGGCCTTTAGCGTATTTCTGTACAGCGGATTTATCAAGACCATACCGAAGGCACTGGACGAGGTTGCCTTTCTGGAGGGTGCCGGCGTCTTCAGTGTATTCTTCCGGATTGTTACCCCGTTGATTCTGCCCGTCAATGCCACTGTCGCAATCATGGTGTTCATGTCGGTCTGGAATGATATTACGATTCCGCTCTACTTCTTGACCGACAGCTCGACCTGGACCATGCCGTTATCCATCTACAATTTCTATGGCAAGTTCAGCCGGGACTGGAATCTGATCTTCGCAAATCTGGTGCTGACCTCGCTACCGGTCTTTATCCTGTATTTGTTTGGTCAAAAGTATATCGTCAGCGGCTTAACCGCAGGTGCTGTCAAGGGCTAAGCAGCATAAAAGAGGGGCCCAAAAGTCGGTCAGCTTAGCTGATGAACTTTGGCGCCCCCTCTTTATTTGACAGCGATCGTAAGCACACTTCACACGTTGCCTCCAGTGTACAATCTTTAGTTCAACTTATATAGATATTTTACTGCTCCAAGAATGTAACAAAATAACCACTGTACGTACTCCTGGTTGTCAGTTACAATACATCCATATGTCCATTCCGCGGTATCGGAGGAATGGCTGCAAATGAACTATGGAGGCTCAACTTACACTATGCACAACGCAACATCTACACAAGTAAAAATCGTTACAGCTGATCCGAGCGGAATCGGCTTATTCGGGTTGGCGATCGTTACCCTGGTCGCGTCCTCGCAAAAGCTGGGATGGACCGACGGTCTTAGCTACGCCATTCCATGGGCTATCTTCCTCGGAGCCTTCGCTCAGTTATTTGCCAGTATTCAGGACGGCAAGCATAACAACACCTTCGGTATGACCGCATTCGGCGCATACGCCTTTTTCTGGTTTGCTATGGGGACAAGCTGGTTGATCAAGCTGGGCGTATTCGGGGCTGAGCTTGCTTCCGGGGTGGACGGCAAGCAGTTGGGATTCGCCTTTCTTGGCTATCTTATTTTTACGATATTTATGACCATCGGTGCGATGGAGACGCATAAAGTACTATTCTTTATTTTTGCGCTGATTGATGTCCTGTTCCTCGGTCTAAGTCTGGATGCCTTCGGCATTATTCCTGAATTCTCCCACGCTCTGGCAGCATGGGCCGAGCTCTGTATCGGACTTCTCTCGCTCTATGGAGCCGGAGCTGCGGTGCTGAATGTCCATTTCGGAAGAAGCTTTCTTCCGGTAGGGCGTCCGTTCGGGATCTTCAAGCCTCGGGCATAAAATTTCACATTATATAACATAGCCGTCCTGCTGCGCTCCGATACGCGCGGCTGGACGGCTATTATTTTTGTCATTTTAGATAAGCTGAGCCAAAGAAGCTTACTGATTTCTTCGTCTAGAAAGATAGTGCGTTCCCAGGAAGAGCACTCCCCCGATGAGCGAAACCAGGGATGCGAACAGGTACATACTCTCACCCCCATACAAATCGTTGAGACTCCCCCCGATCAATCCGCCTGACATGCCTGCCAGACCCAGATATACCATGCTGAGCAAAGAAAAGCCTGTCGCTCCCAGCTCAGGCGGGAGAACCCGGGCGACGTAGTGCATCGCAACCAGCCAGAAAATGGCAAAGGTCAGTGCGGCTCCCGCCTGCAAGAACAACAGCACCCACGGCTCATCCGTTACATAGTAGATCAACCATCGTAATGCATATAAAAGACCGACTATGCCCAGCAGGGCAAACTCATGAATTTTGTGCAAATATCTGCCCAGCAAAGCGAACACCGGAATTTCCACGGCAGCTGCAAGCGCCCACGCCCAGCCTACCATCGAATCGGTTGCGCCTAATTCTTTCATGTACAGACCGAGCATGACATCGTTGAGCCGGTGCGGCACCGAAATGATAAAGACAAGCGCAAGAAACCAGAGAAACGACTTATTCTTGAAAATGGCACCCAGCGACTTAAGCGTCATACCGCCGCCCTCAGCCGGCTCATCCTTCAGGAAGATGAGCAGCAGCAAGGGAATCGCCCACACAGCCCATAACAAGTAGGGCAGACGGGTAATCCCGCCCAGCAAGGCCAGAATTGCGCCTCCTGTCAGGGATATCATCGTATATCCCATGGAGCCGAACAGCCTTACCGAGCCATAAGAAATTCCTCTTCGCGACGCGGACTGAACCGATATACTGTCCACCAGCGGCATGGACGGCTGAAAGAAAAAGTACAAGGCCAGCACAAATACCAAGGTAAGAACGTAATTAGAGCCTGCATGAAACAAGACAACACTGCTGGCAATAGCGAGGATCCATAGGACAAAAATGATCGCCTTCACCGCCTGAAGGCGGTCGCTAACATACCCCCACATCGGTTGAACCAGACTTGCCACAAACGGGCCGATAACCATAAGAAACCCGATCTGTGAAGAGGAATAGCCCTGGTTCGAGAAATAGAGCGGCAAAAAAGGCGCCACCACGGCCAGAATAGCGTACTGCCAAAAATTTAACCATCGGAGAACCAGGACCTGCTTATCCTTGCGATCCCCATCCTTCATCTCTGTCCTCAACCTCAATCTCTCCGCTCCGTTATGATGGCCTCATTTCTTACAGTCCAAGCATGAATTGCAGGGTCCGGTCGCCGAATCCCGGAAGGTATTCATGTCCAAAGTCAGGATAGACCTCGAGTTGCTTCGGCGCTTGAATCTTATTATAGGCTGCAAATTGGGTTGATGGCGGGCAAATCGTATCCATCAGACCGACCGCCATCAGCACCTCGCCTTGAATCCTGTCAGCTAAGTGCTGGATATCAATATAGCCCAGCTTGTTGAATATCTCCTCCTCCCGCTTATGCAGCGGGTCGTGAAAACGGAAGAAATTGCGAAGCTCTTCATAAGCATCCTTAGCCAGATCCATCTCCCATACCCGGCGGTAATCACTAAGGAACGGGTATACCGGAGCCAGGCGCTTGATCCGTGGCTCCAGCGCTGAGCAAGCAATGGTCAAGCCGCCGCCCTGAGAGCCGCCCATGGCCCCAACACGCTGCTCATCCACTTCGGGGAAGCTCATCACAATTCGAGCCAGCTGTACAGTATCCAGAAAAATCTGGCGGAACAAGAGCTTATCCGGATGATCATCAAGTCCGCGAATAATATGTCCCCGAAGCGTTGTGCCCTTTACCTGCCCAGCATCCTCAGACCTGCCTCCCTGTCCCCGGCAATCCATTGCTGCAATGGAATAACCGATTGAAGCATAGGCCAGCTTGTCATTCCAGTCGCCGCTGTTCCAGGCATATCCATGGAACTGCAGAACGGCAGGATGCGGAGTCGCAGCCGCTTTGGGCCTTACATACTTCGCATGGATTCTCGCCCCCTGCACCCCTGTAAAATATAGATCGAAGCATTCCGCCTGCGGAGCCTGAAACTCGCTTGGCACCAGCTCAACCTTGGGATCTACAGCCTCCAATTCCGCAAGTGCTCTGGCCCAGTACTGATCGAAATCCTCCGGTTTGGGACTGATCCCTTGGTACTTCAGCAATTCGGGCATCGGCATATCAATAATCGGCATCGTTACTACTCCTTATATGTAAAATGAAAGCGAAAACACATGGTAATCATAGAACAATTGCCTGAGTGCTTCAAGTACATTTCTTCGCAATTTGACGTGTTTAAAAATAAAAATACCTCCGGCCAAATGGCGGAGGTATTTCATTATGTTGAAGATCATTTCCTTATTCCGATGCTGCAGGCTCCCCTGTCACTTTTCCCGATTCCACGGGTGCACCGGCAGCCTGATTCGACGTGCGCAGCGGCAGCTCCTTCAGGAAGAAGACCAGGAAGAAGGCGATGACCAGAACCAGAGTCCCTGTCAAGAAGACAAGAGACAAAGTGTCACCCAGAATATCGCGGATGCTTTGAATCAACTGAGCAAATATCGGCTGAATTTCTGTTGGCAGACTCGCTTGTGTCTGTTCGATCAGCGGCTTGTTCATCAATTGATTCGGGTTCGCGAAGGAAGCCATCTTCTGGGCGATCTCCGGATTAAGGCCGCTGAGGTCGGCACTGGCTGAGCCCATTGCATTTTTCAGGTTACGAGTCAGGCTGTTCGACATGACCGTTCCCATCACTGCGATCCCGATTGTACCGCCAAGATTACGGAACAACTGGGAGGATGCTGTAACAACGCCAAGCTCCTTATGTGGTACGGCATTTTGCGTTGCCAATGAGAAGACGGGCATGCCCAGGCCAAGACCCAGGCCAAATATGATCATGCTCACGATTGCCATCCACACACTGTTCATGAATACCATTAATGCCATCCCTGCAATCATAATCGGCATGCCGATCAGGGCGAAGCGTTTGTATTTGCCGGATTTGGCGATTAATTGACCGGTCAATGCACTTGTTATCACCATGAAAATCGACATCGGCATAGTCACATAACCCGCATAGGTTGGGGAGATTCCCATGACCCCTTGCACGAAGAACGAAATGTAGATCAATGCCCCCATCATTCCGAAGTTCATAATAAATCCGATAAGATTGGAAATGGTAACTACACTGTTCTTGAACAGATGCATAGGCAGGATCGGGTTGCTTGAATACAATTCAACAATAACGAAGATAATTCCGGAAGCAATCGTTGCTGCCAGCAGCCCCAGAATTTGCGCTGAGCCCCATGAATACTGGGTGCCTGCCCACGAAAAAGCCAGCAACAATGGGACAATCGTTGTTGTCATGAACAACGAGCCCAGAAGGTCGATCTTCTCGCCTGGCTTGCGCTCCACCTTCGGGAACAAGGTCAGAATCATAATGAAGGCAACAATACCAAGCGGCAGGAAGATCCAGAACAGCCAGTGCCAATCCAGATGATCGACCAAGTATCCGCCTAGTGTCGGACCAAGTACACTGGAGAAGCCAAAGATGGCTGTCATAAAGCCCATCCATTTCCCGCGCTCGCGCGGCGCGAACAGGTCGCCTACTGCCGTGAAGGCGGTCGACTGGATAATCCCCGCTCCTATCCCTTGAATCCCCCGGTAAGTAATAAATTGAAATACATTATCCGAGGTTCCTGTCAGGAAGGCCCCGATCATGAACAATAATATACCTAACAGAATAAATGGCTTCCGTCCGAACATATCGGACAGCTTGCCGACGAGTACCGTAGCAATGGTTGAAGTCAGCAGATATATATTGATGGTCCAGGTATAATAATCCATACCATCCAGTATTGAAATAATACGCGGCATTGCCGTACTGACGATCGTTTGGTTGATCGCGGCAAAGAACATGGCGGCCATAACGGCTACCATAATTGATAGTTTGCGTTTCTGTGTTAAATGTTCCATTCTTCTCTCTCCACCTCGTTGTTCTTGAATCCTGTTCTGATTTCTTTTTCTCTCTGTCTTATAGAATGATCTGAACGTGCTACAGTTTATCCAGATTTCCAAGCAAAATGGAGTAGATCCGCTTCAAATGATCAATGTCCTCATCGCTAAGGTCAGAAAATACCAACAGAAGCGTCTCACGCTGACTTTCGCTTAGCTTGGCGACCATCTCGCGGCCTTTCTCGGTAATCGAGATCATAACCACCCGTCGATCCTGTTCCGTGCGGGCTCTCTCCACATACCCATCCACCAGCAGCTTGTCAGTCAGTCCGGTTATTGCCGCCGAAGTAAGGCCCTGCCGCTCTGCGAGCTCGGACACCTTCAGAGAGCCGCTCCGGTCCAGCATATAGAGCATCTTGAACTGGGGAAAACTGATGTTATCGTTCTTCTGTCTATTCCACAGCTGGGTTATCCCCTTAACCAGCGTCCTGAACATCGATGAAACTTCAAATATGGCCTCCCGATCTGCCAATGACAGCAAACCTCCTCCTTTAAATTAGTTAACTAGTTAATAATTTATAACTAAATAAATTAATACTGAATTATTAAAGCATTTACTAATATAACGCCTTCTGCTTCTGCCGTCAAGATAGAATAAATAGAAAAATCTCCAAGCCATTAAAAGACTAGGAGATGAAAAAGAGCTGTTTATTCCGTATCTATTTCCGTTACAATTATATAGTAGAAAAATATAGTAGTTATTGGGAGGTTCCATTATGCTGACTTATCTCGCTTATCCTCATGTCCTCCGTCTAGCAGCTCTCGGTATGGCGCTAACCATGCTCGCCTCTTCGTCCGGCTTCGAGAGCAAGGTTGCAGCCGCAGCAGCTCCTGCAACGGCAGCTTCCGGCACCGCAGCAACAGTGACTTCACCTGCACCTGCACCCACGCCCACACCTGCACCCGAAGCCTCGGCACCCGCGGTAGAACGCGGTACACTGCCCAAGGGATTTGTCTACGTAGATGAAGTCATTCCGAGTGCTCTGTACGATATTCGTTATTATAGTGAAGAGAATTTTATCGGCACCCAAATCGACGGGTATGAAGCACCGCTGGCTATATTGACCAAGGAAGCCGCAAATGCCTTGAAGAAAGTCAATGAGGATCTGGAGAGTCAAGGATACCGCCTCAAGATCATCGATGCCTATCGCCCGCAAAAAGCAGTGAACCATTTTATTGCATGGTCCAAGGATCCGAAGGACACTTTAATGAAGGAAATTTTCTATCCGGATGTAGACAAGAAGAACCTGTTCAAGTCAGGATACCTCTCTTCGAAATCCGGGCACTCCCGAGGCAGCACGGTGGATGTGACCATGGTCTTTAAGCGGACCGGTGAGGAAGTCGATATGGGAAGCCGCGTCGATTTTCTTGGACCGATCTCTAGTCATGGTACGGATCTGATCAACAAGGAGCAGCGCAAGCACCGCTATATTCTCAAGACCGCCATGGTCAAGCAGAGCTTCAAGCCGTATACCAAGGAATGGTGGCACTACACGCTAAAGAACGAACCGTTTCCGAACAAGTATTTTAATTTTGATGTGAAGTAGGGAATAGCGCCTCATAGGCAGGACAAGGCTCCCGATCCAGAAAGTCGCGTAAAGGCTCCGGCATCTCTTCGTAAAGACGGGTCAGAGAGGTTCCTTGATAAATGTTGCCGATGATGACGGGATAGCATAGCTCCGATATCAAGATATCCCCGTTGCCATGAAGATGAAGCTGCTTCTTTCCTTCAATGCAATGGGGAAAATACACGCCCGGCTGTTCCTTGAATCCAAGCTCGGTCATGAAACGGTCCATGCAGGTAAAGTACAGGGTTGTATCTTGCTTTTTTCTCGCAATCAGGCTGTTCACGGCTTGCTTGAGCGCCTCCCGGGCAGCAATGGATTTCCAGCCGGTATGATCCATGATGATGCTGTTCTGAATCTCATGGGTCCTTACGCCAAGCTGATACACATGGTCGCTGATCTCATCCATCCGGTGCTCGGTCTCACTGAACAGCAGGGTCTCAAGCACCGTATCTATTCCCGCCTGGACACACATCGAGATATTCTCCCGAATCTTATAATAGATGCTCCGGTGGATTCCGTAATAGGCGGAGAACTCACCGGCATCAATGAAGTTAAATGAAATATGGATATTCGTCAGTCCGGCTCTAGCCAACTGATGAATTCGTTCTTCGTTCAGAAGACTTGCGTTGGAATTGAGCTGGGTATGAATCCCCCGCGAAGAGCAGTAAGCAACCACATCAACACAGTCCTGAAATTTAAGCGTCACTTCCCCGCCGGACAAGCGTACTCTTTTCAAACCGGGCAGTTGATCAAGCACTTCGATAATTTGAGCCGCCCCAATGCTGTTTCCGTCATTTCGTTTATATGCACAGCAGTAATCACAGCGAAAATTGCAGCTTGAGGTTACGCCGACCTCCAATCCTTCCAACGAATAAATATCCGGCTTGTTCATTTCCAATGCTTTATAGACCATTGCAGCAGCATCCTTCCCTATGTAATCGCCCGAAGGTGTCATTCCGGCATTTGCGATTATACGGTTTTTCCTTGGAGATGAATATGACAAAATTGATCCTGATCAAGTTTCGTTTTTGGATATGCAGGTAAAATACAATCAAGGAGGGATTTAATCATGGAAAAAAACATGCTGGGCTCCCTGCAGGAATATCAGGAAGCCCGTTTTACGAAAAGAGTAGCTTTTCAAAAAGGAGAAAGTGTCGTATTTGTGCTTAACTTCATGCCGGGGCAGCAATTGCCGGCGCATCAGCATCCAGGTACGCATGTCTTCATTCTGGCTCTTGAAGGTACAGGAACGGTTACCGCTGACGGAACCGCCTATGAGCTTCGCAAGGGAGATATCATCCACCTTGAAGGGGACGAAACCTTTGCCTATGTGAATGACGGGCAGGAGAATGCTTCCCTGTACGTAATTTTGACGAAAACACCAGGACCTGAATACGCGCAGAACATTTAAATCGTTTAGATCCGAGTCTTGTAAATCGCCTTATTTTCCAATCCCCTAATCATAGGGGTCCATTCATCCTTGTCCGGGGTAGTGTTCATCGCATCCTCCACCATTTGCATCTTGGCATCGAGTGCATCGATGTGATGGAGCGCCACTGCCTCGGCCATTTGTGGTTGAACCGGACTTCCCCATTCCCCCAAATTATGATGAGACAGCACCAGATGCTGCAGTGCAATTACCTTCGGGGAATCAGCCGCGATTCCCAGCTTCAGAGCCGCTTCCGTAATCCAGCTTGAAGCCATGGCGATATGTCCCAGCAGCTTGCCGGGTACGCTGTATTCAGAGACAATGCCCAGCCGGGCAACCATTTCCTCCGGCTTCGCAATATCATGCAGAATAATCCCCGCCTTTAACAAGTCGGCGTTCAGGAACGGCCGCTGCTTGCAGAGGAACTCCCCAAGCTCAAGCATGCGAACCATATGGTAAGCCAGTCCGCCGTAATAGTTATGGTGGTGAGTCTTGGCCGCCGGCGCCTGCTCCAGCTGATTCTCCACCTTTTGAACACAGAACTCTACGATTTCTCGAAGCTCCGGATCTTTAATTTCCTGAACAATCTTCGTGATAGTCTGAACCAAAGTATCGGACGGAACCGGCGCAGAACGAATAAAATCGGTAAGCTTAACCTGATCCTCCTCTTTTGCAGGTCTGATCTGAAGAATCTTGATCTGGAGCTTTTCCCGGTAAGTCTGAACAAGCCCCTTCACCTTTACCAGCCCCATCGGGAAGAAGGTTTCCTTGTCCAGCGCAGAAGCATCCCACAGCTTGGCTGGCAGTTCACCGCTACTGTCACATAATATGATATCCAAATAGTCCTTGGGAGGCGTATTGTTTGTTTGCTTGATCTCAACCTCCTTCAACAGATAAAAACCTACGAACTCATCCTGGCTATTTAATTGATTAATTAATGTCACGGGCGATTCCTCCACACACTTCGTAAGATTCGATGCCGAGTCAACCTCTTGAACCACTTGTGATCAAAAGATGACTTTTTGAACTACCTCTATTATACAGCAAAAAAACAAGCTTGCTCCGCTTCTTAAGGAAGGGAACAAGCTTGCATTGCTCAATAGTCCCGTTTCAACCCGCTATGATCAGCTATTAAATTCCGGCATTTTCAAGCGCTGATTTAATCGCTTCTACGACATTGCTGGAGACTGCCTTCACTCCATCGCTGTCTCCGAAGGCAGCCGGACGGTATCCATATTTATGGAGTCCATTCGTGGTGCCTTCTTCAATCTCTTGTCTAACCGCCAATTGGTCGGCGGAGAGCTTGTCGTCCGCGATAATCTTGCCGGCTTGATCCAGGAAGTAGACTTGCATTTTCACAGGAATATTCTTCTCGATTGTAGCCATGACATAGACCGATTTGTCGGTGTTCGTACCCGGAAATACGCCATTAGCATAGGCCGTTTTATACGATTCCGAAACCTCTGCTCTCTTGTAGGCCTGACTTACCGCAGATTTCAAAGCTTCGCTGCTGCTGGTAGCGCCGGATACGGCATCGACTTGTGCAGCATTCTCACGGGTAGCTCCATTGATGAAGCTTGCCTTCAGAATCGGAATCGCTCTGATCACATCCGCATAGGCGGAGGACCCGCGGTCAACCATGTTAACGCCTACACGGTACAGATCAATCGCTACGATTTTTCCGTTGCGAAGAGTGACATCCGCCTGATTCGCACCCTTATCATAAGCGCCGCCATAACCGGTGAATTTACCGTCTCGGTAATTGCCTTGCGTCTTGGAGGCGTTGTTCAGCGCATCCTGCAAAGCAGCCTTGGCAGCGAGCGTCAATCCGCCCTCACCGCCGATGGAGCCCAAGTTTGCGCCCTTCAGCACGAGACCCTCATTGGCCGCTGCCACAAATGCTTGTTGAGCTTCGGACAGGTCTTCATTCTTAATCAGCTTGCCTGCTTCATCGAAGAGATACGTCGTTACCTTGGCAACCTTATCATTCTGAATATCTGTAAGAAGGAGTACGCGGGACTGGTTATCTACCCCTGCAAATGTACCTTCAAAGTATTTCTTGCCATCCTGTACAGCCAGCGCTTTCTCAAACGCTCTCTCTACGGCTTCATTCCAGCTGTGGCTGCTCTCGGTTGCTCCGGAGATCGCATCCGCATCACTGTAATTATTAAAATAGGAGCCATTTGCAAGCAGCTTGGCAGTCATTGGCGCATTGGCTTTGACCACGTCGGCATAAGCCGTGTCTCCACGGTCCAGCAGATTCGCTCCAAGTCTGTACAATTGAACGTCTACGAGCTTGCCGTTGCGGATATAAATGTCCGCTCTTTCTACGCCCTTATCTCTTGCCTCGCCATAAGCAGAGTAGAATCCGTCAATATACTTCACGCCATTATCAATCATGGCATTTTGTTCGGCATCCCAGAAAGCATTAATTGCAGCCTTGAATTCCGCTTCCATTCCCTTCACTGCCACAGCCTTTGTGCCTTGATAGAGCAGGGCATTAGCCAGTGTGTATACCTCTTTGGCCTGTTCAGCAGTCATGGTTGCTTCATCAATGGCCTCGCCCTTCTCAGTCAGCGGATATACCTTAACGCCGAGCAGGCGGTTGGCATCATAATTCGCAAACACCATATATTTGCCTTCAGGATCGACACCCATGTGCTCACCTTCGAAGTAAACCTTGCCAGCAGGTTTCTCTACAAGCGCTCTTTCAAAGGCACGGTCCACGGCAAGCTTCCAGCCATCACACGAACGGGTTGCGCCGGAGACCACATCAACTTCAGCAGCCTGTTCCCGGGTCTTGCCGATGATGCTGTTTGCCACTGGCTCATAGGCTTGCCAGAGTCCGCTGTAATTGTTGCGAACATCGCGGTCGATCAGCTTAGGACTGGTACGCAGCAGTTCCAAATCCGCTACCTTGCCATCCTTAATGGTGACCTTGGCTCCTTCAGTTCCCTTGGAATAGGCGTTGCCGTAAGTAACATAGACGCCATCCTTGTACGGATTGGCCGGTGTTACCACGGGCTCAGCAACAGGTTCTGTTTTTGGCGTTGTTGTTGTCTTTGCAGGAGTGGTTGTCTTGGCTGGCGTTGTTGTCGACTTCGCCGGGGTTGTTGTCTTGGACGGCGTCGTAGTCGTCTTGGATGGTGTA
Organism: Paenibacillus antibioticophila; assembly: GCF_000455265.1. Lineage (GTDB taxonomy): Bacteria > Bacillota > Bacilli > Paenibacillales > Paenibacillaceae > Fontibacillus > Fontibacillus antibioticophila. The sequence goes on from NZ_HG005139.1 coordinate 2,939,046, forward strand.
GTGGTCTTTGGTGTAGTGGTCTTTGTTGGTGCAGTGGTCTTGGCAGGCTCCTTGGCCGGGGCGGTTGAAGCTTCCTCTGATGCTGCAGAGACTGCATCGATGTTATTGATTTTCAGCGGTGATAAATCTACGGTCAGCGCAAGCGTTGACAATACCATTGTCGCACTAAGTGTAACGGCAATAAATTTTTTCAAATTCTTTCCCTCTCCTTTACATAAATTAAGAAGTATGTAGCACCTTTGATGTACGGAGATCAGTCATTGTACATCTTTCCCCTCTTGAACCATCCTCCCCCTCGACCATTTCCCAACCGCCAGCCTCTCACATAAAACGTGATTTTTTTCACATTTAATGCTATACAGAAAAATCCGGCATTTGGCGTTGATTTATGATACTAAGAAAAAAAAGAAGAATCTGTAGAAAAAATCACAGCCCCAGCAACATTTATCACTCTTGTGTGAAAAATGAGCCAGGGCGCATGCCAGCGGCTCCCGACAGCGCTGGGAGCCGCTTCATTACACCGTTATTGCTCACCGATGGCAATCCATGTAATCAGGCCGTAGTTGACCTCGGATTCGAACAGTCTCGTCACTTCCATGATTGCCACTTCCTCTGTTTGGCGCTTTAAGGTCACGTAGTATGCCGGTTGATTGGTCATGGCGACAACAGAATACTGGGTATTGGCAAAGGGGCGGTCAAATGGAATGCTCACCTCTGTCGAGGTCTCGTTCGGGGAGAGCAGAAATGCGCCCATCCCGAATTGCTGCAGGACGGGTTCATCCATCAAGGAAAATACCGGCGTGATCGCCAGATGCTCCGGCCTGATGGAGCCTGGAGCGATATGATCCGAGGTGATGGCCCTTCCCTGTAAATGATCGCTTCCAATGCTGCCGGATTGCAACTGATCTCCGCGAATGCCAGCCGCAGGCAATAGCCCCTGTTGTTGAAGCTCCTGTGACAGGTGCTGCTTCCATACCGCCTGTTCACCGAGATGCGCCTGCTGGATCGCCTGCTCCTTCAAGTGCCGACCTGTGATACTTTCGTCGATCAAGTGGACCGATCCCACTGCGCCATGCGCCAGCTTGTCGCCGGTTACGGCTCCCGACTGGATAGCCGGGCTGGTTACAGCACCGTCTGCCAGATGTCCGGCCTCAATTGTCCCTGCTGCAATCTTGGGGGCAATGACACTGCCATCGGCAAGCTTATAGGAGGTTACCGCAGCGTCATTCAGTTTATCGGTTGTCACGCTCTCCGGCGACAGCTTGAGCCCAGTCACCGCCTCGTCCTGCAGGTGCCTTGAGAAGACGGCCCCATTTCCCAGTTGCTCCTCGCCGATGCTGCCGGGTTGCAGCAGACTGCCCTCGATGCAATTTTCCGAGAAGTGCCTGCGAAAAAGGGATCCTGAGGCGATATGTCTGGACGTGATCTGCTCCAATCCGATCAAATTCTCGGTAATAGAGCCCTCAGCCAGCTTGCCGCCTGTTATCGTTCCATCCGCCAGCTTCTCCCCAGTAATACTTCCCGGTTGAAGATGGCGGCCGGAGACGGCGCCTTCGGCCAGATGAACTCCCGATATGGCAGCCTTATCGATCTGTTTTCCCGTCACCGACCCGCCGGTGAGATGGCGGCTTTCTACAGCCTCCTCTGCAAGATGCTCTCCTGTGATCGCTCCAAGGTGAATGTGGCGGGAGCTCACGGCCTCCGCAGCCAATTGTTCTCCCTGAATGGAGGCTTTGGCGAGATGCCGGGTTACCACCGCTTCATCCGCGATTTTCGCCTGCAAAATGCTCTGGTCGGCAATCTTGGATGATGTCACTGCTTGATCCACCAGCTTCGACGTGCCTACAGCCTGATCGCCGAGCTTGATGGAAAGAATGGATTTATCCGCCAAATGCCGTCCCTGGATCTCGCCGATGCCGATCTCGTTGGCACCGATGCTGCCCGGTGCAAGATGCAGCTTCTCGACTGCGCCGCTCGTAATATGCCGGCTTCCGATTGCCCTGTCGGTAAGATGAACTGCACGGATCACCCCTTCCTCCAGCTGCTTCGGGCCGATTATACCGGATGCAAGATGCTTCTGACGGATCAGGCCTGCCCCCAAATGATCGGACGTAATCGCATCCGTTGCAAGATGACGGCTTTCTACGGCTCCTTCCTGCAGCTTGCTCCCGGCAACGGCTCCGTCGCGAAGCTTGGCACTGGAGACTGCTCCATCGCCCAGCTTCGAATTATCAACGGCCCCGTTCGCCAGATGCGTTGCGCGAATGGCTCCGCTGGCAATCTTATCGGATGAGACCGCCTGATCCTGCAATAGATCGCTCGTGACGATCCATTGACTTAGATGCCGACTCTGGATTGCTCCATCCCCCAGCTTGTCACCGCTAATGATGCCGTCCGCCAGCTTTTCTCCCGTAATACTGCTGTCTTCCAGCTTGCTCCCGCCGATGGAATGATCGCGAATGCTTCTCCCTTCAATGGCTCCGTCGATAATATGTTCGCCTTTGATCGAGCGGGGAGCAAGCTTGGAAGAACCTACCGCTCCGTCGGCCAGCTTGCTGCTGAGCACCGCATAATCTGCGATCCAGGCCGTACCGATCGATCCTGACTTAATCTTGCCGGAGTCAATCGCTTGAGGAGCGATTTTGTCTCCCGTAACCGAAAAATCAGCCAGATCATCGCTGTATATGATTCCTTTTTGGTTTACTTCCGCTTGCTTCTCCCTCACTAATTCTTCCATTACAATTCTGCGGGCCATCTGTGCAGCCATAATCTCCGGATCCAGAAGCGGCGTATCGGGTACCGGAATAGCTGTCTTCTCAGCCTTCTCCACAACGGGAGCGCCCGGAGACTGATGGAGCGCCATTTTCTCCAACAATTTCATCTCGTTGATGTCCGGGTTATCCACATAATAGAGCGACTTTCTGGCTCTACCAGGTTTCGTGGCTTTGCTTTTCTTTTTCAGAACCGTCCTCTCCTTTGCCCAATAAATACTCCTCAGCATTATATGCAGGGGCATGGGCCATTGTCACTGGCGAAGCGAAGAGTTGTTCCCGAAAGCAGAGAATTTAAAGTCCAATAAAAAAGGGATCCTCAGTCAACCGGGAGTGACTTCGGAACCCTGTTATGCGTTTTTCCGTACTTAATCGTTTTGCGGCTCGGGCTTGTCCTTAGCCGCCCACAAAAATACGATGATAAGAATCGCAGCGATCAGCGCCAGCAAAGGAATCGTGATGAATCCCCACCAGTTAATATAGTCGAAATTACACGGAATGCCGACTTTGCATGGCAGCAGCTCAGACATAAATGGAACCTTCTGAAGCGCATAATGGTAGACCGAGATGACAGCTCCCACGGCACTTAACGGAATCGAATACGTAATGATGTTCCGGTCCTGACGATAGGCGGCAATCCCGAGCAGGATTACCTGTGGATACATAAAAATACGTTGAAACCAGCACAGCCTGCAAGGTTCATAATGCAGGACTTCACTAAGATATAAGCTTCCTGCAGTAGCTACAAGGGATACAAGCCATGCCATATAAATTCCGTAGTTCCGGAAAAATGAGCGCATCCGCTCTGCCCCCCATCTTATTTGCTTTGTTCCAGTGCTTCCTCAACCGCTTGCTTAAAGACCGTGTAATTGCCTAGCTGGCCATGATATTTTATACCATTTATATAAAAGGTAGGCGTGCTTTGAACATTTAGCTCTGTAGCTTTGTTATATTGCTCCGCCACCTCCGACTGGTAGGTTTTATTCTCGATATCTTGACGAAGCAGATCGTAATCGACCGGAAGGTTTATATCCTTCGCCAGCTCAACTAGAAAGTCAGCTGTTGCCCACTCCTCACTCTCTTCGCCTTGATGGGTGAATATGGCGTCAAAATAATCCCAGTACGCTTCTGCGTTCTGATGATAGACAGACTGGACGGCGAGAGCAGCCGTCGTCGAATCCGCAGCAAGAAACGGCAGATTTATAAAGTAAAAGGCCACGTCTCCCTGCTCAATGTACTCACTATTCAATTGAGGCTTGATGGTCTCATTCGCAATTTTACAGGAAGGACATTTGAAGTCCCCGAATTCAACAACTTTCACCGGCGCATCCTCTGATCCAAGTACAGGCAGGCTGGCATAATCAAATTCAGCCGCCTTAACAACCGGCTTCAGGTCCAATGATAATACGATAATAATCAGAACCAATAGAACGCCCACTGTGGAGAACCAAAGCAATCTTCTTTTCCGCTGCTGCTGTTTCAATCTTTCGCTATCTGCTTTACGTTGATGGATCGTGCTTTTCACTTTTTTCGGCGGCATGGAACCCCTTCTTCCCACAAATTATTCAATGGATCAGAATAACCTAGCAATCTATCGATCCTGCAACCATTCTAGTTACAATTTCGTGACAAGTCAAGCTCCGCTATATAAGTTGGATTCATGCTGACACATGACAACAGGACCCCTCCCACACGGTTCCCCGTACGGAAAAGATCCTGAAATGAAATCTTTTATTCGGCTGGTGTTTCTCCCTCGGCCACGACCTCGCCTGTCTCCTGTGCCTCGTCCGAGGTCAAGAGATCCTCGTCGACCACCCTCGGCAATACGATGGACGCCAGCAGCTCTTCCGGAGAAGCTATTAATGTAATGCCATCCGGCAGCTTGACGTCGGCTGCAAGCAGCTTATCCCCCGTCCCAAGCGAGGTGACATCCACGGTAATCGCAGCAGGAAGATCGGCAGGAAGCCCTTCAACCTCCAGCTCTGTCGCCTGGGTCTGAAGAATACCGCCAATTTTGGTGCCTTCCGGGGTTCCTTCAAGCTGAAGCGGTACCTTGACCCGCAGCGGCTTGTTCTTGAGCACCTTCTGGAAGTCCGCATGCACGACTTGACCAGCCCGTTGCTGAATATCTTTGATCAGAACCGGAATCGTCTCTCCGCCCTCCACTTTCAAATCAAAAAATTCAGATCTGCCTGTGCGCGATACCCGGATCAACTCCTTGGCATCGACATGAACGGGAATGCTCTCCGTCTGGGCCCCGTATATTACCGCTGGAACACGTCCGCTGGTCCTCAATTCACGGAGTGATGAACGGGCAAAATCCTGTCTCCGTACAGCTTCAAGATGTGACGTAGTCATCATGGATCAACCTCCTGTTATTGGACATATCAGTATATTACCCAATTATGCCTGCATCTAACGTCCAATATTCCATAAAAAGAAAAAGAGGACTGCTCATCAGATCCGTAGATCCTGTAAGTCAATCCTCTAAGTATTAGATGGAAAAGATAGGAGAAAACCCTAGTATACAATTAAACTATTGCTTAATAGCTTGAACCAGCTCGACAACTTCTTGTGCTGTCCGCTTCTGCAGCGCTTCAGCAGCCAGCTTCTCCATCTCAGCCTTAAACAGCTTGGAAATTTGCGATCTGGCTGGAAGAATTGAAGTCGCGCTCATACTGAACTCATCCAATCCTAACCCTAACAGCAATGGAATCGCGGTGGCGTCGCCCGCCATTTCTCCGCACATCCCCACCCAACGTCCTTCCTTATGGGCGGCATCAATCACCATTTTAACCAAGCGAAGAATCGCAGGGTTGTAAGGCTGGTACAGATAGGATACGCGTTCATTCATCCGGTCTGCGGCCATCGTATATTGGATCAGGTCATTCGTTCCGATGCTGAAGAAGTCGACCTCCTGCGCAAATTGATCGGCAAGAACGGCCGTGGAAGGAATCTCAACCATGATGCCCAGCTGAATGGAATCGGACACCGCTGTGCCCTCGCCAACCAGCTTAGCCTTCTCTTCCTCGAGCAGCGCTTTGGCTTGGCGGAACTCGTCCAAGGTAGCAATCATCGGGAACATAATGCGCAGATTCCCGTACACGCTGGCACGCAACAGAGCACGAAGCTGGGTGCGGAAAATATCCTGGCGGTCCAGACAGAGACGCACAGCCCGGAAGCCTAGAAACGGGTTCATTTCCTTGGGCAGATCCAGATAAGGAAGCTCCTTGTCCCCGCCGATATCGAGCGTACGCACGACAACCGGCTTGCCTTCCATCTTTTCCAGTACGGTCTTGTAGGCCTGGAACTGTACATCCTCAGACGGAAGCTCGGTACGGCCCATATACAGGAACTCTGTCCGGTATAAGCCTACGCCTTCTCCGCCATTCTCAAGCACGCCGGCCACATCGTTCGGAGTACCGATATTCGCAGCAAGCTCAACATGCACCCCGTCCCGGGATACCGTTGGGAGATCGCGAAGCTTCTTCCATTCCTCGATTTGACGAAGGTGGCGGTCCCGTTTCGCTTCATATTCAGCAACCAGCTCTGGCGCGGGATTAATAATAACTTCTCCATCCAGTCCATCTACAATCAGTAGGTCGCCAGACTCAATCTGGGACAGGACGTCCTTGGTTCCTACTACGGCAGGAATCTCCAGAGACCGGGCCATAATGGCCGAGTGCGAGGTTCTTCCGCCAATATTCGTAGTGAAGCCCTTAACGAATTGACGGTTCAACTGTGCCGTATCCGAAGGGGTTAAATCCTCGGCCACCACAATGACTTCCGTGCTAATTTCCGCCGGATTCACATACTTTACACCTAGCAGGTGCGTCAGCACCCGCTTCGTGACATCGCGCATATCCGCGGCGCGCTCACGAAGATAAGCGCTCTTCATATTTTCGAACATACTGATAAATTGCTTCGCCGTCTCATCCAGCGCAAATTCTGCAGTAACCAGCTCGTTAGCAATTTTATCGCGAACAGGAGTCAGAAGCTCCGGATCGCTCAAAATGAGCAAATGGGATTCGAAAATTTCGGCTTTCTTGGCGCCAAGCTCCTGTTGAGTGCGTTCCTTAATCGCCTCCAGCTCTTGAACTGAAGCCGCCAGGGCCTCTTCAAAGCGCTGAAGCTCTGCTGATGAATCCTTGGCATGCTGCTGCTTTACCGTATAGTCAGGATGCTCCAGCTTGAAGGCCGGAGCAATTGCTACTCCTGCAGATGCGGCAATGCCTGTAATCTTAAGCATGAACTTCTCCCAGCCCTTCACTAATCATTACATCGGTAAGAGCTTGAAGTGCTTCAGCAGCTTGCCCGCCTTCAACGGACAAAGTTAAGGTATCTCCCTTTTCAAGACCCAAAGAGAGTACGCCCAGAATTGATTTCAGAGTCACTTTTCTGCCGCCTGATTCTGCAAACGCTTCAGATTCCTTAAATTTATTTGCGGTATTGACCAGTGCAGTCGCCGGACGAGCATGGATACCGTCTTCATCTGTAATTCTGAATGTTTTTTCCATCATGAACAACTCGCTTTCATAAAATATTCTCTTGCTGATTCAAGTCAGAAGCTCAGAACATACAACAAAAAGGCATGAGTCAACAAGAAATGATTCCTATCCCCTTAATACGGTTATAATACCCCACATATCAGAGATACAATCAAAAATCTAATCAACTCATGCCTGATCGAATCAGTAACACATTGTAATAATATTCAGTTGCAGTTCAGTAACCAAAGTATATCAAACCTGATGGTTCGGCGCAAGTTCATCCCTAGTTAATCCCTTCCCGGGCCACTCGGTGCAAATGCATCGTTAAATAGCTGATTTCCGCCCGGTACACCGGCTTGTTCAGACGCGTCTCCATCAATCCCGTCAGCTTTCCCGCAAGCTCAAATAAGACCGGATACTCATCACTCATCATTCGCTCCAGCTTCTTCACTTCCTCCACCTGTTCACCCCTGCGTATCCGCTCGATAGCGAACCTTAGATGCGTCAGAAGGCGTGAGTAATCCAGCGACTGCCGCTGAACCGTGATATGCAGCTCTTCTTCGATCATTTCTATAAGTTCGGCAATTAACTGGGCATGCCCCCGAACCTCACTGATATGCCGATTGGTCATCGCACTATTGATATGAAGAGCAACAAACCCGATTTCATCTTCACCCAGGTCGATCCCGAGCTTCTTCTGGATCAGGTGGATTGCATATTCGGCCAGCTCATACTCCAGTGGATAAAGCTCTTTAGTCTCGTACAGGAACGGGTTATGAAAAGACAGGTCCTGATCGGCACGCTTTATAGCGAATGCCAGGTGATCCGTTAAAGCGATATGGATATGTTCATTCAGAGCGGATTGTGTCTTCTCGGAAATATAGTTAATAATTTCCCCGATAATTTCAATCAATTGCTCATCAATCTGTGGAACGAGCTGTTTGTACTGCTCCTGCTCCTGACGGCTGGTCAGAATGAACATCTTCTCCACGGATTCCAGCGGAATCGCTTCACCTGTCTTGCGGTTAAATCCGATGCCCTTTCCGATAATGACCACTTCACCATGAGCAGGATGATTTGCAATAATGACATTGTTATTCAATGCTTTTGACACTTGTAGGCTATTCACAATGGCACCTCATTTGGGGGATGCTGATTCTTTTACTTTTACAATAATACGTATTCAAAAAGTCTACTTTTCAGCACCGAGAAGGTTGCGAGAATCACTAAATCACTTCATGATCAAAAGATGACTTTTTTGAACTACCTCTAATACTAACAGCTTGTTCATTCATGCTTATTATAATCGACACGCCTACTCGTTGCCACAATCGGGAGTAAATAAAGGCCATCCCCGGGGATTAGCCGAAGATGGCGCACAACGAATTATATTATTTCTGAATTCGTGTCCTGAACAGGGACTACCGGACCTTCCTTCGCTGGCTTCTGAGCTACAGGAGCCGCAGGGGCCGCAGGAGCAGTTGGAACAGTTGAAGCAGCAGGCCCTTTGCCTGTTAACCGCTTGATCAACTGGTTTAGCTCAATGCCGGAGACATCCTTCAGCATTTCCGGAGCGGTGGCCATCAGCTCGGTCACATAATTGCTGACCCGTGCCGCGCCTTCACCTTTCCCCGTATCCACAACCGTCAGCTTATCAATGGAAGAGATCGGAGCGGCAATTTTACCTGCCAGATCCGGCAGCATTTTCACAACGATATCCAATACCGCGGCTTCTCCAAACTTCTGGAACGCTTCAGCAAGCTTCTCTTTAGCTTCCGCTTCCGCCAAACCACGCAGCCGGATAATTTCTGCATCCGCGGTACCCTTTGCACGCTCTGCATCCGCAATCGCCAGACCTTCAAGTCGCTTCTGCTCGGCCGAAGCCTTCGCTTGCGTCTCGATGGAATATTGAAGCGCATCGGCTTCTCTCATCTTGCGGGCCTTATCCGCTTCCGCCGCTTGTTCAACGGCATAACGGTCCGCATCGGCTTTCTTCTTCACTTCAGCATCATATTGCTTCTGGCGAACGAGAATTTCTTTCTCCTGGAGATCAATCTCGCGTTCCTTGCGGACGAGCTCAACCTTCATTTGCTCCTCTACCATCGTCTGCTTGGCTCTGGCTTCTTGGATATGATAAGCCTGGTCGGCTTCAGCCTTCGCCGTATCCTGATCCTTTTTAAATGAAGCGACCTTCAGTTCCTTCTCCTTGGAGGCCTCAGCGATATTCGTATCCCGCAGAAGCTCGGCCTTCTGACCGGATTCCTCCGCCAGCGCCTTCTGAATTCTCGCATCGCGCACGGCCTCTGCTTCCGCAATCTCCGCATCACGCTTAACCGCAGCAATTCTTGGCTTACCTAGCGCTTCAAGATACCCGTGCTTGTCGCGCACATCCTTGATCGTGAAGGATACGATCTGCAAGCCCATTTTCTTGAGATCGCGGGCTGCGACGCCCTGCACTTCCTGAGCAAATTTATCGCGGTTCCGGTATACTTCCTCTACTGTCATCGCACCGAGAATCGAGCGCAGATGACCTTCCAGCACTTCCTGTGCTTCGCCTTTTAAGGCATCGATAGGCTTGCCCAAAAATTGCTCGGCTGCAGTAGCCACATCTTCTACCGAGCTTCCGACTTTAATAATCGCCACACCGTCCGCTGAGACCGGAACACCTTGCTCCGTATAGACCTCTGGGGTCATGACATCAAGCTTGTGGGACAAGAGCGACATAAACTCCGCTTTTTGAAAAATAGGCCAGATAAATGCCCCGCCACCGCGTACAATCTTGATCCGGCGGCCTGATTCATCCTCTGAAATATTACGGCTTCCTAGAAAGGAACCGGTTACGAGCATCGCCTCATCCGGGCTTACGGTCTTATAGCGCGCCCAGAATGCAAGGCCCAGCACCACAATAACAGCAATGACCACTACAGGGATTAGCAAAAAATCTGGAATCGGCAAATCCAATTACATCCTCTCCTTCTCTAGTTCATCAGATTCGTATAGCTCCGATACATGTACCACGCCGTCCTTCATTTCAACAATGACAACCAGCGCTCCGGCGGGAATACTGCGGCGGTCCCAGCTTGAAGCTGTGTGCAGCGTATTTCCGCCCACCATCTTGACCATGATCTCTCCATACCCTTTAGCGGGAACCGGAACGGTCACTTCACCGAGCTTGCCAGGGAGCTCGGCGTGGGAGAAGCCAACTGAATTCTCGCTGTTCTCCATCGGCTTGACATACACGAAATAAAGCAGGATGGAGACCACCAGAGCAATCAGAATTGCCAATACGACGACCGTCCCGTGACTTAACGCCGTGTAGCGTACCAGCAGAATGCCCGCTCCGCCAAAGGTGGTGATCGCGGAAGCGGTGATGACCGGCTTCAAAAAATCTACCGAGAAGATATCGAAGATCCCTTCCAGCCAATTTCCGATAAGGTCACCAAGTATAGCGCTAATGAAAGCAAACAATGCGCCGCCGATAAAACAGCTCCAAAATAAAGTCTCCATCCGCTTCTCCTTTCACTGCAGCCAATTACCTTTCATGTAATATTTACGCAGTACGGTTTCCAATGTTTCACTTTTTTGTATCCTTGAGCTTAGAGAGAGCTTCTGTATATGTCCAGTACGTCTTGTTTTTCCAGTTGGGCAAAGTTGCCAAAGGCCCCGAATCGAACTGCCTTGTCCGCCATTAACTCCAGTTTGCTATCGTCAATCTGGTAGTCTGAGAGTCTGCTAGGCGCCCCGATCGAGTCCCAGAAAGCCCGAAGCGCTTCGATGCCTGCTTCTGCAATTTCCTCGTCGCTCTTGCCTGCCGGATCAACCTCAAAGACCTGAATAGCCAAGCGTTTAAAGCGGGCGATATCATGGTGCATAACGTGCTTCATCCAGTTCGGGAACAGAATTGCCAGACCTCCGCCATGCGGAATGTCGTATACCGCCGAGACGGCATGCTCGATATTATGAGTCGCCCAGTCGCCCGACAGTCCCATATTCAACACCCCGTTAAGAGCCATCGTTCCACAGTACAGAATCGTCTCACGGTAGGTTTCATTTTCAAGATCATTGATAAGCAGCGGCGCAGTCTCGATGACGGTGCGCAGCACGGTTTCACAGAAGCCATCCTGAACCGGCGTATTAGGGGTGTGGTGAAAATAATGCTCAAACACATGGGACATGATGTCCACCATCCCGTAGACGGTTTGCTCCTTGGGCAATGTTGCAGTATTAGCCGGCTCCAGAATCGAGAATACCGGGTAAGCCAGCTTGCTTCCCCAGCCCAGCTTCTCCTGGGTTTCTTCATTGGTAATGACTGAATTCCCATTCATTTCCGAGCCGGTAGCCGCCATGGTCAACACCGTGCCCAAAGGAAGCGCATCAACAGGGGCAGCCTTCCGTTCGGCAAAATCCCACATATCGCCATCGTACTTGGCCCCTACGGCAATCGCTTTTGCACAGTCCAGCACGCTGCCGCCGCCAACGGCGAGCACAAGATCAATCCCTTCGGATTGGCACAGTTCCACACCGCGATGCACCGTTGAGAGCCTAGGATTCGGCTCCACGCCGGCAAGCTCGGTAATATTTACGCCAAGCTCCTGCAAAATGGCAACGACACGGTCATACAATCCGCTCTTCTTAATACTACCGCCGCCATAGACCAGCAGCACCTTGCTTCCATAGCGCGGCACTTCTTGCCGGAGCTGCTCTAATTGTCCTTTGCCGAATATCAGTTTGGTCGGATTGTGAAATTGAAATTGATCCAAGACGAAATCCCTCCTAAATAATTGTGAAGTGAGCAAACCTTCTCATAACTATTCTGATTATACCTTTCTTAGCGTAAACAGCAAAAGAGCCGGATTCAGCGTGCCCGGGGTAACGTGTGAAGTTTGCCTTCGATCGCTGTTGTTCGCGGATTTCTTTGATTAAATAAGCCATAACAAGGGAGAAATCCGGCATAAAGGCACCTGACGATGCTCCTTTATAAACAGTAAATATACATCACTGCACCAGATGCACAGTATCCTGCTTGCATGCAAAAAGAGCCGTCCCGCTGATCAAGCTTCGGGACGGCCCCAGCATTTGTTTGTTCGCACATACGGCACTTGCTTCTCGCATGTGCACACACGTCAATAATTTTATTGCATTTCGGCATTTATTTTGCCGCCTGAGCACACGCGCTGGCACTTTTAATGCTTTTAAGCACTTATTTCGCCCGCATGTGCGCCTACGCCAGAAATTTTAATGCCTTAATGCACTTGTTTCGCCAAATGCGCTCTCATGCCTGAGATTTTATTGCGTTTTGGCACTTATTTTGCCCAGCAGCAGCTCATATACTCATTCTGCACTCATTATGCACAAAGAGTTTCCTACATCACTACGTTGTTGCTCATATGAGGAATATGTCCTAACCAATGGTTCCAGTAAGACTCGAGCGAAGTTCAAAGCTAAACTGGAATGCCACTCGGACAAGCGAAGTTTGGCGCAAAACCGGAGTATCATGTATTCGGAGTACAATTCAGGCAAGCAGTATCCTGCTTACATGCCGCAGGCGGCAAGCTTATTGCAGTGCAGTATTTTGCAGTGCAGTATTTTGCAGTGCAGTATTTTGCAGTGCAGTATTTTGCAGTGCAGTATTTTGCAGTGCAGTATTTTGCAGTGCAGCATAATGCATTGCTGTTTATGGATCAGCTGATCAAGAATTCCGCGAACAACAGCGATCGTAAGCACACTTCACACGTTGCGCCCTAACTCACCCTCCGATGTTTAACTGTCTATGCTATTGCATGATAACCCATAGCTTGGACAAAGCGTATAAAGGCTTCCCGGCCTGCTGGATCTGTCTTGAATACACCTGCATGCTCCAGGATCCGTGCAAACTTGCTGCCCACTTCTTGCCGGAGCAGCTCTTCTGCCTGCTCTGCAGGTACCGAGGTTCCATGCTGCTGAATAAGCTGCTGGATCCAATCTCCATGCACGGCCAGGGGATGACCGGAGTTCGAGACAGCCGCTTGCAGAAGCTCCGTATTTCCGCCAAGAATCGCAGTGATATCAGCGAGTTCCTGCTTCAGCCGTCCAGGCAGAATGGCGAGCCCCATGACCTCGATCAGGCCGATGTTCTCCTTCTTGACATGGTGCATTTCCCGATGAGGATGGAAAATACCCTCCGGATGCTCCTCACTGGTGCGATTGTTGCGCAGTACGATATCCATCTCATATGCGCCACTTGCTCCGCGCCGAACAATTGGAGTCACCGTATTATGCGGCACTCGCTCCCCATTTTCCTCGCTGAAGGCAAGCACTTCGGCCGCAGGATCACTGTATGCCTTCCAGGATTCATACACTTGATCGGCCGCTTCCAGCAGTACGGAAGGATCATGACCGGACAAACGCAGAACCGACATCGGCCATTTCACCAGGTCAGCGGTTACGCCCGGATAAGCCGAATTCGAGAACGATGCCTCGGAAGGAGCAAGCTGAAGCGGGAATGTATGTCTGCCTCCCTGGAAATGGTCGTGCGTCAGAATCGAGCCGCCCACAATCGGCAGATCAGCATTCGAGCCGATAAAGTAATGCGGAAAGGCCTCCGTGAAGCTAAGCAAACGTTTAAATGTCTGCTTGGACAGCTTCATGGGAACATGGTCATGATGGAACACGATGCAATGCTCGTTGTAATACACATACGGCGAGTACTGGAATAGCCATGGCTCATCGTTCAGTTCCAGCGGAATCACGCGCAAATTTTGTCTGGCCGGGTGATTGATTCGTCCGGCATAGCCCACATTTTCCCGGCAGAGCTGGCATTTAGGATAGACCGGCGGCGGAAGAAGCTTCGCCATGGCGATTTCCTTCGGATTCTTCTCCGGCTTGGACAGATTGATCGTGATTTGCATATCGCCGTATTCGGTCGGTTGATCCCAATAAATATTCTGGGCGACCCGATCCATCCGAATGTAGTTGCTGGCAACTGATAATTTATAGAAATCATCCGTTGCGGCTTGAATGCCACGCTCCGCCGCTGTGCTGCGGAATGACGCAATGCATTCCGATGGACGGGCCATCAGCAGCCCCATAATCCTGGCGTCCAGCAAATCACGATAGGTATCTGTATTTTCCGGAATCAGACCGATTTCAAGACCATAATTAATCAGCACAGCAAGCGGCCCCTGCGGACCTTGCAGCGATTCAGGCTCCAGTGCTTCAAGAAAAGCTTCATCAAACCCGAACAGCTCCAGAAGACGGTTTCGCGAATAATCAATATCTGTCTCTTCAATCATTGCCTGTTCCAGCGCGTAATGGACAAGACGTTCAATCGCCTTCCGGGCTTCAGACTTTCTCTGCTCCTCTGTACTCACGCTTCTCACTCCTTACTTGTCACCATAGCCGTCTGGATGATGCAAATGCCATTCCCACGCACTGCGGATAATATCATCAAGCTTATTGCGGGAAGGCTGCCAGCCAAGCACTGTTCTTGCCTTATCCGAAGAGGCGATCAACACTGCTGGGTCCCCGTCTCTGCGAGGTGTGACTACAACCGGGAAATCACGGCCGGTAACTTCCTTGACCTTGGCAATAACCTCCTTAACGGAGAAGCCTTGGCCATTGCCGAGATTGAATATGTTGCTGTCATGACCTTGAATCAGATATTCAACCGCACGCAGATGCGCATCCGCTAAATCTCCTACATGAATATAATCCCGCACGCAGGTGCCGTCAGGTGTGTTGTAATCATCACCGAATACTTGAATCGATGGACGCTGCCCGAGTGCTGCTTGAAGAATCAGCGGAATCAAATGGCTTTCCGGCGTGTGATCCTCTCCGATCTTCCCGCTCTCATGCGCTCCCGCCGCATTGAAATAGCGAAGGGCCACATACTTAATGCCGAGCACCTGATCGAACCAGGCCATCATCCGTTCCATCGTCAGCTTGGTTTCACCGTAGACATTGGTTGGATTGGTAGCATCCGTCTCTTCAATAGGTACCTTTTCAGGCTCGCCATAGGTAGCTGCAGTCGAGGAAAATACGATTTTCCGCACGTCAGCCGCATGCATAGCTTCCAGCAGACACAGCGTCCCGTAGACATTATTGTCATAATATTTTACCGGATCCTTCATACTTTCACCGACCAGGGAATTCGCCGCAAAGTGAATGACAGCTTCAATCTGATTCTCGGAAAATAGCTTTGCAAGCAGCTCTTTATCGCGCAAATCGCCTTCATACAGCTTCCCGCCAAGCAATGCCCCCCGATGGCCGGTCTGCAGATTATCAACGACTACAACCTCTTTCCCTTGTGCCAACAGCTCCGCTACAGTATGTGAGCCGATATAACCGGCTCCGCCAGTGACCAGAATTGCCATATTAGTTCTCTCCCTTCATTTCATGGACTCCGTCGCCTACGCCGCATACATAGAAGTCGCCTTCCAGGCCGGTGCGCTCCTTGTAAGCCGCGCCTACTTCTTGAACAAAACGCTCTACCGAATCCTCATGAACCAGCGAGACCGTACAGCCGCCGAATCCGGCACCGGTCATCCGCGAGCCGAGCGTGCCCTCAATCTTGCGTGCTTCTTCAACCATCACATCAAGCTCCAGACAGCTCACTTCGTACAGGTCGCGAAGAGAATCATGGGAAGCGTTCATCAGGCTGCCGAAGGCCGCGAGATCATTAGCCGCAAGCGCATCGACCGATTTCAGCACACGGGCGTTCTCTTCAACCACATGAGTTGCACGCTTCAACAAGACTTCACTGTTAAGCTTGCCCTTTAGTTCCCCGAAGCGCTCCGGTGTCAACTGTGCCAGGAATTCGATCTCCGGCGCTTTTTCGCGGATCAAGCGAAGAGCTTCATCGCACTCGCTCCGGCGCTCGTTATACTTGGAATCAACCAAGCCTCTACGCTTGTTCGTATTGCCAATGACGAGCTTGTAGGCCCCGGTCTTGAACGGAACATGCTTATACTCCAGCGTGTCGCACATCAGCAAGATGGCATGGTCGATAGCCCCGTTAGCCACAGCGAACTGATCCATAATCCCGCTGTTTACACCGACATAGAGGTTCTCGGCCTTTTGGGACAGAACAGCGATCTCAACCTTATCGGCAGGCTTGCCTTCCATAGAAAGCAGTGCAAAGGCTGTAACCACTTCAATCGAAGCGGAGGAGGACAACCCGGCCCCGTTAGGAATCTCGCCGTGATAGAACAGATCGTAGCCGCTCGATAGGTTTGTCCCTCTTTTCGCCAGCTCCACAATGACTCCGACCGGATAATCCACCCACTCCTCCGTTTTCTCCTTGCCTAACTCTTCAACAGGAATTTCAGCGGTGTAAGGAAGATTAGTCGAGGCAAAGGAAACCTTGCCGTCTTCTCTTTTGCGGACAGCCAGCGTTGTTCCGAATTCCAGTGCAGCCGGAAGCACGTATCCGCCGTTATAGTCAATATGCTCGCCAATCAAATTCACACGTCCGGGAGCGTTGAATACGCGAACACCCTCCGCATTCCCTCCACATTTCGATATAAACAATTGTTCCATTTCTTTCTTCTTCATTCTGTACACCCCATCTTCATGGAATCTTGAATTTCTTGTCTTCAGTATAAGAAAAAGCGTTCTCTTTGATAATGCAACTATGCGTGTATAATATAGATATATGTGACTTCGAGAAATGGAGGATTTCATATGATTCAAGAATCCTATAGCGCTGCGGCCAATCCCGAAATCAGCGAGACCAGCGAACTGCATGTGCTTTTTGCCGGCGAAAGCCAGACGGTGAACAACCATCGCCTGGGTCCGAAGGTTTACGATTACTATTTACTTCATTACGTAGAAGAAGGACAAGGCTCCTTCCAGACAGAGTATGCTCAGTATGATCTTCAGGCAGGCGACTGCTTTCTCATTCTTCCTGAGCAATTGGTCAGCTATGCCTCCGATCCGGAGAATCCCTGGCGTTACCGCTGGATTGCCTTTGCAGGTGTACAGGTCAATCTCCTGATTGAGCGTGCCGGGTTCACTCCCCGCACAGCGGTCTGCAGTCCGGGCACCGAGAGCAGCATTCCTTCTCTGCTGGAACAGGTCCTGCAGACCTTCCGCAGCAAGAAATCCAACTCCGATCTGGCCTCGCTGGGCTGTCTCTATCTCGTCATGGCGGAGGCAGAGCAGTCGCTCGTTCAAGCAGGGGCGCTTCCCGCTGGTGAATCCGGCGTACAGCGAATTGTAAAGCAAATGATCCAATACATGGCAAGCCAGTATGCACACCCGATGTCGATTGAACAGATGTGCTCCAGTCTTGGCTATAACCGGGCCTACTTGTCCCGGATCTTCAAGAAAGAGACGGGCTTCACACCCGTTACGTATTTACTCAAGCTGCGAATCGACAAGTCGCGGCAACTGCTGCGCGAGCGGCCAGAGCTATCTATCGAACAAATATCTTCTTCTGTAGGACTGGCAGGTGCCTTGTATTTCTCCAGACAGTTCCGCCGGTTCCACGGTCAATCGCCGAGTGAATACAGGCGGGATGCCGCGCGTGGCAACAGGTGAGAAAAATAGTCCATGTTCACAGAACAACTGTTTTCAGGGTATCCATGACCGCCCCGATCGGATCCGTGATCAGCAGATCGGCTCTGCTGTCATAAGGCGTTGAGCTGGCATTCAACAATACGGTGCGGCCGCCTTGATAATAAGTCACCAGATGGGCAGCCGGCTGTACCGTCAATGAAGTTCCGCCGATTAGCAGCAAATCTGCTTCGGCAATGGCACGAATGGAGCGCTCAATGGTATCCTCATTCAAATTTTCTCCATAAAGCACTACATCGGGCTTGATCACACCCTGACAGGCCGTACAGAGCGGAACCGGTGCCGGGCTCTGCATAACCTGATCCAGAGTGTAGAATTCATGGCAGCTCATGCAGTAATTGCGATGAATCGAGCCATGCAGCTCCAGCACATTTTGGCTCCCTGCCATTTGGTGCAGGCCGTCGATGTTTTGCGTAACGATTGCTTTTAGCCGCCCCGCCTTCTCCAATGCTGCCAGCAGCTGATGAGCCGGATTCGGCCGGGCTTCCGGATGGAGCATCTTCGTCCTGTAAAAATCGTAGAATACTTCCGGATGCCGGTTGAAAAAAGGACGGCTTAAAATTTCTTCAGGGGAATAGGACAGCTTGTTCTCCTGATGATAGATCCCGGCGGCTGAGCGAAAGTCGGGAATTCCGCTCTCTGTAGAAATGCCTGCCCCGCCAAAAAATACAATCCGCTTACTCTCAAGTATCCAGGTTCCCAATTTCTCGATTTCCGGCATGCACTTAAAGTCATGTTCATGGTTATTCACGCTGTTTGTCCTCCTTCAGAGTAATAGAATCCGCATTAGCAATCGGCTCCATGACGGTATAATCCGGAATAATCCAATCTGCATCCACTAAATAATGCGCCGCATCAGGCTCTGAGGCAATGCCGATTGTGCCGTAGAGTCCTGCAAGCTTGCCCATCATCATATCTGCATTACTGTCCCCGATCATCAGGCAATCCTCCGCCTGGATTCCGAGCTCACCCATTGCCAACTCCGCCATTTCGGGATCGGGCTTGCCATTGATCACCCGGTCTCGGCCCACAATACTTCCAAAATACTTGCGAATTCCTAGCCAGTCCATATGCTTCACTGCCCCTTCCGTTGTATCTGAGGTGACGACGCCTAACCGGATCCCGGCAGCCTCACAACGGGTCAAGAAACCATGGAGGCCCCGAATCGGAACCGCATTCCGCTTCTCCTCCAGCTTTTGCATGGCTACGGTATTGAAGGAGCGTATCTGCAGGAGCGCCTCGTTCCAGGGAACACCCGCTACATACAGCTGCCAGGCCAGTATTGCGGTTACTTCCTCTTCTGTCCCCATCGCCAAAGGACCGGTCTTGTCATAGCCTTTCATTTGCCCGTCTGTATCCAGCATCAGCCCCAGCAGATTCTCCGCAGGAACCGTTGCTGCCGCTCCCATCACCGTTAACTGGCCTTCCACCAGCCGGGTTAGCGTGAGCGCCCAATCGCTCCATAACGCCATAAAATCAAGCAAGGTTCCGTCCTTGTCAAATAGAATGCCTCGGCATGGGAAGATCCTGTCCTCTGTTCGTATTGCCGGCACGAAGCCACCTCCTGATAACTACTCTTTTCTTATTTTAACCCCGCTTCTCTCCTTGCACCAAATCAGAATTCATCACGATTCATGAGTTGGTCACATTTTAAAGCACTGATAGCGCTTTCCTTGGTGATTTTTATCACAAAGTTAAAGGATCAATTCCAGTATCTTAGAGCCAGAAGCATTTATTTAAATTTTAAATATCCATTTTCAAATCAACCTTATTGGATGTGCAGAAAGGAGTTAACGTCATTATGTCAGCATCTACATGGGAACAGCGGGGAGAGACGTTTTTCCTGAATCTGCGCTTTCTGCTCATACTCTGCGTGTTTGTCAGTAATGCCATTGAGCCGTTAATCTCACGCATGATCGGGATGAACTCGCTCTATATGTGGATTTTCACATTCCATATGCCCCTATTCGTTTTTGTAACGGGATATTTCGCCAAGACCAGCTTAACCGGAAGCACAGGACGCAAGGTTCTAGTACAGATTGGGTTGCAATATGTTATTTTCCAGACGCTGTATTCCATTCTGGATGTTACCGTATTTCAGGTGGATCATATTCATCATTCCTTTTTCGCTCCCTACTTGCTGCTCTGGTTCCTTGCCAGTCATCTGTGCTGGCGCCTGATCCTCCTTCTTCTGCAAAAGCTGTCGCCGCTGCGCCAGATTGCCGCCGCTGTCATTCTTGGCATTCTAATCGGATATCTGCCGCTTGACGGTACTTGGTTGAGCGTGTCGCGTACTTTTGTGTTTCTGCCCTTTTTCATCGCAGGCTACCACTTCTCCTTTGCCTGGATCGGACAGCTGTTGACCAAGAAATTCCGAGTGGTCGGAATTCTGCTATCACTTACCTTGTTCTTTACACTTATGATCGTAGGAAATGAATTAGTGCCCGGTTGGCTGTACGGCAGCATGACCTATATGCAGTTAGACACAGCTTACTGGTACGCAGGATTGATCCGTTTCACTCTTTATTTCCTGCAGTTATTCGCAGGAGCATGCTTCCTGGCCTTTGTTCCGCAGCGGGTCTCAAGACTGACCGATTATGGACGCCGCACCCTTTATGTGTTCCTGCTGCATGGGCTGCTTATCCGCTGGGCTGCCGCCTCACCGTTATATGATTATATTGATAGCTATGCCGGTGCGTTTGCAATCATCGCCTCCGCCGTATTGCTCACCCTCCTTCTAAGCCAGCCAACGGTCAAGAAATGGACCTCAGCGGCAATTGAGCCTCCGGTAGAATGGGCGCTGCACCTGGAGCGCAGAGCTCTCGGAAATTCCGGGGCTGTCAGCAAGTAACATACAACCTGGTTGCCCTTTTCGGAGGGCTCCTTTTTTATTTTCGGCACATTTCGAGTTTCATCTTGCTAGCATGTGGTAAATAACACCATACCCTACCAAAAAATCAATCCAAGGAGTGATCTGCATGGCACGGGAAAATGGCAAGATGAGCCGGGAAGAAGCCGGACGCCTCGGAGGAAAGGCCACCTCCAAAAATCACGGTAAAGAATTCTACCAGGAGATTGGACAAAAGGGCGGAAAAGCTACCTCCAGCAAGCACAGCAAGGAATTTTATCAGGAAATCGGACAAAAGGGCGGAGAAGCTACCTCCGAAAAATACGATAAGGACTTCTATCGCAGCATCGGCCGTAAGGGCGGACGAGCACGCGGCAGCAATCCTAATATGTAGACGGATCCTGCCAGGCGCGGATTTCCGTATCACAGCTCCGGTATCGCGTACCGGAGTTTCTTTATTCTGTTGCTAGAAAAACACGATTACATATGATAGACTTTATAAAAAGCTTTAGCGGTGTAAAGTTACAAAATTTCACCAAGAGCAAAATAGATATGGAGGGATCATTACTATGGCAGCAGGTAAAATGCGTTCAGATATGATAAAAAAAGGCTTTGACCGTGCTCCTCACCGCAGCTTGTTGCGGGCAGCAGGAGTAAAGGAAGAAGATTTCGGCAAGCCGTTTATTGCGGTATGCAATTCGTACATCGATATCGTGCCGGGTCATGTGCATTTGCAGGAGTTCGGAAAAATAGTCAAGGAAGCCATTCGCGAGGCGGGCGGCGTGCCGTTCGAGTTCAACACGATCGGTGTGGATGATGGAATCGCAATGGGACATATCGGCATGCGCTACTCGCTGCCGAGCCGTGAGATTATCGCAGACTCGCTTGAGACTGTCGTATCTGCCCACTGGTTTGATGGCATGGTCTGCATTCCGAACTGTGACAAGATCACACCGGGAATGATGATGGGCGCCCTTCGGGTGAATATTCCGACCGTCTTCGTCAGCGGCGGACCTATGAAGGCTGGTGTCGACAGCAAGGGCCGCAAGCTCTCCCTCACCTCCGTCTTCGAGGGGGTTGGTGCTCACCAGGCCGGTCAGATCTCTGATGGCGATCTGTATGAATTGGAACAATTCGGTTGTCCGACTTGCGGCTCCTGTTCAGGGATGTTTACAGCGAACTCGATGAACTGTCTGGCTGAAGCCCTGGGATTGGCTATGCCGGGTAATGGCACAATTTTGGCCGTAGCTGAAGAGCGCCGCGATTTCGTACGGAAGTCCGCTCGCCAGCTCATGGAATTGATCAAGCTCGACTTGAAGCCTCGCGATATTGTTACTATCGAATCGATCGACAATGCCTTTGCCTTGGATATGGCAATGGGCGGTTCCACCAATACGGTTCTGCATACACTTGCTCTCGCTCAGGAAGCCGGAATCGACTATCCATTGGAGCGCATCAATGAAGTTGCCAACCGTGTGCCGCACATCGCCAAGCTGGCTCCAGCCTCGGATATCTTTATCGAGGATGTGGATCGTGCCGGGGGCGTAAGCGCCGTACTGCATGAGCTGCTCAAGAAACCAGGCGCCATCTATGGCGATCGTATCACTGTAACCGGCAAGACGATTGCCGAGAACGTTGAAGGCTGCGAAATTCTGGATCATAACGTCATTCATCCGATCGATCAGCCTCACTCCGAGAAGGGCGGCCTGGCAATTCTGTACGGCAACCTGGCGCCGGAGGGCTCGGTTATCAAAGTGGGCGCCGTTGATCCATCGGTAGGTGGCTACCATAAAGGACCGGCGATTTGCTTCGATTCCCAGGAACAAGCCTTGGAAGGCATCGCAAACGGAAAAGTGAAGGAAGGCTCTGTCGTTGTTATCCGCTATGAAGGACCTAAAGGCGGACCAGGGATGCCTGAAATGCTCGCTCCTACTTCCCAAATCGTTGGTATGGGGCTTGGCGCGAAGGTCGGCTTGATCACGGACGGCCGCTTCTCAGGCGCTTCCCGCGGTATCAGCATCGGGCATATCTCTCCGGAAGCGGCAGAAGGCGGTCCAATCGCTTTCGTCGAGGATGGAGATATCATCGAGCTTGATCTGAACAACCGGAAGATTGAGCTGCATGTCGCCGAGGAAGAACTGGCCCGCCGCCGTTCCAATTGGAAGGGCTTCGAGCCGAAGGTGAAGACAGGCTATCTCGCGCGGTATTCCAAGCTTGTAACGAACGCCAGCTCCGGCGGCGTGCTTAAAATCTAACTATATAGTTGAACTAAGTTGAACTAATGAATTTTACGTTTTGGGCAACGTGTGAAGTGTTCTTACGCCCTTTCATCGCAGCATATTTAGTTCAACTTATAGAATTACTAAAAAATAAGGGTGTCCCAAATCATCTGTGATGATTTTGGGACACCCTTTTCACTGAGTATGACATTAACATTTAAAATCCATGAGTTCTATCTGCTTTTTAAAGGCTTGCAGTGATTGCAACCGGCTCCGGCTCCTCTATGCTCTCATTCGGCTTCTCTGAAATATTCCGATGTGACCTATCTTCCGCATAATGTTCGGCAAGATACTCAAGCGGCATCAGGATCAGTTTAGGAATCAGCAGTTCCGGAGATTGATTCAAGCGTGATCCGCCTTCTGGATGGATGACCCGCATTAGAAACTTCAGGTAAATCCGGGATGAGCCGGAGAACAATCCCTTAGGAAGATCTGTAACTGTAAATCCGAATTTTTCCGGCCCCCGGTTTATCATACTCACCCCATACAATGCCTTTACCTTGGCAAGCTCCGCATGATCGGTTACATAACGGGCAATCAGCGGCATCTCCTGCTCCATTCGCCGGACCATCTTAATCGCAAGCTGTACAGGCGACTTCGACTTCATTCCCAGCTCGAACAACAGCTTGTTATCAATATGCAGTTCCATTACCTGGTCACCTGCTGTAAGTACAGAGCCATCACTCATCGTGACTTGCTGTCCGCGATAGCTTCGGACGCGAAAATGCATCAGCGGGTTTTCCGGGTTAATCGTCTTTAGTCGGAACAGCAGATGGAACAGCTTCTCCCATGCCATCCACAATGCAACGATGGTCTTTTTGAACAGACTAATCGGCTTTTTCTTTGAATCGGCTTGCTGAGCTGAAGAGCTCGGCTTCACTTTTTTTCCCTCCCTGGACACTTCGCTGATCCGAATCATCTCATCGATGCGGATACTGTTCAGACCACGGTCTCTTGCTTCCTTCAATACACGTTCGAGCGCAATCAGCATTTCCCTCGGTGCTGTCATATTGGCTCCCAGCGTCGCACCGCAGTCATGCAGCAGAAATACCTCGCCACCGCGCAATTTCTTCAGCATCCGCTTCGTCAATTTGTCGGCGCCAAGCTTGACCCGCCAATCACTGAATATCGCCGACCAGAGAACGATCTGAGTTTCATTTCGCTTGGCAAAATCAAACAGGTTCACAATCCCCCAGGGCGGTCGATAAAAGTGCGTGCGCACGCCGGTTGCGTCCAGAATCACCTTGCCTGTCTTCTGAATCTGCCTTTTCACTTCAGCAGGTCCCATTAGCCAGTTCGTCTTGTGGACATAATTATGAATACCGATCAAATGTCCCTCTTCGTGCATTCTCTTCAGCAGCTCAGGATGTCGTTCTGCATTGGAGCCAACCACGAAGAACGTAGCCTTGGCATCATAACGCTTCAGCAAATCAAGCAATTCCGGCGTATATTGAGGATCAGGACCATCATCAAAGGTCAGTGAGAAGTATTCCTTGCTTATGCCGCGCCTAAACACGCGAAACCCGAAGATTCTTGTGATCAAGCCGGGAATAAAAGCATATAGCGATGAAATATAAAATAACCACAGCAGCAAAGTCTCCATGTCGTCTTCCCCACTTTTCTATAGTTCATGACTTTGGCATGCCCTAAAGCATAGCATCCCCACTATTTTATCATACAGACCTGCCAAGTTGGGGCATTTTTTTGGAAAAGAAGCTGTTGACGACTAAAGCTGCCTACTAAGACACATCCGTATCCTGCGCGAGAATATCCATCACCCGCCGGAATACGTCGGCCGCAAGATGGTGCGACCCGGCTGGACGGTTCTGGACCAGCACAGCTACGGCATATTGAGGCTCACTCACCGGCCCGTAACCGATGAACCATTGCTGATTGAGCTTTTTACCCGACTTTATAACTTGGGCGGTTCCAGATTTGCCTGCTAACTCCCATTTTGAGGACCTCATTGACCTTCCAGTCCCTTCAGTGATGACACGTCTCATCATGACAAGCAATTGATGTGACGTCTTGGGAGAAATCACTGCTTCACGCCCCAACTTCTTTGCAGGAAATTCAGCCATCGTGGAGCCATCCTTGTACAGAACCTTACTGACCAATCGGGGGGAAAATA
The DNA here is from genome assembly GCF_000455265.1 of Paenibacillus antibioticophila. GTDB lineage: Bacteria > Bacillota > Bacilli > Paenibacillales > Paenibacillaceae > Fontibacillus > Fontibacillus antibioticophila. Next base: position 2,964,119 of record NZ_HG005139.1, read on the forward strand.
ACTGACCATTATGAAGCAGCGTCACTACCAAATTTGCTGCCTGAAGCGGAGTTACCAGCACATCCCGCTGGCCAAGTGCCGTTTGAGCCAGTACACCACCGTCAACCTGGACCGCTGGATGAAAGACCCTCCCCGCCTCCTCCTGATCAATCTGTCGTAGCTCCTCACCGCCCATGAAGGAGTCAGCATACCATCCGATCTTGTGAGATAATCCCAGAGCAGATGCGGTTCTTGCAATTTGGGCCTGTGACAAACGCTCTCCCAGCTCGGCAAACACCACATTACATGATTGCGCCAAGCCTTGCTCCAAGGAAATATCGCCATGACCTCCGGTCTTCCAGCAGGATATACCGTAGCGGTGATATTCTCCAGAGCAATGAAACATTTCTCCAGGCCTGGTCACGCCGGATTCCAGAGCAGTTGCAGCTATAACCAGCTTAAATATAGACCCTGGGGCCTCTGCCTTGACTGCTCTATTGCTCCAAGCTCCATCTGCAACTTGAATATGGCTAGGATCATAAAAGGGCCTTGAGACCATAGCTATAATATCCCCCTGCCGTGCATCCAGGACGACGATCGCTCCCTCCTCAACCTTCATGGTCTCGCTAAGCTTTTCCAGTTCGCGCTGAATTCCTTCCTTTATCGTGGTCTGGATCTGGACAGGATAATAAGGATTATCGGTCGTTCGAATTCTGGTTCCGATGCTGGGCATGGAGCGGTATCTTCCGTCGGTGCCATAAGATACTCTTGTTCCGCCAATTCCTCTTAAGAAGCGATCCATGGATAATTCCAAACCCGAAGCCCCGACCTCCATTTGAATCGGAAAGGGCCTGCCGGACTCCTGTCCGATCTTCAACCCTCTTATTACATCGGGGCGCTGAGCGACATAACCGAGCCATTGACTCCCGCTTCTCCCCTCCCGATACCGCTTCATATAAGGCAACCACTCCGCTCCCTCGGGCAGATCACCGATCGACGGTTTAGAAGACTCCTTGTTCGCTACCTCTAGCGCAAGCGGTGTTTGAATCATCTTCCATCTCGCCTTCAACTCATCCGGTGACATATCCACAAGATCAGCAAGCTTCATCAAGCTTTTCGTCTCAGGAAGCCCATGGATTGGGAAAAGAGTAGGCAGCCATTGAATCCCTCCTGTAAGCTTAACCCCATCACGGTCAACAAAGTGGCCCCGCCCTGAATCAAGCTCAATCCCTTGTTCCCGTTGCCTGACAGCCAGTTCATTCATAGTTCTTCCTCCAGCTGTTAAAGGGCGCGCAGCAGCACTCCATGCCAACCAGCCCATTCTTACGGCAAACACCGTTAAAAAAAATGAAAAAGCGAGCAATACGATAAATATCCGTTTTTTCAAGCGCGTTAGCAATTGAACCGCCTCCTGTCTCTTCCCATTATTTCCTGGGAAAAGATTGTTCACACTTCCAGGGGCAATTCGAATTAAACGGCTGCTTTTTCATATAAAAAGCAGGTCCACCCATAGCCTATGACTATGTTGGACCTGCCTTCTCATTCATATCAAATTAGGATGATTATACCGTAAACTTGGACAATGAGTCCTTCAAGCCTGTCGACACATTCTCTAGCTTCATGGACAGTTGTACCAGCTGTTCCCCAATCGTCTGCTGCTCGCTGCTTAACGATGCAACTTCTTCAGAAGTGGCAGAGGATTCCTCGGCCACTGCGCTAACGTTGCTCATCGCATCGGACAGAATATTTTGCGATTCATTCAACTGATCAATCGAAGTGGTAACCTTGTCCAGATGAGTAATGAAGTTATCCATTTGCTGTTGTACAGAGACAAAGATTTGTCCTGTTTCCTTCACAGAACTCATTTGCTCCTGGAACAATGGGCTGGCATCAGAGAGCGCCTGTACCGTTTCATTCATTTCCTTCTGAATGTTATCGGTAATCTCTCCTACCATGGCAATCGATTGCTTGGACTGATCCGCCAATTGACGAATTTCGTCTGCCACGACCATAAAGCCTCGCCCTGCAGCCCCGGCACGTGCAGCCTCAATCGTTGCATTCAAGGACAGAATATTGGTTTGCTGTGTAATATTCTTCATGACATCCAGTACCTTCATCACCGAAGATGTACTTGTCTTCAATTCATCTACTTTGTTGGTCAATTGGCTGATCATCTCGGCGGAAGCTTCCGTCTTGTCAAGCAGACCGTTCAAATACTCGGTTCCGCGCTGACTGGACTCGTGAACCTGATGCGCAGATTGCTCCATCTGTTGGTTCACACTGATGACATGCTCCATTTGACGGGCGATATTATCTGTCAACGAATTGCCCCGCTCCGCTTCATTCGCTAAGCTGGTTGCGCCATTCGCAATTTCTTCGGTTGCCGAAGCGATTTCTCTCGCGGAGATCGCTGTTTTATTGGAAGCATCCGTCAATTCTGCAGCAGTCTCCAGCACATCTTGAGCGGAATGATTAGTCTGACTAACCAGAGATGTAATTTGCTCCATCATCAGGTTGAAGCTGACCGAGAGCTGTCCGATTTCATCCTTGGCCTTTGTTTCCATACGGACCTTGAGATTCCCCTTGGCTCCCTCTTCCATTAATTCCTTCATTCTGCCTAAAGGATGAGCAATCATTCGTACCATCCAGACCGCAATCAAGGTAGTAATCAAGGCAACGATTAATGCAGACAGAAAAGTGTAATTCAAAATGCTCTTAGCATCCTTCGTCAATTCGGAAGTTGCTACAGTTCCTACCAGCTTCCAGCCAGTCATCTCATGCTGTACGAATACAGCCAGGACACTTTCACCGGATTGATCCTTAGTTACGAAGCTGCCGTATGAATCGGTTCCGGCTTTAGACATATCGATCGTATCTGTCTGACCAACACTCTCTACGTTTGAAGAGCTTACAATAAAATTGTCAGCCGTCAACATCTTGACTTCAGAGCCATCTCCAAGAGAAACTTCCTTCAAATAGTCTTCCAGCACCTTAATTTTAATATCTGCCACCAGCACAAAACGCTCCATACTGGTTACGCTCTGAACCGAACGGACCAGTCGGAAGACTTCGGGTGTGCTGCCGTCTTCTTTCGGAACAGGCATCCATTGGGTCATCGTCTTATCAGAGACATCCTTAAACCATTCCGTATCCCTGATTGTGCTCAGGAGCGCTGGATCGGTATTGCCTGCGCTGATATCATCAATAGCCTGCTTGCCTGAAAGCATATAAATCGCTGTGAATCCATCATTTGAAAAGGTTAGACCATTCAGGCGAGTTCTCATCTTTGTCACCTGCGTAAACCGGTCATAATCAGACAATCCCGGGAGATAAGCTTCCGTAATTGCTTTTTGCATCTCATCATCCAAGAATGCCTGCTGCAGATTATCCGCAAACTTTTGGAATACAATATCCAGCTTCTGCGTGGTTTGCAATATGGTCTGTGTATTGGAAGTCTCTGCGTTTCGTTGAATCGTACTTTTTGCGACTCCATAGGACACAAAACCGATGGCCAGAACAAACGTCATAATTGCTATAAAGAAGATTAAAAACAATTTTACGCCAACCGACTTATTAGGGTTAATCTGACCTGGCACCATCTTGCCCAGAGATGATCTCCAGCCGCCCCCGGCCTTTTCCAATGAAGGGGGTTTCAATTTCTCCTTCAAAGCATTAAGGCCTTTCCGTTTCGATTCCTTGCTGTCCGTGTCTTGCTCCTTCTTCTTAGGAACCATACCCATTCATACTCACCTACCGCTCGTAATAGTCATCGTACTTTAAGCATGGGATTAAAGTCATACCAGTTTCGATCTGGTGGTACGACATCCTTACGTGCATAATTCGACATGCTCTGACGACTTCCTCTATAATATCGGAAAAGTTCATACCGAAAATTACATTTTTTTGATCCAAAAATCAAATAAGGACTTTCGTCCCACACCACCCCTTTCGTGCAAACGATTTCCAGAAAAAGAAAAGGGTGCCCCAAAAGCATACTTTGGAACATTCCTACCAACAAAATAGGATGATTCATAAAAAAACCAAGGGGTTAAGCGGTCTATCTTCGCTTATCTCTTTGATTTTTATCGTCTATGGCTGCTTTTTTAAGCAGATTGTCAACAAGGGGAGGCAGATCCTTACGGAACACTTGAATCGCCTTCCCCCAAAACAGACTCCTCTTTGGGTGCAACCGATTCTCTGATTAGCATTTGCTGCTCGCTGCCGGATATTTTAAACTCGCTAACGGACATTCTAGCCTCTTAGCAGACTTTTTCTCATGATTCGAAGGGCTAACGGACATTTCGGACGCTTAGGACGCTCAAACGACTCTGGTTCACTCGATTCTACTCTCTAAGCAGCCAAAATGTCCGTTACAATTCTGGTTCATCCAAAGGTGGACCGTAAGGAGACATAATGTCCGTTGAACTAGACCAAGTGCTTACTTCCTTAGACCAAATGACCGCATTGCTTATATTGAAAACAGAGTTGATCCCTGCTATATCGAATGTGCAAAGAAACCGTCTCCTTGTGGTTTATGGTTGGGTGGTACCTCCATTTTCCCAGAGAGCGGTTTCTTTTTGCTTGACGAAATGAAAGAGGGTGCCCTCAGTTCATCTTATGATGACTTCTGGGACACCCTCTTCTGATAATTTCATTTTATTACTTCTTTTTTCTCATCATATCAAAATAGGATACCGGCCGGTCTACCTTGAACTTCACTCTTTGCAGAGGGTGGCGTGCTGCATCCAGCTCATTGCCTTCTTCATCCCAGATCGTTCCGACCGTTTGCTTGAAGAAGGTGCCGCCCGGACCGAAGAACTCCACTTCTTGCCCGGGCTTGAAGTGATTGCGCTGCTGCACCGTTGCCATGCCTGTCTCGGAATCATATTCCATCACAAGACCGGCAAAATCATAAGGAGCTGCCTTCTCTTCAGGCTCATAGATATGGTCCTCATGATCCGGCGTGTCGTAGAAGAAGCCGGTGTTCAGCGGACGATTCGCTGCTTTATTGATCTCTTCGATCCATTCCGGCTTGAGGACATAGTTGTCCGGATCCGCCATGTATGAATCAATCGCTTGACGGTAAACATTGACTACCGTTGCAACGTAGTGAATAGACTTCATCCGTCCTTCAATCTTAAAGCTGTCAACACCGACATCGATCAGGTCCGGAACATGCTCAATCATGCACAGATCCTTGGAGCCCATCGTAAAGGCATTGTCGTCCTCCGTAAATTGCGGCAACTGGTTAACTCCCAGCTGGAATTTTTGCAGAACCGGATCACTAAGCGCTTCTTCCTCCGAGATCCATGTCTCAGCCTCCGGACGCGCATCCTCAAACAGATCATATTTCCAGCGGCAGGATTGACAGCACCCGCCGCGATTCGAGTCACGATCCGTAAAATGGTTCGATAATACGCATCGTCCGGAATAGGAGGAGCACATTGCACCGTGGATAAAGGCTTCATTCTCGACATCTACATGCCGTTTGATCTCTTCTATCTCTTCCATACTTGTCTCTCGGCCCAGCACCACCCGCGGGAGACCTTCTTCCTTCCAGAACTGAACAGACTGCCAGTTCACGGTGGACTGTTGGGTACTTAAATGAACCTCGAGGCCAGGCACTGCTTTTTGCGCCGTCTGGACAATAACCGGATCCGCTACGATAACGGCTGAAATCCCGGCATTGTACAAGTTGCGTAAATATTCCTCGATTCCGCCCAGATCCTCATTGTGGGCATAAATATTCGTGGCAACGAATACCTTCGCCCCGTATTTTTTGGCAAATTCAACGCCTTCGCGCATTTCCTCAAAGCTGAAGTTATCCGCATTCGAACGAAGGCCATATTTTTGTCCCCCAATATATACAGCATCTGCTCCGTAATGAATCGCGAACTTCAGTTTCTCCAAATTTCCGGCAGGTGCGAGCAATTCCGGTTTGCTGAGGCGATTTCGTCTGCCTGAATATTTACGCACATGTGTCTTGGTTGTTGTCTGCATCTTCGTTCACCTCTCTACTGGATTAATAAACCTGCTCTTTATAGAAGAAGCCGAAGGAGAGCTCCCGCTCGGGATCCTGAACCCGGCGAATCTCGTCCATCCACGCCTCATTAAATTCATAGTCTTCAGGACTTTCCATATAAGTATCAATAGCTTGGCGATACACCTGAATCACTGTCCTGTTGTAGCTCACCGGCTTCATCATGGTTTCGATCTTAAAGCTGTCAAGTCCGGCTGCCAGCAATACATGCAAATCCTCAAGAATACACAAATCATCTGAGCTCATGATATGCGTGCCATTCTCATCTTCATAAATCGGATACTTTTCATTCGGGCGTTCGGCTTCGATCAGGAACAACCCGCGCTTTGGACCCAGGTCTGTTCCGGAGACAGGGCGCCCCTGATGGGTCATATAGCTGTTGACCAGGCGGCGCTTCGAGTGATAGATATTGGTCATGCCATGAACCTGCACCTCTGACTCGATACGAAGAGACGGCTGCATTTCTGTTATTTCATCCATATTCAGCTCACGGGCAAGCACTACCCTGCTCGCTCCTCGGTCCCCCCAATAATTGGCGGTCGAATAATTGGTCGAGGTCATCTCGGCATTCCAATGAAGCGGCAGTTGGGGAGCAATCTCTTTGACAAGTCTAAGAACGCCAGGATCACCAAATTGAATCCCGTCTACCTCAGCGTCTGCCAGTTGAAGAATATAAGTCCTGAGTTCCTCCAATTGCTCATTATGAAAAAGCTTGCTTATACTTACATATATTTTCGCATTGTGCTGATGCCCATAGGCAACAGCCTTCCGAATGTCTTCGATCGAAAAATCACCGGGCAAACGCATCCCGTATTTTACATTGCCAATCAATACAGCGTTCGCACCAGCGCCCAGGTATTCGCTGATCTCTTCCAGCGACCCTGCAGGTACCAGAAGCTCAGGTTTCTTGCACATTGCTTGTTCACCTCAATTAATTAGCCTATTTCTTGCTAGTCTCGATGTTCTTCAAATGCTCTTTATATGTCTTGGCAAACAGATGCTCTCCGCTTCCATCCTTTTTGGTTACATAGAACAAATACTCGGAGGCCTCCGGCTCCAGCGCAGCTTCAACGGACTTCAAGCTTGGCGCAGCAATTGGACCGGGCGGCAGCCCGGCATACAGATAAGTATTATAGGGACTGTCTACACTGCGCAGATCCGAGTTAAGCAACCGCTCCTTGGGCTTGTCGAGCAGATACTGAACCGTTGCATCAATTTCCAGCTTCATGTCCGTCTCCAACCGATTATAGATTACGCCGGCCACGAGCCTCCGTTCAGCGTCCGCAACCACTTCACGCTCGATGAGCGAAGCAATTGTCATAAGCTCGTTCAGAGAAAGACCGGTCTTGGACAATTTGGCATCAAAATCAGCTATTCCGTTAAGCCGCTTGTTTGTCTCCTCTAGCATCCGATTGATAATATCGGCTTCTGTACTCCCCTTCTTCAGCTCATACGTCTCTGGAAAGAGGTATCCCTCCAGACGATATTTCAGAGCATCTCCGCTAGGCAAATCACCTGACAATGAAGAGGTCACCCCATCTCCTTGCTGCACCAGCTCTAAAAATATCTCTTTATCCGCAATCCCTTGTTCTGCAAGCTTATCCGCCATCTGCATAACAGTATAGCCTTCCGGAATTGTAAAGCGAATCATCTCCGCCTTTACCACATCGCCTGAATTGAGTTTGGCGATAATCTCGTCATAAGTTACGCCTGGCTTCAAATCATAGATACCCGCCTGAAACTTGCTCCCTTCGGATTTCCATTTCAGATAAGATACAAAGAAGAATGAATTTTTGATAAGGCCGTTCTCTTCCAACAGATCTGCAATGGCGCTCGTTCCGGTTCCCGGCTCAATCGTAATTCGCACATCCTGTTCAGCTGAGTCCACCGGCTGCATGCCGGAATATACATACCACCCGCCTGCGGCGGCGCCAAGAATCAGGATCAGAACCAGAATCCCGAGCCCTTTCAATACCTTCCTCAACAGATCAACCCCTTTACAGCCAAAAAGAGCGGTTGTCCCGCCCTTCCCAGTCCGATCTATGATATCACACATTCCAGACCCGGTCTATTCCGGGAACGTTAATTCATCATACAGTTCTGCTACATTTTCCCACTCTTCATCGTCATCAATCGTAACGAGTTCGAGTCCTCCATCCGGCAGTACAACGATCTTCAGAAGTTCAGGCTCATCTTCATCACGGCCTTCATCATTCCGCAGAACGGCATAAGAATTACCTGCAACGTCAAATTCCTTTTCCACGGAATAGTAGGAAACCTTACCTGTCTCATCCTGCAATTCAACAATCTCACCGAAGGCATCCATGACACGGGTAGTCCATACCACCTGATCCGCCCGATACTCAGTCATGATCGTCCTCGCTTCCGTCAAACTCATCAATGAGGGTGTTGAACGTCTCTTCAACAATTTCCCACTCCTCATCGCTCTCTATAGTATACAGCTTCAGGTCATCTCCGTCTTCTTCGTAACGGAATGCGTATACTTCTTCGCTCTCTTCATCTTCCTGTTCAGTTGAATCCAAAGGAACGACCATCATATACTTGGCATCCGAACCGTCGACTTCGAATTTCATAATCACTTCGAATTCTTCTTCATTCCCCTCATCATCAGGGATGTAAATAATTTCCGGTTCTTCTTCATTGCCGATACGATCTTTAGACATGTGCGATCACCCTCACCTTTGACTCTTAGAGTCCAAATAATTTTGCAAAATCAGACTTGCGGCCATTTTATCAACGACCCCTTTGCGTTTTTTCCTGCTGACATCCGCCTCGATCAGCGTGCGATGGGCAGATACTGTAGTTAAACGCTCATCCCATAAATGAACGGGAAGCTGGAGCAATGCTCTCAGTTCCTCGGCAAAGGCTATGCATAATTCACCACGGGGGCCGATGGTGCCGTTCATATTCTTCGGAAGTCCAACCACAACCTCCTCGATATGATGCTCCTGCACCAGGGCTGCGATCCGATCAAGCTCGGTTCCCTCTTTGCGGCGTTCAATAACCTCCAGGCCTTGAGCAGTCCAGCCGAAAGCATCGCTGACAGCTGCTCCGATTCGCCGATCCCCGTAATCCAATCCTAAAATTTTCATGAAATCTCCTAACGATGTCCGGCAAGATAATATCTGACCAATTCCTCGATCAGTTCGTCGCGCTCCTTCTTCCGAACCAAACTCCGGGCATTGTTATGCCGGGGAATGTAGGCCGGATCTCCGGACAACAGATAACCAACGATTTGATTAATCGGGTTGTAGTCCTTCTGCTTGAGCGCTTCGTATACCGCAAGCAGGATTTCCTCCGAGGAAGCCTCCTGCTCGTCGCCAGTGACATTAAACTTGACGGTTTTATCCATGGAGTCCACGATAACACCTCGCTTCTTCAAACTGCGGCCTGCACGTTTGCCTAGTTGAGTCTAATTCTACCTTTACTATATCACATCATGGGCCTCATAAGGAAATATCCGGTTTTATAAGTTGGATTACTAATGCCACGTTCTGCTGGCAACGTATGAAGTGTGGCTACGATCGCTGTTGTTCGCGGATTTCTTTGATTGAACCACCATAAGGAAGAAATCCGCTCACAAAGGCGAACGCTACCGCTTCTATCACCACACTTCACACTTATGCCTAATATCCGTATTATCAGTCCAACTAATATTGGATATATTCACATAGCAATTGATTACTTAGCAATCAGCTTAGCCGGCAGCTTCAAGGCTTCCTCCAGCTTGGAGATATCCTTTCCTCCGGCCTGAGCCATATCAGGCCGGCCGCCGCCGCCGCCGCCGCAGACAGCCGCAACTTCCTTCACCAGCTTGCCGGCATGCAGCCCGCGCTTCACTTCCTCTTGCGGTACAACAACGACAAAGCTCACTTTGTCTTCTACGCTTGCACCAAGTACAAGAACTGTATCCGGGAGCTTGACCTTTAGCTCGTCAGCCAGTCCTCGCAGCGCGTCCATACTGCTCGCCTGAACCTGAACCGACAACAGCTTGGTATTTCCAACCTCAATCACGCGGTCTGTCAATTCGCCGGCCTCGATTGCGCTCAGCTTGCTTTGCAAAGACTCATTTTCACGGGCAAGGTCTTTAAGCTGCGAATGCAATGCTTCAATACGCTTTGGCACATCGGAAACATTGGACTTAAGCAATGCCGCCGATTGCTTCAACAGCTCAAGCTGACCATCCATAAACAGATAAGCGCCTCGGCCCGTTACCGCTTCAATCCGACGAACACCGGAGCCGATACCGCTCTCGCTTACCAGCTTGAACAGGCCGATTTCGGCTGTATTGCTCACATGGCAGCCACCGCAAAGCTCCAAGCTATAAGAGCCGACTTGTACAACACGAACGATATCACCGTATTTTTCACCGAACAGAGCCATGGCTCCCATCGCCTTCGCTTCATCAATCGGCTTCAGCTCAATCTTGACATCAAGCGCCTTCCAAATCTGTTCATTCACTCGGTGCTCAATCGTCGCCAGTTCCTCAGCACTGATGCTGCCCAAATGCGAGAAGTCGAAGCGCAGGCGATCAGCCTCCACCAAGGAGCCCGCCTGATTGACATGCTCGCCCAACGTCTCCTTAAGCGCCTTATGCAGAAGGTGGGTCGCTGTATGGTTCTTCACCACACCGCCGCGAAGCTCCCGGTTCACCTCGGCCTTCACGCTGGAACCGCTGCGAAGCTCGCCAGCCGTAACCGTAACCTGATGCACATGCTGACCATGCGGAGCCCTGAACAAGCCTTGAACCTCAGCCGCTCCCGTTTCGCCTTGAAGCATTCCTCTATCGCTGACCTGACCGCCACTTTCTGCATAGAACGGAGTTTTCGACAGGATCACCTGGCCGCTCTGACCGGCAGTCAGAACATCCACGAACTGATCGTCCGCGATCAAGGCTATAATTTCGGAGCTAACTTCAAGCTCATTATATCCAATGAATTCTGTTTTAGTCGTAAAGTCGGACAGGACCCCTCCCTGCACCTTCATACTGCCGCTTTCATGCCGGGCCGCACGAGCGCGCTCGCGCTGTTCCTCCATTGCCGCTTCGAACCCTTCCCGGTCAACGCCGAGCCCATGTTCAGCCGCGAAATCTTCTGTCAGATCAAGCGGGAAACCATAGGTATCGTACAGCTTAAAGGCATCTGCCCCACCGATCCAAGTTTTCCCTGCCGCTTTAGCTTCGGCACTCATCTCGGCGAGAATGGCGAGACCATCGCTTAGCGTCTCATGGAAGCGCTCCTCCTCCGAGGAAATAACCTTCTCAATGAACTCGCGCTTTGTAACGACATCCGGATAGTATCCGCCCATAATATCGCCAACAGTCTCCACCAGCTGGTACATGAACGGTTTATCCAATCCGATCAGCTTGCCGTAACGCACCGCACGGCGCAGCAAACGCCGGATAACATAGCCTCTGCCCTCATTCGATGGAAGAACACCGTCAGCAACAGCAAAGGTTACGGTACGGATATGGTCGGCGATAACCTTCAGAGCCACATCGACGTCTTCCTTTTCCCCGTAAGTCACCTTGGCGAGACTGGTGCTCTTCTGAATAATCGGCTGGAACAAATCGGTGTCAAAGTTGGAATCCACGTCTTGCAGAAGAGAAGCAAAGCGTTCGAGACCTGCACCGGTATCAATATTTTTATTTGGCAACGGCGTATAACTGCCGTCTTTATTATGATTAAATTGGGAGAACACCAGATTCCATACCTCCAGGAATCGTTCATTCTCTCCGCCCGGATAGCATTCCGGATCGCTAAGATCCCCGTAAGCCTCTCCACGGTCGTAGAAAATCTCGGTACATGGCCCGCACGGACCCTCGCCAATATCCCAGAAGTTGTCCTGCAGCTTAACAATCCGTTCAGCCGGAATGCCGACGACCTCGTTCCAGAGCTTGAACGCTTCCTCATCCTCGGGATACACGGTTACAGACAGCCGTTCAGGATCAAGCCCAATCCACTCTTTACCGGTCAAAAATTCCCATGCCCAGGTAATGGCCTCCACCTTGAAGTAATCCCCGAACGAGAAGTTCCCCAGCATTTCAAAAAAGGTATGGTGACGACGCGTCTTGCCGACATTCTCAATATCGGTGGTACGAATGCATTTTTGCGAGTTGGTCAGACGCGGATTGTCAGGCTTGACCCGTCCGTCAAAATACGGCTTAAGCGGCGCCATGCCGGCACTAATCCAGAGCAGGGACGGATCATTATGGGGAACGAGCGAGGCGCTGGGCTCCACCTTATGTCCCTTTCCTTCAAAAAATTGCAGCCATTTAGAGCGAATTTCACTTGCTTTCATCTATAACATCCTCCTGTACCATGAAATGTGAAGCAAAATGGTGCCAAACAGAAAAAACGCCCCTGAATATCAGGGACGATTATCTCGCGGTACCACCCTGGTTATCGCTTCTGAAATAGACATCACAGAAGGCGATCGCCTTGTACGGTCCGATAACGGGCACCAGCCGGTGAATTTTTAACTCACACTCGGAAAACAGCGTTTCTGTCCGGCGAGATTCGGGTTCTTTCAGCCATTCCCCGAGTATTACGTCAGTAAACTACGTATCGCAGCGGGGAAGGAACACCTTCTCTGGGAAAATCGGGCGGACATACTTTTTTTCGTCAACGTTTTTATCAGCATGCAGACATATAAATTTAGTATATAAGCGGACCTCTCTGCTGTCAATCTGCTTCACAGCGCTTTAAATTTGGCGCAGCTAAGCTGTTTTCCTGCGAATGTAGTACGCGTAGAAATGCTGGATTACCACTTTGCATACGGCGAAGAAAGGGACAGCCAATACGAGACCGATGATCCCGCCGATCTCCCCTCCGACAAGCAGAGCGAAAATAATAAACATCGGGTGCAAATGCAAGGTTCTGCCTACGACTTGAGGTGAAATAATATTGCTCTCCACCGTCTGGCAGATCATATTGACGAGCAGCACCAGCAGGACCATTTTCCACGAAATCGTGGTTGCCATCAGCATGGCAGGAGCCGCTCCCAGGAACGGTCCCACATAGGGAATGATGTTGCACACGGCAACAATGCCTGCGAGCAGCAGGGCAAAGGGCATTCCGATGATCATATAACCAATATAGGCAAGCACGCCAATAATCACGCAGACCAGCAATTGACCGCGAATGTAATTGCCCAGCGCCTCATCGATATCCTTAAGCAAAGTTACAATGGACTTTCTGCGCGATTTCGGAAGGACACGCAATATCATGCGCTCTATCGATTCGAAATCCTTTAGCATGTAAAAAATCAAGAACGGTACGATAAACGCGTTAAATACAACGCCAAGCGTGGTTCCCAGATTATCCAGAAAGCCCGAGATGGAAGCCGCAAGCCGATGCTCCAGCTGAAAAAACCAATTATTCATTCCCATTCGAATACTCCCCGGAAAAATCCCCTCATCCCAACGATTCATAAGCTGCTGCGTCTGAAAGGTAATCTGGGGCAAATGCTCGCCAAGCTCCTCCACCTGCTCAACGAACATCGGAATGACATTCATTAGAATCACGGCCAGGCTGGTCAGGAATACCGCATAGATCAGCAGCACCGCCGCTGTCCGTGGAACCTTCCGGCTGCCTAGCATACGAACAATAGGATTCAAGACATATGAGATGATCATCGCAACAATAAATGGGGCGAAGATCGTGCTGAGAAACCGGTAGACCACTGCAAACAAGGGACGCAGCAGCCAAATGAAATACAAGATGACCAAACCAAGAAGCAGCCATACCCCGTAACGAAAAGCTTTACTCTTCATCAATTGCTCCATCCTTGTGTCCCCCTTCCGGAACTCGGAGTCGGACCAGCTATGATGAAAGTATATGCCCTTCTGAAAAAAAATAATCGCCGTCCGCAAATCCGCATTTCACGGAGAGGCAGCACGGCGACGATACCGATCATTCTTTGTGTTAACTAGATACGGGATTGAAGAATTTCATATTGCTTCATCACTTCCTGATGTACCGGATGGGAGTCAGGAATTTGCGAATATTTACTGATGGTATAAGCCGGACCATGCTCCTTAAGCGTTGTCTGTACTTCTTTCGCTTCAGGATCATCTGCTGCGTTAAAGAACAGAGCTGCGGCCATTGTTCTCGCCAAGTACAAATACCCGGTGCCAAGCTCATGTCCGCGCAATGCCGGCAAAGTCAGACGATCAAGCGGGGACAGCTTGCGGATAGGAGAACGCCCTACCCGGGCTACCTCATCCTTGAGAGCCGGATTCCGGAAGCGCTCCAGCGTGGTTGCAATGTAGACTTCATGCTCTTTTGAATCGAAGCCGTGCTTAGCAACCAGCATCGCTCCTGTTTCTTTCAGAACAGATGCCACATGGTTGACGACCTCGGCATCATTCATCGCTGTCTGAATCGTATCATATTCATGCAGGTTTCCAATGTAGGCAGCCGAGCAATGGCCCGTATTCACCGTAAACAGCTTTCGCTCGATATAAGGCTCAAGATGCTCTACATACTTGACTCCTTCAATCACGCGATGCTCCGGAAGCAGTTGAGATTTATCCACAACCCATTCGAAGAAGGGCTCCACCACAACCTTCAGAATATCCTCATGCTGCTGCAGCGGCACGATACGATCCACGGCGGCATCCGGGAAGGCAATATGCTCATCCGCGTACTTTCTTCCTTCAGCATCCAGCTGTTCATAGACCAGCTGCTTCAATTGAGAGCTTGCGCCGATGGCATTCTCGCAGGCAATAATATGTAGGGGTGCCGATCCGCGTTCTGCGCGCTGGAGGATGCCATTGGCAATAGCTCCGGCAATATGCTTCAGGATAGAGACACCGACAGCAGTCGTGACCAGATCCGCTTCAGCGATGGCTTCAACCAGCTCAGCCGTTTCTGTATTGCTGTTCACCGCAGTTACCCCGGTAACAATCGTTGTCTCCTGTTTCTCATCCGCCAGGGTTACAGGATATTCTTTACGCTCCTTCAAGGCGTCGACAAGACGCTCGTTGACGTCGGCAAAGCATACCTCATATCCGGAACGGGCCAAAAGCAGCCCGATGAATCCCCGTCCGATATTCCCCGCTCCAAAATGGACTGCCTTCATGCGAAATCTCCTCCTTGGAAGATGGCTAGAATTTCTTCCTTCGTCCGGGCATCCATGACCTTCTCAATGCTGTCATCATCCGAGAAAATCATGGCAACCTGCGTCAAAATCCCCATGTGCTCGCCGCCTGCTCCAGCAATGCCGATCACGACAAACGCAGGCTCATCCCCGCCAAAATCAATCCCTTCCGGAAAGCGTACAATCGACATCCCCGTCGATTTAACCAGGGACTTGGCTTCTTTGGTGCCATGGGGTATTGCCAGTCCGCCCCCCATATAGGTGGATACAATTTCTTCGCGTTCCAGCATCTTATCCACGTAATCCTCAGTAACATGGCCCGCTTTTACTAACAATTCACCAGCCAGGCGGATGGCTTCATTTTTATGACTTGCTTTCGCATCCAATACAATTTTCTCTGTAGACAGTATGCTCATCAATTCTCTCTCCTTCAGTCAGATTTTGTTCTGAAGCTAATATTATTAGTTATTCTCAAAAAAAGACAGCAGCTCTTCAGCCAATTCATTACGAATCTGCTCCTCGGAGCCGACTTCCAGCAACTGAACCACTTCAGCCTTCAGCAGCAAGGAACTGATCTCGCTTAATACCTCAAGGCTCTCCCTTGATAATTCGCGATTAGCGAGCATTAATAGAATGACCTGGACGGGCTCTCCTTGACCTAATAGCATCGGTTGAGTCAATCTGAATAAGGAAACAGCCCTGTTGTGGATGAACCTGCTTCTCGTGTGAAACAATGCTAGTGAAGTGCCAGGAATAATCTGGGTCGCCATACGCTCCCGATCCGTCAACCTTTGCACGACCGCCGGAACATCTGCAATCATTCCATCTTCGCTTCCGGCCCCCGAGGCATTCATTAGCTCCAGCGCTTCCCCCAAGATTCCTTCCAGGGACCAATCGGTATTATCCAATTCATACAGCCGGAAGCCTTTTAGCAGGGAGACGATTTCATGAAGCATGTTCCCCAGCTTTACAAGCCGGTGAATCGCCCTCTCCTCCTGGAAGTCCGCCTGCCTGGGAGCCGAGCGCTCCCGCAGTGTGATGCTCTGGATATGGTTAAGCAGCCGTTCCACATCCTCCTGGCTTAGCAGCGGGCTCAAGCGGATGTAGCGATCCTCAGGAATCGGCAGATTAATCGTTGAAATAATAAGATCATAATCCTCCTCCGGAAGCCTTGCTGCTTCATACCAGGAAGCATTACGAAGCACTTCAATCTGAGGCATCTCCTTGGCCAGCCTTGTAGCCAACAGCTTGGATGAGCTAAGGCCGCTGGAGCAGACCAGAATCGCCTTCACATTTCTGCCCAGCTGGCTTAACCGTTCGGCCGAGGCGCCAAAGTGCATGACCAGAAAACCGATCTCCTCGTCAGGCACTTCGAAGCCGCCTTTAATTTCATTGACAGAAGAGCGCATCACCTTGAACAATTCTTCGTAATCCTTGCGAATCGCACTGAGCAGCGGGTTGCGGATTCTTGCTCCTTCCTTGATCCGTTTCAGTGCCGGATTCAAATGCTCTTGAAGCCCGACACGAAGCGATCGATCTTCATGAAAGGGCAGTCCTGTTCGCTTGACCACCTCTTCAATCAGACGCTCGACAATATCCATGATTTCCAGATCGACACGGGCTAATTCCGGCGAATCCTCCCGGGCCGCCAGAAATAGTCTTGCGATATGATGAATTTCCCCCGGAGGCAGTTGAATGTCGAACTCCCGCTCCAGCGCGCCTGCAATTTGTCTGGCCTGGTCGATGACCTGTTGTTCTCCGCCCTCTGCCTGCAGATCTGCCTCTTGAATCTCAATGACCCGGCCCGAGGCAACCCTGGTTAGCATCACGGATAGAGCGATCAGTAGCGAGGTATAATGCTGCTCACTCAGCCTCTCGGTCCAATCCCAGTTCATATCCCAAAGACTGTTCTCCAATTGCAGCAAGTTCGCTTTGCCTGCAAGCTGCAGGAGTCGGCGGGTAACCAAGCCTTCCTTAGAGGGGGAATTCCCGATCAGATCTGAATATTCCAGCTCATCGGAAGCAATTTGGGCAATCGCTGCGCGAATATTCTCTTCTTCCCCTTCAATCTCTACACCGTAGCCCCTGCGCCGAATCAAGTTTAGCTTGAGTTTGGACAGCTCAGACTCCAGTACATCGAGATCATTGCTGATCGTTGCCGAGGTTACGTTCATCGTGTGGGCGAGAGCAAACATTTTAACCGGCTCCACAGCCTCCAGCAGCTCGCACATTAACAGAATCAGCCGTTCCTCGCCGGAGAAGTCTGTCGGCTTGACGGACAGCACCGTTTCACGGAACTCCTTGAGCGTCTCTTCTCCCGGAACTTCTCCGCCCAGCAGGCGAATCGATATGCCGGTTCCCGATTTACGGTACAGCTCGAGACCGTAAGGGCTCAGTCTTAAGGCCAAATCATCCATCTCCCGGTGCACTGTGCGCACACTCACGGAGATTGTCTCTGCGATTTCGGCGGCTGTCACCCCGTTTTTCCGGTTCAGGAGAAACATGAGAATTTGCCTTTGTCTTGCGGAAAATCTCCTCATTTCATCCCTCCCGCATAAAACTAAGATAAACGCTGGAGGGGTGCTCCAGCGTTTTTAGGGAACGCAGTGATGATATCACGAATGCTGTTAGCCTTTCAAACGGTCAACGAGCTCATCGTACTTCGGACTCTTCAGGAAGTTATCGATGGAGATATGCTCGGCATCCGGTTTGGCAATTCTGGCGCGTTCAGTTAATTGATTCTGTGTAATGACGATATCCGCATCTGCAGGAATTTCACTTACCGCCGAGTTCACGACAGTTACGTTAACACCTGCTTCCTGCATCTTCTTGCGGAGGATCGAAGCGCCCATGGCACTGGAGCCCATTCCTGCATCACAAGAGAAGACGATCTTATTCACATTTTCTTTGCGAACGCCTGATTGCGCGGCAGGAGCGGCGGAAGCGCCGGCAGCCTTCATTTGACGGCTCTTCTCGGCAGCTTCTTCCAGAGAAGTTTCGTCTTCTTTTTGTTTACCCGTTTTCAGCAGCAATGCCGCAATCAGGAACGATACGATCGTTGCCGTGATAACACCGGAGAATACCGGAAGCAAGCCGCCCTTAGGAGCCATGGCAATGTAAGCAAAGATACTGCCCGGCGCTGGAGCTGCGACCAAACCTGCATTGAACAGCTGGAACGTGAATGTACCTGTCACACCGCCGCCAATTGCGGCTAGAATCAGACGAGGATTCATCAGGATGTACGGGAAGTAAATCTCATGAATACCTCCGAAGAAATGAATAATCGCAGCGCCTGGAGCAGATTGCTTAGCCGATCCTTTACCCACCAGCATGTAAGCAAGCAGGATGCCAAGACCAGGGCCTGGATTGGATTCAAGCATGAAGATTACGGATTTACCAACCCGAAGCGATTCCTCCAATGCGATCGGGCCCAATACCCCGTGGTTAATGGCATTATTCAGGAACAGTACCTTTGCTGGCTCAATCAGAACGTTTACAAGCGGCAGCAGGCCTGCTCCTACCAGAACGTCTACGCCTGAAGACAACGCTTTAGTGATTACTTCAACGAAAGGACCAATCCCTGTCAAAGCGGCGATTGCCAGCAATGCACCAAGAATACCCAGCGAAAAGTTGTTGACAAGCATTTCGAAGCCGGACTTGATTTTTCCATCAACCAACTTATCAAATTGCTTCAAAATCCATGCGGACAAAGGACCTACGATCATTGCCCCCAAGAACATTGGAATGGATGCGCCGACAACGACACCCATGGTTGCAACTGCACCGATAACCGCACCGCGCTTGCCGTGAATCATGGATCCGCCTGTATAGCCGATCAGGAGCGGGAGCAAATATTTGATCATTGGGTCTACAAGTGTAGCCAGTGTTTCATTTGGAAGCCACCCTGAAGAGATAAACAAAGCAGTAATCAGACCCCAGGCGATAAATGCCCCGATATTCGGCATCACCATCCCGCTGAGCAAACGCCCGAATTGCTGGACCCGTACTCTTACCCCTCCACCGGATTTTGTTTCTGCTGTTTCCATACTCATATCTTGAACCTCCTTGGAAGCTTATATCGAAAGCTTGAGGGGAGCTGCCCTCGTGCTCTTCTTAACTCCATCCTATTTCATAGCGCTTTCATTATCAATGAATTGAAAATGTGATTTCGTCATGATCATTGTTGTCAATATTTAAATGTCCTGTTGTAGCTTTTGCCGCGGCACTTTGAACTATGCGGGGAAATTGCAGGTTGAGCCAGTGATTGTACGCTGGAGGCAACGTGAGGAGTGTTCTTACGATCGCTATTGTTCCGGGTTTTTCTGACTGAACTAAAAAAGCAGCGGTAAGAGTTCACACTCCACCGCTGCATTCAAACCGATATCTATTTTACTTTATGTCAAATGCATTTGCGGATAATCCTGCATAACCTCGTCGCCAAAGAACAAATCATCCAGCGAGCTGAGCGTACCGTCCTCTTCCACCTGATACACTGACATCTTGTCTCCATTTACCGTCAATTCAATAAAACAGCCCCAGCAATAAAACTGATGGGATCCAATCTTCCCGATATCCTTAGAGCTACAATTTGGACATTTCATCTTCATTAATCACCTATCCGTTAACAGATTCAAGGCGCCTCAAGCAGCTCATCACTGTTGGGGGGCACCATAATTGCATTTTCGCCCTTGATCATACCGTCTATGTAGGGCAGCACCTTGCGGCCTTCCATCAGGTCGGAGATTAAGCCGTCGCTGATTTCTATCCCTGTAATTGT
Organism: Paenibacillus antibioticophila; assembly: GCF_000455265.1. GTDB lineage: Bacteria > Bacillota > Bacilli > Paenibacillales > Paenibacillaceae > Fontibacillus > Fontibacillus antibioticophila. Next base: position 2,984,038 of record NZ_HG005139.1, read on the forward strand.
ATTTCCCATTTCCTGGTCAAAATAAACATCACTAACGTGACCAAGCATCGTACCGTCACCGGTCAGAACCGGAAGCTCCTTCAATTTCCCGTTGCCCGATAAAAAGGTAAGTTGTATATTCTCGGCATCCCATTTGCGGATTGCCTGTCGATTGCGAATCATTACGGCATCTTCACCGTAAGCGATAATGTCATCCCAGAACACAACCTTCACGCTGGCTGAGAACATTTGCTTCCCTTCCAGCAAAATGCCGACGATGTTCCACTGTTCATTCAGCAGGACATCTTGGACATCCCCGACCTGTTTACCGTCTTCTACATCAAATACGGCTAAACCTGTCAACTCCTGAAGTTTCATGCGTTGGATCCTCCTGTATGGGCAATCTTGTGGATCCCCTGTATTACGAGCCAACCTCCTCCCCGAAAAAACGTGCAGAAGCCCATTTATCTTCTATTACGAAGACGGTTCAGTATAGTTCCAATTTTTTCGGCGGTTTTCTCTAATTCCTCCCTAGTATTACCCAAACCAAAGCTGAATCGAATCGCTGAACGCAAAAATATTTGTGGAAGATTCATGGCGGCAAGCACATGGGATGGTTCCAGAGAGCCGGATGAGCAAGCCGACCCGCTGGCAGCCGCGATACCTTCAAGATCAAGATTCATCAGCATCGTCTCTGTGTCACACGCCGGAAAGCTGATATTCACAATATGCGGCAATCTGTATCCGGCCTCCGGGTGCCCATTCAGATGGTAGTTCTCGGCACCGACATGAAGCTGCAGTGCTTGAAGCAGGGTTAATCGCATGAGCTCATCCTGTTCCCCGAGCACCGGAAGCTGTTTGCTTGCTAATGAAGCAGCCGCAGCAAAACCGGCCATACCAGCAATATTCTCGGTTCCCGCCCGACGTTTCCGCTCTTGAAGCCCGCCGAAGAACAGCGGATCAAGCGGCGTGCCTTGGCGGATATATAATGCCCCGACACCCTGCGGGCCGTTAATCTTGTGAGCGGAGAAGCTCATCAAATCTACAGCGAGCTTGCTTGTATCGATCGGAAGCTTGCCAAAGGCTTGTACAGCATCGACATGAAACAGGATCCGCCGGGCCGCTGTAACTTCTGCAATTTCCCGAATCGGCTGAATCGTCCCCACTTCATTGTTAGCGTACATCACGCTGACAAGTATCGTATCTGGACGAATCGCTTCCTCTACTTGCTCAGGATGTACGATCCCGTACTTGTCAACTGGCAGATATGTCAGTTCAAAGCCCTCTTTCTCCAGCTGTCTGCATGTGTGCAGCACGGCATGATGCTCAACTTGAGTCGTTATGATATGACGGCCGCGATGCTGATTCGCCTTTGCCGCACCGAACAAGGCCAGATTATCGCTTTCTGTTCCCCCGCCTGTAAAGACAAGCTCATCCGTTCGGCATCCCGCCAACAAAGCCACCTGCTCTCTTGACTCGTTCACGAGACGCTTGGCCGCACGTCCGAAAGCATGCACACTCGAGGCATTGCCATAATGCTCCTTCATCACACGCAGCATCGTCTCCATCACTTCAGGATGAACGGGCGTTGAAGCCGCATGATCAAGATATATCGTATTCATTCTCTCATCACCTTGATTTTTTTCAGGATAGAACTCCTGCTGCACTTTTTGGGCAATCATCTGAAAAACACAAATACCGTCCCGAACGGGACGGCCATCGTGTTGGTATCACAGTAGGTTCTGTGATTCATGTGTTGTTATCTAATCCGACCGCCGCAAGTGCATCCCCATCTTAATATGTTTCCCGGGTTTTGTACAGCGTAACCTGGCCCAAAAGGAGGTTTTCTACAAAAGCAGCGATAATCCGATTAATTTCTTGCAAGAAGCTTCTTGCCAAGCTTGATCAATTCGTTAACACACAGCGGCACCAAGGCAAGAGCGATAACAATTCCCCAATCGGCGAGACTCAGGTTCTGTACCTTAAAAGCATCCGCCAGGAACGGGATGGTGATCGAAGCGAATTGAAGCGCAAAACCGGCAAGAACAGCCAGCACAAGAAACTTGTTAGAGAAAAGACCCAGCTCAAAGATCGACTTGGTCGAACTCCGTTTGGCGAAGGAGTAGAACAATTGAGAAGCGGCAAGCACCACAAACGCCATGGTCCGCGCATATGTCATCACATCCTCAGGAATGGAGCCGGCTCCAAGACTGTATCCGTGCTCTCTGAGTCCCAAATAGAAGGCAACCAGGGTCAACGTTCCGATGAGAAGCCCCCCAAGTACAGCCTGAGTTGCTACTCCCTTCGAGAAGAAGCTCTCCTTCGGATCTCTCGGCTTGCGCTTCATGACATCCTTCTCCCCTGGATCAACACCCAGCGCGATGGCTGGCAGCGTATCCGTAACAAGATTAATCCAGAGAATCTGGGTCGCGAGCAACGGCAACGGCCAGAAGAATATAATTGAAGCCAGAATAGCTACGATTTCGCCAAAGTTACAGGACAAGAGGAAAGTAACCGTCTTACGGATGTTAGCATAGATATTTCGCCCTTCCCGAATGGCTTTTACAATCGTAGTAAAATTATCGTCCGTCAAAATCATATCGCTGGCACCCTTGGATACATCCGTACCAGTGATCCCCATAGCTACGCCAATGTCCGCGCTTTTCAGCGAAGGAGCGTCATTTACTCCGTCGCCCGTCATGGAGACTACATTCCCTTGAGCCTTGAAGGCTTTCACAATCTTCACTTTATGCTCCGGAGATACGCGAGCGAAGACTCGGATGTTCTGGATTCTCCGGGCAAATTCCTCATCGCTCAGCTCATCGATCTCCGCACCGGTCATACTCTGGTCGATTGAAGCAGCGATCTCCAGCTCCTTGGCGATGGCCACGGCCGTGTTCCGGTGGTCTCCCGTAATCATAATCGGGGTAATACCAGCCAGCTTGGCTTCGCGGATCGAATCCTTCACTTCAAGACGAGGCGGATCAATCATGCCGACAAAGCCCAGGAAAGTCAAATCCTTCTCCATCTCATCCGGGCTGATCACAGCCTCCGTATCCTTGAATGCCGCTGCCAGCACCCGCAAGGCATCGTCAGACATCGCTTCCGCCGCTTGCAAATATTGCTGCTTCAGCTCTTCCGTAAGCGGCACGACCTCTCCATTCACAACGGCCGTCGCGGATACCTTCAGCAGCTGGTCAATCGCACCCTTCGTGTGGACGCGATAACCTTTTCTAGTCTGATTCAGGGTGGACATCAGCTTTCGGTCAGAATCAAACGGCTTTTCAGCAACCCGCTTATACTCCGCCTCCAGCGATTTCTTCATCAGATTATGCTGCTGGCCGTAGACGACCAAAGCAATCTCTGTCGGGTCTCCCGTTCCCTGGCCCTCTTCAAAGGTAGCATCCGAGCACAGCACGAAGGTCTTGATCATCTCCACCGGAGGCTCCTCGCCCAGTTGAGCGGCTGTGTAATGCTTGACGACGGTCATTTTATTTTGTGTCAGGGTTCCCGTCTTATCCGAGCATATAATATTGACCGATCCAAGCGTCTCAACCGCAGGAAGCTTCTTCACAATAGCGTTCAGCTTCGACATGCGGGTTACGCCCAGAGCCAGCACTATCGCCACAATTGCCGGCAAGCCTTCCGGGATCGCAGCTACAGCCAAGCTGATCGAGGTCAGGAACAGTTCAAACAGGTCGCGTCCCTGGAGCAAGCCGATGATAAAGATGACAACACAGATGCCGATCGCGATATAGCCGAGCACCTTGCCAAGCTCCTCAAGCTTAATTTGTAGTGGTGTCATGCTTTGATCGTCTTCGTCCAGGATTTTTGCGATCTTGCCCATTTCTGTATCCATCGCCGTAGCAACAGCCACACCCTCACCGCGTCCATATGTAACAAGCGTAGACATGAATGCCATGTTGGCCATATCACCGATTGGCGTCTTAGGACCTTCCAGAAGGGCGTCAGGATCCTTGTCTGAAGGCACGGATTCCCCGGTAAGTGCAGATTCTTCAATCTGAAGGTTCGCTCCCGAGATCAGCCGCAGATCGGCCGGGATATAGCGTCCGGCATCCAAAATCACGATATCGCCCGGAACAACATGGACCGAATCGATCTCTTTAATATCCCCGTCCCGTCTAACAAGCGTCCGGGGCGTCGTCATTTGTTGAAGCGCTTCGATGGCCTTTTCTGCCTTTTGCTCCTGGAATACGCCAATTGCCGCATTCAAAAAAACGACCGCAAGTATAATGACCGCGTCCACATATTCGCCCACAATAAGCGTAATAACAGCCGCGCCAAGCAATACGTAAATCAGCATATCCTTCAATTGAGAAAAAAAGAGGGCCGCCAGGCTTTTCTTCGGCTTGCCTTTCAGCTTGTTTTCACCGTACTTCGCCAGCCTTGCCTCAGCCTCCTGCGAAGTTAATCCTACATCAGGATTCACTTCAAGTTCCTTTAGAACAGTATCTGTTGACTTATCATGCCACACCAAGCAACACCTCTTCTTTAGAATCTGAATGTACATTAATTATTACGGCTATTGTGAGCGGAATGACTCAATATTAATCAAATTGTATGCTAGAATCTTAAATCCTCCAATTTCCAATTGCAATTAAGAAGGACATAAAAAGAAAAAGCCTGCCCTGTAGGCAGACTCATGGGATAATTTGCACAAACGAAAATAACCCGCCCAGGTCAGCTCCAAGGGAACGGGTTATTTTTTAACAACAAGTTTGGAGGTATCCCATCCAAGTGTTTGTACCGGTGAGGCTGTGGCGCAGCCTCCCTGCCTCTATTGTACATTGGCCAAGCACTTGATCCTCCCTCAAATGTAGAACATATAGCTATCCTTTGCTCCCTGCTCTTCGTAAGTTACGAGGCTTTCCAGTGTTGTCGAATCCAGCACGTCGGCAATGCTGTCCCGAATCCGTAGCCAAAGGTCGCGCTTGGCAGGATCGTCCTCCTCCGTGAAATCCACCGGGGAAATCGGGCCCTCCAATACGCGGATAATATCGCCTGCAGTAATCTCGCTGGCATCACGCGACAGGATATACCCCCCATATGCCCCGCGAACGCTCTTGACCAGACCGGCATTGCGAAGCGGAGCAATCAATTGCTCCAGATAGTGCTCAGACAGTTGATTTTTTTCCGCAATGCTCTTCAAGGATGTCGGCCCTTCGCCCAGCTTAGCAGCCAACTCCATCATAATGGTCAGGCCATAGCGTCCCTTTGTAGAAATCTTCAAAGAAGCCACCTCTTTCATTTTTCGGATAAACTTTATATAATGGACCTTTGGTCGATTAATAATATACCTTCTTATTCCTATCACTTATCTCTGTAATAGTAACACATCCTGATGCTTTTGCAAAACACGCTGAACAGCTTGACACAGGGCTATCGATTGTCAGGCATAGATTTGATAAAATGTACACAGGCTCAAGGAAGCCTGAAGGAGTGATTGAATGAATACAGCCAACCAGCACACCCGCGTCGTTGTCGGCATGTCCGGGGGCGTCGATTCATCGGTGACTGCGCTCCTGCTCAAGCAGCAAGGTTATGACGTCATCGGTATTTTTATGAAAAACTGGGACGACACCGACGAATTCGGCAACTGTACTGCCGAGTCGGATGCCGAGGATGTCCGCCGTGTCTGCGAGCAGATCGATATCCCCTATTACACCGTGAATTTTGAGCGGGAATATTATGATAAAGTATTCGCCTATTTCCTGGAGGAATACAAGCGCGGACGCACTCCGAATCCGGATGTGATGTGCAACCGCGAGATCAAATTTGGTGAATTCCTGAACAAAGCGCTGGATCTCGGCGCGGATTATGTGGCGACAGGACACTATGCAAGAGTCATTGACGAAGATGGCATCTATAAGCTGCTTCGCGGTGTCGACAGCAACAAGGATCAAACCTATTTCCTCAATGCGCTTAATCAGACACAGCTCTCCAAGGCAATGTTTCCGATCGGTCATTTGCCTAAGCCTGAGGTGCGCCGAATTGCGGAGGAAGCGGGGCTCTATACCGCCAAGAAGAAGGACAGCACAGGTGTCTGCTTTATCGGCGAACGGAATTTCCGCGAGTTTTTGAGTCATTATCTTCCGGCCAAATCCGGCGAGATGATCGACATCGTGACCGGAGAGGTTAAGGGCCGGCACGACGGTCTGATGTACTATACTCTCGGACAGCGCCAAGGCCTTGGGATTGGCGGCTCAGGCAACGGAGAGCCTTGGTTTGTTGCAGAGAAGGATCTGGATCTCAACATTTTGTATGTAGTACAGGGGGACAAGCACCCAAGCCTGTATTCGACGGGTCTGGTTGCTTCTGATATCAACTGGATCGCAGGAGCGGACCACATGCCGGCCGATACGTTCAAATGCGCCGCCAAATTCCGGTACCGTCAGGCTGATCAGGACGTCACGGTCTCGAAGCGCGAAGACGGCACCTTGTATGTACAGTTTGATCAGCCTCAGAAGGCGATTACGCCTGGACAAGCTGTTGTATTCTATGACGGAGAGGTCTGCCTTGGAGGCGGGATTATCGAAGCGGCCGAAAAGCTGCCTGTTCCTGAACTGGGACGGCACCGGTAAGAGCGTATATTCTGACTCTCTGATTGGATCACAAGGCTATGCAAGTTCGGCTGGATATTAAGCGTGGGGACCATGCAGACGAAATAAGTGTCAAAAGGCATTATAATTGCCGGCACGGGCGCTCATACGGCGAATTTAGTGCCAAAAGGCATTATAATTGCCGACTCGGGTACTCTTCTGGCGAATTTAGTGCTTAAAGGCACTATAATCGCTGACGCAGGAGCTCATACGGCGAATTTAGTGCCAAAAGGCATTATAATTGCCGACTCGGGTGCTCTTCTGGCGAATTTAGTGCTTAAAAGCACTATAATTGCCGACACAGGTGCTCATGCGGCGAATTTAGTGCCAAAAGGCACTATAATTGCTGACTCGGATACTCATACGGTGAGTTTAGTGCATACGGCGAATTAAGTGCATAGGCGCATATTACTTTGGCAAAAGTGAACGGACAATAAAGTTGGGCGGTTCCCCCTTATGGTGGTTCTCGCCCAACTTTTTATTTTGGGGACTTTTCGGCAGTCCCCTTCTTATTCCTTTCGCCGCAGTTCTTGATTATGACGGATTTTACTCTCATTTCCCTGCTCTGTTGCCTGATAGAACACTTTTCCCTGCAGAGATTCCGGCAGATATTCCTGCTTTACATAATGATTAGGATAATCATGCGGGTATTTATACCCGACATGACCGAGCTTGACGGCCCCCTTGTAATGGGCATCCCGCAAATGCAGCGGCACCTCGGCGGAGCGGACCTCCTCGATCGCTGACATCGCCCGCGAGATGGCCGCCACAACGCCATTGGATTTCGGACTCTCCACGGCAAATAGAATGGCCTGGGCCACGTTCAGCTTCGCTTCGGGCCAGCCGTTATTGCGGTACGCCTCCAGGGCGCTGACCGCCTGAACCATCGCCTGGGGATTCGCCAGGCCGATGTCCTCGCTGCATGCCGCTATCAGCCGGCGGATGAAGGTCATGGGATCCATGCCGAGCTTCTCCACGGCATAGAGGAACCAGAAGAGCGCGGCATCGCTGGAGCCGCGAATGCTCTTGTGGAACGCGGAGAGCACATCATATTGCGTGGACTCGTCCGCCTTCACCAGAGGACGGCGAATCGACTCCTCAGCCACCGCAAGGCTGATGTGCACGGAGCCATCCTGCTCCGGCGGCGTGGTCAGCGCCGCCAGCTCGAGCGCATTCAGCGCCCGGCGAATGTCGCCGTTTGCCATGGCCGCGATATGCAGCAGCGCATCCTCATCCACCTGGAGCGGCATATGGCCCAGCCCTTTATCCTTATCTGCCAGCGCCCGCTTCATGGCGAGCAGCGAATTCTCCTTCGTCAGCGCCTGCAGCTCGAACAGCGTAGAACGGCTCAGTAGAGCGCCGTTCACGTAGTGAAACGGGTTCTCCGTCGTTGCTCCGATAAATATAATCGTTCCCTTCTCCACCGCCGGGAGCAGCGCATCCTGCCGGGAGCTGTTGAAGCGATGCACCTCGTCCAGGAAGAGGATCGTCTTCGTTCCATAGAACGATTTATCATTCTGCGCCTTCTCGATCACCTCGCGAACATCCTTCACGGAAGCATCGACGGCATTGAGCCGAACAAACTCAGCCTGGGTATGGTGCGAAATAATATGGGCCAATGTGGTCTTGCCACAACCAGGAGGTCCATATAGCAAGATCGAGGAGACCTGATCCGCTTCAATCGCACGGCGCAGCAGCTTGCCCGGCCCTACGATTTGCTCCTGCCCGATATATTCATCCAGCGTCACCGGACGCATCCGGTCGGCGAGCAGCCTGCCGGAGGGATTTTGCTCCTGTTGAAATGAAAATAAGTCCACTGCCTTCACGTCCTTGATTCGTTGATATTCTTCTTAACATTCTATATCAGTTGAACTAAAGAAGCTACGCAGAAAGGCAACGTATGAAGTTTCAACTTTTATGCCATACACGGTAAAAAACATTTATAAATGTTCTTTCGCTTTCGAAGCTGCTGACAATATGAGTTAATATAGATGTCGGGCCGACGAATCACTGGAAAGGGGGCTGATCGAAGTGATTACAGTGAGTGAGGTGGCTGTCGCTTAACGCGGCAGCCCGTACGTTGAGGGGCTTTCGGGCCCCTCTTATTTCCGTTTATTCAATGATGTGTTAAAATAAATCCAAATCTTAATTCTAATTCGAACGAAAGGGGGGAGTTGCGACCATGAACACTAGCAAAAGCCAGGTAAATACACTCCAGAACGCAAGTTATAAGGAGGATCATGATCGTGAACTACAAAAACGGGAAGGATGTGCTTCCCCCTAGGCTATTGAAGGAGCTTCAAAGCTACATTCAGGGAGAACTGCTGTACATACCCAAGCCGGAATGCGCCAAGGCTTCCTGGGGTGAACTCAGCGGGACCCGCACATCCATGGCAAAACGCAATGAAAATATTTATAAGCTATATGATAACGGTCATTCCGTGAGCGATCTGGCTCAAATGTTCTTTCTGTCCGACGAGAGCATTCGGAAGATCGTGTGCAAGGTGCGCTCCTCTCATCGAGAGGCGGCGACCGTATCTGAATAAGTATTAAAGGGCTGCCGTAAACCGGCAGCCCTTTTGGTTTTATTAGGGGATTCAGACTCTGCAAGGTATAATAAGGATATTGAATCAGTGGAGGATACATAAATGAATGAGAATACAATTCCGGGCAGCAAGCGCTGCATCCGGTGCGGAGAGCAAAAGCCGCTCAATCATTTTCTAAAAAGAACCGGAAAGCGTTACGGCAAGGGAGTCCGGCGCGGAACCTGCCGCAGCTGCAGGAAGCAGGTGAAGCAGGCCGAAGCATTAAAAGGAATTCCTCCGCTCGAGCACACGGGACTTGCTTCCGTTTCCACTAAGGATAAGTCATTACGTCATGTTTCTTTACCTGTACCGCCCATATACCCGCAAGGCCAGCCCGATGCCAGTCTGCTGAGACCAAACCGTCAAGGAAAGATCAGAATGCGGGGGCGGACAGACAAAGGCAGCCGATGGCATCAGGAGATTGAGCTTGATTTAGCCGTCACACTTGTGAAGGAGTATGCCGCGGTCGTCGTTAACCGTCATACGATCCGCAGACTATACAGCAACAAGGATTTCCGGCGTTACATTCTGACGCGCGATCATCACACCTGCTTCTTTTGCGGCGGGTATGGGGATACGATTGATCACTTGCTGCCGAAAGCGAAAGGCGGGCATACGACCCCGCTCAACTGTGTCTGTGCCTGCAATGAATGCAATCAGTTCAAGGCGGATCGCGATCTCGATGAGTTCTCGCTGCGCAAGATGCCGATCGACGAGGCCTGACAACAATGCCCGGATGCCCGAGATGATTACTCCGCTGCGGAATGAACGTATTGCGGCAATTCTCTGCCATGAAGCAGCCATAGCTCGTGCAGCGCACGGGTACAACCGACGTAAAGAAGTCTTGCGTCGTGGACTCCATAGTGAGCTGTATCCACATTCGTCAAGATAACTGCATCAAATTCAAGTCCCTTCGATAAATATGCCGGCAGCACGGAAATTCCTCCCGTATATTGCCGCTGTTCTCCGCCGATCAAATGAATATCGAAGCTCTTGGCTGCAAGCGTCCCATGGAGCTCACGGGCCTCCTCCATCGTCCTCGTCAAGAGAGCGACAGTCCGGTGGCTGCCTTCAAGCACTTTCGTCAACGTCTCCGCAATCCCCTTTTCCCTGTCTCTTTCTGTTATCCTGAGCAAGTTGACCGGCTCTCCACTGCGGAATACCGGTACAGCCAGCAGGTCCGTTCCGACTCCCCGTTCCAGAATGCCGTTCGCAAAATCAATAATTTCCATCGTGGAACGATAGCTTCGGGTCAAGGCATAATATGCGGTGTCCTCGGGTTGGAAGAGAGTCTGCATTTCCTCCCAGCTTTGAATGCCCTTATAATAATGAATGGCTTGGGACAGATCGCCCAGAATCGTGAAGGAATGTCCCTTGACGAACCGGTCAAGCACAGCCACCTGAAACGGACTGAAATCCTGGGCTTCATCGATGACCACATGGTCAAAGGTCATCTCCCCTTCAATCTCTTGGGTTCTGGAGAAAATATATAATAATGCGGCAAGGTCTTCTTCCTTTACCTCGCCTTCCTTCAAGTAGGAGCGGGTCTCTTTCAAAATCGAGGAAGGCATTCCGTCCGGTTTGTCCTGCATCAGTCTCTTGTAAATAGCGAGCGAGTCCAGCTCCGGCCATTTCTTGGCATAGGACTTCTCCCGTTGCTGCGCCTTCTTCTTCCGCTCCTTCAGAGCCGCTGCTGACGGGGATTTCTTCAGCTCCATTTCAATCCACCGATGAATCCGTGCCAATACCCTTTCCTTGCGCCTTGCAATCGGGTAATGTCTGTATTCGCCATTGAACCAGTCGGCGATAACGCTAAACGGCAGCTTAGCTCCATCCCAAGGCTCGAAATCCTGCTCGGGTACACATGTGGGCTCAAGACGATCCAGATAGCCGTCGAGAAGAGACTTAAACGCCATCGAGCCTTTAAATCTGCCTGGATATTCTGGGTTTTCCTTGCCAGAACGCGTAACACTTTGATGATGATTCAATGAATCAAACCAGCGCGTCAGTTCATTTGCATCGTCCTGCGGCGCATTCTCCAAATCAAGCAATCGCGCCGCCCAATCCGCAAATGTGCTTTGCTGGATATCTCCTACGCCAAGCTCAGGCAGTACCTCAGAGATATAATCAATAAACATATGGTTGGGAGCAAAGATGACCATTCGTTCCGCTTTGATCTGCTCCTTGTACTGATAGAGCAAGAAGGCCAGCCGATGAAGAGCGACGGTGGTTTTTCCGCTCCCCGCCACTCCCTGAATGATCAGTGCCGTATTTTTGGCTGCCCGGATAATCAAGTCTTGTTCCGCCTGGATCGTAGAGACAATATCTCTTAGCCGATTGTCCTTGTTCTCGCCAAGCCGATAGACGAGGAATTCGTCGGACACGGCCGGACCTTCGCTCTCCCGGTTATACGTGTCGGCAACCCGCTCCAGAATGCCCTGCCTGATCACCAGGTTCCGCTTCAGGTACACAAGTCCTTCAATCACGCCTTCCGGTGCCTCATACGAAGCATCATCGCCCCCCGTAAATGAATAGAACAAGCTCGCTACCGGAGCCCGCCAGTCGATGACGACCGGCTTGCTGCTCTCTGGATCATACACCCCCTGCTTGCCGATATACAGCTCGCTCTTGCTCTTTCCCGCCTCTGCAAAATCAAGCCTCCCGAAGTACGGCTCCCGCACCGACCGCGCAAGCTGCTGCCTGCTCTCTTCCCGATGCGCCTCCAGCATCTGTTCCGTGAAATCCTGGCCCGTATAAACCGGAATACTCTTTAACCGGGTCAATTGGCTGTCGACCATCTGCAGCATGTCATCCAGCCGCTGCTTCTCTTCTTGATAGGCACTTTGAAAATCATCCATTTCAGTTACCTCCTAAGGTTTTATTTTTTTGCCCCGGCACATCGATTCCTAAAATCCAGAAAATTCCGAAGTCAAAAGGAGTTTTATTATAGCACTCGTTATTTGAAAAAGCGAATACAGCTCCGGATGCCTGCGAACACAAAAAGCGCAGCCCGGTCTAACGACCGAGGCTGCACCTTTTGGTGATTACAATTTGACTCCGCCTGCTTCCAGTAATTCACGTACCGCCACACTGACCATGATCAGGCCCACTACCGGAGGAACGAATGAATTGCTTGCCGGCGGCTGCTTGGCTTTACGGATTTTGGCCTCGGGAGACACAATTTTCTCCGTAACATCCTTACGCGGTCGTACTGGCGGCTCGGTTGAGAATACCACCTTTACGCCCTTCTTGATCCCGTCCTCGCGCAGCTTCGTACGGATGACGCGGGCCATCGGGTCCATATGCGTCTTGGAAATGTCGGCCACCTGAAATTTGGTCGGATCCAGCTTGTTCGCGGCTCCCATGCTCGACAGAACCGGAATGTTCCGCTTGCGGCATTCCTTAATGAGATGAATCTTGTAAATAATCGTATCCGAGGCGTCCAAAATGTAATCGATGTCGTATTTGAACAGCTCCTCATAGGTTTCTTCCGTATAGAACATATTGAGTGCGATCGTCTCGCATTCCGGATTGATCAGCTTAACCCGCTCGCACATCAGATCGGCTTTCTTCTGTCCGATTGTAGTCGTCAAGGCATGGATCTGACGATTGATGTTAGTAATATCAACAGCATCCTTATCGATCATAATGATGCGGCCGATGCCCGTACGTGCCAGTCCTTCCACAGCCATTGCTCCGACACCGCCGACGCCGAGAACGGCTACTGTGCTGTTCTTCAGAATTTCGAGCCCTTCTTCTCCAATAGCAAGCTCGGTCCGTGAAAATTGATGAAGCATTCTTTATCCTCCCAGCTAAGTCAAGCCTATCCTTCCGGATACACCCGTCATGGTTCGGCACCATCTGTTCCCTACAGCTTAAAGAGGGTGTGCAGAACTTCATTCACCCCAAAGAAACTAACCCTTGACGTAAATGTCTTTCCCGGCTTCCTCCGTAACGATGCACTTGATGTACAGATGATTGTCCTGTTTGTCATAATACCATCCCGAATGCCGATGCTCAAGATCACATAAGCCAGGAACTTGCGAAATTCCATGAATTTCGGTCGGAATGAACCGGATATGATGGATGGTGAACAGCAACGGCTCATCCTGAACGGAATATAAGGTCCGATTGTTGTCTGCATAACGGCAGCTTATAGACATGCAACGCTCCCCTTCTTCAAAGAAGATTTGCAGACTCCGGCTTATGCCCCGCGTATAGGCATCGCTGATCCCGTCGTCCTCATAGAGGGTGAATTCGCCAGTAATCGGCTCCTGTCCCGGACAATCCGTTCCAGCTCCCAGCCCGTACAGGTGAATATTCAAACTTTGCCACTCCGCCGTCCCGGTGTGCTGCGATCCAGGAATCATGGGCAATACTGCCCCCGACTTGACGTATAGCGGCAGTGTATCCAGTGGAGCATAGGCTACGACATTTTGCCCGCCTGCATGCCGTTCTCCGGTCCAATAGTCGAACCAGACCCCTTCCGGTAAGTACACAACCCGATGCTCTCTGCCTGGCCGGCAGATCGGAGCAACCAACAAATGAGTGCCGAACAGGTATTGATCGGATAAATTTTTCACCCGCTGATCCAAGGGGTGATGCAACACCAGCGGAGACATGATCGGCAGCCCGTCTTGCGTCGATGCCCGGAATAAAGAATAGATGTAAGGGAGCAAACGGTACCTCAATTCAATATATTTTCGACAGATCGCTTCAATCTCTTCGCCAAAATGCCAAGGCTCCTGGTTGCGGGTCTCAATTGCGCTATGATTTCTGAAAAAGGGGGTGAACGCCCCTAATTGGGTCCATCTTGCCAACAGTTCCCCGGAGGTATGGTGCATAAAGCCGCCGATATCCGCTCCGCAAAAGGCTACGCCCGACAAGCCCAAATTCATTCCCATCGCCATGAACATCTCCATATGCTCCCAATAGCTGCGGTTGTCGCCGGTCCATACAGCGGCATAGCGCTGAATACCCGCATAGCCTGCCCGGGTCAACACGAACGGCCTCTCTCCGTCCAGGAGCCGGGCGAGCCCGTTCCTGGTCGCTTCACACATCAGCAAACCGTACAAATTATGAAGCTCTTCATGCGGCTTCTCTTGTCCGCCGTTCCGATGAACGACATCTGGATCAAGCGTCTTAGAGGGACTGTTAAATACGCTAGGCTCATTCATATCATTCCAGATACCGCTGATCCCGTGCTCCACATAAAATTGATGAAGACGGCCCCACCACTGCCTGGTCGTCTCCTCCGTAAAATCAGGGAACACGCTGGCGCCGGGCCATACATCGCCTGTAAAAAGCTCGCCGTCAGGCTTCCGGCAAAAATACCCTTCAGCGCTTCCCTGCTCATATACGCTATAGCCTGCGTCAATCTTGACCCCAGGGTCAACGACCGGAACGATGCGGAAGCCCATTGTTTTCAATTCCGCTATCATTTGCTTCGGATTGGGAAACCGGACGGGATCAAAGGTAAATATTTTGTATTCGTCCATATAATGAATGTCCAGATAAATTACGTCGCACGGAATCCGCTTCTCCCGGAATGCGGCTGCAAGCCCGAGCACTTCTTCCTGATTCATATAACTGAATCTGGACTGCTGATATCCTAATGACCATAAGGGCGGCAGCTCCATCACACCGGTAAGCCTCGCATACGCCGCAACTACCTCCTTGATGCCTGGACCTGGAAGAATGTACAGATCCATCTTCCCGTGAAAGGTCTCCAGCATGACCTGGTCCCGGTCCTCACGCATATCGACGACCAATTTTCCTGGCTCATCTATGAATACGCCGAATGTCCCCGATTTCGAGTGCTGGATGAGCACCGGAATCGATTGATACAGCGACTCCGTGTCCGGAACATGCGGATCAAAAATATCCGAATTCCACATGGTGTATTTTTCACCGCGTTTGTTCAAAAATCCTGTCGTCTCGCCCAGCCCGTATACGGCGGCGTCTTCCGGCATAGCTGTCCGGCATTGCATCCGTGATCCAGATCTGGACATCTTGTAGCTGCCGCATTCGGAATGGTGCCCATCCGTGACCGATACGCTCATCGTGCGCTTGTCGACTATAACTATAAATCCCTGGCTTCGAAGCTCCAGGCTGTCTACTTGCTCCTTAAGCTCCCACCCTGCAAGTGCAAGACTGTCTGCAGGCAATACGGCCGGCGTTGGCAGCAATACTGCAGCATCTTCATGCAGCGCGTATGTGATCCGGATTATCCCCGGTCCTGCTCCCCGAACCGCCATATTGCCGTGTTCTCCGCGGATTTTAACCGCATGCTCTTTCTGTTCCGCATAAATAACGGGGCCAAGTCCATGGAATGCCTCCTTCGTTGATTGCTCTAACTGGTCGGGATGAATGCTCTCACTTGTTTGCATGGCTACGTAAGCTCTCCTCTCTCTGTCTCGTAGTCAAGTTTGGTCCAATGGAGCCCAAACCCGGAATTGGCGAGGTCGTAATTCCTCCGTGAGCGTGCCGCCGCTTACCACATGCTGTTCCTCCGTCAGCAAATCGATCCAAACCCCGCTTGCGGCAGGCACGCTCGTTCTGGCTGCTTCCTCACCTGCATTCATGACGATCAGCAGCACCTCCTTGTATAAGCAGCGTTCGAACGCAATCACAGAGCTGCCTGGCTCGGCAACGCGGAATGTCAAGCTTCCCGAAGTCAGCGCCTTATACTGTCTACGCAACCGGATCAACGCGCGATAGAAATCGTATAGCTCGCGGTCTTGCTTATGAGACTCCCAAATCATGCAGCGGCGGTTGTCCGGATCAAAATCCCCGGCGAGTCCGATCTCATCGCCGTAATAAATGCTGGGCGCTCCCACATACATAAATTGAAATAATATCGCCTGCTTCATCTTGCCTTTGTCGCCCTTGCAGAGCGTCAACAGCCGGACGGTATCATGCGTGTCCAGATGATTGAAGCAAGCCTCGTTTGCCTGCTGCGGGTACCTTGCCAGGTAATGCCCGATCCGGGAGGAGAAGATATGCGCATCCAAATGTCCGAAGACAAAGAAATCAAGAATCGCACGGGATACCGGATAGTTCATCACGCCGTCGAACTGGTCGCCTCTCAGCCATTTCATTCCGTCATGCCATACCTCCCCAAGAATATAGGCGTCCGGCTTTATCTCTTTTACACCTTTACGAAATTCCCGCCACAGCTCCAGATCCGTCTCGTTGGCAACATCAAGCCGCCAGCCGTCGATCCCGGTCTCCTGAATCCAGTAGCGGCCAAGCCGGACGAAGTAATTCCGGACCTCCGGATTCGACGTGTTCAGCTTCGGCATCGTGTGTTCGAAGGCAAACGTTTTGTAAGTAGGGATTTCATCCTTGACCTCGAGCGGCCATTCCTTGATATGAAACCAGTCGAAGTACCGGGATTCCTTGCCCTTGGCCACAACATCCTGGAATGGCGGGAAGGTAATTCCGCTATGATTGAACACCCCGTCAAGCAGGACCCGAATTCCCCGTTCATGACAGGCATCGACCAGCTTGCGCAAATCTTCCTTCGTCCCGAAATGAGGATCGATTCTGAAATAATCCGCAGTATCGTATTTATGATTGCTTGGCGCCTCGAATAACGGCGTGAAATAAATAGCGCTAACCCCCAACTCGCTCAGATGGTCCAATTTCTCCAGAACGCCCTTCAGATCGCCTCCGAAGAAATTGAAGTATTCGGGAGCCCCGCCCCATTCCAACACATTTTCAGGATCATTGCCGGGGTCTCCGTTGGCGAAGCGCTCGGGAAAAATCTGATAAAACACAGCCTCCTTAACCCAGGCCGGGGGCTGGTGCGTATCACTCGGATGCAGATACGGCAATTCGAACAAACCGAGGTGTTCCGTCGGCGGCAGTTGATGCAGTCCCTGCTCGGTGAACCAGATCTCCTCGTTCTCTTCCTTCAAGAGAAAACCGTAAGCCAAGCGGCCATAAGCTGGAGTCAACTCCGCTTGCCAATAATCGAAATATTCGTCGCTGGACAGCAGGCTCATTGTCTTTGCTGTCATTTCCGCCCACGGTCTGCATTTATCGCCGAATACGATATCAATCGTCAGCGGATCATTCCTTTTTGTCCGAAGTCTCACATGGACGGTACCGCCGTCATATCCGTAACACCAGTTATCAACAGGCCGATGATAGACGGCCTCTCGCATGAATTTCATCTCGTTTCTCCCCTCTTGCATTCCATTGTTCATAGTTCATGTCGCCACTATGCAGGTCAGCCTTTATCCGCACCTGCCATCAACCCTTCAACCAAATAACGTTGCAGCATAACAAACATGATCGTCAGCGGTACGGCAACAAGCACGCAGCCTGCAGCGAACATCGTAAATTCCGTGGCGAATTTGCCTTGAACGATTCTGAACAAGCCGACAGCCAGTGTCTGCTTCTCCGGCGTGCTAAGCACCATGTTGGCGAAAATAAAGTCAACAAAGCCTCCGCTGAACGAAGTCAATGCAACATATACAATCATCGGCTTTGAGAGCGGCAGCATAATCCGGCTGAAAACCGTCAAGTGTCCGGCCCCGTCGATTTTGGCTGCATCGACCAGACTCTGGGGAATGGTGTCGAAATAGCTTTTGACATATAAGTAGCCCATCGGAGCTCCTGCGGAATAGACGAGAATCAGTGATAGATGCGTATTTAACAGTTGCAGCTGAAGCAGCAAAATGTAGACGGCAATCATGCTCATAAATCCGGGAAACATTCCGATGACCAGCAGTCCGAGCATGAGCTGCTTGCGGCCCTTAAAGCGAAAACGCGAAAACACATATCCCGTAATCGTCACCAGGAGCGTACTGAAAATCATCGAAAAAAACGCGACTTTAATCGTATTGATGAACCATTGACCGAATGGATAGGTATTGAACAGATCCACGTAATGCTGAAGCGTGAAGGTAGAAGGAATCAACCGATCACTGTACAAGGCATTTCCCGGTCTGAAGGAAGACATGATGACCCACAAGGCGGGATAGATACAGATGACTCCGATCAGGGCAAGGCCGATGTAACAAAAGAAATTGCCTACTCTTCCCCTGGACTTTGCCGAGTTTCTCATTTATACGAGTCCTCCTCCTTGAATGCCTTGGTCTTTCGGATATTGCTGACCGCCAGTGAAGCAACGAGAATGAATATGAAAATACCGATAATCGATGCATAATTGTATTTGCCGCTGTCCATGGTCAGCTTATAAAGCCAGGTGATCAGAATATCAGTGCTGCCCGCAGACTGATACGACGAGTTGGCAGGGTTTCCGTTTGTCAGCAGGTAGATCAGATTAAAGTTGTTGATGTTGCCGGCAAAAGACATAACCAGCAGCGGACCGAACGAGAACATAACCGTAGGGAATGTGATCGCTCTGAACTGCTGGAACGAGCTCGCTCCGTCTATTTCGGCTGCCTCATAAAGATCCCGGGAAATCGTAGATAAAATCCCGATAATCATCAGCATGGTCAGCGGGAACCCGATCCAGATATTGACGATAATTACCGTTACCTTCGCCCAGAACGGATCTGTTAGCCACGGCAGGCCTCCAAGCCCGAAATAAGCCAAATACTGATTGATCGGCCCGAATTCTCCATTGAACATATTGCGCATAATGAGCAGCGAGATGAATTGCGGGATCGCATAAGGAATGATGAACAGCGTCCGCCAAAAGCCTTTGAAACGGATTCCCTTCCTTTGCACCATTAGCGCAACGCCAAAGCCGGCGCAGAAGGTGGTCAGCGTCGCACATACGGTCCAGATCAAGGTCCATAGCGCTACACCGAAGAAGGTCTGATTCCACGCCTTGATCGTAAATATATCCTTGAAGCCCTGGAGCCCTGTCCAATCCACCAGCTTGGCGGGAGGCAAATAATTAGGCGCGGAATAATTGGTAAATGCGAGCAAAACCATGAAAATAATCGGCATGACAGTAAAAAACAATACGAGCAGCACCGGAAGAGAGATAATCATGTTTGGAAAGCTCTCCCCGCCAAGACGTTGAAGGGTGTCCTTAAATGACGGTGCCTTGCTTCCTTGTTCCCGAATAAGGCCTACACGGTAGGCATCCCGGATATTGGCCATGTAAAGAGCGACGATCACCGCAAGCGCCAGCAGGACGATCATGCCTTCAATCAACAGAAAAATTGAATGATCTCCCCGGATATTCATATAGACCTTTCCCACTTTTTCAAGACGGTCCGCCTGTTCCCCCAAAGTGACAATGCCCCAGAGCGCCCTCGGCAGAAGCGTGGCAAGTCCAATTCCGCCTAGATGCAGCAAGAAGAATAAAGTTCCTTTTAAATATTGACGGTTATAAATTTGACCGAAGCCCATAGCGATTACTGAAAGAAACGCCGCTGTCTTTCGATGTTTAATCATTAAACGATCATCTCCAATGAGGCAAAAATGGAACGTCATCCACCTTGCGAAATGGATGACGTCGTCAAATACTGGACCAGAGAGTTATCTGTGCAGCGTTTCGATTCCTTCTTGGATGCTCTTCACAGCATGATCCAAGGTCGTCTTCGGGTCGTCGCCCTTCCAGATCAACTCCAGGGCATTCGCCATAGGCGACCATACCTGTTGCATCTCAAAGATCGAAGGCATCGCCACGGAATGCTCGAATTGCTTGATTGCGCCCGAAACCATCGGGTTCTCCTGAATCACCTTTTCGTTCTCCATTCCTTTTCTTGCCGGGATAAAGCCTGCCATTTCATAGTTCTTGATCAAGGCCTCATGCGTTGTTACATATCGGGCGAACAGCTTGGCTGCGTTCGGATATTTGGAGTATGCGCTTACGTAATAG
Source organism: Paenibacillus antibioticophila (assembly GCF_000455265.1). GTDB lineage: Bacteria > Bacillota > Bacilli > Paenibacillales > Paenibacillaceae > Fontibacillus > Fontibacillus antibioticophila. The sequence goes on from NZ_HG005139.1 coordinate 3,004,032, forward strand.
GATTTGACGCCGGCAAATGTAGTCGGAGTCTCGCCATTAGGGAACTCCGGCAGCGGAACCATGCCTACCTCGAACGGAAGCGAAGAGAAGTTGCCGATGTTCCATACGCCATCCAGATTGATAGCCAGCTTGCCGTCCTGGAACAATGCCGTCTTTACGTCTGTAGTCGCATCAGCGGCCTCCATTGGCAATATTTCGCGCATGTTCTGGAAATAAGTCATCCCCTCAACTGCACCCGCACTGTTCAAGCCGATATCGGCCGGGTTCGTGTTGTTCTCACCGAAAATGTAGGCGTTATAACCGGAGAAGAACGGATATGCAAAATAGAAATTGTTCAGTTGCATCATAAATCCGTATTTTTTATTGCCTGTATCGTTAAAATGCTTGGAAAAGGCGATTATGTTATCCCAGCTCGCAAGATCGCTCTCTTGAACGAGATCCTTGTTGTAGAATAATGCGTAAGTCTCCATGTTTCGCGGATAGCCATACAGAATTCCATCCTTCGTCACGGCATTGACCGCTGTCTCCTGAAATTCCGCTCTCGTCCCCTCCTCGAAGAAATCATTCGGGAGGACAAATCCGCCAGCGACCGCTTCACTTAAATTGTCATGAGGCAAAACCAGGAGGTCGGCTGCCAATCCTGCCGGACCGTCGGTCTTCATCTTTTGCATTTGTTCGGGAGCGCCCTGCTCCTGGACCTCAACAGGAACTCCGTACTCTTCCGTAAATTGCTTGGCGATTTCATTCAGGAATGGAACGCCGTCGTTGCCGTCCCAGACGATCAGCTTCGCGCCCTCCTCAGGGAGCAGCTCTTCCGAATTCGCCTCGTTCGTACTTGAATCGGTTGAATCGACAACCTGGGAATTCCCGTCTCCTTTCCCGGAAGTATTGCCGCCCCCAGTGGAGGAACAAGCCGAAATACTTAACGTCAGTAATGCAGCCAACAAGGTAACACTCCATTTTTTCACTTTCATTCAATGAACCACCCTTCTCAGAATAAATCGCTTTCATAAAACCATTAATCATTGCATCAAAGCTCTGGAAACCTTTATTCTCGAAGCTTTCAAACCACCTCCCTTAATGAAGTACAAATTTAGATTAAACGTTTAATCATCAGTCAAAAAAATATAGCCGATTCAGACTATATTTTTTTAGGAGCTGAAGTGCTTTGTCGAACTACAAGGCTTACCGGCAGTACCACCTTTTTCAAGGGCGACTGAGTTCCGTTAATCTGATCAAGCAGCATTTTGACGGCTTCCTGCCCTTTATTCACGATATCTTGCTGAATCGTCGTTAAGGAAGGGATCATGTATTTCGTGTAAAAAATATCGTCAAAGCCGACGACCGAGATATCTTCCGGTACCCGAAGACCGAGATCATGCAACCCGCGAATCAAGCCCATAGCAGAGACGTCGGATAGCGCAAAAATCGCACTGATTCTGTCTGCGAGGCTACCGAGTTTTTGAGCCGCCTGGTATCCGCCGTGAACCGATGAATCCGCCTGGAGAATATAGTCAGGACTGTCCGGGATGCCGGCTTCCCTTAATGCGCGCAGGTAGCCCTGATAACGGCAGGAAATAACCCCGCTTTGCTCCATCTTTCCTGTCAGGACCGCAATATCGCGGTGCCCCAGTCCAATGAGATGCTTTGTCGCCAGATAGCCGCCTGCTTCATCATCCAACTCGACCTGATACAGCGAAGAATCCGATAAATAGCTGTCCAAGAATACACAAGGAACACCGATGGACTTAATTTTACGGAACGCCTCGGAATGCTGGTAGACCCCGACCACAATCAGACCGTCCAGATGCCGGCCCTTGACGAACGAGAAATCCTCCGCTTCGCTGATCCCGAGCAAAATAACCTGTACTTCATGATTTCGCGCCCCGCTCTCAACGCCGCGTACAAGCTCCCAATAGAACGGATTATCTTGAAGAATCCCCTTTTCGATAAAAGGAACGACAATCGCGATCAAATGCGAATTTTTATCCTTGAGGCTTCTCGCCGAGGCACTCGGGACAAATTGAAGCTCCTGAATGACCTTTTTGACTTTGGCGGCAGTTTCCGCCGATACCCGGCCTGTTCCGTTGATCACATTGGATACGGTGGCGATGGATACGTTTGCAATTTTAGCAATGTCTTTGATTGAAATTTTATTTGTCATCATGGTCTCTTTCTTGATTAAACGTTACATCATTGTCTGAATTGATTAAATCATCCATGCCCGCATTTGTCAATACAAGAATGCCCGCCGTAAGCAAATGATTACGGCGGGCATTATATTAGCAGCTAAAGCTGATCCGATCTTATTTCTCTTGTCCAGGCTTCTTCGCCAGCTTGATGTGAAGCTGCTCAAGCTGCGGTGTGTCTACCTCGGAAGGAGCGTTCATCAGCAGATCTGTCGCACTCGCGGTCTTCGGGAACGCGATCGTCTCGCGCAGATTGGAGCGCCCGGCAAGCAGCATGACCAGACGGTCGAAGCCGAAGGCGATCCCGCCATGCGGCGGTGTGCCGTAATCGAACGCATCCAGCAAATAGCCGAATTTGTCCTGGGCTTCCTCCGGGCTCAAGCCGATGGCCTTGAACATTTGCTCCTGAACATCGCGCTTGTAGATCCGCATGGAGCCGCCGCCTACCTCATAGCCGTTCAACACGAGGTCATAGGCTTGCGCAAGAATCTGACCCGGGTCGCTCTCGAACAGGTGCAGGTCCTCTTCGCGCGGACGAGTAAACGGATGATGCTCCGCCACATAGCGTTTTTGATCCTCATCCCAGCCGAGCAGCGGGAAGTCAACGACCCAAGCGAATTTATACACACTGTCGTCGATCAGGCCAAGATCGCGGCCAATCTTTAGACGAAGCGCGCCCAGGACGTCGGCCACCACCTTCTTGGTGTCGGCGGAGAACAAGAGCAAGTCTCCCTCTTCAGCATCGGTACGAGTCTTCAAAGCTTCAATCTCTTGCTCGCTAAGGAACTTCACGATCGGTCCGCGGAATTCGCCTTCCTTCACCTGAATCCAGGCCAATCCCTTTGCGCCATAACGGGCAGCATATGGTCCAAGGTCGTCAATGTCCTTGCGGCTCCAGGTGCCGCAGCCCTTTGCGTTCAGCACCTTCACCTCTCCGCCTTTCTCAATGACGGAGGCAAATACCTTCGCACCGCTTCCGGCAACGATGTCGCTGACGTTAACGAGCTCCAGGCCAAAGCGCAGATCCGGCTTGTCAGAGCCGTATTTACCCATAGCATCTGCATAAGACAGACGCTGGAACGGTGTTTCGATCTCAATGCCCTTCGTCTCCCGGAACAAGCGGACGACGAGCTGCTCCATCATCTCTAGCAATTCGTCCCGGCTCAGGAACGAAGTCTCGATGTCGACCTGCGTAAATTCCGGCTGGCGGTCCGCACGAAGATCCTCGTCGCGGAAGCAGCGGGCGATCTGATAATAGCGCTCAATCCCGCTGACCATCAGAAGCTGTTTGTACAGCTGCGGAGATTGCGGCAACGCGAAAAATTCTCCCGGATGTACCCGGCTTGGCACGAGATAATCCCGCGCGCCTTCCGGCGAGCTCTTGGTCAGGATAGGCGTTTCCACCTCAATGAAGCCTTCCCCGTCCAGGAAATCTCGGAACACTTTAGCTGCTTTGGAGCGAAGCCACAATGTATTTTGCATTTCCGGACGGCGCAGGTCCAGGTACCTGTATTTCAAACGCAGCGATTCATCTACCTCTACTCCGTCTTCGATGAAGAACGGAGGTGTCTTGGCTGCATTCAATACTTCAATCTCAGTAATACGCACTTCAATTTCACCTGTCGGCAGGTTCGGATTTACGGTCTCCGCATCTCTCTTCACCACGGTGCCGCTGACAGCCAGTACGTATTCGCTGCGCACCTTATCCGCGATTTGCAGCGCTTCTCCGGAATAAGCCGGATTGAAGACAATTTGTACAATCCCGCTGCGGTCACGCAGATCGATGAACAGAACGCCCCCCAGGTCGCGGCGGGTTTGAACCCAACCATTCAATGTTACTGTTTCTCCAATATTCGCGGGACTAAGTGTACCGCATCGATGAGTACGCTTCATACGTTGACAATCCTTTCATTCGTAAAATAGTGTAGTAGTTATTTCAATGCGTCAACCAGCTCATGGAGCTTGATCGTCCGCTGTTCACCTGACTCCATGGACTTGAGAGCAATTTCCCCGCGCTCCAGCTCATCGTCGCCCAAAATGGCGGTATACTTCGCCTGCATCCGGTCAGCAGATTTCATCTGCGCCTTCATTTTACGGCCCAAATAATCCTTTTCTGCGGAATAGCCCGCCTTGCGCACCTTGAACAGCAGCTTGGATATTTCCTGATCCGCAGCCTCTCCCAAGGAGATCAAGTAGACGTCCAGCGGCTTGGCCGCCGTCAGTCCGACTTCCTGCTTCTCCAGAATCAGAGCAATCCGCTCCAGTCCGAGTGCCATGCCGATGCCTGGCTGATCCGGCCCGCCGACATCAGCGACGAGTCCATTGTAGCGTCCGCCGCCGCCAATGGTATCGATCGCCCCAATACCTTCCGCCTTGTACTCAAACGCGGTGTGGGTGTAATAGTCAAGGCCCCGTACCAGCCGATGGTTGATGACATAATCAATATCCATCGCGGTCAGCAGCTCCTGGACCTTGGCAAAATGCGTGCTGCACTCCTCATCCAGACTGTCCAGAATCGACGGAGCGCCGCCGAATTTGTCCTGGTCTACCTTGCAATCCAGCACCCGAAGCGGATTGCGCTCCATCCGGGATTGGCAATCCTTGCACAAGGTGTCCTTCATCGGCAGCAAGAAGGCCAAGAGTTTATCCCGATAAGCTGCCCGGCTGGCCGGATTGCCTACGGAATTGATCTCTACCTTCACGCCCTTCAGTCCCAGCTCTACGCAATATTGATATCCGAGCGCAACAACCTCGGCATCAATGGCCGGATCCGTGGCGCCAAAGGCCTCCACGCCGAATTGATGGAATTGCCGCTGCCGTCCGGCTTGGGGCCGCTCGTAGCGGAACATAGGACCGATATAGTATAGCTTGGTCAGATCCGGGTCTCCGTAGAGCTTGTTCTCCACATAGGACCGTACAACACCAGCCGTGCCTTCCGGTCTAAGGGTCATCCATCGCTCTCCTTTATCCTGGAACGAATACATTTCCTTCTCGACAATATCGGTAGTTTCTCCTACCCCGCGCTCAAACAGTGAAGTCTGTTCAAAGATCGGGGTCCGGATCTCACCATAATTAAACCGGCGGCACAGATCCCGTGCTTTTTCCTCGATGAATTGCCATTTCTCAACGGTTCCCGGCAGCAGGTCCTGTGTTCCGGTCGGTTTTTGAAAAGCCATATTTTTTCCTCCATCCTCTATGCTCATCCAAATGCTGGACATTAAAAAAACTCCCGCCCCTGTCAACAATAACAGGGGCGAGAGTCTGGAATTCCATTCACCCGCGGTACCACCCAAATTCCGAATGTTCACTTAGGGAACATTCGCTTCATAACGGATAACGCCCGTATGCGCCTAACGTCTACTGGACCGGAGAGGGAAGCTTTTCAGGCTTCTTTCAGCTGTTCGTCGTCGGTTCTCGGGGAGGTCCTTCCTTCAATCATCACCAGAATCCTTCCAGCCTCATGGGATTCCTCTCTGCGGATGTGGGGTTGAAGTACTTTGTCCCGTCATCAAATCAGTATCAAACTGTATATTCCATGATTTTAAGCAAGTACAGCGGCAAAGTCAAGCCCATATGTCGATAAACAGAAAAAAACCTGTACCAACGGGGCACAGGTCCAAAAGTTAAATATATTAAAAGGGGGTCATGCTGTTATTATAAACAGCCAATGTTAAAGAACGATGAAACGAATATTACAGTTACATTACAAAAAACATGTTAATTAATCTAAACGTTCGACAAATGCCCCCATGCCTCGCAGCTTGTGAATGATCATTTCATAATCCTCATCCTTTGCTTTCAAGCTTAGCACATATTTCAGGTTACTGTAATCTTCATCACTATAAGAAGCAACATTCAGCACCGGATCAATGACTCCATCCTCCCGCCGATCCGGCAGTTCATCCCTGACCGTTCCTTCTTCATTAACGGAATCTTGTCTGGAGACAACCGGAATCACGCCCTGTGCCGAAGCCGTGCTCGGCAACCCGGCAACACCGGCGGTACCTCCCCCATTGGATACGCCTCCGTTGATTGGCATAAATGGCACTAACAAATTGCCGTTTCGTCCAATCGAGGTATCTAATGCACCGACTTCCACCTGCTCCGTCTCAAAGGTCAGCAGACTGGTTCTTGCCCCCTCTGCATCATCCTCGCTCCTGAAATAGGCCTGAATATGCTTTGCCATCTCTATTACCTCCCTTGTTCCTGAGTTTTGGTTTACAGCTTCTTGAGCAATTCTCTGACAAACGCCGGTTCATCCTTCGGCGTACGCGAGGTTACGAAATTTCCGTCGACAACAACCTCTTCATCCCGAAACGTAGCGCCCGCATTGGTCATGTCGTCCTTCAGCGGCGTGAAGGAAGTGATTGTTCTGCCCTCCAGCAGCCCTGCGCTGATCAGAATTTGAGGGCCATGGCAAATTGCCGCAATCGTCCTTCCCTCCCGGTTCATCTCTGTTACAAAATCCAGGATCGGCTTACTGCCGCGCAGTCCCTCGGGAGATGAGCCCCCGGGAATCACGACGGCGTCAAAGTCCGAAGCCTTCACATCCGCAATCGCCATCTCCGTTTTCATATTCCGCCTTGCCTTGCTTGCCCTGAACCTTCCGTCCTGCCAGCAGCCCGATAATGACCGCTTCATGTCCGGCTTTTTTCACTTCTTCATAAGGAACCTGCATTTCGGAGTCTTCAAACTGGTCCGCCAGTAAAAACGCAACTTTGCTCATCTGACCGTTTCCTCCTTACTCAATCCTTTGGTATGTTAGAGATTCTCTAATTTCCTGAGTCCATTTCTTGAGTCGTGCTCGTCTTGTTATTACCCGTTTACTTCTCTTTTATAACAATGCTCCTGCCCCGCGGCAAGGGACGATGAGCTTCAGCAGCATCAATGCATCAATTCAAATAAAAAGCGCCAATCTAAGAAGGATTTCCTTCTAGATTGGCGCCTTACATTTAAACATCCCTTAGCACCGCTGTATAAAGCACATTGTGATCGTTTCTTATCCGGTCTGAACCAGCTTTCCGAATAAGGCATATCTCGCATTATTGAATTCATAAGAGCAGGTACATAAGGCAACAATCCGTTCATTAGCAGCCACCGATACATCGCTCTTAAAGGTTGAGTCACTTTTTAATGCATCAATATAGGTCAGAAAATCCTGGTCATCATGAAATTGGTACCTTATAAACTCGTAGTCCCCATCTGCAACGATTCCGGCAAAAAACTCCACCGTGTATACCCCAGACGGGGTAGACAGTTGCATGGCAGGATGTTTATCAAAATACTCCTGGTCCTTATATTTCCCTAATGATGAGAACATGGAACCGTCCTTCATATTGTGACCATAAACGATCGTATTCTGCCCCGAGAAATCACCTGCAGTCCGATAATCCACGAAGAGACTGCCCAGCTTGTTCTTCTTGCCATTAAATAAATGAGTCAAATAGTACTCGTTATCTGTTCCCTGCACGATTGGATAGTCGATGATCTGGTCCTCCGACGAAATCCAAGCTACGACCTCCGGATTAACCTCTTTCAGGGCAGAAAAATCTATCTCTCTTACCGGATTCACGTCGTTCGCTGAAGGAACATTAATGATGTCTTTTTCTACCGTCAATGGACTTTCTGCCTGGTTCCGAAGCAGGGCATAAGCTTCATCCCCTTGACGATATTCACGCTGCTCAGCCATAAGGATATAGCCGGAACACAGGAGGCCCAGAAAACAGATGACCATCAAAATGCGCAGCAGCTTATGAATCCCGGCAGAGCGATTTACGGTTTCTTTATGTCTGTTTTTGTTCCTGCTCATGCTAATTAATGATTCATCTCATTTTTCGGATATTTTCTGCTTCGCAGAATAGAATCCGTTAAGAATAATGCGGCCAACGCCAGCAAGAAGAAGATGAGTCCGAACTTTGCTGCTTGCTGGAAGGAAGTGTCACCGGTTTTCGGTGTTCCCATCGCCGCTCCCTCACTGTCTTTGTTTCCCTCGCCGCTTTGATTACCGACAGGCGTGGCGACATCGGAATCTCCGTCAACTGAATCTCCGTCAACTGAATCCTCGCCGGCTGGCTCTCCATCCGGCAGGCCTTCACCGTCATTACCCTCTATGTCTCCACCGTCTTCGATCGAGGGCTCTTCATGGTTTTCAGTGTCCTTTGTGTCCTTTGTGTTGATAAAAGCCGCGCTATGCGTCATCCCGGAGTGGATCACTCCCGAGGAACCTGAGCTAGAGGTCACATATCCTTCTTCGGCATAATCCTCTTCCGTTACAACATAATTTGTACCCTCTGGAAGTCCTGAAATAGTAATGCTCTCTCCATGGGCCAGCGAGAAACTGCCTCCGCTTTGAATCGAACCATGGGATGCGCCTCCGCTTCCCGTGAAGTTGTAGAACCCTGCTGCGCCGTTTAGGATGATGGAGAAATTAAATCTCTTCCCGCGATCACCGGCGTCTCCTGTCACAGACTTGCTGATAGACAGGCTGCCCCGGCCAGGTGAATTGTCAGGTGCTGAAGGTTCTGAAGGTTCTGAAGGTTCTGAACCAGGCTCCGATGGCACATAAACATTTTTCGTATTTACGAACGAGGCGGTCATTACGGAATCCGTCAGGATGATCCCGGTATCGTCTATACTTGATTCGGTATAGCCATCAGCAGCGTAATCTGCTTCTGTCACCGAATAAGTAGCATCCTTGGGAAGTCCGGTGATCGCAATGCTTTCTCCATGAGCCAGAGAAATGGTATCCCCGCTCTCGATCCGGCCGTCAGCCGCACCGCCGTTCCCGAAATATTCATATTCGCCTGAAGCACTGAATTGAACCGTAAAATCAAACTTCTTGCTCTGGTCAGCCGCATTACCGGCTACAGTCTTGCTAATGACCAGGCTGCCCGGCTTATCCTTTGTATTCGTAAATGCCGCTGACTGAGTATCATCCGCAGCAATGACGCCGACAGCATCAATACTTGAAGTGAGGTATCCCTCCGGGGAATAATCCGTTTCAGTTACCGTATATTCTGCATCCTTCGGCAGGCCGGTAATAACAATCCCTTCCCCATGAGCCAGAGCGATCGTACCGCCGCTGCTGATCGTACCATTGCTTGCACCACCGGTTCCAATGTAACTATATGTGCCTGCAGCTCCGGTAAATGTGACTGTGAAGGTAAACTTCTTGTCCAAATCTCCATCATTCCCGGCAACTATCTTGCTAATGGCAAGATTGCCCACGGTATTTTCAAGGTAGTTCACTACCGTCAGCAGGTTGGAGCCAGTGCCGGTCTTTCCGTCAATGGAAGTGACAACCTCAGGACCGGAAGTATCCACGCTGACCGTATGAATCGTATCATCCATGGTATAGCCTAAAGGAGCGGCCGTCTCTTTAAGAATATACTGTCCGGCCGGGATCGCTCTCAGCGTCAGCTTGCCGTTTGCTGCGCTGACAGCCTTGCGGATAGCTGTGCTGCCATCCTCCGAGAACAGGGTAAATTCAGCGTCCGGAAGCGTCGCAGCTGTCGCTCCGTTCGTTTTGGTAATTTCCAGCCAACCGCCTCTTTGCATTGTCGCCAAGCTGTCTGCACTGCTGATTGCATAATTCACAGCTTGATTTTCTGCGCTGACGTCGCCTTTAGACAACCGTACCTGATTGGTAACGGAGCCCGGATCACCAGTGATGTCTGTCAGATAAGTAAAGCGATAAGCCTTGCTGTTATCCGGAATGTTGAAGGTAAGGACACGGGTTGTATTGTTGTAAGAGATATTGCCGTCAAGTACTAAGGCAACGGGATCCCCTTCCTCAAGTGTTCCGTCCTCCTTCAGCGTCAATTCCGCAGCAGTAATATTGCTGCCCAGCAACAAAGCGCCCTTGGAATCGGTGCGTAAATCAAGACCGATAGGCAGCGTGTCTTCAATTCTCTCTCCGACATTTGTCAGGGCGTAGGGGTTGTAATCCACGGTCCAGTCCAATATACCCTGCTGGGGAGCTGTGTAGGACTTCTTAAGAACTTCGCTCTTAATCGAAACGCCCCGATTTCTGGATACGCCAGGCGTCCATTTTTCAGCGATCAGTTGCAAGTTATTTGTGATCGTCGAAGTCTGGTTTCTGTTAAAGTAGCCGTCAAGCGTACTTTCGTTCGGTTTAGCCTTCACCAAAATAACATAAGGCTTGTTCAGCGGGCTGAAGGTGAAGGTAGCCTTGCCTGTCTCCGTGAAATCGGCTGTCAAGCCGGCTACATCATCCGGCGTGATATCAACAGCATTCACAGAAGAGCCCGAGCCTGCCGTTCCCTCGAATACAAGGAAGTTTTGGCCAGGTGCAATCTCCGTGAATTCCCATCCCGCCGGCAAGGTATCTGTGATCGTTGCTGCTCCCAGTGCCTCATCGTCCGCATTTTTCGCGGTATCAAAGTCCAAGCCGTCCGCATTGATGCTAAGCCGGAAGATGACCGATTTGTCGATATAATCAAAGCCTTCCGCAGCATTGGTTGTACGGTGAATATTAACGCCTGCGGCCAGATCGGCTTGCGCCTCGCGTTTAAGAAGTTCCTTCTCCAGCGTCCGGCTGTCATAATTCACGTTTCCTGTTGCATCGTTCAACTTGTCGTTCCCTGCAAACAAGGAAGCCGTGTTAGATACATTGGAAGTCTTATTGCCAGCAAAAATATTCGGATCTACAACAAGTGTCTTAAAAGAAAAACTATTGGGTGTGTTCGTCGAAAGTCCCGTAATTTCCAGTAGATCAGCAACGCGCTCTCCGCCTTGCTCGATCGGAATAACATTCAACGTCCCGTTGCCTGTATAACTGCCGGCTACATTTTTCAAGCCATAGCGCGGTGTAAGGTCGTTAAGATTAATGCCTAACGATGGATCTGCTGTTACCGTATTAAGATTAATACTATTTTTGTAGACCAACAGATCATACACCTTCATGTCCGGAATGTTTTGCCCCTTCGCATCCACATTTACCGTCCAGGTAATCTCGCGGTTGGCTTTATCCAGCGTTCCGGACTTGGTAATAGCGTTATAGCCGATGCCCACTCCGATGCTGTCTGTGCTCGGATTCACTCCCGCGGGCTTGCCGTCCCAATCCAGTGTCGCTGAATTGTAGAACGTTCTCGTGCCTGTCGTAGTATCTGTGTCCGTCACTTTACTCGTGATAATCAGTCGAGCCATTTCACTGGTAGTTCCTGTTAGTGTATATTCGCCGTTAACAGGTTCTACGGAAACATCGCTATGGTGATTCCAGGTCGTACCGTCTGTCGAGATCTCCCACTCTGCGGAAGCAAAGGACAGGCCGTTCGGCAATTGATCCTTGATCGTCAGATTTTCCAGTTCTGTCATCGCACGGTTGGCCGTAATCGTCCAGGTAATCGTACGGTTGCTTGGATCATATACCCCTCCAACGAACTCATCGCTGGCTTCCCCGCTTTTTTCAATCCATTTCGGCGGAGTAAATGTCACCCTGTCCGATCCGTCCTTGACGGGGACATTGTCCTTAAGCAATTCCGCAGTATTGCTTACTGATTGACTATCGTTAGCATAATATTTATTTTCCGGGATTTTCGTCTGGAAAGTAACAGACTGCGGGCTCACCGAATTGTCCGGGAAAGTATATTGAATTACATTACCGGTTATAGCGGGCGCAACAGAAGTTCCCCCCACTTCAAAGGAGCCTGCCACAAGTTCGCCTACCCCCGTTAGATCATCACTGAATATATAATCCTTAAGATCCAGTGAATTACCGCTTTGGGTTGCGCTGATTTCCACTTGCCAGTCAATCGTCCGACTGGACAAATCCACAGTACCGCTTTTCCCAACATTGTACACGATTTCAGCCGGAGGAATATTTACGGTATAGTTCTTGCCAAGAATCGTTACCGTATGATCACCTTCGGCACCCGCGCTTCCGCTGTCGTCATATTGAAGCTTTGCCGTAAATTCTCCGTTAACACCATAATAACCGCCGCTTCCATCAAAAATGTCGGTGTCCCCGTTAAAATAGACATCAGCAGTTACGGTGCTTCCCGCTTGAGACAAACTCGCAGTAGCAAGCTGCTTAGAGCCGAACATAAGCGGTGGAATCGATTCCGGCACGGCTAAGAAGCCTTGGCTCAAAAGAAGGCTTACAGTATCCTTGTATTCAATGATCTGCGGTGGAACAGGATCGTCTCCTGCAACCGGAACACCAAAGGAAACGGTAACCTCAATCGGCTCCTTTCCGTTAATTGTATCTGCTTCCGTAATCACCTTGCCGTTCTGTATAACCACAGCCGACAGATTCGTAAGCACACCTGACTTATCGCCCGCTGCGGTCGCCGTACTGCCAACGGGGGCCACCGTGCTGATCAGGACGATCAGAATCAGCAGCCAATTCATAAGCTTTGATCTCATTAGATCATCTCCTTCTTCAGATCTGTCTTTCAGCCCTCAGCAATCTATAATTATTCTAATTTAAAGGCTTCATTACGAAAGCTTATCAGAGGAGATCTTGAGCCGCTTGAAGAAGAAATTAAAAATTCGATGTAAATTTTCCTTTGAAAGAAAATGAATTTCCTTTGAAAGAAAATGATTTTTTTTATAAAGTGGGATGTATATATTGACGATAAATAGGAGATGGACACCACGGGAAGGAGGGCATGGCTATACGTTTTCCTATACGTATGTTATGCGCAACAGACATGAACTTGGGGAGATTATTAGAAGAATTGATCGATATAGCAAAAAAGCCGAAAACCGATTTTGCCATTAGTATGAACATGACTCCTAGCGGATTGAGCAAAATTTTAACCGGAAGCAGACTTCCTGTAAGAAAGGAAAAAAAGATATTCATTAAACTAGCCGCCGACTATTTTTCTGAATACATATACTCTCATGCGTGTTATTTAAAGTTCAAGGATTTGTTTCCCGTGATCTACGATTTTAAATCTTTGGAGGACTTGCGCTCGTTTTTAACTTATGCGATTGAATACGCGCTGGATAAAGATCTTGCGACTGCCAATCAAGTGAATTTGGAGTTTGTAGAACGGGGATTTTACTTTTTGGGGCGGAAGTCGGTGCTTAATCTGCTATGTGTCATGCTATCCGATCATCTCGTTAACGATTCTCATGAGCCGTTAGAAGTCTATAGCACAATTCCCACCTATGATCCGGCCTATTCCGAAATTTTCTTGAATTCGCTGATTGTTAACCCGGAAAGATGCACTCATATTGTCTTCAATCATTTTTTTGACGGATCGCTTCATGAGTCATCTCGCCAAGGAAAAAGTGTCTCACTGAACTTTATTTCTGTCACGCAAAGAGGCTTTAATCTAAACCTGTGGACAACTACAAGTGATCTGGGTCAGCCTTTTCTGCTGTTGAAAGGAAAACTCCTGCTGATGTTTGATTCGCAAATCGACGGAACGCCGCTATTGATCCCCATTGCGCATAAGAACTACTTGAACTTGTTTTACAACAGTCTTATGAATAAGGACATCCGGAAAATCAGCTACAATAGAAGTGAAGCCATTGCATTTTTTGAGGAAAACCGCCCTGCTGTCACAGCACTATTTAATCAAGGAATCGATACCGTATTTAATTTTACTTCCATTGGGTACTTACTGAGGGAGGAGGAAATTAACTCCTTGCCCGGCAGTGAAAAGATAGGCAACTGGGCTTGGCTGTTGTTCCAGCACATTATGAATAAAGGAACGGAGTTTTATGTCTCTCTTGCCGCGATGGAACGCTTTGCCGCAACCGGGAAGGCTGTCGTTCCTTTTATTGGCGCCTATTCCTTCCCTGCCGAGCAGCGTGCTCCTTATATGCAGCGCTTCAATCAATATCTGATGGAAGAGGACAGCTTCAGCAGGATCAGGTTATTGGATAGCCATCTTTCCAACATGGCCATTCTGTGCGCAGGGAACTTTTGTCTCATTTATGCCGTTGACGATGAGTATGCTCTGGAGAGGGTCCATATTTTCGATCGTGACAAGGTCAGTCTTAGTCTGGAGAAAATGATCAAGGACAACAAGTTAGTGGATTTCAAATTTTCAAGCGAATTATGGAGCACCTATCAGGAAAGCTTGCTAAGCAACGTTTAAGCAAAATAAAAGGGCAGCGAATGGAATCTCTCCGTTCGATTGCCCTTTTTAATTTATTCCCTCAGGTTCTTCTTTTTCTAGGATTAGCCATGCCTGAAGACGGCTTCACCTCTCTGCTGATGAGCAGCCCCTCGTCCTGAGCGGATCGAGCGAGGGCCAGAGTCTCTGATCTCTCCCCTGTTACGAGCAAAGGGTGGCACTGCCAAGCACGATCATTCGCGGTTTGACGCATAGAAGTGTCGGCTCCTTAAGCAAAAATCTCTTGTGAATTTTATAGAGATTATCCCCCAGAAGGTCCTGCTCTATTCCGCAATCAAGCAAGCAACGATAGTCAAAAGGAATTACGCGTACGGATGCTCAAGTATTATCGTGACCGGTCCCCAATTAACGAGTTCCACATCCATATCAGCACCGAAACGTCCGGTCTCTACGGAGATCCCTTTTTCCTCCAGCATTTGATTAAACTTCTCATACAGCGGCAAGGCCTTCTCCGGCCGGGCCGCCTCAATAAAGCTCGGCCGTTTGCCCTTCCGGCAATCGCCGTATAGAGTAAACTGGGACACGGACAGAACGGAGCCGCCAATATCGGTCAGACTCAGGTTCATCTTGCCCTCCGGATCTTCAAATATCCGAAGCCCGGCAATCTTATCTGCAAGGTAAGCGACGTTGTCTTCTGTATCTTCATGGGTAATGCCAACCAGAAGCACAAGCCCGGCGCCAATAGAGCCGATCGTGTCTTCGTTAACGGTTACCTTCGCTTGCTTGCAACGCTGTACAACTACTCTCATGCTTGTTCGTACTCCTTACCTATTGCATTATCCGGTGAACCGTATATACATCCTTCACCCGCTTGATTTTTTCCACTACAGACTGCAAATGATCCGTGTTGCGAATCAGGATCGTCATATGAACTAGTGCCATCTTGTTCTTGTCCGAACGGCCGGAGACCGCCGAGATATTGGTCTTACTCTCCGATACCGCCTGAAGCACCTCGTTAAGGAAATTACGGCGATCATGCCCTGTAATCTCGATATCCACGCTGTAATTCGCTTCGATGGCATGCTCCCATTCCACATCAATAACCCGTGCTGCTTCTTCATCATCCGTACCGCTAGGAATGTTCGGACAGTCACTGCGGTGTACGGATACTCCGCGGCCACGCGTGATATAACCGATAATATCATCTCCCGGGACCGGGTTGCAGCATCTGGCAAAGCGCACAAGCAGGTTATCGATTCCTTTGACTACAACCCCGTTCGTTGGTCTCGGCTTTCGCTCTTCAGCCGCCTTAACCTCCTTGACCTCGGACGTCAGCTCGGTGATGCTGCTCTCCTCTTGCTCCTTCCGCAGCTTCTCGGTCAGCTTGGTTGCAATCTGCGCCGCTGTAATTCCGCCAAAACCGACAGCGGACAGCATATCATCAATGTCATTGAAGGCAAACTTCTTGCACGCCTCCATTAACTTATCATCTGTCATCCATAACGGAGCATCGATTCCGGCACGCTTCAACTCCCGTTCAATCGCCTCGCGGCCCTTCTCGACGTTCTCCTCACGCTTCTCTTTCTTGAACCACTGCTTGATCTTGCTGCGCATGAGAAGACTGGGCAATCTTTAACCAGTCCTGGCTCGGACCGTAAGAATGCTTGGAGGTGAGAATCTCCACAATATCGCCTGTCTTGAGACGATGATCAAGCGGAACAATTCGTCCGTTAACCTTGGCGCCAATGGTCCGGTTGCCGACCTCCGTGTGAATCCGATAAGCAAAATCAAGCGGAACAGATCCCGACGGAAGCTCGATAACTTCCCCGGAAGGCGTAAACACAAAGACAAGATCCGTGAAAAAGTCCATTTTAAGCGACTCCACGAATTCCGAAGCATCCTTGGCCTCATGCTGCAGCTCCAGGATTTCATTGAAAAAGGTCATTCGTTTCTCCGGTCCCCCGGATTCAGGTCCTTCCTTATATGCCCAGTGAGCCGCAATTCCGTACTCGGCTGTCCGGTGCATCTCCCAGGTGCGAATCTGAACCTCCGTAGGCTCGCCGTTCGGTCCAACGACGGTCGTATGCAGGGACTGGTACATATTTGCCTTCGGCATAGCAATATAATCCTTGAAGCGCCCGGGCATAGGCTTCCAAAGCGTATGAATAATGCCTAATGTGGCATAACAATCCTTGATATTGTCGACGATAATTCGAATCGCCAGCAAATCATATATTTCATTAAATTGCTTGTTTTTCGTGGTCATTTTTTTGTATACGCTGTAAATATGCTTGGGACGGCCAGACAAATCGGCCTCGACGCCCATTTCATCCAGCTTCTCGGAAATGCGCGAGATAACGCTGGCAATATATTCTTCTCGCTCAGCCCGTTTCTTGCGCATCAGATTGGCGATCCGATAATATTGCTGCGGATTCAAATACCGGAGAGCAATATCCTCCATCTCCCATTTGATCGCCGAGATCCCCAGACGGTTTGCGATCGGACAGAAAATCTCCAGCGTCTCGTATGCAATACGCCGCTGGCTCTCTTCCGATTGGTATTTCAAGGTTCGCATATTATGCAGACGATCCGCCAGCTTGATCACAATGACACGGATATCCTGAGCCATAGCGATAAACATCTTGCGGTAATTTTCATTCTGCTGCTCTTCCTTGGATCTGAACTTAATCCGTTCGAGCTTGGTAAGGCCGTCAACAAGCATCGCGCAGTCCTGGCCGAAATGCTCATGGATCTCCTTCAGGGAAACCGTCGTATCCTCTACAACATCGTGCAGAAGCGCAGCAATGACGGAAAGTGCATCCATCTGCATATTAACGACAATTTCAGCCACCGCTAACGGATGCAAAATATACGGTTCTCCGGACTTTCGCACTTGGCCATGATGTGCCTGCTCCGCAAAATCGTATGCATCCCGGATACGCTGAAGCTCCGGTTCTTTTATATAGGCAGACGCCTTTTCGAGTACTCGATCTATGCCCATTGAATCCTGCCCGATTCCTTTCTATATTCCCCAATTTAGATTTCCTATAATTATGACTCCTGCTCTGGTTTACGTCAACTCTTGGCTTATAGCATAGAAAAAGAGGAGTTATAAATTGTTCAAAAATTCTTGTTGAAAAAGTCGGCAATCTATATAATCTAGTAAGGATGGTCTTTTGATAACGTGAAATTGAAGAGGAGTGAACCTGCTTGCAACGTGAAATTCAGGTCAATGAAAAAGTTCCTTTTGGACAAGGCACACTGCTGAGTATCCAGCACTTGTTCGCTATGTTCGGCAGTACGGTTTTGGTGCCAAATCTTTTTGGCGTCGATCCTGCGATGATTCTGCTAATGAACGGTATTGGCACATTGCTCTACATCTTTATTTGTAAGGGTAAGATTCCGGCCTATCTCGGGTCCAGCTTTGCATTTATCGCACCCGTAAAGCTCGTTCTGGACAGTCACCCGGGAAATGGATACGCCCTTGCACTGTCAGCATTTATCGTCACTGGCGTCATTTTTCTTCTGTTTGCTCTTCTCGTCAAATACGCCGGAACATCCTGGATTGATGTAGTATTCCCTCCTGCTGCTATGGGAGCTATCGTAGCTCTGATCGGCCTAGAGCTTATTCCCGTTGCTGCCGAGATGGCTGGTTGGATTTCGGACGGCTCAGATGACTGGACAGCAAATCCCCGATCTATTCTTCTCTCCCTGGTTACACTAGGCGTTACGATTCTTGGCGCAGTACTTTTCCGCGGCTTTCCTAAAATTATTCACATTTTGATCGGTATTGTCACTGGTTACGGGTTGGCTTACATTATGGGCGAGGTTGATAAAACTTCTATAAGCAGTGCTAACTGGCTGTCCAGTCCTACCGTAACAACCCCGCAATGGGATATGTCTGTTATTGTTACGATCGTTCCGGTTGCTCTAGTTGTCATTGTCGAGCACATCGGACATTTGCTCGTGACCAGTAATATTGTCGGTAAGGATCTGTCCAGGGATCCAGGGCTGCACCGCTCCTTGCTTGGAAACGGCATTTCAACCATTATTTCCGGCTTTGTCGGGTCTACTCCAAATACTACTTATGGTGAGAATATTGGAGTTATGGCTCTGACCAAGGTATACTCTGTATTTGTTGTCGGAGGAGCGGCTGTCATAGCCATTCTGTTATCCTTCTCCGGAAAATTCTCAGCATTGATTGCCTTTATTCCAACACCGGTAATGGGCGGTGTCTCCTTACTGCTGTTCGGCGTAATCGCGGCCTCCGGTCTTCGGATCTTTGTTGAACAAAAGGTTGACTTCTCCAAAGCCACCAACATGATCTTGGCTACTGTCGTATTTGTGGTAGGATTAAGCGGCGTGAAGCTGACCATGGGCTCCGTAGAACTCAAGGGGATGGCTCTTGCCACCATCGTTGGGATTCTACTCAGTCTGTTCTTCAAGCTGATTCAAGTGCTTGGCTGGTCTAATGATAAGGATGAAGCAGCTATATAAGTTTAACAAATGATCATACACAGGAGGCAACGTATAAAGTGTTCTTACGAACGCTGACGCTTCTTCAGAACACTTTACACTCATGCCTTTTCTGTGCAGTTCTTTATATCAA
This sequence comes from Paenibacillus antibioticophila, assembly GCF_000455265.1. Lineage (GTDB taxonomy): Bacteria > Bacillota > Bacilli > Paenibacillales > Paenibacillaceae > Fontibacillus > Fontibacillus antibioticophila. Next base: position 3,022,883 of record NZ_HG005139.1, read on the forward strand.
CTTATGTAGCATTAAAAAAGGGAGCCTGCCCGCGAACGATATCATTTGCGGACAGGCTCTTTTTCTATGACGTTGCCTTAATTGTCGTAGTGAACCAACGAATAAACATCAATTCCCGGAAGCTTCGCACGACCGTTTAACTCACCAAGCTCAATCAGAAATGCCGTACCTACAACATTGCCCCCAAGCTGGCGCACAAGTTCTACAGATGTAGAAATCGTCCCTCCTGTAGCGAGCAAATCGTCAGCAATCAGCACATTTTGCCCCGGCTTGACCGCATCGCTATGCATAGCCAATACGTCTGTGCCGTATTCAAGGTTATATTTCACCTCAATGGTGTCATAAGGAAGCTTGCCTTTTTTACGAATCGGTACAAACCCCACACCAAGCGCATAAGCGAGCGGAGCTCCTACAACGAAGCCGCGCGCCTCCGGTCCGGCAATCAGATCAATCTTAAGGTCTGACACAAGCTTTCTCAGCTCATCAATAGCCAGACGGTACTTCTCTCCGTCATTCAGCAAGGTTGTGATATCCTTGAAGCTGATTCCCGGCTGTGGAAAATCCGGAATGACGCGAATATAATCCTTGAAATCCAATACAATCTCCTCCTAAAAATAATCCATACGATACGTTACTCATTAAGAAACTCCCTGAATCTGCGGCTGGAGCCACTGCGAAATTTGCGGGATTTGCCCATGAAGCAGAATCTGCTCCATTTCTGCCAGCCCGGCAAGCTCAAGATAACGCTGCGAGGTTTCCAGCGGTTTTTTGGATGGGGATTCATTCACCAGCAGTTCCCCGTCTTGACGGGAAATAAAATCAAGCTCCTCGAATACATCCAAGACCATTTCCAGCATTCTTCTGGACAAGGCAGTCCGTGCTTCAAGCAGCGGAAGAAGCTCTGCCACGGGAATTCTCCTTATCGTGAGCGCTCTCAGAAGTGCGTAGACCTCCTTGAACAATTCACGGGAAGGCGGCCTTAACACCTCTTGAGCCGTTATATTCGGATGAAGCAGGTAAACCCTCTCAAGCCCCTTGAAGATGGACAGCATGCTGTTCCATTCAACCGGAAGTTTCGGTAATTCAAGGACAAACAAGGAGCGCACTTGCTCCGGATGGACGGTATAGTCCGGCAGTCCTTCCAGACGAGCGCCGATTCTCCTATCATATACCCAAACGGGGAGTTCATTCAATTGATTTTCAACCTCTTGCTGTACAGGAGAATTAACAAGAACAGCGGCTGACTCGGTGACCGCATTCTGTATACGTCCCAGACCTCCGATGAGCTCCAGCAGCTTCGCTAGCGGCTGCCGAGTTCCCCTGAAATCAAACACCTGCATATGAGGAACTCTAAGATCCTGTATCATTAGCTGCGGTTTACGCGAACCATTCCATTCATTAATTCCAGCCTCTGCAATCAGGTCCACTTCCGCCATCTCGGAGAGGCAGTACGCCAAATCGCCTTTGCCAAAGCAGACAGCTTCCATAAGAATATCCTGCTGCTGCAGGAGCAGCCTTAAATGCTTGCCGTCTTTGCCCATTTGCTTCGCTTCTTGGAGGACAGCGCCTCGAATCATCAGGCGCGGGTGCGGGTTCCCCATTCCATAAGGGGCGAGAAGCTCAAGCTGTTCCAGCGCCGACAGCGTAATGTCGCCCAGAGTGCACTCCACATCACTTTCCATCCAGGGAACGAGCTGCTCCGGTGTCATTTTAAGTTCGGCATAACGATTTAATCTCTGCTCGAATTCTCCCAGCTCTCTGCGATGCAATGACATTCCGGCAGCAGAAGGATGCCCGCCGTAATGATGGAGCAGATCGCTGCAGTCCGTCAAAGCTTCATAAATATCAAAGCCTGGAATAGACCGCGCCGAGCCCTTGCACTCCCCGGTCTCCGGGTTTATAGCGAGGACAATGACTGGCCGGTAATAGCGCTCAAGAATTTTGGAGGCGACAATCCCGACTACGCCGACATTCCATCCTTCACCCGCCACCACGATCACATCCGGACGTTCTGGATCGCGTTTCTTTTCACCTACCTGTTCCAGAGCCTGCTCCAGAATATCTTCAACCAATTCCTGCCGCTCCTTGTTAAGCTGGTCCAGGGCTATCGCTTCCTGTCCTGCTCTCTCGTCGTCACTCTCGATTAAAAGCTCAACGGCAAGATTGGCATGGCTCATTCTTCCGCTTGCATTGATGCGCGGCGCCAGTCCGAAGGCCACTTGAGTTGAAGACACCTCGCCCCCCTTCCAGCCGGCAATTTGCAGCAATGCTCTAACGCCGGGAAAGGCCGAACGACTCATGGATTGCAGCCCAAGCTTAACCAGAATTCGGTTCTCATCCGTCAAGGGCATCAAATCCGCAATTGTACCTATAGCCACTAGCTCAAGCCATTCATTCGGCACCTCACGATCCAGCAAAGCTGCGGCAAGCTTATACGCTACACCGACCCCGGCTAGCCCCTTGAACGGATAGGGACAATAAGGCAGCTTCGGATTAATGAGTGCATAAGCTTCGGGCAATTGTTCAGGCGGTTCGTGATGATCCGTCACAATGACATCCATTCCGGCACGGGAAGCAAATGCGATTTGCTCTACAGCGCTGATGCCGGTATCCACTGTAATAATCAAGGATATTCCCCGTGCCTTTGCTTGCTCAAGGGCAGCGATATGTAGTCCGTAACCTTCCTTAGATCGATGAGGGATATAATATTCAAAATCGGCATCCAGTCTGCGCATCAGTTGAATCATTAAGGAGGTTGAGGAAGCTCCGTCCGCATCATAATCCCCATAGATCAAGATGCGTTCGCCTTGTTCAAGTGCTTGCCGGATTCGCGGGACAGCTTCCTGCATACCGCTCATTAGAAAAGGGTCATGCAGTTCTTCCAGGTGGCCATGCAGCAGCCTGGAGACATCATCTGCATCATGAATGCCGCGAGCAGCCAATATCGAGCCCATCAAGGGAGAGAGATTCAGCTGCCGTGCCAGTTCCTCTCCTGTACGTTGATCATAAAAAGAGTTGCGCCATTCGTATTTGGAGTGAAGCACCCCTTCACCTTCTTTCCAAACCATTCTGATCCAGAACAGATCATGACAGTTCACTACTGCAGTAAATTGGGCAGATCATCTCCTGAGCCTTCATAATTACTCTTGTAAGGATATCCCGGATCATACGGCATAAACTGAATGCTTACCTCGCTAATATGCGTAAATCTGCTCATGAGCAATGCCTTGGCCCGTACTGCAATATCATTAGCCTCCATAACGGTAATCCGTGGATTCACGGTAATGATTGCCGAAATCGAAATATAATGTCCCTGTTCTCTTGCCTGCAGTTGATCCACAGTAATAATACCTTGAACACGCTGAATCGTCTCTACAAACGGCTGAGCATCCTCTTCCTGAAGAAGTGGAAATGAAAGCCGGCTGGCAGAACGATTAAACAGCGTCCAAATTTTCCAGCCAATAAGACCTGCTATGATGAAAGCAGCAGCAGGATCCAGGTAGAGCAACACCGGAATGCTGAACACATATCCTGTCACTGCTCCGATAATTCCGATTAATGAAATGACGGATGACCACAAGGACAGCCGATGATTGTCAATCAGCAGAAGAGCTTCCTCCCGGCTTTTCTTGGCGGCTTCCTGATAACGGTAACGAAAATAAGCTTCCTTGGCGATAAGCGTAAAAAGAATAACGGCCCCCGCCCAATAAGCTGGGGCTTCTGTCTCTCCATCAGCGATATCTATCGCGGAAGCAATCACCGTCAGGAGGCTTCCCAGCATGACCACCGTAATCAGTCCGATCCTGACGGCCATTCTTCCTCCTGCTGGTCTGAGGGATCTTCGGCCCTCCGGAATGACTTCAGCTGCTTCAGATACCGAATACAGCGCATCCGCCACTAAAGCACGGCTATCGAACAATAGTCCAATAATTCCTTTGAGAAGCGACATCGCAAGATGATGCAGCACTGCCCATGAAGCGGTGGGATTAGCTGCTGCGGCTTGGTTGCGTGACATACTCCATCCCCCTGAAAACCTGTTATAGAGTCATAAAGCCGCGTCACCTGTCCGACGCGGCTCTTTATAAATACAGCTTAAGGCTACTGCCTGCTTGTCCTAAGACGCGGCATGGGCAGGTTTATTTTTTTGTCTGCTCTTAAGCAGGAACCAGATCGGACTTGCAATGAAGATCGTCGAGTAGGCCCCGAAGATCAGACCAATGACCATCGCCAGGGAGAACATACGAATCGATTCTCCACCCAGCAAGAACAGGAACAATGCGGCAATGAACACCGTTACAGCCGTATAGATCGACCGCATAATCGTCTGAGCCACACTCTTGTTGACGAGATCGATCAAATCCTGGCGGGTCTTCAGCTTAGCGAACCTCAGGTTCTCACGAATCCGGTCAAAGATAACAATCGTATCATTTATAGAGTAACCGATGATGGTCAACACAGCGATAATAAATGTCAGATCGACTTCAAATCTGAAGATCGAGAACACGGCCACAACGAGAAATGCGTCATGCAGCAGGGCCACTATAGCGGCAACAGCAAACCGCCATTCAAAGCGGATGCTTACATAGATGATAATCCCGATACAGGAAATGAGGACGGAATAAATCGCATTGCGCGCCAATTCCTTAGCCATCTCCGGATCGACGGTATTGACTTCGAAGGAAGCCCCTGCATCCAGCTTCGTAATCTCCTCTTTCAGCTGCATTTCCTGATTCTCATCCAATACCTTCTCAAAACGGAGGGTCATACGGTTATCCCCCGGATTGATTGCGGTCCCTTGATCAGCCGAGATGCCCTCAAGGATCGGATGGATCTGATCTTCAGTCAAGTCTTGGGTCAAGGTAATATCAACGCTGGAGCCAGCGCGGAAATCGACACTGTAGTTGAGTCCGAATACCGCCAGTGAGATGACACCAACAATGGTAAGAATAATCGAAATTGTGTAGCAATATTTACTGATGTGAACGTAATCCATCTCTTTCTTAAAGCGCATTGATGTCACTCTCCTTTACACCGAAATACTTCGGCTTCAACAGCTTGCCCGCTTTCAGCAGCAGGTTCAGCAGGAAGCGGGAGAGATAGATATTCGTCAGGATACTGAGCACGATCTCGACGATGAGCACCAATGCGAAGCCCTTCACGGCACCTGTACCGAACCAATACATAACTACAGCTACGATAATTGTTGTAATGTTGGAATCAAGAACGGTACGGAGAGAATGCTTATCTCCTGCCTTGACGGCGGACATAATGCTCTTGCCGAGCTTCATTTCTTCATGAATCCGTTCATTTGTAATAATGTTGGCGTCTACGGCCATACCCACGCCCAGAATTAACGCTGCGATCCCGGGAAGTGTAAGCGTGAAGTCTGCCCATACAAAGACCAAGATCAAAAGCCAGGTATGCAAGATCAACGTAAACGAAGCAATCAGGCCTGGCACCCGGTACATCCCTATCATAAAGATCAGAATGAATACCGAAGCAATCAAACCGGCTTCTATCGTTGAATCAAGGGACTGCTTACCCAGTGTCGCTCCTACGCTTTGTGAGTATTTCTCTGTTAACTTGAGCGGCAGCGCACCCAGATTGATCTGGTCGCGAAGCTCCTTCGCTTCATTCAGATCCCCCCCGACACTAATGGATGCCGTTCCATCGGTCAGAACCGCCTGCACAACCGGTGCGGAAATCAAGGTCTCATTCATATAGATTGCAAGGGGCTGACCGAGCAAGCGCTGGGTTACCTCTGCAAATTTTTCTTTACTGTTCACTTTGATGCTAACCAGAGGCTCATTCATATTATTGAATTCAAGCTTTGCCCCATTCTCGGCAAAATCTGTACCGATCATCTCAATCTTGTTATACTGATCATCCGCTGTCTCTGTTCCGTCTTTGCTGCGGAAGGTCAGAGAAGCAGGCTCCTTCATTTGCTTGCGGACTTCAGCCTCGTCGGTTACACCGGCCAGCTTCAGGCGAATCCGGTTTGTCCCTTCGGTCGTAACTTCAGGCTCGCTGGTACCGAGCTTATTTGCCCGCTCCTCCAAGCTCTGAGCTGTCTTGATTAATGATTCCTTCGAAACTTTGGCTCCACCTTCGATTGGCGTTGCTTCATACAAAATTTCAAATCCGCCTTTTAAGTCAAGGCCGAGATGCAAATTGTTCAGCAGGCCCGGGGTTGTCCATACCATAATTGCGGTTGAGACAGCCACGACGGTTATGAATGCGATAATTCTTTTCATCCCGTACTTCGATCCCCTTTCAAAAATCTCAATATTCCTATTATAGCGATGCATGAATTGAGCGTCAATTTATCAAATTATGTCGTTTTAAAGTTCATGAACACCTTATCCCGTCACAAAAAAGACCCCTTTCATTCGAAACGGGATCCACGATATGCGGAAATCGTCATATAGTTCATAAATTGGGTTACTTTCAAGGAAAGAACGTCATTCACCATTTGGTGCAAGGGCGGGTAGCCTTCCTTCTCATACTTCTGGCTGACACACTCCCAAATATCAAGCCCGCTCACATGCTCGTATCCGATCAGCCGGAATTCCTCCGCTTTACTTTGGCATAAACTTTCGATCGCCTCGTTCAACTGCTCTTCGCCAAAATCGTCTCCAGCCATCCTGGTGCCTCCTTCCTTCTCCCCGTCTTATACCATTCTACCTTAAATTAAATATTCCTGCATGTGATGTTGCATCTTGCGAAAAGACAAGTCATGAAGGTGGACAGGATCTGCATATGTTAAGTATCGGATCATCTTCTGAGGAATATGACTCTTTCAGAGAGAGGGAAGTACATTGAACAAGCAAACTTTTATCCAAGGCACGATGATTCTCTTGGCGGCAGGCATTATAAACCGGATACTTGGCTTCATTCCCCGAATTCTGCTTCCGCGAGTTATCGGCTCGGAGGGCGTTGGTCTATACCAGCTCGGCTATCCTTTCTTCCTAGTAATCGTAACGCTTATTTCCGGCGGAATCCCGCTGGCGGTAGCCAAACTGGTGGCAGAGGCTGAATCTTCCGGTCATCCTGAACGCTCCAAAAGTATTTTACGGACGAGCTTGGTATTTGCTGCAAGCGCCGGCATCTTATTCACCTTGTTGACCATCGTGCTGGCTCCCTGGGTAACCCGTAATTTACTTACCGATTCCAGAGTATACGAGACCTTTATTTCAATGAGTCCCATGATCGCAATCGTATCTATATCCTCTGTATACCGCGGCTATTTCCAAGGCAAACAGGATATGATTCCTTCCGCTCTGTCTTCGATTCTTGAGACGGTGGCTCGCATTATCGGGGTTCTCTGGTTCTCTTACCTTCTCCTGCCCAAAGGAATCGAATACGCCGCAGCTGGCGCCATGCTGGGAGTTGTAGCGGGAGAGATTGTCGGACTGGCCGTGTTGCTGTGGCAATACCGCCGTCTGCGCCGCATCGAACAAAAGTCAGGGGCTGTTATTCCTGAAGCGCCTGACCAGGCCGTCTTATCTTCTGGTCCGGAACCCTTTCTGCGAGGATTAAAAAGGCTTATGCTCATCGCCGTCCCAGTCACCGGAGGGAGATTAGTTGGCTCGCTATCTTATTTACTGGAATCGATTGTCACGGCCCGGAGCCTGCTCATCGCAGGAATTGCCACCGGGGTGGCCACTTCCCAATACGGGGCCCTTCAAGGGATGATCATCCCTCTGCTGACGCTTCCGGGTGCGCTCACCTCGTCGCTCGCAGTATCCCTTGTTCCTTCTCTCGCTGAGGCTCAGGCGCGCGGCGACTCCAGAACGATTCAGCTTCGCCTGCATCAATCGATTAGGCTTGCCTTGGTTACAGGCGCTCCCTTTGCCGCAGTCATGTATGTGCTTGCCGAACCCCTGTGCCTGTTCATCTACGATAATGCGGAAATTGCCGGCATGCTAAGAACAATGGCTCCCTTTGCATTGTTTCTGTATGCACAGGCTCCCCTTCAAGCGACACTACAGGCGCTCGATCAAGCTGGCAAAGCTCTGATGAACACATTAATAGGAGCCATTGTTAAAATTGTACTCATTTTCTATCTTGCTTCTAATCCCTCTTTCGGAATCTACGGAGCAGTCATTGCCATCATCATTAACTTCATCATTGTAACCCTGCTGCATAGCTTCAGCGTCAAGAGGCTGCTGAAATACAGCTTACCCTTTGCCGATCTGTTTAAAGTATGTGCTGCCATGGTGATTATGGCCGGGGCTGCCACCTTACTATACAACGAGCTTAGCTTTGCCAATCCCGCCATGCTTCTGATCACTTCTTCGGTCCTTTCGGGTCTTGTGTATATTATCTTATGCGCGGTAATGGGCATGTTCGACCTGTCTGATTTACGGAGAATTCCTATTCTTCGCAGGCTGTTCCGTACCTAGGATTTATCCTTGGCATTAATATACAGCCTTCCATTATGGTCAATAGTGCAAAAGAAGACGTCCTTAAACTCCAAATATCCCTTGGCCTGAATCTGGTTCTTCAGCCAAAACCTTGTCTTCCCGACCCGTTCCAGATTGTCATCTTCTACCTTTCCGTCCACAATCAGCGGCAGAGGGAGTGCTTCAAATTTAATCTTGGACACCAGCGACGAAATATCGCCTTCCCGTTTTTTTCCCGGGTTCGTTGAGCCCGAGCCTTGCTTGACCTGCTCTTTAGTAAACACACTCAGTTGTCCGCTTGTCTCCAGCACCGCAAATTCTACATCCGAGACACTCGCTACATTCTGTGAACGAAGCTGCATTAGCAGGTCATCTATATTGTATCTTTGCTTTCTCATTTCATCTTGGTTGATCTCGCCGTTCTGCACGATTACGCTTGGCTTCCCGTCAAATAGCAGCCGAAGCCTCCGTGATTTCATAGAGATATAAGCAATTCCGATCTGGATCAGCAGCAGCATGAGGATCGGTAAAATACCGTCGTAAAGAGGACGTTCGATATCCTCCAGCGCAAATACGGCAATTTCGGCAATCATGATGGAGATGACGAGATCAAAGATAGATAACTCGCCAATCTCTCTTTTTCCCATAATTCTCATGACCGCAAAGACCAAAACATACATCAATATTGTTCGAAACAGAACGACAGCTATATGTTCTACCATCGCAATCCCTCCTTGACGCATTGGCATCCGTACCCAAAAGCCAGAATGTAATGGATATTCTGACCTTGTCCATAGCGTTCCATGCGAAAAAAGAGCACAACAAAATATTCCTAATTCATAAGGAGCTTGTCATAACAGCCGGAACTAACCCATAGATTGATATTAAAAAGCGATTGGAGGCCAAGCCATGCATATCATTCGCCGCCTGTTTTCCTTGCGAATTACTCATCCGACCCTTTCCGGGCTGTGGTACGCTTTCTTCTGGATGATGATCGGTGCCCTGATTCTGTCGTTGCTGCTCCATGCAAGCCTCATGGAGGAAGAGCAACTTTCCTTGTACACTTACATTGTTCACGGCATTGCGCTCCTGTTCGGGGGTCTTGTCTCGGGGAAGCGCTCCGGGAAAAAAGGGCTCTATCAGGGGGCAATCACCGGCCTTTTCTACAGCATTCTTCTCCTGTTGATCAGCTTTCTAGCCCTCGACCATTCGATCGGACTTGCCAACCTTGTTCTTATCCTCCCGGCTATCCTGATTGCCTCTGCCGGGGGCGTATTCGGTGTGAATCTGCGGAAATAATACTGTATAAAAAAGAGAGCTGCCCTTCCTGGATCAGGAAAGGTAGCTCTCTTCACTCAAGCTGATTCTAGCCCTCGGATTCCGTGTTGACCCGGTGGCTGATCGCGCTGCGGTCAAATGTCAGCTTGGTAGCATCGTTTACGAGCAGGACTACAGTATCATCGGCCAGCTCTAGAATCTTACCGTGCAAGCCGCCGATCGTTACGATCTTATCGCCCTTTTGAAGCGCATTGAGCATATTATTGCGGGTTTGCTGCTTCTTCTTCTGCGGACGAATCAACAGAAAGTAGAAAACAGCGAACATGATGATAAGCGGTACAAGGAACGAGATCAAAGAACCTGTACCTGTAGGTTGACCAGTTGTTAATGGAAACATCCCTTTTCCTCCTTTCACTGTATCAGCGTGTCATTAAAATCCCTTGTCATTGCCAATCAGGCCATATTGCTCGAAGAACTCATCCCGGAAATCCAGCAGTCTGTCATCCATAATCGCCTGACGAACCTTGCTCATCAGCGTGACCAGGAAATGCAGATTGTGATATGTAGTCAATCGAAGTCCGAAGGTTTCATCCGCCTTGATCAAATGACGAAGATAAGCCCGAGAATAGTTCCGGCAAGTATAGCAATCACATTCCGGATCGAGCGGCCCGAAATCATTGGCATACTGAGCGTTGCGGACAACCAGTCTGCCTTGACTTGTCATCGTCGTACCGTTGCGGGCAATCCGCGTCGGCAATACACAGTCGAACATATCCACACCGCGGATCGCACCTTCAATCAGGGCATCCGGCGAACCGACACCCATCAGATAACGGGGCTTGTCCGATGGCAGAAGCGGTACTGTGCTCTCCAACATTTCATACATCAAGTGCTTGGGTTCGCCTACACTCAGTCCACCAATAGCATACCCCGGGAAATCTAGTGAAGTCAAATCCCTGGCGCTCTGCTTGCGCAGATCCTCGTACATGCCGCCCTGAACGATTCCGAACAACGCCTGATCATGCGGTCTGGCGTGACTTTTCAGGCAGCGCTCCGCCCATCGCGTCGTCCGCTCCATTGATTTCTTCACATAATCATAATCGGCAGGATAAGGGGCACATTCGTCAAAAGCCATCATAATGTCCGGACCGAGCGCATTTTCGATTTCCATCACCACTTCCGGCGACAGGAATAGCTTATCTCCGTTCAAATGAGAACGGAAATGCACGCCCTCTTCGGTAATCTTCCGCATCTCGCTCAACGAGAATACTTGAAATCCGCCGCTATCAGTCAGGATGGCCCGGTCCCAATTCATAAATTTGTGAAGCCCGCCGGCTTCGCGCACAAGTTCATGACCCGGACGAAGGAACAAATGATAAGTATTGCTAAGAATGATGCGCGCATCCATTTCCTTTAATTCCTCTGGACTCATCGTTTTGACTGTAGCTTGTGTACCCACCGGCATAAATACCGGTGTCTCTATGATTCCATGCGGAGTGTGAATCCGGCCCAGCCTGGCTCCGGATTGCTTGCATGTTTTTATGTGTTCGTAAGTAATCGCTGCTGTCACGATCATCATCCATTCTTTATTAAAGTGCGAGTCATAAGTTGACTTTTTGAACGATCTCTTAGAGTAATCTTGGTTAATAGATCAGCATGGCGTCGCCGAAGCTAAAGAACCGATATTGGTGATCAATGGCCTCTTTATAGGCCGATAAAATATGTTCCCGTCCTGCAAGGGCACTCACCAGCATCACGAGCGTAGATTTCGGAAGATGGAAATTGGTAATCAAGGCATCCACGACTTTAAATTCATAGCCAGGGTAAATAAAAATGCCCGTCCAGCCGCTGCAGTACGACAATGGCCCATCCCCGAACTTCTGTCCGACGGTCTCTAACGTTCGCGCGGAGGTCGTTCCGACGGCAATTATACGTCCGCCTGCAGCTTTAGTTCTGTTAATCAGATCTGCCGTCTCCTGCGGCATGACGTAATATTCCTCATGCATCACATGATCCTCGACCCGATCGACCGACATCGGCCGGAAGGTCCCCAGCCCGACATGCAAGGTTACGAAAGCAACCTGCACTCCCTTGGCCTTGATCTCCTCTAACAACGCTTCAGTAAAATGCAATCCTGCTGTAGGCGCGGCCGCCGAGCCCTCATTCTTCGCATATACGGTCTGGTATCTCTCCCGATCATCCAGCTTCTCCTTAATATAAGGCGGAAGCGGCATCTGACCAAGCCGATCCAATATCTCATTGAAAATTCCCTGATAAGAGAAGCGCAGAACCCGTCCGCCCATCTCCCCTTCGGATTCAATGGTCGCCTTCAACTCTTCGCTGAACGTAATGACAGCTCCGGTCCGAAGCTTCTTCCCCGGCTTGACCAGCGCTTCCCAGCGGTCTTCACCCAAGCTTTTCAACAGCAGCACTTCAGCCTTTGCACCGGTATCTTCTTTGATCCCGAACAAACGTGCAGGAATAACTCGCGTATCATTCAGCACCAATGTATCGCCGGGGCGAAGATAGTCTACAATATCCGAGAACACATGATGTTCAGTGCTTCCATCCTGTTTATTTAAGGTAAGCAGCCTGGAAGCGCTCCGGTCCGCAAGCGGAGTCTGAGCAATCAATTCTTCAGGCAGCTCAAAATCGTATAAATCCACATTCATTCCAATTCACGCCTTCATCTCTTGTCAATGGTTACATTTTGATAATAGTGTTGCAGAATTTGCCGGTAGTCATACCCTTGGTCCGCCATTCCCTTGGCTCCCCATTGGGACAATCCAAGTCCATGTCCATTTCCTTGACCAATGAATAAGAACTTCTGAGTCTGATTCAGAACTCGCGCTTCTTGGGATTCATTCATTACAACCAGATTGCCGCCGCTCCAATCTTGAAGTCCGGAGGCCGTTTGGATTTTCATGCCTGCACTTACAGCCGCAGATTGCGCGGCTCCGCCAGCACTCTGTACAGTATACCTTCCGGTCGGAGCGATATCAAACAAGGTGCTTGGAAGGCCGTTCAAAGCGGAACGGAGCGCGTCCGGATATTTCACATCAATAATCTGTCCGTTCGCCTTCACCTGGATCACACGGCCTGACGGGCCTCGCTGCGTAATCTCCAGGCTCTGGATGGGCCTGGATACTTCAGTCGTTGTCTTGCCCTTCAGGGCGGCCAGAAGCTCTTCTGAGCTGTAAGGACCGCGGATCCAGGCATAAGAGCTGGATTCACTAACCTTATCTAAAATTACCACCTGATCCCCAGGATTCAGCTTGGCGACTGGATCTACATTAGACTGGATCATCGGAAGCTGCCGTACCATAACCGAGCTTGTTGTTACTGTGAGCTTGTTCAACCCGGCGGCCGTGGAGGTACCCGTCATTGCTGTGTTGTCTTCCCGCACATATCCGGTTTGTCCATTATTAAGCAGAACATAATACCAGTCATAGAGCGCAGACTCCGCCGACTGGTCGCCAGAGCTCGTAACAGCCGCATATATTGGAGTCTGATTGCCCCAAATTTCTGTAGGATCCGCAGTAATACCGCCGCTATTCGAAGAGAAAAGACCTTCAATAACTTGTCCGTTTGCCATAAGCACTTCACCGGATGTGCTGTCCACCGCTGAAATCACGCTGGCAACCTCTTTCTCGGCTCCGTTATATACTTGGCTCAGTGTAGTATCTACGAGGCCGGCAATCTTGAATTTATTCAGATTAGCATTATACAGCGCATAGCTTCTTGCAGCTACTGCTTGCGCCTTTAAGGACTCTTGCGGCCAAGAGGATGGAACCTCGGCGGCAACGACGGAATATAGATATTGATCCATCGGAACTTGATTCACCAATGCCAAGACTCCGTTATAACGGCTCACCTCAAAGCTTCCTCTATAGCTTCGCCCATTGCGCTCGGATACCTGAATCAGCGAGTCATCACTATCCTGGATTGTTACGCGAGGATCTGAGCCTGCAACCTGAATATGCTTGACTGGGCTTGGATTCTCCAAATTAAGCGTTACATCCTGGCGCAGCAACAGCACTGTGGAAGCCAGTCCTGACTCCACTTGCCAGGATACTTGAGGATAGGACTGGGACAGCGTGGCTTGAATCGAAGAGACTTCAGCCTCATTGGTCGCTCCGCCTACCCAAACCGCATATTGTCCCGGTGAAGTCATCGCAACGGCAGCGTTGCTTCCGATAGACGACCGGACCGCTTCCGCCTCGCCCTCGGTCGCAAAGGCTCCCCCTGCCGCGTAGAAGCTTCCTTGTACTGCAGGAGACTGTCCCTTTAGATAGGAAGCAATACTCGTCGCAACACGAGCTGCTGCCGTCTGCGCTTCTGAGGCAGTAGCATAGGGTCCCGTATAAACCTCATACAGCTTGCCGGCCAAATTATTTTGTACAAAAGCTATTGGTTTGTCAGCAGTTCCTTGCAGTGCCTTGACTGCGGCAGCAGCCGTATTCCAGTCTGCACTTTCCAGTGCCTTAACCTTATAACCATCCACACTGAATCTTACCGATTGTCCGGATTCAAATTGCAGCCAAGTACCAGCCGCCTCCGTTCCAACACGCCATTGCGAGCCCGCTTGCAGCGTTACCGCAGGAGCCGTCGATCTATAAGTGCTGCCAAGATCCAGGTACATCGCCACGCGCACCTCATCTTGCAAAGCCGAATCTGCGAAAGCAGGCACTTGAATCGAACCGGCAATCAGCAGACCGGCAATGATTCCTTTACCCCATAAAAGCCAATTTTTTGCATACGATTTCTTGGTCACTAGTTGACCTCCTTCTTGTTGGTTTCATAATGCCGGATTAATTCTTCTCAGGCATTGGCAGCCCAAGATGCGTATAGGCAGCCGGAGTTACAACACGCCCTCGCGGTGTCCGCTGTAAAAATCCGATTTGCAGCAAATAGGGCTCATATACATCCTCGATCGTTTGACTCTCCTCACCTATCGTTGCAGCGATCGTGTCAACCCCGACAGGGCCACCACGGAAGCTCATTATCATTGCACGCAGCATCTTATGATCTATGAGATCCAGTCCCATCGGGTCAACCTGAAGCCGATGAAGCGCCTCACGCGTAATCTCAGGGGTTACCATCCCGTCTCCTTGAACCTGAGCAAAATCCCGTACCCGCTTCATCAGCCGGTTCGCAATCCGCGGTGTTCCTCTGGAACGAAGCGCGATCTCGTCAGAGGCATCTCCGGTAAGCGGGATTCCGAGAATATCTGCTGTCCGAGATACAATAAAGCTCAATTCATCCTGAGCATAGAATTCCAGACGGCTAACCACGCCAAAACGATCCCGTAATGGAGCCGACAACAGACCTGCCCGCGTCGTTGCTCCTACCAAGGTAAATGGCGGCAGATCCAGACGAACCGAGCGCGCGCTCGGCCCTTTCCCAATCATAATGTCCAGCGCGAAGTCCTCCATCGCCGGATAGAGGACCTCCTCCACGGTCCGGTGGAGCCGATGGATCTCATCAATAAATAGAACATCGCCTTCCTGCAGGTTTGTCAACAAGGCAGCCAAATCCCCCGGCCGCTCGATCGCAGGCCCGGAGGTCGTCCGTAGATTCACACCAAGCTCATTCGCAATAATATTGGCGAGCGTTGTTTTTCCCAGCCCAGGCGGTCCATACAGCAAGACATGATCCAATGCTTCCTTACGCATTTTAGCAGCTTCAATATATATCTTCAGATTCTCTTTGATCTGATTCTGTCCGATATACTCCGCCAAATAACGAGGACGCAGGCTTAGTTCAACCGCCTGGTCCTCCATCATCAAATTAGCAGAAATAATCCGATCTTCCATCATTGTCGATCAGGCACCCCTTCCCTTAGGCTTCTATCATCCTGCGTACAGTAATTTAAGGGCCTTTTTCATTACCGAATCCACAGGCTCGTCTACTCCCACCTGATCCTTCAAATTCTTCCAGACCTGATCCAGCTCTGCATCGGTATACCCCAGTGCCCGGAGGCCTTCTCTGGCTGCCGGCCATCCTGGCACGGAATCCTGCAGCGCCGAAGCTCCTGCCGGAACAGGATCGAATAGCGAGGCCGTCCCACCCAGGCCCTCCAGCTTGTCTTTCAAATCCAAAATCATCCGTTGAGCCGTTTTCTTTCCGATTCCCGGCAGTTTCGTTAGGAACGTGATGTTCTCTTGATGAATGGCAGCTACCACTGTGTCCGGATTTCCGCCACTGAGGATGCCCAGCGCCACGCGAGGTCCGATTCCCGACACGTCAATCAGCTTCCGAAACAGCTTCTGCTCCTCACGGCTGGAAAAGCCGTATAAGAGAATGGCGTCCTCACGAACGTGATGATGAATATAGACCGTGACGGTCTCTTCGGATTTGCCTGCAAAAACGTACGGATTCGGGCAAAAAACACGATACCCGATGCCTTGAACATCAAGAACGATATATTCTGTCTCCAGATGAGCCAATTGCCCGCGTAAATAGTCTATCATGACCGAAGCACCTCATTCAGCTTGGAATTTAACGTATAAGAGTGAGCATGACAAATCGCAACTGCAAGCGCATCGGCCACATCATCCGGTTTCGGAATCGCTTGCAGCTTCAAGAACATTCTCGTCATCTCTTGAACCTGGCGCTTCTCTGCCTTCCCATATCCCACGATAGCTTGTTTCACCTGCATTGGAGTATACTCCGATATAGGGAGTCCCCTTTGTGCCGCAGCAAGAACCATGACCCCTCTTGCCTGTCCTACCGACATCGCTGTGGTAACGTTACGATTAAAGAACAGCTTCTCCAGAGCAACCGCATCAGGCTTATATTTATCAATTAGTTGCACGATTCCCTCATAGACATGCAGCAGACGCTCCTCCTCAGGAGTATGAGCCTCCGTCTGAATGCATCCGTACTGTACCGGAACACACTTGCTTCCTTGTTTATCAATAAAGCCGAAACCGACAATTGCGATTCCGGGATCAATGCCTAAAATCCGCAAAGTCCACCCTCTCCTCAATCAGCCACTCGATGTATCATATCATCTAGTCTGTCTCTAATTTCATATTTTGTCCAGCACACGTTTCTGTGGATATCCCGTTTTATCCGAATGAACGGAATCATTAAACGAACATTCGTTTGTATTATATGCGAACACTCCCTCTCTTTCAAGGAAAAGAAAATCGCATACCCTTTATTCTTTATTCGGAAAATCGGGAGTGAACTATTATAAAAAAGAAGCTGCCCTGCTTCGCTTATTAGCGAACTGAGGCAGCTTCTTTCTGGACCCGGGCTTATTTATTGTTTTTGCTGGAGCATTTGCTCTGATTCCGGCATTGCGTAGTCGCTAAAGGTGGATAATACACTATTGTACTCCTCCACATCCTGAATGCGGATTCCTGCCTGAAGCTGATTTAATACTTCGCTAGGAAGAGCACTCTCCATCGTCTCTACATCCAATTGAAAAAAAGTACGGATGACTTTTTCCTTCTTAGGGGGTCCGTCGAACAGGCTTAAATTTCCGTTGCTGTCGATTCCAATATAACCTTCTCGCCCGCACAGCTCTGACAGCCCTTCCACGTGTTCGTCAAACCATACATCTCCTCCTGGAGCCAGACGGCCCTTCCATTCCGCATGAGACTTAGCTAATTCAGTAATCTCCCATGGTCTCATCAGGCCAAGCACGACATTTTCTTCCCCACAGGTATATATTTTGTTGAGGTGAACAATTCGTACCTGGTCCGTATCCCGAAGCTGCTCCAGCCATGCCAATGATGATTCTTCATCGTCACGCAATTCTTGCAGCTGCCCCCAAGTCTCCATGGAGATGGGCTCTTCGGTCATCAGCGTCTTCATTTCTTCCGACAATAACATCCCTGACCATGCCATTAGCGTGATTAAGACAAAGGCTCCGAACGTCCATACCGCTCTTCTCCATCTTCTCCACCGTCTTCTGAGCTGTTTTTTCGTATGAAAAATATTCACGTTTATCCCCTTCTATCGGAGTTTTATGTATATTCTGACCGTCGGCTTTCTGAAATATACAGTAAGTTCTGAATCTGTTCCGGATAGAAGGCAAATCATAACCACCCGTTCACACGGGTGGTTTGGCAACAGGGGGTATACCCCCTGTTGCCAAACTGCGCCTAAAGATGCTAGCCTGCCCACAAATCCGTTCAGGCTCATTGGTTTTGTCTCGGCTCTTTCACTACACAGTTAAACGGGGCTTCCTATTTTTGTTCCTACTCTCTCTGAATGGAGCCGATTTTGCACCCATTGGTTGTTTCATTTCTCGTAAGCCTACTGGGGCTGAACGCTGGATCACCTAGTCGATGAATTGTAGAACTTGCAACTAAAACCTCGTCATTTATAAATTTCACAGGTTTAAGTGTACCACCTACAGCTAAAAATCTATTTTTTTCAGAATGGTTGAGTTTTTTCGAATCTAACTGCACTCTATACATCTATTTTTAAATGCAGAGCCAAAGTTCAAAAATTAGGTGTACCTTTTACTAAACCGCCACCGCTCCACCCCTACCGCCACAAACATCAAAGATAAGAGCGATGACCTTGTCCTTCCCTATATGTTCTATCTTGTCTAATGACGGCAAAAAGAGCCTACCCAGGTCATTTGACCAAGACAAGCCCTGTGAAAGATGTGCCAAATCTTCTTTATCCTTTTCTGTTTTCGTGCAAGAGCATCTCATGCAATTCGGACAGCGCGTCTACGATCACTGTCGGCACGACTGCAGTGTTATTGAATTCTCCCTGCTGTGAATGGAGGTTGTTCCGAATCCATACCGTTTTCATCCCGACCTGCTCCGCGCCAGCGATATCAGTCGTTAAATTATCTCCGATCATGACACATTCGGCAGGTCTGACACCATAGCTGCGCATCGCCAGCTCATACAACCAGGCATGCGGCTTGCCTATACTTAATGCAGAGCTGCCCAGGATCGACTCAACAGCGGCGAGCAGAGCTCCAGTCTCGGGAACGAGACGTCCGCCTTCACCCGGATGTGAATAGTCTGGATTGGTGCTGATGACACGAGCTCCTCTTGCTGCTTCATTGACGATTTGCTCTAGCCTGAAGTAATTGAATTCTGTATCTCTGCCTAAGACGACGGCATCGGCCGGTGTTGGCCAAGTCCAGTCCAGCACGTTATGGCCAGCGTTAGCGAGCGCATCGTTCAGGCTTTCGCTTCCCGCTGTCTTTATGGCCATCGGGCCAAACGTATCCTTCAAAAAGGCAGCTACCGCCTCCGTAGCGCTGAAGATCATTTCGTCCTCGAGGCGAAGCCCCATTTTCGACAGCTTGTCGCGAATTTCAACTGCGTTCTCCCGTGAGTTGTTCGTGATAAAGCCGATCCGATAACCTTGCCCTCGAAGCAGGTCAAGCAAGTCATTCGCCCGTTCAGCCAGCTTGCCGCCGAAATAGATGCACCCATCAAGGTCGAAAAACAAAGCTCGAATCCCATCCATCCATCGTTTCATTCCCAGGCTCCGATCTAATCTGTTTGAATATGTCATAGCTTTATCCATCGAACATGGCTTTGCCAATCCAATAGACTTAACCTTTCTCAGCCGCCTGTTTTACATAAGCGTCCAGCGTATCCGTGCCGCCCTCGCCTTCCAGCAGGATGACCTCGAATTGCGGAACACCGCCGCGCACTTTGACGGACAGGATGTGATGGATGTCGCCTTTGCCCTCAAAACAATGCAGACCGCCCGTTTTGCCCATTTGAATATATTGACGACCATGCTTCTCGGTCACTTCCAGATAGTGTACATGACCGGATACGACCGTATAAGGACGATCAGCAAGTAGCTGTTCAAGTCGTTCAAAAATCGGATCTGGCTTCTTCCACGCCGGTTGATGCAGGCAGACGAACGTCCAGTCAACATCGGTATTTTCTGCTAACACCCTCTCAAAAAAGTCGATTTGCTCACTGCTCAGATGCGGATCAATAAGCGTATCCTCGCTCATCTTAAACGCCTCTGTCGGCACGCTTTCACCCGCCAAGTCCTGCATCAGGTCCATAAATAGCGCTTGGGGATTGCGAATCAGCTCTCGATTCACCTGCTGCATAATGTGTAGCATCGACTCTGGCAGCGTTAGCGGCGCCGTCTCCGTATTGGCAATAAGGAACAAGGT
Organism: Paenibacillus antibioticophila; assembly: GCF_000455265.1. Taxonomy (GTDB): domain Bacteria; phylum Bacillota; class Bacilli; order Paenibacillales; family Paenibacillaceae; genus Fontibacillus; species Fontibacillus antibioticophila. The sequence continues at coordinate 3,042,692 of NZ_HG005139.1, forward strand.
GCGATCATAACGGAAAGCATAGTAGTCGACACCTTTACGCTCGCGCCATACATTGATCATCGCTTCAGTGCCATAATCGTGGTTGCCAACTGTTTGGAACAATGGAATGTCAAGTTCCGCCAGCATTGGGTCGATACGATCCCACTCTCCATGCGCCTCTGCTTCATCCGTCCAGTAGCCCTCCACCAGATCGCCAATTGAAATAATAAAGTCGGGATTCAGTTGCTTCGCAGCCTCTAGTCCTTTCTCGAACATCCCGTGCACTGCCCCGCCTGTGCGATCGCTAATGAAAGCAAAGTCATAATCGCCGCCTGACGGCACTGGCAGCTCTCCAAACCAAGGGCCTTTATTTGTAGTGAACTTCGTATTGTCGATCATCATTTCACGTTTTTTCATCATATCCATAAGCCTCCCAATAGAATTAAGATTCAATAAGTGCGTTCGCTTGCTTCGCTGCTTCCTTCATCGCTTCCTCAGCCGTCTTCTGTCCCTGCAGTGCTGCCTGAACCTGATCCGTTATAATCTTCTGTATGCGTGTGCCGCCGCTGCCAGGGAAGTTGAACCAAGGCACCATTTCGTCAATTTGCTCATACGTAGCTTTATAAACCGGATTTTCCTCTAAAAACTTCTGCATTTCCGGATCATCCAATGCGGATTGTCTTGACACCATATAGCCAGTCGATTTGGAAATTTGAACAGTGCGCTGCGGGTCGATCATAAATTTCATAAAGTCCCATGCCGCCTCTTGCTTGGCAGGGTCTTGTGTGAAAATCATCAGATTCGCTCCACCAGCTGGAACGACGCGTTTACCCTCGAATGTCGGAAACGGAGCTGTCCGCAAGTCAAATTGTGCTGTTGGCAAGATTTGCCCAAGACCAGCTGTTGTGTTGGCAAGCATCGAAACATCGCCTTTGGCCATCGCTTCAAATGTTTGCTGCAGCTGCAAGAGCGGCATGGACTTGTCCGTGATGACCAGGTCGGTCACAGCCTGAACCGCGTTTACGCTCGCTTCGGAATCAAGACCAACTGCCTTCTTGTCCTCAGACATCATGCTTCCTCCGTATGTCTCCATCAGCGCCTGATAGAGCCAACCGAAGTCAATCGGCACGCTAGCGCCGTAATGACCGTCACTCGTCAATTGCTTGGCGACAGCTGCGAATTCCTCCCATGTTTGCGGCGGATTTTCAGGATCCAGCCCTGCTGTTTTGAAATGATCGGCATTATAGTACAGAATTGGCGTGCTGATGCCATATGGTAGACCGATCAGCTGTCCCTGATCATTTTTTCCTAGCTCCAGCATAGTAGGGAAAAAGTCAGACATGTCGTAGCTATCCTGCTCGATAAACGGCTCAAGCGGTACGGCCTTCATTACGTCATTTGCAAAGCTGGTATAAAGCAGTCCATTCGATACGATGTCCGGCAGTTTTTTAGCAGCTGCCTGTACCTGCAGCTTCTCAACAATGCCCTCGTAGCTGTTTTGTACATACACTGCTTTGACCTTCACTTTGTCCTGCGAACTGTTGTATTCGTTCACCAGAGTGTCGATCAGCTCACCGCCCCAAATGTTCCAAAATTCGATTTCTACCGGCTCAGAGCTTTGCGCCGAGTTCGTATTGCCGGACCCGGTAGGCGAAGATGTTGGCGCAGCGTTGTTAGAGCCAGAGCCACAAGCAGCCAGCGAAATAGCCAGTAAAACTAAAAACAATCCCATCCATGTTTTTTTCACGTCAATTCTCTCCTTTTTATTTTTGTATATAAACCAGAACGAGGATGATTACCCCTTAAGACCGCTCTGGGCGAAACCATCAACAATGTAACGCTGGGCAACCAAATATAAAATCAGCACCGGAACCATGGACAACGTCGCAATCGCCATCGTTGCACCCCAATCCATCTGCGTCTCAGTACGGAAATATTGGAACGCAAGCGGCAGCGGCATTAGCTCCGGATCGGTCAGCACGAGCAGTGGCCAGTTGAACTCGTTAAAATTGGACAAAAACGCGATAACGCCGAGCGTCCAAAGTATCGTGCCGGACATGCGAATATACACGGTCCAAAGCAGTCGGAATGCTCCAGCTCCGTCAATCGCAGCCGCTTCTGCCAATTCTCTGGGAATTGATATGAACGACTGCCGCAGCAGAAAAATCGCAAAGCCGCTGGCCAGATGCGGGACGATCACTCCGGTTAATGTATTTAGCGCGTCCAACTGATTTACAATGAGATAAGTTGGCACAAGCGTCACCTGCATCGGAATCATCATCGTCATCAGTACGAATAAAAACAGAATGTCACGGCCCGGAAATCGATAGTATGCAAAGGCGAATGCTGCGCAGACCCCAATGAACACTTGTCCAAGCGTTTGCAGCACACCGATGCGCAAGCTGTTGCCCAACCAGCGGAAAAATGGCACCTCGGTTAATGCCTTAACATAATTTTCCCAATGCAGCGGTCCTGTCCAGACAAGATGTCCGGAAAATACGTATTGCTCCGACCGCAACGAAATAGAAATCATCCAAATAATCGGGATCATCGTTAGCAGCCCCAGTCCGATAAGCAGCACATGCTTGCCAGTCTCCTCCGTCAGCTTCCATAAACGCTCCATTACAGCCACCTCCTTTCGATGTATCGGTTAATAGTGAACCGTGCTCCGGGAAAGACGGAGTTGAACGATTGTGATCAGCAGGATAATGGCGAACAGAATGACCGAGATCGCTGCAGCCTTGCCGATGCTAAAAAACTGAAACGCCTCCTGGTATAGCTGGTACACGAGCACGTTTGACGAATTGTTCGGACCGCCGCCCGTCATGATTTTGATCAGGGCAAAGTTTTGGAATGAAGAGATGATGCCCATTATGACGATAAATAGTGTAATTGGCGACAGCAGCGGCAGTGTAATATGAACCAGCCTGCGCCAGCGGCCTGCCCCATCAATCGAAGCAGCTTCGTACAATCCTTTATCGATCGATTTCAGCCCTGATACGTACAGCAGCATTTCGTAGCCAAATCCTTTCCAGATGCCAACAATCGCTACCGCCCATAATGAAGTGGATGTGTCCGACAGCCAATTCGGTCCGTTGATGCCGAAGAGCATTAGCAGGGAATTGACAATACCGCGTTGATCGTCGTACATCAAGCTCCAAACAATCCCAATGACAGCAATTGGGGAAACTACTGGCAGATAGAACAGGAAACGGTACACCACCTGCCCTCGCAGCAAGCTTTCCATTAACAAAGCCAGTCCGAGACCAAGTGCAATCGAGATGGGCATTGTCATGAGCAAATAGAGCAGCGTATTGCGCATCGACTTCCAAAACACTTCATCATTCAGCAGCACTGCGTAGTTCTCCAAGCCGACGAAGGCTCGTTCCGGGCTAATCATATCCCATTGCTGGAAGCTGAGCAGAAACGTGAACAGGAACGGATAGACGAAGAATACAGCGTACAAAAGTAACGCAGGTATTAGAAAAAATAACGGCAACAACAGCATTTTCCGGCGATAGCCGAGGATGGGTTTCTTCAAGTTTTTCCTCCTTTTGTGTGAAAATGAGAAAAAGCTCATCCCAACAATACATAGAGGCAAGAAGCCTATATGATTGTTGTTCAGAGCTTTCTCTTAGACATCACCCTAAACAATAACCGTAAGAATTCGGATTAATTGTTATATCATATGAAGTGCTATTATCAACATGTCTATATGTTAGTTCCTATTGTTCATCGGCGTGTTATCAGAATGTTAAATGGATGTTAATTCTTTGGCTAGCCGCTGAGCTGAGCAAATGACAGATTCCACAATGCTTTGTCGCTTACCGAAAGAGAAGTCGCCCCTGCTGCCAGAGCGGCGGATGCCTCGGCTTCCGTCCGGATCAAACCGCTTGCGACAAGCGGAGTTGTTTCAAGCTCTGATGCGAAGGTGCGAATGATTTTGTCAATTACACCCGGCATCAGCTCGACGCCGTCCGGCTCCAACTGATGGCATAGCTTTAACCCGTTCTCCAGCGCGCCTGAATCGATGACGAAAAGATGGAGAATACCGTATAAGCCGCAGCGCTTCGCTTCTTTGATCAAATGCGCTTTCGGCGTAACAATTCCATCTGCTCCTGCATATTCGGCAACCCATTCGACACTTTCACGATCTGTGTTGGATAAGCCGCGAATCAAGTCAATATGGACGAAGGCTCCTCTACCGACCTCCTTCGTCAACCGCACGCTGTCAACGATCTCCTTAACCGTTCCCCCCATGAAAAACAAGTTGTCCACCTCGCTGTCCAAGGCATAATTCAAGTCTTCCATTCGGCGGACGGCTGCGATGATCGGATGGCCCCCAATTTTATGCAAAAGCCTCATAAATAGTTCCACCTCTTATTTTGTCTATTTCTGTCGATAGAGCTATTATTGAGGTGAAATGTTTGTGGAGTATCCGATTTAGATTAAATGAATTTAAAATTTATCTCCAAAATGTAATCTTGTTAGGAGCTAAGCGAACCGATTCATAACCAGCCTCTTTGGCTTTTCCAATCGAAATCATCATTACTGGGGCATAGCGCCCTTCATCCAAATCAAAGGATTTGGCGATCAGATCCGTTTCAAATCCAGCCATTGGATTCGTATCATACCCATGGGCACGAGCCACTAACATAAATTGCATGGCAAAAAGGCTGCTATCGATTTTTGCAATTTCTACTTTCGATTCTTTGGATAAAGTCGGGAACATCGATAGAATGGTTTCGAGTTGACGATCTCTTACTTCTGCTGGCATTTTTCCTTGTTCCACAGCCGTATTGTAAATCTCTTCAGCATAGAGATAGCTTTGAGTATCACCAAAGATTAATAACATAGCTGATGAAGTATCATTTTGCAGCGTATTGAAGCGCACAAGAGGTCTTAGCTTCTCTTTCCCTTCTGGAGTGTCTACGACAACTACACGCCAAGGCTGCATATTCGCTGAGGATGGAGCCAAACTCGCCTCCGAAATCATCTCACTCATCTCTTCCTTTGAAATTTTAACGTTCTCATCATACTGGCGAACAGAACGTCGCTCCTTGACGATAGTAGCGAAATCATTATTTACAATATTGCTGAACATAAGAATCTCTCCTTATAAATAACATTGGATTTTTGACATCATGTAATGTCAGCTGTTATCATAATCCGTATTATGAACTATGAACTTAGGTTTATAGCAAGAACAAAATGAGGTCATAACATGAAAATAAATGAGGTTTCAAAGCGAACCAATCTGCCAATATCAACATTGAGATTTTATGAACGTAAAAATATAATTCCGAACGAATTTGTTAAAAGAGACGAAAATAATTATCGGGTTTATGCTGATGAAATTGTGGAGTTTTTAAAGGATGTAAAGGCGCTTTTATCCGCAGACTTTTCTATTGAGGAATTAAGCTTGCTGCTTAATCAACAGCTGAACTTATCCTATGAGGAAAAGAAGATCCTCGTTGAGCAAAAAATTAAAGAAATTGAAGATATTCAAAAGCGATTGAACAAGTCGAAGAAATTTTTAATAGATATTTTAGAAGGTAAAGTGAATTTTCAAACGCAATGTTAGGCAAGCTGCAAATAAAAAAACAGCCATCATAGATGACTGTTTAAGGATCGGGACGACACGATTTGAACATGCGACCCCCTGGTCCCAAACCAGGTGCTCTACCAAGCTGAGCTACGTCCCGATAAATGCCGGTGAAGGGACTCGAACCCCCACGGTTTCCCTCACGATTTTGAGTCGCGCGCGTCTGCCAATTCCGCCACACCGGCTTATTCAATTTCTATAAAAAAAATGGCGCGCCCTAAGAGATTCGAACTCCTGACCTTTTGATTCGTAGTCAAACGCTCTATCCAGCTGAGCTAAGGGCGCGTATTATGGAGCGGACGACGGGAATCGAACCCGCGACCCTCGCCTTGGCAAGGCGATGCTCTACCGCTGAGCCACGTCCGCATATAAAAGTTACTTATGTTGGTGAGCCATGAAGGATTCGAACCTTCGACACCCTGATTAAAAGTCAGGTGCTCTACCAACTGAGCTAATGGCTCATGTGTGTCGATTCTAAGATGTAAATGGCGGAGCCGACGGGATTCGAACCCGCGGTCTCCTGCGTGACAGGCAGGCATGTTAGGCCTCTACACCACGGCTCCACACTAGTAATGCACAATTCCTTAAGGAATTAATTGCGGGGGCAGGATTTGAACCTGCGGCCTTCGGGTTATGAGCCCGACGAGCTACCGAGCTGCTCCACCCCGCGTTAGTCATATGGTGGAGGCTGAGGGGATCGAACCCCCGACCCTCTGCTTGTAAGGCAGATGCTCTCCCAGCTGAGCTAAGCCTCCATATGTACCGGTTAACTAAATATGAATGGTGACCCGTAGGGGATTCGAACCCCTGTTACCTCCGTGAAAGGGAGGTGTCTTAACCCCTTGACCAACGGGCCATAATGGCTCCCCGAACAGGACTCGAACCTGTGACAACTCGATTAACAGTCGAGTGCTCTACCAACTGAGCTATCAGGGAATATTGCGCTTGGCGGCGTCCTACTCTCCCAGGACCCTTCGGTCCAAGTACCATCGGCGCTGGAGGGCTTAACGGTCGTGTTCGGGATGGGTACGCGTGGAACCCCTCCGCCATCGCCACCAAACAGACTTTTTCCGGTCGATGATCTCCCTGAATCTCTTCAGGAAAA
>NZ_HG005140.1:0-104982 GCF_000455265.1 Paenibacillus antibioticophila
AACTTTCAGGAGTGCAAGCACTCCATCAAGTCCGCTCGACTTGCATGTATTAGGCACGCCGCCAGCGTTCGTCCTGAGCCAGGATCAAACTCTCCAATAAAGTGTTTGACTTGCTCATTTCAAAACTGACGAGAAAATTAATTCTCTTAAAGATGGAATCTCAAACGACACAGGGTCGATTGCAACTCATCTATTTAATACTCACTCGTTGTTCAGTTTTCAAAGATCAACTTCGGTTCATATTTCGTTACCACCTCATCAGCGGCAACTTTTATAATATAGCATCCTTATCAAATAAATGCAAGGGTATTTCGAAAATAAATATTTACGATACATCATACGATATCTTTAAATGAGTAGCGCGTAGCAACCGTTCAGAATACTCGCCGTTATTCACTCTACTTTCGCAGCTTGATTTTGATAGTCCAATTGGCTAGCCTCAGCGCCAAGCAGATAAAATTGAGTAATCCGCGTTCAGCTAGAGGATACTCTGTGACAGCTAAAAAAAATCGAACGATATTCTTAAAACTTGCGAATATAGAATATAGCATGTAAGGCCACAGGGGGAGGCGGAAATGATTCATGAACAAGATTAAGCAATTAATTGAGCAGACACAGGCCGGTAGCATGGAGGCTTATGGTGAACTTTACGAAATAACCGTTGAGGATGTGTACAAAACGGTTCGATTGCTTATGGGCAATGCATCAGAGACGGACGATATCGTACAAGATACCTACCTCCAAGCACATCGCTCTTTAGACAAATACAATCCTACTCGTCCTTTTCATGCCTGGCTTATGGGAATCGCAATGAAGCAGGTTCAGACATGCCGCAGAAAAAAATGGAAATATTGGAGGCTGATCGAGCGAGCACAGACTTTAAAAGCAATACAAGCAGACTTCTCCATTGAGCTGACAGACAAAATGTCCCATCAGCCCTTGATTCATAAAGTAGACCGGCTTCCTTTCAAATTGAGACAAGTGATTATTTTGCATTATTTCAACCAATATTCTCAGGAAGAAATTTCCGTACTGCTCAACCTTCCACTCGGAACCGTGAAATCCCGCATTCATGCTGGACTAACAAAGCTCAGAAAAAAACATCTGCTGTTCAATTCAACGTTACGAAAGGTGGAGGATTAATCATGAACCTGGAGGAAAAAGTGCAGGCAGTCTTGCATGAGCATACGAAGGATTGGACAGCTCCGCAGCATATTCGTCCTCACTTGCTGCAAAAGCTTGCGACAGAGCCGAGGGGATACAGAATGAAGAAGTGGGGAATGATCGCAATCATTACGGCTCTATTAGCGATTCCTACAGGAGTCTATGCAGGCTATAGCTATTTGGCCGATTACATTTACGGCTCTCAAGACAATATGCTCAAGCTCGGGGGTACCCAGCAGCAATATGAGGCCTTAGAAGAAAAACTGCTTCACAGCAAACAGTATTTCAGTGAGGCTGAATTCTCATCTTTTATGGATATTTTAAAAGAGCTGGGACAGTTCTATCTGACCTATGCCGACGAAAATGGAATCGTCCATCCAGAGCAATGGAATGAGCAGGATCAGGCGCGTTATAAAGCCTTGGCTGCTGAAGTGGAGCCTCTCCTAAAGCGGCTTGACGAGTTAGAGAAGCAAGCTTCAGCCTCTTCGATGGATGATGTCCTCTTTTGGGAAGAAGCGCTGAAAGTAGCCGAGGCACAATTGAGTCAGGACGAATTCCGGGAGTTTAACGAATTGTACCAAGCCATGTGGACTTACAAGTCGCTCGTTACAGATGCAGATCAAAGCCTGCACTGGGATCGAATTTCTAAGGAGGAACAAGCCGAGGTCAAGCTTAAAACACAAAAATTAATGCGCTATCTGGAGCGATTGGGATATAAGGTGGAATGACCTGCTGTCAACTGCTCCTGAGCTATAAAACAGCACCCCCATCTATCCTGAATGGAGGTGCTGTGCTCATTCCAAGTCATAAAACTGTAATGTTACTCATGGCTCGGCAGGACCTTTTTATCAAATTCCACGGCATACAGATATTCATCCAGATCCACCTTCAGGGCTGAATTAAATGTATTGGATGCGATCATTTTGCAGCCTACGGTCGTGATCAGTACGATTTCTTCATTATTGAAGTGCTTCTTCAAGCCTTCGTACACCTCATCAGGAATATGGTTCGGGTCGTTCACGAGTCCTCTTCCGTAAGCAATCAGAATATTTTCAACCTCTGTAAACTCAAATTCGTCAAAGGCGATATTCAAATCCTTCAGCAGCTTGGCGTGATAGGTCGAGCAGACAAGGCAGTCATTTTCAGTGGAAATGGCGTAGCAGTAAAAATATACGGCCCGGCTGCCGATGATCTTCTCCAACTCGTCCCGCACCGGATAGAATTCCATTGCACGGAAAGACGGCATTGAATATAGAAGCGTCTTTACCATATTTGTAACTCTCTTATTCTCTTCCAGCCGCTTCGTGACAAACTCTCTGGCTTCTTGCGGCATTTCCTCCAGATTAGGCAACGGTACGATACTCACTTTGCATTCCTCCTGTTGTTTAATATTCGAAGTAAGGCAGCTCGATCTTGGGGATCGACTGAATCAAGGTTTGGGTATAGGGATGCTCAGGTGAATGGAACACTTGCGCTGTAGCGCCCGTCTCCACGACCTCCCCCTGCTTCATGACAAGCACACGATTGGAGATCGTATAGATAACTTCAAGGCCATGTGCGATAAAAATATAGGAAAACCCGCGGCTCCGCTGCAATTCCTGCAACAGCTCCAGAATTTGAGACTGAATCGTCATATCCAGCGCAGAGGTAGGCTCGTCACACACCATAATTGAAGGCTCTGCAGCTAACGCCCGCGCAATTCCGATCCGTTGACATTGCCCCCCGGACAGTTCTTTCGGATACCTGTCACGATAGGATTGCGGAATCCCGACATCATCCAACAGTTCATTGATGCGTGAATTCAGAGCTTCTCCGCGCAGATTGAAATACAGCTTGAGCGGTTCTGCCAGGATATCCTTGATTTTAAGACGCGGATTTAGCGAGGACACAGGATCCTGGAAAATATACTGGATATTCCGTTTCATATCCTTGCTCCGGCGACTCTCCATGGCCTGCCCGTTCAGCACGAGCGAACCGGAGGTTGCGGGCAGCATCCCGGCTACCATCTTGGCGACGGTTGTCTTGCCGCTTCCCGACTCCCCGACGATGCCCAGCGTCTCCCCTTGGGCCAGGGTGAATGATACATCTTTAACGGCGCTGAAATCCGGTCCGCCCTTTCTCTTATAGATCTTATTTAAATGTGATACTTCCAATAAGGTCTGCTCCATGCTGTCTCCCCCCCCTTTCCGTGTCCATTTTCATCTCAGGTATTCACCGGAAGCTAAGGCTTAGCCCCAGGGGTCTGCTCCTGATAATAAATACGAGGCATGCTGTTCAGCAACTGCTTGGTATAGGCATGGCTTGGTCGGGTAAAGATGTCATCCCGAGTGCCGGCTTCAACCAGCTCGCCTTGTCTCAGTACGAGCACGCGATCCGCCATTTCGTACACTACGCCAAGGTCATGGGTAATGAACATGATGGTCATATCGTACTGCTGCTTCAGCTGGCGGATCAGCTTCAGAATATTGGATTGTACGGTTACATCCAATGCCGTGGTCGGTTCATCTGCAATCAAAAGACGCGGACGGGTAGAGAGCGCCATCGCAATCATCACCCGTTGTCTCATTCCGCCAGAGAGCTGGAAGGGGTACTGCTTCACGACCTCGTCCGCATGCCGGATATCCACTTGCTCCAGCAACTGCTGGGCCTGCTCCAGAGCCTGCCGCTTGCTCACCTTCTCCTTTGAATGTAGCCGAATCAGATCCACCATCTGCGTTCCTATTGTATATACAGGATTCAAGGCGCTCAAAGCGTCCTGGAATACCATGGCTATCTGATCGCCGCGAATTCGCTCCATTTCCTGTTCATGAAGAGCCAGCAAATTCCGTCCGTTGAACCAAATTTCTCCCTCGGGATAGCTGGCTGTCTCGGTTGGAAGCAGCTGCATGATCGCTTTAGCTGTCACACTTTTACCGCTGCCCGACTCCCCGACCAGACAGACGGTCTCCCCTTGGTAAATATCGAAGGACAAGCCGGAGAATATCGGCGTTGTCACTTGGTTTTTGGTAAATGCGACGCTCAAATTCTGTATTTTAAGCAACTTCTCCTTGCTCATATTGACGTCACCTCTTCCCCATACAAGTCAAACCGGGACAGATGAGCCTCTCCCGATTGCTGAAGCCGCCGCAGCGCCTCGGCAGCCAGGGCCAGGTCGAAGATCGGCAGTCCAAAGCCGTTGAACATCAGTTTTTGCTGTTTATTCTGCTTGATCGGGCTCATCGCAACTGCGCGCTCCCCCTTATCCTGCGGAAGCAATGTTTCCAGCAGCGTCACCTTTTCCTCGATCGAAGCATCCGTCCGGGCCAGCCGGAACAGCGATTGGCTGCTCGTCTTCACTCCTGCCCGAAAATCATCGCACACGATGTGATCGAAGGATTGAATGGCTGCAGCCTCAATATCATTCATGCCAATGTGTACATAGAAATGGCCGGGACAAAAATGCTCCGCCTTCAGATACGGCTCGGCAGCAGAGGTTACCCCCATGACGATTTGCGCAAAATCCAATCGGTCGGGCAGCGTTGGATGTAGTATCCCTGCAATGCTGCGCTGCTTCAATTGCTCGGCAAACCGCTCGTGGATGGCTTGAGCATGCTCCTGATGTCGGCTCCAGAAATGGACCTCCCTCAATTGAGGAAGAAACGGAAGCAGGCCCGCCAATTGATGTGCAGCCTGAAACCCAGAGCCGCAGATCAAGACAGACCGAACCTCAGCGTCTGCCAGATACTTAAGCGCCGTCGAGGATACCCCCGCCGTTCGCAGGCCGCTGATCAATTGCCCTTCCACCAAAGCCGTAGGCACCCCCGACTGCATATCATTAAGGACAATGACCGGATTGGTATATGAACCCTGTCTGGATGCCTTCGGGACATGGGTTGTCCACTTGATCCCCGCTACCTGTTCACCGGCTAAGTAGCCAGGCAAGGAATAAAAGGCTCCCGACTCCAACTGCCGGGGGATCATGGACACTTCCTGCGCGCATGCTGCCCGGGCCGCTCTTTTTTCAATAAAAGTACGTTCCACCAATTCCTGTGCCACCGACGCATCGGCGATTCCGCTTGCCCTCACCTGCGCTCTTGTAACAAGATACATGCCGCATCCTCCTTATCCTTCCGACTTCTCCCGCAGCCAGTCACTAAACAAATTAATAGTTAAAATCACAAAGGCAATGACCAGACCGGGAATCGTAGACAGCCACCAGGCCGAGCCAATGTAGCTCTTCCCGTCGTTGATCATGCCGCCCCAGGTCGGTGTCGACACATCCACGCCCAAACCGAGGAAGCTGAGCGATGCAGCCAACAGGATCATCCGCGACATTTGCAGCGAGGCCTGCGTCAGAATGGTAAACCACGTATTCGGCAAAATATGCCGCCACATAATCACGATGCTGGGAACTCCCATCGCTTTGGCCGCTTCAACAAACTCCATCTCCTTCAAGGAGAGCACCTGGCTTCGAACTACACGGGCAAAGGTGACCCATCCCGTAATGGATAATACGATTACGATGTTCGTAAGCCCTGAACCCAGCACCGCCACCATAACGATCGCCAGCAGCATACTCGGAATCGAGAGCTGGATATCTGCCAGCCGCATCATGACCGCATCCACTTTGCCTCCGAAATATCCGGCAATAATACCGATCGCACTACCCGTGATTCCGGCGAACAGCACCGATACAATACTCATCCACAGGGAAAGCTGTCCTCCATACAGCAAGCGGCTTAACACATCTCTCCCCAACTGGTCTGTTCCCAGCAGGCTGATCCCGGAATGAGAGGTGTAGTGACTTAATGGTGAAATCAGAATATCCTGCAAGGACTGCTGATACGGGTCATAAGGAGAGAACCAGGGGGCAAATATGGTCACGATGAAAATGATGCCCAGCAGCCCGCTGCTAATGATCCCCTTCCAATTCCCGCGCAGTACGAGTCTCTTCTTCATGAGTCATTCCTCTCTTTACTTATTGCACTTTAATTCTTGGATCAATCCAGAGATAAATCATATCCGTTATAAAGCTAATCAAAATGTACAAGATGCTGATGACCAAAATACTTGCCTGAACAAGCGGAAAGTCCCGATTGCTGACCGCCTGCATGATCAATTGTCCGACACCAGGCCAGGAGAAGATCGTCTCCGTCACTACCGCTCCGGCAATCATCACTCCGAATTCAAGACTGATCACGGTAACTACCGGCAGCAGCGCATTTTTCAACCCGCGCTTCAGCACCATCCGGCGTTTGGAGAAGCCTTGCGCCTTGTTCGTAACCATGTAGCTTTGCTGGAGCACATCCATCAAGGAGGAGCGCATCGTTCGGGCGATCGGAGCGATCGGATAAGCGGCCAGAGTCAGTGCGGGCAGCACCAGCGAGATCAGGCCATTATTCCCCGAGGTAGGAAAGAGATGCAACTGATTCGCAAAAATCATAATAAACACAATCCCTACCCAAAAAACAGGCAGAGATTGTGTGATAAATATCCATATATTGATTAGGTAATCAATAAAGGTGTTCTTTTTATATGCAGAAATTACACCGGCCGTCATGCCAACCACAACTGCAATGATAATGGCGGATACAGCCAAATCCATCGTTGCCGGCATCCGCTCCAGCACAAGCTGAAGCGCCGATTCCTTGAAATACAGCGAATTCCCGAAGTTCCCGGTCACCATATCCTTTAGATAATCAAAATACTGCACGAGCAAAGGGCGATTGAACCCCAGGCTTTCCCTTAGAGCAGCAACCTGATCCTCGCTGGCCTCCGGAGGCAGCATCAGACGGGCAGGATCACCGGATAAACGGATAATGAAAAATACGACCGTCGCCGCGCCCAGTATGGCAAGAAGGGATTGCAGAAACCGCTTGACTATATATTGTTTCAATCCATACACACTCCCATCCCGCAGTCAGGCTGTTAATCGGGCATGCCGCCCTTATTGACTATCGGCTGCCTTGATGGTGACAACCGGAATCGAACCATCGATACGCCCTTCCCAGTTCAGCTTGTTCGATACACCATAGTACTGGTTCTCTTGATAAAGGAAAATTCTTGGCGCGTCTTCAAGCACAATTTCTTCAATTTCCTTGTACAGTGTTTTGCGGCGTTCTTCATCCGTAGTCCCTCTGGCTTCCTCCAGCTTGGCATCCACTTCAGGATTGTTGTAGGTGGAGTATGACTCACTCGAATGCAGAATGGCATAGATGGCCGCATCGGCATCCAGCGTATTCGTGCTGCTCCAGCCAAGAACATACATACTGTTTTGTTCGCCAGATGGAACCAGGGTACGGTACACCGAGCTTTCCACATTGTTAACGGTAATGTTGACGCCAATGGCTTTTAACTGCTCGGCAATAACCTGAGCCACGTCCGTGTTCTTGATGTACCAGTTTACCGTATCAAGCGTTGCAGAGAATCCGTCGGGATATCCTGCTTCGGCCAGAAGCTGCTTGGCTTTCTCAGGATCATAACCATAAGTATCGAACTCGCCTGCATAGCCAAAGTCCTTCGGTCCGATCAGGCTTTCGGTTTGTACAGCGGCACCGCGCAGCACATTATCTACGATAGATTGAGTATCGATCGCATAGTTCAAGGCTTGTCTTACCTTCTGATTATTAAATGGCTCCACATCGGTCTTGAATCCGACATACACGGTGTTCCCTGCTCTTTCTACTGAAGAAAGCTTCGCACTGGAGGAGCCTTCAATCTTCTCGCGGTCTTCTGGAGATACGGCGGTGATCAGGTCAACTTCACCATTCAGCAGGGCGCTCACTCTTGTGGAGGCTTCCGGGATCGAACGGAAGGTAACCTTCTTCACTTCCGGCTCTCCGTTCCAATAGTCCGCATTTGCTTCCAGGACTACACTGCTGCCTTTATTCCATTCTACGAATTTGTAGGGACCGGTGCCGATCGGCTTCTGGGCAAATTGCTCCTGACCCACCTCTTCAACATACTTAGGAGGCACGATCTCGGTCGGATAACGGTTGAAACGAGTAGGCACCAATGGATCCGGGTTCTTCGTGATCACATGCACGGTGTGCTCATCCACAACTTGCACTTCCTGAATGGTAGAAATGTATCCTGAAGTCGGCGCATTATTGTCCGGATTCAACACCCGGTCAATCGAGTATTTTACCGCTTCAGCATTGAATGGCTCTCCATTTGTGAACTGCACATTTTCACGCAGCTTGAATTCCCATGTGTTCTCATCCACTTGGCTCCAGCTGGTTGCCAATCCGGGCACCAGTTGTTCATTTTCATCGCGCTTCACCAAGGTATCAAAAATATTGTCAACGACCTGGGCATTTTCCGTCAGGAAGCCCGGGTCCAGTCCGTTTACGTCAAAGGCTCTGGCAATCGTAATCTCCAGAGATCCGTCTTGTGCGGCCTCCTTTGGGGTTGTTCCGGTAGAGCATCCCGCCGCAACAATCGTCAAAATAAGCAGTAAAGCTAACAATCTGGTTCTCTTCATCTCCGTCATTCCTTCCAGGTGTAATTTTTCTCTATTTTTCCTAACATGACTGCGTATTCGCCTTTTTTCAGAGAAGCCGCAGTATGAATGGATAATACCAATGCCCGATCAAGCGGGTTTGCAATCACCTTGCGCTGAAATTCAGGGTAGCTTACCAGTTCCAGCAAAAGCTCCCCCTTATCCAGGATGCGGCCGGCAGAAGCGCGCTCAAGCTGCAAGCCGTCGACCTCGAACCGAAGCTCGGTGATTTCTCTCACAAAATATGGGGTTGCTTCAGAAGGATGATCCGCGGGGGCCATCGGAAGCATCGACGCTCGCCCCAGCATTGCCAGCACAGATTTCACATGCTGTGCCACGGCCTCTTCCTCCCAGCTTAAGCCGCCGCCGCTTTCCAGAAGCACGGCTGGAATCCCGTGACGGCATACCTCATTGATGAACATGCCTTTACTTTGCTCGCTGCATTCATAGATTGCCGTCAATTCCACATCCCGAAGCAACTGCATCGCCCGCTCGAAGGCTTCGGGACGATTGCTTGCAACCATCGCGAACGGACAAACCTCCAAATAATGGCCGCCGCCATGCAAATCAATAAAGTAATCCGCCTGGCTCAAAATATGTCCCAGGAGCCACCGTCCATAGCGATAAGAGTAACTATCCTGTGAAGGATTCCCAAAAATCCGGTTCATATTAACCCCATCCGCCGGATTTCCGTTCGCCTTGGCCAAGAAAGCCTCGGGATTCGCTACAGGACACATGACAATTGTGCCGCTGAGCAGCCCGGTATCCACCTTCTCCAACAAATGCATACATGCCAGGATCCCGTCGTATTCATCGCCATGAAGTGCGGCCTGCAGCCACACGGTCGGACCTTCCTTCAAGCCTTGCAGACGTAAGAAAGTGACTTCCCGATCCTCAAACCGCTCATGGATCACAGCAATCGAATCGAGGGATTGGCCGGCTTGCGCCTCAGCCAAGGTCCTGAAATGCAGATTGATTTCCTTGAACATAGCCCCGCCTTCTTTAATTCATAATCTGAGATTTCTGTGGTGCAATATCCTATCATTTAAGTAGGAATTAATATTTATTATTAAACTTTGAAGTAATCTTGTCAACAAATTTCTACAAAAAACGATAAAAAACGACGCATCCATATTATGCTGGATGCGTCGTAAAATAATTAGGCTGTAAATTATTCTATTAAAGTAAAGCTAACCTATTAATGTCCGCCAACGAAGACATAGCGGAGAATAACCAGTACGAAGAGGACCCACATTAACCAGTGAACCTCATATTTCGAGTTTTTGCCGCCGCGAAGATTAGCTACTGTGGCAAGAATTACATAGAAGATAATCCCCATCGAAATCCCGTTCGCAATATTATAGGAGAACGGCATCATTACGATCGTCAGAAATGCCGGAATGGCTACGACCATGTCCTGGAAGTCAATTTCCTTGATGGATTGAATCATCAATACCCCTACAATAATCAAAGCAGCAGCGGTAGCAGACCCTGGAATCAAGGCCGCAATCGGTGCCAGGAACAGCGCCAGCAAGAAGCACACGCCTGTCGTTACGGCTGTCAAGCCTGTACGTCCGCCTTCTGCAACCCCGGCCGCACTTTCAACATAAGCGGTAGTTGTGGAAGTCCCCAACATCGCGCCGCCGGTAACTGCAACCGCATCAACCAGCATCGCTTTACCTACACGTTTTTTACCTTCTACTGGATCCTTCATAATCCCTGCACGGTTAGCCGTTCCGACGAGCGTACCGAAGGTATCAAACAATTCAACAAAGGTAAAGGTGGCAACCACCGAAATAATACCTGTATGCAATACGCCGTCCCAGTCAAAGGACATAAAATTAATTTGTGAGAAGTCCGGAATCCATTTCGCCTCACTAGCCGATACCGAGTTGAAGTCAACCGCGCCCATCAGCATGGCAACGACAGTCGTTCCCAGAATCCCGAACAAAATAGCGCCGCGCACATTCAGCACCATCAAAATACCGATCAGGACGAGGCCAATCAAAGTCAATTGTACGGTGGTATCCTGGAAGCTTCCCAAGGAAATTACCGTCTCATACGAGAGCATGCTTGTAAATGTATGTGCAGGAATATCTTGTCCTGCTTCCACGCCGATGGACATCAATCCGCTGTTCTTCAGCCCGATAATCGTGATGAACAAGCCGATACCAACGGTAATTGCATGTTTCAAGGAATCCGGAATCGCATCCAGAAGCATCTGACGAACCTTCGTCAACGTCAACAGGATAAAGATCAGACCTGAAATAAATACGGCCGTCAAGCCCATTTCCCATGTAAAGGGTTTATCAGTAGCCGCCGAGGAAAGTACAACAGAAGCAAAATAAGCGTTCAGACCCATACCTGGTGCAAGTGCTACCGGGAAGTTAATGAAGAGACCCATAGCGATCGTAAAGATAGCAGCCGAGAGTGCTGTAGCCAGGAAAACAGAATACCAGCCCATTTCAATCTGACCAAAAGCCGTAAGCGTGTTAGGGTTGACTGTGAGAATGTAAGCCATTGCCATGAACGTAGTGATACCGGCCATAACTTCTGTACGAACGTTCGTACCATTCTGTTTCAGCTTGAAAAAACGATCCATGATTCCAATACTCCTCCTTCATTTCGAATCGGAACGACAAAAAGCCCGAGGCCAAATTCTATCCCCGGGTACCGTGTCAGCCAGAAGAAGTGAATCGGGAATAACTTCAAGAATCGGTATACGCAATTCCTGATATCGCCCTGTTCAGCACTTCTTCTTCTCGTAGCCAGATCATTTACGGTGACCTCGTAGAGACTTCCGGGCCCATTCCCGGAATTATACGAAAAGCATATTAAGTTATTTGTCGAAATTTCCGATCAAGTCTGTCGTTCAGACTTATCACATGATTCATTCTAGGCCCTTTGGAGCAGATTTGTCAACGGCAAAAACGAATGTTTTATTGGAATAATCATTACAATGTTCGTAATTTTTTATAAATCATTGAATGGAAGTGTTTATTCTATTTCACAGGTCAGGAGGATAACAAAAAGCGAACATCCCTTGGTTCAAGGATATCCGCTGCTTGGTCGTTGAATCTCAACTTGCGTTAGGAGGCTGATTATTTGAAATCCGTTACTACTTCTGGAGCCAGACGAACGGATGAGTATCCCGCCTCTGCAGCTTTACCTACAGACACGATCATGACCGGGACATAACGTTCGGGGTCCAGACCAAAGGCCGCAGCCAGTCGATCCGCCTCAAAGCCCCCGATTGGATTCGTATCATAGCCGTGCGCGCGGGCAACAAGCATAAATTGCATGGCAGCCAGGCTGGAATCAATTTTTACAATATCGCTCATTTGCTGTCTGGAAAGGCTCTGATAGTAGGGAACAATCGTGGAAAGCTGTTTTTCACGAACCTCCTGCGGCATTTTCCCTTCAGCTACAGCTTGATCGTAAATTTCTTCCGCTTTTTCATAACAGCGCAAATCGCCAAAAATGAGCACCATCGCGGAGGAGGTATCATTTTGTCGAGTATTGAAACGGATTAAGGGTCTCAGCTGAGCCTTAGCCTCATCGGATTCAATTACCACAAAGCGCCACGGCTGCATGTTTACAGAGGATGGAGCCAAGGTTGCTTCCGAGATCATCTCCAGCATTTCCTTACGATCTATTTTGACGTTTTCATCATACAGGCGTACGGACTTTCTTCCAAAAGCAATTTCTTTAAAATCATTGGTTGTAAATTGTGACATGTACGGTTCCTTCTTTCTTTTTACTTAATTTGGTTCAGTCCTTGATCAAACTTTTCAAGCAGCGAAGTCAACTCTACAACCTCTTTATTTGAGAAATTAGCAAGTTCCATCAGGTGATGATGACTGCCTTTAGCTTCACACTCATCAATAGTTGAGATCGCCTTATGGGTCATCTCTACGATTACTTCACGGTTATTCTCCGGGTTACGTTTTCTCGCGACATAGCCCTTTTCCTCAAGAATCTGCAGGTGTCTTGTAATTGCTGCCTGATCAATCTGCAAATGATCCTGCAGAATTCCCTGCAAGCACGGGGACTTGTCATGTAGAATCATCAGCATTTCATAACGGGTTAAGCTGAAGCCCACCTCATCCTCAAACAGCTTACTTACCTTTTGATCCACCATCTTGATCTGATACAATAAATGACTGAATTCCTTTAGTAACATAAAATCACTTCCCGTCATAAAGGGCCTCGGACGATTGACTCATCAACTATTGACTTATCAAGCATATAGCTATAGTAATCTGATTTGCAAGTACCAGATTATACCTGAGGACTACAGAACAATTGTCCCAGGTGTCAGCTGTTTCAAGTAGTTCAGCGTTTCAAGTTAGAAAAAAACAGGCATCTAAAAATAGAGGGCACTGAAGAACTTGTGCTTTTATAAGGACCGGTAAAGAATCCCGATTGAAAAGAAGACATTTACGCCCATATATTGGGGTAGATGTCTTCTTTTTCGATCATTTGGATTGAGGTCCCCATTTATTTTAATCCGCTATCTTCAATATTCGTTTTAGATTTACCGCAAATATAGCCATCGCCCCTTGCAACTGCATGCCAAGCAAACCCGAGGATGTGGCGATATCATACCCGTGTCCATGTTTGAGTTCGCTGTTCTTGGCTTCAATTTTGTAACGTTCCTTCGATTTGGCCTTAAAGAACTCGGTTTCTTGGAAGACCATTTGTTCCGAATGCTCATTGGATTTAATACTTACAGATAGGTTTTGCTCTTGGCTCCCTCTTTGTAGCAGCCTTCCTTGAGCGGGCATCGCTTGCAGAGCTCTATGTTAAAATAGTAAGTGTCCTTCTGGTTTTCTCCGGTGTCTTTCTTGCCTGTTCTGGCCTTACGGATTGCTATATAACCAGCCTTGCATACGTACATACCCGCATCCTTGTTAAACAAAAATTCGTCTTCTTTCTTTCGAGTTCCTTGCGTAATGAGGGGATTAAGCTTAGCTACCAGCTCCATCTCGTTCTTTTTTGCATACATCAGGTTATCTTTCTCTGAGTAAGCAGTATCGCCAATGACGGTTTTGACTTGCATGCCGACCGCTTGGCTTTTCTCGATTAGCGTTTGCAATTGCTTACCGTCGTTCTTCTCGCCTGTAGTGATCACGGCTGCTGTTATGATGCGTTCCTCGGACATGGCCAGATGTGTTTTGTAGCCAAAGAAAGCGGAGTCTGCACTTTTGTGTCCCACGCGCGCATCCGGATCTGCTGCCAGACGAAGCTGCTCGACGTCATCTCCGACCGTTTCCTTCAGCAGGTTAAGTGGCTCCAGCACTTTCGGTACTTGTGCAACCCCCGACTTCGTCTCAACGAAGGCGACGAGCTTCTGGCAATACTCGATCTCGTCCTCGAGCACGTCCTTCGTGTTCTTTGTTGGCATCTTGGCTTTGGCCGTTTCGTCCATGCAGTAAACGGCTTTCCGCAGTTTCCGTGCTTGATCTTGCAGGATCTCCTGCGGCGACTTCTGGTTGTACCGCGCTTTCGTATGTGTAGCATCCACAATGATGGACGTGCTTTTCAAAATTTCTTTCTCAATAGCCAGTTGTACGGTTTTGCCAATGAGCATGTCCAAGAGGCTGATGTCTTTCAACCGCAGTTTACGGAATTTCGTCAGGGAGCTCGGGTCGATTACCGTGTCCTCTGGTGCCATGCCAAGAAAGTATTTGAACGACATGTCATACTTCGAACGCTTGACAATATCTACATCTGACAATTCAAAGATAGCTTTCAGAAGTAAGTATTTAAACATGCGAATAGGATCAATGGCGTTACGTCCATTGTCCAAACAATATTTGGTTTCCAATTCTTCGTAGATAAACGTGAAGTCCACCAGTTCGTTGATTTGACGGAGTATATTATCCTTGGGCACGACAATGTCATACAGTGCTGTATAAGGACTCAGAACCAAAGTTTGTTGTTGACGGATCATTCGCGCTCACCTACTTTTCATATTAACTCCATTATAGGTCAAAAAAAGGTACCGTCTCTTCAATTTCATGAAGGACTGTACCTTTTTCTATGAGATAGACTTTTTCAGTGCCCTCCTAAAATAATAGCACGTTTTTAGTACGCCTGATTTCATGTATATCAGTAATTATCTTAGTTGCTTTGTTATGTCCATTTTAGCATAAATTATACGGTGAATTTCTACAATCTTCTCCTCAACCACATAAAACACAAGATAGCTCTTGACTGGTAAAATCCTGTATATATTCCCCAGTTCCTTGGACGGTAGATATACTTTACCAGAGTAAGGAAACTGTGCAAGTCTGGATATGGATTCATCAAAAGCATCCAGCAAATCCATTGCTGCCTTTGGCGCTTTGAGCGTATCCGTAATATAGTCCGCTATATCCCTTAAATCGTCTAGCGCAACAGACAAGTACCTTAGCTTATGCATTGTCCTCTACCTTGGCAGCAACCCTTGACCTTAGATTAGCAAATACATCCTCATGCGAATGTCGAACGTTCGTTGACTTGGCTTCTAATTCTGCTTCCTTCAGTTTGATATAAATTTCACTTTCAAACTGTTTGCGCTCATACGCCTCAATGCTCATGACAACCATATCCCCATAACCATTCTTGGTCAAGAACACTGGTTCAGCGGTTTCATGTACCACTCTGGAAATGTCAGCAAAGTTATTCCTTAAATCCGAAACGGGTCTAATATGCGGCATACGTCTACCCCCTTATACACTTATCATAATTTTATCATAATTACGCTAAGTAAACAAATGGGCCCAAATATCTTGATGTTTAACTGCTATTTTAGATTCATCAAATTTTTCCGCCTACTCCCTTAAACTTATCTACAAAAGCAGATATTTTCTGAAAAACGCTCTGTTTTTTTGTTAAATATTGAGGATTGAGCGGACTCATTTTAGGAAGAATTTCATTAAGATCTGTTCCATTTTCGCTGGCATATTCTCTTTTTAGTGAAGTTAAAATATATCTCTTTGCAGCCTCTCCATTTAGATTCTCAGCATTAATCAATTCTTCTGCTTCACGTTTTTGCTCAGCTTGAGCAAATGAGAAGAAGGCATCAATAATGCTTGCTTTATCTTGAATATTATCTAAATCAGCTTGGTTGATAAAATCAACTACCAAGCTTTCTTTTGCACGGTTTCCTACACTAGAGCGAATTAAGCGACGAACCTCTTCAACCAGGGATGCTTTATCTTTTGCTTTTTTGTTATGTTCAAAAATAAGTTCAAGAATGTAGTCCAGGTTGATTTCTTGGGATTTTAAAAGATCCACCTCAAAAACAACATCGTCCCAGTCAATTGAAGATTTCCCTTTTTCATTCCCCGTTTTCTCGCGACGAAGCCAATCACGAATATCATTATAGGTGGAACGATAGTCTTGAACCCTTCTGTCTTCTAAAATTTCAATCTCTTGCATAATAGCTATATCTTCATCCGTTACATAATGAGTGGCTTTAAAATCTTCTAGAGCCCTAGAGTCTGTCAGATCCACTGTCTGTAAAGCTTTTAGAGCTGAAAATTCATCATAGTTCTGCAGGATATTTTCAACACGCAAATATTCCCCGAAAACTTTGACAAAGTCTTTCTTATCCCTTTCAGTAACAATCCCATCCACATCAGAAAAACGTTCCTCTAGTTCACTTACTACGTCTACATAACCGCGACGAGCAGCACCTGTTACCACGTCGGTAAAGCCTTCCATATACTCTGTGTAGCTTTTTTCCAGCACTACATTTTTTGTGTTTTTATCCCCAAAAAGAGTAATGGCATTTATGGTTGCTTGTTCCAAATCTCTAAAAGTAATAATATTGCCAAAGGTTTTAGTGGAATCATATATACGATTTGTTCTCGAATAAGCTTGTATTAAACCATGATACCTAAGATTTTTATCAACAAATAGCGTATTTAGTGTAGGAGCGTCAAAACCCGTTAAAAACATACCAACGACAATTAGCAAATCGACCTCTTTATCCTTTACTCGTTTAGCTAGGTCACGATAGTAATTTTGAAACTCTTTACTTTCCACACCATAGTTGGTTTTAAACATCGCATTGTAATCTTTAATGGCTGAATTTAAAAACTCTTTTGCGCTACTATCCATTGCTGAAGGTTCAAAAGATTCATCAAGAATTTCACCTATCGCCGTTTGCTCTTCATTCGCAGCAAAGGAGAATATTGTCGCAATCTTAAGGGGGTTACTGCTCCCCTTTTGTAAATGATTTAATGATTCATAGTAGAGTTTGGCTGCATCAACGCTGCTCACAGCAAACATAGCATTAAATCCTTTTCCACTTGGATTTAGACGGTGGGTCTTTACTTTATAATGATTAAGAATATATTGAGAAATTTCGTTAATGCGATCAGGATGCAGCAATGCTTCTTTATTTTCTGCTGCTGATAGTTTTTTCTCGTCCTGTTCTTGTTCAATCGTTTTGAATTTGGGACGGACATCGTTATAATCTACCTTGAACTTCAAAACCTTCTCATCTCGGATAGCGTCAGTAATGACATAAGCGTGTAACTCTCGGCCAAAAACAGATGCCGTCGTCTCAGCGCCCAGAGCATTATCCCGGAAAATAGGCGTACCTGTAAATCCAAATTGATAGAACTTCTTAAACTTCTTCTTGATGTTTTTTTGCGCTTCACCAAATTGTGAACGGTGAGCTTCATCAAAAATAAATACTACTTGCTTATCGTAGATCGGCAATTCGGTTTCACTTTTTATCAGGTTATTCATTTTTTGTATCGTCGTCACAATAATTCGATTATCATCTTTTTCAATATTGCGCTTTAATCCTGCGGTACTTTCTGAACCATTAACACTGTCAGGAGAAAATCGCTGATATTCCTTCATCGTCTGATAATCCAGGTCTTTCCGATCGACGATAAAAAACACCTTATCGATAAAATCCAGCTCAGTAGCCAAGCGGGCCGCTTTAAAGCTTGTGAGCGTTTTCCCTGAACCTGTTGTATGCCAGATGTATCCGCCACTTTCAATGGTGCTCCATTTTTTCGCTTGGTATGCACTTTTAATCTTCCATAATATTCTTTCTGCCGCAGCAATTTGATAAGGCCGCATCACCAGCATATTGTCACTCGCATCAAATACGGAATATTTCAGCAGTACATTTAACAACGTATCCTTCTGGAAAAATGTAGCTGTGAAATCTTTTAAATCTTTAATCAGGACATTATCCGCTTTGGCCCAATTCATCGTAAAGTCAAAGCTGTTCTTATCCCGCTTCGTTGTATTCGCAAAATAGCGGCTATCGGTACCATTGGATATCACAAAAATTTGCAAATATTTAAAGAGAGAGTTTTCTGCATTGAAGCTCTCTTTGCTGTAGCGATGAACCTGATTGAAAGCCTCACGAATCGCCACTCCACGCTTTTTAAGCTCAACTTGAACGAGCGGCAAGCCATTAACTAGGATGGTAACATCATAGCGATTTGCATGCATTCCTTTTTGCTCGAACTGGGAAATGACTTGTACCTTGTTGTTAGCAATGACCTTCTTGTCCACCAAATAAATATTCTGAATGTGTCCGTCATCAAACACAAAATCAAAGATGTAATCGTTATGAATTTTACGAGTTTTATCAACATGGTTATCACTCGGTTTATCCAAAAACTGCTCACAGAATCTAAGCCATTCATCATCAGA
Organism: Paenibacillus antibioticophila; assembly: GCF_000455265.1. GTDB lineage: Bacteria > Bacillota > Bacilli > Paenibacillales > Paenibacillaceae > Fontibacillus > Fontibacillus antibioticophila. Next base: position 18,320 of record NZ_HG005140.1, read on the forward strand.
AAATTGCACCTTATTGAGGTCTTGCAGCTGCGCGCGAGCGTTGGCAAGCATTTTCTCTGGCGTGGTTACACTTGTTAAGTGTTCAAAACCTTGACTGACTAAATCTTGAATCAGTTCTCGTTCTAAATTCACTTCGGTCTGATAGCCAACCCCTTGTTCAGCTATCTTGGTATATTTATCTAGTACTATATAGTTGTTTGACTCTGCAATGGGTTTGTACTCGCTCATTCATTTCCCCCCTAAATAAATTTTTTAAACCTATATATTTCATTGATTTGTTTCGTTAGATGTATTAAAACATTCTTGTCATCGTTTGTGAGCTCAACAATTTCTTCACCTGAATGCTTTGAATGACTATTATGATCTAGCATCCTCTTTACATATGCATCTTTCTCTCCATAAACAGGTATCAATAATTCTGTCCAATGAGAATATCCTAAAAAAATAGAGGTTTTTTCCAAAATATTTCGAAGAAAATTAAAATGATACTTATATATCTGATCGGTTTCAATAGCCTTATCAATTTCATTTATTAAGAAAAGGTGATAAGAAAATGGCGACTCATTATTCTGATCATTTAGTTCACAAGTACCGTCTTCTTTTTTGTCTAATCTATAGCATTTAAAGTGTTTTCGATGCTTGTAACCTGTACTTTTATCAGAACTACTAAGTTCATTAACCAACACGTTATAAAAAAGAGGATTATGCGTGGTAATAATGAACTTGAGTTCTGATAGTGCAGATGATTTTATTAATTCAGCTAGATTTACTGCTAATTCAATTAGATGATTATCGTCTAATGAAGTCACTGGATCATCTATAAATACGTACTCCAGTTGATCAAATTGATCTGTTTCTCTATTAGTTGGTTCAGGTTCTTTTAATACTTCAGTAACTTGTTTAATTAGAGAATAAAAAACTGACCAAACAAAGTTACTCTCTTCTCCCTTTGAAATTTTAATGTTATTGGAATGTTCATCATGACCACGCTCATATGAAAAGGTGACTTCTGTAAAGGATCCTACGGTTACATCATTATCATTTTTATCTTTAATCGAATATTCTTCGTTGAAATGGGGCGTCAATTTTTCGTCAGTATAATGTTGAAAGATTGAGATAATATTCCTGTCTTGTCCCTGCTCTTCAAAAATCCATTTTGTAAAAGAATTAGGACGGATTAAAAGTTTTGGTTTAGCATCGTATTCTATGTCGTTATCCCAATAGAACAAATCTTCCGTAAATGCATTGTAATAGAGAATTTTTTTTACGATTACTTCTGATTCCTCTAACTCCGCGTCACCATCTACTTTCGGTACCACTAACGATTTTAATTCACGCGAAAGCCTAGTTTTACCCGTTCCATTAAATGCATAAATTAATTGTACTTTTTTATTATTATCTACTAACTGCTGGGCAATTCCAGTTATACTCTTTCCCATATTATGCTTTTACCTCACTTTTCGGAAATGAGAGTAGCATATCACGGTAATATTCGTATTGCTTTTGACGCAACTCCATTTCACGAGGCAAGCCCTCTGTAATTGAGGATGACAAAGCGTCGAATTTGTCTAAAATAGATACTATACGTTTTTTTTGTAAAGGTAGAGGATTTGGAACCATGATGCTGTTCAAATTTTTCTGGTTTAATTTAGGTTGAGCTGCCCCCGATATGTAGGGAGTTAAATCAATATGATTTAAATAAAACTCAACAAATCTTCGTTCCTCATAAGTCTTAAATTTAAGTACATGAGCATGATTATTCACCCATATTTTTCCACTTGCACTGAATGCAATTGGTGTACTTCTAGCTACTAGGTTTGCCCCATCTTCCGAAACAAGCAAAAAATCCCCTTCAAAAATATAATCTTTTACATAATCAACAATACCAGATGCGCCATAATATGGAATATCGCCAAACGCTCTTAAACCACTAGTAATCGGTTTACGTATTGAGTCAAGATTTTCGGCAATCTCCCCTAACGGTTTCCACTCAACTTCACCCTCTTCAAAAGTCAGCAACTTATTACGATAATAAGTGTATTGCTTTTTACGAGCTGTAAGCTCTGCTGTAAGCTCTGCTGTAAGCTCTGCTGTAAGCTCTGTGAAGGTGTCCAAAATACCGACGATTTCTTCTTGTACCTTTAGGGGGGGGATAGGAACCCTTAGTTCGTTTAATATAGCTTGAGTAAGACTAGGTCTGCCAGAACCCGTATCTAATTTCATTAAATCAATAGTTTTCATGTAATAGTAGAAAAACTTAGGTGCAAGTTGATCAGTGTCAATTTCAGTATAATAAATTGTATCAACATTCCATATCGGCCCCTCAACGTAAAATATATTCGTGATTGACCCTTTTCTTGGAATTAAAACAGTAGGCTTATCATAAACAAATTTGTCTACAAAAGCCATAACTCCACCTGAACCATAAACTGGTACATTGCCTGTATTTAGCCCTTTCCAATCCTTACCGTTTTTTATTATTATAACTTCCCCTAATTTCTTCCACTCCACCTTATCCCCTTCAAGCAGTTTCTCTAAATAATTCGGCTTAATCAAGATTCAATCACCTCAATAATCCTATCAATTTCAGCACGAAGTTGATCGATCTTTGCTACAGTCGTTTTTATCTCTGTATTCAGCTGATTGATATCTATAACTTCCCTTGTATCTTTTGCTTCCACATAAGTACTCACAGATAGGTTGTAATCATTCTGAACGATAGCTTCATAATCAACAGATTTTGCAACATGATCAACATCTTCTTTCCTGTCGAACAAGTTCATTATTTTCGCTATATGTTGATCAGTAAGTATGTTATTATTTGTTTCTTTTTTATAGAAATCTACGCTGCTTGCATCAATAAACTGCGTTTTATTATCGGTTTTATGCTTAGAGAGAACCAAGATATTAACCGCTATTGTAGTCCCGTAGAAAAGGTTAGATGCTAATGAAATAACCGTTTCAACAAAGTTATTATCAATTAGATACTTTCTAATTTTTTGCTCTGCACCGCCGCGGTAGAAAATACCTGGGAAACAAACGATAGCAGCACGACCTTTACTTGAAAGGTAACTAAGCGAATGAAGTACAAAGGCAAAATCGGCTTTCGATTTTGGTGCTAATACACCTGCGGGAGCAAATCTTTCATCATTAATCAGCGTTGGATCATCACTACCAATCCAATTTACGGAATAAGGTGGATTAGAAACAATGGCATCGAAGGGTTTTTCGTCACCAAAGTAAGGATCTCGAAGCGTATTTCCTAATGCAATATTAAATTTATCGTAATTTATGTTGTGTAAAAACATATTCATACGAGCAAGGTTATAAGTAGTATGGTTAATTTCCTGTCCATAGAAACCATCTTCGATAATATGAGCATCAAACTGTTTCTTTGCTTGTAATAGCAATGAACCTGAACCGGCTGCAGGGTCATATATTTTATTAATGGAGGTTTGCTTGTGAATGGCCAATTGTGCAATAAGTTTGGATACACTCTGTGGTGTGAAGAATTCTCCTCCGGATTTACCAGCATTGGCAGCATAGTTAGAGATTAAGAACTCATAGGCATCTCCAAAAAGATCAATTTGACTATCTTCAAAGCTGCCAAAATGAAGCCCTTCAACGCCTTTGATAACAGCAGCTAAACGACTGCTTTTATCCTTAACAGTATTTCCCAACCTATTGCTTGTCGTGTCAAAATCAGCGAACAAGCCTTTAATGGCCAGTTCAGATGGATAGCCGTTTGCCGAGCTTTCGATATCAGAAAATATTTTAGCTAAATCCGTATTCAAGCTTTCATTTGTGCTGGCGGTTTTCGCAATTTTAGCAAACAACTGACTCGGCTTTATGAAGTAACCTTTTGTTTTAATCGCATCGTCTTTGATTTCTGGTGTGATAATCTCATCAGGAAGGTCCGCATACTTGATACTTTCATCTCCCGCTTCCATATAGCTAGCAAAGTTCTCACTAATGAAACGATAAAAAAGCGTTCCTAGAACATATTGTTTAAAATCCCATCCATCTACTGAGCCACGGACATCATTGGCTATTTTCCAGATTTGGGATTGTAATTGGGCACGTTGTGCTGCACTTGACATTCGTATACCTCCAAATTTTCTGCTTATGCAATTACATTGATTATTAAAGCAATTCTAGATTGGCATGTAGTTTTCCTTCCATACCACTGATTTCACCTATGTCATGACTGGCACTTCAACAGAAGGTCAAGTGGTTTTATGCTTCGCTCATTGCAGGTACTCCATCGACTAAAGCTTAAATAAAAACTCCCACCGACAATCATTCGGCGAGAGTTGTTGGCGACAATCTTGGAGACGATTCAAAAGAATTTTGACCTCAGAAAGTCTTATGAATTTTACCTAAACGACGTAAAATCAACGTTCTTCAGTGTATATAGTGTCGCTTATCTACTCCCACTCGATCGTAGCCGGCGGTTTCGATGTAATGTCGTACACGACCCGGTTGACGTTATCAACTTCGTTGACGATGCGCACGGAGATTTTCTCCAGCACGTCCCAAGGGATACGTGCCCAGTCGGCGGTCATGCCGTCGATGGAGGTTACGGCGCGGATGCCGACGGTGTAGGAATACGTACGGGCATCGCCCATCACGCCGACGCTCTTCATGTTCGGCAATGCCGTAAAGTATTGCCAGATTTCGCGATCCAGCCCGGCCTTGGCGATCTCATCGCGCAGGATAAAGTCGGAATCGCGGACAATCTTGAGCTTGTCCTCTGTGACTTCACCGAGCACGCGGATGGCCAGACCCGGTCCAGGGAACGGCTGTCTCCAGACAATTTCGCCCGGCAATCCAAGCTCTTCGCCGACTTTACGAACCTCATCCTTGAACAAGGTATTCAGCGGCTCAATTAGTGAGAACTTCATGTCCTCAGGCAATCCGCCCACATTGTGGTGGGACTTGATCGTCTGAGCGGTTGCTGTACCGCTCTCTACGATGTCCGTGTACAACGTGCCTTGTGCCAGGAATCTGAAATCATCGAACTTCGCCGATTCTTCATCAAATACATAAATGAACTCGTTGCCGATAATTTTCCGTTTTTGCTCCGGATCATCGACTCCCGCCAGCTTGGACAGGAAACGTTCGCGGGCATCAATCTTAACAACCTTCATATCGAATTTGCCGACAAAGGTCTCCATGACGCTCTCTGCTTCACCTTTGCGCAGCAAGCCATGATCGATAAACATACAAGTAAGCTGGTCGCCGATCGCTTTGTGAATGAGCATAGCAACAACCGAAGAATCTACCCCGCCGCTAAGCGCGCAGAGGACTTTTTCGCTGCCTACTTTTTCCCGGATATCACGAACCGCATCCTCGATGAAGGTCTCCATACTCCAGTTGCCTTCACAGCCGCACACTTCATAGATAAAATTCTTGATCATCTCGTTGCCATGCACCGAATGACGCACTTCCGGGTGGAACTGCACGCCATACAAGCGGCTCTCGCTATTCGAGAACCCGGCAATTGGCGCATGATCCGTAGAGGCGTCAACAATGAAGCCTGTCGGCAGCTCAACGACATGATCCCCGTGGCTCATCCAGACGGTCTGCTTCGCATCCAGCCCTCTTGTCAGAGCGGAGTGTTCGGCAAAATCAACGTCCGCTTTTCCGTACTCACGCTTGGCCGCACGTTCAACCTTCCCACCGAGCTGATGCGCCATCAGCTGCATCCCGTAGCAAATCCCGAAGATCGGCAGACCAAGCTCATAAATCGCCGGATCAATATGCGGAGCATCCTCAGCATACACGCTTGATGGTCCGCCAGAAAAGACGATCCCTTTCGGAGCAAGCTCCCGAAGCCGCTCTGCCGGCGTATTATACGGAAGCAATTCGCTGTACACACCCAAATCGCGAATCCGTCTAGCTATCAGTTGATTATATTGTCCGCCGAAATCCAGCACGACAATCAGTTCATTTGGCTTATTCATGTCCGAGCCTCCCTCAATTCATGAGACTAATTATACGAAAGTACAAAAGTGATCGTCAAGGAAATCGGGTTGGAAACTCAGGACTTGCCAAATGCCAGATAACGGCACAGATCCAGAAAATCCCTGCTTGTGCTGCGATCCAATTTTCCGTCTCCGTAATAAAGCGTTTCCCACATGGCAATGAACCGTTCCAAATGAGGAGCAAGTTCTGCATCAGCCACACTGATCGACAGCAAATATTCCCTTGCGGTGGTCCCTTGGCCTTTACCTCCAAAGCGGACATACAGGCCCTTCCAGGCTCGATCCGCAGCGTTCAACAATTCTGTACGGTTCGGAAAGGAGCCTGCCCTGCTATAAAAATAGGGCCACAGCATATACATGGAACGGCGATAACCGCTTCGGCCATACAGTAGAATTATCATGAGCAGAAAGCCCCCTGCCATCACTGCACCGCTCCATAGAAACAGATGCCCTTTTAAATGGGCAAGGAGCCTTTGAACCGCACCCTTCCCTTCTCCGCTCCATTGATGAAATTGCTCCCACAGCTTGCTCCATTGGAAATCCGCCAAATAGCTGCTGTCCGTGTCAGCCGCTGCACCGATTACTGCCTGACCTATGCCGTACCCCGGTGTCGGATCAAATGAAACCCAGCCCTCATCAGGAAAATAAACCTCCACCCAGGAATGCGCATCGGCATAGCTGACAGAATAACGCTGCGGATCTGCAGGATCAGCCGTCCCCGGGGCAAAGCCCTTGACCCATCTGGCCGGAATCCCTCCGCTGCGGAGCAGCACCGTCATTGCTGTTGAGAAGTGGTCACAATATCCCTGTCTTTGCTCAAACAGAAAATTATCGGTGAAATCCTTTCCCTCTACCGGAACCTCCGAAGCCAGACTGTAAGTATAGTTCTCTTTCAAATATTGGATCACCGACTGCACCGATTCATACCGGCTGTTATGTCCGGCCGTCAATTCAACCCCTAAGCTCCTTACCCGATCCGGCAAGGTGGCGGGCAGCTGCAGCTCTCGCTCAGCAATCTCTTCCGGATCTTCCCCCCTAGCCTGGATCAGTCTTTCATCCGGTACGCTCGTAACCCTGGCCGCCAGCTCATACCCATACATCTGCCGTTCTGAGGAGAGCTGTTCAAAAAACATGGCCGTCATGCCCGGATCATAACGCAGCTCCAATCCTTCGGCTGCTGTCTTCGTATGCCGCTTGCCGGTGTATACGCTTGTTACACCGATGGGAGTTCCGGCGCTGAAGATAGGCTGGGTTTCAGCTACCGGCTTCGCAAACCTGATCTGCTGGACAACTTCGGCTGCTCCGAATGACTCAGGAACCGGCTCCGGTGCAAGCAGTAAAGAGGTCCAGCCATGTCCGGTATAGACGCTCTTGCTCTCCCCTCGCCAATAGGCATTCACCGGTGATACCGCCGTAAAATAAACCTCCCGCCGCAGTTCAAGCGGAGCGCCCAGCCGTGAATCATCCCGCCCGTATCCGGAGACCGAGGCAGGAGCTGCCGCCCGGTCCATTCCGCTGTAGGTTTTACTCCAGCGTTCAACCGTCTGGGCAATTCTATCCCAGGAGACGTCCCTTACGGGCTGGGCTGGCAACAGCTGGACTATTGACCAGGCAGCGAGCACACATAACATCGAAGCAGCAATGCCTGGTCCTTTTCCCCGGATCATCCCGGCGGGCCTCTGAAGATAGCCGGTAATAAGGCCTTGAAGCAACAAGCCCCAGGCTATCGTGCGAATCATTCCGGGCAGGAAATTCGTATCAAGAACGAGCTCCAACACAAGCAAATATAATACGGAAGCAGAGAAGAAAAGCAGGATGCTATGCCGCCCAAGAGCCAGCATTTGAACCGATGCGACCAGCAGCACCCAGCCAATCAGCAGCAAGAGGGTCCTGGACTCCCCGCTGACTCCATACAGCCTGCCCGTCCGCACCAGCTCTTCCAGGTCCGTTACGAGCAAGGCGCCATATTTCTGTAACCAGGCTGCCCCCGCTCCGTTCCCGTACAAATAGTAGAACGATCCTCCGATAAGACTAACTGCAAGAATCCCATATAAAGACTTGTATACAGGTAAGCAACCCAAGATCAGCAGCAATCCCGTCAAGCCAACGAACAAAGGAAACCATCGTCCGGACTCTTCCTCCATCAGCTGTCTGATCGGATACAACCACTCGCAGAACAAAGCCATCAGCAGTGCCGACAAAAGGATTTTCTGCCCCCCTCGAAGAGGATCGGGCGTCCGTAACGCCTTCCCCTGCACTACGCTCTCGGTGGACAGGGCCAGCCTCTGCGCACCGTTTGGAGCAACGGCAGGGAAGTTCGCGGGTGTCTCAAGCGATGACATGTCCGGCACCCCCTTTTGAGGACTGGGCATTCACAGGCAGCGCCTTTATTAAAGGCTGCTTCTGATCCACATCCGGCACCAGCACGATCACGCGAATCCCTGCATTCCTAAGCCGCTCGATACGAGCCGTCTCTCCCGTACCTATAATTGATTCTGCCGCAAGCAGGACTTCAAAGTATCCCCCTCGAGATGCCGCCAGCAGCACTGCGTCGGTTATTTCCTCCGTGCATCTTCCTGTGATCAGGGTAAGCCGGTACCCCTTCGAAGAGCGAGGAAGCGATCGTAATATAGAAGCAGCCTTGAGACCTTTCTCTCCGTTATCCAAGGATAGACCGGCTAGCCTATTCAAACCGCTTAGCAAGCCTGCCCCCCCTTGGAACTGCTCTTTCTCCAGATCCTGGCGAGTCCGATTGCCGCATATAAACCATATCGATGCAGCCTGCTTGTTCTTCAGCGAGACCTCTCGCCTTGAAGGGCCTAGCTCCCGATGCAAAATAGCTGATGCCGCAGAGATAGCCGTCTCAAATCCCTGGACTGCTTCCCTTCTTCCGCTCTTTCCAGTCTCCTCAAGATGATAAGCATTCGGGGACGTGTCCAGCAACAGATAGTGTTCCTCCGCCAGCGGCTCGCGCGATACTCGGGTAAGCAGCTCCCCCCGCTTGGCGGAATGCTTCCACTCCACCCACTTGAATGAATCGCCGGGGAGGTATTTTCTCAATCCATCAGCTTCTTCCATCGGAGCCGGCAGAAATCTGCCCATGGGCTGCTGGCTCTCCCATGCGCCCCAGGGCTTTGCCTCACTCTCCCATGAAACCGGCAATGGCGCAGGATGAATGACCAGGATATCCTGACCGTTCACCGCTACGCGCTTTTTGCGTTTGAACCACCCGAAGGGATCGCTCCACATCACGGCAAGCTCTCCCGCCTTATAATGTCCGCGAGCCGAAGGTTGAAGCATATACGTGCAGGAAAATCGCTGTTTTTGCCCGATCCATCCCCGCAGCTTGCCAGTGACCTCTCCTTCCCCGGTCAGAATCACGGAAGAAGCCCCTTCCTCGTTCCCGGATACCGACCAGCGATCCTGAGCCCGCATGGATAACGGAACGATTCCTCCCGAAACCACAAGCACGATCTCTATCTCTAAGGGTTCTCCAGCCTGCGCATAATAGGGCTTCCAGCTTCGAGAAGCCTGCATATGCTTTGGACCAAGCCAGCAAAAGGCTAAGCCCTGCAGAAGAATGAAGCCGGTAAGTATAAGGAGGAACCACAGGGTCTCACCGCCGCGATAAATGTACAATGCGGTGAATATACCCAGCACAGCAAGACTAATCACCCAAGCCCGTCCGCTCTCCCTCATGAGGCACCTCCGGAAGCGCGGTGAAACAGCGGTACATCCGCCTGCTTCACCAGTTCGGCAACCATCTGGGGCGAGGTCATCCCCGCAAAGCCCGCATCCGGCTTCAGAACAATCCGTTGTGCCAGTACGGCCTCGGCAACCTCCTTCACATCATCGGGAATCACATAGCTTCGTCCCCGATAATAGGCCATCGCCTGGGCAGCCCCCATCCAGCACAAGGTGCCGCGCGGACTGATCCCGAGGGCAAGCTTCGGGTGCCGCCGCGAGGCATCCGCTACGGAGACCAGATACTCCTTGATCCGTTCATCCACCAGCACCATGCGAACCTGCCGCTGCATTAGTCTGATCTCCTCCGGTAAAATAACCGGCTTCGGTTCCACGCCCGGGTTCTGCATTCTACTTAGCATTTCAACCTCTTGCTCAGGCTTGGGGTAACCGAGCGAGAGACGCATCAGAAAACGGTCCAGCTGCGCCTCAGGCAGCCGATAAGTTCCTTCATACTCCAGCGGATTCTGTGTGGCAAGCAGCAAAAAGGGCTGCGGCAGCTCTCTGGTCACACCATCCACCGTTACCTTCCGCTCCTCCATGGCTTCCAGCAAGGCCGATTGCGTCCGCGGAGCAGCGCGGTTAATCTCGTCAGCCAATACAATATGGGCATGAATCGGCCCCGGCCGGAATTCCAGGCTGCCTGTCAGCGGCTGATAGACCGTGACGCCCGTGACATCAGCCGGCTGCAGGTCGGAAGTAAACTGTATTCTTCCAAAGCTGCCCCCTACACAAGCAGCGAGTGTTCGAACGAGCAGCGTCTTGCCTACTCCCGGCACATCCTCCAACAAAATATGTCCCCCGTATAGCATCGCAATGACCGCCAGCTCGATCTCCTTCTTTTTACCGACAACAACCCGTTCTACCCGCTGAACCAACAGCTCCAGAACCTCACGGGCCTGATCTTGAATCATTCCTCATCCCTCCAACAAGACAAATCTATTAACCAGTGTGACCAACAACTAGTCTTCATAGACCTGTCAGGAGAGAGGTTTATATGAATAGAGTCTTTCTGCTCTATAGCGATTGTACTCTTCTTTCTTCAGCCGTATTGGTAACGGAAATAATAGGATGGTCCGTCAGCTCCAGCAGAGAGCGAAGCGACATCCACAGGGCTCCTCCTTGATTTCGGAACCTGTCTGTTCCAATCTCCAGCGGGACTTCTGCGCTTTCCCGGCGCGCCGTTCCGCGTTCCGGGTCCAGCGTCAGATGAAGCTCTCCCCAGACCACAATCACATTCCGGCTGTCTGCGTTCCAGCTCACCTCCGCCCCAAGGCGTTCAAGCGTTGTCCGGAGCGGCACGATCAATTGACCTTGATCTACTTTATATTCTCCCGCCGCCAGCTTGGTCTGCACCCCTCCGGCCTCTACGTACAAAGGCTGGCCTGGCCCGAATAAAGCCGCATTGGGAAGCACATGGCTCTCGATCCACGATTGGGCAGGTGCCGCTCTGTCCGTCATTTTCTTGCTCAGACTGAATTGCACCGGCTTCTGCTCCGGCGACAGCACCTCGAAGGAATAGCCCTTCTGCTTGTAAAAATCAATAATTTCCGGGAGCGCCTTGACCGACTCTTCATGCCCGGCGCTGTCATGCATCAGGACAATCATTTCCTTCTCCAGCTTCTCTGAGGTTACGTTTTCAATGATCTCGCTTGCCGGAACGCCTTTGCGTTTAGAGTCGCCGCTATCTACATTCCAATCGAACACCTGATATCCCCCCTGCTCCATTAATTGAAAGTAGGTGGAATCAAAATGCCCATACGTTCCTCCGGGAGCCCTGACGAGCGAAGTCCGGGTACCGGTAATTTCTCTAAGTATTTCTTCCGTTCGTTTGATTTGATTCCAAAACGCGGTGAAGCTTTCATACAGCTCACTGTATTCATGGTTATAGGTATGATTGCCGATGACATGTCCTGCCTCTGCCGTACGATAGATGATTTCCGGGGATTTTTGGGCATGTTCACCCAAAACAAAGAACGTAGCCTTAATCTTCTGCTCTTCCAGGATAGACAGAATCTCATCCGTCAGCTTGCTGGGACCGTCATCAAAGGTCAGATAGACAACCTTCTCTTTTTTTTGCTCGATAGAGGGCGAAGATTCTTGGCGTGAAGAGGAGACGGCGGTAAGCATCGCCGCAGGCGCAGGCTCTGTCTTCACCTCCATAGAGGTGACTGCTGTTGTACTCTTCTCTTCCATTAGGCTTACAGCCGGAGCCAGTGCCCGTGACTGTGCGGATGCAGGAGAGAAGCCAATCTCCCTGACCCCCGGTACGGAAATTAAAACGATTATAACTATAGACAGAAATGCCATCCACATTCTTCTCATGCGTTCATCCTCCACCGTTTATAGCAATAGTTTGACTTTCTGGTAGATTGTATGAATGCAGCGAAGAAAATAGAATCTTCAATTTACTTTTTAAATGCGTGTTCAAAAAGTCAGCTTTTCAGCACCGAGAAGGTTGCGAGAACCCGAAGAAGGAGGAACGGAGTGTAGGCAGAACCTACATGAGCGAAATGCTTCCAAAGGAAGCATACCTCGTAAGCATCCGCTCGGACTTCGAGGGTGAACGTAAGATTCGATGTCGAATCACCCCCTTGGAACACTTCGTGATCAAAAGATGACTTTTTGAACAACCTTTTTAACCGAGCGACTTTACCGCCGCGACAACCTCATCCGCATGACCCTTCACCCGCACCTTCCGCCATTCTTTAATCAGTCTCCCCTCCTCATCAATCAGAAAGGTCGAACGGACAATGCCCTCATATTCCCGCCCGTACAGCTTCTTCCATTGCCATACTCCGAAGAGCTCGCTGACCCGATGTTCAACATCGGACAATAGCGGAAAGGACAGATTCTGCTTCTCACGAAAACGGTCGTGCGAGCGCACCGGATCCGTGCTGATTCCCAGCACCACTGCCCCCAAGGCATGGAGCTCTCCGGTACGGTCCCTGAAATCACAAGCCTCTTGGGTGCAGGCCGGCGTCATATTTTTCGGATAAAAATAAATAATAACTTTCTTTCCTCTAAAATCGCTTAATGAGATCTCTTCCCCTCCACTGGCTGGCAGACGAAAATCAGGAACCCGATCATTCAATTGAAATCCTGCTTCAGACATGTAGCTCTCTCCTTCGACAAAATTACTGTAAACTTCTTATAAATTGATTGTAATTATAAAAGAAATTATAATGTAATGATATGAAGAGTAACTTTTTTACTATTTAGGGCAATCGGCACGATTTCATCGTTTCCCGCTGAAAGGACGAGCAAAATGACAAAACGAACGAAAAGGGCGATTCTCTGGTCCGTAGTTGGAGTATTCGTCGCGATCGCCGCATTGGCGGCCTATTACGTTACTTCGATTTACAACCAGGTAGAGGATTTTCAAAAGACGGGTGAAGAGTCGCCCTTCTATAAGGTAACACCTACTGAGACCAAAATCCCGGAGCCGCCGAAATGGGAAGGAACAGAACGAGTCAATATTCTGCTTATGGGAGTCGATGCCCGCGGGCTGGATAAAGGGGAAGTCCCCCGTTCCGATACGATGCTCGTTGCTTCCCTCGACCCTGTAGCCAAGCAAATTCACCTGTTTTCTATTATGCGCGATACCTATACCAAAATCCCGGAGCACGGCTCGGATCGGATTAATGCCGCCATTACCTATGGTCCTAATACTGCGATGTCTGCTGTATCTGAGTTGTTAGGGATTCCTATTCAATATTATGTCTATACTGATTTTCAGGGCTTTATTGAGCTTGTTGATGCCGTTGGCGGCGTGGACTTCTATGTCGAAAAGGATATGCGCTATACCAGCAAGGCAGACAATCATGAATATGATATCAACCTGAAGGAAGGCCAGCAGCATCTGGACGGCAACACAGCATTACAGTATGTTCGTTTCCGGCATGATGCGATGTCCGACTTCACACGCACCGAGCGTCAGCGCAATTTCCTGAAGGCGGTGGCTGAGAAGCTGAAGACCACCACCTCAATCATGAAGCTGCCTTCTATCTTGGAAAAAATCAATCCTTACATCGATACGAATCTGACAGTGAATGATATGTGGAAGCTGGCCACCGTCGGTTACGACAGCAGCATGGCCTCCAGTGAACAGATTCCTCCGATGGAGCTGTTGGAGGAGAAGCGTGTTGGCGGGGCACAGGTACTAGGAGTGCGGGATGAAGATAAGCTGAAGGAATACGTGCAAGAGGTGTTCGAAAAGGCTCTCCAGCCCGCCGTCGACGAAACTGCCCCGGATGACGAGACTGACTCAGATTCGGAGTCAGATACAGCCGACACGAATCGCAGCAATGGCTCTAGCAGCAGTGCAAATTAATCTTCGGACAGCAGCGAAGACTTAAATAGGCAGCTCTACCGGCCCGTAATGGGCCGGTTTCTTTTGGAGTATGCCTTAGCGGCATTCCAGCTGTCCGAGCCTATTATTGAAAGGAAGATTCCTATGAACCGTATACATTCTGAGCAACTATATAAAGAAGCCTTGAAGCATATTGTAGGCGGCGTCAACAGTCCCTCCCGTTCATTCAAAGCGGTGGGCGGCGGAGCACCTGTCTTTATGAAACGGGCCCAGGGAGCACATTTCTGGGATGTGGACGATAACCGTTATGTCGATTATCTGGCGGCTTATGGCCCGATCATTACCGGCCATGCTCATCCCCACATAACCCGCGCCATTCAGGAAGCTGCGGCAAACGGCACACTATACGGAACACCTACCGAGCTGGAGATCAAGATGGCCAAAATGCTGAAGCAAGCTATTCCGTCCATGGACAAGGTTCGATTCGTCAATTCCGGTACAGAGGCCGTTATGACTACGATCCGTGTTGCCCGTGCCTATACCAAGCGCAACAAGATCATTAAATTCGCCGGCTGCTACCACGGCCATTCCGATCTGGTGCTTGTCGCCGCAGGCTCGGGACCTTCCACCCTTGGCATTCCGGACAGCGCCGGGATTCCGACCAGCATTGCCCATGAAGTCATTACGGTCCCGTTCAATGATGCTCCAGCTCTCAAGGAAGCCCTGGACAAATGGGGCGACGATGTGGCCGCAGTCATGGTTGAGCCGATCGTCGGCAACTTCGGCATGGTTATGCCGAAGCCGGGATTTCTGGAGGACCTCTGCCGCTTATCTCGCCAGTACGGGGCGCTGGTCATCTATGATGAGGTCATTACGGCCTTCCGCTTCCATTACGGCTCGGCTCAGACCTACGCCGGACTGGACAACCATGAAGCGATCGCACCGGACTTGACCGCGCTCGGCAAGATCATCGGCGGCGGCCTGCCGATTGGCGCGTATGGCGGCACCAAAGAAGTAATGGAGCAGGTTGCCCCGCTCGGTCCGGCTTATCAGGCTGGAACTATGGCGGGCAACCCTGCCTCCATTTCCGCGGGCATCGCCTGCCTGGAGGTGCTTCAAACGCCGGGCGTCTATGAGGAAATGGAGCGCCTGACGATCAAGCTGACGGACGGTCTTGCCGGATTTGCCCGCCAATACGGCATTCCCCTGACAATTAACCGGATCCGCGGCTCCTTCTCGACGCATTTCTGCGATCATCCGGTAACCAATTACGACGAAGCCCAGGACACGAACGGCGAGATGTTCGCCACCTTCTTCCGGGCGATGCTGAACCGGGGCGTGAATCTCGCTCCGTCCAAGTATGAGGCCTGGTTCCTTACTACGGCCCACACGGAGGAAGATATCGACTTCACGCTTGAAGCTGCGGAAGCTTCCTTTAAGGAGATTAATAGTTCTGCGTGTCAGGGGTAACGTGTGAAGATTGCCTTCGATCGCTGTACCCTTATTACGCAGGCTCTTGAGCTCGGCTTTGCATGTGCCGCGGTGCAATTAGCAGTTCACATAGCTGTCCAAAAGCAGCTATGGCAGCATCCTCGTATCCCTCGATATGCATATTCAGGCTCGCATCCGGCATAAAAGGCGCCGGATGCTGCATTATAAATAGTAAGTGCTCAGCAGTATAAAACCATCTAAAGATTGATTCTGCGTTCCGGGGGTAACGTGTGAAGGTTGCTTTCGATCGCTGTTGCTCGCGGATTTCTCTTATTGTAAAGTTCTGACAAGGTAGAAATCCACTCGCAAAGGCGACCACTCCGAGCGTATGCTCCCGATGCAGCTTTCTTTCAGAAAGCTTTTACTGCACCAACCTTCATACTTATACCCTTTTAACGCAGATTCTTTAGTTCGGCTTTGTATGTGCCGAATGCACTTTAACACCTAATAATGCCGCCCATGGCGGTGACTAAGCATTCGAATCCCTCGACATGTACCTACCGGCCCGTTCATCCGGCATTTGAAGTGCCTAAGACGCCGATGCAATACAAACAGTAACTGCGCATCATTTCACCTTCAGCGGACAGGTACATGGACAACTACCCACACAAGGACTATCCCCAGCAAATTCTGTAAAATGACAACAAAGTACGTATACACACATCTCACATCAGCATCATGCAGATCTCAACCTGCTCAAAGCTCCCAACGCGCGGTGCTTCACAGCATGACGATGGTTGATCGACCACATGCAAATACGGATCACACGCATTTAGTGAAAAAAGTTACTCTAAATTTAGGTGAAATGGTGAAAATGCGGATATAGTGAAATTCTTTCGCTTAAAGCTGGCTAAACCGTAGGTTTAACTAGTTACTGGCGATTTAAGGTAGGTTTTTTCACTAAAATCGGGTTTGAGCGCCGAATGAAGAATTTAAGGTAAGAAATTTCACTGGAGCATGACCGGAATGAGACGGAATAAGTGGATGAGTAAAGTTCGGAGCAAGAATGGAATGCCCAGTCGGATAACGAAGTTCTGCGTTCCGCGCAAGGTCGAAGCAACGTATGACTGGGCGCAACTCCAGGCACCAGTGTTCCATTGGGCTGTGCATAAAGTGAATCGCGCAGGCTTCCCTTCGTGATGCCTAATCTAAGGCGGGGCTGGCAGTAAAGTGAAGTTAGGAGGAGGCTATTGGCGCGCGGAGTATCCTGCTTGCATGCACAGGCTGCAAGCTTACTGTAATGCAACTGTGGCGCAGGCACGTGCTAACTGCATAGCAGTTAAACTGTAAAGGCGAAGTAGTCAGGGCATAAGTGTGAAGTGTGCTGTAGAAGCGTTAGCGGTCGCCTTTGTGAGCGGATTTCCCCGTTGTCAGAACTTAGTCCAATCATAGAAATCCGTGAACAACAGCGATCGTAGGCATACTTCACGCGTTGCCCCTCTCGCCCTCCCATGTTTAACTGCCCTATGCTTTGCACACTTTCCTGCTCGCAAGCTTAATGCGGTGCAGTTTACGGCGCAGGCACGTGCAAACCGCATGCAGTTTAAACTGTAAAGGCAAAGTAGTCAGAGCATAAGTGTGAAGTGTGCTGTAGAAGCGTTAGAAGTACACTTCACACGTTGCCCCTCTAACGTGCCTATTTGTGTTTAACTGCTTCCCTGCATAAGTACAACAAGGCTGCCCCGAGTCCATATCGGACATTCGGGGCAGCCTCGTTTGCGTTATCGCCGATTATTTTACTTCGATCTTGTCAAAGTAGTTCTCTTGCACAAATTTTGCGGCTACATCCAATTGTTGCTTGGAATCCGTGCCTTTCTTGGAGAAGGATTCTTGTACTACATTGGACATCGTAGCGTAGAAGTCCTGTGTGCCATACTGGGCTTCCGGTTTGCCTTCCAGCAGACCAAAGAGGTCTGGATCATATTTGTACACATTGTCGTACTTATCATAAATCGCTTGTATTTTCTTGGCGTAATCCGAATCCTCGCTAAAGTATTCGAGCGGAGTAGGAATAAAGTATTTGCCTTCCGCTTTGCGCGCTTGAATCGTGTCTTCAACAGATTTCAGGGCATCATCGGTAAAGTAGTCGAACGTGATATAACGGAATGCCATTTCTTGTTCATCTTTGGTGGCGTTCGGGTTGATGACAAGATAATTGCCGCCTAAAATCCCGTAATGCTTGCCGCCTGCTTCGGCAGCCGGCATCGGATAAGCCACTACATCCTCAGGCTTCATGCCGCCCTCGTTCAGAGCTGCTTGAATGACGTCGAACGCTCCGGCAATAACCATTGCTGTCCGCCCTTGCTGGAATGAACTAATCGCATCTCCCCATCCAAGCGCCCAGTCTTGAGGGATCGCATTTGCTTCCCATCTCAGCTTCTTGTAGAAGTCCAGAGCCTTCACACCAGCTTCGGAGTTGAACACAGCTGTTACTTTACCATCGACAGTTGTCTCAATTTCACCACCGGCCTCGAACAGGAAGTTCGTCCAGTTCCAGCCTGCTTCATTCCCTTTCCCCATTGGTGCGATACCGGAAATCCCCTTCTTCGGATCCGCTACATCCTTGGCAACATTGTACATATCATCCCAAGTCCAGTCCAGCGATGGCATAGTCAAGCCCTTGGCTTCCAGCAGCTTCTTGTTCACAACCGTGGAAGTAATGTAGCCGTTCTGGGTAACCCCGAACACTTTGCCGTCTACAATGAATTGATTTTGCAGAACCGGATTGATCTGATCCTTGTACTCCCAGTTGTTCCACAGGTCTGTAATATCGGCAACCCAACCGCGTTCTACGAGGAAGTTCGCTTCAGTAGCCCAAGTGTTATAGAAGGTAGGCGCTTCATTGGAAGCCATCTTCACGCCGATTTCATTGACACTGTATTGCCAATCATCCTTTACGATCGTTACGTTCGGGTACTTGGCTTGGAAACGTGCGATCTTATCATCTTCCTGATCACGAAGCGTGGTCTCATCCGGCAGAGGATAGTGAACCTTGATTGTAATCTTCTTCTGAGTAATGTCCTCCTCAGCGGATTGCTCCGGAGCTGAATTGTTGCTGTTTCCGCCTGAATTTACCGCCGGATCATTCGCCGGGCTGTTGGCCGCATTGTTTTTGTTGCCGCCACAGCCGGCGAGCAGCGTACCGAACAGCATTAGACACATCAGTAAAGTAGTAAACTTGCGCATGGATACTCCCCTTTTCATCAAATATGATGTTCTTGGTTACATCTTTATCTTAAGGATGATTGCTTCGCTAGACGATGTGTATTCATATGGCGATCATGTGCAAGGCTACGATCTATGAATACGCTTATCCCTTCACCGCTGATAGACTGACACTTCGCATGATGAACTTCTGGAACACCAGGAAGACAAAGATCGGCGGAATCATGACCATGAATAACAGTGCAAATTTAACGCTGCTATCCAGGCTTCTTGCATTAATGACATATTTATAGACGGCCGTAGCCAACGTATATTTGTCCTCGGTATGCATGACCAACGATGGCCAGAACCAGTCATTCCATGCGGAGGAAAAGATAAAGATCGATAATGTCGCAAAAATCGGAATCGACAGCGGAACCGCAATCCGCAGGTAGCTGGTCACTTCTGATGCCCCGTCAATCCGCGCCGCTTCGAATATTTCCGGATGGATCCCATCGAAGAAATTTTTCATCAGCAAAAAGTAGAACGCATTCGCACCCGCAGGGAGCCAGAACGCCCAATACGAGTTCAACAGGCCTAGGTCCTTAAGGTTAACGAAGTTTGGAATCATATAGCTGGAAGCCGGAATGAACAGCGTCATCAGAATGAAGAAGTAGACCGCCCGGCTATAGGGGGCCCGGATCCGCGAGATACTGAAGGCTGCCAAGCCCAGCACCAGAATAGTGACGAGAAGAGAACCGACGAAAATGAGCATCGTATTCTTCAAAAACATCGGCAGCTCAATATAATTCCATGCCTTGGAGAAATTCTCCCAATGCCAGACCGTCGGGAAGAATCGCGGCGGGAAGGTGTTGACCTCCTGATTGCTTTTCAGTCCATTGAACATCGTCATGGCAATCGGGTACAGCATCGTAAAGCACATAAAAGCAATACATAGAACCATAAATCCGTATACAACTTTATTCAGTGGCTTCTGCAAATCCGAAGCCGACAGGATGCCTCTTTCTTTCATGTTAGTAGTCCTCCTTCGTCAGCTTGAATTGAACAATTCCGAGTACGCTCAGCACGACGAACATCAGCACGCCGAGCGCCGTACCGGCACCATAGTCCAATTGGGTAAACGCATATTTGACGGTCAGGAGGGCATAAGTCAAGGTGGCTTTGTTCGGCCCGCCATCCAGCATGGCTAGCTGGGATTGATAGGCCTGGGAAGTACCGATTAATTGCAAGATCAGCATAAGCACAATCAGACTGCGCATCGACGGAAGCGTTATATACTTGATCCGGCTCCATACGCCGGCACCGTCGATCTCAGCTGCTTCATACCAGTCGCGCGGAATGCTAAGCACCCCGGCCAGGTAGATCAGCATGGCTGAGCCGAATTGCTGCCACGTCTCCATGAAGACAAGCGCGATCATCGAGTAGCGGCTATCGGAGATGAACGAGGTCGGATCTGCTCCGAACCAGCCGAGCACGGCGTTGATTGGACCGACCGGATCATACATCCAGCGCCACATGCCGTATAGCACAACGCCCGGCACAACGTAAGGCAGATATGCCGCGATCCGGGCAAAGCCCTGGAACAATTTCAATTCAGAAATTGCGATGGAGGCGGCAATAGGAACCCAGAATCCGATAATCAACGTTAGCAGCATGTAATACAGCGTATTTCTGACGGAAAGCAGCAGGTCAGGGTTATTGAGGATTTTAATATAGTTATCCATGCCTACGAAGATATTGCCATTAACAAAATCAATATTGTAGAAGCTATACACCATCCCTTTGATGATCGGGACCCACAAGAAGACGATGAAGATGGCGATAGCCGGTGCAAGGAATAAATATCCCCACATGTACTTCTTCAAGCTAGTCAGCCGCTTCTTTCGCGTCCTCGTCTTGTACTCCGGTTCCTGATGCGTGCTTCCCGGAGAAATTATCGTTTCTTCCATGATGCTCCCTCATTCCTCTATAATGTCTAGCTTCCATTTTAGAAAAGGACAGGGGCTGCGAACATGTCTAAAACTATGTGATGTATAACCGATCTTACTGCTATTTTTTCATATCGCTTGGGCTGACACCGAAGTACTTTTTGAAGATTTTGCTGAAATGCTCCGGAGATTCATAACCTACCCGCTCAGCGATCTCATATCGCCGCAGATCGGTGTGCAGTATCAGCGATTTGCTCTCTTCCATACGCAGCTTAATGACATATTCCCACAGGTTGTAGCCTGTATTTTTCTTGAACAAATAGCTCAAATAGTTCGGACTGACGTGGTTCTTCTTCGCCATCTCGTGAATCGTGAGTCCCTTTTGATTATAATTTTCCTCAATATACCGCTTGGCCTCCGCCACAATGACATTGTTCTGCGTAGTCAGCTCCTCGGCGGAAGGATCCTGGGCATAATTATTCCAGTTGAAGTCCCCGTAATAGAACACATGATAGTCTTCGTGGCCGGTTCCCCAAGAGATCGCCTTGTCAACCTGACGATTGAGAATATGCAGGAACTCTGCTCCCTTCAAAATCTGGCTGATTCCAATCACGGCGGAAATACCCAAATATTTCTCGATATGATAGTGCAGGCTGCGTCCGATCATTTCCAGCTGACTGATCTTGTTGACATCGAGCTCTGCATATTCCTGTTCGCTCCACTGCAGCAGAATGCCGATCTCCAGATCAGCGGGATAAAAGACGACCGCATTCCATTCCTGATACAGCAGCTCCTTGGCCACATTGAGCGCAGCATATCGGAACAGCCCGGAATCCTTCCTGCTCTTCTCCAGCAGCTCGGCCGTTTCTTCCGCCCTGCGGGAAAGGTCCATTTTGATTTTGATCAATGAAAAATAGGGTCCGGTTAACCCCCACCTGTTCATTAATATATTGGTTGGGGAACCGTTTAATAAGGCTGTAAGCTCTTCATTCTTTCCATCCTCCGGCTCCTCCACATGAAAATGCTCTGCAGGCCGTTCCAGAAAGTCAGTCATGGCCGGCACCGGTTTATCCATCTTCAGCAAGGCATTGCGAACCGAATCAAGAAATTGCTCGCTGTTCAGCGGTTTGATTAAATAGTCCCGCGCTCCAAGACGCAGCGCCATTTGGGCGTACTGGAACGTTTCGTGAGCAGAGATAATGATGGTCTGCACCCAAGGCTTAATAATCTTGGCCTGATGCATCAGCTCGATCCCGCTCATCTCCCCCATCTGAATGTCGGTAATTAAGAGATCGATGACCTCCATCCGAATATAGTCCAGCGCTTCATGTCCGCTGCCGGCTGTGAATATTGTATTTATAGCAAGGCCAGAGCTTGTTAGCAGCCCTGCAAGGCCTTTGCAAATCAAAGGCTCGTCATCTACTACCAAAATATTGTACATGTGTGTTCCCTCCTGTCTGTCTACTCTTCCTCTGGCAGGGTTCGTGGAATATGCAGTGTGGCGAGCAAGCCTCCTCCGGAGCGTATAGCGTAGCCAAGACCGTACCCCTCGCCAAAATGAAGACGAATGCGTTGATGAATATTGCGAATACCATATCCGAGTGACGGGTCAGGTGTCTCCTCCTCCAATAAGCGGGAAATTTTCTCCAGATCAATGGGCCTGTAGCCATTGTCTTCAATCGTTACGAATATGTCCTCCTGATCTCCACGGACTGTAATGCCGATCATGCCGTCTTCTCCCATATGACGCACCCCGTGAATCATCGAATTCTCGATCAGGGGCTGAAGCGTAATTTTAGGGATCAAAACCTGCCGATACTCCTCCGGAATGTCGATGCTAACCCGGAACTGATAGTCATGCCGATGCTGCTGAAGCTTGATATAGGCTGTGGCATGCTCCATTTCCTCTTCAAGCGTAATGAGCTCGCGCCCTCGGCTCAGGCTGATCTTCATCAGCTTGGACAGCTCCTTGATCATTTCGGCTGAGGCCGTATTTCCCTCAAGCTTGCTCTTCCAATAGATGCTCTCCAGCGTGTTGTACAGTAAATGGGGATTGATCTGCTGATACAGCAATTGAAGCTGCGACTCCTTCTGCTTCAGATCCATCGTATATTTGTAATGCACCAATGAGTTCAGGCGGCGCGCCATCTCATAGATCGTCGAAATCAGCACACTGACCTCATCCGTTCTCCCTCTGCGCGGGGTCTCGGGCACTACATTTCCAGGTTCATAACGTCTGACGAAATAGACCAGCCGTTGGATCGGCGTCATCAGAGAGCGCCAGAAATAGAGCAAGAAGACCAGGCTTGCTACAAAATACACAATGGAGATGAGCTGGATCAGCCGCTTGATTTCGTTCTGTTGCTGCAGCAGGGCGTGAAGCGGCACCTTGTACACCAGCTTTTGCTGAAGCACGTGATTCACATTCATTACATAGATGTAGTCTTTGGTAATGATGTCTTTTACCGTAGATGTCATGTCCTCCGTTTTCGCCTCTTCAGGCAGTTCAAGCACAGAGCCCCACTCTCCGGTGGTCGAGCTCAGAATACGGTTGTTCCAATCGGTGAAAAAAAGCTCTCCTTCCGGCAGGCTTACCGTCTCCAGCGACTCTCCTACCCGGGCGTCCAGATTGGTCACCACCAGCACGCCGATGGTCCCGTTCTTGTAGATGCTGTTGATCGCTCTGATATAAGCAAGCGTCTTCTGGCGGCTTTGCCCTTCAGTAGGCTGCGACAGATGCTCAACTATCCGCAAATAGCCCTTCCCCTTCTTGGCTACCGCTTCCTCAAACCATTCCGGCTTCTCCTCGTCCGAGAAGAAATACACCCCTGACACTCGCGGTCCCGGATAGAATGGTGCAAAAAAGTATGTATTGTTCGGATCATAAACATAGAGTGAATAATAGATCGGTTCACGGTCATCCGTCTCCTGAGAGTACGTGGTAAGAATATCCTCAAGCTTTTCGTAGTTTTTCACGCGCTCAAGCACGGTCTTATCCGATGAAACCGGATTCAATTGTTGCAACAACTGATTCTGGAAGACGGTCGATGTTACTTTGTTTACTGCCTCAATATCCCGGTTTATCAGCCGGAAATTTTGCTTGCTTAGCTCGATATAGGCGTTGGTAACATGACGCTTCAGAATTTGCCCTGCCCGGTCATTGCCGTATGCATTCAGGACGAATAAAGGAATTGTCAGCACGATAAACATCAGCACGAGCTGCTGCTTGACGTTCAGCTTGCTTAACGGATTTCGCAGTTTTCTTCTCACGTTCCTTCCCCCCGGCAATCTAACTATAGCAAGAATAAAAAAGGGTCAATATGCGTGTTTCTACGCACATCATGTCTATTTCTCCGATGGCCGCTCCTGCCCGGAGACCAGTGCGATGTATTCTCCTAAAGTGTAAACGATTTATGCCGGCTTGCCAGCAAAAAAATCGCGGGGGAGGTGTATAAGCTGAACTCATGAACATACAGGGGAGGGGCAACGTGTGAAGGTTCTTACCTTCTTCAATGTGAGGTTACGGCGTGCGTTGCGAACCAAGTGCCGATAAGCACTAAAATTGCTGGCGTAGGTGGTCGTGCGGCGATTTTAATGCACAATGTCACTAAAATTGCTGGCGTGGGTGGTCGTGCGGTGATTTTAATGCACAATGTCACTAAAAATTGCTGGCGTAGGTGGTCGTGCGGTGATTTTAATGCACAATGTCAATTAAAATCGCTGGTGTGGGTGGTCGAGCGCCGATTTTAATGCACAATGTCACTAAAATTGCTGGCGTGGGTGGTCGAGCGCCGATTTTAATGCACAATGTCACTAAAATTGCTGGCGTGGGTGGTCGAGCAGTGATTTTAATGCAGAATGTCACTAAAGCTTCGAGGCTTGCCAAGAGTAAGCTTTTGAGGTCGGGTGGACTTCCCTCGCTCCTTATAGCCGCAGTGTACGCAAGAAACCAAGGAATTAAGCGAGAGAAGGCCGCTTAGTTCCTTGGTTTCTATATGAATATCACTCTATTTTGTTATTAAGGGTGTACAGAATTTCACTTTGGGGACACCCTCCTTCAAAACCACCACAGCACCACATAACGCACTGCCACCTACGGCAGCAGTGCGTCCAGCCCGCCGACGACCCGGTCGGCGGCTCCAAGAATGTCGGCACTGCCGATGCCGACCACGCGGCAGCCGGCTGCCTTGGCTGCCTCAACCCCTGCGGCTGCGTCTTCAAACACGACGCAGTCCGCCGGATCCAGGCCGAGCTCCGCACTGGCCGTCAAGAACACCTCTGGATCTGGCTTCGCCTTAGCCACCTTCGTACCGTCAACAACGGCATCGAACAACTCGGTAATCCCGAGGCGTTCCAGAATAAACGCCGCGTTCTTGCTCGCCGAGCCCAAGGCAATCCGCACTCCGCGGCTTCTCAAGTACATCAAATATTCCTTTGCCCCGGGAAGCAGCTCCGATGGCTCCAGCCGGGAGATATAGTCTACATACTCCTTATTTTTCGTCTCCGCCATTTGCTCACGCTCTGCCTCATCCGCATCCATCCCGCCTACTTCCAGCAGGATCTGGAGTGACCGCATCCGGCTGACACCCTTCAAGCGCTCGTTGTCCGCTTCAGTAAACTCAAAGCCCAGACGGTTCGCAAGCGCTCGCCAAGCCAAGTAGTGATATTTGGCCGTATCCACGATTACGCCATCCAGATCAAAGATCGCACCCTTCATTGCTTCCAGCATGTTGTTCTCTCCTTATCTTGGACCAACTATTTTCAGTCTTTATTATATAAGTTGAGCTAATGAACTTTACGTTCTAAGGGCAACGTGTGAAGTGTGCTTACGAGCTTATGCTCCCGAAGCAGCTTTCCTGCAGAAAGTTTTCACTACAGCACACTTCACACTTATGCCTTTCTAAGTAGCCTTTGTAGTTCAACTTATATAGAGATTCCACCCTAACCATGGCTAATCCTGCCATGCGCTTACTCAGCGGAATGCCCCTGCTCCCTTCGTAAAACAGCAGCAACACCAGGTTCAAGCGTTAGACTTTGCCCATACGCAGCAACACGAACCTCGCTTGTATTCCCTGCATCGGCCTCCAATTCCACCTGTTGCCTGCCAACCCGTACCTTGATTTGCTGTCCGCGCAAAACCAGCCTGGTTTGAACCGCCTGCCACTTCTCCGGAAGTGAAGGAGAAATCATTGCGCACTCCCCGTCAAAGCGGATACCGGCGAACCCTTGGACAGCAGCCATCCATGCACCGCCATTCGCAGCCGGATGGGTCCCGCCAATGTACAAGTCCCCGACATATTGCTTCGATTCCCCCGTCAGGTCGATCGTCGCCGTCCGCATGAAGTATGGATAGCCCCAGTCAGGAGAACCCGTATCGGCGGCAACCATCGCATAAATGCACGCGCTAAGGCTCGATCCATGCTCGGTACGCGGCTCGTAGTAGGCCCAGTTCGCTTTTTTAATCACCGTATCATAGGCGTCCTTGAATAAATGCAGCATCAGCACAATATCCGCCTGCTTCAAAATTTGCGTTGTCGTTGCCAATCCGTTCCCGCCGCCCCAATATTCATGCTTGTTGACCACCCTGCCCTTAAGCTCGGAAAGCGGGATATCCTCCAGCGTAAAATAGCGATCAAACTGCTCAATCAGCCCGGTCTCGGAATCCGGTTCAGGCACATACAGACGGTCATGCATATCCCGAATATGCTCCGGCTTGATGGCACTGTTCTGCACCAACGCCTCATATTGCTCCGGACAAGCGGCATGCAGAATCTCCATCGCTTCCAGCGCTATGAAGAGCGTCCTTTTTACCATAGCATTGGTGAACGCATTATTATTTACCCGTTCATGATACTCATCCGGACCCGTGACATCCAGCACTTCATATCTTTGTTTTAACGGATTATAGTACGCATAGGAATAGAAGAATCTCGCACATTCCCATACGGTCTCCGCCCCGCCCTGCAGCAGGATTTCTTCATCCCCGGTAAATTTATAATACTCCCAAATTCCATAAGCTGCATCCGCGCTGATATGCACCTGTTTATCGCGGAAGTAAGTACGCATTGGCCGTCCCGTAAACACATCGTTTACATTGAAAAGCGTACAGGCATCGTCCCCGGTCTCCTGGCTTTCCCAGGCATAGAACGCGCCTTCATAGCCGTATTCGGCCGCTTTGCGCCGCGCTCCATCCAAAGTATGAATCCGGTACATCACCAGATTCCGCGCCGTCTCCGGCTGCGTGTACAGAAAGAACGGAAGCATGAACATTTCCGTATCCCAGAATACCGCTCCCTTATACACTTGCCCCGATAGTCCCCTTGCGGGAATCGACAGCTTCTCCGAATGCTCGGGCGCAATAATCAACAGCTGGTACAGGCTGTAGCGAAGCGCTAATAGTGCCTCGTCATCGCCTTCAATCACCACGTCCGCCAAAGCCCACTTCCGCTCCCAGCAAGCCTCATGCTCGGCAAGCAGACCGGCATAGCCGGTACCGGCCGCTTCGCGGCAGAGACGCAGTGCTGCAGCGCCCGGCTCCTCCTCATCCAGACCTGTGCATACGGCAGCAAATCTATCAAATGTATAGGTCTTGCCTGCCCGGCATGCAAAAGAGATCGTCCGGAAGATCGAGCCCGATTGCTGATCATAGCGAACCTCCATTGTCACAGCCTCTCGCTCCTCGGCTTCCATGCTCGAGCTGATCCGCTCCGCCACCGCAAGCGGGACCTGCAACTCACGGGTAACGGCGGTTACAAGCAGGCTGTTCTGATGCTCCGCTGCCTCAAGCTTCTCAAGATGCGGACCGTTGATATCCCATACTTCCCCGTTGATGCCCGTACGAATCGTTAATTGGCCGTTAGCGCTACATGTCACGCTGAGCCGTCCCGCAATCACATTCCGCCGCTCTGCGCTGCAGAACCGCTCCGACTCTACAACCAGCTCTGCTCCCCTATCCGCCTTAAATACCGTACGGCGGTGATGTACCGCGCTGCGAATATCCAGTGCCTGCTCGTGCTCCACAGGCTCGCTGTCCAACACGGACAGCGATTGCCCCTCGAATTCAATGACCGCATACAGCGGATGCGGTGCATTGACCGGTTCGCGCCATTTGCCGTCTACCTGGTCATACAGACCTGCCAGTGTTACCGCCGCCAGCTGGTCCTTTGTATACTCCTCCATCGTGCCTCTACAGCCCATATAGCCGTTGCCGATCATAAACTTGTTGCCGTCGGCGGCAATCCTGTTCCGGTCAAAGCCGTTCTCCCGAATCAGCCAGTCTTGATTTGCAAGCTTCATACTAACCCACCTTTACTTGGTCCAAAGGAACTCTAAGCTCTGAACCATCTACGGTCAGGCTTCGGCCATATACCGCAATGTCCATCGGTTCTCCGGACACGAGCTTGAACACCGCTTCATCCTTGTTCACTTCAACGGTCAGTCTGCTCCCGCGGAAGGTGATCGGGAAGCTGTAATGGGTCCATTGCTCCGGGATACTCGGTGCAAATTGCAGCTTGTCTCCGTCGGATCGCATGCCGCCAAAGCCGTATACAATGTTCATCCAGGCCGCTGCAATCGAGGTCGTATGAAGACCTTCCCGCGTATTGCGGTTGTAGTTATCCAAATCCAGACGGGTCGCAAATTCAAAGAACCGGTAGGCCTCCTCCGGCCGCCCAATCTCGGCGGCAAGAATCGAATGGATTGATGGAGACAAGGAAGATTCATGAATGCATCTAGGCTCATAATAATCATAATTGGCACGCTTCTCTTCCCGCGTGAACTGACTGCTGTACAGGAACATAAACATCAGCACATCCGGCTGCTTGATCATGTCATACCGGTACAACCGATCATAAGACCAGTGCGAGTACAGCGGAAACTCTGTCACAGGGATCGAATGAATATCCAGATGCGGCATGTCAAAGAACCCATCATGTTCTTCGTACACGTCGGTGACTTCATCGCGGGGGATTTTCATATGATCGGCTTTATGCTTCCAATCTGCTTGCTCTTCATCCGTTAACCCGATTCTCTCCGCCAAAAGCGCGAACTTCTCCGGCTCCGTATCCTGCATGCCCTGGATTGACTCCAGCGTATATTCGAACAGCTTCTTCGCCATCCAGTTGATGTAGCAATTGTTGTTGACCATCAGTTGGAACTCGTCCGGACCCATGACACCGAAATATCCATACTCGCCGCTCTTTTGTCCGAATTGTCCGCGAGTAGCATAGAAGCGGCTGATCTGAATCAGCATTTCAACTCCTTTATCATGAAGGAAGCTCGTGTCCCCGGTAATTGTTACATAGTGGCGCAGCCCGTAAGCGACTGCAGTACCTACATGCAGCTGGAGATTTGAATGTTGCCAAAGATCGCAGCTCTCGGTGCCGTCGATCGTCGCAATCGGATAAAACGCCCCTTCGCAATCCAGCTCCTTGGCCCGCTGAAGCGCATGAGGAAGCGATTTGTAGCGGAATTCCAGCAGGCTTTTCGCCGCCTTCGGATTATTGAAAATATAGAACGGCAGACAGTACGACTCCGTGTCCCAGAAGGCCAGACCGCGATAGGCCTCGCCTGTCAGTCCTTTCGCCCCGATATTGAAGCCGGGATTGTCGCCGTGATAGGTCTGATACATCTGAAAAATACAGAAGCGGATCCCTTGCTGATTGTCCGGATCGCCGGCGATCTCGATATCCGATGCCTCCCAGACCTGCTGCCAGTAGGCTTGCTGTTCCTCAGCCGCATGGTCGTATCCCTTCCCGCGGATCGCCTCAGCCAGGTCCATGCCTTGCCGCCATACTGCATTGTCGTCCAGCCCCTGATCCTTCTCCGCAACATTGATGACGAGTTTATCCATCACGGCTGAGACACCTTGCTCCAGCTTGAGCTTCAGATCATAACCGATCAGCCCATCCTCAACCACCGGCTGACGTCCTGTCTCGTCGAGCGACACTGCCCGAAAACCGGAGAATAACCGGTTCCCTGTATTTTCAGTCTGACCCAGGATCGCCGCAATTCCCTGCTCCTCTTCCTGCCTCAGCACCGACCAATAGCGCCGGCCCTGGTCCTCATGCAGCACCGAGAAGTCCAGCCCCGTCCGAATCGTTGCCTCCCCGTCTAAATCAACCGGTACCAGCGTGATCCGCTGACCTCCGAGATGCGAGTTCCGCATGCTAACCAGACGCTCGCACGCAAGCTTCAGGCTCTTGCCGCTCCGCAGATGCCAGGTCAACTCCCGGCGGTAAATTCCTGTTCTGAAATCCACTTCCCTGCGGTAATCCGAGAACCGGCTTGCCGCCAAGTCCAGTGTCTCGCCATCCACTGTAATTCGGGTGTACAGCCAATCAACCGCGTTGACCATGAAGCGCAGCGATTTAATGATTCCTTTATAGTGGGCCGCCACCTGACTCTCTTCATATAGCCCGTTAAAATAACTCCCAAGCAGCGTATCCCCGCCATACCCTTCCTCCGGGTATCCTCTGACACCCATATATTCATTCCCTAGCGAAAATATCGATTCGGAAACCCGGTTGCGCCCCGGATCAAAGCCTTCCTCCACTACTTTCCAGGGATCAACCACCAAATATTTGTCCGCAATTTTCGGCATGCTCTGCTCCCGCTCCTTTACACAGTTTACTTCTACAGATTAGCCCAAGAGGACTTACCGGCCCAATGTCCAACTCTAATGACCTTATGTGCGATCATACGAAGTTGGATTTCTCTGGATTGCAGTAGAAAAAGGCAACATGACAACTAAATCCGGCAGCTATAGGAGAAACCTATCAAAATGATTTGAACTATATATTTCACCAATTCATGCCTGTGCCGCATAATGGAGACATGACATGACCGGGGAGGAAGCGGAGATGAGCGGTAAGCAGATTTGGCAGGCCGGATTGTACGATGAAAAACTGGGATACGTAGCGGAATACGGAAAAGGTGTCGTGGAATTGCTTAGCCCCAAGCCAGGCGAACGGATTCTCGATCTGGGCTGCGGTACCGGGGATCTGACTCAAGAGATTTCCAAGTCCGGCGCGGAAGTGCTGGGCATGGATCTGGCAGAGCCGATGATACATCAGGCAAGGAATAAGTATCCCCATTTGAACTTTAGAGTGGGAAATGCCGAGCATTTTGAATTGGAGAGTCCGGTGGATGCGGTGTTCTCGAATGCGGCCTTGCACTGGATGAAGGATGGCCGGAGCGCAGCCTCCTCAGTTTGGAACGCCTTGAAGCCCGGCGGACGATTCGTTGCTGAATTCGGGGGAAAAGGAAATGTAGCTGCGATTGTCCAAAGCTTGGGGACGATCCTGGAACAAGATTACGGAATAGACGCCGGATCGCTTA
The DNA here is from genome assembly GCF_000455265.1 of Paenibacillus antibioticophila. Taxonomy (GTDB): domain Bacteria; phylum Bacillota; class Bacilli; order Paenibacillales; family Paenibacillaceae; genus Fontibacillus; species Fontibacillus antibioticophila. The sequence goes on from NZ_HG005140.1 coordinate 49,285, forward strand.
ACCCTTGGTATTTTCCCAGCTTGGGAGAATACAGTGCATTGCTTGAGGAGCTTGGATTCCGAATCGCTTATGCGGCGCATTTCGACCGGCCTACCAAGTTAAGAGAAGGTGAAGATGGCCTAATTCATTGGCTGAATGGCTTTGCCGCCGGTCCGTTTCTCGCAGGATTTGAGGAGGCCGAAAAAAGCCATGTGCTTCAAAAGGTAGCGAAGCTGGCGAAAACGGAGTTATTCCGAGACGGAGAATGGTACGCGGATTACGTGCGTTTGCGGATCGTGGCCGTAAAGCAGCAGTAAAGTGGAGTGCTGTAGAAATTGAACTATTGAAAGCTACACTGAAAAGGCATAAGTGTAAAGTGTTCTGTAAGAATACTTTACACGTTGCCTCCAATGTACGTCATTAGTTCAAATTATATAGCACAATCACCTGTAGATTATAAGTTAATAAATACCGTCTTCATCTTGCTGCTGTACTGCACATCGAGTCCGAGCCCCTTCACGAGTAGCGCTAGAGGAACATAAGTCTTCTGTTCAGTACCTACCTTTTGCAAAAATGCCGGACTTGCTGTCTCTAATGAGATGCCGTTTGCAGTGACTGTCTTGGCGCCGATCGGAATCACAACCTCACTACCGTTATACGAAACGGTTGCCGTGCTGCTCTTGGAATCCCATTTCGAAGTGCCTCCGATTGCATCTGTAATGTCCCGCAATACAATAAAGGTCTGACTGTTCTTCACAATCGGCTTATAGGGTGTCTGCAATTCTGCGCCACTGACAACTACTGAAAGCTCCGTCTTTCCTTTCTGGGCTTCTGTTATACGGTAGTAGCCCCAGATGGACTCCGCCATGACCTTGGCAATTGTCTCGTACCCGGATTGGTTGGGGTGCACATCTTCATTGAAAATATGCGTATAGGCCAGTTCCTTGCCAACAAACCTTTCGGCGACATGCGACGCCTTCACGGACTTGCCCTCTTGAACCAAGGCTGCAACCGCCTCATCAACCGCCTGCGTGAAGCCGGCAGCAATCTCGCTCAGCATGACATACTGGCTCTCTCCGGCAATCTTCGGAACCGGCTGATACTGGTCTGCCAGGATAATCTGCGCATCGGGACTAATTACGGTCAGAACGGAGAGAATTTCTTGAATGTTTGTCTTATAGACTGTCAATAATTCATATGCCGTTGTCTCTAACTGTTCTGCACTCAGACTCTTCGATTGCTCAATCAGCTGCGATACATCATTTCCGCCGATGGTGATCAGAATCGTGTCCGCTTGGGCAAGCTTGGTCCTGGTTTCCGGTATTCCGGATGCAAAGACGCTGATTCGCGGATCGGATATCTCCGGCTGGATGGTGTCTGCGGTTACCGCAACGCCCTCTTGGATAGCTTTGAGGTAATTCAGCAGTCCGGTGCTTGTCAGTCCGAGGATACCGTAATTCGTGACTTCCGTTCTGTTATGAAACAAGGCCTGCTCCTTGATTCGGTCTACATAACCATAAACAGCAGAGGCCTCCGTCATCCCCGGCTCGTATCCTGCTGTAATGGAATCTCCAATGGCCACGATAGTCTGAAGGCTGCCTTGCTTGATTGTTGTTTGACTTCCAGCTTCCGCAGCATTTGCTGCTGTCTCGGCAAATGACGCTGTGCCTCCGCCAGCCAGCAGGGCCAGCGACAGCATGCCTGTCAGCAACATGCGGCCTTTGCTATGGACTTTAGATTTCTTCTTCATCAGTTCCCCGCCTCTCCTGCTGAATAAAAAAGCACCCCTTCAAACCGAAAGGGGCGCCGTAAACAGAGTGAAATTATGACACTTCTAAGCTGTCTAGTTCTCTTCCTTCCTGTCTGATACACCAGCCCTCTTCAAATAACCATCATACCGCCCATCGATTTCCTTGCCCATGCTGCGATATTTGAGGGTCTCCTCAACGATCGGATCAAGCTGGGTCTGAATCCTTACTTCATACTTGGGTGCAAGGCGGCTTCGCTCCTTCTTCCGCCGTTCTTCCTCGCTATCAACCACTTGATCCGACAGCATCTCGCTAAGCTCTCTTTCAAGCTCTTTCTCAAGATCCTTTCTGTCTTGCATGGCTGTATACCCCTTTCTGATCAGTTAATTCCCGGTTGCACCGGCAGCCTCAATGACCTCCAGCAGCTCCTGATGAATGGTGCCGTTGCTGACAATCAGATTTCTTGCGCCGACATGGTAAGGATTCCCGGCTGTATCGGTCACCTTGCCTCCCGATTCCGCCACCATCAACGCGCCTGCCGCCGTATCCCAGGCATTGAGATTCACCTCATAATAACCGCCGAGACGGCCTGCAGCCACGTAAGCCAAATGCAAGGCGGCCGATCCTCCGGCACGGAGACTGCGCGCCTTGCCGGATAACGCCGTTATCCCCTTAAGATTAATCGGAGCCGCCTGCCGATCCGGATTAAAGCCCACCGCAATAATACTTTCCTCCAGCCGTGCGTCTGCAGATACCCGGTTAGTATGCCCGTGCATATAAGAGCCTTTTCCCTTTTCTGCAACAAACATCTCATCACGGATCGGATCATAAATCACGCCAATAATGACTTCACCCTTGAAAGCCAGGGCGATGGAGACGCAGAAGAACGGGAAGCCGTGCACGAAGTTGGTCGTTCCGTCCAGCGGATCAATGATCCACAAAAACTCACTGCTGCTCGCCTCTTGCCATGCAGCCGCCGAAGCCGCCGCGCCCGGGGCAACCCCCTCCTCACCCAAAATGTCATGGGAAGGAAAATGCGTCAGGATCAGCTTGCGGATCATCGCCTCAGCACCTTTATCGACATCAGTCACCAGATCCTGCGGAGAGAATTTTTCATTAACAGCTTTAATATCTCCCAATCGGCTCTTGATCCATTCCCCGGCTTTGGCGGCGCAATTAATGGCCACCGCAAGCGGGTTTTTACTGCCTACCACATAGGGAGTAACAGGTTTTGATTCCACAGCTATTCACTACCTTCATCATAATTTAAAGCAAGGGAACAACAGGTTAAGCTCCTATAAAATTATAACCACCGTCTACATAGATTACTTCACCGGTAATTCCGCGGGACAAGTGACTGATCAGGAACATCGCGGTATCTCCGACTTCAGCAGTTTCCGTCGTTCTCCGAAGCGGAGCCTTCTCTTCAACCTGCTTCAAAATGGAATTGAAATCACTGATCCCCTTCGCTGCCAGCGTCCGGATCGGTCCTGCCGAGACGGCGTTCACACGGATATTCCGTGGTCCCAGGTCATTGGCGAGATACCGGACGGATGCCTCCAGCGCCGCCTTGGCTACGCCCATAACATTATAATTACGCATGACACGTTCCGAACCCAGGTAAGTCATGGTCATGATGCTTCCGCCTTCGGTCATCAGCTTCGACAGGCGCTGAGATACAGCAACCAGCGAATAGGCGCTGATATCATGCGCAAGCGCAAAGCCTTCGCGGGAGGTATCCACGAACTCTCCGGAAAGGTCCTCCGCCTTGGCGAATGCGATACTGTGCACTAAGCCATGGAGTATGCCGAACTCAGCAGACAGCAGCTCCGCCAGCTTGTCGATATCCTCATCGACCGTCACGTTGCACGGTACAAGCAGCGAGCCCGGAATCGTCTCGGCCAGCTTGCGCACCCGTCCCTCGACTCTTTCATTCTCATATGTAAAGGCAAGACGTGCTCCTTGAGCCGCCAGACTCTGTGCAATCGCCCAAGCGATACTCCGATCATTGGCAACGCCCATGACAACTACATTTTTACCGTTCAACAAATCTCCCATACAGATATAGCCTCCTTCATATACTAGAGGATGCATCACAGCACCCTGCTACGTTTTGTTCAACTTACCTTAATTATCCTGAAATATCAACCCTGCCGCAAGTAAATACTACAGTACACTGCACACTTATGCCTTTTCTACGTCGCCTTTCAATTCAACTTAAGGCATGATCTCCACTGAAGCCTGATCCAGGATGCGCACGCCGTCCCCCTGGTAACGGGCCAAATCCTCCATAAGCGCAAACAGCGCACCATCCTTCAGCTTGGCCTCAAGCATTACATCCATTCGCTCCGTTATGCCGGCAATACTGCGAAGAAATTCAAGCAAAGGAGCGGCTATCACATGATCGGCGTGGTCGCGCGGGTCACTCGCACTCTTCGGACTCGACGCATGAATCTTGGGCGGCAACGGATCATTCTCCGAAGAATCCGCCTGAGCGAGCGGACCGGACCAGGTCTTTAAAATCCGGGGCCACAGCTCTGACGGCAGCTCTCCTTCATTGTTCACCCATTGATGATGGATATCCAGCACCATCGGAAGCCCCAGAACCTCGCAAATTTCCAGCGTTTCCCGAGCATTAAAGGTTTTATCGTCGTTCTCCAATGTCAGCCGTTTACGGTAGCTCTCAGGGAGATCCGATATATGGCTAATGAAGCGTTCTGCCGCCGAGCGCTTGTCTCCATAAGCACCGCCCACATGGATATTATTCTTGGACCTGCCATCCAGCCCCATCGCATCCAGCATCGAGATGTGATAGCCCAGATCCCGGATCGAACTCTGAAGCACCTCCGGACGCGGCGTACTGAATACGGTAAAATGATCCGGATGAAATGACACCCTCATTTCATGCTTGCGAACGAAATCCCCGATCTGTGCAAAAGGCTCCCGGAGGGCAGCATAAGGATTCCAATCCGCAAGCGCACTATGCGTGGCCAGCGGAATCAGCTTCGAGGAGAAGCGGTACACCTTAATATCGCTCGCCGCATTATGACGCAGCAGCCTGAGCGTATTATGAAGATTCTCTGCCCCGAGAGCCTCCAATCGGCGAATCGCAGCCTCTCGATCGAGCAGACCGCTAAAGGTCTTGTAGGTCATTGTTCTTGATGGCGATGCTTTCTCTACGACCGTCGACATCGCGACATAGCCGAATCGGACAATCATTTGCCCTCCGCGTCTCCAAAGAACATTTCATAAGCAAGATCGGTCTGAATTTTGGACTCTTCCTCGGTCAGCAGCCGGACAAGCTGCAGTTCCACCGAGGTAACTTCCTCTCCATTGAAGTTAATCTCCGCCACACTGGCAGTTATTTTGACGATAGCTACCGCCTTGTTTTCCGGCGTATAAGCAATGACCTTCTGGCCGGTGGGAAATACGCGCAGCCCGGTTTTGAGCATTTTACCGCGTCCATACTCAAGAAGCTCGTACAGCTCTTGCTCATTTTTGAATTTACATACTGAATTGAATTCTGTTTGAAAGCCCATAAGCTCATCCGCCTTTCCAGAATTAGATGCCGTTCTCAAAGTTCAGGTTCTGCTTTGCTTCAAACCGCTCGAGTCCAAGCCCGATCAATCGGTCCAAAAGCGCTTCATAGGACACGCCAGTTTCGCGCCACAAGAGCGGATACATGCTGTACGGCGTAAAGCCTGGCATGGTGTTCACTTCATTGATCCAGATGGTGTTGTCGGATTTCTTCACAAAAAAGTCCGCCCGGCACAAGCCATTGCCTGCAATGGCTTTAAAGGCCTGAACGCCCACCTCGCGAATCCGGTCAGCCAGTTCCGTGTCGATTTGCGCCGGAATAATCATCTGTGACTTGCCGTCGGAGTACTTGGCTGAATAATCATAGTATTCACTGGAGGAGACAATCTCTCCCGGAACGGAAGCAAGCGGTTCGTCGTTGCCCAGGATTCCGACTTCAACCTCGCGGGCATCCACGAATTCCTCCACAATAACCTTCACATCGTAGCGAAGTGCGAACGTAATCGCTTGAACAAGCTCGTCCCGGGTCTTGGCTTTGGAGATGCCAACGCTGGATCCCAGATTGGCCGGCTTAACGAAGCAAGGATACCCCAGCTTCTCTTCGATTCCATGTACAAGAACCTCTTGTCTGCTCTCCCATTCCGAAGCGGTGAAATAGCAGTATTTACATTGCTCGAGACCCGCTTCGGCAAACAGCTTCTTCATGATGACCTTGTCCATCCCAGCTGCCGAGGCTAATACGCCTGCTCCGACATAAGGCAAATTGGCCATTTCGAACAGGCCTTGAATCGTTCCGTCTTCTCCATTCGTCCCATGGAGCAAGGGGAAGGCTATATCGATTGCCCGCTCCCCGGAGGTTAAGCCCTGGAAAAGCATCTGAACCGCGGCTCCTGTATCGTCCGCCCCGTTAGCAAGCTCCAGTTGATCAAGGGCTCGGAAAGGGGCTGTCATTGTCTGACCCACTTTCCAGGTTCCTTGCTTGGTAATATAGAAAGGAATAATCTCGTATTTATCGTAATCAAAAGCTTTGGACACCGCAAAGGCGGTCTGCAGCGATACCTCGTGTTCCCCCGACTTCCCGCCGTAAATCAAACCTACCGTCAATTTTTCCTGTCCCATGCGCAACCTCTTTTCATCAATTTAAAAATTAAGAAAAAAACGGCTTACGCCGCTCTTTTATCCTGCTCAGAACCGGTCAACAATATGGAAAAAGCGATATACCGTGTTGTCGCTCCATGCATAGGAATCCCGGTAATCCCAGTACCGATGCTTACTTGGTACAGTATGAGCATTCACCAACGGCATTCCGCCGGCATCAAAAGCCGTTACAATTGTGCTGTGCTGAAAAGCGCCATTGCCATCCCAGTCGTAGACGATGACGTCGCCAAGTTCAAGCTGTTCCGGCCTATCAACAGGCTCGGCTAAACCCGATTTGCCGCTCAAATAACGTTCCAGTGCATTGGAGACTGCCCAACTGTAGCTCCAGGCTTCCTTCCCGCCGACATAACCTTTGTACCACCAGCCTGAATCTCTTTTTCCAGTATAATTTATTGGCGCTCCACCTGCAAAGAGGCACTGGGAGATATAGTTGGTGCAATCAACCTCAAATGCGGCGAATTGCGGATTAAAGTCGTCCCACCAGCGATCTGCATACAACACGGCATCCTGTCTCCGGTAAGGGGTGCTGCGGAAGCCGCTTTTCAACAGCTCCCGGTTTAAATAAGGCTTGGCCCCGGCACCGGACTTGGCCGACTCCGCGGCGGCGTCGGAATTTCGGGGAGCGCTCCGCTCCGGAATGGGCTGAAGCACTCGTGCCACCATCCAATCGCCATCTTCGTGTTGAAGCGTCAGGCGCTGCTTATGGATCACTTCCTCCCGATGCTGCACCCCTCCACGCTCATAATCGGTTTTTCTTAACAGTTGGAGTTCAACCTCTACTTCTCCCTCTCTATGTTCAATCTCACGGAGCAGCTTTGCTCTCGTCTCACAGCGAAGAGGAACGGCTTTACGTTCGCTATACCAATCCGCCAGCCTGCGCTTTCGTTCTCCCAGCCTAAGCAAGTAATCCAGATCCGTAACGATCCCTTCCTCTACGCGGCTCCCGAAGTCAATTTCGTCCTGATTTTGCTGGTTCACATACTGAGACAACGCCCTCATCCAATCCTCTGCCATCGTCCTGACCTCCTTTAAAATAAACCTGGAGCCTGATGCACCGTTCATGAAGTCCATTGCAACTAATATATGAAACAGGGCCGGCAAGTATGTTTGGAGAGACTGAACACAGCATATTCTAAGGCAAAAAACACTTTACTAGCCGTCTGGCGACAGGTATACTTAATTTAATGAGTTTTTTGAAATCATGTTTCACAGAGTGAAACAAGGAGGTTCGTTTCATGTCCAATCAAGATTTTTTCTCCAGCAGCCGCAATCTGGAGGTCGGCGGAAAAAGCTACCGCTATTACGATCTGAACACATTAGAAGAGCAGGGACTTGGCCCGGTCAGCAAGCTTCCTTTTTCCATTAAAGTACTGCTGGAAGCTGCTGTGCGCCAATATGACGGAAGAGCTATTACGGAAGAACATGTGAAGCAAATCGCTGGATGGAGCGAAGGAAGAGACGACAACAAGGAGATCCCTTTCATCCCTGCACGGATCGTGCTGCAGGATTTTACAGGCGTGCCCGTAGTTGTTGACCTTGCTGCGATGCGTGACACCGTGAAGAAGGCCGGCGGGGATCCCAAGCAGATTAACCCGCTCGTTCCGGTCGACCTTGTTATCGACCACTCGGTCATGGTGGACGCTTTTGGTACACCTGAAGCACTTGAATATAATATGAAGGTAGAGTTCGAACGCAATGAAGAGCGTTATCGCTTCCTCCGTTGGGCGCAGACGGCATTCAACAATTTCCGTGCCGTTCCTCCTGCCACCGGGATCGTTCACCAGGTGAACCTGGAGTATCTCGCCTCTGTTGCCGCAACCAAGCGGATCGGCGACGAGACCGTCGTATTCCCGGATTCATTGGTAGGTACGGACTCCCATACGACGATGATCAACGGCCTTGGCGTGGTAGGCTGGGGCGTTGGCGGTATCGAGGCCGAGGCAGGAATGCTGGGCCAGCCGCTTTATTTTGTTGCGCCTGAGGTTATCGGCTTCAAGCTGACCGGCAGCTTGTCAGAGGGTGCGACTGCAACGGATCTGGCGCTGACGGTCACTCAAATGCTGCGTAAAAAAGGCGTCGTCGGTAAGTTCGTCGAGTTCTATGGACCTGGTCTTGCCAATATCAGTCTGGCCGACCGGGCAACCGTAGCCAACATGGCGCCAGAGTATGGCGCGACGATCGGTTATTTCCCCGTTGACCAAGAGACGCTTGCTTATCTTCGCAGCACTGGACGCTCGGAAGAGCAAATTGCCCTTGTGGAAGCTTACTATAAAGCGCAAGGCATGTTCCGCACAAGCGATACACCAGACCCGCTGTTCAGCGATCTGATTGAGCTTGACCTCGCTTCCGTTGTGCCGAGCCTTGCCGGACCGAAGCGTCCGCAGGACCGGATCGAGCTGACCGAGATGAAGGATAGCTTCAACAGCATCATCCGTACGCCGGTAGATAAGGGCGGATATGGTCTGAGCGATGAGAAAATCGAGCAGAAGGTTACCGTCAAGCATCCGAACGGAGCTGCCAGCGAACTGACGACAGGTGCGGTAGTTATCGCCGCGATTACGAGCTGTACGAACACCTCGAATCCAAGCGTAATGATCGGCGCAGGGCTTCTGGCGAAAAAGGCTGTAGAACGCGGCTTGAAGAAGCCGGGCTATGTGAAGAGCAGCTTGACGCCTGGTTCGCTTGTTGTTACCGAATATCTGGAGAAAGCCGGGCTGATCGAGTCGCTTGAAGCGCTGGGCTTCCATGTGGCTGGTTACGGCTGCGCCACTTGTATCGGTAACTCCGGTCCTTTGCCTGACGAAGTCAGCGCAGCAATCGCGGAGAACGATATGACCGTTGCCGCCGTGCTTTCGGGTAACCGTAACTTCGAGGGCCGCGTGCATGCTCAAGTGAAGGCGAACTATCTCGCCTCTCCTCCTCTCGTCGTAGCTTATGCCCTTGCAGGTACGGTAAACATTGATCTGCAAAATGACCCTCTGGGCTATGACCAGAATGATCAACCCGTATTCTTGAAGGACATCTGGCCTTCATCCAAGGAGATCAAGGATGCTATCGGCCTGTCTGTCAGCCCGGAAATGTTCCGCTCCAAGTACGAGAACGTATTTACGCAAAATGAACGTTGGAATTCCATTCCGGTGCCGGAAGGCGAGCTGTATGAATGGGATGAAAAGTCTACCTATATTCAAAACCCGCCTTTCTTCGAGCAGATCGGCGACGGGCTGCGGGACATTGCAGATGTCCGCCAGGCGCGTGTGCTTGCCTTGCTGGGAGACTCGGTTACAACCGACCATATCTCGCCTGCCGGCAACATTTCGCCGACAAGCCCGGCCGGAGTGTACCTGAGCGACCGCGGCGTAGCGCGCAAAGACTTTAACTCCTATGGCTCCCGCCGCGGGAACCATGAGGTCATGATGCGCGGAACCTTCGCCAATATCCGCATCCGGAATCAGGTTGCTCCGGGAACCGAAGGCGGTGTCACGAAGCATTTGCCGACCGACACGCTGATGTCGATCTATGATGCTTCGATGAATTATCAGGCCGACGGTCAGAACCTGATCGTCATCGCCGGCAAGGAATATGGAACAGGCAGCTCCAGAGACTGGGCAGCCAAGGGAACCTTCTTGCTGGGCGTAAAAGCTGTCATTGCCGAAAGCTTCGAACGGATCCACCGCAGCAACCTGGTCGGCATGGGCGTGCTTCCCCTTCAATTCCAGGAAGGACACGGCTGGCAGACGCTTGGAATCGACGGAACAGAAACGTTCGATATCGTAGGGTTGTCCAACGAAGTCAAGCCGGGACAGCAGCTTACGGTTATTGCCACTCGCCTGAACGGAACGCAATTTGAGTTCCATGTCACAGCCCGCCTCGACAGCATGGTTGATGTAGATTACTACCATAACGGCGGTATTCTCCAAACGGTGCTTCGCCAAATGATTAAAGAGAGCAACTCATAATTCTATAACAAGCCAAGAGCGGTCAAGGGCCGCCGGAGCAACCTGAAGGTTGTCCGGTTTCCCTGACCGCTCTTTTTTATAGGATCTCTTTACAACTACATAGAGTAACTGTTATATTATAAGTATAACAGTTATAACAAGGAGGTGGCGATCATTGATCATCCATTTAGATATGCAATCGGAGGTTCCCATTTACACGCAGCTTGAACACCAGATTGTCGAAGGTATTGCCGGAGGCAAGCTGAAGCCTGGAGAACTGCTGCCCTCTGTCCGCCAGCTCGCCTCAGATGTAGGAATTAACCTTCATACCGTCAATAAGGTTTATACGCGCTTAAAGCAAGAGGGCTATATTCTGGTCCACCGGCAGCGGGGAGTCGTCGTTAATCCGGAGGGGATGCCTTCTGCGACAAGCGAATTTCTGGAGAAGCAGGCCGCCGAGCTTAGACCCATTATTGCAGAAGCGATCCTCAGAGGAATGAGCCGGCAGGAGCTGACAGAGATCATGGAGCGGATCTATACAGAGATTGCCCTACCGACAAAGGAGGAATCATAATGTCAACTCTATCCATCGTTGTGTTAACGCTCATCTTTATCCCGCTTATCTCATCGTTTGCCTTTATGCCCTATTTGACCCGGGAGACCGTCAGCTTTGGCATTTCGATCAGTGAAGAGATTTACCGCAGCGAGCCTGTACGCCGTATGCGGAAAAATTATGCGCTGGTTAGCTTGCTCCTATACGGGTTGTTGTATCTCTCATGCGTCTTCGCCCTGTTCCGTTCCGGCCATCAGGACCGATTAGAGGAAAGCATCTGGCTGCCTGTATTTATCTTTCTGTTGATTGCCTTATCTTCGGGACTGTTCCTCCATTTTCATGTTAAAATGAAACAACTGAAGCGTACACTCCCCGCGACCGCGGAGGCAAAATCCATTTTGGCCATAGATACAAAATACCGTCAGAACAAGCTGGCTGTATCTTATCACTGGTTTTGGCTGCATGCAGCACTGATTGCCGGAAGTGTTGTGTATATGCTGGCGAATTATGACCGGATTCCGGGACAGATTGCCCTTAAGTATGATTTCCAGGGAAATATTGTCGAAAGCGCCGCCAAATCGTATGGTACTGTATTTTCCCTAAATGCTGCCCAGATTATGATGCTGCTGCTGTTCCTCTTCATCAACTGGAGTATTCAGCACAGCAAACAGCAGACTTATGCCGGGGACCCAGAGCGCTCCATTCGGCAAAGCTCGATTTTCCGTCATCGGTGGTCCGTCTTTAGCTTGTTATCTTCCTTTATGACGATTGGCTTGTTCTCCTTCCTGCAATTGAATATGATTGAGCCGATGCATACAAATGTGATGATGTCCGTAAGCCTTGCTATTCCGCTCTTTGTCGTCTTGTTCGCTATCATTTTATCTTTCCTGACGGGTCAAGGCGGCAGCAGGATCAGACGTCCGGCCAAGGGCTCAAGCGTACAGCCGGTAGATGATGATCATTTGTGGAAGCTGGGGGTGTTTTATTACAACCCTTCCGACCCTTCTGTTTTCGTTGAAAAAAGGAGCGGGATCGGCTGGACGATCAACCATGCGCATCCGGCGGCCTGGACCATTGTAGGTGTCATCTTGATCATTGTGATTGTATCGATTTTGATTTCCATCTAATTATTCATGGGATGGAATAATCATTATCATTTCTTGAGGAGGATTTACGATGTTAAAGAAAAACTTGAAAGCTGTAACCGCCCTATCCCTGGCCATATCCATCTCTCTTCCGGCAACAACAGCCTTTGCAGGGGACTCCGATCCATCTGTCCTGGTTCCACTGCGAAACACAGCCCAATCCCTAGGTGCCAAGGTCCATTGGAGCCAAGCCGAGCAGAGCGTCACTGTCACCAAGAATAATCAGACACTGATCGTTCGCCTTGGTCATAAACATACCGTGTTGCTTAACGGAAAAGAAATCGCTATTCGCACACCGGTACAAGTGAAGGATGGAAATGTTGTCATCGACCGCGAAATTCTGGATCAGGCGCTGGCCAGCTCTGCCGTTGAGTCAGACCCTGCCGATGTCTTTATTGAGGCGCTGCAAGCAGGGAATGGTTCTGCCGCCGCGGCATTGACTGCAGAATCCATTGCGCCTGTTCTTCAACCGGCATTGCTGAATGAACTCTGGTCCAATTATGAGCAGCTCTTCGGCAAGGTCAAAGGACAAGCGACGAAGACCGAAACCGAAAACAGCGTGCATAGAAGCGTATCTTATACTTTTCTTACGGAAGCAGCTGGCTTCCAGATCATCCTGAGACTGAATGAGGGCGGAAAAGTTGATGATTACTATATCAATACATCGCTTCCGCAGGATTATCAGAAGCCTGCCTATGACCAGTCTGGAGCTTATACGGAGCAAGAGATTACGGTTGGGAGCGGAGCATTGGCATTGCCGGGGACTCTAACCCTGCCCGCCGGCGAGAATGCCGGAACAGCACCATTCCCTGCTGTCGTGCTTGTCCACGGCTCGGGTCCGCATGATCGCGATTCAACGATCGGCGGCGCCAAAGTATTCCGTGATCTGGCCGTCGGGCTTGCAGCCCAAGGTATTGCCGTTCTCCGTTATGACAAAGTAACCTACGAGCATTCCTTGAAGGTATCGCTGGATCCAACCTTCACGTTGAAGCGCGAAACCGTCGATGACGCGCTGGCTGCTGTCGAGCTGTTGAAAGGAATGGATAACATCGATTCATCGCGAATCTACGTGGCTGGTCATAGTCAAGGCGGCTACGCGGTACCGCTGATGATACAAGCGGATGCGGGCAAGAACATCGCCGGGGCAATCATTCTCGCCGGACCTGCCGGCAAATTTGCCGATATTCTGGCTCTCCAGCAAAAAGAGCTTGTAGCCCGCGTGAAGCAGCTCGGTATGGACTCCACCCTATACGAGCAGCAAGCAGCCCAGTACATTGCCATCGCTGATATCGTGAATGACCCGCAGTATACTACAGAGAATATGCCTGCCAATTTCCCGATGCAGCCCGCTTTTTGGTGGTTTGAGCAAAAGAACTATGCAGCTTCGGAGCTTGCTGCCAAGCAATCAGGGCCGCTGCTGGTCCTTCAGGGCGAGAATGACTGGCAGGTTCCTGCCGGACAATTGGACCTCTGGAAGCAGGCGCTCAAGAACCGTTCCGATGTGGAATACAAGCTGTACCCAAAGGTCAATCACCTGCTGTCCGAATATGAGGGGCTCTCGATCGGCTCAGAATATGCAGTTCCGTCAAATGTTGACGAGTCAATTATTGAAGACATAGTCAGCTGGATCAACCGTGTGAAGCCGTAAGCAAAAAGGCCAGCCAGAGATTCTGGTTGGCCTTTTAATACGAAGGGGGTTTCCAAAAGCCATCTATGATGACCGCTTGTGGCTCCCTCCTCATCGGAATTACGCCGTTCGATTGGAGTTAATTGGATAAAGGCATTAAAAATTGCTGATGCGGGGAGCTCATGCGACGATTTTAATGCACAAAGGCACTATAATTGCTGGTGGGGGGCTCATGCGACGATTTTAATGCACAAAGGCACTATAATTGCTGACATGGGAGCTCATGCGACGATTTTAATGCAAAAAGGCACTATAATTGCTGGCGGGGGGGCTCATGCGACGATTTTAATGCGCAAAGGCATTACTAATTGCTGACATGGGAGCTCATGCGACGATTTTAATGCACAAAGGCACTATAATTGCTGACATGGGAGCTCATGCGACGAATTTTAATGCACAAAGGCACTATAATTGCTGACATGGGAGCTCATGCGACGATTTTAATGCAAAAAGGCATTATAATTGCTGACATGGGAGCTCATGCGACGATTTTAATGCACAAAGGCATTATAATTGCTGACATGGGAGCTCATGCGACGATTTTAATGCACAAAGGCACTATAATTGCTGACATGGGAGCTCATGCGACGATTTTAATGCACAAAGGCACTATAATTGCTGACATGGGAGCTCATGCGACGATTTTAATGCACAAAGGCATTATAATTCGCTGCTGGAGCCGGGCCGAGAGTATTTTTGTGCAAAAAGGCATTATAATTGCTGGCGCGGGCGCTCGTGCGGCGAAATAATGCTGCAAGAGCAAACAAACAAAAAGTTGGGCTGAAAAGGGCCAGTGCCTTTTCTCGCCCAACTTTTTGTTTCGGGGACTTATCGGACAGCTCCTTTTCACATAATACACACAGCTTTATACATACACGCGGATTCTGTTTAGGAGCCTGTTTACACCAAAGACCCCTCACGAGCTGTAAGCACCATGGCAATGCTGTCCTGGATCTGCCACGAGGATTCTGCCTGAAATGGATCCTGCCGGAACACAACGGCATCTGCCAGCAGGCCTTCCACAACGGCTCCCAGCTGCCGCTCCGTATCCAGAATGCGAGCTGCGTTAGAGGTTGCGGACTGCCATGCCTCCTTCCAGGAAAGCCCGTATTCGCGCAAGGTATCGAGCTCCATCAGGTTGCTGCCGTGCAAAGCAGGCGTGGCATAATCCGTGCCGAAGCCGATCAGCACGCCTTCCCGCTTGGCATATTCCACTGCCCGGGGATGTGCTTCAGCCGCACGGGCCGCACGATCACTAATCAGCGGAGGAAGAGCCAACACGCCCTTAGGATCGGCGGCGATTCGATAAATCGATGCGGTTGGCACATAAGCCACACCGGAAGCCGCCATTCTTCCTGCCTGATCGGCCGTCAGAAACATCCCATGCTCAACAGAGGCTACTCCTGCCTGAATCGACCAGTCGATCGTTACGCCGCCCCAGCTGTGTACGAGCACCTTTTTTCCATGGTCATGGGCGTATTTTACGATAAAGGCAAATTCCTGCTCAGAAAAGTTCGGTTCAAGTACCTTCTCCGTTGGAGCGCCTAAACCGCCGGTAGCCATAATTTTGATCCAGTCAGCTCCTGATGCAAATACTTCGTTCATCCGCACCTGCAAGTGCTCTATACCGCGGGCATCCGCCGCTCCGAACATCCCGTTGCTGGTAATGACTCTAAGCGGAAGCCCGTAATGCCGCAAAATATAATCTGCCGTAGGCTGTGCCAGACCGCCGGCATCTCTTGCCGTTGTAATGCCCGCTCGCAGCGTAGCCTCGAACGCTTTGGCCTGCATCGCCTCAATCTCTTGCGGGTCCCGCTTTAATTGATCGGCATGGTCGAAATCCGTCCAAGCCAAATGCGTATGCAGATCAATCAGCCCGGGGCTAATCCACAGCTCTCCATCCTGTTCCTCACGCTCTTCGCCAGTCTCTGCTTCATCCCCTTCGGATGCTCCATTCCGGTTGACAGCCTCATTCCGCTGGCCTGCTTCATTCCCGTTAACTGCCCCATCCCGCTCGCCTGACTCCTTCACGGACTGAAATTTCCCATGGCGGATTGAAATATTAAACCGCTTGTTCGGAATGCCCACGATATGGATTCCTTGAAAGTCCTTTTTCTCCGGTGCCTGCAAAATCATGCCCGTCCCTCCCATATCTCGGCGGCTGCGGTCAATGCAGCTTCCGGAGAATGCTTGAGCAGTTCGGCCAAGGTAATCAGTGCTGAACTGACACCTTCTTCACTCGCATTCAGTCCAAAATGGTTCACTCGCAGCAGTTGACCGAACAGCTCTCCATCCCCCGGTGCGACAATTCCGATCGGTTGATCTATATGCAAACGCGGTTCATCCGCAATGCGTATCGTCGAGGTCAGCGTGGAATAGAATTGGCTGTCTTGCTGCCACGGTGTAAGCCCCAGTTGAGCCGCTCCGGCATGAAGCGATGCTGCTGCCAGCTCATGACGGCGGATCACCTGCTCCAGACCCTCATCTTCGATGCGGGACAGCGCAGTAATTAGCGCCCTCCCCTCCAGAGAAGGCAGATTGGGCGGAACACGACGGGGAGCTGATCGGTCTGTGCTCGGCTTCAAGTCTAACAGCGACAAGATTGAATTACGGGGCGCATGAGGATTGGTCTCGATAAACTGCCAGCCGCGCGGCGAAATGCCGACTGCGCTGATCCCGTTCGGACCCGCCAACGCTTTTTGTGCACCGATAGCTACCAGATCCACGCCCCATTCATCCGTAAGCAGCTGTTCTCCACCGACGGCGGAGACAGAATCCATAATCGTCACCAACTGATATTCCTTGGCAACTTCGAGGATTTCCTTCGCCGGGTTCGAGCCTCCCGTGACAACCTCGGCCTGCACGAAAGAGATCGCACATGGGCTGTGCCGTTTAATAGCCTCGTGAACCTCGCGGACCGTCACCACCTTGTCGAAGGATACCTTGACCTCCACGACCGTCGCTCCCCCGCGCTCCAGCCAGCTTCCGAACAGGCTTCCATAGGGTCCGGTCACGATATTCAGAATCTTACGCCCGGGAGCTGCAATGCCTGCTGCCATGGCTTCAATGCCTAGAATTGCCTCACCCGGGATGACTACCGGGGCATGTGCGGTTGAGAGTACGCTCGCGAACAGTTGTGTAATCCGGTCGAACTCGTCAAGCGACAACGGAATGTGGCTTGCGTTCAGTTGACTCATGGTGTATCCCTCCTGCTATATGTTCCTGCCGGCATCTTGGGAACAGCGGACAGCAATTGATAGCCATACGCTGTATCCGGACGGGCAAAGAAGCGCTCCTTCGAGTTGATCTCCACCAGCTGTCCATGACGCATAACGGCCACAGTATCACTGATGGCATGGATAACCCCCATATCATGGGAGATAAACAGCATCGTCAAATTCAATTCCTGCTTTAATGAAGCAAATAATTCAAGCACACTCAGCTGTACGGAGACATCGAGTGCGCTTGTCGGTTCATCCGCAATCAGCAGCTCAGGCTCCACACTAAGTGCCCGGGCAATGGCAATCCGCTGCCGCTGGCCGCCGGAGAATTCGTGCGGATAACGGTCCAATGCCGATCCGTCGATCTGAACACGAGCCAGCAATTCCAGACAGCGCTGCTCCAGCCCGCTGCGGCGAACGATGCCGTGAAATAGCAGCGCTTCGCTCAATAGCTGCCGAATCGACAATCTGGGGTTGAGCGAGGCATCGGGATTTTGAAAGATCATCTGGATTTTTTTGCGTTGAGCACGGCTCCTCTTCTTCGTGAGCGGCTCCTCCCCGAGCGAGATAATGCCTTCATCCGGGACGATCAGCCCCGCGACAACGCGGGCTAAAGTTGACTTGCCGGAGCCGGATTCACCGACGAGCCCAAGGGTGGTATGCTCTTCAATATTTAATTGAATCCGATCAAGAGCCGTAACCCCGTCATAACGTACGGTCAGATCCTGAATGTGCAATCCCTGGCTCATCTCTGTTCTCCTCCCTCCAGTACCGGCACCGGAAGCACCGAATTAATCAGCATTTGCGTGTAAGCATCCTGAGGGGCTTGAAGGAGACTTAGCGTATCACCCTGCTCCACAATCTGTCCCTGTCTCATCACACAGAGGCGCGAGCACATCGCTGAGGCAACCGCCAGATTGTGTGTGACAAAGACCATCGCGAAACCAAGCTCCTGCTGTAAAGCGGAGATCGTCTCAATGATCTGCTCCTGAACGGTCACATCCAGCGCCGTGGTCGGCTCGTCGCAGAGCAGGATGCCCGGCTTGCAGGCCAGGGCAAGCGCAATAACGACCCGCTGGCACTGTCCGCCGGACAGCTGGCTTGGATAGCGGTCCTTCTGCCGCAGCGAAAGCGGCAAGCCCAGCACCTCCAGCAGCTCCAGCGCAGCCTGGCGCGAGGCTCTGCGGCTTAGCCCTTGGCGGTAGGAGATTACCTCAGCAAGCTGCTTAACCACTGGACATAACGGATCTAATGATCCCCGAGGATCCTGAAATACCATTGCACTGCTGACAGAGCTCTTGATTTGCCCGCCCGTCTGTTCAATCCCTTGCGGCAGCAAGCCGAGAATAGCCCGTAGGGTCAGCGATTTGCCCGAACCGGATTCGCCGACCAGTCCAAGCGTCTCTCCCTTTCCTATCGAGAAGCTGACATTGTGCACCAGCTTAGGGTTAGCTCTGGATGACAGAGTCAATGCCTCTACTTCCAAAATCGGATTCATTGACATTATCTCCTCCTCCATAAATCAGCCAGCCCATCCCCTACCAAGGACAAGGCAATCCCCGTATATACCACTGCTAATCCCGGCATGGCAGACAGCCACCAGGCTGTTGTAATGAATGACTGCCCATCGGAAATCATCGTCCCCCAGTCAGGGGTAGGCGGTGCAATGCCGATCCCCAAGTAACCAAGGGTAACGATCGCAACCAGCAGGCCCACCATATCGGTCATCAGCACCACCACCGCCTGGGGAAGCACGTTAGGCAGAATGTGGCGGAACATAATTCTAATGCCGGAAAGACCAAGGGTCTGCGCTGAGGCGACCCACTCCTGCTGACGAAGCGATACAGTAACTCCGCGAGTTACCCGGGCGAACACAATCCAGCCTACGAGCATGAAGGTGATGAAGATGCCCCGCTGTCCAGCCCCGCTGGCAAATGCAACAATAATGACGATCAAATAAAAAGGAAATGCGACAAAGGTATCCGTGACCAGTGAAATGATGTTATCTATCCATTTGCCGTAATAACCCGCCAGCATCCCCAAAAAGACCCCTGTACAGAATGGAATGATCTCGGCCAGGACCATGATGGTCAGATCGGTTCGTGCCGCATAAATGAGTCTTGTAAACAAATCCCGCCCCAGCTGATCCGTTCCTAGCCAATGCTCTGCTGAAGGCGGCTGAAGAAATGCACGCAGGTCCTGCGCAGAAGGGTCGTAGGGGCTGATTACCGGAATTAGAATCGCCAGCAGAACCAGGATGGCAAGCATAATGATGCCTCCCAGCAGTGTCGGATTCTTCAGAATCCGGCGCAGGGTGCCTTGGCTTTTCCGACTCGGGCCGGTTAGGTTGTGTGCGCTTATTGTTTTCATGACTTCCCCTTCGTTCTGGGATCCAGCCACCAGGATACGATCTCAACCAGAAGGCTGATGATCACAACGGCAACCGCACAGTAGAGGGCGATGCCTTGAATGACCGGGAAGTCCCGATTGGAAATGGAGGAAAAGAGCAAGCTGCCGATTCCTTTAATGCCGAAGACCTGCTCTACCACCAGTGTCCCGCCAATCAAATAGGACAGGTTGACCCCAAACAGCATGAGCGTCGGCAGGGCCGCATTTCGCAGCACATGCTTGAACAGAATGACCCTGCTTGGGATTTGAGCTGCTTTCAAAGTGACGATAAAATCAGATTCCAGCACGTCCAGCATCTGCGCACGCAGAGAACGGACAAGTGTAGGCATCTGAGAGAACGCGACCGTAATCGAGGGAAGAATCAGACTGTAGGCCATGCCCCAGCCTTCACCCGCCCCTCCCACCGGGAACCAGCGCAGTCGTACTCCAAACAGGAGGATCAAGAGCAATCCGACCCAAAATACAGGCATTCCCATCGTAACCGTGGGAAAGATTCGGATCAGATGATCCGGCCACTTATTTTTATTGGTGGAAGCCAGGGTAGCCAACAGCAAGGCAATAACAATCGCAAGAACAGAGGACATCGCAATTAAAAGCAGCGTGACCGGTGCGCGCTCCGCGATCAGAACCCGGGTCGAATTCCCGGATACAATCGAGTTGCCTGTATCTCCTTGCGTAAATAAATTACTTAGAAACCGAAGGAATTGTTCTCCTAACGAAAGATCAAGCCCGAGAGCATGATGCATGCTCTCGAGCGCTTCTGGCGTGGCATATTCACCTAGAATCATCTTCGCAGGGTCTCCCGGCACAATCCGAATCAGGAAAAATACAGCAATCATGACGCAGACGATGACAATGAAGGATCTTGCAGCCGTGATGAACAACCATCTGTAGGATGATCCCCGTTTTTTGGGGCCAGACGCATTAAGGACTTGACCTTCGTTCATCATTGCCCGATCCGGACTTCTTCAAAGCGGAGACTTCCGTTCGGCAATACGATCAGGCCGTCTACAGAAGAACGGACACCCTTCAGAATCTCAGGATAATACAGCGGAATGTACGGTACTTCATCGGCCAAAATTTGAAGCAGCTGGGCATAGGTGGCTGCACGTTCCTCTCCATCCTGCGTCTTCTGGCCTTCACGGAGCAATTTGGTTACTTCATCGTTGGTATAGTGAGTCCAGTACGACTTGCTGAAGCCGTCCGGATCTGTCTGGAATGCAATGATCGAGTTCGCTTCCGGCGAATCCGCTTGGCCGCTGTTAATCATCATCGAGAAGTCATAAGCGAAGAAGC
Source organism: Paenibacillus antibioticophila (assembly GCF_000455265.1). Lineage (GTDB taxonomy): Bacteria > Bacillota > Bacilli > Paenibacillales > Paenibacillaceae > Fontibacillus > Fontibacillus antibioticophila. The sequence goes on from NZ_HG005140.1 coordinate 69,953, forward strand.
GCTCACGGAACGCCGCCAACTCGATGGATTCGATCTCAATGTTAATGCCGATCTCTTTCCCTGCCGCCTGAATAATCTGTGCAGCTTGAGCTCTCGAGCTGTTCCCTGAGGCAATCAGCAGCTTGGTCGAGAAGCCGTTCGGGTAAGCCGATTGAGCCAGCTCCTGCTTAGCCGCCTCTACATTGAACTCCAGAGCCTTGACGGTGTCATTGGAGTTATATGGAATGGCCGTTGGCAGCAAGGAGGTCGCTGTCTGGGCATAACCGAAGGTCAGTGCATTGGTCAATCCCTCGCGATCAATCGCCTGGGCCAAAGCGCGACGTACATGGACATCAGCAAAGTGTTCATCAAGGGTATTAAAGAAGATCTGCTCTGTCACCCAGCTGCCATTCTCCGCAACGGCTGTGTCGGCCCCTTCCTTGATTTCATTGGCATTTTGCAAAGCCAGCGATTCAATCGCGTCCACTTCTCCAGCCTTGAGCTGGTTAATTGCTTGGCTATCATCCTCGATCAGCTTATATACGAGCTTGTCGATATAAGGCTTGCCTTCTTGCCAGTAATATGGATTCTTTGTAAAGGTAACGTCTCCGGTCGGATCCCAGCTTTCAACTACAAAAGGACCGGTTCCAACAGGCTGCTTAAAGAACTCTTCCTCACTCACGCCTCCAAAATCCTTAGGAATGATTCCGTTGGAGAAATTGGATAGCTCGGACAGGAACGGAGTGTACGCTTCCTGCAGGGTAATGACCAGGGTCTTCGCATCCTGCGCTTTGACTGAATCAACCTTGGCCGCAATCGCAAGCGGTCCTCCTACCTCTAAATGTCTTTCCAGCGAGAATACTGCATCCTCTGCAGTTACATCGGTACCATTCGAGAACTTCACGCCGTCCCGAAGCACAAAGGTATACGTAAGGCCATCCTCGCTAACGCTATGCGACTCTGCCAGCCAATCGACAATCTCCCCATCACTATTGAAGGACAACAGCGATTCGAATACTTTGTCGATCGCAAACGCGTTATTGGCCGTAATCTGATTATGAAGATCAAAAGAGTTCACTGCAGCCGGACGCCCATAAACAAAGGTTCCCCCCGTTGCTGCCTGGTCCGGATTCGCTCCGGTATTTCCTTCTGTTTGTCCGGCTTGATTCGTATTCTGACCGGCATTCTCATTCGATCCAGAGGATGATTGGCCGCCGGAGCAACCTGCAACCAGGACCAATATGAGCAGGGTGCAAATACCTGTCACCCACAATTTTCTTGAAAATGCATACTTCTTCGACATCTTCCGACCTCCTGTCCGATAAATCCTATTGAATTAGTTTGAATAGTATTATGCACCGGGATTTGATATCTGTCAAACCTTAAATTTCAAGCGCTGCAAGGGATTTGAGGACTTTCTTCCAGCTATGGAAATGTATCCGTTTTTTTAAGATAGACAAGGTACAATAAAAAGCGCCAATTTGCTCATTGGAGAAAAATGACGCTATCGTTCTTCCTCTATAAAATTGTCATCTGATGTCTTCTATTATAGAATCATCATCATTCCCATATCCTTTGCCGCTTCCATCACCACAGGAGCAATCTCCTCCAACGTCTGCTGGGACATACGGCTGACAGGTCCGGATACAGACAAGGCTGCCGCCAGTTCTCCCCTTCGGTTCAGAATCGGCACGGATACGGCCGCTGCCCCGGGTTCCCGCTCTTCATAACTGGTGGCGTATCCGATCTCCCGAATCCGCTCCAGTTGAGCTATATATTCGGCACGATCTACGTTTGAGGGCCACTCCGGGCTATTCAGAACAGATTGAAGCACTTCATCGTGAGCATAGGCGACCAGCACCTTGCTCGAAGCGCCTACAAATAACGGTAATCTTGCTCCGACCGGAGCTACGCGCCGGATGGCCTGGTTGCTCTGCACAGCCTGAATACGCAGCCGATCCGTTCCATCCAGCAAATACAGGCTAACCGTCTCGCCCAGTCTATCTCTTAGCTGCTCCATCCGCGGCTGCAGCAGGATCGCCGGCTCATCACCTTCCGACAGATGGACGGACAGCTCCCATATTTTCAGACCGAGCCTGTATTTCTCTGTCGCTGAATCACGGATAACAAATCCCTTCTCCTCCAGGGTCGTAAGCAAGCGATGCACCGTGCTTTTGTGAAGACTGATCTCTCCGGCGATTTCCGTCAAGCTCAGATCTCTTTGCTTAGTAAAGCATAATAATATATCAAGCGCCCTCTCGACAGCGCGAACTGTTAATTTTCGCTCCTCCATCAGGGTTCATCCCTCTCTCTGTCGGTTTCACTATGTGAAACCTGGTTACATAAATTATAATCATGTCATCTGGAAAACGTCAATCTGCATCTATCCAATTATCTCCGCCGGATTGACAGAACCCATGCCTCGTCATACGATTAAATCAGAAAATGCGAGTATTTTCGACATAAAATTCGTGTCTTTCATAAAGAAATGCTTCATATTCTTATTACGATCTTAGAGAAGGGGGAGGAACATGGGACCGAATTATCCTGTTGAACTGCTTCCATCTTCCGCTTCTACTGCCCCTGAAGCTTCTGCACCGCCTTCTTCCCGCTTCAGCTTCAAAAATATATTCATCGCACTGTTGTTGTCGCTTGTCTGCTTTCTTAGCTTCTGCTTTATTGCCTTGCATGGCTTCATCGCATGGGTGCTGTCGAATCCGACCGTCGCCCCGCTGTACTCCAATCCCAAGCTGGCCAAGAATCTCGAATATGAAGATATTCTCTTCCCGGCCGCCGACGGCAGCCGGATGATGCAAGGCTGGTATATTCCCGCTGAGGATTCAGACAAGACAATCGTGTTCAGTCATGGCTATGGCGCTAATCGGGAGGAAACATGGATTCCGATGTATGATCTGGCCCATTTTGCACACAACCTGGATTTTAATGTCGTGATGTTCGACTATGGCTTTGCTGCCCAGAACAGCAAGGAAGTAGCCACAGGAGGCAAAAAAGAGGCCCAGCAGTTGCTCGGCGCGATCCAATTCGCTAAACAGCGGGGAGGCCAGGAGATTATCGTATGGGGATTCTCTATGGGCGCCGGCACGGCTCTCCAGGCAGCGCTGAAGACCGACGAGATCGACGGAATGATTCTCGACAGTACCTTCCTGCTTGAACCGGATACTATGTACCATAATATCCGGCAGTATATTGGCCTGCCCCGCCATCCCTCCTTGGAGATCATCGGCATGCTGCTCCCCATTTTGAATGGCACCAGCCTGCGGCAGATCCCTTATCAGGAGGTTAAGACGACCGATTATCCGTTTCCGATCCAGTTCATCCATGGAACCCGCGATGAGAAGGCGCCCTACCCTATCGCAGAAAAGCTGGCTGCCAACCAGACCCATCCGGCCTCCGATGTATGGATTGTAGAGGGCTCTTATCATGAACTTATTTATCGGGAGTATCCCAAGCAATATCTCCGTCTGGTCTCCACCTTCCTAAGCAAGATCGGACAATCAACTGCATCGGCAGCGAAATAGAAGCCGGAGGCTTTGGCCTGAAAATGTTTGGCATAGTCCAAGCCCCCTTAGAAATAAACTGGTCGTAGTGATCATTTATTCTCAAGGAGGTTTCATCTCATGCTAACCGTTTACGGGCCTTTTTTGCCTGTCCGGATTCTGGAGGAAATTCGTTTCTGGAAAGAGCAGGAGGCTGAGCATACCGAGGTTATACAGGCGATTATTCCAGGACTCGAGGAAGGCTTTGTCAAGCTGCTGAACGAGTGGAAGGACGTATTCACTTCAACGCACGAAGCTGCCAACCAACTGCTTCAATACGGCATCACGTCTAAAGAAGCGGCCTGCGACCCTGAATTAGTCCGGGAAACCGAGAGGCTGCTGGACGCTTCCTTCCGGCAATCGGCCGAGTTCATCCGGCAGCTTTATTACATTCTCGATCAGAGCAAGGCCGCGAAATCCGTCCCCTTAGCCAAGACGGTTCTGCTCCACATTATTCGGGAATCAGAATATTTCCTCGGCGTGTTGGAGACGCTCAATCAACCGGGCCGAATTGCTGAAAGCCTGGCTAACGAGTCTCCCCTCTTCCGCGCAGACAAAGGTTCCACTCCGCGTGAGCAAGACCGTCCCGTTCCGATCGGCGGGCATACGCTTCCCCCTCTCCCCTATGCCTATAATGCGCTTGAACCGTATATTGATGAGGAGACGATGCGCATCCATCATGACAAGCATCATCAGACCTATGTCGACGATCTGAACAAGGCCGAGATCAAGCTACAAGAAGCGCGCAAATCCGGCAACTTCGATCTGGTAAAGCATTGGGAACGGGAGCTGGCCTTCAATGGGGCCGGACACTATTTGCATACGATTTTCTGGGACATTATGAATCCGCAAGGCGGCGGCAAGCCGGAAGGCGCGCTGCTGGAGCAGATCAAACGGGATTTCGGCAGCTACGATGCGTTCCATAAGCAATTTTCAAGTGCTGCGGAGAAGGTCGAGGGAGGCGGCTGGGCCGTGCTCGTCTGGAGTCCGCGAAGCCATCGGCTCGAAATTCTGACGGCCGAGAAGCATCAGAACCTGTCCCAATGGGATATCGTTCCTCTCCTTCCTCTGGATGTCTGGGAGCACGCCTACTATTTGAAGCATCAGAACAAACGTAAGGACTACATCCAGGATTGGTGGAATGTCGTATACTGGCCAGCGGTTGCAGAACGCTTCGAACAAGCAAGAACATTAAAATGGCAGCCGTTTTGACGGCTGCCATTTTCTCGCTGGCGGTCTTTCAATACTACTTTTTCAGCTCGCTCGGAGCCACGCCCCAATATTTGCGGAACACCTTGGCAAAATAGCTGATATCCCGATAACCTACTGCGTGGGCGGCATCGTAAACCTTCGCCTCCCCCAGCAGCAATTCCTTGGCCCGCTCCATTCGCCTTGCCTGAACATAGGCGGAAAAGGAGTCGCCCGTCTCCTTCTTGAAGAGCCGGCTCAAATAGGATGAATTAACATAAAGCAATTCAGCCAGGGAGTGCAGGCTTAAATCCTCGTTCAGCCGGCCTTCCACGATTTCCAGCAGCCGCTTGACGATGCGGTGGCTGGAATTCTTCCGCTCATTCTCCAGGTAGGCAGCGATGTGCGTCGTCACGCGCTTCGCCCATTCCATTATTTGCCGCTTCGATACCAGATTTTGAATCGACAGGAAATAGGCGTAATCCTCGGCAAGCACCTTTTTCATGGACCAGCCCTGGGACAAAATGATCCGGGTGAAGGCGCCGCTCAAATAAAGCAGGTGCTCATACACGAGCCCCGAGGAATCGGCTGCCGCGAAGGCTTCCTCTACATAACCGACAATGAGCTTCTGTGCCATCTCCTCTTCCCCTGTGCAAATGGATACCTCCAATTGCTTCTCGAATGCCGAGTCCGTCAGAACGGGACGCTCGGTGCCCCGCACCTCCAAATAGGGAATCGCAATTTCGTGTCCGTATACGGCCCGCTCCATAAGCGCAATGCCGGCCTGCTGGTAGGATTGGGGGATATCTCCTAACCCGCCTACCATGCCCATGCCGGCGCTTGCCGTCAGCTTCAGGCATTCCTTGACCGCGCTCAACAGCCGGGTAACCCGCGTGTTGATCCGGGAGGTCAAAGCGCCCTCCGTTTCCTCAGGCTGACCTGGAAACAGCAGCACGGTCGCCCCATTATCGTCGCTGAATACCCGGCATTCCCCGGCCGGCATAAACTCCTTGGCGATGCTTAGCAGCGAAAACCGCAGGAGCGGCATATCCGCAGCAGAGAAGCGCTTCTCCGCTTCGGTCAGCGGATCGATGTCGCACACCGCCACGGCATAAGCCGCATCCTTGCGCAATTCCAGATTAAGCTCCGCGGAGTGCTTGCTCAGCTCCCATTCCGCATAACGACTCGAGATCAGTTGGCGTAAGAAATCCTCCTGCAGCTGAGGAAGCCTGCTGCTCCACATTCGCTTCAGCTCCGTAAGACTATGCTTCTCGGAGAGCTCCCTCCGGATCTCCTCAGCCAGCTCCAGCACATTATGCAGAATCTCTTCTTCGCCTGCAGGCTTGAGCAAGTAATTCATGACGCCAAGCCCAATCGCCCGCTGGGCATATTGGAAATCATCGTGTCCGCTTAAAATAATGATTTTCGTCTGCGGAGCACGCTCCAACAACATGTCTGCCAGCGTCAACCCGTCGATCTCCGGCATTTCGATATCAAGCAGCACAATATCGGGCATTCGCCGTTCCGCGATGTCCAGAGCTTCTTTTCCATTGCCTGCAAGGCCCACCACTTCGATCCCGTGCTGTTCCCAAGGAATATTGTTGGCCAGGCTGTTTAATATGCGTATCTCGTCTTCGGCAATCAGCAGGTTCAACTCTCTTCTTCCTCTCCCTGGTTAATGCAGCGGTCCAACGGAAGCTCGATGCGGGATACGGTTCCCTTGCCTTCCTCGCTCTCGATCGTAAATTCCGCCGTATCGCCATAGTACAGCTTGATTCTTGATTTCACGTTAAGCAGTGCGAAGAACTCCCCGCCGGGAACCTCACCGTCCCTTCCTCCCATGCGGGATAAGGAAATCCGAATACGATGCAACTGCTCCTCCGGGATGCCCTTCCCATTATCGGCGACCGTCAAAAGCAGCCGCTCCTCCCGGAGCTCTGCCGAGATGTGCAATTTCCCGCCGCTCTCCCGTTTTTCCAGCCCGTGCAGAATGGCATTCTCCACCAGCGGCTGCAAAAGCAGCTTTAACACGTGCAATCCTTCCGTGTCCGCTGCGGCGTGAAAGCTGGCCGTAAACTGATCGACAAATCGCAACTGTTGAACGCGGATATAGTATTTAAGATGCGCAAAGTTTTCTTCGACCGTAAAGGTGTCCCTTCCCTTGCTCAGACTAAGCCGGAAAAACCGGGACAGGTTCAACACCATCTCGCTGATTTCATCGGCATCATAATTTTTGGCCGACCAGTAGATGGAGTCCAGCGTATTATATAGAAAATGGGGGTTGATCTGGGACTGCAGAAATTTCAGCTCGGTCTTCGTCAGGCGCAGTTGCTGCTCGTAGATATCCCGGATCAAATGCCGCTGCTGTTCGACGGTCTGGTTAAAGGCATCGGTCAGATAGCCCAGCTCATCCTGCCGGTTATTTTTCAGCTGAGCGTCGAAATTCCCCCTTCTGAGCTGCTTCATTCCCGAGACGAGCGACGAAATCGGCGCCGCGATATTGCTGTAAACTAACCACGAGATCCAGAACGCAAGCACACAGCTGATCCCGATAATCCAGTATGAGAACAGCTCCAGCGGCCTCGACTTTTTATAAATCTCCCCTTCCGGCTGCATCAGAACAAGCGACCAGCCGCTACGGGGCGATTCGGCACGCAGAACCATGTTTTTCCCGTCCGGGCCATTGCGTCCGGATTGGATCGCCTGCCAATCCTCGCTGTTGAGCGCCTTCACCTCCGCAGCGGGCGCATTTGTCACAATCAGGCGGTCCCGCTCATCGAATAGATAAACCTTGGAAGCCTCGCTCGGCGCCAGACTTCTAAGATAGCTGAGCATCTGCCTTTTCGGAATGGACAGCATCAATACATTGCTCCCCCTATCCCGGCTGTACAGATCCATCAGTTGCATCAGCACGATCTGCTCCTGATCATATACCGGATCGGCCCACCCCATCAGCGCCTCCTCGTGTTTTTCGGGCAAATACAGCACATAGCTTCCGTTGGATCGCATCACATCCTTGAACCATGGTTCCGAAGCGGCCTCCGGTCGGTACAGCGCCCCGATCCGGCTGGATATCAATCTTTTCGAGCCTCCGTGATAAATGGTTACGCCGGATACGCTGGTATTAATATTCGTCGTATTGGTGATCTGCAGCATCACCTGGGTAAAATCAAGCAACGCCTCCTCGGACAATTGATCTCCCGAATGCTTCAGGCGGGAGGTCAGGCTCGAATCGGTCGCCAGAAGCGTGGTCAAATTCTTGATTCCATCCATGGTGAGATCCACGTATTCGAGCGCTGAGCCCATCGCGCTCATCGTCCGCTCCCCCAGCTCCTGCTCCAGAATGTTATGGGAACGGTCGTTGGCATACAGGCTGAAGAAAATCAGCGGCAGCAAAATCAATATGAAATAACTGGTGAGCTTGGCCTGAATCGACTGGGTGAACATTTCCTTAAGCCTTCGTAACCTCTTCATTCCCATCCCCCTGCAAGTCTTAGGGCTTTCATCCAAGAAGACGGCTCCACGGACGACCGCTTTTCCCTAGCGTAGCGGAAAACGGCGCTCCTGTGAACCTTGGAGCGCCGCGGTCTATCATTTCCCGCGCTGGGCGGTCTTCCCGCTATTTATTTTCTGCATACCACGCGTTCACCTCGGCCGTGATTTCATCGCCGCCTCTTTTCTTCCACTCGCTGACGAATTCGTCAAAGGCGTCAATCGGAAGCTGGCCCACCACGATTTTTGTGAAGTATTCGTTTTCCATTTTCTTCAAATCGGCAGTGTATTTCCCCATCGCCGGCGTCGGCACGCCCAAAAAGGCGTCTCTGATCGCTACCTCGCCGATCCGGTCGATGTTATCGTTCAGGTTGAATTCCAGTCCCAGCGAGTCGCGGCGATCACGTTCTTCCGGCGCATTGTATGGACGAACCGACTCCCCGAGGGTCTGGCGGTAAATATGCTCGTTGTGCTTTTCAAAGTTGGTCACCATTTTGCCGTCCTCCATGGTCCACACTTCGTTCTCGAAGCCCAGCAGCAGCGTGCGGTAACCTTCGCCATTGATAAAATTAAGCATGCGCACCACGGCATCCGGATTTTTGCTGGTTACCGGAACAACGTTGTAGCCGGCGATGTAACCGTACCCCATCGTTCCCTGCTTGCCCTCCGGACCGGCCGGAAATTCAAGCGGAATCCACTCCGCCTCTGGATCGTTGGTGGTGCTGGTCAGAATCGGGCCGCGGGTATCATACCAGAAGGCGGAGAACAGGCCGGCCTTGCCGCTCGCGATCTTCTCGGAGAAATTGGCCTCCTTGTTGAGCATCCATTCCGGGTCGAGCAGCTTGTCTTTCTGCAGCCCCGCCAGGAAAGCCAGCGCTTCTTTCATTTCAGGCAGAATACTGGAATTGACGAGCTGTCCGTCCCGTTCCGTCCACATCCCCCTTTGGACGCCGAAGGCGCCGATAACCGGAGCAATTCTGGCCACATTCTCAGCCATAATGTAACCGTACGTATCATTCTTTCCGTTGCCGTCAGGATCGTCCTGGGCGAACGCCCGTATGACCTCGCGATATTCCTCCAGCGTTTTTGGCGGCTGCATGCCCAGACGGTCCAGCCAGTCCTTGCGCACATACATCAATTCATTGCCCGGCTCGGCGTTCATCGACGGAATGGCATAGATTTTTCCGTCGATCGTTACCGTCTTCCACGCTTCTTCAGGTATATTCTTTTTCAGGTCCGGACCGTACTTGTCGATCCACTCATCCAGCGGCTGCAGCGCCCCTTGCTTGACATAGTTTTCAAACCAGCTGGCATCGTACGTATAAATCAGGTCCGGCAAATTGCCCGAGGCCATAATTACATTCAGCGCATCCTGGTAGCCGTCGGCCGGAGGATATTGCATGGCGATGTCCAGATTCGTATTTTCCTTGATGTAATCAAGGTACGGGTTGTTGTTCTCATCCATTCCGTCAGGAAATTTGCGCCCGCCGCCGTTGTAGACGACCTTGATCGATTTCTTCTCCAGCTTATCCCCCTCCGAGGATGCGGACGGCACGCCGTCTCCACCTGACGAAGCATTGCCGGAGTTCCCGCCGCCGGAGGAGCAAGCGGTTGTAGCAAGGAGCACCGCTATCAGCAAGAAGGCCATCACCGGTTTCCATCTTTTCATATTCATCTTCTATTTATCCCCTTTCGTTAGCTCTCGCTTAACCTTTGATTGAACCCAGCATAAGACCCTTCACGAAAAACTTTTGCAGGAACGGGTATACAACCAGAATCGGCACCGTGCTTGATATCAGCGCAGCCGCCTTCAGCGACTCCATGGCCAGCAGCGTACTGTCCATATTCGCCGAATAACCGGAATTATTATCGATGCCCGATTGATTGAACATGATCAGTTCCCGCAAATAGACCTGAAGCGGGAACAAATCGCGGTTGGTCACGTACAGCACGGTATCGAAAAATGCATTCCAATGGCCAACGGCGTGAAACAGTGTGATTGTAGCGATGGCCGGCATGGACAGCGGAATGATGATGCGGAACAGGATGCCCAGGTTGGAGCCGCCATCGATTTTGGCGGATTCCTCCAGCTCAACCGGAACGCTCTGAAAAAAGTTCTTAATGATGATCAGGTTAAACGCGCTGATCGCCCCCGGAATGATATAAGCCCAGAACGTATCCAACAAGCCGGTAGCCTTCACGACAAGAAACGTCGGTATCATGCCGCCCCCGAACATCATGCTGAACACGACGAGGAACATCATCACGCTTCTGCCTTTCAGATAGGTTTTGGATAACGGGTAGGCCATCAGGCTCGTCATCGTCACATTGAACAAGGTCCCCACAATCGTTCGCAGCGTGCTGATCTGAAAGGCATCGATGAAGTCCTCCTGGCTAAGCACTCTCGAATAGGCCTCGAAGGAGAAATCGACCGGCCACAAGCCGACCTGCCCGGAAGTTATAGCACGGTGGCTGCTGAAGGATTGCGCCAGCACATGCACGAACGGTGCCAATGCCAGCAAGCCGAGCAGCCCCAGTAAAATATAGTTGATCGCAGACGCGACTTGTTCTCCTCTGGTTAATTTCATGGGTTTGCCTCCTTGTCTACCATATGCCTTCCTGCCCCAGCTTCTTGGCCCCTTTGTTGACCAAGGTGACGAGAATCAGGCCGATGACTGCCTTGAACAGTCCCACCGCGGTCGTAAAGCTGAACTTCGCTTGCTGAATGCCGACCCGGTAAACATAGGTTTCGATGACATCGCCCACTTCATAGACCAGGGAGTTATACAGCACAAAAATTTGTTCAAACCCGACGTCAAGCACATGTCCCAGCCGCAGGAGGAACAAGGTGACGATGACGCTCATCAGGGAAGGCAGCGTAATATGGATGATCTGCTTCCATTTGTTCGCGCCGTCCATGATTGCAGCCTCGTAGAGCTGGGGATCGATCCCGGCGAGCGCCGCCAGATAGACGATGGCCCCCCATCCGACTTCCTTCCAGATGTCGCTGGCGACGATCACGGTCCGGAACCATTCGGTGCTCGTCAGGAAGAAGATCGGTTCTATGCCCAGCATCTCGAGCAATTTGTTCACTATGCCTGAGGAAGGGGACAGGACATTGACCAGAATCCCGCCCAGAATGATCCACGATAGGAAATGAGGCAAATAAACCAGCGTCTGTATCGAGCGTTTATACAGCATGTTTCTTACTTCGTTCAGCATGATCGCCAGGATAATCGGGCCCGGAAATCCCCAAAGCAGCTTATAAATGCTGATGAGAAGCGTATTGCGGAAGATCTTATAAAAATCCTCGTTCAAGAACATCGCCTTGAAGTGGGCCAGACCCACCCATTCGCTCCCCCAAATTCCCTTAAATACGTTGTAATCCTGAAAAGCAATGACCGCTCCCCACATCGGCACGTATTTGTAAATCACGAAATACAGAATTCCCGGAAGCATGATTAAATACAAATCCCAGTGCGATCGAATAAACTGAAATCGCTTTCTTTTTGGCTTAACGGTAAATTCATGGTTAGTTCCGTTCTCTGCAATTTGGATTGCAGACATATTTCCATCCCCCTTCGCTAGTGTAATCCTGTGTGTGCTCCCGGACAATTCAATTGTAAGAGATGGTCCTGGAAGGCGTTAGTGGATAACGATGACCTTTACCGGTAAATTCATGACTTCCCTGGCGAGGCCTCACCAGGCCGATTAGGGGACATTGATGACATTCTACGGTACTTCCATGACTTCCGCGCTGCCGCAGCTATGTTTCAGGCGGTCTTTCTTTTAGAATAAAGGCGAAATTAATGAAATTTTATGGATAAGGAGATTCATACCAATGCCAAAACATGAGGTTTTCTTGGAGCGAAGCATCCCTGTCTACGATCAAGCCGAGGTGGTAGTGATCGGCGGAGGGCCGGCGGGAACGGCGGCAGCCATCAGCGCCGCGCGCAGCGGTAAAAAGACGATTGTACTGGAGCACTCCGCCCAACTGGGGGGAATGGGAACGCTGGCCAACGTCAGCATCTTTATGGGAGTGGGCAACGTAACCGGAATCTACCGGGAGATCATCTCGGAATTCCTTCCCGCCGCGCTGCCCGAATCTCACCATCAGTCGATCTGGCCGGAATATTCCCCCTTTGAAATGCGCCATTACTTGAATAACAAGCTCGAGAAGGAAGGCGTGCGGGTGTACTTTCATACCAGCTTCGCCGCCGCCGTTATGGACGGTTCGCGGCTGACAGCCGTCGTCGCCAATACTCGCGAAGGGCTGCGTGCCTTTGCGGGCAGTGTCTTTATCGACTGCACAGGAGATGCGCGGGTAGCCGGAGATGCGGGCGTTCCCCTTCATACCGGCCGTAAAGAGGATGGTCTTACCCAACCGATGACCCTAATGTTCATGATGCAGGATACGGGCAAGCCGGTTGAACCGCATTTGCCGGAAGGATGCTACTTTTATGAGAAGATCGAGGATTTGCCGCAAGGCCGCCATTTGTATTGGGGCGGACGGGGCGACGGGTCGCTGCTTGTCAATATGACTCGGGTCAAGGGGAACGGGGCAAGCATCGAGGATATCAATTACGCGGAGAAAGAAGGACTGAGGCAGGTCTTTTCGGTCGCGAACTATTTGCAGCGCACCAATCACCCGACCTATGTGCTCTCTCATATCGCTCCTCAGATCGGCGTCCGGGAGACGAACCAGATCGAGGGCCGTTATACGCTGACCGAGGACGATCTGGTCAACAGCCGGCGGTTCGAGGATGTGGTAGCCCAGACGAATTATGAAATCGACATTCATAATCCCACCGGGGGAACCAACACAGATGAGCGAAAGCTCGACGGCTACGATATTCCGTATCGCTGTATGCTGCCGAAGCATGTCGAGGGGCTGATCGTGGCCGGACGCTGCATTTCCGCCACACACGTCGCCATGTCCTCCATGCGGGTGCAGGCCACCTGCTATGCGCTGGGCCAGGCTGCCGGCACCGCCGCCGCGATCGCCATCGACACGGGAAGTCCGCTGCCGGGTATTTCAATCCCGCTGCTGCATGAGCGTCTTGCCGCGCAGGGGGTCGTATTCAAATCCTGAAGCACGGAGAGCATCCGCGTTTCGGATACTCCACGCAAACAAACAGCCAGCTGCGCATGTACAACGGCAGCTGGCTGTTTAATTCCATAGCTCTATTTACTCTTTGATCAGTGATAGAAACTCTGCTCTCGAAGCCGCATCGGTCCGGAAGGTTCCCCGTACCGCCGAGGTCACTGTCTTGCTGCCCGGCTTCTTGACGCCCCGGGAGCACATGCACAGATGCTCGCCCTCCACCACAACCATGACGCCTTTCGGCTTCAAGACCTCTTCCATAATGTCGGCAATTTGCGATGTAATACGCTCCTGAACCTGCAGACGGCGCGTGACCGCTTCTACCAGACGGGCCAGCTTGCTCAAACCGGCAATTTGGCCGCTTGGAATATAGCCGATGTGAGCCTTGCCGAAGAAGGGAGCCATATGGTGCTCGCACTGGCTGTAATACACGATATCCTTAACGATCACCAGCTCTTCGTGGTTCTCTTCAAAGGTAACGCCGAGCACCTCGCGAGGGTCGACCTCATATCCGCCAAAAATCTCTTCATACATCCGGGTAACACGGGCCGGAGTCTCCAGCAGGCCTTCCCGCTCGACATCTTCACCGATCAGCTTAAGAATCTCCCGGACATGATGCTCAATCTTCTCCCGGTTATCCCCTACCTTGGCATTTATATAATCTTTAACTCCCGCCACTATAGTCACCTACTTTTTTCTGCGTTTTCCGGAAGCCTGCGGCTTCTGACCCTGCTGCTTCATCATTTGCTGGGCCCGCTGCATTTGCTTGCCGTTTAAATTGTACCCCATTTGTTGCGCCATCTTTTGCAGCGCTTGCGGATCACTCTGCATCTTGGTTAATTGCCGGCGCAGATAAAATACACCGATTGCGAAGCCAGCGATCAATCCGACCACAAGCGTAATAATAGGAATTGCAATTTCCATCCTTCAGCCACCTCGATTAAAAAATACACCCTGGCTCGGCATATTTAGCCTGCTAAGCCGGAGCACTCAACATATCATAGCATTCAAGCCAGACTCATTCAAGCGAGAACCGCATCAATAAATACCGTTGTCTCCGTGGCCAGATCCACTTCCTTCACCTCAAAATCCTCGCCGGCGCTGCGGATAATTCTTACGACCGGCCGTCCCGGCAAGCCTCGATGCTGCCGAACAACGACCCCGATCTCCTTGGTAGATAAGCGCACAGAGGTACCTGTCGGATACACTGAGACGATCCGGTTAAATTCAATCAGTACATCCCGATCCAGCAGCAGCTCCGAGCTGGCCATCAGCTCTTCGCAGGCCTCATGAGGGAGCATCGCTTTCTTCGCTAATCCGCCTTCTCCGCTGATCAGATTATCGTACTGGTTGGCCACAGCGACGATCTTCGCATATAGATGAATCGATTCAGAGGTCAGTCCGCGAGGCAAGCCGGAGCCGTTAAGCCGTTCATGGTGCTGGAGTGCCGTATGGGCAACAAGCAGGCTGAATTCGCGCTTATGCTTGAGAAATTCAAAGCCCTTCCAGGTATGGTGAGATTTATTCACCGCATCTTGGTCCGCACCCTCCGCAAGAGCGACACTTTTCCCGATATCATGCAGCAAGGCGCCCATCGTCAGCTCTTTTAACTGCCCATAGTTCAGGCCGAGATTATATCCGATCATGGAGGAGAGCAAGGCCACATTCACCGCATGCAAATAATGAGCGTTGTCCTTGGTACGGATTTCCGTTAACTGGAACAATAATTCCTTAGCGCTGAGCACATCTGTTAACAGTTGGTCCACGGAATTGCTAATTTTGCGCGTGCTCCATTCCTTCCCTGACCGCACTGCCTCCAGCGTTTCGCTCATATCGCGAAACACCGCCTTTTTCGTGACTTCGCTTACCATGTCCTCGATCTCCACGTCTTCAAAAGCCGGGTCCTTCAAATAGATCATTGTGACTCCGATTCGCTTCAAGGTATTGATCATATACACCGTAAGCTGAACTCCCGCAGACAACAGCACAGTTCCATTACCGGAATAGACGGTTCTTCCTAGCAATTGACCGGGTTCAACATCCTCCATGCTCACGAATCTCATTCCGCTTCCTCCCCGATTGACGCTTTCTCTAGCTTCTCTCTTGCCTTCTTCAATCGCTCTATCACCTCCGGATCGGACTCCCTCTCCTCGGCTTGAATAATGGCCTTCAGCGCCTCCGTTCCCCCGATGCGGCTTAACGCCCAGGCAGCCGTTCCTCTCAGAACAGGACGCGGGTCATTGCGCAGCACTTCTGCAAGCTTCGGAATGGCCGTAGCATCCTTGAAGTTGCCCAGAGCGATGACCGCATTCCGTTGAATCGGCTTCTTTCCCCGCCAGGCTGCGGCACTGGAGCCAAAGCGCTCCTTGAACTCCCGGTTGCTGATATCCAGCAGCGGGAGCAGAAGCGGCTTCACCGTTTCCGGGTCTGGTTGCAGCTCCGGACGGTGATTCCATGATCTGCCTTTATTTTTCGGACAGACGACCTGGCAGGTATCGCATCCGTACAGCCTGTTGCCGATCTTGACCATGAACTCTTCCTCAAGGAAGCCCTTGGTCTGGGTCAGAAAGGAAATACAGCGCTGGGCGTTCAGTTGTCCCGGCCCTACCAGCGCACCTGTCGGACAGGCGTCCAGACATTTAGTGCAATCCCCGCAATCCTCCGTCACCGGCTTGTCCGGCGCAAACGGAATATTGGTAATCATCTCCCCAAGATAGATCCATGACCCCCATTTCGGGGAGATGATGGCACAGTTTTTGCCTGAGAAGCCAATTCCCGCCCGCTCGGCCACCGCTCTATCGGACAGAACGCCGGTATCGACCATGCTCTCTATGCGCACATTCGGCACACGCTCCCGGATAAAGGCCTCCAGCTTTGCCATTGCCTCCCGCAGCACTGTATGATAATCCTGTCCCCATGCCGACCTGGCCAGGATGCCCCGGCGCATGCCAGGCTCGGACTTGGGCGGATTCTCCATCTTGGCAGGATAAGCGACTGCAATCGAGATAATGGAAGCCGCCTGGTCCAGCGTCAGCTTCGGCTCTACCCGTTTCTCGATATCGGGCTCTTCAAATCCGGATTCATACCCTTTTTCCCTGCGGTCCAGCAGAATCGCCTTTAAGGATAAGAATGGATCCGCCGTCGTAAAGCCGATATCATCGATACCCAGGGAGAACGCAGCTTCCTTGATTTCAGACTTCAAAGCTTCCCAATGGGGAGGGCCCGAACTGGCCTCCAGTTGCTGTATCATGTTGTAAGACCGCTCCATTCCCATCCCCCTCCTCGACTACATGCTTCCCAGCCGCTTGATCGCTTCCCGGGCCAGATAGTCACAGTGATTGTTAAGCTCATTATCGCTATGGCCCTTCACCTTGACGTACTCCACCTGATGAATCCCCATTAACCTCCACAGCTCTTGCCATAATTCCTTATTCTCTACCGGCTGATTCTTACTGTTCTTCCATCCGTTCTTGAGCCATCCCCGGATCCAGCCCTGCTGGAAGCAGTTCACAACATAGGCGGAGTCGCTATAGACCTTTGCCTGACAAGGCTCCTTAAGCTGACTCAGCGCGGAGATCACCGCCTGAATCTCCATCCGATTATTGGTCGTATGCTTCTCTCCCCCGGATATCTCCTTACGGTGGCCGTTAAACAGAAGCACAGCTCCCCAGCCGCCTGGCCCGGGATTGCCGGAGCAAGCTCCGTCCGTATAAATCATAACTTCCTTCACGTATATACCTCCAAGCCGTCGGCTTTCTTCCCGTCATTACTTAAAATTTCGCTTAATAATAGAAAAGCATATCCCGCACCCATTTGCAACGGTGTGAGATATGCTTAAAAATGTAAATATCATGCAGAGGCTGACATTCCCTCTAATCTATCTAGTTCCCGACAGCGTTAACGGCGGCAATCGACAGCTTCTGGAAAGCCTCCAGAAACTTGCTTGCTCCATATCCCATCGCTTCATACAGCGGAGCAATCGCCTTGTTGTGCGGATCTCCGGCAATCATGATGCGGTGAATATTGCGTTGCTGAAAACGTTGCTCCATCGCTGACACCAGATTTTTGCCTACACCTTGACGACGATAGTCCGGATGTACAGCCGTCCGGTAGATGAAGCCGGTATTATTTTGATCGATGGTTCCGATCACGGTGCCGATAACCTTGTCTTCATCTTCAGCGATTACGATTAGCTCCGAATCCCAAGACAGTTGTCTTGCGAACGCCCGCTTCGTATCTTCGTAACACTCCTCCATCAAGGCTTCCTGCAACAGCTCCATCACCTGGTTCACATCACTTAATTGGAAGGAACGAATACGCATGAACTGATCCCCTTTTTCTCAATTGTATTAGAGCTATGTAAAAATGGTCCTCCAAATTTACATTGTTCAAAAAAAACAATTTGCACAAAAACACGAGAAAAAATGCTTACTTGTCCATTAAACCATAGAAATTCGCTAAAAACACGCATTTTATTCTGAAAACGCTTTATATTAAGCGGTTACATTTGGCGAATGTTCGTTTTTTATTCGAAATGTCGAATATTTTGTATAATTTTATGGATTAATACCAATAATAGGATTGTTTAAGTTCCGTAAAAATAGACGGTATTTGTTTGTTAACCGAGGAACAGGGTAATGGAAAGTATAAAATCAATTCGACGAGGAGGATATCTATGGAGCAGAACAATCTCACCAACGATCCGCAGGAGCTGCTGAAGAGCAAGCAGGAAGCCGACAAGCAAAAGCAGCAGTTCTCCAGCTTTATCCGAAACATCAGTGAGCCATCGGGCACTGATACGGGCCAGGTCTCCCCGGACCAGCATCGGGAGCCTGACAAACAGAACACCTTGAAGGATACCGAAAACCGGATGCTCTGATTCATCCGCACAGTCCGAAAACATACAAAATCGCCCAGGTATTGACTGCATGTAAGCAGCTGATGCCCGGGCGATTTCTATATAAACCGAACTATGACATTATAGGATAGAAAATCCGCTCACAAAAGGCGAACGCTTCCGCTTGCTTGCCTAAATTGAAGATTCCAAGGAGGTCTGAGTAGCTTCCCATTCCGGAGCATGATGCTTCAGAATTCGCAGAAATACATTCGGGAATGCCAGCTGCCGCATATCCGCCGGAGTAATCCAGCGGTATTCTTCGCCGCCGCTGGACTCATATGCCGCGCCGGACTCGGCCACGGCGGCATACTCGAGCGCCGCCCCGGCAACGCCCGGCGGCAAGGCTGCAGCCGCTTCACGGAAGCGGTACACGCGGAGGTTCCAATGGATGTGGCTGAAGGTATGCTCCGCATCCATCAGCACATCCATCGGCTCCGCGGCGATGCCCTCGGCGGCGAGCAGCGCCGAGAGCTGCTCCATGGCCTGCCCGTCATCAGGCAGGCCAACCCCGCCGCCGGCGGAAGGGGCGGCAAGGATGTGGGGAAGCTCCCACATCTTGGCCAGCAGCCCCTTGGCGGGACGCCGGCGGACTAGCAAGCGGCCGTCATGACCGCCGCTGCCCTCGACGAGGGCAGCGATCCGATATTCCGGCCGCGGGGGCTTCGCCTTGCTCTTCACAGGCAGGCGATCCTCCACCCCATCCAGCCGTGCCAGGCACCGGCCCATGACCGGGCAGGTCAGGCACTGCGGCGATTTCGGCGTGCAGACCAACGCTCCGAGCTCCATTAACGCCTGGTTGAAGTCGGAAGCCCTGCCCTCCGGAATCAGCTCCGCTGCAAGTCCCTCCATCAGAGCACGAGTCCCGCTCTTCATAATATCCTCTTCAATCCGGAAGAACCTCGATAGAACCCGCATCACATTTCCGTCGACCGCCGGCTCCGGCAGATTGTAAGCGATGCTGAGAATTGCCCCTGTCGTATAAGGCCCTACTCCCTTAAGACCCGAGACGCTTGCCTTATCCGCGGGAACTACGCCGCCATACTGCTCAAGCACCTGCTTCGCAGCAGCCTGAAGATTGCGCGCGCGGGAATAATAGCCAAGCCCTTCCCAACGCTTCAGCACCTCTTCCTCAGGAGCCTCGGCCAATGCCTGCAACGTAGGGAATTGCTCGATAAACCTATGGAAATACGGGATGACTGTATCTACCCGTGTCTGCTGAAGCATAATCTCCGATACCCAGATATAATAAGGATTCCGGTGTCTGCGCCACGGCAAGTCCCGCTTTGCGGATTCATACCATTCCAATAATTCTCTGCTGAAAAATGCCTTGCTGTACTCTATTTTGTCCTGCATTCCTGTCTCCTTTAAGAGGTAGTTCAAAAAGTCGGCTTTTGATCACGAAGTATTTCCAGTAGTTAATTCGACATCGAATCTCGCGTTCACCCTTGAAGTCCGGTACTCATGTAGGGTCTGCCTACACTCCGTTCCTCCTTCTTCAGGTTCTCGCAACCTTCTCGGTGCTGAAAAGCCGACTTCTTGAATCTTTATTTATAGCGGTAATTCAAAAAGTCAGCTTTTGATTATAAGTTGAACTAATGAATTTTACGTTTCTTGGCAACGTGTGAAGTGTTCTTACGATCGCTGTTGTTCGCGGATTTCTCTGATTGGACTAAGCCATCATAAGGTGGAAATCCACTCACAAAGGCGAACGCTTCCGCTTCTACAGAACACTTCACCACTTATGCCCTTTCTACGTAGATTATTTAGTTCAACTTATATATTCATCGAATCTCCCTTGAAGTCCGAGCGGATGCTTACGAGGCATGCTTCCTTTGGAAGCATTTCGCTCATGTAGATTTTGCCTACACACCGTTCCTCCTTCTTCAGGTTCTCGCCACCTTCTCGGTGCTGAAAAGCCGACTTCTTGAATCTTTATTTTTAGCAGTAATTCAAAAAGTCAGCTTTTGTCTCATTCCTTCACTTCAATAACCGCAAACGCTGCGGCAAGCTTCCGCTCATGAGTGATGCTGATGTGGATACATGTCTGCTCACGCTGCATTCCCAGCCTGATCCAGGCTTCCTCCGAGAGGAAGGCCAGCGGCTTGCCATGTTCACCGGGCATAATCCGGATATCCTGAAAGGACAGAATCTTGCCGATTCCGCAGCCGAACGCCTTGCTTACCGCTTCTTTTGCAGCGAAGCGCCCTGCCAAAAATTCGGCCGGACGGCTGTTGCTGCCGGGGAGCTCCCGCTCCGCCAGAGTCAAGACCCGCTCCCTCAGCCTCTCGCCTGAACGGCCTTGCAGCATTCGATGCACCCGTTCGATCTCTACCATATCATTCCCGATCCCATAGATCACGCTGCCGTCTCCTTTCTCTCTTATGCCGACTGAAGGTAATGCCGCATATCATCCACTCATTATAGCATAGACCTCCCTGACCAGGCATAGCCGCTGGACAAGAAGAAGCCGAATGCTCCATTAGATCACAGAATTCGAAGCATGCACAAAAACAGCCCGCAAAGGCAAGGCTTCATCCTTGCGAGCGGACTGCTTGTATACACTATATTAATCCAAAATTACTCGTAACGGAGCGACTCTATCGGATGCAGCTTAGAGGCCTTATTGGCCGGATAAAGTCCGAAGAAAATTCCTACCGCTGCAGAGAATCCGAAGGCCAGCAAAATTGCCCAAACCGAGACGACGAACGGCCAGCCGGAAATCAATGCAAAGATGTAAGCAAACAGAAGACCAAACAAGGCTCCCACGGTCCCCCCAATGAACGAAAGAATAATTGCCTCGATCATGAATTGCAGCATAATCGTCCCCGGTGTCGCACCAATGGCTTTGCGGATCCCGATCTCTCGGGTACGTTCCGTTACCGAGACGAGCATGATGTTCATTACCCCTATCCCGCCAACCAGCAGGGATATTCCTGCAATGGCTCCAATAATCGTCTGTAATATGGAAAAGGTGCTCGAAACCATCTGCTCCGCTTCCTTCGCCGTTTGCGACAGGAACACATCTGGGCTTACGTTTTTCTTGTCTGCCAGCCACTTCTTAAGAGAAGCAACCGTATCATCGATCCGGTCCGGTGAGGTTACGACGATTTCCAGACTGCCAAATCTGGCATTCTCGGCTGAAGAATCCACAGAAGACAACGCGGTAATCGGGGCATAGCTGCTGTATTGCTCCCCGCCCATTCCGCTAAGCATGCCTTCCTCAATCTTGAATACACCAATGATCCGAAAGGTATCGGTATTCAGCTGGAGCTTCCGGCCAATAGCCGCATTCGCCGATCCATAGGCCTTCTCCGCATACTTCGCATCGACGACCACCACCTTTTGCCGCCCACGCTCCTCCTGCTGCGAGAAGAATCTTCCGGCAACAAGATCGATATTTTGCATTTTTGTAGTCTCCGAGGTGGTTCCCGTCACCATAAATTGCAGCGATTCCTTCTTCAGCTTCGTCTTCATCATGTAGTTATTAGAGGAAGTAACGTAGCGGATACCCGGTTGCTTGCGTATTTCATTGAATTCGCGCAAGCGGAAGCTGAGATCCTCCTGCTCACTCATAGTCGTTACATTCGGATACAGCACGAAGTAGCCGTCCTTATAGTTCGACAGATTCGATATAATGGAGGATTGCCCGGCCTGACCAATCGATACTACTGTAACGACAGCCGCAACCCCGAACACGATGCCGATCATGGTCAGGAAGGAACGCAGCTTGTTCATGCGGAGATTATCCAGCGCGACCAGTATGCTTTCCCAAATACTCATGAGGGAACACTCCCCTTTCGGGTATCCTTCAAGAGCTTGCCGTCCCCAAACAACAAAATTCGATCCGCATGCTCAGCAATGTCCGGTTCATGGGTAACCAAGACGATGGTCGTTCCCTCCTGATGAATCTCCTTGAACAGCGCCATAATATCATGTGATGATTTGCTGTCCAGGTTCCCGGTTGGCTCGTCCGCGAGCAGGATGGGAGCCCCCATCGTCAAGGCTCTTGCGATGGCAACCCGCTGCTTCTGTCCTCCGGACAGCTCAGTCGGCCGGTGCTTCACACGACCCTCTAATCCCACCTTCTCCAACAAATGCAGAGCCCGCTCCTGCCGCTGATCTTTCGGCATGCCCGCATACATCATGGGCAGCGTGACATTTTGCAGCACTGTCTGCCTGCCCAGCAGATTGAAGCTTTGAAAGACAAATCCGATTTTGCGGTTCCGCACCTTGGACAGCTCATCCTCATTCAAGGTCTGGACCTCTTGGCCATCCAGCACATACGTACCGGAGGTAGGGATATCCAGACAACCGATAATATTCATGAGCGTCGATTTTCCTGAGCCTGAGGTTCCCATAATCGCCACGAACTCGCCCTCATTAATCTGCAGGCTGATCTGACTCAATGCCTCTACTTCAAGCGGGCCATTTTTGTATACCTTGGTTATATCGCTCAGTGTAATCATTGGAGCTTCACCTTATCCCCGTCACGGAGCCCCTCCGTTCCTTCAATAATGATCTTCTCCCCTTTGCTTACGCCGGATACGATCTCAACCTGCTCTTCGCCTTCCTTGCCAACCTGAACGGGAACCTTGACGGCCTTCATTGGCTGTCCTTCCTCCACCTTAAAAATAAAGGTCTCTTCCCCCTCGTATTGAATTGCTTGGATTGGAACCAGCAATCGAGGCTTATCCGGTATTTCGAGCGTTAGTGAAGCGTTATATCCTGACTTCAGTTCGGGAGAGATCTCGTCCAGTCTAACCAGCATCTCAACCGAAGGATCCTTGGAGGTTGCTTCGGCCAGCTGTGCCACAGGGGCAAGATAGGTGACTTGTCCATTGAATTCGCCCGCGAACGATTCACTGGTCACGACCGCCTTCATTCCCGCTTGAACCTTCCCGGCATCCAGCTCATTCAGATTGGAGCGAACCTGATATGCGGAGAAATCCGCAATCGATACAATCAGACTGCCTTGAGCGATCATTTGCCCTTTTTTGACTGCAAGCTCGGTGACAACTCCTCCCTTCTCCGCCTTGATCGAGCTGGAAGCAAGCTGGCGTTTAAGAGACTCGATGTTTAATTCGCTGCTCTTGATTCGCAGATCATAGGAGGTCAAGTCCAGCTCCTCCGGCTCTGTGTCAGCATCCAGACTCCTTGCCTGCTTGAAGCTTTCAAAATGCTGCTTCTTAGCCTGCAGCCGCTCTGCCTCTACCATTTGCAGATTTAAAAGCTCTTTATCCAACTGCTCCTGAACGGATTCCATATTTAGCGTCAATAGTTCCTGCCCCTCGGTGATCGTATCTCCGAGCTTAACGGCCACCGCCTCTACAACTCCGCTGACCGGCGCATACAGCTGTGCAGTATCTACCGGCTCAAGCTTTCCGTTGGCAAAGACCTCCTCAGTAATCACACCTTCAGTCACCTCAATACTTTGTACCAAAGCAGCCTTATTCACATTCAACAGATTTACTCCCACAAGCACTAAAATAATCAATCCCAGCGCTGCGCTGATCACTATTTTTTTCTTCCCCACTTCAAATCACCCTATCCCATTCATTCTAATGACTTATACTAACAGCAAGCTTCCCAGCGAAATAATGAGCCATACACCAACAATCCAGATACCGACCGTTTTGCGGGGCCGATTCATCATGACGGAGGAACCGATCACATAAAGCGCTAATCCCCATAGCGAAAATGGATTAACGATCGACAACAGATGGTACAGCATGCTCTCTTTATCCGCTACTAGCGCGCCGAGACTGAGCGAAATTTCAGTTATCGAGGTCGCGCCTGTTGTGTAAACCAGGACTGCTGTGATCAACCCCCCGATTGTGCTTGGAAGCATAGCAAATGTAACCATGGTGACGAGCTGCATATACTTGGCTTCTCCACGAACGATCAGATTTAAAAGAAGGTATACAAGGCCGCTTAAAAAGACCATGAAAGCAATGGTTAACGGTGCCATAACCCACCCCATCACTTTTGTACTTTGCACAATCATATCAGTATCTACTGCGCTATAATTGGGTTGTGCTTTCAGGGTGTCAAGTGTCGTCTGTATAGTAGCAGGCATCTGCAACTGTACAGAGATGAGTGAAATGATAATAAGAAGAAGAAATGGAAACAACCATGCCAGCTTGCTTGCCTTCACCCGCTTGAAGGTTTCCGCTGGGGAACTGAAAATGGTAAATAAACTACTAAAATGACTCAAAAAAACGCCTCCCGTCTTCTGTGTGTTGACTTGCTTTTTCTCCCATCTTAATATAATCCAGGCGATACTGTATGTAATTCTTGTTGCTGCTACTTCTTCATACGTACAACCTATGTATAAAGATTCAGTTTATGAGGCTTTTCAATCATAACCACCCGCCCAACGGGTGGTTCAGCCTGTAGACAAAGTTCCTAAAGGAGCAGGAAATAAGGCGAATTCCTAAAGAAAGCCGATATATGAAATCCGAAGATATACGAAAGGCTAGTAGGAGATTGACCGTTTTTTTGATAAACACAAGTCCTATTTTGTATGAGGACAAGACAGACGCAGTAGTAACAAGTTGATTTTTCGCTTTCTATGAAATGATTTTGGCCTGAACGCCTTGGTTAATCGGAATTGTAGCTTACACTTCCTTACTTACTTTTTAAATATTCACATATTGCGGCAATGGTAAGATCCTTTTCCTCAATATTGTTTGTGATATCATCGATCAAGTCCGTTGCCAAATTAAATTTTTGATTGAATTTTTGATTGTCTGCTAAGAATATTCTGGCTCTAGGACGCGGAGTCATACCTTGAGGTCCGGCCCCTGTGACATAATTGATAATGACAATTACATCTTTGATATTATCGTTGTTCACATCATAAAAATCTACGGCCGCCACACTATCAAAAATCCCCGAATAATTTTCCGTACTGTTATTTTCATAGTAGTAAGGAAATGAATAGATAACCATACCCTCTTTTGCTAAGAAAAATGAAACATCTTCAAAATCAATACTGTGATCTGGTTCATATGAAATAAACTTTACGTTTCCCCAATCACCCAGTTCTACATTAAGCGATTGATCTTGTATAATCCGTTTTTCTTCAAGAGAAACATTCTGAGCAGTCCCGTTAAGGTCAGCAACAGAAGAAGCTATCCTTTCTGTTATGGCTTCATCATTGGCTGCCGAAGAACATGCGCATAGTCCTAAAACCGATAATAATACCATTAACGTCAAAAATACTTTTTTTATCATAATCTGTCACCTTTCAGATTCTGCTTTTATCGCAAATTTTTTTAAACGTTTGTCGTGTGGAGAAAAGCTCCATACGCCATTTCAATACAACGAGTATAGCACATTGTGCTGACCTTCCATCAATATCTGTTAAGACGCTTACTGAACCATTTATAGCTATTATCTCGGGAGTAATATAAACTCCGTTTTTTTCTCTTGTTTCAAACTCAATAATTGGCTATCCCCTCTTTTATTCATTAATTCTTCTGGTGAGTACTCGACTCCATTAGAATCAATAAATACTCCACTTCGGTACACAATATAATCGCCACATGATTCTAAACAATTGTAATATTTTTGGAATTTTAGCTAGACCTTTATGATAATCTTTCAGAAGAAGCTTTGATTTATTGAACGTTGCAGTAGTTGAAATCTAAATGCAAGGAAGAACGCGAATCCTTTTCATTTAGAGCCGGATATTTTATCATGTGGTCTGGGTGGCATAAGCTAACCTAGGGTCGAGCTTCCGACGCAGCCGGAAGGTTACCATCCGGGCACGGCTAAACAGTTAACCAAATAAAGGAACCAGCCGGATACCTCCGGCTGGTTCCTTTATTCATCTACATTAAATTCCAGGAATCCCACTGCGCTTATGCTCTGTCTTCAAATAAAAGGACTCCAACCGTTCCCGCACCGCCGGATCGATCTCCTTTCCTTCCAGGTAGTCGCTGTTAGCTTCATAGCTAATACCCAGCTCTTGCTCATCGGTCTGTCCTTCCCATAGACCCGCCGAAGGCGCCTTCGCAATAATTGCATCAGGCACCCCAAGGTATGAAGCAAGCTGGCGGACCTGCCGTTTATTCAAGGAAGAGAGCGGCGTAATATCAACGGCTCCATCTCCCCATTTGGTATAGAAGCCTGTAATTGCTTCGGAGGCATGATCTGTTCCGACGACCAGCAAATTCAGTTCAAAGGACAAGGCATACTGCATCACCATCCGGGTGCGCGCCTTAATATTCCCCTTCCCCTGATGGCTCATATGCCTGGATTGGCCAATGGCCCGGAAGCCGTGCTCCACCTCAAGGGCTATTTCGTCTACCGCGTCTTCGATATTCGTCTCCACTGTGCGGGTCAAGCCGAAGGTGCGGGCAACCTCATAGCTGTGCTCAATATCGGACTGCTCGCCATAGGGCTGAAATACGCCCAGGGTCATATACTCTCTTCCGGTCTCCCCGCTGAGCTCATCGGTTGCGCGTTTGCATAACGCTGTCGCCACCGCGCTGTCGATCCCCCCGCTGATGGCAATCAAAAGACCGCTCGCCTTGGAGCTCAGCATATACTCCTTCAAAAATTGCACTCGCTTTGTCACTTCCTCTGCCGGATCAATCACCGGCTTTACCCCGAGGCGTTCAATTATTTCATGCTGCAGACTCATTCTCCCATCCCTCTCTGATTATCGATATGACGCATGATGTAATATGTAAAAACGTCCTGTTCAATCCGCAGTTGAGCGCGAATCGTCCAGGACGTTATCATAACGAAGCTTATCTGCAAAACCGGTCGAAGGCGCCTTTCAGATCCTCAGCGATCTCTGCTGCCGAACGATCCTCAATTTGATGTCGTTCGATAAAATGAACCAGTTCCCCATCCTTCATCAAAGCGATGGAAGGCGAAGAAGGCGGGTAAGGGGCAAAGTATTCCCTCGCCTTGGCGGTAGCTTCCTTATCTTGGCCTGCAAAGACCGTAAACAGATGATCCGGGGTCAGATCATGCTGCAGAGCCTGGGCAACACCCGGACGGCACTGGCCTGCTGCGCATCCGCAGACGGAATTCACCACAACAAGCGTTGTTCCTTTTGCCTCAGTAAAAGCTTCTTCTACTGCATCAGGTGTCCGCAGCTCCTGAACGCCAATCGAAGCCAACTCATCCCGCATGGGTTGAACCATATCCTTCATATATTGGTCAAATGACATAGACATGACTGTATCACTCCTTAAGACTGTAAGCTTATATTCCAATTATACAGTCCCAAAACAGGAAATCAACTTAACATGCAATGATATATTTAACATCACATCCAACTTTCCACGTTTTCCGGACACGGGAAGAACACTGTAAACATCGTGCCTTTGCCTTCTTCGGATTGAACGCTGATTTTTCCACTGTGCCTCTCCACAATACTCAGGCATAAGGCAAGACCCAGGCCGGTTCCTTGGGATTTCGTTGTAAAAAAAGGTTCAAAGAGCCTTTCCCGCTCTGCAGCAGGGATACCGGGGCCCTGATCCTTCACGGAAAGCTCCACGCCGTCCACCCGTTTACGGGTCTCGATCGTCAGTTCTCCCTTCTCTCCCATAGCCTCCATTCCATTCCGCCCCAGGTTCAAAATCAACTGCTTGATTTCCTTCTGATTAAGCAGCAAATTAGGCAGCTCATCATCCAGTCTGACCTCAATGCTCTGGCCGCGAAGATTGGCATCCGCCCACAGCAGCGGAGTCAGCTCACGGATAATATCATGGAGACTGCACAGCTCCATACGAACAGACCGATTCTGGGCCAGCGACAAGAAGTCATTAATAATGCTGTTCGCACGATCCAGCTCTTCCATCACGATCCGGTAATAGTTGTCCAGCGTTGGCGGACTCTTCTCTTGCATTAATTGAAGAAAGCCACGGACGACGGCCATCGGATTGCGAATCTCGTGGGTAATTCCCGCTGCCATCTGGCCTACCAGACTGAGCCGTTCCACATGGTTTAGTTCTTTTCGAAACGTTTCGAGTTCGGTAATATCCTGAATAATCACTACGGCCCCGATCGTCTCGTCGGTATGCCCTTTTTTGATAGGTGAAGTACTGGTAAAATAAGCTTTATCACCGCTTTGCAGCAGCTCACGGGTCTTAATATGCTCCTCCAGTGATTGACCCGCGCGCTCGATCAGCACCTCGAATCCAAGATCCGCCATAACCGGGGCAAGACGGCTGCGAATCAGCTCCTCCTTTCGGGCCTGAGGCTTGAACTTTCGAAACAGCTGAATAAATGTCTCGTTGATCGTCATGATATCGCCCTGCCGATCAAGCAAAATAATACTCAATGGTGCCGCATCCATCATCTGCTGCAGCTTCTCCGCCTCGCGAAAATAGTTTCGGGAAAGCTGCATCACCTGCATTCTTAGCTTTTCCTTCTCATATGTATGCTCGATCATGCAAACGAACAAGGTACTAATAAATATGGTAAAGATTATGTTCAATACTGCTATTGCTAGCGGAGACAGACCTGCCTCCTTCTTAGCGGTTCCCATCAGATAAGGAGAAGATATAATCATCAGTTCCCCGATCAGGAAGAACAACGACAGAATCGCTACCTTGCCCTTCCGGTCGCTCCTATAGAACGATTTCGAAAAAAATAATACTAATGGATACAACAGCAATCCTGTATCCAGTATAAAGCCCGAAAAAGTAGGGTTTACTGCAAATACCGGATATAATAGTAGATGAAGCGAAGCCAGAAATACCCCTTCAGCCATTCGGCTGTAGAGCATGAGTGCAAAGAGCGGCAAGATGGCAAAATCCAGATGAAGCGTCCCCCAAAGCCGAGGGGAGAAGAGTGAGCAAAGGATCATGCTAAGCGCGCAAGTTAGTGTAAAGCCCAATGTAATTCTATAAATAGAATCCGCGCTGGCAGCTTCATCATTGAAAGACCGTCGCAGCCGCATGGTGTTGGTAAGCGGAAACAGAAACGCCGGAAGACTCGCGATCAGAAATTGCAACAGGAACTCTTTAACTTCCCCCACATTCTCCCTCCTTTGGTGGAAGAATCATTCTAATTTCGATTAAATCACAGGCGACAATCTTTTACAACACATCCTAATACGTTAAGAAATAGAATGTTTGCTATGACGGATAGTACAAATCAAAGAATAAGGAGCCCATATGAAATTATACGACGTGTTAATTATTGGAGGCGGTCCCTCCGGACTCATGGCATCCATTGCTGCAGCCCGGCAAGGCGCAAGGACAGCGCTGCTCGATAAAGGGGACAAGCTCGGACGAAAGCTGGGCATATCCGGGGGCGGCCGCTGCAACGTAACGAACATCAAAGAGATCGATGAACTGATCACCTTCATACCTGGCGGCGGGAGGTTCCTGTTCAGTGCCTTTGCAACCTTCAGCAACCGCGATATTATTGCATTTTTCGAGGATTTGGGAATCGCTTTAAAAGAAGAGGATAACGGTAGAATGTTTCCGGTATCAGACAAGGCAAAGACGGTGGTCGATGCACTCATTGGAAAAGCCCGCTCACTGGGCGTAGAACTGCTGACGCATCATCAGGTTCAAGAGCTTGTCTTTGGAGCAGAGGGTGTGAAGGGGGTTAAGCTTACGAACGGCGGGAACATTGGAGCGAAAGCAGTCGTTGTAGCGACGGGCGGCAAATCAGTGCCCCATACCGGCTCTACCGGGGACGGATATCCCTGGGCGGAAGCCGCCGGCCATACCATCACCGAGCTGTATCCTACCGAGGTTCCGATTACATCCAAGGAGAGGTTTATTGTAAACCGGGACTTGCAAGGGTTATCTCTGCGGAACGTCAGACTATCGGTGCTCGACCCGAAGGGAAAGACGATTGTGGCCCATCAAGGGGATATGATCTTCACTCACTTTGGGCTTTCCGGCCCCATCGCGCTGCGCTGCAGCGGATTTCTGCGCGGCGTTAAAAAGAAGCACGGCGTCAGTACAGTTACCTTATCTCTGCATCTCTTCCCGGAGCAGTCTCGCTCTGAGCTTGAGGAAACTTTACGCTCAAAGCTTGCCGCCGAACCAAAAAAGACGCTCCGAAATGTCCTGAAAGGAACCATTCCCGAGCGTCTGCTCCCGCTGCTGCTTGAACGTGCGGAATTACCGGAGGATGTAACTTATGAACATCTTCCAAAGGACAAATGGCTTCGATTGATTGATATCATCTCCGATTTTCGGATTCAGGCTTCAGGCACCCGCCCTTTCGAAGAAGCCTTCGTCACCGGAGGGGGCGTGCATCTGAAGGAAATTCAGCCGAAGACGATGGAATCCAAGCTGATGCCAGGTTTATATTTCTGCGGCGAAGTGCTTGACATCCATGGCTATACTGGCGGCTATAATATCACCGCTGCGTTCGCAACCGGATATACGGCTGGCTTGAACGCCGGGATAACCGCAACCGCGCTGGGCACGGAATATTAGGACCTCGGCTTGCTCACGCGGCGAAAACCGGTTGAGAAGAGGACCGGGGCCATGCTTCCTGCGGCCAAGGACACAGCATACCCTGCTGCCATCCCGGGCAGAATTCCCCACCAGGCATGGGTGATGGAGAAGAAAAAGAAACAAGTCATCAGCATAAGGGCCGGAAACAGCAGCATCTTCATCGTTCTCGCAGAGGAAGCTGCCTCCGCCTCCCTTGCCCCGCACAGCATCCCCATAAGCGGGCTGCTGAAGAAGAACTTCCTTGACTCGTTCAGTCCATGGGACAACAGCAGCACCAGGCCCAGATACACGATCAGATTGACCGGAAATGGCGGGATAATTACAGCCAAACAGCCCAGCAAAGTAAATCCGGCATAGGTTTGTAACTCCTGGCCCCGAAAGAACGATTTAACCGTCAGCTCCGCCGCACGATCACCCGGCAGCGAGGAACGCAGCAGTCTTCGGCTGCCGCGGAACAGCCATGGCCGGGACCGCTCCGGCTTCGGGGGCGGTACAGATTGGGACAGCAGCAGCGCCGTCAACCGGGTTCGCCCGCGAAGCTCCTCACGCAGCTCGGACTCCAGCCTGCCCTGCAGACGAAGACGAAGGCTGATCAGAACGGCGGAAAGTCCAAGGCATCCCATAGGGATCAGCCAGGACAGGCCTTGCTGCCAGTCCGTCAGATAATACCATGCCAGGAACACGGCGGTCACCGTCGTTCCCGATAAGGAAAGCCAGATCCACCGCTTCCAGCGCGCATGGTTCACCCGAATGAGATGATCCAGCAGATTAGCTGCAGTCTGGAAGGCGCATAATCCCGCCAGCATCTGCAGCAGCTCTCCCCATTCCATGGAAAAGCCTCGTACCAAAATGGGTGCCAGCAACAAGATGATCAAGGTTAATCTCACATAGGCCGTCAAGCTCCCCATAATGACTGCCCTTATTATCAGACCGCGCATCCAGCTTGTTCCTGCCTTAGGAACAAGCTGTCGGCAGGCTCTATGAACAGGATGAGTCCTTTCGAATAATGCAGCAAAAGGAGCAGAAGACCCGGCACTGCCGCCACAGGCAATTGGAGGATCCATTCCGGCAAGGCTTCCCGCCATAGGCCGATATAAGCTCTTCCGAGCAGGAGAACTGCGGGAATTCCGATATACAGAAAGACGACCCCATCTATGACAGCATGCAATACGGATGCCTGCTGCCTTACATGATCGAGCCATCTTCTCCAGAACAATCGTCGAACCGTCACGGCAGAAGTCCATCTGTTCATGTCAGTCTGTCGAAACACTCGAACAGCGTGCCTCCCGGCATTCCCGCCTTCAAAGCGAGCTCCTCCATCGTCCCTGATGCCGCGAGCGAGCCTTCCGAGATCATCAGAAAGTCGCTGCAGATTCGCTCTGCCGTATCCAGCACATGCGTACATAACAGAATGCCCGCACGCGCTCACGCTCCTCCTCCAGCAATTCCAGGAAATCATGCGTTGCCCGCGGATCCAGGCCGACGAAGGGCTCATCCACGATATACACATCAGGCTTGCGCAGAAACCCGATCATCAGCATCATCTTCTGCTTCATTCCTTTGGAGAATCCCCCGGGCAACAAATCCCGCGCATCGCTCATTCGAAATTTCTCCAGCAGGCGGTTCCCGACAGATTCCAGCTCCCTCTCATCCATTTCATATACCGCAGCTGCGAGAGACAAATGCTCCCAAAGGGTCAAAGTATCATAGTACACCGGTTGTTCCGGGATATAAGCATAGGTTCCGCTGCGTCCGTTTATTTCCGAAAAGGTGATGCTCCCCTTTACTTCGGGCAGCAATCCCAGGACCGCCTTGATCGTCGTACTCTTGCCGGCTCCGTTGGGACCGATCAGCCCGGTTAGGCCGCCGGATCTGATCTGGAATAAGATCTGCTCGACCTTTGGATTTCCGGGCTCATACCCCGCTTCTTCGATCGCTACATCCAGTAAAACGTCTGGCATCCAACCAACTCCATCGCTTGCTTTTATAAAAGGATATCAATTCATAGCAGCGGATGTAAAGCTGTCTTCCTGCAGACCCGCCGTTTGAAGCGCTGCCTGGTCACGCTCTATAATCGGCTTTCTGAATAGAAGCAGGGCCAGACCAAGCAAGGTCATCAAGCCGCCCGACAAAATATAGGCGGGCTCCGGACCAAACATGGTAACCAGATATCCCCCGCATAGAGGACCAATGACGGCAGCTGCCGAGGTCACGCTGGACACAGTGCCAAAGACCCGGCCTGTCATGGCCTCCGGGGTCCGCTGCTGCAACGTAACCTGGAACGGAATGAATGTCAGACCGGCTCCGAGACCTGCCAGCAGAAACATCGTCAGCATAAGACCGGTTCCGATTGTTCCCAGCGCTCCTTGCAAGGTTAAAAGGCCCGCTCCGGCAAACATAAGACCAACCAGCATGCCGCCGAAGCTCATCTTGGTCAATGGCGACCATTTACTTAGAATACGGTTTATAGCTACGGCCAGAAATGTGCCAACCCCGCTGCCGGTGATACACCAGCCCAGCAGATCCTCAGAAATACCCGGAATACCTCGGAACAGAACCACGATTTGGGAATCAGCGATTTGCAGAACGAGCATAGACGCGGCCAAAGTCAGTAGTCCAAAAAAAATCAGCGGGATACCCGCAATAATCTTCAGGCCGGCTGAGACCTCTCTCCTGAATCCTCCTCTTTGCGAGCCTTCAGCTTTTTTAGCCAAGCCCTCAGTTCCCTGTTCTTGCTCTTGTACGGATGCTGGTGTCAACTTGCTCTTCGTCGGCACCCCAATTAGCGCAATTGCCGAGATCAGAAATGCAACCGAGTTGATGATAAAGCTGGATGAAAGGCCAAAGGCGGAAGATAGCATTCCCCCCAGTGCCGGACCGACAATTTTGCTCCCCTGCTCGATAATTGCACTGTAGGATACAGCTTGATCTAACTGATGATGGGGAACAATCTCCTTAATCTTTCCGTTCTTGGCCGGAGAGAATATGACATCAAATGAGCTCTTCACAATAAGCAGCAGATATACCTGCCATAGCTCCGTAACAAAGACCAGTCCTAGAATCAGTATCATCCTCGCAAGGTCGGAAATAATCATAAGCCGTTTGCGTTCTACCCGATCCGCAAGCAGCCCGGCGAGCGGCCCGCCCAGCAGAGTCGGCAGCAGCATACACAGCGTCGTTAATGTAATCTGCCAAGGTGTAGCGTTCCATCTCAATCCGATCAAGGTCAGCAAGGCCAGAAAATACAGCCAATCCCCCAAATTGGATACCAGCTGTGAGGTAAGCAGCATGACATAGGGACGATTCTTCAGCAGCCCCTCGCCCGATTTCATCTCATTCTTCATCTTCTTTTCCACCCGTCATATCGATTTATACTTCATAACTCAGTTATATAAAATCTTTAGCGGCTTGTTATCCGGCGGCCGTAGGATTTGCTTCGGTTCCCGGGCATGATGATGAACTCGGTCTCCAGAATGAGAAAATGTTCAAAAAAATACATATCTAAAAAAATTAATTCTGCAAATTGTGATAAATTATATTTTTTCCATATTGGCACATGTACTAAGATGATCATGAAATTAACTACTTAAATAGATCTAGAATATAGAATAAGGCGGGATGAGTATGCTGAAATTGGAAGAACGCGGAACGGAATTGTCATTGCACCTATATCGGGTATTTTCCAAGTCCTTCAAAAGCGTTAACGAACACGCGGTCACCGGAAGCAAAATTCAAGGCTTCAACCCTACGGCCTTTGCCGTTATGGAAGTACTTTATTACAAAGGTGCGCAGCCCATTCAACAAATTGGCGCCAAGCTGCTGCTGCAAAGCGGAAATGTCACTTACGTCATCGACAAGCTGGAGGCTGCCGGATATTTGCGCCGGACCCCAAGCCCACGCGACCGCCGTGTGATTTATGCGGATTTGACGCCTCAAGGCAGAGAATTAATGGACCAGCTGTATCCGGAATTTTCAGATCGGATTGATTACGCGCTAAGCGGATTAACCGAGGAGGAAAAGCTGATCATGATCGAGCTGCTGAAGAAGATGGGCCGTGAGGCCGAGAAGCTGGCTCCCCAATCGAGAAAATAAGCATTTGAATTATTGCGTACTGCCACAAGAGTAAACTTCGAACAATCTAGTATAAGAATATATAAAAAAAGAAGCCTAGGAGCTAAGCACTGGTACTCGCTGAACTCTTCGGCTTTTTTGTTGGATCCGGATCCGGCCATTACCTCGCGTTTGCTCCAGCTTGTTAGCGCCTTTTCACCTGAATCGTCGCATGAGCACCTACTCCAGCAATTTTAATGACTTTCTGCACTATAATCGTCGCACCAGCACTCACTCCAGCAATTTTAATGACTTTC
>NZ_HG005140.1:105302-108750 GCF_000455265.1 Paenibacillus antibioticophila
ATCTTGACAGAGGTCCATTCTGCACTATAATCTTCGCACCAGCACTCACTCCAGCAATTTTAATGACTTTCTGCACTATAATCGTCGCACCAGCACTCACTCCAGCAATTTTAATGACTTTCTGCACTATAATCGTCGCACCAGCACTTACTCCAGCAATTTTAATGACTTTCTGCACTATAATCGTCGCATGAGCACTCACTCCAGCAATTTTAATGACTTTCTGCACTATAATCGTCGCATGAGCACTCACTCCAGCAATTTTAATGACTTTCTGCACTATAATCGTCGCATGAGCACTCACTCCAGCAATTTTAATGACTTTCTGCACTATAATCGTCGCACCAGCACTCGCACACCGTGCAAGTCCCGCAAAAAAGGGTGCCCCTAATCATCTACGATGATTTCAGGGACACCCCATGATTAAGATAAATCAATGAGACGGATCCATATCTACCTTGTGCTGGTGATTATGGTTATCTCTTCTGCGCCGGTCATTTACATCCTGCTGACGCTGCTGCGCATCCAGGCTGTTCACCGGCGCATCCTCCAGATCGTGCACAACACCAGCCAGATTTTTATCCGGCCTGTTACCACTCGTCTTAGCCACTATCCATCCTCCTCATAAGATGAATCTGCAAATATACTGCCGATTAGGAAGGCTTGGTGATCTTGTGCAGCGCTTGGGCACATTCATGCAAATGCCGGACATAGTCTCCGGTCATCTCCTGAATCTTCTCGCTCTGCTCATTGACTGTCACGCCATCCC
The DNA here is from genome assembly GCF_000455265.1 of Paenibacillus antibioticophila. Taxonomy (GTDB): domain Bacteria; phylum Bacillota; class Bacilli; order Paenibacillales; family Paenibacillaceae; genus Fontibacillus; species Fontibacillus antibioticophila. Next base: position 106,072 of record NZ_HG005140.1, read on the forward strand.
GTTCAACATCCACCAGCTCTACTTTAACCTCTCGCTCATCCATATAAGCGCATTGAAAATCAAAGGAGTAAAACTGCCGGCCTGCCGCATCGATATGAATACGGAGCGCCTGCGGATTGCCTTGATCCGGTTCCACCTGGAAGGAGTCGCCGGGATTCAGATATTCCGGCAGCTGCTGCTGCCAGGCATGAACGAGCGTGCTTTGATCGAGATTTAAATCTGCTTCTTGATTCAAGATAACACCTCCCCTTTCCCATTATGGTGCGGAGGACGATGTTATTTTATACTACTCCTCGGCAAAGGCGTGCCTTGTCTAGCTACATGTCTAGATTTCCTCTGGTTCCGGGGCCTTGCTCCGCAAACCAAATGCAGTTAGAAGACCTGCCACCGCTACGACAGCCATTACAATGAACAAAAAGCCCAAGCTGCCGCTCAGCGTATGCTTGAGCTGTTCCCATAGCTCTTGCGGAAGCAGATGCACCTTCTCCGGAGACAACAGATTATTAATGTCATTCTGGGTAATCGGATCCGCCCCCGCCGCAGGCTCAGGCAGACGGGAGGTGATACCCAGATTAATAAGCATACCGAACACCGTTACCGCGATAGTCTGCCCGATAGACTTCACGAACGAGTTCAGCGCCGTGGAAGCCCCGCGCAAATGGTAATGCACCGATGACTGGGCAATAATCGTAAATACGGCGAATGAAAAACCGAAGCCAATGCCATAAAGCGCATTGAAGAGCATCAGTAAATAAATCGAGGTGTGCTCGTTCATAAACGCCATACCAAACGCAGCTAAAGCGATTATGGCCATGCCGACGAGTGAGGTAAGCCGCGAGCCGCGCGAAATGATCCACCGGGCCCCAAGCACCGATCCCAGCATCCAGCTCAGCGACATCGGTGCAAGCACAAGACCGGATATGGTTGCATTTTTGCCGAGAACACCTTGAACCCATAAGGGCAAATATGAAGTCAGCCCAATTAGCAATGCACTGGCCAGCAGGCTGGCAAGGTTGGAATAGGCGATGTCTCGAATCCGGAACAATTTCAGAGGAACCATCGGCTCCTCAGCCTTACGTTCCACGATAAAGAACAGCACCAGCGAAATCAGTGCAACAGTGAATATACCAATCAACAGCGGCGAATTCCAGGCTAGTTGCTGGCCGCCCGTCGCCAGGCCGAAGAGCAGTGCGGTTACACCCACAGTAAAGGTTATGGCGCCAGGAATGTCGATATTCACTTTGCGCTTCTCTACACGCTCGGTAAAATGCTTCATTATAAATAGAAGTGACAGCAATCCGAACGGAACATTGAACCCGAACACCCACCGCCAGTTAAGCGAATCCACGAAATACCCGCCAAGCAAGGGTCCTACAAGCGAGGATATCCCCCATACCGAACTGATCCAGCCCTGAACCTTGGCCCGTTCCTCAATCGAGTAGATATCCCCGATAATCGTGAACGTTACCGGTGTCAATGCGCCTGCTCCGATCCCCTGCACAGCCCGGAACAAAATCAACTGTTCCATGCCCTGCGACAGACCGGATAACAGCGATCCGGCAAGGAATAATACCGAGCCAATTATAAATACCGGCTTTCTTCCATATAAGTCACTGATCTTCCCAAATATCGGCGTGGCTACGGCCATGGTCAGCAGGTAGGCTGTGAAAACCCAGCTTAACAGCTCCACACCGCCGAGGTCACCCACAATTCTAGGTCCGGCCGGCCCAATAACCGTGCCCTCAATCGCAGCTAAAAAAGTGGATAATAGTAGGCCGATTAAGATGTACTTTCTTTGTAATCCTGAATATTTCATGCTATTAACTTCCTTCCCGTGCACTCCAGCTCAAAGTAATTATTATAGCGAATGCGGATAGAATTGGGAAGTATAAAGCATACAGGATCAAGTACGCTTAAGCCGACCGTTGTCCAAATGCCACCTTACTGTGCATTCTCCTGCAAAAAACTCGGGCTCATGGGTAATCATCAGGATCGAGGCGCCTTCCTGGACAACTCTTATGCATAAGGCAGACAGCCTGCCCGCTCCAAGATAGTCCGCTCCGGCTGTGGGCTCGTCAAGGATGATTAATTTCTTGCCCGTCATGAAGACAGAGGCCGCACTGAGCAGACGCTTCTTTCCGCCGCTTAACAGGTAAGGAGAAGCATCCTGCTCCAAATGCAGCCCAAGCAGTTGAAGCACCTCCTCCGCCTGCTGCATGACCTGCTCCGGCAGATCATCCTTTGCCCGGAGACGCAATTGACAGCGCGGCCCGTACAGCAGTTCCTCCATGACGTTTGCTGTAACAAACTGCAGCTCCGGCTGCTGGAACACATAGCCGATCTCCTCGGCAAGCTCGTACAAGGATATCCCTGCAATATCCCGCCCCTGCCAAAAGATGCTGCCCGCCGGCAGCGGGAGCAGGCCCAGCAATAGACGGGACAGGGTTGTCTTGCCGGAGCCGTTATCGCCGGTAAGCAGATGCCACTCCCCGGGCTGGAGCTTCAGCGAGACGTCTTCCAGTACGGCCGGAGTATTACGGCCGTACTGGAAGGTTAAGCCGCTGATCTCCAGCAGCGGCGCAGCGGGCGGCTCACTATTGGGGGGGCCGCCGCCAGTGGCGCGGACGCGCTGCTCCGCAGGGAGCAGGCCGAGCTGCCTCAGCAGCGGCCGCTCTTCGC
>NZ_HG005140.1:108788-152969 GCF_000455265.1 Paenibacillus antibioticophila
CACCTCGTCCTCTACTCTTCCCAGGACCAGCTGCGCGTCCGGGTCCTGAAAGACGAGGCCGATGGTCCGGGCCGTCTCCCCGATCTTGGCATCGGCAGGATCGATGCCGTTCACCAGGATCTCGCCGGTTCGCAGTCCTCCGCCGGCTCGGGGCAAGTCCCCCGCCAGTATCCTCGCCAGTGTAGACTTGCCGCATCCGCTCGGCCCCGCAATCGTGACCCATTCTCCAGGCTCCAGAGAGAATGTAATCTCGTCAAGCACAGGCTTACTGTCTGCCTTATAGCGATAACATACCCGCTCAAGCCTGAGCGCTTCCCCTACAGCAGATTCGGATTCCACCGTAATTAGCTCCTCCTTAAGAAGCTTGTCCTTCACACCTGTCTTCATTGCTTATCCTTCCAACGTAGATTTTGCAGCGGCAAAGCGGCGTAATAAACCGCTCTTGACCAGAGCATCCCCAACAAGCTTCGAGAGAATCCCGGACAGAACCATTCCGCTTACGATTCGTACAACCAAAGCCAAGGCAAGGATATCTCCGCTCCAATTTACGTAGCCGAACATTCTAGCCGCAAAGTAGAACCAGATCGGCACCAAAGCCCCGCCTGCCAGCATCATCTGAGCCATTCCCCATTTGCGGTAACGGAATACCGCAAATACAGCTTCCGCAACCACCATATAACAAGCAGCTGCCGCAAAGGCGGATGGAATCCCATATGCCGAGCCCATAAATGACTGGACAACCGCTCCGATTCCAAAGGTAATAACAGCCGTACCCGGTTTGCGAATCAGGTAGCAGGCAAGCATTCCGTAGAGCATATACAGTCCTGTAATCGTGGATGTAGCAATAGGTCCGCCGAGGCCGTTCAATAATTGATTCACCGGTGAAATGTACATTGTCAGCACTCCGTTGGCTGCAGCCAGCATCGCCATCATAACGATCTCTGCCGTAGTAAATGCGGAAAACCGGATTCTGTCCTTTATACTCTTCTTCGTTTCTTCTGCGCTCATTATGCTCATCTCTCCCGTCTCTAATTGTCAACCTAATTTAAAAATATAAGTTGACAATTAGAATGCGTCAAGACTTTTCTTTTTCAATCTGCTAAAACATCATCATCACTGACGCAAGCACCACACTTGTCAGCATAATGACATATCCCGAGCGTTCTATCCGAACTTCCCTCAGATAGGTACGGCTGGAATAAGCGCCGAAGCCCTTTGCCTCCATTGCTCCTGCGGTCTGCTCCACACGGCGGATGGCTCCCGAGAATACAGCAACCAGGCTCTCCCGTCGAAGCATCACCCGTTCCCGAAGTCCGCGGGGGGCCCGTCCGAACCGAAGCTTTCTGGCCTGGGCATGAACCCGCCCCTCCCTCTCCAGCAGCGGCAGGAAAGCGAGAGCCATCGATACACCATAGACCAATCGATAGGGAAGCTTCAACCGATTTGCCATGATAACGACGAAATCCTGCGGATCGGTGGACCAGATGTAAATGACCGAGGATAAAAACATGCAAAACATACGGAGCGAAATTGCCGCCGCATATGATACCGCCCCCGCGGAAATTGGAAGTCCGGGAAACAATTGAGCTCCTTCTCCCGGTACACTGATTGCTGTAATCACAAATAACGGAAGTGCAAAGATAATAATATACCCCATCCGGCCAAACAGCTTCAGCCAACCGATTCCCGCTCCATACCGCGCCAGAACCAGCAGCACGGCCAGCAACAACAGCAACGGAGCTGGAGTATCCCAATACATCGCCAACAAGGCGACACAGAACAGGACAACCAGCTTGGAGAGGGGGTCCAGTTTATGTAAATTCCATCCCGTGTTCATTTCTCCGCCAGCCTTTCAGAGGTTGTTCCCAAGTCATTTTTTGATCGATAACTCATAATCTCTTTTGAGCAAAGAATACATCAACAAGTCCGTAAAGCCACTCTTTGTCATCTGATACTCCCGAAGCAAGCCCTCTTCCTGAAACCCCAGAATCCGAAGCAGTGATCGCGAGGAAGCATTCTCAGGAACCACCAAAGCCTCGATTCGATTTAAACCCATCGTATGATAGCCAAAGGACAGCAGCAAATGCAGCGCTTCGGTCATATAACCCTTCCGCCAATAGGGACGGCCGAGATCATACCCGATTTCTCCACGGTAAGCACCGGCAAGCTCCCACACATTATAGCCGCAGCTCCCGATCAGCATCCCGGAGGATTTCAGTTCAATTCCCCAGCGTATCGCATCCTCGCTCTGAGACAGCCCATTCAGCAGATGGATCATTTGCCATACATCCTCTTGCGTTTCAAAGGGAGGTATGTTCATATGTTTAACAACCTCCGGATCGCTCCAATAGTCCAGCAGTACCGGCACGTCCTCCCGCTCCATCCTGCGGAGTCTAAGTCTATGGCTCTCCAGGATAGGAATTTGTCCGCCGCATTTGTACATGCTTCTCCCTCCTTATCAAATCATGGTATCCCAATTATATAAACATACAAGCCCGCTGCTCGTCAAAACAAACGAATATAAAAAATTGCTTTTTTAATTTTTATTAAAAATTTTGCTGAAACACTCCTGAAAGCACTTGACACCATCTCTTTAGTGGTTTAAATGTATAAAGGAATCTATTCCCAATTAAGGAGGGAAATTAATGAAGAAAAAAGTCGTTATAGGGTTAATGTTAGGTACACTGACGCTTGGGTTTGGATCAGGAGCGCTTGCGGCAACAGGGTTAGAGCCCATTAAAGCGTATCTGAACAGCAAGGTTTCTCTGAAAATGAATGGGGAAACTGTGACCGTTAAAGATGCCAACGGCAAGACTGTTTTGCCTATTACCTATGATGGAACAACCTATTTGCCTATTCGAGGACTCGGTACATTGCTGGGAACAGAGATTACTTATGACAACACAACCTCTTCGGTGATCATTGGCGGAAACAGTGGTTCCACACCTTCACCGACAACTGACAAGTTGACGTTAAGTTCTTTGGCGGAAACCGTACTGGGTACCTCTGCATGGCATACCAAAGACCCCAAGGATACATCCTATGACGGCAAAGATTACAAAGATGTTTACCTGAACACCGACACCGTTAAGCAGGGAAAGAGCTTCCAGATCATGACTTCAAACAAATATTCAACGCTGCATCTTGAACTGGCGACGCTTAATGGTTCGCAGGAAATCACAATTATAGATCATAACAATACAATCTTGAAATCACTTACCGTTGCACCGAGTAATGGATTGGTTTCTGTCGATGTAGATGTAGCCGATACAGACTTTATATTTGTGGAGATCGTTGACGCAGATCCAGGTTCTTCCTTATTTGTCCCTTTGACCACATCGTATTTGGTTAAATAAAAAACCTATAGATTAAGCGGCATCAAACGATTTAGTAAAAGAACCTTGTACTTTTTCAAAGTACAGGGTTTCTTCGTATTTTGCCTCAATGTTCAACGCTGCTTCACTGCTGTTCACTGTTTCTCCGCTGCGATTCAGAGTCTGATCTATTTCCGCATTACACTCCCTTTGAAATGTAAATGCACCAAGTTCTGATTTTCTTAGACAAAAAACGGGGATACTACTTATAGCTACAGCATCAGCGTGAAGGAGTGGGTATCCGATGATTTACTTGCTTGCCGCCGGGTTATGTGTCTCCGTTATCTTAGTTATCGGCAGTCACTATGGTTTTCGACTGATTACTCAGATGAAGCACCAGAGCAGCGAGGGCATTTTCGACTATCTTGAGCATTGCGGCATGTACAGCAGAGAAAAATTCAAGAGGCTGGAGAAAAAAGAGGTGCAGACCACCTCGATAGACGGACTGAAGCTAGGCGGTTATTTGGTTGAACCGCATCGGAACGGGAAGCGCTGGATGATCCTTGTCCATGGCTATACCGTTTCGCTCTATGTTTCCACACAGTATATTGAGTTGTTTCAAAGGGAAGGCTTCAATCTCCTTCTGATCGACCAGCGGAGACACGGGAAAAGCGAGGGAAAATATACCACCTACGGATACATGGAGAAGCATGATATCGCAGCTTGGGTTGCGTGGATTGTTGACCACTACGGAGAGGACTGCTCTATCGGTCTGCACGGTCAATCTCTTGGCGGCGGTACCGTACTTGAGTACCTTGCCATAGCTGACCCTCATGTGAAGTTTGTTGTTGCGGACTGCCCCTATTCAGACCTGACCAAGCTGCTCCGCCATCAGATGAGCGTCTTGAACAAGCTTCCCGCCTTCCCGCTGCTTGGCATGATTAATCGCCGGATGCACCGCAGTGCCGGATTCCGGATGGAACAGGTCAGTCCCTTGAAGGCCGTACAGAACAGCACACTTCCCATTCTGTTTATACATGGAACCGAGGATAATTATGTCCCCACCTATATGAGCGAAGAGCTCTATGAAGCCAAGCCCGAGCCGCGGAGCTTGTTGCTTGTAAAAGGAGCGGTGCACGGAAATGCCTATGCCGTTGATCCGGTGCGCTATGCCCGGGAGGTTCAGCAGTTGATCCAGCTGGCGTTGAAGCCAGAAGCAGAGAACAGATCCGGGTTATCCGGCATTTCCGTATCCGGTCCGGTTTCTGCGCTTCCGGGCGGATGACTCATTGACCTACCATCTCGTGCTGAGCCATGACGATGTACGTATCCAGTCGCTGGCTCAGCTCAATCACAATATCACTGCAGAATCCGTTATGCTCTGCGGCGTGGACAAGCTGTGCACGGAGCTGTTCGATCATATCCGACAGCTCGTTGCTTACTTTGGCTTTGGTGACTGGCGGCTTTTTATTGCATGTATTCGTAAAGTACGAGGCTGTCATACGATCACCTTCCCATAGTCTTACAGTCATTGTATCGCATGATGCAAAAAAACATATTATACAATTTACATGAAATATGGTTTTTTTTGACGATTGGTGTAGAAAAAATGCCTGCCACCACCTTCAAGTGTTGTCAGGCATTTTGCATCAAAGTCAGTCAGTCTCTCTGGGGTGTCTGGTTGACCGTCTTGCATAAATGATCCAGCACACCCCGAATTTCCTTCATTTCTTCCATACCGGCCCCGGTGATGGAATAGTTATCCTCGTACGAGGTAAGAAAATTCGCGTCTGTCAGCTGCTCCAGCTCCTGCTTGACCTCCCGTTCTCCTACCTTGTAGCCCTGCGATTCGAGAAGAGCCAATGTACCGCTGACCGTGAGCTTCTCCAGCGTAGCCTGGTTCAGCATATGAATACGAATGAACAAATTTTGCACGTCGGCACGCATGCCTGTTCCCCCTTCCCTTTTCGGCTTCAATGCTTCGACCTTACGCTACAAATTTACCCTTGAAAAAGTTTTGGGAAACAGCCAAGAGTGCCCGAATAGCGTTATAATGGGAGTTGTACACAAAGGAGGTTCATTCGATTATGTTTCACGCCAGCACTTATGAAGGTACGCGCGAGGAGCGGGAGCAAGCCGCTTTATCCCAGCTTCACGCATTAATTGAAGGCGAGAGCAGCACGGCCGCCAATCTGGCCAATGCTTCCGCTCTCCTTAACTTTTATTTACAGGATATTAACTGGGTCGGCTTCTATTTGTTCGACGGAACAGAGCTTGTGCTTGGCCCGTTCCAGGGGCTCCCTGCCTGCATCCGGATTCCGCTCGGCAAGGGCGTCTGCGGTACGAGCGCAGCACGCAAGGAGACGCTGCGGATCGAAGATGTCCACGCCTTCCCCGGCCATATAGCCTGCGATGCCGCTTCAAACAGCGAGATCGTCATTCCTCTAGTGAAAGACGGGCAGCTCCTCGGTGTCCTTGATATCGACAGTCCGCTAAAGGGACGCTTTAGTGCTGAGGATCAAGTCTTTCTGGAGCGGTTTACCGACCGTTTGACTGAGGCTTTACAATCTCCGCTGACATTGTTTTAGCCAATGGGCGAACATGATGCCATAAGCTGACATTTTCGTGCTTGCGTCTGTGACATGCGAGCAGGAAAACAGTTAAACGTAATAGAGCGAGTTAGATGGGCAACATGTGAAGAGTTGCTACGATCGCTGTTGTTCGCGGATTTCTATGATGGGACTAGGTTCTAACAAGGTAGAAATCCGCTCACAAAGGCGAACGCTCCGCTTCTTCACAACCCTTCACACTTTTGCCCTGGCTACTTCGCCTTCGCAGTTCAACTGATACGACAGATTGCACCATGGCTGTGCCACATGTTTCATTACAGTAAGCTGGCCACCTGTGGCATGCAAGTAGGATACTCCGCGCAAGCCTCCCCCCAACTCCCCCTTGCTATCAGGATCGCCTTAGTCATTACGAATGGAAGCCAGCACGATTCACTTTACGCACAGCCCAATGGAACACTGGCGCCTGGAGTTGCGCCCACTCGCACGTCGCTTCGGCCTTGCGCAGAACGCGGAACTTCGTTATCTGACTAGGTATTCTTGTTCCGAACTTCACTCATCCAGCTTATTCAGCCTCATTCCGGCTACGCTCCAGTGAAATTACCTACCTTAAAATCTTCATTCGACGCGCAAACCCACTTTTAGTGAAAAAACTTACCTTAGATCGCCAGTAACTAGCCAAACCCGTGTTTTAGTCAACTTTAAGTACAAAAATTTCACTATATCCGCATTTCTAGCATTTCCACTGAATTTAAGGTAACTTTTTTCACTGGATGCGTACGATCGTATTTTCATGACATCGAACGATCACTGTCATGCTGCGAAACACCGCGCCCTGAAGAGCCGCGCTCAGTGCGAGGTGTACGTATGCGTATTTGGTGGGAAAATTGCTGATCTACTGAAACAACTCTTGCTTTGCGGGATTGTTGTAATTGGGGCATCTACCCAATGGTGTTGCGGTGTTGCGGTGTTGCCTATTTACTGTTTGTAATTCATTAGTGCCCGGCACTTATAGAGCCGAGCTAAAGAGCCTGCGTAGCAAGGGCATAAGTGTGAAGGTTACTGCAGAAGCGGAGCGGTCACCTTTGTGAGCGGATTTCTACCCTACTATTTCAATCAGAGAATCCGCGAACAACAGCGATCGAAAGCAACCTTCACACGTTACCCCCAGTACGCAGAAACGTTAGCCTGTTTTATACTGCTGCACTCTTGCAGGAAACTGCGGTGAATGGAGCATTGGCATTAACTTCTGCATTGATCTCATTATTCTCCCGGCTTGCGGATAATTTCCATCCCTTCGATATGGCGTTTTCCCATAAGATGCCGTCTCTTCCGATTCTCCTTCGTATCGAAGATGATGTCCATGTCATAATCCTCCGGATACAGTGCCTCCTTCTTCAGATAAGGCTTCAGCCGCTTCCAGTTCATCTTCATGCGCTGCCGCTGAACCATAATCCCCACCATTCCGCGATGATCCTCTGCTTCGGTCACGATTCCGATCTTTCCCAGGGCAGGGATCTGTACCGCATCCCCCACTTCAAAGACCGGTCTGACCACCGTCTCATGAACAGCGGGTTGAAGCTCCCGATCCGCTTGCTCCTGCTCACGATCTTGCACACGCTCTCCCTCTTGCTCCTCCGCCCGATCATCTCGTTGAAGACGGGGACGGTTGGTTTCTTCTAGGTCCGCATCTGGGTCTGTATCTGGGTCTGTATCTGGGTCTGTATCTGTGTCTGTATCTGGGTCTGTATCTGTGTCTGTATCTGTGTCTGTATCTGTGTCCGTATCTGTGTCCGTATCCCTATCCGTCTCTGTCCCCAAGTCCATGCGCAGCGGGCTATGCGAAGGACTGCTCTGAACAGGCGTCATAACAAGCTCACGGGAACGAGTGATAATTCCCTCCGGAATTCCCAGCTTGCAGGCAATATCGATCGCATAGCTCTGGCCGGCCAGCCCGATTGTCAGCCGGTACAGCGGCATAAGCGTCTCCGCATCAAATTCCATACGGGCATTCTCAAAGCCTGACGCATGGGAAGCAAAGGTCTTCAGCTCATTAAAATGGGTCGTAACCAAAACTGTGGACCCTTTACGCCTGAACTCTTCAAGAATAGCAACCGATAAGGCAATGCCCTCACCGGGATCGGTTCCCGCGGCGAGTTCATCAATGAGCAACAGACTGCCCGGTCCAGCCTCCTGAAGCATCGCCGCCAAGCTGTGAATTTGAGCCGAGAAGGTGCTCAGCGATTGCTCGAGATTCTGCCCGTCGCCGATTACCGCCATGACCTCGCGATAGACTGAGAAGCGACTGCCCGGCAGGACCGGGACCAGCAGACCGGATTGCACCATCAGTGCAAGCAAGCCCAAGGTCTTCAGAACAACCGTCTTTCCGCCGGTATTTGGTCCGGTAATAATGAGCGCTTTATAGTGCTTCCCAATGGAGAGATCCAGTGGAACCATGACATCGAGAAGCTTTGGATGCCTTGCCCCGCGCAGCACCGTCTCTCCAGAATCATTCAGGATGACTGGCACCGCATCCATGGATGCAGCATACCTCGCCTTAGCGAAAATAAAGTCATACAGGCTTGTAACCTCAATATTATGCTTAATCGTATCTGCCTCGTACTCTACCAGCTCCGTCAGCATCCCGAGAACCTTTGCCTCCTCGCGCGCTTCCTCCCCAAGCAGAACCTCCAACTCTCCCTGAAGCACAGCGATCTCATCGGGCTCAATGAATACGGTCTGCCCGCTCGTAGACTGGTCGAGCATTCTTCCCTTTACTTGCTTGTAGAATTCCCGCTTGATCGGCACCACATATCTTCCGCCCCGCTGACTGATGATGTTCTCTTGAAGAATGGAGGCATAGCGCGACATGAAGCCCTGAATCTTCTTGCTGATCTTCTCCTTCGCCATCTCCATCCTGCGCCTTACCTTCTCAAGCTCTCTGCTCGCTTCATTGGTTACTTCTCCATGCCGGATACATCGGTTAATTTCTTGTCTAAGGGCAGGCAGGTCGCGTAGAGAAGCCGCGTGAATACCGATCTGCCAGGCTGCATCCCCCTTGGACTCTATATATTTCCGTAAATGTCCGCAGCTCTGGAGGAATACCTGGACGGCGGTCAGATCCTGCTCTGAAAAAAGGTAACCTGTGCCGAGGAGCGACGCAACCACCTCTATGCCTTCAAGCGAGGGGAGAGGAACACTCGAACCCCGCTTCACGAGAAGCAGCGCCTCGGCGGTCTCTTGCATTTCTCGCTCGATCCTCCTTCTGTCACTCATAGGAGCAAGCTTAGCGATTCTATCCCGACCGGCGTAAGTGACCGCAAAGGTCATTAGGTCCTGCTTCATACTTTCATACTCAAGCATGTGTAATGTAAATTTCTCCATTTGTATTCCCTCCTAAGGGTATAAAAATAGGGCAAAAGACAGCACGAATGCCATCCTTTGCCCTTGTGTCTCCTGTATATGCTTCATTCCGGACGCTTGCAGCAACAAAAAAAGCCGTGCTGGAAACAACACGGCTTCGGATATCGGTCCGAACAAGCATACAGCGATCAAGCGCTATTCGATGCTTTGCGTGTGTTCTTAACTAATCACAGAACCGAAATTGGGTAATACAAAACAAGGCTGCCTGATTCCTTTTCAAAAAAAGAAGCCATGCCTCGCCATTTGCTCCAAAATCAGCTCGTATGAAATTGCTTAGTTAAGAACGCTCACCGTCATCAATAGCTCTCCCTATCACTTAGGATACATTAAATTTACCAAATATTGAGACCACATGTCAATAACCCCGTAGGATCAGGGTATAGTATAGTTTTTCTTGGAATAACTTGCTAAATATGTGATTTGGCTTATTTTATTCTTCGTTTGATTTCATGTATTATATGAGAAGTGTTTACTTAGAGTTTACGTAGAGATAAAACGAAAGGATGGGACATACTGTGATCGCATCAAATCGAACCTGGCTTGGAAATACGAAGCCCTTTGTCTTTTTTACAATAATCATGATTTTAAAAACCTATCTTACCTGGATCTCCATCTTTGACGGAGTGCCGCCATGGGGACCGCTGCTGAGAGAACTGCCCTTTATTTGGGTGCTCTTCTGCCTGATCGAAATGTTCTCTTCCAAGCGCAAGATCGGAATTTATGTGGCCGTTAATTTAACAGTAACCGCCATTTTCTTCGCAGCAATTATGTATCATAAATACTATGGCGTTATTGTTACCTTTCACGCCCTCCAGCAGGTCAATCAGGTGACCGCGGTCAAGAACAGTGTATTCTCGCTGCTTGCTCCTTATTATTTGCTGATCTTTCTAGATATCGTCGTCCTCTCCTTCTGGTTGTTCCGTAAGAAACGGGCCGAGAAGCTGAGAGCCTTCTTCAATCTGAAGAAGCTGAATAAAGGCTTTATCGCAGTTGTGTTTGCAGCTTCCCTGGCACTTTGCCTATTTAATGTATGGCCGAACCGGGCAAGCATGAACGAGATCAAGCAGGCCGAACAAATGGGGATCCTGAATTATGAAACCTATGCGATTGTATCCGCAACGAAGCAAGAGGATCTGGTAGACAAGAATCAAATTACCCAGGCGAAAATTGATAAGATTAAGGCAACCGCCCCGGATGCCGAGGTAAAGTATGCCGGGGCCGGTCAAGGCAAGAACCTGATCATCATTCAAATGGAGTCCTTTCAGAATTTCCTGATCAATTTAAAAATCGACGGTCAGGAAATTACGCCGGTCATGAATTCGCTTGTGAAGGATAATTTGTATTTCAAGCACTTCTACCAGATGGTCGGACAGGGAAATACATCAGATGCTGAATTTGTAGTGAACACCTCTTACTATATTCCATATAATGAGGCGGCAACCCAGAACTATCCCGACAAGGATCTTCCTAGTCTACCGAAGCTGATGAAATCAGCCGGATATGATACAACAACCTTCCATACCAATGTCGTTGATTTCTGGAATCGGGGCGCGCTCTATGAAGCTTTGGGATTTGACCGTTATTACGATCAAGCTTTCTTCGGCGATGAAGACACGATCTTCTTCGGGCCTTCTGACGAGGTATTGTATAAAAAGACCGCTGAGGAACTGGGCAAAATGCAGGATACGGGCACACCGTTCTACTCTCATGTCATTTCCATGACGGCACATCATCCATTTACGCTGCCGCATGAGAAGGATTTGATTGAAATGCCTGAACGTTATCAGGACAACATGGTCGGCGACTATATCCGTGCCCAGAACTATGCGGATCATGCGCTTGGCGAATTCATTCAGGACCTGAAAGACCGCGGTATCTGGGATAACAGCGTAGTCCTCATTTACGGGGATCATCTTGGCTTGCCGATGTACTCCCTTGATAAACAGGGTCTGGAACTGATGAAAGAGATTTACGGCCGGGATTATGGCTATATCGACATGATCAACATCCCGCTCATCGTCTCGATTCCAGGCGCAGGGCCTGCCGAACTGGATCATGTTGGCGGTCAGGTCGACATTCTTCCTACCGTAGCCAACATTATGGGATTATCGCTGGATCAGCATCTGCATTTCGGCCAGGATATCATGAATCATACTTATAACCTGCTGCCACAACGCTATTACTTGCCTTCAGGCTCCTTCCTGAACAATAAAGCACTGTTCATGCCAGGAATCTGGTATGAGGACGGCACTCAATATCCGTTCACCGAGGAGGCTGTCAGTCAGGCTCTCACAACCGAGAACGAATATAACAGAGCGCTTGAGCTGCTCCGGATGTCCGATAGCTATGTTCAGCAGCTGCCGGATCGGGTCAAGGATGAAGAGGCCGCAGAATAAGGTATAGGCGCAAAGCCGCAAAACAATAAAGTTGGACGGAAAACACCGCGTTTTCTCGTCCAACTTTTATTTTGGGACTTATTAGACAACCCTATTTATTCAAACAGCGGGGCTCGGGGTACACTCCGTATTGCAGGCATCATCTTTTTCATACTCCCGCTCCCGCTGCAAATCTGCTTCCTTCACCCGAAGGCATTTTCGCTGTCTCCAGCGGAAATACGATAATACACCGCGAATATATTCATCACTGATCATGCTGAGATAAATCGCCACGATTCCAAACCCGAACCAGACGCCGAACAGATAAGAACATCCGGTAGCAACCATCCACATGAAAATGAGGGAAATGTTCATGGTATAGCGGGTATCTCCGACGGCATTCAAGGAGTTCCCGATCGCCATATTCACCATTTTACCCGGCTGAAGCAGCAGATTGAGCCATAAAAGCACCGTACAAAGGCTTAAAATATCCTGATCCTGGGTAAACAGCTTCATAATATGCTCTCCGAACAATACAAGCAGAAAAGCATTCACGATAACTAAGGGAAGTCCGACCTTAAGCACCCTGAAGACAGCGCTGTAGGCCTCCTTGGTCTTTCCTGCTCCATAGAGATGCGCAATCTGGATTTGCACGGCCAGAGCCAGCGAGAAGCCGAGCAGGAAGCAGAACGATTCTAATGTATTCATGTAGGTCCGCGCAGTCAGTTCGGTCGTCCCGAGGATCGAGAGAAATGAAAAGATCGCCAATTGAGAGAATACCCAACTTGCCGAGTTCACCCCCAGCGGCCAGCCGATCACCAGTATTTCTTTGAACAGCCGCCGATCAAAGACGGAGAAGTCGCGCGGCAGGATTTTCCGGACAAAGGACCCAAGGAAAATGAACAGCAGCACAAGCGTCGCAAGCAAGCGGCAGACCACAGTCGAAATGGCAACACCTGTCAGCCCCAGCTGAGGCAATCCCAGCTCTCCGAAAATAAAACCATAGTTCAGGATGATATGAAGCACGTTCATCCCAATAGCTGTCATCATCGGCCCTTTTGTATTGCCGGTATTCCGAATCGCCGTGCTGAGGACCGCCATCATCGCGGTCAGGATCATGCCGCCGCCAACAATAGAGATATAAACCTCTGCCAACGGAAGCAATTCTGTCGGCAATTGCAGCATTGCCGCAATTTGGCGCGGTGCCACAACTAGTATCAGGCTGAGAAAAAGACCGATTGCCGCGGTCACGTTAAAAGCGATGATCGCCACGGTACGTGCTTCCTCTTCCTTGCGGGAACCGATTTTCTGGGCGATAACAATCCCGGCCCCGCTTGCCACAGTTGCAAACAGCGTCATAAGCGCATTAAACAGCTGATTGGAGAAGCCGACTACCGCTACTGCGTTATCAGAAATCCGGCTGACCATCAATGTATCAACGGCCCCCAGCAAAAATTGCAAAAATTGTTCAATAAAAATCGGCCATGCAAGCATCCATAGGGAAAATCTGTTACCCTTTCCTTCTTGCTGTTCCATCACAATTTCAACCTCCTGTGAAAACGGTAAGACATTCCCTGCCGTATCTCTCTTATCTTATTATATAAGTTAAACTATTGAATTTTACGTTTTGAGGGCAACGTGTGAAGTGTGCTTACGATCACTGTTGTTCGCGGATTTCTCTAATTGAACTAAGATATTATAAGGTAGAAATCCACTCACAAAGGCGAACGCTTACGCTTCTTCAGCACACTTCACACTTATGCCCTTTCTACGTAGTTTATATAGTTCAACTTATATAACATGAATCACATTATAGATTGAAAAATGTTTTTATTGTATCATTGAACCAACTCAATCTTTCAATATTCCAACCTCATCATGGCATGAATGGAGTTGTAAACGTTGTCAAACATTATTGAATTCACCGCACCCCCGCTGCCTCATTTCATTATGAGCGGTCTGGCTGCTCTCCCCCCGGGAGGCAAGCATCCCAGCCGGAAAAATATCGGGGCATTCGACCTGCTTGTCGTGCGGAAAGGAACCCTGTTCGTCGGTGAAGAAGGAAAGGACTATGTCATCTCTGAGGGCCATGCGCTCATCCTTCGTCCAGACTGTCACCATTATGCCTATGAAGGCTGTCCGGACGAGTCAGCGCATTACTGGCTCCATTTTCAACTGCTAGGAGACTGGAAGGTCATTAATGAATATCCGGTTGCGGGGCAGCGGCTGATCGACCATGAGTCCAAGGGCTTCCTTTCTCCCGATCCCTTCGAAGTTACGCCCTATTCGGTCTTTCTCCCTCAATTTACCAAGCTGGTTCAGCCGCAAAAAATGTTCGACACCTTGCATGAGCTGGACTCTTTGAATCAAAGCACACATATGTCCAGTGCCAGGCTAAAGCAGCAGGCCTTGTTCCAGGAGATCATAATGCTTCTATCCGCTTCACTGGAGGCGAAGAATAACTCCCCCCAATCTGCTTGTGCCGAGAAGGCCGCAATATATCTAAAAGCGCATTATCGCGAACCCTTCTCGGCTTCCCGGCTCGGGGAGGCCATCAACTTCCATCCGGTGTATATCGCCCGCTGTATGCATAACGTGTTCGGATGCTCTCCTTCCGCTTACCTGCTCCGGTTTCGCATAGATCAAGCCAAGCTGCTGCTGCTGCAGACCGATTGGCCGGTGGAACGGATTGCGGAGGAGGTCGGATTCAATCAGGCGGCCTACTTTACCTCCAGCTTCACCCGGATCGAGGGCTTGGCTCCACGCAAATATCGTCAACGCTTCAGCTGGAATAGAGGTTAACCGATCGGAGCATGCCGCTAGGAAGCCGAACAGACTTTTTTGCGTAAGCCGCCCCCCTTGCACTATAATCAAAGTTACAGGACTTTATATCTAATACTCATTAACTGGGGGAGAAGCGTTGACACAAGTCAAAATATTTGCCGACAGCATATCGGATGTTCCGGAACGTTGGATGGAGGAGTACGATATCGGAATCATTCCGCTCTATGTTGTATTTAGCGGAACAGCCTATAAGGACAGACATGAGATAACTACGGATGAAATTTACCGCCGTGTAGATGAGACCGGGGAGCTGCCGCATACGACTGCCCCTTCTCCGGCTGACTTTATCAGCGCTTTTGCTCCTTATATCGATAAAGGCGACACTATTGTATTCATTAGCATGTCATCAAAGCTATCTTCAACTTATCAAAATGCGCTGATCGCCGCAGACGATTTCCCTGCAGGCAGTATCTTTGTCGTTGATTCCCTGAATGTCTCCGGCGGAATCGCGTTGCTGGCTCGAAAGGCTGCCGAGGCAGTACGTGAGGGCAAAACGGCCGAGCAAGTTGTGACCATGCTTGAGGAGCTTCGCGAACGGGTTGAAATTGAAGTGCTCGTCGACAGCCTGGACTATCTTCATCGGGGCGGCAGAGTATCCAATGTCCAGCACATGCTGGGCAGCCTGCTCAAGATTCGCCCTGTGCTCCGTATTAAAGAAGGTAACGTCATCTCTGCCGATGAATACCGCGGCAAGAAAGAGAAGGCCGTGGAGCGAATGCTTCATCATTTCACCGAAAATATTCATAAGGTGGACCGCGAGCTGATTATTGTAGCTCAGACACTGGCGGAGCGGGCTGCCGATTATATCAAGTCAACCTTGCTTGAGAGGACTGACACGAAGGAAGTTGCCATTATTGAGGGCGGCTGCGCCATCTCTTGTCATTGCGGTCCGCGTACAGTTGCGATTATGTATTTACGCCGACCTGGCTGCCAGATGTACGCTTGACCAGGATTATTGAATTATGCCGTTCTGTTCGATGCTGATGCATCCCGCAGAGCGGCCTTTTTTTCACATTGCCTCATGTCGTTTAAGGATAGAATAAGAAACTTTATAGACTTTTCAATCGTATTGTAGAGTACAATTGTCGAGACATGTTATGGAGGTGGCGGGATGCAAATTCAACGATGGTGCCAGAGAGCTTTACTGCTGGCCGTTGCTGCGGCAGCAGGATGGAGCAGTCTGTATACCCCTGCTGCACCGCATGCCCAGGCCGGTTTTTTTAGCGATATGTATCAAGGAATCAAGGATATTTCGGAACTGCCGAGTGAAGTAAATGAACTGAAGGAGAGCTACCAGCAGACACAGGACAAGCTTGAAGAGGCGAACGCCACCCTGGAGGCTTACCGTCAGCAGAACGAGGCTTTACTTGAGCAAAATCGGGAGCTTACGGAATCCGTCGCTGCATTGACGACGGCTCAGCAAAACCGGGAGAATCAGTCGCGCAAGCTGAGGATAATGATCATTACAGGGGTACTGCTCATTGCAGGTTATTTTGTAGTGCTGCGGTTGATCCGGGTGCTGCTCAGACGCTAGCTGGTCCATTCAATCCGCTGTACAATAAGCCGATCAGAAGCCCGGCATGAAGGGATTGATCCATAGATGAAAATCGAGAATCAACATCAACCGGGCGGCGGCTATGGCGGACAAGCCGTCAGGTTCTTCCTGGACGAAGGGGAGCAGCTTCATATACTGCACCCTGCCCAGGTGATCGCCTACCGCGGCGCTACGGCCAACCGGGTAGACAGGCTAATGAATATCAAGGGGATGTACCGCAAACGGAAGCTGGTTCGGGCTGATTTTACCGGCCCTTGTGAGTTAGCAGCCTCCCTTCCTCCCGGCATCAGTCTTAAAGCTATTTCTCTTAGCGGGGGCAGCGATCTGCTGTATGATTTCCGCCATCTCTTCTTCTATACAGATCATATAACTATGGAATCGCGCATTCTGAGCATCAAAAATATGATGATCACCCGGGATGCTGTGAAAATGAAATTTTCCGGCGAAGGAGAAATCGGTATTTTGACCCAAGGCCAGGTGCTCGAGCTGGAGCTGCATCCTGTTGAGCCGCTATATGTAGAGGCGGGCTGTGTAGTTGCCTACCCCGAGTCCGCGCGAATGGAACTGGCTGTGTACGGCAATCATCTGGCCAGCCAGCATATGCGCTACCAGTGGAAAATTACGGGCCAAGGCTCCGTACTGGTACAGGCCACTGGCGGCAGCCGTCTCCAGCAGGAGCTGGAGAGCGGCGATGGAATCGTAAAGCGGTTCTTGCGAGAAGCAATTCCCTTTGGGGGCGTGATTATTAAGTAGCGAAAACCTGTTTATGAGCTGGCGAATGCTCAGGTGAGTCAAACAGGAAAATGTGCAGCTAAACAAAAAGAAGGCGCGTTAGAGGGGCAACGTGTGAAGAGTTGCTACGATCGCTGTTGTTCGCGGATTTCTATGATTGGACTAAATTCTAACAATGGAGAAATCCGCTCACAAAGGCGAACGCTCCGCTCTATGCTTCCGAAGTAGCTTTCTTGCAGAAAGCTTTTACCCTTCACACTTATGCCCTGCTTACTTCGCCTTAGGAGTTTAACTAGCCCCCTGTTTGCACATAGCTGCGCCTAAGCTACACTGCAATAAGCTTGCCGCTTGCGGCAGCAAGCAGGAGACTACACGCGGCCTTGGGCTAAGCGTGTGAATGGCAAGCTCGCGCGATAGCTTACGCACGACACCGTTAGCATACCGAGCGCATGGAGTTGCCCTAGAGATGCGTTAGGAGTTAGTTGCACCCAGCCTCAGGATGCTCCGGTCTTGCACCGAAGCTATGCTCAATTGATCGGTATGCTTGTCTTGCTTCAAACTTCACTTGCTCTACATGACTAGGCTAATTCGACTCCTGCTCATTCCAATCGCAATTTAGTTACTCCCCTTAACTTCTCCATACGACTCACATCCACCGTTAGAAAAATCCGTACACCGTGGGCATAGTTAAATTCACGTGCTTATCCATTAGGGGCAATGCTGCATACGTAATGCATCAGTGCATCCGGTGGCCCATATGCCGGATGAACGAGCCTGTATATATGCATGTCGAGGGATACAAGGATGCTGCCTTAGGCAGCTGTATGAGCACTATTAGTGCATCCGGCACTATAAAGCCGAGCTGAAGAGAATGCGTAATAAGGGTATAAGTGTGAAGTTTGCTGTAGTAAAAGCTTTCTGAAAAGAAAGCTTCTTCGGGAGCATATGCTCGGAGTGTTCGTCTTTGTGAGTGGATTTCTACCCTGCTATGGTTTATTCAATCAAGAAATCCGCGAGCAATAGCGATCGTAAGCACACTTCACACCTTGCCCACAACACGCAGAATCATTATTCTCCCTTTTGGAAATATATCACTTTTTGCCGGCATCGATATCCTGGGGACGCAATCCCTCCCAAATGTTCGGAATCTCCACTTGATCCGGATCCTCAAAGACAAGAAAGGCCGTCGGTAAATACCGTTCTCCGTATTCGGATGACGGCTTATTGGCGATCTCTCCGCCTTTCGTGACCAGCACGGTCGAGGAACCGCCGTCCAGATTGGCAGCAATCACCGCTCCATGATCCAGCATGATCTGCTGAACATCGTAAAGACTAGCCCCGATGCTGTAGCCGGGCTGGCGTCCATCGATCACGACAAAGAGAATCGCGCCGTCCTCCCGCTGCCCCATTGCCGTTCTTGGAGCAATTCCCCAGCCTTCCTTCTGGCTTTTGATCTGCCCCTTGCCATTCACAATAATACGGGGCTGGAAGGTGACCGCCTCCTGAATGCCCAGCTCGGACAGCTCGGTTAACGTATATTTGCCGGCGATCATCTTGCCCTTCTTATCGATACCGACAATTTGGGTCGCATCGTTGGCTCCGATTCCATTGTAGTAAAGCTTCCCTTGGGAAATAACGACTCCGATCGGCTTGAAGCCGTTCCCCTTCCAGTTTGGATCCGCAAAGCCGCCGCCATTGACCCCGGCAACCGCCCCGGTGCGAGCCACCATGCTGGATACCTTCTCCCCCTTGCCAGTCTTGGCTGGAACGCCTAACCGGATCTTGGTCGGATCGTTGACCGTCAGAACAAAACCATGGTAGCCCGTACCGGAAACCTCTTCGATTTCAATTAAGGGCTTCTCTTCCTCGGCCCCCTCTTCCTCTTCGCCAGTTGGAAGGTTAATCGTATGCGTATCCTCCTCGGTTCCCATGGCATCAAATTGAGCCTGGTAGGCAGCAACACGCTTATCCAATTCTGCTTGTCCGATGATATATTTAGCCCAATGACGGTGCTGTGTCGTGATCAGCGTATCTGCCATCAGATAACGCATACTGTTGCCTGACGGAGTTAGAAATAGCCAAAGTGTGCCTAAAACCCCGATGACCATAAAGGTCACGACTAAACGGCCGATAAACCGTAAAAATACACCTTTCTTTTTTCGGCGCGGCTTACGCGTTGTCTTCCTTTTTTGCTGCCCCTGATTCTTGCGTGCCGTAGAACGGCTGGGCAATGATGATGGAGTAGGCATGCTTGATCTCCTTATCTTGCTTATTCACTTGCTCTTCTTCATGTTAACGACTTAAGCCTGAGAAAAGTTTCGCCGAAGTTGAGGGTATCCCAAAGTCATCGCAGAGGTTAGGGACACCTTTTTCAAAGTAACGTCATGCCGTGCGTTGCGGAACAAGTGCCATTAAGCATTAAAATTGTTGGCGGGCGGCTCCGGGAGGCGAAATAAGTGCCGAAAGGCATTAAAATTGCTGGCGTGGGTGCTCGTGCGTCAAAAATAAATGCCAAAAGGCATTAAATTGCTGGCGTGGGTGCTCATGCGTCAAAAATAAATGCCAAAAGGCATTAATTTTGCTGGTGCGGATGCCGGTGAGACCATTATAATCCAGAAGGTCACTAAAGCTTCAACACACTAAAGCTTCGAGGATTGCCAAAACCAGGTGATGTTTGTCAGATTCAAGTAAGTTTGAAGGTCGGGTGGATTTCCCTCACTCCTTGTTTGATCAAAGAAGCCTCAGTGGACACAAGAAAACAAGGGATCAAGCGGCCTTCTCTCGCTTTGATCCCTTGTTTCCTATATGAATATCACTCTACTTTGTTATTAAGGGTGTAAAGAATTTTTGGGACACCCTCGTGTGTTATTCGATCTCGCCTTCCCAAAACATCATTCCGCCCATGACATTGACGGCTCTGAAGCCTTGCTCCTCCAGCCATTCACAGGCCAGCGCGCTTCTTCCCCCGCTATGGCAGATAACGAACCATTCTTCCTGCGGGTCCAGTTCGTCCATTCTATGTGGAAGCTGCCCTAATGGAATGTGCCTTGCACTCGGGATATGACCCTGGAACCATTCATGAGGCTCCCGCACGTCAACAATATGCAGGCCCTCTCCCCGCTCCAGCCGATCATTCAGCTCTTTGGAAGATATTTCTTCAAAGGGTAAACCATTATGCACCGCTATCATCTCCTTCGTGAGAGTACCTCTGGTGCATAAGCATAGGGGAAGCATAGCGGCTTGTCAAATGACCGCCCGCTCTCTGAATCTCCTCTTTCTCTTCTTTAGCTCAAAAACTCCAAATTACGGTTTATCAATTCAATTCGCTGCTGCACACAGGCATAGGAGCGAAGCGGGTCCTCCGGCGTGTTCAGCACATAGTCAAGCAGACGGTCAACCGTAGTGGTAGCCACATGGCAGCGCGTGTCAGAGGATGCATAGTACAAGTAGACGTCCCCATTTTCTCTGGCGATCAAACCGTTAATGAACACAACGTTCGAGACATCGCCGATTCTTTCTTCTCCTTCCGGGGCAATCAGATAACCGGCCGGAGCATGCAGCAGCGTCGACGGATCCTGCAGATCGGTCAGGAAGGCATACACGACATAGCGCAGGCCTGACGCTGTATTTCTTACGCCGTGCGCAATATGAAGCCACCCCTTCTCCGTCTTGATCGGAGCCGGGCCTTGGCCGTTCTTCACTTCTTTGATCGTATGATAATAACGGCGGTCTATCATCGTCTCACTCTCAATAACAGCAGGATTCATACTGTCGGACAGGCCCCATCCGATTCCTCCGCCGGAACCGGCATCGATGAATCCGTCCTGCGGGCGGGTATAGAATGCATACTTCCCGTCTACGAATTCGGGATGAAGCACCACATTGCGCTGCTGGGCCGAGCTGGTCTTCAGATCCGGGAGCCGCTCCCATGTCCTAAGATCCTTTGTACGTGCTATACCAGCCTGAGCAACTGCACTCGAGAGATCCCCTGGAGCCGCATCAGGATCCTTTCTTTCTGTGCAAAATACACCGTAAATCCAGCCGTCTTCATGCTTGGTCAGACGCATATCATATACGTTTGTGTCTTCCTCTTCGGTCTCCGGCATCACAACCGGATGATCCCACAAACGGAAGCCGTCAACCCCGCTATCACTCTCGGCAACGGCAAAAAACGACTTCCGGTCCACACCTTCCATACGCGCAATCAGATAGAACTTTCCGTCAAGCTCAATAGCCCCTGGATTAAAGGCCGCATTGACACCGATCCGTTCCATGAAATACGGGTTCGTCTCCGGATTAAAGTCATAACGCCACACAAGCGGAGCATGGGCATGGGTCAATACAGGATTGGCATACCGCTCATAGATCCCGTTCTCGGAGAACAAAGCTTCATTTTTACGGGAAATTAATGCCTCGTAGCAATCCTCGATCTGTTCCTTGCGCTGTTCGAACAATGTACTCATCTGTTATACACAGCCCTCCACAAATTTAATATAATTAACAATTTATACCATTAAATAAGCGATCAAAAGTTAACCTTTCAGCACCGAGAAGGTTGGATGAAGTTAGGGACAGAGTAGCGGAGCGTAGGCAGAACCTACGTGAGCAACGGAAGGCCCGGCTGAATTCAAGATTCGATGCCGAGTCACTTCAAGATTTTGCTTCGTGATCAAAGGTTAATACGTTCGATAATTTCAAAACAGGCCCGACCGTTATGATACGGACATTTCCACTCGTTGACCTTCGGATCGTTGAGGTCCGGATTGCCAGCCCGGTCTGTCTTCCAATACCACTCTCCATGGATCGGATCAACAATATGCTTACGGGTGAACCCCCAGCATCCCGTAGCTGCCTTCAGGAAGCGCTCTTCTCCGGTCATTTGCCAAGCATTCACGAATCCTACGATCGCTTCAGCCTGCCCCCACCAGTGCTTATCTGTGTCGAAGACGCCATTGGCATCCCCTTCCCACATAATCGCTCCATCAGCATCCATTCCTTCCGTCAACACGGCATCCGCCATTCGCAGCGCCGCATTCCGGGTCCGCTCAAGCAGTTCGGCGTCTCCGTACAGCTCTGCTGCCTCCATGAGCAGCCAGCTTCCTTCGATATCATGGCCATAAGAGACATGGCTGGACTTCAAGCTCCAATCCTCATCGAAGTACAAATGAAAATGACCGCCCTCTTCATCAACGATCCGATCGAGCATGTCTCCTATTAATCTCCTGAATTGCTTCTCCAGCTTTGGAGCTCTGGCAATGCGGAAATAGTTCGTATAGGCCTCCAGAACATGAAGGTGGGTATTCATCGACTTCTTATCATTCTGATCATGAATACCAAGGCGCATATCCCCTTCATCCGTCCAATCTCTCGCATAGGCCTCAACATACCCTCCGTGAACCGGATCAAAGCCTTTCTCAACTACTTCGAATACTTCTTCGGCAAGAGGAAGAAGATCCTTGCGTCCACTAGCAAGAATAAATTCGGATAGCGCATAAAGGTAAAATGCCAGCCCATAAATCTGCTTTTTGGTCTGCAGGGGACGTCCACGATAATCGACCATCCAGAAATACCCCGGATACTCCGGGTCTCGGAAGTGAGCTTCAAGATAATGCAGCGCCCTTTCTGCCATTTCCATATATTCCGGCTTCGGTTCATGCCGATAGGCACGGGCGAAGGTCCAGAGAATCCGGGCGTTCAGCACCAAGCCCTTCGGGGCGTCCGGCACCACGGTCATATCGCTGTTGATCTGTCCGACAAATCCTCCATGCTTAACATCAATAGAATGCTCTAACCAAAAACGAAGAATATCATGCAGCTCTTTGTTCATTTCCTGCTTAAGCTGTAATGGTTCCAATTCTTATCACCTCTATTTTGTTAGCTAACAATCACAATTGTAAACTAACAAAATAACAAGTTCAACTTGTTTCGCTAACAAAACACCTTGTAAACCTAATCGTAATCCGATAGTATAGATTTCGATACTCCCAAGAGAAAAAGGGGCTTTATAAGAGATGAAAAAAGTGACCATGCAGCAAATTGCCGATGCGCTTGGGCTTTCCAAATATGCTGTTTCAAAAGCGTTAGCCGGTAAAGAGGGGGTCTCCCCTCAAACCCGTGAAAAAATAATTGATACCGCTACCCGGCTTGGATATTTCAAGCAACAGCGCACCGTCAGAGGTCATGAGGAGAAAAGCAGGCCCAGTACAACAGGGCAAGAGGTATGGGGACAAGATAAGCAGACCGTCGCCGTGCTGATGCCTAATATTAGACTGCAGACCATGGACTCAACCTTCTGGAGCATGATTGTGCACGGAATCGGCAACGCGCTCTCCCGCCGCGGACTCGGCATGCTCATCCTGACGGAGCAGACTCCAGAGGGATTTGAGCGGCTGCTGAAGCCGGACAGCCTGCTCGGCGTCATCGGTGTTGGAGAAGTGACGACATCCATGCTGCTGGAGATCAAGCGGCTGGGACTACCCTTTGTCCTAACAGATCATGAGGATCCTCTCGTTCCATCCGATACGGTATTCGCCTCCAATATCGACAGCATGTCGATGATTACCGGACACCTCTGGGCATTAGGGCACCGTTCCTTCTGGTTTCTGGGAGAAATGCGCTACTCGCGAAGCTTCACGGACCGCTGGATTGGTTTTCGCAAAGCCCTGGAGGACAATGGTCTCGATATCCGCCCGGCAAACAACCAGTTAGCTTTAACCAGCACGGATCACAGCGCCAATTTCGCACTGCTGCAGGAGAAGATAAGCGAATATACCGATAACGGCGAACCGATTCCGACCGCCTGGGTCTGTGCCAATGACGAGATTGCCCTTGCCGCATTAGAAGCGCTTCAAGCAAGCGGCATGTCTGTGCCGGATGTTATATCGGTTACCGGCTTCGACAATATTGAGGAATCCGGACGTTCCGCCATTCCGCTGACTACCGTTAATGTAGACAAGGAGCGGCTGGGAGAACGTGCGGTTTCCGCTCTGCTGGACCGGATTAGCGAGCCTGGCAGACCCTTCGAGAAGATCAACCTGGCATGCGATCTGGTCGTAAGATCATCAACGGGAAGTCCTAACAAATAAAGGCCGGACGAGGAGTTTATCTCCAGTCCGGCCTTCGGCATGCTATGGATACTAATTTACATTACAGCCCCTTTTCCCGCCGAATCAGTTCCAGCAAGGCACTGCACCCTGCAGTAAGCAGGTCATAAACCTCTTCAAAATTTCCTGTATAATACGGATCAGGAACGTCCTTAAGCAGGGATTCCGGAACAAGGTCCATCAGCTTGATAATCCGGGCATCTGCCCGGGAGGCTAGCGTGCGGAGATCCTGTTCATTTTGACCATCCATAGCGACAATATAGTCAAACCGGGTAAAGTCATCCCCGGCAACCTGTCTTGCCTTCTGGCCTTCATACGAGATTCCGTACTGGTCAAGGATACGCCGTGTGCCCTCATAAGGGGGCTTGCCGGTATGCCAATTGCCGGTTCCCGCCGAATCAATCGTGATGAGCTCCTGCAATTGCGCCTCGATCATCCGATGGCGGAAGATCGCTTCCGCCATCGGAGAACGGCAGATGTTACCCAGACAAACAAACAGGACACCGACTCTATTTTTATGATCCAACCTTGTCATTATTTCCGCACCACCGTATAACCCTTATCTTCAAGCAGTTTAATGATTCCGTGTTCTCCCAAATAACGAGCTGCGCCAACTACGATCATATACTCTTCGTTCTTTCCGCTCTTCAGGTAGCCGTCGATCTTCTCTGCCATTCCAAGATTCCGGTCAATCAGCATAGCCTGATTGTACTCCTCATCTTCGGAGAAGCTGTTAGTCAGCTCCAGAAGCTGCTCATCATTTCCTGTCTTCCACATTTCAGCCATCGCATTCACGCTATCTTCCACCACATCGATATTGTCTAGCGTTGTGTTCAGGTTTTTCTCCTGCAGCTCTTTAGAAAAATTGTTGAACATACTCAGTTGAGACTCGTAAGACTCCAGCTCAATGATCGGCAGTTGACGCTCAAGCGCCTTCTGGATAAAATACAGATCCACCCCTGCCGATGCTTCATAGCCGGTCGCCGCAGTTTTCAGCGATGCAAGTGTAGAATCCACAACCCACGGCTTATAAGCATCGAGGATATCAGGCTCCAAGCCGTTTTGCTTCAGAACGCCGCCCAGCTTGGCATACGTCTCGGCCGAGATATGATCCTTCAAGGTTGATCCGTCCTGATACGTTCCCATGCTCAGAATCAAATTCTGCTGCGCTTCATCCGCCGCTTTGCTGATATCGATCTCTACGCCCAAATAGTCCGCTTCTGTAAAAGCTTCTTCAAACTCATCGCGCAGCGGATAAAAGCTGTCATCTGCGATGTGCATGGAGCCTACCAGATATACCGTCGTGCCGTTGTTTTCAACTTCCCACAGGAAGCCCCGTCCTCCGGTCTGGGAGACAGCTTCAGGCGCCGCTGCCTTGGATACCAGCTGGACCGTACGTGTCGCCTGGTCCCAACTGACTACATAGCCGGCAACATCCCCGATGATGCGAATCGGCGCATAGGTTACTCCATGAATGCGCTCCAGCTTGCTTTTCAGCGTAATCGTCCGGCCTTCCACCACAACAGTGATGGTATCGTCCGCAGTTCCGGCAAGCTTCGCATTCAAAGCCTCCAGCGTAGTGCGCAAAGGCACCAGCGTGGTTCCATCCTGAGCAATCGGCGCGGTCTCGGCCGCATATTCGATGGCTTGGTCGTTCACTTTAATCCATGGTTGTTGCGGCGCTGCCGCAGCCGGGACCGCCGATGCAAGCAGACCGGTCGAAAGAGCAAGTGATAAGAGCATGTATTTCCAGTTTTTCATAGGTCGAATTCTCCTCTACTCCTGAATTAAATTTTATAAGCACGCATTGCTTTACGCAGCTCTTTCATGGTTGGACGTTTGCCGTAGAGCAGCACGCCCGTACGATAAATCTTCGCGGCAAGCCAGCCAAAGAACAGGATCGAGACTGCCAGAATGACGAGGGAAGCCGCAATTTCCCAGACCGGGGTATCCCCTAAGCCCGCCCGCACAATCATGGAGACCGGCGAGAAGAACGGAATGAAATTACTGATCTTGATCAGCAGCGAATTGGGCGCGCTCAAGCTGAAGATGCCGATGTAGAAAGCAGCCAGCGACAGCATGGTAATCGGCATAATCGCCTGGCCCAATTCCTCCGTCCGGCTTACCAGCGAGCCGATGGCGGCAAACAATGTGGCATACAACAGGTAACCCAGCACAAAGTAAATCAGGCCCAGTACAAGCACTGTCAAATTGATATCAGCCAGGTTCAGATTCAGACTTCCAAGAACCGACTGGTTGTGCGGAAGCGACATGTTAATGCCGATTACGCCTGCAAAAATAAAGATTTGCAGCAGTCCAATGTACAGCATTCCGATAATTTTGCCAAACATCTGGGTCAGCGGCGAGACGCTGGTAATCAATATTTCCATGATTCGGGAGCTCTTCTCGGCCGTTACCTCCGCCGCAATCATATTCCCGGTCATCATAATAATCATGAAGAACAGAATGACCAGAGCGTACACAACAATGTAATTAATCGGCGCAGGACCTGCCTCTGTCTCTGCTTCATTTGCGGATGCATTTGCTCCCGAAGCATCCAGCTTAACCGGATCGATAAATACCGGAGCTGTCAGGGCAGCCAGCTGCTCCTCGCTCAGCGCCCCCTTCGTAATAACCTCTGCCTTTACACTCTGAAGAGCGGCCTGGAGCGAGCTGTTCAAGGTTTGAGGAACGCTGTCTTTATTCGAAATGTAGGAAACCGTCGGAAATGCGGATTGCCCATCCTGATTGAATTTTAGATACCCGTCGATATTCCCCGCTTTAAGCTCCGCACGAAGAGCTTCTTCATTCTCTCCCGCAAACTTTTGCAAAGTGAATCCGAATTCGCCTTGCTTCTGAAGATAGGCCTCCAGCGAAGCAACGATTTCAGGCTGGCTGGCCTCCATCACTCCGACACTCGCCGGCCCCTGCTCCCCGCCTGAAAATTTATCTATGAAATAAGGAATATTCATACCGATCGACACAAGCAGAACCAGCACCAGCGTTGTAATGAGAAATGATTTGGTCTTGATCTTGTTCAAAAATGTAAACCGGATCACCGTATTTAATTTACTCATTCGACTCACCCACTTCCTTAATAAAGATTTGATTGAGCGTCGGCTCCTTAATTTCAAAGCGTTCAACCTCGCCCTGCTCCATCGCCGTCTTCAAAATTAACTTCGCGGCAGCTACATCCGAGATGGAGATATCATATCCTCTCTCCTGTCGGCTGACCTTCTTCACACCCGGAATCCGGTCAAGCCCTTCAACCTCTCCCGTGGTATAGAGCAGCACCTCTTCACGCGGATACTTCTTTTTGATCTCTCGTAAATCTCCTTGAAGCACGGTGCGGGAACGGTCCAAAATCGTAATATTACGGCACAGCTCCTCAACATGCTCCATCCGGTGCGTTGAGAACAGGATGCTCGTTCCTTGATCGCGAAGCTCCTTGACGGTTGCCTTAAGCAGCTCCACATTGACCGGGTCCAGGCCGCTGAAGGCCTCATCCATAATCACAATCTGCGGCTTGTGCACCACGGCGGCGACAAAGCCCATCTTCTGCTGATTCCCCTTGGAAAGCTCCTCGATTTTCTTATCGTAATACTCCGGCACCTCAAAGCGCTCGAGCCAATATTTCAGACTCTTATCGGCTTCTGCGGCGGACATGCCCCGTAGACGGGCCAAATAAATGATCTGTTCGCTAACCTTCACCTTAGGATAGAGACCGCGCTCTTCCGGCAGGTAGCCCATCTGCGACTGCAGTTCCGGGCCGTATGGCTTCCCATTATATAGAATCCGCCCGCTATCCGGATAGATCAGACCGAGCACCATCCGCATGGTTGTCGTCTTCCCTGCTCCGTTAGCGCCCAGCAATCCGTAAATTTCGCCCTCTTCAACCTGCAGCGTAATTTGATCCACCGCTCTTTTCTCTCCAAATTCCTTTACAACCTGTTCCAGTTCCAGTCTCTTTGCCACCATAATCCGCCTCCATTCCTAGTTTGAATCGATTAATCCATCAGGTGCATTTCCCTGCATCCATAGCTGAAGTATCTCTTCCAGCTCCAACACGCGGCTCTTGATAATCTGCGCATTTCCGCCTGATGATGCTATTCTTTTCTCCAGCTCCGCCTCGTCCTTCAATACCATACGCAATATGGAGGGGCCGTCAGGCTCGCATTTGATCACGCCATTCATGCCCGTCAAGAAGCTGCCTTCCGCCCCGCGAACCCAATACTCCTTCCAGCTTCCGAGCAGCGCGTCCTTTTCAGCCATGCCTCGCAGCTCTCCCCGCTGAACAAGAACAACAAAATCCGCAAGCCGCTTGATCTCTTCCACAATGTGCGTGGACAGGACGATGGTCGATGCGTCCTCATCCAGGCTTCTTCTCAGTTCCTCGATCATATCCTTCCAGGCAAATGGATCCAGTCCGGCCGATGGCTCATCGAGCAGCATCAGCTTTGGCCTTGCGGCCATCACTGCTGCGATTTCAAATTTACGGCGTTCCCCCTTGGACATTCGGTTCAGCTTCTCTTTACGGGGCACCTCAAATCGGTCCATCAGTCTTTCATAACGCTGCCAGTCCCAGGCCGGATACCAGTGCGATCTGAACCTTGCCGCCTGGTCGGCGGTCATAATATGCTCTTCGGCTGCGGGGTGCTCAGGAACATAACCCATCTGCTGGCGAATCTCCAACGGAATTGGGCCTTCGAACCCTCTGCCATACCATCGCACACTGCCTGTATCCGGAATCAGGGTTTGCAGCATCATGTTCAGCAATGTTGTCTTACCGGATCCATTAGGGCCGACTAATGCAACTACATAGCCCTGAGGAATCTTGAGCTGAAACGGCCCAATCTGTCCCCGGGGGCTCTTTTTCACCACATTCATAAGCTCGACTGCTGCTACTCCGCTATCCGGTTGCATCATTCCTGGTCACCCCTTTTTCCTGCATCCTTATATTTAATCTGTAAAATATCCAGAAACAGCTTCTTCAGCTCCTGGCTGCTGTACTGCACGGAAATCCCCGTATCTACTGCCGCCTCAACCGCCTTCTGAACTACCGCACGTTTATATTCATCACGCTCGCCAGCCGCAACATTTGCCACAAAGGTCCCTGTCCCCTGCTTGGTACGCAGTAATCCTTCATTTTCAAGGTCCTGATACACTCTTCGCACCGTGATGACACTGCAGTTCAGACTGCTTGCGAACTCCCGGATGGAAGGAAGCAGCGTTCCCTCCTCAAGCTGTCCGCTTACGATAAGCGACTTCAATTGAGTCTCAATCTGATGATAGAGCGGCTCCGCACTATTCTCGTTAATCTGAATCGGAATCCACACCTTCCGTTCACCTCCAACTCCAAGATCATCTTGGATGCTCCTTTATCCCCTAAGACTTCTTCGGCTCAACTTGCGGATAGCAAGAGTACAAAAGCCTGCAAGCAGAAGCCCGCCTCCCAGCAGCGTTCCCCACATCAGAGAAGACAGCATTCCGTGCTCCCTGCTCATTTGCATCGAATATTCAGTCAGACCGAAACCAGAAATAGCGGATATCAGAGCAGCAAGTCCGAACAACAGCACCATCAAAATCGTAAACCACATGTAAGTTCGGCCGCTGGTGGTGAATTCGAAGAAAATGAAGATTCCATTCACCGCTAATGCATAGCCTAGCCAAGTCAATATAAATACGGCATACTGAAGCCCGTTCATATTCATATCAAAAAGCAACCGGATGGCTGTGAACAGGATAACACCATTAATAAGGAAGGCGGCAATCATATGAAGAAATCTGCTCTTCATCACCGTTTCAACCGGAATCGGCAATGTACGATAATAGAACAACATTCTTGTATAGGTGTCATCCTTGATATAGTTAAATGAGCGCTTGGAGAACAGAATGCCGGCCAACGGAAGAACAGCCAGCATGAGGAAATCGATCACTGGATTCAGGTGATCCTCTTGCTCCGAGAGACCATACATCATCAGGCCGATCATCGCCCCTGCATACGCCATGAAGAGCGGACCCCAGATCAGGTACACCCTATCGGTGCTAAGCTCTTTCTTGATAATCACCCAAGCATCCCGCCACTTGTTCAAGCGTCATCACCTTTCCCGTCTTGCGCAGGTTTTCGGTTCGAAATCACTGTGCTTACTGTTTATATCTTTATACACAGTATAATCTCTGGCCTTATGTACGTCAACCCTAATCCTGGGAAAAATACAACCGCTCGCTTGGCGCTCATGCATAGCAAAAAGGCTCCAAAGTCCGTCTTGCATGACTTCAGAGCCCTTTTTGCTGAGAAAAATATCGTCATAAGTTAAACTCCTGCCTGTATACTGAGGGCAACGTGTGAAGTGTTCTTACGATCGCTGTTGTTCACGGATTTCTCTGATTGAACTAAGCCATCATAGGGTGGAAATCCGTTCTCAAAGGCGAACGCTTTCGCTTCTTTCAGAACATTTCACACTTATGCCCTTTCTACTTGGCTGCTCTATTTAACTTATATTCAATCCAAAGATAGCTTCCCATACAGGCCGGGTATGGCCGCCTGGATAGAGCAGATACAGCAGCACGTATACCGTTATCCCGGTAATTGCCGTGGCAAACCAAATGAGCGAAGTGATCTTGCCCCATTTCCGATGCTTGGCATATTTTTCTTTAAAGCCTAGCACCAGGGTTGTAATGCCGAAGACAGCCGCCACGCTCGCCAGCACAATATGGAAGATGAGGAAGACGCGATAATACACTTCCAGATCCTCCGGGCCGCCCCATGATGTATTGCCGATAAATATGGTGCGCGACATGTAGATGATAAAAAAGAGGATGGCCGCGATCGCCGCAGCTATCATTGTCTTCTTATGGGCTTCCCGTTTCCCCTTGATAATCAGTGCCCAACCGATGGCAACCAGCACGGCGCTTAGGGCAATAAATCCTGTACTGATCGTAGGGAATATAAAATACCAATCCATGAATATCCTCCAATCACGTAAGATTCATCTTCGCCTCGTCCCCGGAAAGCTCGTCATCCTCCCGATTCTCCCGCTTGTACCAGTTGTAGAACACATAGGCAAGCATCGATGCAAAGATAATCTCCTGAATAAACTTCATTATAATGCCTCCAACCTGCTGGTCAATAGCAGGCTCCAGATAACCGAAGAATTCAGGTCCCCCGAAGCGGGATAGCAGCATTCCCGGATCACCGGATACACAATACCCCATCGCTTGAGCCCAGACCGCCGGATCACTATAGGTCGCATAGAGCGGTTCAGGCGCAAAAATAATCAGACCGCAAGCCGGAGTAAGCAGCACCATGTTCAGAAAAATAAAGCCCATTTGCTTCAGTCCATGCACTTCCGAATGATCCGGCAGAGGCTTGACCAGCGTCCACCACATCAGAATGGCTGCGATGAACAGAACCGCATAGTACAGACGGTGAATAGTAAAATGGAGCATGACGTAATCATGAATGGCAGGGAAATGATAGAGCGAGAACAGTCCGTTAAATACCACAGCCGCGACGATCGGATGCGTCAGAAAGCGCAGGCGGGACAACGGACTGCGGGACAACTGCTCTGCAAGTCTGCGCCAAATCCAATTCGGCAGCCCCAGCATCAGAAGCGGCGGGGCAATCAGGTACGATAGCGCCATACTAACCATGTGGAAGCTGAACATGATATGCCCCAGCAGCTCCACAGGGCCTCCCTGGGCAGCATAAAGCACAGTCATACCCAGTAAAAACAGGGCCTTACGTCCAGCTGTCACCGGCTTCCCCTTATGCAAGCGATCATGGACAGGACCAGTCAGTACGAGATAAGCCGCTGTAATCAATAACATAACCGCCAGAAAAACAGGACTCCAAATTTCTTCCCACTTAAAATAGGCTAATCCAAACACCACATATCCCCCTTGCACTGCCAATCAATTGTCCAAATTGTGAACACGGCTCTAACAAGACGAAAGAGGCGGCTTATTCCAAGCCCGCCTCTCCTTATTTTACCACCACATCCAGTATAGCGCCGCTATAATAGCCAATCCGGCGACAAAAAAGCCTCCGGCCATGAACAGAATCGGGATCATATGCCCCTTATCCTTCATGTGCATCCAGTAGCCGAGCTGGATCAGCACCTGCAGAATGGCCATCACCAGCAGCAGAATGACCGTAAATGCTGTATTCACGCCTCCCGCTGCAACCGCTGCGAAGGCGATCAAGGTCAGGATGATCGAAAAGATGAACGCAATCACATGCTTCTGCGGCCCTTCCTGGCGATGCCGATGCTTCACCGCCCCGTCTTCGTTCAGATCATGGGTGCTCATTCCCGTCAGACCACCTTTCCAAGCAAATAGACCACCGTGAAAATAAATACCCATACCACATCTATAAAGTGCCAGTACATGGCGGATACATAGATTTTAGGAGCCGTAACGGCCGTAAGCCCCTTCTTCATCAGTTGTCCGATCAGGATCGAAATCCACAGAATCCCGAACAGCACGTGCGCTCCGTGGAATCCAACCAGTGTATAGAAAGCTGAACTGAATGCGCTGGTCGTCATCCCGTAGTCATCATGAACGATGTACTCATAAAACTCGTAAATTTCAAGCAGGAGGAACGCAAGACCGAGCACGACTGTCACTCCAAGCCAGGTAGCCAGCGACTTCCTGTTGCCGCGATGCATCGCCTGAATAGCGAACACACTCGTCAAGCTGCTGACCAGCAGGATGAAGGTGGCTGCCGCCGTGATCGGCAAGCTGAACAACTCCGCCGCAGAAGGGCCGTCCGCAACTTGATCCCGCAAGGCCAGGAAGGTGGCGAACAGCGTTCCGAACAGCACCGCCTCCCCGCCAAGGAACAACCAGAAACCGAGCACCTTATTGCGTCCTTCCAGCGTCGCCTTCTCCGGTTCATGGGGAAGCGTATCACTCACTTGCTGTGCATGTGGTGTTGTCATGCCTGAACCCCCCCATCCTTCAATTCTTCCTCTTCAATATGCCAGCCGTGATCATCGTGCAACGATCTTAGCAGCATGCAGAGAAAGGTCAGTCCAAGACCAATAGCAACTACAATATATTTATTGAACATAAAGTTCAGGAAGCTATTTCCAAAGTCATCATTCGTGAACATAAAGCCCAGGCCGGCAATGAATAATCCCACGGACATGAGGAATGGCAATATTGTTGGTGAAGGCATATGAATCGGGCCTACAGGCTCTGCTGGCGTCATCTCTTGATGTCCTGCCATCTTTTCCTTCCAGAATGCATCGATCCCGCGAACCAGCGGAATTTGCTTAAAGTTGTACTCCGGAGGCGGCGACGGAATAGCCCATTCCAGCGTCCGGCCATCCCCCCATACATCCCCGGCAACTCCCTTCTTCTCCCG
The DNA here is from genome assembly GCF_000455265.1 of Paenibacillus antibioticophila. Taxonomy (GTDB): domain Bacteria; phylum Bacillota; class Bacilli; order Paenibacillales; family Paenibacillaceae; genus Fontibacillus; species Fontibacillus antibioticophila. Next base: position 142,072 of record NZ_HG005140.1, read on the forward strand.
GAAGGAGAGAATGACGTTCGCCAGGAAGATCAGCACGCCTACACCCATCAAAAACGCGCCAATGGTACTGATCAGATTCATCAGATCAAAGCCCTGATTCGGCAAATAAGTAAATACGCGGCGCTGCATCCCGATAAGTCCCAGGAAGTGCTGTACGAAGAAGGTCATATGGAAGCCGATAATAAAAGTCCAGAATTCCCATTTGCCCAGTCGTTCGCTTAGAACGCGTCCGAACATTTTAGGCCACCAGTAATGCAGACCGGCGAACAGGCCAAGCACCAGACCTCCGACAATTACGTAATGGAAATGCGCTACGACAAAATAGGTGTCATGGTACTGATAATCCGCTGGCGCCGAGGCCAGCATAACGCCAGTAACCCCGCCCATGACGAAGGTCGGTATGAAGCCGGCGGCAAATAAATTTGCTGTGGTGAACGTAATTTGTCCTCCCCACATCGTAAATAACCAGTTGAAGATTTTGATACCGGTCGGAACCGCGATAAGCATCGTCGCAATCGAGAACAAGGCATTGGCGATCGGCCCCATCCCTGTCGTGAACATATGGTGGGCCCAGACCATGAAGCCGAGGAAGGCAATCAGAATGGTCGCAAACACCATGGAGCTGTATCCGAACAAGCGCTTCCGCGAGAAGGTACTGACCACCTCGGAGATCACGCCGAACGCCGGGAGAATCAATATGTACACCTCAGGGTGGCCAAAGATCCAGAAGATATGCTGCCACAGCACCGGGTTGCCCCCGAGTTCAACATTGAAGAAATTCGCGCCCAGAATCCGATCGAAGGTTAACAATACGAGCCCGACGGTAATCGCCGGAAAAGCAAACAGAATCATGGCCGAGGTTACGAAGGTCGTCCACGTAAACATCGGCATCCGCATAAAAGACATGCCTGGCGCCCGCATCGTAATAATCGTTGCCAAAAAGTTAATCCCGCCGATCAGCGTCCCTAAACCGGCGATCTGCAAGCCGATGGTATAGAAATCCACACCATGAGTGGCGCTGAACTGCGAGGATGACAATGGTGTATAAGCAGTCCAGCCTGCATCCGGCGCTCCGCCCATCACCCAGCTCAGATTCAGCAGCAAGCCGCCAAACAGAAACGTCCAGAAGCCCAGCGAGTTCAGAAAAGGAAAGGCCACGTCCCGCGCACCGATCTGCAAAGGAATTACCGCGTTCATCAAAGCAAAGATCACCGGCATCACGCCTAGAAAAATCATCGTTGTGCCGTGCATTGTAATTAACTCGTTGAATTGCTGGGCCGTTACGAAATCATTCATCGGCTTGGCGAGCTGAACCCGGATCAAGAGCGCTTCAATACCGCCGATTCCGAAGAAAAATCCACCTGCCAGCAAATATAATACCGCTATTTTTTTGTGGTCAACTGTTGTGATCCAATCCATGAATCCCTTGTACCGCTTGACACTATGAGCGTGAGCCAAGGCTGTGTACCCCCTTATCGTTGCTGCGGCTTCACACCGCGCCAGTCAGTGAGCTCGAAGAATCACCATCCCTTATTCATACGATAGCTTGTAATCGGCCAGATATTTGGCGATCGCTTCGATTTCCGCATCCGTCAGCCCCAGATCCTCCTTGGGATCCGGCATCCGGTTACCCGGCTTCCACTTCTGAGGGTCCTTGAGCCATGCCTCCATATTCTCCTGGACAGGCCGGGTATCAACCGCATTGCCCGAGCCTTCGGCATTCAGAAGAATACTTGCTACCGTCTCTCTGCTGCCTACCCCCGTTAAATTCGGCCCTACCGGAACTCCTTGATCGCCAACGGCATGGCATGACAGACATTGCGTCCGGAAGACTTCGGCCACCGCCGGATCTTCCGGCAATACAGCAGGCGCTTTCATAGACTCTACCCAAGCATTGAACGATTCTTCACTGACCGATTTAACCTTAAATTCCATAAAGGCATGGGACTGTCCGCATAGCTCCGCACATTTCCCTAGATAGACACCCTCCTGCTCCGCTTCAATCCAGGCTTTGTTCACGGTCCCATCTGTATTGGTATCCGTCTTGCCCGCCAGCGAAGGCACCCAGAAGGAATGCAGTACATCAGCCGTCTTAAGCTCCAGCGCAATTTTCTTCCCAGTAGGAATAATCATGTCTTGCGCTGTTGTTATTCCATAATCCGGATACGAGAACTCCCACCAGAACAGATGGGCTGTCACCTGAACCCTAACAGCGTTCTTATCGTTCCAGTAATCCTCTCCATAGGCGAAGATCTTCTGAACCGTGAACACACCAAGGATCAGCACCAGTACGAGCGGAATTGCCGTCCAGACAACCTCCAGCTTGAAATTGCCTTCAACTTGCTTGGGAACTTCCTGTTGTCCTGGCTTGCGCCGAAAGCGGATCCAGACATAGGCCGCGATCGCAAACACAACGAGCATTACTACAACCATGATTGATATGGACAATATAATCAGATCGAATTGGCCTTGTGCCACGGTTCCTTGCGGTCTGAGCACCGACAGATCCTCCCGTCCGCATGCGGACAACAAGAGAGACATCGCGAGCAGAGGCAACAGACGCTTGATACCCTTCCACGGTTTCATCATTGATCAACCCCACTTTTCCGTTTAGTAACCAGTTTATGTACAGGCTTGAGCATAAAAAACGGATTCATGTATCACGGATTTTATCCCCTGTCAATTACAGTTATCACCTATTAAATATATGATCGAACCCATGTTTTGTCAACGTTCACAACTTAGTTCACAAATTGTTCAAATATCTGAAATCCCGCTTGAAACAAGGGTTTGCGAACGTTTTCACATGTTTTTAATCTTTGAAAACGACGCTTGAACCCGCCTCCTCCCTTCCTTTTCCGGCTTCTTTTTTAGAATATTCATTTTTGACATTTATCAAAACTTTATGACTGAAACCTGAGAGTCTGTATACCAGCATTCCTGATATTGGAATATTGTCAGCGGAGAATTTGGTTGCTGAAAAAATAAAAAAACCAAGCCCTTTCCCTTTGCAGGGCTCAGGCTCGGTTTTAAATAATGAGATCGATCGGTCTAAATTAAGTGCACGTACAATTATCAGTTCAACTTATCTAATCAGCAAGTCAAGATGACGGGGCCTTCCTCCGTGATAGCTAGCGTATGCTCGTAATGAGCTCCAAGGCTTCCGTCTGCAGATCGGATCGTCCAGCCATCCTGATCCCAGAATACCGCTCCGGTGTCTCCCAGCGTCAAGATCGGCTCAATGGTTATAACCATTCCCGCCTGCAGCTTCGGACCTGAACGAGGGCGCCCAAAGTTGGGGACATCCGGCGGTTCATGCATATTGCGCCCGATTCCATGACCGATGAGCGGCTTTACAATTCCAAGCCCGGCCTTGCGGGCGACTTCCTGAACCGCATAGCTGATATCCCCTACTCGGTTCCCAATGCGTGCTGCTTCAATGCCGGCTGCAAGAGCCCTCTCCGTTACCTGCAGCAGTCTCTCCGCTTCCTGCGATACATTTCCGACCCGATAGGACCAGGCCGAATCCGCCATCCAGCCGCTTTTATTCACGACAATGTCAATGGTGACGATATCCCCCTCCTGAAGCGGAACGGTCCCTGGAAACCCATGACATACTACTTCATTCACTGAGGCGCAGATCGCAAAAGGAAACCCTCTGTAGCCCTTCTGAGCAGGGGTCGCCCCGCGGCTTGCCAGATAGACCTCTACCAGTCTGTCAATCTCCGCCGTCGTGACTCCCGGCTTGATCACCTTGGCAATCTCCTTATGGCAGTCAGCCAAAATGGCTCCGGCCATTCTGATACGCTCAATTTCTTCCTTCGACTTCAACTGAATCTTCAAATTGCTAGCCCCTTTCATGATGACTGTTCGGCTCTGTGGCTATTATATGCCGCATACCAAGAAAAAACGCCCGAGCGATCTGCCAGGCGTTCGTTATTAACAGCTATTATAGTGAATTCTGTTTATATGCAATCTCCTCAGGAGACCGAAGAGTCGAGCTTGTCGAGCTCCATTTCAACCAGATGAGTCAATTCTTCCTCATACCCACCTGTAATCCGGTACTTGCGGACATACTCCTTCACAAATTTCTTAGGATCCTTCGGCTTGAATATTCGCGTCATTTCCCGCAAACTTTCTTTCACCTCATTGTGACCTTTCGTTGCCATACCATATTCCCTCCCAGAACGATTCTAGTTCAATGCTCCGATTTCGAGAATGCCGAAAAGCTAGTATGTCGTGAAGTTAGATGTTGCTGATGCCTCTTTTCAGCGGGTGCATGACACTATACATACCCTCACCCGTTCTCGATGAATCAGGCATGATCAAATCAAGCGTCCTTGCAGCTGTATGCCGGTCTTAGAGAATCATCCATGCGGAAAAAGACCTCTACCTCCTATATTGTAACATATTCATCTCCCCGGTACAGCTTTCTTCCAAAATCAATCATCCTTTTAATTTTATTCCTTGTTACTTATATCGGTCTGTGCGGGTAAAAATACAAGTAAAAAACCTAGGAGGCTTTATGAATTTCACAACGCCGACTGACCCCGCCTTCCATGCTGCCGACCGGACAATTCGTGCCCATTATCCTGGAATTCGCTGCTTTCTGCTTGCCCAGCATGGACAGATGCGGCATGAGCAATACTTTCAGCAATCCCTTCCGGCAGTACTCCATGATCTTAGATCGGCAACAAAAAGCGTCCTCTCCATTCTGCTTGGCATCGCTCAGTATCAAGAGCTATTACCCGAATTGGACAAGCCGGTATGGGACGATGTGAAGGAGTATGCCCCGAGCAGACCCGACTCCTATTGGCCCGAGATGACGCTGAGACAGCTCCTTTCCATGACGGGCGGGCTGTATTGGCAGACCGGCCCCAAGCTCGGCGAACGATTCATACATCGCTTACACCGCAGTAAAAATTGGACCGGTTTTGTCTTGCGGCTGCCTGTCATACCGGAGCAACTCGGACATTTTCAATACTGCAGCGCTTATTCCCATCTCCTTGCTTGTCTACTGTCCAAATGGAGCGGCACCCCTGTCAGAGATTATGCAGACCGTTACCTGTTCAGTCCGCTTGAGATTAAAGATTATCACTGGGAAACCGCTCCGGACGGCGGCGCCTGCGGGCATGTCGGTCTCTATATGAAAGCTATCGATATGATGAAGCTTGGCCAGCTTTGTCTTGCGGGAGGCACCTTCCGAGGGAACCGCCTGCTTCATGAAGAATGGCTTCACGAATCAATGACGCCGCGTGGAGAAGCATTTTCCGAATACGGGCAATACGGCTACCATTGGTGGACCAGTGAATTCCACGGTCTCCGTTACGCTTATGCTCATGGTCATGGCGGCCAGCAAATTTATGTGCTCCCCGAGCTGGAAGCCGTGGCGGTATTCGCCTCCGCCTGCAACGTCAAGCGCTGTAAAAATCCCAAGCGGCTGATGGAGGAGCAGATATTGCCAGTCCTGCTTGCTGACCGCGGAACGGGCTCTGAATAAGCAAAAGCGCGGACGCCGCCCCTTTGACAAGGTGCTGCGCGCCCGCGCTTCAATCCGGTTCTGCCCGTCCCGTGTATGACATAGTATGAAAATATAAGTTAATTGTTCAAAAAGTCGGCTTTTTGAACTACCTCTATAACGGAAAGCAGGTGCATGTATGTCTCCATTCCGATCATCAACCGGACTTTATGAGAATGTCGCAGCCTTTCTATGTTACTTATTCGCTTTCGTAGGAGGCGTTGTCTTCCTCCTGATCGAGCGCAGAAGCCGCTTTGTCCTGTTTCACGCCCTGCAATCGGTCATCCTGTTCGCCGGCTTGATGGTATTTCATGCCGCCGCAGGCTTCCTTCCGATCATCGGCGTCATTGTCGGTATGCTTCTCTCCCTGCTGAGCCTTGTACTCTGGATTGTCCTTATGCTGGCCGCCCTTCAAGGAAAATGGCTCAAGCTGCCCTGGATCGGCGAGTTCGCCGAGCGGCAGCTGAACCGGATGTAAGGCGGTTAAGCGGTAAGTTCCGCTGCTGCCGGTTCTTCCTCTTCCGCGGTGCGGGACGCTTTAGTGCTGTCTCCGCGCAGGCCGTTAAAGAGCAGATTCATGACAATGGCTGTAAAGCTCCCGGCTACGATGCCGTTGTCCACCAGAATCCGCAGCCAGGCAGGCAATGCGTCAAAAATCTGGGGAACAACAGTTACGCCAAGGCCCATGCCTACCGAGCAAGCAATGATGAGCAGGTTCTCATGACGGTTCAAGTCCACTTGGTCCCCAAGCATCCGGATACCCGAGGAGAGCACCAGACCAAACAAGGCAATCATCGCTCCGCCCAAGACGGAAGTAGGAACAAGCTGTGTTAATGCTGCAATTTTAGGAACAAAGCCAATGAGGATAAGCAGGCTCCCCGCTACAACGATAACATCGCGGGTTTTGACCCGGCTCATCTGGACGAGCCCGACATTTTGCGAATAGGTCGTATACGGGAAGGAATTGAACACGCCGCCCAGCATAATGGCCAGGCCTTCCGCACGGTAGCCGCGTTCAAGATCCTTGGAGGTAATATCTTTATCCACGATTTTGCCCAGAGCCATAAATACGCCGGTGGATTCCGCAACACTCACGATCGCTACAAGAATCATTGTCAAAATAGCCGAAGCATGGAAGGTCGGCTTGCCGAAGTAGAAGGGCTCAATCATGTGGAACCAGCCTGCTTCCTTTAACGGTGTCAGGTCAACCAGGCCCATGAAGCCGGCAACGATTGTCCCCGCGAGCAGGCCCAGCAGCACGGAGATGGAACGAAGAAATCCGGTGGCGAACCGGTTCATCAGAATGACGAAGATCAGAACCCCAAAGCCCAGCATCAGATTGGCAGGACTTCCGAAATTCGGGTCAGCCGTGTTGCCGCCGCCCAGATCCGTAAGAGCTACCGGAATAAGCGTGACGCCAATAATCGTGACGACCGAGCCGGTTACAACCGGCGGGAACAAAGCGATCAGCTTGCCGAACAAGCCTGAGAACAGGAAGACAAACAGGCCTGAAGCGATGATCGCCCCGTAAATGGCACTCACACCCATTCCATCCTCAAGGCCGATCGCGATCATCGGGGATACCGCTTGAAATGCACAGCCCAGCATCACCGGCAGACCGATCCCGAAGTAGCGGTTCCCGAAAACTTGAAGCAGTGTTGCGATCCCGCAGGCGAGCAGGTCAATGGCGATCAGATACGTCAAATCCTGATGCGATAGTCCTAGAGCCCCGCCTACAATCAACGGTACGATGACCGCGCCGGCATACATGGCCAGTACATGCTGCAAGCCCAGTGAAAAAGTCTTAAACGGATGCCGGTTTCTTTGAAATATTGCCTCGCGTTCCATGTGAATCTATTCCTCCCCGTATGGTTACCCTCTAAATTCTCAAGTTATCTCTCTGTGTAGTACTCTTGATCTAATTATTGCCCGTGCACTTCTTCTACGAAGCTGACGGTTCCATTTTCTAGCGAAGCAATCCGTACCAGCGAATCAACCCGGTATCCTGCTTCTTGCAGCAGCCCTGCACCGGGCTGGAAAGACTTCTCGATCACAATTCCGATCCCCGCAACGCTTGCGCCGGCTTGTTCCGCAATTCGAGCCAAACCGAACGCCGCCTCGCCATTCGCCAGAAAATCATCGATAATCAGGATTCGATCGCCTTCCTGCAAAAACTTTTTGGATACGGTGATCTCATTGCTCTCACGCTTGGTGAACGAATATACCTTCTCCACGTAGATGTTGTCCTTCAGCGTAAGCGACTTATGCTTTCTTGCGAAAATCATGGGCACGCCGAGCTCCATTGCCGTCATGATGGCCGGAGCGATTCCTGAAGATTCGATCGTTAAGATCCGGGTAATCCCTTCGTCTTGAAATCTCCGGGCGAACTCTCGTCCAATTTCCTTCATCAGCAGCGGGTCCATTTGGTGGTTGAGAAAAGAATCCACCTTCAGCACCTGCTCTCCCAGCACGATCCCCTCAGTCATTACCTTGTCTCTAAGCAGCTTCATGTCTCTCTCCCCCTGTGAATTCTATTCGGACATGCATCTCCGGACACAAAAAAGTCCGTCTCCCGGCCGGGAAACGGACTGAAATTGCGGAAAACCATACACGCTTAAACCCAAAAGAAGCCCGGCCCGCTCAAAGAACAGGCCGACTTCCCTTAGTTTGAATACATATCATGGTTTCCCCGTAGTCCAATCATTCCGGTGATCGGGTAGAAACATGCAGGCCCATTCCTGCACATATACGAGAAAAATGCCGAACTCAAAAGCAATGTTAGCAGTATAACGCACAACCTGATAGAAAATAAAGAGGAATTTTTGTGCAGTCCCGTTAGATCGGACGCGATTCACCCGGAAGCAGGTGAGTTAACAGGGATCTCAGCTCCTGATCCTCTTTATAAGTCTTCTCCCCGGTATCCAGTCTGCGAATCCGGATCAAGCTGTAAGCAGCTCCAGCCTCGGCCGGTTTAAAGACCAACTCCTCGCGGTCCTCTATTTTCAGCTTGAAGCCCATCGACTGAAACATATCCAGAAAGTCGCGCTCCGAGGGCTTTTCCCCCTCGTTTAAAAAAATCAAACCCCTTAATTCCTTGCTCTCATGAGGATAGACGACCTCAAAGTGAACAATGCATTCCAATGTTGCCAGCTCCCTTCCGTAATCGTTGCTGCAAGTATTCATAATCAGATTAGACCAAGTCGCAACCAATATACTATTTACTACGGATGAGTTCACGGGGGACCAGCTGGACTTTGCAACATTTTAGTGAACGATGCTCTAAATTTGCTCGGAGCCGCAATGCGGACACCACTTGGTTCCTTTCACCAGCTCAACGGAACAGACTTGACATTGCACAACCGGAATTGCCGTCGCCAGAGGATCCGAAGACTTCTCTCTGGCATTAGCCACCTCCTGCCACGAGCGGATTCGCTGATCCATCTCCTCCTGACGCCTCCGCTCCCGCTCAAGCTCCTCCTGGCGCCTTTGCTCCCGTTCAAGCTCCTGCTGTCTGCGCGCTTCATGCTCCTCATCTTCGGGGTAATCCGTTTGCGGCTCCGGTTCTACCTCGAGGGAAGCCATCGCCTCTTCGCGCGAAGCGGAAGGGATCAGAAAATCCAAGGGGTCGGCTGGCAGAACAGGAGGATGCTCCGGCTCCAGCTCCGGTTCCTTTGCCCTGACCGGAATCTTCTCTTCGGCTTGTTTCGGATTCTCTCTGACAGGCGCCACCGCCTTCGGTCTATGCAGCTTATGCCCGCAATACTGGCAATACAGTCCATCCTCAGCAACCGTTTTGCCGCACGCGCCGCACAGCCGCTCATTTTTCAACTCAGCGATCTTGGCCCGAATCTCATCCCGTTCTTCAACAAGAAGATCACATGTCTTCGCCAGCTCCAGCATTTCTTTCTCTGCTTCTGACATATCCTTTTGACGGTACCCGTCATAGAAGACTTCACCCATTTTTTGATGGTACAGTCCCATCTCGCGTTCAATAGTTGTTATTTGTGTGTTCAACCGCCCGATTTCCACGGCATTTTGCGCTCGGTCGGATACCTTTCCCGCCCCGTCTTTTATACGCTGAAAAAAATTCATGACAGTAGTCCTCCATTCCTGACGGTGTGAATTTGGTTCGATTATAACTGCTATCATACCACTTTTGGAATCCCGGTGAAAATCGGACTTGATTCACATTCGACAAGCGCGTGTAAACAAAAAATAGGGCTTCTCTGCCACGCTCCGTCACGGAAAGGAAGATGCATATGGAACACGAAAAGCAGACTTACTATGTATCTGTCGCTCATCGTCTTATTCAGGAGTCCCCTAATGATTCAGCCGAATTCGAAGTCCTGCTGGATGAAGAAGAATTATCGTTGCTGCAGGACAAGCTGAACGCTTTAACAGCCGAAGATGACTACACGTTCCGGCGCGCGCCGGTTCCCTATAAATCGGCAGACCATGATGCTGCTCCGGAGCAATTCAACAAGCAGCTCTCCGAGCTGTACGTGCTTCTCTACCGCTCCGGAACGGCCAGAACCCGCACCATGCTCATGGAATCGGGTATTCTCAGCCGGCTGGGCAATACGGATTATCACCACCCCGGCTATGGCGAACATGGATCGCCGCTGAATAAGTAATACGAAGGGGCTGCTCAAATAAGTAAGTTCAAAGGAACTGTTCATTTGAAGTCCCCAACAAAAGATGGGCGAGAAAACGCGAGGTTTTCCGCCCAGTTTTTGATCGTTCGCACATGTGGGCGGCACCCGCTTCGCCTTTCGCCGCATGAGTGGCCGCTCCAGCGTCTATGCCAGCGCCTACACCAGCGTCGGCAATTTTAGTGCCTTTTGGCACTTGTTTCGCCGCATAAGCGCCTACGCCAGTAATTTTAGTGCCTTTTGTTACTTATTTCGTCGCATGAGTGCCCACGCCAGCAATTTTAATGCCTTTTGGCACTTGTTTCGTCGCATGAGCACCCACGCCAGCAATTTTAATGCCTTTTGGCACTTGTTTCGTCGCATGAGCACCCACGCCAGTAATTTTAATGCCTTTTTGTTACTTGTTTTGCGCGCATGAGTGCCCTCGACACAGCAACGGACGCCCGGGAGTTAAACGGGCGTCCGTTGTGCTCTACCGCCGGATCTTGCCGTTTGGCGATCCGGCTGCTCTTGGGGGCGGGCCGGCGGCGAGCTCAGCCGCCCGCTCCCTCACGCGGGCGGCGACCAGCTCCAGCCCCTTCGCCGCCCCGGACACGCCCGGCAGCAGCGCTGCCCATGGGGCCGCATCCGGTCCGGGCTCGCGGTCCAGCCGCGGTTGTGCGGCGGAGGCGGACCCGGGAGGAGTTCCATGCCGGAACTCCTCCTGCAGTCCTGCCGCCACATCGTGG
>NZ_HG005140.1:153138-363822 GCF_000455265.1 Paenibacillus antibioticophila
GCCATGGCGGCGAAGCTGGCAGCAGGTCGCCAAGCGCGCCTGCGCCTTCCTCAAGCAGCCGCGCCAGCAACAACGGCTGCCGGCTCACCTGCAGCGGGAGCTCCAGCCGCTCCCGCATGGCGGTGCTGCACGCCCGGAGCAGCACCCGCGCTCCTCTACCTCCGGGAAGCTCAACCCTTAGCCCTTCCGGCACCAGTTCCACGCGGGCTTTGCCTGCTTCTCCGCGGCTTTCTTGTCTCCGCTTCATTTCCGGTCCACCTCCAGATAGCCGCCGGTCTGCAGCATAATCAGATCGGCCAGCTCTTGATCGGACATCTCGGTAAGCCATTGCTCGCCCGCGCCGACAACCTGCTCGGAGAGCGCCTTTTTCCGTTCAATCAGCTCGTCGATTCTCTCTTCCAGCGTGCCTTGTGTAATCAGCTTATGGACCTCGACATTTTTCTGTTGTCCAATTCGGAATACCCGATCTGTAGCCTGATTCTCCACCGCCGGATTCCACCAGCGGTCATAGTGAATCACGTGGTTGGCCCGGGTCAGATTGAGACCGACGCCGCCAGCCTTAAGCGACAGCACGAAAATCGGCGCGGCCGTCCCTTTTTGAAACGCCTCCACCAGCTCATCCCGTTCTCTTCGCGGCATGCCTCCGTGCAGAAAGCCGGGAGCCTCGCCATACCGCTCAGCCAGCCGATCCTTAAGCAGTTCACCCATTTGCACATATTGGGTGAAGATCAGCGCTGCCTCCCCATTATCCATAATCAAATCGAGCAGCTCATACAGCCGATCCAGCTTCCCGGATCGTCCGCCGCCCGCACGCCCTCTGCTCGGAACAAGCTGAGGATGGTCACAGATTTGCTTCAGCCGGGTCAAGGAGGACAGCACATGCCCCTTCCGGGCAATGCCGCTCATTCCGTCCAGCGAGGAAATCAGTTCCTCCGTGACGGCCTCATACAGAGCCGCTTGCTCCACCGTAAGTGAACAGTAGGATTTAAGCTCAATTTTCTCCGGCAGATCCTTGCGGATATCCGGATCGCTCTTCAATCTGCGCATCAGAAAAGGAGCAACCAGCTTCCTCAGCTTCTCCAGTTCTCCTCCCGGGGAGTCTGCAGCACTTCCGTAACGGGCACGGAATGCGGCATGGGTCCCCAAGTAGCCTGGATTTAAAAACTGGAAGATGGACCACAGCTCACTGAGCCGATTTTCCACCGGTGTACCGGTCATTGCGATCCGCTGCGGCGCTTGAAGCTTCATGACGCTTTGCGCCTGCTTCGTGCCGAAGTTCTTAATATATTGAGCCTCATCGAGAACAATCGTCCTCCACTCCATATCCCGCAGATCCTTTGCATCCCGGCCGGCCAGCTGATAGGTCGTCAGCACAATGTCGCTGCCGCGGCAAGCCTTAATGAACTTCTCCTCATGAAGACGATCTCCGCCGTGATGAATATACAACCGGAGTCCCGGAGCAAATCGGACGATCTCTCGCTGCCAGTTCCCTAGCAGAGAGGTAGGACAGATGATTAGGCTTGGTTCTGATGACTCCCGTTGACCATCCAGCAGTTCTGTAATGACCTGGACCGTCTTTCCCAGTCCCATATCATCGGCAAGCAGCGCGCCGAAGCCCAGCTCGCGCATGGCGGCCAGCCATTGGAACCCCCGTTCCTGATACGGCCTTAACGTGCCGTTCAGGGATTCGGGCACCGGGCGAGGGCTTGAAGCATGCAGCACGCCACCTTCCAGGAAGGCGGCCAGCATCCCTTCGGCCTCGACATGCTCCACCTGCAGTCCTTCGGGCAGAAGCGATTCGGTGCCCGCTGCAAGGGCCATGAACTCACGGAAGCTCATCTCCCCTTGCTCCTGCTTCTTGAGGAGCTTCAGCACCTGCCGAAGCTCCTTGCTGTCAATCTCGATCCACTCTCCACGGAACCACACCAGAGGAGACTTCGAGGCGGCAAGCTTTGCAAGCTCCTCCCTGCTTAACGGTTCTCCATCCAGGAGCGCTTCTATTTCAAACGAGATCAACTGCTGAACACCCAGCCCTTGAGACTCTCTCCACGAGCCATGCTCCATTCCATTCGCGGAAGCAGCGGCTGCCTTCCAGTTAAGCGCCTTGATTTTTACCCCGGCCGACCTCCGTCCCTCTCCTGTCCAGCGGGACGGCATTTGCACGGTTACTCCGTGCTTTCTAAGCGGTGCAACAGAGCGGCGCAGAAATTGATACACATCCTCCGGCTTCAGCGTGAGGGCCTCCGGACGCGGCGACATCAGAAGCTCTTCAAGCTCCCGGCTGTACTCGGCAGCCTTAGCCAGCCGGATCAGCAAGCTCCGCTGTATACCTTTATACCTTCGGCCCCGCAGTTCCATATCCGGCTCGGGATAACTCCAGATGATCCCGGCAGGCAACAGAACTGCAGGATCTTCAACCCCTTCTCCCCAGCAAGAGAGTCTCCAGCGAAGAAGCGACCCGTCCTCCGCTAATTCATCTCCATGCTCTGCAAGCGGCTCAATTCTCAGGCATAACCGAATTGAGCCCGGCTCGAGCCCGTCGTCGTGATCCGCCTCGAGGCCTTCCGGGCCACGGTGCTTGCCTTGCACGCGCTCAATTTCCGCAGTTAACTGCTCGATCTCGGCACTGCTTCCCTGGATGTCCGGCGGTATAGAAGCGCTGAGCAGATGGTTCCACCACAATTCGGCAAGCGGTGAATAGCCCCGGCTGTAGCCGGCTCTTGCCGGGTTCAGCTTTCTGCCAAGCTCCCCTACCGCCAGCCGGGTCTCCCGATCAATCATCGCAGTAAGAAAGGAGCGCAGCACGGCGGCTTGCCGCTCCTCCAGCGAACCCTCCTCGGCAGTTGACTGCACTGCAGCCAGGGCGATTGGCGGCATCGATGCAGCCAGACTATGAAATCTGTCCAGATCGTCCCCCTTAAGCTCCGGTCCCCATTCAGCCGCAGCCGATGACTGATTGGTGCGCCGGCGCCCAAGCGGGTTTGCACCTGCCCTGATGCCCGGCGCAATTCTGCCCTTAGCCAGCAGACTGCGAGCAAATTGCGCCGCGATGCTCCAATATTCAAATTCTCCGCCCGGTTGAATCCCCTTGGATTTATAATAGCTCTCATCCCAATTCAGCAAGAGCTGCCAGGTTTCCGTAACAGACAGCGCGACACCCTCCAGCGTCCTGCCGATCAGGCCTCTCCGTTCACCAGCCCCCGACCATTTCCGACCGCCATAAACCGGATATCTGACCTCGGCAAGCCGTAAGGCAGCGTGCTGAAACGGACGCAGTCCCTGGACGGGCTCCAGAGGACGGATTGCAGCCGTCCATGCATCCACCTTCATTTCCGATATTTCACCAGAGAAGCAGAACATTACCTCTCCAAGCCAAATTCCATATAGACGTTGATTCATGTTGATCTCCCGTCATGCAAGCATGCTTCGAATTATGAAAAACCGCAATAATTACTATCTTATACGAAACCGTCCCGATATAAAACTGCAGCTGCGGGCAAATCAAAAGGAGCGTCCTGCCTTTTCAGGCCGGAGCGCTCCCGGAGGTCCCCATCTATTTCGTCCTATTTCGTCGCAATAACTTCAATCTCTACAAGTCCATCCTTCGGCAGTCTAGCTACTTGTACCGCACTTCTGGCCGGATAGGGCTGTGAGAAGAACCCGCCGTAAATCTCATTTACCTTGGCGAAGTCATTCATATCAGCCAAGAAGACCGTTGTTTTGACTACATGCTCAAGACCCAAGCCGGCTTCCGACAGAATCGCCTTCACATTGTTCAACGCCTGAGTGGTTTGTGCCTCGACCCCCTCAGCCAGCTGTCCCGTTTCCGGAATAAGCCCTAATTGCCCGGAAGCAAAGAGCAGATTTCCGATCTGTACAGCTTGAGAATACGGGCCAATCGCACCCGGTGCCTGTGTCGTTGATATTACTTGCTTGCTCATCATTATCTCTCCTTCTTTTCTTGTTATCTGTTGCCATTCCTGCTTATGCCTTCTCTAAAAGCTACTTTTGTTCAACTGCAATAAGAACTCGTCCAAATACCAGCTAGTCTGCGCCCCCGTGAGCTTCCTTCTCTTCATCGGATAGGCCGTGGCCAGTCTCATTCTGTATTAACGGAAGATAAAGATGGAATAGGCTTCCTGCTCCTTCGCGGCTATCAACCTGGATGAAGCCTCCCATTAAACGGGCCAAGTCTTGGCTGATGGGCAGGCCCAATCCTGTACCTCCATACTTCCGGCTAATCGAGCCATCCGCCTGCCGAAACATCTCAAAGATCGCTTCATGCTTGTCCTGCGGAATTCCTATTCCGGTATCTGCCACCGAAAATACAATCCATTCTCCTGACATCGAGCTCGCTGAGTTGTCCTTATGAATCATCAGATCCACCCGCCCCTGATGCGTAAACTTGAAGGCATTGGATAACAGGTTGCGCAAAATCTGACATAGCCGCTGGGCATCCGATTGAATCGTACTCGGAAGCTCGGGCATCATCGTAACCTCGAATTCAATTCCCTTTTGCTCGGCATCATGCTCGAATTGCAGCTCCATCAGTTGAACAACTTCCGCAAGAACGACTTCTTCCTGGACGACCTCCAGTCTGCCCGCCTCTACTTTGCTCAAGTCCAGAATATCATTGATTAGCTGCAGCAGCTCTCTTCCAGACTTATAAATGATAGTACCATAATTCGGAGTATCCTTCTCTAGCGATTCCTCTTCATGCCCCTCTTCGCTCTCTGAAATCATCTCGGCTAAATTAATAATGCTGTTGAGCGGGGTCCGGAGTTCATGCGACATATTAGCCAGGAATTCAGACTTGTATTGGGAAGCCTGTGTTAATTGGCGGGCCCGCTCTTCTAAAGAAAGCTTTGCCTGCCGCAGCTCTTCCGTCTGACGGGTCATCAATTCATTTGTGTGCAGCAGCTCCAGCTTTCGCCTTTGATCCATTTGAAAGTCGAGCAATATTAGGGCAAATATGCAGCTAAACAGCAGGGTGATCGGCAGTGTGGAGGGCATGATCGTAAGTATGTATTCCTTGAATGGGATTACTCCGAAGATGGCAATGTCCAATACATTGACGGTATTCAGCACCAGAATCGTCAGGATTCCCCGGGTGCTCTGCTTGTACTGCCTCTTGTTCATCCAGGTAATCATGAATGCGCATAAAATGCCTAGAATAACAAAATTGATCGTGCCCGCAATCGCAGCCTCGCTGATTCCAAAGGTTAACCGGCTAAAGCCGATCCCGAAAGAAATGATCATCACGACTACAGGCTTCGCATAAACAATCGCAGCAATAATTAGCGGGACAATCCGAAGATCAAAGAGGACATCGCCCTTCAACTGAAATCCGAACTTCATGCAAATCCAGCCTGCAAAGATAAACCACAGAACAGATAAAATATAATTAATCTTGCCTGATATTTTCACAAGAATGTATTTATATAGAATATTGGCCAAGTATGCCATCGTAATCAACAGCGCCATGTTAAGCAAAAAGATTTTGCCAAAGCCCATATAGTCCCTCCCGCGGATGAGTTGGGTTGTATCCTTCTGTTCCTTATTCTTCCTTCATTTTAACACAACCGCGGTCTTTTTCATTCAGACTTTAACCCTACTTCCGTTCATAGGGCAATGGTTTCTGCGGCGCCGATTCCGCCAGCATTTTCCGGTAGTCCTCCGTAAACAAACGGGAGAAATACGGATCCCATTGGGTGCCTCCGCCCTCCTCCAAAATCGCAATAGCCTTCTCTTCGTCCATTCCCTTACGATAAGGACGATCCGAGGTCATCGCGTCAAAGGCGTCCGCAACGGCAATAATTCTGCCAAACAACGGGATGTCTTCTCCGGAGAGCCCGTCCGGATAGCCTGCCCCGTCATACCGCTCATGGTGCGAGCGTACTCCCGGCAGGAAGGAAGCCATGGCGTCCACCGGCTCAATCTGCTTCAGAATGGCTTCGCCAAGCACAGGATGCTGTTTGATCTGATCCCACTCTTCCTCCGTCAATCGTCCCTCCTTTAATAGAACAGCATCCTTAATTCCTATTTTTCCGATATCATGCAGCAGTGCCGACTTCCGCAAGTCCTGTATTTCCTTCTCCGGAAGATTCGCCAGCCGGCCGATTCTCACCGCGTATTCCGCAACCCGTTCGGAGTGCCCTGCCGTATAGGGATCACGAGCGTCCAGTGCCGCCGCCAAAGTCGAGAAGTAGCTTTCCAGGAGCTGGTTATTTCGTTCGGCCTGAATTTTCAAGCCGCGCATCATATGATTGAAGCCGGATACGAGTCTGGAAAATTCGTCAGAGAAAAGATCGCTGACACCGGACCGCAGATATCCGTTGTGCACTTCCGCCATTTTTTCATAAAAGAGCTGGATCGGCGTAACCGTATCCCGAGTCATTAATCTCGAGCCGATAAATGCAAAGGCCAATCCAACGCACAGGATGGCAGCGGCTCCTCTCCAAAAATAATCATTAATAAAAATGTCCCCTCCGTAGCGGTACTCGATCGCCATACTATAGAGCAGCAACGGGACGGCGACAATAACAAACAGGCTCCATCTGAGTTTGCTCTTAATCGAGATCAGTACTCGTCCATGAAGCGACAGCTCCTTCTCGTAGAGAATATAAGACCAGTTATTCAACTCCAACAGCACCGGATGGATACTGTTCGACGTCATATAAAACTCAATAAGTGCATGCATGCCGGTAACTAGAATCGCTGCAGCGGCTGTCAAGAACACCTGATAGTAGTTGATCGTGAGCTGTCCGGTGTGGGTAAACCAAAGGCATAGTGCAGTTGACGGAAGCAAATAACCGATCAAATGAGGCCCCATAATCCGCTTTGCGACCAACGAGGGAAGACGGTGGGTTCGAATGTATACACTTTGAAGATAACCGAAGCTCTCAATATTGTTGACGAAGCAATTACGAATCGGACGAAGCTGAATGTGATAGACCCCCCAGCCGAGCACAATCATAACGATCCCCGAGAAAAGATGAATTCCTATAAATAGAAGCCGTTCTTCAGCGGGAATTTGGGGCGGCGATATCATAAGCAGAGCGACTCCGGCCGTTCCTGCCATTAACATTCCCACACAGTAATTAACGATCAAGCTTGAAATAAACTTCTTATATATGGTCAACGGCGTAGTCATCCTTCCATGAAGTTCCGAATTTTCATATTTTCATCATTTTTGTCTTCCATCTTTATCGGCACGCAGTTGGGAAGATTATAGTTTTTGTTTTCATACAAAAATATTAATTTGCTTAAACTTTCATATGCGTATAAAATAAACTCTGGGTTTTCAGAATCCAAATGAAAATGAGAAGTTTGAGTAAAAAATAAGATAAAATTTTAAAAATAAAATTAAAATTTTAAAGAATAGATTGAGGCTCAAACCCGCTGCCCGTCTGAATTTCAGCCTTTTTCGACAATATTTAAAATCACACCCCAAGTGATCTATTTCACATTATCACCTATTTTTATATGCTAAAATTCCATCGAACAATGGTTTTGAGACTCCCTCGAAACCGGAAGGCCTTGTCCCGCAACGATTTTCATTCTTCCTGTCGTTATTAAAATGTCTGCACATTTTAATATATATATTTTATCTAACTGGAGGTCATTTAACATGAAAAAAGCATCTATTCTACTCTGCACCGCCCTGTTGATTGGCGTTCTTGCCGGCTGCGGCTCCAACAACAGTAAAGACAATGCAGCCCCTGCAAACAACACATCAACAGAAGCACCGGCAACGAACAGCACTAACAGCGAAAATACCGCTGCTGAGCAAGGTCAATACCAAGACGGCGATTACTATGCAATCGGTGAAGCAGACGCAAAATCCGGCTGGCAATATTATGTTACTTTGAAGGTTGACGGCGGCAAAATTACTGAGGCAAACTGGAACGGCATCAACGCTACTGTTGGTCCTGACAAGGTTTCCTACTCCGAATCCGGCAAGTATGGCATGAAAGCCGGCGGCGCTCAATCTGAATGGCATGAACAGGCTGCACTTGTTGAGCAATACCTGCTTGAAAAGCAAGATCCAAAGGATATCACTTTGGGTGAGGATGGCAAGACCGACGCAATCTCCGGCGTATCTGTACACGTAAACGAGTTCTTCGATCTGGCTGACAAGGCTCTCGCAGCTGGTCCGGTTGAGTTGGGCGTATACAAAGACGGTTACTACCATGCTGAAGGCGCTGAATTCGATGCAAACTCCGGCTGGAAGGAAACTGCTGACGTTGTTATCGCTGCAGGCAAGATCATCCACGTTAACTTCAGCGGTGTGAACGCAGCAGGCGAAGACAAGAAGCAAAACTCCATCGATGGCAAATACGGTATGAAGGCTGGCGGCGCATCGTCCGAATGGCATGAGCAAGCAGCAGTGGCTGAAGCTAACCTTGTAGAATCTCAAGATCCCGCTGCCCTTACATTTGGCGAAGATGGCAAGACCGATGCTCTGAGCGGCGTATCGATCTCCCTGCAAAGTTACTTCGATCTTGTATCAAAAGCGCTTGAAGGTGCAAAATAAGTTTAAATAGAAAGTATAAATAAACTCTCAGTCCCACCACCCTATTTAAGAAGGTGAATCTTTTGAAGAAAATTGTCGTTCTTGGCGGAGGCTACGGCGGTGTCGTTACTTCCAAACACCTCGCCAAATTGTTCAAAAAGGATAAGGATGTTTCGATCCAGCTGATCGACCGTAATCCTTACCATACGCTCCTGACGGAGCTGCATGAGGTCGCGGCTAACCGCGCTCCTGAAGATTCGGTTAAAATCGAGCTTAAAAAGATTTTTGCCGGTCAAAAGGTTGACGTTGTTCTGGACTCTATCGATAATATCGATTTTGCATCCAAAGAGCTTCGTTCCGCTAAATCAACCTACAAATATGACTACCTGGTTATCGGTACGGGCTGTAAGCCGACTTTCTTCGGGATTCCAGGTGCAGAAGAGCACTCTTTGACGCTCTGGTCCTATGAGGATGCAGTTCGTCTCAAGGAGCAAATCCGCGACAAGTTCGGCAAAGCTGCGAAAGAAACCGATCCGGTTAAACGCTCGAAGATGCTTTCCTTCGTTGTAGTAGGTGCCGGCTTTACGGGTGTCGAGCTGGTTGGCGAGATGGCTGAGTTCCGGAATGAGCTCTGCAAGGAATTCTATATCGATCCTAGCGAGGTACGCCTTGTTGTGGCCGATATGGCTCCGAAAATCCTGCCGATTCTGCCCGACAAGTTGATTGAGAAGGCCGCTAAGCGCCTGAACAAGATGAATGTCGAAATCGTTACTAGCGCAAAAATCACCGGTGTTACGCCGTCTGGCGTCGTACTCGGCGACAAGTCGCTGGAAGCTGACACCGTTGTATGGACAGCCGGTGTTGAAGGCTCCGATCTCGTTGGCAAGCTGGATGTTAAACAAGAAGGCCGTAAACGGATCGTAACGAACGACAAGCTCCAAAGCGTAGACCATGACGATGTATACATCGTTGGCGATAACATCTTCTTTATTCCTGAAGGCGAGACTCGTCCGGTTCCGCAAATGGTTGAAAATGCCGAGCAGGCTGGCCCGCTTATTGCGCACAATATCTATGCTGACGTTCATAACAAGCCTAAGAAGCCCTACAAGCCAGGCTTCCACGGCACCATGGTATGTATCGGCAGCCGTTATGGTGTAGCGAATGTCGGTCTTCCGAATAAAATGTTCATGCTGACCGGATTCATGGCTATGTTCTCCAAGCATTTGATCAATATGTATTACCTGTTCACCGTAGCAGGCTTCCATAAGGTATGGACATACATGATGCATGAATTCTTCCATGTGAACAACCGCAGAAGCTTTGTCGGCGGACACTTTGCCAAGCGTTCTCCGAACTTCTGGCTGCTGCCGCTGCGCATCTTCGTCGGTTACAAATGGCTGGAAGAAGGGATCGATAAGCTTCCTAAGATCTTGAAGGATCCTTCGAATATCTTCCTGATTCCTCCTTCACCGCACGCCGACGTTGTTACTGCAGCGAGTCAGGCGGCTGAGGAAGTTAAGACGACGGTTGACGCTTCTTCCGCAGCATCGGCTGTAGAGAGCGCTTCGACTTCCGTAACGGCTCTGCCGGTTCCGGGATTCATAAAGAGTATTGTGAACTGGTTCATGGACATCTTCTTCTATACTTCAGATGGCGGTTATACCGCTTTGGCGACTGTATTCCAATTCTTCATGGTATTCATGGAAATCGCAGTCGGTGTGATGATCATTGTAGGTCTGTTCACTGCTGTATCGTCTGCAATAACAGTCGCACTCGGCGTCATGATCTGGTCCTCCAGCATGGCTTCGACAGAAATGCTTTGGTACATGACTGCAGGTGTCGCGTTGATCGGCGGATCCGGCAGTGCGTTTGGACTTGACTACTATGTTCTTCCTTGGCTCAAAAAGCAATGGAAGAAGATCCCCCTCGTTCGAAGATGGTACTTGTACACAGACTGACGCAGTATCTTCGCCAAGCATAGAGTATCTTATTTCATAATTTCATTAGAGTAATGCACGCTCGTGTGCATTACTCTAATTTTTACTACTTTTCATCTTTACTTGCCCGGCAATACGCCTCAAGGAGTGTGCCATCATTGAATAAATATGAGCTGATCCAGGACGCATTTCAAACGTTGCAGAGAGAAATTTCGCCCGATACGGGAATTCAACTGGATATGCCTTGTGAAGAAGCGGAAGAGATGGCGAATCTGCTGTTTGAGTATGGCCTTCCCACGCTCCGTTCCACCCGGCTGTTGTCCATTTACATCGCAATCAAGCTCGCCCTGCTTCGCCATTCGGATTTCAGTAACTCCCTTCATGGAGAGAATCTGACCCGCAAGGTACTGGACGGCGACTATCTATACAGCTTCTATGTGCAGCTCTGCCTGCAATGGAACGAATATGATCTGCTGGCTCATCTGGCCCCGGTCATCAAGCAGATTCAAATCCGCAGAATCGAAGGCGCCGCTTACCATGACGTACTGCTTCAATGCTGGGAGCTGTTTTTCGAGCTGGAAAAAGAGTCTGTACGCAAAAGCCGTGCTATGTAGGACCTATATAAGTTGAACTAAAGAAGCTACGTAGAAAAGGTAGAAGTATAGGTGCAAAAGCTTTATGCAAGAAGGCACACTACACTCTTCGCCTCCAATGTACAATCTTTAGTTCAACTTATATGGTAGTGTATATTAACATTCATCGGGAGAGGATCCAAATGACAAGACTGGATGAGGAACTAGGGATCTCGCTTCGCTCCGTTGATCGTGCAATCGAGAATATGGTTAAATTCGATAAGGATATTCCCCGCTCTTCCCCGCTTGCCCAGCATATTCTTCAATTGATTCATTCCGGCGGCAAAAGAGTTCGCCCGCTCATGGTTATCGTAGGCTCCCGTTTCGGACCTTCCAAGGATGAGAAAAAGACAATGAGACTTGCGGCGGCTGCTGAATTTATCCACGCAGCTTCTCTGATTCACGATGATATTATCGATGATTCTCCGCTTCGTCGAGGCGAGCCTGCGCTGCACGTTAAGCTGGGCGTTCACGATGCACTGCATGTCGGTAATTATATGTCGGCACGGGTTGTAGAATTGATCTCCGAATACTCTGCGGAACGGGAGCGTTTTGCTTACGACCTGTCTTCCCTTGTTACCACACAGCTATGCTTGGGCGAATACCAGCAATTATCCCATTTATACGATTACGACGTTCATATTGAGGAGTATTTGGAGAAATCCCGGAACAAAACGGCACAGCTGATGGCTTCTTGTCTGAAAATAGGAGCGTTGGCCGGTGGTGCTGAAGAGAATACCGCTGATTTGCTCTACTCCTTCGGAGAGAAGCTGGGCATCGCCTTCCAGATTCGCGATGATATCCTGGACTTTACCCAATCGGCCCAGAAGCTTGGAAAGCCTGCGGGAAGCGATCTGCGCAAAGGTCAGGTGACCTTGCCCGTGCTGTTCGCGTTAGAGGTAGATGCGCTGGCTTCCCGGATACGTTCTATCGGCCCCGATACCCCATCAGAGCAAGTGGATGCCGTTGTTGCTTCTATTCAGCAATCCGATGCGCTCCGCCAAAGCGAGCTGGTGAGTGAGCAATATCTGGATGAAGCCCGGGAATTGATCCGCCAATTGGAAGCCTATCCCGCCCATCAGGACTTGAATGTTCTATTGAATTACTTTAGCGGCCGCGACAACTGAATGCCAGAAAGGGCTATCCCCAAGACTTGATCTACGGGATAGCCCTTGTTTGTGTTACGCATGGCAGCGATTTTCTTGGCTGAAGGTTCGAATGAGGATGTGGAATGAGCGGGAGAACAGCTATCAGAAAAGGACACGTTAGAGGGGGCAACGTGTGGTATGTAAGCAGGAAAGTGTGCGATAGCAGTTATCAGGCTGAACCGCAGTTAGCACGTAGAGAAGGCAGCCGTGTGAATGGCTATGCCATAAGCTGCGCTGCAAAAAGCTTGCCGCCTGTGGCGACTATACCCGCCAAAAGTAGCGTACGCAATTCACTTTACGTCCAGTCCCAATGGCCTGGGCGCCTGGAGTTGAGCTCGCTCGCACGTTATTCTGGCCTTGGGAGTAACTTCGTTATCCGACTACGCATTCCAGTCTTGGTCTGAACTTTACTCGTCCTGCTTGATCAGCCTCGTTACGGTCGCGCTCCAGTGAAATTTCTTACCTTAAATTCTTCATTTGATGCTCGAACCCACTTTTAGTGAAAAAACTTACCTTAGATCGCCAGTAACTAGTTAAACCCAAGGAATAGCCGCCTTTAAGCGAAAGAATTTCACTATTTCCGTATTTCCACCAATTCACCTAAATTTAGAGTAACTTTTTTCACTACATGAGTGTGATCCGTTTATGTATGGGGTCTGCCGATCGTCACCATGCTGTGAAGCACCGTACGTTGGGAGCTTTG
Organism: Paenibacillus antibioticophila; assembly: GCF_000455265.1. Classification (GTDB taxonomy): domain Bacteria; phylum Bacillota; class Bacilli; order Paenibacillales; family Paenibacillaceae; genus Fontibacillus; species Fontibacillus antibioticophila. The sequence goes on from NZ_HG005140.1 coordinate 166,074, forward strand.
CGCAGTGTGAGTTATGCATGATGTTACTGTTTGTAATGCATCAGGCATCAAGATGCTATGCTGAATGAACGAGCCTGTAGGCTAGGCAAGTGATTCTGGTGCATTCTGCCATGCCTCCGACGTACGGAGGGGGAGTTACTATAGTGCATTCGGCACCTATAAAGCCGAACTAAAACCCGCGTAATAAGGGTATAAGTGTGAAGTGTGCTGAAGAAACGGAGTGTTCGCCTTTGCGAGTGGATTCCTACCATTTCAGATTTTACTCAATCAAAGGAATCCGCGAACAACAGCGATCGTAAGCATACTTCACACGTTGCCCTCCGGCACGCGGCAAAATCATTGGTTGGTTTTATATTGGCTGTTGCTGCGCTATTGCACGAAACTACGACGAAGGGAACGTTGGCATTAACGCTGAGACAGCTCTATATTTACTGCACCAGCCACTCATCCGGGCAAACAACCTACTTCAGCAGGAAAAAGTCTGCCATGGTGAAGAACAGGATGACCATGCTGATCACCTGGTTCAGATTGTATGAAGCGACCTTCATCACTCTGCGATTGGAGGGCTTGATGATTTTATGCTCGGTCATCAGGAGCAGGATGGCTAGGATCAGGCCTGCGATATATAGCCAACCGAGCCCGCGAATCGGAATCAGGACGATCAGCAGAAGCACCATAATCGAGTGTAATCCCGCAGCGATTCTCAGCCCGTTTTTCAGACCGAAGATGCTGGGAATGGACCATAATTTATGCTCGCGGTCAAATTCGATATCTTGGGATCCATAGATAATATCAAAGCCGGCAATCCACAGCATAACAATGGTTCCCAGGATGAACGGCGTGAAGGCAAATTTACCTGTGACCGCAAACCAGGCGCCGATCGGAGCCGAAGCAATGGTGAATCCGAGATACAGATGGCTCATGTAGGTGAAACGCTTTGTATACGAATAGGATGAGATCAGAAAAATAGCTACCGGCGATAGAATTAAGCAGAGCGGATTCAACATCCCGGCGGCAAAAATGAAAATAGCATAATTAATCAAAACAAACAGGAGCACTTCCTTCTCTCCCAGCAGCATCCGCGGCAAATGCCGGTGCGCTGTACGGGGATTCTGGGCATCGAAGGTCCGGTCCACAACCCGGTTGAATGCATTAGCCCCATTGCGGGCGCCGATCAATGCGATCAGTCCCCACAGCATAATCCGCCAGGACGGGAACCCGCCTGCCGCCCAGATCATCGAGATGATAGCGAACGGCAGCGAGAATAACGTATGCGAGAACATCACCAGTTCTCCGTAAAGCTTAATGCGGTGACCGATTTTACGCGCGATTTCCATCGCCTGCTCCCTCCTGTGTCCAGGATGCAGCTGCACGGTCGGCCTCTTCGAATACCTGACCAAGCGCAGCGAGCATCTCTGCGATATTCTGCTCTGTTATGACGAGCGGCGGCTGGAAGGCCAGTACATTCCGGCCGACGCCGTTCTTGCCGATGATGAACCCGCGATCCTTCATCGCCTCCAGCACATCATCGACAAGGCGGGCGCCAAGCTCTGGGGCGCCCGCACTCAGCTCGGCGCCGAGCATCAGACCGGCGCCGCGCACCTCGGACAGCACGCGCGGATAGCGTGCTGCCAGGTCCTCTAGGCCGGCGCGGAGCTGGCCGCCCAGGCGCTCGGCGCGTTCCGGCAGGCGGTGCGCTTCGATGTAATCGAGCACCGCGAGCGCCGTGACGGACGAGACCGGATTGCCGCCAAAGGTGGAGGCCGAAGGCCGGTTGAAGCTGGCGGCAATCGCGTCCGTCGAAGCGAACGCAGCGACCGGAACCCCACTGCCGAGCGCTTTCGCCATGGAGATAATATCGGGCGTCACGCCCCAGCGATCCATGGCGAACATGCGGCCTGTGCGGCCAAAGCCGGTCTGAATCTCGTCGGAGATGAGCAGTACGCCGTACTGCTCCAGAAGCGCCTTCACTTCAGGGAAGTACCAATCCGGAGGCACGATGATGCCTGCGTTGCCCTGGATCGGCTCTGCGATCATCGCTGCAATCTCGCCGCCCCTCTCCTCAAGCACTGTCTTCAGCGCGTCGATGGAGCGTCTTGCTGCATCATCAGCGCTCATTCCCTGTGCATACGGCCGCGGAATAAAGGTAACATCCTCAGCACCCGGCACAGCCAGTTGCGGGTCTGTCCGCCACATTTGCAGCCCTGTAACGCTCATCGTCAAATAGGTCCGTCCATGCAGGCCTTGCTCCAATGCGATGAATCCCCGGCGTCCGGTGTGCAGGCGGGCAAGCAGCAGGGCTCCTTCATTCGCCTCGGAGCCGCTGTTAACAAAGAAGGTGCGGCGCAGGTCCCCAGGCAGCACCTCTGCCAGCCGCTCCGCCAGATCCACATTAGGCTGCGTTAAGTAAATGGTGCAGGTATGCTGCAGCGTTCTTAGCTGCTCTGCGGTTCTCTCCGCAATTTCCGGATTGCAGTGACCGCTGGCGACCACAGAAACCCCGGCAAAAAAGTCGGTATATCTCTTGCCGTCATGTCCGTACAGATATTGCATGTCTCCCCGGACAAGCTGCGGGGGATTCCGATAGAAGTAACTGGTGCAAGGATAAAAATATTGACTGCGCTTCTCTAAGATTCCTTCAGGCCCGATGAATGGATTCATGCTTCATTCGCCTCTCTTCCCTATTTGCTGCTCTCTATTCACTTCACTATGAACATAGCCAGTTATGAACATAGCCATGGCATTGTACGGCACTAGGTCTATCCACTTGTACGGCACCAGGTCTATCTATGCTTACCTTTGCCCTGCTGGCTCTGCTTGCAAGGTGCTTAATGTAGTATTAGCCTGAGTTGCCCCACCGTCAAACTGAAGCGCCCCCAGCGTATATCCGGCATAGACCGGCTGAAGAGAAGCGAACAGCTCCTCCGCACGGTCCGGCTCATTCAGCGCCGCCTTATAGGCTGCAATGATCGTCGCCAATTGCTCCGGGCTATAGGTGGTGCCTTCAATCCGGAACACCTCCAGCCCGGCTTCCTTCAGCTCACGCACAAGCGGCAGAAGACATAGCTCCTTGGCCAAGGTGAGATGATTGCGTCCATGCACATCACGGTATACCGGGCTTTCGCCCTTATCTGTCTTGAGCACCAGAATCGAATTAGCGACATAAGTATTATCCTCTTCGCCAACCGGTTCGAATACTTCAGTATTTTCGTACAGATCGTGCTCCATATACATCAAGGCCGGAGAGCCATGCACGAGGGCCTCCATCGGTGCCGGCGCTTCAGCCAGCAGCGCGCGCAAATCGATCGCAGGCAGCTCCATGGAAGCTGTGAGCCGTGTTACTCCCATATTGTGATAGAAGCCCGCAGAGAGCTTGTTATACACGTTTAAATTGAAATCCCCAACGAGCGGATAGCCCTTCCCTGCAAATTTACGCACGGCCCCCAGATTCGTTACCATAACCCCATCAATCGGCAGACGTTCACCGGAGAGTAAACCGTCGTAAATTTCAAATTGCAGTTCCGTCATCATCCGCGGCAAGCAAACATATAGCTTCACATCGCCCTTTTGCGCAGCAAGCTGCTTAATCTCTTCTTTGGTAAACGCATGATCGGGCTCATATACATCTCCTGAAAGGTAAATGTGATCTGCCCCGGCCTTCATGGCCGCCTCCGCCTGTGTGACATTATTCACATGTACGGAAAGCTCAAGACGGCTGGTCCCCGATTTCCTGGACGGTGAAAATTCAGACCAGATCTCCTTAATCTCGTTCAGCCGCTTCTCCCCAAGCTCCCGTTCTTCCGTCGGTGTACTGAACACCTTGCCCGTACTGTAGAACTTTCCGGTTCCCTCATACCGCTTATTCATGTTGGATAGCCCGGGACGGCCAAAGGCATAGGCGGTAGAAAAATCACGCTTCCGGTTCTCGTACAGCAGATCACGATCCTTGGCCCGCTCAAATCCGACCGGATCGGCAATATAACGGTCAATTGCGTCTCCGTAAGCATTGATCAGCATCAGCACAAAGGCAGTATCCCGCATCCGGCCTTCAATCTTGAAGGACGTAATTCCGCCATGAATCAGCTCCGGAATATGCTCATACATGTACATATCCTTCACCGCCAGCGGATATTCGGAAGGATAGACGAAGCCGTCCTTTTTAACCCGGTAATCCCAGCGGCAAGGCTTCAGGCATTTTCCCCGGTTGCTGCTCATTCCGAAGACCAGGGAGCTGAAATAGCAATTCGCCCCGTGGACAGAGCACATATCGCCATGGATGAAGTACTCCAGCTCCATTCCTGTTTGTGCCTTTAAATAACGGGTTGAAGCCAAATCCATCTCGCGCGAGGTTACGACCCGAGTGACGCCTAGCTCCTTCAGGGCCTCTACCATTTCAATATTATGCACATTCATCATCACCGAGGAATGCACCGGGATCGAGAGGCCTAACTGCCGAATCAGCTCCAGCACGGCAAAGTCCTGGACAATAATCGCATCCGGAGCCGCGCTCTCCAGAAACCGCAAATAGTCAGCCGCTTCCTCAAGCTCTCCCTCATTCAGCAAATTATTTACGGTCACATAAGCTCTTTTGCCTAAGGCGCGGGCGATTTGCACCGCCTCGGTGATCTGTTCATGGGTAAAGTTATACCCTTTGCGCATCATGCGCATATTCAGACTTGGTCCGCCGAAGTAGACCGCATCACAGTTGGCTTTGATAACCTCCTCGAAGATTTCAAAGGTTCCCGCCGGCGCAAGCAGTTCGACTTCTTTTCCATTAAAACAGCGTGCCACAGTGTTTCTCCTCCCCAGGTACCGCAAATAACTGCGTTATTTAACGGATTTTATCTTCCTCTATATGTTTTCGTGATTCAAAGAATCAAGTTAAAACCAGCTTGAGCACAAGCACGATAGCAATCAGGACAACAAAGGACAGGACGAACCCCGTAGCCTTTGTACTCCAGACCAGCTTATGGTACTCCGAGCGCGGCTCCCCAATAATAAATCCCCGGGCCTCCATGGATAGCACCAGCTCCTCCGCACGGCGAAAGGCACTTACCGTAACCGGCACGAGCAATGAGACGAGCAGCTTGCCCTTCTCCAGCCAAGGCAGCTCTTTCAAGTCTGCGCCCCGCGCCGCTTGTGCTTTAAGAATCTTGTGAGTCTCATCCAGAATTGTTGGAATAAAACGCAGCGCAATCCCCATCATCAAGGTCAGCCGATCTGCGGACACCCCGATTTTTTTCAGGGGAGCAAGCACGCCGCCAAGCCCCTGGTTCAGCAGCCCCGGCGTGGTTGTGAAGGTCAGCATCGCCGTAAATGACACTAACAGCAGCATCCGGCTTGCCGAGATCAATCCTCGTGATAATCCCCCGGCGTATACCGTCACATTGCCGATTTCCAGGAGCAGTCTTCCCTCATCCACGGTCAGCGTCTGCACGACAAAAATAAAAACCATCAGTACCCACAAGGGTTTGGCGGCTTTGGCGTAATATTTAAGCGGGATCAAGGTCATCTTCATATAGATGAGCGAAAATATCGCCGCCGCAAGGAGCGGAATCCAGGAATCCACCAGAAGGAGTGCTGCCAAATAGAGGACCATTCCTGTCAGCTTGGCTCTCGGATCGATCGGATGAATCCAGGAGCCGGTCTCGATGCTCCGTCCGAACAATAGTCTGTTGCGCATCCTCTATCCGCCCCCTTTCCGCTCGATGTCTCCCGCTTCCAGCAATCGGCTGATGCGTGCAGCCGTTTGCTCCGCTGTCAGACAAGGCTCCTCTTGCTCTAACCCGTATTGCTCCGCAAGCCGGTTCCATACCTTGATGCAGGCCGGAACCGCCAGATGGTATTCACTTTCCAGCCTTGCAGCTTCATGGACAAGCTCGGCCGGACTTCCCTGAAATACCTTCTTGCCCTGGTGCATGACAATCCAGGTGCCCGCATAAGGAAGCATCTCTTCGATCCGGTGGGTCACGACGATCACCGTCTTGCCTTCCTCCTGCTGCATTCTTCCCAGCAATTCGGCCAGCTCTGCCCGGCTCTCCGGGTCCAGCGTGGCCGTCGGCTCATCGAGAACGATGACCTCCGGATCCATGGCCAGCACAGAGGCTATCGCCACCTTACGCATCTGTCCTCCGCTGAGATGAAAGGGATTCCGGGGCAGGAAGGATTCATCCAGCCCCACTTGCCGCAAAGCACGGATTGCACTTTGGCGCGCAGCTTCCCGGTCCATTCCGAAATTCAGCGGGCCAAACATCAGATCCTTCTCCACCGTATCTTCAAACAGCTGCTGCTCCGGGAACTGAAAGACAAGTCCTACTCTGCGCCTCAATTCCTGCAGCAGCGGCTTGCCGCCTGCTTCAAGCGTAAAGTCCAGCACGCGAACCTTGCCTTCCGTCGGCTTCAGCAAGCCGTTGAAATGCTGCAGCAGCGTGGACTTCCCCGAGCCCGTAGCCCCCGCGATACCGGTAAACACGCCCTCTTCCAGGCGGAGGCTCACCTCATGAAGGGCGGAATGACTCCACATATTTCTGGCATCGTAGGCAAAGCTTACTTTTTCAAAATCAACGGCCATATCCGATCCTCCACTTCCCCGCTCTGCCGGATCTCTTGCGGCACGGTAATTCCCAGCTTGTTCAATTCCTTCTCCAGCCTGACAGGGTAAGGGGCAATAAGACGGCAGGCTTGCAGCAGCTGATCATCCTGGAACAGCTCCCAGGGAGTCAAATCTGCGGCAATCCCGCCGTCGCTCAATACGATGGCTCGGTCTGAAGCCATGATCTCCTCCGCATCGTGCGTGATCGAGATCATGGTGTACCTGCCTTCTTCCTTCATTCCTCGCAGAATATCCAGCAGCTCTCCTCGTGCTCGCTCATCCAGCATGGACGAAGCTTCGTCAAAAATGATAATGTCCGGCTCCAGCGCCAGGATTGCAGCAATGGCTACCCGTTGCTTCTGTCCTCCGGACAGTTCTGCCGGATGCTTCGATAACAGATGGCCGATCTCCAGCTTCTCTGCATAGCTATGTACCCGTTCCTTCATTTCTTCCCGCGGAATACAGCGGCTTTCCAGCCCGAAGGCAATATCCTCTTCTACGGTCGAGCCGATAAACTGATTGTCCGGGTTCTGGAATACCATTCCGATATGAGAGCGCAGCTTCCCGATGGTGGCGCTGGAGAGATGAATGCCCTGCACCTCGATCATCCCCTCATTGACTGCCAGCAATCCCCCGAGCAGCTTGGCCAGCGTGGATTTGCCGCAACCGTTCGGGCCTACCAGCGATACCCAGCTTCCCGGAAGGATGCTGAATGACAGATCGCTCAATACCGGCTGCTCCGGTGAATACGCGAAAGAAACATGCTGCACATGATAAGCGGGTTGCTCTTCTGTCATCCTTACCCCTCCTGTCTATTTATATCTATACCGGCTTTGTCAAGAACCCCTCAAACAAGGATAACTTCGACAAGGAAGGGATCAGATACCGTACCGCAAGCCCGACGGCAATACCGGTCAATACGCCGGCAATTAACAATACCGGTAAATAGGACATGATTTTAGTTGTTTTCAAATATACCGCCGCAGCTCCAAGCTGCCCGACATTATGAGAAATGCCCCCAACAATACTAACGCTGACCATACTGAAATTTTCACGTCCGAAGCTGAGCAGTCCCCACATCGCAAGAAAGCTCAACAGGGCTCCGCTGATGCTAAACAACAAACTGGAGAAGGTCCCCAGCATGAACGAACTGAGTAAGGTTTTTAATATAACAACCATGAGGGCGTCTCTTCCTCTTAGGAAGTACAGGCAAGTAAGGACCATAATATTAGCCAGGCCCAGCTTGGCGCCCGGGACCCCCATATTCACAGGGATCGAAGCCTCGATCAGACTGAGAACAACGGCTACCGCTGCAAAAATCGCCACGATGACCGTCCTCTTCAGAGAGAGATTGGCCTGCTCATTTAACGATGGCATCGATGTCATCTCCTTCTGAAGGCGCGCCCTCGATCTCTACTAATAATTTATGAGGCAGGCAGACAATCGTACCTCCATTGCGCTCAATAAATCCGAAGGTAAGACATACCTTGTCCGGGCAATCCGCATCGATCATTTCAATACCGTAATCATGAACTTTAAGTAAATTATACCCATGTTCCGTATTTATCTCGATTTCCTGTTCTTCACCGGTCAGTTCTACCGTGCGGAACAGTTTGCCATCCACCGTAATTTTAGCGATGCGTTGTGTGTTGTGATTGTTTTCACTAGGGCTGTCGCCAAACCATCTGGGCACTAGAAATGCAGCAGCAATGACGACGACCAAACCGATGAGTATGATATCTCCGCGCTTCATGACAAACTCCCTTATTTTTTAATTATATAAATCTTAGATGAAACCATTATACCTGTTAGGCTCCAATCATCCGTGTGATAAATGTATCATTTTTTGCCGCATTTCACAAAATCATCACTTAGGAAGGGTATAATGCAGGAAGGAGCCTCTGTGAGGATTGATACTTTTAGTGCAGTTTCTTTTCTGCTACAATCAAGGTCGACATGAATGAGAAATGAGGATGCATACCTATGTTCAAAAATAAAGCGGTCGTCCTGCTGCTATCCGCAGCTCTTCTGACAGGCCTGCTCAGCGGCTGTGGCAGCACTTCAAGTAAAAACAGCAGCGCAGTCAACGCTAACGGACAAGCTCAGACCGTCACGCCTGTAAGCGAAACCTTCTTCATCTTCGATACCGTCGTGACCATTAAAATTTATGATAACCGTGCGACTACGAAAAACTTTGAAGAGCTCGAGGACTTGATGAAGGATATCGATTATAAAATTAACCGTTCCAACGAGGACAGTGAAATCTATGCTGTGAATGCCAACGCCGGCATTGCCCCGGTTAAGGTGTCCCAAGAGACCTTCGATCTGGTCAAGATTGCGGTCGACTATGCCAAGCAGACCAATGGTCTGCTCGATCCCTCGATCGGACCGCTCGTCAGCCTCTGGAATATCGGCCACGAGGACGCCCATGTTCCACCTGCTGAGGATATTGCCGCAGCTCAGAAGCTGATCGATTACCGGAAGGTGGAGTTAAATGAAGATACGCTTGAAATTTACCTTCAGGACAAGGGAATGGATCTCGACCTTGGCTCCTACGGCAAGGGCTACGCGGCTGACCTGATCTACGATAAATTGAAAGAACAGGGCTTTGACAGTGCTATCATTGATCTCGGCGGCAACGTCTTCGCCATGGGCAGCAAGCCCGGCAATCTGGAATGGACGGTTGGCATTCAGGATCCGACTCAGGAACGAGGCAATGATATTGGCACCGTCAAGGTGATCGATAAGACCGTCGTAACCGCAGGCATTTATGAACGCTATTTCGTAGAGAACGGCAAGTTCTACATGCATATTCTTGATCCGCGGACCGGCTATCCGGCAGATAACAATATCAGCAGTGTCACGATCATTGCCGATTCCTCTACGGCTGCCGATACGATGGACACTTCACTGCTCATTATGGGCATCGAGGATGGCTTGAAGTTTGCCGAGGAGAACAACACAGAAGCCTTGTTCATTACCAAGGACAAGCAGCTCTATGCCACTCCGGGCTTTAAAGAATTGCTCAATAAGAGCAATGACGATTATAGCTACGCTAACTGATTAATGATGCTGCATGCAGGGGGTAACGTGTGAAGGTTGCCCCATTTAACTCGCGCTCTAGAGGTTTAACTGTTCTTCTTGGAGAGCGGCTATTTCACTTTTGTACGGATTATCGTACAAAAAGTTGTCGTTACAGTCGAAGACAAGCCACTTTGTACGAAAAAACATACAAAAACTTTCATTTATGCCTTGGATAGGCCATTTTTGTACGAATAATCGTATAAAATGCTTCCATCCGTGCTTAGACGGATTTTTTTATATGGAATATCGTACAAACCCACCTCATTTCACATTTATAATGATTCGTTTATGATGATTCGTTGATGTCGTTAATGACTCTTAGTTGATGACTCTTATAGGTATAGGAGAATAGTGATATTAGATCGAAGCAACAACAAAAAGGACGTTTTCTTGACTTTTCATGAAAATTCCTGTAATATTACATCTTAGATTGTAAACCCCATATCATGTTCCTCAAAAGATTATAACCCTCACATACCATTCCGGTATGAAAATTCCTTATTTATGACCCTAAGAGTAAGAATGTTGGCAGTATTCGAGTATTTCTGATTCAAGCTGGCGCGGTCATCGGAGCCGCAAGGACAATTGAGAGGTAGGGCTTTTGTTGTATTAGAAACCGTAGATACGGTTGTAGTCTGAGCAGGAACATCCCATGGTTCTTCATGCAAGCTGGAAGGCCGGGTTACAATAATATTTCCCGCTGATTCGGGAACCCAAATGCAAGCGTCCCACGGATTTTGTGATCCGGCGGACGCTTGCGTCCATTTTGGGGAGAAACGGGCATAAGCTTGTTCCGGGTAAAGCAGCATGCATATTCTCCCTCCCTCCGTCCCACACTACAGATGTCTTTCCAATTCAGTCCAAAGGGGTGTTGAACAATGCGTGAAGGGTTAATTCCTGCTGTTCTTGGAACGGTCGTCACTGCATCAGCCGCATCACTGCTTGGAAGCAAGTACAAGCTTGCTGCAACCGGAGTTCTTGGATTTGGTCTGGCCCACATTGTGCTGGGCGCGATCGACCTGATTGAGCACCGCTAGCCTAACGAGAAGGACAGAGCTATTCTGCAGACTTTCGGGTCTGTCAGGATAGCTTTTTTAGCATTTGCTGTTATACTTAAAAATCTATGAAAAAAATATGTACAAAATTTGTACAAAACATCCGTTCAGCCTGCATCCTCTCGCTCTTTCAGGGTTTTCAACGTGTTTTCAGAGGAAAATTTCTAGGACTATCGTCTATTGACTTTCCAACATATAGTAGTAAAATTGATTAGGCATAACTAAATGTAGTGTATATAGTAAGTACAGCCGTATTTATGATAAAAATCATTGCTTTTAGTTACTAGACACATAACAAGAGTCCAGGAGGATCAGGGCCATGCTTATTGCGTACGATTCGAAGACCGGAAACGTCCGGCGGTTCATTAACAAATTGAAACTTCCAGCGGTTCAGATCGAGGAGACTATGACAATAGACGAGCCCTATGTGCTTGTTACATATACCACCGGTTTTGGCCAAATTCCGGCGAAGGTATCCGCCTTTCTGGAGAAGAATCACTCCGGCTTGAAGGGCATTGCCGCCAGCGGCAACAAAAATTGGGGCCAACTGTTCGCGCACAGCGCTGACTTGATCTCGGAGCGCTACAATGTCCCGGTGATCGGTAAGTTCGAGCTGTCGGGAACCTTTGGCGACGTACAACGCATAAAACAGGAGGTGGATCGGATTGCGGCACATTGAGTTAAACAATATGTTGATGAAACGGGATGAAACGGGCTTTTTCCAACTGGAAAAGGATCGGGAGGCCGTCGTAGAATTTATGCAGGACGTGGAGCGGCGCAGTCTGAGCTTCCCGAATACAAAGGCTAAGGTCGATTACATGATCGACAATGATTATTACGAGAATCTGTACGACCGTTATACCATCGATGTAATCGAAGATATATATCGAATTGCTCATGAATACAATTTTCAGTTCCCTTCATATATGGCAGCATCCAAGTTCTATACGGACTATGCCGTCAAGAGCAATGACCGGAAGCAATACCTGGAGCATTATCCGGACCGGGTAGCGGTAGTTGCGCTGTACCTGGCTCGCGGCAACGCCGATACGGCGCGCATTCTTGTTCGCTCCATGATGGAGCAGCGGCTTCAACCGGCTACACCGACCTTCCTGAACGCCGGAAAAAGCCGGCGCGGCGAAATGGTCTCCTGCTTCCTGCTGGAAATGGACGATTCGCTTAACTCGATTAACTATGTGCTTAACACTTGCATGCAGCTGTCCAAGATCGGCGGCGGGGTTGCTGTCAATCTGTCGAAGCTGCGGGCTCGCGGCGAGACCATCAAGGGCGTAGAAGGCGCGGCTAAAGGAATCATGCCTGTTCTGAAGCTGATGGAGGATGGCTTCACCTATGCAGACCAAATGGGTCAGCGCAAAGGCTCCGGAGCGGCTTACTATAATATTTTTGGCTGGGACGTACTGGAATTGCTGGACAGCAAGAAGATCAATGCCGACGAGAAGACGCGGCTTAAGACGCTGTCGATCGGTCTGATCGTTCCTAACCGCTTCTATAAGCTGGCTCAGGACAATGAACCCTTGCATGTCTTTGCTCCGTACACCGTCTACAAGGCTTATGGCACCCACCTGGATGACATGGACCTGGATGAAATGTACGATACCCTGCTCGCTGATCCCCGCGTGAAGAAGAGAGTAGCGATGAGCGCGCGCGATATGCTGACCAAAATTGCGATTACCCAGCTCGAATCGGGCTATCCATATATTATGAATAAGAGTAACGCGAATGCCGCACATGCTTTGAAAAATGTAGGACAGATCAAGATGTCGAATCTGTGCACCGAGATTTTCCAGGTACAGGAGACATCCGAAATCGCTGATTATGGCCAATCAGACACGATCCGCCGGGACATCAGCTGTAATCTTGCATCTTTGAATATTGTTAACGTGATGCAGCATAAGAAGATCCGCGAGTCCGTGCATGAAGGCATGCTCGCCCTGACTTCGGTCAGCGATATGACTCATATCTCCAACGCCCCTGGCGTGGCCAAGGCTAATGAGGAGATGCACTCCGTTGGCCTGGGCGTTATGAATTTGCACGGCTTTTTCGCCAAGAACAAGATTTCCTACGAAAGCGAGCAGGCCCGCGACTTTGCCCGTACCTTCTTCATGACGATGAACTACCACTCCATCGAGAAGAGCATGGAGATCGCCAAAGAGACAGGCAGAACGTTCCAGGGATTCGAGGAATCCGAATATGCCACCGGGGTATATTTCGAGCGTTACCTAACGACAGATTACCGTCCGGTTACAGCCAAGGTTCAGGAGCTGTTTGAAGGAATCTACATCCCGACGCCGGAGGACTGGAAGAATCTGCGCGATGCGGTGATGAAGCATGGTCTGTATCACGCCTATCGTCTCGCCATTGCGCCGACGGCAAGCATTTCGTATATCCAGAATGCCACGTCCAGCGTCATGCCGATTGTCGAGCAAATCGAGACCCGGACCTATGCAAACTCTACGACTTACTATCCGATGCCTTACCTGCAGCCGGACAATGTGTTCTATTATAAATCGGCTTATCAAATGAACCAGTTCAAGGTTATTGATCTGATCGCAGAGATTCAGCCTCATATCGACCAAGGCATTTCGACGGTCTTGCACGTCAACAGTGACGTAACAACCCGGGAATTGGCCCGCTGCTACCTGTATGCGGCACATAAAGGACTGAAATCCCTGTATTACACCCGGACGAACAAGCTGTCCGTTGAAGAATGCCTGACCTGCTCCATCTAAGGAAAAGGCGCACTGCAGCAACAGAGGGGAGAATTGAACGATAATGAATGCCATTCAAGCCGTGAATTGGAATCGTCCGGACGATGATTTTTCGTTGATGTTCTGGAACCAGAATATTATGCAGTTCTGGACGGACGATGAAATTCCGCTATCTGATGATAAAATGTCCTGGCTGACGCTGAGCGATCAGGAGAAGGACGCCTATATGAAGGTGCTCGGCGGTCTGACCCTGCTCGATACGATTCAGGGCGGCGTAGGCATGCCGCAAATTATGGAGCATGTCGGCGGACTGCAGCGCAAAGCCGTACTCGGCTTCATGGGCATGATGGAACAGATTCATGCGAAATCCTATAGCAGTATTTTTACTACCCTGGCTACTACGGAGGAGATCGATAGCATTTTCCGCTGGGTAGAGGACAATCCGTTCCTCCAGTACAAGGCATCGACGATCTCTGATTATTACAAGAGCATCAAGACAACGAAGGACCTCTATCTGGCTATGGCGGCTTCTGTCCTGCTGGAGAGCTACCTGTTCTATAGCGGCTTCTTCTATCCGCTTTATCTGGCTGGTCAAGGCAAAATGACCTGCAGCGGCGAGATCATCGATTTGATTCTTCGGGATGAGAGCATTCACGGCGTCTATGTCGGCGTGCTGGCCCAGGAAATTTTCGATGAACTGTCCGAGGATGAGCAGCATGATACGTACGAGACCCTCGTAGGTCTGCTGCGCTTGCTGCATGCGAATGAAGAGAAGTATACCGAACAAATCTATACCTCTATTGGACTGGTCGATGAGGTGAAGTCATTCCTTCGCTACAATGCCAACAAGGCGATGATGAACCTGGGTCACGATCCGTTGTTCCCGGACGAAGAGATTAATCCGATCGTCCAGAACGGCATCAGCACGCACACCAAGCAGCATGATTTCTTCTCCAAGAAGGGCAACGGTTATGTTCGCGCCATGAAGGTCGAGCCGTTAACGGATGAAGACTTTGTCTTCTAAATAAAACCATAAATGTCCGGCAGTCGGGTTTATCCCTTCCGCCGGACATTTTTTATGATCATGCGTGTAGTAGGCGAACCCTGCGTGAGCAGACTACCTCTTATACCTTTGCTAATTTTTCGTAATGCTTGTACAGAGAATGAAAGTAACCGGAGTAGTTCTTGTTCCAGGGTTTTCTTTTCCCGCAAAAGTGAATGATCGAGCTGTTCTTGATGACATAATCCATGTCAAACTTGCCGTTGCTCACCAGCTTATAATATTTAAAGTAGCGCGGATCATAGTTGTAGCGTACTTCATCCACCGACTTAATACTCTTGGAGTACAGGGCGTTGATGATATCCTGATCCGGCAAAATCAGCTTGATCCGGTGCTCCTCCACAAAGCTGAATAGTTCCCGCTCCTTTATGCTCTGGCGCTGCAACGCCAGATCCATCAGCAGCACGCCTGTATTATAATAAGCCTCAATCTCATAAGGAAGCAGGCGAAGCTTGTTCACCTCTTTGACCGATAGCCGGTCATGATAGGCAGCTCCGAACATGCAGCCTTCCAGATCCGTATCATACAGACTGCGAATTTCGTTAATTATGATCAGATCCGGATCAAGATACAAAATTTTCTCTATTTCCAGCGGCAAAAATTTAAAGGCAAGAATCCGGTAATACATTTCCTTGGAGTAATGCTTCACCACCGGCGCATCCGCAAAAACATCCTCTTCCACGGCAACAACAGACAGCCGCTGTCCCCTCTGCCCGACATATCGGTCCAGATCAGCCAACTCCTCATCCGATATGCTCGAATGCATAAGATAAATATGAAACGATTCTTCCGGATTACTTAGAAACAGAGATGTCAGCATCACCTCTAGCGCCTTGATGTACCTGGAATTTAAAGTGACCAGAATGTTCATAAGCCGCCTCGCTTCTTCTATGGAATAGTTCTGTTCTCCGATAGCTTCCTACCGGTGGCCATCTATATCTATTGTATGAGAGGCTGCAGCCTGTCCGCAACTATTCCTGCACGCAAAAGAGAGCGCCTCTGGACAAGGCACCCTCCTTCATAGCACACGTTATCTATTCCCCGAACAAGCCTGGCATACTTAAATAGCGCTCCCCCGTATCCGGGGCTATGCAAAGCACCCGTTTACCGGGGCCGAGCCGTCTCGCCTCCTGAAGCGCCGCCCAGACCGAGGCCCCCGAGGAGGGACCGACCAGAATGCCTTCGTGTCTGGCCAAGTCGCGGGTTGTCTGCAGCGCGTTGTCATCGGCGACCTGAATAATCTCATCATAAATGTCCGTATTCAAAATACCAGGAATAAAGCCAGGACTGGTTCCTACCAGCTTATGGGGGCCCGGCTCTCCCCCGGACAATACCGGAGAGCCCTGCGGCTCCACTACAAGAATACGGATATCCGGAAGATGCTGCCGCAGCACTTCTCCGGTTCCGGTTATCGTCCCTCCGGTTCCAGCGGTAGCAACGAACGCATCCAGCTTCCCGTCCAGCTGTTCCAAAATTTCCGGCGCTGTAGTCACACGATGGATTTGCGGATTGGCTTCATTCTCAAATTGCTGCGGGATGAAGCTGCCGGGAATGGATTCATGCAATTCCAAAGCTTTTTTTATCGCTCCGGGCATACGCTCGGCTGCAGGAGTGAGCACGACTTGCGCGCCATAGGCCTTAAGCAAATTGATTCGCTCCTTGGTCATATTATCGGGCATGACCAGAATCGCAGGATAGCCCTTCGCGGCTGCATTCATCGCAAGCCCGATGCCCGTATTCCCGCTTGTTGGTTCAATAATGACGGAGCCAGGCTGAAGCTTCCCCTGCCGTTCCGCTTCCGCAATCAGATTAAACGCAGCCCGATCCTTGACGCTCCCGCTTGGATTGAAGTATTCCAGCTTGACATATACCTCCGCATCCTGCTCGCCAACCAGACGGTTCAGCTTCACGGCAGGGGTATCCCCTATCAGCTCATAGATAGAGGCAACGACTTTTCTCCCCATCTTCTGTCATCCCTCCAGGTCTGTATCCCGATAAAAGAGCATCATCGGCATCTTGTAAACATACGCAATAACGACAAATATACCAAGCATCATACCGACAATCACAAGCAGGCTGCTTACGGATAAGCCGCCAATCCCTGTTATAACGTTGGCAATGTTGCACCCCGGCGCAATGCGGGAAGCTACGCCCATTAACAGGCCGCCAATGACGGCATGCGGTATTCTGGAAAGCTTCGGTATACGAAGCTTGAAAGAACGACTAAGCAAGGCAGCTGTAAATGCACCAACAACGAGGAATATGATCAGGATCTCCTCCGGCCCGATTCCGATTCTCGGAAAATTGGCAAACAAGCCGTTCAGATAGGTATTGTTGAGCACAACCTCCTCACCTGCAACCAGCGATAATGCCGTTGCTGCGACACGGGTCTGCGGGCCGGTAATTCCGAAGTTGGACAGCACTGCGAATTGGATGGTTGCAAGGAGCCCGATCAGCACCGCAACCAGACGAATATCCCAATGCGACTGCCTTAAAGGGTTCTTCTTCCAATCGGTGAAGGTATCCTTGAACCCTTGAAAGAAGGCCTTGATCCCATACTTTTTGAAAGCGATCAGAACCATGCCGCCTACGAGCAGCAGCGGAATCACCGCCGGAGGAAGCGGCAAGGAGAAGAAGGTATAGCCGGACTCCGAGACAGTCAGAGGCTGAATGAAGTAATCCCTGGCCCAAGGATCATAGATAAAGGCAAAGATTAAATTGCCGATCATGGCAAACAGCAGCACAATCCAGAACTGAACATACCCCATTCCACAGCGGTACAACGTACCCGAGCCGCATCCCCCGGCCATGGTCATGCCGATCCCGAACAGGAGTCCGCCGATCAGGTTGGTTCCCCCGATAGGCACCGTCCACACATCTGCGACCCCGCGGATTCCCAGACTAAGCACAGTCGCCCAGCCTACCAGGGAGACAGCGATCAGAACAAGCACTCCGTGTAAAATCCGGGTGTCCCGTACCGTGATCCAATCCCGAATGGAAGCCGTGAAGCAAAAATCAGCCTTTTGCAGCAGGAATCCATATAGAAAGCCGAAGATCCCGGCTATAATAAACATGTCGATGGTAAAGGTCATAATGATCATCCATTTCGTGTAAAAGTTTGAATTGCCGGGACGAGCTGAAGTTCAGTTCAGATGATCGGCTGAAAGTTAAACCACTCATTGAGCCAAAGTGACAGCACAGACAGCTTGTCTAAGAGCAGGAGCACTCCGAACACGATAAATATCCCTCCGCCGACTCTGGATAATACCCCGGTCATTTTGGACCACTTTTTAAAGAAAGAATAGAACAAGGCGAAGCCCAGAAAAGGAATCGTAAAGCCGGCTATGTACACCAGCATAAGCAGCATCCCCGTTTCCGGCTCGGAGGCGGACAGACCGACGATGGAACTCAGCATCGGACCGATGCACGGCGTCCAGCCTGCGGCAAAGCCGATGCCCAGGATAAAGGAACCGGCATAGCTTCCGGTCCTTCCGGTTATATTCAGACGGCGCTCGCGCAAAAGCCACGAGGGAGAGATCAGTCCGAGCAAGACAAGTCCCATAACAAGCATGAATAGTCCGCTGCCTATCCGGAGTTCCTTCTGGTATTCGATGAATAGACGTCCTATAAAGCTGGCCGAATAACCTAAAGCCAAATAGATGACTGAAATTCCGCATACGAACAGCAAGGTATGGAAAATGACTTTAATCCTTAAGCCGCTGCGCTGTCCCCCTTGAAGTGAGCCTGCCTCCAAACCGGTAATTCTGGAGAGGTAGACAGGAACGAGAGGGAGCATGCAAGGCGAAAAAAAGGAGAGCAGCCCGGCGGTACCTGCTAAAGCCAGTTGAACAATCACCAGCCATCTCCCCTTCCTTAGTTCTTGCCTATCTGAATCAACGATTCCAGCTTTCCGACGAACTCCTCTCCGGATTGCATCGCACGGGGTCCGATCAGCTTCTCAACAATACGGCCCTGCCGATCCACCAGGACAACCGTAGGCACGGCGAGCACTCCCAGTGAACTGCTGGCTATTCCGTCAAGATCAAAGTAAGCCGGCATCTGCAAATCATACTGTTCAATAAAGCCTCTGGCTCCATCCACAGAGTCGTCCGGTGTGACATTCACGGAAATAAAGGAGATCTCATCGCTGTATTCCGAATACAGACTATCGATATACGGAATTTCCTTCTGGCAGTAATTGCACCACGAAGCCCAGAAACTGTACAGAATGGGGCCGTCGATGTCAGAGGTATTCAGCAACTCTTCACCGCTCCGGATCGCGGCCAATTCAAAGCCTGGCACGGCTTCCACCTGTTCCTTGGCAACATCTGCAACGGGTGTCGGGGAACTGCCGGAACAGCCCGAAATGATCACCGCAACAAGTGATAAGCCCGCGAAAAAGTTCTTTATGTTCTTCTTCATTTCTTTATCCTCGCTGGGTATCAGTTTTTCTTCAGATAGATATGATAATTGCCATCCTCTTCTATAATGCCGAGAAATTCGGCTAACTTGTTCATCTTTACAGCAGCGGGGATCGTCTTCGTGGCGATCGTATGGTCGGTCACCTCAACGACAATTTCGCCAGGCTCGGCTTTCTTCAACCCCTTCAATGCCAAATCCAGGGTATGGGGGCATACCTCCCCGATGGCGTCGATGACATGGTCTTTTTTCAACTTGCTCAAGTCTTCTTGGGTATAGCTCATTTCGCCAACTTCCTCTCCAGATTTTTCATAGAAAATGATGTAATGACATGCTCCAGCCCGTCAATAACGTCCGCCTCCCAAGCCAGCATGCCTCCGGCATAATTGTGCACCTTCTGAATACCTTCCGATTGAAAGTATTTGGAGACCTCAAGGCTTCTTCTGCCGCTACGGCAAACCAGGATATATTCCGCTTCTTTGTCGAACTGGTCGATAAGCTCCGGAATTTCTCCCATAGGGAGGAGCGGAATGCCCGGAATATGGGCTTCCTGGTATTCTTCGGGCTCGCGAACATCGATGATATAAATATTCCGCTGCTCCGGATCATTCCATATTTCTGCGAGCTCTGCGGCACTTACATGGGAGACTCCTTCAATGGTTTCAGGCATTGCTGTTCGCAACTCCTCTCTTATATTTCAATATCTGTATCCGCCGAGTTCCCCCATTCTGCCCAGGAACCTTCATAAGGTCTGATATCCGAATAGCCGAGCAGCCGAAGGGAGAAATAGGAGTGGGAACCCCGCACATTCGTCTGGCAGTATGGAATGACTGTTTTATCTTCCACAACGCCAATCGCCTCAAACTGCTGCTTCAATTGCTCATAGCTTAAAAATTTCTCCAGGCCTTCTTCGTTCTCGGCTACCGCCGTGGTCCATTCCTTGTGGACCGCTCCGGGAAGACGACCGCCTCGCTGATTTTCTCTCAAATCAGTGCCTTCATATTCCTCTGCAGAGCGTGTGTCGAGAAAGACGACATCAGCTGTACCGATCGCTTGCTCCACCTGAGCTTTTGTGGAAACGAGATTCTCGTTGGCTTTGGCTACGAAGTTGCCCTTTTCCGGCGCGGCCGGATCGATGTCGATATCGTGCCCCTCCGTCAACCATGCGGCATAGCCGCCGTTCAGCACCTTTACCTGATCCTGCAGGCCATAATATTCAAGCGTATAGAAGACGCGCGTTGCACTCAGGGCGTTGCCGTCATCATAGACGACAATCGTCGAATCCTGATTGACTCCGGCATTCTGGACGACTTCTGTATACTTATCCTCCGGCAAAATAAAGCCGGCAATCTCATTGTCAGGGTCATTCAGTTGCCCG
Source organism: Paenibacillus antibioticophila (assembly GCF_000455265.1). Taxonomy (GTDB): domain Bacteria; phylum Bacillota; class Bacilli; order Paenibacillales; family Paenibacillaceae; genus Fontibacillus; species Fontibacillus antibioticophila. The sequence continues at coordinate 186,391 of NZ_HG005140.1, forward strand.
CTGCTCAACGATACAGCTCCAGGGATATGGCCTTCCTCGTAGCCCTTAGACCGGGCATCAATGATCACTACGGCGGGATCATTCAGATGCTCCGCCACCCAGGAGACATCCGCCAACAGATGGGCGTTCGGATAATCAGAAGGAGATTGCGTTCCCTCATCACTATCCTTCACCTGGCTGTCATTTGTGCGGGAAGCATTCACGGCGCTTGAGTTCGTGTCTTTTGCCACAGAATTTCCGCCGCTGTTGCAAGCCGTCAGGACCAGAATAAATGAAAATACAAGCAGAGCTAAGCTTGTATAGCGACGGTTAGTGTTAGTTTTATTCATGTAGCCTCTCTCCTTTTACTTTAAAATTTTGTATTTCAAGCTTGATTTAACTTGATTTGAAACATATACTAGCATTATTCCTATCGAATAACAATGATTATTTTCAGTGAACTATTTTTAACGATTGTACAATGAGTTTTATACACAAGGAGAGTATAATTATGCAGATTGGACGGGCTTCAAATATGGGCCGGAAATGGCTGATTTATTGGAGTGTATTAGCGTTGTTTAGCGCCATCCTTACGTCTTGCGCACTGGAGACGAAAGAAGAGGCTGAAAAGAGGTTGAGGGACACTGGATCAGCAGGAAAGCTGACATCCGTACAGTTCTATGTTCCTGTGGAGAATGAGAATAAAGTTGCTATCGTAGATATAGCTGATGCCTCTGTCGTTGGAGAGATTGAGGTTGGCGAAGGACCGATGAATACGGTCTTTTCCAGTACTATGCGGCAGGCCTATGTGACCAACCATCTGAGCAGTACGGTTTCCTTTATCGACACGATGAATTTGAAGCAGACGGCAGAGGTAGAAGTCGGACCCATGCCTCACGGGCTCGTATTGTCACCGGATAACAAGACTCTCTATGTCGCTACGGTGGCCGACCAATATCTTTACGTTCTGGATACCCAGAAGGCAGAAGTCACGCAAACCATCGACATGGGAGAAGGCGCCAAGACAAACTATATTGCCTCTTATGGCAAAACGATTTATGTCAGCGACCATGAAAATGACAAGGTTTATATCGTCGATATGACGACAAACTCCTTGGAGCGAACCCTTTCTACAGGAAGCCTGCCCCGCGCAGTCAAAGTGTCTGGCGATGGCAGCAAGCTCTTTGTTCCGACCGCGAATGACGGCAATCTGGAAATCTATGATACGGCTACGGGAGAGCTGCTTCAGGTCATAGCCGCTGTGGAAGGAGCAACGGATATCGTCATTACAGAAGACGAATCTGTAGCAGTAATCAGCGGTGTGGAGGGAAATGCAATAGCCTTCCTCGATTTGAAGGAAGGCCAGGCGCTTGCTATTATAGAAGACCTGCCGGGAGCCAAGCATCTGGCCTTCAACCGACTGGAGAGCAGGGTTTATGTTACATTAAGCGAATCCGATGAAGTCGCTGTGATTGATATGGAAAGCCGCAAGGTGGAGTACAAGCTTGAAGTAGGCGTACGCCCGCACGGCATTCAGTTAAAGGCGCTTCCCGGCATTGGCGGCAGCTGCTGATATCGGAGGGGCCATTAAGCCCCCTCCCGCTTTATTCGGTCTGCCAAATGCGCGCTCCCCGTCTTAACTTCAGGCGCTTGTAAAGCTCTGGCAGCGCGACCCCGAGCAGCACCAGCAGGACCCCGAACCACTGGATCAGGCTGACATGCTCATGCAGCACAACACTGGATAGCATTACCGCAACCGGCAGCTCTGAGGCGCCAAGGATGGCGGCCATACCCTCTCCGGTATGAGGAACACTGATGGCGAACAGCAGCGGCGGCAGGAAGGCGCCGAGCAGACCCAGGAAGAAGCCGTAAGGAAGCAGACCCGAGAACAGGGTTCCATCAAACAGGAATGTCGGCGGAAATAAGATAAATACAAGCACCATACCGCCGCTGATCATCCAGCCGCTGCGGTACACCGGATTGGCATTCGGAACGGCCTTTCCGCTTAACAGAACGAATAAAGAGTAGCTGACGGCTGCCAGAAGTCCGAATACGATCCCCCGCCAGTCATATCCCCCATCCATGCCCCGCTCAAAGACACCTGCTGCAAGCAGGGTTCCAACGAACAGAACGAGCAAGGTGAACATGACGATTTTTTGCGGGCGTTTGCGCTGAATCATCGTCTGAATAAGCACGCCCATCCAGGTGAACTGGAACAGCAGCACGATAGCGAGTGAATTCTCAATATAATGCAGAGATTGATAATATAATAGCCCGGTTACCGCCGTGGGAGCACCGGCTGCAAGCAGAATCAACCGCTTCTTCCACGTTAATGCTTCTGTAGTACGCTGAACCGCCGTATTTGAAGCAGCCCGGCTTCCTAATCGTTTCTCTCTTAACTTGACGACCAAGACAAGCAGCCAGATCAGAACAAATCCGGTCAAAAGCTGACTTCCCACAACCTCACCAAGCGAATATCCTTGCCCATAAGCCTTGGTGACAATCGTTGACAGCACGCCATAACTGATTGCCCCTAATAATAAAAGCAGTTTATTTTTCATTACCTGTTTTGTCCTCCTTGATGACATAATGGCATAAGTCTCTCCGACCAAGAGATAAGGCTGGACACAAAAAAACTTCCTTACACGGAATATTGATCGTCCATCGCTTCTCGATCAGATATTCGTAGTAAGGAAGTATAGGCTTCCTGTAGAGACCCCCGCCCCTATCTTTGGCAGAGTTATACGAATGAAAATTGTTATGCTTAGCTTTCAAACCAGCACGTCATATTATGCAACAAGTATCAGCGCTAGTCAAGCGGTTGGTATAATTATCATTCGCCTTCCGGGCCATTTAGTAAACAAACCGATTACGTAATGTTCAAATAAGCCTTCAATATTTCGTCCAGCTTGAGCCGAGAGGTATCCGGCACCAAATAATTCGCTTCATGCAGAAATGCCGGTGCGCCCACCCCTACCGAGAACATTCCGGCTTGATTGATCGCCTCGATCCCCGCCTCGGAATCCTCTACGCCGATGCAAGCCGCATAAGGAACACCCAGAACATCGGCGGCATTCAGGAAAGTCTCCGGATGAGGCTTGCCAAAGGCAATGCGCCCAGGGTCCACAATATACTCGAACGCTTCGGTAAGTCCCAGCTTGTCCAGGACGAAGGTCGCATTCTTACTGGCCGATCCCAGAGCGATTCGCAGCTTGCTTGCCTGAATCGCCTCAATCAGTTCCGTAATTCCGGGAAGGATATCGCTGGGGCGAATCGCTTCAATTAGCTCACGGTAATGATTATTTTTTCGAGTCGCCAACTGCTCCTTCTCCGCATCGGACAGGCTTAGGGGACGCGGGCTGGCGGACAGAATCCGTTCCAGCGATTCCAGCCGGCTCACTCCCTTGAGCTGCTCGTTCAGTTCCCTGTCCACGGGAATGCCAAGCTCTTCTCCAATTTGCTTCCAGGCCAAATAATGAAATTCGGCGGTATCCGTAATGACTCCGTCCAAATCGAAGATAAAGGCTTGCGGCTGCATTTTGTTACCTCCCTCTTCCTTGCTCAAGCCATTTCCGGCTTAGCTCCACCCAGGCTCCCAGGCTTAGTTCTTTCACTTGGTCCTCGGGCTTAACGGTGGCATCGCCAAGTGACATGCCGTGAGGTCCCTTCTCGAACAGATGCAATTCACAAGGCACTTGATGCTCATGGAGCTTAGTGGCGAGTCCGAGCAGATCTGTTGGCAGAATCACCGTATCCTCATAGGTTCCCCAGATAAAGGTGCGAGGAGTGTCGCCATTTACAAGGGGTAGAAGATTAAGTGACTGCTCCTCTGCCTCAGTGAGATTCTCCTTGCCCATCAGGATTTCCCGAATATTCGGGCCGCGGAAATCCGGCATCAGTCCCTTGTCCATCAGCTCGATGAGGAAGGGAGGAGTCTCTGTCGAACGCGGCTCCAAGGTGACCGCGGGATAACCCAGAATCAACTGGTTGGGCTTGATCTGCTCCGAAGTCAACCCAATTTCTTCCGTGATCATCACATTATGGTAGTGAACCCCCAGGCTCAGGGCCAAATTGCCCCCGGCCGAGAAGCCGGCCACGGTAATATCATTCGTATCCACCCGCCACTCGCCAGCCCGCGTCCGGATGATGGACATCGCTTGAGCCAACTCGCGCAAGGCGGTTGGGAACGGATTGTCAATTTTAACCGAATACGTCAGGACAAAGGCATGGTAGCCCATTCTGGCAAATGCCAGCGCCACCGGCTCTCCCTCATTTTGAGAGATGAAGGCATAACCTCCCCCGGGGCAGATCAGAATGGCCGGACGAAGCAAGCCTTTCCGGTCATACTCCCCGTCCTGCTGCACGTAAGTCGTCAAGGTTGCTGAGGAATGTTCAAACAGCTGTATCGTTTCATGAATCACATGAGTTCCTTCTTTCTATAATCGAGTATCCCATTTTCCGCAGAATGGATCTACAGGACTCTTGCCCTTGAATGCCGACTTCCCTGTCAGCTTGCGAACCAGCAAAGGCAAAGTATAATCGTTAACTCCGTAGGTATTAATAAAGGTCTTGACCCGAGGAACATCCAGCAGATGATATGGATTCTCTGTCGAAATAAAGATCGTCGGGATGGACTGCATATAGATCGGCACATTAATCCCCATCGGGTTAATCCATTCAATGCGCACGGCGGTCTGGTTCGATTTGGTCGCCAGATTGCACAGGTAGAGGATCAAATCGTAGCGATCCTGCATGTCCTGGAACGAACCTTGAAGTCCTTCGTAAATGCCGCTGGGCTCGAAGCGCGTCACCTCAAAGCCCTCCGCTTCCAATAATGGAATGAATGAAGCGGCCAGTCCGCTTGATTTGTTGTAGCCCAGGGCATTGGCTTCACTTTCGATATCATAGAGCAATACACGCTTGAAGCGCTGGCTGGTGATAGGCAATACGCCCTGCTCCTCCTTCACGAGCGTGATGGATCGATCAGCCACCTGCTCGGCGATATTCAAATGGCGCTCATGTCTAAGTGTGTTCTCCGCCGTTTCCGGCGAGGGGATATTATTGGACTTATGCAGAGCTAGCGAGGCCTTCAACCCGAGAATACGCAGCACCGCTTCATCCAGTCTCTCCGCTGACAGCAGGCCATTCTCCAGCCCCTGCTTCATGAAGGCAACGTCCTCGTCCAGATTCTTGGTGAACAGGAACATGTCGCACCCGTTCTCAATCGAGCGCGGAACCAATTCATTTCTCGGCATCGGGATATTCATCCCCGCCATGGTGGTGGCATCGGTCAAGATCAGGCCATTGAAGCCGAGCTGATCCCGAAGCAATCCAAAGAGCAGTTCCTTGGCCAGCGAAGCCGGCAATATTTCCTCGTCCTTCAGCGATGGATCAAGCTTCTTGGAGTATTCGGGCAACGCGATGTGCCCGATCATGACCGTCTTGGCTCCCTCGTCAATCAAATGACGGTAGATGCTGCCGAAGCTGCGGTCCCATTCCTCTGTAGTTAGTGTATTGACGGAGGTCACAAGATGCTGATCCCGTTCGTCTACACCATCCCCGGGGAAATGCTTGATCGAGGTCGCTATCCCCTGCTCCTGGGCTCCCCGGACATAGGCAGCACCCATAGTTTTTACCCGCTCCGGGTCACTGCCAAAGGTTCGGGTATTGGTAATCGGATTGCGGAAGTTATAATCCACGTCGACCACAGGGGCAAACGCATAATTGGCGCCAACGCTCTTCCCTTCCAGGGCACAGATTTCTCCAAGTTCGTAAGCCATCTGAGGATCGTCGGTTGCGGCAACTGCCATGTTGGAGCCAATCTTCGTCCCATCCTTGGTAATGCCTTGTCCTCCGGCCTCCAGATTGGCTGCGATCAACAGCGGAATTCTGGCGGCAGATTGCAAGGTAGAGACGGTGGCCATCACACTCTCCTTGTCCATCGAACGGCACATCAACCCTCCTATGCCAAGCTCTCCCGCCAGCCGGGTCAGAAATGGCTCGTCCTGCTTATATCCAACCATGAAGAACAACTGTCCGATCTTCTCATGGGTTGTCAGCCCCTCGAAGGTAGATGTCACCCATTGCATATCCTCATCCTGTAAATTAAACGGCTTCTGCCGCAGCAAATTGATGTCCATTGGCTTATCTCTCTCCTCTCCAGATGCTCGTTCTCTCTATGCGCTTGCTTTTCTCCCTGCCTTGGTTCGGTTAAGATAGGTGCGAATGCGCTCCTGATTAGTCGTATAGGCCATGAAGACCACAATGAACACCCCGATAACCACGGTTTGCAGGGAACTGTTGATGCCCATAACAACCATCCCGTAGGACAAGGCATTCATCCCCAGCGCCCCTGCAAAAATGCCCAACGGCAAGTTCGTGAATTGCGCAAGGTGCAGACCCATCAATACCGGAGCCATGGAAGAGAACATCAAGGCGGTGGAGCTGAGATTTCCGGCTGGCGATACTAAGACGGTGGAGGCGTTGATAACAGCCGAGATGCCAAGAAGACCCCCCACGACCAGATAGGTCAGCAGAATATTCTTCTTCTCCTTCACGCCCATGTTGACCGCAAGCCTCGGATTGGCGGACAACGATCTCGTATCATAGCCGAATTTGGTGTGACCTAGAAGGTAATAGAACGACACCATCACCACGGCCAGCAGGATATAGATCCATGGGGATCTGGCAAAGATCGTCAGGTTGGCATGCATGAATAGCTGTGTCCCCGAGCCCCCGTAGACCACGCCGGATATCGCTTCATACATCATCACCACGCCAAGCGAGACAATGATGGTAGGCACCCGGATCCACACATAAAGGAGCCCTTCAAATAAACTCAGCAAAATGGCAACCGCCATTGTAATTGCAAGCAGCATCACCGGACCCAGCCCCAGGTCAATTGTCAAATTACTGCCAATGATGCCGGCAAGCATGATAATGATCCCTGGCGCAAAGTCCCATCTCCCTCCAGATAGAGGCAAGGCAATCGCGTAAGCCGTAATTGTTGTCAGCACACTGCCCCGCACAATCCGGTCGAAGGCACCGAAGGATACATACCCTGTCTTGCTCATGAGCAGGGTTATAATCAGAATGCTGAGATACACAGCAATCGGAAACATGAACGTCTTCAGCAGATTCACTGCCCATTTCAACATTGAGGCTTGCATAGTTTCACTCCAATATCCGCTTGCCCGTCAGACTTCTTTCCCAAGCAAGCAAGGTTTAATTTCTAGCCGCCTTAATCTCGGCAAGCGTACGGTTCGTCAACTCCTGCAACGATTCCCAAGTGGCTGCGTCATTGTACGTCAGCATGACGTTCTTCAATTCCTCTGCCGTCACAGGACCTTGAGAATAGTCTTCAGGAATCACGTATTTCTTGAAATCCTGTACCTCTTCGATTGAAGTCATGGTGACATAACTGATATAGCCATTGGCCTTCCAATCCGTATACGTCTTGCCACTCAGCCGATCATAGAGCTGGGCGAAGGAGTTAGCGATAAGCTGACCATAATTGTTTGTTCCGGCCATCAGCACCTTGCCGCTGGCAAAGCCATCCTCCGTGCTGTCGTTATAACCAAGCGCCAGCATAGGAATATCCGGCTTCGTGCTGTTAAGAATAGCTGGGTACACATAATCCATACCTGAGCCCAAGCCTACAATGGCATCGACCTCGGGATGATCGGAGATCACCTTGGTCACGGCATCGGCCGCATTTTCCGGAGCAAAGGAGTGGAATTCTGTCGGATACACAGTCACTTCTCCTTGCGTATCCAATTCGCTCATCTTATCCGTAAAGCCCTTGATAATGGCTGGAGCATCGACAAAGGCAAATTCCAGGAACGACGTCATGCCGATATGCTTCGCACCGGAAGCATAAGCTTGTTCCGCATACTTGGCACCCAGTTCCTCAGGATTCTCGCCAAATTGCTTGATCCCGCCGACAAAATAATCACCGGATACGTTCTCGTCCACCTCACCCAGAGCAACGGCATAATATACACCCGCTTCTTCCGTCAGGCTGACGCTTTGCTCCAGCGCGGTATCATAACCGCTAATGATCGCATCCACGCCGGAGGCAAGCAGGTTCTCCAGACCGCTGATATGACCTTCTTCACTAGGCCCTACAGTTGCAAAGTTGAATTTCACATTGAAATTCTTCTCCAGATAGGAGCAGTAGGCTTTAATTTGCTGTCCTTGAATATCGGTATAATTGTAGAGCATGACTCCAATGGTATAATTGTCTTTCGCCTTGCCGCCTTCATTGCCGTTTGCACTATTGCTGTTCGCACTATTACCGTTTCCGCCGCAGCCGGACAGAACCACACTGAACAGAAGCATCAACGCTGCCAAAGAGATGATCCACTGTTTTCTTTTCATCTGAATGTACCCCTTTTCTCATCTATTATTGTTGTTTATCTCGGCATGACCTCAGTGGCCGGTCTCCGCAGAAGCAGGAACACGACAGCGAGGAAAATCACACCCTTCACCAGCGATACCACCTCAGGCGGAACGCCCACCATCACCAAGCCGTTGTTCAGCAATACTAATGTAATGCTCCCCACGAAGGCCGAGCTCATTCTGGAGCGGCTGCCCCCGTTGAGCGCCATGCCGCCAAGGATCAGCGCGACGATAACATCCATCTCCAGCCCCATCCCGGTATTCTCGCTAATGACCGCTGAACGGGACAAGGAGAGAACGGAAGCGAAGCCCACCAGAATACCTGCCAGCAGATAGGCAATCACCTTGGTTCTTTTTACTCGCACACCGCTCTGTGACGCGGCCAGCGGGTTATCGCCAATCGCTTTGTTTTGCTTGCCCATTTTCGTCAAATGGAACAATACATAACCAACCACGCCAACCAGCACGATAATGGTCACAATCAGGGGCATATTTCTTCCCAATTCCCTTAATGGCTTGGCATCCTCCAGAGCAATTTTGGTCACAGAGGTTGACACCTGATAGGTGACGATCCCTCGGGATACAATCATGATCGCTAGTGAAGCAATCGCGGCCATGAGGCCAAACTGGTTGGCAATCAGCACATTGACCATATAACAGATGACCGATACCAATACAGCCACCAGAATGCCTAGCGCAAGCGGCGCGCCTGCGTTCATCGTGTAGATAGCCGCCATCGAGCTTAACGCCAGCACCGCCCCTACGGAAATATCCATCCCGCCATGCGAGAAGATGAAGATCATGCCCACCGTTATCGTAAATAAAATGACCAGCTGCTTGAGTATTGTTCGAACGTTGAACTCAGATAACAGAGCTCCATCTGTCATGAGCGTAAACACAAGCAATACGAGCGCCAGTCCGGCATACTGGATCAGCGTATGTTGATGCTTTTTGAAAAATAGTTTCATGGTTGTTTCTCACCGCCTTGCCTAAATCATGTAGTCGATCAGCATAGATTCGCTTAAATGCTCGTCCCGCCGGAATTCCTTATTGATTTTCCCGTCCTTCATCATCAGAATCCGGTCGCTCATCCCGATTAATTCGGGGAGCTCCTCCGAGATAATCAAGATCGCATAGCCCTGCTGCTTCAGCGAGTAGAGCAGTTGATACATCGTCGTCTTCACGCCAACGTCAACGCCGCGGGTTGGACTGTCGAGGATCAGAATTTTGGAATCGTTGCCGATCCATTTACCGAAAGACACCTTTTGTTTGTTGCCCCCCGACAATTCCCCTACCCGCTGATTCATCCCGCTGGCCTTGATATTCAGCCCCTCGATCTGCTTACGGGCGGACTTCTTCTCCGCTCCAGGCAAGACGAGACCGAATTGAGTCAGCTTCCCGAGAGCCGACAGTACGAGGTTCTCTTTGATTGAGGCTTCCATGATCAAGGTCTCCCGGTCCCGGTCCTTGGACACGTATCCGACCCGGTTGGCAATCGCAGTCTGAACATTTCTTACCTTGTTGGGATATAGCTCTCCCCCGGCCTGCTTCCCGTACCCGTATACGATAACCTCCCCCTGATCGGGCTTGAGCTCACCGAAAATGACCTTCCCTACCTCATGCATACCGCTGCCGGACAATCCGCCGATTCCGAGAATCTCACCTTGATACAGATCAAGATGAATATCGTGAAGCATGTCCGTATGAACGCCCTTCACTTGAATCATGGCCTGCTCTCCACGCGAAGCAACATCATCACTTCGATAGTAGTCCCCCTCGATCACTCTGCCGACCATAGACTGCTTGATATGATTCTCTTCAAAGTCTTCGCGGTCAATTGTCGTAATTAAATCACCGTCCCGCATGATCGTCAGCGCATCGCAGACCTCCATTAACTCGGGAAGGTCATGGGAGATAAATAAGACTGCTTTATTAAGATCACGCAGCTTGTGCATCAACCGATGAATCAGAAGTCTTCCGTCATGCGACAATGCGGTGGTCGTCTCGTCTACAATGAACAATTCCGGCTCGTGATATAACGCTCTCGCAATTTCGATCAGCTTCCGCTGCTCGAAGTTCAAGGTGAAGGCGGGCTTCGTTACATCTACCGGACCAAACTCAACAAGCTCCAGCGCCTTCTCCGCTTCCTCAAGCATTCGCTTGCGATCCACAAAGCCTCTGCGCAGGAAACGATCCTCATCTCCCAGAAAGATGTTCTCCGCAATGGATAAAGGACCAATGGTTCCGGTCTCCTGCACAATCATGGAGATTTTTCTGGCCCGGGCATCCAGCGGGTTCCTGGGAGCATAAGGCTCACCCTCGACATAGATGTCCCCATCCGTCTTCGGCAGCAAGCCGCTGATCATGGCAGAGATCGTTGATTTACCGGAACCGTTCTCACCGATCAGCCCGCGAATCTCCCCGCGATAAATCTTCATGCTCACCTTGTTCACGGCCAAAACCTCATTAAATCTCTTCACGATGTTTCTGGTTTCTAAAAAAACGGGTTTGTCCATGTCAACCTTCCTTCAAGTACGTGTTGTTCAAAAAGTCGTGTTTTCAGGACCAAGAAGGTTGGATGAAGCTAGGGACTGAGGAGCGGAGCGTACGTAGTGGGTACGTGAGCACCTCAAATGTTTCTGAAAGAAACATACTCCGAAAGCATACGCTTGTCCCGGGTGAATTCAAGATTCGATGTCGAATCCACTTCTTGAACAGCTTCGTCCTGGGAAGACGACTTTTTGAACATCCTTTTAATTGATATCGCTTACTTCCCGTGGCCCCAGTGTAACATGATTGAGAATGAGCGATAACTGCTTCTTTTATCTTCATTAGGGCAATAATTTAACCAATCATAATCGCCAAATCCTAGAAATGCTGACACAAAGTTAAAAATCTCCCCCTTATGAGAGCCGCAGACAACAAAAAAGCACACTTTCTGCTGAAAGCGTCCCAAATCTAGTTTCCAAGGATCCTATATCCTGGGAAACTAAATATCTTAGCATAGGAGGGGTTAAAATTTAACTGTACTTTTTATCATTCATAGAGCAAATATTTAACCTAAATCCCCATTTTCCAACATTTCACTCTTTAGTATTGTGGATTGAATTAATATTTAGTACACTCTGGAAAAAGCATGGAATTAACAAACCAACCATCAAGGAGTGCTTGAGCTTGGAATTTCGCCATGAGATTATCAACTTCCCGAAAAAGCTGCCCATCAAATTTTTCCTGCACCGGATCGGCAATGTTAGCCGACATTGGCATCAGTCCTTAGAGCTTATTGTAACCATGAAAGGACAGGTCGATATCAATGTCAATAATGTCTCCTATCAGCTAGGCGCCGGAGATCTGATTCTCATTAACTCCAACGAGGTGCATGAGCTGCATTCCGAGGACGCGACCATGGTTGCCTTGCAAATCAAGCTTGAGCTGCTCAAGGAAGTGGTCGTGGATCTCAAGAAGATGTACTTTGACTGCAATACGGCCAAGACGAACCAACCCGAAATGTTCAGGAACATCAAACGGATCGTCGCTCAAATCCTCCAGCATAACATCAATGCTTCAGAGTTTATTGATCTCAAGAATGCCTCCCTCGTCTATGAATTGATATACGAGCTATGCACCCATTTCAGCAGCGAGGAACAGGGAGGCACCCGCCAGCCCAAGGAAGCCCTGGATCGGCTGCGCCGCATTCTGGATTATGTGAACAGTCATTACAATGAACCGTTGTCCTTGCAAGAGGTGGCAAAGCAAGAATTTTTGTCCGTTCCTTATTTGTCCAAGTATTTCAAGAAGAAGCTTGGTTTATCTTTCAGTGAGTATTTAAAGGACCTGCGCCTGCACTATGCGGTGAACGATTTGTTGAATGAGTCTTTGACAATCGACAAGATTGCCGCCAAGAACGGCTTTCCCAATGTACGTTCCTTCGTGACGGCCTTCAGCGAGAAATACGGAGAGCTTCCTAGCATATGGCGCAAGAAGCATGCGGAAGAAGTATCGGGAAGCATCGAGACGACCAAGGAGAAGTCCGTCAATTATTATCAGGACGAGCCCCACTCCTATCATGAGGAAATCTCCCTGTTCATCGAGAATAATTTGGGGGAGCCCTTGGTCGCAGCACCACCACAGACTTATTTGCAGCAGCTCTCCACCATATGCCAGGTTGATGTGAACAAGCCGACCGTAGAGCTGAAGCACCACTTCAAGAACTTCATCGGCGTGAGCCGGGTGAAGGAAGTGCTATTTGCCGATGTCCAGGAAGCCTTGCGTACGGCGCAGCAGGAAATCGGGTTCCGTTATATCAAGATGCATGGGCTATTGGATGATGATCTTATGGTGTACGGCGAGGATTCTGAGGGGAAGGCCATCTATAATTTCCGACTCATCGACAAGGCGTTCGATTTTCTGCTGTCCGTTGGACTGAAGCCGTTGGTCCAATTTTCATTCATGCCCGGCAAGCTGGCCAGCGATTTGTCCAAAACCGTCTTCTATGCCAACATGAACACCAGTCCGCCCAAGGATATGGACAAGTGGAACCGTCTGGTCGAGACGCTGACGCGGCACTTGATCGGACGATACGGCATCAGGGAGGTGCGAAGCTGGATGTTCTGCGTATGGAACGAGCCCAGCTCGTCCAATCTGCTATTTGGCTTTAAGCAGGACGAGACGTTCTTCTCCCTCTACAAGAATACCTACGATACGGTGAAGAGCATCGACCCGCTGCTATCCTTCGGCGGACCTGCCGCATTCTCGACCTACAACAAAAGCGAGGATTGGCTGTTCTCTTTCCTGTCCTTCAGCCGGGATCATGCCTGTCTACCCGACTTTATCACCGTCCATTATTACGATATCGACCTTGTGCCGCAGAACAACCATCTCAGCATGGACAAGCAGCTTAATCTCAGCCCGGTGACCGATTCCTTCCAGCAATTCATCGATCGGCTTCAGGAGCGGCTTCTGGAAGAGAGCTTGTCCGATCTGCCGGTATATATGACGGAGTGGAACTCCACCGTATCTCACAAGGACTTGATGAGCGATACCTGCTTCAAATCCTCCTATGTGATTAAAAATATTACTGAAAACTATGATCGCCTGGACTCCTTCGGCTACTGGCTCCTGACCGACATGCACGAAGAGAACCGGTTGCCGCAGCAATTGTTCCATGGCGGGCTGGGCTTATTTACGTATAACAACATCAAGAAGCCGGCCTATCATGCCTTCTGCTTCTTGAATCGGCTTGGGGATGAGCTGGTAGATCGGGGAGAGGGCTATTTCATCGCCCGGCAAGGGAGGAATTACCAAATTCTGCTGCATAACTACCACCATTATGATGATATTTACGCCAATGGCATCTCAATCAGCATCTCGCACAAGGAGCGTTACTCGCATTTTCCCAACAAAACCAAACGAGAGCTTCGGCTGGAGCTTGCCCCCTTGGCCGGACATTACGAGATCAAGCATTCTATCGTCAACCGCAGCTACGGCAGCGCGTATGATAACGCCTTGAATCTGGGTCAGGCCGCCGATTGGTCCGCTACCGATGTAGATTACTTGCGCCAAATATCCATTCCCAGGATTGAAAAAGAACTGTGCTTCACCAGCGACATATTAACGATCCACACGGTGTTGGAGCCCTTCGAAATCCGCTTGATCGAAATTTCCGAAATTTATGAGGGGGAGACCATCCATGTTTAAATGGTTTAGAAATCAGAAGGTGATCGTCAAGTTCATCGCCTTATCTACTGTGATTCTCGTGGCTGCTTTTACTGTTCTGATTAGCTGGAACTTGACGCTGCTAAATAAAGTGAGTATGGATCTAGGGATGCTGGAGGCCCAGAATACAGGACAAAATTTCGCGGATAATCATACCAAAATTGTGCAAAACACTGTGGCCTCACTGGCATCCTTACGTTCCACCTTTCTTGATGAGGTGTCCCAAGGGAATCCTGATCGCCAGCGAATGGTTCGCCTTCTTGGAAGTCTGTTGAACGATAACGACTCCGTCAGTTCTATATTTACGGTTTGGGAGCCGAACGCTTACGGCAAGGATCTGGACTATACCGCCGACCCGCTGTATGCCGTGAACGGTGGCCGGATGGCAACCCTCGCCATTCGGTTCGATGATGGGCAGATCATGCCTGTCCCCTTCGGCGGCCTGGATACCTTTACCGCCTATGAGCAAGCCAAATCAGAAAAGCAAGCCATCGTCATGGAGCCTTATAATGCCTCCACCGAGGATGGCAATTCCGAACTGCTCACGATGATCGTATTGCCGGTTCTGGATCAGGACGGGCAATTTCTTGGCGTGATCGGGGGCGCCTTCCTTCTCGATACATTTCAGCAATCGGCGGAGCAAGAGCACCCGCTTGGCGGCAATGTCTCTTTGCTGTCCCAAGGGGGGCTATACATAGCCAATGGAGAGAATGCGGAAGATGCCGGGAATTCCTTCCTCGCTTCCGAACATAACCATCAGGTATTCGAAAAGGTACAGCAGGGACAATTGGTTCATCAAAGTATAGATGCCAGCGGCGCGGCGATCATCCGGGCGTTCAAGCCCATTCCTATTATCGATGATGAGTTATGGTATGTGCAGACGGCAATTCCTAAATCCGAAATTTTAAAAGCCTATACCGCTAACCGAAATGAATCTGTGGTTATCGGGATTGTAGCTCTGCTACTGCTGGGAGCAGGCATTTGGCTGCTGGCCCGGATCATCGTCATCAGTAATATTCAGCGGATGGTTCATGCCTTGCAGGGCATGGCTAAGGGAGATTTGACCCAAACCGTGGATATCCGGGCCAAAGATGAATTTGGCCAAATGGCGGTTCATCTGAATGAGGCCTCCACCAACCTGCGGCACATGCTGAAACAAACCTCGGAAATCGCCCTCACCGTGAGCGCGACCTCCGAGCAATTGACTTCCAGCGCAGAGCAGACCGCGCTGGCCGCCCAGACGATATCCGCATCCATGGAGGTGGCGGCAGAGGGAATGCAGGAGCAGCATAGCGAGGCCTCCCAGGCCGCCAGCATGATGCAGGAGATGACGGAAAGCGTCGGGCGAGTCTCTACCTCGGCCGAAGCCGTATCGGCATCCGCCGAGGATGTTATCAGTCAAACCGAGCACGGGAATCAGGTTGTACAACGAGCCGTTGGAGAGATGAACATGATCTCCGCCTCTATGGAAGCTTCCAATGAAGCCATGAAGCGGCTCGGGATGCGCTCCGGCGAGATAGAATCGTTGGTCGGATTGATCTCCGGTATCTCCAACCAGACGAAAATTCTCGCCCTGAATGCCTCCGTCGAGGCCGCCCGTGCCGGGGAGCAAGGCCGAGGCTTCGCCGTAGTCGCTGCGGAAATCCGCAAATTGGCGGAGCAGACGAAGGATGCCGCTGACCTGGTACAAGCTGGGATTTCCGAGATCAGTGCCGATACCGAACAAGCAGAGCAATTGATCGACCGCACTGCGCTTGAGGTTGAGAAGGGACTGATCAGCGTCACAGAAAGCGGGCGGCTATTCTCCTCGATCATGGAAGAGATGAAGCTCGTCGGTATTCGTGCTCAGGAGGTATCGTCCGAGGTGCATGACATGTCGACAGGTGCCCTCCGTGTGGCCGAAGCCGTTGAACTGGTGTCCGGCATTACAGAGAAATCGACGTCCCAAACGGCGCAAGCAGCAGCCGCTTCCGAGCAGCAGCTATCCACGATGCAAGAAATCTCGGCGGCTGCGGCTCATCTCAGCACGCTTGTTCAAGAGCTGACGGACAAGATGGCTCTTTTCAAAAGTGTAAAACAAATAGCCGAGCGAGCCTTGGTCCAGTGAATAAGGGACCAAGGCTCGCTTGGCTTTGTATGGAGGAAAAGGGAATCCCCTATTTTGTTCCCTAAATCAAATTCAATTCGGTGGCTGAATGGGCTTCTTTTGTAACATCTCTTCAATTGCCTATTCAGTCTTACCTATTTAAGAAAATACTTGTTTCTGACAAGCACCAACAAAATTTCAGGCAATAATACCACAAATACAAATGCGACTATGATAAACGGCAGGGAGGAAATAAATATTTCTGCCCCGTCCCCTTCCCTAGATCGCTCAATAAATAACCACCAAATAGGAACTGAGGTAATCCACATAAGAAGTGTCGAAAAAAATAAATACCTCAAATTTCCCCACAACAAACAAAAGCCGATTGAAACAATAGCAGGTAATAACCATGAATGAAGTAATGGAGCTAAGTTTAGTATCAGAAATACTACTATCGGATAGAGAAGGGAAATACTTATTTGAATTTTTTTACTTTTATATATTTTCAAATTAGTCCCATCTCCCATTAGATCATCCATATATTATAGTTATACCTTGTTATAGTGTTCACTTCCATATTATCACTTTTTATACCTTCATCAATCGGTCGTTTCGATAATTCAACAAAAAACGCAGCCCCCGAAAACCTCCGGAAGCCGCGTCACGCTTGCATTATCAAGTATGCTGGTGAAGGGATTCGAACCCCCGACCTACGCATTACGAATGCGTTGCTCTACCAGCTGAGCTACACCAGCGTTTCACTAAAAGTGAACGAAAATTATTATAACTCGTTTTTAGAATTTTGCAAGCCTCAAAACGTGGATCAAAACATGGATATGTCGCAAAATCCTTTCGGACTACGCCAGGACTGTGATCATTGTGATCATTGGGATCATTCCGGTTACCACGATAATATCGCCTTATAATTGTTCGGGACCACGGTTCCTATAGGACAGGGCGATCAGAATCGATCCGGTATCCCACCCCATTTTCTGTTGAAGAGGCTGAAACATCTATACGAAATTTCGTACAAATCCATAAATTCATACGGTAAACGATTATGTTTTGTATGGTTTATCGTATAAAATTCTTCATTCTAGGTGAAATCGGGCCGAATTTGTACGATATTTCGTACATGCCTCTACATTATGTGCAGAATTGGCCGTAGTTTATCCGATATTTCGTATAAAAAGTGCTTTTTCAAGGTAATCAGGCAGGACTTATACGATATTTCGCATAAATCCTTCCATTCAAAAAAGTCTAAATATAGAATTAATTATCAATATAAAGCCTCCAATCAATCCAATCAGCCCCCAGTTTTGCATAGGAATAAAATAAAAGCTATGCAGAACTCCCAATCGATATTGTTGCCCCGTCTCTTGATCAACCAGCACTTTGTTCGAGTCAGCGTTAAGCTTCTTCCCTAAATGCCACACGATAACTCCTCCAACAATTAGGCTGAAGGCCAGTGGCAGCTGAGCATCAATCCTAGAAGTGTCAAACTCAAATAGATTGAAAACAATGGTGATTACAGCAAAAACCGCCGCTGGAATGAAAATACTTAAAAAGCCCAAGCCTCTCCAAAAAATCACGCACTCTCCCCCTTTCCTTGTTGTATAAAAACGAGATTCCATTTTTCTATTATTATTTCGACATAATCATATTTTTCTTTATAGCAGATTTACGTCGTATTATGTATTCCCTCCCTCTAGAGCAATGAGCTACGTTATATGATCAGGAGCTTGAAACACTATACTAAAAAACGCGGCCCCCGAAAACCTCGGAGGCCACGCCCTGCCTGAGTCTTGATGTGTCATTAGGTTAAAATAAATACAGACATTTTATTCTCATTATGCTCATAATGGGCAATTCAAGTTTCAGCGTTGCTCTACCAGCTGAGCTACACTAGCCCAACTCCCCCAGCTTCTCCTGAACCGAACGCAGCTTCTGGGCGGACGAGCCTGCCTTATCCCGGCGGTCGTCAATCTTAAGCGAGGTTGATACCCGCTGGGCTCCGGAATGGAACGGGGCTTCGTGAATGGCACGGACGGCGGAGAAAATATCGTCCAGCGATCCTTCTATAATGGTGCTCATTGAGGTCAGTGTAAAGGTAATCCCCGGCTGCTGCTCCAGCACCTTCTGGAGATCAGCTACATAGCTGCTGAGACTGGTTGAGCCTGTACCGATCGGAATGACGGTCACTTCGGCAATGGCCACTTGAATCCCTCCTCTTTTCTGGAAACTCGATTGTTCTCCCTCCATTGTATCACGCAAGGACAGATACCATCTAATCTGATTTAACCTGACCTGATCCAATCTCATTTCATTTCATCTCATCATAATCTCATCTAATCTCGTCGAATAAATGTCCATTTTAAAATCATGGATCACTCATAATCTTGGAAACAGTTTCCAATATTTCTACAATTTCTTCATAAACTCTCGGCGCCGCATCCCTCTTGCTTTCTCATTTTTTTCAATGGATTTTCATAGTGAAGTGGGCCATTAGTCCGTTTACAAACACTACATCTTGGGCTATTCTTAGAAACATCAACCAAATATAGTATCCAAAGAGGTGTTCCGGCAATATCTATTACCGGAGCTTAATAGGGAAACGCGGTGCAAATCCGCTGCGGTCCCGCCACTGTAACCGGAGAGCTTGGCAACACGATTTGAATCGGTCTTGATGCGATCAAGGCTGAAAATCGTGAATTCCCAAGTGAACCTGCATCGTCCTGATGCCCCATCGGCTAATATGCAACAATGCTATATGCAGCAATACCACTGCAGCATGCGTGAGTAACGCTTAGCGGGAAGGCGCCGAACGGGCCGGAAGCCAGGAGACCTGCCTCTTTGCAGTTTGACACCGTTATGACCCTGCGAGGAACAGGACAAGGTGTCCGATAACCGCGAATACATACACATCGTTGCTTTGCCGTTATGGCAAGCTGTTCAGCTGCGGAAATGGGCATCATTTGATCGATACGGGGTCAAAAAGATGCCTTTTTATTTTTTATATTATCGGGTCGGAGGGAAATGAGGATGGCACTATTAAATCACGCCAGTCACGGTTTGGAACAAATGCTGGATGAGGTCATTCAGCTCGGAGAAGAGATTGTCTCGTCCGGCAATCTTGAAGTGCTGCGCGAGAATGCGAATTTGAACGGGGAGAGCTTCTCCGGCAAGATGAGTAAGCTTGGGAGTGAATATGCGAAATGGTATGCGAACCATTTTGTAATGCCGCCGCGCGTTGTTCAAGCGATCCGCGATAATGTCGTTTATGTCCACGACCTGGACCAATATGCGATTGGAACAACCAACTGCATTTTCATTCCGTTCGAGCGTCTGCTCCGCGAAGGCTTTAACACGGGAAACGGCAGCGTTCGTCCGCCGAATTCCATCATGACCGCGATGGCGCTTGTAGCGATTATTTTCCAATCTCAGCAAAATGCCCAATACGGCGGTGTATCGGCGAATAAGCTGGATCATGATCTGGCTCCTTATGTAGCCAAGTCCTTCAGTAAATACTTCCGTAAGGGACTGGAATATTTCGAAGAAGGCGAATTTACGGACGAGCTTGGCGAAGTCCATATGGGCCGTGCCGATCTGAAGGAACAATATCCTAGAACATTCAAATATGCCATGAAAGAGACCGAGGCAGAGGCGCTGCAGGGCGCAGAGAGTCTGGTTCATAACCTGAATACGATGTCCAGCCGGGCTGGCGGACAGATTCCTTTTACAAGCATCAACTATGGGACATGCACTTCTCCAGAAGGACAGCTGGTTATCCATGCCCTTCTGACGGCCACAATGCGCGGACTGGGCAACGGCGAGACCCCGGTATTTCCAATCCAGATCTTCAAGTGCAAGCAGGGAGTTAACCAGAATCCGGGCGAACCGAACTACGAGTTGTTCCTGAAGGCGGCAGAATGCTCGGCAAAAAGACTCTACCCTAACTTCGCCAACCTGGATGCCCCGCTCAATTTGGCTTACTATGATCCCGCTAACCCGGACACTGAATTTGCAACCATGGGGTGCCGTACCCGCGTGCTGAGCGATCGATTCGGGCGTAACCATCTGTCCGGCAAAGGAAACCTGTCCTTCAATACGCTGAACCTGGTGAAGCTCGGACTGGAGCACGGTATCGCGCTGGGACGCCGCCGGACCGCCGATGAACGCGGCTTCTACAAAGAATTGGAGCATTATATGGATATTGCCCTGGAGGGATTGCTTCATCGCTTCCAAATCCAGGCGTCACAAAAGGCAAAAGCCTCGGACTTCATGATGCGTGAAGGCGTCTGGGAAGGCGGAGAACAGCTTGCTCCGGACGATCAGGTCCGCGATCTGATCAAGCATGGCAGCTTGTCCATCGGATTCATCGGCATGGCGGAATGCATGAAGGCGATGTACGGCAAGCATCATGGCGAAGACGAGGAAGTTTACAAGAAGGCACTGGAAATCGTCGCCTTTATGCGGGCTTACTGCGACCGTCAGAGCGATCTTCATAATCTGAACATTACCCTGTTCGCCACACCGGCGGAAGGATTGTCAGGCAAGTTTACAAAGCGCGACCGCGCAACCTATGGCAAGGTTCCAGGTATCGTCGATCGTGAATATTATACAAACTCATTCCATATTCCGGTCTATTACCCTATCAGCGCAGCCAAGAAGATTTCATTGGAAGCCGAGTTCCACGAATTGTGTAATGCCGGCGCAATCTCTTATATCGAGTTGAACGGTAACGCCCGCAGCAATCCGGAGGCTTTCCTGAAAATCATTCAATATGCGCTGTCCCAAAATGTCAGCTATTTCAGCATTAACCATCCGATCGACCGCTGCTCGGCTTGCGGATTCGAAGGGATTATCGGAGCGAACTGCCCTTCCTGCGGAAAGCACGAGAATGAGGTTCATATCCGCCGTCTTCGCCGGGTAACCGGCTACCTGACCGGTGATTACCAGACTCGCTTCAATGCAGCCAAGCAAGCAGAGGTCCGGGACCGCGTTAAGCACCAAGCATGAACATCTGCGGCTACTATCCTGAGAGCATCAACGAAGGCGAAGGACTGCGGGCAGCCATCTTTATCAGCGGCTGTAGACACTACTGTAAAGGCTGCTTCAGCGTCGCTACCTGGAACTTCGATTATGGCGAGGAATTGACAGAGGTTAAAGAACAGGAAATTATTAATGACATTAAGAATAATCCATTACTCAGCGGGCTGACGATTCTCGGCGGGGATCCGTTCTTCTCTGCGGCTGAGGTCAGCGGCTTCATCGATCGGCTGCGTGCCCAGGCTGGAGAGATTTCGATCTGGATTTATAGCGGGTATACCTATGAGGAATTGATTGCAGATAAAAATGCTGCCGAGTACGGCTTGCTGGCACGCTGTCAGGTATTGGTGGATGGCCGCTTCGTTCTGGAGCTTCGGGATCCCTCCCTGCTCTATCGCGGCAGCTCCAATCAACGGCTCATTGATATTCCGAGCAGCCTGGCGGAAGACAGAGTTGTGCTGTGGGAGCCAGCGCTCTCCTTTCAATAAATTGCAGAACATAAAGCAAAAAGCGGAGGGCTGTCCCGAAAGGTCGTCAAATTAAATGCCCAGCGTTGCCGGACTTTTGTACGAAATATCAGCCAGCCCCGCTCGGTGGACGGTTCCATGGCGGAGTTTTGTACGAAAAGTCGCACAACATCCCTCCCGCACCGCCTGAATCCAGGATTTTGAACGAAATATCGTATAAAAGCGTCTGTGAAGCGAGGGGTCGAGGGTAATTTGTATGAAATATCGTTCAAACTCCTCCAGTCGATGGCATCAAGGAGCAGTTATATACGAAAATTCGTACAAAAAGCATTCGCGCCGCGGCCACTTCCTACAAACACAAAAAAAGCCGAATGGAAAATATCACCTTTTCCTTCCGGCTTTTTGTGTTTAGAGACTTACTGGGACAGCCCCGCCGCTTTTTTTGTTATGTTCAAAGCTCCGGCTTACGTCGGCTTACGTGCAATGATCATAAAACGATGCTCCCGGCTCGTGATCTTTCCGTCCTTTTGCAGCCGATTCTGTAATCTCATCAGTTGCGGATAACAGCGTTCTACCGTGAAGCCCGGGAATTCCCACTCTATGATCCTGGCAAATTGCACAAGCGCCCCGATGTCCAGAAAGGTCAGTTCCGGAAAGTATTCCTCCTGTTTTAGAATCGAAAAGCCGTTTAGCTCAAGCTCCTGCACTGTATTGTAAAGGTTGAATCCGGGATCCGTATGCGAGGCATCCTCTCCCAGCAGAAACCGGGACAGCTCCCGGTTGTTTTGTCCGCCCACCTGCTGAGTAAGGAACACACCTCCCGGCTTGAGAATTCGCCGTACCTCCGAGATGCAGAACGATTCGTGACGATTGATGACCATATCGAACATTCCGCTCTCGAAGGGCAGCTCTTCATCCTTTTCTACTGCTCTGATCTCAATTCCATAGGCCGGGAGCTTCTTCTTGCATAACTCCACATTCGGCGGATACGCTTCCGTCGCATAGGTGCTCCCTCTTGGAGGCGAGAGCGACAAAAGAAATTCACCGCCTCCGGTACCCATATCAAGCAAGGTCGTCCCATCCTTCATATGTTCAAGCACGGCCTCGCGGTAATTCCAAGGAAGTTCCTGTTCCAACATCCGGCCCGACAGACGGGAGAAGTCCCATCCCTGAAAATCCTTAGCTTCCTCTGCTTCCCAGTAAGCCCTAAGCTGAGCTTGCCCGTTGTGTCCATTCTCATTTCTCTTCATACGATTACCCCTCTCTTGGATTCATGGCTTGATCAAGAGCAGGTGCAGCCGTCCGATAACCTAACTTCCTTCAGCCCGGTACATGTGGTTATCAGCTTGTATAGGCTGCACCGGGCAGTTACCGAAGAGCATCACATCATCCCTCCTTTAAACTTTTCACACTATACCTAAACTGGCGGCAATGACCCGTACTGATTCAGCTCATCTTCAAAATCATCTTCATCAAGCTTGCCGCCCAAAAAACCGCCGGTCATCATTTTTAAAGTCCGGTATTCCCACTGTATCAAGATATCTCCTCCGTTTTCCATAGGCTTGAAAGTTCAGCCCGTATTCTTTTTCAACGCAGCTTCAATGCTAATAATTCATAGCAATTCACGCAGCATGCGCTCCCGGTTGTTGACGAATTCCTTCATGATGATGAAATGCTCCGTCTCCTCCAGGGTCGTCTCAGCAATCCCATCAGGAGTCAGTTGATAGATCCGGCTATCGGGATAAGCCATTAGGATCGGCGAATGCGTTGAGATAATGAACTGCGAACGCTTGCCGATCAGCTCGTGAATACGCGAGAGCATCGCCATCTGCCGGAACGGAGAAAGCGCGGCTTCGGGCTCATCAAGAATATAGAGGCCATGCCCGCTGAACCGGTGCATAAAGGCCGCAAAGAACGATTCGCCGTGCGACATTTCATGAAGCGATTTTCCTCCATAGGAATCGATGATAGGAGGCGCAAAGCTATTTTCCCGGTCTAATATATCAATTTCCGTCGCCAGGTTATAGTAGCTCTCTGCCCGGAAGAAAAAGCCGTCCCTCGGCCGAGCCGCTCCGCGAGAAGGGCGCAAATATTTATACAGCTCGGAATGAGTCGCCGCGGTAGAGAACGTGAAGTTCAGTGTTCCGCCTTCCGGATTAAACCCCAGCGCCACGGCAACAGCCTCCAGCAGGGTGGATTTGCCCATGCCATTCTCCCCTACGATATAGGTCACCTTAGGGTGAAAATCAAGACGGTCCAGACGAGACACCGCCGGAAGATCAAACGGATATTGCCGGAACGTAGGCACCTCGTCACGCAGCAGAATCATGCTCCGCAAATAGCTCTGTGCCTCATACAAGCTCACTGCGTGTCCTCCCCCTCTTCCTCAAAATGCCCCTGATGCAGCTCCTTATAAAATCCGTCCTGACGCAGCAATGCCTCATGGTCCCCTTGCTCAATCAGCTTGCCGCCCTGCAGCACCAGGATTTTGTCTGCCTGCCGAATCGTATTCAGCCGGTGAGCAATGACGAAGCTGGTCCGGCCCTGCATCAAGCGCTGCAAGCCCTCCTGGATTTTCAGCTCTGTCACCGTATCAATACTGCTTGTCGCCTCGTCCAGAACAAGGACGGACGGATTAGCCAGCATCGCCCGGGCAATGGCAAGCAGTTGCTTCTGTCCCTGACTGATGCCATCTCCTCCGACGCCAAGCCGTTTGTCATAGCCTTCCGCGAGCCTCGTGATGAAAGAGTGCGCATTCGCCAGCTTGGCGGCTTCCTCCACTTCTTCATCCGTAGCATCCAGACGGCCATAACGGATATTCTCGCGAATCGTGCCTGCAAACAGGAAGGAATCCTGCAGGACAAAGGCCATATGTCCGCGCAGGCTGTCTCGCGTAATCTTCGACAGGTCATAGCCGTCCAGGGTAATGACACCCTTTGTAGGCTCGTAAAAGCGGGACAACAGCTGAATCAGCGTCGTCTTGCCTGCGCCGGTCGGGCCGACAAGCGCAATCATTTGCCCGGGCTCAGCGCGAAAGCTGATACTTTCCAAAATATCATCATCCCGTTCCTCATCGTAAGAGAAGCTGACTTCCCGGAATTCCACAGCCCCTTCTACCTCACGCAGCACCTTGGCTCCGGACTCATCGCGGGATTCCTCCGGCTCATCCATTACTTCAAATACACGCTCCGCACCCGCGATGGCCGATAGCAGCGTATTCCATTGGTTCGCCAGATCGTTCAACGGACGGGTGAATTGCCGGGCATATTCGACAAACACGATAATGACACCAACCGTCACCTGACCATGAATAGCCAAAATTCCCCCGATGCCGGCGACGAGTGCGAAGCTGAGGTTATTCAGGGCATTCATCAGCTTGGGAATGAAGCCGGAGATCGCCTGCGCCCAGAAGCCGGATTCCCGGATGGCGGCGTTGCGCTGCCGGAACTCGCCAATTACCCGCTCCTCGCGGGAGAATGCCTTGATAATCCGCTGCCCGGACAGCGTCTCCTCGATATATCCGTTCAGCTCCCCCAGATCCCGCTGCCGCTGCTTGAAGAGCGGACCTGTCCGGCTTGTAATCCAGCGCATTCCTAGCATCATCAGCGGCACGACCAGGAAGGTGAGCAAGGTAAGAAGCGGACTCAGAATCAGCATCACAGTCAAGGTGCCGAGCAAGATCAGAACACTCGAAAAAATCTGGATGGCCGAGCTGTTCAACGTCACGCTTACATTATCGATATCATTCGTAACCCGGCTCATGATTTCCCCTTGCTGCCGCTTCGCAAAGAACGGAATCGGAAGCCGGTGCAGCTTGGCGAACAGATCGCGGCGCAGCCGGAATACGGTCTCCTGCGCAATTTCGATCATCCAGATATTTTGCAGCCAACCGGTCAATGACGTTGCCCCGTAAGCAAGGGCAAGGCCGCCCAGGAACAGCAGCCACGGCTGGCCGCCGGCACCCTCAAGATAATCGTCGACTGCGACCCCGATCAAATAAGGACCCAGCAGCGCAAGCCCCGAGTTGAGCAGCACCATGAACAGAACCAGCAGCAGCTTGTATTTCCGTTCCGCCAGATAAAGCCAGAGACGGCCGAGTGTGCCGGACCAGTTCCTGGCTCTCGCCTTCGGTTTCCTCCCGGTTCCGGCGCCTTGCTGAATAAGCTTGCCGGGATACGGATGGCGAAACGGCTCAGTAAGCGCTTTGAACATATCGATCTCCTCCCTGCTGCGATTCAGCGATGCGGCGGTATAGAGGCGAATCCGTCAGCAATTCCTCATGCTTGCCGCACGCGATCAAACGGCCCTCATCCAGCAGCAAAATTAAATCCGCGGAGACTGTCGAGCTGACCTTTTGAGTAATCAAGAATGTAGTGCAGGATAACCGGTCCAGCTCCATTAACAGTGCAGCTTCCGTCCGCGTATCTAGCGCACTCGTGCTGTCGTCCAGAATCAGAATGGCAGGCCTTCGCACCAGCGCTCGCGCGATCGAGAGCCGCTGCTTCTGCCCGCCGGACAGATTTACCCCTCGCTGGCCAAGCATCGTATCATAGCCCTGCGGCAAGGAGAGAATCGTCTCATGGATTTGCGCCTGACGGGCAGCCTCCTGAATCTCCTCAAAGGCAGCGTCTTCCCGCCCCCAGGCGATATTGTCGCGCACCGATCCGGAGAACAAAATCACCTCTTGCGGCGCATAACCGATTCCGCTTCGGAGGCGCAAGGCTCCGAGCAGGCCAATCTTGTTGCCGTCAACGGCAATATCGCCGCCGGTCGGTTCATACAAGCCGGGGATCAGTTGAACCAGTGATGGTTTGCCGGAGCCTGTTGCTCCGAGAATAGCCACCCGTTCTCCCGGCCGGACATGGAAAGAAATATCCTCCAGCACCTTCAAATCGCTGCCCGGGTAACTAAAGCTAACCCGCGAGAACTCCACTTCCCCTTTCATACAATCATCTTCCTGCTTCTTTTCCATCTTATTAGAGACTGCCTTTCTCGAAGACTCCGGTTTCTCCTCCCACTGTTCCTCGGAAGGATCCTCGGTGCCCAGCACCTCCATGGTCCGAGCCGCCGAGGCCGAGGCGCGAGAGTACGAAGCCATAATCCACGATAAGGCCGACAACGCGCCTACGGTGCGCAGCGCATAGTTCACAACCGCGACGACCTGACCGATTGAAGCGTTTCCAGCTGCAATGTCGATTTTGCCAAACCAGAGCACCGCAAGAATCCCCGCATTCATCATCAGTAACAGAACCGGAGTGGTCGTCTCGGACAACCGAAGCGCGGATACCGTGCCCTGCATCAGCTCGCCGCTGCGCTTGCGGAAGCGTTCATTCTCCTGATTGCGCCTGACAAATACGCGAATAAGCCGCATGCCGGTCATGTTTTCCTGAATGACGCCATTGACGGCATCCATCTGCTTCTGTACCTGACCGAACCGCGCGGATGTCCGATTGATCATCCATAGGACAAACCAGACAACCAGCGGAGTTAAAACCGCCAGCATCAAGCCGAGTCTCCCGTGAACAACGATAGCCATGATCATACTGCCGAAGACAACGAGCGGCACCCGGGTGGCGAAGCGAAGCCCCATGAATACCATGTCTTGAAGCTGTGTCACATCGCCGGTAAGCCTGGTAATCAACGATGATGTCGCAAACCTGCCGAATACCGGATAGGACAGGCTCTGTACCTTTTCATAGAGCCGGTCACGCAGATCAAATCCAAAGCCCTGGCTGGCATGGGAGGCAAAGAAGGAACTGGCTAGGCCCGCGACAAAAGCAATTCCCGCACTCACCAGCAAAATACCGCCCCACAACCAAACTACGTTCAGATCCTTGACCGCAATTCCCTCGTCAATGATCCTCGAAATAATCAGCGGCTGAATCAGCTCCACTGACAGCTCAATCAGCATCATCGCCAGCGCAGCACAAGCCGCAACCCGGTACTTCCTTAAAAACGATAGAACCGTCCTCATGAAAATCCTCTCCCTGCTGCGGTTACAAAATCCGAACCTGCCATATTTGAACCATACTGTTCCATTATAAAACAGTTGGACAGGAATGTGTAAAACGCCTCCTTCGTATCCATCGATAAACTTGAGGTAGATCAAGGTGTTCCATCGCAAGCAGGCGTATGCTTAATTCATCAGATTTGCCAAATACGAATATTGGAGGATGTATGTTTATGAGTAAAGCCGTATTTTCCCTGGAGCCCCTGACTTGTCCGTCTTGCATCAAAAAAATAGAAAAAGCACTGCTTGGCACCCCGGGCGTGGAGGAAGCAAAGGTCCTATTCCATTCAGGCAAAGTGAGGATCGCCTTCCAGGAGCAACACGTGTCACTGGATGAGCTGTCCGATCTTCTCCACCGGCTTGGTTACCCCGTTCTGACAATGAAGCTGTCCTGATGCTTGATGGAGGTTGCTTAAAAAGTCAACTTTTTGAACACGCGCTAATATAGAAGGGAGAATGCTATGCAGACCAAAACCATACATGTCATCACCTTGTTAGCGGGAATCTTACTGCTGTTAGCCGGAGTGCTCGAAATATCAGGAGCCGTCTCTTGGCGCCAGGGAGTCTTGCTAACCGCTACCGTCATTGCCGCTGCTCCGATTGTGACCAAGGCCTTCCGGGCAGCCGTTATGCGCATCGTTACAATCGAGCTGCTCGTCACCCTGGCAGTAGCCGGTGCAGTCTATCTGGGCGAGTACGTTGAATCAGCCGCCGTTACCTTTCTGTTCTTGCTAGGCGCCTGGCTGGAGTCCAGGTCATTAGCCAAGACTCGCAACTCGCTTCAATCGCTTATTGCACTTGTTCCAACCACCGCAACCGTTATTCGCGAAGGAAGCGCCGCCTCTGTGCCCGTCGATCAACTCCAGCAAGGCGACCGGGTAAGAATCCGCTCCGGCGAGAGAATCGCGGTTGACGGCGCCATTGCTTCCGGACAGGCGGCTATTGATGAAGCGGCGGTCACCGGAGAACCGGGCCCGGCCATGAAATCGGCAGGGGATAAAGTCTATAGCGGGGCATTGATCGACAACGGCTCCATCGATGTCATTGCCGAACGGGTCGGCGAGGAGACCACCTTTGCCCGGATGATCCAACTGGTGGAAGAGGCCCAGGAATCGGGATCCCGCACTCAAAAATTCATAGATCGTTTCGCCGCCATCTACACGCCCGCAACCGTTCTTCTGTCCCTGCTCGTCTATGTGCTGACTGGGAAACTGGAAATGGCCCTTACCTTCCTTGTCATTGCCTGCCCCGGCGCCCTTGTCATCGGAGTTCCTGTTTCCCTGGTGTCCGGCATCGGCAACGGTGCGAAGCACGGGGTGCTTATCAAGGGAGGCGAAGCCATGGAAGGGCTCTCCCGTATCAATACGGTGGTCTTTGACAAGACGGGCACACTAACCCAAGGAAGACCGGAGGTTAGAGCGATCCGGATATTCGAAGGCGAGGAAAATGACGTGCTCCGACTTGCCGCCGAAGCAGAGACGGCTTCCGAGCACCCTCTTGGATATACGGTCGTGCAGGAGGCCTTACGCAGAGGGATTCAACTTACCGGACAACCGGAGCAAGTAGAGGTGATAAAAGGCGGCGGAATACGGGCTGTCATCGCTGGGCAGCAGATCGTCATCGGCAGCCGCAAGCTGCTGGAGACGAGCGGGATCGGCATCGGCAAGGGGTCGGATGAAGAGGCAGTGGAGCTTGAAAAGCTCGGTAATACCGTCGTTTTTATAGGCGTGGAAGGACGCCTGACGGGGATGTTCGCCATCGCCGATCCGATTCGGGAGGAAGCTGACGCTGCCATCCGGCATCTGCGCAGGTCCGGTGTGACACGAATGATCCTCCTCACCGGAGATAACCGCCATACCGCACAGCTTGTCGGCAATCAGCTTGGCTTGGATGAAGTTCATGCCCAGATGCTGCCGGAGCAAAAGGCGGCATTCATCCAGAGCTTAAGAAGCGACGGATTTCGGGTAGCTATGGCAGGCGACGGCATTAATGACGCTCCGGCCCTTGCAACCGCCGATATCGGTCTGGCCATGGGTGAGGGCGGCACCGACATCGCTATGGAGACCGCCGATATCGTGCTTATGGCCGACCGGCTCGATCAATTCGCGCATGCCCATGGGCTGGCCAAGGCGACTGTCCGCAACATGAAGCAGAATCTCACGCTGGCCCTCGGCACCGCCCTGCTCCTTATTTCAGGCGTCCTGTTTGGCCAGGTGCTGCTGGCCGGAGGTATGCTGGTTCATGAGCTCAGCGTCCTGGCGGTCATTCTGAATGCTATCCGGTTGAACCGTTTCCGCGGTCGTGCTACTGTTACCACATAAGAACCTTTTTTGCAGGAGGAATACTACTATGCAAGATTCCACAAGCTGCAGCCATGGCTGTCATCATAACTCCGACGCAGAGGAGCGTCAGCAATATTGTATTTCCATTGTGCCTCTGTTCAATCATCTGGATCTTGATGAATTGAAGGAGATCGTCCAGACGACTCGTTCCCACCAATTCCCCAAGGGCCAGATCGTCTATCATTCCGGCGAGACCTCGGAGGGCTTGTATATTGTCCATAAAGGCAGTATGAAAATCTACCGCCTCTCCGGCAACGGCAAGGAGCAGCTGATCCGGATTCTCGGCCCCGGAGATTTTACCGGAGAATTATCGCTGTTCTCCGCATCCATGCACGAATCCTATGCCGAAGCGCTCGAGCCATTGGAGCTGTGCATCATGAGCCGAGACAGCCTGCAGAGCTTCCTGCTGAAATACCCGCAGATCGCCCTGAAGATGCTGGGCGAGTTCACCTCCCGTCTGGCGGAGAGCGAGAAGCAGGCCACTCGTATCGCTACCGAAACGGTCGAAACCCGTATTGCATTGTACTTGTCCAACCTGTCTGAAATGCAAAAGAACAGCGGCATCACCTTGCCGATGAGCCGGAAGCATCTGGCCTCCTATCTTGGAACCACCCCCGAGACGATCAGCCGCAAGCTGGCCGACTTCGAAGCATCAGGCTGGATCTCGCAGCAGGGGCAGCGGCAGATTGACATCCTGGATCTGGACGCGTTGCTGCTTGTCTGACGCTGAATGATGCAAGTGCGCAGCAGTGCGAGTACACCAACAGCAAAAAAAGCCGACCAATGATTCTGCGTTGCTGGGGGCAACGTGTGAAGTGTGCTTACGATCGCTGTTGCTCGCGGATTCCTTTGATTGAGTAAAATCTGAAATTGTATGAATCCACTCACAAAGGCGAACACTCCGAGCGTATGCTCCCGATGTAGCTTTCTTTCAGAAAGCTTTTACTTCAGCACACTCACCCTTATGCCCTTATTACGCAGGCTCTTAGTTCGGCTTTATAGGTGCCGGATGCACTGTACCCTCTCTATTACGCAGATGCATTCAAACAGTAAATAGGCAACACCGCATCATCATTGGGGGATACCCCCATTTCAACTAGCCCGCAGTGCAAGGCAATTCCAGCAGATTCTGCAAAATACCGACCAAGTACGCATGCGCAACATGCGTAAACCTCGCACCGAGCGCGGCTCTCAGGGCGCGGTGTTTCGCAGCATGACAGTGATCATTCGATGGTATGAAAGTACGATTGTACGCATCCAGTGAAAAAAGTTACCTTAAATTCAGTGGAAATGATAGAAATGCGGATATAGTGAAATTTTTGTACTTAAAGTTGGCTAAAACGCGGGTTTGGCTAGCTACTGGTGATCTAAGGTAAGTTTTTTCACTAAATGTGGGTATGTGCGTCGAATGAAGTTTTTAAGGGAAGTAATTTCACTGGAGCGTAGCCGGATGAGGTGAGCTAAATGAGGTTGGTCAAGAAGGGCGGATGAAGTTCGGAGAAAATTTTAGTACTGGCTGGACAGGCGAATTACAGTGCAAGGTCGGAGCACCATTAGGTCGGGGCCCAACACTAGCACGAGAGTTACCTAAGTCTCATGATGCCGCCGCAGGGTCAAGCTTATCCCATTGCAGTTTAGGGCGCAACGCAGGCAATTCAATTGCATTGCAGTTAAACTGCAAAGGCGAAGTAGTCAGGGCATAAGTGTGAAGGTAAAAGCTTTCTCCAAGAAAGCTACTTTGGAAGCATAGAGCGTCAGCGTTCGCCTTTGTGAGCGGATTTCTCCCTTGTTAGAACTTAGTCCAATCATAGAAATCCGCGAACAACAGTGATCGTAAGATCATTTCACACGGCTGCCCCTCCCTACGTGCTAACGGCGGTGCTGATTGGCGTCAGCCTGTCAACTGTGCCTGTGCACTACCTGCTATTGCAAACTTTCCCGCCATAACAAACAAACCCGGTCCCAAGGATATGTCGTTCACGAACGCACATAATCCCTAGGGCCGGGTTCTTTTTTAGAAGAGGATTATTCTCCAGCTACGAACCGATACAGCTTCTCAACCTTCTCTTCGGTCAGTTCGCCGCTATTATCAAATACAAGAACGGATGATTCCGGGATCTCCCATTGAATATCCGGTACGAATTGGACGCGGTGCTTGAAGTCATCCCAATGCTCGAGCTTCCAGGTGTCGCGTTCTGTCTGGCGGTCAATAATACGCTCCTTCTGCAGGTCCATGTCCTTGAGCGTCACAGCAACCACCTTCACGTCTACTTCAGCATGAGTCTTGCCAGCTGCCGCGAGCACCTCTTCAATCCATGCCTTGTTTTTCAGCTCGGCCGTGAAAGGAGAAATCATGAAGACATTCTGTCCTGCAGCCAGATTCTCAATACAGATATCCTTGGTCGTATCATATTCCAGGTCGCGCAGATGCTTCTTGTAAAAGTCGGAATCCCGATCATTCACGTCCAGCCCGTTCATTTCTAGCATCTTCTCCACGAACCTGCCGCCTACCGTATCCCGGTCCAGAAACGCCGCCTGAATCCGTTCTGCCAGCTTAAGCGCCACGGTTGTCTTGCCGGTTCCAGCCACTCCTACAAAAAACACTAATTTTTGCATGCGTCTAATGTCTCCTCCCATTCACCTATACATCCGCCGAGGCAATCCGACGCTTTGTCTCCTGTAACAGCTCCTGAATGTTATCCTGCAGTCTGGCTTGCAATTCCTCTGCAATATCGAAGCCGCCTTGCTCTGTTCTGGCAACCTGGGAATCCACGGTATAGACTCCGCCCAAAATATGGCGCGCACCCAGTGCGGACAAGACCGGCTTCAAGGCATAGTCAATGGTCAGCAGATGTGCCAGGCTCCCCCCGATAAATAACGGGAGAATGATTTTCCCGGCCAATCCCTTTTGCGGAACAAGGTCCAAAAATGTCTTCAATACGCCGGTATAAGAAGCTTTATACACCGGACTGGCTATGATTACGGCATCCGCTTCGGCAACGAGCGCATTCGCCTTGACGATGGCCTCGCTCTCGAATTTCGTATGAATCAGATCCTCCGGCGGCAATTCACCCACATTGACATGATTTACTTCAATGCCTTCCTTTGCGAGCAGTTCTTCCGCCAGCGCGATAATGGCCGTCAACCTGGAGCCGGGTGTAGGTGTTCCATTGATCACTGTTACCTTTGTCATCAGCGTATCCCTTCCTTTATCTGAGGAGCAATTCCGATTATTCTAGTATACTTTGAATTGATGCTATCAATATTTTCAGCAAAAGTCAACGCACACTCCATGCCAGCACGCTCTTATGGGCGGATGCATATATATAGCAAGAATGTTATATCGCGTACCCCACTCGAGAGGAGTTCATATCGTTATGATTCCAGTGTATCCCTATTACGGCTTTGAGCAAGTGTGCAAGGAGCAGCCGATTGCTTTTCCCCCTCAGCATCAGCCGGTTCAACCAGGCCTGGAGAGCAAAATGCATCCCAGACCTATCTTTGAAAATCCAGCCTATTGCGGCAGCGGCAAGTTAAAGGGGAAGACGGCCATCATTACCGGCGGAGACAGCGGCATCGGCCGGGCTACAGCCATCGCGTTCGCCAAGGAAGGAGCCGATCTCGTCATTCCCTATCTCTGGGAAACCTCCGATGCCGAGGAGACCCGCCGGCGCATCGAACAGATCGGCCAGCGATGTCTCTTGCTGAAGATTGATCTTCGGCACAAAAAGAACTGCGAGCATGTCATCTCCGAGACGGTCCGCTGCTTCGGCAAGCTTGATGTGCTGGTCAATAACCATGGCGTTCAATACCCGCAGCAGAGCATTGCCGATATATCTGAAGAGCAGCTGTATCAGACGTTCCAGACAAATATTTTTCCGTTCTTCTTCCTGGTACAGGCCGCGCTTCCCCACTTGAAGCCGGGCAGCGCCATTATCAATACGGCCTCCATCACGGCCTATGCCGGTCACAAGACGCTCATCGATTATTCAGCGACCAAGGGAGCGGTTGTCTCCTTCACCCGGTCACTGGCTCTTTCGTTGATAGACTGCGGCATTCGCGTCAATGCGGTCGCTCCGGGGTCCGTCTGGACTCCGCTCATTCCGTCCAGCTTCTCCGCAGAGGAGGTTAAAACCTTCGGAACGGATGCCCCGATTAGACGGGCCGGGCAGCCGTTCGAGCTGGCACCGGCCTATGTATATCTCGCCAGCGATGATTCATCGTTTGCAACCGGCGAGGTGCTGCATGTAAATGGCGGTGCGATGGTGACTACTTAGGCGAGCACAGCAGCCATTGCTGCACCTTGCCGTCGCCCTGCGCCCTTTGAGGCGCAGACGTTCTTACTTAACGGCTGTTCAGTAACTATCAGTAACCAACGGTGAAACGCGCTTGATAGAACTGGGGGTCCTCCACCTCATCCAGCAAAGCCACGGCGAAATCCTCAACAGAGATCCGGCTTTGATCCAGTTCGTCCTTCACCAGCTGCGAGATCCCGATTCGGAACTGGCCGGTTCGGGATCCCGGCTCGATGACAGCGGCAGGACTGAGTACGGTCCAGGCAGAATCCGAAGCCCGATATACCTGAAGCGCATCCTCATGAGCTCGGGCCAAGGGCCTTATCTCATCCGGAAACTCAGGCGTGTCCAACAATCGGACTCCGTTCCCGACCTCCAATCCTCCTGCTCCGCCAACAGCAATAAGGCGGCGCACCCCGCCTTTTTGGACTCCTTCTATAAATGAACGCGTTGCTTCCACCAATTCGCTCTCCGCTCCGAACCTCGGTCCATAGGCGCTGATGGCGACATCACAGCCTTCCACTGCAGCTGCAATCGAATCCGGCATCAGCATATCCCCGCTCACCTTTATCACGCCTTCATGCCCATCCTTGGACAAAGGCTTTTCCGGATCCCTCAGCACAGCTACGACCTGATGGTCCCTGCGCAGCGCCTCTTCAAGAATGCCCTTCCCTATTGTCCCTGTTGCTCCAAATAACGCGATTTTCATAAATGACTTCCTCCCGAATTCAAGATTCTGTTGCTTGCTATATGGTATTTCCTAATATTAGTTAAGCTAATTAAAAGTTGAGCTAATGATTGTACGCTGGGCTTGATAATTATATTATCATTGTGCAATAGTGGAGGAAGGAATATCGAAAGGGTGATACCGTTTGTCACTGTCGGAATCGATGGACTCGCTCGTGTTCTTCGGAATGTCCTGGGTCGGAATCCTTGCAAGCGTCGTAGGACTGCTCATTATTTATGGTGTAACGCTTAAATTCTCAACCGAACGTGAACACCGCCGGATCGACCGGATTGGAGCAACCCTGAAGCTGTATACATCAGCAGAAAGCGCACTGATCTCCGCGCTTGAACAGAATAACCTAACTCGGGAGGATAGACAAATCCTGTTTGATCGGATGCTCGCCTGCCGGAGTGCTCCCTATATAACTACTGATTTGCTGATGCAGATATCCGCATGTGCTGAGGAGCCCGATACAGCTCGCCTGCCCTTATTGCTCAAGACGCTCCAAAGAGAGTGTGAACGCCTATGTATGGAGCGGGATAAGCTGCTTCATCGCTCAGAATCACCTGGATGGGGATATGCCCTATGGAAAACGATCCGTCCTGCTGTTCCATTTGTGTTTGCCATTGTAATATTAGTGTTGCTAAGAAGATTGTTTTTTCTTATCTATGCGCTTAGCGAGCCCTCATCGACAAGTCTATTAGAGCTTGTGAATCCCTGGAGCGAATTTGGTTCCGCCTTGTTCTCGCTGCTGCTTCTGTATCCTGCAGTGATGGGGGGGAATCGGCCGAACGTCGGTTCCGTACTGCTGCGTCTTTGGTCTGTTCTTATCGCCGCATTGTATCTCTTGAATCTGCTCGGCGAGTCATTCGCTCCATACATTCTGGTATTGCAGCTGCTATTATTTCTGGCCGGCTTCCGTCTTACCGGCTCAAAGCCGCGCAAATCCCGCCCTTTTGCGGGTCATTACCAGAAGGACTCCCAGGAATTGCTCTCACCGGCTATAGCAGAGTCTGATGCCCCGGATACTTCTTACCCGAGCGATTCCAACAGCGACTAGTTCTCTGAAGTTAAGATAAACTTCATCCCATTAAAAATAAGGGACAAAGCAGGTTTTTCCTGCTTTGCCCCTTATTTTGCAGCCGCACAGGCAGTCTAACCTCTGCTTCCGCTGAACTTAAATCTCCGCCTTGCGCCGAGGCTTCGGGTCCTGACGCGAAGGCCCTCCCTTTCTTCCGCTAGCTGTGCCGTTCAACTCATATCGCTTTCGTTCCGTTCGTTCTACTTGGACGATTTGTCCTTCATGAACCACGATGTTCAGCGATCCGAACTCCAATTCATCAAGCAGCTCAGCAATCCGGTCCAACCATACCCCATCCACTTTTAACGGTTTCGCCACGTCTGCAGCCCCCTCCCCAAAGGAACCTCAAAAATCTGTGCTGCTAATGGCTGCTCTTGCGTGTGAACCAGCCTTTCAGCAGCAATGTGACCAATGCCAGCAGCAGAAGCAAGGATGCTACAGCAAAGGAAGCCGAAAATTGATACTCGTTGTACAAAATCTCCACATGCAATGGCAAGGTGTTCGTCTCGCCGCGGATATGACCTGACACGACCGAGACGGCTCCGAACTCTCCCATCGCTCTGGCATTACACAATATGATGCCGTACAGAAGACCCCATTTAATATTAGGCAGCGTCACCTTCCAGAATACACGGAACCCTCGTGCTCCCAGTGTAACTGCTGCTTCCTCCTCCTGCTGCCCCTGATCCTCCATTAACGGGATCAGCTCCCGGGCAACAAACGGGAAGGTAACGAACATCGTCGCGAGAATAATTCCCGGCAGCGCAAAAATGATCTTGATATCATGTGCCTGCAGCCACGGACCAAACCATCCGTGGGCCCCATAGACAAGTACATAGATCAGGCCGCCAATCACCGGAGATACGGCAAAGGGCAGATCAATCAGAGTCACGAGAAGCTGTTTGCCCCGAAAGCGGAACTTGGTTATCGCCCAGGCAGCAGCCACGCCGAAGATGGTATTTAACGGTATTGTTATAAGGGCAACCAGCAATGTAAGCCGCAGGGCGGATAAGGCATCTGGGTCGCGGATCGCCTCCACGTACACGCCCCATCCTTTCTTTAATGCTTCCGTAATCACCACTGCCAGCGGCAATACGATCAGCCATAACAGCACCAGTACAGCCGAGCCGATCAGAATCCATTTCACGGCTCCGGTAGAACGGGTAGTCTGATTCCTTGACACCGGGGCTTTAGCTGTATTCATAGGTACAGAACCGGCCATTTGCATACTCCTCTCCGAATTTCCTTAGGTCAGGTCGCGAGTCTTCTCCAATTCATCCTTAGCGTGCGGTCTTGCGAACCCAGCGCTGAAGTGAATTGATCAGCAGAAGCAGCACGAACGAAATCGTCAGCAGGATAATGGCTACCGCAGTGGCTCCAGCGTAGTCAAACTGCTCCAGCTTCGACATAATCAGCAGCGGGGCAATCTCGGTCTTCATCGGCATATTGCCGGAGATAAAGACCACGGAGCCGTACTCGCCGATTCCCCGCGAGAAGGCCAGCGCGAAGCCGGTCAACAGCGGAGGGAGCAGCTCTGGAAAGACCACTCTCCAGAAGGTGCGAAAACGGCTGGCGCCAAGCGTAGCAGCGGCCTCTTCCACCTCTGCATCCAAATCCTGCAGCACCGGCTGCACCGTTCTGACGACAAAAGGAATGCCTATAAACATCAAGGCAAGCGTAATTCCAATCGGGGAAAATGCAAGCCGGATTCCCAGCGGCTCGAACCAGGAACCGATCCAGCCGTTCTGGGAATAGATGGCGGTCAGCGATACGCCTGCAACTGCCGTAGGAAGCGCAAACGGCAGGTCGATGATCGCATCAAACCATCTTTTTCCGGGAAAATCATATCTGACCAGCACCCAGGCCAGCAGCAGACCGAGCAGCGTATCGATCAAGCCTGCCGCCGCTGCGGTCATAAAGCTGACTTTATACGAAGCGAGCACTCGCGGATCCGTAGCAACACTCCAGAATTTCTCCCAGGTCAACCCGGTCGAATTAAGCAGCAGAGCAGATAGCGGGATTAATACAACAAGGCTCAGATATACAACGCTATACCCCATTGTCAGCCCGAAACCCGGGAGCACCCCGCGTTTGGAGACGCCAGTTTGCATCAAAAGTTCATCCTTTCCTCGGGCTTCGCTACGGCTTCCTTCCGGTCCGTAAAATGCCCCTCCGCTTCGTGCGGTCGGTAATGGTCAAGATTATTTCGGAGCATAAATCTGGTTGAATATGCCTCCATCATTGAAGTGCTTCGGCTGAGCCTCGGCCCATCCTCCAAATACCTCGTCAATGGTAAACAGTTTGATCTCCGGGAACTGATCCGCGAACTTTTCTTTTACACGATCCAATGTCGGACGGTAATAATTCTCGGCTGCGATGGTCTGGCCTTCCTCCGAATACAAATATTCCAGATAGGCAGCAGCAACCTCGGCGGTTTCCCGTTTATTCGCGTTCTTATCCACGATGGCAACCGGCGGCTCGGCCAGAATACTCTCCGATGGATAGACGATATCAAATTTGTCCGGACCAAGCTCCTTCACCGACAGCCACGCTTCATTCTCCCAAGCCAGGAGCACATCGCCAAGTCCCCGTTCCACGAAAGTGGTAGTAGCTCCGCGGGCGCCGCTGTCAAGCACCGGCACATGCTCGAACAATTCCTTCACAAACTCCTGTGCCTTAGCTTCGTCATTATTATTGTTATGCAGCGCGTAACCCCAGGCAGCGAGATAATTCCAGCGTGCTCCGCCTGATGTTTGAGGATTTGGAGTGATTACCTCGACCCCGTCCTTGATCAAGTCATCCCAGTCCTGGATATCCTTCGGATTCCCCTTGCGAACCAGGAATACAATCGTGGAGGTATAAGGCGAGCTGTTCAGCTCATACTCACTCTGCCAGCCCTCATCAATCAATCCGGTTTGTTGAATCGCGTCAATGTCATAGCCTAGCGCCAGGGTTACGATATCCGCCTCAAGTCCGTCGATGACCGCCCGGCTTTGCTTGCCGGAGCCGCCATGCGATTGCTTGATCGTTACCTTTTGCCCCTTTGCCTGTTCCCAATAAGCAGCAAATGCCTTGTTATATTGCTCGTATAATTCTCTAGTCGGGTCGTAGGATACATTCAAAAGTTCTACGCTTCCCTTGCTTTCACCGCTGGAATCTCCGCTTGCGCTCTTCGCATCCGAATCTGATCCGCAGGCGGCGAGCACCGCCGTCATTGCTACAACTATTCCCAGCAGAACTCCCTTTTTGATCCCCTTTTTCATCGTATCACTCCTCATCCTCTTCCCGAATTTTCATTTCTCTCAGCAAGTATTTCTGGTTTTACAGGTTTTGCCGATACAGCAAACGGAGTAACGCGCTGCCTCCTGACCGGTCAGACCGAGCCGCTACCCGTGTCTGCCAAGGCAAGCAGAGCGTTCCTCCGTGCGTACGGCCAGAACAACTTGATTATTCCTACCTGTTTAGTTTGTTATGGTGCTATTCTATATGGCTGAGCATAGGTTGTCAAACCTTTTTTTTACAAAAAAAAGAACACCTTACGGTGTTCCAAGCAATTATTTTAATTGAAACCGCATGTTCAAAAAGCCGGTTGTTCAACACCGGGAAGGTTGCGAGAACCCGAAGAGAACCGCCTCATAAAGGTGCTATGCATGACGGTTGCTTAAGCGCCAGTCCATGCTCTGTCGCTGTCAGCCCTCCAGTGGCCGGGTCCCTGCGAAATACGGCAATATCGTCTCCGTTCTGGTTCGCGATCAGCACAAAGCGTTCAAGCACTGCAAAATTACGCGGCCAGTTGATTCTTCCGCAGGTCCACTCCGGCGTCTCCAGCGCTCCCGTCTCCAAATTCACTGTGAGCTTGACGATAC
Organism: Paenibacillus antibioticophila; assembly: GCF_000455265.1. Classification (GTDB taxonomy): domain Bacteria; phylum Bacillota; class Bacilli; order Paenibacillales; family Paenibacillaceae; genus Fontibacillus; species Fontibacillus antibioticophila. The sequence continues at coordinate 226,408 of NZ_HG005140.1, forward strand.
TGTCATGGCCCCGATTAGAGCCGTATACGTATCGGCCGTCCGGAGACAGATGGAGGTCAGCCGGGTAATTCTCTCCCCCGAAGTCCTCCGGTACGGTTGAAACATGCTGGAGAATCTCCAAATGGCCTTGAATGCGGTTATAGGCAAATACCGTAATCGTACTGTTCAGCTCATTGATCGCATAGGCATACTCCCCGTTCGGATGAATAAGGAAGTGGCGCGGCCCTGAACCCGGCGGAAGCTCCACTTCTCCTGCCGTAGTCAGCTTTCCTTCACTTAGATCGTAATAGATAATCTGATCCAGTCCCAGATCGCATACATAAGCATAGCGTCCGTTAGCATCAGGAACAATGCTATGGGCATGGGCCGCCTCCTGCCGGTCCTCGCGGAATCCCTGGCCCACATGCTGGACCAGGGCCGCAAGCTCGGCAGCGGCTCCCCGCTCATCCAGCACATAACGATTCACATGGCCGCTGGAATAGTTGGCCGCATACAGGCTGCCCCTTCCATCCAGCGATAAATGACATGGATCCGCACCTTCTGTCGAAATCCGAGCCAGTTGGGTCAGCTTCCCGTTCTCCCGATCAATTTCATAACTGAACACCGCCCCCTCACTTTGCTCGCTGACAGCATAGAGACGGGTATGATCCTGATTGACGACCAGGAACGAAGGGTTCTTAATACCCGAAGCGCCATGCAGCAGTTGAAGCGCTCCCGTGTTGTTATCCAGCTCGCAGAGATGGATTCCATCGTTGCTCTCCTCCGCATAAGATCCTACATAGAACAACAGCTTATCATCCCGGTTTATGTTATTCATCGCAATTCCTCCCTGGAATAAAGGTTCTTTAAGATAGATGGAGCAGGCAGTGGACTATGATCGTAAATCCACTGTTCACCTTTTTTTCCCTCCCTACAGGTCGAGTGAAACAGAAGCTGCAGAATATGTTATAATGTTCTAACTTATAGAGGATGTTCAACAAGTCGTCTTCTAATCACGAAGTATCACTTAATGATCTGCTGTCAAGAAAGGGATCTGTTAAATGAGCCAACTATTAGATTCGCCGTATTTCCAGCTGTTCTTTACAATCGGGGCCGCATTGATGGCCATATCCGTCCTTATCGTCCGGCTCAAGGCGAGCCGCCGGCCTGTGACGATCAAGAAGATTATCATCCCTCCGCTGGGAATGGCTACCGGCTTCCTAATGTTTATTGAGCCGCAAATGCGAATCCCATGGATCTGGGTGATTGTCGCGTTTGCTGCCGGATGGTTTCTGTTCTCCTACCCCTTGGTTCGTACCACCCATTTCGAGACAGTTGATGGAGAAGTGTATGCCAAGCGTTCACCAGGCTTCGCCTATATCCTGATCGGGCTGCTAGCTGTTCGCCTTGCTCTGCATGAGGTCGTAGAGCAGTATATTTCCGTGCTGCAGACGGGCTCCGTCTTCTTCATCCTTGCGTTCGGAATGATTCTCCGCTGGAGATTGTTTATGTACACGAAATTCAAGGCGATTCAGCATTAGTTCCAAGATATTTCATTTCATTCGGGGATGCAATCCCCTGCTCTCATGAAAACAAGCTGCCTTCCGGCCTTTGCCGGGAAGCAGCTTGTTTGTTGTTGCAGAATCAGTGTTAATCTGGGACTAGCCTTCGGATTTCAGGGAACTGGAATTAATCAGCTGAGGCAAGAGCTTGGTTCCCTTTACCATTTCAGAGGAACACAGCGGACATACCGGATTATAATCAAACGCAAAGTTATCCCTCATCCATCCGTTGCAATCATCGCTTATGCAAGACCAAACTGCGGTGTTCTCCTCAGGAATCTCTTCAATCGTTTTTTTACGGTAGTTCATGATTACCTCCTAGAATGTTATCTATTGCCAGCGTGCCGAAAAAGAATACAAAAGCCGCCCTCAACGCGGGGGCGTTAAGGGCAGCCGGCTCTGCATTACAGTTTTACGACATTCTCGGCTTGCGGCCCGCGGTTGCCCTGAACCACATTAAATTGAACGCGTGCACCTTCGTCCAGCGATTTAAAGCCATCGCCGGTAATTGCGCTGTAATGAACGAAAACATCCTTGCCGCCTTCAACCTCGATAAATCCGAAGCCTTTTTCGGCATTGAACCATTTTACTGTTCCAGTTTCCATGTTTGTTGCCTCCTCGATACAGATTAACATGTTCCTTTTTTCGTAAAAAAAATTCACACATTGAAAAAAGTTCACTTTTAAAAAATTGACACTCTTTTCAACATGCGAATATCACTTCTTTAAATTTCCAGATGTATTAATTATACTCTGCTGGAAATTAAAAAGCAAATCAATCAGCAAGGATACCCGAGGAATTTTCAGCTTGCCTGCTGGACAGACAGGGGTTACGTGTCTATAATGACTAGTGTATCCGCAGTTACATAGTTCGGGGGAGCTGGAATAAGGCCGGCTGAGATTGTATCCCATCAAGATACTGACCCTTTAACCTGATCTGGGTAATGCCAGCGTAGGAAGAATGACAGAGCATGGCTCGTATATTTTGCCATGAACCTACGCGTCCCGCATTCGGGGCGCTTTTTTTATCCCAATACGCCGTGCAAGGAACTCTATCGCATTTTCTTCACGGTTCAGGAGAACGTAAACCTATCGCTGCGGAAATTCATGCACTAGAAGGAGTGGATTTCTGTGAAGAAAAAAACGCTGTTCCCGCTCGCTATGGCCGTCTTGATTGCAGCCATGCTTGCGGGCTGCGGAAATCAGGGCAGCACTACAGACAGCTCTGAAGGAACAAATGGGCAAGCAGCCCTGAAGGACGTAACCGTTGTGCTGGACTGGAGCCCCAACACGAATCACACCGGACTTTATGCCGCCAGAGAATTGGGGTATTACGAAGCGGAAGGATTGAACGTAGAGATCGCGCTCCCGGGCTCGGGCGGCGCAGATGCTATGGTTGCTTCCGATGAAGTGCCCTTCGGCGTAAGCGTTCAGGAGAACGTGACCCAGAGCCGCTTGCAAGGGGTTCCGCTCGTCTCGATCGCGGCGGTTATCCAGCATAACACGTCAGGCTTCGCGGCTCCGGTAGATCGCGGAATCAAATCGCCTAAGGATTACGAAGGTAAAACTTACGGCGGCTGGGGATCCCCTGTCGAGGAAGCGATTATGAAGTCCATTATGGATGTGGACGGCGGCGATATATCCAAGGTCAAGCTCGTCAATATTGGTGAGGCAGACTACTTCACAGCCGTGAAGCGGGATATTGATTTTGCGTGGATCTTCTATGCGTGGACCGGAATTGAGGCCGAGCTGCGCGGAGAACCGCTGGACATGCAATATATTAAAGATTATTCGGACCAACTGGACTACTATACGCCGGTCATCGTCACCAATGAGAAGACTATTGCAAATGATCCGGACCTGGTGCGGGCATTCATGCGTGCTGCCTCCAAGGGTTATCAGTATGCAGCCGAGCATCCGGAGGAATCTGCAGATCTGCTGCTGAAGGCTGTACCCGAGTTGGACAAAGAACTGGTGCATGCCAGCCAGAAATGGCTAAGTCCGAAATATCAGGATGATGCACCACGTTGGGGAGAACAAAAGCCGGAAGTCTGGAAGAACTATTCCGACTGGATGTACGAGCGCGGACTGATCGAGCAAGAGCTGGATATCGACAGCGCCTTTACGAACGACTTTTTACCTGAGACGAACTGAATTTAGCAGAAGTTATTTATGTTGAACTTAGAAGTTACGTAAAAGGGCATAAGTATGATGTGTTCTGTAGTGAAAGCTTTCTGTAAGAAAGCTACATCGAGAGCATACGCTCGTAAGCGGTCGCCTTTGTGAGTGGGATTTCTACCTTATGGATGGCTTAGTTTAATCAAAGAAATCCTCGAACAACAGCGATCGTAAGGACACTTCATACGTTGCCCCCAGCGTAAAATTCTTCTGTTCAACTTCTACAGATAACTTAATCAAATTAATTCAAGAGAGGATGTTCGCTATGTCAAACACATTGCTCAGTATTCAGATTATTCCTAAGACACCTAACGGTGAGGATTCCATTCCTTATGTAGATCGTGCCATCGAGGTTATCCAGAGCTCCGGGGTCAAATATCAGGTCAATGCCTTGGAGACAACGATGGAAGGAGACCTGGATGAGCTGCTGGAAATCGTGAAAAAGATGAATGCAGCGGTCGCTGAATTCGGAAGCAACAGCATCATTTCGCAGGTTAAAATTGTATACAATCCTGAGAAAGGCGTCAGCATGGATAAGCTGGTCGAGAAATACCGTCCATGAATTCCCGCCGTCTCTGGAACAGGATTTGGCCGCCGCTTGCGGCGGTCATCCTGTTTATACTGGTATGGCAAGTATCCACCTCGCTATTTAATATTGAACAGTGGGTTTTGCCCAGCCCTTCAACCATTGCCGATCAGGCCGTATCTGAAGCCGCTGGCCTCTGGGTCCATACCTTCGCAACGCTTCGCCTAATGCTGCTTGGCTTTGTTATCGGGAGTGTTGTCGGGCTTTTGGTTGCTTTTCTGCTGCACTATATTCCTTTTCTAAAATCCGCCTTATACCCGCTAATCATCCTGAGCCAAAATGTACCTACGATTGCGCTCGCACCGCTTCTGATGATCTGGTTCGGGTTCGGGCTGCTGCCGAAGATTATCGTCATCACACTTGTCTGCTTCTTCCCTGTCGCCGTAGCCGCCATGGACGGACTGACGCGCACGGACCGGGTTATGCTTGACTATATGCGAATGTCCGGGGCATCGAGACAGGCTATCTTCACCAAGCTGGAGGTTCCTCACGCGCTGCCATCGATTTTCTCCGGATTGAAGATCGCGGCAACCTATAGCGTTATGGGGGCCATTATTGCCGAGTGGATCGGGGCGGACAAAGGAATCGGATATTATATGATGCTGCAAAAAGCATCATTCCGGACAGACCGCACTTTCGTTGCCATCGCAGTGATTGTCATCGTCAGTCTCGCCATGTTTGCATTGGTCGCTTTGCTTGAGAAATGGCTGATCCGCTACAATCCAACAGAGGATAAACAGAAATGAGGGGAATTCAATGAACATGATTCAATCCCAGCAACCGAATCTTCCAGCCGCTGCGCTTGAGCTTCAGAACATCAGCCTTGCGTTCGCCGATGGTTCACAGCGCCTGCCCGTATTGAATGATATCTCCCTCACTGTGCCCTCCGGTCAGTTTGTCTCCATTATCGGACCCTCCGGCAGCGGAAAAAGCACGCTCTTTCATGTGATTGGCGGTCTGCTTCGGCCGGAACAGGGGCTTGTACGGATACACGGACAAGATGTGACTGGAGAGCGGGGCTATATCAGCTATGTTCCGCAGAGGCCTGCACTATTTCCCTGGCGAACGACCCGTGATAACATTTTGCTGGCAAGAGAAATCTCCGGAGGTATCGATCAGCATGTTCGCGCCGAGGCGGAGAACTGGATAGCGAAGGCCGGATTAAAAGGCTTCGAGAAAGCTTATCCTCACATGCTGTCCGGAGGAATGCAGCAACGCGCCTCCTTCCTGCGCGGTCTGATTGCTCCGCAGGAGCTGCTCTGTCTGGACGAGCCCTTCAGCTCGCTGGATGAATTAACCCGTCATGAAATGCAGGAATGGCTGCTGGAGCTATGGGAGGAACAACGCCGTTCGGTCTTGCTCATCACACACAGCATTGAGGAAGCCCTCTTGCTCTCGGACACGGTCTACCTGTTCTCCAATCGACCCGCCTCCATTATCCATAAGGTAGCTGTCCCCTTTGAGCGGCCCCGCCGCAAGGATATTGCCAATGATCCCGAATTTCTCAGGCTTAAGCGCGAGGTCAGTGAACGCATGGTTGAACAACAACGCAAAAAGCCAATCTGAGCTGCATTTCCCACTCGGATTGGCTTCATTTATTTATTATAAGGAATATATATTCAGCGTCTGTTCCGATATTTCCATCATTGCATGCACGATTTCCGGGTCAAACTGAGCGTTGGCATTGCGGATCAGCTCGAGTCTCGCCTCGCTCAGACTGATTCTTCTCCGATATATTTTGTTTGATGTCATGGAATCAAAGGCATCAAGCACCGCACAGATCCGAGCCCCAAGCGGGATATTCGTACCTGCAAGCCCGTCGGGATATCCTCTGCCATCCCACCGCTCATGGTGATGCCTTACAATCGAGATGATCTCGGGGCCAAAGCCGGGGTCTCCCTCTAGCATCTTCGCACCGATCTCCGGATGACTGCGGATGATCTTCCATTGCTCCTCATTAAAGCTATCCCTTTGCGTGATCAATTCCCGAGAGATGGCCGTCTTACCGATATCATGCAGAAAGCATCCTCGGCTCAACTGGCCTGCGGCCTCCTCGCTCAGCTCCAATGGAACAGCTATCTTCTCGGCCAGCATGGCCAAGCGCGACGAATGGTGATAGATATCCGGATGCGTATCTCTCAGCTTCTTAATCCATATTTTCGCTTCCGGACCCCGTTCCCATCCCGAATTATCCACGTTGATACTTGAAGCAACCAACAGCCTGCCTCCTAATACCTGTTTCACAAGTCGTTATATTTTCTCTTCTACTTTTGGAACACTTTTACATTATAGGTCAAAAGTTATTAAATGCATAGAAATAAGCGACAACAATCTTTCAAAATACCAGCTTTTCGCCAAAAACAGGCCTTTAGTTGCATATAAAATTACCTGCAACTTTGTCGATTGACTTGTAAACCCGATCATGGTAATTTAATTATATTCTAATTAGATGAATGTTTAATTTGTTAAGGAGGGATCGAAATGCAGATTGATCGTATTGTTCAGTTCCATAAGACGATGGGCGATATTACCCGTGTACGTATAGTTGCTTTGCTAAGAAACGGTCCCCTTCATGGTCAGGCCTTGGCCGGAAAGCTGGGAGTGTCCCCTCCGACGATTACTCATCACATGACTAAATTAAGGGAGGCGGACCTCATTTACGAACGCAGAGAGAAGAATACGATTTATTTCTATTTGAATGAGAAGAGCCTGAATCTGCAGGCGGAAGCGATATTAAGCATCGGGGGCGGCGGAGCGGAGCCTTCTTCTCGTGAGCCTGCCGGAGACCTGGCCCTGCAGAAACAGACGGTTATCAAGAATTTCTTTACCAAGGAAGGCAGGCTCAAGCATTTGCCGGCCCAGCAGAAGAAGAAGCGGATCGTGCTCGAGCATCTGGTCGAGGGCTTGAAGCCGAACACGAAGTATACAGAGAAAGAGATTAATGAGTATATCAAGCAATACCACGAGGATTATGCGACGATCCGGCGCGAATTTATAATGCATCAATACATGTACCGGGAGAATGAAATTTATGAATTGAACCCTCGGGAAATCTGGGAGAAGCCTTGATGGCTTCCCTACTTTTTTGAAATATTAATTAGATATATATCAAATTAGATTGTTATTAAATTTACTTAATAGTAAGGAGTTATCATGCTTATTCGAAAAGGAGTACTTCACCACGAAAGAGATTATGCAAAATTATTCGGGGCTGGAATCGTGAACGGAATTGGCGATCGCATTAGCCAGGTGGCTGTGCTGGGGCTTCTGTTGTCATTAACCGGCTCCGGGCTTGCCGTAGGAATCGCGTTCGCAATCCGGCTCGTTCCTTATCTGATCTTTGCGCCGCTTGGCGGCTGGTTGGCAGACCGTTTCCCCAAGAAGCGATTAATGATTGCTGCGGACCTCATCAGGGCCGTCTTCGCCCTGCTTCCGGTATTCGTCAGAGACGTTGGGGACATCTGGATCATCTGGTTATCCATGTTCCTGCTGTCTGCCGGAGAAGCTCTCTATGTTCCCGCCCGGATGTCAGCAATCCCGCTTCTGGTCAGGAAGGAGCATCTCCTGAAAATCAACAGCCTGGAAGAGGTAATGACCGGCTTTATTTTAATTTTCGGCTCCGTAACCGGGGGCGCGGTGGCGGTCTGGCTCGGTTCGGAGGCCTCGTTCTTGTGTAATGCCGTATCCTTCCTGATATCCGCACTGCTGCTGGCGAGGCTGCCTCAGCTATCCAGGACTGCGCAGCATGACGAGCACGCTCAGCCACAATCAGCCTCCCCAGGCTCCCTGGATCATTCACAATTAGAGCCGATGGCACGCAGACAGGGATGGGCTGAATTCAAGTCCTTGCTTGCCGCCTCTCCCTACCTGCGACTCATGCTCTTTATCTTTGCGGTATGGCCGATCGGTGACGGGATCTTTAATATTTTGCTCAGCATATATGCCACAGAGGTGTTCCATGCGGGTGATTTTGGAATCGGGCTCATGTACGGGGCGCTAGGCATCGGGCTTGTCGCTGGTTCAGCCTTGACCGGAAGATTCGCCGGTCAGCTTCGGATCGCCGCGATCCTCACGCTGCTCGCCGAAGGAATATGCCATATCCTCGTCAGCCAGAGCGGTTCTATGCTGATTGCCGCTGGACTTATGGTGCTGACAGCTGCCATCTCCAGTATCGGCGGAGCCTGCAACCAGACCCTTCTGATGAATACCGTACCGGAGTACCTGAGAGGAAGATTCATGGGCATACTCGGTTCCATGCAGAACACGATCATGGGCATTTCTATGTTTCTGAGCGGATTTCTGCTGGAGGTTCTCACCCCGAGGATGCTTGGACTGGCCGGAGGCCTATTCCTCATGACGATGGGCGCTTGCTTCACCGCCGTTTACCTGTTTTTCCGCCCTCGCCTGCAGGCTTGATGCTATTCCTTAAGGAATCCCCTATCCCGCAAAAATGACTTCATATGCGCCCGGGACGGGTGAACAAGCTTCTCCGCCATCAGGAGCGACCATGGCGTATCCTTCGCACCACCGGTTCTCTCCCGCAGGTACTCCGCCATGACCTCATCATACCGCTCCACAGCGGCCTCCCCTTGCTGCGGGCGGTACTGTTCCCAATGGAGCACCGCTTCCTGCGGCAGCCGTGGCCGTTGTCCGGGGTTCTGATCGGGGTAGCCGAGACACATGCCGAATACCGGATAGGCCAGCTCTGGCAGACCCAGCAGCTCGGACACCTCCTGACTGTGGTTCCGGATACCGCCAATATAGACTATGCCAAGTCCCAGTGATTCCGCAGCCACTGCCGCATTCTGTGCTGCAAGCGCCGCATCCACGGTCGCCACAATGAAGTTTTCCGTCGTCTGCTCGTAGCTTTGCGCCTCGGGATGATGACGCTCAGCAGCGCGCTTCAAACGTGACAAATCACCGCACCAGACCAGAAACACCGGACACTCTGCGATGTAAGTCTGCTGTCCGCACAGCTCCTTCAGCTTATCCTTTTGCTCCGGGTCCGTAACTGCAATCACCGTATACGCCTGCACATTGCTGGAGCTGGAGGCCATCTGCCCTGCGGCAACAATCGTCTCTACCTGCTCCTTCGTCACCGGTGCATCCGAATACTTCCGGATCGAGCGATGATTCATCAATAATGAGATCGTGTCATTCATATCGGATTTCGCTCCCTTCAATGAACTAATGAATAGGGTGTGCTGCGTTGAACGTCCTTCCTATTACACTTGATATTGCCGAATGCCGGGCGGTATGTAGCTTTCAATAAAAGCCTCAATTTGCCCGATCGAATCTGAAAACAGGATTTTACTCCGATCTTCCGTACTCAAGAAGCCTTCATCCACCATTTTGCTATAAAAGGAATCCACATGATCGTAGTACCCGTTTTTATTATAAAAAATACACGGATGCTCATTCTGTCCGATTCTCGCCCAAGAGACGCATTCCGTAATCTCCTCCAGAGTACCGGGACCGCCAGGCAGGGCCAGATACGCCTTGCTTAAATCCATCATATATTTCTTGCGCTCCGGCATGGAATCTACCACGATCAGCTCCGTCAGATGAGGATGGGCCAGCTCACGGTCGCGCAGGAAGCCCGGAATAATCCCAATAACCTCTCCGCCATGACTCAAAACGGTATCCGCCAATATCCCCATCAATCCTGCTCTTCCGCCGCCATAAACCAGCACATGACCCTGACGGGCGATCCACTCCCCAATCTCAACCGCCGCCTTCTGATAAACAGGCGAGTTGCCCAAACTTGCTCCGCAATATACCGCTATATTCATCTATCTGATCCTTCCTTTCCTGCTTAGTCGCTTAATTATCATAACACAGAACATATGTTTGTCTCTATCCCGAAGTTACCTATTTACATTAATATACAAAAGTGATATCATTAAAATATCAAATTAATATCCCACTATAAGGAGTGCTCGCTATGTTAAAAGAGAAAGAGTTGTCCTATTTGAACGGGTTTGCTGGCCTGCTGTTTATTGTTCTTATCGGCGTCGCAGGAGGCTATCTGATCTCCCTTCAATCCACACTCCCGCTGATTGTCGGGATTATCGCATGTGCGATTGCGTTTATTCTGCTAACCGGACTTACCATTGTACAGCCGAACCAGGCCCGCGTCCTGACCTTCTTCGGTCGATATCTGGGGGTCATCCGCAAGAGCGGCTTCTATCTTTCGATTCCATTTTCCACACGCAAAGCGGTATCGCTCCGCGTTCGCAACTTCAACAGTGCCAAGCTGAAGGTGAATGATGTGAACGGAAATCCGATCGAGATCGCAACGGTCGTTGTCTTCTCCGTCGTGGACTCGGCGGCCGCCTTGTTCGAGGTTGATGAATACGAGACTTTTGTCGAAATTCAAAGCGAGACGGCACTGCGCCATGTAGCCAGCAAATACGCTTATGATCAACCGGACGGTACGGGCTTCTCCTTGCGGGGCAACACCGAAGAAATTGCACTGGAGCTGACCGAGGAGCTGCAAAAGCGGCTTGAAATTGCCGGCGTAAAGGTCATTGAATCCCGTCTCACCCACCTGGCTTATTCCACTGAAATCGCAAGCGCCATGCTGCAGCGCCAACAGGCCGAGGCCATCATCGCCGCCCGCGAGAAAATTGTCGACGGTGCCGTTACCATGGTACAAATGGCTATCGAGCGCCTGCAAAGCGACAATGTCGTCGAACTGGATGATGAGCGCAAAGCAGCTATGATCAACAATCTGCTTGTTGCCGTCGTGGCCGACCGCTCCGCCCAGCCGGTCATTAATACAAGCTCGCTGTACTAAGGGACATCCAGACGATGCCAGCTAAAAAAAGCTTCCCTTTGCGTCTTGACCCAATGTTGTATGAAGCTTTGGAGCGCTGGGCGGCGGATGAATTCCGAAGCGTGAACGGCCATATCGAATATTTGCTGCGGGAGGCTCTAAGGAAAGAGGGACGGCTGCCTTCTCCGAAGCGCGCTCCCGGCAAGGAGGTCAAGGATCATGCAGACGAAGACGAGTAAGAAGCTTAATAAGCCTTGGTGGGTATCCAAGGCCACGACTGTGCTGCAGCAATTTGCCCAGACCGGAGGCGGCTCCTTCGTTCCCGCTTCCTTCAAAAACTGGAAGTATACCGGACAGCATGTACGCATCGAGCTGGGGCACGGGCGCGGAACATTATATGTCACCATAAAAGATTCCGGCTCCGAGTCCTCCCAGCTCATTACGAGTATCCAGTACTCCTTTCAGCCTCGAAGAAAGTTTCAGTTTCATCTGTGCAAGGTCAATCGGCTAATCTTTATTCCGTTTCATTCGGAGCTGAAGGATGCGTCTATGCCGAATTCTGCGATGCAGAAGAGCTTTCACGCCAAAGCCACTCACCCTAGCCTGCTCCGTCAGCTGTTGAAGTTCGAAGGGCTTCAGGAAGTGTTGGAGAGCAAGCCGGACGCTTATATCTCGCTGAAAACAAAGGATCGCAGGCTGCTGCTAACCTTGACGGAAGCGAGCAAAAAACCCGATGCCGACAGCTTGAATCAAGGAGTACGGCTTATGCGGTATTTTATCGCGGCCCTGGAGGAGCATGGAGTCATTCGGGAGAATTATCGTTAAGAATGGTTGAAGCGCATAAAGCCTTTCCCTTGCCGGAATCACTCCGGTGCGGGAAAGGCTTTATGTGTTAGTCCTTCCATATTCCAATTACCGATACCTACAGCTTCACTCTCTGCAAGCGAAGCGCGTTGAGAACCACCGATACCGAGCTGAGAGCCATAGCCGCCCCCGCCAGCCATGGGGCCAGGAAGCCCGCCGCAGCGACCGGTATGCCGATGGAGTTATAGGCGAGCGCCCAGAACAGATTCTGCTTGATGTTGCGCATCGTGCGCTTGCTCATCAGAATCGCATCCGGCACGCCTTCCAGGTCGCCACGCATCAGCGTCACATCCGCGGCCTCCATCGCCACGTCGGTGCCCGTACCGATGGCAATGCCGACATCGGCCATGGCGAGGGCAGGCGCATCGTTGATGCCGTCTCCGACCATCGCAACCTTGCGGCCCTGCTCCTGCAGGCGCTTCACTTCGGCTGCCTTGCCCTCCGGCAGCACCTCGGCCAGCACCTCATCGATGCCGACCTCGGCGGCAATCGACTTGGCGGTCCGTTCATTATCGCCCGTGATCATGACCACCCGAAGGCCAAGCTCCTTCAGACGGGCTACCGCCTGCCGCGAGCTGTCCTTCACCTGGTCGCTCACGGCCAGCATGCCGGCGTACTGCCCGTCGACGGCCAAGAGCAGCACGGTCTTGCCGGCCTCCTCGAGGGCCGTCATCCCGTCCAGGGCCGTGCCGGCGTCCACGCCCTCACGCGCCATCAAGCGGCGCGTTCCGGCCAGCACGCGGCGGCCCTCCACTACGGCGGCGATGCCATGGCCCGGCACCGCCTCGAACGCGGAAGCCTCCGGCAGCTCGTGGCCCGGTGCACGGGCCCCGGCGATCACCGCTTCCGCGAGCGGATGCTCCGAGCTGCGCTCGGCCGCACCGGCCAGGCGCAGCAGGTCCGCCTCGTTCCAGCCATCGGCAGGAACGACGCTCTCCAGCTCAGGCTGGCCGCGCGTGATCGTGCCGGTCTTATCCAGCACGATCGTGTCCAGCGCCTGAGCGCTTTCCAGATGCTCGCCGCCCTTGAACAGGATGCCGTATTCGGCCGCACGGCCCGAACCCGCCATGATCGAGGTCGGCGTTGCCAGACCCAATGCGCACGGGCAGGCGATGACAAGCACTGCGATTGCTTTTTCCAGCGCCCCCGCAAAGCTGCCCGGCTCAACGATAAAGAACCAGACGAGGAACGTTACCAACGCGATCCCGACGACAATCGGCACGAAGATGCCGGAGATGACATCCGCCACCCGCTGAATCGGCGCCTTGGAGCCTTGTGCCTCCTCCACAACCCGGATGATCTGGGCCAGTGCGGTCTCGCGGCCGACCTTGGTCGCCTGGATGCGGAGCGAGCCATTCTTGTTGACGGTAGCGCCGATGACAGCATCGCCCTCCCGCTTCTCTACAGGAATGCTCTCGCCGGTCAGCATCGATTCATCCACCGCCGACGTGCCGAAGACAACCTCGCCATCGACCGGGATCTTTTCCCCCGGCTTTACAATAATTACGTCTCCGGGCACAACCTCTTCAATCGGCACGCTGATCTCTGCCCCGTCCTTAAGCACCAGCGCCGTCTTCGCCTGCAAACCCATCAAGGTTTTGATCGCTTGGGAGGACCGTCCCTTTGCCAGCACCTCGAACCATTTGCCCAGCAGGATCAGCGTAATCAGCACCGAGCTCGTTTCATAATACAGCTGGGGGGTATGTCCGTGGCTCATCGACAAGCTGTCCAGACTGAGATACAGACTGTAGAAATACGCCGCCGACGTCCCCAGCGCAACCAGCACATCCATGTTGGCGCTCTTGTTGCGCAGGGCCTTATAAGCCCCGATATAGAAGGTTCCTCCGATCAGGAACTGAACCGGTGTGGCCAGAATGAGCTGGAACCACGGATTCATGAACAGCTCGGGGGTCCAGATAAACGAGGTGAACGAAAAATGCCCGGCCATCGCCCACAGGAGCGGAGAGGACAGTGCCGCCGAGACGATCAACCGAAACTTTTGCTTGCGGATCTCCGCCTTTCTTGCCTCATCCGTGTCCTGCTCGGATTGCTTCAGAGCCGCCTGATACCCGAGCTGGCTCACCTTCTTCAAGATGTCATCCATCGACACTTGACCAGATGTATACTTAACCTGAGCTGTCTCCAGCGCAAAATTGACATTGGCCTCCACGCCTTCCATCCGGTTCAGACCCTTCTCGATCCGGTTGGCGCAGGCCGCGCAAGTCATCCCCGTAATTTGCAGGGTTGCCGCTTGATCAATGGCCGCAGGATTTGTCTTTGCCGTTTCCATACCCACACTTCCTTTCGATGCTCCATACCCCTAGGGGGTATATAGAAGGCGACAGAAATTTCTTTCTGTCTATTCGCCTACCACGTCATAGCCTTGCTCTTCAATGGCTCCCTTGATCGCTTCAACCGTAACCTTATCCGCGTCGTAAGCTACCGTGACACTCTTTGCAGCCAGATCTACCTTCGCTTCAGCGCCAAGCTCTTTTACCGCGCCTTCCACAGACTTTACGCAATGGTTACAGGACATTCCTTCTACCTTCAAGGTTACATTCGACACCTTATTCATCCTCCTAAAAGTTTTATAAAGGAAGTTCAATTTCCTACTACTTCATCAGCTTCTGAACGGTTAACAACAGCTCATCAACTACTTCTGTCTCTCCCGCCTGAATGCGTTCGATCACGCAGCTCTTCATATGTCCCTCCAGAAGGAGCTTGCCCACACTATTTAAAGCCGATTGAACAGCCGCAATCTGATTGAGCACATCATCGCAATAGGTATCCTTCTCAATCATCCCTTTAATTCCGCGAATCTGTCCCTCAACCCGGTTCAACCTGCTGATCAGATTGCTCTTCACCGCATCAGAGTGGTGACTGTGCCTTGCATGAGCATGCTCGCCAGCCTCATGAGAACAACATGCTTCCGGCTTGGCAGCTTGATCCTGATGTCCGGCAGCACCATGACCAGATAGCTTGCTTAACTCTTGTTCATTCACCATCTTCACTTCCTCCTCCCCATCCTTTTGTCCAGGGAACAACAGTCCATTCACATCAAACTTCCTGCCGTTGAGTACATCATACTATACCCCCAGGGGGTATGTAAAGAGACTTTCTTTTTTATTTTTCACACCTGCTATTCAATCTATGTATCCACTCGCACAGATAAAGAGCATTTGGCAACTTTCTTTCCGCGCTTGTTTCGACGCACGAGCAGGTTACGCATGCATAAAAAATCCGGTAATGCCTCGCTATGACGAGGGACTACCGGAGAACGTATCTGCTGTCCAGATTTAATCGATAGCCTTGCCTGTAAAGAGCTCAACTCTCGCTTTTACCAGCGCCGTGTATTGCTCTTCCATTTCTCTAGCTCCAGCCTTATCTAATTTGGCGAGGAATTCATCATACACCTGATCGAACTTATCCGGCGCTTCCAAGATGGCTGCTGGAATTCTCTTTTGGATAATATCCTGTGTTTTCTGATAGATAACCTGATAGTCTCCATCCGTCGGAACCTGCATATTGTACAAGGCCCCCCACTCTTTGACCGGAAGCTCCTCCTCACTAGGGAACAGATCCTTCCAGGTCGTGGCGTTATAAGCAGCGAGAGTTTCTTTTTCAACCTCCGAATAACTGGCGATAATCTGCTCCGGGAAATTGGTTGTATAGTAGTTGCCTGTAGCATCCTTCACGCCATCCCCGTAACGCGGTCCGAAGATGGTGTATAGATCAATCCCCGTCTCCTTGGCAAAATTGTTGGTATCGTTTACTTTTCGATTGAGCACATCCTCAGGGATGACACGAACGCCATCTTCCACGTTATAGTGTTTCCCCTCGATTCCCCAGTTTCTCAGCACCTGGCCCTCGTCCGATGCCAGCCAGTCAATGAACTTGATCGCACGCACCGGATTTTTGCAAGCGGTTGTAATACTGATTCCGTAGCCGTCCACTCCGAAAGACTGCATCGCATGGTCCTTGTATTCTTCACTCAGCGTCACCGGAAAGTGCGCGTAGGTGTACTCGTGTTTGCCCGCGGCTTTCAGTGCATTCTCCGCTTCACCGTATTCCCAATCCACTGAGGTCAGACCCAGGACACGGCCGCTGGCGATTTTGGCTTTGTATTGATCTTCTTTTTGGACAAAGGAATCCTTATCCAGCAATCCGTTATGATACAGCTTGTTCAACCAGCGGAAATATTCCCGTTCAACCGGTCGTTTATAATGAAGCACCGCTTCATAGGTTTCAGGATCCACATGATATTCGCCGTCATTCATTCCATTCGTAGTGTTATTGGCTTGATTCGTTACGGTTATCATCATTTTCCAGCCATCCGCATTCAGCGTGAGAGGAATCGTCGGTTGTCCGTCCGTGGTCGGATGGTTCTCCACATAGGCTCTAAGTACGTTCTCAAAGTCATCGATCGTTTTGACTTCCGGATAACCAAGCTCCTTCAGCACGCGATGCTGAATCTGGAAGCCGTTTACGGCATCAAAATATTGCTGTCCAACGCCGATATTGGTCGGAATTGAATAGATCGCCTGATCCTCAATACTGTATTTCATGCGGTTCATATTTTCGCTCATCAGCTTTTTAATATTAGGGGCATGCTCCTCGATCAGTTCCGTAAGGTCGATAATCGCCTCACTGTCTACCAGCTTGCCGAGCTCGCCTTTTGCAAAAATAAGATCAGGATAATCGCCGCTGGCCGCCATAAGTGAAATTTTATCCTGGCCGCCGCCGCTGCCAACATCAAACTCCGCATTCAGGGTAACTCCGGTTTTAGCGGTGATTTCCTTGCCGACTTCATCCTTCATGTTATTCCAGTTCGGGCTTGCATCAGCACCAAAAAAGGTAAATGAGATCGGACTATTCTCATCTCCGCCGGTTCGATTCCCCGAATTTGAATCCACGGCATTATCCCCTGAATTACCGCAGCCTGCAGACATGAGCAACATGCCAGCCAGTGCAAAAACTCCAATTTTTTTGTTCAAGCTTCGCATCTAATCATCCTTCCCCCTGTCTATCTCCCGATTCATTTCAATTGAATGCGCTTACTTTCATCGAAGCGAACCATCATGGCCGGCGAATGGTGGTCTTGCTTACAGGTATTATTCTAGCGTACCGAATAAGACCGAACCTTGATTTTCAAGTCATCCAATAGCATGATATAGACATGTATGCAGGCTAAGGGGGCATTGAGGTCATGACGAACGTCTACTTGAACTGGTTTACAATGGATGAGGATTTCCCTTTCTTCATTCAATATGGAGGCCATGATGAAGACACCAACACCCATAACCATGAGGATTTCTCCGAGCTGGTCATTGTCCTGAACGGGCATGCCACACATATCGTGAATAATGAAGAAGCTTTTATCAAGAAGGGCAATGTGTTTGTCATTAACGGCAGCACCTCCCATGCCTATAAAGAGCCTCAGGACTTCAGGATCTGCAACATTATGTATAAACCGGAGTTGCTTGAATCCGCCGCCCAGGATCTGCGAACGCTGAACGGCTTTCAAGCACTGTTTATTCTGGAACCTTTCTATCGGAACATTACGACGTATAAAAGCAAATTGAGCTTGACCATGTCCAGTCTGGAGTATGTGGCGCATCTGGTCGCTGCCATGATCGAGGAATACGAATCCCGGCTTCCCGGCCGTCAAACGATGCTTACTTCGCGCTTTATGGAACTCGTCGTTTACTTATCAAGACATTATGACCATGGTGAAAAGGATCTGGACAGTGCCATGATGCATCTGGCGAATGCCGTCTCCTACATTGAAGATCACTACCTCGAGCCGATTACGCTGGAACGCATCGCTGCGAAATCCAATATTTCCATTCGGCATTTGAACCGGATTTTCAAGGCCTATTATCAGACCACGCCGATCTCTTACCTTCAACGGCTTCGTCTTGAAAGAGCCTGTATGCTCCTCAAGCAGACCCACTTATCCGTCACGGAGATCTCTTATACCTGCGGATTTAATGACAGCAATTATCTTACCCGCCAATTCAAAAAGGCTTACGGCGTGTCGCCGCAAGCCTATCGGAAGAACCGGTGAACTAGCTCACCGGTTCGTAGTCGAACCAGTCGAAATACGCCGGAGTCGCATGCTCTGAAGGACTTGTTGCATACATCGCAATAAAGACCCCTGTAAAGCCGCCGGCGATTTCCGTAGACAGCAAATGCGACTCGCCCCAGCCCATCTCAAGCACCTGCGATTTCATCGTAAGGAACAAGGCTTCGAACCTCTCCGGAAGCGCGCGGATTTGCAGCACGCCACTCCCCTCCGGGCAATCGCGAAGGTCCTCTACCTTCATCGAGCCGACCGTCCGCCGGAATACCAGAACCTTCCGGCCTCCTTCGAGTCTTACAGCGAGCTCATAATGATACTTGCTGTTCATGTATATGGTTAATCCCGCCTCTTCCCCCTCGTTCAACGGCTCAAATTCTATCGCTGCTTGTATGCGGCTGGAGAAATGACTGAGCCGGCGCCCGACAAAGGCTGGAGAACCGTAATCGCTCAACGTCACTGGTTGACCATATAAGGTCAGATATCCAGGGCGCTTTTCCAACGACCAGCTGCCCGGCTTCGGATTCCGCAAAAAGGCCCATTCCCAGCCCAGACGGGATTCGTCGAAATCATCTCTTACCGGCTTCTCAGGCCAACGAGTCTCGGGGAGCTCGGGAGCCTCCATGACGGGATGAATATGACCATGATTGCCGATGATCGGCCATCCGTCCTCCATCCAGGATACGCCCGCAAGAAATACTTCTCTGCCCAGATGGTGGCGATACGGATAGGATACCGGTCTTATTCCCAGGCATACCGCCCACCAACTGCCGTCCTGGGCTTGGACCAGATCCGCATGGCCGGTAGCTTGTATTGAAATGTCCATGCTCCGGTTCGAAAGAATGGGATTATCGGAGAAGGATTCATAGGGACCGTACGGATCTGTGCTCCGGGCAATGGTCACCATATGGCCGTATTCAGTCCCGCCCTCGGCGATCATCAAGTAATAGTAATCCTTGATTTTGTATAAGTGCGGGGCCTCAGGATGCGCTCCGCCGGCCCCCTTCCAGATCAGGCGGCTTTCGGTCAGCAAGCTTCCCGTCTCGATCTCGATTTCACATTGATAAATACCGCCGATACGCGCGGATTGAAGGTACACGCGGCCATCGTCGTCGAACAACAGGGAAGGGTCTATGCCATCCTGAGCAACCGTTATCGGCTTGGACCAAGGACCTTCCGGATTCCTCGTCTTCACGTAGAAATTTCCGATTCCGCCCACATTGGTGGTCACCATATAGAACCATCCCTTATTATAACGAAGGGTGGGCGCATAGATGCCGCTAGAATTCCCTGAACCTGAAAGCAGCAGCTGCTCTTCGGTAGTTAAACAATGGCCGATCTGCCGCCAATGAACCAGATCCTTACTATGAAAAATAGGTATGCCCGGAAAATATTCAAACGTGCTTGTAACCAAATAATAGTCCTCACCGACCCGGCAGATGCTGGGGTCAGGATAGAAGCCGGGGATAACGGGGTTCGTGAACTGCATCCATTGCACTCCTGTCTGAATCGTATTTAGCGTGCTGTATAAGTTGAATCAATATAATTACTTCCAGGGGCAACGTGTAAAGTGTTCCTACGATCGCTGTTGTTCGCGGAATTCTCTGATTCAACTTAATTAGGATAAGGTAGAAATCCGCTTTCAAAGGCGAACACTATCGTTTCTTCGTAACACTTTACACTTATGCCCTTTGAAGTAGTTTTTGAATTCAACTCATATAGAATACTTCTCCGTCTTGCCGGAGGAAGCTCTCAATCCCTATTATATTTCACGATAGGACATGGAACCTTCACTTTCGGGTCATGCTACTAGCATGATATAGACATTGTGATATTCATAAACAACCAAGGAGCTAAGTAAAAATAGACCGCTTAGCTCCTTGGTTTTTGGCGTCTACGCCTGCTATCTTAAGTAAATCCTTATATCACCAAACACAGGTTCAGGACTCGAGCTTGCACCTTACTGCCAAAGGCATTGCCCTCTTCACTACGGGGCTTTTGTCTTGCCTGGTTTTTAGCTGCAAATACTTCATGCTGACTTTGTTCGCACAATCACCTTGGACTTTTGTACACTGCAGCTCAAGCCAACAGTCCTCACAACTTGCGTTACGGTAATGTCGGTAGCGAAACAAATGCTTGAAAGCATTTAAATTTCTGGCAGGGACATTCATGCCGTGAATCAAATGCTCAAAAGCACTTAAATTGCTGGCTTGGGAGTTCATGTGGTGAAACAAGTGCCGAAAAGCACTTAAATTACTGGCTTGGGAGTTCATGCAGAGAAACAAACGCTCAAAAGCACTTATGCCCTTCTACCTCACTTCTTCAGTTCAACGCAAAATAGTAAAGACCCTGAGCATCACAAGGATGCTTCAGGGTCCTGACAATTCATCTCTATTCAAATCTGCTAACTCATGTTCATCCAAGCCTCAGGCTCTCCCGATCGATTACTGGTAGCCCCAGATCATCGTGAACAGGGTTCCGAATATCGTCACCAGGCCTACAAACAAGGCATAGATGAGGTTAGTGTAAAGTGCCGTCTTGGAGCCGTTCTCCCCGATATGCATGAACAGGAAGAGCTGGACGCCCATTTGAATCGCCGCGCTGATGATGAGGATCGTCATGCCTACTGCCGCAGACATATCCAGGAAGACTACGGACAGGGCAACAACCGACAGCAGCAGGGATAATACATAGCCCAGAATGTGCTGAATCGGGAACAATTTTTTCATGTCACTCATGTCACATCATTCCTTTCAAGTATACGAAGCTGAAGATGAAGATCCAGACGACGTCAAGGAAGTGCCAATACAGCGAAAAGATAAAGGTCTTGTTCGAAGTATCGAGCGTGAAGCCCTCCTTCTTGATCTGCAGCAACAGTCCGCCGCCCCACAGCAGACCCAAGGTCACGTGGAGGCCGTGCGTACCGAGAAGTACAAACAAGCTGGACAGGAATGCGCTCGTCTGCAGCGTTGCTCCTTCATGCACATAGGTAACGAATTCCATGATTTCAACGCCAAGGAACACCAGACCAAGCACAAGCGTAATTCCAAAGAATAGGAGCGCGGGCTTTTTCAACCCCAGACGCATACTGTTAATCACCAGACCAATTGTGAAGCTGCTCGTCAACAGGACAAACGTTTCAATCAATACAGGTCCAATCTCGAAAATCTCATGACCGCCCGGGCCGTTCCCCGTCCGGTTCCACAGCGCAAAATACACGGCAAACAGAGTTGAAAACAGAACAATTTCAGCGCCAAGGAACATCCAGAAGCCAAGAATCCGATTGCTATTCTCCTCGGAACGGTACTCCAGCGGCAGTGTATTATCTAGCTTCATACTTGTTCACCCCGCAATCTTGACTCGGTCTCTTGAATTTCTTTCACCGGAATATGACGCCCATGATCGCGTTCGAAGGAACGAACTGCAAGCATGATCAGAATGCCGATCCCGGAAATAATGGCTGGAGTCCACCAGCTGAATACCATGAAGAAGCCCCAGAAGAAGAACAGTATGGCCAAAATCACCGGCTGGCCGCTGTTATTCGGCATATGGATTTCTTCAAGCTTACCTTGATACAATTTATGTCCGCCTTTTTTCGCTTCCCAGAATGGGTCGAGTCCTGTAACCGTCGGTTCAATCGCGAAGTTATACTCCGGAACCGGGCTATGGGTGCTCCACTCCAGTGTCCGTGCGTTCCAAGGATCGCCTGTAGTATCTCTTGGCGCATAACGGAAGCTCCAGTAAATGTTATACACCAGAATAATAAATCCGATAGCCAATCCCACCGCACCTATGGATGCAATCAAGTTCAACGGACCATAGCCGGTGCTTTCCGAATAAGTGTACATCCGGCGCGTCATCCCGTTCAGTCCGAGGAAGAACAGCGGCAGGAAGGTTACGTTGAAGCTGATCGCGATCGTCCAGAAAGCAAGCTTGCCCTGACGTTCGTTAAGCCGGAAGCCGAACAGCTTAGGGAACCAGTAGTAGAAGCCGGCGATAACGGCAAATACCGTACCCGGAATCAATACATAGTGGAAATGCGCCACCAGGAACATCGTATTATGATACTGATAGTCGGCGCTGGCCATCGCCAACATGACGCCCGTGACGCCGCCGATCGTAAAGATCGGGATAAAGGCGAGCGCATACAGCATCGGCGTCGTAAACTCGATCTTGCCTTTGTGCATCGTAAATAGCCAGTTGAATATTTTCACACCTGTAGGAACCGCAATCGCCATCGTCGTGATCGAGAAGACCCCGTTGACCATCGCGCCGTGTCCCATCGTATAGAAGTGATGCGCCCATACCACGAAGGACAGGAGCGAGATGACGACCATACTCCATACCATCGATTTATAGCCGTACAGATTTTTGCGCGAGAAGGTCGAGATAATTTCACTATAAATCCCGAACGCAGGAAGAATAACGATATATACTTCCGGATGCCCCCAGACCCAGAACAGGTTGGCCCAGAGCATATCCATCCCGCCATTGGCCATCGTGAAGAACTGAGAGCCAAATAAGCGGTCGAACATCATCAGTGCCAAGGCCACGGTCAATACCGGGAAGGCAAACAGAATAATGACACAAGTAATCAAGACAGACCAGGTAAACATCGGCATCTTCATCAATGTCATGCCTTTGGCACGCATTTTCAGAATCGTGACAATGAAGTTGATCCCGGTCATCAACGTACCGATCCCCGCTATCTGCAGTGCAATCGAGTAATAGTTATTCCCTACCGTCGGGCTGAACTCAATGCTCGCCAGCGGGAAATAAGCCGTCCAACCCGCGTCCGGCGAACCGCCGATAACGAAGGAGATGTTGAAAAGCATCGCCCCTGCGAAAAACAGCCAGAAGCTGACCGCATTCAGCCGAGGGAACGCCACGTCGCGCGCCCCGATCTGGAGCGGAACGACCACATTCATCAGGCCGATAATAAATGGCATCGCCATAAACAGAATCATGACTACGCCATGCGTTGTAAAAATCTCATTATAGTGCTGGGCATCCAGCAATCCGTTCTCCGGTCTTGACAGCTGTCCGCGCATCAAGAGCCCGTCTACGCCCCCGCGGAACAGCATCAGCAGCGCCGAGATGATGTACATAATCCCGATCCGCTTGTGATCCACGGTCGTCAGCCATTCACGCCATAAGTAGCCCCATTTTTTAAAATAGGTCAGGCCGATCAGAATCGCCAGTGATGCCACGACGATGCTCACCATCGCGCCATAGATCATCGGCTCGCCGGTGACGAAAAATTCGTCCCATTTCATGTCAAGCTTGCTCCCTTCCGTTCATAAGTTGCTGTTAATGTTCTGCCTTCCAAGTGCTACTCATGGTTGTGTTCCGAATGCTCCATCTCGGAGTGATCCATCTCGGAATGATCCATCTCCGAGTGATCCATCTCCGTGCTCTCTTCATCCGTGCTGCCATGATTATGTCCTGCATGTTCCCCTTCAGGCGCCGGGCTGAACTCCAGGTGTGTGGAAGTAAAGGTCTCACGACCTACATGGTCCGCATCAAGCAGAGATTGGAACTTTTCCTCTGTCAAATCCGAAGCCGTCATCTTCACTTCGTCAATCCATTCCTCAAATTCTTTAGTCGAGGTAGCGTAAACTTCAAATTCCATATGGGCAAAGCCTTCGCCCGAGAAGTTGGAGTTCTTGCCCATAAAGGAGCCCGGATGCTCGGCAACCAAATTTAGCTTCGTAACCATGTCACTCATAGCGTACTTCTGTCCGCCAAGCTGCGGCACCCAGAAGCTGGTAATCGGTCCGTACGAATAAAGTCTGAATTCGATTGGACGGTTTACAGGAATGTTCACATAGTTCACCGTCTCAATGCCTTCCTCCGGATAGCTGAAATGCCACTTCCAGTTAGATGAAGCCGCATAAATGACTAATGGCTTTTGATCCTCATACCCAGCCGGTACCGTTTCAACTGCATACGTACTGCGAACAGTAACAACTGAAAGCACAGCCACGATAATAACCGGGATCGCGATCCAGGTTATTTCCAACCACTTGTTGCCCTCCTCATGCGGCGGCTCATAGTCAGGCGCTGCCTTGGAAGCTCTGTATTTGGTCAGCATATAAATGTACAACACATACACCACTAGCAGTACAAGCGCCATTACGATGATCGAAAAGATAATAACATTCGACTGTGTCTTGGCTACCGGTCCCTTGGGATTCAGTACCATCAGCGAGCTGCAGCCAGACAGCAGGAGCACCAGGGCCGAAAATACCGCAAGCAGAAGTCCCTTCCTCTTCATAGGATTACGATTCCCCTTTCATAATGTAAGACTTCTCATTGTAGAATTCTCATGTCATGGTCAGACGGATCCCAACCACGCTCAAACATCACTCTAAGATTATGTTAGGGAAGCCCCGATTCATTGACAATTCATATAGAAAGGAATATATGTAATATATTTACAATTAAAAGCGTTATATTTTTTTATTTAATCAATAATTTCTCGATTTAAGGGCAAATTCGGTTGAATTAGACCGTTTTCGGCGATTTTGATAATTGTTCACAAACCTTTCCTTCACGCCTTTAGTTCGGAAATTTGTCATATTCATCACAGATTCTTGTGATAATAATCACTTACGTATGTATTTTAAAATCAAATAAAGGACCTCCCTATCGATTGACAGGAGATCCTTTAGTTGTATGTTTTGTATCTATTCTATTACACCTTACAGCAATCTTTGACGCAGCTCTTCAGGTGAAAATTGTGACAATAAACCGAACGGAATATCGAATACCGTTTTGGCTCCTTTTTGCCCTTCCTGGGATAAGCGGTGGGCGGCACGCGCATAAGCAACTAGTACGCTCGCTGTGAACTCGGGATTGCTGTCCAGCTTCAAGCCGAACTCCACAATTTGCTTATTGTTCTCACCCGTTACTCCGCTACGCAGCACGGTTCCGCCATGCGGCATGGTCGAGTGGTCACGCTTCAATTCCTCTTCACTGATAAAGTGAACGGTGGTATCGTAGTCGGCAAAGTAGTTAGGCATCTCTTTGATCTGACGCTCAATCTGCGACCGATCTGCACCTTCCTCTGCTACGACAAAACATTCACGCAAATGCTTCTCTCTGGTGGTTAGCTCCGGATTTTCGCCACGGCGAACACGTTCGACTGCCGCTTCGACAGGAATCGTATACTGCACACCGTTTTTCACTCCGGCTACGCGGCGGATAGCATCGGAATGTCCTTGGCTGACGCCTTTCCCCCAGAACGTATATTCCTTGCCTTCAGGAAGCACCGCTTCCGCCAGAAGTCGATTTAGCGAGAACAAGCCCGGATCCCACCCCGTTGAGATGACGCTGACATTTCCGCCTTGAAGCGCAGCCACGTTCACTTCCTCGAAATACGCCGGAATTTTGGCATGCGTATCAAAGCTGTCCACCGTATTGAACAAAGCCGCCAGCTCCGGTCCCTGCTCTGGCAGGTCAGTTGCGGAACCGCCGCACAGAATAAGCACGTCAATTTCACCTTTATACTTTTCTACTTCCGAAATATGAACAACGCCCTGTGACGCTGCCACCTCATTTGGATGTCTCCGGGAAAAAATAGCACGAAGCTCAAAATCCGGATTTTGCCGGATCGCCTTCTCCACGCCTCGTCCCAAATTTCCATAACCTACAATTCCTGCTCTGATGGCCTTGGTCACTTATTTGTCCTCCTTCAAAAATAATATGTCCCATTTTAGCGCACCGAGCAAACTTTTTAAATAGCTGACACTAAAGAGGTTGTTCAAAAAGTCATCTTTTGATCACGAAGGGGTTCAAGAGGTTGATTCGACATCGAATCTTGCGTTCACCCTCGAAGTCCGGTACTCATGTAGGTTCTGCCTACACTCCGTTCCTCCTTCTTCGGATTCTCGCAACCTTCTCGGTGCTGAAAAGCCGACTTTTTGAACTCACATTTAAAGTAAAGAAATTTCTTATGCGGCGCTGCGATCCTCTGCGCTTCGCTCGCCGGAGGAGGCGCCCAGCAGGAAGCACAAGGCCAACAGCAGCCCCGCTGAGGCGCTTATGAACAGTGCCGAATACCCGAACACATCAATCACCCAACCAAGCAGCGGAGGGGAGGTAATGGCCGCAAGCGAGGAGACAAAATAGTAGATCCCGGTCCGCGTCCCGATACTCTCCTCTGCACCGGTTGAAATCACCCAAGGATAGGAATTGATATTAATGCAGGCCCAGAAAACACCGCCCACAATCAACATGACCCGCAGCATCAGGATGGAGTCGAGAAAGACGATCGAAGCAAACACAAGGAATAACCCGGCCACACCGGCCATGATCACCTTCTTCTTGCCGAACTTAGCCCCGAGCCATCCGCTTGGCAGCGCAAAGATCAGAAAGGCCAGCGAGAAAAATGTCAGCGAAAACGAGGCCTCTCCATCCGTCATGCCCATATGCTTCGTTCCATATAACGTAAATAAAGCCTCCACGCCCTGATAAGCCACGAACCAGCAAAATATAGCCCCAAGGATAAACAAAGTCGTCCGGTCCAATTGATCCTTAATACGCACCGGCGGATGAGTCTCACTCTTGGAAGACACCGCAAGCCCTGTAACGATGGGCTCCTTGATTACCGCCTTCAATACGGCCATACAGATCAGCATCGTGATTCCCGCAAATAAAAAGGGCACAAACGAGCCGATTCCATAGAGCTTGGAGCCGACACCAAACGCCAGCACCGAACCGATCCCGCCCATCAGGTTGATGATCCCGTTGGCCCGGGTCCGCTTGGCCTCCGGCGTAATATCCGGCATCAGAGCCACGGTAGGGGCTCTGAACAGACTCATGGACAAGTTCATCAGCACCATGAACAGCACCAGCGTCACAAAGCTGTTATGAAGCGGGATCAAGGAGGCAAATACCGCCCCAAGCGGCATGCCGATCAGAAGGAAAGGCATGCGGCGCCCGAAGCGTGTACGAATTTTATCACTGCGATGTCCAATCCACGGCTGCAAAAACATGGCGAAATAATTATCAATGGTCATCATAAACCCGATTAATGCCGCACTTTTCAGATAGTTATCCAAAAACAGCGGTACAAAGGCATTATACAGCGCCCAGGTCAAGCTGATACTGAAGAAGCCAAGTCCCAGCAGCCATGTTTTTTTCATTGCTTCACGCTCCCGTTTTGTTTGACAGCAGGCCGGCCAGACGGTCAGGGTAGTCGGTGATCATCCCGGCCACTCCCGCCTGAATCAGCGCGGTCATCTCGTGAATTTCATTAACCGTAAAGGGATGATAGGCCACCCCATGAGCAGTTGCTTCAGCAACAAATTCCGGACGCACGGCATACTGAATGGCGTGCAACGCCTCAGCCCTAATCGCCCCGGCATACTTCCAAGGCTCATACAGCCCTTCCATATAGAGAATGCCGGTTTTGATCTCGGGTGCCAAGGCTTTACATTCAACCAGGGAATAATGATTGAAGCTTGAAATGACCGTCTGTTCAGACAATCCACAGGCTCTCACGGCCTCAATCACTTTCCGCTCCAGTTCCGGATATTGAATTAGCCCGTTCTTCAATTCCAAATTCAACACCACTCGACTTTCTGCCTGACGGACAAGCTCAAGCAATTCTTCCAGTGTCGGGATCCGCTCCCCTCTGTACTTTTCATCGTACCAAGACCCTGCCTCCAGCTGGCGCAGTTCCTCCAGCGTAATGTCCTTTACCCATGCCGGAGATCCTGTTGTCCGTTGCAGCGACTCATCATGGATCAATACCAGATGCCCGTCCCGGGTCATTTGCACATCCGTCTCAATCCCTGTAGCGCCCAGCTCCAAAGCATATCGAAAAGAAACCATCGTATTTTCCGGACGGTGCCCGGCCGCACCACGATGTGCGAAATTTATCAATTCAGACAAAGCAGTTCCTCCTCCATATATCTGCATTTTTAGATGATTAAATATGTATTATCCACACCCTTAGTATAATCCTGCATTGTCACCGGAATATAAACACAAAGACCCTTAGCCTGAAATTCAGGCCAAAGGTCTGTAAGGTAGGGCGAGTGTTGCCCTAAGAGCCTAGCTCCCGATTCAGCAGCATGGCATCAGAGAGCGCACGAGTATCCTGCAAGATGTCTCCCGGACGGCTGGCTTTGCCGATAACGTAAGACTCGAATGACATCCCGACAAATTCGAAGCAATATTTCATCTGCTGAATTAGCGGCATCGCCTTCATGCGGGGATCATCTCCTCCGACCGCAATGACGTACGCCTTCTTTTGCGCCATGCTCGCCTTGAAGTCATAGTCAGCACTCCGCAGACTCTGCGACCAGCGATCAATAAAGTTCTTCATCACTCCCGACATCGTATACCAATATACCGGCGTAGCAAAAATAATCTTGTCATGGCGGAGCACCTCCATGATCACCGACTCATAATCGTCAGCCACCGGATCAAAGCCTCCTCGTTCATGCCGCTGATCCCGAATCGGTAAAATAGACAGCTCGCGAAGCAGAATCTGTTTATGAGGGAGTCCCTCAAGGGCCAACCGGGTCAATTGCTCGGTATTCCCATCCGCTCGACTACTTCCCTGCAGCACCAAAATACTCATTTTCCTCCACATCCTCCTGCTTGTAATGACATCGCCATGGCCTTCCAAGATTTGCAATCCTTACGACGCAGCCTTCACCGTCCGCCCCCTCCCTGACCCTGCGACGAGGTGGCTACTGGCCTTAGGTCCAGTTCAAAAACCGTCTGCAGCCTGTTATGCCGAGACCCGGAAATCGGTAGAATAAAGACATGAATAACAAACGAACCGCATAACCATCCCCTTTAAATAAACCAAGAAAGCGAGTGTCACCTATGAAAAAATTATTTCGTTCCTCCACCGACAAGCAAGTCTCCGGCCTTTGCGGCGGGCTTGCAAGCTTCCTCGGAGTTGACTCGACAGTCGTTCGTCTGATCGTTGTCGTGCTGGGTATATGCAGCTTCGGCACGACGATCCTTATCTACCTGATTGCCAGCTTGATCGTACCGAAGGAGCCGACCGGCTTTTACAGCTACGATGATCCATTCAACCAGTTCTAATTCTATATTATCAAAAGGAGTGTATAAACATGAGTTTATTTGATCGAATTTCCAATTTAACAAAGGCTACCTTGCATGAAGCTTTGAATAAGCTGGAGAATCCTGTTCTGATGACCGGACAGTATTTACGGAATTTGGAGGAAGACCTTCGGATTGCTGAGAAGCTCTTGAAGGAGCAGCGCATGAATGTCAGCATCCAGGAACGCAAACAGCAGGATGCCCTGGAAGCGGCACGCTATAGCGAGGCGCAAGCTTTGGCAGCCCTGGAAGCCGGTGACGATGTAAAGGCCCGTGCGGCGGCGGCAGCGAAGATTCGCCATGAAGAGCTGGCGGGGCAATACGGCGAGGAGGCTTCACAAGCTCGCAGCCGGGTGGTCGAGCTTGAGATTCGCCTGGAGGAAGGCAAGCAGGAGTATGCACGCTTGAAGGAGAAGCGCAATGAGCTGGCGGCTCGCGCCCGCAAGGTCGAAGAACAGAACCAGGCGCAACGTCCGAACTTCAGCTCCGGCCTTGAGTCAGGAGCAGCCGCCCGCGGATTCGAGCGTATGGAAGAGAAGATTCTGGAATGGGAAGCCGGCAGTCAGCTCAGAGGAACAACGAGCACAGGCTCCGAGGGCTCTTCATCTCTAGAAGACAACTCCGCCGTCAATGATGAACTGCAGCGGCTTAAGGATCAACTGAACAGCCGCAAGGAAGGTTAATTCGGAGACGCGCGTTAATTAAGAGGCTGTGCCGGATGGTTTGATCCAATGACCTCCGGTGCGGCTTCTTTGCGCATTATCCTGCGAGAGCGCAGCCATGTGAGGCCGTCTGAAGATTGATTCTGCGTGCTGGGGGTAACGTGTGAAGGTTGCTTTCGATCGCTGTTGCTCGCGGATTTCTTGATTGAATAAAACACAGTATCGTAGAAATCCACTCGTAAAGGCGACCACTCCGTTTTGCACCAACCTTCACACTTATACCCTTTTACGCAGGCACTTTAGATCGGCATCGTAATGCGCCGCCGAATGCACTTAGAAGCTCCACACGTCCCTCCGCAAGTCTGAGGGATGGCAGAATGCACCAGAGTCACTTGCCTAGTCTACAGGCTCGTTCATCAGCATAGCATCTTGATGCCTGATACATTACAAACAGTAAATAGGCAACACCGCATCATTATTAGGGGATGCCCCAATTTCAACAAGCACGCAGAGCAAGGGTTATTCCAGTAACTTCAGCAATATACCCACCAAATACGCATTCAGTGAAAAAAGTTACCTTAAATTCAGCGGAAATGCTTGAAATGCGGATTTAGTGAAATTTTTGTACTTAAAGTTGGCTAAAACGCGGGTTTGGCTAGTTACTGGTGATCTAAGGTAAGTTTTTTCACTAAAAGTGGGTTCGTGCGTCGAACGAAGATTTTAAGGGAAGTAATTTCATTAAATCGTTACCGGATGAGCATGAGCAGAAGAATGAGGTGCTCATATCGTCTTGTAGGGCAATTGAAGTTCAGAACAAGACTGGAATGCCGGTGGGGCAAGTTAAGTTCGGAAAAAATTTCAGTATTGGCAGGACAGGCGAGGTTTCGGGGCAAGGCTTGGAGCATCGTGAGGCGGAGGCGCAACTTTAGGCGCGGTAGGTCATTGACGTCGTGCATAAGCTATCACGCAACCTTCCATTCGCGCTTAGCCCAAGGCTGTGCGTAGTTTCCTGCTTGTATGCCACAGGGAGGTAAGTTAATAGCGGTGAAGTTATTGCTGCTTAGGCATAGCTATGTGCAGACTGCATTGCAGTTAAACTGCAAAAGCGAAGTAATCAAGGCAAAAGTGTGCAGTGTTAAAACCTTTTTATAAGAAAGCTACTTCGGAAGCATAGAGCGTCAGCGGTCGCCTTTGTGAGCGGATTTCTCCCTTGTTAGAACCTAGTCCAATCATAGAAATCCGCGAACAACAGCGATCGTAAGCATACTTCACACGTTGCCTCATCTAACTCGCCCTCTTATGTTTTACTGTTTCTCATTATTGCACATGCAGACAACGGCAAACGAAGAAGCATAGCCATTCAGAGGAATTCCCCTGTCGGCTATGCTCCTTATTAACCGTATGAAATAAAATTTTACTTGCCGCTCTTGAACAGTTCACCCATTGCGCCGAGGCTGCCCAGCGTCTCCACCGCATTCGAAGGGATGAAGATTTTGTTAGCAGGCCCCTTAGCCACTTCTTTGAGTGCTTCAAAGGACTGGTAAGCAAGGACTTGTTCATTCAGAGCCGCGTTACGCAGCATTTCGATCCGCGCCTGTTCGGCAGCAGCAACGGCTTCGATCGCCTTTGCTTCCCCGAGGGCTTCCAGCTCTTGCGCTTGGCGCAAACCTTCCGCTTCGCGAATCCGTGCTTCCTTGTCACCTTCCGCCTTGAGGATCTTACTTTGCTTATCCCCTTCAGCACGCAAGATCATGTCTTGCTTAGCAGCTTCCGCTTCAAGGACAATCGCACGCTTGTTACGTTCAGCCTTCATTTGCTTATCCATCGCTTCCTGAATATCAAGCGGCGGTTTAATATCGATGACTTCTACGCGCTCAATCCGTACGCCCCATTTTTCGGTTGCTTCATCCAGCGCAATACGGATATCGGAGGAGATTTTTTCACGCCCGGACAACGTTTCGTCCAGCTCCATCTTACCGATGATTTGCCGCATGGTTGCTGTCGAAATGTTGCGAACCCCGTATACATAATCGGAGATACCATAAGTGGCTTGTTCAGGACCTACAACTTGATAGAAAATAATCGTGTCGATCTGAACCTGCACGTTATCCTTCGTGATTACGGTCTGTGGCGGTACATTGGCTTGTTGAATCCGCAAGTCATGGTACGTGCGCACCTGATCGATCACCGGAATCAGGATGTTCAGACCCGGACTCATTAATCTGTGGAACCTACCCAGACGTTCAACAACCCCAACCCGCTGCTGCGGTACAATCTTGATAGTTAGTGAGACAAAGACAACAACAACAATAGCAATGACCGCAATAATAGCCCATTCCATTAAGTGAATTCCTCCCATCGTTCTACTTCGATAATCGTACTGCTCCGTGAAATCACCCTTACCCGCTCATCTTTGGCCAGCAACTGAGCTGATACGGCACTCCACGTGTCGCTCCCAACCTTAACGATTCCGTACTGTCCCGGCTCGATCGGATCAACGACAACTCCCTGTCTCCCTACTAATTCGGTACCCGTGTCCTGAAATCCTTTGGAACTCCGAACCTTTTTGGAAATTGGCTTGGTGAAGATCGTCAGCACGAGCGTCACGATACTTCCAGCCACTACCTGGAGCAAATATGCATCTGGGGCAATCCATGCCACTAACGCCGCCACCAGGGCTCCTATACAGAACCAGAGCATATAAAAGGTCAGCGTAAACATTTCAAGCACCAATATGATACCTGCGGCTATCAACCATACAATCCATGCATCCATTGTGTCAGATGCACCACCTTTCCGCATGATAGTAATATATACGAGGCTCGAACAAAAAAGTATCAGGAATTTCTTTCTTTAGCAAGCTATTTATCGGAAGGCAGGTAAGAAACGGTAAAGGTTAACGGCAGAAACGAAATGAGCTGACGCCGGTTTAGTACCGACGCCAGCTCGCAGCTTAGTTATTCAATGCTCATTAAAGGGACATTCATGCGTTTTTGTTGAATTCCCTATTCAACCCTTTTATGCCTGTACAGCACTATCCAGATCTACATTTTGTTTAAAGACGTCCTGATCGTTCTCGCCCAGAATCTTGCCCGTAATGACACCGGCTGTGATCGAATCGTTAACGTTCAAGGCCGTGCGCCCCATATCGATCAACGGCTCGACCGAGATCAACAGACCGGCGAGTGCAACCGGCAGATTCATCGTAGACAAGACGATCAGCGAGGCAAAGGTTGCGCCACCCCCAACGCCGGCTACGCCGAACGAACTGATGGTAACCACCAGAATCAACGTCAGGATAAAGTCCCAGCTCAAAGGATCGATACCGACGGTTGGTGCGATCATCACAGCCAGCATGGCAGGATAGATCCCTGCGCAGCCGTTCTGACCGATGGTTGCTCCGAAGGAAGCAGACAGGTTAGCGATCCCGTCCGATACGCCAAGGCGTTTCGTTTGCGTCTCTACGTTAAGCGGAATAGTCGCTGCACTCGAACGCGAGGTGAATGCAAAGATCAGTGTCGGCAATACTTTTCTAACATACTGCACCGGATTATACCCGAACAATGCGAGCAGAATCAGATG
Source organism: Paenibacillus antibioticophila (assembly GCF_000455265.1). Classification (GTDB taxonomy): domain Bacteria; phylum Bacillota; class Bacilli; order Paenibacillales; family Paenibacillaceae; genus Fontibacillus; species Fontibacillus antibioticophila. Next base: position 259,765 of record NZ_HG005140.1, read on the forward strand.
AATGATGAACATAACGATAAGCGCTACATAGGAAGCACCAACAAACTTGATCAGCTTCAGAATCTCTTGCGGATTGGTGGTTGCCACCGTATTTGTAATCAAGGCCAGAATTCCGTATGGCGTCAGCCTTAACACCAGCGTCACAATTCGCATAACAACCGCATAGACAGCGTCAACCAATTTGCGGAAGGTGTCTGCCTGTTCCGGTTTTTTCTTATCCAATCCAAGTACGGCTACCCCGATAAATGCCGAAAAGATAACCACTGCCAGTGTCGAGGTGCTGCGGGCACCAGTCATATCTGCAAACGGATTTGTTGGAATGAAATCCAATACTTGCTGCGGAATAGATTTATTCGCGACCGATCCCGCACGTTCTTCCAATGCAACACCACGCGCTTGCTCCGCTTCACCCGCTTCAATCTCGATGGCCTTCAAATCGAAGCCAATACTCGTGATGATGCTGACCGAAGCTGCAATCGCCGTGGTAATTAACAGCACTGCGATGATCAGACCGCTGATCTTACCCAGATTTTGCTTGCCCTTCAGCTTCGCAATCGCTGAGATAATCGATACCATGATCAAAGGAATCACTATCATTTGCAGCAAGCCTACATATCCCCGTCCAACCAAATTGAACCAGTCGGTGGAATTTGCAAGCACCTCCGAATCAGCATTATATACCAGCTGCAGAATCACACCGAATACCAAGCCTAGCCCGAGGCCGGTGAAGACCCGCTTCGTAAATGAAATATGTTTCTTTTGCATCCATACCAGCACGCCAAGCAATACCAGCATTATTGCAATATTCAGGATAACTTGAAATGTACCCATCTTAAAATACTCCCCCTGCTAATTATTGTGAACCATACAGATTGGCAACCTGACTCTTGGTGTAAAGAAGTTGGATCTGTTCAGCTGTTATCTTAGCACATATCATACTAAATGGATAGGATTAATTTATCTAGGAATTTTCGTTATAACTCCCGATGCGAAGGTACCATATATATGAAGTATATATAAGTAATTTTCAATAATACTATCTTTTACCCAATAATTTGTTGGATTAAAAGGTAATTTGCTTCAATAGTCAGAATTACGGTTGTGCAAACGTTTTAACAAAACGAGTTATTCGGTTATGATGGACATAGAATGCTAACTTGAATGGAGGCAACTCTCATAATGAATCGTAATAAAAATACAAAGCCCGGATATCTCAAATGGCTTGGAAGCGCTGTCCTGATCATAGTGATATTAACAGGATGTACTCTCGGAGGCCATAGCAGTCAGGAAATTAATTCCGCTTCTGGGGACTCTGCGAACAGCACGCAACAAGCAGATTCACCGACCAATTCCGAATCTGTCCCTGGTGGCAGCCCAGTATCGATGCTTGCTACCCAGCCTTCGGATGTATATTATGAGATATTTGTCCGTTCCTTTTATGATTCGGACGGAGATGGGATCGGTGACTTCAAGGGCCTCATTGAAAAATTGGATTATCTGAATGACGGCAACCCGGATACAGACAATGATCTGGGCATCGAAGGAATTTGGCTTATGCCGATCAATCCTTCCCCCAGCTATCATGGGTATGATGTAACCGACTACCGCGCTATTCATCCTGATTATGGGACGATGGAGGATTTCAAGGAATTTCTCGATGAAGCTCACAAGCGCGGCATCAAGGTGATTATGGATCTGGTCGTGAACCATACGAGTAAAGAGCACCCTTGGTTTCTGGAGGCCGCAGCGGACAAGAACAGTCCGTATCGCGACTGGTACATCTGGGCGGAGGATCAGAACCGCCAGACTGGAGGATCCAGTGCTGCCGGAAGCGGAAGTCCGTGGCATACAGCGCGAGGCGACCACTATATGGGGATTTTTTGGGAAGGCATGCCGGATTTGAACTTCGATAATCCTGAGGTTCGTCAGGAGATGAAGGAGACCGGACGATTCTGGCTGGAATTGGGACTGGATGGATTCCGGCTCGATGCGGCCAAGCATATTTATGAGGATCTGATTACTGATAAAGGGCAAGAGACCACGGACAAGAACGTGGCATGGTGGCGAGAATTCCGCAGCAGTATGCTGGAAGTCAACCCTGATGCTTATCTCGTCGGCGAGGTGTGGGATCCTTCACCGGCTCTGATTGCAAATTATTTGGACTCCGCTCTGGATTCCGGCTTCAACTTCGGACTGGCCGAGACGATTCTAAGTGCAGCCAAGCAAGAGAAGGACAACAACATTGCCTTCACCCTGGAAAGAACTTATAAGCTGTTCGAAGAAAAATCAAAGGGCCAGTTCGTTGATGCCACCTTCCTGACCAATCACGATATGAACCGGGTGATGACTCAACTGGAAGGAAATGCGGATCATGCCAAAATGGCAGCCGGATTAATGCTCACACTGCCTGGGAATCCGTTCATCTATTACGGAGAAGAAATCGGCATGACCGGCGCCAAGCCCGACGAGAGCATTCGCGAGCCGATGCAGTGGCATGCAGGCGGGGCCGGGATTGGGCAGACCACCTGGGAACCTATTCAATTCAATACCGGCAAGCCCGGAACCAGCGTCGAGGAGCAGCTTCAGGACCCGGATTCCCTACTGTCGCATTACCGGAAATTAATCGCCCTGCGCAATGTCAGCAGTGCATTGAAGGATGGCGCCGTTAAGGAATTTGATTCAGGCCATGACGGTGTAATTGCTTATCTTCGTCAGAATGATCAGGAATCTGTACTGGTCCTGCATAACCTGACCGGCAAGGAACAGACCCTTCTTCTCGAAGCTGATGAAGAGCAGGCATTCACGAAGATTGCCGGAACCACAAGGGAAGGTGCACAGCTCAGCGCCAATCAGCTTGTTATTCCAGGCTACACTACAACCGTACTTCAATAACGAAAGGAGAGTGTCCCAGTCATTGAACTGCGCCCTATCATAGATGGTTGGGACACCTTTTTTAAAGTGAGGTTACGCCGTGCATTGCGAAATAAGTGCCGAAAGGCATTAAAGTTGCTGGTGTAGGTGGTCGTGCAAGTGATTTTAATGCACAATGTCACTAAAATCGCTGGCGTGGGTATAGTGCGGCGATTTTAATGCACAATGTCACTAAAAGCTTCAAGGCTTGCCAAAACCAGTTTGAAGGCCGAGCGGATTTCCCGCGCTCCTCGCTTAGAAATCCGCAGTGGACGCAAGAAACCAAGGATTCAAGCGAGAAAAGACCGCTTAGCTCCTTGGTTTCTATGTGAAGACCGCTCTATTTTGTTATTAAGGGGTACAGAATTTTACTTGGGGATGCCCTCTTTTGTTCCGCCACAAGCTCGATATCGTCGAGTGCGGACCTTATTATACTGGCAGTCTATATACTCGAGCTTCATAAGGACGGAGCGTTAATTGCAGCAGTTCCTGGAGGTCTATGCCGTTTTGCGCCTGCTCTCCATAGTTGGCTAGAAGCAGATCCGTCTTCATCTCCCTGTTCAGCAGCTCAGGGGAAATCGTAAAGACTGCCGGAGAGGCGGAAAGGTTCGTAATGATCAGAAGGCGCTCCGAATCCAGTGTGCGAGTATAAGCATATATTTGCTCGTCCTCCGCCAGCAGCAAGTCATAGCTGCCATACACTGCAGTAGCATGAGCATTGCGGAGCGCGATCAAGCTCTTGAAATAATGATAGATAGAGTCCGGATCACGCAGGGACGACTCTACATTGATATCCACATAATTCGGATTGACCTTCATCCATGGAGTGCCGGTTGTAAACCCAGCCTGGGGAGTGCTGTTCCATTGCATTGGCGTTCTGGAATTATCCCGGCCGTTCTTCCAGATAACCGGCATAATCTCCTCATGGCTCTTGCCGTTCTCCTTCTCGATCCGATACCAATTCTTCATCGAGACATCATCATAATCTTCTATGGAAGGGAATTGCACATTCGTCATGCCAATCTCCTGTCCCTGATAAATGAACGGCGTGCCCTGCATCAGAAAATACATCGTAGCCAGCGCCTTTGCGGATTCAATCCGGAAATTGCTGTCATTGCCCCAGGTCGATACAGAACGGGGCTGATCATGATTTTCGAGGAATAAGGCATTCCATCCGGTCCCTTCCAGCTCTTTCTGCCATTTGGTAAGCACCTGCTTCAGGCGAGGCAGATCGAGTCCGTTATCCAGGCTTTTTTGCCAGAGTCCCATGTGCTCAAATTGAAAAATCATATTGAACTTCCCGCGCTCTTCACCGACCCAATGGTCCGCTTCCGACGCCTTCACCCCGCTGGCTTCCCCGACGGTCATAATGTCATGCTTATCGAAGGTCGCCTGCTTCAGCTCGGACAGCAGTTCATGAATCCCTTCACGGTTCATATGTCCTGCCTCTGAAGGGAGATAGCGAAGCTTGCTCGGATTAGGCATATCGGGGAATCCCGTCGTTTTCTTGATATGGGAGATCGCATCGACACGGAAGCCGTCGATTCCTTTATCGAGCCACCAGTTGATCATTTCGTAAATTTCCCGGCGCATCTCGGGATTTTCCCAGTTCAGGTCCGGCTGCCGTCTGGAAAATACATGCATAAAGTATTGTCCAGTGTGCTCGTCATACTCCCAAATCGATCCTCCGAACAAGCTGGCCCAGTTATTCGGCTCCCTGCCGTCCTTCGGATCAGCCCAAATATAATAATCCCGCTTCGGATTATCAAGCGAGGAACGCGATTCAATAAACCAAGGATGTTCATCCGAGGTATGGTTGACAACCAGATCCATGATTAACCGCATGCCTCTTGCATGTACCTCTCTCAGCAGATCATCAAAATCCTCCATCGTGCCGAACTCATCCATAATGCCCTGATAGTCCGACACATCGTACCCATTGTCATCGTTGGGTGATTTGTAGATCGGACAGATCCAGATGATCCCGATCCCCAGCTCCTTCAGATAATCCAGCTTGGAGATAATACCGCGCAGATCGCCAATTCCGTCCCCGTTGCTGTCCATGAAGCTCCGCGGATAAATTTGATAGGCTGTTGCCTCTTTCCACCATGTTCTCTTCATGCCGTTTCTTCACTCCTCAAATCTCTTTCTCTATGCCGGTATCTTAAGGGTTGCCCGCTATCTGTATCGGCATTCAACTTCGGCTGTTGTGTCCAACTTATTATAGCGGTTTCTTATGCGTTGCGCAATCGTTTGCGCAATAGGTAGAAAAGATCGAATACGTACGATCAATAAATCGCCCCTAGCTTCCCGAGTCATATCCGATGGTACATTGAATGCGCTTCAAGCAAAGGACGAAGCAAAACCCGCCATTTGAACAATGACGGGCTTTGCGAGCATTCTACTATTATTTAACATGCTCTGGACGTTCTGCACCGGGCTTGGTTGCTTCACTTTCTTCTACCTGAAACACACTGAGCGACTGCTTGAGGGATTCCGACAGCTCCTCCAGGCGATTAGAGAGCTTAACAAGCTCCTCACTGACTCCATGCTGCTCTGAGGCGACCGAGGCAACCTCCTCCGTCGAAGCGTTCGTCTGCTGTACTACCGAGCTGACATTTGTGATAAAGTCCCTTAATTGCGATTGGGAACGGATTAATTCCTTCACGGAAGCCGAAGAGTTCTCGATTTCTTCGATGAAGCTGTTCATTTCCGTGCTAACATTCCGGAAGATCGACGAAGCTCCCTTCACGGACTCCAGCTGTTCCGCAAACATCGGCGTGACCTCGCCCAGCACATGCAACGTGGCCGCAATCGCCTCCTGAATTTCCTCGGTCATGGCGGATACATTCTGGATAGATTCGTTGGAGGCCATCGACAGCTTCCGAATCTCATCGGCAATGACAATAAAGCCTTTACCCGCTGCCCCTGCCCGTGAGGCTTCGATTGAAGCATTGAGTGACAGGATATTGGTCTGCTTGGTCATCTCAATCATTGGCGCCAGGATATTCCGTATAGAATAGGTGCTCTTGCTCAATTTATCGGAATTGTCCTCAATGAGGCTCGTCATTCGAGAAACAGATTCCGTCTTTTCAACTAAATGCTCCATGTATTCCTGTCCCTGGCGGCTGACCTCAATGACCCGCCCTGCCGATTGATCCATCGTGGTATTAAGCTCAACAACACGGTTCATTTGAACGCCAATCTCCTCGGCCAACTCGGTTCCTTTTTCCGCCTCTCCGGCTAACCCGGAGGCTCCGCGAGCAATTTCTCCGGTTGCCATAGCAATTTCTTGCGCAGTGTTCGCGGTATCCCGAGAAGCCTTCGACAAATTTTCTGCGGTGGACAACAATGCTACTGTCGTGCCCCGGGTATGCTCCACCAGCAACGAAATCTGCTCCAGCATCCGGTTAAAGCTATGGCCGAGTCGCCCGATTTCATCTTTTCCTTTGAAGCCCGCGCGCACCTTCAGATTCCCTTGCTCTCCCTGCTCCATCAGTGTCGAGAGCTTCTGCAGCGGCTTCCCGACCATCCGGTACAAATAGTAACCAATGGCCAAGGCCACCAGAATAGAGGCAACCAACACATATAGCGTAACTCCGATCAGCTTGTCCGCCGCGCTCAGGAAATCACTTTCAGGCGCATAACCGATCAGCCGCCAATTGACAGATTGCAGCTGCCGGAAGACAACAAGCTGATTCGTGCCCGCTTCATCCTTCGCGGTGAAGGACTCACCCTTGCTGATCCGCTCCTCACTGACCGTAATGTAGGATTGCGTCTCCAGGAGATTCTTGTCGAAAGCATGCACGATCACCTGCTCCGGGCTCACAATCCGGACCTCGCCGCCATTTCCGATCTTCAAATTCGCCAAGCTCTCGGTAACAGCTTCGCTTTTAATCTCAATGAGCAGCACATACTCCGCCTCCTGATTATTCAGGTTCTGCAACAGCCGCCCCATCGTAATCGTCGGCTCATTGGATGACTCGAAGAAGCCCTTCTGAAGTCCAGGGATCCAGACTGGCTTGCCGCCCGCATCCACGATGCTCTGAATTCGGGACTTGGTATTCTCCGTGGTCTGAGTTCCACTGGCGCCGGAGGAAAAATAAGTTTTGGACGAATCCATGCGATTGATCAGACGAATGCCTGTCAGCCTGTTGTCAGAGCCCTTCAATGCATCCAGCTTGTTCTTGATTCGGGTCTCGGCGGCAGTCTTCTTGATAATGTCGATATTTGCATCCGAAACCGCTTCCAAGTCGCTTTTTAAAGCTTGGTCTACCGCCAGCTGTCTGGAGGAGGATTCATACTGTGCGAACAGGAAATCCAGCTTGTCCGCTGCTTGCTCAATCGCCTGGGATGACGCCAATCCCACCTGCTCGCGGATGATCTCCTTCGACATCAAGTAGGAACTGTAGCCGAGTATTGCAGACAAAAAAACAACCGTAACAAAGAGAATCATAGACACCTTCGTGCCCACGGATTTGAACTGCAGCTTCATCCTGTGTCTCCCCTTTTTAACTCTTGTATAAAAATTTAACTAATATGGTCCCGGATCAGGCAGGCGTGTGAAAGGATCTTAATCAATATGTATTAAAAAAAGGGTATAGCTCCCTTGTAAGTAAGCTATACCCTGATGGACAAAAGGATGTTTACCCCTTGCTCGCTCCCGAAGTCAAACCTTCGACAAGGAAGCGCTGCATGATCATAAACAAGATGGTAATCGGAACAGCAATGAGGACAGCACCGGCAGCAAACACGGTAAAGTTGGAGTTCTGCTGCGAAGCCACCATATCCCACATCCCGACAGCGAGCGTCCAGTTCTCCTTGGAACGGAGGATCAGACGGGCGAAGATAAAGTCCACCCACGGTCCTACGAACTGAAGAAGAGCCAGATAAGTCAGAATCGGACGGGACAGCGGCAATATAATGTGAGCAAAGATCCGGAAATTGCCTGCACCGTCAATTCTGGCCGCTTCGTCAAGCGAGCGCGGAACCGTATCGAAGAAGCCCTTGGCAATCAGTGTTAGTCCTAGCGGCGCTCCACAGGAGTATACCAGTACCAGGGCATAAGGATTATCCAGCAGCGACCATTCCTTCAAGAGCAGGAAGATTGCGATCATACTCATGAAGCCCGGGAACATCCCGAGAATCATCAGAATGGATAGAAAATTCTGACGATTCTTGAACCGGAAACGGGACAACGCATAGCTTGTCAAGAGCGTTAATGCGACGCCGAGCAGCATGGAGAGCACCGCAATCTTGAGCGTGTTCATATACCATTGCGGGAACAAGATGATGCGGGAATTGAACAGCTCGCTATAATGCTGCAAGGTGAAGCTCTCAGGAATAAGCGTCTTGCTGTAGAGCGATTTCCCCGGACGAACGGAGCCCAGTATGATCCAGAGTGCCGGATACACCGCACAGACCGCAAGGATAGTCAGCATAAGATAGCTGAGCGCCAAGCGCACGACGTTTTTTTGTTTGCGATTACTCATTGGATCATGTCCTCCTCTTTAAACGACTTGGTTCTGCGATAGTTATAAATCGAGAACGAGGCAATGATCACGAAGATAATGATCCCGACGGCTGACGCCATATTGTACTTGTTCTGGGTCAGCGTCAGCTTATACAGCCAGGTAACGAGCAGGTCCGTCGCACCTGCATATTGGTAGTCGCCCTTAACCGGATCACCGCCGGTGAGCAGGAAGATCATATTAAAGTTGTTGATATTGCCTGCAAACTGTGTAATGAGCGTCGGCGCAGTGGTAAACAGCACCATAGGCAGCGTAATAATTCTAAATTTCTGATAACCGCTGGCTCCATCAACCTCGGCAGCCTCATAGAGATCTCTTGGGATCGTGGTCAGTACGCCCATAATAAGCAGCATCGAGACCGGAATCCCAACCCACATATTGACTAGGATTACGGTGACCTTAGCCCAGATTTCATGGGTCAACCAAGGAATCTGGTCGATCCCGAAATATTGCAGATACTGATTGATCGGGCCGAATTGGCCGTTAAACATATTTCTCATGACAAGCAGCGAGATGAGCTGCGGAATGGCGTAGGGAAGAATCAGGATCGTTCTCCAAAACCCTTTGAACTTGATGCCTTGCTGATTGATCAGCAGAGCTACGAGCAGACCGCCAAAGTAGGTGGTCACAGTCGACAGAACCGCCCAGATAATGGTCCAGGTCAGAACGCCATAGAACGTATGGCTCCAGGTTTTGAGCGCGAGCAGATTTTTAAAGGTATCGAATCCGACCCAATCGACAAGCTTTACCGGCGGAATATGATTAGGTGACGAATAGTTCGTAAAGGCGATCATCACCATGAAAATGATCGGCAGAATCGTAAAGCATAGAATTCCGAGCGTTGGAATGCTTAACATGGCCACCGGGAATTTGTAATCAAGCACATAACGGACCGTCTGAACGAAATTGTTCGACGGATGGCCTTCCTCACGAAGGCGAGCAACCTTTCTTGCGTCGCGAATATTCTGAATGTAGACCACAAGAAAGATGATTAAGAATATAATGGTAATCAAGCTCTCGATCATAATGAAGATGGAATGGTCGCCCTCAACCCATTTTCCTTTGACTAATGTACGGGGAACATCCCCCAAGGTGACAATGCCCCAGAAGGCCCTGCCCAAATTGTTGATAAAGTAACTGACGCAAAAAAACTCAAATACAAGAAACAGTAATCCTTTAATATATTGCCTGTTATATATCTGTCCCAGGCCCATACTTAAAATCGACAGTATCGTTGCTTTGTTCCGATGTTGGTCCATCACATTATTCTCCTCTCCCTTGAAAATCAAGGAATTACCCGCCGCCAAGTGGCGGCGGGTCAACTAAATCATTTAGGCCCGCTGAAGTAAGCTTATTCTGCAGCCCCGTTATTCAAATCAGTAATTTGTTGAATTGCTTTTTCCATTGCAGTCTTAGGATCAGCTTGGTTGTTCCAGATTTCAGGCAGAGCTGCATTCACTGGAGACCATACATTAGACATTTCCGGTATCGAAGGCATTGGCTGGGAGTTCTTGGCTTGCTCAGCAAATCCCGAGATAAATGGATCGTTCTTGATTTGATCTACTTCAAGAGCTTCCAGGTTCGTAGGAATGGAACCAATCTTTTCGTTCAACAGCAATTGCGCTTCTTTGCTGGATGCGAACTGAGAATAGAGTTTGGCAGCATTCGGATATTTCGTATAGGAGCTGACAACATAAATCTTAACTCCGGAGAAGGAGATTGCTGGTTTACCTGCAACTGTAGGAATTGGAGCTACAGCCAGGTTGTCACCAAGAGCTTCCTTATAGCCAGCAAGCTCCCAAGGGCCATTAATGTCCATGGCTACGTCACCCGTATTGAACAAGCCGCGCTTGATATCCGGGTTGATGTCGCCGCTGTTGATCGGCAGAATTTCCTTCAGGCTTTGGAATACCTTCAAGCCTTCAATCGCACCTTCATTGGCAAGACCCATGTCATCCTTGTTCGTTCCGTTGTCGCCGAACAGGTAACCGCCGGTACTTGCGATGAACGGATAGTTGAAGTACATGTTGCCTGTTTCCCACATCAATGCATATTTCTTCTTGGCAGGATCATTGAAAGTCTTCGCGAAGGCAATAACATCATCAAACGACTTTGGCGGCTCAGGAAGCAAAGATTTATTGTAGAACAACGCTGTTGTCTCCACTGCTCTAGGATAGCCGTATAATGTCCCTTCGTAAGTAGAAGCAATGATCGATGCTTCCGTGTTATTCTTTGTCGTTTCTTCACCGAACTCGTCGTTCGCAAGAATCATGCCCGATTGAGCTGCGTTACCAAGGTGATCGTGCGGGATAACCATAACGTCTGCACCCAGACCCGACGGTCCGTCCGTCGTAATCTTGCCGACTTGGTCAGGAACCGCGACTTCTTCAATCTTGATCTTTACACCATATTTCTCTTCAAATTGCTTGGCAATTTCTTCAGTGAAAGCTACTTCTTCTTTACTTTCCCATACCAGAAGCTCAGCGCCTTCTTCAGGCTGAAGTCCTTCTGTTCCGGTGTTTTCAGAGCCTGTATTGGTTTGATTGTCGGCAACCGGTGTATTTGTTCCGTTGTTTGCTCCATTGTTTGCCGTATTGTTGCCGCCGCCACATGCCGTAAGCGATGCAACCAACGTCAGGCTTGCGAGTAATACCATTGTCTTTTTCAACTTCATAAAGCGAACCCCTCCTAAATTTTGTACAAGCTGCCTCAATTAAGGAATTTAACTTTCAGAAACTTGCGCAAACGATTCCAATCAAAAGCAAAGGATTCGTGTTATTTCGCTGAATCCAGGGATCCAACCTTGCTTTTCTGACCGGAAAGCGCTTTATTTCTGAAATCATAATACAACATGAGGTCCATTTTGTAAAAACGTTTGCACACGTGCTTATTGGGTAATTCCCTTTAATTTTCTTCCATATCCTTTGATATGCTCTCTATTTCATAATAAATCATAATAATTATTTGTGCGCTCCTTTCTGTTTCATAGCTTGTACCTTCGAAAAACGAATGTTATAATGCCGTTATTTTCCCCACCCAGAATGCAATTATGCAACTTGGGGAATGCCATTGCTGTCAGCTTGATTATCAACTGAGGAGGTTTCGTTATGCTGCTTGAGGCTGTATTTCACAGGCCAAAGCTGAATTGGTGCTACGCTTATGATCTTGAAACCATTCACCTTCGCCTGCGCTGTAAAAAGGGAGATTTAACCGAGGTCTTTGCTTGGATCGGCGACAAGTATATGTGGGATCAAAGTAAAGAATTAGTACCTATGTCTATCCTGACGTCCGACGAATTATTTGATTATTGGGAGTGTGCAGTTAAACCGCCTTATCGGCGTCTCAAGTACGGATTCCAGCTGAAATCAGGCGATGAAACCGTATGGATGAACGAGAATAAGTTCTTTACGGAAGAGCCCGCCGAGCCGGACCGTTTATTTGAGTACCCTTTCATCAATCCTGCTGATGTCTACAAAGTGCCCGATTGGGTCAAGGATGCGATATTCTATCAGATTTTTCCGGAGCGTTTTGCCAACGGTAATCCTGACAATGATCCCGAAGGCGTGCTTCCATGGGGCGGCAAACCGGAGCGTGACAATTTCTTTGGCGGAGATCTCCAGGGCGTCATGGATCATCTCGATCACCTTAGCGAGCTGGGAATAACGGCGATATACTTCACGCCCCTATTTCTCGCTACCACAAATCATAAATATGATACGGCTGATTATATGGAGATTGATCCGCATTTCGGCGATTTGGAGACAGCCAAGCGCTTGGTTCAAGCCTGTCATGACCGGGGAATTCGGGTTCTGTTCGATGCCGTCTTCAATCACTCCGGCAAAACCTTTGCCCCCTTTGTCGATGTGCTGGAGAAAGGAGAGCAATCTCAATACAAGGACTGGTTCTCCGTTCGGCAGTTCCCGTTGGAGGTAAAGGACGGGGTGCCGACCTATGATACATTCGCCTTTGAGCCGATGATGCCCAAGCTGAACACCAGGCATCCCGACGTTCAGAAATACCTGCTCGGTGTGGCGGATTTCTGGGTGCGTGAGGTTGGAATCGACGGTTGGCGGCTGGACGTGGCTGATGAGGTCGATCATCAGTTCTGGAGAGAATTCCGCCAGACGGTCAAAGCCGCGAATCCGGAGGCGTATATTCTTGGCGAAATATGGCATGAATCCTCTCCTTGGCTTCAAGGCGACCAATTCGATGCCGTGATGAACTATCCGTTCACGGACGCCGTTCTGGATTTTGTGGTTCGAGGCACTCTGGATGCGAAGGGCTTTGCCGAGAGTATTGGCAGACAGCTGTCGCGTTACCCGCGTCAGGCCAGCGAGGTGGCCTTCAATTTGCTGGACAGTCACGATACTCCGCGTTTGTTGACCCTATGCAAGGGAGATAAGCGAAAAATGAAGCTCGCTGCCCTGTTTCAATTCACTTATTCAGGTACGCCTTGCATTTATTATGGCGATGAGATCGGGCTTGACGGCGGGGCCGACCCCGATTGTCGTAAATGTATGCCTTGGGATCCCCGGGACCAGGATCTTGAGCTCTATGAGTTCTACCGTACGCTGATTGGAATCCGCAAGGATTTGGCTCCGCTTCGGACGGGCTCAATTCGTTTTCTGACCGCGGATGCTGGAGGAAGCGCCCTAGTATTTGAACGGAAGCTCGGCAAGGAACGGGTGATCGTGCTGTTGAATAATCTGGATACTGCCCAGACGTTAAAGGTGAATCACGGTGGTGCAAATTGGGTCGATGCATGGACCGGCAATCTCTTTGAAGCCTCTGAGGAAGATGCCTCGCTGCAGGTTCGTCTTCCTGCCTATGGATACACGATCTTGAAAAAACAAATTTAGCCAAAGCCCGCTACAGGCCGTTCTGCGCGCTTCTTGCCCACGGGCGGCCTGCCCCTGGTTCTCTGTCTCATTTTTCGCGCAAACGTTTGTATTTTTTAAGTGCTTTTGTCACATTCAAAGATTGATTGCCCGGTGTATCTATTTACTTTCCTGAGTCTTTAGATTAATATTACAATGTAAAGCAAACGGTTCCACAGAGGAGGTTTTTTATGGCTGTAACTATTAAAGATGTTGCTAAAAAGGCCGGTGTTTCCCCCTCTACGGTGTCCCGGGTGCTATCCAATCATCCAAGAATTAGTATCGAAACTTCGAGAAAAGTCAAAGAAATCATGGATCAACTTGGTTATCACCCCAATATCATGGCTAAGAGTCTGGTCTCCAAGACGACGAACAGCATATGCATTATGCTTCCGAAGTCTGCCGAGGAACTCTTCTCGAACTATTTCTTTATGGAATTGATTCGAGGAATTGTAACCCAGGCGAGCAAGCTTGGCTATGATATCCTGATTAGTTCAGGCGCCAACGAGAAGGAAGAGGTTGAATGTGTCTCCAGGCTGCTGAACGGTCGGCGGGTTGATGGCGTCATTCTATTGTATTCAAGAAAGGATGACCCTGTTGTCCGGTTCCTGGAAGAAAACGGTCATCCCTTCGTCCTGATTGGCCGGAGCGAGCATTATCCCGAATGTCTATCCGTGGATAATGATAATGTGCAGGCTTCCTATGATGCCACGAAGCATCTTATTTCCTTGGGGCATGAACGTATTGGATTCGTCAGCGGTCCTCCTGATCTTGTCGTATCCAGAGATCGGCTCAAGGGATATATGAACGCCTTGAATGATTCCGGATTGGAAATGCGTCCCGAATGGATTGTCGAGGGAGAGTTTTTGCAGGAAAGCGGCTACCGGGCGATGTCCTTTTTCATGAATTTGCCTAATCGTCCGACAGCCATTGTCGTCATTGACGATGTGGTGGCTTTCGGTGTATTGCGCGGATTGCATGAGCTGAAGTACAAGGTGCCGGAGGATTTATGCCTTGTCAGCTTCAATAACATCCCGATTGCCGAGCTGTCCACGCCTCCATTGAGCAGTATCGATATCGGCATCTACAATCTGGGCTATACCGCTTCCCAGGTGCTGATCCAGGCGATTCAGAACAACAACGACAAAAAGTATCAACGCAGACAGATCATCCCTCATCGGCTGATCGTGCGAGACTCATCGATGTATTCTGTCTCCAAGAAATGACTCCATGACGAATAAAAGGAGCGACAGCCGCTTCTTTTATTTTTCAAGTATTGTTCAAACGTTTGCGCTATAAAGGGGGAAATAAATAATGACAAATTCAGTCAAGGCCTGCTTATTCGATCTTGACGGCGTATTGGTCGATACCGCCAAATATCACTACCTGGCCTGGAAGCGTCTTGCAGAGGAATTAGGCTTCGCGTTTACCGAGCAGGATAATGAGCGCCTGAAGGGTGTCAGTCGAATGGCTTCCTTGGACATACTTCTTAGTATCGGCGGAATCAGCCTTGAAGAGGCTGCCAGGCTAGAGCTTGCTGAACGCAAGAACAATTGGTATGTCGATATGATCTCGAAAATGGATCGTTCCGAGATTTTACCCGGGGCCCTTGAGTTTTTGCAGGAATGCCGGAATAACGGAATCAAGGTTGCACTTGGCTCAGCCAGTAAAAATGCAATGACCATTCTCAATAATACCGGGTTGACACCGTATTTTGACGCGATCGTCGACGGAACCAAGACCTCAGCAGCCAAGCCCGATCCTGAGGTATTCACCCTGGGGGCGGCTGAACTTGGAGTAAGCCCGGAGGAATGCATCGTCTTCGAGGACGCCGAAGCCGGGATTGAGGCCGCGGCTCGCGCCGGGATGCGCAGCATTGGCATCGGATCGGAAGAAACATTGGGCGAAGCGAATCTGGTCATTCCGTCGCTTGAGCATATGTCCTACCGACGTCTTTCAGAGCTGCAGGCTTAATCGTATTTCTTGTTCAATACCAGAATAAATTTAAAATGCGGGGTCAAAAAGTCGGCTTTTTGAACTACCTCTAAAAGGAGCAGGTTTTCATGAGACAATACTTAAAAATGGATGAATGGTCAATTATCGAGGAATCCTTCGACCCGTCAACCCATGAGATTTCCGAGAGTATTTTCAGCATCGGCAATGGATATATGGGACAGCGGGCTAACTTTGAAGAGAAGTACAGCGGCGCGTCCCTGCAGGGCAGTTATATGGCCGGTGTCTATTATCCCGATAAAACCCGTGTCGGCTGGTGGAAGAACGGGTATCCGGAGTATTTTGCCAAGGTGCTGAACAGTACGAACTGGATCGGTATTCATGTGCTCCTAGACGGAGTTGCCCTGGATCTGGCTCAATGCGAGGTCAAAGAGTTCGTCCGTGAATTGAATATGAAGGAAGGCTACCTCTCCCGTCGGTTCACGGCTGTCATGGAGGACGGCAAGGAGCTGCGGGTTGAGACCGTTCGATTTGTCAGCATGAAGCGCCATGAGATCGGAGCCATCCGCTATGCGGTCACTCCGCTTAATTTCTCAGGTATGATCACCTTCGTCCCTTATCTGGACGGCGATGTGAAGAACAAGGACTCCAACTATGAAGAGAAGTTCTGGCTTGAGGTTGAGAAAAATGCCGGGCCGGAGCGCTCCTACCTGACTCTGAAGACGAAGAAGCTTGATTTCCACGTCACTTCGGTGATGTCCTTTGATGTAACAAAGAATGGAACGGCGCTTGAGCTCCAGCCTGTGCTAGTTGAGAACGAGAAATATGTGTCCTCCGAGGTTTCCTTTGAGACGGCTAAGGATGAGACGCTGACCCTTTATAAATATGTGGCCAATGTCACCTCCCGTGATCATGGTCTGGGCCAGCTGGTTGAAGCAGGGACAGCAGCGCTGTCTGCAGCGAAATCGGCCGGATTCGATGTCCTCCTTCAAGAACAGGCTGATGTCTGGGTGGAAAAATGGAAGGGCAGTGACATCATCATCGAAGGTGACGTATCGGCACAGCAAGGCATTCGCTTTAATATTTTCCAATTGAATCAAACCTACACCGGGGAAGACGACCGTCTGAATATCGGACCTAAAGGCTTCACTGGTGAAAAATATGGCGGCAGCACTTATTGGGATACCGAGGCTTATTGTGTGCCTTTCTACCTCAGCACGGCTGATTCGTCCATTGCCCGCAATCTGCTTATTTATCGTTACAAGCACTTGGAAAAGGCTAAGGAGAACGCCCGCAAGCTTGGCTTCACCAAGGGTGCGCTTTATCCGATGGTAACGATGAACGGGGAAGAATGCCACAACGAGTGGGAAATTACGTTTGAAGAAATTCACCGGAACGGTGCGATTGCCTACGCCATTTATAACTATGTCAATTACACCGGAGACAAGGCTTACCTAGGTCAATATGGACTTGAGGTGCTTGCGGAAATTTCCCGGTTCTGGGAAGAGCGCGTTAATTTCTCCAAGGATAAAGGCAAATACGTGATGCTGGGCGTTACCGGTCCGAATGAATACGAGAATAACGTAAATAACAACTGGTACACGAACCGGATCGCAGTCTGGACGCTGGAATATACGCTGGAAGTGCTGGAGGAGTTAAGCAAGCATGAGCCGGCGCGTTATAAGGAATTGGTTGAGAAGCTAGGCCTTCGTGAGGAAGAAACGAGCAAGTGGAAGGATATTATTTCGAATATGTATTATCCGTTGGATAATGAGCGCGGCGTCTTCCTGCAGCAGGACGGCTTCCTGGATAAAGAGCTTGTTCCGGTCAAGGAATTGGCGCCGGAGCATCTCCCGCTGAACCAGAACTGGTCCTGGGACCGGATTCTCCGCTCCTGCTACATTAAGCAGGCAGACGTGCTTCAAGGGTTGTATTTCCTCGGAGATCGTTATGATCTGGAGACGAAGAAACGGAACTTCGACTTCTATGAGCCATTGACGGTTCACGAGTCCTCCTTGTCGCCTTGCGTCCATTCGATTCTTGCTTGCGAACTGGGTTACCAGGAAAAGGCTTATGAGATGTACCTGCGTACTGCCCGTCTGGACCTGGACAACTACAACAACGACACGGAAGACGGCTGCCACACGACAAGCATGGCGGGAACCTGGATGGCCGTTATCCAAGGCTTTGCCGGATTGCGCGTACACAATAACGAGCTGGTGCTGCGTCCATTCATCCCGTCGCACTGGAAGTCCTTCTCCTTCAATGTGATGTTCCGTGGAGCTACCTTGAAGGTTAGTGTCGGCGAGAACAGCATTACTGTAACGAACGAGACGGATATTCCTGCTGCCGTACGGATCTATGATGAGAGCTATACGGTAGATGGTCACGGCAAGGTAGCAGCCGAAAGATCTCAGGTAGTCCTGTAAAGATGAATAGAACAAGAGGGTGTCCCAGAATTTTACTTCGGGACACCCTCTTCTTTTATCATGCCCTATTCCGAATTCAGCAAGAAGTTTATTGCAAATTGGGCCGCTTCAGCTCTTGTTGCAGATTGTGCCGGTGCAAAATGATCCCCTTGGCCTTTAACAAGTCCAAGCTCGGCAGCAGCATGCACACTTGCGCGAGCCCAGGAAGCGATGCTTGAATCATCCTTGAAGCGGGATGAATCAGATGGTGCCGGAGCATCTACATCCTGCTGCAATTCCAAAGCGCGCATCAGAATAGTAACAATTTCCTGGCGGCTAATTTCGGCATCAGGCTCGAAACGGTCCGCTGAGCGTCCGCTGACTAAGCCGAGCTTCACTAATTTGGCAAGGTCATCCTTGTACCAAGCGTCTGAAGGAACGTCATTGAACTTCAACTCGCTCTGCTCCTTCAAGTGCAGTGCTTTGGCAACAAGGGTTGTAAATTCTGCCCTAGTAATTGTTCGGCCGGGCTCGTACTTATTACCCGGCACACCTTGCGTCCAATGCTTCGCCGCAAGGATTTGGATAGCATCTGCCGCCCAATGAGTATCCGAAACATCCTGGAAGTTGACCTTATACTCCAGAAGCGCGTAGGTCCCTGCCTGCTCAACCTCCAAGCCCATCACATTACCATTTCGGGCTCCCCCCAGATAGGTCAATGTGCCATCATTATTAATCAAGTAGATTCCCAAGAGGTCGGCATTCAGACCGGTAGTAATCGGCATCTTGATGTTCAAAGGCTGAATGGTGGGTTCCGTAATTTCTTTTACTGTCGCCCCTTGATTATCGACAACCTTCAAATCCAGCTTAACTGTCGAGCCCTTGATCGATATTTCTGAATTGGCGGTAACGCCAGCCTGATCCAAGGATATCGGTTGGATACCGAGCTGCAATTTATTTGTGGAGAGAGGAGAATCCCCCAACAAATCCTTCATTTGCTTCAGCACTTCCGGCGGAATGTCCAGGGTCAGTGTATCCGTTTCAATGCGAAGAATATTTTGATTTAACAGTTCTCCAGCATTTAGAGGCAAGTCGATGCTTGTAACTTCCGTTTTTACGGTGATGGCTACAACTCCCGCCTCGCTGGCTTTCAACAAATCTTGCCCCGAGACAATCATTTGGGACGGGTTCGCAGGAGGCAACGGTGAAGTTCCATTTTCCGTCTTTGTTCCTCCGCTATCTCCGCCCGCTCCTTCGTTCGTACCTGTGCCTGGGGATACAGGGACATATAGCTTGAGAATACGGCTCCGAGCCTGCACCAAATTCTCATAAGCGGTTCGCACTGTATCGGCTGGGCTATCTGCCGTTAAGGCAACAGCCGTAAGATACGCTGAACTGGACTTCAACTCGGCAATGGATTGAGCGGTATATACAACATCATTTTTCAACGCTTTGATTTGGTTAATTAGGGAGGATAACAGACTCCATTCCGCAGATTGTTCTGTCTCCACCGTAAATAGCACTTCATCGCTTTCTTTTACCCCAATATAATCTCGTCCGTGCAAGTGGATGGTATGCGTTACTTCAACCTTATAGGCACCCCCGTCGGAAGCGGCTGCACTGTCAATTGTATACTCCGCATTTGTGGCTCCCGCTATAGGAGCTCCATCTTTAAACCATTGATAGCTCAATACTCCCTCGCCGGATGCTTGCACTGTAAAGGTAACTGTATCGCCAACCTCGGCAGGATTTTTCGAAGCCGTTACCGTATGAATTACCGGATCGGCATTTACAACGAGCGGGATCACATGCAGGAGCAGCTCATTGCTAACGGCTGTGGAAGGGTTACTGCCAGCAATGCCCTGCAGCACTACTCTGAACAGAGCGCCGTCGTGCTCAGCTTGAGCCGTAAAAGTATAAGCGCTGGAGCCTTCCCCTACCTGGGTCCATGTGTCGGAGTCCTTGAGCTTTGCTTCCCAGACCACTTGCTCTACATCACCGGTGGTGCTTACGAAAAGAGTAACTTCCTCATTCTCCTTCACTGTCTTTCCTGCATCCAAGTTCCTTTCAAAATCAGGAGCTACGGGATCGGCTGACGCCGGTGTGACGGTTATTGCAGTCTCGGCTTCTCCTACTCCTCCTTCCTCATTGGTGACAATTACTTTGTACTTGAATCCTTCCATGTCCAGAGTAACCCGCGGGATCGAATAGACGGTATCGGTCACGGAAATGCCGTTATAGCCGCTTCCCTCATCGACAGCCCACGAATAAGATAGTGCTCCTTTACCGGCAGCAACCGCCTTTAAGGCAGCCGCGGCGCCTTCACGGAAGGAGCCCTCCTTAATAAGCACGACTTCAGGATCCTTAAGCTTCCATTTGGCTGTCAGCGTCAGATCCTGCTTCACGCTATCTGCCGCAAAGCTCCACTTGGTATCGCCATTATACCAGCCCAGGAACTCATAGCCTTCTCTGGTCATCATTGTTGAGGGTTCACTGATCTTGGCCCCAAATGCAGACTCCACGGTTGGAACCGCATGCTCTCCCCCATTCGAATCAAAGGTGACCGTATAGCGCTCCTTGCCTCGCAGATAGACTGGCGCCGACTTGTTCCCCGCATAGTCCTCCATCACCACATAGATATTTTCTGCAGTGGAGCTGAAGCTCAGGCTGGCTTTGGTGGTTCGCCCGCGTATGATCCGGTCCTTATTGCCGGCAGCACCGCTGATATAGGTTACCGGGAAATTTTTCAATTCACCATCCTCATAGAAGTACATATACCGCCAATCCCTGGTATTCGGCATCGGCAGGCTTAAGGTATCTCCGTTCCAGGCCCATGGTTCTGCGTAAGGCTCGGCAATCTTATCGATAAAGCTCCCGCTGGCCATTACAGACTGTCCGCCGGCAGAAGAGACCGTAACCAGGTAATCGTCGCCATTGACCGGCATATTGTTAAACACAGCAGAGGTGGAGCCAGACGGAACGACCGTTTGTTCATTGACGGGTTGTTCCGCTGTGATCCAGTTTCGGGATGTTACGCTGACGGTAATATCGCCGCTAGTACCAGGTGCATTTATCCAGCTTACCTCCAGCACCCCGTCTTCCCGAGAGTCTACAGTTATGTTCGACGGAGCCGACGTCAAGTCGTAAGGAAGCGTAGCAGCCGGACCCTCGCGTCCATCCGCCCCGACAGCCGCAACCTTGATAACCCCTGAATCGGCAGGCAGCTGTTTTACATAAAACACCTCATCATATTTGCCGCCCATGTACACATCATTTACGTAGACATTGTATTGTTTTACGCTGGAATAATCGTTGTCCAGATTCCACTTTACGATCAATTCCTTCGTGTTCGGGTGGAGCTCTGAAATGGACAATCCGGCCGGAGCGTCGGGTACAACAGCAGAACCGTCAGAAATGGAAATTTGGCCAATGTTCATTTGATAGTCATTTACGACGCCTGCGCCAGGATCGAATACTAAACCAAGAACAGCAATGGATTTACCTGCATACGCGCTCAGGTCGAGCTCTGCGGTAACCCAGCCGTTCGTTTCCTTTCCGCTATCCTGCACAGCAACCTTCACTACATTCGCAGGATCATCCTCAAAGATGAGGCCCGCCTGCAGCGTAGATCCGTCATCCTGGGATGATTTGTTATAAGTAATTGACAGCTTGGATCCCGGATTCACGCTTATATCCGTTTTGTATAGCCGGAGAAAGTTCTCCGCATCCAAATCGCCGTTAATGACCAGAGAACTACCGCCTTGATAAGCTCCAATTTGCTGATAGTTAAAACGTTGAGTTGAGGCAAGGCTATACTCCGGCCCATAATCAAAATCAACGGTCAGCCGGTTGCCATCGGTATCCTGCCACCATTGCCAGGTTACCGGAATATCCTGGAGGCTCATATTGGACCATTCGCTGTCATTCGATACATTTCCGTCAACATAGTAAGACAGCCCGTGACCGGTATTGAAATTCGTATAGAAATTGGAATCGCCAATGACTGACCTTTCCGCGATGACGGATGCGATTCCCGGCCAATAACGGTTGTCGGCATAGACATCGGAGGCCGTATTTACACTTGATTTTGCCGTGTTTTTCGGATCAATATTAGGGCCCGACCACCATAGCTGTTCCCGTACCTTCGTCATCCATTGATAGTCGTTCTCCGCGCGATGATTGACAGGCCAGGCAAGTCCCATGTCTTCATCCAGACCGGCATGAACAAAGTCAGCGCCCAGTGTGGCAATGCTAACTTGTGGTAAGCCGTTGGAGAGCTTGTTTGACAATGCGTTTCCTTGAACGCTCTTGAAGCGGTCGCGCCCAGCCTCCAGGCCGGCAAATCCGACATCGAACAGGTCAAAATCGGTGCCGTACTGTTGGTTCAAATTATTTAGATAGGCTTTGGCGGAAGTGATCAGGGAGCTCCCCATGCCATAGTCGAAAAAGAAGGATTGCGAAACCTGCTCCCCTGCGTTCTTGTCATACAGGAAGGAAATATTATTATCATTAATCGTTCTGGCAAATGTATTGCTGCCGGTCGCTGTATTCAATGAATCATACCACTGAATATACAGTCCGCCCTTTTGCAGCGCTTTCATAAATCCGATGTAATCGGGAATATCTGCTACGGTGACATTGGGCCCTACTTCCTCTTGGTTGATGAAGTAGCCGTCATACCCGAAATACTCGGCCATTTCAATCAGCTTTTCTGCTACAGGATAATTCCCGTCGTCATCCTTCACGATCATTTGCTTGTAAGTTTGCTGGCCGCGGTCATTATTGGAGAAAAAAATGCCGGCCAGCGACATTACCCCGTTCTTATGGGCGGCATCGGTGTAGGTCGGATTGGGGATATTCAGCATGCCGAACTCAAACCATTTCTGCTGCCAGTCCTTTTGTGCAAGATCATCATAATATTCCGGTGGAGTATAGGCTGTAGCCGTACCATGCCAAGGAGACCAATAGTCTACATACTGCCAGAAGCCGAAGTGATATTGAGCAAATTTATTGGTGTATGGAGCATTCTCAATAAAAGCATTTCCGTAATCGCCGCTGACGTTAGTCATTTTGATATTCGGATCCAGGTCGGGATTGCTTTGCGTAGCGGCCAGCGGGTCAATCCGCTGTTGCAATGGCACTCTGGATCTGAGCAGTTCAGCGCCCGGATCACTCTCGGGGCTCCAATTCAAAACATGCCCGCTGGTATAACCATGTACACTTGGCTGGTTTTCACCATGCGCGCTTTCCCCGGTAAACGGCCAAGTGTCACCCGCCTGCACGTAAAGCGGGAAACTGGTTAGCACCAAAGCAAATGTCAGTATAGTCGAGGCTATCTTTATCTTTTTCTTGTTGCCAAAATTCATTACCTAACCTCCAATTCTTAGTAGACTATAATGTCGTTCGAACTGGCCTGAGATTATCCCATGCCTGTCAGCCTCTCTTTGATCCCCCCTCCTCACAGCAATTCTTATCAAGAATTTATCCAATGAAAGCACTTACAAATAGAGGAAAAACTAAAGATATACTGGACAAATTAAAGAATTTTAATGAAATCAACGCTATGCATGAACAAAAAAAGGAAAAGCCGCTAAAACGGCCCTTCCTTCCACTATTATTTCCAGTATTATTCGTTCACGGTGTCAGTTGCCGCAGCATCAGTTCAACGCTGCCGACATTGTATCCGGCACAGGCATAAATGCCGGTCAACCCGCCAGACAGTAGAATGAGCACAGGCAGCCGCGCCCCGTCGACGCCCATATCCATCGCTGCAGCCGCGCAAGCCTGCTTGGAATCGTAGCACACCTCGATTCCCGAGAGTGTCTTGAGCACCTTGCCAAAGGCAGGGTTGCTCCGTTCGGCCGGATTCCGCAGAACCAGCAACATACGAGCATTCGTCTCGTTCCAGCGAGAAGCCCCCGCCAACAATTCATTTAAAACATGCTCGGTCGGCTCCGCCCCCACTCCCAAAAATGCCAACAGCGTAGGGCGCTCGTCAGTCAGCTGGGAAAGCTTGATTTGCTCGCCTGACTCCGTTTGCAGCGAAACATCGCTCAGCTGGCGGTTCACCAGCAGATCTGCTTCATCGGCTTGCGCCAGCAGCAGCTCTACTGTCTTGCGCTGTCCGCTCGCCAGCCGGAATACCCGCTGAGCCGCGAGCTGGTCGCCGCTAGGTAAGCGCCGCGTGGTGATCAGGCGATAGATCGCCGGATCAAGCCTCAGCTCCAGATCGCCCTGTTCAAAGGAACTGCCGGCATAGTTCAGCGTATCGAAACGGACGCCATCCAGCTTGCTGATCGTCCAGGTCTGACCATACTTCCACTCGCTCGCTTCCATTACCTGCAGCACCAGGGTCGCCGAACCACCCGTGCGCAACGCTTCGCCCTGACCGAATTGCGCTTGATCCTCGCCGCGCGGCTCGACTGCTCCCTGGGCGTACACGCCCGGCCCTATCGCAGCAACTGACTCTGCTGTCGCCCTCGCGCCAAAGCCGGCCGGTACGGCGAACGCGCCGTCCCGCCAATATTCCGGCGTCTGTGTGACTGGATTCAGTCTGGCCGGGATATTCAAGCTGCGGCAGATCGCCGCAAACAATATCTTCTGTGCGAGCGGATTACCATGCCGCAGCTTCAGGCAGCCAATCGGGGTGGCGCAGATCGTCGGATAATCCGCATCTGAATCATAATCTATGGTATCTGCGATGTACTGCCAAATCTGATCCGGGTTCTGTACAAACTGTTCCTGCTCTTCTTTCAAAAAATACTGCCTGATAAAGCTGCGGTAAGGGGTTAACTCCTCCAGCCAGATTCGCGGACAAAGCAGGAACCGCTCATAGATCTCCGCAGGCAAGCTGCCCTGCTCACAGCTCAAGTGATCCTCAAGAATCTCGCTGCGCAGGTCTTTGCCGTCCTTGATCACCAGGCTGTTCAGCAATTGCCGCCGGTTCGGATTGTCATCCCGGGTCAGAAATTTTCGCAGCTCTTCGGTGTTCTCGCCCGCAACGCGGATCAGCTCGGCGGCCTCCGGGTACGCGGCGGCCAGCTGCTCATCATAGAGAGCCGCCAAGCGCTGTTCGCGAATTTGGACAGCGGCTTGCATCCGCTGCGCTTTCCGCGCGGCTTGCTCCGCCGTCTCCTCACCGAGATGCAGCGGATGCTCCTGCGGTGCATGCAGCGTCGTCTGCTCCCATTGGTCAGCCGGCCAGCCTGGAGCTTCCACAGCGCGTTGAAGCGTCAGCTCGATCAGGCTGGCTGGGGCCGAAGAATCTGTCGCCATCGTCGGATACGCCTGCTGCTCGGCGAACGCCCCATCCTTCCAGGCTCTGATCCGCACATCGCCCAGCCCGATCGTCAGCCGCGCCATTCCTCCGTCGTCCGTCTTCACGGTGGCGGCGGGGTAATACTCCGCCATGTTCAGAATCTCCACTGCAACTGAGGCTCCGGGAACCGGCTGTCCGGATTCATCCTTCACCGCTACAGCAAGCTCGCCCGTACGAGCATAGAAAGCCGTATGATTAACATAACAGAGCAGGCCCTCCCGACCGATGCGTTCTTCTGTCGAGCTTAAGCCGAAATCGGAAAACATCCGGCTGTGGATCAGGATCGCACGGTTAGCGGGTACCGTGAACCACCCGCGATTCAATGCCTCCTCCGGCTCGCAGGCGCCGAGAAAATGCCACTTGCCCTGCAGGTACACCTCCACCCAGGCGTGGTTGTCATCGCAATGCGCCCAGCGCGGTGTGTAGACTTGCCGGGCCGGGATGCCGACGCTGCGAAAAGCCGTGACGGTAAAAGTCGACTCTTCCCCGCAGCGGCCCTTGCCACAGCGGAATAGAGTCATCGGCGAAACCGTGCGCCCATCCGTCGATTCATAGACGACATGCTCCGCGCACCAGTAGTTGATTTCGATCACTGCTTGCTCCGGCTCCATGCCCTGGATTCTATCCTGCAGCTGCTCATAGAAAAATTGCCGGCAGTCACTGATTTCCTCCGTATTGATCCGATAATAAAGCACATGGTGGATGAAAATGTCCTCCTCCAGCTCACGGCACCAAGGCATGTGTGCCCGCAGCCAAAGGGAATGCTGCACATAGCTCAAGAAAACAGAAAAAGCATATTCTCCCGCATCACGTACCGGCATAGTTCCATAGAGATAGCGCATCAACACAGCTTCATCTTCCGTGCATTCACCTAAGGCCGACTCGATCTCTTGCCAGAGCGGACCATAGACTGCCTTCCTGGACTGATACCGCGTCAGTGCGAATTCTTGCAATTGAGCAGACAACATACGCGAAGCTTCTCCTTCCTCCGTCTATTTATCCAGTTCTTCTCTTATGAATGGAATCAACGTCCCGGTCGGATCGGAGCGGTATTCCCAAAACATGATGCCGGCCAAGCCCCGCTCCCGGATATAGGCAACCTTGCCGGCCAGTGACTGCTGATCCTCATAGCTGATGAAGGTGCTGCCGTCAAACAAATAGGGAACTCCGGCTTCCGCATCCCAATAGCGGCGATATGCGCCATGCGGTGCATGATCCTCCGGATTGCCCCGATCCGCCGGACCGATGTAATCAACCAGACTGCCGTAATCCGGACCATAATGACCGATCGTCTCCGCTTCCTGCCCGAGGCCGTCGCCGCCGCCCTTTACTCTGTCCCATTGACGAGAATAGAACGGCACGCCGACCACCATCTTCTCCGCCGGCAAGCCGGCTTCGCCGAATACTCGAACCGCTTTGTCCACACACGCATCGATCAGATTGGTCCTGCCTTGATACAGCGCCGCGTGATGGCCCGTCACAGTCTGGAACCCGCCCTGCAGATCATAAGTCATCAGCATAACATAATCGAGATAACGGCAAATCTCCAGTATATCTGTCTGTAAAGTAAAATACGTATCGCCGCCAGCGGCGATGGTTAACATCCGCCCGGGACCGGCGGCATCCAGCGTTTCCCGCAGCTGCTGCAATAGCAGCGTAAAGTTCTGTTTGTCGTCGCGGCAGGCCGCGATCCCCGCAAGGGAGGTCCCTGGATATTCCCAGTCAATATCAATACCGTCCAGGCCATATTCATCCGCCAATTCGGCCGCACTGACAGCCAGCCGCTCTCTTCCCGCCTGATTCGCCGCAGCCTGCGAGAACCCGTCCGCCCCCCAGCCGCCGACCGACAACACCAGCCTGATTCCGGGATGGATCCGGCGAATTCGCTGCAGCGCTTCGCGACTTTCCTCGCCGCCGGGCCAGACCACACGCCCCTCCACCAAGCCGGCAAAGGCAATATTAATAACATCGAGGGAAAGGATATCCTGCTCTCGTACCGTGGAAAGATCCCTCGTACCTACGTAACCAATTACTTTTTTTCTCATCTGTTTACTCATTCCGTCTCCAATTTGTAGACCCGGGCGATCGGAGCGCCTCCCTGTTGTTCGCCAGGGACGTTCACTGTAATCCCTGCCTTATCCGCAGTAAAGGGCAGCTCCTCCCCCGTATCTAGTAAGGTTATCTTGTGCACAGCTCCCAGGTAAGGGATTGTTACCACGGCGGGAACCTTCTCCGTCTCGTGGGCAAACAGCTCCAACACATAGACTGCCTTATCCCCTTTGCGGGTGAAAGCGAGGTTTCCCGCCTTGTACGGCGCGCAGACGCGGGTGCCATAGATCGCCTCGCCATAGACGGCGAGCCATTCGCCCAGCCCGCGCAACGTCGTTACCGCTCCCCGCGGCAACCGGCCGTCCGGCTGGGGACCGACATTGATTGCCAGATTGCCTCCCTTGGCTACGATATCAACCAGCAGACAGACGACCTCGCGCGGCGACTTGTACGTATCCTCATAAGCAAAGGAGAATGAGGTGCCCAGCGTGATACAACTCTCCCACGGCACGCCAAGCGGCTCTTCAGGCACGCACTGCTCCGGTGTAATGTAGTTCTCGTAAGGACCGCCTACAGTGCGGTCAGCGCACAGCATCCCCGGCTGCCAGGTCCGGACTTGATCGATCACCTCGCCCAAACGAATGTCTTGTCCGGCCTCCTCGCAAACCCAACCGGCATCGAACCACATAACATCCAGCTTGCCATACTGACTGGCCAGCTCCTTAATCTGGTTATGCGTAAACTGAACGAATTTTTCCCATTCTTCCGGGTGTTCTTCCGGCACATAGGCCGGGCCTCTCCACATATAGTCTCCCCGCTGGTAATTCGAGGACCAATAATGCTCGTTGTGCCAATCGGCCTTGGAGAAATAGGCGGCGATACCGATTCCCTTTTTGCGGAATGCTTCAAACAAATGCCCGCAGATATCGGCATACCGATTGGTATGATAAGGACAATCCTCCGCCGTAATCTTGTAATCGGAATAAGCGCTATCCCACATGCAAAAGCCGTCATGATGCTTTGTGGTGAAAACCAGATAGCGGATGCCTGCTTCCGCAGCCAGCTCCGCCCATTGTTCCGGCTGAAAGCGGACAGGATTAAACGTTTTGTTCAATCCGAAATACTGCTGCTTGAATTCCTGCGCATTGACACCCCAGTCGATTCCCGTCCTGGACCAGTCGGCATCGGCGTCGGACAGCGCCCAGGATTCAACCACGCCAAGCTGGGCATACGGTCCCCAATGCATCATTAGAGCCAGCTTCTGATCCTGAAACCACTCCAGCTTTTTCCGAACCTCCGGATCGGTCGGCCAGACATAATCCTCTGCGGCGCTGTAATTGTGCACGCCCTGCTCAATCCGTGCCTCCATCGCTTCCTCCGCCGCAGCCGGGCCCTCCCCTTCTGCTGTATCGGTGCCCCCTAATGATAGTTGGCGGCCAAGTTCGTCATTTGCCATTGTCGACTGTCCCTCCGTTATTGCAACCTTTATTTGGCGATCGTTTCAATTCCGCGGATCTTCATCCAGTCCTCCAACCCTAATGAGCTGAGACCTTTTACGTATTCCTCCCATTGAGCGTCATTGTTTACATCCTTCTCCCCGGTCACAAACAAGGCTTGCTGCTGGGTGAAATAATCCTGAAGCGCCGTACTGATATCGGCGTAGCGGTCGACATCGTCGAGGCCGATCCAGGGGTTGGTGATGATGGCCTTGGTCAAATACGGCTCATAAGTTTCCTCCATCATATCCTTTTCCTTGTATGCAGGATTGTCTTCGAGGAATTCAAAGCCTGCCGGCAAATACTTCGGCAGCGCCTGCGGCCACAGGTTGCTCCAGCTAAGCGCTTCCTGTTCCTCCTTCGGCAGGGTTTCAATATCAATCGACCGATATTGGTCGCCTTCCTTGAAGGTCATTTTTCCGACCGGACCTCTATTAACGCCAATGCCGTTCTCCAGCTCAAACACGTTATCAAACCAGCGAACGATGACTTCTGGATTTTTAGCGTTATCGGTGATCACGGCCTGGGTTTTAAACACGCTGAAGCCATTCGTATCCCGCAGCCAAATTCCGCCCTTATCCGTATTCAGCACCGGCAATACGTCATAGTCGCCTTTATCCTTGCCGGCATACCCGGTGAACTCCTTGCTGCCGTAAGCGATGGATACACCGTAGAGATCCTTGTTGCCCTTGCCCTCCCAGGTCGATTTGTCCTGAGTGAATAGCTCTACGTCGATCAGACCTTGCTTGTTGAGACCGGAAAACCACTTGAGGAAGTTGCGGTACGCGTCGCTGGCGCCGCCATATACCACCTCTCCGTCCACGATCGCCAGCCCGAACTTATCCATCGGCATACCGAACCAGCCGGCCATCGCTTCAATGTGCTTGTTGTTCGGATCAGTGGAGAACGGAATTTCATCGTTCGGATCGCCGTTGCCGTTAGCATCCTTGTCCTTAAAGGCTTTCAGCACAGCTTCGAATTCCTCTGTCGTTGTCGGCATGCTCATCCCGACATTCTGAAGCCATTTACTGTTGATGTAAGGAGAATAGTTAACACTGGTATCTCCTGTTACGTAAGGAATCGTATAAATATGTCCGTCCGGTGCCGTCATCTGCTCGCGCACACCAGGCAGATCAAGAATTGCCGAGATATTCGGCGCGTACTCCTCAAACAGATCCTCCAGAGGGATAAATACCTTTTGCTGGACACCATAGGTCAGGATCATGCTGTCCGTTAAGGTCCAGCCACCGACCACATCGGCATAATCGCCGGAATTCAGGTCCAGATTCAAGCGCTCTTTGGCTGTTGCATTGGGGAATATACGCAAATCAACCTCGACATTGGTCTGCTTCTGAAATTCATTAAGCATGTAGAACTCACCGGTAGGACTGGAATCATCGACGAAAATGGAAAATTTATACGCACCCTCATCGACGAGCGGCAGCCCTTCTTTGTACATCAGTCCGTTAACCTTGCCCTGTTCATCCACGACTGCCGGCGCGGATGAGTTGGCCGAGCCTCCGTTGTCCGCAGATTTCTTGTTGTCACCGCTGCAACCCACTAGTGTTGCCGCACCCATGACTACGGCCAAAGACAATGCGATTATCCTTCTCTTCATGCTTAAAACCCTCCTTTTTTATCTAGCAGCCGATACGAGAACTCCGGCACACTATTCCTTACAGCATTGCACTCAACCTTTGACCGAGCCGATCATGACCCCTTTGACAAAGTGCTTCTGGATGAACGGGTACAAGACCAGCACCGGGATGCTGCTAATAATGATAAGCGAGTATTTCATCACAGAGATAAGCTGCTGCTTTTCCCGCAACGCTTCTCTTGCAGCTTCTGAGGTCGCCGTTTGCGACAGCGCTGCCTCATTCGTGATCAGAATATTACGCAGCACCAGTTGCAACGGATACATGTCCTTGTCCGAGATATAGACCAACGCGGAGAAATAGGAATTCCAATGCCCTACGCCGTAATACAGCACTAGGATGGCAATGATCGCTTTGGACAGGGGTAGCGCAACTCTGAAGAAAAATTTCCCCTGGGTACAGCCGTCGATTTCCGCCGCTTCATAGAGCTCTTCGGAGATGTTCATTTTGAAAAAGGTTCTGGCGACAATCATGTTGTATACACTCAGACTGCCCGGAAGTATAAGCGCCCACATCGTGTTGATCATATGGAGGTTTTTAATCACCAGATAAGTCGGAATCAACCCGCCGCCGAAGAACATCGTGATCATGTAGAAGATCGTGATCGCCTTTCTGCCGCTGAAGGTATTGCGGGACAGGGCATAGGCTGTCGGCAAGGTGACCGCTAGATTCACCAATACACCGGCAACCGTGTAGACAATGGAGTTCCAAAACCCGCGCATAACTGCACTATCCTTGAATACTTCGGCATATCCCTGCAAAGTAAACCCGATCGGACGCCACAGGACTTCACCGCTTGATACGGCGCCCGGATTACTGATCGATGAGATGATTACCCAATAAAGCGGGTACGCCACAATGAGCAGAACTAAGGTCAGTACGATAAAGTTGATCGTATCAAACACGACATCTTCCTTGCTGCGCTTGGCTTTAACTTCAAGCTGGTTGGCTACAACCGGCCTCAACATATCTGATCCCCCCTTACCAAAGGCTGTTGCCGGAAAGCTTGTCGGCGGCTTTATTGACCGCGAGCAGCAACACCAGATTGACTACGGTATTAAACAGGCCTATCGCCGTCGAATAAGAAATATCGTTGTTAATCAGACCGACTTTGTACACATAAGTAGAAATAATCTCGGAAACCGTCAAATTCAGGTTGTTTTGCAACAGATAAGCTTTTTCAAACCCGATAGAAAGAATACTGCCGCAGTTCAGGATCAGCAAAATGGTCGCTGTTGGCAATATGGAAGGGAAGTCAATGTACCGAATCAGCTGGAACTTTGTTGCTCCGTCACAGCGCGCCGCCTCGTGCAGTTCGGGGCTAATCCCGGCTAAAGCAGCAAAAAAGATGACGGAACTCCAACCAGCGCTTTGCCAGACGCCGCTCCACACATAAATGTGTCGCCAATACTCTTTCTTTGCCATGAAGTTGACCGCATCAATACCGAAGAATTCCAAAACACTATTGATAACGCCTATCGTAGGTGATAGAAACAGGATGATCATCCCGCACATGACAACGACAGAGATGAAATTAGGCGCGTATGTAATGGTCTGGATCACCTTTCGATAGCGCTTGTGCTGAAACGAATTCAGCAAAAGAGCCAGAATAATCGGGATCGGAAACGACACCAGCAGGCCATAGAGGCTTAAAACTAAGGTGTTCCAAATGGTAGATTCAAAATAAGGCGAATCGAAGAATCGTTTGAAATAGTACAGCCCTTGCCATTCACTCCCCCAGATGCCGGCTCTGGCATTGAACCTTTTAAACGCCAGCAGAATGCCATACATCGGGACGTAACTGAAAATGAACGTCAATATAATACCCGGAATGCAAAATAGCCAGAGAGATGCGTCTCTTTTTAGCACCCGTGCGAAGCGGCTTTTCCGTTTAATCGCCGTAGAATCCATGAACTCCCCTCCCATATTTAAGCTGCTTCATAAATCTTTCAAAAATTCGATGGCTGGTTCATTCGAGCTGCCCTTCCACCCAGTGTGAACTATGTTCTAAATTGTTCATTTTCGTTCACTGTTTTTAAGGTGATTTTATTGAACAAACTTTAACACGCGTCCAAACTATTTGTCAATGATTTTTTGAAAGTGCTTACATACCATGTTACCTCTATGTATATGTTCTGTAATCTATATATACTCCGTTTGTTTTTTCGTTTTATGTCGAGTTAACCAATGTTCATTAATGTTAACTTTTTTATTTTAATAAAACGCTTTCTATGTTATAATTCAACTCATCATCAACTATTTAAGTTGAGTTCAACTTATATAGTTAATAAACTATATGCGCCGTTGGCGCAGAAGCGAGGTCCCTGTGGCTCCTGTTCGAATTCCTATTCCTGCAGTTGGTTTTAATCCTCCCGTCTATGCCTGCAATCGGGCTACCGTCCCCTTTCAATTAGATGGAAAGCTGGATAAGCTCTTTTGGCAAGACGCTCCCTTCACTGCCGATTTCCTCGATATCGAAGGGATAAATTTGCCCAGACCGCGTTTTCGCACTCGGGCCAAGCTGCTCTGGGATGATGAGCACCTTTATATTGGCGCTCAACTGGATGGCGATGAAATCTGGGGTTCCGTTACCCGGCGTGACGATGTCATTTTTCAGGATAACGACTTTGAAGTCTTCATTGATCCTGATTCTGATACGCAACAGTATTACGAGTTTGAAATGAATGTACTAAATACCGTATGGGATTTATTTCTCCCGGTCGCATATCGCGATAACGGCAGCGCCTTGAATGGTTATGATATCCGGGGGTTGCGCACTGCCGTATTCGTGGACGGGTCGATCAATCAGCCATCTGCCGCTAATCGCAGCTGGTCTGTGGAGATTGTCATCCCTTTTGCTGCCATCACCGAATGCTTGCCGCAGCAGCACCCTCCGCGAGCAGGCGATTATTATCGAATCAATTTCTCGCGAGTGCACTGGAAAACCGATATCGTCGATGGGCAATACAAGAAGCAAACCGATCCGGTGACCGGCCGGGCGTTGCCGGAAGATAACTGGGTGTGGGCGCCGACCGGTGTGATCAACATTCACTACCCGGAATTATGGGGCTTCGTTTTTTTCGTCGATTCCAGTCAGAAAGCGTCCACGGTCGTCATCCCCGAAGATGAATACTACAAATGGGAGCTGAGAAAGCTCTACTATGCTGAGCAGATTCATCTCGATCTGCACGGATGCTATTGCGATCAACTGGAAAAGTTGACGGATATTTTGACAGTCTACGCGCTGAGCGAGGAGAACCGATCGCTGCTACCATTACCTTATGTCATCGAAACGACGTCCCGCACCTTCGTGATCTCCTGCCCGACTGCTGATCGGCAGAGAACGATCTTAATCTATTCGAATGGAAAAGTAGAAATAAAGTAAGGATTCCAGATTCAGAGGAAGTTATGGAGGAAAGTATGAGGAAGGTTACAATCCAAGAAATCGCCGATTCACTTGGCGTTTCCCGCACCACAGTCTGGAAGGTCTTTGGCGGTCAGGCAGGGGTTTCCCAGGAACTGCGGAGTAAAGTGATCGCCAAAGCCCGGGAATTGAACTATACTGTCCCGGAAAGCTCCGGTCTGGCTACAGATTCGGTTGCCGACGCGCCGATCAATATCGCCCTTGCCGTATGTCGTCCCGAGACCTCGACGTTCTGGATGACGATCATTCATCAGATTGCCAAAGAGCTGTCCCGGCATGATGTGAACTTGATCTACACGTACCTGCCCCTATCTGTTGACGCAGGTTATACCTTGCCCGCTTCGCTGACCAGCGGCGGTACGCATGGGATCATTATCATCAATGTCTATGACGAACAGCTGCTGCGCCTGCTGTCAGCATCACCCATCCCCAAAGTGTATCTCGACACTTCCACCGCAGTTCCTCCCTCAGAGCTGAACGGAGATCTAGTTCTGACGGAGAATCGATTTAGCGTCTCCCGGATTACGGAGCAGTTGATCGCCAGCGGGCGGCAAACCTTCGGGTTTATCGGTGATATCGATTATGCCCAGTCCAACCACGAGCGATTTGAAGGGTTTAGCAAAGCGCTGTTGCTACATGGCCTGTCTGCGGATCCGGAATTTAGCCTGACCGGTCCTATCGGCCGAGATACCTATAAAGAAGAAATATCCGCTTTTCTCGCCGCACTTTCCGACCTGCCGGATGCCTTTGTCTGCGCCAGCGATTATGTAGCCTGCATTGTCATGCAGCTGCTCTTGGGGCGCGGCGTGCGTATTCCCGAGGATGTGGCCGTATCCGGATTTGATGCCAACCAGGAGGATTCACTGGCTGAAGACCTGACCACCGTACAGGTATTCAATCCGCATATCGGATTTCGGCTGGCACAACAAATTTTGTTCCGGATCGAATATCCGAATATCCCCTACGAAGTCATCACGATTGCTTCTCAGGTCATTTTTCGGGGTTCAACAGCCGCTTCTTCTCGCGGTAATTGAGCGGAGAGTATTGAGCGGAGAGAGTGATGGCCTCCATCTCCCGGAGCGCCGGGTGAAGGCTTCACTTACACATTTCCAACGACTGTCCAGGTCTACTTTTTATTCTATAAAAAAGAGCGGGCTATCTTTTCGATAACCTGCTCTTTTTCTTTGTCTTGGTATAGACTATATAAGTTGAACTAATGATTATACACAGGAGGCAACGTGAGAAGTGTTCTTACGATCGCTGTTGTTCACGGATTTCTTTGATTGAACTAAGCCATCATAGAGTAGAAATCCGTTCTCAAAGGGTAACGCTGATGCTTCTTTACAACACTTCTCACTTATGCCATTTTTGTATATTTTTCTAGTTCAACTTATATAGTTACTCGTCCTTAACACAACCATACCAATTCCATTCACTCGGAGGATCCCCTTGCCCGCATCCAGGGCCTCCACCCATTCGCTGCCATAGCACACTTCCCATGCTCCCAGATCAGGAAG
Organism: Paenibacillus antibioticophila; assembly: GCF_000455265.1. GTDB lineage: Bacteria > Bacillota > Bacilli > Paenibacillales > Paenibacillaceae > Fontibacillus > Fontibacillus antibioticophila. The sequence goes on from NZ_HG005140.1 coordinate 294,903, forward strand.
CTTGAGAGACCGGGACTCTGCATTGGCGTTGTAGAGCACATACAGATGGCGTGCAGGATCTCCGCCTGCATGGTTGCGTAAGGTATAAGCTACGGCATGCTCCGGGGCATCTTCAAAGAATAAATGCTCCCGAATCTCTTGAGCTGTCCGCAGCCGGAATGCCGGATGGCTCTTCCGCAGGTGGATCAGGCTGGCCACATACAGCACATCATTTTGATGTTCCGCACACCGCTCCCAATCCAGCCAGTTCACCTCGACCGGAGACTTATAGCTATTCTCATCGCCATTCTTCGTGCGCATAAATTCCTGGCCGGCATGCAGGGACGGGATGCCTTGGCTGGTGAGCACGATCGCCGATGCCAGCCGATGCATCCAGCGGCGCTGCTCCTCCGTCTTCTGGCTCGAAGACAACTGAAGCTTATCCCAAAGGGTGTGGTTATCATGGCATTCGACATAATTTACATTTTGAACCGGTTCCTGAGCAAATTGTCTGATCGAGCCGCCGTAATCAATTCCACCAACAACTCCCCGCTTCACGCCTTCTTCCATTCCGGCTCCCCCGCTAATGAAGCCTTGAGATCCATGAATAAAGGTGCTGCCCTTCACACTATCCCGAAGTCCATCATTGAAATGGGCAATTCGCGGCATTTTCCAGGCATTTCCTTGATGAGCCCTCTGTTCACCCGGCAGCACAGTCTCCATATTCCAGCCTTCACCGATCATTAAGATCGTCGGATCGATCTCGTCCAGCCTGCGGCGGATTTCATTCATCGTTTCCGTATCCATCAGACCCATCAGATCAAAGCGGAAGCCATCCATATGGTACTCCTGAACCCAGTGAACAACAGAATCTACAATGAATTTCCGCATCATTTTACGTTCTGTTGCGCACTCGTTGCCGCAGAACGATCCGTTTGAGAAGGAACCGTCCGCTTGATAGCGGAGATAATATCCTGGAACCAATTTAGTAAAGTTTACAAGGTATCCGTCGTATACATGGTTATAGACTACATCCATGATGACGCGGAGCCCGCGGTCATGCAACGCCTGAACGCAGCGCTTCAGCTCGGTAATCCGGGTTGCCGGCGTATATGGATCTGTTGAATACGAGCCCTCAGGCACGTTGTAATTTTTAGGATCGTAGCCCCAATTGTAATGAGGCAAATGCAGCTTTGTCTCATCAACACTTTGCGTCGAGTAATCATATATAGGAAGCAACTGAACGTGTGTCACGCCAAGCCCGGCAATATAATCAATTCCTGTTGGAATGTCGTTCGGTCCGCGGGTATCCTTTTCCACAAGACCAAGGTACTTGCCAGGATACAGAATTCCGCTGTCCGGATGAGTCGACAGATCGCGAAGATGAAGCTCATAGATTACTGCATCCACTGGTGAATCCAGTTGAGGCTTCTCCATGTTCCAGCCTTTCGGATCCGTACTCCGCAGATCAAGCACAACCGCTCGATCTCCATTGACTCCAACAGCCTTTGCATAAGGATCAGCCGCCTCGTTCCAATCCAACCCTACTCTGACCTTGTAGGTATAATAAATGCCTTTGCAGTCCCCGGTCGCTTCATGCACCCAGGTTCCTTGAATATCACGGGTCATCGGCATTTCTCTGACCGGCCCGTCGTTCCAGTTATTATAGAAGACAATTTTTGCTTCGGACGCAGTCGGCGCCCATAGACGAAAGAAGGTTTTCTCCGGAGAATAAGTTGCCCCTAGATCATTTCCTCCATAATAGAATGCCTCATCAAACGCAGGATCAAATACGGAAATCCCGTTCGTTACGGCAAGATCGCCATAATCCGTCACTACCTCAAGCTCTTTCTGTACCGACATGTAATCACTCCCCCATGTACAGATGAAGTCTTTTCAATACTCCCACTGTAATCGCTTCCTTGAAAATGGCTTCCGATATATCATATGGCATGGATTCCTTGAAACGTTCCACGGCCTCCGCGCTGAATACAGGGGTTTCTCAGGCAGGACAAGCCCTTCCCTCCTGTATGAGCGCATTATATCATCGTTCTTTTCTATAGGTCAATCGTTTGCACAACAGATAATCCCAGTCGGTACATTTGCTCGGGGGGAAGGGAAGGAGGGGGGACTTGATCTAGTTATAATGAACGAAACCGACATCCTAATTGCTACTACGTAGGTTAATTGTGGAAATAATGAGAAGTAAGCTCAACCCATTGGACTTTCCACAATCAGAGCTATAAAACAAAAAGGAGTCGGTCTAAGAATGAGTATTACCACAAAGTATGTAGGTTTAGACGTGTCCAAATCCAAAATCGCGGTGGCCATTGCCGATGAGGGCCGAGGAGAAGCACGGTATTGGGGAACCATTACCCATACGAAAGAAGCGGTGGGCAAACTGATGCAACAGTTGAGTAAATCCGAAGACATCACCTTGGAGGTTTGTTATGAAGCCGGACCTACGGGATATGTGCTCTATCGCTGGCTGCTAGAAATGAATATTTCTTGTACCATCGTGGCCCCGTCCCTCATTCCCAAGCGTGCGGGAGATCGGGTCAAAACGGATAAACGAGATGCCCTTCGGCTCGCTCAGTTGTTTCGTGCAGGGGAACTGACGTCGGTTTACATTCCGACACCGGCGGATGAAGCATTGCGGGATTTAGTTCGAGCTCGGGAAGATGCCAAAGAAGATCTGGCCCGGCAAAAGCAACGGTTAGGGAAGTTTCTACTACGTAATCAACTGGCTTCCCCCAAGGGATCCACCCCATGGACGCATGCGTATGAAGCGTGGTTGGACAGCTTAAAATTTGCAGATCACTGTCAGCAGGTAACGTTTCAAGAGTATCGCCAATCGATCTGGGAAACGAAAGAACGCATTCGCCGGTACGAGCAGGAGATCGAACGACAAGCCGAAAGCTGTGCGCAAGCTCCGCTCATTCAGGCTCTGCAAGCGTTACGAGGCGTGGCCGTGCTTACCGCGACCACCCTTGCCTCAGAAATGATCGAAGCCGCGCGATTTCCGTTGGCCTCGGCTTTTATGAGCTATTGCGGACTGGTTCCTAGTGAAAATTCGACGGGAGACAGCCGCCGGCAAGGGAAGATCACCAAAGCGGGGAATGCCCATCTCCGAAGAGTGTTAGTGGAAGCCGCTTGGAGCTATCGATACAGTCCCGCCGTGAAAAAGAAGATGAGACAGCGTATTTTGGGTCTACCGCCTGAAGTACAGCGAATCGCTTGGGAGGCCCAGCATCGTTTGCATCAAAAGTACAAGAGCTTGTTACGCATGGGAAAACACAAGGGGGCCATCGCGGTGGCCATTGCCAGGGAACTTGCCGGGTTTGTGTGGGCGATTGCGAAAGAAGTGGAAATGACTAAAGCCAAGGCTTCGTAATGAGGGAACCGTTTGACGGACAGAGGGTTGTTCAAAGTGAGATGGATGAAGCAAGGAGGTGAGGCTGGGAGTAGATCGTGATTTACCTCGGCGGCAAAATCAGGCAAGGTGAAGAAGAGACCCGCGATGTCCGTTTGTGCAAAGCTTCGGCTTCCACGCACGTTTCTAGTTAGCGGCCAGCTTCTTCAGACGTATGTAGAATGTGTGTGAATCCACGAATATCAGATTGCCAACCAGCGAATTGTTTTCGCCGCCGAGCTAAAGCATGATCTACCCCTTCCGTCCCCTACAAGGGGAAACGCAGGAAGTGCACTCCCTGCACCCGTTACTCGCCGTATGGCAGCCCCTGGCCTTGGCCAGGGACATTCAAAAAGTATCGCTGGAAAGAGCCACCTGTCAAGACAGGCGCTTGACAGGCTCTTATTTAAGCGCGTCAAAAACGAGAGAGCCACAGAGGCGCTTGACAGGTTTCGTTCATATCAACGGACATTACTTCTCCTTACGGCCCAATGTTGATCAGCCCAGAACTGTAACGGACATTTTGGCTCCTAAGAGAGTAGTTTTGAGTCAACCAGAGCCGTTTGAGCGTCCTAAGTGCCGAAAATGTCCGTTACCCCCTAAAATGTGCGAAAAAGTCGGCTAAGAGTCTTAAATGTCCGTTAACGAATCCAGATATTTCGTGGCGAGTCCGGGATTATTCCGTTGGCGAATCCGGATATTCCGTTTCTCTTACAATCCCGCCTTCTCCATCATCCCGCGTGCAATCCAGACCCCGGCTGCGCCGGCCTGAGCGAGGCCGCGCGTAATTCCGGCGCCGTCTCCTCCGCAGTACAGTCCTTGAATTTCCGTCTCCAGAGAAGCTGACAGCTTCGGGCGAGCCGAATAGAATTTAGCCTCCACCCCATAGAACAGCGTGTGCTCCGAAGCAATCCCCGGTGTAACCCGGTCCAGCGCCTCAACCATTTCAATCAAGCTCTTCATCGTGTTATAAGGAAGGACAAGGCCCAGGTCTCCCGGAACAGCCTCCTTCAAGGTCGGTTCAAGGAAGCCTTCAGCAATACGTCCGGTCGTGGAGCGTCGACCCCGTAAAATATCTCCATACTTCTGAATAATGACTCCGCCGTTCGACAGATCATTAGCTCTCCGGCAAATTTCCCGTGCGTACTCGTTCGGCTTATCAAACGGATCGGTAAATTTATGAGATACGAGAAGAGCAAAGTTCGTATTTGCAGAGCCCAGTGCAGGGTCTTTATAGGAGTGTCCGTTAGCAGCCATCACGCCGCTATGATTTTCGACAACTACATGCCCGGAAGGATTGCTGCAGAATGTACGAACCTGAGTACCCACCGACGTATTAAATATAAATTTCCCCTCATATAGATGCTCATTAATTTCCCGCATAACCACGTCGGATGTCTCAACCCGGACACCCACATCGACTTGATTATTCGTCATTTTCAGGCGGCGCCGCTTCAGGATATCCGTCAGCCATGCCGAGCCATCGCGTCCCGGTGCCACCATGACCTGATCGGCTTCATAGGTGTCCCCATTCTTCAGGACAATCCCGCGCACGGTGTATTGATCTTCCGACTTTTCAGTGATCAGGTCCTCTACCTCAGCCTTATAAATCATGTCAACCCGGGTTTTCAGATACTCATATATCGACTTCAAAATCTCCAGGTTCTGCTCCGTCCCCAGATGACGCACCTCGGCCCGCAATAGCTTCAGCCCGGCAGCATAGCCCCGTTGCTCAATCCCGCGAATGACATCTGTCATCGGATCGGTAATGACCTCTGTTGCCCCATGCTCCAAATTAATGCTATCCACATAACGGATAAGCTCCAGCACCTTCGATGGTGTAATATAATCGGTCAGCCATCCGCCGAATTCCTTGGTAATGTTGAATTTCCCGTCGCTGTACGCCCCGGCACCGCCAAACCCCGCCGTAATAGAGCATGCCGGCAAGCAGCCTGCAAAGTCTTTTTTGCCTGCGGCAGGCGGACAAAGGGTGATTTTCTCTTCAAGAATCGGACAACGTCTGCGGTAGATGTCATGTCCTTTATCCACCAGCAATACCTTCCAATGCGGAGCCTTTCTTGTCAGCTCGTAACAAGCAAAAATTCCGGCAGGTCCAGCCCCAACAACGATCACATCATACTTACTCATACGGTCGCAGTTCCTCCTAAAGATTGATTTTCAGCAAAAAAAATCCCGGCTATGAACAGGTATGCGAAACACCCCGTTCGTAGCCAGGAATTTATGGTTCCTTGTAGAGACCCTCAAACCGTATCTTTGAGGTTATACGAATCGATCAAGCTATTTGTCATTTGTTGCATTACGGATGTAATATTATCTCTAAATGGCGAATAAGTCAACTCTTAAATTTCATTTCGTTCGTGTTTAACTAGCTTAGGCGAGCTATTTTTCCATAATAAAATGTATATATCGACAAAACACGAACGTTGTTTAACCTTTTTTGATGTTCTTGCCCGTTCGCTTTCTCTATCCACATGCTATATAATGAGCATATGTTTTTATATTTTAAATATCTTAATCGACAAAAGGAGTAGATGGTAAGAATGGACAGTGACAGGCTTTTGGTATTAAATTTGGTTTTGGTCGTCGTTTTGATCGCCCTGACGGCATTTTTCGTAGCGGTGGAATTCGCTATTGTTCGCGTGCGGGGCAGCAGAGTCGATCAACTCATTGCCGAGGGGCGCAAAAATGCGCTGGCTGTAAAGCAGGTAACCTCCAATCTTGACGGTTATTTGTCGGCATGCCAATTGGGCATAACGATTACAGCACTCGGACTTGGCTGGCTAGGTGAACCGACGGTTGAGCAAATTCTGCACCCGGTGTTCCACAGCCTCCAAATACCTGAAGCAGTAACCGGTATTCTTTCGTTTCTGATCGCATTTATTGTGATCACTTATTTACACGTGGTAGTCGGTGAGCTTGCGCCGAAGACTATCGCAATTCGCAAGGCGGAAGCCGTAGCCATGCTGACGGCAAAACCGCTGATTCTGTTCACCAAGATTATGCGCCCTTTTATCTGGACGCTGAATGGCTCCGCCAACCAGCTTGTCAAGCTGATCGGGATCAAGCCGGCTTCTGAGCATGAAGAAGCCCATTCCGAGGAAGAAATTCAGATTATTATCAACGAGAGCTACGAGAGCGGTAAAATCAATCAAAGCGAATATGGCTATGTAAACCGCATTTTCGCATTTGATAATATGCTGGCAAGAGAAATCATGGTTCCCCGTACCGATATGGTATGTCTTTATACCGACAAGACTCGGGATGAGAACCTTGAGATTATCGTGGAGCAGCAATATACAAGATTCCCGGTTATTGAGGAAAACAAGGACAATGTCATTGGCATTATCAACACGAAGCAATTTTTCCTGGCGCTTAGAAACAATCCGGACCTGGATGTCACCTCGATCCTGCAGCCGGTCATGGCTGTATCGGAAGTAACTCCGGTGAACGAGCTCCTGCAGCGGATGCAGAAGGAAGGTACGCATATCGCGATCCTGATTGATGAGTACGGCGGTACGGCAGGCCTGGTGACCATCGAAGACATTCTGGAAGAGATCGTTGGAGAGATTCGGGACGAATTTGATAAAGAGGAAGAGCAGCCTATCGTGCAGTTGGGCGATAATCATCTTATCGTCGATGGCAAGGTGGGTGTCAATCAGATCAATGATCTGCTATTGTCCGAACTGGACACCGAGGACGTGGACACCATCGGCGGTTGGCTGTACGGTACACATCCGGAGATGAACGTCGGGGAGACACTTGAGCATCAGAACCTGATCTTCAAGCTGCTGGACAAAGAGCCTCACCGCTTCAAACGGCTGGAGATCGTCAAGATGATTCCTGAGACAGAGCAATAAGATAAGCTTGATTGGATAGGAGGCTACTCAGTAATGAGTAGCCTTTTACAGTGTACTACTCCCATATGCACTATTTGGTATACGGCACTTCAATGCAATGGAACAAGGCTCGCACAGCCAAGAACGTGCAATTCCGTGCTTTTCATAACAAAACAGGACCGATGCATGGGATGTCTCTGCATCGATCCTATAAAGATAGCTTACAGGTTAAGTTTATCCTCTAGCAAAAAGCTGTAGCCACTCGAGTTGTTTCCTGAATGATCAACTGACTGTATGGTTATTGTATAGCCTTCATGACCAGACACACCCGGCAGCAGTACCGTCTGTACTCCGCGCTCGACTTCCAGTGTTGCGCCTGCCTGCTGATTGCACAAATACAATGAAATCAGCACCTTGGAACCGTCCAGATCATACGGGCCATCCCAATACAGGCGAACCTGATTGCCATCGAGTACCGCCCTCACATTCTCAACCTCACCTGGAGGCACGGTATCGGTGACTGGCTCTGGCTCCGGTTCTGGCATTGTGAATACCGCTGGATCACCGAACGTATATTTATCCACATTGAACAGCCAATCCGAGCCCTTGAACAGGAAGAATACGACATGCTCACCTGTGACCTGCGTCTCAAGGTCTGTCGAGAACACCTGGAAATTCTGCCAGCCGCTCGTTCCGGTCACCGGAACATTTGCAATGACAGGCCCCTGCATACTGTCAATTCTTACTTCAACTACGCCGCCAGAGGCATCACTGGCTGCTTGAATGTAAAGCTTCTGTGGACTGGTTGCTCCGAAATCCACATAGTTGTACATAGCGTAAGGATTATTAGGCCCATATAATCCTGCAAGATAAGTCTGACCTCCGCCTGTCTCCTTGCCCAGACTAGCAGCATTCGTGTAGTCTTCAGCTTCTATTTTACCGGAAGCCTCCCACTCTCTGCCCTTGACCATTGTGAAGTTGAACCAGTCCAGGTTGCAAGGGAAATCATTACCATCCTTCCCCTTGAATACAAAGTAGACATCATGTACTCCGACAGCCGACTGATCATCCACAATCCCCATCAGACTCACCCAGCTGTTCCAATCATCTAGCGCCGGAACGGGAATCTTGCTAATGACCGGACCTGTCAGACTATCCAGACGAATCTCAACGGTTCCCCCCTGGTGACCACTGGCGGCGAATAACGTAACGCCTGCAGCCCCGCTGCCGAAGTCCATATCCCGATACAGCGCGTAGGCTCCGTTCATCACATGATCCACATATGTTCCGCTTCCATTTATGCTTAGGCCTACCCCATCATCCAGGTTCTCGGCCTGCAATTTCGTATAGGCATTACTTCGTGTTGGATCATTCTTCGTGAATTTGAACCAGTTCAGATTAAATAGGTAGTCATCCTGCGTCTTCTTGAACAGGAAATACACATCATGAACGCCCGTAACCTGTACCGGATCCCCCGATTCGTCCTTCAATAAGGCTGCGGCATCCATAAAATTGCTCCAGCCGCCAGTGCCTTCCACCTGAATCGTACCGACGACAGGTCCCGTCAATCCATCCAGCCGAACCTCTATCGTGCCTCCGCCGGTTCCGCTGGAAGCTCGGGCAATTACGCCGGAAGCCTCATCATTGCCGAAATCCACATTTTTATAAGCCGCATAATGTCCATCCTGAACTCCTCCAAGCTGCAGGGAGCCTTCCGGACTTCCTTCTAGTACAAAGCCTTTTCCAATGTTATAGGTACGTACTTCAATCTTCTCATACGCATCCCTGGAGACATAGTTCAGGCTTGCTTGCGCAGGAGCAAATACCGTCAGAGCCTGCACAACATTGGAGGCCGTCCATGAATCATAAGTTCCGGATACCTTCTGACCAATCCAATTGCCATCGACAAGGCCATCTGCATTCCGGTGACTCCAGGCCATCTCGGTATTGAAGGCAAGCCAGTCACTCAGTTCCTCGCCAAACTGCAAATGCGCCGCCGAAATTCCACTTCCCTCCAGAGCCGTCAACAGATACGCAAAATTGCGAAGCAAAATGGTCTTGCCGCCCTTTAAATCTACGTTCGGTCCCTCATAATTAAGAATACCGTTATCGTCCACCTGATGCTCCTTGACGAATTGGGCTGCTTTAATCGCATCGTCCAGGTAGACCACATCGCCCGTTATTTCATATAAACCTACGGCAGCGCCAATAAAGGTTCCCTGATTGTAATGGGTTGCGTGAGGGATAGGTCCCGCTACCGGCTCGATCCGGTCAAATATCTTGCCATTGCCATCGGACAGAATTGTCTTGCCCCAACGATAGATGTCTGTTGCTGCATCCAGATAATGTGAATTGCCAGTAATGTTATACAAGAATACGGCAGCCTGGGCGGCCGGGAAATTGACACAGGCATTCTTGGTCACATGCTCACTGTTCAACCACCAGATTCCCCCGCCGAATTCATCGTCCCTCTGGGTATCATACACAAAGTCAAAATAGTATTTCGCTTTGTCCAGATACTTGCTGTCATTCGTGATCTCATAGGCTCTTGCACTGCCCATAGCCCACCACATAATGTCATCATTAAAGGGGTTATCAAGCCAGTCGGAGCCATACTTCGCCACTGCGCCATTAAAGACATCGTCAATCTGGGCGCGAAGCTCCGTCTTTAGCACCGGGTCAGAGGTGTTAAGATACGCATCCATCACCAGCTCCCATAGCTCCGCCTCAATCCAGAAGCTCTGATACGCATCGCCTTGATTCGTATTCTCCCAGAAATACTTTGCTTGCGGGTCCCAGAACTTCTGATTGAAAGCCTTCATTGCCGTATCGGCATCTGTACTTTGATACGCCTTGACCGGAGCTGCACCTCCACTGAAAAATGAAGTAACAACAAGCGCTAATGCCAGCAGACAACTGGATACTCGGGGGAACACCCATTTACCCTTCTTCCGATTCATTCGCAACCTCCCGGGACTCGTATTATTTATTTCATTTTAATAGTCAGCCCACACAGACTTAGTACAAATTCAACAAACATGGCATTCGACCAGGAGAACCACTCCCGGGTATACTGGTGCGGGTCATCCTTATGGAAGCCCTCATGCACAAGATTGGTTCCCGCATCGGAGCGTTCGAAGATGTCCAGTAACGCCTCCTGTTCGGCTGCATCCGTTGAAGTAATGCCTTGAGTCGACAAGGCAATATGCCAGATGTAATCCTTCGGTGTATGCGGACTCCCGATTCCCCGAGCACAGCTGCCCTGATAGTAATAAGGGTTCCGTTCGCTAAGGATCATACGACGAGTATTCAGATAGATTGGATCGTCCTTCAGGCAGTAATCAAGGTAAGGCAGGGACAGCAGACTGGGAACATTGGCATCGTCCATGATACTGATGCCGCCCAATCCATCCACCTCGTAGGCGTACACCTGTCCGAATTCCTGATCCTCAATAAGAGCATAATCTTCAATCCCTTGACGGATTTCTCCCTGCAAGGAGTCAATTAGCGCCGACATGGCTTCATCCTTATAGAACAGCTCATTGATCTCGCGCAAGTAACCCAGGACAACCACCGCAAACATATTGGAAGGAACCAGATAACCATACTCGCAAGCATCATCGCTGGGACGGAAGCCAGACCAGGTCATGCCGGTATAACCGACCTCCCCGGGAAGCGTATTCGTCTTTCCTCCGTTCGGTCGCTCGAACGAATAAGGGGATAATTCGGCATGACGTTGCTCGACACGCCAGGTTTGCAGAATTAACTCCGCAGCCTGCTTGAATTCTTCGGAGAAATGGTGGGTAACGCCGGTGTTTTTCCAATATAAATAGGCAAGCTGAACCGGATAGCAGAGGGAATCAATCTCATATTTTCGCTCCCAAATCCAGCCTGTCAGCTCCGTGATATCCTGATGATGACCGTGATAATTATCGAACTCGTTGAAGGCATTGGCGTAAGGGTCCCGCAGAATCGATTGACATTGATAGCGGAGCACGCCCTCTATCACTGCTTGCAGTTCGGCATCCTGGCCAGCCGGGATCAGGTAGGGTCTGAGCTGATTAACCGAATCCCTCAGCCACATGGCCGGAATATCTCCGGTAAGCATGAAGACAGTACCATCCTCGTGGCGGTGAATCGTCGTCTCTAGCGTATTTTCATAGCAGTTCTTGAACATCGTTACAATCTTCGGTCTATGGCTCATTTTTTGCTCAACCAGTCGTATAATATCGCGTTGGCTTAATCGTTCAGTCATGAGTATTCTCCTTTATCAGTCTTCATTCTCCGCTATTCCTTCACCGAACCCAGCACAATGCCGTGGATCAAATAGCGCTGAAGGAAGGGATAGATCATCATGATCGGAATCATGGACACCAGAATTTTTGCCGAGTTCAGTGTCGTATTGGAAATTTTATTGTATTGCTGCAATTGCTCCACGGACAGGTTTTGCATCTGATCCCGGGTCAGACTGAGCTGCTGCAAATAGGTCTGCAACGGAATCTTGTTCTGATCGTTGATGAGCACAATCCCATCGAAGAAATTGTTCCAGTGCCCGACAATCACGAACAGTGTGATCGTGGCCAGGCTGGGCAAGGATACGGGCAGGAAGATTCGGAGCAATATGGTAAGCGGACCCGCTCCATCCATAAAGGCCGCTTCCTCCAGTTCCTTCGGAATGCCCTTGAAGAAGTTCATCAGCAAAATAACATTAAATACAGGAACTGCTCCCGGGAGCACCAGCGCCCAGATCGTATTAATCAGCTTCAATTCACTGATAACCATATACCAGGGAACGATCCCCCCGCTAAACAGCATCGTGAATATAATGACCCACATGTAAACGTTTCTTGATCTGAATTGACCTACACTTCTCGACAATGGATAAGCCATCAGAATGGTCAGCACCATATTTATGGCTCCGCCGAGAACCACACGTTCCACTGAGATCAGGAAGGAACCCCAGAACTTGGTATCATTCAAAATTTTCTCGTAGGAAGAGAAATTAATATCGATTGGCACAAAATTCACTCGTCCTGCATTGACCGCCGTACTGCTGCTAATCGAGATGCTGATTGTATTGAGTAGCGGCGCCAGCGACATGAACGCGATAATAATTAACAAGGTCGTGATGATGACGTTAACAAGTCTTGATGCCAAGGTTTGCGACTGTACCATATAGTCCTCCTAGAAAATCCTGTACCCGGCGTATTTGGAAGCCAGCTTATAGGAGATGATGATGAGCACAAAGCTGATGACCGATTTCATTAATCCGATAGCCGTAGCAAATGAGTATTGCATATTGATCAGACCCATTCGATAGACAAATGTATCAATGATATCTCCTGTCTCATAGACCAGCGGGTTATACATGTTGAATACCTGGTCAAAGCCTGCGTTAAGCACATTGCCCAAGCTAAGCGTGCCCAGCAGCACAATGGTCGGGAAAATGCCCGGCAGGGTGATGTGAAGCATCTGCTTCCATCGGTTCGCTCCATCCAGAGCCGCCGATCCATATAGGGCAGGATTAATGGCTGTCAGTGCCGCCAGATAAATGATTGTGCCGTAGCCAAACTCCTTCCAGGTATCCGTGAAAATCAGCAATGGCCGGAACCAGGTGTTACTTGCCAGGAACATGATTCGTTCCATTCCCAGCCATTCCAGCAAATTGTTCACCATGCCATCATAAGAGAAGATCATCGTCAGCATTGTCCCCAGAACGACCCAGGACATAAAGTGCGGAAGATATACGATCGTCTGGACGGTACTCTTGAACACCTTTAGCCGAACCTCATGCAGCAGCAGTGCGAAAATGATCGGGACAATCAATCCCAGGACAATTTTCCCGACTGCAATAACCACCGTGTTGACGAAAATTTGCGTACTGTCCGGAAGCTGGAACATATACGTAAAATTGTCCAGCCCTACCCATGGGGATCTACTGATCCCCTTGGCAGGAATGAACCGCTGAAATGCCATGACAGCACCGAACATAGGAACAATCGAGAAGATGAACAACATGATCATGCCTGGAAGCAGCATCGCATGATAGGCGAGCCCATTCATCCGTTTCCGGATGCGGCTGTTCCGCAGTGGTATTTGCGTTTTGTGTGTTAATTCAGTTTCGGTCTGAGCCATGCTTATCACATCCTGCGTTCAAAGTCATTAACCATTGATTTCCGCCAAAATCTCGTCTCCGCCTGTGCGGTGCCAGGTCTCAACGAACTTGTCGAACTCGCTGATTGGCGCTTCGCCCATAATAATCTTCAGGATGGTTTCCTCCTCCATCTTCTCCAAGTTGGCCCACTTGAGCTTCATCGTCTCCGTTGTGCCATAGAATCCGCCAAGAATGACTTCAAGGTTCGGGTTATTGGCTTCACGCTGTCCTTCAATACGCGAGATATATTCTCCGTACGTATTCACATCAACGTCATTGCCCTTTTCCTTGAATTCCTGATATGCGCGAAGGGATACGATACGGTCAGCCTGGATGATGGACTCATCGCCAGCTTCGTCAGCCTTGATAATATCCTCGTAGTATCTTTTTAGAACATCGTTATAGTCAACCTGCATTGGAATTTGTGTCGGGTCATTGTTCCAGCGGCTGTTGTCTGTCAAAAGCTCATCCGGATGCTCCTTTTTGTAGTTCACTGCATCATCTGTCAAGGAATATAAGAAATCGGTTGTCAGGTTAATTGACTTCATGATCGCTTCCGGATGTGGATAGCTCTTCTTCACAACTACAATTCCGCCCCCAACCGGGTCCTGACGAATGGTCTTGAACTTGCCATTGTCATCCACAGGAGCCGATACCGCTACCCATTCAGCCTCGGGCGTTTGCTTGATCGAGTCTTTATAGTTCGTATAGCCGATCCACCAAGGGTTGAACAGCATGCCCACCTTACCGTCGATTACTAAAGCTTCCTTTTCTTCATTGGAACGAATAACGAACTGCTTGTCGATCAGACCTTCCTTGTAACGATCGCTCAAATCCTGAAGTGCTTCCTTCATTTCAGGCTGTACAGAGCCATACACAACCTTGCCTTCTGCATTTGTGATCCATTGGGTCGGGAAGGCATTGTACACTGCGAACACCGGAGAGAAGTTCATCGCGTTCTGATCCATAACGAAGCCGCCAGTTTCCCCTGTTCCTGAGACATCCTTCTCGATAAAGGTCCGTGCCAGATTCCACACATCATCCAGAGTCTTAGGAAGCTCTGCGCCTACTTTATCCACCCAGTCCTTTCTCACCCACAGCAGTTGATGCTGGTTACCGATGTTGGTCATTGGCAGACCCATAATCTTGCCATCCACCGTCACCTGATCAAGCAGCAAATCACCATAGGAGCTGTAGAATTCCTTTACACCACTTGAGGCTGTCTTCTCATATACCTCGGTCATATCAGCAATCAGATCGTTATCAACCAACTGATTGAACAATTCACGGTCAACCAGCATAACATCCGGCAAATCTGAAGTTGTCATAGACAGGGACAGCTTTTGCTTCATGTCATCTGTCTCCCAGGCTACCTTCGCTCTGACATTGACTCTGCTCTCTACATAGCGCGTAGCCAGATTGTTCTCAATCGTGTCGCCTTCAGGCAAATTGTTCACATGGTTGGTGTGACGGCCAATCGTAAATTCAACGGTCTCATCATATTTTCCATAAGGCTCATAATTGACCCCGGAATCTGTCGAGGCGTTCCCCCCGGAAGTGCCCCCTCCAGAAGCATTGCCGCTATTACTGCCTCCACCGCAGCCGCTGACTGCCAGCATACTGAGGCAAATAGAAAGAACCAAAGCCAGTTTCCACTTTTTCTTCATGTCACTAACCCCTTTATCAGTTGATGCCCTAATTGTAATCGGTTTCAAAAGAGGTTCCTATGCAACGTTTTTTTGATTTATAGCAAGATTTATATCCCTTTTCCAAACCCGCTCATACAGACCTGTACTCTGCATCATAAGGAAGACGAATGATCACCGAAGTCCCTACCATGGCTTCACTAATCAGCTCCAGCCCATAGGCAGAGCCATAATATAGCTTGATGCGTTCATTAACATTGCGAATCCCATATCCGCTGCTCTCTGCAAGCAACAGCCTTTGCTGCTGTGTCACAGACATGCCCATCCCATTATCCGTTACCTTCAAAAAGAGGGCATCATGCTCTGCATGAACAGAGATCACCAATTGATGCTCGTCCTCTCCCGGCTCTGCAAAGCCATGTTTGATCGCATTCTCCACGATCGGCTGCAGGATGAAGTGAATAATGCGATATTCGAGCAGCTCGTTGTCAATCTGATAGTCCACCTCAA
The DNA here is from genome assembly GCF_000455265.1 of Paenibacillus antibioticophila. Classification (GTDB taxonomy): domain Bacteria; phylum Bacillota; class Bacilli; order Paenibacillales; family Paenibacillaceae; genus Fontibacillus; species Fontibacillus antibioticophila. Next base: position 310,461 of record NZ_HG005140.1, read on the forward strand.
AGCTGCCGTCATGCAGTATCAGCTGCAAATCAATATAAGCCTTAATATTCTCGAGTTCATCCTGAATCGTTACCTGCTTCTTCCCTTTATTCAAGGCCGTCCGATAGAACTTGGCCAGAGCGTTAACCATATAGCCAGTCTCGATATCCTGCTTCTTGACCGCTCTCCAATTAATAAACGACAGTGTATTGTATAGAAAATGCGGATTGATCTGGGCAATGAGCTGGTTGTATTCACTTTCTTTCTTGGAAATTTCCGCTTGATATACTCGACTGATCAGATCATTAATGCGTTGCAGCATCTTCCCGATTCCATTCGTCAATTCCCCAAATTCATCTCTGGAATGGCTCTGGATGATGATCCCCAGATTGTTCTGCTCCACCTTGTCTACTTTGTTTTTCAGATGAACAATCCGTCGTGTAAAGCTGCTGGAGAAGATGTAGATCAGGCTGAATGTGATCAATAGACTTAATAAAATGACAAAAAAGGTGATCTGAAAAAACGTTAACGCATTCTTGTAAGCATTGGCATGGGATACTGAAAAGTTCAGAGTCCAGTCATTATTGTTCAGACTCTTCTGCAACTCCGTTGTCCGTTCAGACCGCATGAGCTGATCGCTCGTCTCCGGAAAGATCAACTCCTGCTGATCATCCCGAATAGAGACCGCGATATGATCAGAGACTCCCTCCAGACTGGAGAAGATGCTGTCATAGCTAATGGAGATGACCATATAGCTGCTTGTCTTTCGATTGCCAATTAGTTGTTGCAGCAAATACACCTGCTTGTCATATACAATCCAGCGCGTACTGTCATTCTGATCGAACCAGGGCTTGTTTTGTAAATCACTTAACGGATGAATATCGCCCCGAATACCCAACAAATCGCCCGAGGTGTAAAATTCGACCTCTTCAATATCACTATCCATGAATTTGATCTGCGAGATTAACGGGTCCAGCACATCGCGAAAATCCAAATAAATATTAAAGTAGTTGTCCTCGTAGTTCTTCAGAAAAATCCGGGAGAACTCGCGGTTCAATACGATAAACTCACTAAGCATATTGTAGCGATTGATCTTATAATCGAGAATATTTACCGTCTGTTCCAGACTGGACGTAGCTTCGCTGTTCATTTCTTTCATCTGAATATTGTAGGATTGCGAGAAGGACAAGATTCCCAATAGCAGGATTGGAATTAGTGCGATGATAAGGTGGGATAGCAGCAGCTTGTCACGAAATTTCAGGTCATTGAGTACGCCTTTAATCAGCCTGATCATTAAGCATCAGCCTTTCTGTACTGAGCAGGGCTAACACCAAATTTCGTCTTGAACAGCTTGCAAAAGTACGAGGGGTTATCAATGCCTACGAATTCGGCAATATCGTTAATCTTCATATTGGATTGGCTGAGCAAATAATTGGCCTTACGCAACCGATAATCCGTCAAATACTTGGAGAAATTCACACCGGCCTCTTTTTTAAACAGAATGCTCAAATACCCCGGAGAGAGATATACCTCATTGGCCGCATCTGATAATGAGATATTCTGTTGAAAATGATTCTTTACAAAGTCCTTTACCTGCTGAATCACCTTGGATTCCTCTGTAGTTCTGTCCGGTTCCACAAAGGCCTTCACTTCTGAAATCTCCTCCAGCACTTCCAGAAATTCATCGTGAATTAGAGGCTTTAACAAATAGTTAACTACCCCGAGCTTGATCGCACTTCTTGCATATTCAAATTCCCCATAGCCGCTGCAAATCACAATCTTTAAATTCTCCTGTACCTTTCTAGCCACCTGGCACAATTCAATGCCGTTCATTAATGGCATCTTCACATCCGTAATCAGGATGTCGATGCTGTTGCGGTTCAATATCTTCTCCGCTGCCTGACCATTCTCTGCCTCCAGAATGCGGAAAGGAAATTTATGCTGTTCAATCAAATTTTTGATTCCTTCTCTCTCTGTGCTTTCGTCGTCAACCACCAATACGTTCATCATACAATCGCCCCCCAGAAGATAATGTGAAATTAGAGTTTAATACCAGGTTCCACCTTAAGTTAAGCGCTTCCAGTCGATATAGCATATTATTATATATTTATTTGTATAATGAAACCATAATAGGAGGCCTCTCATTCAGGCCTCCTGCTCTATTGGCAATCACGTCATGCCATCTATACGGTCGCTACGGCTGTATCTTATCTTTAAGCAATTGAACTTCTTCATCTCTAGGCTGCTGATCACCATAGCGTACCCGGTAATACGCCTCCAGAAGGGGATCCATTACATCACGGTTCGTGTATGCCGCTGAAGTTCGTCTTCCTTTTCCATCAGTCAATGATACCTGCCGCCGAAGCTCCTGCTCCTGCTCTCTCGGTGTGAGCGAGAGTTGCTGCGATAGTCCTCTCGCTTCATCCAACTGCCGATGTCTTCGATAGAGGTATCGGATCCGATCCCGATTGTCTCGAAGCTTATCCCAGGCCTCCCCTTGCTTGAAAAGGCGTGCGGTCCATTTGCCCGCCCATTGTCCCCGGTTCTTTCCTGCCTTCCCCCGGATGGTGAGACGAACTTCTTCATCCTCATATTCTTGCTTGGCATCTTTTGAAGTACAGGATAACAGCATTGCTCCTCTATTCGATCGAGGGAGACAGTCTGACCGTACAGCCAGATGGAACGCTCCAAGTGGTTAATCCGACAGGTGGCAGGTTAACGGAAAGCTGAATGGATTGCTTCAAAATCTTACTGAGTCTAAGCAAATATGGATTCCCGTTGTTGAAGTGGAATCTATCCAGTAATAGGCACAGCTATTGGAAAGGGCACCACAGCGAGAACGTCGGGTTCTCGGCTGTGGTGCCCTTTCCAATCATGCGGTTGTTCTTTATTCAAGCCCCTCGCCGGGGTAAATCATCACCTTGACACTGGTTTCCTTCTGCGTTCTGGCCAGCTCCACCGCCTTTTTGATATCGCTGAGAGCGAACTTATGCGTTATGATCTTGCGGATATCATGCTTGCCACGGCTCAGGATTTGGATGGCGGACGGATAGGTATTGGCATAACGGAAAACACCGTATACGTCCAACTCTGCGTCGATCAGCTCGCTGATATTGACCGATACGGCGTCTGTGGCTGGAAGGCCGACCAGCACAACCCGGCCACCGCGCTTGGCGAGACGGATCGTGTCGGCGATAGCTCCAGGATTTCCCGAGGTTTCGATGATTAGATCGAAGCCTTCGCCCCCGGTTACCGCAGCCACCCCTACGTCCAGGGAATGCGGGACGGACGGGTCGAATACGCCTTGTGCGCCCATTTCCATGGCAAGCTTGCGGCGGAAGTCCATCACATCGGTGCCGTACACCTGCGCGGCTCCGAGCATCTTCGCCGCTTCCAGCGTCAGTAAGCCGATCGGGCCGAGACCAAGTACCAATACCCGGTCGTGCGAGCGGATTCGGCCCCGGCTCACGGCGTGAAGCCCCACGGAAAGCGGCTCAAGCAGGGCGCCTTCCTCGAAGGACATCTCCGTAGGCAGCGGGAACAAGAAGTCGCTGCGGACGGTCACATACTCGGCCCAGGCCCCATCTACCGGCGGAGTGGCCATAAACACAACGTCCGGACACAGGTTGTAGCGCCCGCTCTTGCAGTACTCGCACGTACCGCAGGTGACGCCAGGCTCGACGGCAACCCGGTCGCCTATACGCACGTTTTTGACTCGTTCCCCTGTTTTCACCACCACGCCGGCCAGCTCATGTCCGAGAATAATCGGCTGCTTCACTTCGTATCGACCAATCCGGCCGTGCTCATAATAATGCACGTCAGAGCCGCAAATCCCGATGCAGTGCACCTTGATCAAGGCTTCGTCCGCCCCCAGTTTCGGAACGGGAACCTGCCGGACCTCAAGCTTAAATGGCGCATCCAGTACGGCGGCTTGCATCATTTTCTCCATTGTCGTTCTCCTCCTTAGTCGTCCAGGCCAAATACGACGGCCTCATAAGGGCGCATGGTGAAGCGGTCTTGCTCTCGTTCCGAACGGTCGCCATAATTGGAAAACGCCACGCGCCGCTTGCGCCCGCCAAGCTCCTTTGGAATGGCAAATTCCGGCGTATTGCCGTAGAAGTTCAAGACAATTAGGAACGCTTGCCCTTCGAACGTGCGCGAATAGGCGAAAATCTCCGGATGGTCCTCCAGCCAGCTATCGTACTTGCCGTAAATCAGGGCCTCATGCTGCTTGCGGAAACGGATCAGTGCTTTGTAGTAGTTCAAGACGGAATCCGCCTCCTCAAGCTGCTGCTTCACGTTGATATCGTGGTAATTCGGATTGGCATTGATCCAAGGCGAGCCGGTCGTAAACCCGCCGAACAGCGAATCGTCCCACTGCATTGGCGTTCGGGCATTGTCGCGGGCCCGGTAAGCGATCTTGCGCATCGTATCTTCCACGTCTTTGCCGTCCATCAGCCGCTCGCGGTAGAAATTGAAGATTTCCACGTCCCGGTAATCTTCCAGCTCCCTGAACACCACGTTGGTCATGCCGATTTCCTGCCCCTGGTAAATGAACGGCGTGCCCTGCATCAACATGAAGAAGGTCGCCAGCATTTTGGCCGATTCTTTGGGATAATTTACGGGATCGCCAAAGCGGGAAACGGATCGGGGCTGGTCATGATTCTCCAGGTACAGGGCGTTCCAGCCAATGCCTTCGAGCCCCGTTTGCCATTTCTTCATAATTTGCTTCAACCGGGCCAAATCCCAAGACCCGAAGTCCCAGCGTCCCTCTTGCCCGAAATCCAGATTTACGTGCTCGAACTGGAAGATCATGTTGAAAGCCCCGTTCTGCTCGCCGATCCAGCGGTCGGCCTCTGAGATCGGTGCGCCGCTTGCTTCGCCCACCGTCATGATATCGTAATCGGCGAAGGCTTCCCGTTTGAACTGTTGCAGAAAATCGTGAATCCCCTCGATATTGCGGTGTCCGGCCATCGAATCCACATACCGGAGCCCGTGCGGATTCGGCATGTCCGGCAATCCCGACAGCTTTTTGATATGCGTGATCGCATCGACCCGGAACCCGTCGATGCCCTTATCCAGCCACCAGCGGATCATGTCGACCAGCTCCTGGCGGACTTCCGGATTCTCCATGTTCAAGTCCGGCTGCCTGCGTGAATACAAATGTAAGTAATACTGTTCGGTCATTTCGTCGTATTCCCAGGCGGAGCCGTTAAACATCGACTCCCAGTTATTCGGCTCTGCCCCGTCCTTGCCATCCCGCCAAATATAATAATCGCGCTTCGGATTGTGGCGGGAAGAGCGGGATTCAATAAACCACGGATGCTCGTCGGACGTATGATTGATCACCAGATCCATGATCACCTTCATCCCGCGTTCGTGAATGCCGGACAACAGCTTGTCAAAGTCCTCCATCGTGCCGAATTCGTCCATGATGTCCTGATAATCGCTGATATCGTAGCCGTTATCGTCATTGGGAGACTTATAGACCGGAGAAATCCAAATCACATCGATGCCCAGTTCCTTCAAATAGTCCAGTTTGGCCATGATGCCGGGAAGATCGCCGATCCCGTCTCCGTTCGAGTCCATGAAGCTACGCGGATAGATTTGATACGCGACGGCTTCCTTCCACCATATCTTTCGCATTTTTTCTCCCCCATGTAAAGAAACAATTTATTACTGCGATTTTCATGAAATTTTCATAATTGGATAGAATAATTCAATACGCGCGCTCCATAAGCTGCTCAACCTCCGCCGCTTCGGGCATTCCGTTCTGCGCGCCGAATTTGGTCACCGCCAGCGCCGATGCGGCCACGGCATACTCGGCGGCTTGCTTCATGCTCCAGCCTCTGGCGACGGATACCGCTAGGGCGGCGTTAAAACAGTCTCCGGCCCCCGTCGTGTCCGTCACATCCATCTTCATGCCGGGGATATGGAACGTATGCCCGGATGCGTTCATATATACTACGCCGTCCGCACCCAGCGTAACCATAATCGAAGGCAATCCCTTGTCGATCATCTTCTGCATCGCCATATGCAAGACCGTAAAATCGTTTGCGGTCAAAATCTCCGGCGCGCCCGCCAATATCGATAGCTCTTGGCGGTTTGGCGTCAGCGTATACAAAAGCGGGTAGATTTCCTCTGGCAGCGGATGGGCGGGAGCCGGATTGAGAATAACCTTCTTCCCTTTCCCGTACGCATATTTGATGCACTCTACCACGGTATCCGGCGGGATCTCAAGCTGCAGCAGCACAACATCCGCGCGGTCGATATAAGACTTGCGGGCCTCGATGTCAGGCCAGGTAATTTTCCCGTTGGCGCCGGGCACAACGACGATGCGGTTGTCCTGGTCGTGAATCCAGATCGATGCCACTCCGGTCTTCTCCTCCGGCATCACGGTCAACGACTGTACGATGGAATGCTGGTTTAACTCCTGAAGCATCTGCTCGCCGAAGCGATCTTTGCCGACCGCACCAATAAAGGAAGTATCCATTCCGAGGCGGGCGGCGGCCACCGCTTGATTCGCCCCTTTTCCTCCCGGCAGCAGCCTCATCTCGCTGCCCATAATTGTCTCGCCTTTTTCCGGGAGAAACGGGGTCTCTATGACAATATCCATATTAATACTGCCAATGACGACAATATTAGGACCTTGAGTGCCTATCATTTCTTCTCACTTTCCCTTCGTGTTGAATCCCTGATGATTAACGACACGTTGATCTCTATCATTTCCGAATCGAATTTGGTGTCCCGGGCTTCGATTTGTTTAATCAGGATGCGGGCTGCTTTTTCTCCCATTTCATAAATAGGCTGGGCGACGGTCGTCAGCTCGGGTTCGATAATCTCAGCCAGCTTGATGCCGTCAAAGCCGCAAACGGCGATATCGTCCGGAACCTTGACGCCTCTCCGGTGCAGCGCCTTAAGCGCGCCGATCGCCATAAAATCATTGCCGGCGAATATGCCGTCAATGTCGGGATGGCGCAGCAGCAGTGTCTCCACCGCCTGCATCCCGCCTTCGAGCTGGAAGTGGCCCGGAGCCATCAGTGACGGGGTATACCATGAAAAAGATTTGACGTAATCCTCGTAGCCGTTAAGCCTTTCCTGGGCGGTGACGATCTCTTGCGGACCGTAGATGTGGGCGATTTTCCGGCAGCCGATATCCAGCAGATGCTTGACGGCAAACTGGGCCCCCTCGTAGTTGTTGCAGCGGATCAGCGTGCATTTCTGCGTGTCGGACGAACGGTCCAGCACAACCACGGGAATGTTCTCCCGGCCGAGCTTGCTCAACTCCTCCTGCGTCAAATAGTTGGACGCATAGATGATCCCGTCGATCCGCCGTTTGCGCAGCGCCTCCAGATAGGTCTTCTCTTTGAAATCCTGATTATCGGAATTGCAGAAGAAGACGGTATACCCCCGCTGCTGGCAAATATCCTCAACGGCCCTAGCCAGTTCGGAGAAGAAGGGATTCGTAATATCCGGCAGGATCAGCGCAATCGTAGGCATGCTTCGATCCGCCAGCCGGCGGAAGATCAGCGGCTCGTATCCGAGCCGATCCATCGCTTCCATAATCCGCTGTTCGGCCTGCTTGCTGACATATCCGTTTTGATTTACCATGCGGGATACCGTTGCAATCGATACCCCGGCCATTTCCGCCACATCTTTGATTGTTGCCAAGATTCAACACCACCACATCAAATATCTATATTTATACTAAAGATCTTACTTGATAAGACGAGTAGGCCGTACGGCTGCCGCCGGAGTTGCCGAAGCCGATGGAGCCGCGCAGGTAAGGCGCATCCTCGTCGCGGAAGCGAAGCGCCGCATTCCCGTCGATCGAGACCTCGATCAGTGAGCCCTGGACCCGAACTTCGACCTCGTATTCTATACCGTGCTTCCACGGAAACGGCTTGGATTCGAGCTCCCTGTAGCCTTCAAAATTTTTGTGCAAAGCAATCGTTTGTCCCGGAGCCAATCCGACGGCATAGCTCCTCATCGCCCCCTGGACACGGAACAAAACAGAGTGATGATCGCCGGAAAGGGGCTTCAGTTTGACCCGGAACAGGTAATCGTTCCACCGGTGCGAGCCCGTATAGCATTCAGCCGGTTCAAAGCCATGGCCGCCGGCCAGCCTACCATCCTCCAGCCTCCAAATTCCCCGCAGATAGGTAAGCTGGGACACCGTCTGGTGCAGGGCATTCCATTTCTCCATCCGCTGGGAAGCGAAATCGATGGCATAGTCGGCAGGCCCATATATTTTCATCTCGTCCAGGAACCACTTCAGCGAGAACGATTTCTCCCGCAGGCTGGAATCTCCGCTGACCGCATACTCCATGCCGATTTTGCCGATGATGAAATCATCGGCATAAGGGATCCGATAGCTCACCTTCTGCCATTCCCCGTTCAATATGAACAGATTACTGTACAAGCGGCGCCCGGTGAGGTCGTCCTCGGCGAACAGGCGCACATGCAGCCCCGTACCTACCGATTCATCGAGCTTCAGCCAAGCCTCTACGGTTTGGCCGGGATATACGGTCGGCGAAATGTCCGGATCATAGCGGCTGTCGTCGAAGTCGCTCGGAGATCCGTAGGTGAGGAAAAACACATCGAAGGTCGTTCCCGTAAATACGGAAGGCGCCGTCAGCTGCAAGGAACGCCGCCCTTTATAAGCCTCGCGGCTCGTATTGGCGAGCAGGATCCGCTCATTCCCACGGTATTTCCACTCCAGCGCGTGTGTGGAGCCCGGCAGCTCGAAATGCAGATGATGCGTACTGCCGTCCTGCAGGATGTCTTCCCACCCTGGAATTTCCTCATCGTTCAGCTTGACCGCCAGCCTGGCCGTATCGGTCACGAGCTGCGGGATTGTTTGCAGGTTCAAGCTGCCGACGATACCGGAACAGCAGACAAAATCGTTGATCGGGGTGGTCCATTTCCGTTCGATTCCCTCCGGTCCGTTAAGGACGCCGAGAATCGTGCCGACGTTGCCGACATTGCAGTCCGTGTCCCAGCCGCACATGTTGCAGATATTAATCGTGCGGCTGAAATCTCCTTGTCCGTACAATAAGGATAACACGATTACGGCCGCATTAGGAATTATATGACAGACCCCTTCGTAATGCTGGTAGCCATACTTGTCTTTGACATAGGCGAATGCTTCACGCCAATCGTCCGGATGCTGCTTGCAGAAGGCGATGACATCCCGCGCCATCTGTGCGTAATCGCTGGTTTCCTCGATTACGGGCAAGCCATCCTCCACGATATCTTCGATCCGCTCCCTTACAAATGCGGAGGCGATGCAAGCCGCGATAAACCGTCCACCGCGGATTCCGTCCCCGCCGTGGGTCACGCTCGACATCATGCCCGCGAGCTCGGCCGCCTTCTCCAGGTCGCCCGGGCAGACGAGCCCCCAGCAGTCGGAGAAGATCTGACCGCCGATCTGCTCCGCCGTCGTTCTGCCGTTTTGCTCGATCGATCCGGACTGCGGAGCCGGTACGCCATTTTTCAAATTCATATAAGCCGTATGTTCGGTGGAAACCCCGTAGCCTCCCCACCAGAAGAAGCCGTGCCCTTCTCCCGTATAGTTCCGCAGCGTATGGCCCATTTCCTGCGCCGTCAATCGCGCCGGTTCAAAATCGTCCAGCGCCCGCATGAACAATGCAGGACCGTTAATGTCGTCATCGGCTGCGAAATGTTTAAAGAAATAAGGATAATCCGTAATTTCGCCGAACGTTTGCTCAATTCTCTCGTAAGACCAGCCTTCGATGTTGGCGCCATGGATCACGCCGATCACTTTTCCCAGCCAGCCTCCGTACAATCTCTCCATATAATCGTTAGGAAACTTCATCCTCATCACCCCGATGGTTAGCTTTTAACGGCCCCGCCCGTAAGTCCCGCAATGATCTGCTTCTGGAAGAACACATAGACCAGCATGATCGGAATCACAGTCATGACGAACGAAGCGAAAGCCAAATTATAATTGAAGGAATACTGCGACTTGAAGTTATATTGGAACAACGGAAGCGTCCAGTACGTCTCCGATTTGTTCAAAATCAATAGCGGCAACAGGAAGTCGTTCCAAATCCAGAAGGAATTGACGATAATCACCGTTGCCGTAAGCGGAGCCAGCAATGGGAAGATGACCGAGCGATAGGTTCTGAGCTTGGAGCAGCCATCCACCTCGGCTGCTTCTTCCAGTTCTTTCGGAATCGTCGTGCGAATATAACCTACGTATAGAAACACGCCTTGCGTCAACGCATACGTGACATAAAGCAGAATCAGGCCAAAACGGTTCAGCAAATCCAGTTCCGTCATCAGTCTGGTAACCGGCAGCATAATGACCTGAAACGGGATGATAATCCCCATAATAAATAAAATATACAGCGATTTGAAATACCATTTGTTCATATTGCGACTGATCGCATAGGCCGTAAGCGGCACCACGAGCAGGATCAGGGCGATGGCAACCACCGTGATCAATACCGAGTTGGTGAAAAACTGCGCGAAATCGTTGTTGAACAATACTTCTTGGAAATTCCCCAAATACAACTCCGAAGGAAAAGCGAAGAAATTCCTTGCGCTCTCCTTGCTGGTCTTAAAGGCCGTAATCACGGTTAGGTACAACGGTAAAAAGACGACCACGAGGCCGGATGACAACAGGATGTAGCTGATTGCGGATAATCTTTTTTCGCTGCTGCTGTTCATTACGCATTCACCTCGAGTCTGCTCATGGAACGGATCTGCACGATCGAGACGATGGCGATGATCACGAACAGAATGATCGCCAGCGAGCTCGCGTAGCTAAATTTAAATTCCTGAAACGCGAAATTGTAGACGAGCAAACCAACGCTTTCCGTCTTTCTGCCGGGTCCGCCTCCCGTCATCGCCATAATGTAATCGAACGCGGTGAGCCCGCTTTTGGCCGAAAGGATAACGACGATATTCAGGGTCGGGATCAGAAACGGAATCACGACGGAGCGGAATCGCTGCCAGGGAGTCGCACCGTCCAGGCTGGCCGCTTCAATCAAGTCTTTGGGTACGCTCTGCAAGGCGGCCAGGAATAGCAGCGTCGGAATGGCCAAGCCCTGCCACAGGCTTACGAACAGCAGGCCGAAGAAAGCCCAATCCGGATTAGACAGCAAATTCCGCGAGAGCACATCCGAGCCGATAGCCTTGCCAAAAGCGGGAAGAGCTTGTGAGAACAGTTGGTTGAAAATCAATCCTACGGTAATCATGCTCAGCACGGCAGGAATAAAATACGTCGTCCGGTAAAACGATTGAAACCGGCGAACGCGATTGAGCAGAACGGCGATCAGTACGGCAAGCACAACGGTCAGAACGATCAAGCCAAATGCGTATTTAAAGGTAAAACCCAAGCTGTTCAGGATCCGGTCGTCCTGAGCCAGCCGTACGTAATTATCCACCCCAATGAAATGACTCGTCTTGCTCAGCCCGTCCCAATCGCTCAGACTGTACAAAAAGCCGTTCACCATCGGGTAAAGGAAGAAAACAGCGTACAACAGAAGCGCTGGGAGCGTAAACAGGTAATGGGCATATCTGTTGATGGTTTTCATCACAATCCCCCTCATTTCAAAAAAATAATGCGGAAACCGGAGAGAATCATGTATCCTCTCCAGTTCCGGCTCTATCTATTTACTTGCCGAATTCCTGATTGATCCATTTCAGCAGGGCATTCTTATCATTCAGGATCAAGTAGGCGGATGTTTCCGTACCCCAGCTGGAATCAAGCCCAGCTTTCCAATTAAAGTGCAGCCACGGATAGAAACGGCCCTCTTCGGATAGCAATTTTGTGACATCCTCCGTTTGAGGAGCGTCGGCCTTGATGCCCGTGATCGTCGAAGGCGATTTCTCGTTGTCCGCCAAAAATTGCGCCGTTTGCTGCTCGGTCATGAACTTCACAAACTTTTGGGCTTCTTCCGGATGCTTCGTGTTGGCAGAGATCGCCAGCGCATAGTCGATGCCGCCAACGACGACGCCATTGCCGCTGTCGTTCGGAATCGGGAACATCTTGTACTCGTCTTCCATGCCCGCCTGTTCGATCACCGGCACCGCCCAGATCCCCTGCGGGAGCATCAGTGCCTGCCCGGTTGCAAACAGATTCACGGCATCCGGATAGTCCGCTCCAGCGGCGTCCAGTTGGCTGTTGGCGCCGATAAAGTCCATCTGCGCCAGCAGCTTCTGGATGGACGGATCGCTATCCGCTTTGGCCGCCGGATCCTGGAAGAACTTGTCGGCCGTCTCGTAACCAACGGCATTGGTCAGCAGCGCTTCGGTGAGATGCCCGACAGACCAGGATGCTTTGAAGCTGGTCGCGAACGGAATGGAGCCTTTCTCTTTGATTGCCGCCGCAGTCTGCTCCAGCTCTGCCCACGTCGTCGGAACCTTCAAGCCAAGCTCGTTGAATTTGGCCGCATTGTAGAAAATCCCGTAAGCATTCATCGTCAACGGCGCACTGTAATCCTTGCCGTCGACCTTAACGCCCTCAAGAAACTGCGGGTTGATGTTCGCCAGCACATCGCTGCCCGTTAAGTCCATGAAGAAATCCGATCCGGCTTGTGTTCTGAAATCGGATTCATTCGGGAATATGGACATGATGTCTGGAGCGTCGTTGCTTGCCAGCCGATTATACAGAACCTTCCGCGAATCCGGAACCTGAACCTGATTCACCTTGATGTTCGGATTCTCCGTCTCGAAGTTCTGGATAATCTGGTTAAGATAGTCCTTCACCTCGGACTTCTGGTTAAAGATTTCGATCGTCACCTGCTCTTCTTTGCCTGCTCCCTGGTTCGCTCCCTGCGCTTCGCCGGCGTTCCCCCCGGAAGATTTGCCGCCGCAGCCTGCAACAACAAGCACCAGCGCCAGGACGGAAATGATCCACAACTTCTTATTCTTCATCTGTAATCCCCCTGTTCATTTAAAAGATTTCGTGATCCAAAGATGACTTTTTGAACTACCTCTTAAAGCAATCTTTCCAGGAATAGTTGAATAAAAGCATCCTTTCGCACATCTACGGCGGCCAATACGTTCGTATCCATCGGCCTGTCGAAAAAGACGTCCCGATGTTCCACCGTCATGCCTCGCGTAAACTCTCCTTTGCACTCTACCGAGATTTTCTTCGGCTTAAGCTCCAGCAAGTCCGGATGACTAAGATAAGCAATCGTCAAGGGATCATGCAGAATGGGAAGATGCTTCGACGAATCCATCCACTGCGACAGCAATCGCGACAAGAAAGCCGTTTCACTTTTGCCCCTATGCTTGATCCTTTCCACGTCGGACTGGATCAGGCGGCATTTCAACGTAACATCAAGCCCCACCATCGTTAGCTTCATGCCGGAGCCGAACACAATCGCCGCCGCTTCCGGGTCGCAAACGATATTCCATTCGGGATAATGCGCCGAATGCATTCCGCCCATCATAACGATATTCGCCTGCTGCATCACGTCGGGCGCTTTCATCACGGCGCAGGCAATATTCGTAAGAGGTCCAATTGCCGCAATCGTGATCGCCGGGTCACGTCTCACCTGCTCGATCAAAAAGTCCACCGCGTGCTCACTACAGTTTGGTTCGGTGTCGAGATACTCGTCCAACCATTGGCAAGGAATGCTGTCCATATCGGTTTTGGCCAGCAGCGGGCTGCCGATTCCGGTGGCCACGGGAATATCCGGCCTTTTGTAAGCTTGGAGCAGTTGCATCGCAAGCTTCGTGCGCAAGTCGGTATTTCTGTATACCGTCGTCAGTCCGGCCACTTCCAATTCCGGAGAATTCAAAGCCAATACGATAGCCAGCGCATCATCAATATCATCCCCAATATCCGTATCAATAACGATCCGTCTTATCTCTATCACCTCCTTTATGGATTCAAAAGCGATCAAAATGGAAAATTTGCTACACCTTCAAATTAAGTGTGTAAATTTTACATCATTTTCGGCTTTTTGTAGCGCTATCATAACAAATATAAGCGTTTTCATCAAGTGCCCAGTTATATATTTTTTTGTCCACGTTGAGTTTCAATCAAAAAAAGCCATGTAACATAAGGATATTCCATCTTTTTATCCGCTTTATTTTTAAGATGTAAATTTTACACACTTTAAAATTATTTCATCTTCCACTGTCGTTCGCGGATTAAGGACGCAACTACCTCATTCATCTGCTCGCCGCCCCTCCCTTAAATTGGACCTGAAAGCACACTTCGCCCTCTTTTTATATTTTCCGGTCCGATAACACCTCGTGGCCCGCCGGCGTCAAAGAACTCACTGCCACTGTGAATTTCTGCCCGTCTATTTGCTGGAAAGAGGCGTGCCTGCTGCTTTTGATCTCTTCGAAGATTGTCTTATTTTTAATTTGCTTTAGGGTGAACGTTTGTATACCTTGATCTGTTGTATTTCCCTCCTTGGCATACCCTATCGACAAAAGCCGACTGTTTCTATTCGTTGCATCGGGAGATCCGAAATTAACCTGCTGCTTTGTCGGTGCTCCCAAGCCAACAGGATATAGCGCGAGAACACAATGGTCGTGTGGCTCACGAGCAAGTCGTACGAACGGCCTTGGAACTCGTTTTGCAGACGCAACAGTGATTTGGCGCACTTGAAGGAAACCTCGATGTCCCAGCGCATCGGGTAGATTCCGATGATGTCTTGAGCCGTCAGACTAAGATCGGTCGAAAGAAGGGCAAGCCATTCGCTTTTCTCGGAATGATGGCGGACAAACACGATCACCACCATGGGGACTGTTTAATATGCACAATGCAGTTCAATCGTGCAATGAAGCAAGGCTCGTACAGAGCAGGGAGGTCATAATTACCTGCTTGTGCGAGCCTTTCGTTTGTTACAGATAAATTCCATACTCTATTTGTGATGCTACGGCTGTATCTTATCCTTAAGCAATTTAACTTCTTCATCTCCAGGCTGCTGATCACCATAGCGTACCCGGTAATACGCCTCCAGAAGGGGCTCCATTACATCGCGGTTCGTGTATGCCGCTGAAGTTCGTCTTCCTTTTCCATCAGTCAATGATACCTGCCTCCGAAGCTCCTGCTCCTGCTCTCTCGGCGTGAGCGAGAGTTGCTGCGATAGTCCTCTCGCTTCATCCAACTGCCGTTGTCTTCGATAGAGGTATCGGATCCGATCCCGATTGTCTCGAAGCTTATCCCAGGCCTCCCCTTGCTTGAAAAGGCGTGCGGTCCATTTGCCCGCCCATTGTCCCCGGTTCTTTCCTGCCTTCCCCCGGATGGTGAGACGAACTTCTTCATCCTCATATTCCTGCCTGGCAGGCTCTATCCCCTTGCGCAGGAAAAATTTCTTTAACGTGCGCAGCAGCCTGGACAACGTTGGACCCGCATATTTATAGATTCCATATCCAATTAGAGCAAGCACTAGCAGGAACAACACTCCTGCAACGATATTGTAGAGAATGTCCAGCACTTGGGATAACCAGCCTGGCGGTCCCGTCTCCTCCGGCAATACCATTTCAGCAGGCGGACCCTGCGAAGAAGGCGGCTCCGGTTCATTTGCCGGCTCATCCGATGGGCGCAGCAGCCACTGCACGATTCTCCTCAATAAGCCTAACAGCAAATTTCCCGCCCAACGCCCAGCACCAGCAGCCAGTAATAGCGCCACTACAAAAATAGATACAATCCATACGGTATTGTAGCGGCGCACTCCTTTGGGAATTGCGCTTTTCTCTGAACTAGAGGCAAGCGAACTGTAATTCAGAAATTGCCGGTTTGTGGTGAACAACAGGATGGCCAGGCTGAGAATTCCGCATACGGTCACTATCGGTATATTTTCCGAGAGCTTCTCGAAACGCGGAAAGGATATCCCGGCTATAAAGTAGATGGTGATCCCAATCCAATACAGCTTCAACCGATTATCCCTGCTCGGAGCAGTCATGGCCTGCATAGCCAGAATACCTCCAAGAACCGCATGAAGAACAGGATTGCCGCCCGAAAAAATCACTAACCCTGCATAACCCAGACCCAGCAAAAGTGCCGCAAGTGCCTGTTTCCATCTAACTCTGAGTCCCAGCACATACCCTCCTGCCCCAAGCAAAGAGACTACAGGGAGCAGCCAGACTGCGGGCCAAGAGTAGTATTCCGGAACCGTGTAGGTGTATATAAGGAGCGCTAAGGGCAGAAAAAATAAATTTTCTGTCAAAGCGGTTATCCAGCCCCGAAACCATGCGGACATGCCACGACGAATACGGATAAAGTTATTCATATCCCACCTCAGATTCACATTCGGCCATTATGCGGTTCCTCCTTCATGAGCGGGAGGCGCTTCCTGCCCCGGCTTACTCGGTAATTCGGGGATATCCATCCATTCTACTCCATTTCCCAGCTGCTCCAGCTTTCTCACGACCTCCTGGAGCTTCTCGCCCCGGTGGCAGGATATAATTAAATAATCCATATCCGTAGTCCCCAGCTCCACTTCTTCTTCAAGAAGCTTCACCATTGATACAGTACGCTCCAGTATCAGGCCCGCCATCGTCTCAAGCAGCCATTCCTGCTGTCCTGCATGTCCGGACGGTCCAATTCGGACGGACTCCCGTTCTCTCCCCTGAACCCATCCGTTGCACAGCATCCCGGTCTCAATGCCGTTCTCCAAAGCGTAAGCGGCAACAGACACCGCATAACGGATACCCAGCTCAATGCGTTCCGGCTCTAGAATGGTACGCCACATGGATTCCGCGGATTCCACGTTCAGACAGATCATCAGCCGATGATCGGCGGTGTATCCGCGTTGATGCACCTGAAGACTTCCTGTTCGAGCCGTTGCCTTCCAATTGACACTTCGAAGCGTATCTCCGGAACGAAAAGCACGCGTTCCCTGAATCAGAAAGGGATCCTCTACAATCCATCGCCGTACAGCCAGATTTCCGAGCCAGCTGTGATTCGGGAGCGGCAGCTCGGGAATGGGAAGAATCTGCGGATATACAAGCAGCTTCAAATTCAAGGTGAACTGCTTTGCTTTCGAACTGAGACCCAGGGGATCCCCTCCAGTCATCGTTGCCGTCTCCAGCGAATAATGACCACGTCTTACGCAAGTCAGCCGATGTCTCCGGGTAATTTGTCTGTAAGATCTTAGATGAAACAGGCTGACATGATTCTGATAGATATTCCCTTCGGACACCCCCAAGTTGTCCTGCTCTCCGAATCGAAGAGCCACAGGCATGCTGGACTCCAAACGAAGCCAGGGCAGCGGCAGCAGCTTGGCATTGGAGATGACCTCCACCATATCCAGGGATTCATGCTCAAATATTCTCTGCTTAGAAAAAGTACGGGAATAAGCAATTCCTTTCAGCCCCCACTGGTCATAAACCAAGATCAGAAGGCCTGAAATTAGCAGAATGCTGATGATCATCCAGGTAAGCATGGATCAGTCCACCTGCTTCCCCTTTGCATTCTCCTCCGCAGGTACCGTTACTTCGTTTAAGATCTGACGAATGATACCGGCTTCTCTGGATTCCCCCAGATTGAGGCCTTGCCGCAGCAATAGACGATGGGCCAGCACCGGAACAGCAATAGCTTTAATATCCTCCGGTACAACATAGTCTCTGCCCTGAACGAACGCATAGCCTTTGGCGGCACGCAGAAGGGCACCGCTCGCACGAGGGCTTGCCCCCAGACGCACCTCCGGATGCTTGCGGGTCGCTTCGGTAAGAGCCACGATATAACCTAACAGATCCCGGGTCACATGAACCTCCGAGGCTCTCTGCTGAGCTTCCGAAATCTCCTTGGCGGAGGCTGCAGGAGTCAATTCCAGCAGCGGATTATGACTGCTATAACGCTCTAAAATATCAATGCCTTCCTGATGGCTCGGATACCCCATTGTGATCCGCATCAGGAATC
Organism: Paenibacillus antibioticophila; assembly: GCF_000455265.1. Lineage (GTDB taxonomy): Bacteria > Bacillota > Bacilli > Paenibacillales > Paenibacillaceae > Fontibacillus > Fontibacillus antibioticophila. The sequence continues at coordinate 328,297 of NZ_HG005140.1, forward strand.
GGTCCAGCTGAGCTTCCGGCAAGGGAAAGGTTCCCTGATTATCAATCGGATTCTGAGTCGCCATGACAAAAAATGTGCCTGCAAGCTCATGGGTTATGCCATCAATAGTAACCTGACGCTCCTCCATGCATTCAAGCAGACTGGACTGTGTTCGCGGGGTTGCCCGGTTGATCTCGTCTGCAAGCAGGACCTCTGTGAACAGGGGGCCGGGACGAAATTCAAACTCTCCTGATTTTTGATTGTAGAAATTAATTCCGCTCAAATCAGAGGGCAGCAGGTCCGGGGTGAACTGAATACGCCGGAATGACCCGTCCATTGAACGAGCAAGCGCTTTCGCAAGCAGCGTCTTGCCTGTACCAGGCACATCCTCAAGCAGCACATGTCCATTACCCAGCAAGGCCGCCAACAGCAGGTCGATCACCTCTTCTTTGCCTACGATCACTTGAGCGATATTAGTGCGAATTCGTCTTGCCATATCCATAGCATCCTGCATCTTCATGTAGACTGGCACCGCCTTTATGTAATTTTGGTCTATCTATATAAGTTGAACTATTGAATTTTACGTTTTGAGGGCAACGTGTGAGGTGTGCTTATGATCGCTGTTGTTCGCGGATTTCTCTAATTTAACGAAGATATCATAAGGTAGAAATCCACTCACAAAGGCGAACGCTTACGCTTTATGCTTTCGAAGCAGCTTTCTTACAGAAAGCTTTTAACACTTCACTCTTATGCCCTTTCTACGTAGTTTATATAGTTCAACTTAAATATCCTAGTTCTATATTAATCATATCAAAAAAGTAGAGGTGGACCCAAACGCATTACTATATATGCTATTGAATTTTACGTTTTGAGGGTACATGTGAAATATGAGGCCCCCCCTTTTTACCTTAACACTATGCCCTTGCTACTTATTTCTCCATCCCCTTTCTGCACGAGTGATGTGCATACCGACCACATGCTTAGAGCTGCGCTCCGCCTCATGCGAGGAAACAGGTGTGCAAAAGCAGTTATTTTGCTAGCGCGGGAGTTCATGTGGGGAAACAAGTGCGCAAAAGCATTCTTACTACGCAGTTTATATAGTTCAACTCATATAGCATTACTAAAAAAGAGCCGAGCAGGGTGCCGTGGCTTCCCTGTCTCGACTCTTCCTTTCGTGTTTCATTTGCTGGTCATTGCATTGTGAGAGTCTATAGCAACGTACTAAAGATATCCTCCAGCGGAATATCCGCGAACGCCATCACTTCATCTGCCGCTCCATAGTACATACGGACGGTATCTCCGTTCACCAATGCCCCGCAAGAGAACACAACGCCGCCGAAAAATCCCTTCACCTCATAATCCGCCTCCGGTTCCAAGAATGGACGGGACGAACGGGCGAGCACGATTCCCGGATCGTTCGGATCGAGCAATGCAGCTCCCATACAATAACGATGCTTGGAGTCTGCTCCATGATACAGCACCAGCCAGCCGCGTTCTGTCCGGATTGGGACTGCGCCGCCGCCCATCCGGGCTGAATCCCAGCCCTGCTCGCCCAGTCCCATCAAGAAGCGATGGTTCCCCCAATGAATCAGATCCGGCGATTCTGCGATCCATATCTCGGGGGCCCCGAACGACTTCGGCACGGGACGGTGCATGGCAACATACTTGCCGTTAATCCGCTCGGGAAACAACATGACATCCTTGTTCTCAGGCGCCAGCATCATGCCGTGCTTTTTGAAGCTGCGAAAATCCTTCGTCTCGGCCAACCCTGCGCCCACGCCCCGGCTGGAGGCCGAGCTGTACGTGATATAATACGTATCTCCGATCTGGGTTACCCGGGGATCTTCGATCCCCCAGGCTTCCAGCTCATGCTCCGGGAACAGCGCCGGCTCGCGCTCAATCTCGAAGTGCACGCCATCCCTGCTTCGCGCTACCCGAAGATGGGATATCGAGGTCAGCATCACCGTTTGCCCGTTTACCGCCACAAACCGGGAATCCGAGAAATCATAACGGGAATCCGATTTGTCGTAATGGTGCACGACCACCTTGCCATCTGCATCCAGCAAAGGAACAAGCACCTCGTCCTCCCTCTCTGAAACCGGCGCCTCAGCTACACGCAGCAACAGGATGGTGTCCTCCCCAACCTTTGCAACACCGGCATTAAACGCACCCAACACTTTAAAATCGGGCCGTGAAGGAGCTACATCTTCGGTCCGGATCACCGGGTTTTTCTCACAGCGATATACGTTCATTTTTCCAAATCTCTCCAATCCTTTGCTTATGCTACTTGCCGGCAGTTATCGCATCGATTTGAGCCTGAATTTCATCAATGACCTTCTGGCCGCCAACACTCATAATCTTGCTATCCAATTGCTCCTTGCCTTTATCGGCAGGCAGCAACCCTTGTGCAAGCGGTAAAAATAAGGAATCATGGAACGGCGTGATCTTGGCGTACTCGGTCTTGACCTTCTCTGCATCAAATGTAAAGCCGGCGGTCGGACTCAAGGTGAAATTAGCCGGGTCGGTAGAGAAGTCGAACCACTTCTTGTCATCCTCTGTCATCGTATCCGGCGTACGGTTCAGTGTCGGGCGCCAGGTCAGCGTATACCCCGGGAAGGAGTAATTCGAGAGCACTTTATAACTGCTGTCGCCGATGGCCTCCCAATCTTTACCCGGAATGCCGTATTCCATCAAGTCATGGTTCTCCTTGATCGACAGCCAGTTGGACACGTCCATCGCCAATTCAGCGTGCTTGGACGATGCAGGAATGCAAAGGAAGTTCCACTGCTGGAATGCTGTATATGGCTTGGCCTGATCTCCGTTTGGAATGAAAACCTCCAGCTTGTCGCTGCCATCCTTGAGCATTTCACTATATTTCAATCCTTCAACCCCGTCGGCTGCGTAGTAAGTGGCAGCATATTTTCCTTGTTTGAATAACGTCTCTGCATTTTGTTCTTGAGCGATATTTTTAGATAGAATGCCGTCTTTGTAGTACTTCGTCACCCGTTCAAAAGCATCCGCAATCATCGGGCTCTCCCACTGGCCGACGACCTTCTTGTCCTTGACGGAATAGGCAAACATGTTGACCCCGATCTCCAGCACTTCGTCCAGTGCCATATTTGCCGATTCACTCAGGATGAACGGCAGCTTATCGGCCTTGATCCCATTAATAACAAACGGTCTGATATCCGTCTCCTGCTCCTTGACGGTGTACAGGAACTTCTCCAAATCCTCCAGCGTCTTGATCTCGGGCAACCCGTACTTCTCGCGCAAATCCTTGCGGATCAGCAAGCCGTATACCGGTCCTTGAGTCGTGCCGAGCGGAATGCCCATAATCTTGCCGTTAAATTTGTTATATTCCCACATTTCCTCCGGGATCGACGACTTCAGCTCCTGGCGCTCCGCTACCATCGCATCAAGCTCCAGAATGGAATTGCTCGCGATCATCTGGTTCATGGACAGCCACGGCGCATCCAGATACATATCGAATTCTTCGCCCGCGGACATTTTAACTGCTACTGAGTTGCCGTAATCGGACCACGGCAGGAAATTGATGTTTAGCTGCGCCCCGATGTTATCATTTTTCAGCTTCTCATTCACCGCTTGCAATACTTCATCGAATCCTACCGGCTTATCGCCGGGAAAATAAGCCTTCAATGTGACCGTTTCTTTAGGCTTTGATGCCACGTTTTCGGCAGCATTTCCCCCATTGTCGCCATTGCTCTGTCCGGCGTCTCCTGTCTTGCCGTTGCCGCTATTGCCGCCGCAGCCTGCCAGCAGTAATGACAATGCCAGAACCAAAGATAGAGCCATCCCCATAAACTTGTTTGATTTCATTCTTATAACCTCCCTTTCATGTATAAATGCATCTATGCTTAACCGGAGGGTTCCGGCTAATGCCTGAATCCTTGCCTATCCTTTTACGGCACCAACAGTAAGTCCTTTGACAAAATACTTCTGGAGCATCGGATAGAGCAAAATAATCGGTCCGATCGTCAATACGGTCGTTGCCATCCGCACCCCATAGGTCGGCGGAGTAACCGAGATGGCTGCGCCAGAAGGAATGAGATTCTTGGCAGCCTCCATGTTGGAGACCATTCTGCGCAGGATCAACTGTAAGGGGTACAGCTTCTCGTTGTCTATAAACATCAACCCCATAAACCAGTCATTCCAGTAATTCAGCGCATAGAACAGACCGACGGAAGCCAAAATCGGCTTAGAGATTGGAATCATAATCTGAAAGAAGATCCTCATCTCGTTAGCCCCGTCAATCCGCGCCGCCTCTTCCAGCTCCTCCGGAATGGTGCGGAAGAAGCTGACCAGCAAGAAGACGAGAAACGGCTGGCACAACATCGTCAGAATCAGCACCCAGATAGAGTTTTGCAGATCTAGCCATTGACTGACTACGATATAAAACGGAATGATCCCGCCCGAGAAAAGCATCGGCAAGTAACAGAACAGCAAAAATGGCGTTTGCAGCACATTCCGTTTATTAGCCAGAGAGTAGGCCAGCATCGCAGAGATGCATAGTGCGCCCAAGGTGCCTACGAGCGTAACAAACACGGTGACCATGTATCCGTTATACAATACGTCGGATTGAAGTACGGCTTCATAAGCGGCGAGCGATAGTTTTTCAGGAAATAAAGTATAGCCGTGTGCGATCAGTTCTCCTTCATCCGTAAACGAACCTATGACCATCAGCAGGAACGGAAACAGGCAGAATAAGGTGAACAGGATCAGGAATATATAAGCGGTGCCCGTAAAAGCGCGGTCCGAAGCACTCTGTTTCTGTCTCATGATTACCTCCTAGAATAAAGCTGATTCTTTGGATACTCGGCGGGTCACCCAATTGGCAGCCAGCACGAACAGCAGCCCCATTACTGACTGGAACAACCCAACGGCGGAAGACATTCCGAAATCGTGTAACTGCCGCATTGAGCGGAACACAAAGGTATCGATGACATCGGTTGTCGGATACAGAAGAGAATTGTCCCCGATAATCGCATAGATCATCGCAAAATCGCCATTGAAGATTTTGCCCACAGACAGCAAGGTCATAATCATGATGGTCGGAACGAGCAGAGGGAGCGTGATCCGCAGCATAATTTGCAGCTTGGATGCCCCGTCGATCCGGGCCGCCTCATACATATCTTCCGGGATACCGGTAATGGCGGCAAGGAAGATGATAGACAAATATCCTGCCCCCTGCCAGACTCGGATCACCGTCAAAATAGCTGGCCATAGCTTCGCTTCAAACATCCAGTTAACCGGCTCCATTCCCAGCCCCTGCAGCCACGCGTTAATCATGGGTTCTTCCCCGCCGAACAGCGATTGGACGATCATGCCGACTACGATCCAGGACATGAAATAAGGAAGAAAAATGAGCGATTGGGAGATCCGCTTGAAATACTTGTTTCGGATCTCATTGAACATGAGCGCAATCAATACCGCCGTAATGGTCGTAAATACAATAAACAGCAGATTTAGACCGAGCGTGTTGCGCAGGACGATCCAGAAATCGTCAGACGTAAAGAAATAGTCGAAATTTTTAAAGCCAACCCATTCGCTTCCTGTAATTCCTTTGGAAAAGTTGTAATCCTTGAACGCAATCGTAATCCCATAAATCGGGAGGTAACTGAAGATCAAGAAAAACAGTAAACCCGGTACGGCCATTACATATAGAAAAGGATTATTTGCGATTTGTCTCAGCTTCGATCCTCTCCTGGCCTTTCGTTCAGCTTGCATGGTTGTTCAACCTCCTTGTGTCAAGTTGCCTCTAGAGGGGAGGCGTGCGTAAAGCACAGGCTCCCGATGACGCAACCATATCAAGCCCGGGGAAACCCGGCAATTCCGGCATGCTTCACCCTTTCCTATAAACGCGGATTTCTGCCTTCCCAAAAACAACACGATCCCGGAAATGAACGATTTCTCTGATGAAATCATCCTGTATGCTACAATAATGTGGCTATAGATCTATCAAGTGCAGGGGGTTCCTGTAGATGAAATTCCGATTTCCACTTTTAAAATCATTCAGAAAGCACCCGACTTATATGCGGATTATTTTTTACTTTGTCAGCGCCAACGTGCTGGTTCTGGCCATTTCGTTCCTGGTGCTTTATTCGCAATCCTCCCGTACGCTCGTTGAAGAGATCGGAGAGCATTCAGAATCTCTCCTGGTGAACGGAGCCGGAAATACCGCCCGGTTGATGGAGTGGTCCCTGGACTTCGCCTTTTCTTCCAGCAACGACAGCGAACTTAAAGTATACGCTCTCTCTGACCATTTTAGCGATTATGAGACCTATGAGGTATGGAACCGCCTGCTTGGCATCAAAATGTCCAATCCTTCCATTGATTCCGTCTATCTGATCAATGACTATACAGATACAGTGATCGATTCCAGGCTTGGCCTGAACGAGGCTTCGGGCTTTTATGACCAGGACATCCTGAATCGGCTCCGGGACCCGGCACAGTCCGACCAAACCGTGCTGATCCCAAGAAAGCTGCCTGAACCGCTCAGCGAGGGCGCCTTCAAGGATGTCATTACAATAGTCAGACTCTATGAAAAGGGCAGCTCCATTTCCGCATTTGTGCTCAATGTCGATACCCGGGAGCTGATGACACTGCTCCAGAACAATTCTCAATACCAGGACCGGATCATCATGGTGCTTAACGACCATAACGAACGAGTGTACAGCAGTATTCCGTTGGATGGAGATCAAATTCAGGAATACAGAGATCGGGCCGATGGCATGAGCGGATGGGAAATATACAAGCCGCGCGATCAGGAGAATCAATTGATCGTGTATTCTAATGCTTCCATTAAAGGGATTCAGAACTGGAGCTTTATTGAGAGCATCCCGAGGGATCTGATTCTGAAGAAGATCGATGTGCTTCGCAACCTCAGCATACTTTTATTTTCGGGGCTGTTCCTGGCCTCGCTTGCTGTCACTGTCTTGATCTCCAAGCGGGTCTACTCTCCGATTCAGGACCTGGTCAGCAATGTCATGAGACAACACCAAGCCGAGACCTTCGGTCATGGACGGTCTGCCGATGAACTGGACTATCTATCCAGCGTCTTTACTGCACAGCAAGAGCAGATTATCGAATTGACCGACCATTGGAGACATAGCAAGATATTGGGGAGAGAACGATTTTTGCGTGAACTTCTCGGCACGGGGGCACTATCGAGAGAGGAAATAAAGGGTCAATTCGAGGAATGGGCTATTGAGCTGCCGGAGGAGAATGTATCGATCGTCATTTTTCGGATCGACTATTTCCCGGAGTTTATAGACACCTATCCGGAAAAGGATCGCCGATTGCTCCGGTTTGCCATGGGCAATATTGTCCATGAGTCATTGAGAATGACCGAGCATCATCTTCAAACGGTCGACATGGGACATGATCATATCGCCGTTATCATCTCCGTAAACAGTCAGGCCGAGGATTTTATTGCAAATCTGAAGGTCGCTCAGCAGCTTGTACAGCAATATTTATCGATCGGCACTACTGTTGCTTGGGGAGAAGTTCAGCGATGCCTAAGCGACATCCATGAAGCCTATCTGGAAACCTACGAATTGACACAGGAGCGATTCCGGTTCGGCCACGGAGCGGTAATTGCCAAGACAGGTCTGGAGGGGAATTCAGGAGAGGTTTATCACTTGCCGATTGATAAAGAACGTCAATTGGCCCAGGCGATTCACAAAACGAATGCAACTGCCGCCCTGGAAATTATTCATCAAGCCGTGGATGCGCTGCGGCTGCTGCCTTATTTTGAATGCAAAATGTCACTGATTACGCTGTTCATGGATATGCGCCGGCTGATTCAGGATCAGTCCGCCAAGCCGCTGCCAAGCTCCTTCGGGTTAACGTCGGTGGAGAACCAGATTATCCAGCTTGAAACACTGGACAATCTGGTGCCATGGATAGACCATATGCTGACGAAAGCATTGGACGATCTAGCTGCTGCGCGCAGTCAATCCAAAAATGCCGGCTTTGTTGAGGACGTGGAGAGAATTATCGCAAGTCAGCTCAGCAATCCGAATCTGTCTTCCAAAATGCTGGCCGACGAGCTTGGCTTGTCCGTCAATTATTTGCGGAGTCTGTACAAATCGGAAACCAACCGATCCATCACGGATACGATTTCACAAAAGCGACTGGAGTGCATTTGCCGGGAACTGCTGGCATCCGACTCTCCGATTGAGCCGATTATTTCAGCCTACGGGTTCTCCTCCTTAAACACCTTTTACACGGTATTCAAAAAAGTCTACGGGGTCACACCGGCTCAATATCGAAAAATATATAAAAAAGATGGCAACAAGCTCACTTGAATTTGTTTATTCCCGCTTCATGTGATCCAGCAGATGCTCTCTCAACAAATCGCGCAGCCAGAGGGTATCCATCCGAAGCTCTCTCAGTCCTGCCGCCTGCGTTACAATCTGAGCTCGTAACACTTCGGGAGCATCTGTTCCGTTCAAATATCGACTCATAAAATGAAGGAATACATCTACCTTGCGCAGCCGAAGCAGAAGTGGAATAACTGCAACCTCTTGGGAGGACAAGCGAAGACGGCTGCCGAAGCCCGCGCAGAACTGTTCCGCCTGCTCTTTTCTGCCGCTGCCAATAAGATCGGCAAGGACGACTGCCGGCTCCATGACCCGGATATCCATCGTACAAAATTCAAAATCTAACAGTGCGCACACTTGTTCAGGATGATGCTCATCGACCAGAAGATTCGAAGGATTCAAATCCCCGTGAATTAGCTGCTTTGGCAGCTGCTCCAGCTCACTCAGACGGTCAAATACTTCCATGCAAGCCTCGCGCAGCAGTCGAAGCGGCTCGCCAAGATCTGCAAATGCAGCCTCAGGCTGCTCACAGAAGGATTTGACCGTTTCAGGACTGCATAAAGGATACGCTTTGGTTATCTCGTAGTAGGGCGGATAGGCCGGCTCTAAAGAGGGAACGGTCCGCGCCAAGGTCTCGGATAACTCAGCTGCCGCCAGGCCAAATGAATATGCGGCCCGGAATGCTTCAGGCTTCGGAGATACGCCTTCAATATATTCAAAGAGGCAGGCAAATCTGCCGCTTCCGTCCTCCATGCGAATAATGGTCGTTCCCTCCGGCGTCTTTACGGGCGAAGGAATCTGAAAGCTAAGCGGTTCTGATGCCAGCTTCAGTAAAATGTCGTGCTCGAAGGCAACCTTCTTCTCCTCCCGATGCGTCTCATAAATGCGCAGCACGCAGTTCAGTCCATTATTTTCAAGGTAACGGGTTGTATTGTTCCAGCCGCTCGCCCCTTCGCGTGCCTCTCCCTCCCATTCCGGCCAAAATTTCTTTACCGTCTTCTCCGCCATTCAGGCCCACTCCGTTTCTATCATATGTATGTTCAGTATAGTACAAGTTCAAAAGATTAGCTGTTCAAAACAACCTCTATAATATAATCTGTCCAGGAACGCCCGTTCAAGGCCCTACCCGATTCCGGTATTCCCTTGGCGCCACTCCTGTGATTCTCTTGAATATACGAGAAAAATAAAACATATCGTGATACCCTAAATGCTCGGCAATTTCCTTAACGGACAGCTCTGTGTTCAACAAGATATTCCGCGCCTCGGCCACCTTCAGGCGATGTATAAATTCATTGAAGGGATAACCGGTATATTCATGAATGATCCGGCGAAGCGTCGATACTGAAATATGATGCTTGGCTGCGGCAGCAACTGCAGTTATCGAGGTATCCAGAGAATGTCCCAGATCCTCTATAATTCTCAGCGCAAATTGCTCCCGGTTGCCTGCTGCATGGCCTTCCTTTAGTGAAACAAGCTCATAGAGGAACATTTCCAGCTGCAGCACCGCCCGATCCAGATTATCGGGAGCCCCGCTATCAATCAGTCTGAACAAGCCTTCCATCCGCTGAATCAGCATCTCATCCACCACAACCGGCTGCACCTTTCCATCAGGAAACAACCAGTCCCTGAGCCATTCCTCTAGCCGGCTTCCCTCAACAGTGAAATAATACTCATCCCAATAGCCGCCTTCATCCGGACCATAGTTGAATTCACTGCCTGGATAAAGGCAGAACCAGGAGCCTGCTCTTACCGGCTGGACCTCTCCTTCATCGACCTGATAATACCCCTGGCCTCCAGTAATGATGACAACCGCCCAGTATTTGAAGACAGCCTTCTCCCTTTGCAGCGTCCGTCCAGGCAGATGCCCTGCGTTTACCATGGAGAGGGTTCTGATTCTTCGCCTCGCTGAATCCACCGCCGGAGCAAATACCCGAATCGGACTTTTGCTGATCATATAGTCCATATACTTTACCATTCTGCACATTCTCTCCTTCAACAAGCTGTGCTAGATTAATCTTAGTTGAATAAATATAACATATTTATATGGAAAGGATGAATCCCGGTCATGAAATATGTACACATTGGATTAATCGGCTGCGGCTCCATATCCGAATCTCATTTGAAGGCTTATGCAGCCAATCCCCAAGTTAAACTGGTTGCCGTATGCGACCTCAAGCCGGAACGCGCTCAGGCCGTTGCCGAACGCTATCAGATTCCTCATACTTATACGGACTACAGAGAGCTTTTGGCCAACTCTGAAATTGATGCTGTTAGCATCTGTACCTGGAACAATTCTCATGCTGAAATCAGCATCGCTGCCTTGCAGGCAGGCAAGAACGTGCTCTGCGAGAAGCCGCTGTGCAAGACGGTCGAAGAGGCACTCGAGATCGAGCAAGCAGTGAGACAGAGCGGAAAGCTCCTTCAGGTCGGCTACGTGCGCCGGCATGCCTCCAACATCGAAGTGCTGAAGCGGTTTATTGATGCAGGCGATCTTGGTGAAATTTATTATGCCAAGGCCAGTCTTGTTCGGCGTCTGGGCAATCCAGGCGGTTGGTTTGCAGACCGGGAACGCTCCGGCGGCGGCCCATTGATCGATATCGGCGTGCACGTCATTGATCTGTGCTGGTATTTAATGGGCAAGCCTAAGGCAGTGTCTGTAAGCGGCAACACTTACAGTAAACTCGGCAATCGCTCGAACATCGAGAACTATGACTTCTACCAGGCTGCCGATTACGATGCCTCCAAGAATACAGTGGAGGATATGGCCAATGCCTTGATCCGCTTCGAGAATGGCGCCTCTCTCATGGTCGATGTCAGCTTCTCCCTGCATGCCAGAACCGATTCGGCCCAGGTCAGCATCTTCGGAGATCGCGGAGGCGCAGAAATTGAACCCAAGCTGTCGATTGCGACGGAACAGCACAATACCATCATCAATATTGACCCGCAGATTACCCGTCCCGGATTTGACTTCCAGGACAGCTTCAACCGGGAAATCCATCATTTCGTAGATAATTGTCTCGGCGAATCTCAAAATATTTGCCCTGTCGAAGACGGAGTTGAGATGATCAAGATACTGAATGCGATTTACCGTTCCGCAGCTGAAGGACGGGAAATCCGCTTGGATGGGGAGGATGCAAATGAAACTGAACAATAAAATCGGTGTAATTGTAGACAGCTTCGGCCTCGGGGTACCGGAAGGATTGAGAAAGGCACGCGAGGTTGGAGCAGACGGCGTTCAAATCTATGCCGTCTCCGGCGAGATGGATCCTGCGGTATTGACCGCAAGCAAACGGCGTGAGCTGCGAAGCTTTATCGAAGGCCTGGGCTTGGAGGTGTCCGCGCTGTGCGGAGATTTGGCCGGACACGGCTTCCAGGATGCTGCGGCCAACCCGGCCAAGATCGAGAAATCGAAGCGGATTCTGGAGCTTGCCCTGGATCTGGGGACCAACATTGTTACGACGCACATCGGTATTGTTCCAGAGGACAAGAACGGACCGATCTACGCAGCCATGCAGCAGGCTTGTGAAGAGCTGGGCACTTATGCGAAGAGCCTGGACGCGTACTTCGCCATTGAGACCGGGCCTGAGCCGGCCGCTCATCTGAAGAGCTTCCTGGATACGCTCAGTACAAACGGCGTCTCCGTTAACTTCGATCCGGCTAATATGGTCATGGTTACCGGAGATGATCCGGTACAGGGCGTGCATTTGTTAAAGGATTATATTGTGCACACCCATGTGAAGGATGGCCGCCGTCATCGCCCGATTGATCCGAAGGAGGTTTACGGCTATCTCGGCTATACGGCCATGGATCATGAGGCCATTGCCGACATGGCCGCTTCCGGCTCTGCCTTTGAGGAGCTGCCGCTGGGTGAAGGGAATGTAGACTTTAACGCGTACTTTCAGGCGCTGCAAGCTATTGGCTATCAAGGATACCTGACGATCGAGCGTGAGGTCGGCGCAGATCCGGCTGCCGATATTTCCAAGGCAGTCCAATTCATTCGGAAATTTCGCTAAGTGATAAGTGATCGGTCCGGCACGGATCCATTGATAAAGAAACAGGGAGATGAGCGAGAATGAAGCTGGGAATCAGCTCGTATAGTCTGTACCAAGCTATGCATCAAGGCCGCATGAACATTGAGGAGGTGCTTGCTTGGGCAGCGGAAGTCGGAGCACAGCATGTTGAAATTGTGCCCGGACTAGGCTTTAGCTTCGAAGAAACACCAGAGCTGGTAGAGAAGCTAGTCCAAAAAGCAGCAAGCTTGTCGATAGACATATCCAATTATGCCATCGGAGCCAATTTTATTACTGACAGCGAGGAAGCCTATGAAGCAGAGATTCAACGAGTGATCTCGGAGGTTGACCGTGCGGCCCGCTTGGGCGTCAAGTTGATGCGGCATGATGTTGCATCAAGAGAAGACACGTCCATCCTCCGGTTCAATGAAGATCTGGAGCGGATCGCGTCGGCCTGCCGGCGGATCGCCGATCATGCGGCCGGCTATGGAATCACGACGAGCGTCGAGAATCACGGCTATTATGTTCAAGCAAGCGACCGGGTTCAAGCGCTTATCCATGCGGTGGGACGTCCTAATTTTCAAACGACGCTGGACGTCGGCAACTTTGTCTGTGTCGATGAAAATCCGGTCACTGCTGTGAAAGCCAATTTGCCGCTTGCCTCGATGGTGCATATCAAGGACTTCTATATTCGCCCTTCCCGCCATAATCCTGGCGAAGGCTGGTTCCGAAGCGCAGGAGGCAACTATCTGCGCGGAGCCATTGCCGGTCACGGCGATCTAGACTTGCGGGAAATCCTGCGGCTGGTCAAGCGCTCGGGGTATAACGGATATCTGTCGATTGAATATGAAGGCATGGAGGATTGCCTGACCGGCACCCGGATCGCCTTCCAAAATGTGCAGCGCCTCTGGGACGAAGCCTAGCGTCTATATAAGTTGAACTATTGATTTTTACGTTTCGGGGCAACGTGTGAAGTGTGCTTACGATCGCTGTTATTCGTAGGTTTCTCTGATTGAACTGAGATATTATAAGGCTGAAATCCACTCACAAAGGCGAACGCTTTCGAAGTGAGGGTGTCCCAAAAGTACACTTTGGAACACCCACAAGTATTAATAAAAGCCAAGGAGCTAAGCGGTCTATCTTCGCTTAATTCCTTGGCTTTTGGCGCCCGCCGCTGATTTTTTGAGTAGATTGTGGTCAAGAGAAAGCACCCGACCTCAAGGCTTACTTTGGATAAGCCTCGAGGCAGGAACCTTCGATAATGAATTGATGCTCAGTGCCGACCTGGACAGTATAGCCTGGCTTTAGTTGACCGTTTCGCATGTGGTCTTCTTTCATTCGCACAAAGGCAGCGTCATGATCCGTTTTGCTGTAGCTGTTTCTCTTCCCTAAAATCGCTGTCGGACATTTTAAACATGCTGACGGACATTCAAGACTCTTAGCGGACTAGTTCTCATAATTCGAAGGGATAACGGACATTTCGGGCGCTTAGGACGCTCAAACGACTCTGGTTCACTCGATTCTACTCTCTAAGCAGCCAAAATGTCCGTTACAATTCTGGCTCATCCAAAGGCGGATTGTAAGGAGACGTAATGTCCGTTAGACCAAGTCCTTCCTTCCCTTAGATCAAATGTACCGCATTGCCTATATTGGTAAACAGAGTTGATCCATGCTATATCGAATGTGCAAAGAAACCGTCTCCTTTGGGTTTATGGTTGGGTGGTACCTCCATTTTCCCAGAGAGCGGTTTCCTTTTGCTTAACGAAATGAAAGAGGGCAAAAAAGCAAGAGACTTGCCCTTGGCAATCATGCCGGGATGGTCTCTTGCTTTTCCTTTTGTCGTATCACATTATTTAGCGGCTCCGTTAATGCCGAGTGTAACAATTTCACAACTGCCGACTGGCAGGGACAGACCGCCGATTGCATTGACTGTCAGCGGCTTGCCCGGTTCCTCCAGAATGGTTGTCTTGTAGATATGATCCGAAGGGATCTCCAGCTTCAGGCTGAGCTCTGTGCCTTGAGGGCACATATTGTACCAGCGAAGCAGAAGGTCTCCGGTCTCTTCATTCATCTTCATCGAGGAGAAGGCAAGCTCAGCACTTTCCCAGTGCAATGGCGAGTAGTTCGGAGCAACCTTTCCTTCATGAACATCCGTCTGGCACACCGTCCAAGGAATCTGGAACTGATAAGCCTCCGTATAAGCACCCAGTGCTCCGCGCTCGCCGCCGCTGTATGGAATAACTTCCATTTGGAAGGTATGCTCGCCAAGGCATTGCGCCTCCGGCGTCGGGAACAATCCCCAGTCTCCAAGCTCGCCTACTGCACGCAGAAGAGTGACAGCAATCGTGTTGCGTCCGTCACGCAGAACCTCGTATTCATTCAAGCCGAGGTTGGCGACAACCAGCCCTTCTTTTCCGTCGCCAACTTCAACGAAGGCTTGCTGGTGCTGCGTATTGCTCGGATTCTCCCATTCCGGCGCCGGCTTGTTGTCGCGCTCAGCGATTTCAAACATCGAGTCCACACGGTGCTGGGAGGCTTGGAGATCCGTAGGGAACAGCATGCGTACCCGATGATCCTTCGCTTGATTGTTCAGCTTGGTTTCAATTTGCAATCCCTTGCCGTCTGCCTCCAGCGACAATACCGTTACGATCTCCATCGGAACGAGCGTCTTGCTGCGCTGTGCCTTGCGATTCGGATAATAAACCAGCTCGCGCTGCTCTTGATCCAGCAATTCATCCGCAGAAGCCGGGATGAGCCATTGATGAGCTATTTTCACAGATGCACGGTATGGCTTGTCATCCAGCACTGTAATGTCTGCAGGCAGGCCCTTGGTTGTCAGCGGGGACTCCCCTTCCGGCTGTCTGTACATATATTCATTACCGATATCCCCGGTGTTCTCATAAACCCCAAGATCCCGGTAGACCCGGCCTGAGATCTTGTCTGTCAGTACAAACGATCCGTCTTCGGAAATTTCCACCTTCAGCGAAGCATTCTCAAGCGTTCGGTTACCGGTCAGCAATGTTGAAGCAGCTGATGCCGAACTCTTCGCACTGCGTACCCAGGCATATGCCCGCAAGCCCAATGCCGGAACATCCGCCGCGCGGAAGGTAATCCGAACCTTGCGGCACATATAAGGCTGACGGAACCGGTCATCCGGCAGATCATAACCGAACAGTAAACCGAGGTCTTCTACCGTGCAATCAACGACATTGCCTTGCTCATCTACCAGTACCCGGCCGCTCAGATCCGTCTCTTTCATGCGGCGGGCGGTTTCTTCCAGGGTAAAGCCCTCGCGCAGGTACAATCTTGCTGCATCCAGCTCCACTGTAATCACGCCGCTGCGTGTCCAACCGGTTGTGTTGAAGGCAAGTACCGGAAGCGGGTCCTCCCCATAAGCGGCAAATCCGGAAGTATCAACAGCATCCGCGATAACGGTCTTGCTGTCGTCGATAATTGTCTCCGCCACATCCTTGCTCTTGGCGAATCGCGTAACCATCTCGCGATGCACCTCATCCACGCTGCAGCCGCAAATGCTGTCATGAGGATGGTTCTGCATCAGGGTCTTCCACGCATAGGTGAACAGATGATGCGGGTACTTCTTGCCCAACAGATGCGCCATCGATGCTAGCGGCTCCGCTACCTTCTCCAGCACCGCCTGGCCTTCCTGGTTCATCTGCTTCAAGTAAACCCGTGCCGAGGCGGTATTCACCAGGGTTCCCCAGCCATCCGTTCTTTGGCTGCGCAGCTCTCCTTGTACCGTAGACAAGGTTTTGCCTTCGGATGCCTGTTCCAGCGCCTTTAAGTAATCTGGCAGATTGGAATGGATGAACTCGGTATCCGGATACAGCTTCTCCGCCATAGCAATCGCCTCAGGCAGATCCAGCTGGATCGGCTGATGATCGCACCCGTTCATGTACAGCAGCTCACCAGTCGACGCATATTTCTCCGCATCAGCCAGCTTCCGGTCCCAGTAAGCTCTCGCCGCCTCTTCTTCAACCGGTACTTCATTCCCGTTGGAATACCAGTTCGCGAATAGAATGCCCAATACCTTCGAACCATCCGGGCCTTCCCAGATCAACTCGGAGAAGGAGGATTCATAGCCCCCGTCCGCTACGGTATTATTGAAGCCCGTAGGCTTTACGCCGCGTCCAAAGAAGGCGTTGCCGATGCCGGATTGCTGCATCAATTGCGGAGTCTGTCCAACCAGCCCGAACGTATCCGGGAAATAACCGATTTTTGCCGGCTCACCATAGCGTTTGGCGTCCTGATGCCCGATTTGCATATTACGTACATTGGCTTCACCGCTCGTCAAGAAGGCATCCTGTAAGATATACCATGGACCGATTAGAATCCGTCCGTCCCGGATGTGCTTCTCCAGACGCTCCTTGTTCTCCGGACGAACCTGGAAATAGTCCTCCAGAATAATGGTCTGTCCGTCGAGGTAAAAGCTCTTGAACTCTCCGCCCTGATCCAGCTTGTCCAGCAGGGCATCCACCAATGCGATCAGCCGGACATGGTGCTTCTCATATGGCAAATACCATTCCCGGTCCCAGTGTGTATGGGAAATAATATGTGCTCTTCTCTTTTTGGTCATGTCTACGCCTCCCACCCTTTGATTAGTATGCAAATTGTCTTTTTTGCGCTCACAAATACACCTGATCACGCAGGGAGAAGCCGCCCTCTTCCTCCGGATGAAGCAAGACAGCGGCTCCTCTAAAGTCCGGACAGGCTTATGCCTCTTCCAGCGGGAACTTCTCCATATATTCGATCAATTCATCTGCAGTTGTGAAGGCAATGCCTGTCACTGTATCTGCACAGCCGTAATAAATAGCGATACGGCCTGTATCGGCATCAGTCAATGCCGCGCAAGGGAACGTTACGTTCGGTACGTCGCCTACGCACTCATACAGCTCTTGAGGCCCGAGGATATAGTTCCGCGAACGTCCCAATACCTTCCAAGGCTGATCCTTGTCCAGCAGGGCAACACCCATGCGGTATACAAAGCCATTGCATGTATTAATAACCCCATGATAAATCAACAGCCAGCCTTTATCCGTTTCGATCGGAACGGGTCCCGGTCCGATTTTCTTGGACTGCCATGCCGAAGCATCGCCATTGATGGTTCCCATCACATAGCGGTGTTTGCCCCAGAATGTCAGGTCAGGGCTCTCGCTGTAGAAAATGTCGCCGAACGGAGTATGCCCGGTGTCGCTCGGACGGCTGACCATCGCGTAGTTACCCCCGATTTTGCGCGGAAACAGCACGCCGTTACGGTTGTACGGAAGGAACGCATTTTCGAGCTGATGGAAGGTCTTGAAATCGGTCGTATACGCCAGGCCGATCGTTGGGCCATGGTAGCCGTTACACCAGGTAATGTAATAACGGTCCCCGATTTGGCACACCCGAGGGTCATAACGATACTCCCTCTTGGTGATATACTCGTCGCCTTCGAACTGGATGGGCTCATGATTGATTTCCCAATTGATGCCATCCTTACTGAAGCCTGCAAAAATATCCATGCTGACCGATTTGGAATCACAGCGGAACACCCCTGCAAAGCCGTCTCCAAACGGAATAACCGCGGAATTGAACACACTGTTCGAGTTCGGAATCGCATCCCGCGGGATGATTGGGTTGGCGGAATAGCGCCAAACCGGCGAGTTGGTGCCTGCCGGCTTCTCTTGCCAAGGAATATTTGGCAGTGCGTTACCAATAATTTTAGCCATGTTCATATCTCCTTTTTTTAGAGGTAGTTCAAAAAGTCATCTTTTGATCACGAAGCAGTTCATGGAGCGGTTTCGACATCGAATCTTGAATTCAGCCGGTCCTTCCGTTGCTCACGTAGGGTTTCCCTACGCTCCGCTACTCAGGCCTCGTCTTCATCCAAGCTTCTCGGTGCTGAAAAGCTGACTTTTTGAACATTTATTTTAAGCAAAATACTTACAAAATGCCGTCCTTCATCGCCCGATAGACGAGTTGGGAGAACAGACTGTTAGACCAGGCGAACCATTTGCGGGTGAAGACGGTTGGATCGTCGGCATGGAAGCCTTCATGCATAAAGCCCGTATCCGCATCCGTCGCTTCCAGCATCGAGATCATTTCCAGCTTTTCTTCCGCTGTCGTCGCCGTAATTCCCTGCATCGACAAAGCCATATGCCAGATATAATCCTTCGGTGTATGCGGACTGCCGATTCCCTTGGCTGCTTTACCTTCAAAATAGAACGGGTTCTCCTTGCTCAGTGCAAAGCGTCTGGAGTTCTGGTAAATCGGATCATCCGCTGTGACATAGCCGAGGTAAGGAATCGACATAATTCCTGGCGTTCCTGCATCGTCCATCAGGCAATAGTTGCCGAAGCCATCTGTCTCGTAGGCATAGATCGGTCCGAATTCCGGATGGCGATAAATACCGTACAGCTTGATCCCGTGATCCACTTCCAGCTCGAGCTGCTTCAGCTCCTCCATGAATTCCAGGTCACGGAATACCCATTCCGCAAATTCCTGCATTTGACGCAGGGTCACTACGGCAAACATATTTCCAGGGATGTTGTAATGGAAATCGCAAGCATCGTCGCTGGAACGGAAGCCGGACCAGATCATCCCGGTATAGTTCACCGGCATGCCGAGTCCCTGGTTCTGCAGCGAGTCCTCCGGAATGCCATTGTTCCGCATGAAGCGGTATGGCGATTGCTCGGCATGATGCTGCTCAGTCCGGAACACATCATAGATCGTGCGCATCGCTGCCTTGAAGCCGGCATCGAAAATATCGGCGCGTCCTGTCTCCTTCCAGTACGTATAAGCAAGACGAACAACAAAACACAAGGAATCGATCTCGAATTTGCGTTCCCACACCCAAGGCGACATGTCCGTCTTGTCTACGGCGTTCCAGTGCCAATCATTAGAGGTTTCATTGAATGCATTCGCATATGGATCGATCTGCACGTACTGAATATGGCGCTTGATCAAGCCTGCTATAATACGCTGCAAATCCGCATCTTCCTTGGCAAGCGGCACATAATGAATGACCTGCTCCACGGAGTCGCGCAGCCAAGAGGCCGGGATATCCCCCGTGATGACGAAGGTCGTGCCATCCTCCATCAGCTTGGTCGTGGTCTCCAGTGTGTTCGGGAAGCAGTTCTTGAACAGCTTGAGCAGCTTAGGGCGATGGGCCAGCTTCTCCTCTGCTTCGGACAGAACGGATTGAACGGCTGCCGGCAACTCCAATGCCGGCATATCTATCTTAGGAAGTCTGAATTGTTCCATGCAGGTTCCACTCCTTTAATCCATAGTTTCCGCTTTTCTTAGTATTACAAATAAATTTTCACCGTCTTGATCTCAAACGGAGCAAAGCTCAGCTCTATACGGCCTTCTGTCGTCGACAGTCCTTCCCCGTCCTCTTCCAATGCATTGGACAGACAAGCTTGCTTCAGACCTGGCCAGCTCAGAGAAACCTGCTCGCGTCCGCCAGCGGATTCATACAAGCGAACAATCACAGCGTCTCCGTCTTCTGCCGGCTTGACCGTATCCAGTACAACATGCTCGCCGGTAAAATCAATTAAAGTTGCTGCAGAAGGTAATTCGCCTTCATGGGGCTCGGCTGCCAGGACAACCGGCGTGTGATTCAGCTCCGCCGCCGCACGCAGTGTATGGGCCGTCTGCCAGTCCCCTTGGTGCGGATACAGCGAATACGTAAACTCATGCTCGCCCAGATCGGCGCTGATATCCGGCCATTTCGGCGCACGCAACAGGGACAGACGCATCGTGCTGCCTTGAATATCGTAGCCGTATTTGCAATCGTTCAGCAGGCTAACGCCATATCCCCGTTCGGAGACATCCGCAAAGCGGTGTCCGCATACTTCGAATTGCGCTTGCTCCCAGCTGGTATTGCGATGCGTCGGACGCTCCAGAGCACCAAATGGAATCTCATATGTCGCTTTATCCGTGACAACGTCTACCGGGAATCCGACCTTCAACAGCTTATGGGACTCGTTCCAGCTTACCTTCGTATGGAAATCGATCCGCCGGTCATGATGATACAGAATCATATCCTGAACGATCTCTGACTGCCCCAGACGATAGCGGAATCGCAGCACGTCTTGAACAGGTCCTTTTGCTGCCACTGCACTTTCTATCAGCTTCACATCGCCAGCCGGCTGCTGCTCGTAGCGAGGATCAATATCCCAGGCATCCCACAGCGTCGGACGGTCATGATAGAAATGGAATCGGTTGGCCGCTTCGCCGGCTTTCACAATCTCACGCCGGGCGGTCTTATCCCACAAGCTGACGATTTCGCCGCGCTCGTTGAACTTCAGGCGGTAATAGGAAGTCTCCCATTCCCCCTTTAGCTCCTGCTCCGCCGCTGCTGTCGCAGCTGTCGAAGATGCTCCTGCAGGCTCCTCTTTACGCAGCCAGACCGTTTTGTAGCCGAGAGCAGGCACGCCAGGCACACGCAGTCTAGCCGTTACATCCCCATCGAGATCTGAACGTACTTCGTATGGAAGACGTACTCCCTGCTCATCATATACAGCCAAGCCGCTTTCGGAGGATAATTCACGCAGGGATACGATCATATCCCGGGACCAGCCCAGGCTGTTAAAGATGATATAAGGCTTGCCTTCGCCTGCTGTCGATACTTGGGCTGCCAGTGCTTCCAGACCATGTTGCAGACCGATATTTCCCTTTTCGAAAACCTCCGTATATTCCTTGGTGGAAGTTTCATAGGCTTCCGTAATCGCGGAGCCAGGGATAATGTCATGGAACTGATTGAGCAGAATCAGCTTCCAGCCGTCATGCAGCGAGTCCCGAGCCTCGATTTGACGCTCTCCAGGCATGGACGGAGCTGCCAGCGTGTTCCAGACCTCGGCTTCACGGTACAGAATTTCCGCCTTCCGGTTGCTGCGCTTGTTGCGTCCGTGCGTGGTATACGTGCCGCGATGCAGCTCGAGATACAGATCACCGTGCCAGGCGGGAAGCTTCGGCTTAGCGGCTTCAATGCCGGCGAAGAATGCTGCGGCTGTACTGTATTCGCTGCCCGGCTGGCCCA
The DNA here is from genome assembly GCF_000455265.1 of Paenibacillus antibioticophila. GTDB lineage: Bacteria > Bacillota > Bacilli > Paenibacillales > Paenibacillaceae > Fontibacillus > Fontibacillus antibioticophila. Next base: position 349,668 of record NZ_HG005140.1, read on the forward strand.
CCATCAGATCGGCCCGGTCAATGTATTCCAGCATTTCGCGCGTAACTCCGCCGCCGCCGTCTCCATGCCCGTATAACAGCATCTGCTCCGGATGAACAGCCTTCTCGCGGAAGGACTGCCAGTGCTCGTGCACATCCTTGGGCAGCGTATTTTCGTTAACGCCATGGTTCAAGTAGGACAGCATCGGCGTTCCGTCAATGCCTACCCAATGGAACAGGTCGTAAGGGAATACGTTGGTGTCATTCCAGCCCAGCTTTGTGGTCATGAAATAACGGATGCCCCCGTGCTGCAAAATTTGCGGCAGCGAAGCGCAGTAACCAAACGTATCCGGCAGCCATTCGATATCCGAGGTCAGCCCGAATTCCTCCCGGTAGAAGCGTTGTCCATACAGCATTTGCCGCATCAACGATTCTCCGCTCGGCAAGTTCAGATCCGGCTCGACCCACATTCCACCGACCAGTTCCCAGCGTCCTTCCTTGATTCTCTCCTTCACTCGTTCATACAGCTCGGGATCGTTATCCTTCAGATAGGCAAATAGCTGCGGTTGACTCTGCGCATACCGGTACTGCGGATATTCCTTCATCAGGGCATCCACGGTTGAAAAGGTCCGGCTAGCCTTACGCACTGTTTCCCGAATCGGCCATAACCAGGCGATATCAATATGGGATTGACCCACCATATGAATCAGGCCCTCGGCATTGCCGCCAATTTCCTTCACCCGGGCCGACAGCCGCTGTTCAATCCCGGTTAGCGAGCTGCCTTCGCGGATCGCCGCCTCGTCGAGCGCAACAAATTCATCCATAGCGGTGTACAGCGCCTCGATCAGGCGCGTACGGCGGAAATCTTGCTCAGGCAGCAGAACTGCCGAATCGCGAATCACCGTCGCCGTGTACATCAAGCTCTGTACCGCCCGATTGACGAGCACAAGCTGGCTGTCAACCCGCGTGATCGGAGGCTGAATGACAGCCTGTTTATTCAATGGGTCAACCGGCTCCGGAATCGGGTCATACAGCTCGATCTCCAGCTCCAGGGATTGCCCTGGCTCTGCTGTGTTCAAGGTAACAAAGGTATGATTGCGGTCCAAGCCCTGTGCCGATTTGCCGTTGATGCGCAGCAGCCCTTCTCCGCCCGAGGCGAAGACCAGTCCGACATGGCCGGCCTGCCATGGTTCCGGAATGTCCAGCTTCGTCCGGAAGAAGTAGGTTGTGCCCTGTGTACTTGGAAATCTATCCAGTGTTCCGTCCTCGAGATACGGCTTCTCCTCCGTATACTTGCCTGGAATCAGGTAAGTATTGGCGGTAATCTTCCAATCAAGGCTGCGTTGCTCCAGCCACTGAGCCTCTGTCAGCTCCCGGATAAAACGTCTGATCCGTTCCATATAATATTAGTCCTCCCGCACAATAAAATTGGCGCTCAGTAATTCATTCACATGTTTGCCGACATGCACTTGGAACTCTCCAGGCTCGACCACCGGCTCGTAGTTCGCTCCGATGTATTGCAGTTGTTCCGGCCCTACGGTAAACTCAACCGTCTGGGTTTCGCCCGGCTGTAAAAATACCTTACGGAAGCCTTTCAGCTCTTTGCCCGGCCGAGTAACTGTGCTCGCGACATCCGTCACGTACAGTTGAACCACTTCGGCCCCTGCGCGTTGCCCTGTGTTCTTCACTTCAACCCGCACCTGAACCTCTTCATTCTTATGGATGCTGTCTGAAGAGACACTTAGCTTGTCGTAAGTAAACTCCGTATAGCTGAGTCCGAAGCCGAAAGGATATCTTGGCTGCGAGTCCGCTTCCAGATAGCGTTTGCCGCGCGAGCGCTTGCCGTTGTAGTACACCGGAAGCTGTCCAACATGCTTCGGAATGGAAACGGTCAAGCGTCCGGACGGGTTCACATCACCGAACAAAATATCCGCCACGGCATGGCCGCCCTCTTGGCCCGGGTACCAGGCCTCCAGGATCGCATCCGCATGCTCATCGATCCAAGGCTCGGCGATTGGCCGGCCATTGATATAGACGACAACCAACGGTTTGCCCAGCTTATGAATCTCCTGAATCAGTTCCAGCTGAACTCCCGACAGTGACAGCGACAAGCGGTCAATACCTTCGCCGCAGTCCATATCACTCTCGGAGTTGCCGGTTACTTTGGAAGCGCCTGTCTTGAGATCAATACTGCCCTCACCGAAATCCCGGGCACTGGAGCCGCCAACGACCATAACTACCGTATCTGCCTGCTCTGCTGTAGATAAAGCAAATTCAAAGCCTTCCCGGGAATCGCCCTTGATCCGGCAACCCGGCGCATACAGCACTTGCTCAGGCGTATCAGCCAGCTTGGTGCGGATGCCTCCAAGCACCGTCGTCACCTTGTCCCGTGGCTGTGGCGACGTGTAGTCTCCAAGCTGATTATAACCCACGTCGGCATTGGGGCCAATCACAGCGATCTTGCCGGCGCCCGGCGCCAGCGGCAATACCCCTTCATTTTTCAGCAGAACAATACCTTCCCCGGCCAGCTTGCGGGCCAGCTCCACATGCTCTGCACTGCCGATCACCTGCTCGGCCCGATCTGGGTCAGCATAAGGCGACTCAAACAGACCCAGGCGGAATTTCAGCGTCAGAACGCGGCGTACCGCGCGGTCCAGCACTTCCTCTTCCAATTGGCCTGCATGGACAGCCTTGACAAGATGCTTGCCGAACATTTCACCGGACATTTCCATATCGATTCCTGCCCGGATAGCCTGAACGGCCGCGTCACGGCCATCGGCCGCTACATCGTGCCCGGAAGCCAGCATATCAATGGCACCGCAATCGGTGATGACCATGCCGTCAAAGCCCCAATCGTTACGCAATACATCCTCAAGCAGTTCCTGGTTGGTCGTACAAGGTACGCCGTCAATTTCGTTATACGCCGGCATGATCGAAGCCGCTCCTGCCTCTACCGCCTTGCGGAATGGCAAAAGATCCACCTCGAGCAGTTCCCGGCGCCCCATATGCACCGGACCGGCATTTCTGCCGCCCTCGGAGCTTCCGTAGCCGACAAAGTGCTTCAATGTCGCGGCTACGCTATCCTCTCCGTCCAGCTTCTCGCCCTGAAGACCCTCTACGGATGCCACGGCCATTTCACTAATCAGATGCGCATCCTCGCCGAAGCATTCCTCGGTCCGTCCCCAGCGGGGATCGCGAACCACATCAAGCACCGGAGAGTAGGTTACCGCTCCGCCCTGGCTGCGTGTCTCGCGGCCAACAGCACGGCACATTTCACGGTACAAATCTACGTTCCAGGTACTGCCCAGCGAGAGGGGAACCGGAAAGACGGTCGCACCAATGGCCATGTGACCATGCGAGCATTCTTCTCCGATCAGGATCGGAATGCCCAGCCGCGAATTCTCGATCGCGTAGCGTTGAATCGTGTTGACCGCTTCGGCTCCCTCACGCGGCGAGAGGCCGCTTTCCAGCGTGACCCCTGTCCAGGGATCGGCGCGCAGCACACCGTATAGCGAACCAACACCCGCTTGCTCAATTTGCTTTTTAAAAGCTTCGGTAAGACGAATTTCTCCGTTTATATGTTCATAGGTCTGCCAACCGAACGGTTGAACCAGCTGGCCGGCCTTTTCTTCCAAAGTCATTAGTCCAAGCAAATGCTCTACTCGTTCCGGAATCGGTTTTGTCCTGTCCTTGTAGATCAACGTCCTCGCTCCTTTTTATTCTTTAACTGCACCTACCGTCAGACCTTGCACGAAGTAGCGTTGGAAGAACGGGTAGGCGAAAATAATCGGCAGTGTTGCAAGCACGACCATCGCCATCCGCGAGGTATCCTGCGGAATAGATTGCAGCGCGGTCAAGCTGAGCGAGCTGTTTTGCGAGTTTTGCTGAATAAAGGCAATGCTTGATTCGATACGCATCAGCATCGACTGCAGCGGTACAAGGTTTGGCACATCGATGTACAGCAAGGCATTAAACCAGTCGTTCCAATATCCGAGGGTACTGAACAGACCGATCGTGGCTAACCCAGGGAGCGACAACGGAAGCACGATGCGCAAGAAGATATAGAAATCTCCCGCTCCATCAATCCGCGCCGATTCAATGACCGCCTCAGGGACGCTGGTACTGTAGAACGTCCGTAAAATCATAATATAGAATGCATTCATAGCCAGCGGCAAAATCAGAGCCCACACCGTATTTTTAAGCCCCATAAGCTGGGAGACTACCATATAGGTTGGGATCATACCGCCGTTGAACAGCATGGTTACGATCGCAAACACCGAGAAAAAGCGCCGGTACCGGAAGCTGTTCCGTGAAATGGCGTAAGCGTACAAGGAAATCATAATCAAACTGATAACTGTTCCGACCAAGGTGACAAAAATGGTCACTCCATAGGAGCGAAGCAGCATATCGCCGCTCTGGAACACATACCGGTAAGCTTCCAAGCTCCATTGAGCCGGAAGGATACGGTAACCATCCGTTGCCAGCGTCTTCTCATCGGTTAACGAGATGATCACGACGAACAGGAACGGAAACACACACAGAAATGCAAATATACCTGCAATCAGGTTCAGCACAACGTTCCAACCTGTACCTACCTGATGAAAGTCCTTATTTCTTCTAATTACTCCCGCCATTGTCTGACACTCCTTTCAGCTGTTTTAGAATAGGGCACTGTCTTTATCGATTTTACGTACAACATAGTTGGAGACCATGACGAGGGCAAAGCCGACTACCGATTGATAAAGGCCGGCTGCCGTACTCATGCCGATTTCCCCGGATGTCTTCAGACCACGGTATACATAAGTATCGATAACGTTTGTAACGGCATACAGCGGACCGGAATCTCTTGGTACTTGATAGAACAGACCGAAATCGGCGTAGAAGATCTTCCCTACCGCCAGCAAGGTCATAATGATAATAATCGGGGACAGCATTGGAATCGTAATATTTTTCACTTGCTGCCATTTGTTGGCGCCGTCAATCATTGCTGCTTCATAAAGCGATTTGTCGATACCCATAATGGATGCAAGGTACACGACGCTGTTGTAGCCAATGGATTTCCACAAGCTTACAAAAATCAAAATATAGGGCCAGTATTTCGCTTCGGAATACCATTGAATCGGATCTCCGCCAAACCAGCTGATAATTTGGTTGAACATCCCGCGATCCATGCTCAGGAAGCTGAACGCAAAATAGCCGACAATAACCCATGACAGGAAATACGGCAGAAACATACCGGTTTGATAAACCTTCGCCAATCTTTTGTTCACAAGCTCGGATAACAGTACGGCCATGGCTACCGACAGCACCAATCCGATAAAGATAAATGCAATGTTATAGAGCAACGTGTTTCGTGTAATTAAAAGCGCGTCATTTGTACTGAACAAAAACTTGAAGTTGTCCCAGCCAACCCATTCACTCTTTGCAAGGCTAGCCCAGAACCCTTCTCTGCTGAAGCGGTACTGTTTGAAGGCAGCGATGGTCCCTACTAGAGGCATGTAAGAAAAGAAGAAAAACCAAAGCGCGCCGGGCAACACCATGAAGAGCATGACTTTGTTTTTGAGCAGATTTCTAAAAAATGCGGCCACCTTATTCCCCTCCTGTCAAAAAATAATGAAAAAGGATCGGGCGATGTTATCACCCGCCCGATCCCGAAACTTCTTTAATTATTACTTGTTGTTCGCAGCTCTCCAGGCATCGAGCTGGGTTTGGGCCTCAGCAATTACCTTGTCAAGACCTGCTTCTTTGAACTTTTCAATCGCTTTAGGCAAGAACTCATCAGGTTCTACAGTACCTGTCATCAGGGAAGACCAGTATTGTTCCTTCACGTTCTGTATAGCCGCCATTTCCGAAGCAACTTTCGTGCTGTCAAAGTTGAAGCTCAGAATCGGCGAGTCAACGCCAGCAGCGTTAAAGGTTTTGAATTGCTCCCATTTATCATCAGGATCGTTAGCATTCAGGTAAAGGAGCATGTTGTTACCCAAGGAGTACGAAGGCATATCGTAGTTCTTCGACTCAGGCAGATTTTCATAGTGCGTCTCATCCGTCTTGTTGTAGTGAACGCCTTCGATACCGGAGTCAACCATGTTGCGCAATACCGGATCGGTGTTCAGCAAGTTCAGGAATTCCATCGCTTTTTCCGGATATTCGGAGTTAGCGGAGATTGCCATGATCGAACCTTGTACCGATGTGTTCGTGATGATTGCATCACTCGCTGGTGTGGAAACAACTGGGTAGCCATAGCTTTGGGACCAGAGGTTATCCGCAGACGGTTGAGTTTGCGCACGGTCCATGAACCACATCGAAGAAGTCATCAGGTCACTGGTGGAGCCGGTAGTTGCAGCTTCAGGAGCAATGTAACCTGCTTTGTAGTACTTACGCATCAAATTCAGAGCGTCTTTCATTTCTTGGGTTTCAAGGATGTTGACGATTTTATAATCTGTTGTATCCAGCTTTACAGCCATCGGCAGATTTTGAACTACATAGTCGTAAGGGACATAAGGAACGTAGTTCTTATCCATAGCGAACGCTGTGATCGTTGGCTCATTTTCCTTGATGGTCTTCAACAGCGGCTCAATGCTTTCCAAGGAGCGGACGTTCGAGATGTCCAGGTTGTATTTATCAAGGAATTGCTTGTTAAAGCGCCATACTTCTTGTTGTGGCAGCTCTTTGTTAGCAGGAATACCATAGTTATGTCCATCAACCTTGGATCCTTCGAGGAAGGCAGGGTCGATCGTGTTCTTCAGATCTTGTCCATATTGCTCTAACAGATCATCGAGAACCATGAAGGCTCCCTTTCTTGCATTTTGTACATAGTCAAAGCCGCCGGCGGAAGTGAAGATGATATCCATTGGCTCACCGGAAGCAACGTTTACTTGCATTTTTTGCTGGTAGTCGCCCCAGTCGACCATTTTCATAGTGATCGTTGCGTTAATTTTCTCTTTAGTATACTTGCTGACTTCCTCCATAACGCGATCCACATCTTTTTGCGGTGTCCCGATGGTGTACCAAATCAGGTTAACTGTCTTTTCCGAACTGCCGCCTGTCGACGTGCCCGTGTTACCTTCGGCAGCGTTGTTGTCCTTGCCGCCGCAAGCGCTCAATACGAGCACCAGAGCCATCAGAGTAGCGAGTACGAAAGAAAAGCTTCTTTTACTATTTCTCATGATGATCCTCCCTTTTAGATTGTTTCGTCTAACTTACAATTCAACCTTACCGAATGAAAGCCATTACAAAAAGAATACAAACTAAATAAATCGAGGTACAAATTAAAGAAAAAAAGCCTACAAGGTATGGAAGACCTATTTTGTTAGTGAAGCGCTTTAAAATCGGTCGGCGATATGCCCACGTATTTCCTGAATTGCTTGTAAAAATATCCAATTTCCCAATACCCCACATTTCGGGCGATCTCATGCACTTTATAGTTGGTCACCTTCAAAAGCTCCTTGGCTTTTTCAATACGATATTTGTTGATATACTCCGCGAATGTCCCCCCTGTCTCCTTCAGAAAAAGCTGTCCCAAATAAACGGGATGAATATGATAATGCGCTCCAAGCGTTTTAAGTGAAAGCTCCTCCGCATAGTGACTATGGATATAATTCAACACCTGATGGACAACCGGGCTTTTCACGTCTCTCATCAGTGAGTTGACCGTGATATTCGCCACTTCCTCCAGAATCTCTAGCAATCCGTCAAAGGACTGGCTGTTCTGGATTTGTCCGAGCGCTTGCCTGAAACTATCGGCCTCCTCGGTAAGCTTAATCTCTTGAAGCTCCATCTTGAAGCGAATAATCAATTCCATCGCAGCGCTCTGCAGATCGTCCGGGCGCACACCCTCCCCTTGCTTAAGCTGCTCAAAATCATCACGAATATTCTTCTTTAGCTCCTCTATATCTCCGGATAAAATCAGCTTGCTGTATTCCGCCCATGGCATAGAATGGCTGGAGAAGGCTATTCCCCGATTTCGTTCCAATTGTCCGTATTCGATAAACAGCCGTTCTGGATAGACGATATAGTATTCCAGCGCTCGTTTGGCCTCTTTATAACTAATCGAGGCTGCTTCCGAGACGGGTTCGACACGGCCCACTCCAATATGAACCGGACGACTCATGACAGACAGTTCCATTGACAGGTCCTCTACCAAGCGAATAAAGGCTTTTCTCCCATCCTCTTGACCGGACAAGGAAGCAATGAGAACCAGATCTCCATCCACATCCCGGCAAAGGGTGGACTGTTCGTCCCGGGTCTCCAGAAACCCGGCTACCCGCTCAAACAAGACGGACAGGCTTGCTTTTGTCCTCAGGACGCAGACAGCAAAATACGGAACTCGGAGCTTCAGGTCCAGCAACCCTGCACGCTCGGCGAATTCCGGCGCTGCGATCTGACCGTTCAGCCAACGGTACAGTGTATTATCCTTAAGAATCTGGACGTCATAATCATCGTACTGCTCCTTCGGTTGAATCCGGTCCAGCTTTTGCACGGTATTGCGGAGGGTGGACTCAAGCTCCTCCACATTGATCGGCTTCAACAGATAGTTCTCAATGCCCAGGCGCATGCCTTCTTTGAGGTAGTCAAATTCGTTGAATCCGCTTAAGATGACAACCTTCATTTCTGTATGGAGCTTGCGCACCTCAGAAATCAGGCTCAATCCATCCATAACCGGCATCGAGATATCGGTGATCAGCAAATCGGCTGGCGTGGTCTTTAACGCCTCCAATGCCTGCTGTCCGTTCCCCGCGTGCCCTACAATTTCAAGGCCAAACAAGGGCCAGTCCACAATATCGTACAGCCCTTCAACAATAAAAGGCTCGTCGTCTACAATGAATACTTTATACATCCTGAGCCTCAGCCTCCATTTCTTCCCGAACCGGGTAGCGTACGATAACGATAGTTCCACTCTCCGGCGAACTCTCAATTTCAATTCCGTACTCCGGTCCGTACAAGAAGCGCAAGCGGCTATGGACACTTCTCAGACCAAACATGCGGCCGGTCTCTTCCTCCCGTTCCAGCTCCTCCCGGATCTCGGCCAATTGGTCAGGCTCAATGCCCTTTCCGTTATCTTGCACCACTACCGTCAAAATATCCCCGTCCTCCTGCACCTGAATCGTTAACCGATTGTCATAGCGATCCGTCCGGATTCCATGAACAATGTAATTCTCAACGATCGGCTGCAAGGATAGCTTCACTACCGATTGCCCGTATAATTCCGGCGCAGCCTGAATCTCGTATTCAAAGCGGTCCTTGTAGCGAATCCGGAACAGCTCCAAATAGAGTCGGCAAGCCTCCAATTCATCCTTAAGGGTGTAGACTCTCTTTTGCTGCACCAGGCTTTTGAATAAGACAGATAGACTGTAGATCATCTCCGCAACATCCTTGGCCCCTTGAGAAACCGCACGCATTCGAATGACCTCCAATGTATTGTAAAGGAAATGCGGATTGATCCGGGCCTGCAAAGCGACAAGCTCTGTCTGCTGCTGCTTGATTTCCGCTTTGAATACCCGGTCGATATACTCATTGAGCTCTTCCAGCATATCGTTAAAGCTTTTGGAAATCTGGCCAAGCTCATCGTCTCTTGTATCCGCAATCCGGGTTGTGAAGTCCCCGTCACGAACCTTTCGGGTAAAGCGAATGATGTTATACATTCTTTTTGCAAAATTGCTGATAAAAAGCGCGGGAATCAAAATGGCAAACAAAATACAGACGGAGCTGATCAGAAGGATCGTATTCCGCAGTCCTTGATAGGTTTTGGCCAATTCCTTTTTCGGCACAGTACTTAATACCGTGAATCCGCCCTGGCTATGGGTTATCTTGGTCGCAATCAAGTCGTCCCCCAGTTCATCATTGTCATACACGGTGTTAAGCTCCTCGAAATAGGGATATTTCTTTCCTTGATAAAAGCCCGTGGAGTCAAACAGCACGCTTCCGTCCTGTGACAAAACAAGAATCGAGCCTTTGAGATCCTCTTTATATAGCGCCAGGCTGTTCCACACCTTATCCGTATCGTAATAGACCACCAATTGGCCTATATTTTTGAGCGTTAGGGTATTGTTCACCGGAAAACGTACCGAGTAGGTCGAGGTATTCGTCGTCTCAATAGCTCGGCTGACCCAAATATTAGATGGTCCTACCCCGGGGCCTTCCTGCTGATACATCACTTCCGGGATATAAGAGCGAGCTAGGTTGGTCGGGATGATCTTGAACTGCTGCATGTAGTTGTAAAACACATAAAGCTGATACTGATCCACACTGTATAGCATGAGACTGCGGATATCCGGATCATCATCCACCTTGCCTCGGAAGAACGTAACCATATCAGACGAGGAAATACCGTTATCCGTGTAAAATCGCTCCAGGCGATAGTTCACATAGTCCTGGTACGGATGCTCCAGGAAGTAAGACATATTCACAGCCAGCACATCATCACGATAGACCTCGCGCACCGTGGACTGAATAGAATCATACTTTCCGCTAAAATAGTTGCTGACCCTCTCGACCGCTCCTTTCTGGATGTCGAGTTGCCTTTGCACGGCAGATTCGGACATCACCTTGAACATCAGATAGGAAAAGGTAATGATCGTAACGATCGTGATCACCGAGAAGAACAGGATAATCCTCATAAACAAGTTGTTCTTGAAATAATTACGGTAAATGTATCGGATGTGCATATCTTTCCTCCTTGGAAGCCTTGTCTCAATTATAGCATTGCCTCTCAAAGAGTTCATGGCACTCCCTTTTGTTGCACGTCTATAAATATCGAACAGCCGGCCTGCCCCGTGAAGAGCAGCCGGCTGACGTTGTTAACTTTTCTTGATTACAGGAATCCAGATCTCGCTTGTATAGTCGGGAACCGTTGTGTCCTTGCCTTCGTTCCAAAGCAATTCCGGCCCTCCCGTCAGTTCGTAGCCTGATGAAGGGAACCATTCTGAATAAATTCTTGCCCAGGTATCCTGCAAGGCTCTCGGGAATTCTCCTTTCGCAGTAAACACCGCCCAGGTGGAAGCTTCTACCGGGAGCACCTCCCAACGGTCAGGAACCGTTCCTGTTGTGGCGACCCCGATATATTGATCCAACTCTCCGCCTTCCTGACGTCCCTCCGTGAAATTAGCAGATACACATACGATGCCTCTAGGCTCCGTATTCGAGATCCGCTTTAATTCAGCATAATCCTCCATCGTCAAACGGGTCCACATCTCGTCGATCTGAGGATTCGTTCCCTCATAAATCAGCGTGATGCGTTCCATGATGCCTGCAATCTGAAAAGGTCCCTTTTCAACAATCCGATACTCCATGGGGTTACCTCCCTTAATCGTTAATTGAAAGGTCATGGGCGGAAAAGACTTCAGCCTGGAAGAACCCTTCCGGGCTTCTGACGGCGTAGTCCCGTGCCAGGCCTGAAATGCCCTGGTGAAGGAGTCCGGTGAATCATAGCCATATTTCAGGGCAAGTTCAATGACCTTTTCCGTCCGGTTAAGCAGATCCATGCCAGCCAATGTCAACCTGCGGTAACGGATATATTCGCCCAGACTCATCCCCGACAAGAAAGAGAACATTCTCCGGAAATGATATTCCGAGCAGCCTGCAATTCGAGCGACACCGCGCATATCGAGCTCCTCGTCCAGCAAACGCTCTTCAATATACTCCATGGCCTGATTCATTTGCTTCAGTGCTTCCATGCCCTCCAGCTCCTTTCCAGCGCCTCCCATAGCTCCAGTTCCGTTCTAGTGTTCACACAGGTCCAATCCATTCCAGTGCCTCCAAAGCTACGATCCATTTCCAGTGCTCTCGCGGCTCCAGTTCCTTTCCACTGCATCATAACATCCATTATTCGTGCTCCACCCGACATTCCCTCTACGGAATTTGCAGGATCGAAGACAAAAGTTACCTGCGCAGCCGGATGGAATCAGGCAATGGAGAGTTTATATTCGTATTAATTCGTATTTAAATAAAAGCGCATATTCTTATTAAATATTGGATGTTAATCGTCCATTAACAAATCACATTCATACTTAACCTAAGCCGCACAAATTCATACTTCATCTCAGCCACGCAAATTATCAAGGGTACAGAAAGGGATTCACATATGGGAATTCACACCTACTTCTATTCATTAAACGACTTGGAGCGGATCATTCGCTGCCCTGGCCGATTCAAGCTTCAGGAGCACAGTGTATCTGCGCATTCCTGGAAGGTTGTTCAATACGCTAAGACCTTGGCCGATATCGAGGAAAGCCACGGGGTAACGGTGGACTGGAAAAAGTTATACGAAATTACCAGCAGCCATGATTATGGCGAAATTTTTATCGGGGATATCAAGACCCCTGTAAAGCATTATTCGCTGGAGCTTAGAGCCATGCTGCAGCAGGTTGAGGAGGGCATGGTCGCTCACTTCATCGACGAGCATATTCCGGAGGAATTCCAGGCCATCTTCCGCAGACAATTGCGGGAAGGAAAAGACGACTCCGTGGAGGGGCGTATCCTGGAGGTAGCCGACAAGATGGATCAGATCTACGAGGCCTTTGCAGAACTGCAGTTAGGCAACACGGAAAAAGAATTCATCACCATGTACCGGAATGCGCTTATCAAGATCAAAGGCATCAAGCTGCACTGTGTAGATTACTTTCTGCAGCATATTCTTCCCGATATCGTCCGAGAGGGTTCCCGCTCCCCGGTCGACATCGAGAAAATCACCAACGAAGCGTTATCGTCTTGATGCTCGGAAAAAGTTGCTGTTTATTAAGCCCACAAAGCTGTCCAACACGTTCCCAAATTAAAAAGTCGGGCGAGAAAAGTGGCGATCCCCATCTTACAATCAGGGGTCAGTCCCAGGTTTCTCGTCCAACTTTTATTGTTCCCTCGCTTTTGGCTTTCTGCGATTAATGCCTTTCTGCACTATAATCGCTGCATGAGCACCCACACCTGGAATTATAGTGCCTTTCTGCACTATAATCATCGCACGAGCACCCACGCCTGCAATTTTAATGACTTTCTGCACTATAATCGCTGCATGAGCACCCACGCCTGCAATTTTAATGACTTTCTGCACTATAATCGCTGCATGAGCACCCACACCTGGAATTATAGTGACTTTCTGCACTTATTTCCGAAGCGAACGATGTGGCTTTGGTGAAGAAGGAGGACCCTCCCCTGCTCATCTGCAAGCATTCTTGGGTCCCAACATTCTGCTATGCGGATTAGCCGCGGAACTCTTGCAGCCCTTCATTCAGCGAACGGGTAGCCGCATACACTTGCTGATAAAGCTTGAACAGGCGGCTATAGGTTTCAACATTGGCCGGTACCGGCTCATAGGTTTGCGCATAGCCGATAAATTGATCGGCGCAATCCTTGAGGCTGGCGAACCATCCGCTGCCGACCGCTGCCATCATCGCTGCGCCCATCGCCGGGCCTTGTTCGTTCTTTAGCGAGACGACCGGAATGCCGAAAATATCGGCTTGCATTTGCAGCCAGACCGGATTCTTCGCACCGCCGCCGATGGAGATCACCCGATCCACCTCGATGCCCGCCTCGCGGAACAAGGCAAGGGATTCAGCCAGCGAGAAGGTGATGCCCTCCATCACGGCGCGGGCCAGATGCTCCCGGCGATGCGTGCCGGACAGCCCGATGAAGCTGCCGCGAATGACGCTGTCTGCATGAGGCGTGCGCTCGCCGACCAGGTATGGCGTGAACAGCAAGCCGTCCGCTCCAGGAGGTAGCGAGCCCACGGGTGCAAGCAGCTCATTGAAGCCAAGCTCCGGCGCCAGCGAATCCTTGAACCAGCTCAGGGAATAGCCTGCTGCCAGGGTAACCCCCATGGCATAGAAGGCTCCCGGATGAGCATGGTTGAAGAAGTGCACCTTGCCGCCGAAGTCCTTGCTCTTGTCCTCCTCGTAGGTGAGGACAACGCCCGATGTGCCGATGCTGCACAGCGCATCGCCCTTGCGGACAATGCCGGCGCCTACTGCGCCGCAGGCATTGTCCGCGCCGCCGCCGAACACCCGTGTGTTCGGCGAGAGGCCGCTCTGCTGCGCGAACTCCGGCAGCACCGTGCCGGTGTCCTCCGTGCTGCCGACGAGCGGCGGGCAAAACCCGGCCGGAAGTCCGAAGGCCGCGGTGATCTCTTCGCTCCACGCCCCTTCCGGCACATTCAAGAGCAGCGTGCCTGCGGCGTCGGAGATTTCCAT
>NZ_HG005140.1:363847-455851 GCF_000455265.1 Paenibacillus antibioticophila
CCCTTCCGGCACATTCAAGAGCAGCGTGCCTGCGGCGTCGGAGATTTCCATCGCGACCTGCCCGGTCATCCGATAGCGCAAATAATCCTTCGGCAGCACAAAGCGCGCCGCCTTCGCAAACAGCTCAGGCTCATGCTTTTGCACCCACAAAATCTTCGGCAGCGTAAAGCCCTCCAACGCCGCATTCCGGGTAATCTCCAGCAGGCTGTCTCCCAGCTTCGCCTCGATCTCCCGACATTCCTTCGTCGTGCGGGTATCATTCCAAAGAATCGCATTGCGAAGCACCTTGTTCTGCTCATCCAGCAGCACCAGACCATGCATCTGCCCGGAGAAGGATACGCCTTCGATATCTTCGGCCGCCGCCTGCTTACCGTCCAGTAGCTCCTTCAGACAAGCAAGCGTTCCCTTTACCCATTCCTCCGGATCCTGCTCGCTGTATCCCGGGCGTTCCTGAATCAGCGGGTAAGAAGCTGTAGCCTCGCCCACAATATCTCCCTGCTTGTTCACCAGCACCGTCTTTACCGAGCTGGTTCCCAAGTCGATTCCAATTACGTACTTCATCGTCCGATACGCCTCCCTTGATCGTGTATATAATTCAAAGCTATCTGAATTGAACTAAAGAAGATAAATAAAGGGCATAAGTGTGGAGTGTTCCTCCATCGTACAATTATTAGTTCAACCTATATGAACCGAAAAAAGGGGACGACCAGGCGCCCCCTTTTTTTAACGTTCATTCACTTGCAGCTTAGCACCAGCTTATTTGGTAGTGAAGATCAATTCGTTCAGACGCGCCTTCACCAGCTCAAGGTGGTTGGACTTGTTGCGAATGTCGCTATGCTCCAATGCATAAGCTTCCAAGGTCTTGAAGTTCGCTTTGCCGGACAAAATGTCTGCACCAATGCCGGACTTGAAGCTTGCATAACGCTCGTCGATCAGACCGTCGATGAATTTCTCTTCCTTCATGCGGGCCGCAACCTTCAGACCCTTCGCGAAGGTGTCCATGCCGGCGATGTGGGAGTAGAACAAATCCTCAGGCTCAAAGGAAGAACGTCTAACCTTCGCATCAAAGTTCACGCCGCCGGATCCCAGTCCGCCATTTTCAATAATTTCGTACATAGCCAAAGTTACTGCATACAGGTCTGTAGGGAATTCATCTGTATCCCAGCCCAGCAGCATGTCGCCTTGGTTCGCATCGATCGAACCGAGCATATTGTTGATGCGCGCTACGCGCAGCTCATGCTCGAAGGTATGTCCTGCCAGTGTCGCATGGTTCGCTTCCAGGTTAAGCTTGAATTTATCTTGAAGACCATATTTTTGCAAGAAGGAGATCGTAGTAGCTGCATCAAAATCATATTGATGCTTGGTTGGCTCTTTTGGCTTAGGCTCGATCAGGAATTGGCCGGTAAATCCGATTTCCTTCGCATAATCAACAGCCATTTGGAAGAAGCGAGCCAGGTTATCCAGCTCCAAGCCCATATCTGTGTTCAGCAGGGATTCATAGCCTTCGCGGCCGCCCCAGAACACATAGTTCTCTGCGCCAAGCTCAACTGCAGTTTCCAAGCCCTTTTTCACTTGCGCAGCTGCATAAGCAAATACGTCGGCATTCGAGGTTGTTGCCGCCCCGTGGACATAACGCGGGTTAGAGAACATGTTGGCTGTATTCCACAGCAGCTTCACGCCGGACTGCTTCATACCTTCTTTGATCTTGGCAACGATTACGTCAAGGTTCTCATTCGATTCCTTCAGCGTGGCGCCTTCCGGAGCAATGTCCACATCATGGAAGCAGAAATAAGGAGCGCCAAGCTTCTCCAGGAACTCGAAGTTCACTTCCACGCGTGCCTTCGCCAGATCCAGACCGGATACAGTCTCCCACGGGCGAACCATGTTGCCTTGACCGAAAGGATCGCTGCCGTTCATTGTCAGCGTATGCCAGTAAGCTACTGCAAAGCGCAGATGCTCCTTCATCGACTTGCCGAGCACCACTTCATTCTCGTCATAGTGCTTAAATGCCAACGGGTTGTTCGAACCTGCACCTTCAAATTGAATCTTGCCAATGTTCTTGAAATAACTCACGTTACGTCCTCCTTACAATATAATGATCTTTTTAGTAAGCCCTTACATCAGTCTTGCCTTAATGATTTTGTCTCATGCTCTTTTCAACTCAATCCTATCACGTTATACTTAGTTTGTCTAGTCAACTAACTAAGGTTACATGAAAATGCGTAGTGATGCGGAAACCGCTGTTAACGGTACGCCCGAAAACATGACATTACGTCATATGTTTGTGGGCATCATGTGGGCAATTTATTTATAGTTGAAATTAACAAGCGCTTGGTAATTTCAACTTGCAGTACTTTTGATAACAACAATCAGGTATATGGTTATATTTACCTAGTTCTGATACACTACACATATACATATTTTAGGGAGGTTTTATCAGCATGTGGGCGTTTATTGGATTATTATCATTTTTGGCATGTATTGTTTTCTTAGTAATATCTATCGTTTCAGCGGCTAAGAAGAATGGAAAGGCAAAGAATCAATTTCTTATAACGGCCGCCCTATTTGCTATCTTTGTAATTGCGGTCGTAGCGTCTCCAACTCCGGCCGTTGATGAAGCAGAAAATAAAGGTAACGAAGACACGACCGAAGTGACTGCAGTTGCTACCACAGACGATGTCAAAGCAGATGAACAGGAGAAAAAGGAGCAAGAGGAAAAAGAGAACGAAGAGAAAGCAATATTAGAAGCTGAGAAAAAGGCGAAAGAAGAAGCGGAAGAAAAGGCTAGGCTAGAGGCAGAAGAGAAGGAAGCCAGTATCCCTAGAGAACACAAAGCGGCTTTAGAGAAAGCGAAATTATATGCAGAGTCTATGTATATGTCTAAGGCAGGGATTTATGATCAACTGACCTCTGAATATGGAGAGGGATTTCCTGCGGAAGCTGCTCAATATGCAATTGATAACATTGTTTTTGACTGGAAAGAAAATGCATTAGAAAAAGCAAAGCAATACGCAGAACTTATGAGTATGTCGGATTCCGCTATTTATGATCAGTTGATCTCTGATTACGGGGAGAAATTTACGGAGGAAGAAGCACAGTACGCGATTGATAATTTAGAATAAGTAAAGATGCCCCCTGACCTATGTGTTTAGGGGCATTGCTATTATTTATTGCCTATCAATTGTGAGTTGCCCCTAATCATTTCCCCCAGCTCCGATATATAACCCGCCAAGCGCCAGCTTATCTCCGAGCGCAAGACATCTCGAGTAATTCCAAACTTGTCTGTATATCCCCTGGACGTGTAGTGGTAATAGACAATAAAGTTGTCCTGGTGCTCCTCACGGTGGATTTTTACTCCACGGGCTTTGAGCGCCGCGCGGTTTGCCTTGCTGTCCTCCAGGACTCTGTCCTCGATATATCTGCCCGCCATCGCATACGCCTTATTAAGTATTGAGCGGTTAAATTCAAGGTCTGCCCCATTTTTCTGCAACATGGTAAATAGACTGCCAAGGACAACGTTGTCTCTGATTAAAACAAGATCCTCTATTTTTTCCTTCCCCATCATCTTTTCGCTCATTTTGCACACCTCACATAAAAATACGAACGTTTGTTTGTATTATATGCGATACACGGATAAGTATTCAAGAACTGCAAAAAGGGTTTTTATCCAATATGTAGAAGTTTGTTGCTGGAGGTGAAATATGTACACGTACATAGATAAGGCAATTAATGCTCAGATGCAGTTGACCCTGCAGCTTGATGACGGAAGCCGCCTGATCGGTATGCCGAGCTGGCCCGAGGATCGCAGCCGAGTTAAGATCAAAGCTCAAGACGGGACGGCGTGGATCCCGCTAGCTGACATCAAGCATGTGACTACATAACACAAAAAAAGCCCTGCCAGCCTACCGCCAGCAGAGCTATCTTAATCAAAAATAAATAAATATAACGAACCTAAAGCCAGCAAAAATAAAATAATAAAAATACTAAGCAGAGCTTTTGGACTTTGAGACAAAAAATTGACTTCCATAAAATCTTCGCCGCATTCTGGACAAAATCGAGCCGTTTTAGAAACTTCCTTCCCGCAGACATGGCAGGGTGTAAGCGGGTTGTCTCTTTCTTCCGGACCCTGTCTAATATAGGCGATGTAATCTGACAGGTATCCCGCAGCTCCTACGCCTAACATTAGCGCCCCAATAAGAAATATCCACTTCTCCCCCATTAAGTTCACCCTTTTACGCAAATATAACCCTGTCAGCGACATCAGATATTAATGTAACCTATATTTTACCAACCCGCAACCCCACAGCCAGTGTCCGCCAGCCCTCTAACGTAAATTCCGGATCCGAGATCACGCCGCCCAGGTCGCCGCTTCCAAATTCATCAATAAACCATTTCGGCGCCGGCACACGTTCGGCTGCTTTCTCCAGGACATCTACCCGCTTTGTAAGCTTAGCTAATTCTTCCTTCATCTCGACTTCATCCTCTCTATTAATTACAACCAGAGCTTTTGCCATAGCAATCTCACTGGGCACCCACCCAGCACGGTATTGAGCTGTGGTCAGGCCAAAGCACATCTCGAAGTGTGGGTAGTCCTTAAAACTCTTCCAATCCCCGCCCCATTCAAATCCAAGAGACTTAGCGATCTCGACCACCTTCATCCAGGCGGGCCCCACCGTCCATCTTACATTCTTCCCATCTGGGAGCAGCAATGCAAAGTCTATGGCTACCCCAAAGTTATGATTGCTGTAGCCGCCTTTAGCATTGGTGACGATCTGACCTGGCTTCGTGCGTCCCTGCGCATACAGTGCGTCTTGCTCCGCTATGGTCCGTAAGCCTTGCGTAATCAGGATGGGCACGCCACAAGCGAAAGAGCGCTCGATTAAGCGCTCCGTAGCCTGTCGCACGACAGGATGTAAACCATGCAGTTTACTGGCCGATTTAGCCTTTACGTAGTCCAGTGTCAGCGTCATTACTCATTTACCTCTGGAAGCCCGGCCAGACTTGTCAGCAGGCTTGTGACCGTAGCCAGCAGCACCGTGCCACCGACTACCGGCCAGTTAACCTCACCAAATACTGTCGTTGCCCCAATCACCCCAATAGCCGTCTGAGCTGCTGTCTTGAGTGCCCGGATACCTGCTGCTTTTAACCATTTGATCGTCATTTATAATCATCCTCTCACAATTTTATTAAATCCCTCAGCTCATCAATGCGTTTATGAGCCTGCTTGGTCGACTCCTCTTCTCGCGTCAGTCGCTCTGCGATGCTGTCCATCCGCTGGTTTTGCACACGCATATCGACCTTGATATCATCTACTCCGCGTCTAATGTACTCAACATTGTTTTGCAGTGTAGCCACTGTGCCCGCATCTTGAGCAGCGTCTTGCCTAATAGACCTTGTGCGCCCCATCCACCCTAAAGCCATGCCGCTGAGGGCTGCGAGCACGCTTACAACAACCGTCCATTCCATCCCATCACCTACGATTCAAAAAGATAGCCCCCGGACCCACTCCGAGGGCATAAAAAAACGCCTTTCGGCGTGTCCTGTGGTTTATTCTGCTGTTGGTTCGGCGACTTCGTCCGGATAGTTTTCAGCGAGGTAATCGTAGCCGCAAACTCCGACGGTGCCGCTCTTGTTTTTATAAACGTACTGCCCAGGCAACGCCGTGAGCGTTGTCGTACCATTTTTGAGGGTCACGGATTGCAAAACTCCTGAAGGTGAAAAGGCTACGGAAACACCCATGCCTGTGAGTTGTATAATCTCCTGGATCGACGTGAAATCTTTAACCTCTACTGCTTCGACGTAATCGCTTGACTTAAACATTCTGATCATTGTCAACACCCTTCTTTTTTAGAAGTAATAGAACCTACCCGTAACTCTATTATTGATTACTGGAAAGGTATAACCAGTGTCCGCAGAATTTTGGTATAAAAGATATACCTTATATGGACCTCCCACAACGAATGATGTCGTTAAATTAGTAGTCCATATTCCTGAACCTATAACACGTACCTCTCGACTCATAAGGTTTACATTTAAAATATCAGAATTATAGTTTCCGTCCGGATATGATCTTGACATAATAGGTGAAGCGTGTGCGTCATTGTCTTCTATTCTCAATGAAGCGGTACAACCGCTCCCGGTGTTGTTGGGGCTTACAGAGGCCGAGCCTACAAATGATATGAATTTCACTCCTGCTGGTATTGTTAGCAGATCAAGGCGTTTAGACCCACGAGCAACTACATATCCTTCTACCAGCGAGACATCTACATCAGCGTATCCGTAAGTACTAGGTTCAACGGTTCCCACAACACCAAAAATATTAACCCCACTTTTGATGTTGCCCGGGGCCAGGTCAGCGTCACCCAAAACAGTGATGGCACTGTTATAATACCCTGCCGCCTTCGTTTGGTTGGTTGTGCCCGGTGTGACCGTGCCGCCAGCACCTCGGTTTGGCATCGTGCCCTGTAAGCCATTACCGGTTGCATTACTGAACGTCTTGCCCGCCAGCACATCAGCAGCAGTTGCGTTACCCGTAGCCTTAATGATCGCGGACATTTTGCTAATCAGCGTATCCCAACTATCGGATGTGGATGCCGATACCCCAAGGGCAACAAGCGCGGCAACCACTTCTGATTTTCGCTCATTGCCAGACTGAAAAGCCTGGTCTGCTCTGGTCTGTGCTGCCCCAGCTGCTAGATTTGCTGCGTTGGCCGTGGTCTGTGCGGCCATAGCTGCTTCAGCGACAGTTTTGACAGCTTTCGGGGTTGCTGCTTTGTCCTCGGCGTTGCTGTTTGTTGCACTTGAGAGCTGCGTCACGCCTTTTTCTGTCAGTGACGCCTCGCCTATGGTTATCCCCGCTATCGCCTCATCAAGCTCCTGCTTGGTGGCATAAACAAGTGATTCGTCAATGTTTGCTGTGATGTTCGCCGCGGATCCGACAAAGACATTGTAATTAAGAAATTTTTCAATCGGATCTGTGCCATCAGGCGAGATATAATCAGCGGTCGCTCCACAGTTTGCGTACATATACAGGATTTCTCCGTCATCAGGATCCATTGCATAGATTCCCGCCTCGCGTAGAAAGAATCCTGTAGTAACAGTCTGGTTTGTCAGTGTTGCTCCTATAACAGCCCTTGTTGTTCCGGGTGGACGCCTCAATCTAGTTATTTCGAGGTTTGTTACGGGCGTGATCAATGCAGTCATGGCCTCCAAAGATTGCCCGCTTAAGGTGCCACTGCCAACGGCCATCCTGGTATAAAAAAGTTCAGCCCCTGCTTGAGCTTTCGCCTGCAACTGTCTCCCCTTGTTCGTTATTACTTTACTCCAACTTGACATGATGATCTCACCTGCCTAAATAGTAATATACTCTCCAATATGAAGGACGCCACCGAAATACAGGTCGTCAATTGAGATCGTTTCCTCCAGCACGACAGCCTCAAGCCACTGACTTTTTCGTTTAACCGACTCTACAGCCTTCGTGAACTGCTGTGCCTTTTCGTTCGTTGCCTCCGGATTACTGGTAAGTACGCGGAAATAACCAGGGTTGCCACCGTATTCGAACCATTCTTCTACTCGGCCATCCCCAAAGTAAATCTCAACAATTCGCTGCACAGCTGCGGGTGTTCCCCGTATCTTTGCGAGGTAAAGCACATCCTTGATCGCTTCCCGTTTTACTTCGATATCTACAGAAGCGTCATACCAATCAGCTCCAAACTGCCACGCTAAAATGTCTAGAACCTCGCCAGGCAGCTCATTAATCCGAGCATAGATCATGGCTTTGTCTGTTTCATTGGATATCTTCTTGAATTGCTCTTCAACGGCAGCAGAGTAGCCAACTACAGATTTATCCTGGCGCATAAATTTGGTTTGAAGCTTCAGCATGTTCAGATTCTGGAGGTCCATCAGATCAACCCTCCATAAATCAATGTTCTTGGACCGGTAAGTTTAGCAACCTCGGATTTCTCGATTTCAGTATAAACGGGAGCTGTCGTCACAACCCGGTATGCTCCTGCCCCGTAAATTCTTGATATGAGGTTGTCCGGTGTTATCGCTCGGCCAAGTTGGCTGCTCTGCCACGTTTCATATGCATCAGCGGCGCCCCCGACGCCTTCCACAGCCTCACGAATCGACGCCTCTTCGGCGGAATCGTCCTTAGAGATGTAGTACGTGAGTTCGATTGAATACGAAACCTCTGTAGGCGCTTGAACGCTGACAAGGTCGTTAAGCGGTCTCCGATTTTTTGGAGTAACTTCCGCTAAAACTTTGTCAATCACATTCTGGTCTGGCAGTTCTCCCCCTTCCATTAGTGGATAGATTTCAATTTTATTCGGGGCTGGCGATACTACAGCAACATCGATGATGTTCACATCGGCTGATTTGGCAAAATATCGATATGCGTCCTCCGGCCCGGCCACGCTGAAGGAAGCGGGGGCCAGGCGCTGGCGTTCTCGGAAAGCATCGTCTGATTCCTCATCCGTCCCGCCTGAGCTTGTATCCAAATTCGACACACTAGCTATATATGGGATTGGATCGACTAACAGCTTGATCTGTCCAGGAGCATAGCCGTTATACTTCTCCCCGCCTTCAGAAGACCTTGCCTCAACATCAACATAGATGTCACCCGCCGGAATCACCGCAGAACTTATCGTTGCAAAAAACACATCGCCATCAGGAGTCACACGGGTCCCCTTCGGAATCGAGATTGGATCCAGCTGGACGTTAGATAAAGAGAAGCGAATCGTTGTATGTGCCGAGGCTGCTTGCAGGCGAGTAGAGCCAACCCACAGCCCTAGATGATCGAGTATTTCCTCGTAGGCGAATGGCAGTAAATTTGAATTGCCTGTAAAGTTGATATCATTGCGTAGCCCCACAACGATCGGCAATAACTGAGACAAGAATATTCTCCTCGGATCACCCGGAAATAGTTGCTGTCCAGCTGCTTGCTGGAAGGCAACGAGCATTTCCTGTTCTATGCTTCGCGCATCCGTATCGACAAATTGTACGGGTTTAAAATCGGTCATACATCAATCACCACCTCAAAAATTAAGCCCCCATCTTCATCCGTCCCGCCATATCTGACGTCAACAATCGTCGCACGCGGCTCAGACTCCTCAATTACTGAGTAGATGCTAGAGATCGTGGAGGGCACCGCTTCGGATTGAGGCAAATCAATTAATTCGCCTGGAAGTCCTAACGTGCGGTCATAGGCAACCTCATGCTTGTGCGTATTAAGCAGCGTGAAGACGTTTTGAACAATTTCATCGGCTCCGGAAGCGGCCCAATCAATATTAGGGGTCTCAGAAGTGTTTATTGTCACCAACAATGTCCTACACCCCCATCGAATTTAGCTTAGATTCGACGGTGCTCCTGCGTGCCGTAGATGCATTCACATTAGTTCGTTTCGCCTCTGGCTTGTCGATATAGGAGGCCGGAAGAATGTCGAGGCTTACTTTAGTATTGTCCTTAGTCTTTGCAGTCTTCTGCTTGGATTTCGATGCCTGAGCAGATCCAGCCCTGACATATTCCTCGAAATCTAGCTTCAGTTTCGCTCTCAGAATGTTCCCCTTGCCATCGATTTGAGGATTGCTGACGCTAACCGACTTGAGCAGCCATTTATATTTTCCTAGCGGTTTTTCTCCCAAAATAAAAAAATCCGGAACCGCTTTATCCCGAATTTCTTCCCACTGTTCAATCTGCGACCGGACATCAATGTATTGGCCAGCAATAAGCGGCACCTCAAAACCCATTGTTCCTAATGTTTGGCCTTTTATATAGGTGCTCGGTTTGCTCTTTAGTTTCTCTTGGGACTCTGTATCAAGCGCCCCCGACCATTCCAGCCCGGTAAATGTATACACTTTGCTGGCACTCACAGAAAAGCTCTTCTTGTGAAAAGTTGCAATTGGCACATCCTACACCTCCCTGCGAATTGCAATGATCATTGCATCGGCCAGCGTACCCGTAAAAAGAGCGATTACCGCCACCGCATTAATTGTAGGTGCAACATGGTCAGCATAGGGAATTTCCGAGGTCACTACATCACCGAAATCGGTCAAGGTTACGCGAGCGGTTCGGGCAGATAAGTTGATTGATGTGATTTTCCCTTTGCGTACCATCAGTATCCCTCCAAGGGCTTACGCAGCTTCAGCTTAGTTCGATTATTAATCAGATCATGAGTCAACGAGTCAATGAAGAAAACACCGTCGAACATGCCTGTGTCGGCTATCTGTACCGTGGTCCCGGCCGCATAATTAATATTCAAATCAATCGTTAGCGACCCGGTTATCATATGCTTGTTATGGCTCCTCAGAATCCCCCTCGCCCAGCGGTTGGCTTCAACTTTATTACTGACATACATCCGTTTAATAAGCGTGGGCCCTGCGACTCCAGCAGCGGAGAATTCGCCTTCGATAAATTCAGCCGCCGTCTGTCCACGGATGATGCATTTTTCGTAAATGCCTACCGACTTATCTATAAAAGCAAAGTCGCCATTCATGCTCGACTCCTGAATAACTGCAAGCTGTGGATCGGGCGCGATCTTTTCATAGCTACTTTCGTCGTATATGACAACTGATTGATCGGCAATCTTGAGTGTGTATCCTTCAAGGCTGCATCTGCCCGCCAAAAATGAAAAGTCAGGCTCTTCGACCTGGTCCACTCTCTCATACAGATGATTATCGATGCCATATGACTTCAGATTAAATCCGTATCTGGAAGCAATCTGAGTTGCAAACTCCATAAACCGTACAGATTCCCAAGCCTGGGATCGGGCCGTCTTGCTCTCCTGTGGAATAGATAGCGCTCCTATACCAAAGCGCCCGGCCCGCTGGCTAATTTCATCGATATACATGAGGCCGGAATCAAATCCGGCCTCCATTACCCGCAACGTATCGCCTTTCGTTGGCTTCCACTGGCTCCAAAGCCCTTCTGTGTCCGAGAACTGAAGGGTTACTGCATCGGGATGCCCACCTGAGCGGTCTGTGATTATAGCCTGTGTAGCCTGGATGGAGGGTGAGATGTCGGTACCATTGTAAATGACCTGCATCTAATCACCACGCTTCCACGGAGGTAACGTGGTGGGAGCTGGATCATCAATGATCGGGATGAATAATTTCTCTCCTCCGGAAAAAGTAATCACCTTGCGATACTTGAGATTAGCCTGAATAATAACTGAGGCAAAGCGCTCATCATCGTAAAAATCAAGGGAGATACTATCGAATGTATCTCCAGACATGGTCATGTATTTATAGCCCTGTACCGTTTCAGCCTGCATAGCTCTCCCTCCGTTTCGACTCCCACCAACGGTCACAGCGTTCGAAGAAATCGTCAGCTGCCTCTTCCAATTTGTTCAGAACTCCGGATGAATCTCCACCACCAAGCACCGGAGCGAAGACAAACGTAGGCTTTCCGTCTCCGTCGCCATCTACCCCCAAAATCTTGGCCGTTTTACTCAAGAGGCTAAGGCTTCGAGGTGTACGCTTCAACGGAATGGCCGCCTCCGGTCCGGCCTCACCAAAGATAGAAGGCTGGTTTGCAAATCCACCGCGTGCAAATGTCGGTATATTGGGAATGCTTACCCCGAATTCTTTCCCGCCCATTCCAGGCACCCAATCAGGAACCTTGATGTTCAGTGAATTCAGGCTGTCAATGAGCATGTTTATTGGCTTAATCCAAAGGTTTATATATCCCTTGAATACGCCTAAAATTCCCTCCCAAAGATTGCTGAACCAAGATGAGACGCCAGACCAGGCGGCCATGAAGCCATTAACCATGCCTGTCCAGATATTACTGAACCAATCCCCTATACTTAGGAAGAACGGGAGGATGTTATTTTGCCATAAGCCCACGATCCAGGCGGAAACTGTATCCCAGTGCTTCCAGAGCAAATAGACAGCAGCAACCACAACCCCGATTGCAGCGGCAATACCTAAGACAATCCAGGTCATCGGGTTAGCCAGTACCGCGGTGTTAAGTCCCCACTGCGCCACCGTTGTTGCGATTGTCGCTCCTTTGATGGCGGCCATAATTCCTTGATAGGCTGACATTCCTAAAGTGATTGCCTTCCAGGCTACCATCGCAGCAACTATGCCAACAATCATAGGTTCGATAACGGACCAGTTTCCTGAAATGAACGAATAGATTTTTCCGGCCACATTCAAGACCCTTTTTGCCCCGTCTATGATTTTCGGGAGTGCATTGATTACCGTATCCGCCGCCTTCGCTATCACATTCTGGAGCCGTTCTACTTTCTCCGGACTGCCCGCAAAAGAGTCTATGAGTTGATTGCCCTTCTCATAAAGCTTCGTGAATGCAGGCAGCGCTGCACTCATGATATTTCCCGCGAGCTGCTTAAAGCTCTCACCAAACAACTTCTGTTGGTTCGCATAGCTATCTTGCGTCCGCGCAAAGTCGCCTTGGGCGTCCTTGCTCATCTCCATCAGATAGTTATAACGCAGCATCGTCTGGCTGGCTTGGTCCATCTTGGAATAGGCGGTTTTGATACCTTTTGAAAGCGCAAAAGCCTCCATATTGGCAACCGACATATTAATGCCTAGTGCTTTAAGAGGCTCTGTCTCTCCGGATATCCCCGATTTGATCTTTTCAAACGATTCGGCAGGATCAAGATTGTGAAAGGATGCAAAATCACCGGCCAAGGCAGTCAGATTCTCGGACATGGTGATTAAATGGTCGCTTGATACCCCTGAAGCCTTCATCAATGCGCCTAATGTACCGGAATATTGCTTGGCAGATAGCTCCGACAGTCCAAATGCTTTTAGAGTAGACTGAGCAAACTCATTTATTTGCTCAGCCCCCTTACCGAAGGTGACATCCACGACGTTCTGAACCTCGGTCAGGTCAGATGCTAGGTCAAGACCAACTTTGCCCGCATATGCCATACCAACACCAAGGGCGACCATGCCTCCGGCAGCAGCATTTTTCATAATGCCAAAGGACTTCTGTGCAACCTTCCCAATCAGGCCCGTCTGCTTGCTCAACCCCTCCGTCCTCTTCTGTGTCTCCAATAGAGCTTTCCGGAGGCTTGGGTCGATCTTCCCGGCTAGCACAATCAGCGCTTCTAGTTCGCGTTTATTTGCCACGGTGTCGTTCAGCCTCCTTCCGCTGGCGCTCGGCTTCATCTGCAAGCGACTCGTAGAATTCAAATAACTCTACTATGCTCATCTCCATGCATTCTGTTCGTGTGGCAAAATGATTGAAGGTTAGTTGAGTAATGCATCCTCTGAGGTATTCGTCTGAGACGATTCCCCCGAACCGAGAAAGAAAAAATCCCGAACAAGAGCCTCCGCCTTCACGGCATCTTTTGCACTCATCCGCAGTACATCTTCCGGTTCGATCGATGTATTAACTTTTTTAACTGCAGCAGCAAACAGGTACAAATGATAGTCAGAATCAAGCTCCTGGACCATCACTATGTTACCCGCCTTTTTAAACGACTTGGTAGCTTCGGCCTTATCCCTTGCTGTCATGTCCTCAAAGTTATAAGGTAATTCATTTACTGAATCACCATTGATGTTAACTGCTTTACTTAATTTGAAAGTTGGCATAATAACCCTCCTTAAACGTAAGCAGCTCCCCATTATTGGAGAGCTGTCAGAATGTTAGATGTGTAATCGACGCCGTGGACCACATATTTGAAGTTGTATTTATCGATCAGCAGCACTTCCTTGCCGTCAATAATTTTCCGGAGATAGTAGATTTCAAACTCACTTGAACCATCAGCTCCAGCATTCACCTCCACATTGCCCATGCCATACGTCTTGTTAACGCCGGACATAAACAATTTGTGCTGCTGGATACCGATTTTTGCCCCCGCAGTATCAAATAAGTCGATTACCCAAACTAATTCGAATTTGATTTCACCCGGTCGTGAAAGCATCGAATACTGAGGCGTATCTGCTCGATTGCTGATCGTAAACACCATGGATCCGATTTGAGCAAACGTAGGCATATCAATCTCGCCCATAATACCGGATCCACTTTGTGTATCCGTCATTTTTTCGATGGACGGCAACGTTACATTGGCTGTATCATCAATATTTTCAAGGTTGCCAGCTGTATTTGTGGCTTTGAGCCTGTATTGAATCGTTTTATTTGCGATTTTCATTAGCTTTCACCCCCGAATAGTACGGCCAATCCCTCAGTTGTATAACGAACGCGGAAGGACAGAGATTTTGTAACAGGAGTATTAGTGTTCTTCACATCGAAAATGAAATCACCCTCGACCATCGAACTCACAGGATTGCTCGTCTCATTAAAGTTAATCGAGGCCGATAGCAAGTAGCCATCCGCAACCAATCCATTGAGCCAGATGCCCGCATCATTCAGGATTGTATCAACCTTGCTCCGATTCAGTGGACCATCCACATCTTTACCATAGTTCTTCTGAAAGGTATTTGTTAAGTATCGAGCCATACGGATTGATGCATCGAACACATTCTCGGGCTTAATCTCAACGCCATGCTTATAATTCGCATTATGCGGGCCCCAAAGCACCCACATCCCATCGCGAAAATTAAAGGTTGTTATCCCTTCGGCATTCAGCTCGTTGGCTTGAAGCTCATCGAAGTTGACTTCTGTTCCATCAGTAAGTACCGTAGATGTCGCATCCACCCGCTTATTGGATAGAGATTCATAAGGGACATTATTGTTTGCGAAATCCGTCTGCTGCATCCGGACACCCATTAGCGTAGATGCCCAGAAGGTGCGGCCAGCACTGCTTGCCTTGGGCCATCCCACCTTTAGCGGAACATCCGTGTACCCGTTGGTTTCCTTCCAGGCGATCGCCTGTGCAATAGACCCCACCGACGAGCTTGCATCCAGATCGGCCAACACAACAGCATCCCAATGTCCGTTGATCTTTTGCGCCTTCGTGATCATTGCTTCTTTGACCTCTTTAATCTGAGACCATCCAGGAGCGGCAAGCAAGGTCGGGATTTGGTTCAGCTTTTGATAGATAAGGTCAATCACAGCCAGGCCCGTTCGATTTCCCGCTAAATTACCACCGATAACATCCGCTGGCTGCACTGTGGATACATCCATCTTGTTGTAAGTGACTGAGGCCGGACTTGCGATTGTCTTACCGGGCAAAGCGGCCAGCTTCACACGTCCGTCTGTTGTATAAATTGCCTCATAATCTTCTCCGCGTATTGCGCCTGCAACCTCAATTGACTCCAGCACGGCCGGAGCGTCAATGTAGGCGACACCATTAATAATAGTCACTTCAACCGTTTCTGGGCTGGAATGCACTTCGGGGTCCATGATGTTAATAATGATAATAGGCCCGATAGGCTGAATCCGATTCTTAAAGTGAGCATACACCGCTTCGCATAAGGTGAACGTGTTCCAATCGTCCGAATAGCCTATTTTCGCTACGGAATCCTCATAATTGTTGATTATGATGGGTACGTTCACAGCAGCAGCGTTCGCCAGTTGCTGCACCGGCGCTGTGCCAATATAAACCGGCAATGTCCCCACCCCAGAGGGAGGCAGCGTGTCTGTGCTAGGCTCAAGCTCTCCATAAGCACCATGTTTATAAGCCAAATTGTTCACATCCTTTCTAAAAGTCGAGTAAATCTTGTTTTGGAATATACGGCAATGTTACTGTTGCAGCCCGGAAGGACATCCAACCTACCCAATATCCAACTGGCTGTTGCTGATACATCCCCCAGCGAAACGGCTTCTGAGCAGCCGTTTCGCCGTTGCCAATAAGATACTGCGAGGATAGCTCTCGTCGGCATATCGTAATCAGGTTAAGCAGGTCCTGATATCCCCTATAGTTCGGGATGATCACGCCCGGCTCCGGATAATATCCAGGATTGTAGACGATGAAATTCAAGCGAATATTTAATCCCGCCTCACTTCCATCGTCTTCCCCCTCGTCCATACCAACAACAATCGCCGGAATAGCCTTCTTCACACCGTCAGGAAGCTGCAAAGGAACTTCTTCAAGCTGATTCGGTGGCGGAAGCCATCCGATAAAGACATTGGGATGCATCAAACGGTACTGCGTCACGTCATCATCGTTTGGAGCCATCAATTTAATTTTTGGAACCACATGAACCTGACAAAACTCTTGAATCGCTTCGAGGGTCGTATTGTCAACCATTGCCTTTCACCTTCTTTAGGCGGTACTGGATTTCGTGTTCTACTCGATCAGCTAAGAAGCTATTTGCTTCATCCTGAATAGACTCCATCACCTTCAAATTTTCAACCATCTGTGTAGGCGAAATCGTTCGTAGCAGCTCAAGTGGATAGCGTTTATCCCCTTCTCTGCGGAAGATATGCGTATTGCCATCCGGCGAACGCTGGACGAAGGCTTTTGGCGCTCCCAACACTGGTTTTCGCCCGGCTGACTTCTTGATCTTTACCGTTGCCTTTTTTGATTTAGACTTGAGTCCACCGGGAAGAAAACGCCCTAACGTGTACCGCTTGCTGCGGACACGAATAAAGGCTCTTGGCCGTGAGAAAGAGGCCCTGTTCTTCGTCATGGACGCCTTGATCTCGGATGCCTTCACATTGTATTGTTGCGTTACTATGCGACCGCTTCGGGAATATACGCGATCAAGCGTGCGGTTCAAGGCGGCAACAAAAGCCCCGGGCATCTGCTTCTCCGCATCCTTCAGTCCGTACACAATCTTATTCAGTTGAGAAGTATCGATATTGATTTTGCTGGTCATGCTACTCACCGCGATTCGTGTTCAACACAATTTCATACACGTTGTCTACTTCCTTCACATCTTCCACGTAATAGAGCTTGTTGTTAAACTTCTGAACATCCCCTATCGCCGGTTCCTTATCCAAGGCTGATTTAGGAATAAAATAAAGGAGCAGACCGGCAGATATGCCGATATACTCCTTCTCAGCTCGCTTCTTTAATTGCTCATCATCGATGATAACGATCTGCTTCTTACCGTCAATGATAGCCTCATCAGCAAACTCATTGTAATTAAAAAATACTGTCTCAATATCTTGAGCTAATTGATCCTTGAAGCTCATGGTTTCGACCTCGCGCGTGTTGCTTTTGTCGGTTCAAGTTCGGGGAGCTCCTTTGTACTCGGAACAACGCTCCCCTTTCTCAGTTCCTTTTCTACGTCCTTCGGGTCGGCTTCAAACAGATCACCTGCACGATAGATTTTACCGTCTCTCACAGTAAAACCTCTGGCAACTTCAAATATAGCCATTGTTCTATTCCTCCCCGTTGTACGCTGCCTCTATTTGCTCCTGATACCACTCTTCATACTGAGCGATTCGCTCCTCTTCCTTGCTGGCCGGGTCGATTCCCAAGCCCTTAAGCTTGGACTTTTGCTCAGGGGCAGTAAGGTTTCCAAATTCGCCCGGCTCAAGAATCTTCAGCGACGCCCCTGAAAGAATACCGTCCAGAAT
Source organism: Paenibacillus antibioticophila (assembly GCF_000455265.1). GTDB lineage: Bacteria > Bacillota > Bacilli > Paenibacillales > Paenibacillaceae > Fontibacillus > Fontibacillus antibioticophila. The sequence continues at coordinate 381,245 of NZ_HG005140.1, forward strand.
GCTGTCGGAGGTCTCCATAGGAACCGAAGCAGGCAGAGGCGGATTCACTGGCTCACCACCAGCAATATCCTCCCCTTCTGGGACTTGGGCAGGAGGATCCGTTGATTCACCGGAAGTAGAACCGCCCTCCGGATCCTCCATCAGGGAACCCGTGTTTTCTTCGGTATCAAGATCAGCGAACTTCCCATTGTCCCTCAATGTCCGAATCAGATCCAAGGGCAGTTTCCCTTTAACATTCTCACCAGCCATATACAATCGTCCACCGTAATTTAGAGCTTCATTCAAGATCATGGAGTTGTCACCCCCGGATTCTTGAACATGCCGCGGCTATCCAGAATGGTTACGCCATAATCGAAGATAATCCGGAAATCCATACCCAATCGGTCGAAAGGAATGTCCGTTTCAAGCGTTGGTTCTTCTTGGCCGCGCAAGTACGTAACTTCAATCGTATCCGCAATATTTGCATCAGCAGCCAAGTACCATGCAGAGCTAGAATATTGATCAAGCTCTGCATCAACAATCAGATCAACAGAGTTGCGGAATACATTCGTTACTCCGCTATGCTTCCCGTCAGGATCAGCTTCACTGCGAAGGTGCTGTGCGGCTCCCGTTTCAAGCTCTGCTGGGACAAGCAGGTATTTCGGAGCGATGTTCAAGATTGCCTCGCCACGAATCCCCTTCTGTGTGCGCATCATTTTGCGGCCTTCGCTCATCGTTTGGGTGTTAATCGCCCCGCCAGTGCCAAGATTAGCATGAGCTGCACCGAAGAGATTTTCTCCGTCGAAGATAAGCGGGTTAGATGCCAGCATCTTATAGACGAGTGCGTTAATGCCTCGCTTCGCCGCAATCACATAGGCCGCCGGAACGCGAGAAAGCACACTCAAATCGTCATTAATAAACGCTTCGCGTGTGAATCCCCAGCGCTTGGAGTAAGTAAGGATCGCCTTATTGACCTTCTCATCCTTCATCGCCGTATCGTAAGGGATCGCTCCATTTTGAGGAGTGAGCTCCAAACTGCCAGCCTCGGAAATCCGATAGTGTTCAGCGGCTTTGAAGTCAGAATTCGACCCTTTACCTGTCCAATGTTGGAAGGTTGTCGGTGCCTCCTGGTACGCTTGAGACAGCGTCTTGTTGGCGGCGTTGGAAATAATCGACTGGAAGGTCGTGTCGGGCGATAAGGCGCGTTTCAGCAGATCCTCATCACTCATCCGGTGTGCGCCGTCGATCCCTGCACGTTGCAAGCAATCAACTGCCAAGTCCCTCATTCTCATTGCCCGTAACTCTGTAGCTCCAGCAGCCGGATTGGAAACACTTCTGCCCGCCCGCATCAGCAACGCATCCGATGCAGCGGCGCGGAATTTATCCGTCTCTTCAGCCACCACGCGAATACCGGATTGATTTGGTTTATTGCTTTCAATCTGCTTTTTCAAAATGGCGTCCTTAACAGCTTCGACGGAGCTGCCATCTCCAAGATATGGAGTCGGGTCCATGTTAAAATTACGGCACAAATCATTAATTTCCGTGGTGCGCTGTCTTTCAGCCGCAACCGCACGTTGCTGAATCTCCGCTTCATTAGGGTTTGGAACCGCCGGAGGAGTTACACCGCGTTCACCAGTCCCGCCCCCACCATTGCCTCCTCCTGTATCCGGAGCGTGCATCAACCCCTGTGCCGCCAATGCGATCATTTTCAATCCCTTCATGCCTTCATCCTCGCCTTCTTCATTTTCCCAAGCGTTTGGGATTTTATGATTTCTACCCACGCCGACCGACGGATCGGCTGGCGTTGGTTCGATACTAATTTCAAAAGGCTGCCACTTAAGAGCAACTTGAGCCGGTCCCATGAACCTCCCATTTGCTGACGTTTTGCCTGGCCTTACTTCCTCCCAGCTACTCACTGAGTATCCTACAGAAACTCCTTTAATAACGCCTTTAATGACCTTCTGAAATACTTTGTCACTGTCGTCGTCATCATCAAACTGTACAATTGCCCTTGCTTTTCGCTCTGCATTGTCCACCCAAACCTTATTAATGACTCCAATAGGCATTCTTCCATAGTTGAAGTCCCGCCCATGAGCGAACAATAAAACCCCGACTTCGTTCAACCTGGATAGGTCGATCGCATCGGGGTCATGGCTCAAGATTTCATTGCCGAACCAACGCTCATACGGAGCTTCTGAAGAAAATGAGAGTTCCACAGTTCTCTCTTCTTCGTTGATGGTATCACGGGCGAATGTCAGTGTTCGGCTAAGATGATTGTCGGGCTTCTCGCCGTCTCTACGCAGCGTCATCAGTTGATTCAATGTCTTCATCGTCGTCTTCCTCATCGTCATTCTGACTATCCCCTCCTCCTCGTTCTCCAATCAATTCATTGATCAGGTTAATCTCGGCTGCCCGCTGCACCACAACATCCCGCCAATCCTCGCCGCGCTCCGCACAGATGCGGGCAAGCGTGTCTTGATTAGATTCTAATGCAATCTTATTGGCATCGGCTTCCTTCTTGGGATCAATCCATGTGCTTCCAGGCGGAACCCATACATGATTGGTGTAAAGCTTCTTATTTTTCAAGTAATCCGGGAGGTTCAGCTTTCGACTCAAAAACATGCTGTCCATAAATTCGAGGTAGATCGGCTTGAGCACACGCTTAATGAGCATCTTCTGAAGCTTCTTGTACAACTTCCTATCCTCAATCAGCCCTTGACGAGCTGACGAATAGTTCACTTGCGACAAATCCCGAGAAACCGATTCATAGCTCAAACCCAACCCTGCCGCAATCATGCGGACCAGCGTCGCAATGAATTCCTTAGTGTTCGAAGCTTGCCCTGAAGGGATGACCGTTTGAACTTCATCCCCTGGATTCAGCTCCCCGATCATTCCCGGTGATAAGGATACGCCGCTATAGCTGACAGGAGCATCAGCCGACGACCTCACTCCGCGCCCTACTCCCCCCTGTGGAGTATCCTTCTTGATAAATACCGCCATGCAGGCCATGACTCGTTCTTTGATGGAAATCGCCTCGATGAACTGATTCACATCCTTGATTCGAGGCAGAGCGGTTGCAAGCTGCGAAACCTCCCGTATCTGCTGCGGATTACTCTTTTTGAATAGGTAGATAACGTTTTCAGCAGGAATGCGCACCGTTTCGGTTGGATGCAGTAAATATCCATCGTATTTTTTGAAGTGATACGCAATCGGCTTATTGAATTCGTCAAGTTCGACTCCTTCAATAATCCTCTTATCCGACGGAACCTTGAGCGTACTCAGGTCATCGACAGAACGAATCTGCAACTTGAAGGGGAAATTGCTGTCCTTGACATAGACTTTCACAATAAATATCCCGCCGTCAACGATGTATCTCCGAATAATCATTTCTGTCATTTCGTCGAGAGATTGAGTAGCGGTAACGTCTATGTTTTCTGCCTCGCAAAATTCTTCCCATAGGGATTCGATCTGCTGATTGATTGCTCCATCCTTATTCCCTTCGACATTGTGCGGAACCTTTGCTTGCAGCATAATTCCTGTGCCTGTTACATTGCGATCAAATGCCTGCAGAATCCCCCCGGCCAGATCACTATTGTTCTCCAAATCCTGGGCACGGGCACGAATCAACGAACGTTCTTGCTCCTTCTTCCATTCATTCGGGCTCTTTGATGGATTCCAGCCTTGATTCAATCGACCTTGGTCAGCAGAATCGAACACGCTCATCGCGCTACGCCAGGCCGCTCTCTTGTAAGCCCATCTAGGGCTAATTGTAGCGATAGATCGATCTATCCAACCCATTACATTCACCTCCTCCCCAGGGTGCTAATAAAGTCATGAAGCATACAGATAATTACAAGCAGGATAGCTGCTGCTATCCAAGGCCCCCTCCATCGCCTACAAGCTATTTTGATCATCGGTCTATCTCCCCTCGAAATAGGCGTGATGAAAGATTGATCCGCCACACTCAGCAGACAGAATCTCCCGTTCCAACCGGTCTCTTTCCTTGTACAGTAGAGCCAGATCAGCCCGGCGCAATTGCCTGCTGCCAATGCGATACTCTTGAGCTCCGCTTTGTATAGCAGCAATAGCAGTCTTCACCTGCCTCAACTCTTCTCGAAGCTCCTCAATTCGTTCTTCGTCACTCATAACCACTTCCCACCTCCTACCCAATTGTTCGCCTTGGCCTTGCTATCAGCAGGTTTTGGCGCTTCTGGAGCTTCATATCGCATATACCGGATGCCAAGGCAGTCAGCAGCAAATGCCGCGTATACCTCACAATCCAAATAGTGATTATCTGCGTGAGCTGTCTTCGGTCGCCAAACTTCAACATCACGACGACCGTTCTTCTCGATGACCTTCTCCTCCGCTGTGATCTGCTCTGCATAATCAAGGTCGCAACCAACATAGACAAACCAGCCCCCCGGCTCATCCTTGCTACGAGCAATACGGCCAGCAATAAAGTCCTTGTAATATCCGCCGTCAACGTGATAGAGCGATATACCATACATGCCCTTGTCCTCGCGGTCAATCTTGGTGTGTCGGTATTTCGTCGGCAATGGTGTATTTGAACCCTTAACAGATACTGCCCATTCACTATTTCTAGCACAGAAATCATAGGTTTCATCAGCATTATAACCGGAGTCAATCGCCGTGAGATTTACAAAGAATTCCGTTCCATCACGAGTGCAATAGGAGATATTCATAACATCCTCAATCTGAGTCCACGTCTCCACAACGCCATGACGGACGTTGTAGCTCTCCATATTCTCTCCCCATGCCCGAATTGTGTAATACATTCGGTCCTTTTGGACGTCAACCCCGCCCGTCAGCAGGATTGTCCGGTCCGGCACAACGCCTTCCTCGTATTCACTCGCCCGTTCCAGCACCTTGTCACTGCTCAGCTTAACTTGCGTATTCTCCCAAGGCTCAGCCAACCAGCTATTCACGAAGTTCATGAGCTCTTCCGGAGACCTCTTGGAAATCAAAAATTCATATGCGACGTCTCCAAACCTCACCCAAGGGCTATAGATTGCATTCAAGTGAAACCCGGTCTTGCCGCCAGGCTTTGTCGAGCCCGATTCTGTACGCCACACCCCGCCTCGCAGCATCAAGGGTTTATGTGCGTCTCTGATTTGTCCTTTGCAGCTCTCACACTCGTAAAAAGCTGTTCCTCTCACCTGTTCCGGTGCCAATGAGGAATCGAATTTGATTTGCTTGAACTTAAACGTATGAAGCTGCCCGCAATGTGGACATGGAACAAAGTAGTGCATCCTGACATCAGCTCCGAGCCAAGCCTGCCAGATGGGGCCTGATTTGAGCGTGGGAGTTGATGTCTGCATAATCTTTTTATTAAATGGGAAGGTCTTTGTACGTTCCCTCGCTAGCGCTCTTGGATCAGCCTCTTTACCTGCTGTTTTAGGGTATTTGTCCACTTCATCCATGAAAAGATAGCGAATGGCGCGCGATGACAAAGAAGCCGGGCTGTTCGCACCAGCAATAACCGCATACATACCTTCGAATTGCAGTTCGCGAACGGTGCTTTCTTCCGGTTTGAATCGCCCTGATAATGCCGGGCTGAGTTCCAACATCGGCTGGAGCCGATTCTTCGACGTGTATTCCGCAAGCTCCAACATCGGATAGACGATCAATGCTGGGTTAGGATCCTGCGCAATAACGTATCCGAACATATTGTTCAGGCTTTCCGTGCCACCAACCTGTGTCGGTTTAACAAAAATAATCTCTTCGATGCGAGGATCCGTGAAGGCATCCATAATCCCGCGCAAATACGGAGTTCGGTCAGTAGACCACGGCCCAGGTTCGGCGGAAGTCTTGCTATCCAGTACGCGGTAACGGTCAGCCCATTCAGATACAGTCAGCTTCTCGGGCGGTTTCAATACCTTGAGCGAGGATAGCAGCCATTCAGGCAATACTGCCTCAGTCTTTTCTGGCATCGTACACACCCCGCACCGACAGTTGCAGCAGTACGGAATTCGTTGCATCCGCAATTTCTTGTTCAATCACACGAACCTGCTCCGGGTCCAAATAGGGAGCAATATCCATAGCAATCTTTCTGCTATAGCCTCCCATTGACCGTTTAAGGGAAACAAAAAAACGCTGGAGTTCGCTCACAACGTCCTCGCGTCTGATATATTCACCTTTGGCAATGTCATTCTTCAAAGTAGCAGCATCCGCCTGCTGTTCCTTCAATTTCGCTTCATAATATAGCTTCTGCTGAGACAAGGTCATCTCTTCTTCCGTATCCGGTGTTTTCTTCACCCCACGGTTTTCAATGACCCAATTGAAAGTATCCTTGAGCGAGTACCATCCTCTTGCCTTCTTCGGCATCCCGCTTCGCTCCCACTGTGCAATTGTATTGCGATGCACGCCCAACACCTCGCAGAGCTCAGAAGTAGCGACACACAAGGCCCCATCGATCATTTTTGCTTTTACTTTTCCACTCAAAATACCCCCTCCTAAATGCACAATGCCTTATGTGCAAATTTTATAAAACTCAGCCCGTTTCTGGGCTCGCTAGTACCCGCATGGGGGCCACCCCCTGGGAAGGACCCTTTTCCCACTTTCTGGTACTTTTCAGGAAAATCCCTTCAATCCCTTGCCCCGTATGGGCTCCGGGTTTTCAATGGTCTGGAAGGCTGCCGCTGCTCTCTAAGTTATCCATATCTTATTAAAGAGCATAACTGGAAGAGATTCTCTCTCCCCTACTCCCATAAGGGTTTTCAGCTAATTCCTCGTCTCAGTTCCACACTCGTTAAATATAAGAAACTCATGAATCTCCCTATCCATTTCCTCATTCTGGTAAACTAGATTTCAGAGGGAGGTGATAAAGATGAGACCCTATTTTTTTGTGATTAACATTGTTCCATCACCTGATAATAAAGACTGTCAAGATATCGCCGGTGCAAAGGCGCATATCTGGGTCATTTCCGATGACAAAGAGAAAGCCAAGCTAAGAGCTGTAGACTATATCACGAAATCTCACTGGCAGATCGTAGGCTTTGAGTACGAATTCGAGATTCAACAAGAGCAGATTTCAAAGTTGCATGAAGATGAAGTTCGTCTCTACAAGACCGCTCTTCAATACGGAATTGCTGCTGATTATATTGCGTATCCAAAGATACCAGGAAACCCTGATGATCCTCCGATAATTCGGCAGCTTTAGATAACGAATATTCATAGCTTCCTTTTGGGTTGACCACCGTCTTTGCGGTGGTTTTCTTTTGGTCTTTTCTCATTTAGCACCTCTTCAACATTTATAATCCAAAGCGATTCATTGCAGCATCCATCATGTCCTGATCCATGCCGATGTATCTCATGGTGATACTCTTATCGGAATGGTTCAGCATGTTCTGAACGAGAGTGATATCCTTCGTCTTCTGATACATGTGATAGCCAAATGTCTTCCTAAGGGTATGAGTCCCGATATCAACCAGGCCGAATTCAACAGCGGCCTTCTTCATGATCTTATAGGCCATGTCCCGTTTGATCGGGTTATTCTTACCGCCTTGGCGAGAAGGGAACAATACATCGCCTGGATTCATGTCTGCTGTATAACGCTTGATTTCCCGTTTAAGAGTGGGGGTAATCTTCATGATCTTTCGCTTGCCCGTCTTCATTTCGTTCATGACAATGTAATCGCCGGTTACGTCCCTCACTCTAAACTTCAGCACGTCCTGAATCCGAAGTCCTGTATTGATGCCGAATACAAACAGCATGTAATTTCGGTACGACTGCCGCATCAGATAATCTTTAATAGCATCGATTGTTTCCTGATCCCGAATCGGCTGTACAAAGTTCATATCACCACCTCATTTCAAAATCCCAAGCGTTTGGGAAATTAAATTTGAATACAAACCACAATTCTTGATGGTATCATCCTTCTTTTGATGATATGATTTAGCAAAAAAAACAAAAGGTGAATCATGAAAAAAGTGGTATTATTGTTTTCAATTCTAATCATTTATCTCGTGTTTTTAGTTTTGTCCTTTAAAAAGCCTGTTGATTTAAACAGCCAGACAACTACAATTCCTGAAACTACTACTTTTGTTTCTAATGAAATCGATCCTTCTATTAACACTCAGGATAAATCAAAAACTTATTATGCAGATACACATTGCGATACAAATAAGGGCCATGCAAAGGTGCTCTGCGTAAGACATGTGGAATTAGAAAAGTGTGGGCAGCACTTGGATAATTACGTGTTAGACGGGAAGATACACAAGGGTTCCTTAGATCCAGAAAGATATAAAGAATGCGTCATTAAAAACATCTCACCTGCTAACAGATAATCAACCTAACTTTTTTTGTCTTCATAATATACACACCTCTGCTTGCTACAGAACTGCTTTACACCCGTCCAGTTTCCCCAAATACAGCCCTTGCACTTTGAGGGCTGATGTTCTGACTTGCTCGGTACGGGAGAAGGGCGGGGGAGTGCTTTCAATGTCAACCCTAACGCCTCCTTTCATAAATTATCAATTCCTGTTAAGCAGGCTTCCTGTTTGATCATTTCCATTATTCCGATGACCTTGAGTCGATCATTACTACTGTAAGTTAGTGTTGTTTCCCCGTTCTTCTCTACTACAATCGTAATGACCGTATCAATTTCCTTGCTCGATATATCCTCCCGCAAAGCCTCCGCAACAAGAGACGGGCTGAGAATATCTTTTCTTTTCATTTTTTCTTTGTCCAGGTCCACTACCTTCATGGCAACATCTCCTCGACCTGAAGTAGCATCTGATCTATCTTTTCAATTTGAGTCTCGCTCTTGCTGATTTGCTTCTTCATTACAATGTTCGCGTGAAGCCTCATTCCTTCATTCACAAGCATTAGCACTAGAATAAGAATGAGCAAAATAGTAATAATTTCATTCAATTTACTGAACAGATATCGTAGCATTCATACGCACCTCTCTTTCTTGCATTGATTTTAAAAGCGCCGCCCCCGAAGGAGCGGCTATATAGGAGGAAGATTATGAAACCATTGATAGGTTATAACTATGTTGTTTCATATAATAATAGCTTTCATCTATAGGTGGCTTTCGTAAGACAAAAAAGCCTATTCCGAATACTGCAGGAATAGGCTCGAATCAAAATTCATAATGTAATTGCTAATCTTCCAAGTAACCATTTATTTCGGTAACTATGTACCTCTCTTTATTGACATTATTTAAGAGATCAATAATAAGACTGTTAAATGGCTTGTTTGTCATAACTTCCAGTTTAATTATTTCATTACCTTTTACTGATGTGGAGTAGATTTTTAAATAAAGATTAAACATATTCTCTAGGTCATTGATAAATTCATGTAAAATATTTTCCCATTTATTAACCACGATACAATAAAGAGTTATATTATACTGGTAGAAGTATTTATATTCTCCATCTCCTTTTATTCTATTAAATTTATCACTCTCCATAACCTCTACATACTGAACACCGGTTGGCCCCTGAAGATTGTGTAATAGTTCCTTCGTGCTTGTTACATTCTTAATTGCTTCATCAACATCCAGTGAACCATCATTTAACCTCAAAAATTCAGTTGCATACTTAAGAAACTGTTCTGTATTGTATAAATAGAATAGTTTTCCGTTACTTTCCTTTTTAAATTCATGTATCAGTTCTGGGTGAGGCCCCTTCTTTTGCCCTTTAATTTTGAGAATCCAATCTTCTTTATTATCATCTGTCACCAATATCACAGATTTAGTTGATTCTTTTTTAGAAATATCAAGAATCTGACGCCAGAAAATTAAGTCTCCAAATTTATCTTCATAAATCAATCCGTTGTTAACTGTCTTTCTATTCTCTTTTTCTTTAACATCTTTATATCCAGGAGGAATTTTATTTTCAAACCGTCGTAAGCCATCCTTAAAAAGGTTATCAAGTTCAATTTGAGAATATGCATCTCCTATTTTATTTTCAAGTAAACTAGTTATTTGGTTCATGATTTGAATTAAATCAGGTTGGTCCTTTTCCTGAGCTTCTAAATTTGTGACTATCTTGTTTTGCGATTCATCAAGTATAGCTATAATCTCTTCTAAGTTAATATTGGAATTCCGCAAGTTACTTAACCATTTCTTAAGGTCATCAATATTGTCTCTAACATAGTCTATAATGTCTCGATATGTATTGTTCTGATTGTGAATTTCATCTAGCATATGTTTGTGGTATTCAAGAGCAATCTGATGAGGAATCCAAATTCTATCACTAATAAGATCCATTACTCTTAACAAAAATCCCCTCGTTTTTTCATCATATCTATATAGGTTCAAGAGAGTATTAGTATCAAAAATAAAAATACACTCTCTCCATATTTGCTCAAATTCTGCTTCTGTTGGGGTTTAGTATCCTGAAAAAAGTGATCTCATTCTAAACCTCCAGATAATATGAGTTTTCATTAGTCAATTCGACATCATGTTCGTTTTTCCTCTTCTAACAAAAATTAAAAAGCCTATTCCGGCGGCACCAGGAATAGGCTAGTTTGAAGGTCTTCCGATATTTTCTTTTGGGCTCGTTCTACATATTCCTCAACGCTTCCTTTACTTAATCCTAGCATATTGGCGATCTCTCCGAAAGAAAAGCACTCACCATGAGCCATCACATAACACTCTCGTTCGCGTTCGCTTAAGCGAGATAGGGCATCTTCGATCTGAAACCTCTCCCAATCACTCAGGTTGCTAGGGCTCCCTGCCTTCGCATTGCTGACAAATGCCTGCATTCGAAGAGGATCCACCAACTTTTCACGCTGATATGCGGCCAGTCTTTCAACACCTCGCTTATTTCCGGGGCGACGTCCGGTTGAAAGCCATTCGATGACATATTCACAATCGCTGATCATTCCGGAGATGGCTTTTTTATCATCAGCATCAGCCCTGGCATAGACACGTCTTGCTGCGTTTAAGGATCGCTGATAATTAGCTGCTGTAGCCGGACCTAAATCTTGTACGCCATGCTGATCAGGTAAAACCTTTGCCATCCTATCCCTCCTAAACTGCGTGTGATCTTTCATAATTAGCGAATTTATTGAAGTCCTTCATAAATACCAGTTCGACCGTACCGACCGGACCATTCCGCTGCTTGGCGATAATAATTTCAATGATGTTGGGCTTCTCCGTTTCGCGATCATAGTAATCATCCCGGTAAAGGAACGCGACTACATCAGCATCCTGCTCAATGGAGCCCGATTCCCGCAGGTCGGACAACATTGGCCGCTTGTCCTGCCGCTGCTCAACAGCCCGGCTGAGCTGGGATAATGCGATAACCGGCACATTTAACTCTCGGGCAAGCTGCTTAAGTTTGCGCGATATTTCGGACACTTCCTGCTGACGATTTTCTCCTTGACGATCTCCGGAAATGAGCTGTAAATAGTCGATTACGATCATGTCCAGACCTACCTTATTTTTCAGGCGACGGCATTTGTTCATGATTTCGGAAACCGTGATTGACGCAGAATCATCAATGAAAATGTCGGCCTCAGCCAGTTCTCCAACTGCAAAGGCAGCCTTATCCCAATCCTCCGACCTTAGAAAACCCGTCCGAATGCGGTTAGCATCAATCATCTTCTCGGCGCTCATCATTTTCAAAGTTTGCTGCTCACCCGACATCTCCAGGCTAAACAGAGCAACCTTCCTTTTTTCGCGAATCGCCGCATGCTGTGAGATGTTCAGTGCAAATGTTGTTTTTCCGACAGAAGGGCGAGCTGCAACAATGATCAAATCTGAATCCTGGAATCCTGATGTCATCCCATCAAGATCACTGTACCCTGATGAAATACCTGTCACTTCGTCACCCGAATTTGCAAATCTCTGCTCCAGAAGCTCGAACGCTGCCATACCTAATTCCTTCATCGTCCGGAATTCTTTTGGTCGTGCAGCCTGATCTGATAAGATGTTTGCAGTAGCCTGCACACGTACAGCGGCCTCATAACCTGTGTCGGCCTCCCATGCAGCTGCCGCTTCTCGCTCCAGACGAATGATCGTCTCTCTGTGCAAAAATCTATCTTTGATGGTGTCTGCATAGTCCTTTATGTCAGTCTCGCTGGATATCGTTCGGGACACAGCTCTTGATAAATCCGATAAGTATTTTACTCCACCAATATCCTCAATCTGCTTTCGCTCTGTCAGCCGGGCCGTGACATTGACCAAATCAGTTGTTTTTCCGGCCTGTTCAAGCTCCAGAATTGCTTCGTAAATGCACCTGTGTTGGGCAGCGTAAAAGTGTTCTGGCTGAAGCGTATCCGAAATCTGAACAATTGACTTGGGTTCGATCAACAGCACCCCGAGTAGCGCCTGTTCTGATGTCATGCTGTTGGGTAAAGTTCTTAAATCAGCCAAGCTGTTCACGCACCCTTCTGATGATGTCGGAGCTTGGTGCCACCACGCCCTGCCGAAGTTGATCATATTGAGCTAGAGTGAGAACGCCTGTCTGTTTCATATGATCGTGATAACGCTCGGCATCCGTTTTAGCGTCAGTTCGCCGCGCAAGTGCTCCAGGATGAGGAGGAAATTTATTGTCCGGATCCGATGCATATTGGATTAAGTTCTGCTGGGCCGTCTCGTATGTCACACCTCTAAGGACATCATGCCAAGCTTTGAGCTTATCCCCGTCGCCGGAGAAAATCGGGTAATACTCAATGATAAGGTCAAATAGCTTGCCTACCTCTTCAATTTTCATTAGCGGCCATCCCCTTTGCCATATCAGCGAAACTTGTCTTTCCTTTGCGGTTTTTGTATGTTGTCGGTTTGGTTCTTTCCGCTTCAAACTGTGCATCAATAGCTATAGCTTGTTCCAATGTCCTTACTCCTGACTTGAAATAATCGTCTAGTATCTTTGCAATCAACTTGAAATTGTACCTGCCTGAAGTCGAAGCAGCTCTTTCTATCGCCCGAATAACAACGCGCTCCTCGATGCCGTCTTGATCTATGTAGTCCGCGAGTTGTTGAGCCTGAAAGGGATTGCATCCATATCCGAACACTCTTTCGTGAGCTGCATAGAACGACTCGTAAGAAGATGAAGTAGAAGAAGAATTTAAATCTTTATTAATAGAAGCGCTTTGTGATTGACCTTGTGACGCGCTTTGCGGTCGGTTTATGACGCGGTTTGAGTCGTTTAAAACGTCACTATCTGTTAATGACTTGCTTTGAGTCGTTTTAAACGATGCAAAAGGAATAATTCTGTAAACTGCTGATTGCTGTCCAGAGCGGCTCTGAAAATCAATTCTGCCCGTTTGTTGTAGCCGGTGACGGGCTCGGTTAATCGCATCCTTTTTCAAACCTGTCTTATTAGATAAGGTTGATACAGCTACAGTAAACTCGTCTGGCCATCCTGCCCGATTGCATGTGTGCATCAAAGCGTGCCACAGAACAATAGCAGAATCAGTCAACGTGTTTGTTTCGAGCCAATCATAAAAGGAGCTGATTTCCGTAATGTAGTCCAAGTTCTCACCTTCTCTTTTAGTCCGGTTTCATAATCTCATGAGGATACAGCCTGGCTGATTCATTGCCAGCCATGTCCGTTGTGCGATCAAAAAGCGGATAGTACCTGTGCTGCTGGTCACTAGTGCCCGCTCCTGCGCTGGCAGAAAACAGGAATGCTCCAGGAGCTTCATTCTGTTTGACAGGTACTCCGAATTGCTGGCAACGTCTCCTTGTCAACAGGACAGCAAAACGGTAAGGCTTGCTTGTCCAGCGGCTGGAGCGAGGAATGTATACCGGCAAGCCGCTGCGCTTCACCTCAAGCTTGTTGTACCGACCTTCCTTGTTAGGCATTGCCTTACCCTCCTTTTCTTTTTCCGTACTGTGCAATTCAACTTATATTGAAGTCAACGCTGTATTCTGGCGAAATTGATCCGAATTTCCTGATTAATTCAACATCGCTTTTAAAGGATGGCTTCTTTGCCTTTTCATAGGTATTTGGATAAGTTTCTTTCTTTTCTGCTCGACAATATTCAATTACTTTCCACTCATCTGCCACTCTCTCGGGTGACGAGTCAGTATGGTTTTCGCAATAGTCTTTTGTTATAACTGAGCCTACGTCCCACGCATCATCTGAAACATAGTAGGTATCTCCCCAATAATCTACAGCCAGGAAAATTTCCTCGTTCAAATCCAAATTCTTAGAGGCTTTCCTAACCTCCCTCATGGCTTCGATTATCGAATCAAATCGCTTCATGACTTACCTCCTTAGCTGCACTTTTTTTCGGAATGTCACTAAATCAGTTCGTATTCTCCTGGGTCCAGACCATCACTCACATCATAGTAAGGACTGTATCCCGAGACACTTCCGTCTGAATGCTGAACACCTTCATATATCCGGCCTTTCACGAATACGCGGCGAAATTTTCCCCAATCATCCCAATAGATATCTTTTAGCGCTCGAAACTTGACCGGTTTGTCAGTGCGTTCGTTTTCCGGAAGCATCATATCTGCGCGGTGTTTGGCTGTGTTATATCGTCCTATCAGAATCGGCCCCCCAATCGACAACGTGTGTAGCCAGACTTTTATATCAACAGCCAGCTGCTTGTTGTCCGTTTTCTCTGCGTAAGTCAATAGCGCAGCCCTGGCTGCCGGATCATTGATGGGCTTGAGGACAAAAAAGTCCCCGTCTGCCTCTTCGCCCGTCTCCCGATTGACGATTTTGAATTTATTGTAAAGTCCTTTGTTTTGGTCGCTCATAGGCCTAACCGCTCCCTTCTCCACTTCGCTCCCCATCCATCATCCTGAAGGGGAATATCGCTTGTTATCGCTAAATCATCAAGACTGTAACCTGATAAGACACAGGCCGGGTCAAATTCGACTACCCGCTCCCCACGACGGTTTATGCGGTGCTTTACAGGCCGGTTGTCATAGCACCAAGCGAAATTACCATTAACCTTGTCTATGACAACCTTCTTGCCTTCGTCCCGACGACTGCTAGTAACAAGACAGACCGTGCCGGGCTTGTACTGCTCATTATCAAAGATGAAGAAGAACATCAGAGTTGACCTTTGATCTTGTCGCAGAGCTTCACCACAGCGCCTTTGAACTTCTTGGCTTCCTCCTCGTTCTGCTCCTCGGCGATCGCTGTCAGCAGTTCATTGAAATTAGTCACCAGCAGATTAAGACGCTCCTGCACCTTGATCCGTACCGTATTATTGTTCTTAGCAAGCTGTTCCTGGAGAGCAGCCAGTTCCTTGGCTGTGGTTTCCTCTCCTTCACGTAGCTTGGCCGCAAGCTCTTGCTCACGCTTACGCAGAGCTTCAAGCTCCTTTTGCGTCTCTTCTGGAATAACCTCAACACGCTCGATGCTCGGAATGTCGATAGGCTTTTTCTTTAATTCCTCCTGAAGCTCCTTGATCTTAGCGCGATAACTATCAGCGCTTTGCTTGGCTTCCTTCAGCTCCGTTCTGAGTTTGGCCGCCGTTGGTGTATCTTTAGCACTCACTGCCTTCTCAATCTCGGCCTGTAAAGAAGCAACCTGTTCCTCTTGCTCTTTTTGCCTGGCCTCCAACTCCTCGCGAGCCTTCCGCTCTGCTTCCGCACGTTCCTGCTCCTCTAGGAGCTTCCTTTCGGCTTCTTGCCGGGCTTCAATTGCAGCCTTCAATTCCCGAGACGAAAGCTCAGAAGCATTGGTTTCCTCTACAAACCCTTCTCTTTCCTCTGCTGGTACGGCCAGAAGAGCCACAGCCTGGGAATAAGAAAGATTGCCAAACGTTTGTGAATTTGCGCCCTCGTATTCAGTAGCAATACGCATAAAGTTATTAGCGCTCGATTGACTGTAGTTCACATTCAATTCCAGCCATTTGCCCCATTCACCATGAGCGACAAGCTCCTTGGCTTCGATCAACCTCTTCCCGATCTCGATTGCGCTGTCCATCACGACCTTGCGGGCTTGTGCATCAATGCTCCGGATTTCTGCTGCGATCAATTGAGGAGTTCTATCCGATACCTGAACTGACTCCTTCGCAACGACTTGCTTTGTTTGTTTGGTCATACCGCTACCTCCTGCCGCTCAAGCGGCACTGTTTTGGGTTTTGGAGCAATCTTCTCCGCCTTAAAAGCCTCAATAAAAGCTTGTAGATCGGCCGCAGGCAAGGAATGTCGCATCCCATAGCATTGAACGATTTTGTTATTCTTGATCTCCATCGTATAGAACGGCTCATTTGGAGCCGAAACCTTGCGAATCATGAGAATATTTGTCTTGCCATCTGCATGTCGCTGGGCGTATCCTCCCACACAATGATGAAGTTTTTTTCCTTCCTCAATAATTTCATTGGCGGACTTAGCCGGTCGCAAGACGAACCCTTTGAATTCAAAATGATAGCGACGCTCCAGGGTCTTAAATCTTGCAGCAATCTTTCGCTTTTCTATGTCAGACAGGCTGATCTTTACCTGTGATGTCGTATTCTCATGGGCTGCATGGAGATCATGAGGGAAAACAACCTCAATCCGGGATAGATCAAATTCAAGCATTTTACACTGTTCCATGTAATCCTTCCACATGCGCAAAACACTATCCCGGTAACGATAATGTTCCTTCTTCCCCCTCTGGAATTGCCGCTCCACATACTTCACACACTTCACAACACTCTGATACTTGAACATGCGCTTCAGGTCAGGCCATAAGACTTCTATGGAATCAGACAGTTTTCCAAGGCTTCCGAGCGTTGGACGGTCACTATCGTTCAAGGTCAGTTGATACAATCGCAGGGCAAGAGCATCATCGCTGAATTTTATCTGAGGGTAACACTCCAGGAATCTACGTATATCCTGTTTCTTAAGCCGCAGAATCTGCTCTATCGTCTTCCCTCTCCAATTGATTGCATCATACGTTCTCATGCCGTATAGCTTCGCCTTGACAAAGTAGGTAAGATTCATCTTCGTGAGGTACTCAATGCAGGGGTGCTCCGTATAAAGTGCGAAAAACTTAGTCATATCCTGCTCGTTGTATTGCTCCCAGGTGCTGTACTGCAAAGGAGTACCATCAACAGCTATTGCAATGCTCTCCCGGGAATAATATTTGGGTATATTCTGATAAAGTGAATATTCTGAGATAACTCTGTCCATACGGTGCCAGTCATCGCCATTGTATGTGCTATATGCCGAGCTATCTCCCATCTTGAAAACATAGCTGCATGAAGGTCTAAACAATGTTTCTACTTTCTTGAAATCCCCTGTATAGTCTCGCCGCACGTAAAAACCTACAGCCGTGACAACAGATGAATCAATAATGGATTTTTGGTAGTGAACAACATAGGCGAAATCACAAAGATATTTGCGGCCAACGTTGGCCCTATAGATCATGCAACGCGAGTTACATTTTGGACAGTCGGTAAATTCCCGGTGTCTCAGCGGATTATTGGGATAGTGAGTTCGCTTGCAATGGGTGCAATAGGCTGATTGAATCCCCTTCTTTGTCTGAATAAAGAGGTAGCGGCTTCTGAGCAAAACGCAATTGTTCACGTAATCTATTAATTCTTTACTAATAGGCCCGAAATGAGCCTTATGTGCAGCAAACGCGGCATCCTTAGGCATTCCCATCCCTCCTACATCAAATCTTCCATTAGTTCATCAAGCGAAATGTCCAAAGTCTGGGGTGCCGGAGCGGGCTCTGAGGCTGATTTCTTACTTGAAATCCCATAATACTTGAGTACAACTGCAAATCCTTGATCCGGTGTCAGCATTGCGAAGTTGCCTTTCTTCTTTTTACTAGCCTCTGTTTGCATGGCTTTCAGGCTCCCTGCTACGGATTTTCCCTCAGCCACGATAAGTGGTGCATGATGCGGGTTTTGACGGATATGATCCATCAAGAAAGAGCCTACTAAATTTGTATAATCATCACCTTTGGAATCAGTTATCTCCTTTTGCAGCTTGCGAAGAGCTTCCTGTAACACACGTTCTCCTCCTTTTAATAGCCCGGGAGGACTAGCCTCCCGGCACATAAAATGATCAATTAGGCAATAATGACGACCTGGCCACTACTGATTTGCTCCTTAAGGGCTTCATCCAGATAAGACTTGATCTCCTGAATTGCGCGAAGCTTCCATTCGCCTCCGTCGGCCTCGAAGATCGCGGCAGAAGGACCATCCTGCATCCGGAATACGAATGACGATTCCGGTTGTTCAATCTCGACGAAAGTCCGGTAAGGCTTCAGATTGACAGGGTTAGGAACAGGCACGATCTCAGCAGTGGCCACTCCGGTTTTTGCAGTCACCTGTTGACTAATCCCATTGTCGCCAAAGCTCATTACATTTTCGTCCCTTACATTCCCGACGATGGCAAGGAGCTTACTTCTCACACCGTTCTCTACAAAGCAGCTTTGTAATAGAATGTTAAATCTCTCAACATCGTAAAAATCACCGAATCGGATATTAGGCAACAGCGCCTCTGCCTGGATCAGCGTGTTACGTTCCACGTTCCTATTGAAGCCAGTAACTGCACTGACAAGCGTCGGTGACTCGATGTGCACCATGACAGGAAGCTTGGCATCAAAGTCATTACGAAGATAGTCCACAAGACCGCTAAGGTTACGAACTTTCAGTGTCGAGGCTGTGGGCTCAGATACTCGCCGCAATTCCTGATTGGTATACACCTGCTCACCAATTTCGGTAGTGTGAATACCGGCCAGGCTCAAAATCTTTTCAATTGCTGATTTGATCATTCAAATAATCCTCCTATTCATTTTTCAAAGATTAGCGATACATACCAACGACCTTGTTGTCAGCCAGTGACTTCCCATGGCCATCTGTAACATCCCCTGCATCAGACAATTGAGTCTGGTTCGGATCGTGTTCCCGATTTGGCAATTCCTTGAGAACCGCAGCTCCGTCAGTATCGAAATCGAACGTGAAGGCTGTAGGAATTCCCGTGGAATGGGCCAGGCTAGACTTGACGTTAATTTCCACGTCACCAACCTGTCTTTGCTTATTGGGCTTGACTGCAATCGTCAGCGTAACCGTACGGGCCGCCTCTGCCTTTGTGTTCGGGTCCATAACGTTGGCGGCCAACTTAGCCAGCTCGATATTGAGCTTCTCAGCAGCGGCGCCTCCAGCAAGCTTGTCCAAAGATATATGCATACTTATCACCCCCTTTCCCGTGGGGATGAAGCCCATTTCTTCTGCTTATGCCGCTCGGCATTTGGCCGCTCGATAATCTCAGTGACCTCTGATGCAAACATAGGCGGCGACTTGACTCCGTTTATGGTCAATTTAATGAACTCTCTGGCAACGCCCGAGATCTCCTTGACCTCCCCGACCGCTCCGCTCTTGGTGCGGACGATATCGCCTTTCAAAACGATCACTTAGCAAGCCCCCTTTTAATGAGGCGACGAACTGTGATATAATACTTTTGAATATTTTGTAATGCCTGCAATCTTCCGGCTCCTAACCCGGAGGATTGCTTTTTTTGTTCCTTCAATCCCAAGTCAATCATGATGTCGTGGATTTCCTTGTCCAGCCAGTCGTCACCCGCGTCAAGCGTCTTGCCGCTATCCCTAAACCGGATTAAGTCCTGCAAGTGCCTGAAGCTACGCCAGTTCTGCAGATTCAAATCCACTCAGCACACCCCCTCACATGAATCGAAGTTTAATAGCCTCTAAGGCGATGCGTTTATTATTTGAATCAAGGTAATCCATGTCTGACAGGTTGCTAAGCTTGTGTTGCTCGTTAAATAAATGTAGTGCTAGGTTAAGCATGAATCGTTCTGATTGGCTCCACGGTCGTGAAATACGTTTCAAGCCGCCTGTATTAATAGTGCGAGCATCAAAGTCAATATGGGTTGCAACGAATTGTCGCAATCTATCACTTTCCAGGAAAATGTGTAGAGTGCTGCGCCAGTAGCGGTCCCGCTTAAGCTCCTCTGGTATCATATTCAACCTCCTTCAACATCCCGGCTTTGGTCAGTTCGTATTCGTCCACCCAATCAGCACGTGTATACCAACGACCGTCATCGTTCTGAAATCCTTTAATCTTACCCGCTGCCAACCACTTTCGGGCAGTTCTGACATTGACATCGTAACGTTGAGCCAATTCAGCGTCTGAATAAGCACGCGGCACACTATCCTCAACAGCGTATTCCTTGCTGATTTGCTGAATAGCAAGCTTTTGCTCAGGTACGTCCAGCATTTCCAAAATTGAACGCATCACCTTTGTTGTTTGGGATACTAACACGTCCCTATCTCCCTCCTAAAATCTGCTAAAATAGTAGTGTCGTCGTATCAAGGCAGCACCCTCCGGGAGAAAGGAGAGTGATACATGTTTTTCTTCTTTTTTTGATTCGGATTTTTCCAAACGCCTATCCTCCGCAATGGAAGATCGAGGACTAGACGCGATTGCTTTAGCCATGCTTGCAAACGTATCGCCCGTCACAGTAGAACGCTGGTTGAACGGGAACTTTGAACCGAGACACAAGAATTTGGCCCGCATAGCCAATGCTCTTGATGTGTCTGACAACTATCTCTTAGGCTGAATCTGATAAAACCAGCCCGGAGGGTTCTGCCCTGATACGACTACGGTAGGATTTCTCCCAACGATTTGCTAGAATTGTTAATGCCAAAACCATCAAATACTTTATGAAAGGAATAAAACAATGTGCGATATTCCAGATAACTTTGATACCGAAATTCATCAACTAATAGAAACAATTTCAGGCAAGTGGTTAATGTTCCCCAAGGCAATACCCTTAGGAACCTTCTTTATTGATATTGAAGAAAATTTTGTGCTCGGAGTTCATAAGGCTGATAGCAACATCTGTGTCTATATCCCTGATGAAAATGGAGTCTACCAACATGTCAGTAACATTGCATTTCAATCAAACGAGGACGTTTCAACCATCTGTGTTAACGGATCTGGCATTAAAGACATTAGGTATGATTTGGATGATCGCTATAACCCGACCGCTCCCCTCAGAGCCCTTTTTGTGGACTTAGAGGCTGACTCTGATCAAACTCGATAGCTTGAGGTAACTTCAAAATTCCTTGCCGCTGGTATCGATCAAGAAAATGAACGATAAATTTAAAACTGTATTGATGTGATAATTCCTTGACTTGTTCCATCGCATGGACGACAAGTGACCCATCCACCCCTACATCTTCGATATACTCTGCCAACCTTTTGACTTGAAACGGATTACACTCAAAGCCGAAAATGCGTTTGTGAGCGTTGTATACCATCGTTTCATTAGCAGATAATTTGATTGTTGTAATCGTGATCGTACACGGCCCCTCCCTTCCTCAGACTACGGTGGGATTTCTCCCACCGTTATTTTGAGATCATAGAACGTAGTTTTTTTACCCTACGGCCATCTTTTTGGATGCAACTGAACTAGTCGATTGCTGGCTGAACAATAAAGCATTTATGGTATTTAAGACATATGACTGATTCTGAGGAGTTAGTTGTCCAGCTAATGAACCGATTTCAAATGCGGTCTTAATTGGACTCGCTTTATCGTTTCCCATTTTGATTCCCCCTTTTGCTTGTCATATTACATTTATTTGCTTGCCTGATTACAATTTAAATGATTTTAATGTTTGCGTCAATACATTTTTAAAATTAATTATGTTTGTTTGAAATCATTTGGTATTGACGCAAACATATTTGGACATTAATATTATGTTTGTGGAGGTGAATTAAATAATGAATTTGTCTGAGAAGATAAAACTGATACGAAAAGCAAATAATCTTACTCAAGATGAGTTTGCCAGTTCTATTGGTATATCGAGAGGAAACCTTGCGAATATCGAGCTTGGTAATGTCACGCCTACACAGCTTTTTATTAATTGCGTATCATTGATGTACAATGTTGATAAAAATTGGCTGCTGGATGATTCTAATAACGATTTGAGTGCTCTGAACAATTCAACCAACATGATTTCTCTAATAGTAGAGAAATACGATCAGTTGGACGACAAGTACAAAAAGTTTGTAGAAGGCCAGATTAATCAATTGCTTGAGTTACAGGAGCAGGCAAATAACTCTAAGTGAACCACCACCCTAAAATCACAATTAAAGGAGTAACACGATGCGGTATGAGCCGGATCGTTGTCGACTTCGCGAGCTTTATGCTGAGACCGGTATCAATCAGCGCATGGTGCACATCATAACCGGCATTTCCGAGAGCCAGCTATCTGAATATGCCAGCAACCATACCCGCATGGGGCTGGGGACAGCCGTTACGATAGCCAGAGCTTTAAAATTGCCTAGCTGTGAAATGCTCTATACCTGGAAGGTCTCAGATAAAAAATAGCGGAGCGACGGAGGCTAATGGCCTCCCGATCCGGTAAAAACTTTAGTAATTCCTAAAGTTTTTACCGCACCAATATGTCTTATGTCCTAATTATCCACCTATCCACTTGCATAATCCGTCATAATATGTCGAGTCAAGGATGCAACTCAAGGGGGTCGAGTTGCATATAATCCCTTTATCTGTAACGACTTCGTGAAGCAACCACAATTTCGCTGTTGTCGACAAATGTCGTAACATATTGTCCGTCATCTGTTGTTCTGGTACGTTTGATCCGGGTACGGTTGACTATGGTGGACTTGTCTATATAGTCGAATCCATACTTTCTGAGGGCTTGAGAAATATCCTTAAGGGTGAGCAGCGGGGCATATCCTCCATGGGTTGTGTGATAGACGGGTAGCAATTCAGAATTTTTAGTACGTCGATAGACTGAAATATAATTTACTTCGGACAAGTCGAACGCCTGAAAATCACTGTCTTCTCCTGTCCTGTTCTCGATCTTAACACCGATGATCTGCATAGTCAGTCTCCTCTTGGTGCGATTTTACTCTAATGGTAATCCGAAAGCTGATCAAAAATCTTGTTGAAAAACATGGAAGTGAGGGTTAGCGATGGCTAGACGTAAAAAGGAAGAACTGCCCCCTAAAGTCAGGAAGCGCGGTAAGGGGTATACGTACCGCTATGATGTAACCGTGGTGGATGAAGAGGGGGTACCCACCAGGAGCCAACGGGATACGAAGCAATATCCAACTCCTATGGAAGCCTATAACGCTGGCATTTTAATCGAGGCCAAATTAATTGAAGGTACTTTTGTAGATGAAGAAAACATTTTATTTATCGATTGGGCGAAGCAGGCTATAGAAATTTATGCAGCTGAGAAGAACTTGAAGCCCGGGACGGTAGAGGGAAAATATGCGCACCTGAAGCAAGCGCGGAAGGCATTCGCAGGCGTGAAATTGAAAAATATCACCCCTCTGCAAGTTAAAAACTTCTTCTTGTCTCTCCGTGACGAGCATGACCTGGGCCAGAGCGCTATCAACGGCATATACGCAACCATTCGGATGATATTCAGGTTAGCCAAGCGTATGCAGATCATTGCCAAAGACCCGTCAGAAGGATCAGTGCGGCCAGGCGCTAGACAAACCTTTAACGACTTGGAAGTGTTGGAGGCATCCGGGGCGATTCCCGAATACCTTGAGAAAGAGCAGGTTATTGAACTGCTCAAGGCAATTAAGCAGCTCGCAGCACAAGAGACACGGCCGCGGATCGCCTTCGGCTATCGTCAATTGTACCGGGTTGTATTCTTGCTTACCTATACAGGGTTGCGGATTGGTGAATTATGCGCTCTTGATGATTCCCGAGTAGACACCAAGAAGAAAACGATACGCGTAATTGCGAACCTGTATATCCCCAAGGGAGGGATACGAAAATACGAGCTTGTTACTCCTAAAAGCGACGCATCCGTGCGAACAGTTGATTTTAGCAATGCCGTGACTAGTATCATAGAGAGTCAGCGCCATGATTTGAAGACCTTCAAGCTTTTGTGCGGGGAGAAATTTTACTCTCACCCAAAAAGAAAGTTTTTGTTTGTTTCCTATAAGAGCTTCCCTGGATACCCGCTAAATGTTGCCGCTGTCGAGCACGCATTTAAACGGGCCATGGAAGCGGCCAAGCTGCCTGAATCTATCACGCCTCATAGTATGAGGCATACATTTACAAGCCTTAACGCAGAGGCTGGTGCCCCCTTGGAGGACATCCAGAAGCAGCTAGGACATTCCTCAGACGAAGTAACCAAGCGTGTATATTATCATGTTACAGAAGCCCGGAGACGCGCTAATGTCGATAAGCTAGACACCCTCATGCAAGACCTCATCTCAACCATAAATTAGCCCTTTGTGGGCAAATTGTGGGCAAATCACGAAAATGACCGCGTCACTACGCGTTTTATGATAAACTTAATTTGTCTAGTCAACTAACTAAGTAATTTAGTAAGCACTTTTTATCTATATAAAGTTGAACTAAATAAGATGGCTTCGTTCAATTAGAGAATTCCGCGAACAACAGCGATCGTAAGAACACTTCACACGTTGCCCAGAACGTAACATTCATTAGTTCAACTTATATATGATATGATGGCGAATAGAAAAGCATGTGACCGGAGGAACTTCAATGAAAATTACGGGCGATCAGCAACTGATCAAGAAGATGAACAAAGGCATAGTCCTGGATACCATTCGGCAAAAGCAGCCGCTCTCCCGGGCAGATATCTCCGCGGCGATCGGATTAAATAAAGCTACGGTATCCTCCCTGGTCGCAGAGCTGATTGACACCCAGCTGGTTACCGAGATCGGGCCGGGCGAATCCAGCGGCGGCAGGAAGCCCACCTTGCTGCTATTCAACAAACAAGCCGGCTATGCGGTCGGCGTGGACATTCGCGTTCACGATCTTCTTGTCGTTATTGTTGATCTGGAAGGCCATATCATTCGCGAGCAGAGCACCCCGCTTGCTGACTACACCACAGAAAGCGTAACGAATCAGATCAAATCCACGATCTCCAAGATCTGTGTTGATCTTCCCGCTACCCCTTACGGGGTCATCGGGATCGGGATCGGAGTTCCCGGGCTTGTAGATGAGACTCAGCAAGTCGTCTCCGCTCCCAACCTGGGCTGGAACAATTTTGATCTGGCAGGACATCTTCAGCAAGAACTTGCTCTGCCGATTTATATCGATAATGAAGCAAATGCCGGAGCCATCGGGGAAAAGCTGTACGGTGCCGGGCTGCATACCAGTGATCTCGTCTATTTAAGCATCGGAGTCGGAATCGGCTCCGGGATAGTCGTCGGCGGCCAGCTATACCGCGGCACGTCTAATTTTTCCGGTGAGGTCGGCCATATGACCATCGCCGAGAATGGACCGCTCTGCCGGTGCGGCAACCATGGCTGTTGGGAGACGCTGGCTTCCGAGAAGGCCCTGCTCGATCAGGCTGCAGCAATTTGGGGCGAGCAAGTCTCCACGATTGAAGAAGTGCTGGCGAAAGTAGAAGAGGGCAACAGCCAAGCTGTCACCCTCCTGAATGAGATCGGCACTCAGCTCGGCATCGGGCTGGCGAATCTCGTTAATATTCTGAACCCCGAAATGATCGTCATCGGCAACCGGCTGTCTCTGGCAGGCAAACAGCTTGAGCAGGCCATGCTGCACTCGATCAAAAACCGCAGCCTGTCTTATCATCGGAAGAAGACTCAAGTCGAATTTGCCAAGCTGGGAATCCGCTCCACCGCTCTGGGGGCGGCATCCATGCCAATTACGGCCTTCCTGGCGGATTCCGACGTCTCCGTGCAAGCGGAAGCCTGAAATAAGTTCAGCGGCAGCATGATGCGCTAAATATCCAGTCGCAGACTGCTGCCGGCAAGCGCCAATGCATCTTGCTCCGGCACAGGCCGGCTGATCAAGTAACCCTGAATCACATCACATCTCGAACGCTTGATATACTGGAGCTGCCGCTGGGTTTCCACCCCTTCCGCAACGACCTTCAGCCCCATTTTTCTTCCGATCAGCACGATGGCTCTCGCCAAGGATCGACTATCCCCCTCGTCCGGAACCTGCTCAATGAAGGATTTATCAATCTTCAGAGTGGTGATCGGCATCTGCTTCAGGTAACCAAGAGAAGAGTAGCCTGTCCCGAAATCATCCAGCGCAATGCTTATTCCAAGATCCCTCAACACGGTCAGGCTAGCCACCATCTCGTCAAAGGACTCCATGATCGTGCTTTCCGTGATCTCCAGCTCCAGATACTGCGGTTTTAACCCGGTCTCTCTTAGCACTTCCTGCACATGATCTGCAAAATCATCCTGCAGCAGCTGAATCACGGAGATATTAACTCCGATCAGGAAATCTCCATATCCTTCATCCTGCAATCTTTTCCCGAACCGGCACGCCTCCTTTAACACCCAGGCCCCGATCGGGATAATGAGCCGGCTGTCCTCGGCCACCTTGATAAAATTTAAGGGAGAGACAAACCCAAGCTCCGGACTGTTCCAGCGAACCAAGGCCTCAAAGCCGGAAATTCGCTCGGAATTCAGATCGACCTGCGGCTGGTAATGCAGCAACAGCTCCCCGTTCTGCACTGCTTGACGCAGATACTTTTCTAATTGTACACGTTCATAAAAGGCATGCTGGAAAGCCGGAGTAAAGACCATATACTTCCCTTTTCCGGCCTCCTTAGCTGCATACATCGCCATGTCCGCATTTTTCAAGAGCTCCTCCGGATCTGTTCCATTCTGTGGATATAGAGAAATCCCGATGCTCACCGATATATACAGTTCACTGCCCTGGATATAGAACGGCTCCTTGAACATCTCTATCAGCTTCTCGGCGTAGCGTTCCGCCTGGGCAGCCTCTCTGATGCCCTCCAGCATAATTACAAATTCATCTCCGCCCAGGCGAAACAGCATATCTCCACTGCCGATCGCCTCGGACAAGCGTTTGCTGGTCGCTGCCAGCAGCAGATCTCCTGCCTTATGCCCCAAAGTATCGTTCACATACTTGAAATTATCGGTATCGATGAAAAATAAGGCCGCATGTCGATCAGGTGTCTCGGAGAAATTCTCCAGCTCTCTCATAAAGTAATGACGGTTCGGCAAACCGCTTAATTCGTCATAATAAGCCATATAATGCAAGCGATCCTGGGAAAGCTTCAATTCATGAATGTCAATAATCGAGCCTGTCATTCTCTGCGGTTCTCCATTGGTATCGAATACAATTTTTCCACGGGCAAGGAACCAATGATATTCTCCATGTTTCATCCGAAGACGGAATTCGCATTCCAGCAGAGAACGAAGCTCCGCACAAGCCTTCCCGATCTCTCTCGCATAGACCACTGCATCATCAGGATGAATGAGATCCGAGAGCATATCCCGATTTACCTGGTCTTCCTCCTCATAGCCCAACAGTTGAAACCATCTAGGGGAGTAGTAGTTCTTGTTATGTATTAAGTCGATCTCCCAAATGCCTCCGTTCGAGGCCTCTGTTACCAGTCGATATCGCTCCTCGTTCCGCGCCAGCAATTCCTGATTATCAAGCAGCTTCTTGTAATTATCGGCCAACTCCTCCTGGGCTGCTGTCAGCTCCTCGTAAGTTGCCTCCAGCTCCTGGTAACTGTTCTGCAGCTTGATCTCGGATTCCTTTCGCTCCTGAATATCCATCCCCGCAAGAACAAAGACATCAAGATCACCTTCCAGCCCTTGAATAGAGGTGGTTCGGAACAATAAGGCAATCGTTCCCTCTCCTTCCGAACGCTTCAGGATCACTTCCCGGTCGACGGCAAATTGCATATTCAATGCTTCATCCAGCATTTGCAGCAGCTCCGGATAGTTGTCACACATGCCCTCCAGCTCATCATATGGACGATCCTCTGCCTGTTCCTCTGTAATTCCGATCAGTCGTTCGGCATATTGATTCAACCTAACCGTCCTGCCGTCAGCCTTGACCGCCCAGATAAACAGATTTGCATGCTTCAGCACATCATTTGAGAATTCCCGTTCGCCTTGCAGGGTTCTTCGCAGCCGATTGATATACAATCTGATCAGGATCGAGCCAACGATAGCCGAAATTACGATCAGGACGGCCGCCGTTATATATCGGTTGCGGATTTTCTCATTATAGTGATCGGAATGGGTAAAGAAATATCTCTGATATAGCTCCTCGAACAAAGGATCGCCTTGAACCTGAGTTATCCGCGAATTCAAATAAGATACAAGCTCGGGAGAATCCTTCCGGATTCCATAAGCGAAGTCAACCGGATAGAGTCCTCCCAGCACCATCCGGATCTCATCACTCATGGCTTCCCGAATCATCAGATAGTTAACCACATGCTGATTCTCAAACAGTAGGTCGATCTTCCCTTCTCTTAACGCATGCATCCCTTCCTGAACGGTTAGGAATGTCGAATAATCGGTAATTCCCAACTCACTCTTCAACTGCTGCTCCGTATATTGTCCGGCACCTACACCAATCCTGTAGCTGGACAATGTGTTCAAGGTGACTTCTTCCTCAAAATGAGTCCTGGCAAAAATACCTGTCGTTGTCTTCATGATCGGCTTGGAGTAACTGACCTCGCCCTTTCTTTCATCCAGAACGGCCATGAGGCCTACCGTGTCTACTTCCTTGTTATTCAGCTTTGCGTAAACCTTCTCCCAGGCATCAAAGGAATAATAAATCGAGTATTTGTCTTCTTCAAATAAAAGGCGGGTCAGATCGAGGTCAAATCCAGCAGGATAACCATTTTGGTCATACTTGAAGGGCGGGTAGTCCAGCTCGGATTGGTAGAGAATATTTTCTCGAGAGGCGTTTGCGGATTCGGGGTTTAGCAGAAATGAAGTTACCACACTCATTAACAGGAATACTGAGCTTACGAGCTGTTTCATCCTTAACCCTCCCAGGCAAGATCGTCGTGGCACTTTGGTCATAGATTAAAATTTAGTTATATTTTAACATAAATCCCTAACCCTACATAGGTTTCTTATCCTAATTTGTCGAAGAGTGCAGCGCTTGAAGACTCATTCTCCAATCTTAAGTCATTGATTTTTTCTCCAAATAGTCTCCTTGTATTTACAAACCGAAAATTATTGTGCATAATGATAAATATCACATTTGATAATGATTATCATTATTATCTTGTCCTCATATTGGATATAAGTTTATTTAATAAGGAGTATGAAGCCCATGAAAGTATCTGCCCGCAAATCTTCCCTGCAAATCGATGACTATCTGGACCTTCTGAACTTGGCTACCAACCTCGGTGATCTGAAGTGGCGGAAGGAAATTCTCCGCAAGCTGGAGTGTCTGCATACCGAATTGCAGCTTCCCGAGCCATTGTGTGAGTTGTCCGAGTAATTGACATTTAAGGGATTTTAAAGTATATTTTTTGAAAATAGAATTCTGGAAATTTGGGAAGCACCCGTAAGCTGGCAGTGAATGCCGTCTTGCAGGTGCTTTTTTCTGTATCTCCAGGTTCTATGCCTGCTCAATTCCTAAAAACGATGTAAACAAAGGAGCGATAGGATGAAGAAGTTTCTAATTTTGTTGGTGACCGGATGTCTCTTGTTGGGTGTACCTCCGGTCTCCATACTCGGAGCCTCCCCGGAATTTACGGATTCCGTGAAAGACCAGTTGAAGCTCGCCGTAGAAGACGCAGGTACCGCCCGAAAGAATTCGTTGATCAAATCGTATGATTCACTGTCAGCCCTGCAGAAGGAGCACAAGACTTGGGAGAGCAAGAACACTAGCCTCCATAATACCAATGAGGCCAAATTAAGCGGCGTAAAGAAGAAAATTACCGAACTGGATTCCGCAAAAATCCGCCAATTGGAGCAAAAGGTCAGTACGGTTAAGCAGAAATATCAGCCCCTATTCGATTCATCGGCATTAGCGAATAAGCAGCTCGCCTCTGCCAAGAAGCTGAAGGATAAAGCCTTAACTAAACTGCTGCAAACACAAGCCAACGGATTGAAAACAGCATGCACGCTGGCACGGCAGGAGATTCGAACGAGAGAGGCGGAGCTAAAGGAAGCAAAGGCAGCACGAACGCGGAAAAGTGCAGAAATTCGTAAAATATTGGGAGAAATCGATACGTGGAAAGCCAGGATCAAAACCGAAAAAAGCTCCATCTCAGCAGCGAATAAATCCTCAGCCACCGAGTGGAGCAATTTCAAAGCTGCCTTGAAGAAAAAAGATACCGACCGGATTGCCGGTGCGCTGACCCGGTTGGATACCTTATTCTCGCAAGGATTAAAGTCCCGTAAAAATATAAATGCCTACGAGGTTAAAATTGCAGAAATCCTGACCAAGGCGGAGGCAAAATTGAAGTGAAAATTAGGCTCGCAGCAGCCGGTCTGCTGTCAGGTATCGAGTAACAGCCTTGGCCGCTTGCCGGCCCTCTTGAATGGCCCATACAACAAGACTCTGGCCGCGGCGCATGTCTCCTGCTGCGAACACACCTTCCACATTCGTGGAATACGTCCCCTCCGCCGCCTTTACATTGGACCGTTCATCCCTTTCAATACCAAGCTGTATCAGCAGACCATCCTCCGGGCCGGTAAATCCAAGCGCAAGCAGCACCAGATCGGCCGGAACCCTACGCGCCGTCCCTTCGATCTCATGAGGAACGAGCCTGCCCTGAGCATTATGCAACCACTCGATCTCTACAATTTCTAACCCGGTAAGTTGCCCGTTATCATCACTCAGGAATTGGCGGGTGGAAGTTAAGAAACGGCGCGGCTCCTCACCGAATACTTCGACTGCCTCCTTCTGTCCATAGTCCGTCTTCATGACCTTGGGCCACTCCGGCCATGGATTGTCCGGCTGACGGGATAGCGGAGGCATCGGCATAATTTCCAATTGATTCACGGACTTACAGCCATGCCTGATTGCTGTCGCCACACAGTCCGTCCCGGTATCGCCTCCGCCAATCACAATTACATGCTTATCCTTGGCAGAGATGTGTCGTCCATCCTCCAGACCGGAATCAAGCAAGCTGCGGGTATTCAGGGTCAGAAACTCCATAGCTTGATAGATGCCGTCGGCCTCTCTTCCTGGTATAGGCAAATCACGGGCAAGGGTAGCTCCCCCGCACAGCACAACAGCATCATAATCCTTCTTCAAGGAATCGACCGGAAGATCTTTGCCTACCTCACAACAAGTCACAAACTTGATTCCCTCCGCTTCAAGCAATCGCACACGTCGTTCCACGGAACTCTTCTCCAGCTTCATGTTAGGGATGCCGTACATTAGCAAGCCACCGATTCGATCGGCCCGCTCGAAGACGGTTACCATATGACCCGCCTGATTCAATTGGTCTGCGCAGGCCAGACCGGCAGGACCAGATCCGACAACAGCAACCTTGTAGCCCGTCCTTCTCTCCGGTGGCTCGGGCTGAATCCAGCCTTCCAGGAATCCACGGTCAACGATCGACTTCTCGATGTTCTTAATCGTCACCGGCGCTCCATGCTTGCCAACCGTACATGCGCCTTCACAAGGTGCCGGACACACTCTGCCAGTAAATTCAGGAAAGTTATTTATCTTCTGCAGCCGCTTGAGAGCCTCCTTCCAGTTCCCCCGGTACACAAGGTCATTCCACTCGGGAATTAAATTGTGGAGCGGACAACCTGAAGCCATCCCGGAGAGCATGCGTCCAACATGGCAAAATGGGGTCCCGCAATCCATGCAGCGCGCTCCCTGAGTTCTTAGCTGCTCCTCATTCATCGGAACGGAGAACTCTGCCCAAGAGGATATCCGCTCCAGGGGTTCCAATTCCCCGGGAACCTCCCTCTCATATTCCATAAATCCAGTTGCCTTGCCCATACAATTCATCCCCTTTATAGATTCGATTTTTAAAGTTCCAGCCTCACTGTCGCTTCCCTGCTATAAAGCGTTAAAATATCAGGGTGCAGATAGACCCGTTCCTTCTAAATGTAATTATGGTAGCATCGCAGCGCTTCCCTGAGTAATGAAGAATATCACTGTTCTTATCCGCTCTGCCGGCAATAAAATAGCCGGTCAGGGATAGATGCTCCTGACCGACTGATGTCTCGGTGTTCTATTATTTAAAATCGCCCTATAATCTAGACCGGCATTTCCGTGGTATGCTCATTCGTCTTCTGGTACCTCGCGGTTCCCAAAGCGTTCATTGCCTACAAAAAGCTTGCCGCGATATTCAAAGGGGGAAATACCTTCCAGCTCCTTAAACACCCGTGAAAAATGCCGTGTATTCTCAAAGCCGACTGCTGCACTGATCTCCGACAGCTTGAGCGAGCCTGTTCCGATCAGTTCCTTTGCCTTACGAATTCGGACCTTCTTCAGATAAGTGACAAAGCTCTCGCCGGTATAAGCCTTGAATGCCTCACTGAAGTAGGAATAATTCAAGGATACGTAGTTGCTGACAATGGCCATGTTCAAGGGACGATGATAGTTGTTTTCGATATAGTCCACCGCATCCTTCATGTCCCCATTCTCGCTATGTGCGGAACGAATCTCCTTGATATACTCGTTCAGGCTGAACAGCAGCTGCTCCAGCGAACGAAAATAGTCATGGAAATGACGGAAGTTGAACAGATCTCCCACTTTGCGGTAGAGCTTGATGACCTCCACCGATGCCTCCCCGTACATTCGGAATACTTCATCAAGGACCTGTTCGTTGATTCGCTTGCTAACCGCGGATAAATAGTCGATGTCTAGGCCTGCCAGTTGATCAATCCTGAAAATCTCATGCAGCAGCAGGCCAATATCCTTATCCTGATTTGTGCCCAGAATATTACCCAGCTTCCGGATATCTTCCTTCGGAACAGTATAGCGGGGCCGTTCCGCAGGCAGCTCTTTGAACCAGATCAAGCGTGTCTTCGGAAATACAAAAGTGTAGCTTAGAGATTCGACCGCCTGACGGTAACACTCGGCAAGTTCCTCCAACCGGCTTCCTTCTTTGCTGATTCCGATCAGCAGGCCGTCAAGCTCCTTTTCGGCAGCCAGATTGGACAGTTCCGCAAACTTAGACTGCGGCCCACCTACCAGCACAACCCTTCCTTCCCGATCGAGCAGGCAAGCGTTCAGTTGGCCGTCAATGCTCTCGTACATATGCTCGGCCAATGACTTCAGCTCATCCTTCTTCATACGGCTGCCATCTTCATATATATAAGTCAGCACCGCTACAGAGAAAGGAGAAGTATAACGCTCAAAGCCTATCTCCGCGCTCCAAAGCTTCATTTCTTCCTCTTCGAAATCATTCATCAGCAGGAGGGCCAGAAGGATACCCGACTGAACCTGCTGCCGATAGCTCTCCGTGACGGAAAGCTGCTCGGCAATCTGGGAACGCTTGGTTAAAGTATCCTTACATTTACGCAGCGCTCCGAACAATTCGTCCCTGCGAATCGGCTTCAGCAAATAATCTACCGCTTGATACCGGATAGCTGCTTTAGCATATTCGAAGTCTTCATATCCGCTCAAAATGATTACCAGCGGTTTTCCGGCTTGGGCATTCGGCAATGGTTCGGAAGCAAGCCGCTCAATCAGCGTAATTCCATCCATGATCGGCATGCGGATATCGGTCACCACAATTTCCGCTCCTTCGGCCCGGTATAATTCAAGTGCCTCAGCCCCTTGGGCCGCGGTAATCAATTCAAATTCCTCAGAGAACTCACGTTCAATCATCGTCTTAAGTCCGAGACGGATATTTTTTTCATCATCAACGATCATCAGTTTTGTCATCCGTGCCTACCCTCCCTGTTAGCAGCACTTTCGGCAAAGTCATCTCAACTCGTGTATATTCACCTTGCTCACTAAATACGCTCAGACCATATTCTTGACCGTAAAAAAGTCGGATTCGCTCCTGTACATTGCTCAGGCCAATTCCATATGGGCTTGGCTCCGGTCGGAAGCCTCTCGGTACCTTATCGGTAAGTCCGACCATCTCCAGTTCCTGGTTCAACTCCTTCAGTACCTCTTGTTCAATCCCCACACCGTTGTCTGTCACGATCATCCGTACCGCATTCTGCTCCCGGCTCTCCACCCGAATTTTAATCTCTCTTGTTCCAGGCTCTTCTCCGGTCCAGGCGTGTTTAACTGCGTTCTCAACAATAGGCTGAAGGGACATCTTTAGCATTTCCATCTCCATGTACTCTTCAGGAATGTCCAGCTGAAGCTGGATCGGCTCATCAAAGCGTATATTCATGACCTCGGTATAATTCTCGATATGTCGAATCTCATCGTAAAGCTTCACATACTCGCCAGACCATTTAAAATTGTATCTCATCATTCCGCCAAGCGAGGTCAGTGCGTCTGATATTGCCCGCTGGTTCTCGATCTCCGCTAGCATCTTTATATTCTCCAAGGTATTGTACAGAAAATGCGCATCAATCTGATTATGCAGCGTGCGGAGTTCCGCTTCTTTGGTTAGAGCCTGCTTGTATACAGCTTGGGCTACCAACGTATTAATCGTATTCATCAGCTTGGAGAAATGATGCGCCAATTCTCCGACCTCGCCCCCGCCACGAATAACAATTCCACTGTAAGTTTCCCCTCTGCGAACCTTCTTCATCTCTTCGGTCAGCAGACGCAGGTTTTTCAAAATAAATGCATTTGAAACATAAGCAATCAGGGTTACGAGCGTGATAAACCCGATATTGGCACCGATGAGTATATTTCGTGTATGTGATATTTCCTCTAGCACACTGTCCATCGAGACGATATTCAGCAAATCTGCATTAATGCGTTCAATCGGCTTATGCAGCAGAAGAAATGAGTTTCCGTTTTCCGTGTAATTGATATCCCAATTTCCTGTAGCTTTATATTGTTGCAGCCTTTCCTCAATGACCGCGCTCATCTCGGGATTAGCAGCCAGGAAAGAATCCTGAGCCCGAGTAAAAATTTGGAATTCGTTATCCACAATAAGCATTTGGGACTGGCTGTCTTGAATCACGGAGTATGTCCTTGGACTGAATTTTTCCAACAACATATCCACCTGCACCATCCCGACATGATGAATATTCCTCGGAATACTCATTTCACGAAGCAACGATACCTTAGGCGTCTCCGCCGGGGTCTGCCCATGATATCGATAGATGATGTCCGCATCATTATATAGAAAAGACCACGATTCCATTCCCTTCATCTCGATGGCCTTTTGATACCAAGGCTCATTGACAACACGGCTTTCCCTGAAAAAAATTGGCCAGATCTCGGTTACTTTGCTGCTGGAGAACAGACGGAGATGCTCCACATTCGGATTGTAATACTGGATACGTGTCAAACTTTTAAAAACGTTATTATTGAAATTAACCAATTCTTCCGCATCAGGCTCATTTGTATTGGACAAATACTCTTGTACATCGATATCATCGTAAGCAACCTGAACTGCTCGGACCATCGATTCGATCTGGGTTTGAATATGGAGCTCTTCCATATCCAGTAAGGACTCATTCTTTTCTCTGGCATCACGAATGTACATATTATTAATCAATCCAAAGGAATAATAGGACACCAAGACGCTGGGTCCTAAAATAATAAAAATATAGGCCGCAATAAGGCGGCTCTGCAAGGAGCGGCGTCCAAACCAGTATTTAAATGAATCCCACAATGATATCGAGCGCTTGGTTCTCTTCATGGACCTAACTCCTTTTAATAAACACCCAAAAGCCCGCGAGCCGCGGGCCATTTGGGCAGAACTATAGAATCGGTATTACATACCGAGCTTCGTTTTGTTCTCTTCGTATTTCGTTTGTTGGAAAGCCTCAACTTTTGCGAGTCCCAGATCTTCTTGTTTCTTGATGTAGTCTGCCCAGATCTTGTCGAACTCTGCTTCGGAAGAAGCCATCAGGAGCTTAGGCAATGTCTTGCCGCGCAGATCCTTGATCTTGCTCAGAATGATGCCCTCATCAGAGTTAGCCAGTGGATCGATTTCGTTGTATTCGGAGATACTTACCGTCTTGCCGCGAGTCCAATCTTCCAACTGTTTGTAAGGTTCAACCGATTGAGGAGTCCATTGATACGTAATATTCGTATCTTGCATCATCCAGAAGGTGAACGAAGAGCCGTATTGCTTGTCGAACGCGGAACGGTCTGTATTCATCAGATCAAATACTTCTGGCTTGAATTGATCTTTGCCGTCAATTGTATCATAGCTTACGCCTTTTTCTCCAAGGTAAAGGTCTTTCTGTCCTTCTTCACTCATCAGGTAGCTCAGGAACTTGATGGCACGCTCTTTATCCTTAACATCCTTGGAAATCAGAGTTACTGTCCATCCGGAAATGGCTGGGCCGTTAAGTGTTGGAGCATCCAGGTTTGTATTTGCAGGACCATCTACAGCAATGTAGATCTTGTTAGGATCCTGTTGGTACAACGTACCCAATTGAGCTGCAAAGTCAGTGCGTTGGTACAACATTGCAAAGTAACGTCCCTGCACGATTTTTTCTTCCATTTGAGCGCGCTTGTCAATGAAGATATCCTTCGCCAGCAAGCCTTGCTCGTTAGCATCGCGCAATGTCTTCAACCAGCGAACATATTCAGGATCGGTTTCACGATTATACAGCTTGCCGTCTTTTTCTCTCGGAATAGCCAGGAAGTTTTGAATGTAGCCTTCCAGAGAGTCGTTGCCTGTTTGAGTGAACTCATGCAACCCAAGTGGAATGATCGGTTGTCCATCGATTTCCGGGAACATTTCTTTAGCTTTCTTCAGTGCTCCCACAAAGCCTTCTGGAGTCCGCATATCCGGGCTGCCGATGGCTTCATAGATGTCCTTGCGAACTACGAATGTTTGGTTGGATACATAAGTGTCTCCGTATTTCTCGTAGTCTTTAGGGGACGAGGAAGAGTTAGGGTATCCATATACATTACCGTCTGCTTGTGTATACCAGCCCAGTTTGTCAGGGTCTGCCACTTTGAAGAAGTACGGATCATATTCTTCAGCAAGTTTGTTCAGCGGCTCAACGAGACCGCCTTCGATCATTTTCTTCACACCATCTTCATACCAGCCGAGCGTAATGAAGTCTGGCAGTTTACCGGAAGCAATCAGTGTGTTTAACTTTTCGTTCTCGTTACCAGCTGGAACGATGAAGTCAATATTAACACCCGTCTTTTTAGTCACATATTGGGATGTCGGGTCAACGCCCCATTTGTTAGGGAACCAAGCAAAGTTCAGGTACCATTCAAACGTAATTGGAGACGTGTCGGATTTCCAGCCCGGTTCATCAGCCGATGGTGTAGCAGCCGGCTCGGACGGAGTATTTGTATCCGTCGTTGCTGCGTTGTTAGCGTTTTCTGTTTTGGCCGTGTTATTGCTGTTGCTGCCACATGCCGCCAGAGAAAGAACCATGATACATGCCATCAGAAGCATCATCATTTTTTTGGACTTACTTTTCATGCCCATGCTTTTTACCCCTTTTCTGAACTTATATAATGTAGTGCTATAATGTGCAACTCCAAAGCCGCCGCAAGGCGGCCCGGAGGAGTTACTGAAGGTATTCGGGCCTTTCTAATTAGCCCTTGATGGAACCGATCATCATCCCTTTAACAAAATAACGTTGCAGGAACGGATAAGCAAACACAATCGGCATTGTTGTAACAACCATGGTAGCCAGCTTAATTGATTGCGAGGTAACCGTCTTGGTTACCGCACTTCCTTGAACCGCTGTGGTCATAATGTTAGAGCTGGACTGAGCCACGACCCGGTACAAGAAGGTCTGAATCGGTTGCAGTGATTCCTTATTCACGTAGATAATCCCTGCAAAGTAGTCATTCCATTGGTATACCCCGTGGAATAGTGCAATTGTAGCGATAACAGGCATCGATACTGGCAATACAATTTTCAAGAAAATGGTCCAGTCGTTGGCTCCGTCGATTCTTCCCGCTTCCTCGAGACCATCCGGAATTTCCCGGAAGAAGGTCATGAAGATAATCAGATCAAAAAAGCTAAACAGTACCGGTATAATATAAACCAAGAAGTTATCTAGCAGGTTTAAGTCTCGAATCAGCAAGTAAGTTGGAATCAGACCGCCGGAGAAGATCATCGTGATCGTTCCCATGATAATATAGAAGCGCCCTGCAATCAGTTCTCTGCGCGAGAAAGCATAAGCAACCATGGCGGTGAAAAATACGTGTGCTACTACTCCAAGAATCGTCTTCGCAATGGTAAGCCCCATGGCGGTCATGATCCCCGGGTTAGCGAATACCGCCTCAAAGTTCTCAAGGCTGAACACCCGCGGCCACCAATAAATACCGCCCAGCATCGCATCCTTACCATCATTGAAGGCATTAATCAGTACGTACCAAATGGGATACAATGTGACAAAACAGATCAGAAGCATCCCAAAATTATTAACGAAATCGAAGACAACTTCGCCTTTTGTTCTGCGGCTAGATAAAAACATGTGCGGATCCTCCTTTGCCTAAAACAACGAAGTGTCGTTGAGTTTTTTGGATACTTGGTTTGCTATCAACAGCAAAGTGATTGCGATAACTGACTTGAACAATCCCACAGCCGTTGAATAGGAGAATCGGCCCTGTGAAAGTCCCGTATAGTATACGTAGTAGTCAATAACGTTACTTGCGCTGTCATTCAATGAATTTCGCAATACCAAGATTTGGTCAAAGTTGGAATTCATCACACCGCTGACGGCGAGAATAAACAGGATGCTGATCGTTGCTTTAATTGCCGGCAGCGTAACGTACCACATTTGCTGGAACCGTCCGGCACCATCAATTCTTGCTGCTTCATACATTTCAGGAGAGATACTCGTAATCGCCGCCAAATAAATAATTGCGGACCAGCCAAGCTCTTTCCAGATATCCGAAGTAATGACAATGGTCCAAAAGTATTTCGGCTCAGCCAGAAACGAGATCGGCTGATCAATGAGATTCAATGCCATAAAGATCTTGTTAAAGATCCCTATATCCGAGAGCCATGTTGCTAAGATTCCGCCTAATACAACCCAGGACAGGAAGTGAGGCAGGTAAGAAATCGTCTGAATGGACTTCTTGAATCGTAAGGAACGCACCTCATTCAGGAAAAGTGCAAAAATAATAGGAAGAGGGAATGTCGCTAGCTTCAGCAAGCTAATCCCGAGCGTATTCCTCATAACGTAGCCGAAATTTTCATCAGCCAGAAACTCTTTAAAATGCTCTAGTCCTACCCAGGGGGCTTCTGAAATTGTTCTGATAATATCATAGTCCTTAAATGCAATAACAACGCCGTACATTGGAATGTAGTTAAAAATAATCATCCACGCGATGCCGAGCAGCGCCATAATTTGAATATGCCGCTGTGTGTAGAGCTTTCTCAGCCATTTCCGCCTCTTATCGGGCGGCGTATTTGTTTGTATCGCGGCTGTGGGCTGTGAAGACTGTTGTATGTCCATCCCCTTTGACCTCCAAGCTGTCTATTTCTGATTTGAAAGCACTTTCACCTATCACACTAATATTGTACTTGGGATGACCTGCTAGAGTAAGGCATCAGATTTCGTATCCAAGGTATCATTTTTCGGGTTGACTTCATAAAAGTATCATTTGATTTCCTGAAGAAGCAGCATGTATGATGAGTACAAAGATGTACTCCCACAACGGACAGCATCAGAATTATACTATTGGGTCTCATTTTCAGGGGGTCTTAGATTGGAAAAGGAACTCAACTACTCACAAATTGAGAGTATTCTCAACTCTTCCGCATTGCTCCGTTCCATCGATTTGATGGGCGTCGGGCTTGCCGTAACCAATCCGAATCTTAAAGACAACCCGCTTGTTTACGTGAATAAAGGCTTTGAGATGATCACCGGTTATACCAAGGAAGAGGTTATAATGCGCAATTCACGGTTTCTCCAAGGTGAAGAGACCGATAAGGATCACTTGGATGTTATTAGAAATGCAATAAAACAAGGAAAAGCCGCCACGGTGACTATTAAAAATTACCGAAAAGACGGCACGACCTTTTGGAACCAATTTATTATTAGTCCTGTCTATGATTCCAAAGACAAGCCTGCTTACTTCATCGGGCTCCAATTCGATGTGACAAACGAGGTTGAGGCGCAGCAGGAATCCAGACAGCAGATCCGCCAACTCTCCTACTTTGATCCTGTTACCGGACTTTTGAATATGGGACGGTTTCAGGAAGCAGCACAGGAGGATCTCGCTATCCTTGAATACGAACACCGAAGCGGCGCTGTGTTACGAGTTAACTTGAATCGCTTCCGTTACATAAATGAAAGTTATGGAGAAGCCGCAGGTAATGAATTGCTGATCGGCGTAGCCGAGCGAATCAGCAGCGAGGTCGACAAAGACGCGCTTGTATGCCGCAGCTTTGCAGATGAATTCATTATTTTTCTCAATCAAATTAGCAATCCCCTTCAAATACATACTATAGCCAGTAAATTATACGACTCTTTGAAGCAGCCGTTTATCATGGCCGACGATGAAATGAGCATCAGTTTTGCTATGGGCATCAGCATCTTTCCGGACGATGGGGCAGATGTCTCCCTATTGCTGAAGCACGCGGAGCTCGCCATGAAAGAAGCCAAGACCGAAAATATAAGCAACCCTCATTATTTTGACTATTACTTAATGGACAAGCTGAACGAACGGGTAAATATGGAGAAGAGACTGCCGCGCGCGCTTGCCGAAGGAGAATTCGAGCTCTTTTACCAGCCGAAGATCCATGCAGTCACAATGGAGATTATCGGGATGGAGGCCTTGCTGCGCTGGAATGATCCGGAGGAAGGAATGATCTCTCCCGCTTCCTTCATTCCGATTGCCGAAGAATGCGGCTTCATTGTCGAGCTTGGCGAATGGGTGCTGTGGGAGGCCTGCCGAACCAATAAGCGCTGGCAGGATCAGGGACTGCCGAAGCTGCCTATCTCCGTCAATGTATCCGCCGTCCAATTCAAGCATCCGCAGTTTGTACAGACCGTGGGGACTGTACTGGAGAAGACCGGACTGGCACCGGAATTTCTTGAGCTTGAGGTTACGGAATCGCTGCTCAACGAGCCTGCGCTAATCAAGGACCGGCTGGATTCCTTAAAAGGGCGCGGCATAAACTTGTCCATTGACGATTTCGGAACAGGCTACTCCTCGATTTTTTACTTAAAAGAACTGCCCTTGCAGATTTTGAAGATTGACCGGACCTTCATACAGAATACCCCGCACTCACAGCGCGACAGCTTGCTGCTCCGTTCAATCATTCAGCTTGGCAAGTCCTTGGGCTTGACCGTTCTTGCCGA
Source organism: Paenibacillus antibioticophila (assembly GCF_000455265.1). Lineage (GTDB taxonomy): Bacteria > Bacillota > Bacilli > Paenibacillales > Paenibacillaceae > Fontibacillus > Fontibacillus antibioticophila. The sequence goes on from NZ_HG005140.1 coordinate 422,201, forward strand.
AGGCGTAGAGACGGAACAGCAGCTCCAATTTTTGCGGGAAAATGAATGTGATCAAATTCAAGGCTATTATTATAGTAGACCGGTAGATTGCACGGCGATGACCCGGATGCTGGAAGACGGAAGCACGAACCATAATCTTTGCTAAATATAATAGATAGTTCTCTCAGACAGACATTCTGATCTGCCATGGACGACTGGAGGTAATTGAAATTGATTGAGCTAAAGGCGAAAGACTATAGTCAGGCAACCGCGCTTCTGAAGCAGGTGCCGTTCAACACCTGGTTTGCCCAAGCTGTGCTTCAAGGGTTAAGCCCAGGCCGGGTATTTGTTGATCAACTGGAGCATCCGGAAGCCTGCTACATCCAATCGGCCTACGGCATGTCAATCTTGTGCGGCGAGAGTCATACCCCTGAATTTCTGGAAGCCTTGACCGGGTATCTCGGAAATGAACACAAACAGCGGGTAGAACGGGAATGGCTGCAGGTTTACCCTGATTCATGGAATGTTCTGCTTCGGCGTCTTGCCGAGGATGGCCCAGTCGAGGAGAATACCCGGGTCAATTTTACGTTTAATCGTGCTTTTTTTCAGAGCCTAGTAGACCAAAGCAGTTCGATGCAATGCGAGATTGTAGCTATTGACGAGAAGCTCTTCCATGAATTCGATGGAGCGGTGGTTCCCCGCCACTTCTGGAAGAACGCCGATCAGTTCGTTGCTGCGGGAGCCGGATTTTGCGTCCTGGAACAGGGCCGTCCAGTATCCGTGGCCTTCTCCGCTTATCGGGTGGAGAATTGTCTGGAGATTGGAATCGAGACCGTCAAAGAGGCTCGGGGTAACGGCTACGCTATCCAGGCCAGCATTGCGCTGATCCATTATTGTCTGGAGCATCACCTTGAACCGGTCTGGGCCTGCCGTAGGGAGAATGAGGGCTCCTACCAATTAGCCCAGAAGCTCGGATTCGTTCCAACCTTATGTATTCCTTATTATCTTCTTAAGCCATAAGTCAAAAGCACCCATAGAGATGTGTAAATTGAAAGAGGATGTCCCGAAATACTGCGTCTTTCTTTTAATGCCTTTCAGCACTTATTTCGTAACGCACGGCGTAACCTCACATTGAAAAAGGTGTCCCTAATCATCAACGATGACTTCGGGACACCTTTTTTTCTACTTCATAATATTAGCTCAGACGTTGTCAGGGCTTGTCGCACCACCGTTAGTCTCGGTCTCTGCCGGTTCGACAGGGGCTGGACTGATCTTGAATTGAGCAGTTGGTGCGGATAGTGCACTGGTATAACCTGATTTCCCTACAGACAGGACAAAGACCTGGTAAGTCTTATTAGCTTCAATCGTTGCACCGAAGGCATCCTGGCTTTGTACCGGCTGATTGGACACATTATTGCCGGTTGCAGCAACTGGCGTGTAATTACCGGCCATAACGTTATTCGCACTGGACAAATTGAAGTTATTTACTTGTTCAGCTGGAACAACTAAAATCCGATAATGGTCAATATTTGTTTCATTAGCCGGCTTCGTGAAGCTTACCTTAATATCACTTGCTTGGCCTGTGCTCGTATCCGTTATCGCAGTTACATTCGTAACAGCCTGCACTAAAGAGCTGTCAGTCAGCGTAATTGATGCCGGGTTAGATAATGCATTACTACCGGCGTAACTGCCGCTGCCCAGAGAAAGTACATAGACACGATAGGCCGTATTATTTTGAATAGTATCTCCGTCAGTATCTCTTGAAGAATAGCCAAAGGCCGCTGTCAATGGATTCGTACTGCCTGATTTGCTTACTGTTTCATAATATCTGTTATCTATTGCCTGCGCAGTTGTTAATGTCTTCGATGCCTTTACAACATACACGCGGTACTGACTGATATTCGATTCTTCTGTGGCGCGATAGAACTGAACTTGAAGATCTCTTCCGTCACCGTAATCACCGATATCCGCAGCAGTCAGTCCACTCACCGTACCCACGCTGAAATTGTTAGTCAATACAACGGTCGAAGAGGATTCGGACAAGGTATACTCGCCAGTATAGCTTCCTCTACCGACGGATAGTACAAACACACGGTAGCTCACTCCGGTCTGGATCTTCGCGCCATCTACATCGCGCGCACCGGAAGGAAGCACATCGCTGAAATCCCGTCCTACACTTGCCTGGATATAGTTGCTGCCGGATACGTTAATGGCCTTGGCTAGCGTAAAGCTGTTTGCGTTGGCAGCCTTCACCACCATGATCCGGTAATGGCTAATATTCGATTCATCCGAAGCCCGTTTGAAGGATACGAACAAATCCCGGCCATCATTATAGTCATTCACATCGCTAGCATACAGATTGGATACGGCACCAACACTGTAGTTATTCATAAGTGTAATCAGATTGGAAGCATACGATAATGCATTGCTTCCGGTGTAAGCGCCGCTGCCAACCGCCATAACGAACACACGGTAATTTACTCCGTTGCGAATTGTAGCACCATCTACATCGCGCGCGTTGGAGGACAGGATTTCACTCTGATTGTATCCGGTTTTGCTCACTTCTTTATAATTGGAGCTAGATACTGCATTGGCACGGGCAAGTGTAAAGTTGCTGTAATCATTTGCTTTGACGACAAAGATCCGATATCCCGAGATCTTCGATTCATCAGCAATTTTCGTGAAGCTAACCCGCAAATCCCGTCCATCTCCATAATCTGTTATATCCTGCACCAGCGTAATGACCGGTGCTGCCACGGTACCAGCAGCCAGAGTTACAGATGGGGAAGCTGTTGACAGCTTATTCGAAGCCAAGCTTGTATTGCTGACCGACAGAACGAATGCCGTATAGGCCACATTGTTCTTGATCAGGTCGCCGGCAGTGTCTCTTGATGACGCGGAAAAGGTTCCGGTCAGTGTCGATCCGCTGCTTGATGTCTTGCTAACCGTGGTGTAGTACTGATTCGACAGCGAGTTTGCCCGAGACAGGCTGAAGCTGCTTGCATCCTTTGTTTTCACCAAAAATACACGGTATTCAGAAATGTTGCTCTCATTCGATGCACGAGTGAATGTTACTGCCGCATCGCGTCCATCCGCATAATCGCTAACATCGTTGATTCGTACATTTGTCACCGCCGAGACGGAAATACCTGTATCCAACGTTAACGAGTTAGAAGCCGTTGATAGTGCGCTGCCGTAAGTGCCTTTCCCTACTGTTAATACATAACCTACATAAGCCTGATTCGATTGAATCAGCGCTCCGTCCACATCACGGGCTGACGAGGACAGCGTGACTGCCTGATCGGTGTTGTTCGGTTGTACAGTTGTGTAATTTGCCGAGCCAACCTTCAGCGCCGCAGTCAGGTTGAATGCAGATGCATTCGATGCCTTTACAATCAACAAGCGGTAGTGATCCACCAGCGATTCGGTTGTAGAACGAGAGAAGCTGACCTGCAGGTCGCGGCCGTCTCCCGTATTGGCCACATCCCGGAGTGTTACATACTGCGCAGCTTTTAAACTGGAGGTATCTGTTCCGCCGGATCCGGAGAAAATAGTGACCGACCTCGCGGAGGAATTCCAGTTCACTGTAGCTCCAAGAGCTTCACTCACGAAGCGGACAGGAACCATAGTTCTTCCGCCAATCGCTTGGGCAGGAACATCCAGTGATACCGTCTGATTATTAATCGTTGCCGTTCTTGACTTCATCTTCAGCACAACGGTCGTATTGCCCTTCGTTGCCGTTACCGTCTGCTTGGACTGGTTCCAGTCCACCGTCGAACCGAGGCCTTCAAATATGGCCCGTAATGGCAGCAGTACACGTCCTTGCACGGCTACCGGAGCCTGATCCGTCGACAGTCTCGCACCATCGATGTAAATGCTAATGGCTGTCGCAGCCGACGCTGAAAGCGGGGCTTGAAGAAGCATAGGCAGAGCTAGAATAACAGCCAAAAAAGTTATTCCGATTTTTTTCACAGTTTCATCCTCCCTAATATGATGGATCAGTATAAATCCTATTGTCATTACAGACGCGGCGGCAAGGGAAAAAGTTTCTAATGTGCGAAGCTTATTTTACGGAGCCGCTTCAACATGATTAAACCAAATCCCCGCCGTATAAACGAAATTCATCCCAATTCCCCTATGGCGAGAACTATTTCCGTTTCGGGAGAAGCTTTACATACTCGTCCGACAGCTTCATTAACTGAAGCACGTATTCATAATCACTTTGATAGGCGGAAAGATCGGTGACCGGCTCAAGTGTATCCAGAGATACCGCGGTCCCATCTTCAAAGCCCTGACCCGGAATAAACATAACCTCATTGTTAAAGAACGAACCGGTCGGCAAATAATACCGCATCCCGATCACATTCTGCCCGATACTCAGCAAATCCTGACCTAAGGCGGTAAAGGACTCCTGCTCCAGCGAAATCCCCAACAAGCCTGCCGTGGTAGGCAGCAAATCCACTTGTCCGCCCGTCACTTGAGAGACTACTCCAGCCTGCCTGCCTGGAATATGCGCAATAAATGGGATATTAAAGCGGCTAACCCGGTCATCGTATGGAATTCCAAGCTTCTCCTTGATCTCGGCCGCACTCGTCTCACTAGGCTGCAGTCCAAAGTGGTCCCCATACACAACGAGCATCGTCCGCTCCCACATCCCCTCCGCTTTAAGCCGTTCGATCAGTTGTCCGATCGCATAATCCGTATAATTTACTGCGGTCAAATAATTGCCCAGATTAGTCCCCTTCAGGTTGTCCGGAAGTTGAAGCTGCACCTTGTCCTCCGGCACGACAAACGGCGAGTGGCTGGAAGTCGTTACAAACTGGGCATAGAAGGCAGTTCCTGCCTGATCGAGCTGCTTGAGCTCCTCTACGCCAACCCGGTACATCTCTTCATCCGAGGCTCCGAAGTCATTAAAGTGATCATTAGTAAAGGCCGGCTTATCAAAATACTTATCAAAACCGAGCGCAGGATACAGCCTGTTGCGGTCCCAGAAGGTCACATCGTTGATATGGAACGTCATCGTCTCATAGCCTTTTCCTTGCAAAAGACGCGGCAGACTCGGAATCTCCCGGCTTCCAAAGCCGGTGGACATCGCCACGGAAGCCGTCGGATAGATCGAGGTGTTAGACATGAATTCTGCATCGGAGGTGTTGCCCGGACCGATCTGCTGATAGATCTTCGGGAAATAAAAGCCTTCATCCGCCAGCCTGTTCAATACCGGTGTTACTTCGGTCTCGCCTATCTTCAGATGAATCGGGAAGTTCTGGAAGGACTCCATCTGAATGACGATCAAATTCCTGTTTTGAGCAGCTCCGAAATAAGACGCCTCTGCTCCATCCGAATTCACATAAGGGTAGCTCGCCTGAAGATGATGAATCTCTTGTGCTACCTCCTGCAAGTTTCCTTCCGCAATCATCCGCTCTTCCTCCTGATTTCTTAACAGGGCGTCTCCCTGAAAATTGAGAAATCCGATCGATTGCGCCCGAACTAGTTCATTATCGATACCCTTACCGGAGGACAGGAACAGACCTGAACCCCCAAGGGACAGCACCAGCAGGGAAGCAATAATCACCTTCCAGCGGGTACTTGTTCCGCGCGATCCTCGGCGATCTGTCCGGAAGCTGAGCGTCCTTCTCCTTCTTCTCCACCCGGCAGTAACCGCCAATATCAGTCCATATAGCGCCCACAGCGCAAAATCCGCAAAATAAAGAAATTGCTCCGGACGAATCAAGGCGTTCACACTTGCTCTCACCTGCGGAATCTGGTTAAGGCCGCTGAGCACCGCATAAGTGGGCACCGTACCAAAATGAGCAAAATATAAGGTGACAGCAAACAGCATGAAAGAATAGATGGCATTTACAATCCCAAATACAAGCCGGAACCTCCGAACCGGAAGCAGCAGCTCAACTAGACAAAGCAAAGCGAGCACCGACAGTCCTTCTGCCAGCATGCCTCGGCCATGTAGCCCGCCAAACATAAAATGCTGCAATAGGGCTATTTTCAGAATCAGGACAAGCCATGTATAGAAAAAGACTCCCTGGCGGGAGGTACGGAAAACTCTCAACATCTGAAACATCAACTCTTCTCTAGGAAAATTTACAGTTTCAAGGATACCCCGTTTGCGCCAGGGATGCAATATTGCATCTATTCTATTCGATCAAACAATATAATCACACATCGACGTAACCGTCACTTCACCTGCAGTACCAGGACGATAAATCGGGCCGTCGCTCTCTTCGCTACGATAGAATTCAACCGTGACCGGAAGGCCTGGAATCAGATCAAAGTAATTGTCAGAGAAGACCCCTTCCGTCTCCGTATGCAGCCTTACCTGTCTAGCTACAGCCGTTGTCTCAACGATATAACGAGTTCCCTCGCTGCCTGCTTCCTCCCGAATGGTCACCGAGGCCTTAGGCCAGGAAATGTCACGGCCTGGAGCAAAGTAAGCATGCGCCTTGGCAATCTCGGCACCGTTCTCTTCAAGTGTAGCGAGCAGGATAACCGATTTCGGATCTGCCCCGCCTAACAGGTCAGAGACCGGCAGCGTAAAGATTACCCGTGCAGAATCGGCCGGCATTGCAATGGATTGCGCTCTCGATGCAAGCAGTTCCCCATTAAAATCATATAAAGCCAGCTTCAGCTCCCCTTGTACCGGGCTTTGACGGTCTGATACCGCATGCACCTTAATTTCTCCGTTCACATCGCTGTCCACAGATAAAATCACTTCTGCAAATCCGCGCCGCACGGTGTATTGCAGGGACTTCCATCTTCCGTAGTAATCAATCCCTGCCCAGGATGCAACCGGCCAGCAATCATTCATCTGCCAGTACAGGGTACCCATGCAATAGGGCTTGCGCTTCCGATGGGCCTCAATTGCCGTCTGGATCGCCTCTGCCTGAAGCACCTGGCTCATATACAGAAAAGAAATAAAGTCTTTCGGCTCCGGCAAATATTGATCCATATATTGCTTGATCAGCCGATTCCCTTGGCCGTTCTTCTGATGAGCAAGCATCACCTTCGACTCCAGCTCAAGCTGATCCCGGTCTGCGTATTTCAGGACCGAAGACAGCTCAGGGAACGACTGAAAGCCATATTCGCTCATAAAGCGTCCGACACGCTCGTTATAATTGGAGAAGGGCTCTACCGCATGCCATACTCCCCAATAATGAATGTCTCCTTCACCGGTTACCGTAGTCGCATGCTGCCGCTGATCCCCGGTTACTTCCCGGATTGGCGATGATGGCCAGTAATCAATCCCTCCGCCAAGACGTTCTACTACCTCTAGAAGCAGATCATGGAATATAGCTTCATAATCAGCCCAGATTTTCTCCCGTTGCTCTAAAGTATAGTCCTTCTTCCAGCCCCAGCCGCCGTCTTCCACATAATGAGCCCAAGCCGAATCGATCTCATTGTTACCGCACCAAAGAGCAATACAAGGATGATTGCGCAGGCGAACCACATTATATTCCGCTTCGCCCTTTATACTCTGGAGGAAATCTTCATCACCAGGGTACATGCTGCAGGCAAACATAAAGTCTTGCCAGACCAGAATGCCGTGCTCATCACACAGCTCGTAGAAAATATTCTCTTCATAAAATCCCCCGCCCCAAATGCGGAGCATGTTCATATTGGAGCGAACTGCAGATTCAATCTCCCGGCGATAACGGGCCTCCGTGACATCGGGAATGAAGCTGTCGTTAGGAATATGATTGGCTCCCTTGGCAAAGACGGAAACTCCATTTAATTCAAAGCGGAACGAGACCCCCGCCTCGTCCTTCTCCCGTATCAGCTTGATCGAGCGCAGCCCAGTTGTTACGGAACGAGCGGCAATCTCCTTTGCATCCTGCTTCAAGCTTGCTTCAAATGCGTATCGTTCCGGACTTCCAAGACCGTTGCACCACCACAGACGCGGTTCGCTGATCTCAAGCTCCACTTCAACGGTCTGAATCCCCGAATTCAAAGTAAGCTCCTTCTTCCAGTTCAGTTCTTCCGTTCGAATCTCAAGCGTGCCTTGCCAATCGGCTGTCACATCCACTTCCACAACCGCTGTCAACCGAGCCTTCTCAGATGAAATCTCATTTTGCCGGATAAATAAATCTGTTATTCTCGGACCTGACCACGCCTCCAGCCTTGCTTCTCTCCAGATCCCGCTAGTCACGAAGCGCGGGCCCCAGTCCCAACCATAATGATAGGGCGCTTTACGGGCAAAAACGCTAACCCGGCGATCGCCGAGACCGCCCAATTCAGATTGGTCATTTGCCGCCGGAAGACTATAACCCAGCGCCTCCAATTTGGGCAGATCCTCATTTACCGGAGAGCGGAATCTGATCCTGATCTTGTTATCTCCAGCCTGAAGAACATCCTTTACCGGAACCGACCAGGCACGAAACATATTGTCGGCCGACAACACTTGAGTCCCGTTCACATAGACATCTGCATAGGTGTCCAACCCGTCGAAGGAAAGCTCCACCCGTTCCTGCTCCTGCCAAGCCGGAGGAAGTGAAAGGACCGTCTCATATTCCCAATCCTTCTTATCAATCCATTGCAGATCATGCTCATTCGTCCCAAAGAACGGATCAGGAATGAGTTCATTCCGCAGCAGATCCGTATGCACATTTCCAGGTACAATCGCCGGATACCATCTCGATTCATCACATGCTCTAAATTGCCAATCCTTCAACTTAAGCTCTAGCATCTTATAAAGCAGCTCCTTCTGGTGAAATAATAACTATCTTATACATTTGTTATTGTTTTGTTATTCTATCATTATAACAAAATTATTGTATAATAAAAATAACAAGAGCCATGTCCTCATATAGGCACGGCTCTTGTTAGTATTCCCTTCGATATCCATTAAGAATGATTAATTGTTTTCTCATGCAATCGGCTGCTTTCTTTTTAAATCATCATATTTGATCTTATTGTATTTATTAATTAATGTATCCAACAGCATGGATTGATGAAGAACAGCTTTATGGCGAACCCCGTATTGCTCAGCCAATTGATTGAGCTTCTGTCGCTCCTTCTCAATAGTCATCTTCATATGCTCCTTATTATTCATAAGTTTCTCACCCTATGAATATATTAGTCATTGTTGCTAAAAACTGCATATTGAAACATTTTGCAACTGATAAAATATCCCAAATTTTGAAATCAAACCTTTTCTGATAGGAAGGAAATGGGATTGGCTGGTTGCCAATCCCATTCTTAAGCTTATTTGATTAACTGAACTGCTTAGCCCCAACCATGCATAAAAGTTGTAATAACATTCGAACCTACTACCGCGAAACTAAACATAAGCGAAGCCGAAACCACCCAAGATATTTTCTTTTTCATTTTCCCACACCTCTCTACAAAGTTTAGAATATTCCTTGCACTGTGCCTCTGAAGCATACTGCCTGTAAAGCTCAAAGATCGCCATGCTATTAGTAAGTAGATCCTTGCTGCTCAATTTTAGGGACACTCTCATGCTGTATAAAATATCCTTAATCCCTTCCCGAAACAGACCTTTTCTGAAATTATACAGGGCATAATCCTGAAAAAAGACAGAGTATCTGAAATAGTAAGGAGGTGCCTTGGTGTTATCATCTGTACTCAATCTGCTGGATAGCCAACGATCCTTGCCGGTAAGCCGGTATTTCTCAATCTGGCTTGAAAATCTAGTGATGGCATCATCGACAAAAAAATGATGGCGATTTGCCGACTCTACTAAAGTAATCAATCCTTCAACAATCTCATCCGGATGCTGCTCCAAAAATTCAATATATTCCGGAATTCTTGAGCGATTGCCGGATTTGATATCCAAGCAAATAAAGTTTGCCCTTGCAAAGATTTTTAGTTGTTCAATCTCTGCTTTCCCCGCCTCATCCAAGCCTTCAAACCAACTCAGATCTGCATACTCGTCAATCCATTTTCGGGATTCCTCGTATCGTCCCCGATACTCATAGGCACCAGCAATATATAATGCGGCTTTCCCATAGTAATAGACGAGCGATTTCACAGGGGTGAATTCGGGGTCTTTCCATATTTTCTTGTCATACATCACTCTGGCCAACGTCCTAAGTTCACAGGCATAATTCTCAACCTCTGCCCAATCCAGCCTGACTGCATAAGTCTCGGTCAGCATCAGCAAGCCATCCAGAGAGATGGCTTCAGGCACGCGATACCTGTAAGGCAAAAATTGCATCGCAGCCTTGAATCCTTTAATGACGTCGTTCTGAAAAATTTGATACAGCCTGAAGTAGCTCATAGCCAGCCGTTCGGAGTGATTGGATCTCTCGCATTCGATGACGCTTTCATACAAAAGAGAAGCGGCTTGCTTCCAGCCTTCGCTGAACATCATCTCGGCCGTATCATAAATACCGCCAATTTGCTTCAAGTCCTCCAACAAACAGTTCAACACTTGCTTGAGACAGTCGTATCTCTCCAGCTCGGCGCATCGAAGCAAAAAAGGTCTAAGACGCCGCCAATGGGCACCGGGTGGAATCAGGCATTCATTGACATACAAATCGTAGAAATGCCCTTCCGGAAACCCCATAACTGTGGTGATTCGATCCAACTGTCCTACTGAAATTGGTCGATTTCCACTGATAATGCCGCTTAAGGTTCCGACATTCACTTCCGCAAGTTCCGCAAACTGATGAAGGGTTGTCCCCCTCCGCTTGATGTGATCTTCAATTTCTGCGCGAATCGTGGTTGTGGAAATCAAATGGCTATCACCCCCGGAATCTCGCATATAGGCCTCAAAACTCTTCATCCAGAATCTAGAATATGATGTATATATATGGAATTATATTCGTGTATTTTCGATTCGTCAATATGAATTATGTAAAAAATCAATAGTTTTTTAGTTATTATGTTTAAATTTATCATAATATTGCATATATAGTTATAAAAGGTAATATGGTTCGACAATTTTCCCGTTATTCTGCGGAAAAGGAGCTATTTCAGAAGATAATCCCAGGCTCCATTCGTCGCAGTTTCTTGCAAGTGCGCAGCAACAGCCAGTAACCAATATAAAGCGATCAATGATTCTGCGTGCTGGGGGTAACGTGTGAAGGTTGCTTACGATCGCTGTTGTTCGCGGATTCCTTGATTTACTAAGCCATAACAAGGAAGAAATCCGCTCACAAAGGCGAACACTCCGTTTCTGCAGCAACCTTCACACTTATACCCTTATTACGTAGTTCTTTGGATCGGCATTGTATTGCGCCGCCGAATGCACTTAGGCAGCTCCACACGCCCCTCCGCAAGTCTGAGGCATGGCAGAATGCACCAGAGTCACTTACCTAGTCTACAGGCTCGTTCATTCAGCATAGCATCTTGATGCCTGATGCATTACAAACAGTGCGACATCGGGTCATCATTGGGATGCCCCAATTTTAACAATCCGCAAAGCAATGCTGTTCCAGTAGATTCTGCAAAATACCGACCAAGTACGCATGAGTACACCTCGCACCCGGGCGCAGTTTCCAGCACGCGGTGTTTCGCAGTATGACGGGATCGGTCGACTACATGAAAATATGACTATTACGCATGTAATGAAAAAAGTTACCTTAAATTCAGTGAAAATGATAGAAATGCGAATATAGTGAATTTTTTGTACTTAAAGTTGACTAAAACGCGGGTTTGGCTAGTTACTGGCGATCTAAGGTAAGTTTTTTCACTAAAGGTGGGTTCGAGTGTCGAATGAAGATTTTAAGGGAAGTAATTTCACTAAATCGCGACCAGATGAGCTTGCGACCGGATGAGCATGAGCAGAATGAGGGAATGAGGTGCTCATATCGTCTTGGGGGCGATTGAAGTTCGGAGCAAGACCTAGAATGGCAGTGGACAAGTAAAGTTTGAAGGAAAATTTGAGTACTGGCAGGACAGGCAAAGTTTCGGCGCAAGACCGGAGCATCGTGAGGCGGAGGCGCAACTTTAGGCGCGGCAGGTCATTGGCGTCGTGCATAAACCATCGCGCAAGCTGCAGTTCGCGCTTAGCCCAAGGGCTGTGCTTAATCTCCTGCTTGTATGCAGGGAGGTAAGTTAATAGCAGTGCAATTATTGCAATGCGGCCTGTGGCTCAGCTATGTGCAAACTGCATTGCAGTTGAACTGCAAAGGCGAAGGCGATCAGGGCATAAGTGTGAAGTGTGATCGCAGCACCCCTTCACACGTTGCCCCATCTAACTCGCCCTCTTACGTTTAACTATTTTTGCGAGTTGCCCCGCTTAACTCGCCCTCTGATGTTAAAGCTGAACCGCAGCTGCATTGGCCTCGACTTGAGCCGGATTCTTGCAGCCCGGAATGACAGCGGTGACCGCCGGGTGACGAAGACACCAGGCCAAGGCCCACTGAGCCATGTCTACGCCTTCCGGAACCTCGGTCTGAGCGATGCGTTCCACCTCTTCCAGCTTGCGGCGAGTTGCCTCAGGGTCATGCCGGTGGCGGACATCCGTGCTGTCGAATACAGCGCCCGGCTTATATTTGCCGCTTAGATAACCGCTCGCCAGCGGAACCCGTGCGAATACGCCCAGATCCTGGCGTTCACAGGACGGAAATACCCGCTGCTCAGGAACGCGATCCAATCGATTATAGACAACCTGGATGACCTCGGAGCCGACCTTGGTCGAAGCATCCGTCTGGTGAAGGTTATCATTGTTCCCGATGGAAGTGCCCAAATGGCGAATTTTCCCGGCCTGCTTCTGCTTGTCCAGTACCGTCCACAGTTCATCATTATCAAATACCGCATCCGGACCGGAGTGGAATTGATAGACATCAATATAGTCCGTACGCAGTGCTTTAAGAGACTTGTCCAGTTGCTCCAATACTTCCTTCGCTCCAAATACATCGGTTCTGGTAAAGCGTTCATGGAAATGATGCCCGAACTTCGTAGCTACGATCCAGTCCTCCCGTTTGCGCCGGGACAGATAATCTCCAATCAGCGATTCCGAGAGATGGTCTCCATAGCATTCTGCCGTATCAATCAGATTGATTCCAAGCTCCTGGCCCTTATCCAGAATGGAATCCACATCCTTCTGATCGAACTGGATTCCCCATTCTCCTCCAAACTGCCAGGTTCCGATGCCAACCACGGACACCTCCAGCTCTGTCTTGCCAAGTCTACGATATTTCATTTGAACTCCTCCTGTTCATCTGGGATTAAGATTATTTCAGAAAACGTCTGACAAGCTGCAGCTTCTTCGGAGTATAAGGCGGATACATCATGTCCGGATTAAAGCTTGTTGACTTGTGCAGCACACCCTTCCGGTGAGAAAACGCCTCAAAGCTGTAATGGCCGTGATACGAGCCCATCCCCGAGTTTCCAACCCCGCCAAAGGGCAAATAGGGGGTCGCCAGATGCATCAACACATCATTCACGCATCCTCCGCCAAAGGATACCCGGCCTAACACTTCGTGCTCTGCATGCTTGCTTTTGGTGAAAAGATATAATGCCAGCGGCTTGGGACGACAATTGATCATCTGTATGGCCTGATCCAGACTATCCATCTCCAGTATAGGCAGAATAGGCCCGAAAATCTCCTCCTGCATGACCGGATCCTCCCATGTAACTCCGTCCATGATTGTGGGAGCAAGATATAGCTCTTCTCTGTTGCCGGTTCCTCCTGCGACCACCTTCTCGGCATCCAACAGTCCGTGAAGCCTATCCCAGTGCCGTTCATTCACAATTCGCCCAAGGTCAGGACTCCTTTGGGGAGTCTCACCATAGAAGGCGGTGATCTGTTGCTTCAGCTTCTCGATCAAGGCTTGTTTAATAGCTCGATGGGCCAAAACATAATCCGGCGCCACACAGGTCTGCCCCATATTGACGAACTTTCCCCAAATGATCCGCTTGGCTGCAAGCTCCAAGTCAGCATCTGCATCGACAATGCATGGACTCTTTCCGCCCAGCTCCAGAACTACAGGCACCAAATGCTCTGCCGCGGCCTTCATGACCACCTTGCCAATCTGCGGACTGCCGGTAAAGAAGATCATATCGAACGGAGCGTGAATCAGCTCTGAGGTCGTCTCTTTCCCGCCTTCGATCACTTGAATGATATCCGGGTTGAAATGAGCAGAGATCATCTTCGCAATGACGGCTGAGACATGCGGAGTATATTCCGACGGCTTGAGCACCGCACAATTCCCGGCAGCAAGCGCTCCGACCAACGGATCAAGCATCAGCATGAACGGGTAGTTGAACGGTCCGATAATCAGCACCGAGCCATAGGGCTCACGGTAAACGGCGCTTTTCGAGCCGAAGTGAACCAGCGGTGTCTTGACGCGCTGTGGTCTCATCCAGCGTCTCAAATGCTTGAGAGTATAGCTGATCGTATCATATAAATATCCGATTTCCGTCATGTAGCCCTCAAATTCGGATTTGCCTAAATCCTGAAGCAGCGCCTCTCGGATCGCCGATTCATGACTTTTCACAGCCTCTTTAAGCTTGTGAAGCTGCGCTCTGCGGAATTCCAGGGTTCTGGTGCCGCCGGCAGCAATGAAAGCTTGCTGCGAAGCTATCACTTCTCCCACTGCCTCCCTTGTCCACTCAGCCGTTCCCATGCTTGCTCCTCCTTGGTATAGGATTAGACCCTTCGTTGTTATACAAAACCACCTTCCCTAAGTGTATGCAACCTGGCCTTACGAAAGCAAGCGATTGAAAGATTAAGCACGCTTTCCGTTTGCGTTCAGTTCTTTTCAGATAGGCCAAGTAATATGGCCCTATGCCTCAAGCGTGTATGCCCTGATGACCGGCAGCGGTCTTCATGATACGCAAACAGGCCTCCGCGGATATTCGCCAGACATGCTTAAATGGCTGTGCGGTATTCCGGGAGACCGGTTTGAATATGAATTTGCTAAAGCAAGCTGCCGGCAGCTTGCTCTTCGATATATTAAGCCTGCTGGATTTGCAGCAGGTTCGTGGTGCCCGGTTGACCGAGGGGCAGTCCGGCAGACAGAACTACGGTATCACCCTTATTCACATAACCGCTTTGAACTGCCGTCTCGATGGCCGCGCGGAACATTTCATCCGTAGTCGATACAGACGGTCCCTGAAATGGAAATACACCTGACAGCAGGCACACCTTCGCCAATACGTGAGGATTATGAGTAATAGCCAGGATCGGCGCCTTTGGACGATATTTCGATACCATCCGTGCCGTGAACCCGCTCTGCGTCGATGTCAGAATCGCTTTGGCATCCAGCTCCAGGGAAGCGCTGACCGCACTTTGGCTCACGACCTCGGTAATATTGGCGGTATGCTGGCTTCTTCGAAGGCTGAACTGTTCCCGGTAGTCGATGGCACCTTCCGCTTGCTGCGCTATCCTGGCCATCGTCTGAACCGATTGTACCGGATATTTGCCGGCCGCCGATTCCCCCGACAGCATCACTACATCCGCTCCCTGGATCACCGCATTGAACACATCGCTCACCTCCGCCCGAGTCGGGCGAGGGTTGAGCTGCATTGATTCCAGCATGTGTGTAGCCACGATGACCGGCTTGCCCGCCATGTTGCACTTATCGATCATTTCCTTCTGCATCATCGGCACCTGCTCGACAGGCACTTCTACACCAAGATCGCCGCGGGCCACCATGATGCCGTCCGAGGCTTCAATGATGTCGTCCAAAGCTCGAATTCCTTCCTCGTTCTCTATCTTGGAGATAATCTGGACATGACCAGCCCCGCTATTCTCCAGAATATTTCGGACCTGCCTGATGTCGTCACCCTTTCTCACAAAAGACACAGCGATCATCTCAATCTCGTTCTCCACACCAAAGGCAATATGTGCGATGTCCCGCTCCGTAACACCTGGCAGCGTCGTTCGTATGCCTGGCAGATTAACTCCCTTGCGCGGCTTCAGCATCCCCCCGCTGACAATAAGACAGCGGATTTCAGTGCTCCCTTCGACTGCAATCACTTTTAGCTCAATCAGTCCGTCATCGATCAGAATCCGATCATGCTCCTGCATCACCTGAGGCAGTTCCGGATAATTCACGGATACCCGATGGCAATCCCCGTTGAGGATTTCCGTCGTCAGCACGATCTCCTCGCCGGCAATTAATTGGCAGGAGGCTTCCTTCAACCTGCCGATCCGTACCTCCGGCCCCTTGATGTCCATCATGATCGGCACAAATGTCCCCAAGTCCTTCGCCGCCTGTCTGACTAGTTGAATCCGCCGAATATGCTCCTCCGGCTCGCCATGTGCCATATTAAGTCTGCCTACCGTCATTCCGCCCCGAATCATATCCTTAATGGTCTCCAGGGATTCGCATGCAGGGCCGAGTGTGCAAATCATTTTTGTACGCAGCATCGTATCAATTCCTTTCCGGTCATCAGTAATGGAACAATACTACACAGTCTGTGCTTCTCTACATATTCTATATACCCTGAAGAGGAGGTTTGCCCTGCATGTTTATATTGACGCGGATAAATCAGCCAACTGGCGAAACATTTCATCGATCCGTTCAGCCGGCACATGAGCTGCCTGATCGCCGACACTAAATTCGAAAGAGCAGGACTCCCCGCCTTCAGCTTCCCGCAGGTTGCCCGTCAGCCCCACTCCACTCTTCTCGTACACCAAACAGAGCAACTGCTCCATCTTCTCCTTCGGCGCTGCAAAGTGGATATGGAACATATTTGATACCGGAACCGAGGGACATACGGACACCCTTGGACAAGCCTCAAAACGGGCTGCCAGTTCAACAGCCTCCCGGTAATACTGCTCCATCTTGCCAATACGTTCCTCAAAATAATATTTACTGCTCAAAATATAAGGGTACAGACTGATCAAATCTCCGCCATGGCGCCGTTTCCACACCTTCGATTCCTCAGTAAACTGTGATTCGCCGGCCAGAATCGCCCCGGCCAACCCGCCGATCGTCTTGTAGAAGGAAATATAGACACTATCGAACAGCGCACATACCTCGGCAGCCGTCTTGTTGTAGTAGGGCAGAATTTCAAACAGTCTTGCTCCATCCAAGTGAAGCCTGATTCCCTTGCTGCGGCAATAGGCAGAAATAGCCTCTAACTCGGTATACGCCGGCAATTGCCCGCCGATCTCGCGTTGCGGCAGCTCGAGAAGCAGGCATGCGACCGGTTCGGCCAATGACTTCACATCCTCCAGCTTGATCAGGCGTCCGCTGTCCGCCAACAGAATGGGCTTAATGCCATGCAGTTCCTTGAGTCCATCCTCCTCGTGAATCTCCAGGTGGCACAGAGGATGGTAAGCAACCCGCTTATTGTCCGCCCGGTCACACCAAATCCGCAGGGCAATCTGTTGGGCCATAGTCCCGCTTGGAAAGAACACCGAACTCTCCTTGCCCAAATACTCCGCCATTTCCCGCTGAAATTGTTCAATAGTCTCGCCTTTACCGTACATATCGCTGTCCATATCACCGGAAATCCCCTCGAATGCACGCTTTAAAACCTCTACCTTCCTTGGACCATGACCGGACAAGCGGTATTGCGCCGTATTAAAAGCATCGGCCAGGCTTTGTTGTATTGAAGTTACACGTTCCTCTTGATCTTTTGGCTCGTTCATCGTTAAATAAGCTCCTTCCCGTCTCAGGCATTCTTCCATTCTGACTCCAGTATAAAGAAGACGGGCATCGGTTCCAAGGGAGATCATGATTTAGAGCAATACCTGCCCATACAAAAAATCCGGGCCTGATAGCAGCGTGCTGCCCAAGGCCCGGATCTCGATAGACAATACTCACTTATGCTTATGCAATTTGAGTGCGTCCTATTTTGTTAGCAGGTTATACAAAATTTGTGCAGGCTCGGCATAATCGGCGATGTTCGCTGCATCGCTATAACCCTCCAGCGTTCCCGCTGTTGCTCCAGCCGGGAGGCGATCCAGCACCCCCAAGTCTACGCTTTAAAACGCTCCGTCAACCGTTCAAGCTGCTTCCCTTTCTCCTGAAGCTCGGTCAGGGAGGACCAGGTTGCCTCTCCGGCCTGGTCCTGCTCTGCCACAGCGCTGGTCATCTGCTCTGCCGAGGAGAAAGCTCTGCCGGACAGCCGCGAAATCTCCTCAACGGAAGCAGCCACCTCCTCCGCTGCAGCGGCGATTTCTTCAGCGACAGCAGTAAATTCCTGCGCTTCTCCTGCCACCACATTCACTTCCTGCTGAATAAGCTGGAAGGCTTCCCCTGCGGCCTGAGCCACGCTTCTGCCCGCTTCAACCTCAATATACTCCTGTCTTGCAGCCTCTACTGCACGCTCCACGCCTTGAATCGTCTCATTAATCAGCTCTGCAATTCGCAGGGTGGAGTTGCCGGACTGGTTCGCCAGCTTGCGGATCTGGTCTGCGACAACGGCAAAGCCTCTGCCATGCTCGCCCGCACGAGCGGCCTCGATGGAGGCATTCAATGCCAGAAGATTGGTCTGAGCTGAAATGTCCTGGATCGCCTCGATGATCTCGCTCATTTCCTCCGATTTTTCGGCTACTGCATCAATATCTTCGACTACCCGTTTTGTTGCGTTGTGGATTTTATCCATCTGCTTAACAGTATGCTTGACTGCGATAGAGCCCTGCTCCGCCATGCTGGCCGCCTTGGCGGAGCTCTCGGCGACAAGCGCTGAAGATGCCGCTACCCGCTGTACGCCCGAGCCAACCTCATCCATGGCTCTCGAAGTATCCTCCGCAGCCTTACGCTGAATATCCGCACCCTCAGAGACCTCAACCGAAAGACTGTAAATGCTCTCGCCAAGCTTGCGGGATTTACCGACATTATTGAATAGAACCTGGGCGGAATCTCCGATCATTCCCGAGCTGTCTTTAATGCCAAGGATCATGGAGCTCAGGTCCTCGGACATCCGGTTGAAGGACTGCCCTAGATCCGCAATCTCGCCTTTGCCCAGAACTTCAGTCTTCACGCCCAGTTCACCCGTCTGCACCTTGTGCATATCACGCTTCATACGGATCAATGGATTAATCAGCGAGCGAGCCATTAAGAGCGTAAGGATTAATGCAGCTGCCAGAATGCCGACCGAAATCCATATGATCCGGCTGCGTGTGCCGTGAAGCAAAGCATACGCCTCCGAAGCATTGTAATCGGCGCTCATGACACCGAGAATTTCTCCGTTAGCGTCGAGAATCGGTACGTAGGAGGTCATTGTCTCTCCATATTCCTCTGAGGACGTCATCTCTCCCAACTGCGGCTGCTTGCTGTCATAGACCGCCTCCAAGGACGGGTAGGACTCCGTCTCTACTTCCCCAAAGCCCGATACTTCCTCATCCGGCGCGTCCAATGCCGCTCCGTCAACAACATAGTAATATTCGTAGGATCCGCCCGTATCCCGACGGTGCATAATATACAGATAATCCAGTCCATTAGCCTCTCTGACTGCGCTCATTTGTTCGCGAAGCGTACGATAATAGACCGCAGATTCGCCTTCATCAGCAATCGTCTTGTATTGCTCCGTCTCCACCATAGCTGCCGCATGCTCAGCAACCTTTAATGCTTGCGTGCCAATCGAGTTCATGAGCAATTTCTCGGAGGAATTGTATACGGTATACGTAAGCACGGCTCCGGAAATAAGCAGCAGTGAAGTAAAAAAGACAATCAGTTTCCACTTCAGACTATGCAGCAAGCGAACGACCCCCATTTATATGTAGTAATTGGATTTATAGGACAATATTACTACACAGCATGTGAATTTTCTATGGATTTTGACATGGATTTCAAGCAAATTTCTGAGATTTCCCCAGGGAATGGCCCGGTGAACGTTCATTCGACATGAATGCCTTGGACTTGATCAATGAGGGTGAAAAATGTCGCTTACTATGCTACAATACGAAAATGTTCAACGGGAAAATACCTAGGGGGTTATTCGAATCACCATGCTAATTATCGGTATCGCCGGCGGCACCGGCTCTGGAAAAACGACAGTGGCCCGCTCCGTGATCGAGCAGCTAGGGCCGGATAAGGTTACATTCATCTCACAAGATAACTATTATAAGGATCAGTCGCATTTGACGATGGATCAGCGGGTTCTAACGAACTATGACCATCCCTTTGCTTTTGACAATGAATTGCTGATCGAGCATTTGTTGATGCTGAGGAATAGGCAAACTGCGGCGGCACCGGTATATGACTTCACCAATCATACCCGTTCCACTACGGAGAACATCGTGCTGAAGCCAAACCGGATCGCGATCGTCGAAGGATTATTCGTCCTTTATGATGAGAAGCTGCGGAATATGCTCAATATTAAAGTGTTCGTCGATACCGATTCCGATGTCCGGCTCCTTCGCCGCGTGCTGCGGGACATGGAGGAAAGAGGACGCTCTATCCATTCCATTCATCAGCAATACCTGGCCACCGTCAAGCCAATGCATGAAGCTTTTATTGAGCCATCCAAAAAATATGCGGACCTCATCATCCCCGAAGGAGGACATAATGAGGTAGGTATTCAATTACTCTCGATCTTAACGGAGAAATATTTGTCAGGCAGCGGAAACTGGCCGGAAATCTAGCCCGCAGCCTGCTGTTATACAGCTACACGGAAGAACTGGATGACTTTCTGGCATGCTGCTTCGCCACCATCTGGTTCTTGCCGTGTTTTTTTGCATAATACAGACAAGCATCCGCTTCCTCGAACAAGGCAGAGCTGGACTTGCCGCTCACATGCTCCGCCACGCCAATGCTGACCGAAATTCGGCTCCCTTTCATCTCTTCATGCGCTATAGAATAAATAAGCTCCCGGGTCCGCTCCATTTCCTGACAGGCTTCGAACAAGGTCTTGCCGGGAAAAATGACGACGAATTCCTCACCGCCATATCTTGCAATGATCTCATTCTGGGACAATGAATCCTTTATCGCCTGGGCTACCCGGCTCAACACTGCGTCTCCCACAGCATGACCGTACGTATCATTCACACTCTTGAAGTTATCAATGTCCATGATCGCCAGCTGCAAGGGCATGACGTTATTGTTGCTTTGCTCGATCAGTTGCTCCAAATATTCATGCAGCGTCTTATGGTTGTATAAATCGGTCAGCGCATCAATCTTGGCCAGCCGGTCCATGACCGCATTCTTCACCACCAAATCCTGCTCCGAGGTCATCATGCGCATGAAATCAGCAATCATTTGTTTGCCTTGCCCAATAATCTGCAGCGCAATATACAGAATGCCGATCATTATAGCGAAAAAGATGCAAAGATCATAAGGGGTCATGATCGTTCTGAACTCGGAATAGCCGTAATAAATGAGGAAGAAGGTTAACAAGTTCGCTGCAAATGCCAAGTAAAGCAGTCTTTTCCTGAAAAAAAACAGAGAGATCAGGATCGGAAGCACCAGAATATATTCCAGATGCAAGCCCTGATTGCCAATCATTAAGGCGGCCGCGATCAGCGTCCCGCTAAGCACGACCCATTCCGGCTTCTCCAAGGAACGATAATACAAGAGCTCATTCGTCCCGATAATTGCTAGCTGGACCAGTGTGGGCACAATAATTCTCTCCATGAGATACCCCAAGTCTAACCGTTCAATTCTTCCTTCTGCCCACAATAGAGCCCCAAGCCATTCTGCCAAGAGAGAAAGAAACAATATCATCCAATATGTAGTTATGACTTTTCTATATATTTTCCTGCTGTCCGCCAGAAGCGGGACTTTTGCTATCATCTCATTTCTCCCTGCAGCCCGATATTAAGCGGGTATAAAAATACTTTTAATATGTATGTCCGTTCTTCGGCTCAAGTCGATGAATTCTTCTCCGACCTTCACGAGCGGAGCCAACGGCTGATGCGGATTCAAGCTAATGACTTCACCGTGATGTCCATCTGTCAGCAGCACCGTCTCGCCGATCAGCTTCTCCATTACTTTATCCAGGAACAAAGTGACAACCATCGGGTCTAGCAGGCCAAAGCTGTCGTCTCTCATCTGATCTGCAATCTCATAAAATGCTCTTGGCTCATGGTAGGAGCGCCGGGAGGACATGGCATGGAAAATGTCAGCTACCGCAATGATTTTGCTGAACAGCTCAATGTCATGCTCTTTTGCTCCAAACGGATAGCCCCGGCCATCATTGCGTTCATGGTGCTGAAGCGCGGCGAGCGGAATGCGAGGATCCAAGTGGGGGACCTGGCACAGCAAATCATAGCCGAACTGGGCATGCCGCTTGACCTGCTCGTACTCCTCTTTCGTCAGTTTACCCGGCTTGTTAAGGATATCACCCGATATGTACACCTTGCCTACATCATGCAGCGTTCCAGCCAGAGACAGGATCTCCAGTTCCTCATCCGGCAGCTCCATCCATCTGCCAATAAGCGTCGACAGGATGCCGACTCCGATATTATGCTGATAGGTATACTCATCGACAGCCTTCACGGATTCGAAGAGCTGGAACAGATTGGAGTGCTGCGAGACCTGCAGGACGAGAGGGATCACCTCTCCCTTGATATCCTCCACAGGCACCTTGCCTGTCAGCCCAATGGACTCGAATAATTCTTTGGATCGCAGCACGGCCTGATCCACAAAATTAATGACCGGTCTCGGCCCGGAATCCAGAAGCTCCAGGCTATACAGATCAACCTGATGATTCCCCAACAGCCCGATCAATTCCTCATCAAGCATACTTCCCGCAGAGACTAATGTCACACCGAAATCACTGACTATATCATCCCTAACCTTTTTTCCGACAAATTTCATCATGGAAGTTCCCCCATTAGTGTAGGAAAATAGTCTCACACCCTTACGTCATTGTACAACAACTTGCAAAAAAACGCGCTATACCAAAATAGATTGTCGAATAAAAAAAAGCCGCTGGTATAGGCATCTACACCAACGGCTTATCATTTTTTTTAGTGAGAAGATGAGATTAACTCGCTGACCGTAATGAGCTCATATCCATCAGCGATCAGCTCAGGTACTAGAATAGAAACTGCCTTGATTGTCTGGGAACGGTCATCAAAGCCATCATGAAAGATCAAGATGCTCCCAGGCTTGACTTCACTTCTTGTCTTCTCCAGAATATGTTCCACACCCGGCATCTCCCAGTCGTTCGCCTCCGAATTCAGGGCGCCTATCATGTAATATTTCATATCCTCCGATACGCTGCCGACCATCTCGTTCTGGTCGAAATAGGGCGGACGAAAAACCTTGGGCTTCACGCCTGTCAACTGTTCAATCAGCACCTCGGTTTGAACAAGCTCTTCCTTCGCCTCCAGCTTCTGAAGTCCTGTCAATGAAGGATGGCTGAAGGAATGGTTGCCGATCTCATGACCCTCTGCATGGACCGCCCGAACCACCTCGGGATACCGCTCCATTTGACTGCCGATCATGAAGAACGTTGCCTTTCCCTGCGCCTTTCGAAAGATCTCCGTCGCCTCGGGCGTATATACAGGATTCGGTCCATCATCAAAGGTGATAGCGACGGCCTTTCTTCTTGTAGGAACCTGATGGATCAGTGTATTATACGGCAACATGTTGAACATCCCTTCCGTTCTAGATCAACTTATGCTGATACCATTTGGTTCCGCGGTAACGCCACATGAAGATGGCTCCGCGGACACCCCATTCGCAGTTCATAGCCAGCCAGACGCCTAATATGCCGAAGTTGAAGGTAATCCCCAGCAGATAACCAAGCACGACCCGGAACAACCACATGGTCAGCATGGAAGTGATCGAAGTGAACTTGGAATCGCCAGCCGCGCGAAGCGCCGAAGGGGCAATAAAGCTGATCGGCCAAAGGAACATCTGAACAATAGTATTGATCAGCAGGATGATGAAGATATCATGGACAATTTCTGTTGGCGGATCAAAAATACCGACAAGCGGATAAAAGAACGGCATAATCAAAATACCGATCAAGAACAAAGTGATGGAGCCAAGCACCAGAAATGACCTGATGAATTTTCGGGCATCCGCCACATTGCCTCTCCCGATACATTGACCTACGACCGTAACAATCGTCAAGGACAGCGCACCCGCAGGAATTTGCAGCACCGCTGCCAGCGAGCCGGCTATGGCATTGGTGGCTATCGCATACGTTCCCAGGCTGACAATGAACACCTGGGTCAGCAGCTTGCCGCCATTAAAGAACATTTGCTCGGCGGCGAATGGCACACCGATAAACATAATCTTGCGCAGCATGGACAACGGGAGGGTGAAGAGATCGCGGATGCCCAGATGCAGCGCCGCATCCAGCTTGAATATATAATACAGCGCACATATTGCTCCGGCATAGCGGGCAATATTGACGGATAATGTCATCCCGAATACACCCATATCAAGTACATTGATAAACAATATGTTGAGCAAGACATACAAAAGATTCGTGATCAGCGATAATGCCAAGGAAGCTCTCGACTTGCCTATGCCTCGCAATGCACCGCACACAGCCTGCACAATGGCAATCCCCATGTATGACACACCGCTCCCGATCAGATACGTTCGCGCACTATGGAGCACGTCCGCATCCGCCCCTCCGAAGAGCAGACTGAGAATCGGGGTGTGAAACACAACCAGAAACATACCGATCACCAGCGCCGTGAGCGAGACTGCCGTAACACTGCCGGCGGCAGACTTAGACACCATCAGTTGGTTCCCGCTGCCTTTATATTGGGCTACTACCACGGTTCCCCCCGTCGCAATAGCCACAAAGACATTGATCAGGAACATATTGATCGAATCCACCATGTTCACCGCACTGACAGCCGCCACACCCGAGGAGCTGATCATCGCCGTGTTTACCAGGTTCAAGCCGACAATGAAGGCCTGGTCAATCAGGATCGGCAGGAACAAAGCAATGACCTGACGGTAGTCCATCGTCTCGCCCGACAGATGCTTTTCGAGAAAATTACTGTATTTAGGGCTTAGTCTGAGCTGTTTCATAGAATCACATTCTTTTCTTATAAGATAATATAAATTGAAAAAACCCTTCCTGCGAAGAGCTTTCACGAAATATATATCGGTTTCTATCAACTTCAAAATGCTGGTAGAGGTCAGTTCGACGATACCACTCCAAATGCCTAATGTCAATGAATCCGGATACATTCCGGCGCCTTCCCCTTGACATTTTCACTCCGACATATATAATGATACAGTTTTCACAAAGTAGACTGAATTCAGGAGGGTGCATCGTTATGTGGTTTCTATTTGCGCTGCTTACCGCCTTCGCTTGGGGCGCGGCGGATTTATTTTATAAGAAAGGAAGTGATCCGGGGGACCGGTACAGTCATATCAAGATCGTTATTATGGTCGGTCTGGTGATGGGGATTCATGCTATCTCCTACATGCTTATTCAGGGAATCGCTTTTGATCCCATCGATATGCTTCGGTATTTGCCGGTGTCAGCGCTCTACATTCTATCTATGACCCTTGGCTATATCGGGTTGCGGTACATGGAGCTGTCCATTGCTTCTCCCGTACAGAACTCCTCCGGTGCAGTGACAACGATCCTGCTCTTTATTTTCTTCACCCATGTTCTAAGCGGCATCCAGGTAACGGGAATCATCCTTATTACGGGCGGTGTGGTGGCTATCGCAGTATTGGAGAAAAGACAGGAGCTTCGCATGCTCCGGGCGGATTCCGCCGTTCTGGACAAGAAATATCAAATCGGAGTCATGGCGATCCTGTTCCCGATTCTTTACTGTATCATAGACGGGCTGGGCACCTTTGCCGATGGGATCTATCTCGATGAGCTCAGTCTGATCAGCGAGGATGCGGCGCTGCTTGCCTATGAATTCACCTTTTTCCTCTGTGCGGTCATCGCCTTCATTTATTTAAAATGGATCAAGAAGCAGTCCTTCCATCTGTTCCGTGAGCGTGTAAAAGGGTATGCTGCCATCTTCGAGACAATCGGCCAGTTCTTCTATGTCTTTGCTATGGCCAATAACGCAATTATAGCGGCACCACTGATCGCTTCGTACAGCATCTTCTCCGTTATCCTGTCCCGACTCTTCCTGAAGGAGCGGCTCAGCAAGCTTCAGTACAGCGTCATCGTTGTCGTCATGCTCGGTATTGCGCTGCTCGGCATCGCCGATGAATTGTAAGTTGAACTCATGATCATACATTGGAGGCAACGTGTAAAGTGTTCTTTTACACTTATGCCTATTCTATGTAGCCGCTTTAGTTCAACTTATATATTCATCTAAATAAAATGAAAGAACGACCATTCAGGATATCCCGAGAGGCCGTTCTTTCATTCATACCCGATATTAAGATCTTAAGCCTTAGCGGGCTCGCTCCTCTTCGTTCACGTCGCCGTAGAACTTGAGCGAATAAAGCGCGCATAGTCCGACGATAACGTAGACAATTCGGGATAGCATGGCGCTCTGTCCACCAAAGATGGCTGCCACCAGATCATACTGAAACAGACCAACCAGAAGCCAGTTCAGCCCTCCCACAATCAAAAGCGTAAGCGCGATATTGTTCATTGTTCTCATGTCTGCCCACTCCTCGCAATGGTGTTCATTAAGAAAATGCCCAGGAGTGGACAGATTTATTCAAACCTTCAAATGATTGTCATTAACGTTTCTTCCTCTGCCGTGAGAACACCCAGAGAGCGGCTAATACCATGGCCATTGTCCCCAGACTGCTTGCCGAATCCTGATTCATTCCAAACAGCATGCATATGGATGTAACCGCAAAATTCGTCAAGACTGCAATCGCAATCAACATCAATGGGCGTGTAAAATTGTATCCCCTCATGCTCCCCTACTCTCCTGACTCAATAATGTCCTTTGATAAGTAACATTATATCAGTTCCCGGGCCTCTTTTAAAATGTACGTTTGAACTCAATCCAATCTAACTGAATACCTGGCTTGGTATGATCAAACGTCATCTCGTATCCGCCGGCTTCCAGCTCTACCTTCACCAGCTTCTGCTTGATCCATCGCCCATCCGTGCCGTTCGTCTGAATCGTCGTAACCACCTGGTTATTCAGAATCAGGTTGCATGCGCTTTGCGCCAGGTTATTGTCCGGGGACATGATATTGACAATGATCCGGTATTGCCCGGCCTCCGCCACCTGGAACAAGGTCGGCTCCTTCGCCGATGGATGGAGCCGTCCCTCTTCGGAAAGCTCCTGTGCAGCAGCAAGGTGCTTAGCGGCAATCGCGTTAACCTTCTCTTCTATAATCTGCTCTCTTGAGAATACCGGGGCATGCATCAAGAAGTTGCAAATGGTCATAGCGCTTCGTTGCAATTCCCCGACGGTTAAAGTCCCATTTTCCAGCGATTCCAAGGTATTGTCATCCAGCGAGTTAATCTCCGCGCCGTAGTTGTTCACAACCATGTACAGATCGTTCTGAGCCCGAACCATCCAGTTCGTGTATTTATTGCTTGGAGCGCCGCCGAAGGCGACATCATTCATGAGGGCCCACCAGTCCGTCATCACAATTCCTGTGTAGCCCCACTCTCCGCGCAGGATCGTCGTATTCAGGTCATAGTTCGATGCTGCCCAATGACCGTTGATCGGATTGTAGGAGGTCATAATCGAATTGGCTCCCGCCTCCTTCACCGCTATCTCGAAGCCCTTGAGATAGATCTCGCGCAGTGCTCGCTCGGAGACGACCGCATTGACTTTTGTCCGGTACTTCTCCTGGTTGTTGCACGCGAAATGCTTCAATGTAGCATTGGAGCCGCCCTGCTTGATTCCGCGCGTACATGCCGCGGCGAATTCTCCCGTAATCAAAGGATCCTCCGAGAAATATTCGAAGTTCCGGCCGTTCAGCGGGCTGCGGCGAATATTAAGTCCCGGTCCGAGCAGCGCGTCAATCTCATTTCTCAGCAGCTCTTGGCCTTCCATAACGTACAACTCTTCTACAAGCTCGACATTCCAGGTAGCCGCAAGCAGGGTGCCGATCGCAACCTGGGTTGCCTTCAGGCCGCTGTCCATCCGAATGCCGGACGGTCCGTCAGCGGTGCATCCTACAGGAATGCCATAGCTCAGCAGCGAATCGCTTACACCGCCGAATGCCGAAGCTGTTCCCGGCGTAACCAGCGGACTGCTCATGCCCTCGCCGCGAACAATCGCTGCCAGATCCTGGTTGCTGAGCTGTGCAATGAAGGTCTCCATGCTTACCTTGCCTTCATGAACATCCTTTAGCTTATAGCCTTGATCTCCTGTCTGCTCCAGACTCTTCGGAAGATTGCGCTCGATACGCTCCTCCATCGAGACGGTTCTAACCGGAACCGCCGAATAATCCGCCTCATAGGTTCCATCCGGTCTCCGCGCGCCCGGCTTCAATCGGGAGAAGCCCTCTACCGGTGCCATTGCCTCTTGAAGCTGCTGGACAACCTGAAGCGAGTTGACCGAATATCCGCCCTGACCGTCAATGGCCGCCACAACTGTATTTTTCACGCTCGTCCCTACATGCATAACATAAGTCCCCGCTTCAAGCACATAAGCCGAACGGTATCCCGTCATGCCGGCATCATCATAAGAGGCCATACGACGAGCCGGGAAGCTCAATGTTAAGCGCTGGGATTCTCCCGGCTGCAGGACACGTGTCTTGGCGAACGCCGCAAGAGCTCTTGCAGGCTGGCCCAGCTTGCCCTGAGGGGCTTCATAATAGAGCTGGACGACCTCTTTACCTGCATAGACATTCCCTGTATTCGTAACCGTCACATCAACCTCGATGACATCTCCATCCGATTTGTTGATGGTTCTTCCTTCTTCTGCCTGATAAGCAAATGTCGTGTAAGATAGCCCAAAGCCAAATTCATACTGCACCTTCTCCGGACAGAATGTCTCAAAATATCGATACCCGACATAAATATCCTCTTCATAGATGCTCTTCAGCTCATCGCCGTAATTTTTGGTGGACGGATAGTCCTCGATCCGGTAAGCGATGGTATCGGTGAGCTTGCCGCTAGGCGACACTTCGCCTGTGAGCACGTCAGCAATTGCATTGCCTCCCTCCATGCCCCCTTGCCATGCATAAATCACACTGGCAATCGGATAAGTATAGCGGCTATCGTCCAGCCAGCCCATATCAATAATATTGGACACATTGAGCACTACAATGGTCTGGTCAAAATGATGCGTTACCTTGTACAGCATATCCTTCTCATCATCTGTCAGCAGATAGCTCCCCGGTGCATTGGCATTATCCTGATCCTCGCCTGCGGTGCGGCCGATCACCACAACAGCCTTCGAGGATTTGCTTCTTGCCGAGGCCACCAGCTCATCACTCAGCGGCATTTCCTTCTGATGCCACGGTTCAGCGGCCCAACCGCCGCCCCCGTTGTCAAAGGGATTCTGCTCAATCCATTGTTCATATACGCCCGCCAAATCCTCATTCAACCGAATTCCGCTCTTGCCGCGCAGTCCATTCAACAGATTTGTCGTATGCGTTACATTCACGCTTCCGCCGGAACCGGTTCCGCTGCGGTAATAATTGATCTGGGTTCTTCCGAATACCGATACGGTATCCTGCGGAAGTAAAGGAAGGGCTTGCAAATCATTTTTTAACAACACCGCCCCTTCTGCGGCAACAGTTCTGCTGAACTCGGCGAAACCTTCTAGCGGGACTCCCAATTTCTTTGTTGTCAAAGTATTCTCTCCTTAATACGTTGTTTATAAAAACGTTTTTATTCTCTTTACTCTATAAGTTACCTTATCTTTTTGAAAAATACCATTGTTTTCGTAAACATATACAATCATTAGGGGCGAGGTACTGTCTGCCACCCCCCAGCGTTGCGCTCTACCAATTCCGTCAGGAAGCCCAGCCATTCCGGCTGATCATTCAGGCAAGGGGCATACTGAAAACGCTCAGCCTGTCCGCCAGAAGCTTGAAAATGCTCACGGCCTTCAATATTCAGCTCATGCAAGGTCTCCAGACAATCGGTGACAAGGCCCGGCGAAAAGACCATAGGACTGGAAATCCCGCGGTCATGCAAGCCCTTGAGAGTCTCCTCGGTAGAGGGACCTACCCATTCCTCCGGACCAAAACGGGATTGGAAGGATATCTGCCATTTTCCGTCTTCCCATCCCATGGCTTCGGCTAATAGCCGACCTGTCTCCATGCACTGCTGAGGATAAGGGTCACCTGTATCGGCATACCGCTTGGGAATGCCATGAAAGGTAAGCACTGTATAATCCGGACGGCTCTCTTGCCCTTGACGGTGCAAAATTCGCTGCAAATGAGCCTTCATAGCGTCAATATACCCCGGATCGTCGTAATAAGGCTCGACAAAGCGCAGCGCGGGAATAAAGCGCTTGGCTGCTTTCTCGCCAAAGCTCTTGCGTCCCAGTGCCGCAAA
Source organism: Paenibacillus antibioticophila (assembly GCF_000455265.1). Classification (GTDB taxonomy): domain Bacteria; phylum Bacillota; class Bacilli; order Paenibacillales; family Paenibacillaceae; genus Fontibacillus; species Fontibacillus antibioticophila. The sequence goes on from NZ_HG005140.1 coordinate 452,378, forward strand.
GCAGGTCTGGTCATACACCGACGCCGTCGTTGTTGAGGAGTATTGCGGGAACATCGGCACGATCAGAATACGGCTGATTCCTGATTTCTCCAATGACTCTATAGCCTTCTCAATACTGTGATCACTATATGCAAGGCCTAATTCGACCTGATAGTCCGATCCCAGCTTGGCCTGCAATGCGGTTTGCTGCCGGAGCGAATAGACCCATAAAGGCGAGCCTTCTTCAGTCCAGATTTGACGGTACAGGCTTGCTGATTTCTTGGGGCGTGTACGCAAAATAATTCCTCTTAGCACGGGCTGCCACAGTAAAGGATGCGTGTCTACGATCCTCCGATCGGAGAGAAACCGCCGCAAATACGGACGCACCGAGCGGGCTTCGGGAGCCGAGGGTGTTCCGATTTGAGCCAGGATCACACCGATCCGAGCGTGCTTCATCAACATTTCCATCCTCCATTCACAGCTTCACATCTGATGTATGAGCTATAGTATTGACTATATTATAATTCTTCGCTATCATTCTTCTCTCTTTTTCTTGCACAAATTTGAGGCATTTTCCCTGAATAGTAACCCGTTAAACTGAAGCCTGCCTTTTTCTCCCATGGTATACTTATACATGACCGATGTTGGCCGAAGCAAAAAGTCATCTTTTGATCACGATGCACTATATAAGGAGAGGACAGGTGTCTGTGCGTGGAAAAACATTACTGTTGAATCACATGAAGGCCCATTTCTTGTTCTACCTGGCTGCGGTGTTATCTCTGATTGCCGCAAATGTTACGTTTGCCTACTTCCCGAAGGTGTTGGGTGATTTCACCGACCATCTGCAAAGCGGGGAGCTGACCCGACCCGATGTTGGGTATTATGCGATACTTCTGGTCGGGATCGCGATTGTATACGGACTATGCTTCGGCATTGGACAGTATATCAATCACCGATTGGGGCGAATCTTCGAGTTCCGGGCAAGACAAGAGCTCTTCCATCATTTTACTCAATTAAGCGAGTCTTACTACTCCCGAAACGGAATTGGCAAGCTGCTCAGCTATGTCATGAACGACGTGACCGGTGTGCGGGAGTCGATTGCCAACGGGCTGAATCAGATGACCAATGCATCCGTGCTGATCATCTCCGTCATTGTCATGATGGCTGCGAGTGATATTCCGGCACTGCTCATTCTGGTCTGTGTGCTGCCGCTGCTCGCGATCCCCTTTCTGGTCATCGGCTTCGGACCGAAAATCCGCGACCGTTCCCGCCGGGTTCAGGAGGCATTGGCTTCGATGACAGAATCAGCTGAGGAACAATTTGAAGGCGTAAAGGTGACCAAGAGCTTCGCTGCGGAAAATATAGCTCGCGACCGCTTCGGGGCTTCTGTGGATCACATCCTGCAGCGTCAGCTCTCCCTGGTTAAGATCACCTCCATGTTCCAGGCGATTCTTCCCTTTACAGGGGCTGTCTCGATGGCTGTTGCAATCGCTTACGGCGGACTTCTGGTCACCCGCGGGCAGTTGTCGCTGGGTCTCTTCGTGGCCTTAACCTTGTACCTTCGCATGATTATGAATCCGCTGCGACTCATCGGGAACGTCATTAATACCATGCAGCGATCCCGGGCATCCCTGGACAGATTAAACCGGCTGCTCGCGGTAGAGCCGGAAATTAAGGAGGGCGATGACACTCTCCCGCCGTCCGAGCAGCACCTTGGCATCGATATACACCATTTGACCTTCGCCTATCCTGATGCCGGGGAAGCGAGTCTGGATGATATCAGCTTCTCGCTCAAGCCCGGCGAGACCCTGGGAATTGTGGGACGCACCGGGAGCGGCAAGACGACCCTGGTTAAGCTGCTGCTGCGTCTATATGATGCACCTCGCGGAACCATCTATATCGGAGGCCGGGATATTCGGGATCTGTCTCTCAGCAGTCTGCGCACGCAGATTGCGTATGTTCCCCAGGATGGCTTCCTGTTCAGCACCACCATCCGCGATAATATCGCTTTTTTCAACCGGGACGCAGAGCTGCATGAGGTCGAGGAGGCTTCAAGGCTGGCGGAGCTGCACGAAAGTATCGCCGGGTTCTCCGATCAATTCGATACGAAGCTTGGCGAACGGGGGCTTACCCTCTCCGGCGGGCAGCGCCAGAGAACCAGTCTGGCCCGGGGGCTTATCAAATCGGCGCCGATCCTGCTGCTGGACGACAGTGTGAGCGCCGTGGATGCCGTAACGGAGACAAAGATTCTGGCGAATCTACGGAAGTCTAGACAAGGAAAGACGACGATTATTATCGCCCATCGGATCAGTGCCGTTAAGCACGCCGATCATATCCTTGTGCTGGAGGACGGCAAGCTGTCCGAGCAGGGAACTCACAAGGAACTGCTTCGCCTCCAGGGTCTGTATGCTTCCCTGCATAAGATTCAGGAAGGAGAGGGTAACCATGCCGGCTGAAACCAAGCAGCGCGAGGATAACAAGCACACCGTCTCTCCGGAGGAACGCCGTCAAGCCTTCAAGGCTCTATTTTCATATGCCAAGCCTCACCGCAAATCCTTTCTCGGGGTCTTCATCTGTGCATTCCTAGCTATTTCGGCGGACCTGCTCCAGCCGTTCCTGATCAAATACGCGATTGATGAAAAGGTGCTCTTCGGTGCGTACGGGTCTAAAATTCTGATCGGGCTGGCGGTGGGCTATCTGCTTCTCGAAGCGCTTAGCGGCGTGTTCTCCTATGTTCAGGCGAACCTGCTGCAGCGCGTTGGCCAGAGCATTGTAGCTCTCCTGCGGAAAGACCTGTTCAAGCATATCACCGGACAGTCCATGTCCTTCTTCGACCGGAACTCCATGGGAGGGCTTGTCACGAATGAGTCCAGTGATACCGAGACGATCAATCAGTTCTTCACCCAGGTTCTGTTCAGTCTCGTCCGGGACGGACTCTCCCTCATTCTTGTTATCGTCTTCATGTTTGCGCTGGATGTGCGGCTTGCCCTGTATTGCCTGATCCTGTTCCCGATCATTACGGGTATCGCTGTGGCTTTCCGGAAGCATCTGCGATCCTGCTACCAGCAGGCCCGCTCGCTGCTCTCCCGGCTCATTGCCTTTACTGCGGAGAATTTATCCGGTATGAGCCTGATTCAGTCCTTCCATCAGGAGCAAGAGCAGGAAGACCGTTTTACGAGCCGGAACACCTCCTACTTGAAGGCAAATCTCCGGGAGGTCCGGGCATCGGTTCTCTTTAACCGCTCCTTTGATGTCCTCGGCAATCTGGCCGTTGCATTTGTCGTCTGGCTCGGCGGGTTTGCCGTGCTCGACCAACAAATCGAATTCGGCGTACTGTATGCATTCACCAGTTATATTCGTCAGTTCTTTCAACCGATCAACCAGATTACTCAACAGTGGAATACCCTTCAATCTACCACAGTGTCCATGGATCGGCTGTGGCGCATCTTCTCTGCCCAACCGGAGGTTAAGGAGCCTTCACCGGAAGAGAAGAAG
>NZ_HG005140.1:455876-609929 GCF_000455265.1 Paenibacillus antibioticophila
GGCCGGGTAGACTTCAAGCAGGTTCGATTCTCCTATGTAGACGGGCAGGAGGTGCTTCATGGTCTGAATCTGCATATCCAAGAGGGGGAATTCATCGGCATTGTCGGCACCACAGGGGCCGGGAAAAGCTCTCTCGTGAACCTGTTAGCCCGTTTCTATGATGTTGATCGCGGAAGCGTGGAGATCGACGGCACCGATATTCGGCAGCTGCCTCAGCACGATCTGCACCGAACCGTGGGATTGGTCCAGCAGGAGCCTTACCTGTTCTCGGGTACGATCGTGGACAATGTCCGTCTCTTCCAGGAGCATATTACCCGCGAGGAGGTTATCAAGGCCTGCCGCCAGGTCGGCGCGCATCCGATGATCAAGCGGCTGGGACGCGGCTATGATACGAAGCTGTCCAATCGCGGAAGCGGGCTTTCCGCAGGAGAACGCCAGTTGATCTCCTTCGCCCGGATCCTGGTTTTCCGTCCGAAAATCCTCATTTTGGATGAGGCAACCGCCAATCTCGATTCTCAGACGGAGCAACTGATCCAGCATGCGTTAAGCGTCGTAGCTGCCGGCAGAACCACCCTGGTTATTGCCCATCGGCTGTCTACTGTACAGCATGCGGACCGGATTATCGTCATCGATAGCGGACGGATTGTGGAAGCAGGCTCTCATGAGCAATTGCTTCAACAGGATGGGTATTACGCCGAGCTGACGCGCCATTCGCGGTTGGAACACGACACTCCGAACGCGCGCGTCCAAGGCTAAGCGCGCACGCATTCATACAAAAGGGGCGGACCAGAAGCTCGTGAACACTAGCTTCCGGTCTGCCCCGTTTTCATTGCCGCATCCAGCTATAACCCTTCGGTTTGTGGAACACGACATCTTGTTATAGAACAACATCTTGTTACATCATCAAAACTCCTCATACTCAGCCGGGTCCTGCCCCCACAAGCGTCCTCTTCCGTCTCCATCGCCGAAGCTGCGGATCACGTTCATTTCCGCTTCTGACAGTTCAAAATCAAACAGCTCCAGATTTTCCTTCTGATGCTGCAGGGAGCCTGCCTTCGGAATCGGAATCGACCCGAGCTGAGTATGCCAGCGGAGAATCACCTGGCTTGGCGTCTTCCCATGGGCTGCCGCGATCCGAGCGATCCGGTCATCCTGCAGCATATGGTGACCGCGGCCAAGCGGACTCCAGGATTCCGGGATGATGCCGTATTCCGCATCCTTCTGACGTTGATCAGCCTGGTCAAAATAAGGATGCAGTTCGATCTGATTCAGGCTGGGTGCAACCCCCGTCTCCCGCACCAGCCGTGCATTATACTCAGGCAAGAAGTTGCTGACGCCGATGGAGCGGATATATCCCCGCTTTCTCGCTTCGATCATAGCCTGCCATGCTTCAACATAAAGGTCCTGCTTCGGGTTCGGCCAATGAATCAAATACAGGTCATAATAATCCAGCCCGGCACGATACAGCGATTCTTCAATCGTGACAAGCGCCTCTTGATAAGCATGACGGCGTCCCGGCAGCTTGGAGCAGATCAGCAGCTTCTCACGAGGAACGGAGCTTCGCTTCACGGCCTCACCGACAGCTCCTTCATTCTCGTAATTAAAGGCGGTATCGATCAGCCGGTAGCCCAGATCAATTGCTCCTGCAATCGCCTTTACACCGTCGGCGCCCTTCAAGGAATAAGTACCAAGGCCAATGGCGGGCACCTTCAAACCATCGTTCAATGTTAATTCCGGGATCTGTTGATTCATCTTTTTCAGCCTCCTTTTCTATAAATAGGTTACCCCTTCATTAATGGAATAGCAAAAGTTCGAGTAGATTCCCTGGCCGTACTGCAACAAACCCAGCACCGAATCGATACTGGGTAATGTTCCATAAAAATTTATGTTCATTTTAGGATAAGTCTCTGAGCTGCTATTTAGACTTCTTTCCGTGTTTCACATCAGGCTCCAGCCACTGCAAAATGAACTGTCCCACCAGACTGTTAGCCCAGCCGAACCATTCGCGTGTGAACTGGTCGGGATGATCCGGATGGAAGCTCTCGTGCATGAGACCTGTTCCGGCAGTGGTGGCCAGCAGTTGGTCCAGCAGGTCGAGCTGCTCCTGCTTGTCGGTGGAGGTCAAACCTTGCATAATCAATCCGATATGCCATACATAGCCCTCCGGCGTATGCGGGCTGCCTACCCCTGCGGCATGACGTCCCTTGTAGTAGTACGGGTTGTCCTCGCTAAGTACAAATTGCCGTGTACGCAAGTATTTAGGGTCGTCATAGCTGCAATAGCCGAGATAAGGCATGGACAGCAGACTTGGAACATTGGCATCATCCATCAAATTATAATTGCCGTAGCCATCGGTTTCATAGGCATAAATCCTGCCATGGCGCGGGTGTTCGACCGTTCCGTACGTCTCGATCCCGAAGCTGATCTCCGCTTCCAGCTTGCGCGCGCGTTCAGCCAGCTTGGGATCGGCATAGTAGGTTTCAGCGAAGCTGGCCAAATGACGCAGGATGACCACAGCGAACATATTGGCAGGGATCAGGTAGCCAAATTTGCAGGCATCGTCACTGGGACGGAATCCCGACCACACCATGCCTGTCACATTCGTTCTCGTGCCTCGGCCTGACAAAGGCAGTGTATCTGATGGCAAGGTAATATCATCGCGCTCAAAGCTGTAAGAAGAGCGCTCGTCGTGATATTGCTCGGTCTGCATCGTCCGCACGATAACATTCAGCATCGCATGAACTTCCTCGGTGAACACGCTGGTATCGCCAGTAGCTTCAATATAATCCTGAAGCAGTTGCACCGGGTAACAGAGCGAATCCAGCTCGAATTTGCGTTCCCAGATCCATGGACCCATCTCGGTACGGTCCTGCTGGTGTCCATGCCCATTGCCCTCCCGGTTGAAGGCATTAGCGTAAGGGTCCAGCAGCAAGCAGCGGGCCTGACGCAAGATCAAGCCCCGAATCATCTCCGCCAGTTCTTGGTCCTCGTGAGCCAAGCGGATATAAGGTCTTACCTGGGCCGATGAATCCCGCAGCCACATGGCTGGGATATCGCCGGTAATGACGAAGGTTGTTCCATCCTCCATCCGTTCTACGGTTGTATCCAGTGTGTTGCTGTAGCCATTTTTGAATAACTCGGCCAATTCCGGTTTAATCTGCGGCAGGTCAGCTACTGTTTTCTCCACCTGGCGCGAAATAGCGTTGAACATCCGTGTTTCTCTCCTTTAATCTTTTCTCTGTGTGCTTGCTACCCTTTTACGGCCCCCGCGGCGATGCCTTTAACAATATGCTTCTGCATAAGGATATAGAAAATAACAATCGGGATGGTCGATATCACAAATCCGGCCATAATTAAGTTCCATTGCTGATTATAGCTGCCATAAAAGTATTGCTGGGATAGCGGAATGGTCATTGGCTTGTGATTGCCGTAGACGAGGAATGCCACCAAAAATTCACCCCAGGCCCATAGCGCATTCAATACAGCTGCGGTCGCGGTAATTGGCTTCATCAGGGGAAATACAACCCGGAAGAACATCTGAATGCGGCTGCATCCGTCGATGGCGGCAGCTTCCTCTATCTCCTTGGACATGGTTGCGGCATAGCTTCGATACAAGAAGATCGGTACGGGCATGCCAAGGGCAATGTAGATCAGGACTAGCCCAACGGGAGAGCCCGTGAGAGAGAGTTGACGGGCAATAACGATCAGGGCCACCATGTAGACCTGGAAGGGCACAAACAAAGTGGTCATGAAGATAAGCATAATGGCGCTGGAGAACTTGCTCTTCCAACGGGCCAGTGCGTATCCCGCCAATGCCGAGACTAGAACGGTAAGCGTTGTGGTCGCGACGACTACGATAACACTGAACCATAGAGAAGAAAGAAAGTCATTATTGGTAAAGATCGTCACGTAATTATCTAAATTAAACTTCTCCGGCAATCCGATGGTGGACACCATAATCTCCGGCTTGGTCTTGAATGAATTCAGGATTACAATCACGATAGGAGCGAAGAATAGGATCGCGAGAAGCCATACAATCGTGTACAATCCTGCTTGACGCCATCCTTTTTTCTTACTTTCACCGGCAGTTTTCATCATAATTTCTCCTCCCGGGATTTCATCAGTCTGGTCAGAATTAAAGTAATACCGGCAATCAGAAGGAAGAAGATCGTCGATTGCGCTGTTGCAAGCCCGGTTTGGTTGGCACTAAAGGCCGTATTGTATATTTTCAGCACCATAGTCATCGAAGAGCCCGCCGGACCACCGGAGGTCATGGTGAACGGCAATTCGAAGATTTTAATATGAGCTGCGGTTGACAGAATCAAACACATCACAATGATCGGCGAGATGAGCGGCAGCTTAATTTTGAACAAAATGTCCTTGGTACGAGCTCCGTCGATTTTAGCAGCTTCCATCAGATCATCGGATATGCCTTGCAGCGCTGCCAGATAAATGATCATGTAATAACCGGCTACGTTCCATACCGCCGTAACGGCCAGCGCATAAATAACAATATCAGGATTGCCCAGAATCGAGGCCTGCCAGGAGGCGGGCAAATGCAGTGCTTCAAACAGGTCCGGCAAAGCATTGCTATATACGAAAGACCATACATAACCTACGACCAGCAAGCTCATCACGTTTGGGATGAAGAAGATAGAGCGCAGAAAGCTTTTGGCGCGAATTTTGGTATCCAGCAGCAAAGCCAGGATCAGGGAAATCACGTTTCCGAGTACAACAGCAGTGATCGTAAATTTCAACGTCGCACTAATCGTATCTATAAAGCTTCTATCCTTGAAGGCGGTGATATAATTCTCTAAACCAATAAACTTATAATTCGGTCTCATTCCGTAAGCGTCCGTGAAGGACAAGGAAAGACTTTGCACTACGGGGATGATGAAAAAAACAGTAAACAGCAACAAGGCGGGCAGCAATATGAGAAAGTAAAACATATTTTGGCCTTTAGGCTTCATCAATATCATTCCTTTTGCCACTGGGAGTCATTTGTGCGTGGCTTAAAGCTGAATGCCCCGGGAGAGGAACAGAATGGAGCTCGTCCCCCGGAAGGCATCCGCGCAAACATGGCATTGTCGTTGTATTATTGTCCTGAAGCCTCAACTTCCTTGGCTCTGTCCCATGCAGCATCCAAATCCTTGGCTAAGGTATCCCAGTCCGTTCTATCCAGCATGTACTTGGAGAAATCCTCCCACAGCTTGTCTGTAAATACGGAACGTAGTACACGGTCCCCATATGGAGTGAACTGACCACTGGAGATGTATTGGTTGATATCAGCAGCAATCGGATCATAATCCACGTTGACGCCATTGACAGTGGAGGATACTTTTACATTCTCTGACCAGATTTCGCCAGCCTCCTGTGAAGCAACAAACTCAAGGAATTTCTTGGCGGCATCCGCATTTTTGCTATCCTTCATGATAGACAATGAAGTGTCCGGAAATACCAGCAGCTTAGATTCTTCAGGATTATCCGAAATCGGGAAGGCCATCAGACCAATATCCGCATCAGGTCCCACTTGACGGATCGGCTCCAGCGCCCATGATCCATTGCCGTAGAAGGCGGCTTTTCCTTGTGCCAGCATAGCGTTGGCATCATCGTAGCCAATGTTGAAGGAAGCGTTGGTGTCACTGTATCCATATACATAATCCTTATGCAGATCAAATGCCAGTTTCCAGCTCTCGTCAGTGGCAATGCTAACGTCTCCGGCGTCGCGCTCCGCAGACCAATTCACATTGCGGCCAAAGACCGTCTCGGAGAACAGGGCGATCAGCGGCATATAAGCTACGGACAGGTCTTTGGAGCCTGTAGCAAAGGCAGGAATCCCCTTGGCCTTCAATGCCTCAGCCACTTGCTTCATCTCAGTCAGCGTGGTTGGAACCTCCAGATTGTTGTCCGCAAGAACAGTCTTGTTGTAGTAGAAACCAATGTATCCATTATCAATTGGCATCGCATAGATTTCATCATTGTAAAGGGCATTAGCAGCTTCGATGCTCTCTGCATTAAGATTGCTAAGGTAGCTTTCGCCCTTCAGGTCGAGCAAATATTCCGGGTCGATCTCTTTCATCCAGGTCACCAGGTCCGGCATTTCGTCAGAAGCAGCTCTGGCCCGCAGCGTCGTCTTTAGCTGATCCGCATTCATACTTTGAAGATCAACAGTGATATTAGTATTAGCGCTTTCAAAACGCTTAATAATCTCTTTAAACGCTGCTTGGCTTGCTTGCTCTTGCTTCAAAGACAGAAATTCCAGCTTAATTTTCTCTGTGCTGTCTGTACCTTGATTATTGGTATTGCCCGGTTGTGCATTGTTGTTGCCCCCGCATGCAGTCAGTACTGTGACACTCAACATAACTACAACGAGTGAAGATAACCATTTTTTCATGATGCAATTCCTCCCTTTTGTAAGCAAAGCATAAAAAACATGTATGTGAGTTGCGGGCCGCGCTCGGCCGATACGCAGTCCCGCAAAATACACCACCGTTACTTGTACAAAGGCCCTAACTGTGAGCAGGCGCGATAGTCCATGCCCATTGAGCTGTTCTCCAGGCCAAAGGCCTTCCAGTAGCTTGGTCTGAACAACCGCTCTTCCGGCACGTTGTGCATGTTGACGGGAATCCGCAACATGGCGGCGAGGGTAATCAGATCGCTGCCAATATGCCCATAGCTGAATACGCCATGATTAGCGCCCCAGTTATCCATGACGGCATAGACATTGCGGAAAGCACCGCTTCCGGTGAGATTAGGGACGAACCAGGCGGTTGGCCAGGATGGGTCGGTACGCTCATCCAGCAGCTCGTGCACATGATCCGGCAGGTCTATAGTATGACCTTCGGCAATTTGCAGCACCGGACCTAATCCGGCGACCAGGTTGATCCGGTAGAAGGTAATCGGCATGCCTCCCTTGGTTAGTACACGGCTGGAAAATCCGCCGCCCCGAAAATATCCTTGATGAGCAGCATGCCAGGTGGTTGCTTGTAAGCTGCGGTCCACTTCGTCCTGGGTGATGTCCCAGTGTGGCTTCATAGCCGGCTGGCCGTTGATTTGTTGTTCTCCGGAGCTGTCCAGCGCAACCGAGCCGGAGTTCTTCAGATGAATGACGCCGCCTGCCGCCAAGCCTTCAAGATCATATCCGGCGACCCGCTTCACAGCTTCAGGGCTCCAATAGGTCCGGACATCCACGAAGGCCTGCGCGGTATGGGTCAATAGATTCCCCAGCAGCATCGAGGCTCCGTTCAGGCTGTCATTCTCGGTAGCCATCACATAAGGAGCACGTCGGCCGTTCCAGTCGAACGAGCTGTTCAGGATCGCTTCGGAGAAGTCGCCATTGGGCAGGTAATCGTTCCAGTGGCGTTGTCCTTGAAATCCTGCAGCAATGGCTTCATGTCCCAGCGCTTCTTCCGTGAAGCCGGCTTCCGCCAGCTTCGGATTGCCTGCCATCAGATCCCGCATAATCAAGGTCATCTTCACGACGAACGCCCATACCTCATCCTTGCGTTCGCGGGAGAATCGGGTAACTTCTTCATTGTAATCGGTACCTTCCAGACAATGCTGGCGGGTCCAGGCCAGTGCGCGCTCGAATTCCTCTTGATCGAAAATCCCCAATTGAATCCGGCGGTTGATCTCGCTCATATCAACGTATTCATTACGCATGCCCAGGTACTGCTGGAAGAAGGATTCATTGACGATCGATCCGGCAATACCCATGCTGACGGAGCCAATGGCCAGATACGATTTGCCGCGCATTTGAGCGACGGCCATAGCTGACCGGGCGAATTGCAGTAGCTTAGCTTGTACATCTTCGGGAATGCTGTCATCATCCTTGTCTTGCACATGACTGCCGTAAATGCCAAAGGCGGGCAGGCCCTTCTGGTTATGTGCGGCGAGTGCTGCAGCCAGATAGACTGCACCGGAACGCTCGGAGCCGTTAAATCCCCAGATCGCCTTCGGGCGATGCGGGTCCATGTCGATGGTTTCACTGCCATAGGCCCAAGCGGGGGTTACGGAGATGGTAACGCCTACATTTTCGAGCCGGAATTGCTCGTCCGCTTGCCGGGCCTCCTTGATGCTGCTGATACATGTAGATGCGATCACGCACTCTACGGGTGCGCCGTCGCTGTAATGAAGCTGCTCGCTCAGCAACCGGGCCACCGCTTGAGCCATTGAGAGCGTTTGCGGTTCAAGCGCTTCCCTGACGTTGCCGACCCGGGCGTCAACGACCGGCCTGATACCGATCCGAATTCTGTTATCCATCACTGTTGTCTCCTTGCTGTCTTTAGGTCAGCTTCAAATACAACGCATTGTTATATTTGAAGCTTTAATCTTGGTTTATGAAAGATATGATCAAACACCAAATAGCAGCCGCCTAACGCATACTCGTATTCCAGTAATTGACCAGGCACGATGCTTAGCCGATTAAAGTGTTCCTTCAATAAATCGCTGGCCGTTTCTTGCAAGGACTTAAGCAAGATCGAACCCTCCAGGTTCGGACAGCCGCCAATCACAAAATTAGGAATTTCAAAAATGCGTGCCAGATTCACCAGGGCAAGTCCCAGGTAATGACCTGCTTCTTGCAGCAAGGAGGAGGCCAGTTCATCTCCTTCTTGTGCAAGTTGAACCAGATTCTCCAGCCGTAGTGGAAGCCGCTCAGCCGAAGCGGTATTTCCGCTTCCCTCACGGTAACGGCGAATCAGATTAAGTTCGCTGGCAAATACGTTCAAGCTGCCCTTGGGACCGCCAAGCCCTTCCGGTCCGCTGACATCCAGAATCATTTGACCGATGAAGCCTGCGTTGCCATTCTCCCCGCCATAGATCCCGTTCTTCATAAAGATCGCACTACCTACGCCAGAGCGCAGCCCAATATAGATGAAGTCTTGATTCTCGGCGGATAGATAGAAGCGCTGTTCGACCAGTCCCATCAAGTGAACATCGTTGCGCACATAAACCGGTAGATCAAGACGATCTTCCAGAATGGACTTGATGTCCACGTTATGCCAATCGTTAATCCGTTCGATGAAGATGGACAAGCCGTTATTCTTGTCGACCACACCGGACATACCGATGCCAATGCCTTCGATCTTCAGCCGATTTACGCCAGATTCCTCAATCAACCGGGCAATTTCATCGGATAGACGATCGGTGATGTATTCCACCGAGCTATCGAGCGGATAATCATAGTGGCGCGAGGCCAGAATCTCGCCATTGGAGTTGGCCATTGCAATCCGCACCTGCGGGAACTCAAAGTCAACTCCGATGCCGTAGTATGCATCTGAATTAATAGCGAGCAATGCTGCTGCTCTGCCCCCGGTGGACTCGGCAAGTCCGCCCTTGATAATGATATGGTCGTCGGTTAATTCCTTGACCGAATTAATGACCGTAGGCCGGCTCAAATTCGTCTTCTTCACAATATCCTCAACGGTGATTGGCTGGTAGCTGGATATGCATTGCAATACCAAATACTTGTTGGCTTCTTTTAAAATTTTGGAATTATTCTTTCCCAATCCGTTTCACCCTTTGCAAAAATAATACGCCCTCTTAATTATAAGCAAATCTACCTTCTTCTTATAGAGCAGGCATTATTTTTCGCTTTTAGGCACGCTTTCATTTGTTCATTTCTTACTGCGGCATTGTGTTTGATCGGGCTTGATGATGCCAGTATAGCAAGAACGAAAAGTTTTGTAAACACATTTTACTAAAGTGTTTTTTAAATGTGTTATTGAAAACTATTTTGTTTATGTTACAATGACTCTCGTAAGGCCTAAAACGCTATCATTAGGACGGTGACAAGATGAGTAATCACAAACTGGCGCAATTGCTTGCGCAAAAATCCGATCAATTAATTCAAGGCTGTATCAAGGTGGCTCATGATGGTACGAAATTATTTACCCCTGACGGGATTGCTAGTTATGATGCGCTGTGGGTGCGCGATTTTGCTTATATGGTTGAATACGCTTCCGAGTTCCTCCAACCGGATGATATCCGGGCCGCGATTGACTTCGTTATAGGAGGGCGGCGCGAGGACGGCTGGCTGCCTGACCGTATTTATGCCGACGGATTAGGCGTGTATGCCGCAGGTGTGGTAGAGAAGCCGGTGGGGGAAGCCAATCTGGATAATACACCGTTCCTGGCGTATGTCGTATATTTCTATCTCCAGTCTCTGGACGAAGCGAAAGCTCGCCAGCTATTCGGCAAGTGGGCTGGGGCTCTCGATCAAGGCATGTCGCTGATTCCGCTTAGTATGGAAGGACTAGTCTACAATGATCCGGCCAAGCCGCATTCTCCATATGGATTTACCGATACCATCGGCAAGACCGGCGAGCTGTTCATGGAATCGCTCCTCTTCTGGCGGGCCTGCCGCTTCCTGCAGGAATTGCACGAGAAGTACGGGCAATCGGCTGTAGCCAAGTCATATCGTGAGCAGGCGGCCGCGATTGAACGGAGTATCTTCAAGCTCTACGATTCGTCCCGCAAGGGCTTCTACGCGGCTACCGGGGAGTGCAGGCAACTGGACATCTGGGGCATCGCATATTTGCTGTACATTGGCTTCCCGGCGGACGACATCCGTGAGGATCTCCTGACCTTCCTGCATGATAACTATGAGGCCTATGCCTACAAGGGCCAAATTCGTCATCTGCTGCAAGGGGAATACTGGGAGCGTCTGCTCATCGATGTACCGCATGAGGAATATCAGAATGGAGCTTATTGGGCAACGGCCAGCGGCTGGGTGATCTGGTGTCTGGCTCAGAAGGATGGCAAGCTCGCGGCTCAAGCCTTGAAGGATGTGGCGGACAGCTTCGTGAACGACGGCATCTTCGAGTGCTTGAATGAAGGCTACAGCAAGCTGGACAGCTTCGTCGTCAGCGCGACCAATGTGTATGGAGCATATCAACGGTTGGTGCAGGAGCAAGCGCAGGCCTTCATCCAGGCCGTGGATGAACTGGAGCAGCTCTAATGTCAGCCCGGGATCAAGTGCTGGTGGCTGGAAGTGCCAACATTGACATCATGCTCCAGGTTCCACGCACGCCACATCAGGGCGAGTCGCTGGTGGTGGCCGGGCAGCGCACCGGACTTGGCGGCAAGGGCTCTAACCGGGCCATTGCCTTACAGCGGCTGGGGCTGGACGTGCAGTTCTGCTGCAAGCTGGGACAAGATAGCAGCGGGGACCTTGTATTTAGCAAGCTACAGGCTGAAGGAATCGGAACCCGGCTGGTGAAGCGGGATGAGCATGTCGGTACGGGAACCGCTTATATCATGGTTGAACCCAGCGGCAAAAATACGATTTTGTCTTATTTGGGCGCGAACAATGCTTTTACCCAGACGGATATTAACGAGATCGTGGATCAATTGTCGTCTTTCTCATTTTTATCCCTGGAGCTGGAGTGCAGCCTTTCCTTAATTGAGCAACTGCTATATCACGGTCGGAAGCAGGAAAAGGTCATCATTGTGGACGCAGGACCTGTGCGTGAGATCGAGCTTAGTGAATTTCGGGATGTGGACGTGTTCAGCCCGAATGAGACGGAGGCGGCTCAGTGGACGGGCTTTGCCGTAGATACGGAAGCAGCGGCGCGCGAGGCTTGCCGCTACTTGTATGAGGCAACGGGCAGTAAGCGGGTGTTGCTCAAGCGTGGAGAGGATGGCGCTATGCTGTATGATGGTCAGGATATCCGGAACTTCCCTGCCTACCGCGAGGCGGGACAAGTGGTCGATACCACGGCGGCAGGAGATTGCTTCATGGGCGCATTGACGTTAGGTATGGCCCGGAAGATGCCGCTGGACCAGGCTATTTATTATGCCAACGTGGCAGCGGCCATTGCGGTGACCCGGTCGGGTGCGGCTACTTCGCTGCCAACGGGAGCAGAGGCGGATGAGATGTTCACCAAGGCTTGTGAAGGGGGTTACGTCAAGTGACAAACAAACTATCGTTATCCATTATGTGCGCGGATCAGCTTAACCTGAAGGGAGCGCTGGAGGATGCGGCGCACATTCGGGCGAACTTTATTCATGCCGATATTATGGACGGCAACTTCGTGCATAACATCACGCTGGGCTTCGACCAACTGCGGATGCTGGCCGAGAACTCGTCTGTTCCGGTGGATGCCCACCTGATGGTCAGTAATCTGGATATGGCGATTCCGCTGGTGCTTGATACGGGATGCAGCCATGTCTGCTTCCATATCGAGGCAACCCATACGCCGATCCGTTATTTGCGTCAAATCCGCGAGAGCGGCAAGCAGGCCGGGATAGCTATCAATCCGCACGGCTCTATCGACTTCTTGCAGCATTTGCATCAGTACGTGGATTACGTCCTGGTCATGACTGTAGAGCCTGGCTTTGCCGGGCAGAAGTTCCTGGAGCATACGGCGCTGAAGATCAAGGAAATCCGTGAGCTGATCGGTCCGAACAAGGACATTATGGTCGACGGCAATATCGGTCTGGACAGTGCCCGGCTCTGCCGCGAGTACGGAGCTAACGTATTTGTACTCGGCACCTCGGTAGCCTATAGCCAGCAGCAGATCAATGAAGCACAGATCCAGACCTTCCGCGATAAGCTTGATGTTCCGGTACAGTGATCGTGCCGATTGGCAACCCTCGAGTTAAAATCATATCACAAGCAAGTGACTGTGCGCTGGGATGCGTCTGTTCACTTGCTTTTTTGCCATTTACAACGAAAAAAATTCAGTTTAAGTGCGTTCATCTAATATCGACTCCGGATATGTCATCGTATCGGTTGTGGTCTCCTCAATCAGCCCGTTGTCCCGGGTTACATTTCCGCCTCCGAGTCCTTCGTTGATCATACGGTCAATGTCCAGAAAATACTCTTCCCTGCTGTCCTTGTCTTTTTGCTTACGCGTTGTCATCTTGCATGCGCTCCTCTATATGGTGATTGATCTGTCCATAACAGTGTGCCCGGAGTCGGAAAGATCATTCTACTTTTCTTTTATAGCAAAAATATACGTTTTTCCCCCTGATTCCCACGTTGCATCGATTTTGAAGCCTCTGTAATTCATTTTACCGGGTTCAAACTGTGAATTTAGGGCAGATGTTGTGTTCTTGCCAAGAACAAAGCTGAAACTATTATTTTTATTAGTCAAGGAAGTCTCAGGAGATAGCTTGTCCGGATATAAATAATTGCCATCAGAACTGAGCAAGATATCTTTAACTGTAACCTCGATGGGTTGATCTCCCTCAAATTTCAGGAGCACTGTCTCTGTTGTCTTTATACTTTTGATTTCAGCCAAAGATTCATCTGCAAAGAAGGCTTTGAAGGTATCCATCGAATTCAGTTCCTGATTTACGGGGGTACAAGCAATTACATGTTCTCCGGCAATTACTCTGAGTTTATGCTCTTCGCTCATTTCCCTTACTTCTTCATTGTCTCCTGTACAGCCACTCAACCCCAACAAAAACAGCAGAAGCACTACACCTTGTTTGATATAAAACAACTCCTTTACTTCATTTCAATTTTTTAAAAATTTCCTGTTGCTGTTTGACCATGTTCCTGCTAATATAAAAGAGCATTAATTTTGGAAAGCTAATATTCGGTATATTTCAGGAGTCTTTCCAAGCAGATAATTTTTGACCACTTCCCTTTTGGGGTAAGTTAAGGCCATACGGACAGCCGGGTCAAATGCCGATTGGCAACCCTCGAGTTGCCTTATTGATTGAGTTAAAAGCTCAAATTTTATAAGTTGGTTACTTTACAACCAGTGCATTTGCACATCAACTTGTGAAACGGTCAATAAGAGTGGTAAAGGCGATTATTTGCTATATAGACTCTGATCAACGGGATATATTTGAATATTAAGGGACTTTCCATGAGATCTAGGATTTTATGGACTGGCGGATGACGGCCGAGGACTGGCCTGCGTCTGTCATTAGAGCTTTCTTAATATTGAAATCATATCACAAGCAAGTGACTGTGCGCTGGGGTGCGTCTGTTCACTTGCTTTTTTTGCGCCGTTTACAACGAAAAAAATTCAGTTTAAGTGCGAGTTCAAAAGTCACAAAAGATGACTTTTTGAACATCCTCTTACAGGACAGGAGAATGATGAACAATGGGAAAAGCGTTAATTATCGGATGTGGCGGCGTGGCTTCAGTAGCCATTCATAAATGCGTCCAAAACAGTGAAGTATTTGAAGAAATCTGCATCGCCAGCCGGACGAAGTCCAAATGTGACGACCTGAAGGCCAAGCTCGACGGAGGCAAGACCAAGATTACGACCGCTCAAGTCGATGCTAACAATGTTGATGAGCTGATTGCGCTCATTAACGAAGTGAAGCCTGACATCGTGATGAACCTGGCTCTTCCTTATCAGGACCTGACGATTATGGACGCTTGCCTGGCAACCAAGACCAACTACATGGATACCGCGAACTATGAGCCGGAGGATACGGCGAAATTTGAATACAAATGGCAATGGGAATACCGGGAGCGCTTCGAGCAAGCCGGAATTACCGCCCTGCTGGGCAGCGGCTTCGATCCGGGTGTAACTGGCGTCTTCTCCGCTTACGCGCTGAAGCACTATTTTGACGAGATTGAATATATCGACATTCTGGACTGCAATGCCGGCGATCATGGCTATCCGTTTGCAACCAACTTCAACCCTGAGATCAATATCCGTGAAGTATCGGCTAACGGAAGATACTGGGAGAACGGGGAATGGATCGAGACGAAGCCGATGGAAATCAAGCGCGTCTACAACTTCCCGGAAGTCGGCGAAAAAGATATGTACCTGCTGTACCATGAGGAGCTTGAGTCCCTTGCAGAGAACATTCCTGGCTTGAAGCGCATTCGCTTCTTCATGACCTTCGGTCAAAGCTACCTTACCCACTTGAAATGCCTGGAGAATGTCGGCATGACCTCGATCGAGCCGATCGAATTCGAAGGCAAGCAGATCATTCCGCTGCAATTCCTGAAGGCTGTGCTGCCTGATCCGTCGTCCCTCGGTCCTCGTACCAAGGGCAAGACGAATATCGGCTGCATCTTCAAGGGGAAGAAAGACGGCAAGGATAAAATGTACTACGTATACAATGTGTGCGACCATGAGGCCTGCTTCAAGGAAGTCGGCTCTCAGGCTGTAGCTTATACTACCGGCGTCCCTGCCATGATCGGTGCGATGATGCTGATGACAGGGAAATGGAACAAACCGGGCGTGTACAATATTGAAGAGTTTGATCCGGATCCATTCATGGATGCGTTGAATAAATGGGGATTGCCATGGCAGGAGAGCTTCGATCCGGAGCTGGTGGATGCCTATCCGGAGGACCAACCCTCTTCCGAGACTGCACGGGAAACGGAGTTCGTAAGATAAAATGCGCTTTGATGACCTGCCTACACCATGTTATGTAGTAGACGAGAGTCTGCTGGAAAAAAACCTGAAGATTCTAGGCGGTATCATGGAACGCACCGGGGCCAAGATCATTTTGGCCCAGAAGGCGTTCTCGATGTACACCACCTACCCGCTGATCGGCAAATACCTGAGCGGTACAGCTGCCAGCGGCTTGTATGAGGCCCGTCTGGGGCATGAGGAAATGGGCAAGGAGAATCATGTGTTTGCCCCTGCCTACCGGGATGATCAAATGGATGAAATTGTGGAGCTGTGCGACCATGTTATCTTCAATTCGTTCTCCCAGGTGGAGAAGTATCGGGAAAAGGTGCTTGCGGCCGGAAAAAAAATCGGTCTGCGCATCAATCCGGAATGCTCCACTCAAGTAGGTCATGATATTTACAACCCTTGTGCCATTGGCTCCCGGTTCGGCGTAACGATCGGGCAATTCCGTCCAGAGCTGATGGAAGGCGTCTCCGGCTTCCACTTCCATACTCTGTGCCAGCAGGATTCTGATGATCTCGCGACAACGCTCGATGCGATTGAAGAGAAATTCGGTCCTTGGCTCTCGGAGCTGGAGTGGATCAACTTCGGCGGCGGTCATCATATTACCCGTGAGGACTATAATATTCCCCTGCTGGAGCAATGCATCAAGCGGATGCAGGAGAAATACGGTCTGGAGGTCTATCTGGAGCCGGGCGAAGCAGTAGCCTTGAACGCCGGATTCCTGATCACCACTGTACTGGATACGATGCATAATGGAATGGACATCGCTATCGTCGATGCTTCCGCCTCCTGCCATATGCCGGATGTGCTGGAAATGCCTTACCGCCCGCCGCTGCTCGGCTCCGGTGAGCCTGGGGAAAAGGCGCATACCTATCGTCTGGGCGGACCAACTTGTCTTTCGGGCGATAACATCGGCGATTATTCGTTCGACCAGCCGCTCAAGCCAGGCGACCGCCTGGTGTTCGGCGACATGGCCATCTACTCGATGGTGAAGAACACCACCTTTAACGGCATGCCGCTGCCTGCCCTGGTTTACCAAGACAAGAACGGTGATTGTGAAGTGATTCATGCATTTGGCTATGAGGACTTCAAGATGAGATTGGCTTAAAAAAGATAAAGCGCGAGGGCTGCGGCCTTCGCGCTTTTTTTGAGTGATGTATTAGTTCGAGGTCGTGGAGTACTACACTAACTCAATCCCCATCCTCCGCTCCTGCAATACCGGATATTCCATTCCTGTAGTCGACAAAAGGCAGCTACTTGTACGGCTTAGCCAACGGTCGAGACCACATTCCCTTCCTGATCCTTGATATAAGTTTTCACGATTTGAATAATTAACCCGTCATAAGAGGATAACTCGATGGCACCTTCTTTGGCTTGCAGCTTCTGGGACAGCTCAGCGGAGATCTCCGGACTCAGATACAATCGGACAATCTCCTCACCCTTTTCGTAAGAGGTTGCTTCTGCAGACTCCAGAATGATCTGGCAATCGCGGCTGGCCAGGGTCAAGTCCTTGCCCTTTAGCAGCCGTCCCCGCAGCAGCTTGCCCACTGTCTCAGCCTGCTTGGCTCCCAGGGTCAGCTTGGCTGGCGTCTTGCCGAATAACTTCTTCTTGCCAGGCTCAAAGGCCAGTTGGTCGACAAACAGGAATCCCGTATTGGATCCATCTCGCTCAATCCCTTGCTCTACAGCCTCGGCAATAGCAGGAATTTGCAGCATGGAGTCCCGCGACAAATCGGTGATATACCCCGGAATGACGGATTGTCCCGCTTCCAGCAGACCTGTGGTACTCCAGGTTTTCATCGCCTCAAGCTCATCCCCAGAAATACCGATCATCTGCAGAAATTCCACTCTGCCGTGGGGAGTATGTATAGCCGGTAGCTCAGGGTCTTCTGTGAAAGCCAACGCCGTCAACAGCGTGTCCGCTCCCAGGCAGATAGGCCCATTGGCATCCATGTAGTCGCCGTCCGCAAAGATATTTCCACTGTTAAAGACGTAACGTCCCATATTTTGCAGCAGATTCAGCGCCCACATCGGAGGCTGGTCCTCATCTTCTTGCCGGGCAACACGAAAGGTAAGCTCAAATCCATAGCCGCTGTAAGCCGTATCCTCGGATTCCTTGTCATACAGCTCAGAGAAGCCAAAAGTGACGATATGCCAATGCGGAACCGGATGGGTGGCTTTGTACGCGCTAAGACCGTCCAGCGGGTCATTTCCTCCAAGCTGATAGGGAAGTGAAGTGCCGTAATGCTTAGGCTCCTGTTCCCCATATAGACGCTTCATCTGCTCCTCGATCGCGTCCCAACCAACTGCAACATCCTCGCTCATGTAATCCCTCCACAATCTCTTGTCTTATTTCATTCAGTATAAGTCTTCCATAGATTTACATTCAACTCTATAGCCCTATCGGATGAGAAAAGGATTCCTTTGTCCTAGCTTAAATAGACCCATTGGCATAAATACTCGAGTGAGCCAATGGGTCTATGAGATGTTAGGAAATGAAGTTGTACCGGTAAGCAAAAGAAAACGAACCCGGTCTAGCTGCCAAATTGCGCCTGATGCAAACGGCTGTAGACGCCGCCTGCCGTCACAAGCTCCTGATGTCTTCCCTGCTCTGCAATGCCCTCGGCGGTAACGACCACAATCCGGTCGGCCTCCTTGATCGTCGCAAGACGATGGGCAATGATCAGCGTTGTCCGGCCTTGCGACAGCTCCATCAAGGACTGCTGGATGGCCTGCTCCGTCTCGGTGTCAAGTGCGGAGGTCGCCTCGTCAAGGATGAGAATGGGCGGATTCTTCAGGAACATCCGGGCAATGGCAAGACGCTGCTTCTGTCCTCCGGACAGCTTCACGCCCCGTTCCCCGATCACCGTATCCATGCCTTGCTCCAGCGTGCGGATGAACTCATCCAGATGTGCGCGCCTTGCGGCCTCCCACACCTCTTCCTCCGAAGCTCCCAGCTTGCCGTACAGGATGTTCTCGCGAATGGTCCCGGAGAACAGAAATACATCCTGCTGTACAATCCCGATCTGACTGCGCAGCGAGTCTTGTGTTACCTGACGAATATCGACACCATCAATGGTAATCGCTCCGCTCTCCACCTCATAGAATCGGGGCAGCAGACTGCACAGTGTTGTCTTCCCGGCGCCGGACGGCCCGACGAAGGCAATCGTTTCGCCCTTGCGAATGGTCAGGCTCACCCCGTTCAGCACCTTCTGATCTTCATCGTATCCGAAGGTAACCTGCTCATAACGGATCTCCCGCTCGAACGGCTTCATCTCCCCAGCACCCGGGGTATCCTCTACATCCGGTTCCATATCGAGCAATTCCGTATACCGTTTAAATCCGGCAAAGCCTTGTGGATAGCTCTCCACAATGGCATTGATCTTCTCTATCGGACGGAAGAAGACGTTGGTCAGCAAGAGAAAGCCAACGAATTCGCCGTAGGAGAGCTGGTCCTGAATCACGAACCAGGTGCCACAGACCATAACGAATACTGTCACGAACCGCATCATCACATAGCTGATGGAACCGTTGCGGGCAATCAGCTTGTAGGAAGCCAGCTTTGTGAGGCGAAACCGATTGTTGTTCACAGCGAACTGAGCTTCCTCATGAGCCTCATTCGAGAATGCCTTCACTACGCGGATACCTCCGACGTTATCCTCAATGCGAGCATTGAAATCGCCGATATCGCTGAATAGCTGATGAATGGCCTTGGTCATTTTCTGATTGAAATAGATGACAACCCACAGAATGGCCGGAACGACAACAAAGGTCAGTAAGGCGAGCTGCCAGTTAATAGATAACATTAATGCAAAAGAACCCGCCAGTGTCATCACTGCAATGAACAAATCCTCCGGTCCGTGATGCGCCATCTCGCCGATCATGTTCATATCATTGGTCAGACGTCCGATCAGGTGGCCCGTCTTCGTATTGTCAAAGAAACGGAATGACAGCTTCTGAATATGGGCAAACAGCTTATGGCGCATATCAGTCTCGATATTAATTCCCAGCATATGGCCCCAATAGTTGACCACATAAGTTAGTATGGCGCTTAAGGCATACAGCACGATCAGGCCGATTGAGGCCCAGACGACAATGTCCCATTTCCCCCCTGGCAGCAAATCATCAACGAACATATTAACTGCCATCGGGAAGGCGAGTTCCAGCAAACCGGCGATAATGGCACAGCCAAAATCGAGGAGAAACAACCATTTGTAGGGCTGGTAATAGGCAAAAAATCTGCGGATCAACGGATATACAACCCCTTTCGGCGTTTCCGCCCCTCTAGCTCATGTATTTTTATTTAAACAAATCCGGGTACATCTCACGGGCCAGCTTCTCCATCCCGTCAATCGTGTTGTAGCTGTATCCGAACATATAGTTGTAATCCACCGCAAAAATCTGCTTATTCTTGATCGCTTTCATGCTAGAGAGCTTCGGATTACTGTAGAGCGCATCCTTGAGCACCTGGGCGCCTGTACTGTCATCGCCCGTCCAGTCCGGAATAATCAATACGTCAGGGTCGGCATCAATGAGACTTTCCACAGTGACCTCTCCAGGGGTATCCTTGAAGATATTATCCAGCTTGACCATATTGAACGAGTCATTAAAGAAGGTCTCCTTCTGGGCTGCATATACATAAACCTCATTCGGATCGCTCATATGCAAATAAGCAAACGTCTTCTGCTCTGTAATACTGGACAAGCGGGAGGCAATCTCCTCCTGACGGTCCTTCAATTGCTTGGCAAAAGCAGCGGCCTTGTCCTCCACATCGAATATTTTTCCGAGGTTTTCGATATCCTTATATATTGAAGCATAACTTCCCCCGGTTACCGATGATTCCCATACATACGTCTTGACGCCGATCTCATTCAAGGAATCTACCGTTCCTACGCCCCAGTCGGCATTATCGAACAGTCCGCCCCGGCCGTAGACCAAATCCGGGTTCGTCCCCAAAGTGACTTCCTTGCCAACATATTCATCCGCGAGAATGTTCAGCTTGCTATATTCCTCTTCCACCGTCGTGTCAGGAGCTCCAAAGTTTGCCCCGACTCCAACAATTTTGTCGCCCAGTCCCAGATGCAACAGCAACTCGGCTGCCGGTCTTGTGTTCGCCATGACGCGTTCAGGAGCTTTGTCGAATACCTGCTCCTTCGGTTCCCACTCTGTACCCCCCTCGGCCTTGGCAAAGTTCTGGATGGTGATCGGATATTTACTGGCCTCCGGGGCCGGTGTCTCCGATTGTTGTGTTCCGGTGGGTTCAGCCGTATTACCACAAGCACTCAACGCTAAAGCCAGTGTTAATGCAGCGCTCACCATGACAAATCTATTTTTCATCGCTGATTTTCTCTTCATATTGAAGTTTCTCCCCCTTAAAATGTTCCGTAGTGTTCTTAAAATATTCTTTAGATGCCATAAGCAAAACCCAGTCCATGTGTGACCGGATTAATATAGGTTTGGCATTTGACTTGATACAACGATTCGATGGTCTCCGGCGTCAATACCTGCTCAGGTGTTCCGTGGGCATAGATTTCCCCCTGCTTGACGGCATAAATGTAGTCGCAGTAATACGCGGCCATCTCCAGGTCGTGCAGGGCGGCCAGCACGCCGATATTCAGTTCCTTGACACAGGATAGAATCTCTAGCTGATAGCGGATATCCAGGTGATTCGTGGGCTCGTCCAGAACCATGAATTGCGGCTGCTGGGCAATCGTTCTGGCCAAGATCACCCGCTGCTTCTCACCGCCGGATAGGGACAAATAACTGCGATCCTTGTAATGGAGCAAATTCGTTCTGGCGAGCGCATCCTCCACAATGTCATAGTCTTCTTGTTTATCCGACTCTAGCAGCTTCTTATGGGGGGTGCGTCCCAGCATCACCATCTGGTGTACACTCAGATCAAAATTCATTTCATTGAATTGCCCCACGACGCCCAAGCGGCGGGACACCTTTTTCTCCGTGGTGTTCAGAATATCCATGTCGCCTAGATGGACTGTGCCGCTCTGGGGAACGATACTCTTGTAAATGCTCTTGAGCAGCGTTGATTTCCCGCAACCATTTGGCCCGATCAGGCCTACGAACTGACGCTTCTTCACCAGAATCGAGACGTTTCTCACAATCTCTTTCTTGCCGATACTGACGCCCATTCCTTGCGCGCTCAATTCCATTTATTTAGCCTCCGAAATTGTAGCCTTTTTTCACAATCATATAAATAAATAGCGGTGAACCTATTACCGATGTAATGATTCCGATAGGCAACTCCACATTAGTGATCAGCGTTCTGGACAAAATATCGGACCAGATCAGGAACAACCCGCCAAGCAATAACGTGCCTGGCATAAGACGCTTGTGATCCGCGCCGAACATCCCCCGAGAAATATGGGGCACAATCAAGCCTACAAAGCCGATCATTCCGGCATAAGCAACCATCGTTCCTGTGATCAGGGCCGTTACGATCATATACAGCTTGCGATAGACGCTAAGGTTGATGCCAAGCGTAATGGCGGACTCATCGCCCACTAACATGGTGTTGAGCACCCGATGCTGGAACAGGAATACCAGGCAGCCCACTAGAACGATTACTGCCAGCACGGGAGCTTTCTGCCAGCTTGCTGACGCCAGACTACCCATGGACCAGAAGGTCACTGTTTTGATCCCCTCGGCGTTATTCGCAAAATAGATAATCAGGCTTGAGAAGGAACTGCACAATGCTCCAATGACAACCCCCGACAAGACCAGCTTCACCGAGGTTGCCTTGCCGCCGATACTTGACAGCACCAGTACGGCTACTGAGGTGATCATCGCGCCGGCGAAGGCTCCGAATGCAACACCTAGTTGCGCCAGCATTGCGCCGCTGCCGAACCCGATCAGGATGGCAAAAGTAGCTCCTAGCGAAGCCCCTGACGAAATCCCGAGAATATAAGGATCGGCAAGCGGATTTTGAACAATCGCCTGCATGATCGCTCCACACAAAGACAACCCCATGCCTATGAGTAAGGCGAACAAGACACGGGGCATTCTCACTTGCATAATAATGTTCAAGTAAGACTCGTTATCGATCCGGTCAATCGAACCCAGATAACCGTGGGTTAGCGTATGCAGCATGATGTTCATAGATTGCGTGAACGGAATATGTACCTGCCCGATTGAGACGGAGAATACGGCGGATACCATAATCGACCCGATCAAACCACAAATGATCGTATAATAAAGACGACCTTTCTCTCTTTTTTTGGCGTCAATCACACTCAAAAATTCACCTCCCTGTCCTTCCTCTATCAGCGACAAATGTCAATGATAAATATAAATGATAACGATTATCATTATCATACTACACGATCCCTATCAGCATTTCAATCCTTTACTATGCAAAAACTCCCCAACCCAGCTTCTTTGCTGAGGAGGGGAGCTTCATTGTTTGCTTGTAAATGCTGTACTTTAGCGCCAATCCATATTCACTTTGCCTCTGGCCTCTTCGGCATACAGATGCAGCGTTATCCTGCCCGAATCGGGGAGGTCGCTTAAATCCCAAATATAAGGTGTGTCCAGCTCGTTCAGCAGGAGCCGCTTCTGCTCTTTGCCGTCCAGGGATATAACGGCTTCCACTGTCCCTTTTTTGATCTCGGTGTCCAGAGTGATCTGCTTTGACTCTCCCTGCTTGATTTTAATAGCCTGAACCTTTTCACCATTAAAATACCAGAAAGACAGCTTCCATACCCCCGGCCGCATCGTTTGCGTCTGTCCGATCGAAACATTCTTAGCCGCAAACATTTCGGGCTGAGCGGCATAGAGACTTCCGAAGACGACCCCAAGCACTAGCAGACTGGTTAAGATCATACCCACCATTGCGGCGATCAGCGGCTTCTTGCTGTGCTTCGCATCTGAAGGCACGGTCATACCCGGTTGAACTAAGGAAACGCCGCAATTCGAGCAGTAGTGTTTGCCCAATTCCGTCTGCCCTCCACATGAAGCACAAAGCGCTCGTTGCTGTTTGCGCCCAATCAGGAAGTAGAGCAGCAACCCTATCAAATTGGGCACTAGAATAACGATAATAGTCCATATTCCGGCATCAAGGCCGCGGGCCTTCGCATCCTGATACGTCCATATTCCCAAACAAGCTATAGATCCCAGTACCAACAGCAATGCTGCGCCAAGTCCGATCCATATTTGATCATAACTCATCCACGACATAGATATTACGCTCCTTTCTGGTCCACAACCGGGCTGTTGCCGATAATGCCACCGAACAGAGGATGAGGCAGGCTCCAGCCGGAAGCGATAGCAAAGACAGCCAGGAATTTGGAAATATAAAATTCACTCCAGCGACCAGGGTGATAGTCTGCAATCCTCCGATCACAGTCGGAAGCCACCATGATATCTCCCACTTGGCGGGTTTCCGGCGAATTTGCTCTAGGAGAACCGCCTGAACGGCTGGAGGCGGAATTTCTTCTTCCGTCAGAGACATACGGAGTAATCCGTCTAACTTCTCGTCATCCGTCATAACCTGATTCCTCCAATCTCAATTTGAGCTTCTGACGCGCTTGATGCAACCTGCTCTTGACGGTGCCTTGAGGAATGCGCAGCGCGCTCGAAATATCCTGAACAGACATGTCTCCCATGTAATAGAGCAGCACGGGTACTCGCAAGGCATCGGATAATTGCTGCACCGCCTCCCGAAGCTCAATCTGAGTTTGCTGCTGTTCTACCATTCTTTCCGTGGACTTCTCATCAGGCACTTCATTTACTTGGACATTGTTGTAGTGCAAGGGGACAATTCTTTGTCTGCGGGCAAATTTTCTCCGTTCATCGGACCACAGCCTGGTGGCTACCGACATCAGAAACCCGGCCGGATTATGGGATAAATCCAGGGTCCCCTTCATATCAAGAATACGAAGATAGGTTTGCTGGTACAAATCATCCGCATCTCCTGGGGTAAAGGCCAGCCTTCGGCAGAAGGTGTATAACCGGGTGCCATAATCATGTACCAGTTGTTCGACAACTTGCCTCTCTGTTGCCACGCTCTCCCCTCCCTTCACTTATATATCCGCATGTGAATGAATTCGGTTCTATCGTTCAATTATCTTTTTTTATAAAATAGGACAAACATATCTCAATTTAAAAAACCGAACTGACGAAATTCTATTTTAGAGTTTCGTCTCATAGTTCGGTTTTTTACGGTTATCGCTTCAATTCCATCGGTCAAGAGGTTCGTTTAGGACAGGACGAGCAATAGTCCTCCTGTTTATCTGAGGTTACATAGTAGAAGCAACAGGTTTTGCGGACTCTTATGGGCTTCTCATAGCCGCTTCTTACCACCTTGGGACTGTTGAACTGCATCAGGGGGTTTCGCTTCTCGCCAAACAGATGCGCCGGCGCGGCATGCAGCAAGTAATGATAGTCCTCCTCCAGCCGCTGCTTCTGCTCCAAAGTGGCTTCCTTCCCAAAATTTTTCTCATATAGCCAATAAACATAGATCGCTGTGTTCTCCCACAGGATAGATTTCGGCACCTTGGCAAGCTTGGCCAGAGCGCTCCATACCCGGGACAGGTTCCCGGCAAACATGCGTTCCAGCACCTCGTCGCGCCATTCCGCACGCCGCCCGGCAGCTGGCTCCGTCATTGTCCAATCCATCAGCCGCGCCTTGGGCAGCCATGCTCCGCCGAGATACACGGATTCGATCTCCCCGTTCTCCAGTTCCAGGTTGTACCCCTTGTTGAAATAGGATAGAGCATACAGATTGGCCGCGATCACTAAGTAGGCATACCGTTTGGCGAACATCGATACCGCGGCAACCGATGAATCCGTCTCATAGATTTGACCTACCTTCTGAAGGTAAGCTTGGCTTTTGTCCGGGTCCAGCAAATCCGTAAACGGCAGACAATAGGTTCGATCCTCCGTCACCTCTTGGGTTAACCGATAGCTATCAGCCAGAACTTGATATTGCTCCGGCTGCAGCGAGTTGACCATAACGTGATTCTCCATGAATGCTCCTGCCCCTTCCATGCGGAATACATAACGGTGTGCCAAACAACGGATCCATCGTAATCTCGCATTCCATACCGAATACGTGCCGAACGAGCTCGCGAGTCACAATATCCTCGGGTTGCCCTTGAGCATATATCGATTTCTCATTAACGGCCACAATATGATGCGCGTAACGACAGGCCAAATTCAGGTCATGCAGCACCATCACGATGGTGCGCTGCTCCTTCTCGTTCAATTCGAACAGCAGGTCCAGCACTTCAATCTGGTGGCTCATATCCAGATAGGTTGTCGGTTCGTCCAGCAATAAGGTATTGGCTCCCTGCGCCAGCGTCATGGCAATCCATGCCCGTTGCCGCTGTCCTCCTGACAACGCATCCACGGGACGTTCAGCCAGTTCGGTCAAGCGTGTGGATTCCAACGCCAGACGGACCATCCGTTCATCTTCACGCGACCATTGCTTGAGCCAGCTTTGATGGGCGTATCTCCCTTGTCTGACCAACTGATTGACCGTCAGTCCTTCCGGAGCAGACGGCCCCTGCGGCAAAATCGACATCCGCTTGGCAATCTCTTTGGTCGGCAGCTTGGCAATCTCCTCCCCGCTCAGCAGTACCGTGCCGGAGCGGGGCGCCTGCAAGCGCGCCATGGTACGCAGCAAGGTCGATTTGCCACAGCCATTGCTGCCGATCAGGACGGTGATTTGCCCTTGCGGTATCGTTAAGTTCAAGTCCTCGATGACCGGCTCCGGACCATAAGCGATCGTAAGATTTTTGGCTTCCAATGTGCTCAAGCTTCTCTCCCCCAATCAGAATTGATTTCTGTTCCTGAACAGCAAATATAAGAAGAATGGCGCACCAATTCCGGCAGTAAATACTCCAGCAGGCACATCGAGCGGCAAAAAGGCCGTTCGTCCAATCAAGTCAGCTCCGCACACCAGCAGCGCCCCAATAGGTGCCGATGCCAGCAGCAGACTACCGAACAGGTTCCCTACCAGCCGTCTGGCGATATGGGGAGCAATGAGTCCGACGAAGCCAAGCGTTCCTGCCACGGATACGGCAAAGCCCGCCAGCAGCACGCTGCACAACAAGAGACCCACACGCTCACGCTGTACCGCTACGCCTAGCCCTGCCGCCAAATCATCGCCGAACGCCTGGGCATTAATGCTCCGAGCAAACCACAGCGATAGCGGAAGGACAAGCAGAATGACGGGCAAAATGGTATAGACCTCGCGCCACGCTGCCCCGTAGACACTTCCTGTCAGCCAGATGTAAGCCTGCCCTGCGCTATAAAACGGGCTCAGGATCAACATGAACGTCGTGCCTGCCCCGGTGATCGAGGATACCCCGATGCCGATCAGCACCAGCCGAATGGGGGTAACTCCGGACTTCCAGGCCAACGCATAAATGATCAGCGAAGTCACCAATGCGCCGATAACCGCAAAGGCGGGCAATAACTTGATGCTAAGGGCTCCCCCTAATAGGGTCACGAAGCCAACTGCCGCAACCGCCGCCCCGCCTGTAATCCCGATCACATCCGGCGAAGCCAGCGGGTTGCGGATGATTCCCTGAAGGATTGCCCCGGACATGCCCAGGGCTGCACCCACCAATAGGGACAACAGCACTCGCGGCAGTCTCAGCGTCAGCACGACAAAGTCATGCTGCCCCTCATTAAGTCCCAGAATCGTCCACAGCACTTGAAGCGGGGAGATAAAATCACTGCCTATACTGGTTCCTACTACAGCACAAATTAGCACTAACAGCATGAGCGCCGTTATGACCAGCACCGCCCGCCGCTCGATCAGGAAAGAAAATCTCTCTCCCTTACTGCGAATAACGTATGTCTTCCTCATACCTTGGCCCCTCCCTTGCGCGCGATATAAACGAAGAACGGCCCGCCAATCAGAGCGGTAACCACGCCAATCGGCAGTTCATTCGGCAAAATAACCAGGCGCGCAATCACATCGGAACAGAGCAGCAGCACCGCTCCCCCAAACAGCGAATAAGGAATGAGCCAGCGGTAATCATTGCCGACCAGAGCTCGCATCACATGAGGAACAACAAGACCGACGAGTCCTACGGAGCCGGCAACGGCGACGGAGCCTCCGGCCAGGAACACAACAACAGCTCCCATGAGCAATTTGACCAGCAGGACATTTTGTCCCATTCCTTTGGCGATATCCTCGCCGGTCAAGAGTAAATTAATCGCCCGGCCCATGAAGAGCGCGACCAGAGCAGCGATGGTCATGTATGGCAGTACAGGATACAGCATCTCCAGCGTCCTTCCGCTGACCGAGCCCGCAAGCCAGAACAACACATCCTGCAGGCCTGTCGAATTCAGCACAAGCATCGCCTGGGTGAACGACGAGAATAGAGCCGTAATGGCCGTCCCTGCCAATACAATCTTGATCGGAGTGATTCCGTCCCGTCCTAGCGAGCCCAGTGCATAGACAATAAGGGCGGCTAAAGCTGCTCCGGCAAAGCCGAACCACATCATCGTGCTCAAGGAAGAGACAGAGAGCACTACAATGGACAGCACAATAAAGAAAATCGCCCCGGCATTAATGCCAAACACGCTTGGTGAGGCCAGCGGATTGCGGGTCAATGCCTGCATAAGCGCTCCGGCAACCGCAAGCGCAGCCCCCACCACGCCGGCAATGACGGTTCGGGGCAGCCTCTCCGTATGTAGTACGATATGTTCGATCGATTCTTCATTATAATTTCTGAACGCTTCCACAGCCGTGGAGAACGTGATTTCCGTGCGGCCAAGCATCAGGCTGGCAGCAGATGCTATAAGCAACAAGGCAAACAAGGCCGCAAGTCCCCATATCTTCGATTTATCTCGTAACAGTGGAAGCATATCCTCACTCTTTCGTATAATGAAATGCGGAGAGAGAGACCTGCTCTTTTAAAGGCAAGTCTCCCTGCTGCAATTAATTGAGCTTGAAGTATTCATACAGGTCATCAAGCACCATATTGGCTGTCTTATAACCCCCGGCACTATTCCATGCCACCTCATCCACCTGGACAAGCTGGCCATTCTTCACCGCATCGAGATTCATCCACAGCTTGCTCTTGGTCCAATCCTCATAGTTCTTCTGGATGGCCTCGGTTTCGGTCCCCGAATTGAAATTGAAGATCAGGTCGGCGTTCATATCGGGAATGCTCTCCTTGGAAGCCAATATGACTCCCCAAGTAGCATCGTCATCATGACCTTCCGGTCTGGTGAAGCCAAGCTCCTTGAGTATTTTCCCGGCATAGCCCATATAGAAAATCCGCACCTGATCTGCCCGGAAGTTGGTAATGGTCGCTTCAATCGGCAGACGATCGCCCATCTTCTCCTTGAAGTCAGCTACACGCGCCTCCCAATCGGCCAGCAATTGAGCGGATTCATCCTGCATGTTCATCGCTTCCCCGGCCGTTGCCAACGTTTCCTTCCAATCGTAAAGGGTTTCGGTCACCACCGTTGGTGCAATCTGTGATAATTGCTCGTAAATTTCTTCATGACGAATCTTTGTGGCAAGAATCAAATCCGGCTGCAGCTTATGAAGCTCCTCCAGATTCGGTTGGTTTTCTTGCCCGATAACAGGTACACCTTCCAAATCTGCCCGCAGGTACTCATATACCGGCTGCTGAACCCATGATTCTACAATCCCAGTAGGCGTAACCCCAAGTGAGACGACCACATCAGTCGCTCCTTGGAACAAGGTCACGACCTTCTTGGGCGTGCCTGTAATTTCCGTTTCCCCCATGGCATGCTTAATCACGCGGGTATCTTGGGCAGCACTGGCTTCCGCATTGCTGCTGGCGGTCTGTTCTGTATTCTCACTCGCATTGGTTCCCTTGTTATTCGTTGTACCTTCCGCCGCTCCTCCGGATGCACAACCGGATAAAGCAGCAATAATTAAAAGAAGTGCTACCGAGCTGAACAACCCTTTTCTTAACTTCAACATAACAACCATCTTCCCCCGCTCCTACTAGTTGATATTGAAAATCATTATCATTTAGGATTGTAATAGAATCCGAGAACGATTTCAATATTTATTTTAAATTTAATTTTTTCATCCGACTTTTACAGCATAGTATCGGCAATCTCAGACAATGCAGCAAGGGTACGAGTTCGCCCCATTTTTAGGTCCGCTTAGCATGCGGCTATAAGACACGGTAATCTGATCTGCATATAACAAAAAAAGGAAGACATCACCCCAATACATGGGAATGATATCTTCCTTTTCTATATAGAATCATGAAATTAATTATTGGTTCCGGATCATATAATCGAAGGCTCCAAGCGCTGCTGTTGCACCCGATCCCATAGAAATGATGATCTGCTTGTAAGCCGAATCGGTGCAGTCCCCTGCGGCGAATACGCCGGGAATTGTCGTCGCGCCATGCTTATCAACAACAATCTCTCCCATACGTGTACGCTCCAGAGAGTCGCCAAGCCAATCCGTGTTGGGAACAAGGCCGATTTGGACAAAGACGCCTTCCAGATCGATATGCTTCTCTTCCCCGCTCTCGCGCTCGATATAAGTGACACCGTTAACCTTGCTGGTACCGGTAACCTCTTTTACTTGCGCATTCTTGATCACGGTAGTGTTCGGCAAGCTGTTCAAGCGGTCTTGAAGTACAGAATCAGCCTTCAATTCCGGCATGAATTCCAGCACCGTCACATGGGAAGCGATACCTGCCAGATCAATGGCCGCCTCAATCCCCGAGTTGCCTCCGCCGACAACAGCTACAGGCTTGCCTGCGAATAACGGACCATCACAGTGCGGGCAATAAGCAACGCCCTTATTCTTGAACTCGGCTTCCCCCGGTACGCCCATATTACGCCAGCGCGCACCGGTAGAGATGATGACGGTCTTGCTATTCAGCACCGCACCATTTTCCAGCTCCAGCTCGATCAGGTCTTTCTTCTCCAGGCGCTTTGCCCGCTGCGACTTCATGATGTCGATGCCATATTCCTTGGCATGCTCTTCCAGGCTGGCAGCAAGCTTAGGGCCTTCCGTGTACTTGACGCTAATGAAATTCTCGATGCCCAGGGTATCATTGACTTGTCCGCCGAAGCGCTCCGCCACGATACCTGTACGAATCCCTTTACGTGCTGCATAGATGGCTGCGCTTGCTCCAGCAGGTCCTCCGCCTACAACAAGAACATCGTAAGGCTCTTTATCCTCGAACTCTGACGGATCAGAGGCAACCAGCTTAGCCAGAATATCTTCAATGGTCATCCGGCCGCTGCCGAAGACTTCCCCATTCAGATATACGGTTGGAACTGCAAGGATCTCCTTGCTCTCAACCTCTTCCTTAAAGGCTGCCCCGTCGATCATCGTATTTGAAATGCCGGGATTGAGAATACTCATCAGGTTCAAGGCTTGCACGACATCAGGACAATTGTGGCACGATAGACTTACATAAGTCTCGAAGCGATATTCACCCTTGATACTCTTGATCTGGTCAATGACGCTCTGCTCAACCTTCGGAGCTCTTCCGCTTGTTTGAAGCAATGCCAGCACCAGGGAGGTGAATTCATGGCCGAGAGGCACACCGGCAAAGACCACGCCAGTATCCTCGCCTGGACGATTCACACTAAAGCTTGGTGTTCTGGACAACGTGGTGTGTTCCACCTTGATTCGATTAGACATGCTCGAGAGCTCTTCAACAAGATCCAGCATGTCCTTCGATACGGTATCCGTCTGCGCACTGACCTTCAGCAGAATATCGCCTTCCATAAGCTGGAGATATTGCTCCAGTTGCTGTTTGATTTCTGCATCCAGTTTCATGGTTTCTCTCTCCTTAGATCTTGCCTACGAGGTCAAGACTTGGTTTCAGCGTCTCAGATCCTTCTTTCCATTTTGCAGGGCAAACCTCACCCGGATTGTTGCGTACATATTGAGCAGCCTTGACCTTGTCAATCAAATTACTTGCATCGCGGCCGATGCCGTCAGCTGTAATTTCGACTGTCTGAATTACGCCGTCCGGATCGATGATGAATGTGGCACGGTTTGCAACACCTTCTTCTTCGATCAATACGTCGAAGTTGCGGGAAATGGTATGGGAAGGGTCGCCGATCATAATATAAGTAACCTTACCGATTGCTTCGGAGCTGTCATGCCAAGCTTTGTGTACGAAATGGGAGTCTGTCGATACCGAGTATACTTCAACCCCGAGATCCTTCAAGGTTGCGTACTGGTCTTGCAGGTCTTCCAACTCAGTTGGGCATACAAATGTAAAGTCTGCAGGATAGAAGCATACTACGCTCCATTTTCCTTTGAAGTCAGCGTCGCTAACCTCTATGAAATTTCCGTTGTGATATGCAGATGCCTTAAAAGGTAGAATTTCTTTTCCAATCAATGCCATATTATCTTCTCCTCCTGAAATGTGGTTTTCGCAACTGCCTGAACAGTTATTTATATTAATTATTATATGCGAACCATTCTCAACGTCAATGTTATTCACGAAGTCTTCATAATTTTAGTATATCCATTACCATTGAGCGCGAAACTCTCTGCATCCGCACAGAATGAAGCTATTATTATACATTTTCCCTGGAGCTATGCTCGGAAAAGCTAAATTGCAGGCATTACATTCCCGCCGCATACCGGGATGAAGGCCCCCGTAGTGAAGGAAGCAAGATCACTTGCCAGGAAGACCACTGTATTGGCAATCTCTTGATCGGTTCCCCGGCGCTTTAAGGGGACGGACGATTCATACTGCGCCTGCAGCTCTGAGCCTTCCTCGCGATCCCTGTCGCTAATCGTCCAGCCAGGAGCCACCTGATTCACGGTAATGCCATGCTCTCCTACCTCTTTCGCAAGCACCCGGTAGAGGCCATCCATTCCCCGTTTGCCAGCCGTATACGCGGATTGACCCGGAAAGTTCTGCATGGAACACTCTGTGTTGATCCCGATCAATCGGCCAGCCCCGCGCTCGATCATAGCCG
The DNA here is from genome assembly GCF_000455265.1 of Paenibacillus antibioticophila. Taxonomy (GTDB): domain Bacteria; phylum Bacillota; class Bacilli; order Paenibacillales; family Paenibacillaceae; genus Fontibacillus; species Fontibacillus antibioticophila. The sequence goes on from NZ_HG005140.1 coordinate 488,141, forward strand.
GCAGAAAGGCTTTGGCCAGATACACATTTTGCAGGACACAAGACTCAAATTGGCTGATATAATCCTCAGGACTCTGCTCCAAGACGGAGGTCCATTCATACTGCACCACGGCATTCGCAACCACGATATGAGGCAATTCCCCATAGAAGCCGGAAATTTCATCACGCATCCGACCGATCTCGGCTTGCGAGGTAATATCCGCCTGCACCAGCAGAGCCCGCCGCCCGAGTGCTTCTACCTGCTGCTTCAATTCCTCAGCCTTGCCGCGGCTGCTGCGGTAGTGAAAGATCACATCGGCCCCCGCTTCAGCCAGCGTGCGGACCATTACCCTTCCAAGCTGTCCGCCTGCACCCGTGACCAGTGCAATTTTTCCGGTTAGATCAATAGGTATCATGTCGGGATCTCCTTTTCTAGAAAATAGGGATAGATTCAAATCTATCATACCTTATTCTGGAACAGATACACGGAAATAAATGCAGCCCCTTCCCTTGAAAAGGAGGAGGCTGCTTGAGTATTTATGCTACTGTTTCTCTGGAACGTTAATCTGGAAAGTAATACCAAATTTGTCCCGAACAATTCCGTATAAAGGACTCCAATCTGTCTTTTGCAATGGCATAAGAACTTGTCCGCCCTCTTCTAGTGCACTGAATATTTCTTTAGCTCTGGATTCCTCCTGCGGATGAAGGGCGATCTGAACAGCGTCTCCTCCTGCCTGATACGGCATCCCGGGAAAGGTGTCGGAAAACATAATATCCGAGTCCCCTACCTTCAAATGAGCGTGCATGACCCGATCCTTGATATCATCCGTTACAGGATGCTCCGGATCCTCCGGCATATCGCCGAACAGCATAATACCAACAATTTGTCCGCCTAGAGCCTTCTCGTAAAAATAAACAGCTTCCTTGGTAGTGCCATCAAAATTCAGGTACGGATTTAAATGAATGGACATGTTTGCACAGCTCCTTTACGGAAATTTAGATCATCATCAGTATATAACATATCCGTACTGTTGTTATTCATCCATGGGCAGACTTTCTATTGCGGTAAGGGGAATCAGACGGCCACAATCACTGTGGAGGCTCCTCGGTCTATGGTATAATCCTTTTTAACAATCGATGTAAAGATTAGTTATCATATTGCGACTCTTCTCAATGGAGGTTTTGATTATTTTGAAAACTTTAGGAGCAATAGAAGCCGGGGGAACCAAATTCGTATGCGGGATTGGAACTGCAGACGGCCGCGTTCTGGACCGGGCAAGCTTTCCAACGACAACTCCTGATGAGACCATGCGGATGGTATTTGACTACTTTGCAGATAAGCGCATTGATGCGATGGGGATTGGCTCCTTCGGTCCGATTGATCCGATTCCCGGCAGCCCAACCTATGGCTATATTACAACTACTCCCAAGCCGTATTGGACCAACTTCAATCTGGTAGGTGCCGTTAAGGATCAGTTGAAGGTTCCAATCGGCTTCGATACGGACGTCAATGGCGCTGCGCTCGGCGAGTCCCGCTGGGGTGCTGCGCAAGGGCTGGATAGCTGCCTCTATATTACGGTAGGCACAGGCATCGGTGCAGGCGCCGTTGTTGGCGGCAAGCTGATTCACGGACTGTCTCATCCGGAGATGGGACATATCCTAGTCCCCCGCCATCCGGGGGATCCTTACGAGGGAACATGCCCGTACCATAAGGACTGCTTGGAAGGACTAGCCGCGGGTCCTGCGATCGTGAAGCGCTGGAACGTGCAGCATGGCACGGACCTCCCGGCAGACCACCCCGCATGGGAGATGGAAGCCTACTATCTAGCACAGGCTCTAATGAATTACGTATTAATTCTCTCTCCGGAGAAAATAGTGATGGGCGGCGGCGTAATGAAGCAAGCGCAGTTATTTCCACTAATCGCCGAGAAGCTTCAGCAGCTTCTGAACGGCTATGTTCAGCATCCGAGCCTTAATCAAAATATCGGAAGCTACATCGTTCCCCCAGGCCTAGGCGACAATGCAGGCCTTGCCGGTGCGCTGGCGCTTGCGGATGCTGCTATCAATTCCTGACCGTTCTCTATATGACCGAGATTACAAGAAAAGGGGCCGGCCCAAAAAGTCCCTGAACACAAAAAGCCGGAAGGAAAAGGTGATCTTTCCTATCCGGCTTTTGTGTTTATAGGAAGCCGCGGCGCGAATGCTTTTTGTACGAATTTTCGTATATAACTGCTCCTTGATGCCGTTGACTGGAAGAGTTTGAACGATATTTCATACAAATTGCTCTCGTCCCCTCGCTTCACGGGCGCTTTTATACGATATTTCGTACAAAACTCCTGGATTCAGGCGGTGCGGGAGGGATGTTATGCGAACTTTCGTACAAAGATCCGACATGGAACCGTCCACCAAGCGGGGGTGGCTGATATTTCGTACAAAACTCCGCAACCCTGGGCATTTGATTTGACGAATTTCCGGGAGAGCTCCTTTCTATATTGAATATTCACCGTTACTTGATCCCCGATCCCCTTGCCGAGCTCCTTGGAAATTGCCCCGGAGATTCCGATCTCATTCGCATACTTCGGATAGCGTCCTTTATAAAACGTATCATTATCCAATCGGCTGAAATCCTCAGTTTTCACTTTTCTAGTACAACTTTCATAGCAAATTCAATACAATAGAGCTATCCATGAAGAACTGAAATGAGGGATTCTCTTTCATGAACGCAGAGCATTCATTTGGAACAAGTCATTATGTGACACTTGAAAACGGCCGCAAGCTCCACTATATGTGCAAAGGAAGCGGGGATACGACCGTGGTATTTGAGTCCGGTATGGGCTCCTCTCGCTCTACCTGGGGCTTGGTTCAGCCTGCCGCCAGTCAGCATGCAAGGGCCGTCGTCTATGACCGGGCAGGCTATGGAAAGAGTAATCCTGACCCCGCTCCAAGAACGCTGCACCAGATGGCGCTGGACCTGAACCGCCTGCTCGACGAACTGGGCGAAGGCCCGTTTCTCCTGGTCGGGCATAGCTGGGGCGGCCCTATCGTTCGTACAGCAGCCGCGCTCAAACCGGACAGAATCAAAGGGCTTCTATTAATCGATCCGTCAGACGAGCACTGCGATCTGTATTTCTCCAGGCTGTCGCGAATAAACTTTGCAGTACAGCGCTCTCTTCTTCCTTTCATGGCGAGAACCGGGCTATACCGCAAACTCGGCAGCAAGACCGGAAATGTCCAGCCGAAGGATATCGCAGCAGACTATGCCCGTGAAGACTTCACGATTGAAGCGGCAAGAACAGTCAATGAGGAATCCAGGCAAATGTTGGCTGAGCTGACGAAGCTCAAGCAGGATCCGCCCAATTTGGGTGAACTCGCCGTCCGAATTCTATCCGGCACCCTGGCTGCAGGTGCTGAGCGCCATATCCGTCCAGCCATTGTGAAGGCTCATCAGCAGAGCGTTGCTTCCTTGTCCAACGGGCGCTGGGTAGAAGCCCCTAACTCGGGCCACATGATTATCTATAGCGAGCCGGAGCTCATTGTGCAGGAGATTGCAGACATGCTGGGAACGGATGCTTAGTCTTAAGTACCGGATCATTTTTTTAGCCCCCACTCATCAAACTGTACCCATCTCATTTGCAAAAGGAACCGGAGACGAAGGCCTCTGATTCGAGGGTGAATCGCAAGACGAATGCCTCTGGTTCGAGGGTGAACGCAAGATTCGATCGCTTGCTCGAATTTTACGGACATTACGTCCTCTTAGAACTAATTTTTGATGATGATGGAAATGTAACGGACATTTTGTACACTTAGCTAGTAAATGTGAAGGGGAGAGGGTTAATTGAGCGTTCTAAACGGCGAAAATGTCCGTTAGCGATCAAAATAGGCTGAAAAGGCTAGCTAACAATCCAAAATGTCCGTTAGAGAACACGAAAGTCGATGTAAGCTGTGAAGCTGTACTGCCGCTGAGACCTGTAGGAACGAAGCAGTTGCACGAGGGGGCCCTACTTACTACCACTACGCGCTACTTGGCGGAGTCTCCCGTTCCTTCACCGCCTAGTTATCGCCCATGCCGAGCGCACCAAAAAGGGCATCCAATCCTTCATCTCGGATCGGATGCCCTTCACTATTTTAGTTCGCAGCCAGAGGCTTAATGCTTCCTTATTTTAGTCCACAGCCAGAGGCTTGACGCTTCCTTCAACCCTCTCCACTTGCTCCTCATCCTCAGAGTCCGGATTCTCATTCTCCATATAATAGTCCTTGAGCTCATCCTGAACCGTGCTCTCCGTTAACGGCACATGATGGCGGTAGGCTGACCTACAGATCATATGCGCGGCTACCGGCGCGGTCAGGAAGACGAAGAAGATTCCCAAAATCAGACGAATGCTGAAAAAACCGTCTAGAATCAGGAAATACAGCAATGTCCCTATAAGCGTGGACAATACGCCGAGCGTAGAACTTTTAGATGCAGCATGAGACCTTGTATATACATCCGGGAGCCGGACATTTCCAATCGCACTGACCACACTGAAGATGGCGCCAACCAGGATGAATACGGCCCCAATCACCTCACCGCTTCCGCTCAATGACAACACCCCTTTCGAGGAATTTGGCGAAGGCCGCCGTACCTATGAAAGACAGGATGCCGATAAGCAGGATAAGATCAAAGAACGCATGGGTATGCAGGAAGACTGAGAATACCGCAATACCGGCAATAATATTGATGCCGACAGAGTCGAGCGCCTGAACACGGTCCGCACTGGACGGTCCCTTCACGATCCGGTACAGATTGCACATAATCGCCACGACCAGCAGACATAAAGCAATGATCATAAGGGTCTCGAATATCATTTTCTTGTCACATCCTTTATGGCTTTTTCAAATATCGTCTTGGACTTGATGACGGACTCTTTCGAGTCAGGCATATTCAAGCCGTGAATATACAGCACCTTCGAATCCCCGGATATCTCCATCACGACCGATCCGGGCGTCAGGCAGATCAGCAGGGATAACAGGGTAATCTCCAAATCACCCTCTAAATCCGTCTCTACCTTGAAGATGCCCGGCTTCACATGCAGTTTGGGGTGAAGCACATACTTCATCACCATCATGGAAGAAGTAATCAGCTCATGAATAAAGATTACAAAGAGCTTGCCCACAGCGGCTAAGGTGAACAAATAATAAGGCTTCTTGAAAAAGCGCCTCATGAAAAACAAAATGATCAAACCGACAATATAGCCGCTGATGAAATTTAATACGCTTGTTTCATCCTGCAGGAACATCCATAAGTAAGCAATAAACATATTGAGCAACACTTGAACGGGCATAGCATTCTCCCCCTTTAGTCAAACACGGCCTGAATATAGAGACTCGGGTTCAGCAGTTCCTCCGCTGCCTGGGTCACATAGCCCGCAATTCCTTCCGCTCCGATGCCAAGAGCCAGACTGACAACCGTCAAGAGCAGGATCGGAACAATCAGACCCTTCGTTGTGCCAACTTCCTCCTCCTCACTCAGAAGCATCTCGCCCCAGAAGGCGTTCATGAAGAGCTTCATCATGGAGAATAAAATGAACAGGCTCGCGACAAGGCCAATGCCTCCCAGCCAGAAATAACCGGCTTCAAAGGTGCCCTGAGTAATGAAGACCTTTCCGAGAAAGCCGCTCAATGGCGGAATTCCAACCATTGACAATGCCGCGATGAAGAACATCCAGCCCAGTTGAGGATGACGGCGGATCAGGCCGCTGATCTCCTTCAGCTTGCTGGTCCCGGTTAGATGAACGACTGTACCCCCGATCAGGAATATCAGTGCTTTGATAATCATGTCATGCAGCAAATAGTAGATAGCGCCAGAAATTCCCGCCGTAGTAGAAGATACTAACCCCGCTATGATGAACCCGACACTGATGATCACGTTGTAGGTTAATATTTTTTTCAAATCCCAGAAGCCAACCGCTCCGATCCCGCCCAGTATCATCGTGACCGCCGCCAATATCCCGATAAATAAGTGGGTGATCTGCGGCTCGTGATAAAAGATCAGCGTAAACATCCGGAAGATCGCGTAAATTCCCACCTTGGTAAGCAAGGCCGCAAATAGGGCAGCAATCGCAGTCGGCGGCGCGCTATAGGAGCCTGGAAGCCAGAAGAACAGCAGCAGTCCGGCCTTTAAGGCAAAGACGATCAGGAACAAAAATGCAACGGTTGTGATCATTCCGTCCTGCCCTGCTTCCGCAATCCGAAGCGACAAATGCGCGAGGTTCAACGTGCCGGTAATGGAGTAGAGATAGGCTACTCCCATCAGGAAGAAGGACGAAGAGATGATGTTCGTGAAAATGTATTTCAAGGACTCCCGAAGCTGTCTTTTTTCACCGCCAAGGGTGATGAGTACATAAGAAGCTACCAAGAACAGTTCGAAGAAGACATATAAATTAAATAAATCCCCGGTCAAAAAAGAGCCGTTAACGCCTGTGATCAAAAATAAAAACAAGGGGTAGAAGTATAGCTTCTGCTGCTTCCTCCCGATGGTCGGGAACGCGTAGATCAAACAGCATATGGCGACAATGGAGGTGACCAGCAGCAGCAAGGCGCTGAACATATCGCCGACAAAGCTAATCCCGTAAGGCGCTTCCCATCCGCCCAATTGAAGAGTCTGAATTCCATCAAGCCGGATTTGATTTATTAACGGCCCAGAGACGGCAGCCGTAGCCAATAAGGCGATGAGGCTAAGCACCCGCTGAAGGTGAATATTGGTGTGAAAGATGATTAGCACCATCCCTATCAACAACGGAATGACCACTGGTGCAATTAATAGATTATTCATTCGCCTCCCCCCTTAGCTGTTCCATGTCGTCGGTCTCAAAGCTCTGATAAGCCCGGTAGCAAAGCACCAGTACCAGCGCCGTCACGGCAAAGTTGATCACGATCGCCGTCAGAACCAGGGCTTGAGGAACCGCATCCGTGAACACCTTATTACGCTCCCCTAACAGGGGCGGTCCGCCTGTCTTCAAGCCTCCGGAAGCAACGATCAATAAATTTACGGCATGGCCGATGATGGATGTGCCTAAGACGATCCGCAGCAAATGCCTGGATAAGATTAAATAAGTGCCGATGGATACCAGGATACCGACCAGAATAATAATGAGTGTGTCCATATTACCGATCCTCGCTTATGCTCAAAATAATGTTGACCGCTGTGCCAATAACCGCCAGGGCCACCCCTGTGTCAAAGATCAGTGCGGATGCAAGCTCGGTATCTCCAAAGATCGGCAAATCAAAATGATCAAAGGCCTGGGTCAAGAAAGGCCTGCCGAAGATAACAGCGGTCATGCCCGTTCCAACAGCGATCAATACGCCAATCGCCGCCAGCTTCTTGAAGTCCATCCGGATATTTTCCCTAACCTTCTCGATCCCGAAGGAAAGATACATCAGAATGATCGCCGTAGCCGTACTTAAGCCCCCGACAAATCCGCCGCCGGGAAAATGATGACCATTCATGAACAAGTAGATCGAAAAGGTCAAGATGATTACGACCGCCACACGGGTCACGCTTTGCAAAATCACATCATTCTGCTTCATGCTCTTTCCCCCTCTTGGAACGTTGACGAATCAGAACGTACACTCCCAGTCCTGCTATCGTCAGTACGGATATTTCCAGCATGGTATCGAAGCCGCGGAAATCAACTAGAATGGCATTTACGATATTTTTGGCGCCGGCCAGCTCATAGGAATTTTCGAAAAATGAAGTGATCGGCTCGAACAATTTATGTCCTTTGGCAGACAGGGCCATGACCGTCACGGTTAGTCCGACAGCGATGGAAATGATCAGGTTCGTCCATTTGAAGGAAATGCGTTCCACAGTCTTCTTTAACTTAGGCAAATGATAAAAGCACAGCAGGAACAACACGGTTGTTACGGTCTCAACCACCATCTGAGTCAGTGCCAAATCCGGCGCCCGGAAGATGACGAAGAACATGGAGATCATATATCCCATTACGCCAAGCGCTACAATCGCGACAATTCGATTCGATGCCAGCAACACGGTAAGCGCCGAAATAATCATACAAATGACGAGTCCCGCATCAAAGACATTGATCATTGCATCGTTGGAGAAATCAAACTGAATTCCATGGAACAACAGTAATGACCCCATTAATAAGAGAACGAAGAAGGCAAAGACATAGATCAGATAATGCCTTAATGAACCTGTCATATAGCGGCTGGTCAAGGAAGCGGATAACCGTTCGGCGCCTTGAAGTCCTTCGTTGAAGAGATGATTCAGACTCAGACTTTGCGGGAATTTACGGGCCGCAGGAAGCCATTTCTTCTTGACCACATAGAGCAGGCTGCCCAGAAGAATAACGCCAATAGTCATCAGCAGCTCATAATTCAAGCCATGCCATGCGCTGATCTTCAGATCATAGGAGGATGGCGTCATCATAGGAAGCACCGAGCTCAATGCAGGCGTGAGAATATATTTTCCAAGTACGTTCGGGAAGAAGAAGATCAGCACAACCAAGAGACCAAGCAAAATCGGAGCCAGCAGCATGCCCAAAGGGGCTTCATGCACCTTGCGGTTCAGACGCTCCGGATGATACGGGCCTCCGAAGGTTTTAAATACAAAAATCATGCAGTAAACAAAGGTAAAGATGCTCGCTACCCAGGCAATCATCGGGAAGAGCGCACCAATACTGTCCAGTCCAAAGATACCTGCCTTGGATACATCCAGCACAGCCGCGAAAAACATTTCCTTGCTCAAAAAGCCGTTAAACGGCGGCAGTCCCGCCATGGAAAGTCCGCCAATGAGCGCAATCGTGAAGGTGATCGGCATCACCTGCATCAGGCCGCCCAGATAGCGGATGTCCCGCCGGCCGGTCTCATGGTCGATAATACCGACAACCATAAACAGGCTGCCCTTGAAGGTGGAGTGATTAAATAGATGGAAGAGCGCCGCATACGCAGCCACCGTAAACACCGTTCCGCTCTCGCCAGGACCGAAATAGACGGCCAGAGAGCCGATTCCGAGCAGACTCATAATCAGACCAAGCTGGCTAATCGTAGAATAAGCCAATAACGGCTTCAGGTCCGTCTGCCGAAGCGCCGTCAACGAGCCATAGAGCAGTGTAATCACCCCTACGCCGGAGACAAGCCAGAACCAGACCGGACTGCCGCCGAAGATCGGAGTCATACGGGCCACAAGATAAATACCGGCCTTGACCATGGTTGCAGAGTGGAGGTAACTGCTTACCGGGGTAGGCGCCTCCATCGCTTCCGGCAGCCAGATGCCGAACGGAAACTGCGCCGATTTCGTAAAGGCTCCCAGCAGCACGCACAGCATGGCAGGAATAAAGAGCACATGATTCTGAATCGTCTCCATATTCGCGATCAATTCACGGATACTGTAAGTATCCCCCATCATGATCAGCATAATGAAGCCGGCCAGCATGCCAAAGCCGCCAAACACGGTAATGAGCATGGATTTCAAAGCTCCTTGACGGGAGCTCTTCCGCTCATACCAGTAGGAGATTAATAAGAAGGAAGACACGCTGGTCAGCTCCCAGAAGCCGTAAAATACCAGCAAATGATCAGAGAAGACGACACCCAGCATAGCCCCCATAAACATCAACAGATAGATATAGAAGTTATGAAGTGCCTCTCTTTTGGACATATAGAAGATAGAGTACAGAATGACCAGCGTCCCTACCCCAGTGATCAGAAGACCGAATAATAGTGCAAGACCGTCCACATAAGCCGTAAACTCGATACCAAGGGACGGAATCCAGGAAAGGGTGTATTCGTAGGTCATACCGGATGCGACATCAGGTATGAATTGCAGCAAATAGATCAGGATGGCCAAGGGGACAATCATCACGAACCAGCCTGTATGTACCTGACGGTTCAAGTATTTAAACAGAAACGGGACAATACATGCAAAAATAAACGGCAGAAAAATAAAGAGATATAATGTAATCAACCGCACTCCTCCTCACTAACCAATCAAATCATGATAAATACCGTTTGACTCTTGCGGTAACTTCCACTATAGTCTTACGTAGTTTAAAAAAAGTGCTTCATTATTAACCTTGAGGTGAATTGTTTAAAATGAATAATCTGTTCAATGAGAGCATACTTGTCTGCGTTTATTATGGGCCGAACGGAGAGAGATTACTCAAGCGCGGCTGTAAAATTGCCAATAGGCTCCAGGCTCCGCTCTATGTACTGACTATTGACCCGAAGCCGTTTGATGAATTGGATGCCGATAAAGTACATTACATTGAAAAATGGAAAGAATTTGCTCAAGCCCATCCTACAGCTCAGTTCATTATGAAGGATAATGAGCAGCGCCCGGTTTCCAAGGTCATTGCCGAGGTTGCCAGAGAACATCAAGTTACTCAAATTATTTTGGGACAGACCGCACATAGCCGTTGGGAGCAAATTACAAAGGGATCGATTATTAACTCTCTGGTTCGCGATATCCCGTTTGTAGATCTGCATATCGTCTCTGTCGCCCGTTATATCCGGGATGAAGAAGGGCTCTATGAGAAGGGTGTTCGAGCCTATTTATTTCAGGATGGCGAGCAATATCAGCTCAGTTTCAATCATGATAAGGACACGCTGTATGAGGGCATCTTCTTCAAGGAAGCCGATACGGACTTCGATAACGGAATCTTCCGTTTTATGAAGGATGCAGAAACCCTGCAGGTTCTGGTTAGAGACGGGGTTGTTACTGAGTTGATGAATGTGGATATGCACACGACCGTGAGTCTGAATGACATAGAATCATAAGCTATAAGCTGGCTATATTGTATCAAAAGCTCTCTACATTTTATGTGGGGAGCTTCTTTATGATTTAGAACAGCAGATTGCCCGTATAAGCGCCGTTCCCACCCTCTACAAGTTCACATCCACTTTAATAGGAAGAGGCTCAGCCTTGCTCACACCCAAATATTTAAGGGTCTCCGCCGTAGACTGATGGTTCAAAATGGACTTGATGATAGAGATGGCGATGCCTTTCTGGTAGGCGTGATAACCGAAGGTCTTACGCAGCGTATGGGTGCCGATATTCTCGGATATCCCGATCTCCCTTGCAGATTGGTTAATAATTCGATAAGCCTGCTGACGGGTAATTGGCCGGCAGTCCCGCTTGGACTTGAATAAATAGTCCTCGGGCTTACAGTCCTTCCCGGATAAATACTCCGTAACGATTTCCCGAATCTTGCTGTTCAAATAGTACCATTTATCCTCTCCGGTTCGCTCTTCCTTGATCAGCAAAAATTCCTTCGTATTCTGTCCGTCCCAGACGTCCTGAACCTTAAGGTTCAACATATCAAGCAAGCTTAAGCCCGTATTGATTCCAATAACGAACAGCAGCAGGTCTCTAATAGAATTCTTCCTCAACTCCTCTTTCATGGCTTGAATGGTCTCATTGTCTCGAATCGGATTGACGAATTGCACCGATAATCCCCCCGAATTGATGTTACTTAATTAAAGCTTACCATACATTAAGTAACATCACAAACAAGAATTTGTTCATTTTTTAATCAAATTTTGGCTGTCTGCGGTTGTATAAAATCAGCTGAGCCGTCCCAGAAGTTCGTGGCAGCGCTCTATTTGCTGCAGTTTGCTGCAAGAGCCGGTAGCAAAAAACCGTCTAAAGATTAATTCTGCGTTCCGGGGGGGTAACGTGTGAAGGTTGCTTTCGATCGCTGTTGCTCGCGGATTTCTTTAATTGGACCAAGTTCTGAAAAGGAAGAAATCCGCTCACAAAGGCGAACACTCCGTTTCTGCACCAACCTTCACACTTATACCCTTTTAACGCAGATTCTTAGTTCGGCTTTATAGTGCTATGCACCGCACTCTGCAAATGCATTCAAACAGTAAGCAGACAACACCGTATCATTATTGGGGATACGCCCATTTCAATCAGCCTGCAGGGCAAGGCCATTCCAGTAGATTCTGCAAAATACCGACCAAATACGCATGCGTAACATGCGTAAACCTCGCACCGAGCGTAGCTCCATGGCGCGGTGTTTTCGCAGCATGACGGTGATCGGTTGTCCGCATAATCTTACGCATTTAGTGAAAAAAGTTACCTTAAAATTCCGGGAAATGATGGATATGAGGATATAGTGAAATTTCTGTACTTAAAGTTGGCTAAAATGCGGATTTGGCTAATTACTGGCGATCTAAGGTAAGTTTTTTCACTAAATGTGGGTTCGAGCGTCGAATGAAGATTTTAAGGTAAGTAATTTCACTGGAGCGTACCCCTGTAACCCTTGATAGGAATGAGGCTGATCAGGTAGGATGAGTAAAGCTCGGAACAGGATTGGAACGCTTAGTCGGATAACGATGTTCTGTGTTCCGCACAAGGCCGAAGCAGCGTGCGACTGGGCGTAACTCCAGGCGCCCAGTGTTCCATTGGGCTGTGCATAAAGTGAATCGCTAAAGCCTCCATTCGCGTGCCTAGCCTAAGACGAGCCTGCCAGGAAGGTGAGTTGGGAGGAGGCTTGGCTTGCGCACAGTATCCTGCTTGTATGCCGCAGGGAGGCAAGTTAATAGCAGAGCAGTTATTGCTATGCTGCTTAGGAATGGCCATGTGCAACGGCATATCAGTTAAACTGCAAAGGCGAAGTGCCCGGGCATAAGTATGAGGTATGCTGAAGAAGCGTCAGCGTTCGCCTTTGTGAGCAGATTTCTTCCTTGTCAGAACTTAGTCTAATCAAAGAAATCCGCGAACAACAGCGATCGTAAGCATACCTCACACGTTGCCCCGTCCAACTCGCCATCTAATGTTCAACTCTTTTCTGCTATTGCACATTTTGCCGCTATTGCACACTTTCCTGCCTCGCTCACTTAAGCCTTCGCCAGTCAAGCAGCTATCTGCCGTACCAGCCTATTAACACAAATAGGGCCTCCCGCCAGATCAAGTCTGTTGGGAAGCCCCTGCTTTATTTCCTATTTCCTATTCCCTATTTCCAGCTTTCGATTCCTGTCTCGAATTGATCGAAGTTATGCGGAGTCGAAGCTTCCATAATGTCTGAATAATGAGGATGGCTTGCTGGTACATCGGTCCACTTCTGTCCAATCTGGATATCCCATGGATGACGGCCCAGCAACTGATTAAGAATACGAACTACTTCTAATCTTGTAATCGGCTCTCCCGGATCAAAGGTCTCTCCGGTGAAGTCGAACAGCAGACCTTGCTGTTCAACGGTTGCAATGGCTTTTTCCGCCCAATAACCCTTAATATCTGTATAGGAGCTTTCTGATGCAGCATCCCACTTATACAAATTCATCAGAATCTGAGCAAATTCAGCCCGAGTGATCTGTTGATTCGGCTTAAAGGTATTGTTGCCGAAGCCTACCATCCATTTATTGTTGGTTGCCGTTGTAATTGCATTCGCCGCCCAGTGCTTGGCATTCACATCCGCATAGGAGACTTTACTGGAGCTTGCCGCAGAAGTATACAAACGAGACAAGATTGCTGCAACCTCAGATCGAACAATCCCTTGGTCCGTCTTAAACGTACCGTCAGGATATCCAACCATATACGGCGTGTGATCCCCTGAATCCTTCAGCTTAGGCTGCAACGAGAAGCTGAATTTTACGATTGTATCTCCGACATGGATAATGCCATCCTTGATATAGCTGTCCGTACCGAAGCTCTCTTCCCGGCTATCCTTGCGGCTATCGAATACAGTGTATCCATCCTTCTCGCCAAGGAAGTAGTAATCACCGTCTGCATATACCATCCAGCCATACTCTCCGCTGTCTGAGCTCACTTGCGGGTTATGATTGTTGTTCGGTGCGAAATCTGCCAGCTCAGGAAGGTTGACAAGCGTGCCAGGCATTCTGCCCTTGGAGCGGTTCAGCTCTGTATCCGCCCAATATAACTGCATGTTTACACCTGCAGCTGGTTGGCCTGTGATTTCATCCAGAATCGTGCCGTATGGGTCTACCAGGTCTACAGATAGCTTGGCGTTTCCGGCATTATCGACAGTCAGCTTGCCTGCAGGACCGGCCAGTTTCTCTCCATTAGGTGCAATTACATTCAGTGACAGGGTGTATTCACCCGGCGCCACCTTCGGAAGCGTGAAGCTTCCATCCTGATTCATAACCACATTAGGCAGGTTCAGTGTCTGACCGTTCGCCGACTTTATTTTCCCCGAAACTCGCAGGTTGTCTCCTACCAGCTTCGTGATCTTCTCTTGAACAACCTTGCCCCCGTTAGCCTGATCGGATACAACCGGCTCGGTCTTCATAGTAGCTGCAGGCTGCTGCACGGACCCTGTACCACTACCGCTTCCGGTAGAAGGAGTCGTTACAGGCTCGGAAGATGCGCCAGGCTTGACGGTTACCACATTGGATACGCCTGCACGCTCGCCCGATTCCACTCTTAGACGGAAATGATAGGTTTCGCGACTGGACAAGTTAGTAATTGTCGCAGTAGTAGAAGCATCATTCAGCGTCTCAACTGCGTTGATCGGATAAAAGTTCTCTCCATCCGTCGACTGCTCGATTATAATACTTGAAGCCCCTGTTAATGGAGGGAAGGTCAGCGTTACTTGCTGCATGCCAGCCACAGCTGCTAAGTTTGTTACCGGCTCCGAAGGGGAGGCTTGAACGATGTTGGACACACCGCGATAAACGCCCGATCCAATCACTAAGCGGTAATGATAAGATTTACCGTTAGTCAGACCCGTGACGGTTGCACTCGTGGATGTGGCATCCAGTGTCTCCACCGGAGTAACCGGACTAAAGTTAATACCATCCTCCGATTGCTCGACCACAATATCCGATGTCCCTAATGACGGGAAGTTCAGGATAATTTGCTGATCTCCTGTCTCAGCCGATAAGGTAGTCAATGATTCTGAAGGCAGTGCTTCGACTACATTGGACTCGCCTTGATAGAATCCGGAAACAACCTGTAAACGGAAGTAATAGGTTTCGCCATTCACCAAGCCGGTGACTGTCGCACTTGTCGAGGATGCATCGAGCGCCTCGAGCAGGGTGGCCGGGCTATAATTGATTTTGTCAGTAGATTGCTCAACAATAATGTCGGTTGCTCCGATTAATTCCGGGAAGCTCAAGGTAGCCTGTCCATTGCCCGCTTCCACGGATAGTGAAGATAACGGGGCCGGATTAGCTGCCAGAACATAGACGGTGAAGGTCTTCTCGCTGGTCAGTCCGTCTTTGGTGATCGTAGCCTTCAGATTCACATAAACTCCCGATTGAGCAGTTACCGGTCTGGTCACTGTCCCATCCGGAGCGATAATCGACGGTTGATCAGAGCTCCAGACTGTCGTAACGCCCGCATCATCCAGCAGCGTAAGATTGTTTCTTACCGAATTTTTGGAATCTCCAGAATTAAACTGAATATCCGTAACATCCTCTGCTTGCTCAATATCCTCAATCGCATCTTTGTAATCCGCAATTAGCTTATCTGCAATGCGGCTGGCGAGCTCTTCAATAATCTCGCTGGTAGGCTTCGTAGATTCAATATGGAATCCGCTCTGGAAAATGTCATCGATAAAGCGCTGATTAACATCCTCATAAGTGGCTTCTGTTACTCCAACATATTGGAGTCCATTTTGATTGAACGAGTCTGTAAGCTTGGCTTGTTTGTCGCCTTCGTCCAAGTCACCGCGCGGGTCATCATTAATATTCACAACATAGCGGAGCGGTGCTGTTCCCCAATGAATATTGTCGACTGCTACATCCAGGCTCTTGCTTGAAGTAGAATACAATTTCATGTTCTCAAAGGAGAAGATAGAAATAATGTCGCAGCTATGACCGATATGGCTAACGATCGGGCCGAATTCATTGCCGTACACATCCGGAAGTGAGAGATTTCGGATAAGCTGATCGCCATTATCCCACATGTTCAGTGTGGTATCGGTAGCAACAATTTTAATAGTATGCTGAGTAGCGCTGCCTTTAGTAAAGCTTCCAACTGAAGTAACGCCCGTCATATTGCTTAAAGCTCGCGATGTTTCATTATGCAGAGCGGATGCATCTATTGAATCGAGCTTATAGACCTTGATCTCGCCTTCTACATATAAAATTGCATATCCGCTCAACTTACCGGCACCGTCGATCTGAGTATTAAACAGAAAGCCGCCGCCCTCCATGCTGTGGTAATCTACCTTGGATTCATCCATATCGAAGGTGATGATCTTCTTGCCTGACGGACTGCCATCAGTCAGCATGAAATCCTTATAGCCAGGGACAGTATAGCCATAGAAGGTTAAGGTATTCCCTCCATTTGAAACTTGTACGTGATTGTAGTCGGCCGTCTCAACGGACGGAGTAATAACAAAATTATAATAATCTATATACCAGCTTGCTCTTCCATTATGGACATACTGCATGTCCGATACAGCAGCCGGATCCGCACTAGCATCCATAATGGATACATATTTCGGGTTGACGTCCGCTGCAATCAACTTGGCTTTAACTGCATCATTTAACGCACTCTCAAAATCACTGGCATCATAGACACTCGTGCCCACATTGTAGTACACCTCCGCTACCGGAGAAAGCGCATATGCCATCGGCATGCTTGTAACGACCATTAATACTGCCATTACCATTGAAACCACTGTCTTCTTCATCAGCTCACCTATCCTGTAAGTTTAGTAGCAATGCAGTCTATCTCGATGTACCCTCCCATTTCAAAAATATTTAAAAATGATGATATTAAAATAGCAGACGGCTCTCTCAAAAATCTCTCAAGCATTAATATTTTCGGTTGATAGCTTTTTGAGAGTTCCGTGGCATATGATAATATCCGTACAGGAGCGTGATAGACATGAAGAGACTACTAGGCTTTATTGGCGCAGCCTGCGCCTTAATCGCCATGTTGTACATGATTTTTAGCGATGAGGACACTGCCAATATCAAGACCAAGGCCGTTGATGGGATCATTGATCTGCGTCAAATTACCGATTCTCCGTTCGTATCTTTGGCAGGGGATTGGAAATTTACACCGGATTCATTTACAGATCCGGCACACCTTGCAGAAGAGGCCGTTTCGCTGCCGGTGCCTGGAGCGTGGCCCTCAGATATCCGCTGGGGATCGTATCAACTAGTCGTCTATCTGCCTGACCAATGGACCGAGATCGGATTACGCATTCGCAATATCTGGTCTGCGCATGAGCTCTATATCAACGGAATGCTTGTCTCGAAAAAGGGGACCCCTGCGGACTCCAAGCAAGAGATGAATCCGGATAATCGTTCCTACGAGATTCACTTCAAGCCGGATCAGCGACAGGTGCTGCTTACCATTCATGTTTCGAATTTCTACAATACCAGAGGGGGGATCGTCCTCCCGATAGACATTGGCGATGCCGCAATGATAGACAAGGATGTGCACCGCGATCTTTCTCTGGAATGGGCCGCCGTGCTTTTCCTGCTGATATGCAGCATGTATCACCTCACGCTCTACTTAATGCGAACGAAGGACGAAGCCTTCCTGTATAGCGGACTCCACTTCTTATTGCTGTCAGCAGCAATTGCTCTTTGGGGAGACCGCATAGTCATCCGGGAGTTCCCGGATTTGCCATTCGAACTCTACTTTCGGTTACAGGATTCTCTCACTTACTTGAGCTCTATTTTACTAATTGTATTTTTCGCAAAGATGATTCCGTTTATGGTGGGCCGCAGGGCTTTGTTCCTGCTTTGTCTGCCCCTGCTGGTCTTCGCGGTCCTGAATGCGATGCTGCCCGCGAGAACCCTATCGCCCGTGCAATATGTGATGTTATATTACATGGACCTGCTCTTCTTGATCTTGCTCTTCCGTACGTTGTACTTAACGATGAAGAACCGGATTTCCATACGGCGAAATGAAGCTGTCATTCTCATATTCATGATGCTCTTTCTTGCTATGTTTGCTATCACTTCCTCTTCGGATACCTTGTTCTTCTCCGGACGTAATAGCATGAACCGGATTGGACTGATCGGATTCATCATGACTATGAATGTATTCTTAGGCATTCGATTGATGAACCGGACAGCGGAGTCAGAGCGATTGACAGCCCGCCTGAAAAATGCAAATGCTGCCAAGGATGCCTTTCTGAAAGTCACTGCCCAGGAATTGCAGCGGCCCTTGCTCGATGTCGTTCATCTCATGCGGTCAATTCCTCAAGAGCAGAATGGCCGGAAGCAAGGCGAACAGTTGTATTTGGCCGAGCAGCTCATGGAGAATATGGTCTATTTGCTGAGAGATTTGCATGACTTTACCCGTCTGCGGTTTGAAGATTATGAGATTCAATTGAAATCGACCAATCTTAGAATGGTCATGCTCTACGTCACTCAACTGATGCAGTTCACGTTCAACAAGAAGAATATCCAAATCAATGAAATGATTGCGGGCCAGCTATATGTGTGGGCCGATGAGCAGCGTTTGACACAGGTTCTGCTGCGTGTAATGAACGAAATCTCCCTTGATTCTGCCGAGGGCGCCTTAACGATTGAGTCCGCACAGGACGGTTCCGATGTGCTGCTTATTATCACCGCAACCCGTCAGTCCATCACGGCCAGCAGGAGTCTCCAGCACTCCTCCGGCCTGATGATGACACAAGAGCTTATCCAGCAAATGAACGGATCGGTCACGTACGAGCGAACGAACACGGGGACGCGATTCTTGGTCAGGCTGACCTTCAGCGAATTCAAAGAACCGATGGCTCCCTTGGACTACGAATACCTCATCCGGTCTGTTGCCGCTTCGGAGGAGCGGGAACTGCAAACCGTGCTTATTGTGGATGACGATGTGATGCATGCAGAAGTCATGAAAAGTATGCTGAGTGATACCTACAAAATTCAAACCGTCTACACCATTCAAGAGGCGCTGGATTATTACCGCACACACCCGGAAGTCACGTTAGTCATCATCGATGATCTTATCCCGGGTGAGATGAATAGCCTGGATCTGCTGAGACAGATTCGTATCCAGGCCTCGCTGATCGAGCTTCCGGTTCTCATGATGATTTCTTCAGAATATCCGGGATATATCGAGACGATCTTTACGGCCGGGGCAAATGATTATTTATTGAAGCCCATCTCCAAGGAAACCTTGATGGCCAGACTCAATGCAGCAGAGCAGACGAAGCAGTCGACGTTAAAAGCAATCGAGTATGAAATGGCTTTTCTGCAAACTCAGATTAAACCCCATTTCCTGTACAACGCGCTTAGCAACATCATTTCCTTCTGCTATACAGACGGCGAACGGGCGGCCTACTTACTGACGATGCTAAGTTCATTCCTGCGTTATATATTCGAATCCAGCAGAGAGGGGCAGACTTCCTCATTACAAAAGGAACTTGAAATTATTGAAGCTTATGTAGAGGTAGAAAAGGCCCGGTTTGGTGAACGCTTGAGCTTTGCCTATGAGCTGAATCCCGTTATTGACGCGGATAAGACGCGCATTCCCAGCCTGCTTCTGCAGCCCCTGGTCGAAAATGCGATTCGTCATGGAATCTTTAACAAGGATGGCCCGGGTCATGTTCAAGTGACGATTACCCTTCGTAATCATCTCCTTCACGTCACCATTACCGATGACGGTGTGGGGATGACGGCTTCACAATGCAAGCAATTACTGGAGGGAGCCCCCGCGAACGGAATCGGCTTTACGAACGTGCGCCGGCGCGTGCATGATTTTACCCAAGGCAAAGTGGAGATTCATTCATCACCAGGAACCGGGACGACTATTGTATTAACGATTCCCATGAAGGGAGAGCAAATGAATGTGGAAAATAATGATCGTAGAGGATGAGAGGCCAATTCTGGACTTACATGCCCGATTGCTTGAGTCCTACGGACCCTTTCTAATCGTCGGTCGCTTTGAGTCTCCCTTCGATGCCCTGCTGGAAATTCCGAGGCTGGATCTCGATGCCATTCTGCTCGACGTTGAAATGCCGCGTATGACCGGATTGCAATTGGCTCAGAGCTTGGTTGAAAACGGGATTGATGTGCCCGTAATCTTCACAACCGCTTATCAGCAGTACGCTGTACAGGCTTTTCGCGTCCAGGCGCTGGATTATATTTTGAAACCGATGACTCCTAACATGGTCAAGCAGTTGGACGAACGGCTTCAGAAATATTATGGACAGCGGCCGAAGCAGGTTCCGAAGAACCAGCTCAATGTGCAGCTTTACGGAGACGCATTTGTCAAAGCCGGCGGACAGCTTGTAAAATGGCCTACCCGTATAACAGAAGAGCTGTTTTATTATTTTCTATTACATGAAAATAAGCTGTGCCACAAATTGAGAATTATAGATGATCTCTGGATGAATGTAGAGGAGAAGCGGGCCTTCTCCAATCTTTACAATACGATTTATCGAATGCGGCAGTTGTTCATGGAGCTTGATGTTCCGATCGTGATCGACCGGGTGAACCACGGGTATATCATGCATACCAACAACAACATTACTTTCGAGCCCAAGGAAAAGGAGGACGACCTGCTGCTGGAATCGAAGGGATATCTGTGGGCCTACCGGTGGGGGGAGTAAGGCGAGTGGGGTTTCATTCTGTAATACATGGGTCACCTCCACTCCAACTTCCTAACTGATTTAAGCCGATACAAAAAGACCGAGGTAACGCATAGCAGCACGCCGGCAAGAATAATCAGAAGGCCCGTGCCTCTGCCGCTGCCCGTACCGATGATCCTGCCCACGCTGCCGGCAAGTGTTCCGCCCTCCACCAATAGCGGCGTGAACACATAATCCGCCAGTACGCCTGACAAAGCATAGGCCGCCACGAAGCCAAGCTGGGATAAGACACCGATCATCGCCCACCCCCGTCCTTGCACAGACGGCTCCATATTTATACGGATCAAATAATCCAGACAAGCATTGGCATAAGGCAGCATAGCAAAAAAGAAAAATCCGGAGACAGTAATCAGGACAAGGTTCTCCCGAAAGCCGAATGCGGCCATAAATACGCCGATCCCGAAAAAGGAAAAGGAGAGAATATTGACGTAATTTTTCTTGATCGGCAGGAATCCCAATATCGCACTGGAGACAAGCATGCCCGAAGCCACGACAGTCTCCAGCGTACCTACTACGGCGCTGTCGGTAAAGGCGAGCAGCATCGGAATGAACAAGGTCTCAATAAAGCCGATGAAGAAGGTCAACAAAGAGGTCATCATCACCAGCATCAGCACACCTCTATTCCCGGCTACCGCGCTCCACCCCTCCTTCAATTCCTGAACAAAGGAACGCGTCTGTTCATAGGGCTTCGAGGCAAGCCGGCTGCGTACAACAAGCGTCGTTACGATAGTAACAACAATCGTGGCTATATCCAGAATCAGCAGCAGCGTAATATCCGCCACTGAGAGCAGCAAACCGGCGATGACCGGCGAGATCAGGAATTTGGCCGAGCCCGCCACCTGAACCAGCCCGCTTGCCTTTGTGTATTGCTCCTCAGTTAGCAGGTCCGTCACGGTGGCCTTATAGGCCGGCTCAAGTAAAGAGGAGAATACCGAGCTGATCGTCACGCCTGCGCAAATCTGCCATAGCTGCGCCTCCCCGCCAAGCATGCACAAGAGAATGAACACCAGTCCTAGCGCGGAAAGACCATCGCCTGCGACCATGAGCAACCGCCGGTCATAACGGTCCGCAAGCACGCCTGCAAAGGCGCTTAGCAGCAGCGACGGAAGAAAGGCAAGCAAGGTCACCAGCGCCATCGCCGAAGCCTGCCCCGTCTGCTGGAACACGTAAATGCCTAATCCAAATGAAGTAAGTCCGCTGCCGACCGATGAGATCAGCTGCCCGGACCAAAGCAGAAGAAATTTTCCGAAAGATGCACCCGGCCGGTTATTCATGACCCTCCGCTTCACCTCCGCCAAACATCCGTATGACCTCCATCAGACTGCCGCTTTGTGCGCCGAGCATCCGCTCCAGGTTCGCGATAAAAGCCAGTACCCGTTGCATGCGCTCCTCATCCGTCATCGGGACAAAGTCATCATCAAATACGGTATTGGCATAAATGACCGCCATCTCCATGCATTCGTAGGGAAACGGAGTTTCGAACAGCCCTTGCTCAATACCTTCACGAACGATTTCCGTTAAAATCGGCGTGACACCGGCAATGATGCTCTTCTGGATCTTCTGATGCATCAATGCGTTCTGCGGCTTGTGAATATGCTCCATGATCTCTTCGTTGCTCCCGCCACTACTGAGATTCAACGCCATAACCGTACGAATCACTCGCTCGACGACCGGAATGCTTTGATCCGCGGCGATTTCCTTCGCTGCCCCCAGCATCCGGACATTGTACCGCTCAATCAGCGCGTCCATAATATCTTCCTTCGACTTGAAGTGATAATACAGCGTCCCTCTTGCAATACCGACCTTCTCGAGAATATCGTTAGTGCTGGTGCCGTCAAAGCCCTTCTGACCGAAGAGCTCATCCGCCGCATCCAAAATTTCATTTTTGCGTTCTTCCGCTTCTTTTACTACTCGCATACAGATCACCTCACTTTATATAGACCGACTGTCTGTCGGTTAAATCGTATCATATTTCCACCTTTTGTCAAGGGTCACTGACAGTGCTTCACCGCCGTTAAAATAGAACAAATCTACACGGTCCCTTCCTTCTTCTTCCCTCCTCTGCAACAAAACCATGCAATTTCCGCCAGGGCCTTTGCGGTAAATTTTCTATGCTATAATTGATCACGGAATCCGGCAATCGAGGCGAAAGAGGGTTCACCGCCTGGAGGCCGCCGTTCAAGCCAAAGCGCTTCGGCTGACCGTAGAGGAGACCAACGGATCGAAGCATGCGGAGGTTATTGAAATCAGGGCTTATAGGGAGTAATCCGAGACAAGCTGGGATAATAGAATTCCAGCTAAAGAAAACCCGAACTATTATGGAATTCAAAACTGGATTTCCGTAATATGTTTGGGTTTTCTATTCAGCAGGATATTCCATATAAAGCGGGTCTCTATTAAAACAAGCCCAAACGCTTTCGCTTGTAAAACGGCTTAAGGTTCCCGGTTTCTTTCTCCCAGGTTCCCTCCAGCTTGACCAGGTTGAGCGGCATTCCTTGCAAGTGAGGGGCAGCCGCTGCAAAAATAGACTCAAACACCGTTTCCGGTTCGCCACTCGTATCCACAATCAGCAGGTAGCTTTGTGTCTCACCTTGAATCATCAGCCGCAGGTAAGCCTCGTTGACAGATTTATGCGTCTTGAGACAAGCCTTGACCGCCTCGATCATGGCGGCAGGATAGTTGGCCGGCTCGCCAAGCAGAACCTGCGTATCCTTGGGAACGACTACCTTTTCAACAGAGTTGGCTCCAGTCCGTTCTCCGCCGTCACGCGCCTTGCGGTACGCTTCAATCCGCTCCCGGTTGCCGGGATCAATGCGCAGAGCGACGCCCCGACAGTTAATAACAATGCCGCTCATATTATCAGATACCGCGAGCAGGTCCTCATAGGAAGCAACATTGCTGCTCCAAATGTTTTTATCGTACACCTTTTCAAATTCGGGCCAGTCTGTGAACGCAGGCAACCAGGACGATTCATCCTCTGCGCTAAGGACGCCAAATTGTATGACCGTCCCTTCCTTTAGCGTCTTGCGTCCTTCGGCATCGGCGGTGGACGGATTGGCCTCCTGTAACTGCATGGGCACCAGATATCTGGCTTGGAGCACCTCATCTAACATCTGGGCCTCCAGACCGTTCAACAGTTGCTCCTTCGCTTCCTGGCTTCCGGATGGGGCATGCAGACTCTGGAAAAACTTCATAAGCGCTCGTTGCAGTCCGGGGTTGGTCACGGGAATGCTGATCTCCGGCGTTCCGCTCCAGTCTGGCGGCGGCAATAGTTCATCCCGTTTCAGTTCGACATGGTATTGTCCATTATCCAGCAAAATTCCGGACATCCCCCACACATGAAACAGACCCAGAGTGGGCAGGATGTCTGCTTGTTCAATCTTCTTCATCTCCAGCATGACAAGCTGCTGCATGAAATAATCCTGAGCACTATCGGCAAATTCCTCCTGAGAAAATATCCACACCCGGGATTCACCGTCAATGTACGGATACTGCGTGGCTTTGTCGTATGCGACATAAAGGGCTTCGGCTGCTATAAACTTGGCGTGCAACGTAGTGATGAAGCTTTGAATGCGCTCGTCAAGGTTAACATGGGGGAACGCCCCTCCCTCCTTGAAGCTCTTGGCGCTATGTATCAGAAAATTCAATTCCTGCATCGAGAGCTGATCAAGCTCCTCTATCGCAAGCTCCGGGCTCAAAATAAACCTTCTGCCGATTTCATCCTTGCGTTCCTCATTCATCCCCTGATTCCTCCCTGATCTGGTCTTTTGTGTTGGTTTTAGTATAGCGTTGTTGGTTAAGGGGGGAAAGGGACCATCGATGCTTTAAACTATGCGCCCAGACATATCCCAACTAAATAGTCAACAAGCCCGAGAGAACATCTCAGGCCTGTGTCTGTTTTGAATTCTGCTAGATTTTCACATTCTCTTCCTTGGCCATGGAGCGAATATAGAACGCGCCCCCAGCACAGAGCAAAGTAAGAAGGTAAAGAAGGCAGCACGGCCGGATAGTTCCACTTTTCGCTGAAGGCGAGCACAAGCAGGTTCACCAAGGGTCCGGCGAAAAGATTGCAAACACCGTCAGCAGCACGAATTCGACGATTCTCCGCCTCCCTGCCGATTTCCAATACCACAGCATGTGGTTCACTCTTTTCCTTGTGTGGACTGACGAGGAATAACTTCACTTTCATATTCAATCAATCTGGGCAGGCCGGCTTCGCCTTGAATCAGCTTGTCCAGAATCTCAACCGCATCCCGGCCAATCCCGGAGGCATCAACGCTGACCGTCGACAGTCCCGGCGAATACATGCCTCCAAGCTCAATGTTGTCATACCCCATCACCGCCGCCTCCTCGGGAATGCGAACTCCCATATCCAGCAGGAACTTCATCGCTCCAAGCGCCAGCATGTCGTTCGTCATGAACAGCGCCGTATAGCCTTCCTGGCGAAATGCGTTGTAATGCTCGGCCATAAGCCGGACCCCGCAGGCGAAGCTGGACTCAGGCGATGGGACGATGCTCACCTTGTCGGAGCTGCTGCTCACACCCAACTGCTCCAGCCGCTGGGTAAATCCTTGCAGACGAAGCGAATGACTGCGGTGCTCCCCGGGTCCGGCAATGATGAAGAACCTCCGATGGCCTAGTCCGTGCAAATATTCAGCCGCTCGCCCGCCGCCTGCTTCATCATTACTGACGAAATGAATGACATCCGGGTCCTCGGTCGAGCCGTTGACCATGACGTAAGGGATGTTGAACCTTTTCACATAATCAATCACGTTCTTGCGAAGACGGCTGACCAGAATCAGCCCATCCACCCGCTGCTCCAGCATGTAGTCGGTGGATCGCAGCGACATCTCCTTGTCGGTCTTTAGAAAGACGGAGTAGCCCCGCACTTCCGAGGCCAGCAAAATTTCATCGATAATCGTGCCGTATAGAGGATGCGAGACAATTGGCAGCTTCTCCCGGAACACGATCACCCCGATATTGTTCGTTCGCTTGGTGACCATGGCTCGGGCCACGGCGTTCGGCTTATAGCTCAAGCTCTCCGCCGCTCGCATCACCCTTTCCCTGACCTCGGGACTGGCATAGCCGCTGCCGGAAATGACCCGGGAAGCGGTAGATTTCGAGACGCCTGCCAGTTGGGCCAGCTCCCGTAAACCGTGATTCATTCTACTGGTCAAAAGCCGCTCTCTCCTTCATAGTCAGCATCTCGGCCTTAACATTCATGAGCCGGGCTACATCCCGGGTTGTGATAGAGTCAACGCCCATTTCGGCTAACCTGCGCATGTCTTCCTCCTCCGCCACGGTCCAGACGTAAACCGCCAACTGCTCACGCTGAGCGGCATTCAGCAACTCCGTTCTGACCAGCGGGTAAGGAACATTCAACCCGAAGCAGCGGGCTTCCCGAGCTTCTTCACAAGCTCTGACGACTGCCTGGCTGTAGCTCAGCTCCCCGAAGCTTCCGATGTTTACATTGAGCAGCTTGCGGAAGTGTCTCGTTCGCCGCGCAGCCTCCAATGCTGCCGGATACTCGCAGCCGCTCAAGAACACCTGCTCCATCATATCCAGCTTGGTGACCAAGGCGAGCGCAGCCTCCAAAGCATTCGTTGTTTTCACATCCAGATTCATCCTTTTACCCGAATGCTTGATCCAGGTTAATGCCGCTTCCGGCTGAAGCTGATCCTCATCCAGCTGCTCATTCAGCTCAGAGAGTGAATGGGATGAAATGCTTGCCTTTTGGCCATTGGCCAGGATCACCTCATCATCATGCGCAAAGATCAGCCGTCCGTCCCGCGTTACCCGAATATCCTCCTCATAGACATCCGCCCCCAGCGCCAGTGCTGAACGCAGGGAGGCCAAGGAATGATCGGGATGGTTCATGCATCCGGTATGAGCGGTTACGATCGGAAATGAATTCATGCTGAACACCTTCCTTATTCTGAGCGAAATAAAATATATAGCTGGGAACGGTCCCACATGTCACCCATGTTACAAGTCAATCATCAAGGCGGTGTCATCAGCATGTTAATCTTCTGTAAAGGGGATGGAATACAGGTGAAGGGAGTGTAATTTACCATTTCACCCCAATCTTCCCTCTGATACAATGGGAAAAGATGTAAAGCAAATAAGCAGGAAACATGCGGAGGAATTAATCATGAGGAATCGTTATGCGGCTCTGCTCTGGCTATGTCTTATCCCCTTTTTATTAACGGCTTGTACGCAGCACTACAAGTCCGATTACATTCGAGAATTTGATGCATATCTTGATTATTCGTTAGGCGAGTATGAGGTCGTCGAAAAGGAAAAGATCCAGTGGAGAGCAGACCCTCTGCCTACAAAAGGAACCGGATACTGGTGGCTGCTCACGTTCAAGGATGATCGGAGCATTGAAAGGGAGTTCGAATTCAGGAATTACGGATATTCAAGCGGGGGGGATGCGGCCAACTTCGGTTACGCAGTCATGGATTATGCTGTCGATCTAGGTCAAGAGCAGATTGTCTCGGATGTGTTGCTTGCCCATTTTCAACCCGAGGAAATAGGATGGGATGCCTACCAAACAAATTCATCACATCTATCTGCCGTCGTGCATCAAGAGCATATTACGAGAGATAGCGAATATTATGCCAGCTTTGTCGATGCTAAAAAGGGGCTGCAGTTGAAGTCCATTCGCCCTGAGCAACTCGTTAATGATTGGGGCGTTCTCTACAAATTTGAATTTTTCACCTCCATCGAAAATGAAGAGAAAATGAAACAACTTATAGCGAAGGCCGAAGCCGTATTAAGAGACTATGCCCAATACGTAGATAACTATGATCTCCTTCCGGTAGAGCTAAGCGGCGAAGAGACAGGCGATGGCTACTATGGGACCTATGATCGGGAGACGGATTCTTTTACCTGGATCACCATGGCTGAATACCTGGAATCGTTACGATACATCGATGGCCATTTGAAGGAAGTCGGAAAAGTGATCGTCAATGGCAAGGAATATCTCGTGAGGGAAAATTACAAGGACGAGGACATCTATGTCTTTGCCAACAATGTAAGTTACTCCGCGGACACCGGGCAGTATCATATTGATCATTTCGAGGACATTCTGACTTTGCTTGGTTATGAGGTGTCTTTTCTCGGCAAGGGAACTTATGAGTGGAAGTCGGGAGCGGATACATACCGTGTCCAAAAATATGGGGACTGGACGCTCAAAAAGAACGGAGGGGATAACCTTCTGCAGTACTCTGCCCATAACAGCGGCGGCCTGTCCCAGTCTGACCTTGAAATGGTGAGCAATGCCGCCGTGCATATGGATGAAGAGCAAGAGGCGCTTATCGTTACAGGGAATTGATCGCGGGCCTATCCAATCTTTTGATCGGCATAGTAAACCTTAATCTCAATGAAAGACTGGGGACCTTGTCTACAGCCGCTCCAGAAAGGAAACCGCCATGGAGGCGATCCGCGCATGTCCCTGCGGGTTAGGATGAAGACCGTCCTCCGTGAAAGCCGGAAGCGTCAGTCTGTTCAGTCCGCTTTCCGCGTACAAATCCAGCACCGGCAACGCATAGCTGCGGCCCAAGCGGCGTACCGCCTCCGCATAGTCGTCCAGACGATGGCCCAGACTATTGGGACGATCGACGTCATATCCATCCTTATCGCGCTGCAGCGGGGTCCACAAATTCAGGCGGCAGGCGGGATTCTGAGACAGAATATGCTCGATCAGCGTCCTGTAGGCTCCGGTAAAGGTTAGCGAGCCGGGGTCCTTCGTATCCCATTCCCCGAGCGGCTTATCCAGGCGGTAGTCATTCGTGCCGGCAAAAATCGTAATGCAGTCCAGCACGTCATGAATGCCGCGCCCGATATTTACTGTAGCCCCTTCGTCCGTGGGGCCGCCTGCGGTCATCGGACATCCTCCTCGGCCGTAATTGCGCACTGCACTGAAGCCCAGCGCAGCACTGACCAGCGGCTGATAGCCGTTCGCCGCAGTAATGCTGTCGCCCAGGGTCCCCCAGCTTCGTCCCTGCCATTTCATCGCGTCTTCTCCTCCGCGGCGGCATCCGTGCCGGAGCTTGCTTCGTTATGGGCTTCGCCAAGCCAGGCGCCCTGTTCAACCAGGATGCTCTGCAGCTCCGCTACTGAAATGCTCCGCGAATTGGCGCCCGGAGAGCGAAGGGCCAACGCCGCGGCTGTACCCGCAGCCTGACCCATGGCGAAGCAGTTCGGCATGACCCGGAGCGAGCCTTGCACTGCGCGGTCCGAGGAAGCGGCTCTTCCAGGCACCCACAGGTTATCGATGCCAAGCGGAAGCAGAACACGGTAAGGCACGCCGTGAGACTCTCCCGGCTTCAAATGCGTGAAGGTCATATTGCTCTTGCTGGTAGCCAGGTGGATATCGATATAATAGGCATTTCGGGCAATATCATCAGGGAACGAGCGGGCGTTCACGAAATCCTCGACCGTCAGCACATAGTCTCCCTGAATGCGCCGGGTCTCCCGAATTCCAAGCTGCTCGCCGCTTGCCACAAGATGCGCCCGCTCAAATCCCGGTACTGACCGCCGGAAGAACTCCAGCTGCCGCTGAATCAGCCTGCGCCCTTCGATCGCGCCGCGCGTCAAATCCTCGGCCCGGGTGCCGTCGACGCCGAATACATGGCCGAAATTGACACCGACCAATTCGTCGTCAATCCAGGCAAACCCCGATACGGAAGCACGGCCCTCGGGCAGTAGGCCCTCGGCAATTCCCCGTTCTACCGTCTTATGCAGCTGCCCGGTATCCCCCGACTCCTCTAAGTACCGGAGAAATTTTGGCCGGTTCACCTTGGACAGCAAATAGCACATGCTTCCCGGTTGAAGCTCGCCGGCATCTCCGCCCTTCTGAAAAGGAACTCCCGCCATCGCGGCTACGTCGGCATCTCCCGTGGCATCGATAACGTATTTGCACCGCACCAGCGAACGGCCCGATTTATTGGCGATGACAACTCCCTCGATACGCCGTCCATCCTCAGACCGCAGCACATCATAGATAAAGGTATGGAAGAGCGGCTTCACCCCCGCCTCCAGAATGGCGTCGTCATAGACCCGTTTCAGCACCTCGGGATCGATAGGAACCCAATCCAGCGTCTGCTCATATTCCTTGCGGAAATCCTCGCTGCATGACTGCTTCATCCGTTCCATCAGCCCGAGACCGATGCCGCGAATGATCGGCTTTTCCTTATCCGTAAATGGGCAGAAAGCAGGGACAAGCGCTACGGTCCCCATCCCGCCCATGAACCCTCTCTGTTCGATCAACAACGTGCTCGCCCCGTTCGATGCTGCGCTAATGGCGGCTCCAATACCGGATGGACCTCCGCCGACGACAACGACATCCACATCATACGAGACCGGGATACGCGATCCCGGCAGAATTACTTCTCCAATACTCATATCCGACTCCTCCTGTCTATTTCCCGTTATTCTCCAGACAAAGTCTAACCAAATCATCTACATGGGCCGTTGCCAGACACTCCCACGTGTCTGCGGCGCCGTAATAAATTTTGACTTCCCCCGAATCCTCCAGAATCATTCCGCCCGGAAAAATCACATCATTGCGGAAGCCACCGGTAGTCTCATAAGATGCCTCCGGGGCGATGAGCGGCGAATGGGACATGCCGACGATTTTGCCGGGATCCTCCAGATCCAGCAGCATAATGCCTGCGGTATAGCGCTTCTTCCAGCTCTCCTCCCACCCGTTCTTGCCGCGGGAAGGATCCAGGTCCACGGCGTGGAACGCGGTTAGCCAGCCTTTGTCCGTCTTGACGGGCGGCGCCCCGGGCCCTACCTTGTCATTGGCAAAAGGAACCTGCTCCACGCCCAGCACCAATCGGGATCCTCCCCAGTATTTCAGGTCCGGCGAATCGCTCATCCACATGTCGAAGCGGTCTCGCCCGCCCCGGCTGTACACCGGGAAGGGGCGCTCCAGGCGAACGTAGCTGCCGCCGATTTTCTCCGGAAACAGAACCATATTGCGGTTATCCGGGACCGAGAGGCTGAGAACGTCGAATTTGCGGAAATCCTCAGTCGCGGCAATACCGCCTCGAAGCCCATGCTTCGTATCGACGGCAAAGCACATATGGCATTTCCCATCGATGACGGTCAACCTGGGGTCATATACCCGGGTCACTTCCTCGTCATGCCAGCTCCAGCAAGGCTCCGGCTGGACTTCCCAGCGGATGCCGTCATCGCTGAAGGCTAGTCCCAGATTGGTCGTGCTGTGCGGCTCGATCGTGCCCTTCTCTTCATTTCCATAGTCATTCCGGAATACCATGACATATTTGCCTTCATATTTGGTCACGCCTGCATTAAATACCATGGCCGGACCATAAGGCACATCCTTCGGCCCCAGGATCGGATTGGCCGGATGCCGGACAATGACGGGACTGGATGCCAGAGATCCGATAATCGGTTCATTCATAAAGCTTCTACTCCCTCTCTGTAGGTTGCTGTACATACAGGGTAACGTATATACCTTCTCCACGTAACCTTTTTATTCAACGTAATGATCAGCCCTTGATGGAGCCCGCCGTGACCTGCATGAATGATTTGTTCGCAAGCAGATACACCAGCAGCATCGGCAGCATCGACAAGCAGGCGCCGGCCATCATCAGATTCGTCTGCATGGCTGCCGACGAGCCGTATCTCAGATTGGCCAATCCCACGGTCAGCGTCTGCAGGTGAGGATCGGTCAAGGTGAATACCAGGGGCAGGATATATTCATTCCAGGCATGCCGGAAAGCGAACAGCCCCGATACCCCGAGCCCCGGCGCAAGCAGGGGAATAATGATCCGGAAGAAGGTGCGGATAAAGCCCGAGCCGTCCATCATCGCCGCTTCGTCAAGCTCGCGGGGGATCGACTTGTAGAATCCCGACAGAATGAAAAAGGTGCTGGCATGCCCGCTGATCAGGATCAGGATGACGCCCCATAGCGATGAATTCAGACCCAGCAAGACCATCAGGTCAAATTGAGGTCTCAGCACGATGGCTCCCATCGATATGAACATCATTGAAGCCTGGAGCCCGACGAAGAGGGCCTTTCCGGGAAAGCTTCTCCGGTCAACCACATACGCGGCCATAGCTGCTACTAGAAGCGTGCCGACGGTCGAGGTGACGCTCATAAACAAGCTGTTCCAGGTGTAACGGGCGAAATTGCTTTGCTGCCAGGCCTCCGCATAGTTTGCGAACTGCCACTTCGAAGGGATCAGGTTCCCGCCGCTCATCAGTTCCGCATTGGTCATCATGGATCCGGTAAATGTCATTAAAAGCGGGAACAAGGTAAACACGACGACCGCGAGCAGGAATGCCCATATGATCACTCTTCCGGCAAACCTCCCCGGACGGAGTTTATCGCGAAGGCCATGCACCGGCTGTCTGACTGTAGGTACTGCTTCATTCTTCATCGCTGCATGCCTCCTAATACACCTTATTCATTTTTTTGCTCATATAATGATAAATCAAGGTTATTCCTCCAACGATTAGAGCCGTGACAAAGCCTACGGCGCTTCCGTAACCAAATTGCTGCTCCACCGGCGTGCCTGAGGTTGCCATCGGGAACAGAAGCTTGTAAAGATACAGGTACATGACCTCTGTCTTGCCGATCGGGCCGCCCTCCGTCATAACCATGATGCTTTCGTAGCCCTTCAATGCCGCAATGATCGCCAGCATGATGATCACCTGCATCACCGGACCCAGCATGGGCAGCGTAATATAACGGAAGCGGCTTACGGGTCCTGCGCCGTCGATCGAAGCACTCTCGTATAGGTCCTTCGGGATGCTCTGCAGTCCAGCCAGGAAGAGCAGCATGTAATTGCCGATAGCCCCCCAGGTTGCAACCAGAATCACGGTGAGCATCGCATGCTTGGGACCAAGCCACTCGAACGGCTGTCCGATGATGTGATACTTCATCAGCAGTTGATTGACCATCCCGTTGTAGGAATTAAAAATGAGGTAGAACACCACCGAAATCACAGCCGTACTGATGACGGTCGGCATGAAGAAGACGGCGCGCAGCAGATTTCGGCCGCGCAGCTTGCCGTTCAGGATCACCGCCAGCAGGAGCGATAAAGGTACGGTGAGCACAAGCTTGCCTCCCGCAAAGATGAAGGTATTCTTTACGGATGCCCAAAAGGCCTGATCCCTGAACAATCTGGCGAAGTTATCGAGACCTACGAAGACCTCCTGCCCGTAACCCGGATAATCGTAAAACATGTAACGCAGTACCCATACTAGCGGGTACACACCTAGCGCCAAGGTCAATATGACGCTTGGGAGCAGTAGCAGGGAATTCTCCTGCAGCCGTTTCCACTGTGACATCTCCCCATCCCCCGTTCTTGAATAACAAAGGGCTTTCGTTCATCCAACGAAAGCCCTGTTGTATTCCTGTATTATTTGGCTTTCAGCTGCGACGGGTCAAAGGATGGATCCGGGCTGACCTTCACGTCGCCCTTCTCTACAGCCTTGGACAGTGCGTCATTATAGCGCGCGTTCAGATCAGATACCACGGCCTGAAGATCTCCGCCGTCCAGCATATATTTGAAGAATGCATCGCCATAGTTGGCTCCTTCAGGCGTAATGTTCGGCGTTACCGGCCAGAGCGAATCATGCTCGCCTACCAGGAAGCCTTCCATGCCGGGAGTATCCGGGTTTTTAGCCTTTTCCGCAATGGAAGGAACAATCGAAATTCCGAAGCCCTTCTCATGGTAAGCCGTCAGGACGTCATCAGCATACATGTACTCCATGAATTTCCATGCTGCGTCCTTATTGGCCGACTTATCATTGATGCCGATCCAGGTTCCGGCAGACACGATTTCGGATGTACCGACCTGCTTGCCCTCCAGTGTTGGCGCCAGAGCTCCGGCCCAGTTGATGGTCGTAGGGAATTGATCCTTGTATACCCCAGGCTCCGTCGAGAAGGAGAGGTACATACCGATCTTGCCTGCGGCAAATTGAGCGCGCAGCGGGTCGATATCGAGCGTTTCCGCCCCTGGGAGGATGCTGCCATCCTCATGCATTTGCTTGAAGTATTCGATCACCTGGCTATACGGACCGAAGTCAAACTGTCCTGTCTTCAGATCAAAGCCCAAGCCTTGATAGCCGCTGAGCGACAAAATTTCGCGGACCGAACGCTCGAAGGCGCTTTTCGGATTTTTGAAGTTGAGCGCAAACCCGTAAATGCCTTCCTTCTTGCCGTAATCCGTAATCTTTTTGGCGGCGTCCACCATGTCCTGCAAGGAGGCCGGAGGCCCTGAAATGCCCGCCTTTTCAAACAAGTCTTGATTGTACACCAGGCGAAGCGTCAGACCGGAGTTGGGAAGGCTGTACACTTTGCCGTCAAACCGGTTAACGCCGTCCATCAGCAATCCGTCAAACTTGGATTTCATTTCATCCGTCAAATAGCTGTCCAATGGGGCCAAGTAACCCTTTTTCATAAACATTTCCGTGTTGGCGCTCTTGAGTCTGAGAATATCCGGCGCTTTATTGCTGGCAAAGGCAATATCGACGCTCTGATTGTAGTTTTCCGACAAGACGGTCAGCTCGACAGAAATATGATCCTGATTGGTCGAGTTGAAGTTTTCGATCAGTTCCTTAATATACTCCTGGTCATGACGATCATCCGTCCAATAAGTAAGAACCTTCTTCTCACCCGGTTGCTCGGCTCCTTGCGTCTGCTGTTCATTTCCTGTTGCCGGCTTGTTATTGGCGGTCTTGTCCGCATTTCCGCCGCCGCAGGCTGCCGTACTAAGAGCCAGAACAGCCACCAATCCCAGTCCAAGCACTTTTTTAAAGTTCATATTCATTCCCCCTTCTTTCTTGGCGAAATCTGTTGTTTACGATTTCATTATAAGGCGGCGAAAAAAAAGGAGAGTGCGGCAATTTCACTCTCCAGGGTGGTAATTCTACTGTCCTGATTCGGGAGACACGGCTGCCTTCGACTCATAGCTTTCGCGGAATTCCGACGGCGTCTTTCCCGTAAGCTTCTTGAAGGTTTCGCTGAAATACCGCCGGTCCTCGTAGCCCACGGCCAGCGCCGCGTCTTGCACGGACATGCCGTCAAGGATCAGCTTCTTGGCCTTGTTGATCCGCTCGCCCGCGAGATATTGGGTTAACGTCATGCCGGTCACCCGTTTGAACAGGCTCGAGTAATAGCTCGGACTCAGGTGCACGTAAGCGGCGCATTCGCTGACAGACAGGCTCCGGTCAAGCCGGCTCGTGATGAATTTCAGCGATTTATATATCATTTCCTCTCCCTCCGACAGCGAATGGCTCTTGACCAGTTCTGCTCCGCCTTTGCACAGCTTCAGGATTTGCTGCTCCAGAACAGCGAGCTTCGTCCCCGCCATAGCCCGCTCCGCCTTGAACCGGTCTACCAACGGCTGAACCTCCTGCTGCGGCACCAGCTCATACAGCATTCTTATGATGGATGCAACGAGTTCCTCGTACAGACTGAGCGAATAATCCGGGTTCGGCTGGGGGACGACGCTTTGCAGCTTCCCGGACATCTCGGACAAGAGCGATGCCGCCAGTTCCCCGTTGCCTGAACGCAGGACCAACAGCAGTTCCTTCTGATGCTCCAGCAGAATCGGCTCCTGCCGGTCTGTCTTGGGAAGGTTGCCGTAGCCGATGGCTCCATTGCCATCGGTGAATAGATGATAGGCCAGCGCAGTCTCTGCCTGGCGATAGGCATCGGGAAGCTGATGCACCTCATCGACCTCTTCTCCGATGCCTACGGATACCGTAAATTTGGTGAAGCGCTCGATGTTCTGGCAGCAGCGCTCTCCGATCTCCTCCGCCGTAAACAGTGTTGAAGCGTTGAGCACGGCGGCAAACCGCTGATCGCCGTCCCGGAACACCATGCACTTCGAATGCTTGCTGATCGTCTCCTCTACAATGTTTTGCAGCGAGAACCGGATCAACTCCACCTCGTGAATCGGCAGATCGGAGATGCTCTTCTCAAAATCGTCGATTTTGAACAGCATGACCGTGAATCCGCGCGAAGCGAGCTCGATCTTCAGAAACTCCCAGCGTTTGGCAGCCTGACTCCAGCTTGTCCGATGATGGATCAGCAGGGAGAAGTATTCCTGCCGAAGCAGCGGCATGCTTTCTCGTAGCTTTCGCTCCATCTCCTTCTGGTTCAAGTACTCCGAGCGCTCTGTCAGGACTTGCTCCTTCGCCCGAAGAACCGCTTGGGTAATCTCCGTCTCAGAGAAGGGCTTCAATATGAAATCGAAGGCTCCCAGCTTGACGGCCTTCTGCGCATAATCAAAGTCCGAATAACCGGTCATCAGAATCACCTTGCAAGCCAGCTGCAGCTCCTGGAGCGACTGCATCATCATCAGGCCATCCATCCGGGGCATTCGAATGTCGGTAAGGACAATATCCGGCTTGCTGCATTTAATAAGCTCCAGGCCCTCCGCCCCGTTCGACGACGCGCCTGCCAGCGTGATGCCGCAGGCGTCCCAATCGATCGCCGTCAAGCCGTCAACCACACTTTTGATATCATCAATAATGACCAAATTGATCCGTTGTTCAAAATTCATCGGGATTCTCTCCTTTCCACGGGAACACGATGTTAACCGCGGTGCCTTCACCCGGCTTGCTGGCAACCTCAAGGCGAGCCTCGTCTCCGTAGCCGAGGCTTAGCCGGCTAATCAGATTGCCGATCGCATATCCTTGGTCCATACTTTGGCTGCACAGCTGCCTGACTGTGTCTTCCTCCATGCCGCACCCGTTGTCGCTGACCCGAAGGCTCCAGGTGCCGGAGACGGGATCGACATCCGCTTCAATCCAGATTCGGCCGCCGGATTCCATGCTTTCGAATCCGTGAAGAATGCTGTTCTCCACAAGCGGTTGAAGCAATATGCGCGGCACCGGCTGCTGGAGAAGTCCGGGTTCGGCAATCCGGATCTCATATTCAAACAGGTTCTCATAACAGCTGCTTTGCAATTTCAAATACTGGACGACATGCTGAATTTCCTTCTCCAGCGTCGTCATTTCCTGCCCCTTATTCAGGCCGAGCTGAAACAGTCTCGACAACGACATCACCATCTCCTGGGATTCCTCCACCCGCTTCAGATTCAGCTTCCAATAGATCGTATTCAAGGTGTTATAGAGGAAATGGGGATCCATCTGGGCGGACAACGATTTGATCTCGGCCGAGCGCTTGCTGGCTTCCGCCAGCTTCACCTCCTCGATCAGAAGAACGATTTGGTCGAGCATCCGGTTGAACCGAA
Organism: Paenibacillus antibioticophila; assembly: GCF_000455265.1. Lineage (GTDB taxonomy): Bacteria > Bacillota > Bacilli > Paenibacillales > Paenibacillaceae > Fontibacillus > Fontibacillus antibioticophila. Next base: position 524,900 of record NZ_HG005140.1, read on the forward strand.
AGCCGACCTGGGCCAGCTCGTCCTCATTCCGGCTGTGGAACCGGGCGGACAGATCATTGATCTCCACCCTTTTCATCACCAGCAGAAGCCCCTGCAAGGGGATAAGCAAATAGCGGGTAAACCATCCCGAGATGATCAGGGTCACGATGAAGCTGATCGCCGTTATGAGCAGAATGGTCCATTTAACACTTCTTAATTCTCTGAGTACATTGGCCTTCGATTGAATGGCGACTACCGTCCAGTCATTAATCTGCAGCCCCGCATAATTGAGCAGGTAATCGTTCCCGCCTAGCTTGAAGGTCGTATATCCCGAGGGCTCGCTTTCCAGCAGACTGGATGTCAGGCCCGTTGCCGCCGTTTGCTGAATGAGCGGGTTCGCTTCGTCATACACCAGACTCTCGTCCGCATTCAGAAGAAAGCGAAGGGAACCGCCCTCCGCGGTGGGACCGACCACCTTTCGCAGACCATTTTCCCGAATATTGACGACGACATAGACATCACGGACCGGATACTCCGCAATCGGCTGGAGGACCAATGAAATCACGCGCTGACTCCCCGAAAATATCGGATCCTCATGCCCTTCGATCCAAATATTTCGTTTCTCCTTGATAATCTGCTGGTAGAGCTGCGTCTCCGTAAACACGGTCGAGTGGTTCCGGTTCATGGGGAGGGGGTAAAACTCCCCGATCGGGGTGGAAATGTAAATGGACTGAATTAAGGGCTCCGCGATGCGTGCCTGAGAAAATACGTTGTCCATATTCGTCATATGTGTAAAGTAGGCCTGGTCATTCCCCGTGGAGGCATCCTTGAGCATGCTTTGAAACGAATCGCTGATCATAAAGGTCATCATGACCAGCATCAGCTGATTCAGTCTTTCATCTACAATCTGTGCGGATTTTACGACCGTATCCTGCGTCAGCTTCAACGCCTTGTCCTCCAGAATGCCCGCGGTTGTCCTGTACGAGAAGAGGCCGGTTATCAGGATCGACACCACGGACACCATAAGAAAGGTTATCTTCAGCTTGCTTCGAAAAGAGAGCCTGTGCATGCTTAACATGGAGTTCACCTTCACTTTGTATAAATAATATCTTTCTATGATACCTTCTCTTTTCTGTAAGTGAAAGCGTTTTCGCATCTTATATAGCATACAGGGCATAATCGTCTGCAAAATAGTTTATTTTTGAAATAGTGTTGTTTTTGGGAAGTTTGTAATCTGTGCTTGCAGGAAAAATTGGTGTTTGTCGGAATTGTCGTTACAACGAGGAATTGGTAAGGTAACGGCATACTTAACGGGACGTTAAAGCGATTGCCGGTCTCGATGAAAGGGGGACGCGTTTGGGGGCAGCTGAGCTGTCTTTTTTAATCCCTGGACGAGAAAGCGCTCTCAAAACCTTTTAAGTCCAGATCAACAGAGGGGCAAGCGGGTGGTTAACCAAGTGCAAAGATTTGCAAAGAGTTGGATATTTCTTGTTATTCAAGGGGGGGAAAACACGGATGAGTAAACTGTTGAAATCGTTGATGGCATTCGTACTTTTGGTAGGAACATGGGGCGGTATGCCTGCGAATGTTGTGCGTGCTGCAGACCGCAGCACACTGAGCATGGACCAAACGGTTGTAGAACTCGGGCAGCCGCTAACCATCCATTACACGGGAGCTCAAGGCAATAAGGATTGGATTGGTATTTACCTCAAAGACGAAACGCCGAAAAAAGGAACCAACGCTTGGAAATGGGATTATGTGAATGACCTTCCCGACGGGACGGTAACCCTGACAGACAACAGTGAGGGGCGAAAAGAGTATCCAAGTCTCAAAGACTTGGCGCCAGGCGAGTATTACATCGCCTATTTACTTAATGACGGCTATACGGAAAATGCCGACCGCTTTTACTTTCAGATTGCCGACAAGGAAGTCACGCAGTTGAAGGCGACTCCCGAATCGGTGGCGCTAAAGCTGAACCCGCAAGAGGACAGCTCACAGCTGCAGGTTGAAGCCACGTATAGTACAAATGAGACCGAGGATGTAACATCGGCAAATGACATCCAGTATGTCAGCAGCCTGCCGCAAGTGGCAACGGTGACCTCAACCGGATTGGTCAAGGCCGTATCAGCGGGGACCGCCGTGATAGACATTACGTTCAAAGGGAAATCGGCGACGGTTGAAGTCACGGTAGCTTCGACGACGCCGGGCCCCGACCCGAAACCGGAGATCGAGCTCACCGTGATGAGCTTGAACCTTTGGGCGGGGGATGCCATCAAAAAGAACGGCAAGGATAGTGTCGTCAATTTCCTGGAGAACTTGATCCGAACGGCAGACGCAGATGTGATCGGCATCCAGGAATCCAACGATGATGTCGTAACTCAGGCGGCTGCATCGTTAGGATATGATTTCAGCATGAAGGCAAGCCCAAATGTTAGTCTCATGAGCAGATATCCGATACTCGATGTCGATAAGGAAAAGGATTACTACCTGATTGAAGTCGATCCGGGCAGAGCTGTGGCGATCAGCAATGTGCATCTGTCATCTTCCCCCTACGGTCCCTACAGCATCGCAGATGGCAAGACCGTCGAGAGCGTCCTTGCCGATGAAAACCTCAAGCATATGGCCGAGATGCGCAACTCGTTCAGCAAGCTTCCTGCGCTCGCCGGGCAAGGGATGCCCGTCTTTCTGACAGGAGACTTCAATGTGCCGTCGCACCTCGATTGGACGGAGGCGACGAAAGACCGCTATTTCGGCAAGGCAGTAGAATGGCCGGTATCGAAGAAACTCCAGGAATTGGGCATGGTCGATTCCTATCGGTCCATGCATCCTGATCCGGCCTCAACGCCAGGCATTACTTGGGCCGTCGAGGGCACCGAGTGGCGAACGCCGGAGGTATACGATCGGATTGATTACGTGTATGCCGGAGGTCCCGCGACAACGCTAGACAGCAAATTGATCGGAGAGAAGACGGTCAATGGCGGACCGATATCTTATGCGGACATCCAATTGGATCCTTATTTATCCGACCACCGCGCCGTTGTATCCAAATTCAATGTGATGCCGCGCAGTTACGCGGACTTGAATCTGCCATCGGCCCCCAAGCCCGACTACAGCAGCACGCTAAGCATGGATCAAACGGTCGTAGAACGCGGGCAGCCGTTAACCATTCATTACACCGGAGCTCAAGGCCAAAAAGATTGGATCGGTATTTACCTCAAAAACGAGACGCCGAAAAAAGGAACCAATGCATGGAAGTGGGCCTATGTGAATGACCTTCCCGACGGGACGGTAACCCTGACAGACAACAGCGAGGGGCGAAAAGAATATCCAAGCCTAAAGGATTTGGCCCCGGGCGAATATTACCTCGCTTATTTACTTAATGATGGTTATACGGAAAATGCCGACCGCTTCTACTTCCAAATCGTTGACAAAGTCAGCACTCCTGAAGAGATCGCGGATATGAAATTGATGAAACAGCGTATAGTTGATTATTACATCTCTAGGGACATTATCAACGACGGAACGAACGGCCGGGTCGAATGGACCTTCAAATCCAAGGCGGGCACTTACTTATCCAGTCAAAATCCGGATGGCAGCTGGGGGGATGTCGATTATAAGAGTACAACTTCCGCCGCCAACGGGAGAGGCTGGTCGCCTTACCTTGCCTTAGACCGGATGCAGTCGATGGCGCAGGCGTTTGCCGACCCGAATGATCCATACTACCATAGCCCGGCAATGCTGGAAGGTATTCAAAAGGCACTGGACCATTGGTTTACGGTGAAGCCGACTTCAACCAACTGGTGGGAAACCGGAATCGGCAAACAATTAAGATTAGGGAAAATTGCGCTCTTATGCGAAGGCTATTTAACTGAAACGCAAGCCTCCAATATTATAGCCACGTTAGATAGCAAGGCTCATACTGGCGACGGAGCCAACTCGTCCTGGTACAACCAGAATTATATGTACCGCGGCTTATTACTCGAGAATGCGGATATCGTTCGGGACGCCGTAAATGCATTTAACATTCTGGCAAATGTGACGACAACCGTGACGGGGATCCAGTCTGACATGTCCTTCTTCATGCATGGCAAGACGAATTATACGACGGGCTACGGAAGAAGCTTCGCCAGAGATATGTCATTCTGGGCGTACATTACCTCCGGTACCGTGTTCCCGTACAGCAAGGTTGCAATTGATTCGTTATCATCGTACATTCTGGACGGCACAAGATATCTCGTGAGAGGCGATGTCGCCGATCTGGGCATGGGGATGAATGGACCCGAATGGCCGAGTTATTCGAGCGCGGCCTTGACCTTCTATGAAGATCCGCTCGAATGGATGATCACGGCCAACCCGGCGAGGGCGGCGGAGTTTGCGAGTTTCCTGGACAATATTCGCAGGGTCGGCACAAGCACAAGCAACGGACTGAACGCCAACAATATGACGCAGTGGCAGACGCTCGTCTCCTCCCATATGCGAGATGACTATGGAATTACGGTCAAGATGTCTTCAAGCACGGTCAAGGGCGGCGAATGGAGAACGATAAATCCTAGCGGGTATAACCTGTTGTACTGGACGCCGCAAGGAGCCACAGCCATTCAAAGAACCGGCGACGAATACAGACCCGTCTACCAGTTGATGGACTGGGCCCACGTTCCCGGCACAACGGCCCCTTACGTGCTCACGAAAGACGGGAATTTCAACAATCCCAGAACCTTTGTAGGCGGCGTAACAGATGAGCGTTACGGAGCCACCGCATTTGATTTCAACAAGCTGAGTACAAGCGGAAAGAAGGGTTACTTCTTCTTCGATGATGAAATGGTGGCGCTTGGTGCGGGAATCACCTCGACGAACGCGGCTCCTGTTCACACGACATTGAACCAAAGTCAAGCGGTAGGCGAAGTTCTCGTCGATGGCAATCCCCTCGCAGAGGGAACGAAGCAAACCAACGGACGCTGGGCATATAACGACCGTATCGGCTATGTATTCCCGAATTCGACGGCCTTTCAGGTCAACCTGGAGACGAAGACCGGAAGCTGGAGCGATGTGGTTACGGGAAGCTCGACGGATCCGATCACCAAACCGATTTTTTCCGTATGGCTTGATCATGGCATAAAGCCCGCAAATGCCTCCTATCAGTACATTGTACTGCCAAACAAAAATTCTGATGAAGTCAGCAACTACGCAAGCAACATCCCGGTAACCATTCTTTCGAATACATCCTCTGTCCAGGCGGTCCGGCATAATACGCTCGAAATTTCGGAGCTGCTGTTCTATAAGCCTGGAACAGTAACGCTGAGAGACGGCTTGACGGTCACCGTAGACCAACCGGCCATGGTGATCGTCGACGAATCCGCAGCACCTGTCCGCATTTCCGTCTCCAATCCCGAAACACCGGGGATTAGTGTGAACGTGACGCTGGATCGAAACGGAGAGAGAACTACGACAAGCTACAAGCTTGGCAAGGATACGTTCACGGGCCGAAGCATAACCTTGGATGAGAAAGCCTCCATCAACGACAGAGAGTTCGACCTCGCTTACGACAAAGGTGCGATTGCTTCATCCAGTAAAGGTAATCATGCTTCCTCGAATGCTACGGATATATACAGAACATCGTATTGGAATTCAGCCAATTCGGATAATGAATGGATTTATGTGGATTTGCAAAGTCAATATTTGATCAATAAGGTTAGGCTAAATTGGGAGAAAGCGTACGGGAAAAGCTACAAAATTCAAGTATCGAACGATGCAAATACCTGGACGGATGTTTACTCTACGACGGCGGGTAAAGGAGGCATTGAAGACATTTCCTTCAATCCGGTCAGTGCCCGGTACGTTCGGATGCAGGGCGTTCAACAGGGCACCGGAAACGGCTACTCGCTTTATGAATTTAAAGTGTATGAGGATTTACCGCTCAATCTTGCAGAAGGCAAGTCGGTAGTGGCAAGCTCGTCCAGAGCTGCGGACGTGGCCCCCGGCTATGCAGTCGACGGGATATTAAGTACCCGTTGGGGTTCTAACTACTCCGACTCGGAGTGGATCTACGTTGACCTTGGCTCCAGCCAATCCATCGAAAAAGTGGATCTGCATTGGGAAGCGGCATATGGCAAGGAGTACCAAATTCGGGTATCCGACGACGCCAAGAATTGGACCACCGTGTATAGCACCACCACCGGAGCAGGCGGCATCGATAAAATCTCCTTCGCGCCGGTAAATGCAAGATATGTTCAGATGTACGGCATCAAAAGAGGAAGCACCTACGGCTATTCACTCTGGGAATTCAAAGTGTACCCTTCTCTTGTTGCCCCTCCGGAAGCACCTGCCGATGTGTATGCCATCGGTCATGACGGGTCCGCCGAGGTGAGCTTTACCGCGCCGATTCATCATGGCGGAAGCGAAATTACCGGCTATCAAGTAACTGCGTGGGCTGACGGAAAAGCTGTTACGACGGCGGAAGGCTCAGACAGCCCTATTACCGTCACAGGTCTGACAAACGGTACAGCGTATACCTTTACGGTGATCGCAAGGAACGCCAAATGGGAGTCGGTCCCATCCGCACCGTCGAACAGCGTGATCCCGTCGCCGAATGAAGCATCTGTTCCGGCAGCGCCTGCGAATTTGAAGGCAACGGCCGGCGACCAATCCGTAACCTTAAGATGGAACGCTTCAGCAGAAAGCGTTACCTATTCCGTGTACCAATATGAAGGCATAGCGGCGCCGGCCAATCCGGACAACTGGCAGCTGGTTCAAGCCAGCGTAACGGAAGCCACGTATACGGTAACCGGTTTGACGAACGGAAAAGGCTATACCTTTGCGGTGAAGGCCGTAGATGCGAGGGGCGAGAGCGATTTCTCCAATACCGTGACGGCAACGCCGATGGTTCGGCAACCGGAAACGCCGAATAACCCCTATCCGGGGACACAGGCTGGCGGCAGCACCACAGGTAACGGCAATCATACTTCCATCATCAAATCGGCTAACGGCACCATTATTATCCCGAACGGACGGGCCGGCGAGGTCAGTCTCGGTGAAGAAGTTATCCTTACGATAGGCGCAGGGGCAGCGGAGCAAGAGCTGCGCATCGTGATCGAGAAGCTGCTCAGTACGGCAGGCCTCGTATTCGATAAGGAGACGCTTGTCAGCAACGTCTTTGAATTGACGAAAAATGTGACCGGCAACTTCAAAAAGCCGATCGTCCTCTCGCTAAAGTTTGATCCGTCTCTCGTAGGAGACCATCAGAGAGCCGCTATCTTCTACTATGACGAGGAAAGAAAGGTATGGATCGAAATCGGCGGCATCGTGAACGGCGATCGAATTACAGCCGAGGTGGATCACTTCACCAAGTTCGCAGTCATGGCTGTAGGCGAGAAGAAGGACGAAGGCGGCGAACCGGACACACCGACACCATCTTTCACAGACATCGCGGGACATTGGGCGCAGAACGCCATCCTGTGCGCGGCGGGCATCAAGCTTGTCAACGGCTATCCGGATGGAACCTTCAAGCCGGATGCCGACATAACCCGCGCCGAATTTACGGTTATGCTGGCCAAGGCGCTTAAGCTGGAAGCAGCAGGTTCAGCGGCTGCATTTACGGACGAGGCCAAAATCGGCGGATGGGCAAAGCAAGCAATCGCGAACGCGGTTGAAGCAGGCCTTGTGAGCGGGTACGCAGACGGCAGCTTCCGGCCGGATGCGCGCATCACCCGTGCGGAAATGGCCGCGATGATCGCCAGAGCGCTTAAGCTGTCCGCCGAAGAAAGCGCAACGACCGGCTTCGCGGACGATAAGGACATTCCGCAGTGGGCGAAGAGCGCAATTGAGGCAGTTCGCAGGCTGGGCATCGTGAGCGGCCGAGGCGACAATAAATTTGTCCCGAGCGGTACTGCAACCCGGGCGGAAGCCGTAACCCTACTGGTTCGGACACTGGAACAATAGAGCTTAGTTAACGACAGGCACAGCACAGGAGCCATTTTGTTCCTCATGCTGTGCCTGTCCTATTTTTTCCTTTTACTTTGAAATATCCAAAAATCCTTCCCCGAATACATCCCGCACATCATGAATAGTGAGAAACGCAGCGGTATCGATGGATCTGACAATTTTCTTCAGTGCGGATACCTCCTGCTTACTGATGACGATGTACAATACTTCCTTCGGTTTTTTCGTATAGTAGCCACGACCGGACAGGACCGTGACGCCGCGGTCCATCTGTGTAATGACCATCTCTGCGATACGATCCTGCTTCTCCGAGATGATCGTTACCGCCTTTTTGGGATTCAGTCCTTCGATCATGAAGTCCATCACCTTCGTGCCCACATACAAAATAATAATCGTCAGCATCAGCTTCTCCGCACCAATGATAAAGTAGGAGGAAAAGGCCACGATCAGATCAAAGAACAACAACGCGTAGCTGATCTTCCAATCGAGGTATTTATTCGCAATTCGGGCCAGAATCACCGTTCCCGCCGTCGTTCCGCCTACTCGCACAATCAAGCCAATGCCCACCCCGACCATCACGCCGGCAAAAATGGCATTGACCATCGGCTCCTGGGAATCGATTGTCCAGCTCTCCGTGATATGCAGGAACAACGAGTTGAACGCCACAGCAATCACCGTATAAATCGTCGTTTGCCGATCCAGGAATCTATATCCCACAATCAGCAGCAAGCCGTTAAGCACGATGTTAACGATGGAAGGCGACCATTGGAACAGGTAGTACAGAATAATCGTAACCCCTGTTACGCCTCCTTCCCCGAACTCGTTCGGAATGATAAACAGGTTGACGGCCAGTGCGAACAAGAACGCTCCTAATATAATTAATGCGATATCCGCGATTCTCTTCTTCATCTTGAACTATTCCTTTCTTCAGCAAATTCACAACCAGCTTATCGTATCTACTTCCCTCTATAAATGTCAATATGACTTTAACACTTTACCTCGCTCCTAAACTAAATTACAGGTTCAACGCCCAACGAATACACCTACCGAATCGAGTTATTGGATTAAAAGGTTTCAGCGGGAAATGGAGATTTGGGAGTAGCGAGGAATTTTTACAATTAGAAAAGCGACCCTAATGGGTCGCTTTTCTTATACATCATAAGAAGGTATCAGTACATCAAATCCCGCTCTCTCTCATTTTGTCCGTAATTCGCTCGATTCTGCCGTCCAGTTCTCTCCCGTCATACTTCGGAAGCTTGAGCTCGCTGACGATGGCCCCGTCGCGCATGAACATGATCCTCTCGGTCTGTGCCGCAACCTTGGCGTCATGCGTGACTAGCATAACCGCTGTGCCCTCCGCATTGATCTCGGAGAACAGATCCATAATTTCCTGTGCGGACTGAGAGTCAAGCGAACCTGTAGGCTCGTCGCCGAAGATGATTTTCGGGCTGTTCATCAGCGCCCGACAAATGCCCGCACGCTGAAGCTGACCTCCCGAAACCTGTGTAATATCCCGTTTTTCAAGCTCGAAAATGCCCACTCTTTTCATCAGCGACCTAGCTTTGCCTGTAATTAAAGCAACGTTTTTACGGTTCCCCCGCATCGATGGAAGAATAATATTATCGAGAATATTCAGATGCTTCAGCATCGTGGGCTGCTGGAACACGAAGCCCATTTTCGTTCTCCGTAAATCCGATAGCTCACTTTCGCCGATTCCCGATAGATCCTTGCCGTCAACGACGACGGTTCCACGGTCAATGCCATCGGTGCCGCTCAGCGCATACATCAGTGTGGACTTTCCCGAGCCCGACGGCCCCATGACCGCAACGAACTCGCCCTCATGAATACAGGCGGACACGCCGCCCAGCACATTGCGCTTTTCCTCACCCTCACCGAAAGCTTTGAAGATTTGATCTCCCATAATGATCTTCTTCATTAGCCTACTCCTTTATATGTTCAGATAATTTTAGATGTCCGGCGCCGGAGGTGCCGATGATCGTCGCGATCAGTACCGAGCCAATCATCAAGAGCGGACTCAGCAGATACGCAGCAAGCGGATGAACCACAAAATGAAACGTAGACGCGCCAAAGGAGGCTATCACCGCACCCGCAAGCAGCTCTCCGAGCGTGTTGGCCAGCAGCGTGCCAAGAACGATTCCGATCATCAGCACCAATACGGCACGTGAAATGTACTGTGTCTGGATATCTGAGCTTGTGAAGCCGAACGCCTTCATGACGCTGATGGAATGCTTGTCTTTTGCAACCAGCATTTTCATAAATAACAGGGTAATCAATACCGAGATCACCAGCGCGACGGCGATGGCAGTATAAGAAGCTTTTTCGACGGAACTGATCGTCGGGCCGAAGGTCTGCTTGATATATTCATCGATATCCGACACCTTGGCCTCAGCAAACCTGTCCGCGTATTCCGAAACCTTGCTGTCGATCAGAGACGGATCTGACAGCTCCGCAAAGATGACATACCACATCGCATCTGCAGATGCATCGTTGAATACTGCCTTGGCCGTTTTGCCTCCGTTCGTAATATCCGAATAGATGCCGCTTATCTTAACATCTGTGTCCTTCCCCTCCATGACCAACGTAATGAAGTCGCCGACCTGCTTACCCAGCTCGCTGGCATTCAAAGCCGAAAGTGCAATTTCATCTTCAGCAGCAGGGGCGCGGCCCTCGGAGTATTTTACGGGGAAGACGGAATGATCACCGAGTTCGATCTTCAATCGTTCCTCCGAGCCGTCCTCCTTCTTGGATTGAAATGTTTTGGTTGCAAGCACAGCAAACTTTGAGATGGCATTGTCGCCGCTTATCGTTTGTGCAATTTCATCTGCTTTTTCAGAAATACGGTCGGTCTGCTGGAGATCCAAGCGCATATCGGCGTCGCCGACGCCCATGTATTGGATGAAGCCTTTGGAGGAGATCGTGTTGTGAAGATTCTGGGGAACGATCATGATGAATGTGGAGATGATGAGTACAGTTAGCATGGTAGCATAAAGCTTTTTCCTTGCGAGAACATCCTTGACACCGAGAAATACATTCGTGTTAAGCAGCCTGTTCCCGCTTAGATTCAGGCGCTTGGCGCCGAAGGTCTTTTCCTGTGATATGCCGTAGCGGATAGCTTCAGCGGGAGATATGTTTCGAAAGCGTCTCAGCACTCCGTTTACATAAGCCATGATGACAAGAAATACAAACAGGATGCCGATAATTCCTAATACGGCAGCAAGGGAAGCGTGTGGGCTCTCTCCCATATACAGCCGAATGTTTCCAAGAAGCATGCCTTTGAACAGGAGGGAGAGGCCAAACCCGAGCACACAGCCAACCCCCGCCAACACGGAGTATTTGGCCAGATAGATCTTTTTGATATCGGATACACGCAGTCCAATGGCCTTCATGACCCCGATTTCACGGTAATCGTCTTCGATCTTCGCAAGGAGCGTAAAGCGAATGCACAGCAAAGCGATCACCACAACAAGCACGCTGATGAGCAGAATGACGCCAATCATCATCCCGTCGGAAAGGGCATTGATCATCTTGAACAGCGGATAAGTAACCGTCGGCCCGTTCGCTTCGAGTCCAGCGGAGGCATAGGCCGTCTCAAAGGCACCAAGATTGGACAGCTCCTTCAATCTGAACTCGATCAGGTACTCTGTGTTCCCATGTGCTTTGATTTCGGCATAATCCTGTTCGCTTACAAGAAATCGCTTGGAGAAAGAGAGCGTGGAATTCATTTGCGAATCGCGGAGAAATCCCGACACGGTCAATGCCTTCCCGCTGATGACTGCCTTGTCGCCCACCTTAGTGGTGTTGTCCTTCATATAACTTATTGGTACATACAGCTCGCCGGCGGATGGGTGAATGATATTGCCGTCAAGATCAAGAAGATAGTCGAACTTCTCACTCTGGATGCTGAATCCATTATCCTGAATATTTGTTGTCAGCGAGTTATCGCCTAAGATAATCCTCGCGCCGTCCATGTTAAGGAACTCCAGCACCTGATAATCATCGACATGGTCATTCTGCTCCGCGAACTCCGCCAGACGTGCCGTATCGATCTCTCCGGTATGCATCTGCAAAAAATGCGGTGTCTGCGCCCGGGTCATCAGCGTGTCGATCGCGCCCGAGAGATGAATGACGAGGATGACTGCTAGCGAGACCAGCATCGCTGCAGCGGCCACAAAGATCATGGTCGTTAACGTGATCAATTTGCTTTTGGAGATATCATTGCGGATGATTCTGTAGTACATAAGTCACCTCTGTTTCAAGTTTTCGTTCCGACTTCTAGCTCCCTTCATTCCCTCCGCCAAACATCACCATGACCTCCATGAGACTTCCGGCTTCCGCACTGAGTAGCCGTTCCACGTGTAACCGACCGATTGCCTGTCGGTTATAGTGTAACATGTAATAAATGGGTGTCAAGGGGCAAATGTCTGCTCAAAAAATTGCGTGACAACACGAGAAAGAGCACCTCTCGGTGCTCTTTCTCAGCGCGTTCCATTTTACCAGCATTGCTTACGTCATGGTGACTCGTTCGATCTTGCCGTTACCGATCACCATGCGATCCATACACAATTGGCGATGACCCGGCTCCGTATCCCCAATAATTCTGCGGTGATACACAATAAGCCATTCGTCTTCCTCTTGCAGATGCAAGTAACCATGATGGCCCGGACCATCCGCAATCGGCTCCTGGCGCTCCAGAATTGTGCCCTGATTCTCAAATGGGCCCAGCGGGTTATCGCTTACGCCATACGCTACGCGATAGGTTCCATTCGTCCAGCCGCCCATGGACCACATCAAGTAATAGAGTCCGTCCTTCTTGATCATGCAAGGACCTTCCACATATCCCTCCGGTGTGATGGAGCGAAGAATCTCATTGCCATCGTCCGTCAATGGTACGAATCCGGTCATCTCGTCATTCATCCGTCCGACGTTGCAATGTCCCCATCCGCCGTAATACAGATAGACCGTTCCGTCCTCGTCTTTGAACAGATGCGCATCAATCGGCTGGGCCTTGTGAATGAACTTATCTACAAGCGGCTTGCCCAGGTAGCCTCGGTACGGCCCTTCCGGGCGGTCCGCAACCGCGATCTCCAGACCGCCGATCTCCTCGTCCGATTGAATATCGTTCGAGGCAAATACGAGATAGTATTTTCCCCCGTGCTCGATATGGGTCGGCGCCCAGACGGCTCTCCAAATCCAAGGGAAGTCCGCCATTTCGATAATGCCTTCATGCTTCTCCCAATCAGTCAGGTTATCGGAACTGAAGGCATCCAGATTCATCTGCATCGTATATTCCGTGAAGGAACGGGTCGCGTAAATCCAGTGCTTTCCTTCGTATGTTCTGGCTTCGGGATCCGCATACCAGCCGGGGATGATCGGATTCTTAATGTTCAATGGCATGACAGTTGCTCCTTCCTGTGCTGTTGTGCTGCTGTGCTGTATAGCTAATCAATAGGTATTATAATTGCACTTTATCCATTTATTGCGGAAAAAACGGGAGATACATGATTAAATAACTGCATTTCCTGCAATTATTCTCCTCCTATTCCTGGAAAACGACTATCCGCAAGAAGGAATAAATGCCTTTTGTGCAACTATAATTATAAATTCGTTCCTTTTATCTGGCTTTAATTGCAGTTACTACAATTAAACACCGTCCAGCTTAGCGAATAAATCCGTCCGGCTTAGCGAAGCTAATACTTATACAGCTGCTCCTCTTCCTTCTCCCGGATCCAGACCTGCATAAAGCCCGGCTCCCGGTTGTCCCAGGCATAATAAGGAACGAACCGGCACGGCTTGCCGTCTCCATCCGTGCCTTGCAGCGCAGTCACGCCGCCCAGCAGATCCTCCCGATGCTCGACACGAAGCTTCCCATAGGCTGAAAACGTCATTTCATCGTAGCTCAGTCCGGGATGATCCACCTGCTCGATACAGTACACAACCGGCCCGCGCTGCAAGGCGATCCGGCCAACGTTCGCTTGTACTTCCTCCCGTGCGCGAATCAGCTCGACAGGCATATCAAGCTCAAGAAGAATCGTGTCGCCCTTGGACCAGTGCCGCTCAATCGAGAGATATCCGCGTTCCTCTAATGCTTCTACGCCGGATAGCCATTCTCCTCCCGCCTGAATGCGATAGCCCCTGCACCAGCCGGGCACGCGCATTTGAACGGTAAACACACCGCTCGTCTCCGGAGATACCTCCAGCTCGACCGTCCCGCTCCACGGAAAGGATGTACGCTGCTTTAATTGGACGGCGGTTCCGTTCTCCAGCGTAAGCTCCGCCTCGCCTTGAATATACTGATTGACCGCGATCCCTTTAGCTGTACGGGCATACACATATTGTCCGATTGAAGGGAGAAAGCGGGCCAGATTCGTCGGGCAGCAGGAGGTATCGAACCAAGGCACGCGATGATGATCCCCCTTCGAGGCGAGCGGATTCACGTAGAAGAACCGGTCCCCCTTCAGGGAAATACCAGCTAGTGCGCCGTTATACATTTCGCGCTCGACCACATCCGCGTATTTGCCGTCCCCGAACAGCAGGTTCATACGATGATTCCAGAATACCATGGCGATGGCCGCACAGGTCTCGCAATAAGCCGACTCATTCGGCAGATCAAAATCTTCCGTGAACCCTTCATTGTGATGGGACGGTCCGATTCCTCCAGTCACATACATATTGCGCTCCACCGTATGGGACCAGACGCGCTGCAAGGCGTCTAGATAGGCGGTATCCCCCGAGACATGCACGGCGTCGGCCATGCCGGAATACAGATACATGGCGCGAACGGCATGCCCTGTCACTTTCTCGATCTCCCGAACCGGAACATCGTCCTGGCAGTAGGCAGGCCCCCACTCCGGCTTATCCCAGATGGCGCCGACACCATGCCCATGACCCCGTTCTTCCATCAGCCAGTAAGCCAGCTTCCAATAGCGCTCCTCCCCCGTCGCCCGGTAGAGCTTGATCAGCGCAAGCTCGATTTCCTCGTGTCCTTCTACCCAATGCCGCTTGCCCGGGCCGAAGGTACGGTCGTAATGATCAGCCAGCCGGCATGCAACGTCCAGCAGCTGACGTTTGCCGGTCGCTTCGTAGTAAGCCACCGCGGCTTCGATCAGATGCCCGCCGTTGTACATTTCGTGTTTCTCCATATCACTCCACTTGCTCTCCGGAGCCACCAGCGTATAGTACGTGGTGAGGTAACCATCCGGCTCCTGCGCCGCCGCGATCAGCTCGATGATCCGGTCGGCTTCCCCTTCCAGCGCTGCATCCCTCTCCAGCATCAGTGAATAGGCTACCCCTTCCAGCACCTTATACACATCGGAATCGTTGAAATAGATGCCCTCGAACTCACCCTCGAGCAAGCCGCCAGCCTTAGCAAAATTATCGATCCGGCCCGTCTCCTCACATTTCGCCAAGCAGGCTGGCAGCGTCACCTTCTTCAAGACCTCCAGCCGCGGCCGCCAGAACATATCCGTCATTTTCACCTTCGTAAAAGGCACTTCCTGCCAGTTGCGCAGCTCCGATTGCTGTGCCGTCGTCATTGTGCGTTCCCCTCGCTTTCCTTATCCCTTCAGTCCCGTCAGCGTAATGCCCTCCAGGAAGTAGCGTTGCCCGATCAAAAATACAACTACACATGGCAATACGACCACCGCCGAGGCTGCCATAAGCAAATCCCATTGCGCATTATAGGTGCCCTGAAACATTTGCAGACCTAAAGCCAGCGTAAACAACCGATCGCTCTTTAAGTAAATCAAAGGCCCCATAAAGTCATTCCAGGAGCCCAAAAAGCTGAACAAGGCAACCACAATAAGCGCCGAACGGCTGAGCGGAAAAATAATTTTCAAATAAATCTTAAAATAGGAGGCCCCGTCCACGAAGGCCGCCTCGTCGAAATCGCGCGGAATCGTTAAATAGAACTGTCTGAGCAGGAAGATATTAAAGATCCCCCCGCCGAAGTATGCCGGCACGATCAGCGGATAGAGGGTGTCATAGAAGCCAAGCTCCTTCCAGCCAAGAAAGCTCGGGATCATCGTTACCGCGAACGGCAGCATCATGCTGGTCATCAGAATCGCAAAGACGGTATCCCGGCCCTTCCACCGGATCCGCGAGAAGCCAAAGGCGGCAATGCTGCTTGTCGCGACCGTCCCGATCAGCACGCCGAAGACGATAATGATCGTATTCTTAAAGAACACGTCAAACGGCAGGACAGTGAGCGCCTTATGGAAATTGTCCCAATGAAACGGCTTCGGAATCCATTCGGGCGGCATCGTGAAGATTTGCGACAGGTCCATCAGCGAGCTGCGGATAAGCCAGATAAACGGAACAACAAACAGGATCGAAATCAGTACAAGCGCAGTATAACCTGCGGCCATCGCAAGCTTAGAGGTTCTCATGGGCGCTCCCCTCCTTCATAGTACACCCAGGACTTGGAGGTTTTAAAGATGATATAAGTAAATACCATAATAATGACGAATAAAATCCATGCCAATGCCGAGGCGTAACCCATCTCGGTATCCCTGAAGCCGGTTCTCCAAAGGTAGAACACATAGAACAGGCTTCGGTTGTTCGGTCCGCCCTGGGTCAGAATATAGGCTTCATTAAAGACCTGGAAGGAGCCGATGATCGTCATGATCGTATTGAAGAAAAGCGTAGGCGTCACCATGGGGATCGTGATTTGGCGCAGCTTGCTGTACCAGCCTCCTCCATCCACTTCAATCGCTTCATAATAGGACTGGGGAATGCCTGACAGACCCGCCAGAAAAATAATGACCGTGCTCCCGATCCCCCACAGCGTAGTCAGCACCACGGAAGGAATGACGCTGCCCTCCGCATATAGCCAGTTACTTGTCGGCAGATGCAGCCAGCTCAGCATGGAATTCAATAATCCGAGATCCGGATTCATCAGCCACATCCAGATCATCGCCGATGCGATGGCCGGCACGATGCTCGGCAGGTAGATAATCGTCCGAAACATCGCTCTTCCCTTAACGTTCATATTAAGCAATAAGGCTATGGCAAAAGATATAATGATAACCGCAGGCACTCGAAGAACTACAAAATAGAAGGTAACCCCTAAGGATTGATAGAACAGCTCATCCTCCCCGGAGAACAGCCTCGCATAGTTGCTGAACCCGACAAAGGACGTTTGATCTTTGAATACGTTGAAATCCGTTAAGCTCAGGACCAAGCTTGCAATCATCGGTCCCAAGGTGAAAATGACAAACCCGAGTATAGCCGGCGCCGTGAATAACAGTCCGTACCATAGTCCCTTTCGCATCTCTGCCTCCCATCCCGAAGCTGCTGACTAAGAAGACGACGGTCCGCAAGCAGAACGTCGCCTTCCCGTCACAGCATTCGTTGCATCCACATCGAATTGACTACTTGATGTCCCGACGCCCTTGGACCTGCTCTTGTGCCTTGGCGGCGATTGAATCCATCGCTTCCTGCGCCGTCTGCTGGCCAAGCCATACTTTATCCAAGGCAGGATTGACGATATCCATGATCTTGTTGAAGTTCTTCACATAGCCGGTAGGCGTCTGATGACCCTTTGTCAGGATGACTTCAACGATGGCGTCATTATAGCCCGAAGGCCGTGCATCCAGATTCTCGGTCCATTTAGCAAGCAAATCCGGCTCGGTGTACCAATTCTTGTATGACGGCATCCAGGTGCCGCTCGTAATCATCTCGATCGAGGCCTCCGGATCAATCAAGGCCTTCATCAGCTCCCAGGCTTCTTCCGGGTGCTTCGTGGACTTGAACATCGAGAACATACCGCAGACGACGGTCGTTACCGGCTCTTTCAGGACAGGCATAACCCCTACGTTAAAGTTGAAATTCGACTGCGCCAGGCCAGCGGTTGCCCATTGCCCGTCAATCGCCATAGCGACCTTCTTCGTCTGGAGCGCGACGTTGGTTGCCGGAATATTCTTTGCCTGCACAGGGGAAGGCGACACATGATGCACGTTCATCATGTCCGATATTTTCTGCAGCGCTTCTACCGCAGCCGGCTGATTTAGAGCAAAGCTCTTGCCGTCCTCGGAGACGAAATCTCCGCCGTTCGAGTAAATGAAATTGCTGTACACGCCCCACCAGGTCGAGACACTGACCCCGTATTGCTTAATATTCTTAGGGTCAAAGTCGGGGTCATCAGCTGTTCTGCCCTTCGAATCGACAGTCAGCTTCTTGGCCACCTCGATGAACTCATCCCAGGTCCAGGCTTCAGACAGCTTGCTAGGCGGGGGGTCGATTCCGGCGTCCTTGAAAATGTCTTCATTATAGAACAGGCCGAAGGATTCCGGTCCGGGCCCGATGCCGATCACATTGCCTGGCTCCAGCGAATAAATAATGTTCGGGACGAGACTGTCCACGTTGATAAATTCATCTTTATCGAGGAACTCTTGGAGATTGTAAAACTTCCCTTGCTCTGCGAGTGGAAAAGCAATACTGGCCGATTCCATCATCGCGATATCCGGCACGTCGTTACCCGCTACCATCGTCGTCAATTTCGTATCGTAATCAGCCGCGATATGCTGCAGATCAACCTTGATATTCGGAAATTTTTCTTCAAAACGCTTGATGCCGAATTTGTAGGCCGCAACTTCTTCCGGCGAGCCCCATACGGTCATGCGCAGTGTGATGCTCTCCTTCGAACCGGCTTCGCCGGATGATCCCGAAGGCGAGGATGAGCCGCCGTCCGCGCCGGGCTTGCCGCAAGCGGTCATGACGGTAACGAACATAAGTATCAAAGCGGCGAGGACCAAGACCGACTTCTTTTGTCGCTTCATTTTCTGAACCCCTCTCGATTACATCCTTGAATTCATAGCTGCAGTCTATGATGACTTGATTATAGATTCTAAGGCAGCGCTTACATAACCCGAAGGTCTTTGGAATGGTGGACTAATTTTGGGGATGCAACGGAAGCCGAATCAAGACGCTTGTCCCCGACCCCGGCGCAGAGCTGATCGAGATGCCGTACTCCCCGCCATACATCAATTGGATTCGGGCAATCATGTTCTTGATACCGATCGAGGAGGATTCCTGATACAGAATGGCATACACCGTATCATCGCTCATTCCCCGCCCATTGTCGGCAATTTCGTAATGTCTGGTGTCGCCTTCGATCCAGCCGCGGATGTGAATAACGCCCCCTGTCTCCATCTGATCGAAGCCGTGCAGGAGCGCATTTTCAACAAATGGCTGAAACAGCAGGCGCGGAACCTTATATTCATACAGCCGCGGATCAATCTCATAGCTCACCGTAAACTTATCCTCAAACCGGGCCCCCATAATGTAAAAATAATTGCTCATCCACTCCGTCTCCTCCGACAAATGAACGGCTCCCCAGTCCTTGCGCGAGGTATAATGCAGCATATTGGATAAGCAGACGAGCATTTTGCTGAGCTCTTTCTGCCCGTTCTCGATGGCTGTCCAGTTCATGACGTTCAGCGTGTTGTACAGGAAATGCGGGTTCATCTGCATGCTGAGCGCCTGAATCTCCGCCTCCTGCTCCCTCAGCTTAATCTCGTAATTTTCCGTCACCAGGAGCCGGATCTGTTCGTTCATGCGGTTGAAGCGGTGCAGCAAAATGCCGAATTCGTCATTACTGTGATACGCGACCTGGGTCTGAAAGTCGCCTCCCCCTACAGAGCGCATAGCGCCTAGCAGCTTCTTGATCGGATTGGTAATCCGGTCCGCCATAAAATAAGCAAACACCATGGCCAAGATGCCCATAACAACCACCATCAGCAGGCTCGACGTCCGGATGACCGGCACCAGGCTGCTCACCAGCGTCGATTCCGGTGTCCACACTACCGAGATCCAGCCGGTAACCGACGAGCGATCGAAGCAGACAATGACCGCCTCTCCGTCGAGCGTCATTCTCAGCGTTCCGCTATTTTCCAGCTGCACCTGCTCCAGCCAGGGTTCTTTATATTGCTTCGCAACCTTCTCGGGATCACTGCTCGCAACGACTTGATAATCCGCATTCATCACCAAATAGCGGGAATTTTCAGGAAAGCTCTCCTCATAGAGAGACCTTAAGGCTTCCAATTTGAAGCTGATCGTGAGGACAGGACGCTCTACCCCGGGGGGCATCTTTTCGAGTGTCGTATTATCCAGATGAGAGAAGTCCAGATACCGCGTCGCAGAGAATAAATGGCGGAAATCCAGCTTACCCTCCTGCAAATAGGGCTGATCAAACATGTCTACGAAATCATAGGTGGGATACCAGACAATTTTGCCTCCGGCCTCCTGTGCCTTGCGATAGACATCGGATCGGGTAGGGTCCCCCTGCGGCAGCATCTGCCCAAAGGTGAAATAGGATGTCCATAACTGATAAGCATAGACATCCTCGTTCAACGTGAAATATTTGCTCAGTACTGAAGAGACCTGGCGGTCCGCGTCGAAAATATCCGCTGCATTGGAGGGATCCAGCTTGCTGAATACACGGAACAAGTCCTTATCTACGAAGAGGGCCAAGCTATTCTGCTCTATGATTCCCAGCTTCGTATCCATGAGCGCATTATTCTTCTTGACGATCTCATACACGTTTCGCTGCGCCTGCTCTGTCACCACCTGCAGACTCGTCCGATAATACACAACTCCGAGCAGGATGAGCGGAACCGCGATCAGAAAAATATAGCTTGCCAAAATTCGCGAACGGAAGGTTGTCTTCATTCCTTACGCTTCCTTTCCGGAAGTGAAGTATGCTTGTAAGCCTCTGGCGATATGCCGTGATGCTTCTTGAACACGCGGCAGAAATACTTTGTATCCTGATATCCGCATTCTGCGGAGATTTCGTAAATTCGGAGCTTATTCTCCGCGAGCAATTCCTTGGCCCGGCCCATTCGGATCGCCGTGACATGCTCGGAGAAGGTTCTTCCCGTCTTGCTCTTGATGAATGTGCTGAAATAGGACGGGTTAAAGAAAAAGTGCGCCGCAGCCCGCTCGAGCGTTAAATCCTCTTTTATATGCTCCCGAATCCATCTCAAGCAATTGGCGATGATGATCTCGTTCTTGTCCTGTTGAGACTGCCTTAGCGCATGATGAACCTCCCGCAAGCTGAGCTCCAGCCGGTCCATGAGCTCCTCATACGATCCGCAGGCCTGAACAAGCGCCGAAGCCGTCTGCGTAAGCTGCCTGCTTACCTTCCGGTCCACAAGCTCGTGTATTCTACTCTTGAGCTTAACGAGCAGCAGAGAAGCCTGTTCCTTGATCAGCGCAGGATGTGCATGACCGGCCTCCGATAACCGCGCGAAGGCTGTCCTGCAGCGATTGATCGCAATCTCGGGCTCATTGTCCAGCAGCGCTTCGAATAGCCTCTCCGAATCCACCGGGATCGGTTGATGCGAGCTGCGAGGCTGATCATACAGAAACAGTCCCTCCCAGCAGGCAAAGAAGTTATGCTCATTGGCTTCCCGGGCCGCCCGGTACGCTTGAGGTCCTTCGCTCACGATTGACTCGCAATACGAGCTGACTCCATGCGTTAGCCGGCCGTTTCTTGACAGCTCCGCGGAGAGGGATAGGGCGATTGAACGGATCAACGACTCCAGAGACGGAGCAGCAAGCGGAAGCGTTCGCACAATCGTGACCGCGCGGAGTGTCTGATCCTGAAAGCCGCTCCGGGGAATCGTCAACGCCTTTCCCAGCTTCGACCAGCCTTGCTCCAGACATTGCAAATAGGCAAGCTCGCCGATATGCTGTTCATCGGCCCCGGCGGTCTTTAGCTCGGAATAGATCATCAGTCCCCCGCCCTGCAGCCAGTCCATCTCGTCTATCTCCTCTTGCTCGGATGGCGTCAAGCTCCCGCTCAGCCAGGACAGATAGAGCCTGCTGCGGTAAGCCGAGGAAGCAAGGGTCAGCCGTTGCTTCAATTCCTCCGCCTCCCTGCGCTGGAGCGACTCGATACTGAGTTGAAGCTCGATCCGGTCGAGTAATCGTTCCACGTTCTCGACCTCCACCGGCTTCAATAAATAATCATAAGCGCCATGGCGGATCGCCTTCTGCGCATATTCAAATAGATTGTAAGCGGATACCATAACAACTTTAGTAAAGATCCTTTCTTCTTTAAGCTTCTCCAGAAAGGCCAATCCATCCATGCGGGGCATCCGGATATCGGTCAGGATGACCTGGGGGCAGTCCTCTCGGGCCTGCTCCAGCGCAGCGGTGCCGTCCTTCGCAGCCGTGACTTCAGCATCCGGCCGCAATTGTTGAATCAGATTCATCATTCCTCTCAGATGCCTTGGCTCATCATCTACGATCAGTATTTTCAACCGCATAACCCCCAGTCTGAATTATCTGTACGTCGTTATGATATAAGTTAAACTATTGACTGTACGCTAGAGGCAACGTGCGAGTCCCTTAGTTTAGCTTATATAAAAAAAACGCCATCACATAAGTGGGGCGTATAGGATCATTATATAATGCTGCATCCGGAATTCAACAGAGTATTAAAGTTAGAAAGGTGGATTATTTTTGTTTGATACTCCTCTATCTTGCCTTCAAAGAGCAATCGGCAGTCGGCGAAATACGGCAGCTCGCCCGGTTCGATCAGAGAAGGATCCTTGACATGGTCCATTACCTTGCCTTCGATGAAGACAGAGGCTACAAACTGCGAACAGAAGAAAGCATGCTCTCTCTTGGTCGGTGTATTAAGCATGACGCCAAATAAGCCTATAAAATTGTAGCGGTACCGCTCTTGTTGAGCGGCAATGCGCTGGACATACCGATACATCCTCTGATACTGATCAGGGGTAACAGAGAGCGCGTAGACGGCACATGCCGCCTCCTTAAATAGCTCCGAATGAAGATCTTCCCGGACGAAGCCTCCTATAAAAGGATTGTATGCGACTTTCCGTCCAAAACTGTATACCTCGGTCATTTCGACGTCAAAAGCGATGGAAGCATGATTATAAGGCTGTCCCGTGTAGCACTTAATCAGTCTGTTCAATACCGTCCCCGTATCCGAGAGAAGAAGATATATGGTTCGTTCCTTAGTCATCATACCCGCTACTCCTCATCCTGATATTCCAAAATATCTCCGGGCTGGCATTCCAGCGCCTGACAAATCGCCTCCAGCGTAGAGAAACGGATCGCCTTCGCCTTGCCGTTCTTCAGAATAGAAAGGTTCGCCATGGTGATTCCAACCCGCTCCGACAGCTCTGTCACGCTCATCTTCCGCTTTGCCAACATGACATCAAGATTAATTATGATCGCCATTGTCTTCACCTCAGACCGTTAAATCATTTTCGGATTTGATATCGATGGCGTTTTTCAGGAGCTTCTCAAGCACCGCCGCAAAGACCGCAATTACAAATGAGGCAAAAATGACGATCATCCCCATGAGAATAAGTCCCGGAGCATCGTCACGCTCGGCAATCAAATAGAGGAAGGGTTCGCTTGCCGCATACAAGATACTGATGGCAGCGCCGCAATACTTGATCCATCTTAAAGCCCGTACCGACAATTCCGAGAAAGCCTCGTTCTTGTCAATATAGCTTAATAGTCTATAGGCTTGAACCAGCGCCCAGAAATATGGAATGGCCGAGAGGTAAATGATGACTAAAAGGGGAAATACCCACGCGGCAGGATAAGTATCTGTTGCTTCCTTGATGATCGAAGGCAGCCCCCATGCACACAAGGCAAGCACCGGGAGCGCAATCAAAACAATAACAGCCTTCAAAAATAGCGTTTCGCGTTTCACAAAAAGCACCTCGCTTGGTTATCGTTATCTATATAAGTTCAACTAAAGATTGTACACTAGGGGCAACGTGTGAAGTGTTCTTACGATCGCTGTTGTTCGCAGAATCCTCTGATTAAATCAAATTATGGGCAGAATTCCACTCACAAAGGCGAACGCTATCGCTTCTTTAAGCACACTTCACACTTTTACCTTTTCTGCGTAGCTACTTAAGTTGAACTTATATAGATTATACTTATTAGTTATCGTTTTTCAATAAATAATTATTCACTATCAATATGTATTAACTGGCAACATGTTGATTGAGCACATGCAAAGACGGACGCAGTAAAGCGCCCGTCCGGATAGTGTGAGAGAGTCTCACTTTATCTTAGATGCTCATCTTTTTAAAGAGTGCTTCGCCAACAATTCAGAGATCACTTCAAAGGAATGCACTCCTGTGGCAATATCTACGATAAACTCCACTGCAAATTGCCGTTCCATACGCAGATGGTATCCGTTCAGCATGAAGAACGATTTTGTAACCAGATAGGCTGTGCGTTTGTTGCCATTGTGGAAGCAATGATTTTTCACCAATGATTCCAGCAACGCCGCACCCTTATCAAATAAGGTCGGATAAGCATCCTTCCCGAAAATACTCTGCTGTGGCCGATGTACCGCAGATTCTAACAGTCCACGATCCCTAACCCCTGCTTGATCTGCATCATTCATTCGATTCATCATGAAGTAGTGTGCAGATATCACTTCTTCCTTCGTAATAAAAAGAATCATTTTATCGATCCCTCAGGTCTTCTAAAATTCCTGTATCTTCCTCAAATACATCAAAGAATGCTTCAAGCACCTCTGGTCTCACATGATCGGGAAGCCGGCCCTGCCTGGCTTTTTTTAACACCACTTCACCATGACCATTTTCAATAAGCTCGATCTCATCACCCTGCGCAACATTCAGCTTCTCAGCTAAAGCTTTAGGGAGACTAACACCCAAGCTATTGCCCATCCGTCCAACCTTACGGGAATAACGAGTCTCCTTTGATTGATCATTCGTCACCTTGACCACACCATTCATTTTATTTGTTCCTCCTATAGTATGATCTACATACCAAAAGTTATAACTTATAAATGTAATAACCTTATAACATACATACATTTTATCAAAACCCCCTACGGATTCAAAGCCCTCGTTCATTAACCTTTGGTTATTTTTCACAAATAAAGGTTTTACAGTTTTGAAAACTATCTTATGATTAGATTGGGTTGGCAACCTTCACCTTTTTGTGAACGCGCGTTTATTGCCTGCCTATCATCCACTTTATAGGAGGAATGGTCATGCAATACGGTTACTTTGACGAGAAAAACAAGGAATATCTCATTACAAAACCGAATACGCCTGCCCCTTGGGCGAACTATCTCGGCTCGCCGGAATACGGCGCGATTATTTCAGGCAATGCCGGAGGATATAGCTTTGTAAAGTCCGGCGCGAACGGACGGCATATCCGCTATCATTTCAATTCCAAGGATGAGCCTGGACGCTATATTTATGTGCGGGATTTGGAGAACGGCGATTATTGGTCAGGCTCCTGGCAGCCGGTAGGCAAGGACCTGGAGCAGTACAAATCGGTATGCCATCATGGAACCGGATACACGAACATCGTTGCGGAATATGACAGCATCCGGACGGAGACCTTGTATTATGTGCCCATGAACAAAACCTATGAGGTATGGCGCATGAAGGTGCGCAATGACGGCTCCAAGCCCCGGAAGCTGGCGCTCTTTGGATTCGTCGAATTCACCAACAGCAACAACTACGAACAGGACACTGTAAATCTTCAATACACATTGTTCACTTCGCGCACCTATTACAAGAACAATAAGATTCTGCAAGTCATCAATGAAAATACGCCTGAGGAGCAAAGCTGGAGATTCTTCGGTGCCGCCGGTGCAGAGGTAACGGGCTACGATGGCGATCGGGATACCTTCCTCGGCGATTACCGCGGCTATGGCAACCCGGCCTCCGTGGAGAACGGCCAATGCGCCAATTCGCTGAACTATAACACCAACTCCTGCGGGGTGCTGCAGATTAATGTAGATTTGCAGCCGGGAGAAGAGAAGGAGGTTGCCTTCCTCCTCGGTCAGTACGAAGAGCAGGGGGCATCTGAAATTCTTAGCCATTACAAGGATTTGTCCGTTGTGGATAAGGAGCTTGAAGAGCTGAAGACCTTCTGGCACAGCAAGCTTAACCGCTTCCAGGTTCAGACGCCAAGCGATAATTTGAATAACATGATCAACACCTGGAATGCTTACCAGTGCTTCATTACCTTCATCTGGTCCCGTGCGGCTTCCTTCCAATACTGCGGCCTGCGTAACGGACTTGGCTATCGGGATACCGTGCAGGATATTCAAGGCATCATTCATCTGGATCATGAGATGGCTCTCGAACGGCTGCGCCTGATGATCTCGGCTCAGGTCTCCAACGGCGGCGGTCTGCCGCTCGTGAAATTCGACCATAATCCGGGACATGAGGGCACACCGGACGATCCGGAATATGTGCGTGAGACGGGACATCCTCACTATCGGGCCGATGATGCTCTGTGGTTGTTCCCAACCGTCATCAAGTATTTAAATGAAAGCGGAAATTGGGATTTCACGGACGAGGTGATTCCTTATTCGGATCGAGGCGAAGCTACGGTGTATGAGCATTTGCGCCAGGCGCTTCAATTCAGCCTCGATCGAATGGGCGCACACGGCATGCCGGTCGGACTTCATGCGGATTGGAACGATTGCCTGCGGCTTGGAGCTAAGGGAGAATCGCTGTTCGTTGCCTTCCAGCTGTACATGGCCTTTAAAGTGTTCATCGATATCGCGCAGAACAAGAACAAGCCTGAGGATGCTGCGTGGGCCCAGACTCTGCTCGAGGAGCTGGATGGGAACATTCAGAAGCATGCTTGGGAGAAGGATCAATTTGTCCGCGGCTTTACAGAGGATAACTACACGATCGGCTCCTGGGAGAACGATGAGGCAAAAATCTGGCTGAATCCGCAAAGCTGGGCCGTACTAAGCGGCGCTGCCCGTCCGGACCAAGCGAAGCTCGCCATGGACAAAGTGTATGAGAATCTGCGCACGGATTACGGAACCATGCTATTCTACCCGCCGTTCCGGAAATACGGCTTGCCTGTAGCGCTGATGGCCCTGTTCAATGCCTCCACCAAGGAAAATGCCGGCATTTTCAGCCAGCCGCAAGGGTGGCTCATTCTAGCGGAGACCATGATCGGCAACGGAGATCGTGCATTTGAATACTTCCTGGACTGCAGTCCGGCCAGCATGAATGATAAAGCGGAAATCCGCAAGCTGGAGCCTTATGTGCACGGACAGTTCGTCGAGTCCAAGGACAGCCCTTATCAAGGCCGGGCCCATGTCCACTGGCTCACCGGCACCGCTTCAACGGTGATGGTCTCCTTGGTCGAAGGTATTATGGGGATTCAGCCGCAATTTGACGGCTTGCGCATCAACCCGTGCGTTCCTTCGGACTGGAAGACGTTCTCCATGGTACGGGAATTCCGCGGCAAGAAGCTGAACATTCAGGTAGAGAACAAGAACGGCGTTGAGAAGGGCGTCTCCCGCTTCATCATTAACGGTAAAGAAATTCAGGGTAATCTGATTCCAATTAGCCTGATGGAAGAAACGAATGATGTTATCGTCTATATGGGCTAATAGGATATCTTCCCGATTAGACATCATTGCTCGCATTGAGCAGGGAAGTCACAATGCCCTGCTCGTGCGAGCTTTTCATAATGAAGCATCACTGCTAATCCCCGATAAGGTTGCTTTCTCTGAGAAATCGGATTAACTCACTATCGTTGCTTGCTCTATTAATAATATCCGTAATAAAATCTGCTTTACCCTGCGTATAAGCTACTCTGTCATGCTTGAATTCCTGTTCCAGCTTCTTCTTTAAATGATAATACTCATTCATTGCTTCAGGATTTCTCTTCAAGTACTCCCTGAACAACACATTCTCGTTCCAATTACGACCGTGATATTTATAGATGTGTAAGTGATGCGTTCCTGCTCGCCACAGACCTCTTCTGAAAAATAATCTCTCCGGAAATTCCGGCTTATAAACATATTCATAGCCGATGTCGTCCAGGCTTTTAATATAGGATTCATTCATTGAATTCAGGCTGGGTATGCCCGCCATAATATCAATCGTCGGTTTTGATCCCAAGCCCGCAACAGATGTGCTGCCGATATGCTCAATGACGACCTGAAGATCTCCTAGAGCAATTCTTATTTTATTTTTTTCTTCTTCAAATTCATTAATCCAATCCGAAGTGTATTCTGAAATAATGACTTCTTCCATGCTCACATCTCCTGTCTGCCTTATTGCCTTATTTAAAAGCTCCTCTGCCATTCGACTGGTAGGCAGCTATGATCCGTTCGGACTGATCGAGTCATCTACTTGCACAGACAACTGTTTTTGTACCTCCTCTTCAAACAGGCTGTCCGTTAATAGCTTCGCAAGAAACAAATGTGTTTTCTTCCTCAACCAGATTTGTTCCAGCTCGGATTCTTCATGAATAAACAGGGCTAGTTGAATTTGGTTTTCCTTTATATCTGTACAATAAAAAGCCTCTGTCAGAATAGAAATGGATGACCCGCCTTTATTCCCGAATTCTTTCATTTTAGTAGCATCCACAGGCTGCTCTAGCAGGCTTTTGAGCACTCCATTGATCGCATGGGGGAGCAGGGTTTCATTTTGAATGGCCCTCATCAAATTGGCGTAATCTCTTGCCGTGCCCCGAGGTTGTTTGCGGGACTCCATGAGCTGCAGCTCCCTGGCATAGCTCTTGCGTGTGTTCCATCGCTTGATTGCAGAGGAATCCTTTCCGTTGCCTAATATGTCATGAATGTTCATAGCATGGGCCATGTATTCTTCGCGGCTCATACCTTCTATGCTTAGCAGTGCTTCTTCGAAGCTAATCTTCTCCTGCTCCTGAACAAAAGAACAAATAAGTCCGGCAGACGAAAAAGGAAACAACCTGTCATGAGAGGTCATTGACAGATGCTGCAGGTTGGCATTGATAGCATCCAGCCCCAGTCTCTGCATTAAAAATTCCATATTGGCATTTGAACTTTGGATTAGCATCCCTCGTGCAATTTCAAACAGGGTGACCCTGTTCTCGATGATTTTATTTTGAGCTTTGACAGACTCCATCCATTTTTCATGGGCGCCGCCATCGGATCCCGGAATATAAAAGCGCTGAAGTTCCTCCAAGGGTATCTCTTCATCCTGATCCAGAGACTTATTCACAAGCTGGCGCGCAAATTCAACAGCTACGATTAATTTTGCCGTACTCGCCAGAGGTCTTTGTACCTCTGCATGATAGCTAATCATCTCGACTCCATTTTTGAGCATATACAACGAGGCTTTATCCGGATTGTTCTTGAGATAACTCAGAACATCATATTCTGTCTTCATCTGATTCTGACGTTTTGCTATAACCAACATAACAACAGCCAATAGAGCAATGATCATAAATGCAGCAACCACAATAACTATGAGCAATTTTTACTACTCCCCCTCTTGTCAATGGCATAGTCGCCGAGTTCAATATGCAGCCCGTAAAGCCACCCTTCAATCCACGGATTTCAAAGAAGACACCATGTCGATCTTCCTTAGCTTGCCGCTCATCATTATATTTACGGTCAACAAGCACAATAGTGTCAAACTGACCGCAATGAGATAGCTCGTGAGCTTGATATCGGGGATAATCATAACGCCTGATCCATGCCGCCTAGCAAATTGAGCAAGGTGCTCTTGCTCGACCCCGAAGGACCGGGAATCACGACAAACTCTCCTTAAAGAGCTCATATGGGTTCCTCGCTTCTCCTGCCCCGTAGTCATCTACAAGTAAGTGCAAATATGCTTTTTACTTGTCAATATCCAGGGTCTATATGCAAAAAAAGCAACCCCTATCCATCTACAATGGACAAAGGTTGCTTCCCGTCTTGCTAATAAAGCTGTATCCGTGATTAGGACTGCAAATCCTCAATCGAATTTACATCCTTCATGTACGTTGGTACGGCTAGCCCGGATTTCACATTAATCATGTTCGCCCCGAGGTCATCCAGGCTGTCGCCATACTTGTCCCAATAATCTGCATGGGTTACCGGGAGCCAGGCCGCTACTATGGCATCCACATCCCCGTTGGAGACGCCGATCCACATCGGTCCAATCTCCACCTGCAGGGCTTGTGCCTCATATCCAAGCTTCTCATCAAGCACGTATCGAACCACGTTGGTGCTCGCAATTTCGGAATCCCACGCAACATAGCTTAGGGTAATAGGATCTCCATCTACGGGTACCAAGCCATCCGTCCATTCCTGAACCTCGGCTTCATGCTCATCCACCCATTTCTTGGCTGCTGCTCCCGGGTCCATGCCCCCCTGAATATTGATCATCACTTCCCCCATGTCCTCAGCTGTCCAGTGGAACCGATCCAAAAACTCATAGGCCACAGGGTGATCCTCCTGTAATCCAAGTCTTGCAATCGTACGAATCTCCTCCGGCTCGCCATAGGTCAGTTTGGGGTCTTCTAGATATTTAAGGTCATAGGTATTAAACATCCAGTGCGGGGACCAAGCCACAATGACAATAGGCTCTTCGTTCTTATACGCTCTATCCAGTTCTGCAGTCATCCCGGCTGCCGAGCTCTCCAGCAGCGTCCAATCCGACAGCTCGTAATCCTGCATGGCCTGTGCCGTCAGTCTCATGAGTCCCGAGCCTGCATCCGTTCCCGTAATCTTATAATCAACCTGCTCTCCGACAGGCTTATTCCCTTCACTCTTAGCATTATTTGCAGTATTTGCATTATTCGCTGAACAGGCTCCTAACAGGAACAATGCAACCAGACTAGTAAAGATCAACCACTTTCTCGTTTTCTTCATGCTGTGTTCTCCCCTTTTGTACGGTTGTTCAGATGCCAGTATTACATTCTGCAGAATTGTAAAACAACATTTGACGAGACGCGACAGTCGCTTGCCGATACAACAACGCTATGATAGCAAACAATCAAATTGATCACAAATCAAAAACAGCGTTCATAGCGTACGTACAGAAAATACTGTATAAATTGTACTCTCATATGCTTGCTAATCCTCTTTTATCCTCTTTTTTTCTGGAAATCTACTTCAAAGATCATCGGCCGACATTTTTTTTATTTTTTTTTTGCTTTGCCTTTGTTAAAACGGTTTCATTTTATGACGGGCGTCTCCAGTCATAACCTAGCTGCCCCTCTGCGACAACCAATAAAACAAAGAAAGACCACCCTATAAGGTGGCCTCGCTTAATCCAAATATTACTTGCCCCAATACTGCTTGGCAATTCGTTGCCCTTGGTTGATTTTTGCCCATTGCTCAGCCTCTGTCAGTTCATTGCCGCCATCACAGGAGGCAAAGCCGCATTGATGAGACAGCAGCAGACGATCCTTGTCGATAATACTCGAGGCATCATCCAGCAAACGGAGAACACGCTCTTCATCATCCAGCGTATTCGTTTTGGAGGACAGCAGACCCAATACAATTTCCGTTTCCGGCTTGTCCTTGAACACCGCCAGCGCTTCTAGCGATCCAGCGCGCTCGTCGTCCCATTCCAGGAAGAATCGGTCATATTTAAGCTGCTTCAGGAATAAATTCGCAATTTTCACATAGGAGCCGCCGCCCATATTGCGGGAATCATAGTTGCCGCGGCAGTTGTGCGTCCACATTTTCAAGCCCAGGCTATGTCCAAAATCGATGACGGCATTGTTAATATCTATAAACTCAGAAGCCAAGGCCTGTACTTCCTCTTGATTGATATTCTCCCCTGTATACGGAGAGTTCGGGTTGTCGTCGGCAAATAGCTCCCACAGACAGTCGTCGAATTGCAGGATTTGACCCCCGGCGGCGGCAAATTCCTCCACAAACTCCTTGTAAGCCTTGACAAGACCCGCTTTAAGCTCCTGTCTGTCCTTGTACACGGCATCCTTGCCGCCGATATTGTCCGACCAGGACAGTTCGCCGAAAATATGCGATGGAGAAGGTACACACAGCTTGGTTTCACGATCACCGGCAAGCGTTGTAAGCTTCTTGAATATCTCAATGAAATGATGGTTCTTCCCGCTCAATTCACCGGTAATCCGCAGACCGATATCCTTCCGGGTCTCATATTTCGAGCTGCCGTCCACATCACGGAAAAAGTACCCATGATCAGCAATGTAACGGCTAACCCCTTGAAATCCCCAAACAAAATCAAGATGCCACATGGATTTGGAATATTCCCCGTCCGTAATGACAGGCAAATCATGCTCAATTTGCTGTTGGACCACGTTCTCAATCGTCTTGGTCTCACACTCTTGATAGCCTTCAAATTCCTTGTAGAAAGGATAGCTGATATCATCACGATGCTCGATTTGCGTCTTATATTTCAATAGCTCAGCTGGCCGCAGCAAGCTGCCGACGGTCTGGAATTTTTTACTCATCTGGATAGCCTCCCCGATCAATATTATATGTTGTGTAAAATAATAGTCTGATTGTAGCACTGAAGTGAAGGCACCGCATAATACCCAAAAGACATATCCAGCTATAACCTGAAGCTATAGTTGAATATGTCTTTTATTAATATTGCTATAGCTCAAGTTGTAATATAATGATCTACCTCTTGCCAGCAATCCGATCAGCAAGCGCCGTTGCGGCGGTGTAGCCGGAGCTCCAGGCCCATTGCAAATTATAGCCTCCGCAGTCTCCATCCACATCCATGACCTCGCCGGCAAAATAAAGCCCGGGCACAAGCTTGGATTCCAGCGTTCCTTCCTGGAGGTCTCTCGTATCGATCCCGCCGGCTGTCGTCTGAGCGTTGGGGAAGCCGTTGGTATCGGTCACGATAAAATTCCAGCGCTTCATGAGGCCGCACAAGGCCTTCCTGGTTTTCCACGACATATCCTGACACAACAGGTTCTGATCCTCATCCATTCCCGCCTCTTTCAAAAGAACGGGGATCAGCTTCTTGTTCACGATGCCGATTAGAGAATTCGCTACCGTCCGGTGTCCGAACATTCCCCAATGCGTATCCAGAAAATCAACGACCTCTTCCTCTGTGCGGTCCGGCATCATATCAAGCGATAAGATCACCCTTTCCCCTTGTCCCAGTTGATACGCCGCCTTCCGGCTTAACTGGAGAATCGGCGGGCCAGAGGCACCATAGTTCGTAAACAATACCTCTCCATATTCACTGCGAATGACTTCACCATTTACAAGGATATGTCCCCAGCCCTCGAATTTCACACCGGATAGCTCCGCCAGATACGGGCTGTCCAGCTTCAATTGAACAATTCCAGGGACAGGATCGATCAAGGTATGTCCGAGACGCTGCGCCAGTGTATAACCGGAGCCATCCGTTCCTGTCTTCGGAGCGGTAAGGCCGCCTGTGCAAAGGAATAAATAGTCGCTCGTATAGGTGACCTCTCCCTCGTTCTCTGTCTGGCATTGGATCGTGAATCGCGGATGTCCCTCCGATACGATCACGTCCAGTACCTTAGTCTTGAAGTATATGGGAACATTCCGATCCTCCAGCGCAATCTGAAAAATATTCAGTACCGACGCAGCCTGCAGCGACATGGGATACATTCGGCCGTTCTCAATGGCGGTCAGCGGAAGGCCGAGTGTGTTGAAGAAATCAACGGTTTGGCGGACACCGAATTGCCGCAGCACTGGCAGCGGAAATTCGGCTTGATTGCTATGATATTTGCTCGACAAATTAAGCGCTTCGTCGGTGCCCGTCGCCGTAGATTTGTTCGTAATGTTGCAGCGCCCGTTCCCGGTGGTCAGCACCTTTTTTCCGAGTCGGTCGTTGCCTTCAATGATTGCCGTATCGATCCCCAGATCTCGCGCGGTAACGGCGGCCATAAGACCTGAAGCGCCTGCACCGATAATAAGCAGCGTATGGTGCTTGGAAGATTGAGATTTATTCATAGGTGGTGAATACATTCCTTTGTTCTATATTTTTATCTGAAAATGCGTTTCCCCAGCGCCATCGCGGCCGAATAGCCGGAGCTCCAGGCCCATTGCAGATTGTAGCCGCCGAAGTCGCCGTCGACATCCATCACCTCGCCGGCCAAATAGAGCCCCGGCACGAGCTTGGATTCCAGCGTATTCGCGTCGAGCTCCTTCGTAGCAATGCCGCCGGCTGTCGCTTGCGCAAGCTCGAAGCTTTGAGTTTCGGTTACTTTAAACTCCCAGCATTTCAATAGCTTATAAAAAATCTTCTTGGTCTTCCATGAGAGCTCCTGGCAAAGCAGGTCCGGCTCTTGATCGATCTTCGCTTCCTTCAGCAGGACGGAGGTCAGCTTCTTGTGTAAAAAGCCGGTGAAGGATTCCGCGACCGTCCGGTGTGCAAAGGTTGTCCAGTTCGTGTCCAAAAATTCGATGACCTCTTCCTCCGTGCGGTTCGGCATCAGATCAATCTGTACGGTCACGGAGTCCCCCTTCGCCAGATGAACGGCTGCCTTCCGGCCGAGCTGTAGAACCGGAGGTCCGGAGAAGCCGTAATCCGTAAAATGGATTTCGCCGGTCTCGCTGCGGACAATTTTGCCGTTCACGAGAATGTGAGCTCGTCCTTGGAGCTTGATGCCAGATAGCGACTTCTGGTAGGGGTATTTCACCTTCAACTGCACGATGGCCGGCACAGGCTTGACCAGGGAGTGTCCCATTTTTTGAGCAAGCGTATACCCTGACCCATCCGTTCCCGCATTCTGGCCGGTAAGGCCGCCCGTACACAGAAACAGATAATCACTGGTATAGACAACCTGTTTCTCTGTCTCGGTTCGGCATGTCATCTTGAAGCGCGGATGATCCGCTGATACGGTGACGTCCAGCACCTTCCTGTTCAGGTATACCGGAATACTCCGCTCCTCTAGAGCCAGCTCGAAAATATCAACTACCGATGCAGCCTGCATTGACATCGGGTACATAAAGCCCTCTTTCAAGCTTGTAAGCGGCAGCCCGAGCACATGAAAGAAATCAATCGTCTGACGGATGCCGAATTGCTGCAGCACGGGCCGCGGAAATTCCGGCTGACTGCCGTAATATTTGCGTGCCAAAGCAACCCCTGCGTCGTCCGTCCCCGTCGTAGTGGAATCGTTTGTAATATTGCAGCGGCCGTCGCCTGTCATGGAAATCTTCTTGCCTATCCTGTCGTTACCCTCCAATATGGCGGTATCGATACCCAGGTCCCGCGCAGTAACGGCGGCCATGAGTCCTGATGCTCCTGCACCGATAATAATCAGCGTGTGATGCACGGAGTCCTGATAATCGTACATAGTTATTCGATGCATCCTTTGTCTATATAAGTTGAACTACTGAATTTTACGTTCTGAGGGCAACATGTGAAGTGTTCTTACGATCGCTGTTGTTCGCGGATTTCTCTAATTGAACGAAGATATTATACGGTAGAAATCCACTCACAAAGGCGAACGCTTACGCTTCTTCAGCACACTTCACACTTATGCCCTTTCTACGTAACTTTTATAGTTCAACTTATATAATTGATTTATAAGCAAGTGTGAATTTTCTGATAACAATAATGCGCTATTACTAATTATAGCATAAGTGCAAGCCCCGCTTGTTCCTGATCAAGGGCACCTGAACACGCTTCGTTAACAAGTAATACCCCAAATAGCAAAAAATCCACAACCTCATGCGGTTATGGATTTACACGACTCTTATAATGTAACGGTTCCCTTTGCTGTGCTTTATTTAGAGCTTCTTCTGATCAGGGCAAGTATTGGCTAAAATAGGCAGCATTTTCTCGCCTTTTTCCATAAGGGAATTACACTGGCTGCATATCGGCTGAATCAAAAAAACGAAATTGTCTCTCACCCACCCATTGCACTTCTCATTGGAGCATGACCATATCGTTGTCATTTCCTCCGGAAGATCCATCATCGGTCTTTTTCGTGAATAGTACAAGCAGCGTCCCTCTTTCCTATATGGAGTAATGAAGCTTAAAAAAAAGACCCCAAACACGATGTTCGGGGCCTTTTTAACGGCAATCTTACAGCTTAACAACATTCTCGGCTTGTGGGCCGCGGTTGCCTTGTACAACGTTAAATTCAACGCGTTGACCTTCGTCCAACGATTTGAAGCCTTCGCCAGTAATCGCGCTGAAGTGCACGAATACGTCGTCTCCACCCTCAACCTCGATAAAACCAAAGCCTTTGTCTGCGTTAAACCATTTTACTGTACCTTTTTGCATGATCATTACCTCCATATTTTCATATTTATATGATGTTCAAAATTTCAAAAAAAATCACATATTGTACAAGGTTAAAAATCAAAATCATAACCCTCTACAATATGTGAGTTCAGATCGAAATTCCAACAATCTGATTGTAACACAACCGACACTGAATTACCAGTATTCATTTTTTGTTTTTTCTGGAGCTGCTTGCGATTAGGATATCTTTACTTCTCCAATTGCAATTTGCCAGGCTCCAAGGACTGCTCCCGGTCAGCGATTTCTTCCAATACTTCCCGCAGACCCAGTATCATTTGATCGGTGCTTGGAGGAGCAATCCGTTTGCGGGTTCGCACCTCATTCTCGATATAGGGCACCAGTAAGTGATCAGCAAATTCTTGCCTGTCGCTGCTGGCAAACATATCTTTCAGCACAGCCCCGGTCAGATCTTCTTTGAGGGCATCAATAATACGTTCAGCCTCAGGCTTATTCAGCAAATAATCCTCCGCAAGCTGCAAATACGACTTCTCGATCATCGCAATCATCTGATTGGCATCGTCTTCAATAAATATACCGAGCAGTGAATCCGAGGCCTTCCCGGCAAGACTTCCTCCTGCGAAGGCTCCGGCCAACCCGCCGACGAAGCCGCCAATGGCCGTACCGATAATCGGCACCGCTGAACCGATCGCAGCCCCGGCAGCCGCGCCGCCCACCCATCCGGCCGTTCCGCCTCCTACAGATGCTGCTGTATTCGTAATATTTTTAAATAACTGAGCCCCCGAGATTCGCCCTCTAAAAATATTCACGACATCAACAGACGACAACACAACGATAGACACACCCGCAGTAATTGCATTCGACCGTAACAGCTTGGCAGCGCTTTTCATCGCAGCGGCTCCGTATATATTCGTCCCGCTCCGCAGAGCGTTAGCTAGTATAGCTGAAGCTTTCGGCCCCATCACATTAATCAAGGCTTCAGAGCTGCCAACGAGCAGACTATTCAAACCTGCTTTGGATAATTGGCTGGAGAGCACCGCGGTGACGAAGGTCGTGCCGCCTACCTTAAGGCCGGAATACGAAGCCTTCTTCAGCGACTCGGTTAAGTCATCCCCATTCAATACGGAGACGGCAAAGGAGAGGACCGTGCTGATCCCAAGTGCATATGTAGATATAATCGCCCCGTTCACAGCATCATACGTTATCGACTCAACGGTGCCGAACCTCGCAATATTTCTTGCTTGTTCGTATGTAAAGTGGCCCTTCCGCACAATGTTTCCGGCTTCAGCGGGATCGGTTACACCAGGCACTTCCCCTCTCTTAATCCGGTTCTCCATAGCGGATATAGCAGCCTCGTATTTATCTGAAGGCACCTCAATTTGCATCGGGGATCCGTCTGCATTGATATACTTCAGTCTGCCGTTCTCAAAACACTCCTGGATACACTTCGAGCCGCTGTTGCAATACTTCGATTGGATATTGATATCTTTGACGATACGGTCTGCTCCATATTTGGCATTGTCGTCTCCGATGATTTTGGCATCCTTGCCTGTCAGCTTATCGAAAAGATGATTTGCCCGTTCTGCCGCAAAACCGTGGCCCCTAGGCGTTCCAAACTTATCTTGTCCGTAAAGCGTACCCGCATTGCTGATATTTCCGTAGACCGTTCCAGCGGCAAGCTCTCCGAGAGGCTCATGAGCCTGGCCCGGCAATTCGATCTGCTCCAGACGCTTCCGGTCTTCATGATCAAACTCCATAATTCCCGACGCAATCTCCAGGAATATCTTAATGTTCCGTTTACTCCACATCGGAGTATCGATATAAAATTCACTGTTGTTCCGGGTGGTAATCTCCAGCTCAACGGCGGCAGAATCATAATTTAATGCGGTAATGTCGTGATAACAAACCCTGAAATGCTTGCTTCTGTTCTTGGGAGATTTAACATATAGCGCCTTGTCTGTAAAAATGATTCCCTCCGCAACATTCTCCCAATCGCCCAGGATGCAGATGACATCAGAACGAGCTTCCTTGATCAAGCCTGACTTCATCAATGCGTCCATATATTTAATGCTCCTGGATTGATCATAGGA
The DNA here is from genome assembly GCF_000455265.1 of Paenibacillus antibioticophila. Taxonomy (GTDB): domain Bacteria; phylum Bacillota; class Bacilli; order Paenibacillales; family Paenibacillaceae; genus Fontibacillus; species Fontibacillus antibioticophila. The sequence goes on from NZ_HG005140.1 coordinate 562,878, forward strand.
GAAGCCATGCGTTGGAGACGACCAGGCCCTGGAGGTCAGGAAAAAAGAGCTGGCCTGATGAATCTCGTAGATTACTTTCTCCAAATACGTCTTAGAATGCACTTCATCATTCTCCTTCTGTTCACTATTATTCCAATAGTCCCATAGGATAAATCTCCTGTCAAAGCCATTCAATGCCGCCAGTATAACAGGAGTTGATTATTGAAATTTTTATATTAATTCTATATAATTCCGAGTGAACTAAATAAGGCTTACCTTATCTTATACGAAGGAGATCTATCCATGTGGAAAGAATTTAAGGCTTTTGCACTGAAAGGGAATGTACTTGACCTTGCCGTCGGGGTTATTATCGGTGCTGCATTCGGAAAAATAGTAACCTCCCTGGTCGAGGATTTAATCATGCCGATTATCGGGTTGATTATTGGAGGCGTCGACCTCAATGGACTTCACTTCAAATACGGTGAAGCGGTCTTAAATTATGGAACCTTTCTTCAGACGGTCATAGACTTCTTAATCGTTGCGGCTTCCATTTTCCTATTCATTAAATTAATCTCTAAATTCAAGAAGAAGGAAGAAAATAAGCCGGCCGCGCCGCCTGCCCCTTCCAATGAGGAAGTGCTGCTGGCAGAGATTAGGGATTTGTTGAGGGAACAGAAGTAACGGTTAGAGGATATTCAACATTCTAGAAGTGAAATAATTATGCAAAAGGGGCTGGCCCAAAAAGTTCCTGAAAACAAAAAAGCCAGAAGGAAAAGGTGATATTTCCTATCCGGCTTTTTTGTATTTGTATTGGCCGCGGCGCAGCGCGAATGCTTTTTGTACGAATTTTCGTATATAACTGCTCCTTGATGTCATGGAATAGAAGAGTTTGAACGATATTTCCTACAAATTGCCCTCGTCTCCTCGCTTCACGGGTGCTTTTATACGATATTTCGTTCAAAATCCTGGATTCAGGCGATGCGGGAGTGATATTGTGCGAATTTTCGTACAAAACTCCGGCAACGCCGGGCATTTGATTTGACGGCCTTTCGGGACAGCCCCTTTTTTGACTTTGCGAATAGTTCCTCCAATGGAAGTGATTCAGCTCTCCTTAAGCAAGCCATACCTTCTCTTGTGCGAGCTGATCCTCTTGGCGGAACTCTCCGTAATGCGGCTCAGCAGGCGCATGGAACTGGGTCTCAACCGGCTCTGTCGACGGCTGCAGATAGGACTCGTCCACATACATAATTCTACGCTGAACCTGCATGAGCCCATTTACCACGCGAAGTGCGATCAAGAAGAGCACAAGTCCAAAGCCTACGTATAGCAGATATTGCTGATTATAGGTCCAATCGATGTGGAAATATTGAAACAGATTGTTTTCTAAAATATCCAGCTGCATTTCATTCATCAGAATGATATGCACAACAGGCAGAGCAATAAATCCGAGTCCTAGTGAAATGGCCGTGACCATCACAGCAAAGAAGACAATCCCTGTTACAAACCGGAGAAAGACAAGCATAAGATTTCTAAAGAATAGCTCACCATCGAATCCCTTCACCATCCGCTGCAGCCAATTCTGCCCGACCGCTGTCTGCGGCTGGCTTGGAGCCGCCGAAGCAGGAGGAGTCGGCAAGCCCAATATATGACGAATCAGGCTTTGCTCAAACTTCACCATCCCATCCAGCATCTTAGCCACTCCAAAAAACAGCGGTATCCCGATAAATACCGGAGTCAAGCAGATCGATAGGGCAAGCCCCGTGACCGCTACTATCAAATAGATGATCCCTAACGGGAGAGATAGCAATAAGTAGAGGATCGTCGCATAGGTTTTAGGATTAAACAGCGCCCAGCTCACCTTTCCCGCCCGTGCCATTGTATTCGTATCTGCTGCCTTCAATTTCAAACACTCCTTTAGTCTTGATAAATCACGCACTAAGCTTATAAACTCATTATATCTGCCTTATTTGCGTGACATAACCGTCTTAAGGGGTGTCTGTACCTAGACTTTAGGCTAGGGTCAAATCTGGATCCTCACGATCCGGACTTTACCAATTCGATGACTTCCTCTGTAGTACCGAGCTGAAGCGCCTGATTTGCCAGTTCCTTCATTTCTGAAGCAGACAGCATTGAAATTTGGCTTCTTGCCGGGAGAATAGAAGTCGCACTCATACTGAATTCATCCAGGCCTAGACCCAAAAGCAGAGGAATCGCCGTAGGGTCCCCAGCCATTTCACCACACATTCCAACCCATTTCCCATTAGCGTGAGCTGCATCAATGACATTCTTAACCAAGCGCAGAATCGCCGGATGATACGGTTGATATAAATAGGAGACCTGCTCGTTCATCCGGTCAGCAGCCATTGTATATTGAATCAGATCGTTGGTTCCAATACTAAAAAAATCGATTTCCTTAGCGAATTGATCGGCCATCAAGGCTGTCGATGGGATCTCCACCATAATGCCAAGCTGAATCTTATCGGATACTTCATACCCTTCTTTTTGCAGCTTTTCCTTTTCCTCTAATAACAAATCACGTGCAACTCGAAATTCATCAAGCGTAGCAATCATTGGAAACATAATCCGTAAGCTTCCATAGATGCTTCCCCGAAGCAGCGCTCTGAGTTGTACACGAAAGATATCCTGTCGGTCCAGGCACAGACGAATGGCACGGAATCCAAGGAAAGGATTCATTTCCTTCGGCAGTTCAAGATACGGCAGCTCTTTGTCGCCTCCGATGTCCAAGGTACGAATAACCACCGGCTTCCCCTGCATCTTCTCCAGAACAGCTTTATAAGCTACAAACTGCTCTTCCTCTGTCGGCAGTCGGTCTTTGCCCATATACAGAAATTCTGTCCGGTAAAGCCCGATCGCTTCCCCTCCATTCTCTAACACACTGTTCACATCAACAGGCGCGCCTATGTTCGCGGCCAGTTCGACATGAAGACCGTCTTTCGTTACCGTAGGCTCATGAACCAGCTTCGCCCACTCCGCTTTTTGCGTTTCGTATTGCGCCTTTTTCGCTTCATATTGGGCAACCGTTTCCGGTGACGGGTCGATAATGACTTCGCCCTCCAACCCGTCGACAATCACCACGGTGCCGTGTTCAATCGTCGACGTGGCTTGTTTGGTGCCGACAACGGCCGGGATCTCCAGCGTGCGGGCCATGATCGCCGAATGGGAGGTACGTCCGCCAATATCTGTCGTAAACCCTTTTACATATCGGCGGTTTAGCCTTGCGGTATCTGAGGGTGCCAGGTCTTCAGCAATAATGACGACTTCTTCAGAAATCAAGCCGGGATCCGTAATGGATAGGCCCAATAAATGCGCAATTACCCGTTTCGTTACATCCCGGATATCTTTGGCGCGCTCCCGCATATACTCACTTTCTAAGGCTTCCAGCATGGAGATAAAGTGGTCGGCTGATTCCTTTAAGGCAAATTCTGCGTTTATCCCTTCCGTTCTGATACGCTCGAAGACTGGATTTAATAGTTCCGGGTCGTTTAACACCAAGGTCTGGGCAGCGAGAATTTCTGCTTTATCGGCGCCAAGCTCCCGGTTTACGTAATCTGTAATTTCTTCTATTTCCTCTTTTGCACGGCTGATGGCCTGCCTTAATCGCTGTTCTTCGGCATCCTTATTCCCGATTCTCTGTTTAGTTACTTGCAACTCGGGTTCAACCAGGCGAAAAGCTTTAGCTATTGCGATACCGGCTGAGGCGCCGATTCCCTTTAAATGACTTCGCATGGTTCGCCAAGCCCTTCACTTTTCAATGCTTCTTCAATCCCTTGGATCGCCATATCTTCATCAGCACCCGCCGCGGCAATATGAATCTGCGCCCCATAAGGAACACCCAACGACATCACGCCCACAATCGATTTCAGGTTCACGCTTCGGCCGTTATATTCGATGTTTACCTCCGCCTTGTATTGGCTTGCTGCTTGAACCAGAATGGAAGCCGGGCGAGTGTGAATGCCTACCTCCTCAATGACTGTAAATGTTTTATTTACCATAGTCTCTTTATCTCCTCTCCTATTTATTTCTAGAGATTATTTATCTTTTTAAAGTTCAACTTATAAATTGCTTTAAACTTGAGCAATAACTTTTCGAGCAGCATAGTTCCCGGTCCGGTGATTGCAAGGGCGATCACTGTTCCCACGCCCACGACCCCGCCTAATAAGAATCCCGCAGTTAAAAAGATCGCGTCCACACCCATTCTGCCAAGGTCATACCTGATTCTGAACTTTGACTCCGTATATCGTAAAATTGCATCTAAGGCATACATGCCATTGCCAAAATTCATCAGCAACACATAGGTCATGGAGAAACAGATGTTAGCCAGGATAACGATAATAACTTTATTGAAGAACATCAGCTCCGCCAGCTCCATACTGGCAATAAACGGATGAACCCAATTAATCAGCGGCCCTATCAAAAAGGTATACATGACGGAAGAAAACCCGATTGCTTTACGATTTAGCAACAGACCCGCGGCAAGAAAGATAATACTTAAGCTGGAGCTTGCAAAACCGACGCTGACTCCGAGGCTTTTATGCAGCCCATCCAACAAAACCGTCAGTGTATCGGACCCGATATTGCACGCGATAAATAAATTGACGGCTAGGGCGCTTAACAACGTGGCAACGACCACAATCATCAAACGCCCGCCAAATTTTACAAGGGCCGGGAGATTGCGCAGCCTCAATCCAAGTCTTCTCCATTAGTAGCGATTACTTTTTGCATCCAGTAAAAGCTGTCCTTCCGGAGGCGTTTTTGGCTGCCCTTGCCGTAATCATCCTGATCCACATAAATAAATCCGTAGCGTTTACTCATTTCCGAAGAGGAGCAGCTCACGATATCAATCGGCCCCCATGCATAGTAGCCTCTGAGATCGACTCCATCCTTGATGGCTTCTTTCATTTGCTCGATATGAGCCCGGTAATAGTCCACCCGATAAGGATCATGGATGGTATCGTCGTCTTCCAACTGGTCATGGTAGCCGATCCCGTTCTCCGTGATATAAATCGGACACTGGTACCGGTCATAGAACAGGTTGAGGAAAGTACGCAGACCGATCGGATCAATCGTCCATCCCCAAGGATTGGCCGGAAGCTCGGTATTGCGGTAAGGACCTGTCTTGTTCTTCATGCTCTCTTCATCGACAATCCGAGTGTAGTAATAGGAGAATGACATAAAGTCAGCCGTATGCTTCAATGCTTCCTCGTCACCCTCCGCAAATTCAACGGTAATCCCGTTGTCGTGAAAATAGCGGAACGCATAACCGGGATAATATCCGCGCAGCAACACGTCGGAGAAGAAGTACTCCATTTGATTATTGCGAACGGTGGCGAATACGTCTTCCGGTTTGCAGGTCGCCGGATAAGCCGGTCCCCCGCAGAGCATCATCCCGATTTGCAGATCCGAATCCAGGCTCTTGGCATACTTCGTGACCAGTCCGCAAGCCACAAATTCATGATGCACACCTTGATATTTGGCGGAGGTTAAATCATCCACTACATCTTCCGCAATGCCCAGATGGTTGAAGGATTCGTGAACAATTAAATTGATTTGATTAACGATAATCCAGTATTTTACTTTATGATGATAGCGATCCAGTATGACCTGACTAAAGCGGACGAAAAAATCGATCATTTCCCTGGAGTACCACCCTTTGTAGGCCAGGGTCAAATGCAGCGGCATTTCGTAATGGGACAAGGTGATCATCGGCTCCATGCCGTTCGCAATAATCTCGTCGATCAGATTATCGTAAAATTTCAACCCTTCTTCATTGGGCTCCGCTTCGTCGCCATTCGGAAAAATGCGGGTCCAGTTGATCGAGGTGCGGAACGTTTTGAGTCCAAGCTCGCTGAGCAGCTTTAAGTCTTCTCTATAAGTGTGATAGAAATCAATGCCCCAGCGTTTCGGAAAAACGCGATCCTCGCTTTGCATCGCTTCCTTCACATAGTCCGTGGTCAGTTCCAAATTGTACTTTTTATCTAAAGCAACTTTATCCGTAAATTCATTAATATCCGCTACGCTTAAACCTTTTCCGTCAACATCATAAGCGCCTTCAGCCTGATTGGCGGCGATAGCTCCTCCCCATAAAAAGTCGGCCGGAAAACCTGCTGGGATGTTTTTCATTTTGAATACTTCCTTTCTTTATCAATCGCTTATTTTTTGATCATTTCCAGTTGGGCCAAACGGTGATTAAAGCTCTCGAAAATATCAATTAACCGCTTGGCAATATTGATTTCGCTATAAACCGTCATGAGCGTGTCTTGAGCATGGGCAAACAAAACCGAGTACTCTCCTTGTTCCCCCTCCGTCTCTTTCTGAATGCAATTCGTCTGCACGCGGTGAGCGGTGACAATTTCCGCGTTGGCTAACTTCATCTTCTCCTTAGCACTGTCAAAATCGCTTTTTTCAATATCCTTTAAGGCATCCGTACAATGCTTTCTTGCTTCCCCTGCATGTAAAATAATTTGCATCGCATTTTGAGCTACTAGTTCTGAAGTCATAATATAAATCTCCTTTATAGAGGTTGTTCAAAAAGTCATCTTTTGATCACGAAGTAGATCAGGAAGTAGACTCGACGTCGAATCTTGAATTCAGCCGGGCCTTCCGTTGCTCACGAAGGTTTGCCTACGCTCCGCTACTCAGACCCTGGCTTCACCCAACCTTCTCGGTGCTGAAAACCTGACTTTTTGAACTCGAATGAATAGTTTAATTGGTTTGCGGTACTTCTTTTTCAAGCTCCTGCTTTTCATAGGTTTTGAAAAATGGATACCAAATCAGCGTGGCTACCGCGACACAGATCAACATCAAAATGATGCCTGTAACGGTTCCCGTTGTAATCCATGTGGAAATCGGAAACGGAGCATACCACATATCGAACACAACCTTCGGGATGGGGGCAAAGTGAATGACTTTGGCTCCGATCCAAACGATCAAGGGTAAGACTAAACCGATAAGCCACATCGGCAGCATCATAATGGGGTTCCATGCAATAGAACCGAATACCAAGGGCTCGTTGATATTAAAAATAGAAGGTACAAAGCAGGCACGTCCCAGCGCTTTGAGCTTGGCGCTTTTGGAGAACATATGCATAATCACCAGCGGCAGCGTACAGCCTATACCGCCGACCCACAGGTATGCCGAATAGATCGTCTCGGAGGTGACCAGATTATGCGCTCCCATGGTAGCGTTTGCGGTAATGGCCGCCAGAAGGATCGGCTTGGTGACAGGGGTCAGCACCCAGCTTGAAATCCCCATAGAATACAGGAAGCAATAAACGAACATAATCAACATAAAGCCCCAAGGCGTCTCCATGACACTGGCCAACGGCATGAATATGCTTAGAATAATATTGTAAATATCAATATGAACGAGATCGACCAGCACCCAGGCCACAACGATGGTTATACCAATAGGAAGCATGGAATCGAACCATGATCTGACAAAATCCGGGATGACGGAATCCTCTTTGAAAAAGGAGAACTTTCCGAACAGGCTCATGATATAGCCGGTAAAGACCGCAGCGATGATAGCAACGAACATACCGCCGGTACCTAAAGAACTATGAGAAAAACCAATCGTACCGTCCTTTACGACTTGAGGAGTAACGATAATCAAGAAGGTAATCAAACCGGTGCATCCGGCAATAAACCGCTGTTTTCTCAGCTTTTTCTTTTCCATTAAATTGAACGGAATCAGGAAAGCTACCAGCAAGGAGAGCATCCCCATCGTCCATCCAAACGGTACCCAGAAGTTAGGATAGTTTGGGATCTGATACACATCTCCAGGTATAGTCAGGAGACAAAATACAGATCCTAACAAAATAAACGGCAATAATTGCATGACAGAATCCTTAAGTGTGACCACCCATACATTATTGTTAACTTTGTTCATTTTGGGAGAAAAGTCGTTTTTCAACCATTCCAGTAATTTGTTCATCTCTTCTATCCCCTTTAAATTTTCAATTCACTCAGTAAATCATTTAAAGCGGCTTCCCCGTCTAACGTGGAATAATAAGAAGGCTTCATTAAGAGCACCTTGACGTCTGTGCCTCTTGTTAACTCTTCGATATCATCAACGATATAAGCCAAGTGAGGACCGACTAACAAAGCATCGATATCATGGATATAATTTTCAATCTCCGCTTCTCCTCTGGCTTTAATATCCATGTTGAGGTTTCTCATTTTAGCCGCCTTGCGAATATTAGCAGCCATAAAGCCGGAGCTTGCTCCCGAGCCACAGACTAGCAATACGTCTAACACTTCGTTTGAGCTTCCCATGGTAGTAATCCTCCCTACTTTTATTTATAATGTTTTGACAGCGCTATCTTTATTACAACCAAACTATAATACAAACCCCAAAACGGGCTCAAATAAAAAACTGCACCCCTGAGGTGCAATATTTTAAAGCGAGGGATGAAGATGAAAGCGCAGTATATCGATCTGATTCATTACCTGACTGAAAATAGCAGCGATTGGATTTCATCGCAAAGCTTGGCTGATGAATGCGGTGTGTCCAAACGCAGCATCAAATCCTATATCAGTGAGATTAATGCTATCCACCACGGGTTAATCCGATCCTCGAACAAAGGTTATAAGGTGGATACGGATAAAGTAAATAAGTTTTTGGCAAGTGAACAAGAAGCTATCCCTCAAACCCAGTCTGAGAGAACGGCATATATAATAAAGAAATTGATTCAAACCAATGACCCGATTTTTATTTACGATCTGAGCGATGCGCTGTTTATCAGCGACTCAACGCTTAGGCTTGATTTGAAGTTGATCAAAGAAAAGCTCGCCAAGAAAAACCTGGAGTTACAATTGAGCAAGGAGCATATTAGGCTGCAGGGAGCGGAAAAGGATAAGCGAAAGCTGATGAGCAGTATTTTATATGAGGAGGCCAACGGCAGCTTTATTGACATTGATAAAATAAAAGGGCTTTATAAAGAGTTAAATGTCGATTACATTCGGGAGGTTGTCGTTGAAAGCTTTTCCGCCCATCACTTTTTTACGAATGATTATTATTTGACGAATGTGATTATTCATATCACCATCGCACTGGACAGAATGAAGCATGACTTTCAGTTTTTAAATAAAACCGTAAATTATAACGTTGACAGCACCGTCTATTCGATTGCTAAAGAGATCGCTTTTAAATTGGAATCGTATTTTCATGTCACCTATACAGAAGAGGAGATTGCTGATCTAGCCATCTTAATTTTGTGCAATGGAACCAATGTTAACTTTACGCAAATTGAAGTAAGCGACCTGGAGAATATCGCCGGGAAAGCTTGTATCGATCTGGTTAGTAAAATAGCCACCGATTTGGACAAGTATTACTATATCAATATTGCTGATTCCGATTTTATTACCCGCTTTACCCTGCATATTAAGAACCTGTTAATGCGGTTAAAGAACAACCATTCAACAAAAAATCCGCTAACGAATACCATCAAAAGAGAATGTCCGCTGATTTATGACTGCGCCGTACACGCCTCCCATGTGATTAAGGAGGAAACGGGGTTTAGCATCAGTGACGATGAAATCGCTTATCTAGCCTTTCACCTGGGGTATGCTATCGATCTGCAGCGGCAATCGAATATAAAAATTTCATGCACGGTGCTGTTCCCGCTTTACTACAATATGAATGTGCAGATTATCAATAAATTACAGCAGTACTTCGGGGATGATATTTCGATTCATTCGATTGTTACGGATGAGAGCGATCTGAATCATGCAACTAGTGATTTTATTATTTCTTCCGCCCAATTGCACAAGATTCCGGAAATACCTTATGTCGTGATTACCCCGTTTTTTATCGAAAGTGATCGGGAGAAAGTGTCGGACAAAATCTTTGAATTAAAAGAACAGAAGAAGAAAAAACAATTTAAGACCCACCTGAAATACTTTTTAGACGAAAGACATTTCTGCAGTTCAACAGCAAGGACTGAGAAAGAAGAGGTTTTACAGTATATCTGTCAGATTATGAATCAGGATGGTTATACGGACGAGGATTTTTATACGAAAATTATGGAACGGGAAGCGATATCCTCCACCGCGTTCGGACAAGTGGCTATTCCTCATGCCATTAAAATGGAATCCCGGAAAACGGGTATGTTCATTTATTTGAATCCGAACGGCATCACATGGGATCACTCTACCGTGAAAATTGTTATGCTAATCACCGTCAGCGGAGAGGATCGAAAAATATTCCGCGATGTATTCGATGCACTCGCCACCATATTGACGGACGATAAAAACGTGAATCTCTTGTCATCGGTTAATCAATTTGAAAGTTTTATCAATCAGCTCATGGACTGCTGGGAATAAGCCTTAACAATACGATTTCGGATCCGTGATACCGTTCCGGGGTCGGAACGTCCCCCCTCCGCCTGTGCCGCTGGAGTTTAGGATAAAGGGCATGAAGAAAACCATCCCGGAAGGGATGGTTTTTTTCATGGTGCGCCTTACTTACTCACGACGATCTTGTAATCCTTCTCCAAATACTGATGAATCCGCTTGAAGTCGGCTTGGGTCAGCTCGTCCAGACGTCTGCCTTGCTTCAGCTCCCGGCCTAGAATAATGCCGATCGTCTGACCGGCCAGAGCCGTCGTCGGCACGATTCGCGCACTGCCATAGGCCTTGATGGTTGCTCCGACATTCTTGCCCGCGACAAGGACATTGTCATACGACTTCAGCATGAAGGAACGCAGCGGAATCCCGTAGCGATCCGGCTTGCCGTAGCCGATGCCCTTCGTGACAGCCCGAGTGGCCTGCAGGTCAACGGCGTACCCGCCAATCGTAACGTTATCCCAGAACATCCGGCTCGACATCAGGTCCGGGTAATCCAGCACATATTTCGTCTCATAACGGTTGAAATCCCGGATGTACAAGTACTCTGGAAGCTCGCCCAATTTGGCTTTTTCAAAGCCAGGGATATTCTTCTGCATAAATGTAAGGATATACGGCGCTTCCTTCTTCGCCTTGCTCACTGCGTTCTCCACCGACTTCAGATCCGAAGGATCGACATCGTACACGAGCAGTGCGTTGATCACGACATCGCCGTCCTTCTGATACGTTGCATTGAGTCCCCGCAGCATAAACAGCTTGTCCTGCGGCTTATAATTGTACGTGATGTTGCTGAACCCGGCTGCAAAATTCCAATCCACATAAGTGTTGGCGCCGTACTTCTTGCGCACATTGGTCAGCGGATAATCCTCCAGCACAGCCTGATGCAGCTTGTTCCAATTCACATTTTTAAAATTCAGCATATATGTAGCGGCCATATAATCGGGCTTCTGCCCGTCATAGATACTCTCCATTCCCGGAATACGGCTCTCCCCAAGCTTGCCGGTCAGCGCATTAAAGTCCGTATTCTCCACCCAGTATTCAGCCTCAACCGTAAATGGGTTACCGAGTCTGTTCTTGTAGGTCAGCGATTTCACCGTCTTCTTGCTGCCCTCTCCCTGAGTCTTCACGGACTCAATGGTGATGCCGCTTTTCAGCGGAATGCCCTGGATCAGATTCTGATAAAATTTCTCAAACGAAGCCAGCCTGCGAACATTTCCTGCTTTATAATCGGCATACAGCGGCTTCAACGCCCCTTGAACCAGGCTGCGTCCCTTATTGTCATTGGGCTCGTCCAGCACAATCATCTGACCCTGAATCAGCTCACCGCCCGGCTTGCTGCGAGGGTCAAGAATTAGAACATTCAGCCCCTGATCGCGGGCGGACCTGGCCAGAAGCACACCCTGAAGCTCACTGCCGATAATGACCACATCATAATGAAGAACCCCATCACCGGAGGCTTTGGCCGAAGCCTCCCCCTTTGCCGCCAGAGAAATACCAGGCACCTGCACAAACAGCGCCATAACCAGCAGCAACACCACGTACCTTGAAATCTTTTTCATTCCCATCAACGTCTTTTCCACTCCCTATGGATAATTGGTTCACCTATATTATCGGTGGAAAAGGGGGATTTTAACAGGGAGGATTTGTATAAAAAGGGGATCCCCTATGTATAGGGCAATCCCCGTGAGTACTATTCATGAATAGATGGATGATCGTTCCATCACTCAACGTACACTTCAACTACCATCCGTGCCCCCAGCCGAAATCCCTGCGAAAAGGATGCCGCCAGTTCCATGCTCTGAAGCTTCTGATAAAGCTCAAACAATTCCTCCAGCTCGCGAAACTCATCGACGGAGAGCTTTCCTTTCCACGAATCCATGGACTCGGACACTTGTCTGCATAGCTGGCGGTATTGCGGATCACGGGGGACATTGGCTTCATTAGGAATGAGCTCGCCGTAGTATAAAGATTCGAGGAAATTGGGCATGGGGAGACCTCCGTACTTTTCTTAAAAGTATACCGAAAATAGAGTTGCCATGTGGTACGTGAATGCGTATAGCTTGTATGTGAAGACAAAAAAGGCACCTGGTAGGTGCCTTGAAAATTGATTTTGTTATTCACTATTGAATTAGGGCAGATTAGGGCAGATTAGGGCAGTAAAATTCAGTCCTCCACCCGAATCCCCAATACCGATTCTGCCAAATCCACATGTTCATGATCTAACTGCACTTTGACCTTACCGATCCTTCGAGCTTCACGCCATAATCTTAAGTCTTCTTCATTTTCCAGCTTCAACTCCGCAATTTCACTAGCCCTATCAAACATGTACTTACTTGTATACAGACAAGTAAGTATCCTTTGACCCCCTAAAGCAATAGGCTTGTCCCGCTGCTGCCAACGCTCAATCGTAAATCTAACATATAGGTCCTCCTCCGTCCCAGGTCGAGCGGGTCGTTCCGTGATCTCACTTCTCCTAACGACCTTCCAGTCTATAACTTTTCCAAACCAGTGAATACCTCTATTTTTTGATCCTAGGAACTTTCCACGTGACTGACACATTGCAATATACTCGATTTGGGTTAAAAGCTTGTGGTCTGCAAGATTTTTAAGGGGCATATGATAGAAAGCATGTTCCAAAGCTACATTTAACTGAGCCGGTCCCCTCACCGAGCCGACAAGAACATTTTTCCCAACATATTTATTATAGTAATATTCCTTTGTCCCGCGTGGACGAGTGGAACGTTCGTATGCTTTTTCTGGACTATCTTGAATCATTTCGTCAAGAAGTTGTTCCATAAGATTTGTTGCGTTCGGTAGAAACGGAATTGCCCCAATGTTGACTAACTGAATGCTTTTATATAAAGGATGCTCCTTAAACTTCTCCTCATCAGAATATGGAAAAAGCACATACGCCCCGAACATACTCCGTTCATACTCACCGTTATGTTTATCCTTGTACACAATCGCATCCCGATAACGGTGCATCGTGTTAATATCGTCTTCCTCCGGACCGGGTTGATTGTACTTCTTCCCATAAGGGGTCCCTTCATAGGCTGGATTCAGACGATATTTTGCATCAAAGACATATTTATACTCAATAGCAGCATCATTCTTTTTTAATGCCAGTACATTATCAGGCCTTTGTTTTAAGGTAGAATCACCATCCCCGGTAGGTAGGGAGTTGTAATACAGGGTAAATATCTCGCCATTACGCGGATTACGATAGACGATCTTTGCCTTTTTGCTTTGATTTAGCGTAACAAAAAGACTATTTCGATTCAGTTTGATAAAGTCTTGACTAATTAACTCATATTTTCGCTGCAATAATTCGTGGATCTTCAAGAAACACCAATACTCGTATAGCTGTGCCATGTCCTTCATAGATAAGCGGAATAAGTCCCCTTGGATCGAAAGACCCTTCATGAGTAAGAGATAGATCCGGTATACTTCTCGATATCCCGGAGCCATTTGCAGTACGAGCGTCAAAGAAATCCGTTTCATATCCCCAACATCTAAAAAGTCTTGCTTCAATAGTCGTTGTAACTGCGTGTTCATCAGGTCAATTTTTTTGAGCAATAGGGGATCTGGATTTTTCTTTTTCACAACATACTTTCTGAGTTCATTTAACTTTGAAGAAATTCGTACTAATGCCCAGCGAACGAAGCGGTTCTCCGCTGTATCAAAGTCCATATATCGCTTAGCTTCAAGCACATGAGTAGGTAGCTGTTGTCCCTGAGCAAAAAGCTCCGGTCTTTTTCGCAAAAAAGCAATGTTCTCCTTCCCTACCCGCTTCGCTCTAGAGGCCTCTACCAGATGAGATTCACGGCGCATTTTGTAATGCGGCGCATTTTTGATGCGATCGATCCCCTGGGTAAGCTGCCCAAAAGCCTGCTGTAATATCGTAAAAAACTCCGTCAGACTCTGGTGCCGCGTTTCCCTTAACCCTGTGAGATGAAACGTCTTGCGAAGAAAGTCAAAAGACAGATTGTATATCTGATCATTAACCTCCCGCAAAATCACTTCGTAATCACGCTTGTAATCCATTTTGGAAGGGAATACTTCGAGCTGCAGCCTGAAGATGACCTCGCCATGCAGGCGAAATTCTAGCTCCGACAGACCTACATCATTTCCAAAGTTAAGCACACCTGACAAGATTCTCCCCTTCTTACCCAAGGCCTTTATTGCCTGCCGTAGGTTTACATTTTCATGGAAAAAGGCAATGGGGAGTTCCGACTCTTTTTCCACAACAAGTTCATAAGCCTGCGTTTCGAAAAACAAAGGCCCTGCCGGATCGCCAGGCTTCCAAGCTTGGAGGCCTGATGTCTGATGAGAAAACACTTGTATCGATTGTATCTCCAGTTTCGAAAAGGGAGCTTCCACATGAAAATGGGCATCAGACCATACACCCCCCTCCTGACGATGAAGCTGTAAAGTCTCAACGGTGGGATGAAACGGTTTCCCTTTGATATAGAGATCAAACAGATTAGTCTCTATTCGTAGCAGCTCAATCGGGGCATTATGATAACCAGTAAGAGGTGAACCCATCTTCCTCAAGCCTCCGTAACATCGAAGCGATTTTTCTTGCACTTAGCGGATACTTAGCCTCACTTATCATTCGATTGAGCTTAGTTCCCTCGAATAAAGAGCCTAAATCCTCCAAATAGTCATTTTCAGCAAATGTTGCAACCACGCACTCCTTCAACAATTTTAAAAGAACTTTTTTGATTGATACACTGCTACCTTGAATTCGCGGCAGTATTTTTTGGAGTAATTGACGATCAAACGCTTCTTCCTCAGAACACAAGCTAAATCTCTGATTATAGAGCATATAAAAACATACCGCATCCCGAATTCGGAACCCTACATGAGCATGAATCTCCTCTAGAATATTATTAATTTGTACTAGGGAATGGGTTGTCTTCGTGATTAGGGCTTTGGTATCCGCATTGAATGCATCCACAAGCTGAAGATAGTCACTTCTAAGGAACTGATTCGGAGTAGGTGCTGAGCTAAGCTCCATTCCTGGCTCCTCATCGGGAAACTGAGCTAAATAGATATCATTGAACTCTATCGTATTTGCACGGTCGAGCACCTTTTTACTAAACGGATGAGTCGTCTCATCCATATTGACCGTTCCGATCAAATATACATTCTCAGGAATTGACAGATTGCCATATGTCCGTTGATCTTCACCCTGCATAAGGGAATCTTCTTGAATGACCGGGTCAGTTACAATACTCTCGTCTTCCCACTTCTGGGTCTCGAGAATGCTGAGGATATCGCTGAAATAATGCTCCACCCTAGCTAAATTCATCTCATCAAGGCAGATGAAATAAGGTCTACTCCGGTTTCTTGATGCCTTCAATAGCACTTTAGTTACCTGGCCCGGGCGGAATTTCCCTGACAAATCACTATAGCCTATTAGATCCGATGGATCGCTCCAATCCGGCCGGACAGGAATTAGCGTAAATTGACCATTATCCGTAGTAGCACCCACAGCCTCAGCAAAGAGTTTGATCAGCTTTGTTTTCCCCGTTCCCGAAACGCCTGCTAGGATAACAAAGGGTTTGGTTTTTAGGGAGAGGTAGAAGTTTTCGATCAACCCTGGTGTATATGCGAATCCCTTATGTTTTATGTATGCTTTTATACTATCAAGCTGCTCACGAACTGCCTCATCCATAATCTCTTCCACCAATTCTAAAGGGAATTCTGGCTCAGTTACCTCATCTGCTCCAACCAATCTATCAACATACTTCCGATATGTAGTCATAAGTTGCTCTAAATCAGCGATTAATTGATCATCACTCGGAATATTAGATGCATCGTACCTCTTATATGCGACCGTAGAAACTTGGTAATCTCGCCCCAAGCCAGCCGCTGTCAAATGAATATCTTCATCCGTAGAAAAACCCTCAAAAGACAGGTCGCTCCTTAGATCAAGCACCTTTTGATGTAAATACTCATATCCACCTCTTCTTCCTCGATCTTTAATCGGCTTAGTAACTCCTTGATTAAAGGTCAAGTAAACCGCGCTCATATCCTCTGCAAAAAGATAAACAATGTATTCACCATACTGAGTGGATTTTGTTATTCGGGTATCCATGAGTGCTATCCAAGGCACCGTTGCCCAATTCCCCTTTCCGACTGAACCATTAATTCGAATATGCTCAGAAACGAAAGAAAGTGAGTTAAGCTGTTCAGGTAGCTTTTCCCTGAATAGATCACCTAGAGGATGATTAGCAATCGGCTCGGATTTAGCCCCAATATATGTACGTAAGATTTGATCTAAACCATCCTTAAGAGAGAATTCATACCTAGGTTCAAGCTGAGTATAATACAAATCTAATTCTTGGTTCGCGTAATCCTGAAGCTCTGACAATACTTCTGTGCCTTGAGACCATACTTTATCAGCGAATGTCAAATAGGCCCCACCAGATTGTTTAATAACAATCGAACGAAGCGCTTCTATTGGAGTGTCAAGAATGGATCTTATTTGTGAAATATTCATAGACGCCCACTGTGATGATACTTTCGGTGGAGGTGCGTCCACAATAAGATTATTAGTCTCTCTATATTGGTAATAGGTCAGAAACCTTTGTGCCACGTCATCAACTTTTAGCATCCTATCGTGGGTTTCCCGCCAAATGTCAATCATAGCAAGTACAAGTACCATTTTGTAAGATTTCTGTTTTGTGCGGAATATATTTGCAAATTCGACTGGAAGTGACATGCTTTGCCCTCCGGGATTTTAGTAGATTAGTTTACTCGTGAATGTAACAATTAAATTGAATACTCAACTACTTGTTTTTTAGGAATTCTATATGTAAATACCTCTTGTTTAAATAGCTCCTCTTTTGATAGGATTTTAAAAATTGCCGCTTTCTTGATGTCTATACTGTCTCCGAGAAGCATATTATTTCTGTCGATTAAATGATAGATATACCATCTTTTTTTACTGTCTTCATTAATTATATAAAATACTTCTTTTGAATAATCTCTCCAAATAGATCTATAATGTTCAAATATCCCCTTAGAAAATATTGTGAAAACAGTATTAACAATAAACATACCTAAACATAAAAACAATATCAAATAGATATTTTGCTTTGCATTATCTAAAAACAATTCTTCTTTTTTCAGAGCATCCGAGAGGGTAACAGGAAATATAGAATATAGTTGCAAAAAAGCTATAAATAATGAAGCAAATGAAAGTATCCTATTTCGTCTCTCTTTCTCGCATCCTTTCTTCTTTAGAAAAGTAAAGTACCCGCTCATTATCAATGCTAATACATAAATAATGAAGGAAATATTCAAAAATCCCCCATCAACTTCAAGTATAAAAAAGACCCATGTAAGTAGAATAGAAAATAAAAAGGCTACATTAGATAGAACAATGATATTACCCATTCCCACCAAAAAATTCTTCTCTTTACTAAAATAAACCTTTTCTATTTTTGTTGAAGTTAATAAAGTAAGTGGTTGCGTTTTAAAAATTATTGCTATTAGCCCAATTGCAACGGATGCGATACTAATATATTTTGCTCCGAGTCCAACTTGAGAAAGTAATAGCATCAAATTACCAGACAAATTATAGCCCTCCAATTAAATAAAGTTATATAAAACTTCCGAGAAGTTTATAGACCTCTTGCTTCCCCCTAATATTAGCAGTTTTATTTTATCTCTTCTTATAGTAGAGTCATACTCCAATAACTTTCGTATATATAATAAGAGAGCACTGAGGTTCATTATTCTGTGTCCGAATAAACAGGTCTTATTGATAGGATAATGTAACAGAGTATCAGATTCGTCCAACATCACCCTAAAAAATATTTAGAATGGGCGGCTTCATAAATCAACAAGCCGTCATGTAAAACTAACGTTTTTTCCATTCATCATCATACTCGTCAAGAACCAGTGGCATAATCAGTCCCGATGACTCTCGTTTTTTTGTATTTCTTCTTCGTTAATACCCAGTGATAAATAGATTAAGGCGGCTCTAGCTAGTCTTAAGATGTTCATTGTCATAGCTTCAAACTGATCACGTGATACAGAATACGCAAGTGTATCCTCAAAGGGATCATGATAGTTGTCATCGGAACGACTGACGAAGTATTCATGAACTTTTACATACTTATGTTCAAGATGATTCCGCAAAGCACTCATGTTCCGTGAGTTCGGATCAATTGCTTCCCTAAATTCAAAATCTTTATAATACAAATCTAGCGACAACCAGTATAGACCTCTAAGCGACCAATTTTTTCGACAGATAAATTCTTCACGAAGTCCAAGCTTCTGCTCCCGCTTTTTAAACCATAGTGTTCTAAAATTAACTTTATCTTGAGGTATTTGTAATTCCAAATAATCATTTATAAAGTACGCAATCTTATCGAATAAAGAGTACGCGATTCGGTATGCTGATGCCATTTGTTGAATACTAAAACCATAGACAGGATAATCCAATGTATTATATAAATAAACGTCCTTATCGGATAGGTGAGTGGAACCCTTACTTATCTTCAACCCTTCATACACTAACCAACGAGCATAAACATACTCCTGTTTTAAAGCATTGTAAAAGCCATGGTAAATTGGCCCCTCGCTCTCCGCATTATCCCGTATTCGGATACTTGGGCATGTTAATATATCATTATTTGCAATGCTATATTCTCCAAGATCATTTAGTGGATTCAAAAATAGCGAATTTTTCAAACACCAGCTTCGATAATTTTTTTCTACCTCATCAACGCCCATAGAGTAACTTGTTAGATCGATTTCCTTTTCTAAAAAATCCTTTTCCATGATACGCTCAATCTCGTTGGAGCATCTTAGAAATGCCTGAGTAGCATTACCATCAAGATCATATTCGAGGGAAGCCTTTAACTTCCGATATGCCTGATGTAAAAATAAGCTCTGGTGTCCGTCGTCGTATAAAACTCTAGCATAGCTAAAAAGTCCATATCCATAATTTCCAATAGCCATTTGAAAATTTTCATTTCTACTAAGTGCTTTACGCCAGTAGTACGAAGCCTCAACGTAACGACCGACTTGACTAAATACATTTGCTAGGTTGGTGTATATTTGACACATTCTGTTAGTTGGTAAACACCCTTCTTCCTCTGCGATTAACACCGCTCTTCTAAGACATATTAACTCTTTCTCTAGCTCCAATTGGGTCCAGTTCCATAAGTTTTCCTCTAAGTTAAAATATCTGACTCCATCCCAGTAATTTGCTTCTGTATACTCTAATATTGCTCTCTGACTAGAAGTTATGTCTCTTAGACGAAGCTCATTAATAAGCTCGTAAGCTTTTTGAAATCCAACCTGCTGACGGTAGTCGCAGGAAAGATCAACAAGCAGACCTATGGTAATGAGAGCTGTATCATTGTCCATTTTCAAAAAGTCAAATGAAGTAAGTGATATTAATTCATTAAATAGTAGATCATTCATGATCTCACTCCTTTGATACACACATCGTTGTTATCTCAATTATATAAGACTTAGGTTGTAGTCGGCAGTATCATTTACCAGATTGAATATGAAGACAGTACATCGTCAATACCGGGATAAACTCAATCTTAGTGGGATACTTGGTTTGGGCCTTCGGCTTAAGTCATAGAAGAAGACAAACAGGCTGACCAGAAAGGAGGTAGGTTACGAGGGCTTGGGAGACAACAAAACTCCCTTATGGAGCGGTACCGCCTACACATCATCAGAAATATGTCTTATTCGACAGCAGAGAAGCTCAAAGCCCTAGAGCGAGGCAGTTTACCCCACCTTTTCAAGTACGAGTAAGTAAAAACGGAAGGAACAGCTAGGCGACTCATGAAAGACTGGGCAAACCAATCATTCGAAAGAAACGAAAACAATCTAATTAAATATCGTCCGT
Source organism: Paenibacillus antibioticophila (assembly GCF_000455265.1). Taxonomy (GTDB): domain Bacteria; phylum Bacillota; class Bacilli; order Paenibacillales; family Paenibacillaceae; genus Fontibacillus; species Fontibacillus antibioticophila. Next base: position 583,107 of record NZ_HG005140.1, read on the forward strand.
CGTGTTCCAAATCGATTGAAGAGTCAGTTTTATGGTACAGGTACCTCAGCCGAAAACGATTACCAACATCACTTATATTTCTGATGGTACAGACTTTCATTACTTATCGGTCATCCAAGATATATTCAACAACGAGATTGAAGCTTGGCAATTATCTGAACGAAATGACGTTAAAACTTGTGTTTGATACCATCAAACAGTGGACAAGAAAAAGTGACGTCTGCATTCAACGTTAAGTGCAGCCACTCATGCATAAAAACCCGCCCATATAACGCATGTATCGAATCCTTCTTTTTGCATTCAAAACAGAGAAGCCGTGCCCTAAGTAGGGTAATTTAGTGAGAGATCCGGCAAGCTATGGAAGATGGCATTTACTATTACAACTACCGACGATTTCAGGCAAAGCTAAGCAGCTAGCACGCACCGATTGAGTTCGGCAGGCACTGGCTGCTTAACTTTTTTAGTGTTTTACACGACGGGAGTATGATCATTTTTTTGAGGAATGGTTGAAGGAGCTTTATCTTATTTTAAATTATCACCCCACAGCCAATTCAGTTCAGTCCTCCATCCCCTCTCCCTACTCCAACACCATATAATAAAGATTAGTAACATCGGCCTTCGTAATACTATGCGCCCCGGCTGCAAGCGGTACGCTTACGATCCCGCCAGTCATGGCATAATTCGTTCCATCAATCTTAATTTTTGTTCCGTCGGACGAGTTAAATACCAGGGTTAACGTCGCAGCTTTCGTGGTGGTAAAGTTTATGCTGGTCGAGCTCTCGATTTTCAAGCACTGGGTGAGCGTCAATCCGTTGTATGTGACGGTTCCCTTGGTTGTTGATAGGTTACCCGCGATCGTGAAGAAGCTGCTGTTCAAGCCGGAGGCGGTAAAGTTATGAACTTGCTCACCAGGTGTTGGATTAGTTCCCGGATCTGTACCAGGATCTGTTCCTGGGTCCGTACCAGGGTCTGTACCCGGGTCAGAAGTTGAATTCCCCCCAACGGATACAAGCTGTGTTTTGTAGCTAGTTATTTGAGCCATTAGTGCCGTATTGAGCGAATAGGATGTGTCATCAACGGAATCATTGAATGTCCAAGTAAAGTCTCCGTTGTTCAGGCGCCCGGCTTCAGCAGTGACGATTTGTTCCACATTGCTTACGTTATCAATGTCGGAGCTGCTTACTCCGGTATCAACGCTTGTATCGAAGTTATTATAAGCCGTTCCGCCCTTCAATGCTTTGTAGGAGCTTGGCACGGTTTCGCTTCTTGAGGAAGCCAGGTACGCATCGAAGGAGGTTGCATTAGCCGAAGCGGTTCCGGCATTGGAGTTGGCATAGATCAGACTGTCCGCATTCACGATAGTGTTGTTATAAGCCTTGATCACGCCCCCGTTTTCGCCTGAGAATGTTCCTGCTCCTAAAGCATCCGTACCTTGCAAGGAGCTGAGCATCGGATATTTGGCATGTCTAAAATAATTGGATTCCACAAAGGCCGAAGCTCCAGTGGTAACCCCGACACCGTACTTAGAGACTCCGTCATAGAAGTTATTATATATATGAACGGATGCCACTCTGATGCGCGGATGACGGGAATCCGAATGATCAAACCAGTTATGATGGAAGGTGACGAAGAATTCCTCTGTTTCACTCAAACCGACCAGGGATGCTTTTCCCGAATCCCAGTAGTGATTATATGAGATTGTAATGTAGGTCGAGCCCTTTTTCAGGTCCGTAGAGCCATCTCCCTTGGCTTGGTCCGCATCTCCGCCTGCGGCTCCATAGAACAGATCATTGTTATGAACCCACACATTGACGTTGCCCGTATCCATCGAGATCCCGTCGTCAGGGAACAGCATGAAGCCCAGGTTTCTCACTTCTACATTCCCAACATAGCGGAGAAGGAGTCCCCACCCGTAAGCGTAGGCGTCGTCTCCGATCCCTTCCAGCGTGATATTCATTTCTGAATAATTATTTTTGCCTTTGACTTGGAGGTAGCCGCTGCTGTTCAGTTGTCCGCTCATGTCGTCACCCGTGACTTTTCCAATAAAGCGGATAGCAAGCGGGGTTGTATCATACCCTTTTTGTCTCAGGGTCAAAATCTCCCCGATACCAACGCCCGTCTGCACACGGCCAGAGCTATTGATCTTCACATCAAGGGTTACGGTTCGTGCAGTCTTGGAGGTTACATAAATCACTTGAGCGCCATTCTTAAGTGTCCCGTTATCATTGTAAGCCCCCGAGCCTGTCCCATATTGCGAGTTCGAGGAGAAGGCAAAGCCCGACCGATCATACGCCTTTACAGATAGATTACCGGAAACGGCACTTACCGATGAACCGTTCGCCAGCCTGGCCTCCACCTTCATCACATAACTTCCGGCCGCAAGGCCTACGGCATCCGCTCTCCAATAGGAAGGGTATTGCCGGATCAGCTCATTATCTAGCTGCTGATAACTGGCATCGGATGCGCCTGCGGGCTTAACATATACATTGTATCCTTCCGCGTTGCTTACAGGGGACCATTTTACATATGCCGTTTCATTCCAGCCTCCTCCGTCGACAATTGACACCCCGGCAGCGCGGGCGGTTGTATTCCCCCATCCTCCTGCCAGTAAAGATAAGATCAGAGAAAACATCAAGACCATGCCGGTTACCCTAGCAATACTGTTCTTCATTTCATTTCCTCCTCTTATTTTGGTTACTATATAAGTTGAACTAAAGATTGTACACTGGAGGCAACGCGTGAAGTGTTCTTACGATCGCTGTTGTTCACGGATTTCTTTGACTGAACTAAGCCATCATAGAGTAGAAATCCGCTCACAAAGGCGAACGCTATCGCTTCTACAGAACACTTCTCACTTATGCCCTTTCTGTGTACTTTTCTAGTTCAACTTATAAGTTAACTTGTAAACGCTTGCAATAAAGTCGAGCTCTCTGCCTCCCCCTCTCACAGATGGATTTTGTGATTCAACTGTCCGGACAGCTGAACCGGAATTTAAGGTACCTCTCCAGTCGGGCCCTTAATTAACAGAAACTCCTCTTAAAGCAGGAGATTGGATTGACATGATTAAAAACTACATTTTTTGGAATTTTTCACCCCAAGCATATCAGCCTTGAAGCAGTTCCGAAATAATCATTTTTCCATATTTGGTTTATTCTGAGTTAATGATTATTTATCAGGGAGATGATACACGCAGGCTTGCCTGGACGCAAACAAAAAAGCGAACCGGTTAAGGCCGCTTTTCTGCTGCTATATTATGAGGATGAGAGGTCGTATTCCCCAAGCTTCTCCATTACACTATCAACCCAGACTTGATCATTCCAAAGCTCAGGATGATCCAGTTTTCTTGCAGCCGGGTGGCCTGTTACCGTCGTATCTACGCCATCTTTATTTCCAAAATACAAATCCACAATATTCAATGACTTTTGGTCAGCCTGAACTAATAGTTGGCAACTCATTCCGGAACCCTGGTTTGAAAAAGCCAAATTTAGATGATAAAGGTTGTCGTCCAGCTTCTCGATCTCCGCTTGCTGAAACTCATTATTCAGGCCAAAAATCACGCCAATGCCACCCTTTAACTCCTGCCATTGTTCTAATTCCAGCATTTTATTCGTGAAGTTGAGCAGATTCTCATTAGCGATATAGTTGTCAAAGGATACTGTCTCCTGTTCGGCAACAGCTCCGGTATACAGATCTACGAAGGCTTTTCCAAAGCTCTCTATGGATTCGTAATCAGCTTCACTAATCTGATCTGCTTGGATGGAGAATTGTTGATTAGCCAAATCATTTAAGGTCTTGTCCGCCGGCTCCGGAGTTTCCACAGATGCTTCTATATTGGATAAGGATTCTTGAGTTGATTGATGTTCCTCCTGTGCGCAACCCACAAGGACTATAAATGTCAATACCGCAATACTTTTCGCAAGCTTCCTCATCAGCCACCATCCTTCAAATGAATTCTATGAAAGTTTATACTTCTAATAGTCTTTTCCCCAATATACTGATTGCTGGTTTGCCATCTTCATACGTTGTATGAAGCAGATCAAGAGAATGCTTATTGTAGAAGGACAGCCCCTTTGTATTACCAGCCGCAGTACCTAAATGATAGCCCGGCACACGACGCTTTCGAAGATTTTCTTCATAGGCTGACAAAAGCATACTCCCATAGCCTGATCGCTGATATGCTGGAAGTATATTAATATGCAAATGCGCCGGGTAATCGGCCAGATCAATCCCCGTTTCAATAATCCGCGTAAACAATAAAAGCTTCCGATTCTCCTCAAGGTATTCGAAGCCTTGTGCTTCAAGCTCATCAAACCGTCTTTTTAGCTTGGGAAAATAAGTCTTCTCGAATTCGTTCTCGTATGCAATTGTATCCGTTGCACAAACGATATATCCTACTACCTTGCGGGTGTCAGGGTGCTCAAGAACATAACAATTTTGCGGCTCCTTAACAATGAATTGTCGTATCCATCGCAGTGCAAGCAATTCATGATCCGCAACAGGCGACTCCCAATGGCAAGCCATAATTACCTCTGCAATATCGTGCTCATCTGTTTGTCTGCTCTCTCTTAATATCATCTGCATAATATAATCTTATTTCTCCTTTATGTATCTTGTCATATTCACAGCCTCAATTGGGCCCTTTACGGTGTAGGTACAACTTCATTCTAGTACAACTTCCATAATAAGTTAACCCCACGCTAGACTCTACGGATGTAATGGCAAGAATGATTCCACCCGGGCAGTACCCATTCAAACCATGGTTATAATTTACAGGTTCGTTTATAATGATACTATCGAATGAATGGAGGGATCACATGCGAAAGCTTTCTCTTCAAGATGTCCAAAGCAAGAAAAACAACAGTAATTCAGATGTGAATCTCGCTGTTGCAAAATTTCGAGAAAAGACGATTGAAGAGGGATGGTCCTTATCTCGTAATCGCCCAAGATCTGTAGACGAAATAAAAGCTTTAAATTATATAGCCAGGGTTACTATTCTAAAGGGCATCCAGTCAGGCACCATTGCTTACGATAAAGAAACGAGGGTGCTTCGGATTGAGCGATATACAAAAGGCTAAAGAAGCCCTTGCACAACTTCACGACAAATCTAAGTTTGAAAAATTGATTAGATTATATAAGGCCCTGATTGCGGACAGGGAAAGAGGCATTGACCACTAGGTTACCACCAGGTCAGTGCCTTTTCTACATATAGATGCGGTGCTTCAGGATAGAAGACTCCCACTCTTTCGGTAGGCCTTCCTTAAACATCTTATTCAGCTTTGATCTAGTTGGAGTATCACTGAATTAGCCCGGATTCCCGGACAAGACATTCATTTCTTCTTCCTAATCGTCGTTGTCACCGCTGTAACAATTCATACATTCGGTCGGCAGGTTCAGGCCCGAGCTCATATAATAGTCTGGATTCGTATCATCGAAGAGGAAGATCCGATCACATGATTGACATATCAAGAGTATGGGCTCACGCGACTTGACGAGCAGTGATTGAGCCCGCTCCGTTAAGAGCTGTGTCCATTCCGAATCTGTCATGGTATCCTTTTCATTCAGTGCCTGGATTACGCGTCGAATTTCTTGTTTCACTTTTGTATAATCAATACTCTCCCACATCTTTAAAAACGGTATATACTTCTTATCTCCGGTACACAAAATCTTGTACAGAAACAAGAACATCATTCCCCGGTTGCGATCCTTCAAGTCTTCCATGCTGGTCGGAGTGATACGGTTCTCCAGCCAATGATTCCACGCTTGTACAAGTTCCTCAGCTCGCCTTTCCTTTTCAATGGCCCAGCCAAGCGGAGTAAACACGATCATGGGAAGCTTGCCTATATATTCTTTTTCCAGATATCCCGTCCGAATCATATGATCCACTTTTTCCGTAATCTGTTCTAATGTAAGCTCCTTATAATAACCATACGATGGATTTCGATCCAACCCGAGCTCCAGCAGCTTACGAACCTTCGAGCCCTTCAAGATTTGCGAAAGCAGTGTCCTTCCTCCACTGGCAATGATATCATCAGCTGCGCGGAGAATGGCTTTAAGTTCGTCATCGGGCAACGGTTTCAATCGATTTATCTTGGGCAATCTGCATCCTCCTTCCAATGTGCTTGCGACGGGATAGTAGTTGCACTCAAGCTGGCCTCATATACAGCTCTCTCCAATTCGTCCTTTGTCAATCTCAAGCTGGAAATCACTCGATTGAGAAAATTACTAAGGCTACCTGTTGAATTGACCTTCAGGCCCCTATGTTGATGGCTATGTTCAAGAAAGTAATGCAGGATCTCGGATCTGAAAAAACTACCTAAACAGAAGACTCTATATAATTTTTTTCAGTAATAACCTCCCCAATAACCCCCTCATTTGAAAGCTCATTGTACTTTTATCGGCACCGTTGGTACCCGCAAACCACCGTATGACAGGCTTATAATTATTCAATATATTCCCGCTCCACCCGATTCCCCTGGGAATCGAAAATGATCTCAAATTTATTGCCTTTTGCATCCTCACGAATACGTCTGTTGTTCTTTATATAGTAAATGGATGCTCCCGATTGCTTGGCTTGTTGACGAGCAAGTTGATTGGCCTTCCTGAGTATATTCTGAAGCTGTTCCCGATTTACCGCCATAACAAGGACCTCCTTTGCTTGCCGTTAATCGTTGCATTTTTATTATATACAATAAAAAGCCAACAACCACAACAAGGGTTGAAGGCTTTTCGTCTTACTTCAATGGAAATGAGGAGCCGAGAAGCAAACGTAATTCTGATGTGAATCTCGCACTAGAATCCGAATCAGTAAAAAAAGACACCCTTAGGGTGTCCGCGTAGATTTACAATCACTAAACCTCAAATAATGGTTGGCACCATTCCCCCATCCATGCGGATTGGAGAACCTTTGAATGCGGAGGCATATGGGCTGCATACAAAAGTAGCAAGCCTGCCTATTTCACTTGGCCGGATGAACCGCTGAATTTCGGATTGAGGCAGGTTTGCGGCCATGAATGCTTTCTCTTTTTGCGTAAAAGTCATCTGCTCATCAGCATACACACCCTCAATGATCTGCTGAACATTTTCGGAGAGCGTCGGTCCCGGCATGATCGTGTTCACGGTAACTTCCGTTCCTTTGGTTAAATGGGACAAGCTTCTTGATAATGATAAGAGCATGGATTTGGTCATGGCGTACTGAGGCATTTGTCCTGAAGGCATAACGGCTTCTTCACTCGCAATAAAGAGAATACGGCCGAAGTCATTCTTCAACATGCCGGGCAAATAAAATTTGGTTAAGGCGTTTGCGGCAAGAACATTGGTTTGAAAGTATTTATTCCATACTTCATCATCAACGTCCTCATAGGACATGATTTCATAGATGCCCATATTGTTGATCAGAATATCGATACTTGGGTATTTCTCGAATAGAGCTTCCCTTTGGCCCATGTCCACGAGATCAGCTGCAGCATTCAGAAGGGTGGTATCCGGAAAAGCGGATTTTATTTCATTTATAACTCGTTCTACCTCTTCGTTATTTCGTCCGTTGATTAGTACATTGACCCCTTCTTTGGCAAGTTCAACAGCAATGGCTTTCCCTATGCCTTTCGTTGATCCTGTAACTAACGCTGTTTTGCCGTTCAATCCCATATCCATCCTGCATTTCTCCTATACAAGTCATTTTCAAAGCAGTCAAATGCTTCGGATAGGGACTATAATACCTTACCTGCATCTATAGGTAACTAGCACAATACGCCAAAGTTCTTGTTGAACACGCCAAAATAGAATCACTGTTAGTTTATTGCTTTCATTTTGACCCTAAATGTTCCGTACGCCATTGCGCAGGCGTATCTCCCTCCCACTGGCGGAAGGCGCGGTAGAATGAGTTTTGATCTTCGTATCCTATCAAAAAAGCCACCTCTTGAATATCAAGCGACGGGTCTGCCAAATACGCTCGTGCCTGCTCATGTCTGACTTCCGATAACAGATGCTTGAAGCTCGTGTTCTCGTCCATAAGCCTGCGCTGCAAGGTGCGGTCGCTCATTCCCAGCTCCTTGGCAATGTTCTGAATGTCAGGGCGACCTCCCATAAGGCTGCGCTTCATGATCCATTTCACCTTCTCGGTGGTTGAGCGGGTGTGCTGCTGTTCATGAAGAGATTGGTCCAGGGGCGGGGTCAGGAGCTCCAGCAACTCTTCATTGTACGAGACAAAGGGGCGGTTCAGATCGCTTCGATACAAAGTCAATCGGTTACACCCGGCCCCTATCTTGATCGGGCAGCCGAAGTAAGCTTCCAGCGCTTGTACATCGCCCATGGAATCCGAGAATTCAACGAGCTTCGCCTTCAAATGTTGACCCGTGCCCCGCCGCCCCAGCTCCAGCAAGAAGGCCAGCGTGATCCCCATCAGCAAAGGCGGACCGGATTGCCCGGAATTCATCCACTCCAGTTCGATGGTACAATCCTCGCCGTCCTCGATAATGCGCAGGCTTTCCGGGGGACACAGTTGTTTGTAACGGACCATTCGCTTTAGAGCATCGCGGTAGTCGCGAGCATGATAAGTCGCTAAGACGGGAGGCGGGTACTTTGCCGTCTCAAAGGCGGTCGCAAGCTTAATAATTCCCTTGGCGGTGTCGCCAATCAGATCGGAATAAGCCTGCCAGATTGCACAATATTGGGCGCCAGTGACAATGGGCTCCGTAATGATCGTCAGCGGCAATTGTGCTGTGCGGGCTACGTCTTGGGCTGTGATTCCAATCTGACGCAGTCCATCCCAAAATCCCGGCGGCATTTTAACGTGGTCAAAGGGTTGAGACTTCATCCTTACATGCCTCCTTTATAAAATACAAATTGGGTTTATTATGAGGCAAATCATTAACAACGACAACTCAAGCCTCTACAGGTACAGAATTATCTAACTGCGAATCAGCTCTTATAGATTATTTTCACTATAGAACTTGAAATTTATTAATTATAGAATTAAGCTATCTATTCACGTTTACTACCTAATTGAAGGAGATTTCCGCATGAAAGAACCATTAAATATCATCCCGGAACCCTGGAAAAGAACAGGGATTCTTACGATCGGCGGCCTGCTTATAGGAGCAGGATTGGCCGATTGTGTGATTGCCATGAAAACATTCGATCTAAATCAAATCGCTAGAGGATTAACGATCTTTAGTGCGGGTCTGACCATCCTAGTCGTTATGGATAACTCCAAAACACAAAAACAGACCGAAAAACTCCAAAATGAAACGCAACTCCGATTAGAAAGAATAGAAGACAAACTGAACGCCATTCATCAATCCCATCAAATCACGAACTCACAATATCTTGAAATCAAAGAGCTGGTGCGGCAACCCCATTCGGAGAACTGATATTTTATACTTTATTTTAGGTATCAAAGGAAAAACCCGCTCAGCAAGCGGGTTTCCGTATTTCTCGTGCTGACGCTATACAGGGAACTCCATAACTGCTTCTAGCCCTCCTTGGTCCACGCCGCTTACAAGCTTAAGGCGGCCTTGATGTGCCTGCGCAATCCTTGCCACCATCGGAAGCCCCAGACCGTGACCTTGTTGGACAGACCTCCTTCTCCTTGATGAATAAGGCAATTCGGTAATCTCCGCCAATTGCTCCTGCGGGATCCCCCGTCCATTATCCCTGACGATAAAGCGATATTTGGAACGGTCCTCGGATAGAGAGGTTTCCAGTGTGATTTCGCACCCCTGTGGGTTATGACGCATACTGTTTTCGACAAGATTACTGATTGCCCGAAGCAGCAATTTCTCATCTCCTTTGATCTGAACCGCTTCATCGGTCATTTTCAATTCAATGACATACCGGTCATCCAATCCGTTATTTAAAAATTCCGTGGCAACCTGTCTCGCCAGAACAGTGAGCCGGATGTGCTTCAGTTGTAACGGCTGCATTTCATATTCGAGCATAGAGACCAGATTCAAATCGCTTACAAGCGAGCGCAGTTTCTCGCCTTGGCGCCGGATGATACCGGCCTGATGCCTCTGCTCCTCCGGCAAGTCCAAATTATCTTCCATTTCACTCGCATAGCCGAGAACCATCGAAAGCGGGGTTCGGATATCATGAGAAATGCCAGCGATCCAGTTGGAGCGAGCCTCATCTCGTGCCTTCAATGCGGCTGTCTTCTTCTGAAGTATAGCCGACGCGGAATTAATGCTCCGGGCCAAATCGCCGAATATCTCTTTGGAGTTCAACTGGACCGGTTCCTCCCTGGCAATGCTGTGGACTCCATCCACAAGAGGACGTATCCCTCTCATGAGACGCATTCCAATCACGACAGAGATCAGCAGGGCCACTGCTGCATTAAGGAGCAACAGCATCACAAGCCGCAGAGGCAAAGAACTCATCCAGTCAGAAAGAACATCGAATTGATATTTCCAATGGCTTTTCTTAGGATACCCTACCACAACCAAGCCATCCTCATGCTCCCAAATATAGACCGGATACTCCATAAGATAATACCGTGAAAACAAGGCTACATCGACCAGATTATAGGTTCGGGGAACATCATTAGGCAATTGGTAGTCCCATTGTACTTGGCCATCTTCACCGAGCAGCATAGCCCAAGCTTCATTGTGCTGCAGAAGCTCGGTGACTTGCTCGTCCAGATCATAGCTTTCGTTCTGGCTGTTCAAGCCTTGGGCCACTTGCTTGAGCACGACTTCCGGAGACGGACGCTGGTTAATCTCCTTGAATACCAGCAAGCCCAGTACTACGAAGTTAAAAATAAGTAGAAATATCGAGATAAAAATAGTCGTCGCGACAAACCCTCGTAATATGCGAATGATTCCCCTCATCAACGTATCGCCTTTACCAGCAGCTTATATCCCAGTCCCCTGACCGTTAGAAGGTAGACCGGGTTGGAGGGATCCATCTCGATTTTTTCACGTACTCGCCTGATATGGACCATTAATGTATTTTCGTAGCCATAGCTGTCATCCCCCCAGACGGCCTGGCATAAGGCATCGCTTGTGACGATTCGGCCCTGGTTCTCGTACAACTTCACAAGAATGGCATGCTCCTTTGCCGTCAATGGCAGCTCTTGCTGATTCCTGTGAACTATAGCGCTGTCCAGATCAATGATATATTCCCCTAATTGAAAGGCAGATAGACGCTCCGCCACGGGGGAGGAGTAGACCCGCTTTAAAATTGCCGTCAGCCGTAGTACCAACTCGCGCGGCAGGAACGGCTTCACCATGTAGTCATCTGCCCCCAAGCCCAATCCGAGTAACCGGTCTTCATCCTCTCCCCGGGCGGATAAAAAAAGAACCGGCATGTCCAAGAACTGTTTAATAGAAGAGAGCAGTGAGAATCCGTCACCATCCGGCAGCATGACATCGAGAATCGCGATATCCGGCTTGCCCGTACGGCAGATCGACAGAGCTGAAGCGCAGTCGGCGGCGGAATAAATGCGGAAAAAGCCCTCTTTTCTTAAAAAGCTTTCAATCATTATTCTGATTTCAGGTTCATCATCCACAATTAATATTTTTTTGCTTTTTAAATTGTCCAAGCTGCATCACCTGATTTTTATTATACATAAAAATGCGAATTATCTATGTTTCCCAAGCCTATTTAAGGTTGTTGTAAGGTTCTATTAAGACTGAGGAAAGATGGATTCATTACTGTTGAAACAGAGGGGAAATATCCAAGGTGAAACGGCTGTCGTCTTCCCTATATTTTCAAAAAATTTGAATGGAGCTGACTTTTCATATGAGTAGTTCTATTATTGTCCAAACGCACAACCTGTCCAAAACGTATGAGGCTGTTAATCGTGTAAATAGAGTTAATCTTCATGTTCAGGAAGGAGAAATCTACGGGTTTCTGGGTCCAAACGGTGCGGGGAAAACAACCACGCTAAAAATGCTGCTCGGACTCATCAAACCTTCTGAAGGGACCATCCATATTTTCGGGGAAAGCCTGAGCAAACATCGCCCATCCATTCTGCAACGTACCGGATCGCTGATAGAGTCTCCCTCCTTCTATGGACATCTAACGGGGCTTGAGAATATGAAGGTCATGCAACGCCTGCGTAACGTGCCGGATAGAAACGTTGATGAGGCGCTTCGGATCGTGCGGCTGGAAAATCAGAAAAACAAAAAAGCTGAACAATATTCGCTAGGAATGAAGCAACGGCTGGGGATCGCAATGGCTCTGCTCGCCTTCCCCAAACTGCTAATCCTCGATGAGCCAACGAACGGTCTGGACCCCGCAGGCATTGGTGAAATCCGGGAGCTCATTAAATCATTACCTGCACGCTATGGAATAACTATCTTGCTCTCCAGCCACCTTCTCTCGGAGATTGAACAAATCGCCACCTCGGTGGGCATTATCAGCGAAGGGAAGCTGCTGTTCCAGGGAAGTATGGCAAGCCTGCAGCATGAAAGCAGAACCTCCATCCTTCTAAAAACCGGAGACAATGTTAGAGCCGAAAAGATACTTCTCGCTAGAGCTTACAGTCCGGCCCGAATGGGCAGCCGGCTTAAGTTCGCCAATATTGCGGACACAGAGGTGGCGGAAATGAACAGACTGCTTGTTGAACATAATGTTCCAGTCACCCGGATCGAGGAGCAGAAGAAAAGTCTGGAGGATATATTTCTGGAGCTGACGGGGAAGGAGCGGAGCTTGTGATCAAAATACTAGGGCTGGAATACTTCAAGATTCGCCGCAAAAAAATATGGACTATGATTATATTATTTCTTGTCGTGGAGATGCTGTGGGCCTTCATGTCCATCAGTCGGTCTATTGCCGGCAATCCGGATCAAGCCGTCTGGGAATCTGTCTTTTTTAGCATATCGTCCATGAATGGACTTTTTATGCCGATTATTTCGGCCATTGTCGTCTCCCGGATCTGTGATATGGAGCATAAAGGAGCAACCTGGAAAATGCTTGTTGCTACCAATGTGAGCCGCAGCCATCTCTACGCAGCGAAGTATATTTGCGCGAATAGTCTTCTCCTATATGGCATCCTTGCCCAGGGCGCACTCATGATCGTGTTCGGTTTGATAAAGGACTTTCCCGGCGCCCTCCCTATCGAATTGCTGAGCCGGTTCATTGGTGGCAGCCTGCTGACGACTCTCGCTGTTACGGCTCTTCAGCAATGGATTTCTATGGCCATCAAGAATCAAGCCTTTGCACTGTGCCTGGGGATGCTGGGCGGTTTCATCGGCATGACCGCCGGTCTGTTCCCGGATGCTGTCAGACATATTTTTATCTGGTCTTATTATTTGGATCTCAGCCCGGTTACTTATCTATACGCTGAGCCTTCGGGCAGCTATATGGTACAGCTCGTAAGTCCTGGCATCGTAGTGGCTGCGCTGATCATGACCATCTTGTTCTATATCGCCGGAAGCATCCATGTCACCCGGCAGGAAATTTGAGGAGGGAATCTGATGAAACGAAGTATCTCTGCTGAATTGCTCAAATTGCGGCATTCCCGGATAGGCCTGGTACTCGCTGTACTCCCTGTCATAAGCCTGCTGATTGGATGTGCAAATTATTATGTGAACCAAGGTGTCCTGCAAAACGGCTGGTACAGCTTGTGGACCCAGGTCAGCCTGTTTTACGGGGAGTTTTTCCTGCCTATCCTGATCGCCATCTGCTGTTCCTATATATGCAGACTGGAGCATCAGAACCGAAACTGGAATATGGTTTTGTCTTCTCCTGTAACGGTCGCTAGTGTGTATTTTACCAAATTAATTGTCGTTAGCATTCTAATCTTGCTCGCACAAGCGCTGTTCATGGGACTTTACTGGCTTGCAGGCACCCTGTTCTCCTTATCCGATCCTTTCCCTCTAGAGACTATAGGCTGGACGTTACGCGGATGGTATGCTTCTATATCCATTGCCGCTCTGCAATTGGGGCTGTCGCTGCGGATCCGCAGCTTCGCTACGCCTATCGGCATTAGTCTGTGCGCAGTTTTTATCGGGCTGGGTATGTATGTTGTCAAAGCGGGTGTATTTTTCCCGTTCTCGCTGCTCACCATCGGCATGAGCGTGCTGAGTCAAGATAAGCTGACTAACGCACAGAATATTCTGTTTTGGTTGATGAATATGGCTTTCATAATTATTTTTGCGACCATGTCTATTCGACGGCTAAAGAACAAAGATATTGTCACATCCTGATTGCGCTTAGGAGGAACTTTGGATGAAAAAAATATTGCTAGTGTTAGGGCTCATTATCGTGATTGCAGCATGCTTGTGGATGCTCTTCTTCACCCCGGAGAAGCTGACACCTGGAAATCCTGCGGGAAAAACCGTCTATTATTCGATGATAATTGGCCCCGGCGTACATGATGGTAATGATCGTTACGACTATGAGATAACGGCCTATAATGATAAAGGACAGGAAAAGAAGCTTGATTTTTCGGCTGGGAAGCAATTGAAAGAAGGAGCTTATATCCAGTTGTATTACACCCTGATTCGAGGCGTCACACACTGGGAAGAGATTTCCTTCGAGGAGCTTCCGGAGGCGGTGCGGCAGCAATATCAAAAATAAACTGTCTGAACATCGGCAAAAGTTCATTGTAAAGTTATATACCTGTGGGGACCGCTGGGATAGGATTAACAATCGAGGAAAAGCAAAAATCCACAACCGGGATCGGTTGTGGATTTTCAGTATGGAGGCGAGGGGAGTCGAACCCCTGTCCGGAGGCAAACGCCACATAGGCTTCTACGGGTGTAGTGACAGGTTTGATGTCACTTTAGGAACTCCATTTGAAGTAGGTTCAATAATGCTGCTAATACATCAAGTTCATTCTATGAAGTTACGTGCAAGTTAAATCACTGATACTCCCAAGTTCTGAATCCCCCAAAACAAAGTATCTGCAGCATTATTCCCATTACTTCCTTACCAATGGAATAGCCATACGCAAGTTACGTGCAAGTTACCGTCAAGTAAGCTACTAAGCCCAGTAAGGCACATACTTCATATGTTTTGGAGCAGTATCAGGGTCTTTTGCCTTAACTTTTGATGCTTCTACTGCATCTTTAATTATCCTGGAGGCAATAGAGATTTGCTTACTATCCATTCCAAAACGCTGGCGCAAAGTTGCATTTGTCATAAAGTCTCTAGTTACATATTTCAAACAGGCATGCATGTAACACGCCCTGACCCGTTCTTCTCGATCCATTTCTGCAAATGGCTTATGCGAAAATAAAATTACTCGAGTGTGTTCTTCAGTAACCTCAATTATTGGAGCTGGTAACTGATAAAACTCTGTTTGCGACACAACTTTATCAAAGCCACTACCTCGTTCTTCACAGACTCCAACACGGCGTAGGAATGAGGCGATCGCTTCATTTCGTGACTTAGGGGGACTGTCGATAAATCGTTCCACTTGAACGAGCGGTATTCCTGGATTCGTTATTTCCATACGATCCGAGAAAATTTCAATGCTTATCCTACTATTTTCGAAAAAGCCGCAGCAATGCTCGAATCCCTCGGCCAAAACCATCCTTTTCACAACGCAAACAAACGGACCGCTTTTACAGCACTGGTTGTATTCCTACGTTTTAATGGCCTGCACTTCAAGATGGACACAAAAAAAGCCGAAGATTTTACTGTAGATATGGTTAATCATCGTTTTGATTTTCAAGAGATGGTTTCGATTATTGAGGCTCACTGCATCGCAGTTCCTAATTCATAAAGTACAAAAGATCATCCTCTTGCGGATGATGTTCATAATGGTGAGCCTTATTGAAGTGTATCAAATCATTCTCCTCAATGCGGCTATAACACTTCCTGATGAATTTAATAGAATATTATCTCTTAAATCAATTTCCCCTATTTCTGAGAATCATACCAGCTTCAATAGATAATATTCTAAATTCATCTGTATCTGTACATATAATAATCAAATGCGTCTAAACTAGGCATTTTTTCTAGTGCCCTACGAATCCTCCACCCGAATCCCCACCACTTTCTCAGCCAAATCCACATCGATACCCCGGAGCCATCTGCAGGACCTCGCCATGCAGGCGGAGCTCCAGCTCCGAGAGGTATATAGGACGTTTTAACAAAAAGTCACCCTTTCAGGTGATTTTTTGTGTCTATGATTTCATTACGCGAGGGTGCCCCATCATAACTTGATAATTCACTTAGCATCTTCTCGTACTTATTAAGATTCCTTTGTGCTTCGTACTTACTGTATTGTAGAACTTCCTTCTTTGTAAGGTATAACAATGTCCACCATTTGTTCCTATCGCGTGGTTCCCATATTTTCGCCAGCTCTTCGGGAGTAGCTGTGTTTAGTTCCTCATCATAGGCATCCAATTCAAGCCTGGCATCCACGATCAAATTTTCTAGTAAAACTCTTTTGACCCAGACATCATGAACATAGGGCAGCAAATGTTTGATATGTCGTTCAACTTCGAGTTCCTTTTCTTCCGAATTTGGACCATAGCCATAAATGGGGCCAACGATCTTTTGGCCTTCCAAGTGAATTTTCACTTTAAACAAATCGTCTGCGTATTCATCATAGAATAAGGCTCCACCTGGAATGGAATCTACAACAATCTCCATCAATGCTGCCCTCCTATACGAAATATACCGACTAGGGACCAAAGATAATTTGGGGTGCAACGAGGTGTTCTTTCTCAGTTGTCGCACCAACCGTTTGTATTTATAATTGTATCATAATAAAACTACAATTTGTATTAATTTTATAACATAAATTGTGTTATGTTATAATCCCTCACTTTCTTTCTATACTGATACGTGAGGTGATTCATATGAGTAATGACGAGTTCATCATAACTCCAAGGGAAGACAAGACTGTAACGATGTCGATCCGCATTGAAAAAATTCTTCAAGAACAATTAGATGAGCTTGCCCGAAAGAGCAACCGTTCCCGAAACGAAATCATAAACATGGCATTGGAATATGCCCTTAAGAATGTAAAGTTTATTGATTCTACAAATGATTAATCTATATATAAAAAAGGTGCCTTGTTAGGCACCTTAACTTATCAACTTTTACCCTAACCCTGAAAAACAATATCGAGGTACGGCGATTACGGAGAGAGTCATCTGTTGCATTAAGTATCGGACAAGAACAATGGTTTGGATTCTCGCCTGAACAACGGCAAGCATTGGAATTTGCTTCGATGCGGAAAAAGGTCTTTACGAAAGATTTCGCTGATTTTATTGGCAGAAGCAGAGTAACTGCAAAGTTAATCTTGGAAACACTCGTTGAGGAAGGATATTTAGAGCGAATCGGATCGAAACCAACCGATCCAAGACTACATTATATCCTGAGCTCTAAAGTTACTTGAAAGCAGCTCTAAAGCAGCTTGAAAACAGCTCTAAAGATACTTGAAAGCATCTCTCCTCTCGATCGCCTCTAACAGCAAAGGGCCCTCGACCAATTCCTTGGTCGAGGGCCCTTTCTGCGTCTCTTATGGAGGCGAGGGGAGTCGAACCCCTGTCCGAAGGCAACGCCACATAGGCTTCTACGGGTGTAGTGACAGATTTGATGTCACCCTAGAGACTCCCTGTCACAAGATTCCCTTTGGGTCAGCCTGATTGTCTTCTTCCGTCGACCCCAGGCGGAGACCGATCGGCGTATCCCACTATAGGTTAGCCCCTACATCCGGCACATGGGCGATGCAAGAGAGGAGCACGCTCACAGGTTATTAAGCTGCGAAAGCGTAGTTGTTTTGTTGTTTGCCATTTAATAGGCTTTAGCGTTGATAAAGCGGCCGCGTCCCCACTACCCGCTACCCATGCTCGATCTACCCCCGTCGAATCCAAAAACGCCCCCGTAATAAAAGGTGGTTCCCGGTTAACGGTCAAGCCAAGCATGAATGCTGTGTTCTTTCCTTAACCTTCATTAGTATACCACATATGACGCGGAATTTGCCTGGTGAATCACTGGCAGCCGTGCCAAGCGGTAGAAATAATTGTAGCAAGGCGCAAGCCGAAAAGCAAATTCACCCCTATAAAAAGCCGAGAAAATCTCAATAACTGTATAAATATTCCTTCATTCTGCTGTTCATTCATGGTAAGATCATAGCATTCCATTTTCCTATTGGAATAATACGTTAATAATGGGGGTAAATTATGATTTCCAGCACCAAGAAGCATAAGCTGCCGAGGCTTTTGCTATCCTGCGTAATCCTGCTCAGCTTGTTTGCGATGCCTTTCGCCGCGGCGGCTGAAGCTGTGGAGCCTGAATTGAACTGGATTGAGGGATCCGGTCAGAAGGTTCGGTTGTCCAATATCGCCGAGCTGACATTACCGGAAAATTACTTTTTCCTTGATGAGGACGATACGATTGCGTTCATCGAAGGCTTTCAGGATCTTCCTTCATACAGGGAAATCGGATATGTAGAGCCTGCGTATGAGGATACGATGTGGAGCGTGTACTTCGAATATGATGAGACCGGTCATATCGAAGACGAGGAGAAATCCGACATCGACGCCAAGGCCCTGCTCAAGAGCTATAAAGACGGGCAAGAAGCAGCAAACGAGGAGCTGCCGGAATACAATCATCTCTTCGTGGATGGATGGTTCCAGGAGCCGGCCTATGACGACTCGCTTCGCAGTCTGACTTGGGCCCTGCTGTTGCACGATATTGATGGAGAGCCGCTGATCAACTACAATGTGCGTGTCCTTACCCGTGTCGGATACATATCTGCTATTCTTGTCTCTGACCCGGAGAACCTGGCCGCGGACCGCAGCATGTTTGAGAGCGAGATCCTCCCTAATCTGACGGTAACCTCCGGCAATACCTACGCTGATTTCGATCCTTCCAAGGACAAGAAATCTTCCTTAGGTCTGACGGGGCTCATTCTGGGCGGAGCAGGCGCTGCTGTAGCCAAGAAAACAGGCCTCATCGCACTGATCACCCTGATCATCAAAAAGTTCTGGTTCCTGATTTTTGCACCCTTCCTCTGGTTCGGGAAGCTGTTCAAGAAGAAGAACAAGGACACAGGGCCGGTGCAAGACAACTTGCCTGCCGATCACTCTGGTTCCGGCCCGGATATGGCTCCGAATGTGCAGAGCTATCAGCAGCCATCAGCCGAGCAGCCGGATCAGAATCGCTTCCGCTCCAAATTCGAGGCAGAGAACGATCCAAACAACAAGCCGCCAACTTCTATGTAACTGCCACAACTGCAATACTGCAACACTTCATCATCTCTACATTTAGTACTCAATAACATTTTCAACATAATAGCCTGAAAAATAATAAAACCGGGGGCCGCTGCATGGACTCCCGGTTTTGTTGTATACAATTATCTGGCCACCTTCTGCTTCTCCCGCAATACGCGCTGGATATCGCGCTGAGCATCCCGCTTCGCGGCGGCGTCGCGCTTGTCGTACTGCTTTTTCCCCTTGCCGAGGAAGGCGTCCATCTCAGTTCTTCCAGCTTACTGTCCATCTTACTGCTCACTCTACGGCAATGAACTACCGCGTACACCTTGGGATTGGCGGCCTTATTTTACCGTTTGAGAGAGTCCCTCCTTCCTCTCTTCTGACACTCGAACCCACAGCGAACAAGCGAAGGCCGCCATTAAAATACCGGCGAAGACAAGGAGCGGCAGTGCATTCTGCCCGCTTCCGAGCAGAGTTGCGGCTAGTATCGGACCCACGCTGGCCCCGGCAAACAAGACAAAGGTATAGACTGAGGTCGCCACGCCCCGATTCTCGTTGCCAAGTTCCCCGATCAGGGAGATTAGCGCCGGCACCACCACGGCAATTCCTGCCACAAATACCACGCTCATCGCCACATACAGCACCAGATGCTGCACCAAGGACATGACGATCAAAGCCCCCAGCGAACCCGCTAATCCGGCGCGAAGCACCTGAAGCTTGCCCCATTTTCGGCACATCCCGCCTGCATAGAAGGACAACACCATCCCAACCATCCCGAGAGAGCGAATACCCAAGATATCCATATCACCAAGCGAATACGGAGCCTGACTCAGAAGTGACCCCAACACACTGTACATCCCTACAAAGCTAAGCAAAATAGTCAAAGTAATGCCGTAGCACAGCAGCAGGTTCCGCCGCAATAGCACAACATACCAGCGTGGAGTTCCTTTCATTCGCCCCTGTCGTGCCAAACCCGCCTGCACTGGGGAGGACGGCAGCCATAACGCCAGAAGCAGCAGCACCAGCAGATACAATGCAGCTAGGCCTTTGAATACCCAAGGCCAGCCGACCAGCGAAGCCAATGAGCTGGCCCATACCTGCCCGAAGATTCCGGCCATTAGAAATCCCGAGCTGATGAAGCCAATGGCCGTCACTCTCTGCTCCGGAGGGAAAGTCTCCCCTGCATACGTCAGAGCCACCGGCGAGAACGTGGCCGCCGCCGCTCCCTGCAAGGCTCTAAGCAGCACCAGCAGCTCAAAGCTGGTTGCGTAGCCAACACAGGCTGTAGCAACAGTTAATACGGCCAAACCTATGACCATCGTGCGTTTGCGCCCTACTCTGCTGGATAAGGGACCATAGACCAGGCAACCTGTAGCGAAGAACAAAGAAAATGCACTTCCCGACAAAGCCGCCTTGCCCGCCCCAATATGGAATTGATCAACGAACACTGAAAGCAGCGGCACCGTTACATATAGAGAAGATAAAATAAACAAGGCTGCTCCAAACAGTAAAAGTCGGATCATTAAATAATTCGTGTGCACCCACGGAAGGCTGCTTAGTCTTGTTTCCATCCTGTCTCCTGTCTCCTGTCTTCACAAAGAAGTCTTGCCCTAGCAGCAAGCCCTTTGCAACCTCATATTATCCTTACTTTTACTCCTATAACATCAGTCATCAGATGTTTCCTTGCCATTTAGAATACGCCCATTTCAAAACTTATGTCAAGTTTTTATGTTAGGTTACCTTACATAAAAATAAAAAATAGCTTGATTTTTTGAAAATAGCCCCCTATACTGTGAAACATCACATGAAAACGAGTTGAAAAATCGCTAAGAGTGATAAAACCTGACATGAGAGGGGGCCGACAATGGCATATCCGGAGTTCAAAGCCATTCCACGTCGCAAATTGGTAGATGAAGTGCTGGATCAAATGCAACGGCTCATCCAGTCCGGCCAATACAAAAGCGGGGACAAGCTACCTCCTGAACCCGAGCTCATGAAGCTACTGGCGGTGGGGAGATCCACCATCCGAGAGGCCGTAAAAGTATTAACCCATGCCGGACTGCTGGAAGTGCGCCAAGGAGATGGGACCTACATCCGGTCGGCATCCTCCGATTTTACAGGCGTAAGTCAGGCGATTACTCCGAAGAACAATACTCAGGTCATGGAGGCTCGCCGGATTTTAGAAATTGAGCTTGCTGGCTTGGCTGCCTTAAGAAGAACTACTTCCGATCTCGCTCTGATGCGATCCGCCCTGGATCTAAGACAAGAAGCCCTGGAGAAAGGCCACTACGCCGAGTATGTAGAAGCAGATATCTCTTTTCATATCGCGGTGGCTGAGGCTGGGAAGAACGAGGTCTTGCTCGAAATGTACAAGGTCGTAGCGGAAAGCCTGAAGGAAATGCTTAGCCAACTCCTTCTGGATACCCGGCAATATGAAGACAATACGGCTTATCACGAAGCTATGTACCGCTCTATCGTGAACAAGAGCAGCGAAGAAGCCAAGCAATTCGCCGCACAGAACATTGATGTTGTAAACATCGGATGACCTCGCCTTTTCCCAAACATCTGATGATATGTTGAATATTTATCCATTTATATTTTAAAGGGGGACTAACCATGAATCACGAACACGAAGACAACCAAACCCTGCAGGTCGGTATCGAGGAGAAGCTTTCCTTCGGCGCCAACGTCACTTATGGATTTCAGCATTTATTAGCCCTAACCGGCATCTTCCTGTTTCCGGTCCTGATTGGTCAGGCACTGGGCCTTGATTTTGAAGTTGTCGGTTATCTGATTCAAGCCTGCTTTCTGACGACGGGACTGGTGACGATCCTGCAATCGGGCAAAATGCTGCGACTCCCGGTGGTTCAAGGTCCTACCGCTGCCTTCTTTGTAGCTATCCTTTCGGCTAGCGCCAGCGTCGGACTGGGTACAGCGTTCGGCTCCATGGCTGTAGCAGGCATCATCTTTATGCTGCTGGCCATTCCCATTCGCAGATTTGGTCTCATCGGCCACATCAATAAATTCATTGCCCCGCCGATCGTTTACGGCACCCTGCTGGTCATCATCGGTGCTCAGCTTGCCGACATCGGCCTCAAGAACTGGTTCGGCAGCGCCAACATCGGCATGAACTTTACTGCCTCCCTCATTACCGTGGTCTGTGTGCTCGTGTGCATGATCTTTGGGGGTAACACCATTATCCGCCGAGGCGCCCTGCTTTGGGGAATCATTGTAGGCACCCTCTTCTTCTCTATCTTCGGTTCGGTCGACTTCTCAGCCGTTGCTTCCGCTGGATGGTTCCGCCTGCCACAGATTTTCCCCTTTGGATTCGGCATCTCCATTCCCGTCGTCATCTTAATGCTGCTAGCCTTCCTGCAAGCCTCCGCCGAAGCGGTCGGCATGTATACGCTCCTCACCAAATGGGGCAAGCAAGAGCTCGATAGCTCCCGCGTCAACCGCGGCCTGTTCGGGGAATTCCTCGGCTGTACCATAGGTGCCGTGTTTGGCGGGCTTGGTACAACCTCTTACCCTGAAAATATCGGTATCATCCGCGTTTCAGGCATCGGCAGCCGTTATGTCACCATGACCGCCGGGGTGATGGCCGTCATTTTAGGACTCATCCCTAAGGTAGGTTTGTTCATCGCCTCACTTCCCGGAGCCGTCCTGTCCGCCGCCTCCACCATCCTGTTCGGAATCATTGCCATTAGCGGAATCCAGATGGTGAGTAAAGTCAAATGGGATGAATTGAATCTGGCTGTGGCCGGTTCTTCCTTCATCATCTCCCTTGGCACCATGTATCTCCCGGCTGAACTGACTGCCGGACTCCCGCTCGCCATTCAGAGTATCGTCACTCAACCTATGCTCGTCGGCGTTATTATGCTGATCGTGCTGAATACAACGATCAACGTGTGGATTCGTCCTATGCTGGAACGTCGCGAAGCGACACTGAAGCCACAAGACCCTATGCCAACGGAAGCCGCCTAACTAGGCAACCCGTAATCAACCAACCTATTAAGGAGAGTGTTACCGATGAACATCAAGAATAAAGTCAGATGGGATATTGACCCGAAGCGGACGGCCGTCATTGTCGTGGATATGCAAAATGTGTTTTGCAAGGAGGATGAAGCGCTATACGTACCTCGTACCGCAGGCATTATTGAGAACATTCAGGAGCTTAACGCAGCCGCCCGAGCTGCCGGTATGCCGGTAGTCTATCTTCGCCACATCGTCCGTGGTGACGGAAGCGACACCGGGCGATTCCTGGATATGTACCCGAATGCCAATGAAATTCTCAAGCGGGGTATCCCTGGAGTTGAAATTATCGATGAACTAGCTCCGGAGCCGCAGGACATTATTGTAGACAAGCTATTTTATAGCGGCTTCCACGATACGGATCTGGACACCATATTGCGGGCCAACGATGTGAACACGATCATTATCTGCGGGACCGTCACCAACGTATGCTGCGAGACTACCGTACGGGATGGAGCCCACCGGGAGTACAAGATCATTTTCCTGAGTGATGCCAATGCCCCGATGGATTACCCGGACATGGGCTGGGGAGCAATCTCTGCGGATGAGATTCAACGCACAACACTCAGCGTGATTGCCTACGAATTTGGCCAAGTTAGTCCAACGAGCGAAATTGTTGATGAGATCAAAGCCAAGACAGCACTATAATCTTCTAGTGCGAGTTCAAAAAGTTGGGGTTTACAGGACCGAGAAGGTTGGATGAAGCTAGGGATTGAGTAGCGGAGCGTAGACAGATCTACGTGAGCAACTGAAATGTTTCTGCAAGAAACATACTACGGAAGCATACGCTAGGCCCGGCTGAATTCAAGATTCGATGTCGAATTTACTCCATGAACAACTCCGTCCTGTGAAGACGACTTTTTGAACAACCTCTTCTATAGAAATGAACTGTGAACGAACCCATTACTCAATAACATTTTCAACACTTTAGCTTGAAAAATAATAAAACCGGGGGCCGCTGTATGGACTCCCGGTTTTGTTGTATACAATTATCTGGCCACCTTCTGCTTCTCCCGCAACACGCGCTGGATATCGCGCTGAGCATCCCGCTTTGCGGCGGCATCGCGCTTGTCGTACTGCTTTTTCCCCTTACCAAGGCCAAGAAGCAGCTTAGCATAGCCGTTGCGGATGTAAATCTTCAGCGGCACAATGGAATAGCCCTCCTGCTTGGCCAAGCCGAGCAGCTTACTAATCTGGGCTTTATGCATCAGCAGCTTGCGCGTCCGGGTCGGATCGGTCGGATTGTGCCGGTTCCCCTGCTCGAACGGACTGATATGCATATTGTGTATGTGAATCTCACCATTACGAATCGTAGCAAAGGCATCGCCGATATTCACCCGGGCGTTACGGATCGATTTGATCTCCGTCCCCGTCAGCACCATGCCCGCTTCATAGGTATCCTCGATAAAGTAGTCATGGGAAGCCTTCTTATTCTGGGCCAGCACCTTGCCGTTGCCGTCATTTTTCTTCGCCATGTCATCCTCCTTCTCCCGAGTGCCCCGAGCCTCGAAACCTTAGTCTATCTATATAAATTGAACTATTGAATTTTACGTTTTGAGGGCAACGTGTGAAGTGTGCTTACGATCGCTGTTGTTCGCGGATTTCTCTAATTGAACTAAGTTATTATAAGGTAGAAATCCACTCACAAAGGCGAACGCTTTCGAGCATATGCTCCCGAAGCAGCTTTCTTGCGGAAAGCTTTCACTTCAGCACACTTCACACTTATGCCCTTTCTACGTAGTTTATATAGTTCTAATTATCTAGTCTTTCACAGAGCTTAATTGTATCAACTCGACTGGGCAAAAGCAAGAATCTACCCCACCCTCTGCAAAAGAGAGTTTCACATTGCGATTTATTTGGACGGTGTAACAAGTGTTCCTTTTACCGGCATTGGTGCTGAATCTGTTCCTTCAAAATAAAGAGGCAATCCCTCCGCCAGAACCGGATAACTAGCATCATTCCCGCCACAGGGATAATAAACTTTAAGGCAAACCACGCATAGACTCCTGCCAAATGCTGTCCGCTGTATGTGACCAACCACAATAGCAAGTTTAATAAAATTGCACAAAAGCTAACAATACCCCATTTCTTGAAGAACCCTTTCATCCTCCGCACCCCATCTATTTACTTGCTCTATTAAGAAGACGTCTTTACAGGGGACTGCCCCTGCACAAAATAAGAGCCGCGGAACTTTTTTGTCCGCGACTCGGATTCAGATGCTCGCATCCGCTCAAGCCTTCCCACGCGGCAGCTTATCCGCATACCGCTTGCGCAGCTCGCCCAGCGCCTCCAGCCTGGAGATCACCTGCTCCCGGTTCAGCAGCCCGATGCTCAGAATCATCTGCTCGATCAGCAGCAGCGGCGTAACCATCGAATGGAACTCCCCCATCTCTCCCCGGCTGACATAGAAGGCCGCATCCACCTTTGCCCCGTACCGGAACTCCTCGCGATCCGTAATCATCACCGCCGCACAACCTGCCCGTTCGATACAATCCAGCACCACCTCGGTTTCAGGCAGCAGCCGGGTAAAATGAAACAGCACCACCACATCGTCCTCCTGCATCTGGGCAAGCGACTCCAGCACCTCATGCCCGCTGGCCGCCATCATTCGCACCGACAATCCGAAGCGGGACAGCCGATAGGTTAGCAGCTCTCCCAAGGCCACCGCCGGCCCCGGCGCATACACATAGACCCGCCGCGCTCCCGCCATCAGCGAAGCGGCGCGCTGAAGCTCCTCCGGCTCGGTCTGCTCCGCCGTCTCTCTTAAATGCACCATCGCCTGCTCCAGCATCTTCATCGGCAGACTCGTCGGATCAAGCCGGGAGATCGTCGTCTCCATTTTCAGCGCTGGTGTCGTATCCAATGCCGTCCGCAGCTTCTGCCTGAATTCCTTGCCGTTCTCATAGCCCGCAGCCCGCCAGAACCGCGACACCGTCGCAATGCTGATGCCCAGCCGGTCGGCAATCTCCTGCTCGGTCATGAACAGCGCCTCGTCCGGATGGCGCTCGATGAAACTAACGATTTTCAAATGTCCCGAAGAGAATCCCTTTCGATCCTTAAACATCCCCTTCACCCGCTCCTGCAGCATTTACAACCCCACTCCCTTCATCCGATCATTGGCCCTATTCTAGCACCCTACTGTTATGTAAATTATATTACATCATTTTCATTATGTAAAAATTATTACACACCCATGACAAAAACAACCTTTTCTGTTAACACTCCGCCCTTACACTGGAACCAATTCCACCTGAAGGAGGCGTTCCTGTTATGAATTCAGTCATGAACCGCAAGTCGGTCTACACCTTAACCTCATCCCAAAAAATGATGATCTTCGTCCTCTCCATGTCCCTCTACGGACTATCCAACATGTTCACCGAGCTGATCCCTTCCCTGCAATTGGGGCCGATCGAGCTGTCCGTCGAGTACTTCGCCTTCATCCCGCTCACCCTGTGCATGCTGTTCCATCCCTTCTATGCCGCCATCGGCGCCGCACTTGGCGAAGTCATCTTCGGCGAGCTCATGCTCGGACAATTCGGCGGGCTCGGCGAGGTCGAGAAATTCCTGACCTTCTCCTTTGCCATGTACGTCGCGGGCCGGCTGGTCCGCAATCCCCAGAACCGCGCCCAGGTCGGCATCGCTGCCATCACCGGCGTCATCATCCACCAGCTGT
>NZ_HG005140.1:609954-640203 GCF_000455265.1 Paenibacillus antibioticophila
CACCAGCTGTGCAGCACCCTCGTTGACATCGGCAAAGTCTGGATCGGTGTCGAGGAATTCGAAGCCGTTCCCGGCCTGGCCGAGAGCGTCGTGATCGTCGAAGGCGTGAGCTTCCTGAATGATGTCCTGTTCTCGGGAATCCTGTTTGCCCTGCTTCCTACCTTGTATCTGGTACCCCGTCTCTATGGAAAAATAGAACCCCTGCTCGGCATCAAGCCCCGGAAAAAAGATACCCAGTACGAGGCGGCAGGCATCATCTCCCCCAAGCTGGTCCTGACCGGGATCCTGCTTGCCTTACTTGCCTTCGGCGCCGAATCCTTGTCCGAGACGGACTGGAACCTCGCCGAATGGGACAGCGGCTGGGCCGATCAGGCCGGCAGCACCGCGATCTGGCTGAGCCTTGGCATTGCCGCTGTCATCGCCGTGATCGTCCTCCTGCTCATGCGTTCCCGCAAGACACGGCAAGGAAACGCCGATACCGGAGCCGGCGGAGGCGTGCCTCATGCCTAATATGCCTGCTTCCTTGCCGCAGGAGCCTGACAACCAAGACCAGCCGCTCATACAGATCTCGAGTGTCTCCTTCACCTATCCCGGCTCAGAGCAGCCGGTGCTGAACGGAGCCACCTTGACCGTGAAGCCCGGCAGCTTCACCGCAATCATCGGCGGCAACGGCAGCGGCAAGTCCACCCTGTGCAAGCTGTTCAACGGACTCATCCCGCATTACTATTCTGGCGACTTTGAAGGCGAAGTCCGCATAGCCGGGCTGTCCGCTCAGGACAGCACTGTCGCCGAGCTCTCGCGCAAGGTCGGCTATGTGTACCAGGACTTCGAGAATCAACTCGTCCGGCCAACCGTGCTGGATGAAGCCTGCTTCGCGCCGCTGAACTACGGGCTGCCCGATTACCGGGCACGGGCTACCCGGGCCTTGGAGCTATGCGGCCTCACCCCGCTGGCGACCCGCTTCATCTGGGAGCTGAGCGGCGGGCAAAAGCATCTGCTCGCCCTCGCCGGCGCCCTGTCGCTGGAGCCGGACATTCTCATCGTCGATGAACCCGTATCCCAGCTCGATCCCCAGCATGCCCGCCAGGTCTATGAGGTGCTGCGGCGCCTGCACCGCATCTATGGCAAGACCATCATCGTGATCGAGCACCATGCCGAGTTTATCGCCGATTACTGCCATGATGTCTGCCTGATCGAGCAAGGGCGCGTAGTGTGGCAGCTTCCCGTTCACGAGGCCTTGAATCGGCTGGATGACTTGCACCGCCTTGGCATCCAGCCGCCGGAGGTCACGCAGACCGCCGCCGCACTCGAGGCTCTGCAAAGTGCTGCCTTGCATGGAGGCGAGCAGAATCAGCAAGAAGCGGTTGACTCGCTGCGCAGCGACCAATCCAACCAACAGGACGCGACGACCTACCCGATTACGACCGAGGAAGCGCAGCGGTACTTTGCGCGTATGCTCTCGGCTCCAATTGAACTCTTCGGGCAGCACAAGCAACAGGATCCAACACCGCCACGGGCATCACTTCCAGCCGCTGAATCTCGCACCGTGATCTCGCTCAAGCAGGCGGCGCTAACCTATAAGACGATCCGCAAGACCGATCATCCCGTCCTGCGCGGCGTCAGCCTGGATATCACCGAAGGCGAGCGGATCGCGCTCGTCGGCAACAACGGAGCGGGTAAATCCTCCCTGCTGCGCCTGATCGCCGGCATCGCCAAGCCGACCGCCGGCACGGTCAGCGTTCTCGGGCAGGATACCCGCAGCATCTCGCTGGAGCAGTTGTCCCGCGACGTCGCCTTCGTGTTCCAGAATCCGGAGGACATGTTCATCGAGGACAGCGTCTACAAAGAAATTGCCCACTGTCTAAACAAGCGCAGCTACGAGGGCGCTGAGGCAACTATCGAGCGCATGCTTCGCGCCTTCCGTCTGGAGGAGCTGCGCGAGCGCGACGCGCGGCTCCTCAGCGGCGGGCAGCAGCGCCGCGTTTCCTTGGCGATTGGCGCCGCGACTACTCCAGCCGTCATGCTGCTGGACGAACCGACCGCCAATCTTGACCTTGCCACGCGCGAGGAGCTGATCAGCACGTTGCAGGAACTGGAGCAGCATGTGCACACCGTGCTCATCGCCACCCATGACATGCAGCTGGTCAGCCGCTGGGCTACGCGCGTCATCGTGCTGCATGAAGGCAGTGTCGCCGCCGACGGAACAGCGGCCGAGGTGTTCGCCGACACCGCGCTGATCCAGCGTGCCGGGCTTGCGTTAACGCAGACAATGGAGCTTTCCGCCGGCCTTAATCTGCGGCCCCATTGCTCCGATCCTGCTGAGCTGGCTGCCCGCATTCATCGCATTCTTTTAGCAAAGGAGTCCCTGCCCCATGGAGCTCGTCCGCAACTGGTTTAGCAAATTTTCCTTAGACCGTATCCAGCTTGAGCTGATGAACACTGCCTATGGCAGCGGCCATGCCTCTCTGTCCCGGCTTGATCCCCGCGGGCTGCTGATCTGGTACCTGTTCTTCGCTATCGTGCCGTGGTTTGTGAACAGCCTGACTGTTCTGGCCGGCATGTGCCTGTTCATGATCGTGACCACCATTCTGTCCCGGGTCACCCCTTTTATCATTCTGGTGCTCTGCCTGGGATTGATCGGTCAGGTCGGATGGCTGTTCATCATTTCGCTGTTCTTCGGCGGTGACATCTCCTCCGCCCTTCCGCTGCTCAAGCTTACATTGAAGCTGTCTGTCGTATCGCTGGCCAGCATCACCGTTTTCTCCGGCTTAGACCCTGAGAAGATCAGCGACGGCCTGCTCGCTCTTGGCATTCCGGCTGCCTTCTCGTTCAGCCTGTCTTACGGCTACCGGATCCTGCCCGTGCTGTTCGAGGAATTCCGCAATGTCCTGTTGTCCTACCGGCTGCGCGGCAAAGCACCTTCACGCCCAGGACTGCTTCACTGGCGAATCGGCGTCTACTATTTAAAACTGCTCGTCTATGCGTTCTTCCCGCTCATGCTGGCGACAGCCAAACGCTCCCGAACCACCGTGGAAGCATTGGAGACGCGCGGCTTCTCCTACGGACTCAACCATCCTGAGGCCAAAAAACTTAAGCTATCTCATTTACGCTTTCAAATGCACGATATCCTGTTTCTGACTGGCTCCGCCGCTTACCTGACCCTGCTGTTCTGGATCGGATAAATACGAGGATAAGCGGCACGCAGCACGAGCCCTACACCATTTTGCGACCCTACTACGAAGGAGTGTTACCGATGCGAATCGATTTGCATACCCATGCCAAGCTGTCCAAAGCTACTATATTCTCCCGGGATTATTACACCGAGATGCTGGCCGAAGCCGCCGGGAACGGCCTGGATGCCGTGGCGCTCACCGAGCATTTCAACACCTACCGCTTCCATGAAGTCTATGAGAACCTGGACCGCATGTACCCCTACAACGGTGAATATTACGAGGCCGGCGCTCTAAAAATCTTCCCGGGCATGGAGGTGGATATCCGCGAGAAGGGCCACATCCTGCTGATCGGACGCAAGGCTGATATTTTAGAAATTCACCAGGCCCTGACCCCTTTTATGCAAAAAAATAACTTCATTCCGTTCAAGCAACTGCTCACCTTGGCCGAGGGCTATCCTTTACTCAAAATCGGTGCGCATCCCTTCCGCGAGTCAACACCGCTGCACCATCTGGACCCGGCGGACCTGCGCCGCCTGGATGCCTTTGACCTCAATGCCAAGGACATGTACGAGTACGGCAATGAACTCAACCGCACGCGCGTGGAGCGCTTCGCGGCCGAGCTCGGCAAGCCGGTCACGGCGGGCAGCGATACCCATCAATGCCTGCAGTACGGCAGCATCTACAATGAACTGGATCAGCCCTGCAACAGCATTGCTGAACTGAAGAAGGCGATCCTCAGCGGCGCCTACAAAATCGCCGTAGCCGACAGCCTGCCTCTCCAGGTGAAGGCCTCCGTCATGCTCAAAAAGCTGCTCAAACGCCTTCTCGTACTGGAAGCCCTGCCGGAGTAACCGAGCAACTAAATAACGGAGTTAGCCCTTCCTCATCTCCCCGCAACAAAAAAAGGCACAGCCTCCATTTCTGGAGCTGTGCCCTTTGTACGTTGTCATAAGAGCGTGTATATGACAAACTATGATTTTGTACGGTTTATCGTACAAAAAACTTTGAAAACTCGCAGAACGAGCTAATTTGTACGAAAAAACATACAATCCCCTCGCTAATTCCCCAGATACACCAATCTTTATACGAAAAATCGTACAACTGCCCCAGTATATCGCCGAATGCAAAATTCTTGTACGAAATTCCGTATAAAACTCCGCCGTACTAGCTTCAATCTAGCTTTAGCTCTCATGAGTTCCGCTTCATTCATACCTTATTCTGGAACCCTACGCCCCGTCCCGTTCCTTCCTGCTTCTTGCTCCCTACTACCTATACCTACTGCTTGTCCCTACTGCTTACCTTGCCACCACATGTTACTGCTTGTATGTTACTGCTTTTATGTTACTGCTTGTATGTTACTGCTTTTATGTTACTGCTTGTATGTTACTGCTTTTATGTTACTGCTTTTATGTTACCGTTCATACTTTACTGCTTATACTTTGCTGTTATACTTTACTGCTTATACCTTACGCGCTGTGCCTTACAGCTCATTTCTTACCGTTATACCCTATAGGCACTGTATCTGGCGCTTACTTTTTCTTCTTGCGGACAAAGGCTGCTGTAGCGTTCCCGCCCTTGCTCTTGCTTTTGCCCTTGCCGCCGCCCTTCTTCTTGCGGGGCTTGTCGCCGCTCTCGCCGGATGCAGCCGGACCGCCGATAAAAATCCCGCTCTCCGAAGTCTTCTTCTTCCGTCGGCGTTCGCCCGAGCCCGAGCCCGACCCGTCGCGCTCACCGCCGCCGGAGCGGTAGCCTCCGCTGTCGCGGCTCAGCGAGGCCGGGCCGGCAGCGTAGCCGCCCTTGCCGGAGCCAAACCCGAAGCTCACTGCCGGCGCGGCACCGCCGCTGCCGGAAGACTCGCTTCGGCGGGCGCTGCGGCCTGTCCCGCTGGCGCCAGCCCCGCTCTTTACGCCGCGGCCCTTCTTGCTGCCTTTGCCGCCGCGTTCACGCTCCCGCTCGCGGCCGCGTCCGCCGCCTTCGCCGCGCTTCCAGGCCAGCCCGTCGCCGCTCCCTTCGTCACGGCGCCGCGGCTCCATGTCGACCAACTCAAAATCAATCGTATGGTCGTCCATATTCACCCGGGCAACGCGGATCTTCACCTCGTCGCCAATCCGGAAGATCCGCGACGACCGCTCGCCGATCAAGGCCATATGCTGTTCATGGAAGTGGTAGTAATCGTCTGTCAGCCCGCTCAGACGAATCAACCCCTCCACCGTGTTCTCCAGCTCAATGAACATTCCGAAGCTCGTCACACTGCTGATAATACCCGGGAACTCCGCCCCGACCTTATCCAGCATGTATTCCGCCTTCTTGAGCTGTTCCGTATCGCGCTCCGCCTCCACGGCGACCCGCTCCCGCTCGGAGGACTGCTGAGCGATGTCCTGCATCCGGCTGGCCAGGTACTCCAGCCGACCCTCTGACAGTCCATCCCCTGCTTCAATGACCTCGCGGATCACGCGGTGAATGACCAGATCCGGGTAACGTCGGATCGGGGAAGTGAAGTGCGTGTAGAACTCTGCCGCCAGCCCGAAGTGGCCGGTGCTCTCGGCATCGTACTTGGCTTGTCTCATCGAACGGAGCATCATCGTGCTGATCACAGTCTGCTCCTTCGTGCCCTGAATATCCTCCAGCAGCGACTGGAGCGCCCGCGGGTGCACCTTGTTGCCCTTGCCCTTCACCGTGTAGCCAAAGTTGGCGACAAATGCCATAAAGTTCATCAGCTTCTCTTGATCCGGGTCCTCGTGAATCCGGTAGATGAACGGCACCTTCAGCCAGTGGAAATGCTCCGCCACCGTCTCATTGGCCGCCAGCATGAACTCCTCGATAATCTGCTCTGCAATCGAACGCTCCCGTTTGATAATATCAATCGGCTTTCCTTCTTCGTCCACAATCACCTTGGACTCCTGGAAGTCAAAGTCCACCGCACCGCGCTTCATCCGCTTGCCGCGCAAGCGTAGCGCGACGTCGCGCATCAGCTTGAAGGTATCCACCAGCTCACTATACTGCTCCGTCACTTCCGGATCTTCATCCTCAAGGATTTTGCGGACATTTGTATACGTCATCCGTTCCTTGGTTCGAATCACACTGGTGAAAATATCATGCTTCACTACCTTCATCTGCTCATCAAACTCCATCTCGCAGGACAGGGTGAACCGGTCCACCTTCGGATTAAGCGAGCAAATCCCGTTTGACAGCCGGTGCGGCAGCATCGGGATAACCCGGTCTACCAGATAGACACTGCAGCCCCGATTGTAGGCTTCCTGGTCCAGCCGTGAGTTCTCCGTTACATAATAGCCGACATCGGCAATATGGACTCCAAGCTGGACATGACCGTTCGGCAGGAGCTCTACATGCACCGCATCATCCAGATCCTTTGCATCCTCGCCGTCAATGGTCACAATCACCTTGTCCCGCAAATCGCGCCGCCCCGACGAGACAATCTCGGCCTCGTCGATTCGCTCCGGCGCAGCTTGCGCCTCAGCCATGACGTCCTCAGGGAACGCCTCCGGCAGCTGATGCTTGCGGATGATCGAGAGAATATCGACCCCCGGATCATCCTTATGGCCGAGGATCTCAATCACTCGACCCTCTGCCGCCGACCGGCCCTCCGGATAGTTGACGATATGAGCGACGACCTTCTCGCCGTCGACCGCGCCGCCGAACCCTTCCTGCGGCACAAAAATATCCCGGTTAATCCGCTTATCATCCGGAATCACAAAGCCATAGGTCTCATGATGCTGGAATACCCCGACGATCTGTGTAACCGCCCGGTTCACGATCCGTACCACTTCGCCCTCCAGTTTGCCGCCGCTGCTGCTGCGCGTGCTGACACGCACCAGCACCGTATCTCCATTCATGGCACTCAGCAGGTCATTCGCATGAATGTACACATCCGGATGCTCCCGGTCCTCCGGAATCAGGAACGCGAACCCTTTGGCATGCGCCTGCAGCCGGCCTTTGACCAGATCCATCCGCTCAGGCACACCGTACCGGTTAGTGCGAGTCAGAATGATTTTCCCGTCTTGTTCCAATGCATTAAGTAGTTTTAGGAAGTCCTTGAATTCTGCCGCCGTCTGGATTTGAAAATGCTCCTCCAGCTCCTGATATGTCATCGGCTTGTACGCCGTCTCCCGCATAAATGCGAGCAATTCTGTCTCTTTAACCATTTAATCACCTCGGCCGGCCTGTCTGCCGGCAATCAAATTATTTCCATGATTTACCCTTCATGTATATACCCTAGTATACACGAAATCAAC
The DNA here is from genome assembly GCF_000455265.1 of Paenibacillus antibioticophila. Classification (GTDB taxonomy): domain Bacteria; phylum Bacillota; class Bacilli; order Paenibacillales; family Paenibacillaceae; genus Fontibacillus; species Fontibacillus antibioticophila. The sequence continues at coordinate 617,381 of NZ_HG005140.1, forward strand.
CCATAGCATCCCTATTCCGGTACAAGCCCATCAAATACAAAAAAGTCCCGCTCCCCAAGGAACGAGACTTCTAATCGTTATATCCAATGATAAATTGCCATTACAGACCCTGTACAATCGCAACGACGATTGCCAGAATGAAGAATCCGACAGCCAGTCCGACGGTTACCCGTTCCAGGACCAGTTCCATGCCGCGCGCTTTCGACTTGCCGAAAAGATGCTCAGCACCGCCGGAGATGGCACCGGAAAGACCCGCGCTCTTCCCCTTTTGCAGCAGAACCACCGCAATCAGACCGATAGAGAAAATAATGAGCAGCACTTCCAAAAAGATATCCATTCAATCCACCTCCTAAGTGAGAACACTTCACACATTACAAAAACAGCAATTTTATTTTATCACAACGAAAAATGAATAACAAGCTATTCCTCTAGCTTCTCCCGCTGTAAAAACAGCCGTGTCCGTTCACGCTGCGGATTTCCGAAGAGCTGCTCCGGCGTACCGACTTCAGCAATCTCGCCTTTATCCATGAAAAAGACCCGATCGGACACCTCGCAGGCAAAGCCCATCTCGTGCGTAACGATGATCATGGTCATGTTCTCCTGGGCAAGCTGCTTAATCACCCGCAGTACCTCGCCGGTCAGCTCGGGATCGAGCGCAGACGTAGGCTCATCGAAGAGCAGAATATCCGGCTGCATCATCAGTGCGCGGGCAATCGCCACGCGCTGCTTCTGGCCGCCTGACAGATTGGCAGGGTACACGTCCGCCTTATCCAGCAGCCCCACCTTATCCAGCAGCTCCATGCTCCGTTTGCGGATTCCTGCGGTGGTATCCTTTTTCAGCGTCTTCGGCGCCAGCTCCAGATTCGCCCGTACGGTCAAGTGCGGAAACAGATTAAAGTGCTGGAACACCATTCCCATCCGGTCAGTGATCGTGCGAATGTCCTTCCCGGAAGCATAGCGGCCATCCTCGACCAAGCCCTGCCCCAGAAGGCGAATCGTACCGCCTGTGACTTCCTCCAAATGAATCAGGCTCCGCAGCATCGTGCTCTTGCCTGAGCCGGAAGGGCCGATCACAGCGATCACCTCGCCCGCCTGAATGTCGAAGGAGACCCCCTTCAACACCTCCAGCTCGTCGAACGATTTTTTCAATTGTTTCACTTCAATAATATGGGTCATGTCCAGACAGTCCTTTTATGAGGGTGAGCTTCACTTAAATGAATAACGCTTCTCCAGCGCCTTGAAAGCAATCGTCAGAACCAGCGTCATCAGCAGATACACAATCGCCGCCAGGAAGAACGGAACAAGCCGCATATCCCGATTCACCGCCGTCTGGGCAAAATAAAGCAGCTCCGGCACAGCGACCGCATACAGCAATGCCGTATCCTTAACTAGAGTGATCGCCTCGTTCGCCGTGGTCGGCAGGACCACTCGGATCATTTGCGGCACAATCACCTTCGTCATCGTCTGCCATTTGCTAAGCCCCAGTACCTGCGCCGCCTCCTGCTGTCCCTTGTCGATCGAGAGCAGCCCGCCGCGGAATATCTCCGCGAAATAGGCCGCGTAATTCAGCACAAAGGCAATGGCCGCCGATATAAAACGATCAAAGACCAAGTACTCCCCGATAACCGGGAGCAGCGGCAGACCGAAGCAGAAGAACAGCACCTGCAGCAGCAGCGGCGTACCGCGCATCACGTACACATACGTATGGGCCAGCCAGGCCAGCGGCTTCACCCGGCTACGCATCAGCAGCGTCACGCCGAAGCCCAGCGGCACCGACAGCACGATCACGGCCAGAAACATCAGGATCGTAGTCTGTGCGCCCTTCAGCATCGGTGGCAATACAGTAAAAATATAATCCCAGCTCATGGACAACCCCTCTATTCTACCCACTCTATCCGCTCTACCAATTACTTGCTCTACTTGCTCTATCCGCTGTGCTCCAACCTATTTCAGCACTTTATCCTCGCCAAACCATTTCGTCGAAATCTCGGCTGCCGTTCCGTCCGCGTTCAGCTCGTCCAGCGCCTTTTGCAGCTCATCCAGTAGAGCTTCGTTGCCCTTCTTGACGCCTATGCCGTATTGCTCAGGAGCGAGCGACTCGTCCAGCAGCTTGAAGGTTCCTTCTTCCTTGGACATATAATACCGCGCAACAACCTCGTCGATGATCACCGCATCCAGCCGCTTCGTTTTCAAATCTGTCAGCGCCAGAACGTTATCCTTGAACTCGGAGGTGTTCACCTTCTCATGCAGCGGGCTTGCCGCCAGGGCATCCGCCGCAGATGATAGAGCCTGAAGTCCAATCTCCTTGCCCTCCAGCTCTGCCAAGGTTGTAATCGGAGATTCCGCCAAAGTAATGGCCACCTGACTATTCTCCAGATATGGCTTGGTGAACAGAACCTTTTCCTTCCGTTCATCCGTAATCGTATATCCGTTCCAGATCAGGTCAATCCGTCCGCTGTTCAGCTCGGACTCCTTGGAAGACCAGTCAATCGGCTGAAAGGTAACTTCCTTTCCCATCTTCTCCGCCGCTGCCCGTGCATAATCAATGTCAAAGCCTACAATTTCGTTCTTCTCATCACGGAAGCCCATCGGAGCAAATTTATCGTCAATCCCGATCACAATGGCATCTCCGTTTTTATTCGCTGAACCGGAGCATCCCGCCAGCGCTGCCATAACCAAGCAAAGCAACAGCAATCCTAATCCTAATTTCTTTCTCATCCCTAACCCCTCCATCTTCAATTCCAGCATAAACGCTTTAGTTCGTTACCACGTTATCAGAGCTTATATCATATCACAGACTGGAGGAAGAGTCGATAGAATGCTAGATAAGTCGGGCTGATATCAGCATACGTTGTGAGCAACGTGTGAAGTGCTCCTTCAGACAAAAAAACTACGCCGCCAGCGGTTAGGTGATGCCTAACCAAAGGGAGCGCAGTTCCAGGATTTAACATGAAAATTAACGTGCATGGAAGGTTGTTTTTTTCGAGATGACAGGCCGTGAATCTCTTGCCGCCGCACCTGTCCGGCTCGGTACACGAGCTCGTACATCATGGGCGGAGACAGCGATGCCTGCCGCCGCTATAAGCAGAAAGCCAAGGTAAATAATCAGCCCGTCCCAACCAAAATGACTGAGGAAGAAGCCGCCAGACATCCCGATCAGGCTGGAACCGCCATAGTAGAACAATAGATAGATGGAAGAAGCTTGCGCCTTGATATTTTTCGAGGCAAGAATCCCCACCCAGCCGCTAGCTACCGAGTGTCCGGCAAAGAAGCCGAAGGCCACCAGGGCAACGCCGGCGATTTTGACCCATAGTCCGCCGACCATCGTCAGAATCATGCCCGCAAGCAGCACCCCCATCGCCAGAGCAATGACGCTTCTCCGGGAATAGCGGTCGGTCAGCTTGCCAAACAGAATCGAGCTGGCGGTTCCGGCCAGGTTGACCACGAATAGGAAGCCGAATATGGTCTGGCTGAGGTTATAAGGAGCCTCCAACAATAGATAGCCAATGTAGTCGAGAATGGAAATATATACACCCATCAGCAGGAAGCCCGTTAGATAGATACGAAGTAAATCCCGATTCAGGAACGCTTGCTTCATGCTCGATAGCCACTGCACAGCAGATTCCCGTTTGCGGGTGAAGTTGCCTGACTCCGGAAGATTCCGCCAGAACCATAGGCTTAGTAGCAAGTTAACTACTCCCAGCAGAATTAAGGCCGTCTTCCAGTTGGTCAAATCCGTCATCGCTCCGACTACAACTCGTCCGATCAAACCGCCGAGCGAGGTCCCCGCTACATATACCCCAACCACCTTGCCAATGGATTCCGGCGAGAATTCCTCGTTCAGGTAAGCCATCGCAATCGAAGGGAAGCCGGCAATACTGATGCCTTGAAGCAAACGCAGTACAAGGAAAATGTAGTAGTTATCGACAAAAGCCGAAGCGATCGCAAAGCCGGAGGACAGCAGCAGCGACAGACTCATCATGCCCTTTCTCCCCCATAGATTAGACAATCGGGAGACGAACAACAGCGCAATCGCCAGTGCCATCGTCGTAACCGATATGGAGGCACTTGCAAGCGCTGGAGATATGCCGTACTCCTCCGTGAACAGGCTGATCAGCGGCTGCGGACTGTACATCGTCGCAAAAGTAACAACACTCCCCAACAGCATGCCAATCGCTGCCCGATGATGCTGCTTGCTGCCTATTTTTATGTAACTCATGGTTGAAAGACTCCTTCGTAGGTTTCTCTTCTCGTTCTCCTGCTTGCTCTATGTTTCTGTCTTGTTTCTATCTCTGTCTCTTTAGCTCTCTACCTCTCTAGCTCTCTATCTTTCTATGACTCTTAAATCCTTCTTTCATTTATAGCGCGATGCTTATCGCAACTATTTTCACAAATCCAACATCCTCAAGTTTAAATCGGATATAATAATATCGTCCAATGAATAATTTACATTGTTTTCATAACCTTAATGTAATAAGAGGAAGAAGGGATCTCAATGGAGTGGCAGCAGCTTGAATACTTTCAGACTACCGCTCAATTAGAACATATTACTCGGGCCGCAGAAGCCCTCTCCATCTCGCAGCCTGCCTTGAGCCGTTCCATTGCAAGATTGGAGCAGGAGCTGGGCGTGTCTTTATTCGAGCGTAACGGGCGGGCTATTGTGTTAAACCGCTACGGCAAGCTGTTCCTGTTACGAGTGAACCGGATCATGAAGGAATATCAGGAAGGCATGCGGGAGATTGCAGAGCTTACCAGCCCGCAGTACGGAGAAGTGTCACTGGGATTTCTGCATACGCTGGGGCCTCAGCTTGTCCCTGAGCTAATTCGCCAGTTCCGGGCCGAATATCCGCATATTCAGTTCCAGCTTCATCAGAGCAACACTCAGACCCTGCTGGACCGGATGATGGACGGCGACATCGACCTATGTCTGACCTCTCTACGTGAGCGGGATACCCCGCAGCAGATTCGCTGGGCATACCTGCGGAGCGAAGAATTGTTCGTGGCGGTTCCTGTAGGACATCCCTTGGCTGAGCGGGGCGCGGTGCGGCTTGACGAGGTTGGTAATGAACCGATCGTCTCTTTTAAAATGGGCTACGGCCTGCGCAAAATCACAGACGACCTGTTCCAGCAAGCCGGGATTCAGCCCAAAGTGACCTTTGAAGGCGAGGAGGTCCATACCATTGCCGGACTGGTCGCCTCCGGGCTAGGCGTTGCCGTCATTCCCGACTTCCAGGGGATCGACCGCTCGCAAGTATCGCTTCTTCCGGTGGAATGGCCGCTCTGCCGCCGCAACATCGGCATGGCATGGATAGAGGGACATTACCTCTCCCCTGCTGCTGAGCAGTTCCGGCAGTTTATCGTCCGGCATTTCGACACGGTTGGCCTCTAGGAGAGATGGCAGGTTACTTCACCATTCATGGAGTGAGTATGGACTCGGGGATATCAGATCCCCTTTGGGTGCAGATCCTTTTGGGGTCCATTCTCTATGGGTGCATCCTCTATGGGTGCAGCCGACTCTCTCTGATCAGCCCATCGATGCTCGCTGACGGATATTTTTAACTCGCCAAACGAATATCTTGGACTTGCTAACGAACCAACGGAGATCTTGGATTCTCTAACGGACATTTTGGACTCTTAGCAGACTTTTTCTCATTGTTCGGAGGTTTAACGGACATTTTCGGCACTTAGGACGCTCAAACGGCTCCGGTTCACTCATTCCTACTCTCTTAGCAGCCAAAATGTCCGTTACAATTCTGGCCTGATCAATATTGGGCTGTAAGAAGACATAATGTCCGTTGATATGAACGAAACCTGTCAAGCGCCTCTGTGGCTCTCTCGTTTTTGACGCGCTTAAATAAGAGCCTGTCAAGCGCCTGTCTTGACAGGTGGCTCTTTCCAGCGATACTTTTTGAATGTCCCTGGCCAAGGCCAGGGGCTGCCATACGGCGAGTAACGGGTGCAGGGAGTGCACTTCCTGCGTTTCCCCTTGTAGGGGACGGAAGGGGTAGATCATGCTTTAGCTCGGCGGCGAAAACAATTCGCTGGTTGGCAATCTGATATTCGTGGATTCACACACATTCTACATACGTCTGAAGAAGCTGGCCGCTAACTAGAAACGTGCGTGGAAGCCGAAGCTTTGCACAAACGGACATCGCGGGTCTCTTCTTCACCTTGCCTGATTTTGCCGCCGAGGTAAATCACGATCTACTCCCAGCCTCACCTCCTTGCTTCATCCATCTCACTTTGAACAACCCTCTGTCCGTCAAACGGTTCCCTCATTACGAAGCCTTGGCTTTAGTCATTTCCACTTCTTTCGCAATCGCCCACACAAACCCGGCAAGTTCCCTGGCAATGGCCACCGCGATGGCCCCCTTGTGTTTTCCCATGCGTAACAAGCTCTTGTACTTTTGATGCAAACGATGCTGGGCCTCCCAAGCGATTCGCTGTACTTCAGGCGGTAGACCCAAAATACGCTGTCTCATCTTCTTTTTCACGGCGGGACTGTATCGATAGCTCCAAGCGGCTTCCACTAACACTCTTCGGAGATGGGCATTCCCCGCTTTGGTGATCTTCCCTTGCCGGCGGCTGTCTCCCGTCGAATTTTCACTAGGAACCAGTCCGCAATAGCTCATAAAAGCCGAGGCCAACGGAAATCGCGCGGCTTCGATCATTTCTGAGGCAAGGGTGGTCGCGGTAAGCACGGCCACGCCTCGTAACGCTTGCAGAGCCTGAATGAGCGGAGCTTGCGCACAGCTTTCGGCTTGTCGTTCGATCTCCTGCTCGTACCGGCGAATGCGTTCTTTCGTTTCCCAGATCGATTGGCGATACTCTTGAAACGTTACCTGCTGACAGTGATCTGCAAATTTTAAGCTGTCCAACCACGCTTCATACGCATGCGTCCATGGGGTGGATCCCTTGGGGGAAGCCAGTTGATTACGTAGTAGAAACTTCCCTAACCGTTGCTTTTGCCGGGCCAGATCTTCTTTGGCATCTTCCCGAGCTCGAACTAAATCCCGCAATGCTTCATCCGCCGGTGTCGGAATGTAAACCGACGTCAGTTCCCCTGCACGAAACAACTGAGCGAGCCGAAGGGCATCTCGTTTATCCGTTTTGACCCGATCTCCCGCACGCTTGGGAATGAGGGACGGGGCCACGATGGTACAAGAAATATTCATTTCTAGCAGCCAGCGATAGAGCACATATCCCGTAGGTCCGGCTTCATAACAAACCTCCAAGGTGATGTCTTCGGATTTACTCAACTGTTGCATCAGTTTGCCCACCGCTTCTTTCGTATGGGTAATGGTTCCCCAATACCGTGCTTCTCCTCGGCCCTCATCGGCAATGGCCACCGCGATTTTGGATTTGGACACGTCTAAACCTACATACTTTGTGGTAATACTCATTCTTAGACCGACTCCTTTTTGTTTTATAGCTCTGATTGTGGAAAGTCCAATGGGTTGAGCTTACTTCTCATTATTTCCACAATTAACCTACGTAGTAGCAATTAGGATGTCGGTTTCGTTCATTATAACTAGACCAGGTACTTCCTCCTAAAGCAAATGTACCGGATTGGGCTACTTCCACGCTGCCTACTTCCATCGCTTACAAATCCCATCACGCACAATTCCATCCAAATAACAAAAAAGACCTGATCACGGTTACCCGGATCAGGTCTCTTCTATATAATGCGATTAACGCTTCAGGTTGTAGAACGACTTCAAGCCGTTGTATTGAGCCAGTTCGCCCAGTTGGTCCTCGATGCGGAGCAATTGGTTGTACTTCGCAATACGGTCTGTACGGGAAGGAGCACCGGTCTTGATTTGACCTGCGTTCGTCGCAACTGCGATGTCAGCGATGGTGCTGTCTTCGGATTCACCGGAACGGTGGGAGATAACCGCAGTGTAACCTGCACGCTTAGCCATTTCGATGGCGTCGAAGGTTTCAGTCAACGTACCGATTTGGTTCACCTTGATCAGGATCGAGTTGCCGATACCGTCGTTGATGCCTTTTTCAAGACGCTCCGTGTTGGTTACGAACAGGTCGTCACCAACCAATTGGATCTTGCTGCCCAGCTTCTCGGTAAGAAGCTTCCAGCCTTCCCAGTCGTCTTCGGAGCAGCCGTCTTCGATGGTGATGATTGGGTACTTGTCAACCCAAGAGGACAACAGGTCAACGAATTCAGCAGGCGTAAAGGATTTGCCTTCGCCTTCCAGATGGTATTTACCGTCTTTGAAGAACTCGGTGGAAGCTACGTCCATACCCAGGAATACGTCAACACCTGGCTTGTAGCCTGCTTTTTCAATAGCTTCCATGATGGAAGACAATGCATCTTCGTTCGAAGTGAAGTTAGGAGCAAAGCCGCCTTCGTCGCCTACAGCTGTGTTCAGGCCTTTTGCCTTCAGAACAGACTTCAGGTTGTGGAAGATTTCAGCGCCTACGCGAAGAGCTTCCTTGAATGTAGGAGCACCTACAGGCAGAACCATGAATTCTTGTACGTCAACGTTGTTGTCAGCGTGTGCGCCGCCGTTAACGATGTTCATCATTGGAACTGGAAGTTGTTTTGCATTGAATCCGCCAAGGTATACATAGAGTGGCAGGTCAAGAGCGTCAGCAGCAGCACGGGCAACAGCCATCGATACAGCCAGGATAGCGTTAGCGCCGAGCTTACCTTTGTTAGGTGTTCCGTCCAAAGCGATCATCAGCTTGTCGATGCCCAGTTGATCCAGCGCGTCCATGCCGATTACTTCTGGAGCGATGATTTCATTTACGTTCTCAACAGCTTTCAGAACGCCTTTGCCCAAGTAACGGGATTTGTCGTCGTCGCGAAGCTCTACAGCTTCGTGTGCGCCAGTGGAAGCGCCCGAAGGTACGATCGCACGGCCAAGTGCGCCGGACTCAAGATAAACTTCAACTTCTACAGTAGGGTTACCGCGGGAGTCAAGGACTTCGCGTGCGTATACGTCAGAAATAATAGTCATTGTATATTCTCCTTTGTTGTTTGAAATTAGGATTTGCGGCTAGCGATCATGGACTGGCCTGTCATCTCGGCAGGCTGCGGCAGACCCATCAGGTCAAGCAGCGTTGGAGCCACGTCAGCCAGAATACCGCTCTCACGCAGAATTACATTCTCGTCAGTTACGATAAATGGAACCGGGTTCGTGGTATGCGCGGTAAACGGACGGCCTTGCTCATCGAATACCATATCCGCATTTCCGTGGTCAGCGATAATGATGACAACGCCACCCTTCGCTTTCACGGCATCCACAACCTTGCCTACGCATTCATCCGTTACTTCAACCGCCTTCTTGGTTGGCTCCAGCATGCCGGAGTGCCCTACCATATCCGGGTTCGCAAAGTTCAGTATGATCGCGTCGTGCTTGTCAGCCTCGATTTCCTTCACGCAAGCCTCAGCTACTTCATAGGCGCTCATCTCAGGCTTCAGGTCGTAGGTTGCAACCTTCGGCGAGTTGATCAGGATACGAGTCTCGCCTGGAAGCTCAACATCGCGCCCGCCGCTAAAGAAGAAGGTAACGTGCGGATATTTCTCAGTCTCGGCAATGCGCAGCTGCTTCTTGCCTTGTTGGACAAGCACTTCACCGAAGGTGTTATCCAGGTTCTTCGGCGCATAAGCTACAAATCCATCTACTGTCTCTGCGAACAGTGTCAGGCAGACGAAATGCAGATTTTGCGGGAAGCCCGGTCCACGGTCAAAGCCTTGGAAATCCTTATTGGTGAAGACATTGGACAATTGAATCGCACGGTCAGGACGGAAGTTCAGGAAGATCACGGAATCCTCAGATTCTACCAGACCGATCGGTTGATCATGTCCGTCCACGATAACTGTTGGCATCACGAATTCGTCAAACACCGACTTCTCGTACGACTCGGTTACAGCCGTAATCGGATCGGTATATTTCGGGCCTTCGCCATACACCATCGCACGATAAGACTTCTCTACGCGCTCCCACCGCTTGTCGCGGTCCATCGCATAGTAGCGGCCTTGTACGGTGGCGATCTTGCCTACGCCGACCTCTTCAATCTTCTTGATCAAGCGTTCAATAAAGCCCTTCGCACTATCCGGAGCCACGTCGCGTCCATCCAGGAAAGCGTGGATATACACATCATGCATATCCTCCTTCTTGGCCAGATCGAGCATTGCGAACATATGGTCAATGTGGCTGTGCACGCCGCCATCGGACAGCAGTCCGTACAGGTGCAGCTTCTTGCCCTTCGCTTTGGCGCTGCGCACGGCAGCTACCAATGTCTCGTTCTGGAAGAACTCGCCGTCACGGATCGACTTGGAGATCCGGGTCAGGTCCTGATACACGATACGGCCTGCGCCGATGTTCAGGTGACCAACCTCCGAGTTGCCCATTTGGCCTTCCGGCAAGCCTACAGCTTCGCCGCAAGCAGTCAGTGTCGTATTCGGATACTCTTTCAGGTAGCGGTCATAGTTCGGCTTGTAAGCCTGTGCAACCGCATTGCCTTCCACCGTATTCCGAAGTCCGAAGCCGTCCATGATGATCAATGCTACTGGTTTTGGAGCGCTCATCTTACTTTGCCCCCTCAACCAATTGAATATAAGATGCCGGCTGCAGACTTGCGCCGCCCACAAGAGCGCCGTCGATATCGCTTTGGCCCATATATTCCTTCACATTCTCCGGCTTCACGCTGCCGCCGTATTGGATGCGAATCTTTGCAGCTACGTCCGCGCCGTACAAGCCTTCTACCAGACTGCGAATGTAAGAGATGACCTCGTTCGCATCCTCGGAAGTCGAGGATTTGCCCGTGCCGATCGCCCAGATTGGCTCATAAGCGATAACAACCTCTGCTGCTTGCTCAGCCGACAGTCCCTTCAGAGCCGCTTCGGTCTGAACCTTCACGACGTCCTTCGTTTGTCCGGCTTCACGCTCCTCCAGCTTCTCGCCTACGCAAGGAATTGGAGTCAGGCCATGCTTGAACGCAGCATGAACCTTTTTATTGACAATCTCGTCTGTCTCTGCAAAATAAGCCCGGCGCTCGGAATGCCCGATAATGACATAATCTACGCCCAGTTCCTTCAGCATTCCCCCGCTGATTTCGCCGGTGAATGCACCTTCATCTTCAAAATGCAGGTTCTGCGCGCCGATCTTGATCGACGTGCCTTTGGCAAGCTCTACCAAAGCCGGCAGGTTGGTGAATGGAGCACAAATGACGCTCTCTACACCCTCAACCTCCGCTTTACCTTTAATAGCCTCGAAGAAGGTCTTTGCTTCGGAAACGGTCTTGAACATTTTCCAGTTCCCGGCAATGATCGGTGTTCTCATGCAGCTCACTCCTTCTTATTAAGTCCACTAACCAGTCTTACTTATCGTTCAGAGCAACAACGCCTGGAAGCGCCTTGCCTTCCATGAATTCCAGGGAAGCGCCGCCGCCTGTGGAGATATGGTCCATTTTCGAAGCCAGATTGAACTTCTCAGCTGCCGCTGCGGAGTCGCCGCCGCCAATGATAGTGTAACCTGATGTCGTAGCGCAAGCTTCAGCAACTTCTTTGGTACCATTTGCGAAAGTGTCGATCTCAAATACGCCCATCGGTCCGTTCCAAACGACAAGCTTGGAATCCTTGATGATCTCGGCATATTTCGCGCGAGTCTTAGGTCCGATGTCAAGGCCTTCCCAGTCTGCAGGAATGCTGTCGATTTCAACGGCTTTATGGTTGGCATCTGCGCTGAAATCGTCAGCGACGATGCAGTCTACTGGCAATACGAAGTTCTTGCCGAGCTTCTTCGCCTTCTCAATGAAGCCAAGCGCAACATCCAGCTTGCTGTCATCCAGCAGGGATTTGCCGATTTCATGGCCTTGTGCCTTGAAGAAGGTGTAAGCCAATCCGCCGCCAATCAGCACGTTGTCTGCAATGTTAAGCAGGTTGTCGATCACGTCGATCTTGTCTTTTACCTTGGAGCCGCCGATAATCGCCGTGAATGGACGTTCAGGGTTCGACAACGCCTTGCCCAGAACGGACAGTTCCTTCTCCATCAACAGACCGGATACAGCCGGCAAATGATGAGCAATGCCTTCTGTCGAAGCATGCGCACGGTGAGCAGCACCGAAAGCGTCGTTCACGAACAGATCTGCAAGCTCAGCAAATTGCTTAGCCAGCTCAGAATCGTTCTTCTCTTCGCCCGGATAGAAGCGAACATTCTCAAGAACAAGGACGTCTCCGTTGTTCATTGCGTTCACTTGCGCTTTAACTGCTTCGCCTACAGCTTCGTCAGCCTTAGCCACTTCTTTGCCGAGCAATTCGCCAAGACGCTTCGCAGGCAGGGTAAGACGCATATCCTCGTTCACTTGTCCCTTTGGACGGCCCAAGTGGCTCGCCAGAATAACCTTCGCGCCGTTTTCGATCAAATATTTAACCGTTGGCAGCGTCTCGCGAATCCGGGTATCGTCCGTGATTTGGCCGTCTTGCATCGGCACGTTGAAATCGACGCGGACAAATACGCGTTTACCGCTTACTTCCACGTCACGTACACTCTTCTTGTTCATCTTCACGTTCCTCCTAAGCCATCTAATTTCTCTCGTAAGGATACAGCTTGAAGCTTCTATTTATCTATAAAAAACGGTGTGTGTGAATGTCGCTACTAATTAAGTTGAACTAAAGATTGTACACTAGGGGCAACGTGTGAAGTATTCCTACGATCGCTGTTGTTCGCCGATTTCTCTGATTGGACCAAGTTCTGACAAGGCAGAAATCGGCTCACAAAGGCGACCGCTATCCGAGCCTATGCTCCCGAAGTAGCTTTCTTTCAGAAAGCTTTCACTTCAGAACACTTCACACTTATGCCCTTTCTGTGTATTTTTCTAGTTCAACTTATATAGATTGTGCAGTGTAAAAAACATGAACCAAAGAGGAGTCCTCTACACAGGGTTCTCCTCTTTGGCGTTTATCTTTGATGCCGGGTCTTACTTAACTTTCTTTGCGAAGTATTCCAAAGTACGAACCAATTGAGCTGTGTAGGACATTTCGTTGTCATACCAAGCTACAGTCTTAACCAACTGCTTGTCGCCAACAGTCAATACTTTAGTTTGCGTTGCGTCGAACAGGGAACCGAAAGTCATACCCTTGATGTCGGAGGATACGATTTCGTCTTCTGTGTAGCCATAAGTTTCTGGATCGGAAGCAGCCTTCATCGCTGCGTTAACTTCTTCAGCAGTTACTTTCTTTTCAAGAACAGTTACCAGCTCAGTCAGGGAACCAGTTGCAACTGGTACGCGTTGAGCCGCGCCGTCCAATTTGCCTTGCAATTCAGGAATAACCAGGCCGATTGCCTTAGCAGCGCCTGTAGTGTTAGGGATGATGTTCTCAGCTGCTGCGCGCGCACGACGGAAGTCGCCTTTTGCGTGAGGAGCGTCAAGGGTGTTTTGGTCGCCTGTGTAAGCGTGGATCGTAGTCATCAAGCCTTGGGCGATACCGAACTTGTCTTGAAGCGTCTTAGCCATAGGAGCCAAGCAGTTAGTTGTGCAAGAAGCACCGGAAATAACTGTTTCCGAACCGTCAAGGATTTCATGGTTAACGTTGTAAACAACAGTCTTCATGTCGCCTGTAGCAGGAGCGGAGATAACAACCTTTTTCGCTCCGCCTTTCAAGTGAAGCTCAGCTTTTTCCTTCGTTGTGAAGAAGCCTGTGCACTCCAGAACGATATCAACGCCAAGCTCGCCCCAAGGAAGCTCTTCAGGGTTGCGGTTTGCAAGAACCTTAACTTCTTTGCCGTTCACTTTGAAGAAGCCGTCATGAACTTCAACTTCGCCGTCGAACTTGCCTTGTGTTGTATCATATTTCAACAAATGAGCCAACATTTTTGCATCTGTCAGGTCATTGATTGCTACTACTTCGATGCCTTCCACATTTTGAATGCGGCGGAAAGCCAAACGACCGATACGTCCAAAACCGTTAATACCAACTTTTACACTCATGAATAGATCCTCCCAATGTTCTTTTTTTATTAGTCAAGACAGGCTGTTTAACCCGCCATGAATAAACGTTTCTAAATCTAAGATGTTGTCTAAATAGTTATTAATCCAGCAGTTTTACAATTTCTTCGGCGGCGGCCTCATCGATGACGAGAATATCCTCCTGACCGAATTGAAGCACCGCATGGATGGCTCTGGCTTTGCTCTTGCCACCCGCAATCCCGATCACGGTCTCCGTCCGCATAATATCCTCCAGCCGGAGGCCCAGAGTCAGCATCTTGTGGACCACAACGCCCTCGCCGTTAAAATAATAACCGAATGATTCCGCAAGCGCACCTTCGTCCTGCAATTCCTTGACCGTGCTTCCATCCAGCTTGCGTCGGCGTGCCATCTCCATCGCATCTCCGATACCGTGAATGATGATTCTTGCTTCCCGGATCATCTCTACGATATCATGGATGTTCGGATCATGGACAAGCGATTCATAGGCTTCCTTGCCTAGCAAATCAGGCACATGCAGCAATCGGTAGCCTGCACCCACCCGCTTCGCCATTCCGGAAGCGATCGTATTCGCCTGAATCTCCAGGCTCTCTCCCAATCCGCCTCGTGCCGGTACGAACCAGCATTGCTTCAATGAGAGGTTGGCCGGCGGGCTAAGCTGCTCCGCCACTTCGGCGATCGTAGAGCCGCCTGTTACCGCAACGACGTCTTGAGGATTCATGGTTGCAAGCAGCGCCTTGGCGCCGGCTCTGCCGAGCTCCTTCTTGGCTAATAGCGAAGCCTCGCTATCACCTGGCACTATAATGACCTTGCGAAGGCCAAAGGCATCCCTGATTCTCTCCTCCAGATTGGATAGTCCGAAGATATCCTTCACGATCGGCTCCAGGTCGTCCAGCAGTTTTCTGCCCGAATCACTGATTCTCATGCCCACATTCTCGATTTCAATCAGGCCCTGAGCCTTCAGAAGATCCGTCTCGGCCCTAAGCACACGTTCTGTCATGTTCAGCGATACCGCAAGCGTTCTGCGGCCGATCACATCCGATAACAGGATCTGATGAAGAATGGTATACCTTTTCTTGAGAATCTCCATGAGATCAGGAAGAAGCTGCTTCTGCACTTCCAAAATAGTTCGCATGCTTTCCACTCCTGCAAGCTTCGACTTTCTCTCTCCTTCTCCTTGGTCTTAAAATGTCCCGGGTTAACTTTTTAAGTCCCACTGATATTTTAACTAATTTCTATCCCGGTTGCAAGCCTGTCGACCGTATAATTTACCTCCGTCTATCCGCTTATGCATGCCGAGGCAGGAACCGCCCTGATCCCGAAAAATAAACAGCGCTCCCTCTGGCTAAAAATCAGACGTCTCTACCCGTCTATTCTCACCAAAAGGAGCGCATTCATGCTATATAGGCGACAACACTAAATTTTTTAACGAATTAATACAGATAAGGCACTCTTGGATTCCAGGCGGAGGCTCGCTTGCTTCTCACCCTGCAGCTGCAATGTAATATGACTTGCGCCCTCTCCATCATTAAACAGTACCACTCCGATCGAATCATCCGTATTCCTGAAGGCCACTGAGCGCACCTCAGGCCGATCCGCTTCTGCGGAGATTCTTACGGCCTGGGGAGCTGCAACCTTGCTGAAATGAGCCAGGGCATAATAGTCGAGCGTGTACTCCAATCCACGGGTCTCCTGATTGACGGTCACGATTCCCCTGCAGGTGCTCTTTCCGAATCCGGGCACGGTCGGACCATTCTTCTCATCGAGCGCCATATTCCATAGCACCAGGGATTGGCTATGATTACGGAGAATCTCGATCCCCGTCCGCATCACATTGGAGAAGGCCGGCTCGAAGGCCGGAATCCATTCCCCGCCGGAGCCTTCGGTGAAATGGACCTCCTTGCCGGGATAAGCCTCCTTCACCTGACTTTGCGCGGCAGGCGATCCGCCATACCAATGCCAGGCCACGCCATCCACGGCATCTCCGGCTTCATCCAGCACAAGCAGCGGGTAATCCGGGCGGTCCCAGTTATGATCATAGGCCAGAATCTTGGTCTGGATCCCATGCTTCACAAAGGCCGGCTTCAGGTGATCCCTAATAAACTCAACCTGAACCTCCGGAAGCATCAGCATGCTTGGATAATGCTTCGGCATATAAAGAGGCTCGTTCTGCGGTGTGACGGCATAGACCGGCAGGCCATGCTCGGCATAGGCCTTGATATATTTGACGAAATACTCGGCATAGGCCGCATAGTATTCCGGCTTCAATTCGCCCGCCAGCATGGAGCCGGTCGTCTTCATCCAGCCCGGCGCGCTCCACGGCGAGCCGAACAGCTTGATCTCGGGATTCAGGCGCAGCGCTTCCTGCACCAGCGGAATGACGTCGGCTTCGTCATGAGCGATGGAGAACTGCTTCTGCTCCGGATCGGTCTCTCCATCCGGAAGGTCATTATAGCTGTAAATGAATCGGGCATAGTCAGAGGCCCCCATCGGGTTGCGAAGCACGGACAGGCCGATGCCTTCCTCCCGGTCGAACAGCTTTTTCATCAGATCCATTCTGACATCCTCCGGAAGCACCTGATGAATCAGGTAGGCTGCCGAATCGGTAAACGAAGCGCCGAAGCCGTCCAGGGTCTGGTAGCTTACAGACTCGTCCAGTGCTACCGTAACCACGGGGTCGTCCTCGACAGGCTTGAGCTGCTCCGCGGTCTTTTGGACGAATAGTGAGTCCTCTCCAGAGGAGTAATAGAGTGTGAGATCTCGCATGATGGTCCCTCCAATTTGAAGTAGAAAATACGATTTAAAGATAGTGCGTGTAACTGGCAGACGTGTGGGGTGTTCTTGCGATCGCTGTTGTCCGCGGATTCCTTTGATCTAAGTAAAATCAAATTTTTGTAGGAATCCACTCCCAAAGGCGAACATTCCATTTCTTCAGAACACCCCTCACTTTTGCCTGGCTGCACAATGTTTTAAATACAACTTATCTACTTAGTAATGAAGGGGCCCTCCCGGAGATCGGGTGATCGGCCGGAGAAAGCCCCTTCGCAGATTAATCAGTATTGCTATATAAGTGTATGTTCAAAAAGTCGGCTTTTCAGTATCGATAAGGTTGCGAGAACCTGACGAAGGAGGAACGGAGTGTAGGCAAAACCTACATGAGTGAAATGCTTCCAAAGGAAGCATACCTCGTAAGCATCCGCTTGGACTTCTAGGGTGAACGCAAGATTCGATGTCGAATCAGCTACCTGAAACACTTCGTGATCAAAAGATGACTTTTTGAACAACCTCTATAAGTTAAACTCAAGAAGCTACACGTAAAAGGCAGGAGTATAAAGAGTTCTGAAGAAGCGGGAGCGTTCGCCTTTGAGAGCGGAGTTCTTCCTTCTCATGGCTTAGTTCAATCAGAGAAATCCGCGAACAACAGCGATCGTAAGAACACTTTATACGTAGACATCTAGTGTGCATTATTGGTTCAACTTATATCGTTATTTAATGCCCAGCTTTTCTTTGTTTGCTTGCATTTTTTCGGTACGGACCTTCACAATGGCTTCCCATCCGTTTTCGTCAAGGAACTTCTTGTAGGCATCCAGCGTCTTAGCGAATTCTGCCTCGCTCTTGGAGCGGATCAGGCTGACCATCGCAGTGTTCCAAGTTGTGTTAATTGCCGTCAGGGAACGTGCTTCTGCTGTACCCTGATCAGGGTTGATGTTCTCCAGGATGAAATGTGGAACCAGTTTGCCTTTACCCCATTCTTGCATTTGCTTGATCGATTCAGGGAGGGCATCGGCGCTCAGCGCTTTATGACGGTCATGACCGAAGAACATGAATTCGCCCATGCGGTATTCCTTTTTGAACTGGTCTGCATTGTTCAATTGCAGTTCTTTTACTTCCGGTGTGAACTGAACCGTACCGTCGGCATTCTTGGTGTAGGTTTCGCCCTCGATGCCGTAGTTCATCAGCATTTGGCCTTCTTCGCTTAGCAGGTACGTGAAGATTTGGATTGCTTTTGCCGGGTCTTTACAGTTCTTCGTGATAAAGCTGATCATCCATCCCGTGATACCGGACTGGTTCAGCTTAGGCTCGTTGCCAACGGTGCTCTTAGGGCCGTCGATAGCCATGTAAGCCTTGTCCGGGTTAGCCGTCATGAAAATTTGCAGATTGCCGCCTTGCTGCGGCGTTCCGTCGAGCAGCATGGTTGCATATTTGCCGGCTTTTACTTTTTCCTCAAAGGCAGGACCGTCGTCAGCGAAGCTGTCATCACTGATGCCGCCCTCCCGGTAGGACTCATTCAATGTCTTTAACCAAGCCAGATAGTCTTCGTCCAGGTTGCGGTTGTAGAACTCGCCGTTCTCGGTTTCGAGCGGAACCCCCAGGAAGTCCTGGAACACATCGCCCAGGGAGCCTGTGCCTTCACCGATGGAGTTGAAGCCGAATGGAATCAGATCCGGGAATTGGCTCTTGATTTGTCCCATCACGCTCTTGAACTCTTCAGGTGTGCTGATGCTTGGCTGGCCAAGGGCTTCATAGACGTCTTTGCGGATAATGAAAGCGGTCTTCGCAGGAATGGTACCGTTATCATAATCGGCTTGTGTATTGGAGTAGTTCGGATAGCCATACGTGTTGCCATCATCGAGCTTGAACCAGTTCAGCGTATCGGCTGCTGCTGCTTTATTGAAATAAGGGTCGTACTTCTCAGCAAGCTCATTCAGCGGAAGCGCCCAGGTGGAGGCTTTCTGTACAACTGCCGAGTTCGAATCGAAGGTGGTGATCAAATCCGGCATGTCATTGCCAGCGAAGAACGTGTTCAGCTTGGTATCGTCACCGGTAATGAACTTGATGTTGATGTTCAAATCCTCTTTAATCTTTTTCGTCACAACATCATTGCCAAAATCGGTGTTCCACCAGTCCGCATTCACATACCAAGTGAGCTCTGTCATCTCTTCCTTGGTATCCAGCTGCCATGCAGGCGTGTTAGCATCCGGCGTATAGCGGTTCTCAAGCGATACTTCCTCCTTAGCCTTGGAGCCGCCCCCGGAGCCGCCGCAGCCTGTAACTACAAGTGCAGCAGCCAACAAGGCAGCGCACAGTGTCATGGACTTTTTCCCGAAGCCTTTGTTCATCTTAAACATTCCGAAACCCTCCTTATTGTTAAAAACACTTCATTGCGGTTCAACCGGTATTCTCCCTGTCTTTCTCTACGGCCAAAACTACTCTTTCACCGCCCCCAGCATCATGCCTGAGATAAAGTACCGTTGCAGTATTGGATAAATCACAACAATCGGTAACGTAGTGATTACAATTGTTGCGAGTTGAACCCCTTTGGTAGTCGTCTCGATAACAACGGATCCGCCGATATTTTGCATCGATTGGGTCTGGGATTGCACGATAATCTCATACAGCTTCATCTGCAGCGGATACAGCCACTGGTCGGTAATGTAGAGCTTGGTGGTCATGAAGTCATTCCACTGGTTCACCCCGTTGAACAGGGCGATCGTCGCCATCGCAGGCATGGACAAGGGAATGAAGATTCTCAGGAAAATTTTCCAGTCGCCCGCACCATCGATCTTGGCTGACTCCTCCAGGGAGTCCGGTACATTGCGGAAGAAGTTCATCAGAATAACGACATCATAGTAGCTGAACAGGGCCGGAATGATGTACACCCAGAATGTATTGAGCAGCCCCAGGGATTTGATAAGCAAATAAGTCGGAATCATCCCGCCGGAGAAGAACATCGTGATGACGCCCATCGTGACATAGAGCTTGCGGCCGCGCACATTGCTCTTGCTCAAGCCGTAACCGATCATGGCACAGAAGAACACGTGGGTCAGCACCCCGATAACCGTCTTCAGGACGGAAATAATAAAGGATTGCCAGATGGTCTCATCCCGGAATACCGCTTGATAGTTCTCGAGCGAGAATTCTGTGGGCCAGAAGACGAAGCCGCCCTCCGCCAGGGACCGCCCGGAGCTAAAGGAAGATACAATGACATTCCACAGCGGAACGATAATAATCATGGTGAACAAAAGCAGGATGGTAACGTTTACAGTGTCAAAGATTCTGCTATCGAGATCCTGCTTGACCCTCTTTGCTTGCATGGCTGCTGCCTCCTTCTCTACAGGACGGATTGATTATCATTAAGCTTGCTTGTTACCTTGTTGGCTACGACCAACAGGATCACGGATACGATGGAGACACCCAGACCAACGGCAGTGGCGTACGAGAAGTCACCTTGCGTCATCCCCATCCGGTACACATAAGAGTTAATAACTTCGGCCTTCGCCCGGTTCTGAGAGTTCATCAATACGAGTGTCTGGTCCAGGTTGGAGCCGAGCAATCCGCTTACGGTCAGGATCAGGTTCAAGCTGATAATCATCTTCATGTTCGGAAGGGTAATATTCCAGATTTGTCTCAGACGGCTCGCACCGTCAATTTTTGCCGCTTCATAATAGGTAGGATCGATCTTAGCCATGATGGCCAAATACAGAATCGTTCCCCAGCCGGCTTCTTTCCAGATATCCGACAGAACGGCAATCCACCAATATTTCTCTGGATCCAGCAAAATATTCTGCGCCTGAGAGATGAGTCCGAGATCAAGCAGCAGCTGGTTGAACAGCCCTGTCGTCGAGAACCAGGTGATCAGCATCCCGCCAAGTACGATCCAGGACAGAAAGTGCGGCAGATAAGAAATCGTCTGCACGATCTTTTTAAATCGGCCCATGCTTAACTCATAGATCATGATCGCCAGAATAATGGGAATGACGAATCCGATCGCCAGCTTCAGAAAGCTGATCCCCAGCGTATTGACAACCGAGTCCCAGAAGTATTTGTCCGTTGCGATAATCCGAAAGTTCTCCAGACCCACCCAGGGAGCGGTATCAATGGTGTCAATGACCGTGTAGCTTTTAAAAGCGATCGTCAATCCGTAGATAGGGACATAGCAGAAAATAACCATAAAAATAATGCCGGGCCAGATCATCGATTGAATTTCCCACTGGCGTCCGAAATCAATCAGGAACTCTTTCATCCTTTGTCCTATCGGCTTTTTCAATACCGCTGACTTAGCCATGCTGTCTTCCTCCTTCGGATTTTCTATCGCTTTTGAATAATAAAAACGTTTTTATATTGGGCATGAAAATCCCCCTTTATGGTTTATTCCAAAAAGCATTGCAGCCTACGAATTGGTCAGCCTCACATGGCTGGAGCCGCGCACGATCAACTCCCCGCCCAGCTTCTGAACCTTCCCTTGCTCCTGCTTGTGGATCATATTGACCAAATGGTCCACTGCGAGAATACCCTGCCTTGCAATCTGATTCCTTACCGTCGTCAAAGGCGGCGTGAAATACTGGGCAATATCAATATCGTCAAAGCCCACCACACTAATATCTCTTGGAACCTCGTAACCATGCGTTCGCAGCGCCTTGATGCATCCGATCGCACTCAAGTCGTTGCCCGCCAAAAAAGCGTCCGGCTTCTTCCCCGGAAACTTATGCAAATAACCTTTTACAGCGTTATAAGTACCCTCTTCTTCAAAATAACCCTGTAATATCATCTCTTCATCCGCCGGAAGCTGATGCTCCCGCAATGCCGCCAGGTAGCCTTCCTTCCGCTGCACGCTGTCATACATCGTATCCACGCCGGAAATATAGGCAATCCTTTTATGCCCCAGACTAATCAGGTATTTCGTAGCCTCATAGCCCGAAGCATAGGAATTGAAAATCACGGTTCCCATCGTTTCCTTCTGGATCACCCGGTCCAGAAATACCGCCTTCACTTTATCCTTCTCCATCATAGCTATATCATTCTCGTCAATCCGCGATTCTTCATAAATGATCACGCCATCGACGCGTCTGCCAAGAATATTACTGATAATCGTATGTTTGTCTGCCGTAACCATCACGTTCAAACCATAGCCGAGCCGTTCGCATTCCCGTGCCATGGACTCAACCAAAATGTAGAAGTACGGACCGGATACACTTGTCGTGAAAAAGCCAATCATGTTCGTCTTCTTCGACTTCAAGAGCTTCCCGTTCAGATTAGGCACGTAGTTAAGCTGCTTGGCAATCTTCAGCACATGAGACTTGGTCTCCGGATTCAAGACGTCAACATCATTCAATGCATTCGATACCGTCGAAATGGAAACGCCCGCCGCCTTCGCTACATCCTTAATCGTAACCTTCCCCATACAAGCACTGCACTCCTCTGAATAAAAACGTTTTTATATATTCATAAAGTATCATAGAAGCGCTTTCAGTACAATACTTTTTTATTAATTTTTGCTCATAGCTTATCCCGTAAGGGATGCGGGGGATGAGTGTCGCAGTTTGCTGCAAGAGGGCAGCTGTATAAAACAGGCTAACATTTCTGCGTTCCGGGGGTAACGTGTGAAGGTTGCTTTCGATCGTTGTTGTTCGCGGATTTCTTTGATTGAACTAAGCCATCATACGGTATAAATCCACACGCAAAGGCGAACGCTCCGAGCGTATGCTCCCGATGCAGCTTTCTTTCAGAAAGCTTTTACTGCACCAACCTTCACGCTTATACCCTTTTACGCAGACTCTTGAGTAGGGCATTATAGCGCTGATTACATCGCACTCACTCTAAGACGCAGATGCATTCAAACAGTAAGTAGACAACACCGTATCATCATTGGGGATACCCCCATTTCAACAAGCCCGCAGTGCAAGGGTTATTTCAGTAGATGAAGCAAAATGTTCGACCAAGTACGCATGCGTAGACCCCTCACCGAGCGCAGCTTCCAGCGCGCGTGTTTCGCAGCATGACGGTGATCGCTCGTCCGCATGAAGTATGAATCTTACGGGCATGTAGTGAAAAAACTTACCTTAAATTTAGTGGAAATGATAGAAATACGAATT
>NZ_HG005140.1:640750-766820 GCF_000455265.1 Paenibacillus antibioticophila
AAATATAGTGAAATTTTTGTACTTAAAGTGGACTAAAACACGGGTTTGGCTAGTTACTGGCGATCTAAGGTAAGTTTTTTCACTAAAAGTGGGTTCGTGCGTCGAATGAAGATTTTAAGGGAAGTAATTTCACTAAATCGCGACCGGATGTGCATGAGCAGAAGAATGAGTTGCTCATATCGTCTTGTAGGCGATTGAAGTTCGGAGCAAGATTGGAATGCCAGTAGGACAAGTTAATTTTGGAGAAAAACTTCAGTACTGGCAGGATAGGCAGAGGCAAAGTTTCGGTGCAAAGGCGTATTTATCATGAGGCGGAGGTGCAACTTTAGGCGCGGCAGGTCATTGACGTCGTGCATAAGCTATCGCGCAGGCTGCCGTTCGGGCTTAGCCCAAGGCCGTGCTTAGTCTCCTGCTTGAATGCCGCAAGGAGGTAAGTTAATAGCAGTGCAGTTGAACTCAATAAGCGCGATAGTTAGGGCAAGAGTGTGAAAGGTTTTGAAATAAAATCTTTCTGTAAGAAAGCTGCATCGGGAGCATAGACTCGGAGCGTTCGCCTTTGTGAGCAGATTTCCCCCTTGTGAGAAATTAGTCCGATCATAGAAGTCCGCGAACAACAGCGATTGTAGGAACATTTCACACGGCTGCCCCTCTAACTCGCCCTCCGATGTTTAACTGTCCTTTGTGCTATTGCACATTTTCATGTAAGTATGCACCACCGCTGGCTATTCAGCAGATTCTGCAAGATGCGGCGAAGTACGCATGTGTACATTTCGCACCGACCCCGGATCCAAGCGCGCGGTGTCTCACAGTATGATCTCAGAACAACAACAGGCTTCGGGGATTTCAGCTTCGGGAATTTAGCTTGCAATTTATTAGTGGATGGCATATAATCATTTCTGCACGTTAAAAAAGCTGCTATTCAAAACATGCGCCCGTGGTCCAATGGATATGACGTAGGCCTCCGGAGCCTGAGATCGAGGTTCGATTCCTCGCGGGCGCGCCATTTTATCTTTTACAATGCATAATGCTTTTCAGGTTGAATGCCCGGTTGGGCTTTTTTGTTACCCAGAGTTTGACTATCTTTGACTTTCTGTTTGAAATTGATTATGATGAGGTTAATATTTCTCGATTCCGTCAATTCTTATAGAGTTGAGGAACATTTGCACATTGTCGAGTCACCGTATGAATTATCCTTTCATACTATTGCCCACCCTTGTGCCAATGATCGAACCCTTATAAAGTTGGCAGACTCGAGAAGCATGGAGTTATAAACTATTGGATAAAACAGGGAGGTTTTTTCGGTGAGCTATATACCTATGGTCGTTGAACAAAGTAACCGGGGCGAACGCGCTTATGACATCTATTCCAGACTGCTGAAAGACCGGATCATTTTCCTCGGTTCGCAGGTAAATGATGTTGTGGCCAACGCGATTATCGCACAGATGCTGTTTCTGGATGCGGAAGACCCTGGAAAGGATATCCATCTGTACATTAATAGCCCTGGCGGTTCCATTACGGCTGGGATGGCCATTTTTGATACGATGCAATTCATTAAGTCCGATGTATCTACCATCTGCGTAGGACTCGCGGCTTCTATGGGCGCTTTCCTGCTGAATGCAGGCGCACCAGGCAAGCGTTACGCGCTACCGAACAGTGAAATTATGATTCACCAGCCGCTCGGCGGAGCAGAAGGCCAGGCAACGGATATTGAGATTCGTGCCCGCCGGATTCTCAAGATGCGCGACAAGCTGAACAAGATCCTCGCTGAACGGACAGGACAGCCGCTGGATCGGATCGAGAAGGATACCGACCGCGACTATTTCATGAGTGCTGCTGAAGCGAAGGACTACGGCCTGATCGATCGTGTTATCGAGAAGACACCGATGCCGGACAACAAGTAATTTTTATAAAATCAACTACAGGACTGCTGTTCCCGGATTGTTTTTGATCTGGGGGCGCAGTCTTTTTGCTTGCATTTCAAGGCAATCAGTGAAAAAATAATGAAAATATATGAAGCATTCCGAAATATTCTGAATACTGAAAATTCAAGGAGTGAAGCAGGATGTGTGCAAGCCGAAGAAAGAAGCTTCCAGAAGTCAGCCGGGTGCTGGCAGAGGTTGCTACCGGCAGTAGAAAAGCAGATTTAATTATTCTGGACGGTACGCTGGTCAATGTGTACACGGGCAAGCTGCAGCCCCATACAGATGTGGCAATTGCGGCTGGCCGCATTGCCTATATCGGCTCAGCCGCTCATCTGGCCGGCCCTGATACCGTTCTCGTCCATGCGAAGAGCAGATACATCGTTCCAGGCTTGCTGGATGGACACATGCACGTAGAGAGCACCATGCTGTCTGTAACGGAATTCGCCAAGGCTGCCTTGGCAAAAGGAACGACCGGGGTATTTATGGACCCGCACGAGATTGCCAACGTCTTCGGCTCGGAGGGCGTCCGCTGGATGCACGAAGAGGGCCAGCAGCTGCCGCTGAAGGTCTACACCACCTTTCCGTCTTGTGTTCCTTCCACCGATGATCTGGAGGATGCCGGAGCCTGCTTGCATGTCTCCGACATTGAGGAGGGTATGACCTGGGAAGGCGTGGCCGGACTGGGCGAAGTGATGAATTTCCCCGGCGTCGTGCACGGTGATCCAAAAATGGCTGGAGAAATTGCCGCTACGATTAACGCTGGCAAGACCGTGACCGGGCATTTCCCTAGTGACTCAGATTCCGAGCTGCAAGCTTATATCGCCTCCGGAGTATCGTCCTGTCACGAGACCGTAACCCGGGAACAGGGTCTGCGCAAGCTGGAGCTGGGCATGTATCTGATGGTGCGCGAAGGCTCTGCCTGGCATGATGTCAAGGAAGTGATCAAGGTCGTTACAGAGGACGGGGCGGATTCCGCCCAGGTTCTGCTGATCACGGACGATGTATACCCGCAGACCTTGATTGAGAAAGGCCATATGAATCATGTCGTACGCCGGGCCATCGAAGAAGGCGTAGATCCCGTCAAGGCGATTCAGATGGGCTCGATCAATACGGCCCGTTACTTCCGGGTCGACGGTGATGTCGGGGGCATCGCCCCCGGCAAATGCGCCGATGTGCTGCTGATCGGCGATCTGGGCCGGATGGAGCCGTCCACGGTCATTGCGGACGGCGAGATCGTGTGGGAAGACGGCGAGCTTCGCGCCGGCTTCCCGGTGTACGAATACCCGGCGCATGCACGGGATTCGGTACGCCTCGCCCGGCCGCTGGTACCGGGCGACTTCGCGGTGCCGAGCACGCTTGGCGCAGCCAGCGGCGGCACCGAGGTCCGCGTCATTCGCGCGATTGAAAATAGCGCGCGAACCGGACGCGGAACCGCCCGCCTCGAGGTGGCGGGCGGGTACATCCAGCCGAGCGTGGAGCAGGATGTGCTCACGCTCGCGTGCATTGACCGCCACCATGGGAGCGGTCAAATCTCGTTGGCCTTCGCGCAAGGCTTCGGCCTTAAGCGCGGTGCCGTGGCGTCGACGGTCGCCCACGACAGCCACAACCTCCTCGTCATGGGCGCCAGCCACGAGGAGATGGCCTTCGCCGCCAATGAGCTGGCGAAGCTCGGAGGCGGCATGATCGCCGTGCTGGACGGCCAGGTGCTGGCGGCAGTGCCGATGGTCATTGCCGGCCTGATGTCCGATCAGCCGCTCCCTACCGTCGCCCGGCAGGTTCAGGAGCTGGAGCAGGCCTGGAAGACGCTCGGCTGCACCTTGAACGCGCCGTTCATGACCTTCTCCCTGATCGCCCTGCCGGTGATTCCCGAGCTGCGGATCACCAACCGCGGGCTCGCCGATGTCGACCAGTTCCGTCTCGTTCCATTGGAGCTGGGGACAGAGTAATCCATAGAGTTCCATAGAGTAATCCATAAAGAAGCCTCCCGCTGTATCGGCTATCTCCGTCAAGGAGACGCTGATGCCATGCGGGAGGCTTTTGCGGTTTTATTTAACCTGATATAAGTTGAACTAAGTAGCTGCGCAGAAAGGACATAAGGGTGAAGTGTGCTGATGAAGCGTCAGCGTTCGCCTTTGTGAACGGATTTCTACCCATCTATGGGTTAATTTAATCATGGAAATCTGTGAACAACAGCGATCTTAAGCACACTTCACACGTTGCCCCAGCGCGTACAATTATTAATTCGACTTGTATAACTCCGGGAACGGGAAATAAAATTCCGGGAACCCGTAGGCATACGGCAGGTAGTCATAGAGCTGGAAGAAGATGACCACCCCGTTATTTTTCAAATAGTAATCCGGGTTGCTGCCGATCGTCTTGAAGCCGCCAAAGTAACCCTCGATCTGCTTCAGCTGCTTGGCGATCGACGGGTCGACGATTTTCCGGAAATCAGGATTCTTCCGCAGCACCTCATCCAGCGTCAGCAGCTTGCCGTCACTCAGGCGGAAGGTCAACCCTTCCCGCACGCTGATTCCGTGCGCCCCTCCTGTATAAGCATAGGTCTGCTCCAGAATGCTCAGCAGTCCTCCCCGGTTAAAGGTCACCGTATAATTCCCCAGATATTCGTAAGGGCTGCCGTTCGGAGATGGCTGATTCTCCTTGGTTTCCTTAAGCGCCCGCTCTACAAAAGAATTCGCTCGTTCCTGCAGCAGCGCATTG
The DNA here is from genome assembly GCF_000455265.1 of Paenibacillus antibioticophila. Lineage (GTDB taxonomy): Bacteria > Bacillota > Bacilli > Paenibacillales > Paenibacillaceae > Fontibacillus > Fontibacillus antibioticophila. The sequence continues at coordinate 645,391 of NZ_HG005140.1, forward strand.
ATCGAAGTTTCAGCCGTCTTATTGCGCAAACCGCTGATTTGAGGATACTCTACCTTGATCGAGGCTTCCGGAATGACCTTTTCCAGCCGCTGGGTAGTGATCTTGACATCATTCAGCTTATGCGGAACCAGGTTCAACGCATCTTTGGCTTGATTCCAATTCGACGTTACCCCCAGGTGGTCGACTACCACATTCACCGATACATATGGCTTGCCGTCGATCACCTTCCATTCATAGGGCAGAAGCTGTTTGCTGCCGTTCACCACCGCCTCGGCGCCATTCTCTCCCGGCTTAAGCTCCACCACTACATGACGGCGGGTCAGCGTGTACACACCAGCGGACGGATCATGCTTCACTGGAATTTTCAGACTCTTCTGAATAAATTCCAAGGGAACCAGCACATCCTCTTCTCCCTGCCGGCCTTGCCAGCGTACAGCCTTATCCTTGACGGTTAGCTTGACGGCCTGCCCCGGATTGAGCTTGGGGGTTTGCTGCTGTGTCTGAGCCGGAGCCTGGGTCAGCGTAACCATATTCGATTCATATCCTGCAAGCTTTGATCCTGTCACAGCCGCAGTCTGAAGGTTATCCGCCGTTGCCGCGAGTGCGCCTGTGTTCAGCACGCTCGCCGCCAGCAGCAGCGAACCTGTGATGACTATCCATTTCTTCATGATCCTGATCACCTCTTCTTGGAGTTACCCCAATTATCTCCCATCGGCTATCAAATCATGCTCCTACCCTCCAAAATTGCGCAAGAGGGACGCTACGCTATCGTACGCTGCATACCGCTTCCCCTTACTCTCCAGCATTCTATCTTACCATCGTTTCATCTGCCTCCAAAATAGTTGTACAAAAAGTATTTATTCCTCCAGTTAACCTATCATCCGGTACAATTAGTTGCCCAAATTACAGCTATTCCACCTTGCTTCACTGCGTTTTGGATCGAACGACGATTCTAAGTGTGTTTCGAGCAACTAAATCCTCTTATTGAGCTTGAATAACCAGAAATAGGTGTATAAATGCACCTATTCGCTCGGAGTCCTTGGGTTCTAGTAGTATATGAATGCCTCAGCCAGCTAGAAAGGCTACCCCTCCAGCCGCCGAACACGTTACTCTTTAATACTGCCTGCTCTTACTCTCACTCTCACTCTTGCTCTTGCTCTCACTCTTGCTCTCACTCTTACTCTTGCTCTTACTCCTGCTCTCTTGTATTTGCCTTCTCTTCCTTTAGGCTTATCCCTATATCGCTAACGTCTCCTTGCTGTCCCCGACAATTAAAAAGAGTGATATACCCGCGCTGCAGCCTGCAACAGGGACATATCACTCTCTTATCACTTATCTTTAGTTCTGTTAGCGTCCGCTCTTCAGCTCCGTCCAGAAGCGGTCGTAAAGCTGCAGCTTGTCGCCAACATCGCCAAGCCATTCCGTGCGGGACAACTCATCCTCCGACAGATTGATCATCTTGTCATTGTTGTACTCCTCGCTGTGGAACTCCTGTGCCTTGGTGTTCGGGTCACTGTAACCGATTGATTCATAGTTCTTGGCACTGTTCTCCGGATCCAGCATGAAGTTGATGAACTTCTCCGCCAGCTCCTGATTTTTAGCACCCTTTGGAATCGCATAGTTATCGGACCAGATCGTTCCGCCTTCCTTAGGCACCACGAATGCGACATCCGGGTTATCCTTCGCGATATAAGAAGCGTCGCCGGACCAAACCGTTCCGATCCAGCCTTCTTCCTGAATCATCTTTTGCTTAATGTTGTCTGTATCAAAAGCCAGCACGCTTGGAAGCAGGGCCTTCAGATCGTCAACCGCTGCAGTAATCTCGGATTCCTCCGTAGAACTGTTGGAGTGTCCTGCCTTTTTGAGTGCCATTCCGATCACTTCCCGGTTGTCGTCCAGCAGCAATACTTTACCTTCATATTCCGGATTCCAGAGGTCTTCCCAGCTGTCGATCTCATCCTTCACATACTTGGTGTTGTAGGCAATCCCCGTTACACCTGAAGTATAGACGATAGAATACTGGTTCCCCGGATCATAAGAAGGATCCTTATACGAATCAGAAACATATTCAAAGTTCGGAATGTTGTCTTTGTTGATCGGTGCCAGCAAATCCTGCTTAATCATCGTTGCCACCATATAATCGGACGGCTGAATCAGGTCATAGCCGCTGCCGCCGGCGTTAATCTTCGCCAGCAGGTCCTCGTTGTTCGCAAATACATCATAGTTGATTCTGACGTCGAATTCCTGTTCAAATGCCGCCAGCACATCGGCGTCAAAGTTGTCCGCCCAGCTGTAGATGTTCAATGTTTCCTTGGAAGAACCGCCGCAGCCCGACAATACGGACAGTGCCAGTCCAGCAGCCAGCACGATGCCGGCCCATTTCATTTTTTTCAATTTAGGATCTCCTCTCTTTCCGCAAATGAAGTCCGTAAGTGCTCTGAGAAAGAGCATTTACTTCTTTGCCAGTACATTTTTAAATGGGCATGGGCTTACGCTTTATGCTTTCGAAGCAGCTTTCTGTAAGAAAGCTTTTAGCCCTTCACTCTTATGCCCTTTCTACGCAGTTTATATAGTTATAGCGTGCCCTTAAAACGGAAGCACCGATTGTTTTTTCTGGCCTTTACCTCTATTTAATACAAATTGAGCCAAGAAAATCAAGGTAACACTCACAAGAATCAATAGGGTACACAAGGCGTTAATTTCCGGGGAAATACCCCGTTTGACTTGTCCGTAAATGTAAATCGGCAGTGTCGTGGAGCTCGGACCGCTGACAAAGAAGCTGACCATGAAATCATCCAGGGACATGGTGAAAGCGATCAAAGCCCCGGAAATGATCCCCGGCGTAATCTGCGGCAGCGTCACATGCCGGAAGGTTTGCCAAGCGTTCGCGCCCAGATCCTGCGCCGCTTCCTCTAACTGCCCGCCCATACCCGCAAGGCGCGTCGAGACAATCACATAGACATACGAGATACAGAATGTAATATGCGCGATAATGATCGTCAGCTTCCCAAGCGGAATATGGAATTGCGTGAATAGCACCAGCAGGGACAAGCCCATAATGATATCCGGAATAATAATCGGCAAATACAGCAGTCCGCCCATTCCGGCCTTGGTCTTGCGTCCTACTTTACCGATCGACAATGCAGCCAGCGTGCCCAGCAAGGTGGATACTACCGTAGCAGCTATTGCAACCGTTAACGTATTGCCCAGCGCCTCCATCACCCGCCGGTTGTGGAACAGGGAAACGTACCAATCCAGCGTAAATCCGCTCCAATCGGCAGCCAGACGCGAGCTGTTGAAAGAATAGGCAATGATAAAGCCGATCGGCACATAGATGAAGATCATCACCAGCAGGGAGTGAATTCCCAGCAGCGGATGGTTTTTTCGCTTCGTATGCATCAGCGTCCCTCCTTTGCAGCGAGATGCCTGGATGTCATCGCCCTGTTGAACAGGGCAATCAGCACCAGCGAGGTAATCACAAAGATGACGGAGAGCGCCGCACCGAACGGCCAGTTGCGTGCACCTAAGAACTGGCTCTGAATGATGTTACTGATCATCGCCGACTTGGCTCCGCCAAGAATATCGGTGACTACGAACATGCCGCTGGTGGACACATAGACAAGCACGGAGCCCGTCATGATGCCCGACTTGGTCTGCGGCAAGGTGATATGCCAGAACGATTTCCATCTGGTCGCACCCAAGTCGTCTGCCGCCTCCAGCAGCCGCTTGTCCATTTGTTCGAGCGCCACGTAGATCGGGAGCACCATGAACGGAATAAAGGTATACACCATCCCCAACAATACGGCTCCCTTAGTATATAGCAGCTGCAGAGGCTCATGGATCCATCCGAATTGAATCAACAGATTATTCACCACGCCCTGCGTCCGCAGCAACAGCACCCAGGCATAGGTCCGGATCAGAAAGTTGATCCAGAACGGAATCGTGATTAACGCAAGCCCCCATGTCTGCATCCGCGGCCCGGCATTGGCAATGTAGTAGGCCAGCGGGTAGCTGAACAGCAAACACAGAACCGTCGTTACCACAGATAATACGATGGTATCCCAGTAAATACCCAGGTACAGCGAATCAAAAAAGGTAGCATAGCTGCTGGCCTGGAATGTAAATACGACATTACCCAATTCATCGCGGCCCATAAAGGAGATCACGACAACAATCAGCATCGGAACAACGAGAAACAAGCTCAGCCAGAACAGGACCGGCAGCAGCCCCAGGCCAGATCTCCACCGTCTCATGGTCCGATTACCACCTCATCCCCGGTCTTCCAATTCACGCCTACCTTCTCGCCGATCGTCCATGGGCGCTCATCAGAAATGTCCAGAATAATGGATACGGTCATCGGCTCGTCCTCCAGCTGTACGATCAGCTTGTGAATGCTGCCCAGATAGAGCACATCCATCACTTCACCGACGCGCTTGCAGCCCTCCGGGTTCCGCTCGACCGATAGCTTCTCGGGACGCACGGCAAACAGCCGCCCATCCAGCGAGAAAATGTTATTCTCTCCCACAAATGTAGCGGAAAACAAGGTCTTTGGCGTGGCATAAATCTCGCGCGGCGTGCCGATCTGCTCGACTTTTCCACTATTCATAATGACAATCCGGTCGGACAGCATCATCGCTTCCTCTTGATCGTGGGTCACATAGACGAACGTGATCCCGAGACTCCGTTGCAGATGCTTGAGCTCGGATTGCAGGTTTTTGCGAAGCTGCAGGTCAAGCGCACCAAGCGGCTCGTCCAACAGCAGCACCTTGGGCTTGTTGGCAATAGCGCGGGCAATCGCAACCCGCTGCTGTTGTCCGCCGGATAGCTGGTGCGGATATCGCTTTACCAGTGCGGTAAGCTGAGTCATAGCTACAGCTTCATCAATACGCTTACGCTGCTCCTTGGGCGGCAGCTTCTTCATCTTCAGGCCGAATGCAATATTATCTTCAACGGTCATATGGGGAAACAAGGCATAGTGCTGAAATACCAGGTTCAGGTCCCGGCGATTGGGCGGAAGGCTTGTCAGATCGGTGCCATCCAGCAGAATCTGTCCGCTGGTCGGTTGCTCGAATCCGGCAATCATGCGCAAAATCGTCGTCTTGCCGCAGCCGCTCGGGCCCAGCAAGGTTAGGAATTCCCCTTCCTTAATGGTGAGCGAAAGCGGATGCACAACGACTTGTCCCGCAAATTGCTTCTCAACGCCGGACAATTCAATCATCGTAGCATCAACTCCTTCAATAGGGTGTCTTTAAGAAAAAAAAGCCATATCCATTGGTATGGCTTTTCAGGTCGATCGATTCATTTTTTTGCATATTCACTATACCTTGTTTTGGCGGAGGATACAATACCCTTTCATTGAATCCTGTTCCGGGCGCCTATAATAGGAAGAAACCACCACATGACAACACCCGGAAACAGCGAATCCAAGCTCGCCATTTCCGGGTGTGTCTAAACCGTCATGCTGTTATTTCAATTCATAAGTAACACTGACGTTCGCCTTCAGCGTCACTTCACCAGCTTCAAGCGAGGTGGAGCCGCCGGTATCGGCTGCGGCTTTGCTCATCAGCATTTCATTTTGCATATAGACCGGAGTCTCGCCTCCGCCGGACAAGGTTACATTAACGACCACGCCCAGCGAACGGCCAGCCGACTTCGCAATGGCGGAGGCCTTGAGCTTGGCATTGCTCATCGCCTTGTCAATCACTTGCTCCTGATATTGATCGGTGTTTTCCGTACTGAAGCGTACATCGGAAATCCGGTTTGCTCCGGCCTCCGAAGCGGCGTCCAGCAGCTGTCCAACCTTGGTCAGATCACGGTAAGTAACGTTCAATGAATGATACGCTGTATAGCCCTTCACTTTCTGGCCTTCCTTTTCAGAATAGCTATAGTTCGGCTGTACATAGAATTGTCCGGTTTGAAGATCCTTGGCATCGACCTTCCAGGTATCCTTCAGAACGCTTTGGATTTTTGCCATTTTGGCGCTGTTGGCGCTCTGTGCTTCCTTCGCGGTTGCGGCTTCCGTCTCTACGCCAATCGTAAGCGTGACAATATCTGGCTTGACGGACAGCTCTCCTGATCCCGCAACATTAACGACATTGCGCAATACATCACCCTCTGCAGCCTGGACCTGCTGTGCCGGACCTGCTGTATTGGTCAGCAGAGCCGCTCCAGTCAACAATGTGCCGGCGATTGCAAATGCACTAACAGACTTGACCCATTTATTCATTCCAATGACCTCCATTTTCCTTCATAATATTGGTGATTTTATCTTCTTAACGCAAAAAAGAGATTGATAGTTGCAGGCAAACAAAAAAAATGGGAATGAATCGTAAATTCCGATCCATTCCCATTCTCGTCCCTTTACCCGGGTCATAACCGTCTAAAGGATTTTATTGATTCTCAAGCTCTTCCTTGCTGACAAGATTGATTAAAGCGCTTGCGGCCTGCTCGGCATCCGCACCCTCTGCGCTTATGTAAATCTCGGTGCCCGTGCTGATCGCAAGGCTCATAATTCCCATGATACTTTTGGCATTCACTTTTTTATCATCCTTCTCAACAAAAATCTCAGAAGAATATTTGTTGGCTTCCTGAACAAAAAGCGCTGCCGGCCGGGCATGAAGCCCCGTCTTAAGACGAACGGTTACCGGGTTTCTTACCATCTATCCTTACCCCCTAATACTTGATCCACCACGTGTCCACCATTTGTGAACATTTATAATTAAATCCATTATATCATACACCGACATCGGCACACTAGCAAAACCGAAAACAACTTTAACTGCCCCGGATTTTTTCCGCCAGCTCGTCGATTTTTCGCAGTCGATGATTGACGCCGGACTTGCTTACCGGGTTTTTTAACATCTCTCCGACTTCCTTCAGGTTCATATCCGGATGCGCCAGACGAATTTCAGCCACCTCACGCAGCTTATCGGGCAGATTTTCCAAGCCCATTTCCTTCTGCAGCAGCTTGATATTATCGATCTGCCGGACGGCCGCCCCAATCGTCTTGTTCAGGTTGGCGGTCTCGCAATTGACGATGCGGTTGACCGAGTTGCGCATATCCCGCATAATTCGTACATCCTCAAACTTGAACAGTGCTTGATGCGCTCCGATAATGTTCAGCAGCTCGATAATCTTTTCGCCTTCCTTGATGTAAAAAATAAAGCCCTTCTTCCGCTCAATGCAGCGCGCGTTCAGATGAAATTCATTGGCCAGGGTCACGAGGGCTTGGCAATGCTCTTCGTACATCGACGAAATTTCCAGATGGTATGAGGAGCCTTCCGGATTGTTGACCGAGCCGCCGGCAAGGAACGCTCCCCGCAGGTATGCGCGCTTGCAGCAATTTTTCCGGGTGAGCTCTTCATGAATCCCCGGCGTAAAGACAAAGCCTTCGGAGACAATGTGCAGCTCTTTTAGGATTTCCTGAACACGGGCAGGTATTCTCACGATATATACATTATTTTTCTTGAGCCGCATTTTCTTACGGACCAAGAGCTCGGTATGCACCTGAAAATGCTTCTTCAGGAGAGAATAGATCCGCCTTGCTATCGCAGCGTTCTCCGTAGAGATATCGAGCACGACCTTCTTGTTCGTCAGCTGTACCGACCCGTTCATCCGGATCAGCGCGGAGAGCTCCGCTTGTTCACAGCAAGCGTCAGCTTCGATCATGGTCAGTTCTTTTTTGGTTTGCGCCGCAAACGACAACGGATTCACCTCTTTCTGCTAATCCAGTCTTGCACCAGCTGATAAATGTGTTGACTCAGCTTGTCAGCGTCATGCCGCAGGTAACGGCGGAACAGGACCAACGTATCGGCGATCATCTTGTAGCCCCTGCCGGTCACGACATCCCAATCCACCTGGACGGGCTTGGCGCCCTTCTCGGCGTAGAAGTCCTGTACCTGAGCCGGAATTTCACCGTCATTCACAATGACATAATCAAACAAATGATGCCCTACATGCTTGTAAATCGCCTCTAAATGATCGCTTACCGTATAATTATCGGTCTCCCCGGGCTGGGTCATAACATTGCAGACAAATATTTTAATGGCATTTTCATTCTCCAGAACGGCTTCGGCCAGCTTGGGCACGAGCAGATTTGGAATAATGCTGGTATAAAGGCTTCCCGGACCGATCAGTATGGCATCCGCTTCACGAATCGCCTCGACGGCTTCAGGAAGCGGCTCCACTTCTTCCGGCTCAATGAAGATCCTGCTGATCTTGCCGCCTGCTTCAGGAATCTTCGATTCCCCCGTCACAATCGAGCCGTCCTCCATTTCCGCCTTCAAGATCACAGCCTGACCTGCGGCCGGCAGAACCCGCCCGCGAACAGCGAACACCCGGCTCAGTTCCCGGACTGCTGTCACGAAATCTCCGGAGATATCCGTGATCGCAGCAAGAATCAGATTGCCAAGACTGTGGCCGGCCAAGCCGGAACCATTCGAAAAGCGATAACTGAGCATATCCGATAACAGCGGTTCCACATCGGCCAATGCTGTCAATACGTTGCGGATGTCTCCGGGCGGCGGCATTTGCAGCTCGCTGCGGAGAATACCGGAGCTCCCTCCGTCATCGGCAACGGTAACAATAGCCGTAATGTCGAGCGGCTTCTCTTTCAACCCTCGCAGCATGACTGACAAGCCGGTTCCCCCGCCCATCACGACAATCCGCGGCACTCTTTCATTCTTGATCCGATGGATCACCAAACTCACCTCTGTCTTTCTGAGCAGCAACTAATTCCGGTCCCGGCCCTCATCCCGATGGCTGACGCGAACGGATTCGGTCTCGCTCGCTCCAAGCATTCGGCCCAGATACTCGGCGATGGCGACTGAACGATGCTTGCCGCCGGTACAGCCGATTCCGATAATGACCTGGCTCTTGCCCTCTTTATGATACTGGGGCAGCAAGAAATGGAGCATATCAAGCAGCTTGGTCAGAAACTCCTGGGTTTCCGGCCACTTCATAACATAATCATATACATCGCTGTCTTGTCCCGTGTGTGGACGAAGCTGGTCAATATAATGAGGGTTCGGCAGGAATCGGACATCGAATACCAAATCGGCATCAATCGGTATTCCGTATTTAAAGCCAAAGGAAGTGATATTCACAGACAGGTGATTGCTTTCTAAGTGGGAAAAGCGGGAAATGATCTTCTCCTTCAGCTGGGCCGGCTTCATGTTGCTCGTGTCGATGACTTGATTTGCCGACATTCTTAGCTCATCCAGCATTTTACGCTCCAGCTTGATCCCGTCTAACGGCATCCCGTCCGGCGCAAGGGGGTGGCGACGGCGGCTCTCCTTGTAGCGCTGCACCAGGACAGCATCCGTTGCATCCAGGAACAGAATATCACTCTTGATCGTGAAATGATCCTTGATATAATTCAGCGATTCCGACAGCGCAGTGAAAAACTCCCGGCCCCGCAAGTCGATGACCAGCGCTACCTTGGCAATTCTACCCTTCGACTGTTCAATGAGCTCGGCGAATTTGGGGATCAGAACCGGCGGCAAATTATCGACGCAGAAAAAGCCGAGATCCTCCAGACTTTTTACGGCAACCGATTTGCCTGCCCCGGACATCCCGGTAATAATGATCAGATTCGCGACAGAAGCTTCCTCTTTTTTAGGCATTCTGCTCCCTCCTAACAATTCCCCCAGAAATTCCTGGTCTATATAAATTTACCTAAATTAGATTTGCCTTGGAGATACCGTTGCGAGTAGAGGTGTCCCTACGATCGCTGTTGCTCACAGATTTCTCTTATTGGTTATTTTCGGTAGAAACAGGAATGCTGAATTATTACAAGAACAAGCCGGCTGCGCCGACCGTACCCGCATCATTGCCCAAAGTAGCAGGCACGATTCGCAGGCCTTTTTGCACGGGCTCCGGTGTCAGCTTGGCAAATACGCTGCGGATCTCATCGAACAGAATATCTCCCGCATAGGAAACACCGCCGCCGATGATAAACAGCTCCGGATTCAGAATGACCGCTGTAGCCGCCATCGATTTACCGAGATAGAATGCCGCACGGTTAACGATTCGAATCGCCGCTTCATCACCCAACTTCGCTGCATCAAATACATCCTTCGCCATAATGTTCTCCACTTGGGCTAGCGAAGTACGTTCGCCTCGAGCTACTGCATCCTTGGCCATCTTGATAATACCGGTTGCCGAGGAGACTGTCTCCAGGCAGCCCATCTTCCCGCAGCCGCACTGAATCGCCTCCAGGTCCGGGACAACCGATACGTGTCCCAGCTCGCCCGCCATACCAGAGAAGCCTTGATAGATTTTCCCGTTAATAATAATACCGCCGCCAACGCCGGTTCCAAGCGTATAGCATACGCAGTTCTCGACACCCTTGCCTGCGCCGCCCCAAGCTTCGCCCAAGGCTGCTACATTAGCATCATTGTCGATCTTAACCGGCTTGCCAAGGCGTCCCTCAAGAATTTCGCGAATGTGCAGATCCTTGAGTCCAACATTGGGCGCAAGGATAATAATGCCTTCCTTTACATTGGTGAAGCCGGCTACTCCGGCACCTACTCCGGCAACCTGATCCCATTCGAACGGAGATTGCTCGACTACGAGCCGGACGTATTTCTCAATATTGCCCACCACGGTATCCGGACCCTTCTCCTTTTCCGTAGGTCCTTCATACGTATGAAGCAATTGTCCTTCCTCACTGCAGATGCCGACCTTGATCGCTGTGCCGCCAAGATCCACGCCAATGTAAATTTTTTCAGACATTTCACAAGCCACCTTTATAAAATTAATTAAAATCAATCTATTCCATACTCCTACGTACCCACTATAAGCGAACCCTTACATTCGGTCAAGAGAAGTGGACTGCGTCTGGAAATGCAGGAAGGTCAAGGGATTACGGGGAGTATGACATGCATCATAGCCTCTGAAAAAAAGCACCCGCGTAGACCGCTCGATGACCATGAGCAGTTCCCGCGGGAGCCGTACAATTTCCTTATGACATGATCCGTTTCTGTCCTTCCAGCGCACGAATCGGAGCAATGTTCTGAGTGAATTCGAGGGTGCCCATGTAAGTTCCGTCCTCTGCTCTTACAGCGAAGTAGCGGATATAGACGAACTTGTCTTTGAACGGGATCCAGAAGTCCTCAACATCTTTCTTTCCGGATTTGAAATCAGCCAGCAGCTGCTCAACGATGTGCACGCTTTGCGGAGGATGGCAGTTCTGCACGGTCCGGCCGATCACCGCCTTCGTCCGGGCGAAGATCCGTTCCTTGCCGTGGGAGAAATACCGGACAACATCGTTCTCATCGATAAACGTCAGGTCAACCGGCAGATGGTTCATAATGCCCTCCAATTGAGCCACAGACACCGTACCTGTCTCGAACCGTACGAAGCCTTGCGGTGTAGCTTGCTCTTCCTCTCCTTCAGCTGTCTCCGCTGCTGCCTCGGCAGGAAGCGGAACACGTTCCGGAATCCATTCCTTGTCGGGAGCCGTCAGACAGAAGCCGATTTGCTCACTCTCCTGGGCAATTTTCAACCACTCATCCTCAGTCAGCTTCTCCAGCGCCATCGGCAGCAAAATATGTTCTTCCTTAAATATCATCTCGTTCACTTCTTGAATAACCCGCTCCAGATCCATGCAGAGCGTCTCTTGGTCGCCTTGCCCGGGAACCAGCTTGGCCTTGACCTCTTTGATCATTAGGCGGATGCCGTCATCCACTCCCCACATGACCTTGGTCGGACCGAAAATTCCGTACTTCTCCAAATAAGGGAACAGCAGATTTTCCTTCCGGCTGTAGTGCTTATCAAGATCAAGCAGCAGGCTCAGATCCTCCAGCAGCTTGTATCGGATCTCGTCTGTATCCTCTTTGCGGAGCTTATCCAGGTGCAGGCGAATTTTGAAGTTGGTCAGCTTCTCAATTTCTCTGTTCTCCAGCTTGAAGGTATACACCGGATGTCCGGGCTGCTCCTCCGGCTTCACAGAACGGGTAGCATGATATCTTCAATGGATCCTTTGAAAATAGCGGTATGCACGGAACAAAGCCGCTGCACCTCACTGACCGGAATCCCCTCTTCTTCCATTAAAGCATGCTCCAGCGCAGAGATCTCCGATACGGTTACATCACCGACAGCTTCCTCAAAGCGTGCCTTTACTTCCTCTACGCTCTTCCCTTGATGCAGCTCCTTGATGATCTCCTTGAGCATTTCTTGTCTGTGCGTCTGCTCCTGAGCCTGATGCTCACGATTATTGATAAATTCGCTCATGCTTGTTCCTCCTTCAACTATTAATCTATAATGTCGTAGTCGTTATTCCCTTTTCGAATGTGTCGTTGAGAATGGTTCTCATGCTTAGAACGTATCATAGGCCGACTAGAGATTTTGTGACTGGAATCACAAAACAAATCCCGATTGTTTGACGGTTTCTCGTCCTGGACTTTGGGCGGTTTTCTTTTTCCCTGAAATTTGCAACAATAGGGTTCGAAAGGAATGGTTGATCGTGAATAAGGTGCAAACGCAAGTGCTATATATTGAAGATGATCGCGAGATTGGGGAATGGGTCTGTGCGGACCTCAAGGAGCGCGGGTACCGCGTGACCTGGCTAACCAGCGGCGAACAGGCGGTCGAGGAAGCAAAGGACTGCCGTCTGGCGATCCTTGATGTCATGCTGCCCGGGCTGGACGGGTTCACGGTGGGACAGCGGCTGAAGAAGCAATACCCGAGCCTGCCCATCCTGATGCTCTCTGCCCGGACTTCCATCGACGATAAGCTCCAGGGACTGGAATTCGCCGATGATTATCTGACCAAGCCCTTCCACCCGGACGAGCTGGCTGCCAGGCTGGAGGTTCTGCTTCGCCGGGGCGGTACGGTTGCCCTTGAGAATGAACCGCTGCGTCTGGGTCATCTGCTGATCTTTGAACGGGAGAACCGGATTGTTGTTGAACCTACTGGAGAGGAAGTCGTGCTGACCGGCAAGCAGTTCTACATTTTTCACTTCCTGCTTCGCCATCTCGGTCAAATCCTGACCAAGGAGCAGATCTACGAGGCGGTCTGGGGCGAACCGTATCTGGATGGGGACAAGACGCTGATGGTTCACATCCGTCACCTCCGCGAGAAGCTGGAGATCAATCCGGCGGAACCTTCTATTATTGAGACGATCCGCGGTATCGGATACCGGGTGAAGTCATGAGGAAGAAACAAATACCAAGCTATAAGCAAGCATCTTCCGGATTCAGAAAAGGCCCTCGCTTTCGAAATTCACTGCTCTCCCGATTTGTGATTATTGTCGTCATTGCCATGGTCCTGCTCCCGATCGTGCTTCCCCTGACCTTTTTAGCCTCCTTGGCCATCAGCAGCCTGCTGTTTCATTCGCCCCAGAAGGAATCAGCCGAAACAGAGCTGCCCAGTTACGGCTCCGGGATAGCAATTGAACGAATGTGGCATCAGGAAGCACTGGCACTGCAAGGAAAATCCTCTGCCGATAAGGACCAGGTACTGCAAAGGATTCATGAGAAATATCCCGAGGCCACTCTGTTCTGGGTCGACTCCGACGGCCAGACTCAATTGAAGCTGCCTCAAGCCTCTGAGGTGCCTGAATACTGGTCCACGGAAAAAGTGGTTGCTTATATGAAGCAAGCCCTTGATTCCGATCCATTTACGACGGTTGCCATTATTGGAGGCGGCGAACAGCCGACGGATGAAGGTTTTATGGTGTTGGAATTACCAAGAAAATATATGAACCATACTCCGTCTTCCAACAATAATGACGGCCGGTTCTATGGTATGTATTTCTTCATGGTGATTTTCGGACTCTTCCTGCTTCTCGCCTACTGGTTCTTCCGCGATATTCAGAAGCGGCTGCGCTTGCTCGAGTTCGGGATGACGGTCACCGGGAAGGACGGTCTGCCTGCACGGATTATCGAAGGGCGGCCGGATGAGATCGGCCGGCTGGAGCAGGCGTTCAATCATATGGTAGATGTGCTGCATGACAGCCGCCGGAAGGAGCAAGAGGAAGAAGCACTGCGGAAAAACCTGATCAGCAACCTGTCACATGATCTGAGAACCCCGCTTACCGTCTTAGGCGGACAGTTATATTCCTTCCGCAAGGAGCCTTTGTCTCCTGCAGGGAAGGAAACGCTTGAGCTGATGGAGGGGAAGATCAATGATCTTGGCGGTCTGATCGACCACCTGCTCTCTTATAACCTGCTTACCAGCGGAAGATACTCCATGAAGCCTGAGGAGCTGGATGTGCTGCGCATTGTGCGAATGAGTGCGGCAGCCTGGTATCCGCTATGGGAAAAGGCAGGCATGGAAATCCACATAGAACTGCCGGAGGAGCCGCTGATCTGGCGTATCGATGAGCAAGGCTTCCGAAGAGTGCTCGACAATTTGTTCCAAAACACGATTCGGCATGCCCGATCCGGGGGCTACATCGGTATTTCAGTCCTCCTTGGCGAAGCTGGTAAGACTGCACTCGTGATCACCGATCATGGACCCGGTATGAGCGCGGAGTCGCCCGCAAAGGGGGCAGGGCTCGGCCTCCAGGTCGTAGACCTGCTGCTCCGGGAAATGGGATTGGTGCGTCAAGCGGTATACGAGAATGGGACACGGGTGGTTATTTCACATGATATAATTAATATAGGGAGGTAGTGAAAATGACCAGAAAAAGATTATTTATAATCTCCTTTATAGTATTGCTTTTAGCTGTTAGTTCATCTTTATATGCCTCAGCTACCGATAAAAATACAGGCGCGAGTGAACAAAAAAGGCTGATTACTATGGCGGGAGATATTGAAATAAGTGAATCCGAATTCGAATTCTATAAAGCAAATATCAAGCTCATAAACCAATTAAATGAAGCGGAAGGCAATTTCTCATTTCAAACCGGTATCCCATCTGATCAAGAATTAGTCGATGAAATGCTGAAAAAGCGACTTTCAGTACAGTATGCCAGAAATTCAGGTATTACTGTTGATGAAGATGAAATTATTGAAGTTGTAAATCGGGAGAAAAGCATCCTTAACAGTAGTAATTTAGATATTGAAAATCAAGCCCTTATTCAAGAAATAATGAAGCAAAGAATTAAATTAACGGGGCTTTCTGAGGAGGATTTTTGGAAAAGTGACTTCGTGCATAAAGAATATGAAAGTGTTCTTTATATAGATAAATTATTTAAGGATCTAATGGAAAAAGAGGAGATTTCTAATATCCAAGACTTTGAAAAATTGCAGATTCATCTACTTGAACAATATAAAGATACCTTCGGAGAACATTGAAAAGGTGCTGCTATTTCTCACCTGCTCATTCTCCGGGCATCTACCCACGAAAACCAAAAACACCCTCCTGATATTCAGAAGGGTGTTTTTGATGTTCTTTTCACCTCGCAGCTTTCCAAGAAAAACAGAATTCCCCGGGCCTAGCCTCCCAGCCCATGAATCAACGGTTTAATGATGCCCGAATCAGCCAGCAGTCCAACAGCTACTGCCAAGCTGAACGCGCTCATCAACAAGAAGCTTCGTCTCTTCATCCTTTTTCACCCCGCATATCAAATTTTTGTATTGCTCGCGTCGACTTTCAGATGCCTCTTGCCTATATTGTTCAAATAGTCGAACACACTGGATCAACATGGACTCATGGTTATAACGCATGGCCCATTCCAAGCCCTCAAGCAAATACCGAAACCCCGTTTCATACCGCTGGGCTCTCAAATGATAAAGCGACAGCTCGGAAAGATACCGAATATATTGATTCGCAACAATTTGCGCATTATAGATTCCCAGAAGAGAGCTTCGTTTCTCAAACAACAGATTTATTCTGCGGGGTTCAAGTAGATGATCCACATTTAAGCCAAACCGATTCGCTGCCTGTAAAATGCGATACATGGCCGGGATTCTCTCCTCCGCACGATGCACGACATATTCTGCGTAATTCGCTAATATCTCAACCTCACCCGACATCAGGCGGTACAAATAGGCATTGCCATCCCCCCACTGCCGAAACTGCCGCACTACTTGCTGCTCTGCCTCACTTAACTTCTCGACTCCCAGGAGCTTCACATTGCTATATAAATTCACATACTGTAAAGCCTTATCATACTCCTGGTAAGCATCACAGACATTAGCCATTAGTAAATAGGCATAAAGCAGGTAAAACAACAGCTCTCTGGATGGCCCGTCCTCCACTGCCTCCTTACGCTTGCGCTTCAGACGATGACGATACTGTATTAAAGATTTATGCTCTAACTTCTCGGCAAAAAACTGAACCCGATCCCAACGATGCAACGACGCATATACATCAGCCAAATCCTTAAGCGCATCCAGCTGATTTGACTCGTCCAGACGATCAACATATTCCTCGAACCAGGCTGCGGCACGCAAATTACTCTCCTGATCATTGCCAAGCTCAATGGTAAATAGTCGATATCGGCTCAGCGCCAATCGTTCGGAGTGCTGATACTTCTCACATTGTGCAACGCACAAATATAACACAGCGGCAGCATCCATCTTCCCCTCATTCCAGAGCAATTCTGCCATATCAAATAAAAGAGGAATATAGGCCAAATGATCAGCCAAAGCATGAACAAGGCGTTCAAGGCAATCCAGCTTGTCTAGCTCGGCGCAACGATGGATAAATGGCCCCATCCGTCTCCAGTCCGGAGGCGAGTTGAGCAGGCAGCCTTTCAGGTAGGCTTCATAAAGAGAGCCCTCTGCTAAGCCCATACCCCTCGTTAAACGATCTAAATTGTGCATGGAAATCCGGCGTTGTTCATTTAGCATCGCGCTGAGGGTCCCTGCATTAATTCCGCAAATATCAGAGAACTGCTTCAAAGTCATCCCTGTCACGCTCAGGTACTCCTTTAGCTGCTGACTAACCGTAGGTTCAGGTTCCATGGAAGCCCCTCCTTGATATATACAAAACTGCCAAGACTAAATTTCCATATTTCCCTACTTCCCCCTTCATTATACTACGTATAAATAGTATTTTGTATATAAAAAACTAAATTTGGTGCCCTGCATAATATTTTCCAAGTCACCTAAGCTTATATTGAGGTGATGAAATGGCCGCATTGCGCAATTTTCTAGGAAATCGAATCCGGGCTATACGAAATGCTAAGGGCCTCACGCAACAAAATTTGGCGGATTTATCCGGTCTGGACTATAGATATATCGGAGCTATTGAACGGGGAGAACGGAACTTTACCATTGATACTTTGGAGAAAGTGCTGGCAGCTCTGCAGGTCTCGCTTCGCGAGGTGGCCTACTTCAATACTGAGCAAATCCGAGAGGATTCGCCCCGTTGGGAAGCCATCGATCACTTTGTTGTGAGCACAGAGGGATTGACCGAGGAACAGATTGAGACCTTGCGGCGGGTGAATCAAGAGGTTTTAAGGGCATTTAAATGAGGACGGAGAAAGGATAAATCTGAGGGAACCTTTACTTGAGAGTTGCTTAGAAGTTGCTTAAGAGTCTTAATAGTTGCCTGAGCCTGCTTCCTTTCCCGCCCCTTCACGATTTAGTGAAGTTTTTTCCATTACATTCTCCATCCAACGCCAAAACTGACTTCTAGTGAAAAAAACACCTTAAATCTCCAAAAACTAGCCAAATCCATGCTTTAGCCAACTTTAAGCGAAAAAATTTCACTATATCCGCATTTCCACCAATTCCCCTAAATGTAGAGTAATTTTCTTCACTACAGCCTGCGAATAGGAGTTGCACTACCAAACGATCATTCCCTACAACTCCGTATACTTAGTCATTGTCCCGAAGGACTTGTCCACCGGATATTTGGCAGCGTTCTTCTTCATCTTGTTCCGAATGATCTCTTCCATGTTCAGATCCAAGGCTTCGGCCAGAAAAAAGGCATAAATCAGCACATCGGCCAGTTCATCCGCCAACTCTTGTCCTTTCGCAGCCACCGTCTCTTCCGAAGACTTCCATTGAAAATTTTCCAGCAGTTCTGAAGCCTCCAGACTTAGCGAAATCGCCAAGTCCTTTGGATTATGAAACTGCCCCCAATTACGTTCCTCCCGGAAGGCCAATAATTGCTCTCGCAGCTCTTCGTTCACAATCGACTTCCTCCTACTTTTATATACCATTTAATATGTGCCAAGATAAAACGTATGAATATCCGCTCTTTTTAGCTCTTCACCAGTCCCTTCGATAATACACTACGGACGAGCCACTTGCGGAAGATGAAAAATAAAATGAGCGGTGGTAGCGCAACAATTCCGCTCAGCAGGTAGATAAAGGGTGAGCCTCCCGTCCAGGCTTGCTGGAACATAAGCATATTTCCCACGGGACTCCAATATATAGGCCTAGATGAATACAGCCACGAGGGGAGAACTGTATTCCATACACTGACAAACTGCAATACACTCAATGCAATGATTGATTTCCAGGTTTTGGGGATAAACAAGGTGAAGAATGTCTCAAGCTCTCCCCTTCCCTCTAGCTCCGCCTGCTTCTTCAAAGGCGCATATCGGCTATTAAAGAGACTTTTCAATACAAAAGCAGCAGCAACTGGATTCAGCCCGGTAATCAGGATCGGAATCATCGTATTAATGAGCCCCAGCTGTTGGAACGCATAATATTGATGAATGCTGATCCCGCCCGATGCACACAAGGCAAAGATGAGCGCCAATCTGTAAAGCATCCCTCCATGTAGGCGCTTGACCGTCAGCGGATAAGCAAGCACAGCTGCAATCATGGCAGTAATCACGCTAAGCAGCATGGCTCCGAACAGATAAGTGGCAAAGGAAGGTAAGGGTAAAGCATTCCCAACGGTCATCTCTCCCGGAAGCGCGGACAAATGAGGTCGAAGGTACATTAGATAGAGGATTGCCAGTACACTAGCCACACCAGTAGAAGCAACGATTACTCCCGCCAGGCGAGAACCGCCAAAGGTTCTCCCTACACCGTCTTCCTGTTGGGGGAACAGATCCTTCACAAGCAAGCCACGGATTAGAAAATAGACAGCAACCATCAATAGCAGTTGTAAAATGAACCGAATGATCCAAGCGGCTGAAGACAGGCTGAAATCCACTCCAACTACCCCTTCAATAATGATAAAGAAATCAATTCCCCCATGCGCTCGTTCCATTAATGGACTAGCAAGAACGAATATTAGCTCCGGATTACTAGACAAGAGATAGGCAAGCTGCAGCACAGTAGTAGCCGCAACAGCCCTCGCTGCCGGAGCCACCGTGGAGGTCCAATAGCTGACAGAACCATGAGGCATGTCCTGCCGGATGGCTGATTGTCTGGCTGATATGGCGATTAAAGCGACCAGCAGCGGAATTCCTCCATACTGAATAAGCCTCAGCAGCAGAACTGTCAAGGTGAAGGACCCCGGATTAGCTAAGGCATCTAAAACACTTGAATGTGAAGCCGAGTCCCATACATTCAGAGCCAGTATCGCAAGCACCGCAGTCGGAATAAAGAACGGCAGCACCAACAGGGAGACAATCCATTCCTTCACACGAGCCGATGAAATGCCACTGATGGCAAGTGCTGCTCCAAAGACTATTACACTCGAGAGCAGTAAATATTCCACATTCATTCCCAACGTTAATCCCATCGCCTTGAGAAATTCGTGATTGGTAAACAAATCAGCATAATTACGCAGACCGGCCCAGGGGCTGCTCAATAACCCGCGAACGGGATGAAAATCCTTTAATGACATGAGCAGTCCCTGAATGAGCGGCACTCCCTGAATAACCACAATCAGAAGAATAGCTAGTATCATGATTGTATAATGCAGACCATATGAGACTTTTCTTCTCCCCCTATTCTGCTGAACAGCACCCCAGCTATTATCCTGTTCAGTTTCCGGCTGCCTCAAGATTTCATTTTGGTTCATACTGAGCCTCCATAACATTTATTCAGACAAGTAAGCAATCATTATTTTACCATATCGGTTAATATCCTCCTGCAAAAAAATATCTATTTGCGCACAAAAAGCATCGCCCATCTGCTTTATAGCAGATTGCGACTTCATTGTTGACAAAAATAAATCTCGCATAATACTATAGATACCAACGGTCGGTATTAAAAGAGGGGAGGGCAATATAATGGCCAGAAACAAACATCCCGAGCAGACACTGGAGCAAATTTTGTCTGTGTCAGCGAAATTATTTACAGAGAAGAGCTATGAGAAGACGAGCATACAGGATATTATCGATGCTTTGGGAATGTCCAAGGGGGCAATTTATCATCACTTCAAGTCAAAAGAGGAAATCCTGGAGGCTGTGATGGACCAACAGTTCAGCTATGCAGCCGAAATGCTCAACCACCTGATTGTAAACACAGAAGCACCCAATGCCAGATTAAAGCTCATTCAGATCCTGGAGAATGTATTGTCTGACCCGAAGGCCCATACCCTGGATAAGGTGCTAAGTCATCAGATCAAAAATCCACAGTTTGTCCTGACTGGCATGAAGAACGGGGTGGAGAAGGATGCTCCGATCATTGCTCAGATTATGATTCAAGGCCAAGAGGATGGATCGATTACGACAGAATTCCCCTATGAGTGCGCCGAGGTATTTATGCTGCTCATCAATATATGGATCAATCCGACACTGTTTAGACGAAATCGCGCTGAAACGATATCACGGTTAACTTTTTTACAGCAAATGATGAGAAGCTTGGGGGCCGACATTATCACTGATCAGCTCCTCCAGAAGGTGGCAGAGCATCACTCAATCATAGGGGGCTATCAATAAATGTCACTAATCGTGCGAAAAACGGAACCTATTCCCTGTACAGCCACTAACATCATGCTGGACTGGCTGACAGGCGACATCCATATCGAGCCTAGTGATAGCGATCATATCGTGCTTACACAGTTGGCGGATCGTAAATTCCCGGAAAAAAAGCTCTTTCAATTTCAGCAAGCGGAGAAAGAGATGCTGTCTATTGTGGATGGACGCAAATCATTTGTTAACATTGGCTTCAACTTGCGCAAAACGATTTTAAAAATCCAACTTCCCAAAATGCAATTTCATTCGATATCCATCCGTCATGTAGGCGGGCAAGTAACGGCCCAACAACTGCATACGAAGAAGCTCCATTGCAGCACTACATCCGGTCAAGCAAAGCTTTCCGGCTATATGGAAGAGCTCATACTTCATGCTACAGGCAGCCATGTAACGGGTTATGAATTAGAGATCGGGAAGCTGGAGCTGCGAGCTATCTCCTCCAAGATAAAACTTGCCGGGCAGTTTTCATCCTTAAACTTAATAGCCACGGGAAGCAACGTAGCGATCCCTTCTTCCACAGCTCCCGCTCAGATCAACTCTATCTCTACAGGTGCAAGTGTAACTGTAACCCTGCCGGAGAATGACGGGTTTGTTTTACAATTCAAAAAACGCTCTGGTCGACTTCAGAGTGACTTCCCCCTCATTCAGAAAGAAGATACCTGCACCTATATCAATGGTGTACGCACTTACCACGCTGAAGTCAGGGGCGGAAGCTTTACTCTCCGCAAATCATAAAGACCCACCAGGAAGCACCCCGCTCGCTACGTCCTTGTTGGCAGAACGTCCCGGCGAATTCGCCCGCCGACTGGGGGGAAGTCTTCAAGTTCAATCGCGTGCTGCTGTAGATTTCACTTCGGGATGCTGCTGCAAATGACCACACTTATCTGTGTCCGACTTGGTGGGGAACAAGGGATTTTCGGCAAATTCAACCTCTTGTATCTCCATGGGACGCGACACAGGCCCCTCTTCCGTCACCGTTATCAGCATGGCAATCTCAATCCCTTTAATCAAATGACTGACCGTTTCCACGGCCTCGCGATGCTCTTGATTGTTCATCATGATGTTCCCTCCCCCGCAAGACGGCAAGGGACAGCGCTACTCGTTCCAGATCAAAACACGAATCGGCGTCGGATTATAGGCGTTGCACGGATTGTTCAATTGAGGGCAATTGCTGATCAGTACCATCGACCGGCAGCTGGACTGAACCTCGACATAACGCTCCGGCGCCGACACGCCGTCCTCGAAGGTTAGGCCCCCCTCCGGAGTAACTGGCACGTTCATGAAGAAATTGATATTGGGCGATAAATCCCTTTTGCTATACAAATGTCCTTCGGGATGCTTGGTCAATTCCAGCATGAAGGTATCCCGGCAATTGTGCATGTACCCCTTCTCATGCGCATAGCGGACCGTGTTGCTCTGGGATGAACAGGACCCGCCCACCGTATCGTGACGGCCGCAGGTGTCGGCAACAATCTTCACCAGCTCTTTGCCGGATTCCGCCAGCAGCCTGGAGCCCGTGGTCAAATACAGGTTGTTCTGCTCATGAATCGTCCGTACGGCACTATAGTGATCCTCCGGGTTGTCTGCATCATAAAATAGCGTATCGGCCGCCTGATTCCCCTCCATATCGACAATACGAAGCACTTGTCCCGGCTTCAACTCATGCATCCAGCCCTCTCCGGCCGGAACAACCCGGTCATAGACCGCCGTATCGGCAGATCTCGGGCTTTCCACGTGATTAAATGCCTTTACCATCGTCTTCAACCTCCTTCAAGTATGTGTATTTCAGCTTTGCAGCGCGTAATAGTTCCAGGTATTGTTGAACGCCCGCCGATTCTCGGGACGGTAATTCACACAATAATCCTGCGAATCAACAGGCAAGGCCGGCAGCACCTCCAGCTTCACCGGTACCGATGGATACTTCTTGCGTGGATCGAGCAAATGCGGTGTATTAGACAGAACGAGCAAGATATCCATTTCCGTACGTAGTGTAACTACTTGTCCCGCCTTGCAATGACCCTCGGCAAAATGCATATTGCCCTCCGCGTCACAGTAGACCTTGGAGAACCAGTTAATGGCGGGAGACAAATCACGATTGCCCAGACCACAACGGGTCAGTTCTACGGCCAAATTCTCCTGCCCGCTGCGCAGCCAATCATTACGCTGCTCCTGATAGCGGCTGACACCGTACTTCTCATCCGTCGACTCCCGTGTCGTGTAAGCGCCCAGCGGGTCATGCCAGCCCAGATCATCCTGAACAATACTGGCCAGTGCCCGGCCATTGTCGCTCATCAGCACATGCCCCTTGGTCAAATGAGCGGTATGCTGCGCCTTCAAGGTATCGGGCATATTGTACCGCTCCGTCAAATCTGCGGCGTGATATAGCAGCATCGTCACGTTAGCCCCTTCTTCCATCGCTGTCAGGCGGATCAGCTTTCCCTTACCAATCACACCGGACCACTTGCCTCCTGGATGCATCGTTTCGCTCCAGAGAATATTCATGGCCGTTCACTCCTGTTCCCTTTGTATTCGCCTGCTGTCAGGAAGATATAACAGAAGGAGATATCTCAGGGCGCACCCTATTAGGTGCAACTCTACGACATCTCCCAGGTTTTTATCCTTCCGTGTAGTCCCCGGCGTGCGGGACCGTTTACTCTCGGACCAGACTCTGTTGCCAGACGGAACCCTAGTAAACTCCAAAGTTATTCAGTTGTCGAAGCTTTTATGTTAGATAATATAACGTCAAATTTTTAATCTTGTCAAACAGAAAAATAAAGAAGGAGTTTTTTCTTCTTTCATTTTATCTATTTTCACGACACTATTTCATAATTTGAAAGCGTTATTATATAGAAGATAAACATTTGTTTACAGCCCCTGATTAAAAGAAATTCCTTTGATTTATCAAGCATCTCCACAATAAACAGCCCTCCATTTTGTGAAGAGTTCACAAAAACAGAACAGGAATACCCTCTCATTCTAGTGAGCATTCATGAAAATAAATCCAAGCCTCTTCGGCATCTTGACAGCTTTCGACAAACGGAAGGATAATTAGAATCATAAATTTTAATGTTATATTACATGACACAAAAGGAATGTAATCTTAGAATAACTAACATATACATTACATTTAAGGTTAGTTAATTCCTTGAAATTATTGAGATGCTACTACAGTTTGAGAAACCCATGTATAGGTTTTGACAGAGAGGGGTTGCCACTTGGAGAAAATGACTATCGCAACATTAAAGGTCATGTACCAGAACGGAACCATGACGCCGCAAAAGCTGATCCATACCATTATCGAACGGGCAGAGCGTGACCAAGCCATGAACATCTGGATTGTCCCTCCTTCTCTTTCCTTTATTCAGCCTTACCTCGACCGATTGGCAGAGAAGACCCCGGAGCAATATCCGTTATGGGGGATTCCCTTCTCCGTCAAAGACAACATTGACCTGGAGGGCCTGCCTACGACAGCAGCTTGTCCCTCCTATACCTACAAGCCGAAGAAAAGTGCAGAAGCTGTCGCCAGACTGATTGCAGCCGGTGCTATTCCGGTAGGCAAGACGAACCTGGATCAGTTCGCCACCGGGCTTGTGGGCACGCGGAGCCCCTACGGCGAAACGCATAACTCACTGAAGCCTGAGCTGATTAGCGGCGGCTCCAGCAGTGGCTCGGCGGTGGCTGTGGCCCGCGGGCAGGCCATCTTCTCCCTGGGCACCGACACCGCAGGCTCGGGCCGTGTGCCCGCCGCGCTTAACAATCTGATTGGCTACAAGGCTTCCATTGGCGATTGGCCCGTAGACGGCGTCATTCCCGCTTGTGCCAGTCTGGACTGTGTTACGGTATTCGCTTCGGCGCTGGACGACGTTTACCTGATCGACTCCGTCATTCGTGGTAAGCAGGGGGATTCCTCTCAAAGCCAGAGCCCGCCTCCTCCGTTGACTATCCCGGCCAATTCCCCGAGAAAGCTGCTGCTGCCGAAGGAGCCGCCAGTCTTCTACGGAGATTACCGGGAGGCCTACCGTAAGGCATGGGAACACGCGGTCCAACGGCTGGAACGATCAGGCATTCCGGTTGAATACGTAGATACCGGCATTTTCGGCCAAGTCTCCAGCATTCTGTACGACGGCCCCTGGATTGCCGAACGCTGGGCTGATCTGGGCAGCTTTGTGGAGACGCACCCGGGACAGGTTTTCCCGGTCACGGAGCAAATTTTGCGTTCCTCCCAAGAGCGAGGATATGATGCGGCTTCCGTCTTCACCGCACTACACCAGTTGCGGGGCTACAAAGCACAGACGGATGCCTTGATGCAGGATGCCATCCTGGTGATACCAACCTGTGGCGGAACTTACACCCGAGCCCAGGTTGCTGCCTCACCAATATCCACGAACAGCGATATGGGACGTTATACCAATCATTGCAACCTGCTGGACCTTAGTGCCATCGCTTTGCCTTCTGACTTCGCAGACGAGAATTTGCCCTTCGGCATCACCATGTTCTCCCTGCGCGGCCAGGATCACTTCCTGAAAGGAGCCGCTGCCGCCTTCCTTAACACCGAGGCGGTAGAACTGGCCGTCTGCGGACTGCATATGCGCGGATTCCCGTTAGAGAAGCAGTTGCTGGACTGCGGTGCCTCCTTCGTTCGTACCGACCAGACAGCGCCATGCTATCGCTTAATTCGACTGAATACCTTACCTCCCAAGCCGGGCCTGATCCGCTCCGAGCCGGGAAGCTCAATTGACCTGGAAATATGGAGCATTCCGCTGCATCGGCTAGGCGATCTGCTGCGCCAAGTGCCGGCCCCGCTGGGACTGGGTAAGGTGAAGCTTCAGAGCGGCGCGGAAGTGACCGGCTTCATCTGCGAGCCATATGCCCAGCAAGAGAGCGAGGACATCACCCGTTACGGAGGTTGGGCTCTTGCAGAGCAGCACAAAGAACGAGACAAGAACCCGGTGAAAGGGTAACTACGCTCTTACTCAGTCTATATAGGAAGGAAGCGAACGCGATGGACAAGACCGAACATTCCCTGGAATCAGCCGCACTTTCTTTTCGCTGCAACGATCTGTTCCAAATGACTTCTCTTCCGGGCTTGAGAATGCTGGCTGGAGAAAGAGGACTGAACAACACCATTAGCCGCGTCAATATTATGGAGGTTCCGGATATTGAGAATTGGGCTCAGGAGAGCGAACTGCTCTTAACTACCGGGTACTCGCATCACCACAATATGGATGCGTTCCTGGAGATTATTCCGAAGCTCGTGGACCGGGGCGTAGCTGCGCTGGGCATTAAGCCCAAGCGCTTCATTACCGAGGTCCCCAGGCAGATTATCGAATGCGCCGAGGCCTGCGGACTGCCGCTATTCGAGCTTCCCGAATCGACCATCTTCTCCAACGTCGTTCGCGAGGTCATGGAGAGAGTCATTTCGCTGGAGACAAGAACCGTCATGCTGCTGCAGCATCGGCTTGAGCAAGTCTCCGAGCTGATGCTCCATGGCCACGATATGACGCAGATTATTGAGCGTATTGAGGACATGGTCGGCAACCCGCTCGCCATTCTCGACGCCTTCGGGCAATTGATTGCCTCGCCCAGGCACGAAGCCTACTTCCGGCCGTTTCCGGAGCGTCTGCGCAACTTTGATTTACGCTCCTCTCCGGGCCATAGCGAGCTTCACTTCATAGATGAGGGTGTCCCGGACGGAGGCATCCAGCTACACATCTTCAACCTGTGGGAAACGGAGCGCGACCCCATCCTGGTGCTGTTGGCCGAGGCCTACGCCCCCTGTGACGGACTGGTGCTGTCTACGGTCTCGCGCATCCTGCCGCTACTGAATATCCGGATCAGCGGCGAGAACACCTATAAGCTGGTCAAGGCCAAATACTTCGATGATTTCCTGAAAGACTGGCTGGCCGGAGTCATACCCGGACCCGAAGAATTGGACATCAAAGGCAGACTATACGGCTATGAAGCCCTATCTTCGAGCGATTACCGCATAGCTATCCTTAAATTCCATACTGATACGCCGCCGGCTCCGGATAGCGCCTGGATTGCCGAACTGAACCGTCTGGCCCCGGGCAGCGGGCTGTATACAGGAATTGGCGGCAAGATCGTCGCCCTGCTCCCGCAAGCCAAGGACCGGGATCAAGACATGTTATCTCCGGAAAATGCCGAACCGTTCATCAGGCAACTGGCCCAAATTTGCGGCACGGACGCCTTCTCCCTATGCATTGGCGAGATCAGCTCCGCCCTTGATGTGCATCAGGGCTATATTGACACCGAGAACCTGTTCACCGCTTCCTGCGTCAGCAGAACAGACTCCCGGGTGATTACTTGGGAGCAGCTTGGAATCTATGCCATTTTGAGCTTGCTTCCCAAGCATGCTAACGTCGATAAATTCCTGAACCGCTATATGAAACCCATGGTGGAATATGATGAAGCACATCATGCCAGCCTCGTTCAGACCTTGAAGCTCTACTTCCAATACGGCTGCAATATCCGGCTTACAGCCGGGGCCATGTACACCCATTACAACACCGTCGTCTATCGTCTCGATAAAATTAAATCCCTGCTCGGCATTTCCTTCGACGACCCGGAAGCTCGCTTAACGCTCCAGATCGTCATGAAAATTCATGAGATGGGGGAATAACGCAAACCGCAAGACCATTCTAAAGGGGGAATAAAACATGAAGCCACGAACTCGGCGCAGCCTGTTCCGCATCCGGCGGGATATTCATCCGCGGCTGTTCAACAC
The DNA here is from genome assembly GCF_000455265.1 of Paenibacillus antibioticophila. GTDB lineage: Bacteria > Bacillota > Bacilli > Paenibacillales > Paenibacillaceae > Fontibacillus > Fontibacillus antibioticophila. Next base: position 672,858 of record NZ_HG005140.1, read on the forward strand.
CATTATGATCGTCACCTTTATGCTGCTCATCGCGTTCTGGTACGTGGGCAGCAACTTCTCCGGCATTAACCCCATCTTTCTGCCAACGCCTCAGGCGACCTTCTCCTATTTGGGGCAAGCGCTCAGCAATGGCAGCCTGTGGGAAGACATCGCCATCAGTTGCTACCGCGTGCTCATGGGCTTCCTGATTGCCGTAGTCATCGGCGTTCCCCTAGGGCTGCTCTCGGGAGCTTATAAGATCATAGGGGCCATTATGAAGCCGCTGATCGAGTTCTTCCGTTACCTGCCGGTATCCGCCTTGATTCCACTGATTATGGTATGGACCGGGGTCGGTGAAACCGCCAAAATCACGATCATCGTTGTAGGCGCCGTGTTCTCCATGACCGCCATGATTGCCGATATCGTCAAGGGCATTCAGATTGACCTGATCAACACCGCCTACACACTGGGCGCTTCCCAGGGGCAAGTCATCAAGAATGTCATCATCCCGGCCATGATGCCCAGCGTCATGGATACCATGCGAATGGTCATGGGCTGGGCCTGGACCTACCTGATTATGGCGGAGATGCTTGCTTCCAGTTCGGGGCTGGGCTACAGCATCATGATTGCCGAGCGATTCATGAAGACGTATATCATCTTTGGCGGCATCTTCGTCATCGGTCTGCTCGGGCTGTTGTTCGACCGAATCTTCGCCATCATTAATAAGCGCCTGTTCCACTGGGCCGAGGATATTTAAATAAGGAGGGGTTTAGCCATGCAGCAAGCCACGATGGGTCCGAAAATTTCCTGTAAGCAACTGAACAAAATTTACCGCTCCAAGCGTTCGGAAACGTTCGCGCTCCAAGACATCAACATGGACATTGCCGACAATGAATTCATTTGCGTGGTAGGTCCCTCCGGTTGCGGCAAGTCCACGCTCCTGCGCATCTTTGCCGGACTGGATGAGGCAACCTCCGGAGACATTCTGCTGGATGACCGCATTATGACCGGGCCGGGAGCCGACCGCGGCATGGTCTTTCAGGCATATACCCTGTTCCCCTGGCTTTCAGTGGAGAACAATATCCGTTTCGGGCTCAAGCTCAAGAACCTGCCCAAGACCGAAGCCGACCAGATCGTAGAGAAATACCTGGGCCTTGTGGGCCTGAGCGATTTTCGCGACCGCTTGCCCAAGGAGCTGTCCGGGGGGATGAAACAGCGCGTAGCCATCGCCCGGGCGCTGGCCAACAACCCGGAGGTTCTGTTAATGGACGAACCCTTCGGCGCTCTGGACCCCGACACCAAGGGCAATATGCAGCTTCAACTCCGGGAGCTGTGGGAGAAGGAGAAGCACACCGTTATCTTCATCACCCACGATATTGAGGAAGCCGTATTCCTGTCCCAGCGGGTGTATGTCATGAGCGCACGCCCGGGCCGGATCATCGCCGATATTCCCATCGACCTACCCGCCAAGCGCGATTTGGAGCTGAAGGATACCCCGGAATTCATTCAAATTCGCAAAAAGATTCACGGACTTCTGCACTCCGGAGATTTCGGAATGGAACTCCATGCAGCCAACTAGTCTGATCTCTACCTTTCGCCAGGATGCCCCCTTCCTGAAGAGCTTCCTCCTGCTGTCGCTGCCGATCGGCTTGCAGAGCATGATTACCAGCATCACGAACACCTTCAGTTCGCTGATGGTCGGGCAGCTTGGGGATCTTCCGGTATCGGCCACCAGCCTGGCAGGACAAGTCTTCTTCATCCTTAATCTGATAATCGTCGGGATTGTCAGCGGGGCAACTATTTTTGTCTCTCAATTCTACGGTAAAGGGGACCGCCAGCATCTGAATGTAGCCTCCGCACTGGCCTTCGCGCTGATTCTTGCAGTCAGCTTCCTGTTCACCTTGATTGGACTCCTCTGGCCACAGCAGGTAGTGGGTATTTTCTCACGAGAAAGTGAAGTCATTGCCATGGCTGCCCCCTATTTGCAGATTGTATGCCTGAGTTATCTGCCTACCGGGATATCGCTGGCCTGTACGATGGTGTTCCGCAATATCGGCCGGCCCGGCTTCCCGCTGCGGGTTACGGTATTGACCATTCTGGTAGATGTCATCCTTAGCTACGGATTCATCTTCGGCAAGCTAGGTTTCCCTGAGTTCGGTGTACAAGGGGCCGCCTACGCCATCGTGGTGGCACGCCTGATTGAGATGGTCATTATGGCCTCCATGCTGTACGGCAAGTTCGGCGAGTACGCTCCCCGCTTGGGTCATCTGCTGGCTGCTCGCAAGAAATTTCTGGCTATCTTCTTCAGAACCTCCTTCCCGGTGATCATTAATGAAACCGTGTGGAGCATCGGCTATGCCCTGTACAACGTGGTCTTCTACCATATGGGCTACACCGTCGGTGCTGCCGTCGGGATTGCCAAGGTGCTGGAGCAGCTGCTGATCGCCTTCTTTATCGGTACTGGACAAGCCTCCGCCATCATCCTGGGGCAGACCATCGGGGAAGGCAAGCAGGACAAGGCACCCTATCTCGTGAAACGCATGGAAGCTTATACCGCATTATTCGGTATTTTTACCGGAATTCTGCTCATTGCCGGCTCCCCGCTGCTGCTAAGCATGTATCAGGGCATCTCCGAGGAAGTGCGCAGCACGGTTACGTTGCTCTTGATCTACCTGGCGATCATTATGCCCATCAAAGGCATGAACTTCGTGCACATTATGGGCACGCTTCGGGCCGGGGGAGACACCAGGATGTGCTTCATCATCGATAACGTCACCTTGTGGTGCATTTCGCTGCCACTAACCTTCCTCACGGGGTACTTTCTGGACCTGGGAATCGGCATCGTCTTCCTGTTCGTCATCATCGATGACATATGCAAGTACGTACTCGTCCGGCTTCGCATCCGGAGCAATAAATGGATTCGCAACCTGGTCAGCTAGTCCAAGCCGGGTTTTGATCAAATACAAAAAAATGCATTGGAGGCGGGAAATCATGATGAAACAAAAGAAACGCGGGTTGATGAAGCTAGGGGTCACACTACTGCTATTGATGGCTATGCTATCCGTACTGGCTGCTTGCGGCAATAACGGCGGAGCCAATCCAGCAGGCTCGGCAAATGGAAATAACACGACAGGAGCCGGGGGAAATGAGACAGCCTCGACCGCTCCAGTTCCAGTCAAAACGGCGTATGCCCCCTTTATCGGAGGCATTGGCGTATACGCGCTTGTCGACAAGGAATTTGATCTTGCGAACGGAGTGGATGTAGAGATTGGAGCCTTCGGTTCCACCTCACCGCTGATGAGCATCATGACAGGGGACGTAGACATTGCGTTCACCACACTGCAATCCTATCTCGTTTCTATTAATGCATTAATGGAAGAAGGCTCGGACATCGCGACCTTGCCAAAGATCGTGTATCTGCATAATTCCTCCACCGGAGCGGACGGAATCGTCTCGGACTCCAGCATTCAGACGGTGGCTGACCTGAAGGGCAAGACCGTATCCGCACAATACGGCGAAGTGACTCACTATATGTTGGCAAAGGCGCTGGATACCGTAGGCTTAACTATCGATGATGTCAATCTGGTGGACATGGGTCCAGGTAAAGGCGGAGCCGCCTTCGTTGCCGGTAGTGTCGATGCCGCTACGACGTTTGAGCCTTACTTGTCGCAAGGCGTCACTTCCCGTAAAGGGAACATCATCATCTCTACCGCGGATTTGGAGAACACCATTCTCGACGTCATCGTTGTCTCCGCCAAGACTGCCGAAGAGAAGCCAGCTTGGCTGCAAAACACCCTCAAGGCCGTGGAAGACGCGACCCAATACGTCAACAGCGACCTGTCCGCTGCCGCAGAATTGACAGCAGATGATCTGCAAGTGAGCGCCGCAGAAATCAAGGAAATGTTCCCGACCGTTCACCTCTATACCCTGGCCGATAACCATGAAGGCATGGATGAAGGCGGCTGGTTGTACGGAACAATGGAGGATGTAGTTGAATTCTATCATTCCATCGGAATTATTGAAGAACCCTTTGACGTGAAGCAGCTTGTAATAGCAGATATTCTCTGGTAGTAGCATAGCCACTTCGCTGTATGCCTTAATCCAGACTTGAACCGGGCGGGGACTCTCCGTCCGGCACACTCTACTATTTTCTAATACGGAGGCGATGCTTTGATGATTACGATTCCTGAAAACAGCGTGTACATTCTGGTGGATGTGCAGAACTCAGACCCGGCGAAGGAGCCTCGCGGCAATTCAGACAAACGGGAGCGGTACTTGAAGAACGTCGAGCGTGTGACGGAATATTTCCGTGAACGCGGGGACGTGCCCATTGTCCATATCCGGGAAATTCACCGCAAGGACCTGATCGATTACGGCCGCGAATTGGAAGGCGCAGAGAACATTCACTGCCTGGAGGGCACGCCCGAAGCGACCTACTATGAGCCTACAGCTCCCATTGAAGGGGAATATACGGTGGATAAGCGCCGATATAGCGCCTTTTTCGGGACAGATCTGGAGATTCTGCTCCGCGGCCTGAAGGCTGAGCATCTGTTCCTGGTTGGCGGCATGACCGATATTTGCGTGCATTACACCGCTATAGATGCGCACCAATACAACTATCATGTTCATGTGTTCAAGGAAGCCTGCGGCACGCCAAGCAGTGATGAGGTGGCCCAGGCAGCACTGGACAATATCGAGTATCATCAGGCTGGCTCCATCATTTCTGTCGAAGATTTGTTCCAGTAAGAGCTTGTATAAAAAAGGAGGAGATTCCCCATGACCCAAATTCCCGAACACAGTGCGTTGCTAGTTATCGATATTCAGAATGACTTTGTAACGGTAAGCGACGCTATCCCGATCATGGAAGGCGGTACGTGTATGCTCAACTCGCCGAAGGTCATCGGTCATTTTCGCAAGCTGGGACTGCCCGTGATTCAAATTCGCGAGCTGCACCGTGCCGATCATAGCGACTTCGGCCGCGAGCTCGATGGCGTGGAGAAGGTCCACTGTCTGGAAGGAACGCCTGCCGAGGAATTCCATCCGCTGACTGCTCCAATCGAGGGCGAATACATTATCACAAAACGCCGGTATAGCGCGTTCTTCGCTACGGACTTGGATCTGCTCCTGCGGTGCCTGGGCGTCAAGCGTCTGTACCTGATCGGCGGCATGACCGATATCTGCGTACGCTTCACGGCCGTAGACGCTCATCAGCATGATTATCACTTCCATGTCGTATCCGATGCGGTGATCGGCACTAGCCGGCAGGCTCACAATATGGCGCTGCTGAACATGGAGTATCTGCAAACCGGGGCAAATATGACGACCGAAGAAGTGCTGGCGCTGACGCGCTAACAATGATGGCGAACGCTCATCCCTCCCAGGAGGAGAACTCTCGCGTACAGCAAATAGCTGCCAGTATTGATCGGCTAAGCCCTCAGCTAACCGCTCTAAGCGACCATATCTGGGAGCTGGCAGAGACCAAATTCGAGGAATTTGGCTCCGCCCGGCTCCTGGCCGGCATGCTGGAGGAAGCGGGCTTTGATGTCAGCCACGGGATCGGCGGGCTGCCGACCGCTTTTATGGCTTCATTTGGGCAGGGCGATGGTCCGGTCATCGCCCTGCTAGGGGAATATGATGCCTTGCCTGGGCTGAGCCAGAGAGATGGAGTGGTTCAGCGGGAGCCGCTGCAAGACGACAGCGGCAATGATAATGGGAATGGCCACGGCTGCGGCCACCATCTGCTGGGGACAGGCTCGCTTGCCGCCGCCATCGCCTTGAAGGAGTACCTGGCCGAGACCGGGCTTCCAGGTACCATCAGGTACTACGGTTGTCCCGCCGAGGAAGGCGGCTCCGGCAAAACCTTCCTCGTGCGGGAAGGGGCCTTCGACGGCGTGGATGCCGCCTTGACCTGGCACCCGGGCTACGGCAATGCCGTCGTGTCCATGACGTCGGCGGCGAACTACCAGGTGCGCTACCGCTTTGAGGGGCGCAGCTCCCACGCTGCCGCCAGTCCGCACACGGGACGCAGCGCGCTGGACGCGGTGGAGCTTATGAACGTGGGCGCCAACTACCTGCGAGAGCACGTCCCGCCCAGCGTCCGCTTCCATTACGCCGTGACCAACACCGGCGGCTTCTCCCCCAATGTCGTCCAAGCCACGGCGGAGGTCGTGTACCTCATTCGCGCTCCCGAAGTTCGCGATGTTGAAGCCGTCTATGCCCGGATCAACGACATCGCCCAAGGGGCAGCCTTAATGACCGGAACACAGGTACAGATTCGGTTTGAGAAGGCCTGTTCCAATCTCATTCCGAACATCACGCTGGAACAGATCATGCAGCACTGCTTCGAGCAGCTTGGCGTACCCACGTTTACAGAGAGAGAACAACGTTACGCCGCGGCTATCTCCGCCACGCTGGTGGAACAGTCGGAAGGGGGGAATGTCAACACCCCCTCCCCTCTACCCTTGCCGGAGACGCTGGATGCCTACGAGCCGGAGGCAGGCAGCATGCTAGGCTCCACCGATGTGGCCGACGTGAGCTGGATCATTCCCACAGCCCAGCTCGAGACCGTGTGCTTCGCTCGTGACACGCCGTTCCACTCGTGGCAGATGGTGGCCCAGGGGCGGTCAAGCGCCGCCCATAAGGGCATGCTGCACGCCGCCAAGGTTATGGCGGCCACCGCAGCAGCCCTGATGGCAGAGCCCTCGGCCGTGCTGGAGGCGACGCAGGAGCTGCGCCGCCGGGGCGGCATCGAAGGCTATGCCTGCCCGATCCCGGGGGATGTGCTTCCCCCGGTACATCCCTCATTGCGCGCCTGACCGCCGCGAATGCAATATCGTTGTCTGGCTGGCCTCCGGGTCCAGCACAGACACCAACAACAACAAAAACAGCAAGTGCCACGAGTAACTCCCCGGCACTTGCTGTTTTTTGCTACTTCTCACGGGCATGCATATTTACAAGCCTGCCCGTAAGAGAAAGCTCAGATGAAAGGGCCTACCTTGAAGAGTCCCTTCCATCTGAGCCAGAGCCCGTCCGCCACCGCATCAGGGCTCCCTGCAACACCACAGCATGGTTATGCTGCTCATCCTTCGCTGCATACAGCAGCGTGACAGGGCGGCCAGATTCCGCCCACTGCCAGATCCGGGCCATTTCGCCCGCGGCTGGCTCCCTGGCCAGCTCCGCTTCATAGCGTTCGGCAAATGCCGCAAATTTGTCCGGCTCATGGTTAAACCATTTGCGCAATTCTGGAGATGGGGCCACCTCGCGCAGCCAGGCATCCAGCCGGGCTGCTTCCTTGCTCAAGCCCCGCGGCCAGAGACGGTCGACCAGAACCCTGATCCCATCAGTATCCTCAGGCGGAGTATAGACACGCTTCACTCGTAGCATATTCACTGCCCACGCCCCCTTGCTCACGGAGTCCCGTTCTGTATTTCGCATCGTGCCGCTCCTTGGGGCGCCGTCTCACCGCCGCCTCATCCTGGACGCGCACATTCGAGCTAAACAGCCCGCTATCTCCGGTGACTTTGAAGGAAGGGTATGCGGAATCAGCTTCAATCTTCATCGCCTCGGCCTCCCTGTTGTATAGATGTTGATGGCAATTTCAATGTCTTAATCTATAGCTTATAATCTATCCTACTACAGAAACCCCATCCTGCCGTGTGATCGAGAATCTTGACTGTCACCTCTTTTTGTTCCTTTTCTCGCTGAATGGATCTTCGATCTTCATATTCTCATCATGCCTTCTATGTGATTTCTGTCGTCAGACCGAGGCTGTGCCCTCGTCTAGTCCTCATCCTGCTCCAGTAGAGTATTGAGCCATAGTCCCGCTAAATGATTCGCCCCTCGGAAGCCCACAAAGGGCGGGTCATATGGGCTTAAGCGCCATCTTACGTCAGGGGTGCCGATTTGAAGCTCAAGACTGCGCCCCGACCATTTCAGTGCCTCCCCCGAGGCCATTAGCACCCCCTGCTTATGTGCGACGACCACACGCGTCCACTCATCCTCCGTGTAATAGGGAATATCTGTACTAGCCATGTCAGGAGAATCACACCAGCAAACACCCGGGCTTAGCGAAAACTCCTCGCGGGCATAAGCCAATATTCCTTCCACCACATCCGCATGTCCCCCCAGGGAAACCGTTGCTTCCTCAGGATGAGAACGAACGATATGTTGAAAGACGCGGCGGGACGGGATCAGCAGGCCCTGCGCCCGCTCGGTCTCCGCCTGCACAAATTCCCGATTGGGCTGCCGACCGCAAAGCTCCGCAATCTGCTCAATCCAACGAAGCGTTCCCTTGATGCCATAAGGTCTTGCCGGTAAATAGGGGGTTCCGAACTGCTCGCGCAAATGCTGTGCTGCCGCCTCCCCCTCGCGGCGGATTACCAGATTAATATGAGCACCACCCATCTGCTCGATATCATGCACATGGGTATCCGAGGTAAGTATACAAAGCGGTCTCATGCCAAAGGCTCCCTCCATAATACGCACAAGCTCCTCCGCATCCGCCTGAAAGCGAAACAGGTCCGCGCAAGAGCCTATAATATTATAGGTGGGCTGCACCGTTTTCTCCGCCTGTCGTGGCAGCGTCCGAACCAGCAATAGAAGTGCCTCCCGCACCCCCTGATATCCGAATACATCGAAGCCCCCTGCACCAAATGGCAGCAATGGCACCTCGGGGAAATCCAATTGCAGTTCCCGGCATATTGCAGGCAAATCCGTACCGATTACCGTTGGCACCGAAGAGGGCAGCAGGAATACGATCTCGGGATGATCGCGCTCTATAATCTCAGCGATTGTGCGGTGAAGTCGACCCGTATCCCCCAGTGAAATATCCGTTTCATCGATATGAGTGGAATACAACCGGCAGGCATCCACGACCCCAACCTGCTCCAGAAATACCCGTCCATACAGCATATGACCCATGCATCCGTATTCAACCAGCGCCGCACCGCGAATAGATGCCAGCGTCCGCAGCGTTCCCATTCTACCGGACATAGGCGGCCTCAGCTTATACAGTCCCATATATATTCCTCCCGATTCGCATCCTCTGTGCCTGTTGCCAAGTCTCCAGCATGCGGTTGATTAGCAGACAGGTTCGCTCATAGCCGATTCGTCCGTACAGCTCATATAAATGCGATATACAAGGAATTGCTCCTGTTCCGCCCGGAATCTCCCCAAAGGATAGAGCGGGGTTCATTCGTTCCAGCACCTTAGCATCCGCTTCCTCATTTACCATGTGGCATATCAACGGGTCTTCGCCGACACCCTTCAATGCCTTGGCCCACTTTCGATCATCCGGATAGAATTCCTCAACATGCAAAAGAAGCGGTTTCATATGAAGCTCGGCCAGATACAGGGCAAGCGGCAGAGGCGTCAGCGCATTTTGATGCGTAGCGATATAGCTTATCCCCTGAAATACCTGGCGTGCTCGCTCATGCAATGAGGCAGCCTCCTTCCTCGCTGCTTCAAACTCGTCATTCCACTGAATATCCAGCGCTTCCGCTACATCCGCATAGAGACGATCAATTCCGGGTACATCATACGTTTCGTGAAGGCTGATGTAAGGCACTCCGCAGCGCCTTTTCATAAGCTCCGCCAACGGATTCATATATGGAGAGAGCACCAGGTTCAGCCGTGCATCTCCAGCATCAATAAAATCGGCAATGTCCGATTTGGGGGCAAGCATACGCAGCCGGAAGCCTCTCTCCTTGAGCGCTTGAAGCAATTCCGGTTCAGGGACATGCTCCTCCCTTGGACTGCGCCCCAGAATGTTAACAATATCAGGGCAAGTTTCCGCCTGCTCCACCAGTTCGCCAAAGGCAGCCAAGGTCTTCCAATAGCCGGACGGATAACTGTTGCACTTGAAGTGGCCCATCAGAACAAAGCTCAGCTGCGCCTTGACCTCCGGCTGTATCTCACGCACAATCCCTTCGATATCCTCGCCGATCACCTCCGGCACACAGGTCAGCACCAGCATAATGGCCTTGGTTCCAGTCTGGTCCATCTCCCGGATTGCCCCGATAAGCCCTTCGCGGCAGCCAAACACCACCTCATGGGCATCCAGAATATACATCCAGTGGTACACACCCTCTTTGCCGCTGGCATGCTCTACTACCTTCCGGCTGTAAATGCCGCACTCCGCCGTACCTACCACAAGCGTGGACATGCCATTGATATTCGAGCTGATCGCCAGCGCTGTATGCATCGGGCAATGGTTTCCGGGAAAAGCCGCCGGAGTCAAAAATTTAACACCGGCATTCGACCTCACCGACGACAAGCGTTTTACATGCTTCAACTCGCTCATTCCGCTTCCCTTCCCTCCAGCAGGCGCAAGGCCAATCTCTTATAATGCTCCGCCATGTCTGAATCCGGGAAGGCCTCCACCACCGTCTTGCCCTGCGCTTCAGCTTCCTGAACCAAGGGATGGCGGGGCAGCCTGTAAATAACCGAGGCGTCCATCTCCGCTGCCGCCTGATCCACCAGTTCGTCCTCTCGCTCAATGTTCTTGGCATTCAGGATCAGCCCTCGCAGTGAAGCATACCCGCGCTTCCCGAAGCTTTTGACCGCATGCGCAATATTGGTGGCGGCATACAAAGCCATCATCTCGCCGGAGGTAACAATACACACCTCGTCCGCATATCCGCCCCGGATAGGCATGGCGAATCCGCCGCATACCACATCGCCCAATACGTCGTACAGAACAACATCCGGCTTGTAGATCTCATAAGCCTCCAACTCCTCCAGCTTTTCGAAGGCAGTAATAATCCCCCGCCCCGCGCACCCGACTCCAGGCACCGGGCCGCCGGACTCCACACACAGCACTCCCGTACTGCTCTGCACCACCAGTTCCTCCAGCTCCGCATCCCCATTCTCTCGTAAAACATCCAGCACGGTTGGAATGTTGTTCCCACCGGTCAAGGTACGGGAGGAGTCGGCCTTGGGGTCACAACCAATTTGCAGCACCGTTAATCCCATAGCAGCCATGGCTGCGGATATGTTGGAAACGGTAGTAGACTTGCCAATGCCTCCCTTGCCATAGATTGCAATTTTTTTCACTTATATTTGTCCTCCTAAAGTGAGTAATCAAACGGCCACAATCTCGTTCTGCATAACCTGTTTAAGTGCAACAATCAGTGTAGCAAACCCCGGTTCAAGTTGGAATGAACTGATCCTAAAACGAATATGAACGATTTCGAAATTCTGCGCTGGAAGAGAGTGCAGGAGTACCAAATAGAACACACATATATTATTATTGATAATAATTATCAGTGCGGGAAGGCAGGTTTTCATGATGAGCATCGTGGACAAGCTAGCGGACATTTTTGCCGGACGATCCTATGAGCTTCACGGGGTATACCATTTGATCATTCAGCCCAAGAGCGTTCTCAGAAAGTGGAGAACCTCCCACCACGGCTTTCTGTTTGTTATACGAGGCCAGGCCAAAATGAAGGTGAATGGCACCCATTACGCCCTGCATCCGGGGACGGTGCTGCATGCCAGCCCAGGACTGGAACTGAATGCACAGCTGCTAGGCGAGTCCGAGCTTGAGTATTTCTCCCTCTTCTACACACTTGACCATCCGGAGATGCTCAAGAGCATCGGTGAAGCCAGCGAGCATTTCCTGCTTGAGCCAGGGCCAAGTCCATCCGTCCCCGAGCTGCTCACTATGCTTCACCGCAATATTCGTATGTCAGAGACAAGCATCGCCAAGCTCCGGGCCAAGGAGCTGTTCTTAAGCCTGATGCACCAGACGCTGGCTAACTGCCAATATCGGGCAAGCGGGAGCTCCCCCGACAAAAAGACCATTGAACAGGCACTGGCCTATATTAATGAATATTATATGAATCCACTAACACTGGATGAGCTGGCCAGCCTCTACGCCATGCCCCCCCAACGATTTTCCTACTACTTCCGTAAATACACAGGATGGGGGCCGATTGATTATGTGATTCATTACCGTATGGAAAGAGCAAAAGAGCTGCTAAAAAACGGCACCTTCCTCGTCCGCGATGTGGCCGCCAGCGTCGGATACGCCAACCCGCTGTATTTTAGCCGGGTATTTAAGAAAAAGTTCAGTGTCTCCCCCTCTGAATATATCCGGCAGCTGGAGCCATAAGCCCCTCTTATTTCAGAATTATGCATGTCCTATTTCTGATTCGTGCATTCCCCATATGAGCTTTCCCTGTTACTATCATTGAGAATGATTATCAATGATAGTAACAGGGAAGGGTTGATTGACTTTGCATGTAGACAAGCAGCTATGCATTGGATTGTCTCTATCGCCAACCTGGCTCAAAGGAGCAGGCTGGCGCAGGGAGGACAGTCGTGCGGAACAAATCTTCTCAAGCAGTTTCTACACCGATCTGGCAAGACAAGCAGAGCGGGCCAAGCTGGATTTCGTATTTAAGCCGGATGTGATGGCTCTTCCTGTAGAAACACTGGAGCGCTCTCCAGGCTTCGGTGGGCTTGATCCATCCTTGCTGCTCGCAGCGCTTGCGCAGTCCACCAGGCACATCGGTCTGGTAACTACCGTGTCCTCAACATTTACACCCCCCTACCTCGCAGCAAGGCAAGCCCAATCCCTGAATTGGATCAGCCAGGGGCGCGCCGGCTTAAACATAGTAACTGCGATTGATGGCGCCGCCAACTTCGGGCTTCGTGATATGCCTCCATCAGAGGAGAGGTACGCCAAGGCAACGGAGTTCACACAGGTGGTACGCCAGCTCTGGAACAGCTTCCCCGGTGAAGCAATGATCGTTGATCGCAACGCCGGACAGTTTGCGGACCCGTCCAGAATATTGCCTATTGATCACCAAGGGAATTTCTTCCGTGTTCAGGGGCCTCTGAATTTACCTACCTACCCGGCAGGTGAAATTCCCTTGATTCAAGCTGGAGCATCAGCCGCAGGACTGGACTTCGCCGCCGCAGCAGCGGATGGTATATTTGCAGCAGCGCCCGATATGGCCGCAAGCTTCCAATTGCGTCAAAGCTTGCAGAGCCGGGCAAGAAAGATAGGACGGTCACCGGAAGCGATCCGTGTGCTGCCGGGCATGCACTTCTTCCTTGCGCACACACGCAATGAGGCATTGGACCTGCACCGGGAGACACATGCGCATCTATCTGTTGAGCAGCGTTATGCATCCATTCAAGCCCTGCTAGGTATAGATATGCGGCATTTCGCTCCGGACCAGCCGATAACCCTGAGCCTGCTTCCCGATCCGCCTGTGGCTGTGCGGAGCAGAACCCATACCGACCTGCTCCGCACGCTGATTGAACGGGAACAGCCCACGGTTCAGGAACTGATCGCAAGGCCGGAGGTTGTCAATTCCGGACACTGGGTAGTCATTGGGACGGTGGAGGATGCTCTGAAAGAAATTCTCGCATGGCATGAAGCCGGGGCCATGGATGGATTCATCGCACTGCCGGGCGGCTCTTCAACGTCACTGCAATTATTTTTCGAGGAACTGATCCCCCGGCTTGCTGAGAGAGGCTTGTTCAGACGCGAGTACAAGGGCAACACCCTCCGCGAACATTTGGGGATCGTTTAGACCTGTTCATCACGCTTTCAGGTTACTTTTACAACGAATCGAAAGGGGATCACGAAAGAAATGAATAAGAGACAGTACACAAAGATGAAGTGGACAGGCCTGGCCATGCTGCTTGTCCTTGTTCTGGCAATAGCCGGATGTGGAGCACAGCAGAACAATGCGGCAACACCCGCCACTGCGAACGATACACCAGTTGAAGACGCGGGAACCAAGCAAGCAACGAGCGATACGGCATCTGATAGCGACACGAGAACCATCGAGTACCTTGGCGAAACCTATACATTGCCTAAAAATGTAACAAAAATCGTCGTCACCGGAGCGATGGAAGCCATGGAGGATGCAGCGGCGCTTGACGTTCAACTGGCCGGAGCCATCTCTGTAGGCGGACAATTCCCGGAGGTCTTCGCAGAAATCACCCGTGAGGCCGAGTCCATCGGGGAGAAGCAGCAGCCCGACTTCGAGAAGATCGTTCAGATTAGCCCGGATGTCATTCTGGGTACGACTAAATTCCAGCCTGAAGTGCTTGAGAAGCTGCAAAAAATCGCAACCACAATACCCGTATCCCACATCTCGACCAACTGGGAGGCCAATCTTCGGCTGATGGGCGAGCTGGCAGGGAAGCAGGAGGAAGCCGAGCGCATCTTGACTCAGTACAAGCGTGACGCACAAGCGGCCAATACTTCATTGAAGGCCAAGCTCCAGGGCAATACCGTCGCGGCTATCCGTATTCGCGGAGCACAGGCTTATGTATATCCTGCCGATATCTACCTGAACCCGGTGCTGTATGGCGAAATTGGTCTGGAAGTTCCTCCACAGATTAGTGCGGCCAAGACACAGGAAGCCATTTCCGATGAGCAACTGGCGGAGATGAATCCGGATTATTTGTTCATCGAATTCGCAGCAAGTGAGAATAACGAAGCCGAGAAGGCCTACGAGGAATTGAAGAAGAAGCCGATCATTCAGAACATTAAGGCCTTCAAGCAAGATCAGGTATTTGTCAATGAGTTGGACCCGTTGCTGGAGGGCGGCACTGCCTTCAGTCGGATTCAATTTCTGGAAATCGTGCAAAATCTGCTGGCAAAGCAATAGATAGGAGCTAAAAGAATGCTGGAGTTCGGTAGAGCCATAGTCCGGATCAGCCTGTTTGCTCTCCTATGCATGGTTACCATCATGGCCTCCGTCTCCCTGGGCTCCAAGATCATCCCCTTGGAAACGGTATGGCAAAGCTTTGTACAGTTTGACCCGGAGAATATGGATCACTTGATCCTGCAAACCTCGCGCCTCCCCAGAGGCATCGGCGCCTTGCTCATCGGTGCCTTTATGGCCGTCTCCGGCGCTCTGATGCAGGGGATGACACGGAATTATCTGGCCTCCCCTTCCATTCTGGGCGTTGCCGACGGCTCCGTATTTATCATTACCCTGTGCATGGTCTTTCTGCCCGGTTCTTCCTCTGTAACACTGATCATATGTTCACTCACCGGCTCGGCTCTAGGCGCCGCATTAGTATTTGCTATAGCGCGTGCGCTGCCAGGAGGCATGACACCACTAACCCTAAGCATCCTGGGAACCATCATCGGAACCTTGCTTAACGGAACAGCGCAGGCGCTCGCCTCTTACTTTCAAGTGTCCCAGAACATTAGCTTCTGGTACAACGCCAGACTGCATCAAATGGACCCCGTCCTGATCAAATGGACGATTCCCTTTGCCATCGTCGGCCTTGCTCTGGCCTTCTTGGTCCTTCGCTCCGTGGCCGCCCTATCCTTGGGCGAAGACATCGCCCGCGGGATGGGTGTTCGCGTTCCGTTGATGAAGGCCTTGATTATGCTGAGCGTTGTCATTCTGACGGGGGTATCGGTTGCCATGGCCGGGAAGATTGCTTTTGTCGGCCTGATTATTCCGCATATCGCCCGGATGCTCTTCGGAGCGGATTACCGTAAAATCGTTCCCTGCTCCGCCGTGCTCGGCGCCTTGTTCCTGGCCTGGTCGGACATTATCAGCCGCTTCCTGAATGCTCCCTTTGAGACACCTGTCGGTGTCGTTACGGCGATATTCGGCGTTCCGTTCTTTCTCTACCTGATCAAAACGAAGGGAGGAAGAAGCGCATGAACCAGCAGAAGCAGCAGAAACAGCAGGTACGGGCCTCGCTCGTATTTTTGTTCGCTATGGCCCTGTCTCTACTAGTCATGTATATCAGCATCACGAACGGCTCCTTCGATATACCTGCGCTGGATGTCGCTCGAACCCTGCTGCGCCTTCAATCGGTCGAGCAATACGACCTGATTATATTCGACTTTCGCTTACCCCGAATCGTCATCGGGGCTTCGGTAGGATTTGCACTGGGAACTGCCGGTGCCGTGCTTCAAGGCATCACGCGGAACCAGCTTGCCGATCCGGGCATTCTAGGCATCCAGTCTGCTGCAGGCCTGGCCATTGTAGGCTACATGTTTTTCTTTCAAGGCACATTAAAGGGAATCGGCTGGCTGTCAACGATGATGATGCCGCTATTTGGCTGGGTCGGAGGCCTGATCGCCGCCCTGCTGCTGCTGATTTTCGCCCGCCAGCAGGGCGTGCTTGACCCCCAGAGGCTGATCTTATCGGGGATTGCCTTTAGCTCAGGCTTCGGCGCATTGACGCTGTACCTCTCTCTGAAGATGGACCCCCAGGATTTCGAGATGGCCACAGTCTGGCTGTCAGGCAGTATCTACGGTGCTAGTTGGGAGCAAATTGCCGCCCTTCTGCCGTGGATAATCCTGCTCGTCCCCTTGATCTGGATGAGAGCGCATATTCTCAACTTGCTCCATCTGGACGAGGTGACCCTATCCGGAATCGGTGTAAACAAGGCTCGTGAGAGAATGGTTCTGCTTCTGTGCTGTGTTGGATTAATCGGTGCCAGCGTATCCGTAGCAGGGAGCATCAGCTTTATCGGCCTGATTGCCCCCCATATTGCCAGACGACTGGTCGGCATTCCATACAAATACGTGATTCCCGTTTGCGGCGTTATCGGCATGCTCATGGTATTGCTGGGAGACCTGATCGGTAGAACCCTCTTCACCCCGGTCGAGCTGCCGGTTGGCATTGTCATCTCCATCATCGGTGTACCGTTTTTCATCTATTTACTGTTCAGATCCAAAAACAAACATTCATGACCCTTTTCGGGCCACAGGCTATCGGACTGCGAGTCCGGATAAAAATCTTCGTTTGTTTCGGTTGTCTTTCCGGTGCAACTGTGTGCTCCTAGCAATAATTTAACCAAAATTTAAACTTGGCCAGAGCTTCCCTTTAAACTTCCCTCGGTATGATCAATACCGAGGTGATTTTACGTGAGTGAATGGATTATTGAAACAAAGGGTTTAACGAAAAAATACCGTGGCCGCAGCGCCGTGGATCAACTGGATCTGAATATTGCAAAAGGTGATATCTACGGCTTCCTTGGCCCGAACGGGGCCGGGAAAACAACAACCATCCGCATGCTGCTTGGACTGATTCAGCCGACGGCAGGCAGTATCTCGATCTTTGGACAGGAGCTTAACAAGCATAAGCTCGATATTTTGCGCCGAATCGGATCTCTGGTTGAGTATCCTTCCTACTACGGCCATCTGAGCGCTGTGGATAATCTTGAAGCTATCCGCCGCATTCTCAGCGTGCCCAAATCCAGAATCGACGAGGTGCTGGAGATCGTCTCGCTGACCAGCGAGTCACGGCGCCCGGTCAAGGGCTTCTCGCTGGGCATGAAGCAGCGGCTGGGCATCGCAGCATCTTTGCTTGCAAACCCTGAGTTGCTCATTCTGGACGAGCCGACCAACGGGCTGGATCCTTCCGGGATCCATGAGATCCGTGAGCTGATCAAGAGCATGCCGGAGCAATACGGCATTACCGTGCTGGTCTCCAGCCACTTGCTTAGCGAAGTAGAGCAAATGGCCGGGCGGGTCGGTATTATCCGCGAAGGACGCATGGTATTCCAGGATACGATTCGGAATTTGAAAGAGCAGGCTTCGTCCGAGATATCCCTGGTTGTCTCCGATCCCGAAGCAGCGCTGTGGCTGGCTCGAGATACTGGGCTGGGCGTGGCTGGAACCGTGAAAGAGGGGGCGCTCGTGTTCCCGGGCATGGCGGACAAGAATGTTCCTTTGCTGGTTAAACGGCTCGTTGAGAACGGTCATGATATTTACCGGGTCGAGGAGCACCGGAAATCGCTGGAGGATATCTTCATGCAAGTCATCGGGGGCGGTGACCGGCTATGATGCTCCGCGCTTTGTCCGCTGATTTTCTCAAAATTCGCAAAAAGGGCATTTGGCTGCTGATCTTCATCGCCCCCATCGGACTTGTCGCCATGCAGGCTCTTAATTTCGGTCTTCGGCTGGATTATTTAATGAAGCAGTATGCGGATGACTTGTGGGGCGGATTGATCGAAAATATCTCCTTCTTCGTTCCGATTTCTCTCTATCTCGGCGTAACGCTCGTCAGCTCGCTGGTAGCGGGCGTCGAGCATCAGATGAGCTCCTGGAAGCAGCTGCTGGCCTTGCCGATTTCGCGGATTTCGGTATTTAGCGCCAAATTCACCCTATGCTTCCTGGTCCTCTGTGTGTCCTGTCTGCTGCTGCCTATCGGTACGGCACTGCTTGGCCTGCTGCTCGGCTTCGGAGCTGAGCTGCCTTATCTGGATCTGCTGCGGATGGGCTTCGCTTCGTTTGCAGCCGTGCTGCCGATGCTGGCCTTGCAGCTATGGCTGTCGCTCACCTTCCGCAATCAGTCGATGCCGGTAACTTTGGGTGTAGGTGCCGCGGTAATCTCGCCGTTCACGCTTCAGCTGCCGGAGTGGTTCCCGCTCAACTGGCCGGTTTACGCCTTTAGCGGCCCTCATGCCTGGTGGTTTATGGTCGCAGGGACCCTCTGCGGTCTTGTGATTATGGTCATGGGTATGCTGCATTTTAACAGAAAGGATGTGGATTAAAATGGGAGGCCTGCTACGCGTATTGTCCGCCGAACGGCTGAAAATGTCTAAGTCCTGGATCTGGTTGATCCTGCTGGCCAGTCCGATTATTTCGGTTCCCATCGGCGTCCTTACACAGATCCCTGAGGATGGTAACCCTTGGACCTATATTCTGGGCTCCATGGTCGTGCTTCATGCGCTTCTGTTCCTGCCCATACTGTCGGGACTGCTTCCCGCCTTTCTATGCCGGTATGAGCATACCGGCGGCGGATGGAAGCAATTGCTGGTGCTGCCGGTATCGCGCACGGCAGTCTATTTGGGCAAGCTGCTCACATCCGCCCTGCTGCTCGCCTTCTGCCAGATCATGTTTCTGGGTGCAATCCTCTTGGCCGGCTGGATTCAGCACGTCACCGTTCCGGTATCATGGGGATTGCTGGCAACGAACCTGCTTGGCGGCTGGGTGGCTTGCTTGCCTCTGGTCGCCCTGCAGCTTGGCGTATCGCTGAGCTGGGCCAGCTTCGCTGCTCCGCTTGCCGTGAATGTGTCATTGACCATTCCCAGCATGCTGATCATTAACTCGGCTAAGATCGGACCGTTCTACCCGTGGGCCCAGCCCGTACTGGCGATGATGCCCCATCAGGAGCGAAACTTCGGCGCCTTCAACCTGCCGATCGAGAGCTTGATGATCACAGTGGTCGGCAGCTTCGTGCTCTTCTTCGCCGCCGGGTTGATTTATTTTCGTCGGAAAGAGATTTAAGGGCCGAGGCGGGCGACAGCCTAAGGGCTTTTCAGCACCAGGTTATCGCCCATGTCGGGCGCACACGGCAAAGAAACCCTTCCGCAGCTCACAAACCTGCCCGGAGGGGTTTTTCGTTCACTCTATATTGCATTCGAGATCATCCGGCCAATGAAGCTGGACGCCTTGCCGCTGCAGCAACGCTTGATAGGCGCGTAGATGTGCCCGATCCGCGCGCACCTCATGCGGCGTTACTTGGTTCTGCAGCGCGTAGGCCGCCAAATATCCGGCGGATTCGCCGATATTCCATTCCGTGGGATGGAGACGATAGCAGCCGTTCGTAATTTGCGTGGTGCCGATATTTTTGCAGGCCGGCAGCACATTTGTTACCCGAACCGGCAGCAATGCGCCGAGCGGAATTTCATAAGGGTAGTTGGGAATATAAAATGTCCGGTTCGTGACGGTGGTCAAATGCACATCGAGAGGATAGCTGCCGACCCCGACGCTGTCGTCGTAACGGCGGATCCCCTTGGCTCCGCGCAATTCCTTGCTGACATCCTGTTCCGTTATTGTATACAACGCGCGGATTCGCCGCGATTCGCGTATATACGGGTATTTTGCCAGTCCGTCCTCCGTTCCTAACAGGTCCGTGCGTAGCCGAATGCCCGGAAACCCTCGTCCCCCGTCGGGACGGGGCGTTTCGGTCTGAAGCCAGTAGACGAGCGAAAGGCTCAGCTGTCTGGCATTCTTCAAATGCTCTTGCCGCTTGGCCGCAGAGACGCCGATTGTGGGGCCGAGAAAATAATCGTTCTGCGGCCAATTAATCAGCGTGATATCTCCATCGTAGAATCCGGGCTCGAACAGAGCCGGGTCGACGATGCGCCGATACGTCCAAAGCGGCAGGATATCGCGTCCGTTGACGTCTTTGCGCCCATCGGGAAACAGGCCGTACTCCTTCATTTGCGTCGTATCGTCGGTGTCATTGGCATACCAGCTCAGCAGCGGAAAATGCGTGTGCTTCGGCACAAATTGCCGCCAGAAATCATACTGCTCCGGCTTCTGAATTGTAAAGTCGCCGCCCTCTATATAATCGAGTGCAAAAACATGGGTGATCGACTGAATATCAAGCGGATTCGCTTCTTCGGGCGCATGCGGCTCGCCCGTCTCGCGCCTGGATTCCGCGCCTGTCACGTACTCCACCCCCGCTAACGGCAACACATCCCCGCATTCGGTCGCGTCAAGGAAATACGCCCCTCTTAACACCATTTCCTCGCCCGTACTCACATGCGTAACCGTTACGGCCTCCACCCGGTCTCCATTCGCAGCGGCGGCGGCAGCGGTTGGACAGAACTGGTACAGAACCGTGATACGGCCGCTGCTCACGTAAGGAGCCAGCATATCCTCGATCACGCGCAACGCCACCTTCGGCTCGTGGCATAGCCGGCTAACCCAGCCGTTTCCCGGGTTAAGCCGCTCGTTGCTTCTCGCTTCCCCGGTCATCGGATAGTTTTGTTTATAGTACGCACGCACACGATTGCGGAACTCGCGATACGTTTGCGTGCAGCCGAATTCCTCGATCCATTGATGCTCATCCGGCGGAACTGCCTGGCTGGTCAATTGGCCTCCCAGCCAATCCGTCTCCTCCGTCAGAATTACGCGCAGGCCCATTTTGGCCCCGGCCAGCGCCGCCATACAGCCTCCCAGGCCGCCGCCGAGGACGACGATGTCCGCTAATCGTTCGTTATTCATGTCGCAAGCTCCTTTACCTTTATTCTGACGCTCTATAGCTCTATAAGCGCATTCATCGCCAGACGAGCCGCACCGATCGCTCCCGCCCGATTGCCAAGTGATGCGGGACGTACGTCCAAGACGGGATCCAGCACGGAGAGCCGGTGCTCCAATAAGTCCCACCACACAGCTCTCGCATCTGCAACCCCGCCGCCGATGATGATGGCTTGAGGGTTCAAGCCGATATGGATGTTATGGATCACAAGCGCCAGATTGTCCGCGAATTGCTCGACGACGGCAATGACGGCCTCGTTCCCCCGTTCATAATCGGCGAACAACTCGCGTCCTGAAGCATAGTCCCGCCCTGCCGCCGTCCGGGCGAGCCGCGTCAAGGCCGTTCCGGAAATGTACTGCTCAATGCAGCCTTGCATGCCGCAATTGCAGGGACGACCGTGCGGAACGAAGACAACATGTCCCCACTCGCCGCCGTTCCAGTGGGCCCCTCGATGCAGCCTGCCGCCGATCATATTGGCACCGCCGACGCCCGTACCAAGCGTGAGCATCGTCAAATCGGACAGACCCGCGCCCGCCCCGAGCCAAGCTTCCCCGGCCAACGCTGTGTTGGCGTCGTTATCGGCAACTACGGGCAGGCTAAACCTCGCTTCGCACCATTGCTGCAATTCGAACCCCATCCAGCCCGGCAAATTATCGGTCGCATATATAACTCGCCCCTTATCGACATCAACCCGGCCTGCTGTTCCGATGCCGATGCCCGCTGTGTCCGGATAACGCTCCAACAACTGCCGGATCACTGTTTCCGTGTGAAGAACAATATGATCTTTACCGCGCCCCGCTTCCGTCGGAATCCCGGATTCGTGCAGAGCGTCCCCGTGTTCGTTCACAACGATCCCTTTAATCGAAGTGCCGCCAATATCAATTCCGATGATGTGAATAGGAACCCGCTCCCTTCGACTCGAATCTTCAAATCCGTTGTTCTACCGCTTTTCTGATCTCAACCGCATACCTTTCCGTAATCAATTGCGGACGGGTAATGGCTGAGCCGACAACAACGGCATGGGCTCCGCTCAAGAGCATCTGCACCGCCTGCGCCGGCGCTTGAATTTTCCCTTCCGCAAAGACCGGAATCGTTAATCTCCGGGCCGCCTCCCGCACTAAGGCATAATCGGGTTCGGACAGCTGGGGCGAATACGGCGTATAGCCGGATAACGTCGTCGAAACACAGTCCACGCCCAGCGAAGCGGCATAGAGCCCTTCCTCCAAAGTCGAAATATCGGCCATTACCTTCTGGCCCCGTTCTTTCATATAGGCGACCAGCGATTCCAGCGACTCCCCATTCGGCCGGGAACGTCGGGTCGCATCCAAGGCAATCAAGTCGACTCCCGCTTCCATCAGTTCATGAATTTCTTTTAGCGTGGGCGTAATATAAACGGCGCTGCCGCTATACTCTCTTTTTATGATCCCGATCATCGGCAGGTTCGTAACATTCTTAATCGCAGCGATATCCTGCAAACCGTTGGCGCGAATGGCGACGGCGCCTCCGATGGCGGCCGATTTTGCCATTTTGGCCATCGTCTCCGCTCCGTACAGAGGTTCGTCCTCAAGCGCTTGGCAGGATACGATCAGCCCATTGCGGACTTGGTCAAACAGCTGCTGCCGGTTTATCAATTTGTTTTCCATTTTCCTTACCCATTGCCTTTCTTTTTATTGCGTACATGCGTTTTCAAACCAACCTCGAACATCCTGCTCCAAGGCATATAGCAATCGTCGATCACGATCTCATATTCGTCCTCTCCGTCAAGCAAACAGGTTTCGATAAAAAGATTTAATTCCGCTCTAACTTGCTCGGCTACGCGTCCCCGCTGTCCGTCGACGCCAAAATAATCGAGCCCCATCCCAGGCAATATGCGGCCTGACACCTCCCTGCGCACCAAAGCGCAATAACCCCCGTCTTCGACATACCGCAACGACAGGAAATCGCGGTGCTGCGGTGTGTCCCCGTAAATGGCATAAATCATGCCCTGTGCAATGCAGGTTCCGAGCGTGTTGCAGGTTGTATTCCAGCCGGCGTATCCGGCCAATTCGAACAGCAGCTTCTTATCGCGAAGCATTTGCAGCAGCTCCAGATCGGCTCCGTTGGCGTAGGCAGTATCCGCAATGACGCAGGGCTTGCCAAGCCGCCGAACGATATCGTCAGCCATCTCGACCAGCTCGACGAGGTTGCGGGATACCTGGTAGCTCAAATGAGGCTGCCCCTGGTTGACCGCTTCCATCATGCTGTCGCCGGGCGCGTTGATGCAAAGGGCCATATCCGCTTCCGGCAATGAAGACGCCATCAGCCCTCCGGCCGCCATAATGTGATATTTGACGGATTCGTATAACACGCGGTCTTCATATAACGGCGTGATCAGCGGGCCTTGCACGCTGGAGAAATGAACGTGCACCCGCGGCTTTCGGTGCTCGAACCGGTTGATCATCCGGGCAAGCAGCGTACAGCCGGCTTCATCGGCCCCCGGATACATATACACGGAAAATTGCTGCCGGCATGCCTTGACGCGTTCCCGGATCTCCTGCTGATCGAGCGCGGTCAGACCATAAGGAGCCGAATCGTCCTGCGGAATGACCATAAAATCAACGACCCGATCCTTCACCAATTCGATCGCCCGCTTGTTTGCCTCCAGGTTCACGGCACGACGGCTCGTATATTCCTGCCATACCTCCTCGGGTAAAGCCTCCTCGATCTGCCGCAACTCCCGATGCTCGTCTTCTGTCGCAATGCCAAGCTCCACACGGTGGCGAATATAGCCGCGTTGAAAAATCTCCCGGCCCCAATTTGCATAATAATCCGGTTCTTCATCGCTGCTGGAATACCGCGGACAGCGCATAACGAGTTGAAACGCGAATAGCTGCAAGGACGGATTGATTCGTTTCAGCTCGCGGACATTCTCCAATCGTTCATTGCATTGTTCCGCCGTTATCCGGTGCAGTCTTGAAGGAATAATGCCGCCATACAACAAGGTGTCCAGGGCAATAATCGCTCCATCCGCATCGCGTGCCTGTTCGAATAACCACGCCCACAGCCTCTCGACATCTCCGGGACGCTTTTTAAGCCCCATCATGCTCAAATCGGGACGCACAACGCTATACTCGGTTCCTGCGGCAAGCATTACCGGAAACTCGTAGTTGCAAGGACGTTCGTCCAACGGAATGTAAATGATCTTCTTCACGCAGCATCCTCCTATCCTTCCGGTTGCGCTATCCTTTTACCGCGCCGGAAATGCCTTCCATGTAGTAGCGTTGGGTAAATAAAAACACGATGATGATCGGTATGACCGAAATGACGGTTCCTGCGGCGATCCAACCGAAATTGTAAGCGAATTGACCGTTCAGAAAGCTAAGGGCGGATGCGATCGGGTATTTGTTCGTATCGTTAAGCACGATCATCGGCCAGAGGAAGCTGTTCCACATCCCCATAAACTCCAATAAACCGATAACGGCAATCGCCGGTTTGACGATCGGCAACGCCAATTGCAGCCAAATGCGGAACTCGCTGGCCCCGTCTACTTTGCCGGAATCGCGCAATTCATGCGGTACCCCCATAAATGCCTGTCTCATCAAAAAGACATTGAACACCGTAATCGCCGAAGGCAGCACGACCGCCAGAAAGCCGCCCATCAGTCCAAGCCCCTTCACCGTTAAGTAGTTGACCACCATGCCGGCCGCGGCAGGAATGATCATCGTCCCCACCAATAAAGTAAAAATGAGATCCCGGCCTTTAAAGCGGAATACAGCAAGCGGATAAGCGGTTAAGCAGGAGAAAAAGATGTTCATAACGACGCCCATAAAGGCAATCACGAGCGTATTTCCTATATATCGCGGGAAATTCATGTAATTCCACACCTGAACGTAATTCTCAAAATCAACGAAGGTAGGGAAAATCGCCGGCGGAAAGCTGAACACGTTCTTGCCGGGCATCAACGATACGCTAAGCAGCCACAGAAACGGTCCCATCATGAAGATGGCGAACAGAATCAAGCATCCGTACAGCAGTGTTAATTTTGCGAATCCCAATGATTTTCTTCTCATATCACGCATCCATCAATATGGATTGACACCGCCCTTCCGGTTGAATCTGAACACGATCACGCTGAGCGCGGCGATCAAAATGCTGACGATCAAGCCCAGTGCCGAAGAGTAGCCGAAATTGAATTTTTGAAAGCCTTGCTGATAGATATATAAACTGGACGTCAGGGTCACATTGCCCGGCCCGCCTTGCGTCAGGACAAATACTTCGTCAAAGACGCGGATCGCGGCCATCAACGAAATGAGCGAGCAGAAGAAGACATACGGCTTTAACAGCGGAATCGTCACCTTGCGAATGGACTGCCACCGGTTCGCCCCGTCGATCATCGCCGCCTCCACCATATCCTTGGGAATGGATTGCAGGCCGGCCAAATAAATCATCATATAGTATCCAAGGCCCTTCCACATCGTAATGAACATCAGTGTCCACAGCGCCGTATGCTGGTTGGACAGCCAGGTAATCCGCTCTTCCATCAGCCCCAGGCTTGCCAGAACGTAGTTCACGACCCCATTCTGGTTTAGCAACCATCCCCAAATCAGCGCTACCGCAACCATGGAGGTGACGACGGGAATGTAATAGGCGGTACGGAACCATTTAATGCCCTTCACACTGCTGTTGACCAGGATCGCCATAAGGATGGAAAAGATCTGGATAAACGGCACAACGATCACATAAAGCAGCGAGTTTACCAGCGATGTAATAAAGTTTCTGTCCTGAAAGGCCTGCACGAAGTTGTCGAGCCCGACGAACTCCGTTTTACCGATGACAGAATAATTGGTCAGTGCCAGTGGAACGCTGTAAATAATCGGCCAAAACACAAACAGGATCAGTAAAATCAGACCGGGTGTCATAAAAAGCCAAGCGGTAGACGCTTCAGACTTCCCGAGCCTGGAAAAAAAAGAAGGTTTACTCACGCCTTATTCACCTACCTTTATGACCGGACCGGGCAGGACAAGTCTGCCCGGTTCGACGTTTTAATTACCCAATATTTGATTGACTTCCTTCTCCGCTTCCGCCAGCTCTTTTTTCACGTCGCCATCGTTCAAGTAGATGATCTGCAAGGCCTTTGTGACGGCATTGTTCACATCGTTTGCGTTCTCGATGCCGATGTAGAAGTCTTTGGCCTGATCCAGGCTGACCGCGGACATCGACTTGGCCATGCCTTCCACGGATCCGTCATTTTCCGAGAAAAATGGATCCTTGGCGCTTTCGACGGTGGAGGGCAAAGTGTTGGCAATCTTGGAGAATTGCAGCTGATTGGCCGCGTTGGTGACGAATACGGCGAAGTCGACCGCTTCTTGTTTATGCGATGTCGCCTCCGGCACCACGAGATTCATCGTATTGGAAAAGCGGATGCCCGCTTTGCCGACCGGACTCGGCACGGCGATCATTTTGTTGTAAACATCCGGCGCCGCCGTTTTGATTTTGTTGATAAACGGGGAGCTGGACAAGGACATGGCCACTTGCTCGCTGGCAAAGTATTGGACTTGTTTGTCGTAGTTGATAATATCCTTCGGAATCACGCCTTCGTCCAACAGCTTAAGATTTTCGTGGATGTATTCTTCCACCTCCGGCGTATTGAAAGCGGCTTTTTTATAATCTTCGGTTAAAAATGGCAGGTTCTCTTCAAGCAGCGTACGGGCTTCCATCGTGAAAATGTAGCCATAGGCGCCGGTCTTTTCTTTGATTTGGCGGCCCCATTCGTTCAGTTCCTCTTTCGTCGCCGGCGGATTGCTTGGATCGAGTCCCGCCTTTTCCACTAAATCTTTATTCAGGAACAATACCGGCAGAGCGGTGTACCAAGGAAGCGAGTACGCTTTGCCGTCCATCTCCGTCGAAGAGTAAATGCCCGGGAAATAAGCCGCTTTTTGCTCCGGCGTAAGCGCCTGATTAAAGTCGACCAATGCGCCCTTGCTTCCCATCTGATTGGCAAATTCCGTGTTGAGATTCACCACGTCCGGCGCGTCCCCGCCCGCGATGTTGGTCAACAGCTTATTTAGCACGGCATCGTAAGGATAGTCCTTCCAATCGATCTTGACGTTCGGATTTTGCGTTTCGTACTCTGTAATCAGTTGTTCAAAATAATCGTTAAAGGTAGGCTGCAATGAAATCGTCCAAAATTCTACCGTGACCTGCTTCTCCGCCTTCTTTTCATTGGCGTTCCCGTTCTTAGCTGCCGCTCCATTGTCCGACGAACCTGATCCGCAGGCGGCCAATAGCCCTGCCATCATGATTGATGCCAGCAATAACGAGATCCATCCTCTTCCTATAAAATTCATGCCCCTTCATCCTTTCCTTTTTGTAATTGGTTGCCCCGAGAGGAAGCGGGGAAGCGGCCGTAAACATTGCAAGCTGAAGCTTCATTTTGGATAAGCGCTTACAAAACGTCCATGATCTATATGATTTCTACAAATGCTTTCCTCTCTGGCACACTCATTGTAGCATCGTTAGGAGAATATCTCCACCTTTTTTTATGAATTGAAAGATTTATTCCTACTTTTAGGAAGCGCATATAAAAAAAAGAACCCGCGAAGGGTCCTTTGCTTTTGCCTTACTTTTCATTAAACTGAGGGTTCGCCGTCAAGACTAATACAGCTTTTCGGAAATAGACTTGGCCATGATTTCTCTGAATCTGAGCGACTCTTCCTTCATTTGCAGCGAAACAGCGACGGTCAGAATATCGATAACGGCCAGCTGCGATATTTTAGCGGAAAGCGAGCTGCCCTGCAGCGGGTTTTCGCGGGCAATCATTAACAGGACGATATCCGCCACCTTGGTGATCGGAGAGCGAGCGTTGCTTGTAATGGCTACGACGGTAGCCCCCGCTTTTTTGGCCAGGGTCAGGTTTTCAATCGTGTCCTTCGTGCTGCCGGAAATGGATATGCCAACCGCCACGTCGTCCGGGGTCATCAATGCCGCCTCCATCGCCTGGAAGTGCGTGTCTGTTTTGGCGCTGCATTGTTTGCCGATTCTGGAGAAGCTGTGCGCCGCCTGCATGGCCGTCAACCCGGATGAACCGACCCCGAAAAAATTGATGCGGCGGGCATGGAGCAGTACAGTGATTGCTTTGCCCAGCTGCTCTGAAACGACCAGTTCTCTTGTCTGCTCCAAGGTGCGGATATGGTTGGCGATAATTTTTTTGTTCAAAGCGGCAGGATCGTCTTCCTCTGTCACCTCTTGATGCAAATGATCTATCGGTTTCACCAGATCCTGCGCCAGAGATAATTTAAAATCCTGGAATCCTTGATATTTCAGCTTTCGGCATAAGCGCAGCACCGTCGTTTCGCCGACTTCGGATTTTTCCGCCAATTCGGTTACCGAATGATAGATAATATCGGAGGCGTTATCCAAAATATATTGCGCCACTTTTTGTTCCGCTTTGGTCAGCCCGTTTAAATGACTTTGTATACTCAGTAAAGTTTTCCCCATTCCCTGTACGGTTGGCAAACGCAAAATCCCCTTTCAATCGGCCGATGATAGCACCCGATCTTCTTCTTGACTAATGATACTGGATTATAACACAAATGTACCATTGTTTGAGAGGTTTTAGCCAACATTTTTTGTTTTATTGGAGAAAACATTCTTTTGATTGTTCAGCACCATCCGGTGCCCTGACCATCTACGACGGCTTTCACAACGCTCTTTTACACGCGCTCTCCGGGCCCCGCCAGACCGCTCCAGTCATGCACCATGCTGCCTTCGAGGTATTTCTCGCAGTCCATCGCTGCCATACAGCCGCTGCCTGCTGCGGTAATGGCTTGGCGGTAGCGTATATCCTGCACGTCCCCGCATGCGAACACGCCCTGCACGTTCGTCTTCGTCGTTCCCGGCTGAACCACGATATAGCCATGGCTGTCTATCTCGACCGCCCCTCCGAGAAATGCCGTGTTCGGCGTATGACCGATCGCCACGAATAAGCCATCCGCCTCTAGCAGCTCCTCTTGGCCACTAACATTGTTCAATACCCGCAGACCCTTGACTCGTCCCAGCTCGTCCGTTTCGACGGCCACCGGCGTCCGATTCAGCGCCCATGCAATTTTTTCATTGCTTCGAGCCCGATCCTGCATAATCTTGGAGGCCCGCAGCTCGTCCCGCCGATGCACAATGGTCACCTGTGTCGCGAAGCGTGTAAGGAAGCTGGCTTCCTCCATAGCTGAGTCCCCGCCTCCGACGACGAGGAGCTTTTTTCCCCGGAAAAAGAAACCGTCACAGGTCGCACACGTGCTGACTCCCCGCCCAACATTTTCCTGCTCGCCCGGAATTCCCAGGTATCTGGCCGACGCGCCTGTCGACAGTATTACTGTCTCCGTCTGCAGCGTCTCTCCGCCCTCCAGTGTGATGACCCGAGGCTGCCTCGCAAAATCCACCCCGGTCACCCAACCGCTCCGGAACTCCGCACCAAAGCGCTCGGCCTGCTTGCGCATATGGTCCATCAGCTCCGGCCCCTGAATCCCTTCGGGAAAACCCGGAAAGTTCTCCACCTCCGTCGTCGTGGTCAACTGACCGCCCGGCTGGATTCCCTCAATAACAAGCGGCGCAAGTCCCGCTCTAGCCAAGTAAATGGCCGCCGTCAGCCCGGCTGGCCCGGTTCCGATCACAATAGACTTATATATCGACATCACGCTACCTCCTTGATGGATGACAGAAATGCATCGTCTTCACAACGACTCATCTCCCATCCTGTTCTACTATCTAAGTTTTACCCAACATGACGCCCATTTACCCGCTGCTAGCCCGCCTGTCCATTCCAAATTTGTTCGAAAAGCAGGTTAATCCGGCTCTCACATGACATTTGTCATCTTGAAATCATGACACTCCCTACTAACGAGCTTCCGCCAGATCAGATATGCTGAGATCAAACTCCCGCCAAGAGAGCAGGAGATTCTAAAGCTCGCAGCAGCCGGCTATCGCACCGGGGAAATCGCCAAGCAGCTGCATTTGTCCAGCGGGACGGTGCGCAATTACATCTCGGAGATACTGGGCAAGCTGGACGCCAAAAGCCGGATCGAAGCGATCCGGCTGGCAGAGGACAAGGGCTGGATTTGACGGCCCTTGTCCTTTATTTTATTGGACGAATGGAACGGTTGGCTTCAATCGCTTCTTGACCGCACATACCTCATCAATCCGTTCCACATAACGCCGTATCAGCGATGCAGTAACCTCGTAGCGTTCAGCAAGCACTTTATAGGTGAGCGGAAGATTGTGAAGCTTGGCGACCAGATATTCCAGCGCAGCTGCCCAGCCCTCAAGGTGTTTGATTTCCGGCACATTCGGGTACATAGAGTCCAGGAACTCTATCCATAAGGATTTCAAATCCTGCAGCTTCTCTGCATCAAATTCTCCTTTGTTCTGCAGGGACACAAGATCAAGCACGGCCTGCCATTCGACCTTCCAGACCGGCAGTCTATGAGCTTCTCCTTGCAGCGCACCGGCAAGCTCACGCTCCCTCATGGACGCCGCGCATTCCTGCTCGGCACTCCAGTTCCGAAGCACAAATTGGGCAGTCTCTTTCAACTGAGGATCCTCGTCAGGATTCTGCAGGAAGGCCCGCAGCTCCAACTCCGCCTCATGATCGGCAATATGCCGGAAGGCCTCGATCACTTGCAGCTTGACATTATCATCACCATGACGCAGCGCCCAGAAGCAGGACGCCCGAACGAGCGGATTCGCCAGCAGGTCTTCTGTAAGCCCCTCTTCCGAGCCTTCCCAATGCTTCATCTGCTCCTCGAAGGGCAATTGATACTGGTAACTGATCACGGGCACAGACGAACTGCTTGTCTCATTCTCTTCCTTGTCACGGCCCAATTCTTCCTGAAAAAGCGACAGCCACTCCAGGTAGTATTCAGCAACCTTGGAGGCAGGATCAAGGCTCTTCGCTTGCCGCCACAGCTTCTCTGCGGCCTGAAATCTTCCCGTATAAAAAGCAGCGGTAGCCGCATAGTGGTACAAAGACGGCTCAGGCACGATATCATCCTCCCGGAGCAAGCGGAGGAAGTGACTGTAGGCTGCCTCGTGGTCGCCGAGAATTCCCATCGTCGTAGCCAGCTTAAACACATGCTCCTGATGAAAAGGAACAATTTTGCCGAGACGCCCCGAGAGGGCATTCAGCGCCTCTTGATCGCCCACATGCTGACTGAAAATCGCCAGATTGCAGAGCGCATGCAAATTCCCCGGCTCCTGCTGCAGCACCTCTTCCACCATATCCAGCGCCTTTTGAAACCGGCCCAGGTAATAATAGCCCAGCGCCAAATTATTACGGGCGGAATGGAAGTCCGGCTGCTTCTCCACGATCTCCTCCAGCAGCTTGACGGCTTGAACAAACTTGCCTTCCTCCAGCCACAAACGCGCGCGGTCATGCTCGACTACACCCTCCATGGCTTTAATACTCGTTACCTTCGTCGGACGCTCCAATTCGAATTGAAGCAAGTCCATCATCTCTTCCGCTTCCTCCAGAAACTGGCCGCTGGCATCCCTCTCCAGATATGTGACCAGTGCCTGCTCCGCCGCTTCAAACATATTCATATTCGCATAATTATTAGCCATATAAAAATAGCATTCTGTCATGTTCGGATCGATCTCATCCAGGACGATGGACAGGGCTGCATTCGAAGCCTCGAAGTCCCCCATCTCGGATAGAATCCCCGCCAGATTGCAATGATTTACCGGATTCTGCGGCTCATACTCCGCCGCTTTGCGAAAATACTTTAATGCCTTATCATAGTGGCGACGGTCCAGTGAAGAGACTGCCCGTTCAAAGAAAAAGCCCGCATCCATCTCAAGCGGAAGCACTTTCCCCTCCTGCTGATCCGGTTCGCTATATTCTTTCAAACAAGGCACCTCCTATCTACCATCAAGTCTATTCTATATAAGTCTAAACTAATGGGATGTACGTAATGGGGCAACGTGTGATGTGTTCTTTCGATCGCTGTTGTTCACGGATTTCTCTGATTAAACTAAGCCATGATAGAGTAGAAATCCGATCGCAAAGGCGAACGCTAACGCTTCTACAGTACACATCACACTTATGCCCTTTATACGTAACAATCAATAGTCAAACTTATGATAGTATGCCTAAGCAACTTAAAGAAGCTCTCAGCTCTACCTTACATTATACCATAGCGATAGCTGGCGTCCCATGTAAAATACAGGTGAAGGTGATAGGGGGACACAAGGGAATGAGGGGGAGCCTCCGTTTACCGCAGTGAATTTTTTTCCCTTAAATCCGCCATTCGAGGCTCGAACCCCATTTTAGTGAAGAATCTTCTCTTAAATTCCTCAAAATAATGGATTTCCCCAGTTTTAGCACACTCTAATATCAAAAATTTCACTAGAGGTGCTCTCGGCCTATTTCTCTGAAATGTAATGTCCTTTTGTTCACTGCAGCTGCTATCCCGTTAGAAAAGCTCCCTGGCACCATCGGCGCGGATGTGGCTATGGAGGTAATGAGCTTCCACAGCGAGCAGACAACAAAAAACAAGGAGCTAAGCGAGAATAGACTGCTTAACTCCTTAATTTCTTACAAATACCATCCTATTTTATTGCTGGATTAATTCTCGGCTACAACCTGTTGTCCTGCAATACGGCCAAAGGTGAATACATCCGCGATGGCATTACCGCCGAGACGGTTCGTGCCATGAATCACACCCGTGACCTCGCCTGCTGCGTACAGCCCTGGAATAATACTGCCCTCCTCATTTATTACGTGCGTCTTCTCATCAATTACAAGCCCGCCCATCGTATGATGGACAGAAGGCACGGCTTTTTGAATATAATAAGGTCCTGTCTCCAGCGAGACCAGTCCGCCGCGATGATGGAAATCCAGATCATCACCCGTGCTTGCGTATTGATTTACTTTTTTTACGGTGGCTTTCAACGTATCTATATCCACATTAAAGAATTTTGCTGCTTCCTCGAGGGTATCCGCCTTGTACAACAGACCTTGCTTAATCAGCATATCATATTCATCCTGATGTACTTCGATGGTCTTGCCTATATCAGCAATTGTCTGATTCCAGAGCTGATAGGTGTAGCCGCCTGTCTGAGCAAGAATGGCCTTCGAGATGACATCCCGACGTTCCAGCTCCTCGACAAAACGCTCTCCCTCTTGATTAATCAGAATAGCACCGTCAAACCGGGAATCGGCGACAAGAGAAATGACCCCTGTCTCCGGATTGCACACCGGATAAGTCTGAATATATTCCATATTAGCGAGCTTAGCACCCAAAGCCTCGGCCATGACAATCCCATCGCCCGTTGTCCCCGGTGTGTCCGTGGACAGGTACTTTTCGTCCATTTCCGGATTATACTTCTTGCGCATCTCTATATTAGATCCAAACCCGCCTGAAGCTATTACAACGCCCATTTTTGCATGAAAAATAATCTTATTGCCGCTGCCGTCAGTAGCCTCTACTCCGGTTACTCTGCCTTCATCATTTGTAATCAATGCATCTGCCTTCATGCTCGTCTTGATGATAACGCCCTGCTCTTCCGTCTTGGTCTTCAGCTTTGTAATCAGTTCAGCTCCTGTATGACCGACAGGAATCAAGGCGCGCTTTCTGGAGTGACCCCCGAATTGGAACAGGTGATCCGGCAGGAATTCCACCTTGACCTCATCACGCAGCCATTCGGCAGATTCCAGTGCATGATCGGCCAGAATGCGAACCATCTCAGGTGTACCCAGGTTATCTCCGCCCTTAAGCGTGTCCTCATAGAATAAATCTGCCGTATCATCTGTAATTCCCAGCTTCTGCTGCACCCAGTTGTTAGGCGCGTTCATTTCTCCGCCCGATATAAGTGTGTTTCCCCCTACCGTTGGCATTTTCTCCAATAGCACGACTTGGGATCCGGCCTGATTCGCTTCGATAGCCGCACTGAAGCCGGCTCCGCCTGCGCCGATTACTACAACATCATATGTCTGCTCAGCTGCCTCCTTGCTCTGGGCGTTGTTAGCCGCAGCGCCAGCGGCAGCAAGGGTCAGTCCTGACTTGGCAATAGCATCCTTGATCGCATCCAGATAGCCATTGCTCGTTACAGTAGAGCCGCTAATCGCGTCAACCTCCGGGCTGTTCGCTGCAATAACCACTTCCTTCAGCTGTGTGTAGACTGGCTCCGCCAGCACCTCATTCTCCTTATTTTCCACGACTTCAATGTCAGTAATTTGATTGTCCGTGAAGGTTACCTTGACCTTAATATCTCCGTGCTTACCTTGTCCAACACCTTCAACGACCTTGGTTCCAGTATCTGCGCTGTTGTTCGCGCTGGGTGTCTCCGTGCCCCCGCAAGCAGTTGCCATAAGCACCAGACATAAAGTCAACAGCATCGCCAGTATTCTTTTTGAGTAAATTCGTTGCAGCATTTTGTTCTCCCCTTCATTTTGATTCTCACGGCCGGAAGCCCTCTTTGTCACCAGGCTCCTAGACACAAACAGCTTTTCATGTGAAAATGTGCACAAGAGCTATTATAAGGCAGTTGCAATCACAAGTATTTGCACGATTCAGATGTTTTTTATCTTTTTCGGGCTTTATTCCGGACAAGCTGCCATTTGAAATACAAGGAGCTGATAAGCGCGATGAACTCTATACAGAAAAAGCTCTTATTGTATGCGGGCAGTTGCTTTACGCTTCTGTTTCTTGCTCTGCTGGTTACGATTTATATGGAGATGAATCATACGGTGATTCCCTTGAACAAAAGCTTGACCCAGCAGGTGCTGGACGCCCGCAGCGACCAAATCGATTATTGGTTTAATCAAAGAATTGGCGAAATTGATACGCTGGCTGCTCTAGCCTCTGACCATCAGTGGTCCAGGGAGCAGCTTCTGCAAGAGACGCATAGGCTGGAGAGGCGAAAGCGGGAAGAATATGAATCAATTCGCGTCGTGGATCTTCATGCCTTCTCCTGGGGAATGGAGGATAAGCCCTTCTCTATCTTGAATCGTCCCTACTACCAGCACCTTATCGAATCCAATGCCGATTATGTAGTCAGTCATCCGATTGTATCCAAAGCAAACGGCGTAGAGATTGTTGTTATCCTCTATCGCATTCAACCCCTGAAGAATGAAGAAGCTGCCTACATTGCCGCTGGGGTCTCGCTAGAGAAGATGAAGGAGATTGCAGAGGATATCTCCATGTACGACCAGCTTGGCAAGCTGATTGTGGGCGGAAGCGACGAGCCGGAGCAGCAGGCGATTGGGTGTAACCATAGCAAGGGGTGTGATGGAATCAGTGTATTTGAAGCCCCGATTGATAGTGTAAAGGGTTGGAAAATCGTTCTCGAGGTGCCGGATTCCGAGCTGTCTCTGGCTGTCGTAAGAACTCAGCGAACGGCTCTAATCGTAGGCCCTCTGCTGGGACTGATATTCATTCTATTACTGATGCTGCTGCTGACCTCTATTATTCGCCCCATTCAAGCGCTCCGTCAGGTGATGAAGAACGTGCAGCAGGGCAATCAGCATATACGTGCAGATGAATCGCGACAAGATGAAATTGGCGACCTGGCCCATAGCTTCAATGAAATGCTTGTACAACTGTATCGTTCCGAGCAAGAAAAGCAAGAAATCGAGCTCAAGCTGGTGCATGAACAGATCAAGCCGCATTTTTTGTACAACACCCTGGATACGATCCAATGGATGGCCGGAGAATACGGAGCTGATAATATCGTTGAGATGGTAGAGGCGCTCAGCACATACTTCAGACTGAGCCTTGGCCATGGAGAGACGTATATCTCACTGGAGCAGGAATTGTACCATGTTGAAAGCTACTTGCAAATCCAATGTGTGCGGTATGAGGAAATCCTCGATTATGAGCTGAGCTATGAAGAAGATATCCTACAATGCCCGGTCCTTCGCTTCATGCTTCAGCCGCTGGTTGAGAACGCCATCTATCATGGCATTAAGCCGCTGGAAGACCGAAGATGCACGATCTCAATTCAGGCCTGCTCCACGGGAGATCAGCTTGTAATTCATGTGGCAAATGACGGCCTGCCAATCCCTTCAGACAAGCTCGTCAGAATCAACCAAATGCTGACGGAGGACAAA
Source organism: Paenibacillus antibioticophila (assembly GCF_000455265.1). GTDB lineage: Bacteria > Bacillota > Bacilli > Paenibacillales > Paenibacillaceae > Fontibacillus > Fontibacillus antibioticophila. The sequence continues at coordinate 708,909 of NZ_HG005140.1, forward strand.
CAAGACGGGGCCGTAGCCGGATTTGGCCTATACAGCGTAAATCATCGAATCAGAATGCTATACGGGAAAGGGTATGGGCTGAAGATAAGCAGCAGCGAGGGGATGACCACAATGACGATCCTCCTGCCAAAAAATGATAGAAGAGAGTGTGAGTGAGATGTGGAAAATCATGCTTGTAGATGACGAAACAATTATTCGACGCGGGTTGAGGCAGTTCATTGAAAGCAGTCACTCCCCCTTCACTGTCGTTGCAGAAGCCAAAAATGCAGGGGAAGCTTTGCAGCAATTGGACCAGCTGCCTGCTCACGTCTGCTTCATTGATATTAATATGCCGAATATGAACGGACTCGATCTAATCAGCTTACTGCACAAGCGGTTCCCTTCGATGGTGGTGGTCATTATTAGCGGATATGACAATTTCGAATATGCGCGTCAAGCCGTGCAGCTGCAGGCATTTGACTATGTCCTGAAGCCAGTCCCCAAGAGCGATCTGGAACAGCTTCTTCATCGTCTGGATACCCATCTGCAGCAGAAATTTCCGGATCAGTCCCATACAAGGGCATCACAGGATACACCACTTCCCCATCGTATGATCTCCGGCGGCGACGGTACACTCTTGATCTACAAGGTAACGGAGTATATCAACGATCATTATCAGGATCCCGAGCTAACCATCACCCGAGTAGCCGACTTATTTCATATGAATCCAACCTATCTCAGCAAGCGGATGAAGCAGGAGACCGGGCTCTCTTTTCTGGATTATGTAACCGGGCTAAGAATAGCCAAGGCCAAGGAGGTATTGGACGATGCAGCCTCCAATATTCGAATAAACAGCCTCGCCACCAAGGTAGGCTATAAGAGCCAATACTATTTTAGCCGCGTGTTCAAAAACAAGGTCGGGCTGTCTCCGCTGGAGTATAAAAATAGGGGGCGGGGGGATTAGACGAGCTTTAACTATGAGCAAGAGAGAGGCTTGCAGAGCTTGAATACCTCGCAGCACAGTACAGCAATGATTTAATTACTATATCTATCATCCCGGATCAAGTATCCTTTGATGTAACAGATGAACGCAGTATATAAAGAGGTGAAATGATTTTGGCAACCAGACGTTTCCGCGCTTATGCAACGAAAGAAGATTTATATGCTGTCTTCACTCAACTTCAAGAAAATTTGAAGGTTTATTACACGCCCACGTATTCAGACATAGGTGCTATTCAGATTGATGATATTACTAAAATTGAAACATTCGGTACAAATCGCTATGGCAGTCATATTGGATATAATCAATTTCTTGTATTTCATGAACATCAAAAATGTGTATGGAGACAGTATCAATGCAAAAGTGAGCATGGTGTAAGAACCAGATATTCTTCTCACTGTGATGAAAATCAAGAATACATTGATATAGATTTGGGTGGAGTACACCAGTCTGCTGCTCTTTTCCCTACGACAATCAGTACCATACATTATGATGTTGAAGCTTCAAAGGAGCTATATAATAGCATTCGCAAAATTTTCAGGAAACTTTCTGTGAAATCACTTAATGGTTATTTCATATGCCCAAATGCATATGAGAAACGGGCGGATTTTCGATTCTGTATTATTGATATCAAATCACCCGTCGAATACGATTTTAACGTAGAATAAAATAAATTTATGCAGCAGGATTGCAGGTTATATGTCAGAAAAGGATACTGTAATACTTCCCAATAGATAACATTTGTTGTGATTGTGTTCGGATCATTATCAAAGTAAACAGCAATCGAAAATGGCTCTAAAATAGGATCGGAGACGGTACTTTCCCAGGTTATTCTCCCTGCCTTAAGCAAAATATTAGAACGATCCCCTATTGTATACTGACCCATGGCAACCGCCTTACCACTTTCAATTTTTACAACAGTATGCGTAAGGCCATCATTAACTCATACATATCTGCTTTTCCTTCAGGGAAACGATAAGTCACATCTCTTCTTGTAGCAAATCCAATCGTCTTAAAATCAGCCACTATGGGGAGAGAAATCGCTGCTTTACGAGCCGATACTAAATCAGACGGGTCTAGCACATCAGTGTTCAAAGTATGCTCTGAAGATATCACGAAGATGATGTTGCGAATGGTTTCATAATGCATTTGATAGCCCATGCTTTCGGAAACAAATCGAATAGGTACGAGCACACGACCGTGCTTACTTTGAGCAGGAACACTCATTTCAATTCGTTTTCCATTTTTATAAGCAATGTTGCTCTCTGGGGTAATAGTTAATACATCACCAGAGGTATTCTTAATTGTCACTGTCCTAGAATTTGCATCCCAACTATTGGACAAGCCCAAAGAAGTAAGCGTACGAATAGGAATCAGTAGACTTAACATTAATTTCATACCATTTTACATTGCTGCTGGTTGCCGCATAAGGAACGGTATCAGGCGATGTATTGCGGACTGTGCCGCGTGCTTGATGAAAGACATGGAGGATACGGGCCTGAAGGGGGGGGAATTGCCCTAGTTGTTTTTGCCGGTTGATACAACGTTAATTGTGCCGATGATTGTGATTACGGAAAGAAATCCCGACAGCAGGTTGGTGAATGGGCAACTAAGAGTCCACAGGCTAATGAGGAGAATGGGGCCCACTTGGGATCACGCTAAAAAGCAGGCCGACCTTGGAGAATCCCCAGGATCGACCTTTTTGAAGTTACATAGTAGCGCATATCGTGATTACCTAATTGGCACGGTCCATGAGCTCCTGAACCTGCTCTTTCCAGCGCAAAGGTACATCTTCGATGGACTTTAATCCTTTTTGAATTAAATCAACATAAATTTTAGCCATTGCTCTCATCACCTCCTAATGAACTGCCACCAATTCAGCTAACTCGGCAAGAGCTAGTTGCATTTGTGTTCTGTCCGTTTCGTTAGCCTCTGCCAACTCGGTGAGAGCCAGCTTCAACTCCATGTTTTCCTGTTGCAAACGCTCCAGCTCAGTAGGCTGTTTCGGGGGATTTAAGGCTTCAATCTCTGATGGCGTGAGGCCCTCCAACCAGAGTTGGGGTTGTGCAGGCAACTGATGCATTGGCGGATCGCTGCGCTCATCCTCCGGTAGACTACTCCACTCTGCATAAGCTGTGTTGTACTCCTCTTGTACAGTAGACAAGTTGTCTTGATAGTCCTCCCAGGCAGTCATATCAAATCGCGGAAGGTACAATCCCGGCGTAACAGGCAGGCCCACCATGTAGCCGGCAATCTCCGGCTCCTGTTTAGCTGGCTGCTCATCCACGGTCCCCGTTTCCAATGGCAACTCTGGTACTGGCAACTCGGCATAAAAAGGGACGACCCCAGAAAAGGCATCGTCCACTAAGGCGTCCTCTAAATAGAGGCCTTCTGTATTTACTTTGGGTATGGCTTTCATGTGATGCCTCCTTTATTGTTTGCAAGAAATGAGATACCTTCAAGACTAAGCCAAGTATTTTTTACATTCACAGCGATCTGTATCTCACCATTAGATTTTATGTTGACTGTTCCAGGCGCAACATTTGTTCCGTCATATGAGGTTACCGGCCAAGCCAGCCATAAATCGGGTCGGTATCCTTCCGGCAAAACAAACAACACGCCTGACGTTGTCCCATCTTTAACAAAACCCCTTATGCACACAACTCCGTTGGAATCTTTATAATACTGAGCTTTGGGAAAATTCGCCGAATGCGATACCCACCCATTAAGCAGCGTAGGCGTAATCCATCCCGGCGCATCCTTCTCCGCTTTCTTCTGCTCGACCACGCTCACACGTTGCAGCGCCTCGGTCACGCCTGCGGTCAGGTCGCTGATCTGCGCCTTTTCATTAGCGGCCAACGTGCCTACAAGCGGCTGGATTGGCGATGTATCAAGTTTGATATAGGTGACGCTGTAGGCTGCGGCTTGGTCATAGTTCCACGTATCCACATAGGCTTGCACTAGATTTGCTCCGCCCCCGGGAGTGGCATCCACGTGCCATGTCGCATCATCCGTACTGTCTTTATATACGGCTATTATGCTGCTGGATTTAAAATAAAGCAGAGACGTTCCGAAATTTAGGTTGTTGATATAGTAACGGTTTTGCGGAGCGTGATAGTATGGATTCGCTCGCTCTCTCAACACAATCCCCGTACCTACTTCTACCATATTGTCACCTTCGGACAGTGTTAGCGCACCTTCTGTCACTACAGGTTCGACGGTTTCTTTGGCTAGGCGGTATAGGAGTTGATAAGGTGTGTATCCCCCTTCTGTATTTAAGGCTGTTGGAAGTACAGTTGTTCCTGAACCTGGAACAAGTCCGCCAGTAGAGTTGATACGACCCCATGCCTTAACTCCAGTTCCGGGGTACGGAAGACCCCAATTGTCGTTGGCCGCCATCCTCCACCCGTTGAAATATGCCCTGATCTCGTCTTGTGTGGGTGTATAGTCGTCTCCCCATCCACTGTTTGCACTCGAAACAGATATATAAAGATTATCTGTTGAATCTGTTGGATGATTGTACACATAATCAGGGAGGGTCATCCCAACAGTTGTATTAGACAGCCGATCACCATTAAATTTTGTGACAATCTTACTTCCACCTACATAATTCGGAGAAAGCCTATTAACCCTAAGTTGTTTAAAACCAGTTCCAGTTGAATGGATTTCCCAACTCAGCGACCCATCTAGCACAACCTTCCTCCACTTCGCTAGCTTCTTGTACTCCCCGTTTTGCTCAAATAGGATATCCGGATCACTACCATCCGTAGGGTTAGCGTGTAACTCCGTCTGAAAGGCGAGCATGGATTTACGTTGTGGTACAAATGGTTGCGGCTCGGCACCGATAGAGAGCATTGGGTTTTCGAAAGTGAGCGTTTCGCTTGATGGCCCGCCATTTCCGAAAATCATTTGTAAATAGCTTGCACCTTCTGTTGAGACGGTGAATGTCTTGGTTCCGCTGATTAAGCCGGAGTCGTACAAAGCATTACCCGCACTATCCCGAAGAATATATGCCGCAAACCCCGTCGATTCCCCCATGTCTAAGGTATAAGTTTGTCCTTGAATTACGGGCACATTCACATAAAAAATAGCGACGGATGCAGATGGAGCAAGGAGTGCGCTGTAAGGTTCCGTAATCGATACGAGGTTGCCAAGTTCATCCCACTTATAAAACGGCGGCAGCAGATTACCTGACGTATCGATTACGTAAGGAGATTGGACCCCAACAATACCTAGAGAAACGAAGGGGTATTTCATACCCACTTCCTCTGCTGTCATATTATCAAGCGCGCTGTATTCTGCTTCTGATATTTCATAGAGCCTTATACCGTCTACATTAACGGAAATATCTCCGTTTGTTCCCCATCCCACAATAGCCACAATATTTATTGTATTGTCAATGGCACTATCACCGGTAAATTTAGCAAATACAGGCTGCCATACATTTAACTTAGACATATCTGCAGACTTATTTGTAATGACCTCCCCTAAAGATGGCTGCTGAATACTTAGCAGTGCTCCTTGGTCCCCTGTGGTTGATGCTATATTAATTTCTTGTATAGCTACGTATTTAGCGCCTGGTTTTAGCTTTACAACCCGATAAATATATGAGTCTACTGGTGGGAATGATCTAACCAAAGAAATAGAACTGCTTCCGTACTTTTTTTTGGCAGTATCGAGTGTTGGTAGTTGGTTTCCTGCTAAGTTCCACTCACCTAAGTTCTCACAACCTCCTGCTACCCCCAACAAATTCACCAACGTCCGCCCCCGAATTTCGCCCAGCTTGAAGCGGGAGTCCTTTTCAGCGTGGACGACCTGGAGGCCGGGCTGGAGGGTGAGGGGAGTGGTGGCTTCGTGGTCGAAGCGGGTGGACAGCTCGGTGCGCAGTCCGTTGATTTCTTCCCCGATTCCATTAAGGTCTTCCGGGATGACGGTATCTGTAAATCTCCAATCGGTTTTGGCCATTAGTTGTTGACCTCCTTGATTTGTAACGTTTGTAGCATGAGCGTGTCTGACGGCACGGGTAAGTTCACCGTGTGGGTGGACAGCGTGGCATCGGTCTCATCACGCAGCTCGATTTGTGTGATGACCGGCAGTTCGTTCGCCGGGATCAGATATTGCAAGGCCAAGGTCGAGTCGTTAACGACGCTCTGCTGGAATTCTGTAATTTCAAAGCTGCCATTTAATACGACCTTCGCCAGCCGCGAATGGACGTACTGGGCAATTTCCTGTTTAAAAGTGGCGGTTATCATATCACGCGCACCTCCGTTCCGAGTGTGGCAAACGGCTTCTCCCCGAGCTGCCATGAACCATCTAGCTTATAGTTCCAGGTCACGGACCTGCTGGCGACATGCTCTTCCAGACCGATGCGGTCATGGAGCGCCGTATTTTGCTGATAGACCATGTTCGCCGGCTTTACCGTTTGCAGCGTATATTGAACTTCTTTGAAGACATTGGCATTCTCAATGCTCGTCGTGACATACAACATGAACCGATCCGGGTCCACCGACACAATGGTCATGCCCGGCCCAACCAGGCGGTCAAGCTGTTCTTGCAGCCAGCGCACGGTAAAAGGAGGCTTCGTCCGGTAGCGATTGAGGATTCGCTGCTTACGGAACTCCAAGGTCTCCACGGCAGGATCGGCTTGAATGCCCAGCATACGCTCCCGGCGTTTGATCGCCTGAAGTCCGGCCGTCTCTACAAACTGATCGGCAAATAGCTGCTCCACCGCTCCCTCCAATTGATCCAGCTCCAGATCTTCTGTGCGGGCCAATTGGATAAAATCCAGCACCTCCCCGTAATAGTCAGGAAGATAGGGTAAAATGCGTTCAGGCATGAACAATCACCGTCCCCACTCGCGGAATCTCCTCAGCCGCCAGCGTAAGATTGCCCGCTACCCCGTTAAGCTCTGTCTCCGTCACATCAATGACCCCGGGAACCTGCAACATGGCAGCCTCAATCAAGGCCACCCGTACAATAATTTGCTCTGTGTCGGCCCAGGTTTGCCGTAATCCCAGCAGATAAGCCGTCACCGCTTCCTCAATCGGGGCCTGGACTTGACCGGAGGTTGTCTCTGGAGCGAGCGTAACCGTCGTCGCTACATCCACGGTAACCCCAGCTACACCGGTCACCGTAACGGTGTGCCCAATCGGGGCTGTACCATAACCCTTGCCCTGGTTTACCGTAGGGTCTATAGCCGTCTGCAACTCGGCGAGAAAAGCCGCAGATGGCTCGCTCCAATCCGAAGTGATTACCGTACATTTGACGGTCCCGCCGCCGTTCCAGACCGGGAATACTTTGGTGGCTCCCACACCCTCCATCTTGTTCAGGGTCTGTTCATAATCCGCCACATTCCCGCCAAAGGCAGGCTCATTAACGGTTTCGTAATAACGCAGCCGCAGCGCATCATCTGTCTCCTGATCCTCGCCAGGAATAACCACATCCGCTAACTCTGCGCGAACCAAGCCAGGCACATAATCAATGGGCAGCAAAGCCCCATACTGTTGATTGCCGACGGCTCCCGCTGTTTCGCATTCCAGCACCCATTCACCGACCGTGATTCGGGATATTGCCGTATAATCCAGATCATTCAGCGAGAACCGACTGCCAGGGAGAATATCGATAGGGGCATCTTGGGCTCCATAGAAACGTCCTCTCCGGCGCGCCTTCGTGGCCTGTTGTCGGTCCACACCAAATTCAGCAGTACGACGCGATAAATAATCCCCGCTAGCGGTATCCGCAAAGGACAGACCAAAGCTGAGATCCAGCTCAATATACATCTGCGCCAGCTCGGCCGCCGCCGGGGCTAGCCCATCATAGATGATGCTCCCCTCCCGCTTGTCAATCGTATCCGGTATCCGGGACAGCATCCGGGAGAGAATGGCTTCATAAGTCTCATGCTCATACATTCGTATTCACCTCCATGCGGAAATCCCCATACACGGATAGTACCGTGAAGCTGACCTCCGCCTCATCTCCTTGCATTTCGATCCGGAAATCCGTGATATCCGAGATCCGTTCATCCGCCAGCAGCGCCTCGCGAGTCCGGCGTCCTAACTCCAAACGTACAAAGTCAGGATTGCCTCCAAGCAAGCCCGCTCGCTCAAAGCCGTAGTCTCCTGAATAGATCAAATGGGCAAAACGCTGGGTATGCAGTATTTTATACACCGCCTGCCTTACCGCATCCAGTCCATCCGCCATTCCCGCCATACGGCCTTGCCTCACATCCAGCTTGTAGGTACGGCTTGGCTGCTCCACCGGGACTGTGTCCGGCATCAGGCTTCCTCCTTGTGGAATCATCCGCTCACCACCTTGTCCCATACGATGTATTTTTGACCGCCCTGCATGCGTAGCAGCAATACGCTATCGCCAGACTGCAAGCCTTCGCGAATGACTACTTTATCGATCAGCGCCTCCTGAGTGTCCTCCTCACGGGTCTTGTGCCTGTGCTTCAAGTCCAATTCATAGCGGGTCATTTGCTGCGTAACGACCAAAAAATCCTGATCGATGGTAAAACGTTGATCGACCAGGATTTCCAGCGGAGCCGTATTCATCACTTTACCGAACAGCACAGACACCGGGCTGGACGCATCGACCGCCCCGGCGCCGAGCTGACGGATTTTGTTCGCCAACCCCATTAAATCACCTTCAAATCTATAGAAGTGGTATATTCGCCCCCACGAAATTGGTGAGAGCACTCGTCAATCAAAAAGTCCTGGTTCATGCTCAGGGCGCTGATGTTCACCGCAACCAGACAACCTGCACGAAGCTGCGGCTGGCCAAGCACATCCAGTTTGAGTCGCCGTGTCTCACGGTTTTTCAGCTTTTGGAGCATGTCCAGCAGCTTGTTAATCTGAGCCGCATTCTGGTTATCGTCCACCTTATCGTAATAAATGAGCTTGCCCCATGTGGCGATATTGGCTTCATCCTTGGCTGCATATACATCGCGATGTCCAGTCTTCTGGTTGTCCTGCACCAATTTGAAATAGTTATACGTATCGCTGTCAATGCTCCGCTCATAGGAGTAGCTGTACAGGAGGCTTTGATCCCCAAGCTGCAAATTCAATTTCATCTCTTTGGCGCAGTCCCGCACAGCCAGCGCTCCAAACTCGTCATAAAGGGTATAGATGATACCGGTATTAATAACCGTTTTGTCAAACGCCTCCGACAGGATATCCAGCAGCTTCTTCCCATCGCCCACCAGCGTTGGAATAACATACTTCGTATCGGCAATATGGCCCCATTTTAGGCCCACATCATCAGTAATCCGTTTCACGGCGGCCGCAGCGGTGATATTCTTGAACACATAAGTCTCCTTAGCATTCAAGTAACGCATTTGGTCATAGCATTTGACCGAAATTTCCTCACTCTGCCCGCGGTTGACAGAAAACACATAGCCATAAAACAGTGGGATATCATCCCACTTCACGCGGACAATATTGCCGTTAGCCACGGCGATCTGCGAGGAGGCAATCATGCGGAAGTCGAGGCTTCCCGGCTGAATAGCCCGCGTGGTTTTCCAGGTTGCTTCCGTGACCAATTCAGAAATATCCCAAACCGTGCCTAATTTATCGTCCAGCAAAACTTGCAGCAAACGACTCACCTCTCCTCATGGCAGCTTCAACACCTTGCCGACAGGCAACCGGCGCAGTTCACTGTCCTGAATGCCGTTGAGCTTCTGTATTTCTTTGTAACGGGCACCGCTTCCCAGCAACTTCTGCGCTACCTTCCACAGGCTGTCGCCGGATACCAGCGTATAGGTTTTGGGCTGTACCCTGGTGTCGGGCCGGACTGGGGCATTTGTTCCTGCGGGAGCAGCCGCAGCCTTGGCCCCCCCGGGCTGTTCTACCGCCGGCTTCTTTGCGGTATAGTAGCGATATTCCTTTAACTTCAAGGTATAGCTGATATCCCCCACGGCTCCGCCTGATTCGGAATAGGTAAAGCTCTCAATGCTCACTGGCAAATCAAGATTAAGCGTGGACCCGATAAAGGTCAGACGAATCGGCTTCTGGTTGGACAGCCACTTCTCCAAGGTCTGGTAATAATGCAACGGCTCCTGAAAGGCGCCAGGCTCTTGCCCGCTTGCATACAGGGGATGTGCCGGGAAAATACCAGAGAACGAAATATCGAGCAACTTCTGTCCCGTTAACACCTGAACCTCCCCAAGCTGGGAGATATCGTAGCTCTTGCTGTTGCCGCTCTGATTAACTTCAATTTTCTCCGGGAGCACCGGTAGATAAATCTTCTCTGCCCCATTGTTATAGGACAGCATTAATGTATAGCTCATGCATACACCCCCGCTGCGCTGGTGGCAATCTCCTCTTCCAATACTTGTTCAATCTGCGTCACGATCGTGTGGATGTCGACTTCCTTGGAGACCGGCCCCGTGTTGACCGTCACCGTTGGTGTCAGCGTCGTAAAGTTCTGAATAGCGGTTACCTCCGCCAGTTCACGCATCATTTTGAGGTCTTCCGAAGAAATATCCACCGTCTCATTAATGCGGTCCACACTGCCGACATGACCAACGCTGCCGATTTGAGAAATGTTCATGCCTGGCTGAGTTCTTAGCTGAGTTCCTAGCTGAGCTGCATCCTCGGTACCTGGGCTGCCTGGGAGCATCTCTTCCCGATTATTGTCAAGCTTGGATTTTGCTGAATCGAGAAAATCCGTTCCCTTACTCACGAGATTCTTCCCAGCCTGGTTACCTTGATTAAAGGCTCCTAGTATATCCTTCGTTTCCATTCTACCCAGTTGAACCGAATCACCTGGAGCCTCCGGAGCCTCCATACTGTCCAGCTTAACTCTGAGCTTATCGCTCAGCATGTGCATGTCGGGTTTATCAAGTAATGAGATGGCTGAAATATCAGAATTAGTCAGTTTATTGAACCCTTTGATGAGTAAATTAATGCCGCGAAGGGCTCCATTTACCGCATCCAGAATGATACTTACAAATCCGCTGGCGAAGTCCTCCGCGGCAAGGAGCATTTTATACATGTGTTCGCCAAAGAACTGTCCCATATCAAAGATAAACTTCCTAATGCGATACACCGAATTATGGAAGGTATTGATTAGAAATTCTGCAAGGGTAATCCATAAATTGACGCAGATAGCAACGTAGTTATAAATAGCAGCATATAAGCCATAAAATAAGCCCACAACAAAGCCAACGATAGACTCTGCAGATACTCCAAACTTGATGAGAGCCCCAATAATCAGCCCAATGACAGCCACAACCAGCAGAATGGGCCAATACACACCTAGCCAAGCAATAGCCTGTGCCACCACCGGAGCCACCATGGCCCAGAGAATGACACCCATGGCAGCTAGCGCCACTCCCATGCCAATAAGTAACATGTTCGTAGAGGAGCCACCAGAAGTTAGCGAGCCAATAAAGGATGCGACCCCTGCCATGGCTTCGCCCAAAAGAGAGCCTACAAGGCTAAAGGCTGCGCCAACACCGCTCATAAACTGACTGAACGCTTCGCTGTTCAACATACTTAACAGGGCGTCTATTGCAGGAGTGAGCGCATTCATCCCTTGTTGACCTAATGAGGCTAATTGAAAATTAAAGCCATCCACTACGCTCTTCCATTTCACCGCTGGTGAATCTAACATCGTATCAAACGCGGCCTGCGTGATTCCCTGCTTGTTCAGCAACGTATCCATCGCCGCAATCATGCCGTTAATATCTCCCGAGTTGGATGCGGTGCTTAGGGCCGCTTGATCCCCTGCCTCAAATTTGTAATCCTCTCCCAAGGACTTGCTATCGCCTGTCATCAGCTTGGATAGCGCATCGGCGGCCCCTTTCAATCCCTTGTCCGGGTTCAATTGCGACATACGCATTGCCAGCATATTCAGTTGTTCTAACTGGGCCGGGTCAGTGGTACTCGCCATGAACCCCTGCGTTCCTGCCAAAGCAGTCTTCACATCCTGACCGTATTTCAGAGCCTGTGTCGCCGTTTGGTCAAAGATGGTCTGTCCTGCCCCAGAGCTTCCGGCTCGAAGGGACATCTGGTCCAGAACGGATTGTTGGTCCGTACCCTCCTTAAACATATTTCCTAAAATTGCACTTCCTGCTTTCGCTAATTTCCCAAGTGCCGGACCATTAAAGATGCCCATCAATGCATTCGCCTTCTTGGTTGAATCATCCATGGTCTTATTCAGCTTGGTCTGAGCTTGATTGATGTTATTAACTTGTTGAAACACAATATTGGAATTAGCAATAGCCACATTCTGTTGTTGAATGTAGGTTTGAAAAAGCGTATTTTGTTGAAGCATTAAATTAATACTCGCCAAGGTTTCACCTTCTTTCCTGGCCGGAAATTCACTTTCTCTTCGCTGCTTTCTTCTCCGTCTTGATGATCTCCTGGATCATTGCGACCAAGGCCGCCTTCTGCCTGATGCCCAAGGCAGCGAATTCCCATGGCATCAGGTTGAAGCGGTTTAAGGCAAAGAGGGCGCAGGTCGCCTCGCCGTCGCCCTCGTTGATTAGTTTTTTACCTCGTCCGCCAGCTCGTTAATGCTCTTGTCAAAGCCGTTAATCTGCTGTACCTTTTGCACCAGCGTAGCGTACTCACCAGGCAGCAGCATCTTGCGCAGACATTGGTCCGCACCCATCACCTGATAGGATTGCTGCAGCTCCGCATTCTTCAAATCCGGGAATACGACGCTTGCGACCGCCAGCTTGGCCAAATACTCATCCGTATTCGTCTCATAGCTGACCACCCCCTTATCCTTTACCTTACGCTGGCAGGATTTACGAATGGCTTCGTTCTCCTCCTCCGTCATGCTGCGGAGCCGCCAAGGCACGGCAGCTCCATTCTCATCTTGGAAACGATCGGAAACGACGACTTCCTCCACCTGTCCGGCGGCGGCATTTTGGGCAAAAGAAGCAGTTAAAGCACTCATTCGTGAATCTCCTCCTGAATTGGTTTAGTTGCTTGGCTGAACCGTGCCAAACGATTCGATAATGTCATAGTCTTCAAAGGTAAACGGAATTTCCTCATCCAGCATATCATCAGCGGTCGCATCGAATTTAGCCGCGATAATGCTGTCGATGTTGCAGCCCCGCAGGAACACCGTCTGCTTGCCCGCGCCGCTCCCCGGCTGCTCATTGGTAATCATCAGATCGAACCAGAAGTCCGTCCCGTTCTTGACATAGTCCTGCATCAGATTACGGAAGAAGGAGGAGACATAATAAATCGTCAGCGTCCCCGTACCCTTCCAGCCGGCGGAACGCTGCGGTGTGCTGGTTCTGCCCAGCGTAGGCACGTCTACCTTGGTCTTCTCAATCGTAGATTCCAGTGTTTTAGCATAAAACAATTCTTCCGTACGCCCGTCGATTTTGATAAATGCCTTGGCTTGCTTGCCGCTTACGGCATCCTTCACATTAAAAAAAGAGCCTGCCATGATTTCGTCCTCCTTAGTTGACCGTCACGGTCATGTAGATTTTTTCGATGCTGTCCACCGGCTGTACATTCAGGTTAATCACGACGGCATCGCCTTCGTTGCCTGGAAGCACTTCAAGGTCGCTCTCCGCATCGAAATTCTGAATCGCACCGATGCCCTGCAAGCTGCCGAGGTAGCTCAGCACTTCACCCTTCAACAAATTGCGGCCATCCGCATTGTTGCCAATCTTACCAAGGTAGCTCGAAGCAAAGGTCCGTTGCAGATCACGGGCAATCGTATCCAGCACCCGTACCACGCGGTTTTTGCTGAAATGCTTGGCTTTTTCCGGGGTAAAAGTAGTCAGTGTATTGATGTCCTGTTGGATTTGCACTTTGCCGTTGGAGGCGGTAAGCACAAGCTCCCCGTTTTGCAGCGCCTGGATCATCTCGCTATAAGTCATTTTAGGCGATACGTCCGCTGCATTCGGGATCTCCGTATAAGTAAGGGATTCGTTGACATTGGCGGCAGCCTCCATGGCCGTAATTTCCCATAGCAGGTAGATAGGCTCCACGGCCAGGCCGTCTGTCGTAATAATGCTGTTCTTCAAGCTGATAATTCCTTCGTAATTAGCTTGCGGATGATTATATAGCACAGTGACGATTTTCTTGCCTTCTTGCTCACGCAGACGCTTCGTGTAAGCTACAGCCAGTTGCTTGATCGCCGCATCATCCGTCGGCACGCCCAGCACGTCGAACTCTTCCGCTTCCAAAGCTGCCAGCGCCGCCGTCCAATCTCCGTTGCTTACCGGACCATCCACACCGCCCGCAAGCGCTGCTCCAGCCGTCTCCGTCAACTCACCGCTCCCCGTAAAGGTAACAAAGTCGTGATTCACCAACTCTTCGATGGAACCTACGATTTGCGCGTCTACTTCTTCGCCTTCGAGCAAAGTGCGGACTTCATAGTGATCCGGCTCGTCGACGCTAGCTTGCACAATAATCTGCAGGTCGTTCCCACGCGTACCGCCATAGTTGGCCGTAGCTGTCAGTTCGCCTACCGTGGCCTTGGCCTGTTCAGACCCCTTGGCTCCGAGCCGGTAAATGAGCACTCGGCTGGCATGAGCCATGGCGGCTGCGATATGACGGATCCTGGCATCGGCTGCTCCGAAGCCCAGCAGCTTCTCTGCATTTTGCAGAAAGGATTCCGCCTCCAATTTGATAACTCCCTCAGGGCCCCAAGGCAAGGGTGCCGGGAAAGCAGCCACCCCTCGTTCCCCCACTGTACCCACTGCACGGGCCGCTGATTTAAAGTTGATATACGTCCCCGGGGATACTTTATTTTGCGTTGTCCATGTGCCATTAGCCATGTTCCTTCACTCCTCTTTGAATAAATGATTGCACGGCCTGCTCGGCTTGAGCCGCCGTATAAACTCCCTCATCCGTTAGTGCCACGTGCAGGACATCCTTCTCCACACCACTGAAACGGCCTGCTGCCAGCAATTGTGCTTTGGAGTAAGTCCGCTGCACAGGCTGGGCTGTCTTTTTCTTCTTAAACACCATCTTTAAGCTCTCCCTCCTGCCGGAGCTTTCCCATCTTGATCTCTTCGCCAGCCGGCGACCAGACGATTTGAGTAAATGTCAGCTGCACAAGCAGCCGCCCATCCTCCTGCCACTGTGCTGCCAAGGCCGCGCCCGGCATCAGACCATCACCTGTGCCAAAATCAGCAAGCAGCTCATAAAGGCGCTCTGCCATGTCATAGGTAGACACCCGGCTATCCGCTCCGCCTGGAACGAATTGTACCTCCAGCGAATGGGTACGCTTGTACCTTCGATGAAGCTCTCGGCTCTGCTCCGACTTCGCCAGTTGTACGAGCAAATAGGACTCTTCCGTCTCCCCAGGCTGCTTCTCCGTATGCACGGGGACCTCCGGGATACCGGCGGTGAGCACATGAGCCAAGCTCTGTACAACGTCCTTCAAAGTCATCTGTGTCAAAATACAATCACCTGCTTTCGACTTCACTTGCATTTGCTGTCTCTGCCTTGTTCCAGACGTTTCACGATCTGTTGTTCTGTGGGAGCGGGACCTCGACTTGCCTTATGCTGAGAGCGCCCTTCCTCTATAGCGCCTGCGAGGGTTCGTTGAACCGGTGCAAGGGTCCCGCCAAACACGAACAGCCGGTCCAAATGCCTGGAACCGGCGAGAAAACAGCAGGGCCGTAAAGGTCTCATTCACGGCCCTGCGCAAGCTTTATGTTGTTGTATCCTTCTTCGGCTACACTATCATTTTATCGCAGATTTCCGGTCGCCAGCGGCCTGTGAACAGACAAACATGAGCCACGGATCGGACAGGAAGAGGACAGATAGGCGAACAAGCGAAACAGGTAAGGCCCCATAACCCATGTCTACACCCGTTGGTAAGGGACACCGTATTGGTCGATTGCTTTCTGATAATTGAGATCGTGAGGTGAGCAATGGTGTATTGTACAATTTCAATCCGTTCTTCGATCTCATTACCAGGTGCAACAACATCCAGTTCTTGCCCGTTACTAGAATATGGTGCTACCCTAAAAGATTTCTTTACAGCACCTACCGAAACAACTTCGGAAAATAAAAATACCGGCATGTTTGGCCCTTTGTATTGACTCGTGCAAAATTTCACTATACTATGTTCCACCAAAACTAATAGATATTATATCCATCCCATTATCTATTGCCCAATTTATACCTTCAACGACTTGACTATACCTTCCGTTCCCAGTTGAATCTAGCACCTTTACTGCATATATTGATGCATTTGGCGCTACACCTACCACTCCACTCCATTTAATTGAGCTCCGATAATCCCTGCAACATGAGTACCGTGTCCATTGTCATCATAATAGGAGAATGTATCCTCAATAAATGAAACTCCACCAAAATCAGAGTCTTCTCCTTCGATTAATTTGTCGTGGTATCACTTCATAGCTATCAGAGTTTCCCTTCAAATTTTGACTCACTAGGTAAAACTCAATTATAATAATTACTAATAGTGTTAGCTAATTACTTGGAGGAAATTGAACATGAATTATGAGGCTACTGCCGACGAAATTCTTCAAGTCTTGGAGGCTTTGTCGCGCAATTCTCCGCTTAAACAGATTGGCGAGCTGTCCAAGGGGGAAGTTTTTCTGCTGAGTTATTTGCATTCCTACAGCGGGACTGCCAGATCAAACGTGCTTAGTGAGGCTTTGGGGACCAGCACAGCCCGGATTGCGGCAGCCGTGAAGAGCATGGAACGCAAGGGATGGGTGTATCGGGAAGTCGATCAGGAGGACCATCGGAAGACGATTGTGCATCTAACTCCGGAAGGAGAAGCGCATGTATTAGAATATCGGCGGCATGTACGCAACGCCTTGAAGGATTTGCTTGAAGCACTTGGCGAGCAGGATACCCGGGAGTATCTGCGGATTGCCTGCAGGATGAATGAAATAGCTGCCAAAATGCACTCTGATTCGTAATTAAAAGGAGCTCGGGGACATGAAAGAACGAATACGTCAATGGATGTTGGGCCGTTACGGGGTAGACCAGTTTGGGCAATTCTTAAATATCACCGCTTTAATCATGGTCGTGCTGGGAAGCTTCTTCTTCCGGTTGCTGGCAACCTTCGGCTTTGCACTGATCCTCTATCAGACCTTCCGAATATTCAGCCGCAACATCGGAAAACGCAGCCAGGAAAATCTGGCCTATATCTCACTGCAACGAAAGATCACCGGAAGGTTTAAATCAGCTGTACAGCAGGTAAAGCAATCGAGAACTCACCGGTTCTACAGCTGCCCTTCCTGCAAACAGAAGGTGCGGGTCCCGAAGGGGAAGGGGAAGATTATGATTACCTGTCCGAAATGCAGAGCGCAATTCGAGAGGAAGAGCTAGCCTATGTTTGGATATATCATGATTAACCCCAAGCAGTTGAGCGAGAGTGATAAGCAGCGGTATCAGGCGATGTATTGCGGACTGTGCCGCGTGCTTGATGAAAGACATGGCAAATGGGGGCGCACGACACTTACCTATGACTTGACCTTTGTAAGCATGCTGCTATCCTCGCTCTACGCTCCCCAAGAGGAACAAGCTATGCAGCGTTGTCTGATCCACCCTGTCCGCCAGCTTCCCTATATAACGACGGAGATAACTGAATATGCGGCGGATATGAACCTTGTACTTGCGTATTATAAGGCGCTTGATGATTGGAATGATGACCGCAGTTTGACGGCAAAAAGCCTCCTTAAGTTGCTGGAGCCCGGCATGAAGAAGGTTGAAGCGCGCTGGCCCGGCCAGTGCACCACGATTAGAGATTCGCTGGCTTTGCTGACACAGATGGAGCAGGCGAACGAGCTCAACCCGGATTTGCCGGCAAATGTCTTCGGAGAAGTCATGGGCAAGCTGCTGGTGATCAAGGAGGATGAATGGTCGGCACAGCTGTATCGTCTGGGTGCCGCCTTGGGCCGTTTTATATACATTATGGATGCCAGCATGGATCTTGCTTCGGACTTGAAGCATGGCCGTTATAATCCTTTGACCGCCCAGAGCAACATAGATCACAGCCTGTTACTGACGATGCTGATCAGCGAATGCACCCAGGAGTTCGAAGCACTTCCCCTGCAGCGCGATCAGGATATTCTCCGCAATATCCTATATTCCGGCGTATGGATGAAATTTAAGCCGAGAAAAGAAGAGGTAAGTAAACATCATGAGCGATCCCTATAAAATCATGGAGTTGACCCCCTCTGCCTCGGAAGAGGAGATTAAACAGGCCTACCGCAGGCTGGCCAAAAAGTACCATCCCGATCTCAACCCCGGGAATGAGTCGGCCAAGGTTAAGATGCAGCAGATTAATGCGGCCTATGAGCAAATCAAACTGGAGCGCGAGGGAGGGACAAGCGGCGCCTCCGCCGGGCAGACGAGAGCCGGGGCCTCCGGTCCTCAAGGCTATGGACAGGCGGGGAACCCCTTTGGACAAGGGAATCCTTACGGACAAGGCAATCCGTTTGAGGATGGTGATTTTTATAAGCAATTTAATGATCTTTTTGGAAAGGCCCGGCAGGAACCGTACAAAGCAAGCTCTCCCAGAATGCAGGCTGTGTTCAATTTCATCGAACGCAACCAATACCAGGAAGCCCTGCGCACCCTTTCGGAAATGGAACGGGATGATGAATGGTTCTACGCCAGTGCCATTGCCCATGCAGGAGCCGGAAATCGTATTACCGCTTTGAATCATGCACAGGAAGCTGTACGTCTCAATCCTAACGCAGAGGAATATCTCACCCTGCTTGAACAATTTCAAAAAGGCATTTTCAATTACCGTCAAGCCGGACAAGGCTATGGCTTCGATATGAATCCCTTATCCAAAACCCTGCTGCAATTTTGCGCACTACAATTTTTCTGTCTATGCTGCTGTCGGCCGTGTTGATGACCAGGCATCGGCATAACCTACTCAGATGGAGGTACCGGAACAATATGGGAAAAGTAATAGGCATTGACTTAGGGACTACGAACTCTTGTGTGGCTGTTATGGAGGGAGACAAGCCCGTAATCATCCCCAGCAAAGAAGGAGGACGAACCATGCCCTCCGTCGTAGCCTTCGCCAAAAATGGAGACCGTCTGGTCGGACAAACCGCATTGCGGCAGTCCGTCATTAACAGCAGCCGAACGATCATGTCAATCAAGAGACAAATGGGAACGAAGCACGTCGTTAACATTGATGGGCGAGAATACAGACCACAAGAAATATCGGCGATGGTCTTGAAGAAGCTGAAGGAAGACGCGGAGGAATTTTTGGGAGAAAAGGTTTCGGATGCGGTTATTACCGTTCCCGCTTATTTCACCGACGCTCAGCGTCAAGCCACTAAGGATGCCGGACGTATCGCAGGGCTGGAAGTCCAGCGGATTATTAACGAGCCTACCGCTGCAGCAGTAGCTTATGGGGTAGACAAGGAGCAATCCCAGAAAATCATGGTCTATGATCTGGGCGGCGGTACCTTTGATGTCTCGATCCTGGATATTAATCATGGAGTCATCGAGGTGTTGGCAACTTCAGGCAACAACCACCTAGGCGGCGATGATTTTGACCAATGTGTAGTGGAATATTTACTGGAGGAATTCAGACGGGAGCATCACTTGGACCTAGCTGCCCACCCAACCGCTATGCAGCGTGTGAAGGAAGCAGCAGAAAAGGCAAAGATCGAGCTTTCCGGTTCTGTCAGTACAGAAATAAATCTCCCTTATATTGCTGATGCAAAGGGCGCTCCGCTGCACATGGAGATCACGCTGACCCGAACTAAATTCAATGAACTAACCAGTCATCTGGTCAAGGCAAGTCTGATTCCGGTACGGCAAGCGCTGGAGGATGCGGGCGTGAAAGGCGAGGATATCGACAAAGTACTGCTTGTTGGAGGCTCCAGCCGAATTCCGGCCGTCCAGGAGACGGTGAAGAGTATCACGGGAAAAGAGGGCTTCAAAGGAATTAATCCCGATGAATGCGTCGCGATGGGAGCTGCACTGCAGGGCGGAGTCTTGATCGGTTCGGTGACAGGGCTTCTATTGCTCGACGTCACTCCTTTGTCGCTCGGCATCGAAACGGTAGGAGGAAGATTTACTCCCGTTATTGACCGGAATACTTCCATCCCTATTTCCAAAAGCCAGATTTTCAGTACGGCGGCAAACTTTCAGACATCCGTGGAAGTCCATGTGCTGCAGGGAGAGCGTCCGCTAGCCAAACAAAACAAAACGCTGGGCAAATTTAAGCTAAAGGGGATCCAGCGCGCGCTCCGCGGAGTACCTCAGATCGAGGTTACCTTTACTATCGATACCAATGGCATCGTAAATGTAAGTGCCAAGGACCTGGGCACCGGCAAACAGCAAGAAATCACGTTGACTGATTCCTCCAATATGAGCGACCTCGAAATTGAACGGGCCATTCGGGATGCCGAACAGCATGCCGCCGAAGACGCTCAATTGCATCATGAGAGCGAAGTTCGCAGCCGTGCGGACCATTTGATCGTTCAAGCACAGACCCAGGAGAAAAAGAAGCTGGACAAGGAATTGAAGGCACAGCTGGCCTCCGCCATGAAAGACACGAAGAAGGCGCTGCGCGGGAAGGATTATGATCTCATCTCGTCAGCCAGTGACCGGCTTGAGCAAGTGTTACAGAACATCGGCGCTTGACCATTCAAGCGGAGCGGCTTCCGTCCGTGGCGGAAATAGATGCCAGAACGTCATTAAAATTGCTAAGAGCCAGCCAAGAATAACATCTCTTGGCCGGCTCTTTTTTCAAAATTTCCTAATTCATCTTGCTAAGCTACTTCAACTCCAGCGGCACCATCGTCCGCTTACGTCCCTCAAAGGTCGCCAGCTCACGTACACCCAGCTCATGCAATAGCGCCCGCGCCTGACCCAGATGCTCGCCCAGCTTGAGCGGGTCGTGCGCATCTGAACCAACGGTGAGCGGGATGCCCCGTTCCACGGCAGCGGACAAAATCCGCCGGCTCGGGAACATTTCCGCCACCGGCTTGGACAAACCCGAAGCGTTCAGCTCCATCGCTACGCCAGCTTTTTTAACAGCCGTCAGCGTATGCAGCTCCAGATCAACCGTCTCGGCTTCAAGCGCTGCACCCGGGCGATGGCCGAAGCGCTTGATCACGTCGAGATGCCCCATGATGTCATAGAAGCCGGTTCGCGCCGCTTTGGCGACGGCATCATAGTACCGCTCATAGACGGCAAATACATTCTGCCCCTCCCAGTTGTGCACCTGCCGGAAGTCCGACACATCCCACTCGCCGAGAAAATGAACGGAGCCGATGACATAGTCCCATGGATAGGCCTTGACGATCTCTTCAATCTGCCGCTCCCAGCCTTCGATGTAGTCACCCTCCAGCCCGACCCGAAGGTCGATCTGCCCGCGATACTTCTCCTTAAGCTGAAAAGCCTCCTCCACATAGCGGGGAAGCTCGTCCAGCGGCATCGCCATCTCGGGATAATAGGCAGCCGGGTCCACATGAAGCAGCGGCATATGGTCAGACAGTCCAAGCTGGGACAAGCCCAGCTCGATTCCCCGCTTCACGTATTCCTCCAGCTCGCCTACCGCATGGCCGCAGCGGGCATGATGCGTATGATAATCAATCAGCATAGATTCGCCACCGCCTTAATCGCGCCGCGGCCGTTCATGCCGCCGCTCCAGCTCTGCCATAATATCGTTCAGCGGCAAGTCCCGCTCGCGCAGCAGCACCAGCAGGTGATAGATCAGATCGCTGACCTCTAACCGCAGCTCGTCGTTATCTCCATTTTTCGCGGCAATGATCGACTCGGCAGTCTCTTCGCCCACCTTTTTCAGAATCTTATCGATGCCCTTCTCAAATAAATAAGTCGTATACGCGCCTTCGGGACGTTCCTTATAGCGCTCGCCGATCAACCGCTCCAGCTCCGCCAACACCTCAAAGCGCCCGCGAGCAAGTTCCGTTGAACCTTCCAGCTCTGCCGCTGTCCGATAGAAGCAGCTATCCTCGCCTGTATGGCAGGCAGGTCCGTTCCGATCCACCAGCATCAGCAAGGTATCTCCATCACAGTCGTAGCTCAGCGACCGAATCTGCTGCGTATTCCCGGAGGTTGCTCCCTTGTTCCACAGCTCGCTGCGCGAACGGCTCCAGAACCAGGTCTGTCCGCTTTCCAGCGACTTGCCAAGCGACTCCTTGTTCATATACGCCAGCATCAGCACCTCACGGCTCTGCGCATCCTGTACAATCGCAGGAACCAATCCTTGATCATCCCAGCGAATCTGCTGCAGAAGCTCCTCCAATGGCTGGGACAGCCGCAATGCTTGGTTTTGTCCGTCTGTTGTCATCGCACTTCCACTCCTCTTGCTCTAAGATCCCGCTTCAAATCCGGAACCGCGATTTCTTTAAAGTGAAAAATCGTCGCCGCCAGTGCCGCATCTGCCGCACCTTCCGTGAACACCTCGTAGAAATCATCCGGCTTCCCTGCTCCGCCCGAGGCAATCACAGGAATGCCAGCCGCTGCGCTAACTGCCTTCGTGAGCGGCAGGTCGAAGCCATCCTTCGTGCCATCGGCGTCCATACTGGTGAGTAAAATTTCCCCCGCTCCCCGTGCCTCAGCTTCTTTTATCCATTCCAAGGCTTTGATGCCTGTTGCTTTTCGTCCGCCGTGGGTGTACACTTCCCACTCGCCCCAGGCTGGGTTGAACTTCGCATCCACAGCAACCACGATACATTGAGAGCCGAAGCGGCGCGCCCCATCCGAGATCAGCTCCGGGTTCAGCACAGCCGCTGTATTAATACCGATCTTATCCGCCCCGGCTCGAAGGATGCGCTTCATGTCCTCTACTTGAGAAATGCCTCCGCCTACCGTAAAAGGAATCGCGATCTCTCCCGCCGTCTGGCGAACGACCTCGATCATCGTTGCCCGGCCCTCATTCGAAGCCGAGATATCGAGAAATACAATTTCGTCCGCGCCTTCGCGATCATACAAGGCCGCCAATTCTACCGGGTCCCCTGCATCGCGAAGATTCACAAAATTCACGCCTTTGACAACCCGACCATCCTTCACATCCAGGCAGGGAATAATCCTCTTTGCCAGCATCGTGCCTTCACCCGCTTTCTATCATTTGCAGCCCAGTCCCCAGTCTGGCCAACTTTAACCACAATTCCTCGGCTGGATTCAAAATCTAGTCTATATAAGTTGAACTAAAGATTAAACACTGAGGGCAACGTGTGAAGTGTGCTTACGATCGCTGTTGTTCGCGGATTTCTCTAATTGAACTAAGTTATTATAAGGTAGAAATCCACTCACAAAGGCGAACGCTTACGCTTCTACAGTACACTTCACACTTATGCCCTTTCTGTACATCATTTTCTAGTTCAACTTATCTAGTCTGCTGATTTTACCGTCGATATCGCCTGAATTGCTTGCGCCAAATCAATACTGCCGGTATACAGCGCCTTGCCCACAATCGCTCCGCCGATGCCCTGCGCGGCATAAGCCGCCAGCTTCAACAGATCGTCTTGCACCGTCACGCCGCCGGAGGCAATCACGGTCCGTCCGGAAGCCTGCGCTAATGAGCGGATCGCCTCGACATTAGGTCCCTGCATCATTCCATCACGGGAAATATCGGTGAAAATAAACGTTTCCGCACCTTTTGCCGCCAGCTCCTTGGCCAGCACCTCCGCCTGCACCTCCGAGGTTTCCAGCCAGCCGCGTGTAGCTACGAAGCCGTCTCTTGCATCGATGCCTATAGCCACCTTGTCGCCGTATGTACCGAGCACCGCTTCCGTAAATGCGCGGTCCTCAATCGCGGCTGTGCCGAGAATGACCCGGCTTACACCAAGACCTAGCAAACGCTCCACATCCGCTAACGTGCGCAGCCCTCCGCCAACTTGCACCGGCACCTGTACGCTGCGGGCAATCTCGCCGATCAGTTCGTCGTTTACGGGATGCCCGGCCTTTGCCCCGTCCAGATCAACCAGATGAATATAGCTGCCGCCCTGAGCTTCCCAGGAACGAGCGACCTCCGCCGGATTCTCATTATAAACCGTCTCCCGGGCATAATCCCCTTGCACTAGACGCACACATTTGCCGCCGCGGATATCGATGGCCGGATAAATTGTAAAAGCTGACATACAGGCTCCTCCTCCTTACATCTCATAGATGCGCATAACTCTTGTTTCGTCCACACAGCACACCGAGAGCACCAACTGTACTTCGTATATTGGACATGCTCTCTTGCACCATCCGCAAAGCAATATAGTGAAAAAACTTGCCTTAAAATCTCCAGTTTGCGCGATATGCCCAATTTAGTGAAATTACTTACCTTACATTTTAAAAAAACAGCCAATCAGGGCACTTCTCCAAATCTAGCGGAAGTTTTTTCACTATACGCTTATATACCCACTGTCGGCCAATTCTTAGGTATGTTTTTTCACTAAATACAACCGGCTTTGGGGTGCAGCACACAACACAACACAAAACACACACATCAATCTATCAACTCTAACTCTGCTCCCGCCCCCGGACAGCCAGCTCCAGAAAATTCCGCAGCAGCGACATGCCCAGCTCTCCGCTCTTTTCCGGATGGAACTGCATGCCGTACACATTGTCGTGACCGACAATCGCTGTGACCGGATGTCCGTAATCCGTAACCGCCAGCAAATCACCGGAACGCCCGGTCAGTACATGATAGGAATGAACAAAATACACATGACCCTCCGTCAGCCCTGCCAGAATGGGGTGATCCTGCTGCAAAAACTCCAGCCGATTCCAGCCCATATGAGGAACCTTAAGGCCGCTGTCTCCTGCAAAGCGTTCAACTCTCCCCGGCAGCAGGCCAAGGCCCTCATGTCGGCCATGCTCCTCACTGCTGTCAAACAGCAGCTGCATTCCGAGACAGATACCGAGCAGGGGCAAGCCATCCGCGGCAGCCCGGCGAACCACAACATCCAGCCCCGTGTCCCGCAAATGCATCATCGCATCGCCAAATGCCCCTACCCCGGGAAGCAGCACCCCGTCCGAAGACAGAATCGTCTCCGCATCACCCGTGACAATCACCTCGTAACCCAGCCGCTCCACAGCCTTGCTGACGCTATGCAGATTGCCCATTCCATAGTCGACAATTGCAATCGCCACCGGCTATAGCACTCCCTTCGTCGAAGGCACACCGCTCACGCGCGGATCCATGCTGGTCGCCTCATCCAGCGCCCGGCCAAGCGCCTTGAACACCGCTTCAATCATATGGTGCGTATTCTGCCCGTAGTGAACGATCACATGCAGCGTAATCCGCGCTTCCAGCGCTAATTTCCACAAGAATTCCTGCACCAGTTGAACATCGAAGCTGCCAACCCGGTCTGACGGATACTCCGCACGATACTCAAAATGCGGCCGATTGCTGATATCAATCACTACTTGAGCCAGCGCTTCATCCATTGGAATAAAGACACTGGAGTAACGCTTGATCCCGCGCTTATCTCCCAGCGCCTCACGCAGACACTGTCCAAGGCAAATTCCGATGTCCTCCACCGTATGGTGGTCATCAATCTCAATATCGCCACGAGCATCCACGGACAGATTAAACTGTCCATGCTTGGTGAACAGATCCAGCATATGGTTCAAAAAGGGCACATCCGTTGCCAGCTCTGCCTGACCTGTCCCGTCAATGCCCAGCGCCAGCTTAATATCCGTCTCGTTCGTCTTGCGGCTGATCTCGGCACGGCGCTCACGCACCACGTCCCCAGCTCCTGTAATTTCTGACATCATTCTGCTTCCCCCGCCTTTCCCTCTTTGCGCAGCCGGATCTCTATCGCCCGGGCATGGCCTTCCAGCCCTTCCCGGCGTGCCAGCTCCATAATTGTCGCTCCATTGCTCAGCAATGCTTCCTTGCTATAGTAAATCAGACTCGATTTCTTGATAAAATCGTCCACATCCACCGGCGACGAGAACCTTGCCGTGCCGTTCGTAGGGATAATATGGTTCGGTCCGGCAAAATAATCCCCCACAGGCTCCGAGCTGTAAGGCCCGAGGAAAATCGCCCCGGCATTCTCGATCAGGCCGAGATACGCCATCGGCTCCTCCACGATCAGCTCGAAATGCTCCGGCGCCAGCCGGTTGATCACGTCGATGCCTTCCACGACGGAATCAACCAGAATAATGGCGCCGTAATCCCGCACCGAGGCCTCGGCAATCCCGCGGCGCGGCAGCTCGCCCAGCTGCCGCTGCACCTCCGCCCGGCAGGCCTCGGCAAAGGCTGGCGACGGCGTCACCAGGATCGCCGACGCCATCTCATCGTGCTCCGCCTGGGACAGCAGATCAGCGGCTACATAGGCCGGATCTGCACTGTCGTCCGCGAGCACGGCGATCTCGCTGGGGCCGGCGATACTGTCGATATCGACGACCCCGTACACCTCGCGCTTAGCCAGCGCGACGTAGATATTCCCCGGTCCGCAGATCTTATCGACCGGGGCCATGCTCTCCGTGCCATAGGCTAACGCCGCTATGGCCTGGGCCCCGCCGACCCGGTAAATTTCGCTGACGCCGGCCTCAGCCGCCGCCACCAGAATATACGGGTCGATGCCTTCCGTGCCGCTCGTCGAAGGCGGCGTCACCATCACGATCTCCGGCACCCCGGCCACCTGTGCCGGAATGACGTTCATCAGCACCGATGACGGATAGGCTGCCTTGCCTCCAGGGACATACACGCCGACCCGTTTCAGCGGGCGGATGATCTGTCCAAGCAGGCTGCCGTCGGGCTGCAAATCCATCCAGGAATTGCGCTTCTGCCGAGAATGGAATGCCCGTATATTGGCCGCGGCCGCGGCGATAGCCTCCACAAAGGAAGGCTCTACCTGCCGGTAAGCTGCCGCCAGCTCTTCCTCCATTACCCGCAGCTGTCCTGCCGTAAGATGTACCCGATCGAACTGCTCTGTATATTTCAGCAGGGCTGCATCCCCTTGCTGCTTCACTTGCGCTACGATTTCTCGAACGGCCTTATTCTGCTCGGGAGAGCCGTACTCCACTTCCCGCCGCAGATCGAAATCCTCCGCCTTGACGATCTTCATCGTCATCATCCCCCTTATGCCCGCCGTTTAGATCCCTGTCTTAACCGGAATGACCTTACTGAGCGCATCACATACGCTCTGAATCTCGGCATTCTTCATCCGATAGCTGACCCGGTTTGCCACCAGGCGGCTCGTAATATCCAGAATGGTCTCCCGTTCCATCAATCCGTTCTCCTTCAAGGTCTGGCCTGTCTCCACCAGATCGACGATCCGGTCGGCAAGCCCGATTAGCGGAGCCAGCTCGATGGAGCCGTTCAGCTTGATCACCTCAACCTGCTGCCCTTGCTCGCGAAAATACTGCGAGGCCAGATTCGGATATTTGGTCGCTACCCGTTGGTAAATGCCCGGCGTCCAATCCGGCAAGGCGATGACTGACATCCGGCAGCGGGCAATGCCAAGGTCCAGCAACTCGTAGACGTCCCGGCTTTCCTCCAGCAATACGTCCTTGCCGACAATTCCGATATCGGCGACACCGTATTCCACATAGGTGGGCACATCCACCGGCTTGGCGAGAATGAACTCCATCCCGATCTCCGGCAATTCAATCACCAGCTTGCGCGATTCATCCACATCCGGCCGCACCGGAATACCTGCCTCACGGAACAGCTCCGAAGCTTTTTTATAAATCCGGCCCTTCGGCATCGCGACTTTAATCGTCTGTGTCAAGACTGATCCGCTCCCTTCCGCTCTGCAAAAGTAAGGACCTCTCCATATGTGGTACCAAGAGGACCAACCACGGGAGACGGTTTCCCGCTCTCGGATATCCCTTCTGTCTTCTCCTTATTCAGTGCAGCTGCTTCATCGTCCATATGGCGGAGAATGACGCTTTGTCCTTGGCTCCGAAGACGCGCCGCCTCGGCAAAAGCCTCCTTGCGCCTGCTCTGATCATATTGCAGCAGCACGGGAAGCACTCGTTCCTGCTTGATCCCGTTCACACCGTCCAGAATCCGGCTCGTCTTGAGCGCGAATCCGGTCGCCGGAGCCGGCCGTCCGAATTGCTGCAGCAGGTTGTCATATCTGCCCCCGCTGCAGACGGGGAAGCCAAGCTCGGCTGCATATCCTTCGAAGGTCATTCCTGTATAGTAAGAGAAGTCTCCAATCATCGTCAGATCGATCATGACCTGCTCGGCCACACCGTAATCCTCCAGAGCATCCCACACCGCGCATAAATGCTCGGCGGCATGCTTGGCTTCAGGATTTCCGCTTAATTCTATCGCCTGCGAGCAAATTTCTTTGCCGCCGCGCAGCCGCAAAATCCCTTCCAATTCTTCCTTTTGGAGCTCAGAGAGTGCAAGTCCCGTCAGCATCTCGCGATATCCAACGAAGTCTCGCTGCAGCAGCACCTCTTTCAGGCCCGCCCGGATGTCTTCCTGCCCTTCTCCCGGGATAGCCTCCTCCAGAAGTCCATTGAGGAAGCCGACATGCCCGAGTGCAATCTTGAACGACTGAACTCCTGCTGCCTTCAGCGATTCGATCGCCAGCGCAACCACCTCTGCATCCGCCTCCGGCGAATCATCGCCGACCAGCTCCACACCCGTCTGGAAGAATTCCGCCTCTCTTCCGGCCTCTTCTTCCATAGCCCGAAAGACATTGGCATGATAGGACAGCCGGAGCGGCAACGGCTCTTCCTTCAATAAGGAAGCGACCACCCGAGCAATCGGAGCGGTTATATCCGAGCGAAGCACCATCGTCGTCCCCCGGTTATTTAGCAGCTTGAATAGCTTCTGATCAGACGTGGAGCTGGCTACGCCGACCGTTTCGTAATACTCCATCGTCGGAGTTATAATCTGTCTGTATCCCCAGGCCCCCATGCAATCCAGCACACTACGCTCAATCGCCCGCAGCTTCTCTGCGGCATGCGGCAAATAGTCGCGGACGCCGGCCGGTTTTTCGAACCCCTTTGGTTTCGGCAAAGCTCTCACCTCTTTAGTACATTAAAGTGCTACCATGCTACCAAAATAAAGAATATGCCATATCTTATCATACTCCAAATCAAATCGTCAACGGACGGTTCTTTCATCCTTGCCATTTATTCAAAAGCTTGCCGATGCCTGGTCCTCCACAGAAGCAAGCGGCTTGGTCTTCTTCAAGGAAGCAGGGGTATTCCCCAGAATAACGGAGGCATACGGCAATCTTTTGAAGCAGAATTGAGTGAATCCCCAGGACAAGGCCAAGGCTAGGATTGCCCCGCCAATAATGTACAAGAAATAAGCGAGTCCAATCCCCTCTCCAATCAGGCGATAACGCAGGTGCCGATAGACAAGCAGAACAACAGGATGGAACAAATAAATAGCAAAGGACAGCTCCCCAAGCCGGGTAAGCCAGCGCAGCCACCTGGCGGATGCATGGCGATAGACCGCAAAAGCAGCGTGAAGCAGTACAAGCGCAGAAAGCAGCAGGTGAATATTCCAGACTAATTCAAAGGTATATGTACTTGCTGTGTAAATTCGCTGCCGCAGCATATAGTAGAGCTGTACATCGACCATCGACAGAAGGAGCCAGCCTCCCCACAGAGAGGCCGTTGCTATTTTTTGACGCTTGGTAGAGTCACTCCAGCCTTTGCTAAGCCAATCCTTAATGTAATCAAAATAGACGGCGACAGCCGCGCCAAGCAAATAGAATGAAAAATAGGAGGGGGCGAAGCTGCCCTTATTGACCAATTGCAAATCATACTTATTCCAGACAAAGAACCCCCATTGAAGCATG
The DNA here is from genome assembly GCF_000455265.1 of Paenibacillus antibioticophila. Taxonomy (GTDB): domain Bacteria; phylum Bacillota; class Bacilli; order Paenibacillales; family Paenibacillaceae; genus Fontibacillus; species Fontibacillus antibioticophila. The sequence goes on from NZ_HG005140.1 coordinate 738,563, forward strand.
AGTCCGATCGGAATGATCCAGGCTACCGCAACTTTGCTTCGGCCCATTTTCTGAATCAGCCATAGCAGCAGCGGAAACAGAAGGTAAAACTGAATACTGATGAAGACAAAGTACAGGTGGGTATATGCCGACCCGGTCAGCAGTTGAATACCCAGCTTGCCGAGAAGCTCCGTAACCGGAAGATTGAATAGCGTCTTGGTGTACCAGGAGACCACAAAAAAGTAGCAACAGGAGACCAGTACATAAGGAAGAATGATGTATAGAAGCCGTTTCTTATAGAAGCGTCCAATCCGCTCCATCGTGTAGGACTTACTGTAATAATTATAGAAGAGCACGAAGCTGCTAAGAAAGATAAAGGAGCTTGTCCCGACCCGGAAAAAGATGTTCATCCCGTTATAAAAATAATGGATCGGGGAGGATAAAGCCTGCTCAGCTGCTGCAAATGAAGAGGCATGCACCTGAATGACACAAAAAATCGCAAACGCCCGGAATAAATCCAGTTGAGGAAGCCGTTCTTTTATTTTCGATACCACATCATCCACTCCCAGCCGGTAATTTATAATAAGTTACCCAATCAAGCTGAAATCAAGCTGAATGAAGCCGAAAACCCAGATATAATCCATCATAACTGCAACTGGAAAATTTTAAAACCATTTGTGTCACTTGGGAGTCTTAACTATAGAGATCAAGATTACCGGCCGGTAATCCAACGCTGCTGTAACGAGGAAAGGAACCTTGAAATGAATGAAAAGGAATGGACTGTGCATGCACGTCATGGCGATGAGCTAGCCTTCAATCAATTAGTATCTTTGCATAAAAGAAAGCTTTACAGTATTGCCTACAGCTATCTGCGTAATGAGGCTGATGCTTTGGAGGCGCTGCAGGATAGCGTATGCAAGGCCTGGCTTAAGAAAGCGACGCTCAAAGACCGTGATGCTTTTTTGCCCTGGATTACCCGTATCCTGATAAACGGTTGTATCGATGAATTGAAGAGAAAGCAGAGGGTACTGCCTCAATCCCACGCCGCGTATGAAGGAACGCATGAAATGATGAGCATTTACAGAATGGATCTTGAAATAGCGCTTGCCCGTCTTAAGCCCAAATATCGGCACGTACTGACTTTGAAGTACTACCATGACATGACATTGCCGGACATTGCAAAAATTCTGGATCGGCCTGAGGGCACGATAAAGACTTGGCTTCACCAGGCACTTAAGCAAGTTAGAAAGCAAATAAATAAGGGAGGTGAGCAATACTATGGAGCATCTGGAAAACTTCCGGCTTCACGAAATTAAACAGGAAATTGAAGCTGCTAGCGAACAAGTTGCTGAGGAACGACTTCATCAGGCAGTGGCGAAGGGACTCGATCGTGCCAAGAAGACTTCCATCAAGAGACGAATCGGTTTTCAGGTGGGGATCATGGCCGGGCTTCTCGCCCTGACTGTATTTTTGCTAAATTATTGGGGACATGACATGAAAGAGCAGGGTAATTCCTCTTACGAATCTGTTGTTCAAGGGAGTCTCGGAGATATACCCGAATATGTGCTGTCACAGATGACTTCCGATATGGAGGCAGCTGCCGAGCATGGTCTTTATCAACCCGTTAACCGCTCTGAACAGACTGGACCTTATCAGGTTACGGTTGATGGCATACTGGCTGATCAGCAGCAAATTTATCTGTTTATAACTCTTGCTAATCAATCGGGAAAATCCACCCCCATGGAACTTTCCAATTATCAATTTTATGATCCGAAAGGAGACCGCTCCCCTCGCAGAATAACATCGCCTGCTTTTATGTCCAACGATAAGTACAAGACGGTTCAGCACCTGACCTATACCCTATCCTTTGATGAGTCACCGGCCGGGCTTCTTGTCTTTTCCGGGAATATACAATCCAGCAGCTCTTATGAAGCTGAAAGCGCATTTGAAATTTCCATCGAGTGGAACCCGGACATTTATAAAAATTTGCAGCGCACAATTGCACTTCATCAAACAGAAGTCATCGAGGGACACTCGTTTACGCTGAATAGTCTTGTATTGACCCCGCTCGCCACAACGCTGGCTGTGGATACAGACCCGGAAGCCGGCACAGGAATTGAGGGCTTTATCAATAGCAAGCTGATTTTAGACCGTAAACAGGAGGGGCGGTTTGTACAGGCTATTTATCCAAGAAACTACGAGTACAGGTATGCAGCCGATGATAACTTAAGCTTGTCGCGACTAATTTTCAACAGTATTTATTACCGTGACATCAACGAGATCACCTTCCAGGCTTCAGGTATTACACTAAGCTCACGCCATGCATTTGAAATAACAATAGACACCGCTAAAGAACAATTAATAGCTGCTCCATCCAATTTCACATTACTCAGCTTGAAAGAAAATAATGCTCAGGAGGTAGAACTTCAGCTTCGTTACAGTCCTCCTCAGCCCGATAGCCCTGACCTCGAACCCTTATCCTTTGATTTTAATCGCTATTTCCTGGATCAGGAGGGAAACCGGCATCGCTTCCTTAGTGGAGACTATTTAAAAAGAGTAGCCATTCTCAAATTTGATGCATTATCTTATCCTCAGCCCTTGACCTTCACAGGCAATCAGATTGACAGGGAGCAGATACAGCATGCTATGCAATGGGATTTCCCATTTATTGAACAGTAAGCACGGACTTCATAAAGAACAGTTATTCGAACCATTTTTCGAACCGTTTTTTCGGAATGATGCTGGACTCTCCTTATGAGACTCCTCTTTGGGTGCAACCGATTCTCTGATTAGCCATCTGCTGTTCGCTGTCGGATATTTTAATCGCTAACCGACATTCTAGACTCGCTAACGGACATTCTGAACCCTTAGCAGACTTGTTCTCATGATTCAAAGGGTTAACGGACATTTCGGGCGCTTAGGACGCAAACGACGCTGGTTCACCCGATTCTACTCTCTTAGCAGCCAAAATGTCCGTTACAATTCTGGCTCATCCAAAAGCGGACCGTAAGGAGATATAACGTCCGTTAGACCAAGTACCACGTATTTACTTCGCTTAGATCAAATGTACCGCATGGCTTCCATTGGTAAACAGAGTTGATCCCTGCGATCGAATGTACAAAGAAACCGCCCCCTTTGGTTTATGGTTGGTGGTACCTCCATTTTCCAGAGAGCGGTTTTTTTGCTTGATGAAATGAAAGAGGGGGCTCCTCAGTTCATCTTATGAACACTTTTGGGAACCCTCTTGTCTTTATCCTTCTATTCTATTCATCGAACGCCTTCAAAGCAGCGGGGAGGACCTCGATCACGGTATTGCCTACCGCCGGCAGGCCTACAAGCACAGTGCTGATAATTTCATCTCTTGTAGCGCCGAGTTCCTTCGCATGCTTCACATGGAATGGAATTCCCCCATGCATTCTCACAGCGGCTAGTACGGCAATGTAAGCCAGTTCCTCCGTCTTCGGGTCAAGCTTGCTTGCTTGTCCAAGCCTCTCTACCGTGTCCATCCAGATTTGCTGCTGCTCGGGGGCTTCCCGGATAAACGTCTGGAACGCATTGCTAACATTCGCCATCTCACTCACAAAAACCCATCTCCTCAAATGGAATAAACTACCTTATTCCATTTCGATGCTCAGGGCTTAATTCCTTCCGGCGTCTTGCGCTCTAATTCCCGCAGCGGATTGCCGCCGACGAAGGTGCCGGGAGCTACATCCTTATGTACTACAGAACCGGCAGCAACGACAGCGCCGTCCCCGATGGTGACGCCGGGCAAGATTGTGGTATTGGCACCGATCAGCACCTCGTCTCCAATGACGACCTCACCGAGACGATACTCCCGGATCATGTATTCATGGGCGAGAATCGTGGTATTATAGCCGATAACCGAGTTACGGCCTATGGTGATTTTCTCCGGAAAGAAGACGTCGACCATCACCATCAGGCCGAATGCCGTATGCTCTCCGACCCGCATCCCAAGCATATGGCGATAAATCCAGTTCTTGATGGAGAGAACCGGAGTGTACCGACTGATCTGGATAAAGATAAAGTTCTTTACACCCTTCCATGGGCTGACCGTCCGATAGAGCTGCCATAAAGCATTCGGCCCTTCAACGGGATAGCGGGTAACCTTTCTCACCGCAGCTTCGACTCCCATCCCAACAGACTGTATAAATCAGTCATGTCCTGCAGGATTACATCCGGCTCATACTTCCTAAGCTCTTCCTCACCCTTCAGCGACCAGGCCACCCCGGCGGCCAGCACGCCTGCAGCCCTGGCCGACTTGATGTCCGCAGGGCTGTCGCCCACCATCACCGTACAGGCCGGATCGGCCCCCAGCTGTTCTATCGCTGTTAATACCGGCTCCGGGTGGGGCTTGGGATGCTCCACATCCTGCACCGTCACGATAACGTCCATATATTGCTTCAACTTGAACATCTCTAGTGCACGGAGCGTCGTCGGCCGGATTTTGGTGGTAACCACGCCGAGCCGGATACCTTTCGCATGCAAGGTCGAGATGACCTCATGAACACGAGGGAACTCCGCAACCATGCTGTCGTGATGGGCATAATTAAACTCCCGATAATCCGCGACAAGATCTTCGACCTCCTGCCGGCCTGAAAAGGTCTGCAGTTGATGCTCCAGCGTCATTCCCATATAAGGAATGATCTGTTCTCTGGCATAGGGCTGTCCGGGAAAATTCTTTCCCATCACATGGATGAAGCTGCTGATAATCAGCTCATTCGTATCGATAATTGTACCGTCCAGGTCAAACAATACCGTGTTAATCATGCAGCAAATACTCCTTTACGCCTTCGGTCCGTGCTCCCCTTGATGATCCGAATGATCTTTCTCAGTAACGGAACTTTCATTCACTACTGGCTGTTCAGCCTGCCCCGGGACTTCCGCGACGGGCATAGCTTCTGCGTCCTGCAGCTTGGTTGAGACAATAGGATCCAAGTACCTCGGCAGATCAACCACAGTCTTTCTCCGGTATATAATAATACCAACCGCTGCGATAACAATGACAATCGCCAGCATTTGAGAGATCCGGACATTGCCGTAAGACGGTGCCAAATAGCCCTGTTCAAAGCCAAACCAGGTCATCGGTGCCCACATGCCATTGATCAGCGAAGCCAACCATTCGGCCCCTTGGAAGGCCAGGCTGTCTGTTCTTAGTGCTTCAATAAAGAACCGTCCGATGGAATACCAGATGAAGTAAGACATGAACAGCTCGCCCGCGCGCAAAAACTTCTGTCTGCGAAGCACAAGCAATATGAGAATACCAACTACATTCCACAGGGACTCATACAGGAAAGTCGGATGATGAAAGACTCCCTGAACATTCATCTGATTCACAATAAAATCAGGCAGATGCAAATTGCCTCGCAGGAAGTTCTCCGTCGTCGGACCGCCGTAGGCCTCCTGGTTCACAAAGTTCCCCCAGCGCCCGATGATTTGTCCAATCAGCAGGGATGGCGCGCAGATATCCGCAATGCGCCAGAAATTGTAGCCTTTCTTCCGCACATAGATCAACGCGGCAATAATTGCACCGATCAAAGCGCCATAGATGGCGATTCCGCCATTCCAAATCTTGAAAATGTCAATCAGATTATTCTTGTAGTCATCCCACATGAAGGCGACATAGTAAATCCGCGCTCCTACAATCGCAGAAGGGACGCCGATCAGGAGCAGGTCCATGAAGAAATCCTGCGAAATGTTAAACCGTTTCCCTTCCCAGATCGCTAACAGCAGGCCCATCAATGCAGCACTACCCAGGATCAGTCCATACCAATGAATATCCAGGCTGCCGATTGAAAAAGCGATGGGATTAATCAACAATGTGTTCATCCTTCACTCTCCTAATCCAAATCGTCAATATCTTCCGCAATCGTCTCCGTCAGCTTCGTTGTAAATTGAAGTGCCGCATTATAGCCCATCCGCTTCAGGCGGAAGTTCATGGCTGCAACCTCAATAATGACTGCCAGGTTTCGTCCCGGGCGAACCGGAATCGTCACCAAAGGAACATCAGTATCAATGATACGTGTGGTCTCTTCGTCAAGACCGAGACGATCATACTGCTTCTCTTGCTGCCAGGCTTCCAGTCTGACTACCAGGGTAATCCGTTTGTTATTGCGGATCGCGCCGGCACCGAAGAGCGTCATCACATTAATGATACCCACGCCGCGGATTTCCAGCAGATGGCGGATCAGCTCCGGCGCGGAACCATGAAGCTGGTTATCCGAGGTCTGACGAATCTCCACCGCATCATCTGCGATCAGACGGTGTCCACGCTTAACCAACTCCAACGCGGTCTCACTCTTCCCGATCCCGCTGCTGCCGGTAATCAGCATCCCCACACCGTACACGTCCACCAACACGCCATGAATCGTAGCGGTAGGCGCCAGCTTCCGTTCAAGGAAGCTGGTGATGCGGCTCGACAAAATCGTCGTTGCCATGCTGCTGCGAAGTACGGGAATCTGCTTATTCGAGCTGATCTCGATCAGCTCCTGCGGTACTTCCCAGGATCTCGTGACGATAATACATGGAGTCTCTTCACTGCTGCACAACCGCTCCATGCGGTCCTTCCGTTCTTCAATCGGAAGCATTTCATAAAAAGCCAGCTCAGTCTTTCCTAGAATCTGGACGCGCTCTGGCGGGTGATATTCGAAATAACCGGCCATTTCAAGGCCCGGGCGGTACAGATCATCCACGGTAATCGAACGCTTCAGTCCTTGCTCTCCTGACACGACTTCGAGCCCGAACTGATTGACAAGCTCAGATACTTTCACCTTTTTAGGCATGGTGTTCTTCCTTTCCGAGGCATTCCTGCTCAAATTCAATACCATTAATGTACTCATCGTATCGGAATTTTCACTGTAAATCAATCATTACCGGAATCCGTAGGCCGTTCGGTGTTGCCGGAAGACTCTGCATTTCCCGCTCCATCTGTACGGGTAGAATCCGGTGAATCTATCTCCGGGGATGTCCACGCCTTTACCTTGTAATTTACTCCGTTCACTTGAATTACACTGCCCTCAGGCACTGCTTGATCCAGCACCACGGTAACCCGCCCTGCATACTGATCCGGGCTTGTCTTGCTCTCCTTCGGAAGACCGGCATTGTTGTCCTCTCCATCGGAAACCGCGGTCCCTGCAGCTGTTCCAGACTCGGATTTCCCAGTCTGATCCGGTTCGCCGGTACTCTCTCCGGCAGCATCTGCTTTGTCTTGATCTGCAGCCTCGCCATCAGTTTCATCCGCCGCATCTATGTTGTTTTGATTTCCTGCCGTATCACCGGCTTCATCCCCGTTCTCAACCTGATCCGTAGTTCCATTTTCAGTTGTCGGGGCTCCTGAGGTTCCTGAGGTACCCGAGTTATCCGAGGTACCTGAGTTACCTGAGCTACCTGGGTTACCTGAGTCACCTGAAGTATCCGGTGTGTCCGCAGCGTCTGAATCTTCCTGCTTCGGAAGCGCACATCCGCTCTCATAGTTCTGTATCGGCACCACTTGCGGATCCAGGCCCGGCGCTGTAAGCGTCAGCTCGGTCGGTGTGAACACCGTGCACTGAGCCAGATCATCAAACGGGAAAATCAAGCGTGTCTGCTCTTTTTCACCGTCAGCCACGATCAGCTTCTCGGCAAAGACAATCTGTTCTTCGGCAGTATTCCCTTCGTCCGCCACTACCGGAGGAGTCTCAGGCAACGGATCTGCCTTTCCGATGATGCCGGTCTGTTTCAGAACCAGCCAGCTCGCCGCCACAATCAAAATCAGCAGCACCATCATCGTAGAACCCATCATGACCGTCTTCCGATTCCCGGAAAAAAATCGGCTCACCGGCGACGACAGCTCCAGCTTTGCCTTGTTGAGCACCGTGCTTAATGCCGGGCCAGCCTTGGCGAAATATTCACGGCGGTTTTCCCGGCTTTTGAATGCATTTTTATCATGCCGTTTGAAATAAGCCAGAATTGCCGCAGCATAAGCAGGCACCAGGCCGCGCGGGCGGGTAAAGCTCGAATCGCTCTGCGACCACAGCAAGAACTTGTAAATTATATTCTTATCCGCAGCATTTCTGCGCAAGTAATCCAGCAACGCCCCATACTCTACAAATCCGGCATCCGACTCCCGGAAGAAAGCAAGCGCAATTCGCGGAAATTCAGCCGTTTCGATCTCGCCCTGCAGCCATTTCCGGGCCGTTTGCTGGACCCGGTCTGTCTCCATCGGTCCAAGTCCGGCGAAGATCTCGGCCTCCGGCTTCGGTTCGGTGAACAACCGGTACAGCGCATGAAGCATGACGGCATGACTGCTCAGTCTGGAATCCCGCAGTTCTTTGGCCGGGCGGCTTAAATCATGCTGTCTCAGAAATTCGGCCCCTACCACCTGTTCTTTCGTCAGCCTGTCCAGATCCAATTCGCTAAGCAGCAAACGAAGAGCCGACGAGGTTAGCAGCTCGGTCATGCCGGAATTTTGGAAGACCCGCTCCCTCTCCGGGACTCCGGCATCCCACTTGCCTATCTCCTTCATCACAATATCTGCAGCCCGCAGAAGCTGGTTCGCACTTCGGAGCTTGTCCATCAGCCGGGTTCGGCTCAACTCCTGAAAGGAATGATTTTGCAGCACGAACGGGAACTTCTTTCCCCAGGCTCGAATCAGATTCAAGAGTGCTTTCAGATCGGTTGCCCGCTGAAACTTAGCCCGAATATACGGATCGAACAAGACCGTCATCAGCCGCTCACTATTCAATACGTTCGTGAAGAAGGCGGCCTCCAGCCCGGTATGTCCTTCAATAAGCGTATAGAAGGCATCCGCCTCCTCTTGCCGCTCCTGTGTCATAGCGTTGTGCAGCGCAAGAATATAATAGGAGACAATCTTGTCCTCCTGTCCCGCACCAGGCAAGCCGAAATAATCGCGGAAGCACTCTGCCACAGCAGCAGGCGGGATATGTCCCAGCCTGTTAAGATCAAATTCCCGGTCAAAGCGGGAAAGGAAGAGATCATTCAGCCTCATCCGGGCATCCAGCCCGCCAGGCGGCTTCAAATATTCCAATAAGCCCCGAAGAACCGTAACCTTGTTCTCTTCGTATAGAGACTCTTCACCGCGCTCGATCCGGTAATATACTGCCAACTCATGATAGCTGGATAAGGCCGACTTCCGTTCGCCCTCCATGCCGGACAGCATTTCATCGGCAAAATCAAAAAATCCTTGAAGCTGCTCCTTCTGCTCTAAATGGCTCCATACGAAGTCCAAATAAGGCTGACGGGACCAGTCCGCATCAATCTGCCCAAATCGCCCGGCTGCCAGATCAAAAATATAGTCTTTCTCGATGCTCCGGTCATGCGGGCGCAGGCTGCCCTTCTCCACAAATTGCACTTGAATAAACTTCCGGCTCTGCGGCTCCTTCACATAGGATAGAAATCCAAGCCGTCTGCGATGTTCATAGGGTAGACAGGAATATACAATTTGCATTAACGAGAGGGCCTCTCTCGAGATATCTTCAACGGGGACATCCAGCGAGATATAAACCTTCTTCCGTCCTTCGCCGGAAGCGGTCATGACCGCAAACAGCAATTGCTTGAATAGCTGTTCGTCAAACCCCAGGCGCTCCAAAGTTTCCTTGGCGGAAGCATGTCCAAGCGCAGCATCCGCAGCCGCTCTTGTCGGGACTTCGTCCAGCTCAGCCAGCTCTGTGCCGATCTCCGGATCATAGCTATCCGCAAATGACGCGTCGAGCCAGGCACTAAAGCTCTCAGTTACTTCCCCGGAACGGCCCGAAGGAATAATGTAGTTATGCGTTAAAAAGGCGCTTCGCAGCCCCGTGAAATCCACCGGCTGATAGATGCTCCGTCCCAGTACCGTCTCTCCGTTCTCTGCATGAAACAAGTGAACGGCCTCCGGATACAGCGCTCCATCCTTCTCGCTGCGGGATACAAGCTCCGCCGGCGCATCATACATACAAAAAGGGTGGAGCACCTTTTTAATAAATGCGACATCCAGCCCGGACGATTTGGCTACCGTATCAAAGCCTTCCGTGGAACGAAAGACACCCTTCCGCTCCCGGGTATACATCTGCTGCTGGATGCTTCCTGGAGAGTTCGGCTTCAATTCGCTTCTCTCCCCTCAATGTATTTCAGTTGATACAAGAGCCAGATAAAGGGCTCATCCACCCGGATCGGGCTAACCACGCCCTGGAGCTTCTGGTCGATAGGGTTGCTGCCAAGCGCGGAGACGGCGAAATACGCGGTGTTCTTGAAGTAAACGTCCATCGTTCCCTTGAAGGGCCGATCCACCTTTTCAATAAAGCGCCGGATTTCGCCGTCGATATTCTCGAATTCGGTAATATTGAATGTCTTCCGGTGCACCACATTGTTGAAGACGTTACTATTCGACTTGATATACTCTCCGTCCTCGTCACTGAGCGCACGAAGCATGTCGCTCTTCGTCAAGACGACGGCTGTAGGAATATCGGTCTTCCCCTTATCCTCATAAGCGATGAAATCCCCGAACATGGTCAGAACGACATCGCGCGGCTCATCGTACTGGGATACCCATTCTCCCGGCTCGGTGCCAAGATTGATCCGGATTCGTTCCCGGATGGAACGGATCTGCAGCGGGTCGACCATGAATAAAATACCGGAGGAGTTCTTAATATGCTGCCCCTGCAGTCCAAGATAGTCCTGATCCACCATGCCCTCACCGGCTACATCGAAGAACACCAGCGTCAGCGGCGGCTTACTCTCGTCCTTGAAGACGAATTGGAAAATAAACGGCTCTTGCATCCTCTCCTTCTGGGTGGAGGCAAGCAGATCGCCCCGTTCAAATAAAGGCTCCTCATACATACTCCGGAACTTACGGCTAATCTCCGCATTCAGCGGCATACAGGCCGCATCGAAATGATCTGCGGTCGTATTTTGCAGCGTATGGATCAACGAGGTCATATAGACCGATTTCCCCACCTGGGAAGCTCCAATAATGGAAATGATATTGCTCGGCACTTTGCCTGCCGTGACCGGCAGCTCGTTGTGGCAATGCGGGCACAGTCTGCGCCGGGTCACAATGCCATAACGGTCGTTCAGTCCGATCAGAACATGATCCGAGTAAATATGATGCTCCTCCGGCACCTGTCTGGGGTGGATAATCGCCTCCAGATCATAGACCGTATCCAATCCGAAGCGCTCCCGGTATTTATTCAGCTGCTCATCCTCGCCCAGCGCGTAATCCTCATCGTCCTCCCGGTGATGGGCGGCACGAAAGACAACGGCCTCCGGTGAAAATTTGCTGAAGCAAAAAGGACAGACAATATCGTAAAATAACGGACGCGGCGCGTCCTGCGTTTTTTTCTTGAAAAGCTCGAAAAGGCCCATGGTCCATTCCTCCTTCAGGCTTGCAACTACTGTGCAATAAGCTCATAGAATTGCCCGTATTTGCGGCCATCCGTAAAGAACAGCCGGACATAATCGTTCTTGCCTACCTCAATGACAGGCAGGGTGTTTTTTCCCGGGGCAAAGTCGTGCAGGAAGTGGTACACGGTACCATCCTCCCTGTTCGCCGGATAGCCGCCCTGCTTCTTCACATAGCAGAGCACATCCTTTGCAACCGCCGCCTCGGCCATCACTTGAATCTGGATACTCTTGTACTTGCGGAACAAGTTGTTCTTCTGGGAGATCGTATAGAAAATGCGGGCCCGGCCGGCATTTACAGTCAGCCGGTTCCTTCCATCCTGCTGAAGGACAAGCTCCAGTTCATCCTCCTCCATCAGACCGGCATAGACGGTGTACTGCACCTGTCCGATCTCTTCGAGACGATCCCGATAGCCGCCGGAGGCCTTGTATTCCTCGCGCGTATACAGCTTCAGGTCTGCTTCGTCAGGCATCCTGTCGGCGGTGCTATCGGAGACCGGACCCTTGTGAATGTATACAGCCTGAACCCCTTCGGGCCAGCGCCAGCGCAGGCATACCCGGTCCTCATCCAGGCTGTGGGTCATATCCCGGATGGCCGGGGTGGATGATGTAGCGTCAATAACCCGCATATTCCTCTCTCCTCCTTGGGTTCTAGAATCCCCGGTTCTGGTTCTCGCCCTGACGTCTGCCGACCGCATTTCCTGCGGATCTGGCACCGCCGAATCTGCTGCGACGTTCCGATATTCGAGGCTGGTTATCCTTGACTGGCACCACGAGCGTGAACAGGGCAATGACGGCGGCCAGGATCAGGCAAGCCAACAGGCGAATGATCCCATCCGGGAAGTCAGCTCCGGATAGTCCGAACTCCAGAAGCAGTCCGGCCAGCACGCCGCCTGTGGCCCCGCCGATACTGAAGCTCTTGGCAAGATGGCGGTTATCAAACAGAACTCCTAAGCCCAGTCCAAGCGCAGCACCGAGCAGGATCACGAACACAATGCGAAGAATCATATAATAGCTGCTGTTCTGTGTAACTCCGGTTCGCTCGGTAACCAATGTCCGCTCTCCGATATTGTCATAGATTTTCTGAAAGGCAAAGGACAACTGATCCGCCTCGCTCACATCCTGATATTGTCCGCCTGTAACGGCTGCAATCTCCTTCAAGAGTTCGGAGCCCTCCGGATTATCCAGGCCGAGTCCGATCGTGTTGACCGCCACCCCGCTGCTCTGATATTCACTAAGCACACCGGAAGGATCTACCTCGCTGAATCCGTCGGACAGCAGAATGACAAGCGTTCCGCGCCGGGAGGTGCTTCGTCCCTGAATCTGCTCCATCGCCTCATTGAGAGCAAGATTGAAGTTCGTCCCGCCCTGCATCGGCTCCATTTCATCCAGTCTGGAGTACACCTCATTTTTAACTTCCTGATTCTTCAGTCTCACAAAAGGCTGCAACAGCTGTACTCTGTCATCGAAGACGACAATGGCTGCTTCCTTGTCCTGATCCATTTTGCCGATCAGCATCTTAGTCGCTTCATATCGGTCGCCATTCGGATCATTAACATCCATACTGCCTGAATCGTCAATCACGAACACAATGTTCTTTACCTGCTTCGCTCCGTTCAAGTTCAATTCATAGACAAACTCCAGGAGCGTCCCCAGCGCAAAGAGCAGCACCAGCGTCGCAGGCACCAGCAGCTTCCATGAAGCGCCGACATATCTCTGGCGCCAGGACGAGCCGTTCAGGCGGGGCTTGATCATCTCTGCGATCAGGCAGGACAATCCGACACATAGTGCAAGAATGCCGAAGTACAGCCCGATCAGGACGATGCTCGGCACCTCTCCGGATAGCTGATGCAGCAGCACTTCGCCGATCCCAAAGCCGATGGCCCCTCCGATCAGACTGAACAGCAGCAGGAGCAAATTGATTTTTCTCGTCATCTTGTTTGCTTCCTTTCCAAATGAAATAAGGAGCTGTTAACGAAGCTCAGGCAGTCTTGCCGGATCCAACCCATGGAGCTCATAACCATTCGCAACGTAGCTCTCGTAATACACCTTGCCGTTCCGGTAGTACATCAGATCCTCCAAATGGAACCCGCCCATCAGATTCAGCTTCACAATTCCGCTGCTCCGCTTCTCGTGCACCCCGCCCAGCTTGTAAATCCTTGAAGACTCATCCACGCTGAATACATAGCGGACAAATTCGCTCTCCACATCGCCAAAGACGTACTTCTCCTCGTAACGATGCTCCTGTGTATAATCATACAGGCGCAATTGAATAGCCGCCCGGTCCTCCAAGGTTCGATACAATTTCTTAAACAGGTCGTCCTTCGACAGGACCTCCTTGTTGTTGTATTCGATCGTGACATTCGAGCGCTGCAGCAGCTCCTCCTCGAAGGAGAGCTTGAAATACGGGGAGGTCAGGATATGCTCCCGGCATGCCTTTATCAGCTTCGTTAAAAAGCCTTCGGTGCCTTGCTCCAGCAGCTCCCTTTGGTTCCCAAGCAGCCGATCCTCGAAAAAGGCTCCCGCTCCCCGTTTAGCCTTCAGCTCATCCGTAACACGCTTGGTCACCAGCTCATAATACTCCATAATGTTCTGGCCGATATAATCATCAGCCCAAGTTACACTTTCCTGGGCAGATGCTCTCAGCAGCTGCTCCAGGCTCTCGAACTGATGTATTTTCACCTCGCAGCGTTTATGGAATGCTTCAATCTCCGCCTCGTATCTGGAGATCAGCTTCAGCTTGATTTCCAGCATTAATAGATCGCGCTTTCGATAATAAACACTCCGGAACAGCTCGGAAATGAAGCTTCGCACATTACGCTTATCCATGAACGGCACCTTTTTGAAAGGAAGCTGCTCGACTCTTCCCTCATAGGCCTGTTCCAGCTCGAAGCGCGCCAGCTCCAGCTCGCGCTGGGTCTCCCGGTACAGATTCTGCACGTAAGGAAGAAGTCCGCCCTCCTCCTTGCGTTCTCCGCTCCAATGATATAGCTGAAATAAACCAATCATCGGCGTTGCCGACGTGCGGCTCCGCAGCTCGTTCTCCAGCTTCGCCGCTACATCCAGCTGCTCCAGTCCGTGCCGGGCAGGGTCCTCATAATTACTCCGGAAGAAGGCTCGGCAGCCTTCGCCATACAAAGCCTGCTCGGCTTCACGAAGCGACATTTGGCGTAGGGAGGCATAGCTCACCTCATGCGTCATGAGCGCGTGCATCTCGGATATCGCCTCGACATCGGGTACGAGCCGCGCAGCCTGCTCTTCGAAGGCTGCCGGGTGGACGCCGAACATGCTCAGCTTCTCCTGCTCGCCGATCTCCGGTTCCTCCGCCATATCTGCCTTGAGCTGACGCAGAAAGTGATACAGCACTACCAGCGCAATCGATTGGTTCGGCCGCTTCACCTTGGCCATCCCCGCAGAGACATATCCTTGGCGTCCTGATTCCGTCATTACATTATTCTTGAACGAAGTATTATTGTAGCTGCCACTGCCAGGGCCAAAGACTTGCTCTTTGTATTTCCTGTTCTTCAGCAGACTGATATGGCTAATCATCTCATAGCAGCCTTGCAGCTCGTCTGCGGCCAGCAAGCCCCGCTCATTGCGATCGGATAACACATAGACCAGATCAAAAAGCGGCGAGGCCTGATGCGTCACCGGGATCGAGATCCCGTCCTCTGTGACGTGCAGAGGAGCCGAGAAGCTGTAGTCAGGCTGCTGCATATAATCAAGCTCTCGCAAAAAGGCTACGCCCGCCGAGCTGCCATAACCGAAAGCCTCCACCTGCTCCCGTTCGCTAATCAGTGCATACAGGTCCATCTGGACAGACTTGAAGGACTGGCCCAGGATCGACTTCGCCAACAAGGAAAGCTCCTGTACAAACACATTAAGCGGGTCATCGACCCGCGTAATGACAGAGAGATGAATCCGGTCGAACGAAGCATATAACCGTCCGTACTCCGCAATATGGCTGCTGACCTGACGGAGCGTCCGGTTCAGCTCGAACCAGCCTTGCCCGCTGTCATACAGCTTCCGGTACAGCTCGGCGCGAGCCTTCTTGGGGTCGCCGCCTCCCTCGGTTCCTGCAAGAACATGGCGCTTAACCGCAGGGGACTCCTCTGCTTGCACAGAGGCTCCTCCTGCGGTCGTCACCCACAAATACATGACACCGCGGCTGTTATCCCACTTGCGGTCATGAATTTCTTTCATCGCCCCGATGGCCTCGCCTGCCTTGTCTCCAATAAACAAGTACAGGGCAGGATAATGGATACTGCTCTGGTCATCGCCCTGTCCGGCCAACCGCTCCTCGGCGCGGTCATAATCAAGTGCAAATCGCTCCAACTGCTGCTTCATGTCTTATTTCAACCTTTTCCGGATATCATTCAGTTGAGATGCGATCTCTTTGTAGAATTGGTACATATCCTGACCATTGGCCAGCTCGACCTTCTCATATTCCAGCGCATCCCGCGCTTCAAGGAAGTTCACGGTCAACTCATCCAGCTTGGACAGCAGCGGTGTGATGTCCTCGGAGGAAGTCATTTCATTCGCACGGCGCGAGGATTTCCGCAAGAGTGCGCTCCGGCTCTTATCATCCAGTCCCCGGAAGTGAACAAACACCTCATACTCGGCATAATTGCGCGTCTTCATCAGATTCGCAAACGGCTCCCAGGCCTCTTCCTCGGCATCGCGGTCATAGACATACAGGGCGCCCTTCTTCACGATTGTACTGGTGTACATCGCTTCAAGGAATTGCTCCAGCAGCTTCTCTTCATCCCGGAATTGTCCGAGCAGGCTTTCCAGCTTCGCAGCCATCTCCTGAATGGCCGTATATTTCGCCAGTTCTACGCGCACGGCTTGAATCAGCTCCGGCGAACGGATCAGATTCTCCTGCGCCATCTCCTCGTTAATGCTGCCGAAAATGTCCTTCGAAGCTACGAGCTCCAGTCCATCGGACAAGAGACGCTTCAACTCGGTATAGGCCGCTTTGACCTCACCCAGGTTCGGCTTCGGCGCATCCAGTCGCATATCATATTTTTGCAGCTGCTTGTTCAGATCGAACGGCACGGTCTGCACCACGGCATAACGGCTGCTTGTATTCTGATCCATGCCCTTCTCGACAATCACCTTGAACTCGCGGGCACTGGCAAATTCCCCGCGTACCCGGGAGTTGTAGCTCTTCACCCGCGGATTCATATAGACATCGCCCCAGGATCTTTCCGGGATCGGGGAAGGCAAATACGTCCAGTTGTTCTTCTCGGTCTGAACCAGATGGCGTCCGATGCCTTCCTTCTCCAGAATCGTGCGCTCGTAGCTCTCCTCGTACACCTTCAGCGGGGTGTAGACAAAGAGCGGAACTCCGTTCCGGGTGTTCAGCCAGAAGATCCGGTTCTTGACTTCACTTTCCTTCACGGTGAAATGCGATTTGCCTACCGCGTTATTCTGATAATTCCGAATTCCCTTCAGGATGCTTGGCGCCTGCACGGGCACCGATACAAATCCCCAGGCCGGGAAATTTAGATTGCCTGTGCTGTTTGATAGATGGAAGACCGGCACGGCCTCTTCGTCCAGCTTGCTGGCAATCTGGCGCTCCACAAACTTCTCAATGGACTCATCCTGTCCGTATTTGATAATCAGGAATTCTTCCATCGACTTTGTAATCAAATCTCCGAACTTGTCACTGAGGAAGGAAGAGATCGAGTTGACGATATCGATTTCCTGCTCCTTGATCCATTGGCTGGAATGATTCAGCAGCTCTGAAGAGAAATCGCGAATCAGATCGTCGACATCCTTTTGATCCATCAGCTGGTTGACCAGCTTGGAGATATCAGGAACGCTCACCAGGTTCCAGTAATAGGTTTTGTTTCCCTTATGATCGGTTTGCTCCTCGCCATTGATGAGAATATCCCCGTTCTTGGCAAAAATCGAGCTAAGCGCATTCAGCACCTCAGTAAACACGTTATAGATCCGATTGTTCTCCGAGTTAAGCAATTCATACAGGTCTTCATAGAACTCGATTAATTGCTCGGTCCGCTCCACATCGGCATGAAGCCAATATTCGTTGATCTTTGCTTCAATATAGAAATTTTTCTTCTTTTCCTTGGAGACGAAGGCGCTCTTCGCATCGCCCAGCTTATCATTGGCTTGCTCCTGCGCAGCCTCAATATCGCGTGGAATGCGAAGCAGATTCTCCCGCAAGGCCTCAATGTAGGACAGGATCATTTTCAAGAGGCAGAAGCCCTTCTCGGTGTAGACAAGCCGGGATACATAGAATGGCCCCTGCTCCGGATGCAGGAACAGACGGCGCACCTGGTCACGGAACTGCTCCATGATTTCACCCGGGAGCTGCTTCTTCGCCTTGATGTACTCCTCGCGTGCCCGGGCCAGGAAGTTCTGCTCCAGCTCAGTATCGATGTTAACGACCTGTGATTTCACCACATTGGCATGGCTCAGCCGTTCGCTGTTCTCAAAGCCGGGCAGCGGCTCCGGTACGCGGGATTCAAAGGTCTTGGCCATGCTGTCCAGATCAAGCCCTAGCTTGCGTGCAAACTTCTCCACATCCTCCTGGCTCGGAGCCTTATGGAACATGCCCTCCATCTTGTCAAACAAGCGGTAGGCGAGATACGTCGTCATCTCTTCAATCGGCAGCACCGCGGAAGAGGCCCCGATAATGTTGTATTCATAGTTGGCCGGATACTGCTTATTCATCTGCGCAATATTCGTGCGAATGTTGCTGATATAGTCATGGATAGCAAATTCTTCGCCGGACTGCTTCTCCTCGCTGGCCATGAAGTTTGTAATGTTCTCGGCGGTGACGTTCATACAGTAGTCGTAAGCATTCTCCAGCAGCTTGCCCTCTGTATTCGTCGCAGAGATCAAATGGCATAGATTAAACGGAGGCAATGGAGAGTTCACCGTCAAAATATTGCCGTACTGCTGCTTGAACCGCTCGCCGCGGCTATCGACGTTCATCCAGTAGTCGAGCTCCTTGAGCGCAGCATAACCGTTCTTCTTGATGTACTCCCGGGTATGCTCGCTCAAGCTCTTGTTCGAGAGGTTGATATCCGGCGTGAACAAGTAACCAAGTGTGTTCACCCGGTCAATCCCGGCCGACCCGTGGTCGCGCTCAATAATTCCCCGCACAATATAGGCGATGTCCAGGAAGCAGCCGCTGCCGGTTCCGCCCGATAAGCCGGTGAGCAGGAAGACCATCAGCTTTTTATTCGTGCCTACAGACAAGGTTTTGATCTTCTTATCGATCGCTTGGACCACTTGTGTAATCTTCGTGAACAAGAGCAGTCTGCCCGCCTGGCGGACGCCGGCTGCGCCGTTCATGCCGTCCGTGATGCTCAGCTCGGGCGACAGCCATTCCGTAATATAAGGCTCCAGAATGCTGCGATTTTGCAGCAACCCGCCGATCTCAGCGTTGGACAGCAGAACAAATTCATTGATCGGGTCCAGCCCGATTCCTTTGTACTTCTTCGTGCGGTCTTGTTCATTCGTCTCAAAGGCAAGAAACTCTACATTATCCGGCTTCTCGCGCTTCTTCTTGGACAGCGGATCCTCCGGCAGACGGAATCTGCGGTTAATCTGATATTTCAAACGAAGCAAGGCATCGATCCCCGTCCCGCCAAGTCCGATAATCAGAATCGGGTTGTCGATCGTGTCGACCCGGATCTTGTCGCTGACAATACCGCCGCCTAAGGATACGTCCAATTGTTGAATATGCTCTCTTACTACGGGCTTCATTTTGTTTCCCCCTGAATTCAATATGCAATACGATGCAAGATTCGATGTCGAACTATATAAGTTGAACTAATGATTATACACAGGAGGCAACGTGTAAAGTGTTCTTACGATCGCTGTTGTTCGCGAATTTCTTGGATTGAATTGGCCATGTGAAGGAAGAAATTCGCTCTCAAAGGCGAACGCTGCCGCTTCTTCAGAACACTTTACACTTATGCCTTTTCTCTGCAGTTCTTTAGTTCAACTTATATAACTTCTTAAAAGACACTTCACAGTCAAAAGCCTACACGAGGTATTCGATAAAGATTGTCTTATCTACGCTGCTTAGCGGCAAGGTGATCCGGTCTCCACTCTTGAGCTCAAGACCCTTGCTGGTATCAACGGCGCGACCGGACCTCTCCACCGTACCGCCGCTCTTGCTTGTCAGAATAATTCTGTCATTGCTTCCCGGAGTAAATATCATGTCTTCGGTCTCTTTCAGCTCCGGTGCGAGCTGCAGAAGCTGGTGAAGGGTGAACTTGCCCCGGAAGGCTGTTAACTTCTTATACTGCGGGTACGTCTTATCTCCGGTATTCTCATCCCGGATCTCGAGAACGATCTGTCCGACAAATCCGCGGTTGCTCTGCTTCATCTTATGAAGCAGGAAGTAGCCGACGGCAAGCAGAACAAGGACTCCCAGAACACTCAAAATTACCGGCAGCAGCGGAAAAGGCTTCTCTTCTCCGGTTCCCGTCTCTTCCGGAGCCGTTGCCGGAGGGGGCGTAGTAGCACCGCCCGGTTTGGCCGAGATATTCACCGCCGGACTCTCGCGGTAAAAGCTCTTCTCCTCGGCCCTTACCACCAATTCATATTCATGCTCTTCGGGAATCTTGTACGTTCCTTCAAATTTGTCGCCGGTATTGGTCAACGGTATCTCTTCCGTCGTTCCGGCATCGAGATCCTTGACCTTCAGAACAGCGGTCATATTCTTATACATCTCTGCATCGGCAAGCTTCTGTCCGTTGCTTGTAAGATAAGAGGATACGGCAATCTCGTCCCCTTGCTTGTAGGAGGACGAAGGCAGCGGCTCCATGGCCAGCTCCAGATCATAGTTGAAGACAAGGTTAATATCAATTTTGTCCTTCGATACTCCCTTAACCTTAAGCGTCCAATCTCCTTCACTCGGATTGAGCAGCTTCAGTAAGGAATAGCTCTTCGACTTGGTCACCAGCACCTCGTTCGACGGAATCGCCACCGCATTGCCGGAAGGGTCGATCAGCTCTGTCTCTACCGGCTGGGAGGACATGATCGAGATGTTCGCCTCCAGCACATTCGCATTCGGAACATTCACCGTAACCTCTTGATAGTTGCCGGTTCCTGTCAGACTCTGAATCGGAACAATTTTCAGCTTCAGATGGCTGGCGAAGATCTCGCTCAGAATTTGCGGCAAATCCTCGGCGGAACTAGTGGAGAACGACTTTGCCCCGGTCTTATCCGACAGCTCGGCCAAGGCCTCTTTATTCAGCTTGCCGTCTGCATTCAGGCCAATCGTATAGATCGGGATACCCGCTTGCTTGGCTTCCTCTACTGCGGCGTCCAGCTCTTGGTCGGATTGTGCTGCTGTCCGGCCGGATGCCTTATCAAAATCATTGTTGCCGTCAGCAAGCAATACGATCATCGGATCATGATTCGGATCAGCGCCGTTCTGAAGCACCTTGATCGCTTCCTTTACCCCTACCGCAATATCGGTATAAGGTCCGCGGTCCAGGCCGTCGATAAACTGCTTCAGGTCTTCTTTGTCACTTTGGGTATTGATCTCCAGCAGCGCCTTCTCTCGCTGGATCTTGTCGGTATACGCAACAATACCTACTCTGTCTCCGCTTACCGACAGCATATCGATGAACATCTTCATCGCTTCATTGCCGATCTTATTTGTATCACTCGTATTCATGGAGTTGCTGACATCCACGACAAGCACAGCGTCAATCTGCGAGGCCTGTCCATTTGCTGCATATGCGCCCTGCACGTGAAGGCTGGACAACATCAGCAGCATGGCAAGCAAGATGAGCAGCACACTGGAAGTCGATTTCTTTCTCTTGGACATGTGTAGTACTCCTTTTCGATTAAATCGTTATATTAGAGGTAGTAACTCGTACTATTATTGTAATTATACATCATATGACAAATTCCCCCCTAGAATCTGTCACTGCTATGCCATTATGATATAATTAACGCCTGTAAAGTTCAATTTTTTTGGTGCAAAGGGCCCATTTTGTGAAGGAGCGGCGACTTTATATGATTACTTACGTTTGCTTGGCTGTTTTGTTACTGTTTGTTACTGTAAGATCTATCCTCTTTTGGCGGCGCAATAAGAATCTGGTCCCCTCTCAGGAGTTGGACCAAGCCCTAATCTATCAAATAAACCGGGAAAGTGACCAATATGAACAATAAAATTCCTGTACAGCTTCGCCCTCCCCGCCACACTAAATATGTCTATGAAAAATTACGAATATGCAAGCATTGCCTGCGGTACACCATCCTGTATGACGAGGAATGTCCAACCTGCGGTAAATCAGGGGGGCTTATTTCGCTCCACAGCAAGGCTGCCGCTCAAGTACAGCGCTCGATTCGAAATGACCGTCTGATTGCGCTGCTAATCACGCTGGTTAGCATTTTCTTCGGACGTACCTTTCAGGAGATGGCTCTCGCCCTGGTGGCGGGTCTGCTGTTGACCGGCGTGCTGATCTATGTTCAGCATCGGACAAAGCCCCAGGCGATCTCCAGGGAACTGAACCGGATTTTCATACGCGACCGTCAGCAGATTATTAACGGATTAATTGCCAATCTGGATTGGGCTGCGGCCATCGGAAAGGAGAACAAAGCTCTTTCCTATGAAATGATGCGGGAGATTGCCACGCTGGTGCACGATGACAGCATACGCTCGCTGCAAATTATGCTGCTTCAATCCTTTGTGCTGCGCAAAGATATGGACCTGGAGCTGGAACCGTTACTGCAAAAGCGATTTGATCCGGATCTGGTCGAATATATCGGTGAATTAAGCAAAATTAAGCGTGAGCTTATCAAGGATAAAACCTTCCGGTATATCTTGAAATATGAGCAGCATATCGCTTCCATGAGCCGCGGAGACGAAATCCTGTCAGGAGTAGCCGCAGCAGCCGTAAGACAAAAACGTTACTGTCTGACCTATGCGGAATTCATTGCCCGTTACGCTCGCCTCTTCCCCAAGGAGCGGTTCTTGCGCCTTTACCGCGTAGTCAACGGAAGTCCGCAGGACGACTGGGGGGCGCTGGGAGAAGAGGTTGCCCGGATTTTTACCGAAAAATATAAATGGGACGCCGATTTTCAGCAGCCCGCAATTAGGAGCAACTCCTTATGATGACACGAAGATTATTCTCCCTTCAGTCCCTGCTTCTGGCGCTATGCTTAATTATCCTGGTGCTGATCGGCTATAAGGGCATAGAAATTTCAGCTAAAATTTCTTCCTTTAAAGAAGCGGAGCGTCTCTATGCGGAAAAGGACCTGGTAGGTGCGGAAACCTGGTATTTGAAGACTCGGGACAACCGCTCGATTCTTTATCATGAAGATGAGATCGCTGCCCGCTTGGAGGAGCTTGCTCCAATTACCAAGATGAAGCAGCAACTGGACTTCTATGATTCGGAAGGCGCCGAGGCTGTGGCCGAAGGACAATTCGATCGGCTGCTGGAAATCTACGCAGAGCTCTCGCAATTCCGCAACACCTATTATACGGGAGACGGCCCGTACAGTGAATATTACAGAGAAATCTCCCAGGCTATCGGGGTATCGGAGCATTTTGTCTCTTATTTTGCCCAGTTTAAGAATCAGTTCTACGCAGAAATGAACAGCAATCTGACGAATCAGAACTATGACGACGAATCCTTCAAATGGAACCTCCTGGAAATTCCTGAAATCTTCTACGGGGATCAGGACAAACAGATGAATGAATTGATGGCCGCCTATGAGGATTATGACCTTAAGAAATTCGATGCTCTAGCAGCAAATGGTCTCTATGACCGGCTGTTGACTGATGCCGAGGCTATTTTAAGCGCTTATTCCAAAAATGACCTAAAAGCCCCCTGGGTTGCCAGCAAGGTTGAGGAGCTTATGGAAGCTCTGCTGAGACAAGAACTGGAAGCTGACAATTATTCCAGCTTCGCAAGACATGCCAAGCAATATAATGCCTTCGCAGCCAAAGTCAACCCCAAGTCCTCGCTTGTTACTTATGTAGAGGGGCAAATAGCGAAGCTTATGAAGCAAGCCAAGAGCTTATCAAGGGATGGGGCATACCAGGAAGCCATTGACCTCTATACATCGCTGAATCCATACCAGGACACGGCGGAGGCCGTAAGCCAGGTCCGATTGGCGTGGATGGCTGCAGAGCCCGTTCTGCTGCTTCCTCAGCTTGAGGGAGATAAACAGTATACTCACGTAACGGGCGGAACGAAATCCTATAATGCTCAAATCTACGTTGCTGCGGCTGATGGAGATAACCGGGTCTATTTTGGAAAAATGAACGATCAAGGCAATATCCAGGTGCTAACGAATACGGATCTGATATCAGGCAATTCGATTCAATCCCTTTCTATAGATCCGGTCCTAAGCACGCGTCAGAACCCGGTCATTAAGGTTACGGCTGAGTCCTTAAATCGAAACGCGCTGTATGCCCTGTTCGAAGTCTCTGAGAGCTCCATTGAGCTGATCCTGTGGGTAGAGGCAGATGGCCTGGAGACGAACTCTGACGGCAGCCTGCTGGTCGATAATCCTTACGGTTCCGCTGGCGAAGGGCAAGTCTCGATCTACGAACGAATCGACTCCTACTATCAGTTTACAGGGGTTAAAAAGTTCATCCGAGACGTTACTGCCGACCAAGTTGCGCAATACCCGAACGATACCATTAGATTGCTCTGTACAGTAACGCAGCCGGGCTTTCTGGAGACCCTTGCCTATGCGGACGATACGGATATCGTGTTGAAGGGGAATTTCGACTTCTCAGAGGGGGATGCCGTAATTACCGGAACCTTCCTTCAATACACGGATATTATTGTTCAAGGGGAATGGATCACCGTGCCCGTGATTCAAGTGGAGACCTATGAGCCAAAGTAGATGTTTTAAGTCTTTCGAGCATTAAATGGCAAGTAAAAAACCGCCCCGAGGGGCGGTTTTCTTTATAAAAAGTTGCCTTTACCGATTAGGAAAAGAATACGTTAAGCTCTGTTTCCTTGTCGAAGATATGAATTTTGTTCATATCGATTGCAAGCTTCACATTGTCACCTTCACGAGTTGTCGAACGTCCGTCAACACGAGCGATCAACGTGTCGGCGCCAGCGCCCTTCAAGTACAGCTGCATTTCATGACCGAGGTTTTCAGTCAGGTATACGTTAGCTGTGAACGAAGTGTGCGGGAATGCTTCCAGGAATACAGGCTCTTCATGAATATCTTCAGGACGAATGCCCATGATCACTTCTTTACCAATGTAGCCCTTCTCCTTCAGAGTCGAAGCTTTGCCTTGAGGAACCTCTACATCCATGTTGTTGGCTCTGAAGCGAACTACGCCGCCTTCTTCAGCAAGTGTACCATGTACAAAGTTCATTGTAGGGGATCCGATAAATCCGGCTACAAAGATGTTTTGTGGTTGGTTGTACAGTTCTTCAGGAGAAGCTGCTTGTTGAATGATACCATCTTGCATAACTACGATCCGGTCACCCATCGTCATAGCTTCGATTTGGTCATGTGTTACGTAGATGCAAGTAGTTTCAAGACGCTTAACCAGCTTTGTGATTTCCGCACGCATTTGACCGCGCAGCTTAGCATCCAAGTTGGAAAGAGGTTCGTCCATGAGGAAGACTTGAGGATCGCGGACAATCGCGCGGCCCAAGGCAACCCGTTGACGTTGACCACCGGACAGAGCCTTTGGTTTACGGTCAAGCAAATGCTCGATATCGAGAATCTTCGCTGCTTCGCGAACGCGTTGATCGATTTCTTCCTTCTTCACTTTGCGAAGCTTCAGGCCGAACGCCATGTTTTGGTATACGTTCATGTGCGGATACAAAGCGTAGGATTGGAATACCATCGCGATGTCGCGATCCTTAGGAGCAACATCGTTCACGACGCGGTCGCCGATGTACAGCTTACCTTCAGTGATTTCTTCAAGACCTGCGATCATACGCAGTGTAGTAGACTTACCGCAACCGGATGGACCTACCAATACCAAGAACTCTTTATCGGCGATATCAAGATTAACGTCCATAACTGTTGCCTTATCAGCACCTGCATATTTCTTATAAATGTGTTCTAAGCGTACGCCTGCCATTTGTTTGGCCTCCTAAAAAGTAATTTAGTGTCACTTAAAAATGAAATCGGATACAATTCATATTTATATAATACCTTTATGGGCGAAAATGAGCCATGCGCAAACTGCACAAAATTGCCGTCCTCATTTTGTCACTTTGTACAATAGGAGCAGCAGGTTCATGAGCACCGCGTCTTGAAAGGCTCTGACATCCAAACCCGTCTCTTGTTTAATCTTATCAATCCGGTACATCAGCGTATTCCGATGGATATAGAGTCGCTTGGCCGTCTCGCTAATATTGCAGTCCATTTCGAAGAAGGTCTCCAGCGTCAACAGCACTTCTTCGTCTGTAAAAATCCCCGAATGTCTGCCTGTCTCCATAATAAACCTTTCCCGTTCAGGCTCCGGAATGCTGTAAATAAAACGCTCCAGCCGGAGCTCCCAAGGCAAGTGAATATACTCGCTGACATGAAACAATCGACCAATCAGTAAGGATTCATACAAGGTCACGGCCATCTCCAAAAGTCTCGATTCACCCGTAATCAGCTCATGAACAGACAGATGACAGCCGCTGCCCATCCATTCATTAGCGATCAATTCATATAAGCCCTGGCACAGCGCATGGAGCATGTCACGCTCCGCATCTGTCCCTTCCTCGCTCTCTTCCCGGAGCTCCGTCAATAACGCTTCACTGACAAGAATCAGCCAGCTGTCCTTCAGAGGAATCAGCAGCAGATCGCCGCCAAAATAGCTTTTTAATAGCTTATATAGCTTGGTATAGACCACCTCGTGGCCAGCCCGGTTTTCCCAGGACAACATAAACGGCAAGAAAGAGCCCTGAAGCTTTGGCTTCAACGCAAAGTGCTCGGGAACCGTTCCTTGCAGCTCCCCAAGATCCATCCGCTCCTGAATCCACTCACCGAGCTGAAGGCTCCGGGATTCGTCATCCTTTTTGGCGGTATGCCCTTTGACACTCTCTCTTGCGCGTACAAGCAATAGTCCGATTAACTTCGCTTCGGTATCTGTAAGAAGAGTCTGATCGACCTCAAAAAAGTGGACAGTAGATAAGGCGTTATTTTTTTTATAAAGCCACACGTACTTGCCGTTCACTTTCAAGAGTGCTGCGGGATCAGAATCGATGGCTCGTACAAGAAGATTCCATTCCTTCATCCCCATCTCAGACTCTTTGAGGGTGACGCCGATGGCGGCTTCGACCTGCTGTTTTAGCAAATTAATTTCCATACTCGATGCCTTTCTGCTTCTAGATAAGTTGAACTATTGAATTTTACGTTTTGAGGGTAACGTGTGAAGTGTGCTTATGATCGCTGTTGTTCGCGGATTTCTCTGATTGAACTAAGATATTGTAAGGTAGACATCCACTCACAAAGGCGAACGCTTTCGCTTCTTCAGCACACTTCACACTTATGCCCTTTCTACGTAGTTTAGATAGTTCAACTTATATAGATAATTTATTGTTGCTTATACGCATTTTAGCATATCCAATCGTTAAAGCGTAATCCGCGGCAGAGTGCATTGTACGCTTTATTCCTAATTATTAAGCTGGTATGTATATAAAAGAAAGAGTGAGCCGGTTGCTACCGACTCACTCCTAAATTTAGAACCATAAAGAGCTTCGCTTCTTCTCTTCAAACAAGGCTTTTAATTCAACAAACCAATCTTTACCGCTGCCGCCTAAAACCAGAGCATTCGATCTTCTTCGGTTCGTACCCTTTTTGACTTCGACCTGTCCCAATGAATCTATCAAAGTCGTCTATAACACAATCCTTTCACTACACTGCTTCATAATATGTATTCTACATCAGTTCTAATAAAAGGGATAAGCATAACAAGCAAAAAGCCGTCAACCGAAGTTGACGACCTTTTGAGATGAGCCATGAAGGACTCGAACCTTCGACACCCTGATTAAAAGTCAGGTGCTCTACCAACTGAGCTAATGGCTCAAAACAATGGTGGAGGCTGATGGATTCGAACCACCGAACTCGTAGAGAGCAGATTTACAGTCTGCCGTGTTTAGCCACTTCACTAAGCCTCCATATAAAAGTGGCTCGGGACGGAATCGAACCGCCGACACGAGGATTTTCAGTCCTCTGCTCTACCGACTGAGCTACCGAGCCATATGTAATTGACAAAAAATAAAGCGGTTAAGTTGTCGTTAACTTTCCCACTTTGCTGTGGAACCATTCATTTGAAAAAGTGGCGGAGCCGACGGGATACTCTACGCTTCGCTCCGAGACTGCGATGTATCGCTAACGAAGCTTATCCTTCGACGAACCCTTTTTGGGTTCTCACCCTTGATTCAAGAAGTAATGGCGGAGCCGACGGGATTCGAACCCGCGGTCTCCTGCGTGACAGGCAGGCATGTTAGGCCTCTACACCACGGCTCCGCATTAGGTAAAGATGGTGCCGTCGAGAGGACTTGAACCCCCAACCTACTGATTACAAGTCAGTTGCTCTACCAATTGAGCTACAACGGCACGGTGCAAAATATAGATTTGAATGGTGGAGGCTGAGGGGATCGAACCCCCGACCCTCTGCTTGTAAGGCAGATGCTCTCCCAGCTGAGCTAAGCCTCCAGGGAAATATGGTAGCGGCGGAGGGGATCGAACCCCCGACCTCACGGGTATGAACCGTACGCTCTAGCCAGCTGAGCTA
This sequence comes from Paenibacillus antibioticophila, assembly GCF_000455265.1. Lineage (GTDB taxonomy): Bacteria > Bacillota > Bacilli > Paenibacillales > Paenibacillaceae > Fontibacillus > Fontibacillus antibioticophila. The sequence continues at coordinate 766,653 of NZ_HG005140.1, forward strand.
CGCCGCCACACTAATTATTTATTTAAATGGCGGAGAGAGAGGGATTCGAACCCTCGCACCGCTTACGCAGTCTAACCCCTTAGCAGAGGGTCCCCTTATAGCCACTTGGGTATCTCTCCAAGCCGTAATTCAAGGTTTAATCCTTGAAAACTGGATACGAAACTGGAC
>NZ_HG005141.1:0-153323 GCF_000455265.1 Paenibacillus antibioticophila
TCAAACTCTCCATTAAGATGCGACGAATGTCGCGTCACCCGTTCGGAAGGCATCGTTCTCGTTAGAGCCGATCCTTCCGGACGATTAGGTGTTTGACTTGCTCATTTCAAAAACTGACGATATAAAATCGTTTATTTATTGACGTGTTCCATCTGTTCAGTTTTCAAAGAACTTGCTTACAATATTCGACTCATCCATTACTCAGATCAGATTTTGTCGAACAGTTACTTATTATATTTACCTCACTTCGATATGTCAAGATGTTTTTTCTTCCTATGTTTTTCTTCCCATCTTGTCCGGCAGGGCGCCGTCCGAAGCGACAAATAATAATTTACCACGTATGCAATAGGATTACAATAAGTAAATGCTTCCAACGTAAAGGACGCAAAAATGGACCATAAGGAGAAGCACAGCGCTTCTAATCATGGTCCATTCAGCTATTAAGTTTATTCTTCGTCTGTTGAGTCTACGGACTCGACTTCAACGCTTATACCGCCTCCGGAGCTACTGCTTGACTCCGTGTCGTTGGTACCGGTATCTTCTTTTCCTTTATTGGCCTCCTGATCTTTAATGGCCTTATCCAAGATAACCTGTCCTTCCTGCTCCATCGCCTGCAAGGCTTCCTCAACCGACTTCTTCTTCTCCTGCACCAGCTTCAATTGTTCCTCTTGAACCGCATAGAACTGCATGTAGAAGTCATTCGGTATCTTGCTCATTCGCTCATAAGATGAGCTTTGATCCAGCTTAGGCTTAAGTGCGTAGAAGGCCTCAAGACTGTGTCCATCGTACTCCTTTGAATATCCCATGCGTGACAGAAGTCCACTATTGAGCGTTCTGGACTTGACCTTCGCATATTCTTCTCCATTGATGAACTTAATGAAGTCCCAGGCTGCATCCGCATTCGGCGAATCGGCCCGGATTGCAAAAATATCGCTAAAGAAGATATTACGGGATATCTCAGGGTCTGCAGGATCTACCGGACCAGCCACGATACCAATCTCGAATGGTGTGTAATCCTTCATGTAGGAGCCGGACTCTTTCAAATTCTGCAAGGTATATGGATCGCCAATTGTCATGGCCATTCTGCCCATCAGGAACAATTGACTCTTGTAATACTCCTCCATCGAACCGCCGGTAAACCCGCCATCCTCAGGGATGTACACACTGCCGGATTCCAGCGCATCAAATGCGAGCTTGTAGACTCTTTTCCAGGCATCCGTATTCAGAGTCACCTTCATCGTATCCGGGTTCACCTGGTTAAGTCCCTCTGTAGAGGAGATCATGCTCACCAGGTTCGAGAAGTTCATGCCGTACTGCGCACCGTAGCCATATACTCTTGAATCCGCATCTCCATCAGTTGGAAATCGGCGGGCCAGATCGAGAATTTCCTGCCAGGTAATATTATTTTGCGGCGGATCAATACCGTATTTGTTGAACAGATCCACATTATAGAACAACGCTTGTCCATGGAAGGTCGGACTTAACCCGTATAATTTACCGGCTCCTTTTTCCTTCAACATTTCAATTAATGCAGGATAAATCGTCTCGGTGTCATACTTGTCGCGCGTAATGAATGAATCCAGCTCCATTAATCTTCCTTCAGAGACCATTTTTTCATAGCTACTGGAATCAATCATAAGCACATCCGGTTTCTGCTCTTCAATAAAATCTAACGTCGCCTGATACTGGTCTTCGATAACTGCGCCACCGCTATACATACTATTTGTGCTGACTACTTCAATATCTACATCATCATATCTCATCGAGAACAAATCACCATATTGTTGAAAGAAATACCCTTCGTCCCAAAACATAACCTTCATGCTCCGTCGTACATCCGACTGTTTCGCAGGGGCTGGACCGCACCCGGCCAGCAGCACTAATACGGCGCAAATTGCCGCAATGGTCAGCTTCCGCATGCGGCTTCTATTCTTTCGTTCAGAAAACATAGTTAACATAATACCTCCTGATCAATTTAGAAAATGTAGTTCGGTTCTCCCTCATATGTAGCAGGATAACAAAGATAAAATATGCCTTCCGCTCCCCCTTCTTTTTATACGGTCTCTTTGGATATACGTATGAGTCCTCGGTCTGGTTACAATATATCATCTATTATTTTCCAATAGAAGAATTTCTCTGGAAAGTAGGATAGGAGGCTCATTAGTTAAGTAGCCTGCCTTCCATACCCCCGATTTTTAGATACTTCTTGATCAGATCGATAACTCGTTTGTCCTCAATTTGTTTGCGCAAAAGATCCAGAAGCAGCTCATGATTCAACGTATCGAAGTATTTCGACAGGTCGATTTCTAACACGTAACTTATCCCTCCGCTCTCATGCATACCCTTCGCGTTCCATGCTATCCCTTTGCCGGCAACAAGCTTTACTCTGTGTTTCGGATTTTTTTCCACAGCACATCTGTGGACCTCCCGGGGTAAGAACGATAACTTTCTCCTTATCCATCTGTCACATCTACATGATGAGATTCGGGCAGTATGGGACATACCGGACGCACCTAAAAAAGAGGCTAGCCTTAGTCATGACCTTGGCTAACCTCCTTTGAAGTTGCTATTTTTTTAGCGTCGGCCCCAGGCGCAGAATCGCGTAGGGGTCTATGTTATATTCGTTATCCATCTATAGATGGTAAGAGCTACTCTACCGTCACACTAACCTCATCTGCTGTATTATCCGCTGTGCCGGATTCAGCGCCGCTCTCGCCAGATGTGGCTGCATCGTCAGCTTCGCCGGCTGTGCTGCCGTCATCAGAGCCTTTTTCCGCCGCCTCGTCCTTAATTGCCTTATTCAGTAAAGCCTGCGACTCGTCCTCAATGGTCTGGAGGGCTTCTTCAATAGACTTCTTCTTGTCTTGAGCCAGTTGGATCTCTCGGGTCAGAATGCCGTAGTATTCCATATGAAATGCTTCCGGAATTTTGGTGTAATCCTCACTACTATCACTATTGAGACTTGGCTTCAGCTTATAAAATACATCCAGGTTTAACCCATTGTATTCCTTGCTGACATTCATTCGAGATAACAGACCGCCGTTCATCGTTCTGGACTTGACCTTGGCAAATTTCTCGCTATTAACGAATTTGATAAATTCCCAAGCCGCATCCGCGTTAGGAGAGTTGGCCCGAATGCCAAAGATATCGTTGAAGAAAATATTCCGGGATGTCTCCGGGTCCGCCGGATCCACAGGTCCTGCTACAGCCCCAAGTTGGAACGGCTTATAATCATTAACCCGATCCTGTACGTCCTTGAGGTTTTGAAGCATATACGGGCCTTCTACTGTCATGGCCATGCGCCCCATCAAGAACAGTTGACTCTTATAATAATCCTCCATTGATCCCCCCTGGAACGCAGTATCACCTGGGTTATAGATGGCCTGAGAGTCTATCGCATCCATAGCCAGCTTATAGGCTTGCTTCCATGAATCCGTGTTCAGTGTAACTTGCATGGTGTCTGTATTGATAAACTTCAAGCCTTGTGTAGCGGCTATGTTGGAAGCCAGTTGCTCCATCGTCATACCGTAATTCGTACCGAAGCCATATACCCGAGTGTCCGTGTCTCCATCGGTAGGAAAACGCCGAGCCGTGTCAAGAATCTCCTGCCAGGTCATCCCGTCATGCGGCACTTCGATGCCATATTTGGTGAACAAATCAGCATTGTAGAAAATGACATTGCCATAAAAGGTTGGAGCTAAGCCATACAGCTTGCCGCCCCCCTTGTCCTTGAGGATTTCCATAAGAGCAGGATAAATGGACTGGGTATCATACTTATCCCGTTCGATCAGCGTATCCATCTCTGCCAGCTTGCCTTCGGAAGCCATCCTCTCATAGGTCTCCGTATTTAACATAACGACATCAGGCTGTTCTTTCTCTATGAATTCCTCCAAAGCTTTATTGTAGTCCACTAAGCCATCCGGATTGTCGCGATAGATGCGGTTTGTGCTGACAACCTCAATCTCGATGTTCGGCTTCTCCATCGCAAATAAATCGCCATATTGCTGGAAGAAGTACCCCTCATCCGAAAACATAACCTTTAAGCTGGATGTCTGCTCTGCTTCTGGTGCAGGACGGCTGGTACAGCCCGCAAGCACAGCAGATGCCAACACAACCATGAGCCCTTTATTCAACCATGATCCCTTCATCTTTACCTCCAAAATATAGATATTTTAGTAGAGTTCTCTATGGATAGAACGAATCAAAGAAGTAATAGTTTCTTTATCCAGAAAAAATCCGACCCAAAACAGCTCTTAAGAACTGTACAGATCGGATTAAGGCAGGCATTCAAAGATGGAAAATTAGCTCAAATTGCCTGGGACTGACTTAGTCAGACGTCCGGTTTTGACAAGAGCCGCTTGGGCTGCGGAACGAATTACTTTCATGCTGATCACCTCCTTATCTAGATCAAGCGTGTGCCTGGATTCATGTGGCTGCCCATCAGCCTAAAGTTCGGGCAAATTCCTCTTCCTGCTGCGATTGCAGCCAGATGGTCCGGAGTGTTTTTTTGATCTGCCGTTTCTCATAAGAGCATGGCCGCTGACCGGTACGCATTCGATATAACGGACAATGGTTGCCCTGACAGGCAGGGCGGAAAAAGCACGCCTGGCACTTCTCATCCGTCTCCTCACCCGATGTTGTCCAGAGGGCAAGCTTGTCATAATCGATCTCAAGCGTTCCATCCTGATGGACATGCCCAAGTCGATTGTCGTCCTGCTCCATGGCCACAGAGCATTTGTACAATACTCCGTCCGAGCCGATCACCAATGAATTGGGCTTGGCCGCATAGCATACAGCTCCTGTGGGCAGCAAAGTATCAGAGATAAAGCTGCTAACCGTAAGCCCCTCTGCAATCGCACGTTCATTGAATTCCCAAATCTTGATGTCCTTAGTTCGTTCGTCGCATACAGGCAAATTCAGGTCATTCTCTCCCCCCATACAGCCGACTGGACGGAAATACACCTTGAAACGGGGATCATCTCCAAACCATTCCTTAAGCATGGGAATGAAGCGTTCTACAGAATCCAGATTACTATTGTCAAAGTTAACGCGAATATTAATTTCAAACGGACGATCTACTTCTTTAAGTGTTAATAGGTTCTGGAGGATCGTATCAAATGTCCCCCCGCCCCCATGAAGCCCGCGACGGCTGTCGTGCACCTGCGCTTCGCCATCCAGGGTGACCATAAACCGTTCCACGTGCAAATCCAGCATCTGCTCGAAGCGTTCTCTGGTTAAATAATAGCCGTTCGTGGACATTTCTGCCCCATATACGGCTCCATTGGCCTCACAGGAGTCCATAAAGGAACGCGATAGGCGTTCAATCACATGGGGAGCCAACAGAGGTTCTCCGCCATGCCAGCTAATGGTCAAACGATTCAGGGTTCTTGCCCGTTCTTTCATATAAGCCTCAAGACCTTCGATAACCTCGGGGCGCATGGTAGCTCGCGGAAAGCTCTCATAGCAGTAAGTGCAGCGAAAATTGCACGCCTCCGTCACAAGCAGGACCAAATGCATCGTATCCTGTGCATGCATCGATTGGTGAAGGAATGTAGCGCGGCGTTCTTCGTCCACGGTTGTCTCAACCAGAAACCCGTGCTCTATCAAACTCGCGTACAGTGGGGGAGCCGGGTCCGGTGCCGGCATTCCAGGCCGCAGCCATTCCAGAACCTGAGTCCGTTCTTCAGGAGAAAAGGAAGCGATCGCTCCAGTGTAGCTGTTGTACAGCACTACTCCTCCTGCATCTTCTCCGCTCTGCGCATTAAAACGCGACGGTTTCCACTGTATTGCGTGCCGATTCATTATGCATTCCATCTTTCATATCAGTGTGGTTCATGATTGCCGGAAAGACTGCGCCTTCCCCAAACCCTTACCTATCATGAAAGGAACCCAGCGGAAATTTCAATGACTTGTATCACTTTTAAGTAAGGGCGTAATCATTGCAATACTGGACCATAGAAAAAAGCTATGCCAGGGCATAGCTTTTTTATGTTTCCCGATAGCAGCTTCCGCACTCTATACTAAAACCAACTATTCAGCAAGGAGCTGTTACCATTGAAAACATCCATTATCGGTTATCCACGAGTCGGCGCGCTCAGAGAGCTTAAATTTGCATCCGAAAAATACTTCAAAGGCGTGCTTCCCGTCGAAGAACTGCAGCAGACGGCGGCTCAGCTTAGATCGGCGCACTGGAAGCTTCAGCAGGAGAACGGCGTCGATTTCATTCCATCCAACGATTTTTCCTTCTACGACGGACTGCTCGACACGGCTTGCTTGCTTGGAATCATTCCGCAAAGATACCAAGCGCTCGGCCTAAGCCCGCTGGAGACGTACTTCGCAATGGCGAGAGGCTATCAAGGCGACAAAGGCGACGTTAAAGCGCTGGCGATGAAAAAATGGTTCAACACGAACTATCACTATATGGTGCCCGAAATCGACGATGCGACAAGCATCCGTTTGACCGGATCGAAGCTGTTCGACGAATTTACGGAAGCAAAGCAGCTTGGCATCGCAACCAAGCCTGTGCTGATTGGACCATTCACTCTGCTCAAGCTTGCGAGATTCACAGGCTCGAAGAACGCAAAAGATTTCGTGCCTGCGGTTATCGAGGCTTATACGGCTATCCTGAACCAATTGAACACGCTTGGCGCAGCATGGCTTCAACTGGATGAGCCTGCATTGGTAACGGATTTGACTGCGGAAGATATCGCGCTGTTCACAGAGCTGTATAAGGGTATCTTGTCCGCCAAAGGCAGCGTAAAGGTTGCCTTGCAATCGTATTTTGGAGACGTTCGCGACTGCTATCAGGCGCTTCAAGCGCTGCCGTTCGACGGAATCGGCATCGACTTCGTCGAGGGCAAGCAGTCTTTGGACCTCGTGCGCAAGCATGGCTTCGCAAGCGACAAGGTACTGTTCGCTGGTGTAATCAACGGCAAGAACATCTGGAAGAACCAATACAAGCAGACAATTGCCCTCGTTCGCGAGATCGGCAAGCATGCAAGCCAAGTCGTGCTCGGCACTTCATGCTCGCTGCTTCATGTCCCATACACGATTAAGCACGAAAAGAAACTGCCGGAGCAAAATAAGCAATATTTCGCGTTCGCGGAGGAAAAGCTGCGCGAGCTTGCAGAGCTCAAGTCGATCCTGGAGCAGGCGAGCCCTGAAGCCTCCGCTTTATATACGGAGAATGAGAAGCTGTTCAGTGCATCGCGCCTCACAAACGACAACTCGGTACAGAAGAGAGTGGCGGAATTGACGGAGGCCGACTTCACGAGACTTCCCGACTTCGCCGAGCGAGAAGCAATTCAGAAAGCGAAATTCAATCTGCCGCCGCTACCTACGACGACGATTGGTTCGTTCCCTCAGACCGCTGATGTCCGGGCGAATCGCGCAGCCTTCAAGAAAGGCAACATCACCGAGCAACAGTATAAGCAATTTAACTTTGACCGAATCGCAGAATGTATTGCACAGCAGGAAAAAATCGGAATTGACGTCATTGTCCATGGCGAATACGAGCGCAACGACATGGTTGAATACTTTGGCGAATGCCTGGATGGCTTTATCTTCACGGAGAACGCCTGGGTGCAGTCTTACGGAACGCGCTGCGTAAAACCGCCGGTTGTATGGGGCGACATTAGCCGCAGCAAGCCGATTACTGTAGAATATTCGGCGTTTGCGAAGAGCCGTACTAACAAGCTGGTCAAAGGTATGCTGACGGGTCCGGTGACGATCCTGAACTGGTCGTTCCCTCGCGAAGATATCAGCCTGAAGGAAAGCGCTCTTCAGATCGGTCTTGCGATTCGTGACGAAGTACTCGATCTCGAAGCCAACGGCATCGAGATGATCCAGATCGACGAAGCCGCATTAAGAGAAAAGCTTCCATTGCGTCATTCAGACTGGCAGAGCGAATACTTGAGCTGGGCGATTCCTGCCTTCAGACTTGTGCACAGCGGCGTTAAACCCGAAACGCAAATTCATACTCATATGTGCTACAGCCAGTTCAGCGATATCATTCGCGATATCGATGCGATGGATGCCGATGTCATTACTTTCGAAGCGTCCCGTTCGGATCTAGCCATCATCGATGCGATTAACGAATGCGGCTTCCGTACTGAAGTCGGCCCCGGCGTATACGACATCCATTCGCCTCGGATTCCTAGCGTCGACGAGCTTAAACAAGGGCTGAACCGCATGCTCGACAAGATCGAAGTCTCCAAGCTATGGGTGAACCCGGACTGCGGACTTAAAACTCGCGGTGTTACGGAAACGTGGGCCAGCCTGGAGAACCTTGTCCAAGCAGCCAAAGAAGTAAGAGCAACCCTGTAATAGCAAGCAAGAGGATGGGCTCAGGCGAGCTCATCCTCTTGGTTTATGATCGGATATCCGAAGTCTGTAATGACGGTTTTGAGCTTCGTTACATAGGCAGCTGCCAGCTGGCTCAAGCTTGCCTTCTGATTCACGATGTATCCTACCTGTATACTCTCGTCCGTACGAAGCCTTACGGATTTGATTTGCTCTCCGTTAAGATCCTTATTCAGTACGCCCGAGCTAATGGTATAGCCATTGAGTCCGATCAGCAGGTTGAATAGGGTAGCGCGGTCACTGACCAGTATTTTCTTCTTGTACGATCTTGTGCTGAGTATTTCCTCCGCGAAGTAAAAGGAATTATATTCGCCTTGCTCAAAAGCCAAGCACGGGTAGTCATCCAACTCTTCGATGTCCAGCAGCGACTTGGAGGCAAGCGGATGCCCCTCACTGATAAATACATGCGCTTCCGCTTGGAACAGCGGATGAAACCGCAGGTCCTTGTCTTTCAATATCTTCTGAATCACCTTACGGTTGAATTCGCTCATATAGATAATCCCGAGCTCGCTTTTCATATTCCGTACGTCTTCGATAATCTCATGGGTACGTGTCTCGCGCAGCGTGCACTCGTACTCGTCCACGTCAAGCTCCTTCAGCAGTCCAACGAAAGCCTGCACAGAAAAAGCGTAATGCTGAGTTGAGATCGAGAACAGCTTCTTTGAGGGTTTACGATTCATGTACCGCTGCTCAAGAAGCTCGGCTTGCTCCACGACTTGCCTAGCGTAGGATAGAAACTCCGCTCCATCGCTCGATAGCACGATTCCTTTGGACGATCGAAGAAAAATCTCAATACCGGCCTCCGCCTCGATTTCTTTCACCGCGTTGGACAAGCTCGGCTGCGAAATATACAACCGTTTTGCCGCTTCGCTTATCGTACCGCAATTCACGATAGTCAGAATATATTTCAACTGCTGCAAGGTCATTGGAATCCCCCTCCGCTTACTTGAACTAATGATTATACACACGAGGCAACGTGTAAAGTGTTCTTACGATCGCTGTTGTTCGCGGATTTCTTGATTGAATTAACTCATCATAGAGTAGAAATCCGCTCGCAAAGGCGAACGCTGACGAGCCTATGCTCCCGAAGCAGCTTTCTTTCAGAAAACTTTTACTACAGAACACTTTACACTTATGCCTTTTTTGTGCAGTTATTTAGTTCAACAAATATAGTTCTAACAATAACAAAAGACGTCCTCCCTTTGAAACAGCCATAGGGAAAGACGCCTCCATAATAATGCATTATGACGGTTCATCTTAACACTTCCCTATCTACCGTAGGTACAGCAGTGCTGTCAGAACAGGCAGGTCTCCTGGCTCCGGAATCGTCACTCGGCAGCGGCCTTCCCGATCCATGCAGATCAGTGGCTGATTAAGCTGCCTGCTCCTCCGTTACAGTGGCGGGACCGCGTCGGTATTGCACCGACCTTCCCTTTTAAGTCAGAACGGCAAGCACGCTCGCCAACCCGACACCTGTTCTCCATGATGTGATTTGTAAAAAAATAATTTTAGTTATCGTTCAGCAGCCGGATAAATTCATTCTCATCCTCGATGACGGGAATGCCTAGTTCCTGCGCCTTTGTCAGCTTGCTGCCTGCCTTTTCGCCGGCAATCACAAGGTCCGTCTTCTTGGAGACGCTCCCCGTCACCTTGGCGCCCAGCGCTTCAAGCCGAGCCGTCGCTTCATCGCGGCCAAGCTGGTGCAATGTGCCGGTAAGGACAACGGTTTTGCCGGAGAAGAAGGAGTCGGTAACCGCGGCCGCCGCCTGAGGCTCCTTAGGGGACACCCCCAGCTCCAGCATTTTTTGAATTCCCGCCTGATTGAATGGATCCGCGAAGAAGGACACGATGCTCTCAGCCACAATGCCGCCGATATCCGGCAAGGCTACCAGCTCCTCTTCCGTAGCCGCCATGACCGCAGCCAGGCTTCGGAAATGATCCGCAAGCACCTTGGTGGTCGACTTGCCGGTATTCGGAATACCAAGTGCATACAGGAAGGAGGACAAGTCGCGCCCCTTGCTCTGCTCGATGGCAGCCAGCAGATTATTGGCTTTCTTTTCCCCAAATCGGTCAAGCTTGATTAAGTCCTCGAAGGTAAGGGTGTACAAGTCTGCGGCTTCATGAACCTGAAGCTCGTCATGGAGCTGCTCTGCGGTCTTCTCGCTGAAGGTCTCAATGTCCATGGCGTCCCGGGATGCGAAATGCGTAATCCGGCTGACGATTTGCGGCTTGCAATCCAGACTGTTATTGCAGAACAGGTGAGCTCCGCGCTGCTCCAAAGGAAACCCGCAAGCAGGGCAGCTTTCCGGATAAATGATTTCTTGCCCATCCTGCTCCTCTGTTACCTTACCGAGAATTTCAGGGATCACGTCGTTGGAGCGGCGAATAAAGACGCGTGTGCCCAGCGCGAACTTCAAGTTTTTCCGTTCGATATCGCCGATATTGTTAAGGGTGCAATTCTGCACGGTTACTCCTGCCAGCTCTACGGCTTCGACCTTGGCGAGCGGGGTGATTTTGCCGGTGCGGCCGACGTTCCAGGTGACAGATTCAAGCACGGTCGTCGTCTCTTCCGCCTCAAATTTGAACGCAACAGCCCAGCGCGGGAATTTATCGGTATAGCCAAGCACCTCGCGGGTACGCATATCGGTCAGCTTGATGACAGCCCCGTCTATCAGATAGTCCAGGCCGGAGCGCGTCTCCACAATGCTGTGCAGGGTGTCCATCACACTGCTGAAGTCATCATGGTAGCTCACATAAGGATTGACCTTAAAACGATTATCCCGCAGGAAGCTCATCATCTCTTGATGATTGGCAAATTCAATCCCGTCCGAATACCCCACATTATAGAAAAAGGCGCTCAGCTTCCGCTCGGCTGTCGTCCGCGGATTCAGGTTCCGCAGTGCGCCAGCCGCCGCATTCCGCGCATTCTTGAGCGGTTCGGCTGCTGTCTCGTTATATTTGGCCAGCACTGACAGATTCATAATCCCTTCACCCTGTACTTCAATGGTTCCGTCCTGATAAGGGATCGACAAGGGTACGGATTTGATCGTCTTGACTTGGGCCAGAATACCTTCGCCGACAACACCATTTCCTCGTGTGGAGGCCTGAACAAGCTTGCCGTCTGTATAGGTCAGGTTCAAGGTCAAGCCGTCAAACTTCAGTTCTATGGCATAGGAAGGAGCGGGCAAAGGATTCTCCGGATGCTTGGTATTATAATCCTGAATCAGCCGCTGGACACGGCCGTTCCATAGCAGGAGCTGCTCTTCATTCTGCGCCTTATCCAGACTCCAAAGAGGCGCCAGGTGACGATGCGGCTTGAATCCATCCAGAAGCTCTCCACCTACGCGCAGCGTGGGAGAATCCGGGAGCTGGACCCCGGTCTGTGCCTCCAGGGCGGTCAGTTCATCGTACAGCCGGTCATACTCCTTGTCACTGACAAGAGGCTGATCGAGCGTATAGTAGTGATAGTTGTACTGATTCAGCTGCTCGATAAGCTGCTCCATTTTGTTCATTGGATCCATCCAGGAACCACTCCTCCTTCAATTTATATAAGTTGAACTAAAGATTGTACACTGGAGGCAACGTGTGAAGTGTTCTTACGATCGCTGTTGTTCACGGATTTCTTTGACTGGACGAAGGTATCATAGAGTAGAAATCCGTTCACAAAGGCGAACGCTAACGCTTTATGCTTCCGAAGCAGCTTTCTTGCAGAAAGCTTTTAACACTTCACACTTTTGCCCTTTCTGTGTATTTTTCTAGTTCAACTTATATAGCTCAATGATCTTCGTTATTCGGTCACTTTGGTGATGGGAGCGAAGCCGGCGAGAAGCCGCTTCACACCTACCGGCGCCGGAAAAGCAATCTGCAGCTCCGTATCATTGCCGGTGCCTTTGACCGCTACCACGGTGCCGATGCCCCATTTGCCGTGCGACACCTTGTCGCCGGCAGCAAAGCCGCCGCTGGCACTGTCTCCGGCGGCAGGCTGCGCGCCCCGCGAGCCTGTGCGCGACGGGGCCATGCCCGGGATGCTCACCGTGACGGGTGAGCTCCCGCTCGTACGGCCACCGGCTGGTGCCGGGGCGCCGCCCCGCAGCGGCGATGCTGCGCCCGCTGCCGGGCTGGCGGCACCACCGCTGCGGTGGCCGAAGTTGCTGCCGCTGGCGCTGCCAAAGCCGCGGCCGCCGTAAGCGCCGCCGATTCCCGCTCCGCGGCGGTATCGGTCGCGCGCGACTCCCGCTTCTTCCTTCAATTCCTCCGGAATTTCCTGCAGGAAGCGGGAAGGCGGGTTCGCCGTGGTGCGGCCGAACAGGGTGCGCATCTGGGCGCAGGAGAGGAACAGCCTCTCCTCGGCCCGGGTAATACCGACGTAGGCAAGCCGTCGCTCCTCCTCCAGCTCTTCGTTATCCAGGAAGGCCCGGCTATGCGGGAACACGCCTTCCTCCATGCCGACGATGAAGACCACCGGGAACTCCAGTCCCTTCGCGCTGTGCATCGTCATCAGCACGACAGCATCGTCGTTCGGCTTCTCTGCATCCTGGTTATCGTTCATGCTGTCGATATCGGCGATCAGCGCCAGATCGGTCAGGAATGAGACGAGGGTCTTATCCTCATTCTTATTCTCGAATTCCATGGTTACGGACAGGAATTCGTCGATATTTTCCAGGCGGGACCGGGATTCCAGGGTGTTCTCATTTTGCAGCTCCATCCGGTAATGCGTCATTTCCAGCAGCTTCTCGGTCAGTTCGGTCACAGACAAGAACTCTACCATTTGATGAAGCGCCGCAATCATATCGAAGAACTCGACCAGTGCATTCCGTGTGCGTCCGGTAAAGCCGAGATCATCGACGGTCTCCAGCACCCGGTAAATGGACGTTCCGCGCTGCGCTGCTTCCGCCGCCAGCTTCCCGACGGTCGTATCCCCGATCCCCCGCTTGGGCACGTTGATAATCCGCATCAAGCTGATATCATCATCCAGATTGGACAAGAGGCGCAGGTATGCAAGCAGGTCTTTAATTTCCTTCCGGTCATAGAACTTGATTCCGCCAACGATTTGATAAGGAATATCTGACTTAATTAGAATTTCCTCAATAACCCGGGATTGGGCGTTCGTCCGGTATAGAATCGCATGGTCGCGGTAGCCCTTGCCCTTCTTGACGCTCTCTTGAATCTCGGAGGTAATAAAGTATCCTTCGTCATGCTCGGAATCGGCATGGTACACCTTGATCTTGTCTCCGTCTCCCTTGTCCGTCCACAGCTTCTTTGCTTTGCGGCCGGAATTCAGGCCAATCACTCCGTTCGCCGCGTTCAGAATCGTCGAGGTCGAGCGGTAGTTCTGCTCCAGCAGGATCGTGCTGGCCTCGGGATAATCCTTTTCAAAATTCAGGATATTCGTAATATCGGCACCGCGCCAGCGGTAGATCGACTGATCGCTATCCCCGACCACGCAGATCCGGTGATGCTTGTCTGCCAGCATCCGGCACAGCATGTATTGGGCCCGGTTGGTATCCTGGTATTCATCGACGTGAATATACTGGAACTTCTTTTGGTAAAAATCGAGCACGTCCGGCGCTTCCTTGAACAGCTCGATGGTTTTCATGATCAGATCGTCAAAATCCAGCGAGTTGTTGCTGCGAAGACGCTGCTGGTACTTGGTATATACCTTCGCCACAATGCCTTCAAAATAATCACCGACCTTCTGCTCATATTGCTGGGGGGTGATCAGTTCGTTCTTGGCTGTGCTGATCATGGACTGAACGGCCTTCGGCTCGAATTTCTTGGTATCGAGGTTCATATCCTTCATACAATTGCGGATCACAGAGAGCTGGTCCGTGGAATCCAGAATCGAAAAGTTGGACGTGAAGCCGACCCGTTCAATATCACGGCGCAAAATCCTCACGCACATCGAGTGGAAGGTGGATACCCAGATATCGCGTCCCTCCGCCCCTCCGACAAGCCGGGAAACCCGGTCTTGCATCTCACGGGCAGCTTTATTGGTAAAGGTGATCGCCAGAATCGCCCAAGGCGGAGCTTTGCGCGTGGCAATCAGATAGGCAATGCGGTGCGTGAGCACGCGCGTCTTGCCGCTGCCCGCCCCCGCCATAATGAGCAGCGGGCCTTCGGTCGTAACAACCGCTTGGCGCTGCTGGGGATTGAGACGTTCCACTGCTTCTTGTATGTTAACAGGTTGCATCAGGAAACTGCTCCTTTCGTGATTCAAAATTGGTGTATAAGTTGAACAAATAATTGTATGCTGGGGAGCAACGTGTGAATGTTCTTATGATCACTGTTGTGCGCGGATTCCTCTGACTGAACTTATGATGATGCATGCTGTTGGCAACGTGTGAAGTATTCCTACGATCGCTGTTGTTCGCGGATTTCCTTGATTGGATACTATTTTGGTAGAAATCCGCTCACAAAGGCGAACGCTTTCGAGCATATGCTTCCGAAGTAGCTTTCTTACAGAAAGCTTTTACTTCAGAACACTTCACACTTATGCCCTTCTGCAGAGCATCTTTAGTTCATTTGATAAATCCACTTACAAGGGCTAACGCTTACACGCATATGCTTCCGAAGTTAGAACACTTCACACTTATGCCTATTCCACGCAGCTTTATTAGTTCAACTTATAGTTGATCTTCCTATAATTAGGGATGAGAACAAAGATGTGACCAGACATCAGCCAATCCTATCCGTTAGCATTAGCCGCCGATAGAACTACTGCGAGTGCCCTTGACGGCTTCTACGGTCTCCAGCGCTCCTGCCAGGTCGGAATAGATGACATTGCCCACGACGACCGTATCGCTGACCGCCGCAGCCTGTCTGGCCGTCTCCGCATTTGTGATCCCGCCTCCGTAGAACAGTCTCGCCTGTGTCAGCTGTCGCCTTACTTCTCCAACAAGCTCCATATCGCCAAAGCGTCCGCTATATTCCACATATATAATAGGCAGTTGCATCAGCTTGTCCGCAGCCCCCGCATACCCTGCCGCAGCAGCGGCATCGAGGGAGGTATCCGCCTCCGTAATCATGGCTACTGTAGCTTCTGGATTCAGCACGATGTATCCTTCCGAAACCAGCCTATCCCACGGGATGAAGGGGCCGTATTTCTCAATCGCCCGCGCATGATGGCCGATCAGCCACTCGGGACGCTTCGTATTAAGCACCATGGGGATCAAGTAAAGGTCAAAGCCCGGTACGATCGCATCCAGCTCTGACACCTCAAGCGCACAATCGATCTTGAAGCGGCGAATCCGCTCTAGCAGTGCTTCTGTATTTTCATAGGTTACACCGCTCGAGCCGCCGATGATGATCGCATCACTTCCCGAGGTGCATACGGCTTCAAGCTCCTGTTCACCAATGGTCCGGTCAGGGTCCAGCTTGAATACATGCCGCCAGGAATTCTCCATGGGTAAAGGCATAGAACGCATCCTTCTTCACTTCCTTACAAGGCCTCTTAGCTATAAGCTCCAGATCGCGAAGCTCTCTTCTTCCGGCCGTAAAAGCGGGAGTGAACACGTTTCTGATCCACTCCCGCTTAGCTCCGGCTCTTAACCGTCCTTTTTTGTCATTACCAATTCTATATAAGTTAAACAAAGAATTTACGCTAGGGACAACAACGTGTAAGGGTGTCAGTACGCTTCACACATATGCCTTTTTCTACGCAGCTTCCTAAATTCAACTTCTCATAGAGGTTGTTCAAAAAGTCAGCTTTTAAACTCGCAATTCTAGTCTAAGTGACCACAGGAAGGCTGTCAATGTTCGTGTTTTCTACACAAAAATGCGAACAGAATGGACCGCAATAACACACAAAAGGATACGCCGCTGCCCGTTCAAACAGTGTGCGTATCCTCGCAGTTGCTGATGCTTATAATCCTAAATATTGAAGCCAGCCGGAGGATTCCACATCCTTTTCCTCCAAAAAGTCGGTATAGAAGCCGTAGACGCCCATCCGTTTGAATTTCAACACTTGATCCCGATCGTTAATCGTATGCACATAGCTCGGAATTCCGAGCTCATTCAACGAGGCAACCAGGCCGGCATTTGCACGGGTCTCCGACATCGTAATCGCCGCGATCCCCTTTTCCTTGGCAAACTCTACTATAGCTTCATCGCTATCATGGGTCTGATAGAGGGTGAAGATCACTGAATCAAAAGAATAAATAGCCTCAATCGCATCCCACATGGATTGATAGTAAATTTGCGGTACAATCCGCTTTAATAGCTCCGGGTTCTTCTGCTCTGCGGCTTCGGTAATCAGGGTGAAAATCTGATCAATCTCTTCAGGCTCAATCTGCTTCGTATCTGTAATCAGGTACATATCCGGATACTGTTCCATGAGATCAAGAATATCTTCCCATCCCAGCGGCTCATAACGGCCCATAATTTTGGCGTTTTTGAATTCCTCGTACGTCCAGACCGCCCCATGGGTTCCAGGATCCATCACTTCCTCCTGCCCAAGCATCACCGTAAAGCTCTCCCCCCACTCATGGCGGGCAATAAGCTGGTTATCCTTGCTGAGCAGCAAGTCAGCCTCGAATACGCGTATCCCCTTTTCATAGTTGGCAGCAAAGGCCTCATAGGTATTGCTATAGGTCAGCCCGTCAATGCCTCCCATGGCATGGGCAACCAGCCGGTGAGCGGTAAAGCCGTCCTTCGGATCGCGGTCCTGCGGCTTGTACAGCGTGGCGACGAGCAAAAACCCGAGGCCCGCCAGCATTAGCAGGCTGTATATTATTTTTTTTCTCCTCATTCCAGTACATTCCTATCTCTAGTAAGCATTTTTGTTAATAAATCCATTGAAGACGGTCTTTACGATAATTTTGATGTCCAATAAAATCGACCAGTTCTCGATATAAAAAATGTCGTGCTCAATCCGCTCTTCGATGGAGGTATCGCCGCGCAGCCCGTTGGCTTGGGCATATCCTGTAATACCCGGGCGGACATGGTGCTTCACCATGTACTTCGGAACTTCCTCACGGAATTGCTCCACATAATAAGGACGCTCCGGTCTGGGACCGACGACGCTCATATGACCGGCAAGAACATTGAAGAACTGCGGCAACTCATCCAGACTGGTCTTCCTCAGAAACGCGCCAAACTTGGTGCGGCGAGGGTCATTTTCTGTTGTCCATCCGGTATCCGGCACCCCCTCTGGCAACACCTTCATAGAGCGGAACTTATACATATGAAAGTGCCTGCGATTGAGGCCGACCCGTTCTTGCTTGAAAATAATCGGCCCCTTCGAGGTCAGCTTGATACCGATGGCTGTCAGCAGCATGACCGGCGATGTGATGATGATGGCAAAGAGGCTGAACACGATATCAAAGGCCCGCTTCAGCAATCGGTTGCCCGTAAGATCCAGCGGAATGTCACGCACATTGATGAGCGGCATTCCAGCAAAATTGTCGAAGTAGGGACGAGCAGGCAGAAAGTCAAAGAAATCCGGGATGATGAGGGTACGGACGCCTTCTTTTTCACAAATCGCTATAATTCGGGCATATCTGGAGTGAGCAGTCAGAGGCAGTGCCAATACGACCTCGTCAATCAGCTTTGCTTCCAAGATCTGTTCCAACTGATCCACCCTGCCCAGGATAGGCTTATATCGCAGCTTCTCCTCGTCTGACCAGGCAGCGTGGTCGTCCAGAAACCCGATGGTCTCATAGCCCAATTCCGGATACTGCCTCAAGTTGTCATGGAATTTGCGCCCGAGGGAGCCTGCGCCGATGATCAGCACGAATTGCTTGTTGTAGCCTTTCTTGCGCAGCTGCTTCAGCGAGCTTTTCAAAAAATAACGGTACAGCAGGATGGACAGCACGTTGATCACCATGTAAATGGCCAAATACATCCGTGAAATATCAATTTGCCGGACAAAGAACATCAAGCTGAGCAGAACGAACAAGCTTGCCACATGGACTTGCATCAGCTTCATCACTTCATCCGCAAACCGTTTTTTGCGTTTCGGAATGTACAGCGACAGAAGTACTCCGACGATTGCCGCTATCACGCCATAGGCAATGCTCCAGAAAGCGTAAATTTCAGCCGGTAGCGGACGCTCGTATGGGATCCAGCCGCTCTCAAATTTCAACCACCAGGATAACAGGAAAGAAATCTGGATGAACGCAAAATCCGTCAAAATATACAATTGGGTCAAAAAACGTTGATTTTTGCGGATCATTGCTTCACCTCCGTCTGGCGGTTTGATGTCTCTGTGCGCGAATCCAGGGTGCGTGTTGCCGGGGTGCCTGGTTTAAGTTTATTGCTGATCACGGATAAGGAGAACTTCAGTCCGATACCGCTAAATACGGCCATGTTCGTGAACCAGGAATAGCGCTGTTTGAAGTGCTTGCGGTGGAACACCCACATCGCTCTATGAAACTCGTAGATGATTTTCATAGGCTTGCGGCGACTGCTTGCTCCCTTGTAATGAACAATATAGGTGGCCGGATGATAATGGATCTCCCATCCCGCCTGTTTGATGCGGTAGCACCAATCTATGTCTTCCCCGTACATAAAAAAGGTCTCATCCAGAACCCCCACCTGCCGAATCGTCTCCTGACGCAGCAGCATAAAAGCGCCGACAAGGCAATCGACCGGATAAGTCTCATTCGGATCGAGATAACTGAGATGATATTGATTGAACCGCGGGTTCTCCGGAAAAAGCTTCGAAAATCCGAATGCGTAGTAAAAAGAAGCCGACGGCGTAGGAAAGCCCCTTCTGCACGCTTTATCCAGTGAGCCATCGGGCAGAATCACCTTGCAGCCTGACGCCCCTACCGTCGGATGTTCTTCCATGTAGGCGAGCATAGTCTGAAGCGTGTCCGGCTGTACAATGGTGTCCGAGTTCAGCAGCAACACATAGCGACCCTTCGCTATTTCCATCGCTTGATTGTTCGCTTTGGCAAAGCCCGTGTTGGTGTGGTTCTCGATCAAGCGAACCTCCGGGAACTGTTCTTTGATAACCGGAACAGAGTCATCCCTTGAAGCATTGTCCACGACAATAACCTCATAAGTATATTCCGTGTCCGAGTCGAACACAGATTTCAAACAATCTATGGTTAAGTCCCGCGTATTGTAGCTGACGATGATAATGCTCAAATCCATAACAAAAGACTCCTGACAAATATAGTAATCTATCGACAACATTATAGCATAGGTGAAGGAGTTGGGGGAGGATGGGAGGGTGAGAAGAAATGAGAGTGGGATGGTGAATCATATTTTGATCATAGGAATAGGCCTGTTGCAAAGAAAAAGAGCCCTCAAAATTGGGCCCATGGTATAATATGTCTTGTACAACTGAACTTGGGTGGGAAGTATCGCCTCCAGATTGGAGGTGATGCATATGACATTTTCACTTTCAGAAGTGATCATGCTTGGGATGTTTATCCTTGCGTTGCTTACTTATCTGAGTAAACGAAAATAACCCGCCCAGGTTAGCGCCAAGGCGCGGGTTATTTTCAAGGTATTTTCTTGGAGGTACCCCACCAAGTGTTTGTGCCGGGGAGGCTGTGGCGCAGCCTCCTTGTTTCTATTGTTATCTTAACATATCATGGGGTATACCTCAATCATGGGCTGTGGCGCGATTCATTTTGCACTGTTTAGCTTTTGGGTAATTTCTCTATAGCATAGGCGGGAGGCTTGGAGGATGATTATTCGAAATAGTGCCTCCTCGAAGCGCCATCGGTATGCTGGAAAAAGAGAATCAAAAATTCCACCTAGGTCAATCAAAAATGAAGGGATTCATCGAGGAAGAAAGGATAGTCGAAGAGTTCCGAAAGAAGGGAGTAAATAAAGTGGCTCAGAAAATAGAAAGCAAAATGAAGAGGTCAAGGAACGTGGTAAGAGAATCGATGTTCTTAGTTTAAAAAAAGAAATGGGATTGCATGTTGTAGGAAGAGTTGAATAGAAAGAGCGCAACAGTCCCTTATGCTTGTTGCGCTCTTTCTTCCGTTTATCGGACATATCCATAAATGCTGAATATCAATATTTATGGGCAATAATAAAGATAAATCTCTACAACTGCGCATTAATTCTAAAACGATATGAGGGAGGATTATGATCGCCAGAGAGGCGTTAGCTTAACTCATGACTTCCTTCAGGTTTTCCGTATTTTAGAGAGACTGAAGGGATCAGATGAAGTAGCTTTTCAGGCAATGTAGCAACTGGTTGAAGAAAACCTAGAATTGCAACAAAACTCTTCGTACAGTTCCGGGTCTAAAGTAATGTTGTATCTGGACGTAGCCAATCCCCCAACCTATGGTAACATTGTCCAATATGTAGGTATGAAGATCAATACACACTAATACAAACTAGTGCGCAGTTTCGTCCAACTATGAAATATTACTTTTTGCTAAAATTCTTTTCAAGCTTCCAGTTACTTTATCAGAAGCCTTTTGTAAGTAAATCGAAATAATAAGTATTACAATACACGTCAATAAAAACAATGTGTAAGTTTCTGTTGTGCTCAGTTCCTTACCTTTAAATCGACCTAGAAAATGATATATTATCACATGATGCGTCAAAAATATGGCAAATGAATATTTGCTTATTACGGAAATTATTCTTTGTATGTTATCCCACTTAATAAAGTTTGAAATGAATACCAATACAAAGAACAACGATATTCCGCTTAGCGTTAATTCATACATATGATTAATATTTACATCAAAAAAGAGCAGTATCACGCTAATAATTAGGGCTGGAATAAAATGATATATTTTCACTTTCTTTATATACTGAATAAAGTACATACCGACGAGCATGTCCGGTACTCTCATTATAAAATTACGCCCCATATTCATCTTAAACGGATAAAAGTTCACCAATCCAAAATACAATACAACTACGCAAATTAATAGAATCAAAGGCTTTTCAATTACTAATTTTCTCAGCAAAGGAAAACAAACATAAAGAAGTATTATACATCCCAAAAACCACTCACCTAAAATATAAAATCCGGGTATCCAATAATTCAAATAACCATCCATCCCAACGAGAGTTAAAATTAAATTTACCTTAGGGGCTGTAAATACAATGCCTTTATTAAGATAAAAGTAATATAAAAACGCTGCTACATAGGCTATCCAAAACATAGGATAAATTCCTAAGAAACGTTTTATGAAGAACTCTTTAGCTGAAAAGTTTTGGGTATAGGTGTACATTAGTGCCGCACCTGAGATTATGAAAAATAAAGAAACGCCAATATCACCAAGATTTACGTTTGAAAAATACTGAATGAAAATAGGCATTGCAAAGTGAAATACAACTATTGAAACTACCGAGACCGCGCGAATGAAGTCCAAGTAAAAAAGTCTATCTTTCTTCATTTTACACCCCCACGACCTAGTATAAGATTCGCCTTACTTTTACACAAGACATTCTATGTCCTTATACAACTATATTGTTAGCATTAACATTGTTTGTACCTACCATAGCAATAGCAAGCACTGAATTATTCCTAAACACATTACCCGTTACACACCAATAATCAGCGTTGTTTACAGTCTCTAACGGTCGTCCGGTGTTGTCGACTATAGTATTCCCAGTACAAGATATGCTCGTACATCCTGTGCCGGTATCCGTGGCATAAATCCTTCTATTTCCACAGCCATTTACCTGATTATTGGATATTACTCCCTTAATACAAGTCTGTACTCTTATCCCTGTTCCCGCTGCTTTGATGTTATTGCCGTTCGCTATGAAGTGGGTGCATCTGTCAATAAGCACTCCTGATCCATTAGTGGTCGATAGGACAGAATTGTTGTTGACCTTAACATTAGTATGGTTGACAACAAGTATCCCGTGTGTGGTTGCTACAACTATAATGTTGTCAGATATAACAGAGTCGAAACCGGCACCGTCCGATGCAACCCATAAAGAGATCCCGTTATACCGTCGGATGCAGTGTTTTCGGTTGTATTATTAGAAATAATGACTCCCGATGATGTATCAATTAAGTTAATTGCTGATGCTAAGGTACTGTAGGCATGGTTGTTATCAATGTGTACGTTGGTAGCTTGACCTACACCAATGCCATTTCTACTGCAAGAGTATACAGTGTTATGCAGAATTTTTATATCGTCTCCTAGGGCATAAATCCCATCGAGACCAACATCGTGAACTTTACAGTTGGAAATAGTTATATTTTTAGTTCCCGTAAGGGATAAGCCGATTCCGTGATTTGTTACTGTCTTGTTCGTTTTATTTCCGTCTATCTCTATGGAGTCTATGCAAATATATGCACCAGATACTTGAATCACTGCCCCTGATGTATTCGCGACCTGTTTAAAAGAAAATCCATTTGTTCCGAATAAACATTACTTTTCACTAACAGTGTTGTGACCATATAAATGCCGGAGGGTCCCGAAACTGTGCCTCCACCAGATGCATTAGCCGCATCAATGGTGTTTGAATTGCTAATGTATCATCGGTTACCCCGTCACCAACGGCACCATAATCTTTTATGTCAAACCATCGATTATTCGCTTTTTCTGCCAACTGCGCATCATCATTAGACTACTTCATTTAATCACACGTTATTTTGTCTTCTTCCTTGAATCCACTTCCGCTTCTCCTTTAATTCCGGAAGCCGCTTGCGGAAATCAAGCCAAGCGCCGAGAACCTTCGGTTCTCTTAATAGCATATAGCCATGAACGGCTATTTCGTAGGCCAGCAAAGGTAGAAGCTGCTTCTTCCATGCTGAAGGACGCAGATTTTTATACATCATCTTGTAGCGATTGATGAAGGAACAACGGCGAATGAACAAAGGCTGCTGCTTGCGACTCCCCTTTTTCCAGCCGCGTTTATGATAACCAACAGCCTCTGCGCAGTAATATGACTTAAAACCTAACAACCTTCCTCGCCAAGCGACATCCACGTCCTCTTTATAGGCAAAAAAATCATCGTCAAAAAATTGACCCTGAACGGAGATGGCTTCAATCATCGTTCTTGAGTACATGGCCGCAGCACCCGACACACCGAATACATCCCCGGACAGCTTCCAGTTAGACGCTGATTCGCCTGCTCCCCGATCAAAGGCTCTCCAGATCCGGTTCATGACAAGTCCTGTAGAGTCGATGATTTCCGGATGACTCTGGAATACCAGCATGCCTGTGGCACTTCCGATTCCTTGATCCTTGTTCATGATACTTACAAGATACTCCACATAAGTTGGAGTGAGAATCACATCCGGGTTAAGGATTAGCATATAATCCGCTCTGGACAATCGTACTGCCTGATTATGAGCCGGGGCGAAGCCTACATTCTTCCTATTGGGAATCACTAAGATCTCCTTGCCTGAATGAGTGCGCATCGCCTCAGTGCGTTCAAGCGTATCATCCCCGGAATCATTATCGACAAGAATAATTTGCTCCACTGGATAAGTTTGCTGGATTACAGCCTCCAGACAGGATTCTATATCTTTGCTGCTATTATAAGTCACGATATGTACGCTGACAGTTGCAGTCATGGCGGCTCCCTTCATACACAAAAAATAAAGGAGCACCTCTTATTCAGCGCCCCGTACGTTAATGATACTCATGTTTTTATATCAAAGTTCATTATATCAAACTGCACTATTTCTTCAAATACTGCTGCAAAAAGTCTTGCAGCCCCTCCTGCCACGATCTCAAATCCTTAAATCCGCTATTTCGAATGGATAAATGCTCCATGACTGAATTCGCCGGCCTAGGAGCAGGGAGCGGAAACTCCTCCGTCGTGCAGGGAATGAGTCTTGCCTTTAGGGGGCGATTCAAAATTTCTGCAGCCTCGGCAAAAATCTCCGAAGCGAACTCATACCATGTGCATGTATCTGAGTTGGAAGCATGATAGATGCCGTATTGCTCCGTTGCGATCAACTGTAGCAGAAACTCAGACAAGTCTGGTGTGTACGTCGGCGATCCTTTCTGATCATGGACAACCTTCATTTCATCACGTTCTTGCCCCAGTCTAAGCATCGTTTTAACAAAGTTATGCCCATGCAGACCAAATACCCAGGATGTTCTTACAATAAAATAGCGTGAGGATAAGGTCTGAACAAGCTGTTCTCCTGCTCGTTTGGATTTTCCGTATATAGTCTGCGGGTTCGTATCGTCATACTCGCGGTAAGGCGAGTCAGAACGCCCATCAAACACATAATCCGTACTAATATAGCAAAACTTGGCCCCAATCCGTTCACTCGCTACGACCATATTCCGCGTCCCCGTAGCATTTACAGCATAGGCGGCTCCCACCTCTGTTTCCGCCCGGTCCACGGCTGTGTAGGCTGCACAGTGAATTACAGCTTCCGGCCGAAATTGTTGAATGAAGGATTGACAGGCAGCCGCATTAGTAATGTCTAATGTATCTCGATCTGAAGCAATGACTTCATGACCACTATGCTTCAAATGTGCTACAACATCCGTCCCCAATTGGCCTGAAGCCCCTGTAACCAGCACTTTCATGCCAGATCACCATCAAGGCGTTCGCCGTATTGCTTCGCATAATAGTCCTGATAAGCCCCGCTCTGAGTCCGTGTCCACCAGTCTTTATTTTCCAAATACCAGCGAATCGTTTCCTGAATTCCCGTCTCGAAGGAGTACTTCGGCTTCCAGCCAAGCTCCTGTATCATCTTCGTCGGATCGATTCCATATCGGCGGTCATGGCCTGGGCGGTCTTGCACATGCTTAATCAGGGAATCTGGCTTACCAAGTTGCTTCAGAATCGTTCTTACAATATGCAGATTCGTTCTTTCGTTATTTCCGCCAATATTATACACTTCTCCATTGCGCCCATTATGGATTACGAGGTCAATAGCACTGCAGTGATCCTCCACGTAAAGCCAGTCGCGAATGTTTAACCCATCACCATACACTGGAAGCGCCTCGTCGGCAAGCGCCTTGGAAATCATTAATGGAATTAACTTCTCCGGAAATTGGTAAGGTCCATAATTGTTTGAGCAACGCGTAATGTTTACTGGTAAACCAAAAGTCTCATGATAGGCACGGACTAGCAAATCTCCACCAGCTTTGCTGGCAGAGTAAGGGCTATTCGGTTGAAGCGGAGTCTCTTCCGTAAATAATCCAGTTTCTCCTAATGTCCCATATACTTCATCTGTTGATACCTGAACAAACTTTTCAACATTATGCTTGCGAGCAGCCTCCAAGAGTACTTGAGTGCCTAGCACATTGGTTTTCACAAAAACATCTGGCTCAAGTATGCTCCGGTCTACATGCGATTCAGCTGCAAAATTGACGATCACATCAACATCTTGGCCCATTAGTTCTTCCATAGCCTTGGCGTCTGTAATATCCGCCTTCACAAAGGTATGATTCGGATTGTCTTCCACTGACTTCAGATTCTCTAGGTTTCCGGCATAAGTAAGTGCATCCACGTTTACAATTTGATAGTCGGGATGTTGGCGGAGCATATATAATATAAAGTTACTGCCGATAAAACCGGCACCGCCTGTTACAAGCAGCTTCATTTATAAGTCCCCCTAATCAAAATTAATCTCCGCATCAGCGAATGTCGGATGGAGCCTGTCTTTATCCGAAAGTAGCGGCTCACTTATCGGCCAGTCGATTCCCAGAGCCGGATCATTCCATAGTATGCCGCGGTCGTGTTCAGGGGAATAATATTCGTCCACTTTGTATAGAACTTGGGTGTTTGGAGCAAGTGTGCAAAATGCGTGTGCAAACCCCTTTGGAACCAGAAGTTGGCGTTTGTTGTACTCACTAAGGATAACCCCTACCCATTGGCCGAATGTAGGCGAACTTTTGCGAAGGTCGAGGATGACGTCGTAAATTGCTCCGGTTAAAACACGAATCAGTTTTGTCTGAGCTTTCGGGTTCAATTGATAATGCAAGCCGCGCAATACTCCCGGTTCAGCGGATAAAGAGTGATTATCCTGAATGAAGTTATACTTCAGTCCAAGTGAATGCATGACTTCCTCATTGTAACTCTCCATAAAAAAACCCCGGTGATCCCCATGTACTACCGGTTCAAGCAATGCAGCCCCTTCTAACTTAAACGAAGTGAGTTTCATTGACAAGTATCCTCCCTATCTAAAGCTTAAGTTTCCCAAACTCTTCCCCAAATACGATATCCTTTGCGAGTTCGTTAGCACGCGCTAGAGAAGTATGTGTTCCTGCATCGGTCCACCAGCCTTGGAGAACACCAAAACTAAGCTCTCCACGTTCAATATATGCATTGTTGACGTCGGTGATTTCCAATTCTCCCCGTTTAGAAGGTTTTAGAGATTTTATGATCTCAAAGACTTTGTGGTCAAACATGTAAATACCTGTTACGGCATAGTTAGACCTAGGGCTCTGTGGTTTTTCTTCAATTGATATAATTCGGTCTCCTTCAAGTGCAGGAACTCCGAAACGATTTGGATCAGGAACCTCTTGAATAAGTATTTTCGCTCCTGTACGCTGATTCTTGAAATTAACGACGTATGAAGAAATATCATCTGCAAATACATTATCACCCAGGATAACAACCATCTGATCATCACCCACAAAATGTTCAGCCAAGCCTAAAGCCTGCGCAATCCCTCCAGCTTCATCCTGGACTTTATAAGTAAAGAAAACCCCCATTTCACTGCCACTTCCAAGAAGATTCACGACATCCCCCATATGATCTTTTCCGGTAACTACGAGAATATCGGCAATTCCTGCCCGCTTAAGCTTACTAACGGAGTGGAAAATCATAGGATATTTACCTACTGGCAGTAAGTGCTTATTTGTTACTTTCGTTAATGGGTACAGCCGTGAGCCCGTCCCGCCTGCTAGTATTATTCCTTTCATTGCTCCTCCTTAATAAAGCCACTATTTATTAACTTCACATCATACTTCTTGAAAAATAAGCTGCACAAAATTTTGATAAGTAACCAATTCCCACGAAGTGGGCTAATTTTGGTAGGTACTTTACCTTTAGGATAAGAACGAGTAACAGGAATCTCAATTACCTTATATCCCAATTTTGGAGCCTTAACAGATAAATATGCCAATAATTCATAGGTATCAAACACATCTCGGAACGGCTGCAGTCTATGATCCTGTAAAAAATCAATTGAATGGCCTCTAAATCCATTCGTTGTATCAGTATAACGAAATCTAGCCATCAGAGAGATGAATGGAGCATGTATTAGCTTAATCGCCAGTTTGCGTGACAATGGGGTATTAATTTCTTTACCCCCTGGAACGTAACGTGAGCCTTGAATAAAATCATAACCTTCATCCAGTTTTTTTATGAAGTCGGGGATCGATTCAACGCTGTCTTTATTGTTTCCATCAACAGTTACAATTCCTTTATAACCCTCTTCAAGAGCATAAGCAAACCCCATCCTTAATTGAGCGCTTAATTTTCCTTTATCTTGTTTTGTTAGTAATGCTCTAACCCGGTTTTCCAGCAAAACATGTTCATTAAGGGAACCATCTGTGCTTCCACCGTCAAGTATAATGATATCAATTTCATTTGATAGTTGTTTTAATTTCTCTAATTGTTTTTGAATTTTTGATCCTTCATTTATTACTGGAATACATACACAATAATCATGTGCTTTTGGTCTTAACTCCTTCAAGTTGTAATTTGGAACTTCCCAATTCGATCTCATAATAACAAGTTCGCTCCTTACTATATATAGGTCTCCAATGCATAGGTTAGAGCCTTCTCAACACTATCAAGATTGTTTGGAAGTAAGTTGTTCTTCATTTCAATGGAGACATAATTTTCATACCCTAAAGCTTTCAATGCCCGCGATATTTGTTTATGATCAGTCGCTCCCGATCCAACCAAATTTAAGTATGGCTCACTAATATGAAAATGTTGCAGATAAGGCGTGCTACGTTCAATACTCAAGTAAATATCCTCTTCATTTATCGCCATTGCTCCTGCATCCAAGTGAAGCCGAAATCCAGGATTGCCTACCTCATGTACTAGCGATATTGCTTCTTCCGTATTGGTAATAAAGTCACACCCATACTGCTTAGGATTAGCCTCAATACAGAAAGTGACTCCTGACCTTTCCGCAACAGTTCCCAATTCATTGAAAAAAGGAACTGCAATCTCCATTTGCTCTCTATAGGAAAGTGACCCGGCAATTCTATTTTTAGGGGACCCAAAAACAAGTGAATCAACACCTAATTTCCCTGCTAAGGAGATAATTCCCGATAAATAAAGTAACATCATCTGGCGGGATTCCTCCGAAGCAAACAAATTTAAATGGCTTTGCCCAAATAGTAGGGATTGCATTGCGACAAAACTAATTCCTTTAGAAAGCCATTCATTTTTCAAAGTCTCTACTTCTAGATCCGATATCTCTAATGGCCGTTCCCAAAATTTCGTAGGAGCAATTTCTATTTCTTCAAGCCCCATCTTTTTTAACAACGGAATAACCAGTTCATTTTCTTCCGTATCCCAGGCAATATTGGAAATCGACATTCTCATAGATGTTTCCTCTCTTCTAAAATGAACGAGCGAATTTCACCTAATATTTCTTCTTTTGAAGACATATACCCATTAGGAGCGTCAGGGTTAAATAAATGAGCAAATTTACTCTTCATGTTATAACGAACCGGTGATTTTCCCGTCTCGTTTGTGAATGTCGTGCCAATTGACTGGTATGCAATTTCTTTAGGGGTAACCGGTTCTGTTGCAAAATTAACGAGCGATAGTTTATGATTGAAAGCAATTTGAACATCGTTCCAAAGTCGATCCATATTATAAAATTGGAATTCGCTCTGAAAATGGGTAAGATGTAGGGCATTATTATGAATAATATCGTAAATAAAATTCTTCTTTAACCCCTTACCAAATAAACCAGGCAGGCGAATAATCAAGTTGTCCTTGAAGTTTTCCTGAACAAACCTTTCCAAGTAGAATCTATGTTTTCCATAAGGCTCTGTAAGTTCAGGATCAATAATCGTGGTCTCATCCACCTCGACTGGATTCCTGTATACATCTACGGTTGAGATTAATACAAAGTTATTCACTTTAACATTTTTTAATGCGCCCATTAATTTTTCGATATTGTCCAAGTCTTCAACTGGGGCTTGATTAGCTTTCCATTTCACAGCAGGTGCTGCAGCGCAAACAATAAGATCATACTCTTTCCCTTTGATAGCTTCTATATTCTTAGAGTTATATAGATCGTCAAAATGCGTCTGTGATAGTAGTGTCGAACCAACATAACCTGTGAAGCCAAGCAAACACCGTTTATTCATTCCGATCCCCCCTATTGATTTGAAACGTGATTCCGATCTTTGATTAATTCGAGACGCGGCTTCTTCTCTTTATACATTTCTACCGATTTTGTACTATAAAATGGTCGGTTTTGGATTTCAATCAGAATTCGAGAGGTATATTCTCCGATAACACCACCTATAAAGAACAAGCCAGCAAAGCCGAGAGAAATCAATATCATTAATGTAGTCCAGCCCTGAACTACCGATTGATTAAAAAAGTAATTATATAGAGCATACCCCCCCATAAACAAAGAAAATACGAAGAATATGCCCGTTAAAAGATGTGCGGTTCTTAAACCAAAATGAGAGAATGAAACTAACGCATCCATAGCTAATGAAACATTTTCACGATTAACTCTTCTACTTGGAGTTTTACTTATAGCATTGTACTGATGTAAAGTTTTTGAATAACCCGTCAATTCATAGAGAGCTTTTCGATATCTAACCTTTTCTTTCAAATTCAGCATTGCATTCAATGCTCTACGAGTTACCAAGCGTACTGACTCTGTAGATAAAGATAGGTTTAAATAAGAAACTCTATTCAACACCTTGTAAAACAACCTTGATTTCCAACTAGCCTGTCCGGATGAAGCTGCAACGATATCAAAGCCTTTTGACGTTGAAATTTTAAACATCTCATATAACATTTCCATATCGAAGTCCACTGAAAGAGATTCCACTTCAAAAACAAAATCTCCCATCGATCTGTTTAATCCGGCCATCATGGCGTGTTCAACACCATGCTTCCTCGATAGGTTGATAATTGTCGTATCTCCGTGCATGTCCTGAATTACATTATGCGCTTCTTCTAATGTATTATCTTCACTAAAATCATTGACTAAGATGATTTCAAAATTTTTAAAATGACTCATCATCGCTCGATCGACATCAACTAATGCTTGAGCAATTTCACGCTCGTTGTTTTGTGCATAAAGAACAACCGAAACAAACACTTGTTCTTTCATAGTACTTCCTCCAAATCGTAAATAGTATTAAATTTTCCGGAGAATACTGACAAAAATCGTGGAGTTTCTGAAAACTCCTTGATTACCGTGGGGCGTGAATCATCAAGTTCTGAAGCACTAATCAAAGCTTTTACGGCAAAAAGTGATCCTTTATAAGTCACTTCTATTTCTGGAATTAAATATTTTTTGGAAAGTTGGTGCATTCTTGTCCAAGCCGATTGCGGTCTAGCAACACAAACATTACAGTTATACAACTGATTTGCGGAGCACTTATCCGTATACTGTTGGCAAGTGAATTCCGGCAGTGACCCAAACGATGATTCATGCGGCGTATGTCCAACTGAAGTTAACGAGTGATAGCCGCTTTCTCCAAAAGGCATAAGAGAGAAGAAAGGCCCATCCATAACTGTAATACCCACGTCTCTAATATTATTAGTTACGTGAGTCATGATAACTTCACAAATTTCATATTTTGTAGTAAACATTTCATAGTCAAATTTCTTTAAGATTTGATTAATGCTCGCATATGTTGCATTTAAAATATTTGAAGTAACGCATGTTGATCCATCAACAAATTGAAGAATAAATTCCGATTCATTTTTTTGAACGCTAACGAGTTTTTTATTATAATTTAATGATACATTTTTAAATTCACCCAATTCCTTAGTATACCAATTGCGAATAAGATTGGCATCGTAACTATATTCCAAAGTTTCAAACGTTGCTTCAACTGTACCCGGATTAAAATAAGACTTGCTATTAATTTCATCAGCAGGAATATCAACGTATTGGCAAAAATTCAAAAATTGTTCCGCATTCGTTAAGGAATCATTAGCTGAAATTGCATAAACTTTTTTGAAGCGATCGTTGATCGCAAAGGAAAAATCACGAACAAATCTTTCGTAATAATGAGCTGATTTCACAGCAGTTGACACGCTACGAGGATAGTGATATCCATTATGGACTCTTGCTTGATTGATATAACTGGCTCTTTGCAAAGGTTTATCATCAAACTCTATGACTGCAACCTTCATATCTTTGTTCGCTAACAAGTGTGCCGCATAAAGACCATATATGCCTGCTCCAAA
Organism: Paenibacillus antibioticophila; assembly: GCF_000455265.1. Lineage (GTDB taxonomy): Bacteria > Bacillota > Bacilli > Paenibacillales > Paenibacillaceae > Fontibacillus > Fontibacillus antibioticophila. The sequence goes on from NZ_HG005141.1 coordinate 31,633, forward strand.
AATCACATAATCATATCTCAAAAAAAGTCATTTCCTTTCATCAATTCTTAATAGTATCTCAGTAGAAGATAATTATGGTTCCTGCTATTAAAAACAATAATCCTAAAATTTTGTAAGCAGTTAATGGTTCATGGAACACCAAAACGGATACTGTCACAATCCCCATAGTAGTTAAAGCCTGGGAAACAGGAGAAACTCTCCCCAACTCCCCCTTAGATAAAGCAAAAATGTAAAATACAAAGCTAATACCATACATAAACGCCCCAGACCATAAATAAGGTGAAGATACCATTTTTGTAATTGTGTGAAGATTAATTCCATCAAGGTTAATAAGGTTAATTCCATGTTTTAAAGCAATTTGTGCAGCGATGTTAAAAACCATGGCTAGTAGTAACAGTACAATTAACATTTAATTCTCCTACATTCGACATATTATTTATACTATCATTATTTTCAATGTCATCAAACACCAAATATTACGCATCATATTTAAAAGCTACAATAATTCAAAAAGATCAATATTTCCCTCCAATGGTTGATTTATATGGACGTGTATCCAATTTGAATCTTTAATCTCTAATTTCTCTATTGAATAAGTTATTCCATTGATATTAATATTTTTTGTATTTTTCAAACTTAGTTGAGTATTCATTGTATTTTCAAATAATAAAATTGTCTTATTTCCTCGATTAATACCATTCTCCCAGTTCGCATCAGTAAAACCAGAAAGATTAACCACTTCCTTATCATAAGCATTTTTAAGTCGATCATCTTTCAGCATTTTCTCTTCAACAATTCTATAGTCTACTCTATCGTTAAACAGTTGATTTACAGTTATTTGATCAACAACCAAATTAGTCAAGTCTACTGGATAAGAAGTAATTTTCACTATACCTTCTCCATTGATAATTCGTACTGGTAATGCATAGTTATTATGTTGTTCCGGAATATTATATCCTCCTTCACCCTCATCATTCCAACCATCTGAGATATTAACAATTTTTCTTATTCCGAATCCCTTCCATCTTTTCTCGTTCCAATGACTCGAATAATTAATCGTAATATCGGCTACGGCATTAGTGATTTGGGGGACCGTTTTCACATGAATCTCCACAGTACTATTATTTACTTGTTGTACTTTTACATCTTTTACTGCTGTATCTAAAGTTAAATCTTTATTTGTTTTTTCCCATAAAACATTGTATTCCGTAACTGCAATGGGTTCATAACTCCCCAAAAACTCTCTGTAAAAATACCAATTCTCCCGTTTAACCCAGTATTCCCAATTCGTGAAATCTTCTCGAATCGTTGTAATATATTCAGGATTAGTCTCGTGAAAACTCTTTAGATACTTTTCTCTATATTGGTCACCTAAAACATGAATAATATAATCAATTCCTGAGGGTTGAAATTTATTTGACATTACATCAAGTGCAGAAGAGTAAGTTGAGAATAATTCCCCATCTTTCACAAAATACTTCGAAAGTAGTTGAAGTGATTCTCCATAACGTGACAAACTCCCTCCAAGCTCCTTAACGTAAACTCCTCTGCTTGTATCTAATTGATTAATTGAACTTCCAAGCCTTGGGACTAACACTAGTAGGATCGTAATTGGAATAATTATTTTTATATATGCTGATAATTTCTTGTTAACAAAAGAAGATATTTTTAGATGATTAACTATTAATGAGAAGACCGAAATATAAAAGACCATATAAAAGGGAATAAATTGGCCTCCTTTTAAGCTACCTACAGCGTAAGCATATCCAGCTATAAGAGTGCTTAGCATAACTAATAATAATAAAGTATCCCTTTTTGAAGCCGTGCCTTTTCTGATCTTAAATGAAAGAAAGAGCGAAAATAAAAAACCGCAGATAATTTCAAAATTTATAGGCAAATCAGACAATACCAAAAATTTACTCGAAGCATTTCTTTCATAGTACCAAAATTGGTCTTTTGCTACTCCTAAGAAATTATAATCTATCCAATTAGGTAGGTTTCCTAATGTTAATAAGGAACCCAAAAACACTACTCCTATAAATATAAATAATACATATAATAAAAGTTGTTTCAGAAAGACTGTATTCCACTGCATTTTTTTTATCACGAAAATATAACTTATTGTTAGACATACACTTATTCCGTAATCATTAGTCCATAATAAACATATACCTGATAGTAATCCCAATAAAATAATATGTGTCGATTCTTTACTTAATATATTTCCTCTTTTTCTTTTATTTATCAAAAGCATAACCAGTGCTATTAAAAAAGGTAAAAACGCCCTCTGCATTCTTAATGAAACACCAGGCAAAGCATAGTTTAGAAAATTAAATTTTTCAAAAAAAACATGGAGATTCAACGGATCCTTAAAGCCTAATCCAAAAGCCGTTATAAAAAAAGTAAGAAGTAAAGCAATACTACTTTTAATACGATTTAATTTAAATACGACAAATATAGCTACTGAAAACATTATTGCAGTTATCGAATTAGTAATAAATAAGCTATTCGTAAAACTATCACCAAATAGCAACAAAAATAATGAATTTATATATAATGGGCCAAATCCTAAGTAAAAATAAAAATCTTTAAATGGAATTTGACCTTCCAAGAGACGCCTAAGCCCGTTATATGTTTGAAAGTCGCCGTTAATTGGTACAAAATCGGCAAGGTATATTCTCTTTATTCCTGTTAAAAGACATAGACATATAATTAAAATAACCATAACTAAGTTAAATATAGTATTTAGTGATATATTTTTTTTCACGTATATCCCCTTAACGACTTTGGTTTATTTATCTAAATAGATGAACCCGAGGTAAAGGCTAGTATGGACGCCTATAATCGCTTCCACGATAAGTTTCTCCTGGCAGCGTAATCCGAAGGGAAAAATTCCATGATTTTAGACAACAGTCGCATTCATCATACCACCGGGTTACAGCTTTTTCTTAAAGAACATCCAAATCTGCACTTGGTCTTTCTACCGTCATATAGTCCAACACTGAACCTAACCGACTGACTTTGTGTGTAACTTAAACCCGATGAGGGCAATGATGATTTTTTTGAGATATTCTTTATGCTTCATGTCGACCAGTTTACAAAGCAAATCAATAAGCATACGATGGATACTACCGATTGACCAAGTTTAATCTTAATTACGTTTTATACATTCTCTTTCACCATAAACCGTTTATTTTGAGGATCTTCCTATTAATGTAATAGCAAGATCCTCATTTTGCTAATGTACAAGATTATAAAATTGAACTGATTTCACTTTAAACTTAGCCCTTCCTAGTCCATCCAAATCCAATCTAAATTTGGTGATATTTTGATTTAGCCAATACGGTGAGGAACCAAGTGGCAGCAAAACAGCCCCATTGTGTAAATCAAACTTGAATGACCTTTCCTCAGAAAAATTACCTTCTTCTGCAAAGAAAACTTGACCTCTTATAGACCCTGTCGTCGACCCACTTATTTCAATATCTATAAGCGCAAATTCATGAACCGCTCCGTTTATCCCTTTATTAAAGTTCCATTCAATATAGGGGTCTTTACCAGTTGCCTCATTCCATTGCTCACTTGTTACCGACAGATCATGTAAAGAAACTTGCTTCATGGAACTTTCGACTAAATTAAATCTTTCTTGCATATATTTAAAGCTGTTCCCCCATGCAATTGGTATTTTCCTTAGTTCAGTAATATGAAAGACTTTTGCCAAGTTATTAGAATAATCTCTCTCCGAGTCTCCCAAACTAAGTTCATCATAACGATCTGGCCGTATCATAAACTGAAAATTATTTTTCTCATAATAGACATACTCATTATCCAACAACCACTTATATAGTCTATATGATCGTATCGAGGCCGGACCTCCATCTAGACGTGTTGCTGGACCAATAAAAGCAATCGGAGGGTTATTTTTTTCAACTTGACCGATCACTTTGGACTGCATCGAATAATTTGCTGACACATAATCAGCGGAATATAAGCTAGGTACAGGTTTGTTGACATAATAGTACAACGCCGAGCGATTAGTTAAATCAAAATAGGTTTCGTCGTCTTTCAATAAGCTGTTAATAGTATCTTTAAAACTGACAATTTCGTTTAACTTTTCTTTATCAATAAAGATTGTACCTAAGTTAGGTAAACCAATATCACTACCATCTACAAAGATTGTACTATTAGGGACTTTAATAGTCTCAATAGCTCTAGAAGGAAGTTTTTCAAATTGATAAAAAGAGAATGCAGATCTATAACCAATAATAACTGCTATGATAGCGATAAACATCCACTTATTAAATAATCGTCGACTTACGATCAACATGAAGAAAAGTAGGGTTCCAAAACTAAGCAAAGATAGAACGCCTGGTCTACTTATACTCCCAGTATCAATCCTTCCAAAACTGTATGGAATCAGAAATAGAATTAGTAAAATCCCACCTAAAGATAAGTAGTAAATTTGAAAACGCTGGCTAAAATCAATCTCCTCACTATTATTTGAGGAGTGAAATTTTAGAATTACATAGGTCAACAAAACAAAACATAGAATTGTCGGGCCTGATCTAATCATTTGCCAAAAAATCCAATTAAACAACTCAGAATCAAACCAATTTGGAAACCATTTTGGAACAATCTTACCTTCAAACATACTAATCCCATAGGCCAATGTATTCGTGCTACTATTATCTAATAAAAACTTTATGAGTTGAAGCATGTAGGGTAACAGTAAAGTAACGGCAAGCACATGAAATATAACAAGAGAAAAGATTGTTATTTTACTTGATCTCCATAGTTGTACAATTTTCTTTGTAGAAAATAGTCTCACTAACATATATATCGCAAAAGGTAAAGTAGCTAGCGTCAGAGCAGGTCCAAAATTAGGACTATAGAAACAGTGAATTAGTGAGAGCCAACTCCATGTTAAAAACCAGCTTAGTGGGTTTCTAATAAGTTTTCTATTCAATAATATGAGGAATACCGGAAAGATTAGGGTGCTCCTATCCAAAACTGGGTACGCCAGTAGGCTAAACAGCATTCCCCAGGCACTTCCAAAAACATTACATACAATTCCTGTAGTAATAACTCCAAATAAAACAACAATAAACATGGCTGCCATAGGAAATGAAGAGGACGTACCTTCAAAAAACAAGTTGTTGACCCCGCCATATAGCAAACCAAGCAATCCTTGGACAGACACAAATTCACTATAAGAGTGTTGGTTAAATTGAATGATTTGTTGCCAGGGTAATATTATTTCTCCAAAATGAAAGTCATCTCTAAGAAGAGAAGAAAAAGCTGGTGTTCTATATGATAAAAAGCATGAAGTAGCCAAAGCGGTTGGCCATAATACTAACTTGTCTACTCTAAACTCCGTGCAACGATTTTTTTTAAACTTTATAATGCAATACCAAATAAAAAACAAAGTAAGTCCCCAAACAAAAAACTTGGTATATATTGGAATGTTCATTTCTATTATTTTATTACCCTGTTGATAAACATCATTTATTACAATCAATAGTAACAACGGTATTGGAATTTGAATAAAATACGTAAATTTAAATATTTTATTCATATCTACTTTTTTTAGAACAGCATACACAAAAAATAGAATCCCAACAACTATTGTAAAAGATACTATCCAAAGCGCCTTTTTGGGATGATTGATGAAACTCAAAGGGAAGCATTGCTTAATAAAAACTAATATTGCATTTCCAGATAAATATAGAAAAATGGTGTTTACAAGCGCTAAGGATAACACTGTGGTAAGAGGGCCAATACTCGTATCTTTACTTTTATTGACCACAAATTTATAAAGAAAAGCCAATAAAAGCATGGCAAGTGATAACGTGGTTATAAAACCAAACTTAGTATAGTCCCCAGTAAATAACCATATCGATACAGAATAGATGAAACCAACTACGATTACATTGAATATCCAGCCAAAAGGAGGCTCATCATCAATCACACTGATTTTATTTGTTTTAGAACCAAAAATCTTATTAAACATAAATAGAAACGGAAAGAGAAAGAATAAAAATAAAGATAAGAAAGTGTAAATAAGAAAATAGTCCGAACTCTTGTAAAAATTAATCCAGGTAATATGTCCAACAATAATATCGGTATAGCTTTCACTTTTATTTTTCATGAAAAACCATAGTATAATAGAAAGTAATGATGAACATATAATACTAGAAAAGATGCTCAAAACGAGTGATTTTGTAGTCGTAGTGTTCTTAATGAACGATAATAAATTTGATAGTTTTATTCTTAATTTCAATCAAAGACCTCCAAATATCAAATTAATATTAATCTTAGATTCTACTTCCACTTTTCACGTTCTGCTAAAAATCAGAACACTGTCAAATTTATACAAATTAAAGTGATGCATTAATTGTAATTATGAAAACTCTGCATAGGGTAGCCACAGTACCCAAAAAAATACGTGTTCTTCAGAAATAAGGTTCAAGAACACGTTTGAAAATTCCTTACACGATTTATGTCATAATAATATAATAAAGGACAAATTCTTAGACGGTTGTTACTTAAAAGTCAAAATAAACCTCCTTATCGCCTCCACAAAGGCACTAAGGTCACTTACGAATTTTCTTTCTACCAATACCTATATAAACTCCCCCTTCATCCTCACACAAGTCCAGGCAGTTTCTTCCGTCAATAACTACGCTCGTCTTCATTAACTTAATAAGTTCGGGCCAGTCTTGATCAACGATTTCTTTCCACTCAGTGACGATAATAACGGCATCCGCTTCAATTATTGCATTTTCAACAGAGGAACAATATTCAACTTGATCCGGCAACAATTCTCTTGCTTCCCTCATTGAAATTGGATCATATGTTCTAACTTCAATATTTCCATTTGCAAGGTTATACAATTCGTTAATGATCTTTATAGAAGGAGCTTCCCGAAGATCATTCGTATTTGGTTTAAAGGACAACCCAAGTACAGCTATAGTTTTGCCTGAAAGATCAGAATAAATCTCCTGCAACTTCTCTGTAACTCTTAAATATTGTTTCCTGTTAACATTCACGACTTCTTTCATAATGGTAAAATCGTGGCCTACTTGGTCAGCGATGTTTATAAGTCCAAGAGTATCCTTTGGAAAACATGCACCGCCGAACCCTATTCCTGCATTTAAAAATTTATTACCGATCCTACTATCACTTCCAATACCTTTAGCAACTTCCAGAACATCGGCACCAACCTTTTCAGCCAAATTTGCTATTTCGTTTATAAACGAAATCTTCATGGCTAGAAAAGAATTGGCTGCGTATTTTATTAATTCTGCACTCGGAATATCCGTTACTTGTATAGGTATTCCAAATGGTTGGTGAACTTGCAATAACATATCTTTTGCCTTTTCTGAATCTACTCCAATTACAATTCTTTCTCCATTTAAAACATCTTTAACCGCAGAGCCTTCCCTTAAAAATTCGGGAACGGAAGCCATGTCAAACGGGATTGGAGTCAGTTTCTGTATAATTCCTCTTACCTTCTCTGCAGAACCCACTGGAACCGTACTTTTGTTAACAATAACCTTATAGTCTTTAATAACCCTTCCTATTTTTTCAGCAACTTCTTCAACAAAAGACATATCTACACTTCCATCCGAAAGCGAGGGAGTTCCAACAGCAATCATAATTATATCTGAGGAATTAACTGCCGCTTCAATATCCGTAGTAAAGGATAAGTTGCCTCTTAATCTGTTTTTTTCAATTAACTCCTGTAATCCGGGTTCATAAATGGGGCAGTGATTTGCTTGAAGTTCATCTATTTTTTCTTCGTCAATATCGGCACAAATCACTTTGTGTCCCATTTCCGAATAACAAGTTCCAGAAGTTAGTCCAACGTAACCTGTACCTATCATTGTAATATTCATGGCTTCCTCCAAAAATCATGGTTACTAATTATTTGTCCAATCTTAGAGCCGTGCATTTATAATCTCCAAAAACCTAGCAACACGTTGTTTATACGTATGTTTCTCAAGAACTATTTGTGCTCCTTTTTTAGCCTTGTCTTTTCTATGTTCAGGATGGGATAAATAATATTCAACGAGTTCTTTCAGTTCCTCTGGTGTATTGTAAGTTACGATGCTGTCTCCGAATTCCTTTTCAAGCCCCCGGACCTTATCCGAAATAATAAAAGCCTCAGTTGCTAGCGCGTCAAATATTCGATTAGAAATGAAACCTTTATCTCTCATCTCATCCCAATGATCGTTTAATAATATATCTGAGGATCCATAGTAATTATACAATTCTGTGTTGGATATGTGTTTCCCTTTAATGTATTTCGAATCAACAAACGCTTCCCAATTAGTTCCATAGATACTCAAATCTCTATCTGTGGGCAACAAGTCTTTAATAATTTTCCTGAATATTTTACGAGAATTACCAACAAACAAAACTTCCTTTTTATACTGCTCAACATGCTGATTCTCAGGGATTCTGAATATTTCCGGATCCGTGCATTGAAGCATTGCTTCCACCGGTACATTGAGCATACTTTTCATTTGTTCGGCCCAATATTCTGATGAAATGAAGACGTAATCGTAAGCGTTCATCTCGTCGGTAGTGATTTTATCCGGATGTGAGATATTCCACATTATATTAAAATGGTGCTTTTTAGGTTTGTAAGCATTTAATCCTCTAAGCACAATAACAATATTACAGTTCTCATCTTCTCCATTATCCCATTCATACAACAACTGGATGATAACTCTGTGGCCTAGAGCTTCAAATTGCCGCTTCAATCCCAAGGCCATATGGTAGTCTCCCCATTCATGTACCGTCTCCCATTTTGGTGCAGCTATTTTAATAGCGATCCGGTGGTTAGCAACAAAAGAAGATAGAATACCTTTTAACTCAATGGCCCTGTGCTGGTAAGTATGATTGTTTAGAACTATATTTTGGAGGCTTTGCACCTTCTCTTGTCTTGCTTCTTCATTCGAAAGGTAATAGTTCACGATACTTTCAAGTTCATCGGAACTTGTGAAAACCGGAAGTTCACCATCAAAAGCATCTTGGGAACCTAAACCTCCGTTGGTAATCACTAATGCTCCGGCAGCGATGGCGTCGAAAACCCTACTATTTACCGCCCCATACGGTTTTGTGACTCGATTAGCGTCATCAATAACTATCTTAGTGGACTTATATATATTGGGCATTTTATCGTAAGGTACAAATCCATAATGATATGGTTTGAATTCACTAATAGAATCCCAGTTTTTCCCGTAAATATGAAGTTTATAGTTTATATTTTGCGGCTTTAATAAATCCATGATCTCACGGGCGTCATTCCAGTAGCTTCCAGTGAAACAATAATCGCATAGCATTTCTTGCTCCCGAGTTCCCTGTAAGAACCTATCTGCGTTTGTCGCTATTCTCAATAATTCAACCTTCCGCCCGGTCTTCTCTTGAACCAAGTCACATGCTATTTTACTGGAGGCCAACAATATATCATATTCATTAAAATTAGGTTTCTCTGCCCACCGTTCAAACCAATTTCTCATCCAAGCAATTTTAATCAAATTAGGATTACCTGAACGCACCTTTGCCGGGTCGTATGCATCCAGTAAAGAAACAAGCACATCAACATCCTCGCTTATTACATACCAATTACCATTCCCTTTTCTAGGGATATACTCAACTTCCCAACCTATCTTATTTAAGCTTTGACCTAATTCAAGCGCAGTAAAATAATCACCTGCTGTGACGTTGTCCCCACATTCAGTTACAATCATTGCGACTTTTAGCGATTCTTTTGAAATTATAAAATTATGGTTTAACTTATCCAGGAATAGCTCTCTATTTATCCATTTATTCCATTTTTTATATAGAAGATTTCTGTTTGCAATTCTTCTGTCCCTAAGTTCGTGTCTAGAATTTTCTTTTTGTGTTCCAAATTCATAATGAAACAGGACGGAAGTCGGACAGTAAATATTTTTGAATCCTGCCGAAAGAACCTTTAAACCAAAATCAACATCTTCATAACCATAAACGTAACCTTCATCTAATCCTTGTAAATCCATATACAGATTTTTTCTAACCAACAAGCATGCAGCTGTTACTGCTGCACATTCTTGTTGTTCCATTACTTCGGTTGAATCATAGGCCACTCCCTTATTTAGATTATATGGCTGCAGCAATCCATCTTTTCTTTGAAAGGCAATACCCGTATGTTGAATAGTTAATTCAAAAGGCTTATTCATGCTCCCTTCAGGCTGTATGGAATAAATTAGTCTCGAACCACAGGTGCCTACCAAAGGATTCTGCTGCATGCATCTAACTAATTCAGAAAGCCACCCTTTCGTCGGCTCTACATCGTTATTCATTAATAACAAATATTCACCATTAGCAGCCTTAGCTGCCTGGTTATTGGCTTCAGAAAAGCTCGCATTATATTCATTTTTAATGATTTTTATATTAAAATGATTTGAATACCCATTTATAACCTCCACTGATTTATCTGTAGAATTATTGTCTACCACAATAAACTCTATATTTTTGTATTCATTATATTTTAAAATCGAACTAAGAAGTCTTGCTAAGTGTTTTTGGCCATTTCGATTTATTACGATTATTGAGACAAGTGGGGGAGTTCCTGGAAGTAGCCAATCAATGTTTTCTTGTTTGTCTATGATTTCTTGGTATAATCTTCTGGGATCAGCATTTTTTGCAGGAGTAGATACTATCTCCCGATCAAGTTTCTTTTTTAAATCCACCGAACGATTTTTGTCAATTCTCATTTTCCTTTTTCTGAATCCATGCAAAAGCAATTTAGCAATCCTAACAGGCATCAAAAAGGTGTTTTTAGATGGCTTTAATCCTGAGACGATAATGTCTCCAAGTCTGTATCTAATAGAATTCAGGTGAATTGCTGCAGTATTTTCGGCTCTTTTTAAAGAAGATAATAAATTTGAATTCTTCTCATTCAGTCTAACTATATCAAGTTGTAATTTTTCAACAATTTTATTAGTCTGCTTTAATTCGTTTTCTAAATTCCTTTGAGATTCTTGTAATTGACTCCTTTCCAAATTATATTGTTCTAAGTTCAATTTATATTTTTGCTCCTCAATTTCACGCTCGAGATTTTCATTGAGAATTTGTAGTTTTCTATTGAGATCTTGAATATCTTTAATTGAATAATTTAGACCATCAATCATTTTTCTTTTATTCTCAACATCCATCAATTGTTCAATCCGGCTTTTCTCCGCAGCTTCCAGCAGTTCATAAACCCAGTTTTCATTTTGAAAAAGAGGTAATGTCTCACTTGTACCAAATGTCAGTATTCCCAACCCGTGGAATACAGGAATTTTATAGAAGTTAACAACTAGATCGGTCTCGCTAATGAAATCCTCAATTGCAGTTAAAATACCGTTTTTAGGGTTGTTTTCATATATAGAATTAAAAAGGTGGCTATTAAACCCCTCGTCGGATAAATTTAAATCATATGGTAGGACCCCGCTCTTTTTGTAGGCCTGTCTATATGCAATAGGAATATTATCGGGATTATAATATAAATCTCTTCTACCATAAGGCCAGCCGATATCGTGTAGAAAAACGATCGGGCTACTATTTCTATTCTTGATATTATCCTCAATTATTTTAAGTTCATTAAACACAGTATACCAATTATGATCGCCATCAATTAATACAGCATCGTATTCTTTAATAAGGGGGAGAACAGACAGACTTAAACCGGAATAAAAGGAAAGGTAACCTTCGTACTCCAGCTTCCATTCATCAATATTTTTAGGAGTCAAGGGGTCGATACAAACCAAATGCCCTTCGTTCTCTTTGCAATAATTCAAAATCTTAACTGTATTTTTTCCACTTTGAGTTCCTATTTCAACTATATTTTTTACACTTTTATCCTCAAACACGGGCTTAATAATAGCATTCCAAAACCTATTCATTATTTACCTCCTGCTTTAATCTTAATTCCTAAACTTCTCCAAAACATCTGATGTATTGCCTATCATTTTCACTTCACCTTTTTCTAACCAAACAGTACGAGTACACAATTTCTCGACTTCTCCAAGAGAATGCGAGACAAAAAGAACCGTAGTTCCACCGTTAAGCAACTCCTGCATACGTTCCTGGCATTTTTGTTGGAATTTAAAATCTCCTACTGAAAGTACTTCATCAACAATTAAAACATCAGGATTAACACAAGTAGCGATAGAAAATCCTAATCTAGCTTTCATTCCAGAGGAATAGTTCTTAACAGGTACATCAATAAATTCATTCAGTTCAGCAAAACGAATGATCGATTCTTCTCTTTCTTTCATGTATTTATTTGAATGGCCCAGCAAGGAACCGTTCAAATAAATGTTTTCTCTGCCCGTCAACTGTTCGTCAAAACCAGCTCCCAATTCAATGAGTGGTGCCATACTTCCATGCACTGTAACTTGGCCTGAGGTTGGCTTTAGAATCCCTGCTACAATTTTCAGCAGTGTACTCTTACCCGCACCATTTAATCCGATTACTCCAAGAATCTCACTCTTTTTTACCTGAAAGGAAATATGCTTCAATGCCTCATATTCCTTGTACTGTAGCTTCTGCTTGAGCATCCTAACAAAGTATTCCTTAATTGAATCAACCTTTTCCTGGTATAAGCGATACGTCATGACTATATCTGATACATCAATAGCAATATCCTCTTTATTCATATGCTCCTCTTGGTTTCTCAAAGGTATAGTATAAAGTTATTTTGTTTTTTACGAAAAACAAGCAAGCCAACTATCATAGTCAGAAGAGAAATGCCTATACACAAAAAGTGCGTCCCCCAACTACCCATTGTTCCGTCCAGAACTATACTTCTAAATAACGAAACATAATAGTACATAGGATTACAATCTATGATCAGCCTAAATTTATCCGGAATAATGTCTATAGGGTAAATAATCGGAGTTAAATACATCCATGCAGTTATCATTACTCCATATAAATGATTCAGATCCTTAAAATAGACAGCATACGCGGACAGAATTAATCCGACCCCAACAGCGAAGATAAATAAGTACAGAATCGGCAATGGGAATAACAAGATGCTCCATGACCATTCAGAGTTTGAAAACAACATAATTGCAAGCATTATGATTAAAGCAAATAAAAGGTTTATTAAAGAAAGGAAAACTTTTGATATGGGGAACAAATATCTAGGCACATAAATTTTTCTAATTAACGCTGCATTTCCGTTAATTGATCTCATTGCAGCACTAGTAGATTCAGAAAAAAAGTCGAACATTAATTTTCCCGTTAATAAATACAATATATAATTGGGAATATGCCGATTAAATAAAGTCGAAAAAACGATAGATAAAACAGTTATCATTAAGAGTGGATTAAGTAAACTCCATAAAACTCCAAGCCTGGATCTTCTATATTTAAACTTGAAATCTTTCTTTACTAATTCTTTTAGAAAATGTCTATATTTCAGAAAATTCTGTATATAACTTCTCATTCACTCAACCTCACTGATAAATTCAAAATACAAAAACTGGAAAGTAGTTCTCCGAGTTGTAAATATGCTAAAATACTAACGTATCTACTAGCAAAGGAGCAAAAAATACGTGTCGAATCCAGTATACGGGAAAAAGGCGGCAACGTCGAGAAAGCGGGAGAATTTCCCTGCTGCGTTGTGGCTATTAATTGTCGGGTTAATTATGTTTCTGGTGTGGGCGCCGTTTCAAGCCGGACTATTTAACGGATTAGTTCAAAACTTTGAAGGCCCCATCTATTGGTCTGTGTTCATCGGAGGGATCCTCGCGCTTGTATGGGTATGGGCGTACTTCAAGAAATTCAGGTTGGAGGATCAACGAGACTGGACAGCGGTGTGGGTGCTGCTTATTCCTGTCACTTATTGTCTCGCCTTGATTTCGGCGGCCAGTCATTATTTTGCCATGAACGCCGTGCTGATTCAGTGTCTGTATGCGATCATTTTTGTAATTGGGCTTTACGTCCTGCAAAATAAACGGGCTAATGCCATTATTGAGACTTCTCTTATCTGTGTTTCTTATCTTATTGTCCTGTTCGGCCTGTTCAACTGGCTGGGACAAGGAAGAACCGTTTCCGCACTCGTCGGTTGGTTTACGAAGACGGTTATCGGAGGTCAATACAATCAAGCAGTATGGGTTGATGCGAACGGTCCGCGGCTGGCTTCAGTCTTCCAGTATCCAAATACATACGCAGCTTACTTGATGGCTTTTCTGTTCGTAGCTGTGTTTGCTATTACTCGTTCTACAAAATGGTATGTCCAGGTCATCCATGCCTTCATGCTGGTGCCGATTATTCTGTCGTTACTGCTGACCTTGTCACGCGGCGGGCTTGTCTTCTTGCCGGTCGTATTCATCTTGCTGTTGCTGTTCCTGAAGCCGGCCAAGCAAATTCTGTGGATCATCTATGTCCTGATCTCCGGAGTAGCCACACTTGTCATTTCCAAGCCTGTTACTGAGCTCGGACAGCAATTCCATCTGGGGCAGATTAATAACCCCGCAAAGGGCTGGGGGTATGTGCTTGCCGCATCCATTATTGTAGCCTTGTTGGCTTGGGTCATTCAACGCTACGTGTCACCTTGGTTAGACCAAATTACAGAACGCTGGGCTTCCAAAAAGCTTGGCGGCCTATGGCTGCCTGTGGTTTCTGTTCTGGCCTCGGTTGTTCTTGTAGCACTCTTGCTCGGAACTAATCTGAAGCATGTTCTTCCGGGCAACATCGGCGACCGTTTGGAGAATATCAACTTCCAACAGCACAGTGTGCTGGAACGCTTTACGTTCTATAAAGATGCCGTTAAGGTTATTAAGGATTATCCAGTGCTCGGAGCTGGCGGTGGTGCCTGGGCTTCCATCTATGAGAAATACCAGAACAACCCTTATTCAAGCCGTCAAGCACATAGCTTTGCCATGCAATACCTGGTAGAGGTTGGTCTCTTAGGCTTTATTGTTCTCTTTGCTGGCATCGGATTCATCTTTTACAAATATATTCGCGGATATTTTAAATCCGGGGAAGCACAGCGCAATTCGTATTTCGTGTATTTTATCATTGTCCTATCGATCCTGATTCACAGCTTAATGGACTTTAACATGAGTTATGTCTTTATCGGAGTACTAGTCTTCCTTGGTCTTGGGGGCATGTCTGCAGCAATGGATGCTCAGCCGGTCAAACGTCTTTCACTGAAAGGTTCGACTGCCCGCGTACTATATAGCGGTGTTATTGTGATCAGTTCCTTGCTGTTGATTTTCACTTCCATCCGTTATGTCCAGGCGAACAATGCCCTGCAGAAGGGGCAGGAGTTGATGGCAACAAGCTCGAACTTCCAGGAGATTCAGACTCCTTTTGCCCAAGCCCTGAATAAGCGGAAGAATCACCCAACGGCTGTGCTTAACTATAATGTCCTTCTGCGATCCGCCTATGAGCAAACACAGGAAGAGGCCTTTTATACTCAAAATCTGAGTTTGTTGACAAGCGCCTTGAAGCAAGAACCCTTCGATAAAAATCTATACGCCCAGCTTGCAACGTTATACAAGAGCAAGGGCGAGTATGCTAAAGCTTATGATGTTCTTAAGGATAACGCGAGCCGCTATGCTTATGATCAAAACTGGTATGAACAGTTGATTGTTGAGTCCTATGAACTCGGATACCAAAGCCTTGGCAGTGGTGCAGTTGAAGAAAAGGAGAAGTATTTCTTCTCCGGACTTCAAGCCTTTGATCATGTCGTACAAGGTGTAGAGCATTTGAAGACCCTGCCCAAAGGCCAGCTTCAGGGGAATCCATTTGCGGTTACTATGAATATGGCGCTTCATGCCGGTAAGATGCAGTATATGATGGGCGATCCTGCTGAGGCAGCCGCTATCTTCCGCCAAGGCCTTCCGCAGGACTTTAGTGATCCGAACAATCGAGAAATTGTCCGCTGGTACCTAGCCGCTTTGCAGGTCTCCGGTGGCAGTGATCAGGCAATCTATGATCAATTGATCCAGGCAGATCCCGGGGAGAAAGCTTCCATCGATCAAATCGCACAACTAACTTTTTAAATTAGCAAATTAACAAAAAATCGGCTTCTCCTGTTCAGGAGAGGCCGATTTCATTTCGGAGCACCAGCTCCGCCAAATATTTTAACAGATCATCATGCAGTTCTTCTCTTTGCAAGGCATAGTGAATGCTGGTCTTAATAAAACCAAGCCTTTCGCCCACATCATGTCTCAAGCCATCAAAATGATAGGCAAGAATCCGCTCTCGCTCACCAAGCCGTGCAATCGCATCTGTTAGCTGAATCTCACCGCCGACACCCTCCTGCTGATTATTGAGGATTTCAAAGATAGCCGGAGTAAGAATATAGCGTCCCATAATAGCAAGATTAGATGGCGATTGTCCAACGGGCGGCTTCTCCACAAGCTGCCTTGATTCGTAAACCCGATCTCTGACTTTGATGCCATCAACAACTCCGTATCGGGATACCTCTTCCCATGGAACCGGTTGAACGCCCACGATAGAAGCCCGCTCTTCATTGTAAACATCAATCATTTGCTTGAGACAAGGCTCGTCAGATTCCACGACATCGTCACCAAGCAGTACAGCAAACGGCTCGTCTCCTATAAACTTGCGAGCACACCAGATGGCATGGCCCAGGCCGCGAGGTTCCTTTTGCCGAATATAATGAATGTCTGCCAAATTGGAGGATTTCTGAACCTCATTCAGCAGATCCCATTTAGATTTATCGCTCAAAAAATACTCCAGTTCAAATGAGTTGTCGAAGTGATCTTCGATGGCCCGTTTGCCTTTCCCTGTTACGATGATGATATCCTCAATCCCTGAAGCAACGGCCTCCTCCACGATGTACTGAATCGTTGGCTTGTCCACGATCGGCAGCATCTCCTTGGGCATCGCTTTGGTCGCCGGCAAAAAGCGGGTCCCTAGTCCTGCAGCAGGGATAATTGCCTTACGGATTCTCATTATTCTTTTAATCCCCTCTCGTTACATCAAAATCTCATCTATATCGACATTATAGCATATCACCAACCACGAACCGACATCGTATTGAATCAGTAATTTGCTCAAAACAAAGACGCCCCCTGCAGAACAAGATCTGCAAGAGGCATCCAGGCGAGAATGTTGAGCCGCAATCGCTATAGCTACCACACTATTTTTTTGAAGGGGCTCTGCTCAATCTAGTTAGATGGTCCAGAACTTAAAGCGGGATACGAATGACTGAGGCGCTTCCTCGGCATGGCGTCTGCTTCCTGGCTCCGGTGTATGAAGATGGCGTTCTGTACCGAATTCGAGCTTGCGGTAAGCTTGATCGCCCTCAAGTTCTAACCGTCCATGAACCTTTGTAACTACCGATTGCATTTCGAGGAATCCTTCAAACATCACATTCACCCTCCTAGACCCGAAAAATTTTTACTCATTCCTTACTTCCTGTGTACGCTTTTATTATATCATCATCAAGATTTTTTTGCTTGCTGATAAATAGGACTTATCGCCCTATTTTAAGTGCTTTTCACAATTTATTCACAGTAAAAAACGCCTTAATAACGCGGTTTTTAAGCATGTCTCCGGATTATGAACAGCTGTCCTCGTTTGGAGAACGATTTGTCTTTAGAGACAAATACAGGATATTCAACCCTTTGTCTCCGTGGAATAGACTCTCGTCCACCCTAAAAGTATACATATTTTTCTAGTCATATTTATCCATATAATTTGTGTCTCTATGCACTTAAGTCTGATGGCTAAACCATTCCTAATCAGCAGAAAATATAAACGCCGTCTGTGATAAACATCATTGCAAAAGCGTTTATGTTCACATTTCGTTCCTTTTTAACGTGACCAGTATCACAATAACTTGCTTTTACATGTTCCTATACTGTTTAAGGAATCGACAATATCGCAGAAAGAAGGGTTCGATTATGCTCGATGCAAGAACGATTGAAGTTATCAAATCCACTGTTCCGGTACTCGAAGTCCATGGGCAGACGATTACTACACAATTTTATCAAATGATGTTTAAAAACCATCCTGAGCTGTTAAACATTTTCAACCACGCTAACCAGCGGCAAGGCAAGCAATCCGCAGCACTCGCCAACGCGGTATATGCAGCCGCGGCTCACATCGACCGTCTGGAGGAGATCCTTCCTGTCGTCAAAGGCATTGCACAGAAGCATCGCGCACTCGGTATTATGCCTGAGCATTATCCGATCGTTGGCCAGAACCTATTAGCCGCCATCAAGACTGTGCTTGGAGATGCCGCGACTGATGAGATCATGGATGCTTGGTCCCAGGCTTACGGCGTTATCGCCGATGTATTCATCAGTGTGGAAGCTGAAATGTACCAAGAGGCCGAGCAAAAAGAGGGCGGCTGGCGCGGTTTCCGGCGCTTTGTCGTCGAACGCAAGGTGAAGGAGAGCGATGTGATCACCTCCTTCTATCTGAAGCCGGAAGATGGCGGCGAGATTGCCACGTATCAACCAGGCCAATATATTACAGTGCGGGTAAAACCGGAAGGCCAGGAATTTACTCATCTCCGTCATTACAGCCTGTCTACTTCACCAGGTCATGCTTACTATCGGATTTCGGTGAAGCGAGAGGATGCCGTCGGGAACCAGCCTGCCGGTGTCGTATCTGTACACTTGCATGACAAGGTGAAGGAAGGCGATGTGCTGGATATTAGTGCGCCGGCCGGTGATTTTACGCTTGATCAGTCAAAAAGCAGTCCGGTCGTCCTCCTCAGCGGCGGCGTCGGTCTCACTCCGATGATCAGCATGCTGGAAACGCTGTTGACAAGCAGTGACAAACGGGATGTCGTGTATATCCATGCCGCCCGGTGCGGAAGCCATCACGCGATGAAGGAGCATGTCGAACAGCTCACCAATGACCATGCAGACCAGCTCCGCTCTTATCACGTCTACGAAGCCCCGGCCGCGGGCGAGAGCTGCCACAAGACCGGATTTATTGACCTGCCATGGCTCCAAACAGTAGCTAATAATAACGCCGACTTTTACTTCTGCGGACCTACACCGTTCATGAAGGCGATCAACCACGCTTTGAAAAAATGGGGCGTACCTGACAATCGGATTCACTTCGAATTCTTTGGTCCGGCCTCCAGCCTGAATAACGAGGGGTAGGCCCTCTTGCAACTAAAAAAGTCCAGCCAGGAATAAATATCCTTGGCTGGATTTTTTGTCGCAGGGATCGACTTGCCTGTATCGTTACAGTTTTAAGCTTTGATAATTATTTTATCAGTTGACCGCGCGTTACGCCGAGTTGATTCGTCGCCTTCAACGTCTTCCATACCTGTGTCCCGCTAATCTCTCCGCGCAGGGCCTGATTATACAGGGAGATCACTTGCTGCACCTGCTCCGGTGTCTCCTCCAGAAACTCAACCCGGTAACTAGGAACACCCAGCTCCAGAAAATGACCCAGATATTCTGCGCCGGATTGCTCAATCGCGTTATACACCGTATTACGGCAGCCCTCATCGACGCGCACCGGATGGCTCATGCCAATCCGGTCCTGGAGAGAAGCGCGCTGCTCCTCGCAAGGGCGGCCGCAGTTCGTATAGTTCGTGCCCTCACTCAGGAAAGTACAGTATACGCAGTGCTCCGTATGGAACATCGGCAAATGCTGATGAATGACGATCTCCATCTTAGAGGTTCTACTCTTGCCCAGCAAATCCACCATCTGCTGAATGTTCAGGTCATAGGACGGTGTAACCGTGTCGCAGCCGGCCTCCAGGAACAACTCCACCGCTTTGTGATTGGCGATATTCAGCGAGAAATCTCCAATTAGCCGCGGATGAACAGCGGATGGGTTCTCTTGCCGATGGCGCAGGTAGTAATAGAGCGCGCCGGTATTGCGCACCAGCACTGCGTCAGGTGCAAGACGCAGGATGTTGTCATGGTAGCCGTTCTCGCCCGGCATATGGATGCGTGGTGTCACTAGCGCAATCTGTTTGCCGGCAGCCCGAACGGCTTCCACTGCTGCCGGGAACTGCTTGATAAATTCGAAGTCGGCGTAAATGAACTCCACGCCGGCCTCCAGTGCAGCCTGCACCTGCGGCAGGCTGCGGCACAGCGCGGTGAGCTTCGCCTCACCGCGCGCCAGCGGCGCGCCCTGCACAGCAGCAGGCGCCGCCGCTACCCGGGCCGCCCGCGTGTACACGGGCTGCTTCGGCCGCTCGCCGGCTAGCAGCTCCACTGCGCGCCGGCGAAGAGCATTCAGCTCTCGCATGGGAAGGATCACGTCGCCATGCAGCTCCGTGTCCAGCCGCTCAAGCTGGAACACCGTGCCGCCGAGACGGCCAAACTGCTCTTCGAGCAGGGCATCGTCCATCGGCCGCTTCTGCGCGGTCTCGAGCAACAGCTCCGAGTCCACGCGCACCGTCGCCCCCTTCTGGATATCCGTCCAGAAGGTTGCCAGCGGCTCGCCAGCCTGGCCGGACACCTGCACATGTACCGGGAATACCCGGTACGGCTTGTCGGTCTCATAGCTTTGGCGCAGCCGCTTGTCGAGTGCCGGATCATTCGTCTTCCAGATCCGGTCCCCTACATGCACCCGGCGCAGATCGATATCATTGCGCCCCGGCACAATATCAACGATCCACGTCTCGTCGGCCTCGCCCTCCAGCTTCACGCCTTTGCGCCGCAGATCGTAGACGCGTCCGCCTTCTTCCTTTTTCGTCGGATCGCCCGCATCAAACACGATGCCATCCCCGCGCTTCACTGGCGCTTCAAGCTTGCAGACAACGCCGTCGCGCAGCACCTGCTCTACCCGCCCCAGGTAGACGCCGCGACTCTTCGGGAACGTCCCGTCCAGCAACTGCTTGTTGTTCGTTCCTTCCAGGAAGCCATGGGTGAACCCGCGCGAGAAGCTTTGCTGCAGCTCGCGGATTTCTTCTTTCGAAGGCGGCGTGCTGTCTCCGTCAAAATACCGGTCAATCGCCTGACGGTATTTACTGACTACATTCGCTACGTACTCCGGTGTTTTCATCCGGCCTTCGATCTTGAACGAGGTGACGCCGGCTTCGATCAGCTCAGGCATGATATCAATGGCCGCAAGATCCTTCGGGGACAGCAGGTAAGCTACGTCTCCCATCGGCTTCTGTACGCCGTCTACAATCAAGTCATAGGGCAGCCGGCAGGCCTGCGCACATTCTCCCCTGTTGGCTGAACGTCCACCCCACATTTCCGAAGTCAGGCACTGCCCTGAATACGACACACAGAGCGCTCCATGCACGAATACCTCCATAGGCAGCCTTGCCTGCTCACCGATCGTCCGGATCTGCTTCAGGTTGTTTTCCCGGCCAAGCACGACTCGCTCCATCCCCCACGGCTTGGTAAATTCCACCGCCTCAGGCGAAGTGATCGTCATCTGGGTTGAGCCATGGATCGGGAAATCCGGCGACAGCTCGCGAATCAGCTTCACCAGGCCCAAATCCTGTACAATTACCGCATCAACGCCTGCTTCCATACACGCTTCAATCAGCTCCTGCGCGTCCGCAAGCTCATTTTCGAATACTAGAATATTGAAGGTCAAAAAACCCTTAACACCATAGCTATGCAAAAAGGCCATAATCTCCGGAAGCTCGTCCATCCGAAAATTGTTCGCCCGCGCCCTTGCATTAAATTTTTCCACACCAAAAAATATCGCATCTGCTCCATTCGCTACCGCTGCCCGCATGCAATCCCAATCCCCTGCGGGGGCGAGCAGTTCTACATCCTGCCTGGTCAAGGCTACTGCCGACTTGCTCATCTATTTCCTCCTGAATGCCGAATGAACTCGGCTAATCGATTTCTCCAATAACCTATCTATTTTAGCAGACATTCCTCTAACACTCTAGCAAGTAATAACTGCTAAAAACACTTATTACTCCCTACCCTGGACCCATCTCCTACCCTCATCAAGAATAGTTGAACAAATTGCAGAGTTGGGAGCTAGTTGGGCAATTTTAGTGCCGAAAGGCATTAATTTTGCCTGCGTGAGCGCTACTCCGACAATTTTAGTGCCGAAAAGCATCAAATTTGCTGGCGTTAGGGGCTTGTACGTTAATTTTAGTGCCAAAAGGCATTAGATTTGCCAACTCAGGGCCTCGTGCGACAATTTTAATGCCAAAAGGCATTAATTTTGCCTGCGCGAGGCTCGTGTTGAGCTCCTCCGACGAAACAAGCAAAAGACACCTTATCCCTTCCGGAACAAAGTGCCTCCCTCAAAGTCCAAGTAACACGGCTTCTGAGCGTCATCCAGTCGTCATTCAGTCATCGCGGAATCATCACCCAGTTCCACTGAATCATCACCCAGTTCTACTGAGTTATCATTCAGTCATTGCTGAACCATCACTCAATCTCATTATCCAGCTATCCGCGGAGCCATTGCTCACTCACAGTTCAACTACCATTCTTCAGTGAAGCGCACCGCCGGAACTCCGGCTGCATCTCACTGCCTCTAGCTGAACCAGGCCATCACCATGACGGCATCGGAAGCCAAAAAGACGAGCAGGCTAAATAGTCCGAAGCCGATCGCAAACAGATTCTTTTTCGGTTCCTTCAACAGCCGTAGTACGCCGATCAGGATAACAATCGTAAACAGGATCATGAAAATATCAAACCCGTTAAAGGTTGTTGTGACTTCCCCAGGTGCAGCGAGTAACATGGCAAGCCCTCCTCAGCATTGTTCACGGATTATTCCATCTTCTTCTATGTTAGCGGTTCATTCAAGCGCTTGCAAGTGAAAAGTCGATAAATTGTTAAAAATTTCGCTGCAAACCCGCATTTATTGTGAAATTACTTATTGATTTTATTCGCTACCCGATTCGCCTATTCGTTTCATTCCGATTCTTCTACCTACTTCATTCCAATGCTTCAACCTACTTCATTCCGATGCATCTACCTGCTTCGTTTCATCCAATCCTTTAGTCCGGACAGATTGCGATTAGACCACAGCAATTGATGGCTCAGAGCATATTCAATAGCTTCATTCTCATCTCCTATCCCGATATACTGAGGACGTTGCTTAGGAAGCCGTTTCTTACCCAACAAATAGGCAGGAACGTGAGGATTTGACCGTTTCGCCTGCTTATATAACGTATCCAGATCGCCAAGGTAACCGTTCTTTAAATAACTCAACACGACCCGGTCATAGCAGAATGAAGCGGAATCTTCCATGTCAAATTGCTGCATAAGCTTCTCTGCACGGTCAAGCTTCTGATCGGCAAGATAGAGCATCAACAAATCATATCGTGCGCCGATATTATCATTCGGACAGAGCTCCAGCATCTCTTCAAGCTCTTGCATAGCCGCAGCGATGTCTCCCTGTTCCTTCAGCAGATCCGCATAGCAGAACTTCAGTCTCATATAAGGCCGGGTCTCGATCAGTCCCCAGAAATGGCCCTTGTTTTCTTCAAAATATCCGGGACCCAGACTTGCTGCGGCTGCATTCAGACCTTCCTCAGCCACTTTCAGTGCCTCAGGAAGCGTATTTGCTTCCATGACCAGCATCACATAAGCATCCCCATTTCCTTTGTCCAGCCTGAGCGCCTCTTTGACAAGCTGAATGCGTCTGGCCGGAAGAGGCTCCTGCTCCGCCTTAACAAGCAGTTCTACCGCTTTCTGCTCATCGCTTAATTCCGCATCTACCAGCTTGTCTATATGGTCCATATGTTGACTCAAAAAGGCATTGACCTCATCTGGAGATTCAAATTGCTTCTCTTCGATCAGCTTGGCAAGCTTATGCATGAACTGCTCATTCTCCAATTGAGAAAAGCCCGCCGTCCCTCCGAAATTAGGCATACCGTCCTTCTGTTCAGCGAGCCAGTCTTCGGCAAGCATTTTTTCTTCAGCAAAATCCAGCAAATTTCCGTAACAGCGCGACAAAGTTCCCGTAGACACCCCATGCTTGTCCGCGAGCTCTGTTTGCGTGACCCATTGTCTCCGTACATTCATTACGAAGTACTCCAAAGCGCCTGCATATCCGCCTGGCTTACGATACTTCGGTTGCTTCTGGCTGGAAAAATCATTCCATAGCATTACAATGCTCATCAACTCGTCCAAATCATCCTGGCGGCGCATCCGGTATTCCTTCCAAATTTGCGGAAAAAGACTCAGGGCCAGCTCTTGATACTCCTGATTTTCCCATTCCAATTCATTCGAAATAAAACGCCTCAGCTCATTGACAAATTTATCCGCTTCCTTGGAGGCTTTATTTCCCCCAGGAAAGGGGATCACATTGCTGATTGACGCGCCGCGTTCCTGTTCAGCCAGCCTGTCCTTTTCAAGACAGCATTTTTTGTACTTTTTCCCACTACCGCAGTGGCAAGGCTCATTCCTGCCCAAGGTCATGATTGAAATCTCCCTTTGCTTGGTTTTGTTAGTTATATTATACATTATAAAGCAAAGGAACCTTTCCAGTTCATTCACGTACTTATTTACAAAGGAGTTGATGTCATGTACGTGTTCTTAGGACTAGTGATTATTGGGATTGGTTGTCTTAATCTCTTCTTCCCTTCCTTGGGTTGGCATATGAAAGAAGGCTGGAAGGTCGATGGGGATTCAGAGCCAAGCGACAGCTACTTAGCGATGACGCGCCTTAGCGGACTATTTGCCCTTTTCATCGGATTTATTTTTCTTGTTAGTCAATTCTTCTCTTGAGGCACCTCATGTACATCTCCCTATCATTTAACATTAAAACTCCAGTATTTTCGCGCAAAAAAAGCTCTCTTGAAATCGGCCTTACCGATCTCCAAGAGAGCCTGTACTATGTTATGTTCGTTAAAAGGGTTGCCTACGAATGCACTTTGATGGCACGCGTCCGTTCAGAATCGCGCTGCAGAACCGGCGAAAGATATCGGCCCGTATAGGATTCCTCCACCTGCGTGACCTCCTCCGGCGTACCTGTAGCAATGATGGTCCCGCCGCCGCTGCCTCCCTCGGGTCCCAGGTCAATGAGATAATCCGCGGTCTTGATCACATCGAGATTATGCTCAATGACAAGCACGGTCTCTCCGGAATCCACGAGCCGATGAAGTACGTTCAGCAGACGATCGATATCATCGACATGCAGACCTGTGGTCGGCTCATCCAGAATGTAGATGGTTCTGCCCGTACTGCGGCGATACAATTCGGAGGCCAGCTTGACGCGTTGGGCTTCCCCGCCGGACAGTGTGGTCGCCGGTTGTCCCAGATTGATGTACCCAAGGCCAACATCGAGCAAGGTTTGCAGCTTCCGGTGAATCTTCGGAATATTCTCGAAGAATTGGGTCGCATCCTCCACCGTCATCTCCAGCACATCTGCGATGCTTTTTCCTTTATATTTAACCTCCAGTGTCTCCCGGTTATACCGTTTACCCGCACATACTTCACATGGCACATAGACATCAGGAAGGAAATGCATTTCGATCTTGAGAATGCCGTCTCCGCGGCAGGCTTCACAACGCCCGCCTTTAATATTGAAGCTGAAGCGGCCCTTCTTATAGCCCCGAACCTTGGCTTCGTTCGTCTGTGAGAAAAGATCCCGGATATCGTCAAAGACACCGGTATAGGTCGCCGGATTGGAGCGGGGAGTCCGTCCGATTGGCGACTGGTCGATATCGACTACCTTCTCCACATGCTCCAGGCCGCGAATCTCCCGATACTGCCCCGGTCGAACCTTCGCACGGTTCAGATCTCGCGCCAACGTTTTGTACAGAATCTCATTCACCAGCGTAGATTTGCCCGAACCGGACACTCCGGTAACGGCCGCAAACACGCCGATCGGGAACTTGACGTTAATGTTCTTCAGGTTGTTCTCCTTGGCCCCGCGCACTTCGATCCAGCGTCCGTCCGGCTTGCGCCGCTGCTCGGGCACCTCAATGAACTTCCGTCCGCTTAAGTATTGGCCGGTCAAAGAGTTCGGGTCCTCCATAACCTCCTGCGGAGTACCTTGGGAGACAACCTGGCCGCCATGAATCCCCGCTCCCGGCCCAATATCAATAATATAATCGGAAGCCAGCATCGTATCCTCATCATGCTCAACGACAATTAAGGTATTCCCCAAATCGCGCATATGAGCCAATGTCGTGATCAAACGGTCATTATCCCGCTGGTGCAATCCAATGCTAGGCTCATCAAGGATATACAATACGCCCATCAGACTGGAGCCGATCTGCGTTGCCAGCCTGATGCGCTGCGCTTCGCCTCCGGAGAGTGTTCCTGCTGCACGGCTCATCGTCAAATACTCGAGTCCTACGTTAACGAGAAAGCCCAGTCGGCTATTAATCTCCTTCAAGATCATATGAGAAATTGCCTTCTCTTTCTCATTTAACTCCAGACCGTCAAAGAACCTCATGGCCTCGCCGATGGACAGCGATGTTACATGAGCGATGTTCTCTCCATTCACGGTAACTGCGAGAATCTCCTTTTTCAGGCGATGTCCTTTGCAGGTACCGCATGGTTTGGAGCCCATAAAACCTTCGATAAACTCCCGAATTCCTTCGGAAGCCGTATCCCGATATCGGCGCTCCAGATTATGCACGATGCCTTCAAACGTAACATAAGCATCCTTGCTGATGCCAAAATCGTTCTCATAGCGGAAGCGCACCTTGGTTGTGCCCGTTCCGTACAGGAGCTTGTCCATTTGATCCTTGGTCAGCTCCGATACCGGCACATCCTGAGGAATATGGAAATGCTCGCACACCGAGCGAAGGAATTGCGGATAATAATTGGACGTACTGCCTGCCCACGCTTCGAAAGCCCCTTGTTCAATACTTTTCGACGGATCAGGAACAAGCAGCTCCGGATCGATGATCATTTTCATACCAAGTCCGTCGCATTCCGGACAGGCTCCGAACGGACTGTTGAATGAGAACATTCGCGGCGACAGCTCCTCGATGCTGAAGCCGCAGATCGGGCAGGCGTAATTAGAGCTGAAGCGGAGCTCCTCCTGGCCGATAATGTCGACCAGCAGTTGACCTCCTGACATTTTCAGCGCAGTTTCGATAGAGTCCGCCAGGCGGCTTCTGACATCCTCCTTCACCACGATCCGGTCTACGATAACCTCGATGGAATGCTTCTTATTCTTTTCAAGCTCGATATTCTCCGACAAGTCCCGCTGCTCACCATTCACCCGTACGCGGACAAAGCCCTGCTTGGCAATTTCGCTGAACAGGCTCTTATGCTCTCCCTTCTTGCCAGAGATCACCGGAGCAAGAATCTGCAGACGGGTACGCTCCGGATATTGCATAATCCGGTCAACCATCTGTTCAACGGTCTGCGAGGTAATCTCCACCCCATGCTCCGGACAATGCGGATGGCCAATCCGGGCAAACAATAGACGAAGATAATCATAAATTTCCGTCACTGTACCCACTGTAGAGCGGGGATTCCGGCTTGTTGTCTTCTGGTCAATGGAGATGGCAGGAGATAATCCTTCAATCGAATCCACATCCGGCTTCTCCATTTGACCAAGAAACTGGCGCGCATAAGCCGACAAAGACTCTACATAACGTCGCTGTCCTTCTGCATAAATCGTGTCAAAT
The DNA here is from genome assembly GCF_000455265.1 of Paenibacillus antibioticophila. Lineage (GTDB taxonomy): Bacteria > Bacillota > Bacilli > Paenibacillales > Paenibacillaceae > Fontibacillus > Fontibacillus antibioticophila. Next base: position 59,147 of record NZ_HG005141.1, read on the forward strand.
GCAAGCGAAGATTTCCCCGATCCACTCAAGCCGGTCAAGACAACAAATTTATCACGCGGAATCGTAATATCTATATTTTTCAGGTTGTGCGCTCTCGCACCTTTAATGACGATATTCTCAATGGCCAAGTGGTTCATCTCCCATTATCTATTTAATCCGCTATCTATTTAATCCGCTGCACGCAATTCCATAATTGCATCGCGCAGTTCAGCGGCCCGTTCAAATTGCAGGTTCTTGGCGGCTTCCTTCATCTCGGATTCAAGACGTCCGATCATCGCTTCACGATCACGCTTGGACATCTTGCTCTTAGCCGCATCAGCCAGATAATCACTCTTGCTTTCGGCCACCTTGGTAGCCTCGATCACATCCCGAACCTTCTTGCGAATGGTCTGCGGAGTGATGCCATGCTTCTCATTATAAGCGACCTGGATCGAGCGGCGCCGCTCTGTCTCCTTGATGGCCCGATCCATAGAATCGGTAATCTGATCCCCATACATCAGCACCCGTCCCTCGGAGTTCCGCGCAGCCCGGCCGATCGTCTGAATCAGCGACCGCTCCGAACGAAGGAAGCCCTCCTTGTCGGCATCCAGAATCGCAACGAGCGAAACCTCCGGCAAATCAAGGCCTTCCCGAAGCAGGTTAATGCCGATCAGCACATGAAACGTTCCGAGCCGCAGATCACGCAAAATACTCATCCGCTCCAAGGTCTTGATATCGGAGTGCAGGTACCTTACCTTAATACCGACCTCTTTTAAATAATCGGTCAGGTCCTCGGACATCTTCTTTGTCAATGTGGTAACAAGCACCCGTTCATCGCGATCGATCCGCTCGCGGATCTCGCCGATCAAATCATCGATCTGCCCCTTGGTCGGACGAACCTCGATAATCGGATCCAGCAATCCGGTCGGACGAATGATCTGCTGAACCATCGTATTGCAATGCTCCAGTTCATACGGCCCCGGTGTTGCAGACACGTAAATCAATTGATTGGCCTTGGCTTCGAATTCCTCGAATTGCAGCGGCCGGTTGTCCAGCGCCGACGGCAAGCGGAATCCATGGTCCACAAGCACGGTCTTCCGCGCCCGGTCACCGTTATACATCGCACGAATCTGCGGCAGTGTCACATGGGATTCATCGATTACGATCAGCATATCATCCGGAAAGTAATCCATAAGCGTGTAAGGGGTTGCCCCCGCTTCCCGGAAGGTCAGGGGGCCCGAATAGTTCTCGATGCCGGAGCAGAAGCCGACCTCCTTCATCATTTCGATATCATAACGGGTGCGCTGCTCCAGCCGCTGCGCCTCCAGCAGCTTGCCCTGCTCGCGGAACAAGGCCAGACGCTCCTCTAGCTCCCGTTCGATGTTACCGATAGCGATCCGCATCGTCTCCTCCTGCGTTACAAAGTGAGACGCCGGGAAAATGGCAATATGCTCACGTTCGCCAACCAGCTCGCCAGTCAGGACATCGATCTCGGTAATCCGTTCAATTTCGTCGCCGAAAAATTCCACTCGCACCGCCTGTTCTCCCCGGGAGGCCGGGAAGATTTCCAGCACATCGCCGCGCACGCGGAATGTGCCGCGCACAAAATTGATGTCATTCCGCTGATACTGGATATCCACCAGCCGAGCCAGGATCTCGTTGCGCGGCTTTTCCATTCCGATACGCAGCGACAGCACCAAGTTCCGGTACTCCATCGGAGAACCGAGACCGTAAATACAGGATACACTCGCTACAATGATCACGTCGCGCCGTTCGAACAGCGAGCTGGTCGCGGAGTGTCTCAGTTTATCAATCTCTTCGTTGATGCTGGAGTCTTTTTCAATGTAAGTATCTGAGGATGGAATATAGGCTTCCGGCTGGTAGTAGTCATAGTAGCTGACGAAGTAATCAACGGAGTTATTGGGGAAGAATTCCTTGAACTCGCTGGCAAGCTGTGCGGCCAACGTCTTATTATGGGCAATGACCAGTGTAGGTCTTCCAAGCTTCGCTATAGTATGAGCAATCGTGAACGTCTTGCCGGTGCCTGTAGCTCCCAGAAGGGTCTGGTGCTTTTTTCCCATTTTTACCCCTTCCACTAATTGGTCTACAGCCCGCGGCTGGTCGCCCTGTGGCGAAAAATCGGAGATTAGCTCGAATTTATTATTACTGAAGACAATTTCACTCATTGTCCAACATCACCCTTATCGTCTAAAATGGAAAAGTGAATTTCTATGTTATGGTTTCTCTATCTATATTAACCCTATTTCATTAGTTTCAACGGAATAGTAGACAAACTGTCTATCTTTGTAAAATAAAAATAAGAATAAGTGTTCCCATTGATTATACCTTCTTTGCATCCGGGATGCAACCAAAGTCAACGAATGGAGCTGTGTGTGAACGAATGGAAATATCCACAATTATTGGTATTATTATCGGCTTGGCCGCGCTGATCGGCGGCTTTATCTGGGAGGGCGGAGAGCTCGGCGGACTGATGCAGTGGGCTGCTGCCTTAATCGTGTTCGGCGGCACCTTTGCCGCAGTCATGATCAGTTTCCCCTTAGCGAAGCTGAAGACGATTCCCAAGGCTCTTTCGTTAGCCTTCACCAAGGGATCGCAGGATATGGAGGAGCTTATTTCAGATCTGGAAGGGATGTCCGTGATTTCCCGGCGGCAGGGCGTTCTTGCGTTGGAAAAAAAATCGGAGGAGCATGCCGATCCTTTTCTGCGTGAGGGCATTCAGCTTGTCGTGGATGGTACGGAGCCGGCCATCGTGCGGCAGGTGCTCGATCTGGAGATTGAGGCGGTTCATCTTAAATATGAGGGCTATGCCAAAATTTTCGATTCTGCCGGCGGCTATGCCCCTACTATGGGTATCATCGGTACGGTCATGGGATTAATCCACGTCCTGGGCAGTCTGACGGAGCCGACCTCGCTCGGGCCCTCCATCGCGCTTGCTTTTACGGCTACCTTATACGGCGTCGCCAGTGCAAACCTGATTTTCCTGCCGATTGCATCGAAGATTCGCGCCCGTGGCGAGGATGAGACATCACGGATGGAACTGATGCTGGAAGGTATGATTTCGCTGCAAAACGGAGATCACCCGATGCTGGTCCGCCGCAAGCTGGAGTCCTTTTTGACAGATCGGGAACGGAAGCCGCAGCTGTCGGCCTCATCCGAGGAGTCAGAGCTGTGATGCGCGGCAGAGACAGAGATATCCGGTCAGGTACAGGACGCCGTCGTTCTGCAGGACCGAAAGATACCAAAGACCGCTGGATGATTACCTATGCCGACTTGATCACGCTGCTGTTGATCTTTTTCGTGGTCATGTATGCGATGAGCCGGCTTGATGTCGAGAAATATGAAGTGGTTACCCAATCTCTTCAACATACCTTCAAGAGCGGTAATTCTCTGCTGGATAAAGGCACCGGTGTTCTGGGCAGTGAGGATCAATACGATTACAATAATCCGCCGGACAGACAAGGCGCCGAGAATGGACAGGGACCGGAAAGTACAGGCGGCGAGGGCAGCGGCAACACCTCTCCCCCCTCCACTCAGCAGCCGTTAACCGAGCGGGAGCTGGCGTTTCGCGAGCAGGAACAGGAATTAGCGACATTAATGGGACGGATTGAATCCTATATTAAAGATAATCAACTGGACGATCAGATCAAGGTAACCGATCTTCCGAAAGGAATTTCGATCACATTAAGCGACCGGTTTCTGTTCGACACTGGCAGAGCCGATCTGAAATCCGGATCCGAGGTGACTCTTGCGCAGCTCGCCAGCCTGTTTAAAGAGCTCGATACCGTCATCAGCATCGAGGGACACACCGATAACCAGCCTATCGGCCGGGCCTCCTCCTTTGAGGATAACTGGGAGCTGTCCGGCGCCCGGGCACTGTCCGTGCTTCGTTTCTTCCTAGAGAAAGAGCAGCTTGACCCGGAAGTCTTTCAGTATGCCGGTTATGCCGATACCCGGCCCGCCGCCGACAACACTACTTCAGCCGGGAGGCAAAAGAACCGCCGCGTAGAAATTACCGTACTTCGGCAGCTGCAGCAATAGACAGAAAAAGCACCGTTTGCCTTTTTTCACTAAGGCGTGAACGGTGCTTTTTGTAATACCCCATCAGACAAGCAACTTTTACACCTAAGGGCCGCAATTTTTTCCTTCGTTTATCTCTTCCTTCTTACACAATCAGTATACTTTCCAAAAATTCATCTGAAATCCTATAACTTTTAGGCCTTTGGCTAATCAGGATCACATATCCCTCTTCCTCCAAGTTACTCATCATCTGATTTACTTTATATCTTGACTGTCCGGATATTTCCATCAACATGTTCACAGGAAAATCGGCTTCATTTACAAACACATTAAGGCTTGTCATAATACGCAATAAACTGCTTTCTTCACGGCGCCCATCCCATTTATTTGTCTCAAAAAAGTCATTTATGCGTTGATATTTGGATAGATTCAAGTCTAAATCCTCAATGATCCCCTCTTGACCTGATGAAAGTAAAGCCAGCATATCCATCAAATAAAATGTTAATTCCCCTTTATTCAAGGGCGAAGGAATCTCTTCCAGCGCTTTATAATACTTTGATCTGTTCTTATTAATAGCATAAGAAAAAGTGATTGCAGAATATCTATCTAAGTATCTCGATAAGTAACTGCACACGAGTAAACGCCCTGTTCTTCCATTCCCATCATAAAATGGGTGTATATACTCATAATAATAGTGGGCAGCCATAAAGCGGTATAATTCCGGATGTTGCTCATCATTCAGAAACTTTATTAATGTATTTAACATTTCAATAATTTTATTTTCAGAGATAACACCTATGTGAGTGGTATGGCTGCCATCATTTACTTCTACGTAGCCCTTTCTAAACAATTTACCATCAGGTTCATCTTCAGGGGAAATTTCATTAGATACCAAATCATCATAAAGCTTTCTAAAATCTTCAACATTAGTGAAGGGCTTTATTTGATCAATGAATAAATAGGTTTTCATTAATCCTATAAACCGTTTATGTTTACTTTCAGACTTCATTAATCCGTTCAATACTTCTTGCAGCTCCCTTTTAGTACTGCGAATTCCTTCAATTTCATTATTGCTTTGCGCTTCATTAATAATCAATTTTCGAAAATAGGGCTCAACGACAAACTTGGGGAGTCTGCTGATTAAAGCGGATATTTTGGAACTATTCATTAGTACTCTATTATTTAAGGTCATTAATTCATGGATATTTACATAAAACAATGAATAGGTTTCTTTAGTGGTTTGACCTTTTCGAAACCCTTTTATGGTGAATGGGGTCAAATAGCTGCCATAACTATTTTTTCGATGATTAATTTCCTGCGTATAGTCGATCTCGCCCACTTTATAAAAAATCTTCGATAATTTTTCATATCCCATCTAATTCCACCCTCCTTATTTTAAATTATTGCCGTTTTTTCAAATTATATAACTTGAATTATGTTAATTCAATTAAAAAATTTGATATCCTTCCTGAATGTTTTACCCTTCGGGCGGTATTTCCCCCCACAATGGACTCTCACCAAATAGTTGGTCGCCATGCGTGGCACACTGCAATAGGCCCCGCCTGTCACTGGACAGGCGGGGCCTATTGTTTTTCTTATGCGATTGCTTAGTCAATCATCCCGCTCTTCTTCAGCATGCGCTGGATAAGTGCGGCAGCTTCCCCTCTGGTTAATGCTTGCTTCGGCATCATCATGCCATCCGGCGAGCCTTCCAGAATGCCAAGACTGACAAGCTCTTCGGCTGAAGTCCGTGCCCAGTCCGGCAAGCTGTCCAGATCCTTGAACAGCAAGCCCGAAGCCGTTGACGAGCTTGTTTGGGCCGTGCTCTGGAATTCTTCTTCCGCTATAGACCGAGCAATAATAACAATCGCCTCCTGACGGCTGATTGCTTGACGGGGGCGGAAGTCTCCCGCTGCATCTCCCTGGATTAATCCATGCTCTACCGCCAGTGCAAGCGGATCATGGAACCAATCCGTGACGCTGACATCCTTGAAGACCGCGGCCGGAACAGACGAATCGTACAGACCTAGCGCTCTTGCCATCAAAGCTGCAAACGCTGCGCGCTCCATAGGCGCCTCCGGAGAAAACTGCCCCTCCGCTGTTCCCGTGATAATCAGCCTCGAGGCCAAATCATTCACCGCTTCGCCGGACCAATGGGAGACCGCATCCGCAAATGCTGCCGGCTTCGATATCAAGGCAAACGAGCCATTATGCATGCTCTTCAGCACCGCATGGCGAGTGCCGTCTTCCAGAGTCTCGTGCCGAGTCGGCACTGAGATGACGGTCCCATCCTCCCCAATAAAGACGCCGGTCGTTACAGTATCAGCTTGCTCCGGAGGAACAGGCAGGCTGCGCTGCACATACCGTCCCCACTTCTCTATCGGATGAATGTGTTCCCCGACCTGTATGGCCGCTTTAAATTGAACGGGAGATAGCAGCGTCACAAAATGCTGCTCTGCCTCCGCCCGGGCAAGCTGCTCCTGCACTTTGCTCGCGCTGCCGCCCAAGGTAAAGGTAACTATGGCCTGACTGGCAGATTCTTTATCCGCCTCAGCCCCATAGCGTTCAAAAGCTTCGGCTAGCTCCCCTGCTGCGAAACGGAAGCCGCCAAGGGAGGAACGCAGCTCCAGGGAGCCTTCCCTTTCAGCAAACAATTCCATGGCTTGAGCGTCCATACTCAATTCAATAAGCTCAGCCTGCTGCCCGAGAATGAGGAACAGGCTCGAATCACTCCCTGGCATTTCCATTGCGGCTTTTAATTTTGTGGAATCGAGCCTGAGCGATACAACTTGCTTAGCTCCATCGTTACGAAGTCCAGCATGAACTATGCTGTCCTGAGGCTGGTGGTTTAAAAGCACCTGGAGATCAAGCTGCTTCGAAGGAGGCTGTGATACATTGCCCTCCGGCGACTGTCCTGACCTCCCCGGCTCGCTTCCTCCGCCCGTACCGCCTTCGCCAGGGTTATCCGGCCCTTCACCCGGGTTGCCCGGCCCTTCACCCGGGTTGCCCGGTCCTTCACCTGGTTCGCCCGGTCCTTCTCCCGGATTGCCTGGTCCTTCACCTGGTCCACCCGGTCCTTCTCCTTCTCCCGGGTTGCCCCCAGGCACGCTGTCCCGGGTCAAGACGATCCGATACTCCTGTTCCTGGCCATCCGGCATCCTCACGACAACCGACAAATAGGCTGCTCCTTCTCCCACAGTCAACTCCTCACTGGGAACTCCAAACACCAGCGGCACCGGCCCCTGCAGGAGCTGTCCGGTCTCCCCGTAGACGCTTGCCGTCACACTGGCTGCTGTGTCGTAGACGTCCGCCGTGACTGAAAGCCGATCCGTAGCTTCAGCAAGTCTAAGGTTGTAAGTGTATTGGTAGCGGCCGAAGCCGGGATTCAATGCCAAACCGCTCTCTTGCGCCGACTGTACGGATAGTTGCCGCAGGGTCGGATCGTGCAGCGGAGCCAGCGGTCTTGTCTTCACGCTCAGCATCGGATAAGCGCTCTTGTTCCCTGCACTGTCCCTGACAATGACACTGAAATAGTAGGTTTGGTCCGGGACAAACAGCCGCATCGCCGCACTCGTCTGATTTTTTTCATAGGGTCCCAGAGCCATCCCGTTTTGTTCTACCTGCTCAACCGTGCTTAAGTTATCCCTGCCCGATAAATACAGCCTGTACTCCAGTTCGTCCGGATCATCAAGATTGTCGGAAGCAGCAGCCCACTGCAGCTCTATGGAATCCGTTGTGACCTCGACAGCCTCGATCAGGCCTCCCGGCACCGGGGCTGTAGTATCCAGAATAGCCTTGCTTAACACGGGAACCATGCTTGTACTCCAGGTTCCGTCACCAAGCTGACCATAACCGTTGTATCCCCAGCCCCAGACGCGCATATCCTCCGTCACCGCCACGCTGTGAAAGCCGCCGGCAGAGATATCGATCACAGGCGTCAAATCCTGAATCCGGGCAGGAACTCTATCACTGGAGGTGCCCGAACGTCCTAGCTGGCCGTAATTCCCCAAGCCCCAACTCCATACGGCACCGTCCGCATCCAAAGCAAGGCTATGGTAGCCACCTCCGGCAATATCCACAATATTTTCCAAATTCAAAACCCTCACCGGCAGGTTTCGGTTAGATATTGTTCCATCCCCTAATTGGCCCTGACTGTTGGAGCCCCAGGCCCATACCGTGCCATCCCGCTTGACTGCCAGGGAGTGCGAACCGCCCGCGGCAATCCTGATAACATCGCTAAGACCCGCAACCTGCACCGGCAGGAGCTTGTCCGTGAGCGTTCCGTCGCCGAGCTCTCCGTTCTGGTTCGTTCCCCAAGCCCAGACAGTCCCGTCCTCCTTCAGAGCAAAACTGGAGTAGCCTCCTGCGGCAATCGCCGTAATTCCGTTTAAACCGTTAACTTGAACAGGCGCGTTTTTCTGGACCTTTGTTCCATCCCCCAGCTCGCCGCTGTCATTCTTCCCCCATGTCCACACTGTGCCGTCCTCGGCAAGCGCCATGCTATGGTAGCCAAGCCCGCCCGATATAGCTGTTATTCGGACGTCTTCCAAGGCTGTGACCCTTGTCGGAACGGTCGTGTTGACCAAGGATCCGATCCCGAGCTGCCCGTTCTCGTTCATCCCCCAAGTCCAGATCGTTCCGTCAGCCTGAAGCGCCATGGAACTGCGTACGCCGGAGTCGATCTCGATAACCTGGTCCAGATCTTCGATCACAACAGGAGTATTTCGATTACTACTCATCCCGTTGCCCAATTGCCCCTTGTCATTCCCTCCCCAGCTATACACTTGTCCTCCACTGGTCAGAGCTAATGTATGATAGTAGCCCACAACCAGCTTGGGAGGCATTGCCGAGGCCGCAAACACCCTAGACGAGTTGCTCATCCATTGCAGATGTACGATAAGCAAGCTTATGCACAGTACGATTTTTCCGATACGCTGTCTCATATTATCCTCCTGAAAATGATCTATCAGGAAGAGGCTAACAAAATAAATGGAGTGAAAGAATTGACATTCGTTAACTTTCCTTAAAATTCTTCGTATAATCTATTCTATGATCTACTTTATTTGACGAATCTGCCTTTTTCGACACTGTCAGCAATGTAATTAATCAGATTTGCTAGGATAGAAATCAAAATGAGCGAGGTAAGTCTATGCGCCGAACGTCTAGTCCTTTGTTAAAAACTAAATTGTTCGTTCCCGAATCGAAGGACCGGCTGGTTCAGCGGGAGCGCCTGCTCCATTCGATCTCTGAGGGCTTCCGGCTGGGAAAACGCTTAATCGCTGTCGTGGCTCCAGCAGGCTACGGCAAGTCCACCCTGCTCGCCCAATGGGCCAACCATGCCGGAATGCCTTGCGCCTGGCTATCGGTTGATGCACGGGACAATGATCCTGTACGCTTCTGGAGATATTTTACCGCTTCAATAGCCTCTGCCCTGCCCGAGCAGCATCGTCAGCAGCTTGAAGCCAATTGCCAGTTGCAGGACGGGGTCTCCATCTATACTTTTTTGGACGCCCTCATTAGCGGACTGCCCGAAGAAACGGATCATAAGCATGCTTTTGCGCTTCTACTCGACGATCTTCACGAAATCACCACCCCCTCTATTCTTGAGGGATTGTCTTATCTGTTCGACTATATGCCTGATTCGATGCACGTGCTTCTGTCCTCCCGCTCGGAGCTCATGATCCCCGGTATAAAGCGGCTGGCAAATGGAGAAGCCATGGTGGTCGGCATGGGCCAGCTCCAATTCACAGCGAGCGAGACCGAGAGCCTGTTTCGCATGGTTAACGGGGAGCCGCATACAGAATGGACGTCCGCCCAGCTGGACGAGCTTCAGCGGAAGACGGAGGGATGGATTACCGGACTGCAGCTTCTCTCCTTATCGCGCCCCTTTGGCAACGACAGTCTCATGCATCTGGCCTACGACGGAGAGTCATTTATTTCCGATTATTTGTTCCAAGAGGTTTTACATCTGCTTTCTTCCGATTTGCATGATTTCCTTCTTCGGACCTCCGTGCTGTCTAGAATGGACGCTCCGGCCTGCAATGCGTTGACCGGACGGACCGACGGCGGGCAGCAGTTGGAGGAGCTTCAGCGATTGAATCTGTTCCTGATCCCGCTTGATGGAACGCGGACCTGGTTCCGTTATCACCACCTGTTCGCACAGTTTCTGCAAGGCCAGCTTCGACGCAGGGATGAGAAAGCGTATGCTGCAATGCACCGAGCAGCCGGGCTGCATTTTTCTGAAATCGGTGCTATGGAGGATGCTATTGACCACTTGTTTGAAGCCGGTGAGATTATGCTCGCCATCCAGGCCCTGGAGCGACACCTGCCTGCAGCGCTCAGACAAGGGGATCTATCTACACTGTTGAATTGGTTTCGCAGAATTCCCGAGGCCTGCTCCCTGACGCTTGAGTTGTCCCTGCTTCACGCCTTCCTGCTTGTGCTGGCCGGTGATCTGGAGCGCTCCGGACGGGTATTGGAGCAGCTGGAGGAGGAAATAGACAGACTGAGCCCTTCCAGCCGGCAGGACCAGCTTCGAAGCAGCTTATTGTTCGTCCGTTCTAATTTGGTCTTTTTAAATGGGGACTTTGCAGGGTGGCTGGCCTCGAGCGAAAAGGTACGAGATCATCTCGCTCCGGACAACCCAGTCTATTACCAATTCGACTATAACCGCCAAGAGCCTTATGTCCGGCGCACCTCGCTGGGCATGAAAGGAAGGCTGTCCAAGGACACTGAAAAAGTCGGAAAATTGTTCATCGAGGTATTGGAAGGCCACGGCTGGAAAAACTCTCTGCTCCACCTGTACGTAAAGCAGTGCCTCGCCGAAGGCTATTACGAGTGGAACCGCCTGGTCGATTGCCGCGAGCTGTTGATGCAACTGCGCAACTCGGACAAGCTGCGGGAGACGCCAGGTCTGCTTATTCCGGTTCTTCTCACGGAAGCGCGGCTGCATGCTGCCGAAGGCAAGTCCGCCTTGGCTTATCACACCCTGGACGAAGCGGCTGAGGCCGCCGCGGCCTGCATTCCTGACGGGGGACGCTGGGGTCGCTATGTACGAGCCGTACGGAGCAATCTGTACTTACGGGACGGTCGATTGGGCGAGGCGAAAAAGGAACTGGCCCCATTGCATATCGGTTCCGGAAGCAAGCCGGTATACAGCCGGGAAACCGAGTTTCTCGCGTTGGTTCGGCTGCTTGGGAGGCAGCGCAAGGAGGCTGAGGCTCTGCCGATGCTCGAACTGCTCAAGCTGCAAGCGGAGCGGGAACAGCAGATCGCCTGCCGGGTAGAGATTACCTGTCTCCAGGCATTGCTGGAAGCTCAGCGGGGCCAGCGCTTGCTTGCCTTCAGCCTGATCGAGGAAGCGCTCGTTCTGGGTAAAGACAACGACTACCGCAGAACCTTTGTGGACGAAGGAGCCGATATGCAGTTGCTGCTGAAGGCTTACCTTGCTGATCGGTACAATGTGCGCGCTTCTGCTTCCGGCTCCGATCAAGGACTAGAGCAATTGGGCCCTCTCCTGGATTATGTGGAGAAGCTGATCCATGCCTTTCCTGGCACGCCAGGAATTCCTGCACATCAGAGGAGCCTCCCGGTGCTCGACCTTCTCGAACCCTTGAGCAGCAAAGAGCTTCTCCTCCTGGAGCAGCTCCGGCTCGGAGCGACCAACAAGCAGATGGCCGCAGCGCTTGGATTGACCGAAGGCACCATCCGCGTGTACTTGTCCCGTTTGTACGAGAAGCTGGGCGTATCCACCCGCACCCAGGCGCTGGTTAAAACCCAGAGCCTGCCGTTGTCGGGGAAGTAAGTAGAGGGATTGGCTGGATAGAAGGCCAGATAGAGAGTTGGATAGAGTGCTGAATAGGGAACTGGATGGGGAGCTGGATAGGTTGCTGGATTTGGGGAGTTGGTAACAGGGAGTTGGTAACGAGGAGTGGGTTGTGGGGAACTGATAATGGAGTTTGGTGGTAGGAAGCTGGTTTTAGAGAGCTGGCTTTAGCTGTTTGAGGCTCTTGTGGAGTAATTTAGTTGCGTTTGGGTCTAGACTCCTCGCATGAACTCCCGGGCCGGTAATTTTAATGCCTTTTGGCACTAAAATCGTCGCGTGAACTCCCACACAAGTAATTTTAATGCCTTTTGTCATTAAATTCGTCGCATGAGCTCCCAAGCCAGGAATTTTAATGCCTTTTGGCACTAAAATCGTCGTGAGAGTATATGAGAGTACAAGGTGCAATTTTATCGGTGAAATGAAGCCAGTGAGTGGGAAATTAGCGCTTTTAGCAGTTATGCCGTCATATGTGCTGGCGAATGAACGCAGAGTGAGCCAGCAAAGAAGCAGCCCCTGAGATTTCCACATGGATCTCAGGGGCTGCAATAATGCCGCAGCGCGGGTCAACGCGCTGCGTCGCTCGCCTCCGCCGGGGACGACCCGGCAGCGGCGGAGGCGGCTGCGCCGCCGTGGCGCACGCCCTGCGCACCGCGGCGCGGCGACAGCAGCTGCAGCAACGACAGCGGCTGCAGCTTCACAGCTACCGGCGCCTGCTCGTCCGGCGCCAGGATCACGCCGAGCTGATGATGATCGCCGGCGTATATGGCGCGCTGGAGGAACTTACTCTCGCCTGCGAGATTGCGTACCTCCAGCTTGCAGAATGCAGGCTGCATGCGCAGTGCCGCATGCAGCTCTTCCTTCGTGGGAACGGGCACGCCGTTCACACGCATAACCGTCTCGCCGGCGGCAATGCCGAGCTCGGCCGCCGGACTGCCGGGCAGCACCGCCAGCACCTTGAGCCCGCCCTGCGGGTGCACGAACAAGGGGCTCCTCTGCTGCTCCTCGAAGCGGCTGAGCACGATCAGCCCTTCATGCAGCAGAATCGCGGCCAGTGCTGCCACAAGCAGGACTGGCGTCCACCAGTGCGACGCCAGCGCAAAGGCGATGACGACCGTACCGTAGGCGAGCAGGCGCCCGGAAGTGATCCGGGCTTTCTGCTGCGGCAGCAGGCCGGTCGTCACCTCGGAGAAGCCGATGATCGCCGGCAGCGCGATGAGCGCAAAGCCGCCTTGCCAGGCTTCTCCGCCGAACAGCGGCGTCCAGGGAAGGATGCCGCCGCTTGTCTGAGCCGGGATAAGCAGCAGCAGCGGCACCGGCCACAGGCTCTGCATCTGGTATCCGCCGACAAGCTTGCCCCGCTTGCCCTCAAAAAAGAGAGGGCCTGCAAAAGAAGCAGCCTGACTTCGTACCAGCAGCCCTTCAGCCAGATGCAGCAGCCCTACCAGTACGAGCAGCGCCGGGATATTCAACTCGCGCACCACCCGGATTGCCGTTCCAATCCAGCCTTCGCTGGCGTAGCCCGGGAACAAATTCAGGATAAACTGCACGATTCCCAATAAGCCCACGGAATAAGCCAGGCAAAAATAGCGGACACGAATCATCAGCAGCAGGATCGTAACGATCCAGAGACACAGCACGCCCTCCAGTGTGAGCGTCATTCCCACAAAGGCTGAAATCAAAGAAATACAGGCGCCTGCCGCCAATCCTCCCAGCACGGTCCTCCAGGTTTGACTCACCCAATTGTGCAGTCTTGCATGGAACAATCGACGCTCAAGCAATACCTGTCTGCGGTAAATCAACATAATAACAAGGATTGAGATATAGTAAAACGGCTGCAGCAAGAGCTGCAAGCCCGTATTCAGCACCTTCCACAATGCTTCCAGTAACAGATCCAAAAGAATTCACACTCCGATCTCCGGGCAAGTTAAATTCTAACACAAGTTCAACTTGAATTGAGTCATAGACAGAAAAAAAGAAGGCTCTTTGGCCTTCTTATTTCTTCGACACCGCTGCACCGATCTCCTTCCGGATAACCTCGATTGCCCGGTTCATTTGAAGATCGTTCTTCGGATCACGGATGTGCTCAATCAACTGGCGCTCCAGAGCTGCGGCTGTCTTTTCATCAATAATCCCCGTGGCCTCCAGCTTCTGATCGCCCTGGAATTTCTTCACCGCTGCTTCGGTCGCCCGATTAAAGTAACCGTCGCTGCGGCCCGGCTCATAGCCGAGTCCCTTCAACATCACCTGAGCGCTCTTGATATCCTCACCGAGCATATCATACTTATACGTATTCTCCTTATTGATCGGAGCTACCGTGAAATAATCCGGCTGCGATACCGCAACATTCGGTTCGATCCCCTTCTTATGGATCCACTCGCCGCTTGGCGTCAGCCATTTGGCAATCGTCACCTTGAGCAGGCTGCCGTCGCCAAATTCCTTCGTGAAGCTCGTCTGCACGGTTCCCTTGCCATAAGTGGCGTCTCCAACCAGCGTTGCACCAGCCGATTCCTTAAGGGCCCCTGCAAGAATTTCGGAAGCACTGGCGCTCCCTTTATTCGTCACGACGGCGATCGGATAGGCTTTGCCTGCACCCGAGGAAAATGTCTTCTGACGTTGCTTGTTCTTATCCTCTACCTGGACAATGACCTTGCCCTTAGGTACGAACAGCTCCGTCATCTCCTCCACGATTTGCAGCACACCGCCCGGGTTATTCCGGACATCGATCACAAGACCCTTCATCCCTTGCTTTTCCAGGGCGTCCAGCTCTGTCTTGAAGCGCTCCGCCGTATTCATGGAGAACTCCGTAATTTCAATCACGCCTACTCCATCTGATTTCATCTCGGCATAGACGGTCTCTAATGCGATATCGTCCCGGATAATGGAATACTCCATCGTCGCGGATGCTCCCGCCCGCTTGACCTTGATCTTTGCTTCGGTTCCCTTCGGACCCCGAATCTTGGCAACGGCCTCATTCAGGCTGAGCCCTTCAAACGACTCTCCGTTCACCGATAACAAGATATCCTTCGGCTGAATTCCGGCCTTCTCTGCCGGAGAACCCTTGATCGGCGAGACGACAACGACATTGCCGTTCTCCATCGACACCTCTGCGCCAATTCCGCTGAAGGAGCCTTCGATCTGTTCCGAAAACTGCTGAGCCGTCTCCGGCCCCATATAGGAGGAGAACGGATCTCCAACTGCACTCATCATTCCGTCGATGGCTCCGTCAACCAGCTTCTGCCTGTCGACACCTTCGACATAATTATTTTCGACAAGCTTGAGCGCCGTTTCGATTTTTTTAATATCGTCCTTATTGGTGCTTGTCCCGGGGCTGTCGGCAAATAAGCCGCTCTGAAGCGGGCTTGTCCCGGCAAAGCTCCATTGCCCGGTCAGGGTTAATGTAAGCAGGCTGCTGACGATCATCGCACCTACTACAACTATGGCTACTGTTCGTTTCTTATACATTATTTCACCGCCTATGTTAGTCTCCTAAGTATATGTCCAGTTTCCCCACAATATAAGAGGTTGTTCAAAAAACATCTTTTGATCACGAAGTACTTCAAGTGGTTGATTCGACATCGAATCTTGCGTTCACCCTTGAAGTCCGGTACTCATGTAGGTACTGCCTACACTCCGTTCCTCCTTCTTCAGGTTCTCGCAACCTTCTCGGTGCTGAAAAGCTGACTTTTTGAACTCGCACTTATATGCCCGACCCTAAAAAAGCAATCACGAGCAAAAAACGGACAAGCCGTCTCTGCAAGACGAGTTTATCCGTTTCCATCGACTAATCTATTTTATTACAAATACGGCATCGGGTCTACTGGCGTCCCGTTAATCCGAACCTCAAAGTGGCAATGCGGTCCTGTTGAATTGCCGGTGCTTCCGACCTCGGCGATCTTCTCGCCCTTCTTGACCTGCTGCCCCTTCTCGACCTTGATCCCCCCGTTGCGGATGTGGCCGTATAGAGTCCATACATTATCGCCATGATCGATGATGACTGTATTGCCATAGCCGCTCCACCATTCGGCAACGATAACGACACCGCCAGCCGCCGCGTGAATGTCCGTTCCCTGCGGTGCGGCAAAGTCAACTCCGGTATGTTTCTTTTTCACACCCGTGATCGGATGTATTCTTGTTCCATAACCGGAAGACAGGCGTGCTCCGTCTACAGGAAGACCCATGGAACCGCCATTTCCTTTAAAGCCGGAGGAGGACTTTTTATACGTATAGACTTGGGCTGCCTTCAGCTTGTTCTTTTCCTTCTCCAATGCAGCGCGCTTGGTAGCGAGCTCAATGAGCAGCGCTTCCTGCTCCTCACTGATATCGTCGGATTCCTCGATCTCTGCATGATACTTCGCAATCAGTTCCTGCTTCTCCTGTTCCTTCTCTTCCAAAATGCTCTTCCGGTTCTCCGCATCCGCATAGAGTGCCTTGACCTTCGCATAGTCTGCTTCCAGCTGCACCTGCTGCTCATCCAGCAGCTCCTTGTCATGCTTGTGCTCGTCCAGCAAAATATGATCCTGGTTAGCGATCGCCTGCAGCGAATCCGCACGCTCCAGGAAATCCGAGAAGCTGGTCGACGACAGCAGCACATCCAGATAAGAGACGGTGCCATCGGTATACATCAGTCTCACACGGGAATCCAGCAATTCGGAGCGCTCCGCAATCCGCGCCTTGGTCTCCTCCAGTTGAACCGCAGTATCTCTCAGGCTCTGCTCGGTATTTTCAATATCTACAGAAATTTGGGCAAGCTCATTGCTGACCGCGTCCATTTGTGCCAAAACCTGCTTCAAGTATTCCTGGTTTTTATTCACATAATGCTCGGCATTTTGCTTTTTCTCAGCAGCAGCTTCCTGCTGCTTCTCGGCTTCCTTTGCCTGTTGCTGGAGCTGCTTAAGCTCCTTATCGATCTCACTGATCGTCTTCGACTTGGCCAAGCCCTCCGTAGGCTGGATGACAGCAGCGACTAAAGCGACAACGGCAACAACAGTAATCCATTTTTTCAAGTTCGTTTCCCCGTCCTTTTGTTCATCTTCTATAATCTGACCTGAATCTGACCTGCCCGGCAGCCAGCGGCTATACCTTCAAGAACTTTCGAATCGACATGGTGCTTCCCCATATTCCGATCAAAATCCCTAATCCAATCAACAGTCCGGCCAGCTTGAGATCCACTTCCTGCAATGGAACCAGCGTGAAGGCCAGCGTAATATCGGACTGCATCGTCGTAACCAACTGACCATATCCAACAAACAATAGCGCTACCGTGACGACGGAGCCGGCAACCCCGATAAGCGCGCCTTCCACGAAGAACGGCCACCTTATGAACATATTCGTTGCGCCAACCAGCTTCATAATGCCAATTTCGCGGCGGCGGGCAAGAATCGTTACACGAATCGTATTGGAAATCAGGAACATCGCCATCAGCGTAAGTCCTGCGACAAAAGCAAATCCGATATTGCGCACCATATTGGTAATCTTGAACAGCTTCTCTGTCGTTCCCTGTCCGTAACGAACCTTATAAATCGGCAGCTCGTCCGCATATTTCTCATTCAGGGCTTCAATTTTACCTGCCACATAGGGCACGGTAGTCGGTTCAATGACTTCCACCTGAAACGTATCGGGAATCGGATTGGTTGTCTCGTCATACCCTTCCAGCAAATCCTTGCCTTCTTCCCCGAGCTTTTCCCTGAAATCCTTCAGACCCTGTGACTTGGGAATCAGTGTCACCTTGCTGACTTCCGCCATCGCTGCAATATCGCTATTCACCTTCTGAAGCAATGCTTCATCCACATTCCCAGCCAGGAAAGCCTTGATCTGAACCTGACTGTCCGCCTCATCCGCGAAGGAGTTAACATTCAGCACCAGGAGAATGAATACACCCAGCATGAATAAAGACACTACAATTGACGTAATAGAGGCCAGGGACATCCAACCGTTACGGATTACGCTCTTCGCACCTTCACGGATGTGTCTGAAAAAGGTGCTAAAACTCATATCCGTATTCCCCTCTCTGCTGGTCTCGCACGATGTTGCCATGCTCAATGGCGATAACGCGCTTGCGCATCGTATTCACAATATCCCGGTTATGCGTCGCCATCACAATGGTCGTCCCCCGGAAATTGATCTCATCCAGCAGCTGCATAATTCCCCAGGATGTCTCGGGGTCAAGATTCCCTGTAGGCTCATCCGCCACAATGACGGAAGGGTTGTTAACGATCGCTCTGGCAATCGCAACACGTTGCTGCTCTCCTCCGGACAGCTGCGACGGGTCCCGGTTCGCCTTGTTTTTCAGCCCGACGAGCTCTAGCACCTCCATCGTCCGCTTCTTGATGACCTTTTTCGGCGCCTCGATCACCTCAAGGGCAAAGGCGACATTTTCAAAGGCGCTAAGCTTGGGCAACAATCGGAAATCCTGAAAAACAACGCCGATATTTCGGCGGACATACGGAATTTTTCGGGCCTTCAGCTTCCCTATATTAAATCCGTTAACAGAAATTTGGCCTTTGGTGGGCACCTCTTCACGGTAAATCAGCTTCATAAAGGTCGACTTCCCCGCTCCCGAGGGACCGACAAGGTATACGAATTCATTGCGGTCGATTTTGACAGAGACTCCCTTCAGGGCATGCGTCCCGTTCGGGTAAGTCTTCCAGATATCCTGCATTTCTATCACTAGATCACGTCCTAAACCTTGATTCCTTACACTTGGCTGTCTGCTTTAACATTCGACATGTTCGCGTCAATTCCTTTTCAAGACGAGTTATTTCTTCGATAGGCGGGGCTTTTCTGCCGCAAACGAGCGCTTTCCTCGAGTGCCGAGTCTTTTCTGCCGCAAACGATTCCTTTCACCAGTCCGATTTATATTGTAACAAATATGTTACCAGTTGAGTACCAGTAGTTTTCCAGAATTGCTATTTTAATATATTTGGAGCGCACATCAGCAGTTATTTCGTTAAATCCTGTATTGATACGTCAACTTTTCTTATGATAAGGTAGTCTCATCGCATTTCTCCGACAGAGAACGACTGGGTAGGACAATCCCGACAAGCTCGTGTCAAGAACATGACAGGCCCCCGCCAAGCGTCTCTGCGGAATATAGAGAGGAATTCATGCCAAATGTCATCTCATGATCCATCATCACAAAGAAACGCCGGTATACTGACGATAGTAGCCGTGCTATTAACCGCCGCTGTACTTCGTTCTCCATTAACAGGTGTGGGGACGCTGATTACAGAAATTCAAGCCGACACGGCTTTATCCCATACGCTGGCCGGCCTGTTGACGACGCTGCCGCTCGTTGCCTTCGCCGTATTTGCACTAGTGGCGCCAGGCCTGTCCAGCCGCTATGGCATTGAAAGAACGCTGCTCTATTCCACAGTCCTGCTAGGGGCCGGCCTTATCGTCCGCTCGCTGCCATCTATTCAGCTCCTGTTCGCAGGAACCGCCTTAATTGGCGTGGGGATCGCTGTGGCTAATGTACTGATTCCTGCCATGATCAAGCAAAGCTTTCCGCTGCGCATCGGCTTGATGACTGCTTTGTATACCTCATCCATGAATCTCTGGTCAGCAATCGCTTCGGGCATCAGTCTCCCCCTCTCCCGAAGCGGACTGGGATGGCGCGGTTCGTTGGCCTTCTGGGGGCTGTTCGCCGTTGCGACCGTGCTTGTCTGGATCCCGCTCACACGCCGGGTGCCTATGCAAGACTTGCAAACAAAGGGTATGAAGCAGCCTGCAGCCGCTGGAGGCGTGCTCACTGCGAGCATCTCCGCTCAAACGGACGGCTCCGGGCTCACTCCATCGCCTAGTCCTGCAATATGGCGTTCACCAAAGGCATGGACGATTACTTTATTTATGGGATTTCAGTCGATTATGTTCTATGTAGGCGTATCCTGGCTTCCGGAAATCTTGCATGAAAAAGGAATGAGCATGGATAGTGCGGGATGGATGCTCTCCCTGATGCAAATCCTGAGCATGGTTGGTTCGTTTTTCATGCCTTTCATCGCAACGCGAGCAGAAAGCCAAAGCTCTCTTGCCGCCTTGTCCGGCGCCTTTTTCCTGTTCGGGTTCGGCGGAATCTGGCTGGCTTCCGAAGCATGGTCGATCTTGTTCATTTCTCTGATCGGACTTGGCTGCGGTGCAACCTTCAGCCTGGTTATTCTCTTCTTCAGCCTTCGTACTCACTCAGCCAAGCAGGCCTCTCAATTATCAGCCATGGCTCAGTCTCTGGGCTACTTGCTGGCCGCTGTCGGTCCGACCCTGTTTGGATTCATTCACGACCAGAGCGGCGGCTGGAGTATTCCGCTTGCTACGATTACAGCCATGTCCGTGATCACGATTCTTCTGGGCTTTATCGCCGGCAAAAAAGGCCGGATTTCCGAGCTTTAATTGCTCAAAATGCAACTATTACGATAAAGTGTGAGCCGATTGGGAGATTAACTGTATTTCCTGCAACTATTACCCTTCATTTAGTGGAGAATGACATCAACATATCAATATAAATGCCTTTCATACAACTAGCTCTACATTTGCAGCCTTTTGTTAGAGCTTTAATTGCAGTTTCTACAACTAAGCAATTAAAGAATTAATCAACATAGATTTTTTGGACGCCCCATGCAAAAATCCCCGGCTCCCTTCGTGAAAGAGGGACCGGGGATTCTTGTTCTACTTGCGCTACTTGTTCTTCTTGTTCTACTTGCTCTTCTCGGCATATTCCTTCGCCCATTGGGCGGTTGCGGCAAGGCGCTCCTCCGCCCGTCCAATCGCGGCGCTTACTTGCGCCGTGGCTGTGCCGCCGTATACATTACGGGCATTCACCACGGTCTCCGGCTGCAGCACCTCATAGATGCTCTCGTCAAAGAGCGGCGAGAATTGCTTGAATTCCTCCAGCGTGAGATCCAGCAGGAACTTATTCTGCTGAATGCAGTACAGCACCGTCTTGCCGATGACCTCATGAGCCTGGCGGAACGGAAGGCCTTTGCCGGCAAGGAAGTCGGCGATGTCGGTCGCATTGGAGAAGTCCTTGTTGACCGCCTCGCGCATCTGCCCGCTATTCACCTTCATGGTGGCAATCATCGGAGCAAACAGCTGCAGCGCGCCGCGCAGCGTCTCCACCGTATCGAACATGCCTTCCTTGTCCTCTTGCATATCCTTGTTGTATGCCAGCGGCAGCGACTTCAGCACGGTCAACAGCCCCATCAGGTTGCCGTATACGCGCCCCGTCTTCCCGCGCACCAGCTCCGGCACGTCCCGATTCTTCTTCTGCGGCATAATGCAGCTGCCTGTGCAGAAGGCATCATCCAGCTCCACAAACCGGAATTCCGTGCTGCTCCACAGCACGAGTTCCTCGCTCAGACGGGAGAGGTGCATCATCAGGATCGAAGCGTCCGCCAGGAACTCCAGGATGAAGTCGCGGTCGCTGACGGCATCGAGACTATTTTCATATACGGCGTCAAAATGCAGCTGCTCCGCCACAAAATGGCGGTCGATCGGGAAGGTCGTGCCTGCCAGCGCCCCTGCTCCGAGCGGCAGCACATTGATCCGCTTATAGCTGTCCTGCAGACGTTCGATATCCCGCTGGAACATCGAGACATAAGCCATCAGATGATGGGCGAACAGGATCGGCTGGGCCCGTTGCAAATGAGTATATCCGGGTACGATGGTCTCCAGATTGTCTTTGGCTTGTCCGATCAAGGATTCCTGCAAATCATGGAGCAGGCCGACGAATTCCACCACCCGCTTGCGCAGGTACAGGTGCATATCCGTAGCCACCTGGTCGTTGCGGCTGCGTCCGGTATGCAGCTTGCCGCCAACCGAGCCTACCTCATCAATCAGGTTCTTCTCGACATTCATGTGAATGTCTTCATCGGAAACCGAATACTCCAGCTCTCCCCGGCGGATTTTGCCGAGCACCGCATGCAGTCCTTCCTTGATCTTCTCCACATCTTCTTCCGGTAAAATCCCGCATTTGCCCAGCATGGTCACATGTGCCATACTCCCCTGCACATCCTCCTCGGCCAAGGCTTTATCAAATCCGATCGAGGCCGTATACTGCTCCACCAACCGGTTCGTCTGCTTCGTAAAACGTCCGCCCCACAACTTGCTCACCTGACTCACTCCTTAGTCAATATTCTGTTGATCTACAACAAACAGCCGTCCATCCGCATAACCTAAATAGTCCTCATTTCCCATGGTATACGCCGTCCCTCTCGACTCGGGCGCTTGACCGCTCGCAAGCGCTACACTATTCACACCTTACACTATTCACAAGCGCTGCACTATTCACGATCGCTACTCCAATCTCGGGTGCTAGGCCTGCAGTGAAAAAAGTTACCTTAAATACGCGCAACATGGTGGAAATGCGGATATAGTGAATTTTTTTCGCTTAAAGTTCGCTGGATCGGCTCTTAAACCGGTTTTCGATTATCTAAGGTCATTTTTTTCACTAAAGTTACAATATAGGCTCGGGCGAGATTTCTAAGGTAAATAATTTCACTAAATCAGGCCCCTATCATATATTGTATCAACTTAAAACGCCCGCCGTCGCGGCAGGCGCATCAAGTTGATACAGCGTAACGCACGCCCTGTTCAGCAGCCTTGTCATTGGCTAAACCAGCTATGCGACTGAACAGCACTGCACAGCTACTGTCAATTCCTGCGGCCTTGTTCCTGCTCCACACCTGCGCTAACCTTCAAGCGCAAGGCATTCAGGCGGATAAAGCCTGTAGCATCGCCTTGGTCATAAGCCTGGGTCGGATCAGCCTCCATCGTAGCGATCTCCGGATTGTATAGGCTGACCGGGCTTTTCACGCCTGCGGCAATAACGTTGCCCTTGTACAGCTTCAGACGTACTGTGCCGGATACATTGCGCTGGCTTTCGGTTACCAGTGCTTGCAGCGCAAGGCGCTCCGGAGCAAACCAGAAGCCATTGTACACCAGGTTGCTGTAACGGCTGATCAGGCTGTCACGCAGACTCATGACCTCGCGGTCCATGGTCAGAGATTCCATTTTCCGGTGAGCGGTGAACAGAATCGTGCCCCCCGGCGTCTCATATACGCCCCGGCTCTTCATGCCGACAAAGCGGTTTTCCACCATATCTACACGTCCGATGCCATGCTTGCCGCCCAGCTCATTCAGCTTCTCCATCACACCCAGCGGATCCAGCGATTCACCGTTCAATGCGACGCAGTTGCCTTGTTCAAATTCAAGCTCGATCACCTCCGGCTGGTCCGGCGCATCCTCAGGCGATACGCTGAGCAGGTACATCTCTTTGTTCTCCGGTGCCGAGGCGTCAAACCACGGATCCTCCAGCATGCCGCTCTCATAGCTGATATGCAGCAGGTTGCGGTCCATCGAATAAGGCTTCGCTGCCGATGCTGTAACCGGAATGCCATTCGCTTCGGCGTAGGCGATCATCTCAGCACGTCCCGGGAAACGGTCACGGAACTCGCTAAGCCGCCATGGCGCAATCACTTCGATATCCGGCGCAATCGCTGCAGCGTTCAGCTCAAAGCGAACCTGATCATTGCCTTTGCCTGTCGCACCGTGGGCAATTGCTGTTGCCCCTTCCGCGCGTGCGATTTCTACCATCCGCTTGGCGATCAACGGACGGGCAATACTCGTACCGAGCAAATATTGTCCTTCATACAAAGCCCCGGATTGGAACATCGGGTAAATAAAATCCTTGGCGAACTCCTCGCGCAGATCATCGATATAGACCTTCGATGCCCCCGTTGCAAGCGCCTTTTCCTCGAGGCCGTCCAGTTCCTCCTTCTGCCCGATATCCGCCGTAAAGGCGATAATCTCGGCATCATACGTCTCCTTGAGCCATTTCAGAATGACCGAAGTATCCAGACCGCCGGAATAGGCCAGTACAATTTTTTCTTTTGCCATAACGATATATTCCTCCTGTAAAAAGATTACCTGCTACAAGCACCGTCTTCTTGTCCCTTCAGGACATGAATGCCAGGGTGTCATGCATCATGCTAGGACATCAATGCAACCATCAGCGCCTTTTGCGCATGCAGCCGGTTCTCGGCCTGGTCAAAAATAATCGAATGCGGCCCGTCAATGACGCCTTCGCTGACTTCCTCACCGCGGTGGGCCGGAAGACAATGCATGAACACATAATCCGGCTTGGCATGCGAAGCCAGTTCTTCATCCACCTGATACGAGGCAAATGCCAATTCCCGCGCCTTCTGCTCCTCTTCAAAGCCCATGCTGGCCCAAACGTCGGAGTAGATCGCATCCGCATGCTGGACTGCGGCCATCGGATCGCGCACGACTTCGATTACCGCGCCCGTCTCCCTGGCAATTGCCTGAGCTGCAGCAACAACCTGAGCATCCGGCTCATAGCCCTCCGGACTGGCAATACTGACATGCACGCCGAGCTTGGCTCCTCCGATCATAAGGGAATGCGCCATATTGTTGCCGTCTCCCACATAAGCCAGCTTCAGACCGGCCAGTTTGCCTTTATGCTCCAGAAGGGTCTGATAGTCTGCCAGTACCTGGCACGGATGCGCCAGATCGCTCAAGCCGTTAATCACGGGGATGCTCGCATAGCGGGCCAAATCCACCACCTTGTCATGCCCGAACGTCCGGATCATAATTCCGTCCAGGTAGCGCGACATCACGCCAGCCGTATCGGCAATCGTCTCGCCGCGGCCGAGCTGGATATCATTCTTGCTCAGAAAGAGCGCATGGCCGCCAAGCTGGAACATGCCGACCTCGAAGGACACCCGGGTACGGGTCGAGGATTTTTCAAATATTAATCCGATCGTCTTGCCCTTTAGCGGCTGATAGACTTCCCCGGCTTTGTGCTTGGCCTTGATATCGATAGCCAAATCCAGCAAATAACGAATTTCTTCTGACGTATAATCATCCAGCTCCAGCAGATCGCGTCCGCTCAAGCTGTTCTTCAATGGTTTATTTTCGGTCAGGCTCATTGGTTCTCCTCCTTTTCCGCCGATGATGCGGCAGTATGGGTGTTAATCAGCGCGGCAAGGGTATCCACCGCCTGATCGATCTCTTCCTTGGATACCTTCAGGTTCGGCAGCAAGCGAATCACATTCGGACCGGCGGTAACGAACAACAGCTTGTTCTTCTGCCCCGCCGTCACCAGTTCAACCACCGGCGCCGCGCATTCGATGCCGATCAGCAGGCCGAGCCCGCGGATTTCCTTCACGAACGGTTGATCCGCAAACGCCTCGCGCAGCCGCTGCTGCAAATACTCTCCCATTTCCTTGACCCGTTCCGGAATTTGCTCCTCCAGCATCGTCTCGATCGTTGCCACAATGGCTGCCGCCGAGACCGGGTTGCCGCCAAAGGTAGAGGCATGCGTTCCGGCCGTGAAGGCTTCGCGGAGATAGCCCTTGGCAAGCAGGGCTCCGGCGGGAAGACCGCTGGCGATTCCCTTGGCCGAGGTGAAGATGTCGGGCTCAATGCCGTATTGCTGATGCGCAAACCAGCTGCCAGTCCGGCCCATGCCGGTCTGTACTTCATCAATGATCAGCAGCAGGCCTTCCTGCTTGCACAGGGCCGCAACTTGCTGGACAAATTCCTTGTCCACCGGATATACGCCGCCTTCGGCCAGCACCATTTCCAGCATGACGGCAGCGCTATGCGGACCGATGGCCGCTTTGAGCGCCTCCAGATCATGCAGGGGCACAGTAACGAATCCGGCAGGAAGCGGGAGAAAGCCGTCCTTGACCTTCTGTTGTCCGGTTGCCGTCAGGGTCGCCAAAGTACGTCCATGGAACGACTGCTCAAAGGTAATCACTTCATAACGCTCTTCACCTTTGACCTTCTGGTGATAACGGCGAGCCAGCTTGATCGCCGCCTCATTGGCTTCAGCACCGCTGTTGCAAAAGAACACCGCGTCCGCGCCGGTCACTTGGGTCAGCAGACGAGCGGCCTGCTCCTGCTGAGGAATGCCGAACAGATTGGATACATGCCAGAGGGTATCGAGCTGTGCCTTTACTTTTTCTTTGACTTTTTCAGGAGCATGCCCCAGGTTGGTTACGGCCAGACCGCTCATAAAATCCAGATACCTGTTGCCTTGGTCATCCCATAGCCAGCTTCCATGTCCTCTTACCAGATTCACCGGATAGCGGGCATAGGTCTGCAGCAGGGCGCTGCCTCCTGCCTCCGCCGCATAGGCCGCCTGATCCTTTACCTTGCCTGCCGGCGCTGTCCCGTTTGCAATGGAGTCCGTGCTTGCTGTGCTGTCCTGTAATCTGCTATGTGCCAACCTGCTCATCTCCTTTTTTAGGGGTATATAAGTTGAACTACTGAATTTTACGTTTTGGGGGCAACGTGTGAAGTGTTCTTACGATCGCTGTTGTTCGCGGATTTCTCTAATTGAACTAAGATATTATACGGTAGAAATCCACTCACAAAGGCGAACGCTTTCGCTTCTTCAGCACACTTCACACTTATGCCCTTTTACGTAGCTTTATAGTTCAACCTATATAGTTCAAAAAATTATCTTTTGAAAGCTACTTCACTTTACATCCGGACAATACGGGTTCCTACAGAATCCCCGTTCAGCACCTTGCCGAGAATGCCAGGTACGCTGCCGTCCACAATAATCACTTCATTTACCTTGCCGCTGATGCAAGCGATCGCCGCGCGCACCTTCGGAATCATCCCGCCGTAGATTTCTCCGGTCTGAATCATATCCTCGATTTCCTGTACGGTGACGGAAGGAAGCACTCTCTTCTCGCCATGGACCATCTTCATGATGCCCGGCACGTCCGTTACTACGATCATTTGCCGCACGCCCAGCATGGAAGCCACGGCTCCAGCGGCTGTATCTGCATTAATATTGTAACGCTGTCCTTCCTTGCTGACACCTACCGGTGCAATAACCGGTAAAAAGCCCAGCCTCACAATGCCCTCGATCAGCTCCTGATTCACACCGGTGACTTCGCCGACCAGACCCACCTCAGCCGCATTGGCAACCGGCTTAGCCTGAATCAGAAGTCCATCGGCCCCGGACAAGCCCACGGCCTTGCCCCCTGCCCCGGTGATCCGGCGCACAATCGATTTATTGATGCTGCCAGCCAGGACCATTTCCACAACATCCAGCACTTCCTCTGACGTATAGCGAAGGCCGTTCACAAAATGTGTCTCAATGCCCAGCTTGCCTAATGTCTCCGAGATTGCCGGTCCGCCGCCGTGCACGATTACCGGCTGAGAGCCGCTCTCCTGAAGGTCCGCCAAATCCTTGAAAAAAGACTCCGGCAGCTCCTGAAGCGTGCTTCCTCCGCATTTCATTACAAATGTACGCCCTGCCGACAGGCTCAGGCCGGCAGCCGATAATTGGCCGCCCTCCAGTACGATTCTCATTGATTTGACGCTCCTCTCTTTGGAAGTCGGGGTGATAAGCTGCCCTAATACCTATACCTATATCGTTGAACTAAAGATTGTACACTGGAGGCAACGTGTGAAGTGTGCTTACGATCGCTGTTGTTCGCGGATTTCTCTAATTGAACGAAGTTATTATAAGGTAGAAATCCACTCACAAAGGCGAACGCTTACGAGCATATGCTCCCGAAGTAGCTTCCTTTCAGAAAGCTTTTACTTCAGCACACTTCACACTTATGCCCTTTCTGTGTATTTTTCTAGTTCAACTTATATAGATGAAGTAGGGAGCGATTTGTACGATTTTCCGCACAAATCATTCTCCGAACCCATTCGAATTGTGCATGTTGTACGAAAAACCATATAAAAAGCAAGCCCCAGCACCCGTCAATCGAATAGTTATACGGTTTTTCATATAAAATACCCGTCATTGCCTTGAAATGCCCGTTTTTTGTACGAAACATCGTATAAAACTGGCTCGTCGTCCCTGAGCACGCACCAACAAATATTATCAGGGGCATACTGCATTAGAATGACCCATTTAAGTGCGGTATGCCGCATTAATTCGTACGTAGTCATAAGTAAGATCGCAGCCCCACGCAGTGGCTGTGCCGCTGCCGTGATGCAGGTCGACATGGATGTGAACCGTGTCGCCCTGCAGATAGACGAGGGCTTCGTCCTCGTCGAACGGCACCGGGCGTGAACCCTCCAGCACGACGATATCGCCTAGGCGGATATCGACCGTATCCGGGTTCACGGGCTCGCCCGCGCGGCCCACCGCCGCGATGATCCGGCCCCAGTTGGCGTCGGCCCCGAACATGGCCGACTTGACCAGGCTGGAGCCGATCACGGTCTTCGCGATAGCGCGGGCCGAGAGGTCGGTGACGGCGCCCTGCACCGTCACCTCCACCAGGCGCGTGGCGCCTTCACCGTCGCGGGCGATCGCCTGCGCGAGGTGCTGGCACACGTGCCGGAAGGCGGCAGCGAAGGCCGCCCAATCGGGATGGCCGGGCTGAAGCGGGCGGTTGCCCGCCAGGCCGCTGGCCATCGCGACGAGCATATCGTTGGTGCTCGTATCTCCATCGACCGTGATCATGTTGAAGGTCACGTCGGTCACTTCACCGAGCAGTTGGCGCAGCGCCTGCGGCTCGACCTCGGCATCCGTCGTCATAAAGGCGAGCATCGTCGCCATATTCGGATGGATCATCCCCGAGCCCTTCGCAGCGCCGGCAATCGCCACCTCACGCCCATCCACCGTGAGGGAGACGCAGATCTCCTTCTTCACGAGATCTGTCGTGAGGATCGCCTGGCTGAACTGCTCCGCACCGTTGCCGTCAGCGGAGATTGCCGCCGGCAGGGCGGCAATTCCGCTGTGCACGCGGTCCATCGGCAAAAGCTCGCCGATGACGCCGGTAGAAGCAACGGCCACGTCCTGCTCCGCCAGGCCGAACGCGGCCGCAGTGGCTGCGCGCATGGCGTAGGCATCGACCTCGCCCTGCTGGCCGGTGCAGGCGTTGGCGTTGCCGCTGTTCACGACCACGGCCCGCAGCCGCCCGTCTGACGCGATACTCTCTCGCGTCACTTTCAGCGGGGCAGCCTGGAACACATTGGTCGTGTACACGCCCGCCGCCACCGCCGGCACTTCGCACAGAATGACGCCCAGGTCATTCCGGCCTGATTTTTTCAGACCGCAGTGCAGTCCGCCTGCCCGAAATCCTTTGGGGACGGTAATCCCTCCCTCTTGCAATATATGAAATACAGCAGCTTCACCAACTCCCATGACTAGCCGTGCCCCCTTCGCAAATTCGTTCCTTTATGGATACACCGGACTCAGCTTGAGCCCGCAATCTTCCTCCCAGCCCATGGCAAGATTCAAATTCTGAATCGCTTGCCCTGCTGCGCCCTTGACGATGTTATCAATGACCGAGATGATGGTGACTCTTCCCGTCCTCTCATCAACAGCAAAGCCGATATCGCAATAGTTCGAACCGAACACCTCTTTGGTTGCCGGCCAGCTCCCCGCCTCACGAATCCGGACAAAAGGACGTCCTTCATAACGCTTGCGGTATAAGCCGATCAAATCTGCCTCAGTGTAGTTCCCTTTTAATGTCGCATACATCGTACTCATAATCCCGCGTGTCATCGGGGTCAGGTGGGTGGTAAAAGTTACGGTTACATTCTCACCTGCCGCTTCCGACAGCACCTGTTCTATTTCAGGAATATGCTGATGACGGTTCATTTTATAGACCTTCAGGTTTTCATTAATCTCGGCATAATGGGTCATCAGGCTTGTTCCTCTGCCTGCGCCCGATACCCCGGACTTGGCATCGATGATGATAGACGCCGGGTCAATCCAGCCTGCCTCGACTGCCGGAATTAACCCTAGTAACGTAGCCGTAGGATAGCAGCCGGGATTGGAGATCAACTCTGCTCCCTGCACCTGTTCTCCAGTAATCTCGGCAAGTCCGTACACGGCTTGTGCAAGCAAGTCTGCCTGAGGCGCCTCATGCTTATACCAATTTTCATAGATTTGCCCGTCCTTGATCCGAAAATCTCCGGAAAGGTCTATGACCTTAAGACCGGCATTCAGCAGCTCAGGAACAAGCTTGCCGCTAACTCCGGACGGCGTCGCTGTGAATACCACATCCGCCTTCTCTGCAATCAGCTCGGGATCCACGCCATCCAGGTTTTGCACGATAATCTCCGTCAGGTGCGGAAAGCCTTCACTAATCGGAACGCCGCTGCTGGACGATGAAATGACCGAGGTGATCTCAACCAGGGGATGGCCTAATAAAAAACGAATCAGTTCCACGCCGCCGTACCCCGTGGAACCGACAATGGCAACCTTCACTTTTTCTCCGCTCACGATTTAACTCTCCTTTGCTGTATAACATCTATAATCGAAATCGTTTATCCGAATTGTAATTACGAATTATTATACATTCATATTAATATATATACAATGCTGTTTCAGAAATATGTTTACTTCATTTGTTATGTATTTCAGAAATGGATGCCATAATTTGGATTGACTGACTTTCCGATTACAATTATGCTTGGACTGATTGGATTTACAAATGATGGAGGAGGAATGAAACTTAATGATTTGCTCGAAGTGTGGTCACGTTTTTGAAAATGAACAGGGCTCCATTACGGAATGCCCGGTATGCGGTGCGGCTCTGGCTCCGTCCTGGAATGAGAAGACGGGGGATACTAGCGCCCGAACCGAATCTGCAGCAACCGGAGAATCTTCACCGGAGATCGGAACCGAGTCTGGCCACTCAGGTGCCCCTGCTCCAGGAGGAAAGGCTTCCGGCGATCTCACATGGAAGCAGGTCAAAGAGAGTCAGGCCTTTCAACAAGGCGCTGAAATCAGCAAGCAGTACGGCGGATTTTTCCTGAATGCGCTGCTTCATCCGTTAGCTTCTTCCAAAAAAATTGATAGGGCGCATTTTTTGAATGGAATCATCACTATGGTAATCATCGCTATACTCCTTCCGCTTGTCCTATATATACCAAGCCTGCGCTCTGCTTTTCCCGATGCGTTCGGTGCCGGTTATCTCCGCCCCTTCATTCTGGTTGTGCTCGCCTTTGCGGTTGCCGTCTTTGCGACCTATGGAATAATGCGGCTTGGAAAGGTTTCAGCGGATCCTCGTAATATCACGGCCAAGCTCGGCACCTTGCTGGTACCCTCGACAGCCGCACTGTTGATCAGTGTTATTTTTCAAATCATCGGCCTTGGGATTGGACTTAGCGGGCTGTTCCTATTCATTACGGTTCTTTCATTCTTCGTAGCCATCACTTTGCTGATTCATCAAGAAATGAGTCAAAGCACTTCTGCCTTGGATCCGCTCTATAGTTCCCTGATTGTCAACGTGCTCTTCGGATATATTCTGTATAGAATTGTTCTTGTAAGTATCAGTTATATGCTCGGCGGATTTTTTAGTCTATAACATCTAGATAGGCTATCCAATTGCCTTCTAAAAAATTGGACGAGAAAAGGGACCGTCCCCCAATTGTGAGAAAGGGGGCGGTCCCTTTTTTCCGTCCAACAGTATCGTTGTCATAATCTAACTACTCTGGGTTGACAAACATTAGCTGGTTTTTTTGCTCACTCGCCGCACGAGCTCCCTGCACCAGTAATTTTAATGCTTTTTGTCACTAAAATCGTCGCATGAGCACCTACATCAGAAATTTTAATGACTTACTGCACTATAATCACCGCAAGAGAGCCCACACTAGAAATTTTAATGCCTTTTGGCACTAAAATCGTCACGCGGGCACTTATGCCAGCAATTTTAATGCCTTTTGCCATTAAAATAACCCCACAAGCTCAACCGTCAGCCATTTTAATGCCCTCCGGCACTTATTTTGCTGCACAAGCTCCAACACACATATTTCGCGTGGTGGCAGTTCGTTTTGCTCATTATGATGCACATAAGTACTTATTTCCGCAAAGCATAGCGAAAACCTAACTCCGTTTGAAGCCTTCGCCCAGGACCTCGTGCGCATTCGTAATGATCACGAAGGCTGTTGGCTCCAGCGTCTGTACGAGCGTCTTGAGCCGGGTCACTTCGCTCTGGCCGACCACCACCATCAGGACGGTCCGGTCATCGCCAGTATAACCGCCCTGCGCATTCAGCTTGGTTAATCCCCGATCCAGTTCGCTAAGCACGGCCTTTGAGATGGCCTCGGTATTATCCGCAATAATATAAGCCACTTTCGTATAGCCAAAGCCCAGCTCGATCAGATCGATCAATTTACCGGTGATATATAAGCCGATCAGGGCGTACAGCGCCTTTTCCGGAGATAGAATAAAGCCGGCCAGCCCAATGACCAGGCCATCCATCAGCACTACGCAGACCGAAAGGCTCAGTCCGCTGTACTTCTGAATGATCTGTGCAAGCGTGGATAAGCCGCCCGTTGACCCGCGTCCCCGAAAGACGATGCCAAGACCGATCCCTACACCGATCCCGCCATAAAGCGAGGCCAGCAAGGCGTCTGTGGTCGGCACCGGGAAGCTCCGGGTCAGAAAGACAAATAGCGGGAGCACGATGGTTCCCAGCAATGAGCGGATCGCATAATCCCGCCCTAGCAGCAGAAACCCTGCAAAGAATAAAGGAATATTAAGCCCCCATTGGATATAAGCCGGTTCAATCCCGAACTGCGACTGTGTAATAACTGAAATCCCCGATACGCCGCCTGAAGCGATTTCGTTCGGAACCAGAAACAGATTGAATGCCAGCGCCGTAATCAGGGAGCCGATGACTATCATGAATGTATCGATCGTGTGGCGGACAGGGCCGGTGACGGGGATTGCCTGGCTCCATCTGCGTTTGCGAGGTGTAGAAGACACCACGGTTCCTCCTTACTAATCAGAAAGGTGCGCCCGGCAAAGATAACTCGCCTGGCGCACTGTGTCTTGGAATATTATTGGGGATCGCTCTTGATCTGACTTCGCAGATAGCCGTCGATAAAGGCATCCAGATCGCCGTCCATCACAGCACCGACATTGCCCGTCTCTACAGAGGTCCGATGATCCTTAACCATGCTGTACGGGTGGAAGACATAGGAGCGGATCTGGCTGCCCCATGCAATGTCCGACTGCTCTCCGCGAATCTCGTCCAGTTCCTTCTGCTGTTCTTCGAGCTTCCGTTCATGCAGCTTGGAGCGAAGCATCGTCATCGCACGCTCTCTATTCTTGATCTGGGAGCGTTCGTTCTGGCAGGTCACGACAATTCCGGTTGGAATATGCGTAATCCGCACCGCAGAGTCCGTCGTATTAATATGCTGTCCGCCTGCGCCGCTCGCCCGATACGTATCAATCTTGAGATCCTCGGTACGCACATCGATATCTACATCATCGGTAATCTCCGGAACTACGTCACAGGATACGAAAGAGGTATGTCTCCGGCCAGAGGAATCAAACGGAGAAATACGGACCAGACGATGAACGCCCTTTTCTGCCTTCAAATAGCCGTAAGCATT
This sequence comes from Paenibacillus antibioticophila, assembly GCF_000455265.1. Classification (GTDB taxonomy): domain Bacteria; phylum Bacillota; class Bacilli; order Paenibacillales; family Paenibacillaceae; genus Fontibacillus; species Fontibacillus antibioticophila. Next base: position 92,331 of record NZ_HG005141.1, read on the forward strand.
AAATCCCTTGATCGACAGGGTTACACTCTTGATCCCCGCTTCATCCCCTGGCAAGTAGTCGAGCGTCTCTACCTTGAACCCGCGCTTCTCTGCCCAGCGGGTATACATCCGAAGCAACATCTGGCCCCAGTCTTGAGACTCGGTGCCGCCTGCACCAGGGTGAAGCTCGAGAATCGCATTCATTTTATCATAGGGCTGATTCAGCAGAAGCGTTAACTCAAAGTCCTCCAGCTTTTTTACAAGTGCGGATACGGAAGCGCCGATTTCCGCAGCCAGAGCCTCGTCGCCTTCCTCTTCCGCAAGCTCGGCCATCATTTCCGCATCATCATATTCCTGCTGCAGAGCGCCGTATTGGTCCACTGATGACTTGACGGCATTCATCTCTGCAATGATCCCTTGCGCCTTGTCATTATCATCCCAAAAGTCCGGCGCAGCCATTTTCTCTTCAAAGTTCGCAATCAGTTCCTGTTTGTAATCTAAGTCAAAGAGACCCCCTAAGGTTTGATAATTTCTTGGCAATCTCTCGCATGTCTTGCTTAACATTCGGATCCAGCATGCTGTATTCCACCTTTCCAGTTTACATTACAAGTTTGAGAAATCAATTCGTGTTTATTGTGCAGCATTTGTGCGTTTACCACCTACGTCCCGGCTCTATGATATATAAGTTGAACTAAAGATTATTCACTAGAGGCAACGTGTGAAGTGTTCTTACGATCCCTGTTGTTCGCGGATTTCTTTGACTGAACTAAGCCCATCATTGAGTAGAAATCTGCTCTCAAAGGCGAATGCTAACCGAGCATATGCTCCCGAAGCAGCTTTCTTGCAGAAAGCTTTCACTTCAGCACACTCCACACTTATGCCTGTTCTGTGTAACTTTCTAGTTCAACATTATATAGTTCTGCAGGTTATAGATAGTTGGACTATTTACAGCTAAACGAGGTCTTACAGGGCCAACTATAAGTTTAGTTGTAAAAACAGCACTTCAATCACACAAATTCAAGCAGTTAATCTTAATTTAGTGATTATAAGTGTACTCTTTGCAACTAGAATAGATGTGCGCCCATCTATTTCATAAGTTAAGTGCTGTTTCTGCAATTATTCTCTTGCAGTCGCAACCTTACTCGCACTCCAGGAGGCTTCAGCACTTTTCAAGCGACCATCAAACCGCTGCATTCCACAGAAAAACGGGGTGCCATCCAAACGGACGGCCCCCGCTATTATTCCGGAGCTTGAGAACAGGAGTCCCCGCCGCTCTTGCTTATGCGTTCTGACCGTGGCAGTGTTTGTACTTCTTACCGCTGCCGCAAGGGCACAGGTCGTTACGGCCAATCTGCTCCCCGCGTTGAACCGGGCGTTTCTCAGCTGGTTCTCCACTGGTCGAGATTTTATCCTCGTCAACAACCGCTTGACGCTCCTGATTGCTCTCCACTTGAGCCTTCATGATGTACATGGAGATCTCTTCCTGGATATTCGCAACCATTTCGTTGAACATCTCGTAGCCTTCGAACTGATATTCGCGCAGTGGATCCGTACCTCCATAAGAGCGAAGGTGAATCCCTTGACGCAATTGATCCATCGCATCAATGTGGTCCATCCACTTGCTATCTACAGAACGAAGAGCAATAACCTTCTCGAACTCGCGAACCATTTCGGAGCCAAGAGCCTCTTCACGCGCATTATACTTCGCCATCACCTTTTCGAAGATGAACTCCGTAATTTCAGGCGCTTCTTTGTTCCACAGATCTTCCTTCGTAATCGCTCCTGCATCGAGCATCTTGCTGTTCACATACTCGGCGATATCCTCCAGCCCCCACTCCTCCGGGAGCTCCTCGCTGGTATGGGCTTCCACAATACGCTCAATCGTAGCCTTGAGCATATCCACAACAATCTGCTTAATGTTCTCGGACTCAAGAAGCTCACGGCGCTGCTTGTAAATGATCTCCCGTTGCTGATTCATTACATCATCATACTGCAGGACGACTTTACGGATATCGAAGTTATTCCCTTCCACCCGCTTTTGGGCAGATTCAACGGCACGAGTAATCATCTTGCTCTCAATAGGCTGATCCTCTTCAAAGCCAAGACGATCCATCATATTCAAGACATTGTCCGCACCAAAGCGCTTCATCAACTCATCGCCAAGGGACAGATAGAATTGAGTCGATCCAGGGTCACCCTGACGGCCAGCACGGCCGCGGAGCTGGTTATCGATCCGGCGGGATTCATGGCGCTCAGTACCAATAATATGCAAGCCTCCGACTTCGGAGACACCTTCACCGAGCAAAATGTCCGTACCGCGGCCTGCCATGTTCGTGGCAATCGTCACGGCGCCAGGCTCACCTGCACGGGAAATAATCTCAGCCTCTTCGGCATGATATTTAGCATTCAGGACTTTATGCTGCACGCCTTTGCGTTTCAGCATTTCAGATACCCGCTCGGAATTCTCGATGGATACCGTACCAACCAGTATAGGCTGGTTCTTTTTATGACGCTCCACAATCTCGTTGACAACGGCCTTGAACTTGCCGTCTTCACTCTTGTAGACCACATCCGGCATATCCTGGCGCTGGTTCGGACGGTTCGTCGGTACTTGCAGCACTTCCAAACCATAGATTTTCTTGAATTCTTCCTCTTCCGTCTTGGCCGTACCGGTCATTCCCGCGAGCTTGCGGTACATCCGGAAATAGTTCTGGAACGTAATCGTTGCCAGGGTCATGCTCTCATTCTGTACCTCGATGCCTTCCTTCGCTTCAATTGCTTGGTGAAGACCATCGCTGTAGCGCCGGCCCTGCATGATCCGACCAGTAAATTCGTCAACAATCAGTACTTCGTCTTCAGTCACCACATAGTCGACGTCACGACGCATAATCACGTTTGCCTTGAGGGCCTGTACAACGTGATGGTTCAGTGTAATATGTTTAGGATCGTAGAGGTTGTCGATACCGAAAGCCTTCTCTGCTTTGGCTACGCCATTTTCCGTCAGTGCAACTGCCTTAACCTTAATATCAACAGTATAATCCTCTTCCGCTTCCAGGCGCTTCACAAACCGGTCCGCTGCATAATACAGCTCGGTCGATTTCTGAGCTTGTCCGGAAATAATAAGCGGTGTCCGCGCTTCATCAATGAGAATGGAGTCCACTTCGTCAATAATACAGAAATAGAGCGGGCGTTGTACCATTTGTTCTTTGTACAGCACCATGTTGTCCCGAAGGTAATCGAATCCAAATTCGTTATTCGTTCCATAGGTAATATCACAAGCATATGCTTCCTGTTTCTCAGCATGTTCCATGCCGTTCAGGTTCACACCGACGGTCATGCCCAGGAAGTTATAAATCTGGCCCATCTGCTCGCTATCCCGTTGAGCTAAATAATCGTTTACTGTAACTACGTGCACGCCTTTTCCAAGGAGCGCATTCAAATAAACCGGCAGGGTCCCAACCAGGGTTTTACCTTCACCGGTTTTCATCTCTGCGATCCGGCCCTCATGCAATGCCATCCCGCCGACCAACTGCACATCAAAGTGACGCATGCCGAGCGTTCTCTTGGAAGCCTCCCTAACGGTTGCAAATGCTTCCGGAAGCAGCTCCTCCAGCGTCTCTCCCTTTTCGATGCGTTCCCGAAACTCTACAGTCTTGGCCTGCAATTGCTCGTCCGACAGGGCCTCGAATTCGGGTTCCAGTTTATTAATATGGTCTACCGTCTTCATCAGACGTTTGACATCACGTTCGTTAACGTCGCCAAAGATCTTCTTCACTAATCCTAGCATGGTTTACCCCTTTCACGCAGAAACAGATGATTTGCCTAAATTGTAACAGTTTGTAACGAATGCCGCAACACAGACGCTTACAGCCGCGGCCAAAATATTCCATCATCTATACGAATAAAGAGCCCCATCCGCATGCGGATAAAGGCTCGTTCCTTGTGCTTCAATTGTAACAATTACCACTCATAATCCAACATTCATGAGATTAACGATTGCGTCGGATCACACTGCGGTTCTCAGGCTTTCTCGATCAAGCCGTATTTACCGTCATTGCGCTTATAGACTACGTTAACTTCCTGGTTGTCGATGTTGGTAAAAACAAAGAAGTTGTGACCGACCATATTCATCTGCAGGATTGCCTCTTCTACATCCATAGGCTTCAGATTGAACCGTTTGGTGCGGACCAATTCAAGCTCCTCATCGCCCTCGTCCAGCGTGGCAACATGACCATTGCCTGCCGTGCTCTCAACGAACAACGACTTCAAGCTGCCTTCCTGGCGGAATTTGCGGTTCACCTTCGTCTTATGCTTGCGGATCTGACGCTCCAGCTTGTCCACGACGGCATCCATCGATGCATACATGTCATCACTGCGGTCTTCAGCCCTGAGCATAACGCCGGTCAGAGGTATCGTTACCTCTACCACGTGCAAGCCTCGTACGACACTCAAGGTAACTGTACCATCCGAGGTAAGGGGTGCATCAAAGTACTTGTCAAGCCGGCTGAGCTTCTTGTCCACGTAATCTCTCAAGGCCTCAGTCACTTCAATTTGCTGTCCACGAATACTATAATTCATAGGGCACTCCTCCTTTGCTTTGCACCTTCATTATATCACAACTATTAACGCAAAGTAAAAATCATCAGCAGGATGTAAAGCGAGCCGCAATGACTCTGGAGTAGCGCCATCTATCCTATATAAGTTGAACTAATAAATTTTACGTTCTTGGCAACGTGTGAAGTGTTCTTACGATCGCTGTTGTTCGCGGATTTCTCAGATTGAACTAAGCCATCATAAGATGGAAATCCTCTCACAAAGGCGAACGCTTACGCTTCTACAGCACACCTCACTCTTATGCCCTTTCTACGTAGCTTATTTAGTTCAACTTATATAATAGCCAGGCTTTCCTCGCCGCTTTCTGCTTCGCCAACGAATCAACAATATTGTGAATAACCCTCCACAAATTGCTCCAAACGTATCGAGCAGAACATCCTGCACCAGAGCCGTTCGCCCCGGTGTCAGACTCTGATGCAACTCATCTGAGCAAGCATATAGAAATGACAACAGAACGGAGTAAAAGAGGAGAGCGCGCAGCTTTTTTCCTGAGAAGCTCCTCTTTTTATCAGCAGGCGCGCTTCCCATCAAGGCAAAGATAAACAGGGCAGCCAATAGTGCATAGCAGAAAAAATGAGCAGCCTTGCGGATGAAAAATTCTATAAAGCTCGCTCCGCCCACGCTCTCCACACTGATCTCATGCCCGCCGTAACTAAAGCTAAGCTCGCCGAAAAAGTCAGCGATTGATCGCTCTGAGGTGCTTTTTTCAATATTCGGTACCAGCGTCTGTTCTTGATAAGACTGCGAAGAAGAAAGGAAAAGGAGCGACATCAGTATGACCGCTGGCAGCCAGCGGAGCCAAGAATACATATTGCGCAGAAAAATCACCTCATTTGGAAAAGGAGCATAAAACGAGAAAACCCCGGGTTTCCCCGGGGATCTGCTAGCGAATCTTCAATTGTTAACCATCAACCCGTTATATGTAGGTCGGCTGTGCCGGATGATTACAGTTTGATTACGTTAGCTGCTTGCGGTCCGCGAGCGCCTTCAACGATTTCGAACTCAACGGATTGCCCTTCTTCCAAAGTCTTGAAGCCTTCGGACTGGATCGCGGAGAAGTGTACGAAAACGTCGCCGCCTTCTTCAGTTTCGATGAAGCCATAACCCTTCTCAGCATTGAACCATTTTACTTTACCTTGCATGCACTAACATTCCCTTCATTATCAAATAAGAGTGTGATCCTGTAACCAGCCTCACATTTCTGACTATACCATTCAAGCTTCTCCAGTGTCAATTACCAAGGATTAGGTTTTACTGGAAAAAAATGTAGAACCATGTCGTTTGGAATGACATAAGCATTCTATGCGCAGGTATTTTACAGGATACTTTATTTATTTACCCAGCTTAACTCAAGTTGAAACAGGGAGGTTCGTGCTTATCTTCTTCGATCCATAAGAACACTATCTGAAGCGTAAACCACATCATAAGCATTACGCTGTGCCTTGGCCTGACCGCGCTGCTGCAGCCAGTTAGCCGCCTCTGTCTTTTGAGCTTCCATACTATACCGCAGTTTGTCCTCATTCATCTGAATAGAAGAGAGTCGGTTTCTATGTTCAGGCGCTAATGGACTTGCTTCTGTCCGTTGAATCAACATATCTACGAGCTGTTGCCTATGATCCATAAAATCCAGCCACTCTTCTGAGGAAGCCTCATCACTTTTTAGAATCATTTGCTTATCCAGTTCCTCTAGCCGGGTTAGCAGTTCATCCATTTGAATTCACTTGCTCCTGACCTGAGATTACGACCTTCGAGGCTTGAATCCAGCTTTCTCTCAGATCAACGAGATAATCTACCGCTTCTGTTGCTTTCGCTGCATCCTTCCGAATGTTGGCTTCAATAAGCAAGTAATTAATATATTCATATAGCTTATCTAGTTGTGCAGATATCTCATAGCTATGATTCAAGGTTGCTCTCAACTCACTCACAATCGCTTGCGCCTTGCCAATGAGCTCATTTTTCTTCTGAATATCTTCCGCATTAATCGCTTCTACTGCTCCACGTATAAACCGAATTGCACCATCATAGAGCATAATTAGCAACTGAGCCGGCGTAGATGTCTGTACAGAAGACTGCTTGTATTTCTCATAAGGGGATGTGATCATGATTGTTCACTCCTTGTTACTATTCTCATTGTGATAAAAGATTCGTGATGCTGGCAGATTGAGAGTTCAGCTTGTTGATTGCCGTTTCCATAGCCGTAAACTTATTGTAGTAATTTGTCTCTAATGTTACCATCTTTTTGGTTAATTCACTGATGCGCGTATTAAGAGTTCTAAGTTCCTTCCCCATTGTACTTTCTTCATTAAGTGCTTGGGTAATATCACTGCTGTATTTAGATGTGCCTGATTTATCCGAGATTTTCCCCAATGTAATTAAGGTTGAATCATAAAGTTTATCAAATATTCCTGTAGTGCTTCCATCAGCAGAACCCATGAAGAGTTCCCTGATCTTATCAGGATTTTCTGATATAGCTTTCTGGAGTTTTTCCTCATCTAAGTAAAGCTTGCCGTTTTCAGTGTAAGTCCCTGTTGTAATTCCGATATCGGGTAAAGAAATGGATCGGTTATCAAGCTTGACAGAAGAACTAATGAGGATGTTGCGCATATCCATGAGTCCTTCACTAATAATTGTATCTCCACGCAATAGCCCGCTTTGCGCCTTTTCTGTCCATAGCTTGATGTCGTCCTCATTCATTTCCTTCTTTTGCTCTGATGTTAGTGGAGTATAATCTGAATATCTTTTTTCGCTAATTTTGGAATTCAGGCTTTTGATTAGTGAATTATATTCCTCAATGAATGATTTAATCGTCTCAATGGCTTTCTTACCATCTGCCTTGGTTGTAATATTGGAAGTAGCGTTTTCTGCACTCTTTTGCAGCAGAGTGATTTCAACGCCGTTAATAACCGTCATATTCCCAAAAAACTTAACTTTCGTACCATTAATCGTAACATCAGCTTCTTCTTCGGCAACACTTTTCAAACCATAGTTCAGACTGCCGCTCATTGTAACATCACTACCGAATGTTTTCGATTTAATTACAATCTGCCTTGACACTTCATCAAATGTTGCTGTGACATTGGCCTCCTTATCACCATTAAGCTTATCAAGAACATTCTTAATCGTATCTGAGCCAGAGAACGTATAGGACTTCCCTGAAATATTAAGCGTATAGTTGCCAGTAGCCGTGGTTTGATCCGCGGTAGTGCCATCTTCTTGTGTTGCACTCACCGAAAGCCCGCCTAATGTGGAAGAAATAGTTGTCCCCTCTGCGAAGCTTGCTGATTTGAGCATAGCAGGTGAAGCAAGACGATTCACCTTTACATTCATTTGTGTCAAGTTAGATGTACTCGTTGCTCTAACACTAATTGCTTCTTTATCACCTGTAACCTCTGAGGAATACATGCTCATAGAAGCTGCTTTTCGATATTCATTACCTAGCTTATTCTGACGGAAATCAACAAGGCTGCTATTAACTTGCTTGTAGTTATCCCGGCGCCACTCTAAGATTTGCTTATTTTGACTCAATTTATCCAGAGGCGCACGTTGTGTTAACATATACTGCTTAACAATACTATCAATATCCATCCCTGTTGCTAAACCAGATACTCTCATCCCTTAATCCTCCTTATAAACGCTCATCAATGATGAGACCTGCAAATTCCATCATCTTCGCTACAATTTCCAAGGTTTTTTCCGGTGGAATTTCACGGATCAGATCCCCGGTGTCCTTATTCAAAACCTTAATCATAATTGCATTTGTTTTCTCGTGCACACTGATTTCTACTGTCGTCTCCGGGCCTTGCAGCGCCTTTACTGCCTTATCAATGGAACGGATCAGTTCCTCTTCTCCCAAAGAAACAGAACGTCCTTGCAGTTCCGCATTTTGCAGCTCCCGTCCATTTCTAAGCGGTACTGTATCTTGTATAGCAGTCTTAGGTGGTTGAGGATAACTCCCTGAACTCATACCTTGAGTTCCTGAAAATGAAATTTGCAGATTCATCATTACACCTTCTCTCAAATGATCCTACTATTTGTTATATCGGATGATGAGGTGAATTGGTTTAGCAAAACACAAAAAAAGAGATTCCGAAAACTCGGAATCTCTGTAAGGCAAATACAAATGGATCTTAACGAAGCAATTGCAGTACGCCTTGTGGTTGTTGGTTTGCTTGTGCCAACATTGCTTGAGCAGCTTGAGTAAGAATGTTGTTCTTTGTGAAGGACATCATTTCTTTCGCCATATCCACATCACGGATACGGGATTCAGCAGCTGTCAAGTTCTCGGAAGTAGCACCCAGGTTGTTGATGGTGTGTTCCAAACGGTTTTGGTTCGCACCCAACTTAGAGCGTTCTTCGGAAACTGCGTTCAAAGCGTTGTTGATTGTAGTGATTGCAGCATCTGCTGATTTTTGAGTAGAGATATTAACCCCTAGCTCATCACTTTCAACACCTGCATCAATAGCACCCGCTGTAGCATCCATAGCCGCTGCAGCAGCTTTACCATCCACACCATCAGCAAATTTCACGTCAATACCAGCAGCTTGTAATGCTTTGAGAACATCATCTTTAGTAGCAGCATTTTCAAACACAGCTGGATCTGCTGCTGTTGGTTTATTTGCAAGAGTTACAGTCACATTTCCATCATCGTCAATTGCTGCAGTTGTTTTTGCAACAGCTGCAGTTGTATCAACTGCCCCAATAACAACAGCAAAGCCAGCGCTTGATCTGTTTGTAACTACGAAGTCACCCGCAGTAGTTTCCGATTTGTATCCGTTAACGCCCAATTCCTTATTGCTCATATCCCCAATGGACAATTTAATGCTTTGACCAGAGTTAGCACCGATATGGAATACTTTATCGTTAAAGTCCCCATTCAGCACCTTTTGGTTATTGAACTCCGTGTCTGTAGAAATACGCTTGATTTCTTTGGACAATTCGTCAACTTCGGATTGAAGCTTTTGGCGGTCAACGCCTTCGTTGGTATCGGAAGAAGCTTGAACTGCCAGCTCACGCATACGTTGAAGAATGCTGTGCGTTTCAGTCAACGCGCCTTCAGCGGTTTGAATCAAGGAAATACCGTCTTGAGCGTTCTTCTGAGCCATATCCAAACCGCGAATTTGTCCACGCATTTTCTCAGAAATAGCCAAGCCGGCAGCATCGTCACCAGCACGGTTGATGCGAAGACCGGAAGACAATTTCTCCAGATTCTTGGAAGATGCGCCAGTGTTAGCGCCCAGTTGACGGTGAGTATTCAGTGCAGCAATGTTGTGGTTGATAATCATTGTAAATTTCCTCCTTGAAATAAATTCATTCCACATCCTTGTGGTTGTTTTGCCGTGACAAACTTGCTGTAACTCTTGTCACGGCACGTTAACGATTAGATACCAATTCTTAACGAAGCAATTGCAGTACGCCTTGTGGCTGTTGGTTAGCTTGTGCCAACATCGCTTGAGCAGCTTGAGTAAGAATGTTATTCTTCGTGAAGGACATCATTTCTTTTGCCATATCTACGTCGCGGATACGGGATTCAGCAGCTGTCAAGTTCTCGGAAGTAGCACCCAAGTTGTTAATTGTGTGTTCCAAACGGTTTTGGTTCGCACCCAACTTAGAGCGTTCTTCGGAAACTGCGTTCAGGGCGTTGTTGATTGTTGTGATTGCTTTATCAGCAGAACGTTGGGTAGAGATGTTAACACCAACCGTATCATCTGCTACAGTTGCTTCCGCTACATCAGTGTCTGCTGCAGCTGCAGCAGTAATATCAGCAGCAAGAACAGCATCAGTAGCATCGGTTCCACTAGCAACCTCAGCTTCAAAACCAAGAGATTTCAGAGCATTTACAACGTCTTCATAAGTACCAGTAACAGCTCCTGCCTCAGGATCACCAGCTCCATCCACACCAGGTGCAGCTTGCTTGATGGTAATAGTGATTAAACCATTTTCATCCATAGTAGCTGTAGTCTTCTTAACTTCCGCTCCAGTCTCATCTTGTGCAGCAGTTACTTTAATCTTGTAAGCTTCATTATCTTTGTTTGTAATAATAATTTTGTCATTAAGAGCCTCAGATTCTACACCTACATAACCATTAACGCCTAACTCAGTATTGCTCATGTCACCGATGGACAATTTAATGCTTTGACCAGAGTTAGCACCGATATGAAACACTTTATCGTTAAATTCGCCATTCAGTACTTTTTGGTTATTGAACTCTGTGTCAGTAGAAATACGTTTAATTTCCTTAGACAATTCGTTAACCTCGGATTGAAGCTTTTGACGGTCAACGCCTTCGTTGGTATCGGAAGAAGCTTGAACTGCCAGCTCACGCATACGTTGAAGAATGCTGTGTGTTTCAGTCAATGCGCCTTCAGCTGTTTGAATCAAGGAAATACCGTCTTGAGCGTTCTTTTGAGCCATGTCCAAGCCGCGGATTTGTCCACGCATTTTCTCGGAAATAGCCAAGCCGGCAGCATCGTCACCAGCACGGTTGATGCGAAGACCGGAAGACAATTTCTCCAGATTCTTGGAAGATGCGCCAGTGTTAGCGCCCAGTTGACGGTGAGTATTCAGTGCAGCAATGTTGTGGTTGATAATCATTGTAAATTTCCTCCCTGAAATAAATTTATTCCACATCCTTGTGGTCCGCTTGCTTTCGTTAAGGTCGGCCGCCCCTCCGAAATAGCGTCTTATACATATATCGACATGGATAATTCGGAAATTTAGAGCAAATGGACTATTTTTCCTAAAAAATATTCAAGATTCAGAGGACTGGTTAAATCTCTCCATCAGTTTCTCTATATCCGCCTGTCCATGTGCGATAGATTGTCTGTTCAACTCCTGGATCGACAAATAAATTTCTTTGCGGAACACTTCGACTTGTCTAGGGGCTTTAATGCCTATGCGAACATTGTCCCCCTCAATACCCAGGATGGTTATCTCGATGTTATCCTGAATAACGATAGACTCACCTTTTCTGCGAGATAGTACAAGCATATTATTCGGCCCCCTTCTCCGGCGCAGAACTCCCCCACAACAAATGACGCGAGGTGTAGGGACTGTCATGCAGAATGACTTGTCTGGCTACGTTGCTTGCTGTATTGAAGACCAGCGGCGCAAGCAAATTCAGGGTGGATTGCTGCATCTCACCCTGCAGGGTGACAATATTGCGAATCTGAATCTCTGTACCCAGTTCTAGTTCTTCAATCACCGAGACGGGCAATTCAAATTCATAATCTTTATAGAACACAAAAGGATCGGTAATCAGAAGTGATATCTCACGCTGGACTAAAGACTGCAAGTATGAAAAAGGGGTGCCTTCTATGTCAATAATCGCGAACCGGTCGTGTTCTTCGAATCCGGGAATTCCTTTTGGAAAACTATAAATTTGCGAATCCGCTATACCTATTCTTCCAAATTGCGCTGTTTCAATTTCCATCGTAATCAACTCCATCGCTTGAACTTGTATTGAAATAGAAATAGCTATAGCCGGACTGCAAACCGCTATAGCTATCTTTCACACATGTGATAATCTATTATACCACTACATCCAGTTCAGGAGGGATGATCTCTACTGAGGCATACTGCTTCACTTGAACATCAAGCTTCCCTGGATGGTAATTAATATCCGGTATATAAGCCTGCGCACTAATCTGTGGCGGATTCGCCTGAGCCTGTATGACGGGGTTATTGCGCTGTACATGTATATCCACATTATCATAGGAGGCAGGCGCACGATATTCAACGAAGGGATCCCGCTTCCAATCTCCTCCATATACCTCTGCAATAGAACCGCCGGGCTGATGGAACTGTGCCAGTTGATTGCCTTGCTCTACCCTTTTTGCCAGACCTTGCAGGAACAGGCTGGGCAGGTTGGAATAAATCTGCTGATTCATCTCCAACGGATGACCGCCTGTATAGGCGCGCCACGCTTCGTGCTGATCGATCTCCATTGCAGGTCTGGGCTGTTCTATATGCAGGTCGGCTCTTCGGGTTTCAATACTAAAGTCAGGTCGCTGTTGGTGTATTGATAGCGAAGCGTTCGTAGATTCAATGGACAACAGCGCAGGTTGCTGGCGAATTTGAAGTTGAGGGATCATAGAACCTTCACCGCCTACCTCAGGAAATCAGCTAATGAGTTAGAGATTATTTTGGCTCCGGTAGATAAGGAGGCATTATAGATGCTTTCTTGAATCTTTGCATTTAAAATAGCCTTCTCATAGTCTACATCCTCAACACTTGCCTGCATATCGTTCAGGTTAACTTCAAGATCAGTTAGCCTGCTTTGCATCAGCTCGACTCGATTCGTTTTTGCTCCCACTTGCGATCCGGCAGTTAACACCTTGTCCAGTCTCGTATTGATGAGATCTAACTGATCAGAAATAGTATCAAAGTCACTTGCTTCAAGCGCCACGCTGAGTCTATCCAGCATCGTAAAGATATGATCGCCATCCGCATCAGCGGGACTACCGAAGATATCATTACCAGTAACATTCACGCTTAATTGAATGTTGTCTCCAATAAAATAATTAATCTCGCTTGCATCTGTTGCCAAATCTCCTGCAGCGGAGGTATCGGATAAATTATCTGCTCCTTTAGGAAAGTCGTATGGCTTCTTGTCATAGGTCTGACCATTAAAAATATATTTTCCGTTTATTTTACTGTTTCCGATATCCAGCAATTGCTCCTTGAGCTGCTTGATCTCCGTATTGATGCTATCCAGTGCAGAGTCTGGATTCGTTGAGTTAGATGCCTGAACGGTTAATTCCTTCACGCGATGCAGTATGCTCCCTACTTGATCAATTGCTGTGTCCGTAGCCTCAAGCCAGGATTGGGCGCTATCCACGTTCTTCTGATACTGCTCATTCGAGGACAGCTCCGCCCGATAGCGCATAGAGTACGTAATGCCGACAGGGTCATCAGAAGGCTTGTTAATTTTGCGGCCTGTAGCTAGCTGGGTCTGTAATTTATTTAAATTCACGCCATTGCGATTCAAGTTAAGCAGCATTTGATTATTCAGCATATTGGAGGTTACACGAATCATCTAGTTCACTCTCCTTATCTACCTACTATACCAGTAGAGTTAATTAATTTATCCAGCAACTGATCGAAGGTGGTCATGAAACGCGCAGCAGATGTATAGGCATGCTGGAATTTCATCATGTTAGAGAGTTCTTCATCCAGAGAGACTCCGCTAATGGACTGACGGTGTGACTCAACCTGTGTCACTAATATGTCTGAGTTCTCGGCCTGCCGCTGAGCTTCTTCCGCCTTGACACCGAGTATTCCCACCATCGCTGCATACTGCGAATTTACTGTCGATTGTGTTCCATCAGCAGCTGTGAACTTGGCTTCATTCAAGCTAGACATAAGCAATGCCAGGGTGTTATTTCCCTTAACCACCGCGCCAGTCCCCGCTCCCTCCGTACGAAGTGAGGTCGCAAGCAGATTAGAATTGCTAAGAATAGCCGGGTTAATCCTCAAACTGCCTGCATCTGTTCCCACAAAGAACGGCAAACCGCGATCCGTGGTTCCATTCAAAGTAAAACCAAGCTGATGCAGGCCATTAAATCCATTCACATCAATTGTGGTCGCGCTCTTCAAAACGCTATTAGCCGGCAGAGGGCTTCCGGCCGTGACAAGCTGATCTGCACCATTAACGGTTACAGTTGTATCCTGTTTTACGACAGTGCCTTCTGGCAGCATTGAGCCTGCAGGAATAGGTATATTCTCAATCCGGCCATTCATAATTGTATTTACCAGATTGTTCAGTTGAGCCTTGCTGTCCACAACATAACTGTCACGGGAATAGATAATGCCATAAGCTTCACCGCCCTGCAAAGTCCCTGCCGCATAGCCTTGCATCAGGAAGGACGCGGAAGGATCCCCAGCCGGCGCTTGTTGCACCTGCACCGCATTTCCCTGCAGAAGCGGGGTAGTGCCCATCATAATATTATAACCTGTCTCTTCTTCAGTAACTGTAATATTCACAATTTTGGACAGCTTGTCTGTGAGCAGATCGCGTTGATCCCGGAGATCGTTAGCGTCGTCACCAAGCCCCTCCAGCCTTGCAATGGAAGCGTTCAGGTCTGCAATAGAGCTTAAATAGCCGATCGCTTCCTGATCCTTCATGCCTATGCTTGTTGTCAAATCAGCTGAGAGATTATCCAACTGTCGATTCATATAATTAATAGCATCTGTCATCGCCACACCGGTCTCCAGCACGATCTTGCGGGCCGTCGAATTCTCCGGATCCTTGCTTAGATCAGACCATGCCTGCCAGAACTTGTCCAGCACGGCCCTGAGTCCGGAATCAGAAGGCTCATTCATAATACCTTCCAGCTTGGACAGATTCTCCGCCTGAATAGTCCATCTGCCGTTGCTGCTGTTTTCCCCACGGAACTGCCCGTCCAAAAAAACATTGCGAATCCGTGTAATCGAGTCAAATTCAACCCCTGTCCCCAGCTGACCAGGAGAAATCGAGCGATTCACCCCGTAGGCCTCCATCGACAAAGAAGCCTTCATATTCACAACCTGTCGTGAGTAGCCCTCTGTATTGGCATTTGCCACGTTATGACCTGTTGTATTTAACGCCGCAGTTTGGGTAAGTATACTGCGTTTTGCCGTTTCAATCGAATGAAATGTAGATGCCATAATTTCCCTCCTTTGGGTTAAGCCCGTGCATCGAAAAATCCCGTTTTTTGTTGCGTTGCATTTTTTGATGCGGGATTCTGGTATGTTGCTTCCTGCTCCCCGTTGTTCCCTAGCAAATTTAATGAGTAATCCACGAAGGCCAATGATTGCTCTATTAACTGTTGGTTCAAATCATTAACGCGCTTTAACTCTCCCAGCGTCCATGACAACCCGGATTGAGCCTGTTTCAGCGCTTCCTTCTCTTCTGGATCGAACACAAGTCTTGTCAGTTCCGTCAGGTTCAGATTAAGCAGCGATTTAATGCCTTTTTCCTGAAGAAAAACCTGGCACGCTGCAAGTCGTTGCTCATCCAATGCAGAGATCTTCTTCACTAACCGGGATTCCTGATTCATGATTCCGATCAGTGTATCTATGTCGTTGGCCACAATTGCGGTACGTTTTGCTTCTCCTAATGTCAACATGTTCTGATGAGCTTCGTTAAGCTCATTAAGCGAGTCAATTAATTGCCAGATCGCCATTGCAGCCTCCTAATTATCTGAAGATGACTTGAAGTAAGGCAGAAGCTTGTCAACGAGCTTGCTGGTCTCCACCTGATAAGTACCCGTAGATACCAATGTCTTCAGTTCCTCAATCCGCGAACTTCGTTCGGCTCCTTGAACTCCTTCTTGTGCCTTCAACAGCTCCATCGCTTCGCTCGAAATAGACACCTCATCCTTTCGGCGAGTCTTGTTTTCCGTATCTTTGCGCTGCGACTCAATATGGCGTTGATAACTATTTATGGCTCCCAGCCGTCCGGTCTCATTAATTTTCATGGGGTTCACCCTTTCTTCCAAAATAAAAACGCCGATAATCTTTACTAAGTTTATCGGCGTGTAATGAATCATATTTAATAGCGAAGCATTGGATGTTCATGAATATTATGCCAAGATAGCCCGTTTTTTAGCGTGACGGCCCACGGAATTTGTCGACAACTCCGTATGCTCCTCCACCCCGGTTGTCATTCGAGCCCCTGGAAGACTCCTCTTCTTTTGCAACTGCAGATAAATCACGCGCTAATCTTGACCGGCAGGAGTCGCACATATTGCCCTCCCGAATCAGAACCCCGCAAACCTCGCAAGGATACATCATATTCGGATTGTTGGCAATTGAAATACGGCCCTCTCGGATAAACTTGGTAATCTGCTTGATCGAAACCCCCGTCGCTTCTGAAACCTCCTGAATCGTCGCCGTCTTCTCCGCGCGCAAATATTCCAGGCAAAGCTCATATTCCCGCTCTATATCCTTTGAACATGCAGGGCAAATATCTCTGAAGTTTTTGGCAAACAGCTTTCCACAGCGTGGACAATTTCCCAAATTCATATCCATACGATGCTCGTCCTTTCAATTACATCTATTGCTGATAGATTACATGATTTTTACATTTTCGTCCATGCCTTTTATTTGTTAATACGTTAACTTAAACCTCCCTCAGGAGCGGGCCCATGTTAGACTATAGATTTCAGTCTTAACATCTGTTGTCATGAACAACTCCTGCAAAGCGTGTGCGCAAGCATCCACGGTGCTCCCTGTAGTATATACATCGTCAATAAGCAGTATCTTTAACTCTTTTTTGCGAAGGACATTCACCCTTAACGACTTTACTTGCTCCTCAGCGTCATCTGCTGGAATGAAAATACCGTACAGATCCTGTATCCGCTGTCTGCGGCTTTTACTGCTCTGCTTGTCCGTATGCCGGGAACGCTGAAGCAGTTCAAGCAGAGGAACTCGCCCAACCCTGGCCGCTTCGACCGCCAGAAGCCTTGCTTGATTAAACCCCCGTTCCAGCATCCGTTCACTGCTTATAGGCACATAGGTCACTATATCAAAAAATGACGTTTTTTTTCGGCTGCAGCTCAACCTTAATTCACACTCCAGCCGTTTCATGCCGTCACCTACCATTCGAGCAAGGATCCCTCCAAGCGCTTCATCTCCTCTGAATTTAAAACGAGCTAACCAGTCCCGCATCAGCGGAGTATAGGAGACAACACTGCGATTGAGCACAAAATGTCTGGGCTCCAGCGTCTCCCGCGTGCAATCCGGGCAGCCTGCAGCTCTTCCGCAAATGCTGCATTTAATATGACGGATCCAGGGAATTGAACTATAACAAGCAGAGCAAATCTCCGGGTATCCCTTGGCACTGTCAGAAATGATCTTGCCGCAGGCAAGACAAGGATATGCGGGCGGAGCCAATAATTTATGTAACGGGATTAGAGCAGATTCGAGTGCCGAACCCCAATCTATATAAGTATAAGGTACTCGTGAATATTCATGGATCGAGACTTGTTGATCCAGATGCTCCTCAGACTCCTTCTGTCCAGGGGCAGATTTAGTCATAAGCGGTTCGCTCTGTTTTGAAGCCTCGTAGCTGGAAGGGTGCTGATACGTATACAAATTGGAAAATTTATGGAGGCCGCCGTTTTTAAAAAGGACTTGTCTATAGTTATTCGATGGGTGCACGTTCTTATTTGAAGCATTCGACATATGACTATGCCCCCTCCCGAATAAGATATCCTTGCTTAAGGGCAATTTTGTTCATGGTGCGAATCTGGCGAATCGCCCCGCGCTGTGATTGAGTCCACTCCGGAGAAGCGAAGAGCACCTTTCCCGCGGGATCCCCCTGGGAACGGCCTGCCCGGCCGGCCATCTGGACCAGTGAGGCTTCATCAAACAGTTCACTATGCGCATCTAATATGTATACGTCACTTTTAGGTATGGTGACTCCTCTTTCCAGTATCGTAGTTGTTACCAATAGACGAATCCTGGAAGCACGAAATTCCTCCACCTTGCTGCCTCTCTCCGCATCTTGCGAGGAGGTGCCGCCGATCGGATAGTCCGGAAAACAACTCTGCAGCAGCAGCACTAAAGGAGCAATATGCCGGATTCTGGACACAAAGCAAAACACCTGGGCTCCACGTTCCAGCGAGCTCCGCATTTTTCCTGCCAAAGCAGAAGGGATTGCCTGCTTAGTCAGGCAATGATTAACCGGCCGCATAGAGATGCGCCCTGGAACCGGGAGCGGGTAGCGATGATAACGAACAGGCACTCTGGCGTAAGGCAAATGTCCGGATCGGGCTTCCCGCTGTAGCCCGGCAGGGGGAGTTGCCGAGAGATAAATAAAACTCCCTTCCAGCTTGCAGCTTGCCTCTGCCGCATAAGCCAGCATAGGATCGTTATGATACGGATAAGCGTCCAGCTCATCAATAACAACCAAATCAAAGGCCTGATGAAACCGCATAAGCTGATGAGTTGTGGCCAGATAGAGCTTGCCTTCTTCCCAACGGTGCGGACTTCCTCCGTATAACACCACTGGCTGTGTCTCCGGGAAAGCCTTGGCCATTCTCGGAGCCAATTCCAATACTACATCCCGCCGGGGTGTTGCTACTAGAGCCTTTCCTCCGCGAGCCAATGTATATTGAAGCAGAGGGAAAATCATCTCCGTCTTGCCTGCTCCGGTAACGGCCCACAGCAGAAAGCGCCGCTGGTGCTGTGCCAGGGAATGCAGCGCGGCGGACGCCGCAACGCGCTGCGCCGGGCTTAGCCCCCACCGGTCCAGCATGGACTCGGTGGGGCTTCCCGCCGCCGCGGGCCCTTCGGGCGCCCGCGGCGACCAGGCGCTGCTGCCGCGCAGCAGCAGCGCACAAGAGCGGCTGCGCCCCATTGCGAGGCAGGCCTCGCAGTAGGCGCAGCCGCTAAGGCCGCACGACCCGCAGGGCGTGCGGCGATTCACCCCGCTGCCGCAACGCCGGCAGCGGAGGCCCTTGCCCCGCCGGAGCAGGCGGCGGGGCCGGCCGTGGGCGTCGCCAGCTTGCGCGACGCCCGGGCCGAGCAGCACGCGCCCTTGCAGGTATGCGTGCTGCAGCGCGGAGCGCCATGCCGGTGCCAGATCCGGCATGCGCTCCGCAAGAAGCTGCTGGAGCTCGCCTTCCAGCAGCGACCGACCGGTCAGCGCGTCTGCCAGGCGCGACGCCTGCTCCTCCAGTGCTGCCCAATGATTTCTGCCTGCCCCTCCCCTTTCCTTCTTGTCTTCCTCCCTCCGCGCTTTGCTAGCCTCTATTTTTTGAATATGTATCACCTTTTCTAACAACGTGCTACTTGCTTCTCTATGACCTAACCTTTGCTCCATAGCAAGCTCGGCATGCAATTCCTTAACTATGTATTCCTTCCACTGTTTAAATGCCCATCTGTCATACATTACGGACGGCTTAAAGCGATCGCGAAGCCGCACAGCCCATCCTAAGGGCATCGACTCTGACAACAGAATAATCCGGTTAGTCAGCCCGCCCCTATACCCTTTGTTATTACCCGAAGCCTTCCTCCTGCCTATTGAGCTGTATTGCTGCATGTGCCCATTCTCTGTCCACCACAGGACGTCAACTCCCAAGTCCAGACTAATTTCCATCTCCCATCCCGCCTTGATTCTGACCACATACAAGCTGACTCTCATAAATTCCCTCCTCAGTTTGTTTACTAGTCTAGCTACTATATAAGTTGAACTATTGACTTTTACGTTTCGGGGCAACGTGTGAAGTGTGCTTACGATCGCTGTTGTTCGTAGATTTCTCTAATTGAACTAAGATATTATAAGGTTGAAATCCACTCACAAAGGCGAACGCTTTCGCTTCTTCAGCACACTTCACACTTATGCCCTTTCTACGTAGCTTATTTAGCTCAACTTATATAGAATAAGAAAGCTCTATTCTGCCTGACTCCTGTTTCTCAAGCATTCTAGTTAATGTTTCTCCAGCTTATGTCCTAATCCTGTCCTCCCAACACTTACTTTCACTTATTCTCCTTTCTACCACCTTTCAACTATATTCTAGTTCTTAAGTCATTATAATCCATAATATACCACAATATTACATGCATATATATTAAAATGGGATTTTTTAATTTAATTTATTGGGCTATACAGGAAAGTTTCAGAATAGACACAAAAAGGCACACTCTCAGCATTGAACTGCTCAAGAGTGTGCTTCACGTCCTGCATGTGGCTATTTTAATTATTTCGTTATATTCGGGAATGGACATAAGGGATTTTAGCCGCCTCCTGCGGCACGCGCAGATCAACGTGCACCCTGTTCTCCCTGTCCGCAGATTCTGGACTCTTGTTGAGTACTTTGTCAGCCGTATCAGACATATCGATGACATTTAAGCGAATTCCCGACTCATGATAAAGCCGCCTAAGAATCGCAAGTGTGTCATCCTCCGAGGCCTGATCCAACACCGTAACACGGATACATTCTCCACGAATTCTCGCATACCAGGATAGTGCCCGGATATACCATTCCAATTGAAGCTCGTGATTACGAGTCACCAGGATATAATGCGTTTCCAAGACATCCTTTTGTGTCCTCCGAAGAAAACGTCTATGCAAAAGATGTACCAACAATGCGGCAAGTCCATAACCGACCACAATCCAGCTCATGTAGGTGAACATGGACACCCCTCCTTTAAAAGGGCTGTTCAGAGATTACTGCAGTGCAGCACACTAAACAAATCCTCTATAGCGACAATATATGCCGCAGTCGGCAGGTCGGTTCATGGTCAAGAGCTTCAGAATCTGTATGTATACCATCGAGCATTCAATCAGCTCAACTTTTACATAAATTCAATCTATTCCATACAATCCTACAGGGTTACCCAGCCAAATTTAATGGCATTGATTACCGCTTGCGTACGATCGTCCACATCCATCTTCTGTAAAATACTGCTAACATGGTTCTTCACAGTCTTCTCACTGATAAACAAATGCTCGCCAATCATTTTGTTACTGCGCCCCTCGGCCATCAATCGTAATACCTCGGCTTCCCGGCGAGTAAGCGGATTGTCTTCGCTCGGTACGAATTTGACGCCAGCCTCACGGATTCTATTATCCTCGGCAATCGCACCCGTTTCGCTTAAATACTCCATACGGCGAAGCTGCTGAATCAATTTACCTGTTACCTTCGGATGAATAAAGGCGTTGCCCTCTGCCACCGTGCGAATCGCATTAATTAATGATTCGGCCTCCATATCCTTGAGCAAATAACCTGTTGCACCTTTTCTAAGGGTCTCAAATACATAGCTCTCGTCATCATGAATCGATAAGATGATCACCTTAATGTCGGGATGCAGCTCGCGAAGCTCAGCGGTAGCATCCACCCCGTTCAATAATGGCATGTTGATATCCATTAATACAATCTCAGGGGGCTGCAATTGACAGAACTCAAGCACCTGGGTTCCATCTCCACATTCACCTACGACCTCAATATCCTCCTCCATATTCAAAATCCGTTTCAGACCTTCTCTGAACAGCTGATGGTCATCCGCTAGAAGAACCCTGATTTTGTACTTGCCTTCAGTAATAAGGTTGTCCATTCCGGTTACTCCCTTCTTTTTTCTGTCTTTGTCGGAATGTGAATAATGATCTTGGTCCCTTCGTTCGCTGTTGATTCGATATCCATTCTACCCTCAAGCAGCTCTACCCGTTCCCTCATTCCGATAAGCCCAAAGTGCGTGTGTCCCTTGTTCCGCTCCTCCAGTTGATCCACTTTGAAGCCAAGACCGTTGTCTTGTATGACAATGCGAAGCATCTCTCCCTGATAGTTGATATCCACACCGACAAACGTGGGAAATGCGTGCTTTGCGGCATTGTTTAGGGCCTCCTGAACCAGCCTGAAAATTGCCGCCTCCATCGGAGAGGACATGCGATGCTCTTTGCCTCGGGTCTCAAAGGTCGTACGAATTTTTGTCTTTTCCTCAAAGTCATGGACATACTTTCGGAGTGTCGGAATTAATCCGAGGTCATCCAGCGCCATCGGACGCAAATTAAAGATCACCTTACGCATTTCTTCCAGACTTGAGCGTACTTGGCTCTTTAAGTCTATTATTTCGTCTTGCACCAGCTTGAAATCCTGCTTGGAGATCATTCTTTCGACAATTTCCGTCCTAAGAACTAGATTTGCCAGCAGTTGGGCAGGACCATCGTGAATCTCTCTCGAGATCCGTTTACGTTCTTCCTCTTGCGCCAGAATAATCTTCAATCCAATCATTTGGCGGTTTTTAGCCGACTCAAGAATCCGACTGACCTGACCAAGCTCTCCAGATAAGTACTCCAGAACTACTGCCATTTGCGAGCTCACCGTTTCCGCACGTTCAACGGACTTCTCGACATTTTTTGCCCGCTTCTGCAATTCATCCCGTCTGGCTTTAAGATACATTTCCTTCTCCCGATAGATCATCAGATCCAATTGAAGCTGGGTTGCTCTCTCATAGGCTTGCTTGATGTCCTCTTCCTTATAGCGCACAAAATCCCGGCTGACTTCTGTCAGCCGGATCCGGGACCTTCTAAAATTTATCTCAAGTTGATCAACCTTCTCAACCGTCTCAGCGGTTTCCTTGATCACCTGCTGCAGCTCATTATTGAGCGTATTCAGCTCGCTTCTGGCTGCCTCCAGAATTTCAAGGATCTGCAGCTTGCTGTTTTCCATGACGCCAACAGCATTTTTAATGACGCGGTCAATTGCATCAGCTTGGTACTCTGCCACTTCATCCTTCTCCATTCCCATGCTTAAGTGTCCGTGCACTAAGAACTATCATATCATGATTGCAGTGTGATAGACTTGGTTTTCTGTTCCCAATTTACGGTAATACCAAGCTGCTCGGAAACCATGCGCAATGGGACTAAAGTCCTTCCATTTGTGATTAACGGTGTTACTGTTCCTTGTTTGGCAGCGCCATTCAGCAAAAATTCCTTCTTGCCTACAGTCAGCTCCAATACTGTTAATCCCCGTGTGACCGTGATTTTCTTCGAAGCGGCTGTCCAGGTTGCCTGTCCGCCAAAAGCATCTACTACATATCGAATCGGCACATAGGTCACTCCATCCTTAATGAGGGGAACAGCATCCATCGTTACTTTTTTCCCGTCAACCGTCATCGTCTTCGATCCGGTCACCATTACAGCCGTTGCGCTTGGCAGTCCAGTATCTCCGCCCGTGACGGGTGCAGTAAAGCGAATGTTATCAAAGGATATGCTGCCCGTAAGAGCCCGTTCATCCTGGCCATCCTCCAGATTCACAACGTACAAACGCTTCAGCTTGACCGGGTGCTTCAATGCGCTTGCTGTTAAATCAGCCGTTAGCGTTCTCCAGCCTGTGAAGTCAAGCGGACGAATCAAGTCGGCATAAACCGCCTTTCCGTCGGCGTCCTCAAACTCTGCCCGCAGCCAGTTCAGGCTGGCATCGCCAAGCACGTCTATCGACATAGAGGTCGCTCCCTCCGGTATCGTTCTGCCTGTCGTTCCGTTCAGTTGGGCATAAGCAAACTTGTTACCGGTACCTAAGGTAAGATCATAATCCAGTTGAAGGACCTTCGATTTTTCACGTTCCCCAGTACCTTGAACAACCGATACTTTGCCTGTCGCCTCTGCCGGCAATCCGGTAAAGCTTACAGGGTAGCTGATATTTTCAAAGGTCTCCCATACTTGTTCTGCAGATACCGAGAAGACGATCGGTGTTCCGCTAAAGCCGTCATAGCTTGGCGTCGCATAGGCCACCTTGGCTCCATTATTAATGGACTGTATCGTCAAGACACCATTTTGCACTGCGGCTTTCATGCCGCTGAATGTCCATTTCAGCGACTCATCCGGAATATTGACCGTACTTCCGCTCTTCAGCTTCGCTGTAACCGGTACGGAGACGCTTGTTCCCGCTTCTAACGGTGCATAAGTAGTAACAGGAGTGAGTGTATCAAGGTCTGTTCCTCCAAGCACAGTCACATCCATACTGCTTGTTGCGGATCCGCTGGCAGCTGTAATTTTAGCCGTTCCTGCCTTCACTCCCTTGAAGCCGTCCCCCGTCCAGCTTACATTGCTGTTGCTGGCGCTCCAGGTCGCTTGGATGCCTGAAGTATCAATCGGGTTGTAGTAATTGTCGTAGCCTTTCAACGTATAAGGAACCGTCTGCCCAATAAGCAGTGTCTTGCTGCCGCTTACCTTCAGCCCCTGCAAGGTCCCGACAGGCGCAGTGGAATAAACCCCCAACCCATTCACAACGGCGCGCTGCCCTGCGGAGCCATTCGAGGTGGTGAAGGTCAATTGTGCGGTATTCTCCGCCAGAGGACGGGTAACCAATGTCGTTGATCCGCCGCCATCGAGGTTCATTCCTTTCCAAACGCCGATGGATGTCATGAATTTCTGCAATTCAGCCAACGTTAAGCCAGTGCTTGCAGAATTTTTCTCCGCCGTAATAAGATAAACCTTCGTTCCATCCTTTGAGTAGCCCACAGCCGTACGAGCTACTGCACTGCTCCCGCTGATCGAGTTCGTTGAGCGGGTGAAGGAAGAGGCAGCGCCTTGGTCCACCAGCAAGGTATGTCCTCCGATAACCATCTTCAGATCTGAAGGATTATATTCAATTCCACTGCTCCGAGAGACAAGTCGGTAATTCGTATCTACCCGCTGTCCGATCTGCATATGGGATGCAATGAAGTCCGCTGCCAACCCATGGGCGCGCAAAATATACCCATCCGCCGGCACTGTGCCAGGAATGGCAGATTTATAGCTTATTTGCTGAATGACTCCGCCCTGAACCAATACCTCCGTTGGGGTCGTTCCGCTTGCCTTCGGTCTTTCCTCGGATTTCCAGTCACTAGTATAAATAAACATGTTATTAACGTGGCTGTATCCATTATCCGGCTCTGTTCGATAGGACTCCTGATTCATCCCGGTTAGCGGGAATACTGAGCCATCTTCAGTGATCACAGATCCATTAAAGCTGAATTGATCAATCATTGGCGTATTATCGCTCTTCACCGCAAAGGCAAACATCCCTGTCAATTGTGCGGGACTCGTGACAAGCACTCCTTGGGAGACTGCTGCTCCCATCGCAACACCTTGCCCGCTGGTTGCAAAGAAGTCGCCATTGATACCGGCAACTGCCCCTGTCTCTTGGGCCATTCCCTCTACGGACTGCCGAGTAGTCACCTGGCCATTTTTGCCGGTCATTACGTCTAGTTGGACATAAGGATTGCTCAGATCCACCTCGACCACATCAGCCAGTACCTTGACCGATTTGCCGGAGCGGGTTGTTGTGTATTGATATTTAACCAGCTTCGCACCAGAGGTAATCATCTCGCTGCTGAGCTGTACGGTCTGACTATCCGCCGCATACGCCTTCGATGTTGTTCCTGTGAAAGACTCCAGCACTGAGAAAGGCTGAATCCAGATCATTCCTGCCAAAGACACCAGCACCAGCTTCTTACCGTGCACCGCCGCCAAACGCGCTATTTTCTTCGTCATCTTACCGTCGTGCTTCTTGTGTGCTACCATTTTTGTGCGCTACTCTCCCATCATATGCAGTCTATCTCAGAGAACTTTCAGTTCAGTTCCCCGGAATCTAGTATACAATTAATAGACTACATTAGAACGGAAAAGTTACGAAAAAAAGCAAATTTCATGGAAAATGGTAGGGGATTGGGTATTCACGGCATCTCGATGGGAGACGCGGGCCCCGCAGGGGCGAGAGCCCCAACTAGGGGTGAGGTGTCAGCGGTGTAGGCACGCTCTTTACCGTGTAGGAACGACCTCTTAAATTTAGTGAATATTTTTCTATTAAATTCACGAAAATGAGCACTATTGTGATTTTAGTGAAATTTTTTCCCTTAGAATCTGGAATTCAACACCCTCACCTTATATCGCAAAATTTAAGTGCAAATATTTCACTATATCTCTCAACAAAGCATTTTGGCAGGATCTAAGCGAACTTTTTTCACTAAATCAGTCCGAGTCTGGAGTAGCCGATCCGAGCACCAGTACATGTCACTATCAATGCAACCGATCCGACCAGCGCATCAGAGCCAGCACGTACGCGCCAACTTGCCTCTTGCTCCCACCTTCCTACCAAAGATCCCCTACCGTCTTTATATTACTTAACTAACTTAATGCTCCATCCGATGCCCCCTCGAATTACGGTTAAATGCCTATCCAATCAAATCTCCTTTCCCGGGAACAAGCTCATAAAAATGAATTCGAGCACTCCCCCTATTACTAACTGGCCTTAGGATCCCTTTGCTGCATAGAGATTGAAGATACTTTCCGGCCGTCCGATTACTTATCTGTAAATGATGCGCTACCTGCTTTGGCCTAATCGGCCCCGGCGAACCAAGCGCCAGTCGAATCACCTCTGACTCGGCAACCTGCCACCTTTGAATCGGTTGATCACTGACCAGGTAACGCCGAAGCAAGAAGTCCAGCATATTCATGCACAGGTCAGGCCTGTTATCGACATCGTCATAAGCAAAGGATGCTATTCTATATCCTAACGTTTGTAAGTACAACTCACGATTTAACTCATTGCAATACTTTTTCCGGTCCATATCACGAACATGCGGTCCATAACCTTTAATCTCAATCATCAGCTTCAACTGGCCCGGCAAAAACGCAAAATCTCCAAAGTAAGGCCTGCCCCGCCAATCCGTGATTTCATATTCCGGATGCAGATGATCAAAGTTCCGGTAGAGCGGCCACCAGACATTTTTAAGAAATAGTTTCTCCCCATGACCATGTCCTCGCTTTAGGCGCCCTTTGCGTTCACCCGACCTGCGAGCCAGATGCGATTGGATAAACATCTCATGCTTATCCTCAAATTCCTTATCCATCCAAGCCTCCTCCGATTCCCATCAGGTTTACAAAAAAAGTCCTGACCCTCTGATTGCTCAGTTAGTCAGGACGTTCTTCGTCACATATTTGAGTTGATTATATCATTCGTCTTCAAAACGAACAAGATTAAGACTCTGTAATCTGCACCGGACAAATCCGGACCGATTGAAAATAGTGAAATTACTTCCCTTAAATCCTCGCAATAATGGTATTTACCACATCTAGTGAAATAAACAACCTTAAATTCCAGCATTTTCAGCTTTTGCACTAAATCCTCATATTTAACGTCAAAAATTTCACTAAAACAGCCAATACCCAGATATTACTCAATTTAAGGTAACTTTCTTCACTATATCACAACCGCCCGCTCTAGACGTACGAGCATGACAATGCTCGCTCTAAACCTACGTGTATGGCTAATTGTATCAGCCGTAAGAGCAAGACATCTGCTGCCCAAAAATACGGGTAACCCCGATAACAGGCACCTTTATCCTACTGTGTCAGCTTATCCAATACCCGCTTCAGCATAACCGCTGCTTCTGCACGGCTGGCATTTCCAGCAGGCTGGAACTGGAATCCGGTGCCGACATTCACGCCTTGAATAATCCCTTCATTCACAGCCTTTGCAACTGTGTCCTTGGATTGGATCTTCGCCGCATCCTTGAACCGGGACAGCGTTGTTGACGCACCGCCGCCTGTGTTCATCTTATAGCCCGTATACTCCATCGCACGGACCATCATCAGAGCCATCTGCTCGCGAGTAATATTATTGTTCGGCTTGAACGTCCCATCCGTATTACCGTTGATAATCCCCGCTGCCGTAGCCGCACGTATATATTCGGCTGACGGATCCGATGAGGAGACGTCCGGGAAGCTAAGCGTTCCTGACGAACCAGCGTTGTCAGCGCTAAGTCCCAGGCCTTTCGCGATAAACGTCGCAAATTCGGCTCGGGTAATGTTCCGATTCGGCTCGAATTTATAGCTTGTTCCGCCGCCTGTTGATTCTATAACCATTTTACCCGCAAGGTCAAGGATGTCATCCTTCGCCCAATGGCGAGACGTGTCCTCGAAATATCCGTATCCAAGCGCAGGCCCTACAATCGAGTTCCCGCTCACTGTGCCGGAGAATACACTGCCTGTTCCACTGCTCTTCATCCCCGACAGAATATAATTTACCTTGCGATTAGCGGTATTGTATTTAAGCAGCATTCCACTGACAGAGGAGGATTGTCCGGCCTCCCGAATGTAGATTTTCCCCTTATGACTGGTATCGTGTAATAAACCGCCGCTCGTGCTCGCTCCAACAAATACCTCCAAAGGATCGTTCACGGCACTGACCGTAGCTGTCCCGCTCGAAGGAAGTGATGGCACACTATCACGCGGTATATTTTCCAGCCGCACAAGCAAGTATACTCCATCCAGCGTACTGTTTCCCGTAATGCTTGATATTCCCGAGAAGGAGATGTCCTTAATCTGCTGCACATACATATTATCACCAAACTTCACGCCAATGGACGCGGTTTTCCCGCTGGTAAAGGCATCCTTCAACGGGCCGAGCGGTATGGCTACCGATCCGGCCTTCTCCGTATTAGGAACCTCAAACACCATGATCTTATCCCCTGATGCAGAACTGGAACTATTCGTCAGAAAATCAAGGGCTCCCTTTACCTGATCCGTAGCCAGGGTGTATCTATTCACCGACTTTCCGTAACGCGAGTTGTCGGCGGTCTTCGTAGCAGCACTCTGATCCAGCATATAGCTTCCGTTAATGCCAAAGGTTGTTCCATTCATTAATGTCAGATACGAAGGCTGAGTAGTAGTAGTAGTAGTCCCCGTGCTCGTTCCAGTTGAGGCTCCTGATGTCAGATTCGTTACCGCCAGCCCGCTAAAGCTCTTCATCGCATTGCCCGAAGTATCATAGAGCAACACAGAACCCGTCATATACGAAACCTCAACCGCTTGTGAAGCTGCAACCGCACTGGCGAGCTTGAGGGTTACCGTGTCCCCGCTCACACTCACAGACTGGATGGAGCGAGGATCCTTGTTCACCGATACATAGAACTGGCTTGCCGGGAACGTCGAAACCGAGCGCAGCGGGGAGCTATACGTAATTGTGAGTGTATCCCCACGGACAACTGCAGATCGAATTCCCTCTATAACTACCGCATAATTGATCGGCTGAAGATCAATGTATCCCGCGAGGTTGCCATTCAGATCCGCAATCCCTCCCGGCCCGGATACATAGGAAATCGTCACATTTTGATCCTTTGTAAAAGAAGAAGCCAGTGTCAGAAGCACCCGATCCCCTGAAATTTCCACCTTCGTTACATAGATTGGGGCGTTGTTGACCAGCACCGAGAACTGGCTTTTCATCGGAACGCTGGTAGTGCGAAGCGCCTCGTCATAGGTCAAAATAATGCTCGTGCCAGAGCCCTCCACACTTGTGAGCTTCGGCGGAACTGTATCATACGAATTGCGGACATAGTAATCGGCAAATCCTGCAATATTTTGGCCTCTCAGATCCTGAAGCGGATAAGAGCCGGGGGAATAAGAAACTCTGACTACTTCCCCATTGCCAACAGAACTGGACAGATACAATGTAACTGTTGAGCCGCTCTGGGAAATTCGATCAATTCCTTTAGAGTAGCCGTCAGCCGTTACTGTAAACTGTTCATAAGCGTAGGTAGACACACTTTTCATAGAGTCGCTGAAATACAATGTTAGTATACTTCCGGAGACATAGCCGTCCTTCGGCTTCGGCATGACCGAATCGATACCGTTCGTCACGTCCTTGCTTGAAATACCCCCAGCCAAGTTGCCAGCCAGATCCCGAATGGGACGCAGGCTGCCCTGGCTATAGCTAACCCGAATGTTCTGACCGACAGCTACTCCAGTCTCCAGAACCACGTATGCACTATTTCCCGAAATATAGGCGTTGCTGAGTTTTCTCGTCTCTCCATTCACCGTCACAGTGAAGCTGGATGTCAGCAGAGTAACCGTAGAATCCAGTGACTCATCATAGGTCAGACGAATCGTTCTGTTCCCTTCCATTGTGGCCGTTTGCAGCACAGGAGGCGTCTTGTCTATAGACACGGTCTGGAAGGCCCAACTGGAGGCTCCGTTCAAGGCCGTGTTGAGCGTGCCCGTTGCAGTATCCTTCACTGCACCAGCCGCAATATCAATGTAATAGGTGGAGCCTTCCTGCAAAGCACTGGAGGGAACGATGTTTAATCTAGCTCCCGAGGCAGTGATGCTTGCCGGAATCGCCGTAGTTGTTCCTTGCTTGCGCAGCGTCACTTTACTGGCATCCTCCAACGTAATAGGGTTGCTGAACGTTGCATAGATGCTGGTAGTCAGGCTTATTCCTGAGCTATTATTAGCTGGAAATACGGAAGAAATACGAAATGTGCCAGAAGCTGAGCTGCTTCCCGTTGTGAAAGTCCAATTACGAGCCTCCGTCGAATTTCCATCTGTATCCTTGAATGCCCCCACAGGAACATCCACTCTGTATGCTGTGGAATAGCTTAGAGCAGGCAGGGTGATCGTAATACTTGAAGTTCCTCCGCCCTTTACATCCGCCGAAGTAACTGCTATATCGCGCATCTTCGTGCCATTAGCGTTCAAGGACAAAGTGATTACTCCACGATCCGGATAGACAGGACGAGAAAAGTTCAATTTCAGAGTCTCATTAATCCCAACTCCTGTAGCCCCAGCAGCAGGTTGCGTTGAGCTCCAGGCTACGGCGTTCCCTCTCACATTGACGAACCATTCCTGGGCACTGGAGATCCCTGCAAAGGCCTGACCATCACTATCTACAAATGCCCCTTGATCAACCAATACATAGTAACGCTCCCCTCTAGCCAAGCCAGTCACTGTCCAGGAGGCTGTTCTGTCTGCGATCATGGCTGCCGTAGCAGCGGCACTGAACACAGTTGCATTTGAAGAAGCGCTCTTCACGGTCACACTGCCTGTTCCGGCCAATACGGGCTTATCAAACGTGAGACTGAACGTAGTGGACGTCCCAACCAGGTCTACTATAGCACCCGATGCCGGCAAGAAGGGATTCTCCTCAGCCTTCACTGGCGGCCGGCTGTTTGAATCGCTTAAGCTTGTGAATGATAATTCGAAGGCAGCACTTGAAAGCGATGAATCCACGGCATCAACAAATGCCCCCTCACTACCGATCACATGGTACACTTGACCTTCTGTCAAACGCTTTCCCGCTGGAATATCAATTTCCATACTTAAAGTAGTAAATACCGGTGAAGGCGTCACACCAACTTCATGGAACAAGGTTCCACCTTCAACAATCTGTATGGTTCCATTTCCCGGTTTAACTGGGCGATTAAAATTCAGTACGATCTTATCCGTATCCAGCGATACTCCCTTAGCCCCGTTCGCCGGAACCATACTCTCGATCAACTCGAACGGGTCTCCTGGAGCCGCACTCGCCCCTCCTACACCAACTAGTAGATTCAGCAACAAGCATACCGCCAGCAGCAGCGACACCTTTCCTCTTGAGCTCTTCATCCTTGTCATTTTGTTCATTTCATCTGGCTCCTCTCACAGGCATTCAGAATCTGTTAGCATAATCAGTTCTATGTATTTCAGCACAAATGGCTGCTAAGCACATACCTACTTTTATTAACGGCATAAGTTCAATAGTTTTTTAGTGTTTTACCTGAATCATCCAATTTTAACCTTATCAGGTTCACATTGTTCAGAAAAATACGGGGTTAAAAAATGAGCCACATATTTCAATTACTTTCATTTCGCAAAAAAGCAGACCCCTCTGCCAAGGCAGCGAGTCTGCTTGTTATCAATTATTGCTGTGGCGTCGTGTTCAAGCACGACTTGTCATTCATCAAATACAACACACGCTTCATTTCCCCGCTTACAGTCCAGCCTGCTCCTTCAACACCCCAGCCTTATCTACACGCTCCCAAGGAAGATCGAGATCTGTACGGCCAAAGTGACCATAGGCAGCGGTCTGGCGATAAATTGGACGGCGCAGATCAAGCATGCGAATAATACCGGCAGGACGAAGATCGAAGTTCTCACGAACCAGCTCAACCAGCTTCTCCTCTGGAACCTTTCCTGTACCATACGTGTCGACATTGATCGATACCGGATTGGCCACACCGATTGCATAAGCCAACTGGATCTCTACCTTATCGGCAAGGCCGGCTGCAACGAGGTTTTTCGCTACATAGCGCGCTGCATAAGCTGCAGAACGGTCCACCTTTGTCGGATCCTTACCCGAAAAGGCGCCCCCGCCGTGACGGGCATAACCGCCATATGTATCAACAATGATTTTCCGTCCGGTCAGCCCAGCATCCCCTTGAGGTCCCCCAATGACAAAGCGCCCTGTCGGATTTATGAAATACTTGGTTTCAGCATCCAATAGCTCAGCAGGAACGATCGGCAGGATGACCTGCTCCTTGATGTCCCTCTGGATCTGCTCCAGGGTGATCTCCTCGGCATGCTGTGTCGATACCACAATCGTATCCACCCGCTTCGGTTTGCCATCCACATACTCAATCGTGACCTGAGTTTTCCCATCCGGACGAAGATAGTCCAGCGTTCCATCCTTACGAACCTCCGACAATCGACGAGCAATACGATGTGACAGTGAAATCGGAAGCGGCATCAGCTCCTCCGTCTCATTTGTGGCAAACCCGAACATTAAGCCCTGGTCACCTGCACCAATATTCTCCGTCTCCTGATTCATCTTCTCCGGATCCCGGTTCTCAAGCGCTGCATTTACTCCTTGAGCAATGTCAGCGGATTGTTCATTCAATGAGGTCAATACCGCGCATGTATTATAGTCAAACCCGTACTTGGCACGGGTATACCCGATCTCCTTCACCGTCTTACGAACAATGGCTGGAATATCTACATACTCTGACTTTGTACTAATTTCCCCAATGACAAGCACCAAGCCCGTGGCTACGGATACTTCACATGCAACACGTGCATAAGGATCATTCTCTAGAAAAGCGTCGAGCACCGCATCCGAAATCTGGTCGCAGATCTTGTCCGGGTGTCCCTCCGTTACAGACTCAGATGTAAATAAATGGCGTCCTTGAATGGACATGAAATTCAACCTCCCCTATACCTAATATGGCGGCTGGCGATGATTCCATACATTAGAATAATTAGAATCCGCTTCAGCCGTCCATGAAAAAGGCTAATCAAAAAATGAACCTTCTCCTTGACGGAAAAGGTTGCATCTACAGTCCTTAATTGTCATATTAACTTATTTGCAAGATGATGTCAAAAATTAGTGCAGTAAAAAGTCTTGCTGTGCCTTGGCTACAAGCCTTTTTGTAATCTCTCCGCCAACGGATCCATTCTCTCTGGATGTCAGATGTCCCCAACTGCCTCCATAGCTACTGCTTGCTCCCATGGCTCCAAGCTCTCCTGCAAACTCCGTGTCGGTTGAGCCGCTAGTAGCCCCTCCGCCTACAGGAAGTCCAAATTCCGCTGCAATCTCATATTTCCACTGCTTCAGAACCTCACGGCATTCCGGTATGACCTTACTGTTATTCCTTGCCACGGCATTTCCACCTCCATCATTATTCTTTCAGGTGTAGTATGCCTGACTAGTAATTGAAATAAGCTGATGAATGTTTGCTACTGGAGGTAAAATGTGTATTCTAACGTATCGAGTACGATCCGCGTACCATTACAGTCAAGCTATATTTATTCCCTTCCAATACCTGAATGCCCCGGCCTTCACGCGGAAAAGAAAGCAGATGGTTATTCGACACTGTTCCACCATTTTTGATGTCAACGCCATCGGTCAGATCCGCTACCCCGTTTGAATCTGAACTATAAATTACAGCCTTGCCTGCTCTGACCACAAACTCTGCCCCAGCTCCGGCAATCAAAGTCTCGCCCGGCTTCACGGTAACAATCTCCACCGCCTCAGCCGATCCGCTTGTGCTTCCTCCCGTAGATGGGGTTGATGGTGTTGATGGGGTCGATGGTGTTGATGGCGTGGTTGATGCTCCGCCGCCTTTCAGCGCTTGTTGGATCGCTTGATCCACATAACTCTTCGTAACGACTGGATCATCGCTGCTCCCTGGCTGAGAAGCCACACTAGCCCCCTCTGCCGTCAAATTCAACAGCGAGCCAGCCCACACGCTTCCGCCAATCACCACAGCGGCCGCTGTATATTTCCATACTGTTTTCATCATGCTCCTCCTCAATAAAATCCTTAAACGTTGATGAATAATAATATTGTAATGTATGAAAGAATAAGTAGAAATCCCCCCAAAGGAGAGATTTCTACTAATGTGTTAATTATGAAGGTCTGTGTTTACATAAGGGACTGCTTGTGTTGCAATCTTTGTCTTAACTCCTTGATGAGAGTCATAGATTGAAAATTGGAAGGCTCCTGATCTGGATGTAGCGAAAATCAGATCATTGACTACGAATGAGAAATTCAAGTTAGATCCAACTAACATATCCTTTTCAATTTCAACTTCCTTCTCAAATCTTGCACCGCTTGAATCCACCACTTCCAGTACGAACTTATGCTGGAATTCTCCAATTTCAAAGGTCAAGTCACGCTTCAAATCATACTTCATCTTCACTTCAAGCCCTGACGAGTTCGTGCGTCCTTCTATTTCTCTTACATCTAGCGTGTATGGGAATAATTCTACACCCTTTAACGTACTCTTAATATCACGGCTTTCCAAGTTTAGTTCCATTGCATTTGCATTTACGTAGCCTGTAGGCTTGCCTTCTGCATCCGTAAATTTGTTTTCCGTAATGCTCTCTCCCACTACAAGATTCCAATTAGAGACAACCGTTCCTTTTGGTACCTTGGCTGAGAATGATACAACGCTAGCTGCCTTTGGACCCACCGTAGTCTTCACCTGGCTTACATCTGCTTTGTAATAATGTCCTTCATCAGTCTGGAAATACCCGGATAACTGAGACAGTCTATTCTGCTTGTCTTCCAAATTTCTCATAATCAATTCAGTATAGATGATATCATTGGTACTACCTTTATAAAGGTATGTTTTCCGAGTCATAAGATCTGCCTTCTTACCTGCAGTATCCAAATTATTATAAGACCCATCAGCTACAACCTTGAAATCCGTTGTTTTACCATAATTCGAGAACATAATCCAATTACTTGTTTTATCGGTTCCCGTTTTCTGCAGCAGTTGGACTTGCAATTGAGAGAATTTAACACTTTCCGGAACATTTGCAACTACATATACACTGGCTTTTTCTCCTGGACCCAAGATTTGAGTAGTGTTCGTATTGACCAATTGAACCGAACTATTTAAAGAGGTAAGATCCATCTTGTATGTTCCAACGAATTCAGGAAGCTTGGCCGCTTTGACTCCCTTGTTCGTGATTGTAATTTTGGTTGAAAGCAGATTTCCATCATCCCATGGAAGCTTCTGTATGCTATCAAGTGTTACGCCATAGGTACCGTCATTATTCTTAACCGTTTTCTCTTCCCCTACTGCATACTGCATCTCTGTATACTCCGGAAGTTTATATGCAGCTATAGGATAAGAATTAGTCTCAACTGCTGGTTGCTCTGGAGACGTGGAGTCAGACTCAGTTGGTGTCTTTAGAATTAATTCCATCTCTTCAACATTAGAGACAACCGGAATAGACCCATCAACAGAAATAATTTGTTCGCTGCCTGGTTGAAGTGTCATTCCTTCTAGTCCGCTTGCAGATAGAGGGTACGACTTATTACCTATTTGAATATCAAATGCATAAGCCGGGACTGTTACAACTTTATCTCCCTTATTTCTAAGTGCAAATTGTATAGAAAGCGCACTTTCCCCAAAGCTCTGATTTCTGGAAATACTCTCAATGCTCGTAGCGATACTACTGTTGTTAATTTTCAGAATTTTTTCTTTAGCAACTTCTGTTGAAGAATTCTTGTTGCTCTTAATTCCTAAATTCATAGATGCTAAACCAACATCGCTCTTAAGACTCTCTTCATTCTGAACTATCATGAGGAGCATATTATTCAGATTAACTATTCTAGGAACTTTAGCAATCAAATTGAGCGTTTTACTTTCTTGAGGCAAAATTTGAACTTTAGAGCTCAGGGAATCAGGATTCAATGCAAATGGTGTACCGCTTGCCGTTTGAACAATAAACTTCAAATTGGAGCTATCAAGGGTTTTGAACCCGGCATTTTGCATATATAATGATACATTCACATAATTCTCATCACCAAGGCCTAATACACTAACCGAGGTTACCTTTGCATTAACCGTGTTTTCATTAATTTTGAGCTTTTGAGTTGTATTAGCAGGAGCTGCTATCGAGTAACTGGAAGGAACATTAATGCTGCCTAAATGCTGCTCGTATCCTGGCAAACTAAAGTTCCACTTTATTAGAATAAAATTCAAATCACTGTATTTTAAGCCTTTTGCTATTTTTGTTGTGTAGGTCACGCTAAGCGAAGAACCCGGCACTACTTTCTTTTTGTCTTTATCTGTCCCTATAGCCTGGACACTATAAATCGTACCCGATTTAGTCTTAACCTTTGTCCAATAATCAACTAAATTTAAAGCCTTTTTGTCGTTGTTTTGATAAGTCAAGGTATAGGTTAGGACATTCTCGTTCTCCTGGGCTAAAATATTTACGTTGCTTAATTTCACTGTGCTATTGTTAGTAATCTTAACAGCACTTAAATTACTCAGCGTCTTTACTGCAGATTGAGTCTGAGTTTTCGCATTCGTTGCATTTGTCTTCGCAGCAGCATCCACTATGTAGCTTCCACTTTGAGCAACCAAAGCAGCAACAGTCAAAGATGCAACAACCAGTTTAGCTTTACTCAAGGTCAAACCTCCTATTAATAAAAGTCGTATATATTATATACGCACAAACTTAAAAAAAGTTTAAAAAAAGATTATGAACTGAGGATGAACTTAGTAAGAAAACACTTTATTTCCATGATTAGCGTGAGTTTTTAATAAGCTTCGTCGTCTTTACTTTATAGTTGTTGGTTTAACGCAGATTATAGGGGGTATCCATCCAGTCGAGTTTATCTTATAAGGCATGATACTTTTTTGAGGTGACCAGGATATAGCGAGGCATAAAGTCCGTTCAAGAATTTTTTTCGAATATCATATATCCTTATGACTTGCCACTAACCATATTCTCCCATTTTTATACCACAGTAGTTTGAGCATTCCCACTCATCACGAACGTACTAGGTATTCGTAGATATAAATCTAAACCACACAACCGCTATGTGGCTATTTTTTGTTTCACTTGCTTCGCAAGCCCCGCTCTTAAGCTGCTAAAAAAAAGAAGCCCCGAAGGGCCTCTTTTCTAGGAAACTAGTTGATGTAATCGTAAAGCTCGTTGACTTCAAATTTCGACAAGGTTTTGCGAGCATTTGAAATGTCAGTAATTGCTTTACTGTAATCAGCAGTGTACTTGAACAATACTTGATCAGTAAGAGCAATTGTGTTGTTGTTATCTGCATGCAGAGTAAATACTACTTTCAATTGATTTGTACCCAGCGTGCTGTCATCAGCAACAGAGTAAACATTATTAATCGTTGCAGCTTTATCTTTTACTTTTACTTCAAACAGACCTTCCAAACCATAAGCATAGTTACCAGCATTCGATACATCGATGGCTTCAGTGAAAGTCAAAGTAGCTTCATACACAGCAGTTGTAGCTGATGGCTTAATAACGAGACCATTGTCGATAAGTTCAGGTGCAACATCATCTACAACGTTGATGTTTGGTGTTGCTGCGTTACCGTTCGATGCTTCAACCAATTTAACTGCGTTTCCATAAACATCCTGTGTAGTGTGTCTTACAGTAGTTACTTTAAGACCTTTAGTTTCTGCATCAGCCGGAAGCTCTCTGCCGGATCCCTCAAATTTCAGGTACAATGTTTTGTAATCCGAACTAACTGTGTAACTCGTCGGAGTGTAAGTTCCTACTCTGAAGTCAGTGTAGTCAATGTAGTTCAGTTTACCGTCAAATTCCAGTTTCACTTCTTTAGTACTTGTAGCAGTTGCCTTGCTCAAAGCAATAGCCTGATCCTTGACCACTGTTTCCAAAACATAACCGCCGGTCGTAGATACAAAGTAGTTACCGTCAGCGTTTGCTACATAGTTTGCTCTGATTGTCGAGCCCGTTGCAACTGATTTTTTCGTAAAGATACGAACTGTATCAGAAGAAATAATCGTTACATCACCAGACTCTGCAGCTAATCTTTCTTCAGAAGTACCATTAACCAAGAAATACTTAGCATAATCAGATGCATCGCCAACACCCGAAGTTGCTACAGGTTTATTAAACTCAATGTAAACATAACGGCCATCGCTATAAGGCTCAACCCATGCGCGACTAATTGCCCCTACTTGAGCCTTAGCTGCATCAAGATCGATAGTGTAAGGCAGCATGGAGTTAGGTACATAAGCCGTATCCTGCAAACCAGAAATGGTGAGTGTGTACGACTTGTTGTCCAAGTCATTACCCAAGTTGATAGTTACAGTATTGTTCTTAACATCAAAACTTGGTTTTTCAATTGGATTACCTTTAGCATCAGTTCCAGCTTTATCGGCAACCTTACCCTCGGAATCCTTCAACACATAGTTAGTACGGTCTTCAACAGTCGAAGTTTTGAGAGCTTCACTAAATTTAACTTTTGCAATGTAATTGCCGTTCTCGTTTTTAAGCTCGTAGCTCAACACTTCTGGGCGTACTGTGTCAAGGGTAGGATTAACCTTAACTTCACGATCAGCACTGTTATCACTGTAATCGCGAACGCCTTTCAGATAAATCGTGTTTTCGCTGTAGTTCAAAGCCTTTTTATCATCAGTGAATTTAACAGTTACTTTGTTATCGTTAATTTCGATGATACCAGTATTTCCGCTAACATTGGCATAAGCGCTGTTAACAGCTTTAATTGGCTCATTGAACTCAACAGTAACTTCTCTCAAATCTTTGGAAGTTGCGCTAACAACTTCAGGTGCAGCAGTATCAACTGTAGCTGTGAAATCATAATCTACAGGGACTACTTTCAGACCAGAAGCATCTGCAACATTACTTACGGAAATCTTATGATCTCCTTCAGTAAGGTTAGTAGACAAGATTACAGTATCTGGATAGCTATATACGATAGAAGCTCCGATAGCCTTACCATCGATTTTATAGTTAGCAGATTTAACAGCTTCAGCACGCTGTACCGGTTCGCTGAATTTAATTTTTACAGCTTTCGTTCCAAGACCAACTACTTCTTTCACAGTTGGAGTTGTAACGTCAACCGGAGTGAATTTCACTTTTTGAGTGAAAGTCTTAGTGCTGTCGCCATTCTTAACGTTGTTGATGGAAAGTTCAAATTCTTTTTGGTTAGTCAAAGAATGAGCTTCATCAAACAACAAAGTTACAGAAGTTTTGTCTTCAGACACAGTTGCACTCTTGAAGGTTCTGTCAGCAACGCTGTAGTTGCTTTCAAGTCCAGCAGATGTAGCATCTACAGTACCATCAAAAGTAACAACGATTTGCTTCAGGTTGTCAGCTTTAACGGATTGAACTGTTTGAGCCACAGTAGTAACATAAGTTACTTTGTGAGTGTACTCACGGTCTTGGTAAGTGAATTTAACTTCAGTTTCTTTGTTAGCTTCGAGAGCTGTTTCCAAAGCAACCTTCACTACTTCATCGTCGGACATTGTGAACTCAACATTCTTAGGATCCACTACTTTGTAAGAAGCTACAGTAGGAACTTGGTTAGCTTCGTAGATTGCATAAGCTGCAACGATCGCTTGGGAGCGAGTAGCATTAGCTTGGTAGTTGATGCCTTCAGGCAAGAAGCCTTCCTTCACTGCTGCTGCAACATAACCTTTAGCCCATTCGCTAGCACTGTTGTTAGCTTCAGCAGGAACTTCCAGTTTCAGAGCAGCTACCAGAACCTTAGCAAGTTCTTGTACAGTCACATTGCCACTAGGATCAAACAGTTGCTTAGCTTCGTCCTTACCATTCAGGATACCTGCTTGGGTAGCAGCTTCAATGAAAGGAGCAGCCCAATGATTAACTGTGTAGTTCTTATCTTTGTAAGTAGCTACGCCAGTAATTGGTTCCAAACCAATAGATTTAACGATGATCTTAGCAAGTTCTGCACGAGTCAGAGTCTTCTCAAGAGCAGAAGAGCCGTCTGGCATACCATCCATGATGTTCGCTTGCTTCAGAACATCAAATTTTTGTTGCGGGGTCAAATTAGCATCTGCACCGAATGCTACGGAAGCAAACATGGAGAATGCCATTGCTGTAGACAAAGCTACGGATAAAATTTTCTTCATAACCTTTTTTTCTCCTCCTTGATTATCAATCACATGAGAATTTCTTTTAATTGAATAGCTCGTGTTACTCATTAGCCATTGCACCCCCTTTCCAGAGCCTGAGCAATTTTCCTATAAATTAGGTCTGCGGGCAAGCCGCAGAAACTTGTAAACACTTCCCATGCTTGATAGAACGTAGAAATAGACTAGTTTCCTAATCCTACCTAAACATTATACAATGAGTCGCTAGTGCCGTAAAGCTAATTTTTCTAATAGATAGACAAGTTTCCCCATGAGGAACATCTTGGAATGTCTAATTCCGGCACCCGCTTCATTGATTCTGTTCACGTTCTATATCTTAAACGCAGGTGATTCCAAAAAGTTGCGGCAGTTTTAAAAAAAATTGCAAGATTGTTACCTTTGGCAAGGTTAGCCGCTTTTTCATCTTTTTGCATCTTATACCGCCTGACGGAAATTAGTATAACATCCCTGAAAATTACAGTCACTAAGTAACATTTTCCATAACCAATACCCATAATTTATGAAAGTAAAACGAAAATAAGACGTCCAAATTTGGACGCCTTACCGAAATTATATGGAAAAGAACTCTTTCTCCATTTTATCTCACTCTCATCGCAAGCTGGATAATCCTGGCGCGCATCTGCGGATCGCTCTCCAGCTTGGCGTACATATCGTCAATTGCCTGTTTATTGTCCTTATAAGTCTTCTCATGCTTCATCGTGTTGTGGGACCATTCAATTAACTCATCTTCCGCTGCACGCAAATCGTTAAATGCATCATGGAAACCGGTCTCAATGACTAAGCCTTCCATTACCTCCTGAGTGACTTCCTGAAGCTTGGCGGTTTCTTCGATCCGCTTCTCCAACACCTTGGATTTATCCTCGAACTTTCTCTTCGCCTTCGTATAGCCTAGTTGCGGTTTAGATAAAATCGGTTTCATCTGTATCATTTCACCCTTTGCGAAAATGTCTATCACTTTGCTATTGTATCCTAAAGTCAGGAAAAATACAAAAAGATGTAATTGGAAACACAGGAATCCCCCTGCCGCTAGTCTATCGCGGACAAGGGGATACACTGTTTCTACCTATTTTAGTGTAAGTTCAAACAACCTCTACTAATTGAAGTTCTTAGGGAAGATGTCCGTGCTCTCCTTGAACAGCTCCACGGCAATCTTGCCTGCTTCTGCGCGAGTCATGTAGCCCTTCGGATTGAAGCTGTACGTTGCTTTCTTCTGTCCTGGAAGTGTAGTCGCCGCGCCATTCATAATCTTCGCCTTGGACACTGCCTGGATCGCAGGTCTAGCATAGTAATCCATGCTTCCGGAGTCCGTAAAGGACTTGGCCAATGACGAATTCAGCTTGTCGTCATTCAGAGCCAGCTTGAGCTTGAGCGCTCTGGAGATCATCACAGCTGCCTGTTCGCGCGTAATCGGCGTATACGGGGCGAACTCGCCTTCATTCGTACCCGCTACAATACCAGCCCGTGCTGCTGTCTCAATGTACTTGTAGCTCCAGGTCTCTGTAGCTGCGCCCGGCCCCACATCTGTAAAGGTGGATTTGGAATGATTCCCATCGGTCGGATAATTCAACGGAATATTCAAGCCCTTCACCAGCAGAGTTGCAAATTCCCCGCGCGTAATCCGGTCATCTGTACCGAAGCTGTCTCCGCGCAGATTCTTCATAATCCCCTTGGAATAGAGCGCATTAAGAATATTTCTTGCCCAGCCATGGTTTGTAATGTCACTATAGCCCCTCTTGAGCTTCATAACCATGTAATAACCAAAATCATCAAACGGCACTGTAATTTTATGCCCCTTGGTATCTACCTCACCACCAATATTTTCCCAAATACCGGTATCCGTGAGACGGAAGACCGTAATCGTTGTTCCAGCTTCATCTACCACACTGCTGTTATAGGACAGCGTCAACTCTCCGCGCTGTGATGGAACAATTTTTCTGGAAGCAGGAAATCTGGTGAAGTAGCCCTCAAGAGAATATGGAGCAAGTCCGTTTGTAGCCCCAATGTCGCCGCTCTCACCCAAGCCTCCGTGAATCCAATACACATCAGAGACAGGTGTGAAATTCGCTCTAC
The DNA here is from genome assembly GCF_000455265.1 of Paenibacillus antibioticophila. Classification (GTDB taxonomy): domain Bacteria; phylum Bacillota; class Bacilli; order Paenibacillales; family Paenibacillaceae; genus Fontibacillus; species Fontibacillus antibioticophila. The sequence goes on from NZ_HG005141.1 coordinate 134,646, forward strand.
TCTCAGGACTGGAGAACTTAGCTCTCACATCAATCGGAATCTGAATAGGATCATAGCCGCTCTCTATATTGTTATTTTGTCCACCAATGTAGTTGCCATAATCATCGCGCTTGCCTACCACGCCATTCTCGGGATCGGCAATACCGAACAGAATCTTGTTATCCGGATAATACTCAATTGCGCTCGTACCAGGAAACGCAGTCTGTAAAATAGTTCCCTTAGGGAAACTGAGTTCGATCTTTTTGTTGAATACACTATATTTCGTAGCGGCCTTCACCGCCATGAATTGACTATCCACATTTACTGCTGAGGTATAGTAAACTTCGATGGTATCCTTGAAGCTTGTATCTGCACGAACAATCTCTATTTTTACCTTCGTACTCTTATCTGCTTTGAGTCCAGTGTAGTCATAGATATAACGATCAGCGAGTCCTGCCTCTTGACGCAGTTCTGCTTCCTCGCCATCAATTAGAACCTTCGTTGCTCCCTCTGCCTCAATGTCAAAACGAACAAAGTTCTTGTTTACAATGTACTGTCCATCTACATTCGGCTGCGGGGCGAGCAGACGGTATGGTTCAACTACACGAACCAACTCAATCTTCTTGTTGGTTCTGGAGCCTGAATCATTGATTAACTCCAGATTAAACACATAGCTTCCCGGCACTTCAAGATCCACATCATGCACGCGGAATACAAAATCCTTCTCACTGCCTACAAGCGTGTAGGAATAAGACTTGGAGCCGCCGCCAAAATCGTAGGTGAAGGAATCCGTCACCTCGGTTACATCAGTTCCCATGGTTTTATCCAACAGAGTTGTCGAGCCAAAGTACAATTTGACCCGTGTTGCTCCACTGCCTCGCCCAAGCAAGTGAGCCGTCTTATTATTTGTTGTATAATTTCCGGCCTCAGCACTATAGGTAAAGCTTGGAGATAGAAGGAACAAGGTGTTCATGACTGTATCAAGAGCTTCCTGCGCTCCTGTATTAACATTATCAAGCGCATCCTGCATTTGAATCCGAGTTGGCAAGGGAGCTGTAGTGCCTGATACTGCTGCCGGCTGTAAATTGCTGATTGTCGCTCCATTCTTGTCTACAATATAGACCAGCATTTCTCCCGTTACTGTACGAGCGTTGCCATTACCATCCATAGAGGTTCCATAAAAGATAATCCGGTTTTCACCATAAAAGAGAGGTCCTTGTGGCCCAATCTTTACTTTCAGTACAAAGGAGTTGTCAGTAGGATAACTAACTTCTCCAACCTTTGTTGTCTCCCCTGGTGCTGAAGCTAACCCATTCACAGAATAGGAGGCGTTGGTCGGAGCCTTGAAATTTTCAAAGCCCAAATAGCTTCCTTCAACTTTAAGTTCAAGTGTGTCAGGGTCTTTAGAATCCACTTCAATCGTCTGACCATAGATCAGATTCGTGAAAGAGATTTTAGTCATTGTGATATAAGAAACAGTTGCTCTCGCCTCTTCACCACTGGTATACCAGAAAGCAAGCTGCTGCTGGCCGGAAGAAAAGTCGGAGATCTTGTAGATTTGCCAATTTGAGCCGCTAGCTACAGGGGTAGTGCTTATATCCAAGGTTTTAGAGCCCTTTGGCAAATACGTGGCGTTCACATTCCCGGTAAGGGCCGCACTGCCTTCAATGTATACATAGAAAGTCCCTGAATTTACTGTAGCTCCGTTAAGATTTACCTTGGTTAAGTCCTTAGTAGCATCGAAGCCGGCTTTCGTGGATTCTGTCTCATAGGCAGGCAGGTAATACATATTTTTAATCGTTGCCTGACCGGGCAAATAACGGAAGGATACCGGAACGGTCGCACTGAATCTTGGCACAGTCGCCGCAGGATCACCATAGGTCACTCGAAGCGAAATCGTGTTGGTTTCACTACCTACAGCCGGAATACCGTCGACCTTAAAGGTGACCGCAAGATATTCCGGGCTTCCGCTGGCATTGGGGATGATTACATCCTGTCCTGTTTCATTCGAATAGGAGCCATCAGCATTGACTGCTTTCATTTTCAGAACCCTCAGGCTAGAGGTCACATCCACAAAGTCCGGATCACTAGCACTCTTGTATGCTACCTTACCATTTGCAGAAAAGGAACCTTCGTTAGGCGTGTCAGCATCCTTCTGATAGGGAATAATAACCTGACCAATAATACTGACTCCAGCACCTGCACTTTCTGTAATAACAGGCGTCTTGCCGTAAGCATCATAAGCTGTAGATGTAGAAGCGACATATAGGCCAGTCATTTTCTGTGTATCACTAATACGGAAGATCGTACGATTCATCGTAATGGTATCTGAACCATTAGTAATTACAATCTGTAAATCATTAACCCCTTCGGCCAATGACAATCCGGAGGCATAGAATTTGCCGCTATACTCATCCCGCGGTACGGTGTTCGGAGATTTTCCGTTCACAGATACCGTTACTGTATTTGTGTTCTGAACGATCCCCTCCAGAGACACCATGGCTTCCTTGGTTACCACAGGCGTTCCTTCATTTAGATACTTGGCCAAGGAACCGCCCTCATACATTTTCAGTTCCTCAAGATAAGGAATTTTGTCATAGAGCACGTAGAAGGATTCCGATTGTGTAACTCCCCCTTGTGTACCCGAGAACGTAATCCGGTTGAATCCAGAAAACAAGGTAACATCCCGCACCGAAAAGTTATTTCCTGAAGTGGTCATTGTATTGGAATACACATTATTGGTATCAGGAACCCAATCAATCTGATTGGCTACGGAACTAGGTACTGAATTTAATCGTTCTACTGTAACCAACATATTATTGGAAGACAGCCCTGCTCTGAATGAGCCTTCGATCGTAAGAGTTCCTGTTGTAACCTTGTAGGCATTCTCACGACTCAACTGGTCTCCAGTGTATTCCATAGTTAGACTGAAGGTATCCCGCAGACCTGGCGTCGATGGGATAAAGTAGCTTGGCAAAGCACCCGCCGCACTTGCCTTCGGAGCAGACAGGCCTACCGGCAGCAACGAAATGACAAGCGACAACAAAGTGAGCCAAAGAAACGGCTTCTTGAAACGCTGCATAATTATTTCTCTCCTTTTACCTTAGATTGTTGTAGTTCCCGTTAAGTGGAAACCGTCCAAAAGGTCGTATAGAGTAATTATCGGACAAGAAAGGAAAGAATTTTAGGAGATTATCAAAATCACTTCTGAAATTATCAAGCGGATAGCCAAAAAGCCCCTGACACCGCTAAAGCAGCGGAGCAGGGGCCAGGAATACAACTAATATATTTATTTAATTACTTTGCCAGTCTGATACTGCGGATTTCGGATTCCTGCTCCAGCGAGCGGGCGGAAAGCTTTTCTACAATAATCTCCAGGCGCTCCTGCTTGGTCTTGACGGACGCTACCTCGCCATGCAGCTTGTGAACATCCATACTCAGAGCGTCAAGCTTGGCGTCAGTCTCCTCCTGACGATCCCGAATTGCACGGACAATCTCATTTGTCTCCTGCAATTGGGTACTCATAAGATTCTGTGTCTCCTTAAGTTCCAGAATATCAGACTTCATTGACTGCATGTCTGATTTCATGGCCTGCTGCTCGGACTTCAGGGAACCTATGTCCGATTTCATCGACTGTATATCGGATTTCATCGACTGTATGTCCGATTTCATCGACTGCTGCTCGGACTCGATATGGTCCAGCTTATGCAAAATCTGGTGGAGTAATTGTTCACTCATTCGAATAACTCCCTTCCAAGTAGAACTGTTATGAAGTATTATAACCGATATTGGGGATGGGCGCGAGATAGTGCTTCTGGTGCTTCTGGTTACATTTTATGTCGCTAATTAACAAATCAGAGTCGATTCGGATATAGTGAAAATAGTTACCTTAGATTTGAGCAAGTAGGTGTAAACGTGGATATAGTGAAATTTTTTCGCTTAAAAGCGATTCATCCTGAGTATTATCTAGTTTCTGGCGATCTAAGGTCATTTTTTTCATTAAAGTAGGGACGGCGAGTTAAACGTGAATTTTAAGGGAAGAAATTCCACTAGAGCATAGCTGGGGAAACACAAATAATGTACAACTATAGTATACAAGTTCGGCGATGCAAAAAAGGCGCGAAAGTCCGGCATGATCCAATTAATTCATAAAATCCCCCGCCGCCGCGTAAGAAGGCGGGACGAGGGAGGGGTATCGGGTATAGATTATAATTCCAATTACTTCGAGCCGCGCTCCGCGCCGGCCTTCATGCGCAGGCGCGCGAAGAAGTCGAGCAGCGGCCGCTTGGTCTTGCCGATCAAGCCGATGACCTCGGCGCCGATCTGCAGGAAGAAGACCATAACGCAGATCACGACGAAGGTAACCCAGTTGGCGTTATACATGGCTGCCGATGATTGAATGACGGCCAGAATGCCGAAGAAAGCGGCAATCGCATAAATGATCAGTACGGTCTGCCGATGGCTGAAGCCCAGCTCGCGCAGACAGTGATGCAGATGTCCCTTATCCGGCGAAAAGATCGGCTTCTTCTGCATCCAGCGGCGCACGATCGCGAACATCGTGTCCGAGAGCGGTACGCCGATCAGGATGAGCGGTGTCAGGAAGGACACGATCGCAACCTGTTTGAACCCGAGCAATGACAATAGCGCCAGGCTGAACCCAAGGAACAGGGCGCCGGAATCACCCATAAAGATTTTGGCTGGATGAAAATTAAAGTACAGAAAGCCGATAATACTGCCCAGCAACAGCAGGCTGATCAGTGCAACAATTACATTACCCATCAAGAATGCCATAACGGCAATGGTGCCGATTGCAATCGCGGATACCCCCGCAGCCAAGCCATCCAATCCGTCAATCAGGTTGATGGCATTCGTAACCCCGACGATCCAGAGGATCGTGAACGGGATTGCAATCCAGCTCTCAACCGAGGCATAGGTGTGAAACGGAATATTGGCGAATTCCAGCTTAATATCGAAGCCGAAGACAACCACACAAGCGGTGGCGATCTGAACCACAAACTTCAGCTTGGCCGGCAGATCGAAGCGATCGTCCAGGGCGCCAAGGAGAATCGTAATGGTTCCTCCCACGAGAAAGGCCTTGATGAAGTTCAGTTCTCTGGAAGTCAGATCAATCGGTAAAAATGGAATCACCAGAAAGAAGGTAACCATAAAAGCCATAAATATCGCTAATCCGCCGAGTCTCGGCATAATTCTTGTATGCACTTTACGGGCGTTCGGCACATCGACCGCGCCAACCTTATGAGCAAATCGCTTGACCAACGGTGTCAGTCCCAAAGCAAGTCCCAGTGAGACTATAAACCCGATGGTATAAATCATCCACATGCGTAGTTCAACCCCCATTTATTCTGCCGGAATGAATTATACTCCGTTTCAGGAGAAACACCAACCTTCGTATTTGAGCAATATTAGGCCGTTTTGCAGCAAAAACCATTAAATTAGCTGCTTTTCTTCAGGTTTTCTCCCTCACGCAGTACCCGCACGACGAATTTCGGCAGCGCAGCCATTCTCGGCAGGCGTGATGGTTCGGAAAGCAGACGGTATAGCCACTCAAGCCTAAGCTTTTGGAAGGCCTTTGGTGCTCGCTTGGTCTTGCCGGAGATCACATCGAAGCTTCCTCCAACGCCCATCATCAACGGCACACCCAGAGAGTGTTTGTGTTTGTGAATCCACGGCTCCTGCGTATCAGCCCCTCGGGCCACGAATAGCAGATGCGGAGAGACTGCTCTGATGCCATCGATGACCTCCTGATCCTGATCCGGTCCAAAATATCCATCACGAGCTCCCACAATGGCAGTACCCGGATATTGCTCCGTTAACCGCAGAGCAGTCTCCTGAATCACTTCTTTTGTGGAACCCAGCAAGTAGATCTTCCAGCCCCGCTGTTGCCCCTCCTTCATTAATTCGTGAAGAAGCTCAATCCCGGGAACCCGTTCTTCAATCGGCTCACCGGCCTTTTGTGCCGCCCAGACCACACCTGCGCCATCCGGAACGATCAACTCGGCCTCCTGCATAATGACGTTATAAGCCGGATCCTCCAGCGCAGCCATCACCATAATCGGGTTAGCCGTGATGATCTGGTGCGGCTTGCCGCTCTCCACCGCTTCACACAAATGGTTGACTGTATCGCGCAGCCCCCACTTGCTGACTGGGATTCCGAAAATAGATACTGTCGGAACTCCGCTTCCGTGTGTATTCTCGATCATCTTCATCCTGCCTCCTACTCTCTGCTCCGCACAAACTCAACGATCCGCTTAGCCGGCTCGCGCGCTTCCCGCTTCAGTTCATGGATGCGGGAGGCCTGGGTCGTGCGCCAGGCCTCGCCTTCGCCGAGCAGACGCTCTGCCTGCGAGGCGACGATCCGCGGGTCAAGCTCTGCGGAGCTGCCGACCGGTACGCTGGCGAGGCGGCTCAGAAAATGATCGATCTTCGGATCATATGAGATGCCGAGCAGCGGCACCTCCTGGGATGCCGCGTAAATGAGGCTGTGCAGCCTCATGCCGATCAGCAGGCGGCATCGGCTCACTTCCCGGAGCATCTCGTACGGATGCTCCGTCTCCGCCGCCGTACTCACGGCGCACCCGAATTCTGCCACATTCCCCATCTGCTCGATGACGAAGCGCGACGCTTCGTCATCGCCCGGGACGTGGAATGGCAGAAACCGGATGTGCACCGCACAGCGGCGGCACAGCGAAGCGAGGCCCTCGGCCAGCTTCGCCAGCTCGGAACGGTCCGCATTCCAGAAGCGGACCGAGACGCCCACCACCGGCAGCTCCTCACTGCCGGTGGCTGCGCCTGCAGCCTCGCCCTCCGGAAGGGCGAGGCCCATGACCGGATCCGGGACGACCGCAATGCCGTCCCGGGCCACCCCCATGCTGTGAAGCAAAGCGGCCGACTCCGAGTCGCGCACCGAAATATACTCACAGCGGCGGAACACAGAGGCAATGAACGGGCGGAACAGCTTGCGGTTTACCGGCCCGATGCCCTGAGCGTAGATGAATGTCGGCTTGCCCATCCATTGGGCCAGCTTGAGGATTCCGAGATAGTACGGAATCGAGCCGAGCCCGGTTGCGTCCTGCAGCAGACTTCCTCCTCCGCTGATCAGGCCGTCGCTGTTCTTAATAGCGTTCCTAACCTCGGCCAGTTTCATCCGATGGACTGCCTTGACGCCATACGTACGGCTCGTCCATTCCGGATTGATGGACAGAACTACCGGCTTGATCACAATGCCGGCTGCTCTCCCTTCCTCTTCCAAGGCGGATAGAATGGATTGCAGCACAGCCTCGTCCCCGCTGTTGCGGAAGCCGTAGTATCCCGACACAACTATTGTCTTAACAGTTTCGGAGACCATCGATCCCAGCACCTTTCGATAATATGCCATACCACAATCGCGATCAGCCCGACAATAAGACCCAGACCTAGACCGAGCACACCGCGGATCAGCGAGAGCACGGCAGGAGTATGAATGTGTGCGAACGTATCAACCATGGACAATTGTCCCATAACCGCAATAATCATGGCGTACATCGCCCAGCGGTAACGGAAAGCGGCGAATATGCCAACCAGGAACAACGGATGCGCCAGCAAAAATTCCTTATTCCGCGGACGGACGCCAAATGTATTTTCCAGGAATGAACGGAAAGCCGCTTCTCCCGGCAGCAAGGTTCCGGCATTGCCGGTTCTTGACAAGTAGTACAAAGCCACCACACCGAGCACTGCTGCTACAACAACCCATAAGAGCGTGATCGGCATTTTCAACCAATTGCGAAGCTCCTGCCAAATGGAAGTCCCTTGATAAAGGAATACATAAATAGCTATCAGCAGGATCGGCCCCATGTGCAGCAGACTTACGCCGCGGAACTGATTGAGCACCAGACTATACGTGATATTGTTAAGCAGAGCGATTACAAAAGGCACAGCTGCGAGCGAAATCAACGAGGTCTTGATATACAGCACCAAGGTATGCGTCAATCTGCGCCCAGCGGAAATCTCGGGAAGCGACTGACGAATGTCCTTCACTTTGCGAATGGCCAGCAATGTTGCCACGGTAGGCGCGCTAATCGCCACGCCCAATGCAAGCGCCTGCTCCATCAGCGCGGAGTTCAATACATAAAGCCCTGCGGAGCCGACCAATCCCAACACGAAAGCAATCAGCGTAAGCGGCAGAATAAAGTAAGACACCAGCAGTGCGCACATAGCCACGCCGCCAAGCACAACTATCGCCTTCAACGCTTTTTGCCAAGAAGCATCATGAATTACAAACGCCTTGGCTTGTCCGATTTCAAAACCATTGTTCTGAATCCGCTGAATAGCCCCTTCCGAGCCTGTCAGCGAATCCATCAAATTGTTGATTGGACTTGTGATGGATGCTTTAGCGGCGTCCCTATTCGGTGAAGCATTCAGATAAAGCATCCGGATATTCCGGTCCTTCGTTGCCAGCACGAAACGATCCGCAAGCACCTTAGGATCCTGCGATGCTTCCGTATCCTGCAACGAATGAAGCCGTACAACATTATAATCCAATAGATAGGCGAGCTGATTCAAGCCTTTCTGCGGAGACTTCAGGTTTTCTATCGCTGCAATTCCGATCCCGTGCTTATTCAACAGATCAGCAAAGCCTTGCAGACTGTTCAAACTTGCATTCTCCTTGTATCCCTTAACGGCTTCCCCATCAAAAAGGATTCTTTTCACGCCATTTTCGGCATAAAAAGCGAGCATCTCATCCATTTCTTCCTGATCATACGCAATATTATCCGACAACCGCGGGAGAATATTGAAGCCTTTCTCTCGCAGCATAGCAAAGGCGAACGGATCAAGCGCCATCGGCTTCATCACAGATTCATCCATACTCATTCCAAGCATCAAGCCTGAATATTCGCCAAAATTCCACGGCGCAACCGATACATCCAGCTTGCGGAAGCTCTCTTCAATCATCGGGCGCAGCTGTGCTGCATTCTCTTCGTTCGTAAATGCGACGTAAGTGTAATTTTTATCCGGTGTAACTAAGGTCTGAGACATTTTTGCAGCATCTGCAGCATTAAATACCATAATTCGACGTGCCTTGGAAAGCTCATCAAGCGTACTCTCGAACATCGCCATCGTGTTAACGCCGGCTTCCTTCAGCCGGTCCAGCTGTTCGTCGAGATAGGCCTGCGGATTACCTTGATAGGCAGACACATCCAGCAGTCCTCGATAATTAAACACAACCTCCACCTGATTAGCGGAAGACTCCGTCTGTACGCGCTGTACAATCACCGGTACAGAAGCTACTATTGCAATGATTACCAGTACCCACAACCACTTGCGGGAAGCTTCATTCCATCGCTGCAAACTTCGAATCACTTAGGTACCTCCTCATAAGTAGAAAAAATTGCAGTCACACATTTCTCTTGCTTCCATATATAATGACCCCGATCATAACGGGAAAATATCGCGTTACTTCATTTGTGTGAACTGCTCCTGCTGACTCCCCCGCATCTATAAATACCGCCACATTTTACCATTATCAATCAGTTTGATCGAATAGTTCGTATTTTCCCCCGTTATTCGCATAAATTCCCGACTACGGGATTTCCCCAAGGGCGTCGGTATTTAATTGACTTGGGTGCAACTATTTCTTAGTGTTCTGCAGAAAATGTGAATATAGATGTATATATACATTTAAGTTGATCCGTTCTGAAATTAAAGTGAGAATTGAAGCGATATAGCTGTATATTTGCAACTATATCGCTCATCCTCATAGAAATCTGGCCCCCGCCTGTCCGGTCAGGGTATCTACGCCAGGGCAGTACAGCCGCGCCAGGCTTGGTGAACCCCGTGTTCAACCACTTTCACTTTAAATGCTAAGCGTCGACACGAGCGAGCACGTCGTCCTGCAAGGCAACCATACGAGCTGCCGCATCTTCATTGCTGGTGCCGCGAACCGCAAAATAGAACTTGATCTTCGGCTCCGTACCGGATGGACGCAGGCAGAACCACGAGCCATCCTCAAGCAGGAACTTAAGTACATTTTCCTTCGGCAATCCGTCCAGTCCCTCTGAATAGTCGAGCAATTCCGACACGCCCACCCCTGCAACCTGCTGCGGGGGATTGCTGCGGAAGTCGTTCATGAGGGCGCCGATCTTGGCGAGGCCGTCCTTGCCCTTCAATGTGCGGGATGCAAGCGATTCGCGGTAATAGCCAAACTGGCTGTACAGCTCTTCCAGCACATCCAGCAAGGTCTTGCCTTGACGCTTATAGAAGGCAGCCGCTTCAGAAATAAGCATCGCCGCCACGACAGCATCCTTATCCCGGGCATAATTGCCAGCCAGGTATCCGTAGCTTTCCTCATATCCGAACAGATAAGTATACTCGCCGGATGCTTCGAATTCGTTCATCTTTTCCCCGATATATTTGAAGCCGGTCAATGTATTGAATACCGTTGCCCCGTAGTGACGGGCAATCACCGCACCAAGCTCGCTCGTTACGATCGTCTTGACGACAGCACCGTTCTTCGGAAGCTTGCCTTGCTCCTGGAGCTGGCTCAAATAGTAGTGCACCAGCAGAGAGCCCGATTGATTCCCGGTCAGAATCTCATACTCGCCCTCATGATTGCGCACAACCGCGCCCATGCGGTCCGCATCCGGGTCCGTTCCGATCAGAATGTCGGCACCCACCTGTTTGCCAAGCTCAATCGCCATCGTAAAGGCTTCGCGTTCTTCCGGATTCGGCGACTTCACTGTCGAGAAATTACCGTCAGGCTGCTCTTGTTCCTTAACGATATGTACCTGAGTGAAGCCGTTCTTCGCCAGAGCTTGCCGAACCGGCAAATTGCCTGTACCATGGAGCGCCGTAAATACGATCACAACATCTTTCGCCGCACCAGACAGCATCAGGTCACGGTTTGCGCTGGTTGCAGCGACGGTCTCTACGAACGCTTCATCCTCAGCCTCGCCCAGCCATACAAGCAAGCCGGCCGCTTCCGCCGTTGCCTGATCGATCCGCTTTACCTCGGACAAGGAGATTTCCTGAATGTTATTGATAACGCGCTCTGCTTCATGCGGCACCAATTGTCCGCCGGAAGCGTTGTACACCTTATAGCCGTTATACTCCGGAGGGTTATGGCTCGCCGTAACGACGATACCTCCTGTTGCCTTAAGACTGCGTACCGAGTAAGACAGCTGCGGTGTAGGACGAAGCGACGGGAACAGCTTCGCAATAATCCCGTTGGCAGCCAGTACAAGCGCGGCCTCCAGCGAGAATTCAGGTGAGAAATGGCGGCAATCATGAGCGATAACTACCGATGGCTTGCCTTCCTTCCCTGCATGCTCTTCTAAAATATACTTGGCAAAGCCCTGGGTAGCTCGGGCCACGGTATAGCGGTTCATCCGGTTGCTGCCTGCTCCAATGACGCCGCGAAGCCCTCCGGTTCCAAACTCCAGATCCCGGTAGAAACGATCCTCCAATTCAGCCGGATTGCTCTCCAGCTCGCGGAGCTCTTGCTTGGTCTGCTCATCAATGGCCGGGTCGTTCAGCCAGCTTGCTGCCTTGTCTTTATAGTTCTCTTTCATCTCTGTCATGATACCTCATACATCCTCTCCGCAGTTGTAATGATGTCACTTCACATCTCAGGATAGCGCAAACATAATTTCGCCCTCTGCGACAATTTTATCATCGACCTTAGCCACTGCCCGGCCTTTGCCGATGGAGCCCTTCAGACGAATAATCTCCACCTCGAGACGCAAAGTATCGCCAGGAACGACTTGACCACGAAAACGGAATCCATCCAAGCCCGCCAAAAAGCCAATCTTCCCTTTGTTCTCCTCCAAATGCAAAATCGCGACGGCACCCACCTGTGCCAACGCCTCGGTAATCAACACGCCAGGCATCACCGGATAATCGGGAAAGTGTCCCGTAAAGAACGGCTCGTTAATCGTTACATTTTTAATTCCAACAGCCCGCTTGCCTTCTTCCAGTTCCTCGATCCGGTCAACAAGAAGAAATGGATAGCGGTGCGGAATGATTTCCTGAATCTGCTTGGTATTCAGCATTGATTTATTGCTCCTTTCCATTATGGTCTAGCGCTTGTAACAACTCACATTCAATAATCTTCACTTTAATTTCGTATAAAAGGAAGGCTCTGCGGTCACACTGAAACTATCCTTCGCGTCTGCAGAAGCGGAGGTTAAGATAAGGGGCTGATCCGGAGGTGGAAGAATTCTGCCGCCGGGTCCGGCCCTTTTGATTTTTTACAGGTGTGCAGTCCCCCATCATTATACAATTTAAGCCTGTAAAAAGAAAACTCCCGAATCTCGGGAGTTCAGTCCTGCATGTGGTATTGTTGCAGCGCGCGGCGCTTATTCTAACGGATCGAGGGGCGAATCCTACTTTAGTGAAAAAAGTTACCTTAAAATCTTGGTTCGACGGGCAAACCTAATTTTAGTGAAAAAACTTACCTTAAATCTCCGGTAATTTGCCAAAACCGCATTCTTAGCACATTTAAGCGAAAAAAATTCACTATTTGCGTATTCCCATCGTCTTCCCTGAATTTAAGGCTGTTTTTTTCACTGCAGCACGCTTGATGTATCCCACGTACGTGCTTCAGCATTCCATATATACCTTAGTACCTCGATATGGCTTGGCGCTTGGCGCTTGGCACTTGGTGCTTGGCACTTCGCTCTTGCCACTTGTTGCTTGACACTTGTTGCCTGACACTTGTTGCTTGGTACTGACATAATGCTTTGTACACTATAACCGCGTTAGCTATATAAACGTTTCCTTATATTACAATATTGCAGCTAAGGCGCAAATACCAGATCATATACATGCCGCCATGTCTCCCACTTGAGCATATCGCCTGGATCCTGCTTGCCCAGCACTACATATCCGGCATATGTTCCACCCACCAGCGCCAACGCCAGGAACAGCAGAATCAACACCACCTTGAGCAGCGTCCACCATCCCGACCGTTTGCGCTTGGGAGCCGGTTCGTTATTCTCCTCGGTCTGTTCGTTCATGGTTCCCCACCTATCCGCGCAAGTTATTCGCCAGTCCCGACATTGTCTCACTGGACGTCAGAGCACGAGCTGCAAGCTGATAGGCACGCTGCACCTGCAGCATCTCCGCCATTTCATCGACCATATTTACGTTAGAGGCTTCCAGTGCCCCCTGTCTGATCTGAGCCTGCTGGTTCGCCGGAAGTGTAGCCGTATCCGCCAGAACGCCCTCTTCAGTTGCACCCGCAACCAGTGTGAATAGATTGCCGTCCACCGATGTCAGCGCCTCCTGGCGGATCGGAGTGAGCAGTTGAACTCGCCCAGCTGCCGTGGACTCACCGTTCAATATCGTAAAGATGTTGCCTTGCTTATCCACCTTCAACTCTGCACCGGCAGGAACAGCAATTCGCTCATTCTCAGCGTTCAGCACGTAATGCCCTTGACCGTTTACAAGAAGCATACTCTCAGCATCGTCAGGATCGGGCTGCAAATGAAAATCCCCAGCACGAGTATAGGCTGCCACGATGTCTTCACCTTCGCTCGGAATTTCCACCTTGAACAGTGCATTGCCTTCAACTGCAAAGTCTGTAGGATTACCCGTCTCCTTGATGGAGCCTTGGGTAAAGTTATTGGAAATTCCGGTTACTCTGGAGCCGAAGCCCAGCTCAAATCCGTTCGGTGTAGCCCGTCCGGGCAGCTGCATGGTAGAGGTCTGCGACTTGATCCGCATCAGCGTATCCTCGAAAGTGGCCTCCTTGCGTTTGTACCCGACTGTATCCATATTTGCAATGTTCTCGCCGAGCAGATCGAGACGCTTCTGAATGCCGCTCATCGATACCATGGCGCTAATCATCGAATTATTCATATTGTCACACCTCCCGGTGGAATTAGATTAGACACGGCCGATTTCATTAACAGCCTTTTCAAGACTCTTGTCATAGTACTGAATTAACTTCTGATTGGACTCATAGGCCCGCTGTGCCGCCATCAGATCAACCATGGCCTGGGCGGTATCCACATTCGAGGACTCCAGATACCCTTGACGAACCGATGCATTATCCTCCGCTTCAAGTGCGCGAATATCAGCAGCCTGCACATTATCAACCCGGAATACGCCATGGCCTTCCCGCACCAATTGATGCGGATTGTTCACCACAACAACACCGATGGTAGCCAAATCAGTCTGAACCCCATCTTCATCATAAGATAAATTGCCGAGACTGTCGCTCTTCACTTGATCCATCGTTATGCCTGGCGGCAATACAATCGGGTTGCCATCTGTATTAAGAACCCGTTGTCCCTGGTCTGTGAGCAGATCACCGGCTGCGTTCACTCTAAAACCGCCATCCCGGGTATACCGGGTCTCGCCGTTAGCATCCTGCACTGTAAAAAACACTTCCGGCCGATAAATAACCTCTCCGTCCTCCGTCACATACTTCCCCGATGCGTCGAACGGGATCGGTTGATCGGTTGCCGGATCAATCAGGCCAAGACTGGATACAAGTCCGAAGTCCGAAGAATTGTTCGTCTCCTTCAAGTCTCCCTGCATAAAAGAGGACATGCTCTCTTCAGCGAATACACCGGTCGTCAGTCTGCCAATCGTCTTCTGACCGCCCGTTTCCTTATCACCCATCAGCGAAATCAGGACATCCGGAAAAGAATGCGTCACTGAATTCACCTGTTTATAACCGGCCGTATTGATATTGGCAATGTTCTGCGTTACGGTATCGTGACGGCGCTGCTGGGTAATCATGCCCGATGCCGCTGTATAGAGCCCTCTTAGCATAGTCTAGCCTCCAAACGTTCTCTTGATAATTTCCTCTATTATAAAGGTTGTTTAAAAAGTCATCTTTTGATCACGAAGCAAATAAGTAAGACCTCTCGACATCGAATCTTGAATTCACCCCGCGCCTTCCGTTGCTCACGTAGGTTTTGCCAAGCACATGCTTCCGAAGTCGTTTTCTTTGAAAACGTGTAGCTCCGCTACTCAGTCTCTTGCTTCATCCAACCTTCTCGGTGCTAAAAACCTGACTTTTTGAACTTTCATTTATATATATCGGTCAATCAGAACTTTTTCTTAATGATCCGGTCGAGGTTGTCCAGCATAATACCGGTACCCTTTACTACGCAGTGCATCGGATCCTCGGCGATCAGCACCGGAACGCGCAGCTCTTCAACAAGCAGCTCGTCCAGTCCATTGAGGAGTGCGCCCCCGCCCGTCAAGATTACCCCGCGGTCAATAATATCCGCAGAGAGCTCTGGCGGCGTGCGTTCCAGCACCGATTTAGCTGCTGCCACGATAGAGGATACCGGATCAAACAAAGCTTCCTGAATCTCGGTCGAAGAGATCGTGATTGTTAACGGAAGGCCAGAGACCATGTCCCGTCCGCGAATATCCATCTCCGCTCTGCGTCCTGAAGGATGCACCGTACCGATATTGATCTTGATATCCTCTGCGGTACGCTCCCCGATTAAGAGCTTGTACTTCGATTTAATATATCTAATAATGGAGCTATCGAACTTGTCCCCGGCAATTTTGATGGACGAAGCCGTGACGATGTCTCCCATCGAGAGCACCGCCACATCCGTCGTTCCTCCGCCGATGTCGATAACCATGTTTCCGCTAGGTTCATATATGTCCATACCTGCGCCTATTGCAGCCGCTTTCGGTTCTTCTTCCATATAAACTTCCTTCGCCCCGCTATGCTCGGCCGCTTCACGAATTGCTTTCTGCTCTACGGAGGTAATATTCGTTGGTGCGCAGATTAAAATACGCGGATGACTATACCAGCTTCTACCGCCGACCCGGTCGATAAAATATCTGAGCATCGTCTCCGTAATTTCAAAGTCAGCTATAACGCCGTCTCTTAATGGGCGAATCGCAATGATGTTACCTGGTGTGCGTCCAACCATCTTGCGGGCTTCTTCACCGACCGCAAGCACTCGCTTGGCATCGCTGTCGATCGCAACTACTGACGGTTCGTCGAGGACGACCCCTTTTCCCTTGACATGAATCAGCACATTCGCTGTGCCTAAGTCAATACCAATATCCTTGCTCATCATTCCGTGCTCCCCCAAAACGTATTTTAAGAACCGTAAATGGTCAATGTGTATAAATAACCCGTTTGCCAATATTCGACGAACTTGGCGGAAATCCTGCAAAAAATGAGGATTTGGGGTAGAAATTCACAATGTATTACCATATTTTAAAATACCATACTTTGGGGGAGGTGTTCAATTACATTCCTCAAGCCTAAACTAACTTATTACCCATTATCTTGCAGAACTAACCACTTCCCGTTTGGAGTGCCCTTTTTTCTTATATTTAATCTTCGTTGCTTCGCCTCCCCGCAAATGTCTGATCGACTTATGGTATTCGAGAATGTGCTTGACCTGGTCTGCGAGTTCCGGATTAATCTCCGGCAGCCGCTCGGTTAAATCCTTGTGCACCGTACTTTTTGATACGCCAAATTCCTTGGCTATAGTCCGAACCGTATGCCGAGTCTCCACAATGCAGCGGCCAATCTTAATCGTCCGTTCCTTGATGTAATCGTGCACGCTCCCGCCTCCCTACTCGAGATAGTTTGGTACATTATATGAGGGGCGTCCTTATATATTCTTTGTTTCCAAGCCTGACAAGCCCGGGCGAGGCCAAATAATTTTGAAAAGGGCATTTATCGGGGGAGGGACAGGCTCTCTGCAAGCACAAAAAAAGCGGAGAGACAAAGGCTCTCCGCTTGCGGATCAACGTCCGGTATTATTGATTCTTTGGCAGCACACTGCTTGGGTTAATCAACTCATCATTTTCGTACACCGCGAAATGAACATGGTTGCCGAGCTCCTGCTCGATTTCATTTCTGCCTGCTGTACCGATGACAGCTCCCTGCTTCACATCATCGTCCTGCTTCACCGTCACATCCGCAAGACTTTCGTATACCGTCTTCAGGTTATTGGCATGGGTAATCTCCACTACCAGACCATAGAGCGGCACTTCCTCAACCCGGGTTACTTTGCCGCCCAAAGCAGCGGTAACTTCAAAAGACTCATTGTCGCTTCGCGCCAGATCGATCCCTGTATTCGCAATAAAGGTATCATTGTACTGGACGAGCGCTGCTTCATGGTCCTCCGCGCTGCCTTCACTGTCATAGAACGGCTTCACTACCGATACGTCAGCCATATTGGCTACCGGCCAAGCCAAATCCTCGGCAACAGCAACCGTTTGGGCAGCCGGATCTTCACCAAGACCCTCGTTAGCGTTATCTTCGGCCATCAAATCCTGCGTACCGACGACTCCGTCCTCACTTACACTGGCAGGTGTGGAATCCAGCGGCTTTTGGCTGGCATCTTGATAGACCCACACTAAGGTTAGTATAATTGCCGCTGCTGCCATGTACGCTGCCGGGTAGACCCATCTCTTGGACAATAGTTTTTTCCATGCGGATACCTGAACTACCGGTTCTCCCATTGCAATTTTAGGAGATTCCTCATGGGGCTTCTTTTTGTTGTTTTGTTCATTCATTAGCTCATCACCTCAGTAACCAGTGTTACCGCGGCTTTCGCTTTTATACTTCGCTATCATATTTTTTTTCATAGGCATGAAAGACTACTCAATCTTAGCTGCTATAGGCGAACGCTTACGAGCTTATGCTCCCGAAGCAGCTTTCTTGCAGAAAGCTTTCACTACAGCACACTTCACTCTTAAGCCCTTTTTACGTAGTTTATATAGTTCAACTTATATAATCTATTCAAGCATTTCGTCTGCCTGTTGAAATGTGATTCCCGTATAGTAGTGTCTGAGAATTTGTGTTGTGGTGTACCCTTGCTTGGCCATGCCGTTCGCTCCCCACTGGCTCATCCCCACTCCGTGCCCATAGCCGTAAGTCGTTATCCGGGCGTCAGCCCCATCCAACTTGATCGTGAACTGACTGGACCGCAGGCCGAGCTTCTCCCGAAACTCTCTGCCGGAATAGCTTTGCTCCCCTACTTTAATTTCCTTCACTCGGCCTCCGGTAGTATGAGACAGGATGGTTAGTTGCGCTGCAGATGCCTTTCCTGCGGAGGAGGCTTTCAATGCCCCTGGGCCCGCCTGTGCAGTTGCCGCCTTGGCCGGCGGAGCTTGGCCGAGCTTCCGATATATTTCATCTACGGAGACGGTAAACGTCTCCTGATTATTTGAGTTCACCTGTGCATCCCATGGACTTGGCACACTGCGCAGATAAGGGATCTTTAAGGACCAATATTCCTCCGAGTTCTCGGTGTAGCCTCCGCTTGCCGAGAAGAAGGCTGCCGTAATCGGCTTTCCCTGATAAGTCATGACAATTCCCCGTGTCTCGGATACAGCCCGTTTCAGCTTCGCCAACGCCGCAGACTTCCCTTGCTTCTCCCATTTCTCAAGCGTCTTGGTAGACAAATAGACCTGATGGTCGACGCTATCCAGCACATCGGCCTTGCCGCCCGGCACGCCGCTTGTATCTTGGGCGGCAAGCCTGCGGACGATGAAGGTGCGGGCCGCGATCGCCTGGGCCTTGAGCGCGGCCAGCTCAAAGTCGGCCGGCATCTCGGCCGCCAGCACGCCGGTGACGTACTGCTCCAGCGGCAGCGTCTCGATCTGCCCGGTGCGCTTGAGGTACACGCGCACCGTGGGCTCCGTTGCCGCCGCTGTACCGGCAGCGGCGGCAAGGCCCGAGGCGTCCGGCGATCCGCCGGGAGC
>NZ_HG005141.1:153348-174314 GCF_000455265.1 Paenibacillus antibioticophila
CGGCGCGCGGCCACCGGCACGCGGGCGGTGCCCCCGCGGCCCCTTTGCGCAGGTTCAGGTCTCCACTGCCCTCCCTGTCCCTGCTGGTAATCTCGCCTCTCCTCAAAGGTTTGTTTTCCTCTTAATGAAAAATTCCCTGCAGCTATCCGTCCTTGTTCCTGCTGGCTTGATGCCGCCTGTTCTCGTCCGCCCATCTGCCCGGTTTCTTGGGCATATTCATTCACCGCCCCAATTTTTACGGTAATTCTCCGGTCATTACGGCTTTGCGAGTAGGTTTCGCCTGCATGCTTCATGTCTGGATTCCCTCCATCCCCATTCGTGCTGCGGCCAGATTGACCTTGCGAACGAAACGGTCTTACCCTATTGTTTCGATGCGTTATATCTAATGCGCACTATACTTATAGATATGAGTTTTGCCCATCTGATAGAACCCGCAGGAAGTATTGGATTAAGAGAATCTCCAGACTCTACAAGTCTGTCACATTTCCAGCCAAGCAGCGTACATACCTTCCCTGGCCTGAACATACGATTTAAGAGTCATCATAGTGCTGCATTGCGAATTATGAGTCATTCAGAATTTAGTGAAGAAAATGATATTGCAATTAGGAAAACCAGCCTAAATATGGATTTAGTGAAATTTTTGCGCTTAGAATTGGCTGAAAAGGGGATTTAACTAGTTACTGGAGATCTAAGGTAATTTTATTCACTAAAAGTGGATTTGAGTGGTAATCGGTAACTGTAAGGGAAGTATTTTCACTAAAAATCGAATTGTAGTCACTCGGGTAATTAGACCAATTGATCATCACACTTCTCTATAGCTACTAGTAGGGAGAAATCGGCCATGCACAAGGTCTTGAAAAACAAAAATAGGACCTCCCGTCAGATCAAATCTTCGGGATAGCCCTTGTGTATTCATTAGCTTACGATCTTATTAGTATAGGATGATAAAAATTGTACTCAGTTAAGCCCAAGTTGGCTGGATTTTAAGCACCGGGATTTCATCCTGACGCTTTGCCGGAGCTTTAGCCGCTTCAGCAGCCGGTTCCTTCTCCTCGCTGATGCGCCAGATATCTGCACCAAGCCCGGAGAGCTTCTCCGCCAAATGAACATATCCACGGTCAATATGATGTGTCCCGCTTACTTCTGTTGTTCCGTTAGCGGCAAGGCCGGCAATAATCAACGCTGCGCCTGCGCGCAAATCGGTTGCGCATACCTTGGCCCCGCTCAGCTTGGACCCGCCTGTAACAATGGCACTGCGGCCTTCCACCTTGATCCCTGCATTCATCAGCCGGAACTGATCAACATGCATAAAGCGGTTCTCAAATACCGTCTCCGTAACAACACTGGTGCCTTCCGACGCCAGAAGCAACGCCATCATTTGGGATTGCATATCGGTTGGGAAGCCCGGATAAGGAAGGGTCTTAACGTCCACCGCTTTAAGCGGCTTGTCGGCGATAACCCGAACACCATTCTCCTGCACTTCAACCTGTACGCCCATCTCTTCCAGCTTGGCAATGACCGGACCCAAATGATCCGCAATCGCGCCTTCTACAAATACATTTCCTTTGGTCATAGCCGCAGCGATCATAAATGTTCCTGCTTCAATCCGGTCCGGAATGACCGTATGCTCCACTCCATGGAGCTTATCTACGCCTTCAATCCGAATGATGCCCGTACCGGCTCCGCGGACGACGGCGCCCATTCCGTTCAAATAATTGGCTAAATCGACAATTTCCGGCTCTTTCGCCGCATTTTCGATGACAGTCGTGCCTTCCGCCAGGGATGCCGCCATCATGATATTCTCGGTTGCGCCTACACTGGCTACATCCAGATAAATCTTCGCTCCGCGCAGACGTCCCTGTGACCGCGCTTCGATAAAACCTTGCCCCAATGTAATCTCTGCACCCATTGCTTCAAAGCCCTTGAGATGCTGATCGATTGGTCTTGTACCAATAGCACAGCCTCCAGGCAGCGAAATCCGTGTATACCCCATCCGGGTTAACAAGGGGCCCATGACAAGAAACGACGCCCGCATTTTCCGTACCCATTCATACGGCGCTTCGCATGAGGAGATTGTCTGTGCATTGACCGTAATCACTTCCCGATCATATGTAACATCCGCCCCCAGCGATTTTAATACTTTATTAATGGTCATTACATCATCCAGGGGAGGAGCATCACGAATAATACTAACGCCTTCTTCTCCCAGCAAGGAAGCTGCAATAATTGGCAGCACTGAATTTTTTGCTCCGCTCACTTTTACGTTCCCGGCCAAAACATTGCCACCGCGGACGATAAATTTGCTCATCTTGGTTCCCTCCGCGCGTTCATTTTCACCATTTCCCCTTAAACTCCATCATAACATCGGTCATTTGAGGCGCACAAGGCTCTACACCTGTCTAGAAACAACAATTTCCGAGGAAATATTCGTTGCTTCGAGCCCAGGATTTGTTCATCGTACTAATGTTCCTTTAACACCATTGTTGACACAATGCTTTGATGTTATTCGACATTTCCCTCGTCCGTGCTAGTGGTCTACACCACCTTTAACCAATCAGCCATCCATTAAAACAGATATCGCAGCATCTGCGTGTATCCAAGGTAATCAAGTACAAAGGAGGCCACAAAGCGACCCAGCGCTACCGCCAGCAATAATTGAAGCAGCTTTCCTTGCGGTCCCTTGGGATGACGGATTACCAGATCCAGTTTCAGGCCCTGAAGCGACCACCAGGCGATTGCCACACATACCAGCGATACGAGTATAGCCGTAAGACCGCTCACCCCGACAGACGCAGGAACAGTATCGACCGGACTCACATGACTTTCCTCCCTGTCACGTTATATTTATGCCGCAGATACCCAAACGGTTAATATAACGCATTTAAAATATATCGGAATTATTGCAGGTAAAATATAGACCTTATATATCATACTTGGCAACGTGATAATAATCCAGTGTTTCTTTCGCTTGCAAAGGCTTCCAATTTCAATTATTGTCTATCTTGATGCTTTGGAACTATTCGCAAAGGTAGTAACGCGGAAAAAAATCACTTCTAAAGATGCAGATAAATCATTCTTAATATGTTCGTTATGAAGCCGGGTAATTCCTGCCTGCGAAAATACAAAAAGCCGGACACCGATGAAGGCGTCCGGCTTTGAAGGATTCCACCGACTCAAAGGCATGGTTGCCGCACTATTCCTTTGAACGGCTTGATACGTTGATCCGTGTAATGGCTCTTTGCAGCGAAAGCTCTGCACGGCGATGATCAATACGGTCACGCGCCCCTGCATGGAGTCTGCGTTCTGCGCGTTCACGTGCAGCAAGAGCTCGATCAATGTCGATTTCCTGCGGCATTTCAGCGCTTTCTGCAAGCACGATCACCTTATTGCCCTGAACCTCGACAAATCCGCCATGAACAGCCACCGGCAAGATTTTCCCTTCCATCCGGATCGTGATCGGCGCAACCTGCAAAGGCGTTACAAATGGAATATGTCCCGGCAGGATGCCGAGTTCCCCCTCGATGCCGCGTACGCTCAGGCTGCTCACCTGCTCGGAGAACACGACATGCTCAGGCGTAACTATTTCCAATAAAAAGGTGCTCACCTTCATCCCTCCTGTTCGTGGGACGTTCATTACTGAAGCATCCGTCTACTTACAGCGATTTCGCCTTTTCAACAGCTTCTTCAATGGTGCCTACGAAGAGGAAGGCCGCTTCCGGAAGGTTGTCATGCTTGCCGTCCAGAATTTCCTTGAAGCTGCGAACCGTTTCAGAAATCGGTACATATTTACCCTTGATTCCAGTGAACTGTTCCGCAACGTTGAACGGTTGCGAGAGGAAGCGTTCAATCTTCCGGGCACGGGCCACGAGAATCTTGTCGTCCTCAGACAATTCATCCATACCGAGAATCGCGATAATATCCTGGAGCTCTTTATAGCGGGCCAGTAGTTGCTTAACCCCTTGAGCTACATTGTAATGCTCCTCGCCCACAATTTCCGGCGTCAAAATCCGGGAACTGGATGCCAACGGATCCACCGCAGGGAAAATCCCTTTCTCGGAAATTTTACGCTCCAGGTTTGTGGTTGCATCCAAGTGAGCAAATGTGGTTGCAGGCGCCGGGTCAGTATAGTCATCCGCAGGTACATAGATGGCTTGAATGGAAGTAACCGAACCCTTTTTCGTCGAGGTGATCCGTTCCTGCAATTGACCCATTTCCGTTGCCAGTGTAGGCTGATAACCTACCGCGGAAGGCATCCGGCCGAGCAAAGCGGAAACTTCGGAACCCGCTTGAGTAAAGCGGAAAATGTTGTCGATAAACAGAAGCACGTCACGGCCTTCTTGATCGCGGAAATATTCCGCCATCGTCAGACCCGTCAGCGCAACGCGAAGACGCGCACCCGGAGGCTCGTTCATCTGTCCGAACACCATCGCCGTCTTGGCAATAACGCCCGATTCAGTCATTTCCATGTACAAGTCGTTCCCCTCACGGGTACGCTCGCCTACCCCGGCAAATACGGAGATACCGCCGTGTTCTTGGGCAATGTTATGAATCAATTCCTGAATGGTTACGGTTTTACCTACGCCGGCACCGCCGAAGAGACCGATTTTACCGCCCTTGGCATAAGGAGCGAGCAGGTCAATAACCTTAATCCCGGTTTCAAGAATTTCAGCCTGTGTCGACAAATCCTCGAATTTAGGAGGCTCACGGTGAATCGGATTACGGATCGCGCCTTCCACTTGTCCCTTATTGTCGATTGCTTCACCAAGCACGTTAAATACCCGGCTCAGTGTAACTTCACCTACAGGAACAGAAATTGGAGCACCAAGATCCTCCGCCTCAGTCCCGCGTACAAGTCCGTCTGTAGAGGACATAGCAATACAGCGGACGAGGTTATCGCCAAGATGATTGGACGCTTCCAAAATCAGGTCGCCCGAATCATCCTGCGCGTTCTGCTTCACAATTCTAATGGCGTTGAAAATTTCCGGCAATTGACCACGGTCAAATTCCACGTCAACAACCGGACCCATTACGCTAACAACGCGTCCCTTGTTCATCTAATGTTCCCTCCTAATAGTTTTGCGGACATTTCAATCATGCAGGTACATTAGCGAATCGAACTTCGCCTGTCCTGCACCTCCGCAAACTTTCATCCTCAGCTCTGTGCGTTTGCACCTGCGACAATTTCCGTGATTTCTTGGGTAATAGCCGCCTGACGCGCCCGGTTAAATGTCAGAGTGAGTTGATTGATCATTTCCGATGCATTTTTCGTTGCGCTGCCCATTGCGGTCATTTTCGCGCCAAGCTCACTTGCTTTACCTTCCAGCAAAGCACTAAAGATCAAAGTCTCGGCATATTTCGGCAGCAGCATCTCTAATACGCGTTCCGGTGATGGTTCGTATTCGTATTCTGCTGTCGCACCCTCAGACTCTACTTTGTCAAAAGGAAGCAGGCGGTCAACCGTCGGTTTTTGTGAAATAGCGTTAATGAATTTGCTGTAGCAAATGAACACCTCGTCATATTCCCCGATCTCAAATCCCTGTACAGCGCTATACGCTAAAGACTTAATATCGGAAAATTTCGGAGAGTCTGACAGGTCGGTAACAGAATGCACAACCGGTTGATTGCGCCGGCTCAAATAGTCCCGGCCCTTGCGCCCGATCACGAACAGACCATATTCCTCGGTAGAAGCATGCTTCGCCTTGAGTGTATCCATGACTGCACGGAGCAAGTTGGCATTGTATCCGCCGACCAATCCGCCATCGGATGTAATGACGATATAAGCCGTGCGTTTCACCGGACGCGATACCAGCATCGGATGGGAAATCTCCTCGCTCCCAGACGCGATGCTCGACACTACTTCCTTCAGCTTCTCCTTGTAAGGACGGGAGGCCTGCGCCTTCTCTTGCGCCTTTCTCAGCTTGGCTGAAGCAACCATCTCCATCGCTTTCGTGATCTGCCGGGTGTTTTGGACACTCTTGATTTGGCGTTTTATTTCGCGGATCCCTTTTGCCATAATTTCACCACCTTCAAGTTTTGGCAAAGCCAAAACTACTTCGTAAGCATAAGCTTAACTTTGGCGGAGCCAAAGTTACTTCGAAAGCATAAACCTAAGTTTTGGCAAAGCCAAAACTACTTCGTAAGCATAAGCTTAACTTTGGCTTAAGCCAAAGTTACTTCGAAAGCATTACTTAGTTTTAAACATCTATCTTCGATCTGACAGCAGCACTATTCGACTGATTTCGGAAAACCTCAGCCCCATTCGTTTATTAGCCAAAACCAAAATAAGTGTACAAACATCAACTAAAAAGCGACATATGCGCAATAATACTGATTTAGGTGTAGAGATCGCACTTAAAACCCTTCAAAAAACACCCTTTGACGTCTTTCGCAAAGGAATAAGTGCATAATAGTCAACTAACCATCGACCTTCACGCTCTAAACTCAATTTAGTTGTAGAAATAGCACTTAGAGCAGTCTATGCTACTGAACGGGCCGCAATAGCGAATTCGAGGGTTCAGTCCGTTGCGTATTCCGCACCATTCCTAATCCTCATGTTGTCAGACCATCTGCTTATAACCGGCCTCCGGCACAAGAGCCAGAGCCGGTTAAACCTGTATTATACAGAGGCTGCAAAGCCTTTTTTGAATTTCTCAATAACTTCCTTCAGCAACGCTTCGTTATCCGCAGTCAGATCCTTGGTGTCACGGATCGATTGGAGAACTTCGGCATGTTGACTCTTCACGAAGGAGAGGAACTCGGCTTCAAAACGACGCACGTCTTTCAGCGCGATATCATCAAGATAGCCCTTAACTGCCGTGTACAAGCTCACAACCTGCTCTTCGACAGCCAGCGGCTGGTTCACGCCTTGCTTCAGGATTTCCATCATCCGGGAACCGCGAGTCAGACGAGCTTGCGTCGACTTATCGAGGTCGGAACCGAATTGAGAGAATGCTTGAAGCTCGCGATATTGAGCAAGATCCAGACGGAGGGTACCAGCAACCTTCTTCATGGCCTTAATCTGCGCGGAGCCGCCTACCCGGGATACGGAAATACCGACGTTGACCGCCGGACGTTGACCGGAATAGAACAGATCGGACTCCAGGAAGATCTGTCCGTCCGTAATCGAAATTACGTTCGTTGGGATATAAGCCGAGACGTCGGAAGCCTGGGTTTCGATAAATGGAAGCGCGGTGATTGAGCCGCCACCCAATTCATCACTAAGCTTCGCTGCACGTTCCAGCAAACGGGAATGCAGATAGAATACGTCGCCTGGATATGCTTCGCGGCCCGGAGGACGACGGAGGAGCAGGGACAATTCCCGATATGCCGCAGCTTGCTTGGTCAAGTCATCATAAATGATGAGGACATGCTCGCCTTTATACATGAAATACTCGGCCATAGCTACGCCGGCGTATGGAGCGATGTACAAGAGCGGCGAAGGCTCCGATGCGGCAGCCGTAACGACAATCGTGTAATCAAGCGCGCCATGACGACGCAATGTCTCTACTACATTAACAACGGTAGATTGCTTTTGTCCGATCGCGACATAAATACATTTTACGCCATTGCCTTTTTGGTTGATGATCGTATCGATTGCAATCGCAGTTTTACCGGTTTGACGGTCGCCGATAATGAGCTCGCGTTGGCCGCGGCCAATCGGAACCATCGAGTCAATCGCTTTGATCCCGGTCTGCATCGGCTCATGTACCGATTTACGTTCGATAACGCCAGGAGCGTTATTCTCTACAGGACGGAATTCACTTGTTGCAATTGGGCCTTTCCCATCCACAGGCTGACCCAATGGATTGACAACGCGGCCGAGCAGGGCTTCACCTACAGGAACCTGCATGATTTGCCCCGTGCGTTTCACTTGGTCTCCTTCACGGATTCCGCTGTATGGACCCAGGATAACGACGCCCACATTGCTCTCTTCCAGGTTCAGCGCAAGGCCAAACACGCCATTATCAAACTCAAGAAGCTCGTTTGCCATGGCGTTTTCAAGTCCGTGGACACGGGCAATCCCGTCACCAACGTGGATAACGGTGCCGACTTCGGCCACTTCAATTTCGGATTTATACTGTTCGATCTGACTTTTAATCAGTGTACTGATCTCTTCAGGTTTGATACTCAAGTGTTTCACCCCTATCTACAGTGCTTGTCTTCGAAAAGACTTTTCAAGCCGTTCAAGCTTGCCGGACAAACTTCCATCGTACAGCGTATCGCCAATTCTCACCTTGATGCCGCCAAGCAGATTTTTATCGACATTGTTCTGAATCCGAACCTTCTTGTGAATCAATTGTCCAAATTCGGCAGCAACTGTCGCCTGCTCCTGCTCACTAAGCGGATAAACACTTGTTACAAGCGCATCCACCCGTCCCAGCTTCTCTCCGGCAATCTTGGTATAGCTGTACAATAGCTCAGGTAAAATCGCAATTCTGCCACGGTCAATAAGCAATTTGGCGAGCGAAATGACTGTCTCGGACAGTTTACCCTCCAGCCCGCTGCGAATGACATCCCATTTGGCTGCCGAAGAAATATTCGGACTAAGGATGAACTGCTCAATTTCGTGATCTTCGTGCAAGGTTTGCACAAGAGCCTGAAGCTCCTGCTCCACTTCGACCGTACGTTGATCCTGTTCGGCGATTTCATATAGCGCCTTCGCGTATCTTCCGGCAACTACTGTCTCCCGACTCATGATCTGCTACCTACTTCTTTGAGATATTGATCAACGAGCTTCTCTTGATCGGCAGGATTATTCTCAACCTCACGTTCGATCAGCTTGGAAGCAATATTGACGGAGAAGGCTCCAATCTCGCCGCGAAGAGCGTCAACCGCCTTGGTTCTTTCGCTCTCAATATCCCGGATAGCTTCTTCCTTCATCCTTGTAGCATCTGCTTTGGCCTGATCCAGCAGATCAAGCGCCTGCTTGCTGCTGCTTTGCTTGGCCTGTTCGATAATCTCGAAGGCATCTTGACGGGCCTGCTTCAGAGCTTCCTTCTGCTCTTCCACATACACTGTAGCCTGTTCTCTGGTCTGCTTCGCTTCCTCCAATTGGCCGCGCACCAGCTCACGGCGCTTCTCCATCACTGCAAACAGCTTGCCGAAAGCGAACTTGTTCAGCAGCCAATATAAAAGTGCGAATGCAATAATCGTAATGACAATATTCTCCCAATGGATTACCACCGATGTCACTCCTTTCCGTTAGCTGCGACATGCATTTTCATAATCATGCAAAAAATTAAAAAACGAAGGCGCGGATGGCATCGGCCCTCCCCGCCAAACCGTAATCTTTATTAGGAAAACATGATCAAGAATGCAATAACTGTTGCCGCGAGCGGAACAACTTCGACGATACCTACGCCGACAAACATTGTTGTTTGAAGCTTGCTTGCTGCTTCCGGCTGACGTGCGATGGATTCAACCGTACTCTTTACAATCATACCGTTACCAATTGCCGCGCCAAGCGCACCCAAACCTACTGCCAAAGCTGCTGCCATAAATGTCATTCTAATTTCCTCCTTAGATATGTTCTTCATTATTTTTGATATAATAGACCTCTTGAAGCTTTAACCATACAATGGCCGCTTCTTGAGTGTTATCAATGACTCTCGCCTTCTTCGTGAATCGTCATCTGTCCAATGTAAACCATAGTCAGAATCGTAAAGATGTATGCCTGCAGCGCACCGACAAAGACGCTGAAGCCTTGCCATGCGGCCATAAATGGAATCCCTACAAGTCCCAGCTTCAAAATAACCGTAATAAGCACTTCACCGGCAAAGATGTTGGCGTATAACCGGATTGCCAGAGCGACCGGCTTCGCCAGGTTCTCAATGAGGTTCAGCGGAAGCAGCAACGGAAACGGCTCAACATAGTGCTTGAGGTAATGCTTCCGGTTGTTCTTCAACCCTAGATAATTCATCAAGAAAAACACAATTAATGCCAGTCCGGCTGTTACAGAAACGTCAGCGGTTGGAGATTTCCACCACAGAAGCTCTGCGTGTTCTCCATTCGCAAGATCCTTGGTCGCTTCAATCACATGCCCGAAGATCATCTCAGGCTTGTGAGCTTCCGTAATAAATCCCATTGGCAGACCGAGCAGATTGGATATAAAAATGAACAAAATCAACGTTAGACCGAGGGATACGTAAGGTTTCCCTTTCTTCAAATCCATCGTACTCCCGATGATACCTTGAACGAATTCAACAACCCATTCCATAAAATTCTGAAGTTTGCCTGGATTTTCTACAGATAGTCTTCTTGTTGCCAGTATGCAAAGCAGAAACACAAGGGTTCCACTCACAAACAACATTAAAACTGCAGAGAGATCCAGATTGAATCCGCCAAGATTAATAATGGGCGCGTCATGCATGTGTCAATATTCACCCCTTTCCTCTCTTCAGCTATCAAGACTTGTTACGGAGTCCGATTACTATCCCTGCCGGCAAAGTTAGTAAAGGCGGTATAAACAATCCTATAATTGTAGATACAATTGAGAAATGCTCGAAGCGCACCGCAAACATCACCGCTGCCAATACCAGGCACATTCTAGTAAGAAATCCGAAACTATATCGCTTCTGCTGCTGGCTGACGACAAGATTCACCAATCCTCGCACCTTTGCAGACAGGAAACGGACATACACCAAACCAAAAACAAGACCCAAGATCAGACCGCCAAAAATCAGCCTATATGCCGGGAGAAAGGCCCACCCAATCAGCGTAGCCGATAATATCAGCAATGTAGCACGGGTTACGGCCGTGACGATGGAATTCAAATCATCCATTACGGTCCCCCATCAACTTGTAAATTAGAACAATAATATTAACCACGCCAAGAATTAATCCGGCGCTTGTCCCGACAGCGATCCAAGCCGCAGACGCCTCAAAGTGCGACACCATCCATTTTGAGACCCAAAAACCCGACATAATGTAAATTACCAGAAGTATACCTGCCCCGCTTATATAAGAGGCAATGACCCAAGGTTGAACTTCCTTATCAGATTTTCTCATTCCATGCAATCCCAACTTATTTTACTGAATGTGACGACTTTTTGTCAATGAAGGTTCATGTTGGAAATGTCCTTGCAATAACCTAAAGAAAGCGCTAAACCGTACAGTATAACTGTATGCTATGCAGGCTTGAAACACAATTTATTGTTCCTATTAATTTGTGAACTTTCTGTGAAAACTTTCCGGACGCTCGTTTATAATCCCGAAATAGTGAAGAAGCGCATTGACAATTCTTTCGGAAGCCTTTCCATCGCCGTACGGGTTAGCGGCCCGACTCATAGAATTATACAACTCATTGTCTTCAAGCAACGCCTTAGTCCGCTCATAAACCATCTCCTCATCTGTGCCCACGAGCTCCAGTGTTCCCGCTTCGATCCCCTCCGGCCGTTCCGTTGTGTCACGAAGCACTAGCACAGGAACGCCAAAAGACGGCGCTTCTTCTTGTAAACCGCCGGAATCCGTAAGAATGAGGTGAGTATGCGGATAGAAATTATGCAAATCCACCACATCTAAAGGTTCAATCAATTTAATACGGGGATGACCGCCCAAGGTTTCATAAGCCGGCTCTCTGACAGCAGGGCTTAGATGAACAGGATAGCAGATAGCCACATCCTCAAATTCATCCGCAATCCGCTTAACGGCACGGAAAATATTCATATGCGGCTCTCCCTGCGACTCCCGCCGGTGTGCAGTCATGAGAATAAGTCGCTTTCCCGCGGCCCATTCTAACACAGAATTGCTATAATTCGGCTTTACAGTATATTGAAACACATCTGTAACAGTATTGCCTGTGATAAAAATACTTGACTCTTGCTTATTCTCTTTTCTCAAATTCCCTGCAGACCAGTCTGTCGGTGCAAAATGGATATCCGCAAGAATCCCGGTCAATTGACGATTCATCTCTTCGGGATAAGGCGACAGTTTATTCCAGGTCCGCAAGCCCGCCTCTACATGGCCGACCTTGATTTGCTGCAGGAAGGCAGCATAGCTTGCCAGAAATGTAGTCAATGTATCTCCGTGCACAAGCACAATATCCGGCTTTGCCTCACGCAGTACCTTTTCCAAGCCTTCAAGCACCCGCAGGGTAATCTCGTTCAAGGTCTGATTCGGCTTCATGACATCCAGATCATAGTCCGGCACCAGCTTGAACACTTCAAGCACCTGATCCAGCATCTCGCGGTGCTGCGCAGTAACGCATACCACAGATTCAATATGCTCCGGATGCTTCTGCAGCTCTAGAATCAGCGGAGCCATCTTAATCGCTTCAGGGCGAACACCGAAGATCGTCATCACCTTAATCTTGGACAACATGGTCCCCTCCTTTAGTCAGCTTATCTGTCTGTTACTTGGTTCCATACAAACGGTCGCCCGCATCACCAAGACCAGGAATGATATATCCGTGTTCATTCAAATGATCATCCAGTGCCGCAACATAAATATCCACGTCCGGATGAACGTCGTGTACGGCCTTCACTCCCTCGGGAGCAGCAATCAGATTCATCATCTTGATCTGGGTGCAGCCGCGGTTCTTTAATGCCGTAATTGCAGCGATCGCAGATCCCCCTGTTGCCAGCATTGGATCGATCACGATCAATTCACGTTCCTGCACATCGGTCGGAAGCTTTATGTAGTATTCCACCGGCTGAAGCGTCTCCGGATCGCGGAACAATCCAACATGTCCAACCTTTGCCGCAGGAAGCAGCTTAAGGACGCCGTCAAGCATCCCCAATCCCGCCCGCAGAATCGGGATCAGACCCAGCATTCGCCCGGAAATGACCTTCGATTCGGCTTCAGCAACCGGTGTCTGCACCGTAATGGATTCAAGCGGAATTTCCCTCGTAATCTCATATGCCATCAAAGTTGCTACTTCATCCACTAGCTCACGAAAGTCCTTCGTGTTGGTTCGCATGTCGCGAATAAAAGTCAGTTTGTGTTGAATCAAGGGGTGATCACATATCACCAATTTTCCCATGTTTTTGTCCCTCCGGTTTTATTGCTCAGTCTTCACTTGCGGCGGCATTCCCATCCATATTCCTAAAAAGCCGCCCAAATCTCGTTTATTATATCATTGTCTATATTCGATTTCCATGAACGCGGTAAGGCGAAACGTTCCATTTATAGGAACGGCGAAAATCGCCCAGAAAAAAGACGCCGCCTATGCAAGCCGCGTCTGACCGCTTAACTCAGCAATTCAAATTTGTTCATCGATGGAAGCCGGTTCATCATCCGCCCGACAGCATCCGTCAAATATTGGACGTCCTCCATTTTGACCGCTTCGTGAAAACTAAGTCTAATGCACGATAACGGAATATGCTGCTTGTTTCCTCTTACCTCAATGGAAAATAGCCCAAACGATGCAATTCTTGCGCGATCATGCGGTAACCGCGGGCATTGGGATGAACGCCGTCCAGGAAGAGCAGCTCCCGTTCGTTGCCCGCAAACGACGGATAAATATCCGCGACCCGGTAATTCCCTCCTCCGAGCCCGGAAAGAAACGAATTGTACTGACGAGCGTACGCTCCCACTTCCCTTACACTCGGAAAAGGATTGTACACCCCCACCATGCGAATAATGAATGGACGGCGCTGACCCGATTTGATCCGATACATTTCATACACGATTTGCCGCACATTTCCCTTCGTACGATTCAGCGCCTGTGCAATCCCGGAAGCCCCGACGCCGGACCTGCCGGCCAGGGCCTTGGCGTACGGGCGCAAATCATTCGCGCCTATGGACACGGTTATTATGTCGGCCCGGTTGATCGCCGTCCGGAAATACTGGTTATTTCGAACCATCGGCAGCAATTTATCGCTGGTTAGCCCATTGACCCCCAAATTCTCATAATCGACCGGGGTCCGCAGACGTTCTTCGGCCATCTGACGGTAAAGGGGAGCAAATCCGCCGCTCAGCCAGGCCCCTGCCCCTTTCGTCAAAGAGTCCCCGATCGCCGTATAATAGTAGCCCATCGCATCACCTCCTCCGCTCCTGCCTCTTCCTTTGAGCGCATGCATCCTGCTATGAGGAATATGCCGATTTCCGTATCACAATATCTTATGCGATAAACGATTGATAGGACTGGGGGATTTGCGCAATCTTCATCGCGATGGGCAACAAGAAAAACCGCCCGCAGATTTTCTGCGGACGGTAATTTTGGGGTTACGCTTATTCGTAGCTCAGCTCGGGATAGATCGGGAACTTATCGGTCAGCTCCGCAACCTGTCCGCGCGCTTTGGCCAATACGGCTTCATCCTTAGGATTCTTCAGCACGAGCGCGATGATCCGGCCGATCGCCTTCATCGCTTCCTCATCCATGCCTCGCGATGTCACTGCCGGCGTGCCGATCCGGATGCCGCTCGTTACAAACGGGCTGGTCGGATCGAACGGAATCGCGTTCTTGTTCACGGTAATGCCGATGGAGTCGAGCACATGCTCGGCGTCTTTGCCCGTGATATTCAGGTTACGGGTATCAATGAGCATCAGATGATTGTCGGTTCCGCCGGAGACCAGATTCAGGCCTTCGCCAAGAAGCGTCTCTGCCAGCGCCTTCGCATTTTTGACTACATTCTCTGCATAGGTTTTGAATGAAGGCTGCAATGCCTCACCCAGCGCAACCGCTTTGGAGGCGATCACATGCATCAGAGGCCCGCCTTGCGTGCCGGGGAATACAGCCTTATCAATAGCGGCAGCCCAAGGCTGACGGCACAGAATCATTCCTCCGCGAGGTCCGCGCAAAGTCTTGTGTGTGGTCGTCGTCACAAAGTGCGCATGCGGCACCGGGCTTGGGTGAAGTCCGGCCGCTACGAGTCCGGCAATATGCGCCATATCCACCATGAAGAGCGCACCAACCTCGTTGGCGATTTGTCCAAGCTTCTCGAAATCGATGATCCGGGGATAAGCACTCGCGCCTGCAACAATCAGGCGGGGACGATGCTTAAAGGCAGCCTTGCGGACTTCTTCATAATCGATCAGGGAGGAGTCTTCCTGTACGCCATACGCAACAAAGTTATAGAGCAGGCCGGAAGCATTAACCGGGCTGCCATGAGTCAAATGCCCGCCATGAGCCAGATTCATCCCCAGGACGGTATCTCCCGGTTTAAGCGCAGCCAGATATACCGCCATATTCGCTTGGGCCCCGGAATGAGGCTGAACATTTGCATGCTCAGCGCCAAAGAGCTGCTTGGCCCGATCGCGGGCAATATCCTCAACGATATCCACATGCTCGCAACCGCCATAGTATCTCTTGCCCGGATAGCCTTCAGCGTATTTGTTGGTCAGGACAGAGCCCATCGCTTCAATAACCGCTTCACTAACAATGTTCTCGGAGGCGATCAGCTCAATGTTATTCCGTTGGCGCTTCAGCTCCAGATTCATCGCTTCCAGAACTGCAGGGTCTTGCTTTCTCAATTGATCCATCTTCTAAAATCCTCCTATATTATAAATAATTCAATCACACGTCCCGATATCCCCGGATTCGATCCGAGGCAATGCATATACCGCCCGTTCTCCGCCGATCAGCCTTGGTCTTGTCCAGGCAGCCGTCACTCGGGCCTGCCCCACGAACCTTCGGGTTGGCCGATATGGAACAGCAACCCGCCGCAAATGCATGCCGATCAGCGTCTCTCCAATATCAATGCCGGCATCCGCTTCGATGGTATCGGCCAGACAAGGCTCAGAGCAGTGACGATAAGCGATCGCAGCCATGGAACCGCCTGCCTTGGGAACCGGAACCGCGGCTACCTCCGTAAGCCGAAGTCGATCCAAGACCTTCCGCTCCACAACAAGCGCCCGATTCAGGTGCTCGCAGCATTGATAGGCTACGTCAAACCCATATTGCATCCTTACCGTCTCTATCCCGCGATACAGGGATTCAGCGATATCCTCAGCACCTCCGGTTCCGATTCTGACTCCGGCAACCTCGCTGGTGCTTGCACCAATGACGAGCAGTTTGCCCGGTCCCAGCCTGGCGTGCGCACACAGCTCCTCTACCACTTCAGCTATATGCGCAGACAAGCTTTCCCGATCGATAACGTTGTTTGCTTCTCCCATATTCAGGCCTTCCTTTCAGGGTACTTCCCCTTATTATACCTGAAACACCAGACAAGACACGCTTCAATATGCAAAAAAGAGCATGACGCTGCAAGCTTGCGTCGTGCTCTTTGCCCAGGCGACCGGCCGTATGTCTCCGATGCTCCATCGTGGTTTGATCCACTTCCGTCGCCAGTCACATCGGAATCTCTCATTTGCTTTAGAATAAAGCATTATGCCTGTAAAAGCAACCTCTTAAAAGAAGTAAAATTCAGGCTTGTCCGCCAAGCTTATCAGCAAGCTTGTCCAGCGCGGCAGCAATCTCCTCAGCCGTTCGATCATAGTCATCACGGGAGCCCCCGTAAGGATCGGAGATATCGTAGCTCTCAGCCATGCCGCTCCCATCGCTGACATATTCCTTCAGGGTATAGACCTTATCCAAGGATGTTGGAAAAGCGAATCGAATATGCTGCTTGTGGCTCTCTGTCAGCGTCAATATAAGATCAGCCCACTCTACCTGTTCCGAGTGAAGCTGCGTTGAAGCGAACTTGTCAACGATCCCCTTATCCCGCAATACCGCTTCCGCATGCCGCGACATGGAGGCACCCGTAGAGGCAGCTACACCAGCAGATCTAACTTCAATTCGAAGTCCGCGATCCGCGACCAGCTTGCGCATAATCCCTTCTGCCATCGGACTACGGCAGGTATTTCCCGTACAGACGAATAGAATTCGCACTCCTGTCACCCCCTGCGTTTACAGCTTATTGTATCAAAAGATAAACAGAAGACCAAACGCAAACAGGATCGCCCCTCCGGCGGCCTCTCCGTAATCACCGAACTGCTTGCCCATCTGCCTGCCCAGCCCAAGTCCCATTAGCGACATCAGCCCACCGAAGAAGCCAAAGGAAAGAACCGTCAGAATCAGGTTGCTGTGGAACATCCCTAAGGAGACCCCCACCGAAAAAGAATCGATGCTGACGCTGAGCGAGAACAAGAGCGATCCCCACAGAGAGCGATGATTAATAGAATGAAAGCCGCCTCCCTTCCATGAGCTGAGAATCATATGCAAGCCCAGCAATAGAAGAAGTCCT
Organism: Paenibacillus antibioticophila; assembly: GCF_000455265.1. Taxonomy (GTDB): domain Bacteria; phylum Bacillota; class Bacilli; order Paenibacillales; family Paenibacillaceae; genus Fontibacillus; species Fontibacillus antibioticophila. The sequence goes on from NZ_HG005141.1 coordinate 170,472, forward strand.
CCTGAGGCATATCGGGCCAAATCTCCAAGCAAAGCGCCTACATACTGACCGGCAAAAATACCTACCAGCGGCATTAGCACATGGAACAAGGCCACCATCGTACCGATCCGAAGAGCGTCAATCCGCCGCACTCCCTTCATACCGATGCCTACCCCCAGGGAAAAGGCATCCATCCCCAGTGCAATCGCCATGAGCACAATGGTTACGAGTTCACCCAGTTCTGATATGGCCTGCGTCATTTAGCCGCCCCCTGTCCGAAATTACACCTGTACAACCTTATGCGGACAAGACGGTATTCATGACAAGAATGCCCTTGAAATTATAACGCAGCTATATAAGTTGAACTAATAATTTTACGTACCGGGGCAACTTTTATAGTTCAACTTATATTAGGTTACTCCTCTTCACCGGGCTCGAGGATTCCGGCTTCCGTATAATTGATATATTGCCGAAGCTTGTTGGCCGTGGCCCGAGTAATTCCGCCTTCCTCAAAGATCAGTTGCACTTCATCCCGCTCCGCCTGAATCGCCTTGATCTGCAGCTCATTTTTAAATTGGTCAAACATATCCTCGTTCGTATCATCCATATGCTGACCGCTCTTCACACCTGAACGAAGACGCTCCACCATGTCCTGATATTGGGAAGCAACGATCATGACCGCCTGGCGGTTGGTGTCATTCATTTGGGACTTTACTACAGCAAGTGCCGCACTCGCCGTCCGAAGCCTGATCGAAGCAAATTTCTCCTTCTTATCCATCGGAATCTGCTCCCTCTTCTTGACCGATAATTGTCCCTTGAATAAACGTTGAAGACGGAACAAGGTAACCATTGCCTTCATCTTAAAGCCGCTGGATAATACGACCTCCATCTGACTCATGACTTCCTGGATCTGACCCGCCAGTTCTCCGGATACTTCTCCCTGCTCCAGCATCTTCTGGAGTTCTTGGCGCTCCGCCTGTATGGCGGCAAATCGAATCTTCATGATGGACTCATTGCGCGAGCGGTCAGACCAATCCTCCGTATTCTGACTCTGCTGCAGATGATACAGCTGTCGGCGGTAGTTGCTGATTACCTCTCTAGCAGCCCGGCCGTTCTCTTCATTAACTGCACCCTCGACTGCACGGATCCCCGCCTTGAGCATGCGCAGTCTGGCCTCGTGTTCGCGCTCCGCTGAATGATCAACGTCATCTCCCTGTTCGCGGGAAAGCAAGGGCAACAGAACGCTCGCCACGACCAAGGAGCAAAGAATGACACCGGCAGCCAAGAAGATAATCAGGTCTCTTTCCGGAAAGGCACTGCCGTCTTGCAATAAGAATGGGATAGAGAAGGCCGCGGCAAGCGTGACCGCACCGCGAACTCCGGATAACGAGATCAGCAGCGAGGACATCAGCTTCGGCCGCTCCAGATCCTCTCCGCTACCCATCAGCCAGGAGCCCCGCCAGAAGACAAACACCCAGATGAAGCGGAGCAGAAGCAAGCCAAGGTAGATTAGGCCAATAAATCCTAGAACCTGAAGATTGCTATATTCGGGATTGTGAAAAATCGTCTGGGTTGCACTTGGAATTTCCAAGCCCAGAATCACAAAGACCAGACCGTTTAATATGTACAGAATGACGGTCCACGTATTTTGTGACACCACGCGCAGCTCAGCCTGCACCGATTCGTTCCGGTCCCGTTCAATGGCATGCACGATCCCGCCGGCTACAACGGCCAGAATGCCTGACAAGCCAAGCTCCTCTGTGATCAAGTAAATGAGGAACGGCGTCAGAATCTGAATCAGCATATGAACGGTCACATCCTCCATCCCAAGCCGGCGAATAAACATTCTGACCCACACGATCAGGAAGGCAAGCACCGCACCGCAGAGAAGTCCTCCCAGCGCGATCCACAGAAAGCTGACGGCAGCATCTGCAAGGGAAAAGACGCCTGTGACGGTAGCAGCCACTGCAAATTTAAAGGCAACGAGCCCGGAAGCATCGTTCATCAGTGATTCGCCCTCCAGAAGGCGCAAAATCCCCTTCGGAAGATGAATCCTGCCAGCAAGTGAGCTTACAGCCACCGCATCTGTTGGAGACAGGATGGCTGCAAGCGCAAAGGCGGCAGGCAAAGGGATACTTGGGATCAGCCAGTGGATGAAATACCCGCCAGCGAACACCGTTACAAACACCAGACCCAGCGCAAGCAGAAGGATGGGAGAGCGCAGGTTCCACAGTTCTTCTCTTGGTGTTTTTTTGCCGTCATTATAGAGCAGCGGAGCAATGAACAGTAGCAGGAACAACTCCGAGTTCAGGGGCAGATGCAGACCTAGAGGCATAATTGCAGCCAGCGTCCCTAATATTATTTGAAAGAGCGGTACCGGTATCGTAGGGATAAACCGGTTCAGCACGTTGGAGACACCGATAAGCACCAGCATAAGCAGAACAAGCTCAAACATTCCCAAGGCCAACACCTCCAGCCAATCATCTATATATAAGTTGAACTACTGAATTTTACGTTTGGAGGCAACGTGTGAAGTGTGCTTACGATCGCTGTTGTTCGCGGATTTCTCTAATTGAACTAAGATATTATAAGGTAGAAATCCACTTACAAAGGCGAACACTCCGTTTCTTCAGCACACTTCACTCTTATGCCCTTTCTACGTAGATTTATAGTTCAACTTATATAATTTTAAAATAAATCAAGCTGCTGCGGAGGCAGCTCTCCCGCAGTCATGCCAAGGAGCTTCATCATCTCAAGCGCATTGGGAGCGGCGTCTCCTCCGGAATTATTGTTAAATATCATCCCTAGTTCACGCGCGCCTTTTTCCAGTAATGTGTCCAGGCGGCGTCCCCATTCATGCAATTCTTCGGAGGTATAGCAGTATAAATTTCGGGTCTCCCGCCAATCGGGCGAGCCGCTCTGCAGCCAGCCGCCCGTATTGCGGCCATGCAGGCGAACCAGGGTCAGTTCAGGATGGGCAGGCTCCAACACAACCGGAACCGATCCTTCGCCGATCTGGGGCTCGTCGCATATGATGTGAATCCAGCCTTCAAGCCGAAGGAAGGCAAGCGTCTCCTCCAGCACATTCTGCGCATACCAGCTGCGATGCCGGAATTCAACCGCAAGCGGCAAGCCCTGCATCCGACGTTTGATCGCCCGCAGCTGGCGTACATGCTCTGCCGTACAATCGAACCAGGGCGGGAATTGGAACATCACTGCCTTTAGCCGCCCGGATTCCACCACAGGAGCAATAGAATCAAGGTAAGCGCGGTACATCGCATCCGCGTCCGGGTAAGGGTTCTTGCCCCGCAGATGGCCGGTCATTCCACGATAGGCCTTCAGAATAAAGGCAAGCTGCGGCGCTTCCTCCAGCCACTTGCGGTACGTCGCCTCTCCCAGTACGGCATAAAAAGAGCTGTCTACTTCAACAAGCGGGAAGTAGTCCGCATATCTGGCCAGCTTCTCCCTGGCAGGGGTACCCGGAGGATACAGCTTCGGGTGATCCCCCCAGCCGGTCAGACCAATCATGATCATGAGGCATCCTCCTTCGGCGGTTGAATTCAGACGAAGATGATTCGGTGACCCGCCGCTTTCAGCAGGCGGTTCATCACGGCGGCGCCGAGGCCGTCCTCGGGACAAGCCTCGGCCAGCATGACCGTGACGCCGCTATCGTCGAAGCGGCGCAACGCGGCGTAGAGACGGTGCGCAGCCGTCTCGAGCCGCGCCAGGCTGCCGAGCGAGAGCACGCAGTCAGCGCGGTAGAACGGGAGGTGCTCGTCAAAGGCGAGCACGCCCGTGATCTCTCCCCGCGCCTTGGCCGCGTCCAGCTCGGCCTGGATCCGGTCCGCCACCTGCGGGGCGGAC
>NZ_HG005141.1:174339-234872 GCF_000455265.1 Paenibacillus antibioticophila
GCTGCGCAGCGCAGGGTCCAGCTCTACGCCCCCTGCGGCATAGGGGGCAGCTCCTCGACCGTGACCCCGCCAGGGCGGAGCACGGTCACGATCCCGTCGTCCCCGGCGAGGACGACGGTGGACTCGACGCCGACGCCGGTGGCTCCGCCGTCGACGATGCCGTCAATGCGGCCGCCCAGATCCTCGCGGACATGGTCCGCCAGTGTCGGGCTCGGCCGCCCGGAGCGGTTGGCGCTGGGCGCCGCCAACGGGCAGCCCGCTGCGGCGATGAGCCGCAGCGCCACCTCGTGGTCCGGCATCCGCACGGCCACGGTATCAAGCCCCGCCGTTACACGCGGCGAGACAGCTCCCTCCATGACGGGCAGCACAATCGTTAACGGCCCGGGCCAGAAGGCCTCCATTAATCGGGCGGCTGTATCGTTAATGCCCGTAACCAGCCCTTCCAGCTGATGCGTTGAGGCGATATGAACAATAAGCGGATTATCCGAGGGTCTTCCCTTCGCGGCAAAGATCGCCTCCACTGCCTTGCTGTTGCGGGCATCCGCACCAAGGCCATATACGGTCTCGGTTGGAAAAGCTACGGTCCCCCCTGCCGCCAGGACCTTGCCCGCTTCATTCAATCTACGCTCTATCTCATCAAGCCGAGCTTGATTCATATAATGATCAGAACTGCCGCTCATCTCTTCAGGCAGCAGCTTCACATCCCAATAGCTTGTCTCCTTTTGCAGGGGCACAAGATTCGCGGATGGCTTGAGCTCTTCGTCCATAGGTCATCCTTCCAGACTGCTGTAATTTTTTTCAGAAATTTTTCCGAACTCGCGCTTTTTATTATAGCTCATGTCGACAACGCAGAAAACCGCACAGAAATTCAGTATCCTGTACGGTTCTTTTTCAATCCTATTCAATTCAAGGACGAGGCCCAGGCCCGGGGAGCATCTGCGCTAGGCAAACAGCCCCGTAATCCAGTTCCAGAAATTCACCAGCATATCCCAAAGGAAAAACCGGACCTCCACCTCTTCAGGATCAACTTGAACCATCGCTGTATCGGCCCCGGCATTCGCTTCGATGCTCCCGTTTGCTGCCGCAATGCCATCCTTCTCGCCAGACTTGGCACTTGCGGACTTCTGCAAAGCATCTCCGCTGCCCGCATCCACAAAGCAAAGAGGAGGAAACAATACGCACCACCAGTTCTTGCCTGCTCCGTTGCCAAGGGTTACCCGCACCGCTTCATAGTCCCCGGCCGGATACACGGCCCCTCCATAGATTTTCGTCGGAAACGGCACCTCGCCCAGCTCAACCTCGTAGCTGTAGCTTTTGCCGCTCGCCTTCAGCGTCTCTCCTACACGCCGCTCAATGTCGGACAGCCTGCCCTGAACCATAGCCCGAGCGTCCTCCAGGCTTTCCGGCTGAGCCAGCTCGGCTACCCACCCGTTCATTTGCTCCACAACCGCGTCTCGGACCAGCCGTTTTACCGCTTGATCGCCCAGACTATCGGAATTAGCCAGGATTCGCAGACGAATGGATTCTTGCGGGATCAAGCCTTCGGCAGCTGCCGTATCCGCCTTCTGTCCTTCCCAGGACATCAGCAAAATCAACATACTAAAACATATAAGTGCAATCGACTTCCGACGGTTCTCTCTCATTTGGCTTCACACTCCAACCGAATCTCTGATGTCTACCATTCTGTCCGGTTAGGAGAGTTTTAAACCTAGCAAATCTATTAATCTATATAAATTGAACTATTGAATTTTAGGTTTTGAGGGCAATGTGTGAAGTATGCTTACGATCGCTGTTGTTCGCGGATTTCTCTAATTGAGCTAAGATATTATAAGGTGGAAATCCACTCACAAGTCCGTCTATTCCTCAGTAATGATGGATCGCTTCGGCTTATAGCGGGCGACCGCTTCTGACGTCTCATCGGCTTCATCCTGCCCGTACATCCGGATACTCATCGCGATTCCGACGCATGCCATATTAATTAGCAGCGAGGTTCCTCCATAACTAATGAAAGGCAGCGTAATGCCCGTCAGCGGCATCAGCCCGATAAACATGCCGATATTTTCAAAAATTTGATACAGGAACATGGCGACGATCCCGACGATGATATAAGGTCCGCTCCTGTCCTTGCATTCCAGCGAAACCAGAATGAGCCGGTGTATCAATACGAAATATAGCAGCAGCAGGACCGAGCTGCCTATAAATCCGAACTCTTCGGCAATCACGACAAAGATGGAGTCGGAATAGGTAAGAGGAACGCGCTCTGACTGGACAGTCTCTCCTTTCAGATAGCCCTCTCCCGTCATACCGCCCGAAGCTATCGCGAGCTTGGCATTCCGCGTATGATAAATCGCTTTATCCGTTGCTTTTTCCGGCACAAGCCAGGGATCGATCCGCTCAATCCAGTGCGCGCGTCCAATGTCCTCGAAGAACGTATACACCTCGTCGTGATACACCTTGTAGGCGGTAATGCCGCCAAATGCCGCTCCCGCGAACAGGGCCAGAGCGATAAAGGCCTGAATATATTTAATGTTTCCAATCCAGAGCATGCCCGCCAGAATGACCAGATAGCTAAGCGCATTTCCCAGGTCATTTTGCGCCATTACGAGCAGGAACGGAATGAACGTCAGCACCATAATCGGCAGGACATCCTTCCAGAATCCCAGCTTCGGCTTGCGCTTTTTAAGCAGCATGAAGGCGAGAAACAGAATTAACAGCAGTTTAAAAAACTCCGCAGGCTGAAAGCTCACCCCTCCGGGAAGGGTTAACCAACCCGTTGCGCTGTAATATTCATTCCCGATGAACAGCACGACGACGAGCAGCCCAAGGCCAAACAGATAGATGAACGGGGCATACTTCACAAGCAGCTTGAAGTCAATCATGGCCATCCCGAAAAAGGTTGCAAACCCAAGCGCATAATAGACGAGCATCCGTAAATGGTACCCCCCGTACTTCGTATTCACGGTCGCGCTATAGAGCACTACGATACTGATTGCCATGAGAAGCAGCAGGATGATGATGATGGTGACATCGATTCGTTTCAGTCTCTTCAGCATGCCGTCCCTCACTTTCCGGGCCTTGCGCCCTTTCCTTCATTAAGTATACTTTAAAACCCGATAAACTGCGAAACCAGCTCGCACTAAAAAGACCCATTTGCCCGCCTTCGTTCATAATCACAATCCTCACTCAATGGGCAGTTGCATTTCCTCACCTAACGGGCGGTTTATTCGAACGGATACCCCCTGTTGGCTGCTTCATCTCCTTTAAGTCTATCGCGGCCGGTCGCTGAATAATCTTGATGATTAATTGCAGCAAGCGCAACTAAAACCTCGACATTTTCAAATTTCACAGGTTTAAGTGTACAACTTACAGTTAAAAATCGGTTCTTGTATCAGGACGACGGAGATTCGCCAATCTAACTGTACTCAATACAACTATGTCTAAATTCGAAGCCAAAATTCAGTATTTAAGCGTACCTTTTACAATTGAATCGATACCATATTGAATCGATACCATATTGAATCGATACCATAGGTTGAATATAAGCTAGAGCAATGATCCTGTTGGTTCAACCTTTGTTCTCTCACCCGCATAACAGGTGTTTTTTGTTTCGCACTCTTCGCGAGCTCAATTGGCTAAAGCTGCAAAAAAGTCCGCTTCTGCAATCTGCAAGCGGACCCGTTCTCTCGATCAATGCAATTAGCCGTAAACTACCAGTGTTGCGCGATTACTGTCCGGCTGTTGGGCGGTTATTGCGCAGCTATTGCACCGTTATTACGTAGCTATTGCACGGTTATTGCGCAGCTATTGCACCGTTATTGCGTACTATTGCGCGGTTGTTCCGCAGCTATTGCACCGTTCTCACGCCCAGCACATGCCGCTCAATACCGGCCAAGTCGGGGATCGTCAAAATCCGATCCCAGTGGCCCGCCCGGCGGAGCAGCTCCGCGACCTCGCCGGCCTGGCCCAGGCCCAGCTCGAAGCCGATCAGGCGCGGCGCGGCGGGCAGCAGCGGCAGCTGCGCGAGCATGATCCGGTACGGGGCCAGCCCGTCCGGACCGCCGTCGAGCGCGCCGCGCGGCTCGTAGTCCCGCACCTCCGGCTGCAGGTGCGGAATTGTCTCCGCCGGAATGTACGGCGGATTGCTGACCACGATGTCCAGCGGCATGTCCGCAAAGGGTTCAAGCAGGTTCCCCTGCTTGAACTCCACGGCCAGCCCCAGCCGCTGGACATTGGCGCCCGCTACTGCGAGCGCGCCCGGCGAGATATCGCTCGCCGAGATGCGCCATGACGGGCGCAGACTGGCCAGGGCAGCGGCAATCGCGCCGCTGCCGGTGCCGATGTCGGCAACAAGCGGGCCGGAGCCCGCAGGCAGGTTGCCGCCGGCAGGCCACAGGCGATCGGCTTCGCGCACGACCGCCTCCACGAGCAGCTCCGTCTCCGGGCGCGGAATCAGGACGTCCGGCGTGACCCGGAAGGTCAAGCCGTAGAATTCCTGTTCCCCGATGATATACTGCGCCGGCTCGCCCGCCGCTTTGCGGCGGATTGCTTCCTCCCATACTTCCTTCCGGTCGGCGGGAAAAGGGTCGCGCAGGGCCAGCAAATAAGCGGCCCCGTTATTCAGCTCCAACACATGCCTCAGCAGCAGCTCAGCATTCGATTCCGGCTCAGCTACGCCATGAGACGCTAAAAAAGAAGAAGCCTCTTTACGGGCTTCTATAATCGTTATCCCTTCGGATAACCGAAACTTGTGTTTGTTCATGTCCAAGGGTTATTCTCCCTTTTCCATAATGTCAGCCTGCTCGGCAATCGTTAACGCGGATACGATCTCCTCGATCTCCCCGTTCATCACCTGGTCCAGCTTATGAATCGTCAGTCCGATCCGGTGATCCGTCACCCGGCTTTGCGGGAAGTTGTACGTCCGGATCCGCTCACTGCGGTCACCGGTGCCAACCTTGCTTTTCCGTTCTCCGGCATATTTCGCTTCTTCCTCTTGACGCATCATATCGGAGATCCGGGCGCGCAGCACCTGCAGCGCCTTCTCCTTATTGGAGTTCTGCGACTTGCCGTCCTGACAGGTCGCAACGATACCCGTCGGAATATGCGTTACGCGTACAGCCGATTTCGTCGTGTTGACGGACTGACCGCCCGCACCACTGGAGCAGAACGTATCGACACGAATATCCTTGTCAAGAATTTCGATATCGACTTCTTCCGCTTCAGGCATGACGGCTACGGTTGAGGTCGATGTGTGAATCCGACCGCCGGATTCCGTGGAAGGAATACGCTGCACCCGGTGAGCACCGCTCTCGAATTTCATTTTGCTATATGCCCCGCGGCCGTTAATCATGAAAATAATTTCCTTGAAACCGCCGAGATCGCTCTCGTTCACGTCCATGATATCAACCTTCCAGCCCTGGGTATCTGCATAACGGGAATACATCCGGTACAGATCAGCAGCAAACAAGGCCGCTTCATCTCCCCCAGCCGCACCGCGAATTTCCACAATAACATTCTTATCGTCATTCGGATCCTTCGGCAGCAGCAGCACTCGAATGGTCTCCTCGAGCACTTGTTGACGCGTTGTCAGATCCTCGATCTCCATCTTCACCATTTCACGCATTTCATCATCCAGCTTCTCGGCCTGCATCACCTTGGCGGCGTCCAGTTCCTCGATGACCTGCTTATATTCAGTGTACGCCTCATAAGCCGGCTGTAAATCCGATTGTTCTTTTGAATAATCCCGCAGCTTTTTCGTATCACTAGCCACGTCGGGATCGCAGAGCAGCTCGCTCAGCTTCTCATAACGGTCAGCCAGCGATTGTAGTCGGTCCAACAAGGGAAGTCACCTCTCTTCACATTCGCAATAATCATTCTATCCGATAAACTCACAATGACATGATCTAAGTATACTTTAAAATAATTAATACCAGGGTAAACGACTTTTTATTATAGCATAAATTGCAGGATATGAACAACTCTTTTCCAGTACATTTTGAGCACTAACCATGCCCCTCAGGGAAATTTAACCAGTGCTACACCCGCTCTTTTCATGTAAAATATTCTCAAACTATCGAACCGGATATTTGGGCGGAAGCGAGGAGGGCTCACCCATGGACATGTTGGACCTGAAAGTATTTATTGCTGTAGCGGAAACGGAGAGCATGAGCAAAGCGGCTCACTATGTCGCTCTGACACAGCCCGCTGTCAGCATTCGCATCGCAGGTCTTGAGACCGAGCTGGATGCTTCCCTGTTTCACCGCACTCGCTCCGGCGCTTTCCTGACAGAAGCCGGACGCAGATTTTACTTTTACGCCCAATATGCTTTAAGCGCCTTGGAAGCCGGGCAAGAATCCCTCCGCACCCTGTCGGCTCAGCACACGGAGAAGAAGCTGCGCATCGGAATCGTAGAATCGCTTACCCACGTCATGCTCCCCTCCGTCATACACTCCATGAAGGATCAGTCCTCCCTCATGGAGTGGAAGATCAGCACCGGCCAGTCTCTGGATCTGGCCCTCCGCACCGCTTCCGGGGAACTCGATATTTCCTTCATCAACCAGGCCTTCTCACCGCTCCCCCAGCTTCACAGCATCAAGCTGTTTGAAGAGCCTCTTGCCTTCATCGGGCCGAAGCAACCGGAATTCCCGCGTTACCGCAGCCTCTTTACCTATCTGAAGGAGGTTCCCTTTATTTTGCTCAAAAGACATATGCCTTTGAGAGAACTGCTAGAATACCAGTTGTTTGCCCCCCTGCGCATGCATCCCCAAAAACTGATCGAGGTGGACACCTCGCACGTCATTCGCCAAATGGTCGAGCAAGGAACAGGCTGCTCCTTTTTGCCCGTATCCTCTTTATGGCCCTCCGGCCGCGACGCCGCTATCGAGACAATTTCCCTGCCGGAGGTTCACCTGCAGCAAAGCTTTTATTGTGTATATTCGCAGTCTGCATCCGACCAAATCCTAAATCTGCTCCCCAAGCTGCAGGCCGGTATCATCGCTCAGGTAGACCAATTCCGCAATAGCCGCGATCAATAATCCCTTCCCCTTTACTCTCCCAATTAAGCTTCGCGTCATTTAAATGTTATATTATCTGACATAAACACTTCTTATCGCTCCTCCTGTGTGATATATATTACTATGAATTTAACACAAAGGAGGTGGCGATAAAGATGAACCCTTACAAGATGGAGCTTGAGAACATCAGCAAGACCTATCCGTCAGCCGACGGCACCCTGGTTCAAGCGCTAGGTCCGATCGACATGCGGATTCCCAACCACCGCTTTGTCAGCATTGTCGGTCCCAGCGGCTGCGGGAAGTCCACGTTGTTTAACATCATCTCCGGGCTGCTCGACAATACGGAAGGAGCCATTTATGTCAATGGTAACCGTGTCGATGGATTAACCGGCATCACCGGTTATATGCTGCAGAAGGATTTGTTGCTTCCCTGGAGGACGATTCTGGACAACGTGATTCTGGGCTTGGAAATTCAAGGAACCTCCAAACGAGAGGCAAAAGCCAAGGCGCTGCCTCTGCTGCACAAATATGGTCTTAAGGGGTTTGAGTATCATTACCCCGCCCAGCTCTCCGGAGGCATGAGACAGAGGGCTGCACTGCTTCGCACCATTCTGTATGACCGGGACGTTATTTTGCTGGATGAGCCCTTCGGCGCTCTGGATGCCCAGACCCGTGCCATGATGCAAGAGTGGCTGCTCGACCTCTGGGATGACTTTCAAAAAACAATTCTCTTCGTCACCCATGACATGGAAGAGGCGATCTACCTCTCTGACGAGGTATACATTATGACCTCCCGTCCAGGCACGATCAAGCGGCATCTGTTGATCGATCTGCCACGGCCGCGGAAACCGCAGATCATCACCTCGCCGGAATTTACCCAATTGAAGGAAGAAGCGCTGCGTACGCTTTCCGAAGAAACCCTCAAGGCATATCAGCAGGAAGCTGCCGGTTAATGCCAAAACCGAAAGGAGTGAGCAATGATGCCAAGTGAAGGAGAAGTAATAGAACGCAAGGGAAACCTGAGCAAGTTAAGAAATGCCCCTGCTCCCCGCACAAGAACCAACGCCTTGAAGTACGAAATGTCCGCCCCCAAGCCCTGGCTGGTCAATATCGGCCGTCTCTCGTTATTTCTCGCGGTCCTGCTGCTGTGGGAGCTCGGAGCCAGTATCGGATTGGTCAACTCCTTCTTCTGGAGCCAGCCGTCGGAGATCGCCCGCACCTGGTGGGTTGGGGTACAGACGGGGGCCGTCTGGCAGGATACCTTCTATACCTTTCGCTCCACCGTGTACGGGTTTCTGCTAGGAACGGCAGGCGGCACGCTGTTGGGATTATCCTTCTGGTGGTCCAAATATTACGCCCGTATCTTCGAACCGTTCATCATTATGTTTGAAGCCATGCCCAAGCTGGCCCTCGCCCCCATCATCGTGCTGGTGTTCGGGATCGGGATGGGTTCCAAGGTAGCCATGGGCTTCGCCATCACTGTCGTCATTACTACCCTGACCACTTACAACGGGGTGCGAAGCGTCGACAAAGATCTGGTTCGCATGGTCTATTCTCTGGGCGCTTCCAGACTGCAAGTATTCAGAAAGGTCATCGTTCCAACGGCCATTCCGGCGATGATCTCCGCCCTGCGTATTAATATCGGGTTGGCACTCACAGGAGCTATCGTCGGTGAATATATCGGGTCCGAGCAAGGTCTGGGCCGAATGATCTTCTATGCGGGACAAACCTACGAGATCAGTCTCATCTGGGCCAATATCTTTAATCTGTCCATCCTGTCCATGCTGCTGTACATTCTGGTTGGCAAGCTGGAAGGTTATCTGCTCAAAGGCTTTACCCACAAATAAATAAAAAGAGAACATGGGATACGGAGGGGGAACTATCATGAATCAACGCTCGTTACTTGCTCGTCACGCCTGGCTGCTTGCCGTCGCGCTGATCATCACGCTCATTGCCGGTTGCGGCAGCAATGCTGCACAGAGTCCGGCACCTGCTCCGGCAGATGCTTCTGCCTCAGGCACTGAGGCCGGCAATGAAGGCAACTCAACTCCAATTAAGGAATTGACCATTGCCGAGCCCGTTCACAGCACCGGTTATTTACCGCTATACATCGCCATTCGCAAAAATCTGTTTGAAGGACTGAGTGTTAAGGCTGTAACCCTTTCAGGCGGAAGCGCGCATACCAATGCCGTTTTAACCGACCAGGCTTTCGGCTTCATCGGCGGCCCTGAGCATAATGCCTTTGCCAAAGCCAAGGGAGCCGAACTGCGGGCCGTCGTCAACATCGTGAACCGGGGCAACGTTTACCTGGTAGCAAGGTCCGATCTGGATCCCGGCACAGATATCGCCGCCTTCATGAAGGGCAAGACCGTAGCAGTATCCCAATACGGGGGAACACCCAACTCGATTATCCGTTACTTAGCCGGAGAGTGGGGACTTGAACTGAACAAGGATCTGATGCTGAAGGAAGTCGATAATGGAGCCATACCTGCTGTATTACAGCAGAACCAGGGAGATGTGGCTGTAGTGACCGAACCGCTGCTCACGCAAGGGATCGAGGAAGGCATATGGGGTGAGCCGTTCTACAATGTACCGAAGGAGCTTGGCCCGTATGCTTACTCCACCATCAATATCAAGCTGGACAGCATCACGAACGATCCCGACACTGTTGAGAAGTTTGTGGAGGGCATCCATAAGGGACTGGAGTTCATCCGCGACAACAAGGAAGAAAGCATGGAGATTGCCAAGCTGGAATTCCCTACGATGTCCCAGGAGCTGCTGGAAGCCACTATCAACCGGTCCTACGAGGATGAAATGTGGGAGTATTCCGGTCAAATCACTGAAGAGTCTGTCGCTACAGGACTATCGGTTGTCCGGGCTGCCGGCCTGCTCAAGGATGAGAGCATCGGCTATAGCGACATTGTAGACACCCAATTTGTAAAATAATTAAATAACCAAGGAGGCTGAATCAATTATGAAAGTATGGGACCGCTTTTTAACGGATCGCGATAAGCAAGTATTCGGTAGTGCCGGTTATGACGCTAAGGCCGGCTTCGGGCAACGCCCGGCCCTGCTGGTGATTGACGTCAGCTATGGATTCTGCGGACATGAGAGAGAACCGATTCTGGATTCGGTCAAACACTGGCGCAATAGCTGCGGCGAAGCTGCCTGGGATGCCATTCCTTACATTCAGAAGCTCCTGCATGCCGCCAGGGAGCAACGCATTCCGATTTTCTACACCACCGGTGTTGACCGCCGTCCCGACGGATTCGATGCCGGCGGCTGGCGGCGGAAGAATACCCGCTCCTCCGAAGGCGAGACTATTTCGGGATACGGCAGCAATGAAATCGTACGTGAAATTGCGCCTCAGCCGGAAGATATTGTTATCGAGAAGCTGAAGCCCTCGCCTTTCCATGGCACACCGCTGGTGGGGTATCTGACCGATCTCGGTATCGACACCTTGCTCATTTGCGGCACGACAACCGGCGGATGCGTTCGGGCCGGAGTCATCGATGCCTTCTCCTATAACTACTATGTCGGCGTTGTTGAAGAGTGCACCTTTGACCGCGGGGAAGCCTCGCATGCCATCAACCTCTTCGACATGAACGCCAAGTATGCCGACGTAGTCAGCACGGAGGAAGCCGTGAATTATATGAAGCAAACGGCGAAGGGACTGCACGACAGCAAAATTGCTTTCCCTGCCTCCCCTTCCAATACCGCTGTGCTGTAAATACAAACCCCAAAGAATAAAGCAAAGGCGGAGCCCCGAGCCCCTGGGAACTCCGCCTTTGCATTTCCATAAAGTCAATCCACCAAAGGGGGGCGCTTACATGCCGCTGCCAAAGACATCTACTCCCGCTGCACATCACAATTTCGTCTGGGTATCCATATCCTGCGGCCTATACTGGTTCGCCTTCTCGCTGACCAGGCCCATCATCACCTTATATGCCGCCTCTCTGGGCTTGCAGGACATTGCTATCGGCATCGTGCTCGCGGTCTATGCCCTGTTGCCCATGCTTGCCGCCATTCCCGGCGGATTCATTGCTGACCGCTTTGGCCGGTCCACCGTCTTGCGAGTCGGCGCGCTCATGATGCTCGGCAGCGGCCTGCTCTACTTGATATCCAGTGGTCCCTGGACGCTGGCTCTGGCTCAGTTGCTGGCCGGTCTGGGCCAGATGGCTGTCTGGCTGGCCGTACAGGTATTAATTACGGAAGGTCCGGTACAGGGCAATGAAGGGCGCTTCGCCACCTTTTCTCTGTACATGGCAATTGGGCAGATGCTCGCACCCATTCTCTCCGGCTACTTGGCAGACCACTACGGCTATAAAGTCGTGTTTGCCGGATACATCCTAAGCAGCGTCCTGCTTATCTTTACATCCTGGCAATGCCGGGATGAGGCCCCCCCGCCCCCGGGCTCCGGGGAGGGGAAAACCGCTTTGTCCATGCCGCTGGGGCACAGTGCCGGAATAATACGCCACTGGTTCGGCAAATGCCTCGGACTGCTCCGAAACCGCAGCTTTGCAGTCATTTTGTTAACGACCTTCATCTCCCTGTTCATCGTCGATGTGCGTACGGCCTATCTGCCGCTGCACCTGGAGTCTCTGGGCATCTCCAACACCAAGGTCGGCTTGCTCGTATCCATCGGCGCAGCATCCGCCTTGTTTGTCCGCCCTCTCTACCCCCGGCTCATGGCGAGACTGAGCTTTAGCTGGATGCTGATCCTGACCTATGCTGTCTCATTGCTGCTGTTGTTCGCCACTCCGCTGCTCACCAGCTTCTATAGCATAGCCGCGCTTGTATTCATTACCGGTCTGGCTCTGGGCATCAACCAGCCGCTAACCCTGTCGATGATCGCTCATTCCACCGCACCGGAGGAGCGCGGCCTCGGCATCGGTCTGCGGCTGATGTCCAATCGGGCTGCTCAACTCATGGATCCCCTGCTGTTTGGTCTCTTCACCGCCTTTGTGAGCTTGCGTGCCTCATTCCTGCTAATCGGCGTCTTGCTGCTCGTCTGCTGCGCGTTCACGGTCCAGCTCCAGCTCTCCGCAGACCGAGCGCCGCATTCGCATGTGCCTTACCGCGACAAAAAACCGCGGGCTTCAACATGATGCTGAAGCCCGCGGCTATCCGCCTATCCTATTTGCATTCCCGCGAACCGGCTAAAAATTGTTATCCGTATCTGTCCGGTGGGATGCGATTTGTGCCACCAACGATTGTTCCAACTGCTGGTTCCAGCTGCGAACCATACCGGGCAGCATGCAGGCATCGACAATAACCCAAATTGTCAGTCCTAAACCTGCTAAGAGTAATGGAACCAGAAAAATCAACGAATAAAAGGTGTCCGGAGAGGCCTCTGACTCAAGTCCGGAAGAAATGCCAAAGGCGAGGTAGAAGACAAAAGTCAGTACGAATAGCACTAACTGAATGACCCCGGAGGCAATTCGCTTCAAGTAGAAGCGATGAACTCCCAAATGCCCGGCCAGAAGCATTAAGTAGGCAAGAGCCAGTGATTTCTCCCGCTTATTCATTTCCGAATTCAGAATCAGCATCTCGGTAGTCGTTAAATCATGTTTTGAGAACTGCATTAGATCGGATACTCCGCAGATCTGCCGCGGTCATGGAAAATGCGGTCCATTGTACGGTGCTCAACCATGGTATTGTGTTCCTTGACCCATGTGTGCACGAGGAAGGCATCAACAATCCACCAAATCGCCGTTACAATCATGCCAATCATCGTAAGCGAGAGGATGAGCTGTGCAACTGCCGAACCGGTACGCCCCATATAGAAGCGATGACCACCAAACATGCCCAGAAAGTACCACAAAATATACGCTACTACCATGTTCTTGCCTTGGTTCTTCACCTCGGATTCAAGCAGCAGCAGTTCGCGTGTATCCAGTTGGGCCTTACGTGCCATCGTTTGATCCATGTACAAATATAACTCCTCCTTCAAGAATGTTAAAAATCTTTCTCATCAATTATACCTATAGAAATATGCATCCTCAATACAAATAATTACATTCGTCCAATTTTGTGCCGAGTGAAAAAAAGCCTTGCGTGCAGCGCTAAACGCTCTCCACAGAAGGCTTGTTTCTTAGCGGTTCAGGATTGCAACGAACTACACGTTAAATCGGAAATGCATAACATCTCCATCCTGTACGACGTACTCTTTTCCCTCAAGACGGAGTTGACCGCGTTCCCGGGCGACGTTCATGGAGCCTGCCGCCACCAGATCATCATAGGACACCACTTCCGCACGAATAAATCCGCGCTCGAAGTCCGAGTGAATCACACCTGCCGCCGCCGGTGCCTTGGTTCCTTTCCGAATCGTCCAGGCACGAACCTCCTGTACGCCCGCTGTAAAGTACGTATAAAGACCCAGCAGACGATAAGCAGCTTGGATCAAGCGATCCAGACCGGAGGCTGATAACCCCAGCTCTTCCAGGAACATCGCCTTATCCTCGCCCTCCAGCTCGGCAATCTCAGCTTCAACCTTGGCGCTGATCGGCACAACCTCGGCTTGCTCTGCCGCCGCAAATTCCCGTACTTGCTGCACGTAAGGATTGTTGTCCGCATCTGTTACGCCGTCCTCAGCCACATTGGCCGCATAAAGTACCGGCTTCAAGGTCAGCAAATGCAGATCGCGTACAATCAGCTTCTCCTCATCGGACAGCTCGATACTCCGTGCAGGCTGATCGTTGTAGAGCGCTTCTTTCACCCGCTCCAGCACTTCAACTTCCTGGGCGTACTGCTTGTTGCCGCCCTTCATATTTTTGCGCGACCGTTCGATCCGCTTCTCCACGCTATCCAAATCCGCCAGAATCAGCTCCAGATTAATTGTCTGGATGTCGCTGATCGGATTGATTTTCCCATCGACATGAGTAATGTTCTCATCCTCGAAGCAACGCACAACATGCACAATAGCATCGACTTCACGGATATGAGCCAAAAATTTATTCCCCAGTCCTTCGCCCTTGCTCGCACCGCGTACGAGGCCGGCAATATCAACAAATTCAAATGCGGTTGGAACGGTCCGGTTCGGAACAACCAGCTCTGTCAGCTTGGTCAGACGCTCATCCGGCACCTCAACAACACCGACATTCGGATCAATCGTACAGAACGGATAGTTTGCGGATTCTGCACCCGCTTGGGTAATCGCGTTAAACAACGTGGATTTTCCAACATTCGGAAGGCCCACGATCCCAGCCTTTAAAGCCATATCTATGACAACTCCTCAATATTTGATGTGCATAACTTCCCAAAGTACATACTACCTATCATGTGAAAAGATTTCAAGGAAGAGGGTCATTCTAATTTCTTCTTCATCGTGATATCGGTTGCGACATACCCGGATTTCAGGTAAAGCTGATGCGCTCTTTCATTGTGGGCGAACACATGAAGCCCGATGCTGGCAGCCCCTTGCTTGCGCGCTTCCTCATCCAGCGCCTGCATCGTTGCCTTCCCATAGCCCTTCCCCTGATATTCCTCGAAAATAATGATTTCATAAATGAATGCCTCACGACCGCCGCCTCCCGCGCGGTAATGCACCCACAGCTCTCCGAGCTGTGCTCCGGTCTGTTCCTCACGAACCAAGAGTAGCGAGTGGTCCTTCGTGTTTAGCCCTTCCGGCAACAAGGAGTGCACCGCCTGCTCCGACAACTTCTGCGCCTCTTCTTCCGCCCAGGTTCCCGCAGTCACCTTCTCCTTCGCGTAATCTGCCACCAACCTCGTCAGGAATACCCGATACTCCTCTTCTTTCATCGCTTGCAGCGTGACTTTTCCAGTCATGTCCAACACATCCTCTTGAACTTTTATCAGCTTTTATTTGTATCAGCTTATATTTATATTAGCTTCAATTTACGTAAAGGGGCGCTACAATCCTGTGAGCAATCCTGCGAGCATCCTGTGAGAACCTTCGACCTAGTCGAAGCAACCGCGTAATGCTTAGCCGAAGTAACCTCGTAACCGCCTCCAGCAACGGGGACTATGGAGCCAAAACACCACAACCCATAGGCACCAGTAATTTGATAGACACCAGTAATTTTAATGCTCTTTGTCACTATAATCGCCCACTTGGCGCTCACACCAGCAATTTTAATGCCTTTTATCACTATAATCGCCGCACTTGCGCTCACAACAGGAATTTTAATGCCTTTCTGCACTATAATCGCCGCACGAGCTCCCACACCAGTAATTTTAATGCCTTTTGTCACTATAATCGCCGCACTTGCGCCCACAACAGCAATTTTAATGCCTTTTGTCACTATAATCGTCTCACATGCACCCATACCAGTAATTTTAATGCCTTTTGTCACTATAATCGCCACACTTGCGCCCACACCAGTAATTTTAATGCCTTTTGTCACTATAATCGACACACTTGCGCCCACACCAGTAATTTTAATGCCTTTTGTCACTATAATCGCCGCACGTGCGCCCACACCAGCAATTTTAATGCCTTTTGTCACTATAATCGCCACACTTGCGCCCACACCAGTAATTTTAATGCCTTTTGTCACTATAATCGCCACACTTGCGCCCACACCAGTAATTTTAATGCCTTTTGTCACTTATTTTCTCGAAATGACTGACTAGGGCTGTAGCCAGCCTACAGCAATTCCCTGGCTTACGCAGGGACCGCACGCTGAAGAAGCAGCCGCCAAGCAAGCCCGTCCGAGAGCTAGCTCTCGATCCGGACAAGCCGCGGCGTATCTCTCAGCGCCGATACATTGCCGGCGCCGATCCCGAACATGGCGGTGCGAAGCTCCAGCTCCACGCGCGCCAGCAGCGCGTCAAGCTGTTCCTCGGACTGCACCGCCGGTCCGAGCAGCGCACGGCCGAACCCGGCCAGATCCGCCCCAAGCGCAAGCGCCTTGGCGGCATCCACGCCGGTGTTCAGGCCACCGCTGCCGATAACGGCGACGCCCCGCACCGCCGCCCTCACTTCGCGGATGCACTCCGCGGTCGGGATTCCCCAGCCCGCAAAGGCATCCGCTGCCGCACGCCGCACAGGGTCGGCGCTGCGGAGCTTCTCGACCTGGCTCCAGGAGGTTCCTCCGGCGCCAGCCACATCAATAAAGGCCACGCCGGACTCCCGAAGCCGGCGTGCCGTCTGCCCGTCAATGCCCCAGCCGACCTCCTTGACCCCGACAGGCACGTCCAGTTGGCGGCACAGCTTGCCGATGCTGGACAGCAGGCCGCCGAAGCGGGTGTCTCCTTCAGGCTGGAACACTTCCTGCAGGCCGTTCAGATGCAGCACCAGCATGTCCGCTCCGGCAATCGTAACCGCCCGCTTGCATTCATCCGCTCCATAGCCGTAATTAAGCTGAACCGCGCCTAAATTGGCAATGATCGGGATGCTCGGCGCGTGGCGGCGAACCTGGAACGTCCGCGCCAGCTCCTCTTTTTCTACAGCCGCCCGCACAGAGCCTACGCCCATCGTCCAGCCCCGGCGTTCAGCCGCTTCCGCCAGACGCTCATTGATGCGCCAGGCCAACTCACTTCCTCCGGTCATCGAGCTGATAAGCAGAGGGGTCCGCAGCCCTGCCCCCAGAAACTCTGTCTGCAGGCTGATCTCATCAAAATCCAGCTCCGGCAGCGCATTGTGGCGGAAGCGGTATTTTTCAAATCCAGTGGTTATCCCGGCCCCGCTTACTTGCTCCTCCAGACATAACCGGATATGCTCGGTCTTGCGTCCCGACGTATCACTCATCCTCTGACTCCTCCCTTATCTCGCCTTGCTAGCCGTTATAACAGCGGCGATAACAATCTTGCCGCCGATTCCATGAAGCGGAGCACGACCTTTTTCTTCATGAACTCGGTGAGTACAATCCGCTTGGTGGACAGCAGGTCGCGCTCAAAATCTCTGACCACCTTCCGCACACTATCGGTTTGGACGAGCAGCAGATTGACCTCAAAGTTTAAATGGAAGCTCCTCATATCCATATTAGCGGTTCCGACCGTCGCTACCTCCCCGTCCGCGATCAGCAGCTTGGAGTGGAGGAAGCCCTTTTCATATTCGTAAATCTTGACGCCCGCCTCAAGCAAAGCAGGGAAATAAGAGTGAGAAGCCAGGAATGGCAGCCGCTTATCGGGTTTGGCCGGGAAGAGAATCCGCACGTCAATCCCCGATAACGCCGCAACCCGCAGTGCCGTTAAAATATCATCATCCGGTATAAAATAGGGCGTTGCCAGCCAGATTGATTTTTTGGCCGTGGTAATCATTGCAAAAAAGACACTCTTCAGCACCTTATCTTCATTATCCGGCCCGCTGGCTATAACCTGCACCGCACCGCTGCAGCCTTGCTCCAGCTGCGGCGACAAGTATTCCAGATCCATAATTTTCTCGCCCGTGACATACTGCCAGTCCTGCAGGAAAATCACCTGCATCGAGCGGACAGCCTCACCTTTAACAAGAATATGCGTGTCACGCCAAAAGCCGTATGTCTTGCTTCGGCTCAGGTACTCATCGCCCACGTTCAGGCCGCCGATAAAGCCGGTATTGCCATCGATCACGACAATTTTCCGGTGATTGCGGTAATTCACACGGCTGGACAATGCAAGAAAACGCACCTCGCCATATACGCCCACCTTCACACCGGCAGCACGAAGCTCATTGATGAAGGATTTCGGGAGTCCCAGGCTCCCCACGGCATCATACATGAACCGGACCTCGACGCCCGCCTTGGCCCGCTCAATCAGTGTCTTCTGAATTTCCCTACCGATCTCATCTGCGCGATAAATATAATATTCCATGTGAATGTGATGTCTGGCCTTCTTCAGCTCTTTTAGCAAAGTAGAGAAGGTTTCTTCCCCATTCGTCAGCACCCGGGTACGGGTTGCCATGGAAAACGGCGTTCTCGCCAGCCGTTGGGACATTTGCAGCAGGCGCTGCTGGCCAGGCGAGAACTGCGATAAATCGCGCGGCAGCAGATTGCCGTTGTGATCAATCCGCTCGAAGCTCTTGCGGTCCTCTTCGGCCTTCTTGTCGAATTTACGGCGTTTGAAATAATTTTGACCCAGCAGGAAATACAGCACCAGCCCGACAACCGGCAGCAGCGCAAGAACCAGCATCCAGGCCATCGTGCTGGAAGGATTGCGGTTCTCCATAAAAATAGCCAGTCCGATCGTAATAACCGTCAATGTCTGGAAAATACTAATCAAGGTCCCGCCGAAGCTGCCCAGGAGGCCAAATCCAAAATAGTAAAATGCAACTAGGATGGCTGCAATAAATATAACTTGAATTCCGCGTCTCATCTTGTATGTACTCCTTCTGTTTATCCTAAACTATGCCTCTATTCTACATGATTCATCGACTTCTTCCTAATATTTGTTTCAGAGATAGTTTTATAATATAATCATTTTTGACTTGGAAGTCAGTTCAAGAACTCACTGGTCAGAAAAGGAGGGGAGTCAGGGATTGTCCTTAAAATCTGCTGATAAAAAAACACTGATTTTGCGAAGTGCTATGCAGCTCTTTTCTACGAAAGGACCTTCGGCCACTTCCATGCAGGAAATCGCCGAGATGTGCGGGATGTCCAAGGGCAGCCTGTATCTGCATTTCAAGTCCAAGGATGAACTGGAGCAAAGCTTGTTCAACTATTGCTTCCAGATGCTGCAGGAGCATTTGGTGCAGGTTGAGCTGGAGCAGCATCTAGGGCCGAAGGAGCGCTTGATCCGCCAAATTGAGGTTCTGCTTAATCTGGTACAGGAGCTGCGTGAGTTTCTTGTGATGCAGTTTCAGGATTGGATCAAATACGGCAAGCTCTATCGGGAGCCCGATTCATTCAAGGAAAACAACATTACCCTTCTGCACTTTACCCAAAAAGCGCTTGTATCAGCCTTCGGCGAACGGATTATTCCCTATTCTGCCGATCTTGTTATGATCGCCCAAGGCATTCTCGGCGTATTGATCCGCCTGCTCTTCGAGCCTCGCATGGCGGGCAGCCATCGGAGAATGGCGGTTTACCTCGTTGACTTGCTCGACGCCATGGTGGAGCGGCTGCTTGAACAGGGCCCGGAGCCGCTGATTTCGGAAGCCGAGCTGCAGCGGTGGAGCACAGAGGGGAGCTGCCTTAAGCCTGCGGAGCGCCATCCCCTGCTGGTCATCAAGGAGATGAAGGAAGCGCTGGGCGGAAAGAGTGTAAAGCTGACCTCCACACAACGTGAAGACATGTTGGATACTCTGCAGGTGCTGGAGAGCGAAATTCTGGAGCCTATGCCTCGCAAAGTCGTAATCCGGGGGATGCTGCTCAATGTACTTGAATTCCCGGCGCTTGAGAAGCAAACCAAGGAACTTGAGCGGCTTTTGAAGCCTTATATCAAGTAAAAGCGGTTGTTCAAGAGAAAAATGTAAAAACAAACCGTTATATGTTTATTAAAGAAGGGAGCAGAAACCACACTGATGAAAAGTCTAATTCAATTTTCCATCCGCAATAAATTTGCTGTATGGCTCCTGACGATCATCGTCACAGTTGTCGGCTTGTACAGCGGACTGACGATGAAGCAGGAGACGATTCCGAATATTAATGTGCCTTATTTAAGTGTTGTTGCGGTTTATCCGGGTGCTGCACCGGAAGGCGTAGTCCAGGATGTCACCAAGCCGCTGGAGACCAGGCTCCATAATGTGGACGGAATCAAGACAATTACCTCCACCTCGATGGAAAATGCCGCGTCCTTGTTCCTTGAGTTCGATTATGGCACTAATCTGGATAATGCGACAGCGGCAGTTCGGGAGGCGCTCAATGATGTCAGCCTGCCGGACGATGTGCAAAAGCCGCAAATTACCCGGTTCAGCCTGAGTTCTATGCCGGTGATTTCCCTGAGCATTTCGGACAAAGAATCCGGGGATCTCGAGAATTTGACTCGAATCGTTCAGAGCAATATTCAGCCTGCCCTTGAGGACCTGAATGGCGTAGCCTCCGTGCAGGTGTCGGGACAATATGTCAAGGAAGTACAGCTTCAGTTCGATGAGGCTAAAATGACCCAGTTGGGCCTAACGGAAGATACTGTGAAGGGAATCGTGCAAGCTTCGGCCTTGCGCGTGCCGCTAGGCTTATATGAGCTCGACAGCTCTCAAAAAGCCGTTGTTGTCGATGGAAACATCACTACAGTGGAGGAACTTAAAAACCTTGCGATTCCTGTTATCCCTTCGACAGCATCCGGAGCCGCTGGCAATGCAGCCGGTGCCGGAGCAGGTAACGGTCTAGGCGCAGGAGCCGACATTAGCGCAGGGGCAGGCGGCGGTGCCGCCGCAGGTCAAGGAAACGAAGCGCCCTCCGCTGCCGATATGACCGGAATGCCTGCCGGAATTTCCATAAGCATCCCTACGGTTAAACTGAGCGATATTGCCTCCATCGAGGTTGTCGGTGAGGCGCAGTCCATCTCGCGTACCAATGGTCTGGAATCGATCGGGATCCAAATCGTCAAGGATAATGACGCCAACACGGTAGACGTAGCTAACCTGGTCAAGGATGCAGCAAAGGACCTTGGCAAGCAGTACAGCCATCTGGAATTCACGGTGATGCTGGATCAAGGCAAGCCGATCACGGATTCCGTAAATACGATGCTGATGAAGGCCGTATTTGGAGCGCTGTTCGCCGTCATTATTATTCTGCTGTTCCTGCGGAATATCCGCTCGACAATCATTTCGATCATTTCGATTCCATTGTCGCTGCTTATTGCCGTTGTGTTGCTCCATCAAATGGACATCACACTGAATATGATGACGCTTGGTGCCATGACCGTGGCCATCGGCCGGGTCGTCGACGACTCGATCGTCGTCATCGAGAACATTTACCGCCGCATGTCTCTCACCGGAGAGAAGCTGAAGGGCGGCAAGCTCATTGTCGCGGCAACACGTGAGATGTTCGTGCCGATCATGTCCTCGACGATTGTTACCATTGCGGTCTTCCTGCCGTTAGCCTTTGTTAGCGGAATGGTTGGCGAGCTGTTCATGCCGTTTGCGTTAACGATGGTGTTCTCACTGCTAGCCTCGCTGGTCGTGGCGGTCACTCTTGTTCCTGCATTGGCTCATACCCTGTTCCGGAAGGGGCTTAAGAAGACTCATAATCACGACAGCAATCCGAAAGGGATGGCGCTCGGATATCAGCGTCTCCTTAAATGGACGCTGAATCACAAGCTGATCACCTTCGGTGCAGCGGTCGTCCTGCTCGTCGGCAGCCTGTTCCTGTATCCGCTCGTCGGCGTCAGCTTCCTGCCGGAGCAAGAAGACAAGTATGTAATGATCACTTATTCTCCGGCACCCGGCGACCGGCTTGAGGATGTCCAGGAGAAGCTGGAGCGCGCCGAGAAGTACATTCTCGCCCAGGATCATCTGGAGAAAATGCAATATTCAATCGGCGGCAGCAATCCGCTTGGCATGGGCTCCTCCAACTCCGGGCTGTTCTATGCGGAATATGCCAGCGATACTCCTAACTTCAGCCAGGTGAAGGAGGATCTGCTTCTTGGCTTGCAGCAAGAGATTCCGGACGGTGAGTGGGGAGATATGTCTGCGCTTATGACCGGCGGCCTTGGCGGCGGTTCGTTGAGTCTGAACGTGTATGGCGACAGCCTCGAACAGATCAAGCCGGTGGCGGATCAGATTCTGGGCTGGATTCAGGAGGATACCAAGACCTTTGAAAAGGGAGAGACCAGTCTCTCCGAAGCCTATGAGCAATATACGCTTGTTGCGGATCAGCAAAAGCTCAGCTCTCTGGGCTTGACGCCAGGACAGCTCGCCATGAAGCTGGCCCCGGTCAGCCAGCGTCCGGTATTGACCGAGATTCAGATCGACGGGAAGGATTATAAAGTCTACATTGAGACCGAAGAGAATACCTTCTCCAGCATCACTGAAATTGAAAACCAAACTCTGACCTCACCGCTTGGCATGGAAATTCCGCTGAAGGAAGTGGCTACAGTTGAAGAAGGCCAATCTCCGGATTCGATCATGCGCGTGAACGGCAAAATGTCCGTAGAGGTCAGTGCAAATATTCTCAGTTCCAATGTGCAGAAGGCCTCCAGCGGCTTGCAGGACAAGATTAACGATATGGAACTGCCGGACGGGGTAACCGTCGAATTCGGCGGCGTAACCGAGCAAATCAACGATACGTTCGGTCAGCTTGGGCTCGCCATGGCTGCGGCTATAGCCATCGTCTATTTTGTCCTTGTCGTAACGTTCGGGGGCGGGCTTGCTCCATTCACGATCTTGTTCTCACTGCCATTCATCGTAATTGGTGCAATGGTCGGTCTGGTACTGGGCAAGGAAACCTTGAACGTATCCGCATTAATGGGTGTGCTGATGCTGATTGGTATTGTTGTTACTAACGCCATTGTCCTGATTGACCGCGTTATCCATAAGGAACGCGAAGGCCTGTCAACTCGCGAGGCCTTGCTTGAAGCAGGCGCAACGCGGCTGCGTCCGATTCTGATGACAGCCCTGGCTACAATCGGCGCGCTGATTCCGCTCGTGATGGGCTGGGAGAACAGCGCAGGCATCATCTCTCGCGGTCTCGGAATTACCGTTATCGGAGGTCTCGTCAGCTCGACACTGCTTACCCTGGTCATTGTGCCTGTCGTCTACGAATTCCTGATGAAATTCCGTCGCGGCACCACCGTGGACGATCTCGATTAATTCGAACATTGTTCATGCTAATTTGATCATTGTTCATGCTAAAGAGGGTAGGAAGTTTTCAGACTTCTTACCCTCTTTTTTTCGAAATGATCTTTTTTAGAATGATGCTTGCCTCTCCTTATCAGACTCCTCTTTGGGAGCAACCGATTCTCTGATTAGCCGTCTGCCGCTCGCTGTCGGATATTTTAAACTCCTAACGGACATTCTAGACTCTTAGCATACTTGTTCTCATGATTCGAAGGGTTAACGGACATTTCGGGCGCTTAGAACGCTCAAACGACTCTGGTTGACTCCATTTTACTCTCTTAGCAACCAAAATGTCCGTTACAATTCTGCCTCATCCAAAGGCGGACTGTAAGGAGACATAATGTCCGTTAAACCAAGACTTCCTTCCCTTAGATCAAATGTTCCGCATTGCTTATATTGGGAAACAGAGTTGATCCTTGCTATATCGAATGTACAAAGAAACCGTCTCCTTTGGGTTTAGGGTTGGGTGGTACCTCCATTTTCCCAGAGAGCGGTTTCTTTTTGTTGGACGAAATGAAAGGGGGTGCCCCTCAGTTCATCTTAGGATCACTTTTGGGACACCCTTCTCTTCAAGTGCTTTACTTAGTTGGAGGTTAGATTGTTATCCCTCCGCCATTCTTTCCCGCCATCTATGCAATTGCTCCAAATCCATCGCCAGGAACTCATTTAACAGCTCTACCAGCCCCAAGTATAGAGGACTCGAGGTAGAAGCTCTAAGATCGGCCGAAAAGGCGGGCACCCATTTCAGCAAATGGTTCTCAAGGAAATTAATCTGCGCATTTATTTGCCGTTTGAAGCTGTCCTGCAGATGAATCTTGGTCAGCATTTTTTCACTCATGACCGCCATAAACTCCAGCTCCATCGCGATGCTGTCATCTCGTTCGCCGGAGATTTTATTGAAGACGACACCCCGGTCCATGTACATATCCCGGACTTCCGTCAGACAGAAAAAGCCGTTCACCCCTTCAGTTCTCGCACGGTACAAGCTCTCGCAAGTCTGCACCTTGGCATCATGGCCTGCGAATAACCGTTTAAATTCCTCGGTCTCTTCTGCGCATACCTGACGAAGGAAATCCTCCGGAATACGCTCGAGATACTCCTGTAATCTCTTACCGCCCTGACATACAGGAATAATCTGTTTATGCTCAAGGCGTCTCCGCCATTGAGCGATTTGTGACATGCGGGGAGGCCGTCCCAAAAAATCAACCAGCAATTGGTATATCCAGCCTCTAACCTCCATCCAGCGGGCTTGCTCTTCCGGAACATTCACAGACTCCCTGGATAGCATTGTCATAAAGGTCAACTCCCTGAAAGTTATATGTTCTATATAAGTTGAACTAAAGATTGTACACTAGAGGCAACGTGTGAAGTATTCTTACGATCGCTGTTGTTCACGGATTTCTTTGACTGAACTAAGCCATCATAGAGTAGAAATCCGCTCACAAAGGCGAACGCTAACGCTTCTTCAGAACACTTCACACTTATGCCCTTTATGTGTATTTTTCTAGTTCAACTTATATATAGGCAGTTCAAAAAGTCATCTTTTGATCACGAAGCAATACATGGAGCAAAATCGACATCGCATCTTGAAGTCAGCCCCCACTTTTTGAACCTTTCACTTTTTGAACTTTCACTAATAGTTATTCCCTACTAAAAAAAAGATGACCTCCAAGATATGTCGGAAATCATCCACTTAAGAACTACCGACACATGATTAAGGGGAATCACGTATCCTTGTCTTTATTATAACTCTTTTTGAAAGCGCTTTATGTGATGTTTTTGACAGAATACAGAATTTGTCACAGACTAGATAAAATTATGTGTGAGCTTGTTCACAATTCACCTTCTTGCCTCAAATAATGGAAAAACAAAAAGAACTTGGTTTGTATCCCCTTTCATCGGTGTGATACAGTGAGAGCGTAGTTCTTCTTATCGTCCAGGATGATGTTCAGTGAATTCGATCTGAAGAGAAAGGAATGGCGCATTTGCAAGATGATACGCGTTATTTATCCAACTCTTACTTGCCTTTAGGCCTGTTGAATTTTTTTGTGTATGGCACACTAGTTATTTTCGCCGCATTTTTCCAGCTATATCTAAAGGAAATCGGCATGAACATGCTCGAAATCGGAAGCCTGATGGCGATCGGCCCACTGGTCTCCTTGTTCGCCCACCCGCTGTGGAGATATTTCAGCGACCGGTTACGCAATGTCAGGCTCATCCTGCTTGCCATGTTAATCGGGCTACTGATTATCGGTCATCTTGTGTTCAGGGCTAACACGTTCTCGATGCTCTATTTTACAATGCTGCTGCTCTTCTTCTTTCAGAGCCCGCTGCTTGCTCAGACCAACAGCCTGACACTGGGAATGATCGAAAATACGGATCGCCGGTACGGAGCGTTTCGATTATGGGGATCGCTGGGGTGGAGCTTTATCGCGCTGACAGCCGGCCCTATTATTGATGCGGTCGGGCAGAACGGCACCTCGGTCTTATTCAGCCTGATGCTCCTGCTCTCGGTCGGCTCGGCTCTGCTGCTTCCCAGATCCCAAATGACGACGAATACGCCCTGGATTACGGGACGGGAAATCCGGCTTACCCTGCAGAATAAATACTTTCTTGCCTTTGTCGGTTTTGGGGTCTTGGTATCGATTCCTAATGCAATCAACGGAATTTTCATGCCGCTGTTTATGAATGATCTGGGGGGCTCCAAGCTGGAGGTCGGCGGAGCGATCTTCCTGTCCACTCTCTTCGAGGTCGTAGTTTTTGTTCTTCTGCGGCGTTATGTCAAAACGAAAATTACGTATCTCATGGGCTGTCTTACGATAGTCAGTCTATTATTCGCTATTCGCTGGGACCTTATGGGCGAAGCTACCCATCCGGTTCAAATCATATTCATTCAGGTATTGCATGCCGTTACCTTTGGAGGCTTCTTCTACGTCGGAACTAGATTGACCGGTCTATTCCTGCCGAAGCCGCTGCGTTCTGCAGGCCAGGCGGTTTATACCTTTGCCCTTAGCGGTGCGGCTGGTGTCATCGCGGGGCTCTTGGGCGGCTGGCTCTTCCAGAACTTTGGCCCGGTTGCTATGTATAAGCTCGGTGTGATCATAACCCTGCTCGGAACGATTGGCTTCGCGTTTATGTGGCAGATCCTGAGAGTGAACGGGTACACGCCGGCTATGGCGCACACCCCGCCTGATGAGCTTTAAGACCCTGACGCTAAAAAACTCCAAGCACCGCCTGCGGGCGAGCCTGGAGTTTTTTAGCGCTTATTTAGGCAATTGAAATGAGCTTTTGAGCGACACGATCAAATTAAAGACCGGATGCCCGGGCTTCGAATACTTCGGATCGACGTTGAAGTATCCATGGCGGAAGAACTGGAATTTATCCTGCGGTGCCGCGTCCTTCATTCCGGGTTCTACATAGCCTTGTACCACGGTCAACGAATTCGGGTTAACCCGCTCGAGGAAAGGCTTCTCTTCCTCGCCCTCTTCCTCCGGCTCATTGTCGAGAATCAGAGGTTCATACAGCCGGAACTCTGCCGGAACCGCTTGGGAAGCTTCCACCCAATGAATCGTCCCCTTCACCTTGCGTCCAGTAAAGCCGCTGCCGCTCTTGGTCTCCGGATCATAGGTACAATGAAGCTCGATTACCTTGCCGGTTTCATCTTTGATTACGTCATTGCATTTGATGAAATAAGCGTGCTTGAGGCGAACCTCATTCCCCGGAAACAGGCGGAAGTATTTGCTTGGGGGATCCTCCATGAAGTCTTCACGCTCAATGTAAATTTCACGGGAGAATGGAATTTGGCGGCTGCCCATCTCTTCGTTTTCACTATTATTTTCAGCTTCCAGAAGCTCAGTTTGTCCCTCCGGGTAATTTGTGATTACTACCTTGAGCGGATCAACCACCGCCATTGTACGCGGCGCCTTCAGCTTTAAGTCTTCCCGAATGAAATGCTCCAGCATTCTTATATCAATGTGCCCGAATGCCTTGGAGATCCCCGTCTCATAGATAAATGCCTTGATCGCTTCCGGCGTAAAGCCGCGACGGCGAAGACCGGAAATGGTTGGCAGGCGAGGGTCGTCCCAGCCGTCTACCAAGCCCTCGTCAACCAGTTGCTTCAGCTTACGCTTACTGGTAACGGCTCCTTCCAGGTTCAGTCGGCCGAATTCATATTGGTGCGGCTCGCAAGGCATCTCGGTCTCCGCGATCACCCAATCATAGAATGGGCGTTGATCCTCGAACTCTGTCGAACAGAGGGAGTGGGTTACCCCTTCAATGGCGTCCTCAAGCGGGTGAGCATACGCGTACATCGGGTAGATGCACCATTTGTCGCCTGTATTGTGATGGGCTGCATGAACGATACGGTAAATGACGGGGTCACGGAGGTTGATGTTCGGTGAGGCCATATCGATCTTCGCCCGAAGCACTCTCTCCCCATCCTTGAATTCACCGGCCCGCATCCGGTTGAACAGCTCCAGATTCTCCTCGACACTTCGGTCGCGGAAGGGACTGTTCTGTCCTGGCTCTGTCAACGTACCGCGGGTTTCCCGGATTTGATCCGCGCTAAGGTCGTCTACATAAGCCTTGCCCTTACGGATCAGGACCAGCGCACGCTCATACATTTCTTCGAAATAGTCAGAGGCATAATACAGCCCTTCCCATTCAAAGCCCAGCCACTTAACATCCTCTTGGATAGATTTAACGTATTCGACATCTTCTTTGACCGGATTCGTGTCATCAAAACGCAGATGCGTCCGCCCGCCGAACTCGTCTGCCAGCGAAAAGTTAATCCAGATCGCTTTGGCATGACCGATGTGCAAATAGCCGTTAGGCTCCGGAGGGAATCGGGTAACGACCTTGTTTACCTTCCCGCTCTTTAAGTCCTCGGTAATTATATTTTTAATGAAGTTAGGAGGAGTGAAGCTATTGTTCTCCACGTTGATCTTTCCTTTCCTTGTAAGGAGTCCCTGTTTATACGAACGTTCATTTTCTTCTTTTTAATATAACGGTATCTCTAGCTTTGTTCAACCGGACTCCACATGAGAATATCATCTACATATTGCCCGTCCAGATAAAATTCCTCAACGAGTCTGCCCTGCTCTTGAAAGCCGCATTTCCGGTAAAAGGCTACCGCATCCGGATTGCTGGAGAGCACCCGGAGACTCAGCTTGCGAACTCCCCTTGCTGCAGCCAACTCCTTCACGGCCTCCATCAGCTTCTGGCCAATTCCCATCCGCTGACAACCTGGATGAACGGCAATATTAATTTCAAGCACATGCTTGTTGCTCTCAAGCGGGGTCGGGTGGTCAAATCCCAGATATCCGCAGATTTTGTCATCCATACCTGCAACGAGCTGACTTCCAGGGGGGCATTTCCGCAAGAACTCCTCCCGGTTATTCCACTGGACGACGGATGGCGTGTTATTCCTTTGCCACACGAGATGGTCCAGCTCCATCAACTCTGATGCATCCTTCATCTGCGACAGACGAACCCATACTGAATTCGCCATTCCATCACCCCCCTTCCATAGTCTTACTTCAGATTATACCTGAACCGGTCAAGCTTTTAGAGGTTGTTCAAAAAGTCATCTTTAATCACTGCCAAGAGACAGCCTCGCTTCACGGTTCACTCTTGCATGCACCAGGAAGAAGGAGACCGACAATACAGCGGTGCCCATCGCCAGCCATGCTACCGGAATAAGACCGTTCCAGTCGAACAGCATACCCATCGCGTAAGGGCCGACAACCCTGCCCGCGACGCCCATCCCGCCGACTACGCCCAAATAGAACGGTGCCGCCTTACCGGAACGATCCGAGATAAATGCGGGTATTGCTGGAGAGATCAGCATTTCGCCAAAGGTCGTAAGGATCATCGCCAGCACCATGCCCGGATAATTATGCAAGGTCAGGATCGTGACATAGCCGAGAAAATAGAAAATTGCGCTGGCCGTCAGCTGCGATTCCGAGGAACCGGCAAAGGTCCGCTTGATCCACAGGACGAATGGCTGACCAACGAAGATCAACAGTCCATTGAGCGTCCATAAGATACTGTAATTCCACTCCGGCATTCCTTGACTAATCGTATAAGGGGATACCCCGTTATTCCAGATACAGTTGCCAAACCACAGGAAGAAGGAGCCCATTCCGATAAAAAGATAGATCGACACATTGCTTAACAACAGCTTTGCTCCGAGCCCTTCTGGCGCCTGCTTACGCTTCTGCAGGTGCAAAGGCCCCTCGTCTTTTTGAACCCTGTTCAAATAAATCCAGAAAAAAACAGCAAATGCCGCTGAGGTCGTTCCGTTCAAAATAAAGCTCATATGATAAGAAATCTGCGCCAAAAATCCGCTCAGCGCCGTACCAAGCGCCACGCCGATATTATTGGCAACATAAATAACGTTGAATAGCTCAGCGCGTCTCTCGGCAAACCGGAAGCCAATAAAGGCCTGAATTGCTGGCATAGGCATCGCATTAAAGAAGCCCACCATCCCCATCAGGGCAATGAACAAATGCCAATTGCTGCTTCCCGCCGGAAGCAATACCAGAAATACCGCATTCAGCAGAGTTCCCCCGACAATCAGCTTCTTGACGCCCAGCTTATGATACAGTGATCCGCCCAGTACTTGTCCGGCAATCCCGCCCAATGACATAACCAATAATACCAGCCCGGCATCTGTTACCGTTCGGCCCAGAATCTTGAACACATACATCGTGACCAACGGCCACATCAAGGATCCGCCCATAGAGCTGATCAGACTGGCGACTAGAAATATTTTGACTTCACGCGGATATGACTGCAGCCATTTCAAAGTATGTTCCCCCTCTATCCGGCAGCTTATCAAAACTATATAAGTTGAACTAAAGATTGTACACTGGAGGCAACGTGTGAAGTGTGCTTACGATCGCTGTTGTTCACGGATTTCTTTGACTAAACTAAGCCATCATAGCGTAGAAATCCGTTCACAAAGGCGAGCGCTAACGAGCTTATGCTCCCGAAGCAGCTTTCTTGCAGAAAGCTTTCACTACAGCACACTTCACACTTATGCCCTTTGTGTGTATTTTTCTAGTTCAACTTATATATATGAAATCTCTAAAAAAGAGGCCCATTCGGCCCCTTAACCTGTCGCTCGCTAATAACAGCGAATCAAAAGCTATTTTAACCCGGATTATCCTAGTATCGCTCATAAGCGCAGTACTGCGCAAGTACATTTATTGCCGCTTTAAACTGAACACTAGTGAAGCTGATTCCTCTGATTCCTCTGTTTATTCTGCTCACTCTTCTCGTAGTCTGAACAAGGGAAGTTACGACAGCCTGGTCTGATAAAGCAAATAAATACGGTGCCGGCGGCTACTGCCGCAGCACCGTATATTCTGGTCATTCGACCGTCAAACGTCCCACTAACCCTTCCACGCTATTAGGACCTACTATAATATCGAAGGCTCCGGGTTCAACGACCGGCTGCAAATCAAGCCCAATTAACTCAAGCTGCTCACGGTTAATCAGGAAGGCAACTTCCCGGGTTTCACCAGGCTCCATCTCAATCTTTTCGAAGCGCTTGAGCGCCTTTTCCGGACGCGTAACGGAAGCAGCCAGATCGGATACATATAATTGTACGATTTCCGCCCCTGCTACTGTTCCCGTGTTAGTAACCTGAACTGTTATCACGGCCTCCCCTGCCGTATCAATAACAGCGGGCTCCACCTTTAAGTTCCGGTATTCAAAGGTGGTGTAACTCAGGCCGTAACCAAATGGATAGCTCGGGGAGAGATCGGTCTCTAAATAGCGCTTGCCCCGGGTACGCCGGGAGTGGTAGTAGACCGGAAGCTGGCCCACTTCCTTTGGAATGCTGACCGACAGCTTGCCTGAAGGATTCACATCCCCAAACAAAATATCGGCAATGGCATGTCCGCCTTCCTGACCCGGATACCATGCTTCCAGGATGGCATCGGCATGTTCATCGATCCAAGGCTCTGTAATCGGCCGCCCGTTGATATAGACCACGATGAGCGGTTTACCAAGCCGGCGCAGTTCCTGAACCAGCTCCAGCTGCACTCCCGTCAAATGAAGGGTCGTACGGTCGATGCCCTCGCCGCACTCCATATCGTTCCAGCTATTATCCGTTACATTGGATGCTCCTGTCCGCAGATCAATAGCCCCTTCTCCAAAATCGCGTGCGCTTGACCCTCCGACTACAACGACTATAGCATCCGCCTTGATCGCCTGCTCCATTGCCAGCGGGAAGCCATCGCGATCCTCGCCCCTCACTCGGCATCCGGGCGCATACAGTATTTCCGTCTGCTCCGCTGAAAGCTTCTCACGCAGTCCGTCCAGCACGGTTACAATCTGCTCTCTGCGCTGCGGCGACGTATAATCGCCCAATTGATGGTAGGGGGCGTGGGCATTCGGGCCGATCACAGCCAGCTTGCTGATCTTGCGCGTTAAAGGCAACGTAGCCCGCTCATTCTTCAGCAGCACGATGCCTTCAGTAGCCACACGGCGGGCCAGTCGCCTGTGCTCGGGTTGCCCGATCACGGCCTTGGCGTGCTTGGCATCGACATAAGGCCGTTCAAACAGGCCCAATCTGAATTTCATTTCCAGCACGCGGCCGACGGCCAGATCCAGGTCCGCCTCATCCATCCAGCCTTGCTCTATAGCCGAATCTGCGTACTTGTTCAGCATTTCACCGGACATTTCCATCTCCACCCCGGCTTTGAGCGAAGCCGCAACCGCTTCTTCTCCTGTTGCCGCCGTGTTATGCCCATTGACCAGCATGTTGATGGCGCCGCAATCGGTAATGACAAAACCATCAAAGCCCCATTGCTCGCGAAGCACATCATGCAGCAAATAGCGGTTGGATGTACAAGGGACACCGTCAATTTCATTATAGGCAGGCATTACAGAACCGGCCCCCGCCTCCACAGCCTTACGGAAAGGGTACAGATCGACCTCGTGCAGCTCGCGCAAGCCAATATGGGCCGGCGCGCCGTTACGCCCGCCTTCGGAACTGCCGTACGCCGTGTAGTGCTTCAGAGTGGCCATGACACTGCTCTCGGATGCAAGGTCGTCGCCCTGAAGTCCTTCCACAGCGGCCACACCCATTTCGGCCACAAGCACAGGGTCCTCGCCAAAGTTCTCCTCTGTCCGTCCCCAGCGCGGGTCACGCACAACATCGAGCACCGGGGAATAGGTGGTGGCCCCGCCTTGTGCCCGGGTCTCAACAGCAACGGCTCGGCACATCTCCTTGAACAAGGCGGGATTCCATGTACTGCCGATCGTTAGCGGAACCGGGAATACAGTCGCGCCAATGGCCATATGCCCATGGGAGCATTCCTCGCCGAACAGAATCGGAATGCCCAACCGGGTCTGCTCGATCGCATATCGCTGAATTGTATTCACGGCCTCTGCGCCTTGCTCCGGTGACAACCCCGTTTCCAGCGTGACGCCTGTCCAGGGATCGGCCCGCAATGCTCCGTACAATGAGCCTACGCCGCCTGCCTTTAACTGCTCCTTGAAAGCCTCCGTCACCTCTACGGTTCCGTCCTCCAGCTTACGGTAGCATTTCCAGCCAAAAGGCTGAACGAGTTGTCCGATCTTCTCGGCCCTGGTCATTTTTGACAACAAATCCTGCACGCGTTCCTTCGGAGGAAGCGAGGCGTTGCGATAGCTCATTCGTCAACATCTCCTTTAGTCTATATAAGTCGAACTTATGTTTAATGCAAAGAAGCAGACGAGAAAATGTTCCTACGATCACTGTTGCTCACGGATTTCTTTTATTTAATAAGTTCTTATAAGGTAGAAATCCATTCACAAAGGCGAACGCTCCGCTTCTTCTGAATCATTTTTCTCGCTTGCTTGTTATGCCTTTTCCTTAATTCAGCTTATCTAGATAAACTCGCTCGATATGAACCTGATCCGGCCGGTACACAGCCAGTAGTTCCCCTTGTTTGTCTGCGGCGAACATAACGGTCCGTTCGCGCTCTACGATAAACCGGTAAGCCGCCTGTGTCTGAGGATTTCGAACCGCGATCTCGGCATCCGCTCCGAACTCCGAGACAAAAATATAAAGGTCGGCTTGCTCAAAGGTTAGCTTGCGTCCATAAATCCCCGCCAGTTCTCCCCCCTTGAACCATTCCAGTTCACTTGCCACACCGCTCTCGGCCAAAGCGTGCCGGTAAGCGGCAATGATCGGCTCATCCCGCTCGTTCAGCTCCAGCGGCAGCGGATTCCAGATCAGCTTGCCGGCGCCCAGGCTTACCACGACTGGCGACAATGCACTTCCCGGCTTACTATCATACTTGGCTGGACGCTCCACGACCAGCGTATTAATCTTGCGTTCTCCAAAGGCTACCTGGTACTGTCTTCCCTCCAGTTCAAGCGTCTCTTCCCGCAATACATTGCCTTGGTCCAACTCACCCAGTTCCTCTCGCAAGCGATCCGAGGTCGCTCCCCAGTGCGCATCAAGACGAATCGGTCCGTTCCACAGGACGATGGCACCCTGCTCCGCAAGCGCGACAAGTTCAGCAAAAGCCCCATCGTCAAAGTTATGCGCACTTGGTACGATGATCAGCCTAGCCGGGTGCTCGCGCAATTCGTGCAAATGATATTCCCCAATGCCCCGCGGATGCACATTCATCACATGGGCAAGTGTTCGGATTGCCTTGGTCGTTGCTCCATAAGCGAGCGGCTGATTGGAGAAGTCATTGGAGTACGGATAGACCACAACCACCTCCTCCAGCTTCCGGCCACGGAACCAATGTCCAATCTCGCTCATAAAGCTTCCAAAATCATAAGAAACATCTGCTTCCGGCTTCTGCGTTCCATCGGCGCGCAAAGCCCCTATGTTGGATTCGTTAGCATTATTCATGTAGTAATTGATATTCCAAATCCATTGAACAGCACCGGCTCCGCCGGTTGAGAAGGCATAAGCATATTTACGCTCAAGAATGTTGCGCAGCTCGGCTTCCGTCCGTTTAGCGCGTCCATCCGGATGCTGTATATGCATAATGCCGGTTTCCTGAACAAGGTTGGGCTTGCCCGGAGTTTTAGTGAACAGTCCATCCCAGGCCAGATGATCGTTCTGCCACCAGGAGTGAACCGTCGTATAGTCAACTTCCCGGGCGTAGAACGACGGAGAAGGCCGCTGTGAGCATATGCCTTCATCCTGTCCGACGGTTGCCAGATGCTCTGGATTAATGCGCCGTAACGTACCGATCAGCTCGGAGGCCCAGCGGTTGTGCATGTCCATTGTAAATAGTGTGAAGTCCAGCCAACGGGCCCATTTTTTGGGCTGCAACACGCTGCGGAATACCTTGTCATCCGGGTCCGGCGCTTGAGCAGAGGCAAAGTCGGGCAATTGCTCCGGCGTCATATTCCAGCGCTCCTGTAAGGCCGCCAAATCGCCGCCGTAACGTTGACTCAGCCAGTCTGACCAGGCTTGCTGCTCATACGTGTCACGTGCGGTAACCGGACCTTCGAAGATACGGGCCGGATCGAACAGACTCGGCTCGTTGATCAGATCCCAGTGCACATTGGTCGTCCCCTGTTGACGTGACACAATGGCTGCGATAAAACGCTTCTGTGCTTCAACCGAACGAGGGTCCAGGTATGGATTAACGCCTTCCCAGCTTTCCGGAGCAAAGGAGAAGAAGGTAAACGTCACTTCAAGCTCAAACCGTTTGGCCGTTAAAATAAAGGCATCGATTGCACGCAGAGCATCCTCAACAGCGTGGCCGTCTGCAAACATAATCTGGCGGTATCCCGTCCAGATGCCTGTCCGGATCAGGTTGATGCCGGCCCGGCTCATTTCGCCCATATCCCGCTCCCAGCGCTCCACATTTGGCAATTGCAGAAATTTACGCGAAACGTCGGAAGTCATATAGGTCATGCCTACAATCGGTACGGGCTTGCCGCCGCGCTCGAAGTAATCCCGCCCCGCCTTTAGCGGCTCCCCGCTTTGCAGGAGTTCCCGGTCCATGCCCCAGAAGGCTTGGGTAAGCAGCCGGCGCTCTCCCTTGGCAGACAAGGCAGAAGCTGTAACCCGGTACAATCCCGGCTCGGCGGCCAGCTTTACCGGAAGGCGAACGGGCTGCAAATCAGGAACGGCTCTCCCTGCTTCAAATTCCAGGCTGGCTGTCCAAACAGGCTCATCCGCCCCTTCCTTCCGCACCTCCACTTCAAAGCGCCAACGGTTCTCCGCTCCGGCCTCCGTGCGGGACAGAGCTTGCAATTGCAGGGTAAGCAGAGGTTGCTCGCCCGGCTCATAGCAAGCGTAGTTAGGCTTGAGCCAGATTTCCGTTACTCCGTAACCCGCAAATGACGCCAGTTCCTGCAGCAAGTCCGCTCCTTCAGCGCAGCCAACAATCATAGGAATCTCCTGATTCACGAGCACCCAGCGTCCGCCGGCATAAATACCTTTGTTTTGCTCCAAAAGCACAACAGATGCGGCACGCTCGCGCCCTGCGGCGTCCGCACCAATCAGCAACGGCGTAATCACCGAGTCCATCGGTCCGCATGATCCCATCTCAGCGGGAATATCGCTTGTTTTGCTCGGATGCAAAGTGAGTCCCCAGGTAGGCTCGATACCAAACCAGCTTTCTTTACCGCTTAGAACGGGGAACTCCGCTCCGGCTTTTTGGGTTCGAACGAGCGATACATCAACAGGCAAGGCATCGTGAATATCCAGCACTTGATGGTAGCCTACCTGCTCACGTTCTATGCACCACTCTCCTGTGTCCGTCTGTACCGCTGGCCGGCGGAATGGAGCCCCGCCCGTATGCAGCAGACCGCCACCGGACTGGAGATGAGCGCGTACCGCCGTCCAGGACTCCTTGGGGAAATATGGACCATGCAGCCAGACAAGGGTGTCCCACTTCTTCGCCTGCAGTCTGGATACCAGCCCTTCGGCATCAACCACCTCGGCCCACGCGGACGCAGCAGTCAGAAATGAGGTGTCCGGCCTCTTGCCGTCAAAAGGAAAGGATTGATCGTAAAATAGCAATATGTTCAATGTGGACCCGCCTTCCGGTTTATAACTTTAATCATTTTTCTCGCTTGCTTGTTATGCCTATTCTTTAGCTCAACTTATATCGCTTTCACGCTGAGTATCAAATCACGAAGGGCGCAAGCCGCCTGTTCTACTTGAGACAGCTCGATCCATTCGTCCTGCGTATGCGCTTCCGAAATATGGCCGGGGCCGAACACCACGGACGGCACAGCTACTCTGACCAGCTTGCTGGCATCGCTGCAATAGGCTGCACCCTGGACGCTCGCTTGCGGCTCATACGTCTGCGTCGCCGCCAATAAATAGCGCACGATCGGCTCATTCCGATCCGTCTCCATCGCATAATCGATCACAAACGGCTCACTGACGGTCACTGCCACCCCTTCGGTACTTGCCAGCTCTTCCAGTTGCCGCTTCATCTCCTCG
The DNA here is from genome assembly GCF_000455265.1 of Paenibacillus antibioticophila. Classification (GTDB taxonomy): domain Bacteria; phylum Bacillota; class Bacilli; order Paenibacillales; family Paenibacillaceae; genus Fontibacillus; species Fontibacillus antibioticophila. Next base: position 210,434 of record NZ_HG005141.1, read on the forward strand.
TAAACCACAAGCGGCTCTTCGCCGGGAACTGTACGCCGATCGACCGTGATCCGGCAGTCCGCAGGCACCGTATTAGGTGCGATGCCACCCTGGATGCCGGTTACACAGACCGTCGGCGGCCCCGTCAAGGGATGGGCGCGCTGCGGATAACGCGACTCATGCAGCTCACTCAGAAATGTCAGCACCTTGTTCATCTGATTGATCGCGTTAACCCCTTGCGCCGGATTAGAGCTATGACAGGCCACGCCGTAGACATCCACGTAAAAGCGGCAGCACCCTTTATGCGCCGAAATGACAGCGAGACCCGTCGGCTCGCCCACCACGGCACCCATATAATCAGCAGCGTTCGGCTTAATCCGCTCGGCGAGAGCGGACACCCCGATATAGGTCGTCTCCTCATCCACAACCGCGGCCAGTTCAGTCGTGACTTCCGGACGGATGCCGGCCAGCGCCAGAGCTTCGATTGCGGCAAGCATGGCGGCCAGGGAAGCCTTGGTATCGCAGGCGCCCCGTCCGTACAATTTACCGCCTTCTATCCTGCCATCAAAGGGCGGGATGGTCATCCCGATGGTCTGAACCGTATCCATATGGGCTTCCAGCAGCAGCTTGCGTTGGCTGCGCCCGGGCAGTGTGCCCAGCACATTGAAGCGCCCTCCGGCCACGACCTGACGTTCAGCAGGTAAATTCAGGCGATACAGGAATTCCTCTACGTAACGCCCCAGTTCAGCTTCTCCAGTCCCGCCGGGAAACGCCGGATTCACACTCGGAATACGAACTAACTGCTGCAAAATTTCCGCTACACGACTACCGTTAATATCAGGTACGATCCGCCCATCGTAACCTCTACCCGGGCTGCTCATCTCTCCCCATCTACTTCTACAATTAATTCAATCTCAACCGGTGTATCAAAGGGCAGCTCATTCGCTGATAATGCTGAACGCGCATGCTTGCCAGCATCGCCAAACGCTTCCACCAGCAAGTCTGAAGCTCCATTAATCACGAACGGTTGCTCCATAAAACCGGGAGCGGAGTTGACGAACGCCAGCATTTTGACTACCTGCTTGACGCGGTCCAAATCTCCCAGCTCGGCCTTCAGCACCGTCAGCAGGTTGATCGCCACTTGACGGGCCGCTTCATAACCCTGCTGTACCGTGAGTTGTGCGCCTACCTTACCCGTATACATCAAAACGCCGTTAATCCGGCAGTCATTACCGGAGGTATATACCAGATTGCCTGTCTGCTTGGCTGGCACATAGTTAGCTACAGCAGGCGGAACCTCGCCCAATACGATCCCTGCCGCCGCCAATCGCTCTTCTACCATGCTCATAACTGCTTCCTCCTCAAAATAAAGGATTGGTTGATGCTACCGCTCACGTCCATCGACATATACGGATGCGCCGCGGCGCTCCCGGGCCCAGGCTGCTACGCGCTCCGGATCCCCTTCCCACAGCCGATACTCTCCCCATTCATTCGTGGCTGGCTTGCCGTCACAGGTGATACGAATGACCGGGAACAAGCGCGTTGGCGCTTCCCGTGGCAATCCGTTAATAATAAGGGTGTCGCCATCCTGCTCGAACGGCAACGACTGCCCTGTTGTCAGTAATTCCACGTCAAGCACACGGCTTGTCAGATCCGCCAGTCTAAGCTCAGGACGTCCATCCCAGAAGCGGATAATCAGGTACAGCTTGTTGTCCTTCATCGTCTGGCGCCCACGGGTAATAAATTCCGTCAGCGAACCGCCCTCTGTGCCATAAATGGCCTCACCATGAACGTCCAGCCAGCGGCCGATTTCAAGCGCACGCTCTACAAATTCCGGAGGGAACTGTCCATCGGCGGTCGGGCCCACATTCAGCAGCAGATTGCCTCCGTGTTTTCCTCCTTTTTCTGCGCATTCACACAGCATATCAAGCAGGACATCCGTATTGCGCCAGCGTTCGCCGATGACGTGACTCCACAAACGCCAAGTTGTCACTTGGCAGGATTCCCACAGCCGGGTCGCTTCCGAAGCGATAGCATGCTCAGGCGTACCGAAGTCTCCAAGCGTATCCGAATCGCCTGCACCAATGCCCCCATCAGCCCGAAAGCCGTCGATTTTATTGGAATAACCGAGTCGGTTGTTAATCAGAATATTGGGCTGAAGCTTACGCATTTCCTCCAACAGCTCTACGCTTTGCAGGTCATCCGCATTGCGCGGCCATACCCCGTCAAAAAAGAAATGGTCGATTTGCCCATAGTTGGTGAGTAGTTCCTTAACCTGGTTGTGTAAATACGTTCTAACTTTCTCCCAGCCCTCGGGGTCCTTCTGCGGACCGTCAAAGTAAGCAGGCAGACGCCAATCGATCCAGGAATAATACAAGCCGATGCGTAATCCCGCCTTGCGGAAAGCCTCGGTATATTCCTTCACAAAGTCGCGGCCTGCAGCCTGCTTGGCGCTGCTATAATCCGTAAAGGCGCTATCCCACAGACAGAACCCGTCATGATGGCGAGTGGTGAGGCAGGCGTATTTAAATCCCGCTTTCTTGGCGGTATATGCCCACAACTCAGGATCAAAGTGCTGGGGGTTCCAAGCACATGCCTGCTCCGTGTACTCCTCGTGATTCAAATGCTCGCGAAACAACACCTGCTCGCCCCGTCCCCATTGCGCATAAGGACCCCAATGAATGAACAAACCGTAGCGACTTTCTGTGAACCATTTCCACTTATCAGGTACAACAAAACCTTCTCTCACTCTGTCTCAATCCTTTCTTCCTTTGCAAATTTGATTGTCTGGAGAAGACACATCTGCCGGATCATTATCCTTTAACAGAACCGATCAAAAGGCCTTTGATGAAGTAGCGCTGCAAGAAAGGATAGAACAGCACGACCGGGCCGATGGTCAGAATAGCCGTGGCCATTTTGACTGATTCCTGCGGCATCGTGCCAGTGCCGGACAGTACGCCGCTGCTCTGCATCTGCTGAATCATATTAATCTCGGAATTCAACTTGAACAGCAGATATTGAAGCGGATACAATTGCTGATTGTCTACAAGCATGATGGCGTTAAACCAATTGTTCCAGTAGCCTATGCCATAGAATAGCGTAATCGTCGCCAATACAGGCATGCACAGCGGAAAGAATATACGAAACGCAATGTAGAAATCGGTTGCTCCATCTATTTTGGCTGCCTCGGTAAGAGACACCGGGATTTGAGACATGTAATTTCTTACCAGAAAAAGGTTGAACGGGTTAAAAATCAAAGAGGGTATAATGAGAGCGAAAATCGTATTTTTCAGTCCCAATTGCAGATTGATCAGATACCAGGGCACCAGACCGGTATTGAAGACCATAGTAATGAAGAAAAATATAGCCAGATGGTTACGGTATTTGGCGTGCTTGGCAGAAAGGGTATACCCCGCCATGCCTGTCATCAGGACTGCCGCGGTTGTGCCTACTATGGTAATGAAAATAGAGATCATATAGCTGCGGTAGAGCGGTGTGTTGCCAAACAGCAGCAGCTTATAGGCGTCGAAGGACAGCTTGTCCGGAATTAACTGATAACCGAATTGCTTGATGCTGGCTTCGTCCGTAAAGGACACCATCAGCACCAGCAGCATCGGCAGGATACAAAGGATGGAGAACAAGGCAATAAAGGTATAGTTGGCGAGATCGAACAATTTAGGCTTTTTCATATCGGTACGCCCCTCTCCTTTCGTCGATTAGAATAAAGCATGATCCGGGTTGATTTTGCGTACTATTTTGTTGCTGCCCCATACGAGGATAAAGCCGACTACGGATTGATAGAGACCGACAGCCATGGCTTGAGCAGGGTTGCCGATGGTGCGCAGGGAACGGAACACATAAGTGTCAATAACATCGACCGCCGGGTAGAGCACTCCGTTGTCCTTGATAATCGCGTATATCATATCGAAGCTGCCATACATGATCTTGCCAAGCGCAAGCAAAGAGAGAATGATGATGGTCGGCATCATTAGCGGTATTGTAATTCGCCAGATCAGTTGCCAACGACTGGCCCCGTCGATACGGCCCGCCTCATAATACGTGTCATCAATGCCGACAATTGCCGCCAAATAAATTACCAGATTCATGCCGACATCCTTCCAGACGGCAGCGCTTACTAAAATCGTGGTCCAATATTTTGGAGTCGAATACCAGTTGATAGGATCAAGACCGACCCAGCCAATAATTTTGTTAATGACGCCATAATCCGTTGAAAAGAGGCTGTAGATAACGTAGCTGACGATCACCCAAGACAGAAAATGCGGAAACAAAATTGTAGATTGTGTAATTCGAGAAAACAGCTTGCTGCGCAATTCATTAAAGAGAATGGCGAGCGCCATCGCAACAACCGTACCGACCACAATAAATAAAAAGTTGAGCTTAAGCGTGTTGAAGGTTACCTCCCAGGCTCTGGGCGACCGGAAGAAAAACTCGAAGTTCTCAAGCCCGATCCACTTGGAGTTAAACAGCCCGGTCTTGAAGTTGAACTTCTGGAAAGCGATTAACATATACGGCAGAGTAAAGTAGCCAAAAATAAGGGTATAGATGGCAGCAGGTATGACAAGCAAGTAAGCGGAGCCATTTTGCCTTATTTCATGAAGAAAGCCTCTATTTCTTTTAGTGTGCATAATAAATGATTCACGTCCTTTCCCTCGGTTGTAGTTGCTGATCTGACTCAAGTGTAAAAGGGGCATAACCGCCGGTAAACTTTGAATAGTGGATGATATCAGGTTTGAACGGGGTAGATTCAACTTCAAAATTGGGCGCCAGCTTCAAGTTTGAGCAATGCCCTGAATCGAAGAAGGAGTTGAAAATTGACGAAAATCCTTGATTTATCAGGCTTTTTCTATCAAAGCTTCGTTATATGGGTAATTTTGGATGATTAGACTAGCTATTGAACTATTTCAATAAGGACTTAAAATAAGAAACAACAATAATTAAAGCGCTTACTTCTGGCCGGCGTTATGTTTAAAGCGGAATTAAGGGGGAGATGGCAGTTGATTAGACAAAGACTGATACGCTATTCTGTATACCGCAACATGTTTCTAAGCTTCGTGCTGTTGACGGCAGGAATTATCGCCCTGGTGACCGTAGTATTATTTGCCTTGTTTTCCTGGAGCACCGCGCGGGAGGTCGGTAATATATCCGAATCCATGCTCAAGCAGAACAGCGCGGTATCGAGCGTGATCAAAGATGAAGTGTATAATATCGGAAACTCGCTGTTGGCTGACCAGCAGGTGATCTCGGCTCTATTCGATAGCAATAATGATCAATTAAAACGCTACCATGCGATGTTCACCCTGCGGCGGATGCAATCGACCTATCCTTATATACAATCCATCGGACTGTATAACGGCTTGACGGATTCATATATGAATACGACGGGCATTTCTTATGATCAGGAACGGCCGCTGCTACGGCAAATCGTGCAGAAAAACAGCTCGTATTTCAACTTATTCCCTAGAAAAGTGACCGTGCCCGGCTCCTCAACAGACCGGCAGGTATTGACGTTCGTTCTTCTTCCCAGCTATTATTCACTGATGCCGGAGCAAGGGGCGATCCTGATCAATATTGATTCGGAGTATATTCAATCCCTGATTGGCGGATACAAGAATGGAGCCGCCGATGAACTGTTCGTGGTCAATGCGAAAGGCCAGGTATTGACGCATTCCGAGTCAGAACGCTTCCTGACGGATATGTCCGAAGACGCCAACATTCAGCACATTCTGAAAACGGAGCAGGAAAGCGGTTATTTCACGGACGGCAAGCATCAGCTTGTTACTTTTGTGAAGTCACCCGATTTGGACTGGATGTTCGTCAGCGTCAGCGATTATAAAAATTTATTGTTTAATATGAATTTGCTCAAATGGTCCGCATTAGGTCTGGCCATCCTCATATTTGCTCTTAGCCTTGGCGTCTCTCTGTGGCTCACAAATCATGCTTACAATCCGCTTCGCCATTTGCTCGATAAGATGCTGCCCGCCGGCAAGACGAAAATCGGCAATATGCGGCTTAACGAATTTGCGTTGCTGGATGACAGCTATTCGCAATTAAAGGAACGTTTATCTGCCATGGAGTCAGCAGCCAGCAGAGGACAACAAGCGGAGCTGGTGCAGATGCTCAAGGGAGGAAACCCGCTTCAATATGAGCGGTTCAAGCAGCAGTTCCCGGCAAAGCGGTATTCGGTGATGGTCATTCTAGTGGACAAGCTCAGCACCTTCCGCAATAACCGGGATGCCGAAGCCAGATCCTTCGTCTATGCCTCGATCTATAAAATGGCCGAAGAGATACTAGGAGACAATGAAGCCCGGATGGCTATCGCTGAGGAAGGTATGATCGCAGGCGTAATCAAGGCTTCAGATGGACCTAATCCAACGCAGCCGGGCAGTGCATTTATGGAATTGCAAAGCCGGATTTACGAGCAGCTGGGGGTGTCCGTCACCATCGGCATCGGCTCTTCGGCTCACGAATATGATGAGCTGTGCGCCTCCTTCGAGAAAGCCTGCACCTGTGTGCAGCAGCGCTTCCTGCATGGGGCAGGTCAAATCTACTTTTATGGACTGGACGAGGATGTATCCACGGAGAGCAAGGAATATCCGCATAAATTTGAAACCAGCATCATTGAGGCGATTAAATCGCAGCAGCGTTTTCGTCTGAATCGAGAGATCGAACAGTGGCTTCTTGGCATCAGGGATTGCGAGTATCATGAGGCGTTATTTTATATGAATCAACTGGTTGGAAGCTTGTATCGGCAATTCCATGCAAAGACACTGCGTGATCATACTGTATCGGCCTCCTTCTCTCAGTTCATTCACCACATCGATGTCTATGAGACGCTGGAGGAAATCGGTGATTCCCTAAAGGAATTGGCCCATCGCCTGTGCGACGAAATGGAAGAGGCCAGCAACACGCGCTACAAGAAAATCGTGACGGATATCAGAATGTTTGTGGAAAAGCATTATATGCGCCCTGATCTTTCCTTAGAGATGGTTGCCAGTGAAGTCAGCTTATCCCGAAGCTATGTCGGCAAATTGTTCAAAGCCCATTGTCAGATTTCCTTTAACGACTATTTGAATGAGGTCAGGCTGACCAAAGCGAGGGAGCTGCTGGTATCTAGCGATATGCCTGTACAGCTTGTCAGCGAACAGGTTGGAGTATATAACACGACTTACTTTTACACCTTGTTCAAGAAGCATTACAAAATGTCTCCGGCTCAATTCCGTCAACAAGAAAACGTGAGCACCGGTGCGGTTCAGTAACTAAATATCTGGCTTCAAAATTGGGCAATCCCCAAATTGAAATCGCTTTCCCGTTTATAAAAAGAAGAAATCCTTATTATTGAAGTATACGCGTCGCTTTCCCCTCCTTTATATTAGGCACTAGCAACACTCAAACCACATACACGGAAGGGGATGCTACACAATGAAGCACTGGAAACGATGGCTTGCACCAATTCTGATTCTCATGTTGATTCTCGCAGGTTGCTCGGGAGGGAATAAGAACGCGCAAGGAAACAGCGAGGGAGAGGAGAGCGGAACAACCGCTCAGAAACTGCCGGTTCGTTATTTACTTCCCGGCAATGAGCCCCAGGGCTTGAGTGAGGTCGTAGATGCAATTAATGCGAAGCTGGAAGCGGACGGGCTCAACCTGGTTTACCAGCCGACCTATATCGCTTGGGATGCCTGGGACCAGAAAACAAACCTGATGATGTCCACAGGTGAGGAGTTCGAATTGATTGCCATCATGCATGATACCAAAGGCCCTAACGTTCTGGCCGGAAATGGAGGCATCATTCCGATTAATGACTTGCTGGATGAGTACGGTCCAGTGCTGAAGGAGAAGCTGCCCGACTGGGCTTGGGAGTCTGTGAAGACCGACGGCAAAATTGTAACCGTTCCCAACTTCTGGATTGACGTGGCCATGAATGAAGGCATGATTACATTCCGGGTGGATATGCTGGAGGAATATGGCCTGCAGCCGCCGACCACAACAGATGAGCTGTTAAATGTAGCTGAAGTGTTCCAGAAGAATTGGCCGCAGGATAACAAAGATGTATACATCAAGGTGCTGACGGAGCCCGCTAACCACCTGCATACAACATATGACACTTATCCGTTCACCGTAATCGATACGCTGATTTATGTCGACCAGGAAGGCAATGTTAAGCCTTGGCTGGAAACCGAAGAATTCAAGAAGGACATTCAGTTTATGAATGAGGCCTACAAGCGCGGCCTGATCATGAAAGATGTATTGACGGCTCCGGCCGAAGTGATCAATCAGGAAGAGCTGGCAGGACGTTATCTGTTCCGCCCGGGCGATGTAGGCATTAACGACGCCGTACGGGAAACGTTCCCCGGAGCTCGCAACGACGCCTTCTATATGAACGACAGCATCAAATTCAGAGCGAACGCACTTCGTAATTCCAACGGTGTATCGGCTACATCACCTCACCCGGAAGCAGGTATTCAGTTCTTGAACTGGGTGTTCAGTGATCAAGCAAACTTTGACCTGGTTCAAAGCGGCATCGAGGGCGTGCATTGGAAAAACACCGGAGATCATAAGAAAGACATCCTGGCCACAACAGACAATGGCGCACCTGTATATGAGCTGGCCAACTGGCTGCTTGGGCATGTAGAGTTCAACCGATACCCAAGCAATATTGAAGATGGCCGTTTGCAACGCCGTACTACCATTGCAGAGGATGCGATCAACAGCGTCACCATCGGCTTCAATTTTGATCCCTCAAATGTGGCAAGCGCTTATGCCAACAGCATAGCCGAATTAAAAACCAGTATCTATCCGCTGATGTATGGCGTGGTCGATTATGAAACCTTCTTCCCTACCGCTCTGCAAAATATGAAGGCAGCGGGGATGGATTACGTGGTAGAAGAGTATAACAAGCAATTCCAGGAATGGCGCAGTAAGCAATAGCCGGGCATGACAGAGGGGCTGTTCAGAGGTATCAGCGAAAGCTGATTTCTGGGCAGCCCCTATTCTACTCATCATCACCGGCTTTGAAGACGGCTTCCATATTAATAGATTGTTCTTCCGTGCTCATCCGGCACCCCGGACTTCCGGTAGAAGTATGTGTTGATAACATCACGCCAGTGCTTGGCATGCTCGGCCTGCTCCGCGAACCGGTCTGCGGCGGCCTTATGACGGACGGCGTCCACGCGACCTTGGAGTGAGGCCCAGCTTTCCCACAAACCATCCGCCGATTCCGCCCCGCTGAAATGCGTGTCGTAAATATGCTGGATTACGGTTTTGCCGGAATGCAGCACATGCCCGTAGGGAACATGATGGAAGAAAAGAAGCAGCTCGTCCGGGCAATCTTCCAACGACTCATACATCTCACGGTTCGGGCTGAAGTATTGTCCGGCGTACCCGGTGCCCGTCGCCATCGTTCGGTCTACGCCGATGCCGTCACGGTCTGCGAAGTGGTAGGTTCCCCAGCGGGAATACTCATAGCCGTCCACGTCGGGACCGTAATGATAATGCGGGACAACCATCCAGCCCACCCCTAATGGCGCTGTATAGCTCTCGTAAATCGGCCAGGAAGCCATCAGCATGTCCGTCACTTTGTCGCTGACATCCCGATCGCTTCCAAACGTAAGCTGCGCCCACTCCCGCGCAATGCCCTCGGCGGAAAGGCCCGGATTCCAGATCAGACGCCCGTAGCCGTACAAATTCGCTTGTGCCAACGGGTGGCCGGTCCAGCATTCATCGTCCCCGATATTGGACACTGCGGCCACACCGCTGTATTTCATGCCGAACAGCGAGCCTGACACGATCCGATTCACTTGGCCCTTGCCTTCCTCGGCCGCATGTGTATCGAAATCCAGCACCTGCTTCCATTGCGGAACCAGATAGCATAAATGCCTTTGCTGCCCGGTGTATTCCTGTGCAATCTGAAATTCGATGATCTGATTGGTAGCTCTCATCGCTCCGAAAAGCGGCGATACCGGTTCCCGCACCTGAAAATCCATCGGCCCGTTCTTGATCTGCAGCAGCACATTATCCTTGAATTTGCCGTCCAGCGGCTTGAAATGGTCATAAGCAGCCCGTGCCCGGTCCGTGGATCTGTCCCGCCAGTCCTGCATGCAATTGTAAACGAAGCAGCGCCAGACTACGAGCCCGCCATACGGTTCAAGCGAATCCGCCAGCATATTGGCCCCGTCGGCATGATCCCGCCCGTAGGCGAACGGACCGGGGCGGTGCTCCGAATCCGCCTTCACAACAAAGCCGCCGAAGTCGGGGATGTGCCGGTAAATCCGCTCGCTCATCTCTTTCCACCATTCCCGGACACCCGCATCAAGCGGATCCGCGGTATCAAGTCCTCCCACAGCAATCGGGGCGGCGAAATTGATACTGAGGAACAACGCGATTCCATAATCCCGGAATACTTCCGCCACCCGGGTCACTTCAGGGAGACCTTCCTCGGTAATAAACCCGGTTTCCACCTCATGAACGTTCACATTGTTGATCGAGATCGCATTGATCCCCACCGAGGCAAGGAGCCGCGCATAATCGCGAACGCGATCCAAATCTTTGGAAATCTCCCCGTCCTTATAAAAAATAGATCTTCCCGAATATCCCCGCTCAATCGAGCCGTCCGCATTGTCCCATTGATTGATCATTCGCAGTTGATTGACCGGATGCTCCTCTATCGCCCATTGTGCCGGCTTGAAGCCGAGGGAGATTCCTCTAAGCAGGTGGAAAATACCGTAGATGACTCCTGCTTTCGAGGCCGCAATGAGCTCAAGTCGTTCTTCTTTCGCAGATAACACGTATTTGAGTGAATAGGCATCCCGCCTGGTTTCCCATCTCCGCTGGTCAGCGCCGTAACCATTCTCTTCTGAATGAAGACAAATCCATAGATAAGGTCCTTCGCCGTTCGTAGGAATTTGGTCCATGAACTCGGGAGTTACGCCCAGCATCGTATCCGCGCCTGCCGCAAGCTCCCGAACTGCGGCCGGGGGAATCCTCGATACTCCCCCTTCAACCACGACCCGTTCCAGTATCCCCTTGTACAGGTTGCGAAGTTCGGATGAATCGGGTTCACTGTACTGCAGCCATGCTTTATACAATGTGCTTTCCGTTCGCCCGGTAATAATTTGCTCCGATGAATTCATATCTCCGCCCCCTTTATCCATTTCGGACCTCGAACCAGTCAAACCGAGCCGCTCCGGAAGCAGGCTTGCCGTTCCCGCTGGCGTATAATCCGATCACCACACCTGTAAAGCACATCTTGTTCACGAAGTCTTCAGGCGACAGCGCCCGTGTGGATCCCTCGCCGAGCAGAACCCACTCCTGCCCGTCCAGAGAGTACAGCAGCGAATAATCGGTAACACTCGCCCGGATTTTAAAGAACACCCGGTCTGCCTCAACCGGATCCTCTGCGACTATTCTTGATACGCCTCTCTCCGTCAGTCTGACGCCAACGAGCTTCTTGCCGCCCACTTGCCTCAAGAAGATTTCATAATGGGCGTCTTCATCTCTTCTGGCGCAAAGCCCGGCCTCTTCGCCGTCACCGATGTTGCCGTATTCAAGCAGCGTGCTCCATTCCGACTGCACGTGCTGCTGCCGTCTCCCGGCAAAAGCAACCTGGCCGACATCACTCAGCCCGGCGGACTGTCCGTGCAAGGTCAGCCAGCCTCTCCGCTCCTTCAAAGACCAGCTGCCCTTCGCCGGGTTGCGGAGAAAGGTCCAGCCCTGCGGAAGCTCCGGTCCCTCGAAATCATCCTTGCCTTCAAAAACAGCCGCCCGAGCGGACATCGTCTCCTCCTGTTCCCCCGGCAGCCGAGGCACGCTCATTTCCAGATTTACGGTGCCTTCATTGTTGTCGATCATCGGCCATCCCTCATCATTCCAGGTTACGGGAGCGAGAAACGTCTCCCTGCCGAGTACGCTGTATCCGGAATCGACGAGCCGGACACCTAGAAAGGCAGCCCACCAGTCCCCGTTTGAATCTACGACCAGATCCGCGTGGCCCAAATACTGAATCGGATGCTCTATCCCCCGATGTGTCAGAATCGGATACGGATACAGCTCGAACGGCCCGTAGGGATTCGCGCTCCTGCCAATGATTTCCCGATGGTCCTTCGCGGTACCGCCCGAGGCCGTCATCATGTAGTACATGCCTTTTATTTTGTACAAGTGGGGACCTTCCGTCCAAGGACCTCCGTCTCCCCTCCATATAACTACCGGCTCCGACAGCGCTTTCCCCGTAGCAATGTCGATCTCGTACTGGATCGCATGGGAGTCGTAATCCGCACCCTGCTGGGCGGTCACGTAAACCTTGCCGTCATCGTCGAAGAACAGGGACGGGTCAATCCCGCCGTACGGCACCATGATCGGGTCTGACCAGGGGCCGGCGGGATTCGAGGCCGTTACGTAAAAATTGCCGATCCCGCGCACATCGGTCGTAATCATATAGAATGTGCCTTCATGGTATCTCAGGGTAGGCGCATAGATGCCGTCCGAGCTGCGGCGGCTGCGAAGATCCAATTGGCTGTCCCGGTCCAGGACATGGCCGATTTGCTTCCAATGCGCCAGATCCCGGCTATGAAAGATCGGCACGGCCGGGAAATACTCAAACGAACTACAGATCATATAAAAGTCATCCCCGGCCCGAGCGATGCTCGGATCGGGGTAAAATCCCGGCAGAACCGGGTTTGAATAGTTTATCGAATTTTTCTCCATGCTTTACTCCTTTACGCTGCCAACGTTAAGACCGACGACGAAGTATTTCTGCATGAATGGGTATACCAGCAGGATCGGCACGGACGCAACGACCGTCACCGCAGCCCGGATCGAGATCGGCGTTACCATGGACTGAGCAGCCTCCTGCGTTATTCCCGCCCCTGCAGCAACCGCAGGGTTGTTGTTGGCATTCATACTGGACGATATCAGCTTCATCAGCTCATATTGCATCGTACTCAGTTCTTGTCTCGAGGAGGTGTAGATGAATGCATCGAACCATGTGTTCCAGGCGCCTACGGCAACGAACAAGGCGATTGTAGCCAATACCGGCTTACAAAGCGGGAAGATAATTCGCACAAAGATTTTAAAATCCCCCGCCCCGTCGATCTTTGCCGATTCAACAAGGCTTTCCGGAATCGTTCCGATATAAGTGCGAATAACAATCATATTAAACGCGCTGATCATCGATGGAATGACATATACCCAAAACGTATTAATCAGGTGCAGTTCCTTCATCAGAAAGTATCCCGGGATCAAACCGGCATTAAAGTACATCGTCAGAATAAAGACCAGGGTAATCGGTTTGCGGAACACATATTCCCGGCGGCTCAGTGTATAAGCCAGCATCGTGGTGAGTCCCAGGTTCAGCAAGGTTGAAAGTACGGTTCTTGCCACCGAGACCCAGAATGCATCATAAATATATCCCGAGGCGAATACCGCTTTGTAGTTCTGCCAAGTAAATTCTCTCGGCCAGAGGTAAATACCGCCGCGGATCGTATCGTTCCCCGCATTGAAGGACACAACGATCGTATTCAGAAACGGATATAACGTGACTATAACTAGACAAAGCATGAATAGGGCGTTGAAGGTATTAAACAGGATCGGCTCCACACTTCTCTTTCCGACAGGTCTAGTCACTGCGGCAGCGGATGCTGGCCCAGGGCTGACGGTTTGGTTTGCCATAACTATAACAGCCTCTCTTCCCCTAGCCGTTTGGCGACTCCGTTTGCAATCAGCAGCAACGTTACGCTAACGACCGTTTTAAATATACCGGCAGCAGTAGCTAATGAATAGTTTCCTTGAGCGAGCCCGTATTTCAGTACGAAGATGTCGATCGTCTGCGACCAGTCGACAATAAGGCCGTTGCCAAGCAAATATTGGATTTCAAAGCCTGCCTCCAGAATGTGGCCGACCTGCATAATCAACAGGATCACAATTGTAGATTTAATGCCCGGCAAAGTGACATGGAACATTTTCCGGTAGCGGCTTGCTCCGTCAATATCTGCGGCTTCATAAAGCGCGGGGTCGATCGACGCCATCGCTGCCAAATATATAATCGTATTCCAGCCGACTTCCTTCCAAACATGCGACGCTCCGACGATTCCCCAGAAGTACTTGCCTTCGCTGAGCCACTGGATCGGCTCATTGATCAGATGCAGCTTCATCAGGAGATCATTGATGATCCCGTCCGACGCCAAGCTTGTCGCCACAATCCCGGTTACAATAATCCAGGACAGAAAATGCGGAAGATAGGAAATCGTCTGTACGGTTCTTTTCCAAAATACTTTTTTAATTTCATTCAGTAATAATGCCAGTATAATGGCTGTTGTAAAGCCGAGAATCAGATTGATGACACTCATGGCCAGCGTATTTCGCAGCACCTGCAGGAAGCTGTCGTCTTTAAAAAGGAACTCGAAGTGCTTAAACCCTACCCATTTCTGCTCGCTAAAATCTCTAGCGGGCTTGTAGTCCTGAAAAGCCATGGTCCAGCCCCAAATCGGAACATAGGCGAACAATATGATATACGCCAGTAATGGTACGGACATGTATATCAACTGACTCTGATCTTTGATCAGGGACCAGGTAATCTTCTTTACTTTCCTTGGCTTCCGGACGGCTCGATCTTCTTTCAAGGTCTGATCCATAGTTTTTTCTCCCCAAAACCTGTTATTTTTGAAAGAATGGAAGGCAGATGAACGCCCTCCATTCTCCGTTTAAGTCAAAGCCTTATTTCACTGTCCAGGTATCTCTTCTCCATTGCAGCACTTCATTGATCCGGTCCTCGTAAGCCTTGATGCTGAGCTTGCGAATTTCGCTAACGTATTCATTCCACACGCTTTCGAATTCATCCGGCTTTGCGAGAATAGCCTTCGGCAAGTACTTCGTAGACAATTCGTTTTGCTTCGTGTTGACGATTTTCGCTTCGGAGCTATCTACCAGGTCGACAGACCATGCAGGGTAAGCCACTTCGTTCTCAGGCGCTTCACTGAAGAAATCGACATAGCTGTTAAAGCCATATTGCGCGAGGAAGTTCTTGTCGTATTCTTCTAAACCAGCTTGATATTCTTCCGGCTGCGCGGCGGCATCCGTGGAATTCCCGTCCGAGAATTTGCCTTGCATTTTTGGAGCTCTGCCATAGAAGGCATCGGCTTTGTTAGCCAGCTTCCAGGTTCCGTCGGTAAAGGCATCGCGTTGTTCTTGCGTTTTCATGAAACGGCCTTCTTCATTGACAATGTAATCTTCGCCTTCAATACCCCAGGTAAAGATTTTTTGCCAATCCTCCTGAATCAACGTATCCAACAGTTTAAGGATTCTTATAGCTTGTTCTTCGGATGCGTTGACTGTAATTCCGAACCCGTTGTCCAGGTTAAGCGCCGGGCGATCCTTATAATGGTCTCTTATGCTTTCATCATAAACAAGCGGAAGACCAACATATTGTCTTTCGAATCTCTTCTGAGTCGTCAGCGCGTCCTCTGCACTCTGGAAGTTCCAGTGCTGGTCAAACATCCCTAGAACCGCGCCGCTGGAAATTTTGGCCATATACTGGTCATAGTTTTGGGTAAATGTTTCCTTATCGACGACGCCTGCCGCATTCATCTCGTTCAGCTTCTGGTAGTAGCGCTTCGCATAGTCTTTATCCGCGAAAATTTCAGCTACACCGTCTTTAACCACTACGCCGCCGTCATTCGGATGACCGATCAAATGCTGCGGTGCATTGAACAGCCCCCAGTTTCTCCAGTCATAGTTCAGAATTTCAAAGCCGATCGTCGGGGTTCCGTCAATATCCGGATGCTTTTCCTTGTATTCCTTAATCAAGTCAAAGTATTGATCCAGCGTTTTCACTCGAGGATATCCGGCTTCCGCCAAAACGTCCTTCTGGATCCAGAAGGCAGGTCCGGAATACCAGGTCGAATCAGGGTCAGAATTATAAACGCCATAATTAGGAAGGGTATAGATATGGTTGTCGTTAGGATCCCTCATCATGTTCCAGTACTTCTCATAATGCTTCTTCAGGTTCGGAGCATGCTCCTCAATCAAGTCTTCGAGCGGAATAAAGGCGCCTGCGGCCTTTAATTTCTGATTGTCCGTCATCATGTCCGGATAATCGCCGCCTGCGATCATAACGCCGAGCTTTTGATCGATATCGCCTGCAAGGAACTCAAATTTGAAGGAAGCTCCCGTCTTTTCCTTGATCAACTTGTAGATCTTGTTGTCAGGTGTCGGTTGTTGGCCGGCTTCACCGATAAATACCGATATTTCAAACGGCTCCACCCCGTTTTCGGAATTTTCTCCGGATACCTGTTCGTTATTTCCGCTTTTGGCGGCTTCCTTATTGTTGCCGCCGCAGGCTGACAAAACCAGACCGAGCGAGAGCAGCAGCATCAGGCTCAACCGGAATACCGATCGTTTCTTGCCCCCCATTTAAAGCACCTCCATAATGTTTTAGCCATTCAGGCTGTAAGCCCTTTCAATGACTCATCTTAATTGTAAAAGCGCTGCCAAAAGCGAACTATAACACAATTAAAGCATTACCCTTAAAAACTTTAGTTCCTGCCTTTATATTCACCCGGAGACATCCCCATCCGTTTTTCGAATTGCTTCAGGAATTGGCTGTAGTTCACATAGCCCACTTGCTCCGCAATTTCGCTGTTTCTAAGCTTGTTTTCCAGGAGCAGCCGGGAGGCCTCCTCGATCCGGAGGTTATGCACCCATTCATTGAATCCGACTCCGTTTTTCTTCATGAGCAATTGCCCCAAGTAGACCGGATGCAGATAAAAATGTTTGGCCAGTTTCTTGATTGTCAGCCTTTCCCGATAATGCTCCCGTATGTACTCGTTGATCTCCTGTACAATCCCCTGCGATTTAAGTTCCTGCTCCTCGCTGAGCAAATCGATGCATTCGTCACCGAGGCTCAGCAGCAGGGCCAGAAGCTCATTCAGGCCCAGGGCCGAATCAGCCAACGCGGAAAAGTCCCATTTGGCCAGCGCATCTGACGCTTTCTTGCCTAGGGAATCCTCCATGTGTTCTTTCATTTTGTACATTAGATGATAAATCGCCTTCTTGACTATTTCCGGTGCGAGCAGGAGTTCACGAAACAGCTCCGCCTCCGCTGTGACCGTCTCGCGATAACCGGCTGCATTCAGAAGAGTTAACGCCTCCATCGCGTTATCCACCAACCGGGTCGGGTCGTAGTGGTATTGAAAATGCCTGTCTTCAATTGAAGCATAAGAAATAACCCCGGTGTATTCGGGGTCATAAAATTTGAACTTCAATGCTTCTTCTGCGGTCTTATAGCAGTTTGCAAGGTGCAAGAGCGACTCCTCCGGGGCGCCGATGGCCACAGCCGCCCGTTGTCCGGTGTACCGCGCGGCAAGCTTGGCAAGCACCCGGCATACACCGTCCGCCTGCCCTTGATCCGGTGAATATCCGAACACGATGCCTAAGCGGTTCATTGCCAGGTCAATCAGAAACATCGCCTGCTCCTGCGAAATCAATCCCGCCGCGGCTCCCCTAAGCTCAGCATACATGGTAGGCTCAGTTTGAATCAGACAGATGTTCCATGCCTCCCGGCCAGCGGACAGCGTAATCAGATTATCCGGATATTCCCTTTCTGAACCGGGGCTATCCTCAAGCAGCTGTCTGATCAAGAAGACCTGTTCCTCCACGAGGGCCATCTCGCTCCATTGTTTTTCTTCTGCCTCATGCAGCAGTTCACTGTAAATCTTTCGCAGCTCGCCAGCGGCTTCTTCCGGCTCGACCGGTTTTAGCAAATAATGAGTGATTCCGTAACGCATAGCTTTCCTTGCATACTCAAACTCACTGTATCCGCTAATGATCGCGAAGCTGATGCTCTTGTTTCCGCTCTTCCGCCATTCTTCAATCATCTCAAGGCCGCTCATCAGCGGCATATTCACATCGGTAACGACCAGATCCGGCGAAAGCTCCGCCATCGCTTTTAGCCCCTCAGCGCCGTTGGTGCAGGTACCGCACACTTCAAAGCCAAGCTTCTCCCAGTCGATCCACAGCTGCATGCCTTCCAAAGCGCCAGGCTCGTCGTCGATCAAAAGCACTTTAAATCTCACATCCGTCACTCTCCTTGCGGATAATCCTGATGGTCCAGCAGCCTGATCGGAATCTCAAAGGACACTGTCGTTCCTTGATTAGGTTTGCTGTCGATATTGAACCGGACGAGATCGTTATAATACAGTTCGAGTCTACGGTATACATTGCGGATACCGATACTGTTGCCGGATGTACTCTCGCTGCGCATGGATATGAGCATCTCCCGGTGCTTTTCCGGCTCGATGCCTTTGCCGTTGTCCTTCACGGATACGCAGAGGCGGTCGTCCGATACGGAGGCTGCGATCTTGACGACACCCTCCCCCTCTACCGCCTGGATGCCATGTTTGCATGCATTTTCCACTAGCGGCTGGATGCTCATCTTCGGAATTTTATAATGGAGCGCCTCCGGGGCAATATCCAGCTCGTATTCGAACTTGTCCCGGAATCTGAATTTCTCAATTTTGAGATACATTTCGATAAATAAAATTTCCTCCTCCAGAGGCACGATGTCCTCTTTCCAGCCAAGCAGTCTCCGAAGCAGCTTGGACAAGCTTTTGATAATATCGGTCACGTCGGCATAATTATTTTTGGTACAGACGACTAAAATAGCATTCAAGGTGTTGAACAAAAAATGCGGATTCATCTGGCTTTGTAAAAAGTTCAATTCCGCCCTTACCCGCTCCATCTCCAAATCCTTCTTCTGAATCTCAAGCTTGTATACATTGTTGATTAAGGAGTTGATCCGGGCCGTCATGATATTGAAGTTCTGGATCAAACCGCCGATTTCATCGTTCCCTTCTTCGATCCGAATCAGGTCGAATTTCTCGTTGGTCACCTTTTGCATATGGCGGGACAGCCGTTTCACCCGGTAATTGTAGGATCTGAGCATGATATAAATGAATATAAGCGAAAACAGTGTAATAACGGCTGCGATGAATCCCACATAAAGCTGCATATCGAGCATGGCGCTGGATAACCGGTTCCCCTGCGTCACGCCGATCAGCTTCCAGCCCTTTACGTAGCTGGCCGTTCCGATAGAGATGACACGAACGTCCTTGTTCTTCACTTTCTCGGAAAGCTCAAAAACCGGGTAGGCATCGGTAACCCCCCGCTGGTAGCCGCTGTCCGCGGACATAATAATTTCATTACGCTCATTGACCAGGTACAGGTTTAAATAATCCTGCTCCCGTACGATGACATCGTAAATTTTGCTCAGGTCGATATCGATTCGAAGCAGCTTGTCATATGTATTGTAAGTGTCGAAGTAATCCATACTCTCAATCACGCTGAGATAAGGTCCTGTCACAGTGGCGCTATTGGCCACGGTCGCCCGGTAGGCCGCTACCAGCACGGGGAGCGTCGATTGCTGCCGCAGCTGGTACCAGTCGCTATTCTTCACTTTGTCATCAAGCAGCTGATAACTCCCGCCGGATACGATGGTATCATTATCCGTAAAAATGCTGATTCTCTGAATATGATTGTTGACCGGTATATAACCGGTGACCCGATGACGCAGCTGGTCGTCAAATATTTCGTAAAATTCGATCGGACTTTCGTAAGTTCTGTCCAACGTTTCATAGAGCATCTTGTCCGTGTTGAGCGCATGGCTGATCGCCACCCCGCCGTCGATAAAATCGTGAATATCCTTTCTGGCCCGTTCGAGCGAGATTTCAAGGTTTTGTTCCTCCCGTTCCTTGATAATTCCGGTCATCTCGTCCAGAAATACGATATTAATCACCACAATAGGCAGCAATACGCCAATTACATAGATCAGTATAAATTTATAATTCAGCGGAATATCGTTAATGAGTGTCCGAAATCTAATGCGCTTTCTCATGATTTATGCACCATCCTGCCTGCAAGTGCGTGTTCAATAAGCCGGCCTCTTGGATTCCTGTTTGTAGACAGAGGGCAGCATCCCCGTCTTGCATTTGAATTTGCTGATAAAATAGTCCGTATTGGGGTATCCCACCTGAAGCGCGATTTCGGAAATTTTCATCTGAGTTCGTTTCAGCAGCCGTTTGGCTTCCTCGATTCTTTTTTCGTTCAGGTAATCGTTGAACGGTTTCCCGGTCTCTTTTTTAAACAGCTGACCCAGATAAGTTGAATTCATATGAAACATTTTAGCCAGATCCTGCAATTGCAGCCTGCCGCGGTATTCCCGATCCACGTATTGAATGACATGGAAGATCGTATTATGCTCGTTCTTTTCCTCCAGCCCTGCAAGGACGCGTGCCGCCTCCAGGCAAAGCTCAAGGACGTATTTTCTCAAGGACGAATAGGTCTTGAAGCTCCCGATATTACCATATTCATCCTGAACCTTCTTCATGAATGCATCAGGTTCCCCGTTCATTTCCCCAATCCGTCTGCAAAGATTCAATTCGAGATCGGCCACATGGGCCATGGCATGCCTCAGATCGGGCAGCCCTTCTGTCATGGAAGCCAGCGCGTCCTCTACAGCGGAGTGGATTTCATCAGTTTGGCCCGCCGTCACGAGCTCGAGAAGCTGCTTGAATTTCTCCCTGGCATGATTGCCGGTATTTCCGTGCTGCCGTAAATCCCTGTAATTATGCACACCGTCTCTTTCCTGACAACGCTTGCATTTATTGACCTCAAGCACCTGCATATACAGCTCGCGAACCGAACCGATACCTTGGAGAGCGTTGCTTACCGTTACGGTTACCGGCCCGTTCGACTCATTCTTAAGTTCATTGTAAAGCCCTGCGGCGAGCTCCTGTACCCGGCAGTATGGGAATTTATCATCAGGCAGAATGACGCCAATCCTGCCCGCGCTATCCTCAAATATACGCTCCGGTGTTTCCGCAAAATACTTCCGTGCCTGGCGGCGCAAATCGGAAGTGTCTCCGGAAGCCTCGATCAGAATGCAGCGCAGCAGGGCATCCTCCGGCAGCAGAAGGGTATGTGCCGTTTGATGCATCAGTTGCGCACTGTCTTCTCCTTGAAGCAAGCGATTCACCAAATTGTTCACCAGCAAAAAATGCATGCGGCTTTGGCTTTGCTCCGTTTCAAGCTCCTCCATAATTCTCCTGCGCAAGCGGACCAGCACCGCCTCAATTTCCTCCTCGTCGATCGGTTTGAGTAAATATTCCGCTACCCGTTGATGCATCGCGGTGAGTGCATAATTAAAATTATCGTATCCGCTTAATATGATAAACTTCGGAGGTCTGGCCATTACCCTGTTCGATTGCTCAATCAGCTCCAACCCGTTAATCACCGGCATATTGATATCCGTCAGAACCAGCTCCGGTCCAAGCTCCTGAATCATCCTGAACGCATCAGGACCATTGGAGGCCTCCCCGCACACTTGAAATCCGTGATCCATCCAATTCACCATCGTTCGGAGCCCCTCGATTACCCAAGGCTCGTCATCCACCAATAGCACATTCATCATCGCTATATCGCTCCCCTGAAGTTGAACTGGTTTGCTTGCTTTGAAAGCGCCCTCATTAATTATGCTAACATACCCGCGTCATTTGAGAACAGGAAAACCTTGTTACCCTCAACCTAAATGAGAACCCGTACATTCGCTATATTGAAAATTAAGATTTTATCGTGATAATTTTAGTTCTTATCTGCATGTCAGATATGTATGTCTTTACACAGAAGGAAATAGCCCTCCTCGGTAGAATGAGTATCCAACGAGATCCTTATGAAAGGCGGAGAATCATGATTTTATCCAGTATTCTGAGTGACGGCATGGTCTTGCAGCGAAACGAAAAGGTTGGCATCTGGGGTAAAGCCGGGGCAGGCCAAGCCATACAGATTGGTTTTAACGGAAAAAAATATGATACGTTTGCCGATTCCGCCGGGGACTGGCGAATGGATTTGGACGAGACGGAGCCGGGCGGTCCGTTTGAGATGGTTATCTCGGCTGGCAGCGAGGCAAGCGTCATCCGGAATATTCTCGTCGGAGACGTGTGGGTGCTCGGCGGCCAGTCCAATATGGAGCTGCCTGTCCGCCGGACCCTGGATTTGCTGGCCGATGAGGTGAAGGATGTTCATCTCCCCTGGATTCGCCAGTTCTCGATGCCGATAAGCTACAATTTCCATGCTCCGCAGAGCGGCCTGCCGGGAGGCGAGTGGATTGCCGCCACCTCGGAGGACGTGCTGAACTTTAGCGCCGCCGGTTTCTTTTTTGCCAAAGAAATCTATGAAAGACACCAGGTTCCTGTCGGCCTGATTCTTACCGCGGTAGGGGGAACGCCGATCGAGGCATGGATCAGCGAAGGATCCCTTCGGCGCATCGGGGGATATGGGGACGTCCTGGAGCAATGCAAAGACGATCAATATGTAATTGCTGCCAAGGCGGCGGACGAAGAGCGGAGTAACGCCTGGCATGCCCATCTGAATAACACCGACCTTGGTTTAAAGGAAGGCTGGTACAGCGAGTCATGGGACACCGCCGATTGGCAAGATTTCGAGCTTCCAGGCTCATGGGCAGACGCCGGGCTTGAGCACGTTCGGGGCAGTGTCTGGTTCCGCAAGGAGATCGAACTCCCCGAGTCCATGACCGAAGGCGATGCCCGGTTAAAGCTGGGCACGGTCGTCGATGCGGATGACACTTACATAAACGGTGTTTGCATCGGCAATACCGGCTACAGGTATCCGCCAAGACGCTACCCGATCCCCGCCGGACTATTAAATCCTGGAAATAATACAATTGCCGTGCGCGTCATCAGCACCCATAACACGGGGGAGTTCGTGAAAGATATGCCTTATCGACTGCTGGCCTGCGGACAGGAAATGGACCTCACCGGCGTTTGGAAATACCGGGTCGGGGCCATTACCGGGGTTTTGCAGCAGCAGACTTTCTTTCACTATAAACCCGCCGGGGTGTATAATGGCATGATCTCGCCCTTGCGGCATTATCGGATCAAGGGGGCGTTATGGTACCAGGGCGAGGCCAATACGGACCACCCTGCCGGATATAGCCAGTTGTTCGAGGCGTTAGTTGCGGATTGGCGCGGTCAATGGGGAATCGGGGAGTTCCCGTTCATCTTTACGCAGCTCGCCAATTTGGGCGAAGCGGACGACTCGCAAACCAATTGGGCCGAGCTTCGCGAGGAACAGCGCAAAGGGCTGCAGATTCCGGGAACAGCGATGGCCGTTACGATCGATATCGGCGAATACAACGATCTGCACCCGCAAGACAAGAAAACCGTTGGCCAGCGTTTAGCGCTAGGCGCCCTCAAATTGGCTTATGGCGAGGACGGCCTGGTCCATAGCGGACCGATGTTCAAAGAGATGGAGCTGACCGGGGATGGTGCGCGCCTACGGTTCGATCATACCGGAAGCGGGCTGGTCGCCAAGGGCGGCGGAGAGCTTAAGGGGTTCGCGGTCTGCGGGCCGGACGGTGTGTTTGTTCCGGCGCGTGCCGTGATTTCCGGCGATACCATCTTTGTCACGCATGACTTTATCATGCGGCCTGTCCAGGTTCGGTACGCCTGGGCCAACAATCCTGCTCAAGCGAACCTGTACAACCGGGAGGGCCTCCCTGCCTCGCCGTTTAGCACAGGCTAACTCGTTGAATCCAGTTCCTAAAGTTCTAAAATAAGCAAGGCAACTCCTTTAAATGCGAACCTTTGAAACCGCTTCATCAGATAGGATAATAAAACGGAAGACGGATAAATTGATTTGAAAAAGCGGGCCTAGGGAGGATTTGAAGTCGATGAAGAGTCATGCGGGAGCATTTTTTACAGGGGAATATAGAAATGTACTAGCGGAATTCGGGTATGAGAAAGCGGAGATTCACGAGCGTCTGGAGGCGGCCTGGCGGGAATTGTTCGAGGGCGGAGAGGATACCCGAATCTATCATGAGTCTGGCGGCGATATGGGATATATGCTCGATACCGGCAACCTGGATGTCCGGACCGAAGGGATGTCCTACGGCATGATGATGGCCGTGCAAATGGACCAGCAGGTGGTGTTCGATCGGCTGTGGAAATGGACGATGGCGCACATGCACATGACAGAAGGAGTAAATGCCGGATATTTCGCCTGGTCGTGCTCCCCGGACGGTTCACGGCTGTCGGACGGGCCTGCTCCGGACGGGGAGGAGTATTTTGCGATGGCGTTATTCTTCGCATCCCATCGGTGGGGCGACCGGGAAGCGCCGTTCAATTACGGAACGCAGGCGCGCGATCTGCTGCGGACCTGCCTTCACAAAGGGGAGGACGGCCTCGGCGACCCGATGTGGAATCCGCGCAACAAGCTGATCAAGTTCATTCCAAATTGTGAGTTTTCGGACCCGTCCTATCGTTTGCCGCATTTTTACGAATTGTTTGCGTTGTGGGCCTATCCCGAGGATCGGCCGTTCTGGAAGGAAGCGGCCTCGGCCAGCCGTGAATACTTGAGGACCGCCTGCCACCCCGAAACC
>NZ_HG005141.1:234897-259960 GCF_000455265.1 Paenibacillus antibioticophila
ATTCCTACCGGGTAGCCGCCAATTTGGGGCTGGATTGGGAATGGTTCGCGGCGGATCAGTGGGCATGCGGGGCGGCAGGCCGGATTCAGGCGTTCTTCACCGACAAGCGGCCGGAGGATTACCGCAGATACACGATCGAAGGCAAGCCGTTTGAAGAAACAGCGCTGCATCCCGTCGGACTGCTGGCGACCAATGCGATGGCCTCGCTGGCGGCGGATGGAGAGCCTGCCCGGGCGAGTGTGGACCTGTTCTGGAATACGCCGCTGCGGACGGGTGACCGGCGCTATTACGACAACTGCCTGTACTTCTTCGCACTCCTGGCTCTAAGCGGAAATTACCGGATTTGGAAGCCTTGATTTCAATAGGATATTAATAAAGAAAGGGCAGACCCGGTTTTATTCGAACCGTCTGCCCTCTTTGTGTCCCTTAGGAATACTTACCATCGGCTTACTACTACCCCGCCTGACGCTCAGACACCAGCTCCTGAGCTGGAGCAGCCGCTTCTTTCTTGCCATCCTTCAGATAGGCGAGCCAATAAGCTCCTGCTACAAACAGGGCACCCCCGGTCAGATTGCCCAACCATACCGGTACGAAGTTAATCAGGTATTCTCCCCAGGAGTAGTACCCCTCGAAGATCGCTGCCGGAATCAAGAACATGTTGGCGACCACGTGCTGGAAGCCGATTGCAACGAAGGCCATTGTCGGGAACCAGATGCCGAGAATTTTACCGCTCATATTGTCGGCTCCATAAGAGAGCCATACTGCCAGAGCTACCAGCCAGTTACAGCCAATGCCCGAGACGAACGCTTGCACGAAGCTGTCGTCCAGCTTGTGTCCAGCCATATCCACCAGCTTCTCCAGGTATACGCCGCTTCCGGTCAGACCCACAACATGCCCGAAGAAGTAAGCGACGAACAGAGCGCCGAGAAAGTTAGTAATCGTAATTAACAGGAGGTTCTTGATCATCTCGCCTGTGGAAATCCTGCCCGCGATCCGCGCCAGCGGCACAGCCATCATATTGCCCGTCAGCAGCTCGCCGCCGGCAAGCAATACAAGGATCAGACCAATCGGGAACACCGCTGCTCCGATAAAGCTGGAAATACCGCCCCATTCAGCCGGTGCTCCTGCAATGACGCGAATATCCAGCAGGAAGCCCATCGCAATAAACGCCCCGCCCAAAAATCCGAGAATCAACACAGTCAACAGCGGATTATGCGCCTTCTTGACACCCATCTCTACCGTGACTTTCGCGATTTGATCCGGTTTATTATAAGCCATGATTTCAATCTCCTTTGTGACTTGTTCTATTCGGCTGCTTTAAAATCCGCTTTATATTGTACCGTGCGAAGCGCCTCAAATAAGTAACATTAGTCACGATACCTTCCCAGAAGTGAAAAACTTCACAGAATTGAGATCGGGAGATCGCGGAAAAGTTCAGACCCGTCCTGTCTCGTAGGCGGATTGCGGAACTTCAGGCAGCGCTCCAAGCCCTGCACTGTTCAGAAAATTCCATGGCTTGTTATAATGCGGCTGGAAGAAGAAGTCCACGAAAGCCAGCTCTTCCATCTTCATGCCATTCTGGATGCAGACCGAGAGTGTGTTCACCGATTGAGTCAGATCAACCTTGGACATCATTTGTGCGCCGAGGATCCGCCGGGTTGATTGTTCATAGACCACTTTCAGCATCACAGTCTCATGCGTAGGCATAAACTCTGGCCGGTAATGATCGTTAACGATCACAGCTTCCGCCTCAATCCCTGCCTCCTTGGCTGAGGTCTCCGTCATCCCAGTTGCGGCAATGTGATCCTCGTAGATCTTAATTCCCGAGGTGCCCTGCGTGCCCATATACTTCACCGTAGGAGCCAATAAATTCCGGGCAACCAGCGTCCCCATCCGAACCGCATTTGTAGCCAGCGGAATGTAAGCATGGGTTTGGGTCGGATTATAGAATACCGCACAGCTGTCGCCCGCCGCGTAGACATCACTCTTGCTTGTACGCATATACTCGTCTACGATAATTGCGCCATTATCGAGCATATCCACTTGTCCGCGAAGAAGCTCCGTATTAGGACGGAAACCGATGCACAGGATGACCAAGTCCGCCGAGTATTCTCCCCGGTCTGTCACAACCTTGCTCACCTTGCCATTTTCGCCTGTGAATTTTGTAACTTTCTGACCTAAAGCAAGCTGAATATTGCGGCTCCGCAGAGAAGCTTCGATCTGATCCGTATACTCCGCGTCAAGATACTTGCTTAGAATGCGAGGCTCCGCATCAATCAGCGTTACATTTTTGCCGTTCAATTGAAAAGCCTCCACCAGCTCGACCCCGATGTAGCCTGCGCCGACGACCACGATGTTCTTGGCCTGCTTGGACTTTTCAATAATCGTGTTGGAATGGTTAAAGTTTTTGGAGAGCAAAATATTGTCCAGCCCGATCCCTTCAAACTTCGGTACAATCGGCCAGGAGCCCGTCGTCATGACCAGTTTGTCGAAGGAATCCTCCAGCTCTTCGCCTGTCTCCAGATTACGTGCCCGAAGTTGCTTGGCATCCGTATCAATCTTGGTTACCTCATGACGCATTTTGGTTGTCACACCCAGCTCTGCGAGCTGTTCAGGAGATGAATAGAACAAGCCCTGGGCGTCACTTACCATCCCTCCGACATACAGGGCTATGCCGCAGGATAGAAACGAGATATTATCATTCTTCTCGTACACCGTAATCTCTGCCTCAGGATAGCATTTCGCGATATTGACAATAGCTGCCGTTCCTGCGTGAGTACATCCAATGACTGCAATTTTCATATTTAAATCCTCCTCTGGGTGTGTTAGTGCTGACAAACGAATTGTGAATTTCTTCACCTGTAGTTATATTATAGTGTGACATTTTTCACATCGCAACCCCTTTAAGCTCATTTCGCAAATTATTCACAATTTTAAATAAAATTTTTATCAAATTACTCCGCACGTATGCCTTTTTCCTTAGCATCTTTAATTCAGCCTACGTAGTATAGTGCCCATAAATTTAGAATTGAAAAAGGTATCCCCAACCATCTATGATGATGGTTTTTGGGACACCCTACTATAACTACAAGTATTTCAGCATATTGCGGAGCACTACCGCGTAGCCGTTAGGAAGCATATGTATTCCATCCGTGCCGAATTCTGCTTTCAGGTTCCCGTCCTCATCACTCAGACCCTCGTTCACATCAATGTAAGTGAACCCGAATTTGCCTGCCAGCCGTTCTACGGCCCCATTCGCTTCCCGGATCGCCGCATTCGTTCTGCGCTCAAAGATATCGCCCATCGATTCCTTAGGTACATGCGGGAACTCCGCTAACCCGTTGACCGGATAATAGGACATCACGTAAACCTGGCAATTCGGCAGACGCTTGGCAATCCGGCTGAGAATTTCATCGTAATTGGAGATCAAACCCTCCAGCGTATATTCCGGCGAACTGATATCATTCGTCCCGATATTAATAAAGAGCTTTGAAGGCTCCAGCTCAAAAATACAAGTCTCCATCGATGCCAGCAGCTCTGACGTGACATAACCTGCTATCCCCCGGTTGTAAATGCAATAACGCTGATCCAGAATCTGCTGAAATTCGTTAACCGGGAAAAATTCCATCAGCGAGGAGCCGGCAAAAACCGTCTCTCCTTTACGGGCTAATGCATTCAGATATTGGTATTTGCGCAGCTTCTCCTTCTTCTCATCCCATATTTCTATCGTGTTTACATCTTCAACCATACTTGTCCGCTCCTCCTCAGTTCGGTATCTGTCCTCTCCATCATTTCATACCTCGTAAGCGGATTCAACCCCGAACTGAAGCAAGGCTACAGGATAGCCTGCGCCTTAACAATTTCCTCATATTTAGCTGCCCGCTCCGTCTTGGACAGTTTGGGACACCCGTAGCAGTAGCCATGTCCGGTATCCGTCCGATAGGCCAGGCAGCAGGTAGGCTTCATGCGAGTCTTTTGCCCGGGACGATAGGGATCCTCCAGCCATACCGCCTTCAGGTCGAAGGGATTACGGGATAAGCCGAACCAGGAAGCAGACAGCTCCTTCGCCAGGAAACCCTTTTGCTCCGCCATTCTCTCCTGCAGGACAGGCTCTCCGGTCATTTTTCCCAAGTAATCCAGATAGAATTCCACACCGAGCGGCATTTGCCCCCACAGCTGCCGTACCGGCACCCCCGAAACCTCGGCTGCCGTCTCCATTACTGGGCGGAGCGTCGTCTCCAGCCAGTGTCCGGCGGTCTCCTGACGCCAAGCTTCATCACGTACTGCCGGCCATCCATGAACATCCAGACAACCGAGCACAAAGAAGATACACGGATATTGGTTTGCCATTCGGATCTCCAGCGTCAGGTTCTGAAGCGACACATCCGGACTCCCCTCACAAGCCGTCATAAAATACATATGGGCCGTCAGCATCGTCCGCCAGCTCGAGGCAAAATAAGCAGCCGCAACCTGAAGGTCACGGCCTTTAATTATCGGCATATATTCGTTCAAAAAGGTCTGCATGCCCTCCGGGGCGGCCAGTTGCGATGCCGGCATCGCAAGCAAGGCATCCGGATCTTTTTCCGTCACGACATACAGCGCCTGATTCAGCAAGCCATAATCTATGTTCATCTGAAGCCTCTCCTTACTCCGGTGTTCAACCTGTTGTGAGCCTTACAGATTCGAGGCTACCTTTATGGTGCCGTCCTTTTGCTTCTGGCCGCGCACTTTCCCTTCGGTAGCCGCCCGATAGAGCTCATAAGGCAGACAGAGCGGAACACCGCTGCGGGGATCCGTAACAATATCGGCTTCAATGCCGAATACCTCACGGAGCACCTCCGAGGTTACGACCTCTTCCGGCTTACCCTGTGCAACAGCTTTCCCCTGCTTGATTGCAATCATATGATGAGCATAACGCGCAGCATGGTTCAAGTCATGCACGACCATAACAATCGTCCGGCCCGACTCCGCATTCAGCTCTTCCAAGAGCTGGAGCACTTCAAGCTGGTGAGCCATATCCAGAAAGGTTGTCGGTTCATCCAGGAATAAAATATCGGTCTCTTGCGCCAAAGCCATCGCGATCCAGGCCCGCTGGCGCTGTCCTCCGGACAGATGCTCAAGCGCCCGGTCACTGAACTCCTGCATCCGGGTAGCTTCAATCGCCCAGTCGATCACCTTGCGATCCTCGGCCTTCAGACCTCCAAAGCCCTTTTGGTGCGGAAAGCGGCCATAAGAAATTAACTCATATACCGTCAAACCTTCCGGCGCGGTCGGATTCTGCGGCAAAATAGCCAGCTGCTTCGCCACTTCGCGCGTAGATTGCTTGTGAATCGATCTCCCATCCAGCAGTACGTTTCCGTTCTTCGGCTGCAGTATACGGGCCATCGTCTTCAAAATAGTCGATTTCCCTGAACCGTTAGCCCCTACAAGTGCTGTGATCATACCCGGCGGTATCGAAATATTCAAGTCTTGAACAATTAGACGATCCTCATATGCGATATCCAGATGCGAAGTATTCAATGATGCCATGTTGATCTTCCTTTCCATATATGACTTGAAGAAGGGGCCTGAATCAACAAGCTAGCGTCATCCCGCCGAATCTTCACTTAATCTTCATCATAACTTTTCCTAAAGTTAAAGATACTGATAATCATTATCACTTGTCAACCCTTTATTCATCTCATATGTATGAGAAAACAGAAGAAAACATGATCATATGAATTGGTAAGCTATATTTCACAGCATTATTCCCTCATAAACCTGCTGATTCACCTCTATCTCAGCCTGCTCCAGTTGGGCCTTGAACCAGCTCTCGTAACGTTCCTCGCTCCACTGCTGAGCCAAAGCGTCCCGGACCGCTTCAAAGGCTGGAGGAGCCGATTGCCCGGAGACGCTGTCGGCATATGCTTGCCTGAGCTGTTCCTCTGTCGGCGGTCGGTCATGCTCCAGCAGCCATTGCTTCAGGCCAAGAATAGTGCTGGAGACGACATACCGGTAATAGGCCGGTTCACTGTATTCGCGGGGACCGTAAATCACTTGACCGGCGGCGAGACGGTCGGCACGGGTCCGGTTTTCCGCTTCCCACTCCTTCAGAAAGGCATCATAACCGATAGCCACAGGTATTCCTGCCCTGTCCGCCGCCAGCTCGCGAACCCGATCCTCAATGAGAAGGCGAAGCGTCACTGCCTTTAACCTCGCAAATGGAGCTTCACCGCCGCAGGGTGTGCTCCAGAAGTCTGTACCACCGGGATCGCAGCCATAGGTTTGCTGAAAGTACGTCATAATCTCGGCGCGATGCTTCGGCAAGCGCACCTTGAATTCCTCCAATGTCACTGGCGCGCCGTCCACCGTTGCTACAACCGCATCCGCGTCCTGAGGAAACTGGGTCTGCTCCATAATCCCATCCGAGATGACGGAGGCAGGCGGCTGCCCGAACCATCGCACACCGAGCAGAACGAGGACAAGCAGAACGAGGATACCGCCTACAAAGAATAAATAATTCTTTTTGCGATTAGTTTGAATCATGATCCATTCCCCCTCCTTTCTGCCATCCTCAGCCCCTGCTCCATACGGAAGATTACTGAATGTACTGAACGACTCTCATTACTGAACGACCTTCACATCGTCCATCCGGGCCGCACTGGTATGCATGCGGATACCGATTTTGCCCGCAGGCAGAGGCGATGCGTCGGTCCATTGGAGAAGCTGAACGCCATCGACATATCCGGTAATTACATTGCCGCTGACCGTCACCTTCATGGCAGCCCATTGGCCGGGGGTTACGGCATAGCCCGCACTGCTGACCAGTGTCATGGCCCCCCCGCTTTTCTTGTACAATTCAAGCTTGTCACCGCTGTCGTTCAAGCGCAGCGTGTAATAATTGGAATTATCCATGTACCGGAACAGCAGTCCTACATTGCCGGAGGCCGTGAGCAGCTTGATTCGAGCAGAATACGTATAATCGTCCCATGACGCATTCCCGGTATAAGCTATCGCTTCACCGGAAGCTGTATTTTGCGACAGCGCCAGACTGCCGTCCGTCGTCAAATTCCAGGAGCCGCCGGAAACCGTCCAATCGCTGAAGTCGTTGTCCTCAAAGTCATCGGAGAAAATCGTCACCGGCTGGGGAATTGTACCCTGATACTCAAACGCCCCGATATCCGGCGCACCGTTGTACAACGGGTTTCCGAAGAAGTCCTTGCCGCCGTTCGCTGCAACCATAACACCGGCATCAATTAGCGGCGATGTAGGCAGCAGCTTGTAACCGTCTGCCGTTGCCCGCCCGGTTGCGGTATTCGGACTGACGAACTTCGGATCGCCGACGATTTTGTAAGGGTCGTTTGCCACACTGGAGTTCAAGCCGTAGAAGCTGTTATGGTCATAGGTCATTCTCGGACTGTTGGTGTACTGGCCGCTTGCGCCATTGTAAAAAATATTGTTTTTATAGTAGGCCATTCCAGTGTTGCTGGCATGCGTCAGTGCCCGGTTCTGCGTGCCGGAGCGGTAGATGATATTGTTGTAGATGTACAGATTGCCCCCGCCGCTGGTCAAGTGAAACGCGCCGTTTGCATCAAGATCATTCTGGCTGATATTGTAACGGAAGATGTTCTCGTCCGTGTCGTTCATGACGAGCAGCGTCCCGCCCTGATTGTTGTGGCTGTAGTTGTATTGATACACGCTTCCTTTGACTTGGACGTCAAAATCCCAAGGCTGCCCGTCGCCTTCCAGCTTGCGGGTATCGAAGGCTTCATTGTACTGGAACACCGCTCCCGTCGTATAGTACGCCCATTGTGCCGCAACGACGGCAATATGGTCGAGATAGCTCACAACACCGGTATTTACGTCACAGGCATTGCCGATGGCATTGGTCGTATTGTACTCAATGAGCGGAGATACGCCTGCCCGCACCAGAATACCGTCACGGTGGATCTTCTCCACGTAGTTGCCGCGGATCACTACGTTTTTGAAAGCATCGGATTTGTGCGTCCATGCATTGTTCGAGAACGCATCCGTCATTGTCTGAATTCCGGTATCCGCCACGTTGATAATCGTATTGTTCTCAATCAATATGCCGTCCCACGTGCTCTCGAGAGCCGTATTGGTACCTCTTGCATGGAAATTGATGCCCCCCGTACGGCGGTCCGTACCAAAAATATCATGAATGCTCAGGTTCTTGATGTGAATATGCCTGAAGCTTCCCGCATCGGCTCCTTCCCCTACTACAAGGACGCCATGCCTTCTCATGTCGGTAGGCTGCTGGCCGCTCGTAATCTCCAGATTGTTGATTTCCCAGTAAGATACATTGCGCAGCCGAACGCCGAACCCTTCCCCGTTCACGCTCGTATTTCCAAAGTGAATCAGCGGTTTGGAACCGCTTCCATATTGATCTACAACAATCGGGCTTCCTTCTGCCCCCGAGCCCTTGAGGTCCAGATACTGATCGCTCCACACGCTTCCGGCCTTAAGCAAAATACGGTCGCCGGGGGTAAAGCTCATCGTGTTCACCTTGGTCAGCGTCTTCCACGCCGATGCTTCACTGGTTCCCGCCGAACTGTCATTGCCCAGCACGGAATCCACATAATACGTGGTGCCGGCCGCTCTTGCAATCGGGCTGACCGCACCGGACACCAGACTCGTCAACAGAAGGCTGACGAGAATGACCAGGGGCAGGATCGCTTTGCTTCTTCTTTTCACATCAATCACTCCTTGATATGTTGTAATTTCTTATCGGTCCCCCTGCAAGCAAGCTTGGGATTCATTCCTCCGCCTCCATGCAGAAGGAGACTTTGTATTCGCTGGGGCTCTTGCCGCTGTATTTCTTGAATACCTTGGAAAAATACGCCCGGTCCGAGAAGCCAAGGGTATACGCTACATTCTCCACCGTTTCGTTCCGCCGGCTCAGCATTGCAATCGCCATATTAATTTTGTACTGGTTCACGTAATCGGTGAAGTTCACACCGGCCAGCTTCTTGAAGTATCTGGAGAAATAGCTGGCATTCAAGTGTAAATGCTCCGCCATATCCAACGAGGTAATCATCTGATCAGCATGCTCGTCAAGAAACTGGTCGATCGCCTGCAGACGGATATCCTTTCCCTGGGCCGGCACCGGCGCCAGCGTATGCTGTCTCCACAAATTCCGCAGCTCCCGCTTGGTCAAACGAGCTGCCTCATCGATGTGCACGGCCTGTCCAAGCCAGAGGAAAAAGCTGCTGTCGATAACCCCGTTCGACTCGAACGCCATCTGGCGGACGAAGTTGCCGCAGATTTCCTTCACTAGTCGGGGCAGGAGCCGCTCTGATGCCGCATACTGGGTCCACAAATTAACCGCCATATCGATCCACGCGGCATTTCCCTCTTCAAGCGCCAGCGAGAGCATGGCCCGTTCCTTATCCCCTTTCCGGTCCGTCGTTTGCAGGAAATCGGCCCGGGGCCCCACAGCCGTAACTGCTTCTGTGTCCCGGTCTGTCTCGTAAAAGCCATCGTCCCGGCATTCGCTCAGCGTTTTATATACGGTATCGAATTGCTGCAGCAACACAGTCCGGGTCGAATAGAATCCCCGCGCCTTAATCTTCAAATATTGCTCCGCCTTTTCGCATAGCGATTCCATGAAATCAAGCAGAGGCTGGTACGAAGCGTCCGGGTCGGATACGTTCCAGATGAGATAAATCCCCATCTCTTCGGTCAGGATCGGCGTAATCGCCGCCGGTCCCTCGGATAATTCCATTGCAATATTATTTGCGGCAAAATGAATCAGCGGCACGTCTCCGTAACCGTAACGCTCAGTCAGGGCAGCGGCGTCAATATGAATGAAGCCCTGGCGGAAATAGGGCAGCTTCCAGGAGATGCCCAGCCGCTCGCCCAGTAAGAGCATCTGATCCGTATCGCTGCCGCCCGGGGACAGCAATTGCTTCAGGAAGCTCTGACGCAGCACCTCTTTATTGCGTTCGATCGCCTGCCGGAACGAATAGCGCTCCAGCAGTTCCTCTCGGCTGCGGAAGCGGCTTACTGCCTTGCTCAGACCGGCTTTAAGCTGCTCAGGCGATAGTTCGTCCTTGATCAGATAATCGTCGGCTTCGAGCTGGAACGCCCGCTTGGAATATTGGAAATCCTCATAGCAGGTCAGGAAAATGAGCCGGACCTCCGGTTTGGTGATCCGAAACGCCTCCGCCAGCTCAAGCCCGTCCATTCCAGGCAGTCCGATATCAATGACTACGAGATCCGGCAGCGTGTCGTGGAAGGCTTCCAGCGCCTGGCCGCTGCTGGAAGCCGAAGCGACAAGCTTCAGCTCCAGATCAATTGATTCCAGCAAATACGCCACGTACTCAAGCATCGGAACATCATCATCGATCAGCATTATTGTCATCATGAATAACCGCCTCCTTGCTGCTTGCTATCGGAATGAGCAGGCTGAAGCTCATGCCTCCGCCCTCGCAGGCCTCCGCCGTCAGACGTGCCTGGTACCCGAACAGCACCTGCAGTCTTCGGGCCGTATTAATCAGGCCTACACCTTTATCGTGCTGCCGGGAGAGCTCGTCCTCCATGCCGGACAGCCGCCGGTTCAGCCGCGCAACCGCCTCTTCCGCCATGCCACGGCCATTGTCGCTGATCACGATCTCAAGCTTATGGTTATGAAGCGCTGCCCGCAGCTCAATCCTCGGATTTTCCGGCCTGGAAGAAAAGCCATGATAGATCGCATTCTCCACGATGGGCTGCAGCAGCAGCCTCGGCAGCTCGATCGATTCCGTTCCTTCTCCCAGCTCGTAATGGAAGTCAATACTCAGCCGGTTGCGGATTTGCATGACCTGAACATAGCTTCCCAGCACTTTGCACTCCTCAGCCAGCTTGAGCGGCTGGTCAACGTGAACATACGCGCGAAGCAGCTTCATCAAGGCATCGACCATCGTGCCGTGCGGCTCATCTCCAGCCAGCAGCAAGCTAACCTTGATCGAATTCAGGGTGTTCAGCAGAAAATGCGGCCGGATTTGTGCAGCCAGCGCCTGAAGCTCCAGCAGCCGCTTCTCCTCCTGCTCGCTCTCCACCTGGTGCAGAAGCCCGTTGATATCGTCCAGCATCTGGTTGAACGCGGAGGAGAGAACGGCAACCTCATCTTTGCCCTTCACCGGAATCCGGATATCCCGCTTCCCCCCGACATATTGCTTGACACTGGCACGAAGCAGGCTGATCGGCCTGTTGATATGGCCCGCCCAGAGCATGGACAGAATCAAAAAGGCCAAAAAGAACAACCCGACAACCGAGATGGTTACCACAAACTCCCTATTAATTTGATTGTCGATAAATCCCCGGGGCACGTTGCCGGAAAGCACCCAGCCGGTCTTTGGAATCGAGACTCTGCTTACCAGCATATCCCCGGAAGCCGTAGTCTCGTTCTTGCCTTTAACCGCAATGGTCTCCCCAGACCGGGTGCTCAGCAAGAAGAAGATGTCCGGATTACCGGTCTCAAGCAGGCTATGAAAATAGGACTTCGGAATTCCGATGAACAGTGTTGCCACCTTCTCATGATTGCGCGGGTCGATAATGATACGTGCGGCATAATAGTAGTCGGGGTCCGAGTGGGCTTCTCCGGAAGGAAACCACTGCAGCGTCGTTGTTTCGTTCTCGTCAAGCTTGCCGCTCTCCCGCAGGAACTGCTCCGAAAGCTCCGAAAACACCGGAACAGAGCCGTCTCCCATAATAATCCGGTTCTGTTTGTTGACGATCATCATTTTCAGGTTGGCATCTGCCGACTGCACCGACAAAATATCGGCCATGGACTTTAGCCTGGAGTAATAATCATACGACGCAAAATTGGTAAAGCTCTCAGCATCCTTCAGATGCCGAAAGCTTTCCAGAATATCCGGGTTGTAGGTTTGAGAGAAATAGACGGAAGCAAAAGAGATGCTGTCGATCGTCTTCCCGATCTGATTCGCGATGACCGTAAGCGTCTCCTCATTGGAGCGCACCAGTTTATCGCTCACATTTTGCTTCACGGAAGAGTATGACCAGAAGGTTACGGCGATAAAAGGAAACAGAATAAGAATCAGGAATGAGACCTGCAGTTTGCGATGGAAAGAAAATCTTCTTAGCCATTCCATGATGAAATCATCCTTGTCCTGAAGTATCCGTAATTATATTTTCATTATAATCCCTTTACCGCCGCTGTTACCTGACATTATCTTCTACTTGTTGGCATCGACGACTTTCTTCACTTCTTCGGTCATCATGGCCTTCACTTCATCGAAGCTGCGGTTATCCAGCATATAGCTTGACATTCCGTTCTCCACGATCGTTTTCAGCTCGGAGCCGTATGGCACACTGAAGCTGTCAGGCATTTTGTTGCGCGGGTCAAAGAGGGTGTTGGCCAACGATTCCGTGTCGATCAGATCCGTATTGTCTTTGAAAAATTCCTTGATCAGCGCCTCGCCGTCGGCACCCTTGTAGGAAGGAATATCCTTCGAATACTTGGAGGCCTCTTTGGTCACCCATCTAATGAAGTCATAGGCAGCTTGCTTATGCTCGGATTTCGCGCCGATCGCCACGCCGGCTCCGGAGATATTGGTCATGCCGATATCGTTCGAATCTACGGAACGCGGTACCGGCGCATACACCATTTGGAAGTCATGCGGGAATTTCTCCAGGTTCAGACCGGCTCTTACCGCATAGCTCGGTACGGCCAGCATGCTTGCATTTCCGGCAAAGAACTGCTGCAATACATGGTAGTTGGAGGCAAGCACGTCCGCATACGGTTCTGCGCTCTTGTCTTCCTGCTCCATCACCCGGCGGAGCTCGAAGAAATACTTGAAGGACGGATCATCGAAGATCGGATTCAGGTTGGCATCGAGCTGCGGGTTCGGACGTTCGGTATAAGCGATTATATTGGCGTATTCTCCCCAGGTATGGAAGTAGGTTCCGTAGTGTCCATCCATCGTCAGCTTCTTCGCGTATTCGCGGAAGTCATC
This sequence comes from Paenibacillus antibioticophila, assembly GCF_000455265.1. GTDB lineage: Bacteria > Bacillota > Bacilli > Paenibacillales > Paenibacillaceae > Fontibacillus > Fontibacillus antibioticophila. The sequence goes on from NZ_HG005141.1 coordinate 247,854, forward strand.
CCATGTCCACCCCATCTCCGGGAGCTCCAGACCCGCCTTCTCCAGATGATCGCGGTTGAATACGGTGAACCATTGCGTCGAGCTTGTCAGCAATCCGTAGATGTTGCTGTCCAGCTTGACGACTTTGTTGTACTCATCCTCCGGCTTTACATTTTCCTGCTCGAAGAACGAGTTAAGCGGTTCCACAACTCCGCGCGAAGCACGTTCAAGCAGTTCTTCTTCGTTGCCGGTCATAAAGACGTCGACCACTTCGCCGCTCCCGATCAGAATGTCCAGCTTCTTCATGAAATCCGTGCTGTCGCTATTCTGCACAAGGGAGACATACTCCACTTCTACCTTGTCCTGAGACTCATTGTATGCTTGAACCGCTTGGTAGATCGGCTCCTCCGGTTTGCTCGCCTTGAAGGTGTAGAATTTGATCTTCTCCTTGCCTGCAGGCTGCTCCTTCTTCTCATTGGCTGCAGGCGCGTTCGTTGCAGACTTATTGTCGTTGCCGCCGCTATTGCTTCCACATGCGGTGATAGAGAGGATTAATAACAGACAGGTCAGCAATAATGATGTTTTCTTCAAAATCAATTCCCCCTTGTAATAGTTGCTGCAGGCACATTATACTATCTCATCTTCACCTATACCGTGTACAGAATTGCGGTATGCGCGTAGACATTTTTGACCTTGGCCGATCCCTTGCAGTACCGGCCAAGGCAAAAGGCAAAGTTACCCCTTGACCCCTCCAATGGCAATCCCTTCAATGACTTGCTTCTGCAGTGTCAGGAACAGCACCAGCAGCGGAATGATCGCTGCAACGGAAGCCATCATCATGACTGAAATTCGCGTACCGAACTCCTCCTGGAAGAACTGCATGCCGAGCGGGATCGTATACAGCTCCGTCGTATTCAGCATGATCAGCGGACCCTGGTAATCATTCCAGGTCCAGATGAATTTGATAATCCCTACCGTCGCCAGAATCGGCCGGCTAAGCGGCACCATCACGCTCCAGAAGATGCGGAAGAATCCGGCGCCGTCCAGCTCGGCTGCTTCCAGCAGATCGTTATGAATGCTTGCCATGAACTGCCGCAGCAGGAAGGCGAAATAACTGGAGAACATCCCCATTAGAATCAGGGCAGCGTGCGAATCGTACAGGCCGAGCTCTTTAATCATAATATAGCGCGGGACGAGCGTGGCCTGCTCGGGAATCATCATGAACGCCAGCATCAGGCTGAACACGACGGCACGGCCCTTGAACTCCAGCTTGGACAGGGCATAGCCGGCCATCGATGAGATGATTACTGTAGCCAGCGTCGAGAGCACCGCAATCTAGATCGAGTTCATATAGAACAGACCGAAGGAGACGTCGCCCATCCATACCGCTTTAAAATTGCTGACCAGATTCCAGTCCTTCGGGATCCATTGAATCGGAAATGTCCACACATCCCGTTCCGTCTTCGCAGCCGCGGACAGCATCCAGATGAGCGGCAGCAGGAAAAAGGCGGAGAGCACGGCGAAGAGCACGGTCAGAATCAGATTACTTGTTTTTATTTTTTTGAATGACATCGCACGGGTTCCTTTCACTTAAGACTATAAAATGGGAGTCGAAAACCTCTAATAATGAACTTTCCGGCTTTGTGTAATCCAGGTAATCGACGTTACCAGCATGATGATGAGGAACAGCACCCACGACATAGCCGAAGCGTACCCCATCTTAAAGCGCTCGAACCCTTCTTCATAGATCTGATACACAATAACCGTACTGGAGTAGTTCGGACCGCCATTCGTCAGGAACTTGATCATGTCAAACACTTTGAAGGACGAAATCGTACTCGTAATCGCCAGGAAAAAGGTCGTCGGGCCCAGCAGCGGCACGGTGATGCGCCGGAACTGCTGGATGCCTGTAGCTCCGTCGATCGTCGCCGCTTCATACAGCTCTTCCGGGATATTCGTCATGCCCGCCAGGAAAATAATCATTTGGTAGCCAAGAATTTGCCAAATATAGATGATCATAATCGCAATCAGCGAGTAGCTGGTATCGACCAGCCAACGCGGAGGATCGGAAATGCTCAGTTGCATCAACAGCTGGTTGAGCGGTCCCTTGGACGGATGATATAACGCCTGCCACACAGCAGCGATCGCTACCGTCGAGCAAATATAAGGGATAAAGAACGCTACCTTAAAAAAGGCCTTGCCGTACAGCTTCTTATGGATCATCGCCGACAGAATGATGGCAAGCACCATGGTCAGCGGCACTGTGCCTGCTGTAAACAGCACATTATTTTTCAGCGCCAGAATAAAGTGATTATCCTTAAACAGATTGATGAAGTTGTCCAGACCGATAAAATGGATCGCCGACAGCCCGCCGACCAGATTCCACTCCGTGAAGCTCAGGAAGAGGCTGAACAGCAGCGGGAACACGGATAGAAAAATCATGCCGATGACCTCGGGCGCGATAAAAAGCCACCCTGCCCATTGCTCCCTCTTTTTCCGCGTCCAGTACGTTCTCTTCGGTGTCGTCATTCTCTTCTGCACCACGGTTTGCTCACTGCTCACCGGTGTTCACCTCCACGGCGTCCGCGCCGATATCCGGCAAGTAGGCGCCTTCTTCCTGGAGCCGTTTGCGCAAATGGGCAACGTCCACCGCATGGACGTCATGCTCCGTCTGGCTTGCGGCTAACGCCGCCGCCAGTCCGGCCGCCTCGCCCATCGCCAGGCACACCGGCATGACCCGAACGCTCCCGTGCACCCTGCGATCGCAGGAAATGCTGCGCCCTGCCACCAGCACATTGCGCAAGCCCCGCGGAGTCAGGCAGCGATAGGGAATGCCGTGCGATTCGCCCGGACCGTACAGGGTGATCGTGAGGCTGGAGCCTGTACCGCTTTGCTGCTCCTCCTTTGTTCCGTGAATATCCAGGAAATAGCTATTGCGGCAAATCTCATCCTCAAAGCTTTTGCGCCCCACATAATCCTCCGCCGTCAGAATATAGTCGCCGATGATTCGCCGCGATTCGCGGGTGCCGATCAAGGTACCCGTGCTCATCACGAAGGCATTGCCGAATGCGGCAGGCTGAACGTCCGCCAGCATATCGCGGTACGCTGCCGCCATCTTGCGGCCCTCGATCATCGCATTCGAGACGGTGAAGGTATCAGTGTTGTCGACGTCCCACAGATGGCCGGCATTGAAGCCTACCGAACGCGGAGCCACCAAGTTGTTGCATATATGCGTATCTGGAATCCCCGGATAATTGCCTGATTGGAACACTTCATGAATCGGACTGTTTGGGTTATCGCCGTGAAGGTTCGGTCCGGTCAAGTACGCATAATCATCGACATTGCCGAGAATGAAGCAATGTGTAGCAGGCTGTAGCTCGCCGGTGACGGCATCCCCTTTCTGATATTCCGCCCCGGCCCATGCGGCAACGTCTCCGTCCCCGGTGCAGTCCACATATACCTTGGCGCGAAACGCCCGAAGCCCGCCCTTGTTCAGCACGACAATCGCCGTTACATTCCCGTCCTCATCGCGCTCCACATCGGCAAGCGACGTCAAGAACAGCACGCTGGCACCGGCTTCCGTCACCAGATCATCATAGACCCGCTTCAGCTTCTCCGGCTCGATCGGAACCCAATCCATCGCATCTGCCTGCACATGCGGCATTTGCGCTTTCAGCGTCTCGAATACCTTGGCGGCAAGGCCGCGGTAGATCAATTTCTGTTTATCAGAGAACGGACACCAGGCGGGAACCAGACCCGAGGTCCCCATTCCGCCAAGACTTCCGGTCGCTTCGATCAATAACGTGCGCGCGCCTTCACGGGCCGCTGCAGCCGCTGCGGTGCAGCCGGCCGGACCGCCTCCAACAACGATGACATCATAATCCGTATTCAGCGGTATTTCCTTGCTCTTCAATGTATAACTATCCATGGTAAGCCCTCTCTTTCCCGGCAGCTGAACCTTGAAAGCCTGCCTGCTATTCTTCTATGGGTTAATTGTAGCAAGCGGCTTCCGGGATTACGGTATAGCCTTCCGACTCGTTCATGTGCAATATTTTGACCTGTCCGATGAAGCCAAAAAACAGGGGGTGTCCCACAAGTCATCACCGGGACCCCCATTCGGCGCAATCTACTGCAAGATGAGTACGGAATACTATAAACCGATTAATGATTCTGCGTGCTGGGGCAACGTGTGAAGGGTGCTTACGATCGCTGTTGTTCGCGGATTTCTTTGATTGGACTAAATTCTGACAAGGGAGAAATCCGCTCACAAAGGCGAACGCTCCGCTTCTACAGCACCCTTCACACTTATGCCCTTTTACGCAGGAGCTTTGGTTCGGCTTATAGCTGCCGGATGCATGATAGCAGCTCTCACACGGTCCCATCACATGCAGTGGCGAAGCACTTGAATCCTCATTAGCATACAGGCTCGTTCATCCGGCATATGAGGTGCCGGATGACGCTGATGCATTACAACAGTAAATAGGCAACACCGCATCAACAGGAGATGCCTCAATTTCAACAAGCTCGCAAAGCAAGGGTTATTTCAGTAGATTAAGCAATATACCCACCAAGGACGCATGCGCACACCTCGCACCTAGCGCAGCTTTCAGCGCGCCATGTTCGCAGCATGACGGTGATTAGTGGACCGCATGAAAATATAGATCGTACTCATCCAGTGAAAAAAGTTACCTTAAATTCAGTGGAAATGATAGAAATGCGGATATAGTGAAATTTTTGTACTTAAAGTGGACTAAAACACGGGTTTGGCTAGTTACTGGCGATTTAAGGTAAGTTTTTTCACTAAAAGTGGGTTCGTGCGTTGAATGAAGATTTTAAGGGAAGTAATTTCATTAAATCGCGAACGGAAGAGCATGAGCAGAAGAATGAGGTGCTCATATCGTCCTGTAGAGCGATTGAAGTTCGGAGCAAGACCTAGAGAGTGCCAGTGGAGAAGTAAAGTTCGGAGAAAAACTTCCTTACTGGCAGAACAGACGAAGTTTCGGTGCAAGGCCGAAGCAACATGAGGTCGGGGCGCAACTCTAGCGCGAGTGGTACCCTGCTTGCATGATGCCGTAGGCGGTAAGCTCATTGCAGTTCTGCTTATGGCACATCCATGTGCAAACTGCATTTCAGTTGAACTTCAAAGGCGAAGTAGTTAGGGCATAAGTGTGAAGGTAAAAGCTTTCTGCAAGAAAGCTGCTTCGGAAGCATAGAGCGTCAGCGTTCGCCTTTGTGAGCGGATTTCTCCCTTGTTCATTCAATCCAAGAAATCCGCGAACAACAGCGGTCGTAACAACCCTTCACACGTTGCCCCACTAACAACGCCCAATTAGTTCAACTGTGCATGTACGCACTTTCCTGAAAATTCGTAACAGCGGATTTCAAATATTCGGGCATGGTCCAGCCCGTTGGTAGCTGAGATGTCCACGCGCAGCTTCACCACATGCTCCAGATTAACCCGGCAGGCGACTTGACGTTGATAGTTATCCCGGATTGAAAGGATCTGACGTGGAGGCGCTTCGGGATCACTGAAATAGGCCGTCACCGAGAAATCCTTCACCGTCTCCGGCTGGGGACCCCATTCCATCATTTTCAATACTTCGTCCGAATGGGTCAGCGTCAGTCTGCGGTGCATGCCTGTGTCAAATATGAGCGCGATTTCGCCAATCGGCACCGGCGTTGTCCACTCCAGCTCGATCCAGGGAGCGGAATCGCCCGGCTGCGACATCCAGCGGTGCGTTCCGGGGATGGCCAGCTCCGGCCTGGCTCCGCCTGCTCCATGCATTGACCGGGTATAACCGTCGGTTACATTAGCTGCTGGTCCTTCCGGCTGTTCTGAAGAGGCGCTGACAATCGCACGCAATGCCAAATTGTCCTTAGCCGGTGCGATCCCTGGCAAATAGGCATCCTGCTTTAACAGCTGATGCTGCACCTGCCGGATAAACTCTTTATCTTGAAGGGCGTCATCCAGCTTCAAGCCGGCCTGAACGGCGAACGCAGTCGCCGTGCCTGCACCTTGCCCCATGGCTGCGCAAGTTCCCATCACCCGCGTGCTGGAAAAGGCGATATGCGTTGCCGATATGTTACGTCCGGCAAACAGCAAGTTATCGACATTGACACTGACCAGTGCCCTGAGCGGGATGCCGTATACGTACCGGCTGAACGGCTGATGCGCCGGATTCAGTTCGGTCGCATCGATGCCCTGGGGCGGATGCGTGTCCATCGGCCATCCTCCATAGGCGACCACATCTTCAAAGTGTGTCGCTTGCTCCAGATCGTGCTGGGTCAGCAGGTATTTTCCGATAAAGCGGCGCGACTCTCTTTTTCCCGGAACGAACCCGAACCAATCCAACGCCCAGTTCTCCGACTCGGGATGATGGCCGCTATTTTTGATATGATCCCAGACGCCAAGCATAATCCCCAGCAGTTCGTCGCGGATCTCCTCATTATCGGCTATCGTGTCCAGCATCCCGCCGAACTCGACCCACCAGTAGCCATACTCCCAGGTGGAGTGACTGCGGAATTTCAAATCCTCCTCCGTAAATTTCCGCGCCCAGGAGGGCGGCGTAAAGCGCATCGGCCGGCCCATATCCCGAGTGGTAAATAAAAGCGAAGAGCCTTGCCGATACGGATCCGCATGTTCATTCGCGAGTGTCTCGCCATGCTCGCTTGCCGCCTCTCGCCCGGATTTATATAATGCGCCCGCTTCCTTGCCAAGCCGGCCGTCGCCTGTGCAGTCCATGTACACTTGCGCCACGATGCGGAACCGGTGCTCCGTGCTCTCTCTAACTCCCAGAACAGAGACGATATGTCCGTTTTCCGCTTCCGCTTCAATAACCGCAGTATTCAGCAGCAGCGTCAAATTCGGCTCGGCCCGGCATTTCTCGTAGAGGATCAAGTCGAACATCGATGCGCTCCGCTGGGGATTGCGGACGGCATTCTCCAGCAGGATCTCTTCCAGAATGCCGCCTTCCCGCGCCTCCGTCTCAAGCTCTTTTCCCCGTTTGGAGTTGGCTGCGCCGACAATGTGCATCCGTATCTCCGAAGAAGCGTTGCCCCCAAGCACAGGCCGATCCTGGCACAGAATAACCTTCGCTCCATTCCGGGCCGCCGCAAGGGCGGCCGTTACCCCCGAGACGCCTCCCCCGGCCACTAAAATATCACTTTCCAGCACGATCGTGCCCTGTTTATCCGTCTTCAAAAGAAAATACCCCCTGTCTACAATCGAATCTCGGCACAGTGTGCTTCCATGATTCTTATTGTAGCGAGGGGGACGGTGAAGTACGGTATAGTTTTGCAACCCGCTTGCGTGCACTATTTTGACTCTTCAGACTTCGCGGCTAACGGCCCAGGTTCAGTTCAGTTCAGCTCAGATTAGCTTAGATCAGCTTATATCGTTCCAGGAGCTCGCCGATGATCGTACCGGATGCCTTTTTGAGCAATTGCTTCTCAACCAGCTTCGTAATGAACGGCAATTTGAGATCGGTCAGCTTCTTCCCGTCCAGCATTTTGGCCGTCGAATCGAGCAGCACCCGGACATCGTAGCAGGAAGCGAATACTTCCGGTACGCCGCGGTCCACGTCCAGCAGCGTGTAGACGGCTTCCATCGCCGTTCTCACCGAATACTCGGTCGTAAACACGGTGTCGCGGACGGTATCGGCGAACTGGCCGATAAAGGCAAAGTTGACGCTGCCCTCAGGTACGACCTTTGGACGGTCTCCTTCTGTTCTCGGCATGAAGAAAGCGGTAATGTAAGGCATCATGCAAGGAATGCAATGTGCGCCGGTGGTCGCCAATTCGAGAATTTCCGCCTCGGGAACCCCCATATGGTAGAGCCATTCCTCGACGATCTCCCTCCCGGTGCATTCCTTCATCGGCTTCTTGACGAAATCGCCCGGAGCGTCCGTATACAAACCGTATATCCAGACAACCAGCTGGTCCTTCGGCTGCTCCTTGAAATGAGGCTGGCGGTTGATCGTATAGCTCATCAGCCAGCTGGAATCCTTGACGGTAATAATGCCCCCGGTGACCACCTTGCCGGAAAACGGATCGCGCTTGCTCATCTTTTCGATATAGCGTGGAATCCGGTGATCCAGGGTAGTTACTGTGGCCGATTCCCAATTGGTGGCCGGAATATTCGTGCAGAATTTCTCCGGGCGGCCGAACGAAGGGTCCTGCGCGGCGATGTTCTTCCACAATTGCCAGCAGCCGCCCTCGCCGGGCTGAGTGTTCATGACCGGCGCATGATCGTCGTCGCCGAGCGTAGAGTTCTCCGTGCAGCTTCCGTTGGTGACGAACACCAGATCATCCTCGATCAGATCAATCGTCTCTTCCTTGCCGTTATGGATGCAGATCAACTGTTTAGCTGTTTTTTTGCCGTCCCGGATATCGAAAATAACGTTCGTGACCCGGGTGTTGTACTGGAAGTGAACGCCGTGAGCCTCCAGGAACTTCACCATCGGCAGAATGAGCGATTCGTACTGGTTATATTTCGTGAATTTTAGCGCCGAAAAGTCCGGCAACCCGCCGATATGATGAATGAAGCGCTGCAGATACAGCTTCATTTCCAGCGCGCTGTGCCATTTTTCGAATGCAAACATCGTTTGCCAGTAGAGCCAAAAATTCGAGGCGTAAAACTCCTCGTCGAAAACATCGTCGATCGTTATGTCGTAGAGATCCTCATCCCGGGTCATGAACAATTTCACGATTTGCATGGACGCTTTTTCAGAAAGCGTGAATTTACCGTCCGTATGCGCATCCTCCCCCCGGTTAACGGAAGCGCGCATGAGCGAATAGTTGGGATCGTGCTTGTTGAGCCGATAGAACTCATCCAGGACCGACAAGCCCTCCGTCTCGATCGACGGAATGGAGCGGAACAGGTCCCACAGGCATTCGAAGTGATTCTCCATCTCGCGGCCGCCCCGGATAATAAAGCCCTTCTGCGCATCCTTGATCCCGTCGCAGGCGCCTCCTGGCAGACTCATTTCTTCGAGGACATGGATATGCTCTCCCTTCATCTGTCCATCCCGAACCAGAAAACAGGCCGCGGCCAGTGAAGCCAGCCCGCTGCCTACCAGGTAAGCGGATTTTCTCTCCACATTTTTCGGCTTTTCCGGGCGGGCAAAGGCTTCGTAATTTCCATTCGAATAGTACATTAGGATACCTCCTCATTTTGGATAACCCCAGCATATTCCTTTTGGGAGGCACACTTAATAGACAATACAGCCCTCATGTCAAAAGCTTCGACAAAACGGCTGAATTGTCTAGATTCTGGACAAGCCCGATATCTTTATCTTTTAGAGGCTGTTCAAAAAGTCATCTTTTGATCACGGAGTATATCAAGGGGTTGATTCGACATCGAATCTTGCGTTCACCCTTGAAGTCCAAGCGGATGCTTACGAGGTGAGGGTGTCCCAAAAGTGATCATAAGATGAACTAAGGGACACCCTCTTTCATTTCGTCAAACAAGAAGAAACCGCTCTCCGGGAAAATGGAGGTGCCACCCAACCATAAACCAAAAGAAGACGGTTTATTTGTACATTCGAACATTTGACATAGCAGGGATCAACTCTGTTTCCCAATATAAGCCATGCGGTACATTTGATCTAAGGGAAGGAAGTACTTGGCCTAACGGACATTTTGTCTCCTTACGGTCCGCCTTTGGATGAGCCAGAATTGTAACGGACATTTTGGCTGCTTAGAGAGTAGAATCGAGTGAACCAGAGCCGTTTGAGCATCCTAAGCGCCCGAAATGTCCGTTAACCCTTCGAATCCTGAGAACAAGTCTGCTAAGAGTCCAGAATGTCCGTTAGCGAGTTTAAAATATCCGACAACGATTTTAGGGAAGAGAAATAGCTACAGCAAAACGGATCATAACGCTACCTTTATGCGAGTGAAAGAGACCACATTCGAAACGGCCAACTAAAGCCAGGCTATACTATCCAGATCGGCACTGAGGCTTATCCAAAGTAAGCTTGAGGTCGGGTGCTTTCTCTTGCCCACAATCTACTCGAAAAAGCAGCGGTGGACGCCAAAAGCCAAGGAGTTAAGCGAAGATAGACCGCTTAGCTCTTTGGCTTTTATTAATACTCCCCTATTATACTCTGTTCCTCTTCTTCAGGTTCTCGCAACCTTCCCGGTGCTGAAAAGCTGACTTTTTGAACACGCACTTTTATAATCCATGCTGTACTTATCCAGCGCCCGGGCAATGTCTCCCTGAACCAACACGCCTAACCGGTTGATGATTTTGACGGGATCCTCCTTCATGCCTTGACGAATCCAATCCAGCATCAATCCGGCGAACGCAAACTTGTAAAAATCGGCGATGAACTTTTTATCCTCGTCCCGAACACCCATCCCGGCTGCTTGTTCCTCCACCACGCCGATCAACAGATCGTAAGTGACTCTGTATAAATAGCGCTCCAGCTGGTCGCGGCTCACCGAATGGTACACATTCGATACGAAGGAACGGTTGGCAAGGACGTATTGAAATATTTCCAGGAAGCCCTGCTGCCAGGTGGCATATGTTTTTTTGTCATCGATGGTGACCAATGCTTCCGTAAGGAAAATCCAGTCGATCAAATCGTAAATGTCCTGAAAATGATAATAGAATGTCTGACGGTTCACTTCGCAGTCCTCAACGATGTCTATGATCGTGACCTTATCCAGCGGCTTCTCCCTGAGGAGCTTCTTCAAGGACGCCGCCAGCGCCTTCTTGGTTATCTGGGCCATGGGAACCACCTCCTGCAACTGGGGTTACGGATGGGGGCAACAACGATGCGATGGTTGCTTCGCTTGCCTTCTTCATCATAACAGCCCGGAAGATCGGGCCACAAGTATTGCGCGGCGTCAAAAGCAAACAAAAGCAGCCCTCCTCGATTAAAGGAAGGACTGCTTTTGCTTTATTCATGGTACCCGTTATCTCAATCTCGAGCCCTGTACACCTTTGCATTTTGCAAAAGGCTCCGGATCGGCCCATCCTTTTTAAGGACTCGCTGTTACCGGCACCGCATTATAATACTCTTCCAATGTAATTCCGCGCTCCGCAATATCGGAGGAAATCTCCGTTCCAACATAACGCAGATGCCATGGCTCGTATTTATAGCCGGTAATATCCTCCTTGCCCTCCGGGTAACGGATAATGAATCCGTACTCCGTGGCATGCTTCGCCAGCCACTCCGCTTCCTTGGTGTCCCCGAAGCAGTCCTCAGCCGCGCATTTCCCGTCACTGCCGGATACATCAATCGCCAGTCCGGTCTCATGCTCGCTGTGTCCCGGCACCGCGCTATAAGTCTTCGCCTTCTCCAGGCCATCCTTTTTGACATAGCGGTTAAAAAGCGAGGTCTGCGTGCTGTGCGAGCGATAAGCCGATACTCCCGCCAGGTAAATACCGTCTTCTTCGGCTCCGGCAAACAGCTTCTCCAGCGCCGCCGCGGCTTCACTCCGCATCATGCGCTTCTCGATCTTCTCGGAGAACGTAAAGCGGACATCCGGATAGACCAGATCGGACGGTTCATAGTCCTCCGGCAAGGCGTACTCCTTGTTGACTAGCACCGTAACACTGTGGGCATCAGAGAAATCCACCTGATTGGACGCATCTGGCTGGTCCTCTTCCTGGACAGGTTCTTGACCTGTGCTGTTCTCTCCGCTAGTCGAGTTATCCTCATTAGGATTGACAGGCTCGTCAGAGGATCCATCCTCATCCTCTCCCTTATTATCCGTTGCGGCCGTATTCTGGTCTCCGGACTCCTCTTGAGCCGGCGGGGAAGGCAATACGCCCTGCGTATCTTTCGCACAAGCTGTAACCATCACCATCACCAGCAGCAACACTCCAAGCACTAGTCCCCGGCCGTATCTTCTACGCATTGCATTCATTTCCCATTATCCTCCCATGCTGTTAGGTATTCAGGTCATTGACTCAGCCTGATTACTCTGTCTATCCTACTAGACGCATGATCCCCTTGATAAGTTATAAGCTTCCGGAAAAAACTTCGCCTCTCTTCTCCCGGCTGCTCAACGCCCGCCGCGGCGGCCTTTGCCGCCCTGCTGCTGATTGCGCCCTTGTCCGCGCCGTCCCCGGCCGGTGTCTCGTATAACTTCGTATAATGTATGCTATACGAAGTTATTAC
>NZ_HG005141.1:259985-270896 GCF_000455265.1 Paenibacillus antibioticophila
CTCAATGCTGCGCAGCGCCTCCACATCTTTAGGGGACGCAAAGGTAATAGCGATCCCCTTCTCCCCCGCCCGGCCAGTCCGGCCGATGCGGTGAATGTAACTATCGACATCCTGCGGAATGTCGTAGTTGAACACATGCGTGACGCCCTCCACATCAATGCCGCGGGCGGCTACATCCGTAGCCACCAGCAGCTCAAGCTTGGCGTCTCGGAATGCGCGCATGACCTGCTCGCGCTTCGACTGCGACAGGTCGCCGTGCAGCTCGTCCGAAGCGAAGCCCGCAGCCTGCAGCGCCTCGTTCAAGGTGCTGGCCCGGCGCTTCGTCCGGCAGAAGATCACCGCCAGATAAGGCCGGTGCTCGCGGATCATTGCCTTGAGCGCGTCCTGCTTCGAACGGTCCGTGCAATCCACAACAATTTGCTTAATGCTATCCAGGGTAACCCGTGAATTTTCAGCAATTTTGATATCGCGCGGCTGGGACATGTAGTTCTTCGCCAGCCGCTTCACATTATCCGGCATCGTCGCCGAGAACAGCATCGTCTGCCGATTGCGCGGCACCTGGGCGAGAATATCCTGCACCTCGGCCAGAAAGCCCATATGGAGCATCTGATCCGCCTCGTCCAGTACCAGAAAGCGCACCGCACCCAGCTTCAGCGAACCGCGGCGCAGATGGTCCAGCAGCCGGCCCGGCGTGCCGATGACGATCTGTGTGCCGTTATGCAGCTTGCGAAGCTGGCGCTCCACATCCTGTCCGCCATATGCTGCGAGCACGGACAGTCCTTCCCGGGCGGTAGCCAGCTTACGCGCTTCCGCTGTAATCTGAATCGCCAGCTCCCGCGTAGGCGTAATAATCAGCGCCTGGGCATCCGGCTTGGCCGGCGAAATCTTCTCCAGAATCGGCAGCAGAAAAGCCAGCGTCTTGCCGGTCCCGGTCTGGGCCTGGACGATGACGTCCTCGCCTGCGACGGCTACCGGAATGGCCTGCTCCTGTACCGGGGTTGGACTCACGATTCCTTGCCCCTGCAATATGTTAACCACGGCCTGGGACACACCCATGCTCTTAAACGTTATCGTCAAAATACATTCACCTCATTAGTTATTAAGCCGCTTTGCTCTCCCCGCGACTTCTCAAGCACTATTGTAACAGAGTCTGCAGTACAATTCCTATTCTCACACCAAGGGCCGGTGTGCTCCGGTAACCCCGGCACACCGGCCCTGAAATGGCCTGTATTTATCAGGATTCAACTAACGCTTGCGCCTCGCCCGCATAATAACGCGCAAGCTCCACCATCATGCTGCCCATACGCTCTTCCCGCGGAGCTACGATGCGGGGAACTCCCGCTTCATGCAGCCCGTGGGCCGTAACCTTGCCCACCGCTACAGCTACGACAGGGCCGCGGAACGCCTCCAGCAGCTCCTCGCGCTTTCCTTGTGACGCGGCATGCTCCAGCAGAAAGCGGACCTGCGGGGCACTCGTGAACGTCACCGCATCGGCTTGTCCGCCAAGCAAATCGGAGAGCAGCAGCTCCAATTGCTCCTCTGGAGGAGCAATATGCCGATACGGCAGCAGCTGTCGCAAATGGGCGCCCTGCTCCTCAAGCCAGGAGGACAGTCTCGGGGCCGTATCTCCATACAATTGGAGAATGACCTCCTTGCCCTCCAGCACGCAGCCCCCCGCCTGAAAGCTGCGGATCAGTCCCTCGGAGCTGCCGTCATCATCACGCACCCGGGCGGACAAGCCGTTCTTCTTCAGAACGTTAACCGTCTTATAGCCTCTGGCAGCAATATGGCTATTCTCCAACACCTTGAGCCAGGCCGCCGCTTGTCCCGATTGCTCCGCCAGATCAAGCAGCGCATTCAGGCCGACTCCGGTGGTGAACACCGCCCAGTCGGGCGGATGCTCCATCCAGTCCGCCAGCCCCTGCCGCAGCTCCTGATCATCGAGCAGCACGGTTCCCTGGGCCGGTCTCAGCAGCGGAATCCCGCCCATATTTTCGACGAGCTTACTCAATTCCTCCGCCCGCCGCGGTCCGGTGATTGCAATTCTTTTCCCCTCTAATCTTCGCGCCATACTGTTCTCCTCCTGGCCTGAATAATCGGTACGGAGGCTTCCCTCCACCTTCATGACCTCATTGAATGGAATGTTAGTCCGCGAGACGGTAGCCTACACCGCGAACGGTCACGATATATAGTGAATTTACAGCACGATCTCCCAGCTTCTTGCGCAGGCTCTTGATGTGGACATCGACGATATTGCTGCCGCCCATAAAGGTCGTCCCCCAGACTTCCGTCAGCAAATCTTCCCGGGACAGCACCGCCCCCTCCCGCTCAATCAGCTTGGTAAGCAGTTCATATTCGGTCTTCGTCAGTTCAAGGATTTTGCCATCCTTATAGACGCTCATCTTCTTGCGGTCAATCCACAGATCCTTGTATATCGCCGTGGCTGAACCGCTAAGCAAACGGGAGGAATCGCTCCGCTGGGGCGTTGTTCGCATAAGCCGGCGCGCCCGGTAGGTCACCTCTCCGGAGCGTGACGGCCATACCAGCAGCTCCTGATTCGGCATCTCCTTGCTGAATTGAAGCAGCAGGGCCTCGCTGACAAGCAGCATGGAAGGCACCTCTCCCGCTTCCTGAAGCAGCGCCTGCACCTTGGAGATTTCTTCCCGGCTCCGGACCGGAGTCAGGTCGAAGATAAGCAAGTCGGCGGATTGGGCATTGCGAATCCCCTGGTCCCAATGGTGGAACACCAGTACATCGAAGCAATCCTCGGAAAGATCCCGAACCAGCTCGTGAATCCCGCTTGGATATGGACTGACAAGAATGACCCGTTGGGTCACCGGGCACATCATAATCTCTCCGTCTGCCGGCGCCTCAAATGCAGGCTCCTGCGGACGGCGAATCGGCGTTATATTACCATTCTGCAGAACGGCTCGCTTCATGATCTTTTCTGCTGGCATGCTCCACACACCCCCCCGAATACGACATGTGCATGGTGCACCTCATAGCCGGTCTCGCCGGCGACCGCCAAGCTCCAGTCTGCAGGAACCTGGGTCATGACCTCATCCACTCGTCCACACACTTCACACAAAATATGCTGGTGCTCATCCAGCTTGGCATCATAGCGGCTTGCCGCTTCGCCCAGCTTGAGCTCCCGGATCATCTCTTTATCCACGAGGTAGCGCAAAGAATTGTACACCGTTCCGTATGCAAAGTTATATCCCTTTTCCACCAGCCGGTTCATGACCTCCGCAGCCGTGGGATGATCATGAGCCTGGCGTACGACATCATAAACAGCTTGACGCTGGGTTGTAAGATTCAAGGCTTTCATCTATGCAATCAGTCCTTTTTGTAGTTTGAACTATTTAGAATTAGTATAAGTCTTAATTCATTATTCGTCAATTTTATCGGATTCCATTCCGCTTCGTTTCCAAACCTCCATCGGTGGTAATAATGTACAGCAGAATCCAAAAAGGAGGAACTCTCATGAACAGCAGCTCATTCACTTCTACAGGTCTGCCCCGGTACCCTGAATCCTTATGGAGAAAAACCGCTTCACTCCCTGATTTTCCCGTTCTGAAAGACGACCTGACCACCGACGTTTTGATTGCAGGAGCGGGAATCACCGGGATCACTTCCGCTTATGCCCTGATCCGGGCAGGCTACAAAGTCGCCGTCATTGATGCCGGAAGGATCCTGGACGGAACGACAGGCTTCACAACCGCTAAAATCACTTCCCAGCACGGCCTGATCTACCGTCACTTGGTCGATCATTTCGGGAAAGAAGCTGCCCGGCAGTACTATAATGCCAATGAAGAAGCCAAGCGTTATATCGTCGATATCGCACAGGAGCACCAAATCGACTGCCAGCTTCACAAGGAAGATGCCTACCTGTACGCCGACTCGGAGCAGCAGCTCGCCGATCTGAAGATGGAATGGGAGGCCTATGAGCAGCTTGGTATTCCGGCGGAGTGGACCGATACCCTGCCGCTTCCGATCCACGTGCTGGGCGCCATAAAGATGCCGAACCAAGCCCGTTTCCACCCCTTGCTCTATTTAAAGCATATGGTGGAATACATTTCTTCGCACGGAGGGGCTTTCTACGAGCAGACTACAATGGCGGATAAGGCCGAAGAGCAGGAGGACGGCAGCCTGCTGCTGCATACCGAGAACGGCTTCAAGATAACCTGCCGCTATGCGGTATCCGCCTCCCACTTCCCGTTCTATGACGGCGGTGGGCTGTATTTCACCAGACTTCACGCCGAGCGGTCCTATGTGGTAGCCCTGGAGCCCGAGACAAGCTTCCCGGGTGGAATGTATATCAACTGCGGCGATCCGAAACGGTCGCTTCGCGCGGCAGAGTGGGACGGCAAGGAACTGATCCTCGTCGGCGGCGAAAATCATAAAACAGGCGATAGCGACTGTACAATCAAGCACTACGAGACTCTGGAGCAATTCGGAGGCTCGACCTTCGGGGCGAAGAGCATTCCTTACCGGTGGTCGACTCAGGATCTGATCACGATCGACCAGGTCCCTTATATCGGTCCCGTCACCTCCAAGCACCCCCGAATCTTCGTTGCTACGGGCTACGCTAAATGGGGAATGACTTCTGGCACGCTGGCCGCTCTGCTGATCACCGACCTGATTCAGGGTAAGGATAACAAGCTTGCCGATTTATTCTCCCCTTCCCGCTTCAAGGTGAACCCGGGACTTAGAAATCTCGTCGTGCAGAATGCGGATGTCGCCAAGGAGCTTATTTCAGGGAAGGTTGAAATGGTGCACCGAAAGCTGGTGGATCTGATGCCGGATCAAGGCGCGGTCGTCAAGCATCTAGGCAAACGGGCGGGCGCATACCGGGATCCGGAAGGCGTCATCCACCTCGTTGACACCACCTGCACCCATTTGGGCTGCGAATGCGCCTGGAATCAGGCGGAGCGCTCCTGGGACTGCCCTTGCCACGGCTCCCGCTTCGATTACAAGGGACATGTTCTGGAAGGTCCGGCAACCGAAGACCTTTCCCGTCTTACACCGCAATACGGAACAAGGGAATAGCATGACCGCAAGCCAACACAGGGCAGTAATCCGCTCACAAAAAGGACCCGAGCCGGGAGGCTCGCGTCCTTTTTGTTCTTTTCAGGCTCATTGGACCAGCTATGGATTAGCAACGTGACGTTATGGAGCAGTGCAGCTGTTTGCAGCAGTTGTATGTTTTTTCGTACATATCAGCCTATTCGCTCCCGGCAAACCGGGCATTTAGATGGTTTTTCGTATAAAATCTGCCGTTCTGCCCGATACCTGACGGTATTTAGGTGGTTTTTCGTACAAAGCCAAGAAATCACGGCCATAACATTAAGTGTTTGTACGATTTTCCGTATAAAATCAAACTACGAATTCCTTCCGCTCCAGCTTGGGTCTGGCTCTTTAATGAACAGTATGACCAGGGAAACCCCCGATTTTACAAATAGAGAACTTACTTTCGTTCAGGATAACTTATCTAGAACCTCAAAAAGACTGTGATAGTTAGCTAACAGGAGTGTATCCTCAACTTTTACACCTGACTTGAAAAATAGGATGTCGCCTGTGCCTTGGTTCACCTGATTTTTAAGTTCAAGGATTTGTTTCAAGTGTTTGGCTGTTCCAATACTTCCAGAGATAAAATCGACATCCTTAGGAAAAACTCTCCTGAGGCTGTTCTCAAAATAAGGGAAGTGGGTGCAACCAAGCACCACCGTTCCGTACTGCTTCAGGTCAAAAAGGGATAATTCTTTTTCCAGATAGGGGACCATTTTCTCTTCATCAAATACAAAGTTTTCAGCGAACTGAACAAGCCCGGGAAGCGGCAAACTGTCTACACTCTCCCCCTGACCTATGCGCTGAACCAAATCATTATACTTCTTCTCCTTTAAGGTCAAATTTGTAGCTAATACTAAAACCTTCTTCTGTTTTCCCGCCCATCTCTCAATGGCCGGCTTTACGGCAGGCTCGATACCTATAACGGGAAAGTCATAGCGCGTGCGCAATTCCTCAATAACGATACTGGTGGCTGTATTGCAGGCAATAACTAAAGCCTTAACCTTTTGGGCAGCTATAAAATCTACGGCATCAAGAATGTATTCTCTAACTTCTTCCTTCGTTTTTTCTCCATAGGGAACATGCAAAGTGTCTGCGTAAAAAAGATAATCTTCTTGGGGCAACAATCTCAACGCTTGATGAAGTACAGTTATTCCACCTATGCCAGAGTCAAAAAATCCTATTCTCATAATTCCACTCTTCTCATGAATAATTGAAAATGATCGTACTGCTCTTAAGTGCATTCCGCTTCTTTTATAATTATACTGCTCATAAGCTTAATTAACTATCGGTACTTCATAGCTCCTTCTTGCGTTCATAAAGAGGAGCTATTTTTATTTTACCACTATCTTGCATTATTCAGTACCCAGTGATATCATCTTCTTAAACCACTACTGAACATTAATCAGTACAATACGCGTATGCCTTCGCTATAAGGTTTGAACATTAGCATCATCACTAGTTCAGCTTATATGGACCATGATAGCTGTGCTCGTACATTAACTAGAATTCTGGATTGAGGTGATTGCAGCTTGGATATTAGCGTTCAATTCAAAAAAGGCGCTCTGGAGCTATGCGTGCTGGTTCTGATTCATGAACAGGACCGTTATGGCTACGAGCTGGCCCAATCGGTCTCCGAACATATCGAGGTTGCCGAGGGTGCGCTCTATCCGCTCTTGCGCAGGCTCGTTAACGAAGGCTATTGCACGACTTATTTGCAGGAGTCGTCTGAGGGACCTCCCCGGAAGTATTACAAGCTGACCGCCTCCGGAGAGACACATATGAAAGTGCTGGTTAGAGAATGGCGGCTGTTTACGGCCGGTGTATCGAAACTTATCGAGAAAGGAAGCCGAATATGAATAAAGAACAATTTCTAATGGAGCTTCAAGGGCATTTATCGGTTCTGCCGCCTGAAGAATACCATGAATTAATGGAGGATTATGAGGCCCATTTTGCCTTTGGACTGCAAAACGGCAAGACCGAGCAGGAGATTGCCCGGGAGCTTGGAGATCCGTATGAGCTTGCGCAAGAGGCCTTAAGAGAACGCAATACCGAGAATGAGCATGTATATTGGTCCAACCCTGCTGATTATTCATTTTCTCAGCCTTCATCACAGGCAACTCCCTTATCCGGCCTGCCTGCGGCCAAACCGCGCAGAAGTGCAGCGCAGACACTTGCGGTATCGGGCCTGTTTCTGCTGAACCTTGTCGCCGTTCCTCTGATCTTCTCATTCTGGGCAGTTGTCGTATGCATCGCGATCGCCGCAGCCGTCAGCATCCTCTCCCCTGTGCTGGTGGGTCTGGATTATGCCTTCGGAAACGGATTTTTTCCGGCCAAGGCCTATGCATCATTATTCATGGTGGGTATCGGGATTCTTCTGGGGCTTGGATGTAAACCTTTGTTCAAAGGGATGCTCTCCTTATCCCTAAGCTATAAGAACTGGCATAAACGCATCGTCAGAGGAGGACAACAAAATGAATCCTAAAAAATGGTCTCGGCTCTCCATCCTATTTATCCTCATCGGAATTGCCGGCATGGCGTACGAAGGCTTTCGCTTTACCGACAAGCTTCCATACTTTGAAAAACAGTGGCAGCTGGATTCCATCCAGGAGCTTCGCATCAAGAGCGGTTCAAATGTGAATATGAAGTTCATTCCGAGTCAGGACGGCAGCAATTATATCGAGGTCTCAGGGAATATGAAGCAGAAACTGATCGACAGACTGGAAGCCTCCGAGGTTAGCGGACCGAAGGTTTCTCTGGATCTGACGAATCCGGAGTCCTGGAGCTTCTTCACCGTGGACTTCCAAACGACGGATCAAGCCATTACTGTCGCTCTATCTGATACAGAGCTTATAGAACGCGTGCAGGTCGAACTGAGCCATAGCAATGGTACCTTCAACGGATTACAGGCGAATCGGATCGAGCTGACGACCCTGTCCGGCAACCTGAAGCTGGATTCAGCTTCTGCCGAACAGCTTGACATGGAGACCGCCTCGGGCAATATCACCCTCTCGGGCCTTACCGGTTCGGCAAGGTTAAAGGTAGTCTCAGGTAATATCAAGGCGGACTCGGTTCAGGGAGATCTTCAAGCGGAAGGCTTCTCCGGGAATATCACGATCCGGGATCTTCAAGGCTCCAGTGTAATCAAAAATACTTCGGGGAATGTCAAACTGGAGGATCAACGCTCTGATCAGCTTGATATTAAGGTGACCTCCGGAAATGTTACGCTATCCCATGATCAAGCCTTTAAGGGCATCTATGATCTGAAGGCCGGTTCCGGCACGGTCAAGGCACCGGATTCGCCCATGGAGACGAGGGACGTGATCAAGATTCGGACAAACTCGGGAAATATCCGCATCGATTGACAGCGGCAAGCCGGGGATCCTCCTAAACAGAAGAACAGGTCAGGCAATATGCTGCCGGGCCTGTTCCTCTGCGATGACTTCACGGTACGCGCTCAACGAGTGCCCCGCTACAATCTCCAGCATCTCCATGGAGGCCGCCGGCAGCAATTGCCTTGCGTAATTCCAGGCGTTCTCCTCGATTTGCAAGGCAAGGCGGCTGCGGTCCAGCCGAGATTCACAGGCATCCATCGAATCACTGAGCTCGGACAACTGAGGGTCCTGCGCATGCCCCAGTTCATGGGCGAGCACAATTCGCAGAAGCTGCTTACAGAGCGATAACGACGCCGAGCCAAACATAATACGGCACTGCTTACGAATTTCATAAAGATACAGGGTTACGCTATGGTCGGAAATACTGTATTTCCCCCCTACATTCCTGCCGCCGGGGAAGCGGTGCTTCAACCGCACCCGGGCCTGGCTTCCGGATTGTTTCAAGAGCTGCTTCACGATCATTCTGGCATTTAAGATATACAAATTAAAACTCCTTGCTGTACGGAAATGAAGTCTAATCTTGCTTTGGACATAAGCCCGGCCATGACGGCCAACGCATCTTAAAATGATTATAGAGAACTGCGCTCTGAAAAAAAACAAGCAAGCCGCCTTCATTTTTTATTCTGCTTGCATAATAAGAGCTCTCGTCATATAATCTCCATATCTTGTTATTTCGAAAAGGAGGTGGGGAAAGTGGATCGCAATTTAGTATGGAATCGAGTCAGCCAATTGCCTATGGCATTATCTGGCATTGTTCATGTTCAGACCTTCAACGGGATTAGTCTGTCCATTTTTACAAACTCGATATCCAAATCCAATTGCGAAAACCCGCTCCTCCCCTGCCTCACTGACTGATTTAGTCGCTGTGCGCGCTAGAAGGCTGCAGGAATTTCCTGCAGCCTTTTTTGTTGTCCCGGCAGGTTTTCCGGAGCGGTTGAAAGGAGAATCTCCATGATGATTCAAGGTCAAAGCATTCAAAAATATTACGGTGCCGAGCTGGTGCTGCAAGAGGTCACATTCGAGGTCAAGGAAGGCGAACGAGTAGGACTGGTCGGCCGAAACGGCACCGGCAAGACGACGCTGCTGCGCCTGCTGACAGGAGAGGAAGCGCCTGACCAAGGGCAGATCATGGTCCGAAGGGACGCCGTGATTGCCTCGCTGGCACAAATTCCGGATTACGGACTGGAGGAAACCGTCCTTGGCGTACTCCGTTCCCCCTATAAACAGCAATTAGAGGCATTGCAGGAAATGCGCCGCCTGGAGGCCGAGATGGGCAACTTGAACGGGACGGGCGGTGAGGAGCAGCAGTTGAACAGTCTGCTCCAGCAATACGGACGGCTGCAGGAGTTGTTTGAGCAGGGCGGCGGTTACAGCATGGATTCCGAGATCGACCGGGTTGCCGCCGGGATCGGGATTCCCCGCTCCTATTTCGACCGCCCCTTCTCTTCCCTCTCCGGCGGGGAGAAGACCAAGGTCGGCCTGGCAGTGATTCTCCTTCAGCGGCCTGACTTGCTGCTGCTGGATGAGCCAACAAATCACCTCGACATGACGGCTATCGAGTGGCTGGAAGAGTTCCTGAGGGACTACGCAGGGACCGTGATTGTCGTCTCTCATGACCGTTACTTTCTTGATGCGGTTGTACAGAAGATTATCGAGCTGGAGGACGGCGAGGCGTTCACCTATCACTGCAGCTACAGCCGGTACAAGGAGGAGAAGGAAGCCCGCCTGCTCCAGCAATTTGCCGATTATCAAGAACAGCAGAAGAAAATCAAAAAAATGCAGGAGACGATCAAGCAATTGATCGAATGGGGCAACCGTTCCAACCCGCCGAATCCGGGGTTCCACCGCCGGGCTGCTTCCATGCAGAAGGCGCTGGACCGCATGGTGAAGCTGAAGCGCCCGATTCTGGAGCGCAAGCGGATGGAGCTTCAACTGGATCCTTCGGATCGTTCAGGCAAGGATGCAATCATCCTGCGAGAGCTTAGCCACTCTGTTGCTGAGAGACAGCTGTACCAAGGGATCAGCCAGACGCTCCGCTACGGGGAGCGAGCCGTGCTGATCGGCGGCAACGGAACAGGCAAGAGCACCTTGATGAAAAGCATTCTCGGCCTGATCCAGCCCGATGCGGGCGAGGCCAGGCTCGGGGCCCGGGTTGAGCCGGGCTACCTGGCTCAGGAATCGGCGCCGGCCGAGGAGAACGGAAGTGTCCTGGACTACTTCCGCAGGGAGCTCGGCATGGAGACCGGGGAAGCACGAGGCCAGCTGGCCCGCTTCCTCTTCTATGGCAGCGACGTGTTCAAGAAGGTGCGGAGCCTGTCCGGCGGCGAGTGGACCCGCCTGCGGCTGGCGATGCTGATGTACCGCAAGCCGAATCTGCTGCTACTCGACGAGCCGACGAACCATCTGGATATCGAATCCAGAGAGGCGCTGGAGGAGACGCTGGAGGAGT
>NZ_HG005141.1:270928-330789 GCF_000455265.1 Paenibacillus antibioticophila
GAATCCAGAGAGGCGCTGGAGGAGGCGCTGGAGGAGTATCCCGGCACCCTGCTGGCGATTTCGCATGACCGCTACTTCATCAATAAGGTGGCCGGCCGGGTCTGGTCGCTGGAGGACGGGTCGATGACCGTCACGCCGGGCGACTATGATGATTACCGGGCGGAGCGGGCCCGCAGGGGAACCGCCGCGGCTGAAGCGGCGGAGACGGGCGGGAGCGCCCGGGCACAACAAAGCCCCGGCGGAGGCACGCAGAGTCGTGCCGCCGGGGCGAAGGATGCCTTGCCGCCGCACAGCGGTGCGGGTGCGCGCGGCAAGGCCGCGAATCCAGCCGCGGTGCAGCGGCTGGAGCGCGAGATTGCCGCCGCCGAAGCGGAGCTGGCGGCGGTGGATGCGGCGATGCTCGAGCCGCAGAACGCTCGCGATGCCGGACGGCTGAGCGAGCTGCTGGCCGAGCGGGAGAGCAGCTCGGGGCGGCTGGACCAGCTGCTGGAGCAGTATTTTTCGCTGCTTGAGGAAGAAGAAAAATGAGTTCTTGATTTCCTATGTGTTGCGTTGTGGCCGCAAATGGGTACTAAATAAGAGTTTGGTGCCCGTTGGATAGAAATGGATAGGACATGTTATACTGGAACATACAGGAAAAGGGATATAGAGAAAATACAAGGAGTTGAGACCTGTTGCTTCCAACTGCAGGAACCAGCCGCAGCCACAAGCGGCTTCTCGCAGGTTTGATCGCCTTTGTTGGTGTTCTGGCCTGCATTATTGTACTTGTGTATCACGATTATTTTCTGCTGGGAGATCCCGTTCAGCCGAACAACGATGATGTGAAGTATATCCAGAGCGCCCGCTTGCTGATCAATGAGGGTGTTCTGGCCTATAACACGAAGGAGCGCCCGTCGGCGTTCATTATGCCGGGCATGCCCGTCCTGCTGGGCGGCTTCATGACCGTGTTCGGTCAGGAGCAAGGCGGTGTCATTGCCTTCCGTCTGTATCAATGCCTGCTCCAGGCCTTTTCGATTTATCTGATCTATTTTATTGGACGTAAAGTTTTCTCGCCAAGGGCCGGCTTGATTGCAGCCATGATCAGCGCCTTCTACATGCCGGATTACTTCGCCTCGGGAGTGATTCTCTCTGAAGGCACGTTTCGAACCCTGCTGCTGATGATGGTTTGCGTCACCTTAATTGCACGGGAGAAGAACCGAACCTGGCTCTATGTCATCATCGGTGTATTGACGGCGGCGGCTGCCTACTTTAAGCCCCATGCCTCTCTTTACCCTGCTGTTTTTCTAGTAATCTGGTATGCAGACAAGCTACCCTGGCGGCAAGCCGTCAAGTATTTGTCTGTGATGGCGGGCGTGTATGTCCTGCTGTTATGCCCATGGTGGATTCGTAACTGGCTCACCTTTCATGAATGGATCACGTTCACGAACTCCGGCGGGAGCCCGTTCCTGCTCGGAACCCGGATCGATGGACAGCTTCCGCCTCCCGGATTCTTTGAGGAGTATCCCCAGTATTCGCCGGAGTCCCTGTTCCAAGGAGCGGATCATGCCGCTGTGCAGAAGGGCCTGGACGTTCTCTCTTACGGACTGCGCCATGAGCCGCTGAAGTATATCTATTGGCTCACGTTGGGAAGATGGGTTGAGCTGTATTTCCACCCCTTCTATTCCCGGCCGATCTGGCCGATAACCCGTCCGGTTATGGATGTCCTTCAAATCTTGCTAATGCTGGGTAATATGGCGGGAATCGCTTGGGCCATGTTCAAGCGAGGCTTCCTTCGGCTGCTTCCGCTCTGGCTTGCGCTGGGCTATTTCACCGTTATTTATTTGCCGTTTGTGGCCTTTGGCCGCTATGGCTATCCCAATATGGCCCTATTGATCCTGTTCGGAGCCGGGTTGATCGATGGAATGCTGGCATACCGTCAAACACCGTCTCTCAAGACCGGCGGAAGGAGGACTTCTTCATCATGAAAATCCTGATTATCATTCCGGCGTATAATGAGGAAGGCAGCATCTCCTCGGTCATTGCAGATATTCGTCAGCATGTGCCGGATGCGGATATTCTCGTCGTTAATGACGGCTCGCGCGACAGAACCGAGCAGCTTGCCGAAGCCGCGGGAGCCCGTGTGCTCACGCTACCGTATAACGTGGGAATTGGCGGCGGCATGCAGACAGGTTACATCTATGCCCAGCGGATGGAATATGATATCGCCATCCAAATGGATGCCGACGGGCAGCATCCTGCCAAGGAGCTGCCGAAGCTGATTGCCAAAGTCGGAGCTTATGATCTTGTGATCGGGTCACGGTATGCGGAGACGACTTCTTACCGCTCCTCGCGGATGCGGCGGCTGGGTATGCTTTTCTTCTCGGGGCTTGTTACACTCGTCACGGGCCAGCGGTTCACAGATACGACAAGCGGATTCCGTGCAGCAGGACGCAAAGCGATTGACCTGTATGCGCGCTACTATCCTATAGATTACCCGGAGGTAGAATCCATTGTCTATCTGAAGCGAAGCGGCTGCCGGATCGCCGAGGTATCCACAGAGATGCATCGGCGGAAGGCGGGGCGTTCCTCGATTACCCCTTGGAAATCGGTCTATTATATGGTAAAAGTTACTTTAGCGGTATTAATGAGCGCTATGCGTTACAGCAGATCGGCGGTATCCCGGCCATGAGCATCTATGCCTTTTCAATTATACTGGCCTTTTCGTTCCTCGTGCTCGTTCTGGAGCTGGTTCGCAGGCAGAAGCTGAGAGAACAGTATTCCTTGCTGTGGATTCTGTTCAGTGTGGTCCTTGTCATTGTATCGCTTAATGTATCGTTCATCGAATGGATTGCGGACCGGTTCGGCGTGAAATACGCTCCCGCTATTCTGTTTCTGTTCGGACTGCTGTTCTGCTTCATGATTATTCTTCATCTAACCATCGTCGTAACCAAGCTGACCGCCCAAGTGCTGCGTCTGACTCAGGAGCTGACGATCCTCAAGGAGCGCGATTCGCTGCATGGACAGAATGATTAGCTATCTTCTTTTGTTAGGAAATATTGTGCTTCTGGTTACCGGACAAGTATTATTCAAAGTCGGCCTCGCCCGCATCGGCGGCCTGAATTGGGGAAAGCTTGTTACTTCGCCGGCCGTCCTTGGCGGAATTATGCTCTATGCCGTGGCCACCGTTCTTTGGTTCGCCGTGCTTACCCGGCTGCCGTTAAGCGTCGCCTATCCTATGCAGGCCTTTGCTTATGTGCTCGCCATGTTCCCTGCCTATTTTCTCTTTCATGAGTCTATAACCGCTTCGAAGGCCGCGGGGGTAGCAGTCATCCTGTTCGGCGTCTACTTGCTTGCAAGATCCTAAACGCCTTCCAATGTTTTAACTATATTTTCAACATAAGCATAAGCTATGCGATAGTTAGAGGGGGCAACGTGTGAAGTATGCTTACGATCGCTGTTGTTCGCGGATTTCTTTAATTGGACTAAGTTCTAATAAGGGAGAAATCCGCTCACAAAGGCGACCGCTGACGCTTCTACAGCACACTTCACACTTTTGCCCTGCTTACTTCGCCTTTGTAGTTCAACTGAAATGCAGTTGCACATGACTGCGTTACATGTTGCATTGCAGCAAACTTGCAGCCCTCGAACATCATGCAAGCAGGGTACCGCTTGCGCTAGAGACCACGCTCCAGTGAAATTTCTTCCCTTAAATTCTTCATTCGGCGCTCAAACCCACCTTTAGTGAAAAAAATTACCTTAGATCTCCAGTAACTAGTTAAACCCACGGGATAGCCACTTTTAAGCGAAAGAATTTCACTATATCCGCATTTCTATCATTTCCACTGAATTTAAGGTAACTTTTTTCACTGCTATGAACGTTTTTTGTCAATCCCCTATTCCTTTTATGCAGCTTGATGTTGTGCAGATCTTTCAACACTTAAGAAAAAAGGTACAATCCCCTCAAAGTAATGAGGAACTGTACCTTCCTGATCAAATATAGACTTTTTTCGGGCCCCGGCCAGAGACACAAGACTCTTAAATGAGTTGCTATTAACCAGCCTCCTGATCGAAGCCGCCTTTGGAAAACTGGCTATTGTAAAGATCGGCATAGAAGCCGCCTTTAGCCAGAAGCTCCTCATGATTGCCTTGCTCAATCACGGAACCATGATTCATCACTAGGATCAGATCGGCATCCTTAATGGTGGACAGGCGATGAGCGATAACAAAGCTCGTTCTGCCCTTCATTAATTCGTTCATGGCCTTCTGGATGTAGACCTCGGTCCGGGTATCGACACTGCTGGTCGCTTCATCCAGAATAAGCACCGCCGGATCAGCCAGAATCGCGCGGGCAATGGTCAGGAGCTGCTTCTGTCCTTGCGAAATATTCGAGGCTTCTTCATTCAGAATCGTGTCATAGCCTCCCGGAAGTGTACGGATAAAGTGATCCGCATGCGCTGTCTTGGCTGCGCGGATGACCTCCGCCTCTGTCGCCCCTTCGCGTCCATATGCAATATTATCGCGAATGGTGCCGTTAAAGAGCCATGTATCCTGGAGCACCATGCCGAACAGCGAACGCAGCTCCCCGCGTTTCATTTCCGTAATATTCACACCATCAATCGTAATTGCACCGTCATTCAATTCGTAGAAACGCATCAGCAGATTGATCAGGGTTGTCTTCCCGGCACCCGTCGGACCCACAATAGCCACCGTTTGCCCCGGGCTGACTTCAATATTCATATCCGAGATCAGCGGCTGCTTGCCCTCATAACCAAATTTCACATGCTCGAAAGCTACGCGGCCCTGCGGTTCAGGCAGCGAGACCGGCTTGTCAGCCTCCCGCACTTCTTCCTCTTCATCCAGAATTTCAAACACACGTTCCGCCGAAGCCACCGTAGATTGAATAATGTTGGCGATATTCGCCGTCTGGGTAATCGGCTGCGTAAATTGTCTTGCATACTGGATGAAGGCTTGCACGTCCCCGATTGTAATCGACTGCTTCGTGACCAATATCCCGCCTACAACTGCAACGAACACATAGCCGATATTTCCGATGAAGCCCATGATCGGCATGATCATTCCCGAGATAAATTGCGCCTTCCAGCCTGCTTCATACAGCCGGCCGTTAATCTCATCAAATTGCTCCAGCGATTTCTTCTCTCGTCCGAACACTTTAATGACCTTGTGGCCGGTATACATTTCTTCAACATGACCATTCAATTTCCCCAGCTCCGCCTGCTGGCGCACGAACTGCTTCTGCGAGCGCTTGGCGAAGGCGCTGATCGCCACAATGCTGATCGGCAGGGTAAGTACCGCAATCAATGTCAAGAGCGGGCTAATAGTCAGCATCATGACCAGAACACCGATCAACGTCAGGATCGAAGTGATCAATTGAGTCAGGCTCTGCTGCAAGGTGGAGCTGATGTTGTCCACATCGTTCGTCACTCGGCTCAGGGTCTCCCCATGCGTTCTGGCATCGTAGTATTTCAACGGCAGCCGGGACAGCTTATCATTGACCTCGCGCCGCAGGTCATAGACGGTCTTCTGCGCTACTCCAGCCATCAGGAACTGCTGGAAGTAGCTGAACAATGCGCTTAATACATAAAAGGCCAGCAGAATCAGAATGATGTGCCATATATACTCGAAATCAATCGTAGCATCAGCTACTCCCTGAAATTTTGCCATAATGCCTTCAAACAGCTTGGTGGTTGCCTTCCCCATAATTTTCGGGCTGACAATACTGAAAATAGTACTGATAATGGCCATGACAAGCACAGCAATCAATTGTACCTTGTGCGGCCGCAAATAGCGGATCAACCGCTTCAGAGTACCTTTGAAATCCTTCGCCTTCTCTACGGGCATCCCCATTCCCGGTCCTCCATGGGGACCGCCTGGTCTTGGACCGCGGCCTCGCTGTCCGGATGGCTGGTGTCTGTGTCTGTTATCCTGACTCATGCAATCTCCTCCTCCGACAGCTGGGAATATACAATCTCACGGTAGACTTCACAGCATTCCATCAGCTCGGCATGCGTACCGATACCGGCAACCCGGCTCTCGTTCAGCACGATAATCCGGTCGGCATCCAGCACGGTGCTTACCCGCTGGGCCACAATAATCACCGTCGATTCTCGAGTTTCGTTCTTCAAGGCCGCACGCAGCTTCGCATCCGTCTTGAAATCCAGTGCGGAGAAGCTGTCGTCAAAGATGTACACCTCCGCCCCGCGCACAAGCGCTCTGGCGATGGATAGCCGCTGCTTCTGGCCCCCCGATACATTCGATCCGCCCTGGGCAATAATGGATTCATAGCCTTGCTCCATCTCGGTAATAAAGTCCGACGCTTGAGCGACCTCTGCTGCGTGGCGAATCTCCTCGTCGCTGGCATCTTCTTTTCCGTAACGAATGTTCTCTGCAATCGTGCCGGTAAACAGCACCGCCTTCTGCGGGACAAAGCCGATCTTTGAGCGCAGCTCCTCCTGGGACAGCTCTCTGATATCTACCCCGTCAACCATCACTCTTCCGCTTTCCGCATCATAGAAGCGCGGGATCAGGCTGATTAATGTAGACTTCCCGGATCCGGTGCCCCCAATGATCGCTGTAACCTCTCCCGGCTTGGCGCTGAAGGAGATGTTCTGAATGGCGGGCTGCTCGGCTCCCGGATAGCTGAAGGTGACATCATCGAATTTGACGTATCCCTTCAATGCTCCAGCAGAAGCTCTTGAAGCCGCATCCTTAATCACCGGCTCCATATCCAGCACCTCTCTGATCCGAACTGCAGAGGCCTGAGCGCGTGGAATCATGACGAACATCATGGATACCATAATTAATGAGAACAGAATTTGCATGGCATACTGCAAGAAGGCCATAAGATCGCCGACCTCCATGTGTCCCGAATCAATTCTTAATCCCCCGAACCAGATGATTGCAATAGAGGAAACATTCATAACCAGCATCATCAACGGCATCATGAGGGCCATAATCTTGTTCACCCGGATCGCCGTGTCCGTCAAATCCTGGTTCGCTTGATCGAACCGCTTTTGCTCATGTCCCATGCGGTTAAAGGCGCGAATGACCCGAATCCCTGTCAGCTCCTCACGGAGCACCAGGTTCAGACGGTCAATCTTCTTCTGGATCGCCTTGAACAGCGGCAAGCCTTTTCTCGCGATCAGGAAAATCGCCAGCGCCAGCACCGGCATAATGACAATCAGAGTCAGCGACAGCGTGGCATCCTTTGAGACAGCCATAATGATTCCGCCAATACACATCATCGGCGCCATGACCATCATGCGAAGCATCATGATCAGCACTTGCTGAACCTGGGTAATATCGTTCGTCGTACGGGTGATCAACGAAGCCGTCCCGACCTTGTCGAATTCCTCCAGCGAAAAGTTGGATACATGTCCGAATACCTTTCCGCGAAGCGTTCTTCCGAAGCCGGAGGCCGCCTTTGCAGAGAAAAGGCTTGAGCCGACAGAGCAAATCATTCCGCCCAGTGCGACAAGCAGCATGACGCCGCCCACCTTCCAGATATATTCCGTATCTCCCATTACCACCCCGGTGTCCACAATATCAGACATCAATGTCGGCAAATACAGCTCCGTCAAGGTCTGGAAAAATACCAGAACTAATACGGCTGCTACAAGCCAGCGGTATGGCTTCAAATGTTGAAACAGCTTCATCATTCCTATCAGCTCCACTTTCTCGATAAAATCTCTGGTCGTATCTATATAAGTTGAACTGCTGAATTTTACGTTCTGGGGGCAACGTGTGAAGTGTTCATACGATCGCTGTTGTTCGCGGATTTCTCTGATTGAATTAAGTTATTATACGGTAGAAATCCACTCGCAAAGGCGAACGCTTACGCTTTTTCAGAACACTTCACACTTATGCCCTTTCTACGTAGCTTTTAAAGTTCAACTTATATAGCGTTACTCTTTCTCTGGTTTCACATGGTTCCGTTCCATAAATTGATAGATCATTTCAAGTGTATCGATAAATTCCTTACTCCGCTCTTCACCCAAGAAATCTTTCAGTTCCTGAAAGCGCCGGAGCCGTGATTCCCTTGCTTTCTTGGTGAACCTGCTTCCTTCCTCTGTCAGTCTTACCCGCACTACACGCCGGTCCTCCTGATCATTGTAACGATGAACAAGTCCCTGTGCCTCCAGACTCTTGATCAACGGAGTGACGGTCGGAGAACTGATCTGCAGGAAGTTGCTGATCTCTGATACCGTAACTCCTTCCGGCTGTTCAGCGCATCCTGACTGGACAGCAAACAGTATTCTGATCTCACTTGGCTTGAGGCCCCCCGTCTCGAAGTTACGCCAATCGGCTCTCCCGAATCTTCTGAGTATCTCCATCAGACGGCGGGTCTGGAGATCCTTGATCCTGTCCACCCGATCACCTTCTTTTCTCGTTGTTTAAGATATTTAATATTTAGGTTACCTATTTATTAGCAGACCTAATTATAGGAGCCCAATTGATGATTGTCAAGCAAATGCTTAGAAGCTTATACATCCTGATATCAAAAAAATAAGACAGGGAGCCTTGCTGTGCCGATGAAAATCGTCACTTTAGCACTGCTCCCTGTCTTATTATGGTGTGCCGAATCCGGCCTTCCTCTTCAGCGATAATTCATCCAGCGTTTTAAATTCATAGCCCTGGCGCCTGGCTTCATCAATGATGGATGACAGGGCCTCCGCATTATCTCTGGATACAGAGTGCAGCAGCAGCACCGCTCCCGGGTGAAGCTGGGCAATTACCTTCTGATAAGCATATGAGGCGCCCTTCTGATCATTGACATCCCAATCCTTGTAAGCTAGCGACCAGAATACGTTTGTATAGCCCAGCTCTTTCGTAACCCTGAGCACATGCTCGCTGAAGATGCCGCGAGGCGGGCGTAAGTACCGCATTTTATCCGTCCCTGTCAGCGAGGAGGCCGCCGTTTTGACCCGGTCCAGCTCCTCTTTGATCTTCCCGTCATCGAGGGTGGTCATATCCGGATGACTCCAGGAGTGGTTACCAACGATATGCCCCTCTGCTGCCATACGCTTCACCAGCTCGGGCTGGTCTTTTACATAGTGTCCTGTCACAAAAAAGGCTGCGGGAACCTTCTTGGCCTTTAGTACATCCAGAATCGGCGCTGTATATCCATTTTCGTAGCCGTTATCGAAGGTAAGAAACAGCTCCTTACGGCTTGTATCCCCCGTAAAGACAGCATCATAGCGATCAACAATCGTCTTGAAGCCTTCTTCATTAATCGAGGGAAGCTGACCGTTCACACTTCGCTTGAAGCCGAAATGATAGGGCTGGTTCTCGGAGGCAGAAGCAGGCTGCTCCGCCCCGGTGGGACTAGCGGACAATGCAGACAGGCAAGAGGCGGCTCCTGCAGCCGGCTGAATGAGCAGTGTACAGCTCAATACGGCCGATATCAAGGCGAACCTTTCCAGCATGAGGGAATCTCTCCTTCATTGTAGATGTGCAAAGCTCCGCCTTAATTTCTTCATTTTGTGTTCGGAATATACACGATTCAAGAGTTTCCTTTGTCTTTGGCCAAGAGACTATGCTTATATCCATAGAAGAAGTATACGCACAAGCCAATTGCCATCCAGATCAGAAATGCAATCCATGTGATCCGCGGAAGGCTGATCAGCAAGTATCCGCAGGTCAAGGCCGCAATAATCGGAATAAGGGGTACGAGCGGTACTCTGAAGGATCGTTCCAGGTCAGCCCGCGTCTTGCGCAGGATGATAATTCCCACCGATACAGAGATGAAAGCAAATAAAGTCCCGATACTAACCAGGTCCGCGAGCCTGCCCAGCGGAATCAAGCCGGCGAAGAGAGCCACAATCGCCCCGGTCACCCAGGTGCTGAATTCCGGAGCGCCCGATTTGGGGTTGACCTTGGATAACCTTTCAGGCAGCAAGCCATCCCGGCCGATCGCAAAGAACAGACGAGTCTGTCCAAATAAGAGAACAAACAAAACCGTCGTTATGCCAACAATGGCCCCAAGAGAAATAAACCCCGCAACCCAGTCCTGGTGAATATACTGCAGGGCGAAGGCAACCGGATTTTTAACATTAAGGAGATGATACGGTACCATGCCTGTCAATACAGCGGTAACCAAAATATAGAGCAAGGAGCATACCGCCAGTGACCACAGGATGCCCTGGGGTAAATCCTTTTGCGGATTTCGCACTTCCTCAGCAGCGGTTGCAACCACGTCGAAGCCGATATAGGACAGGAAGGCCGTCGCAGCGCCGGTCACGACTCCGCTGAAACCAAACGGCATAAACGGGGTCCAGTTGGACGGCTTCACATAAAAGACACCCACGATAATGAAGAGGAGGATGACGACAACTTTAACAACAACCATGATCGCATTTAACCGTGTCGATTCTTTGGCCCCTCTGGATACCACGAAGGTGAGCAGCAGGACGATTAACACAGCCGGCAGATCAAAATACGTGCCTTCGGCAGGATTAAATGCGCTGCTGATCGCCCTGGGCAGCTCCAGCCCAAGCCCGGACAGCAAGCCCTGAAAGTACCCGGACCAGCCACTTGCTACCATGGATGCGGCAAAGCCATATTCCAGAATCAGATCCCATCCCAGCACCCAGGCAAAAATCTCTCCGAATGTAGCGTAGCTGTAGGTATATGCACTTCCGGATACCGGAACCATGGAGGCAAATTCCGCATAGCAGAGCGCACAAAAAGCACATACAATGCCCGCAAGCAGAAAGGACAGGATCAGGCCCGGCCCCGCATGATTCGCAGCTGCAACCCCCGTTAACACGAAGATCCCCGTTCCGACTACACAGCCTACCCCCAGCATCGTCAAATCAAAGACGCCAAGCTCCTTTTTCATGCCCTTCGCACTGCTTGCCGCCTTCTCCTGCAGCATCTCGGTGATCGATTTTCTTCTAAACACACTCATCTTGAGCTTATCCCCTAATTCTATGATTGTATTTTCTTTCACAAGTTGTAATTATAATAAAACAAACAAGGGGTGCATAGGTTCAGGATGGGATAAATATGAACATTTAACGGATTTATACTGCTAAGCTTCTCCCCTGTAATCGGTTGAAGTGACAAGCATCTCTCTGGCAAACTGAATCCACTCTCTTGTGGCAAATGACAAATAACGATCCTCTCTCCATACTATACCCAGTTTCCAGGGAATTACCGGATTCAGGGGAACGATCCGAACCCGCTCATCGTCAATCTCCCGGCAGATCGTCTCCGGCAGCAATGTAATTCCGAGTCCTACTGCGACCATTTCACTAATCAAGTCCCATTGCGAGCTCTCATAGACAATGCGGGGCTGAAACCCTATCTGGGTGCAGGTTGCAATAATCCGGTCGTGCAGGGTAAAGTCCTTCCTGAACAGGACAAAATCATCCTCTGCCAGCTCCTTCAGATGAACCTGATCCCGACCGGATAAATGATGCTCCGGCGGAAGCACCAGATGGAGCCTTTCTTCCACGAAGGGAAAGCTGGCCAAGCCCTCCTGCGAGGTGGGCAGCACCGCAACCCCCGCATCGAGCGCGCCCTCCACAACATTGGACTCCACCTTCTTCGCCCCATCCTCAAATAGCTGAATCGTAATCTTCGGATAACGCTCATGGAATTTGCCAATCACGCTTGGGAAGAAGCTGGCTCCCACCATGGGAGGCAGACCGATTCGCAAATGGCCTCGCTTCATATTTCGGAGATCATCCAGCTCTGCGGCCATATTTTGATATTCAGCCACAATTTGCTGCGCCTTGGAGACAATAAGCTGGCCGGCATCGGTCAGGACAATCTTTTTGCCGATCCGCTCAAACAGCACCACCCCCAGCTCATCCTCCAGTCCTTTCACCGTCTTGCTAATGGTTGGCTGAGTAATAAACAGCGCTTCTGCGGCCCGGGTGAAGCTTCTGTGTCTGGCAACCTCAATGAGGTACTGCATTTGCTTAATATCCATACCGTTCCTCCACCAATCCATATGTATAGACAAATGGAATGATTATCATTCGTTTTATTCATTTTACTCATGAAAATTAATGCTGTAAAATTTCCATTATCAAATGCAATATAAGTTGAACTAATGAATTTTACGTTCCTGGCAACGTGTGAAGTGTTCTTACGATCGCTGTTGTTCGCGAATTTCTCTGATTGAACTAAGCATCATAAGGTGGAATTCCACTCACAAAGGCGAACGCTTCCGCTTCTACAGAACACTTCACACTTATGCCCTTTCTACGGAGCTTATTTAGTTCAACTTATATAGCGGGAAGGAAGCTTAAGATGAATATCATTCGCATCGCTGCAAAGATCGTTCTGCAGGTTATGGTCCTCATTCTGTTCACTCTGGCGATGAATGCGCTGGCCCAATGGCTTCACCTTCCGATTCCCGGCACCATACTCGGCATCATTGTATTATTCCTTCTACTCAAGCTGAAAATCGTCAAGCTCGACTGGATCGAGGCCGGCGCAAGCTGGCTGCTTGCCGAGCTGCTGCTGTTCTTCATTCCGGCCGCGGTCGGAATTATGGAATATATCCCGATGCTCCAAAATAACGGCATCCAGATTCTGATTGTTGTCCTATCGAGTACCGTGATTGTCATGGTCAGCTCCGGACTGATTGCCACGCGAATCAGCAGAAGAAAGGAGCGGAAGACAACATGATCCCTGGACTGATCTGTCTCGCAATAACTCTTGTCGTCTATGTTCTCTCCAAGCATCTGTACCGGATTCATCCAAGGGTCTATCTGTCTCCGCTCCTGATCACACCCCTTACCCTTGTGATTGGATTGATCTGGACCCAGATCCCTTATGAGACCTATCACTCCGGGGGCAAGTGGCTGAGCTTTCTGCTGCAGCCGGCGACCATTGCGTTCGCGGTCCCCTTGTATAAATATTTTGATGTATTGAAAAAGCATATGGTTGAGATCCTGGCCAGCGTATTAACCGGCTCGGTCGTTGCGATGCTCTCCTCAGCCGTCCTCGCCAAGTGGATGCATCTGGATAGTGAGCTGATTACGAGTCTGATTCCTCGCTCAGTAACCACGCCTATTGCCATGAATATCTCCGAGATGATCGGTGGCGTGCCGAATATTACTGCCGTCTTCGTCATTATGACCGGACTGCTCGGAGTCACACTCGGCCCGCTCGTTGCGAAGCTGTTTCGAATTGAGAGCGAAATCGCCCGGGGGGTCTTGTTTGGAACAAGCGCCCACGGCACAGGCACCTCCAAAGCCTTCGAATTCAGCTCGTTGACAGGCACCATCTCCAGTATTTCCATGATCGTAGCAGGCTTGTTCACCCTGGTAGCCGCTCCTGTCATCATATTGTTGTTATTCCATTGATGGGCATTGAACTCCGAACATGTGTTTCCTCCTAATTTTATATATTTATTTTTCTCTTGGCCTGCCTGACGGCAGGCCTTCTTTTTGGATATTTCTTTGTTATCGTACAGGTTTCGACATTGTAGTATAAGCCAAATTACGGTATGATTTTAGTATTTGGTTAAAAACTTCTATTTTGCAAAGGGGTACACAGGACGTGCTGTTTAACTCGTATGAATTCATATTTGCCTTCTGGCCCGTTACCTTTATTGTCTATTTTCTGCTCAATCGCTTTTGTCCGCCCTTATTCGGCAAGCTATGGCTTGCACTGGCCTCTCTGTTCTTCTACTCCTGGTGGAGCATTAAATCGCTGCCGCTCATGCTCGCTTCGATTGCGTTCAACTATATTATGGGAAGAAGCATCAGCCACGCCAAGAAGCAGGGATCACGCAAGCTGCTCCTAACGCTTGCGATTGTCGGCGATCTGCTACTGCTGGGTTATTACAAATATGCAGACTTCCTGATCACGAACGTCAATGCATTAACGGACGCCCATATTAGTCTGCTGCATCTGGCGCTTCCGCTCGGGATCAGCTTCTTTACCTTTACCCAGATTGCTTATCTGGTCGATGCTTATCGAGGGAAGGCAAAGGAATATGACGTCGTTAACTATGTTCTGTTCGTTACCTTTTATCCGCATTTGATTGCCGGCCCGATTCTTCATCACCGGGAGATGATGCCGCAATTCGACCGCAAACGCGGAAAAAGAATTCTTCCGGGCAATGTGGCACGGGGCTTGTTCATCTTCTGTATCGGTCTGTTCAAAAAGGTTGTCATTGCCGATACACTTGCACCGATTGCGACACAAGGCTTCGATACTGGCAATTACCTGACCTTCATTGGCGGCTGGATCACTTCGCTGTCTTATACGCTCCAGCTCTACTTCGACTTTAGCGGCTATTCGGATATGGCGATCGGGATTGCCCTGCTCTTTAATATCAAGCTGCCGATTAACTTTAATTCGCCTTACAAGGCTGTGAGCATCAAGGATTTCTGGGCCCGCTGGCATATGACGCTCAGCCGGTTTCTGAAAGATTATATTTACATTCCGATGGGCGGAAACCGAAAGGGGGTCTTCCGGACCTACTTTAATCTGGTTGCCACCTTTGTCATCGGCGGCATTTGGCACGGGGCCGGATGGACATTCATCCTGTGGGGGCTTCTTCACGGGGCGGCTCAGGTCATTCAGCGTCTATGGCAGAAGACCGGCGTAAAGATTCCGCGCTGGTGCGCCTGGTTCATCACCTTCATGTTCATCAACTTTACTTGGGTGTTCTTCCGTGCTCTCACCTTTGACGATGCTATCAAGGTGCTCAAGGGCATGGTGAATTTCCGGGATCTCGGTCTGACCCTATCGCTAGACCTGGCAGGTAACGTTCTGCTGATTGCAGCAGCCTTGCTTATAGCAGTGTTCGCACGCAACTCCATGCAGATGGCCCGCAGGTTCAAGCCGACCTGGAAGCACGCTGTATATATCGCATTCCTATTTGTATTTTCGGTGCTTTACTTCAACCAAGTCAGCGAGTTTTTATACTTTACCTTCTAGGAAAAGGAGATTATCTTCTTGAAGAACATTCGGTTTATCCTCTCGTTCCTGGCCTTCGTTCTGGTCTTTGCCGGTGTAGTGGGCGGCTTCATGATCACTGTCGATCCGCTTCAGTTCTATCACAAGGCAGCCTATGAGCCGCTATATTCAAGAGAGCAGCGTTATCAGAATCCCGGACTGGCCAAGAACTACGAATACGACACCATCATTCTGGGCAGCTCCATGACGGAGAACTTCATTCCCTCCAAGGTAGAGGAAGCGCTTGGCGGAAAAGTGCTGAAATTGTCCATCGAGGGCTCTACCTCCATTGAGCAGCGGATGATTGCAGATCTTGCCTTTGGCACCGGCCAAGTCAAGACGGTGCTATGGGGATTTGACTATTTCACTGTGCGTGATAATAATGTCCGGGACGCCGAGAGCTTCCCGTTCTATCTGTATGATGACAATGTATTTAACGACTATAAATATATTTTCAATGTATCCAATATCAAGCATGCTTTCGGCGCCCTTCTGCTGCCGAAGGACAAGCACCCCCAGTACCGGAACCTTGACCGGCTCAATAACTGGGATTCCTACGCCACCTACGGATCGAAGAAGGTGCTGCCCAAGTGGATAGAAGCCTGGAAC
Organism: Paenibacillus antibioticophila; assembly: GCF_000455265.1. Lineage (GTDB taxonomy): Bacteria > Bacillota > Bacilli > Paenibacillales > Paenibacillaceae > Fontibacillus > Fontibacillus antibioticophila. Next base: position 286,460 of record NZ_HG005141.1, read on the forward strand.
TATGAGCAGACCTCCGGCGAGAGCGAGCCGGATTACGAACTGGCTAAGCAGCGCTTTGACGAAAATGTTCTCAGTCTGATCAAGGCGCACCCCGAGGTTGAATTCAAGATTTATTATCCGCCTTATTCGGTAATTCGCCAGCAGGTCTGGTACAGGCTCAACCCGCAGCGCTTCTATAATCAATTGGAAATAAAGAAGTATATGCTGGAGAAATTGGGGTCTATGGAAAATGTGACGCTCTTTGATTTTCAGAGTGATGAGAGTGTGACTTATAATTTGGAGAACTTCAAGGATCTGTCCCACCATACCGGTGCCATCAACCAATGGATCATCGAGCAAATCGCAGCTGGAAGCCACCAGCTTACGGCTGAAAATGTGGATGAGCTGGGCAGCAAGCTGGAGCACCAGGCAAAGACGCTTGTGATCAACGAGAATGGTCCGATTTTCTCACTCACACTTACGGTAGAAGGCCAGGAGGCTTCCTTCGTTCAGATTCCTACAACCTCGAAGGATCAGGTTCGGGTTGCCGTCAAGGACTTCGCAGAAGGCACAGATACGACATTCGCTTATGACAACGACACCAAGCAGGCAACGCTTCAGCGGGGCAGCAACACACTCATTCTGACCGCTGACAGTCCAATCGCTACCCTGAACGGCGAAGCAGTCAACCTCGATGCTCCTGCTGTTATCGTACAAGGCCGTCTTGCCGGTCCGTTAATGCAGATCGTGAAGCTGCTGGGCGGGCATATTGCAGTTACCGAAAGCGAAGACACCTATTTTGTCAATTATGATATCCAGTGGTAAATATACGGAAGAAGGTGTCCTGGTCATCTATGATGGCTTCAGGACACCTTCTATTTTTATTATATATTGTTGATTTGCACCGGCTTTCCGGTTCTGGCTGACTCCAAGGCCGCCCAGGTGACACGCTGTGTCTTCAGTGCATCGCCATAGTCGGAGTGAATCCCTGAGGTATCGCCTGTACGCAGCGCATGAATGAAGGCCTCGTTTTCCGCTCTGTAAGGATTGTCCTCAATTCGGAAGGTGCTCTTCTCACCGGATAGGGACACCCCCAGAAGGTCCGGGCTCCAGGACAGGATTCCCTGATCCGTATAGAGGCTGAGCCCCACCTCTCCAACACCCGCAGGCAGAACACAGGTATTGGAGATATTCGCCACAGCTCCGCTCTTCAGCTTCAACGTAACCGTACCTACATCCGCTACACTGACTCCTTCATACTGCTCATGCACTACCCGGTTCGCATAAGAGGCGTAAACCTCTTCAACTTCTCCGGCAGTATATCTGAGCAAGTCCACAATATGTGTTGTTTGTTCAATGAACTGGCCGCCCGAGCCGCTTTGCTCTCTCCACCAGGCCACTTGCGGCATATCTCCCATCCAGCATCCAAGAGCCATGCCGACCGTTTTTCCTTCAAGCAGCTCCTTCAGCTTTATCGTCTGTGCCTTATAACGGAAATGATACCCCACAGAGTGAATCAACGGCTTGGAGCTTGCCTGAAGTCTGGAATAAATATCGAGCGGGGTTTCCAGTTCTGCCCCGAGCGGCTTCTCTACGAGGAAGGGAATGCCGCGATCAATCAACTCGGCTTCGATTGTCCCGTGCGCATGAGGAGGGATACACAGATATACCGCATCCAGCTTGGTGCCATCCAGCATATCCGCCAGATTATCATACCCTTTCGAGCCCTCGTATCTGGAAGCAAGGGATTCCGCTTTGGGCAGGCTTGTCCCGCATACAGCAGCAACCTTCACCCCATCCAATGCAGCTAATATATCCCCATGAACCTTGCTAAACCATCCTGTACCGACAATTCCAATCTGCAGCTCCATAAATTCATCTCCTTTGGTCATAATTAGCATACTAATACCTCTAGCCTATCCTCTCTTCCCAGGAATCTCAAGTCAGGAATTAACTGTAGTTTATAAAGTTACAGTTAAATTATATACAACCTTGTAATACGCTCATTGCTTCTCACCGAGCAGCAACCAGATGATATTGGAGACTTACCTTCACATTATCCAGTTTTTTATTTGGAATAACCTTACATCCCTTGTAAAGTTGATCTCAAAAGATCATTAACTTGATCTCAATAAGGCTTTGTTTATACTTTACATAGACATTACAATGGAGGTAATAAATTTCGTGAAATCATATACAACCGGAGCCTGAGAACCGGTGTGATTTACGGCTAAGTGAAAGGTGGAGAACGTTCATGTCGATTACAGCGAGTACAACCCAAGAGCTTGAAGCAGCACAAGCATATGTGAATGAGGTTTATGAGGCAGTGAAGAAACGGAATCCCGGTGAAAGCGAATTTCATCAAGCGATAAAAGAGATCCTCGACTCTCTTGTTCCTGTGTTTGCTCAGAATCCGAAGTACAAGGAGCATGCCATTCTGGAACGCATCGTTGAGCCGGAAAGACTGATTACATTCCGCGTGCCATGGGTCGACGACCAAGGAAAGGTTCAAGTCAACCGCGGCTTCCGGGTCCAGTTCAGCAGTGCTATCGGACCTTACAAGGGAGGACTTCGCTTCCATCCGTCCGTTAACGCCAGCATCATTAAATTTCTCGGGTTTGAGCAAATTTTCAAAAACTCCTTGACCGGTCTGCCTATCGGCGGCGGCAAGGGAGGTTCCGACTTCGATCCTAAGGGCAAGTCCGATCTGGAGGTCATGAGATTCACCCAAAGCTTCATGACAGAGCTGTCCAAATATATCGGTCCGGACATCGACGTACCGGCCGGCGATATCGGCGTTGGCGCCCGTGAAATCGGCTATATGTTCGGACAATACAAGCGGATCCGCGGCGGCAACGAAGCCGGCGTATTGACCGGCAAAGGCCTGCTGTACGGCGGAAGCCTTGCCCGGACCGAAGCTACCGGTTACGGTCTTGTGTATTTTGCCAATGAAATGCTCGCTTCCAAGGGGGACAGCTTCGAAGGCAAACGGGTCGTTGTATCGGGCTCGGGGAATGTCTCCATCTATGCCATCGAGAAGGCTCAACAGCTTGGCGCGATCGTCATTGCCTGCAGTGACTCCAACGGATATATCTATGACAAGAACGGCATTCAACTGGATACCGTGAAGCGCTTGAAAGAAGTGGAACGCAAACGGATCAAGGAATATGTAAATATCCATCCTACTGCGGAGTACTTTGAAGGGTGCGATCAAATCTGGAGTATCCCATGCGATATCGCACTTCCTTGCGCTACGCAAAATGAAATCAACGCTGAATCCGCACGCAAGCTGGTTGAAGGCGGCGTGAAATATGTTGCTGAGGGCGCAAACATGCCTTCGACGCTTGAGGCTATTGAGATTTATCTTGAAAACGACGTTTACTTCGGACCTGCCAAGGCTGCCAATGCAGGCGGCGTAGCTGTATCCGCGCTTGAAATGTCCCAGAACAGCGCACGTCTCGCCTGGAGCTTTGAAGAAGTGGACGAGAAGCTGAAGCAAATTATGAAGAACATTTATAACAACAGTGTTCAGGCTGCCGAGCAATACGGCCACCCGGGCAATCTCGTTGTCGGCTCCAATATCGCTGGTTTCCTGAAGGTTGCCGATATTATGGTCGCTCAAGGCGTAATTTAGAGTTAAATGTCTAAAGTAAGGCAGCCCCTGCCGGGAGACCCGCATCAAGAAGCGGGTTTCGGAAGGGGCTGCTTTTTATTGCCATATAAGTTGAACTATAAATGCTACGTAGAAAGGGCAAAAGTGTGAAGTGTGCTGTAGAAGCGTAAGCGTTCGCCTTTGTGAGTGGATTTCTACCTTATAATATCTTAGTTCAATTAGAGAAATCCGCGAACAACAGCGATCGTAAGAACACTTCACACGTTGCCCCAGAACGTAAAATTCAGTAGTTTACTTACATTATTCAATTAGTACGCAAGTGAATCCAAGGCTTTAATATGGCTCAGATAGCGGATGTTGCTCGCTTCCTTCATGAGGCTGGCAGGCATGCCGCTCAGCTGGCTATTGCTCGCTCCGACCGTAGCTACTGCATCCTTGCGGCCCAGGCTGGCCAAGGTGCCTGAATTAACCGGATGGAACGTTTCCATATGTCCGCCTTTCAGAAGCGCTGACAGGTTATAGCCGATTAACTCGCCCATTTGCCAAGCAATCTGAGCTGTTGGAGGGTATGGCCGTCCGTCCGGGGCGAAGACAACTGCGCTGTCTCCGGCGACAAATACGTCGCTGTGCGAGGTGGACTGCAAATACTCATTGACCGTTGCCCGGCCGCGGTTCACTTCCAGACCGCATTCACTGATGAGCGGATTGCCCTGAACGCCGCCTGTCCAGACGAAGGTATTGGCCACGATTTTCTGCCCATCCTTTAACTCGATCGTGTTCCCCTCCACATTGGTGACTGGCAAACCAGTCAGGAAGGTAACCCCGCGGCTTTCCAGGCTGGAGGTAGCCCGCTCGATCAGGTTGTCAGGAAGCACCGGCAGAATCTTAGGGCCAGCTTCAACCAGCAACAGACGGATTTCTGAAGGATTGATTCCGTACTTTTGCGTCATTTCCGGCAGCTTATCGGCAATTTCACCGACCAGCTCAACACCTGTCAGACCGCCGCCGCCGATCAGAATCGTGCCATCGGCAGGATTTTTAGACTTGGCATATTCAGCAAGCTTGGCTTCTACATGCCGGTGAATACGCTCCGCATCCGCCGCAGATTTCAGCACCATGCTGTATTGTTCCAGTCCCGGAATTCCGAAATAGGCTGTCACACTGCCCAAGCCAACGACCAGTGCATCGTACGACAAAAGTGTACCGTCATTCAGCTTAACTTCCTTGTTCTCTACGGAGAATCTCTCCACCTTGGCTACTCTCAGGTCGATATCCTTCCCCTTAAACAGCTTCTCCAGCGGCAGAGCAACTGCACGCTCTTTCACACTGCCTGCTGCAAGCCGATGCAGCTCGGTAATAATCTGATGAGTGGGAAATTGGTTCACCACCGTGACTCTGGCTTCCTGCTTGCTCAAATATTTGCGAACGCTAAGCGCGCTCAATACACCGCCGTAACCGGCACCAAGAATTAAAATATGCTTAGACATCTGGAAGACTCCTTTCTCGCAATCGATGTATTATTGTCCGCGCTTCTCGCCGGATACTTGAAGATAAGCCTGAACAAAACGGAACAGTCGCTGTGCTTCCGGATCCTTCAGCAGCTTGAGCAACCCGAACACGCCGATCGTCTCCTGACTGGCCTCTGCACGATCCTTTGCCTCGATAACATTAGCGGCAATAGTCTTCGCGGATTCCTTCACCGGTCCGCCGATCTCTGCTATCGCTCCGACCATATCGCTTTTAAAGGTTGCGTCATTAGCAAGCGTCTTGACGAAGTCGTAAGACTGGGCCAAGGTGCTCATCATCTCCGTCAATTTCGGCAATTGCTCGATCAGCGTCGTAAGCGAGTTCTGGATTTCTGGTTGGAGCAATTGCTCCAGGAGCGCCTGCGGTGTAGCCTGGGCTGCAGAATCTGCAGCGCTTACAGTGTCCAACGTCTCTTGAGCCGAGTTCACATCGGTAATCATTTCTGACATGTTCATTCTCCTTTTGTAAGTTAGTGAAAATTTGTACATTCCTAAACATGAACAACCCAGTTAACATTGTAGCACAATTAATATAAAAATAGTCACCAAACGTTTGGTTTGGTGACTATTTCCGTGATATTCATCATATTCAATATTTCCGCCCGCATGTTGTTTGTTGTCGAATTTAGCTTAAACATCGTTCAGTCTGCTGGCGTCCATTCTGCACCTATCTGCTGCAAGAAGTCAAAGAACAACCGCTCGGTTGGCGGAAGCTCCCGGTTGACCGGAACAATGACCCCGACATCCCTCTTCACCTGAAGTCCTGCAATCGGAACCGCGACAATGGAGGAGGGAATATGCTCACCTAAGGCGATCTCCGGCAGCAACGTGAGGCCTAACCCTGCGGAGACAAGACCCTTGATGGCATCAAGATCATCCCCCTCAAAGGTTACTCTCGGCTTGAACCCCTCCTTTGCACAAGCCTCGACGACAAGGTCTCTAAGAATAAACCCTTCCGGAAAAAGTACAAACAGATCCTCTTTCAAGTCATTCAGAAGCACAGACTTGCTTTGGGCCAACTTGTGGCTCGCCGGCAGAAGCGCCACGAAATTCTCCTCGAACAGGATGGTGCTGCGGACCTGCTGTTCATTGGTCGGCACAGGCCCCATCACAGCCAAATTCAGTTCACCGCCAATAACCCATTCTACCAATTCCTTGTAGGAGCCATGCTGAAGATGGAAGTGAACCGCCGGATACCGCTCCCGAAACAGCGTAACCACGCGAGGAATAAGCTGGGAGGCAAGACTGCTCGGGAAGCCGATTCGAACTATCCCGCGCTCAGGATCAAGATATTCGCTGATCTCCTGCTTTGAATGCTCAATCACACTCATCAACTGCTCCATATGCTTCAGAAACAATCGACCGATCGGCGTCAGCTTGACCTTGCGTCCTTCGTGCACAAACAGATCCACTCCAAGCTCCGCTTCCAGCTTGAAAATTTGCCGGCTCACCGCTGACTGCGACACATGCAGTGCATAAGACGCCTCCGTCACATGCTCCAGCTTCGCAACCTCAATAAAATACTGGATTTGCCTCAGTTCCACGGTCCCACCTCCGAGTCCTTCTTCATTCAAACCCTGACAACCCGCGTCAAGTTCCAGATATTAAACCCCATTATAGCGGGTAAAGGGGAAGAACGGAAGGCTCTTCGTGGAGGTGCAAGCAGTTTTCTCCTCCATCTTTAAAACATATTGCATTATAATGAAACATAAATTGAGATACGGCACGTATTATTAAAAGGTTTACGATAGGGGAAGTAGTACGTTGGATAATAAATCCGATGAGTTGGGTCCGAATGACTTTCGTTATGGACCTCGTTAAATATACCAAGGAACACCCATATCCGAATGCAGTCCCAGACGGGCTTCATGCTGTTGTTCCTTGACTAGGATCATCTCGAGGGTGGCGATGTAAAGCCGAAGGCCGGAGTTCAGTAAAGTACTTCGCTCTTCAGATTCTGTTTCACTATTTACTTGATAAGCAAAGAATACCAATCTTCTTTAAAACCTAACAGATGGTTATCTACTTCATTGTATTCTCCAAGCAAGGCCTCAAGTTTTGTAACCCAGTTTTGCCAATAACTTTTATCCGTGACTAAATATTTTAGGTTGTATAACATAGCAAATAACTGGTTAGCCCTTATTTCTAGTGCTTGGTCGTCAGTTTTAAATTTCGGCTTTATGGGGAGTGGGTGGTTAAAGAGGCGATTATAATGAGCACATCGATTCCTTACAACAGTAAGAGAATAAAGCCAACTGGAAATTTCACTGTGATGTACACCGTAGTATTTTCGCGCAATTGAACGCTGATCTTCCAGCTTTAAGTTTTGAAATAGCTTGGACAGGCTGGAAAACTGTAAAACCTCAACGGCCACCCATATGGGGAAGCTCCCATACTTGTTAAGGTGATGGGAAACAAAAAGATCCCTTGAAACAGCGATTCCTTTATCCAAGTCTCGCATAAACTCCGCATGGTGTTTTTCATTCCTAAAAATAGTCGGATCTCGATAACCTAGAGCCCCATACTTGTGACCAAGGAGATATGCAATATGAGTTCTGAATGATATTTCAACATACTCAATGATCTCCATAAGTAAGTTTCTTAGCTTGGAGTCAAATTTATAGTGTCTTAAAATCGTATTAAATGTAATACCGGTATAGAATTTATCGTTTGTTTTAAAGGATAAAGTATAGGCAGTAAACCTATAATAGTTTATTCGTTTTAAACATCTGATCGCTTGGTCACGATCTTCAATAATAACGCCGCGCTGATGGAGCAATTCTACTTGTTCTTCAAAAGTTAAAGCAGGCTTTAGAGGCAACACTGGCACTTCAAATCCCCCTATAAATAAAAAAGGCTCGCCCTATTTACGCATGCAAGCAGAGGCGCGGGCGAGATCTGTTATATATATTATACACTTTCTACCGTATAAGTAAAGAGAGACCACGTGAGGAGTGTTTTCCCACGGCAGCTTTTTTTGCCACAAGTGTTTCCTACAGAATTCTTCAATCTACTCACCTGCTCTGTCTGCTGAGCCAGTCTCACTCCAGGAAGAATACTTCTCCAATGGACGGTCTAGATGATACAAATTGCGGTATCTCGACTCACGCGCCATCAGTTCGGCATGTGTTCCCCGCATTAGAATTCTCCCATGCTCCATGAAGATAACCTCATCCATCTGCTCGGCAAAGGCCAGATGGTGCGTGACCCAGACGAGCGTCTTGCCTGCGGTCGCATCGAAGATCGTCGACAGCAGCTCACGCTCGGTTCTCGGGTCGAGCCCGACGGTCGGCTCGTCCAGCACCAGCACCGGCGCATTCTGCAGCAGTACGCGCGCCAGGGCGACGCGCTGCCGCTCTCCGCCGGAGAAGCGCTGCCCGGTCTCCCGCATCGGCGTATCCAGCCCCTGCGGGAGACCCGCGATCAGCTCCGCAAGCTGTGCCTGCTCCGCTGCGCGCGCAATCTCCGTCATCTCCGCATCGTTCCGTCCCAGCCGAATATTGTTCGCCACCGTCGTGTCGAACAAATGCGGGGACTGGTTCAGCACGGAGATGACCCGGGGCATTCCGGCGTCGCCATAAGCCGCAGCCGGAATGCCATTGATGGTGACCTTGCCCCCGGAGGGGTTAAGGCACCCTGGATCAGCTTCAGCAGCGTCGACTTGCCGGCTCCGCTGCGCCCGATGATCATCACCCGTTTGCCTTGCGGGATGTCCAGGGATACGCCGTCGACGGAATAGGCACCGTCTCCTTCCAGGCCCATACCCGCATCGTAGGCGAAGCGCACCTCCGCCAATCTCAGATGGGCGCTCTGCGAAGCGCTCCGAATCTCCTCCTCGCTAATCCCGGCAGAAATGGAGGAAGCAGCTTCTTCTGCGGCTGCTCCATTCGGGCTTGTGCCGGAGATCCGTTCCAATCGCGCCAGCGATACCTGATATTCCGGCAGCCGCTGCACAGCCTCCGATACGGGCAGGAAAGCATCGGACAACGGAAAGACGACGAGCACAAAGGCCGCGAGCATCACTCGATCCAATTCACCAGCGGCGACTTCTCCGCCCGTCCAATAAATCATGGAGACGACCGCAAGCGCAACGACCATTTGACCGATCAGGGCACGGGCGCGGCCCCATGCCTTAAGCTTCCGCTCCTTGCGGGTAACCGCTGCTTCATCCTGCTCGTATTCGCTCAGAAAGTCGGCAGGACGGCCGCTAATCACCCAATCGCCAATCCCCATCACAGCATCGGTAAGCTTGCTGTACAGACCGTTGCGCTCCTCCTTCACCGCCTTATCCAGACTCCGGGTGAGCTTAAGTGAAATATAGGGCAGGACCGCCACAAGAATAAAGATATAGGCGGCCATCAGCAGCGCAAACGGAAGATCAAACAATCCGAGCAAGATAATCGCGGCCGCATAAAGCACAATGGCGACTAAGCTTGGGAATACCGTGCGGATATAGACGTTCTGCAATTGCTCAATATCATCTGCCAACGCGCCCAGAATATCTCCGGTCCGGTATCGGGAGCGGATGAGCAATGCCTGCGGCTCCAGCATCCTGTACAGACGGACCCTCATCTTGGATAAAATGCGGAGAACGGTATCGTGTCCGACCAGCCGTTCCACATAGTGAATAACCGAACGGCCAATCCCGAAGGTGCGGACTCCTACAATCGGAACATAGACGAGCAAAATATTATAAGGCATGGTTGCCGACTTGGAGATCAGGAACCCGGAGGTAAACATCAGCATGGATGCTGCCAGCAGGGTAAGCACGCCAAGAATGAGATACAGCGCGAAGCGTCCGGTATAAATTTTAAAATAAGGTGCAATCCACGGATCCCGTCTCATCGGCTGTCCTCCTTCTGCCAGCTGGCCAATGCATAATATGCTCCACGGGCCGCAATCAATTCTTCATGCGTCCCCATTTCAACGATCCGCCCTTGATCCATGACCACGATCACATCCATGTTCTGCATCCAATGAAGCCGGTGGGTAGCCATGATAACCAGCTTGCCTTCAAACAGCGGCAGCATCGTCTCCTTCAGCTCATATTCTGTCTCGATATCAAGATGGGCGGTAGGTTCGTCGAGTACAATGATCGGCCGGTCGCTTAGCAACGCCCGGGCCAACGCGACCCGCTGCTCCTGCCCGCCGCTGAGCGGGCGTCCGCCGCCGCCGATCATTTCATCCAGCCCGTTCGTCAGTCCGTAGACAAGCCCTCCCAACCCAGCTGCCTCTGCGGCGCGGCGTACGTCATCCAGGGAAGCAGACGGCTTATTAAAGCGGATATTATCTGCAAGCGACCCGCTGAATATATATGGCTTCTGCGGGATATAGGTGATTTGCTCCCGCCAAGGCCCAGCGGAAAGATCGCCTAGCGAGCTTCCATTCAACTCGATACTGCCGGATGTCGGACGCAGGAATCCGCCAAGCACATCGGCCAGCGTGGATTTGCCCGCCCCGCTCTCGCCAATAATGCCGACCTTGGTTAATCCTTTCAGCGTCAAGTCTACCGCATCCAGTGAAGCCCTGCCTTCCTGTTCATGCTGAACACCCACACCCCGCAGCTGCAAGGCGCTCTGTTCTGTCCATGTCAAGAGACATTCGCCGGAATGGGTGCTGCCTTTGCAGCCTCTTCCTCTGCTGCGGAGATGATCTTCTCCATGGATTCTCCGGCTTCCTTCCCATCCAGTGTGGCATGATAATCCGCCCCCACCATGCGGACCGGCAGGAAAAACTCCGGAGCAAGGATCAGTACGGTCAAGGCCGGAAGCAATTCAATGTCTCCCTTGATCAGTGGCAGTCCAAGGCTGACGGCCACCGAGGCCACCGACAGCATGGTGAAGAAGTCCAGTGCGAAGGAAGACAGGAACGCTACTCTCAATGTCTTCATTGTTGCGGACCGGTAAGAATCACTGACCTTCTCGATGGACAAAATATGCTGCTTGCTCCGGCCGAGAAACTTCAAGGTCTCCAGACCGCGCAGGGAATCTACAAAATGATTAGAGAGCTGCTTGTAGGTTTTTAATTGTCGCAGCGTATGGCGCTGCGCGGTCATTCCAATCAAAATCATAAAGACAATGATGATCGGAAACGTCAGCAAGAGAATGACCGCGGAATTCTTGTTCAGCATGAACACATAGATCCACACCAGGGCCGGCGTGATGCCGGTCGCCAGCATCCGGGGCAGAAACAGCTCCAGATAAGTACGGAACTTCGTGACGCCCTCCAGAACAAGCGTAACCAGATTGCCCGTCCCTTCTTTACCCGCATATCGCGGGCCTAATTCGAACAGCCGGGACAGCATCTGCTTCCGAAGAGACAGGCCCGTGCGCTCTGCGAACCGCGCCGCTGTTCTTTGCATGAGCAGACCGCTGCATTGGCGCAGCCCAAAAGCAAGCAGGAACAGACCGACTCCGCCGGCCTGTTCATGCAGCTTGCCGCCGGCAAACAGGGCGGAGATCACCTCCGCCAGCCATTTTGCCTGCATAAGTATGGCTATCGTCTGAATCAAGGTCAGTCCGGCCAGAATTCCCATCACCGGAATGATCCCCTTGTATTTCATTAATCCACGACCCATTAGTACTCTAAATGCTCCTTTTCGTGAACCCGTTTATGGAAGACAAAGTAACTCCAAATCTGGTAGCCCAATACGAACGGCAGCAAGGTCAGTGCCACAATGCTCATCACCTTCAGGGAATAGCTCCCGGATGCCGCATTATGAATCGTCAGCGAGAAGGCTTCACTAATGGAGCTCACCATCACCCGCGGGAACAGCCCCACGAAGACACCGGAGATCGCCAGAGCGATCAATCCGCCGGTCATGCCGAACGCCCAGCCATCGCGCTTCACCTGTATGAATCTGCCTGCAAGCAGGAAGCATATAACCCCTATTACCGCCATGATGCCAAGAATCAAACCGCGTACTTTGAAAATATCTGTCTGGAAGTAAGTCATCACCGCGAACAGGACAAACAATGCCGCAAGTGGAATCAGGAGCTTATGCGCAAGCTTCCGCGCCCGTTCCCGCAGACTACCTGTAGTACGCAATGCAGCGAACAGCAAGCCGTGTACGAGGCAGAGCACAACCACGGTAATCCCGCCAACCAGGGTGTACAAATTAACCATATCGAACAGGCCGGCCTTCATTTCCATCTCGCCGTCAATCGGAAGTCCCTTGAGCAGACCGGAGAAGACGACCCCAAGCAGGAACGGAGGAACAATACTGCCGATAAAAATAGCAATATCCCATATCTTCTTCCACTTTTCATGCCCTACCTTGCCTCGGAACTCAAAGGCGACCCCGCGTCCAATCAGCGCAAGCAGCAATACGACCAACGGAGTATAGTAGCCGCTGAACATCGTGGCGTACCAGTTCGGGAACGCCGCGAACATCGCGCCGCCCGCCGTCAGCAGCCACACCTCATTCGCATCCCAGAAAGGTCCGATGGAATTGATCAGGACACGCTTTTCCGTATCATTTTTAGCCAGAAACTTCGTACTCATTCCAATCCCGAAATCGAACCCTTCCAGAAAGAAAAATCCGATAAACAATACGGCTACCAGTACAAACCAGAGCTCATTAAGAGATAGCATGGTATCCCTCCTTCGCATATGGATCGCTGCCATGGTCATCATGATCTACGTCAACGGCATTCGGCCCCTTTTTGATGACCTTCAGGAACAGGAACACCATGACGATGCCCAGAGCCGTGTAAATGGTAGAAAATGAAATCAGCGAGAACAATATCTGTCCGGAGGTAACGCTAGGCGAAATACTGTCCTTCGTCTGCATCAAGCCGAATACCGTCCATGGTTGACGCCCGATTTCGGTCATAATCCATCCCGCCGTATTGGCGATAAACGGAAGCGAAATGCTCCACAGCATCGCACGGTAGAACCAGGTGTTCGGACGATCCAGCTTCTTCCGCCATGCCAGATAGCAGCCGTAAAGGGTAAGCAGGATCATCAGACTTCCCGCGGCAACCATGATCCGGAAGCTCCAGAACGTCGTTTTGACCGGAGGAATATAATCACCGGGACCGTAGGTCTGCTCATATTCCTTCTGAAGCTCAAGCATCCCTTTGATTTCGCCATTGAATTTACTATAGGACAAGAAGCTCAGCAGATAAGGGATCTTGATTTCAAAGCTATTACTCTGATCCTCCGTATCAATATGGGCATAAACCGTCCAAGGAGCAGGGTCGCCGCTCTCACCCCACAAGCCTTCGGAGGCAGCCATCTTCATCGGCTGTGTCTCAACCAGATACTGCGCCTGACTATGGCCGGCCAGTGCCGTACCTAAAGAGGACACGAGGCCCATAATTACCGCAATAATGAACGATTTTTTAAAGAACTCCACGTCTTGCTTGCGAAGCATCTTGTAGGCGCTGATCCCCGTGATCATAAAGGCCCCGGTCGCAAATGCGGCGAATATCGTATGGGGAAATTCCACCAAAAGCTGTCCATTTGTGATCAAGGCGAAGAAGTCATTCATTTCCGCCCGCCCGTTATTAACCGTAAAGCCCACCGGGCGCTGCATGAACGAGTTAGCAGCCAAAATCCAGAACGCCGACATGGTCGTTCCGAGAGCTACCAGCCAGATGCAGAGCAAGTGTACTTTTTTCGATAAGCGATCCCATCCAAAAATCCACAGACCGATAAAGGTCGATTCCATAAAGAAAGCAAACAAGGCCTCTATCGCGAGCGGCGCACCGAACACATCACCCACAAACCGCGAATAATCCGACCAGTTCATCCCGAACTGGAACTCCTGGATAATTCCTGTGACAACCCCTACGGCAAAGTTGATCAAAAACAGCTTGCCCCAGAATTTGGTCATCTTCTTGTATTCTTCTTTACCCTTTACCACATACAGCGTCTCCATAATTGCGATCAACACAACGAGACCGATACTCAGCGGGACAAAAAAGTAGTGGAAAATCGTTGTCGCTGCAAATTGAAGCCGCGCCAGAATCAACGGATCCATCATTTACTCCCTCTTTCTTCTCTCGATATTAATTCTTAACTAATGTGAATTCTATCACGGCAAAATGAAAATGAACGGCTTAAAAGTAATAATTTTGTGACAATAATCACATGATAAATGTCACATCTATGAACATCAGAGAGAATTCCTTGATCTGCCGCGGTTTTCTCGCTGTGCGCTATCTTTGAAAGATTTGTGACCATAAGTACATGTTCAAAAAGCCGGCTTTACAGAGCATTCCTCAGAGACGACTTTTTGAACGATTCCATCCATTCACTTCCTGCCTTGCCGTTCATCCGCCATGTGCCGAAGAGTCCGCCAGGGATGTCTCCACAGCATCCGCATACCGGCAAAGCGCATCACCTCGCGAATGCGCTGCTGATAATCAGGAGCATAACAATGTACTTCACAATTTCGGCAGGAGGACTTGTCCTCCCCAAACCGGCAGTACGCCAGGCGGTTCAAGGCATAATCGGCCAGCTTCCGGCATTCTGGGCATAGCTCGTTATCTATGCCCGCTGACGAATGCTTGATTTTGCAATACATGGATATCATGTACCTCACGGTCGTCTTCTCCCGCCGGATTCTCGGACCATCGATTCGTTCGTTCCGTCCGCTGGACCGGCTGGACGCCCGCTGTTCTGTCATATTCATGTTTGACCTCCGTCCGCTTATCCTGTCAGCTTCGGGTTGCCGAATCCCCGCAGCCACAAGAACCAGTTGGCTGCAAGCAATAGCGCAATATAAATCAATACACCAAAGCTAAACTGAGCGGCGATATAATGGAGCAGGCCAAATACCGCAAGCATCAGCATCAGACCTATCATCTTTAAGCTTAAACCCGTTTGCGCCGCTTCAAACCTTTCCGAAAACGGATAAGTGCTCTTATTGTCCACAACTGCAAAACAGATCACGGCGTAGGCAAGAAGCCCAAGGCCCGCCGCAAGCAGATCCGGAATGATTTCTGCGCCGAACAGCACCATAAAGCCGACGGCCTCAAACGCATAGACCGGCAACAATAACCGTACGACCGCAGCGGTCAGCGTTCCCCGCTGAATCGGAACGGAGCTGCTGACCGGTGCCGTGCGATAAATCCATGAGGCTTTATAGTTGCTTGAATACCGCAGCATCCAGACGAGACTCGGCATTAACAGGGCACAGCCATAGATGAAGAGATGGAGCTGGGTCCCCCGCAGGCTTGCCCATCCGTCCTGCATCCCCATCGTAAACAATAGGATCGGGGGAAAGATCAGCGAAAAGCCGAGATTTGGGTATACCTTCAGCTTGAATTCCCGTTCGCGGGCCATCATCCTCCAGGCAAAGTGAAAGAAAGCCCGCTCTTGCCCTTCCGGACATAGCACCCGGGCGAGTCTGTTAACCCATCTTCCCGCCCCTTCTCTTTGGCTGGCGCCCGGGCCGGCCAGCTTCTGCAAATTCTTCTCCATGGATGGCATCATCAAGAGATAGGTAACCCCCGCAATGACAGGAACCAGCAAAGCAAGGCCTGAAGCAACTGCGATCTCGGTGCGGTAGTCCCCTTGAAGCAGCATTTCGTAAGGAGCTCCGAACCAAATCGGCGGAATCAGGAAATACCACCACTTAAATTGAATTACCGCCTGCAGATCTATAAAATCAAATACCCGGATTAATAGCTGATACCCAAGGGCGATACCGATCGTAAGTCCAATCTGCACGTAGTTGATCAGATCCTTCAAGCGCTCTCCGTCAAGCAAACGGAGCACAAGCAGATACAGCATCGCTGTCAACGCAATGATCAACAGATCCATCAGCACAAGCTCCACTGCAAAGATCAGAAAGAAGCCCCACCCGTGACGGAACAGTCCAACACCAAGCGGAATGACGGCCAGCGCGCCCGTTAGAAAAAACAAATAGTAGAAAATATGCAGCGCCTTCGCCATCGCGATTGTTCTACGGTTCACCGGCTTGGTCTGTAGAATGCTTCGGTCCCGGACATCCAGCAGCACCGAAGAAAAATCCGAGATGAGCGAGGTCATAATCATAAACATTAAAATCCCGAACACAAAGCTCATTTGAAAAATATAATTGTCACCGTTCAGAACAAATAAGCAGGTAAATCCTCCAAAAATCAAATAGAGCCACAACGAGCCAAAGAACTGATTTCTATCCGGGTCGCCATCTTTGGCATGTCGGTCCCGTTGGTTTCTTCCGGATTTGCCGACAATGGTCGGCGCCCTTCTTCCGTCCATCAACAGCTTGGTCTGCAAAATACGCCGCATCACGGGATAATCGATGTCCAGCTTCTCCAGCAGGCCCCCAAAACGATCCAGAATCTTCAAAAATTTTATTTCCTTCATTTGCTACACCTCTTGCACAATCGATACGAATCGTTCGGCGATCTCATGGTGTTCATTAAATCCCGTAATCTGATTAAAGATCTGCTCAAGCGAGCCCTGCAAATTCTGTCCCTTCAGCTCTTCAAAGCTCCCGTCAGCAGCAATTCTCCCGCCGTCCAGCAAAATGATCCGATGGCTGATTTTCTCGACGACCTCCATAATATGCGAGGAATAGAATATGGTCTTCCCTTGTGCAGCCAGGAGGGCCAGCAGCTCTTTGACAACCATTACGCTGTTCGCATCAAGTCCGCTGAGCGGCTCGTCCAGGAACAGAATATCGGGATTATGCAGCAGGCTCGAAATGATCAGTACCTTCTGCTTCATCCCTTTGGAAAAGGTAGAAAGCCGGGCATTCGCCGCATCTTTCAGCCCGAGCTGTTCCATCATGCGCCGCGCCTTGCTTTCGGCAGTCTCCATGGACAGGCCGTAAAGCTCTCCGATAAACGTCAAATATTCGCGGGCGGTCAGCGTATCATAGATGTCTGCGGTTTCCGGCACATAGCCGATGCGTCTTTTGTACTCCGTATCGCCGTCAACAGGATTCGCCCCGCATACCCGCACTTCTCCCGAATAGCCTTCCACCAGTCCGAGCATGATCTTTACCGTCGTGCTCTTGCCGGCTCCATTAGGCCCGATATAACCGATAATTTGTCCGGGATACGCATCAAAATCAATACCGTTCAGCACATATCGTTCTCCGAACCTCATCCGCAAATCGCGGATCCTGATGACGGGCTCCGAGCCTTCACCGTCGAACCGATAAGTCATTCTTTTCCACCCTTTCCGCATAAGTGAGTTTCCATATTTATCTAATCCTTTATTATGAAGGAATAACAGTAAAAAAGCACGGATTCCTGTCACATTACGAACAAAAAAAGAACCGATCTTGGAAAGACCGGTTCTTCGAACATAATATTATGGCTGGGGCGGCTGCGGAATGAAGGAGGAAATATCAACGCCAAGCCCTTGAGCGAGCCGCATACCGTATTCGGTGTCGGCACGGAAGAAATTGCAGATCGCACGAAGCTGGATCTGTTCATTGGTTTGCTTCAGATCATTAAGCATATTCGTAATCAGATGATTGCGCTCCTCCTCGGTAAAGCTTCGGTAGAGCTCGCCGGCCTGGGTAAAATCATCGGTCTTCGCAATCTTCGCTCTCCCGATCATCCCGTTTACCGGAACCGCGCTGTCGTTATAGCTCGGGTCTTCCTTCGGGCTGCTCTCCAGACTGTTAGGCTCATAATTCACCGGCGAAGGGTCCTGCTTCACATTCATCAATCCGTCCCGTTGGTGGTTACGAACCGGCGCATAAGGACAGTTGACTGGGATCTGCAAATAGTTGGCTCCCAGACGATAGCGCTGTGTATCCGGATAGGAGAACAGGCGGCCCTGCAGCAGCTTATCTTCGGATGGCTCGATGCCCGGCACCAGCGCACTTGGCGAAAATGCCGCCTGCTCTACCTCCGCGAAGAAATTGTCCGGGTTCCGGTTCAACGTCATCGTGCCCACAGGGATGAGCGGATAATGGCTCTCCGGCCATACCTTCGTTGGATCAAGCGGATCAAAGCTCCACAGATCCAGGTCCTCTACAGGCAGCAGCTGTATATTCAGCTCCCACTGTGGAAAATCACCCTGTGCGATGTGGTCGTATAAATCACGCGTCGCATGGTTGAAATCACCGCCTTGGACCTCGCGGACTTCCTCTGCGGTCAGATTGCGAACCCCCTGTTTGGATTTCCAGGTGTATTTTACGTAGACGATCTTCCCTTCCGCATTAATCCACTTGAAGGCATGCACACCAAAGCCGTCCATTTGCCGGTAATTCGCCGGTGTTCCGTTGTTGGACATCAGCCAGGTCATCATATGCGTCGACTCGGGGCTCAGCGTCATGAAGTCCCAATACCGCGCCGGGTCCTGAATATTCGTGTCCGGGGAAGGCTTGAGCGAGTGCACCATATCAGGGAACTTGATCGCGTCCCGGATAAAGAACACGGGCAAATGGTTGCCTACGAGATCATAGTTGCCTTCCTCAGTGTAAAACTTAACAGCAAAGCCCCGAGGATCCCGGGCCGTCTCCGGAGAACCCTGCCCGTGGATGACCGTCGAGAAGCGGACAAATACCGGCGTCTCATGCCCTGCTTCCTGCAGGAACTGCGCCTTTGTAAACTCGGACATACTGCGCTCGGCTACGAACACCCCATGCGCTCCTGCTCCGCGAGCATGCACAACCCGCTCAGGAATCCGCTCGCGGTCAAAGTGGCCCAGCTTCTCCAGCAGATGATAATCCTCCAGCAGAGTCGGACCGCCTTGTCCCGCCGTCCTGGAATTTTGATTATCTCCTACTGGTGCTCCTTGGTTTGTGGTCATTCTGTTATTCATCTATTCATCACCCTCCGGTTAATATTATACTTAGACTTGATCTAAATTATGTTCCTATTGTAGCATCCCCTGATACGCTGCTTCATGAAGCTTGCATGAGGGAAAGGTGAAGGATTGGATGACAGCGCTGCATTCATTTTCATGTGCGGAGAACGCAAAAAAATCCCTCCCGGAGCAAGCAGCCGTCACAGCTTCTCCGGGAGGGACTTTGATATATAAGCGTTTAATTCGCATGAATTGATATGCACCTACGCATAGTAATGGTTGTATCCTTAAGAACGCCTTAACTCGCCGACAAGGAGGAAGCCTCGACAATGGACAATCTGCATGATTTCGTGGAGAAGGTGCACGACAAGCAGGACAAGGATGCCAAGAACCGCAAGCAGGGCAAGGGCACCCCTTCCAGCCAATTGCCGAATAAGCAGCACGGAACCAAAAAGTAAACTTTTTCGTTCTACTTTGGCATAGCTTACCGATACCGAGCAGCGCGAAGGGCTGCTCCATTGGATAGGAGCAGCCCTTCGCGTTGATCCCGCCACTGCGAGCTAGTGATCGTAAAGATCCTCGCCGGAGATGAATTCATTGAGAACCTCATCGCCGGGTCCTTTATGATTCTTGATTTGGCTCAGCCGGCCTGCCCGGCCCTCTCCGCCGTTTCCTGACGGAGCATTCTGGCCGTTGCTGCTGCCATTTCCGTCCCGGCGGCTCTGCTTATCGCGCTTTCCCATTTTGCACCCTCCTGCCATGAATGTCTGCATTCAAGCAATAGGCTGTGACAGACGGAAGGATTTTATGCGCCGGTATTGAGGACGAGGGGGAAGCACCAAGCTGTGCTCCTACTCCTTGATCGTTACCGTCACCGGCGACCATTCAGCAGTAACCACCTGGCCATGAACCGAAACACTGCCCTCCGGCGAAATATCCTTCTCCGTCATAATACCAAGGGCAATGGTGAAGCGATTGAACTTGATGGGCACGCTGCTCTCCCGACGAACCTCATGGCCGTTAACATAGAAAATAACCTCGTCTATTGCGCGGTTGTAAGTAATTTTGTACGTATTGAACTCGCGCGGCTTGAAGTCCGTATCTTCTTTGAACACGCAGAAGTATTTGGTCTTTCCGGTATCCGGTACAGTGACTCCCGGGAATTGAAGCACAGCATAGACACTGGCGTATTTATCATTGCCTGCGAAGAAGTCCAAGGCGGCTCCGGTTGAAAAATCAAGCAGATTCAGTGATACATAGCCGTCATACAGATCCCCTGGTGCGGTATTTTGTGTCCGGGCGCGGATTTGAAGCTCGAAGCTGACCTCGCCCTCCTCAGGAATGACGACCTCTTCATTCGAATAATACATGTGCTTGGCATTATCCAAAATTTGCACCTGATGATGCTGGCGGCTCAAGGGTGCCCGGACATACAGGATGCCGTTGCGCACAATAACGACAGCTTCCGGCTCGCGGTACTCCCAGAAGCTCCCGTCCGGCAGCGGGAAACCGCCTATTTTCCAGACTTGTCCCTCATTCAGAATCGTATGAAAGTCGCCGAATACTTTTACCTGTTCCATGTATGATAATCCTCCTAATTAGTATTCCGTCCTGCCTTCAAACAAGATGTGCCCTAGCTTACAGTTGGATCAAGCCTTGAACCAGCAATGCGGCCATCATGATAAGCCCGCAGCGGATAGAAGCTTGCAGGGAAGCTCCCATCAGCGGCAGATAAGCCGATGAGGGATTATGCGCCCCGAGCCGCCCGTAAATGCGGTAAAGCGGAATCGCCGTCAATAACGCCAGCAGCGCATACAATGGCACCAAACCGATCACGGCGCAGAGGATCAGAAAGCCATAGGCGAGAAAGAGCAGCCATTTCGAGAAGCGCAGTGCCCGCTGTTCTCCCCACACAACAACCAGCGTATTCTTCCCTGCCTGCTTGTCCGCTTGCCAATGCAGAAAATGATGGTTAAATAAGAGTAGGGTTGTGAGCAACCCGACTGGCATCGATAGTAGCCCAGCCTCCCAGCTTAAGCTCCCGGTCTGCACATAATACGAGCCGAGAACAGGGAGCACTCCAAAGGACAGCAGAATCGCCACCTCGCCGTAGCCCTTGCCCCGGTACCCGAACCGGATCGGCGGTGCAACGTAATAATAAGCGATCAGACCGCCGAGAATGGCAAATACCATGACGATCCAGCCGCTAAAGAGGCTGAGTATGACACCGCTTAGAATTCCCAGGCCAAACAGGGACCAGGCCCACTGAGCAAAGGCGCGCTCACTCATTTTGCCCCCTGCCAAATAACCTGAATTGGTCGAGATGGCATCTGCCGTCTCCTGGGCCAAGCTATCCGCTCCGCTGCGGTAATCCCACAAATCGTTGATCATATTGGAGAATAAGTGCGCAGAGGCCGAGCCGATCAAGGTAAGTACGAATAGCCAGGGGTGGAACACTCCCTTCCACATAAATGCGCCAAGGGCGCCAAGAAAGACAGGAACCAGCATGACCGGAATGACCCGGAATCGGGATGCTTTCTTGAAATTTGTCCATGTATTCAAGCCGAGTTCATCTCCCGTTTCGCAAAATAGAGTGTTAAAAATATCACACTCTAATTATACCTAAACTCCTCTGCGATGGAACGGGTAAATTTTGTCCGGTGGCATCAGCTCCTGGCCTGAACCAGGTTGCCTGTAAATTACACCCAAATCCTAGACTAAAGTCCAGCGATCATCTACCCTGGAGACGGAAGCATCCAGGCTTGGAATATAGTATTCTGTATTATATCCACTACATAAGTGAAGGAGTATGTCCATGCACCGAAAAAATTGGCTCGGCCCGGTATTGATTTTACTGGGAATCTATCTGTTCTTTTTCCGCAAAGAGGCCATCGATGCCGGAACCTTATTCGGCACCTTCTGGGCTACGATGTTCATTATTCCGCTAGGCTTGTTCTTCCACTGGCTGTACTTCTCGCTAAACAACCATAGAACAACCGGGCTGCTCATCCCCGGCGGGATCCTGTTTACTGTCGGTGTCGTCTGCCAGATTGCCACGCTGTTTGATAGCTGGCAGTATTTATGGCCGGGCTTCCTCCTTGCTCCTGCCGTCGGTCTGTTTGAATTTTACTGGTTCGGAAACCGGAATAAGTGGCTGCTCATTCCGATCAACATCCTTGGCGGATTATCGGTATTGTTCTTTGCCGTCTTCTCCCTGGGCTCGCTCTACAACAAGACCATTCTAGGCCAGCCGCTGCTTGCGATCGCATTAATCGCAATCGGTGCCGGTGTGATGCTGTCTCCGAAGAAGAGAAAGTTTTAAAGCGCGAGTTCGGAAAATGGACTTCGAGGGCGAATGCAAGATTCGATGCCAAGGAAAATGTGCAATAGCATAGGACAGTTAAACAGCGGAGGCGAGTTAGAGGGGCAACGTATGAAGGGTTGCTATGATCGCTGTTGTTCGCGGATTTCTATGATTGGACTAAGTCCTAACAAGGGAGAAATCCGCTCACAAAGGCGAACGCCCAAGCTTATGCTCCCGATGCAGCTTTCTTACAGAAAGCTTTTACTTCACAACCCTTCATACTTATGCCCTAACTACTTCGCCTCTGCAGTTTAACTACAATGCCGTTTGCACATGAATGCGCCTAAGCTGCATTGCAATAACTGCACTGCTATTAACTTACCTCCTTGCGGCATACAAGCAGGAGACTATGCACAGCCTTGGGCTAAGCGCGAGTGGAAGCTGGCGCGGTAGCTTATGCACGACGTCATACCTACCGCGCCTAAAGCTGCGCCTCCGCCTCACGATGCATCGGCCTTGCGCCGAAACTTTGCCTGTCCTGCCATACGGTGGTTTTCCTCCGAAATTAACTTGTCCCACTTGCATTCCAGTCTTGCTCCAAACTTCAATCGCTCTACAGGACGATATGAGCACCTCATTCTTCTGCTCATGCTCATCCGGTCGCAATTTAATGAAATTACTTCCCTTAAAATCTTCTTTCGACGCACGAACCCACTTTTAGTGAAAAAACTTACCTTAGATCGCCAGTAACTAACCAAACCCGTGTTTTAGTCAACTTTAAGTACAAAAATTTCACTATATTCGTATTTCTATCATTTCCACTAAATTTAAGGTAACTTTTTTCACTACATAGGTAAGACTCAAATTTTCATGCGGTAAAACGATCACTGTCATGCGTACTTGGTCTGTATTTTGCAGAATCTGCTGGAATACCCCGTGCTCTGCGGACATGTCGAAACTGGGACATCCCCCAATAATGATGCGGTGTTGCCTATTTACTGTTTGAATGCATCCGCGTCATAGAGAGAGTGCGGTGCATCCAGTACCTATAAAGCCGAACTAAGGTGCTGCGTAGTTAGGGCATAAGTGTGAAGTGTGCTGTAGAAACGGAGTGTTCGCCTTTGCGAGTGGATTTCTTCCTTGCTATGGTTTATTCAATCAAGAAATCCGCAAACAACAGCGATCGTAAGCACACTTCACACGTTGCCCCCGCAACGCAGAATCACTACAGTTCCGCCCAAACCTGCCGCTCGGAGATTAGGGTCTGCCCGCTCCGGATAGCTTCGCCCATCAGCAGACTCAGATACTGATCCTGACAGGCCTCCGCCAGACTGTAGAATGCAGGCCCTCCGGCAGTATAGGCCGCCATATCCAGCAGGCATGAGGCCATGGCAAGCTCCTCGTCACTTAACCTTGCACCCGGAAATGGATTTTGATATACCCATTCTCCGCCAGCCAGAATCCCTTTATGGTAATAGCCCTCCAGATCCCCGGCTTGCCCGGCATCCACGCGCTGCATTTGAGTCGCTACAGGTGTGCGGTAATCCTTCAGGTAACGGATCTCCGTCCCTTCCAGCTCGCCCCGATACCCTCGAATCAGGACCCGATTTCGCCGGATTGCCGAGAAATACTGGTCATAGGAAAAGTCATAGACTGCGCTCTTGCCGCCAAACTTCAGCAAAGCGAGATCCTGCCTCGAATCCACCAACAATTCCTCGCTTGGCAGCCCAGCTCTTCCCGGACCTTGAACAATCGGGCTGATCAACTGCTCACCGGATATTTCCGCCTCTTCGAAACCGACGCCGAGCAGGTGGCGGATCAGACTAATGCCATGATAGCCGTGTCCGGCAGACACCTGAACATGCGATACGCCGCCAAGCATTCCCGAATTCACCACAGCTAACC
The DNA here is from genome assembly GCF_000455265.1 of Paenibacillus antibioticophila. GTDB lineage: Bacteria > Bacillota > Bacilli > Paenibacillales > Paenibacillaceae > Fontibacillus > Fontibacillus antibioticophila. The sequence goes on from NZ_HG005141.1 coordinate 310,512, forward strand.
GGGCCGCATGAAGGGGCTGGCGAATGAACTGCTCCGCGACCTGGATTCCCTGACCGGAATGCGTCCGCTGATATAAATACCGTAATCCCTCCAGGCTGTCCGCAGGCGGCGTCTCCGTCAATACAGGAATTCCGGCTTCCGACAACCGAATAATATACTCCGGGGCCGCACTGCGAGACAAGGACACCACGGCAAAGTCAAATGCTCTTCGCGATAGAAAGCCCTCCAGATCCGAGGTAGCCTTTACGCCCCATTTCAATTCCATTTCCCGAGCCTTCCGGCTATCCCGCATCCACATTTCACCAATCTCGAACAGCTCAGGTAAAGCCTTGGCAATCCTAAGGTAAAATTCCGAGCGCCAACCTCCTCCCAAAATCCCGAAGATGCGCTTTCCTTGTCCTCCTGCTATCCCTTCCTGCATCCGTCTCATCTCCCATACTTATCAGAGTCCTTCTATTCATTCTATATAAGTTGAACTATTGAATTTTACGTTTTGAAGGCAACGTGTGAAGTGTGCTTTCGATCGCTGTTGTTCGCGGATTTCTCTGATTGAACTAAGATATTATAAGGTAGAAATCTACTCACAAAGGCGAACGCTTTCGCTTCTTCAGCACACTTCACTCTTATGCCCTTTCTTCGTAGTTTATATAGTTCAACTTATATAGTGGTTGACCATGAATACGCCCATTTATAGAATATTCAATCCGACTATGGCTCAGAGCATAAATAGCAAGGCCAGAGTCAGGATCACAATCCGGCCTGCCGAGATCAGCACGAAGTTCTGAACCGCCAGCTTGAATGTAAATTGCTTGACCGGATGATCAGCGAACTTGATTAGATTTTTTCGAACAGGGATCAGCGTAGTAAGCACCAGAATGACCAGAAGAAGAGGCACCTTCAACAGGATCAACACGATCAGGTCGATGTAGGAGACATAATACAGCCAGCCGAATAATCGAATCGCCCTTGGTCTGCCAATATAGACTGGCAGGGTATACCGTCTGTTCTCGATATCATCCTCAATATCGCAAATATTGTTCGCCAGCATAATGTTGGCAATTCCGAAAATAGCCGGGATAGAGATCAACAGGATCAGCAGTGTCTCCAATAAATCCACATGCAAGGTCACCGTCAGGCGCTGAAGATCCAGATCAAGACTTGCCAGCTTGTCCTGTGCGTGAATGTAGACAGAGACGAAAGGAATGACAAATCCCATGAATAATCCCGAGAAGATCTCGCCTAACGGCATCCGGGAGATGGCGAGCGGTCCGAAGGAGTACAAAATGCCGACCGCAAAGGATAAACCTCCCAGCAGCAGAAGCAGCCAGCCCGTCTCCATGAACAGCCACAAGCCGGCTCCGATCGCGAGGACAAGCAATACAGCAATGATTGCCGCCACTCCCCTAGGGTTCATATGGTATTGAACGATGGCATTATGTACTTCGTATCCGTAGCCATGCTTGCGCTTGGCTTTCATATAGTCATAGTAATTATTAATAGCCGTTGTGGCCATATCAAAGCTCAGCAATGAGATGAGCATTAACGCAAAATGCAGAAAATCAAAGTCCCCAAACCGAAAGACGGCATACAACGTCCCCAGAATGAAGGGAATGACGCTGGCAACCTTCGTCTGGATCTCAACCAGCTTTAAGTATTTTACAATAAACATAAATGATGTCTCTCCTTCTCTCTCTTGATCCTCTCGCAGCTTAGTTTATTATATTGTATTTACTCCCGGGGATGTCAGAACATCGCGAAAAAAAAGGAATCCTCTTGCTCCATGTAGAAAAGATTGTAGAAAGATCCGTCATCCTAGGGGGCAATTTAGGTATGTTGCTGCATAAGAAGAAATATCTTCCTCTACTTCTGGCGGGCTGGTTCGCCGCCTTGGCGGCCTTGGCCCTTGTCCTTGAAGCAAATGAGTTGCACCTGATTTTCGGCATATCTCTGGTCTTCACCAATATTGTGCTCCTGATGATGATCCGGTGCTACGGATTATATCTTGGACTGCCTGTCGCTGTTCTTGTGTACGGAATTTCTATCTGGGGCATGGGAGCACCTTATTTTCGCGCGGTCTTCCTGCTGGAGCTGATCGCTGTCGGCTTGCTGCTGCGCCAATTCAAGAAGGATGCGATGCTGCGGGCGGATAGCTTGTTCTGGCTATGTATTGGAGGACCCTTAATTCTGGCTGTCTATTTCGTAAAAGACCATAGCATTTCTGTTGAATGCTGGTTAATGATTTTCGTCTCGGTAACCAATGGTTTAGCCAATGTGCTCGTTGCCGATATTCTGCGCAGATATTTGCCTGTCGTTCAGATAAAAAGGGGCTTCACGATTCGCGAGGTTCCGTTAACCTTCAGCAAAATCCTCTTTCAAATCATTAGCGTCTGCATCGCCCTGCCCTTTCTGTTCTACGCTGTGAACAACAGCCGTACCGCGGAGAACTCTGTCTTCAGCTATGCTGACCAACTGGCATCCAATACGGCCCAACATATAAAGATGGATATCAACAGCAGCGATATTTCCTATGCGGATGGCGTGTTAAGCCTCAGCCCGCTGCAGGAACAGGAACTCAAATCCCTTATTGAGCGCTACAGCTCCAGGGACAATTACCGAATCATCTTAAGCGGACCACAGGATGAAATTATAGCGGATAGCGCTCCTCTGTCCGGCGGCGGCGAAGCAAGCTCGTTCCTTTCTTCAGATAGGATATATTCCCTTAACCAACCGTCCGATTTTTATCTCTCCGAGCAGGAGGCAAGGATCATAATGCCCATGGAAAGATGGGATGGGGCACAATATATTTCTCACTCCGATTTGAAACCGCTTCCCTTTAAGCTGACCATTCTTGTTCCTTTAGCTCCATACCGAGCGGATATCTATGCTCAGCACCTGAACCAGTTTCTATTTCTTATATTGCTGTTCGTCTGTGCTTCTGCCGTAGGCAAACTATTAACCCGGCGAATTCTCCGCAGCCTGGTTCAATTGACCACGCTGACGACCAATCTGCCGGACAAGCTCGTCTCCTCCCAACAGGTGACGTGGCCTAAAAGCCGGATTTATGAGGTGCGTTCACTCATTCTCAACTTCCGTATGATGTCCAACAAGCTGGTTCATATGCTTCAGGACTCTCTGCAGAATAACCTGCTGCTGGAGGAGCAAACCGCTCGGATGATCAAGTCGGAGAAGAAGCTCCATAAGCTGGCTTACTATGATATGCTGACCGATCTGCCGAATCGGCTGCATTTCAAGGAATATACACGTTCACTGAATCTGGATAGCGACAAGGAGCCACAACAGCCCTTCGCGGTCATGTTTGCGGACCTGAACCGATTCAAGCAGGTGAACGATACCCTCGGGCATTCCGTAGGCGATCTGCTTATCAGCATGGTATCCGCCCGCTTTGCTGCACTTGTATCGGAGGCATGCAAGCTGTTCCGGTTGAGCGGGGATGAGTTCCTATTCGTGCTTCATTATGAGGATATCCAGGACGTGCAGGAGGTGGCACAGCAAATCTGCCAGCTGCTTGAGGAACCGTTCGACATCGGAGGACGTCCGCAGTATATCACGGTAAGCGTGGGCATTAGCGTCTACCCGTTCGACGGCTTCAGCATGGAACAAGTCATGCGCAACGCCGATATTGCCATGTACGTAGCCAAAGAGCAGGGGGACGGCCTCTACCATTTCTATGACAACTTAATCGAAAATGAGCGGGCTGAGAGTATGCAGCTAGAGGCGGATCTTCGTCGTGCCCTGCGCGGCGGCCAATTCCGTCTCTACTATCAGCCAAAGATCGACGCCTCTTCCCGAGAGATTATCGGCGCCGAAGCCCTGCTTCGTTGGCTGCACCCGGATTTTGGCTCCGTGCCTCCGGACAAGTTCATTCCATTGGCGGAAAATTCGGGCATCATCCTGGATATTGATGAATGGGTGCTCCGTGAGGCTTGCCGCCAGAACAAGCAATGGCAGGATGAAGGGCTGGCGAGATTCCCTGTCGCCGTGAATATCTCAGCCAGACATTTTTACCAGAACAATCTCATTCCCATGATTACCCGCACCCTTTGCGAGACTGGACTGGAGCCGCAATATCTCGTATTGGAAATCACCGAAGGCATGCTGATCCGCAATGTGGAATACAGTGTGAAGGTGCTGGAGGAATTACGACAGATGGGAATTCATATCTCGATGGACGACTTCGGGACAGGCTACTCGTCGCTAAGCCAGCTCGATCGTCTGCCATTATCGGAGATGAAGCTTGACCGTTCGTTCCTTAGCGGCCTGCTCGAAGATTCGAGGAAGTCCTCGATTGTGCGGGCAGTCATTGAGCTTGGGCATCACATGGATCTTCAGGTTGTTGCCGAGGGGATTGAAGCGTCCGAGGAGCTGGAGTATTTGACTGAGCTGGAGTGTGACCAATTTCAGGGATACTTTTTCAGCAAACCGCTGCCAAGCAATGAGTTCATCATGTTCGTAAAGCACTGGATTGCTTAACCATTGCGGCCTGGAGGGCGATCAGCTACAATTTATTCAGGTACTACATACACAACAGGCGGGAGGTTCTATTTTGCTGAACTCCATTGCACGAGAAGACTGGATCGGTGCTGTTATCTTTTTGGGAGTGCTGATTGTCGTATCCTGGATTAATTTGCGAAAGATGAGCTCGGGCAAGTATGATTATAAAGCCTTGCGCAAGCGAGGGCTTATGTGGACAGAGATCTCTGTTCTGCTCTTCATGCTTCAGCTTATTCTTCGTAAAGGGGATAACCGATTCCTTGTTCTGCTCGGGATGCTTGTCCTATTTGCCGCCGGCCAATGGCTTGGCGCGATCTACTATGACCGCAAGCTTGGCAACCGGGATTAGATAGAACTCCCGCAACGAATACAGCCTTGAGACGGACCGTCTCAAGGCTGTGCTATTGCTGGCGCCTGTGCAAGCATCCTTCGGATTATCTTGCAATTTCGCTGATCTCGGTAAATATCGAGTACTGATTCCGGCCTTCCCTTTTCGCCTCATACATGGCCTCATCCGCTCTGCGAATCATACTGTCGAGATCACAAGGACCGCCTTCATATGCACAGATGCCAATACTTGGAGTGGCAATAAGAGAGCGTCCCATATAATAGAACGGACGAGACAGGCTTTCGATGATCCGTTCCGCCACTCTTGACGCATCCCGCGCATCACTGCCTACCAGCAACAGTAAGAACTCGTCTCCTCCCAGGCGGCATACCATATCCGAGTCACGAATGACTACCGTCAGCCTTCCGGCAATTTCTTTAAGAAGCATATCTCCGGCACTATGGCCATAGGCATCATTTATCTCTTTGAAATTGTCCAGATCAATGAACAACACGGTGAGCTTCGTTATCCCTTCTTCAATACAACGCTCAAACTGCATATTGAACAGCGTCCGCTTAGGCAGTGTCGTTAATTCATCATGATAGGCGAGGTACGCAACCCGATCCTCCAATTGTTTGCGTTCGGTAATGTCGATGATGACTCCATCCAGTCGCTCCAGATGCCCATAATCATTGTGATGAGGTGTACCCCGAACCTGAACCCACCGGTAATAGCCGTCCACTCGCTGAATGCGGCATTCAATCGTGACGCTTCGTTGATTAATGAGCAGCTCTTTCTGTGCCTGTGCAATCAAATATTGATCCTCTGGAATTACAATTCCCGTCAAAGCGAGATAGCTGGTTCGAAAGTGCTCTACCGGATAGCCTGTAATCTGCGATATTCCCTCCGATATAAGAACACTGTCCTCTTTCAGATCAAGCGTCCAGGTAGCGATATCCACACTATCGAGCACATGTCCAAGCTGCCTTGCATTTTGCTGTGCTCCCCTCCAGATCGACTGCATGAGCTTCGTAAAAAGAACAGCGAAAGTGCATGCAAACAACCCATAAATAATGAAATAGACCACATCCGTCTTCTCTGTGCCAGGGAACAAGTCATCATGCTTCATTAGAAACAGATAACTGGAGGTAACCATATACAGGATGGCCGACAGAAGAGTAGCTTTCAAATTCATATAGAGCAGCGTAATCATCGGGAGCATTCCCAGGAAGATCATATTGACGAAAAAGGGATGCTCGATCGTTAGAAACAGGAAAAAGGTATACAGCGCGGTAATCAACAGGAGCATCGTGGCTTCCGGTGCTATGCGCCGCATAATCAGGAACGTTAAAACAACGCCCAGCAGCAGGCCTACCGGCGGGTTAAGTACATATGCATTTTTATCGACAATCAAGTTCACTGCGACAGCAATAATATAAAAGCTCCAAACAAGCTTGATCATCAGCATATTTCTGTGCTGAATTTCTTGCAATTTACTCATTCCCTTAGCCACACTCTCTCAAATAAATAGTATAAAAGAACTAAGTGCTTCCTTCTATATTACACCTTTGGGAATTATAAGGGTAGTTTTTTTATATGTCTGCACAGCAAAAATCGGATACACCCCCGTGTATCCGATCGCTAATCCGGTCCCTTATTACACAATTCGACAAAGATGCTTCTCAATGGGCCAAATGTCACAAACGGCGTATCCTTCAAAGGATTGAGATGCTGCTCTGAGCTTTAAGGTATATACTGCTGAACAATCTTGGTAACCCGCCCATCCTCGATCGTCAAATGATACGGAAAATCGCGGACATCCACGATATCGGTATGGTGAAGCAAGGTGTCCAGCTTCGACAACGAAATGCGCTCATTCCACTGAATGCCGACATCGGCAAAATCTCCGGTCCGGTCATATACCTGCATAATCACTACAGCATCCTCCGCCACGGCCAGAGGCAGCAGGAGCTCGCTCTCATTAACAATAAAGTAACCGTCCGGCGGCCCGTCGATTCCTGCATCAGGCTCGTATTTGGCGAATTCAGCCTTCGCCTCTTCCCCTGTATACCATTGAACCGGGTCTACGACGATCTCGCCGCTGCCATCCCCCGTCAGATTCAGCTGGTCTATATATACGGTAAGTTCTTGTCCATCCCGAATGGCCGGGCGGGCTGTGCTGTCTTTACGATCTGCAGCGCCCGAACTCGACGTACCAACGAAGACATCACGACAACAAGGAACAGAGCGAGCACGACACTTAACCTTCTTTTCATCTTAACCCCGCCTTTCCAGTCTCCGGCAATTTCAAATCACCATGACATGATAAGAATAAATAACCATTTTCCGGAATTTCAAACACCGGAGATTATATATTACACTCATTATATAATGCGAAAACCGGAAATAGGTCACAGCGAGGTTAAGACCTGGTAACAATAAATTCTTTATTACTACCAATAGATTCTTTATTACTACCGGGATCTACGGTGCTTAGCGGCTTAGTGAGCCGGAAAAAACACAAGCTGAATCACAAAAATAAGACCGAAAATATAGAGCAGCGGATGCACCTCGCGGCCCTTGCCGCTGACAAGCTTCATCACAGGATAAGTAATGAAGCCGACCGCGATCCCCGTTGCGATGCTGGCAGTGAGCGGCATCATCAGCATGATTGCGAATGCAGGGAAAGCCTCGTCAAAGGTTTTCCATTGGATTCTTGCCAGGCCCTCCATCATGAAGCAGCCTACAATAATGAGCGCAGGCGCGGTTATGGCGGAAAGCGAGGAAATGGCACCGACGAGCGGCGAGACGAAGATAGACAGGGCAAACAAGCAGCCTACGACCAGAGAGGTAAGCCCGGTACGCCCGCCTGCAGCCACGCCTGTCGTTGATTCGATATAAGCGGTGGTAGGACTCGTGCCGAACATGGAGCCGATCGTCGTTGCGGTCGCATCCGCCAACAGAGCCGACTTTGCACGCGGCAGCTCGCCATTCTTCATCGCACCGGTTTGTTCGGCAACGCCGATCAATGTCCCGGTGGTATCAAACAGAGTTACGAGCAAGAAGGCGAATACGGTGGTGTAGAGCCCTTGCGAAAATACACCCGGCAAATCCATATCAAAAAAGACAGGGACCGGCGGGGCAGCGAAGAAGCCGTCAAAATGCAGCTGTCCCGTGAAATATCCGATCAGTGCAGTGATTGCCATCCCGATGAACAAAGCTCCCGGAATCCGGCGAGCCATTAAAATCAAAGTGATGAACAGACCCAGAATCGTCAGCAATGTGACTGAACGATGCAGGTCGCCGAAGGTAACCAGATTTTCGGGGTTCGCTACGACAATACCTGACATTTTTAAGCCCAGGAAAGCAATAAACAAACCGATCCCGCCGGTAATTCCATATTTAAGACTGTCCGGGATCGCCCGGATCAGCGCTTCGCGCAGAGAGGTCAGACTGAGCAGCAGGAACAGCAGTCCCGCCAGAAAGACTGTTCCCAGGACAACCTGATAGGATAAGCCGGTCGTCGCTACGACGCTTGTAAAATAAGCATTCAATCCCATCCCCGGAGCAATCGCAATCGGGTGGTTCGCGAACAGCGCCATAAACAGAGTGCCTATGACAGCGGAAATCACCGTGGCCATAAACACTTGATCGAACGGAATGCCTGCGGCCGATAGGACAGCCGGATTCACGACAAGAATATAGGCCATCGCCAAAAAGGTGGTGAGCCCGGCCAGCAGCTCCGTTTTCACGCTGGTCCCATGCTGCTCCAATTTAAAAAACTTTTTCATCGAATTCATCGAACATAAATCTCCCTTCCTCATGTCACAAAAAAGATGCCGAACTATTGTATTGTCCGCCTATCCTTCAGCTTCGTCAAGGAAGGATGTAAACAAACGGGAACAAGCATGGAAAGTTAGCTTTACATTTGAAATGATAAGCTATATACTCCTATCATGGAAAGTATGCTTTCCATGATAGGAGGGCAACTACATGAACAATCGTTTGGAAGAAATCCGCAAGCAACGTGGAATTAAGCAAGAAGAACTAGCCAACGCTCTTGAAGTATCAAGACAAACTATAGGCTCGCTGGAAAACGGACGTTATAATCCATCCATTCTTTTAGCGCTCAGGATTGCTCGTTTCTTTGGCATGAGTATCGAAGACATTTTTATTTATGAGGAGGAAGAAGAGGTATGAGCAAAACGATACTGCCTTATTTTCTTACCATCGGAGGCTTCGGACTGCTGATCTGCGGTCTATATTTCATCCAGGCATTTGAAGCTTCACAGGGGATGCTGCAAGCATTGCCTTATATCTGTATTGGGATTGGCTGTGGCATTTTTGGTCACGGTGCCGGAGAACTAATCAGCCGCTTGGCGATGAAGAATAATCCTGCCGCGGCAAAGCAACTGGAGATCGAACAAAAAGATGAGCGGAATTTGATGATTGCTAATCGGGCAAAGGCGAAGGCCTATGACATGATGATTACTCTGTTTGGAGCTCTATTGTTGGCACTCGCCTTGATGGGTATAGATTTAAGCGTAGTATTGCTGTTAGTGTTCATCTATCTGTTTATTGTTGGATACAGCGCATATTACCGTTTGAAGTACAGTAAAGAGATGTAACACCATATCAACTGTAATTAGCGATTTAATAAGGAAGGGTTCTTTCTTTGAAAATAGATTCGAGTGCCTGATGGTGAATTTAGTGAAGGTATTTCCATTACATTCTCCATCTGGCGTAAAAACTGAGTCCTAGTGAAAAAATTGACCTTAAAACTCCAGAAACTAGCCAAATCCACGTTTTAGCCAACTTTAAGCGAAAAAAATTTCACTATCTCTGCATTCCCACCAATTTTGCGGAATTTAGAGTAACCTTCTTCACTATAGCTTGCGGATAGGGCGGGAGTCCTCCTTTTCCTTTTGAGACAGCTCCCACCAAATGAAGAAGGGCTCCTCCGTCATCTATATGACGGCCGGAACCCCTAGAAGCTTACTCATTATCCTTTAATCTTTATAAGATTTTGATTTCATACAAGCGGGCTGTCCTTGCTGCTGGCAGAGTGACCTCAAGCTTGCCTGATTCAGAATTCCATATATGCTCACCTGGAAAGTTCAGTGGATAAGCACACTGGAGATCCACCTGCTTCCCACGGAGATCCGGCAGGTCCAGCACGCGCCCCGCAGGTTGATCTCCCTTGCCGTCCGCATCACGGGCTCGCCAGACCGCAATAAACTGCCGCCCATCTGCGCGAAGCCCCATGGCGATCCATTCATCCTGCTGGGTAGGCAGCCCCCATGGCCAGAACGGAAGGGCTTCGGGTATCTCCGACCGGATGGTCTTGTAGTAATCGAGTCCTTCTTTCACGAGTTCCTTGCGTCTAGGACTCAATTCCGCGAGGTGGCCGCTCTGATGCACACGCAGCAGCAGGGCATTAACCATATTGAAGATGACTTCTTCATCGTCTCCTTCCTGAAGCGGATAAGACCATACCGCCGCTTGCTCGGGTGTCAATGCAGATGGGGCCGCGGCCGCAATCGCCGCGTAATTCACATAGTTCTCCTGATCACTGGTGGATTGAATGCTATATCGGCTAAGCATGGCGTAATCCATCCGCATCCCGCCGCTGGAGCAATTCTCGATCACCAGAGCCGGGTACTTGGCAAAGATGCCATCCAGCCAAGCCAGGTAAGCCCGGTTATGACGAAGCAGCCCGTCTCCGAAGCTGTCCGATTCCCGTTCTGTACCGATGCCGGCATTGATATTGTAGTCCATCTTGATATAGCCGACACCGTAATCCTCCACCAGCCGGCGAATGACTTCCGTGGCATACGCGGCAACCTTCGGATTGCTATAGTCCAGCTGGTAACGGCTGCGGTCCATCACCCGCTTGCCATGCCGCATGAAGAACCAGCTGTCATCGGTATCCTTCAGCTTCGGACTATGGATTCCCATGACCTCCAGCTCCAGCCAGAGACCGGGAACCATTCCCTTGCCGCGGATGTAGTCGAGCACGTACTTGATGCCTTCCGGGAAGCGCTGCTCCGATGGAAGCCATTCTCCAACACCGCTCCACCATTCACCCGGCGCATACCAACCGGCGTCAATGCAGAAGTATTCGCAGCCTACCTCAGAAGCCGCGTCTATTAAAGGCAGCAGCTTGGCCGTCGTCGGGCTTCCCCACAGGCAATTCATATAATCATTAAAAATAATTTGCAGCTTGCGATTATCCTCATTCGGCCGGCGAATGGCGCGGCGATAGCGGGTCAATTCCCCAATCGCCTGTTCAAAGCCTCCATTCGCGGCCCCTACCGCGACCGGAATGCTGGAGAAGCTCTCGCCTGGCTTAAGCTGCTTCCACCATTGATTATCGTGCTCGGTCGGTCCGCTGATCAGCAGGGTGACATAATCGAATTGGTCGAACATCTCCCAATGCCAGGAGCCATTGTGCTCAATCTGCCATACCAGCGTGCTCTCGGCTTCTTGATTTTCCAGCACGGCCATCGGAATATGCTCGGCAGCTGACCAAGAGCCTGTATTGCTGAAAGCAATCCGCTTGGAGGATCGATCCGTTACATGGGACAGCCCCAGCTCAGGCAGACTGTAAGTCCGCCATTGCAGCTCGCTCTGCCAGCCGGTATGCGGGATATAGAGCCTTAGTTTCTCATCACGGGAGAGCACGCCCTCTTTATCAATGCCTGTGAGTGCAAAAGAAGACACGTACTCTACCCCGACCGGCTCCTTGCCTTCATGAACCAGATCTACCCAAGAGCGAAGCATGCCGATGCCATCCAAAAACTGAAAATGCTGAATTGCCTTTAATCCGGTTTCATTATCTTCTAAGGCGATCGAAAGCTTACGTCCCATGCTGTTTCGCGTATCCTCATGACTTGCGTATTTCATCCGCAATCCGGGATAAGAAGCCCGATGGGTACGCCCATGGTATTCATCCCGGTCTTCGCCGGTTAATTGCAGCTCCATCAGCCGAAAGCCGGGTCTCTGCTTCTCCTCGATAAAGGAGGCCTGGTAAGGCGTCGAACCGAAATGAAGCAGCCGCACATCCAGTTGATCTGTAATTTCAATAACAAGATGAAGTCCGTTTTCTACAATGACCAGGTTTTGTACCATCATAACACCCGCCTATAAAAAAATAGTTCAATTCGCCGCAGCACCCCTCCGAGCACTGCGGCGAATTGACGCTACAGATCCGCTGTATTATTGAGCCGAGCCCAACTGCACCCAAGCCTGTTCGATTTCGGGAATGACCTGATCCTTCGTCTTGTTGCCGCCAATATAGGATTGCATCAATTCACCGAATTTCTGGTGGAAGGTATCCAGCGAGTAGTTCACCGACAGGTCGCCCGACGGTTCCGTCTTCAGAATTTCTTCCATTTGCTTCGGCATATCCAGATCGGGAAGCGGTGCATCCTTGATCGGAGGAATGACCTTCGCTACCTCGGAGAACCAGCTCTTGCCGTAGTCCGAAGTGTACAACCAGTTGAAGAATTCAATCGTTTCATTTACAACCTTGGAATCTTTGTTAATCCGCAGCGCTTGGTCGGCACCTGTAATAATGAAGGACTCTGCCGCATCATCACTTACTGGATAGCCTCCAATCCCAAGCTCAAAATCCGGTGTGATTTTCTTGATGGCCTCCTCATCCCATGCGCCTTTACCCGTCATAATCGCTGCTTTGCCTAATGCGAAGTCACTTACTTGGGCATTACTATCGCGTTCCAGCGGCTTGTCTGTGCCATGAGCAACCGTCGTATCGATAAAGGAGAAGAAATTGTCATACAGAACCGGGTAGTCCTTGATTTTCGCTTCGCCGCTGATGAACTTGTTCACCAGGTCTTTAGGCTCCATGCCTGCATCCTTCGCCGCTGCATCTACATAGTGTTGGAAGATGTGCTTCCATACCCACCATTCCTTGTAGGCATTCGCGAATGGCGTGATTCCCTTGGCTTCCAGCTTGGTAATCGCTTCATCCAGCTCGGCCGTTGTCTTCGGGAAGGCTTCGATCCCTGCATCCGCAAACAGCTTCTTGTTGTAAATAAGGGTGAACAGGTTCCCCTTAATTGGAAGGCCCAGCACCTTGCCGTCCGAAGAAGTCATATTCGATCTGACCGCATCCGTCATCGCTGAGGCAAGCGGTTCATTTGTCAAATCCGCACTATAATCGGCAAAGGTATCAATATCTCCGCCTGCCGTCGTCTGGAATACATCCGGCGTGCTTCCCGCAGCGATCTTCGACTTCAGTACCGTGTTGTAGTCGGCCTGCATAATCTCAAGATTGATCGTCACGTTAGGCTTGACCTTTTTATATTCCGATATATACGTGTTAAACGCATCTGTGTATTCTGGAGAAGCTGTGAACATATAAATGGTGACCGGCTTGCTGTCGTTCCCAGTTGCGGCCCCTTCCGAATTGGTACCTCCATTGCTTGCGGCATTATTGCCGCCGCACCCGGACAGCAGCCCCATAACCAACGCTAAACTGAAGAAGCCTGCCCATACTCTTTTTTTCTTCATCCCTTAGTACCCCCACTTTCATTGTTAGTGTTGGAATTGCATTTAATGCAAGTTCAAAAAACAGCTTTTCAGCACCGAGAAGGTTGCGAGAACCTGAAGAAGGAGGAACGGAGTGTAGGCAGAACCTACATGAGCGAAATGCTTCCAAAGGAAGCATACCTCGTAAGCATCCGCTCGGACTTCGAGGGTGAACGCAAGATTCGATGTCGAATCAACCACTTGAAATACTTCGTGATCAAAAGCTGGCTTTTTGAACAACCTCTTTAACAGTTGACCTGTTATACTTCTCATTGTAGTGAGAAGGCCTCCGGATAAAAATGTAGATAAGTGGCGAATTAAGGGTAAAAAAGTGAAATCGCTTTCTTGCCTCTAATCCTTATTATCCTGATCCTCGCTTGGTTGGTTCCGGTATTCGGAGGGCGAGGTTCCATAATAGTTCCGGAAGGCTTTACTAAAATAGTTCTTGTCCTTGTAGCCCAGCATTTCCGAGATTTCCTGGACCTTCAGCGCCGGATTATTGAGTAGCCTCAGCGCTTTATCCATCCGTATTTTCTGGACATACTCATGAATTCCGTAACCGAACTGCTGCTTGAACAGCTTCATTAAGTATTCCCTGCTCAGGTAATATTTTTCGGCAAAATACGATATTTTTATGTCTTCATAATAATGGTTGTCAATAAAGTCTTTAATTTGCTGGGCATCAAAGGAACGCGGGCTCGAAGCCGCCTGCATAATAAGCGCGCTGTAGTGCTCCAATATACCTGCAAACACGCTCTCCAGTTCATCAAAGCTAGAAAAGTCGGTCTTTAACCCAAAGGCTCTGAGCGATTTCTCCCCAGGATTGGGCATATTTTCTTCGGATACGCCATGCTCCCGGGCCATGTCATTGAACAGTACGACCAATTCGGTAAGCAGCCGGTCTGCATCTCCGATTCTGAAAAAAGCTGTCGACTTAATTTGACGAAGATAGTCGCTGCCCAAGGTTGCGGCCTGATGCTGATTTCCGTTCTCCAGGCTGCTCTTGATCAGTGCCATCCGACTGGTAAGCGAAGGGATCTCCAGCGCTCTTCGATCCTCTGCCATGCCCACGGCAGACCGTCCGGACAGCTTGAGCAGGTCGACGCTATATGCTCGAATTCTTGCCTCCTCATAAGAGTCCGCCAGCTTCCTGGGGTCCAGTGCCGGAGCACCCTGACCGCCGACGGATATAATCCCGAACAAGGCATGAAGCTGGGTAACTACACTTCGCAGCAATTGTCCGGCACGGAACTGCCATTCCCTGGCGTCCGCACCGATTCCGTCATAGACGGCAATCATCTCCCTTTCCTCCTTGGGGTCAGCAAAGCTGAAACAGGTAAGTCCCGACTCCGTCATTTCGTTAAACACATTGGCTACCGCAAAGGAAAGAAGCTCTGTGTCCGAGTTGAATCTATGTTCACAAACCGCTTTCAGGTTAAGCACTCTCAATACCAGGACCCCATAATATCTTCCCTTGTCATCTGCGCCGATTAAAGACATGGAGGTCTGGTCGGCGCTCTTGTTGTAGCTGCGTTCAATGAGGGAGAGGAACAGCTTCTCCTTCAGCTTGGGCAGAGACATGTTGTACGTAATATTGCGGGAAATGGACTCGCTGCGGGTCTGCTTTCTGGACTCCAGCAGATCGATTCCCTTCTGCAGCGCCTGGTTCAAGTCCTGTCGATTGATGGGCTTGAGCAAATAATCCAGGGCATTGGACCGGAGAGCTTGTCTCGCATATTCGAAATCATTGAACCCGCTGATGACGATGACGGGAAGTTCAGAGAACTCCTGCTCGATAATCTTCAGCAGCTCCAAGCCGCCCATTTCCGGCATTTTCATATCCATCATAACCAGATCAGGCTTGTACGCCCGCAGCATGTCCAATCCGGCTCGTCCATCGGCTGCCTCCAACACCTCACCGACCTTCAGCCTGTCCCATTCTCCTAAAATCTGAATCGCCTCACGCAGCGGCTGTTCATCATCAATAATCAATACTTTGTACATCGCTATCTTCACCCCGCGGAATCATCATTGTGATGGATACTCCTTGATCTGTATTGCAAATTCTAAGCTCGGCATGTTCTCCATATAGCAGCTTGAGCCGCGTATTCAAATTTTTAAGACCGATATTCTCGCTTTCCTGGGTCTCCTCCCAGTCCTTCTGAAAGAGGGCCTCCAACTGATCGATCCGCTTCTGCGGAATCCCTGGCCCATTATCCCCGACGGTAATGATGAAGTGCCCTTCCGCGAATGCTGCGCTGATTCTAATCTTGACCGTGCCCGACACTTTCTCGACCGCATGCTTGATGGAGTTCTCGATCAGCGTCTGGAGAGACAGCTTCGGAATCTGCAGTGACTTCAGGGATTCGTCCCATTCCAGCTCCACCTCGAGCCTTTCACCGAAGCGCGCCTTCTGCAATGCCAGGTAACGGTCGATATGCTGCAGCTCCTCCCGCGCCAATACGATGTCTTTACCTCCGATGCAATATCTCAATGTCAGCCCCAGGGCGCCGATCATATCCGCTACCTCGAAATCCTTGCTCCGCAGTGCCTTGGTAGAGATAGCCTGCAGCGCATTGTATAGAAAATGGGGATTGATCTCGGCTTCAAGCGCCTTTAATATCGCATTTTTCTCTACAAGCTTCATCTTGTAGCGCTCATTAATCAGCTCGTTTGTTCTGAATACCATCTTGTTGAAGTGCCGGTTCAGGTCGGCGATCTCATCCTGTCCTCTTACTAAAGCCACTGCATCAAAGGTGCCCTCGCTGAACTTCCTCATCTGCCGGGATAACCGGTATAACGGCCTGGTGATTGCATTGGCGATCCAGGCAATCAGAACAATCGAGAGAATCAGAAATGCGGCGCCGATCAGAAAGCTCACATTCCGCGCCTGTCTCGCCGGTTCATAGATATTGCTATAGGGGATCGGCTTGGCCAGCTTCCATTTCTCCGTCTCTCCCGTATTGCTGACGATCAAGTACTGACTTCCCTCGGGGGTCCTCCGAATGACCGGGTCGGTACCGCTGCCGCTTGCATCCAGGTAATCCCACTGGCTCTTATCCTTCATTTGCTCAAAAAACGAAAGGTCGTCCGCATAAAAAGGGGTGTTGTCCGGGTCCAAAAAAATCAAGTGCTCCCCTTGCTCCATGGGAATGTCCTGCAGGATCTCTTCAATGACTTCCGGCTGAATATAAAAAGAAATAACCGCCCGCGGCTCACGGGAGGCAATGGAACGAATGACCCGATGGTAAGCCATTATTCCG
Organism: Paenibacillus antibioticophila; assembly: GCF_000455265.1. Taxonomy (GTDB): domain Bacteria; phylum Bacillota; class Bacilli; order Paenibacillales; family Paenibacillaceae; genus Fontibacillus; species Fontibacillus antibioticophila. The sequence continues at coordinate 327,168 of NZ_HG005141.1, forward strand.
GGGTTTTTGAGCGCTGTATAGCCAATTTGGTCATTGGATTGAGCAAAGGATTGAAAAGAATGGCTCCTCGGGCTGGTCATTGCCTGCTCGAACCAGGGCTGATCCGCAATGCCGATCTGGAAGCCTACCCGGGCCTTTGTATCCGAGCCTTCGCGGGTAATAGAGTAGTATTTCTCCTGATCGATCAGATACAGGAAAATACCGTTCAGATCCGAGCGCGAGTAAAACAGGGAGCGCAGGTATTGATCCAGATACATTTTGGAGGCGTAGTCCGTGTCTTCATTAACGATGGCTTGAAGTAAATCATCATAGCGGATTTGCGGAAGGGACAGCTGCTCGATGTCTGCCAGATAATCCTCCAGATTCTGGTTGACGAGCTTCAGGTTGTTCTCCGTGCTCTCAATGCTGTTAGCGACGGATTCCTTTCGCAGCATATGACCTGAGATGAGGGTCAACGACACCACAACCAGGATAATGATCGTGGAGAAGAACAGTATGAGCTTGTTCGCCAATCGTCCGGATAAACGGGCGTATCCTGCCCGCAGAGCGCGTTTCAGTCCATCGAACATATTGCCTCATCCTTTATCTTAAGAGGTACGTATCGGGATATTTTCAGTTCACCTTTTTACCCTTAACTGATTTCTTAAATCCATTTAGGGCATCCTAATAACTACACTATACTTACACTATAGCACAGCATATCTGCAATGCTCGGTTTACAAATTTCGTCCGACAAAAAGAGGTGCATACAGTTGAAAAGTGGAAGAAGACGAGCTGAGAGACTGGAATTTGGCGCATTTACGTTGCCGATATTGGTCAGCATTATTGTCGTATTTTACTATCCGTTTATGATGACGATTCGTTATTCCCTAACCCAATGGAACGGGATATCCAAGCACCCGAAATTCGTGGGGCTGGATAACTTCAAACAAATCTTCATGGGAGATGCGAACTTCTCCAATGCAGCCTGGTTCACGATCAAGTATGCGCTGGCCTATATTATTCTGGTGAACGTGCTGGCCATCCTGCTTGCCCTTGTACTCGATATGAAGCTGAAGAGCACGAACTGGCTGCGGGCAGCCTTCTTTATTCCATATATTCTAAGCTTGGTCATTGTCGGCTTCATCTGGAAGTTCATTTTTATGCAAGGCTTTGAATCCCTGGGTGCCAGTACAGGCTGGGGCTTGTTCGGGCTAAGCTGGCTGGGCGAGCAGAACCTGGCCTTCATTTCCATCCTGCTTGTATCGTTATGGCAATCCATCGGCTTCTATCTGGTCATCTACATCGCCGGGCTTCAATCGGTTCCCGATGATCTCAAGGAAGCGGCCACGGTGGATGGGGCGGGACCGGTCCGCCGGTTCTTCAATGTGACACTGCCGCTGCTCGCGCCTTCAATTACGATCTCGGTCTTTATGGCGCTGACCAACTCGATCAAGGTGTTCGACGTTATTCTGTCACTGACCGGCGGAGGACCGGGAGGGACAACCTATAGCGTGGCCTACGATATTTACCGGGATACCTTCCAGAACAATCTGTACGGATACGGCACAGCAAAGGCCTTGATTCTGTTCATTGCTGTTCTGATCATTACGGTGATTCAATTGACAATATTCAAGCGCAGGGAGGTTGAAGCCTAATGAAAAAGAAAAGAGACTGGAGAATCATCCTGCTTGAAGTTGTCATGGTGGTGATCTCCCTGATCTTCCTGTATCCGCTGTTCCTGACCATCATCAATTCATTGAAGAGCTTCTCAGAGCTGATGACCGATGTCATCGCATTGCCTAAGAAGCTCGCGTTCGAAAATTACTCTTATGTGTGGCAGTACATCAATTATCCTAGATTGTTCCTGAACAATACGGTCGTTACCGGGCTTGGACTGGCAGGGATTGTCCTGATTTCTTCGATTGCAGCCTACAAGCTGGCTCGAACCAAATCCCGGGCCAGCTCCCTGATCTACTTCCTTTGTATTATGCCGATGCTGATCCCGTTCCAATCGATCATGCTGACGGTGCTGCAAATGGCTAAAAACCTGAATCTGTCGGAAAGCACCTGGGGACTTGGCCTCTTGTACTGGGGCTTCGGCGCTCCATTGGCCCTGTTCATTTACCACGGCTTTGTGAAGGGGATTCCCCGGGAAATTGACGAGAGCGCGACGATTGATGGAGCCTCCGGGTTCCGCCTGTTCTTCAGCGTGATCTTCCCGCTCTTGAAGTCCGTAACGACGACCATCATTATTATCGATGTGATGTGGATCTGGAACGACTTCCTGCTTCCGCTCCTAATGGTCAACGGATCGCCTGCAACCAAGACGCTGACGCTGGCGGCCTACACCTTCGTCGGCCAATATACTTCGGATTGGCAGTATGCCATGACAGCCATGGTGATGGCTGTACTTCCATCCATTATCGTGTTCATCTTCCTGCAAAAGTACATTGTAAAAGGCGTTGTTGCCGGTGCTGTAAAGGGATAGGGGAGTTGAACTAATAGTGCACGCTAGGGGCAACGTGTGCAGTGTGCTTACGATCGCTGTTGTTCGCGAATTTCCTTCTATTGGACTGAATTCCTACAAGGAGGAAATCCGCTCCCAAAGGCGAACGCTATGGCTTTATGCTTCCGAAGTAGCTTTCTTACAGAAAGCTTTTAACACTTCACACTTATGCCTTTTCTACGTATCTTCTTCAGTTCAATTTATAGAGGTGCGCGGGTAGAATAATAAGAGGGGTGTCCTAAAGTCATCGCAGATGATTGGGGACACCTTTTTCGAAGTGAGGCAACGCCGTGCGTCGCGAAACAAATGCCGATAAGCACTAAAATTGCTGGTGTGGGGCTCGTGTGGCGATTATAGTGCAGAAAGGCATTAAAATTGCTGGTGTGGGTGCTCATGTGGCGATTATAGTGCAGAAAGGCATTATAATTGCTGGTGTGGGGGCTCATGCGACGATTATAGTGCAGAAAGGCATTAAAATTGTTGGTGTGGGGCTCGTGCGATGATTATAGTGCAGAAAGGCATTAAAATTGCTGGTGTGGGGGCTCTTGTGGCGTTATAGTGCAGAAAGGCATTAAAATTGCTAGTGTGGGGGCTCGTGTGGCGATTATAGTGCAGAAAGGCACTAAAATTGCTAGTGTGGGTGCTCGTGTGGGGATTATAGTGCAGAAAGGCACTAAAATTGCTGGTGTGGGTGCTCGTGTGGCGATTATAGTGCAGAAAGGCACTATAATTGCTGGTGTGAGGGCTCGTGTGGCGTTATAGTGCAGAAAGGCACTAAGGCGCTTCGAGGCTTGCCATAAGTAAGTTTGGAGGTCGTGCGGATTTTCCCTCGCTCCTCATTTGATCAAGAAAGCCGCAATGGACGCAAGAAACCAAGGATTCAAGCGAGAGAAGGTCGCTTTGCCCCTTGGTTTCTATATGAAGATCACTTTGTTTTGTTATCAAAGTGTAAAATTTTACTTGGGACACCCTCTTATGATTTCTCGGATTCAGTTGGTTCCTGTTCTACATAATGCTTGAGCATGTTCAGCTTGTTATCCCAGAAGCGGTCGAAGTAGTCCAGCCAGCGCTTTATCTCAAGCAACGGATCCGCGTTGACGCGATATCTGGTCTCTCGGCCAACCTTACGCTCCA
>NZ_HG005141.1:330814-740332 GCF_000455265.1 Paenibacillus antibioticophila
CAGGACGAGGTCTGCATGGGCAAGAACATGCAGGTGCTTGGATACGGCGGTACGGCTCATGGGAAAATGCGGCGTCAGCTCTTTGAGCGGCAATTCCCTCTCGCCAATCAGGCTTAACATCTCCCGCCGGGTCGGATCCGCTACCGCCTGAAAAATATCCTGCTGCTGTGCTGCCGATGAAGCTGGCATGCTCAGCCCTCCAAGAAGGCGGACAGCTTCTTCACGATGCCGCTCCAGCCTCCGTCCATCCGGCCTCTTACCAGCTCGTGCGGCTCCCCGAATTCAGTCAATTGCTCAGCTGTCCAGCCGCTGTGAATCAGCGTGAATTCAACCTGATCACCCTGCTGCACCAATTCAAAGGTTAGCGTCCAATCCTTGCCCCAGGCAAAGGACAACCGCTTCTCCGGCTCAACCTCCAGCACCTTGCAAGGGGATTGACCAAAGGGTCCTGCCTCGAGAATAAACTCATGACCTGCCACCGGCTGCAGATTGCCGGGCATAAACCAGGCCGCCAGCCCTTCGGGGGTGGATACCGCTTCCCACACCTTTTGGAGCGGGGCATGTACAAGGATTGTCTTGCGAATATCGGGTAATGCTTGAGTAGACATTAGAAATACTCCCTTTCGGATTTTTATATAGGAAACCATATGGTTTCACTTTATTATACTTCTTATGCGAGAAATATGAAACTCTTTAGTTTCTATATAGAATTAGGATGACGCATGCTGGGGGCAATGTGTGGAATATTCTTACGATCGCTGTTGCCTGCGGATTGCTTTGACTGAACTAAATCATCCCAAGGGAGTTTTACTCATCAACTTACTTTTGGTATGATAGTGTCCAATTAGCAATTCAGCTATCCTTGCGACTTGCCATTACGGAGCGCAAATTTGAATACAGGAGGTCTTTGCTCTATGTCTGACTTGAATTATCACCTTCACACGGAAGCCGATCGTACGGATAGAGGTGCAACGGCGATTCCTCTCTCTATTTTGGATCTGGCTCCAATTCCGGTCTCAGGCTCGGCTGCCGAGTCGCTGAGCCGCTCGCTTGATCTGGCCCAGCATGCCGAGCGCTGGGGCTACAACCGCTTCTGGCTGGCCGAGCACCATGGCATGCCTGGCATTGCCAGCTCTGCGACGGCCGTGGTCATCGGCCATATCGCCGCAGGCACGAGCACGATCCGGGTCGGCTCGGGCGGGATTATGCTGCCGAACCACTCGCCGCTGGTAGTGGCGGAGCAGTTCGGCACGCTGGAGTCGCTGTATCCGGGGCGGATCGACCTTGGACTCGGGCGTGCGCCCGGGTCTGATCCGCTCACGGCACAGGCTCTGCGCCGCGGTCCGGGCAGCGACGGCCAGGACTTCCCGGAGCGGCTCCGCGAGCTTCGGGAATATTTCCGGCCCGGCGACGGCCCGGCTCTGCCGCCGCGGGTCCGGGCCGTTCCGGGCGAAGGGCTGAACATCCCGATCTGGCTGCTTGGCTCGAGCGGCTTCAGCGCTCAGCTCGCAGCCGTGCTCGGCCTGCCGTTCTCCTTCGCCAGCCATTTCGCGCCGGACTATCTGATCGCGGCGCTGGAGCTTTATCGCTCCCGGTTCGAGCCCTCGCCGCACTTGGAGCGGCCTTATGCGATGGTCGCGGTCAATGTCATCGCGGCGGACAGCGATGAAGAGGCCCGGCGTTTGGCGACAAGCCAGGAGCAGCAGTTCCTGGGCCTGATTCGCCGCCAGCCGGGGCAGCTTCGTCCGCCGGTCGATTCGATGGACACGATCTGGACTCCACAGGAGCGGGAGCTTGTCCATCGTCAGCTTAGCTTCGCGGCTATCGGCTCGCCTCAGACTGTCCGTAAGAAGCTGGAACAGATCCTGGAGGAGACCGCCGCAGACGAGCTGATCGTAGCCACACAGGTCTATGATCATCAGGCCCGGCTGCATTCCTATAAGCTGCTGGCGGAGTTGATGAGATAATCACCTATGCCTCTTATCCGCCGCCGTTCATGAATTCAATCCCCATCGTAAACAGCAGTCAGCCCCGTCGGCATTTCCGCGACGGGGCTGACTGCTGTTAGTTTAGAAATGATGCTGATACCACGCGGATGCCGCGTCAATCTCTCCCTTAGTGAGCTGATGACCAGAGGATTGCCATTGTACCGTGACATTGGCCCCTGCTCCGGCAAGCAACCGCTCCAGCTCTTCTGTCTCTTGCGGAGAACAGAGCGGATCGTTTGTCCCTGCTCCGATAAATACCGGAAGCCCGTTCATCTTCGGCAGCTCTATGCCTCTTCGCGGAACCATCGGGTGGTGCAGAATCGCGCCGCACAGCGCCGCACTGTAATGAAAGAGCAGGCTACCCGCGATATTGGCTCCATTAGAGTAGCCTATCGCTACGATATTGCTTCGGTCAAATCCGTAGTTGTCTGCTGCTTCGCCAAGGAAGCTATGCATTTCCTCAGTGCGCAGAACCAGATCCTCTTCATCAAATACCCCTTCTGCCAGACGGCGGAAAAATCGGGGCATACCGTTTTCCAGAACGCTGCCACGGAGGCTGAGTACTGACGATTGCGGCGAGATGATTCCGGCAAGCGGGAGCAGATCCTGTTCTGTCCCTCCGGTTCCGTGCAATAACAGCAGCACAGGCGCTTTAGCATCGATCCCTTGTTGAAATATATGCTTCATTCCTGGTCTCCCTCCAATAACCGAACCTGAATCGGCTCCAAGTTTGCTTCGATGGCTTCTCTTTGCTGCTCAAACCAGGCAGGAAGCATCAGCTTCTCTCCCCTACGGCTCAGGGGCTCATCACGGGAAAAGCCTGGCCCTGCACCCCCGGCGCCATAATTCATAGGTTCAAGGTTGATATCGTTTATATTACCTAATTCTGCCATAGAATGGAATACGGCAAAAGACCCTTCCTGCCCAATCGGTAAAATCTTATTGAAAGGTAGCCTGTGCATGTCTACCGAGCTTCTTCAACAGCTCCGCAGCAATCCGTCTCTCCTCTTCCGACAGACCGGACATGACTTCAGCAATGACCTCTGCATGCTTGGGAAATGCCTCCTGAATGAATGCGGTACCTTCCTCCGTAATCTCCGCATAAATCAAACGGCGGTCTTCCTTCGAGGCATTGCGCCGTACAAAGCCGCGCTTCTCCAGCTTATCCACTACATAAGTGATATTGCCGCTGCTCATCAGCACCTTGCCGCCAATCTGCTGGATCGGCTGAGCGCCCTTATGATACAACAGCTCCAGCACTCCAAATTCCGATCGCGTCAGACCAAATCTGCGTATATCCTTGTCCATATGTGCATTTACCCATTGACTGGCTCTGGTTAGCGCAATATGAAGGTTCAAAGCATCCTGCTGCGGATAGCTCATAGCGAAACCCTCCTTGCTTTAAATTTGTTATATCTTAATATAAAGATAAATAATTTAGAACTAGTTGTCAAGGGCAGCAAGCTTGAACACGCTCACGGGCTACTTCCACTCCTCCGGCAATAACCCGGCATAATGCGGCTGGAGGTAGCGATCGTCCACGAGCAGCAGCAGTCCGCGGTCATTCTCCGAGCGGATCAGCCGCCCTCCAGCCTGAAGCACCTTATTCATGCCGGGATAAACATAGGCATAATCATATCCGTCCTTCTCCCGGGCCTGAAAGTAATCCCGAATCAATTCCCGTTCGAGTCCAATCTGCGGCAGCCCGATCCCGATTACGGCCACTCCGGTCAAGCGATCGCCTACCAGATCGATCCCCTCGGAGAAAATTCCGCCCATAACGGCGAATGCAGCCAATGTCTGTCCGTCTTCCGCCTCAAAAGCCGCAAGGAATTGCTCTCTTTCTGCCTCCGACATGGATGCCGTCTGCCGCATCACTGCTATGTTTTCCGGCAGGCCTACGGCCACTTCTTCATAGATCAGGTTCATATAGGCATAGGAAGGAAAGAAGAACAAATAATTACCCTTGCGCTCCAGGAGTACCGTCCTCAGCAATCCGCCAATGGAGGCCTTTGTCCGGTCCCGGTCCCGGTATCGGGTCGAATACGGAAGGATCCGCACCTGAAGCTGCTCCCGGGAGAACGGCGACGGTACGCTCAGGGTATAATCCTCTTCGTTCGCCCCGAGCATATCCCGGAAGTAGGACAGCGGCGACAGCGTTGCGGAGAAGAAAATGCGCGAGCGGAAGCTCTTGCCGGCCTCGCGCAGCAAGCTAGAAGGATCGAGGCAGAACTGGACCAGTCGTACCTCATTGGATGCAAACTCCGTATAACAGATGTATCGCTCATCATAGAGCTTGCCTGTCCGCAGGAAGTTGTTCGCCATAAAATATGTCTCAAGAAGCAGCTCCGCCTTCTCTGCCAAGGCACCGCCTGTCATGGGCGAGAAGAGCTCCCGCTCCGCCTCAACCAGAAAATCCTCCGCCAGCTTGAGCAGAGCTTCCGGCTTGTCCGTATCGATTCGATGCGGTCCATCCGCTTCCTTGCGCAGGGCAACAAAGCAGCTGTTAACGGCCTTCGCAGCACGGTACACGCCATCGTTGATGCCTTTGTACGCCCGCTGCAGCTCGAGAAAGGGTCGCTTGGCCAGCTCTGCGGAATACATATCCCGGCCCCGGTCCACCAAATGGTGCGCCTCGTCCACCAGCAGTGCAGCCTTGCCCTTCTGCTCGGCGAACATTCTTTTTAACGAGACTCTGGGATCAAATATATAGTTATAATCGCAGATGATCGCATCTGCGGTATAAGCCAGCTCCAGCGAAAATTCAAACGGGCAAACCCGATGCTTAATCGCATAAGTCTCAATCACCTGCCTGCCAAGCAAGGTCTCATTAGTTAAAATATCAAGCACCGCGCCGTTGATCCGATCATAGAAGCCGTCCGCGAACGGACAGTCCTCCTTGCGACAGCTTACTTGCTCCTGAAGGCATACCTTTTCTTTGGCGGTCAGGGTCACGGCATGCATCCGCAAGCCTCCCTCCTCCAGCAAGGAGAAGGCAGCTTCCGCCGCCGCGCGATTCGTCGTCCGGGCTGTCAGATAGAAGATCTGCTGCAGATGTCCCTCCCCGATCGCTTTGACGGCCGGAAAGATCGTCGAGATCGTCTTGCCGATGCCCGTCGGCGCCTTGGCGAACAGGCTGACCTTCTCCTGGATCGACTTGTATACCGCGCCCGCCAGCTTGCGCTGTCCTGCCCGGTAGTCCGGAAAGGGAAACTGCAATGCGGTAATGCTCTGATCGCGCTGGCCGCGGTGAGTCATCAGAAGCCGGGCATACGGCGCGTAGCTCTTCACTAACTCATGAACAAAGGCCTCCAGCTCTGCGAACTCCTGCTTCTGCCGGAACCGCTTCAGCTCCCCGGACGGAAGCTGCATGTAGGTTAGCTGAATCGCCATATACTCAAGCCCGCGCTCCAGAGCTGCCATATAGGCATAGCATTTCGCCTGGGCCCAATGAACCGGATAAGTTTCGGCTTCGATGAGCGTCAAATCGCCGGAGGTCGACTTAATTTCGTCGATCATCAGCCCGCCGTCCTCCAGCACAAGCAGACCGTCACAGCGTCCATCCACCAGAAAGACCAACTCGCCGCACGGAATCTCTGCAGACAAATACACCTCTTTCTGATCCTGCTCGCCATACTGCCGCTGCACTTGCTGATGTGCCCTCGTTCCCTCCACAAGCGCATTCGGCCGGCTGAACCCGCTGTTCAGATCCCCGCTGCGCAGCACATATTCCACCAGCGGTCGGACCGCTATTTGAATGAAAGGGATTGCCTCCACCTCTACTTCTGCTTCCGCCTCTGTCTCTCGATTCCTCGTCTTCTTCAAACCATCCATGCCGTCCTTTCTTTCAGCAGCCCATCGAACTCGAACATTTGTTCCAATTATACCACAGATGCCGAACGTGATCTTGTTCCTATCGGATTACTTCCCCCTATGGAAAAATATTGGTATTCATTTCAAAAAAGGAGGCATGCTTCCATGAAGATGAAGAAGAAGCGCTTTATTCGTTTCAGCGTTGTATGGCTCTTATGTTCTGCCCTTGCTGCCTCGTTAACAGCCTGTCTTGGGGGCGGCCCTCCTGTCGACAAAGCTTCTGTAACTACCGATGCCGAAGCTTCTGCGCCGAAGCTGGATCCGCAGCAGGCCAGAGAGATCATTCTGCGGGGCAGCTTCACAGATGAGGTACGCAATCGTCTCCTTCGGGAGGATATTCTGTATTTTGCCGAAGAATTTCCCAGGAAGCATAAGTATCCGTTCACGTATCTGACGGAGGAAGCATTTAACCGGCAATTGGAGGAGCTGGCCGACAAGGTGGATCGGCTCAATAACAACCAGGTGTTTGTTGAACTCAATAAGATCATCGCCAAGATCAAGGATGCCCACACTTCCATCAATTATTGGGACGGCTATACTTATCCGCTTCAGTTCTACATGTTCGGAGAAGACATCTATGTAGTGAATGCCGATCAAGGTCTTCAGGAAGCCTTGAACGCACGGATAACCGCCGTCAACGGAGTTCCGATCGATGAAGTTGTGGACAAGCTGACCGAGCTTGTCTCCTATGAGAACGAAAGCTGGCTGATGGCGCGTCTTCCGGAGTATTTCGCCTCGCCGGTCCATATGCATGGGCTGGGAATAATCGACAATGAGAAAAGCACCCTATTTACCGTTGAGAAGGAGGGAGAGCAGCAGGATCTCCTTATCCCGATCCTCAATTACGGGGAAGAGGCGGACTGGATAAACACAGCAACAAAAGACATTTTTACCGGCCTATATGAGCAAAACTATGAGTACCGTTATCTCCCGGAGCACCAGACGATCTATTTCGAGTACAATGCCTGTGCTGAGCAAGAAGGCTTGAAGTTCAGCAGCTTCAACAAGCAAATGTTCAAAGAAATCGAAAAGCAGTCGCCAAAGCGGCTAATCCTGGATTTGCGAAGCAATGGCGGAGGTGACTCTGAGGTTCTGAACCCATTCACCAAAGCGTTGAAGAACTATACCGCCAAGCACCCTGACATGCAGGTGTTCATTCTGATCGGACGAAATACATTTTCCTCCGGAATGTTTGCCATTTACCGCACCATTGAAGCTGCACCGAATGCCGTCACCGTCGGGGAGCGCTCAGGAGGAGCCATCGACTGCTATGGCGATGTAAGAATGTTTCAGTTGCCCAACTCGCAGCTTCCCATCGGTTACAGTACAAAATACTTCGAGTTCAGCAGCAGCTTCAGCTACAAAAATCCGGGCGAGGGCACTTTTATCCCTGATGTGGAGATGACTCCTGCATTTGAGGATTACGTCAAAGGCAACGATGTCGTACTGAACTATGCGTTGTCCAACTGAACCCTGCGCTAACGGACTCAACCACTTTGGTCAACCCAACACAAAAAGTCTGTCCGCATTCCCTTTAGCCAGGACAGCGGGCAGACTTTTTTCTTTTTACATCTGAGAAGCCTATCAGCGATGATGAAGCTCACGGAACTCATGCGCCAACATGCTCATCGTAATGGAGTCGTGGTAAGCATGGTTGTAGAACAGGGCCTGACGCTGGACCCCCTCCCGCCGAAAGCCAAGCTTCTCATAGACATGCAGCGCCCGGGGATTATAGTCAAAGACATTCAGCTCGATCCGGTGCATGTTGAGCACACCGAAGCCATACTCCAGCATCAGCTTAAGCGCCTCGCTTCCATAGCCCTTTCCGGTCTCGGCGTTGGAGCTGATTGCAATGCGGATATTACAATTCCGGTTATAGACATCCATGTCCTGCAGCGCGATATCTCCAATGAGCTCATCCGTATCATTCAGGGCAATCAAGAGCAGCACACTGGTATCATCCTGATTCTTCCGTTCAATATAGGAAGCGATGCCTTCCTTCGTGAAATGGCGCTGGGTGCCGGTTAGCAGCCTGGTCTCGGCGTCAAATAACTGATGAAAGTACCATTCCGTATCCTCTACGCTGATCGGCCGCAGGTAAACCTTCTCCCCCGCTAAAAACCTGATTTGCTTCATCCTTTTCATATCTCCTTTATTTTTCGATCGAACCTAATGTACCATGATACTGTATACTTCAAAATATACAGATTTTATAAATCTGTAAGGACAGACTGGTTGCAGAAGGGCGGTAATCCCATGGATATGAACAGCTTCCCATCGCCTGTCTATTGCGGCACGGCATCGACTCCACGTTATCAGGAAATATATGAAGCGTTGAAGCAGCAAATAATAGCTGGCGTACTCCGGGAAGACAGCAGATTGCCTTCGATCCGGAAGTATGCGGAATATTTAAATATGAGCACGACCCCGGTGGAATTTGCCTATCAGCAGCTAGTGGCGGAGGGCTTCATAGAGAGCCGTCCAAGACGTGGATATTTCGTCGTGAAGCTGCCCGAGACTTATCAAAAGCTGGGGATCCGGCTGAGGGGGGATGTCCCCCCTGCTTCCGGGAACCCACTTCCTTTATCGGCAGGCGACACAACCCCTGAAAGCCATCCCCCGGACGGGAATCCATATCAATTTGATTTTCATTTATCAAAAAATGATTTCAGCCTCTTCCCTTTCAGCATCTGGAGAAGAATCAACAACCAATTGTTCCGCCCGGATACCCGGGATTTGCTCTTCTACGGTGATTCTCAGGGAGAACCGGAGCTGCGGCTGGAAATCGCCCGTTATCTTCGTCAGTTTCGCGGCGTAAGATGCACTCCGGACCAAATTGTTGTCGCCTCCGAGCAGCATATGCTGCTTCAATTTCTTGGGCAGATTTTGAAGGAATTCAGCGGCTTGTGTCGAGTGGCTACAGAAGACCCGAGCTACCCGCTCGTCCCAAACACCTTGCGGTCACTTGGCTTTGATGTAAGCCCCATCCCGCTGGACGCGAGCGGCCTGCGCACGGATCTGCTCCGGCAGAGCAGGGCCCGGCTTGCCTATATCTCTCCCTCCCACCAGTTCCCTACCGGATGCGTGATGCCGGTCAAGAGACGGCTGGAGCTGCTGGAATGGGCCAAAGAAACGGACAGCTTCCTGATAGAGGATGACTATGGCGGCGAGTTCCGGTATGCCGGAAAGCCGATTCCGTCCCTTCAGGGGCTCGTCCCCAATCAGCATGTGGTCTATCTCGGCGGATTCTCGCAGGTGCTGGCCCCCGACTTTTGCATCCACTATATGGTGCTTCCCGAACCGCTTGTTCCGGGCTTCCATTCGTGGCGTTGTAACATCCTGTTTGAGGCATCCTGTTCGCGCATCCATCAACGGACACTGCAGGTATTCATTCAGGAAGGCCATTTTGAACGGCATATTCGCCGCATGCGCAGCCTGTATCGAAAGAAGAATCTGCAGTTGTCCTCGGCCATTACCCGCCACTTTGGGAGCAAGGCTGCGATCTCCGGCAGTAGCGCCGGACTGCATCTCATCCTGGAGCTGTCGAGCCCGGAACAGGAGACCGGCCTGCTTCGCAAGGCGAAACAGGCCGGCATTCGGATTGCGTCGGAGGCTCCCTTTTGGAATCAGCGGCCGGAGCAACTGCCGCCCCGCTTCCTTCTAGGATTCGGAGGCATTCCATCCGACCGGATCGACGATGGCATACTAGCCTTGCATCAAGCCTGGTCGGGATCAGAGTAATGGCCGTGGGCTATCCTCATCCTTCCAGGCAGAGCTTGATCAGGTCGTCCACATGGGCGGTAGCCAGGCATTCCACCGTATCGGCGGCGCCGTAATAGATTTTTACCTCTCCATCCTCCTCCAGCACCATGCCGCCGGGGAAAATAACGTCATTGCGGAAGCCCCCATCCGTCTCGTACGAAGCTTCAGGCGCAAGCAGCGGTGATCTGCTCATCCCGAGGATCTTCTTCGGATTGTCGAGATCCAGCAGCATAATGCCGGCCGTATACCGTTTCTTCCATGACGGCTCCCAGCCGTTCTTCCCTCTGGCGGGGTCGATATCCACCGCATGGAACGTAGTGAGCCAGCCCTTGCTCGTCTTCACGGGCGGTGCAGCAGGGCCGATCTTGTCATTGGCAAAAGGCACCTGCTCTACCGCCAGCAGCAGCTCGGAACGGCCCCAATAGGTCAGATCCGGCGACTCCGAGATCCAGGTGTCGAACCGGTCCGCTCCGCCGCGGCTGTACACCGTAAACGGGCGCTCCAGCCGGACGTAGTTGCCGCCAATACGCTCCGGAAACAGTACCATATTCCGTAAGTCTGGCGTCGACAGGCTCAAAATTTCGAAGGATTCGAAATCATCCGTCACCGCAATGCCTCCCCGGATGCCATGCTTCGTATCTACGGCGAAACACATATAGCAGCGTCCGTCGATGACCGTCAGACGCGGATCATAAGCGCGCACAATCTCTTCGTCCCGCAGCTTGAAGATCGGCTTCGGCCCCGCCGTCCAGTGAATGCCGTCGTCGCTGAAGGCAATGCCCAGGTCCGTCGTATGGCTCGGCTCGATCGTCTGCTTCTCCAGCGAACCGTAATCGTTGCGGAATACCATGACATAGCGTCCGCCGAACCTGGCGACGCCCGCATTGAAGACAAGCGCGGTGGGGTACGGCACGCGGGCGGCATCCAACACAGGATTAGCCGGGTGACGGCGAATGAGGGGGCTGGACGCCAGCGCTCCGATGATCGGCATATTTTGGGTTTTCATATATCAGTATCCTCCTAGTGTACGCAATGGTTGCCTCTTCTAGACAAGACGCCCATGTCCTTCAAACGGATAGTCGATTGTAATACGCCCTGCTTCGCAGTCGCCAATGCCGCTGTAAAGATCAGCCTTGCCATCCGGGCGCATCACAATGCCCGCAGAAAAGACACAGTCGACCAAATGCGGTATTTTAGCAGGCCCGGGCGGGTAGCAGGGGCGGCTGCCGATCAGCTGAAGGTCAACGGACTCCCGGGTTGCCGGATCGAAGACGAAGGCCATGTTCAGGTATACCTTCACCTCCAGACCGCTCTCGTCCTTATCCTGATGGCAGATATGACCGATAACCCCTATTTTGCCGCTGTCGAGCAGATAGGCCTGATTGACGCCTCCCCATTCACCTTCTCCGAAGATGCCGTGAATGTACGGTGCGCTCTCGATGACATCCGCAGTCAAATCCTCCAACCTGTCGATGACCGTGAAGCCGATCATGGATTCGCTTCCATATTTGCCTTTCATCTCGGCATTGCGCGGACGGGAGAAGACGCCGATCCTGCCATCCGCCAACGGAACAAGACGAATGTCCTTCATTTTATTAGGGCCGGTTGTGAAATAGTACAAGTCGTGAAGATCGGTACCCCGGAAAAAGTAACCGAAGAACGTACTGTATTTTCCGGACTGGTATTGCACATGGGTCCCGCCCATAACGAGCTCATCTCCGATTTCGGTGATGTAGGGATCCTCAAGTGTATAGATCATGCTATCTTTTACTACGGTCCATTCATCCCGTCCTGTCTCCTCGAACAGGCGCACCCACGAGCGGGCCCATTCATTGCGCCGTTCCACCCGCCCGAACAAATAGCGCTTCCCGTCCCGTTGGAATGGAATTGAAATATTGTAGACATCAAAGCCGTCCACGCCATGAAAGACCAGGGTCGCACTTTCATAGATTTTTTTGGATGCTTCAAATTCAATTCTCTTCTGCTTCAGGGTCAACGTTCTCCACACCTTCCTTTGATTTCGGTCCTTTATTTAAGAGTAGCCAGGTATTCCTGAAATTGCTTCTGATATTCGGCAACCACGTTATCCAGGCCCGCTCTTCTCATCTTTTCCAGCGCTGCCGGGAAGGCCTCGTCGTAATCCTGAACACCCATATAAATTGGAGTAATGCTTGCCGAAGCTTCCGACAATATGTTGGTGTATTCGGCTCTTACATTCGTCGGGTCAAAGATAAAGTTCGCCGCAATGCTGTTTATTGCATCCGGTTTGGCCTCAAATAAGACGGCGTTGTTCTCAGGAATGCTGTTCTCCAAGTCAAACCGCATAAAGTTGACGTTGCCGTTCTGCGAGTCGGAGCCTCTATATCCAGGATTGTTGTTGTTATTCGGATCCTTGATCGGTTTGAATCCTTTCTCACCGTCCGCGGTGTAGTGCTTGCCCTCTATACCATATTGTACCAGATCATAGTTTTCTTGACTTGCCAGCATCCAATCCATGAATTTAACGGCCGCCTCCGGATTCTTGCTGTTGACTGGCACGGCATTCCCGTTCTTGAAGGTGAGCGGACGCAGGTACTCCTTCTCCGGGTTGAACCATACAACTCCGATATCATCTACAGTGGCTTCGGGATTGTATTTCTGGAGCCCGCTCAGGCTTCCGCCGGTGCCCAAGCGGACGAACCATTCACCGCTGTCGAGCTGCGCGTCTACCTGCTCTTGCTTCATGACCAGAATATCGGGATTGGAAATCCCCTTGGTGTACAATTCACGCATGAAGGACGCATCCTTCTTGAACTCCTCGGTCTCAATCCAGGACTTGACCTCGCCGTTTTGATTCACATAAAAGAACTTATCCTTCACCGTGAAGGGGAAGGAGTCATAAGTCCGGTGCAGAATGGACGTGTGCAGGAAGATCGGGTCAAAGTCCGCCCGTGTGCCCAGATACGGCTTGTTGTTTCCCTTCCAGTTCTTCATGACAACCTCCCAGGCGCTGATCAATTCAGCCGGAGTCTTCGGCTCCTCGAGATTATTCTCGCGGAGAATATCGCGCCGAATATTGAACTGGCCTTCACTGGCCATTTCAACCCAATAGGAAGGAACAATATAATACTTGCCATTAATTTTAGCGCCATCGAAGATATCCTCGGGAATATATTTCTTCAGGTTCTCCCCGTACTTTTCGATCGCATCCGAGATATCCGCCAACGCACCGCGATTATAGTAGCTGGAGAACGGAGTGCGGTCCTGCATGACGTGGAACAGGTCAAAATCTTCCCCGGTAGACAGCATCAAGTTCAGCTTCTGGTCCCACGCGTCCCAAGGAATATAGACCTTTTCCACTTCCACGCCTACCCCGTCTGCGGCCAGCTTTTCATTGACCTTCTGGTATACTTCCTTGTAGTCCTTCGGCTCCGTGCCGGGAACCAAATATTTGATTTTGACCGTCTCGGCAGGCTTGCTGCCATTCTCTGTGTTCGACCCGGTGTTCGCCGAGTCAGAAGCCTTGCCGCATCCTATCAATGTTGAAAGGACAAGAACCGCGGCCAGTAGAAATGCGTACTGCTTTTTCATAAAATAGACCTCCTTATATGATGCTTTATTTATGTCAACCCCAAAGGGGATGATCAACCTTTAACCGAGCCGATAACCAAGCCTTTCACAAAATACTTTTGCAAATACGGGTAGAGGAAGATGATCGGCCCGATCGTCACAATCGCCGTAGCCATCTTGACGGATTCCGCAGGAAGCGTCATCCCGCTCGTACCGGCAAGCATCGTCATCTCGTTCAGCATGCTGATCTCCGACTGCAACTGCAAGAGCATAAATTGCAGCGGGTACAGTTCTTTGTTGTCGATCAGCATGATCGCATTCCACCAGTTGTTCCAGTAGTCCAGCCCGTAGAAGAGCGCAATCGTCGCCAGGACGGGCATGCACAGAGGAAGATAGATCCGGAACGCAATTGTAATATCGTTGGCACCGTCTATGGTTGCCGACTCTCGCAGCGAATCGGGCACGCCGTTCATGAAGTTGCGGACCAGAAAAAGATTGAACGGGCTGAACAGGAGCGACGGAATAATCAGCGCCAGAATATTGTTGGTCAGACCAAGCGAGCGATTCATTAAATACCAGGGCACAATCCCTGCTGAGAAAATCATGGTGATGAAAAAATAAAGCGCTAACAGGTTACGGTTTTTGACATTCTTGTTCGCCAGCGTGTATCCGGCCATGGATGTCACCAAAACAGCGAGTACCGTTCCAACGATGGTAACGAGGATTGAAATGGCGTAGCTCTGCATAACCTGTGAGCCGCCTGTGAAAATCAATTTGTAGGCATACAAGGAAAACTTCTCAGGGAAAAAACTGTAGCCGTTCCTTAATAAGGCATCCTCATCCGTCACCGAGATCATGAGCACCAGCAGCATCGGAAACAGACACAACGCTGAGTATATCGTGACCAGGGAATACATGACCACCTTGCTGAGGGAAAACTTCTTCATGACTAATTCCTCCTAAAACCTTACTTCGGCAGGCCTTTGCCGGATTGGAATTTAATACAGGGCCCCGTCCTTAAAGAATTTGCGGGTAACCGCATTCGTGCCGAAGACGAGAATGAACCCGACAACGGACTGGAACAGTCCGACAGCCATTGCTTCCGACGGATCGCCGATCTGACGCAAGGAGCGGAATACGTACGTATCGATGATGTCCGTGGTCGAATACAGGGTGCCGTTGTCGCCGACCAAGGCGTAAATCATCCCGAAATCCCCATACATAATTTTGCCCATCGAGAGCAAGGTCAAAATTACGACTGTAGGCATCATCAGAGGAATCGTAATGCGCAGGCACATCTGCCACCGGTTGGCTCCGTCAATCTGGGCCGCTTCATACAGGGTCTCATCGATGCCCGCAATGGTGGCCAAATAAATCACGGCGCTCATTCCCGCTCCCTTCCATACGTGCATTGCCGTAAGAATGGCAGGCCATACCTCCGGCTCCGTATACCAGTTGACCGAAGCAATTCCGAGCGCATTAAGCATTTGATTTACAATTCCCATATCCATGGAGAAGAAGGCATACAGCACATAGCTGACTACGATCCAGGAGATGAAATGCGGGAACAGCATGACCGATTGGCTGATCTTGACAAAGAGCTTCTTGCGCAGCTCGTTCAGCATGAGCGAAATGATAAGCGCCGTCAGCGTACCAAAGACAATAAAGAGCACGTTCAAGAAAATGGTATTGAAGGTGACTGTAACCGCTTTGTAGGAGCGAAAGAAGAACTCGAAGTTTTCCAGCCCTACCCATTCACTATTGAAAATCCCCTTCGTATAATTGAATCGTTGAAAGGCAATGACCATGTAAGGATAGGTCATATACCCGAAGATAAAGGTGTAGATCATGGCCGGAAGCACCAGCAGGTAAGATGTTCGGTTGTTACGGATATCAGAAAATATGCCGAATGCCCGTCGCTGTCTCTTTTCCAATTTCGCATCCTCCTAAATGTTTGGTGGGCATTGCTTCCTCAATCGGCTTTGTGCAAAACTCACTTGGGAAGCATAAGCTCAGCGAACGGCTGGACCTCCGCCGCTTGCTATAAACTCTATATCAACGGGCTGGCGTTGCCTATTTTAAATACCGGATTTCGCTTTCACGATTTGAATAAAGGGCTTTCAAAAATCCGAACTGATTTTCATTTTTAAAGAATAGAGTATCTTTTGAATCGGCTTTATTTTATATTGAAGAAATTAAAGCGGTTGCAACGGAGGGAACCCTTATGCTAATCACCATGAATCGTCTTGTTCGCTATAAGGCATTCCAGAAACTGACTATTTCATATTTCCTGCTGATTCTTCTCACAGTAAGTGTGCTATCCACTTATCTCTTTTATTTTTTCTCCAGGAATGCAGTCCAGGAAATCGATCGCAATTCCAGAGCCATGTTATCCCAGATCAGCTATGCTTCTGACGTCATCTATAATCAAGCCATGATCATCGGCAATTCCCTGCTTACCCAGCCGGAAATTACCTCTTTCCTGAATAATACGGAGGAGAACAAGACAACTAATTATCATGTTTTTCAGCAATTGTCCCAGATTCAAAGCGCGTACCCGCACATCTACAGTATCGGGATCTACCGGCCGTCCACGAAAACGGTAGTCGACACGGCCGGACTGCCGTTCGATTCATCGCTCTACGCGATCAGCGCCGAGCAATACATGGAGTTTTACCCGCGGAGTCTGACCGTCCCTCACCGCAATAACGGGGTGCCGCTGAAGTTTCTGACCTTTCTGCTGTACCCGGACTATTCGTTGCTAACCACAGGCAACCCGCTCATCTATATCAACGTTGAGGAACAATCCATTTTGACGACGATCCGCAAAATCGGCATCACCGATTCGGCCAATAACGTGTTCGTCATGAGCAATGAAGGCAAGGTCCTGTCTCATACGGACTCCAATCAGTTTCTGGACGATTTGTCCGAAACACAGTATGTGCAGCAGATTTTGAGCGAGGATATGGCGGAGAACAGCTTTACGGCCAATATAGATAATAAGAAGCATCTGATCGCCTATGTAAAATCCGAGGAAATGGACTGGTATTTTGTAAGCGTTACCCCGTACTCAAGCCTGATCTCCAATATCGACCACCTTCGCAATGTTACGCTGCTTGTGACAGGAGGAATCGTGCTGACGGGCCTGCTTGCTTCTATATTTCTGAGCAAAAGCATCTATAGGCCGCTTTCCGCCTTATTTGAAAAGATCATAAAGAACTCGGCCTCAGTAAAGACCTCGTATATCGATGAATATCAGGTCATCGCTGAAATGTTCAATTCCTTGCTGGAGAAGGAAAAGTCGATGCAATTCATGATCGACCGCTCATCCCGAACGATTCAGGAGCATTATCTGCACTCCCTGCTGCGAAGCAATTCGCTTGATACCTCCGTCCCGGAGGAGCTGATTCAGGATATCGAGGAGGAGCTTTCCGGTTCCTATTTCTGTGTCATTGTGTTTAAAATCGACGATATGGAGCCGCCAAGGGGAGGAGGAGCCGAAGGCGGGCAAAAGCCGCTCTTGCGCTTCGTCCTTGGCAATATTGCCAAGGAAATGCTGGAGCCTCTCGGACAGTGCGATTATCTGATTACGGGGGAAAATGAAGCCGTGGCCGTCTGCCAATTCGCGAAGAGCGAACGGCCGGAGGAGCTGAAGCCTGCCTTGCGCAACGTACAGAGCTTCCTGAAGCGCTACTTTAAAATGACGGTCTCGATCGGGGTGGGCGACATGACCTATGGCAGAAAAAACATCTCGTTCTCCTATACTTCGGCACAGCAATATGTAAAATACAGGCTGATCTATGGAAAAGAATCGATCATGGATGCTCTGACAACCCGGCCGCATATCATGACAACCCTGATTTACCCGACCGATTGCGAGAAGAAGCTGATCGAGGCGGTGCAATCCGGCAAACCGGACAATATTGAGGAAGCGACCGAGCAGTTTATCCAACACATATCCGTCGGTTCGGTTAATCAGGTGATCACCTACAGCATCCAGTTATTACTGTCCCTGCTCAAGCATTTTGATTATTTGCGGCATCTTCCGGACTCTAATTTCACAGAATATCTGGATGCCGTCACCGATATCGAGGGCGCCGAGAATCTGGCGGAGATCAAGAGCATCTTCAAAAAATACGGCGCCAATATCTGCAGCCTGATCGAGGAGAAGAACCATTGGATCAACGCGCAGAAGCACAATATTGTCATCGAAAAGGTGCAAGCCTACATTCAGGAGCATTACGCCGAACCTAATTTGTCCCTTGAGCTTGTGTCCAATATTGCCGGCTTATCTCCAAGCTATCTGGGGAAATTGTTCAAGGGGGCGACCCGGCAGTCGTTCAACGAATACCTGAATCAGATTCGACTGGAAAAGGCCAAAGAGCTTTTGGCATCGACCAATGAGACCGCTGCTAAAATCAGCGAGTCAGTCGGCATATACAATACGACTTATTTCTCAACGCTCTTTAAGAAAAAGTTCGGTTTATCTCCGTCGGCCTTTCGGGAACAGGAAGCAATAAAAAATAAGGAAATGAGAAATGACTGACCCTCATCCGTGAAATGCAAAATCAGCCTGGCTCGAGTCGCGAGTCAGGCTGATTTTTCACCAGGTCTGGACTAGATCACCTTCATTATGGGGCGGAGACTTCCGGCACCTTGTTCATGAAGCTCTCCAGTTGATTGCCCGTGACTTTAATATCCGGAACGATCCGGGTATCGGTAATGTTGTTCTGCATTACGTTCCAATAGTGATTTACGGCATACAGCATCACCTTATGCTGCTTGTCCTCGAACACAAGTTGTCCGACTCCTTTTCCGAAGGTCGTACGTCCAATGACCGTAACGCGATCCCCATAAGTTTTGAGCCCCAGCGTGAGCAGTTCGGCTGCGCTTGCCGAATTTTCATCGACAAAAACCGCAATGCTGCGGAATGAAATCTGGTCGGGATCCGAGTAATAGCTGTAGCTCGTCCCGTCCCGATAAATCAAGGTGCTGGTTACAAGCTCCGGCAGCAGGAGGTCAAGTATATTATTGGCGCTCTCGGTCAGTCCGCCTCCATTACCTCTCAAGTCCAATACTAACGTCTTCTCTTCAGGCGAAGAAATGTCATCTACCAGCCTGATGAATTGATCATCTGTAGTTTCAGAGAAGCCGTCAATTTTAAAATAGCTGATATCGCCCATATCCGTATAGATGATGTCGCTTTCGCCGACTCCCGTTAACTGGTCATAGAGATCCCCGTAGATTAGAAAGGTAAAGCGGTCTTCCGGTTGCTTTGCTTGATCGATAATAGCAGCGATCTCGGACCCGGTCAGTCCGGGTGTGTCCAGCTTCTCCAGACTGCGTTCCAATTTGGCTGCATCTTTCCCATACAGATAGTTGTCCTTAAAAAACTGTTTGATCCGTGTCCCTAGCGGCTCACTGTAACTGTTTAAGGTATCTTTGACATAGGTAGCCGTGCTGTCGTTATCATAGATTTCCAGAGCACGCTCGCTGTATTTGCGGGCCTCGGCCTCATTGCCCAGCTTCAACTGCGTAAGGGCGAGATTTGACCAAGCCTCATAATCGTCGGGATCGATCTCCGTGGCCTGAAGGAAATGTTTGGCTGCAGCCTCATCGTTCCCAAGCTCCATTTCACACCACCCGGTATACCAAGGAATATCCGCAGAGACTGGCACTAGAGCCTCCAGCGCCTGTGCTCCGAATTCAGCGCAGCGGGCATAGCGTTTGCCCCAGCTAAGCGCCTGAAGCTTCTTCGCATATCCGTTCTGGTTAGCAGGATTATTCACGATTTCGGCACCAAAGAAGGAGACCGCCTTCATATAATGTCCCTGGTCCAGATAGAATTGTCCCATGACCATTAGCAAGCGGTGCGGATCGTCCGAGCCAGTATATACACCTTCTGCTCCTTCCATATCCCCGAGTGCGCCGTACACTCGAATCAACCATTCATCCAGCTCCGGCTCCTCCGGAAATTGGACAGTCAAACCTTGAAAAAGCTTCAATGCCGCCTCATATTCGCCGTATTCATAATAAATCTGGCCTAGCTTGCGGTGAGCCAGCCATTCCGAGGGATACAGCGCCGCAACATCTTCATAAAACTTCGCAATCTCATCATATTCAGCGGTTTCTTCAATATAGGCTCCTTTCGCCCAAGTCCCTTCATAAGCATCTGAATACCGCTCCATAAAATTATCAGCATACTCCTGAGCCACATCTCCCCGGTCTAAACGAAGCAGCGTATATACTCTCATGGCGGCTGCATCGCCATCAGCCGGATATTCCTTCAGGTAATTATTGAACCGCTTTAAGGCATCAGCATAGTCTCCCCGATCGATCTTGATCATGCCGATTCCATAGTTCGCTTCCGGATTGCGGCTATTTAGTCGGATGGCTTCTTCGTAACTGGACAGTGCCTCATCGATCCTATTCAGGCCATAGAGAGCATTAGCTCTATTGACGCTCTCCACATCATCATTAGGAAGCATAAGCATGGATTTGTCCGCATAAGCCAAAGCTTTTTCATAGTCGCCCATATCGTGGTACGCCCAGCTTAGATTGTTGAACGGAGCATCCAGGAGCGCAGGCACGCGTTTCTCCCGATCTAATTGTTCAAGCTCAGGATCCACCTCATATACATAACCTATGGATTCTTCAAGAGAGGCTATCGCCTCTTCATAGCGTCCCTCTTGAATTAGGTTGATTCCCTTTTCATTCGTATCATAAATCTTCTGATCCAGCTCTTCGGGAACTTGATACGGAGCCGCCTCAGGAAGATCCAGACATCCGCTTACCAGCCCCATTCCCAGAATAAAAATACCAAACTGCAACAAACGCAACATGGTCCTCAATGATGATCGTTCCTCTCCAATAGACTCTCTTTATCCCGACACTTCTTCTTGCTCCGACGTCTCCATTGCTGCCTCAAGTGAGCTTGACACACGCTGATAAAGATAGGAGATTCCCAGAAGCAAGATACCGAACGCGAAGAAGGCAATGATCTTGCTTCCGGCTGTCATCAGATTAAGATCGAATAAGAGCATTTTCCCGGTGGAGAACAGGGTGAGACCCAGACCGATTCTGCGAATCTGCAAGTATTTCCGGCGGAATCCGTATCCGATGTATCCCAATGCCAGCAGGAGATAGGTCATGCTGAACAGCCAGCCGATAGATCCAAGCCGGAGCTGTACGCCCAGGAAGGCTGTAATGATGCCTAGCAAGTAAAGCCCCAGCAGAACCGGATACCATTCCCTTCTCCCGTTATGCGACAAGAATATTTCCGATAGAAGATCCCGTGCGCTAAGCAGCACCATTGCCTGAAGCGCGATCAGAATAAGCAGTCCCGCAATATTCTCCGCGCCATTCGGAACCCCTGCAGGATTCAATGCCGGCAGAGTTAACGTGACGACAATGGCTATGAGGTAGCCGATCCCGTACAAGATTCGCGAGTAATAAGTCATGAAGGCATTTCTTAGAACCGATACGGACGATAGAGCATAGGCCAGGACCAGAGTAACGCAAGCAAAGAGCAGGAGCCTGAAAAAGTCGTACAGCGATGAGCTGTACGGCATCAACCTTTCATACATCGCTCCGGACTCATAAAGCGCATAAAACCAGATATTAACTAGAGCCGAGTTGCTTATCGCAGATATGCTGTCCTTTTCTCCGCGGCCATAACGGCCCGCCACATCCGGAAGGCGCAGTCTGAAGGCATAGAATAAAGCTAGCCCCAGCAGGCCCATGGACAGGAAGGTATACTTCCATTCGAAGTCTAGCGGGCTTATGTCCACTAACCCGAACAAGATATCGACAGCTATGAACGAGAAGACGCAGAGCGCCGTAATAATCCAACCAATCCGCTCGACTCTCCGGGATTGATACAAATGGCCCAATACAGAGAGAACGAGGGCTTCCAGCAGCCAGGCAACGGACACATAATGGATGCCGAACTGCAAAGGAATGATCCAGAGGGAAAAGGCCACCGAAGTTCCATAGAACAGAATTCGCGTGCCTCTCTCCTGCGGCAGACGACGCTGCGAGATGATCCCCAGCGCAAGGTATACGGCGGAGAAGATCAGCGACAGCAAGCCGTCCAGCTTCTCCCATCCGGCGCTATAGAGCAGGCTATACAGCACAATACAATTGACAGCTGTATTGACGGCCAGCAGGGCAAAATCCATTCCGCTTAACCGGACCTGCTGCTTCATCGGCAGATACAAGGTCACACCCAGGTACAGGGCGAAGGAAGCCACTGCATAGAGCATCCCGATCGCCGGAAGTTCTGCTTGGTAGACTAGCATAAGCATAGAAATCACATGCAGTCCGAAGCTTATGTAGTGAACAATGGTCCAGCGTTTACGAAGAGATACGGCAAGGATTAGGCTGCTTAGCAGGAATAAATAGCCCATCGCGACATAGACGGCGTTCCCTTCCATTCCATAAGCAAACATATAGGAATAGAACGGCAGGTATCCCCCGACCAGCCCGAAGCTGCAGATGGTGCGCGACTGATATCTCAGAGACAACGCCACCGCCGCCGCTGTAATCAGAACGGATACCGCCATTCCTGCGGCGAGACTAAATATTTCAAGCAGGAAATAGCTGTAGAAGACCGAGCCGTAAAGCACTGATATCCCGCCGCCAAGGAGGCTGAGCGCAAATACCTGTCTCTTTTTCCGAAACAGCCATTCTCCGCCTGCCATCATCAGGAGCCCAAGCAGGAAAAAGGCCGCCGACTTCATCCCTTCATTAAACCAGTGAAGATATGTATAGCGGAACGCCGCCCCTACGGCAAGCAGAAGCATCAATATGCCCAGCTTGCTAAGCAGGTTCAATCCGATTTTCATTTCCAGACGGTTCTGCTTCACCCGCCGCTGGAACACTTCTTCAGACAACGGTTCGGAAGCCATCTGATCGTAACTGGATGTGATATCGTCCTGAAGCTTTCTTTGCTCGGTCATCAGCGCCTGACGCTGTGCGGCCATCTTCCCGTTCAGCTCGGCCTGCAATTGAGCAAGCTTGGCGCTCATCTCTTCCTGATCCGCAGCTAAGAAATTTCCGGCTTGTTTATAAAGATGTTCAATTTTAGTCCTCGCAGACTGTTCTACTGCAATCAGCTTGTTCATATGGCTATGTGATGCAGAAGAAAAATAGGTGTCCAGCTTCTGTCTGGAGGCCCGAATGAAATCCATTCGCTCGTCAAGCATTTGCTCGGACAAGGCCTGGCGAAGCTTGCGGTTCTCTTCCTTCAAGGCGTGCATTCGAGCCGCCAGTTCTTCCGCTTGCTGCCTGTATTCCGTATATCCTGCGCGCAGCTGCTCATTCTCGCGAACGGTGTCATTCGCTTCATACTCGCTCAGCAGTTGCTGATATTCGCGGGCAATTCCTTGCTGGGCATCACGCAATTGCTCCAGCCTTTGCCTGTAGGTATCCATGTTTCCCCTCCCATGGGTGGTTTGGTGCTTTTATCCATTCTACTACATAACGACCCGCTTGAACCTCTAATTTTCATAAAATAAGGCTATGGTTGCAGGTTGAGAAATATGATACGATTGCACCTGTTCGGCCTGTCACTGACATTTTGGGCCACCCACCATTAACCAAATTAGTAACCGGAGGCAACATGTCAACTTCAAACGCTGCTGCACAACGTCAGCAAAAATGGAAGAGCTTGATCTTCCCGATGCTTACTGTATTTATCGGCTTTTTTATCTTTGGATTTTCGGAAAATGTGAAAGGGCCTGCCATCCCGCGGATTCAAAGCGACTTCTTTCTGGATGAAATGCAGATTGGCACCCTGCTCTCGCTAAATTCGCTAGGCTATTTGTTGGCCTGCTCCTTTACAGGTCTTCTGATTCATAAATGGGGTGTACGGTGGATCAGTATTGCCTCCTTCGTCTTAATGGCGTTGACCGGTGTGCTGATGTTCTATTCCACGACCTACTCCACCTTATCGGGCTCCTATTTCCTGATGTACGTAGGCAACGGCATGCTGGAGATCGCGCTTGCCGTGCTTGGTGCGCAGATCTTCGTTCGGAATACGGGGACGATGATGAACCTGGCCCATTTCTTCTATGGTCTCAGTTCCATCGTTGCACCGATGCTGGCAACCGGACTGATGCGGGTGTCGATCGGCGGCCATGTCCTGGACTGGCGGGGAATGTATCTGATCGTACTGATGCTGTCTCTAATTCCGGTTATTCCGGCTCTACTGGGGCGATTTACTCCACCTGCATCCGAGGACACTGTAGAGAGAATCTCCATCAAGCAATTTATGCGCGATCCGGTCATTTGGATGCTGGTTATTATTTTATCCTTCGGCGTCATTTCCGAAATGGCCGTCGGCGGCTGGCTCGTTAACTATCTGGAAAAGGCCTACCAGTGGAATTCCACCGCAGCCTCAGGGATGCTGTCCGCCTTCTTCCTTTGCTTCACGCTGGCTCGGCTATTGCTTGGACCCATCACGGATAAGATCGGCTACACCCTGTCATTGATCATTCTCGCCGGCTTTTCCGCCGCCTCGACCTTTGTTGCCATTGTTGCCGGCGAACCCGGTGCCTTCCTGTTCGCGCTTGCGGGCGTAGGCATCGCCCCGGTCTATCCGACTGTCATGGCGCTCATCGCAGACCGCTATCGCGGCAACAGCGATACGGCCATCAGCTTCATCGTCACGCTGATGGGGGTCGGCAGCATGCTCGGCAATTATGCCATTGGCGCTATCATTACGGGAATCCGCAAGCTCTTCGAGCAGGGAGATAACGCCCAGCTTGGACTGCTGCGCGGTCTGCAAGCAGGCTACGGATTTATCGGCGTATGCGCCCTCGTCTGCTCTCTGGCGAGCTTGGTCCTCTATATGTATCTGAAGCGGAGAAAAGAGTTGCTCTAGAATAGGCGGACTCATTTGTCAGGGTAGCGTAATAAGTAAAGGAGTAGTCCGATAAGTCCGCAAAATAAAAAGTTGGGCGAGAAAAGGTGCTAACCCTTTTTCGCCCAACTTCGTTTGCTTGCTCTTGCAGCTCTAATTCCACCGCATGGGATCTCATGCCGACATTCTAATGCCTTTCTGCACTATAATCGCCAAACGAGCCCCCACATCAGTAATTTTAATGCCTTTCTGCACTATAATCGCCGCACGAGCTCCCGCACCAGTAATTTTAATGCCTTTCCGCACTATGGAGTGCTACGATAAAAATGCAGTCGAAAAACACCCTCGTATGAAATAAAATGAAAGCTAATGAGGGGATGAGCGAGAATGAATCGGTACGACAAAACATTCAAAGAAGAAGCGGTAAGGTTAAGCGATGAGATCGGGCCCAAGAAAGCCGCCGAGCAGTTAGGCGTAGCCTACCACACCTTGCAGGACTGGAGGAAACGAAGAACCCTGCAAGGTGATGGAGCGCATATCGGAAGTGGCCGCGCTTATGCATCTGCCAATAAGACTACGCGTGAAATCGAATTAGAAAGAGAAAACAGCGAGTTGCGGCGCGCGAATGAGATTCTCAAGGACGCACTTGGTTTTTTCGCAAAAGACCGGAAGCGGTAAAAGCATGCCAGCTCTATGGTTACATCCGTGAACGACGGGATCGATGGACCGTCAAAGAGATGTGCAAAGTACTTGCTGTCAGCGAATCAGGCTATTACCGCAGCTTGAAGCCCACACCCAAACGAGAGCGGCAAGAACGCCTTCTGGTCAAAATCAAAGAAATCATCGAAGAATATGAAGACAACAGCAATTACGGTGCCCAGCGGATTAGGCTGGCTCTAGCGCAAAAAGAGATCGTGACCAGCTACAGCACCGTCTATCGCATCATGAAGAAGCACGGTCTGCTGAAGAAAGTGAAGCGTCATCCAAACGGCATTACACATGAGGATGCGGCAGCTCAAAAGAGCGAGGACCTGATCCAGAGAGACTTCAGCGCCTCAGCCCCCAACCAGAAGTGGCTATCGGATATCACAGAAGTGCCTTGTTTAGACGGTAAGCTGTATGTGTCCGCCATATTGGACTGTTTCAATGGAGAGATCGTGGGTCTGGCCATGGATGACAACATGCGTAAGGAACTCTGCATCCAAGCTTTTGAGAACGCCTGCAAGGCCAAAAATGCTCGTAGAATGATTTATCACAGCGACCGGGGCAGCCAATTCACGAGCCAGGCATTCCGAGCGTGTCTGGCTAAACGAGATGCCGTTCAGAGCATGAGCGGCACAGGGCGCTGCTATGACAACGCAAGAATGGAAAGCTTCTTTGCTACGCTAAAGAAAGAAAAGCTATATAAGATCAAAACCGAGCAATACCCGATGGCCTATATTAAATCGATTATCTTCCGATACATCATGGTCTATTACAACAGACAGAGGGTCTACACCTCTAATCCAGGGGGCTGGCCCCCAACTATTTATCGCGAAAGAATGCTGTCACAGGCAGCTTAATCATGGGGTTCTTCATGAGTGTGTTTTCAAACTGCACTTTTTTTGACAACTCCACTATAATCGCCGCACGAGCTCCCACACCAGTAATTTTAATGCCTTTCCGCACTATAATCGCCACACGAGCTCCCACATCAGTAATTTTAATGCCTTTCTGCACTATAATCGCCACATGAGCTCCCACATCAGTAATTTTAATGCCTTTCTGCACTATAATCGCCGCACGAGCTCCCAAATCAGTAATTTTAATGCCTTTCTGCACTATAATCACCACATGAGCTCCCACACCAGTAATTTTAATGCCTTTCTGCACTATAATCACCACACGAGCTCCCGCATCAACATTTTTAGTGCCTTTGCGCACTTATTTCTGCAGCCCATAGCACAACTCCGGTGGAGAGAGCGAGGGTGTCCTCAATCCGGCATCTAAGATGGCTTTGGGAACACCCTCTTTAGTTCTACAACGGGTTCAAAACATGGAAGAATACATTCGGCGAGGCCATCCGGTAATAATAGCTGCACCAGCCGGCCCCACGCTCATTGAAAGGATTATTGTCGCTGTAGACAAGCCGCTCCTGCTCCAGTTCTTCAATCCGCTTGACCCGTCCCTCGACATAATCGAGCAGCCGCATCGCCGCCGTGTCCAAACGTCCCGTTACACCGCTATAGCGGATATCGATGACTTCCCAGCCGAATGGCTTGAAGATGCGGAACCACTGGCTGCGGTGAGCCAGACGGAGCTCATGCACTGCCTTGATCAAAGCCGGCAGCACCTCCTCTGCAATCCTTCTCAATTCCGCATGGTTGCCCTCATCATAAGCCCGCTTCACTTCAATGCCCAGCTCGCTCTTCTGCTTCAGCACCGCGCATAGCTTCTGCGGCACATCAAAGATATAGTCCAGTTCGGCGTCCTTCACACGGTTAGCTGCAAATTCCTGCTCCAGCTTCGCGTAATGATCGGCCATCGGCAATCCTTCGATCTGCTTATCGAACAGGCCGAGCAATACATCCTGATACAAAAGGAATTTCGATGGATTACTCTGCTTGTGATTGCCCGGCACTGCTCCTGGCGTCTCATCGAGATCCTTCAGGCGAAGGAAGGTCTCGGCTTCAATGCCGGTACAGAATTTCACCCGGTCAGATACCTGCTCCCAGGATGGAGAGCCCGCAGTATAGGCATGCTCAGCATAGAATTGCAGACCTAGCAATGCCCCGAGCGGCGTGCTCTCATTGCCGTCATCCCCCCACATGGTGGCATAGATCTCGGTGATGCCCTCTCTCTTGCACACTTGAAGCGCTGAATCCGTTGCCTTGAGTGACAAGCCGTAGTTGACCCCAAAGGTGTTGAAGACCCACACTGCCCCGGCGAACACCAGGTTGCAGCCAAGCGGTCGATGCTTCGCAATCAGCTTCTCGTAATCCTCCTGCTCGGTATGGTAGTAATCCCAGTACACCATGCTGACATCCTTAGGGATCCGGTTAGCCATCTCTTCAGAAATACTCGTCCCTTCCTCATAGTAAGAGTCTCCGCTCTTCGAGGCGAGCTTCAGGAACATGTCGCTCCACATCATCGGCTCCAAGCCGCGCTTGCGTGTAGCGGCCAGTACCCGCTCCAGATGCCGGGTCATAATATCGAACCGGTCATGATACCCATTGCGGTCGAGGTACTTGCCCCGTCCGAGCTCTTCCGCTTCGTCCATACCGATATGAATCTTGTTACTGCGGAATGGAGCACTTACAGCGTCGATCATTTGCTCAATCAGCGCGTTGACTGCTTCATCTCCGACCAGTAGCGCTCCTTTTGTATCCTTGTATTTAGCCACCGGCTCCCACTTCAGGAATTCCTCCAGATGCGCCAGGGTCTGAATGCTCGGGAACGCCTCAATGCCGAACTGATCCGCGTAATCATCTATTTCCTTCAGCTCATCATAGCTGTATCTGCCCCGCATATAGCCAAAATACGGCTCACTACTCAGCTCGTATGTGTCCTCCATATAAAGCTTAACTGTGTTCAGCCCCATAACAGCCATCTTGCGCAGCATGAACTTGAAGCTCTCCAAGGTCAGCACACCATTACGCGACAGGTCGAACATCGGCCCGATCGTCGAGAGATGCTGCTCTTCTTTTATCTCGAATGCAGTCTTGCTTCCCGCATGCTGGATCAGTAAGCCCAATCCCCGGAAGAATTGATGCTTCTTTTCATGTCTTATGTAAGCCTTGCCCTGAGCAAGCCCTACCTCCAGACCTTGGCTCGAGGCGGACACCTCGACCTTCAGACCTTCTTCATCCTGTTCGATTCCGAGCTCCGGTGCCAGCACCTGAATGCCTGATAACAGACCTGATAGTTCTCCTGTAAAATGCAGCTTCATAATAATCCTCCTTCATAAATAATCCCGTTAAATAACTACATCGAATATTGTTCTTGCTTTTCGCTCAAGCCTTGCTTAATATCATTCCCGCTAGGATTCTGGAACACACGCAGACCAAACTCCGGCGCGATCGCCAGAATATGATCAAAAATATCAGACTGAATCCCTTCATAGACAGCCCATCTCGTATCGTTCGTAAACGCATAGACCTCCAAAGGCAGTCCTGTCTCCCCAGGCTCCAATTGTCTGACAATCAACGTCATTTCCTGATGAATCTGCGGATGATTCTGAAGATAATTTTGAATATACATCCGGAAAACTCCGATATTCGTAAGGGCTCTCCCGTTGACTCTATTGGACGTATCAATTTGCCTATCGGCATGGTAGGCTGCAATTTCCTGCTGCTTGCTTGATATATAATTCGTGAGCAGATGGATGCCCTTGAACCTGTTGATCATCTCTTCCGTGCAGAAGGTGATACTGCTGGTGTCTATGAATAAGGAGCGCTTGATCCGCCGGCCGCCTGCATTTTGCATGCCCCGCCAATTTTTGAAGGAATCCGAAATCAGCGCATAGCTCGGAATCATTACAATGGTCTTATCCCAGTTCTGAACCTTGACCGTATTGAGGGAAATATCTATGATATCTCCGTCTGCACCATACTTCGGCATTTCAATCCAGTCCCCGACTCGCACCATATCATTGGAAGCCAATTGAATACCTGCAACCAGCCCCAGCAAAGAATCCTTAAAGACCAGCATGATCACTGCCGAAAGCGCCCCAATCCCGCTCAGCAACAGCAACGGGCTCTTGCCGATCATACCCGAAATAACAAGAATCCCGCCGATAATGTAGACAAAGATCTTCACTACCTGGATATAGCCCCGGATCGGACGGGACTTGGAGACCTCATAGGTCCGGTAAATATCGTTAACCGCATTTAGAAAAGCATTGATCACTAAAATGGCAACGATTATGACGTAAATTCCGACACATTTTATAATAACCTGCTGATAGGCAGGAAAAACCGACGAAAAGTTATAAATGATCACTGCAGGAACAAAATGAGATAGCTTATGGAACACCTTCCTTTCCAGAAAAATGTTATCCCATTGGAATCGATTGTTATGAATCGCCTTCGTAAGGATCTTTAATACAACCTTCTTAGTTACAAAGTTCGCAACTATACACAATGCGGCGATCGCTACGATCAAGAGCAAGTTGGTCAGATACACTGCTGTCTTATTCCCCACCCCGATATCCTCGAACATTGCTTTAAAAAAATCCATATCCGCCTCCGTCTTTTTCAAATTATAATTTAGATAGAACATTTCACACTTATGCCTCTTCTACATAGTTTCTTATCGTCCATTTTTATGGTTTATAAATTAGTATAACATCTTTCTATTGTCCCCCCTTACAAAATAATGATAATGTCGGTTTTTGTTACATAGTGTTGGAATTTGTCGAAATTTGTCTTATATTTAAATTTATACAAGTTTGTAGAGGTGGACATGACAAACACAATCAGCAAGACAATTATCCTAATTCCATCCCTTGAACCGGATGAGAAGCTTCCCGACTATGTGCAACAGCTCCAAGGATACGGCTTTGTCCATATCGTCATTGTTGATGACGGCTCCGGAGAGACGTTTCAGCCCCTATTCGCAGAGTTGTCCCGTCAGGGCTGCATCGTGCTGCGGCACACGGTGAATCTGGGCAAGGGAGCTGCACTAAAGACCGGGTTCCTGTATATTGAGCAGCAGCTCCAGGATGCGGCTTGCATTGTAACGGCTGATTCAGATGGACAGCATGCAGCGGAGGACGTGTACCGGCTTGCAAAGGAAGCCGCTCTCAGACCGGAGGCGCTGACCCTGGGTGTTCGGGATTTCAGCAAAGGCGGAATTCCGCCTAAGTCATTGATTGGCAATCGTATTGCCTCCTCCATGTTCGCCTTATTGTACGGCAAGCAGCTGTCGGATACCCAGACCGGGCTTCGTGCTTTTGGCCCTCAATTGCTTCCTTTTTTCCAGAACATTCGTGGCTCCCGGTTTGAATATGAACTGCAGATGCTCATCTCCTGCATCCATGCCGGCGTACCGATTTCCACCTTGCCGATCCAGGTTATTTATGAACACGGAAATACGGGGACGCATTTCAGGGCGATTCGGGATAGCTTCAGGGTCATGAGGGTTCTTTTTACCGGCTTTCTGCAATTTATTCTTTCTTCATTAGGCAGCTCGGTGGTTGATCTTGGCATTGCCTGGCTGTTAATGGATACTCTACGTCCCATGCTCGAGGAGCAAGCTTTTCTAAGAATCTGGATTGCGACAGTAACGGCCAGAGTCGTCTCCATCGGTGTTAACTACTTGCTGAACAAGCATTTTGTCTTTCGAAAAAAGAACAGCAGCGGAAGTCTGTGGCGTTATCTAGCCTTGTGCGCTCTCGTGATTATGCTGTCCAGCGGCGGAGTATATATGATTCACACCGTTTTCCTAATAGATGAAAAAATAGCGAAGCTCATTTGTGATGCTTTACTGTTCCTGCTAAGCTACCAGGTACAGCAGCGATGGGTATTTGCAGCAAGGGGGCATCGGTTGCCTTGAAGAACGAAAAGCGGCAGCATGCACTGTTTATCGTCACAATCATTTTAATGTCCATCTACTTGCTGTGGCGGTTGATCTTCACCCTTCCCTTCGATGAAGGGCCGTTGAATGCTGTATTTGGGATCTTATTATATTTGGCCGAGGCGCTCACCGTATTGACGACCTTTGAGCTCTTTTTTCAGAAAATGCAGAAGAAGCGCTCCACGCTGGATTTCCCAGTCATCCCGGAGGAGGAGTATCCGGATGTGGACGTATTCATCGCCACGCATAATGAGCCGGTCGATTTATTGTACAAGACCGTCAATGCCTGCACGTTCATGGACTATCCCGACAAGCGGAAGGTTCATATTTATTTGTGTGATGACGGAGGCCGGGCCGAGGTAGAGGAGCTCGCGAAGCAATTCGGTGTCGGATACCTTGGCTTTCCGGACAATAAGGAAGCTAAATCAGGCAACTATAACAACGCGCTCAGCAAAACCTCCTCCCCGCTGATCGCAACCTTTGATGCCGATATGATTCCACAGCATACGTTCCTGATGAAGACGGTACCCTATTTCCTGATCGACAAGTCCATACAAGGCCAGGACGTGTGGCTGCCCCGAAGCCGGAAGGGCAAGCGCAGCGCATCCCTCAAGATCGGACTGGTTCAGACTCCGCAGAGCTTCTATAACCCGGACTTATTCCAATTCAACCTATACGCGGAGCAAGAGATCCCGAACGAACAGGACTTCTTCTCAAGGGAAGTCAATATTTTGCGCAATGCCTCCAATGCAGTGGCTTATACTGGCAGCAACACGGTCATATCCCGCCAAGCGATGGAGGAGATCGGCGGTTTTCCGTTAAGGACCATCACTGAAGACTTTGAGACGAGCGTCCGCCTTCAGCAGGCCGGGTATATTACTTATGCCACAGATGAAGTTCAGGCCGCCGGACTGACCACGACAACCATCAAGAGTATGATAAAGCAGCGTATCCGATGGGCTCGGGGCATTATTCAAAGCTTGCAGAACACCCGTGCCATCGTGTCCAGGAAGCTTCCTTTCTGGACGAGAGTGACCTATTTAAGCAGCTTTTTGTATTGGTGGTCCTTTTTTAACCGGTTAATCTTTATTCTGGCGCCGATTCTGTTTGCGCTGTTTGATTTTAAAATCGTAAATACCGGCTTTTGGGAGATTCTGATCTTCTGGTTGCCTTCGTACTTCTGTTACAGCATGTCGATGCGTTATCTGTCCAGCAACATCCGCAATCAACGATGGAGCCAGGTCATAGATACGATACTCATGCCTTATTTGATCCTCCCAGTCCTGCTGGAAACGTTGGGAATTCATGAACGCAGGTTCAAGGTCACGAGCAAGAACAAGAGCAAGAACAACCGGAGGCAATGGTTGACTTCCCTGCTCTATGCCCTGCCGCATCTCGTTCTGCTGCTGCTCTCGGTTGCGGCGATCGTCCGGTTCGCCTATGGAAAGTACGGTCTGGCGCTGTTATACAGCAGTGTCATCCTGTTCTGGCTCGTTTATAATATGGTCGCGCTGATCTATGCCCTGTTCTTCATGATCGGCCGCCGTGCTTACCGTGAATCTGAACGTATCCGGGCTAATGAAGAGGTGACGATCACCTGGGAAGGCAGCCCGGTGGACTATCGGGTCCGCACCGTCGACGTCTCGGAGCAGGGCGTCGCCCTCTATATAGGAAAGCCGCTTTATCTGCCGCAGGAAAAGGATCTGATTCTGACCGTTCGAACAACGCGATACAAGGCCAGGCTGAAGGCAGTCATCATCTATGTGAAGCCCGACGGCCAGGGATGGCGCTATACCGCCAAGGTAGAGCCGCTCAGCGAGCAGGACAAGCGTCAATATATGCAGATCATCTATGACCGGAAGCATTCGCTGCCCGAGCAGATGAACTTGTGGGATACGGCTTACGACGATATGCTTCGCAATATCAAAAAACGGATCGATTCGCCCCTATCGGATCAACGTGCCCGGCCGCGGATCCCCCTCAGATTGTCTGCGTTCTTCTCGAACGGGGTGATTTGCACGCTGCGCAGCTTCAATTATGATTTCTTCACCGCCTCCGGCTTTATCGGGGAAATGCCTGCCGGAACGTCCGTGACTTTTGCTACGCGCAGCCGGATCGAAGTACAGGTGCGCTACACAGGAAAGACAACGATTCACGGAGAGGCGCTGCTGGAGGTCGAGAACATCGATGCTCTGGTGGAACAGGGGCTGCTTGAGCAGCTGCTGGAGGACTTGACCAACCCGCATGTACATGCTGAAATTGCGGCTACGAGAGAGGAGCAGAGTACGCGATGATTTCTTTTCCATGGATAACCGCAGTCCTGTTGATTCTTTCCTTCGCTGGCTATATGCTGTTCGTTCGGAGAACGCTGACCTTGCCTTGGGAGTTCATTCCCGTATTCGTGTTCTCGTCGATCGCTGTGATCGTGTTCTTCTGCGGGCTGGCAGGTCAGCTACGGACAGGCAGTCTTGTCTTGTTAGGGCTGGGACTGCTGGCCTTGATCGCCGCGCTGTTCCTGCGGACAGGCTGGAGAGCCGCGCGCCGTACGCCGCCGTCCATCTATCAGCTCGCCTTCTTCGCAGGCAGCCTTCTGTTTCTGCTGGTCCTGTTCCAGAACCGGCTGACGCACTACGATAACTTCTCTCACTGGGCTATCGTCCTGAAGCAGATGCTGAGCACCGACGCATTTCCGGGGCCGAACTCCCCGTTGATCGATTTCAAAAATTATCCGCTCGGCACCTCGTCCTTTCTCTATTATGTGTGCCGGTTTGCGGGCCATGCCCAGCCTGTTATGCTGCTTGCCCAGGGGCTTCTGATCTTCTCCTGCTTCTACGCCATGTTCGGGATCATCTCGGAAAAGAGGCGCTTCCTGCTCGCTGCTTTTCTCGGAATGGGTCTGTCTTCCTTATCGTTCTTTAATATTACGATCCGTATCAGTAATCTGCTCGTGGACTTCCTGCTGCCGATCTATACGCTGGCGATCTTTGCGATAGTTCATCATTACCGCGACCGGCTTAAAATGGCATGCCTGGTCGTTATTCCGCTTGCGGGCCTGCTGACGGTCATCAAGAGCACCGGGATTATTTTCGCCGCCATCGGTCTGTTGTACCTGGTCTATGTCTGGCTGAGAAGCGGGGGCCGCGCCATCTTACGGCTTGCCCCGGCAGTCATCGCTACGCTCTGCGGGTCGGTGCTCCCTTATTTCGGCTGGGACTGGCGGATGAAGACGGTCTTTCGTGGGGTTGAAAATAAATTCGACATCGCTGCCGCCGGCCTTCAAACGGAGAAGACCCCGGAGCAAATGTCGGAGATCCTCTCCCTGTTTGTGAGCTCCGCGACCGACCTGTCCACCCGGCCTGCGCTTGGCATTGCCGCTTTTCAAGCTGCTGCGATTCTGGCCTCTATATTTGCGGCGTTCATGCTGAAGAAGAAATGGAATCTGTGGAAGGCGCTCATCGCCCTCGATATCGTGGTTATTCCGTATTATGCGGGAATTCTGGGGCTGTACCTCTTCTCCATGCCGCTGGATGAAGCGATTGTACTGGCCGGCTTCGAGCGCTATACCTCCAGTATCGTGGTCCTGTTCACCGGGGGATTGGTGCTCTGCGCCACCGTCGATATCGAGCGGTCCTTTCATTATAAGCTCGGCGAGGTTCCCCGCCATCGCGCCTTCAAGAGCGTGCGGAACAAAGGCTATTATCAAAAAGGGATCTGGGCCTGTACGGCCATCGCCGTGACGCTTCTGTTGTCGGAGTATAACGGCATGCAGTCGATTGCCAAGGACTACGAGAACACACTGCCCCACAAGGTGCACCAGGTGACCGGAGACCGTTGGTATGACAACGGCCAGGAGGATCAGAACCGATATTTGTTCTATAGCTCGGATGCGGACATGCAGGTGACTAATTATTACTTGCAGTATATCGGGAGATACTACCTGTACGCCCCGAATGTCGATGGCATTGTGTTGTTCTATGAAGACAATATGGATAACCTGCTGAGCGGGTATGATTATTTTGTCGTGGTAGAGAGTGACCCTGACGGGAACCGACTGCTGAAGAAGCATTACGGGCTTGAAATGCAGGAGGGAATTTACAAGATAATCCGCTCCGGGGAACAGATTGAGCTTGCATTGCAGTGAGATACATCTGCTGTTAAGTGTGCAGTAGTGGAAGAACAGTTGAACATCGGATGGCGAGTTAGAGGGGCAACGTGTGAAGGGTTGCTACGATCGCTGTTGTTCGCGGATTTCTATGATTGGACTAGGTTCTAACAAAGGAGAAATCCGTTCACAAAGGCGAACGCTGACGCTCTATGCTTCCGAAGCAGCTTTCTTGCAGAAAGCTTTTACTTCACAACCCTTCACACTTATGCCCTGGCTACTTCACCTTTGAAGTTCAACTGAAATGCAGTTTGCACATGGATGAGCCATAAGCAGAACTGCAATGAGCTTGCCGCCTTCGGAATCATGCAAGCAGGGTATCACTCGCGCTAGAGTTGCGCCCTGCTCTAATGATGCTCCAAGCCTTGCACC
Organism: Paenibacillus antibioticophila; assembly: GCF_000455265.1. GTDB lineage: Bacteria > Bacillota > Bacilli > Paenibacillales > Paenibacillaceae > Fontibacillus > Fontibacillus antibioticophila. The sequence goes on from NZ_HG005141.1 coordinate 365,940, forward strand.
GAAACTTCGCCTGTCCTGCCAGTACTGAAGTTTCTCCCAACTTAACTTGACTCACCGGCATTCCACCTTACTCCGGACTTCATCCGCTCTTCTTGACCAACCTTACTTCTGCTCATGCTCATCCGTTCGCGATTTAATGAAATTACTTCCCTTAAAATCTTCATTCGACGCGCAAACCCACATTTAGTGAAAAAACTTACCTTAGATCGCCAGTAACTAGCCAAACCCGCGTTTTAGTCCACTTTAAGTACAAAAATTTCACTATATCCGCATTTCTATCATTTCCACTGAATTTAAGGTAACTTTTTTCACTGGATACGTATGATCGTATTTTCATGCGAACGAACGATCACTGTCATGTTGCGAAACACCGCACCCTGGGAGCCTCGCTCGGTACGAGGTGTACGTATGCGTACTTGGTGGGTATATTGCTGAATCTACTGGAATAACTCTTGCCCTGCGGGTTTGTCGAGATTGGGGTGCCCAATGATATACGGTGTTGTCTATTTACTGTTTACTGTGCAATAGCAATTAGTGGGTTGAACTGCAGTTAGCACGCAGGGAGGACAGCCGTGTGAAATGATCCTACAATCGCTGTTGTTCGCGGATTTCTATAATTGGACTAAGTTCTAGCAAGGGGGAAATCCGCTCACAAAGGCGACCGCTCCGCTTTTTCAGATTCATTTCATACTCTTGCCCTAACTTCGCGCTTATTGGCTTCAACTGCAATGCAGTTTGCACATGAATATGTCTAAGCTGCATTGCAATACGCTTGTCGCCTATGCGCACAAACAGGATAATCAGACTGGCCATTCCAGTCTTGCTTCGAACTTCACTCGTCCTACCTAATCAGCCTCATTCTGGTCACGCTTCAGTGAAGTCTGCAGTGCATCAGCTCCATCCGGCACAGTATAGCCGGATGACGAGCCTATACTGAATCGGAGTGCTTTGGCTACCGCATGAAGGGCTGTGTGTGAGCTACTATAGTGCATTTCAGCACTATAATGCCGAACTCAAGAGCCTGCTTAAAGGGCATAAGTGTGAAGTGTGCTGTAGAAGCGAAGCGTTCGCCTTTGTGAGTGGATTCCTACAATCCCAGATTTTATTTAATCAAAAGGAATCCGCGAACAACAGCGATCGTAAGCACACTTCACACGTTGCCCCAGCAACGCAGAATCATTAATCCGGCTTTTATTGCTGTTTAAACATTGTGCTGCGCACTTGCACTAAAGTGCGCAAAAGCGGCGAGTTAAGCTGGATAACCTTATAAATTCCTTAGAATTATCCTGTACTCTGGTCTCATCACTAGAGAAAAGGATGAAGCCTTATGAACGATATTCTGCTGAAGACACAGGATTTATGCAAGTCCTTTAAAGGACAAAAAGCGGTACATCATGTCTCCTTATCCATTCCGGAGAATACTGTATATGGACTTTTAGGCCCAAATGGCGCGGGAAAATCTACCCTACTAAAAATGCTGACGGGCATGCTTCGCCCAACCTCAGGCAGTATTCTGTTCCGGGGGGAGGATTGGACCCGCCGTCATTTATCACAAATTGGCGCCTTGATCGAGTCTCCCCCGTTATATGAAAATTTAACGGCAAGGGAAAATCTGAAGGTTAGAGCCACACTGCTCGGTCTGCCTGATTCGCGCATGGATGAGGCGCTGCAGGTGGTGGGGCTGAATCACACCGGCAAGAAGCGCTCGGGTCAGTTCTCAATGGGAATGAAGCAGCGTCTTGGCATTGCTATTGCCCTGCTCAACCATCCCAAGCTGCTCATTCTCGACGAACCCTCTAACGGGCTTGATCCGATTGGCATTCAGGAGCAGCGTGAGATGATTCGCTCCCTAACGAAGCATGGAATCACCGTCATCTTATCCAGTCATGTACTGTCAGAGGTGGAGCAGGTTGCTGATCACATCGGAATAATGGCAGGGGGCGTTCTGGCCTATCAGAGTGTTATCCTTCCCGGCGAAAGTCTGGAGTCCTTATTTATGCAGATTGTCTCAGAGCATCAGAGGGAGGAACGCTAAAATGAGGGTATACATTCATGCCGAGCTGCTAAAATTGAGACGAACCTTTACCGCCAGACTTGTCTGGCTAGCTCCCTTGCTGACCCTGCTGCTATGCGCCGGACTGATGGCCGGCACCTTCTTTCAGACCGCTAGCTATAACTGGTGGTATACGATGATTCTGCCAGGAGCACTATCGCTTATGAGTATCGGAATGATTCAGAAGGATCGAAAAAAGCTGAAATACCGTGCCATTTTTGGACTTCCAGCTTCTCTTGGCAAGGTCTGGCTAGGCAAAATCGGGGCTATCTCCCTCGTGCTCTTCGCCTCAACCTTTCTTTTGTTTGCGGGGATTACGCTCAGTGGATTTGTGCTTCCCTCTGCCCTGAATTTGAAAGATAGCTTGACTGCCTTTTCATTGCTTGTCCTCACCGTTCTCTGGCAGATTCCGCTGTGCATGTATTTGACCATGAGACTCGGCATGTACGGTGCATTACTCTTGAATCTCTTGGGAAATGTGATGGCTATAGGTTCATTTGCGACTACAGAACTGTGGTGGGTCATTCCCTATGCTATTCCCGCCAGACTGATGTGCCCTGTAATAAATACACTCCCCAATGGTCTGCCTGTGCCGGCGGGAGATCCGCTGCTGGAGCAAGGTGTTCTTTTGCCGGGAGTTCTGATTGCGCTGGGCTGGTTCCTGTTACTGTCATTGCTGACAATGCAGGCTTTCAAACGTCGGGAGGCACGATAAAATGACGACTTACTGGCGCAGCTTCTACTCTGAGCTGATTAAGCTCAAGCGACAGCCCCTAGTGTGGATCCATCTGCTTGTTCCGCTTGCCGGTATCGCTATCTTTCTTGGTTACTATGGCTACACCCCTTTCTCTCCAGCGAGCAAAATAAGCGCTTATATGCAGGTGCTGGCTATTGCCTTTCCAACCATGATCGGAATCGTATGCAGTGTCGCCGCAGATCAGGAGGCCTCCGCCGGGAACTATCAACAGTTGCTTGTCTCGCCGAACCGGCTCGCCTCTCTTGCTGCAAAGCTTACCCTGCTCCTGCTCTTGGGGTATTGCAGTTCTCTTCTCGCTGCTGCGGGATTTGGGGCAGGCTTTATGTACATCTTGAAGCAGCAGGCCATTTTTGATCCGGTCTTCTATGTAGAAGCCGCCTCCCTCTTATTCGGAAGCTGCCTATTTCTCTACTTCCTGCACCTGTTCATTAGTCTGCGCTTCGGCAAGGGAGCCTCCATTGGGCTAGGGATCGTAGAGAGCCTGGTTGGCGCATTGCTCCTCACCGGATTGGGTGATCATATCTGGATATACTTCCCCAGTGCTTGGCCTATCCGGATGATAACCATCTGGATGCAGTATGGCATAGCAAGCAGAGACATGCTACCCGCCGAACTATTACTCTGGCCAGGTATTCTATGGTGTACAGGCGCAACGGTGATCAGCATGATAATATTAGGACATTGGTATGGACGTTGGGAAGGAGCCCAATCCGTGGAGTAATCAAGTTATGAAAATACACAGGTTGGCAAGGAGCAGAGGAGGGGATGACATTGGCACATATTCTTGCTGTAGACGATGAACCGGCTGTTTTGGCCCTGCTGCAACATACCTTACAAAAGGAGGGTCATTTAGTAACGGTTCTATCAGAAGCATCGTTAGTATTGGATACACAGCTGGGAAGCTTTGATCTTATCTTGCTGGATGTGATGATGCCCGGAATCGATGGATTCACCCTTTGCCGGCAAATTCGCGAAAAGGTGGACTGTCCGATTCTATTTCTAACCGCAAGGTCTATGGAGTCAGACATCATGGAGGGACTTGGTGTTGGAGCAGATGATTATTTGACCAAGCCCTTCGGGGCAGGTGAACTGCGAGCCCGCGTTCATGCCCACCTAAGGCGGGAAAAACGAGAACGGCGGAATATCTATTCCGTGGGTGAAGCTTATTTCAACTTATCGGGCAAGGAGCTTATAGTAAATGAACGTCCGGTTCCATTGACTCGCAGTGAGTATATGATCTGTGAATTTCTTGCTCTGCACCGCGGACAGGTCTTTTCCAGAGAACAGATTTACGAGGCCGTCTTCGGTTATGACAGAGATAGTGATTCTTCTACCATTGTGGAGCATATCAAGAATATCCGGGGTAAATTAAACCGGCTGCAATTTGCTCCCTTTGAGACCGTATGGGGGATCGGATATCGATGGAAATAATCAACCCCAAGCCCAGACGCTCAGCGACCCGCTTGCGTACGCTCTTTCTGAAGTATCTGGCTATTTTTGGTGTCGGGACCATCTGCTTGCTGCTCATGATGGTCTTTCTGTTCTCCTTGTCCCTATCTTCGGGGATTCTGTTGCCCGCCAACTATGCGGAAAAACAGGTAGCAGAGGTTCGAACCGCCATTTTAGCCGGTCAGCAGCTGCCGGCGGAGGACCCGGAGCGACTATATATATACGGGAGATATACCCCGGAAGGAACCCTGCTGGAAGGAAGCCTGGCTGTCAAGCCAGGGAGCCGGATCTGGAATCGGCTGCAGGCTGCAGATTCAACGTATGATTTTCCATACGGGTATTTAAAGGTGTCCTTTCAAAATGAAATTTATATGTTTCGTTATCTTCTTACGGTACAGTTCCACAATCCTTCGCTGCGAGGAATCTTCCCGCATGTGGAGTTTATCCTGCTGGTTATTTTTTGCATTGCTTTTCTGGGAGGAACCATCGGACTGTCCTCTTCCTTTGGCCGAAGGCTGGCTGACAAGATGAGCGTCCTTCAAGAGACCACCCGAAAAATACAGGCCGAGGATCTGAATTTCACGGTACAATTCAGCGGGATTGCAGAAATTGACCACATCCTTCAATCCATGGATCAAATGAAGACTGCACTCAAGAAGTCACTTACGCAGCAATGGAGGCTTGAGCAAAATCGGCGAATGCAAATCTCCGCATTAGCTCATGATATCAAGACACCCCTAACGATTATCCGCGGTAATGCAGAGCTTCTCTCCGAGACAGAACAGACAGAGGAACAGAAGCTGTATACGGAGTATATTACAGATAGTACCGCTCAGTTGGAGAGCTATATGAAGTCGCTGATTGAAATGGTTTATGCAGAAAGCTCCCTCTCTTATCATCCAGCAGCTATAGACCTGCAGAAATTTAAGGACAAGCTAAGCGGACAAATGCTGGCATTAGCTGCCCCAATAGATATCTCGGTGTCTTGTGTCTCAGTCCCCGGATTGCCTGACTCCCTGCACGGCGATTCCGCATTGCTGGAAAGAGCCTTGATGAATATCATTTCCAATGCTATGGATCATGCCCCTGGAGGAAGTACGGTCAAGATGACGATCGGAATGGAGGATGACTATATCCGGTTTTGTATAACCGATGAGGGTCCAGGCTTCTCGCCTGAGGTGCTTCGACGAGCGGCCGAGCAGTTCTATATGGGGGATTCCTCCCGAAGGCTGCAAGGACATTATGGCATGGGTTTATATATTGCCCGATTTATAGCCCAACTGCACGGCGGAAATCTGAACATTGCGAATAGAACTTCCTGCCCCGGTGGTGAAGTATCACTTGATATTCCAGCATTTCGACAAAATTAGATTCTTTTTTCGCAGAGTTTACGTAGAATTAAAGATTTTACACAGAGTTTACAAAACCAAGCACCTCCTTTTTTTCAGATTATGTACAATAAAAGGGATGCAGGCAATACAGCACAAAGTCAACCGAATCGTGCTTGCCTGGCTATATTTTGAACTTGTACTTAACGGAGGCAAGGTCATATGGAGCTTACGGATTATAAAAAACAAGGACCCCGTTATTTGAACCGCGATCTTAGCTGGGTCGAATTTAATCGCCGCGTGTTGATGGAAGCAAAGGATGTTACCACCCCCTTATTGGAAAGGGCTAAATTTCTATCGATCGTGTCGAGTAATCTGGATGAGTTCATGAGTGTTCGCGTGGCCGGCATTCAGGACCAGATCCGTGCCGGATATTCCAAGAAGGACTTCTCCGGCTATACCCCTGAAGGTCTGTATAAACGTCTGATTTCCCGGGTATCGGCCATGGTCTCCGAGCAATACCGGACTTTTAGAGACATATTGAGACAGCTGGCAAAAGAAAACATCGTCTTCCTTGACTATGCTGAGCTTAACGGAGTGCAGCGCAAAGCCATGGAGACGTATTACCATGATATCGTATTCCCGGTACTCACCCCGATGGCCGTCGATCAGAGCCGCCCCTTTCCCCTCGTTCACAACGGCTTTGTTTATTTGGCGGTTGTACTTATGCGCGATAATGGAGCTGTCCGGAATGATGATGAAGAGGATCAGGAGCCTTACTTTGCAATCGTGCAAATTCCTTCCAACCTGTCTCGCATTATTCCGCTTCCGCATAACTCCAATAGCAAGAAGCAGTCCTTCATTCTGATTGAAGAGCTGATCCGTCATCATATTCAGACGCTGTTCAGCGGCTATGTTCCCCTTGCGGTGCATGAATTCAGGCTAACGCGCAATGCTGACCTGGCATTGGATGAAGAAGGCGCCGAAGACCTGCTGGAAGAGATCGAGAAGGAGCTGCGCAAGCGGCGCTGGGGCGCGCCCGTCCGTCTCGAGATCGAGGAAGGCTTCCATCCTTATGCGCTTGAAGTGCTGCAGGAGGAGTTCGAGATTCAGGACGCCGTGTTCGAGATCGACGGTCCCCTTGACTTGGGATTTCTGGGCAAGCTGCCCGGTGCCGTGAAAGGCTATTCCCGGCTGCGCTATCCTCAGATCGATCCGGTATACCCGTGGGAGTTCGCGGATAATGAGGATTTCTTCGATGTCCTGAAGCAAAGAGATGTACTGGTCTATCATCCTTATGAGAGCTTTGACGCGGTCACGGATTTTATTGTCCAAGCCTCAGAGGACCCGGCTGTTATGGCTATTAAGATGACCTTATATCGGGTCAGCGGTAACTCTCCGCTCATTCAGGCGCTGGCTAAAGCTGCGGAATCGGGCAAGCAGGTAACGGTGGTCGTGGAGCTAAAAGCACGGTTTGATGAGGAGCGGAATATTGCGTGGGCAAGAAAGCTGGAGAAGGCCGGATGCCATGTCGTCTACGGGCTGATCGGGCTGAAAACCCATGCCAAGGTCCTTCTTGTCATTCGGCAGGAAGGGCGGGAATTGAAGCGTTATGTCCATATGGGAACCGGAAATTATAACGATACGACAGCCCGGCTCTACACGGATATTGGTCTGTTCTCAACCAATCCGGCGATCGGGGAAGATGCTTCCCAGCTATTTAACCTGATTACCGGGTATTCCGATGCCGACCAATGGCAAGCCATCACGGTAGCTCCTACAGGGATGAAGGACCGGCTGTTCAGCTTGATTCAGAGAGAAGCAGAGCATGCGGCCGCAGGGCGTCCAGCCAAAATTATTGCCAAAATGAATTCCTTATCCAATCAGGAAATGATCGATGAATTATACGTGGCCTCCGGCGCCGGTGTGGATATCGAGCTTGTGGTTCGCGGCGTATGCTGCTTGCGCCCTGGTGTCGAAGGCTTGAGTGAGCGGATCAAGGTGCGCAGTATCGTGGACCGGTTCCTGGAGCACTCGCGAATTTACTATTTTGAAAATGGCGGAAATCCGGAGGTCTGGTTGTCCAGCGCGGACTGGATGACACGTAACCTGACCCGGCGGCTTGAGATCATGTGTCCAGTGACCAGCTCATCCAACCGGGAGGCCCTGGAACAAATTATGAAGCTGACACTGGCTGATAATGTGAAGGCCAAAAGACTGCTGCCTAACGGCAAATACGAGCCGATCCGCAGCTCCGAACCGGCCCTTCGCAGCCAGTTCGAAGCCCTTGATATCAGCGCATGGAAGCCGGTTGAAGCTCCCATTCCAGCTTCCGTCCCCAAGCTTTCTTGAAGTTCTTGGCCGCAGCCTCCAACTGCCTGGTCTCCAGGTAAGGATGGCTGCGGCTTTTTAGCTTCAACAGCAAGGTATCCTCCGTAATCTCGGTTTCCATCTCTTCGATGTTCTGCGTCTCTCCTGCATCCAGGGCAATGGACAATTCCACCAGGGACCCCAGCCTCAGAATTTCTTCCTCATCCTTCTCCTTCAACAGCTCTGCATACTCCTCGAGGTTTAACTTCTTGGCATGATTGGAAGGGAAATCCGCAATGAAGGCGCACAATATCGCTTCACGATGATTGAGCGCGCCAAGCGGCGCATGGGTTAACCAATACAGGGTATGCTTATCGTACTGGTGATAGCGAATCGCTCCGCCGATTTTATAAAGCATGCAGGCAGCCTTGAGCAGCCCAGTGACCGCAGGATCCGCATCATCTATAGCTTTGTATAACTGCTCCGCATAACGGCTGATTTGATGGAAATGGGCTTGGGGCGTCCGGGTATGGAAGGCCAGCAAGGACTCCGTCTGCCGCTGCAGCACCTCGCTTGCAGGCGGGACGTCTATGCCCAGCGTATCCTGCAGGAGTCCTTCGCGCAATCCCGTACCGCTGACCAAACAGCACGAGGCCTGACAGCGGTCAAACACTGCTTGCAGAATCAGAATGCCGGGAACGATAATATCGGCTCGCGCTTTGGACAGGCCATCGATCTTTCTGCGCTTCTCCAATGAAAGCTGTGGCAGTGTCTCGGCATAATATTGAACGCCCTCCGGCTCCACACAATAATGATGGGCCAATCGCAGCGGATAATTCCGCCGCCGTTGATCCATCTTGCTAAGCGTCCGAATCGTCCCTCCCAAGCCGATGAGCGGCAGGCCCGAATGACTCTCCATCCAGGACTCCTTCTCCATAAGCTGCCCCACCGCATTGCGAAGCCGTCTACAGTTCTCTTCTGTCCAGGTTTCCTCCCCTGCTCCGAACTGAACCTGGGCATTCACAGCTCCAAGCGGCAGGGAAACACTGCCTACCAGATGCCGGTTGCGGAATAACGTAATCTCGGTGCTCCCTCCGCCGATATCGACAATGAAGCCGTCCTCAACAGCCATGCCTCCTGCTACGGCGATAAAGCCGAAGTATGCCTCCTGCTCGCCGGTAAGAACCTCGATCTCCATCCCGGTGTCCCGCTCCAGAATGGCCTTGATCTCGGAGGTATTCGCTGCATTCCGGATAGCTGCTGTTGCCGCAATGCGAATCTTCGTGCAGCTATAGGCCGAGCATACCTCGCTGAATTGCCGCAAGATCGGCACAATAGATTGAATGCCTTCCTGATGCATCATGCCGTCCGCACTCATTTTCTCGCTCAACCGGGCCGATTCCTTGAATTCATTAATCAACCTGTATGCACGGCCCTCCGCCGCGGACTCATAAATGGCAAGCCGGATGGAGTTAGATCCGATATCGATAATCCCAATATTCACGTAATTATTTTGCATGGTATGTAATGGCTCCCGTATTTTCTGAACTATTTTATCTCACTTTACCCTAAATAGAGGCGAATTTAAACTTGTTACTGATTAAAATTCCACTATTTCATCTGTATAAGACTCTTGTTTGCAATTGACATTTCTTTGTCATTACAATAATATGAAGTTTACTTCATGTGAAGTGGACTTCATGTTTATGGAGGGGAATTATGAGAACAAGGGTAAAAGAATTAAGGACTAAGGCTAATTTGACCCAGCAACAGTTGGCCGACTTAGTTTATGTTTCATCAAGAACCATCATTTCAATTGAAAAAGAACAATACAGCCCTTCCCTTATGCTGGCATATCGAATGGCAGAGGTGTTAGGCACAACGGTGGAGGATTTATGCTGTCTCAAAGCAAATAAAGAATTGGAGGATCAGCAGCGTGAAGATTTATAATAAAAAGGGATTAGTCGTTGGAATCATATTTACAGCATTTGGTGTCTTTAACTTCATCTTTAATATCATTTCGCCAGAGGAGTTCTTACCGAAACAGGTCAAAGATATGACCTTTGCTATGTTGTCTATCCTGATAGGAATTGGCAGTTTTATTCGTGCGTTTTCAAAACAGGCAACAAGAGAAGATCTGATTAAAGATAACGATGAGAGAAACAGACTTTTAACACTTAGAACCAAGTCATTGACACTTAAAATTCTTTATGGGTGTCTTATAGTATCTACAATTGGGGGCGTGGTTGGATACAAACTAACTGCCAACACGGCATGGATTCCTGTTTATACAGTGTCAGCAATTTTACTGGGATTTTTAGTTTTGGTCGAATTGATCGTGAGTATCTATTATGAGAGACGGATGTAAGAGGAAGAAAAATGATGACGTCACTTCAATTCTCATTACAGAATCCGGGTTTTCGTATGCACTAACAAATAGAAATCCGCTAAAAGCTACGCGCTGGAATTTAGGATAGCAGCCACGCAAATTTTGACTATAATATGTCTGATCAAAGCAATCACGCATGTATCTTGAACACTCAACTGGTTGAAATCTAAAAAAGGCCCGCGCCTCATGGCGCGAGCCTTTTTCAAATTTAAAATCATTTCTAAACAGCCGGGGTCTTCTCCCTCTTAATCTGCTTGCTGCGAAGCTGACCGCAGGCGGCATCGATGTCGGTGCCATGCTCCAGCCGGATACTGCAGCTCACATTCTGCTTCTTCATCATGTCATAGAAGCCCAGAACAGAATCCTGCTCACTACGCTGGTAATGGCTATGCTCGTCAACAGGATTATACGGGATCAAGTTGACGTTCACATACGGTCTGCGGTCACCGACCAGCTCCGCCAGCTCCAGTGCATGCTCACGTTGATCGTTGATGCCCCTCAGCAAAATATATTCCAGCGTAATCCGTTGATTCGTTTTCTCCAAATAATAATCGATGGCCTGCATCAGCTTCTCAATCGGGATGGCCTTGTTGATCTTCATAATGCTGGTCCGAAGATCATTGTTCGGCGCATGCAGCGATACGGCCAGATTAACCCGCAGATTCAAATCGGCGAATTCACGGATTTTGTCTGCCAGGCCGCTGGTCGACACCGTGATATGTCTCGGCCCAATCGCAAGACCCTTCGCATCCATCACCGTCCGCAGGAAGGCGATCAAATGCGTGAAGTTATCGAACGGTTCACCGATCCCCATCACAACGATGTGACTGACCAGCTCCCCTTCCCCGGCAGCATCCAGGTAGCGCTGCACTTTGAGAATCTGACCGGTAATCTCTCCAGAGGTTAGGTCCCGACTCTTCTTGAGCAGGCCGCTTGCGCAAAAGCTGCAGCCAATATTGCAGCCGACCTGGGTCGTCACACAGACGGACAACCCGAATTTATGGCGCATCAGCACCGTCTCGATCAGGTTGCCGTCCTCCAGACGAAGCAGGAACTTCACCGTGCCGTCTGATGACTCCTGACGGGTGTGCTCTTCCAGCGTTTGGAGAGAGAAGTGCTCCTTCAGCAGCGCCAGACACTCCGGTCTGACCCCGTCCATCTCTTCAAAGCCGCTGACTCGTTCGCGGTAGAGCGCTTCCCAGACCGGAAGGGCCCGCGATTTTTTATGACCGCGCTCCTCCAGCCATAGTCGAAGCTGCTCCAATGTCATGCCATATATCGAAGGTTTGTTCATATGCAGATGCCTCTTTCTATTCAATAACTAATATAAGTGCCGTAACACTTTAATAGATCCGTTAATAGACCTGGCGAGCCGTAACTCATTATCCAGGGCGGATGATCAATTTATACGGAAAATCGTACAAAATACCCGGCGTCCCCTTCTGTAAGCTACTTTTGTACGGAAAATCGCACAAATCACTCAGAGGGAGCGACCTGACACTCTCTTTTGTACGAATAATCCTACAAATGCTCACGGAAACCGTCTCAACGCACCATTTTTATACGAAAAACCGCATAAAGCCGGTATTCCATTTGATCGCCAACCCTTGCTATAGCGGTGATCTGTACTATTGTCCCAAATTTTGAATATGAACACAAGCAAAAGAACCTTCCAGCCGCACATCGTGAGACTTGGAAGGCTCCTTCTGACTTTTATCTATATTCACTAGTCTCGGCTGGACAGCTTCGCCAGCAGACGCAGCATTTCAAGATACAGCCACACCAGCGTGACCATCAGACCAAATGCGCCGTACCACTCCATATACTTCGGTGCGCCTTGCTCTGCTCCGTTCTCAATGAAGTCAAAGTCAAGCACCAAGTTCAGCGCCGCTACAATCACGATCACGAGTGAAATGCCGATCCCGATCCAGGACGACTCGTGCAAATAAGGCATCCGGATACCGAAAAAGCTTAGTACGATGCTAATGATATACACAAGCGCAATCCCGCCGGTAGCGGCAAACACGCCCAGCTTGAAATTTTCCGTAGCTTTAATTAAACGGGTCTTGTAAGCAAACAGCAAGGCAAGAAATACGCCCATGGTCAAAAGCACCGCTTGCAAAGTGATGCCGCCGGTTCTCATTTCAAATTGTGCCGAGATCGCCCCAATGAACATCCCTTCGGCAATAGCATAGAGAGGTACTAAAACCGGCGCTGCCTTAGGCTTGAAGCTCGTAATCAGCGCCAGCACGAATCCGACCAATGCGCCGCCGATCGCCATCGGCAGTACGTTGTAACCATCGAAATATAACATCCATGTGCTAAATGCGCTGCCGATCAAAATAATCAAAGTAATAAACGCTTTATTGACCGTGCCGTTAATCGTCATGACTTCCATGCCATGATAGATCTCCGGCCGTTCAAAGGTATCGTCCCTTAGGGTAGGGTTTCCACTACGTCCAATCAATGCCATTCACCTCATATATGTATTTTTCTCAGCTTATCACATTTTCCAAAATCATGCATTTGTGTTTTTTGCTCCTTCAGATGCAGGCTTAGGCAATCTCTTCCCCGCCAAATGAGCCCGATCCAGCACCGGCTTCTCTATCAAGTAATAAGATAGTGTCGCTGCTAAGTAGGAGGCTGCCAGCACACCCAGCACGATCCACACCCACCGTCCTACCTCCCAGATGCCAAAATAGTGCATGTCCGCAATCCAGTATTTATTGGCCAAGGTCATAATCAGATTGTGCCAGATATAGAGACCGAAGGAGATTTTGGCCGTATAGCGAAAAAATCCGTTATCAACAATAGCGGGCAGCCATCTGGAATAGGGTGCTGTCGCCAGAAAGCCGGCAACCAGCAGGGCAAACCAAGGAAACAGATACGGCTGATGCTGAATGCTCCAGCTAAATTCCGGCTGGTGCCGTGCTGCCCAGATTAGAACTACGGCCCCTAACAGAAACAATCCGCCCAACACATCAAATCCTCCGCGCTTGCGAAGCGATGCTGTGCGCTCCGTGCTTTGAAGACGGCAGACCACGCCGGAGGCGATAATCCCGATGGCAAAGTGACCGAAGAAGCCAACCGGATTGTAATTCGGCAGCCAATATTTCGCACCGCCGATCAATCCAAAATCCCAGCTCCTCATATCCGGCTCGGGAGTAAGCAGCATATGAATCAGTTGATTGACAGCCAGAAGGACCAGCATCACGCCCACCCAGTATCCCATAGCTCCCTTAAAGGAGCGGCGCTTGCCAAATAGACGGAAAAGACCAAACATACACAAAGGCAGCAGCAAATAGCTGAACACCTCAAAGCTGATGGACCAGAGCGGTCCGTTAATTTCCGATGGAAAAAAGGTGACGTAATGAAAGCCGGAGGTGAACGTAAGTCCTGCCAAGGAACGCAGCCAGAAGCTCTCGGACGGAATACCTAAGATAAGTACTAGAGCAATGCAGAGAATTAGCACGGTGTAATATCCCGGGACGATTCTGGTGGCCCTGCGCAGGATATAGTGTTTCATTTGCGGAAAATCCCCCTGCTCCAAATAACCCCGCCAGAACGGAAGCGCAAGCAGATAGCCGCTGAGCACGAAGAAGACGCTGACCCCGGCATTGCCCATGAGCAGAAAAGACTGGATATCTTGAATCGCTGGAGGTTGGAGATTCATATTCAGTAATTGAGCCAGATGGTGAAAAATTACGCCCAGGCATGCCACAGCGCGAAGGCCGTCAGCTCCGGCCAAGTGTATCCCGGGTCCGCCAGATGATTGCTTCAAATCAGGATCCTCCCGTTTTTTCTTTAACTTACCATAGGACCTGACCCGACGCAGTGTACCAATATTCTGTTTTTAGGTTCAAATTTTTAGCTGGAGTCCGATAAATACGGATTGACGATTTATTTTGTATAATGGATGGTAATGAATGAGAAAGAAGAGATGTCCATGGCCGTATTCCACTTTAACCCGCAGCGCCCCTACCGCAGCAATCCTGACCTCTATCTCCATTATTGGGGACAGGAGCAGTGCGTGCCCGGACACAGCTTCGGTCCAGGCATTAGAGACACGTATAAGATTCACTTTGTTCACAGTGGCACAGGTGACTTAACCGCAGGGGGAGCCAGTCACCGCCTGCATGCAGGACAGGCCTTTTTGACCTATCCGCATATTTTGACACATTATGCAGCGGACGAGCAGGAGCCCTGGCATTATAGCTGGATTGCCTTTTCCGGAGATCAGGTAGAGCACTTGCTCTCCAGAACATGCCTGACACCGGAACACCCTGTCTTTCCCATGGATGAACATGTCATGCCCGGACTGTTCGGGCGGCTTACTGCAGCGGCTGGGGCTGCCGGAGGGCAGTTGGACCTGCCATTACAGTCCATCCTGTATGACTTCTTCAGTGTGCTGCTGCGCTGCGCACCGCCTCTCGCCCAACCGCCCGCCCGTTCCAAGCCGAAAAATCCTCATGTGGATCAGGCACTGCATTATTTGCATGCCCACTACTGTGAGAATGTCACCATCGGACTGCTGGCCGAGAAGCTTGGGCTTGACCGGAAATACCTGTCCGCCCTATTCAAGCAGACGATCGGCTTGCCGCCCCAGAAGTATCTGCTGAATTACCGTATGACGAAGGCGGCCGAGCTGCTCTCCTGGTGCGATTGCAGCATCGGCGAAATTGCCTGCTCTGTAGGCTATGAAGATCCGCTGCTCTTCTCGCGGATGTTTAAAAGAGTGAAAGGCGTGTCACCCAAGGAGTACCGGAGTCTTCATCAGGAGAAAACAGACATTATGCTATAAACTCCGGTCATACTGACATACGAAGACTGGCAGCATTCCTGTACAATGATAGACGCAGAGAAAAGGAAGACAGCGCTTACGTATTCTGAATGGAGTCTATATACTTTGAGGAGGTTATTCTATGTATTTGGCGAACGAGCAACGGTATGAGAGCATGAAATATAACCGCAGCGGTAACAGCGGCCTGAAGCTGCCTGCGATTTCCCTTGGATTATGGCATAATTTCGGAGGGAAGGATACATTGGAGAATTGCAGGGCGATGGTCCGCCGCGCCTTTGATCTCGGAATTACCCATTTTGATCTGGCTAACAATTACGGGCCGCCGCCAGGATCCGCAGAGGATACGTTCGGAACCCTGCTGAAGCAGGAGCTGTATCCGTACCGTGACGAGATGATCATCTCGACCAAAGCAGGCTATTATATGTGGGCTGGGCCTTATGGCGAATGGGGGTCCAAGAAATATCTGGTATCCAGCCTCGACCAAAGCTTGAAGCGGATGGGGCTTGATTATGTAGATATCTTCTACCATCACCGCCCAGACCCGAACACCCCGCTCGAGGAGACGATGTCTGCTCTGGATTTGATCGTGCGCCAGGGCAAGGCCCTGTATGTAGGGCTGTCCAATTACAATCCTGAGCAGACAAAGGAAGCAGCCCGTATTCTGCGTGAGCTGGGAACGCCTTGTCTGATTCATCAGCCAAGCTATTCCATGCTTAACCGCTGGATTGAGGATGGACTCCAGGATGTGCTGGATGAGGAAGGCATCGGCTCCATCGTCTTCTCTCCGCTGCATCAGGGTATCCTGACGGACCGCTACCTGAACGGAATTACGCCTGATTCCCGCGCGGCGAAGCCAACCTCGTTCTTGACCGAGAAGCAGATTACCGAGGATGTGCTGTCCAAGGTGCGCAAGCTTAATGATCTGGCTGCCGAACGCGGCCAGAAAATGTCCCAGCTAGCACTCGCATGGGTGCTGCGCGGCGGCCGGGTGACCTCTGCACTGATTGGTGCCAGCAAGGCATCTCAAATCGAGGATGCTGTCGGCGCCCTCGAAGCACCGGAGTTGAGTGCAGAGGAGCTGGCTCGCATCGAGGCAATTCTAAAAGGATAATTGAATTGAATCGAGTGATATGAAATGGATACCCCTCAGCAGGATCGGCGCTGCTGAGGGGTATTTTGCTTCGATCGCCCAAGTGGTGCATTATGAAGAGGCTCGCACCCAGACTTGAAGTGAGTCTTGACAAATAAAAATTAGCTTCGTATTCTTAAAATGACTGGTGCGTCATTTTAAATTACGGAGGAAGGAGAGCAGTATGCCCAAAGTTCCTAAAGACTATGAGGAGAAAATGCGCAATAGTATTTTGGATGCAGCCCTAGAAGTTTGTAAAACGAAGCCGGCATATGAAGTTACTATGCGTGACATTATTCGTCAGACCAAGCTGAGTATAGGCAGCGTTTATCGTTATTTTCGTGACATTGACGATGTTTTTATTAGCTTGACTAATCGCAATCAGAGCGAGTATCGACTATGGGAGAAGTGTGAACCCTTATTTGCGAAAGATATAAGTGTTCGGGATGTGGTGCTAGGCCTATTTCATGTTTTAGGACAGCATTTAATCGATTCCATACCCGCTGAGGGCAAATTTACGTTTGAAATGAACACCAAATTTTTAACTAATCCCAAGCTATATGAGGAGAAAAAAGGGAGCATCACAGAGGTCACCGAGTTTGAGAAGCTAATGCAGAACACGATGCTTTACCTGCAAGAGAAGGTGGAGCAAGGAATTTTAAAACCGATTATGCCGCTTGAGGACATATTTTCATTTGCGGTCGTGTCCTATGATGGCATGGTGCGTGATCTTGTTTTAGTTAAATGCTACGCTCTACCCGGTGATGAGAAGGGTATTCCTTTAAATGAAATGGCACTTACTTCGGCGTTGGCACACAGTCTTCTCTATTTGCTGGGAGAGGGGGCGACAAGTTCGCCATGATAACTAAACTATAAAGAGACTGGAGTCGTTGTATGAAACCATTTATCCAAATCAAAAACCTATTGCGAACCTACCAAGTTGGGGAAAATAAAGTAGCCGCAGTGAATGGCATGGAGTTTGAAATTGAACAAGGTGAGTTCGCTGTTATACTAGGTCCTTCCGGCTCGGGAAAAAGCACATTACTTAATTTGCTGGGCGGAATGGATCAAGCCACCTCAGGCACCATTCTAATGGATGGTAATAATATTGCGCAGTATTCACTTGAGCAATTAAGCAGTTATCGTCGTAGTGATATTGGTTTTGTATTCCAGTTCTATAATCTGATTCCTAATTTAACGGCGAAAGAGAATGTAGATCTCTCACGCAAGCTGTGCAAAGACGGCCTGGATAGTATGGAAATGCTGGAAGCGGTTGGCCTTGCCCAACGCATTCATCATTTCCCGGCGGAATTGTCTGGCGGTGAACAGCAGAGAGTGTCCATTGCAAGAGCATTATGCAAGAAGCCGAAGCTGCTGCTATGTGACGAGCCAACAGGGGCGCTTGATAGCAGCACTGGAGCATTAATCATGTCCGCCCTATGGGATATCAGCAAAAAATATAATCAGACTGTCATTGTAGTTACACATAATGCTGCAATTGCAGATACGGCTAATAAGGTTATTCGTCTCAAGGATGGTAAGGTCATTGATATACAAATCAACGAAAACCCGCTTCCCATGAGTGAGGTGGCCTGGTAATGATGTTGTTCAAAAAAATGCTGCGGGATATCAAGCATGCAAAGGCACAATTTTTGACCATTATTATTATCGCTGCTTGCGGTGTATTTACTTTTGTAGGTGCAATTACAGTGGGAAACAGATTAGAAGAAAGTGTGAATCAGTTTTATAACAGCACTGAAATGAATGATGTATGGATAAATGTTGAGGGGGCTTCCGCCCAAGATATAGACGCAATAAAGGAGCTCCCTGGCATTGAAGCGGCGCAAGGCAGAACGGTAATGAAGGTATTCTCTGAGAACCGGGTACTTGATTTGTTTGTTCTAAATGAAAACATATTGTCTAAACCCTATTTGGCCTCAGGTGAACCTTTTCAGAGCGAGAGCGAAGGATTATGGCTAGATCAGGAATTTGCAAAAGCTAATGGGCTTAATATCGGAGGCACGATTCAGGTTCATGCAGGAGATGGGAAATCTGTGCCCGTCAAGATCCAGGGGCTTGTATTAAGTCCTGAAAAGTTAATTGATGTATCCTCGGAAACGTTGTCTACTAGACATGATTTGTATGGCTATGCTTATATGAGTGAAGCTGCTGCATACAATATGTTTTCTTCTTCCGGGCTGAACCAGCTTTTAATCAAATTGAGACCCGAGGAAAATATACAGACATTGTTAGCAGATGTTGAGCAAGTGTTAGGGAAGAAATATGTGAACAGCCTAACCCATGAGGAGCACACTAGTACATCTGGTGCGGCAAGTCAGATTGGACAGTTCAAGACAATTGCTTATGTGACGCCAATGCTATTTTTCCTGCTAGCAATCCTTGTTGTCATTAGTACTATGAGCCGCCTTATTACGAATCAACGAGTTCAGATTGGAACATTGATGTCACTAGGCGTCCCTGTTCGAACAATTAAATGGCACTACTTATCGTACGGTCTTTTTCTAGGCATTACAGGCGGTTCTATCGGTTTGATTGCAGGCTATTATGTTATTCCCGCGATTTTTATGGGAACATTGCACCGATCCTTTACATTGCCGCGTTGGTCAGAGTCATTTCCCATTGAAACGTTGTGGTCTATTGCTGCAGTCAGCGGCTGCTGTGTACTTGCAGTCTTATTTGCATGTCGGGGCAAGTTAAATGCGTTGCCTGTCATTGTGTTGAAGGGGGAGGCTCCTTCCAGACCAAAGAAATCATTAATGGAGTCGATTGTTCATTCTAAAGCTACATTTTCTTTTCAGCGATTGTGGCTGCTGCGGAACTTACGTTCTCGCAAGGTTCGCGGGGCAATGGGGATTGTTGGCTCGTTTGGTTGCGCCTTTTTGATTCTTTTTGGCTTCGCCAATATCGATACAAGCAATAAATCCATTGAGGTAGAATTTGATCGCCAATATTTATATGAGTATAAGGCAGATCTCTTAGCACTGAATGCTGAGCAAGCACAAAACACAAATTGGAATCAAGCAGGGATCCAGCCCATTCAGGAAAGAAGAGTTGTCATAAAATCTGCGGCTGCTCAGCGTAATTTGCCTGTTACGATTATTGGAAGCGGGGATTACATTAATCTTGATGTCACAAGTCCGGATGTCATGCCTGTACCTGAATCTGGAGTTGTGTTATCTCGGAAAATGGCGGATGTATTAGGCGTAAAGGCGGGAAGTGCTGTTTCCCTGCGAATTGACGGGGGACAGTGGAAGGAAATTGTTGTATCCGAGACCATACAATCGCCCGTTGCAGATCGAATGTTTGTGTCTGAGGCAGCATGGCGACAGCACGGGGAGATCTTTGTCCCTAATGCATTATTGTTAGGGGATCAAGCAGCAATGCAAGCGGCCAAGGAGCATTATCCTGTGACACAGATCATCGCCAAAGAGGATATGAAGGAAGCAAATCGAGCCTTGAACGAGGGTGTCTTTGCTTCTGCCGCAGGGCTTACCATTGCAGCGATTTTCCTTGGTATTGCTGTGATTTATAGTCTTGGTCTTATCAACTTGACGGAGATGTCGAGACAATTTGCAACATTAAAAGTGCTGGGCTTTTACCACCGTGAAATTCGCAAGCTGTTGTTCCAAGAAAGCTTTCTCCTCACTGCGATTGGTATCATTCTAGCATTGCCTGCGGGTTGGGGAGCAATTCATTTGCTGGATCAAGCTAATATGAGTGAAGGACTGATGTTATTTCCTAAAATCAAGCTCACTAGTTATTTGACAGCCATTGGACTAACGCTGCTGTGCTCCTTTATCGTCAATATGTTAATGAGCAGAAAGTTGAAGGACATCGACATGGTAACCTCCTTAAAGTCGGCAGATTAAATTCAGTTGGGAAAGCCGGCTTTTTTTGTTACAATAGTTGAAAATCATTGTCGTAAAGGGGATCAATATGGAATTCATCAGTACTAGAGGGAAGACCGCAGGCCTCGGCTTTATCGATGCCGTTCTGATGGGACTCGCCGACGATGGCGGATTGCTCGTACCGAAGGCAATTCCGCAAGTGTCAGGGGATACCTTGGCCAAGTGGCAGCAGCTAAGTTATCCGGAGCTGGCGTTAGAGATTATGTCGCTCTATGTGGATGGTGAGATTCCGCGTGATGAGCTGAAGGCGCTGATAGATAGCAGCTACTCTACTTTCCGCAGCAAGGACGTTACCCCGGTTCGCAAGCTCAAGGATGATCTGTACGTGTTGGAGCTGTTCCACGGGCCGACATTTGCCTTCAAGGATATTGCCCTGCAATTTCTGGGGAATCTGTACTCGTATATTTCGCGTAAGAATCATTCTATCATTCACATCCTTGGAGCTACATCCGGGGATACTGGCGCTTCGGCCATCGAGGGCGTAAGGGGCAAGGAAGGCATCAAAATTTGCATTCTCCATCCCAAGGGCAAGGTCAGCAAGGTGCAGGAGCTGCAAATGACAACGGTGGATGACCGGAATGTATTGAATCTGGCTGTAGACGGCAATTTCGATGACTGTCAGCGAATCATCAAGGAACTGTTCGCAGATGTCAGCTTCAAGAATGAATACCATTTGCGGGCGATCAATTCCATTAACTTCGCACGGATTCTGGCGCAAACCGTCTACTACTTCTACGCTTACTTTGAACTGCTCAATCATGGCGTGACGGGTCCGATCCATTTCAGCGTTCCAACCGGAAACTTTGGGGATATCTTTGCCGGTTATCTGGCGAAAAAGATGGGCCTTCCCGCAGGCAAGCTGATCCTCGCCACGAATGAGAACAATATCCTCGAGCGCTTCGTAAATGATGGCCTCTACCGGCCGGGCGAGTTCCACATGACCTATAGTCCGTCGATGGATATTCAGGTTGCAAGCAACTTTGAGCGTTACCTCTACTATCTGCTGGGTGAGGACGGAGCGGCCGTATCCGCCCGGATGGAAGCATTCCGCGCCGAGGGGCGCATCGCCGTAGAGGGAGATCTGCTTGCTAAGGTGCAGCAGGATTTTGCTGCCGCAAGTGTTGAGAATGACGATTGCCTGGCTACAATTGGACAGGTACACGATGATGAAGGCTATCTGCTTGATCCGCATACCGCTTGCGGTGTCGCGGCTGCCGGGCAGCTTGGCGCTCGGGGAGAGGCTACGGTCGCACTTGCTACTGCGCATCCAGCCAAATTTAACGAGGCTATTGAGCTGATCCAGATTGAACAGACCTTCCCGGCGCAAATTCAGGCACTGTTCGATAAGACGCAGCACCAGAAGCAGGTCAGCGGCACAAATGAAGCCGTGAAGGCAGAGTTGCTTCAATTTTATTCCTAACAACAAAGGGGCTTAACCAGCGATGCGTCCGGTTAGGCCCCTTCTTTTTCAACTACCTAATAAGGAGTGTCCGCCATATGAATACTGTCCGTTGTGCCTGGGTTAATTCCGATCCGTTATACATCTCCTACCATGACGAAGAATGGGGCAAACCGGTTCGCGATGACCGGAAGCTGTTCGAATTGCTGATTCTGGAGGGAATGCAGGCCGGGTTAAGCTGGTACACGATCCTGAAGAAGCGCGAGCATTTTCGTGAGGCATTCGACCAATTCGATCCCCATATGATAGCCCAGTACGGTCCTGAGAAGGTCGAAGAGTTGATGAAAAACTCCGGGATTATCCGCAACCGCCTGAAGATCCAGTCCGTGATTACGAATGCGCACATCTATTTGGAGATCATGGAGGATCCGGAATCAGGCAGCTTTTCCGAGTACTTATGGAGCTTCACGGGCGGTGAACCGGTCATCAACAACTGGACAAATATTAAAGAGGTCCCAGCTTCGACCCCGGTGTCCGATGCCATGAGCAAGGCGCTTAAGAAGAAAGGCATGAAATTCGTCGGCTCTACGATCCTGTATGCCTTCATGCAGGCCTCTGGAATGGTGAATGACCATACCGTCGATTGCCTGTGCCGGCAGGAAGCGGCTGCATCGGGCCAAAAATAGCCTGGAAGATCAAACTCCCGGAACTGTCCGTTATTCCACCTTCACAACGAGCTCTGCCCAGAGTATGGAAGTCGGCTCCGATTCAGGCATCGGAATGTAGCGGGGACTATAAACCTGCAGCAGATAGTCTCCAGGCTCCGGGAAAAAGACCTTGCCATTAAATTCGCCTTCCGAGATCGGCAAGGCCGCAGTGTTAATCGTCTTGTACCCTGGCTTTCCGGAATCATTGCGGTTAGACTCGTATCGTTGCTGAATGATCGTCAGCTCGTCTAGGCCGGAACCAGCCTTCTTGAGTCCCCCGGCCAAAGTCAATTCCTTGCCGGCATTCAGCTTCACATATCCGGATTCCGGCAGAAGGAGTTCGACATATTCCGAGCCTTGCTCCGAAAATGATACCGGAATCTGCTCCGAATGCTCCACAGTCCGCGTGACCGAGAAATCAGCCGCCCCAACAGAGACCGCATACAACCTGAGCGGGTTCACTCCCGGCCGCAATTCCACGGTATATTCCATCCGGTTATAGATCCGGCCGTCCATAGCAATTCCGCTGCCCGTCTGCCGCCCGGTGCCGCCGCCCCAGGCCCCGCTGCCATAGGAGGTCAAAATCTGCGGCGTATACATCTCCTGCTGGTACAGGACGGAGAAGGTCGCCTGCGTGCCCTCCGTTTCCTGCAGTTGCTTGGTTACTTCAATAAACTTCTCACTCCACTCCAGCACCAGTCTCCCTTGATCCGTTGTTGCGGCAATTCCGAGCAGCGAGAGAGACTTGACCGGAATATACACCCTTCCTTCGGACAAGAACAGCTCCGGAATTGCAGCCCCTTCAAGCGGATTTCCGTTCGGGCGAAAGACTCCGGAAGAGCCCGCCCGAAAGATGAGCTCCTGCCACGATGGAGACAGCTCCGGCTTCATGGTGACTGCAGCCTCCTGCTTCTGTGCATCCCAACCGACCGATGCGGCGGCTCCGCCCAGCTTCAAGGTGCGCAGCGATATATACATATGCCCGTCCCGCAAGCTTGCGGGGTCGACCTGAACCTCAGCCCCGTCGAGGTTCGCCTTCGTCTTGTCTGATCCAAGTTCCATCATCATCCGATGCTTGATCAGGTATATTTTCGCGATATCCGATTCGCTCTCTAGCCTATTTGTTGTCTCATCCGATGGCGCCAGTGCTGCCAAGCTTGATACATGCGGACTCGGATCGCCAGCCAGCGCGTTCGTACCGGACAGAACCAATGCCGCCGAAAAGATCATGATGCCGACGAGCTTCTTCAATATTCGTACCTCCTTACCCCTTTTATTGCCTAGACGGAGATAAATGGAGAAAGGTTACGACAGTTGCTTGGAATTAGCCTGGTCCCGGGGAAGCCGGACCTGGAAGACGCTTCCCTCGCCGAGCTCGCTCTCCGCTGTAATCTCTCCGCCGTGGGCCCGGACATATTCGGCCGCAATGGCCAGACCCAGTCCGCTGCCCCCGCTGTGCCGATCCCTCGAAGGGTCCGCCCTGTAAAATCTTTGGAACAGATGCGGCAAATGCTCGGGAGCAAGCCCGATTCCGGTATCAGCAACCGAGACGAGCAAATCATCGGGCTCCGCGGCAACCGTTACTTCAATAGTCCCGCCCGAAGGCGTGTAGCGAATCGCATTCATCAATAGATTGAGGAAGACTTGGGTCAATCGGTGCCTGTCCCCCAAGCATAACGGCGGCTGACCGCTCGAGAAAGCAGGCCGTGTGCTAAGCGTAATCGTTAGTCCGTGCTCTTCCGCCTCCAGCCGCACCTTCTCCACAATCCGCCCGAGCAGCTCGGCGATGTCTACCGGCTCCTTTTGCAGAATCAATTGGTCTGCCTCCGCCCGGGACAGCTCTTGCAGCTCGTTGACGATCCGTTCCAGCCGAATCAGTTCATCCTGAAGCGGAAGCAGCTGCTCCGGCGGCACCGGCCTGCCGCTCTGCTGATAGTAATCCAGGCGCCCCCCGATAATCGACAGCGGCGTCCGAAGCTCATGGGCAATGTCGGCGGTCATCGTCTTCCTCGCATGCTCCGCCTGTTCCAGTCCGGCTGACAGGTTGTTCAGCGCAGCAGCGATCCTGCTGAATTCGTCCTTGGAATCCACCTTCACCTTGGCCTGATATTGACCGGCCCCAAGCTGGTCGATCACCGGAATCATCCGGCGGATCGGAGCCGTAAGATGACGCGCCAAGCCGTAAGCCGCAACCAGGGCCACCGCGGTTAGCAACACGGCGAGCCCTACCAGGAGAAACACCAGAGAATCTCGAAAAGCATATTTGAATAATCCGACAAAATGGATCGCCGAATTCGCATAATAGATGGTCCAGGTACGTCCGTCCTCAGTAGTCACGTTCTTCTTCATGCCGAAGCGCTCCAGCGCACGGTCCCCGAGCTCGCCGATCCGCGCAGCAGACTCGCCATTCGCATCGATAATCAGCACACTGTCATTGTCATTATTCAAGGGAAACCGCTCCGTCTCAAGCAGATCGCTCCAGCCTGAAGCCTCGTCGTACATCGATACCAGCTGACCCACGGCCCGGTCCATCACTTCACGCTGTGTCGCTTCCGCCATTTGGCTCATCAGCCGATCCACGACCGAATACGTACCGGCAAAGGATAGCGCCCCCATCACAAGCAGCAGCATGGAGAAACCGAGGAACATTTTGCGGCCGACACTCATAGCGGTTCCTTTCCGGACAGGGAGAACCGATATCCGAATCCGTATACGGTCTGGATATAGACGGGGTGCGCCGGGTCCTCCTCTACCTTTTTACGGAGACGGCTTATATGGGCATCCACTGTGCGTTCGTCGTTCAGCAGATCATCCGGCAGTGCCAGCTGAAGCAGCTGCAGACGGCTGTAGACCACTCCCGGCCGGTCGGCCAAGGTGGTCAGCAGCTTGTATTCCGTTGGCGTTAGGAGCAGTTCTTCGTCTCCCCGCCATACGCGGTATTCCGCATGAGAGATCGTCAAGCCGCCCCGCTGCAGCAGCTGCGGTTCGGGATGTTCCTCCTGCTTGCGCACCCGCCTTAGCACGGAGCGAATTCGAGCAGCCAGCTCCCTTAACGAAAAAGGCTTGGTCATATAATCATCAGCCCCGATTTCAAGGCCGACCAATTTATCCGCTTCCTCCGTTCTGGCCGTAAGCATGATGATGCCCGCATCGCTGAACTTACGCAGCTCGGTGCAGACCTCAAGCCCGTTCATTTGCGGCATCATCCAATCCAGCACAATCAAATCCGGCTTCAGCTCACGCGCTATGCGCAGCGCCTCCCGGCCATTCGCCGCCGTCCGTACGGCATACCCTTCCTCCTCCAGGAATGGCCTGACAAAATCAAGCACCTTCTGCTCGTCGTCCACGATCAACAGTTCATAAGCCACGCACAATCCCTCCTCTTCCCCCATTATGCCACAGGATCAGGTCCGTCACTTGCAATTCTCGGCATTTCATGGAGACCGTACAGGATCGTCATAAGTTCACAACATTCTCCCGGTATGATGAATTCAGATCACAGTTCATCGATCATCACTACCTGCCAAGGAGGCTGCATTTATTATGAATCAACGAATAAAAAGCTTTACCGGTCTTTCCCTGCCTATCCTGGTGATATTGGCCGCACTGGGCGCACCTCGCGTCTTCTTCCACGACCTCCATCTCGTGGATCCACACGGTACGCTGAATCTGCTTCTCGCCGTGGTGCCGTTTATCTTGTGGATCGGCTTTGTACTGGTCAGCAAGACAAATAAGCCGTTTCAGGCTTTGCTTACCATCGGCATGATCTATGGGCTGTATCTAGGCGTAATCCATCTTGTACTCTGGGTATTTGCCTTCGATACCCCGCCGGTGCTGGGCGGCAATCTAAGCGGAATGGCCCCGGCATTACAGGCGGTTCTGATGAGAGGCTTCATGCTTATCAGCAGCTTGGTGACCGGTGCTTTCACTGGTGCTGTCACAGGGCTGGTCGGCTGGCTGCTGCATCTGGTTCTGTATAGCCGACGCCAGCAATAAGGCATGCCGCCCATGATCCGCACGCACAAATACCCGCCCTTCCGGCGGGTATTTTGCGGCTGTATACTGTTGCCAAACACTTCTAATCTGATGATGCCAGAAAATGAGTCATCTTTTGCATCCTAAGGCTTCTGCTTCCGCCCGGACAGCTGCTCCTGTGCCATTCTGACCATCTCGCGAACCATGGAGCCCCCGATTCGTCCGCCGATCTGTCCCGCTTCTTCCGTAGTCAGTTCTCCGTTCTCCCCATCCGTACGAAGGGGAACGCCAAGCTCTTTGGCTACCTCATACTTCACGTCATCCGGCCTATTCGGATCTACCCGGTAGCCCTCCTGTTTCATCACTTCCGCCTTGAAGGCTTGCATGCCGCGTTCCGATCCCGGAACGGCATATCTACGGCTTCTTCTCGACAATGGGAACCCTCCTTTATATGTTTGGGCTTAAGATTCCCCAAAACAGGATGACATATCCCCTCTAACTTTTTCGAGCATTTTCGTCAATTGGATACATTTTCCCCCACAACTAATGTGAGTCTCCCTGCGTTTAACCTTATATAACTAAATTTGGCATAAAGGTGATGCATATATGATTCCTACATATCTTCGACACACACGCAGGGCAGTGCTTGCCTCCAGCTTGGCGGCTGCTATTTTAGCTTCGGCTCCGGCGATGCCGGCCTTGGCCGCTGAAGCTGGAGCCCCCTCGGGCACTGCTTCTGCCGTAGCCGTCTATCTGGACGGCAGCAAGCTGCAGACCGAAATCGCCCCCCGCATGGTCGACGGGTCTGTGCTGGTACCCATGCGCAGCCTATTCGAGGCGCAGGGCGCCAAGTTGTCCTGGGACGGCACCACCAAGACCGTGACCGCAGAGAAGGCGAATACCAAGCTCATCTACCGTATTGGCGACAGCACGGCCGACCTCAACGGGCAAGCGATGCAGCTTGCTGTTCCCGGGCGAATTGCAGATGGGTACACGCTGGTTCCACTGCGCTTCGTCAGCGAATCGCTAGGCAGCAAGGTGGATTGGGACGAGGCGGCACGCGCCGTCCGGATTTATTCTCCGATTGAGGTAAATGCCACGATCCAGTGGGGCGTCAACCTGCGGAACGCGCCGGATGCCGCAAGCGAGACGGTTGGAGAGATGCTCCCGAAGGGGGAGAAGATCCAGGTGATGCGGGAGGCCGGCGCATTGTGGCTGGAGGTGCGCACGCAGGACCAGCGGACAGGCTATATTTCCGCCAAGCCGAAATACAGCGATTATTCCAGTGCAACGCTGCGGGAGCAGCAGGCGAATGAATTGATCGCTTACGGAATGACTTATCTCGGCACACCTTATGAATTCGGCGCCTCCCCGGATCAGACAAGTACCTTTGACTGCTCGTCATTTGTGAAGCGCGTCTTCAGCGAGGTGCTGGATATCGAGCTGCCTCGGGTGTCCTATGACCAAGCTACCCAGGGACAAGAAGTCGCTCTCAGCGATTTGCAAAAAGGAGATTTGCTCTTTTTCGGCGCACGGGGGCTTGAGATCGGACATGTCGGCATTTATGCGGGCGATAATCAGATACTCCATACGTATTCCGTGAAGTACGGCGTTAAGCTGGAGGAGTTCTCCGCCTCGTGGAAGGAGAGGTTCGTGACAGCCCGCCGGGTCTATTAAAATGCGGAACATGAAGTATGTCGACTCCGTGAACCTGCATAGGCTGTGCCAGTGAATCCATACTATGCTTATCGAGCATAGATATGGAGGCGATCCTGGATGACGGACAAAAAGATGAGCCTGCTGATGTTTAGCGGGGAGTATGACAAAGCGATGGCCGGGCTGATCCTGGCAAATGCGGCGAAGGATATTGAAGTGGATGTCACGATGTTTTTTGCTTTCTGGGGGCTGACGCTGCTTCGGGATCCGGACAAGATGACGACCGAGGACAAATCCGTCTACGAAAAAATGATGTCCTGGATGACCCCGAAAGGACCGGAGGAGCTGCCCTTATCCCGAATGAATTTCGGAGGGCTCGGCAAGCTGATGCTGACCGAGATGATCGAGGATAACGAGGCGCCAAAGCTGATCCATTATCTGAAGGGCGCACGGAAGAAGAACATCCGGTTCTATGCCTGCAAGCTGTCGGTTGAGATCATGGGCTTCAAGCCTGAGGAACTGATTCCCGAGCTGGAGATCGTAGATGCCCAGACTTATCTGCGGGATGCGCTTCAGTCGGATATCCAGCTGTTTATTTAAGGTTCAGCCTTAAAATCAGTGCTTCACGTGATGTGAAGGTGCGGAGTACCTCTCCAGGCAGAACGCCTGCATGAAGTACGAGGAGATTTATACGATTTTCCGCACAAGTTGTCTCCCAAGCCAATCCAACCAATGCATGTTGTACGAAAAGTCGTATAAAAAATAAGCACTGGGATCCAAAAACCGAAAAGTTATACGATTTTCCATATAAAATTCCCGCTTATAGCTTGAAAGAGCCGTCTTTATATGGAATATCGTACAAAAAGGCTCTATGTCCTTGCGCGCTCCAGCCAACATTATCATGAGGGCTGTCCAACTGGTCCAGTCATGCTGACAAAGCATGCTGGCCGGATGGGCGGCCTTTTTGCGCGCTTTCGCTCAGCTGACCAGGCCTATAACAGGCCTATAATATGTGCCGAATTTAGAAAATTTTTAGATGGGAGAGACCGCGCCCACTTCCTCTGAGTACCCTATGGTGAGGATAGATATTTGGAGGGCAAGAAATGAATGATTTTGCGTATTATCGGGAACATATTGTCGGACACAGACACCGGTTCAATTCCCCTTACGGACCGCAACAACTGCTGTATGCCGACTGGGCTGCCAGCGGAAGATTGTACGAGCCGATTGAGACCGTCTTGCTAAGAGACTTCGGGCCCTATGCAGCCAATACCCACTCCCAATCCAATATTACGGGAGGAACAATGACGCTGGCCTATGAGGAAGCGAAGCGTATCATCAAGCAGCATGTTCGCGCCGGAGAGCATGATATTATTCTGTTTGCAGGCACCGGAATGACGGGCGCGGTGAATAAGCTCCAGCGGCTGCTCGGATTGAAGCTCCCGGCACCGCTGCACTCCGTTGTTCCTGTAAGCCAACGCCCGGTTATTTTCATCACCCATATGGAGCACCATTCCAATCAAATCTCCTGGTCCGAGACGATTGGCGATGTCATCTGCCTTCCGCCGGCACCCGACGGCAGCGTGGATCCTTCCTGCCTCGAAAGGCTTGCAAGGCAATATGCCGGCCGCCCTCTGATCGGTGCATTCACGGCTTGCTCCAATGTTACGGGATTCGAAACCCCTTATACCGAGCTGG
Source organism: Paenibacillus antibioticophila (assembly GCF_000455265.1). Taxonomy (GTDB): domain Bacteria; phylum Bacillota; class Bacilli; order Paenibacillales; family Paenibacillaceae; genus Fontibacillus; species Fontibacillus antibioticophila. The sequence goes on from NZ_HG005141.1 coordinate 395,520, forward strand.
CAGAGATTCTCCATCGTTATGGCGGTCTGTGCTTCATCGACTTCTCCGCCAGCGCTCCCTATACAACTATCGACATGCATCCGGCGGAATCTCCCTTGGGCTGGCTGGATGGCATAGTCTTCTCTCCCCACAAGTTCCTTGGCGGTCCGGGCACAAGCGGCGTGCTGGTCATGAACGCCCGGCTGCTGCACCAGGGCCGTGTGCCGGATCATCCCGGCGGGGGAACCGTGCTGTGGACGGATCCATGGGGCGGCTGGATCTACAATGGCCACGCCGAATCCAGAGAAGATGGCGGGACCCCGGGGGTCATGCAAGCCATTCGGACGGCTCTCTGCATCCGTCTTAAGGAAGAGATGGGCATCCCGTTGATTCAGGAGCGGGAACGGAAGCTCACATCCTTGCTGCTGCGTCAATTAAGCGATATACCGGAGGTAACCATCCTCGGAGGCGAGGAACGCCGCCGGCTCGGAATCGTCTCCTTTCTTGCTCAGTCCGTGCCCTACGCGCTGATGGTCAAGCTGCTGAATGACCGCTTCGGAATTCAGGTCCGGGGCGGCTGCTCCTGTGCCGGAACTTATGGGCACTATCTGCTCGGCATTGGCCCCGAGCCTTCCAAGCAGATGGCCGAGACCATTCTCTGCGGCGATCTGACCAGCAAGCCCGGCTGGGTGCGTGTCTCTATTCATCCAACCATGACCGAGCAGGAAATGGCGTATATCGGCTATGCCGTTCGCACATGCATCAGGTACTGTTCCTCTTGGAAAAGGGACTACGCGGTTGATGTTCAAAGCGGGGAATGGCATCATCGGAATGACTCCGCTGCGATCAAGCCCGAATTGCATTCCTGGTTTGATCTCTCACGCCTGACACAGTGTCTCAAAGGGTAGATTCTCTATCCTGCAAGCCCTTGGAAATAATCAAATACTCGCTGAAGCTTCTTTGCATGATTGCCCTTGGCGCTTTCCATATTTCCGAATTCAAAAAATTTGACCTTTCGGACCCCCACATACTGCAACAGCGCCTTGCGCATGAGGATCTTATGAGCATTGTTCAGCCAAAATAGCGGGTAAAGTGTCGGCCCTTTCATCACGGAAATGCAAACTGCCGATTTTCCCTTCAGAAGACCTTCAGGCAGCAGCTTGCCATCATCCCTATAAGCAAAGCCTGAAGCGAACATCCGGTCGATATAGCCAAGAAGCATAGCTGGAGGTCTCCCCCACCAGATCGGATAGATGAAGACTAGCTTGTCTGCCCACTTTAATTGTTCCCGATGGCGTTCCAGCTCCGGATCCTTATGCATATCTCTGCGCCTTTTGTGCTCATGGAATACTAATACCGGATCGAAGTGCTCTTCATACAGATCCAGCACCTGCACCTCGGAAATACGGCCGTTCCCTTCACTTCCATGCAATACCTGCTGCAAAAAAGCGTAGCTCAAGCTTTGATGATTTGGATGGCAGTAGATGACCAAAACCTTCATATCGCCTCACCCCATTAATTATCATTTGATAACAAAATCATAATCACTCTATATATAGTTGTCAAATGATAATTGTTTATTGATATGTATTTTGTTATGTTGATTCAGAGGTGAGCACATGGATCGTCATCAATTATTTCAACAATTCGTCGCGTTTACGACAGCGGTGCATGAGGTGAAGCATGGAATGACCAAGGACCTGCGGGGCCATGATCTGACGGCCGTTCAGTATAATATTATGGAATATATCACCGTGAGTCAGCCGGTAACACTGAGCGAAATCAGCGATTGTCTGCATCTTTCGATGCCGAACGCCAGCCGGGAAATGCGGAAGCTGCTGGACAAGGGACTCTGCACGAAGGATACGGCCGCTGAGGACCGCAGGGTACAGTACATTCGCCTATCCTCACAAGGACAAGCCCTGATGGAGGGAGCCTTCCAACGAGTGGAGCACCGCTTCCAGCAGCATATCAGTCATCTCTACGAGCATGAGCTGAAGGCTGTTCACGATGCATTGCAGCTGCTGCAAACCAAGGTGTTCCGGTCTTGATCCCTGGGGGGCAGAGGCTGGTTCCCTTTTTTCATTTAATCCCAGTTAAACTGGGTTACTTCTTTTTGTTCCTTTTCTCGCTGAATGGATCTTCATATTCTTTTACACTCAGCTTATCCATCGCTTGGCCGTGTGCTTCTTGTTCACGAATGTACTTTGCTACGGTGGCTTCATTCAACCCCACTGTACTCACATAATACCCCCTCCTTTCAATTGAGCCTGAACATCTCAATTTTATCGGGATGGTCTTGGTGGTCAAACCCTCGATCCCTCCACCCGCATAGCGGGTGGTTTTTTGTTTCCCACGCTTCGCGTGCTCAACTGGCTAAAGCCTAAAGAAAACGCCTCTCCGTCAGGAAAGGCGTTAGGGCGTATTCGGGACCACGTCAGTCGATCAACGTCAACTCGTTGTGCATCCTATAAGCAGTACTTTTAGCCGATTACCTGATTGTCCAACAGCAATCGCTCACGCAGCTTGTCATACGGCACCGCCTGCACCGCGATGTCGGCCTCGAGCGCCAGCGCCGCAGCGGTCGCCGCTGATTGGGCCAGCACCATAAACACCGGCTCCATCCGAATGGAGCCATACGCAATATGCGAGGCCGACAGGCAGACGGGGACAAGCAAGTTTGCGCATTGCTCTTCCTCCGGTACGATCGATCGGTAGCTGATCGGGTAAGGTGAATTCAGCTTGATCTGCACATCCCCCTCGTTCCGGATATCTCCTTCCGGACCGACATGCCGCTGCACATTGTGAGAATCCATCGTGTAGGAGCCGAGACCGACGGGATCGGCGATGGGAGAACGCAGGAAAATATGATTTTCGTTCATAACCAGACCGCTCACCATCCGTCTGGCTTCCCGGACGTACAACTGCGGTGTCCAGCAACCGTTCTCCGCGAACTCGTCGAGCGGCAGCCCCCACGGCTTATAAAATTCACGAATGGCTTCCGGCACGCGAGGGTGGTGCTGCAGCGTCCAAATCAAGCCGCGCTGATAGCGCTCGTGGGCGGCCGCAATTGCCTCCCGCTCCGCATAAGAGGCTTCCGGATAGGCATAGTTGCAGCCGATGAAGTCCGTCGAGAATCCCCTGTCATTATTGGAATCGGTCTTCCGGTTTGGCACCATCCGCAGTTTGAAGAATACGTCCTCGCCCCGTTCGATGGCGCGGAACAGCAGCTCGTAGTCCCGTTCGTCGTAGCCTGCCGGCTGTTCCACGAAGACTCGGTTGTCCGGCGCGTCCGTCAGGCACATCCGGTAACAGTACGCCTGAACCTTGTCGTCGCCCTCGCCGTCCGGCCCCCCGGGTCCGGGATTGACGCCGGGCAGCAACCCGCTCGCCGGGTCGCCCGGCACCACATACGGATCGATGCCCCGGGGCAACTGGTTCTTGACGGCAACCGCAGTCTGAATGCCGTTGTACGTTTCCCCGTACCGGCTGTTCGGCTCTCTGCCTAATGCATACGAGACGTCCGCCGCTTTCATGAGGTCACCCTCGTATCCAGCATCCATGAACATTCTGCCGGTATACGTATGCCCGGACTCCGACCGGATCGATTCGATCCGATTGCCGCGCTTCACGACGGGATCCGCCGGATCGAGCCTTTCGCCGTACCGAACCTCGATGCCGTATTCCGCCACCCAATCCTCGAAGACGGACAGCGCCGTCTTCGGCTCAAACATCCAGACCGCTTCGTCCGAACCATACTTCCGGCCGACGCGCTTGTAGAACTCCAGTGACAGGCCGCCGATCACCGACTTGTCGCCGAAGTCCGTATCACCCAGCCCGCCGCTGCTTAAGCCTCCCAGCCTGCGGGATGGCTCGAGGACAATCGGGTTCATTCCCATGCGGCGAGCTTGAACTGCGGCGGCCAGGCCTGCCGCGGTGCCGCCGTAAATCACCAGGTCGTAAATCATCGCTCTAACGGCCTCCTTTCGCTCCCGGCTTGCTTCCTTCCAGACAAAGCCGGACCAAATCGTCTACATGCGCGGTGGCCAAGCATTCCACGGTGTCAGCCGCGCCATAATAAATCTTGACTTCGCCATTGTCTTCCAAGATCATGCCGCCCGGGAAAATAACATCATTGCGAAAGCCGCCTGCCGTCTCGTAAGGCGCTTCGGGCGCCAGCAGCAGCCCGTCGTACCTCCCAACAACCCGGCTCGGATCGTCCGCATCGAGCAGCATGAGGCCGGCGCTGTACCGCTTGGTCCAGGCTGCTTCCCAGCCGTTCTTGCCCCGCTGCGGATCGATGTCGACCGCGTGGAACGTTGTCAGCCAGCCATGTTGCGTACGGATGGGCGGGGCTCCCGGCCCGATCTTGTCATTGGCGAAGCCGACATCCTCAACGCCGAGTACCAGGGAAGATTGTCCCCAGTAGATCAAGTCCGGGGACGACGACAGCCAGATGTCGAACCGGTCGCGTCCGCCCCGCGAGTAGACGGGCATCGGCCGCTCCAACCGGACGTAGCGGCCGTTCACCTTTTCGGGGAACAGCACCATGTTGCGATTGTCCGGCACACTCAAGGAAAGTACGTCAAACGTCTCGAAGTCTTCCGTCGACGCGATGCCTCCACGCAAGCCGTGGCGGGTATCCACGGCGAAGCAAACGTAAACCTTGCCGTCGATGACAGTCAACCTGGGGTCGTACACGCGAACGGTTTCTTCGTCATGCCATTGCCAGCAAGGCTTCGGCTGTACGTCCCAATGAATGCCGTCTCGGCTGAACGCCAGGCCCAGATTGGTCGTATGACCGGGTGCAACCTGCTCGATCGAAGCATCGCCGTAATCGTTGCGGAACACCATCACATAGCGGCCTTCATATTTGGCCACTCCGGCATTGAACACCATGGCGGGACCATAGGGTACCTGATGGGGCGCTAGCACCGGATTGCCGGCATAGCGCCGGACGACCGGCGCTGAACGCAGCGGGTCCATTGAAGATTCCATAAACATCGGTCAGCATCCTCTCTCTTGAAAGGCGAGGCCTCGCCGTCAAGGCTAAGCCCCGGATCTTTCTTATTGTTGACTTGCGTACCAGTCGTTCACTTCCTTCTCTACATCCTGACCGCCTGCGTCCCTCCATGCCTTCTGCAGATCGGCGATCGCATTGTCGGACACACCGTCCACGATCATTTTGATCAGGCCATCGTTGACGAGTGTATCCAGCTTGACGCTGTTCGCCGAGTATTTCGGCAAGTACGACGCGAAGGCGAGCGGGTCCATATGAATCTGATCCTGGGGAACCGAGTTGATGATCTTGTAGTTGTCGAACATCGGCTTGCTCTTCTGCAGGCGTGCCTGCCAGTACTGGACGAAGTTCGCTTCATCCATCCCGATGACGAAGTTGTTGGATTGGGCGCGATCATCGAAGAATGCGGGATCGATCGGCATGTAATTGCCGTTCTCCATCGTATACGTCTCGCCCTCTTTGCCAATGAACAGTTCCTTGAACGTATTCGGATCCAGCATGGCATTAACCAGCTTAATCGCATCCTCCGGGTGTTTGGCTGATTTGGGGACGAACGTAATCTTATTAAAGCCGCCGATCTCGGTAAATCCGCTTTGTCCGTTAGGCCCCTTTAGAGGAGGTATGAATTGGTAGGTTGCGCCCGGCACGTTCTTTTGAAGCGCTTCGTCAAAACTGGGAATCGACGACCAGATGGACAGATAGATACCGGCCCGGCCGCTGGTGAACTTCTCTGCGGCGGTAGCCGACTTGTTTGTAGCGAATTCCTTGTCTATCAATCCTTGGTCGTAAAGATTCCTGATAAAAGTTATATAGTCCTTGAGTCCAGGGTGATCGACAACGTTCACCAGCTTTCCGTCCACATCGGTCCATGATCCGAAGATCCCATAAGCACCCGTCAGGTTGTCCAGCAATCCGATGGCATCAATCGTCATCGGAATGTTGTTCGCGCCGTTTCCGCCCGGATCCTGGTCCTTAAACGCTTTCAAGACATCGACAAATTCGTCCAGCGTCGTTGGCATCTTCTTGCCGGCCTTCTCAAGCCAGTCGGTGCGGATCAATAAGCCGGAGCGAACGTAGGAGACGTTCAGCGTCGGAATCCCGTAAATTTTCCCGTCGACCGTTACGCCCGCGAAGCTCTTCGGTGAGACAGCCTTCTTGATGTTTGGCCCGTATTGATCGATAAGCGGAGTCAAGTCCGTCAGTGCGCCATTCTGGGCGAAGTTGAAGTATACCTGCTTGTTCATGGCATCCACCAGATCATAATCCGAGTTGGAAGCCATGATTAGGTTCAGCTTGTCGTCCGGATTCTCCTGGGGCAGCATATCGTTCTGCAGCTTGTAGCCGGTCGCCTCCTCCAGGAATTGATTGACCGGATACGAGTTGTAATCGTCGGCCATGTAATTACGCAGCAGTTTCAACGTCGGTTTGTCCTTTGCCGCAGCGTTCCCGCCTTCGTTATTGCCTCCTCCCCCGCCTCCGCATCCGGCCAGGAGAACGGAGAAAACCAGCGGCAGCATGACAGCCGCAGCGAACCATTTTTTCCTCGACATTTGAACCCCTCCATATTGTAAGTAATTATAAATAACCCTTGCCGTTCCGGGAATGAGGTCAGCCCGCCAAGAGATTATTCCGTCTTCGAGCCGCTAAGGCCGATTATCCTTTGACAGAGCCGATGAGAATCCCTTTGATAAAGTGCTTTTGCAGGAACGGATAAACGAGCAGAATCGGGATCGTTGATACGATGATTGTTGCGTTGCGAATGCCTTCGGGCGACACATTCAGCAGCAAGTCGTTGTCTTGGTTCAGCAGGTTCTCATTCGATGCTTGAAGCACGACATCCCGCATGTAAAGCTGCAGCGGCTTCAAGGCCGGATCATTCAAATATAACATGGGATGGAACCAGTCGCCCCAGAAGGAGACGGCATAGAACAAGCTGATTGTGGCGAACACAGGCGCCGAGAGCGGAATGATGATGCGCAGTACAATGCGAAGGTTGCTGGCGCCGTCCAGCTTGGCCGATTCTTCAAGGCTCTCCGGCAGACTTTCGTAGTAATTTTTCATCAGCAACAGATTAAAGACATTGATCAGCGCCGGCAGCACGAGCGACATCAGATTGTTCATCAATCCTAAGTTTTTAATAAGCAGGTAATTAGGGACGAGTCCTCCATTGAACAACATCGTGAAGATGTATAGCAGCAGTACAAACTTGATGCCCGGCAAATGCTTCTTTGATAAAGGATAAGCGGAGACCGCCGTCATGACGACCGAAGCCAACGTACCGACGACGGTCAGGGAGACCGAGATCAGAAACCCTCGCTGGAACATGTTGTCGTCGATGACGAATCCGATGTTCTTCAGGTTGAAGTCGATCGGCCAGAGCCCGACCTTCCCGGAGACAATCGCCCAGTTAGCGCTGAGCGATTTGGCCAGCACATTTACGAACGGAAAGAGGCAAAGAATGCCGGTGCCGGCCAAGATGACGTAGACGATCGATACATAGATTACTTCGGAAAAGGGCCGGCTGCGCGATTGGGTCATCTTTTTTTCACCTCCTCTCGTCACCAGATGCTCTTGCCTGTGATCCGCTTAGACAGCTGATTGCCGCCGATGACCAGGATGAAGCCGATCACCGACTCGAACAACCCGACCGCGGTGGAGAAGCTGTATTCCATGGAAGTCAACCCCATTCGGTAAATGTAAGTGCCGATGACGTCCCCCGTTTCGTATACAGTTGGGTTATACATCAGCAGGATTTGCTCGGTTCCCGCTTCCAGCACGCCGCCGATGCGAAGGATGAGCATAAGGACGATCGTCGTAGAGATGCCGGGCAGCGTGATGTGGAGCATCTGACGCACGCGGCTGGCGCCGTCGAGCCTGGCCGCCTCGTACAGCTCTGGATCGAGACCGGCAATGGCTGCGATGAAGATGATGGCGTTCCATCCTGTTTCCTTCCACCCTGCCGTAGCGACGAGAACACTGCGAAAATAATGATTGTCCATGAAGAAGTTCACCGGCTCTCCGCCGAACCAGCCGATGATACTATTGACGATCCCGGTGGACGGTGACAGGATGTTGACGAACAGCCCCGCGATTACGACCCAGGACAGGAAATGCGGCAGATAGATAATCGTCTGAATCGACCGTTTGAACCACATTCTGCCGACTTCGTTCAGTAGCACCGCGATGATGATCGGGATCGGGAACAGGAAGACGATTTTGTACAAGCTGATGAGCAGCGTATTTGCCATAATGAGGCCAAAATCCGCGGAATGAAACAAGCGCTCGAATTGCTGAAGACCGACCCACTCGCTTCCCCCGATACCCTTGAAGATGTTGAAATTCTGGAAGGCGATGACTAGGCCGTAGATCGGTGTGTATTTGAAAATCACCAAAAAAACGAGGCCCGGTATTAACAGCAGATATAAATCATAATTGCGACGAATCTGGGAAAGCCAGTCCGCTCGGCCTTTCATCCCTCTCCTCCTCCTTTCCGATGCAGGTTACGCTTTCATTTTAGCCGAACGAAATTACGGCGCGTGAGGTACAGCATTCAGCTGCGCTGGTCGAATCTTCAGGTATCACCCGCGGCATACAACAAAAAAACGCCCTCCCCGAGTGAGTACTCGGAGAGAACGGATCAAATCACTGAACTCTATGCGGCGGTGGTGGCCCGTCCGGAAACGTCAGGCTGACCGTCGTTCCTTCGCCAGGCATGGACGTAACGTTCAAGCAACCTGCACCTCCGCTATACAGACGCAGCCGTTCCCAGACATTGTACAATCCGTAGCTGGACGTCGAGGTCGGCAGCGACGAGAAGCTTGCGAACAGTTCACGCACCTTATCCTCGCTCATGCCCGTGCCGTTGTCGGCGACGCGGATGACGAAGCCGCCTCCCTGCTCGAAGACTTCCAGCCGGATGCAGCCTTGATGGCCGTCCTCGTTCTGTATACCATGTAAAATCGCGTTCTCGATGATCGGCTGCACGATCAGCTTCGGCAGTAATCGTCCGGCCAGCGAATCAGGATACACCAGCTCGTATTCGAAACTGTGGAACCGCTGCGTCTGGATCTCGAGATATGCCTTCGCGAGGTTCATTTCTTCCTCCAGCGTGACGATATCCTTGCCTTTGCTCAGGCTCAGCCGGAAATACTGCGCAAGCATTTGCAGCATCCGGCTGATATCCTTTGCCCCTTTAGTCAGCGCCATCCAGTTGATCGTATCGAGCGCATTATAGAGGAAGTGGGGGTTGATTTGCGCCTGCAGCACCCGCATCTGCGCTTCCTTCTCCTTTTCCTTTGTCCGATAGTTGTCCTCCAGCAGTTGCTGCAGCGTGCTCAGCATGTGCGTCACGCTTTTCTCCAACTGAATAACCACGCCGCGGCGCCTTGGAAGTCCCTCCTCGATCACCGCCGCGCCCCGCTCCTTCAGCTGTTCGGTGATGTGCCGCAGTCTCGCGATCATGCTGCGGTTGACGTTCGCAAATACGAGGAACGCGCCCAAGATGACCAGCAGCATCAGAGACAAACTCAGAACAATGGAAAAGCCGACGTTGAAGTCAGCATTCGTCCGGTTGATCAGGCGAACGGGCAACAGCGAGACGACCTTCCATCCGTTCTCATCCAACGTGTCGAAAATCATATAATAAGCCTCGTCGCCGATCGTCATGCGCCGAATGCCCGAAGCCTGATCCCGCACCGCGTTGAACATATCCGGCTGCAGCAGCCGCGTGCCGATCAGATCCTCCTGCGTCTGGGATATAATGAAGCCGTCGCCATCGACGACATACATCGTGCGATTCGACTCCTGATACTCCGCCTGCGCGAGAATGGCCGACAGGTTGGCCTCCGGTACGTCCAGCTCCAGAATGCCGACAATTCGAGCGTAATTGCCAGGATCCCGGATGATGCGGGCGGAGGAGACAATCCGAACCGAGCCCGGCGATCCGAGGTAGGAGACTGTTCGCGTGGGAATCCAGTACACGCCGCCATTGCTCCTCATCACCTGCCCGTACCATGGCTCCTCCTTGGCTTCGTCGAGGCTAAAAAAGTTGACGTGCTCGCGAGCGTACATTTTATCGGGATTAACATACAGCTTGATCTTGCGAATGTCATTGCCCTGCAGGCTGCGAACCAGATTGCCCAGTTTGGCCTCCTCCTGAACCTGGCTGTAATGCGTGCCTGCCAGCGGATCGCCAGCCAACGGGTCGTACAGATCCGTGTTCAAGATCAGCGCGTCGGAAATCTCGTCGACTTTGGACAAGCGGTAATCTAAGTTGATCTTAACCTGACGGATCGAATTCAGAATAGACACCGTAACTTGCCGCTCAAAAATGTCCTCGGACCGTTGGAAGTAGTAATGCAACAGCACGCCGGCCGGCAGTAATACAATAAGCAAATAGAGGATAATTGTCCTTCTGCACTCCGCCCACAGCAGACGGAATTTGCGAACCACGCCCATCGCTGGTGCACCGCCTCTCTTCCGATATCAGAGCGCCGCAAGGAATGGGATGGCCAGATCGGCGATCCGCCGGTGGCCCGCCTCGTTTGGGTGCAGCCGATCGCTTGTCAGCACGTCCAGCGTCAGCTTATTGAAACCGCTTTGTGCGTGTAAATCCAGTACGGGCAAAGCGTATGCTTTCCCGAGCAGGACAACAGCCGCCGCGTATTCCGCCAGCAAGGCACCTTGGCCATTGCGCCGCTCGCCGTCAAAGCCATCCTTGTCCCGCTGCAGCGGTGTCCAGAGATTCAGACGGCATAAAGGATTGCGCGCTAGTAAACCTTCGACAAGCGTCTGATAGGCGCCGCAAAAGGTACGGATATCAAAGGGCGCCTGACCGACCGGGCGAAGGTCGCCGAGAGGCATACCGAGACGGTAATCGTTCGTGCCTGCGAAGACGGTGACACAGTCGTAGGTCTCTTCGAGGCGCTCGCCCATGTAAACCGTCGCCCCTTCGTCCCTGTCGCTGCCCGCCGTCATCGGACAGCCGCTCTGGCCATAATTGCCGACTCGCTCGAATGCAAGCGCTTGCGAAACTAGCGGCTGATAGCCGTTTGCAGCAGTAATACTATCGCCGAGCGTCGCCCAGCTTTTGCCCCGCCAACGTTCTCTCATGATCATTACCTCCGATGAATGTCCCTGTATTCACTTGGCGTCATGCCGGTGTATTTGCGAAATTGCTTCGTGAAATAGCTTGGTTCTACATAGCCGATGGCCTGACTGATGTCCGCTAGCTTCTTGTCCGACTCCTTGAGCAGCTCCTTCGCCTTCTCCATCCGGACTCTCGTGATATATTCGTTGATGGTCTCCCCCGTCTCCTGCTTGAAGAGCAGACAGATATACGTTTTGGCCAGATAAACCCGCTGTGCGATATCCGAAATCGTCAAGTTCTCCGCATAACGCTCGCCGATGATTCGTATGATCTTCCCGATGACGTCGTCATGGGCCTTCTTGAACGACTTTGTCTCTACCTGGCGGCAGATCGAAAACAAATAATGCTTTATATGACGGCTCATCTCGTCCAGCGTCTCCAACTTAAGCAGTTGCTCCCACACTTCGGATTCTTCGCCGTTCTGGAGGCCGGTGCGAAGGCCGAATTCGGACAGAAATTGTGAGGCGACGAGCAGCACCTGCAAGCAGATCCGCTGACAATCCTTATAGCCGATCCCGCGGCTGAGGATCAGTTCTCGAAATATCGCCTCCAGCAACTGCTCGATCTGTTCCGCGTCGCCTGTCTTGAGCACGGACGCGATCGCCGCCAGCAACTCGTTGATGCGCCGGTAGTCCACGTCCTTGCTGGCCGCCATTGCGTCATACATGACTGCCTGGTTCCGGCCGAGGAATAACTTGCGTTCGATCGCTTCCGCGGCCGTCTGGTAGCTTTCAGTCAATTGGCCCAGGTGCGCGGCGCTGCCGCCGATGCCGATCGTCAGGTTAATCTCCACCAGCCGTTTTAGGAACCCGTGCAGGCTGCTCGTCAATTCCTCGACGAACGGAAGGAGGATATCTTCTCCCAACGTCTCCGGTAAAGCGATGATGAGCACGTATTCGCCGCGGCGATTTTCGAAGGCATAGCCCGACGTCCGCTGATCGACCAGTTCCTGGCAAATGTTCTGGATCGCAAACGAGATCAGTTGCGTGTTCTGCTCCGACATCGCTTCGAACACGGTAATTGCGTTGTCGATACGGATGATGAGCGCGCAATAAGAAGCGTCGTATGACAGCCGCAGTTCCAGGAAGTCGATTCGCCTCTCGATCTGGGCGCGATCCGGATTACCGTCCCGGATCAGTTGGATCAGGAACTTCTCTTTCAACAGCGGGATGCTCTGTTGCAGCTTGGTGCTCATCCGCTGCAGCAGGTCATTGGCTCTCTCTTCGCGCTTGGACATGTCCATGATTTTCTCGACGACGGCCGTCAGTTCATCCAGGTTGACCGGTTTCAGGATGTAATCCACTGCGTCCATCTTTATTGCCGACTTTAGGTAAGCGATGTCGTCGTAGCCGCTGATATAGACGATCTTGATTTCGGGCATGACCTCCCTCAGCCGTCTGACCATTTCGATGCCATCCATCCCGGGCATCTTGACGTCCGTTAGCACGATATCAGGCCGGCAGCTTTGGGCCAGCGCCAATCCCTTCATCCCGTTCTCGGCCTCGCCGATAACTTCAATACCGTATTCAAGCCAGTTGATGCACACTTTAAGCCCGTTACGGGTCGAATATTCATCGTCGACGATGATCAACTTGTACATGAATGGAACCCCTCCCGGAAAGCGAGGTCTTTTCTCCATTATAAACGGAGGGCACTGATACAATCGTCCTCATTTATAGTCGGATATTCAGTAAAGTGCAGTTAGATTCGCAAAAACTCAGCCCTTCTGAAAAAAACAGACTTTTAGCTGTAGGTGGTACACTTAAACCTGTGAAATTTGGAAATGATGAGGTTTTAGTTGTATGTTCTACAATTCATCGACAAGGTGATCCAGCAATCAGTCAGAATAGGCTTAATGAGCTGAAGCAACCACCAGGAAACAGGGGGTTATCCCCCACAAGAGCAAACCACCCGCCCAACGGGTGGTTATGATTTTTCAGCTTAGAAAATCAAAAACATGGCCATTAAGGCCGAGAACGTATTGGCAATGCCATGAATCAGCCAGCTCGGGAGAATCGATCCATTCGCCTTCTTTTCATTGATCAGCCCCATAAACCAGCCGACAGCTCCTGTAAATATAATGATCAACAAAGCCGTAAAGGCGCCAGTGATTGCAAAAAACATGACTCCGTGCAATAATCCGAACAATAGACTCTGAATCGCATTTCCGATGGGAAATCCTAGCTTTGCCGAGCATCTTTTTAACAAAAAGCCCCGGAAAATAATCTCCTCCGGCAGCGCCGTATTAAAAAATGCATATACCAATGCGGCAGGCAAGGCGGCGATTCCCAGACCGTTAAACTCCGAGGCAGCCGTGTCCGATCCCGATACCAAGGGAAGGATCAACAGCGACAGCAGGAGAAACCCTACAATCACCGCCCCCATCCATACATACAGGCCCTTGCCTTTGGCTTCTCCGATTTTCTTCAAGCCGATCCAGTTCCAGAAGGAGGTTTGCCTTCTCGATGATACAGCCCACCAAATCAATGGAATGGCGGCAAAAAGAAGGATTTGCAGAATACTGCTAATGAGTTTATTCACTAATAATTCCACGCGTTCCCGTCCTTTTTTCCAAAATAAAATAAAAATGTACATAGAAAATATGATCATCAGCCATTAAGGAGGGTTCATTTTTGCTTAAATTTCTTCTAACATTTTCCATAGATTCATTTCTATTTATAGCTATCTTCTGAATCATTTCATCGTATGTCAATTCTTCAGCCCATAATCCATCCTCTAAATAAACAGGTCCATCGCTCTCAAATATCTTATCAAAATCGCTTTTTTGCAGTTCGATTTCCCCATATTCCGTATAATTGGAAACGTTATGCGCAATTTTCTCAACTGCAGTTGCAAATTCATCACTACCCTTTACAGATACGCCTATTATACCACTAAATCAACGTTTCGCCGTCCGAAATATCGGCCCTCTCTACGATCTCCAGAATAAGTTTCCTGTTATGCAGCAAATGCTGCCCCAATTGATTAGGAGGCTCCCCCCCAATCAATCACACGTAACCCTCCGTTCTTTTAAGATAGGAAAAGAATGGCCTGTGCGAACCGAAATAGCAACACCTTCTGCCTCGCGTTGGGATAAGCGATTGAGGCTTACCCTAACTTGCTTTTAAATACTCTGCTGGCGAAGAAGTAGGCGATGATCATAATGCCGACGCACCAGGCAAGCGCGGTCCAGATTTCGCTGCCAACCGATCCTCCATACAAGAGAGCACGAATCGCATTCACGATGGAAGTCACGGGCTGGTTCTCGGCGAACACCCGAACAATTTTAGGCATGGTTTCGGTAGGGACAAAGGCCGAACTGATAAACGGCAAGAATATCAACGGGTACGAGAAGGCCGTTGCCCCTTCCATTGTCTTTGCTGTCAAGCCGGGAATGACCGCCAGCCAGGTCAGCGCCAGCGTAAACAATCCGAGGATCCCGGCTACCGCGAGCCATTCCAGGATACCGGCGCTTGAACGAAAGCCCATCAAAAGCGCAACGAGGAAAACCACCACGACAGTGAGCGCATTGGAAACAAGCGATGTCAATACATGAGCCCATAATACCGACGAGCGCTTGATCGGCATGGTGATGAAACGCGCCATCAACCCGCTCTTTATATCCCCAAACAGCCGGAAAGCCGTGTAAGAGATGCCGGATGCAATCGCCATCAGCAAGATTCCCGGCAATAAATAATTGACGTAATTGTCCGTACCTGACTCTATGGCGCCGCCAAATACGTAGACAAATAACAGCATCATCGCAATTGGCGTAATCGCTACCGTGATAATCGTATCCGGGCTGCGCATGATATTGCGCATTAAACGTCCTAGCAATACCCCTGTTTTGCTTGTCATTTACTTCTCCTCCCTTTTGCCGATGATCGTGAGGAAGATTTCCTCCAAAGTCGGCTGCTTCTCAACGTACTCCACTTTCGCTGGCGGGAACATCTCTTTGAGTTCGGCAAGGGTACCGGTCGTGATTATTTTTCCCCCATGCAGGATGGCGATCCGGTCCGCCAGTTGTTCGGCTTCCTCCAGGTACTGGGTCGTCAGCATGATGGTCGTTCCGCTGCCGGCAAGTTCCTTGACGGTATTCCAGACTTCAATCCGCGCTTCGGGGTCAAGTCCTGTCGTCGGTTCGTCGAGAAAAATGACTGCCGGACTCCCGATCAGGCTCATGGCGATGTCAAGCCGGCGCTTCATCCCGCCGGAATACTGGTCCGCCCGGCGGCCCGCCGCATCGGTCAGGCTGAATTTAGCAAGCAGATTGTCGGCGACTTGAGCGGGATGGGAAACTCCCCGCAGCTTGGCGATCATTATCAGGTTTTCCCTTCCTGTATGCATGCCGTCTATAGCTGCAAACTGCCCGGTCAGGCTGATGCTCTGGCGAACATGATCCGGTTGACGTTGGACGTCAGAGCCGCAAACACTTGCTTCTCCGCCATCGGGCTTCATCAGCGTCGAGAGGATGTTGACCGTCGTCGTCTTGCCCGCTCCATTGGAGCCCAGCAGCGCGAAAATTTCGCCGCGCCGCACCTCAAAATCCACTCCCTCCAAGACTTCCTTGTCTTTAAATGATTTTTTAAGTCCTTTTACGGAAATCGCTGTATTACCCATCTTTTTTCTCCTCCCATAATCAACTATTTAGTAACACTGGTAACATGTATCACTTACTACCTGGCTAAAATAAAACTGAATAGCAAAGGTGGAAGTATCCATTCGGAACCAGCCATTCAGTCGGTTTGATCTACGGTATGATCCGACCAAGTTTTATTTTTTTCTTAATCGCTCCAGAATGCTTTGATTCAGATCTTCCCGATATTTAGCGAAGTAGGTTTTCGCATTGGCCACGAGGCCATCGGCAAACGACGCCACGTCTTCCCCGGTGATCTCCAGCACCTGTCTTCCTTCCGCCGCGCCGGCTTCAAACAAATCGACTAATTCGTATTGCATGTGCAGCATATCCATCCCGTTACCCGCCGAGAAATTCCACATATAGTTTTGGATTTTCTTAAACACATACTGGTAGTCCTCCGGCAATGCCTCCACCCTTGCCATCATCATCTTGTATTCTTTCTTATCGCCGATTAATTTTTTGAACATTTCCAACATGTTGCTTCTCCTCCTTTGGGTTGAACTTCATGGGATGTTCCAATTAGGGTTCGGAATATCTTATGAAGCTAATTGGACTTCAAAGCGTTGATTTTTGACGATAGGAAATCCCATTTTTCCCAAAACGAGGCGAGCTCTTGGCGGCCAGCCTCATTCAGGGTATAGAACTTGCGGGGCGGTCCCATATCCGACGGTTTCTTTTCGATATTCACCAGATTTTTCTTCTCTAATCGCACAAGGATGGTATAAACCGTCCCTTCCACGACTTCGGAAAACCCCAGCTCGTTCAGGCGCCGGGTAATCTCGTAACCGTACGTTTCACGGCGGCTGATGATTTCCAACACGCACCCTTCCAGCGAACCCTTCAGCATTTCAGTTAAATTGTCCATAATCTGCACCCTTTACTTCATTTTGTCGGTAACCTTTTTCGTGGCCTTGTTCATTGCCTGGTTAACGGAGTCTTCGTAGATATCGGTGTACGTTTTGGAGCCTTTGATGAGTTCGTCGCAGAAAGCCGCAACGTCGCGCCCCGTCACCTCGAGGACTCCTTTCCCAAGACTCGCGCCCTCCTCAAATAAATCCACAATCCCCGAGAGCAAGCCGATCCCATTACTGAGTTCAACGGGGCCGACCCGAAAAAGATATTTCTGAATCTCGTTATAGACGATTTGATAATCCTGCGGGAGTGCTTTAACGCGTGCGACGTGAGCCCGCCATTCTTTTTTACCTTGGAGCATTTCTTGAATATTCATGTTATCCCTCCAGCTCCCCTAATTTTTTGGCGACATTCTTGTTGAGCTGCTCGCGCCACTTGTCACGAAGCGACTTGGCCCCTTCTTCGCCGGCCAGCGCTGAACAGAAGCCTTGGATATCGTCACCCAGTACCTCTTGAACGCGCTGACCGTCCGCTGCCGTTTCTTCAAGCCAGCTCAGGGCACCGTCCAGGATGGGCATGAGGTTGCGACCGGTGAAGTCGGAGTGCTGCCAAAGATTCGTTTTAATTTTCTCCCATGCCGCTTGGTAATCCGCCGGCAGCTTTTGAGCCCGCGCTTCAAACCCTTTAAATTCTCTCGTCATGTCATTGCCTGTGATTTTGTCCCAGAAATTCATGGCTCTTCTCCTTCACCTCAATCATTTTCCAAACTATTCTGTCTGACTAATATTCTGTATAACTTAGTACCGATGGAAAAATGAACCGAATAGCGGATGAAAGCTCTTGCTTTCGCTATTCAGTATCGCTGATTACAGGTACATTGTATCACCGAGTAGTCGGGGTGTCAATCGGTTCTTTAAAGAAATTTTGTTAACGGTAGTTTAGACATGTTTCAAAATAATAACTATTTAATTTTTTTCTCGTGGTGCATTTGCAGTATTGGGCAGAGTAGTTCAGTTCATTTTATGGGGCTAGTTTTCTTCAGCTTCACGACCTGCTCTTCAGACAGCCCCGTAACTTTGGCAACCAGCGATATCTCCATTCCCTCGCGAAGCATATTAAGGGCAGTTTTCTCGATTCCCTTCTCCAAGCCTTCTTCCAAACCTTCCTTCAAGCCTTCCTCGTAACCCAAACGACTCCACACAGGCATCAGTTTCATAAGGGCCCTACCTTCCTCCGGATATTGTTCTTTCAACTCTTCCAACAACCGCTTGTCTAGCTCGGGGTCGGCATTAAAATACTGATCCGCCACCGACATGATCAAGGCCATTCGCGCATCATCCAACGTTCCTTGCAGCCGTAAAATCATCCGTAAATACGCGAGGCGTATTTCTCGCTCTTCTCCCTTAGTATAGCCCATTTTCGCCAGCAGTGCAGCAGCCACCGGATTGCCGGAATCGATAAATTGCCGCCAGGGTTGCATCCGCAGTTCCACTTTCATAAATTCAAACCGCAAAATTGACTGCTGCGGCGTGCCCATCTCCAGCGTATTTTTCTCCTCCTTGGCTTCGTCTGCCGTAAAAACGGCAATAGGAATAATGAGTTTACACTCCTTCCGATGCCGCTCAAACAAACGGCTGAAGTAAATGAACATCCGCTCATGGAAGTCGTTCTCCCGGTAGGATTGCGGCTCGATGTGAATTAGTATGTACGCATCCAGCTCCAAATATCTCGTCTCCAGCAGCAGATCCAGCGTCCGCTTCTCCCCGCCAACGATATCCACAAGCAATTCCTGCATCAAAAAACGGGTATGATGATGATCGAGCAGCTTGTCGAACTCAGGAAAGAACAGTTCAATGAACTCTGCAAAAAAGGTTTGCAGCAGTTTCTTGAACGCTTCGTCATGCGAGGTGAATTGCCTGCCTTCCGGCCATCTCGCTTTCTCTTCTTTTACCGCCAGTTCATAAGCACTCATATGTAATCCTTCCTTTCCTGGTAATGTGGCAATTTCGCAACAAAAAAAGCACACCGTCACAGCGCCCCAGAGGCGCCAGCAAGTGTGCTTCACTTTTTCGTTCCATATTTATATGTCAACCATACCACCGTTCAGGATGGAAAAGCAAAGCCATTAGTCGATAAGCAGTTCCCCATCATACGAGGTAATAATCTTGTAGAGATCCGGACGGCGGTCCCGGAAAATGCCCCACTCGATGCGCTGCACCTCTAACTGGTCGAGATCGAATTCAGCAACCAGTACGGCTTCCTCATCACGTCCCGCTTCAACGATCTTGTTGCCCTGCGGCCCGGCGATAAAGGAGGAGCCGTAGAAGGTGATGCTGGAATCTTCATCCTCCTCCAGACCGATCCGGTTGGAAGCAATGACCGGCACCAGATTCGATGCGGCATGTCCCAGCATGCACGCCTGCCAATGATCCTTGGAATCAATCGAGCCGTCCTGCGGCTCCGAACCGATGGCAGTCGGGTAGAACAGAAGCTCCGCTCCCATCAAGGCCATGCAGCGGGCGGCTTCCGGATACCACTGATCCCAGCAGATGCCGATCCCGATCTTGGCATAACGGGTCTTCCATACCTTGAACCCGGTATCTCCCGGATTGAAGTAGAACTTCTCTTCGTAGCCGGGACCGTCCGGAATGTGACTTTTGCGGTAACGCCCAAGGATTTGTCCGTCCGCATCAATTACAGCCAGCGAGTTGTAGCGGGCGTTGTTCTTCTTCTCATAGAAGCTGATCGGAAGCACCACTTGCAGCTCCTTGGCAACCTTCTGGAAATGCAGGATCGCTTCGTTCTCTTCCATCTCTCTTGCGTACACATAGTAATCGGCTTTTTCCTTCTGGCAGAAGTAAGGCGTCTCGAACAGCTCCTGCAGCAGAATGATCTGTGCGCCTTGCTTGGCCGCTTCACGGACCAGCTTGTCCGCCTTTGCGATATTTTCATCTTTATGGCAAGAGCATCTCATCTGTGTAGCCGCTACTTTGACGTTTCTCATATCCATCCTCCTTAGTAATTATCGGCGCCCGGCGGGCATTTGCTGGGTTGTGCAGTGGACATTGCCGCCCTCGCGAATGATCGCCATGCCGTCTACCGTGCGAATTCTGCGATCCGGGAAGGCTGCAGCCAGAATGTCTGCGGCTTTCCGATCGGTCTCTTCAGCTGCCCCGCCGAACACCGGCAAAATAATGCCGCCATTGACGAAGTAGAAGTTCAGGTAGCTCAAGGTTAGCCGTTGTCCCTCATGGAATGTCTTTGGCGGCTGCGGAATCTCGATGACTTCAAGCTTCCTCCCCTTAGCATCAACCGCCTTCGCCAGCGTGGCGCGATTCTCTTGGGTAATCTCATAGTTCTCATCCGCCGGGTCGTCGCAGACCTGCAGAATCACCTTGCCCGGTGCGGCGAAGCAGGCTACGTTATCAACATGCCCGTCGGTCTCGTCGCCGCTGAGTCCCCGCTTCAGCCAAATGATCTCCTGCACATCCAGATGATTTTGAACCAGTGCTTCAATCTCCTCACGGCTAAGCCGCGGATTCCGGTTCGGATGTAGCAGGCATTCCTCTGTTGTCAGCAGCGTACCCTCGCCATCGGTGTGAATCGAACCGCCCTCCAGCACCAGAGGCGCATCAAACCGCTTGATGTCAAATGCATCCAGAATCTGAGGGGCAACGGCATCATCAAGATCCCAAGGGGAGTACTTGCCGCCCCAAGCGTTAAAAATCCAGTTGACGCCTGCGAGCTCCCCCTGTTCATTCAACAGAAAGGTCGGCCCATTGTCGCGGAGCCAGGCATCATTATGCTCAATCGGCAGGAAGCTTACGCGTTCATTGCCTTCAAACAGCCCGCTCACCTTCTCCAGATCATCCGGATTAACGATGACAGTCACCGGTTCAAACTCAGCCATGGCACGGATAAATTCGGCATAGCCTTGCTGGCATACCGTGTCATAATGCTCGGGATAGCACATTGAGGCCTGTACCGGCCAGGATATAAAGGTTCTTTCATGCTCCGCCCATTCGGCAGGCATGGTATAGTTCAGTTCTCTTGGATACATCTGTTCCTCCATGCAGGAAATATAGTAGGGCCATCATTAAGTACCCATTTTACCATGGATATCTTATAAGAAAAACGTCTATCGAAGCACTATCTTGAAGCCAGACCGCGTTTAGCGGTAGTTTTTCTTGCAATTATAGAATTATTCAGCTCCATGGAACAATCTGTTCTTTCGCCTGCAATTCTATGCCAGACGGTAGCTTACAAATGCCAGCCGGATGCTGTCCGGCGACCAGGAGTTGACGTTAATCGTTCCTTGACCTCCAAACAGCTGCACAAGTGTGCGGAAGGCCCCGCCTCTACTTGACATGAGACGAATCTCCACCTGCTTGTTGGCCGGATGATCCCCTGGCTCTACATCTCCCTTGCGGTAAGACAAATAGGCCACCGTCTGTCCGTCCGGCGATACATGCGGAAACCAGTTATTGCTCTCGTCAAACGTCATTTGTACGGGTTCACTGCCATCAGCGTTCATGCGCCAAACCTGCATTAGACCTGTGCGTACTGAATTGAACCAGATATGCTGCCCATCCGGTGAATACTCCGGTCCGTCATCCAGTCCCGGGGTATTCGTCAGCTGCGTCTCCACCCCTCCTGCCGCGGGAATCGTGTAAATATCATATTGCCCGTTCCGCTCCGCACAATAAGCCAGCGTCGCTCCGTCCGGCGACCAGCCGTGCAGATAGCTCGGCGCCATCGGGGTAATTAATGCGGGCTGCCCACCCTCCAGGGGGAAAATATAAATGCGCGACTGTCCGTCCTCCTTGGTATGGTGGCTTACCGCCAGCTGCGTATTGTCCGGAGACAGCACATGATCGTTGTTGCAGCTTCGCACAAAGCCAGAGTCGATCCGGGTGCTTGTACGAGCGTCGATATCAAAGGCATAGATGTCTCCGCCGCTATTATAAATCAGGCGCTTGCCATCGCTGGTCCAGTTCGGCGCCTCAATCCGATGATTGAACTCCGCCAATACCCTGCGCTCGCCCGTTAGGATATCTATCGTCTCCAATACACTCGTCAATTGATGAGCCTTCTCCGGTTCGTTGCTTCTTAATTCATCCATTCCGCAAATTCCCCCTTGAATTAATTAGTGTGCTCAAGCTATACTATTAAAAATATTGAAATCATGCCTATGAAGAGCATCCAACTCGGAGGCGTTTTCGTCAAGAGGATTCGCGGGAAATCTGGCGAGTCTCCTCCTAAGCTTACCGGTCTTCCGCCCGTTATCGCGGAGTCAAAGTGGGTTGAACGAATATCCCGTTCAATCAATTTGGGTGGCACCGCGAGAATACAAGCGCTCCTCGTCCCAACGGACTGAGGGCGCTTTTTGTATTTTCACGAAAAGGAGCGGATTGCCATGTTAGACATCCGGTGGATCAGACAACACCCGGAGCAAGTACAGGAAATTGCTGAAGCGAAAGGAATCGAGGTATCCATTGCCGAGCTGCTGAGCTGGGATGATAAGCGTCTCACATTGCTCCAGGAGACAGAGCTGCTCCGGCAGGAGCGCAACCAGTTGACCCCGCGCATCCATAAGCTGCTGCAGCAGGGGGAGGCCGCCTCGGCTGAAGCGCTTAGACAGGACGTTAAGGAGCTGAATGAGAAGCTGTCCAGAGCGGAAAAATTGCTTCATGAGGCGGAAGAAGAGTATCAGCGGCGGATGGCCTGCGTCCCGAATATCGTCTCGCCAGACACCCCCAAAGGCCGGTCGGATCGTGACAATCTCGAGCTGAAACGGGTCGGAGATCCGCCTGCATTCGACTTCAAGCCTAAGGATCATGTAGCTCTGGGAGAGCTCCACCAGTTGATCGACATCCCTCGGGGTGTGAAGACGGCGGGAAGCCGCAATTACTATTTGACCGGGACGGGAGCACTGCTGCATCGTGCCGTTCAACAATTGGCGGTTGATGTATTGCTGGAGGATGGCTTTACCCTGATGGATGTTCCTTTAATGGTGCGTACGGAAGCTATGATGAATACCGGCTTTTTCCCGCTTGGTCAAGATCAGTCCTTCCAAATGACCGAAAGAGACCGCTGGCTCGCAGGAACCTCGGAAGTGCCGCTTGTCTCCTACTATGATCAGGAGATCATTGACGTTTCTTCCCCGATCAAGCTGGCTGCTGCCTCGCTTTGCTTCCGGAGCGAGGTCGGCTCGGCTGGCCGGGATGTGCACGGCTTGTACCGGGTGCATCAATTCGCCAAGGTAGAGCAGGTTGTTCTCTGCCGGAATGATCCGGAGGAGTCGGAGCAGCTCTTTCAGAAAATCACCGCAAACGCCGAGCGTATTCTTCAGCTGCTGGAGCTCCCTTACAGGGTCATGGCGGTCTGTACCGGCGACATGTCGCAGAAGACCTACAAGCAGTATGATATCGAAACCTGGATGCCCGGCAGGCAGGCTTACGGGGAGACGCATTCGTCATCTCAATTGCTTGATTTTCAGGCCCGCCGGTCCAATATCCGGTTTAGGGATGGAGAGGGCAAGCTGCACTATTGCTACACGATGAACAACACTGCTGTCGCCTCGCCGCGGATTCTGATTCCGCTGCTGGAGAATCATCAGGAAGCAGACGGCAGCATCCGCATCCCGGCTGCACTGCGCAAATATATGAACGGCATGGAGCGGTTGGCCGCGGCAACAGAATAAATCGTCAGATATCAAAACGCCGGAGCAGACCTGACCCAGGTCCCTCCGGCGTTTCTTTTATTCTTCGGGTTCCCCCGCTGCTTCCCAACGGGCAATCTCCTCACGCACCCGCGGCGCTACCTCTGCACCCAGCAGCTCGATGGAACGCATAACGTCAGCATGCGGCATCGTGCCCAGCGGACAGTGCAGCATAAAGCGCGTTATGCCAACCTTTTTCCGCAGATAAATAATTTTATTCGCAACGGTCTCTACATCGCCCACATAAAGCGCACCTTCCAGACTGCGCGCGGCATCATAAGAAGCCCGGCCGTAATGGCCCCATCCCCGCTCCCGCCCGATGATGTTCATGCTCGCCTGGGTGGATGGGAAGAAGCGCTCGACGGCATCCTCCTGCTGCTCCCCAACGAAGCCATGCGAGTGAGAAGCCACAGTCAGCTTGGACACATCATGACCGGCCTGCTTGGCTGCCTTCTTGTAGAGTTGAACCAATGGAGCAAACTGGACAGGTCTTCCTCCGATGATAGCCAGCACAAGCGGCAAGCCGAGCAAGCCCGCACGAATGACCGATTCGGTGTTGCCGCCACTGCCGATCCACACAGGAAGCGGATTTTGCACAGGCCGCGGGTACACGCCCAAATTGTTGATTGAAGCACGGTGCTTGCCGCTCCAGGTGACTTTCTCCGATTCACGAAGCTTCAGCAGCAGGTCCAGCTTCTCTTCGAACAGCTCATCATAGTCATCCAGCGCATATCCGAACAAGGGGAAGGACTCAATGAACGAGCCGCGTCCAGCCATAATTTCCGCCCGTCCGTTCGAGAGCCCGTCCAAGGTTGCAAAATCCTGAAATACCCGAACCGGATCGGCCGAGGATAGCACCGTTACTGCACTCGTTAAGCGAATCCAGCGGGTCTGTGTAGCTGCTGCAGCCAATACTACAGCCGGATTGGAGGCCGCATAGTCCTTGCGGTGATGCTCCCCTACGCCGAAGACATCCAGCCCCACCTTATCAGCGAGAACAATCTCCTCCACGATCTCACGCAGACGCTCTGCATGACTGATGGTCTCACCAGTGGTGACGTCCGGCGTAGTTTCAACAAAGGTACTAAGTCCGATTTCCATAACGTATTCCTCCCGGGATCTATGCTCAATTCATATCATGCGAAAATATATCTTTATTTTGAAGTTTTTCTTCGAGATTTACAAGCTCTCGTCAGGGAATTAAAAAAAGCCTGTCCGAATGGCTCGGAACCAGGCTCTGATGCGATCCTATTATTGCTGCTCCACATATTCCCCGAGACGCTCCCAGGTTTCGACGATGCCCTGCTCCATACCCATCTGCAGCGAAGAATTCAGACCCTCCTCGGATTCAAATACGGAGCGGCTGGTCACTTTGGTCTTTACATCCTGCTCTGCAAACTCCAGAATAACCTCTGTAGCCGGCATCTCTTCCGCCTCATTCCCTTCAGCATCGGAGAAATAATCGGTGTATACCAGACGCTCACCCGGAATGATTTCCCGGTAAACTCCCTTTCCCCACGATTCCATGCCATAAAATTCACCCTGCGCCTGATCCTCGCACTTCATACAGTAATGCCAAATGCCGCCTTCACGCAGATCGACTTTACATGTGCTGAGGTTCCACCCTCGCGGGCCCCACCAGTGCTTCAGCCGCTCCGCCTCCGTAAATGCCTGAAATACCAATTCCTTCGGTGCATTAAAGATCTGTTCCATCACAAATTCCCGGCCCTCTACATGGACAATTGGCTTGCTGCTCATTGAAATTCCTCCTGGTCATTGGTCTGGTAAGGATGACTTCCCCCCGCTGAGTAGCAGCGTGATAATACATTGCACAAGACGGGAGAAACTTACTCTTTCTAGAATGACCGATAATTTTCCTGCTATTATAAAATTTTAATATCTTAACGCTGTTGATTTTTTATATAAACTTCGGAAGCCAGTTGCCGTGCGCTTCGATCAAATCGTCGCAGAGCGCAGTGATATCGTCCAGCGACAGCTCTGCCGAGGTATGCGGATCGAGCATGGCCGCATGATAAATATGCTCCTTTTTGCCCGTCACGGCCGCTTCGATCGTAAGCAGCTGGGTGTTGATATTGGTCCGGTTCAGCGCAGCCAGCTGCGGAGGCAGATCCCCGACATAGGTCGGCGTAATCCCGGAACGATCGACGAGGCAAGGAACCTCGACGCAGGCTTCCTTCGGCAGGTTGGTGATCAGGCCGGTATTCATGACATTGCCGCCGATTTTGTAAGGAATGTTCGTCTCGATCGCTTCCATAATATATGAGGCATACTCCTTCGAACGTTGATGCTCGATGCTCTCGCTTGCAAAGATCTTCTCACGCATTTCCTTCCATCCGTTAATCTGGTTAATGCAGCGGCGCGGATATTCATCCAGCGGGATGTTATATTTCTCGATCAGTTCCGGATAGTTCTTCTTGATGAAATAAGGGTGGTATTCCGCGTTATGCTCGGACGACTCCGTTACGTAATAACCAAACCTCAGCATCAGTTCGAAACGTACCATGTCATGGTGCTTCTCCTTCTGCTTCTCGGCGGCGCGGCGCTTAATCTCCGGATACAGATCAACCCCGTCCTTTTTCACCTCAAGCAGCCAGGCCATATGGTTTATGCCCGCAATTTTCGATTCGACGCCGGCAGCATCCATATCCAATGACTTGAACAGGTCGGCCACGCAGACCTGCACGCTATGGCACAGCCCGACCGTCTTAATGCCTCCCACCGTATTCATGACGTTCGTCAGGACGGCCATCGGGTTCGTATAGTTAAGGAACAGGGCATCCGGGCACACCTCCTGCATATCCTTGGCGAAATCCAGCATGACAGGAATCGTGCGCAGGTTGCGGAAAATGCCGCCGATTCCCAGCGTATCGGCAATGGTCTGCCGCAGTCCGTACTTTTTCGGAACCTCGAAGTCCGTAATCGTACAAGGATCATAGCCTCCTACTTGGATGGCGTTGATGACGTACTTGGCCCCTCTCAGCGCTTCCTTGCGATCGGTATAGGCTTTCACAACGCAAGTGCTGCCCAGCGTGGCTTTTATACTGTTCAGAAGGCGTTCAGAATCGCGGAGCCGCTCCTGATCAATGTCGAACAAAGCCAGCTCGAATCCCTGCAAGGCCGGTGTCGTCATCACATCGCCGAGCACATTTTTTACAAAGACCGTACTTCCCGCACCAATAAACGTCACTTTTGGCATAATTAATTCCCTCTCTTCTCCTAGTGATGGAATGGCTTGAGCTTCACCCTAACTATACCTTCCCTTCCCCTGCCCGGACATGGAGAAAAGCATGTTTCGCATGTCATAATCCCATTTTTTCGATGCCGTTATGATAAGATGGATACTATATAAGTTGATTCGCCTAAGATCTTTCCATGGGTGAGCCAGAGCGAGAACTTTATACGGAATTTCGTACAAGCATCAAACATCCGGCGAAATACTGGGGGCAATTGTATGTTTTTTCGTATAATACTGATGGATATGAGTGATTAGCGGGAGAATTTGTGTGTTTTTCCGTACAAACCAGCTGATTCTGCTAGTTTTTGGCGCCGTTTGTACGAAGAATCGTACATATCTCTATCGCAAACTAAAAAGTTAGCTATATAAAGGAGATCATCCATCTGATGGAGCTTTTTAATTATACTGTCTCTTCGTTGCAGAGAAAGGTCGATCTGAATTTACTCTTCTTCGGCCTGGAAAAATGCGAGCCAAGGCATACATGGGGGCCAGGGCTGCGGGATGCGTACATTCTTCACTACATCCATGCCGGACGCGGCATATTCCGGACCAAAGAATCGGCCTTCGAGCTTGAGGCAGGTCAAGGCTTCGTGATCATGCCGGAGACGCTTGTCCACTACAGCGCCCACGACACCGAGCCATGGCTCTACTCCTGGATCGGCTTCAGCGGGGTAAATGCCCGTTCGCTGCTGCAGCGCGCCCAAATCGATGCGGAGCGGCCTGTATTCGAAGCGCCCGCGGGAAGTTTTCTGGGAGATTTCTACGAAGAATTGAAAGCAACTTACGAGACCCGGGGCAGCGATGTGCATAGCCAAAGCGTCCTCTATCGTGTTCTGGCCGACCTGATCCGCTTCTCGCCTGAGACCCGGGAGGAGCGAAGACCTTCTGCGTCCCGCGAGGGGTACATTCGCAAATCCATTGAGTTCATAGAGAGCAGCTATAGCCAAAAAATATCCGTTCTTGAGATCGCCCGCTTCGTCGGCCTGGACCGTACCTATTTGTCCGGGTTGTTCAAGGAACGTTTCGGTGTGTCTCTGCAAGCCTATCTCCTCGAGTACCGCATGAACCGGGCTGCCGAGCTGCTCCAGAACCCGGAGCTCTCTGTTAGCGATGTCTCCCGCTCTGTCGGCTACACCGACCCGTTCCTCTTCTCCAAAATGTTCAAAAGGATCATCGGCCAGGCTCCGACCTTGTTCCGAGAAAAAAGTTCACTCGTTTCCGAAAGGAGAGACCCCGATTGTTCCGATTAACCAACCAGCAAGCCCAGGAGATCGTAGATAAAATGATGGAAGACATTCCTTACAACATCAATATCATGAATGATGAGGGGATCATCGTCGGCAGCGGAAAAAAAGAACGGATCGGAACGGTCCATCCCGGCGCTGTAAAGGCTCTGGCTACCGGAAAGATGGTAGAGGCATGGGAGGATGGCCGCTACGAAAAAAAGGGCACTAATGAGCCGATCGTCATCAACAATGAACTTGTAGGCGTGATTGGAATCACCGGTTATCCGGATGAGGTACGCCCCTTCTGCAATATTGTGAGAACCACCGTGGCCCTGCTGATCGAGCAAAAAACAGCCTTGGAAAGCCTGGCAAATGCGGCCAATCGCAAGATGGCATTCCTTGAACTCCTCCTTGGCTATCAAGGGGCTTATACTCAAAAATTCAAAAAGGAAGCTTCCGCCTACAGTATCGACCTGAATCTGAAAACTGTCGTGCTCTACCTCAAGCATCTGACATGGGATGAGAGCCTGTCGAAGCTGCTGCTGCCCTACTCCAGCTTCCCGATGAAGGAGGAGTATCTCCTGCTGCTGATTCAAAAGCCGGAGGACCTCGATAACCTGGTTCATCAAATCATCAAGCAGCAACCGGGCGTGCTGATCGGGATCGGCAAGCTGGAGAGCAATGTTGCCGACAGCTACCTCCAAGCCAGACGGGCCCTCGGTATCTTAATGGCTTTGAAGCCACCGGTGCGAATGATCAGATACGTGGATGTGACCTTTCTGATCCGGTTAAGTCACATGAATCCCGCTGGCGAGGCCAATGTCGTTGCCAAGCTCGAGGACACGCACGATCTGCTGGAGACGCTCCGAAGCTTCATTCATAACAATTGCAGCATTTCCCTGACGGCTGCAGAGCTCAATATCCATCGGAACACGCTTCAGTACAGACTCAAGCGAATCCAAACCCTGACCGGCAAAGATCCGAGGGACCTGCTTCAGCTGTTCGAGCTGACCCACGCTTTGCTGTCTCTGTACAAAGGATAATAGGACCAGCAAAAGGCCCCGAAGAATAGCGTCTTCAGGGCCTTTCTCATATTCACCTATCGGTTGAACTTCAGCACTCTTGCAATATTCTCGCAGGTCCGCTCTACGTTCTGAGGTCCTTCCTCCAGCACTTTCTTTAGTTCCTGCGCGCCGGGCACGATACCGAATACGGCGTCGATCCCGATGTCATAGAGCGTGTCGATGCCTTCCCCGATATATCCGGCTACCGCAATGACCTTCTTCCCGGCCTCCTTCGCCATACGTGCCACACCATAAGGCGTCTTGCCGAATTTGGTCTGAAAATCAATCCCTCCTTCGCCGGTGAACACATAATCGGCACGGGCGATATGCCGCTTCAATTCCGTGTATTCGATGACGATCTCGATTCCTTTCTGCAGCTTCGCTTGGGTGAAGATCAGAAGCCCTGCTCCCAAGCCGCCGGCGGCGCCTGCTCCGGGTACATCCCGCACTTCCTTGCCAAGCTGCTGCTTCACGACTTTCGCATAATGGGCCAGATTGCTATCAAGCTGCTCTACCATTTGCGGGGTGGCCCCCTTTTGCGGCCCGAATACGCGGGAGGCTCCATGCACACCGCACAGCGGATTGGTGACGTCGCAGGCGACGATCATTTCCAATTCTCCAAGGCGCGGGTCCAATGCAGATACGTCGATCCGGGTCAGCTTGTCCAGACTGCCGCCTCCGTGCGGGAGCTCTTGCCCCGCTTCATCCAGAAATTTAGCGCCCAAGGCAGAGGCCATTCCTGTCCCGCCATCATTGGTTGCACTGCCGCCGGTGCCGATAATGATTCTCTTGATACCGCGATCTAGGCATTCCTGAATCAATTCTCCCGTCCCGTAGGTAGACGTAATCAACGGGTTCTTCGTCTCCGGCGTCACATGATGAATGCCGCTGGCCGCGGCCATCTCGATCGCTCCGGTTACGCCATCGCCCAAGATGCCGAATTTCGCAGTAACAGGCTGGCCAAGCGGGCCCTTAACTACCTTTTCAAACATTTGCCCGCCTGAAGCATCCACCAGGGATTGAACGGTGCCTTCCCCTCCGTCCGCCATCGGAACATGAACATATTCTGCTTCCGGGAACACCTTGCGAAGCCCCTTTTCCATGGCATTGCATACTTCTTTCGCTGTCATGCTCTCTTTAAAGGAATCTGGCGCCAGTACAAAAACCTGTTTGCTCATCTTCTCACCCCATGTCTTGATGAACGCGCTCTCATTATATAAGCTTCAGGCAAAAATTTATATTGATATCGGGACGAAATGTATTGTGCAAATGCACGAGGAATTTCTCATAAGAAGTGAGCTTGTTAATCTTTAGAATAGCCTGATCCTGGATTTAGCATCCTATCTGGTAACGAAGTTGATGGGAGGAATATTTATGGACCTGCAA
Organism: Paenibacillus antibioticophila; assembly: GCF_000455265.1. Classification (GTDB taxonomy): domain Bacteria; phylum Bacillota; class Bacilli; order Paenibacillales; family Paenibacillaceae; genus Fontibacillus; species Fontibacillus antibioticophila. Next base: position 425,811 of record NZ_HG005141.1, read on the forward strand.
TGGATATGGAAGTCGGCACTGCTGGTGGTCATTGGAATGATTCTGCTTCGGGCGGCCGGCCGGAAATCAATCTCGCAAATGAGCGTCGTCACCACCGTCATTATGATCTCTATCGGAACTACGATCGTACAACCGATTGCGAATCATCATCTGACCATCGCCGTCGGTTCTGCTTCGGTATTTATCGTGACGCTCCTCGTCATTGAATATTTGGAGATGAAGTTTGACTGGCTCGAGCGCCTGTTGAACGGCAGAGCTCAGGTGGTCATCGAGAATGGACAATTTCTGCCGGAAAGTCTGCGAAAGATGCGGGTTACAGCCGATAAGCTGGAGATGCAGCTCCGGCAGCAAGGGATCCGCAGCCTCAGCGACGTGCAGCTCGGCACGCTGGAACCCAATGGCCAGCTTGCTTGCGAGCTGGTGCCTCACGCGCGGCCGGCTACGCTCGGGGACCTGGAACTGCTGCTGGCGAAGCATCTGCCTCTGCAAGCCGATCAGGACCCGCTGTTCCAGGAAGTGCGGCTTGGCAGGCATGCCAAGCCGGATTCCCCGGACCTGCAGTAATATAAAGAAGCGCCGGACCCGTGTCCGACGCTTCGCAGGGTTTATTTTCTTATTTCAAGGTGCGCTTCAGGAACTCACGAGTCCGCTCCTGCTTCGGATTATTGAAAATCTGCTCCGGAGTTCCTTCTTCCGCGATAACTCCCTGATCCATAAATACCACTCGGTCGGAGACCTCTCTCGCAAACTCCATCTCATGCGTTACGATAATCATCGTCAGGCCGGAGCCTGCAAGATCCTTCATCACCTTGAGCACCTCGCCCACCATCTCGGGATCGAGCGCAGACGTGGGTTCATCGAACAGCAGAACATCCGGATCCATCGACAGTGCCCGGGCAATCGCAACCCGCTGCTTCTGCCCCCCGGACAGCTGCTTCGGCTTGGCATGAATGTATTGCTCCATTCCTACATTACGCAGGTATTTCATCGCCGTCTCCGTCGCCTCATCCTTGGAGCGCTTCAGCACCTCAACCTGCCCGACAACACAGTTGCTCAGCGCATTGTGATTATTGAACAGGTTAAACTGCTGGAACACCATGCCGAGATGTCTGCGATAGAGCGAGACATTGTGCTTCTCCGCCAATATATTTTGCCCGTTATAAATGATCTCTCCGCCGCTGGGCTTCTCCAGCAGATTAATGCAACGAAGCAGCGTGGATTTCCCCGAGCCGGAGGAGCCGATAATGCTGACAACTTCTCCTTTGCCTACCGACAGATTGATATCCTTAAGAACCTCATTGGCTCCAAAAAACTTGCTTAAATGACGTATCTCAATTACCTTATCCATCTTCACTCCTGCTTTCTGCTAACGCTGCAGCGAATAGCTTTCCGGGCCATCCATCCGCTTTTCAAGACGATGCAATATTTTCGTGACGGTCAAGGTCATGATCAAATACAGAATACTGGCGACAAAGAACGATTCAAAGTAGTGGAAGTTGTTACCTGCAATGGACTTGGTCATGAAGTACAGCTCCGATACCGAGATTACGTTCAGTACGGATGTGTCCTTGATATTGATCACAAATTGATTGCCTGTTGCCGGTAAAATATTGCGAATGACCTGCGGAAGCACCACATTGCGCATCGTCTGCCAGTGGGTCATGCCGATCGCCTGAGCCGCTTCAAATTGTCCTTTATCCACGGAGATCACGCCGCCCCGGACGATCTCGGCCATGTAGGCTCCCGTATTGATCGATACAATGAAGATTGCCGCGAAGGTCCGGTTCATATCCAGATTAAACAACAGGGATGAGCCATAGAAAATAGCCATGGCCTGCACAATCATCGGTGTTCCACGGAAGCATTCAATATAGATCGTAAGAATCCCGTTTACGATTTTCAGAAAAATGCGCTTGAACCCTCGTTCCGGAACAGGAATGGTGCGGACGACGCCTGCAAACAGACCGATCGCCGCCCCAATGACCGTACCGATTAGTGAAATATATAAGGTAACGGCGGCACCGCGCAAAAACATAGGCCAGTTTTCCGTTATGATTCGAATGATCCATTCGTAAGTCATTTTAATTCCTCACTTTAGTTATTCCGCTGCCGGCTGATTCTTGATCGCGTCTTCCATGATCTGAGCCCGCTCTTCCTCGGAAATGCCTGCCAGAATTTCATTAATCTTCTCCGTAAGCTCGCTACCCTTCTTCAATCCGACAGCAACGGCCGTGTCATCATCCGATGTCGTGAAGCCGTCCGCAAACTCGATATAGGCATAGTTATCGTTGGCCGCCGCCGCACTGATTCCTTCCGGCAGCTCCGAGACATAGCCGTCGATGGTTCCTGCCTGCAGAGCTACGCGCATAGCCGGGAAGTTATCCATAGCAGGCTGCTTGTTAACACCCTGAATCTGATCAATAACGGAGTAGTGGAAGGTGTTCAATTGAGCTGTAATTTTGGCTCCGCTAAAGTCCTGAATGGAGGTTGCGCCTTCATAGGCACCGCCCTTTTTAACTACCATGATCAGGTTTGATTTATAGTAGTTGTCCGTGAAATCAATCGCTTCTTTACGTTCTGCCGTTGGAGACATACCTGCCACAATCGCATCGATCTGTCCGGAGGTCAGGGAAGGAACCAGGCCGTCCCATTCCGTCTTCACGATGACCAGCTTCTTACCCAGCCCGTCAGCAATCTTCTTGGCGATTTCCACGTCATAACCGCCCGCATACTCGGCACTTCCGTCGATCTTCACGCCGCCGTCTGCGTCTCCGTTCTGGGTCCAGTTGAATGGCGCGTAGCCTGCTTCAAGTCCCACCTTGAACGTATCACTGTCTTCATTCGCCGAGCTTGAGCTGCACCCGGCAAGAATAATCATGGCTGACATCAGCAGCAATAAGGATAGGGATAATGTCTTTCTCATTCTTTTTTCACGCTCCAAAATAATAGTAGTAAATGAATAATAATCGAGTTCAAAAAGTCAACTTTTCAGCACCGAGAAGGTTGCGAGAATACGAAGAAGGAGGAACGGATGTAGGCAGACCCTACAGGAACGAAATGCTTCCAAAGAAAGCATACTTCGTAAGCATCCGCTCAGACTTCTAGGGTGAACGCAAGATTCGGCGTCGATCTTACGAATTTTACGGACATTACGTCTTCTTAGAACTAATTATTGATGATGATGGAAATGTAACGGACATTTTGTACACTTAGCTAGTAGATTTGAAGGGGAAAGTATGGTTTGAGCGTTCTAAGTGGCGAAAATGTCCGTTAGCGATCAAAATAGTCTGAAATGGCTTGCTAACAATCCAAAATGTCCGTTAAAGCACCGAAAGACGATGTAAACCGCTGAGACCTGCTAGGAACGAAGCAGTTTCACGAGAGAGGCCCTTCGACGCGCGGAGGTTGTCGAAGCAGGCGTTTCGTGATCAACAGGAGACTTTTTGAACAACCTCTAATAGGGACAAAAAAACGACCCCGAGTGTCAGCCCGAGGTCGTATGATTTAATCATCGTGTCCTTAAAGCCCTCTTTCCCTTGACGAGATAGCACAACTTGGCAAACCGGGAAGTCTGTCAAGACAGTCCTGCAGTTATTCACTGCAGACCCAGCAAAGGAGCATAGAGCCTGATCCTTCGCTTCGGCGATATTTCCTTCTCCCTGACGTCATAGCTGCTCAAGCTCTGTCAAAGACTGTTAAATACCGCGCCTCTACCTCACCTTGTAGAAGTGAGGTTATATTCAATTTGTTTGTAGGATACAATACCAGGGCCATTCTGTCAAACTGACAACCTCTGTAAATGCCCGTCCTGATGCGGTTCGCAGGCAAAAAAAGAACAGCCTGCCTGAATTTCTCCAGACGGGCTGTTCCTATAATTACTAAATTAACGAAGCGTCTTCAATGCGCCGCTCCAAGCCAATACTTGGTCCAACATGCCGTTCACATTGGTCAAGTGCAGATCCGCAGGCTTGAATACCGAACCATTCTCGAAATCGGTGAACAGGGACAGGGCTGGGTGCACGCGAACGTCCGCTACGGACAATTCGCCGAGAATTCCGCGAAGATGCTCTGCTGCACGAGCGCCGCCTACCGAGCCATAGCTGACGATCCCGGCAGCTTTGTTATTCCAGGCATCACGGGCATAATCAAGTGCATTCTTCAGAGCAGCAGTGATGCTGTGGTTATATTCCTGTACGACGAATACGAAGCCATCAAGCTCAGCCAGCTTGGTGTTCCATGCTGTTGCTTGCTCTGTAGCGTCTGCTTCACCGAGCAGCGGCAATTTGTAATCCGCGATATCTACGATTTCATAATTGGCATCGCCGCGTCCGTCGCCAATGCTCTTCACCCATTCTCCGACTTGCGGGCTTACGCGACCTTCACGGGTGCTTCCCAGGATAATACCGATATTCAGCTTAGACATGTTAACTTCCTCCTTAAATGTATGTTGTTTATTTGTTCCTTCATCGCTGCCTAAATCCTAAGTATCTTGAAGCTGAGATAATCATAATCCACTGATATACTTTTGTCAAGTAACTTACTTTATGTTTGCGAATTATTTATCTGCCTTTTTTTCTGCCTTATAGTAAAGAAAGCTGTCAGAGCATAATTTGCTCAAACAGCCCTCCTTTCATGCTTATGATTCCAATGAAGTTATTTGACCATATATCTCCCGTATGCTGCGCGGTATACATCCTTCGACCGCAAGCCTACCAGCTTATCTATCGGCTCACCGTTCTGAAACAAAATGACTGTCGGCATAGACATGACACCGAATCGTCCTGCAAGTTCAGGCGATTCGTCACAGTCTACCTTCAGAATCGAGAGGCGTTCCCCTTCCTCGATCTGTAGCTCCTCCAGTATGGGAGACAGCACCTTGCACGGCGGACACCACTCTGCGCCAAAATCAACCAACACCACTTCTTTCTCCCGAACCGCTGTATCAAAGGCCGCTGGATCTACCTTTCGCAATGAACTCATGCTCATTTCTCCTTTTCGAACGATTGTTGTTCCTCCAGAATCGATTGCATTCGTTCTTCAAGATTAGACCTAATCCCTTGCAGCAGGCTGATTTGCTTATCGAGCTCCTCCAGCTTATGGCGGTAGATCGGCATAATCTCCTGGCAGAAGGCTTCTTTATTCTTCATGACACACTGCAGAAAGCCGGCGATCTCCTCCGTAGACAACCCCAGATTCAAATACAGCTGGATGGTATGGACCTGCTCCTCCGCAAAGGGTGAATAGTCCCGGTACCCGTTCTCAAGCCGGGTTGGCGAGAGCAATCCTTGCTGTTCATAGTAACGGAGCGAACGGACACTGACTCCGGTGCGAGCTGATAATTCTCCGATTTTCATGCCTATGCCTCCTGGAATGAATCGATTCGATATCATTATAGACCCTGACATTAGTGTGAAGGTCAAGACGGCATTTAGCAAGTATGCCCCCTCACTCGTTCTTTGAATTTCGCCATGGCTTTTTCCGAGGGCAATATTCGTTTTCACTATTCGAGCTTTCTCCGGGATGCAATTCGAGTTTACTTAGTCACACATTTATCAATTATTAATGAACAGGACAAGTGCAGGAAATAAGAGGAAGGTGTATCATAAATAGGTCTGTAATAAGGTTTGAATTATAGTGAAGAGGAGATCGAAACCAATGAAAATATTGAGAGCTGCTATGATGCTATTATGTTTTGCTCTGTTGATTCCCTTTCTGCCCGCTCCGGCATCCGCAGGGCAATTGCCAGTATTTGAGAAGAAGCTCGACTTTTTTGCCAGCGATTTATACGATGTGGCCTATGGCAAAAATATATACATAGCGGTGGGCGGAGACGGAGCTATTGTCAGATCAGAGGACGCAGTGAACTGGAAGGTGGTTGCCTCCGGCACCTCTGTCAAGCTTCGTTCGATTGCATTTGGCAACGGTATCTTTGTGGCTGTGGGGAACAATAATACGATTATGACTTCCAGTGATGGACTCAGTTGGAAGAAGCATAGCATTACTTTGACCCAGAAGAATGTTCCCGGCATGAAGGAAGCTGAAAAGGGGGATTTTGCCCGAAACCGCGCGCAATTCAATACCAGTATTCTCTGGGATGGCAAGCAGTTTGTTGTGCTGACTCAAATGGATGCTTATGTGTTCAAAGCCAATAAGGGGATGAGCAGTACGGGCTATGCCTTTGTATCCACCTCCAAGGATGGATCAAGCTGGAAGACGGCGCAGGTAGCCCCTTATTTATATCATGCCAATCAACTGAAATACTTAAATGGAGCGTATTATCTTTTCTCCGACTATCAAGTCATGACCAGCACTAATTTAGTCAAGTGGACGTCGGTTGACAAGACATATATTGACGCCGCCTACAGTCCTCAGGGCTTCGCAGTATTACAAGAACGAGTGGAGACGTCCAGGCCGCGTCCTGCAGTGCTGAAGGCGGCTACTTTTCAGGCCATCAAATCGGCTCAGCCTCAGGATTTGCTGGACTGGACGGATTCATCCGGAGCGAATTCCCTTGACTATGTGCATGATCATTATATTGTAAATGCGGATAGCGGCTATTTGGCGGTATCTGCTGATGCCAGTACATGGAAAACAGTGAATGTGTTCGAGCAAGGCGGGGCGCTTGACGAGATCCATCCAGAGCGAATAACCTTCTACAAGACGATATGGGACGGCAAACAGTATGTCTCCGTCAGTTCCTTTGGCGGAATTTATACCTCCCCCGATCTGGTGCAATTTGAAAAGCAGACTGTACAAGGGGCTTCTCCTATTGGCGCCGATTTGTATGGCGCAGGGTTTGCGGAAGGAACTTACTATTTATATGGCTCCAACGGGAGATTCCTGACCTCAGAGGATGCCCGCAACTGGAAGCAGACCGCTGGAATTTCCAAAGAAGAAAATGTGATGAGTGCTGACTATAATGGGAAGGACTTCGGGCTGGTTACCTTGGAAGAGGACTGGTATTGGAAATCGTTGCGAAACAATTACAAGTTTATCTTCATATCCGGAGAAGACGAAGCGGTGCGGAGTAAGACGTTATCCTCCTTCGATACTCCTGTTGACATGAAGTGGGATGGACAGGCATTCGTAGGCCGGACAAGCTTTGGCAGCAAGTATAAATGGAATAGCGGGACATCGGAGTGGCAGGATATTAGCCCGGCTAACCCTCAAGAGCTTGACCATGAGCCGACCATCGTCAAGGGCGATGGAATGACCGTCAAGTATGAGTATTCCCAAGATAACGGAATGGCGTTGTATTATCTTGAGAATGGAAAATGGCTGAAGGCCAAGGCTCCTGCTTGGTCGGATTATGAGCGGCATATTTTCAAGGATGCAGAAAGCAATTCAAAGCGTGGGGATACTTTAAGTACAATTATCTATGGAAACAAAGAATTTATGGCTGTGGGGGCAGGCGGAACGATCCTGCGTTCATTGGATGGCAAGACCTGGACCAGAGTGAAATCCGGAACCTCCGAATACCTGAATGGGATTGTTTGGGACGGTCAACGCTATATTGTAGTGGGCAATAAAGGGACTTATCTAACAAGCACAGGCTCTTAACAAAATTCCCAGCAAAATAAAAATCAGCTCCTCCGGTCAAACAACCGTTGGAGCTGATTCTGTATGATTTATCCTGTTACATTTGTTCCGGTTCTCCTCCTTCACTTCCTCCCGTAGAGCCGCTTTGGCCCGGACGTCCTTGACCTTGGCCTTGTCCCGGCATTTGCCCGCGGCCTTGGCCCATACCGCCTCCGCCGAAGCCGCCTCCGCCTGTCGTTACACCGGATTCATTCACATAGGTTACGGATTCGCCAAGGGTGAAGCTGACCATTTCTGTGTCGCCGGTAGAGAAGCTATAAGTCTCACCGGATTTCAGCTCAGGCGTTGAGATAATCATCGTCTGGAACGCCTTGACCGGCGCATAACTCGCCAGCACATTGCCCGTGCTATCCTTCAAGGTGACAAGTGTTCCGGCCTCGAGTGTGCTTGGGAAGGTCATCATGACCGAGGCCTGGGCCGAGGATTCGGACGGCGCCTGCGCCATGCCCGCGCTGCCTGCCGCAATCAAGGTTCCGCCTGTCATTTCAAATGTGCCGTCATAATCCAGACTGCCGTTGCCGCTGTTCGTAGGTCCGTTCACAATCACTGTGCCGCCGGACATGGTGATCGAGCCATTGGCGTCCAGACCATCTCCGCCTGCATTTACCGTGATCGTGCCGCCGCTGATCGTCAGCTTCGCATTGCCTGCGGCTCCAAAGCCACCGCCGCCCGTTCCTCCTGGTCCTCGCATGCCGCCGGATTGTTGACCTGTGGCCTGCTGCGCGGCAGTCTCATCTGTTCCCGCTGCATCAGGCTGTTGACCTTGAGGCATGTCAGCAGGCGGAGCCTGCGGCATATCTCCGGAAGGAACCGTCATCTCCTCACTTTCGGAGCCTTCTGTAGCATTAATCCCATCATCACTTGCTACGAGATTAATCTCACCGCCGGAGATTTGAATGTCCGCGCCCTCAATGCCTTCATAGCTCGCAGTTATTTCTATGACGCCATCGGAGATGATCACGGCCTGATCCGCATGAATCGCATCATCCCCCGCAGCGATGCTCAGTTCTCCGCCTGAGATGCCGATGTTGGTATTACTATGAACTGCATCATCCTTCGTATCCAGCTTGAATGCACCGGCTTGAATATAGAGATCTACGCCTGCCTTCAAGCCCTTTGCGCTGCCGGACTCGCTGTCCTCAGAGGTAGTATCCGTCGCGGATTCTGTTGTCGCTGTGGAGGATTGTGCTGATGAATCCCTGCTCTGTCCAAAGCCGCCGCGCTGCATCGGATCGCCTTCCTGCTTCTTCTCGGCCTTGGCGCTGCCTCCGCCGGTGACGATGTCGAAGTTGCCGCCGGTGACCAGCAAAGAGTTCTCTGCTTGAAGTCCATCGTTGACTGCGTTAATCCGGAACGCTCCATCCTGAATGACAAGATAACCCTTGTCCGTAGCTATATTCGTTGTCTTCACACCGTCTCCCCCGGCTTCAACGGTAATGTCTCCGCCCTTGAATGCAGCCAGGTCCCGGCCTACGATGCCATCATCGGCCGCCGTAATATCCAGCGTCCCGCCGACAATCTTGAGATCGTCCTTGCTGGTGATACCGTCTTTATAATTGGCGGTTATCGCAAGCTTACCTGTACCATTGATCGTCAAATCGTCCTGACTGAACAGAGCAGCGGTCGGAGCATCCTCTTCCTCTGCGTGGGTATAGGTGGTTCCGTCAACAAGCGAGTTATCCGTTCCTTCAGCGAGTGTCAATACCGTCTTGTCCGCTTGCTTGGAATGAATCGCTGAGCCGGAAGCATTGCTGATTTCAGCTCCATTCAGTACCAGATGAACCAGGTCATCCTTCCCTGCATCAACAACGACACTGCCTGAAAGCTTGCCGCTGAACACATAGGTTCCTGCCGCAGAGACCGTAACGGTACTGCCATTCACCGAAGCACCTGCGCCGCTCACCGAAGCGCTTGAGCCATTCAATGTAATCTGGGTGGAACTCTCCGCACTCCAGCTCGCATCGTCATCATATTCATCGTAGGTGACCAGCTCATCTGCTCGAAGCGAAGCCAGCTCTACGCCTGCTGCACCCGACGTTCCCGAAGCATTGGTCACCCCGGCCGTCCCGGAAGCATTGGCGGTCCCCATGGTTGCAGCTGTATTCGTCGTTCCGCATCCGCTAGCTACTACTGCCGACAAGAGCAGCAAGGCTGCCAGCTTAATCGTATACTGTGTATTTTTCATGAAAATCCCTTCTTTCTCAAATTTTATTCTTGCGTGACCGGGTTCATTGTCAATGTAATATCCAGATTTCCGTTCCGGGTGCGAATCGCATCCAGAAATGACTTCTGATTCGTCTCAGGATTCATCTCAACGGCATAGACAACTTCATACAGACTTCCCAGCTCGGTTGTTCTTACCTTTCTAAGCTCATGCCCTACATTAAATGTGTTGAATACTTCTTCAAAAGCCTCTTCATAACCCAGATTTTCAGGAATGGTAATCTTCAGCAGCTTGGAAGCCTGCTTTCTCTGCCCGAACTTCACGACCTTCAGTACCAGCATCAATACACAGAGGACAATGGTGAAAAGAACCGCATATCCATAGGCCCCAACTCCTGTAGCAAGGCCTGCTGCCATCGAGAACAGAACGTAAGAGATATCCTTTGCATCGCCCGGCGCACTGCGGAACCGAATGATCGAGAAGGCACCTGCCAGGCTGAATGCTCTGGCCACGTTGCTGCCGATTAAGAGGATAATGATCGCGACAATCGTCGGCAGGATTACCATCGTGAGCGTGAAGCTGTGAGAGTAAGCAGGCTGTGTCCTCATATAAGTCATACTGATGATCGCGCCGAGCAGAATGGCTATGCCCAGCGTCAGCATCGCATGCCCGAAGGTCAGCGTGGTATCGGATGCTGTTGCAGCGAATATGGAGTCAATAAATGAATTCATAGTGAGATTCTCTCCTTTTCAAATAAAGATTGCTCCGTTAGTGGATGAATAGAAGAGGTTGCATACGTGCTTCGAATCGATTTCTTGTATTCATTGCCGTATTTGGAGAAGCTCGTCCGGTACAATCCGTGCTCCGAGAGCATATGAGCCAGCCAGACTGGCACTGTCTTCTCGGCCTTGACCTCCATCAGCCACTGGCCGCGCTCCATCAGCTGCTCGCCGGAATCGCCGGCTTCCAGCTTGAGATCATGACGCCGGGAGCGAATATTCGTGTCGAAGGTGATGCGCAAATCGCGGTTTCCTTTGCAAAACAAGGCGATCCGGTCATAAGCCAGATAAGTTGCCGGCTTGAGATCATATCTGCTCAAGAAGTACTCGATCTCCGAAATGACCTGCTGGTTCATACCCTTTCGGAACTCCGGGGCTTCCTTGGACCTGACAAAGTCATAGGCTTCATTCAGTTGCAACGAGGTTCTCCGTTTGTTCACCAGGCCGAACACCTTCTTCTTCAATTCGAGGTACACCTTCGCATCGGCTTCGGGAACGCCGTAAGCCCGGATTCGCAGCTTCTCGCGATATTTTGGCCTGGAAAGACTGCTGCGGATTAGACTGTGATGCTCGGTGTCGTAGTACAGATTGCTGATGGTGTAAAATTTATCGTCCTTGTTGTGTTCATCGGGTTCCATATATTCCATCAGGTCATTGTAAATTTTATAGAAGGCCTTCGTATCCATGAGATACTTGTTCTCATAACGATTAAATACTTCAATCGCCATGCGTTTCAGCTCCTTTCGGTTGTGCGTTCTCTTGCTCATGTCTGTATCTTAAATCCGGAACCTTTAACGAACCTTAAACTCCGAAAACAATTTTTACGTGCCGTTAACAAAAGATAAATTGAGCGGGTAAGTGTTTAGCAGTTGCAGTGAACAAAAGGACATTAAATTTCAGGAAAATTGGCCGAGAGCACCTCTAGTGAAATTTTTGACCTTAGAGTGGGCTAAAACAGGAAAATCCCTCATGATTGGAAATGTAAGCGAAGATTTTTCACTAAAATGGGGTTTGAGCGTCAAATGTTGAATGTAAGAGAAAAAAATTCACTAAACCACTTTTGGGATAGCCCCCTTTTAGCCTGAGGTCCGGGATGGAGCTTATATAAGTCATCGTGCTATGATTAAGGTTGATTAAAGGTTTCCTTCCTATAATGGTTGTATAGCAGTGACGTGCAACATGAATTTGAGACACCTTGATATGAAGGAGCATTCACCCTATGCGGATATTAATAGTAGAAGATGAAGTGAATCTGGCGGAGGCACTGGTGCAAATTTTGCGGAAAAATAATTACTCCGTTGACGCCGTTCATGACGGCAAGGAAGGATTGGATTTTGCGTTGAGCGGGATTTATGATCTGTTGCTGCTCGACATCATGCTGCCCGGCATGGATGGCATTAGCCTGTTAAAGGAGCTGCGATCCAGGGGGATGGCCACTCCGGTGATCATGCTGACCGCCAAAGGAGAGACCGATGACAAGATTGCGGGGCTGGACCATGGAGCCGACGATTATGTCGCCAAGCCGTTCTCCACTGGCGAGCTGCTGGCCCGGATTCGGGCGGCACTGCGGCGCAAAGGCGAGGTTGTTCCGGAGGATACCCTGAAATTCGGAGATATTGAGCTGAACACTTCAACCCTCAAGCTGAGCTGCCAAGGCAAGGAGCTGAAGCTGATTTTGAAGGAAAGCGAGCTGCTGGAGCTGCTGTTAACGAGAAAGCAGGCCGTTACCTCCAAGGAGCAGATCATTGAGAAGCTCTGGGGCTTTGATTCCGAAGCCGAGCATAATAATGTGGAGGTCTACATTTCCTTCCTGCGCAAAAAGCTCGCCTTCCTGAATGCCTCGGTCCGGATCAACACGATCCGCGGTGTCGGCTATGTATTGGAGGCGAGCTCCTGATGTTCAAAAGACTTCGCAACCGGTTCCTCTTGATGAACATGGTGATCATCTCGATTATCATGATCGTGGCCTTTTTAACGATCTTCATCATCACCAGTCAGAACGTTCACCGTGATATTAATATGAAGCTGCAGCAGGTCTCCGAGTTCTATCATAAAAATGGAGAAGGCCGTCCCAATGGGATGGAACCGCTGGATGAAATCCCCGAGGCGCCGCTGGAGGAGGGGGCTCAGGGCAAGACTGAAGCTCCGTTCGATCGCCCGGGAGGCCCGCGCGGAAATAAAGGGCTGACCCAGGCGCCCGAGCTATCCGTCTCCTTCGCACTCATGACGGATAAAGACGGAAATCTTCTGGAGACAGACTCCCGCTTCGATATGGACGAGGAGTTCTACAATGAAGCTCTGGCGCAGGCCACGACCAGCTCTTCCCGGGAGGGAGAGTTCACTCTAGATGGAACCCGCTGGGCTTACAGCATCCAGAACACCCCCTCCGGAGAGATGATTGTCTGCCTCGATGTCACCGCTCAACTGCGGATTATGACGACGCTGATCTACACCTTCTCCATCGTTGCACTGGGGATGCTGATCGTCATCTATGTGACGAGCCGGTATTTTGCCAACCGTTCGATCGCCCCGGTTCGGGAAGCCTTCGAGAAGCAAAAACGGTTTATTGCCGATGCCTCCCATGAGCTCAAGACACCGCTCGCTGTTATTAATACGAATGCCGATGTGCTGCTTGCGGCAGGCGACGAGACCATTGATTCCCAAGCCAAATGGCTTCATCATATCAAGTCGGAGACCGAGCGGATGAAGACGCTGACCAATGATCTGCTCTACCTCACCCAGATGGATGATGCCCGCGAGCATGTGATGTATGCACCGTTCGATTTGAGTGAAGCCGTCGAAAGTGTAATTCTGACGATGGAAGCGGTGATTTTCGAGAAGGAGCTGAATTTCAGCTATGAGATCGAGCCTGGGCTGAAGCTGACCGGCAGCAGTGAACAGATGAAGCAGGTGGTCATGATTCTGCTTGATAATGCCATTAAGTACACGAATCCGAAGGGCTACATTCAGCTGGAGCTGAAGAGGCAGCATAACCACCTCCGGCTCAAGGTGAGCAATACCGGAGAGGGGATTGCTCCCGAGCATGCGGGCAGGATCTTCGATCGTTTCTATCGCGCCGATGCTTCCCGTGCCCGGAAGAGCGGCGGCTACGGACTAGGCTTAGCCATTGCCAAATCGATTGTGGAGCAGCATAAAGGGAAAATCGAAGTGAAGAGTATCCCCCAGGAGATGACAAGCTTCTATGTTCAATTAGGTTAAAATACAGCACGTCAAAAAGGGATTGTCCCGGGGCGCTAACACCCTATGGACAATCCCTTTCTCATGCTTAAATCTGCCGTGGAGCACAACTCCGCGCCTCAGGTTCCGCAGTACGTGCGATAGGCGCAATCCTGCGGCGGTAGCTCCGCATACGACTCTTGCTCAGCCGAATACGCATACGGATCGCGCAGGGCAGCGAGCAGCCGATGCAGCGGGGCAAGCTCGCCCTGCTCTGCTGCTTCCAGCGCTTCCTCCACCCGGTGGTTGCGCGGAATGACTGCCGGATTGCTGCGCTTCATCAGCTCGCGGGCTTGCTCCGCCGATTCCGGCTGCTGGCCAAGCCGTTCCTGCCAGCGGCTTCGCCACTCCCCATACCCTTCCGCATCGGCAATCTGGAGCCGGGAAGACTCCAGATCGCCCAGCGTCAGCAACCGGAAGGTATGGGTGTAGTCCGCCCGCGCTGTCTCCATGATCCGAAGCAATTCGCTCACCAGCTGCTCATCCTCCGGCACGGGCTGGAACAGTCCCAGCTTGCGTGCCATGCCCGCAAGCCAGTGCTGCCGGTACAAGTCCGAGAAGGCAGCGAGTGCCTGCTCGGCGAGCGCCACGGCATGTTCCTGCTCCTCATGCAGCAGCGGCAGCAGCGCCTCAGCCAACCGGGCCAGATTCCAGACGGCAATCGCAGGCTGATTGCCGTAAGCGTAGCGCCCTTGGGAATCAATCGAGCTAAAGACGGTCGCCGGGTCGTAAGTGTCCATAAAGGCGCATGGACCATAGTCAATCGTCTCCCCGCTGATCGTCATGTTGTCCGTATTCATGACACCATGCACGAATCCGACTAGCTGCCAGCTTGCAATCAGGCTGGCCTGGCGGGAGATGACCCGGTTCAGCAGGGCGAGATAAGGCTGGTCCGCCTTCTGCAAATCGGGATCGTGACGCCCGATCGCATAGTCGGCCAGCGCCCGCAGCTCCTCCTTCGAGCCTTTGGCGGCGGCGAACTGGAAGGTGCCGACCCGAAGGTGGCTGGCAGCCACCCGGGTCAGCACCGCACCCGGCAGCTCCCGTTCCCGCTGAATCGGCTGACCTGTAGTGACTACCGCCAGACTCCGGGTCGTCGGAATGCCCAGACCGTGCATCGCCTCGCTAATCACGTATTCCCGCAGCATGGGTCCAAGTGCAGCGCGGCCGTCGCCGGAACGGGAATACGGCGTTCTCCCCGAGCCTTTCAGCTGGATATCAACCAGCTTACCGTCAGGTGTTCGCTGCTCTCCAAGCAGCAATGCGCGGCCGTCCCCCAGCATGGTAAAATACCCGAACTGATGGCCGGCATACGCCTGTGCCAGCGGCTTGGAGCCGGGCAGCGTCCGGCATCCGGACAGCAGCCCGACTCCTGCAGGGCTGCGCAGCTCCTCGGTCCGCAGCCCCAGCTCTTCTGCCAGCTCATCATTCAATAGAGTAAGCTCGGGCGCGCGGACAGGCTGCGGCTCCTGCCGAGTAAAGAAGATTGACGGCAGCTCAGCATAGCTATGCTCCAGCCGCCAGCCCGCAAAATCCGGTTCGCCAATCTGACCATTCATCTCCACCGACCTCCTTTGCCATATGAATCAGACAGCTTACAGGTCCACAATGCGGTTCAATTCCGTATCGCTCTTTTGCCCCGTCACCTTGGCGAACAATCGCTTAACAACTTTAATCAGGTTCCCTGTCTCCCAATATTCGGCTGTCTCCGCCTGAATCTTAATGAGAACCAGGTTGGGATCGTCACTGGTTGTATCCAGCAGCTTCTCGTAAGCAGTGTTCCATAGTTCCTTGATTTTGGCCCGGTCATTCACCAGCTCCGCCTTCCCGCGGATGGACACATAGGATTTGCCTGCGTAAGCCACGTTCACCTCGGGATGATCCTTAAGCTCATCAAATTTGCTGGTGTCCTTCAACGTGAGGAACCACAGGTCTCCGTCAAATTCCACCTCTTGCGTCTTCATCGGACGGGATACCAGGCCCTCGCTGGTTACCGTCGTCAGCATGGCGGTGTCGATTCCCTTGATTAGTTTGCGTACTGTCTCGATTGCCTCCTGATGCTCCGTTGCTGAAGTTGTCATTAAATTCACCTCATACCGTTATTATAAAGAAGTCTCACACTTTAATCTCGTTACACCCGGTATTGTAAACAAAATCCGGCTTCCCTAATCTTCCGCAGCTCTTTTTACATGCATTTAATACAAGGCGTACTTACGTATGGTATAACTGGAACAATGAGACTATAGGAGGATTGGCGGGTTATGAAGCTAACCAAAGAGGAGAAATCCTGGATTTTGTACGACTGCGGTAATTCAGCCTATTCGATGGCCGTTACAACCGCACTTCTGCCGATCGTCTTCGGTATGTTCGATAATGTAAGCAGCAGTATGGATTTGGGATATTTCAATTCAATTGCCAGCATTCTGATTGCCGTACTGAGTCCGATTCTAGGCACAATCGCTGATTACAAGGATATGAAGAAGCGCTTCTTTATCTTCTTTGCGGCTATCGGTGTTCTTGCAACCGCCTCCCTCGCCTTCATTGCGCCGGAAAGCGGACAGTGGCAGATTCTCATCTTGTTCTATATCTTATCAGCCGTTGGCTTCGCCGGGGCAAATGTGTTCTATGATTCCTTTCTCGTCGACGTGACGAAGGATGAACGCATGGACAAGGTCTCCAGCCGAGGGTTTGCCTACGGATATATCTCCAGTGTGATTCCCTTTGGCATTAGCCTGCTCCTGATTCTGATGCTGGGCATGGATCAAGCTATCGGCTATCAGATTGGCTTCATGATTACCGCCCTGTGGTGGGGCTTGCTGACGATGCCGCTGATCCGGGATGTACGGCAAAGACATTACATTGATCCCGAACCAAAGCCTGTTATCAACAGCTTCCGGCGCTTGGCAGGCACCTTCCGGAATATTCGTCAGCACCGGGTCGTATTTGTATTTTTGCTGGCTTACTTCTTCTATATTGACGGCGTAGACACCATCATAAAAATGGTCGTGCCTTATGCTACCTCCGTATTGGGCTCCGATGCGCTGGATACCTTCTCTTTACTCGGCATTCTGTTAATTATTCAGATCATTGCCTTTCCTTGCGCTATTCTTTACGGCAATCTGGCTAAGGTCTATTCCGCCCGAACGATGATTATCATCGGAATATTCACCTATATCGTGTCCTGTATCGCCGCTTTCTTCATCTCCTCGATCTGGCATGTATTCGCGCTAGGGGCCTTAATCGGGTCCGCCCAGGGCGGTATCCAGGCACTGAGCAGGTCCTATTTTGCTAAAATCATTCCTAAAGAGAATTCCAATGAATTTTTCGGTTTTTACAATATCTTCGGCAAATTCGCAGCCATTATCGGTCCGGCTCTGATGTCGCTGGCAACGACCTTGACCGGTAATGCAAATGTCAGTGTACTGGCGATCATTCCATTGTTCGTCATCGGGTTTTTCATCTTTTTAACTTTGCCTAAAGGGGAAAATCTATGAGCTCCATATCGACTTCACCGGCCATTGCGAAGCACCTGATTGTTATTTCCTATGACGCCTTCTCGGAGGATAACTGGGAGACGGCCCGCCGACTGCCAAACTTATCTAAATTAATTGAACAGGGTGCATCTACGAACCAGTTGCAAAGTGTTTATCCTACGCTCACCTATGTGGTGCACAGCACTACCGCTACCGGCGTATATCCGGACAAGCACGGCGTCCATCACAACAATCCTTTTCAGCCCTTTGTCAAGGAAGAGGAGCAGAGCTGGTTCTGGTTCCGGGATGCGATTCAGGTCCCTACCATTTATGATGCCGCGCGGGAGCATTCCCTAAGCACAGCAGGCCTTTTATGGCCGGTGTCCGGCAAATCCTCTTTCCGGTACAATATCCCCGAGATTAGAGCGATCGGGAAGGAGAACCAGGCGCTGAAGGTGCTGAAGAGCGGAAGTCCGCTCTACTGCCTTGAGATGGAGATGAAGCACGGCCGGATCAGACAGGGAATTGAACAGCCTTATCTGGATGATTTCACGACCCGATGCGCGGTGGATACGATCAAGCGGAAGAAGCCTAACCTGCTTATGCTGCATTTGATTGATCTGGATGATGCCAAGCATGCCCATGGAACGGACAGCGAAGAGGTTGAACAGGTCATTCTCCGAATGGATCACAGAATCGGGCAGATTATGCAGGCCGTCGAAGAAGCAGGCATTCAGCAGGATACTGTGATAGCCGTCCTTGGTGATCATGGACAATTTAATGTCAGATACAAGGTGCATCTGAACAATCTTTTGCAGGAGCGAGGCCTGATCTATGAGCAGAATGGGAAAATGATGTGGAGAGCTTACTTCCAGTGCGGCGGCGGATCCGCCTACCTGCATATTCAGCCGGGAGATGAAGAGGCCGCAGCCTTAGCTCTGGACACGGTCAGGATGGTTATGCGGAACCCCTCCTTCGGAATTGAGCACCTCTATACGGGGGAGGAATTAACCCGGATGCATGCAAGTCGAGCAGCAAGCGCAATATTGGAGGCCAAGCGCAATTATGCCTTCGACGAGGCTCTGGATCGGCCAACGATTGTCGACCTGCAGCAGCACGGCGTCAAGTACGCAACGCACGGCTACGCTCCGGACAAGGAAGGATACCGCTGTAATGCGGTCTTCTCGGGCAATTCGGTGAAATCCGGCTACAGGCTCGGAGATATCCATATGGTGGACATCGCTCCTACGCTGGCCAGAATATTGGGAATTCCGTTTGGCCCTTGTGACGGAAGAGCCTTGGACGAAATTTTCACCAGTCATTCCGACTAGTTGGCATAACAGATGCTGCCCGGATGGGATTTGCAAATTCTCTTCATTCGGGTAGCTTCATCAACGATCTGATCCATGCTTTGAAAATCGCCCTTCTGATTCGTCACTACAGCGATGGAAATGGAGACAAGCGGAATCGCGCCATACCCTCCGGAACGACTCTCCCCCTTCACAAAATTGTTCTTGAGATCCTCGGCGTTGTAAAAGGATTGCTTGATTTGTTCAAAGCCCTCAATCACTTTGCTGCAAGGGCCTTGATAATCATGATGGTTCAGAATCGCGATAAAGTCATCCCCTCCGATATGTCCCAGGAATGAGCCTTGCCCCGAGAACTGCTCCCGAAGCAGGGCGGCGGTTGCCTGAATCAGAGAATCCCCCATTTTGAAGCCATAGCTGTCATTATAGGACTTGAAGTGATCCAGATCGATGTAGAGTACACTGAAGTGCTTCTGGTTTGCGGATTGCTGAAGCCGGTCGTCGATAATCCGGTTCCCGGGCAAGCCGGTCAGGGCGTTCATGAAGACTGCCATCTCCGCCCGAATGTCGGCTACCTCAAGCAGCAGACGGCGAATGCTGACAAACCCATACAGCACTTCTTCCTGGGCTACCAGCACCCCGTCATATAGCTCCTCTTCGGCCCGATTCATCGCCTGGATGCTTACTTCTGTAATAGGCTCCTCATATTGGACAACAAGCGGATGACTATTCATGACCAGACTGACCGGCCTGCCCATGTACAGATTGTATCCATATTGTGTGCCCAGCAGCTGATAGAATCGGGAGCGCATCACAAGTGCAGGAGGTATGCCTGCCCCGGCTACAGCTATACCTTCCAGTTTAGGGTTATGTACGAACAGGTTATTTACAACCCGGCATTTCGCATCCGGCTCGACGATAGGAATCATCTCGGCCATTTCACCAATTTTCGTGAACAAGTTATCCCCTCCGTGAACACTTCGCGCATTTTCCTTTCCTGCCTTCGCAGCGTCTTTCGTTCAACCGATGGTTAGAAGGGCTGTAGATAAGGGTATGTTAGCTCTCTGGCTGGCCTGCCCAATGCATAGCCTTGTCCGTATTGAATGCCTTCCTGACGCAAAAATGAGATTTCTTCCGAGGCTTCAATACCTTCGGCGATAATGTGGGTGCCCGAATCAGCAGCAAATTCTTGAAGCAAGGTCACAATGCGCTGTTGATTCGGACAAAGGTGAATGTTGTGAACCAGCGACTTGTCCAGCTTAATAAACTCCGGCTTCAGGCTCACAATGGCTTTCAAACTGTTATAGCCGGAACCCGCGTCATCAATGGCAATACGAAACCCCTGGGCGCGGTAATGCGAAAGAATGCGCTCAAACTCTACATAGTCCTGAACCGCCTGCTTCTCCGTCAATTCAAACACTACCTGCTGTGGAGAGAGGTTATAACGGGATAGAAGTTGTATCGTCTGTCCGCTCCGATAGCCTGGATCAGAAAGCACCTGCGGATGGATATTGATGAACAAAATCGTATTCCTGGGATGGCCTGCCTTCTCCAGTGCCGAGCTAAAACGGTTCAAAGACAAATCCCGGCAAAACAATTCAAAAGAAAAGACCTGATCGGTATGCCCGATAAAATCATAAAAAAAATCAGTGCTCGGAAACTGCGCCGATACCGGAGGGCGATTCAGCACCTCGTAGCCCAGATGCCCTTTATCCTGCAAATTATAAATAGGCTGAAAAAAGGTGGTCAGGGCCTGTCCTTTCATAATTTTTTGCAGCTCGGCATATCTTCTGCAGGATTGATAGTACGTTCGGGTTGCTTGATAGAAGTAGGTCATGTGGTTTAACAGACCGCTTCTATCTCCAGAGGGAGCGAGCGGTGTTTTCATTTTCCCATCTCATCCTTTGTGCCTATAAAATCGAGACTGGAAAAATGAAATGCCCGTCTCTATAGTGCTATTGTACGCCTCCGATCCCCAGAGAGCATCAACTTAGTGTTAACGAGAGGTAAAATGCACCCATCCGAGCGCCGAATTCTGTCGAAAATTCCTGCAAGTCCTGCTATTTCCTGCCGGTCCTCCGGCTTTTCCCCACTAAAATATCCAACTCCACGGTCACCCATGCCGACTCCTGCCGAACATAGTCCTGCACACGCTCAGGATCCGAAGACCAGGCCAGCGGTGTCATGCTCGCCAGAAGCTGCAGCTCCGCACCGCTCAGACGTTGTCTGTAGTTCAGCTGAATCGTGTCCAATCGATCAAAATGTCGGCAAAATAGGTCTAATGTATGCTTGTTGCTATAGCTTCTTTTTTCGTTATCCCCATAGAGTGCTTGTCTCAATTCCTTCAGGTAGCCAGGACCAGGTACGACCTTCACGATGCTGCCGTCCTGCTTCAAGATCCGCGTGAATTCCTTATAGTTAGCCGGTGATAGTATGTTGAGCAGCACCCGGCAAGACTGATCCGCAAGCGGCAAGCCGGCCAGGTCGCCCACCAGCCAAATGGAGCCCTCGTATCTTTTCGCGGCCAGGGTGATGCCTTCCTTTGAGATATCGAGGCCAAGCCCGGTCACCTGGGGCAAATCGCATGCCTTCAGCACGCTCTGCAGGTGGGAGCCTTCACCACAGCCCAGGTCGGCCATCATCCATGGGCTTGCCGGTTCGGGAGCATCCTTGAGGATGACATCTCGAAGAGCCTTGTGCAAGGGCCTATACAGAGAGCTTTCCGTAATCAGATGGTGCCTTGCTTCAAATAAGGATTTGCCGTATTTGCCGACCACAGGCCGGGTTAACAGGTTCAGATAACCGTGCTTGGAAAAGTCAAACGCGTGATGCTTCGAGCAGACCAGGCTGGCGTGCCCATCAACCCTCACCGGACTTCCGCAGAGCGGACATTTGAAGCAGGATGACCATGTATCTATCAGATTTGCGCTATGCATTTTTCTGCTCATAAAAATATCCCTTCCTTTGCCATAGAAAATCACAGGCATTCGGCCTGCACGGCAAGGTAACGGGATTCCACGATTCACGACCAAAAGGCAATGGCCGGGAAAACAACAAAAAAGAAAGGCGCGACAAATCCGCCTCTCTTCACGATTTAAACAACCTCTATATGAAGATGAGATGACCCCAAAAGGGCAGACTGATCCCGTGTACCCTGCCTAATGCAAGCAGAGCCTTTGAACGTATTTAATTACGGGTTCAAAGTCAGGGAGCGCAATCTGATATAGTGGATCATCGTCTATCCTCCTGTCTCAACAATTGTGTCCAGTATAAAACATGCGTCGGGGGATGTAAAGCAGACGTAGCTCCTCTATTTTTTCTTATATTGTTCACACAATGTCCACTTATGTGTCCCAACGGCAGGCCGCTATAATATGCCGAGTCTGCCTTTGCAGATGATCGTGATGGGACCCCTTGTAAGATTTATTTTTGGTAACTACGTAAAACGTTAATGTTCTTTGTATATGTGCTCCCTGTAAGCCTCGATGTAGACCATCAGATGCCTGACGCCTTCGAGTTGGGCCTGCAGCCGTTCACTTAACTTCGCAAGAGCAAGCTGGAATGACCTATCAATCCGTTCAAATTGATGGGCCTCCAGTTCTCTTAGAAGCTCCCTCAAATGATCTACATAATACACTGTCCGCCGCAGACTGCTGATGACCAATATTTTACGCAACTCGGTCAAATCGTACAGCCGATATCCATTCTCCTTATCCCGGATTGAAGCGATCAGTCCCTCCTTCTCCCAATGCCTGATAGCAGACGTATTCACGCCTGCTAATTCTGCGGCCTTGCCAATCGGCAGCGGCCCGCCGGGTGTCTTCATCTTCTGATTAGAACCGAGCTGTGCCTGCTGGATCATTCCGAGCACATTTCCGACTCGGATTTTTTCCTCCTGGGTCCGGTGGAGCTGCTGGTTAATCTGCCAAAGCGCCTCCGTCACTGCTCCATCCTTTATGCTGCGCATGACCTCATAGACGACAGGAATATCAAAGCCGGCCAGCATAGATCGGATCGCGGCAAAGGCCAGACGGTGTATGAAAGTATACTGGCGGTGTCCCCCTGTCGATCTAGCTACATGAGGAAGCAGCCCCTGCTCTTCATACCTCCTCAGGGTCGTTGTACTCACGTTGAATTCCAAGGCTAACTCCGCCGGTGTATAAAAGCGTCCCATTTTTGCCCACTCCTATATTAAAGTAATACCTTAAAGTGCTGCGTTAAGTATTGATCGAGGAGATTGCCGATCTATCTATGCTTTATGTACACAAACCTGAAGATTGCATCTATGTTGTATGTTTGTAGTATATCAGGTTTGGAGGGATGAACATGAAGAGAACGATCACTTTGAACGATGGCTCTGCGCTGGAGGTGAGACTTGAGGGTAACCGTAACGGCAGGTTTATTATGCTCCCGGGGACAAAAGAAAGTGTGACGGGAAAAGAGGCGGAAGCACTAAAGCTATGGGGCGTAGACCCCGAGCTGGGAAAGAAGCTGGTGAACGGGCTTGCCGATGAGTTCGGGGTTATCCATTTTGACTATGAAGGTCATTTGTTTCAGCATCCACGCCCGGATTCGCTTACGCCGGAAGCTATCGCCAGAGATTTCCTACAGATCGCCGATGAGATGGGTGTCAACACCTTCTGCTATTATGGATACTCCTGGCTGGCACTCGCCGGCTTACAGCTCGCTATAAGAACCGATCGCTTGGAGGCGCTCCTCATGGGCGGATTTCCTCCTTATGATGGGCCTTATGCTGAAATGAGAACCGTCACTGCCAAAACGCATGAGCAGGCTATCCAAAATACCGAGAAACCAAAAGTTGCTTCTAAAGATCCGGTTCCTGTGGACGAGGTAGATTGGGATCATCTTGAGGTCACGATCGATCCGGATCGAACCAAGCAATTTCTCACCCTATATAACCACTTGACAGACTTTGAGGATACAGCGATTCAGGGTAAGCTCTGCTTTCCCAAGCTGGCCTTTGCCGGGGAGAAGGATACGATTGTGTACGGCGAGAACTTCGGCGGGGTCACCGTCGATATCTCCGGGCGGTTGGGCAAACACGAGGAAACTTTACGGCAGCTCGGTTGGGACGTGCAGCTCGTGCAAGGTGAGGTTATGGATCACACCCGAGCCATGCAACCGGATGTTGTGCTGCCTTTAATTAAGCCTTGGCTGACGGCCAAGCTTTCGGGTTGACCCATTTGGCCGTATAAAACAAGGCGCCTCCACAGCGTGTTTTGGCTGCGGAAGTGCCTTGTTCGCGTTGTAGATCCATGCATATGTGTACAGCTAACTTAAAAGTTATCTGTTATTTTATCAATGCTTGAATTGCCATTAAATCAATTTCATTCTCATTAGTTATCTTATATGAAGATGTTGAGTTTGATTGGTTGTCAGCATATTTAAAAATACTTATATAGCTATTATCGTAGAGAGTGATTCCAAATCGCCGTCCTTGGCTATCATCCCTTATCGTGATCCAGTATGAATCTGTGTACTGGATATTTCATATTCATTTTCATTATTTGATCTAGTTATTTGTAGTGAGCTTATTTCTTCTACATTTAGATTCTTGAGAACAGCTTTATTAAATGTGGTTTTCTTTGAACCTTCATAAACGAAGAATAATGAGATGCCTAATAAAATGATAACTACCGCCGCAATCATGTATTTTGTGTTCTTCATAAAAAACCTCCTAAACAAATTTACGGTCCGTCTCCTTTCTATCCATTAATATCAGACTTGGCCTTTATTGTTCCGATCACCAGTCAGGTAAAAGGATATGCATTCGAGGTGCCTGTCCCAGTTGGAATTGATATTGATGGATCAAAAGTAAACTATAGTTATACCGTGTTAGAGGGTGTAGCTTTAACCGATCATGCGAAATCATTGGATCTAAACGCACGAAACGCTAGTGTAATAGGTCAAGTTGATCCGGATTCAGACTTTTATAGGACGGTAGTAACCTACGTCAGAGCTATTTTAGCCTAGTGATGAAGGCAATACATAGCCATGAAAAAAAGGCACTTCTACAGCGTAAAGACTGTAGAAGCGCCTTTTTCTTGTTACAGATCATGCAGGATTGCCCTGTACGAACTGATTCTGATACATTCCAGCGTAAACTCCGTTCTGCTGCAAAAGCTCCTCATGCGATCCTCTCATGTCTATATACAGTTGGACAACTGCTGAAAATCGATTTCATCGCTTCTTCAAGAGATCATCATAAGTAAAAAGTATCCTCGCCGGTCACCGTTCTGGTCAGCGCCGGTCTATGCTATGCCTTATTCGCCATACTGCTTAGCGATATCGTATCTCCTCTGCTCGACGGAAAACTGCAAGGTCCCCTGACGAATCCGCTCGCCTTGGTCAGCGTCTTCACCACCAATGCGGTATGGGGGCTGCTGATTGGCGGCATTGCCAAGGTGCTGCAGCCCAAACATTAAGCAGTTCAGCAATCCGATGACAAGGGATACAGCTGCACCGGGACCGGATGGCCGAGTATGAAATGCTCGCCTTCCATATACGAGTCATAAGCTAGAATTTGCACTCCTTTAAGCGCTGCCCGCTCCAGCGCCTCGGAAAAGGCTGGATCCATTTCCCGATACGGGGCAAATCCGCGGCAGCCCGTCATCTGTACCACAAACAGAATTGCGCCAAGATATCCCGCCTGCACAGCCTGAATCATCTCCAGTACATGCTTCGTTCCCCGCGCGGTTGGCGCGTCCGGGAATAGGGCCACCCCATCCTTCTCCAACGTGACCCCCTTCACTTCGATGAACCCCGCTTGTCCATCAGCCTCCACATAGAGATCAAACCGCGAGCCGCCAAAGGTAACCTCTCGCTTCAGGGCAGAGACCGCCCCGAATTCTTTCAGCCGTCCTGCGGCAATTGCCTCATAAACAAGCTTATTCGGTGCCTGGGAGTCGATATTCACCCATTCCCCTCTCTTGGCTGCCGCTACAAGCGAGAAGCGGGTCTTCCTTCCCGGCTGATCACCGGGCTCCAACAGAACCTCCGCACCTGGCTGCAGCAGCTCGGTCAGTCTGCCGGTATTTTTAATATGCACCTGTTCCTTGACCCCATGGACAAAGACCTCTGCGATGAAGCGGTTCACTTTTCGCTCCAAAAGGCCGTGCACCAAATTCCTGTACTTCAACGGATTCCCTCCCAATTTCTCCGATACAGCCGAGACGGTCGGTGTCCCGCACTTTCCGTATAGTGATCGGTTTCCTATTGTTACTAACAAGAGCAAATAAGAAATGCTGCCCCTTAGGTAGTGACAGCATTTTGCATGGTTAACCTATCGAACCCTGTACTATAAATTGCTTTTCCTTTCGCAATGCGTTCATTAGTTCTGGTCCTGCATTTAGGTTCTGTTGTACTAGTTGGTGAGGTGTGAGCGCCATCCACTGATTCAGTGAAATGTCCTCAAAACGGTCACTCGCAAACATCTCCAAAGCCCACACGCTTTGATTACCGGTGTTTTGGATGTAGTGTCCGAAGGCCCGCGGCACATATCCTACATCCCCAGCACGATAATCGAAGGTACGAGCCGTACCATTAGGTGCCATAACCGTCATGCGCGCTGTACCGGAGATATAATATTGCCATTCGTCTTGGTTAGGATGCCAATGCATCTCTCTCATTGCGCCTGGTTTAATTTCCAACAACGATGCGGCAATTTGAGTGGAAATAGGAAAGTTGGCAGAATCCACTATACGCACCGTACTCCCTCCCGGAGTTACAATCGGCTCTTGGGCGAGCAGTCGATGTGTGAAGGTTTTCGGTACGAAACCGTATGGATCAGGCACCTGCTGACTTTCAAGCGGACCGGGAACATGGGATTGAAAAATATATAACTGGTGGTTCGGGATATGGGCAAAGGCGCTTGTTGGGACACCAAAGTTCACCGCCAGTACGTCCTTTGGCGTATGTGCGAACCAATCAGAGATAGCTAAAGTATTGAGGTCAGAGAAGCTGCCGTCAGGAAAGACAAGCAAAAACTCGCAGCCTCCCTCCAACCCTTGAATGGAATGTGGAATTCCCGGAGGAAAGTACCAAAGGTCGCCCACGCCTACGTCAGCAATGAAGTTCCTCCCGTTCTGATCAACTGATGTAATGCGTGCTCGCCCCACAAGCATAATCGCCCATTCCGCTTGCTGATGCCAATGTAACTCTCGCACACCGCCTGGAGTCAGAGCCATATTCACCCCGGCAATCGTGGTCGCGATCGGAAGCTGTCTAACTGTCACTTCCCGCGACCAGCCACCGTGATTCAACTGCATATGGGTATCGGAGAAAGAAAACTTCAGGTTAGGTAGTGATCCTGCGTCGGTGACAGGCGGAACCAGCATATCAGGGTTCTCAAGGTCTCGCATGACATCCCGCGGTCCCAAATCCCACCAACCGGCACCATCATTTCTGATCGGTTGTGGTATATCTCCATTCCGGGTTTCATTTTCCAAATTATATACACCCCTCGTTCTATCCACTTTATACTCGTCACTAGGTAAATGCCTAATATAAGTTATGAACAGACTCAGGATTTGGAATTTTGTCCCTCTTGAGAGTAGTATCCGGTTGGCGGACCAGATTGATCAGCCCGATGCTGCGCAGTGCCAGAAATTCGCGCGCGGTCTTGTTATACGTTCCTAGCGGCGTCCTTTTACTGTAATCCTTCCCGCTCAGGCTGAGGCGATGTTACATGAATTTGCAGCAAATAATCGCCTTGTTCAGTCGTTAACAGGTTCAAACGCAGGCTGCTGCGGTCCGAACCTTCCCAGATAATATGTTCTTCCTGCCGTGAGGAAGCATCAGCTTGATCCAATACCGCTAAGTTCATTGTTAGAGGCTCAGAAAACCCGTCAGTAAAAAGAGCCTTTAGTTCTTTGCCCATTTCAGCAAAATATTGATCGTCGGAGGTAATAAACAGATACTCGCCTGACACTAATTGATCGTCTTGAAAATTATAAATGACCGTTTGCTTTACCTTGGTATCCAAGGAGAGGCCGCCTTCAACAAGAATTCTATCCGTCTCCTCAGACTGAATAGCATCCTCTTTCTGTTGGCCGATGATTTCCTGCTTGGCTACTAACCAAGGCAGTCCTTCGAAAATGAATGCCCCATCCTTACTCGTCTTTTCTAAAAGTTGGCCCAGGTCTCCTTCAAAGGAGGAACTTTCTTGAGCAGGCTGCTTATTAGAACTACAACCGCTCGAAATAAGCAGTACACTTAGAAGCGAAATCATGAAGAAAACCAGCGCTTTAGATTTAATCATACTTACTCAACCTCCCGAGCATTCGCTCCAAATATGCAATCGTCACATCGCCCTATGTAAGAAATCCCCTATCGTCTCATCCATCTTCGATGTCTACGATAAGGGATCTGCCCCAGCAGGGCATTAGGGATTTCATCACTGCATTTCGTTCTCGATACGCTGCATGAACTCTTCCGCAGCGCTATAGCCCAATTGCTTGAGGTACCAGTTATTGGCGGCGGCCTCGATCAGTCCCGCCACATCTCGCCCCGGCTGAAGCTGGACTTCAATGTGCGGGATCTTCACGCCGAGATATTCCGTGAACTGTGGAACGACTTCCAGTTCATTGTTCAGGGAGTTCTCCTGCCAAGGAGCCAGTTCAATGTCGAGCACGATGCGCGTCTCGTCCTGAAAGGCCTTGCGCCCGTATTGGCGGACCACATTGATCAGCCCGATGCTGCGCAGCGCCAGAAATTCGCGCGTGGTCTCGTTATGGGTTCCAAGCAGCGTCGCCGGACCCAGCTTCTTCAGGACTACGATATCATCGGCCACGAACCGGTGCCCCCGCCGGATCAGCGTATGGGCCGTCTCGCTCTTGCCGATGCCTGACTTGCCCCGAAGCAGGACGCCGATGCCCGATACATTCACGCATACGCCGTGAATTGAAATTTCCGGAGCCAGCGTCTTTAGCAAGAAGCGATCCAGCTTGGCGATGAATTCGTTGGTCGTCTCCTGCGTTCTAAGCAGCGGGATTCCCTCTTGATCGCAGAACAGGGTCAAGTACGGAATCTCCTGTTGGCCTGACGTCACGATGAAGCACGGCGGATGGTACTTAACGATGTTACCGATATGCAGCTTGCGTTCTTCCACGCTTAATGTCAGTAAGTAGTTAATTTCCTTGCGACCGAGAATCTGGATGCGTTCCATCGGGAAGAAATCAAAATACCCGACGAACTCCAAGCCCGGTCTATGCGTCCGAGGACGGGTAATCATGCGGTCCATGCGGTCCGCTCCCGCTAGCACTTCCAATTGAAAAGTATCCTTAAGTTTTTGAACCGTAATCGACTTCATTGGGCTCCCCTCCTGAAACTAAGCGTACTTTAAATACGCTCCGATATGCAAATCGGCAGTTTTCGATATATTCCACGAACGAGAGGGATTTTCCTTCATTTCATAGTCCTGCGCATAACTTCGATAGAATCACTCCTTTATTTGTAAATCGATCCTAATTTATGATCTTCTTGTAATCTCCTTATTATATAAATGGTGGAAGGAGGCGTTCACTTCTCTTTTGGTACCGCTTACATTTTAATTAAATGCACAGGATGGCAGAGTCTCGAAGGAATTAAACTCTGAAGGGAGAATCGAATTCGTGAACAGCCAAAAACGATTTGTCGCTTGGGTGTGCATTGTAGCCTTATTCGCCGGAACATTCCTGACCTCTATTGGCTGGCCGGACCCCGCCCGTGCGGCGGGAGGACCCAATCTGGCCGCAGGCAAAGCCGTATCCGCATCCGGGCATGCCGATGTGTATGTCGCAACGAATGCAGCGGACGGAAATGCAGGCACGTATTGGGAGAGCACCAACAACGTCTTCCCGCAATGGGTACAGGTTGACCTCGGCAACACAGCTTCTGTCGATCAGGTTGTCCTGAAGCTGCCTGAAGGATGGGAGAGCCGTACACAAACCCTATCCGTGCAGGGAAGCACAACGGGAACCGGCTTCTCTGATCTCAAGGCTTCAGCCAACTATACCTTTGATCCAAGCCTTGGAAACACAGTGACGGTTGACTTCCCGGCAACCGCCGCACGTTATGTGCGAATCCATGTCACCGCCAATACCGGCTGGCCGGCAGCTCAGTTGTCCGAAGTGGAAATCTACGGCGCTGCCGCTCAACCCGAGCCTTCTCCGATTCCGGGGAAAATTGAAGCGGAGAGCTACAGCGGGATGAACGGGATTCAAACTGAACCTACATCGGACACCGGAGGCGGTCTGAACGTAGGGTGGATTCACGCAGGCGACTGGCTGGACTATAGCGTGAACGTGCAAAGCGCTGGTACCTATACCTTAGAATACCGGGTAGCCAGCAACTCTGCCACCGGTGAAATCCAGCTTCAGTCCGGCGGAACCACATTGGCTACCACAGCGGTACCGAACACCGGCGGATGGCAGAATTGGCAGACCGTATCTGCAACCGTAACGCTCAACGCAGGATCGCAGACGCTGCGCGTCTTCGCCAGCGGATATGATTTCAATTTGAACTGGCTCCAATTTGCACCGGGCAACGCATCCGATACCCAAGCCCCTACAGCGCCGGCCAATTTGGCCCTTACGCAACCTAGTTCAGGTACGATCAGGCTCACCTGGAATGCCTCCACCGACAATGTTGGCGTGATCGGATACGACATTTACGCCAACAACCAGCTTCGGGGCAGTGTCAACGGATCGACTCTGACCTATACAGACAGCCAGCCCGCAAGCTTGACCGTGACATATCACGTCATCGCCAAGGATGCCGCGGGCAACACATCCGCCCCAAGCAATTCCGTGACACGGAACGGCTCGAGCGGCGGCAATGAGACAAACCTGGCCATCGGCAAGGCGATCTCGGCCTCCTCTTCGACCTTCACCTTTGCAGCCGCCAATGCCAACGATAACGATGTGAATACGTATTGGGAGGGCGGCACCCATCCGAGTACGCTCACTGTAGACCTTGGCGCTAACGCCAACGTCACATCGGTCGTACTCAAGCTGAACCCTGCCAGCGCATGGGCAACGCGTACGCAGACGATTCAAGTGCTGGGACACGATCAGAATTCCGCAACCTTCACCAACCTGGTCACCGCAGCTTCATATACGTTTAACCCGGCTTCGCAAAATACGGTAACGATTCCCGTTGATGCAACCGCAAGCAGCTTGCAGCTGCGCATTACGGCGAACTCTGGAGCGCCGGGTGGGCAAATCGCCGAGTTCCAAATCCTCGGTACGCCCGCCCCGAATCCGGACCTGACGGTAACAGGCATGACCTGGTCGCCCGGATCTCCGAACGAGAGTCAGAATATTACTCTTGACGCAACCGTACAAAATATCGGAGAGGTAGCTTCTCCCGCAACGAGCGTAAACTTCTACCTCGGCAGCACGTTAGCCGGAACAGCTCCTGTCGGTGCGCTTGCGCCGGGTGCTTCAGCCAATGTCTCCGCAAATATCGGGGTCAAGGAGGCTGGCTCTTACAGCGTCACCGCCAAGGTGGACGAGAGCAATACGGTCATTGAAACGAATAATGCAAACAACAACTACACGCATCCTGCCCAATTGGTAGTAGGTCAGGTGCAAAGCTCCGACCTCATCGGCACGGTATCCTGGACGCCAAGCAACCCTAGCGCGGGCAACACGGTAACCTTCACCGTCAATCTCAAGAACCAGGGAACGATTGCCTCGGCAGGCGGCGCTCATGGGGTTACAGTCGTGTTGAAAAACGCTGCAGGCTCCACCGTCCAGACCCTCAACGATTCCTACAGCGGTTCACTCGCTGCAGGAGCATCGGCGAACTTAACGCTAGGAACATGGACGGCTGTCAACGGCAGCTACACGGTGATGGTCACCGTCGCAACAGACGCGAATGAGGTGCCTGCCAAGCAAGCCAACAATGTCAGCACATCCAGCCTGTATTCCGGCCGGGGAGCAAATATGCCGTTTACGATCCTGGAAGCCGAAGCCCCGGGGAACAGCACCTATGGGACAAAGCTGGCTCCGAACTTTACGCCGGGCGATTTTGCCGGTGAAGCCTCCGGCCGTTCTGCTGTCTACCTGGATGCAACCGGAGAATATGTGGAATTCACGTTAACCTCGCCGGCGAATGCCTTCGTCCTGCGGAATGCGGTCGATGAAAATACGACAGGAACGATCAGTATTTATGCCGATGGCGTGGATAAGGGCAATTTTACCGTGACCTCTAAATTCTCTTATGTGTATGCAACACCTTCGACCTTAGGGCGTCTGGGATACGACAATTCCGGCTCCAAGGCATACTGGCTCTATGAAGATGCTCAGCTGATGCTGGATCAGGTCTATCCCGCCGGCACCAAAATCAAGATTCAAAAGGATGCCGGAGATGTGCCTTGGATCTATGTGGACATGATTGAGACGGAGAACGTGGCTCCTCCCGCCTCTAATCCTGATCCGAGCAAGTATGTTGAGGTTTCCAGTACCAAATCGATTGAACAGGCTCTTAATGAGTTCCGGCAGGATCCTTCCAAGAAGGGGATCTTCATTCCTGCCGGAGAGTGGACTTTGACGTCCAAAATCTATCTGTACGGGCGGGCAACCGAGATCATTGGAGCTGGCCCATGGCATACCAAGCTGGTCGCTCCCCAGAATCAGACCAACACGGATATCGGCTTCAATATCAGCTCTCAGGCTAATGGCTCCACGATTAAAGACTTGTCCGCCTGGGGCAATTACGTATATCGCCAGGATGGCCCCGGAAAATTCATAGATGGCAACGGAATGCAAAACGTCACCATTGAGAATATTTGGGCGGAGCACTTCATCTGTCTGTATTGGGGTGTGAACTCCTCCCACAATACATTCAAGAATAACCGGATCAAGAACGTATTTGCCGACGGAATCAATATGACTAACGGTTCTTCCTATAATATTATCGATAACAACTATGCCCGCGGGACAGGCGATGATGCCTTTGCCCTGTTCAGCGCAATTGATGCAGGCGGATCCTACAATGTGGGTAACAAATACACCAACCTGACCGCTACCAATGTCCGTCGGGCTGCCGCCTTCGCCATCTATGGCGGGAAGGACAATCTGTTTCAGAATCTATATGGCGCCGATACCCTCACCTATCCGGGCTTGACGGTCAGCAGCTTGAGCTTCGGCTATAACACGCTGGGCTTCGGCGATCAGGATACGGTTATCGACGGCGTAACTCTGGATAGAACCGGAGGAGACTTCTGGACCAGTGTCGGAGCCGATGACAAGATCAATGAATATCAAAACTTCGGCGCCATCTGGCTGCATGGTGGAGACCGGGATTTCAAAAATATCCTGATCAAAAACGTAGATATTAATCAGCCGGTTTACTTCGGAATTATGTTCCAATCCAAATCTCCGGAAAATGTACAGATGCAGAACATTCGCCTGGAGAATATCACGATCAATAATCCTTCCCGTTACGGCATCAAGCTGGTTGCCAAAGCAGAGGACGGACAAGGTCCGGTTGTCGGATCGGCAAGCTTTTCGAATGTAATCATTCATAATCCTGGCGTAGCCGCCATCTACGGGGAGAACAAAAGCCCCGGCTTCACCGTAATTCGAGGATCGGGCAATAACTGGTGACGGCTGGAACTGCGCTATAAGTTCTCAAAAAAGCTCCTATAAAGGAAGCTGGGCGAATAAAGTCTTCGCCCAGCTTTTTATTCGTTGCGCTTTGTAGGTAAGCAGCCAGAAGGATAGCGCCACCTTTTCCCTTTCCTACAGCTTCCCTTTCCGCTGCGCCAAGATCTCCGGAATGTGCAATTCCCGGAGCACGGGCAGAGTCTCCTGAACGCTGCTTTTGTTGAACTTCTTCAGAATGCTGTTGATTTGCGATTTCAGGGTCGAAGGCTCCACATGCCGCAGCTTGCAGATTTCCTGACGGGAATAATCCTGCATGAGCAGTTCCAATACCTCAAGCTCCGTCGGGGTAAGCGTCGTCAAGATATAGAAGTTATGCATCAGGCTGTCTTCGGTGGTCTTGATTCTTTTGAATTCGCGGGTAATTTTACCTGCAATATTCGAATGCAATGCGGGAAGGTCATAATAAGCATCCTTGATGGCTTGCAGAATGGCGTCAGCGGGCATATTTTTCAGCAAATAATTGGTAGCTCCCAGCTCAAAGGCCCGGAACACGGTATCGTCCGTTTCGCAGACTGTCAGGATCACCACCTTGACCCCCGGCAGATAGTTCAGAATTTCTTCGGTCGCCCGGAGGCCCGCCTGCTTATCTTCAAGCTCGATATCCATCAAGACGATATCCGGTTTATGAAGCGCAGCAAGCATCGTCCCCTCGTAGCCGCTGGAGGCTCTGCCGACGCATTCGATCTGCTCATCCTTTGACAAGATCATTTGATAACGCTTACTAATTAGCGGGTCGTCTTCCACAATAAGTACTTTGATCGTCGGCGTACTTGATGCGTTTGACATGCTGCTCCATCTCCTTTAAGCAGTTGCTCAAAAAGTCATCTTTTGATCACGAAGGGTTTCTGAAATGCCAACATTTTCGAACACGAACATTAAGCCGCAGTCCGTCTGGCCAGTGAACCTCCTAAACTCCTGGCTTTTAAGTATTGGCAATAGACAGCAAAGGCATAACGATATGAAACGCGCTGCCCTCGCCCAGTGTGCTCTCTACATTAATTTTACCGCCATGGGCTGTAATAATAGTATGGCATATGGACAGGCCCATCCCCCAATTCGTAGCTGTTGGTTTGGAAGAATAGAAGGGCTGAAAAATATGTTTAAGCTCTTCCTCCGCGATCCCCGGACCATTGTCCGTAACCACCAGCTCAACCCATTTATTTCTCACCGTAGTCTCAATCTCGATCCTTCTTGATTTCTCAGGTATGGATTCAAGGGCTTCCACCGCGTTAGACACAATATTCTCAATAGCTTGCGGGAAGTAGTAAGGATCGGCCATAATGACGGCCTGCCGCCCCGACGGCGTATATTCGATTTGAAGCTGCTTGTATTCAGAATGCATATCTTTCATCAGATTGTCCAGTAGTCCGTTCAACATAACCGGTTTTAGCTCGATCTTGGACTTTAAGGTCTTCTGGTGCACCGCGTCCAAGCGATCATATACCTTACGGCAGCGCTGCTCAATCACGCGGATCTCCTCCACGACCTCCGGCGAACGCTCGCACATATGCTCGAGAAACTCGGTTTGCGCCATGATGCCCAACAGCTCGTTCTTAATATAATGGCTAAAAACGCGAGAGGTGAACAGTGCTGAATCGATATTTTCAGAAATAACCGACTCCTGATTCTTGATGCTGTTCTGAATTCGCGTGTATTTATAAATACTATATAGACTGACTAACAGGCATAATCCCGAGATATAAGGCAGCAAGACATAAATTGAAGGGTTCCCAACCAAATTAATCGGCAAATACCTGGTGAAATGAGCCGCCTTCGATACTTTAATCAGTACGTCGGGCGCCCAATAATTCATGTAATAATAGGTGATTTGCACCGAAATATAAGAAATCAGAATCATCAGAATATTACTGCGGATCTGTCGAACCTTCGGCGCATTTACCAGGGCGTAAACCAGTAAGACGGTTCCTGCCGCAATATACAAAGTATTCACCGTCAAAGTAATCCTGTGCAAAGTCTCATATGCAGAGGCAAAGGCTTGCGAGCTTATATAGTCGGGATACAGATTGTAGTACAGGTACGTGTAAAAGTCCGGATCATACATAATCATCTGCAGGAGGCAAGGAACCCCAAGCAAGGCGAGCAATATAAACCTGCGCTTGAATTGCATATTAAAAGCGAAATAAATCCCCGAGCACAGCCCCGCGTACAAGAAGGTCATCGAGAACAAATTCAAAAGCCGAATCAGACTCTCACGGGTGATGGGCAGAAACATAAGCCGGTTCTGTAAGTCCTTCCTGATTCCGAAGTAAGCTTCAAGACTGTAGTAATAGTACGCATCCTTTGACATGTAGATAATAATGCAGGACACCACAACTAAATAGGAAAAGCCCATCAGCAGCATAAAAAGAGTGGCTTTGGTATATTTTCGCTGAAAAAAAAGAAATATGGATATGGCTATGAACAAGATCAGCACTAAGAATATAAACATATCAGCCATCCCTCCTGTTGATTCTACATCGAACCTTGCGTTCAACCTCGCGGCCTTCCTGATGCTGAAAAGCCAGCTCTCAGAACTCGCCTATAAATAAAATTTACTATAGTTATACCACCGCTGGAGGTTGAAATTTTCTACAACCATCATGATGCGATAGACATGCAGGCAAAGCATCCTCCTTATTCATGCGCCAATATTCCCGCTTTCCGGCCAATTTATCCGCAGAAATCGATGATAAAAGTTCCACCTTATCAGAGATCGTCGATACATTTAGACTAAAAATATAAACCAGATACAGGAGGGGTTCTTCATGACTAAAAAGAAAAGCTTAGCCGCTTTATCTTTATCGCTGGCCTTTATCTTAGCTTTGGTTGGCTGCGGCCAGGCCAATAACAATAGTTCAGGAAATGAGGGCGCCGGCGGAAAAACCGTCTTGGAATACTACACTTGGACGGATGAAGAGGATTATATGACCAAGGTCGTAGAGGTGTTCAACTCACAGAACAGCGACATTGAAGTCCATATGAACACCATCAGCAACAATGCCGACGAATACAACACAAAAATCATGAATAATCTGTCCGGCGGCTCCACGATGGACGTGTACAGCATAAACGGAACATCCAGCCTTGGCTTGTATTCATCAAAAGGCCAGCTCGTAGAACTGACCGACCGCATCAAGGAGGCCAACATGGATGTCAGCGCTTATGGCCCCAGCTTTCAGGATATTACGAGCGTGCTGACGGAAGGCAAATATTACGCGCTCCCTTACCGCACCTCACAATATGCATTGTTCTATAACAAAACGCTGTTTGAAGAAGCGGGCATCGAATATCCGGCGCAAATGACCTGGAACGAATATGCCGATCTCGCCAAGAGCTTGACCAAAGGCGAAGGCGCGGACAAGCAATGGGGCGGTTACTACGCCGACTGGATTATCGCTCCGCTGGGCGCTTTGCAAGAAGGCTCCACGGTTCTTGACGACAGCTTGGACCCGTTAGCCAATTGGCTGGACTATCTGGACCGCTTGTACTATAAGGACGGCTCCCATATGAGCTACAAGCAAATGAAGGCAGAAAGCATCGACTGGATCAAGCAATTTGAAAGCGGCAATGTCGCCATGATGATTAACGGCGAATGGACGATCAATATGCTGAAGGCGGATATCGCCGCCGGCAAGACCGATATAGAATTCGACATGGCTCCAATGCCATTGCCGGAGGGAATGAACGATCCGATCACAGTCGGAGGCGTAAGTACCTTTATCGGCATCAACCCGCAAAGTAAAAATGCCGACGCCGCCTTTAAATTCGTGCAATTTGTAACCGGTGAACAAGGCGAATCGATCATTGCCGAATCAAGCGTGTTGCCGGCGTACGCCAGCGAGAAGACCCAGGAATCTTTCCTGACGGCAACGGGTCTGCAAGGCAGCGGCTTCTTCTTTGAAGCGAACACCGTCGTGGAAAACCAGCCGGTCCCAAATATCGATGAAGTGAACCGCGTATTTAACGAACAACGGGATCTCTTCCTGTTCCAGGAGCAGGATTCGGCCACAGCCATTCAAAACTTTATCAAAAATCGCCAATCCGTGCTTAATAAGTAATTTTTAAGCCAAGCAAATCGGCCTCCGCATCGTTGTTGGCGGAGGCCGAGCTGATCTTCCGGTAGTAATTCACAAAGGAGGTTGCATTGATGACAAGTAAACGTCTGGCCAACTACAAGTCATACCTTCCGGGGACGTTATTCATTCTTCCGGCCTTCGTCTTGTTTGCGGTATTCATTTTTGTCCCGTTAATTTACGGCTTCGTCATGAGCTTTACCGATTACGGCGGCTTTAACGTTACACCCAATTTCATCGGCTTCAATAACTATACCCATTTGTTTAAGGACGATTATTTCCTTGTTTCGCTAAAAAATAATTTGGTCTATACGGCCCTCTTTGTACCGCTAACGATGGTTCTCGCCTTGTTTTCGGCAATCGCCCTGAACCATGTGCTCAATCTCCGCAAATATTTGCGGATGGCCTTTTACTTCCCGTACATCACTTCCATGGTATCCATTGCCATTGCCTGGGGGCTCTTGTTCAATCCCGTTTCCGGTCCGATCAATTACATGCTGAAGGCTATCGGGATTGCGAATCCGCCGGAATGGCTGATGTCCTCCCAGTGGGCGCTGCTCGCGATCATTCTGGTCGCCGTATGGAAGAGCTTCGGCTACTACATGATTATTCTGCTGGCTGGTATTCAAGGCATTCCCGAGCATCTGTACGAGGCCGCCGAGCTTGACGGCGCCAGCAAGTTCAAGCAGTTTTTGTACGTGACTTTGCCAAGCCTGTCGCCAACGCTGTTTATGGTACTGATTCTTACGATCATTAACTCGTTCCAGGTGTTCGATCTGGTATCCGTCATGACCGACGGCGGTCCGGGCCGCTCCACCAACGTGCTTGTGTTCCGGATTTATCAGGAGGCCTTTATCAACTACCGGATGGGATACGCAGCAGCCATGTCGACTATCCTGTTCCTGATCATCATGGTCATCTCCCTGATTCAATTCCGGCTCGAGAAAAAATGGGTCACCTACTAAAGGAAAGGAGAGCGAGAACCCTATGCAGGATGCGATTGCTAAACTGAAAAGTACCAAGCCCCTCTACTGGCTGCTGCTCGCGGTTTTGGTCATCTTTTCGCTTGCCACCCTTTTCCCGTTCCTATGGATGGTATCGGCCTCTTTGCGGACAGATGTCGATCTGTTCAAAAATCCGATGAACTGGATTCCTCAGTCCTTATATTTGAACAATTATAAAGAAGTCTGGACCGCCATTCCTTTTGCGCAATATTTTTTGAATACCGTCAAGCTATCCGTGATCATTACCGTATTGCAAGTCGTGATTTGCTCTATGGCGGCCTACGCTTTTGCCAAGCTGAAGGTGCCGTTCAAGAACCTCGTTTTCATTCTGTTCATGACCAACCTGATGATGCCATGGCATTCCATCATGGTGCCGCAGTTCTCGGTCGTCAGCAGCTTGGGGTTATATAACAGCCACACCGGATACATTCTGATCCAATTGTTTAGCGGCTTCGGCATCTTCCTGATGCGCCAATTCTTCATGAGCTTACCGAACGAGCTGAATGAGGCTGCAAGGATGGATGGTTACAATGAGTGGAACATATTCTGGAGAATCATGATGCCGCTGTCGGCGGCAAGCCTGTCGACCTTAACGATTTTCACATTTACGTTCATGTGGAATGATTACCTTGCCCCGCTCATTTATTTGAACGACGATGCGTTGAAGACATTGCAGTTGGGCATGAAGGCCTTCCAAACCGAGCATACGATGGATTACGGCCTGCTGATGGCCGGCACCGTGATCGCGACCATTCCGATGGTCGCCGTGTTCCTCATGGGCGAACGCTTCTTTATGCAAAGCGTGGCTACCACAGGAATGAAAAACTAATAAATAGAGGTGTTGAATATGACAGCTTCAAATCGGCATTTTGTTCAGGTTACTGGTGAAAATTTCACCGTAAACGGCGAAAAAATCCTGCTCCGCGGTTTCAACTTAGGCACATGGATGAATCTGGAGCATTTTTTGATCGGCCTTCCCGGCACCGATACTTTGATTAAAAAGACGTTTGAGGAAGTATACGGCAAGGAGCGCACCGCTGATTTCTTCGACCGTTTCTTGATGGAGTATATGGGCGAAAAGGACTTTGAGTTTTTGAAAAAAATCGGCGTTAATCATCT
Organism: Paenibacillus antibioticophila; assembly: GCF_000455265.1. GTDB lineage: Bacteria > Bacillota > Bacilli > Paenibacillales > Paenibacillaceae > Fontibacillus > Fontibacillus antibioticophila. The sequence continues at coordinate 465,238 of NZ_HG005141.1, forward strand.
GCGGCTTCCGTTTAACTATAAATACTTTATCGACGATCAAAATCCGGGCGTATATAAGAACGACGGCTTTAAATACCTGGATCATATTGTTGCCCTTTGTGCAAAATATGAGATCTACGCCATTTTGGAGCTTCACTCCGTTCCCGGCGGACAAAACCCCGACTGGCACTGCGATACCTACTCCGGCCTGCCGTTATTCTGGGAGTACGGTGCGCTGCGGGATACGGTTATCGGTCTCTGGGGCCACATCGCGCAGCATTACAAGGACCAGCCTTGGATCGCCGCTTACGATATCGTGAACGAGCCCTCCCTGGTGACAAATGCGGAAGTATTCAATGATTTCTACCGCAAAGTGCTTGCGGAAATCCGCAAATATGACCGGGAGCATATTATTTTCATTGAAGGGAACGCGTTTACGACGGACTTTTCCATGCTGGACCCTGTGGATGACCCGCAGGTGGCTTACGAATTTCACTTCTATCCGTTCGTCAAAGATCCTGCCGTGCTTACGCATGACATGAGCCGCGAACGCAGGAAGGAGATTTTTGCGGAGGAATTCCATCAACTTCTGAAGATCCGCGAGAAATATAAGCGTCCGCTCTGGTGCGGCGAGCTCGGCTTGGTGTTCGAGAAGGAAGATATTCATTTCCAAATGGAGATCATTGAGGATATGCTCGATCTGTGCGAGCAAAACAATGTGTCTTGGGCACTGTGGCTCTATAAAGACGCTAACGTGATGGGCATCGTCTACCCTAAGATCGAGACCCCTTGGCGCCAGTTGACGGAAGAAATCAAACAGGTCTGGAACCAGCACAAGGAGCAGGAGAAGGGCGAAGCCTTGGTCGACTACATGGCCGAGACCTACTTCCAGCCGATCTCCAAGGAAGAACGGTATCCGCTGCAATTCCGCATGAGAACGATTATGCAGGCGATCTGTGTCGAACAGAACCTGAAGCCCTATCTGCAAAAACGCTCCTGGGAGGAAATGTCCAAGCTGCCTGAATCCTTCCGTTGGGAGAACTGCGAGCATTGGAGCAAGCTTGAGGAATTGATTGAGAAGTATACGAAGGCATAAACACCAAGGAGACCTTGCTGATACCAGGGTCTCCTTGGTGCTTCTTCTATTTGTTCCAAGCTGATGATCCTATTCAGTTAATACAAGCTTTTACTTTTACTACTTCCGCTTTATCCGCACACTGATAATCTGATTCGGCGCATAGGCCAGCTCAAGGGTATCCAGTGCGAAAGGCACCGCTTCTCCCGGGCTCTCCATCAAATCACACGCCGTGGCCGATTTAATTGCAAACGGCAGTTGAATCTTGGCGGTTCCGTGTGAGCCGTAAACTTCGGTCAAGCGAAGAACCACATCATTGCTGCCATCCTCTGCGAGCTTGAAGGCTTGTACCTTCAGGGCGGAGGAGGAGTTCTTCAGCACCGCCCGTTCCTCCACAGCCAACTTCCGTCCGACATATACCGGTGCAGGCTGGTTCTGTTGGTATGCACTTTCTACCAAGCCTTCCGCGATACCGCTTGGTCCGTGCGGATAGATGGAGTACGTGAAGTAGTGCGTTCCCTGATCGCTTGTCCGGTCAGGACGAATCGGAGCTTTTAGCAAACTGAGCCGAATCACGTTCTCTTCAACGTCGCAGCCGTATTTGCAATCATTCAGGATGGACACCCCGAACATGCCCTCGGACAGATCGACCCACTTATGACAAGGCACTTCAAAGCGCGCCTGCTCCCAGGTGGTGTTCTTATTATTCATGCGCTCCATGACCCCTGCCGAAGTATCGGTGGTGTACGTTCTGGCTTTGACATTAACCGGGAAGGCTACCTTCAGCAGTCTCTCCTTCTCATGCCAGTCGACCCAGGTCTCGAAATCGACGCGAGGGCTGTTGGCATGCAGGCGGACAACCTGAACCGCACGGCTGTTGCTGAAGGATTTCTCCATGCGAATCGCTACGGAAATCGGGCCATCCTCCACGACAGTAATATTGGTCCATCCGTCAAAGTTAAGCTGATGATTTTTGTAGGTTTTTACGATGTCCCAAGCGTTGTAAATCCCCGGGCAATCCTCGAACAATTGCCACTGGTTAAGCAGCTCTCCAGGAGCATTGACCTGCTGTCTGCGAACCTTATCGATCATCTGCACGATGTTGCCTTCCGCATCCAGATGAACGGATACGAATGCATTCTCCAGGCTCGAGGTTGACACTCGAAGGCCTGCCGGCTTCTCCATAACAACATTGGAGGCTCTGAACTCGCCCAGACTGAATCCATCCAGCTCCAGCTCGGTGCAATATCTTTCATCGCCTTCAGGCGTCACTTGCTTCTGAACCGGATAGATCCGGTTGTTCTTGTCCACGATGGACGGTGCGGTTACCGGCTCGTTGAAGACAGACAAGGTTTGCTTGCCGGAGAAGGCATTTACCGCGACGAAGCTGCCTTCCTGGGCTACCGTAAAGGTATCCATTGCTTTGACATTCAGATTATGGAACTCGGCATTCATCTCTTCATAAGTACGAACGGCATCGATGCCTACCGGATGGGTATGGCTGCCTGGAAGAATGTCGTGGAACTGGTTGAACAACAGCTTCTTCCAAGGTACCGAGATTTCTTCTTGGGTCACGATGATGCGGTTAGCCAACAGCGCCGCAATCGCCGCGGTCGCCTCTGTCTGCTGGGCCAGGAACTCACCCTTGCGGTTGAAGCGTTTCAGTTCCCCCTTGGTCGTAAAGGTTCCGCGGTGCATCTCCAGATATAAATCTCCGTCCCATTCCGGGAACTCGGAGGTATCCGCGAACACACCATGCAGATATTCCTTGCCGGTGGTCAGACGCATTTGCGGAATACCGCCCATTTGCTGCTCACGATAGTAGTATTCCATCATTTCATTGGTGATCCCGCTGCCGCCGTCACCGTAGCCGAACATTTGCAAGGACTCATCGCAGTACGACTTGTCCTGGAACGCTTCCCAACTGCCGATCAACTGATTGGGGTCCATCCAGCTATTGAAATGCACGGGAGGTACGCAAGCATTGACGATGGAACCGTCCAGCCCCTTCCAGAGGAAGTTGTTATGCGGGAAGGTATTCGTATCGTTCCAGGTAGACATTTTGTTGGAGACAAAGTAATCAACGCCGCCCTGCTTCAAAATTTGCGGCATAATGGGGCTGTTGCCGAATACATCCGGAAGCCAGGCGATATCGACATCCACGCCGAACTCCTTCAAGAAGTACTGCTTGCCATACATGATTTGCCGTGCCAGGCTCTCCGCGTTGACCAAGTTGCAATCCGGCTCCACATACATGGCGCCGACGATCTCCCAGCGTCCTTCCGCTACACGGCGTTTCACCTCTTCAAATAGCGGCGGATAATACTTTTGCAGCATCTCATAGGCCCAGGCCTGAGTATGGGAGTATTTGAACTCCGGATAACGGTCCATCAGGCGAAGCTGAATCAGAACCGTCCGGGCGTTCTTCTGAATCGTCTGTCCCATCGTCCAATGGTAAGCCAGATCCAGGTGGGAATGGGCCACACAAGCCAGCTTGCCGTTCTTGCCGAAGCGGCCGCTCGGTTCAAATACATTTTGCTGAATGTATTCCCGAATCGCCGGAGCTGCTTGTCTGAACTCCTCATCATCGTCGCTTTCGAAGAACGGGAACAGCTTGAGGATCTTTTCTACATGGCTCGTATAGTACGCTTTCGCGCCCTCTTCCATATAATCCGCATAAGCACTTTGATACAGCATATCCAGGTCATATTTCAAGCCAAGCATGACATCGTCAATGACAACCAGGCAGGGACGCTTGAACGTCTGAACACAGCCCTTCAGGTTGCGGGCGGTACCTCGGTCATCATCCGGTTTGGAGCGGGTGTAGCATTCCAGAATCATCTGATGCTGCTCCCCGGCCTTGGCATTGTCTATAAAGGCACACCAGCTGCGGTTCGGGTCCAATCCATCTACATAGCGGCCGTTATCAGAGATAATCACCTCTGTTGCTGTGTACATATAAAGGTAGACCTTCTTACCTTCCAGCTCCTTGGGAATCGTGAAATCACACTTGAACATACAAGTGATATCCGGTCCGCCCCACTTATCCCCTTCCTGAATCGGATGGAAGTCATCCTCCCATACATAAGCATCCGGTTCATAACGACCGTTGCGCACCAGCCAGTTATCCAAAGGGTACATTTCTTTAAAAATACGTTGGTCGATCTGCTCAAATACAAGCTTGGACCATTTTTGCATGCTGACGCTTCTGCGTTCTACCGCGATGTGTGCCACTCTCGTATCCTCCGTTCTATCTTGCGTAGTAAGGAATATGTTTGTTGATCTTTACTTTGAATTCTGTGCCAAAACGCTTGGATACCCGTTCCTTGATCCAATGGTTCAACTCAGGATCACAGCATTGGCATGCTGCGCAATCCCCGTGAGCACCCAGAATAATCGTGTTATCTTCGAATCCTTCAAATACAATATCTCCGCCGTCCACACGGGTCATAGGACGGATTTCATTCATAATAATGTCTTCTATCTGTCTAGCAAGCTCCATATCCAACCCTCCTCATGATGTTGAAACCTGTATTCGTTAACCCTTGACCGCACCTGCTGTCATAGCGGACACGATGAATCTTTGCAGAATGACGAAAATAAGCAAGGTCGGGAAAATACCGATGACAGCAGCGGCCGCCAAGTAGTGCGTAGTAATGGAATCCGCTGTGGATTGAAGGTTAACCAGACCTACCGAAATCGGGTACAATGCAGAGTCGTTCAACAAGATGAACGGCACGATAAATTGGGCCCAGCTCTTGACTACCACCAGAATGACGACCGAGACGATCCCTGGAACGACCAGAGGAAGAACGGCCATACACATCGTCTGGAACTTGTTACAGCCATCGATTGCCGCGGCTTCATCCAGTTCTTTAGGTACCGTGTCGATATATCCTTTGATGGACCATACCGCAAAAGGAAGCACAACAGCAATGTAGACGAAGATCAAGCTGCCGTAATTGTTCAGCATACCGAGACGACTCAAGTATTTGTAGAGCGGAATTACGACGATCAGAGGTGAGATCATCTGGAAGAACAAGATGGCCAGCATCGTCATTTTTTTGCCTTTAAAGTTAAATCTGGAGAAGGCATAGGCTGCAGGCAGACAGAAGATCAAGCTGCCGATGACCGTTACCAGAACAATAATTAGCGAGTTTTTCAAGTAACCGAAAATATCTGTCTTCCATAGAACATATCTGTAGTTGTCGAAATTGAATTGATTCGGCAACAGCTTCGGCGGAGACTGGAATAGCTCCGGCACCGTCTTGAAGGACAGGGATACCAGCCACAAAAAGGGCAGTAGAAAGAACAAAGAAATCAAAATATACACCAGGTATAAGCCAATGGAGGCTCTTATTTTTGCGCTTTTGCTTATCATTATGCAGTCTCCTAACATAGACCGCATGTATCCGGGAGGACCTCCCGGATACATGCGTCACGGATAATTATTATGCGTCCTCGCCGCTGCGTCTCAGGAACCAGAAGTAGAGAGCCGCCATCAATCCGTTGATCAACAGAAGAATCGTAGCGTATGCCGAGCCCGAGCCCAAATTCATATGAACGAATATTTGGTTGTAGGCAGTGAGCGCCAGAACCTCTGTAGAGTTGCCGGGACCGCCGGAAGTCAGCGACATCACCATATCAAAGGTATTGAAGGTGTTGATGATGTTGAGAATGACATTGATGGAAAGGACCGAACTGATCGATGGGAGCGTAACATGAATCAGACGCTGCCAGGAAGAGGCCCCATCGATATCCGCTGCTTCCAGAACATCTCTGGAGATCGTCTTTAAACCGGAGTAAGACAAAATCATACTCTGGGCAGTACCTCTCCAGATGTTGGCGATGATCGTGCAGACCAGCGCCGAACCAGCAGAGGTCAAGAAAGTAACATTGGTGATGCCAACGGCATGCAGCATCGAGGTCAGAATACCTGATTCGGATTCATTCAAGAAGATCTTCCAGATGACCCCGATAATAACGCCCGGGATGGCCCAAGCAAGCAGCGTAACTACCCGTACGAAGACAGTTCCGCGAAGCTTGAGCTCCTCCCCCTTCACGATAGCAAGTGCAATCGCAAGCCCCAAAACCGTCTGACCGACGACGCTGAAGAAGACGAAGACAAAGGTTGTCCACAACGTTTGATAGACTTGGCTGTCACTGAGAATATTGATAAATGAGCTGAACGTATAGGAATAATCCTTTCCTGTCAGCGATGCATCGGTGAAGCTGTAGCGTATGACTTCAAAGGTCGGATACACGAAGGTGACCAACAGGACAAGGATCAGTGGAGCAATCCAGTAGACCGGCCCCTGCGCCAGACGGCTTACAACTCCCTTTTTAGGATTCGGTGCGGTTTGAAGCATGCGTTTCACTCCCTGAAAATTACTTGCCTACTTTTTTTATAATATTCTCTAAAGCTTTCTCGGCAGTTGAAGCACCCGTAACAATTTCTCCGATAGCGACTTGCAGCTCACTGGAGAGCGCAGTATATTCAGATACTGGCGGACGGCTTTGCGCCTGATCCAGGTAGGATGCAAATTGCTTGGCATAGGCATCTTCTGCAAACGCAGGAGTGTTGTCATAAACAGAACGTCTGGTCGGGAGGAAGCCTCCGATCTCACACCATTCGCCTGCAGCCGCATCATCGGAATACAGACTAAGTACGAAGTCTGCAGCCAGTTCAGCCTTTTGCTTGTCCGTTGCGAACACGACGTTTGTCCATCCGCCTGCGGAAGAGCTGGCGGCATCTCCGGCATGAATGACTGGCAATTCAGCAATGCCCCACTTCTGTTCGAAGGTATCCGCACCGACAATCTCCTTGATTTGAGGAACTGCGGAGCTGGAAGCAATAAACATGCCATACTTGTCGGTAGTCAAGTCACCGAACATATTGGATTCCTTGTCGAACTCTACTACGCGTTGCGGTGTTACGCCTTCCTTCACGGTGTTCTCGAAGAAGGAGAGGAAGTTGAGCATGGCTGTCTTGGCTTCTCCATCCTGGAATGCAATGCTGTTATCATCATTCAACAACGGGAAGCCTTGGCTCCAGTAAATGCCGAGGTGATTGTTGACAGCGCCCTCGTTGCGCCCAGCGACATAAATAAGTCCGGTCATGCCAGGATTATCTTCTTGCAGTTTCTTCGCAGTGCTGATCAATTCGTCCACCGTTGCTGGAGGCGCAGAAATCAGGTCTTTTCTGTAATAAAGAGCCCGGACATCAGTTGTGTACCAGTCACTTAGGATGTCTCCGCCTTCTCCGTCAGGCTGCATGGTGCTGAGCATGAACGGGAAGTAGTCGTCGATCGAGATGCCTTTAGCAGCCATCGCATCGTTCAAAGGCTGTGCATATTCGGCAACGGACGGCATCATGAAGGAGTCGACTGCAGCCACATCCGGAGCGGTCCCTTCTGCAAGCTTGAGCTGCAGCTTCGCCATGTTATCTGTCGAATTATTGCTTGTGCTGATCGGCTTGATTTTTACGTTTGGATGCTCTTCGATCCAAGCCTTCATTTTCTTCGTCAAGTAGTCTACCCGTGCCGGTGAAGTCGCTTCCAAGGATTGGCTCGGGTTCGGCTGCCAGGTAATTTCGATTTCGGCCTCCTGATAACCGATCAATTGCGGGCTGATGATCATTTGTCCGCCAGGATGCTTCTTGATAATGTCTTCGTTGCTTGCATTCGCTCCGCTGCCCGAAGTGTTGGCCGGCGTATTGTTTTGAGCCGCGTTGTCCTTGTTGCTGGACCCGCATCCGCTCAGCAGCAAGGTTAGTGTCATCACTGCTGCAAGTGCGTATGAGAATGTCTTTTTCAAAGTAGTCCCTCCGTTTTCGTTGTAATAATATGGGACGCTAGCATAACCCCCGCCGGAGTGAAAGCACTTTCAAGCTTATCTATAAGCACTGGCAAAAAGGAGGCTCAAGTTGGCTGTGTCCTGGTGCGCATTCTCCTTAACGCCTTCATGTGCCTTGGTGAGAGTGCCATCGAGTGCCTCGGTTGATAAGCGTGCCCCCCGATAGTTCAAATATATCACCGGGCTCTTGCCCCCACATCGTTTGCCCATCCAAAATCAAGGGCATTTTTAGCGGGAAAATTGTACTGCAGCACAAGCCTGATTATTGTTTCTATTTCTGTAATTGCTCGAAGGTCAGCAGCAGTTTGATTTTGATCAGATCATTAAATTTCCGGTAATCCATTTGCAGCAGCTGAGAAATCTTGTCCAGCCTGTAAAATAGCGTGTTTCGATGCACATGAAGGATCGCTGCTGTCTCCTTCACGTCGAGATCGCAATCCATGAAGGTTCGCAGTGTCTGCTTGTAGTCCTCGTTCAGTTGGCCCGACCATTTGTACTGCTGCATAAATTCCTTCTGCATATGCTGCGGGATTGTATCCAGATAAGGGACGATTCCCCACTCCTCAATACTGCTAGCCCGAGGCTCCCGTTCGAACCGTTTGCTCAAGCGGATACAGTTGCGCGCTTCATTGTAGGAGGCCTTATACCCAGCAAGCCCTGAGCGTGCTTGTCCAACGCCGATGTAGTAATGGTAGCCATACTTCTTCAGGTATTGCTCTACCTTGGCATAGACTGGCTTATGCAGCTGCTCCTCCACAGGTAATGCGATGAAAAATGAACCGTCCTCAATATAGGCATAGAAGGAATGAAAGCTTATAAGCGTTTTCAACCCATTTGAAAATTGTTCTTTCCGATCATTGATTCGCTGCAGTGAATCTCCTCCTGACAGCTCCTCCGACCACTTCATCTCCTCGATCTCCACGACCATGATGATCCGTTCTACGCTAAGATCAATTTGAAGCGAACGCGCCGTCATCTTCAGCTTCTTCTCCCTCAGCTCATGCGGAGCGATCAGCTCCATAATGAAGCCTTCCAACGCCATTTTGCGAAAATGAAGCTGCTTGTTCATATGAATTTGCTCCAGCAAAATTTCTACGTTCATTTTGATGATGGTGCCGAATTTGTAAACCTCCGCCGGATCCCCTGTGATCCCTACTACACCCACGATATTGTCCTGAAATTCAATGGGCAGGTTGACCCCAGGCTTGGAGCCCGGCAAGTTGTGGCTGTCCTCTTCACGAATAATCTGCTGCGTCCGCGATGCAAGCACCTGCAGTGCGCCTTCATGCTGTTGTCCTATCCGTCCTGCTTGACCACTGGCAACAATGATTCCCTGCTCATCCATGATGTTAATGTTGAAATCCATAACAGACATCAGTTGACTTGCAATCGGCAATGCCAGCTCGGCAGTAATTTTCATCGAGCAATCCCCCTGACAAAATAACCGGCTACAGATCACATAGCCGGTCGCCTTCGCTTATCATAGCGCAGAATTTTATACAAGGATACCAGATTTTCAGTTTACAATTCAGCTTAAATTTCTCCCATATCCTGAAGTATTTTCTTGAGCTTTTCCAGGTTTTCTTCAGAGCAACAGGTATTGGGAAGAATGGGCTTTCCAGCCTGCAGACCAATGAGGTTCACAGCATCCTTCGTCGCTACCGGGAAGCTTCCCAAATTCCATGCCGTTCGCAGCGGGGCCAGCTTGTACTGTGCCTCCAACGCGCCCGGAATATCTCCGGCCATGAATTTATCGTAAATTTCTACAACCAGCCGCGGCACGACATTGGCCGTAGAAGCTACACAGCCTGCGCCACCGTAGACCAGTGTGCTCAGGATCATAATATCTCTACCCGCAAGCACCTTGAAATCCTGGTGTCTCGTACGCCGGATGAATTCAGCCGTTAAGGTCTGATCGCCGCTGCTATCCTTCATACCGACGATATTCGGGATTTCAGTCAGTCGCTCAAGCAGCCCTGCCGAGATGTTATTGCCGACCTTGTCGGGATTGTTATAGAGCAGAACCGGCAGACGGGTTGATTCCGCAATTTTCTTGAAATGGTGATACAGCTCATTCTCAGTAGGTGTCAGAAACATCGGCGGCAGGATAGAAATGGCTTGTGCCCCCAGTTCCTCATAAAGACGGGCTTGCTTGATCCCTTCTCTGGTCGTAATCGAGGCGATGCCTGCATAGACCGGCACTCTCCCCGCACTTTGCTCTACCGCGACGGCAACGACCCGCCCGAGATCCTCCGGATCCAGTCCGAAGAATTCTCCGTTACTGCCCAACGCCAGGATGCCATGAACCCCGCCATCAATGACATGATCCACAATGCGACGGGAGCTTTGTTCGTCCAGCCGTTCGTTCTCATCAACCGGGGTTACAATCGGGGGAACGACGCCTCGAATAAATGTAGTATCCATCAGGTCTCTCCTTACCGATTAACGCTGGACTTCTGTCTGTGCCAGCTTCTCATAATAGCGAATAAGCGCGCTGTGGTCCGCGGTTCCCAAGCCATCCACTTTTAGGGCATGCATCATTTCCAGGACAGCCGCAGTAAGCGGAAGCGGTACGCCAATGCCGTGTGAAGTATCCAGCGCATTGGTCAAATCCTTGATATGCAAGTCAATACGGAAGCCCGGATCAATCTTACGGTCCAGCATCATAGGTGCTTTAGCTTCCATTACCGTACTACCCGCCAGGCCGCCGCGGATGGCTTCAAATACCAGTTCAGGCTGTACACCAGCTTTGTTAGCCAACACCAGAGCTTCGGACAAGGCCGCAATATTCAAGGCTACGACGACCTGATTCGCCAACTTGGTAATATTCCCTGCGCCAACGTCTCCGGTATGAACAACCGAGCCCGCCATAGCTTTCAGAAGATGATAATGCTCGTCGAACAGCTGCTTGTCTCCACCGACCATGACGGACATAGTGCCGTCAATCGCCTTTGGTTCTCCGCCGCTGACCGGAGCGTCAAGGAAAGCAATCCCGCGTTGTTCCAGCGCAACAGCGATCTCCCGGCTCACTAGCGGAGCGATCGAGCTCATATCAATAACTACCGTTCCGGCTTTTGCGCCTTCCGCTACCCCGTTCTCACCGAGCACAACCTCTTGCACATGAGGGGAGTTCGGCAGCATCGTAATAATAACCTCTGCCTGTCTTGCCACCTCTGCAGGTGTGTTAGCGACAGCAGCTCCCGCTTTTTGAAGCTCCTCCAGAACCACCGGATTCTGATCCATCACCACCAAGCTGTAGCCCGCTTTGATCAAGTTCAAGCTCATCGGCTTTCCCATAATTCCCAGACCAATAAATCCAACCTTTTTCATGTATATTTCCTCCTCTATTTTGGTTTGAAGCAGCTTAGAGTACGAAGACATTCTCTTAACGTGCGTGTCCAAAAAGCCGGCTTTCTTCAGCTCTTAACGCACCATGCAAGGGCGCTTGTTATCGAATGCCCAGCCCGGAATCAGATATTGCATTCCCACCGCATCGTCACGGGAACCCAGTCCCATGTTCAGATACAGTTGGTGGGCTTTCATCACCTGTTCCATATCCAGCTCAATCCCCAAGCCCGGCTTTTCAGGAACCTCTACCATGCCTTCGACAATTTGCAGCGGTTCTTTCGTTAGCCGGTCTTCACCTTCCTGCCAGATCCAGTGAGTATCGATCGCTGTAATATTACCGGGCGCCGCAGCAGCAACATGTGTAAACATCGCCAACGAAATATCAAAATGGTTATTGGAATGCGACCCCCAGGTTAATCCCCACTCATGACAGAGCTGCGCTACACGAACAGAGCCTTGCATCGTCCAGAAGTGCGGGTCTGCCAGCGGAATATCCACCGATTGCAACGCGATTGTATGCCCCATTTGCCGCCAATCGGTAGCGATCATGTTCGTAGCGGTCGGCAAGCCTGTTTGTTTCTTGAACTCCGCCATAATCTCGCGCCCGGAAAATCCGTCCTCCGCTCCGCAAGGGTCTTCGGCATAGGCCAGAACATGATGCTTGTCCCGGCACAGACGTACTGCATCCTTCAAGAGCCATCCCCCGTTAGGATCCAGCGTGATTCGTGCTTGCGGGAAGCGCTCGGCAAGCGCGGTTACGGCCTCGATCTCCTCTTCTCCGCGAAGCACGCCGCCTTTAAGCTTGAAGTCATTGAAGCCGTATTTCTCATAAGCCGCTTCCGCCAGACGCACAATAGCTTCCGGGGTCATCGCTTCCTCACGGCGGATGCGGTACCAGGCATCGTCCGAATCCGGCGCAGGGGTGTACGGGAGATCCGTCTTGTTGCGATCCCCGATATAGAACAGATAGCCTAGCATTTCTACTTTTTTACGTTGCTGGCCTTCGCCCAGCAATGCAGCTACAGGAACGCCCAGATATTGTCCGAGCAGATCCAGCAACGCTGCTTCCACCGCGGTGACAGCATGAATGGCAATACGCAGATCAAAGGTTTGCAGTCCGCGTCCACCCGAATCACGATCCGCAAAGGCAATGCGCATCCGGTTCAGAATGCCGTTGTACATCCCGATGGATTGTCCGATCACCAAGGTGCGGGCATCCTCAAGCGTCTTGCGGATATTCTCTCCGCCCGGCACCTCGCCAACGCCGGTTCTGCCTGAGCTGTCCTCCAGAATCACGATATTGCGTGTGAAATAAGGACCATGCGCACCGCTGAGATTCAGAAGCATGCTATCCCGACCGGCTACCGGGATCACCTTCATATTCGTAATAACAGGTGTCCCGGTGTATGCCGACGGGTCCTGTAATGTTGTCTGATTCATCATGGTTAGAGCCTCCGTAATTTATGTTCGTAAAATAAATGGACCTTAGCCGTTCGCTTCGACATTGTGCAGCTTCGAATGGCTTCCGAATCCATACTTCTCAGGAATCAGAATGGACCGCAATACGGACGAGGCGGCGTGACGGATGTTGGCCGGTGCCTTCCCGATCGCTTCCTCCAGTGACATCGGCACCTGTGTCGCACCGACAATGACATCAATGCCAATGCTGTAAATCTCGAAAGCATCTGCGGTAACCCCCCCGGAGATACAGACGACCGGCTTGTTGTATTTCTTCGAAATCTTCGCCACTCCGGCCGGTGTCTTGCCGAATACGGTCTGGGCATCTGTCCGGCCTTCTCCCGTAAAGACCAGGTCCGCATCGCGAACCTCTTCATCAAAGCGGGCTGCTTCCAGCACAATATCGATCCCTCGGGCCATCTTGGCATTCAAGAAAGCCATCAAGCCTGCCCCGAGCCCCCCGGCAGCCCCGGCGCCTGCCGCATTTGCAATGTCGATGCCAAGCTGCTCCTGAATCACCGCTGCAAGATGCTTGAGTCCCTCATCCAGCTTAAGGATCATCTCGGGTGTCGCCCCTTTTTGCGGGCCAAAAATATGGGAAGCCCCGTCAGGCCCGCACAGTGGATTTGTGACATCACTGGCAATCGTGATTTCACATTCTGCAATGGCAGGATGAAGCCTGCTTGTGTCAATCGTGCAAATCCGATGGAGTTCTCTGCCGCCATAGCCGATCTCTTCTCCCAAAGCATCGAGGAACCGTACGCCCAATGCTTGAGCCATGCCCACACCGCCATCGTTCGTAGCACTTCCACCTATACCGACCACAAGCTTTCGAACGCCTGACTCCAGCACCTCCTTAATCACCTGTCCCGTTCCATAGGTCGTGGCTGTCATCGGATTCAGCTGATCCGGCGGCACCAGCATTAGGCCCGAGGCCGAGGCCATTTCGATCACAGCGGAGCGTCCTTCATCAAAAATGCCGTATACAGCGGTCACGGTCCCGCCTTGCGGACCAACCACCTCTAATTGTCTTGCCTCCCCGCGAGTTACGCTAAGGATGGCATCGACAGTTCCTTCCCCACCATCGGCGATTGGAATTTTGCACACCTGTGCTTCGGGCAGCACCTCCAATATGCCTTGCTCCATGCACTCAGCCACTTCTTTGGAGCTGAGACTCCCTTTATAAGAGTCGGGCACGACTAAAATCTTCAATTCTATCACTCCCACCGATCCTCTTTACCTGAAAAACAGCCTGCACTATTTTCTTGACGTGAAATTTTCTGATTGCGCTTTCATATATAGTGCAGACATAACGGCCTCTTCTTGTTAGGCACTGAAGCTAATGGTAACCGCCGCCGGAACCCGACAAGAAGAACGTCGAATTCTCACTCCTGCACAAGCTTCGTAATCAAAAGATGACGATTTGAATAACCTCTATGGCTTAACTATACACTTCCGGCTGCTGCCGGACATTGTTACCCATCCACAATGTTGGGAGCATTTTACGTTCAAAAATTGGACGGTGGCACAACGTCCAGTTCCAGGCGCCGGTCAAACTCTTGGCACGCAAAAAAAGAGAAAAGAGCGCGTATGCGCCCCTTTCTCAAATCGTGATTTATTCCTTTCTTTTCACGGAAATCGGGAATTTCTCCACAAAGATTCGATTCGCCGCTTGCAGCTTGTCAGCATAATCCCGGTAAGCAGAACTTAGGATTTTCATATTAGGGATGAAGATGTCGGCGTAGCCGCTATCCCGCTGAAATTCCAACAGAGCTTGCTGCAGCTTATAGGCGGATGTCGTCTTGTAATGCTCCGAGTTGCGATACTCGTTATAGGCCTGAATCTTCTCCCGATGCTCCTCTATGTAAGCCTCCGGGTCATGAAGGATGATCTGTTGCAGCGAACCGCTGACTTCGGCCATGTCTTCCATTCGCATGAGTGGAAAATGCTGTTCCAGTAATGCATCCATCTCTTCCGGGATCTCTAGGCGGTCTAGAAAATGGATGATGTTCATGCAGGCTTGCTCTTTTTCATCGCTGTCTACAGCTATATCTAAAAAGGGACTGAAATGAATCGACAAATACATCCCGAAGGCGCCGGGAAAAGACAGGACTAATCTCTCCCGAAGGGAAAATATCCGGTTCCGATGATCATGCATCTCTTGCAGTTCCCGATCAATATCATAGTCTTCCGCCAATCGTTCAAGACGCTTCTCTCGTTCGAGCTGTTGCTGATGCTTGAGATGAGCCAAATAGCTGTATTTGGATACCGCGGCGGACTTATTCTTGCTTGCAAGTACATTTCTGATCTCCGGAATGCCCAAGCCCAGGCCTCTTAGCACCGCTATCTCCTTTAAACGGGATAGATCCTGCCCGCTAAAGTTCCTATACCCGTTAGCGTCAATCTCCGGATGGACCAGACCTTGCCTTATATAGTACTCAACCGCCTTTTTAGTAATGAAGCATCTCTCGCATACCTCATGGATCAACATGAAGATCACCTCATGACCATCATAAGCCAGGACCCAAGGGGATAGTCAAATCATTCATCGCTTAGGCTACCTCATGCTTCCGGAAGCCCCGCCATGCAAAGGGAAGAAGCACGATGGCGATAAGAAAAGCAGTCCACCCAATTGCATAGGGCAGCGGTACGTTCAAGCCGGCAACCTCGATTAAATCATATCCGCGGAACCTGCTGTAAACTTCAGTCTGTCGGCCAGGCAGGAGAGCCAGCAGATGATTGAACAGACGATTCTCTCTGCTCTCCGGAATGAAAAGAGGGACAAAGAGAAGCACGATGCTCCATATCATAACCGAAAATGGAGTACGCATTCGGGAGGAGAGCAGCAAAGTAAAACTTACAATAGCAAGACATGCAAGCCAGCCGATCAACGTGGTCAGAAGGAAGGCTCCGAGCACCGTAACAGGATAAGGCGAGAATAAATATCGCGTGTCTATCGTTTGAAGAGGCGAATTCCACCCCGAAGCTCCATAGACGATCATAGACAAAGCGAGGGCCATAAGCCAGGCCAGCAGGAACATGCCGCTTGTGAACAGGAGTGATGCTTTGATTTTTGCCCGGATCAGCTTGCTTCTTCCATATCGGGTCGCCAGGATGATGGCGTCCGCTCCACTCTGGTATTCACCGGAGAAGACCGGGGCTGTGCAGACACTGAGAATAAAGCAGACCGTGAGAAAAAAGAATCCTGAATTTTGGAGAAGCAAGCTCCAACCTCTTGAATAATCGAATTTCATAGGAATGGTAATTTGATCGTTCATCCGCAGGAAGGTTGCCTTTGCGTCCTCCGAATACGAAACGCCGTCAGGGGGATGATTCAGAACCTGTTGAATAGTCCCCGTTCGCTGATCATAGAAAGTGGCCGCTTTCTCGGGAGTAAGCGTATCAACTACATCATAATTATATTCTCCCGCAGGTGAAAAGCCTTTGCGGAGGTAGTTCAGGACCGGAGAGAGGGAATAGACCTTATAGAAGTCTTCATTCGAAATCCCGGAGCCGGCTCCCATCCCAGTCTCTTCGTTCGGATTAACCAATTCATTCAATATCTTCTGATATGTTGACGCGGTTTGAGAAAAGACAGCCGGTGTCAGTTCGCCCTGAAAGCTGCGGGCATAGCTCTTCTCGAGGGCAATCGCTGCGAACCCTTTTACGGTTCCGCTTGCTTCATAAGAGTCCTCCTGAAATGCAGGTACTACCGTACTTAGCAGCGATACAACGAGAAAGCCGATCAACCCGATGAGAGTGGATTTGCGGCTAATGAGCTTGCGCAGCTCGAAACCGGTTAACGTGTTCAAAGTACTCTCTCCTTTCTGTCTGAGGCCTTGGGATCGGATTCATCATGGAAGTGATACAGATACAGATCCTCCAGAGTCGGCGCCGCCTGTACGGCACCAGGTAACGGCGGGGAAGCCGAGATGACGCGCAGCTCCACTTGATCCGAGCCGTGCTTCAGATTGCTGATTAGGAACAGTTGACTGAAGGCCTCCACCTCCCGTTCAGCAATTCGGCACATCCAGACCCGCCCCTCCATATCCCGGGTAAGGTCCTGAGCGGTTCCGCTCATAATGATTTGACCTTTCTTCATGATGAGGATTTGATGGGCGATATGCTCCACATCAGGCACAATATGAGTGGACAGCAAGACGATTTTATTCTTGGCAAGCGCCGCAATCATATTGCGGAACCGGACTCGTTCCTTCGGGTCCAGTCCGGCAGTAGGCTCGTCGAGGACAAGAATAGCGGGATCATTCAGCAGTGCCTGGGCAATACCAAGCCGCTGCTTCATGCCGCCGGAAAAAGTGCGTATTTTTTTTCGCGCAGCTTCTTTAAGCGAGACAAGCTCCAGCAACTCTTCTGAACGTTGATTTGCGGCGCTTGTACTCAGGCCTTTTAACGCAGCGGTATAGTGCATAAATTGACGGGCTGTGAAATCCGGATAATAGCCAAAATCCTGCGGCAAATAGCCGAGCAGATTCCGGTATGCTTCCCCCATGGACACTATGGGTTGCGCATCCAATGCAATATGTCCGGAGCTGGGCGAAAGAATGCCGCAGATCATGCGCATCAACGTCGTTTTGCCAGCTCCATTGGCGCCAAGCAGACCATAAACGCCCGGCTGAAGACGTACGTTTACATTGTCCACGGCAACCGATCTCCCATAACGCTTACTAATCGATTCGATAGTCAGTTCCATCGTAAGGACACTTCCTTCCTGTATTTCATGTTACAAAGTCTCACTACTCCCCAGATGGCGGAAAGTACGGAGCAGGCGTCGCAATTGGACTACGGCAGCGATCAGGGACAATGCAAGTATGAGCATCAGTACCGCAAACGCCGTCCCTTCATCCTGAATTTCATAAAGGTGGCTCCCTCCTGTCGGAGTACGGAACACACCTGCCATTTGAACTGCAAGCAGAAGCAGGGTAAAGATGGAGCAGGCAGACGATTTGTCACGAACACGGGGCTGGTTAAACAGCCATAAGCAGCCTGCTGCCGAGACGGTAAACGGGGTGAAGAGATAAAGCAGCACGTAGCCCAGTTGTTCTCCCCATGCCAGACTCAGACATCCTGCCAAGCCTGCAAGGCCCATAAAATCCGTGATCGCGAAAAGGCACAGCCGGGAAAGCAAAAGATGCTCCAGGGAATAATAAGTACTCATTTCCAGCTCAACCATTCGATAAGCATAAGAACGGGCAAGCAGCCGCATACCGATTAGCACAAGCAGCGGGGAGACCGTGGAAATGACCGCAAGCACCTGCCCATTCCCCAAGAACGAATCCGTCGGAATTTGCAGGGCAAACATTAGTGCCGTAAGAAGAAGTCCTGCATGGCAGAGCCATACCTTCCAGCCGATGTACATCATCTGCCGAAAGAAGAAATTAAGCATCGGGGAGCGTTTGACCATCTCCTCCTTCCGTGTTCTTTCGAGAATAAGAAGTGCGTGTTCGAAGGTCTGCTGCTGCTTCTGCCCGTCAGACATCGGAACAGGGGGAAGCTCCAGCATGGTTATGAGCTCGTCCAGTTTCCTTTTCATTTAGGTCCTCCTCTCTCATTCTCTTCTTCATGACGGCAAGTCCCCGTTCAACCCGGATGCGGGCCTTGTACAGAGGAACGGAAGTGATCGCGGCAATCTCCCGATATCGGAACCCGTAGCTGTAGCGGAGAATGATTGCCTCCTGCAGCTCTGACGGCAGCTCTTGGAGCACCTCAAGCAGTTCCTTCGATTGGAGATGTGCCCCGGCTTCATCCTCTGCCGAGAGAGCGGAGCCAAGCTTGGCCTCCGGAACCTGTTCAATCGGTTCGGGAGGCCTTTCACGAAAGGCATCAGCACACAATCTGCGGGCAATTGTATATAAGTAGGCCCTGCATTTTCCCTTGTCCTTATAACTGGAAAGTGAACGGCAGAAGCGGTAAAACGTATCTTGAGTGAGATCCTCGGCCAATTCGGCTTGTCCGGTCTTCCAATAACAGTAGCGCTTGATGAAGTCATAATGGCGCTCGATCAATCGGTTCAATGCTTCTGCATCCCCGCGAGCGATTCGTTCAAACAGTTCAGCGTCGTCCACGGCTCCCTCTCCTTTCATATGGATTAACAGGGTAAATGCTGATATTTTGCAGACCTAATGTGGCGAATTTGTGAAAAAATAAGCAGGTGAGTGCTGCTT
The DNA here is from genome assembly GCF_000455265.1 of Paenibacillus antibioticophila. Taxonomy (GTDB): domain Bacteria; phylum Bacillota; class Bacilli; order Paenibacillales; family Paenibacillaceae; genus Fontibacillus; species Fontibacillus antibioticophila. The sequence goes on from NZ_HG005141.1 coordinate 484,135, forward strand.
TGAAGAACATACCTGTTATGTGACCACTATGGCTTTTGTTGATCCGGATTAGCTATACTAAAAGTAACATTCTCAATAGGATAGGAGGATTCATCATGAACTATAAACGATTGGGACGCAGCGGACTCGAGGTATCGGCACTGGGGCTCGGGACAAATTCCTTCGGCTCGCGTGCGGATGCTAAAACTTCGGAGCAAATTATCCATGCGGCACTGGATCGAGGTATTAATTTTCTGGACACGGCCAACATTTACTCCGACACGGCCAGCGAGAGCATTATCGGACAAGCCATCCAGAACCGGCGCGATCAAGTTATTCTGGCTACCAAAGCCGGCCTGCCCACAGGAAAAGGGCCTAACGAGCTGGGCTCGTCCCGCCGCCACTTGATGCTTGAGCTGGAGAAGAGCTTGAAGCGTCTCAGAACAGACTATGTGGACCTGTACCAGATCCACACCTTTGATCCAAATACACCATTGGAAGAAACGCTGCGTGTGCTGGATGATATGATTCGTTCGGGAAAAGTAAGATATATCGGGGCATCGAATTATGCAGCCTGGGAGCTGATGAAGGCGCTCGGGATCAGTGATCACCTGGGGCTGAACCGCTTTGTCTCGATGCAGACCAGCTACTCCTTGGCGGATCGGACGCCGGAGCGCGAGGTGATCCCGTTGTGTATCGATCAGGGCCTCGGGATCATTCCTTACTTCCCACTGGCTGGCGGGATTCTAACGGGAAAATATACCTCAGCAACAGAGGGACCGGCCGGTTCCAGATTGGAGAAGAACCCCTCCTTCGCCCAGCGCATCAGCGAGGACAGCTTGACCTTAGGCAGAGAAGTCGGGCGGGTTGCCGCCGAAGCCGGTTGCTCAGCCAGCTCCTTATCCTTGGCATGGCTGATGGAGCAGCCCGTTGTGTCCAGTGTAATCGTGGGCGCTACCCGCGTGGAGCAGGTGGAGGATAATCTCAAGAGCGTGGAGCTTGAGCTGGATAGTACAACAATGGAGCAGCTGGATGAAGCCAGCCGCGCCTTCCGCAATGGAGAGCCGTTCGGTTATTTTCGATTAAATTAAGGGCAACCGAAAACGTTCATCCCGCCCACATTTTTCGCATTTAACAAGAAGGGACTGCCAGAAGTCTGTTTTTCGCTGACTTTCTGGACAGTCCCTTGATGAAATATTTATTTTTAATCCTGAATCTCAATACGCTTCGACTGTGTCGGCTGCCGCTTCGGTACCTCCAGCTTCAGCAATCCATCTTTCAGGGACGCCCGAATGCTATCTTCATCGATGTCCTGCACGTAGAATCTGCGTACATACTCGCCATAGCGCCGTTCCTTATGGACCAATTGTTGATGGTTATCCTCTACGCTGCCATCTTCCTGGTGAACCGCTCGAATTGTCAAGTAAGGAGCTGCATAGTCGATATCGATATCCTCTTTCCGAAAACCGGGCAGCTCGGCCTCCAGCAGATAGGCCTGATCCGTCTCGTGCACATCCGTCTTGAAGGACAGCATCTGAGGTCTCATCGAGGTGAAGAAATCATCGTTAAAGACATCGTTAAATGCCTTCGCCAACGGACCCCATGCATCCTCTCTGCGTCTTCCGAATGGAACCAAATCAAACATCACACATTCCCCTTTCTTTGATCTTATTTGACCTTACGCTTTTATTATAGGACTCTGCCATTAATCTTGACAAAAAGCATCTAGGACCGCATAAAGCCATTATCTGCCGTCTTTGGTGGTTTTCCTTCATCGGGAACGGTTTTTCTGTTTGTTTGACCTTTTCTGACCTTTTATCGGGAACGCGAGAATATTCAATAGGTGAGCGCCCCATATTATGACCTTTCTAATAGACATTGTGACAATTCTTATAATGCCTATTCAATAAATCATGCTAACATAAGTCAGCACAACATTGTGAAATAAAACACAAATGGGGGCGTTATTTAGTGAAAAAGAGATTATTCGCAATCCTAATGGTTGGACTTATCATGCTGCTCGTCGTCGGTTGCAACCAGGAGAAGCCGGACACAGAAGGGGCTGCAGCAGCCGGCAAATTTACACCTGGTACTTACGAGGGCGTCTCAAAGGGACATGGCGGGGAGATTAAAGCTACGGTAACCGTATCCGCAGACAAGATCGAATCCATTGAAATTACAGCCGATGGCGAAACCGGCAGCATCGGAGACGGAGCCGTTGCACAGCTGACGGCTGACATTATCAACACCCAAAGCTTGGCCGTCGATGCAGTATCGGGAGCCAGCGAATCCAGTGCCGGTATTATTGAGGCAGTCTCCCTTGCCTTGGAAAAAGCCGGCGCAAATATTGCCGACCTGAAGGATCCGGCTAATAAGCTGATCGTTGAGCAAACGAAGCAAGAGGATCTTAATGTCGATATCGTCATTGTTGGCTCGGGAGGAGCAGGTCTCTCCGCTGCCATTGAAGCCAAGGAAGCGGGCAAATCGGTCGTTATCCTTGAACAAATGCCGATCACCGGAGGCAATACCAACCGTGCTACCGGCGGTCTTAACGCAGCCGAAACAACGATCCAGGAAGAGAACGGCATTAAGGATTCTAAGCAGACATTCTATGAAGACACATTGAAAGGCGGGCATGACATTAATGATCCGGAATTGCTTCGCACCCTGGTCGATCATGCGCCTGATGCAATTTATTGGCTGAATGATATGGGCGCAGGCATTTCCAGAGTTTCTTTATCAGGCGGGGCAACGAATCCAAGAATTCATACTCCGGCTGACGGATCTGCGATTGGTCCGGTCGTGGTTAATGTTCTGTCACAGAAATTAAAAGAGCTTGAGGTTGATATTCTGCTCAACTCGAAAGCTGTGAAGCTTATTGAACAAGACGGCGCTGTCGTAGGCGTTGAGGCTATCGATAAAAATGAAAATCCGTTCAAGGTAAATGCCAAAGCGGTTATTCTCGCTACGGGCGGCTTTGGAGCCAACAGTGAAATGGTAGTGCAATATCGTCCTGAGTTGGAAGGCTTCTCTACAACGAACCATGCCGGAGCAACCGGCTCAGGGATCGTCATGGCTCAAGAGGTTGGCGCAGATTTGATGCAAATCGAGCAAATTCAAATTCACCCGACCACTGATCCTGAATCAGGCTATATGTTCACAGAAGGGCTTCGCGGCGATGGCGCTATCCTCGTGAATAAAGAAGGCAAGCGATTTACAAATGAACTGCTCACACGTGACGTTGTATCGCAAAATATTCTGAAGCAGACAGATAAAATGGCCTACTTGATCACAAACCAGGAGATGGTTGACGAAAATGCTTCCTTGGCCAAATATATCAAAGAAGGCTACGCAACCAAGGGAGATGACCTTTCCCTGCTGGCAAGCGAGTTGGGAATCGATGCAGCTGCCCTGGAAGCCACATTGAAGACCTACACCCAATATGTTAAAGACGGGAAGGATACCGAATTCGAGCGTGTCCACTTGACTCAATCTCTTGAAGCAGGCCCTTACTACGCCATCCCTGTCACCCCAGGCATTCACCATACGATGGGTGGCGTGAAGATCGATACGAAAACTCACGTCCTAAAACCGGATGGACAAACGATCGCCGGACTGTATGCAGCCGGTGAAATCGCTGGCGGCGTCCATGGCGGCAACCGCATCGGTGGTAATGCCGTAGCCGACATCATCGTCTTCGGACGTATCGCAGGTCAAACTGCAGCGGCAGAATTGAAATAGCACAGAGGATATAACAGAGGCCCGCTTCACAAAATGGTTGCTTCCATTTTGTGAGGCGGGCCTCTCCGCTCCTCCATTTATAACTTTCTAGCCTTAATCACAAATGTGACGGGAAGCATCTTCGCCTTTTTTGAGAACTCGTTCTCGCCTTGCGCCTGTATGATTTCCTCATCCGATTCCTCGATCATTTCCTCAATAGCAAAGCCTGCTTTCGCCAACGCATTTACATAGGTTGATAGTTTTCGGTCTGATAATGACAGTGAGCCTCCATCCAGCGATACCGAATACCAGGATTCATCGAAATAACATTTTTTAAAGACAAGGATGTCGTCCTCCGCAGTAACGCATTTGTGTATGGGATGAGACCAGCTGAAGATGAAAGCTCCTCCCTCCTTAAGGTAGGAAGCGATCCGTCGAAAAGTTCCCTCCAGGTCGGTGGTCCAGCCTATGCCGTATACGGAATACACCACATCGAAATAATCGGTCGGTATGCCGCATTCTTCTTCCATAGCCGCACAGAACAATGCCGCTGAGTGACCTGATGCCTCCAGATGCTGCCTAGCTTTTTGTAGTTGCTGTTCCGAGATGTCAACCCCCCACAGCTCCGCCGCCTTCCGATCACCGAGATACTGCAAGGAATGGCCTGTCCCGCAGCCGATCTCCAGCACCCGCTTTCCTGATATATCACCGAATAGCTGACATTTTTCTTCCGAAATATAAGCTCCATATAGCGGTAGTGCTGTTGTTCCTATAACCTCATTCCCTTTTGTGTCCCAAAAGAAGCTGTTGACTTTATGAATTTCTTTCTGGTCCAAATCCACCGAAATGGCGAAGCCGACCTCCCCGCCGCCGATAATGCTTGTGCGATTCCCCGTTTTTTTATCCATGCCTAAGCCCTCCATTAATATAAGCTTGAAGGTTAGACGCGGAAACGACTTAAGAATCAGCTTCTTGTCACGAGCCAAGGATGGCGAGATTCCGTGTAATTGTCTAAAGGCCCTGGAAAAAGCAGCTTGCGATTCATAACCGTAACGCAGAGCAATATCCATGATTTTGTCGCCGCTTCGAACATCTGCCGCTGCCATGGTTAATCTCCTGCGACGAATATATTCGGATAAAGGGATCTGGGCTATGAAAGAAAAAACTCGCCGAAACTCCCAGTCAGAGCAGTTCATAAATTGTGCGGCAGTAGAATAATCAATCTCGGAGGACAGGTTGTTCTCTATATATTCAACGGCCTGGTTCATGCACTTCTGCCAATCCATAACGTCACCTCCTACGGTTACCTTCGCTGTAATTATATCTGCTCGTCCGAGGACAAGCTTTGCATTCGGTGCATTTAAATGCAAAATGAAGCTCAATATCCCCTTCTTCATTCGCCCATCTACTTTGACGGTGACTAAAATCAGACCGCTTAGGAAATCTTAACTGCAAGACTTTTAATTCCATTATGGGGTGAATATTCCTTGATGTCATCACTGAAGTCGTTTATACCCAGCTGGCATATCTGGGTTCTTGCGGTTGTGGCCTTCCTGGTCCCATTTCTTCTTAGTAAAATATTTGCCCGTGTACATGCCTATGTTAAAAGCGGCGGTACTTTTAAGTCTGCTTCGGCCCGCACTTCCGTTCTATCCCCTGACTCGTCTTCTGCTGCAGCAACACCTTTTGACGGAGATTATGCCGCAGATGTACGTTCCGTTATGGATGTCATAGGCAAGAATAGCGACTTAACTGTCAGGGAATTTCCGTTGTCCAGGTTTGACGCCAAGGGCACCCTGTTCTATGTAAACGGGATGCAGCGGGAAAGGGAGCTCAATATGCGCACCCTTGAGTTCTTCATGTTTGAAGCCACGCGCGAAATGCTCGCCAGTCCGCCCAATGTCAAGGGACTTCTCCCTTTCTACAACCTTAAAGAATCAGCGGATGTAAGAGAGTTCAGCCGGCTCGTCCTGTTCGGATATGCCGGACTCATCATTGAAGGGGTCCCCTGCGGCTTATTGATTCAGAGCCCCAACACGAGTAATCGCGCTATCGTCGAGCCTTTGTCCGAGGCCCTGCTGCGCGGCCCGCGTATTGGTTTTACGGAGGTGCTCAGCGAAAACACTTCGATGCTTCGCCGCCAAGGCTTTAGCGATCAGCTGGAGATGAAGAGCTACATCATCGGCAATACGTTGCCCAAGGAGGTGGTTATCGCCTACTTTAAAGACATTGTAAACGCTGATCTTCTGAAGGAGGTCGAAGCACGTATAAGCAATATCAATATCGATTTTCTCGCAGATTCAGGATACATTGAGCAGCTTATTGAGGATAACTACTTAAGCCCTTTTCAACAGCTCCAAAATACCGAACGGCCTGACCGTGTTATCAATGGGCTTTTGGAGGGAAGGGTAGCGATTCTGCAGGACGGAAGCCCCTTTGCGCTGATTGCTCCGGCCACCTTCAGCATGCTGCTTCAATCCCCGGAGGACTATTATGAGCGTTGGATTCCAAGTTCGTTTCTGCGGATACTCCGCTTTTTCGCTGCTTTTTTATCCCTATTGGCACCTTCCATCTATATTTCATTTATCTCCTTCCACCCCGGACTAATTCCGACAGAACTGGTGCTATCCATTATCGAGACAAGGCAGGGAGTGCCTTTTCCGTCATTAATTGAAGTGCTGGTCCTGGAACTGTCTATCGAAATCCTGCGCGAAGCAGGGATTCGACTGCCGAAGCCGATCGGACCGGCGATGGGGATCGTAGGAGGTATTATTGTTGGAGACGCAGCCGTCCAAGCTGGCATTGTCAGTCCGATCCTTGTCATCGTGGTGGCAGTGACCGCAATCTCCTCCTTCTCGATGCCGTCTTACAGCGCCGGGATTACCTTGCGGCTATTACGCTTTTTCGGGATGGTCTTCGCCGCCATCCTGGGCATGTTCGGAACCATCCTGTTCTTTCTGCTGTTGTGCAGTCATCTCTCTCGGCTCAAGAGCTTCGGTGTCTCCTATCTGACCCCGGTCTCTCCTTACCGGCTGCAGGATTGGAAGGATCTGTTTATTCGTGCTCCGATCTCTTTAATGAAGAAACGACCCGCTATGATGAAAACGCGGCAGGAGCGTCGCCAAACTTAATTGTGTCAGGAGGCCATTAACGTGTTCAATCGCACAGACGATAAAATAACGTCTTCCCAAGCTGCTGTATTCCTGACCAATACGCTCCTGGGGGCAGGGATTCTGTCCCTTCCCCGAAATGTCACCCAGGCGATGGAAACCCCGGATGCCTGGCTAACCATTCTGCTGGGGGGAGCTGCAATGCTGGGCATTGTTCTTCTTATGGTGAAGCTATGCCTGCATTTCCCCGGGCAGACGGTCTTTCAATATGCTGGCAAAATCATTGGCAAGATTCCCGGCAAGCTGGTGGGGATGCTCCTGATTCTGTATTTCATCGTCGTTGCCGGGTTTGAGATCCGGACGCTGGCAGAGGTGACGACGTTCTTCCTCCTTGAGGGAACCCCCTCTGAGGCCATTGTGCTTCCCTTTATTTGGGCTGGGGTTTACCTCGTATTGGGAGGGATCAATTCCATTGCAAGAGTGTTCCAGATTGTTCTTCCGATCTCAATCCTTGTCTTGCTCGTGTCATTTGGTGTGAGTCTCCGTCTGTTTGACATTAACCATCTTCGCCCGGTTCTCGGTTCGGGATTTCTGCCTATTCTGCGCGGAATGAAGACGGCCATTCTCATCTATGCCGGATGTGAAGTCATTTTGACACTGACAGCTTTTCTTCAGGAGCCTAAGCAGGCGGTCAAGGCTATGCTGGGGGGCATCGCTATTCCCATCTTCCTGTATCTGCTGACTGTGGTGTTTGTCATCGGCTGCCTCAGCGTGGATAGCGTGGTAACCAGCACTTGGCCCACCATTGATCTTGTCCGCAGCTTTGAGATCACCGGTTTTTTCATCGAGCGGCTGGAATTCCCTTTCATGGTTATCTGGCTGATGCAGATGTTCTGTAATTTTAGCAGTTTTTTCTTTCAAGCCTCGCTCGGAATATCCCAGATTTTTAATGTTCGGTTGAAACCTGTCATTTTCTTACTGGCCCCTGCTATCTTTATTGCTACTATGCTCCCGAGAAGCTTGCAGGATGTATTTACACTTGGAGATAGCATCGGCTATATCGGACTGGGAATGTTCTTCCTGTTGCCGCTGCTGCTCACTTTAATCTGGATGATACGCAAGAAAGGAACGAAAGGTCATGCTTAAAAGTCTCCGCAAGCTTACAGGTATTCTCTGTGTGCTCTTGTTGCTGTCAGGCTGCTGGAGCAGCACGGAGATTGAGGACCTGGCTCTTTATCTTGGATTATCACTGGATGCGGGTAAGCCGGCGCCTAAGGAAAAAGATTTGGAACGTAAAGGAGCCAGGTACCCCAAGCAGGATAAACTCTTGGTAACGATTCAAGTTGTTCCTGCTGTGGGCGTAGCTTCTAATGAGGACAAGTCTCTGGAGAAGAGTTCCCCCTTCTTCAACATCTCCGGGAGCGGGGATTCGATTCTGCAAATATTCCGCCAGTTCTCAATTCGTCTGGACCGCCCTATTATTGGGCATCACCTCAAAGTAATCGTTATATCGGCGGATCTTTTGAAGAAGCAAAGTGCCGAGCAATTGACCGATTTCCTTCTTCGGGACAACGATATTCGTCCCAGCTGCATTGTACTTGTCAGTGAAGGAGAGGCCATGGATGTATTGGTCGGCACTCCAAACAAAGAGATTCCTGCAGTCTCTCTTATCGGCATGTCGCGCAACCGTTCCCGAACGAGTAAAGTCATGCGCCCTGTTACGCTGGCCAGGCTGGATGCGATGATTCATTCGAGAAAGAGCTTTGTTCTGCAAAGGCTGATCACAGCTGGCAAGGAGACACTCTTCTCCGGTGCGGAAATCATTAAAGGCTCCATAGGACAATCCATTGGGTCATTGGGAGAAGATGATACCATGTGCCTGACTTGGCTCCGAGGCGAAGGGGATAGAGGAGTCATTAAAGTGAACGACTCAAAGGGCGAGCCGCTGGTCTTTGAAATGAAATCATTAAAGAGCAAAATTACACCCCATGTAGAAGGGGAAGAAATATCCTTTGATGTAAAAATTACAACGACAGGAAGAATCATTGAGACGTGGAGCAAAGGGGATACCTCAACCACCCAGGAGTACGCAGACGAGGCAAGCAAAATTTTTGAGGAAGAGCTTATTCGAATGATGACACAGCTGATCCACAAGCTGCAGGATACTTACGCTGCGGATGTTGCGGGCTTTGGAGATCAGCTAGCCATCAAGTACCCCTCGGTCTGGAAAAAGGTAAAGGACGACTGGGATGAAAGATTCAGCCAGTCCAAAATTTCGATATCCTACAAACTGAGCATTACAGACTTTGGGTCTTTTTCCGAGAAAAAGTAACCTGTGTTATTCTTTAAGCTAATGGCTCGTTGTCGGAGAATAAATCCGGGTTATCCAGAAGCATCTCGGTAATTACCTTGGTCACTGCTTCAGCATCGCAGATTCGCGTGACTGCATCACCAAGCTGTCCTATCTTCATGGCCCCGCGCTCCAGCAGAACATCCTCCACCTTCCAGAAATGCTCGGACCAGGGCAGTCCGGAATGTCTGCGGGAAGGCACCGAGATTTCTGTTCCGTCAGGCAAGACCGTGATCAGCATTTCATGATCATCCGTCATTCTGCCGGGAATGTCGACCCATTCCTCCACGCCATGAATAAAGGTGTTACGCCTAAGATCAACCCCGACAAGCATAATGGCAGCCTTGCGGTCCAACAGCTTGCCCCATGCAGATCCCCGGGCACAAGGGGTATCGAACCGGTGGTCTCCGCTGGTGAATTCCTCGGCATCCCGTCCTAAAGCTGCCACAGAATGCGTCGGATGCCATGAGCGAATTACGCCCGGGCGCTGCCGGAACAGCTCCGGCAAGATCCCGACACAGCATGGCGAACGATCCACATAAAACCGCGGGTTGTCTGCATTAATCGTAGACCATGTGTGGGTCGGCAGCACAAGCAGGCCGTCCGCCATATGGGAAGCAAGGGCATCTAGTACGGTATCTGCGCCGCCAGCTACCTCACCGATACTCTTCATAGAAGAATGAACCAGCAACGTTCCATTGGACTGGATACCTGACTGCTCTAATTGCTTCATCAAGCTTTCTTGGGTGTGCAATTCCTTCTCTCCTTTTTAAGAGGTTGTTCAAAAAGTCACCTTTTGATCACGAAACGCCTGCTTAACACCCTCAGCGCGTCGAAGGACCTCCCTCGTGAAACGGACGAAAGTGTCCAAAGTTAGGGGGTTAGGAGGTTGAACCGGTTGCTGGCAGGTCTCAGCGGCTTACATCGCCTTTCGGTACTCTAACGGACATTTTGGATTGTTAGCAAGCCATTTCAGACTATTTTGATCGCTAACGGACATTTTCGCCACTTAGAACGCTCAATCCACTCTTTCCCCTTCAAATCTACTAGCTAAGTGTACGAAATGTCCGTTACATTTCCATCCTCCTCAAAGATTAGTTCTAAGAAGACGTAATGTCCGTAAAATCGCCTGCATTCTGTTCCTCCTTCTTGGGCTTCTCACAACCTTCCCGGTGCTGAAAAGTTGACTTTCTGACCTCGCATTTTAAGTACATTCATATAGTAAATAGGCGGAGAGAAGTCCGTCACCTTCTCCCTCGCCTATATTGATCTTAGACTATTGCCGGAAGGAATGCCACCCTCGGCCCTTTATTCCGCAGGAACCCCTTGGGTAACCCCGTGAATATAGGTCTGCCAAGGCGTGTCCAACGCCCCTTGACCCGGATTGTAGGTGAAGAAATACTCCACCGTATCCCCGGCTTGCAGGTTGTTGACCGGATACGTATAATTTCCGTTGCCATCTGAAATCATGGCCACATTCATCTGGCCGCCGTTATTGATCTTGTAATGCAAATCAGCGAAGGTCGCCCCATTTACATAGAACAACAGGTCGTCATCCGTCTTCTTCAGACCGCGCACCGCATCGCCGATAATCACCGAACCTTGGCCCGGACCGGGGTTTTCTCCGCCGCCTCCCGTGCTGCCCGCATTATATACACGAACATAATCCACCTGCATAGTAGCTGGAATATCCGATGGGCTTGGCGCCAGTCCGCCGTCAAAGTGCCCTCCGATCGCCAGATTCATAATGATATAGAAAGGCTGATCAAACGGCGCATTCGGATTGTTCGGAGCCGCTACCGAATACCATTGATCCCGAGTCACCTTGAAGAAGAACTTGCCGTCCACGTACCATTTGAAATTATCCTCTTCCCAAATCAGCGTGTATACATGGTAATCATTCGCAAACGTCTGTCCCTCCGGGAAGTAGTATTCTCCCGCCAGATAACGGTTCACCGGCCATTGGCCGCCAAAATGAACGGCGCCGCTAGTCGTTCCCGGCAGTCTTCCCTTCGCTTCCATGACGTCGATCTCGCCGGAAGCCGCCCATGCGCCATAGACCGAATTCTCCGGCAGCATCCACAGTGCCGGCCAAATGCCGTTGCCCGTGGGCAGCTTGGCCCGGAAGTCTACCCGGCCGTATTGGAAGGTAAAGTGATCCTTCGTGTTGATTTTACCCGAAGAGTATTGTGCATACCGGCTTGGGTCCTGCGGAAAGGACTTCGGATCATTGAGTGCGCGGATGTTTAATACCCCGTTCTGGACAAATACGTTCTGCTCGCTGTTCGTGTAGTGCTCCAGCTCCGCATTCCCCCAGCCCCAGCTATTCGGATCATCACTGATATAATAGCCGGTTTCATAGCTCCATTTGCTCGTATCAAGCTGAGTTCCAGTGAACTCATCCTGCCAGACGAGCGTCATGCCGTCAATAGCCGGGTTGCTTGGCGTACCAATTTCAATGTCCTCCTGATCCGTCACATCCGGACGAGGCGCGTTAGGATTGCCGATGAATGTATAGTAGACAAAGTTATTGCCGACACTTCCTCCGGCTTGTCCATTTTGAGGATAGCCGATCCGAATTTGCATATCCACTTGAATCGGCTGGAACCACAGCCCGTATACATAATCCGCCCAATATCCCCACTGGTTGGCATCCGACATGTTGTTGTAGCCGTTGCCTGAGTAGATGAATCCGCTTAGGGCAGAATTGCTCAGCTCCACCCATTGACCATTGATATTGATTTCATAGACGAATTTCCCCAGCTCAGAGGCAATCGGCGCACTGCCGTCTATCTTGGGCAGCGGCAACCCGATGGATCCGCTTTCGTTGGCCGTGAAGGTGGTTCCTTCATATGGGGTAAGGGTATAAGAATTTCTGACCGGCTCGTTAAATGTAATTGTATAGATGAGATCTGCAGAAGATGTCTTGGACTCCAGCTTGACATGAATCGATTCGGTTACCGTAAACCAGTAGCCACCTCCGCCTTCGGTGAATTGACCAAAATTACTGTCATAAATCCAGCCGCTGGCAGCATTATTGTCGATATCAATCCATGTATTGCTGTTGACCGGCTTCACATACACCTTCAAATCGTCAGCCACAGCCTCGTAAGTGATAGCGGGATCGTTATTGAAAATCGGATAAGTGAATCCTGCGCCGCCGGTGAAGCCTGCGGTAATTCCAGGCCCTTGGGTCGGTGTCATGGAAGTGATCGTCGTGGTATTCATGTTCTGGAACACCAGTGTATAATCAAGCGTTACTCCATTTGCTTTGGAATACAACTGAATCTCGGTCGTAGCGGAAAGGGTAAACCAGAAGCCGTTGAAACCGCCGTCGCTCCAGTGTCCCCAGTTTTGGTTATACACATAGCCTGCAGCACTATCGATATCCACCCAGTTGCCCGCAACCTTCACCTTCACGCCCAGATCGCCGGACACCTGATTCCAGGTTGCCGCTCCGCCGTTGAACACCGGCATGACAAATCCGTAACTGGCTTGTCCAACGCCTGACTTGGAGATCACAGGGCCGTCTGCCGCCGAAAAGTAAGCCATTGACGTGATGGTCCCCGCGTCTGCTGCTTGTGCTTTTCCACCCGGCAGCAGGCCTATCCCGGCTACCATGACAACTGCCAGAATCAAACTCAGCATCCTTTGTTGATAACGTCTCATAATTACCCTCCCTTAGTTAATCTCAAATGAAATATCGCAACGCGCTCGCCCTTGATAACGCTTACAAATTTCACCTCCTCTTTTTCTCTATTACTCCAATTTATTCCTAAATTGTAGTCACCTTCATTCTAACCAACCCCCAGATGCAGATAAAGGGACAATGTTTTTTATAACAGCCCATTTTTTTGGGTTTTGCAGAAGATTAAGCTGAAATATGATAAAAGACTGCCTCGGAGGGGCAGCCTTCTCGCTCAAAAATTCTATTTATACCTGTGATTCCTTCGAATACGAAACCTTGTACCGGGCCGCGTCAATCCATTTTCCGCTTGTGAAGTCTCTTCCTCGCACCTGCACATAGTCCGGATAGACCTCTACATAATAGCCCTGACTCCCCGCCTTTGCCTCATCCTCATCAGTCCACAGATAGGCAATAGAAGCCGCATTGAACATGGCTGGAAGCCGCTTCTCGCCGTCAAAATAATTGCGCGGCGCTTCCATCTCCCAATGGGTATGACCGGTGAACAGGACGGCCTGCGGATGTCGTGCTAATATTGCCTTCAGCTCCGTATCCTGGACTACACCATACCATCTTTGCTCCTCCAACGAACCGGCAACTGTGTCCTTTAAGGGTTGATGCAGGAATAGAAAGACAGGACGGTCAGGAGAAGCATCTTCCCCCAGCTTGACATCCAGCCAGTTCAGCTGTTCATCCGACAGCGAGCAGAAGATTTCCATGCCTTCCTCGGTACCCATAAAGATAAAATGATAGCCATCGATCCAATGGTCATGATAGGTCGATGCTGTCCCGGTCTCCTCGAAATAGCGCCCCAGATTCGCTTCCCATTCGCCAAAGCCGACATCATGGTTCCCCATGGTCAGATACAGCGGCGGCAACGTACCCGAAGCAGAGTTCCAGATTCGCTTCCACTCCGAATATTCCTCAGGAAGGCCATGATCCGTAATGTCGCCGATATGCATAATGCCGGCACTTCCTCGGCCATTCGCAGCAATATCCTCCAAAGCCCGCACCAGATTCAGGTTATAGACATGCGAGGCATCCGCTCTGATATGCGTATCTGTAATCACTTGAAAGGAAAGTAAAGGCTTCTGCAGCACCCTTCCCTGCTCCTCCTGATCTGTCCAATCCTCTTGAACCATTTCCGCTCACCCTTCCTTGCCGCTTATATTCAGACCGACCACACCAATCACAATAATACCGATCCACAGAATGGAGGTCAGGGTCAACTTCTCCTGAAAGATCAATCCGCCTGCCAATGAGATCAGAACAATGCCGACGCCCGACCAGATCGCGTATACCGTACTTACCTTCATATATCCTAAAGTATAATTCAAACACGTAAAGCTTGCCGCGTAAAATACAAACATCAAAATTGACGGACCCAATCGGGAAAAGCTATCCGACAGCTTCATCGACACCGTGCCGGACAGCTCCAGCACGATCGCCAGTACCAGGAGTAACCATCCCATCTATTTCACCTTCCATGCGAATTCGCTAGCTAATCCGCAGCTCAAGATAACCCGCAATGACCGTGTCTGCCGCCGGATATCCCCTCCTGCCGGTCATGCCGCCCTCATCTATTCCTATAGCCGCTGCTGTCCCTGCCGCCCGGGCCATTTGCATATCTCCATTGGTATCTCCGATCACGGCTGTTCTCTCAGCCATTACCCCTAATTGCAAGCAGGCCAGCTCAACCATATCCGGATACGGCTTGCCCTGATTTACAAGGTCAGCCCCTACACATACGTCAAAATAGGCTTGAATCCCCAGCCACTCCAGATGTTTAAGCGCCGCATCGGTCTCGTCAGAAGTAACAATGCCCAGACGGATTCCGCAGCGACGGCATTGCTCCAGAAAGGCTCGAGCACCAGGCAATAGACGCGCCGTGCGGGAGGCTTCCAATTGCTCGTCCGCCGATCGACGGCACTGCTCCGCCAACACCTTGGCCTCGGCCCAAGACAATCCGGCTTGATAACCCTCTTGGGCAAGAAGACTCATTAAATCGCTGATGGTTCCCATCGATATCGGGCTGTTCCGGTCATAGCCGGAGACCTCGCCGTTCTCGTTATAAATCATCCCCCAAGTGCTCAGCAGCTCCGGCCTTAGCACCGGGAGACCCTTCTTTGCTAATTCGTCGGAGAAGGAAGCGAGCAGATGCTCGCCCCAGCTTCCCCAGGTGTAAGTAAAGTCCAGCAACGTGCCGTCCTTGTCGAACAAGATTGCCTGCACAGCATAGACTTTGTCCTGTACACATAGTTTCGCGACAGGCAATGAGGATAGATTACTTCTGGATGCGATCGAGTTCACGTTGAGCTGTCTCCTTCGCTTCTTTCAATGCCTCCGCAGCAGATACATTACTGATCTGAACCTTATCCGCAGCGATCTTCAACGCATCACTGATCTTCCCGCCCGTAGGATCCTGGAACGGCTTGGAGCCGTGTGTGGCCTGCTTCAGCGGAACCGTAGCCTGCGGATTCTGCTCGCTGAACGCGATAAACTCCGGATTCTCCAACGCGGACTGACGCACGGCGATATAACCGGTATTCATCGACCAGAAGGCAGTGTTTTCCGCGCTCATAAAGAAGGCATACCATTTCATCGCAGCCTGCTGTTGCTCAGGACTTGCTGCTGCCGGAATTCCCGCCATAATCGCTTCGGCGGCCGGCTTGCCTTCGCCATAGCCCTCCCAGCCCGGCTGCTCCATCGCGCCGACGATGCCGAAATCCAGATCTCCCTGATCTCCGCTGGAGCCCGTGTACCCTGCCGCTTGTCCCTTCATGACATCATCAATCGTCTTGTACCAATACTCCCAGCCCTGCCCGCCGGAATGAATGCGCATGATCTTGTCTTCATGAATCCATTTGCGGAACAGATCCCAGGTTTCCACCCATTCCGGCGAATCGATCAGCACCGTCTTGCCGTCCTCACTCAGGATTTTGCCGCCCTTCCCATAGACCGCATCTATCATGTTGCCGGAGCCCCACATCGGCTCCCAGCCATAGAATACCGTCTTATCGCCTTCCTTGACCGTCATTTTCTCCGCTGCAGCAGCTAATGCTTCCCAAGTGTTCAGATCCTCTGCCTTGAGACCATGCTGTTCAAGCGCATCCTTGCGGTAATACATGACTTGTGTCGTGCCGTACATCGGGAGGAAGTATTGCTTGCCATCCACCTGGCCTTGCTCCAGGAAGGTTTGTACCACATCCTCCGGATTAAAATCCGGGGTGGCTGCAATCAGCTCATCCAGGGATGCGTAATATCCCTTGCGGGCCCAGTCCACATTGGAGGACAGAACGGCACCCGGCACCGTACCTGCTGCGATAGCCGCCTGAAGCTTCTTCTCGGTCTCACTGTAATCGGCTTGCACAATCGGCTTCACAATAACCTCGCTCTGGGAGCTATTGAACTTGTCGATCAACGCCTGCATATTCTCCCCAAGCTTCCCGCCCAGGCCATACCAGAATTCAATCGTCACCGGCTCTGTTGACTGCGTGTTATTCTTTGAGCCTACATCCCCTGCGGCCGCAGCCGAATCGGATGTATTCACTCCAGCGGTATTCGCCCCGCCGCAGCCGCTCAGAAGCAGGAATATGCAAGTCATCAGCATGGCAACAAATCTCTTTTTAACTTTAGGCATTGAATTTCCCTCCATCGTCTTTATATTGGTGTGCTTCAGCTTCATTGGTGTACTTCAGCTTCCTATCCTTTGCTTGCCCCTGCATACATATTGAAGCTTCTCATGATGGTCTTCTGTGTCAGTCCGAATAAAATCAGCAGCGGTGCAATCGTAAATGCACTGGCAGCCATGATCAGCGGCCATTTCAAGCCATAAGCCCCTCCTTCCACAAAGAAACTGCGCAGCCCGGCAGAGACCAGCTGCAAGTGCTGGCTCTTCGTGATCAGCATCGGCCAGAAGTAGTTATTGTAGTGATCAATAAAGGTGATCAATCCTAATACCGCGAATGAGGATCGCGTCAGCGGCAGCAAAATCGTCCACAGAATCCGGAAGTGGGAAGCTCCGTCGATCTGTCCGGCCTCCACCATCTCATGGGACACCTGCAGAAAGGCCTGCCTGACGAGGAAAATAGAAAACACGCTAACACAGTTGGATATGATTAGTCCCGCATAGGAATCGAGCAGCCCTAACCGGCTTAACACAATGTACCCCGGCAAATAGACGGCTGTACTGGGCACCATGTATCCCAGCAGAATCAAGCCCGTGAATGCCCCCTTCAAGCGAAACTTCATATGGGTAAGGGCATAGGCCATCATGCCGGAATTAATACATTGAAGCAGCACAATGAACGCAGCCACGAAGATACTATTGAACATGTAGCGTCCGAACGGAGCTGCCATCCAGGCCTCTGCAAACTGTCCCCAATTCGGGCTCTGAGCCCATAAGGTGGGCGGTGTTTGCCAAATCTCGTCATTGCTTTTCAGGGCGTTAGTCACCATCCAGTAGAAGGGAAACGCCATCGTCAGCGCCGCAGCCGCGAGCAGTACATGACGGCATACAGCAGCCAGACCATTCATCCTGCGCATCATTTATCCTCCTGTCTAAAAGCATCAATGATAATGGACCGTCTTGCGTCCTAACCCGAAGGAGAGCAGCGATAGCGCCATGCAAGAGATCACAAGGGTAATAGCTACAGCGGAAGCTTCCCCGATCTGAAACGAGTCAAATGCCGCTTGATAATACAGGTACAGCAAGGTTCGCGTAGAGCCTGCCGGGCCTCCCTGGGTCAGCACATTGATTTGATCGTAAGCCTGCAGTGCTGAAATCACCTGAACAATAACCAGGAAGAACGTCGTCGGTGATATCAACGGCAGTGTGACACTCGTGAATTTACGCCAGGAGCCGGCACCATCCAGCTCGGCAGCCTCCAGCAGCTCGGAGGGCACGTTCCGCAAAGCCACCAGATAGAAGACCATCCCCCAGCCGGCCGACTTCCAGACCGTCACGATCAGGATAGCGACAAGTGCCCATGCCGGATCCTCCAGCCATCGGACTCCTTCCAGACCAAAGGTTCTCAGCAGCGTGTTAGCCAAACCTACCTCCGGCTCGTAAATCCAGGACCAGACAATGGACACCGCTACAGTTGGCGTGACCCATGGCGAGAACATGAGCAAGCGGTAAATTGCTCCGCCCTTCATGTTCCGGTTCAGCAGTAAGGCGAAAGCCAAGCCGATAACGATCACAGGGATGACACTCCCGAGACAAAATAGAAGCGACACCCGAAGAGATTGATAGAATGCCGGATTATCCAAAAGAGCGCGATAGTTGCTCAGTCCGACAAACAGCTTGTCCGGGCTCATAAAGTCCCACTCCACAAAGCTGAGGTAAATAATGTAGCCCAGTGGATAGAACCAGAATAATGACAACGGGAGCATCGCAGGGAGCGTAAATAGCAGAGCCCGCAGATCTTCCCCCCATTTTAGACGCTTCATAAATCCTCCTTATATTCCATTCAACAATATTTGAATGTTTGGTATAATCTACTTAATATCTATACCTTTCTGCTCTTTGTTCAATTTTTATTGTACGTTCAAGTTTGATATAAAGGGTTATCTCTGCGTGAAACTACGATTAAATCTGTGTAAAATTTTCAAGGCAGGTGTAAAAGGATGAAGCATCCAACTTCGGGTAAAATGAATGCTCCTCTTAATTTCCGGGAGGAAATGCGGGCGCGGGTGATCGATGCGATTGCGCAGACCATGGATTTGTACGGTGTGAACTATTCCTACGGGCAGCTGTACGGGATTATGTTCTTTGAGGATCGGCCGATGACGCTGGAGGAAATGCAGCAGAAGATGAATATGAGCAAGAGCAACATGAGCTACGCCGTCCGTTCCCTGATCGGCTCCCGGATGGTCACGAAGCTGGAGGAGAAGGATGCCCGCAAGGATCTGTATCTCGCCGAGGTTGATTTCTTCAAAGCCTTCCAGGCATTCTTCGCCACCAAGCTGCAGCGGGAGATTGATGTCATGTGCAGTGCGCTGGATGTCGCTATCCCGATGCTGTCGGAGATGATTCTGGATAAGGATACGTCGGAAGAAGAGCGGCGGCTATGCCTGGAGGATCTGCATAAGCTGAAGCATGCGGCCAGCTACTATGAATGGCTCCAGCAATTCGTCCATCGGATGGAGGAGCATGATTTTTTTGAGGTAAGTGAGGGAGGAGCTTCGAAGGAGGTGCCCTCGGGGGAGGGTGATTCGAAGCAGGGTGCCTCTCGGTAAGTCTTGAATTAGCCTGGTAATGGGATTGATGGTTGGATAAGAACTTGTATTTTTGAAGGTTTTTGGATACGCTCATGATAAGGTGTCATTGAGAAGAGCCGTATCGAAAGGGAATGGATGGTGTGCTATGCCTAATCCTAGACTGAAACCACAGCAAAAATCAGCCCTCTGTGATTATTTAATTGAGCGGTTCCAGGCTCATACAGTGATCTTATTTGGATCGGCTGCGAAGGAAGAAATGCGTCCAGATAGCGATGTAGATATTGCATTCATATCACAAGTCTCTGCTCTTTCTGCTTACGAGCTTTTTATGGCTTCATCCGAATTGGCTGATCTTGTTCATCGAGAAGTAGATCTGATTTATTTTCCTCAAGCCAGCCCCGTATTCAAAGCTCAGATCATTGCCACAGGAGAGGTATTACTTGATTCAGAACCTTTGATCCGCCAAACTGCATTTATGTACGCTTTGAAGGAGTATGCTCTGCTTAATGAAGAACGGTATGAGATTATGGAGAGCTACCGGAGAGGGTGAGAACATGAACCAAGATATCCTGGCAAACAAGTCAGAAACCATTAACCGTTGTATAAAACGAATAGAAGAGGAATATGAGGGAAATTTGGAGAATCTCTTGAACTTTACCAAGCAGGACTCCATTATTCTAAATCTGCAACGTGCCTGCGAGGCGTGCATCGATTTGGCAATGCATCTTGTATCGGAAAATAAATGGGGAATTCCGCAAAGCAGTCGTGATGCTTTCGATCTACTCTTTAAGAATGGAGTTATTGACGAAGCCCTCTCCCACAATCTGAAGGCTATGGTCGGTTTCCGCAATATTGCAGTACATGATTATCAAAGTATACAAGTTGAGATTATCCGGACAATCATTGAGAAGCATTTGGTGGATTTCATTTCCTTTGCAGAAAGAATCAAACATTCGGACGATCGCTCCTCTGAAACAAGTATTTGAAGAGGGTGTTCCAAAAGTCATCATAAGATGACTGAGGGGCACCTTTTTTCATTTCGTCAAACAAAAAGAAACCTCTCTCTGGAAAATGGAGGCACCACCCAACCATAAACCGAAAGGAGACGGTTTCTTTGCACATTCGGTATAGCAAGGATCAACTCTGTTTACCAATATAGGCAATGCGGTACATTTGATCTAAGGGAAGGAAGTCCTTGGTCTAACGGACATTTTGGCTGCTTACGGTCCGCCTTTGGATGAGCCAGAATTGTAACGGACATTTTGGCTGCTTAGAGAGTAGAATCGAGTGAACCAGAGTCGTTTGAGCACCCTAAGCGCCCGAAATGTCCGTTAACACTTCAAATCATGAGAACAAGTCTGCTAAGAGTCTAAAATGTCCGTTGGGAGTTTGAAATATCCGACAGCGACTATAGGGAGGAGAAACAGCTACAGCAAGACGGATCATGACGCTGCCTTTATGCGAATGAAGGAGACCACATGCAAAACGGCCAACTAAAGCCAGGCTATAATGTTCAGGTCGGCACCGAGAATCAATTCAATATCGGCTACAGTCTGCACCAGCGACCGACCGGTACGCGCTGCCTCATTCCGCATCTTGAAAAAGTAAAATCACAGTCAGGGCTTCCGGGCACCATCATCGCCGATGCGGGCTATGGTTGCCCACAATCTGCTCAAGAAAGCAGCGGTGGACGCCAAGAGCCAAGGAGTTAAGCGAAGATAGACCGCTTTGTCCCTTGGCTTATATTAATACTCCCCTATTTTGTTGCTGAGGGTGTTCCAAAGTTTTCTTTGGGGACACCCTCCTTTTTATTTCCCATGCCTGTTCCCGCTTATCAGACAGACGCT
The DNA here is from genome assembly GCF_000455265.1 of Paenibacillus antibioticophila. GTDB lineage: Bacteria > Bacillota > Bacilli > Paenibacillales > Paenibacillaceae > Fontibacillus > Fontibacillus antibioticophila. The sequence goes on from NZ_HG005141.1 coordinate 505,048, forward strand.
TCCGCCAAGCCGCTGCTCGCCTCAGTTCTGCTTGAACATGCCTTGCAGCTCTTGCAGGCTGAGCTCTACGGCAGGATTGAACGCCTCCGTATTCATATACTGCGTGAGGCTATAAAACAGTTGCCTGCCTTCCGGTGTCTTCAGTATTTTGCCGTAATCCAGCGCTCCCATCAGCACCCGCCCGTTCAGGACGCGGAACTCCGAGAGCAGACCCAGCTTGTGATTGCGTTCGAAGTTGTCGATGGTCTGGACGATCGGCGTAAGCTCCTGTGGAAGCTGATCCAGAATGATCGAATGGGAGTAGGTAACCGTGCTCCACCACGAATACGTGGAATGCTCCTCACTCGGGAAATGCTTCAGAGCCGGGTGCTCGTTTTGAATGAGCAGTCCCATTGTGCCCACCGGCACCGGTCTGTTCATACTCTCCGAAATGGAGCGGAACATCGGGTAACACCAGAAGTCTGTGCTATAGAGCCCTTCAATTGTTCCGGATAATGCATCCGGTCTTGGGAGCAGCAGGATGCTTTCCCCCTTCTCAAGCAAGCTGATCATTTCCGCCGAAGGCTCCTCGAACAGATGAGCTCCCGGTGCATTCGCCAGCTCCACGCTTACCCGATTTGGATAAATCCAGAGGTCATATTTCTTCCAGATATCCGTGCCCGGAATGGAAAGCGACAGTACTACCTTCTTCATTTCTGCTGCAGCAGGCATCACCAGTTGGATATTGCCGATTTCAACCAGATTCTCTTCCGGTGTCGCCGGCACTTCCATTTCCCCGCCAGCAACGCACTTCTGCTGCCCATCCCTTATTTCCCAGACCAGCTTGCGGCCAGCTAACGACTCAGCCCGATAATAGCTAAGCTGGACCCGCGCCCGAAAGGGCTCCCCGGCTTCGTAATTGTATTTCTCGAACCGGGCGAGCAGCACGGCATCCGAGCAGAAGGTGCGCCACTCCTCAGGAGTAACCAGGCCCTTCGAATCCATAAATGCATCAAGCACACCGACAAGCGCCGTGCCCTGTCCCGGGAAATCCTGCAGATCGAGAATTTGGAAGCCCGCCATCCGTGAAGAACGCAGCGCCGCCTCCAACTCTTCCTTATAACACGCGACCGATAGCTGACCAGAGGACTCGAAGAACTTCCGAGCCAAATGCCCCATTCCCTTCGCTTCCAGCCGTTCTCGGAACACCTCAAAATTCTTCGCCTTCAGAGGCCCGGTATACTTATGAATCTCCTCAAAATTCGGGTAGACCGCATATTGTCCGATTTCGTGCGAGACCACCGGAATATGCGGAATAAGCTCGCCCTCACCGGCTGCATCCGCCTTCACGGTCCGGGCTTCGGTGCCGTACTGGATTTGAATCGTACCGTCTCCAGCCTCAGTCGACGCACTCACATCTCCACCTGCCGTTGGCACAATTCGCTCATCATAATCCATCATCGTGCCCGGACGGTCTGTCTGCACATGACCCAACGGGGCGTCGCACATCGCATAAGACCCGCGGAACAGCCGGTCTCTGGAGAAGCGTACCCCGCAGAAGAAGTCCTCCTGCTCCAGAATCACCGGCACAAACTGAAAGTTATTCGATCCCTGGGTATACAAGTGACGATCATCGAATGCCTTGTAGTCTTTTAAAATCGAGTTCAAGCGTTCATGACTGCCCCACAGCTCGTTCCCCAGCGACATCATCACAAAGGACGGATGATTGCCGAAGGCTTGCAGCATCGCAAAGCCCTCGCGGATCAAATAATCCTGCTCCTCCTGATTATGCTGTTCATGGCTTTCATCTGTAATCGTCCCCCAGAACGGCAGCTCAGGCTCCATATAAATCCCCAGCAGATCCGCAGCAATAAATGCCGCCTCTGGCGGGCAGCAGGTGTGGAAACGATAGTGGTTGATCCCATAGGACTTCGATATGCCCAAAATCCGCACCCATTCCTCCACATCTGTCGGAGCATACCCGGTCAGCGGGAAAATAAGCCCGTCATGCTTGCCCCGTAAAAAGGTCTTCCTTCCATTAATCGTGAACTTGTCTCCAGCCGCCTTGAATTCGTGCAGCCCGGTGGACAGCTCTTGCTCATCCAGAAGTTCACCGCTTTGAGTTCTCATACGAAGGGTTAGCTTGTACAGATAAGGGTTGTCCTCACTCCACAGCAAAGCATCTTCTCCGAGCTTATAGGTCACGGACAGTTGGCTGGAGGTAATAACATAATCCTGCTGAGCAGCCGAATGGGACTGTTCTCCGTTATAGCTCACCGCTGTAGCAGACAGAACCGCATCCGCACAGTTCCCCACAACCCGGGAGGTAACGGTGAAAGAACGATCCGCAAAGTTTGGATACACTTGCACCTGATCCAGAAAGGCCTCGCCGAAAAATTGCAGCTCCATCCGGCCGGTAATCCCGTTCCAGTTAGTCTGCGTATCCGGTGAGGTCAGATGACCGCCTTTCGTCGGGTAATCGGTATTATCCACGCGAATGGTCAGTGTGTGCTTGCCCGGGCTCACTACATCCGACAGATCATAAAGGTGCGGCGTATTCAGACTGTTCTGACTTCCGATCTCCTGTCCATCCACCCACACCTTGGTCACGCGAGTCCGCTCCAGGAACAAGAAACAGCTCTTGCCGCTGAGGGAGGCAGGAATCTCAACTTCACGTTCAAACCAGGCGTAGCCCTCGAAAGCGTATTCATCAGTCAGACTACTAATCAGCGCCTCGGTATTCTTCTGTCCCTTTCCAGCGTGGGAGGTGGTGTTCGGCAGGTTGATCGTATCTTGATAAGGGGACTGCGGCGGCTGTTGCTTCTTCTCTTTATCGAGTTCCAGTCTCCAGTCTCCGGCTAAATTGAGCTTTTCCAGCACAGCTCTCATCCTCTCGTTATTCATTGGTGGGTTTATCGTACCATAAACGCGCGTTCACTACTATATCCTGACGGTAAATGATCACTCCTGTCCATAATCGCTCCCCTTTCGCACAGGACCGCACGGGACAAAAAAACAGCCCCGCTGAATGCGATCAGCGACTGACTGTTTCAGTTTCTTCCTGATTATAAAGCCGTGTCCTGGCTCTTTTTCTCCCCTGGCCGTCTCCGCATCCGTTGCCGGTATTCGGTCGGCTGCATGCCCATGACCTCACGGAACGCCCGAGTAAAGCTCTTGTAGCTCTCATAGCCCACCATCGCAGATACCTCGATAATCTTGTGCTCGGTCTCCGCCAGCAGCTTCCGGGCCTTATCCAGACGGACATCGCGCAGATATTCCGCAAACCCCTTGCCGATGTTCTTCTTGAACAGATTCGAAAAGTAGGCGTAGTTCAACGACACATGGTTGGAGACCATCGCCAGATCCAGCGGCTTGTGGTAATTTTCATGGATATACCGGATTGCCTCATTTAAGTCCTGGGTGTTGCGATAGCTGCACTTAAATTCATAATAGAACTGGTTCAGCCGAAGCATCTGCTGCTGCAGAGCCTGAATGTAATCCCGAATGCCCGGATAGTCGAACAAATTCCGCAGGCATTCCATGTCCAGGGCTTCTTCTCCCATATAAGGACGAATCACACGCTCATATTCCTCCAGCATTTGTACCATCGCGCGGCATAGCTGCTGGGTATAGCGAATGTGGTAACGCTGCAGCACATCCTTGTGGAATAGCCGGGAGATGCCCTCGGTCATTTTCCCGCTATTTTGCGTACCAATTAAGTGAAATAGCATATAAATCTCTTCATGGGGGAGCTCCCATTGCTGCTCCAGACCGGCAATATGTGCCGGCAGGAGGCAATGCCGGTCCGGAAACAGGTAGCTATGATGATACAGCTCCATCACCTGCTCATAGCTGTTAGGGAGCCCGGCCAGTCCCTGCTGGGGATCGGTCATGACCATAATGGCTCCCATCTGCTTCTCCTTCAGCATCGCAGGCAGCACTTCTGTGCTGATCGAGGCGTCCACGGCCAGAATCAATTGAGGCCGGTATTGAAGACAGACGCACCCGCTCTTGCCATAGGCCTCATAGGCGATCGATTCCATGCTGTGGGAGCTGACAGCACCCGGTTTGTTAATCAGAAGATCCTCCCGCAGCAGGCACAGGCGATAATTGCGCCACAGCTCTGAATGATGCTGCTCGGTCTGTTGAATCCAGGCCTCATCGGAGGCTGCTCCCTGCATGAACATGCGCAGCTCCTTGCGATCGGTCTCCCGGGCACGACGGGACAAATGCTTCATATTTTGCGAAAGCGCCTGACGGGTTCGAACCTCTTGCATGACATGCTCTACTGCTGACTGCAGGTCCTCACGCTTGACCGGCTTCAGCAGATAGCCCTTGGCACCCAAAGCGATGGCCTTCTGGGCATAGGCAAAGTCGCTATATCCGCTGATGATCAGATAATCGACGCTGATGCGCTCCTCCTTGGTTCGACTCATGAGTGTCAGACCATCCATATCCGGCATCCGAATATCTGTAATCACAAGCTGGATGCTCTGCGCCCGCAAAATCTGCAGCGCTTCAATTCCATTCGCGGCGCAGAAAATATGATCCATCTGCATAGGGAACTGGTGCAGCATTGCCTGTAGTCCGTCGCGAATATTCTTTTGATCGTCCACAATCAAAATATTCATCATCATTCTCTACCATCCCCCCAGATTCACGTTTTCCCATGGCAATCGGATCGTGACACAGGTATAGGAACCCTGCACGCTGTCAATCCAAAGACCGCAGCCCTTGCCATAGTGAAGCTGCAAGCGTTTATGAACATTTTCCAGCCCCAAACCGTTCTTGCTGGCAACAATCGGCGTATCCGAATCCCCCTTCAAGGCCGCTTGCAGCGCATCCAAGGTTTCCGGATCGACACCGATCCCGTCGTCAAAAATCTCAATAAATAGCAAATGATTCTGTTCTACCCATACCGTAATCTGAATGCGCACATTCTTCCTCTGAGGCGCCGCATGATGAATGATATTCTCGACGATCGGCTGCATGCACATTTTAGGAATCGCATACCGCAGCACCTCTTGGGGGAACTCCGCCGTCAGAGCAAAGCTGCTGCCCTCCATGAAGTTTATGAATTGAACATAGCTCTGGATATTGTCCAGCTCCTCCCGGAGCGCGACGGTATCCCCGTTCCACTTCATGCTGTAGCGAAGCAGCGCTCCGAGCGATACAACCGCATCTGCAATCGAAGCCTGCTGCTGAACCTCCGCCTTCATCCGGATCGCTTCCAGTGCGTTATACAGAAAGTGCGAGTTGATCTGCGAATGAAGCGAATGAAGCTGTGCGTTCTTGGCAATCAACTGCTTATCCACCACCTGAGTCATCAGGCTCTGAATCTCATCCAGCATCTTGTTGTAGGTCACCGCGACTTCATCAATCTCATCGCCGGTCTCATCGGCTTCTAAACCGGTGTCGATCTTCGCGTCAAGCTGCCCCTTGCGCACCTGCCTCATCGACGACAGCACGCTGTCCAATCGGCGGAACAAGCGATGGGTCATCTGCGAGACCAGCACCATCATAAGCAGCAGCACGCATAGCGTAATCGTTACGACAAGCACGTACCAGCTGCGCGGACCCTCCATCAACACCTGATGAGAGGCGATATCCACCACATAGGCGTCCAGCGGAGAGATATAGCGGTATACCGCGTAATAGAGGTGGTCTCCGGCTTTGACCTGGATCGGATTGTCCTGATCAAGCGGGTCCAGATACCGGTGAACACTGGCAAGGATATCATCCAGATTCTCTCCGGCTGTCTGGGCGAAAGCATGCTGCGGATTATATACATAACGCGAGGGACTTGTTCCTTCCATCACCACGGAAAAGAAATCCCCCTCGGTCTCTTCCAATAAATCGCTGAAAAATGCGCGGTGCGAGGTGCGAATCTCCATGATGGTAGGCCGCTTTTGCTGCCCGCCCTGAAGCCGGACCAATCGATAGTAAGATAGCGTATGCTCTCCATCCTGGAGCGCAAAGATCCGGTATGCCGACCCGCCCTCATCCCGAAGGGTCTCCCAATAATCCTGCGGAGAGAACCTGTCATACTGATAGATCTCCGGCCAAATCTCATGCAGATTCGGATTGTCCACATAGAAGCTTAGCTGACTGATCATCTCGTTGCTTTGAATGATATTATGCATTTGTTCATATTGATTCTGTCTGAATTTTACAAGCCCCAAGCCATCCGAGCGCATATTGGAATGGATATAGTCAATAAATGCCTTCTGTGTGAGCGCTGTGGAGGAAGCGTTTTCAATGATGTTCATTTTACTTCGCAGCTTTTCGTTGATTTTGGTCACATGGCTGCTGCCGTTCGCCATCGCATCCTTGTAGAGCTGATTCTCCTGAATCCGGATGAACAGAAAGGAGACGATAATGGCAGGAACCGCGATCAGGATGCTAAAGGCCAGGAACAGCTTTTGTGTAATGCGGGAATTGCGGTAAATCTTTCTCATCTTATTCAGCAAGACCATCATCCCATTGCCTCCCTACGTTTGTAATATACCATATATTACAAACGGGCCGGCAGATATTAAGAAAAGCAGGGATACCGGTCACCTATAAGGTGACCGGCAGCCCGGTATTGCTATCCTATTTCTTATTCAGCCATCTTCGCTTTCCGCGCATCCAGCTCAGCCTGACGGAATTCCATGACCTGCTCGAAGCCGTAGCTATCGCGACGGGCTTGGAAGTTCTCAAAAATCTTGTCAAAGGCCGCCTCATCCTTCGCGGTAATCAACTCAGGCAGCACTTCCTCCCAGTTCTGCGAAATCCGAGCGAAGGATACAGCTGCATCCGAGTCGCCCAATGGGTCAAGGCCCTTGTAGATCCCGCCGTCAATGTCGGCTTGCGCATTCGCAAAGTCCTCCATTTGCTTGATCACAGGTGCTTTCTCCGGTCTCCATTGGTTCACGATAACCGGGTTGCGCATCATCCAGTACGTATCCATAATGCCGATTTCTTTTTCCAGCTTCTCAATGTCGGTTTCAAGCAATTGCTGCATCTCCGCCTTGAGCTGCGGCTTGCCGTCAACGGTCTCCCAAGTCTCCCCTTCTTGGCCCAGGAACAGGTCCTTCTGTCCTTCTTCGCTCGCAAGGTAAGTCAGGAAGCGAATTGCACGCTCAGGGTTCTCACAGGATTTGCTGATCATCGTAACCATCCAGCCATCCATGTTGCCAGGGAACAGCTTGGCTGGATCTCCATTGCTGTTCTGCGGGCCATCTACAGCAATATAGTAGGAATCCGGATTGTCGCTGGCCGCCAGCATCGGGTTGACAGCCGTCATTCCCGTCCATTCACGAACCATCATGAAGTAACGGGCATTATTCGTCTTCTCTTCCACTTGCGTATCGGAGTCTACAAGGAAATCTACATTAATCAGTCCGCGCTCGTAAGCTGTACGGAAGGTCTTCAGCCAAGTGACATAGTCCGGGTCTGTAATACGGTCATAGACTTTGCCGTCTTTCTCATGCGGTACGGCAAGCAGGTTCTGCAAATATTCCGTCATCCCGTAAGGCACATTCCCTTGTGCGAAGAACGGACTCATCGGCTGTCCCTTGTACTCGGAATATTGATCCTTCAAGAGCTGCAGTGCGCCCAGGAAGCCCTCCGGAGTCGTCAGATCCGGACTGCCCATGTCTTCGTACAAATCCTTACGCACCAGGAAGGTCTGATTCGCTGCCGTCATACCCGTCTCATGCATCAGATTCGGGCTGTAGGAATCGTTCGGAATGCCATAGGTATTGCCATTCTCTTGCTTATACCATTTAAGCGTACCGTCACCAGCTACCTTGTAGAAGTACGGATCATATTGATCGGCTAACTCGTTCAGCGCATACACATGGTCGCCTTCCCACAGCTTTTTGACAGCGGTTTCCCAAGAGCCCATGCTAATGAGGTCCGGCAGCTTTCCGGAGGTCATCATCAGAGTAACCTGTTCATTTGCCTCACCGGAGGGTACTTCAATCTTTACGTTTACACCGGTCTTCTCCGAGATATACTTAGAGTTCAAGCTCTCTCCCCAAGTGCGTCCATACCAGGAAGCGCCTACGAACCAGGTCAGATCCACCGGACTGGTATCCAGCTTCCAGGCTGGCTCATCCGGATTCAGCGTGACTGCCGGTGTATCCGTCGTCTGTGTATTGTTTGCAGGGGTGTTCGTCGATTTGGCGCTGTTATTGCTGCCGGAGCCGCATGCCGCCAGGCCCAGCATGAGGACCATAGCCATCATGATGGCCATGCTTTGCTTCAGATTGCCTTTCATTTCCTCATCATCCTTTCTTGTATCTATATAAGTTGAACTAAAGATTGTACACGGGAGGCAACGTGTGAAGTGTTCTTACGATCGCTGTTGTTCACGGATTTCTTTGACTGGACTAAGCATCATAGAGTAGAAATCCGTTCACAAAGGCGAACGCTAACGCTTCTTCAGCACACTTCACACTTATGCCCTTTCTGTGTATTTTTCTAGTTCAACTTATACAGCTTAGAATCTGGTGCATTATTTCAATCATCCGCCTGTAAGGTAGTTCAAAAAGTCATCTCTTGAGCGTTGAGCGCGCACGATTTGAGCATACCCTATCAGACGGCTGAGGCTTACCCCTTAATAGCTCCAATCATGACGCCCTTGACCAGGTAACGCTGGATGAAGGGGTAGAAGGCCAGGATCGGAAGCGTAGCCACCATCATAGAGGCGAACTTGATCGAGTTGCCCGGCAGCTTGGCACCAAACTGGGCCATGGCTTGCTGCTGCATGAACGACATCGAGTTCTCTGCAATGATCTTGTACAGCATCGTCTGGAGCGGAAGCTTATCCTGCGACCGGATGTACAAGACGCCTTGATAGTAGTCGTTCCAGTGATAGACGGCTGCAAACAGGGCAATTGTGGCGATAACCGCCATACTGTTCGGCAGAACAATCCGGAAGAAAACACCGTAATCGGAAGCCCCGTCCACCTTGGCCGATTCCTCCAGCCCTTCGGGGATGGTGCGGAAGAAGCTCATAAAGATAACCATATCGAAGAAGGTATACATGGCCGGGATGATGAAAACAAGGAAGTTATCATACAGCCCCAGCTTGGTCATCAAAATAAATGTAGGAATGAGACCGCCGGAGAACAGCATCGTGATCAGTGCGATTTTCATATAAATTTTGCGGCCAATCAGGTTGGTCTTGCTCATCCCGTAGGCTACAATCGCGGTAAAGAGCACGTGCACAACCGTTCCGATCACCGTTCGGAGCGTCGTAATCAGGAACCCGTTCATCAGGTTGTCGTCATCGAATACGACACGGTAGCTGTCCAGCGAGACGGCCTTCGGGTACCAGTTGACCGTTCCCAGGATGGCTTGCTCCGGTGCATTGAGTGAGTTAATAAATACGAAGTACATCGGGTAGAGCGTAACGAAGCACACCGCCAGCATAAGCAGGGTATTGCAGATATCGAATATTCCGATGCGTCTCAAGCCTCTGTATTTGCCCATAGGTATCTGCCCCCTTTCTTAGAAAATGCCCTCGCCATTTAATTTTTTGGATGAGAAGTTCGCCAGGAACAGTAGCCCCAGCGCTACAATCGAACGGGCAAACAAGGCGGCTGTTGAGAAGGAGTAGCGCCCGGATACCAAGCCCATGTTGTAGATATAGAGGTCGATGCTCTCCGCCATCTTCATGTTCATGTTGTTTTTCAGCATAAAAATCTGCTCAAAGTTACTGCCAAGCAATCCGCTGACGGCCAGAATGAACAAAATCGCGATGGTCGGCCGGATGCTCTGTACGGTAATGTGCCACATCCGCTGCCAGCGGTTGGCTCCATCCAGCTCCGCCGCTTCATACAATCCGGGATCAATGCCGGAGATAGCAGCTATGTAAATAATGGCGCTCCACCCCGTCTCCTTAAGCGTGTCGGAGAAGAAGGTAATCCACCAGAAGTATTTCGCATCACTGTTGAACAGAATCTCCCGATCCTGAAGTCCCAGCCCCATCATTAACTGATTGATTACCCCGCCCTCACCAAGCCAGTTCAGCATGATGCCGCCGAAGATCGTCCAGGCAATAAAGTGCGGCAGATACGAGATCGTCTGCACCGTGCGCTTGAAACGCAGGCTGCGTATTTCGTTGAGTAACAAAGCGAATAAAATCGGAATCGGAAATCCGAGCACCAGCTTGATCGAGCTCATCCCGAGCGTGTTGCGAATAGAACGCCAAAAGCGGTCATCGGTAGCAAAGTCATGAAAATGCTTCAACCCCACAAAGGGCGATTCCAGCAACGGTTTCGCAATGTTATAGTCCATAAAAGCAATGATCAGCCAGATCATTGGAATATAGCAGAAGATGAACATCCAGACGATGCCCGGAATGACCATGCTTTGTAATTGCCACTGCCGCAGAAAGCTTTTGACGAGTCCATTTTTCTCTGAATTCATAGGCTGTGCCTCCTTCTCTATCATCGTAAGAAAATGCGCATAGGAAAAAAAGGCCAGGATTTTTGACCCTATCCCATTTTTTTGGATTCGTTTGACCGGGCATGTAAATCCGCTATGCTGGGAGTATGAAGAAGGGAGTGTACATAAGGATGGATAAGCTGATCTGGCATCAGGACTATTTACATAGCAGTGCCGGCCTGGACTCATGGAATGTTCGTCTGGGCAATGATCTGCTGGATGACCAGGGCAATGCGATCTTCCCGGGCTGGGGAAACGGGGAACAGCAATTTTATACGGGGAATCCCGGAAATTTGTATCTGAATGAAGAGGGCTTGAATTTGTGTGCAAGACGTGAAGCCGTCGAGACGGTGGATGGGCGTAAATTCGCCTACACCTCTGCCCGCATCGATACTCGGGATATCTTCTCCTTCTGCTATGGGAAGCTGGTCGTGCGTGCCAGACTCCCGATAGGACAAGGCATGTGGCCGGCGATCTGGCTGCTGCCGCAAGACAAGAAATACGGCAACTGGCCGGCCTCCGGGGAGATCGATATGATCGAGGCCAAAGGCCGGCTGCCGCAGCAGGTATTCGGAACGCTTCATTTTGGATCGGATTGGGACCATAAGGTTACGGACGAGTTCTCCCATCAGCTGGAGTCTGGCACAATTCAGGAATTTCATGATTATACGCTGGAATGGAGTGAAGAATCGATTCGCTGGCTGGCAGACGGCCACTGCTTTGCAGAGCGCCGCATGGAGCCGGGAGTCACGCCGTTCGACGTGCCGTTCTATCTTCTGCTTAATCTGGCTGTAGGCGGCTTTTACGATCCTGTTCCGGTGGATGAGGAAGCACTGCCTGCCGTGATGACGATCTCCGGGATTTGGGTGTACCAATAATCTGGGTGCACCAATAGTAAGGGAATGTACAAGAGGGTGTCTCGAAATCATCGAAGCAGATGATCAGGGACGCCCTCTTGTATTGAGCTGCACCGTGCGATGCGGGGAGGTGCGGCAAGTGCGTGTGAGAATTAGTGCTGATAAGCACTAAAATTGCAAGGCGCGGGGCCTTTGTGGCGGATTTTAGTGCACAATGGCACTAAAATTGCCAACCGTGGAGCCCTTGCGACGGATTTTAGTGCACAATGGCACTAAAATTGCCAACCGTGAGTAGAGTCCATATAATTGTGTAAAAAGCTAGGCTTCAAAAATAAAAGGAGCCATAGTCAAAATCCTCGTTTAGAATGAGGTTGTCGGAGACAACATTCTTTGGAGGGGATTTTGATATGACTCAATACCAGATTAACCTAGATTCCAAGCTTTTGCATCAGTTGTTTTTAGGTAGTTCACAGGATGCGGGGGTATCCGCTTTGTTGGAATCTGTATTAAATCAAGTATTGAAGGCACAAGCATCGGATCAATTAGCAGCAGAAAAGTATGAGAGAACGGAGGGACGGCTTGGTTACCGCAATGGAACTTATCCACATACCCTGACCACTCGCGTAGGTAATCTGACGCTTTATGTGCCACGTTTCAGAGACGGTAAGTTTTCCACGGAGCTCTTTTCTCGCTATCAACGAAGTGAACAAGCTCTTGTGCTTGCACTGATGGAGATGGTCATCAATGGTGTATCCACTCGTAAGATCACCCAGGTGACAGAGGAATTATGCGGTGCTGAGTTTTCTAAGTCGACCGTGAGTGATCTGTGCAAGCAGTTGGATCCTATCGTTACCGCTTGGAATCATCGACCTTTGAAGGAGGAGTACCCATTTGTCATCGTAGATGCACTCTACACCAAGGTGCGCGAAGATGGCCGGGTTCGCTCAAGAGGCGTTATGATCGCCACAGGGATCAACCTGGAAGGTTACCGAGAAATTATTGGCATGATGGTTGGTGACACGGAATCAGAAGCAAGCTGGGGTGAATTCTTTACCCAACTCAAGCATCGTGGGCTACGCGGTGTTGAGATCATCACCAGTGACAGCCATGGGGGCCTTGTAAAAGCCATTGGGCAGCACCTACAGGGGATTACCTGGCAACGATGCCAAACACACTTTATGCGCAATATCTTAGACGCTACCCCGAAGCCTCTAAGGAGCGAAGTTAAAGCTCATGTACGCTCCATCTTTGAGGCAGCTGATCCACAAACTGCACGCACCTTGCTTGCCCAGACAGTAGATTTGTTTCAAGAAAAAGCCTCCAAAGCCATGGAGATCTTGGAGGCTGGATTTGACGATGCTACAGCCGTTTTAGTGCTTCCTCCTGAGTATAGAAAGCGTACTCGTACAACCAATGCGGTAGAACGTTTAAACGCCGAAATTCGGCGCAGAGAGCGTGTTATTCGTATATTTCCAAACCGTGAGTCGGTGCTCCGTCTTCTTGGGGCGTTGCTAATGGAACAAGATGAAAAGTGGTCTATGGGCAAAAAGTATCTCGAAATGACTGAGTTTCTAGAATGGCGCAAGAACAGGAAAAAAGGAGATTCAAAAGTAGTTCGGATCGGCTAGACAATCTCTGACGAGGATTTTACACACAATAATGGACTTGACCCAACCGTGGAGCTCTTGCGACGATTTTAGTGCACAATGGCACTAAAATTGCCAACCGTGGAGCTCTTGCGACGGATTTTAGTGCACAATGGCACTAAATTTCCGAGCGCGGAGCTCTTGCGACGATTTTAGTGCATAATGGCACTAAAATTGCCAATCGCGGAGCTCTTGCGACGATACTAGCTCCTATCGAGCTAAATAAGTGTTGATAAAACAGCCTGGTCCATAATTGTCGGGAGGCCAGGTAGACAGCCTCCCGACAATCATGCCCTATCATCGGATCAGCTATATCAAGGGCGCAACGTTGACGTATTGTCCGAGCTCGACCCGATTGCGTCCCTTCTCCTTGGCCTGATACAGAGCTTTATCTACGGCGGAGAAAAGCTGAACCAGATACTCCTCCGGACTCTCGGCCGGATCCTCCTCGCTAAAAACATCGATTGCAACAACACCCATACTGATGGTGACCGAGACCTCCTCCAACGCTTGTCCCAGCTCCACAGGCACCTGATTCAGCTCTACTGACAGCCTTACCCGTTCTGCCAACTGCAAAGCCAGCTGCTGCTCGGTATGCGGGAGATAGATCATGAACTCCTCTCCGCCATATCGGGCCAGAATGTCTGTGCTGCGAATCGCCTGCTTGACGACTTGCGATGTCCGTAAGAGTACCTCGTCTCCAATGACATGCCCGTAGCGGTCATTCACGGTCTTGAAATGATCAATATCGAACAGAATCAGCGAGAAGGGGATTCGATACCGGGTGTTGGTGCTTACCTCATGTGTTAGCTGCTGTGTCAAATACCGCCGGTTATAACAGTCCGTCAAGCTGTCGGTCAAGACCAGCTCCTCCAGCTTTCGATTGGCCTCGGACAGCGCGGAACGAATATGATCCAGCGATTGATTGCGTTCCTGAAGCATTTCATTCTGCCGATTCAGCTCATGCACCAGGAAGCGCTCTTGCGTGACGTCCTGGAAGGTCAGTAACGATCCGAAGAACGACTGATAGCTGTCCAAGATCGGTGAAACCTGGAGGATAAAATGACGTTCTGTCCGGCTCTCCACTTCGATCTCGATCCGGAAGGACTGGTATTCCTTCTGCTTGTACTGCTCCAAAAATGTCTCAACATCTCCAGTCACCTTTACCGTCTCCAGAAAGGAGGCCAGCTCAAAGCGAGCCCCAACCCGAAGATCCCGAGTCAAGGATAAGGCCTTGTTGACCTTCATGATCAACCCTTGTTCATCCAGCACCAGGATGCCGTAAGGAATCCTATTGATGATATCCTCTTGGGCGATCGATACGAGGTCAAACACATTAAGCTTCTTAATAACATAAACAAAAAATAGGCAGGACAGAAAAATCCCTAAGGAAGTCAATCCAGGGATAATTGGAAGCCATTTGTCGAGCACAACGTTCAGAAAGCTATCCAGACACGCAAATCCGGTTAGGACATAGATTCCCCAAAGGGTGATCTTGACCTGTTTTCTGACCTCTGGCGATGTATGAGGGGAGCGTATTGCCCGAAACAAGTTCAAGAGGGCGGCAAAAAAGTAGCTTAACAGCACTACAGTGACAACCCAGAACCAGAGACCATACGTCCGATGGACGTAGTCTCCCTCGACCGGGAGCGCAAAATCGCCGCCGATATTCAGAACCACGCCTGCGGCTGCAATAACGGCCGGGGCCAGGATCATGACGGTCTGGGACTGGCTTAATTGCGCTTCCGTTCGTGTCAGGAAGAAGGTAAGCAGGAACCACCCTCCCCCCACCAAGGATATGGCAACGAAGGATATCGTGACGAACAGCCGCTGCAGATCGGGGTTTTCCGTCCAGTTCATGGCAAACTGACTGAACGGCCACAGCATCATCAAGCTATGAAACAAGAAGTACACCTTATGTAAGCTCGTAACTCGGACGGAAATAAAGACATAGATGAACAGCACGAACAGCAGGATGAATAGAGCGAGGTCAAACCATCCTTTAGGGCTCATATTTAAACTCCTTTTTTGATTCCAGAAAGGCGACTACCACTGCTAAAACTGTAAAATTAATCACATCTTATCACAGAGAAACAAGTGTGAGTAGTCATAAAAACCCATTTTATTCTGCTATTCACAAAAATATGGAGCCTTTATGCCCATAAAATCCCAAAAGTTGCCCTGCTTTACAAAAGGTGCATCTTGGCTTCTGCCTCCGCCCAGGGCACGGAATAGCCCGCCCCTTTGGCACAGAAAATCGAGGAGGAGGTATATAGCGGGTCGGCCTCCTTCCGGTAGCCCAGCCGTTCGATCACTTCCTCCGAATTATGGCACCGGTCATAGCCGCCAAACACACAGCGGATGCTGCCCCGCCCATGTGTAAATGAAGCGAATTCCGTGCTGTAGCTCATGAAGGTGGAGACGGGTACCCTGCCGGTGATGACCGCTTGACTGCCTGATGTTTGAGGCGGTTCAAAGACACCTGCTGCCCGCTGGATATCGGAGAGTACCCTGCCCATTTCGTCGATGCTTACCTTGATTTTGAAATCATAATACGGTTCCAGCAGCACATTCTCTGCCTTCTCCAATCCTTGGCGCAGTGCGCGAAACGTTGCCTCGCGAAAGTCGCCGCCATGGGTATGCTCCTTGTGCGCAGCGCCCCGGAGAAGCGTAATCTTCAAATCTGTCACCGGCATGCCGGTCAGCAGTCCGTGATGCTCCCGTTCATACAGATGGGTCTGGATCAGATTCTGGTAACTGTAGCCTAGATCGTCCGGATGACACACGCTGGTGAACTCGAGACCGCTGCCCCTCTCTCCGGGCTCCAGCAACAAATGCACCTCTGCATAATGCCTGAGCGGCTCAAAATGGCCATACCCTGTAACTGAAGACTGAATCGTCTCCTTGTACAGAATTTCCGGCTGGCCGAACGTGACGGCAAACCCGAAACGTTCCTTCACAAGCTGCTCCAGCACTTCGAGTTGAATCAAGCCCATCACGCGAAGATGAATCTCCTGCAGACTCTCGTTCCAGACAACATTTAATGAAGGGTCCTCCGCATTCAAGAGGCGGAATGCTCCCAGCACCTGCTGGACGTGAAGCGAGGCAGGGAATTCCACCTTCGCCTGCAGGGTCGGCTCCGCATCGTATACCAGCTTATCTTCAAGCTGTCCCAGTCCTTGCCCGACCTCGGCCGCAGACAGGCCAAGAACGGCAAATAAATCGCCGGCCTCCGCCTGTTCTACCGCCTGGGTTCTAGCTCCGTTCACCCACAGCATGCGAGTAACCTTCTCTTCATATTGCTGTTCACCGCTCGCATAGGCCAGCAGGTCACGAACCCGCAGCCGACCGCTTACCGCCTTGATGAACGTCTGCCGTACGCCGGACTCATCGTGCTTGATCTTGTAGATTCGGCCTCCGAAGGGAGCGTCCCCGTCGTATTCGGCAACCGTAAGCAAATGAAGCTGCTCAAGGAACTCCACAATCCCTGAATCCTGGAGCGCTGAACCGCAGGCATACGGAAACAGAAGGCCATCTCGGATCATTCTCCGTAAGCCTTCAAGCCAAAAATCAGGATCGTCTCTTCCCTCCAGAAAAGCTTCTAACATTGACTCGTCCCGCTCCGCCATCCTCTCTCTCAGCGGCTCAGCGACCCTGCCATCCGCGATGCCGTCCGTGAGACTGCCGATGTCCCCTGTAAGCTGCTGGCGGATATCCTCCTCCACCTGCGAGATATCTGCCCCGACCCGGTCAGCCTTATTGATGAAGAAGAAGGTCGGGATGTCATGCTTGCGCAGCAGTTGCCACACAGTCTCCGTATGGCCCTGAACCCCCTCCACCGCACTGACAATCACAATCGCATAATCGATAATTTGCAGCGCCCGTTCCATCTCCGGAGAGAAGTCGACGTGTCCCGGCGTATCGATCAAATGGTATTTATCGCCTTTATATTCCATAATCGCCTGATCGGCGAACACCGTAATGCCCCTCGCCCGCTCAATCTCATGGCTGTCCAGATAAGCATCCTGATGATCCACCCGCCCCCGTGACCGGATACTGTTCGTATGATAGAGCAGCTGCTCCGCAAAAGTTGTCTTTCCTGCATCCACATGGGCAAACAAGCCTATCGTTAGTCGTTTCATCTGTTCCGTTATCCCGCTTTCGTAAGCTTCTGCAAAATTTAAAGAACAGTCCTAGTCTATCATAAGTAATGCGGGTACATCCTTATAAAGTCGCAGTTAAAAGTGTGCCTGACATCCTCTCCCCTCCTCGATTAGCCGAGCTCTGATGCAGCTCGACTCACCAGCGAGGACAGGAGATCCCGATCCGCTTCCTGGCCCGTCTTCAGTTTGAGTGTTTTACGCTCCGGCGGGCCTTCGAAGCCTTCCGGCAGAGTCATATTCGCCGTATTAAATAGGGTGAAGCTGACGGCATCCTTTGATGTGGAAATAACCGCCGCATACTTTCCGTTCTTTAGAAAATGGGGCTTCTTATATTGGATTCGCTCCTGGACATCGGGAATGGCCGAAATAACAATCTCTCTGAGCAATGTGCACAATTGCTGTTGCCAAGGTTCCTTCACCGCATCAATAAATTCGATGACTTCTTGATTCATCCTATACATCTCCTTATATTTTCGTTATATTTTAAACGCTTCATATCCTTTTTCCTTTAATTTCGACTTGGAAATGATACCGCGAACCAAAGTGTTAGACGCATTAGAAGCATCACCCCAATCCGCCGCTTGATATTCCCATCATTTCTTCAATATATCCGCTCCGGCTATGCCGGGATGCGTCATCTCGAACGGGTCCAGAATCAAGTCCAGCTGTTCACTGGTCAACACGTTATATTTCAGGCAGAGATCGCGGATCGAGGCTCCGGTGGCGATGGCCTCTTGGGCGATCCTTGCGGCGGTCTCATATCCGATATACGGATTGACCGCTGTCATAATCCCTACGCTCTGCTCAACATACTCCCGCAGCTTGTCTTCATTAGCCTCGATGCCCTTGAGACAATAATTTGTAAATGAACGAAAGCCCTGGATCATCATACTGATGGATTGCAGCAGGTTAAATACAAGGACGGGCTCCATTACATTGAGCTCCAGCTGTCCCGCCTCAGACGCCAGACAGATGGTATGGTCATTGCCGATGACCTGAAAGGCAATCTGGTTAATCATCTCCGGCATGACCGGATTCACCTTACCGGGCATGATCGAGGAGCCGGGCTGACGGGCGGGCAATGTGATCTCGCCAAGTCCCGCTCTCGGACCGGAAGCCATCAGGCGCAGGTCATTGGCGATCTTGGACATGTTGATCATGCTGACTTTGAGCGCGGCGGATACCTCGGTATATGCGTCCGTATTTTGCGTGGCGTCCACCAGGTGCTCGGCCTGTTTCAGCGGTAAGCCGCTTAAAGCCTTAAGCTGCTGAACCACAGAGGTCATATACCGCAGATCGGCATTCAATCCGGTCCCTACGGCGGTAGCCCCTATATTCAACTCATATAAATGCATGCGAGACTGCATGATCCGCTTCATGTCTCTTGCCACGACTCGGCTGTATGCTTCGAATTCTTGTCCAAGCCGAATCGGCACGGCATCCTGCAGATGAGTTCTTCCCATTTTGATGACGTGACTGAACTCCTGTCCCTTCCGGTGAATCACATTGTGCATATCCTCCATCACGGTGAGCAGCTTCTCCAGCTGCTTCAAGACGGCAATATGAATCGCAGTTGGAAAGGCATCATTGGTGGATTGCGACATGTTAACGTGGGTATTGGGACTGCAAAGAGCATAGTTGCCCTTCTCCCCTCCCATCAGTTCAATCGCCCGATTGGCAATAACCTCGTTTACGTTCATGTTCATGGAGGTTCCCGCTCCGCCCTGGATCGGGTCGACGATGATCTGATCCTGCCACTTCCCTTGAATAAGCTCCTCCGCTGCTTGAACGATGGGCTCGCCAATGACCGGGTCAAGACGCTTCGTCTCCATATTCGCCAGCGCAGCCGCCTTCTTGACCATCGCAAACACCCTGATCAGTTCTTCATGAATTCGATAACCGGTAACCTGGAAATTTTCAACGGCCCTGAGCGTCTGAATTCCGTAATATGCATGGCCGGGAATCTCTTTCGAGCCTAGAAAGTCCTGTTCGATCCGCATGGCACCCATTCCGCAACTCCTCCTCGAACTGAAATCGCTTTCATTATATATTATATTTTAACCTTTTAAAACCGCGATACCTCCAAATTCCCAATCGACCACAAAAATCCCCTTGTAAATCAACACCTATGTATTTTGTCCCCATGACAAAAAAAGGCGCCTCCTCAAGAGGAAGCGCTGCGGCAGGCTTTAATGAAGCCCTTGCGTTCCCGGCATTTGCGGCTGGGTCGGGCAAGGGGCGTAACTGTTCTGCATGAGCTGCATATCCTGCTCTGCCAGTTGCGGCACTTGATAATAGCCATGCTTATTCTGATAAAGCGAGATTTCATAAGCCATCTCGATGCAATTCGGAAGCGAGTCGGCCAGCACGCGTCGAACAACCGGGTTAGTCGCTTCCATCGCCGCGCTTGTCTTGATCATAGCCCCGCTTTTCACAGCATTCAGCATATTTAAGGCAATCGTTCCGTCGTTAATTTCCGCGACCGATTGTATCGGCTTCTGCGGCTGGCTTGGCTTCATCCCGTAAGTAAAATCGTTCCCCTGCTTCATGCTGTAGCTTTGCGTCGGTACAGCCGGATCTTGTCCTGTCTTGAAGCACTCCAGCGTAGTGTTATACTCCGTTGCCATGAATTGCTTCTGCCGCTGCAGAATGTCGCGAAGCTCGGGATCCTTAACGTGTCCGCTTAACATGGTGTAGGTATTTATCGTGTTGATTGCACCTGCCAGAACCTCATGAACGTCGAACATTTCATGTCCACCGTGATTCAATTGCGGCGGAACTGTACCTGTATGAAGGTTCTGGTGATTTTGGGGCTGTTGGGATTGCATGTGAATGGCCTCCTTCAAAATTGGTTGATTATACATCCCGACCTAGTTTGTACAGCCCGTTCCAAACTATACATGCAGCTCAATAGATTGCGAATTTGTCCAAAATTCGCAGGGCCGAACGCGTAGATCTCTTAGAGAGTACCCGCGAAAGAATTCCTTTGACACTTTAACACATAGACGCTAAAATGATTGAGAACGATTATCAATTTCATCACTCTGGAAAGGAAATGATTATGAGAACACATCGCAAAACCTCATTATTCACCCTGATCTTTGCCCTTATCCTTGTAGTGGCATTGGTCGGATGCTCTAGTCAGACCAACAATTCAACTACGCCTGCGGCGCAAAATAACGCGGAGAACACACAGACTCCAGCAACAGATGAACCTGCTGCTCAAGAATCTGACGGAGCATATCCGATTGTCATCAAGCATGCGCTTGGCGAAACTATAATTGAAAGCAAGCCTGAACGTATTGTCACTATCCAATGGGCCAATCATGACGTCCTTCTCGCGATGGGCGTTGTGCCTGTAGGCTTCTCCGCTGCAAATTTCGGGGTACAGGATGACAGCGGACTTCTCCCTTGGACAGCTGAAAAATTGCAAGAGCTTGGCGTAACCGATCCAAACGTCTTTCAGGATACGGACGGACTTGATTTCGAAGCGATCTCCGATGCGAATCCAGACGTGATTCTGGCTGCATACTCCGGTATCACCCAGGAAGACTATGATCTTCTGAGTGAAATCGCTCCGGTAGTTGCTTACCCGACATCTCCTTGGACGACGACCTGGCGGGAGCAAGTGCTGCTGAATGCCGAAGGTGCAGGAATGAAGGCGGAAGGCGAGCAGTTGATTAAGGATACTGAGAACCTGGTAGCTGATAAATTAAGTGCATACCCTCAAATCAGCGGTAAAAAGGTGGTATGGGTGAACTTCTCTGCCCAGGATATGTCTCAGCTACATATTTACACACCAATCGATTCCCGCGTCTCCTTCTTGTATGAGCTGGGTCTGGAATATCCGGAGAGCATCACCTCCCAAATTACCGACCCTACAAGCTATTCCTTGAAGCTGAGTGCTGAAAATGCAGAAGCCTTGAACGATGCGGACCTGATCGTTGGCTATGGCAATGATGAACTGCTGAAGGCGCTGCAAGCAGATTCCCTGCTTGGCAAAATCCCTGCCATTCAAAGAGGCTCTGTAGCCTTTATTGACAGTGATACGCCGCTGGTTGCTGCCGGAACACCAAACCCGCTTTCGATTGCCTACACGATTGATGAATATTTGAAGCTTATTGGAGCAGCCGCTGACAAAGTAAATGAATAATTTTTCAGATATTTCAGAGCAAAAATTAATTTCATCTGTACCGAAGAACTTCAAGAGAGTGCTATTCGTCTGCCTGGCGCTGCTTGTGCTCTGCGCGATAGCCTCTCTGGTGCTAGGCTCCCGGGTGGTGAGGCTTCAAGAATTACTTGACGGCCTCTTCCACCCGGATGCCGAGTCCTACGGCGCGAATATCGTCCGTAAGCGGGTTGCCCGTACTGTATTCGCCTTATGCTGTGGAGCGGCACTCGGGGTATCCGGCTCGTTGATGCAGTCCGTCACCCGTAACCCGATTGCGGATCCCAGTATTCTGGGCGTCAATACGGGCGCGTCGGTGTTCGTCGTCAGCGGAATTGCCTTCCTGAACATCAGTGCCGCTCACCAATATATTTGGCTGGCGCTGATCGGGGCTGCAATAACGGCTGTGTTTGTCTTCGGTATCGGCTCAATGGGACGTGGCGGCGCCACGCCCATTAAGCTTGTTTTGGCAGGTGCAGCCACTAGTGCTGCCCTGTCTTCTGTTGTCTCTGCCATCCTGATTCCGCGCTCCTATGTCATGGATCAATTTCGCTTCTGGCAAGTGGGCAGTGTCGGCTCAGGCAGCTGGAGCGTCGTGCTGACGCTTGCTCCGTTCCTGGTCATCGGCGTGGTCACGGCGATCCTAACAGCCCCGGCGCTGAATGCGCTTGCGCTGGGGGATGATGTGGCGACAGGGATGGGCGTGCGTACGGGTGTGCTGCGGCTGATCTCGGCGCTGGCCGGCGTGATTCTATGCGGCGCTGTTACAGCCTTAGCTGGTCCGATTGGCTTTATCGGATTGCTGGCGACGCATGTCATGCGACTGGTACTGGGACCGGATCTGCGTGTTGTCATCCCGATGTCCGCCCTTTCAGGCGCGATAATCCTTACGATATCGGACATTTTAGGCAGACTGCTCGGCAGCCCGGGCGAGCTGGAGGTCGGTGTGGTTACAGCCTTTGTAGGAGCTCCGCTTCTAATATTCCTAGCGATTAGATCGAAAGTGCGTTCATTATGAGAAATGATACGATAGCATTCATTATGTCAGGCCGGCGTCAACGCCGTCGCCGCTGGGTCCTTGTCACATGCAGCCTTGCCTTGCTGGCCGTGCTGCTCTGCTGCGCCATGCTCCTCTTAGGGAATACCATCTATCCGGTCAAGGAGATTGTCCGGGCCCTGTTCGGAGAGCAGGTCAAGGGCGTGTCCTTCGCCGTCAATACGATCCGCTTGCCGAGAATGCTGGCCGGATTGTTCTCCGGCATGGCCTTCGGAATGGCCGGGATCGTCTTCCAGACCATGCTGCGCAACCCGCTTGCGAATCCGAACATTATCGGGATTACGTCCGGTTCCAGTGCGGCTGCTGTCTTTTGTATCACCATTCTGCATTCCACCAATGCCGTAGTATCGGTCGCGTCCGTGGTGGCCGGATTGATTACGGTCCTTATTATGTATTTGTTGTCCCGGGGAAGATCCTTCTCCATTGGACGGCTGATTCTGATCGGTATCGGGATGCAGGCTATGCTGGATGCCGTGGTGTCCTATCTGATCCTGATCAGTGCACAGCAAGATATCCCTACTGCTCTCAGATGGCTTACGGGCAGCCTGAACGGCTCCCAAATGAAGGAGCTGCCTCCGCTCTTGATCACGGTAATCGTGCTCGCACCGATTCTGATTGCCCTCAGCAAGCATCTGAGCTTGCTGGAGCTCGGAGAGCAATCCGCTTCATCGCTTGGCCTGAATACGGACAAGACAAGAATCGTGCTGATTGTCAGCGCTGTCGCCATGGTTGCTATCGCTACCGCAACGACCGGACCGATTGCCTTCGTCTCCTTCCTTGCAGGACCGATCGCAACCCGATTAGTCGGGGCCGGGCATTCCAATGTGGTGCCAGCCGGCCTTGTTGGCGCTAATCTGGTTCTGGGCGCGGATCTGATCGGGCAATTCCTCTTCGAGGTCAGATATCCTGTCGGGATTATTACAGGATTGCTCGGAGCGCCTTACCTGATCTTCCTGCTCATCCAAATGAATCGGAAGGGAGAGTTATGATGACAGCCACACATCTGTTTCAAGCCGAGCAACTGGTTGCCGGCTATGACCATAAGACGGTCATCCACGGGATCGATCTTGTGATCCCCAGCAACAAAATCAGTGTCATCATCGGAGCGAACGGCTGCGGCAAATCGACGCTGCTCAAGACGCTGGCAAGGCTGATCAAGCCGATCTCCGGCCAGGTTACTGTCGACGGCAAGCCAATCAGCAAGATTCCGCCGAAGAAGCTGGCTCGTATCATCGGGATGCTCCCGCAGTCTCCGATTGTCCCAGAGGGCATCTCCGTCGCAGACCTGGTCGGACGCGGAAGATTCCCGCATCAATCCATGTTTAGCGGATGGTCCAAAAAGGATTACGAGGCCGTCGCCGAAGCGATGGAAATTATGAATATCACCGAGTTCGCCAACCATGATATCGATGAGCTGTCCGGCGGCCAGAGACAACGCGTCTGGATCGCGATGGCACTGGCGCAACAGACAGATATCCTGTTCCTGGACGAACCGACGACCTTCTTAGATATTACCTATCAGGTCGAGATTCTTGATCTGCTCACCGATTTAAACCGCAAGCACGGCACGACGATCATGATGGTGCTTCATGATATCAATCTGTCGGCGCGGTACGCGGACCATATCTTTGCGATGCATGAAGGAAAGCTGGTCGCGGAAGGAACGCCTTCAGAGGTCATTACGAGCACAATGGTCAAAGATATCTTCGGTCTGAATTGCACTGTCATTCAAGACCCGCTGTGCGGTTCGCCTATGGTGGTTCCAAGGGGAAGGCATCACGCCATCCGGTAGAGGGGCTTGAATATAGAAAACCCGGTGTCAGGGAGATTTTGATCTTCACTCTGATACCGGGTTTTCCCGTTTTATCGGGCTCGTTTGATATAGGAGAGCGCAAGCAGCAGCACAAACCATAACGGCGTAAGCAGCAAGGCCGGACGCGTCTCGTCAGCGATCAGCATAATAATAAGAATCATGGCGAACAGAACGAGGACCGCATAGTTGATGAACGGTGTCCACGGCGCCTTAAATTTCGAGGCCGCATGAAGCTGAGGCTGTTTCTTTTTGTACCGGATATGGCTGATGAGCACCACACCCCACACCCAAATGAAGCAAATCGCACTGATGGTCGTCACTACGCCAAAGGCTTGCTCCGGGATAAGCTTGCTTAAGAGCGCTCCTCCCGACAGAATGAGCGTCGAGATAAGCAGGCCGTTGCGCGGCACGTGATTCTTGTTCAGCTTGCCAAAGGACTTCGGCGCCTGATTCTTGTTCCCCAAATTGTAGAGAATCCGGCTGGTCGAGAACATCCCGCTATTGCAGGCAGAAGCCGCCGAGGTCAGCACGACGAAGTTAATGATCCCGGCAGCAACCGGAACCCCGACCAGGGCGAAGGTGCGCACGAACGGGCTCTCCCCTGCGGTAAGCTGGGTCCAGGGATTGATGCACAGCAAGGCTAGAATCGCTCCCACATAGAAGAACAAGATCCGCATCGGAATTTTGTTGATGGCGGACGGGATATTTTTCTCCGGATTGGAGGTTTCCGCCGCAGATACCCCTACCAGCTCCACGCCGACGAATGCAAAGACGACCATCTGGAAGGATAAGAGGAATCCGACAACCCCATTCGGGAAGATGCCTCCATGGTTCCATAGATTCGTTACAGACACGGCTCCCGCCTCGGTCTTGAACCCGATGACCAGCAGCACGATGCCCAGTCCGATCAGGGCAAGGATGGTAATGACTTTAATCAGGGCAAACCAGAACTCCAGCTCCCCGAAATTTTTGACCGTTAACAAGTTCAGTCCGAGCAGCACGATCAGACAGATCAACTCCGGCACCCATTGCGGGATATCGAACCAATATTTCACGTAAATGCCTACGGCAATGACGTCGGCCATCGCGGTCATGATCCAGCAGAACCAATAGGTCCAGCCGGTGATAAAGGCCACCCGTTCTCCCAGGTAGTCCTGAGCTATATCGGTAAACGACTGGTAGCCTGCCTTCGACAGCAACAGCTCTCCCAACGCTCTCATCACAAAGAATACCGCGATCCCCACAATAAGATACGTAAGGACGATGGACGGACCGGCCTGTTGAATGGCCTTCCCGGACCCCAGGAACAATCCTGTTCCAATCGTCCCGCCAATAGCAATGAGTTGTACATGGCGGTTCTCTAACTCCCGTTTTAATTCCTGCTGTGCCATAACTAAGCTCCCCCTTAAGATTGTTTCGCTCTCTGCAGTGAGGGGCGACAATGTCAACCAACAAAAAAAGAGATTGGATCATTTCACTCCAATCTCCGGGCACAAAAAGTAATACGAATCCTCTCTGTCCTGCCGCATCCCCAAATAAAGAAGGTCAACTGCGGTATGGCAGATTTCATTCGTTTCTACTCTTCTGTCCTTTTGCCTGAGATTGTGAACCCTTCGGCGCCGCGACATTCGCGGTCTCTCCAGAAGCTGCTCCTGCTATAGTGTGATCCATAGCAATCAAAGCACGCTGCGTATTGAATTATTGATACTATGCTAGCCGTATATGACATCGTTTGTCAATGATCTTTTTTTCACAAGTCTGGCTCAGGTAGAGACCGGAATTTCACACCAAAAAACACGGTCACCCATCAAAAACCAAGGAACTAAGCGAAAACAGACCACTCAATTCCTTGGTTTCTTTCAAATCTCATCCTATTTTATTGCTGAGGGTATTTCAAAGTTTACTTTGGAACAGCCCCGGCTTGAAGTGAAAACACCTGCCTACTTGATTACCACGTATTCCAGGTTCACCAGCTTGGCGTACGTCAGAATTTGATCCGTCGTCAGGTTCAGCGATACAACCGTATGATGGCCGCCGCCGTTCTCGATCCAGGCCTTCACCCCGTCCTGGAAGTTCGGCTTCACCTTCCACAACACGCGGGCTACCGGCAGCTTCGGAGCGGGAACCGTCGGCTCGAATGCTTCTACCTCGTTGATCAGCAGCTTGTAGTGCGTGCCGAAATCCGCCATCGACACAACGACGCCTTCTCCTGCCTTGCCGTCGAACACGAGGCGGGCCGGATCTTCGCGGTCGCCGATGCCAAGCGGGGA
This sequence comes from Paenibacillus antibioticophila, assembly GCF_000455265.1. Lineage (GTDB taxonomy): Bacteria > Bacillota > Bacilli > Paenibacillales > Paenibacillaceae > Fontibacillus > Fontibacillus antibioticophila. The sequence goes on from NZ_HG005141.1 coordinate 531,441, forward strand.
TACGACAATCTTTGGCTTGCTGCCCGCCAGGCTTGGATCGACCTCGAGCATATGGGATTGCAGGATCGCTTCCTGTCCTGCGGACAGCTCATAGGTGTAATCCTCCATGAAGCCGGTATTCTGGTTATGGCTCATCACCTTGAGCAGGCGATCCAGCGCTGCCGTCTTCCAGTCCCCTTCACCGGCGAAGCCGTAGCCTTGAGCCATCAGGCGCTGTACGGCGAGTCCGGGCAGCTGCTTCATGCCGTGCAAGTCCTCGAAGTTAGAGGTAAAGGCATTGTATCCGCCATTGTCCAAAAAGCGCTTGATGGCAATTTCATAGCCGGCCTGCACCTTCACGCTGGCTTCCCAGACTTCCTTGCTGTAATCGCCGTAATCGAAGTCGTACAGCTCGGCATATTCAGCGAACAGTGCGTTTACCTCTTGCTCGGTAACAGCCTCTACGTACTGCACAAGATCACCGATGCCATAGTAGTCTACGGTCCAGCCAAATTGAATCTGAGCCTCCACCTTGTCGCCTTCCGTCACGCCGACATTGCGCATGTTGTCTCCAAAGCGCGCTACTTTGATCTGGAAGCTCTCGTTGTAAGCGACCGCCACGTCCATCCAGTCTGCAATTTGCCGCTGAACCTCCGGACGCTCCCAATAGCCGACCACAATCTTGTTCTGCTTGTTGAGCCGGGCATTGATGAAGCCATACTCCCGGTCGCCATGGGCGGCCTGGTTCAGGTTCATAAAGTCCATGTCAATGGTGGACCAGGGAATACTCTCGTTATACTGTGTAGCCAGATGAAGCAGCGGCTTCTGCAGAAGCTTCGTTCCGCGAATCCACATTTTTGCCGGGGAGAAGGTGTGCATCCAGGTGATCACTCCCGCCACCTCGTCCCGGTAGTTCACTTCCTTCATGATGGAGGTAATCTTATCCGCGCTTACTGCCAGGTCCTGCAGCACCAGCGGATACGGGAGCACCCCGCTTCCGTTCAAGGCATCGGTCATCTTCTGTGCGTGGGCCTTCACTTCGGCCAAGGCTTCTTCTCCGTACAAATGCTGCGATCCCACTACAAACCAAAATTGCTTCGCTGCTGTCATTTTACTCATCCTCTCTTTTATTGGGAGTTCAAAAGTCGGCTTTTCAGCGCCGAGAAGTCCTCTGTTTATTGTGAATCCAACTATTTCTGCCCGTAATATGCATCCTTCCCGTGCTTGCGCAAATAGTGCTTATCCAGAATGCGCTGCGGCAATTCCTCGGCAAAATGGTTCAATTCGCGCGCAAACAGGTTCATCTTCGCGACTTCCTCCAGCACCACACTGTTGACTACGGCTGAGTTGGCGTCCTTACCCCAGGTGAATGGCGCATGCCCCTTGAGCAGCACGCCGGGAATCGCCATGATATCCAGACCCCGCTGCTCGAACGTCTCGATGATCAGTCGCCCGGTCTCGATTTCATAGCCGCGGTCAACCTCCTCCTGCGTCAAAAAGCGGGTGCACGGTACCGCCCCGTAGAAGGTATCGGCATGGGTCGTGCCCATCACAGGAACGTCCAGCCCGGCCTGAGCCCAGATCGTCGCCCAGGTGGAATGGGTATGCACGATGCCGCCTATTTCCTTGTAATGCTTGTAAAGCACAGCATGGGTTGGCGTGTCAGATGAGGGTCTAAGCTCTCCCTCGACCACATTCCCGTCCAGATCAACAACCACCATGTCGCTCGGCTTCATCTTGTCATAGCTCACCCCGCTGGGCTTGATGACGAACAAGCCGCTCTCGCGGTCCACCGCGCTTACATTGCCCCAGGTGTATTTGACCAGTCCATGTTTCGGCAGTTCCAGATTCGCCTCGTAGACCTCTTCCTTTAATCTCTCGAGCATCTCAATCCCTCCCGTTCTCTACAAAGTAGTCAATGGCTGCCTGCTCGATAGGCAGTCCTTTGCTATAGCGCTCCATAAACACGTCGAAGCCATTAACGTCGGATAGATCCGGTTTGATCTCCTGCCCTTGCGCGTTCTTGAACACCTGCTCTGCAAGGAAGCGGTCCAGCGGCTCTTGTGTGTCCTTGTTCGTCATATATGAAGCCAGGATCGCCATGCCCCAGGCACCGCCCTCGCCTGCCGTGTCCATAACGGATACCGGAACGTTCAGCGCTGCCGCTACAATCCGCTGGCCGACCACCGGGGTCTTGAACAAGCCGCCATGGGCCAGAATACTGTCGATGGCGACGTGCTCCCGCTTCGTCAGGATATCCATTCCCAGCTTCAAGGCCGCAAAGGCCGAGAACAGATGAATCCGCATAAAATTAGCCAGATTGAACCGGCTCTCCGGCGAGCGGACGAACAGCGGACGTCCCTTCTCCATGCCGGTAATATTTTCTCCGGAAAAATAGCCATAGCTGAGCAACCCGCCGCCGTCCGGATCCGCTGCCAGCGCTTGGTTGAACAAGACGCTGTACAATTGATTCTTATCTGCCTTCTGCCCCATGGCGGTATAGAATTCCTGAAAAAGTCCCAGCCAGGCATTAATCTCGCTGGAGCAGTTATTGGCGTGCACCATGCCGACCGGGCTGCCATCCGGGGTTGTCACCATGTCGATTTCCGGATAGACGGCGGTCAGCTCCTTCTCCAATACGATCATGGCAAAGACAGAGGTGCCGACCGAGATATTGCCGGTACGCTTCTTCACGCTATTGGTCGCCACCATCCCGGTTCCGGCGTCGCCCTCGGGCGGGCACAGCGGAATTCCGGCCTCCAAGTTCCCGGATGGATCCAGAATTCTGGCCCCTTCAAGACTCAAGCTGCCTGCCTCAACGCCAGCAGTATATACCTTGGGAAGAATGTGCCGCAGCTTCCACGGATACCCCTTGTCTGCCACCAGCTCTTCAAATTGCTGCACCATCTTCTCATTGTAATCTTGCGTCGTCTCATCGATCGGGAACATGCCCGAGGCATCGCCGATCCCCAAGGCTTTGGCGCCGGTCAGCAGCCAGTGAATATACCCCGCCAAAGTCGTTATATAATCAATCCTTGGCACGTGCTGCTCCCCGTTCAGAATCGCTTGATACAAATGGGCAATGCTCCAGCGCTCAGGAATGTTGAATTGGAACACAGCCGTTAATTGCCGGGCCGCCTCGCCGGTCGTCGAATTACGCCAGGTCCGGAACGGAACCAGCAATTCACCAGTGCTGTCAAAGGCCATGTATCCATGCATCATGGCCGAAAACCCGATGGAACCGATTCGGGTAAGCCTGACTCCGTATTGCTGCTCCACCTCTTGGCTTAATTCGCGATAAGCTGCTTGAAGACTCTTCGTAATGTCGGTCAGGTTGTACGTCCAGTATCCATCCACCAGCTGGTTCTCCCATTCATAGCTGCCGGAGGCAATCGTCTCGAATTGGCGGTTGATCAATACAGCCTTGATCCGGGTCGACCCCAGCTCGATACCAAGCGAGGTCTCGCCTGCCGTTATCGCCTGCTTGAGGTTAAGGTCATGGTCCATCAGCACGTAACTCCTCTCTATAGATCATTATTAAGTAGTATTAAAAAGAAGGCGCTTTCCTTATTATCAGCCCTAGTATAGTTTTTTGTTCGTACATTTGTCAATATGAATGAATAGATATGCTTACAAATAAACCCGGGATATTTCCATGGATAGAGTTGCGATTCTGTGATCGGGTGAAAAATAGCCCGCTTGCCGTTTGCGACATTCTCCGACTTTTCTCAGCCTTTATTTGTTGGTATGGCCTTATCCTCTCTACTTCGGTCAGCATAAGCGGTTCAACCTTCCAAGATGATGGACAATCGATTATAATAGGAGTAATGTTCGATTATAATGTGTACGTACAATTTGTTATTTTCTATAAATTCGTACCAGGACAAGCAGGAAAGAAGTGAACCAGATGAAGCCAAAGTATCAGATGATCCTTGAGGAGATTAAGAGCGATATATTATCGGGCGTCTACAGCGTAGGCGAGCAAATTCCGACGGAATTAGCATTGCAGGACAAGTACAAGGTGAGCCGACAGACGGTGCGCAAAGCCATTCTTGAGCTGGCTAACGAAGGCTTCCTGAGAAGCGAGAAAGGCTCCGGGACCTATGTGAGCCACCAATACCGCACCCGATCAGCAGGCACGACCGGCAAGAGGACGATCGGCGTCATTACGACCTATATTTCTGACTACATCTTCCCTTCTATTATTCGCGGTATTGAAGGGCGGCTGAACGAAGACAGCTATTCCCTTCTGCTCGCCAGTACGAATAATGATGTCGAGCAGGAGAAAAAGGCGCTGGAGATGATGCTGTCCTTCGGGGTAGACGGGCTGATCATCGAGCCGACGAAGAGCAACTTCTACAACCCAAACATCGCCTACTATCTGGCGTTTAAGGAGCAGGAGGTTCCGCTGATCATGATCAACGCGTATTATGAGGAGCTGGACGTGCCTTTCATGTGCCTGGATGACGTTCAATCGAGCTATCTGGCGACCCGTGAGTTGATTGCCAAGGGCCATACCCAGATCGGCATTATTGCGAAAATGGACGATTTGCAGGGCAAATATCGGATGAAGGGATATATCAAGGCTCTTGGTGAAGCGAAGCTGCGGTTCGACCCGGCACAGGTACTCTCGTTCGATACCGAGACGAAGCCGGACCTGTCATCCCGCCTGCGGACATTTCTTACCGAGCACCGCGAGCAGCTTACGGCTATCGTCTGCTACAATGACGAGGTCGGACTGGAAGTGATTCAGGTATGCCGGCAGCTGGAGCTGTCGGTGCCGCAGGATTTGTCCGTGATTGGGCAGGACAACTCCTACATTGCCAAGAACGCCAACATTAGGCTGACGACCTTGACGCATCCCCAGGAGCAGATGGGGCGCGATGCTGCAGATTGGATTATCAAGAAGCTGCAGGGGAAGCGGGATTTGAAGAACAACACCTACTATCAGCCTGTCTTGATCGAAGGAGAAACGGTGCAGGAGCTGAATTAAGATAATGGACAAGGGTTGTCCCAAATGTACATGAGCATATGGCGTGAAAACGGATTTGTAAAAACCGGCGGATTACACCGCACGTAGTACATGGAAACACACTTCAGCAGAGCGGATCTGTTCGCGTTGTGGAAATAAGTGCAGAAAGGCACTAAAATCGCGGATGTGGGTGTTCATGCGGCGATTATAGTGCTAAAAAGCATTAAAATTGCTGGTGGGAGCCAAGTGTGAGGCTCTGACGCTAATGGCGGCTCATTCGCGAGGAGCAGGGGTCTGACGGCCGATTTTTGTGCTGAACAGCACTAAATAGCAGCCGCCCCCCCTCCCGGCTGTTCCCTGCACAAGCGATGAATATAAGATAAACATAATAAGCTGTGCGGAAAACCTTGTGTTTTCCGCACAGCTTTTTTAGGAGCTTATTAATAGACAACCCCGCTACTGCTTAGAACGGATTCGTAGCAAGGAAGCCCGCCGATTTGATGTACACACGAGGGTGCAGCTTCAATTGACTGACGATGAACTCCGCGAGGTCCTCTGCTTGAATGAACTTGGCGTCATTATTTTCCTTGATCAGATTCAAGTCCAGAGCCAGATCGGTTGCAACCGTGCTGGGCGTCAACGCTGATACACGAATATTGTTGCGGCGGACCTCCTGGGCAAGGGATTCCGTGAACCCTATCACTGCAAACTTCGAGGCACTGTAGGCACTGGCGGTTGCAGCGCCGTTCAATCCGTTCGTGGAGGATATGTTGATGATATCGCCGCCGTTCTTTTCAATTAATTGCGGCAGCACAGCACGAGTGACGTAGTAGGTCCCCAATAAATTGATGTCGATCATTCGCTTCCATTCTTCCGGATCCATCTCCATGACCGTGCCGAAGGTGGCGACTCCTGCATTGTTAATCAGGATATCTGCGGTGCCGAGCTCCTTGGTGATCGCCGCGATACCAGCCTCTACTTGCTCTTGGGAGGATACATCCACAGCAGCATAAGCCGCCTTTACTCCCAGTTCTTGAAGCTCGGCAGCTACCTCCTTCAGTGTTGCCTCCGTTCTTGCCAGCAGACCAACATGCACGCCTTCCTTCGCCAACGCTGCTGCCGCTGCTTTACCGATTCCTCTTGCAGCCCCGGTAATGATGGCAACCTTTCCTTTCAAGCTTTGTCCCATGTTTCAAGCTCCTCTCAAATTGAAGAATTCTATTCCTATTATAAACGCATGGAGAAGAAGTATCCTGCTTGCATATAACTTACTCCCTCGGATATGCCGCCTAAAAGCAATAAAGGATCCTGCCTGCTCTTCGCAGAGCGGGATCCTTTAGTCTTGATTTGAGGCTCAGATACGGATGTCAAGGCGGCCTTCTTCGTTCATCGTGGCTGTGTTCGAAGCCGCAGAGCCAAGCACGGAGCTTGTGCTGCTGGAAGTCTGCCGGGAAGCGCCGCTGCTGTCTGACGAGGATGCTGTCTCGGCGCTTTGCTGCAGCTTGGCGATTTGAGCCTCGATTTGCTTGAGCTGCTGTTGAAGCTGCTGCTCTTGCGTCTGCTTGGTCTGCTTGTCTTCATTACTGGAGTCCAGCCTGTTAATCCGGCTCTCGATCTGCGCCTTCTGCTTCTCCAGCGCTTTGACCTGGCTGTCTGTACTGCTTGAAAAGCTGGTTAATCTGCTATAGGAAGCTCCACTGCCTCCGGAAATAGAAGATATAGACATCATAAATTCCCCCTGCTGGATGGATTGGATACCTCCACTATATTCCTTTTTGCCAACAGGAAGATTAAACTAGGCTGAAAGTTTGCTTAATGCTTGTCTAATCCCAGATTTCATTTACGACGCTTCCTAAATGTTCTCCGCTACATTCTTCGCCTGATCCTCCAGCTTCTTGGAGAAGCTGGCAATATCATCGAAATCCTTCATTGTCACGCGAATCTGCTGCTGGCTCTCTTCGATAGATGACTGAATACGGGTAATCCCTTCAGAAATCCCGAATATCTCCTTCGCGATACCGACAACAGTGCTCTGAATCTGAGCAATGGATTCCGATACCTCGTTGGACAGCTTCCGTACTTCTTCAGCTACGATATTAAAGCCTCTGCCGTACTCGCCAGCATGGGCTGCCTCGATGGCTGCATTCAGCGCAAGAAGGTTGGTTTGCGAGGCGATATCGCGAATGGTTTGCACGATCCCTTGGATCGCCTCGGCCTGTCCCTGCAATTCTTCAAGGGTAGCTGTATTATTCTCCGACGCCTCCGCGATCCGGTCTACGCTATACAGAAGCTCCCGGCTGCGCTCGACGCCCGACTCCGCCCGGCGGTTCAACTCCAGAGAGGTTGAGCTCAACTCCTCCACTACTGTAGACAGGCTGTGCTGACGCTTCGTAATATCGGTAGCCACCTTCGACACACCGATTACATTAGCATGCTGCTCATCATAGATCGGCATATAGGTAGACTCAAGCCACACTGTCTCGCCATGGGCATTCTTTCGTTCAACCTTATCCTGAAATGTCTGTCCAGACAACAACGAGGACCAGAACTCTTCATACGCGGACGACTTGCTAAATGAGTCAAAACAGAAGTCGCTATGCTGCATGTTCTGCAGCTCTTCAACAGAATATCCCATCGTGTTAGCAAAAACCTCGTTGACGTATGCCACCTTTCGATCTATTCCAAATCGAATAATTGCCAGATTTTGATTTAACGCTCTTATCATTGCTTCATCCATAACGCTTCAACCTCCTAAGAAAAATAAAGAGAGCATCCTGCTGTCAATGAAAATCAGCTCCTACGCTCCGATCCCGGTGCCCGGAACGGTCTCTGCCGGCTTCACGAGCGCTTTCTTCTCCCAAGCCCGGCTTCTCCAGCGGAGCAGCATAATAGTTCCGCGCAGCCACTCATCCACAACAAATGCGATCCAGATGCCAATCAGTCCATACCCGAGATGGACACCCAGCAGATAAGCCAGCGGTACAGAGACTCCCCACATCGAGATTACACCCATCAAGACGGGAAAACGCGCATCTCCGGCAGCCCGCAGTGAATTAATGACGACCGTATTGAACGTCCGTCCAGGCTCCAGTACAATGGACAGCAAGAAAATCGTTGCTCCAAGGGTAATGATTGCAGGGTCCTCAGTGAACATGCCGATCAGCTCGCGCCGGAATATCACTGCCGTGCCGACGATTGCAATGGTCAATACGAAGCTGATCCTGACGCTCTTTATCAGGCGTCGATAGGCTTCCTTCATCTCCCCTGCTCCGACCATCTGACCGACGATAATCTCTGTTCCTATGCCAATTGCCATCCCCAGCGCCATGAAATAGTTCGATACGTTCATCACATATACATGCGTGTTGAGCGCTGTGATCCCAATGATGTTGACAAAGCTGATAATCATCAAATACTGCGACTGCCAAGAGAGATGCTCTCCTGCTGCAGGCAAGCCTACACTCAGAATCTGCTTCACATAAGATCCGTTCCAATTTACATAGTCTTTTATGCGAATTCGGGCAGAGGTCTTGCGATACAACAGGATGAACAGGACAAAAACGCCAAGCAAGCGACTGACTACCGTCGATACCGCTGCACCTGTCACGCCCCATTCCGGGAATCCGAAATTCCCGAAGATGAGCAAATAGTTCCCGGTCACATGGATCAGGTTGACGCCTAGCGTCACAAACATCACGCTCTTCGTCTGCCCGCTTGCGCGGATGACGGAAGAGAGCGCATAAGACAGGGCTTCGATCCAGATAAAGCCGCCGATAATCTTCAGATAGTGGCTGGCAATCCCGATTTGCTCCGGATCCAGCTTCATCAGTACCAACAGAGGCTCTCCAAAGAAAACAAGCAGAATACTGACAAGAATCCCAAAGATCAGGTTCATCGAGATGGCCAATGCCGCAATCCGGCTTGCTTCCTTCTCCCGCCCTGCACCAATGTATTGGGATACCGCCACGCTGGTCCCGATTCCCACGAATCCGAACATCAGAATGCAAAAATAAATAATTTCATTGGCCAAGCCTACTGCGCCTGTCGCCTTGTCAGAGATGCGGCTGAGCATGAATACATCCACCGTGCCAAGCATCATCCGCAATACGGAATCAATTAATATCGGCCAAGTCACGGCAAACAGGCTAAGCTTCTTCCATGATGGAATTTGATTTGTTGTCAGTGTCACGTTCTCCAGGCTCCTACCTATGTCTATTCTCTATTACCTCCCTAGTGTAGCGCCCGCGAGAACATTCGTCTATGGGGATATTTAGACCAGAATTTGAGCTTTAAATTTCAAAATTTCATCCACCGCCTGGCGATAGCCGCCCGACTGCCGGAAGGACGCTCCAACCCGTTCGGCGGATTCTCTGAACGAGGATTGAGCTAACACCTGGTTTGCCGCCTGAAGCAGTTCAGCAGCCGTCAGGCTTTGCATTCGCAATGCGATCCCTGCTCCCAGCCTGACTACTTGCTCTGCAATGAGGGGCTGATCTGCGCTTTGCGGGATGACGAGAAGCGGAACCCCATAATAGAGGCCTTCATGAGCACTGTTCATGCCGCCATGGGTGATGAATAATTTCGTATATTGCAACACTTCCATTTGTGGAACATAGCTGCTGACGATGAAGTTATCGGGGATGGTCCCCAGATCGGAAATCTTGATCTTATCTCCAACAGCCATGACCACCGTATAATCCGTGTCTCCAAATGCCTCAAGACATAGCCTATAAAAATCAATCGCCTGGTTGAAGACTGTTCCCAATGAAATGTAAACAGACGCTTTACCTTGCATGGCGGAAAGGTCGAATTCCGGTTGCATGGGCCGCGAAGCGATTGATGGTCCAACAAATTTAAAGCTTTGACCGAAAGCTCCTCTATCCGGCTGAAACGTCCTTGTCGTATAGACAAGGATAAGCGGTGCTGGATTACAGTACACCTCGTAGGGAGAACGGATCTCCACCCCATATGCTTCCTTTAATCCTGCCGTCAGGCTATGGAACTGATCGATGATCGGCTTTGCCGCCTCGGCAGAGGTATCCTTAAAAAAGGGCTCCAGCATCTGATCGAAGCCGGCTTCTGTCAATGCAAAAGTCGTACACGAGCTGATTGCCGGCAGGTTGAGAATCTGAGCCAGGATGCGGCCGCAGCCAAACATGGAATCATGAATGATGTAATCGAAGCGTTCCCCTTTGATCTGTCCAAGGACGCCAGGTATCACAATATCGGCCGTCAGCAAAAGACCGTTGATTCGCTGGAGCAAGTAATCTCTTCCCCCTGAGATAAAGGCCTTAATAAACTTTTGATCGTCAAAGGTGCGTACCGAGGCCCCCGCCTTCTCCAATCGCTCCCGAAAAGCTTCGATGCAAAAATACACGACCTCTTCTCCGCGCGAAACAAGCTCCTGTACGACGCCGATCGTTGGATTGATATGCCCCTCCGAACCGCCATTAATAAATAGTACGCGTGCCATGCTTATCCCTCCTTGGTCTTGTTAGTATCTCCAACAGACGGACAGTATAAGAGCAGCCTTTCCTTGAGCCTTGCCAGAATCTCCTCCGGTATTTCCCTGATCTTGAGATCCTCCCCCAGGAAAAGCAGCCAATCGGTTATTTCGCTCAGCTCCTCCGCCATCCGAACCTGAATAAACGCCTTAAGAACCGCCGAGGTTTGATAAGGGCTCGTATAGGAAATCGTATATTTTAAAGGGTGATACTTGCGGAACTGGGCAATAGCCTTGGGGCCAAGCTCAAGCACCAGGTTGACCGCCTCATCCTGCTTGCTCGCTTTTTCCTCAATTTTTTTCCCGCTTAATTTCATTTTTGCCGTGTAGGGCTGCACATCGACGAGATTGTCGACGGGGTATAGCCGCTTTTTCTCTTCATGGAGATCAAAGCCCTCAATCAGCCAAAAGCTCTTCTCCCGATAAAGATGAAGGAGGTAAATCGGATAGGTCCGTATTCCATGATCTTCTTCAATGGTGATGGATAAATATCTATCCGATAACAGAAGCTGAATCAGGGTTTCGAGCATCGGGTGAGGAAGATCGGACAGGTCCAGCAGGTCGGGGTTGTTCGGATTAGTCCCTTCAAAGAGCAGGAGCTGATTTAACAGCACCAGGTCATCCTGCTGATTCTCCGAGATCAGGCCCAATAATTTCTCTGCGAGGGACTGGCGGCTTTTCAGGTAAGGAAGCTGCTGATTTCTTGTTGCCATAAAGGCTATAAAAAGAGCCTTGATCTCGTTATCGGTAAACCGTACGGTCGGCAGGACCGAATTGCTCATGACAAAGTAGCCGCCATCCCTCCCCACTTCGGCTACCAGCGGCATGCCCATCGCTTCAATCTCCCGGATATCGCGAATTGCGGTAGAACGGGAAATATGGAACTCTCGCATAATTTCAGAGATGGTAAAGTGGGCGCGATTGTTGATATACCGCATGATAATATTGATTCGCTCAACCTTTTTCATAGGACCTCTCTAAACAGTTTCACTTTTTGACATGGTTTAAAGTTATTATAAGCTCATCAAGTGAAAAGACCAAATCACTCTAACAAAATTTAAAGCGAAGGCAGGTTTTGAACATGGCAAATTATACACTCGAAGAGAAGGACAGCTTTACGGTATTAGGGATTGGAACAGAGCTAAAGAGCAATTACACAGACTATGCCGGTATTAATAAAGAAAAATCTGACTTTTGGCAAGCTGTTCGAGAAGACGGGAGACTGGATACGCTGAAGTCTGTCGCTGAGAATGACTATATCTTTGCCGTAAACGAAGCGGTGAACAACAAAATGATGCATTATGCAGGCGTCCTGACTGAAAAGGTACTGCCGGAGGCTACCCGGGTGATCCAGTTCCCCCAAGGGCCGTATTTGGTAGTAAAAGGAGAAGCGGCAACCTCAGAGGAGCTGAGCAACCAGCTTACCGGGATCGCCTTTGGCCAGGTGCTGCCGGCGGCAGAGCATTTTGCCTATGTGGGCGGACCGAACACAACGGTGGAGATGGAGCAGAAGAATGGCCTGATCCTCGGAGAATTGTGGATCCCGGTGGTGCAGAAATAGTGGTTCGGAAAATAGTGGTTCGGAAATAAAGGAGGGATAGCATGTCCTATACAGTTGATTTCAAGCAAGTATCGACGGTTGGTCTGGAGTCTTCGCCTGTCGCTGAGGCTCTGGCTGGCTTGCGGGCCAATGAAGCCCGTTACTTCATGAACAAATATAAGCATGAATTTACGGTGGTTCCCGCCAGCGAGAGCCAGGACACACTGGATTATGTGAGCCGGATTCTCAGGGAAGAGCGCGGGATCGAGTTTGCTGCCAAGCCGCTCGAGACATCCCGTTTTCAAGTGGAAAATATCGCATGGGCCTTTGTCTTTTACGAGGACGGTCTTGGAGTCAATGTGCTGTATACGGTGGATGATCCCAAGAAACACGCAGTTGGGTTCAAGCTGTCCGAGGGAATGGAAGTGCCTAAGGAATTGGAAGGAAGGTTCAAGTTCGCCCGGCAGAAGTCCAAGCTGGCCGGCACCATTCGCGGCTCGTTCTTTGTGATTAAGGGAGAATACTGAACCCCGACGCCGAGCAGTTCTACATTTGTTCCGTCTTAACTTAAATCAATGCATATGATCCGCCCCCTGATTACAATGGAGCCAATCCAATCCGTTGAATGAGGGGGCTTTTACATGATCTCCTAGGCATCCCGTTGCTGCTCTATCAGATAAAAGAGATAGTCCGTCGGCACCCCGGCATAACCCTGCTGTCTCAGCATTGCTGTTATATTCCCCCGGTGATAGGTCCCGTGATTGACCACGTGCTGCAGGATATCAGAGAAAAGGGTATCAAGAGAACCGTGTCTCGGATGTGTGATGGTCATCGCCCTATTCAAATCTGGTGTGCGCGTCAGCAAATCACGGAACTGTTCCGTAACATCAGCAAACAATTGCTGCATATCTTCGACGCTCTTCCCTTGCGTCTCCTCAGTCCAACCCGGGATTTTCGGAAAAATCTCCTCATTCGGAAGTTCTGAGAGCACGGCCATATAAAGCCGTTCAAACATATACATATGCCCCAGCGTTTGGGCTACGGACGGGAACACACTCGTCACCTCTGCATGGAACACTTCCTCCGGAAGCTGCTTTAGGTGGGCAAATAGCTGGTCGTTCGCCCAGACATGGTATTCGTATTGCCTTTTCGGGTCTTGATTCATCTTGGATTCACCCTTTCCTTTATTCACCATTCGACTACTAGAACCGCAGCCGCATTCCTAGCATATACCCTATTCACTGACAACTGCTGTCAGCGAAGTTCAGTCGAAGTCGTCTTCGTAGCGTAGTATTTCATGAACCATCCAGATGCAAGTGGGTCAAACGTAAAAACACCTCTTCCCACTTGAACTCTGTGATCATGATTATACAAGTTTAGTATAATATACCACAGCTTAATAGCGGGTGAAGAGGTGTTATCAAATCCATATAACTATATAAGTTGAACTAAAGATTGTACACTGGAGGCAACGTGTGAAGTGTGCTTACGATCGCTGTTGTTCGCGGATTTCTTTAATTGAACGAAGATATTATACGGTAGAAATCCACTCACAAAGGCGAACGCTTACGCTTCTTCAGCACACTTCACACTTATGCCCTTTCTGTGCATTTTTCTAGTTCAACTTATATAGCCTGTTGCAGGGACCGCAAGCCAATGACCTTGGCTGACTTCGACAAAATGAGATTGATTCAAATTGTAAGGGTCCTCTTGATCCAGCACTCGAATTGACTCCTTTGTATCTGAAAGCCTCACACCAGGATTAGGCACAGGCACTGCAGACAATAAGGAACGAGTATATTCGTGCAGCGGATTGGCATATAGCTCCTCGCTGTCCGCCAACTCGACCATTCTTCCCTTGTACATGACCGCTACCCGGTCGCTGATTTGCTTGACCACAGCCAAATCATGAGCAATGAACAGATACGTCAGCCCCAGCCGCTGCTGCAGATCCTCCAGCAGCTTGACGATCTGGGCCTGAATCGATACGTCGAGCGCTGACAGGGGCTCATCGCACACGATAAGTTCCGGTTCTACCGCCAATGTCCGGGCGATTCCGATCCGTTGCCGTTGTCCGCCGGAGAACTCGTGCGGGTAACGCATGGCGTGGGAAGGCTCAAGTCCGACGAGTTCGAGCAGTTCCTCTACCCGGCGCTGCCGCTCCCGTTTGCCCTTCGCCATCCCGTGCACATTGAGCGACTCTCCAATAATGTCGGCAATGCGCATGCGCGGGTTGAGCGATGCATAGGGGTCCTGAAAGATGATTCCCATATGTCTGCGCATGGTCTTCATTTCCGAACGGTTAAGATAGTTCAAGGGAATCCCCTTGAACAGCACCTCTCCGCCCGTCCATTCATTCAGACGAAGAATGCTTCGCCCCATCGTCGACTTGCCGCTTCCCGATTCGCCTACAATGCCCAGCGTCTCGCCGGCGTTCAGTTGAAAGCTGATATTGTCTACCGCTTTCAGTACCCTGCCCCTGCCCATATCAAAATATTGCTTTAACGCATGCACCTGTAGTAACGGAGGCTCACCCTCCGGCTGCTGCCTGCCTCCCTGCCGAGCCGCCTTCGGTGCGTCCAGTCTAGGCAAGGCATCCAACAATCGCCGGGTATAAGGATGCTGAGGGGAAGCAAACAATTCTGCCGTTGTGCCCGATTCCACAATCTCCCCCTCTTTCATAACGATCACCCGGTCACAGAAGCCGGCCACTACACCCAGATCATGGGTGATCAGAACAATGGCCGTCCCCAGTTCCTGCTGCAGCTTCTTCATTTCGTCCAGAATTTGCGCCTGGATGGTCACATCAAGTGAAGTCGTCGGCTCGTCTGCAATAAGCAGAGACGGATTACAGGCCATAGCAATGGCAATCATGACCCGTTGCCGCATGCCTCCCGAGAACTCATGAGGATATTGATTATAACGAAGCTCACTATCCCGAATGCCGACCATTTCCAGCATCTTGACGGCTTCCTTCCTCGCTTCGGATCTGCTCAAACTCCGATGGCGAATCAACCCCTCCTCAATTTGCGGCCCTACGCGCATCGTAGGGTTCAAAGAGGACATCGGGTCCTGGAATATCATCCCGATATCGCGCCCGCGGACCTGCTCCATTTCCCGGTCTGACTTATCCGTCAAGCTCTCTCCCCGGAACATGATGCGTCCTTCCTTCACCATCGCAGGCGGAGACGGAAGAAGCCCCATAATAGCGCGAGCGGTAACACTCTTGCCGCTGCCCGATTCACCTACAATGCCCAGCGTCTCGCCCGCTCGCACTTCGAAGCTGACATCCCGCACCGCTTGAACCTCGCTATCTCTTCCATAGAACGAAACCGACAATCCATCGACGCTCAACAATACGTTCATGCTGCCCACCTGCGCTTCACTATAATTTCACCACGGATAGATGGCCTACGGCCAACCAACCTTAATTTAATTTTCTCAAGAAAATAAACAATTGACATGTATCGTTCTCTAAAAATATACTATACGCATCGGAATTATACAATTTAATTTTTCTTGGAGGGGAGGTGAAGCGAATGAAGGGTCAAATCGCCACAGAAACAACCCGTAATTCTACGAACATTACCAATATGTTAGCCATATCCTTTCGCAAAATGCTGCAACAACCCGTCTATCGCCTGTTGTTATGGATAGCTGGAGCGCCCTTTATGATCATTCTCTGGATTGCGCACCGAATCCGCCTTGTGAAGGAAAACCGCCACGGAGTGTCTAGCCTCATCTTGCAGGAGCTGCAGGACCAAGGAGTCCCGGAGCAGCTTGAACAGAAGGCCCGGGAGCAGCTTGCCCGTAAGCATGCCTTCTTTCAAACGACGATTCCTCAGGAGGAATTGGAGAAAGAGGCGCGCAGCTTGGCCCAGATTCGGCTTAAAGAAATCCTGGCTGAACGGACCCATGAGGATGGTCTTGCTCCATCAGCCGATCTGGCCAGCACCTATCACCGGCTACTCGGGCGTCCTGAATGGATCGTGCTTTCCGTTCTTCTTGGATGGCCGCTGTATGTATTGATGGCCCTATTCGCCAACCCTTACCTCAGATATGTATTGGAAAGACTTGTCATGGCCCTTGGCGTCATTATCGGCGTGGCTTTCCTGGTGTTCACCATACTCTATATTTCACCGATGAACCCTGCAGCCTCCATGCTGGGAGAGACGGCCACCGCAGAGCAAATTGCTGCCTTTAACCAGCTGCATGGGCTGGATCAGCCTTATTTCATTCAGCTGTGGCATTCATTGAAGGGCATCCTTACCTTCGATCTTGGCCGATCATTTGTCGGCAATGAATCCGTCACAACTGCGATGGCGAACAAATTTCCCGTCACCTTGACCTTGACGGTGATATCAACACTTTTAGCCATTATCATCGCTTTACCGATCGGCATTATCTCAGCCACACGGCCCAATTCGGTCTTTGATTACACCTTTATGTTCATTGCCTTGCTAGGCTTGTCCATTCCGAATTTTTGGCAGGGGCTGATCTTTATTCTTAACTTCTCCATCAAGCTGTCCTGGCTCCCTGCTACTTACAGCCCCGGCAACTGGTTGTCTGCCCTGATGCCGATCGTAGTGCTTGGTACAGGTTTTACAGCTTCCGTAGCCCGCATGACTCGTTCGTCGATGCTCGAGATTATTCATGAAGACTACATCATGACGGCACGCGCCAAAGGACTGCCCCGAAACCGGGTGTTATGGAGACATGCGGTGACCAATGCGCTAATCCCAATCGTTACCGTGATCGGCCTGCTGTTCGGCGGTCTGCTCGGCGGAGCGGCGGTAACCGAAAAAGTGTTCAACATTAGCGGGATCGGGAGCTACATTGTAGACCGGCAATTTATTCCCGACATCCCAAGCATCATGGGCGGTGTGGTCTATACAGCGATTGCCATATCCATCGTCAATGTCATTGTGGATTTGCTGTACGCCTTTATCGATCCGCGCATTCGTTCCAAGATCAAACAAAATTAAAGCAGGTGTACCTTATGGCTGTTCATTCTCTGAGAAAAAGCGATATTCAATTCCGGCTTAAGTCGCACTCTGAATATATGCAAGCCAGCTTCGCAGCGCTCGCATCCGCCGGGCTTGCCGTAATTCTCCTGGCCTCCGCTTATAGCGGCGATGGATTCAATCAACTGCTGGCCTATGCCGGCTATGCCTATTGCGGCTTTACGCTACTACAGGCATTCATATGGTATCGCATTCGTCAGGACTTGATTCGAAGCGGAAGCATTTCTCCCTATGTGAGATTACTGGGGTATCCGATGATGCTTAGCTTTGCTACAGGCAATGTCTTCGCGGCAGCGGCGGCCTTTCACCTCGTCAAGCAGAAGAAGCATACCGCATACACCTTATCTGTTTACGCCCTGCTCGCTACGCTGCTGGTCATTGCGGTTACTGCACTGAATATGCTCAAGCCGTACGTCGCCAATGGCTTCATCTTCGGAGCACTGCTCCTGCTTCTCGCGGCAGGGCTGCAGCTCATCTCGCTGCTGCTGGCTTCCCGTCTGGACGAGGGGCGATTAAACCCTTATCTGATGTGGACGATCATCGTTTTGCAATGTATTGCGGCGGTATCCGGCAATTTGTTCTCTCTTTTCGCAGGAATCCTGCTTCTTGCAAAGCTGCGGAATAAGGGCTACTCTGCCGGCTCCAGGTTCGGCGAGGTGCTGGAGCGAATATCGCATAACATGGCGGCCATGCTGGGCTTGCTCTTTGTCTCCGTGCTATTGTCGCTATCTATAACCAGCGTACTGACCTTTGATTACAGTCTGGCTATCGACAATAATTACAGCGCTATTCTGCAATCGCCATCTGCCCAATACCCGCTGGGTACAGACAATTTCGGCCGTGATTTGTATACCCGCATCGTGCTGGGCGCTCGCATTTCATTATTCGTCGGATTTCTGTCCACCGCCATTCCGCTGGTCATCGGCGGCATGCTCGGCGCCTTATCCGGATATTACGGGAAAAGGCTGGACAACTGGATTATGCGCTCTCTAGACATCCTGTACGCTATTCCAGGCATCCTGCTGGCCATTGCCATTATTGCTGCCTTCGGCGCGGGAACCATGAATCTGATTCTCGCATTAAGCGTGGGCTCCATTCCAAGCTATGCGCGAACCATGCGGGCCAATGTGCTCCAGGTGTCTACACTGGAATATGTCCAGGCGGCCAGAGCCTTCGGCTCCAGTGACTGGGTGATCCTAACCAAGCACATTCTGCCGAATGCCGCGGCTCCAATGATCGTGCAGTGTACCTTGACGATCGGCACGGCTGTCATTTCAACGAGCAGCTTAAGCTTTCTCGGTCTGGGCGTAGAACCGCACATTCCGGAATGGGGCAATATTCTAAAGCTGGGCAGCGCTTATCTGGAGACTCATTCTTTTACTGCCATCTACCCAGGCCTTGCCATCATTCTTCTTGTGCTCTCTTTCAATTTTCTGGGCGACGGGCTGCGGGATGCGCTCGACCCTAAGATTAGCCGGAACTAGCCCTATTCCATCTTAACCTTCTATATATTCTTCTATGATCGCGGGATTTTCGTTGAATGAAGAATGTAGGTTAACTATAAAAACTTGTATATCATTCAGGAGGGGAAAACCATGTCAAGTAAGCTTAAATTCGCAGCGCCACTTTTACTCAGTCTCTCTCTATTGCTCAGTGCTTGCACATTAACCACCAAAGATGACGCCGCAAGCTCGAATACCGGCAATAAGTCCGCCAATGAACCCGTAGTGTCCGTGGATACGACTCCGGTGGATATCGAACTGCTGGGAATGAGCTCATCGGAGACCGATCTGAATATCGTGCGAGATCAATTATCCAAGAACGGGTTTAACGTCAAATTAAATATTCAGCCAGACTACGGCAGCTTCAAAACCCAGCAAGACGCCGGAAATTATGATATCGCATTGTCCAGCTGGACGACCGTAACAGGAAATCCCGATTATGCCGTACGCTCCTTGTTCATCACCGGCGGTGACTACAGCATTCTCTCCAATCCGGAGATTGACGCTTTGATTAACGAGGCGTCCACCCAGACCTCGGATGAGTATCAGGCCACCTATAAAGAGTTCGAGGAGAAGCTAGTCTTTGAAAATGCCTATATTGCTCCTTTGTTCAGCTCCTTGAAATCTCAGGTCTTTAATAAAGAAGTGCTCAATCAGGATAGTGTCCGCATCTCCAAATCCCGCTCCTTGCCTTGGGAAGAGCTGGACTATAATGATACATCCAAGCGCTCCACCGAGCCGCTATTGCTGCAATCATCAACGCCAACTTTAACTTCTCTCGATCCGATCAAGGGGAATGACGGCTCCATCAATATTATCAATACCAATCAGTATGTAAGAATCGTGAATCTGACGGATGACGACAAGGTCACTTCGGAAGGCTCTCTGTCTCTTAATCATGTCATTGGGGAAGGCAACTCGGACTACTACTTTATTCTTCGTGACGATATTACCTTTGCCAAGATTCAAGATAAGAAGGTCGTTGATTCCGGTGAACGGGTAGGCGCGAATGATGTGATCTTCTCCCTGCTGCGCGCCAAGGACAAGGACTCCGTGCCTGATCACAGAACCTACACGCTGCATGAGCATATTCAGAATGTAGAGCTGGTTACGGACATTGCGGCACTGGAGAGTCAAACGGTCTCCGGCGGCAGCGGAACCGTCAAGAGTGCTCTGGAGAGTGGATTAGACGTAGGAATTACTCAACTGGTAGCTGATAAGAATGAGGCAAATCATCAAGAAGGCAAATATCAGGTGATCAAGCTGACGACTACAGAACCTTTCCCGCAAGTCCTAAACTATCTGGCGCATCAGTCGGCAGGTATCGTGTCCGAAAAACAGGTGAAAGCCATCAATACCTATGATGTGGCCGCATTCGATGTGAATAAGGACATTCCTTACGGCGATCAGAACACCGTTACCGAAGGCAATCAATATAACAACACACTGTACACAAGCGGACCTTACATTTTAGCCCATAAAAATGATTATGAAGCTACTTTCTACAAAAATCCGGGCTACATGAAGGGAACCGAGCACGAGCCGCGTATTGAGACCATTAAGGTTAAATTTATCAAGGATGCGGACAGCGCTCTGTCTGCTCTGCGAAGTGGTGAAATCCACCTCTATTACGGAGTAAGCGAGACCAAATTTGATGTTATAAAAAGCGACAGCAAGCTAACTCTTCAGACGATCCCGAGCAATGCTGTGAGTTATCTGCTGTTCAACACCAGCAACCGTCCGGTAGCGGACAGCGCAGACCTGCGCAAAGCCGTACTGTATTCCATCAATCAGGATGAGTTCCTGGCCTACTATGGCGGCAACAAGTTCAAAGCAACCTCCACACTCAGCCCGCTGGTACAGACAGGACTCGAGCTGGTTGCCGACCCGGCCAAAGTGAAGGAGCACCTGCAAGCCTATCAGGCCGGCAAGTAACTTTAGTTATTAACTATATGCTGAAAATAGACCCGAGAGGCGCCCATGGGGCGTCTCTTGAGTCTCCTGCAAATTCAGTCGGGAGGGAAGCTGCTCATGAGCACATCATCACAGCTGGAGAAGATCAGACTATCGCAATGGGACGCGCTATCGTTGGAATCATTGCTGTCTCTCGGATGGACCGAAGAACAAATTCTCAATCATATCCATGAGGGAACACTGCCGATAGATACTAGCCCGTTCAAGTTCGACTATGTGTCTTTATCAACCTGGATCAGAGCCAACGAAGCCGAATTCAAACGTGTGTTAAAAGAAGGCTATCAAATCAAGTACAATACGATTCGCGGCATCAGCAGCTGGATTAAACTGGCTTTGAAGGTTGAGGCAGAACTCGTTCTGGACCCTGGACAAGAGGCCGTTACCGCCAGATTGACACCGCAAGAGGCTGATCGGCTAGCCTCCGTCCTTTCCCTGGGCTGGACGATCATACCCGGTTCTGAAGCTTCGAATCCGATAGATCAGCAAGCCGAGAGCGATGCTCGTTCACTCTTTCGGATCGTCCTCTCTCCTCCTAAAAACACCCCCGCAGCCGGCGCTTAACGCCGACCGCGGGGGTGCTTCGTTTATTGACCCATACTCTACTGCTCTTTCTGCAGCATCAATCCTGCTTATATTGCTCCTTCAGTATGCCTGAGCCGATTCCGCCGCCCAGCATACCAATTAACGAGCCGAAATTCCAAAAGTATGAGCTCCCCTGTAATGCAATCTCCAGCGGTGTTACTTTGTTTAACAGGAGGACCCCCAGCTTGATGACCAACAAAGCAAAGCCTGCCAAGAACAGGACATCAAAGGCAAATTTCATCCTCGGATAGGCCAATTGCCTGCTTTCCTTGATCACCTTTTTTGCCAACTCTTCGTCGCTCTTTAATAGCTCATCAATCGTAACCCCAAAAAGATCGCTAATTTTAATAATGATCTCAATGCTGGGATAGTTCTGCCCATTCTCCCATTTCGAAACCGACTGCCGGCTCACAAACAGCTTCTCCGCCAGCTCCTCTTGGGACCAGCCTTTCTTGCTTCTCTCCGTTTTTAATTTTTCTGCAAAGATCATAGCAGCAACTGCCTTTCCGCAATTTATATGTCTATGATGATTAGCCGGATGCGATAAGTAAAGAACGCCGTCGTTGCACGGGCCTGCAACCTAAGGTTGCACGGCCTGAATTCCGCTAACATAGGTCCTTCAAATCTTAATAATCGAGCAGCCGTCCCTGATCATGCCATTGACCGTACATTTTGTTTTCTCTCGTGCTTGCTATGAATTTCTCCAGCCTGCTCTTGAATAATTCCGGTTGATTCTTGTAGCTTTGGATCGTATCGATCCGAATTCTTCTATAAAGCTCTGGAAATGCCCTGAAATTCTGATACATTTGCTCGTCTTCCTGTAATTTTTGCTCAATTGCCTCGTCTATCTGAAATGAGCCGGAATCCATAGCAGGAAGAACTCTTCTTCCTTCATCCGTCATGAGGCCCAGCTTTTCGAGGCGGCGGGCGCGTTCCTTGTTCAGCTCCGTCCATGAGCTTTTTTTAGTTCTAGGGGACAGTCTCTGCGCCAGCTCCGTTTCAGAAATTTTCTTCTTGACTCCATCAATCCACCCGAAGCACAAGGCTTCCTCGACGGCGTCCAAATATAACAACTTATCAGGAGCAGGCGTCATGCTCACCACAACCCAGCAACATTTGGCTGTCCTGCAATGGTCCTGCAGCCAATTCCTTAGATCCTCTCTTGACCTTGCGGGAATTAAATTTTCGATTTCCATAGCGAGCGTAGTGGTCCTTTCTTAGACGAATTAATTTTCTACATCATACCTTCTCTATAAAAGAAAATAAACGGACGCCGGTAGAATACCGACGCCAGTCTTCAGATTAGATGTTCCAATGTCATTGACCCAGGCTCTGCTGCTCTTGGCCTGATTTATTAAATTTCAGGAACAAAAAGACGCCAATCAATACCACGATAATGCCGGTCCAGAAAAACCAGATTTGAACGCCAAAACGGTCCACCACCGGCCCCGCCAAGGCGAGCCCGATCGGAGAGGATAAGAGTCCAATACTGGTTACGAAGGAGAGCACACGCCCCAGCTTCTCAGGGTCATATGATTTTTGGATCATTGCCATATACGGCCCATTGAACAGAGGCGCTGCTGCTCCCATGAAGAAGGACAAGCCGACGAACGCCGCAAACGCGCTGCTCCCGATAAGCCCGCACAACACGCAGGTTACTCCGATAACAAACAAGCTTATACTCATATAGGTGGAGTCCCGCCATTTAGAAGCAAGCACGGACAACAACCCGCCCCCAAGAATCATTCCAGCACCGAATACCGCCTCAATCAAGCTCGCGCTGTAGCCGCCCCGGCCAAAATGGGACAGCGTCATCAAGGGAAACAGCATGGAGAGCGGCATGAACGCCACGCTAAAGACGGCCATGGCAATCGTAATGATGACAATCGGCTTAGCCGATATAAAGGTCTTCCAGCCAAGAACAAATTCCTTACCGAACGAAGGGGTCTCCACGACCTCCGGCTTTGGCTGATCAATGCGAACCATCAACAGCATGGCGTTCGCGATCAGTGCCCCCAGAACATCCAGAAGCAGAACGGTTCCCAGGGAAGTTGCCGAGTATACTGCAATCCCGAGCGCAGGCCCGAGTATGCCTGAGGCGGAGAATACGAGCTGATGCCAGCCCGCCACCCGGGTTAATTGTTCCTCCGGCGCCATCAACGGGATGGCAGCCTGGAACGAAGGCGCATGAAAGGCAGAAGCTGCCGAGCGGATCAGCAATACCGCATACACTACCCATAAGCTGGGCTCTCCCCATAAGTAAAAGAGTCCCAGTACCAGACTGGATACCGCAATCACGGTGTCCGCAATCATCATGGTCAGCTTGCGATTCCAGCGGTCAAGCCAGACGCCGATGAACGGACCTAACACCGCCTGCGGCAGGAATCCGGCCAGCCCGGCAATCATTAATACCGAAGCGGAGCCCGTAGCCTCCGTTAAATGCCAAATCACCGAAAATTGAACCATCGCAGACGTTAAAATCGAGAAAATCTGCCCGCTGAAGATCAGGGCGAACGTCCTCTTCCATTGCTTATGCATAAGTGAAATCTCCTCATCTTTTTCTGGTAATAAAAATACAGACCCAAGCCCCCGATATGGACTTGAGTCTGCATCATTTACATGCCGGAACAGAGCCTAACCATGCATAGCAATACCCGCACGGACTACCCCCATGTTCTCTCACACGTAAAAATAAGCAACTCAAAAAAGCCCAACTCCGTAGAAAATTGTCTTCTTCTCGCTGATTATCTTAAACGCATGGAGTGTGTCATGGTATGCAGCCCTCCTCATAATAGATAGCCGTATATTATCATTCAGAGATATCGCTGTCAATTGCCTTCGCCTAAAGAAGCCTTCATTTATAACACTCCATTCTCCTGCTCCTGTATCACCTGTTCAATCCCTAGCAGAATCAGCTTCAAGCCAAACTCAAACGCCGCATCCGTCCCCATCAGCTCGTAGATTCCCTTCGAGAACATTCTCCGGAATAATCCCGCATCCGCCTCGCCCATAGCGTCCAGCAAGCGAATCATCCCCTCACCCGGAAGCGCCTCTTCTCCGTGCTCCTTAACGATCATGGCAACATTGCGCTCATGCTG
This sequence comes from Paenibacillus antibioticophila, assembly GCF_000455265.1. Classification (GTDB taxonomy): domain Bacteria; phylum Bacillota; class Bacilli; order Paenibacillales; family Paenibacillaceae; genus Fontibacillus; species Fontibacillus antibioticophila. Next base: position 555,615 of record NZ_HG005141.1, read on the forward strand.
ATACTTGTCCAGTACGAAATAGAAGACATAGTTCACAAGCGTGGTCACCACTTGCAGCTTCTGCTCTTGTTCAAGCGGAGTCGACTCCACGCAGAGCAGCAGTCGGTTGGTAAACCGGATAATATCCGGCTCGTGGGGGAGCGTCATCATCATAAGCTGTGTGGAGCAAGGGTAACGGCTGAGCACATTTTTTACGGTTACTGCAAGCTCCGCCAGTTGCTCCTTCCAGCCGCCTTCAGCGTGGAACTCCTCCAGAATTATTTTGGATGCTTGATTAGCCAAGCGCTGGTAAAGATCCTGCTTGCTCTGGAAGTACCAGTACAGTGAGGGCGCCTGGATTCCAAGCCGGTCCGCCAGTCGCCTCAGGCTAAATTTCTCAAGGCCTTCCTCGCCCAGAAGCTCCCATGAGGCCTCCAGAATCTTATCTTCCGATATTTGAGGTTGCTGCTTTTTCATGGTATCCACCTTTTATCATTTATCTAACAGTGTAAGTTTGTTGTTTACAGGTCTATAGAATCATGATATCATCTAACACTGTAAGATTCAATCTAACACCGTTAGATTACAAATTAGAGAAAGAAGGGATTCCTGTGGATGCAGAAAACCTCCATTACTTTGAAAAAGCACCGATAGCCAAAGCCGTATCTCATTTCGCTGTCCCCATGATGCTGGGCACGTCAATGAGTGTGATCTATTCCATCTTGAACGCCTATTTTCTTGGCACACTCAACAATACAGCCGTGTTAACCGCGCTGGCATTAACCTTGCCGTTATTCGCGATCATTATGGCCCTGGGCAATTTGATTGGGATAGGCAGCGGTACATTCATTTCCCGGTTGCTGGGGGAGAAAAATTATGAGGAGGTCAAGCATGTGTCTTCCTTTGCCTTCTATAGCAGCCTCGTTCTTGGTCTTATCGTTATGGCGGTCGGCCTCCCCTTAATTGATGCGATCGTCCATGGGCTGGGCGCTACGCCTGATTCCTTCGGATTCACGAAAGACTATGTCACCGTGATGCTTATCGGATCGCCGTTTGTTGTATTGTTCTTTACGATGGAGAATATCGTTCGCTCAGAAGGGGCCGCCATGATATCCATGGCCGGTATGATGCTCAGTGTGCTCGTGAATATCATTCTCGATGCATTAGTCATTTACGTCTTCCATGGGGGCGTGATTGGCGTGGCCTCGGCTACGGTCATTTCCAATATCCTTGCGAGTGTGTTCTTCGCCTGCCATATCGGCTATAAGAGCAAGTTCTTAACGGTATCTGCAAAATGGTTCAAGGCAAACAAGACTATTCTGAGCAATGTGTTCAAAATCGGGGTTCCTGTCTTTGTCATGAGTGTCTTCTTGGGCGCCATGTCTCTCATCTTAAATCACTATCTTATCGAATACGGTGATCAGGCTACTGCGGCTTACGGGATCTCGTCCCGTTTATTGCAGTTTCCCGAATTTATACTGATGGGCTTATGCGAGGGGATTGTACCGCTGATTGCGTTCTCCTTTACAGCGAATAAACTGCGTTTGAAACAGACGATTAGCTTTACAATTAAAGCTATTTTGGTATTAGCCGTATCGTTCGGGGTCATCGTCTATTTCGTCTCCGACCATTTGATTGGATTGTTTACAACCGACCCGCAGTTGATTGAGATGGGCAGTTACATTCTTCATGTCACCTTCTTGTCCTTGTTCATTACGGGAATGACTACATTGTTCATAGGAATATTCCAGGCCACCGCTCAAGGAACTGCGGCATTCGTTATGTCCGTCATTCAAGGGATTACCTTGATCCCGGTGCTGTATATAGCGAATCGAATCAGCGGCTTCCATGGGGTTGTGTGGTCGCTTGTCATTGCCGATGCCGTCGCGTTCCTTGTTGGAGCCGTCATGCTGTATGCGCTGCGAAAAAAATTGCAACCTGACTTGGAGCTGCTGGCTCAATAAAGACAGCAACTCCAAGTCTTATACTAGCGTCCTTCCTCCAAGGCAAAATCAACAGCGGCCTCCGCGTGAAGCCGGGTTGTATCGTAGAGAGGAACCGCACAGAGCTCTTGGGAGACGAGCATGGTTATCTCGGTGCACCCCAGTATTACACCCTCGGCTCCCTGCTGGCTGAGCTCGTTAATGATCCGCAGGTAGGACTGTCTTGATTCATCCTTAACGATGCCAAGGCAGAGCTCCTGATAAATGATGTCATGGATGATCACTCGGTCTGCTTCGCTTGGGACTATAACATCCAGTCCGAACTTATCGATAAGCCGGCCTTTGTAGAAATCTTGTTCCATTGTAAAAGCTGTGCCCAGCAGAGCGACCTTCTTTACTCCATCCTTAACCATCTCTCCAGCTGTTGCATCTGCAATATGAAGAAGCGGAATTGCAACCGACTCCTCCACTTCCTTTGCCATCTTGTGCATCGTATTGGTGCAGACGACGATGCAATCAGCCCCGCCGGATTCCAGCTTGCGTGCAGCATCAATCATGATGTCTGTAGCTTCATCCCACTTCCCCTGATATTGGAGATGCTTGATCTCATCAAAATCCACCGAATACAGGTAGCATTTTGCGGAATGATGCCCGCCTAGCTTCTCATTTACGCGCTGGTTAATGATTTGGTAGTAAAGCAGTGATGACTCCCAGCTCATTCCGCCAATTAGGCCGATTGTTTTCATGAGGCACATCCTTTCAGGGGGAAATTAAGTTCTTCTCAAAACGGATCCTGCCCCCTATCTCTGAACGGCAGGATTTTCTGAAAATATATCTAATTTTTTAATTATACCACTAATTTAAGGAGGAACTGCATGAACAAGCGACACGAGGTCTTGTTTGAACAACTTCGCACCTACCGAGGCGAGCTGCTGAGTATGGTAGAGGGGTTATCGGAAGCAGAGGCGGAGAAAATTCCCGAAGGGTTCAACAATAATATCCGATGGAACCTGGGACATGTGTGCCTGGATCAATACTTATGGATTCAGGTTCTTACGAAGGAGGAGCCTCCGATTCCCTCGAGCTTTAACGAGTGGTTTGGATACGGAACCCATCCATCTCATTTTACGGAGGAGACCCCCTCACTCCATAAGCTGATCGAAATTTTAAAGGAACAGCCGAAGGTGATCCAAGAGCGATACCAGGATCGGTTGGAAGAAGAATTCGCTCCCACAGAGATGGGGATGCATACCCTTGAGCAGGTATTCATTCGCACCATTTTCCATGAAGGACTGCATATGGGAGCGATTCAAGCGTTAAAAAGACGGATCAAGCTCGATGCGGTATAGCTTAGGTAAACGGAGGCTCCCATAGCTTCTTTTTCCACCCGAGCGAGTTGCCGGTCACCTGCAAATGGTCATCCAGGATGATATCCATGCCGAAAGGAAGCTTCTCGCCATGCCGAAAACGGACATCCCGCAGTTCTACCTTGTAACCGGTCTGAAGCTTCTGGCATGAAACATGCACGCGATGCGCAAAGGCAAGGAAGCTGCGAACTCCGTCACTGCCCATGACCGCTTGAACGACATCGTTCTGCTCTCCCTTTTGGAATAGGGTTTCTTCCTTAAGCAGGGAGCCGCGGATCGAACCGGCGATATAAGTCTGATCAGTTTCGTAAACATAGCCCCATCTGTGGGGCAGCCACCCGGGAATCAAGAAGGAATACCCGCCGACGCCATAATGCCTTCGAATCGCTAGCAGCATCAGACGGTGAACAAGAATACGGTACCCGATAAAGAGAAAGGTTAGAACGTATACCAGAGGGAATACCGCCTGTGCCTCCATGACTCCGAGCAGCCATAACAACAAAGCTACTAAATGAAGTCCGAACATGACCGGATCAAAAATCGGGATGGTGTCGGCATGGAACCATTTCCTTGAGATCGGCCGAAAGCATTGTACACCATACGCATTGAAGAAATCGAGAAAGACATGAAACACAACCCCCGCCATGGTCCAGAGAAACAGCAGGAGCATATGATCCCAGGCCTGAAAGAGATACGCAATCAAGGGAGTAAGTAAAACCGGCCAACCAACCAGCATGGGCAAGGAATGGCTGAACCCCCGATGATGCAATAAATAGGACTCATAACCTCGTATACGAATGACACTATCGAAATCAGGAGCATTCGAGCCGATGATCGCCGCCGCAAATAAGCCGTAAACCGCGGACGATGGGTCTCCGATTACTGGATCGGATACGGCCATGGCCAATCCGCCTAATGTCACACCGAGAAGAAGATGGCTTCCTGTATCCATAACAATCACCTCATTATTTAATTTTGGCTCATGATCGTCTATTCAGCCTATTGTTAATGGAACATCAGGTGCTATAGAAGGACGTCCCAGGGACAGATAGTGCAAGCCATATCTTTTACAGTTCTCGGTCATTACCGCGACGTCTAACATATTCCTGGCATCCAAAATATAAGGCGATCTCATTACCTGCCTCAATCTGCCCCAATCCAAGCGGTTAAACTGATCCCAATCGGTTACAATGACCACGCAATCGCTCCCGTCAGCCGCCTCATACATGTCTGTGTCCACATCAACCTGCCGATCCGGCAAGCCAGCGACAACCGGGTCATATGCCCTGATGCGCGCGCCCGCTTCTTGCAGCATCGAACAAATCCCAAGCGCAGGAGCTTCCCGCGTATCATCAGTATTCGGCTTAAAGGCCAACCCGTAGATCGTAATCTGCTTATCCCCCAAAGTTCCGAGGACGCCTTCCAGCCTTCTGCGAATGACCTGGACACGTTGCCTGTTGATCGCCTCGGTTGCTCTAAGCAGCTCCATATCCAGGTGCTCTTTAGCCGCTAACGCCATGAGCGCACGAAGATCCTTGGGGAAGCAAGAGCCGCCATACCCTGCCCCTGCGCGCAGAAACTCGGAACCGATCCGACGGTCAAGGCCCATTCCTTCCGCAACCGCATTGATCGAAATCCCCAGTGCATCACATAAGTCCGACATCATGTTGGCATAAGATATTTTCATCGCTAAAAACGCATTGGATGCGCATTTGATTAACTCCGCTTCTCTTAATCCGCATTTGATGACGGGCGATTGAATGGCCGCGTAGATCTCTTCCAGCCGATGATGGGCTTCCGGACGGGAAGCGCCAAAAACGAGGCGATCCGGAGCAAGAAAATCCCGGACAGCAGAGCCCTGCCGTAGAAATTCAGGATTATGAGCAACGGCAATGGATGTGGAGTTAGAAAATTGTTGGTGCAGAAAGGCTTCGATTTGTTCACAGGTTCCTGCGGGAACCGTACTTTTAATAATCAAGAGTGTGTCTCCATGCAGCATCGGGGCAATCGAACGTACGACCGACCACAAGGCGGAAAGATCGACTTCGCCAGAATCGGATGAAGGAGTGCCTAGGGTCAAAAAGACAGCGTCGCTTACAGGCACGGATGCAGAGACATCTGTCGAGTAATCCAGCCGTCCCTGAAGCTCCACGTCACGGATCATAGACTCAAGCCCCAGTTCCCAGAGCGGCATGAGACCGGATTTTAACAGCTTGATTTTCTCTTCATTCACATCCACACATACCACTCGATGTCCAAGATAAGCCAAGGATGCTCCCGTAACCAACCCGACGTACCCCGTGCCGATGACTGTAATTCTCAAGCGGATTCACCCTCCTCCCGCAGCTGCCCGTTTCTTGTTGCTTCCGGATTTTGCTCTGTTTTTACAATCTGCTGGCAGCGGGTGTATATTGGCCCCATGGCTTTTTCCCAAGTACGGGCTTGCGCTTGTTCCCTTGCCTCCGTACCGAACCTTTGCCATTTGTCCGGTTCGTCGAACCAGTCAGACAGTGCTGCAAGAAAGCTCTCTACATTTCCCGCTTGAGCGTGCAAGCCGGTTCTTTCATGCTGAACAATCTCGGTTACGCCTCCTCTGTCGGCTACTATAGCAGGGAGACCGGAGGCGGCCGCCTCCAACACAACGTTGCCGAAGGTTTCTGAAGCGGAGGGAAAGACGAATACATCAGAGGATGCATACAAAGCAGCAAGCTCTTCCCCGCTCCGATAGCCGGTAAAGGTGACATTCTGTGGAGCCTCCCTGCGACCTTGCTCCATCATCGGGCCATCGCCGACGACAAGCCAATGCACTTGACTGTTTATGCGCTCCGGCAACCGATGCATTAATTGAAGCAGTACATCCAGGTCTTTCTCCGGAGCCAGTCGGCCAACGTATAGCAGAAGATATTGCTCCTTGATGCCGTAAAGCTCGCGAACAAGGCCGGAACGCTTGGCGGGGGTGAACTTGTTGCAGTCAGTCCCCCGCGACCACAGCTCTAGATTACTTAATCCATTGGATTGCAATAGTTGAATCGTCTCCTGTGAAGGGGCGAAAATAGCGCGGCAATGCCGATGGAACCATTTCATATAGGACCAATACCAGGAATGCGCGAACGGAAACCAGTAAGACTCGAGATACTGATCGAAATGGGTGTGATACGAGGCAACGATGGGGATTTGGAGCTTTTGAGCGGCAGACATACCGGCGAGGCCTACGCTAAATGGGGTGGCAACATGAACAATATCTGGTTTGAATAGAGAAAGCTCCTGGCGGATACGCAGCAAATTTGGAATAGCGAATCGATACCCCGGATAAGCCCAAAACGGGATGCTAGCCAGCTGGAACACCAGATCCTCATAGACCGGCTCCGGTTCCGTCGGAACGAACAGCTTGCATTCATCCCCCCGGGCGGACAGGTACTCGGTCCAACGCTTCAGGGTTAGTGCGACGCCATTGACCTGAGGGACAAACGTGTCTGAAAAAACAGCTATCCTCATTTAGCCACTCCCTTTCTCAATACCTATCCCCAAAGTAACACGCCATCATAATCGCTGATTCATCGCAAAGTAATCTCTGTGAAAACTTGGGGGAGGATTTTTCAATGATTTGTCCACTGTTTAAATATATCTTTGATTTTAGGAGGAGTTTGCGTGAATAAAAGACATGAGGTCTTGTTTGAACAACTGCATACTTACTGATGCTCTCATGAAACTGTTGACACATTGAGGCTACGGATCATCCTCCCTATCCTCACTTCAATATTCTTTATATTATTTCCCCTTCATTAATTCAAAAACTCACCTCACACCCTATACGCCTTACTTTTTGTACTACTTTAATGTGAATAGAACTAACGATACACAAGATTTATAACGATAACTTATTTTAGCTTTCGAAGAGATTCCAAATAAAAAAACTGCTCAATGAATTACATTGTCGCCAATCCCGGATTGGAGGCTTTTTTGTGTTTTCATGATGTATTTCGTGGATTGAAGATCAGGATTTAAAGGTGTCTACATCACCTTGTAAAAGCATTTAGCACTTGGATATATCCTAAATGAGCAAAATTTCTAATATGCATATACCCTCTGTTCTAATATAGAAGAACTAGTGTGATGGAACAATCTGTAAATAAAGAAGCGTTGCAATATAATAAGAACTAGAGTTCTTACTATATTTGGTTGTAAATTCTCTGTTCACCACCTCTTTACTAATAAAGGGATAATTTCTCAAAAAAAGGAGGGGTTATTATTTCCGATATAGATTGCGTTTCAGCTCGTTTCATCAAATACATGGCGAGTTTGATTCATTACAACTCCATTAACTATGACAAGAAGAGGCAAGCTTTGGCCAAGCGATATCCCCTAGTTCTAAATGACGATGAAAGATTGGATTCAGTTAAAATATCCTGTTATGATCCAGCGCTCGTACCTTCTGATTTAAAAGACCACATAACCGACAGGTTACTTTTCCTAGCCTATACAGCATTATCAGAAAAACAACAAACGATATTATCCCTTTTTTATGTACAAAATTTGAACGATAAGGAAATTTCAATAATCATGGGCGGATCACAACAAAATATATCCAAACATAGATTGAAAGCGATTTCAAAATTGCGTGAAGTGTTGCAGAAGAGTGAGGAGGAGAGGATACGTGGAACAAACGGAATGGATGGGACTAATAGCTAATTTAGGGTTTCCAATTGCTATCACGACGTATTTACTTCTTCGGTTTGAGAAGAAAATTATTGATCTTTCTGAAGCAATTAATGGGTTAAAGGACGAGATTCAAAAGAAAACAAAGTAGAGAGGGGAATAGTTTATGATTTCGGACTTACTACAAAAAGCAAAAGAGATAGATGGTCAATCTGCTGCTTTAGAAATAATCGAAACGTTCTCACCAAAAATAAATGCTTCTCTACGTCAAGTTCCCTATGAGTATCGGGAAGATCTAAAACAAGAGCTGTATGTATCTATGTTAGAGGTTATACAACGATTTGAATAAAAGAGGACTCTCTTAAAAGATTTCAAAAGAGGTTGTAAAATCAGCTTTCAATACCTCTTTAGATTACAGATAACACGTTAGAGTGCTATCAAAAAAAATGAGAGGGAGTAGGTAACTATGGCATTTAATAATGAGTATGCAAAGCTTGTAAGAATCAAAACTGACAATCTGAGTGACAGAGGGTTCAAAACAAAAATAAAGTTACCAAGCAGTGCAACCTTACCAAGAAAGTGGGACTATATTAATTTCTATGTAGGCATTAATGGTTATGAATGTGGTATTTCAACTGCAAATCGTGATGAGTTTAAGGTTAATGGCGTGCGAAAATGGCGCATTTTTGCAAATGGAGAAGGTACGCCACACTATGGGAACAAATATAATGATGGTGACATCGTCACACTTTCAATTGAATTAAACGCTCAAAATAAGGTTGTATATAAGGTTAATGATGTGGTTATGAGAGCTTTCAACGATAAAGTCACTGAGGTTGTTAACTCGGCACGATTAGTATTTGCTTCTAATCAAGATACCGGATATAAACCACCACTACAACCATGGACTGTTCTACATGACCAGGTGAGAGCTTTTGAAATGAAATATAAAAACAGCTCAAATAATTGGGTTGCCTTTACCATGGGGAACAAAGTAATGACAGAAGAGTGGCCTTTAAATATAGCCACACCTGACGGTAAAAAGTATATTGTAGATAAGACATGGATCGGTAACGCTGAAGTATATGGGGCTTTGAAAAACTTCTAAATAAAATAAAAAATTCAAAAAAAGGTCTCCCGAATAGCGTCGGGAGACCTTTTTTGGTGCTAATATATAGAAATAACTTGAATTAAAAGGAATAATGAGGTCAAATATCAAATATATGAAATAGAACTGTTTATTGATTAAGGTCTGATCCTATTAATGAACGCGACTCCCCATCATTTACAGTACGGATCTTCCAGTGCATATATGTAACAAGTGTTCTAATGCAACATTACATCATTGTTCTCGTATATAGTATGGGTGAGAAAAATACGTTGTAAAGGAATGAACTAAAATGAAAAAGCTTCTGGCAGGAATTTTCACTGTTTTGATTTTCTCCATTACTCCATTACCTACACAGGCGGCAGACATACAAATAAAAGTGGATGGTGTTACGATTCCCTCCGATGTGAAGCCCGAAATGAAGAACAATCGAACCATGGTCCCGCTGCGAGTGATCAGTGAGAATTTGGGGGCCAGGGTCAACTGGTCCGATTCACAAATCGTGCTCACTAAAGGGGATGTAAAGGTAAGCTTGCGGCTGAATAGCACTACAGCAATGAAAAATGGGAACAGCGTGCCGCTTGATGCCAAGCCTTATCTAAAGCATAATCGCACGATGGTTCCACTTCGTTTTATTGCAGAGATGTTTGAGTCCAATGTCAGCTACAGCAACTTTGTCGTAACTGTCGAGACAAAGCCCCTGGTCATTGATGGAGTAGAAGTAGAAGCCTTTCAAGAAGAACACCATATGATACTGGGCGGCATTGTAAATCAAATCCATGGGCATGGCTATCATGAAGCAATATATAATATTTTCGTGGAAAACAAAGGAGAGGTGGTCGAAGAACCTTCTAATTACTCCTGGAATAGTAGTCACCTCTCACCTGGCGACTACTATAAAAGTGGGCAATATGACTTTTTAGACCAAGAAGGGAATAGCATAAAACGTTTTGACATTTATACTTTAGTTCGATCAATGGATGATGTGGATCAGGATCCCGAGGTTTTTATTTATGAAGCGAATGTAAACCAATGGTATATGTTTAACTACAAAGCAAGTCGAGATATTAGCCAGCTCAGCGACACCGCCGCAATGAACGGCTTCCTGACAGAGATCAGCAATGACGTTCCGTAAAGGGCACAACTGCTTAAATTGAAGTCAACGTCAAACAATGATAAGGGGCTTTCCCAAAGGTTAATTACCTGGAGGGGGCCCTTTTTGATTGCTGAGGGTTAGCTCAAAAAATGGATTTGGCGAGATCCTTCACTTGAGCGGAGTTGGTTGATTAGGGCGTGTCTGAAACTCTTAATAGGGACACAGTCTACCGTAGTGAATTTATTTCCATTACATTCGCCATTTGACGCTCAAACCCCATTTTAGTGAAAAATCTTCGCTTACATTTCCAATAATGATCGATTTTCCTGCTTCATCCCAATCTAAGGTCAAAAATTTCACTAGAGGTGCTCAAGGCCGATTTTTCTGAAATTTAATGTCCTTTTGTTCACTGCAGCTACCTATACACTCGGCGTGGATCACGGTCAGGTAAAGACCGGATTTTCTCACCAATTCGCACCAAAGAAACGCAGTCAACGTCAAAAACCAAGGAACGAAGTCAGAATAGACCGCTTCAGTTCCTTGGTTTTTTTAATTATTATGCTACTTTACTGTTGATCAGCCAACCACTTGGTCCCTTCCTCTTGGGCCTTCTTCATTGCTTCGGCTGCACTTAGCTCACCTAACATCACACGCTCCACATTCTCTGACAGAATGTAACGCGGTTGACCGGAGCGGTATGGATAACGCGGTGTCCACAGCTGGCTCATGGACTGCAGGATAATATCCATCTGTCCAATCTCCTTCACAGAAGACCAGTTCTCGGCTGCCTTGATCACCGGCATACTCTGTGAACGCTGTTCATCCCACATATATTGCTGGAAGAACTCGCTGCCGCTGAATTTCAGCCATTCCCAGGCCAGGTCCTTATTACTGCTGGATGCTCCGATCGAGAAAGGACTTCCGGCGAACATGCCGCCCATTCCTGTTGTCTGATTCTTAAATAGTAAAGCTGCCTGGTAGCGGTCCTCGAGCCCGAGGTTGGCCAGCGAATTGATGAAACCCGGAGTTTGACGCAAGTTGATCGCAATGTTGTTCTTCTCCGTCAAGAAATTTTCGGCGCCTTGTCCAGCCATGGTTCCCTCTGGGGCATACTTGAGCGCTTCTTTCAGCATATCGGTTGCTTGCACCATGGTCTCGCTGTCGAATTCCAGCTTCATATCCTTCCACAGGAACCCGGTGCCCCACTGTCCGCCCAGGGATTCATTAATATTCATGACCGTATCGGCTGCGTCCCCGCCCTTGAAGGTCAGACCGTAGTTCTGTTCACCCGTCTTGGGGTTTTTACCTGTCATCTTGGAGGCCTTCTCCAAAACCTCCTCAATCGTCGGAGATTCGGACAGGTATTCTACACCCCAATCATCGAACAGCTGACGGTCGTATACAATGACCCGCGAATCACCGATAAAAGGCAGGCCATAGACCTGCAGGTCCTGATCACTCGGTCCCATGGCCTTCCAGCCCTCTACCTGTCCGTTCAGGTAAATGCCCAGATCAAAGCTGTCTTTATCGATATAGGGCTGCAACGGCTCAAGCAAGCCTTGTTCTACGAACGTCGTAATCCCCGGCACTTGATATACATCGGCCGCCCCGGATTGAAGCATCGTTTGTGTCTTCTCGTTATAGTTATCCCAGCCCATAAGAATGAATTCGACCTCGGTGTCAGGATACTGCTTCTCGAACTCATCCTTCAGTACCTTTACGCCCTTAGAGGTTTGGCCGGAGACGGGATCGGTCTTGTCTTCCAGCGAGAAGTCGCCTACAAGCTGCACCTTCAATTTTCCGGTCGGCTTATCATTCGTCTCCACTGCTGCATTACTGGTGCTTTCCGTTGGTGCCGGCTGGTTGTTGCTCTTCGCCGCCCCGTTAGAATTACCGTTTGTTCCGCATGCGCTTAGAATCATAGTGGACGCCAGCAGCGTTCCTATCAACTTCAAGGTCAATTTATTAAACATGATTAGCTCTCCCAACTCCATTATATTTTTTAAAATAGCCGCTTACCTGCTTACCAGTCCCGCCTCTTTAAGTACCCCGCAACCTCCGGCTATCACTCTCCCTTCAAGCCGCTGAGGGCAATACTGCGAATAATGTATTTTTGTAAAAATAGAAAAACTAGGATGATCGGCAGAATGCTCATTGCCGCTGTAGCCATCGTTACCCCCATCAATCGGGTGCCATTCTCTGAAGAGAAGCTGGACAGAAATAACGGTACGGTCTTCATATCCTGATCGTTAATGACAACGAGCGGCCACAGGAAGGAATTCCAGCTGTCCTGGAAGGCCAGGATGGCCAGTGTCGCTGTAATAGGCCCCGTCAGAGGAGCAAAGATACGGAAGAAGATCGTGAACTCATTGGCCCCATCAATCTTGGCTGACTCGCGCAGTCCTTCGGGAAGACGATCAAAATACTGCTTCACCAGCACAATGCCAAGCGCATTAATGATCGCCGGAAAGATCAGCGGATATTTGGTATTAATCATTCCGAGGTCATTGAACATACTGAACATCGGAATCAGTCTGGCCTCGAAAGGAATCATCATAGTAGCCAGAACTGCAAAGAATAAGAGCTTCTTCCCCCGAAATTCCCCTTTGGAGAAGGCATACCCGGCCAGCAGCGCAGAAGACACGCTAAGCAGGACACTGAATAGTGCAATGATTGACGAATTGGCATAGGTCTTGAACAGAGCCCCATTCTCGAATACCAGCTTATAGTTGAATAGAGAGAAATCCTCAGGGATCAGCCGCGGCGGAAATGGAACAGCTATATTGCTGGTCCTCTCCAGGCTGACGCTGATCATCCAGAGGAAGGGATACAGCATCAGCACACCCAATCCAAGCAGAAGGAGGAACAACGCGGTGTTAAGCAATTTCCCTTTTCCTGTTGCACTCAACATCTTACAAGTCCTCCCTTATATTTTCATCTTCGTGACTTTGGTATTGACATACGTGAGAATCAGAATAAAGAGGAACAGAATATAGGACGCCGCAGAGGCCAGACCATATTCGTGGCCACCGAACCCACGCTCGAAGATGAAGCCGACAACCGTATGCAAGGACCGCGCCGGACTTCCCTGTAGACCGCCGAGCATATAAGCATCGGTGAACCGCTGCAAGCCGCCAATCCAGCCAATGATGAACAAGACCGTCAGACTTCCGACCATATTCGGCAGGGTGATGTACAGCCACTGCTTGAAGCCTGATGCCCCGTCTATGGAAGCCGCTTCGTAGTAGTCGCTTGATATCGCCTGCAGATTGGCCAGGTTAATAATGATGACGAAGCCCAGCCAATGCCAGACCGAGAGAATAATCGCCCCCCACTTCGCAGAAGTCGGCTGTGATAACCATACGACCTTCTCAAAGCCCAACAATTGCGCCACGTAGTTGAGCGGTCCATCCGGATGAAGAAGCGCCAGAAAGACAGTGGCAGCTGCAACAATAGAAGTGACGTTGGGCAGGTAGAACAGCACCTTAAAGAAGTTAGAGCCACGGCGTAAATTGTTGATCAGGCAAGCAATGATGAACCCGATCGGAATGGCAATCAGAAGCTGGAAGACCGTAATGTAGAGCGTGTTGTACACCGAATACCAGAAGGTGCCGGACTCCAGTACGCTCATGTAATTCTCCAGCCCAACGTACCGCTCGTCAGCCCCCTTGGTGAAGCTAAGCCGCAGCGACTCCGCCAGCGGGTAGATCATGAACACCGCAATACCAAGCAAGGTGGGCAGAAGAAACAGATACCAGGCAAGCACAGGCTGCCTCCGGATCCTTTTATTGCGTTTACGCAGCAGGCTTTGATCCAAGGCGCCTAGCGTTGTAGCTTTTGACATGTGGTTGGACAAGGGAACCATCCTCCTTGCTGTTCATTTCGAAAATTAATCATCTTAGAGATTGTTCAAAAAGTTAACGCTAACCCGCTTCAACATCGGACTGCAATTCCGAGTATCTGTATTTGGGATCGAGAGCGGACAAACGAATTTCCCGCCACTTCTCTGATTTCCAGCGCCGTAGCATGAGACAGGCTCTAATCCATTCATCTATAATAAAGGCCAGCCAAATGCCGTATATCCCATAACCCCATACGATTCCGAACAAGTACGCCGCAGGAACGCTTACTCCCCACATCATGATAAGGCCCAGCATGACAGGATATTTCACTTCACCGCTAGCATTCAGCGAAGCGATCATAATGACATTGCAGGCGCGGGCGGACTCCAGCAGGACGGACAGCAGGATCAGATTGGAGGACATGTTAATAACATGGCTGTCAGCTGTAAACAAACCCAGCAGCGGCTTGGACAACAGATACAGGAGCAGATTGACAGAGCAGCTGATGAGAAGCCCTATTCTAAGATGTCGAAGCCCGACGGTTTTGGCCGACCCCGGTTTTCCCGCTCCAATCAGATGGCCAATGATGATCGAGGTCGCTTGACCGATAGAGACCGATATCAGAAAGATATATCCGGTAAGCGTCTGTGTGTATATCTTGGTGTTGATGGCCGTAGTCCCAAGGAGCGTCACGATCATCATAATGACTACCTGAGAAGCAGAATAGGAGAGATTCTCCCCGGCAGAGGGAATGCCTAGCTTGAAGATTTCTCTCACATCAGCAAGCCGGAACAAGAGCCCCTTAACACGGAATAAGGCTTGACCCATCGCACGAATCAACAGCACCACCGCCAACGCCACGCCAAGCAGCTTGCTTCCAAAGGTCACCCACGCCACACCCTCGACCCCATAGGAAGGCAGGCCGAAGGGTTCGAATAGCACCAGATAATTGCCCAGCGTATTGAGAGAAACCATCGTGAAGGATAGCAAGAGCATCCGTTTGACCATGCCATTCATGCGCAGGGTCATTTCCGCAGTCATAATAAAGGCCGTGGCAATAGAGGCTAGTCCTGTAACCGATAGATACACCGTACCGTACTGCATTAACTCCTTCGGCAAAGAGATGGCATGAAGAATCGGTTCAGGGAACGAAAACAATACGATGCTGGCTATACCTCCGAGCAGCAAATTCGCTATAATGGCCGTCCGGGCAACAACGGCCGCCTCAGCCCGCTTCCCCGAGCCGTTTAATTGACTCATAATGATTCCGGCCCCTACGGTAGCGAATCCAAACAGCAAATTGACGGTTGTGAGCAATTGCGAGACCGTCCCTACCGCGGCAACGGCAAGATCAGAATATTGGCTAAGCATCAAAGTATCGATGGTGAGGATGACCGTCTGCACGAGCTGGCTCAGAAACAACGGTCCGGCCAAACCCAGCAGGGTCAGAGGGGCAGGGTTGCTTAGCCCTGGCTGCTGCATTTCGCCCTCTCTCTTGCAGTTATTCTTCATGCTGCTGCTCATTTGCAAAATAAACCGCATTGGTGCAGGCTATGGTGGTCAGGATTCCGTTGATGGTGCCGAACAGCCGGACACGCAGCCAGCGCAGTCCTGCGGTTGTCAGGGGAATCGGCAACCCGTCGTACTCGATCGCCGGTACTTTTGCCAGCTCCCCCAGATTCGAATCGATGATGATCAGGCTGCCCCCCTCCGCTCCCCAAGGACGCTCTGGCCGGGGTGAGCCTGTAATCTTCACGGTCAGCTCGGCTTCAGGATGAGCCTCCCTGACAGGCAAAGGAACCACGCTCCCAAGACCGTACTGATCGGCTCCCAGGTTGAGACTGACCTCCAGAAGCGGCCCCATGCTCAGGCAAAGCCTTCCCTGCCGGATTGCCGCAATAAGATCGGTTAATGAATGTGGCAAGGGTGCATCAGGCAGGCCGATATACGTGTAAGCGGCCAGAGGGTCGGCCGGATCCGATCTATGCCAATCCCGGCCGGCTGTAGCGGATATCCGGTACCCTTGGTTTAGCAGCTCGGTCCATTGTCTGAAGGCCGGCACATTATGATTCTTCATGGAAGGCATCGTCTCATGCCATACCTCCATATAGTCAATCTGATTCCAGTCGCTTACGGTATAATCCCAATGACAGCCTGTACAGATCGGACTGCCGAAGCTGTAGGGATGGGCAATGCCCACGATGCCCCCCTGCTCATGGACGCGGGCGATGCCCTTATGAATATCGTCCGGGCCAAGATCTCTCCACTCGCAATAAGGAGCGCCAAGGGTCAGCATATGTCCGTAGAAGGTCGTCCATTCCATGCCGGGAATAATGGCAATGCCTGTCTGTCTGCTGACGGCTTCGGCATCCGCCAGTCCCGATACGGTGTTGTGGTCTGTAAGAGCGATGCCTTCAAGCCCAAGCTCTGCGGCTACCCGGCACATCTCTAGCAGGGAATGCGTCCCGTCGCTATGGGGCGTATGGGTATGAAGCTCGAATGGAAGCCATCTCATTGATCCGTCCCCCTTACCAACAATTCGTAGCGGCAATCGGGTGTAACCACACAATGCACGCTGATGGTTACCTTCCACACTCCGGAAGGAACGTCCCCGGCGATGAATCCGGGAGAGGTCTTGCTGCCATCGGGGCAGATCATATGCCGCTGCTCCGGAGCATGCCGGTGCGCTGAACCGCGAAAGCCCGAGGGGCTGTCCAGAGACAGGGTCAGCAAATTTTGCAAGGGATAATAATTCTCCCACTGCTTCTTATACAGCTCCGCCCATGCCGGATCGGCGAAGTTCTCGATAGCTTCTAAAATAAGCGGCTTGGATGCCTCTCTGTCTAAAAATTGCTTGGGCGCATACCTGAAGTCGATCTCCAGTGATGACAAGGCATGCTCCAAATGAAACTGGTAAGTAATATGGGTTTTGGAGCTAAGCGGAGTAAGCTTCCCCTCCACCGCGATAATGTCTTTGGGCATGGGTCTGTACCTCTTTCTCGCTGTATTCATCGATATGGTATCGATACCTGAACAACACTAGCATAATCATTGCTTGTTAAATAAACTCCTGATTTTTAGTCGATTTATGTTAAATCTAGCCGCTTGATAGGTTCGGGATGAACAGACAGAAAAAGCAGGCCCGTCAACTTGGACAGACCTGCTTATAGGGTTGGTTCGTATTATATTCTTCTACAGCTTGCCCGCTCCATGATCCGATGCGGCAGGTAAATTTCCTTGCAGCATGGCTGCCCCCGATCCTCAATCAAGTTATGCAGATATTCAAGCGAAGTCCGTCCAAGCTCGCGGGCAGGCTGATGCATGGAGGTAAGCATCGGTCGGACTGCCTTGGCGATCAGACTATCGTCAAAGCCCATGATCGATATATCCTCGGGAATACGGAGTCCATGATCAAGGATGCAGTTCATGGCCCCTACGGCCATATCATCGCTGGCGGCAAAAACAACTGTAGGCCGCTCTCCTGCTCCTTGCTCCAGAATCTCCTTCATCCTTATTCGTCCGCTCTCCTGCTTATAGTTGCCGAACTTGACGAAGTCAGGATTTAGCGGAATACCGGCTTTGCTCAAGGCATCCAGATAACCCTGATAGCGGCTTTGCCCTGAAGTTACATCCTCCAGATCCCCGCCCAGGAAGGCAATTCGGCGATGACCAAGGCCAATGAGATATTCAGTGGCATCCCATGCCGCCTGATAGTCATTAATCAGCACAGAGAACCTATCCGGCAGCGGGGAACGGACACAAGAGAACAGGATGGGCATAGACGCGCTTTCTATAAAAGAAAGAATACGTTCGTCCGTCTTTTGATGCATGATGATAATTCCGTCTACCCGCATCTCCTGCACGGCTTGCAGATACTTCAATTCCTTATCCAGATTCTCCGCAATATTGCAGACGATCAGATTATAGCCATATTCGCTGGCGCTTTCCTCGATACTGCTTAATATCGTTGAACAGAAATAATTCGTGAAATCGGGAACAATAACCCCAATGGTATTGGTCTTCTGTTTTTTTAAACTGCGGGCAATCTGGCTTGGGGAGTAGTTCAGCTCCTTGATCGCCTGGTTCACCTTATCCAGGATACGTTGGCTAATATATTTTTCTCCATTCAGCACTCTGGATACACTAGTAACAGAGACCCCCGCCCGCTCAGCTACATCTTTAATTCTTGCGCCCATCTGTAATCACTCCTTGGCAACAGCAGTACGGATGAAACATACAGAAATTACATTTCATTATACAGACCGTTGCGACTCGAAGTGTAAAGCCTGTGTTATTTATTCAGCATTTTTGTAAATTCCAGCAAAATCAGTTCGCCTGATAACTATCTCTATATCTCATCCTAAAAAAAGAGGGCGTCTCTCCGTCTTTTTAGGACCTTGAGATACCCTCTTCCGAACAGCTATGCTATTTAACTACGGACAATCAATCATAATTGATAACGTCGTCTCTTTAAAACGCCTCGCCGACCAAATGTTGAAGATTAACCGGAAGATCATTCAGAATCCGAACCTCTTTGCCGTATTTGCCTAATGTTTTCTCAATGACAAGATAGTCAATATCCTTGATTACCGTATCATTCCAGCTGCTTCCATAGCCTTTGATTCCCGTATCCATCATCATGACCATTCTGTTGGCCAGCGGCTTGTTGAAATCAAGTGAAAGGGCACCATAGAATTCCTGACATTCCGTATAACCGGAGTTATGGGTGGTCACATAGCCCTTAAGCTCAGCAAAATCCTTGAAGACAATGCCCGTCTTTTGGCTCATCTCCTCCGCCTTACTCTTATAATAGTCAATCATGGCCTGCTCATGAGTATTTCCGGGAAGGTCTTGTTCAGCGATCTTACGGAACTGCGCAACTCCTTCATGGAACGCCCCCTCCAGAAAATCAAACCATACCTTCTGATTAACAGGAACCAGCGATGGGTCTTTCACACAGACGACCGATGCCCGCTCCGCCGCACACAAGCCATCCCGCTTCGGAGACACGCCGATATGGACGATATCCCCTTCCTTAATGATATTGTTGGATGCGCGGCCTACCATCGTTTTATTGGAGTCTCCTGCGGTGACCATCACCTTGAATCCCATCTCTTCGGCACCAAGCTCATGGGCAATCGCGTAGCCCCACTGTGCTACCTGGGTCTCATACATCCCCGGGCGCAGAATTCTAAGCATGCCCTCCATCATCGCATCACACATTTTACTGCCTTCTTCGATCAGACGCATCTCCCGCTCTGACTTCTCATATTTGATCTCGTGATATTTCTCGGAAATATCCTCAATGTTCTCTTCACCTACATAGTTTCGCAACACATTGTACAGGCTGACTGGGAACACGTACCGGGTGGTAAGCAGCCCGATTTTCTTTGGCTTCCTGCCACAGGCCGCTTCAATAATCTGCTCAGGGCGGACCAAGCCCTCAGGGTAGTGAGGATCGTCAATCTTTAAGATATCCACTCGATTCATCTTTGCCCCTGAACGGCGATAGAATTGCTCTGCTACCGTTCCGCTCTCCAGACCAGCGATAAAATGGAAACCGCTCTCCGTAATGACGCCTGCGATCGGCTCCACGATGATATTGTTATTCCCCCCAAGATAGGGAACATCTCCGCAATAATGCTCATCCGAGTACACGATGCCGCAATCAAAGCCAGCCGCCTTGACGGCCTGCCATACCTTTTGCTGCCGCTCTGCGAATTCTTCCAAGGGCAGCCGGTAATCTTTATCAAATTTCGGTGCTTTTTCAAGTACCTTAGCAACAATATCAGCCTGCTTCTTCCATAACGCACTACTAAACATAGATAAATCCTCCTATAAGTCTTACTGTATTTTTAAAGAGTGAATGAGTGCTACTCCACCACAGGAATTCTCTTGATTTCAGGGTTTGTAAAAATATCGTAATCGTCGTAACTTGTTGTACTGAACTCCGTAATAACCGCTCCATCTTCCCCGGCTCTAAACCAATGAAGCGTGTCAACAGGGATGGTGTATTGATCTCCCGGGTACAAAATAATTTCATGTTGAACCGTGAAATATTCTTTGCCATTCTCGGGCGGTTGTGCCTGTGGATGAGCTGTGGCCCCCCCCTCGACAAACAGATGAACCTTGCCGAATCTGCACCTGAAGGTTTCCTCTTTCCCCATGTAATCACCGAAAGGAGGATGGCGATGCTCCGGACAAGCTTGACCGGGCAGCATTACGAGCTCCTTCGCGCATACTCTGCTTGTGTTGACATACTCCAATAGCTGCAAGCCATTATTATAAATATCGTTAAGTCCAAAGTCGGCCACTTCGATCCGATCGCTTTCTTCCTTGGTAACGGCGATGTTCGCCTGGGCTAAATACCCCAGCACTTGTTCTTTGATTGCTTCATACTGCTGTTTACTGATCAATTTCAACGCCTCCTGCAATTCCTACCCAATCGATAATAAAGTTGGCTGTCGCCTTGATATGGTCTATATATTGCTTAACTTCGAGATATTCGTTAATGGTATGCGCTTGATGAATGCGGCCCGGGCCGAAAATAATAACCGGCATCTGGCCTATATTGGCCAGATAGACTCCGTCGCAGCCTGCCGGAAAGCCGGACAAGGTTACTTGGCCGAGTGAACGCTTGATCGATTCCAACGCGGTGGTCACCAAGGGATGATCCAAGTCGGTCTGGAATGCCGAAGTATCCTGGTACCAATGGATCTGAACGGGATGTTCACGCAGCCATTCGTCACCCTCGCATGCCCTTGTCAGCCAATCCTGCACCTCTTGCTTTACCTGGTTCTTATCAACAATTGATTCTTGCCCCTCAACATCATACTCACGCGGGAAAAACTCGACATCAAACCGTACAGTGCACTCGCCTGCTACAATCGACGCGCCGTCTCCGCCCGTAATCTGGCCCACATTAATCGTGGGACTTGACAATAGCGGATGTTTCTTCGTGAGCAGCCAGGATTTCTCCAGCTCATACAAAGCATTGATCAGCTTGTACGCCTTGTCGATCGCATTGACACCGAATCCCTTCAGACTGGCGTGAACCGGTCTTCCGACGACCTTGAATTCCGCCAGGAAGGCGCCTCGGTTCGCGGCGTGAACCTCCAGGCCGGTCGGCTCCATAATCATAGCCCCGTCTGCGCGATAGCCCTTCTCCACACAGGCCAATGTACCGTTTCCGCCAGCTTCTTCGTCAACAACCGAGGTGAAGATAACATCTCCCGCCAGCTTGATGCCCAGCTTCTGAATTGCCTCAAGCGCCAAGATGGCTGCCCCCAGACCGCCTTTCATATCGGCCGTGCCTCTTCCGAACAAATATCCGTCCCTCTCCTCGCAGGAGAATGGCCCGCTTGTCCAGAGACTCTCATTGCCCGTATCTACTACATCGCAATGACCGTTAATCAAGAGAGACCTTCCACCTCCACTCCCTTTGAAAATAGCGACCACATTGGGTCTGTCCGTGTAATCATGATTTGGATTGAACCCGGGTAAATCCTTGATTCGATCGTTCTCGGGCTCGAATATATCGAGCTCGTCCGCGCCTATTTCGGATAGTTTATTGGCAATAAACCTTTGAATATCCCCTTCTTTGCCTGTCAGGCCATCGTTAATGATACGGCTGTCAAAGCCAACTAATTGCTTTAAAAAATTCACATGGTCCTCTTTTTTATCCGCCAAATAATGATCTATTTGTTGTCTGATGCTTCCGCCCATCTTATTTTCCTCTTTTCCGCTTCTTGCTTTGCGAGGCTACGGCAAGAGCCAATATGATCCCCGTGAAGATCATTTGATAGTAAGAGTTGATGTTCATGAGATCCAGCCCATTGTTCAATACGCTCATGATCAGCGCGCCGATCAGGCTTCCGATCACCCCGCCTACGCCCCCGGCTACACTTGCTCCGCCGATGACAACTGCGGCAATGGCATTAAGCTCCATACCTTGTCCCGCAAGGGGCTGTCCCGAGCCTAGTCTGGATGCCAGAATCAAGCCACTGACAGCAGCCGTAATCCCGCTGACAACGTACACCCAAATCTTGATCTTGTTGACGTTCAACCCCGCAAGTCTCGTCGCTTCCTCGTTTCCACCGAGACCGAATACATAGGCACCGAATTTTGTGTGATTGAGAATGATATGGGCAACAATGTACATAAGCAGCAAAATGATGACCGGAATCGGCACTGCCCCGACAAAACCTCTACCCAACCAAGCAAAGGAATCCGGCAAGCCCGAGACGGGATAACCCCCGGTGACTGCCAGTGCCAAGCCTTGAGAAACGCTCATTAATGCAAGCGTGGCGATAATGGGCGGGACCTTGAATTTAGAGATAATCAATCCGTTGACGAAACCCACGGCGATCCCTACGCCTAATCCGGTCAACACCCCAACGAACACTCCCCCGCCAGAGGATATCATGACTTGGGCCGCCAAGGTTCCCGATATGGAAGCGATAGCGCCAACGGACAGATCGATCCCGCCCGCAATGATGACGAACGTCATGCCAATAGCCAAGAGGGCAATAATCGAGGCCTGTCTCATGATGTTCATCAAATTGTATGTCGTAAAGAAATCCGGACTCGCTATGCTGAATCCAACAATTAATACAAGCAAGCCGACAAAAGCAGCAAATTCACGTTGTTTGGTCAGTTGAAGCCAAGCTGTCATGGCAGCAGGCTCCTGCTTCCGCTCTTCTTTGCCATCGCGTTTAATGTTGATCTCCTCCCGTTATCAAGTGCATCATTGTGTTCATCGTCACGCTCTCGCGGTCAAGCTCACCCGTGATCCGGCCTTTATACATCGTATAAATCCGGTCGCTGACTCGCAGAATTTCATCCAGCTCTGAAGAAATGAATATGATCGACTTTCCGCTTTTCACGAGATTATTGATTTCCTGGAATATTTCTTCTTTGGCCGGTACATCAACCCCCCGGGTCGGCTCGTCCAGAATGAGAATGTTGCATTCATTACAAAGCCATTTGGCCAGAACAATTTTCTGCTGATTCCCGCCGCTTAAATTGACCACCATGAACTCCGTATCCGGAGTCTTGATCTTCAGCCTGGTAATATAGTCCTTGACCTGGTGCTTCTCCCGCTGCTTCGAAATAAACGGTCCCCTTGAAAACTTCTTGAGCGTCGCAAACGTGGTATTCCGGCGGACATTCAAATTCATCAGCAAGCCTTGCTCTTTTCTGCTTTCCGGCAGCAGCCCGATCCGGTGTTGAATGGCCTGCCGCGGGCTCGATATCGTTACGGATTTCCCATTGACGATAATTTGGCCTTCCCGAATCGGATCAGCTCCGAACAAAGCGCGTACAAGCTCTGTTCTGCCGGCTCCTACCAATCCGGCCAATCCTATCACTTCGCCTTTTCTGACATTCAAATGAATATCCGTGACATTCTCATTGCTTAGTCCTTTAATTTCAAGTGCCGTCTCGTCCTGCACATAATATCCGGGTTTTTCCGGCTTCTGCATCGCGTTACCGATCATCATACTGATGATATTGTCCTTGGTGGCATCCTTGATATCCATACCGCCTACCATGGTACCGCTTCGCAAAACCGTAAGCTTATCGCAAATTTCTAAAATTTCTTCCAGTCTGTGAGAGATATAAATGATGGATACCCCTCTGGATTTCAGATCCTTGATGATTTCAAACAACCGCTCAACCTCGTGGACGGTCAGCGTAGCTGTTGGCTCATCCATGACCAGCACCTCGGCATTAAGAGACAGAGCTTTG
Source organism: Paenibacillus antibioticophila (assembly GCF_000455265.1). Taxonomy (GTDB): domain Bacteria; phylum Bacillota; class Bacilli; order Paenibacillales; family Paenibacillaceae; genus Fontibacillus; species Fontibacillus antibioticophila. The sequence goes on from NZ_HG005141.1 coordinate 579,353, forward strand.
GCGATTTCAACCATTTGCTGTGCAGCCGTACTCAGCGAAGATACTTTGGCCGTCACATCTAAATTCAGACCGAACTTGTCAATCAACTTCCTGGCATCCTCGTAAACCCTTTTCCAATTTACAAATAAACCTGCTCCATAAGTCGGCTCCGATGCGTAAAAGATATTTTTGGCAACATCCAGCTCCGGGAGGAGGGTGAACTCTTGGTAGATGACGCCAATCCCTCTTTTTTTGGCATCGGACGGATTTTCGAAATACACCTCTTCCCCTTTCAATTCAATGGTGCCTTCCTCGGGCCGATGGGCTCCTGCCAGCACTTTAATCAAGGTTGATTTTCCAGCACCGTTAGCCCCTACCAGAGCGTGAACCTCCCCTTTTCCCAGCTGAAAATTGACGTTTGATAATGCCGTTACTCCAGGAAACTTTTTGGTTACGCCGGTCATTTTGAGCATTTGGTCCCTCACCATGATCACCTCATTTCATCTCGGGAAATAGGTTATGCGGCAGCTTAGACAGCCGCATAACCCGTAAAACCATAATTACCATGCAAAGAATTGCGCATTATCTTTCGTCAGAAGTTTAACAGGAACATCAATAACGGATGGCGGTGTTTCTCCGTTCAAATAATCAAGCGCGGTATCGATTCCTAACTTGCCCATTTCGGCAGGCTGCTGGGCGACCGAGCCTCCAACAACCTCACCTTCCATAATTGCTTTGATAGCATCCGGCATACCATCCACACCAATGGAGAACACTTTGAACTCCTTCTTAGAGGACGCTACGATGCTGTCAACGGCTATAGCGCCAAAATCGTTGACCGCAAATATGGCATCAAGGTCTGGTATGGACGTCAACATATTATCTGCCGCTTCCATAAATTTATCGGTGCTGTTCTCAACCACATTTTTCTCGCGAACGATCTCAATGTCGGGATGCTTGGCCATTTCTTCTTTAAATCCGGCGATCCGATCTGTAAACGAACTGATTGGAGGCCCGCCAAGGATGGCCACCTTGCCTTTTCTGCCCAGTCTTTCAGCCACATAAACTCCTGCTGTGACCCCTGCCGTCTTGTTGTTCGAAGCGACAAGCGACACGACTTCACCCGATGACGGAGCCACATCCAGTGCGATAATCGGGATATTGGCATTGTTGGCCGCTTCTACTGCCGGTGCGACTGCCGCCGAGTCGACAGCATTTAGCAAAATAACGTCAACCTTTTGAGCGATCAGGTTTTCTACCGTTGAAACCTGATCTGCAACTTTAAGCTGTGCATCCGTAACGACAACCTTGACATTTTTTTCAGCCGCTTCTTCTTCCAACCCCCGCTTCATGGCTTCAAAGTATGGGCTATTGAGCGTCATGAGCGATACACCAATGACAATTTGTTTTTGTGAATCAGACCCGCCCGTTGCGTTGCTGTTCGGATCGGATGCTTTGTTGCCACAAGCGGATAAACTGACAGTAAGAAGTGCGAGGATGACAACGGCTACAAGCGACATGAACTTATTCTTGTGCATTTTGAACTCTCCCTTTTGATTTATTTATAAAAATGAAATCGATACCATTTATACATATAAAATGACAGCGGTTTCATTATTATATAAAAAAGTGCATTGTATTATACAATGCTTTGATTCTTTTTTCTGGACGATTCTCTCTGTATTAAGCTTACAGGCAGTACGATTTCCTTTGGTGCTTCTTCATTCTTGTTTAAAATACGATCCATAAGCACAGTCATGGCGGTCAAACCGATTTGATAGGTAGGTTGAGCCACAGCGGTGAAGCTTGGTTGAATATATTGCATCCACTCCACATCATCGAAGACGACCAAACCCACATCATCTGGAATCCTCATGCCTAACTTTTTCACCGCTTCAAGAACACCGAGCATAATCATATTGTTGGTTACAAAAATAGAGTCACAGTTCGCCTCCAACAGTTCCTTGGTGAGCTGATCAGCCATATTGCCAAGAAAGTTGCCATACTTGATCAGGCTTTCGTCCTCTGGGATGCCTCTTTTTTTAAGTGCTTTTTTATAACCCAGAAAACGTTCATAACCGGTAGTAGATTCATTGGAGCCCGCGATGACTCCAATTCTCTTGTAGCCAGAGTCAATAAGATGTTCAACAGCTTCCGCGCTGCCATTAATGTTGTCGACCAACACGGTGTCGAAGCGACCCTTGTACTTGTCGTCCGGTCTTCGGTCAACAAACACCGTTGGGAAGCCATTCTCCAGGCGAGTATAATCATTCATGCCGCCTGTTCCCGCAATGATTAGGCCATCAACATTTTTGCTCAACAGCATGTCCAGACATTTTCTTTCTTTTTCAGGTTGTTCATCAGTGTTGCACAAAACGATATTATAGTTATAATTTTGCGAGACATCTTCGATCCCTCTGACCATACGGGTGAAGAATGGGTTAAGAATATTGGAAATGATAACTCCAATGGTCTTTGTTTCATTAATCCTCAAGCCTCTAGCCAAATCACTGCGTTTATAGTTGAGTGTCTCAATGGCCTCTTGGACCTTGACTCTCGTCTTGTGACTTACTGAAGCGCTTTCATTCAAGACTCTAGAAACTGTCGTCACTGAAACTTTTGCCAATGCGGCAACATCACTAATATTTGCATTCGCCATCGTTAATTCCCCATTACAATTTGGTATCGATACCATTTCAATTTAGCCTATTTTATTTATACTGTCAATATCATTGCAAAAATTCCTTTAAGGAATTATCTAATCGTTGGTTGATGCTAGCATATGAATACCCATGAAAAAGGAGGGGCCGATTGCACCAATTGGCCTCTCCTTTTTTGAATCTGGCGTTATAATTGCTAAATTGCAAGCTCTCCGTCTTCGGCTGCCTTCAGAAATGCGTCGATGGGCAAAAGTCCATCTCCCTGTATCGGTCTGGGCCGCACACTTACATATCCGTCCTCTGATTCGATGGCCTCCGTATCAATAAGAGACTTTACTACGGAAAGTCCCCATAACAGGGACGGATCCTGGATCTCATGGGTCTGTACCATCTGTTTGATGTTGTACACATCCTCATATCCCATGAAGGATACTACAATTACATATTGTACCTGACGATGATGATTCGATACTATAAAAACCCTTCGATATCCATGAGGCACATGACAAACCGGTTGCCATCTTACAACAAGCGAGTTTTTAGACACGTCCAATTTTTACACGGAAGGTTTCCGGTCCTTGCTCAAGGTATTCCCAAGTGAACTTGTTCGGCCGTTCAATTTGAAATTGGAAATAGAGCGGCTTCGGATCATGATCATTGATCAACAGCATATCTTCTCCTGGATTCAATGTATCAAAGGTTTCAAAAATAACCTTATGCTTAATTTGCGGCGGGTACTCGGGTGCAACGACTGTAGCTTTGAAATTTTCCATTGTTCATTCCTCCTGAAAAGTCTTATTTTTCACAATGTTCGTGATAAAGTGTTGAGATTACACCGAAGAAGGCATAATAAAATGGTTCCGGCGCAACTAATCTGAAATGACCGACCTCATCACACGAAAAGTTGAGTGCCTTCTCCAATAATCGATACGTTGAATAGGCATAGAAGCAAAAATGCTTATACTCGAATTTCGGCATCTTATCATAAATTACAGCAATTTCTTCCTTGTATTGATCGATGTTGCTGACGGCTTCCTTAACGATCGTCTCAATATCCTCAATGTCTGCCTCGAGCAGCAGTTCATTTTTTTCTATGCGGATATTTGCCACTTATATCACCTCCAACTTGTTTTCTGTCTATAATTCTAACGGACGTATCTATATCGTTTGTGCTTGCCGTCACATTTCATAAATACATAAAAAAAGAATCAGCTTTAAGCTGACTCTAACGCCCTGCCGATCACTGCCTGCCCCCGACTCCTCCATATTGTAGGCGATGAATCTGTCTCATAATTCTGGAAATATTTCCACGGTTGGCATAAGCTAATAAAGCTATTGTTGCCAAAGAATATTGCTGATATAGTATAGAATCAATTGAAGGAACTGTTACGTGACATCTCAGGGAAAGCGCGCAATTACAGGGCTTTTTTTAATAAAAGAAGGGGCGGGGAGCCACATGACCGAACTGCAAGCGACAAGGGCCGTATTAACGAAAGAAGACCTGGTCCGTGCTTTTAGAGAATGCGGATTAAGGGAAGGGCAGCATATATTTGTCCATACGTCTTTAAGTAAATTAGGCTTTGTAGTAGGCGGAGCCGAAACCTTAATTCAATCCCTTCTCGAAATTGTTGGTGAAGAAGGGACTTTGATGATGCCCTCCCAAACCTGGAAGAATCTCGACCCTTCCACAGGAGTACATGGCGATGTGCCCATGGAATGGTGGCCGATCATTCGGGAGAACTGGCCGCCCTACGATAAGGAAATAACTCCCGCGATCGGCATGGGCGTCGTTGCTGAAGTGTTCCGCAAGTGGCCGGAAGCCAAAAGATCCGATCATCCGGCTCGGTCGATCGCCGCAGTGGGTAAGCATGCGGAATATTTGACGCAGAACCATGATTTGTGCAACATTTTCGGGAAGGACTCCCCGCTTGATAAGTTGTATCGACTGCACGGGCACGTCCTCCTGATCGGCGTCGGCTATGATAAAAACACTTCGCTGCACTTGGCTGAAACTATAGCTGGTTTTCCTTCCAAGAAGTTTGTCCATGAAAGCAGTGCAATTATGGAGAACGGAACGCGCAAGTGGGTAACCTATGAAACCCAAGCTGTGGACGATGAAGACTTTATCCGCCTGGGAGAAGAATATGATAAAGAAATGAACATCAAGATTCATAAAGTCGGAAACGCCGAAGTCCGGTTTCTGGACCAACCGCAGTTGGTGGACTGGGCAGCTGCTTGGATGGAGAAAAACAGAGGTTAGGATTGCCTTCTGGAAGGCCCTTTGTGCATATATTGCTAGATAGCAAGCTCTCCGTCTTCGGCAGCCTTCAAAAATGCGTCGCTGACAAACGGGAAGTAAAAATTATTTTTTCCTAACCGGTATCCATATCTCCCCTGCTTCATACCCGGCCATTCCATAGTACATTTCGAAGCTAGGCCCTTCAACCTGCTCGTATTCGGATGTCGGAAACCATTCGGAATAGATCCGGTCCCACAGCTTTTGCAGGTCACATTGCGGTTCCGGGAAGATAGCCCATGTTAATGCCGGGACAGAGAGCTTTGTAAATCTCTCCGGAATTTCAAGCCCCTTGGGCAGATGATAACAAATCATGTATTTGAAGGATTCCCCATTGTCATCATATAAGGCAGCGTGCAACAGGGTGTCGCCAAACCGTCCCAGCAATTCGTTCATTAGATCCACACTGCCGTCATCATCACACTTTTTACGAAACTCCGGAACTTCAGCAAATGCGGTCTGTCTGTTTGAATTCATAAGGCCATACACTCCGAACATCTCAAAAGGCCCTCTTTGTTCTATGCGATAATTCATTTCGACATCTCCCTTTATTGAAATATGAAAGGACATTCGAGGATAGGCCTTAAGAGAAACCCCTTTATCGCGCGCCGATATCGGAATGATCCCATGAAGATTCTTAAACGCCCGTGAGAATGCCTCCGGCGAATCATACCCATATTTCATAGCCACATCAATAACCTTGGCATCTGTCGTCTGCAGTTCAAAAGCTGCCAAAGTCAACCGCCGGCGCCGAATGTACTCGGATAACGATACTCCCGTAATGAACGGAAACATCCTTTGAAAATGATAAGTAGAGCAACAGGCGATCTGGGCAATTTGATCATATGAGATATTGTCCGCCAGATTTGTCTCGATATATTCCATGGCGTTATTCATCCTGTCCAACCAATCCATCGTGTTCCCTCCCTTCAACATCAACTTTATGGCAGATAGGAAATGAATGCCGTGCAGTTTCTGCACGAAAAAGTCAGATGGGCGGCATTACTTGTGAAACGGTTCAGCATTCTTTTCAAACCCATAATCCCGTTCGACTTTACAAATTCTCGTTTTGTATTCGAGATACCAATCCGACTTCCCCCGCTGCTGAGCGATCAAATGTCGTTCGTTCTGTTTCCAATTCTTTATAGCTTCGAGCGACTCCCAATAGGAGACCGTAATCCCCAAGCCTTCCCGGGCGCTTTCTACTCCTAAAAACCCAGGCTGGGAATATGCGAGCTTCTCCATTTCTTCTGCCATTTCTGCATATCCTTGATCCCCATCCGTTCTTTCAGAGGTAAAAATAACGGCATAATAAGGGGGTTCCGGTGTACGTGCTATTCCATTCATTAGTCATTCACTCCAGACATATATAAACCTAAGGTTAGGATATCGTTTCGCAACCTTTCGACAAGAGCCACTGCTCTATATGATTCAGATGCTCCATTTTTGAAAACCCATCTTTAATAAGGAATCTTGTATTTCCTGATCCGCTTTGCTTTTGGAGGTCATGAATTCCACTTCGGACAATGCCGCCGGAAGCTTTTGCCGGATAAAAGAATCAAAATCAACAGCCGTTCTGGAAATGCGCAGCTTACGCAGTGAGGGCAACTGCTCCAATCCCGACAAACGAGCCAGACCTTTGCAATTCGAGATGGTGATCTCCTCCAGCGCCTCCATCCGCCGGTCGAAGCTAATATCTCGTAGCTGAGCTTGATCCTCGATCATTAGGCTTGTCAGGGCTCGGAAATTCGTAATATTGCTCAGGTCATGAAAACCGCGGATTCTGCAAATCTCCAAGTGGTCAAATTCATTCTCTTCAATTTCTTGGATATGCTCTCTACCTCCAAGCAGAATACGAAGCTGCTTTAACTTCTTCAACCGGTTTACAAAATGTAACGGCAATTTGCTGATCGAATGCAGCGCGAGGTAATTCAAATCTTCCAGATTGCCTATCGCATCCAGGTTTTTCACCTTGCCCCCGACATGCAAATGTTCCAGTTGGGAGAACGCTTTGAAATACTCCAGGTTGAGCACCCTTTTATCAGAAATAATCACCAAATCCCTTAAAGAACGCAGCGAGTCAAATCCCAAAATATCCGTGTTCTCTAACTCATATATACCCAGATGCAAACTGCATAAGTGTTCCAGCACGGCCAACGTTTCGGTGTGATGCGCCTGGACAAGACTATCGAGATGCAGCATTTTGACATGGGGAATTCTCAGGAGTGTACGGCCGTCGAACGAGAGGGAATAATGGGCATAGAACCGTACTCCGAAGTTTTCATCCAAAGACGCGCACAGCTCGTCTACTTCCTCCAAAATGGAGCCATAGAAGTCCGGATGAGAGAACTGGACAATGACTTGGTTCCCATCACGCAAGTCCTGCTTGATCTGTACCCGGTCCAGTGTAGCAGGATTATTGATCAGAATTCTTCTTTTCCATTTCTTGCGCATTCGCGAACCTCCTTTTGTCTTACTCCGCCGCCTCGGCGATCTTTACTGCCAGCGCCCCTTCAGAATTCATACTTTACAAACCGTTCTCTGAGCGTTTCCTCAAACGGGACCCACTCCGCATCGCTCAATAGACTAGCTTATAGTGCTTGTATCTTATTTCCATTATAGTGTTCGTTTGCCCTAAGACCACCTCCTTTTTACCTGAATTCTGGAAGCGGATTTACTCTATCATGAAAAAAGAGGGCGCCTCTCCGTCTTATTAGGACTTTGAGACACCCTCTATGGAACTACTACGTCTGTACTGGCAGCGTAAAAGGTTCTTTGTTACGAGAGAGCGGTTGCCTTTTGTTCAGCCTTACCTGCAATCGTCCGACATAGCATTAATAATTCTTTCTCAGCAGCTCGATCACCTCATCCAGGGTAAGTCCAAAGGATTTGTAGTAGGAGGTATCGATTTTCATTTGGCTCAGCACCATGTCGTTGCGGATTTGCAGTATCTCGTCGGAAGTGAACTCGGCTACAAAACAGCCTTTACCTGTGACGGTGTTGATCAATCCGCTTCGTTCGAGTTCTTCCCAAGCCTTCTTTACGGTAATGACGCTAACGCGAAGCTCTTGGGCTGCCTGCCGAATCGGCGGTAAGCAATAGCCGCCTTCGAGCTCCCCCTTCAGAATTAGGGCGCTGATCTGCTCGAAAAGCTGCTGATAGATCGGTTTTTCCGATGTATTCGAGATCGATACGTTCATTTCATAAAATCTCCACTTTGAGGAATCGCTTAACCGCAATCCGATAGGTAATCATGTTCAATGCAACAAAGATCACGATGCCTGCGGCCAGAATAGATATTTGCAGTTCTGTATTATGGACCCCGGAACCGTTGAAAATGTCGGACACCACCGGACTGGCAATTCCGATCCATTGGGCAACTCCGGCAAACAACATAGCGGCCGGAATGGATACAAGCGCTGACCCGCCGAAGTTATACGCTGTCTTGTAGTACATGGAGATAAAGATCACATTGAAGATCGCAAGCATGATAAAGCACAGGCCCCAAAAACCCATGTACGGTCCGAAGAAAAAATGGGTCAGATCCGGATATAAGTAAATATTGACCACACTAAAGATCATAGCCACTCCGACATGCAATAATTCCAGAATGACCATAACGATCACCCTTGCTTTCACGATATCTTTTTTGGTGATGGGCATCATCGAGGTAAATAACAAATCGTTCTGCGCTCTAAATTGTCCGAACATAACAGGTACCGTGATCCAGCAAAAATAGAGTATGACAAGGAAATAGATCCAACCCGGAATTAGCATTAAGGCGCCTAGAAGAACAGGGAGGATCAGAAAAAAGGGACTGATCGCTAATTTCAAATCCTTCATCACCAAGTTATACATACATATCCTCCTTTTTCGCGAAATAGATCATGATTTCCTCTAGACTCGGCGTAGCTGCTCTAATACCGGAAGAGGAATCAAAGTCTCCGGAAGGGATCAATCCGGTAAAACCGAATGAGTTTACTTTGTAGGAGATCATTTTATCTTTGACTTGGTTCAGCTGGCTTTCGCTACCGCTCAGTAAGCGATAGGACTCCAAGAGTTCATTTTTCTCTGAACTGGCGACGATTTGCCCATTGTCGATAAAGGTAATAAAATCCGCGCACTTTTCCAGATCCGATGTAATGTGAGTCGAGAAAAGAATGCTGATTTCACCATCGATGACGAGCTCCTGAAAAATATCCAGCAGGTCGTCTCTTGCCGCCGGATCGAGTCCGCTTGTCGGCTCATCAAGAATGAGGAGCTTCGCGCCATGCGATAAAGCAATAGCCAGATTATATTTTACTCTCATTCCTGCCGACAATTCAGCTACTTTCTTGTTCTCATCCAATTTGAATCTTTTCAAATAGTTGTAATAGGTGTCATGATCCCAGTTCTTGTAGAACTTCCTAATGACCTCGGTCAATGTTCTTAACTTGCTGCGGGTGTAGAAATCAACGCCGCCAAAAGCGCATCCGATTTCCTGCTTCAATTCGGTTTCGTGTTCGGCGATATCCTTGCCCAGAATACGCACTTCTCCGCTATCGATATGAATCATATTCAGGATCGATTTGATCGTGGTCGTCTTCCCTGCGCCATTGGCACCGATAAACCCCATAATATAGCCCTTTTCTAATTGAAACGATATATCCCTTAATTGAAAATTCGGGTATTTCTTATTTAAATTTCGAATATCTAAAGCCAGCATGTTATACCTCCTTCTATAATTGTGTATGTTGTGTATGCACAATATATCACGGAGAGCTTATGAAGTCAATTACCCCAAACTAAACTAATTTTGTATTAGAATAAAGATAATTAGCCGAAAATAGGAGGTTTGAGATGAACGGTAAAATCGTCATCATCACAGGGGCAAATTCGGGGATTGGTAAAGCAGCCGCATTCAAATTTGCAGCAGAAGGATATCGTGTGATCATGGCCTGCCGCAATATGGAGATCAGTGCGGCCGTACAAAGGGAAATCATTGAAACCACAAAAAGTAACGAGGTAGATTTGATGGAGCTCGACGTTTCCTCCTTTGATTGCATTCGTAATTTTTGTGCAGCTTTTAAAGCGAAATATCCGCTTCTGGACATCCTGATCCATAATGCTGCCTACCTAAATCATGGGGAAAAAGAGTATAAACTCAGCCCTGATCATATCGAATTGTCTTTCGCTACGAACGCATTCGGCCCCACTTTGATGACGCGACTGCTAGCCGATCATCTTGCACAATCCCAAGACCCCAGAGTGCTCAATGCTTGCACAACAAACATCAAAAACTTCTTCGACCCTAAAAGAACCATCGAGTTTGATAATTTGCGCGGAGAACTGAAGGACACCCGGCCTTACAGCACGTATAAGATGTATGGAGACTCGAAAATGGCCCTCTTAATGCTCACCTTCAGACTAGCAGAGGAATTTAAAAGCAGGGGGATCAAGGTCAATGCCATTCAAATTAATCGAGTAAAACTTTCAAAAGAGACGATTAAAAAAATGAAGTCATTTTGGAGAGTATTGGCATGGGCGCAAAATATCACTAACCCTTTACCGGCAGGCATGGCGGACAACTATTTTCAGATTACCACTTCGGATGAATTCAAGGATGTTACTGGGCAGCTAATCAATCACGAGAGAGAAATTGTTAAACCAGCCTCAACCGAGAAGGGCTTCACTCAATTGAAGAATATCTTCGGCTCAAGCAGCTATCCCAGCTATGCTGCAAATCCTGAAAACGTTGAACGTATATGGAGCTTAAACAACCTGCTCACTGAGGATTGAATTTTAAGCCTTGCGCACTTGCCTAATGAGTTCAATATATTGCAGATCCCCATATCCAAGTGTCGGAAATACAGAAATGAGCTGCTTCACCAATTCCGCTTCGGATAGATGAGTGTGGTTCTTGATATATTTCGTTACGCTGTTGTCTTCAGCAAGCATACTTAAATGCAGTTCAATCGCTTGGTACATGACCGGTAATAATGCTAACGAGGGCTTCTGTTGATGCATGAGCACTTCTTCATATACATTTAGATAGCTGCCCAAAAAGAGCTCGGTTTGATTGACCTTAAATTCATCGTCCCGAAAGCTGTTTAAAAATACCTTTCCCTTATAGTTAGACTGTTCCAGATAAGCTAGTACGGTCAAAAGATTCATTTGGCAAAATACATCTTCCCCAAACCATAAAACGATGTAATTATAGTGATTTTGAAATAAAGGTTTTAATGGCTCTATGACTATTTTCTTGTAGCTTTCTACGGAGCTTTGATGCCCTTCTGCACGAAGCTGAATAAATCGATCATCAAAGATGGGCTTTGCCGCCGGATGCACACACATGGCTTCATTGAATGGAACATAATCCGAGCTCCCCATGATTTTATTTGAATGAAATTCATCATACATGCTTTGTCCATTTAAAATATTTAAAACATCCGCGTCAAATAACTCTGCCTTGCTATTTTGCAATTGTATTACCTCTTCTTTAAAGTTCATGTTATTTCCGTCTCCTTCTCGAATTAATATCAGCTTCACATACGATTGAACCGGTATATATTTAGGAAGATCTACATTCGTCTGATAGTTGTTGTGATTCCCTTATTCTATAATCATAAACAACAGAACCACCTAAAGCGTTGTGAATTCAACGTTCCAGGTGGTCTCTTTTTTTTTGCAAAAAGTATGTTCCCAAGACGCCGATATTTCATGATCCCCCTCCTGCTTGTCCCTTCACGCGCTTTATATCACAATCCAGCTTCGCTGCTGGCGATCACTTGTCCGGTTGAGGACAAATCGTAATCACCCAAGGAAAAAAGCACATCGTGAAGCTCCGCAGACAGCAGCGCCTCGCGCAGCAGGCCAATCCATTCCCGGTTTTCAGGTTTGTTCAGCACAACCAGGTCAACCCGCTCCGCGATCAGCGGGATAAAGTCCAAGCCAGCGATGCGGGCCGGACGCTCACTTCCGACGCCGACATCGGCCCCTCCCAGCGCAATCCGGCCGCCAAGACCCATATGGGTCGTTTCTTCCTGCTCGTAGCCGTTAACGGACGACGGGACGATGCCCCTAAGTCTCAGCTGCTCGTCAAGTAAAACCCGGGCGCCCGAGCCTTTTTCCCGATTGATCAGACGGATATTCGGACGCGCCAGGTCCTCCCAGGTAGTGATTCCCAAAGGGTTCCCCTGCTTTACGTAAAATCCCGCTTTGCGCGTCACGAAATGAAACACAAGATACGGCAATGATATAAACAATTTACGGATATACGGAAGGTTGTACTCCCCGGTGTCGCCATCGTACAAATGCGTGCTGACGATATCCGCCCCGCCGTTATACATGGCCACCAGGCTGTCCATGCTGCTGGCGAAGGAGCGCAGCGGCCGGAATTTGGAGCTTCGCTTTTCCAGCGCTTTCGCCAACAAATCAAGGCCTGGGTCCTGCCCCGTGATGACCAGTGGTTTTACTCCGTCATTGGCTTCAGCACTGCTGACCGGCAGCGATACGGGAGTCAACGGCGTTAGTCGGACGTCCGCGGCAACGAAGCCAACGGGTCCGCCGCCAAGCCGGCCTGGCGCAGTACCGCCGGCTGTGTATCCGCTTTTCGCTTTAAGTTTATACGCTTCGAGATCCGTGGAATCCACCCGCATTTGTTTGCCTACGCGATATGCGGGCAGCTCTCCTTTTTTGATCAGATCATAAACGGTTAATTTGGATACTTTAAGTAATTTGGCGATTTCTTCGGTCGTGTAAGAGATCGGTTCGGTCATAAGTTTCTCCTTGTACACGTCATCTATGAATTGTTCCAGCTAGACTTATCTTACTGATGTTCCCGCTATATTTCAATGAACGGCGCGGTCAGGGCGAATTTTATTATTGAAATGTGCGTGAAATCTCTATACACTTCATTATGTTTAGTATAATCTAGATATAATTAGTTATAACCAGGGAGGAAGATTCATGTTTCAACGAAAAATGATACCTTTGCTGGCCGCGATGATGACCGCGCTTATGCTGGTCATCTCCGGCTGCGGAAGCGCGGGAAACAACGCCCCATCGGCCAATAAGGATACCGCAGCCCAGGCGGAAGCGTCCAGCGCAAATTCAACCGCTTCCCCAAAAGTCGAACTGCTCGTTTCCGCCGCGGCAAGCCTTACCGAGAGTATGGACGAGTTAAAAACAATTTACGAAACCGCCCACAACGATGTTAATCTTACCTTTAATTACGGGGCATCCGGGACGCTGCAGCAGCAGATCGAGCAAGGCGCGCCGGCGGATTTGTTTTTGTCGGCCGGAAAGAAGCAGATGGACGCTTTACTGGATAAAGGACTTATCAATTCAGAATTATCGGTAAACCTGCTGACCAATGACCTGGTGCTCATCGTTCCGGGGAACTCTGCCGTTCAAATTAACGCGCTGGAGGACCTGGAGCAGGCCGGAAACATCGCCATCGGGACACCCGAATCCGTGCCCGCCGGCAAATATGCCCAGCAAACTCTTTCCTATTTTAAGCTTTGGGACAGTTTGCAGCCCAAGCTGGTTTTGACGAAAGATGTGAAGCAGGTGTTGTCCTATGTGGAGACAGGCAATGCGGATGCGGGTTTTGTATATAAAACGGATGCCGCCGTCTCCGACAAAGTGAAGATTGCGCTAACCGCGGACCCGGCAAGCCATGACCCGATCGAATATCCGGCCGGCGTGCTGACGGGCAGCCAACATCCGGACGAGGCTAAAGCTTTTTACGAGTTTTTGCAAACCGATGAGGCGATGGAAGTGTTTAAAAAATACGGATTTAACCCGGCGGAGTAACGGCCCGTAATGAATTCATTATTCGTGTCGGAAAATTTTTGGTCGCCGGTCCTGTTGTCGCTTCAGGTATCGATTGCCGCAACGGTGATTGCATTTCTCCTCGGACTTGTGGTGGCATGGCGGATGGCGGCCGCGGTTTTTTACGGCAAATCGCTGCTGGAGACGGCGTTCCTGCTGCCGCTTGTGCTGCCGCCCAGCGTCGTCGGCTTTATCCTGCTCGTGCTGCTTGGCCGAAACGGCTGGATCGGTCAGGCGGCCTCCGCCTGGTTTAACCTGTCCTTTGTGTTTCAGCCGCTCGGAGCGATCGTCGCCGCCAGCGTCGTCAGCTTTCCGCTGATCTATCAAACGCTGAAAACCGGGTTCCAGTCGGTGAAAAAAGACGTCAAGGAGGCGGCTCGCGCGCAAGGGGCCAACGAGTGGCAGGTGCTTATTCATATCGTGCTGCCGCTCTCCTTGCGGTCGCTGCAAGCGGCTTTTATTCTCGGCTTCGCCCGCGCGCTGGGCGAATTCGGCGCCACCTTGATGGTCGCCGGCAACATTCCCGGCCGGACGCAAACGATCCCGACAGCCATTTATTTCGCCGTTGATGCCGGCAATATGCCGCTCGCCTGGGCGCTCACGGGCTGCATGATCCTGCTGTCGTTTTTGCTGCTGATGCTCTCTTCCAGATTTAATAGCGACTAGAGTGCGCTTCACAGCACAAGCTGAAAACCCCCTCTCAGTAAGCCGCCAGTTGGTTTACGAGAAGAGGGGGTTTTCGCTGTCTATGACTCGAAGGCGGCCAGCCACAGCGCCGTTATTTCAAAACCGGCATGGGGAGAAGCAGTACAGCTTCTTTACTTCGCCAATTCCTCCTTTGCCCACTCCCCGATTTCCTGGCTGTCCACCGGGTATTTGCGTTCCCCCGCCGTCCGCCGCAGCCGCTCCAGTAATGTCTCGATAATTCCTTCGCTCACCTTAAGCCCTTCCCCGTCCAGCGCCAGACGCACCGAACTGCGCCCCGAATGCTTGCCCAACACGATGACGTGATCCGCGCCGAGTTCGGAAGGATCAAGCGCCTGGTACGTCCGGCGGTCTTTCATCAGGCCGTTCACATGAATCCCGGATTCATGAGCAAAGGCGAGCCGCCCCACCAGCGGCCGCGCATCGGGGATGTCTCTGCCGGCCGCACGGGCGACGAGCTCGGCCAAAGGCTTTAGCTTGTCGGGACGCACCGTGCATTCCCCTCGGTATAAGTGCTTCCAGGCCATCACCACTTCCTCCAGCGCGGCGTTGCCCGCGCGCTCACCGATGCCGAGCACGGTCGTGCTGGCCCACTTGGCTCCCGCCTCGATACCGGCCAGCGTATTTGCCGTGGCTAAGCCAAAATCGTTGTGGCAGTGGATCTCCAGTTCGATGTCGGGCGGGCAGGTGGCCAGCAGCGCGGACACCCTCGCATACAGCGTGCCGGGATGGTGAACGGACAAGGTATCGGCATAACGGAAGCGCCGGATTCCTTCTTTACGGAAACCGCAAACCAGCTCGCGCAAAAAAGCAAAATCGGCCCGCGAAGCATCCTCGAAACCGATCGATACGGCAAGCCCTTTTTTCAGCGCATAACATGCGGTGCGTTTGCCCATATCGATGACTTGGGCCGGCACCGCCCCCAGCTTGGCACGCATTTGGATCGACGATACGGGCAGGGCGATGTGGGCCGCATCCACGCCCGCCGAGAGGGAAGCGTCGATATCGGCGCAGCTTGCCCGATTCCAGGCCAGGAGCCGCATGGGCAACCCCAGTGCCGCGATCCGGCGGATGGCCCGGCATTCGTCTTCGCCCATGGCCGGGATGCCCACCTCGGCCTGCTCGACTCCGGCGGCGGCGAGACATTTGGCGATTTCCAGTTTTTCCTTAGCCGTAAACGCCACGCCAGCCGCCTGTTCCCCGTCGCGCAGCGTCGTGTCGCAAATCCGTAAGTTTTTCATAAAAGGTTACCCTCCTCCCGTACCCGAAACCCTCAAACATTTTTGCAGCACACGCAGTCGGGGTTGCTGCGGAGCGAAACGACATAATTGCTCATATTCAGCGTATTGAACCGGTGCATGACATTGATGAACGGACGGCCAACCCCGGTAATCCACTTGACCGCCTCCAAAGCGGCCAGGCAGCCGGCCAGGCCGGAGGTGGCGCCCAAAACGGGAAATCCGAGGGGTTCCCATTCCTGCGGGCGCTCCGGGTACAAACACGCAAGGCATGGCGTCGCTCCCGGGACGATCGTCGTCAAGGAAACCTCAAACCCGTACATAGCCGCCTCGACCATCGGCTTCCCGGCAGTCACGCATAGGTGGTTCAAAGCGTACCGTTCGGGAAAATCGTACCTCGCGTCGATCACGATATCGGCCGCTCTTACCCAAGAGCCGCTTTCCGCAAGCGTGATTCGGGCATTATGCCCTTCAATGATCACCTCCGGATTAACTCGCTTCAAGCTCTCCTCTGCCGCAGCCATCCGCTCCTCGCCCACGCGGGCGGAATCCATCAGGATTTGCCGGTTCAAATCCGGCAGCTGGATTATCCCTTCATGCGCCAGGATCAGCTTGCCGATTCCGGCTGCCGCCAAATAGAGCGCCGCCGTTCCGCCCAGCCCGCCGATGCCTGCAACCAGCACCGTCGCTTCCTTCAGTTTGCGTTGCCCCTCCCGCCCCAGCAGTTTGAGCTGGCGGTCATAGCGGAAAAGCTCCTTCACAAGTTGCTGGTTCTCCTCCGCGTATTGCGGGCTTTCCATCTTCTCCACCGCGTTTTGCTCCGTAGTTCCCGGCACGTCGTCCCCCCTCCCTTTTTTAAAACTTAAAGATGTCCTTGTTAGCGCGAAACCGCGACTTCCTGATGCCGACCCAGCCAGTCCAGCGCTTCCCGCATTTGGCTTAACGCAAATTTCTCCAGTTTCGCCGCGGAAGTAAACGGAAAACGCAGCCCGGCCCGCAGCGTGACCGAGGAGAGGATCAACCGGCCGCTGGATACGATGGCCCTTCCGAACCCTTCCCCGTTCATTTCCACCATACTTTGCATAAGCCGCTCCGTCTCCACCTCGAGCGTCACCGCCATTGCTTGAAACACATGCTCGACCTGTAACCGCAGCTTGGAGTTAGGCGTGCAATCCTGACTTAGCGCCTGCTTCTCTTCCGGAGTAAATAACAGCAGCCGGGCGATCTTGTCTTCCTCGCTTAGACCGCTGCCCTTGCCGAAGTAATCGTAAGCATCGATCATTTGACAAAGAGACCGGTTAAATGCCGATAACAATCGCCGGTCCCTTTCCCCTATATATTCAGTGTTTCGCCCTTCCCATCGTTTGGCTTCTTTCATGTCTCCCCCTCCTTGTTTATCCCTCGTTGCGGCCCTCCACTTCTTGCTCCGAAGCGGCCTCCTCCTCGGCAAGCAGCACTTTGCTCAGCCACATCGGCGGCTTGCCGCGCAGCATTTCCAGCAGCCTGCCGATTTGTTCCTCGATCGGAACGCCGGGCGGCACCTTTACCGGCATCATTTTCCGCCGTGTCACACGCGCCGCGGCCGAGGCTCCGATTTGCATCAGGAACACCAGCGTGCAATCGGCGATCAGGGATATCCGCACATCGATTTTTCCCGTTTCATCCGAGGAAATTTGCGTGGGAACGGTCCGGTTTTCGATAAACCTGGCGTCCCCGGGGCGGACTTCATAGACAGCAAACATCGGGCTGTGTCCGAAATGGGCGTTCACATGAACGCCGTCATCCGTGGCAAACGCTACGCGCATGCTGGTTCTCCTCCCTTCGAATTAGCCGGTTGCCCGCTTTATTGATCAGATCCAGCGTCCCGCGATATCCCACCGTCAGGGACATGTAGGCTCCAAGCTCGTCGAGAACCGGAAAACCCATCGTCATAAACGCCGCGCCGCAGTGTTCGGCCCCGCTTTTTCCGTGCGAATTGCTGATCCAGAGGTCCGCCCCGGCCGCCAGCCGCTCGGCATCTTCCAAATCGCCGATCCAGATTTCCTCGTCCCGCCGCTGCAAAGACGGCGTCTCACAGGAGGCGACCAGACCTTGAAGTCCGACGCCCATCTCCTTCAGCCAGGAGACCACCGAAACGAGGTGATCCGGCTCCAGGGCAACGACCGCCGTCACTCCGGCATAATTGAAATGGGCGTCCAACATGCCGTCGAGCAGATTTTCCCGCTGCCAGCGATAACGCCAAGGGACGGGTTCCCCGCTGAATTCCTGCAGAAAATAAAAAAATTCGTCGCTGGCCGCAAGACCCGATACGCCGTCGAACACCCGGTAAGGAATGCCCGCCGCATTTTGCAGTCTTCGAGCGGGACGCTCCATGCTGGAGCCGATGGCAATCGTCAGCTCCGAGCGGAACATTTGCCGGGCGGAATCCAGCGGCACCCCACCGCGGGTGAGCGGCGAAAAGCCGGTCAGCAGATGCCCTGACAACGAGGTGGACACATCGGGCAGGGCGATGACCTCCAGTCCGAACGAAGCGATCGTTTCTTTAAGCTCCATCACGTCCACTGCTGTCAGAAAAGAACCGGGCAGCAAATTCACCTGGCGTTTTACCGGCCGTTGCGATTTGCGCCCCGCCTGCTCCAGCAGCCCGTCGATAGTCGACTCGACCATCGCGCCGTACCCCGTCTCCAGGGAACCGCGGTAATCGGGCAGCGCACAGGTGACCAGCAGCGTGTCGCGGAGATTGCGCTTGCGCTGGAACGTTTTGATTCTTCCGGCGTAATCCGCGCCCGACGCCTCCGTGAGCGCGGTGCTAATGACACCTACGCAGTCCGGGCGATGCTTCGCCAGCACCGTCTCAAGCGCCTCCTCCAAATTCCGGTCGGCATCGAAAATCACGTCCATCTCCTGCAGCGCGGTTGTCTGCACTGCGATTGGCTCGCGGTAATGCCGCGTCAGCAGCGTTTTCGCAAACGCGGTGCAGCCCTGCGCCCCGTGGATGATCGGCAGCGAACGGTAGATGCCCTGCAGCGCCAGCACTCCGCCGAGAGGCTGGCCGATTTTCAAGGGATTGCAGCTTAACGGCTTGTTTGTTTGGTTAATCGTCATCATGTCCCTCCCTTTCCCAAGGAGCCGGCGTCCGCACCAGGTTCCACACAGGATGCTCAAGAGCAAACGCCACCTGCTTCGCAAGGCGGATTAACCCGTCATAACCCGCAAACGCGGTATGCCGTTCCTGGTTAATGTCCACGAATGGAATTTGCTCCTTTAAGGCCATGTACATGTTACGTCCGCCGGCGATGACCAGGTCGGCCTTGCGTTCGCGCACCGTTTTTAGGATGCGCCCGGCTCCCCCTTCGGAAATGTATACCGCGTCGTCTCCGACACGTTCGGCAATCCGGGCGATCTCTCCGTCGGTGCTTTTATTCGTCCCGACGCCAACCACCTTGATCCCGAGCTCCTGCAGCGCGGAGATCACCGACCAGCTTTTGACGCCGCCGGTATACAGCACCGCCCGTTTGCCTTTGAGCTGTTTGCGAAGCGGCGCCAGCTCGTGCATCACGCGGGCTTCCTCATGCTCGACCAGGCGGTCGACGCGCCGCTCCACCTCCCGGCTGCCCAGCAGGTAGGCTAGCTGCCGTAAGGAATAACTCGTTTCCTTAGCCCCGTAAAACGAGCCCTCGAAATACGGAATCCCGTATTTTCGCTCCATTTTGACCCCGAGGCCCAGCAGCGCCCGGCTGCACACGATCATATTGACTTTGGCCCGGTGCGCTTCGGCAATTTCCTTAAATCTTCCGTCCCCCGTTATTTTGGCATGAATGTGAATGCCGGCCTGATTCAGCAGCTGTTCAATATCCCAGATTTCGCCGGCGATGTTGTATTCGCCGATCAGATTCACGGCCGTGTCTAGGACTTCGACAGGTTCTGCGGTGCCGATCACATATTGAAGGAGCGCCTCCCCGGCCAGGCGGGTGCCTAAGTTTTTACTGCCGACAAATCCGGGGCTGTTGACGGGAATGCAGGCGATTCCCAGCTCGGCGGCCGCCCGCTTGCATACCGCATCGATGTCTTCTCCCGTAAGCGCCGAGACGCAGGTTGAATATACAAAAACTGCTGACGGCGAAAATTGCTTCGCGATGTATTCGATTGCCGCGCGCAATTTTTTCTCTCCGCCGAAAATGATGTCATGTTCGCCCAAATCGGTCGTAAAGCCGTACGCCGACAACCGGGGGCCGCTCGACAAGCTGCCCCTTGTCCCCCAGCTGTTCCCGGCGCATGCGCTGGGACCGTGAACCAGATGCGCCGCGTCCGCGATCGGGACAAGTGTAATTTGCGCTCCGTCAAACGAACAGCCGCCCGCCGCTTCACCGGGTTTGGGCCTTGGACACAGCTTGCTTTGCGGTTCCTCTTTGCCGCAGGAATCACCCATTCCGGCATAACCTGTCATACTGATCGCTTCCATCCGTTCTGATCCCTCCTGCTATCCGAAATGTTCCTGTCCCGGCATCCCGGCGAATAACCGTTTGACCCTGTGCGTTAACGCACAAGGTCAAAGCTGTGGGCCGGAGCGTCTTCATCCAACCGCTCTAGCACCGTATTTACGAATAAGGTCAGCAAATTTAAGGTACCTTGATATCCGATGATCGGATAGCGCTGCAGATGATGCCTGTCGAATATCGGAAAGCCCACCCGGAGCAGCGGCACCCCGGCTTCTTTGGCCGCGTATTTCAGATGGCTGCTGCCGATGGCCAGATCGACCGGCTCATTAAACAATAGGGAGCGCAGATGCCAAAGATCGCGGTCGATATGCACTTTACCCTCCGCGCCGTAAGGGCTGGACGATAAAGCCAAGCTTGCCTCCTGTGCGAATTCGGCGTCACCGTTGGAGCAAACGATATGAACCGGCTCCATCCCCAGTTCCAGACAAAAGCCGATCAAGCCCAAAAGCAGGTCCGGGTCTCCGGCCATCGCCACCCGCTTACCGTGCAGATAATTGTGGGAATCGGTTATCGCGTCGACCACCCGGGCCCGTTCCTGCAGCAGCGCTTCCGGGACCGGCCTGCCGCTCAATTCGCCGATCGTTTCGAGCAGACGGTCGGTGGCCGCGACCCCTAGCGGCGTGTGCAGCGACTGGACCGGATGCCCCCAAGCCTCCCCGATATATTCCGCCGTTTTGCGCAGGCTGTATTTTTGCAGCGCCAGCGTTCCCTGCGCATTCGCCGCGTCCGGCACATCGGCCAGCCGGGTTCCGCCGTAATAATACGCATAAGTTCCGTCCGCTCCGGAATCGAAATTGCCGCTGTGATCGCCCAGCACGGTGTAGTCCGCCCCGAACAGCTCCAGAATGCGCCTAAGTTCGGAGAAGTTGCCGGTATACGGCTCGAATCCAAGCAGAACATTCAGCTTGCCGCTGCTGGCCGGATCGGCGGCTTGCCCTGAGGAACGTTCGTACAGATAACTAAGAATTGCCTTCAGCATGTTGTCATAGCCGGTAATATGGGAGCCGGAAAAGCTGGGCGTATTGGCAAAAGGAATCGGCATCCCCTCCGGGAGCACGCCTTCCTTCCGGGCGTTGCCGATAAAGGCCGACAAATCGTCCCCGATCACCTCGGCCATGCAGGTCGTGCTCATTGCGATCATTTCGGGTTTGTAGAGCGCGACGCTTGTCTCCAGCCCGTCGATCAAATTGCGCATCCCGCCGAACACGGCGCCGTCCTCCGTCATCGACGAGGACACCGCGGGAACCGGCTCTTTGAAGTGGCGGGCAAAATGGCTGCGAAAATAAGCGGTGCAGCCCTGCGAGCCATGGATGAACGGCAGCGTTTTTTCAAAGCCCAAAGCGGCCATCATCGCGCCGAGCGGCTGGCAAGCTTTCGCCGGGTTCACAACCACCGCCTGGCGGGCAAAGTTTTTGTCCATATACTCCTGCGACCTGGTAAATACCGCGGTCTGCAGCACCTCTTCCTCCGGGCAGGCGTTTTCGAACTCGCGTTTCCCTTCCCGCTGCCGGACGTATTTTTCGCTGGCGAACAGCTTGTTATGGTCCAGAATCGTCTCCGGTTCGCTCATGCCGTCACCTCCTTTTTCTGCCGGGATTTCACCAATTTCCATACCGGGCTGTTGACGGCCATATCCATGTCCCGAGCAAACACCTTAAACCCGTCAAATCCATGATAAGGGCCGCTGTAATCCCAGGAATGCATTTGCCGGAACGGGATACCCATTTTGTGGTATACGTATTTTTCCTTCACGCCCGCGCCCATCAGATCGATATCAAGCCGCTGGGCGATCTCCTCCAGTTCGTACGAGCCCGGATCGTCCATCAGGATCGTCGCTTGTTTCAGCTCGGGGATCGTTTTTAAATAATCGTCCTTGTGGGCGAATTCATAACCGGTCGCCACGATTTCCATACCCAGGTCCTCGTAGGCGCCGATGGTATGCCGAGCCCGCAAGCCGCCGATCAAGAGCATGACCTTCTTGCCGTCGAGGCGCGGACGGTATTTGGCGATTACCGCATCCATTTCGTCCTTATAGCGGGCGATTACTTTTTCGCAATTCTCCTGGATCGTCTCATCGAAAAAGGCCGCGATCTCGCGCAAGCTTTCGATCGTTTTGGTTGGACCGAAGAAGTTGTACTCCAAGGACGGGATTCCGTACTCATTCTCCATCACTTCGCACATATAGTTCATCGAGCGGAAGCAATGGATGAGGTTCAGCTTTGCTTTATGAGCAGTCATGATCTCCTGGAGCGTGCCGTCGCCGGACCATTGCCCGATAACGCGCAGACCCATCTCCTCCAGCAAAATCCGCGACGCCCAGGCGTCCCCGCCGATATTGTAATCGCCGATAACGTTGACATCGTAAGGGCCGCACTCCTTCAGCTCCGCCCGACCCATCAGAAAGTCGCGGATGGCGTCATTGGCGATATGATGCCCGAGCGACTGACTGACACCGCGGAAGCCTTCGCAGCGGACCGGCACGATGGGAATGCCCAGTTCCTTGCTCATTTTTTTGGCCACAGCTTCGATATCGTCGCCGATCAGGCCGACCGGGCATTCCGACTGGATGGTAATTCCTTTGGCCAGCGGAAACATCTCCTTGATTTCCCGGCAAATGAGCTCCAGCTTTTTGTCCCCGCCAAACACGATATCCGTTTCCTGAAAATCGCTGGTCACCTGCATGGCCGTAAAATTGTTGATGCCCAGCATGCCGCTGGCATAATTCCGCCGCGTGCCCCAGCTGTATTGGCCGCAGCCGATCGGCCCATGGCTGATGTGGACCATATCCTTGATCGGCCCCCATACCACGCCTTTGGAGCCGGCGTAGGCGCAGCCGCGAATCGTCATCACGCCCGGACGCGACTTGACGTTGGATTTGATGGCGCATTTACTGCAATCCTGCTTGTTGTCCTCCTCCATGACTTCGTAGTGGCGTATGCGCTCTTTTTTCGCCTTTTCCGGGAAAATCTCCAGGATCTCCTCGATGAGTTGTCTCTTTTGGATCACGTCCGTCGTTCCCATTCTCCAACCTCCCGCTCCTTTATTTATCTCTTAATCTGGAGTCAGCC
This sequence comes from Paenibacillus antibioticophila, assembly GCF_000455265.1. Lineage (GTDB taxonomy): Bacteria > Bacillota > Bacilli > Paenibacillales > Paenibacillaceae > Fontibacillus > Fontibacillus antibioticophila. The sequence goes on from NZ_HG005141.1 coordinate 602,612, forward strand.
GCACGGCCGTGCTTAAAGCGCGGTTTTCATCCGCTTCATGGCCTCTTCCTCGTTTTCGATCACCCCGAACTCCATCAGCAGGTCCTCCAGCTCCTCCATGCTGATCGGCGTCGGAATCGTCAGCCTGTCGTTGTGCAGAATTTTGTCGGCCAATTTCTCGTATTCGTCGGCTTGGGAATGGCTTTCGTTATACTGGGTGACGGTCATTCTCCGCAGCTCGGCATGCTGCACCACGTTATCCCGCGGCACGAAATGAATCATCTGTGTGTTCAGGCGGCGGGCAAGCTCAGTGATCAGCTCATCCTCGCGGTCCGTGTTCCGGCTGTTACAGATTAATCCCCCAAGACGGACGCCTCCGCTGTTGGCGTATTTCAAAATGCCGCGCGCAATGTTGTTGGCAGCGTACATGGCCATCATTTCGCCGGAGCAGACGATGTAGATTTCCTCCGCTTTCTTCTCGCGGATCGGCATGGCGAAACCGCCGCAAACAACATCGCCGAGCACATCGTACGAAACGAAGTCCAACCCTTCATAGGCGCCTTCCTCCTCAAGGAAATTGATCGCCGTTATTATGCCGCGCCCCGCACAGCCGACGCCCGGCTCCGGACCGCCGCATTCCACGCACTGGATGCCGCCGAACCCTTCCTGGACGACGTCCGCCAGCTCCAAATCCTCGACCGATCCCCGCTCCGCCGCCAAATGCAAAACGGTTTGCTGCGCTTTCGTGTTCAGGATCAGCCGGGTGGAGTCCGCTTTCGGGTCACAGCCGACAATCATAATTTGTTGATTGAATTTTTTGGCCAACTGGGCCAGCGTGTTTTGCGAAGTCGTCGATTTACCGATTCCGCCTTTTCCGTAAAATGCGATTTGTCTCATAGGAATGACCTCCATTTGGGAAATTTGATTTTAGTTGAAAAAATAGCGACGGGATGAGTTAACGTGTTACGTGCCTGCGAGCGGGTTTGCGGGGGCTTCGGGCCGCGGACGCAGGTAACGGTCATATTTGGCATGCTGCAAAATCAGCTCTTCGATATGCCCGGGTTTGACTACCGGAATGATGCCAGCCGCCTTCAGTTTAGCTTCGGGTACTTTACCGATGCCCGCCGAAAAAAGCACCGAACAATCGCTTAAGCTGGCGATAATTTCCCGCAGCGTCGCCGCCTTGTCCCCGTTGCAGTTTGCTTTGCCGTGACAATAAGCCTGCACTTTGCGAATCCCGAGGAAGGTGACGTTCTGTCCGTCGGTCTCATACACCATAAATTCCTTGGCATGGCCGAAATGCAGGTTGACCCGGCCCTCGCCCCGGGAGGCGACCGCTGCGCGCAGCCTGTAGCCGGCAGCTTCCGCGGGTGCTCCCGAAGCGGTGGCCGCCGGGCAAGCACACTTGCTCCCGGGCTTTCGTCCGGCAGCCGCTTTCGCCGCTTGGCGTTCCTCCAGACGCTTCACCTTCTCCTCCAGATCGGCTTGCAGCCGCTCCCGCGCTGCCGGATCAATCGGCGGCGCCGACGCGAGCTTCTCCCACGTAAAGTCACCACTGCGGTCCTCGCCGAGCAGGCCGATGGCATCGGCGCGGCACTGCCGGCAATGCCTCATGATCTGCGCCCCCGCCCCGCCGCAAGCTTCTTGGACGGCGTGCAGCAGCTTCGGCGGCGGCGCCGCGCGTCCTTCCTGTTCATAACGGCTGCCCGGAGCGATAATCAAAGGCATAATGTTGTGCATAAAAGCCCCCAAGCGCTTAACCATACCAGCCAGAACCGGCATATGCTCGTCATTGACGTCCGGGATCAGCACGGAGTTGACTTTGACCAGCACCCCCTTGTCGCTTAAGGCTTTCAGCCCAAGCAACTGGCGGGAGATAAGCAAGCTGGCCGCTTCTCTGCCTTCATATTTGCGGCCCGATTCTTCGTCATATACCCAGCCGTAAATTTGGCTGCCGATGTCCGGATCGACCGCATTAATCGTGATCGTGACATGGGCAATGCCAAGTTCAACGATTTGATCAAGGTATTTCATCAAGTTCAGGCCGTTTGTGCTCAAGCAAAGCGTGACATCCGGAACGTCGCTGCGGATTCGGCGGAACGTATCGAACGTCTTATCCGGATTGGCCAGAGGATCGCCCGGACCGGCAATGCCGACGACGGACAATTGCAGAAGCTGAGCGGCAACGCCCGCCGCTTTGCGGGCCGCTTCTTCCGGAGTCAGCAGCTCGCTGACGACGCCGGGCCTGCTCTCGTTAACGCAGTCAAACTTCCGGTTGCAATAATGGCACCCGATATTGCAAGCCGGGGCCACCGGTACGTGCATCCGCGCGAAATAACGGTGCGCAGCTTCGCTGTAGCAGGGGTGCCTGGCGACATCCCCATTCACGAATGAACTGGCGGCTTCACTTGCGGAATCCATGCGCCCCTCTCCTTTCCTTTCCTTTCCTTCATTGTCAGCTTTCCAAATCAACGGGCCCGAATAATTTGAATAAACTGTAAAAATTTATTTATATCATAGTTTCACGTCAAGACTGCGTCAATTAACATATCACCAAATTCTGCCGATTTTGCGTTTAGTTAACAAATCGGTCAAAAATCGCGTCATATTAATTAACACATAAATCACATGGATCCGATTACATTTCGAATTCTCAATTGCCGAGAAACCGCCAAATCCAGCAGGCATATCAGGACCACCTGTCCAACGGGTGGTTTGCTCTTGGGGTATAACCCCCTGTTGCCAAACTGCGCCTAAAGACGCTGTGCTGGAAATGATTGGGTAATCAAGCTCATTTAAGCCTATTGTGGCTGATCGCTGGATCACCTTGTCGATGAATTATATAAAGTGCAATTAAAATCTCGCCATTTATAAATTTCACAGATTTAAGTGTACCCCCTACAGCTAAATGCCTGTTTTTTTCAGAGTAGCTGAGTCTTTTACGAATCTAACTGCACTCTATGCAGCTATGTTTAAATGCAGAGCCCAAGTTCAGAAATCAGGTGTACCTTTTACACTTAAACCGCAACCCTAGGTTCAATATAAACTGGAGCAATAATCTTGTTGGTTCAACCTTTGTTCCCCCAGCCGCATAACGGGTGTTTTTTTGTTTCGCGCGTTTCACGCACTCAACCAGCTAAAGCCTACAAAAACAAAAAAGAACAGCCTGCGGCTGTCCTCTTTGGCTGTCTGTCCTAGAAGCATGTGAACGAGCTAATCCGATTCAAATCAATGCCGAAGTACCCCCAGAAGAACCCGAACCATCTGAACCCTGCAACCGAATTAGGCCCGACGAATACCGGAAAGAACCAGAATTGCTCGCCATTGTTCAGCCAAATGTATGTGTTGCGGAACAGGCAGCCTCTGATCGCACCGGGGTCGATGGCAAATGCAGTGGCCGACATTTGCGGCACGAATTGCGGCGGGGGAGCTGTCGGCGCTTGAACGCCTCCCGGTGCACCCCCCGGAAATCCCCCTGGCCCACCCGGTCCGCCGGGTCCGCTCGGGAATCCCGGAAATCCTCCGCCGGTACCCGGAAATGGAAAAAGTCCCATATGTGATCGCTCCCTTCAATGAATAGGCATAATCATCATATGCACCGGCGGAAAGGGAGTGACGCCTAGGTGCTGGTTTCTCGGGTCATTTATTTCAGGTCCAAGCCCAAAAGAATCCGTCGCGGTCCCAAGCAATTCGGCCTCCGTGAAGCTTGCGAAAAGCCTTCTTCACCTCTTTCGACAGCGAGGAATTTCCGTTCTCATTCACGAATACGAATTGTTCGCCGAAATGGGTCTTCACATATTCAATCGCATCGGTCTGGTATAGCGACCCTCTAAACCTGATCTCCTTGACCATCCATTCTGCTACTTCCTGCGCAGTTACTTCCATTGGATTATGCTCCTTTTCACTCGCTTATTGCCATTGCCCGACCTCAGCCAAGCATACGTTGATTACGACTAAGGTCTGAAGGGCTTGTACATTTTGCATACCGGTCTCGTCTCATCCCGGCAGCCCGAGCAGCCAACGATGAGCTTCGGTGAATAACGGTCCCCATGTCGATTCATGATGCGTTCCGCCTAGTATGAAGTCGCAGCGGATTTGGCTGTCTTTTACTCCTGCAGCAAGCAGTGTTTGTCTTACCAGCTCAACGTGTTCATGGGCAGTCCGATTAAAGTCGGCATTATCGGTCTCCAATTCTCCGATGCTTAGGTAGAGGCGCAGCGCAGGAGAACTAACCGACCGCTGAATCAGTTGAATCATGGCACCCTGGTCTTGCCACATCACGAATGAAATGCCGCTGACCCTGCCAAATCGATCCGGAAAACGGAGGGCCGTGTAGAGCGAAATATATGCGCCGAACGAGCTTCCCCCAATCATCGTATGCTCCGGTCCAGGACATGTGCGGTAGCAACTGTCGATATGAGGCTTGAGCGTCTCCGCAAGGAACTCGGCATAGGCGCCGCCTTTGCCTCCGAAGCCATACTCCGAATTTATGGCGAAGTTATACTCATTATTACGCTCATTGTCTCCATGATCTATCGCAACCACAATAACCTCGAGCTCAGGCTCATGGACTGTCATGTGCTCCAACGTCTCATCGACGCCCCATTCGTTTCCCCAAGATGTCGCTTGATCGAATACATTTTGCCCATCATGCATATAGAGGACAGGATAACGGCGAGTACCTTCATGATAGCTTCTCGGCAGATAGATCCACACCCTGCGCGTTGTCTGCAGCTGAGGAATCGGAAAAGCTTGAATCACCCTGACATCACCGGTAATGGTATGCAGCTTATCGCCAGGCAGAACGTCTCTCCAAGGCAAGGCAGTAGTCTTCGTCATGAAACATTCTCCTATGATTGTATTTACATGAATCTTAACGTGCAGCCCCATGGAAAGCAATACTCGTTAACCTTAGCAGAATTGCGCTGTACCTTGCCAAGCCGGTTCATGCGAAGGACCTCTGATTAAAATACCGTCACTTGCTCACTTTTTTAGCGTACTATTCTTCACATGCAATAGGACTTTACAATGATAAGCTTGATAATGTATGTCTTATTCCACTTTGGGAGGTAATAAAGTGAGCAAGTACGACGAAGCCATGAAGCTGCTGGAAGATCAAGCGGGCAACAAGGACGGTCTGATCACGCTGTCCACCATCGCGCTGGAACCGGGGGCCAATGGCAAATGCCGTCCCGCCGCCCGCATTGTGGACGCCTATTATGAGGACGGCGCGTTCTACACCGTTACCTATGCGACCTCAAACAAGATGCAGCAGATCGCCCAAAACCCCGAAGTGGCCGTTTGTATCATTGTCGAGAACTTTACGGCCGATGGTATCGGCGAAAACCTGGGCTGGGTGTGTGACGAGAAAAACGCGGAGATAATGACAAAGCTGCGCAAAATATTCGCCGCATGGTATTACGAAGCCAATAACGACGAAGACCCTAACACCTGCCTACTGCGCATACGCCTGACAAAGGGCCTGTGGAATGACGCCCACAAAGGGATCAGAAATGAGATTGATTTTATCAATAAGACAGCTAATTAAGTGGTAAAAAAGAAACGGCACCTCTCATGATCTGGGTGTCGTTTCAATTTGAAATTTATTTTCATTTACAATATCACTCTACTATGATCTGTTGAGTTGAATCCATGCCTTCCCAAACCTTCCCGGTAGACAGATGGTGTTCAATTTCTATGGAGTTGTCTACTTTGGTGTACTTGATCTCAAAAGCCTGTCCTATTTCAATCAACATCGGATAGTTATTATAAGGGAGAACATTTTCCGTCAACGTCAGATCCTTGAGGTCCTCGTAAGCGCCCTCTAGTCGCCAAAATTCTCGATAAGCATAATCCTTGAACCCGGTCAAATCCTGTTTTCCAAAATAAGCTGCCTCGTATTTCTTCCCCCGCAAGGTAATGTAATCGACTCTTAGGGGCTCAATATCTCTAAAAACCCAGCTCAAATCCTCAGAAGAAAGGCTGTCTCCATAATGCTCTTGTAGTTGATTAGCCATACTAGGGACGGATTGAGTGTGGTAATCCATTCCATCAAGCCCGGTATGTGCTACGCCGTAAATACCCATGATGCTCTCGCCGTCCAACTTTTCAAATTCGCGGATAAAGTTTTCGGTCATCTTATTTTCCCGATATACATCGTCCTCTTTGCTGTAATACAAACGACCTTGCTGGATCGCTTCAGCAGTTAGAGTATATTGCTCCGATTCAGTCAGATCGTTTGCTTCAAGGTAAGATAAGAAGCGAATTCCAGTACTAGCATATTGATGTCCGACATCTGTGCCGTGAAAAATAGTCTCCGGACACTCCTTTTTTATTTTTTTGAAGAACGTCTTGGTATGTGGAGTATGAGCCGCTGTCCCCTCCCAGTCCTTATAGATGGCCTCCAAAATATCATCATTATCCGCTTGCATCCATAGATTTAAATACTCGGCAGTATAATAGGGATGCTCGACGAACAAATGTCTCATGCCTTCATTCTGATAATAATCAGACCACAATTCAAATTCTTTATCCATAATCTTAGCCTCGGCATGTATTTCACCGTACAGATAGATATGGCTGGATGCCTGTGTCATCACAGTTGTATCCTTGATCGGTTGTCCAGACTTATTTGCTGTCTTACTCACGGAAGAGCTGTCGCAAGCCGCAAGTACAACAATCAGTGCAAGCAGTAAAAAGTTAACAATCAACATTTTCACCTTGGCCAAATAGATTCGCCGGTTGTCATTCATAGAAAGAAATCACCTTTCACGTTTAGTTTCTGTCTTATTATTAAGTATTTTATAAATAGCTTGTAATTAATTTCCATGATCTTTTACATACAAACTGCTTGTGAGTTAGAGGGCGTTGTATAAGGTTCGGGGAAAAAATTTTAATTTACGGGATAGCCTTACAGTAATTTACTACGCGAAGTATAATGGAAATAATGACTCATTAATTAGGAGGGTATTCCTTGGATAACAATTACAAAGACCCGCAATACGGATTTTCTCCGCCAAATCAATCTTACGTTCCGGCACAGGCGAAGACGAGCGGCAAAGCAATTACCTCTTTAATACTAGGTATCGTATCCTTAATTACTTTGCCGTTAGGAGAAGGAATCATATTCCTTGGAACCATTGGCTTCTTCAGCGGTATCGTTGCGATTGTGTTATCGTCTTTAGCGTTTAAAGAAATCAAGCGAGTACAGGTGCGAGGACGCGGTATGGCCATTGCAGGATTGGTATGCGGAATCGTCGCGACGGCTCTCAATGTATTTGCTTTTGTTATCTCGTTTGTGATTGGCTTTATGAGTGCAATGAATAATGCGTAGACACCATCCAAAGGCGCCCGATAGGCGCCTTTATGCCAAATATTCAATTTTGCATTCATTATAGGAAAAGGCCGCCAAGATGGCAGCCAGTAATTCGAATTACGCCTTTCTTCTAACTGGGATCCAAACTTCGCAAATCGAATCCGTTTGGCTTTCGTCCGTCCAGCTATACTTCTCTAAACACGGTCCTTCAACCTGCTCGAAGCTCGCTGACGGAAACCACTCCGAGTAAATACGTTTCCAGACATTTAGAACTTCAAGGCCCAATTCTTCATTCTCAGGCGCTTTCTCACGGCTATCAAATACGGCATAAGTCTGGACAGGGATAGCCAACACCTTAAATTCAGGGCGGACCGCATTTTCGTCCGGCAGAACGGCCCCAAAGAGATAACGTCTGGTTCCATCTTCTCTAAAATCGTAGTGATAGCCGTTCAGCAAGGCGTCGCTTTCTCTGCCTGCCGACTCATTAATCCGTGCAGTCGTGCCGTTCTTCCAAATTTCCTCCACGAAGGCCGGTATCTCCGTAAATGCGTCTTTCTTAATAATGACTTCTTTGCCAATGACCTTAAATGCCTGTTCTTCAACGATACGATAGTTCATTTCAGTCTCTCCTTTAATCTGAATTTGAAAGGAGATCCGAGGAAACGCCTTGAGCTTCACGTTCTTTTTCTTCGCCGCAAGCGGCGTTACGCCATGGATCCGTTGAAAGGCTTTGGCGAATGCCTCCGGGCTTTCGTAACCATACTTCAGGGCAATATCGACGACTTTGCCGTCCGTGCCTGCCAATTCTTCCGCCGCTAACGTAAGTCGACGATTGCGGATATATTCGGTCACCGTAAAGCCCGTCAATACATGAAACATTCGCTGAAAATGATACTTAGATGACATCGCAGCTCTAGCCACGTCCTCGATTTTGATGTCCGCTTGCAAATTCTCTTCCATGTAATCAATCGCCTGCCGAAGTAATCGAAGTGCCTCCACTCGCTTCCAACTCCTTTCTGTTTTCAGTTTAGAAGAAGCTCCGAATAGATTCCTGTCCGCGGATGCTTTGTTTTGTCTGAGAAGCTTGCCTTATTTAGAATACGGCTCAGTACATTGTCTGTAACGGTAATTATTGCTTCTCCAGCAAACTCAGCTCTTCTTCAATCCGACTTACGTCAATGCGCTCGAACAAAAGCTCTAACTTTTGAACTTGTAAGTCAGCCGGAACAAAGATTAACTGCCAGCTTGGTTTTTCAAGCGTAAGGAAGGTTCTTATTTTCTCACAAGAGAAAGGAATGAAGGGCTCAAGCAAATTGGCGAGATTGGCTATCAGCTGAACACATGAATATAGTGTGCGTCCGCATGCCTCTCGGCTTTCCTTGATTTGCACCCAAGGCTTTTGTTCATCAAAATATTTGTTCGCTTGACGAACGTAGGTAAAGATCAACTCAATGGCTTCTTTTAGACGACCGTCTTCAATTAGGACGCCGGCATCTCGATACAAATCTTCAGTTGCCCTTGTCCATTCCTCACTAAGCTCTCCTGAAGGAATACGTCCTCCAAAGGCTTTGTCGATAAAGGCCAACGTTCGATTGACAAAATTTCCGAACGCACCAAGCAGCTCCCCATTGTGACTGTGAATGAATTCCCTCCATGAAAAATCAGTATCCCGCTTCTCCGGCCCATTTGCAATCAGAAAGTAGCGTATGGAATCCGGTTGATACCTCTTCAGAATGTCAGGCACCCAGACTGCCCAGTTACGACTTGTTGAGAACTTTTTCCCTTCTAGTGTCATGTACTCACATGAGAGGATTCGATCCGGCAAATGCAGCCCTCCAACTCCCAAGAGCAGGGCAGGCCAAATCAGGGTGTGAAAAGGGATGTTGTCCTTTCCATGAACATAGTAAGCGGTCAGATCCTTCTCTTCGTCCAGCCAAAAGGATTCCCAACTGCTGCCAGTCTGACTTGCCCATTGCTTGCTTGCGGAAAGGTAACCACTGACAGCTTCAACCCAGACATAGATTTTCTTTTCGTTGAATCCTTCAACCGGGACGTCAATGCCCCACGTTAAATCTCTAGTCGCCGCCCGATCCTGAAGCCCCTCCTCCAAGTATCTCCGTGTCAAATGGACCGCATTTTCTTTCCATCCTTGGGCCTTTTCTGCGTATTCAGTCAGTGCAGTCTGGAATCGAGACAGTGCAAGGTAAAAGTGCTCCGTTGGCCGCTCGATAGGAGGATTTCCACAAATTTTGCATGTCTTTTCTGATAAGTCTGCCGGATCAAGTATTGTTGAACAAAAATCACATTGATCCCCTCGGGCACGATGACCGCAAACAGGGCAATTCCCTTCAACGTATCGATCCGGCAAGAATCTTTGATCGGTCTCACAATACGTCTGCAGAACGGTCTTTTTATATAGATGACCATTTTCCAGAAGCTTCAGAAACAATTCCTGGACGACACGATGATGAAATTCCTGATCGGTACGCGTGTACAAATCATAAGTAAAGCCCATACGATCAAAGCACTCGACAAATTCCCGATGATATCGATCCGCGATATCACTTGGCGAGACTCCCTCCTGAATCGCTTGAACCGCTACAGGGGTTCCATGACAATCGCTGCCCGACACATACAAAACTTCATCTCCCTTTGCACGGAAATAACGTGCCACGACATCCCCCGGTAATACACTTGCCAATCGTCCCAAATGCAATGAACCGTTCGCATACGGCCATGCCCCGCCAATAAATACCTTTGCCATGAGATTCCCTCCTCATTTTTGCACACAAAAAAACCCTCATCCCAAAGGGACGAGAGTTGTGCTCACGTGGTACCACCCAATTTCATCAAATGCCTCACGGCATTCACCTCTTCAGGTACGACGCTGTTCGCGTGTATACCCTAGCACAGTAACGGGTGCGGGTTCCGGCGCAGCCTACAACCACATGAGGTTTCGATGCGCAGCTCTGAGACCATATTCCCTTAGCTATTCTTTACTCCTTTTCAGCTACCGGAGCTCTCTGTAAAAAAGACGTCACCAAGGTACTCTTTCTCTTCTTAGCTTTTGAGCATATTCAAGTTACTGGAAATTATAATGAATGTCGTTTCTAAAGTCAAGGTAGCTCACATGGTACTAATGTCAATGACGAATCTGTATTTCACATCAGAAGATAACACTCGTTCATAAGCCTCATCAATTTGATCTGCCGAGATCACTTCAATTTTAGGAACAATGTCGTGTTGGGCACAGAAATCTAACATTTCCTGCGTCTGGCGGATGCCCCCTATCATGGAAGCTGCGAATGAACGTCTCCGACTGCTAAGAGCGAACACCTGGACCGATAAAGGCTCTCCCGGTGCACCCACGATAACCAGGGTACCATCAAGAGTCAACAGTGAGAAATAAGCGTTAATATCAATATTGGCACTTACTGTGTTTATGATTAAGTCGAAGTGGCCGGCAAGCTTGTTAAATGTCTCCGGATCATTTGTTGCATAATAGTAATCCGCACCAAATCGCAAGCCATCCTCCTTTTTATTCAAGGTTTGTGACAGGACGGTAACTTCTGCTCCCATAGCATGTGCGATTTTTACCGCCATATGCCCTAGACCGCCCATACCTACTACGGCTACTTTTTTACCTGGGCCTGCTCCCCAATGCTTTAGCGGAGAATAGGTCGTAATGCCAGCGCAAAGCAACGGTGCTGCCACGTCAAGCTCAATATGATCCGGAATCCGCAGTACGAAATCTTCCTCTACGACAATGTGAGTAGAATAGCCTCCTTGTGTAGGCTCGCCGTATTGATCCACACCCGCATAGGTTGGTATATTTCCTTTGAGACAATATTGTTCTTCTCCATTACGGCAGTTCTCACACTCGCCACAGGAACCAACCATACATCCTACGCCTACCCGGTCACTCACCTTGTACTTTGATACATTAGGGCCTACAGCAGTAACAACCCCGGCAATCTCGTGTCCAGGCACGAGCGGGTAGTTAACCGGACCCCATTCTCCATGAGCAGTATGAATGTCGGAATGGCAGATGCCCGCATATTTAATTTCAATCAGAACATCATGGGAATCAAGATCACGTCTTTTAATCTCAGCAGCTCGAAACGATTTGTCCGGACCATCTACAGCTCTTGCTTTTGCAGTTATCATAAAAATAATACCTCCTAATAAATTTTTCTAAAGAAATAGGCCTATTCAGCATCATATCCCTTAGAGTTAACTCTAGGTCAAATGGGAATTATAATGACTTTGATATCCGGCAAACACCGTGATACACTTTCCTTATACTTAGAGTTAGCTCGAGGTTTATATCGAAGTGAAAGGAAGACATATGATGAAAGCCTATTCGATCAGCGAAGTCGCCCAAGCATTGAATCTGACAGCATATACCTTGCGTTACTATGACAAAGAGGGGCTGATGCCTTTTGTAGAACGCGCTCCCAGCGGAACGAGAATATTTAAGGAATCCGATATCGAAGCTTTAAAAATTGTTGAATGTCTAAAATCAACCGGGATGCCCATTAAGGAGATTAAGAACTTCATTGATTGGTGCTCAGAGGGGGATTCCACGTTACAGCAAAGATATGACATGTTCATGGAACGAAAAGCTACGGTAGAGGCACAAATGGAAGAACTGAAGAAAACCATGGAGCTGATCGAGCATAAATGCTCATATTACAAGACTGCATTAAATGCAGGGACGGAAAGTATTCACAAGAAAAGTTTTAAAGATGACTCTGAACCAGAATGATACGGTACCCGGTCTGCGAGCTGCGGTTCTGTGTAAATAAAAAACGGAGACAGCTATATTTAGCCGACTCCGTTTTTATTCTGTTTAGCTATTTGTGCTCCTAGTTTTCAGTTGCCTTTACAGGCTCCATCAAAATCAATATAGTGACATTCCTGCAGAACATCCTCCGCATCCGGCATTGTCCAAAACTGAGTGCGCTCCATGTCGGTAATCGTCTCCTGATTAAACGGAGTAACGTCTGCCATCATAACCTGAGCCGGCAGCTCTCCCTCCTGATAGGCTACTTTATAAGCCTCTACGGCAAACGACGACAATGCGTCGTCTGGCGACACAGTATCCGTGTTCCCGCATCGTGTTTCTAACGCGTTCGCTCTCCATTTCTCCCTACCACTCCGTTCGTATGTCGTTCCCTCTACTTTAGAGTACGCCGCACGATTCATGCAAGTTGGGCCAGGAAATTGATTCTAAAGTCCGATTTATACTTTATGAAGTAAGGAATCGAGAATATCTGGGTTATCGTATGAAGTTGCAGCGTATTACTTAAAGCCGCAATATGATTCCACTAAATTAGAAATAATTAGCCAAACGATCATGCGATCTAATCCAACGTATAAATTGTGACTGCTTGAATCTCAGAAAACCAGTTCACCTTCGCATCCACTGCTTCGCCGATAAACCGTAATGGAACGTAGGTGCTGCCCTTGATGGTAGAAGGGGCTACTGTCAGTTTCTTCTGCTTGCCATTGATCTCAGCAGTAGTTGAACCTACTTTAAGCTTGATAGACGTACCCGATTTACTTCCCGTGGTCGTTTGGGTTTTTGAATCCCAGTCAACCTTCAATCCCAATGCTTCGAAAATAGCGCGGAACGGAACAAGTACAGATCCATTTTGCTTGATGGGTGGGACTTGGAATGTAACGATCTCCCCATTCAGCAGCACCATGATTTCGTCAGGATCTGAAGGTGATACCGGTTGTTCATCTTCATCTTTAAACACTTTGACGCCTTTGGCAGCGAGTTCAATCAGAATTTTCTCTGCACTCCCATTCAGAGGGTTATTGCTGAGTGAAACCTCTTTGAGCTTCGGAAGACTTGTTAAGACGCTGATATCTTGGACTTGATTATTCTCAAAGTATAAATGTTCCAGTTCCGGGTGATCTCTTAGAGGTTCAAGAGACGGGATTTGATTATTGCTTATGTCCAGCCAATTCAGTTTGACTAAGGATTGGATCGGTGACAGATCCTTAAGCTGATTATGGCCGATTAACAAGTCCGTTAAATGGGTTAATCCCGCTATTGCATCAAGCTTCTCGATGTTGTTCGAATCGATAATGAGCTGCTCCAGTTGGGATAACTCTTTTAGCGGCTCAATTTGAGTGATTTGATTGTCATTCAGAGCTAGAAAGGTGACTTTATGCAGATTTTTAAGCGGTTCAATATTGGTAATTCCAAGATCCGGGAGCATCAGGCTCTCTACATTAACAGCATGCTCTAGTCCGCTTAAACTGCTAATTTTCTGCTCTGGACCATTGAGATAGAGCGACGTCATGGTTTGTAGATCCTCTTTGGTAATGGGGCCAGTCAGCTTCTTTAGCTCGACTCTAATCGCTTGTTCCAAATTTTTGTCTGAGATCAGGGAGGTCTCTGCAAATGCGGATGAAATAGAAACGATGCTTAGCAAGAAAGCAAGTACAGTGATTAATTGAAGTTTGATCAGTTTACGCAAAATGGGTTCACTCCTCGAATTGTCGTAATGACTACATTCGTCATTTGTGAACTTTTCCCTTTATAAAAAAAAGTTTCGGGCAGGCTACTGCGTAGCCCAAGCCATAAATTCACTAAGGGTTCCGTTAATATTCATCAGCTTCTCATCTCCTCCTGAATGCTCTCGGCATAATTTGAACCCCCAGCAGCTTCCGTATATGATAAACCATATGAGGATTTATACAACAGGAGGTTGGGTTACAGTGGCAGTCTTAATGAACGAACAAATTCGAGCGTCCGAGGTAATGCTTACCCGACTGAGCGGTGAGGCCATCGGCATTGTCACCAGAGAGGAGGCGCTGGCTATGGCCCGGTCCAAAAAGGTTGATCTGGTCTGCACCTCACTGATGAGCAGTCCCCCGCCCTGCAGCCTGATGGCTAAAGGCAAAGTGAAAGCAACAGCACAGAAAGAGTCAGCGACTGCACGCAAATCAGGTAAAAGTCAGCAAGCTGGCGGTAATGGTAGACAAGAAAAGGTCAAGGAGCTGCGCTTCACCGCTCATATCGAACAGCATGATTACGACACGAAGTTACGGCAAGCGGATAAGCATCTGCGCTCTGGCAAGCCAGTACAGCTTGTAGTTAAGGCCTCCGGCGCGAAGGAGGGAGCAGCAGCCAAGAAAGTGCTGGAGCAACTATTGAGTGAACTTAAGGAAGTCGGAAGTAAGGAAACAGGCATTCAGACAAGTGGAAAAGGCTCTCAGGTAACACTCAGACCGCGCTAAAGGGCAGGGCTCTTTAAAGCAGCTTAATCAGATCTTCCAGCTCATCTAGCAATACTTTTGTAAGTTCAAAGTTATTGTCTTTTAATGCCAATTCTATTTTCATTTCAACTGATTTTTTATTCTGCTCGATTTCTAAATAATCTCTATTAAAATGACTGGCATAGATCATCTGTCTGAATTTGCGCATACTCATTCTTCTAATCTTCTTATCGTCAATGAGTAAAACATAATCCATACCGTTTACAACAGAATAGAAATCATGCGAAATCATAAGAATTGCACCTTTGTAGTCTTGAATGGCTTTCTCCAGTGCGATCTGTGTATAGATGTCTAAATGGCTTGTTGGTTCATCAAGAAGCAGTACGTTTGCTTGACTGGCAGAAACTTTAGCGATTTGAAGCATATTTTTCTCTCCACCGGATAGAGATTTGATCTTTTGATTCAGGATTTCTCCTTCAAAGCCGTAGTCTGAAAGATACGATCTAATCTCATCATAAGCGTTAAATCCGGCATCGATGAATTCATCCAGTATGGTATTCGAATCCTTTAACGTTTCACCTTGGTGTTGAGATAAATAAGCCACTTTCATATCGGTATTTATTTCAATTGAATCATGATTATTTTTGAAGATGTCTCGGAGTAAAGTCGTTTTTCCGGTACCGTTCGCACCGATAATGGCTACTTTATCTGTCGATTTTATTTCAAAGTTAACTTCGTGTAAAAGCAGCTCATCAAAGGCAGCACGATAATGATTGACCTTTACAACCATGGTGTCTTCCATTTCATGATCTATACCAAAGCTAATATTCGGCTGCTTAATATCAACAAACGGCGCTTTAATTCTACGCGCTTCCAGTCTTTCTTGGAGCTTGACTCTGGCTTTTAACGCTCGGCCTCCGGACGGGTCTGCAACATTCGTTGCGATCTCTCTAAGATTATCGATGAGGTGATCGTATCGCTCGATTTCTTCGGCCTCGGCGACCGCGATTTCTTGCAGCTCGATCTTGGTCTGAAGCAGCGAGAAGTTATAATCGATATACCGCCCATCAAACTCTTGGAGCTCCATGTTTTCGAGGTGGATGATTTTATTGAAGCAATGATTCAACAGATAGCGGTTGTGCGTAACAACCAGCAGGATTCCCTTGTGGGAATTAATGAGTTTTTTAAGCGCATTTAGGTTCTCAAAGTCTAAAAATACATCGGGTTCGTCCATAATCATTAAGTCTGGACTACTAAGCATCTCTTTCATCACTTGAATGAGCTTGAGTTCCCCACCACTTAAATCGGATACCCTTTGATCTTTTAGCTTCATGAGGTTTGCTAGATTTAGCTTCTTATTTATACTGCTTTCAAAATCATCGCCACCCATAGATTGAAATGCATCTAAAGCCAGTTGATACTTCTCCAGTAACGAGTCCAAATCCGATGATGTTTCCATTTCCGTACAAATCGATGTAATTTCATTTTGCAGCTTAATAAATTCTTCTCCTATATATTCAAAAACGGTTGTTTCTTGAGCTTTGTCTACTTGCGGGAACTGACTGACATGTCCGATTCTGCAATTTGGGTCTATCTCTAATCTGCCCTCAAACAAATATCTTTCCGGATCCATCAGTATATCGATCAGTGTGCTTTTCCCACTGCCGCTTGTTCCTATAAAAGCGCAATGCTGTCCCTCTTCAAGCGTAAAAGAAATATCTTTATATAGTTCTTTTTGCGGAAACGAAAAGGATAAGTGATCAACTTTTATCATCGTGTTACCTTTCTTTATAGCTAAATTTTGAGCTTGCCGCTTCTCAGAGTAACACGGTTTACCACTAAAGTTCAATTCAGTTATAGATCTTACCTACACATAGAATAAGGCCACCAAAATGGCAGCCTCTCGCCTAATTAGAGCGTCTCAATGAATTTCTGAATCCTTGAGTGGGAAATTAAATATACAGGACCCAATATTTCTATTTTCCGTCCTTTACACGCATAGCGCTCTCCTGGTTCTGCCGCATGAACATAAATCTCTTCAGACAAGGGAAACAGGTAGCCTTGAGCAAATGTGGCTTAGTCGCGTTTAGAATGACTTTCATAGGCAAAATGATCAAAGCCAATACCATCGTAAATAGTTACCTGTTTCAGCTTCGTAGCCCGTGCTATCCAAGCTTAACCATTTTGCAGACATATTCAAAGCATCGGCGCTGGCACCCATTACAACCGCATTGCTGTCCTTAATAACATTCAGTAATTCATATTCTGCCAAAAAATCGTTCTGCTGAACAGGGTCTCCCCCGCATAAAAAAATGACAGAAGCGTTCTGATTGAATCGCCGGGCCTCTTCCTTCTGCATGGGGTAATCAATGGAATAATATTCATGGTTAGCTTGAGTTAACCATGTCCATTCAGAAATATCATCAAAGTTAATTGGCTCACCTTCGTAACCAGATGGTTGAGCGCTAATCATAACAAGCGATTTTCTGTCTTGGATATCCTCATGTAACCACTTAACCAGCTTCTCTGGAAAATCAACATGTTACACAAACTGTAAAATATATGGATCATTTTCCTTCTTGATAGTAATATAGAACTAGGAAAATCATATTAGGAGGTAGGAACATGGCTAGATGCACAGCTCCAGTAAATGGACATCGCTCAGCAAGTGCCCGTGCCAACTGCCCAGCGTGCGGTGGAAGTTATGGCCGCTATAGTGGCTACAGGACGTACTCGCCCCCGTCTTACTCCCCGTCCCCGACAAGTGGGGGAGGCAGAAGCAGCGGCGGAGGTTCCAGCCGCAGTTCAAAGCCGCGCTGGTCGGGAGCAGGTTCATCCGTTTGGTACACGCCTGAACAAGTTAGGGCACTCACACCAGTCCGCAACAGCGTCGAAAACTTGGCAAATCGACCTGACCTTCGGGATGTCTTCCTTTGCCATGCGTGGGATGACCGGCAGGGGGTCGCTAAGGAGTTGCACGATCTGCTTGAGTCACGTGGTGTCTCCGTCTGGTTCAGCGAGAAGGACGTTGGCCTCGGCGTGCCGTTGCTACGTGCCATCGACAAGGGCTTGGCGAACTCGCGAGTCGGGATTGTGCTGGTTACCCCTGCGCTTCTACGCCGACTTCCAAAAGAGGGCATCGCCGACAAAGAGCTTTCGGCACTCCTCGCCCGAGATCAGCTCGTTCCGATTGTACACGAGACAACGTATGAAGCTCTCCGAGAAATCAGTCCCTTGCTCGGATCACGAAGTGGCCTGGACACTGCTGAAGAGCCTATGGCAGACGTCGCGGCCAAGCTCGCAGAGCTAGTAGCCCTCTAAGCTCTGTTTGCCTACCTGAGCAACGGCAATAGGGTCCTCTGCAAGACAAAAGTAACAAAGCAAAGCCACATGAAGGACAGGCACAAAGTTGCCGGCATCTAGCTCGAGTATGACCTGATAGTCCAAAAGCATTTTTTTGAGCTGGCCCCATCCGCCAAACTAGCGGAGGGGCTTTTGCTTTCCGCGAGCAAAGCCCCTTCAAGGTACCGCCTCTTTCTGTGATCCCAAAAAGCTCGCGGAGGCCCCTTTGCGTCGACTTTGCCAATCGTGGTCAATCCCAAACCCATGCCCGACAAAGCCCTTTTCCAAGCCTGCTGCGCGTTTTTCCCAAAAAACTTGCCGTTACTTATGATACGGTTCAGCATATCACTGATAGGGCGAAATTTTAATCGATAAATAAATCTCTCATAGTCCTTCGAACCTTCATTTCCAGTTAATCCAATTACGATTTTTTCGTAATTAATGAGCATGATAAAGTCTAAATCCCACTGAAACGTGGTATAATTGAGATAATATCAAAAAAATCTAGTGAGGATGATCTTCATGCTTGTTATGTTTCGCTTTAAAAACTTTTCATCCTTTCGGGATGAAGTCATTCTTGATCTTCGTGCTTCTTCGTATACGCAACATCCGTCTCATGTTATAAAGAATACACCATTCAGTTTGCTAAAGACACTGGCTATCTACGGGCCTAATGCAAGTGGCAAATCAAACTTAATCAGTGCCATGCACTGGTTTGAACAGATTATTTTCAGTCATTTATTTCAAGATACCTCAGGAGACGAGAATAACGAGGGAATTGAGTCAATTAGAAAACTGCCGCCCATACGCCCCTTCCTGTTATCCGAGCAGATCGACTCCCGTATTGAATTTGAAATGGTTTTTGTACATCAAGATCAAGTATTCCAATATGGATTTTCCTTGAAAGACAGCAACATCTTATCGGAATGGCTCAGTGTTAACAATCATTCGGTTTTTGAACGTGATCAGTCAACGGGCATCACTTTCGGCCAAAAGTTTAAGGCGCAGTTACGCTCTTTCACCAAATACCGTGAAGACCGTCTGTATCTTTCTGTTCTTGATTATTTTGCAACAGATGATGTTAAAAAGCTCATCGACAGTTTTAAAGACTTCTTCCGAAGCCGATTCAATGTCCATTTTGAGCTCATTTTTGAATCAAGTATTAAAGGAACTGTACATGCCATTCCGCACTCTCCAAGGCTCTTGAAGGACGATGCATTCCGTTCTAAAGTGGCAGAATACATTCGTTCCATTGATGTTGGAATAGAAAATATCGTGATTGAAACAGAAGAGGTATTTGACGAGCAAAAAGGCAAAAAAATAAAGCGACCGCTTATTAAAACGATTCATCCCATCTTTAATTTAAATGGCGATCAAGTGGGCACCAAATCATTCGATCTTGCTCAGGAGTCATCGGGTACTTTGCGATTTCTTTCATTTATACAGGAAGTCCTGATCTTGCTTGAGCGCGGGGGCGTTTTTGTTATTGACGAGCTTTCGGCACGGTTGCATCCTTTGCTGACCAAATTCATCGTGGATCTTTTTCAATCAGACCGAAACACGAATCATGCGCAACTGATCTTCACGACTCACGATACGTCGATATTAAATAAAGAGCAGTTCCGCCGCGATGAGATTTTATTTGTTGACAAGAATGAGCTCGGAGTCTCCTCCCTATATTCGCTAGCGGATCTAAAAATGGTCAGGCAAGATGCTACTTACCACAAAGATTACTTTAGTGGAAAGTACGGTGCAATCCCGATTCTCCAGACTTCGTTTCCAGAGAATCGGAGGTGATGGTCATCGCTCGCTTAAACCCGTTTTTACCTAGACAAGTGGAGACACGACCGAGTCATTTAGGAAAAGTACTGCTCTTTTGCGAAGGGCAGACTGAAGTTATTTATTTTGAGTATTTTGCTGAAATTATTCAAAAAAACCGCAACAAGTACGCTCACTTGGATATCGAATCTATTCCGGCAAATGGCAATGCACAACAGGTATTAAACTTTGCTGAAAGCTTTCTTCTTGATAAAGTCAACATGCAGAAATATTCCTTATATGAGAAGCACCTGGTATTCGACTGCGATGCACCACGTGAGATTGAAAAGGTCCTTCGTGACATGCTCGCATCAACCAATGATTATACGCTATCTCTAACAAACTTATTGTTTGAAACGTGGCTGTTAATGCATTTCGAGCAAGTAGAACCTGAGTACTCCAATTCGAAGAGAGTCATCGGGGAAAGGTTATCTTATGCATTAGGACGGGAATACACAAAAGCGGATTCAGGACTCATCCGCCAAATCATTGGAAATGGCGACACATTGAGAAATGCAATTAGGCATGCTCATGTACTTGAAGAAAGATACTCTCAGAAAGAATTAGTTTATGAGACGGACATTCGCCAAATGAATCCCTTCACAACTGTTCACCTATTAATGGAGCGAATATTATTGGAAATGAGCAGTAGTGAATAGATTAACTCATTATCAAATATAGGCATCTCTGGAACACAAAGTGATGCCTATATTTGTACTTGTACTGTGTTCATGGTTTTGATCATTTATCCCTTACAAAAAAGACAAAATAAAAATTGGTTATGCTTCGAATAAGTAATAGTAGAATGTTAAGTATAAAATAAACTTCTACAAATAGACTGGTAGCGATAAACGCATTGTTTTTGCTCATTTGAAGAACAAATGCAACAAAAAAAATAAATGCCAAAAGAAACACTTGAACAATTAGTATATATACAAAAGTTATCAACATCCATTGATACATTGAGATAAGTTTTTTCCTTACAATTCTTCCTTCTGAGCTGGTTTCTTTAAGATATCGTATTGTATCATTGTCACTTGAGACAAGAATCGTAATGCAAGAGATTGTAAATCCAATTAATATTGCCAGTGCATTGGGTAGTATGTCCCTTAGTTTTACTAAGGCTCGGAGAGAATCTCCAAAAAAATAATATACAACGATTACAACAATTGCTATGAGAAATGGGAAAATTATTTCGTAATTTCTTTCATTTTTTTTAACCGTTGTATAATAATCAACAACTGGAATTAGCCACTCTCCGTAAAACTTAGCGCCTATCATGGCATTTCACCCGTTATCTCAAGAACCTCATACATTTTTTCAAATATGGAATCAGTCTTAACAATTCCTTTCTCGTCCAAATCCGCAGTCACATAATCCACTTTTTTCAGTGGCTCACTGTCAATTCTTAAATGGTTATCGTTTTCATCATATCCATATAAACGAATTCGACTAATCCTGCTTTCTGTTGATGTTAAGCTTCTATATAATTGGCTAAATGTCCTTTTCAACAAAGACTCTTTGGGCTCTGCTTTTACAGTAATGACAACATCCTCTCTCATAGAATTGTCCTCTTCTTGAATCACGCCCATAGCCTCACTTCCAAGAAATATTTTACTTGTGTGAAGTTCAGCCACCTTTATGTTTCTGGCCGTTTCTAACAAAGAAAGAAAACCCTGAGAGGGTTCCGCTCCATAAATGATTTTAAAGTTTCTCTTCAGACCTTTTACTTTCAGGTATTCTTTCAATTTAGTATTAATATCGAGGTATTCCTCCCGCGTAGGCCGTGGATAAGCATTTGAGCACTTGACGCTGTGGTAAGTTCAATATGTAATGGCCGACCTCGCCCAAGGAAATGTTGGCTACAACTAAGGTCTAGTGTTCTCCGGCCGGATTTACTCTAATTTAGAGTGGGGAATAGAACAGTCAAGAAGGGCTAAAACGATAGGATTTTGAAGAACTTTCTTGTAAGGGCAGCACAACCGAGCTTCCTACGGACTGTTATGGAGATGAGCAACATGAAAATAGAGGTCAATACATAGAAGAGACCGTCCAAAAAGTCAGTGAAAACTGCCTTCTCGACGGTCTTTTGTGGTCTTAGTCTGCAATTGATTTGAATTATGAATTACATTGCTTTTGTCTTTCTACAAGCTGGGTAGGTGCTACATCCCCAAAAAGTCTTTCCCTCTTTGTTCTTACGCGCCACCATCGGTGCGCCGCAGGCACATGTTACCGCTCTAACGGTAGAACCAGTTGAAGTAGCTTTTTGCGGCTTCTTGTTCCCTTTCCCCGGCTGCCATTTCCCCCAAGCCCGGAGTTTATTCTCTATAAGTCCGCCATGCCAGTAGTCAACTTTAAACTGTTCGGCTTCCCGTCTCGCATCAGCCGTAAGATCGGAGGTAGTAATGAGCAAAGATAAAATGCAGTCATGATTACGCTTGGCAGCCACCAGCTCCCGGACGGTCATCACTTGTACCTTATTATGGTCAGCGTAACATTTGGCTTGTACTGCGGTTTTCTCTCCACGTTTATCGATGATAACCAAGTCCACACCGCCATCTCTTCCGCCAACTCCTACTTCTTTTACGGTATAGCCTTGATCCCGGAAATATAATGATAACAATCTTTCAAACTCTGCTCCATTGATTTGATCCAAAGGTGCCGTAAGGATAACCTCGTCCGGTCTACATGTTGTGGAAGAACGATTAAATGAAGCCGAAGTCTTCTTCTTTTCTGTTGGTTGCCATTTGCTCGAGCTTCTACGTTTTTTCTTCTTGGTACCTTGCAGCAAGCCAGATATAACGCCTAAAACAATAATTAGTAATATGAACCCGATGATTTCTTTCATAAATACTCCTTTAGCTTCAAAAGTCCCTTCTAAATCCCTAAGTATTCGCGTTCAATATTTCCTTCAATACATTTTTAGCTAGTCTTATCTTCTCATCTGTAGTTTCTCGAAGCATTCCTACGATCTCTTGAATACTGTTATCTGTTGAAGTAACTTCGATTTTCTCATCAACATAAGAGAAGAGCTGGATCAAATTGACCTCAAGTGCTTCAGCGATTTGGGCTAAATTGAGCAAAGAGATGTTCTTTTCCCCTCTCTCCACCTGGCCAATATATGAAAAGTGAAACCCGCCCTTTTCCCCCAAAGCTTCTTGGGACAGGCCCCGTTCTTTCCGCAACAATCGAATACGAGCGCCTACGAGCTTCAATACTTCTTTATCCTTCACGTCATACACCCTCTCTAAGTCAAAAGTGTAGACAAGATTTCCAATAGTAAACACCGATATATAAATATCATTTACTAATTTAATATTTATATGTATCATTTTATGTGTGGCCTTATTGCTCTCAAAGGACGTGAATTGATGGAAAATGATTTTTGCTACAAAATAAAGAATTATCGAGAGTTAGCTCATTATCATATGCAGTTAGCTTATTTTATGAGAAACAACCATCAGTTCAAAACATCCCTTATACTCTGCAACTTGGCATTAACGTCCATAGCGCGTGCTTTATATATTTATGAAATTAGGTCCAATTCATCTAGCCAAGATACTATCTTTGATGATTTCCTTTTACTGATGCATAAAGCCCCCAATATTGACCCTGAAATTGCTGATCTAGTAAATAGAATTGATCTTCTATGTTATTCCGAAGATGGCGTTACTATAGATCAAAAGAATACGGATAAGCTTATTCAAAAAACTGCAGATACTTTAACTATGGTCAGTTCAAAATTAATACTTCCGAAGCTTAAGTAGTAATCCTCTTTAAAAATTCATGAGAGTAAGACGTGCCCTCCAAAATGATTCTAATTCGCTCGTGTGAAGTTTACGATTGCGATCTAATCATTATATCTCTAGCATTTAGATTGATGAAATGACACATGAGGCAAGTAAGGCAATGTAATATGTTGAATTTTAAAAGGGGAATGAATATGGAATTTAACGATTATTTTGTAACAATCCCGCTCCTTAAAACCGATAGATTAACATTACGTTCATTCTGCAGCGATGATATAGACACCTATTTAGGAATTATTCACGATCCTCAGGTGCAGCAGTTCTTAGGCGGAGGAGTTAACCTGTTCAACAAAGAACCGCATATATCAAATTGGCTCAACAATATAAATGGTAGACTTCTTAAAACAAAAACAGTGATTACATGGTGTGTGGAGCTTACAAAAGAAAATAAGGTCATAGGACGAATTGATCTGGGTGGCTTTGCAAAAAAATCAATGGCCGAAATATCCTACTATCTTTCTCCTGAATATTGGGGAATGGGATTTGCAACGGAAGCCGTGAAGGAAGTAACCCATTTCGGATTTGACGCTTTAAGATTGCATAGAATACAGGCATTGGTTATGTCGGAAAATACACCTTCAATAAAAGTATTAAAAAAGGCAGGGTTCTCTGAGGAAGGTATACTTAAAAAATATTTAATTGGTAAGGAATTTCATGATACCGTTATGCTGGCAGCGATTCGTGAGCAAAATTTGAATTATGCATTAGGTACTACTATTGGTATCCAACCTTTTAAGAATGCGCCACCCTCCGGGTGATTTTCTACAACTAATTCTCCACCATGTTGTCTAATAATTCGTTGTGAAATCGTCAGCCCTAACCCTGCTCCTCCAGTTGAGCGATTTCTCGATGCCTCCCCTCGATATAGGGGTTCAAATCCTTTTTGAAGATCCTCTGCAGAGAATCCCTCTCCTGTATCTTGTATCGTAAAGATTACACAGGTTTCATCTCTATCGTAATTAATGAAAATTTTACCGCGCCTAGGTGTATGTCTGACTGCATTATCTATTAAGTTATTTATGGCTCGCTCTAATAAGTGTGAATCGCCCTTGATATTGCAATGACTTGTCAAATGATCTGCAATAATATAGATATCCTTTTGCTCAGCCTGAGGGCTTAGGCTTTGAATTGAGTTCTTGAGAACAAGGCTCAGGTCAATCATATTTTCGCTTAGTATCATTTCTTGGTACTCTGTCTTCGCAAACGTGAAAAGATCCTCTACAAGTCGATCTAACTGCACTGACTTCTCCTTACAGACTGCCAAATACTTTGCTCTCTTTTCAGGCGAATCAGCAATACCTTGCTCTAAGCCATCTAAATAACCCCGTAAGGCAAATAACGGCGTCCGTAAGTCATGCGCAACAGCAGCAATCACAAACCTCCGTTCATCTTCCAATTCAACCTGTTTCTGAAAAGATTTTTTTAGACTATCAACCATAATATTAAATCCATTATGGACTTCAGCAATTTCTGAAATCCTTGAATGAGGTATCTGGATATCCAAATCTCCCTCTGCGATCTGCCGGGCACATTGGCTCATTTTCTCTAGCGGAATAAGAATATATCTTCGCATGGCATAAGCCACAATCAAAAAGGCCAATAGTAGACCCGTGATTCCCGCAACGATTTGAGTCGTTTTTGAATGGGTTGCAACGCCAAGATGAAACGAATTGGTTTCAACAAAATGCCCGCCTACATAAAATACCCACGGAAAAAAAAGTATAATAAATAAACTAAGCATGGTGAATTTACGAATACGAATAGTTTTCATTTTCTTCTCCTTTAAAACGATAGCCTATCCCCCATACGTTCACAATAAATTGCGGATTATTCGGATCAGCCTCAATTTTCTCGCGAAGCCGGCTTAGATGGACACGAACAGTATGTTTATCACCAATCCCTCCCCAAAATTTATCAAGTAATTGGTCATATGAAAAAGTGTATTTAGGATGTTCGGCAAACAATTGCAGCAAATCATACTCCTTTGGTGTCAGTGAAATGGGCTGCCCTTTTATAAACACTTCTCTTGTAGACAAATCCAACGACAGACGCCCATAATCCAGGACCTTCCTGGATCTTTGTTTAGAATTCGAACGCCTCAATACAGCCTTCACTCTTGCAACAATCTCACCCGGTGACGCGGTCTTGACTATATAATCATCCCCTCCAAGTGCTAGTCCGCGGATCTTATCTACATCATCACTCAGAGCACTCAAAAAAAGGATGGGGACATTGCTTTCCATCCGAATCTGCCTGCATAACTCAAAACCGCTTTGTCCCGGCATCATGATATCCAAAATGATGCACTCCATTGTGCTTTGTTTCAAAATGACAAGTGCCTGAGCAGTGTCATAAGCAGTTTCCACATCATAACCTTCACTTTCTAAGAAATCCCTCAATAGTTCTACAATACTTTTATCATCGTCAACGACTAGAATCGTCTGTCCTTCGTTCACGAAAATTCCACCTTTCCTTCGATGACACACCCTGGATACTACAAACCTAACAACATTTAAATTTCAAATTCAGTTTATCATTTTTCTAATGAAAAATATGTTTTATGAAAAATTGTGATTGTTTTGTGATTGTTTTATACCCTCTTTTGAGATATTCAAAAGTTACTCTTTTATTGTGAAGCAATCAGCACATATTTGTACTTTAAAGGAGGATTTATAAATGGGTATTGAAGATCCAACTTTCTCATTCTTTCCATTCGGCGCTTTGTTTTGCCTTACATTATTCTGTTTTGTAGCGGTTCGCCTATTCGCAATACACTCTCGGAATAAGCAAATGGACCATATTAAAGACCTAGTAATTAACGGGGAACTAAACGAGGCGGAATATCAAAAACTGAAAAATCTTCTTGCAAAATAGGACAGGTTGGTTTTCCTAAGTATTATCGGAGGTTTTCATTTAATGAAACGAAAAGCGGGTATAATTATCTTAATCATTTCAATGATGTGGGTACTTCACACATTTTCAAAGAATTTTATGGTAGACCCTCAATTTGAGAAGTTTATTTCTAGAAAAGATCAAATTTTAACAGATCACAACTTATGGATTTCAATGATTCGTATTCATATCCTACTTGCTATTATTTCTCTTATTACCGGATCTCTTGGAGTTATAAAAGCAATCCGTGATAAATCAAGAAACTTTCACCGTTGGAATGGCAGAATATATGTGATGTCCATTATTTTAAATTTCATACCTGGCGTCTATGTCTCTTTCTTTGCTACAGGAGGATTACCAAGCATAATTGGGTTTCTTATTTTAAATTCATTATGGCTTATAACAACTATTCTCGGATTTTGGTATATCAGAAGACAAAGAGTTATGCTGCATAGTCAATGGATCACTCGAAGTTTCTTTCTTTCCTTTGCAAATATTACTATTTATATCATTGTAGCCATTTCACATAACCTAATGAATTTTTCTTATGGAAATTCCTACACAATAGCAGTCTGGTTAAGTTGGTCTCTTAATCTACTTGTGTCAGAATTTATGATTAGAAGGAGATTATTCTTTTGAACTCTTAAAAAAACAACCATTGACGACTCCAGGTCATCAATGGTTGTTTGTATTACTTTATTACTTATCGATCAGGTCGGTTACTTTGAGCATTCTTGCAATCAGTGCGGTTACCTCGGCACGTGTCATTTGTGCTTTTGGGCTGAGGAGTTCAGGCCCATTCCCTTGGATGATTCCCGCAGTGATCAGTTGAGCAACATCCGCTCTTGCCCAAGCCGCTACGTTTGCCTCATCCGCATATGGCGCCAATGTAGAAGCGATCTGCTCCTGATTTGGTTCCTCTTCGGATTGAATCAAACGATATGCACGGGCAATCATCGCGAAACCTTGCTCTCTTGTGATTTGCTGACCTCCTTTGAAGTCGCCGTTATCATAACCACGAACGATACCAAATTCATCCGCAAGTGCTACGGCATCACGATACCATGCCGAGGCTGGCACATCCGGGAAGATGTTTTGCGGTGCATCCTGACGCATCAAGCCTAGGCCCAACACGATAATTTCAGCAAATTCAGAGCGTGTTACCTGACGATTCGGCGAGAACGTGTTATCTCCGTTCCCCTTTAGACTCAGTCTTGCTGCTACATTGTTCACATCATCTCTGCCCCAATGATGCTGTACATCGTCGAAATCCTTCGGATTCCAGATGACCGAATAGGAGCCGCTGCTGCGAAGATCATTGATGAGTGCGAAGTAGCGATTATCAATTTGCGTAACAACCGTTGGCACATGGAATACGGTGCCGTCCGGGTTGATGATGACGCCAGTTGTAATACGATTCGGGTCAATACCTTCCGGAAGAGCAATGTATTTCGACGCATAACCGTTCAATAATCCAGCTCTATCTGTTTTCCCGTCATGCATAAAGCTCAAATCGAGATCAACCGGATGCACAAGCAGTTCATAACCGCCTTGAGTTGCCTTCTCGCGGGCAAGTTTCGTCACATCGTCTGCAGAACGTTTGATCTTGATGTTAGCAGCAATATTGCTAATCGGCGCGTTCCCGAACTGTCTGCTAATCGCGTTCACATCAAGCTGGCCTGCAGGAACCGGGTAAATCGCCAGCACGTCTTCAATGTCCAGGCTGGACCCAGTATCAGCAATCTTCTTCAGATCTTCAAGCGTCAAACCTTGAACTTCGACATCACCATGATCACCTGGTACGCGGATGCCAAGCTTATGTCCTTTACCGTCCGCAAGAATGCCGGACAGCTTGTTCTTATCGATCGTAACCGTCGCTTGGTCTCCATTTGGTGTTACAGTGCCCGTGGCAAACGATTCATTCGAACCGTTAACGGTTGTTACGATGTTCCCCGGTTTCAACGTATTGTCCGTCGTTGGAGGGGTCGGTGTAGTCGGTGGAGTTGAAGGATTGTTGGTCCCCGAGTTGCCACCATTGTTGCCACCGCCGGAGTTGTCGTTACCGGAGGCTCTCTCACGAACGATGGTAAAGATATACTCGTTGATCAGCTCACCGGCTGTATTATAGACACCGACTCTGATCTCATTCTCACCTTCATTAAGCGGCAGCTTACTCCACTTGTCAGAAGGATACTCTACATTGTTCACGGTGATTATCACCTGAGTATCGTCCGGATATTTTGCCACTGGATTCAGGCTTATTCCGTATACGTCATTCGTTACCGTCCCGTAATAATTTTTGTTTTGGTTCGGATTGAATGGTGGAGTTAACCCGATAACCCGATTGCCGTTATTGGTTAGTCCGACAAGATTTATTTCCTCTAGTTGTCCGTTCATTTCAACGAGATCTTCCAGCGCCTTTTGTAACTCGGTCAGTGCCTGATCCACATCAGCTTCCGTTGCGTTCGGATTTTTCAGGACACTGTCTGCTTTGGCAAGCGCGAGCTCCAGATTAGCCCAGCTTTCTGGGGTGTAATCTTTCTCATCGAGTGTGCCTGCTTCGTTTACCTTAGCTTCAAGAGCCGTTTTGTCGACCTTAATCTTCTTCAGATGATCTAGAGCTTCGGTTAACTTTATAACAGCTGCATCTACTTGATCCTGTGTAGCATTTGGATCGTTCAGAACATTGTTGGCTTCGGTAAGCTCACGCTCCAGATTAGCCCAGCTTTCTGGGGTGTAATCTTTCTCGTCGAGTGTGCCTGCTTCGTTTACCTTAGCTTCAAGAGCCGTTTTGTCGACCTTAATCTTCTTCAGATGATCTAGAGCTTCGGTTAACTTTATAACAGCTGCATCTACTTGATCCTGTGTAGCATTTGGATCGTTCAGAACATTGTTGGCTTCGGTAAGCTCACGCTCCAGATTAGCCCAGCTTTCAGAGGTGTAATCTTCCTTATCTAGCGTGCCTGCTTCGTTAATTTTGTTCTGTAATTCTGTTTTATTAACCTTTGTCGATACGGTATATGTTACTGAATCTGACGCTTCCGAATCCACATAGGCATCGTTATTCGACTTCGCTGTTACCGTTACATCATAGCTACCGGCTTCCAGTCCCAATGCCGACAAATCGAGTTCAGTTCCATTTACGGCTTCGGTAATAATGGTGCCGTCACTTAACTTCACCGATACTTCATATTCGTCTGCATGGTCTATAGGGGCCCAGGACAGCATATCCCCATTCAATTGAGCATTGGGCTTCGCCAGCTTTGTTATTTCCTTGTCAAAAGCATCTACAGGAACTCCGTTAGTCCCCTTCAAGTTCCCGTTTCCGCTGTAGGACACAGTTACCTTTTTGCCATCAATGTCTGTTCCGGAAGGTAATGTAATAATCAGTTTTGTGGTGTCAACCGGATCAACTTTAATACTAACCTGGCCAATCGGTATCTCTGTACCATCCATTTCAATTGAGAAACCCGTTGAATCGGTTAGCACTACATTCTGATCAAAAGTGAAGACAATTTGATTACTACCCGCTGTAGCTTGATCAAGTTTAGCACTTGTCAGTTGGGGGGCTGGCGCTGCAATCGTGAAGTATGATCCATTATTAAAATCTTCACTGCCAAGCGTTGCTTTACCGTCAACTAACTCGTAGAACTTGTCTTGATAATCGAATTGATTGTCTGCACTGACAACTAAATATAAAGGCCATTGTTCAGCTGTTTCTACTTTATCTACTTGCAATGTAATCTGAACAGGTAACCCTGTTACTGGATCTTTGTCTGCCCAGTTGGTCTTCTCCACTTTGTGAATGCGTGCAGTATGCTTTAGACTTTCATTGCCTTTATCGATTGGATTAATGAACTCGGTCCCAGCCCCATTATCGCTAAAAACAAAAAATGATTTGTCGTTAGCAATCTTTCCGGCATTCTCTTCATTAGAATTTGCTACCGTATCTCCTAATGAAATCGTTACGTTGGCGCCGTTATCTTGAGACTTCGATTGTTTCTGATACAATGCCCCCATATCGTCACGTCCGATTCCGGCGATACGGTTACCATAGCCCTGATTATTAGCTGCAGTCCACATCGTAGATGCTTGTCCTGCATCGTGATTACTTGTGACATAATCGATCAGTTGGCCATCTGCATCTTTCAATGTCAGACCATACTTTAAAGCGAGGTAGCTGTTAACCTTATGGCGCTCAGTCTCACTTAATTTTTTGTTGAATACAATTACTTCGGAGATGGAGCCGTTAAACCGGCTATAGTGACCTGCACCGATGTATACTTTACCACCAGCAGCAAGAGCAAAACTAACTTTATGTTGATCTCCAGTACCGTTAATTGGATTTAACTGTTTTCCATCTAAAGAAAAAGACCATTGATCTTTAACAGGATTCCCGGAGTCTACTGCACTCCATATATTCATAACTCGTGTTTTCTTCAAGTCATATCCTGTGACATCAATTTCTTTAGACGAATCAATTTCTTTAGACGAATCTGATCCAAAATAGGTGCGAATCAGATTCCCCGATCCATCTCCATATGCAGAAGACGCGGTATACTTACCACCCAAGTCCCAAGGAAATCCACCAAAATTGCTACTTGCTTGAACCGAGAACACTTCCCGTTCTGTGTCCTGTGTAGTACCTACAGAAGCTTTTTTGAAATAGGTAGTAGACGAAGTCACCTGAATAGCGGGATTATAGTTCACAGCATTAGCGCTATATGGAATAATTCTGTCGGTTTCATTTCGGTCCCATATTTCATTAATGGCCAAATCTTGTAATTCGGTAACCTGGCCATTCTCAGGATTAGCGCTCTTGCCTACATCTACCCATGAAATCAATCCATCCTTTACTCCCACCCCGCCAGGGGCAGCTGTGTACACACCGTCTTCTACTTCAAATGGTCTAGTCACAGGTTCAGACTGAGTTTTATTTTTACTGGCTGTAACAGTGACTGCATATTTGCCTATTTCAAAGGACTCACTAACTGCAAGTTCCCAGTCCCCATTTTCGTCAGCAGTTACCTCTTCAGTAATGACGAGAGACTGATCTTCGGCACTCACGACCTCAATCGTTACTTTAGCATTAGGTTCTGTTACACCTTTCAGTGTCGGAGTGGTTCCCGTTATCTCACCATCGGTACTTGGATAGCTCAATTCATTCTTGAATTGTCGCCATACCAAAGCATTATTTTCACCATAAACTGCAAAAAGTTGAGGATTATTGTCGGCAATCAGATTCTCTAGCCCTGTCAAACCAGCTGTTTCTGCTTGTCCAAACTTACTTCCTCCAGTCATATTTGGCGCGGTGATACCTGCTTCCCCAATAAACGGACCGTTTAGAATAAGGGTGTTATCATTTGCTAGATAAACGTTCATCTCTTTTTCAGAAGACGTATTCTCCGTGATCCGTGCTTCACCCGAAAGAACGATCTGACCAGTAGTATAGCGGGACTGAACTCCCCCACCAATATTTTCCGATATTAGGCCACCGGTCATAATAAATGCTCCACTATCAACCGCGACCGCCCCACCTGGAGCTTTCGAACTCTTATTGCCTCTAATTTCCCCACCTTTCATTTCTACAACAGTACCGGTGGTATTACTGTTATTGATATATATCGCACTTCCTATATGTTGGGAATAGCTGTTTTGTAAAATAGCACCTTCATCAATGATCAGTGTTGAACCAGAGTAGACATTAAATAATCTCCCATCGAGCGCCCTTCCTTCGAGGTCGCCGTCAATGATAATATTTCTTAATGTTAGTTGGCTCTTATCAGTTAGTTGAAATAATACTTTTCCGCTTGATATGCCACGCTTAATCACCGCGGTTTCATCGGCATCAGGGGCAGTAGAAATCGAAACATGCTTGGCCTCATTTATTGCAGTAATTACATCACCACTGCCTGTCAACACGATGTCGTCCAGGACATATATCGTCCCCCCGTCACTAACCGCTTTATAAGCTCTATCCAAGGTAGCGAACGGAGTCGCTTCCGTTGTTCCATCGTTTTGGTCATTACCGCCGCTAGAGACATAAACATCCGAAGATGCAGCATAGCTCACGGAAGTCCCTAAGCTTACCCCCAATCCTGTGAAGACAAGAGTAAAAATCAGGAACATAACTCCTATTTTCCGCAAATTAATATTATAGCTTAACATTCAACCCATTCCTTTCTGAGATCGTGTTATGTCGGTATGTAGTAACGCTCTAGATGTAAATCGACCTTCTCCCCCTTTATTTCACTTTTATCTGCTATGTCAGGTTCACACAGGCCACAGTATTCAACTAGCGGAAAACACCTCAGCTTCCTGTCGATCCTTGCATTCTTTCAGAGAAATCCAACGTATTTCGCCTTCCTCTGGGTCCTCTCCGACCCTAGTAACGGGAGATTACATGCGCCAAATTTATATGGCATGCCCAACAATTGTAATATAAAGATCTATACAATTTCTCAACAATTGTCGAAACCTGTAGATTAAACGAAGCAAGCCCTGACTTCAACCAAGTCAGGGCCAGTGGCTATCATTTATTCTCTTGCTTTAATGCATCGATAATATTTTCTTTCTTTATTTTCGCGCCGGAATAAACAATCGCGGAGCTGACAATGACAAATACGGCGACAATGACAGACAGGATGCTCATCCAAGGGAGGGTGAACCCGTAGCTAAATTTGTTCGCAAACGCTCTATAGATCAGAACCATCACGACGAAACTAACGGGAAGCCCGAACAACAGCGACTTGACCCCGTAAAAAACACTTTCATAGTTCACCTCATCGTCGATCTCCATTAAGAAGATGACCGGAATGTCTCGCCGCTCCTTCACCATCTTGCACAATTCATAGCGGTTTCCGTCCGGAAGCTGTAAATCGAACAAGCATAAAGCGAACTGATCGATATCTTCGGCAACAGATTTCCCGGGCAGGCTTCACCGTTGCTTTGGATTGCATTAGTGATATAAAGAAAACGGATTCCGGGATCTCTCGTTAGCTTTTACGCGTACTAATTGCTCGGATGACCATTGCGTTGCGACTTACAGGCGAGTAATGGTATAACCTTTTTCCTTCAGCTTGGTTACAATCCCGTCTTCACCCAGCATATGACCCGCTCCGGCAACTACAAAATATGTCTCTTTGTTTTCATTGTCCAGATAACCTTCAATTTTTTCAATCATTCCGACATTGCGGTCTTTGATCACGGCTTTATAATATTCCGGTGTTTCCTTCATGGCTTCCGTCGATTCCGTCAGCGCAGCTTCGTCTCCAGCAAGCCATACATTCACCATTGGCTCAGTGCTGCTGGTACGCAACACATCCGCCATTGTCTCAGCGCTGTTATCAGGTTGATGGAATGTTTCAACCGTTTCCTTCAGCAAAGAAGCTATAAGCTCATCCGAGAAATTGTTTAACATTGAAAACTGGGAATCATGGGACTCCAGTTCCAGTACAGACTTCCCGGTAGCCAGCGCCTTTTGCAGGAAATACGTATCAATGCCAAGACCGCCTTCATAACCGTTTAGTTGGGATTTGATAAGAACCAACCTACTGTAGACCAACCAAGCTTTGATAGAATCGTATGCTGTTT
The DNA here is from genome assembly GCF_000455265.1 of Paenibacillus antibioticophila. Lineage (GTDB taxonomy): Bacteria > Bacillota > Bacilli > Paenibacillales > Paenibacillaceae > Fontibacillus > Fontibacillus antibioticophila. Next base: position 636,596 of record NZ_HG005141.1, read on the forward strand.
CAGGTGCTCCGAGTTCCTTTAAAATGTCTTGAAGCTTTGCATACGTTGTGGCATCAATATGGTCAGCCAGAGTTGTGTTATCATCATACAGCATATATTTTTTTTGTATGTCAGCCATCTCTTCCTCGTCCATTGGAGCAACAGTGTTTACTTCCACAACCAGATGATCGGAATTAGCATACGCCACATTCATTTCAGGACGCATCGGGTACAAATCGTCGCTGCCAACATGGATAGAACCAAGCAAGTACACTACCGAGCCGTCCTTCTCTACTTTCCAGAAAAAGCCCTTGCTGTCTTGCTGCTCCAGAGCAGCAGCGCGGTTTTTGGCATCCCAGCCAACGCGGTAACCTGCATTTTCAGCCAGGAAACGAAGCGGAGCATAGAGTGTACCGTTTACGATTTTTGGAGCAACCGTCAGTTGATGCGCCTCATCGTTCGCCATGGCCTGATTATTGTCGCGTCTCAGGGCAAAGGAAAGCTCGCCTTTCGATGCATAAAGAGTAGAGGTCTCCGCTTCCCAGTTCAGTTCATAATCCAGTCCTTCCAGGAAGGGCTTAACTGGAATCAACGTGGTTGCATTTTCAAAAAACGGCTGTCCGTTATCAAATGTAAGCTGCTTTTCACCAAGCATGATAGGTACGAAAGTTGTAGCAGCTTGCGCTTGTGCGCCAGTGGCAAATACAAACAACATCACAAAGCTTAACAATAATGCCGTTAATTTCTTCATTTCATTCTTCCCTACTTTCAAAGTATTATTTGCAAGGATAGCTTACCGCCTTCCTTAAAATTCCTTGTTCCGATGGATTCGTACAGATAAAAAATAGGACAAAACAAACATCACTAACGCAATGGCCAGGGAGACCTGCCCCACGACAGGACTTCTGTAAGTAATAGTGCTGTCGGACAAATGCAAGAGATACCAGACAAGCAGCTGCAGTCCCACCGACAGTCCGCCCGCCGTAATCAGCAGAGTATCGCTTTTTTCGGCTCCAAGCTTCAAAATAAGCGGATAGGCGATCGCAGCGGTTGAAATGGACAACGGCAAGCCATAGCTGTAGCCGAAGATGAGTGTATCGTTGAACTCGTTCTGCAAGCTTAGAAGCACCACTGTAACCAAGCTGACCGCCAATCCCATTAGGATTAGAAGGATAAACGAAATATATTTGGCATTGATAATTGTCTTTCTACTGACCGGCATGGTAATTTCCCACTTGTTCCACCCGGAGGTTTCATCCATCTTCAAAGAGGCGCCCATATTGGAGATAAACATGAAGACCTGCATGGCAACGATCATGGAAATCATGGAAGCTTCCAGAAGCGGGACAAACGCCATCGGCAAAGTGATATAGAGTGACAGCTTGATATTTTCCTGCATAGAATATAAGTTATTTGCCAGCAAACCTTTCATCTTACCGTTCCCCCTTTATCAGCAAAAGCATGATTTCATCAATGGTTCCCGTATCGACAACAATCCCGCTGTACTTTCGTTCGAAAGCTTTCCTGTTCTCCACCAGCACATCGATTTGATAATCTCTCTTTTTATAAGCCATCATGTCCGTCCGGTCGATAAGCTGAAACTGTTCGGCTTTACAGCGGGCAATACCGTAATCATAGATCAGATGATCTTTTTTCTCCGTCAAAATCACTTTTCCGTGATGAATGAAGGTGATGTAATCGGCAATCTTCTCTAAATCGCTGGTGATGTGTGAGGACATCAGAATAGAATGGTTTTCGTCTTCGACAAATTCCAGAAATACACCTAGAATCTCCTCTCTGACAATAGGGTCTAAACCGGCGGTTGCTTCGTCCAAAATGAGCAGTTGCGGCCGGTGTGACAAGGCTACGGCAAGTGCCAGCTTCATCGTCATTCCCCGCGAAAACTGTTTGATTTTTTTGCCCATTTCAATATTAAATCTCGCTGTAGTTTTCAGGAAAAATTCCTGATCCCACTGTTTATATACACCCGCCATCACCTTCGCCAGTTTTGCCGGTGTCAGTATCCCGGAGAAGTTGACCGCATCGAACACTACGCCCACTTGCTCGCGAATATCCGTATCCTTGTCACCCATTTCCCGGCCAAGGATTTTCACGGTGCCGTTGTCTTTCTTAATGGTATTTAAAACGGCATTCATGGTTGTCGTCTTTCCCGATCCGTTCTCGCCGACAAACCCCATAATCGTTCCGCGGGGAATAGAAAACGATACATTGTCCAGACGAAAATCGGACTGGGGATAGGTTTTGGTCAGATTTTTTATTTCCAAGCTGTAAGTCATAATTACTCCTCCGTATAAAAAATGGTCAACAGCTCAATCATTTTTTCTAATTTAATTCCGCCGGTACGGGCAGTCTCAACCGCAAGATTTAAATGTTCTTCTACTTTTTTCTGCAGCTCTTCCTGCATAAAATCCCTGTTTTGCGCTGAGACAAAACTGCCGCGTCCAACAGTTGTTTCTATAAATCCATCCCGCTGCAAATCTTCATAAGCTTTTTGCACCGTAATCACACTGACGTGGATTGATTTGGCCAGTGAGCGCATGGATGGAATCGGATCACCTGTTTGTAGATCCCCATTCATAATCATGGCTTTGATTTGCGACGTGATCTGCTCATAAATGGGCTTACTGGTGTTACTGCTGATGATGATATCCACACTAATCCCCCAATTGAATCATAGTGTACTTATTGTATAAGTACACTATGATTCGATTTTGTCGTTTTGTCAACAAAAAAAGGAAGAAAAAACTCCACAGTGGTATTATCCCTTTTAGTAGACAAGAGAAAAAAGACATCTGTTAAGATGGACTTAATCTTGCCTAATGGAGGGGATTTTTTCATGGCTAAAAAAGGACAAACCTTCTGGAGGTACTCCTTGGAATTAAAATTGGAGGCAGCCCGGCTGGTCAATGAAGAAGCTTTCCAGTATGGAAGAAGAAATAGCTTATTTGCGAGCGGAGATTGAATATTCCAGATTGTAGAGGACTTGCGAGTGCTTGAGCGAATACATACTGTTTTACAACCAAACCGATTTCAGAAAAAACTAAACGACCGTTCCCCGGTAGAATACCGGGAAACGGTCGTAGCTTAAATCTTGTCTTCTTTTATACTGTCTACTTGACAGGGTTAAGACCACAGGGGAGGCTTTTTTACCCAGACCTCAAAATTTCGCCCTACTTGTGATACGGTTCACCGTAACGGTTTTTAGGATAAACTATCGGGTGACATGGCTACTCTGTTACATTCGCATACAACGGTTAATACAGGCACGCAAAGTCACTTTTGCGTGTCTGCTTCGAGGCCCGCCGATTGTACGAAGACAGACAAAAGTATCCGAGCTTCTATGATTGAAGGGAGCATTAGCTGAAGGCGAGGACAGAAAAGCTGCTCAGATGGCTCTGGAACTTCTCAAACTTGGAGTCGAAACAGCTATTATCGTGAAGGCATCTGGACTGTCTGAGGCTGAAATTATTGCTCTAAAAAAGCAAAGCTAAAATGACGTGGTGAAGAGTCAGTCCGATGATGGCTGACTCTTCTTACTATTTTAAGAATAAGTAGTGGCTGCCAAGAATCGTAAGCAGCTTTTCACATTTAGAATCAGTCAGCTCCCCTGCCTTATCTGATCGACGTTCCGGTTCATCAGATGCCGAACCACCCTGCTATAGATTATTTTCTTGAACGGACTGAGCCCTTGCGGATGGCCCGTGAAGAAGGCATCGGGGCTGTCATAAATCCCGAAATCCTGAACGATTCCTTCTTTTTGCACGTAGGTATCATTTTCTTTCCAATATATATCCGGATTTTGAAAATTATCGGTTGCAACGCCATAACCGCAAAATGAACCCGTACACTGCTCGAATTTTTGCTGAAGCTTGGTCAAATAGGGGATATCCAGTATAAATCCCTCAATATTCAACCAATTACCTTCATATAGCACTTCAACCCAGCTATGAATGATCTCCTGGGGGGACAGTTGGTAATACCACCCTTTCATTGCCCCCTTTTGCAGCTTCTTATCGATGGCAAATCCATGCATACGGCATGGCACGCCCACAGCCCTTAGCAACGCCATAAAAAGCACACCCTTTGTATTACACTGACCGTAGCCATCCTGCAAGACTTCCGAGGCCGGAATATCATCCGCCCGGTTATAGCCGAACCGGATTTCGTCACGGACGTAGTTATATATGCCGAGAATTTGTTCCTTCCTGGACATCGAATCCCACTGGCGGCTGTGAACAATTTGCTGAATCAATGGGTGAGAATAGTTCAGCAATGCGGTTTCCTTCAAGTATGCACTCATGGAACACACCTCCTGCACCCATTGTAAGGTTAATACAGGCAAGAAACTTTTAAAAAGACGCTATCTTTGCGGATATCCTTCGCCGTCATTCCCAGCAACTGTTTGCTGGTGGCGGCTAAATGTGACGGACTATCAAATCCTGCTGCCATAGCCGCATCCGTAATGCTGAGCCCCTCAAAAATGAAATAGGTTGCCTTCTGCAGCTTGTGAAGCACCATGTACCCGCTAAGCGAAATGCCTGTATTTTCTTTAAAGAGGTGCGACATTCTGCTGTTGGATAAACCAAATTGCCGGGCGTATTGACTGACGGAGTGTTCGGAGTCGGTGCAATCTTTTATGAGCTGAATAAACTCTCTTATTCTCGGATCAACAATAGCTGTATTCACCTGTTGTACGCCCAATAGCATCATGAGTTGTCCCAGAAAAGAACGATAACTGTCCGAGTCCTTAACGCCAGCATACTCTTTTTGCACAAATTCTCGAATGCTCTTCATCTCTCCTTGCGGAAACAAATGATACGGCTGCTCCTCCAGATACCGCTTAAAGCCTGCAGCCATCTCAGAGGTGCTGTCTATCAGAAGGAGCATCAACAGGTGTCCCGCTTCTTTTAAGCGATGAACAACGTTCGAATTGATAATGATACCTGGACCACTCAAGCTTTGCCCCGCTACCTCAATGTCAAATTCGCCTGTTAATGAAATTGTCACCTGTAAAAAAGAATGCCGGTGCTCTTCCGCATCAATAGAATCTGACACCACCATCAAGTGATGCTCCGCTCCATATAAATTCATCATCCTCTAATCACTCCAAGCTCATCTAGTTTCGCCGTCACTTATGATAAGGCTCCCCCCTCATAATCTTCACCACCCGATACACCTGCTCCACAAGTACCAGCCGCAGAAGCTGGTGGGGATAGGTGAAGCGGCCAAATGATATCCTCAGGTTGGCACGTTGAAGGACTTCATCGGACAGGCCCAAGCTTCCGCCGATGACAAAGGCGATCTGGCTGCGGCCATAGATGGCTAATTCCTCCATATGCTGGGCCAGCTTGTCCGACGTCCAGAGCTCGCCCTCAATGGCAGTTGCCACAACATAAGTGTCTGGCTTCAGGTGCGCGAGGATTCGTTCTCCTTCTTTGCGTTTCACTTGCTCTTCCTCACTAGCGCTGAGTTGCTCGGGCGCCTTCTCATCAGGGACCTCCGTTAACGTCAATTTGATGTACGGGGTGAGCCTTTTCGCGTACTCCGCAATACCCTGGGTCAAGTACTTCTCTTTCAGCTTACCTACTGCAATAATTTGTATATTCAATGATTTGCACCACCATCATGTTCATTATGTATAACGCCGCATATATCTCTAGCATATCACAAAAATGCCTTGTTCCTGCCTATAGTATAGTTCGCCAAAACCGCCCTAATACACAATTTAATCCCAGCATAAACTATCAATTAGCCCGCTCCTAGCCATACAGCCCATGTTTAGTTTTTTTGACCTGGAGGTAAATAACCTATATCGTCCCTTTTTCCTGATTGTGATTCGCTTCCCCAGCACGCTGTATCTGGATAACACGACTCTGCCCTAGTCTTGTCTTTGTTTATAAAATACATTGAACACAACTGGAGGAAACCACATGACGAAACCCAAACCTATCATGTTGATGGCTGCTTTAAGCGCCGTACTACTATTGAGCGCCTGCGGAAACAACTCGCAAACAGGCACAACGGTCCCTGGCAATCAACCCGAATCCAATGCGACGAATCAGACACAAGCAGGGAATAACAACACAGACTCAGCCAACAACGCCCTCACAGACCCTGTCGACTCTAACCCGGAGAATGACAAGCCTAGTGAGGAGATCCTCATTGATATTGATCAGACGCCAAAGCCGATTGAGAACAAAGGAAGCTTTGATTTTCAGGTGAAGCAAGTCCCCGAAGGCTACAGACTTCAGGAAATGCAGTGGTCGTCCGAAAATAACAACACTGTCAATACGTTTGAAGAGGCCATAGAGCATGGACAAACCGGCGAAGACGGCTTCTATATCAGCGGTGACGGACAGTTTATGGGCTTCTTCTATCCCGAAGACATGAAGGGCGAGGCAGGCAAGGTCACCTTCGTATTCGTGAATGAGCAGGATCAGGAATTGACTTGGGAACAAGAAATTACGCTCAATTAAAGCAGAAGCCACACTGCAATCGCAAAAAAACAGCAAGTGTCAGGAGCCGCCCGGGAGAATCTCCCCGCCCCTGACGCTTGCTGTTTAGTTTTTTCATACGTGCTAATCCAACTCCGCCCGCGAGAATAAATCGCGAATCAGTGCTTCATTCTCACAGGCCTGTTTAAAGCCAACCGCAAAGGCCTGAAGCGCCTCCCTATCGGAGGAATAGGCACAGAACATCGACCCTTCCGGGTCGAAGCGGATGATGCCCTGCAGGTCGGGCATCTGCTCAGCCAGATACACAAACGCCAGAGACGCCCAATCATATCCGCTGCCCTCAAAGCCTTCGTCGGCCCGCGACGCAAACAATTCCGTCAAATATGATCCAACCGGCAAAATGACCGACATCCCCCGCTCACCTTGATCCACCAGCTTAAACGGAGCTACATCCGTATCCTCGTCTTCCATCGCATTTCCTCCGGCCTCCAGCTCCAGACGAGCGATGATCTCCTTACGCGCATCCTCTGTCAAGCTCAGAGTCCCCTGATCCTTCTTAATCCAGCCCTCTTGCATGCGTTTATCGAGCCAGTCCGTGATCCAGGCAGGAGCATAACCGCTTTGGCCAAATTCCCCGCCGAACGCAATCATCTTCGGATAAATATCGAGATATTCCCCCCGCGTAGGCCGTGGATAAGCATTTGTGTACAGCCAGAACTGCACATCGTACATCAGCAGCGACAAGTCATCCGCATGGAAGGAGAAATGTCCCTTTTCCCCCACAATACGTGCACATACCGCCCGGATCTGCGATTCAAGCTGCTCGGCATCCACCGCTTCCGCCTTGCTGCACAGCTCCTCCAGCAAAGGTGAGAACTTACCTTCAGCCACCTTGCGCAAATCGTTCGCTTTATCCTCCATCGAGGTATCGTACTCCTCTTCGCTCACCAAGCCGCGAATAAAGGTCTCAAAATCCGGCGCCAGGAAAGTAATTTCATACTCTGACTCCTGATCCACATGGATCACCTCGGGTTCCCCATCCTTGCCACAATGACGGTAATCGAGCATGACCACATCATGACCCGCCGAAGGACAGTCACAAATGACGACCCCGATATCCGGGTATCCCCAATCCTCGATCATGAATCGGCTACCCATATTCCCACATAGCGACTCATCCTTATCTCGCCCAATTCCCATGATCGATGAGATCGCAATATGGTCGTCAGCCCAAGAGGTAGAGATTTGCGTAGGAAAGCAGGTGGCCTGAGGAACACCGCCGTTACGCTGCTTCATCAATGCAATATAGGAAGCTGGCAGCTTGTAGCCTAGCTCCTCCTCTACACTGGCAATCAACGCATCGCTAGGCGGGTCCATCGTATATGTACTCTCGGCATAGCTGCCATTATCCCAAAATTCAGACAAATCCAGACCCTCGAAGATCGGCTTCGTTGGAGTCTGTTCTTTTTGCCGCAACGCCTGTTCCCGAATCATCTGATTCTGCTGCTGACGATCAAGGCGTTCCTGACACCAGCCAAGCAACTCTCGTGAGTGCTCATCCTCCGGATCGAGCTCCAGTGCCTTCGTAAATGCCTGCGCTCCTTCCTCAAATCTCCCCAGAAAATAATAAGAGTACCCTGACCGGTAATGCCACGCAGCATCGTTCTCCCCCTGCTCGGCAACTTGGGCAAATTGTGCCAACGCATCCTCATAACGCCCTACATTGTTATAAGCACGGCCCAACTGACCGACCATTTCATAATCTCTATTAGCAACAGGGATAGCTTCCAAAGCGTCTACAATATTCTGATGCTCATCTTCCTCATACCACTGTTCCAACTGCAACCGCAACGCTTGATCCACCTTCATCTACCTCCAGAAATAAAGACGTTTTCTCCATCCTACCAAACCCTCCCTATAATATGCATCTGCGATCCAGCGCAATCCCCCTGCTCCCCCGTAAATTGAGTAATTTGATCTACTCCTGCTCGCTGTCCATGCATTACCCTGGTCCTGCAATCGGCGCAGCAGCATCCACAGACAAGAAAGGTGGTTCCTTATCGATCATCTTTACGCAATTTCCTTTACGTTCACATATTCGATTACAAAAGACCGCCACTAACAGTGTTCTGTCAGTAGCGGTCTTATAGAATTTATCTGGCCTCCAAGTAAAGATAAAATGCCGTCATGATTGCGCTTGGCAGCCAGTTCTCGAACGGTCATCACTTGTACCTTATTATGGTCAGCGTAACATTTGGCTTGTACTGCGGTTTTCTCTTCACGTTTATCGATGATAACTAAGTTCACACCTCCATCTCTTCCACCAATCCCTTCTTCTTTTATGGTATAGTCTTGATCACGGAAATATAGTGATAACAATCTTTCAAACTCTGCCCCATTGACATGTTGCGGAAGAACAATTAAATGAAGCCGAATTCTTCTCCTTTTCTGTTGGTTGCCGTTTGCTCGAGTTTCTACGTCTTATCTTCTTGGTACCTTGCAGCAAGCCAGATATAACGCCTAAAACAATAATTAGTTATAGGAACCCGATGATTTCTTTCAAAATACTCCTTTTGTGCGAGTTTTTCCTTCCAAGGAGTCCGCCCAGCGAATTCATGGAGATTACTGATTTGCCAGTGCCCCGGCCCCTTTGATCAGTATTTTACGCTTGCTACTTGTATCTATGATCTCTCCGAGTCTGAACGACTTCCTCTGATGCCCTCCATTGGAAATTCTGCAGCAATTCGCCGCTTCAATTCCTGAAGGGATTTCCAGATCCTTAGGGTTATGGAACTATTCTCAATTTAGGTTTTTTCGAAAGGCTAGCATTTCTCCTGAAAAATTTTTATTCATAAAAGACTCCTACTAAAGGACTTAATGACTTGCCTGTAGTGTAAGATCATTAAAATAGTTGTATTGGTAATAGCATACCGTATCAATATTATTATCTAGTAATTATGTTATTTGATTAGAAGAGGTAACTTTCCGGATTAGATGTCGGAGTAGATAATTTCCCCGATTTTATGTTTCCTAATCTATCATGAAACGAAAAACACACACAATTCTATTGTGTGTCCTCTCCGATCGCCATAATTATCTGGAATTTTCCAATGCTTCAAACTCCCGTGTTATGAGCATTCGTTTGAAATTTCTCATAACATGTGTATGGAATCCGTTAATTTCATTTTCTAAAATGGAGTATATCTGCGGGATTATCATTGGAGTTATTAGTTTGCCATCAAATCTAATAAAGGGGCCGTCTGTTTCAAACAATAATAATTCTTCTGGGATTTGACTTATTATCTTTTGTCCCTTTTTTGACTTTTGCATACTCAAATTAATTGATAAGAGATAATTATTCTTTATTATTTTTTCTAAAGTGGATAGTTTACCAGAGTACCAATGAAATACAGCTTGCTTCACTTTATTATGCACAAGTATTTCAAGCACTTCATCTTCAGCATCTTTTGAATGTATTGAATATATCTTACCCTTATTATATTTTTCCTGGGTTATAAACGAGAAATTATCCAGTTGCTCATTTAGAGTATACTTATTTCCACGAGATAGATCTATTCCAACTTCTCCAATATAGTTAGTCATTGGTACTAGCCTTTCAAATAATTCCCTTTTAAATGGGAACTCCTGAGTCAATTCTGGATGGTATCCAATAGCCAATCTAACATACTTATAGTTTTTAAAACTATTTAAGTGCTTCTCAAATAGCTCCGGTAAATTAGTTACGAATAGGGCATATATTTTATTATTCTCATACTGATTGGCTATTTTTACTGGTTCAGGAAAATGATCAATATGAACGTGAAAATCAATATATGTCATACTTAACCAAATACCTTTCAACTTCTTGGCTGAATAGACTAAGCATTTCATCGGTCTTTTGAAGAAAATCTCTATCTTCATAGTACATTTCCTTCAGTCCAAGAGTCTGATATATTGTCTTATTATCTATATCTTGCTTGTATGCTTTAAAATACTCTAATGATGATTTATATTCCACTTTCTGATATGCATCTGTAACATCAGTTAGTTTTGCCCCATAATTAACTTCGTATTCAACATCAAATTGCTCATTATCATACGAAGCTAGAGAAATTTTTCGCAGTATACATGGTATACAAAATCCACATTGTTTTTTCTTCTCAAAAATATGAGGATTCTGTCGAGATAAAGAGCATGTATGCGTATTAACTATCGCTGCTTTAAATCCCTCGTCTAATTTATTTATTATTTCACCCTTTGTCTTGTATTGAAAAGGATTAGATACTTTTAAGTCTATTTTTAATATGGAGAGTAACTCATTAAACAGTTTAATTGTTTTTGGATGAGTCGTTTTTGTTGTAAACCGTCCATTTTTGACAGGATTAAGGGAGAGAACTCCATTTTCATATATGTGTATTACTTTCACATCATTAGTATATGCAACTGCACATGCAAGCGCTAAAAAAAGTAAAGATCTTGTTGCCTGAGTCGGCTCAATCTTTTCAAGATTCAATTTTTCAAAAAAATATGACAATGAATCCGAATGCTTAGCAGCGACAAAATTCCTAATTGCCGTTTGTTTACTCTGTTCAAATTTATTAATTTTATAGCCACAGTATATACTTTTAAAGCCTGATTCGATATTCTGATGTGCGCCGCAAAAAGAGTCTAACCCGCCTGACAATAATGATACGTTATGAAAGCCAGGAAAATTTAAAGATAATCTATCAATCAATAACTTTTTATCTTCTTTTATAAAATTTACACTTAGATCATCTTTACTTACGAAAGAAAGCAACTCTTGAAGTATTGTCTTAGTTTCTCCCCACATCTCTGGATTTGTAACAGGCACACAAATGTTAAATCTACGACGATGATCTATTTGCCGAGCGATTGTTATATCACAACAATAAATTGCAGCAATTACATCCACCAAATCTAAAATTATTCCTCCTTGTTCTGTATCTATATCTTTTAAAATAACATTCTTTAGCATAACCTCATACGGATGTGCATTTAAACTACTAAAGAAATCGTATGCCATCATTTAAAACTCCCCGAGCTCAACTTGTTCTGCACGCTCTACAATTTTAGCAACCAGATTCTTCAACTCTAATTCATGTTGCAAATATTGGGTAATCAATGTTGAAATCTCTTCATTTACAATTTTTCTTGCTTGTCCTTTTATCAATAAATTAATTTGCTCGTGGCTAATATCAATATAAACATCACTTATTGCTTCAATAGATTCCTCCTGAACTATTAAGAAAATCAGGTTTACACAGAACTCGACCAAAAAATCGTTGGTTCCTTTTTCTTCATTTATAGTTAAAGCAATTGCCATTCTAAATGCTTGTAATAGAATTTCAGAAAATTCACCTTTAAATTCTGATTCAGCATACTCCAATATTTTTTCAATGCATTGTGTCATTGTTAAGTGATTATTTAGGATTTCCTTATATTCAAAACCGTAGAAGCCTCCTTGGCGAATCCCATCGATTCCTCCAATGGCTGCTTTTATCAGAATTCTAAGCTGATCTTTTTCCACTTCTCTTGATATTCTTTTATCTGTTAAAACTTCAGATGTAACCTGAGGAATTGCCTTTTCAATATCTTGCCGAATACCATCAGACAAGAGCTTTTTTATTTTTTCGGAAGCTCTTCGTTTTGATGTTCCCATATGTCATTCTCCTTTATAGATATATTCTCCTAATCCAATGGTACCATAATGTTCCACCTCCTCTCTACAATGTAAGATAGAAGTTAATAATACTTTTACTAAATTTTATAAGAATTCTTACAATAAATTGATATAAGAATAAATTATTCCACTAAACTCGAAAATTAGAAGATACTAGGTTATTTGCATTTACATAGCTTTTGAAGCTAAGAAAAGAAAGGCAATGATTTGGAGAAGAAATTTTCTTATTAGTTTGTAAGGATTATGAAACAATTTGGGTACTGGAAACCTTCACAAAACACCTGTAACCATAAAGAAGTTGATAGCAACAGACTGGTTTAACCAGATAAAACAAATTCATCCAAATTATCGGTTTCAAGGAACCATCTCGGGATTGTTTCTTGTTGAATTTTTTCCTAATCAAATTTTCTTTGAAATAATCGTTTGTATCTGCACCATGATAGACTCGTTACTAGGAGCGTTAGGAAAGATAAATAATATTTCAAATAGATATAGAGGACACAAAAACGGGTTTTCCGAAATAGAACAATCACTACATTGATTCACAAAGACCTCCTTAAAAAGAAGTCTCAGCCTGTAAACAAAGTTCTCGAGGGAGCAGATCTACACTCTGGGCCAAAGTTTTTGCTTTTAAAAAAACAAGATCATAATAAGACGCCTTCAACCGGCCACAAATGTTCTTTTCACCGAACTTAAACACCCCTATGTAAGATCTCTTGTCGCCGCAAATTTAGATTGTAGAAGCAGGATAATCCTAGGGATTTATAGAAATTAAAATAAAATGATTAGGGAGCGATTAATTTGAAATATACAAAAATGAATTGGGAACAGCTTCTATGCGGAATACGTTTAAGAGATAAAGCAGTCAAAGACAGAACAAAATATAACGAATTTGATTTAAGAAATGACTTTGACGATGACTATTCTAGGCTTATACATAGTTCGGCTGTTCGAAGACTACAAGACAAAGCTCAAGTGTTTCCTCTCGATAATAGTGATTTTATTAGAACACGGCTTACTCATTCACATGAAGTGTCAACAATTGGAAGATCCCTGGGAATAAGTGTAGAAGAGTATCTAATCGCTGCAAAAAAAATTGACCCGGCACATAGAGGAAAATTAGGAGCGCTACTGGCAGTTGCTGGACTTATGCACGACTTAGGTAACCCTCCATATGGGCATTTTGGTGAATCAGCCATCCAAAATTTTTTTAGATATTGGTTTGATAATGAAGGGGCTGAGTATAAAAAAATATTAGGAGAGAAAAAGTGTGCAGATTTTATAAATTTCGAAGGAAATGCACAGACGTTTAGATTAGTTACAAAGTTAAATAATTTATTTGATGAGTTCGGATTTAACCTATCTGTTTCTTCACTAGCAAGTATCTTAAAATATCCTCGATCCTCAACAGAGGGAAACAAAGAAGATATTGTTCGGGAAAAAGAAAATCTAGGAATAAGTTATAAAAAATTTGGGTACTTACAGGCTGAAGCAGATCGATTTGAGGCCGTAAGAGAGCACACAGGAATTGGGGAGAGTAGACATCCTATTACGTTCCTTTTAGAAGCAGCTGATGACATTGCCTACGCTGCTGCCGATATAGAGGATGGGTGTAAAAAAGGGGTGCTTGATTACACCACTATTAAGGAAACATTAAGTGAATTCCTTCAAGAGGGTACGGAAGAAGAACAGGATATTCTGAATTCATTTGTAAATTCATACGAAAGAAATTACCAAAGTATGCGATCTGATAAGCTTGATAACGCTGTCCAAGCTCTCAGAATTAATGCACAAGGATTTATGATTAAATCAGTAGTCAAAGAGTTTATACATAGACATGATCAGATTTTGAATGGGGAATTTGATGAAGATATATTATTGGCTTCTGATGCAGAAAAAGTACGTAGGGCAATGAAAAAGCTATCATTTACTATCTTTGATAGTAAGGAAATTGTCTTAAGGGAATATGCCGGCGGTAAAGTAATACAGGGATTACTTGAAATGTTCGTTAATGCTGTTGTTTCTGATAATAGAAAAAATTCAAAGACTGAGGAAGGAAAGCTTTATTTATTGATTTCGGGTAATTATAAAGATATTATGAACAAATATTGTTCTGATAGAGATGGTGATCAACCAAGTATCTATGATAGATTGCTTCTTGTAACTGATTTTATATGTGGCATGACTGACTCGTATGCTCTTGATTTATATAGAAGACTAACAGGCATTACACTATAGGAGGAAAGCTTTTGTGATTAAGGAGAAGCTTATAGCCGAAAATACTCTAAAAAGGATAGGAATACTTAAAGATCAATCCTTCAAAATTTTCGAATTATTTCGATGTTTAAGTGAGGCTGGGGACATTATCATTGTTGGGGGAGCTTTGAGAAACTTTGCCTTTGAAAATGTACCCCGAGACATAGACATTATTATTGATGATTGTAGCAGAGATGAACTTGATGATAAATTGAAAGAGTTTGATTACCAAAAGAATAGATTTGGTGGTTACAAAATTAAAGTTGATAATATAGAATTTGATATTTGGTCGATATACGATAATTGGGCATTCAAGGAAGGGATTCATTCTTCAACTTTCTCTAACATTTCTAAAAGCACTTTCTTTAATTTTGATGCTATTGCTTTTAATATTTCAACTTCTGAACTTGATGCAGATACTTTTGTTCATGCATTTGATACTAATCTCTTGGATATTACTTTAGAAGATGACTTTGTTCCGTTAAATCCGACTCCTGAAGTTAATGTGATGCGAGCATTTCATATTCATAATGAATGGGGACTTGAATTCTCAGATAAGGTGAAAGATTATGTATCCGAATGGTTTTTAAACACTTCAGACCCATACGATAAATTACATGAGGCTGAATTAAAGCATTATGGAAAAGTCTTTGATAAAGAGAGGTATAAATTTAATTGGTACTAATTTTCGTGATAACTTTTCTTAAGCATTTAAGGAAGGGTTGATTCAGGCCTCTCTTATATGATTTTAAATGATCCAAATATTTCGCCCTAATCATAATACGGTTCCCCCCGCATAATTTTCACCACTCGATAAACCTGCTCAACCAGTACAAGCCTCAAAAGCTGGTGGGGATACGTGAAGCGGCCGAACGATATCTTGAGGTCGGAAGCAGGCGGACTTCATAGGACAGACCCAGGCTGCCCTATGACAAATGCGATTTGGCTACGGCCATAGGTGGCCATTTTATGTTGGGCTATCTTGTCTGATGTCCACAGCTCGGTCTCCCGGCGCTTCACCTGCTCTTCCTCACTTGCACTTAATTGCTCCGGCGCCTTCTCGTCGGAAACTCCGTCAACGTCAGCTTGATATAGGGCGTTAATCATTTAGCATTCTCTGCAATACCCTGTGTCAGATTTTTTCCTTCAATTTGTCTGCCGCAATAATTTGTATATTCAACGATTCGCACCACCATTAATGATGTATTCTATGCTAAGTCTTGCCTAGTTTGTCCATGCTCTGTCTATCATAACATAAAGGGCCTCGTAGCCTTTTCTGCTACTCCGAATAGTTTGACAGTTGTATGCCTATCATGGTAGACTAGGGCCACTTTAAGGATCGGAGGGTTACGTTTGCTGAACTAGGATATTGGTTTTTCTGTGCGCGATTAATGGAATAGAGAGCTTTGGACTATTTTCTGTGCATAGTAATCGATATTGGTTTGCCTCGCGGTGACCCTGTTTAAGAAATAGAAATGTACCGGAAGTTAAAGACTCGAGTCCTTTGATGCGATCCCTGGGTCTATTCATTTCTGTTCTCTATTTTGATTACTGAATGCACAGGCAGCCGGCCTGTGTTTTTTATTATTCAGTAATGGAGGAATGAAACGATGAGTGAAAATTCTTGCACGTTAACGGTGTCACGCTCTGTACGGAAAGATTCGGTGACTTAGCTAATCCCGCGATTTTGCTGATCATGTGGGCTCAGACTTCGATGATTTGGTGGAGATGATTTCTGCAAGCGTATTGCCAATGCAGGACGGTTTGTCATCCGGTATGACAACCGCGATGTCGGCCGGCCGATCATATATCCGCCGGGACAACACTATTAATGCGATTGTAGATCATACCTTTATAGAATCGGCCTGAAATCAGGGAGTAATACCATCATCTATTAAAAACACTTCATCCAAGAAACGGAGACCCGAACTACCATGAAATCCTCGCCGATGTCCCGGCCTTTTTATTATCTGTGGACCACTCAGACTGCGGCCAATGCCGCAGACGTGCTCTATATTATGGCGCTCACCGTGCTGGTGCTGAACCAGACGAACTCGCTCGTATCTGCGGCGCTAATGCCCTTGATGCGCAGCTTCGCTCAAATGATCAGCGGTCTGATCGCACCATTGCTGATCAATCGCTTTAGGCTGCCTTCCTTACTTCTCTTATCGCAGACCGGCCAGTTTCTGCTGTTCATCGTCCTGGCGGTCTATCTGCAATTACAAGGGAGCGATGCTTCCCTTATTCTTGTGTTTGTACTCGTCTTTGTTATGTCTTTCCTTGATGGATGGACGGTACCGACCCGTAATGCGCTTGTGCCGCGGCTCGTTCCCAATGAGCAAAGCCTGCTCAAAGCCAATGGTCTCATCAGTGTCAGCGATCAGGTGGTGCAGTTTGCCGGCTGGGGCTTGAGCGGTATCGTCGTCGCAATGCTTGGCCCGAGTCCGACATTGCTGGTGACAGCGGTGATCTATGGCTTGGCGGCGGCCTTTACCCTGGGCGTGAAGGAACCGGCTGAGTCCGGTGACTCCGCAGCCCATGCCACCACTGCAACTTCCGGCATGTCTGGCACCGACGGTACTTCTAGCGCTTCTGACACCACAGCGAACGCTGCCATTGGCTCTTCTAGTGCTTCCGCCACCACCGGCCCATCGCGCTGGCACACGCTAACCGAAGGCTGGAAGACGATCTGGCGCATGCCGCGCCTCCGCCTGCTGACCTTTATGGACATCATCGACATGCTGGGCGGCTCGGTCTGGGTCGGCGCCTTCACGCTCGCCTTCGTGCAGACCGCGCTTGGGCAAGGCGAGGAATGGTGGGGGTTCATTAATGCGGCGTATTTTGCGGGAACGGTCAGCGGCGGACTGCTGGTGCTGGCGTTGGTGCGGACCATCGGCGACCGCTTCCTGTCGGCGATGCTGATCGGCATGGCAGGCTATGGCCTGCTTACTGCCGTATACGCCGTCAACACCGAGCCTTACATCGCCCTCATTCTTGTGCTGCTGATGGGCCCGTTTGCAGAACTGTCCATCGTCAACCGCCGCACGCTCATCCAGCGCAGTGTCGGCAAGCTGATGCTGCCCAAGGTGCTGTCCGCTCAGGCCTCCCTGCTGCACCTGGTCTTCTGCATCTCGCTGCTGGGCATGGCCGGGCTAGCCGAATGGTTCGGCATCGTGAACCTTTACCTGCTCGCCGCCGCGCTAACTATAGTGGCCTTTATCGTAGGCGTGCTTGGCCGCCGGAGCTTCCGAGCCCCAGCCGAGCAAGACACCGCACCCAATTAATCTCCGCCAACCTTCGCACACGCTCCATAAAAGCAGGGCAAGCCAGCGCTTGCCCTGCTTACTTTTTCCCAACCCATCCAGCTCTTATCGACAGCAAAAAGGCGGCCTCCACCCGCAAAGGGGCAGACTACCGCCTATCATTACCTTATCGTCATTTTACGTCTGACTTACACCACCAAAAACCGTGCCTCGCAGTCGCATTCCTGGCACTTGACCGGCGGCTCCCAATCAATAAACTTCGTGTGCTCGAGATCCACCACGTCCGGGGCCTCCTCGAACTCGTCCACAAACATATCAATCGCCAGCTCCACATGATCCTTGCATACCACGTACATGCACAAAGCATCCTTTCCTCTACCGCTCCCGCGGCGCGCTTCTCGTATTCAGGTTGTCCTTTATCAGTTCTATCATACTCGGCGCAAAAAAGGAACCTGCTCCCTCGCTTCATCCCGCGAACATTTTCTTACAATTGCAGCAAAAAGAGGCCATATCCGGCACTAAACTCCCGGTACCGCCTCTCGGATTACAACTCAGACCCCAAGTTTAAAATAAATCCCTATTCGTGCGCGTTCAAAAGGTCAACTTTTTCAGCAACGTGAGGGTTGCCCCTTCTACTTGCCTTCCGCCAGCAGCTTCTGAATGTAGCCCTCGATCTTGGACGGCTCATCGGTGGGGGCGAACCGCTTCACTACCTTGCCCTCCTGGTCGATCAGGAACTTCGTGAAGTTCCACTTGACCGCCTTCGAGCCGAGCACCCCCGGAGCCTCCTTCGTCAAATGCTTGAACAGCGGATGCGCTCCATCCCCGTTCACTTCAATCTTCGCATACAACGGGAAGGTCACGCCAAAATTCAACTCACAAGCGGAAGCGATATCCTCATTGTCCCCCGGCTCCTGGTTGGCAAATTGACCGCACGGAAAGCCGAGAACCGCCAGCCCCCGATTGCCGTAGTCCTCGTGAAGCTTCTGAAGACCCTTGAACTGGGGAGCAAATCCACACTTCGTCGCCGTATTGACGATCAGCATCACCTGTCCCTTGTAAGGTGCCAGCGTCTGCTGTTCCCCGCGGATGGTGGTTACTTCGATATCATAAATAGACATGATCCCATCTCCTTTGCCGAATTAATTTTTCCTAATTGAATTGTATGCAATTTAATTTTCGAAGTCAAATATTCGCAGCACCCTCTCACATCGTCTTGATTCCGTTTTGACCCCGACCGAAGCTCGTGCTATAATTCGACCAAACAAATGAATTGTATCCAATTCAATAGCAGGCAGGTGAATCATCAACATGTCCGAGACCAACAACACAAGCATCTCCCTCAAGCTCGACGATCAGCTCTGCTTCGCCTTCTACGCTTGCTCCCGGGGCATCATGAAGCTGTACCGCCCGCTGCTGCAGGAGCTGGGACTGACCTATACTCAATATATTACCCTTCTGGCGCTATGGGAGCAGGATGCGGTCACCGTCAAGGAGCTTGGCAGCCGCCTGTTCCTCGATTCCGGGACACTGACGCCGCTGCTAAAGAAGCTGGAAGCTATGGGGCTGCTGAGCCGTACCCGCGACCCAAAGGACGAGCGCAACGTCATCATCACCCTGACCGGGAAGGGGCAGGAGCTTCGGCACCAGGCCAAGGAAATCCCCTGCAAAATCTATCAGGATACCAAGGTCAATCCCGAGGACGTCCAGGCGCAGCTTGCCCAAATCCGCGGCTTTCTGCATAAGCTTGAATCAGAAGCCGCGCTCTAAAAAGACAAGAGGCTGTCCCTGAACACAAAAAAGCCAGAAGGAAAAGGTGATATTTCCATCCGGCTTTTTTTATGTTTGTAGGAAGTGGCCGCGGCGCGGCGAAAATGCTTTTTGTACGAATTTTCGTATATAACTGCTCCTTAATGCCATTGACCGGAAGAGTTTGAACGATATTTCATACAAAATGCCCTCGTCCCCTCGCTTCACGGGCGCTTTTATACGATATTTCGTTCAAAATCCTGAATTCAGACGGTGCGGGAGGGATGTTGTGCGACTTTTCGTACAAAACTGCGACATGGAACCGTCCACCAAGCGGGGGTGGTTGATATTTCGTACAAAAGTCCGGCAACGCTGGGCATTTGATTTGACGACCTTTCGGGACAGCCCCCCTTATGTTCCCCTTCCCTACACTACGAATTGAACCGTTGTCCCGTCTGCCTCCACATAATCGATGACCGTCCGGTTCGTGCTCAGATCAAGCTGCAGCGTGCAGCGCAGCTCCCCCTTAGTCCACTCCAGCCAGACCTCATGGCTTGCCGATTCCAGTACACGGAAGTCACCGTTAAAGGCGTCGTACTCGTTGCGGAACCGGATCAGCGCAAGCAGGCGCTGGACCGCGCTTTTGCCAAGCGCCTGTTCGATCTCGCCTACACTAAAGTTCTGACGGTTGATCTCCCGCCCTTCTCCTGTGCGGCGAACCCCTTCTTCATCGTTCTCTCCCGCTAATAGCCCAACGTAATAGACCTGTGGGATGCCCGGAGCGAAGAACTGGATGGCCCGGGCCGCCAGATAAGCATCATCGTCGCTGTTCAGCACGGAATAATAGCTGCAGCGGATCTGGTGCACGTCGAATCCGTCCGCATCCTTATGCTCGTCAGAGACGATCAGACTTAGATTGGAGCCGCGCTCCAGACAGGTATCGACCAGCTTGCGCGCTGCTTTCGTGTCGATTAATCCGTCGAGATCAGGCTTGACGGGGATGCCGTCATGGCAGTCCAGCATCGTGAACTGCTTCGCAGGACGCGTGATCAGGTATTCCCTCAGCGCCTCCGCATTTTTATTAACGAGCGTATCCAGAATGCGATAAGGCAGAATGAAATCGTAAATCCAGAAGCCGTGCTCCGCCAGCTTATATTGAATGCTGTAGTGGGCATGGACCTCAGGCAGCAGCTCGATATCCAGCGAGTCGGCTAGCTCCTTGATCCAGTCCAGAAAGCCGTAAATCTCCGGCTCGACGAAGAAGCAGCTCGTTCCCAGCTTCTTGATGATGTAGCCCACGGCATCCAACCGCACAATCTTGACGTTGTTGTTGCGGAAGTTCTCGAAGATCTCGGTCAGCAGACGTTTGACCTGATCCGAATGAACGTCGAGGTCAATCTGCTCCGAAGGATCGGTTTTCCCGAAGGTCGTCCACACCTTCTCCTCTTCCCCGGTCTCCTCAATCGTGAACGTGGAATACGGCAAGGGACGGCGGAGAAACATTTTATCGATGTCGGCCTGAACGGGCTGCCCGTCCTCCCAGATTTTATCCAGCGTCAGGAATAAATCCGCATAGGGGGAGCGTCTTCCCTGCTTGAGGAAATCTTGAAAATACGCCGACTGCCGGGAAATATGATTGACCATCACATCCAGCAGCACATCATGCTTCGCCCCGATCGCCTTAATGTCTTCCCACGAGCCGAAGGCAGGCTCGATCTCAAAATAAGTAAGCGGAGCAAAGCCCCGGTCTCCCGAGGAGGGAAATGGAGGAAGGATATGAATCCCGCCCTTGAAAATATCATGAAAATGCTCATCGAGCACCTTTTTTAAGGTCTGCAGGCTCCCGCCCAGCGAGTCGGGATACGTAATCAGTTGTACTTGATTGTGAACAGCCATGACTCTCGCCCTCCTAGATTGGGTACTTCTCTTGGAATGTCTCAAGTGCCGGCAGCTCTACGACCGCCCCTGTATATTGCAGCTTGTACGCGCTGACCGCCAGCCCGAACTTCAGTGCCCGGCGAACCGGATACCCCTTAACAAGCGCCGCATAGAACCCGGACCAGAAGGCATCCCCTGCTCCCGTGGTATCCGTAACCTGCGTAGCCAGCGTCTCCAGCTTCACCGTCTCCCGCCCGTTCGAGACGAGCGCGCCGTCCTTCCCTAAAGTCAGAATGACCAGCTTCACGCCGAGATCCAGAAACCGCTGAAGCTGATTCTCCGGCGTGTCCTTCCCGAACAGCCGCTCGGCATCGTCCTCGGACGGCTTGGCGATATCGACAAGAGGAAGGATCGACTTGATATACTCAATCCCATCCTCTCCCTTCTCCCATAATGCCGGATGGTAATTGGGATCAAAGCAGACGAGAGTCCCGTTCTGGCGGGCGTCCCGGATCACTTGCTCCACGGCCGATCTTACCGGCTGTCTGGACAGAGGCCAGCAGGAGAAATGAACGATCTTCGTCCGGAGCAGCGCTGCACGCAATTCCTCCGTGTAGGCCAAGCGGTAATCGGCTCCCCGATAGAAGATCGGGACCGGCGTGGATTTGCTCTTGGTCACGACCACCAGGCTGGTTGCTTCATCCACCTGCTGTACGCAGCTCGTATCCATCCCGGACCGGCTTAAATGCTCCAGCAAAAATTGTCCAAGCCCATCGCTTCCCACCGCGGAGGCGACAAGCGGACGGATGCCCAGCCGCTTCGTGTTCATGGCGATATTCGCCGGCGAGCCGCCGAAATATCGGTGATAGGTGCCGTTCTCAAAGGAAACGCCGTAATCCTCTGAAATCATGTCCACCAGCAATTCGCCGACCGTTAAAAGATCCAGGTCTTTTTCTGCAAATTGCACACTATTCTCAAAATCAAACATGGGTATTCCCCCATTCATCTTCGATAGATACAGCCTCAACTCAGCGCCCCTGATTGTTTTTCTTGTAGGACATGGGAGAGGTTCCCGTTACATTTTTAAACAGCTTGGAGAAATAGAGGGAGTCCGTAATGCCGACAGAAGCCGAAATCTCCTGAATGTTGAGGTCCGTCTCCTGCAGCAGCACCTTGGCATTCTGAATGCGGATTTTGCTGATATATTCCGGGATTGACATCCCCGTGATCCGCTTGAAGTAACGGGAAAGGTACGAACGGCTGTAGTTGACGTGCTTGCACAGCATGTCCACATCAATATGCATGTAATAATTCTGCTCGATAAAAAGAACGGCCTGCTGCACCACGCTTTCGGAGCCTGTACGTGTGCCGGTCTCTCCGTAATGCTTGGCTCCCTGCTCCACCAGGTGAAAAATATGCAGCAGATAGCTGATGCACAACATCTGCCCGTCCCTCGCCTCCGGGAGCTCCTGGATCAGCAGCAGCATCTTGTTAATGATGGTAGGCGTCGTGATGCCCGCCAGGCAGCAATGATTAATATCCAGCCCCATCAGGCTCAGATAGTAGGAAGCATGCTTGCCGTTGAAGGAGACCCACATGATTTCCCACGGATCCTCGGGGTCGGCATAGTAAAAATGCTTCTCCCTGGGAATCAGGATAAACATATCCCCCTGCTTCAGCATTTTATTGACATGATCGCCTTGGGTTAAATAGCCCTTGCCGCTGAGGACAAAGACCATTTTATAGTTCTCAAGGATGCGCGGGCCTACGACATGGTCTTTGCCGCATTTCCGGTGGCCCGCCCAGGTAATGAAGGGGGCCTGCTCCATTTGTGTTTTTGTCGGTGAGTGAAAATGCTGTACGATATGATCTTCCATCTCTGCTTCACCCCAAAAGGTACCGTAAATTTGATGCTCTCACTCTATCGCACCGTTTTTTCTTTGTCAATTGATAAGAAAAGCCCCAAGCTGGGGCTGTGGCGGGGCTTAGCCCGGTTATTCGGCGCCGGTCACCCACTGCTCCGTGAAGGAGATGAACTTCATCGTGCGGCGGTTGCCGAAGGAATAGGCTGCATGCAGACTTCCGTCCGCAGCCTGCATGATGCAAGGATACTCGTAGCGGCGGTTGCGAATCAGGTTCTTATGACCGCTGAAGCCTTCGCCGGTCTCTACATGGCGGCGGTACGGCCACGTTCTGCCCTCATCCTCTGAAATAGCTACCGTAACAGGGCAGCGCTCGAACGGCCAGACGGTAATATCCGGCTTGTCATTGAAGCGCAGATCATTATAGATAATAGCAAGCTTGCCGCTCGCCAGCTTGATGGCGGAAATGCTGGAGTTGTTGTTCGGCAGCTCGGTACGCACCGGCTCCGTCCAGGTCTCTCCGTTGTCATCCGATTTCGCAAAATAAATATTATCCGCTGCGCGGCTACGGAAGAGTCCGATCAGCTTGCCCGGAGACATCTCGATCACGTTGCAGTGCACGCGGCCGCGGCTGCCGGGAACCTCGACGCTGCGCCATGTAGCGCCTTGATCATCGGAGATGTTCATGACCGTAATATCGCTGCCGTTGCGGGTATCGTCATTGAAGCAAATCCAGTTCTCGAAGATCCATCTTCCGCTCGTGAGAACCTGAATCTTCTGGCGGCAGAACGAGCCCTCCCGCGAGAACATCACCTCGGCATCTCCCCAAGTATACCCGTTATCCTTGGAAACCTTGCGGTAGATCTTGGAGGTGTACTGCAGGTTGAACTCCGGCGGCTCGTTAGCCGTACGGGCCCGCTGGGCCGTATACATCACCCACAGCTCGCCGTTTGGATGCAGGAACAGAGAAGGATTTTGCTCACTGTAGCCGTTATCGTCTGAGATTCTCGTGGCAGGCGTCCAGGCGTCCGAGCCAGCGTTCAGGCGGGACATCACGATGCTGACATCGGAGTTCCCTTCATCCGAGCCGGCAAACCAGACGCAGAGCAAATCGCCATTCGGGAGCTCCTGAAGATCGCAGGCATGGCTAGTCTCAAAATCACAGGGCAAAAGGGATTCTACCAGGCCGAGGCGGCGGTTGAAATAGAGCTTTCCGTCCTCGGTAAGGTCATTGATTTCGATCATCGGATTGTTTAACATAACGCGCTCCTTCTGTTCGTAAATTTTGGGGCTCACCGTCGGATTCCTTGCCTTCAAGTCGAGCTTACTTCACGGAACCGATCAGAATCCCCTTCTTGAAATACTTCTGTACAAATGGGTAGACCAGTACAATCGGCATCATGGCAACGAAGATCGCAGCAGCCTTCAGGTTGCCCGGATTCAGCATCACGCCGTTCTGGATAATCGTGCGGAAGGCGGTGTTTGAATCGCCCGAGCTGATGACCAGTCTTTTCAGCATCACCTGGATCGTCTGCAGGTCAGGACTTTGCAAATAAATGAGCGGCATCAAGTATTGGTTCCAGATGAACACGGCATAGAAGACGCCGATGGTGGCCAGGATCGGTTTTGAAATGGCGAGAAAGACCCGGCTCATAATCTGGAAATCGTTGGCGCCGTCAATTTTGGCGGCTTCTTCAAGCTCAGGCGGCAGGCCGTCCAGGAATGTTTTCGTAATAATCAGGAACTGCACGTTGATCGCATTGGGAATGATCATGACCAGCCAGTTGTCGACAAAGCCAAGCTTGTTCAGGACAATATAGGCCGGAATAATTCCCGCTTCAAATACCCAGGTGAATACGAACAGGCTCATGATCACAAAGCGGCCTTTAATCTGTTTCCGGGACAACACATAAGCTGTCATATACGTAATTATAAGCGCAACGAGCGTGCCGACCACCGTATAGATACCCGAGTTCAGCAGCCCCCGGAAAATGCCCAGGTTCGAATTCGTCAAAATATATTGGTAGGCTTCAAGGTTCGGATTCTTCGGAAAGAACACGACGTCCCCTGAGGCGATGCTTCTTCCGTCACTGATGGAAAGAAAGAATATATAGAGGAAAGGATACGTGCAGACAAGAGCGACCAATAACAGAAATAGATTGTTGCAGATGTCGAACAGGCTGATCTTCGTTCTCATCGTCCTTCTCCTTTCTCAGAATAGTCGCGTATCGGAATATTTAGTGGACAGCTTGTTAGTGCCGACAACCAGAACATAGGCGACAACGGATTTCAGCAAATTGACGGCCGTGCCGTAGCTGTATTCCGGGAATCCCGAGCTGGCGAAGGCCAGACGGTACACATAAGTCTGAATGACGTCGGCGGTTTCATAAACGCTTTGATTGTACATCAGCAAAATCCGGTCCAGATCGACCGTAAAGATGTTGCCCACGCTGATAATCAGCATGATGGCAATCGTCGGCTTAAGCGAAGGCAATGTGATATGAAGCATTTGTTGAAAGCGGCTGGCGCCGTCCAGCGAAGCCGATTCATAGACGGATGGATCAATAGCAGCCATGGCGGCAATATATACGATCGCCGAATAGCCGAAGGTCTGCCAGACCTGTAGCAATACATAGTTGGTGCGGAACCATCCCGGTTCAGCCATAAAATAGATCGTATCCAGACCAAAGCGGGTCAAAATATCGTTAACAAGGCCGGTCGACGGCGAGAGTAACGTATACAGAATACTGACCATAACAGCCGAAGAAATAAAATAAGGCAAAAAGCTCAGCGATTGCACGCTTCCTTTAATCCAGCGAACCCGAACCTCATTCAACAGCAAGGCGAACAGGATCGGAACAGGGAACGTGAACAGAAGGGAATAAAAAGCCAGTAGGACCGTGTTCTTGACAAGGGTCCAAATATAAGGGTCCTCAAAGATGCGCTGAAAATGGGCCAGACCGACAAAGGGACTCCCCAGCACCCCGCGAAAAGCACTGAAATCCTGAAATGCGATGACCATACCGCCCAGTGGAGCCAGCTTGAACAGGACCAAGCTGATCAAGCCAGGCAGCAGCATAAGCAGCAACAGCCTGTTTGTCTTCATATAGGTGAGAAAACGTTGAACCCATGTTTTCCGGGGAAGAGGCGTCATTCTTTCACTTGTTATCATTTTCTCCACCACCAATTTTATCTGAATTGTACCTTGTAGTTAGGAGCCGCGCCGTCCTTTGGGAGGATGGCGCGGCCGAAAACTGATGCTTATTTATACATAGCGTCGTAAGCTTCTTGCTGAAGGGCTACGATGTCCTTGTAACCAGCCGCTTCCATTTCTCCCAGGAAGGCGTCCCATTCGCTCATTGCGCGTTTGCCGGTAACGAATTGCGTCACGCCCGAGGTAACCGCCTCATTGACCTTGGCGGAGAGATCGGCTAATTTCTTCGATTGATCCGCTGTATAAGTCACCTGTACGCCGGTCTTCAAGCTCTCGTCTGTGAACAGCTCAAGTGCTGCATTGCGTACAAGCTCGGTGTTCCAGGAGTAGAACGCATCGTTATCAATCGGCTTGACGAAGGTGAGACGGTCATTCAGGAAGGACCAGCGCGGTTCGCCTGCAGGCGTTGATTCCTGCTCAGAGAAGTCCACGATGTACTGCTTCTGTCCGCCTTCTTCCTTGTAGCTTTCGCCTTCTACGCCCCACGATACGAGCGTTTGGCCTTCGTCAGAATAGAGATAATCCAGGAATTTGATGATCGTTTCCGCTTTGTCTTCACTGTCTTTGTTAACAACCATGGCTCTCAAGGTGTTGTACTGGGTTTCTGTCGTCTGAACGGAAGGATTGCCGTTCAGGTCCTTCAGATAAGGCAGGATAGCGATATTATAATCCGGATCGTTCTCCGGTCCGCCGTTATCCATGAACCAGGATGGACGAGTCAGGTAATCGTAGCTGAGGGAGCCTTGTCCTGTCAGCATTTTCGATTCCCAGCTCTCCTCTGTGCCGGAGCCTGCTACCCATTCCGGATCGATTAAGCCTTCATCATAAAGTGTTTTGTACCATTCCACCATTTTCTTGTAGCCTTCGGAATACAGATCCGTGCCTGTTTTGCCGTTGCCATACACGCCTCTGGATACGCCGTCATCATAATTAGCGGCTGCATTGAACGCGCTTTGGAAGCGGATGTAGCCTTCACGGCCGACCATCGGATAGTAGTTCTTATCATCCTTCCCATAATGCGCTTTCAATTTGCGCATGGCATCCGTCAATTCTTCGATCGTCTGCGGCACTTCGGTAACACCGGCCTTCTCAAAATGATCGGCGCGATAGAAGATAAAGTCTGCAAAGCGTGGAGCTTCGGCAACCAATCCAAAGATTTGTCCGTCATCATTGGTGATTAAGGTCTTATAGGTTGGGTTCGCTTCAATATAGCTCTTGATATTAGGTCCGAATTCATCAATGTAAGGTGCCAGATCGACGAATGCGCCTTGGGCACCGTATACGGTAGCCTGCGACACAGAAACAATGCCGGAATCAGGGAAGGTGCGGCTAATAATCTTCTGGTCGACGGAAGCATAGTACTCATCGTCATTGGATCCGCCGGGAACAAATTCGACGGTCGTGCCAGTCGCCTCTTCTACGTAGGGATACCACTTGTCCTCGTGCAGCCAGTTAATAAATTTATCGTGCATCAAATAAGAAAAGCTGCTGGTGGTTCCTTTCGTATTCCCATTCCCGCTGTCCGTAGTGTTTGTGTCAGCCTTTTGCGGCGAGCAACCGGCCAGTACGCTCCCTGCTGTAAGCAAGGCCGCGAAGACCAAATAAAACGCTTTCTTTTTTCTCACCCTGTGTTCCCCCTTATACTGTGATTTGAAATACTAGGAGTCTTTCTAAGAATAGTATCTCACGACCGAAGTAGAATATTAATGCAAAAATAGCTATAACTCATGGAAAGTTGCGCACAATGTCTTTTTTGTGCTACCTATTTTAAAAATAAGTTGCAAAATGCAATACATTTCACAAAATATTTACAGTAGGCCTCTTTCTACGTAACCGGTCACCATCCGGCGCACTTCCTCCAGTGCCTGAGGCGTTAACGGAGCCACGGGCCGCCGGGCCGGACCCGCCGATAAACCGATCTCATCCAGCACCGCTTTCAGTACGGAAGGCAAGGTGCCCAGCGAGAAGGATGCACGCAAATCCCGGAGAACGCGCTGTGCCTGCTCCGCCTGCTCATATTCTCCGGCGCGCCAATGCTCATAAATCGACGTCACTGCAGAAGGGAAAATATTGGCTGTTGCCGCTATAGCCCCCGTGCCTCCCGCCATGAGCGTGGACAAGATGAGCGAATCCGTTCCGGCAAGCACGGAGAAGGATTCCGGCGTACGATCAATCAATTGTAAAATGTTATCGAAGCTGCCGCTGCTGTCCTTGATACCAACCACATTCGGCAATTCCGCCAGCTTGGCCACCGTCTGCACGCTAAGCGTGTTGCCCGTGCGGGCAGGAATCGTGTACAGTACGATGGGCAGTGAGGTATCTCCTGCAACGGCTTCAAAGTGATATTGAAGCTCCGGCTGCGTGTAGGTCAGAAAATAAGGCGTAATCACGGAAAGCGCATCAACTCCCGCCTGTTCCAGTCTTTGCGCAAGACGGCGGGTTTCGTCCGTTCCGGCACAGCCTGCCCCGGCATATACGGGTACGCGACCGCGGGTCTCATCGACCACAATTTGTGCTACCTCCAGCTTTTCTTCAAAGGATAAATTAAAGAATTCACCGTTGGTTCCCAGGCAAAAAAGTCCGTGCACTCCAGCTTCAATATAACGGTTCACCATCTCCCGAAGCGCCTTCTCATTAATGTCCTCCCGCTGATCCAGCGGAGTGACCATCGCAGGTATAATTCCCTTCACTTCCAGCATTGTCATCAGCCCTCTCCTATTGTTTCATGCATCTTGAAGTTCAAAGAACAAAATGTCCCTCGACACGCTTACTTCGGGGCAAGCTCGACCGCGGAGCGAATCGCCTCCAGCATACTTCTTTCATCCGCAATGCCCTTTCCTGCAATATCAAAAGCCGTGCCGTGATCCACGGAGGTACGGATGATGCCGCCCTTCAATCCCACCGTGATATTTACGCCAGCCTCAATGCCCAGTACCTTGACCGGCGTATGTCCCTGGTCATGATAGCAGGCGACGACGATATCGAAGTCTCCCCGCATGGCTCGGTAAAAGAGGGTGTCAGCCGGAGCCGGACCAAAAACATCCATCCCTTCCGCCTGCGCTTTCTCTACGGCAGGAACCAGCTTCTCTTCTTCCTCCCCGTTGCCGAACAAGCCGCCCTCTCCCGCATGGGGATTGATGCCGCACAGGGCGATACGCGGATTGGCATTCCCCGCTGTTCGCAGCACTTGATCCGCGAGCTTCAGTACCTTGTAAGTCCGCTCCGGCGTAATCAGCTCTACAGCCTTAATCAACCCGACATGCGTCGTCAAGTGGATGACCTTGAGGCGATCCGTGGACAGCATCATCGAGAAATCCTCGGTTTCCGTCAGCTTGGCCAAAATTTCGGTATGCCCGGGAAAAAGATGCCCCCCCTTATGCAGGGCTTCCTTATTCAGCGGTGCCGTACAGATTGCCCGGACCTCGCCAGCCTTGGCAAGCTCAACGGCCTTGGCAATATAATGGAACGCTGCATTTCCCGCCGCAGCTGACAATTGCCCGAAAGGCACCGCTTCCGGCAGAAGCTGCAGATCGATGCAATCGATGCTGCCTTGCTCGAACAGCGCATCCTTGACTTCCGCTATGGATCGAATGGTGAGATCCCCCAGGCCGGAGACGGCGGCTGCCCGCTTCAAGCTCTCCATATCGCCGATGACAACCGGCTGGCATATCTCGTAAACATTCGGGTGTGATAACGCCTTAACAATAATCTCGGGTCCAATACCCGCTGCATCTCCCATTGTAATGGCAATAATCGGCTTCATTATGTCACACCTTTCTGTAGTGTATTCACGGAGCGCACCAGAACCTGATCGCTTCCGAAGGCTCCTGCTTTCGTAATAATGTATCTGCCCGATTCGCCCTGTGTCCGTCCAAGCGGAACTCCGTTCTCAACTTCATCAATGAGCTTGATCTCGACATCGCTTAAATGGCGGCAGACCTGCTTCGCGGTATCTCCTCCGGTCAGCACCATATGGCGGATTCCGCATTCGGTGATAATATCGGCAGCTAATCGGCCAAGCTCCGCACTGATGCGCTCGCCGACTTCCGTTGCGTTCAGGCCGTTGTCATGCCCAAGCCTGCGAACCCGTTCGACCTCGTCCGGATCGCCGGATGTATAGAGTGCCACATGCTTTCCCTCCCGGGAGATAACACGGATGGCAAGCTCACGGACCCGGTCCAACTCCATCCTATAGGAGCTCGGGAAGAGCAGCTTGTCTGATTCAACAACAATCGCATAGACACGTTCTTCCTTCACCAGCTCGGTTAACTGGCGCCGCGACCATGGGTTAACGCTGCCAACGACAATAATCACATTATTCGAATGGTAATACAAGGAATTTTGAATAGGTGCTGCTTCTATTTGGAGAGACTTCTCTAGGACCACACCCGCTTGCTCCGAGGCTTCTCTCATACTGCGAAGAATTTGCGCTGTCAGCGCACCCGCCAAGCCTGCGGATCCGGCCCATACCACCTTCGGGCCTTGGGGTTCAACGGGGAACAAAGATGCGATCAGGTTCAAATCATCCTCATGCTCCGCATCGAACACCAGATAGGGAATGCCGGATTGGCGATGACCCGCAATCAGTTCATCAAGCAGAGCCCGCCCGCCTCTCAGCCGTTCCAGCGAAATAAAAGCTGCCGGGTAACGGCTTTGCCGCTCCAGAATGGCTGAGAACGCCGACTCTGTTGCGGGATGCTTCGGATCATGAGCCATTTCCGTCTCGTGCAGCGGCCTCCCGTTCACATACATAATTCCGTTCGTCAGCGTGCGGCCGGCTCTTGGAAAAGAAGGGGCGATCACGATAAAATCAGGCTGCAGTGTTTCATAGACGGCATCCAGCTCACTGCCGATATTTCCGCGAAGCGTGGAATCAAACTTTTTATAAATGACGGGCGGTGAGGCTTCCCCGCCATGTCCCAGAAACAGGCATACATCCTTGACTTTCTGATAAGCCTCCAGGGGTGGAAGGGAGCGGCTATCGGTATCAAACACAACCGCCTCCTGTTTCCCGCCGCCCGTCTTCAGCTCAAGCAGTACAGAAGTGGCCAGACCCTGCCGGGCCATTTGCACACCCGTATCGTTCGCCCCGGTCAAATCATCCGCGATGACGGCGATGTTCATTTTCTAACCCCCCTCCATACAACAGCAACCATACAAGTAAGAAAGAACACTGCTTTGGGCAGCAGTCCTTCAATGTTATTTTTCTTTTAATTTGCGCCATAGGGTCGAGCGATTAATCCCAAGCCGCTTGGCTGCCAGCGACTGGTTCATGCCCTCCTGCTCCAGCACGGTCCGAATGATGTCCCGCTCAATATCCTCCAGCGGCTGACGCAGATTCAGTTCCTCCTTGCCAGGAGCCGGTGACAAACCGCTGCGGGCTTTCCGGCTTCCTTCCTCCAGCAGCGTCAGCGCTTCCGGTTCAATGAAAGGACCTTCCGCCGCCATTACAAAGAGCTCCATGACCGTACGCAGTTCGGTAAAATTACCTTGCCATGGATGCGCAAGAAGCGCCTCCATCACTTCCCCTCGGATCCCCGCAATCTGCTTGCCCTGCCGTTCATTCGTCCAGATCAGGCACGCGCGGATGCTCCGCTCCAGCCATGGCGTCTCCCGCAGGGCCGGAAGCGAGATGCTCTGATTCTGAAAGCTGCGCAGCAGCTTTCCGGCTAGCTGTTCTTCTTCAGCAAGGATTTCCGGATCCTTGTCAAACAGAAGCACCGTCTTCATCTTGCGCTTGACGATGAACTCCGCCAGCTCTCTCTGTTGCTTGGCGGATAGCAATTCCGCCCCTTCTATGATGGTAACGCGCCCGCCACCGTACAGCATCAGCTCCATCATGGCCTTCAGCACCTCTTCTGTCGGTCTGCGGATATGAAGGCAAAGGATACCGTCCCTTGATTCCGAGAGGTTCGCATTGATGACGTAGCG
The DNA here is from genome assembly GCF_000455265.1 of Paenibacillus antibioticophila. Taxonomy (GTDB): domain Bacteria; phylum Bacillota; class Bacilli; order Paenibacillales; family Paenibacillaceae; genus Fontibacillus; species Fontibacillus antibioticophila. The sequence goes on from NZ_HG005141.1 coordinate 668,905, forward strand.
CTTACGGCCGCTGCCTTTTTCGCCGTATACGACGGCAGGGTAAGACTGAAAGCCCGTCTCTTGCCCCGCTTCCTCCTGATAGGAGAAAAAGGGAGCGTCCGCCAGCAGGTAGCTGGCCGCAAGGCCGCTGTGCTCCGGCTCTTCCTCTGAGGCGAGCAGCATATACAATTGGCGTTCATCCGCAGCAGGCAGCAATTGCGCCCGCAGATACAAACCCTGATCAGGCTCATAAACGGATGTCGTCCGATCAAAGTCCGCTCCCCGGCTTACATCTCTGAGCATTTCACGCAGACCCGGGTACATGGTATACAGCGTATCCGCCGTTTCAGGAAGCTTCAGCAGATGCTTGAACGACGTGTTGGCGAATTCCAGCTTGCCGCCTTGGTCCGTTGCCGCATATCCACCCTTTAGCATGCTCAACATGGACTCATACATTTCATTTTTCAACTTCAGCTTCTCAGCTGATTTATAGAGCTGACCCGCCCGAGAGAACGCTTCCATCAAAGACTCTTTGCCAGAGGTGATTAACACGCCCTGGAGTCCGTTCTCCGCGGCCATTTTAACTGTAATACTGTCGCCAATGACAACCTGGACGCCTCGCGCCTTGGCATCTGCCAGGGCAGCGCCGACCTCCTGCTCCCGATGGATAACCGTATATGAAATATCGACCTCCATCAAGCTGGATACGGACATGAAGCCTTCGATAATGTTAGGAAATCCGATCATTTCACATTTTGCATTATAGCCTTTTACCAGCGTCAGAATTCGCAATATATCGAATCCCGAAACGGGAATTTCCACTACCGGCAGATAGGAATGCTGTTGCAGCAGCTTCGCCGTTCCACCCCGGCTGATAATGACATCGTAGCCTTCCGCATGAATGCGGCCAATCAATGGCAGCACCCTCGACAGATCTCCATGCTCCACGACAATTTCAAATTCTTGCAGCTCCTGCTGCAAACTCAGCGTTAACTCGGACAACCCCGGGTAAGGAGCAATGACAATTGTTTTAATTTTCATACAACGATTCATCCTTGTTTTTTTATGCCATTATAACCCAGTCGCCTTGTTTTAGGCAGTAATAAACCGTTCTCCAAGGGAGCCTTAATGAAACAACTTGCCGTATACCGCGCCAATATCCTCCAGCGTCATCTTCTTCGGATTGTTGCCCATCAGACGGGTTACCTGTGAAGCCGCGAGCGAAAGCTCCGGAATATTCTCGCGAGCAGCCCCGAAGAGCGCCAAATCCTGAGGAATATTCATCTCACTCGTCCATAGCCGAATTTGCTCAATCACCCGCTCCGCATCGCGCTGTCTGCCCGCTCCGGTCTGAAGTCCCATCGCTTCGGCAACAAGAGCCAGCCGTTCCACAATGGCATCGAAGTTAAATTCCATCACGTGAGGCAAAAGCATGGAATTTGCCACTCCGTGCGGTACATGAAATTTCCCGCCGATCGGATAGGCCAAGGCATGCACTGCCGCCGTTCCGGCACAGGTGAGGGCCATTCCTCCATACATAGAGCCGATCAGCATCGCCTCCCGCGCTTCCCTGTCTTCTCCGTGGTGATAGGCCTGCAGTATGCTTGCAGAAATATTGCGGATGGATTCAAGCGCAAACATGTCGCTAAAACGGTTAGCCTTATTGGAAATAAACGATTCCAGCGCATGAGTAAAAGCGTCCATTCCCGTCGAAGCTGTAATATCACGCGGCAAACCAAGCGTTAGCAGCGGATCTAAAATGACAAGCTCAGGCAGCAAATAGCGGCTGACTACGCCGATCTTCAATTCTTCCTCCGGCAAAGTCACAATGGCGTTAGGCGTCACTTCCGAGCCTGTGCCCGAGGTCGTAGGAATCAGTACCGTCGGAACGCCGGGATTCGGGATTAGATCCGTCCCCAGCATTTCCCGGACAGAGAGACTATTCGTTTTCATGACTGACAGCAGCTTCACAACATCCAGAACACTGCCTCCGCCGATTCCGATCATGGCATCGCAAGGAACTTCAGCTATCGTGCTGTAGAGCTCTTCAAGCTGCGTGATGGTCGGTTCCGGCTGAACATCGGTATTCCAGTGAACGGCAATACCGCCGCTCTTCAAGAGACTTGTAACCTCATCCAGCGTACCATTGCTTTGAAGAAAGGGCTGGGATACAAGCAGCACGGACTTAAGAGAGCCTAGCCTTTGCAGATGCTCCACAATCCGCTCCAAGGAGCCGCAGCCCGCGACAATGCTTCGAGCCGTTTGAAAGAAATACTGTTCCATCTTATCTTCTCCTCTAGATGTCTTGGTACTTCAACTATCGCTTTAATTATAACATATCGTTTTTATAATACAACACTTTATAAGATTGTAGTAATGATTAACAAAATACTGTTGTATATTGCAACATTCATCATATATAAAGTGAGTTTGTAAGAGCCATGGCAACTAAGCAGACGGTTCCGTTGAGTAGTGGGTGGTCAGAGTGGTCAGGATTTTCATTCTCCAAATCTATTTTCTAGTAGACGGGATATGGCGACAGAGGTTATACCCCAAGGGCAGACTACCCGTTGTGATGTGTCCGTTGCTATATATCCTTTGCTATATATCCTTTGCTATATATCCTTTGCTATATACCCGTTCCTATGCACTCGTTGCTATTACTCGTTGCTATTACTCGTTGCAATGTCATCTTGTATTTTGCGCCTGTTGCTTGTTTCCTCTCATTTAGGCCTATTCAGCTAATCGCTGGATCACCTTGACGATCAATTGGAGAAAGTGCAGTAGAAAGTGCCACTAAAACCTCGACATTTCTAAATTTCATAGGTCTAAGTGTACAACCTACAGCTTTTGGACTAACGGATGCATTGGACTCGCTAGAAAGGAGTATCTTTGGAGTTGCTAACAAAATATTTTGGACCTGCTAACGGACATTTTCAACCGTTATCCGACTTTTTTGCGCATTTTCGAAGGGTAACGGACATTTTCGGCATTTAGGACGCTCAATCGGCTCTGATTCACGCAACTCACCTATCTAAGCTGCCAAAATGTCCGTTACATTCCTGGCTTCATCCATAGTGGCCTTTAAGGAGACGTAATGTCCGTTAGACCAAGCATTTCCCCTCTGAGCAAATGTATTGATTGTGATGCTTGCATGCTGTCTGCATTGTTTCTTGCATTATTGCTTGCGTTGTTGCTTGCATTGTTTCTTGCATTATTGCTTGCGTTGTTGCTTGCATTGTTGCTTGAATTGCTCTAGTTACAACGCATCAGTCAAGCTCGAAAAGAAGAATATCGTCCTGTTAAGCGTGTTCGTATATTGTTATTCTGCGTTGACGGATTGAGTATCTCTAAAATTTGCTGAGCTCGTGAATGTCACGATGCCTAAATTCAACCGTTGTGTGGATAAAGCATTAAAACAAGGTGCTGCAGCAGTGCTTAATAAGGAACAGCGTTCAGATCAACCGTCAAAAAATGCTCCAACGGGATGAAGTCATTAAAAAGGCGGCAAGAGCTTACCGCTCCTGCCGCCTTTTGTTATCCGCATCCTTCCTCGCGTTCGTTGTCAGTGCCGCAATCTCTCCAGACTGCCTTGCAGCCGATTCCGGACATTACCGATCTGCTGCCGACACCTCATCAACGCTCTTACCTCCTACCTCACGCTCAGCCTTCTTGCCCGGTCCAATTCCCCGCCGCTTCCCGCAGCTCCCGTTCCAGCTCCTTCCGATAGCGTTCCTCCGTCTCCGGCGGCCAGCCGCAGGTCTTCGCCATATAGCGGATAACCTGATCCTGATAGCGCCGAACCCAGGCGATGTCGAACAACAGCGCGCCCGTTCTGCGGATGAAGAAGTCCCCTGGCGTCACCGCCATCTCCTCGGCTATCGCATATTGCAGCGGCACCTCTGCTTCCAGCGGCAGAGTCAGCGCGGCATCGGCGCCGGCTGGCTTCGCAGCAGCGGAGGATGCGGCGGCTTCTACAGGCGCCGCCGCGAGATCACCGCCAGCGGCACCCGCCATAGAGGCCGCTGCCGCCGCGCGCCGCTTCATCGCCTCCTTCGCCAATGCGAAGAGGCGATCCACATTGGCCCCGTACCGGCGCGCCCAATGCTCTGCCAGCTCCGGCGACAGCCCCAGAGCGGCGCCTTCGTCCCGTTTGCCGCGCACGAACGCGGCAAACCCGTCACCGCCGCCCACCTGCCCGCCGGAGATGGGCAGCTCCCGGGTCACACACGCGTGGAAACGCAGGCCATGCGCCTGCTTCAGCCTTGCTGCGACCCGATCCATGACCGCCTCGGCCATATGCCGATAGCCGGTCAGCTTGCCGCCGGCGATCGTGAGCACGCCGGACGGCGAGGTCCAGATTTCGTCGCGCCGCGAAATCTCCGACGGGGCCTTCCCCTCCTCGTAGATGAGGGGCCGCACGCCCGCCCAGCTGGACTCCACGTCCTGCTCCGCAAGGCCGAGCGACGGGAACATCCCGCTGATCGCGTGCAGCAAATACCGAACGTCCGCCTGCTCCACCGGCGGACGCGCGATATCCCGCTCTGCGCCGTAGACCGTATCCGTCGTCCCGACATACGTCTTGCCCTCTCGCGGAATCGCGAACACCATCCGCCCGTCCGGCGTGTCAAAATACACCGCCTGCCGCAGCGGGAACCGCACCTGGTCGAACACCAGGTGCACGCCCTTGGTCAATTGCAGCACCTTGCCCTGGCGGGAGCCGTCCATGTCACGCAGAGCATCTACCCATGGTCCCGCCGCATTCACGATCTGGCGCGCCCGCAGCTCCAGCGTGGAACCGGATACACGATCCAGCACCTGAACCCCGCAGGCTTTTCCTTCCGCATCATAGCGAAATCCCGTCACCTTGGCGTAATTGACCGCCAGCGCCCCCTGACCTACTGCTTCCTTCAACACCTCTAGGGTCAGCCGGGCATCATCCGTACGGTATTCCACGTACAATCCGCCGCCCTGCAGCCCCTCCTGACGAAGCAGCGGCTCCCGCTCCAGCGTCTGGGCAGGAGACAGCATGCGGCGGCGCTCCGATCCCTTCACCCCGGCCAGCCAATCGTACACCTTTAGCCCCAGCGAGGTGCTCGTTTGCCCAAAGGTGCCTCCCTTGTAAATCGGCAGCAGCATCGGCTCCGGTGTCGTTACATGCGGCCCGTTCTCGTAGACAATGGCCCGCTCCCGGCCTACCTCGGCCACGATACCCACCTCCAGCTGCTTCAGATAGCGGAGGCCGCCATGCACCAGCTTGGTCGAACGGCTGGAGGTTCCTGCCGCGAAGTCCTGCATCTCCAGAAGAGCGACCCGCATGCCCCGGCTCGCCGCATCCAGCGCAATGCCCGCCCCCGTAATTCCACCGCCGATCACCAGCACATCGTGCGGGGCCTGGGCCATCATATGCAGCATCCCGGTTCTTCCTTGCGCCGAAAATGAAGAATTCATCCTCCATTCCTCCTCTCGAATTCCATAAGAAAAGGACCCCATTACACCTGAGACGTCAATGTCCAACGCTGTTCATGTAATAGGATCCTTAGGGTCATTTACAATTACAATGGCTTCTACTTGCTTTCTTCTTCGGCGATCTCCGTATCGCTCGGCTTGTCGGAGAGCTTCACGGTTGTGCTCCGCAGCTCGCCGTCCCGATAGAACGAGACCTCCATCTCTTCGTTGATCTTCTTGTTGTCGTACAAATATCTCCGCAGCTCCTTCGTCGAATCGATGGTCTGCTTGTCGAGCTGAATAATCACATCATTAAGCTGGAGTCCCGCATCCTTGGCCGGTCCGTGCGCTTCAAGCACGATCACCCCGTCACTCACATGAGCCGGCAGCTTGAGATCCTCCCGCTGCTCACGGGTAATCCCCGCATAGGGATTACTTAGATCAAGCGTGTAGACCCCGAGATAAGGACGAACCACCTTGCCATGCAGCATCAGATCATCCACGGTCTTCATCACATCGTTAACCGGAATCGCAAAGCCCAGTCCTTCCACGCCCATATCGGAAATCTTCATCGTATTGATCCCGATCAAATGTCCGTTCAGATCAGCCAATGCGCCGCCGCTGTTACCTTCATTAATCGCTGCACTGGTCTGAATGACCTCCTGCTCCCAATCGTAAATGCCGTCCTGATTGAGCGAGATCGGAATCAGCCGGTTCGTATAGCTGACAACTCCCGATGTCAGCGTTCCCCCCAGTCCGAGCGGATTGCCAACCGCAATGACCGTCTCTCCGTAACGGAGCTTGCTGGAGTCCCCCAGATCAATCACCGACTCAATGCCCTTTCCGTCAATCTCCAGAACCGCGATATCGTTAATGGAGTCCTGACCGACCACCTTGACCTTATGGGAACTGCCGTCACTCGTAATAACCTCCAGATTGGAGGCATCCGCAATCACATGTGTATTGGTTATAATATATGCCTTATCTTTTGTTTTCTTGAAAATAACGCCCGAGCCCAGCGCCGATTGCTCCGCGTTGACCGTATCATCGTTATAATTGAGAATGCTCACGACCGCAGGGGCAACTTTGGCGGCCGCAGTACTGATCCGTTCATAAGGGTCTGTCGCGCCCAGTGTCGTGAGATGTCCCTGTGAAGAGGAGGATGGGGAAGATGAAGGCAAGCCGGTAAACAAACTGAACAGCAGCACGGCAACAAAGGCTCCGCACAACGAGGACAACAGGGAGACCTTCCACGGTGCCCAGCCACCGGATCTTGCATGCGCCTTCCAGTGGTGCGGCTCCTCCTTGGACCTGCGCAGCCGCATGCCCTGTCTGGGTCTCGCTACCTTGGTGGAATAGAAATCATCATCGAACAGTCCCATATCCGCTTCTCCCCCTCAAATGCATTTCCGGTCTCGATGTATATCACCGATCTTTGCTTAATACATTACCCGCAAATGCTGCACATCCCACTCTATGCGACAACGGCAAAGCCATATTCCCGATTTACTCTTTATCTACTTAACGCAATAAACCGTCCGAAGGTTGCCTGTAAGAGGTTGTTCAAAAAGTCATCTTTTGATCACGAAGTGTTCCAAGGGGTTGATTCGGCGTCGAATCTTGCGTTCACCCTAGAAGTCCGGTACTCATGTAGGGTCCGCCTACACTCCGTTCCTCCTTCTTCAGGTTCTCGCAACCTTCTCGGTGCTGAAAAGCTGACTTTTTGAACACGCATTGTATGAGAGGTTTTTTTCGGCTTTTTTGCGTTCTCGGGAATGTTTCGAGCACTGCCAGACTACACTAGAAATATAACGATAGATTTATAGATTCATTCTAACATATCCCGGCTGCTTCCGGTGGCATTCCATGAAGGAAAATTTCGGGAATGAATGGATTTCAGCTCCCATTTATTTCAAAGGACAAGGAGGAACAAATCCCGATGAATTCACCCTTCGGTTCACCAATGAATGAGGTCAATATGATCGCCAAGCTGGCGGATATAAAAGAAGAGCATTACCATCAACTGGTAACACTCAGCGCAATTATGGAGCTATTGGTTGAAAAGGGGATTCTCAGCCGCGCAGAGATCGAACAAAAGGCGGCAGAGCTTGACCAATTTATAGATCAGCCACCGTATCCCACGGTGTAGGCCGATCGTAATAAGTATCTCTTAGCTGGAATTCACTGTCCTTATAAAAGCAGCCTCGATCCTCCATCGAGGAACGAACCGCCATCCGCGCCAGGTCCGGAATATTATGCTCCCGGCTTAGATGAGCCAGATAGGTCCGTTTGAGCCGGCCATTCATCAGCTCGCTCATCAATTCGCCGGTCGCCTCGTTGGACAAGTGTCCCATATCGCCGAGAATCCGCCGCTTGATGTTCCAGGGATACCGTCCCATCCGAAGCATCTCTACATCATGATTCGCCTCCAGCACGAGCACATCCGAATCGGCGATGGCCGCCTTGACCTTATCGCTCGCGTAGCCCAGGTCTGTGCACACGCTCAGCTTCTCCTTGCCGTCATAGAAGCTGTAACCAACCGGCTCGGCGGCATCATGCGAGATGGCGAACGATTCGACGCGAAGCGATCCGAAGTCGCGCGTCTCTCCGGTGCCGAGCAGACAGCGGTTCTCCTCCGGAATCTGTCCGATCGACTTCTCCATCGCCTTCCACGTCTCCGTATTGGCATAGACCGGCAGGTTATATTTCCGTGCCACGGCTCCAAGCCCCTTGATATGATCGGAATGCTCATGGGTAATCAGGATCCCGTTCAGCTCCGTCCCCGTCACCCCGCGCTCCCGCAGCAGCTCGTCAATTCGCCGGCAGCTGAAGCCCGCGTCGATCATAAGTGTAACTTCCCCATTCGCTACGAGCGTTGCATTCCCTGTTGATCCGCTCGACAGCACCGTGAATTTAAGTCCCATGTTCCTCCACTACCCCTTCTACTTCTCTGTGTTCGGACTGATGACGTCCCCGCTGATGCCTTGAACATAGTACTCCTTGCCGCTCTCCAGAAGAAAGCGCCACGCTGGCGCAGCCGGCAGGTGGGCATCCGAATCGAACACTTCACCGTAATAACCGAGATCAATCTGTGTGACGACCGAGCCCTCCGGCAGGAAATTCTCAATCAAATTGCCGAGTGCCTTCGAGGCCGACAGGACGCGTTGACGCTTGCCATCCTCCGCATCCGCAATTTCAATTCCCTGCTCCAGATAAGAAATAATTTTCTGGTTGCTGTAATACAGCTTCAGGTCAATTTTGAACAGCGGCCACTGTCCATCCACTAACGGATGCAGTACAAACTCTCCCGGTCCGCTAGCGATTTCGTCATATTGATAGCTTGTCAGATTCGGCAGCTGCTGCTTCAGGGCCGCTGCCAGCTCCTTCGGGCTGAAGATCAGCTTGCTGTCCACCGGATTGTCCAGCTGGATCATTTTGCCGTTCTGCCCGCCCTCTAGAAAGCGGTACGAAATCTTGCCGAGCTCGGGCGTCTCACCCGGTATTTTGGCTAACACCCGGATCCCCTTGGCATCCATGGCATTCTGAATGCTTGTCTCCAGAGAGGAGAAGTCCGGACTGGAGTCCGCCTGCTCCTGCAGATCGTTCCATAGCTGATAGCCTAGCACCAGATTGAGCAGCAGGAAGGCATAAATCAATACATTTTTCGCCCGTCCAGAATCCATCCGAACACCTCCTCTGATATATCTATAAAAGTTAAATTGATGCTTGCTCGTGAAGGAAGCAACGTGTGAAGTGTTCTTTCGATCGCTGTTGTTCGCGGATTTCTTTGACTGAACTAAGCCATTACAGGGTAGAAATCCACTCTCAAAGGCGAACGCTAACGCTTTATGCTTCCGAAGCAGCTTTCTTTCAGAAAGCTTTTAACACTTCACACTTATGCTTTCCTACGTAGCCTTCTAGACTTAACTTTTATAGATTTATTGCAGCATTAATATAAAATTCTTGTCGATCCATTGGATAGCTCTACGGCCCAGACCGGCTTCAATAGCAGTCCCTCCTGGGTCAAGGAAGGGAAGTAGGCCGGATACAGCTTCAGGATCGACGAGCCCTCTTTCAAGGCAGCGATCCGCTCCCGCAGATCATCTCCGCCGGGAAGCTCAACAATTTCCTTTCGCCATTCGCCTTCATCTGCATAGATCAAAGAACGTTCATAGCTGGTAATCGTACCCTGCCTCATATTCAGCGTAATCTCGCTGTAGTGGAAGGACGGCAGATCGACAATCGGGAAGCTTCCATAGGGACCTGTACCGTAATACTGCCGGAACACAATCGTATGCTGACCATCGCCGGATCCATTCGTCTGATCCAGCCGGAACAGCCCGTTCCAGCCGCCATGCTCATTCACGAAATCCACCGCTGAGAGGACATCTCGTCCCGGATTGTTCTCTCCCGCGGATGGAGCCGCAGGATCGGTATAATTAATCCAGTTGCGGTTCTGCCGCACCTGCAAGCTTCGCTTACTGTCCGTGTAAATTTCCGAGCCGTCCTTCTCCCGAATATATCGGGTAATACTCGGGTCGAAGAACAGACTGCTCTGCATTTGATCCGTTGTGAATGTATCCATGTTCAGTCCGGCTTCAACCATGCTTATCGGCTGCTCGGGAATATAGTTTCCGTTCTCCAGCGTGTATGGAACCCACTCCTTGCCGAAGTCCGCCTGTTGACGCACATCCTGCACGGTTAAGTCTGCCTTGGTCGCTTCATACACCACATCGCCCTGCGAGCTGAAGAAGAATACTCGCACCTGATCGTCCGTATCTGTGTTATAGATCAGAATCCGACTGACAGTCTCCCCGTCAAACAGCGGGTCCGGTACAATTTGCATGACGCGCTGCAGCAGGACGACAGGAATACCCTCGTCGAATTCCAGTTCAAGTCCGGTATGGCCGCTGCGGATCTCATTCCAGTTGATATTGTCCAGCGCATAGCGCTGGAAGCCGTCAAACTGGCGGCCCTTCAGCCGGGAGTAGATCAGGTTATAAAAGGCCGATTCCGGATAGAAAATCGTATGGCGGTCCTCGCCCAGATGAATCGCGATCTGCGAAGGGAACAGCATGCTCTCCGCATCCGATTCCTGGCCCATATTTTCTGTCTTGATATAATCGCTCTCTGTCTTGACGACCGGGTCACTGCCCGGCAGCCGGTAGATCAGGAAATAGCTCTGGACAAGGCTGCATAGCACAAGCAGCGTGAGCACCAGCGATTTCACCGATTCTTTCATCGCCCATCGCCTCCTTGTTCCTGCAGCGGCAGCGTAAAGGTTACGCGTGTGCCGCTCCCCAGCTCAGATTGCAGCGAGATCGTCCCGCCATGGGCCCGGACAATTTCCCGGGCAATCGACAGTCCGAGGCCTGTGCCGCCCATATTGCGCGATCTGGCCTTGTCCACCCGATAGAAGCGCTCGAAGATCCGGTCCAGATCCTTGCGCGGAATACCGATCCCATTATCCTGAAGCGAAATCGCTAGCATATGGTCCTCCGTGATTCGAGCCTCAATCGCGATAGTTCCATCCTCCGGCGTATACTTCATCGCATTGGAGAACAGGTTGTCCAGCACCTGGTCGATCTGATCGCGGTCGATCCATACGGAATCCACACCATTCGCCACAAAGAGGGTCGGCCTGATGCCTCTCTCTTGCATCTGGAAGGAAAAGCGGTCAGCCACATCCTCCAGCATTTCCAGCACGGGCGTCATTTGCCTGCGCAGCTGGGCTTCCTTGGAGTCGAGTCTGGACAGATGCAGCAGGTCGGTTACCAGCCGGATCATGCGGTCCGTCTGGTTCTGAATGACCGAAGCAAACTTCAAGCCCAGCTCCGGATCCTCCATCGCCCCGTCCTCCAAGGCCTCAGTATAGCTCTTGATCGTCGTCAGCGGCGTGCGCAGCTCATGCGACACATTCGCCACGAACTCCCGGCGCGAAGCCTCCAGCTTCTCCTGCTCGGTGACGTCCTGAAGTACCGCAATCGTTCCGACGATGCCGGTCTCCCGCCGATGAATCGGAGTAAAGGTCACCCGAATGAGGAAGACATCCCCCTCCGGGGTCTCATTCTCCAGCAGGGTAGAATGCATAATTCCCCGCCGGATAATTTCGCGCTCCTCGTCAGATAGATGGAGAAGCGAGATCATATCGCTTCCTACTGTCGGCTCCTCTCCGATCCACAGCATTTCTCCGGCCCGGCGGTTCATCAGAATCACCGTACCGTTCTCGTCGGCGGCAATCACGCCGTCGCTCATATTCGTAAGGATCGAAGCCAGCTTCTCCTTCTCCTCTTCATTCTGCGCGAGCGCATCTCTTAGCCGGCTTGTCATATAATTGAACGCCTTGCTGAGCTGCCCGATCTCGTCATCGCCAAGCACCGGCATTTTCTGATGGAACTGTCCTTCGGCCACCGCCGTCGCCCGCCGGGTCATTTCCTTGATCGGCGAGGTGATGGTGTGAGCCAGAATTACGCCAAGAACGGCCGTCAATCCCAAAGCGAGCAGGATACCCGAGATGAAAATGTTGTTCACCCGCTCCATCGTATCGTACAGCTCGTTCAAGGAAGCGGCGATGTATATTGCTCCGACGATTTTACCGTCACTGGTGACCGGCTTGGCCACCACCTTTTTGCGGATGTTATCTTCATCGATGATATATTCCTCGTTGTCCCGAATGCCCTGCAAGGCCCGATTGACAACGGTCTGCGTATTCTTGGTGCCCACATAGTCGGCATGGGACGGCTTCGATGTCGTCAGCACCTTGCCGCTTGCATCAAGCACCTGAATCTCGGCCCCGTTGATGCTGAACAGATTGTTCACCAGCACGCGGAGATTCTCCATCGACTCCTCCGCCGAGTCTCCGGTCACGCCTAAGTTTTGCGCCGCCAGCACGGAGAGAAGCTCCGCCCGCTCCTGCAATTCCTTCGTGAAATTGCTCGTCAGCGAAGTCTTCATCGCGCTTACGAAATAAACCCCGATCAATTGCATCGCGATCAGGATCAAAAGCACATAGACAAGAATCAGCTTCGCCTGGATCGTGCGAAAGAGGGATGGCAGCCTCAGCTTCATGCTAGAATGCACCCGCCTTGGAGCTCCGCATCATATATCCGAGTCCCCGGCGCGTCAGGATGTATTCCGGCTTGCTCGGATCCTGCTCAATCTTCTCGCGCAGTCTCCGGATCGTCACATCGACCGTACGCACATCGCCGAAATATTCAAATCCCCATACCGCCTGCAGCAAATGCTCGCGAGTCATTACCTTTCCGGCATTTCTCACCAGGTAATGCACCAGCTCGAACTCCCGATGCGTCAGATCAAGCGGCTCTCCATTCTTGTGAACCGTATACATATCCGTATCTATAAACAATTCAAACAGGCTGATCCCCTGTCTCGCTTCTTCCGTACCTTCCACTTCCGTCTGCTTCTGCTGCCGCCGCAAATGCGCCTTCACCCGAGCCAGCAGCTCACGCGTACTGAAGGGCTTGGTCACATAATCATCAGCCCCCAATTCAAGGCCCAGCACTTTGTCGATTTCCCCATCCTTGGCCGTTAGCATGATGATTGGGGTCTGCAGCTTGGCACGCACCTCCCGGCACACATCCATCCCGTCCTTGCCGGGCAACATCAAATCCAGCAGAATCAAGTCAGGCTGCTCGGAGAAAGCCAATTCTACCGCATTAATACCGTCAAAAGCGAGCACCACCTCGTAGCCCTCTTTTTCCAGATTAAATTTCAATATATCCGCAATGGGCTGCTCATCATCCACTACTAAAATCTTACCTTGCATAACCAGATTCACCCCAAACTTTCAGCCATGGGCTTGTTATCTCTCTATCTTACCATATTCAAAGCCGCATCAGCTATCGGCCCGGAGGGCCACGGGGGGAAATGTATTGCATGTCCCTTCAAGGAACTGATAAGATTTTCTGAGAGAATGCACTAGCATCAGAAGAATAATGAGGAGGACATCGCCGTATGGCCATTATATTAATCGTAGACGACGATCCCAATATACGTGAGTTAATCGGTTTGTATTTAGCCAAGGAAGGATTTGAGCTGCTTCAGGCTGAGCATGGCGAAGACGCATTACAAAAAATGAAACAGTACAAGGCGGATTTGGTAATGCTGGATATCATGATGCCTATGATGGATGGCTGGGAGCTCTGCAGTGAGCTGCGGCGGTTATATCCGGACACGCCTCTGCTGATGGTCACCGCCAAAAGCGAAACCGGCCAAAAAGTAAAAGGCTTCAACCTTGGCACCGATGATTATCTCGTTAAGCCATTTGATCCGCCTGAGTTGGTCGTGCGTGTCAAAGCGCTGCTCAAGCGCTACAAAATTGCCGCTTCATCCCGCGTACAGGTTGGAAACATCGAGTTGAACCGCCAAACTTATAAAGTAACCTATGGCCATAAGGAGCTAGCCTTGCCGCCCAAGGAGTTCGAGCTGCTGTTTAAGCTGGGCAGCTACCCGGGGCAAATTTTCACCCGTGAGCAATTGATCGAGCAAATTTGGGGAGCAGATTATGCCGGGGACGACCGTACGATCGATGTCCATATCAAAAGGCTGCGGGAGCGCTTTGCCGGCAGCAGTGGCGATATCCCTCCGGCGTTCCAGATCGGCACCGTCTACGGCCTGGGTTATCGGCTTGTGGTGGAAAATGATTAAATCGTTATATATCCGTATCGTCGCCATGTTCCTGACGGCTATAATGGTCAGCTTGCTCGCCTCGGCCATGATTACCGGCTATCTTTATAATCGGTCGTTCCAGGAACAATCCGAGAAATACATGATTACGATAGGACAAAGCTTGATTCGCCTCTTCGAACGTGTCGGACTGGAGAACCGGGCTTTGGTGATGGAAGATATTCGAGAGATGGTCAACATGATTAGCGTGCAGATTTATGATGAGCAATTGCAGGTTGAAAGGTACGGCGACCAGCATAATATTCCCGTTAGCGAGGAGCAGATTCGTGAGGTCCAGCAAGGACAAATTGTCCGGGGGGAAGATGAAGATAGCGGCGGCCTCTCCTATGTCGGGTTAAGCTTCGAACATGAGGGTCAAACATACGCCATGTTCCTGGAGTCCTTTGCTAACAATCAGCTTGGCTACCCGCTGGGGGGCATGCTTCTGACCATGATGGCCATTTTCCTGGTGGGCGGCAGCTTGTTCTTTATTGTGGAGGCCGGCTTTTTAATCTATCCCCTGCGCAAAATGACAGAAGCTACCCGGAGGATGGCCAAGGGCGACTTCAGTACGGACTTGAAAGTTAGACGCAAAGATGAGCTTGGCGTCCTGGTTCAGAGCTTTGACGAAATGCGCAAGCAACTCTGGCAGATAGAGCAGATGCGGCAGGACTTTGTATCCAACGTATCTCATGAAATTCAGTCGCCGCTCACCTCGATTCGAGGCTTTGCCAAAGCGTTGAGAGAAGAGCAAGTGGATGAGGAAGCGCGAAACCGCTATTTAAATATCATTATTTCAGAAAGCGAGCGAATGTCGCGCATGAGCGAAAATTTGCTGAAGCTGGCTTCCCTTGAATCCAGGCATCATCCCTTCCAGCCTGAAACATTCCGTCTTGATGAACAAATCCGACAAGCTGTCGTTGCCTTTGAACCTCAGTGGTCGGCTAAGCAGATCGGCATCACCTTACAGTTGCCGCTCATCAAAATTTACGGCGATCACGACCAGTTGAATCAAGTATGGATTAACCTGATCGGGAATTGTATCCGGTTTACCCCCGAAGGTGGAGCAATTACTATTTCCGCTGTTATGGGCTTCCACCACGTCTCCATCACATTCAAAGATACAGGTATCGGTATTTCTGCAGAGGATCAACAACAAATCTTTGAAAGGTTTTATAAAGCGGATCGTTCTCGCAACCGCGCTCATCAAGGCAACGGCCTTGGACTGGCCATCACCAAAAAAATTATTGACCTGCATCACGGCCATATCAACGTTCAGAGTGAACCCGGAGGAGGAACGGAGATCACTGTAAACCTTCCCTATTATAGCCCCTGAACTTTCAACCCTCATTATTCACATTCAGTTCATATTTATTTGGTAGTCTATCCCAAGATAGGAGGATTGCCATGAACAAACTCACCAGCTTCTCCATGAAAAATACAGGCGCCCTGATCATCATGATCC
Organism: Paenibacillus antibioticophila; assembly: GCF_000455265.1. GTDB lineage: Bacteria > Bacillota > Bacilli > Paenibacillales > Paenibacillaceae > Fontibacillus > Fontibacillus antibioticophila. The sequence continues at coordinate 684,482 of NZ_HG005141.1, forward strand.
TTATGTTGTTCATCGGGGGCCTGTATTCTACTGGGCAATTAAAAACAGAGGTGATGCCGGATATTTCCGTTCCCGTTGTCTTTATAACAACGCAATATCCAGGCTCCCCCAGTGATGTCATGGAGCAAGTTACCAAGCCCATAGAGAAGAGGATTGCTGGCATGGATGGAGTCACGTCCATTGACTCCACCTCCAGCGACAACTTCTCGACAATTATTGTTTATTTGACCGAAAACGCTGATCCTGAACAGAAGAAGCTGGATATCGACAGCTTGCTTGAAGAGGTCAGCCTCCCTGATGCTGCTGGAGCCCCGCAAGCAGCTACCTATGGCTTCGCCTCCATTCCGGCTTATTATCTGGCGCTCTCTGCGGAGAACGGTATGAGTCAAACCGAGCTGGATCAATGGTTCGCCAATGAGATCAAGCCAGGGTTTGAAGCCATCGATGGCTATGATCATATGGACGAAATCGGGTCGCGAGAGACAACCCTTAGCATCAGCCTGGATGCAGACAAGTTGAATGCCTTTGGACTGTCTCCCGCTCAGGTATCAGCCCAAATGCGCCAGAATATGACTTCCTTGCCCGCCGGGGCGGTAGAAATTGACGGCAGCCCGCTGATGGCCCGGGTAACAAGCAATACCAACAGCATATATACGCTGAAGAATATGGACCTGCTCACCCCGCAGGGAACCCGTGTACGGCTAGGTCAGCTCGGCCAAATTGAGTCGATATCTGAATCGAACTTTGTGGCCCGCCTTAACGGACAACCGGCCATCGGGGTTCAGCTTTATAAGACGAGCGATGCCAATGTCGTGGAATTTGCTGGTGAAATTAAAGCCCTGATTCAAGAGTGGGAGCAGGAGCTTCCGGACATCCAGTTCAAAACAGTCTACGATGATTCGGTGCAAGTCAGCTCTTCCATTAGCGGTATGGTACATGAGGGACTGGCTGGCGCGCTGCTCGCCGCATTAATCATTATGCTGTTCTTGCGCAATATCCGCATGACGCTGATTGTATTGGTTTCAATTCCATTATCCATTTTGATTACACTGATCGTCATGCATCTTCTGGACATTTCCTTGAACATTCTGACACTGGGCGGTATGTTCATTGCAATCGGCCGGGTCGTAGACGATAGTATCGTGGTTATCGAAAATATATATTCCCACCTGCAAAAGGCGCAGGAGCGAGATGAATCCGTAATCAAGCTGGCTACACGCGAAGTTGGAGCAGCCATTACTTCCTCTACGCTGACTACTGTCGGTGTATTTGCTCCGCTGGGGATGATCAGCGGCATGGTTGGCCAGCTGTTTCAGCCGTTTGCCATCACCTTGTCCACCGCTATGCTGTCCTCCCTGCTCGTGGCCCTGACTGTAATTCCCATGCTGGCCAAACTGATGGTTCTGCGCGGAGCGACAATCAAACATGCCGAAAACAACGGAGGACGCTTGTCGGCGACTTACCGCAGGGTTCTGGAGTGGTCGCTGCACCACCGGATCAAAACCTTGCTGGCAGCGGGTTTTCTGTTTATTGCGTCGATTATCGGCACAATACCGTTCCTATCGGTTACCTTGATTCCAGAGGAAGAACCCCCACGGGCTTTTTACTATGTTGTTAAAATGCCTTATGAAACCTCGCTGGACACAATGAATGTCAAGGTGAAGAATCTGGAAGACATCCTGCAAGAAGCCAGGGATGCCAGTGGAGAACCGCAATTTACGTTTATTGAATCACTCATCGGGTATAACAATTCATCCGATCCGGTTCCTTACCGCGCGCAGATCTTCACCGAGGTTCGCGAAGGCAGTAAGGTGAAGGAAGTCCAGGAAGACTATAAAGCGATTCTGCTCGCTGAGTTGCCTGAAGAGGCCGAGCTTGACGTAAGATCGCTGGAAAGCGGAGGAGGAACCTCAGACTTTGCGTACTCGCTGAAAGGGGACGACCTGAACCAGTTAACGGAGGCTGCTGCTTTATTAACAGAGAAGCTGCAGGAATTCCCCGAACTGACCGAGGTTACGGACTCGTTAAGCGATGCCAAACAAGAACTGGAAATAGAAGTTGACCAGGATAAAGCTTGGCGATACGGGCTAAGCGCCTCAAGTGTACAGCAAATGGTTGGCAGTTGGCTGATGAAGGATAAAATCGGCGAGCTGAAGCTGGATAACACGCTTTATACGACGACGGTGGAGTTGGAGAAAACCGGACTGGACACCTTGTCTAAGCTTGGTGATATCCCTTTCCCATCGACAAATGGGTCGATCGTATATTTGAAAGAAATAGCGAGCTTGAATATCATCGATGCAGCTTCCAGCATTCAGCGCAATAATCAGGAACAAGTCGTGACCATTTCGGCCAAGATTGACAGTAAGAACAAAGGCGGGATCAGTTCACAGGTTGCTGCCGCTCTGGATCAAGTGCCGCTTCCAGACGGTGTATCCCGAGAACTTGGCGGGGTCAATGAGGATATTATGGAGAGCTTCTCTCAATTATTTGTAGCGATGGCAGCCTCCGTATTTATCGTTTACTTGATCATGGTCATCTCCTTCGGCAATACGAGCGCTCCTTTCGTCATTCTGTTCTCGCTGCCGCTGGCTGTCATCGGCGGGCTTATCGGATTGCTCGTCACCGGCGAATCTATCAGTATTACTTCATTAATCGGCTTCATGATGCTGATCGGGATTGTCGTCACCAATGCCATTCTCTTGATCGACCGGACGCAGCAGTTGCGCGAGGACGGATACACCGTTCGGCATGCGCTGATTGAAGCCGGGGGGCTACGCCTGCGGCCGATTATCATGACCGCTGTTGTGACCATGGTCGCCATGCTGCCGCTCGCCCTCGGTCTAACCGAAGGGGGCGCGATTATTTCCAAGGGAATGGCTGTTGTCGTTATCGGCGGGCTGGTCTCATCAACGCTGCTGACGCTGGTTGTTGTTCCTGTCATTTATGAAATCATCGAGGCAACTAAACAATCGATTGGGCGCTTGTTCCACAGAAATCGGGATACCGCATCAATCGCTAACAACGAGGAGGGATTGACCGCCGATGAATAGAACCAAGTGGAATAAACTCGCCATAGGATGTGTCTTGCTGGCTCTTGGGTCCATCGCCATAGCGGGATGCACCCAATCGGAGAGTCCTGAAACAGAAGCTCAGCAGATCGTGCAAACGCCGTCCGTGAAGATCAGCCAAGCTGATGTAAGAAGTATCGGGGAACCCCAGGAGACGATTGCCCTGGTCATCTCCTCAGAAGAGCGGGATATTGTCGTTAAAGCTAGCGGCGAAGTGCTGAAATCGTTAAAAAAGCGGGGCGATCAGATAACGAAGGGTGAATTACTGTTTGAGCTGGACCCCACTGACGTAAAGCTGCAGCAGCAGAAGGCCCAGATTGCGCTGCGCACAGCACAACAAAGCTTGAAAGACGCCCATTTTGCTAACCAGAACGATCCCGAGGCCTTACAGCCGTTAAAGGATCAAATTCAACTGGCCCAAATTGATATGCAACAACTGGAGCGTACGCTAGAGAACTATAAGGTCACCGCCCCTATTAGCGGGGTCCTGACCGACTTCTCAGTGGAATCGGGCATGACAGTCAGTCAAGGGATTGTCGGGAAGATTCAGCAAATCAACCCGATCAAGCTGACGGCAAGCATCACCGAAGAGAACCGCAAACTGATCGAGGGCAAAGAAGAATTGTCATTTTATGCTCCCGACATGCCAGGACAGCTGTATACGGGCAAGATCGTCTATCTCGCTGACATTATGGACACCCAGTTGCGGACCTATACACTGGAATTGCAGAGCGATAATGCAAAGCTGGCGTTGAAACCGGGAACCAAGGTTCAACTGCGGCTTACTGATGAAGTGGAGCAAGAGGTGCTTACCATCCCGACCACCGCAATCATTCGGGAAGAGAGCAATACCTTCGTCTTCACCTTCGCCGACGGCAAGGTGGAGAAACGGCAGGTACAATTGGGCCGCCTGAACGGAATGTACCAGGAGGTCACCGATGGCTTGAAGCAAGAGGAACAGGTGGTTGTCTCGGGACAACATCAACTGAAGGATCAACAGGCTGTGAACGCCGTGCCTGCGAAATAAGCACAACGCTGCCGTTCATACAAAAAACTGGCCCGAGCTCCCCGTCCTTTTCACGGACGCGGGGGCTCGGGCCAGGTGCTATCTGCCTATTGATTACAAGTATTTCAACGGGTTCTGAACACTGCCATCCTTATGGATTTCAAAATGCAGATGCGTACCCGTCGAGCGTCCCGTATTGCCCATGACGCCCAGCTTGGTGCCCTTCTCCACGATCTGCCCCTTCTTGACCGAGATTTTGCTCAAATGGCCGTACAGGGTCTGATACCCGTTCTGATGATCGACAATAATGCAATTGCCGTATCCGGACTTCGTGCCGGCAAAGGTAACAATCCCATCATCGGCGGATAGAATGTTCTTGTTCGAGGAGACAAGATCAATGCCTTTATGCGTCCTGCCCCAGCGCTTGCCGTAGCTGCTCGTCAGCTTCGCCCCGGACACCGGCCAGGAAAAATCACCCGTACCGATTCCCCGAACAATCTTCGTACCGGCCAGAACAACCTTCGGCTTCGATTCCTTGATCACCTCTTGGCCCAGCCATTCCTCTTCGACGACTTCCCCGTTTTCCTTCGTCACACGATACTTCATCGTCTTAAGCCCGCTCGCGCCTAGCGACAGTACCTTTGTCTCGCCTTCACGCATCTCATCGCTCTTCTGGATGATGACCTGCGGCTCGGTTACCAGCTGCTCAGAGACTCGCTCTACCGTAGTAACCGTAAGCGCCGGTTGTACCGCCTGGATCTGAAGCTCTGTGCCGATTTGAAGCGTACGCTCCTTTATCCCGGGATTGCGGTTGAACAGCTCCTGCTGTTTTACTCCGTATTTTGCTGCAATCGAAGAAATCGTATCTCCCTCGCGCACCTCGTACGTAATCGCAGCTTCGTCGCCCTCTAAAATTTTTGCTACCACATCACTGGCCGCCATCACTTTATTGGGAGCGGTATCCACATCCTGGACATCCACTTGCTCCTTGATGGAGACCTTCTCCAGCGCATTGTCCGGGTCCTCTGTTGCCCCGGTATCTGCGGCAGCATTTGATAAGGCCGCACTATTGCCGCCCGTCTTGGCCACCTTACTTACGAACGCAGGAACAGAGGCCCTTTTCAGCTCGGGAGCATACTTGGTCTTAATCTGCTCTAGAATCTGATCAGCGGTCTCTTGGTCCTTAACAATGGCAATCGTCTTGCCGTCCACCTTCAGTTCAACACCCTTGGCATAGCCGGTAAGCATGCCATAGAGCTTGTCCAGCGTCTCTTCGCTGTTGACCTCAGCCTTATAAGCCTGATCCGGAACCGCCTTGATGCCCTCCGTATGTACGGCCATCTCCACTTCCGGATATTTCTCGCTGTATTCCTCTTGCTTCTCCTGGAACAACGCCTGAAGCTGCTGCTCCTCTTCTATAGTCCCTATTTCTTGTTCTCCGACGTATACACGGTAAAAAGCTACCGTATGTGCTTCCACATATTCTACTGTTGCAAAATAACCCCCGCCGCCCAGTACAAAAACGGCAACCGCACTGATTGCAATCGTCCGAAGCTTGGGAGTCATGTTCAAGCGTCTTGTCAGTTCTGATATCGGTCTGAACTTGCTTTGTTGGCTGTCCGGGTGGCTTTGATTATTTTGATCGGTGTCTTTATCCTTGCGCCATAGCTGCCAGCGCATCCCCCTGAAACCTTTCATTGCTGTTCTCCTTTACAATTCAACTGAAATCGACATGAAATGATGTCAAATTTTTAACCTTTTATGATCCTTGTTAAGAGTAACACAGTCAGCTTTAACATTTCAACTCATGCCAAAAAGGCCGGAAGCCTTTATTATACTTAGGCCCCCGGCTTTTTATGCAAATTCTTCCGTTGATTCTTTATTTACAATCCTGTGAATGTGAACGCTATTTTTTTAATAAATTCAAGATTTTGGCATACTCTTCTTTACTTAAATGCTTGGACAGGATCTGTTCGATCTCGATCATTTCCGTCTCCGTTAATCCCCCTTCGATCAGCTCGCTCATTCTCAGCATTTCCTCCTGAGGAAGCTTGCTCATCAAGGTGGCAAATACCTCTTCCTTCTCACTGTCGCTTAGCTCGTCCTTCTTCGCGAGCAGATCGTCCGGGCTTACCAATACCTGCTGGTCTTGTCCCGCACCTGCTGCCTCCCCTGCAATGCCGCCCATGACCGGGACGGAGCCCTCTGGAGCCTCCTCCTCTGCCTCGCCCTCCACCGGCGAGCTGTCGGTATCCCTGTTTTCCTCTTGATTCTCCGAGGTGCTGTCCTCTCCCAAGCGGTCTGTTCCCGAAGCTCCTGCCGCATCCAGCCCTGTCTGTCCGTTACTGTCCGGTGCGGGTTGATCCTTCGGATCAGGAGCACCCTGCGAGCCGAATCCCAGCATTCCCTTCATCATACTGCCCAGGCTTGGCGCCTGGCCGGCTATAGGCAGATTATAGCTGCCAAGCAGCGTTTGAATGTACGTATTTACCACATACCCCGCCGTGAGCACGGTCAGCAGTGTGACCATAACCACAACCAGCCCCAGTCTTGCGAATTTAAGCAACCATTTCACTAACTTTCCTCCTTCTGCAATCCCGCCGTCAGCCGGTTCATTCTAGCTTCCAAGCATCCGCTGGATAGAACGGAAGCTAGTGATTCGGCTGCGCATCTGTCTACTCTATTTCCAGTATGGACGGCAAAGTGGAGATATAACCTCCCCTAAGAGCAAATGAGCAGGCTAGTCAGAAAGATAGACTCTTTCTACTACTTCTCCCATCCGACTACGAGCAGAGCAGATTTGTGAAATACAGCAAAAAGGCCGCTTCCTGCATACCGTAGAAAATAACGGTTCACAGGAAGCGGCCTATGATGGTTACTTTATTATTCGTAGATTGGCAGAACCTGATTCGTCTGGCTGCGGTTGCGGCCTACCGAGAAGATCGCAATCGGAATACCGGTCAGTTCCGATACGCGCTTCACGTAGTTGCGTGTCGTCTCCGGCAAGTCCTCCAGCGTCTTCGCATCGGAGATGTCCTCGCTCCAGCCCGGAAGCTCTTCGTACACGGCTTCACATTCCGCCAGCATCTTAAGGCTTGCCGGATAGTGAGTGATAACTTCACCGCGGTATTTATAGCCGGTGCAGATTTTAACCGTCTTGAGACCTGTAAGCACGTCAAGCGAGTTCAATGACAGTCCGGTCAACCCGCTCACACGACGGGCATGGCGGACAACGACGCTGTCGAACCACCCGACCCGGCGCGGACGTCCGGTAACGGTGCCGTATTCATGGCCCGTCTCGCGGATGAAATCGCCGATCTCATCGTTCAGCTCGGTTGGGAAAGGTCCGTCTCCGACGCGGGTCGTATAGGATTTTGCCACCCCGATCACCTGATCGATCTTGGAAGGCCCTACCCCGGAGCCGATGCAGACGCCGCCAGCCGATGGATTGGATGAGGTAACGAACGGATAGGTGCCTTGGTCGATGTCCAGCATCACGCCCTGCGCCCCTTCGAACAGCACTTTTTTATCCGCGTCAATCGCCTCATTCAATACCACAGAGGTATCAGTGACATAAGGACGAAGCACTTCCGCATATTCCAGATACTTCTGCAGCACTTCTTCAACATCCAGCGGCTCTGCACCGTAGACCTGCTGAATCACATGATTCTTCTCGTTCATCAGGTGACGCAGCTTGAGCTCGAATTCCTCCGGATCCATCAGGTCGGCAATCCGGATGCCGCTGCGGGCCGCCTTATCCATATAAGCCGGGCCGATTCCCTTGCGAGTCGTACCGATCTTGTTCGGTCCCTTGCGGTCTTCCTCCAGGGCATCCAGCACCATATGATACGGCATGATGACATGAGCACGGTCACTGATCACCAGATTCTTTGTCGTAAAGCCATTTTCGTGAATGTAGTTTATTTCATCGATCAACGCGGACGGATTCACAACCATCCCGTTGCCGATTACGCACTTCTTATCTGAATAGAACACGCCCGAAGGAATCAGGCTGAGTTTGTACTTCTTGCCATCGATAAGAATGGTGTGACCGGCGTTGTTACCGCCTTGATAACGGGCCACCACATCTGCGCTCTCCGCCAGATAATCCGTGATTTTACCTTTACCTTCGTCTCCCCATTGGGTTCCTACAACAACTACCGTTGACATGTACATTCCCCCGCCCGGTGCCTTCGCACCTGTATTTGCTTGAATTAAGATGACGCTGTGCCGCTTGGCCGCTTCACCCGTAATTGTGACTGCAACTGAATCCTGCCGCTCTGACCATTTGCATTAATTTAGCGCATCAAAGCAGCAATACCAGTTTACCAGTCTCCATTTTTAAAGTCAAATTAAAAAACGAACAATCACCCACTGGCGTGAATGATTGTTCGGAAATTAAGGGATAAATATCGATTTGTTCGGAAAAATAGACTATCCGGCGAAAGCATCGCTATGTGCCCGCTCATAATTGGCAAATTTATTGAAGTTCTTCAGGAAGACCAGCTCTACGGTACCTACCGGACCATTCCGCTGCTTGGCGATAATGATCTCGATAATGTTCTTCTTCTCGGTCTCCTGGTTATAATAATCGTCCCGGTACAGGAAGGCAACGATATCGGCATCCTGCTCGATCGAACCGGATTCCCGCAGGTCAGACATCATCGGACGCTTGTCCTGCCGCTGCTCCACGCCCCGGCTGAGCTGGGACAAGGCGATAACCGGCACTTCCAGCTCACGGGCAATCTGCTTGAGCGTCCGGGATATTTCCGAGACCTCCTGCTGACGGTTCTCGCCGGGCTTGCCGCGGCCGTGAATGAGCTGAAGGTAGTCGATCACGATCATGCCTAGCCCCTTCTCCTTCTTAAGCCGTCTGCACTTGGCCCGAATATCGGCCACGGTGACACCGGGTGTATCGTCAATGTAAATCTCCGCTTCGGACAAGGCCGCGATGCCCATCGTCAGCTTGGACCAATCATCATCGTTCTTGAAATCACCGGTCCGCATCACGCCTGCGTCCAGATTGGCCTCGGCGCAGATCATCCGCTGTACCAGCTGGGGCGCCGACATTTCCAGACTGAAGATCGCCACGGTCTCTTTGGCACGCACCGCAACGTTCTGCGCGATATTCAGCGCAAAGGCGGTCTTACCCACGGATGGCCGGGCGGCTACGATAATCAGGTCATTCCGCTGAAAGCCGGACGTCATTTTGTCCAGATCGACGAACCCCGACGGAATGCCGGTGGTGTTCCCTTTGTTCTGGTGAAGCTGCTCGACCCGGTCGAACACCTCCATCAATACATCGCGTATGGCAATAAAGCCGCTGCCGGAGCGGCGGTTGGAGATCTCCAGAATCCGGCGCTCGGCATCGCTGAGCATACCGGAGACGTCCTCGCCTCCCGTGTAGCCGTCGCTGACAATCTGTGTTGCTGTACGAATCAAGCGCCGGAGCATCGATTTCTCTTCGATGATTCGGGCATAGTAATCCACGTTTGCCGCAGTCGGAACAGCATGTGCAAGCTTGGCCAAATAACTGACCCCGCCCGTCTCCTCCAGCTCGCCGCGATCCTGCAGACGAGAGGTCAGCGTGACCAGATCAATCGGCTGCCCTTCCTCCCCCAGCTGCACCATCGCTTCATAAATGAGCTGGTGAGGCTTATCGTAGAAATCCTCGGTACGAACCCGCTCCATGGCCGTAATAAGCGCTTCGGATTGAAGCAGGATCGCGCCAAGCACCGCTTGTTCTGCTTCCAGATTCTGCGGAGGGATGCGGTCGTAATAAGGATCTACGCTCATCTTATTCCTCCGTGACCTGAACCTTGACCGTCGATTTCACTTCCGGATGAAGCTTAACCGGTACTTGAGTAACGCCAAGCGAACGAATCGGATCGTGCATTTCAATCTTCCGTTTATCGATTTTGACACCGGCCTTTTCGAGCGCTTCCGCCACTTGCTTGCTCGTAATCGCTCCGAACAGGCGGCCGCCCTCTCCAGCCTTCGCCTTCAAGGTTACCGTCATCTCTTCCAGCTTCTTGCCCAACTCCGCTGCTTCTTCCTTCTCGCGCTCCTTGCGCTTGGCCTCTGCGGCGGTCTGGTTCTCCAGTGTCTTCACGTTGCCATCGGTAGCCGGACGAACCAGCCCGCGCGGGATCAGGAAGTTCTGTGCGTAGCCCTCCGATACCTCCTTGATCTCACCCTTCTTGCCTTGTCCTTTAACATCCTTCAAAAAGATAACCTTCATTCGAATAACCCCTCTTCCTTCTCAAATTCATCCAGAACGGCCAGAAGCTTCTGCTCTGCTTCCGCCTGGGTACCCTCCAGCTGTACTGCAGCATTCGTTAAATGCCCGCCTCCGCCAAGGCGTTCCATGACTACCTGCACATTCATGCTGCCGAGTGAACGGGCGCTGATCCCGATCAACCCGTCAGGGCGCTCGCTAATGACGAACGAGGCGAGTACATTGGTCATGTTAAGCAGCGTATCTGCAACCTGAGCAATCAATAGCTGCGGTATCTTGCGGTTCTCCTCGGTCACGGCGAGCGCAATATGGTTATGAATCATGCGGGCATGCTTGATAATATCCGCCTTCGCGATATACTCCTGCAAATCCTCCTTGAGCACCCGTTGCACCAAGGACGTATCGGCGCCCATGCGGCGCAGGAATCCGGCGGCCTCAAAGGTCCGCGATCCGGTATGCAGAGCAAAATGCTTCGTATCGATGGTAATCCCCGCAAGCAGCGTCGTAGCTTCAAGCGGGCTTAATTCCACCTTCTCATGAATGTATTGCAGCAGCTCGGTGACCAGCTCGCATGCGGATGAAGCATATGGCTCCAGGTAGACGAGCACAGCATCATTGATAAATTCTTCTCCGCGCCGATGATGATCGACGACCACCACCCGGCGGGCCACATCAACCAGCCTCGGCTCCATCGTGATCGAGCCCTTATGGGTATCCACGACCACCAGCAGCGTATGCGGGGTCATCATGCCAAGCGCCTGCTCCGGCGAGATGAACCGGCGCATCAGCGGTTCTTCCTGGCGGATCCGCTCCATCAAGCGCTCGATGCCTGGATTCGACTCATCCAGCACAATATGGGCCTCCACCTTGTACATATCGGCGGCCTTCATGACGCCGATGGATGCCCCGATCACATCGAGATCGGGCATCCGATGGCCCATAATGATCACGCGATCGCTCTCCTGCATCAGATCGCGCAGCGCATGCGCAATGACGCGCGCACGCACGCGCGTCCGCTTCTCTACGGCGCCGGTCTTGCCGCCGTAGAACGAGAGCCGCTGACCAGCCTTCACTGCGGCCTGGTCACCCCCGCGCCCGAGCGCCATGTCCAGACTCGACTGGGCCAGCTCGCCCAGCTCGCTGAAGCGCTCGGTGCCGAAGGCAAGGCCGATGCTGAGCGTCATCGGCACCTTCAGGTCCGCGGTCATCTCGCGGACCTCGTCCAGGATCACGAACCGGCTCTGCTCCAGTTCGTTCAGCGATCTCTGATTCAGGATCATCAGATACCGCTCGGAAGACAGTCGGCGCAGATAAATCCGATACTGCTTCCCCCATTCCGTGATCGCCTGTGCGACGCGGGCGATCAGCGCGGTCCGCTGCTGATCGTCCATGCCTTGCGCAGCCTCGTCGAGATTATCCAGCAGAATAATCCCCAGCGCCACGCGCTCATTCTCATACCGCTCCCGCAGAAGCGCAAGCTCGGTAATATCGTGGAAGTAGATCAAGCGTTCCTCATGATCCACCGACAATTCGTAGTAACGTCCGCCCGCCACGACCTCAATCGTATGCTTGCCGGGCTTGATATCCTTCTTATCTCTTGCCGGAAACGGCAAGCTGGGCAGCAGCTCAGGCAAAGGCTGGCCGACAACGGTGTCCTTGCCGAAGACTCCCGCGACATAGTGATTGTGCCATTCGACGACCCGATCGTCGCTGAACAGTAGGATACCGAATGGCAGGCGTCCGATCGCTTCGCCCTCCACCCGTTTGATCCTGTACGTCAAATCCGTGACGTACTTCACCAGCTCCTTGCGGAAGCGGCGCTCCGCCTGCAGCATAAAATACGCCAGTGCTCCGACCAGACAGAGTGCAACAAGTCCGAGAATCCAGTTGTAGAAGCTGACGAAAATGACGAGCAGAAGCTGGAGCAGGAACATCCATACGGTCTGGTATCCGTGCCAGCGTTTTTGCAGTAAACTTGGCATGCCTTTTCACCCTATCATTTTGGTCTCGTGAGCTTCTCTCGCAGCGGAAACGCAATATCAAGCATCCCGGCAATGCGCAACGGTGCAAGGAATAAAGCCGCTATGACAAGCAAAACCGGAATCGCAGGATTCCACTTCTTGTGGTACGCCAAGAAGAAGAACAGGCTGGCCGACTGAATCAAGAACAAGAACTGCAGCAAAGGCATCATATTCAACAGGATTGTACCTATAAAGGTATTCGGGATGGACGAGCCTGAAAATAGCTGAAGAATCAATCCAACCAAGTAATACCAGATCAAGGAGCGCGGGAAACGCCAGTCGCGAAGCGGCGGCAGCTTGGGGACAATATGACCCATACTTGCCAGGGTCGGACGGACAATCGCATGGGTGAGGCTTGCCAGCACCAGCGAGCACACAATAATCGTGAACGGAATCATGCGGACCGTAAATACCGAAAGCTGCTGGCTCAGCTCCGGAGTCCAAACTGCCCCGCCGGCAAGCGAGGTGTCCGTCATATTTTGCAAAGGCGCCATGGCTAAATTCAGCATTTCCTCGATCATGACTGCCAGATTGAAATCAAACCAGATGGTCGTAATCAGCAGCAGCAGCAGGAACAAGGCCGTAATGGAGCCCGCCCCAATGAATAAGACCTTGAGCGCGGAAGTCCTTTTTTTATAGAGGTGCCCCATAATGACGGCAGGAATCAGGAAATAGACCGCCTGCAGCAATATGGCCGGACCGAAGATCAGCGCAGCGATCAGCCAGACCGGAACAAGATGCAGCGCCAGTCCCCGAAAAGATAGTGTCGCATAAAGCACGACGACCGGCACAATCAAAAAGAAAGTCGTGACGACCGTCAGCGGTGTTGCCAGTGACAGCAGAAGCAGCAAATACACGATGCTCCAGGCCACCGATGTCCAGCGGAATTTCAAGTGGGTTCACCTCTTACGCATATGTTCTTCCAGTGTGGAGATATCTTGATACCAGTCTTCCAACTGGTGTCCTTCTTGCTTATGCTTCTTCAGCTTATCCAGAACCGCTTCATCCAGATCCCGATAAGATATACCCAGCCGGCGTCCCAGTATGTAACTGCTAACCATCAGGCTGGCAAGGCTGTCCATGATGCGTGTCGTGCTGCCTTCCCACAAGGCCTTGAATAATCGGGATACGTGATCGACAACCTCGGTCTTCAACCATTCAATCACTTTCGCACGCTTGGCGATATCCATTTCCTTTTGCATAGACGGCAGCCTTCACCCTCCCAAAAAAGCATTATTCTACATTATAGCATAAAGCATGCCCCTCAAGAGAAGCAACGAGGGGCCGATTACGCATCGAATATTACATCCCGGGCACTCCGGTATTTCTGGACACAAATCGCTCACAGTACTCAATAATCTGACTGCGGCGGACAATGCCGATGAACCGGCCCATATCGTCGACGACGGGCACAAAGTTCTGAACCTTCGCCAGATTGATCAGGTCCTCCATATCGGCATCAATGGATACCGGCTTGATGTTCAGCTTCAGCGGGATTTCCCGCAGATAAAATTTTGAAGCGTTCTCAAATGTCACCTTGCCGTCAGAATTTTTCATGTACCACAGGAGATCGCCTTCGGTGACGGTCCCGACGTAGACTCCATCCCGTCCCAGAATAGGTACGGCTGTGTACCTGTGGAACTCCATCCGTTCGAGCGTTTGCCTCAGCGTCGAATCCATTGTAACGGTCACAACATCATTCTTCGGAAGTAAGAAAAACGCAATATTCATTTAAAAAGCCCTCCTCATTTAATTCGCGTGCCTGTTCTGCATATGAGCGGCGCTTGAGGCCATGGCGCGAAATCGGCAGCCGGTATACCGGACTGCCGAGAGATCATTTATTTAGATAAGCATGTGTTCAAAAAGTCAGCTTTTCAGCACCGAGAAGGTTGCGAGAACCCGAAGAAGGAGGAACGGAGTGTAGGCAAACTCTACATGAGTACCGGACTTCGAGGGTGAACGCAAGATTCGATGCCGAATTAACCTCCTGAATTACTTCGTGATCAAAAGATGACTTTTTGAACTTCCTCTATAAGTGCTATATTCAGTCTAACATATCAAGGCCTGTATAGGGGATTTCGAATGTTGCCGATTATTGACTGGTTGTGTCCGTTGCTGACGTATTGCTCGCATTGTTTGTGCTCGAAGATGCTGCATCCTTCTCCGCATCTGCAGGGAGCAGCAACTCCTGCGGCTCGGTGTCCGGATTGCTCCAGCTGGCGATCATTTGCTTTGCGAATTCCAGATCTTCTTCGTCAGCCGCATCATAGTATATCCCATTCTTACGGAAGCCTTCTCCCATAATGGTAAAGCCCTCAATCGTCGGAGATGGGCCCAGCAGCACCTTCTTCGACAGTTCAATAATGTCGCTTGGCAGCATATCCGTCTTGAAGTTCTCACCCATCATATCCATCAAACTTGGGATTTTGGACACTTGATCCAGCTTCAGCATCCGGTCCACAATCGCATTCAGGAAGATCTGGTGCCGCTTGGTCCGGTTGAAGTCGCTGTCCTCCCGGTATCGAACGTAGTTAAGCGCCTCTTGTCCTTCATACAATGGTTTATTTGCTTTAATCGTGAATTTCTCGTGATCCTTCTGCTTGTTCACAATGTCCTTCGTAATCGGAAGCTCTATACCGCCCAATGCATCGACAACCTGCTTCAAGCCTTCAAAATTGATCGCCGCATAATAATCTACCGGGCTGCCAAGGAAATTCTCTACCGTATCCTTCGTCATCTTCTCGCCGCCAAAGGCGTAAGCATGATTGATCTTGTCTTCCTTATCCTTGCCGATAATCTCGGTATACGTATCCCGCGGAATCGACACCAACAGCACCTTCGACTCCTCCGGCCGGACAACCGCATAGATCATCGTATCTGAGCGGGCCGGTTCATTTGCCCGTTGGTCTACCCCAAGCAAGAGCATGCTGAACGGCTCCATTTTCTCCTCTTTTACCACAATCACCGGCTGCTGCTGCTCTTCTTCAAGCGGAGAGTAGGATTGCTCCAGCTTCTTCTCCACCTGACCGGATAAGAACAAATCAAATGCCATAACAGCAAGCGGCTTGCGGAATACAAATGCGCCTGCCCCGGCAATTACGAGAACGAGCAGCACGATCAACGCTTTTTGCATACCGCTTCTCTTCTTCGGGGACGTCCGTTTTTTGCTTTCTTTCATATATATGCCTCCATCCAGGTAATGTATCTCATGAAGAATCTGATATGGTCCTCACATGTAAATATCCTACCGTTTCGTACTATACCATACAGACGATTTTCGATTCAACAAAGTTACCGCGTCGGATATTGGCAGTGCAGGGGTCAAATCCCTAAATGACGGCCTCTAATTCCGCTAGAGCACAGAAATACAAAGCAGGCAAGTTGATGATTCTGCGTTGCCCTTTGATCGGTCGATCACATGAAAATGTGGTTCTTACGCATGCAGTGAAAAAAGTTACCTTAAATTCAGTGGAAATAATAGAAATGCGTATATAGTGAAATTTTTGTACTTAAAGTTGACTAATACACGGGTTTGGCTAGTTACTGGCGATCTAAGGTAAGTTTTTTCACTAAAAGTGGGTTCGTGCGTCGAATGAAGATTTTAAGGGAAGTAATTTCATTAAATTGCGATATTGCGACCGGATGAGCATGAGCAGAATGAAGTAGTCATACCGTCCTGTAGGCGATTTGAAGTTCGGGGCAAAACCGGAATGCGGTGGGACAAGTTAATTTCGGAGAAAGACTTCCGTACTGGCAGGACAGGCAAAGTTTCGGCGCAAGGTTGAAGCATCGTGAGGGGAGGCGCAACTTTAGGCGCGGTAGGTCATGACGTCGTGCATAAGCTATCACGAAAGCTTCCATTCGCGCTTAGCCCAAGGCTGTGCATAGTCTCCTGCTTGCATGCCGAAGGGGCCCTCCCGCAGATCAAGTCTTTGGGACAGCCCCTTTTTAGTGCCCTTGAAGGGTTCTAAATGAGTTGAACGAAAAATTATTTTGCGACGACAGGCTTATCTTCAGTTACACCGATGTTGTAACGATAGAAGCCGGTTCCATCGCCAATCGCATAGTTGACGATTCGTTCATTCACCGGAGACAAGAGGGAACGATATAAGGTAGGGAATACCGGAATTTGTTCTACCATATATTGCTGCCATTCTTTATAAACTTGTTTCCGATATTCAACATCAAAAGCTTTCTCAGATACGCCCTCTGCCAGCAAACGATCATTTTCTTCAGATTCCCAACGCGGGAAGTTATACAGCGCATCGTGTCCGTACAGACCTGTTGGATCTACGTCAATACCTACTGTCCATGCACCCATGTACACATCTACGTTCGGGTCATCTGTACCTTCTGAGCCAACCTTGGTATAGAACGTATTAAATTCTACCATTTCAAGGTTAACCTTCAGACCAATGGCAGCCCAGGACTGTACATAGTATTGAGCCAACGGCTCGGAAATGTCACTGCCTGTCATCGAAATAAAATTGATTTCCAGCGGAGATCCGTCCGGGTTTGTACGCCATTCGCCGTCATAGGCATAGCCCGCATCGTCCAAAGTTTTTTTCGCTGCTTCAATATCAAAGGTTACGCCTGGATTGGAAGCATCGTGGAAATCAGGATGTGAAGGTGGAATTAGTGTCGTTCCGCCCCAACGAAGACCTTTGTAGAATTTCTTGCCTACCTGGTCATTGTCGACCGCCTGCCACATGGCTTTACGCAAGTTTACATCCGCCATTTTTGCATTTGGATTCATAGCAATTTCTTTTTTCTCGGCATCCCATGTTCCAAGTTTAAAGCCGATATAGGAATAGGCACGGTCGATAATACCCAGGAATTCGACGTTGGACATATCCGCGTTATCCGGATATTGGTCAACCGGGAAATCACTTACGAGGTCAACCCCGCCGCTCTTCAACTCTTGAACAACAGTCGTTGCAGGGATTACTTTCAGAATCACTTCATCCAGGAGCGGCTCGCCGCGCCAGTAATCGGTATTCTTCTTATAGACAACCGATTCGCCCGGAACAATGCTCTCCACCTTGAACGGGCCAATACCGATCGGGTTCTGACGAATTTGTGGAGAAGCGGCCATATCAGCTACTGGAATATCCTTGAAGATATGCTTGGCTAATGGATAAATCCAAACCCCGCCTGTCAGCAAGGAAGGCGTAGATTTAATGTAGGTGATTTGAAGTTGCTTATCATTAAGCACCTTAATCCCTGAAATCTTGTCTGCCTTGCCTTCATGATACTCTACAACCCCTTCGATATTGGTGAAATCAGAGCCATACCGAGGGCCATTGTAATCCGGATGGGAAATGACCTCATGAGCGAACTCCCAGTCTTCAGCCGTTACCGGAACACCGTCATGCCAGTTCACGTTATCGCGGATAGTGAAGGTAAAGGTCCGTCCGTCTTCCGATACTTCATAGGTAGCAGCTCCATCATTGGTATACACATAGTTGGAATCCCAAGTCAGCAAGCCTTCATCGAACCATTCAAGGACTTCCGCATCCGGAGCTCCGGAATAGAAGTTGAAATTAAGCGTGCCTTCAAACGGGGAGTCCCCTACCAAACCGAAGGTGATGCTGCCGCCTTGAATCGGCTCTCCGCGGTTTGTCTTCACGTTGGAAAAATCAGCGATATTAAAATTGCCGTCAGCATCCGCCTTTGGCTTGCCGTCGTCGGTGCTGTTCTCACCTTGATTGGACGTATTCTCTGAAGGCGTGTTATTTCCAGTTCCCGGGTTTGCTGAATTGTTTCCCCCATTGGAGCTGCATGCCGCCAAAGCCAACACTAAGGTTAGCATTAACACGACTTGCCATGACCTTGACCAACTCGACTTTTTCATGGATAGATTCCTCCCTTTTTATCCTTTTCTTTGTCTTGCATCTGTCGCGCGCTTCAGCGCTTGGCCGACATTATTTATACTCAACATCATTGCCAAGATCAGTAATGATGCAGGTAACCAAATCCACCATCTGGACTCCAGTGTCTGAGGATTTCTGGCATAGCCAACCAGGGTTCCCAGACTTGGCGTGCTTTCAGGGAAACCAAATCCAAGGAAGGAAAGTCCTGATTCAAGTCCAATATTTCCCGCCAAACTCAGAGTCATTGAAACGATGATAATCGAGGTTAAATTCGGCAGCACCTCCATGACCATAATTCTTAAATTAGAAGAGCCTAAGGTTCTTGATGCCTGTACATATTCCAGTTCTCTTTCCTGCAAGGTTTTGGAACGAATTAACCTCGCCTTGCTCATCCATAAGAAGCTGGTCATAATCAAGCAAAATTGAATAATATTATATTTGGGAACGATGGTTACGAAGATAATAACGATCATGGTGAAAGGGAGAATAATGAAGAAGTCCACCACTCTCATGATCCCGTTGTCTACATGACCACCGAAATAACCGGCTACAAGTCCAACCACAAGTCCGATTAATCCTGCCAGCAAGGTGACTACTACACCGATCGTGATGGAATTGCGGGCACCGATGATCAATTGCCCGAATACATCCCGTCCGCCGTAGTCCGTACCTAGCCAGAAATCTGCGGAAGGCGGCTGGTATAGGGCGAAGAGGTCTACCTTTACCACTTCCTTCTGATCAAGGAATAGGGATACCCCATAGACCACCACAATAATGAGGCCCAAAAATAGTAAAGAGACTAGGGCTACCTTATCCCGAACCAATTCTCGCCACAGTACGCGCCAGCCTGACGGGCTCTTGCTATAGTCCTCTGGCTGGATCAATTCCGCATTTGCATTCGCCATTTCTTTCACCCCGAATTTTTCCTAAATTATTTTATGCGAATACGAGGATCCACAATGTTTAGAATAATATCCGATATAAGCGCACCAACGATCGATGCTATCCCAAACAACAATGCAACGGCTATAACTACACTAAAGTCACGCCCCACAATCGATTGGATAAAGAGCTGCCCCATTCCCGGATAGGCAAATATGGACTCGATAAATACCGTCCCCCCAATAAGTCCGGTAATTTCAAAGCCTAGAAATGCGGCGATCGGGAGCAAGGAATTTCTAAAAATATGACGGTTGTAGACACGGGATTCGGAGGCTCCCTTTGCTCTGGCGGTGATAATAAAATCCTTCTGCTTCGTGTCAATGATTTCGTTCCTGAGATATTGCACGGTACTAACTACTCCGATCAGCGCCATACTCAGTGCAGGCAACAGCAGATGATAAATCTTGCTTAAGACATACCCAACCCCTTCCGTTGCTCTAGGATTCACAGAGCCTCCAGTAGGGAACCATCCCAAGTAAAATCCGAAGAACCACAGCATCAGCAAGCCAAATATGAACAGCGGCATTGCGAAGCCGATATAGGTGTATCCCGAAATAATGCGATCGAAAAAAGTATCATTGTAGCGGCCGCTAATGATGCCGAGAGGAATGGCGATCAAGTAGGTCAGAATGAGCGTTGCAAGCGCCAGCCACAACGTATTGGAGACACGCTGGGAAATCAGCTCGGTAACCGGCATTTTATACTTGAACGAGTTGCCCAGGTCGCCTTGCGCCGCATTCGATATCCAGTCCCAATACTGCACATACCACGGATTATTCAGCCCCAGCTTCTCTCGCATCGCCGCAAGAGCATCCGGGTCGAGGCTCGGATCAATCAATCCGGTAAGGGCATCCCCCGGCATGGCCTTTGCCATTAAGAAAAGCACGATACTTAAAATGAAGATCTGAGGGATCATAATGAGTACTCTTCGAACAATTGTCTTCCACATATCTTTCAACCTTTCTGAGGCAGCGCCACGAAATGTGTGTCCGAAACCGGCTTTAAGGGATAAACCAATCCGTTCTCGTCAAAATATCTCCGGTGAGCTTCCTTGTACTCCTCTTGGACAGAGCGACGGAACTCTACCTGCTGCTCCCGATGGCTAGGATCAATATCTGGAATCGCTGCGATCAAACGCTTGGTATAGATGTGCTGAGGACTTTCAAAGATATCATTGGCCGTCCCCTCCTCCACATATCGTCCCTTGTACATAATCCCGATTTTGTCGCACATATGTCGGATAATCCCTAGATCATGGCTTATAAATAAAAAGGTCAGGTTGAGTTCCCTTTGAATCTCCCTCATAAAGTTCAGGACCTGCGCTTGCACCGATACATCCAGAGCAGAGACGGGCTCGTCGGCGATGATCAACTTAGGCCTTAAGGCAATCGCTCTTGCAATCCCGATACGTTGTCGCTGCCCTCCCGAGAACTGATAGGGATACTTTAAAAAGGATTCCGGGCTTAGTCCCACTTGCTCCAACAACTCGTGGACGCGCTTCTTCTCCTCTTGCGGAGACAGCTTTTCAAAATTGCGCAGCGGCTCTGCAATGATATCCCCTACCCGCTTCTTCGGGTTTAAAGACGAGTATGGATCCTGGAATATCATCTGAATATCTCGTCCAAAGCGGCTACGGCCTTTGATATGCCCAATTTCCTTGCCTTCAAATTTGATGCTTCCGCTGGAAATATGATTTAGTCCGATCACAGCCCGGCCCATCGTTGTTTTCCCGGAGCCCGACTCTCCTACCAAGCCGTAGGTTTGACCTGCCTCAATCGTCATATTAACGCCATCCACCGCTCTTACATGATCAACAACAGTTCTAAAGATGCCTCCCCGAATTGGATAGTGCACCTTCAAATCTTTGATTTCAAGAATGGACATGTTCGCTATCCTCCTCCGAATGAGCCGGAAAGTAAAAATGTCTGTAGCATGTACAGCGGACAAAATGTCCCTCCGCTATTTCATGCATCTCCGGATGTGCTTCATGCTTCTCGGACTCGATCCAGGGAATCCGCGGAGCAAAGCGGCAGCCTTCCCGAGGAAGATTTTTTAATGACGGGACAATCCCCTGAATAACATGTAATTTAGACTTCACTTCGTTTACGGTCGGGATCGAGTTCAGCAGAGACCTGGTATAGGGATGCTTTGCGTTAGTCACCAGGGTATAGATATCTGCTACCTCAACAATCTGTCCGGCATACATGACCGCAACGCGGTCGGCCATTTCGGCGACAACCCCAAGATCATGAGTGATTAAGATAATCCCGGCTTCCATGTCATTCTTCAGTTCTCGAATCAGATCGAGAATTTGCAATTGGATCGTTACATCGAGTGCGGTTGTCGGTTCGTCAGCAATGAGCAGCTTCGGTCCGTTTGCGATAGCAATGGCTATGACAATACGCTGCCTCATCCCTCCGGAAAGCTCATGCGGATATTGCAGGTAGGTGACTTCAGGACGAGGAATGCCAACCTTGTCAAGCAGCTCAATCGCCTGCCTTTTCCGCTCCGCTTTACCTGATGCAGGCTGATGAAGCAATATGACTTCTTCAATTTGTCTACCGACGGTCATTAGAGGATTAAGTGCAGATAAGGGGTCTTGAAAAATCATGCTGATATCCTTCCCGCGCAATTTGTTCAGTTGATTCGCAGGCATTCCAACGAGATTTTGCTCCCCGAAATAGATACGCCCTTCCATTCTTGCCCGGGTATGCAGGCCCATAATCGAGTAGGCAAGCGCACTTTTGCCAGAACCCGACTCTCCTACAATCGCTAGGATCTCATTCTTTCTAACCGTGAGTGAAACGTCATCCACAGCTGCATAATAATCATCATCAATCCGAAAAGAGGTGGTTAAATTCTCAATTTTCAACAACTCTTCGCTCAAATTAATCACCCTAACAAAGAAGAATTTTGACGAATTTAATCGATAATTAATAGATTTAAGGTTTTGATGTAGTAATTAGCCGATGAATGTCTATAAGAGGAGGTATTCAATAGTTTATTAATATTCATTAATATGAATAAATAACCACTGG
Source organism: Paenibacillus antibioticophila (assembly GCF_000455265.1). Classification (GTDB taxonomy): domain Bacteria; phylum Bacillota; class Bacilli; order Paenibacillales; family Paenibacillaceae; genus Fontibacillus; species Fontibacillus antibioticophila. The sequence continues at coordinate 706,671 of NZ_HG005141.1, forward strand.
TCAAAATTGAATTAAAAAAATTTTTACATTGATTTGTTCTAAATCATCACGTAAAAATTTGGGATTGCTTGAATTTAATAAATAATATACTCTATGTCAGCTAATATTCCAAGTACTTTTCCACTTTATCGCCTACCTTTTTTTATTTATCTCTTTAAAAGGTTACTTGAATTGTAAAATTCATGTAATGTATATTCATTCATTTTTAGATCCCCTAAAGAGACGATAGTCCACGGATGGAGGACATTTTTTAACCTTAAAAACCGATCAAAATGGGCTTAGAATATTGAAGTGATTAATTTATACTGTTTTGGATTAAAGTGTAAGGAGTCCACCGAAGAGCAACAGATTCAGCCTTTAAAAGCTGTTGCTTTAAACACAAAAAAGCTGACCATGTACGTTCTGTACAGGTCAGCTTTTTATTTGAGCAGCTTATACTATTCAGTAGTGTATGGCAGCAATGCGATTTGACGCGAACGCTTGATAGCAACGGTCAACAGACGTTGGTATTTTGCGCTAGTGCCTGTTACACGACGTGGCAAAATCTTACCACGCTCGCTGATGAATTTCTTCAACAGCTCGATGTCTTTATAGTCAATGTGAGTAATTTTGTTCGCAGTGAAGTAGCACACTTTACGACGCTTGTTACGGCCGCCGCGGCGAGCCGGTCTCTTGTCGTCTCCGCCTTCTCTTTGTTTGAAGCTCATGCTTTTCAGTCCTTTCCAAATTAAAATGGCAAATCGTCATCCGAAATATCGATCGGTTTCCCGTCATCGGAGAATGGATCGTTGTTGCGGGAGGAGTTATTATTATTGCTGCGCCCGGCATTGCCGCCGCCAGCAAATGGAGCTTCCTCACGCGGTCCTCCGCCACCTGATGCACCTTCGCGGTTCGATTCCAAGAAACGGACATTATCAGCAATAACCTCAGTGACGTATACACGCTTACCTTCGTTATTCTCGTAATTCCGAACTTGAATTCGCCCTTCCACAGCAGTCAAGCGACCTTTACGCAAGTAATTTGCGCAAGTCTCCGCAAGCTGTCTCCAGGTAACTACCGGAATGAAATCCGCCTCACGTTCTCCACCTTGCGAAGTAAACGGTCTGTCTACCGCAATGGTAAACTGAGTTACAGCCACACCGGATGGTGTATAACGCAGCTCCGGATCCCGGGTAAGTCGTCCAATCAGAATGACACGGTTCAACAATCAAATCCCCTCCTTCGGGCATTAAATTACTCAGTTACGGATTAGGCAACGTCTTTAGTAATGAGATAACGGATAACCTCGTCGGAAATCTTCAGAATCCGCTCAAGCTCAGCAACTACTTCTGGAGCTGCAGTAAAGTTTACGAGAACGTAAACTCCATCACGGATCTTGTTAATCTCATACGCAAGCCGGCGTTTGCCCATCACGTCATGCTTTGTAATTTCGCCGCCGTTTTGGATGATGCCTTGGAATTTTTCGACTGCCGCTTGAACAGCTTCTTGTTCAAGATCAGGACGAATAATGTACATCAATTCGTATTTGCGCATTTGGTTCACCTCCTTATGGACTATGGCCCCATCCTGTTACACATGGAGCAAGGAGCGAGTCTAAACTCGCACCATAGTAGTATATCAAATCGGGAACCGCCGTGCAAGAACCTAGATTAGGTTGCTGAAAATCTCTACTTTAAAGTTACTTTACTTTGACTCCAATACCTTGTTGACCATACGTATTGTCATATCCCCAAACCCATAATTTTCCTCCGCTGATCCAAAAGATATTCCGGCTCGTATTTTCAATAAAGCTTACGTTTTTGTTCAAGTCTCCAAGCCGCGGATAAGTATTGTACGTCAACAATTCCTTGTTTTGGGTAAGCAGCAGGACGCCGTTTACCGTTAATGTAACCGAGGTATAATTCAGGCTTTTGCCGGCCGCGCTCCAGCCTGTTTGCTTGTTGTATCTTAGTGCCATATTCGTAATATTCGTCGGTTTGTTCAATTGGGAAGGAACCTTCTGACCAAGCTGTCTCGCTGAATTGTCTCCATATCCCCATAACTCGCCATTTTTGTCTATGGCAACGATATATTCATTATTTGTATTGGCTGCATCAAACTTTTGGATATCCTTGAACCCGGCAATTTGTTCAGCTTTGGTCGTCTGCCCTTCCACAATGGAATTATCCCAACTCCATAAGGTTCCGTCCTTCTTTAAAGCGTAGCCTTTAAGGTTGCTCATGGATACCGATACTGCATCCTGGATTAATATTTTCCTGTAATGATTATGTATGAATTCACGCGCATCCTCATTAGCCCAACCAACTCCGCCTAACTGATAAACATTCCCGTCATTAGTCAGGAGTGCTACTCCTCGATTAAAAGCATTCATATCGGCAATCGGCTCACTAATTAAAGTAATCTTGGTCGGTGTCCCGGTAACGGTCTTTATGCCGAGATCCTTCAAATCTCCCCAACCGTATAGTTCTCCATCCGTTGTAATATATAAGGAGAATTTCTCCCCCGCTTCGATTTTCCGGATCTTTGAGTTGGTGGTAATGAGCGTCGGCGGAAGAACCGGCATTTCGCTTTCGCTAATTTCGTGGTTCGTATTCTTCCCCCAACCATAAAGCTGACCATCCTTCCCGAGTGCCAAGGTATGGGCTTCACTGGCGGCTACGGATACGGGTGAATCTACAGCTTTCAACTGGGTTGGATCCTTGGCAATGATGGCTTGGGATCCTACTCCATATTGTTCAAACTTTACGGGTGTTGGTTCTTGATAGCCCTCTCGATATTTTTCATAGCGGCTTGGCGTTTCGTAACGGTCCCGGTAATCCGGCAAAGTCGTCGCAGCCTGTGCTCCTCCCGGTATGGTCACATAAACCCCTATACCGTAATTGTATTTGGAGAGCCTGGATTCCTTGAACACCTCTTCTTTAAAAGCAGGCGTGACAAGGTAATAATACCCCTCTTTATTTACCTGTACTGTAGCGGAGAAGAAGGCCTTTTCATCCTCGTCCCTTAACTCGATGTTCAAAGATGAGGCCTCAGCCAATCCTTCCACCAGAATGGAGTTGTCTTCATTTCGTTGAGCGAAGATTCCAATTCCTGCACCAATGGCTTGTACCTGATTATCCGATATCAGCGGAATAACGAGCGCTATGATGACCATAATGATCATTCCCCTCGTGCGTTTTCCCATGTTCAATCATCCCCTCTGCCAAATTTATGTATGTAAATAATTATCGGTTCTTACTTGTACATGATTAACCCTGCATTACAAACAATATATTTGATTCCCCTCTTCGGGGCAGAAAGGAGGAACAACAAAGTGGGCGAGCAAACGGAATTCGAGCCGGGCGACAAAGCGCCGAACCCGGGCGTTTATGTAGAAGTCAGTGAAGCGCGCAGCTTCCATACCCAAATTCAGAACCCCAAGCGGGTTACCTTGGAGCGCGGAGAGACGTTTCCGGAAACCTCGAATAAGGACAGAAAGTGGAAAAAGGCCGAGAAAGCACGCGTACACTAAGCTGTTTGCTGAAAGAACTGTTTTTAAAACTTTCGTGTATAGAACCCTGTATTCTGCACATAATACAATCAGACGGTGATGCAAAGAGAGGTGTGGTTCCGTTGGAGGTGTCCGATGGTAACATCATTTCTGGAGTCTTATTCACTTCGTGACAGAAGCCAAGATCTCGGATAAGGAAGACCCCTCTTCACTCATTCGAGCTGCATACGCACACATCGAAGTTTCTTGGGTTGTGAGAGAAGAATTCCCATTAAGCATACCGTCAACCATAAAGGACCCGAAAGGGTCCTTTTGGCTTGCATAGACATAAAAAAAGACCCTGCCTAACGGCAAAGGTCATGTTCTTATATAGAAGTAAAATGGCGGAGAGGGTGGGATTCGAACCCACGCACGCCTTGCGACGCCTAATTGATTTCGAGTCAACCCCCTTGGGCCTCTTGGGTACCTCTCCACAGCAAGCAAGAATGATTGTATCATGATTTTTTTAGGATTGCAAGTTGAATTCATAGTCAACGCCAGTCGTATGGAAACGAAAAAGTCGGCTAATCGTTCAAAATGTCCGTTAGCAATAGTGGGAAGAGTTGCTAATAACCTTTCTTGCTGAAAGCCTTTACTTCACAACCCTTCACACTATGGTCGGATTAGCTGTTTTCAGTCCCGGCGTCAGCGTCAGAAGGATCCGCGGAGGACTCGGCAGCAGACCGGATTACCTTCCGCATATTCTTTTCGAACTTGGCCCGCGGCACCAAAACGCTATGCTTGCAGCCGACACATTTAATCCGGATATCCATCCCCATTCGAATGATTTCCATTTCATTGCTCCCGCAAGGGTGGTTTTTCTTCATTAATACAATGTCACCTAATTGAAAAACTTTACGTTCCATCGTCCTCTCCCCCTTCTCATCATTTAACAACCTTAAATACAGCGTACCATATGTTGATCTATTCAGCAGTCTTTTCGGCCTCGGCAGTAAGACGAAGAGCCTCCTCTTCTTCGAGTGCTTCCTTCGCATACATCTGAATCTCACGCTCCAGATCAGCACGTACTCCCGGCGGACAGTCCGCTGCTATGCGAATAACATACTCGCTTGCTGTCAACGATTGTACACCTAGTACGGTTGGAACCCTATTAGCCAGGCTGCTGCTGTCCTTCAGCTCCAGCATAGCCTTCTTTAGCAGCTCGATGGTATCCTCCAGCTTTCGGCTATTGCTGAAGGGCAAATCGACCACAGCAAGCGCCGTTCCAATCGAGTAATTCGTTACATTCGTAATCGAGCCGTTCGGAACAATATGCACCTCCCCGGTCCAGCTAACCAGTCTCGTGGAGCGAAGGCCGATCATTTCAACCGTCCCCTTCAGCGTGCCGATTTGAACGACATCACCTACGGCAAATTGATCCTCCAGGATGATAAAGAAGCCTGTGATCACATCCTTCACCAGATTTTGCGCACCAAAACCAATCGCCAGCCCAAGCACCCCGGCTCCGGCAATTAACGGCGCCAGCTGCACGCCTAGCTCCCCCAGGATCAGCATGACCATCACAAAGTTCCCTGCAAACGAGACCACATTTTTCAGCAGCTCCCCTACCGTTATAAATCTCCGAGGATTGACCTGCATCCGCCCCTTCTCCTGACGTTCCAAGGAACGGTCTATTACACGGAACAACAGTTTAATCACAAAGCGGGTCAGGATAAGGATCAGTAAGATACGAAGGGCTGAGAACAGCACAGTTTCCCACATGCCCGTATTCGTTAACCAATCCCAGACCTTATTTTTGAAGCTCATAGCCTCATCGATGACACCCGTCGATTGTTGCAAACGCCAATTTGCAAACCTCATTCCGCCTCTCCTCCTTCATAGCTATCTAAGCTGAACTACCCTTTTTACGTAGCTTTTATAGTTCAACTTATAGCTCTTCATACCCGGAAGCGGATCGTCTGAAAATCCCCCTGATCTCCACGGATTGGTCATGAACAATCTCCGTGACCCTCTCCAGATTCTCTGAACCGAACTGAATGGATAAGGCACATCCTGCGGTAATCTCCTTCGGCGTAGGGCACAGATCAATCTCAATCTCCGCATATTCTAACAGCATCTCTGCCCGCAGCGCCTGCTGTGTGGAGTCAAATGCCATCACTAGGCTGTTCTCCATCCATTCTCCTCCTCTGTTTCAATCCGAGACTTTAGTCCGAGTATATATTCTCAATGATTTCCATATACTATCTACTAATATTCCAAGGGCTACTTCATTCTTGATTAAGGAAGGAAGATTCCATGTCATCTATTCAACCAGCCATAACAGCACCATCACAAGAAATCCCTTATCTGAAAATGCCTCATACCGAACCGGATATCCATGCCGCGATTATTCACCGTCTTCTTCTTCACTTCACCAAGATTAGCCATGGGCAAGAAATGATCGTTATCTGCATTGGAACAGACCGTTCCACAGGCGACTGCCTCGGCCCCCTCGTTGGAACCTCACTTGCGAAGCTGAATCAGTCGGGCAAGCTGTTCCATCTGTTCGGGACGCTTGAAGAACCGGTCCATGCTATGAATTTAAAAGATACCTTGGAAAAAATCAATCAAAGCTTTCGGAATCCTTTCATTATAGGGATTGATGCCTGCCTGGGTCAAACCTCCAGCGTTGGCTCCATTCAAGTTGTACAAGGCCCTCTCCGCCCGGGAGCAGGCGTTAATAAAGAATTACCGCCGGTCGGCGATATCCATCTAACAGGCATCGTCAATGTCGGCGGCTTTATGGAGTATTTCGTGCTGCAAAATACCCGGCTTAGTCTAGTTATGCGATTATCGGAAATAATTTCCAATTCCTTATATACGGCGATCCAAGAATGGCACTGCGGATTTAGGCCTCGTTACCGGCAAGGGCAATAGCTTCCTCTTCTTCCGAGGAGAGCGCATAGCTGGACTGCCCATGCTCCAGCGGTTTAGCATAGACATAAGAACCGTCTCTGCTGTATAGGCCGGTGATAATGATTCCATTTTTCTGATCATCCACGAAGGCGGCGGAGAAGCTCAACTCATTTCCACGTTCACCAAATGCATTATAGCGCTTGATTCCAATCTTCGCCTTTTGCTTCGGCAGCAAGTGATTAATACGTTCAAGCTGCAGGTTATGATCGTTCTGATTCTCTTCAAGGAGAGCCTGCTGATTCTTCAGATCAATTAGTAAGCCTTCCAGATCCTCAATCCCTGTTCCAGCCATCATTTGATTGTATCGTTTACGCATTCCCCGAAGCTTGCTGCCCTGAATCAGGTTCCAGAGTAGCAGCCAGAGGAGGATCACCACGAATCCCATTACGATCCAGATCATTTGGTCCAATAAAAGTGCATTCCACTCCTGCATTTGAATCTCCCCTAGTTAAAATATCACTGTGCAATCTGCTTCATTGCTGATATCAGTGCTTCTATCTCTTGCACCGTAGTTGAATACCCGACACTAGCCCGAACCGCTCCGCGGCCTGTAGTCCCTGCGCTCATATGGCCAAGCGGAGTACAATGATATCCGGCCCGAACGGAAATTTGATATTGCCGGTCCAGACGGAATGCGACTTCGGCGGCATCCCATCCTTCCAGCGTAAAGGCTACCAGTCCGGTGCGCGGCACGCCTAATTCCGGACCCAAACACGTTAGTCCTTTAATCTCAAGCAAGCCCTGCATCAGCTGTTGGGTTAACTGCCATTCATGCTGATAAATCTTCTCTATCCCGTACTCCATAACCGTCCTGACACCTGCGCCTAAACCGGCAATGCCTACCGTATTGAGCGTTCCGGCTTCGTATTGGTCTGGACGCACTTTTGGCATTTCTACAGCCTCTGACTGACTCCCAGTGCCGCCGTGAAGCAATGGCTCCAATTCCAGATCCGGGCGAATGTACAGCCCTCCGGTCCCCTGCGGACCAAGCAAGCTCTTATGCCCTGGAAAAGCAATCATATCAGCACCTGTCTGCTTCACATCCACCGGATAACAGCCAATGGTCTGAGCAGCATCTATCAGCAGCAGCGCCCCTGCAGCATGAGCAATTTTTCCGATTTCTTCCACGGGGAGAATCGAGCCCAGCAGATTAGAGCTATGAGCACAGACGACGAGTCTGGTCTGCGGGGTAACCCGTTCCTTCAGTTCAGCTAAATCTAATATTCCTTGCGCGCTTACCGGAATATAATCTACTTGGATTCCTTTAATGCGCTTGAGATATTCTAACGGCCTGCGTACAGAGTTATGCTCGACCATCGTTGCGACGACATGGTCTCCTTCACGCAGACAGCCTTTAATAGCCAAATTCAATGCTTCAGTTGTATTAGAGGTAAATACAATATCGTTAGCATTATCAACCTGCAGTAATTGAGCCAGTGCGGTTCGGGTCTGCAGGATGGATCTTCCCGCATTCATAGCCATCCGATAATTTCCCCTGCCGGAATTGGCTGCCGGTCCGTTTAGTATTTCCAACATACTCTGGCTTACACGCTCTGGCTTGGGCCATGAAGTGGCCGCATGATCAAGGTATATGGGAGATCCAGTTTTCATATCGTTACCCACCTTTTGGACCCTTTAATCGGTTCATTCGTAACAATGACATACTCCCATTCACAGACACTCCATTAACATGTCCATCAAGTGAGTATGTCATTTTTACATCCAGATTCAATTGAGATTCAATAAATCAAGCAAGCGCTGCAAATCCTGTTTGCTATAAAAGTTAATTTCAATCTTGCCCTTCTCTTTATTAGACTTGATCTTTACGGTCGTCTTATAGCGCTCCCGCAAGCTCTCTTCCACTTCTTCCATGTAAGGGTCACGCTTCTTGCTTACAGCCTTCACTTTATCTTGCTTATGCTTGTCCAACTGCTGGACAGCATCCTCAAGCTCCCGTACACTCCACTCATGCTCGATACATTGCTTCGCCAGCTGTTTAATCTTTCCATTATCCTTTATTCCAACCAACGCCCGGGCATGGCCCATAGACAATGTTCCACGTGAAACATATTCCTTCACTTCGTCCGGTAATGACAGGAGTCTCAAAAAGTTAGCGATATGCGATCTGGACTTACCTACCTTCAGCGACAATTCCTCTTGCGTAAGCTGGAAGGTATCCATCAGGTTCTGGTAAGCCACAGCGACTTCCATAGCATTCAAGTTTTCACGCTGCAAATTCTCGATCAGCGCAATTTCCATGACCTGTTGATCGGAAAATGTTCTTACGACTGCAGGAATGGTTGCATTTCCACAATATTGCGATGCCCGGAAACGACGCTCCCCTGCAATTATCTCATACCCTTTGAGTACACTGCGAACAATGATGGGCTGAATTACACCGTGCTGGCGAATCGATTCTGCCAATTCACGAATAGCTTCTTCATCGAAAGTCTTTCTAGGTTGGTAAGGATTCGCCCGAAGCTGATTCAAAGGAATCTCGATCACCTTGTCATCATCCTGAACGGATAGAGATGGAATTAAGGCATCCAGCCCTTTTCCCAACCGCTTACTCATAGGAAATCACTTCCTTTGCCAGCTCTAAATACACCTCTGCGCCCTTGGATCTCGGATCATAAGTAATAATCGATTGACCGTGAGAAGGAGCTTCACTAAGGCGTACATTTCTTGGTATGACTGTCTTGTAGACTTTTTGTTGGAAATACTTCTTCACTTCTTCAATAACCTGAATGCCCAGGTTCGTACGCGCATCGAACATGGTCAGCAGCACACCTTCAATTTGCAGCGACGTATTCAGATGCTTCTGTACAAGTCTTACCGTATTCAATAATTGGCTCAAGCCTTCAAGCGCATAGTATTCGCACTGAATCGGAATAAGCACCGAATCGGCTGCGGTTAACGAGTTAATCGTAAGGATTCCAAGTGAAGGCGGGCAATCAATTAGAATGTAATCATATAAATGTCTGACTTGCTGCAAGGACTTCTTTAATCGAACCTCACGAGAAATCGTAGGAACAAGCTCAATTTCTGCACCAGCCAATTGAATGGTCGCCGGAATAATATCGAGCCCATCAATTTCTGTTTGCATAATAGCTTCCTTCGGATGCACTTCATTAATCAACACATCATAAATACAATTTGGAACATCGGCTTTATTAATCCCGACACCGCTTGTCGTATTCCCTTGAGGGTCAATATCAATAAGAAGCACCCGTTTTCCAACTGTCGCAAGGCCGGCACCCAAATTGACTGAGGTCGTCGTTTTGCCGACCCCACCCTTCTGATTTGCTATGGCAATTATTTTAGACAATCCATTTCACCTCAGTATAATAGAAGAATCTTCTTGTAGATTTCATTATGCGATCACCAAGCTGTTGCTACAAAAAGACCACAGTATTCCTGGCGATGTCTCATGCGGTTTTCAAAAAAAGAAACTGACCTTCAAGCCCAAAGTTAAGGTCAGTAGTCCTTCTTTTATCTTTTCGGAATTTGAATGACAATTTCATAGTGATCTTCATGATCCTTCTCGGATGTCTTGATCGCCATTCCTGATCCGGATACCATGTCGATAGATTGACGAATCGTATTCAAGGCCAGCCGAACATCCTTCGTGAACGAAATGCGTCTGGATGCTTTCTTGTTCTTGGCTACTTCCTTATAAAAAGCGATTCGCGCCTCTGTTTGCTTCACATTCAATTCCTTCTGGATAATTTCCTCAAGGACCTTTAATTGCAGTTCTTCCGAATCAAGAGAAAGCAATGCTCTCGCATGCCTTTCCGTGATTTTGCGTTCCATTAAGGAGTTCTTTACTCCTTCAGGAAGATTAAGCAGCCGAATTTTGTTAGCGATGGTTGATTGGCTCTTGCCCAATCTCTGTGCCAGGCTCTCTTGAGTTAATTGGTGCAGATCAATTAGGTTCTGATAAGCTAAGGCCTCTTCAATTGCAGTAAGACCTTCACGCTGCAAATTCTCGATCAAGGCAATGGAAGCAGCCTGTGAATCGTTGAATTCCCGCTGAATAGCTGGAATTGTCGCCAAGCCCAGCTTTTTGACAGCGCGCCATCTTCGTTCTCCGGCAATGATTTCATACTTGTCATTCCGGAAGCGAACTACAATCGGTTGAATAACCCCATGTGTTCGGATCGTCTGACACAGCTCATCAATTTTCTCATCATCAAAGATGGACCGCGGCTGATAGGGACTTCCTACGATGTCCCCTACCGGGATTTGTTTTACTTCATCGACTTCCGCACGTTCGGTCATGCCGAACAGTCTCGTGAATTGTTCTTTCATTCCACAGATTACCACCTAATTTAAAAGTGACATAAGCCGTCCGATTGCTCTGTTGCAATATCGTCTGTTATTGTACCGATCCCGGTTCTTTAAAGAGTCTAGCAATCAACATTCTTGCAAAATTCTTCTATAGAATAGATCGATTTCAGCTATCTTCTATTCTACCACTTTTTTCACTATAATCCTATTCTCTTCTATATGAAAAATAAATAAATAGGTTTGAATGCCTAATTACAGAAATAAAACCCCCTACCCTGATGTTTCACGTGGAACATTTAGGTAAGAGGCTGATTCAATGGACTATACAAGCGGCGACTTAAGCGGCGTCCCCGCTTTTCTAGGATACTTTCTCGGGGTTGCACCGCTTTTCTCGATAACAATAATATGGCGGTCCGAATTTTCCAGCGGTAAAGAGAATGAATAGGTTTTACGCAGCTTAGCGTTCAATTCCTTCAGACTGCGTTTCGCCTCATGCAATTCCTCGGAAGGGTCGCTTCCCTTCATGGCAGCGAACACCCCGTTACTCTTGGTAAAAGGAAGACAGAATTCATTCAGTACCGCCATCCGTGCAACCGCTCTGGCCGTAACCAGATCGAAGCGGTCTCTCATATGGTCCAGACGCGCAGCATCCTCAGCCCGGCTATGCAGAAGCTGCACTTGCTCAAGTCCAAGCTTATCACATACATGCTGCAAGAACTGAATCCGCTTGTTCAGAGAATCCACGATGGTTAATTGAATATGAGGGAAACAGATCTTAAGCGGAATCCCAGGGAAGCCTGCCCCCGAACCGATATCCGCCAGGTTTGAAACCTCATCCATATTTAAATAGAAGGAAAGCGACAAGGAATCATAAAAATGCTTGATATATACCTGTTGTCGTTCGGTGATTCCTGTCAGGTTCATTTTCTCATTCCAACTAACCAGTTCCTGATAATAATCCTCAAATTGCCGCAATTGCAGCTCTGTTAAAGTAATTCCTTGTTCAGCCAGCAATTGTTGAAATTGGAGTTGAATCTCATCCAATAGCTTATCCTCCCGCCGCGGTTACCCGATTATAATGCTCCAGATACACCAGCAGAATGGATATATCCGCAGGAGTAACGCCGGAGATCCGTGAAGCTTGCCCAATGGAGATCGGACGGATTTTAGCCAGCTTCTGTTTGGCTTCCATTGCCAGGCCTTGAATATCCTCATAGACAATCGATTCAGGTATTCTTTTCTTTTCCATTTTTTGTAATTTCTCTACGTGAATCAATTGCTTCTCTATATAACCGGCATATTTGATCTGGATCTCTACCTGTTCACGCATTTCCGCATCCAAAGGAGCCTCTGATGGAAACCGCTCGCCGATCAAATCATAGGCCACTTCGGGACGACGGAGAATCGTTAACAGATTGCTGCCATCCTGAATCGGAGCCGAGCCGATAGCTTCCAGCAGATCATTAATCTCTGACGGCTTGATCTTGGTTACTTGAAGCCGCTGAATCTCCCGTTCAACCTTCTCCTTTTTGTCTAAAAAGGCATGGTACCGTTCGTCCGTAATCAATCCAATCTCATGGCCCAGCGGGGTCAAACGCAGATCGGCATTATCATGGCGAAGCAGCAGACGATATTCGGCTCGAGAGGTCAGAAGCCGGTAAGGCTCATTGGTCCCCTTTGTAACCAAATCATCAATCAGGACGCCGATATAGCCTTGCGAACGGTCTAAAATAACCGCCTCCTTTCCTTGTACCTTACGGGCAGCATTAATCCCAGCCATAATCCCCTGTCCGGCCGCTTCCTCATAACCGGACGTTCCGTTAATCTGTCCGGCCGTGAACAGTCCTGGCAGACGCTTCGTCTCCAGTGAAGGCCATAGCTGTGTCGGCACAACAGCATCATACTCAATGGCATAACCGTTGCGCATCATCTCGGCGTTCTGTAAGCCCGGAACGGAACGGAGCATTTTCAGCTGAACCTCTTCCGGCATGCTTGTCGAGAAGCCCTGCACATAATACTCCTTCGTATTCAGACCCTCTGGTTCAAGAAAAATCTGATGCTTTTCCTTATCGGCAAAGCGGACAATTTTGTCCTCGATAGAAGGACAGTACCGCGGTCCAGTACCTTCAATAACGCCTGAGAACATCGGTGCGCGATGCAGATTTGCATTGATAATATCATGGGTCTCGGCAGACGTGTAGGTCAGCCAGCAAGGCAATTGCTCATTTTCCGATCCCTTTGTCTCATAAGAGAAAAATTTAGGTTTCTCATCGCCAGGCTGAATTTCGGTCTGGGAAAAGTCGATGCTATCCCCGTGCACCCGCGGCGGCGTGCCTGTCTTGAAGCGCACCAGATCAAAGCCCAGCTCCTTCAAATGATGAGAGAGGCGCAGCGAAGGCTGCTGATTGTTCGGTCCACTCTCGTACATCAGCTCGCCCATAATAATTTTTCCGCGCAAATAGGTTCCGGTTGTCAGAACGACCGCCTTAGCCCGGTATTGAGCACCTGTCTTGGTCTCCACACCCACGCATACGCCGTCCTCGACCAACAGCTCCTCAACCATTCCCTGACGGAGCGTCAGGTTCGGCTCTCGCTCCAGCGTCTCCTTCATCTCATGCTGATAGGAGAACTTATCGGCTTGCGCCCGCAGGGCATGTACAGCCGGCCCTTTGCCGGTATTCAGCATCCGCATTTGAATAAATGTCTTATCGATATTCCGGCCCATTTCCCCGCCCAGCGCATCGATTTCACGTACTACATGTCCCTTTGCAGGTCCGCCAATCGACGGATTACATGGCATAAAGGCAACCATGTCCAGATTTATCGTCACCATTAAGGTGCTGCAGCCCATCCGGGCAGCCGCCAACGCAGCTTCACAGCCGGCATGTCCCGCACCAACGACAATCACATCATAGCTGCCGGCAACATATCCCATATGCAATCAACCTCCAATTCTTTATTCTCATGTTGAACTATAAAAGCAACGTGCAAAGGGTCTGCCTTATAAGTCTCTTGTTAATGATTCTGCGTGCTAGGGGCAACGTGTGAAGGGTGCTTACGATCGCTGTTGCTCGCGGATTTCTTGATTGGATAAATATAGCAAGGAAGAAACCCGCTCACAAAGGCGAACGCTTTCGCTTCTTCAGCACCCTTCACACTTATGCCTTTCCTACGCAGGACTCTTTAATTCGGCTTTATAGTGCACCGTGATGCACTATTATAGTAGCTCATGCAGATCCTCACTCAAATTCATCCACCTTTAATACAGGGCTTGTCATCCGGCATCTATGGTGCCGGAGGGCACTACAAACTTTCAGTGCAGGAATAATCATCCTTTTTTGTTGGTGTAGGTGTTCCAAAGTTTACTTTTGGGACACTCTCCTTCTGAAGCATAAAGCAACAGCTATCGTAAGCACACTTCATACATTGCCTCCCACAGCAGAGTTTTTAGTTCAACTTCTCCATCCTTATTTTCCCAAACAAAATTGGGAGAAAATTTGATCTATCAGCGCATCCGGAGCGGAATCTCCGATTACTTCACCCAACTGCTCCCATCCCAACCTTACGTCGATCTGCATAATATCAATTGGTATGCCCGCATCGGCCGCCTCATACGCATCCGCAAGCGATTGACGCGCCTTCTTGAGCAGGGCGATATGGCGCACATTGCTCACATACGTCAGATCTCCGGATTCAAGCTCTCCGCCGAAGAACAGTCGGGAGATGGCATCCTCCAAATGATCCAGCCCCTCCAGTTGCTTCGCAGACAGCTCCACAACTGCATTTTCCGGGAAATAATTCAACACCCTTGCCCGGTCCAATTGCTGCGGCAAATCGATTTTGTTCAATAACACAAGCACAGAGCGCCCTTGCAGCTGCTCCATTAATTGCAATTCATCCTCATGCAGCGGCTCGGCTCCATTCAGAACCAGGAGAATCAGATCCGCTTCAAGCACTGCGGCACGGGACCGCTCCACGCCAATCTGTTCGACGATATCCATCGTCTCCCGAATTCCCGCCGTATCCAGCAATTTCAATGGAATATTGTTAATTGTAACATATTCTTCAATGACATCCCGCGTCGTTCCGGGGATATCCGTCACAATCGCTTTGTTCTCACGCGCAAGAGCATTCAGGAGGGAGGACTTCCCTACATTAGGCCGGCCCACGATCGCTGTCGTAATCCCTTCGCGAAGTACCTTCCCTTGTTCTGCCGTCCGCAGCAAGCCTTCAATTCCTTGCGTGACCTCGTCACACTTCGCTTTAATAAACGCGGTGGTCATGGACTCTACATCATGCTCGGGATAATCGATGTTCACCTCAATATGCGCCAGCGTCTCCACTAAAGCATGCCGAAGCTGATGAATCTTGCGCGACAATTCGCCATCCACCTGCTTGAGTGCGACCGAGAAAGCCCGGTCTGACTTGGAACGAATCAAATCAATGACCGCCTCCGCTTGAGACAAGTCAATTCTTCCGTTCAAGAAGGCTCTCTTCGTAAACTCTCCCGGCTCAGCCAGCCGGATGTCGGGCTGCTCCAGCAGCAGGTCCATGACCCGCTTCACTGAAATAATCCCACCGTGCGTACTGATCTCAACGACATCCTCGGTCGTAAAGGAACGCGGAGCCCGAAATACGGAGACCAGCACCTCTTCCAGCTTATCTCCGGTCTTCGGACGAATGATAAAGCCATAATGTACCGTGTGGCTTTCCGCCTCCGTTAACGGTAACCGGGAGCGAAACAAACGCCCCACCGCGTCGATGGCTTCCGGGCCGCTTACCCGGATAACGGCGATGCCGCTCTCGCCGACCGCTGTTGAAATCGCAGCGATTGTATCGCTAAGCATATAGTTGTCACCTCGAATATTCAAAAATTTGATAGTTGAGTCCCCAACTAAAAGAAAAGCAATGACATTTGCCAGGGCAAAACGTCATTGCGTCTCATTCATCATTTGCTCTGCTTCAGCGTAATAATGACTCGGCGGTTCGGATCCTCGCCTTTACTGTAGGTTTTTACTTCTGGATGATCCTGGAGCTTGGAGTGAATCACCTTACGCTCTTGAGGGGACATCGGTTCAAGCACGACATCCTTGCGGGTGCGAACGACCCGCCCTGCAAGCCTCACGGCCAGATCCTCCAGCGTCTTTCTCCGCCGCTCCCGAAAATTCTCGGCATCCAGAATGATACGGATATATGAGTCCGAATAACGGTTAGCAATAATATTAGCCAGGTATTGCAAGGAATCCAGCGTCTGCCCCCGGCGTCCGATTAGGACGCCGAGATCGTTGCCGCTAATGTTTAATACAGTAATATCCTTCTGATGGACTATCTCCACCTCAGTTTCAATGCCCATGCTATCACTGACGTCACGAATAAATGACGCCGCCGCTTCATAAGGGTCTGAGTCAACCTCTGGACCAGACCGAATCTCTTCTCTGGAACCCAAATCAGAATTTCTGACCTTCTCCGTCTCCGGTGTTCTTACTTGCGGCGGAACTGAACCTGGCACCGCTTCGGACTGCAAGGTCAATTCAACCTTCGCATCCTTCGCGCCGATCAGTCCAAGGAATCCTTTTGACGGCTGCTCTAACACATTCACGGTGACTTGATCCTCGGTAGCGCCGAGCTTGGCCAACCCTTGTCTTACAGCTTCTTCAACGGTTTTTCCTGACGTCACTATCGTTCTCATTTCGATTTTTTGGCCTCCTTGGCACCACTTTTGCCGGGATGACCGGCTTTTAAGTTCGAACCGCCCTTTTTGGACTTGTTGCCGGAATGAATTACAGCCGCATCGTTATTGAGTGCTACTACCGGATTCTTCTTCCGATAAATGAAAAAGTTTTGTACGATCGTGTACAAGTTACTGAAAATCCAGTACAACGGAAGTGCCGCGGCAAAATTGTATGCCATTACGAAGATCAGCACAGGGTACACATACATCATAAATTTCATCGGATTGATGCCCTGCATATTGCCGGTTTGCGGCTGCATATTTGACATCATTTTGGTTTGGATAAAGGTTGTTAATGCCGCAATCAGCGGGAGAATATAGAGCTTGTCCGGCTCACCCAACTGAAGCCACAAGAAAGAGTGCTCACGAATCGCTGAGTTATGGTAAATAGAGTTATATAGCGCAATGAATACCGGCATCTGTATAATCAACGGAAAACAGCCGGCCATCGGGTTCACTTTATTTTCCTGGAACAGCTTCATCGTCTCTTGCTGCTGCTTCTCAGGATTGTCCTTATACGTTTCACGGATCTTATTCAGCTCAGGCTGAATCGCCTGCATCGCCTTCGAGCTCTTCACCTGCTTAAGCGTAAGCGGCAGGATCAAAGTACGAACGATAAGTACCATGACTAGAATAGCTAGTCCATACGCTCCACCGAACCAATCTGCAAACGTATCCAGGGCCAACGAAAAATAGTACACTACATTAGATGTCCACCATGAAGTACTTTCTTTCATGTCTGCTGTGGTTGAGACATAATCAGCAGGTTGACCGCAACCCGACAACATAACTACCAGGCCGATCATAAGCAGGAGCAGAAGCCACTTCCTGTTGCTCTTCAAAATACGCGACACTTGAAAACCCCTCTCTTAACCTTTCCATTACTCGTAAATCATAACATATTTACATGGACAAAGAAACAAGCATGCTTACTGCCTGAAAGCCTTGAGCAGCGAGGCTTTTCGCAGTACGTGCAGCACGCTTTTTTCCAACTCCTTGAACTCCATTCCTACAGCCCCGTTCCGGACAATCAAGATCAGATCGACATGGTCTTTAATCTCATGCTGATGCAATCTTACAATCTCCTTCAGGACGCGTCTCATCCGGTTCCGAACCACGGCATTGCCGATTTTCTTGCTGGCGGATACCCCGAGCCGAAACCGTTCAACATCATGCCTGGACGAATAATAGACAACAAGCTGACGATTGGCGAACGATTTCCCGTATCGGTATACCCGGCCGAAATCGGATCGATTCCTTAATCTGAGCTTTCTATGCACAGGTCCATTCTCCTCAAGTCAATCAACCCCAACCCGCCGGCCCGATCGTCCTTCCATCATTATTGACCAACGGCATAGGCCGGTAAACCAATTCCTTATGCGACGCCGCGTAAGACCCCGGGGAAATTAACATCTACTCATAATGTAAAAAAAGACCACCGCAGTGGTCTTCATGCACGTACGCTTTACGCACTCAATACTTTTCTGCCTTTTTGACGACGAGCAGCGAGAACCTTGCGGCCATTTTTCGTGCTCATTCTTTTGCGGAAACCATGAACCTTGCTGCGCTTGCTCACGTTTGGTTTGAAAGTCGGTTTCATTTATTGCACCCCCTTAAGCAGGAATCACTTACTGTATATTTACCATTTTCATATCCACAGAAAATGCCTTTATACATTTAATCATAACCCCCATAAAAAGTCAACTGATCCCGGCATATCTTCTCCCTCTCCAAAACCTCTGTGGATAGGCAAAAATCGGGTTTTCCACAGCTTAATTAGTGTTTTCATTCATAAAATATAGTTATACACATGTGGAAAAGTAAAAATATGCTCTTTTCCGCGGTTTACACCTGTTAATAAAGCCTTTATGATGAAGGTGAAATATCTTGTATACAAGCATGAGCATAGGCAAACTATAGTTAGAAATGGGGAAAACATATGATTGATGAGCGTTCGTTGATGATCGGCGTAGATATCGGCACAACCAGCACAAAAGCGGTCTTATTCGAGGCCAATGGAGCCATCCTCTCCTCTGCCAATGAGGGCTATCCGCTTCATACCCCCTCTTCCGACGTGGCGGAGCAGGATCCGGAGGACATATTCAGCGCTGTAGTGTCTTGCATACGTCAAGTTATGGCGCAAAGCGGCGCTTCGCCCGAGCAATTGAGGCTCGTATCCTTCAGTTCGGCCATGCACAGCGTTATTCCTATGGATGAAAATGGGAAACCGCTGATGAACTGTCTCACCTGGGCGGACAATCGCAGTGTCGCCTGGGCGAAGCAATTAAGGAACAATCCGGAGGGGCATGAACTATATCTGCGGACAGGGACACCGATTCATCCCATGTCTCCACTGTGCAAGCTGATCTGGCTGCGTCATGAGCTTCCCGAGCTCTTCAGCCAGACCTCCAAATTTATCTCCTTAAAAGAATATATCTGGTTCAAGCTGTTCGGACAGTATCTGGTGGACCTGTCGATCGCCTCCTGTACGGGGCTGCTGAATCTGGAGCAGCAAGCATGGGATGAAGAGGCCTTGCATATGGCTGGAATCACAGCCGGACATTTATCCGAAATCGTATCTACTACCCATATTTCCAGGGGCATCGACCCGTCTTTTGCGGAAAAAATGGGACTTCTCCCTTCCACCCCCTTTGTAATCGGTGCAAGCGATGGCGTCTTGTCCAATCTGGGAGTCGGAGCGATTGGTCCGGGAGAAGTGGCAGTCACGATCGGTACTAGCGGAGCGATTCGGACGGTTGTCGATCAACCCCGGACCGATCCGAAGGGCAGAATTTTCTGCTATGCCTTAACCGATAAGCATTGGGTGATCGGCGGTCCGGTGAACAACGGCGGCAGCGTGCTCCGCTGGCTTCGCGATGAATTTGCCTCCGCAGAAGTAGAAACGGCCAAACGTCTTGGCATCAGTGCTTACGACGTGCTTACAAAAATTGCGGAAAATGTTCCTCACGGCTCCGAGGGGTTGCTATTTCACCCTTTTCTCGCCGGTGAACGCGCTCCCTTATGGAATCCTGATGCCCGCGGATCCTTCTTCGGTCTCACCCTCCATCATCATAAGGAGCATATGATTCGGGCTGTGCTTGAAGGCGTCATCTTCAACTTATATACCGTTCTCCTTGCGATGGAGGAAATCATCGGCAGACCTCAAGCGATTCTCGCCACAGGCGGATTTGCGAAATCCCCCCTATGGCGTCAACTCATGGCGGACATCTTCGATCAACAGGTCACCGTGCCGGAGGAAATTGAGAGCTCCTGCCTGGGAGCGGCCGTTCTCGGCCTTTATGCCCTCGGCGATATCGATTCACTGGATGTCGTCACCTCTATGGTGGGCAGCACCTACAAGCATATTCCGGCTAAGGAACACGCGGCGATCTATAAGGAGCTGCTGCCGATCTTTATCCGCATTTCACGCAAATTGGAAGAAGAATATGAAGCGATCGCCGAATTTCAACGGCGCAGCTCCAACGACTAGTAGATCTAGCAAAGAGGGAAGAACGATCCCAAGTACACCCGGGATCGTTCTTCCCTCTTTTTATACAATTCCGGACAACCTGTGCATAATATTTTTGAGAACCGAAGTGATTCTGTCGAATATTAAACAATTTATAAACAATATGTAGTGGTGTGAATTAAAATTGTACACAAGTTATTGAATTTGTGGATAAAGTTCAGCAATTCATTGAAATATAGGCCTTCTTTTGCTATGATTATATTGCTTTTGTTGTGAATATCTAAATTAAAGCGGAATAATTATTAACAGGCTGTGGATAAGATTGTGAACAATTCGAGTTTATCCATGTTTATAATTATTCCACTTTTCTGACTTATGGGGATAAATATCCCCATTATTGTTGTTTTTTCGACCCTTTTCTGCATGGCTTATGCCACAAGTGGAAGATGTAAAAGGAGTGACCGTCTGTGGATAGCCATACGTCTGATATATGGCAGCATATTTTATCCATCATTAATACCAAACTCAGCAAGCCGAGCTTCGATACCTGGTTTAAAGCAACTAAGATCGTCTCGCTAAGCGACCGTTCGATCGTCATCTCGGCACCCACCACCTTTGCGGTAGAATGGCTGGAGAGCCGGTACACGAAGCTTGTTGCAACCACTGTCTTTGAATACCTTGGCAAGCAGGTAGATGTTTCCTTTGTGATCGAGGAATCCGCTATTCCTGAGCAAACTCCCGTATTCAAAGAGCCTCCTGCACCCGTCCAGGTAGAGGAAAACGGTTCCAATATGCTGAATCCGAAATATACGTTCGATACCTTCGTCATCGGCTCCGGCAACCGGTTCGCTCACGCGGCATCGCTGGCTGTCGCCGAAGCGCCTGCGCGTGCGTATAATCCGCTATTCCTCTATGGAGGCGTAGGTCTTGGCAAGACTCACTTAATGCATGCGATCGGGCATTACATTCTTGAGCACAATCCAAGCAGCAAAGTCCTTTATATCTCATCCGAGAAATTCACTAATGAATTCATCAATTCCATCCGAGATAACCGCGCTGAGAGCTTCCGCAACAAATACCGCAATATTGATATTCTATTAATCGACGATATTCAATTCATTGCCGGCAAAGAATCGACGCAAGAGGAATTTTTTCATACCTTCAATGCGCTCCATGAAGAACGCAAGCAGATCATCATTTCCAGTGACCGTCCGCCAAAAGAAATTCCAACCCTCGAGGAGCGGCTCAGATCCCGGTTTGAATGGGGACTGATTACCGATATTCAGCCTCCTGATCTGGAGACGCGGATTGCCATTTTGCGCAAGAAGGCCAAGGCGGAAAATCTGGACATTCCGAATGAAGCGATGATGTACATCGCGAACCAGATCGATACCAACATTCGGGAGCTCGAAGGCGCGCTGATCCGCGTCGTCGCATACTCCTCCCTGATCAATCAGGATATTACGACCCATCTGGCCGCCGAAGCGCTTAAGGATATTATTCCTTCCAGCCGGCCGAAGATGATCACCATTCAGGATATCCAGCAGCGCGTCGGAGAATATTACAACCTGCGGCTGGAAGACTTCAAGGCTCGCAAGAGAACCAAGGCTATCGCCTTCCCGCGGCAAATTGCGATGTATCTGTCCCGGGAATTAACGGACTTCTCGCTGCCCAAGATTGGCGATGCGTTCGGGGGGCGCGACCATACGACCGTCATTCATGCCCATGAGAAAATATCTCAGCAGTTGAAATCCGATCAGGATCTCTATAAAGTTATTAACAACTTGACAGAGAAAATCAAAAACTCATCCTGAATAAGCTATAAGCCTATGCACATGATATTCACATGTGGATAGGCTTCATTTCATATAGTCTGCCCTCTTATCCACATATTCAGGGCCCCTACTACTTCTTCTATTAATTAAAAGATATACATCATCATGAGGAACACGGCTTTCGCCGCACTCTAAAAAACGGAGGGACAAGCCTCCAGCCTGAGTACATATTTCATCTTATGCCGGGCACTCGGCAATTATGAGGAAATTGAATAAGATTATGTTTAGGAGTTGAATTTATGAAGATCCGCGTACTAAAGCATGATTTAAATGAATCCATCCAGCATGTGGCCAAGGCCATCTCAAGCCGGACAACGATCCCGATTCTGACCGGGATCAAGCTGGAGGTTAATTTTCAGGGAATGACGCTTACAGCCAGCGATACCGACATTTCCATTCAAGCCTTTATTCCTGCGGAAGACCAGAATAAACAAATCGTCCAAGTAGAGCGTCCGGGCAGCGTTGTGTTGCCTGCGAAGTTTTTTGTGGAAATGATTAAGAAGCTGCCTTCAGCCGAAATCGAGATGGAGGTTCAAGAAGGCTTCAAGACGCAAATCCGTTCCGGCTCTACCGATATTCAAATGGTTGGTTTGGACCCGGAAGAATTTCCTGTGCTGCCAAGCATTGAAGAGAACCAAGTCATTTCGATGCCGGGCGATCTGCTCAAGAATATGATCAAACAGACCGTCTTCTCGATTTCCTCCAATGAGACCTCCCCTATTCTGACCGGGGTCCTCTGGAGTCTGAGCGAGAATCAGTTCAAATTCGTGGCTACAGACCGCCACCGGCTTGCCAGCAGAACCGCTGAACTGAGCAATGACGATCAGGTTCGATTCAGTAACATTGTCATTTCTGGTAAAACACTCAATGAGCTGAGCAAGATCGTTCCGGATCAAAATACAATTGTCGATATCGTCGTGGCCGACAACCAGGTACTGTTCAAAATTGACCGCGTCCTGTTCTATACCCGTATTCTGGACGGAACCTATCCGGATACCTCCAAGATTATTCCGACGACCTACAAGACAGAACTGGTTCTGGATACGAAGAAGCTAAGCGATTCGATCGACCGTGCCTACCTCCTGTCCCGCGAAGAGAAGACCAATATCGTTCGTCTGCAGACCATGGACAATGGATCCGTTGAGATTTCTTCAAGCTCTTCAGAGCTGGGCAAGGTAACCGAGCAACTGGATCTGGCGGAGTTCACAGGAGAACAGGTAAGAATCTCCTTTAACTCCAAATATATGCTGGATGTGCTTAAGGTCGTAGAGAGCGAGCAGCTCCATATCGGATTTACCGGGGCAATGAGCCCGATTATTATCAAGCCGATGGATGATACCCAGAGCCTGTATCTCATTCTCCCTTATCGGACGACCAACTAAGAGAGGAAGCTGGCATCAATGCAGAGCGTACAAATTTCAAGCGAATATATCAAACTGGATCAATTTCTCAAGCTGGCCGATTGCATTTCTACGGGCGGCATGGCTAAGGCGCTCATTCAGGATGGTGCTGTTAAAGTGAATGGCGAAGCTGAGCTGCGCCGCGGCCGGAAGCTCTATAACGGTGATGTGGTAGAAGTGGAAGATGCCGGAGCCTTTCAAGTCGTTCGCAGCGAGGAAGCATAAGAGATCGGATCCGAAGTCGCATACGGTGTCTGAAGGAGGCTTTGGAATCGCGTGTATGTCAATTCACTAACCTTATCGAATTACCGCAATTATGAGACGCTGTCCATGGAATCTTTCGGCAGCGTCAATTTATTGATTGGGCGCAATGCCCAAGGCAAGACAAATCTGCTGGAGGCATTACTCGTATTGGCCTTGACGAAGTCGCACCGGACGTCGAAGGATAAGGAGCTCATCTGCTTCGGCAAGGACTCCGCCTCCGTTCAAGCTGAGGTGGAGCGCAAATACGGCAAAATCCAGCTGGAGCTTCGCTTCTCCCAGCAAGGCAAGCGGGCCAGTCTGAACGGATTGGAGCAACGGAAGCTGAGTAATTTTGTCGGCAGTCTGAATGCGGTCATGTTTGCACCGGAGGACCTTGAGATCGTGAAGGGAACGCCCGGAGTGAGGCGCCGTTTTCTCGATATGGAGATCGGACAGGTGCAGCCCAGCTATCTGTATCATCTTCAGCAGTATCAGAAGGTGCTCATCCAGCGGAATAATCTGCTTAAGCAAGCGTTCCATTCCGGCTCCAATTTAACGGTCATGCTGGAGGTATGGAACGAGCAATTGGCAGAGCATGGTGTTAAAATTATCAGAAAAAGGAAACAATTTATAAGAAAACTGCAACGGTGGGCACAGCAGATTCATGAGGGGATAACCGGCGGCGGAGAAGCCCTTCAATTGTCCTATCTGCCTTCCTTCGGAGTTGCGGATGAAGAAGATGAAGCTGTCCTATTGGAGCAATTTATGATAAAGTTATCACAGATGAGAGATCAGGAGATCCGCCGCGGAATGACGCTTGCGGGGCCGCATCGTGATGATTTGGCCTTTTATATCAATGGAAATGAAGCACAGAGCTTTGGCTCCCAAGGGCAGCAGCGGACGACGGCATTGTCACTAAAGCTGGCAGAGATCGAGCTGATTCATGAGGAGATCGGTGAATACCCGATTCTGCTCCTTGACGATGTATTGTCAGAGCTTGATCCCTATCGCCAGACTCAACTGATTGAGACCTTTCAAAGCAAAGTGCAGACGTTCATTACAGCGACCGGCATTGAGAGTTTGAATGCCAGTCGTCTTCAGGACGCCAGCATTTTTCATGTTCAAGAAGGACAAGTTCATCGATAGGAACGGAGGGTTGCGGGTGTACATTCATCTGGGCGGAGAGAAGGTTGTGTTGTCTTCCGAGGTTATAGCCATCTTTGATGTGTCTATTGAGAAATCCTCGAAGGTATCCAAGCTATTTGTAAGTCATGCAGTGAAGGAGAAGCAGGTACTCCGAATCGGAGAGGAAGAGCCCAAATCCATCGTCGTGACTCCGACCATGGTCTATTATTCGCCCATATCTTCGGCCACATTGAAGAAGAAAAGCAGCATCCAGTCGATGATGTAATTCTGTTGAACCAGAAAATAGAGAAGTAGGTGAAGGCATGTCTATGAACGAGCAATCTTATGATGAGAGCCAGATACAGGTGCTGGAAGGCCTGGAGGCCGTCCGCAAACGTCCTGGTATGTACATCGGTTCTACCAGTGCCCGTGGATTGCACCACTTGGTATGGGAAGTCGTCGATAACAGTATTGACGAGGCCTTGGCAGGCTTTGCAAATAAAATCGATGTTTTCGTTCATCATGATAATAGCGTTACCGTCATTGATAACGGGCGGGGAATTCCGGTCGGAGAGCATCCCAAACTGAAAAAATCCTCCCTTGAAGTGGTTATGACCGTACTTCACGCGGGGGGGAAATTCGGCGGTGGCGGATACAAAGTGTCCGGCGGTCTGCACGGCGTAGGTGTCTCGGTTGTGAACGCCCTGTCCGAGAAGGTCGTGGTCAAGGTACAACGCGATGGCCATGTTTATCAGCAGGAGTACCACCGGGGAATTCCGCAGTACGATGTCAAAATCGTGGGCGATTCCGCACTGACCGGTACAACAACCACCTTCTACCCAGATAAAGAAATTTTCACAGAGACAACCGTATTCGATTACAATATCTTGCTGGGCCGGATTCGGGAGCTTGCTTTCCTGAACAAGGGAATCAATATTTCGCTGACCGATGAGCGGACCGGCACATCAGAGTCCTTCCACTACGAGGGCGGCATCAAGGAATACGTGAAGTTCTTGAACCAGAACCGTGAATTGCTTCATGAGGATCCGATTTATGTTGAAGGCTCGCGGGACATGATTCAAGTAGAGATTGCACTGCAATACAATGACAGCTACACGGAGAATATTTTCTCCTTTGCGAATAATATCAATACGCATGAGGGCGGGACGCATGAATCCGGCTTCAAGAGTGCCTTGACGCGGATTATTAATGATTATGCGCGTAAGAACAACATGATCAAGGAAAATGACTCCAATCTGACCGGGGATGACGCGCGTGAAGGTCTGACCGCGATTATCTCGGTGAAGATTCCGGAGCCGCAATTCGAAGGACAGACGAAGACGAAGCTTGGCAACAGTGAAGTACGCGGTGTCGTAGAATCGCTGTTTGCAGAGAAGCTGCAGGAGTTCATGGAAGAGAACCCGGCCGTTTCGCGGCGTGTGCTTGAGAAGGCGCTTCAGGCGTCCCGGGCGCGCGAAGCTGCTCGGAAGGCGCGGGAACTGACACGGCGCAAGAGTGCCCTTGAAGTCAGCGCCCTGCCGGGCAAGCTGGCGGACTGTTCCTCGAAGGATGCTTCCATCAGTGAGCTTTACATTGTCGAAGGGGACTCTGCGGGCGGATCCGCCAAGCAAGGCCGTGATCGTCATTTCCAGGCGATTTTGCCGCTGCGGGGTAAAATTCTGAACGTAGAGAAGGCGCGTCTGGACCGGATCCTTGGCAATGCCGAGATTCGGGCGATTATTACAGCGCTTGGTACAGGGATTGGCGAAGAGTTCGATATCTCCAAGGCTCGTTATCACAAAGTGATTATCATGACGGATGCCGATGTCGATGGCGCGCATATTCGGACCTTGCTGTTAACCTTCTTCTTCCGCTACATGCGCAAGATTATCGAAGCAGGCTACGTATACATCGCACAGCCGCCGCTCTTTAAAGTAGAGCGCAACAAGGTTGTCCGCTATGCCGGTTCCGAGAAGGAACGCGACGAGATCATTGCTGAATTTGGCGAGAATGCCAAGTTTAATGTACAGCGGTATAAAGGTCTGGGCGAAATGAATCCGGATCAGCTGTGGGAGACAACTATGGATCCGGAGAGCCGCACCATGCAGCAGGTATCAATCTCGGACGCGATTCAAGCAGATGCCATCTTTGATACGCTGATGGGCGATAATGTCGAGCCACGGCGTGATTTTATCAACGAGCATGCTCGTAACGTTAGGAATCTGGATATTTAATATCATACTTGTAGTTCAAGAAACCGCCGATGTGGGACTGTTGACAAACTATCCCATATCGGCGGTTTTTTATACTTGGATGTAATGAATGGAGAACGCCGACGTATTTACAGGTGTTGGCGATTTGATCAAATCCCTCACTCTGCAACAAAGGAGGCAAAAAATGCACCAGCAGCGCGCATGGTTCCGTACGGAGGCTGCAAATCCCGAGATGACTTGCAAACAACAATCAAAGACTAGTATTTCCGAGGTTTTCGAGGCCTACTACGAGCGAATTTTCAATTATGTCAGTTACCGAACCGGCAATCGTTATACCGCGGAGGATATCACCAGTCAAGTTTTTGAAAAAATCGTGGCGAAATATCATACCTTTCAGCCAGGCCGGCGTCCTTTGGAAGTCTGGATTTTCACGATTGCCAAAAACACGTTAACTGACCACTTTCGAGCTTCTCAAAGACACAATACTTGTTCTTTGGAGGCCATCGAAGAGAAGGATTCGAAGCAATCCGGACCTGAGGCGGCTGTCATCAACAAGGAGTCCGAACTCAGCTTGATTCAGGCCTTATCCGTATTGACGGATAAAGAAAGGCAGATGGTTGCTCTGCGGTTTGGAGCCGGGCTTAAGAATGTTGAGATCGCCAAGATCATGAATAGCTCCGAATCGAATGTGGGCGTCATTTTATTTAGGTCTATGAAAAAATTAAAAAAGGAACTTGAAAGGGAGGATTACAATGAAGCCTAACACTTCAGCCGACGCTTTTACGAATAGCTTGGACGATTACCTGAACCATGGAAAAATGCCATCCGGAACGGAAAAGCACGACCCGGAGGTTGCGGATTTATTGGATTTGGGAAAGAAACTGTCTGAGATCGATTTTGGGGCCAGGGCCTATAAGGAACAGACTAGGAAAGCGGTATTTGCAGCCACAACTGCTTCAGACAGCGCAACGATCTGGCAGAAGAGTTGGTTCATCAAGGGGGCAGTTGCCGCGGCGGCGGTCTCCCTCTTTGTAGGAGTCATGTTCTCCCCGCCTGCAATTGCCGGTGAATGGATGGGGAAGATTATTAAAACATTGTCATTAGGTTACATTGAGATCCAACAGGTAGAACCAGAAAATATTCCTGTACCTTATGAATTGCAAGGGAAGATTTTCGATGAGCATGGGAATGCGTTGACGCAAATGTCAGTGTCCGATCAAAAAGTTTATACGGCCGACGGGGAGGAAATCGCGGGGTATAGCGACGGTGTAATCATTACAAAGCAGGATGCAGAAAGAGACTTGAAAGACATCGGAATGACAACCATTCATGATGCTGCCAAGCTAAACGATTATACGAATTTTGAGGTAAAGGTTCCGGCCTATTTGCCGGAAGGGTACCAATTTGAACGGGCGGAGCAATATAATAATGACGACGGGCTGCCTGCACCTGAATATATCAACCTGTACTACCGAAATACGCAAGGTCAGGAACTTAAGTTGTTTCAACGTGAAGCGAGCGAAGAAACGGCCTATGGATTATCAACGGAAAGTCGGGTAGAGGAAATCGAAATCAACGGCCAGCCGGCTGCTTTGATCGGGGACTCCTCGATAGACTGGCAATCTGATGGGGTTCTCTATAGTTTAGCAGCAGATAAGACAGGACAGAGTCTGAACAAGGAAGAGCTTATAAAAATTGCAGAATCGATAAAATAAATAAAGGAATCTCCATGAAAGAAAGCATCTTGAATGATGTTAATTTCATGGAGTTTTTTTTATGAGGGGAAAGCGTTACTTTTTGTATCTGCCGTAGGCTACGGCGTACCGGCGAATTTTCTTATAGATTTCCTTGTCCTTCAGATACTTAAAGGGGAACAGTGCGGGCAAGGTGTTCACTTCCAGAATCCAGGGGCGCAGCTGTTCATCAATAGCCAGGTCCAGACCGATTTCTTTCAGATTCGGGAATTTGCGGGCCATTTGCGCGGCTGTTCTTGTTCCAATCGTCTTCATTTCTTTATATAGCAAGCTAAATTGATACGGATCCAGGAACGGACCGAGCAGTTCCTCAATAGGCTTGATCATGCCGCCGCCATGATAGTTGGTGATAATCTTCTGCTGGGCGGCTACTCGGCCGATGAACCCGGTCGTCTCCCACTTTTTCGAAGGGGTCCTTTGCACGAGGGCACGGAGGTCGAACTTTCGGCGGCGGTAGGTGAGCATATGAATTCCCCTTTGGATCAGGTAGGTCTGTTGGCCGATTTTAGGCTGAATACTCTGATGTGCCTCCTCCAAGGTAGCAAAATATTTGCTTTCTATTCCGAACCTCAGCTTATAGCGAAGCGGGTTGTCAGGGTCAAGCTCATCCTGCCAGGGCTCCATGCTCATCACGCCGTTGCCATAGGTTCCGCGGTCAGGCTTCATGAAGACTAATCCGTACAATTCCACCATATCCTGTAGGTGATTGTACGTATATTTGCGAGTGTCGGGAAGGTACGGACGCAGGCTCTCCCTTTGGTTTAAAAGGAGTGTTTTTTCCCACTTGCTTTGGATACGCTGGATCGCCAACTCCAATATCATCCTTTCTGAAAATCCCGGCTGCGGACAGATGCAGGTATGAAAAACATAGGACAGAAGAGAAAAACAATGGTATAATTATAAGATATGGGGATTTTATAAGTTTTTTGAACGAACCTAACTACAACCTCTCAAAATGCCTATATTCCTAGTGTATGACCTAAGTCTGCAATGGGAATGGACGTATCCCCATTTATTTTGTCTCCATCGTAAAAAATGGGATGTAAGCAGAGCACGTTTATTTGTTCGGATTTTGTGCAAGTAATATAGTGTTCCCTTTACATAGGCATTTGGATTGATTATTGAAGGAGGTCCAGCATGGCGGAAGAAAAAATGTCGCAAATCATAGACCGGGACATTAATGTGGAAATGCGCGAATCTTTTATGGACTACGCGATGAGCATTATTGTTAGCCGTGCTTTGCCGGATGTAAGGGACGGACTGAAGCCGGTTCACCGCCGTATTTTGTACGCGATGAATGAGCTTGGCATGCATCCTGACAAGCCGTTTAAAAAATCGGCCAGAATCGTCGGCGAAGTGATCGGTAAGTATCACCCGCACGGGGATTCGGCGGTCTATGAGACGATGGTGCGGATGGCTCAGGATTTTTCGATGCGGTATATGCTGGTCGACGGTCATGGCAACTTCGGTTCAATTGACGGCGACTTTGCGGCTGCAATGAGATATACGGAAGCTCGCTTATCCAAGATAGCCATGGAAATGCTGCGAGATATCAATAAAGAAACGATCGATTTCATGCCGAACTATGACGGGGAAGAGCAGGAACCGGTAGTTCTGCCGGCCCGCTATCCGAATTTGCTGGTCAACGGAGTATCCGGGATCGCTGTCGGGATGGCGACCAATATTCCTCCGCATAATCTCGGCGAAGTGATCGACGGGGTTCAGGCCATGATTGAGAACCCTGATATCGATTCGCTGGATTTGATGGACTATATTAAAGGTCCTGACTTTCCTACAGCCGGTTATATCATCGGGCGCACCGGCATACGCCAAGCCTATACGACAGGTCGCGGCTCGATTACGATGCGGGCCAAGACAACGATAGAAGAGCACAATAATAAAGCCCGGATTATCGTGGACGAGCTGCCTTACCAAGTGAACAAGGCGCGTCTGGTTGAGAAGATTGCTGAGCTGGTGCGGGAGAAGAGAATTGACGGGATTACCGATTTGCGCGATGAGTCGGATCGTAACGGGATGCGGGTTGTCATCGAACTGCGCCGGGATGTAAATCCTAACGTGGTGCTTAACAATCTGTACAAGCATACCGCCCTTCAAAGCACGTTTGGCATCAATATGCTCGCGATCGTGAACAACGAACCGAAAATTTTGACGCTGAAGGAAGTGTTGCACCATTACCTCCAGCATCAGATTGAGGTTATTCGGCGCCGAACAGAGTTTGAGCTGAAGAAGGCTGAGGCCAGAGCTCATATTCTCGAAGGTCTGCGGATCGCCCTGGATTATCTGGATGAGGTCATCGCCCTGATTCGTGCCTCCCAGACCACCGAGATTGCGCGTAATGGCTTGATGGAGCGCTTCGGGCTTAGCCATGAGCAGGCTCAGGCGATTCTTGATATGCGTCTGCAACGCCTGACGGGTCTCGAACGTGAGAAGATCGAGAACGAATATCAGGAGCTGTTGGCTAAAATTGCAGAGTATCGCGAGATTCTGGCTAATGAGGGCCTTGTGCTCCAGATCATTAGCGAGGAGCTGCAAGAGATCCGTGACCGCTTCTCCGATGATCGCCGTACGGAAATTATCGTGGGCGAGGAGAGCATCCTTGACGAGGATCTGATTCCGCAAGAGGAAGTCGTTATTACGATTACTCACACCGGTTATATCAAACGCCTGCCGCTGACCACCTACCGCAGCCAAAAACGCGGCGGGCGCGGTGTTATCGGGATGGATACCAAGGATAATGACTTCGTGGAGCATCTGTTCGTGACGAACTCCCACCATTATCTGATGTTCTTTACCGATAGAGGGAAGGCGTACCGTCTGAAAGCTTATGAGATTCCGGAGCTTGGACGTACCGCGCGGGGAACTCCGATTATTAATCTGATTCAGATCGAGCAAGGAGAGACCGTGAATGCGGTTATTCCGGTGGAACGATTTGATGAAGACAAATATTTGTTCTTTGCGACCCGTTCCGGCGTAGTGAAGAAGACACCGATCGAGGATTATATCAATATCCGCAAGGGCGGTTTGATTGCGGTGCATTTGCGCGAGGATGATACGTTGATTGATGTGAAGCTGACAGATGGTCAACAGGAAGTGATCATGGGTACAGCGCAAGGCATGTCAATCCGCTTCTCGGAGAGCGATGTGCGTTCGATGGGCAGAGCTGCGACCGGGGTGAAGGGAATCACGCTGGATGCCGGCGACCAGGTTATTGCGATGGATGTTATTGTTCCGGAGCAGGATGTCCTGATTGTAACCACGAATGGCTACGGCAAGCGGACCCCGGCGTCCGAGTACCGGATTCAAAGCCGCGGTGGTAAAGGGATCAAGACGATTAATGTCACCGGCAAGAATGGGGCTGTCGTTAGTCTTAAGGTTGTGAAAGATGAAGAGGACTTGATGATCATTACCTCCAGTGGAACACTGATTCGGACGAGCATGTCCGGCATTTCTACCATGGGCCGCAATACCCAGGGTGTGAAGCTGATCAGTATCCGTGAGGACGATTCTGTAGCTACAGTGTGCCGCTCGGACAAGAGTGAGGAAGAGCCGGAGAATGCTTTGGAAGGAGCAGAAGAGAACGCATTGGAATTATTGGATGCTCCTTCTGACTCTAACGAATCCGAAGAATAGAGAACCTGTTTGAATGGAGCAATCATTTGCCGCCAGTCTGTATAGACGGCAGATGGTTGCTTTTATTTTTATATAAAGATTGTTGGGTACGAAGACTCGTAATATAATGAATCTATTAGTTCTTTTTCACTAAATAGAGAGCATTCTAGATTTAAGGAAAGTAAGGAGGGGGAGAAAATGCTCAGCGTCCCTGTAATCGAATTAAAGCCAGGCTATAAGACTGCAAGTCATGTACATACTCCCTTGGGCGGTGTCCTTTTGCAAAAAGGAAAGGTGTTGCTGCCAAGAGATCTCGATATTCTGAAGGCCTTTATGATTCATGAAGTGGAGATTGATTTTTCAGCGGATTCAGCCCCGTTACTGGATGCACGCAAATCGTCAAAGGAAACAGAGGATCATACTGCCGCTTCCAGAGCTTCAGAAATAGAGCAGCCGAACTCGGCCCAATTTCATAAGGAATACGAGCGGATGCTTCATCTGCTTAAGAGCGCATTTCAGTCGGTGTTGGCAGCAGAGCTGCCGATTTATGAGCTCCGCCATCAATTGGAACAGCTCTTGAAGCAAAGTAAGAGCTATAATGTGCTCACCTTTATTCCCCGGAACATGAACGAATATGATTATTTATTCCATAATGCGATCCTCTCTGCTTTAACTGCTTATTGCATCGCTCAGTGGCATGGCTTGCCTCAGAAGGATTGGATGCAGGTTGCTTTTGCCGGCCTTCTTCACGATATCGGGAATACGAAGATTGATCCTGCCATATTGTACAAGCCAAGTCCCTTGACCGATGAAGAACGGGAAGAGATGCGAATGCACACGACCTATGGCTATCAGCAGCTGCGTAAAACCTCCGCCATCAATGAAGGAGTTCGATTAACGGCCTTGCAGCATCATGAGAAGATGGACGGCACGGGTTATCCGTTCCGCCTGAACGGAGATAAGATTCATATCTATGCCAAAATCGTTGCGGTGGCGGATATCTTCCATGCGATGACACTTAATCGGAGATATAAGAAGGCGCAATCGCCTTATTTGGTGCTAGAACAGATCAAATCCGAAGCCTTCGGCAAATTGGATCCGGCAATCGTTCAGACCTTTGTTGACAAGGTGACGCAATTCCATACCGGAATGCGGGTAAGACTGAGCAACGATAAGATTGGTGAAATTGTATTCTCTGATCGCCAATATCCTACGAGACCCATGGTTGCGGTTCAAGGCGAGATTATTAATTTGACCCAGGCAAGACATCTCTATATTGAAGAAGTTTTAACTTAGGGGTTGCTTTTGCCTATAGGAATAAGGTATAGTAATATTCACTGCTGCGAAGCGCAGAACGACGGATGAAATTACTTTCAATAGCTTGTTTGAAAAAAAAAGTTGTTGCATTGATTCGCAGTACGTGATATATTATAAAAGTTGCCGCTGATGAGGTGGTAACGAAAACGAATCGAAGTTGATCTTTGAAAACTGAACAACGAGTGAGTATTAAATAGAGAATTATTAATT
>NZ_HG005142.1:0-55776 GCF_000455265.1 Paenibacillus antibioticophila
AAAATTATTTTCTCTATTTAATACTCACTCGTTGTTCAGTTTTCAAAGATCAACTTCGGTTCGTTCATCGCTGCGTTTCAGCGGCGACTTAAATAATATATCATGCTGAGTAACTAATTACAAGTCTTTTTTTGAAAAAGCTATAATCGTATCCGGCTTGTCTACTTCCCCGAAAGAAAGCGCTATATTATCGGGGTATTAAATATAGCATATTTTTTCTTTCTGCTCAACCTTAGCACGCAAGAGGTTTAATCAAGAAGCGGACCCCTTTGAATCAGGGGGCCGCTTCTGTCGTTTTATTTATTGATCCAAGGATTTTGGGTCAGATAACTCTCAGACTTCTTCAACGGAGTACGTTTGCGTGATTTGCTGCTGGATCTCTTACTCGATGAAATCTTGGCTGACTTTCTAGCTTTTGTATTCGATTTTCCTTTTGGAGCGCCTAAACTTTGAGGTGACATATTATCCGTTGCACTGACATAGCCAGTATTATCATTTACACCAAATCCCCCCAGTGGAGCTGCTGGAATATTCCCCAGAGGCAGTGCAGGCCCTCCAGTCATTCCGGCTATTTCAGGAGTGGCAGGAAGAGTGCCTGCCATAGTACCAGGCATTACCATCCCATATGCCGATTGAGGATATCCGTACGCCATCGGCATTCCTCCCCATGCAGGCGCAGCTGGAAATGGAGCATTGCCGCCATAAGCATTGGCAGGGTAAGCGCCCGTATTACCAGGAAACGGTGCATTGCCTGAGAATGGTGCATTATTAGGGAACGGTGCGTTATTTGGGAATGGTGCATTGCCTGGGAACGGTGCGTTCCCTGCCGGCATTCCCCATGCTCCAGGAAGCCCTGAATTTTCCGCCACAGACATCGGACTGATCTCCGTAGGGAAGGGTTGATTAGGAAGATTGCTCGGATAGTTGGAGACTCCATGCAAATTCGGGCTATTATCCATCTGCTGATAAGCAGGAGCATTTGAGATCCCTGGGTACTCTCCAGTCCAAGGGGTCTCTGCATAAGCTGGCTGAACTTGAGAGTATTGCGGTGTCTCGTAATAAGCATTCACCGGTTGGGCAGGTACCTGATACTGATAGAATAAATTTTGATGCGGCATGTTAGGCTGGTTTGAGACATTTCCCGAACAACCGCACGGAGAAGCTGGGGAAGCTGAGATCGGCGCGATATTTGAGGGCACATCGAATTGGTATGCATAAGGTGAAGGAAGCACCGGATATTCTGGAATAGGCGGGCATGGCGACTTCTCAGCTTTTGCAGGCTGAACATGCATCTTATTTTCCTGCTTAACGGTTTCATAGGTAAAATGCTCGACTTCAACCTCCAACTGAATCGGAGTCTTCTTGACCGGCTCGTGGACAATTGGTTTGGTCTCCTCTTTCTTCTCAACCACAGGAGCCGTAAGTTTCTTTTCAGCCACAGGAGCCGTGTGCTTCTTCTCAACCGGCGTAGTAGTGATGGGCGCTGTATTCTTTTTACCTGAAGGAGCTGTAGCAATAGGCGAAATATTCGTGTTCGGGTTGGCTGGATTAGCTGGGCTAGATGGTGCTGGCGATGTCTGTGTCCCTTTGGTCGGGATATGAATCACCTCACCCACCTTGAGCTCATTGGGATTAACAAGCTGAGGGTTGGCTTCTATCAGTGCCTGCAACGGCAATCCCCAAGCTTTGGATAATTTCCATAATGAATCGCCTGATTTTACGGTATGATCGTACACCTTTCCTGTCTCCCCGTTTACAGGTACTGCAATTGCCGGGATTTTGACCTTGTCGCCAAGATTCAATACCTCGGGATTGGTAATTTGCGGGTTGGCTTCAATCAGCTTTTCGAGAGGAACATTATACTTTTTGGCAATTTCGTATAAAGAGTCCCCTTGTTTTACAATGTGGATTTTCACAGTGACAAAGACCTCCTAGGATTCTTCTCCGGTACGCGAGTCTCCCGCCCGGGGCCCAATTAATACATCCTATGCGAAGGCCCAGCTTTTTGACATTCTCTCCATAAAAAAATCCCATTTTTCCTAAAAAGGAAAAACAGGATTTACCCCAGCTTACCAGACCTTTAATCCGTCTTGATCAACGATGCTGCGGAATTGTTCAAGCAGCTTCAAGGTGATCGGTCCCGCATGACCCTCTCCGATCACGCGGCCATCCACCTCGCGGACTGCGATGACTTCAGCGGCAGTTCCCGTCAGGAAGACTTCGTCCGCAACATAGACATCATGCATCGTGAATGGTTCTTCCTTCAGCGGATAGCCTTGCTTGCGGCAGATCTCGATGATTGCCTGACGGGTAATGCCGTCAAGGGCTCCCAGGTAGCACGGCGGTGTTGTGATCACACCATTTTTAATAATAAAGATGTTGTCTCCGGAGCCCTCTGTCACGTAACCTTGGGCATTCATCATAATGGCCTCGCCTGCTCCAGCCAGATTAGACTGAATTTTAACGAGAATATTATTCAAGTAATTCAAAGATTTGATCTTCGGATTCAAGGCGTCCGGAATATTGCGGCGCGTGGACACTGACACTGTCTTCAGGCCGGTTCTGTATGCTTCCTCCGAATAAATAGCAAGTTGTTCAACGATAATGACTACCGAGGCTTTCGGGCAACGGTTTGGGTCAAGACCCAAATTACCGGCGCCACGAGATACAACAAGGCGGATGTAGCCGTCGCGCAGCTCATTCTTCCGAAGCGTCTCGACCAGTGCATTCTGCATTTCCTCATAGGTGAGGGGAATGTTCAGCATAATTGATTTTGCCGAATCATATAACCGGTCCAAATGCTCTTTACACTTGAAAATATTGCCGTTATAGATCCGAATTCCTTCAAAAATACCGTCCCCATACAAAAATCCGTGGTCGAATACCGATACCTTTGCATTTTCCTTGGTAACGAACTGACCGTCCAAATAAATCCATTGCTCTGCCATCGTTATTACACCTCCGATTTTAATCCTTCATAAGAATAGCTCGGATAGCTGCCAAGTATACGAACCTGACATCCTAAAGCCTCGATTTCTTCGATCGCCAGCGGAAGCAGCACGGAGCTGATAGGCGCCAAGACATCCATGTAGAAATAATAGCTGCCTAACCGCTTCTTCGTCGGACGCGATTCGATCCGTGACAAGTTCAGTCTCCGCCAGGCAAATGCCGCCAGCACCTGATGCAGCGCCCCTGGAAAATTCTCAGGGAGCGTAACCAGAATGCTTGTCTTGTCCTCTACCGGAGCTTGGGGGAGCGCTACAGGCTTGGGCCCGATCAATACAAAGCGGGTAAAGTTATTATCATGGTCCGTGACCTGACTAGCCATAATATCCAACCCGTACCTCTCGGCGCCGAGTGCAGTGCCAATAGCCGTCCACCCTTCACCAGGATGCTCCTGCACCAGCTTTACCGCCTCCGAGGTACTGCCGACATGCTCTAGCTCTGCATGCGGCATGTAGGTCCGAATGAACTGAAGGCACTGCGCCATGGCTACAGGATGGGATAATACTTTTTTAACCCGGCTATAATCCAGTTGATCGCTTGCACCGAGAAATTCAGTTCTGCGGCCAACCCAGTTTTGAATCGAGGGATACACCCATTCCACTTGCATAGGTATTTCCACCTCATGCACAAGCCAATCCATATGCAGGGTAACCGATCCTTCAATGGTATTCTCTATAGGAATTACGCTGTAATCACTGTCCCCTTTGGCTGTCGACAGAAATACATCGGAAATCTGCTTATAATGAAGCAGTTCGACAGGCTCATCGCGGAACAGATGCAGCACGGCCTCATGAGATACAGAGCCTGAAGGCAGCAAGGCAATTCGCTTCATGACTTATTCTCCTTTTATACGCTTCATAAACGAAACATTATTTAACATGGCAAGCTCCACAACTCCTTCAGTGCAGGGACGCAGCCATAAAGTCTTCGCAGAGATGCCCTCTTCAGCCAATACCTTTGTCAGGAAGCCTTCAAGTTCTGCTTGCCGGGAGCTATCCTTCTCCACAAGCGCCAGCAGCGTTGGTCCCGCTCCGCTTAGAGCCACCCCAAGCGCACCATGCGAGGGCGCTTCTTCCAAAATTCGCGCCATTCCTGGAACCAATTGGGCCCGATAGGGCTGATGAATCCGATCCTTCATTGCGGAAGAGATTAGATCGAGTCTGCCTGAGGCCAGAGCAGCGGTTAGCAGGGAGGCATGGCTGACATTGAACACAACATCCTGCATACGGAATGCTTCGGGCAGCGCCTTTCTGGCCAGAGAGGTAGACAGTTGAAAATCAGGAATTGCCACAAGGGTAAGGAGTTCAGCCGGAGGTTGAATTTTCAATGCTGTAGCATGCGTTCCATCCCACACGGCAGCGATAATGCCGCCATATAAAGAGGCTCCCACATTATCGGGGTGATTCTCTAATGCTGTTGCCATATCAAACAGCTCATCTTTGGCCAGCGGCTCGCCAATCAGTAAATTGGCGGCATACAGCGCACCGACAATGGCCGAAGCGCTGCTTCCAAGTCCACGGGTTAAGGGAATTTCCGAGTACATGGATATTTCCAGCTCCGGCACCTTCACACCCGCGCGTTCGAATACAGACTGGGCTACCTGGTAGATCAGATTGCTTTTATCGGAAGGAAGACCGTCCAGATGATCTCCATACAGGCGGAAGAGCGTCTCTGAAGCTGGCTTGAGCTCAAGCCAGGCATATAAATCCAATGCCATCCCGAGCGTATCAAATCCTGGTCCGAGGTTGGCCGTGCTGGCCGGAATTTTAACGCAAACTCCTTCTTCACGAATCATGCTGTTTCTTCCTTTCATCCTTCGACCCGATATACGCTCTTCACCCGGCGAATTACCTCAAGGCCTTCAAAATATTTCAGCACCTGCTCCATGTTCGCCTTGCTGGCACGATGAGTTACAATCATAATCTCGGCATCAGGCGTATCCGCATTCGGAGACTGTACGACCGATTCCAGACTCACATTATATTCAGCAAAGGCCTGCGTAATCTGGGCCAATACCCCTGCTTTATCCGCAACCTGCAGCAGCAAGAAGTTTTTGTAACAGATTTGCTCATTGCTCTTCAGCTTCTTCGGCTTGTAAGGAACAATGGACTTTAAGCCATTCACGCCGAGCTTGAGATTCTTGACCACAGCAACAATATCCGCAACTACCGAAGTCGCCGTAGGCATCTCGCCCGCACCTGCCCCATAGAACATCGTCTCTCCCACAGCCTCGCCGAATACATAAACAGCGTTAAACACGCCATTCACGGCAGCAATCGGGTGGTTCTTCTTCACCATCGTTGGCTGAACGCTAATGCTGAATTCCTCTTCGTCACGTTCAGCAATACCGAGAAGCTTCATCTCATAGCCCAACCGCTTCGCATAAGCGATGTCTTCTTTGCTTACAGAAGAAATCCCCCGCACCTGAACGTCGCTTAATTCCACGTTTGCACGGAAACCGAGCGTACCCAGGATCGCCATCTTTCTGGCGGCATCCAGCCCCTCCACATCAGAGGTCGGATCGGCTTCGGCATAACCGAGCTGCTTCGCTTCTGCCAGCGCATCCTCATAGCTGGTGCCTTCTTGGCTCATCTTGGTCAAAATATAGTTCGTCGTCCCGTTCACAATGCCCATAATTTTAATAATCCGGTCCGAAGAGAACCCTTCGATCAATGTGCGAATAATCGGGATGCCTCCGGCAACACTTGCTTCATAGAATACGTCGCATTGCTTCTCCGTCGCCTTGGCCAGAATCTCCGAGCCGTATAAGGCCATGAGGTCCTTGTTGGCGGTAACAATATGCTTGCCGCAATTGAGCGCCTCCAGCATGAATTCGCGGGTGCCATTCACTCCGCCCATAACCTCGACGATCACATCTATTTCCGGATCGCGGATAACCTCCCAAGGATCCTCTGTCAGCTTCGCGGGATCGATCTCAATGCTTCGTTGCTTATCAGCATGCTTGACAGCAATTTTCTCAATAATGATCGGAGAGCCTACCTGACTGCTAAGGTCCTCCTGATGTCCTTCCAAAATACGCACTACTCCTGTTCCAACGGTGCCCAGACCCAATAAGCCTACCTTGACTGGTTTCATCCCTTGGATCCCTCCCTCCGTAATGATCTTGTCTTTATCCCTGGCCGACGATCTGCGCCTTGCGAACGCCAGGAACCTTCTGTATCAAATCCAGCATTTCATCCAGGTCCTCCGTCAGACGGGAAGTCTCCACGGAAATGACGACATTGGCGATCCCTTGCAGCGGAATGCTCTGGTTGATGGTCAGTACGTTTCCTCCCGAACCGGCAATAAGCCCCATTACCTTGGACAATACCCCGGAACGGTGCTCCAGATCAAACGAGATCGTTACAATACTCTCCCGCTCAATCTGATTCAGCAGATGAATGCCGTCTTTGTATTTATAAAAAGCACTGCGGCTCATTCCTACTTGCGCAACGGCCTCATGGACCGTCTTCACAACACCGCTGGCGAGAAGCTGCTTCACCTGCAGCGTCTTTAATACCGCCTCAGGCAAAATATCCTCCCGCACTAAATAATACTTCTCCTTCACAAACGTCCTCTCCTTAGAGACTTCTGTTTTCGTATAGTGGACATTATAACGGAAAGCTGGCAAGGTGGCAATCCATTTCCGCGGAATTTCCGCGGAATCCGGCTTGCTTATGTAGAGAAACGGCTACCATCTCCGGCAAAAGGAAGGTACCCGTTTCTATAAAGTTCCTATAACTTAATAATAGTAGCTGCTTCCCTCGACAAACTCGAATTCGAAGTCCCCGATTCGCACGATCGTCCCATCCTTGGCGCCCCGGTTTCTCAGCTCATCATCCACTCCCATATGCCGCAGTGTGCGGGCAAGCTTGAGAATGGCGTCATGGGTGTTAAGCTGCATCCGTTTCATCATACGTTCGATCTTCACACTTTCAACGACGAAGGTTTCATTTTCGCGGCGGATGGTAAAGCTCTCGTCCTCTGTTTTGTCCAGCTTATAGATTTTGCGTTCCTCCAGCTCGGTGACTTCCTCAATCGCAGGGAGCTCCGGAATTTCATCCAGCAGATCCGCCGCCCGATACAAAAGTTCCTGCACACCTTGTCTGGTCAAGGAAGAAATCGGATAGATTTCAATATCCG
Source organism: Paenibacillus antibioticophila (assembly GCF_000455265.1). Classification (GTDB taxonomy): domain Bacteria; phylum Bacillota; class Bacilli; order Paenibacillales; family Paenibacillaceae; genus Fontibacillus; species Fontibacillus antibioticophila. The sequence continues at coordinate 7,150 of NZ_HG005142.1, forward strand.
GCCGAACTTCCTTCACTTGCTCTTTAAAGCGCTCCAGATTCTCCTCTGAATCAGGCATATCCATTTTGTTGGCTGCCACAATTTGCGGACGCTGTTCGAGGTCAGCATTATACAGCTTGAGTTCCTCATTGATCTTCATCCAGTCCTCGAATGGATCCCGGCCCTCTGATCCAGCCATATCGACTACATGGACAATAACGCGTGTGCGCTCCACATGCCGCAAGAACTCATGTCCCAGGCCGACGCCTTCATGAGCGCCCTCGATCAGTCCGGGCAAGTCAGCCATGACAAAGCTGCGTCCTTCGCTCACATCTACTACTCCCAGATTTGGGGTAATCGTCGTAAAATGATATGCGCCAATCTTCGGTTTTGCAGCGGATACGACAGATAACAGGGTTGATTTGCCAACGCTCGGGAAGCCCACGAGGCCCACATCAGCCATCACCTTTAATTCAAGGACGATCCAGCGCTCTTGACCTTCCTCTCCGTGCTCCGCAAGCTCGGGTGCCGGGTTATTAGGGGTCGCGAAGCGAATGTTGCCTCGTCCTCCACGGCCGCCGCGAGCAACGACCACCTGCTGCCCGTCCCGTGTCAAATCGGCAAGCACCTCTTGCGTATCATCATCAATAATGACCGTCCCAGGCGGAATACGAACAATCATATGATCCGCATTTGCCCCATGCTGGCTCTTGTTGCGGCCCTTCTCACCGCGCTCCGCCTTGAAATGGCGTTGATAACGGAAGTCCATCAGTGTGCGCAAGCCTTCATCGACGCGGAAAATGACGTCTCCGCCCTTTCCGCCGTCTCCGCCAGCGGGTCCGCCTTCCGGAACGTACTTCTCCCGGCGGAACGAGACGATACCATCGCCTCCATCTCCGCCTTTTACATAAATTTTCGCTTTATCTACGAACATGAATTCACCTCATTTTAGTTTGCACAGGCGACACGCAGCCGAAGTGAATTCGGTGCCGGATCCGCCAGTTCCACAGTTACAGCGTTGCCGTATTTCCATTCCTCCAAATACCGCTGTAATAGGGTATCCGAATCAGCGGCCGTACAGTCTTCCCGTTCAAAGACAGCAACAATCTCTCCGCCGAGCCGCGACAATTCAAGCCTTAGCTTGGGAAGCTCACCCCAGGATGATCGGCCTGTGTACTGGTAGAGACGAATCGTCTCCATAATCGCTTCTGTAAATTGCTCGGCATCCTGCGGAGCAAGTGCCTCTCCCAAGGTAAGATCCTCCTGAATCTGCACGTCCAGTTGGATCGAACCGTTCATCTCCCGGAAGGAGTATAAATAAAAGACCAGCGAAGGTATCCCCAGTCTTGATATTTTGCTGTCCGCCGCCATACGTTCTTTTATTCTTTCCACACAGTCCTTCAGTTTATCATATTTGCCCAATTGAATATATCCGTATAGAATCTGCAGTTCATTCATCCAATCATGGCGATGGTGCCCCAATGTTGCCGCAGCCATCCGCTGCACGGATTCAAGAAGCTGCTTCCGCTCTTCAGCCGCTTTCCTCTGTTCCACAATGATGTACCCGGCAAATACCAGCAGCAGGCACAACCCCAGCAGGGCGTAGAATACAGGCGAACGCAAAAAATACATTAAGACAAGAAGGGCCACGGACAACAACACAGCTGCACCGGGCATCATTAACCGATGTTTCATGAGTTTCCCCGTTCCTCTAACAAATTGGGTGATCTTTCCACCCTCACAACTACAAAGTATATCATAAACCTTGTCCCAAATAAGCTAAAAATAATTCACAAAGCCTTCCTGATGATGTTCCAAAAAAAATCCCTTGGCACTCTGCCAAGGGATTTCGAAAGCTTCACATGTCAGTCAAGCTATTAAGCTTCTACTGCAGCCGCTACTGGAGCGGTTTCTACCGGGTAGACGCTCACTTTTTTACGATCGCGACCCCAACGTTCGAACTTAACAACGCCGTCCACTTTCGCGAACAGAGTGTCGTCCTTACCGATTCCCACGTTGGTACCCGGATGAATTTTCGTGCCGCGTTGGCGAACGAGAATGCTTCCGCCGGTAACGGTTTGGCCGTCAGCACGTTTAACGCCAAGGCGCTTCGCGATGCTGTCGCGTCCGTTTTTCGTGGAGCCTACGCCCTTCTTCGAAGCGAACAACTGAAGATCCAATTTCAACATTGTCCATCTACCTCCTTCTTCAAATCTTGGTTGCATCGTGTATTTCAATATACTGTCCGTATGAACCTTCGATACTTTGCAGCATAACGACCATCGAAGCAAGCAGCAATTGTACTTGTTCCGCCTGATTTGCTTCTATCTCCCCTGGAAGATCGGCACTCAGGAATCCATCCTTCATATCCGCATCCATCAGAATCCCCGTCAGGGCTTCAATCGCATTGACCGTGCCTACGGTTACCGCAGATACACCGGCACATACGATATCATAACCCGACTTGGCGTATCCGGCATGACCCGATACCTTGAAGCCAGTAATAGTGTTACGATCCGCACGCAAAATGGAGACGCTGATCATCTGATCGCCCTCTTACGCTTGAATTTTCTCGATGGTTACTTTTGTGTAAGGTTGACGATGACCTTGCTTTTTGTGGTAGTTCTTCTTAGGCTTGTATTTGTAAACAACAACCTTTTGGCCTTTGCCGTGCTTCTCGACTTTCGCCGTTACACTTGCACCGGAAACCAAAGGAGCTCCTGTTACCAAACCTTCGCCTTTAGACACTGCCAACACACGGTCGAATGTCACGCTTGCGCCATCTTCAGCGTTCAATTTTTCGATGTAAAGAACATCGCCTTCTTGAACACGGTATTGTTTACCGCCTGTTTCGATAATTGCGTACACTTTGCTTGCACCTCCTCATGTCTCAGACTCGCCTAATCCAGGTGCCGATGATGCTTACATCACCGAACTTGCGTACCCGATCGGAGCGGTTGCAGCATGTGTACAAGGCTAACTCATAACACATACCTTACTATATTAGCATGGGGTTTCTTAAAAAGCAACGACTGATTTGCAGATCATAGTACGGTCTGTTCCCTCATCCGCTTGCGCGTTAACTCCAGCAGTCCAAGCCGAGTCCAGCCCAGTATGTGATGCTGCATGCGATCACCGGCTAAGGCCCGCTCGAGCCTGTCACATACGGATGAACGATGATCCTCCCGGCTCATATCGATAAAATCAATAATCAGAATTCCCCCGGAATCTCGCAGGCGAACCAGTCTCCCGATTTCTGCCGCCGCCTCCAGATTGGTCTGAAATACCGTATCCTCCAGATCCTCTCCTCCGGTAAACTTGCCGGTGTTCACATCAATGACCGTCATAGCCTCCGTGATATCCCAGACCAGATATCCTCCTCCGGGAAGCCAAATCTTTCGTTGGAAATCCTTGTCCAATTGCTTGCTGATGCCAAAATAATCAAAGATAGGCTCGGATCCCCGGTATACCTGAATAGGAGGGGGACTCTTCTGCAGCATCAAGCCCAGAAATGCCGAAGCCTCCTCGGCTTGCTCCGAACAATCCATGATAAGCTCGTCCGTCTCGGGGTTGTAAGCATCGCGCAGCAAACGCTGAACCATGCTGAGTTCCTGATGAAGCACCGCAGGGGCCGATACGCGGCTGCCTTTCTCAACAATATTCTGCCAGACACTGCGGAGCTGCAGCAGATCCTCCTGGATGGATTCCGTGTCCGATTCCTCGGCTACGGTCCTTATAATCAGACCTTCCTCCTCTTCCCGTAGCTCGTCTCCGATATCCTTCAGCCTGCTTCGCAGCTCCTCCGGACTAATCTTCTTTGAGACCGCCGCATAACCCGCAAAGGGCATATAGACCAGCCACCGTCCGGGCAAGGAATAATGCGTCGTCACTCTGGCCCCCTTATTGCCGTAAGCCTCCTTAACCACCTGAACGATCAATTCCTTTCCAGGTTTCAGCACCTCGGTAATCGAGGGCTTTGGTCTGGGCTGCTTCTCCAGATTAGGATGCAAAGCATCATCAATATACAAGAATGCATTTTTCTTCTGGCCGATATCGATAAAGGCCGCCTGCATGCCAGGAATCACATTCATGACTTTGCCTTTAAAAAAACTGCCTACTATTCCGCGTTTTTGCGATGGTTCGGCTGCATATTCCACCAGCTTGTTATCCTCCATCAGCGCCATTCGGGTGGAATCAGCACCGCAGTGAATAATCAATTGCTTCATTGATCTCACCCTCAATTCGTGTTTCAGACTCAACACCATTTTCATTATATCATGGACGAGGCAGATCAGCCCCCGGGATCCCCCCGCAAGTAAGAAGAGATAACTCGCTGTTCAGGAATGACACTAAAGATCTTTCCATGGGAATTCATAATATAAACAAAATGATACTTCTCTCTTCTAAGGAGACGTAGAATCTGATCCAAAGGTTTCGAATGCTCCGCGATGATCGGGTAAGCAAGGCTCCCCTGGAGCAAATGACGAGTAAAAGCAGCCTCCCGGCCCATTAAGAAGCGAAGAAACCGATAAGGAATATTCCGATAATCCGTATAGTTCGAATACAGCAAAAAGCCTCCGATCATGAGCAAATTAAGCTGAGGCCCTCCCTTTCCAAGCAGCAATGGCATCATGGCATAAAGTACCATAAGCGAACTGAAAACCAAGCTGATGCGCAGCGTCCAGACCAAGGTCGTGTGATATGGCAAGCACATGGCACAGACGGCCTGAACAAGCTTTCCTCCGTCTAACGGCAGAATAGGAAGGAGATTGAACAACGCTATCAACAGATTACACTGGATAAAATAGAAAAAGAAAGCCCCATCCCATAATCCCATCACATGAAAGGTGGTCGAGATCATAATCAGGAGCAAATTTTGCAGCGGCCCTGCCAGTGCAATGACGATTTCTCGAGAAGAGCTCAAGTCCCCATGGTCCTCGATCACTGCCACCCCGCCAAAGGGAAGCAATTGAACGGAGATCACCGACAACCCGAATAATCTTGCGGCAGCTACATGCCCAAGCTCATGCACGAACACAATGGCAAAGAGCGCAAATAACTCAAGAAAATGTCCTGTAAATACGGAGGTCAGCATGACAAGAACAAACAGCGGGTGAAATGAAAAGCTGATGCCTCCCCATCTAATCAAACGGAATCACATCCGCAGGGTCAATGTAGCGGCCATCCTTTTTCAGGCCAAAATAAAGCGTTGGGGGCACGCTGCTCCCGGAACCCTCCAGGACTCCGACCGAATCTCCGATTTCCACCCAGTCTCCTTTGCTGACCAATGCCTGCTTCAACCGTCCGTAAACGGATTCATATCCTTTGGCATGCTGGACGGTAACCGTGATGCCCGTAAGTGCATCCTCATTCACAGAAAGAATTCGCCCCGTCTCTACGACTTTAACCTGTTCTCCAAGCAACGAATCGCTAACCGCCACAATTTCTACGCCCTTTAGACTAAGCGCAAAGGGGCCCGCCAATGTCCCTTCGATCGGGGCTATAAAGCTGGCAGAGCTCCCCACCTTGACCCCCTTCTCTCCGGTATGCTGAAAGATGGGAATGAACGAGGGAGCGCCTCCAAACATCTGCTCATACCAAGCCTCAACAGCACTGAGATCCATTTCAGTAGATAAGGACTCCGCCACGAAGACGCGGATAGGAAAAGCCCACTCGGGCTCAAAACGGTTCATCCCCCAAATGGATAAGAACAGTACCGCACTAATCAGGATGCGCAGAAACAGTCTCGTCCAATACGTTGAACGCCCCTTACCCGGAAGTTCATTATTTCCGTGACCGGAATCATTCAACTCATTCCATCTGCCCTGTCCACGCTTCCAGAGGAGCTCCGGATCAGGCTCCTCCTGATCCGGTTGTTCATGCAGCGGCAATTTTTGCACGCTCCGGCTTCCAGCAGTCTGCTCCGCACGCCATGCTGGTTGTACATCCGCTCCTCTATAGGCATGACTTTTCGCCAGCTCACCTAATGTCAGCTGTCTGATCCGTTCCTCACGGCGTTTTTTGACGTTCATTTTCACATCCATGCCAAGCACCCTCCCGGTCTTGTCTCATGCTATAAATGTATGAACGGCTTGACCATAATATGAGCCTCTGACCGAGCTGAGGATAAGCGGATTTGAGAGTACAAAAAAAGCAGCCGGCCGCATCGAAAGGTCTTCATTGCTGCTGAAGATCTCGATACGCCAAACTGCTAGCTATCCGTCCACTCCTGTCATTCTACTCTACCTTGTACTTCTCCTGATGCAGCTTAATACTAAACACCAGTCCGATACAGAGCATATTGATGAGCAAGGATGTTCCGCCGTAGCTAATAAAAGGAAGGGTGATCCCCGTAATAGGCATCAGACCTATCATCATCCCGACATTCTCAAAAATCTGAAACAGAAACATCGCGGCAATTCCGACGATGATATAAGCGCCCCTCTTATCGATACAATGCAACGCAATCAGGATCATCCGGTAAATGAACAAAAAGTAGACGAGCAGCAGAAACGCGGATCCCAGGAAACCGAATTCTTCTCCCACCACAACAAATATGGAGTCCGAATAAGGGTAGGGCACAAACTTCTTGTTCTTCAGTTCCCCTTGCATATAACCGTCGCCCAGCAGACCGCCAGAACCGATCGCAATCTTGGCATAGGTGGATTGATGCTTGTCATCGTTCGTTGCCTGCTCTGGGTTAATAAAGGTATTAATCCGCTGATACCAGTGTTGCTTATTGTGTTCTTCCAAATAGCTCTTGATATCTGCATTATAGTTGTTGAACAAAGTCACAAACAGAATGAGCGCTGCCACAATAGCACTCAGCCCGATCAATACATGGGTGTACTTCGTATTTCCGATCCAGAGCATCGCAACCAGAATAATCAGATAAATGATCGCATTGCCAAGATCGGGCTGAATCAGCACTAGAATAAATGGAATCAGCGTTATAAAGCCGATCGGCAGCACATCCCTGCGAAAACGAAGAGGCTTCCCCCCGCGTTCTCCGAGCAAATAAGCGGTCATCAAGATCAGGATAATCTTGACCAGCTCTGCCGGCTGGAACTGAAGTTTCCCCGGAAGCGTAAACCAGCTGCGAGCACCGTTGATCTCGGGAGCAAACAAGTAGACGAGGACCAGCATAAGGCAGCCCCCGCCATAAATGTACCAGCTATATTTAAGCAGTGATCGGTAATCCACCAAAGACATGGCGAACACGACGATAAAGCCGACGATATAAAAGGCAAGCGTCTTGATATCATAGTCGACAAACTTGTTCTCGTAAGGAGCGATCGCGCTGCGGACGAGCAGGGTACTAAGTACCATAAATATGCCAAGGATGCCTACAATTACCCAGTCCAACTTTTTTAATTTAAAGAACAATCACGATCAACCCATTCCGAAAAACTTTTTAAAGCGTTTGAACATGCCTGGCTTCTGGTCAAGCAGCATTAAAGGAACTGTGTCTCCAAGAATGCGCCGGGCAATATTCCGGTAGGCTATGGCAGCCCGTGATTCCGGATTCATCACGGTAGGTTCACCCGAGTTCGCAGCTTTAATCACATGCTCATCATCCGGCACGATACCGATCAAATCGATATTCAACACTTGCAGGATATCCTCAATGTCCAGCATATCGCCAGACTTGACCATATTCGTCCGGATCCGGTTGACGATCAGCTTGGGGGAATGCACATGCGAGCTCTCCAAAAGGCCAATAATTCGGTCGGCATCACGAACAGCTGCATGCTCCGGTGTAGTTACGACAATTGCCTGATCGGCTCCGGCGATAGCATTCTTGAAGCCTTGCTCGATACCGGCCGGGCAGTCGATAATGATGTACTCATGCTCTTTTTTCAGCTCCAGAATAATATCCTTGACCTGCTCAGGCGAAATAGCATTCTTATCCTTCGTCTGCGCAGCAGGAAGCATATACAATTCATCGAACCGTTTATCCTTTACAAGCGCTTGCTGCAAGCGGCAGCGCCCCTCGGCCACGTCGATAAGATCATATATGATCCGGTTCTCAAGCCCCATCACAACATCAAGATTGCGCAGGCCAATGTCCGTATCGACCAGACAAACCTTTTTCCCCAGCAGAGCAAGTGCAGTTCCGATATTCGCGGAGGTAGTTGTTTTCCCGACACCGCCTTTACCGGAGGTGACAACGATAGCTTCTCCCATTGATTACACCCCTTTAAATACGTTAAAATCCGGTCTGACCCGAAAAATATTCGTGATCTTATCAATTTGCATCTTCCCGTCTTGTAAAAAAGCGAATTCCATGCTTGTCTCACGGTTCTCCCACTCATCCGGCGGCCTGCTGATCGTCTCCGAAATCCGCAGCTGGGTAGGAGCAAAATAAGAGGCTGCAATGACCGCCTCCTCCTGACCTCCGAAGCCCGCATGCGCCATGCCTCTAAGAGAGCCAAGCACAAAAATGTCACCGGTACAGCATATCGTTCCGCCAGGATTAACGTCTCCCAGAAATAAAAGATTGCCTTCATGATGCAGCATCTGTCCCGAACGAACAATACCACTCATTGTGGTCAGCCCGTTCGTCCCATCTGCCGTCTCCGGCTCAGGTGCTTCGACCGAGCGAACAAGCAGGTTGCCCTTCTGTCCCAATATATCCAGAATAGCTTGCTTCTGCTCTTCTGTCACATTCCGGGTCCCCAGTTTGACATCGACATGAATGATGGGTCCGGTCAAAATGTTCTGATGGCTATGCTCTAATTTATACCGCAGCTCTTCAAGCAGCAAGTTGAATTCACATTTGTCGTCAAGCAGGAAAACCAGGCCATCCTTGATGCCCTTGATCGTCACGTGATTCGATTTCACTGTCATAAGCCTGTCCCTCCTTCTTATTCAATTCGTGCAGAGGGCGGAAAGTTCCTGCTGGATTGTAACGAATATCGCTAAATCAGGACTTCTCATCCGGCTTGCGCCGTTTCGTAATGATCTCCAGCTGCTTGCGCAAAGGGACATAAATGGCGAGCGCGAACAAAAATTGAACGAGTGTATTAGGGATGCCATGATGCAGCATCGCCCAAGAGAGCGGCTCGTGCAGAAGCCCGAACAGCTTGTAATTCCCGTACAGGATCGTCTCCAGCAGCAAACTGCCGAGCAGCACGAAAATCATGAGAAGCGGCAGAGGGGCTTGTCTGGAGCGGGACAAGAGTCCGAGTAAGTAACAAGACAGCCCCATTGCAAAAGAATAGGCGCCGATCATGGAGCCATAATAAACAACATCATGAAGCAAGCCGAACACAAGACCGAGTACAAGTCCGGTATGACGATTCTCGTAAACAGAGAAAAATATAATGGCTATATACACGAAATGCGGAGTAATCCTTGTCTCCCAAGAAGAAGGTACAAGCCAAGGGACGATCGTCCCCTCCATAATAAACAGAACGAACAGCAGCAGTATCAAAACATATTTACGTTTTATCACTCCTGCTCCGCCTCCGGTTCGAACACGACGAACAGCTCCTTCCAATCCGTGAAGCTTGCAGCTGGCTTAACCGTAGCTGTATAAGTCAGTCCGTATTCGCCAACCTGAATATCCAGGACCTTACCGATAATCATACCGCGAGGGAAGACGCCCCCAATCCCCGAGGATACAATTAAATCATCCTTAGCCAGCGGCTTCGGATCTTCGATGCGGCTCATCTGGAAGGTTCCGCTAGACAGATCATAGGTCTCGATGACTCCAAATACTTCATTCTCTTTCCCTTGTGCAGTTACCGCAATACCGTTAGAATTGGGATCCAGCGCATCCATGGTCGTCACCAGCTTAACGGTGGACGTGAAGTTGCTGACATGACTTACCACTCCAACGAGTCCTTCCGCCGAGCTGACGGCCATGCCTTCCTTGACGCCCTCCCGGCCGCCAATATTAAGCACAATCGTCCGGTTTACCGGATCATCGTTCACGCTAATCACATGGGCGATTTTCCAGGTGTAGTTATACTGCTCCTTCTGGGCGTTCGTGAAGTCCAGGTCTTTCTGCAGCCGGGCATTCTCCTGCTCGATCCAGTTAAATCGTGCCTTGTCCCGGGTGTAATGGGCCAGCGCAATCTTCAGCTCTTCATTTTCCTTCTGAAGATTACGCAGATTCGAGATATCTTCAAAGAAGCCCGCTATTGCGCCAGCGGGCTTATAAAAAATGTATTGCACAAAACCAACCGTGTCCTTAACGAATTTCTCCGGCCAGGACAGGCTGGTTCTTGGTCCGAGGGTGAATCCCATAACCGCAATAAACAAAATGAGTCCAATGAGCATAATAAACAAACGTTTGTTGCTAAGCAGCTTAAACAGTTTTAGCACCCTCCAACCTTGCGTAATAAAAATGAGAAAAAACGGCCAGGCCGCCCGAAGGCGGCGCCGCTTTTATCTAAAGGTACTTGCGCACCGCAGCGTCTACCGCTTGGAGCGCAGGGCCGAACTGCTCTTCGACTTGAACATATGAATATTATCCAGGGCTTTGCCTGTGCCGATTGCGACACAATCCAGCGGATTCTCCGCCACAATAACAGGCATTCCCGTCTCACTTGCAAGCAGCTTGTCGAGATTGCGAAGCAGTGCTCCGCCGCCAGTCAATACGATCCCGCGATCCATAATATCCGCAGCGAGTTCTGGCGGACACTTCTCAAGGGTAACCTTCACCGCTTCTACAATGGCTCCCACCGTATCGCTTAGCGCTTCGGAGATTTCATCCGAAGTAATCGTAATCGTCTTCGGCAGGCCGGATACAAGATCGCGCCCGCGGATTTCCAATGTCTCCACCTTTTCCAATGCCAATGCGGATCCGATATCCATCTTCAACTGCTCGGAAGTTCGCTCGCCAATCATTAAATTATATTGACGCTTGATATACTGAATGATGGACTCATCCATATCGTCGCCAGCTACTCTGACCGATTTGCTGGTAACAATCCCCCCGAGGGAGATCACAGCCACTTCCGTCGTACCGCCGCCGATATCGACAACCATGCTTCCGGTCGGTTCCCAGACAGGAAGATCCGCCCCGATTGCAGCTGCAAACGGTTCTTCAATCGTATAGGCCTCGCGGGCGCCAGCCTGCTTGGTGGCATCCTCTACGGCGCGCTGCTCTACCGCTGTAATGCCGGAAGGCACGCATACCATCACATTTGGATGACGCTGGAACAGCGAGCGCTGCTTCTGTGCCTGGCGAATAAAGTATTTGATCATCGTAGCCGTCGTATCAAAGTCAGCAATAACGCCATCCTTCATCGGACGGATCGCCCGGATGTTTCCCGGAGTTCTGCCGATCATCTTCTTGGCCGATTCGCCAACAGCAACAATATTCTTAGTATCTGTATGAATTGCGACTACGGAAGGCTCTCTGACGATAATGCCTTTACCGCGAATATATACAAGTGTATTAGCTGTCCCCAAGTCAATTCCCAAATCCTTCGTGAAACCACCTAACATGCTGTATCTCCCTTTCCTTCTGCATCTAATCTATTATATTACATCATGCCCTGCTCCTTCAAACTTACGAATACACCATCACCAATGACGATATGATCCAGCACATCAATGCCGATCACTTCGCCGGCAGAACGCAGTCGTTCCGTCATGCGAATATCCTCCGGGCTTGGCGTCGGATCACCACTCGGATGATTGTGAGCACAGACAACTGAGGCGCTGCTGCATTTGATCGCCGCACGAAATACCTCGCGCGGGTGAACAATCGAAGCGTTAAGGCTTCCGATCGACAAGGTCTCTTGAGCAATTACATGATTTTTTGTATTCAAAAAAAGACACACAAAGTGCTCCTTCTGCAAATACCGAAGCTGCTCCATCAACAATTCCGCGGCATCTCGCGGACTTCGAATCACATGTGCTTCAGGCAGTCTTGTCCGCGCAAGGCGTTGCCCCAGCTCGATCCCGGCCTTCAATTGAACCGCCTTCGCGGGGCCGATTCCTTTGATCTCCATCAGTTCATCCAGACTTAAATCGACGATCCCTCTGATGCCTCCTGCTTCTTGCAATAAACGTTGAGCCAGATGCAGTGCCGATTCCCGGCGTGTACCCGTTCTCAGAATAATCGCAAGCAGTTCACTGAGGCTTAATGCGCCTGCTCCGGAGGCCAGCATTCGTTCTCTTGGCCGATCCTCTCCAGGAATGTCTCTAAGCATAGCTAGAGCCGTTGAATTGGTCATATTCATATCCCTCCATCATTATTAACAAACATGATTTCGGAAGGATATGCTTTACCTCTTCCTATTACCTCAGAGAACGTTTATCCCAAAGGTTTTAAGCATCTCGCCGAGTAAAGACAAGGGCAAGCCGACAACATTAAAATAACAACCCTCAATGCTGGCAACAAGCGTCGCGCCCAATCCCTGAATGGCATAGGCTCCGGCCTTATCAAGACCTTCGCCGGTGGCCGCATAAGCCAATACTTCCTTCTCTGAACATTCTCTCATCCAAACAATTGTTTTTCTGTAATCAACAAGGCTCTTCCCTGTCACACTGTCAACGCAAGCGACACCCGAGTATACTTCGTGGCTGCGTCCTTGAAGCGACCTCAGCATATCCGCCGCTTCTTGCTGATTCGCCGGTTTGCCCAGTATGTATCCGTCACGGACAACAATTGTATCGCTTCCGACAATAACTCCGGTACGCTGTTCTTTTTCGAGTGTGTGGTATACAGCTTCTGCTTTGCGTTTAGCCAATTCGATAACGATTTTCTCCGGCTTCCACGCTGCTTCATAGTGCTCATCCGCCAGACTTGGGATCACCTCAAAAGGAATATTCAACGATGCGACAAGTTCACGCCGACGCGGTGACGTGGACGCGAGAATAATATGCCGCGCTGCAGTATTCATTAAGGTCCTCCTTCGGATTCGACAGATTCCAGCTGTCAACCTCGCCATTTTTTGACACTTCATTATTATAAGGTTATTTATGCCCCAATACAAACACAAAAACGGCAAGGGGAATATTACCAGCCCTATGCCGTTCTTAAGACCCAGATAAGTCTACGGAGTCCCTTGGCCCATCATTTTGTACTCCTCCAGAACAAACCTCATAATTTCATCTTGGACTTCCCAAAGCAGTGTCTTCGCATTCTTCTTGTGATACTCATGGACCGCCTCCACCGCACTGTTCATCGAGGTCTCCAGCACGATATTCCCCTCTGCAAGACTATCAGGCAGCTTCCCTCGAACTGCGGCTGCACTCTCCGTCCATAACTGATGCTTTTCTCCCAATTCCGCAACCTCCTCATCCGACAATGCGGATGGAGACAGTTCACTTAATCGGGAAGCTGATAACGAGCTTAGCAGCTCAACCAGCTCCGCGCTTTGGGCCAGATAGTGCTCCAACGCTGTCACATCCCCGTCGAAGTGAACCTCTGCCGATGAAGGCAATGTTACCTCATGCAGGATCAAGTGAACCCCGGTCGCTTTCAATTGACTGCTTAACAGCTTTGCTTGTTCACGATCCGAGGAAACCCCGGCGTAGACTCTTTTCTCATCCACCGTATCTCTTGCGGCAGCAATTCCGGATTCCTTCAGCTCCTGCTGGGCCAATTCCACTCCCCCAGCCGAGCTGAATACGCCATACTGCAGAAAATGATAGGTTTGCTGGGGCAAGGCGATATTGACCAGCATTTCCTCTTCCGCGGGTAGCAAGAACTCCTCTTCAATACTCCCCATCACCGGAATGCCAGCATCCTGGATCGCGGCTGATTGCACCGGGACATTAGCACCGGGGATAGGTAAGGTCAGTTCTTGATTAAACATGGATAACACTACTACCCCGAATAAGCCTCCTGTCACGATAGCTCCTGTCACAGAGCCTGCTACCTTCCACCAGGAGGTCCGGCGAGGAGCATTCTTGTGATTGTTGCTATAGGATGGCAATACTATCCCGCCCGTTGAGGTGTAGTCGGCAAAGGGGTCCCCCCATTCCTCTGTTTGATCAATCGTCTGATATACAGGCACAGAGTCTGCATTTCTATAGATTTCTCGGTCTGGTTCTCGATCTGGACGGTGACCATAGGTCAGCCACTCGTCATTGGCATCTGCCCGGACGTAATCCACATTTTCCGTGGACGAATTCAAAATTTCGGGAGGATTACTCCTCCTGACGGGCTCCTGCATCGATTGACGCGGCATTTCCCTCTCTTGCTCATTAAAGCGGAATGTCATCTTGGCATTGTTCACGTTCCGCACGCTCCTTGTCCATTCTTCTAGGACTACAATATGAGCGCTCGCGTTGATATATGCCATGAATCAACCGGGCTTGTCATTTCCAGACACCCCCATAACCATCTGCAGGGCTGTTTTGCGGCTTCAGTCCGGAAGTTTTCCAGCAAAGCCAAGAAGCGCCCTTCCGTTATGTCGAGGTAGTATAGGGACAAAGTGCCTCCAGCTTTGGAAGATTTCCCCGGATCTTCCCCTGTTAGTGGTATACTTTGAGGAGAGCAATTGGAAGTGTTCGTTGGAATATGTCCCAGTGCATTGTCCTTATAGAGGCGCTTGAACAGGGCAGCGAGTTCGCCGCCCCACCGTTCAGCGGTGTTCTTGCGGGTGATATGCTTGGCTATTCCTTCTAATTTCGACGGGAGCAGAAAGGATACAACAGAGGACGGTGAGAACTTGGCTAAAATACTGATAGTGGAGGACGAAAAGAGCATAAGCGATGAGCTTGTCATTCTGCTGCAAAATGCGGGATACGAGACGGCAGTCATTGATGATTTTGTGTATACAGAGACACAGATTGAAAGAACCATGCCTGACCTTATTTTGCTGGATATTGGGCTGCCAGGACAGGATGGCTACCGTATTTGCATGGAACTTCGGAAAACATCTCAAATCCCGGTTATCTTTGTCACCAGCAGAAACACCTCCATGGATGAGCTAAGGGCGTTGAGCCTCGGCGGCGACGATTTTATCTCCAAACCCTATGACCTTCCGATTCTGCTGGCCCGTATCCAAGCGCTCCTTCGCAGGAGCGGCCAGACCGAAAAAGACACCTTGACAGCGAATGGGTTGACCCTTTCATTATCCAAGGGGGAAATTGAACACGACGGACAGCGTGCGGATATAGCGAAAAACGAGGCAAAAATTCTGTTTTGCCTAATGAAAACACCCGGCAAGATCATTTCCCGTCCCGACTTGATCGAATATCTGTGGAACAACCAGGTCTATATTGACGACAATACCCTTAGCGTTAATGTTACACGCCTGCGCGGCAAGCTGAACAATATCGGACTTCCGGACTATATTAAAACAAAACGCGGATTGGGGTATAAAATATGAAAATCGGGGGATTTCTGCACGACCGGCTTATGTCCCTGCTGCTGCATTTGTTTTGCATGCTGATGCTCTCCACCTTCCTGCTTGTGACGGGAACCGATTCGGGGGTCGTTTCCATTATCCTGATCGTATGGGCAGTCGGCCTTTGCATGCTGACTGCGGCTGATTATTTTAGGAAAAGAAATCAGTTCCGTGAGCTGGAGGCCATTATGGAAGGTCTAGAGCAAAAATATCTTATTATGGAATGCTCGCCCAAGCCAAATAGCTATGTCGGGCGCAAAATCTTCGGGCTTTTCAGGCTTGCCGAAAAGTCCATGATCGAAGCTGTGTCCGACGCAGAGGCAAAACAGCGGGATTATCGGGAATACATTGAAAACTGGGTGCATGAGATCAAGGTTCCTATTACGGCAGTTGAACTTATCTGCGAAAACAACAAATCTGAAACCAGTCGGAAAATCCGCTCCCAGCTCGCAATTATTGAAGGTCATGTGGAACGCACGCTTTACTATGCCAGACTTGATTGCATAGAGAAGGATTTTATTATACGGGAGACTTCTCTTACGGACATCGTTAAGAAGGCACTGTCGAAGTATCGCTTCTTACTGACGCAGAATAATGTGAGGATTGAAACTGAAAACCTGGACAAATCCGTTTATACCGACGGCAAATGGGTGGAATTTATGCTGGAACAGCTTTTATCAAACGCTGTCAAATACAGAACCGATTCGCCGGTAATCCATATCTGCGCGGAAGAATCCGACGGGAAAACAAGACTAATGGTCAAAGACAACGGTATCGGCATTCCCGCATCGGAGCTGCGGCGTATCTTTGACAAGGGCTTCACAGGTAGCAACGGCCGCGCACTGGGCGGATCTACAGGTATGGGGCTGTATCTTTGCCGGAAGCTTGCCGAATCCTTGAGCGTATATTGGGAGGCTGATTCAAGAGAAAACGAATATACGGCAATTTCCCTCTGCTTTCCCAGACCGTTATCTTACGAAAATGAAAGATAACGGAAAGAAATATCGCTACACCAAAAACTTCTTCTTCATTATTATAATGGAGGAAGGAGTGAGTGAATTATGCTGAAGGTTTCACAGATCGAAAAATATTACGGCAGTAGAAATAACGTAACAAAAGCGTTGGACCGGATCAGCTTTGACGTAGAGGACGGCGAATTCATCGCTATCATGGGAGCGTCTGGTTCAGGAAAGACCACACTGCTTAACTGCATCTCCACTATTGATTCAGTAAGCGCGGGAAATGTGTACCTGGACAATAAGAACATCTCCCAAATCCCGGAAGAAAAACTGGCGAGATTCCGCCGGGAAAAGCTTGGCTTTGTCTTTCAGGACTTCAATCTGCTGGATACTTTGACAATTGAAGAAAATATCGCCATCACTCTGACGATAAACGAATATCCGCCCGAGCAGGTGAAAGAAAAGGTTGCAAGCGTTGCAAAGCAGCTTGGAATAGATGATATCCTCTCCAAATTCCCATATCAGGTTTCGGGAGGCCAGAAGCAGCGCTGTGCTTGCGCCCGCGCCATGGTGTTCGGTCAAAGCCTGATTCTGGCCGACGAACCCACGGGAGCGCTGGACTCAAAATCATCAAAAAACCTGCTGGAGCTGATGGGGAACATTAACCGGGAAAACGGTGCCACCATTCTGATGGTGACCCATGACGCGTTCAGCGCCAGCTATGCACGTCGCATTCTTTTTTTAAAGGACGGGCGGCTTTTTAATGAGTTGTATCGGGACGATAAACCGCGTAGGGAATTTTATCACGAAATTCTGGATGTTCTCTCCGTTCTGGGAGGTAACACAGGCGATGCTCTCTAAACTCTCTCTGCGCAATGCTACCCGGCAGATGAAGGACTATCTCATTTATTTTATTACCATTGTCATCGCCGCAACACTTATCTTTTCCTTTAACTCCCTTGTTTTCTCACAAGAAATCAGAAGCCTCTCCAAACTTTTAGATACCTTGACACTGATGATTGGCATCGCGAGCTTTGTGGTTGTGTGCATCATCGGCTGGCTTGTCTTTTACACCATGCGTTTTATGATGAAACGCCGCAGCCGGGAATTCGGCACTTACCTGTTGCTTGGCATCGAGCGAAAAAGAATCGTCAACCTGTTTTTTCTGGAAAACCTAATCATCGGGGCGGTGGCTCTGCTAATTGGTTTGCTCACCGGGAATCTCCTGTATCAGGGGCTTCGGGCGATGCTGCTGCGTTTATATGAGATACAGTACCACTTCAGCTATGAGTTTTCCTTGCCCGCAACGCTGCTCACCTTTGCTTATTTCGCGTTGATCTTCATAGTGGCGCTTTTTTTGAATCGAAGAAAAATCAGGAAATCTAAAATTAGCGAACTGATTTATATGGATCAATATAACGAGAAAGAGCTTGCCACCGACGGCAAAAAACGTAGGAGGCTCTTCGTCGCTTCAGTGATTAGCGGAATTGTCGGAATCGGCCTGCTGATCACCTATGATGCAACATTCAGCCTGATCGGTGCCTTCGCCATCATCTTTTTCCTGTTTACCTTCTACATCAGCTTTTCTTCCGGAATATCCGCCTATTTTAAAAAGCATGAACGAAAGAAGTACTCCGGTAATACCCTTTACGTCTTTCGCTCTCTTGCCTCCAAGGTTGGCAGCATGGGAATTACGCTATCGGTTATATCTATCTTGCTAACCGCAACGCTGATTGCAGTGGGAACAGGCTTGTCCTTCAACCATCTTTTTATGCGAAATGCGGAACTTGAAACCTCTCATAGTATCTATATAGGCTCAGAAGAAAAAGCTGATTTTTCCGAATACAAAATATATATCGATGAGAACCTTAATGTAACAAGCCAATGGCAATATAATATTTATAAGCAGGATAGCGACTCTGTAACACGGTATGTCGATCCCTACCGGGATAACTTCCGTGCTTATGATTACGATACCGTAATGGCGTTTTCAGACTACACCAGACTCAGGGATATGCTTGGATATCACAAAGTTACGTTGCCGGAGGGAGAATATATCATCCAGTGTCTGGATTATCTTGCAAAGCCATTAGCACAATATAACGAAGCTGTGCGGATCGGGGACAGAACGCTGCTCAAGCGCGCGGTATATTACGAGACCTTTACCCAGCAGCACTGGAATGGAAACGGCAGCGGATTTATTCTTGTTGTGCCTGATGAAATTGCAGAAGCTCTGCCTGTTTCTCACAGTGCCTATGCAGCTATGACCGATGAGCCTGTCACCATGACGGAATATGAGGCTCTGGACATGATACGCATGCACCGGCATGAAACCGACCGCGATGCCGGTTATGATATGATTTACTCCAAAGAAGTTGTAAAGGAGCAGAACGCATCGTTATACGCGGTCATCATCTTTCCGCTGTTTTATGTGGCGCTGGTGCTGTTGATCGTCTCAGCGACCGTTCTGGCAATCCAGATCCTCAGCGAAATGAAAGGCTATCAGAACCAATATGCTGTCCTTCATATGCTGGGTGCTGAAAGAAAATATTTGAGCAGCGCACTTCGCAGGCAATTTGCAGTATATTACATACTGCCCATAATTCCCGCTGCGGTAATCAGCAGTATCTTCATCTTTTTTCTTTGCTTGGCTTTTGATCCTGGGGTGTTTCAGGATATCGCTCAGATTTTTATGATTGTCGGCGCAACGCTAGCCATATTCTTTGCAGTTTTTGCTATCTACATCGCAGCTTCATATGTAAGCCTAAGAAGGAACATCTTGCCGGATGATGCATAAGGCTCTTCTTATATACCGCATTATGAGCATATAAGAAGTCGTCAGATTCCAATTTACAGGATAGTCTTGAGTTGCTGAATAACAATAAATTAAAACACCTCATTTCCAAATGACTTTGGAAACGAGGTGTTTTTCCGTATTCTTGAGATTAAACGCTTGTATCCGATTAACTAAGCCGATGTCCTAGTTCCTTGCCTACTTTCCAGATGTCTCCTGCTCCCATCGTCAGCACCAGATCCCCCGGTTGAAGACGATTCTGCAAATCAGCAAGCACGTCCTGCTTGGATGGCAAATATCTCGCAGCCGGGTTGCTGTTCTCCTTGATCAAATCAACGAGCTTGGAAGAATGGATTCCTTCAATCTGCTTCTCGCCAGCCGGAGAGTAAATATCCGTAATGATCACTTCATCCGCTTCACCAAACGCTTTGCTGAAAGCGTCAAGCAAGAAGAAGGTTCGTGTATAGCGCTGCGGCTGGAATACGGCAATAATTCGCTTGCCTGTAGCCTTGGCTGCGGCAATCGTTGCCTGAATCTCCGTCGGATGATGCGCATAATCATCAATAACAAGGATATCATTCTTTTCACCCAGCACCTGGAATCTGCGCTTAGCACCATGAAAACCCTTGATTCCACGGGCAATGTCCGCAAATGGAATCCCTGCTTCCAGGCATACAATGATGGTTGCCATCGCATTTTGAACGTTATGTCTGCCCGGCACTGACAATTCTACTGTGCCCAGGGTCTCAGCGCCATGCTTCATGCTGAAAGAGACCTGTCTGTCGCCCAGCCTGATCTCCTCGGCTGAGTAATCGCACGGTTCATCAATGCCGTACGTAATGACCTGGCAGGCAAGCTGCGGGCGAAGCTCATTAATGATTCCGTCATCACCGCACACCACGGCTTTGCCTTCGGGCTTGATCTGATTCAGAAACTGGACATAAGCTTCCTTCAGTTTACCGAAATCTCCATTATAATTTTCAAGGTGATCGGCCTCGATATTCGTAACGACCCCCAGGTAAGGATGATATTGCAGGAAGGAGCCGTCACTTTCGTCCGCTTCAGCTACCACATAGTTACCTTTTCCAGCCTTCGCGTTCGTACCGATATCCATAATTTCCCCGCCGATAATATAGGTTGGGTCGGTATTGCACTGTTCCATCACCAGCGCGATCATCGAAGAAGTCGTTGTCTTTCCGTGGGCTCCGGCGACAGCCACACCAAGACGTTCATTAAGCAGCCGGGCGAGCATTTGCGAGCGATGAAGAATCGGAATCCCTTGCTCTTCCGCCTCGACCCGTTCTACATTGTCCTTGGGCAGCGCCGTTGAATACACCACCAGATCAGCCCCGTGCACTTGCTCCGCCGTATGGCCAATATAGATTTTTGCCCCCTTTGCCGCAAGCTTCTCAGTTAATTCCTGGGATGCCACATCGGAGCCGGTAACCGTATACCCCATCTCCAGCATCACACGGGCAATGGCGCTCATCCCATAGCCGCCGATACCAATAAAATGCACATGTTGTTCAGTCAAATTTACCAATTTACAAGTCACCAGCCTTTTTCAGAATCGGTTTGATGCAGAAGGGTTGCCCGCACATCAGAAATCATATATAGCGTGCCGGTGACTACCCCAAGATCCTCCGGTTCCGTTCGCGACTCGAGCAGGACGAGCGCCTCTTTCCAGTCACGTTCCACGATGATTTCCAAACCCGGCTTGGCATACAGAGCCTTCAATTCTTCTACAAGACTTAACAGGGAATCGGTATCCAGCTTGCGTCTGAAATCGGGCTCGGTCAGTATAAGTGTATCCACTATGGGTAATATATGCTGCAAGTAACTACGATGATGCTTGTTGGACAGCATCCCCATCATCAAATTCAGCTTTCTGTACGAATAAGAATCAACAAGCGCCTTGGCCAGGCTGGCTGCTCCTTCCGGATTATGAGCCCCATCAAGCACGATTCGAGGCTCGGAAGACACCATCTCCAGCCTTCCAGCCCAGCTGGTAAGCCTGAATCCACGCTCCAATGAATCATCCTCCAGCACAAACGCCAGATATTGGCGAAGCACCTCAAGCGCCATCATGGCCCCGGCCGCATTCCGGCATTGATGTTCTCCTGCCATCGTGAGACTCAATTCCAGCTCCCGAAACGGTCCTTGGAACTTTATCTGCTGCTCCGTCTGGTGAACAGATATCCGTTCGAACTGAAAATGCTCGCCCAGCAAATAAAGTGAGCTTCGGCAGTTCTCTGCCTGCTCTTTAATGACAGAAATCGCCTCCGGCTGATCCACGCAACTGACTACGGGAACCCCAGGCTTAATGATTCCCGCCTTTTCACGGGCTATCAGTTCGATCGTATCTCCCAGCACATCGGTATGGTCAAACCCGATATTGGTGATGATGGAGACAATCGGGGTTACGATATTAGTAACATCCATCCTTCCCCCAAGTCCTGTCTCCCATACCACCACATCCGGATAGCACACCTCGGCAAAATAAAGGATAGCTATGGCTGTACTGACCTCAAACATCGTTGGGGACCCCAGCTCACTCTCCGCAATTTCCTTTACGAGAGGCAGCAGACGGTTGGATAGAGCCAGAAGCGTCTCTTCCGGAATATCCATTCCATCATACTGAAACCGGTTTGTGAACTTGGTAATATAGGGGGAAGTGAATGTCCCTGTATGGTATCCGCACTCCAGCAAAACTTTCGTTAAAAAGGCACAGGTAGAACCCTTGCCATTCGTCCCGGCCACATGAATGAATTTGAGTCTGCGATGAGGATTGCCCAGCCGTTCCATCAACAGCTCAATTCGTTCCAGGCCCGGACGGATCCCGAAGGGGATCAGTCCGTTAATCCAGTCAACAGCCTCACTATAGCTATGCAGCGCTGCTTCGATTTCCTGATTGCTTGCCTCCATATCTGTCACCTGTTACCCCTTCAGCTCATGGATCCGGGCAAGAACGATATCACGCTTTGAAGAATAATCCGCCATTTTGGCACGTTCCTCTTCGATTACCTTAGCAGGCGCTTTGGAGACAAATCCTTCATTGGCAAGCTTCTTCTCTACCCGTTCAACTTCCTTGTTTAGATGTTCCGCTTCCTTTTCCAAACGGGCAATTTCCTGGCTGATATCGATCAGTCCCGCCAGCGGCAGATACAATTCAGCACCGGACACCACAGCGGTCATGGCTTTATCCGGAACCGCCGTATCCAGAGAAGCTCCAAATTCGGACGTATTACAGAAGCGGCGGATGTAGTGTGCGTTATTCTCCACGATACGTAGTTCTTCTGCCGAAACAGGCTTAACCAGCAGATCGATCTTTTTGCTCATCGGCACGTTCACTTCAGCCCGAATATTCCGAACAGCACGAATGATGTCCATAAGCAGTCCCATTTCCTTTACAGCCTGTGGAGCTTCAAAGACCGGATCATACTTCGGCCATTCGGCCAAAGTGATTGTATCGCCAGAATGCGGCAAATGCTGCCATATTTCCTCGGAAATAAACGGCATGAACGGGTGAATCATGCGAAGGGTCCGATCCAGTACATAGGCAAGTACGGACTGGGTTTTCTTTTTTGCCGCCGCATCTTCACCATACAGTGAGAGCTTAGCAAATTCAATATACCAATCACACAGATCGTCCCAGATGAAGTTATATAACTGACGTCCGGTTTCTCCGAACTCATATGCATCAATCAGACGGGTAATCTCCCGTGCTGTCTCATTCATACGGTGAAGAATCCAGCGATCCGCTGTCGTCAAATCACCGGTAATATCAATATCCTCTATAGTCACGCCTTCAAGGTTCATCAAGGCAAAACGGGAAGCATTCCAGATCTTGTTCGCAAAGTTGCGGGCTTGCTCCACGCGTTCCCAATGGAAGCGCAGGTCCTGTCCTGGTGTGCTGCTGGTTGAAACCATATAACGCATCGCGTCAGCGCCATATTTGTCGATCACTTCAAGCGGATCCACGCCGTTGCCGAGGGATTTGGACATCTTGCGTCCTTCACTATCCCTGGTTAACCCGTGAATTAGAGCATCCTTAAATGGAATCTGCTGTGTGAATTCAAGCCCAGTAAAGATCATCCGCGATACCCAGAACGGAATAATATCATACCCCGTTACGAGCACATTTGTTGGAAAATAACGCTTGAAATCCTCGGCGTTTTCATTTGGCCAGCCCAGCGTTGAGAACGGCCAGAGCGCAGAGCTGAACCAGGTGTCGAGCACATCCTCATCCTGTCTCAGATCATCGCGTCCCAGCTTAGCGCGAGCTTCTTCCTCACTGCGCGCAACGACCATTTCACCTGTCGCATCGCAATACCAGGCAGGAATCCGGTGGCCCCACCACAATTGACGGGAAATACACCAGTCGCGAACATTTTCAATCCAATGCAAATAGGTTTTCTCAAACCGGTCTGGGACGAATTTTACACCCTTGCCTGATTTTTGAGCATCGATAGCTGTTTCCGCCAGCGGCTGCATTTTTACAAACCACTGTGTCGAAAGATAGGGTTCTACTACTGCTCCCGTACGCTCGCTATGGCCTACTTGATGCACATGATCCTCGATTTTAATCAGCACGCCCTGCTCTTGCAAATCCTTGACGATTTGCTTGCGGCACTCGCTGCGGTCCAGACCTTGATACTTG
This sequence comes from Paenibacillus antibioticophila, assembly GCF_000455265.1. Taxonomy (GTDB): domain Bacteria; phylum Bacillota; class Bacilli; order Paenibacillales; family Paenibacillaceae; genus Fontibacillus; species Fontibacillus antibioticophila. The sequence goes on from NZ_HG005142.1 coordinate 30,862, forward strand.
CCGGCTTCCTCGTTCATCGTTCCGCTTTCATCCATCACAGTGATTTGGGGCAGGTTATGACGCAACCCAACCTCAAAGTCATTCGGATCATGAGCTGGCGTAATCTTTACCGCACCGCTTCCGAACTCCTTCTCGACATAATCATCAGCGATAATCGGGATTTCGCGTCCGGTCAAAGGCAGTACCAGCATTTTACCGATCAGGTCTTGATAACGTTCATCCTTCGGATGAACAGCAACCGCGGTATCCCCAAGCATGGTCTCCGGCCGGGTTGTGGCTACCGTAATGGAGCCGCTGCCGTCCTTTAGCGGATACTGTAAATGGTACAGGTGACCGTTCACTTCTTTATATTCAACTTCAATATCCGACAAGGCTGTCCGCGCCGCCGGATCCCAGTTAATGATGTATTTTCCGCGGTAGATCAGACCCTTTTCATACAGCTTAACAAACACCTCCCGTACAGCTTCGGATAATCCTTCATCCAAAGTAAAGCGTTCGCGGGAGTAGTCCAATGAAAAACCCATTTTCTCCCATTGTTCATGGATCGTATTTGCGTAAAGCTCCTTCCATTCCCACACCTTCTCCAGGAATGCTTCACGGCCCAGATCATAACGAGTCACGCCCTGCTCGCGCAGCTTCTGCTCCACCTTCGTCTGCGTGGCAATTCCCGCATGGTCTGAACCCGGGAGCCAAAGCGCGTCATAGCCCTGCATCCGCTTGGTGCGGATCAGAATATCCTGCAAGGTAAAATCAAGCGCATGCCCCATATGAAGTATACCGGTAACATTCGGCGGAGGGATCACGATTGTATATGGTTCTGCATCCGGCCGTTGACCCGCCTTGAAAAAACCGCCCTCCATCCAGTACCGGTACCATTTCTGTTCTGCGGCTTTCGGATCATAGGTCGTCGGCATGTTGGCCGACATCGATTGAGATGATTGATGATTTTGATCTGACATGTTTTCCAAGCCTCCGTCAACAAAATTAATAAAACAAAAAAAGCCCTTCGTCTCAAAGGACGAAAGGCTTTGCTTTCGCGGTACCACCTTTGTTTTACAGCAACGCATCCCTAGAGATTCCTGTTCATGCCCTCAGGCAATCATAGAAATACAGGAAGCGTATCCGTAACACTCATACACGTAACGGGTGCGATCCGGCCCATTCTATTCGCAGCCATTCATGCTGCGGGTGAAACGGGCGACTCCCGGGCGACTTCGGCCAGCAGCATCCTGCGGATATTCCCAGCACATCCATCCGCTCTCTGAAGGGCTTACTGCCTACTCCTCCCAATCCAAGTCATTGCCTTATATGTTATCCAATATTTATCTTTATCATAATATCCTGAATACATACGGTAGTCAACCTGGATTGGAAAAAATGGACTTTTGTCCGCTTCGAGCGGACGTTTGGGCTGTGCAGTAAAGCACGTAACAGCGGAATATAGTTAAAACATTGGAGGACGAGTTAAAGGGGCAACGTGTGAAGTATGCTTACGATCGCTGTTGTTCGCGGATTTCCATGATTGGACTAAGTTCTGGCAAGGGAGAATTCCGCTCACAAAGGCGAACGCTCCGCTTAATGCTTCCGAAGTAGCTTTCTTACAGAAAGCTTGTAACACTTCACACTTATGCCCTGATTACTTCGCCTTGCTGTTTAACTGATATGCAGTTGCACAAAGCTATGCCTAAGCTGCATAGCAATAACTGCACTGCATTAAGCTTTCTGCTTGCCGTCTGTGCCATGCAAGCAAGATACTGCGCGTCTGGAATTCCGCCCCGGCCTCACGATGCTTGGGCCTTGCACAGAACTTCACTCGCCATACTAATCAGCCCCATTCCTGTCACGGATCAAAGGATACGCTCCAGTGAAATTTCATACCTTAAATTCTTCATTTGACGCTCGAACCCACTTTTAGTGAAAAAACTTACCTTAGATCGCCAGTATCTAGTTAAACCCGCGGTATAGCCAACTTTAAGCGAAAGAATTTCACTATATCCGTATTTCCACCATTTCGCCTAAATTTAGAGTAACTTTTTTCACTGTATGCGTGTGATCCGTATTTGCATGAGGGCGATCAACCGTCGTCATGCTGTGAAGCACCGCATGCTGGGAGTTTCGCGCAGTGTGAGATCTGCATGATACTGATGCAAGATGTGCTTATACGTACTTCGTCGGCTTTTTGCAGAATCTGCTGGGGATAGTCCTTGTGTGGGTGGTTGTCCATGCATCTACCCCTGCTGAAGGTGCAATGATGCGCAGTTAGCTACTAAAGTGCATTCGTAGCATATAATGCCCTACTCAAGAGACTGCGCAAAAGGGTATAAGTGTGAAGGTTGGTGCAGTAAAAGCTTTCTGAAAGAAAGCTGCATCGGGAGCATACGCTCGGAGTGGTCGCCTTTGCAAGTGGATTTCTTCCTTGTCAGAACTTATTACAATAAGAGAAATCCGCGAGCAACAGCGATCGTAAGCACACTTCATACGTTGCCCCCAGCACGCAGAATCATTGGGTCCATAACATCAAAAGGGTCGTGCGCTATGGCACGACCCATTACCCTACGGAATATACAGCACCTGTCCTTCGGCAAGGTGATTTTCCGAGAGTCTGTTGTATAGTTGCAATTCACGGGAGCTAAGCTGATATCGGTCTGCGATCTCGTCCAGCGTCTCCTCCCGCTGCACGATGACCAGCTTCACTTTGCGGAAAGGCGTCTGTTCTTCAACATTTCTGATGAACAGGTTTTTCCATCTTATTTCTTCCTCTGATAGTCCTTCATCAGCCAAAGAGTTCAGCTCAGCCTGTGCCTGCTCACTCGGTATTTCCTCTGCCGTCTGGCGTTTCCCCTTCAGCAGCTTGCTCAGCCCGAAGTGCCCTTCGTTCGCAGATTTTTCCGGTTTTTTGCTGCCAAGAGCAATTTTCATTTCCTTCTTCTCTTCTTGTGCCGGGGCTGTGTTCTCTTCTATTTCGGGCTCCAAATCCAGTTCCTCGTTAGGAAGCGCCTCATGAATTGGGGCAGGAGCTTCCTCTTGAATAGGTTCTACATAAGCCATCACAGGCTCGCTCTCCGGCTCGCTATCAGGCAAAGCAGCTTGCGTCTGCAGTTCTCTCTCCCTGTCCAAATGCTCCTGGGGACTTTCACCGGTGGGGTCACTAGCTGGCGTCAACGGATGAAATTCCAGCTCGACCTCTTGCGCAATCTCCCGATCATCATCCTCATCCGTCTCCTGCTCGTTCCAGCTTGAAACAGAGGCTGCCTTCTTGTCCGCAAAATCAGCCCGGCTAAACAGAGGCGATTCCTCGTCATTCCATGATAACGGGGAAGCCTGCTCGTCCTGACCTGGCTGTGTCTGCTGCGCCTCCTGTTCCCAATTCCGGAAATGCTCCGTATAGCTGCGCTCCAGTTCTCCCGATTGAAATCCGCTGCCCCATTCGGTCAACGATTCCTGAACCGCCTGCTCTTTAACATCTGCAGCAGGCTCATAGGCAGCTGTGAATTCGCGTTCCTTCCACTCATCACTGCTGTCATTCCGTGACGCAGACTCTACGCCGTGCAATGAGAGAACACCGGTTATGTTTAAGCTTTTTGAGCTAAGCAGATCGACATCGAAATTGTCGATCTCGACGGCAATGTCCTCCAGCTTGCCAACCCGGCTCAGCGGTATCGTAATTTCAACCGGAATCCAATGCTCCAGTTGATGGGTGCCTTCTCCGCCGCTGTATACGCCCGACAAGAGCAAATGCCCGCGCAGCGAAGCATAGTCCTCTCCGGGAATAACCTGGATTCTAGGAACCAGCTCCATTTCCTCCAGCTCTTCAATGCCGGCAACGTTCTCTCCCAGGTGTACGCGTTCATAAATATCAAACCTCAGACCGTAGGATTGATCGGCCAAAATAATTCCCTCCCTTCAGCATATCCAAACATGATTTTGTATCCGGTAAGTGCACGGGTCCAAATCATCGCTCGATTTTATCTATATGCTTAAAAAGAGAGTGCATGACTCCTTTTTATTCTGCCGATCTCAGCTTGGCGAGGATTCCCTCCCAGGCTGCCGGCCAAGGATCGGATACAACGACCGGTTCACCCGTCATCGGATGAGGAAAGGACAAGCTCTCCCCATGCAAGGCCTGATGCTTCAGATATCGCAGGCTGCCGCCATATAACGCATCGCCTAGCAGCGGATGTCCCATATAGCTCATATGAACCCGGATTTGATGGGTTCTCCCCGTCTCCAGCGTAAGTCTTACGAGACTTGAAGCGGGATGGGTCTCCACTAATTCAACCCGGGTGACTGCCTTTTTTCCTGTAGGAGACACTCTCCTCCTGGAAGCATGATGGCGATCTCGTCCGATCGGCTCATCAATGAGCCGCAGTGAAGCTGGGACTACTCCATCAACCAGAGCAACATAGATGCGTCCGATTCTTTTTTCCTCCATAGCCGTCTCAAGCTGCCGCCGTGCCAGCTCATTCTTGGCATACAGGACCGGCCCTGAGGTGTGTTCATCCAAGCGGTGAACATGCTCGGGAGCAACCAACTCTCCGCGGCCGGAATAAAGACCGGACACGAGATTAGATAATGCCGGCTCCCGGCTTACTCCGTCCGAATGCACCTTGATCCCCTGCGGCTTGTGGACCACAAGGCAGTAATCATCCTCATATAGAACCTCCACCGGTTCAAGGGCAGGAGGATATTGAGAAACCTTAGGAGGAAAGCCATGTATACGAAGCCGGTCGCCCGCAAGCTTGATTCCACCGGCAGCTTCTAAGGAAGCGAGCCACTTCCGGTTCAGTCCATACTCCTCTTCCAACCACAGAAGGGCTGCACTCATGCGGCCCCCCTCTTCGTGGGCAGGAAGCTTGCCAGGCATCAGCTCCAGCCATTCCCCCCGCCTGATCCCCGGTTTGCGCAGACGGCTCACAGCGTTCTAAGCGCACGGCGATGCGCTTCAATCGTGGCTTCAATATCCGCTTCGGTATGGACTCCGGATACGAACATCCCTTCAAATTGAGAAGGAGCAATATTAATTCCTTCTGTGATCATCGCTGCAAAATACCGGCGGAACAGCTCCAGATCGCTGCTCTTGGCCGTATCATAATTCACAACCTCGTCCGAGGTGAAGAATGGACATACCATCGAGCCTACCCGATTAATTCGGCATGGAATGCCTGCTTCCCTCGCATTCTCCGTGAAGCCCTCTTCCAATCTTGCCGACAAACGCTCTAGCCGATCATAGATCTCCGGCGTGAGCAAGGATAAGGTCGTATATCCGGCAGTCATCGCAAGCGGGTTGCCGCTAAGCGTTCCCGCTTGATAGATCGGCCCTGTCGGTGCAATTTGCTCCATAATTTCCCGTTTGCCGCCATACGCTCCTACAGGTAGTCCGCCCCCGATTACTTTTCCCAGACAGGTCAAATCAGGAGTAACTCCATAACGCCCTTGAGCACAATGAATATGTACCCTGAACCCGGTCATCACCTCGTCAAAGATCAGAAGGCTTCCATAACGGGTTGTAATCTCACGAAGCCCTTCCAAGAAGCCTGGGAGCGGAGGTACCACGCCCATGTTGCCTGCGACAGGCTCCACGATAACTCCGGCAATTTCATCACCAAATCGCTCAAAGGCAAGCTGTACCGAAGCAAGATCATTATAAGGAACGGCAATCGTATTAGCCGCAACGCCCTCAGGAACGCCGGGACTATCCGGAAGGCCCAGCGTCGCGACGCCTGAACCCGCCTTGATCAATAGACTGTCCGCATGACCGTGATAGGAGCCTTCAAATTTCATAATTTTGCTTCGTCCCGTGTAACCTCGAGCCAGCCGGATCGCACTCATCGTTGCTTCTGTCCCGGAGTTCACCATCCGTACAATATCAATAGACGGTACCCGCTCGGCCACCAATTCGGCCATTTTCGTCTCCAGCAGGGTTGGCGCACCGAAGCTAGTGCCTTTGGACGCTGTTTCCTGCAAGGCCGAGACGACCTCAGGATGGGCATGTCCCATAATTAAAGGACCCCATGAGCCTACATAATCAATATATTGGTTACCGTCAATATCAAATACTCTGGAGCCTGCACCATGATCCAGATAGATCGGGGTCAGTCCCACCGACTTAAATGCCCGCACCGGGCTGTTGACTCCACCGGGCAAAACCTTTTTTGCCTGCTCAAATGCCTGACGTGAATGCTCATCACGATGCCGTCCTAAATTTCCGCTCATAAGCTCAGCTCCTGTTCCCCTTATTTTCCTTCCCGTAACCAGCGCGCCGCATCCTTCGCAAAATAAGTAATGATAATATCGGCTCCCGCGCGCTTCATCCCTAACAATATCTCCGTCACGATGGCCCGTTCAGAGATCCAGCCTTGCTGGGCAGCCGCCTTGACCATGGAATACTCGCCGCTCACATTGTAAGCTACGATTGGCAGGTCGAATTGGTCTCTAAGCAGGCGGACAATATCCAGGAAAGCCATAGCAGGCTTCACCATCAGCATATCTGCGCCTTCCAATACATCCGATTCCGCTTCACGCAGCGCCTCACGCACGTTGGCAGGATCCATCTGATACGTCTTGCGGTCACCGAATTGCGGCGCCGAATCGGCTGCTTCCCGGAAAGGACCATAGAAAGCAGAGGCATATTTTACCGAATAGGACATAATTGGAATATGGCTGAAGCCTGCTTCGTCCAATCCGGTACGGATCGCGTGTACAAAACCGTCCATCATATTGGAAGGAGCAATAATATCCGCTCCAGCTTGAGCTTGAGATACCGCTGTACGAACCAGCAGCTCCAGGGACTCATCATTCAAAACATCCCCGCATACATGGCCATCCCGCTCAAAGGTATGAACCATTCCGCAATGGCCGTGATCTGTAAACTCGCATAGACATGTATCCGCTACAACCAGAAGATCGGGATAGAGCTCCTTGATTTTTCGGGTAGCTTGTTGAACAATTCCGTTCTCGTCATAAGCGGAAGAGCCTACGCTGTCCTTGCTCTCCGGAATTCCGAACAACAGGACGGCCGGAATGCCCAGATCAACGATGTCCTTCACTTCTTCTTCCAGCGTATCCAGAGAAAAGTGATATACCCCTGGCATCGAGTTGATTTCTCTTTTGATCCCGCTGCCATGCGCCACAAAAATCGGCTGAACGAAATCATTTACATCTAATACGGTCTCACGCACCATTCCACGAATACCTGCCGATTGCCGAAGCCGGCGATGTCTTACGATTGGAAAACTCATGGATTACCCTCCTATATAACTAATAAATCGAATTATGTCATCATTGCTGCGAGCCTTGAAGCGCCTTCCATTCAACAAGCTTCTGCACGAGACTGTTAATCGTAGCCTCTTCCGCCATCAGATCGACATGCAAGCCGGCTGTCTTTGCCGTCTCAGCCGTTACCGGACCGATGCAAGCGATCGTAACCTTATCCAATGCTTGAACGGGATTCTCTATCCCCATATTTCTTAGAGCCTTCATGAAAAAAGTAACCGTAGAGGAGCTCGTGAAGGTGACAGCATGTATGCCGCCCTTTCCCAGCAGCCGCAGTAATTCGTCATCGTCCTCCCCGGCGGGAACTGTCTCGTACATCACCGCTTCGACCACTTCGAGTCCGAGCTTCTTCAGTTCACCCGGAAGCCAGGAGCGGGCCAAATCTCCGCGAGGAAGCAGCACCTTCTGACCCGGTTTAAGGACAGGTCCGAATGTCTCCAGCAATCCTTCAGCCTGGAAAGTTCCCGGAAGCTCCTCTGAGGTCAACCCATGCTGGCGCAAAGCTTCTTTCGTGGCGGGACCGACTGCAATAATCCTTGCTTTATGCATGGAGCGTATATCGCGCCCCGTCTCCAGCAGGTGACGGAAGAAGAATTCAACCCCATTTACACTTGTGAAAATCGTCCAGTCAAACGTATCCAGTTGTCCCAGCACTTCTTGCGTACGCTGTAAAGCCTCCCCTTGAGGCCAAGCAAAGTCAATCACCGGATACTCATAGGCCTCGCCGCCGAGCTCCTCAATTTGATGAACCAGACCGCTCGCTTGCGATCTGGAACGAGTCACGAGAATGCGGCTGCCGAAGAGCGGCATCGCCTCAGCCCATTTCAGAAGCTCGCGCTGCTGAACCACCTCGCCCACCACAATAACGGCCGGCGGCTTGAAATCGGCCTCCAGCACTTTTTGCTCGATATCGGAAAGTGTACCGACAAGCGTCTCCTGTTCAGCTCGTGTTCCCCAACGAATCAAGGCGACCGGCGTCTCCGGACTCTTTCCGTAGGTCATGAGCTGGCCGCTGATATAACCAATCTTGGCTACCCCCATCATAAACACCAGGGTGCCTGTCGCATTGGTCACGCGCTCCCAATCAATAGCTTCATCCAGCTTATCGGGGCTTTCATGTCCGGTTATGATGGACACGGATGAGGCCATATCCCGATGGGTTACCGGTATACCCGCATAAGCGGGAACCGATATAGCTGCCGTGATGCCTGGGATGATCTCATAGGAGATCCCGTGCTGACGAAGCAGCCCGGCCTCCTCGCCCACACGGCCGAAGATCGTCGGATCGCCGCCCTTCAGTCTTACCACAGTCTTGCCGCTAAGAGCTAGATCGACCAGCAGTTGATTGATATCCTCCTGCTTCATCGTGTGGCGATCGGTTCTTTTTCCCACGTAAATCATCTCCGCACCGGGCCTTGCCTTCTTCAACAAACTGGGGTTCGCAAGCCGGTCGTAGACGATGACATCCCCCTTAGCAATGCAATCCAGACCCTTGAGCGTAATAAGCCGGGCATCCCCTGGACCTGCTCCTACAAGATATACTCTCCCTTTCACCAATAATCACTCTCCAGTAGAAGCCAATATCGTATTTGCGCCTTTGGCAATCAGTTTGCCTGCCAATGCCTCTCCAAGAAGGAGAGGATCATTGCCTGCCATCGATTGTTTCAAAATCACTTTTCCATCGGGTGAGCCTACCAGACCGGTCAGCACCATTTCCGCAGGTGCTTCCTTGTCCGACCCCGGATTCAGCTGTGCAAAGGCTCCAATCGGCACCTGGCAGCTTCCTCCAAGCACGTTTAGGAAACGGCGCTCGGCCGTTACTGTCACCGCCGTATCCGGATCATTGTATAAGGAGAGCAACTGCTTCACATCCTCATCGCTTTCCCGGCATTCGATGCCCAAGGCGCCCTGTCCCACAGCAGGCAGACAAATCTCAGGCGGCAGATAGGAGGTGATTCGATCCTCCCAGCCCATTCTTAGCAAACCCGCGGCAGCAAGAATAATGGCATCGAACCCCTCATCTTCCAGCTTGCGCAATCTGGAATCGATATTTCCTCTAAGCGGCTCAAGCACGAAATCAGGCCGATTCGCAGCAAGCTGGCTGGAACGCCGCAGACTGCTCGTACCGATCCTGGCTCCTTGAGGAAGCTGCGACAGCTCCAGACCGTTGCGGGAGATAAGCGCATCCCGCGGGTCTTCCCGTTTGGGAATCGCACCGATGATCAAGCCTTCCGGAAGCTCGGCAGGCATATCCTTCATACTATGTACTGCCAGATCAATCTCTCCGTCCAGCATCGCCTGTTCAATCTCCTTTACAAACAGGCCCTTTCCTCCGACCTTTGACAAGGTTACGTCCAGAATTTTGTCGCCTTTCGTAACGATCTTTTTGATCTCAAAGTTGTATGGCAGATCTTGCTCAGCACAAATTTGCTCCAGGGCCCTGATCACATGTCCGGTTTGAGTTAAAGCCAATTGACTCTGCCTGGTTCCAACAATAATAGTGCGCTTCATGCTTCATCATCCTCCCGATAAGCTTCGATCCAGTTCATCCATTCTTCTTCACTCCACGGAGTAAATGTTCCCTGACGGATCTGAGCCAGCATATCCATATCTCTAACTACTCCAAGCAAGACGGACCTTCTATGAGGGTCTCGAACCTGGGCCTTTACCAGCGTTCGCGCCATTGCCATCGCATCCAGATATAGCTCATAGTCATCGCCGTAGACTTCGTCAATCTCGCGGCATAAGCGGCTTGCTGCAGCCGGCCCGCTTCCCGAAGCGGACACAGACAGGACCAGCTTCCCGCGCCTCAGTACACTCGGAGTAATGAAGGAACCTCGTCCCCCATCCCCGGCATGATTCACCGGAATTCCTAGGCGGTTAGCTTCTTCAACGACTGCGTCATTAATCTCTGGTGTATCTGTTGCTGCGTATGCCAGAAAGGCCCCCTCAAGGTCACCCTCCCGGTAGCCTCGCTGAATCCATTCAAGAGCTCCTTCAAGAAAAAGACGATGCAGCCGTTCACTTGTTGCGGGGCTGACAATCCTTACTTTGGCATCCGCATCCAGCAAAGAAAGCGCCTTTCGTTCTGCAACGAGTCCGCCCCCGATGATGATACAGCTCCTTCCTGACACTTTCATCATCAATGGAACATAAGTCTGCATAGTGTCCCCCCTGTCACGCTCTTACAACCTCAATGTGTATAGCATACTGTACACACACTTATTTTTCCACTGACAGACTCTTTCAGAGGTTGTTCAGAAAGTGATCTTTCGATCCTTTTAGAGCACACAATTTCGTGCATGTAAAAAAAGCCCTCGTGTATAAACGCTCCGCTCCGCAGGCTCAGCCTGAGGAGCAAAGATTCGTCATACCAAGGACTACTACACGTTATACAGTAACTTGAACCAACGAAGGCTCAACTACAGCCGGGAATTCCTTCGGTGCCGGAGAATCCGCTTCCTTCGCGGTCCATTCCTGACCAGCGCTGTTCTCCTCACCTAAAGCTTCCATTTGTTCTTCCAGCGCAAAAATTTGCGTAAACCATTCAAGCGCCTCAGGACCATTCTCTTCCGCAGCCATCTCCTTGATCCGGTTAACCGGATCATGCAGCATCTGATTCACAATGCTCTTGGTCAGCCGGCGGATGACCTTGCGTTGCCGTTCATCAAGCTCCGGAAGTTTGTTGAACAGACTTTCCAGTGTTGCTTCATGGATGGCGGATGACTTGGATTGCAGAGCTTGAATCACCGGCTTGATGCCCTGCGTGTGGAGCCAGTTGCCAAAGACGGAGATCTCATGCTCAATCATGCTCTCAATCTTGATGGCCTCTCCTCTCCGCATTTCCATATTACTTTCCACGATTCCTTCCAAATCGTCAATATCGTATAAAAACACATTATGCAGTTCAGCAATTGCAGGCTCAATATCCCGGGGAACCGCTATATCGATCATAAACAAAGGACGCTCAGGACGATGCTTCATCCCCGCAGCAACCTGGGCGGATGTCACAACATAGCCCTCCGCTCCGGTAGAGCTGATAAGGATGTCCACCTCAGACAAGCGCTGCATCGCTTCCTGCATCGAGCAAGGCGTTCCATCAAACTTGGAGGCAAGCTCCTGGGCTTTGGCGAAGGTACGATTCGCTACCAGAAGCTCTGCGGCTCCTGCGCCGCTTAGATGCTTCGCTGTCAGCTCACTCATCTTTCCGGCTCCAAGAATCAATACCCGCTTGCCTTCAAAGCTTCCGAAAACACGCTTGCCCAGCTCAACTGCAGCATAGCTGACCGAGACCGCACTTTCGCCAATGGCTGTTTCCGAATGGGCCCGTTTGCTAAGCGTTATAGCCTGCTTGAACAGCATATTGAACCATTTGCCGGTCGCTTTCTGCTGTTGCGCCAACAGAAAGGCATTCCGGACCTGTCCAAGAATCTGGGTCTCGCCAAGGACCATGGAGTCCAATCCACAGGTGACTCGGAATAGATGACGTAAAGCTTGTTCATCTTCATATATATATAAGTGCTTGGTAAACTCCTCGCGCGGAATACCAAACCACTTTTCCATAAAGCCTCGGATAAAATGACCACACATATTCAACCGGTCTACAACCACATAGATTTCGGTCCGGTTGCAGGTAGCAATTATGACACCTTCCAATACACTCTTGGTGCGCTTCAGTTCTTCCAGCGCTTGTGGCATATCTGTATCTGCAAAGGCAAAACGCTCCCTGACCTCAACAGGCGCAGTCCGATAATTCAATCCCACAACTACAATGTGCATTGCAAAGTTCACCTGCCTCTTGAAAGTTTAGGCGTTAAATTTAACTAATCAACAAAAACAATGTTAATTATATCACACCAAATTTGAATTCCCCTTGGAATTAGGTGAGTAATTTATGAATGTTTTATGAACGTCCACATTCAAAACAAATAACCATGGATATTGTCCATGGTTAAATTTATATTATCGCAAAATTCTTCCTGGTTTACATAAGTCGAGTCGAATTGCTTTACACCAATTCTACGGGATTCAAAGCAGGCGTTGCAACCTCCATCTCACCCGTTCCGCGAATCAATGTTTTTGCGTAGCTTTTCTCGGCTTGCAAGACAGTTACCAGATACTCCACGGCCTGCTGAGGATCGACATCCTCACCACAGGTGTAGCAATCAATTGCAGCAAAGCCTTTATCAGGATACGTATGAATCGAGAGGTGACTCTCCGACAGCATTACCAACACAGTAGCGCCTTGCGGCTCAAACTTTCTCGATTGAATAGAGAGTACAGTTGCCCCGCAGACATCCGCCGCTTCGACTAAGAAAGCCTGAAGCAAATGCTCATTATTCAATACCTCAAAGTCCACTCCCCAAGCATCAACAGCAACGTGTCTTCCGAAAGTTGAACATTCCACCTTCGGTTCCCCCTTCCTAGGAATAAAATGTTTGACCTAATTTCATCCGCTAGGACCTACGTCATTCACTTCCCGAGGGAAAACTCTCTCGCAACATCAACATGTCCTGAGTGAATCCTGGTTCCTATATTCTTTTCAACGAGATTAAAAATAACATCTATCCAGGACAAATGCAATACTTTTTTGTCCCGCTCATATCATATTCCCGGCTCTGCAATTAGGATACCTCAATGAAACCTGCTGATTATTTAAAAATAAAGGCACTGAGGAGCGATAGCATAACTAACGCGTCCACAGTGCCAACAGTTCTATTTGTTTATAATGCCAATAGCTCTGCGCAGTTCTAGTTCAAGCAACTTTACTCCGCGCTCTGAGGCTCCAAACAGAGACGAATCAAATCATCCACATGTGCTGTAGCAAGACATTCCACCGTGTCGGCAGCACCGTAGTAAATCTTCACCTCGCCGGAATCTTCGAGCAGCATGCCACCCGGGAAGATGACATTATTGCGGAAACCGCCTGCGACCTCATAGTCTGCCTCCGGCACGAGGAGCGGCGACTTGTATATCCCGCGCACGCGACTTGGATTGTCAAGCTCCAGCAGCATGATCCCTGCTGTATAGCGCTTCTTCCACGCAGGCTCCCAGCCGTTCTTGCCGCGTGCCGGGTCCAGGTCAACCGCATGGAATGTGGTAAGCCAGCCTTGCTCCGTCTTGATTGGAGGCGCCCCCGGGCCGATCTTGTCATTCGCATAGGGGACCTGTTCCACGGCTAGCAACAGCTCTGAATCCCCCCAGTAGCGCAGATCGTTCGAGCGGCTCAGCCACATATCGAACCGATCCCTACCGCCCCGGCTATATACCGTGAACGGGCGCTCCAAACGTACATACTGACCACCGATCTTCTCAGGGAACAGGACCATATTTCGATTATCCGGCACGGACAGACTAAGTACCTCAAACGATTGAAAATCATCCGTAACGGCAATTCCGCCACGTATACCATGCTTGGTATCTACTGCAAAGCAAAGATAGCAGCGACCCTCAATCACGGTGAGCCGCGGATCATACACTCGCTGAACCTCCTCATCATGCCAGCTCCAGCATGGAGTCGGCTCGACCTTCCAGTCTACCCCATCCTCACTGAAAGCCAGCCCCAGATTCGTGGTATGGCTCGGGTATACCTGCTCCCCCTGCTCATTGCCGTAGTCATTGCGGAATACCATCACATACTTGCCCTGAAATTTGGCAACCCCCGCATTGAAGACCATTGCCGGACCATAGGGCACATCCTTGGGTGCAAGCACCGGATTAGCTGGATGGCGATAAATGCGCTTGCTCGATTCGATTGGAAATCCAAGATTAGCTTGCATCGTCGGTTTCTCCCCTTCTCTCCTCATCACTAAGCAGCCTGCATGGCAGTTTACTGCTGAAAATCACTGATGTAAAGCACATTGTCTGCCTTCTCCTTAAGCCAATTGCTGAAGTATTCATCAATCTTGGTCCCGCCAGCACTGTTCCACAGCGCCTGTACATCAGCGAGCGCCTGATCGGTCGTATATTTATCGCCGCTGACAATCGACTTTCTCCAGATATCACCGATGGTTTCCGTATTTTTGGCTATCACTTGCAGATCCGACGGCAAGCCTGGCCAGTTGATAACCGGATGTGCGTATGGCCGATCCGGATTAAGAAATGCTGCATGTGCAGAATCAATCAGCTCACTAAACCCCTTCTCTTCCGGGATATCCATGTTGAGCTTGACCTCAGCCTGCTCCTTCTCCGGCAATGTGCCGATAAAGCTCAGCATATTGAAATCAAGCATGCCTACGAGTTCAGCTTTATTCTTCTCCGCATCAATCGGGATCGCAACACCGTCTGCATCCTTGTTATAGTGAACACCCTCTATCCCGTTCTTGAGTGTCATGGCCGTGTCTTGATCTACCAGGAAATCAATATATTGCATAACAGCTTCCGGATCCTTGGCATTGGCATTGATAGCGCCAGTCATCTGAATCGGTGATTTATATTTGGGATTAAACGCGCCATATTGGCTTTCTGGCAGCGGAACTGGCTCAATCACCGCTCCGGGATCATTCTTCAACAAGGATTTGTATGCTTCCAGCAGCAAGGCATTGTCAATCCCGCTGCTCGACAGATAAATGCCCAGCTTCCCGCTTACCCAAGTTTGCTTGGCAACTTCGCCCGTCTTATCTGTCAGGAAGTCCTTATCCACGATGCCTTCCTCAAACAAGCGTTTCTGGAAATCCGCTGCTGCCTTAGCCTGCTCGCCTACTGTTGGATTAACCAGTTGACCGTCCTGTACAAAACGGCTTCCATTATTGAACATCGCATTGATGACAGATTCTGCATTATTGCCGCCCATGTTCATACCGAATGTGTCTTTCTCTCCGTTCCCATCCGGATCTTGCTCACGGAATGCCTTAGCCACCTCATAGAGTTGCTCCGTCGTGGTCGGCATTTCGAGTTGCAGCTTATCCAGCCAATCCTTGCGAATCAGCATGTAGTCATTCGTCTTCATACCCAGGATCCGGCCTACCAGATAGGTACCGCCATCATCCATCTGTCCGAGAGTGAGCAACTGCGGGAATTCCTCCGTCATCTTCTTGTAGGTGGTGCTGTGATTAGCAATCAGGTCATCGAGCTTCAGCAGCTGCTTCTGCCCATACAGCTGATTGAGGAAGTTGCCGTCATACTCCAGAATCAGATCGGGTGCATCTCCCGATGCGAACAGCAGATTCAGCTTCTGTACCTGCTCTGAGCGCGGGAATGGAATGAAATCAACCCCTACAGGACTATGCTCATTAATCCATTTGGACCAGATGTTGTCGTCCACCGTACCAGCTGCCGGCGGCACATTACCACGATCATACAAGGTAACGGTAATTGTACTGCGATCAGCAGCTGATTTGTCCCCATTCACAGACTTGTCTCCTGCGGCTGACTTATTATTCCCTGTTCCGCATGCAGCGAGCACTAACACGATCAGCATAGTCGTTGCAATCAGCAATACACTTTTATTCCTCATCTTCATCTTACAACCCCCATTTATTAATATGCTTTGCCGTAACAAACAGCAAGACAATTCCTGCAGTTAACCCTTGACCGCACCAATCATGACACCCTTAACGAAATACTTCTGCAGAAAAGGATATACGAGCAGCATCGGAATGAGCATCACGAACAATGCAGCGGCCTTGATTGATTCCGGGGTCATCTGCTGCACACTCTCCGATTGGAGATTATTCATCTCCTGCAGCATCGTCTGACTCTGCACCATCTGTTGAACCATCACTGCAAGGTTATATTTGGTCGTATCGTGAATAAAAATCATCACACTGTAAAAGGAATTCCAATAACCGACCGCATAGAATAGCGTCAAGGTTGCAATGACCGGCATAGATAATGGCAGTACGATTCGCAGCAGCTGTCGGTACTCTCCGCAACCATCTATCTTGGCCGACTCGATCACCTCTTCAGGAATGCTTTCGAAGAAGGTTCGCATGACCAGCATATTGTACGTGCTAACCAGCCCCGTCAGCCACAATGCCCAATAACTGTTGATCAGCCCCAATGCCTTCAGGACGAGAAAGGTCGGGATCGTTCCGCCGCCGAATAGCATGGTGAAGACAATGATCAACGTAAGTGTTCTCCGTGCATAGAAATACCGTTTGGATAACGGATAGGCCGCCATGATCGTAAAGAGCATACTCAGACCTACCCCGACAACTGTAAGAATGACACTGTTCGTAAACGCTTCCACAATTCGCGTGCCCACAAACAGCGAGCGATAAGTCTCGAAGCTCCAGCCCACCGGCCACAGCGTAACAGTCCCGGACAGGATTGCATGATTATCACTCAAGGATACAGCCATCAGATGAATAAGCGGCAGCAAGCAACTGAGTCCAGCCAATGTCAGTATCACGTAATTAAATGCATAGAACCATCTTTCACCTCGTGTTGTTCTCATGGCCCCTCTCTTCCTCCCTCTGTATCAGCAGCTTTCTGATTGCATATGGTCTCTACCACAGGCCATTGCCGAATCTCCGAGCGACCAGATTGGCGCTGAACACCAGCACAAAGCCCACGATGGATTCGAACAAGCCCATAGCCGAGGTTAAGCTGAACTGTCCGCCTTGAATACCTACCTTGTAGATATAAGTACTGATAACCTCCGATACGTTGTACACCCCGGAATTCTGCAGGACATACACAGGATCGAAGCCTACACTCATCACACTGCCCATCTGTAAAATCAGCAGCAGAACGATTGTAGCACTAATTCCAGGCAAGGTTATATTGATGATCTGCCGCCATTTACTGGCACCATCCATACTTGCCGCCTCGTAGAGAGAAGGGTCGATGCTTGTGATAGCAGCCAAGAAGATAATCGTGCTAAATCCGGCTTCCTTCCAGATACCAGCTCCGAGGAAAATTGTAATCCAGGACCCCTCATCGTAGAGGAAGGGAAAGGTATTGCCCGTCATCCGCTCCAGAACGGCATTAATAATCCCATTTTGCTCGGCAAACATCGTCACTACGATCCCGCCAACGATTACCCATGAGAAGAAATGCGGAAGATAAACGAGCGTCTGCACCCATTTTTTGAACCATTGTCTGCGTACTTCATTGAGCAGAATAGCGAGCAGGATCGGAATCGGGAAGCCGACAACAATATTCAATACGCTAAGCACCAGTGTATTACGAATAATGTTAATTGTCTGCGGGTTGCTGAAAAGAATCTTGAAGTTGTCCAACCCGATCCATGGACTATGAAGAATGCCGTCTGTAAAGTTGTAGTTTTTGAACGCCATGATTGCGCCGAACATCGGTACATACTTGAAGATCACGTAGAACAGGAGTACAGGCACAAATAATGAGAGCAACGGCAGGTTTTCTCTGAATCTCCGCTTGGTCTCACGTCGGCGCTGGACATGATTACGCAACTCCAGTGCACCGCCAGTTGAGTCTGCCACAGGCAACCTCCTTCAATCCTTAATCAGAAGAATTAAGAACAATTTTGCTTATGATGTGGTACCACCCATACATCGACTATAGGACAGCGACTTCTTGATGAGCAATCATCAAGTTTCTGCTTATCGCCATTTGGTAGAATATTTACCTTATTCATAATTGCGTTAAATCCAGAGGATAGACGTTTTTACAAAAAACTGCTGACTCGCAGAAAAAAAGCCTGTATCAGTCATCCATATCGGATAACTGAACAGGCTCAAAGCAATTGATTTTCCTGCTTGCGATAATCACCAGGTGTCATGCCATAATGCTTCTTGAAGCTGCGAATAAAGGTCATCGGATTCGTATACCCTACTTGCAGTGCAATCTGCTGAATCGCCTCATTCGTCTCCAGCAGCAGATGCTCCGCATGACTCAGGCGAACCTTGGCCAGGAAGTCAACAAATTTATCGCCGATTTCTTCACGAAACAAGGCGCTCATGTATTTGCCGCTAATCCCAAATTGCTCCTCCAGCATACTCAGTGAAAGATCCGGATTCGCATAGTGCTGCTCAATATAATGTCGCACCTCTTGCATTCGGCTATGATGCTTGCGCGACTCGCGGTATTCCGCAAGCCGGCCGTCCATCTCGGTAAACAAAGCCGTGAGTTGCTGCCTGGTCTCTTCAATCGTCTCCATCCCTTGTAATATACGCTCCAGAACCGGATACAGATCATTATTCCATAGCGACTGTCCCTCTTCAGAGAACTCCATCAATTCTCTGCGCAGCATCTGGGTAATATGATTAATCAGATAGTATACATCGCTCTTCGCGAAGCCGCCAGCAATCAGTTCCTGGAACAGCAAATGCAGCTCGTCCTTCCAGCGCTCTTCACCAATCCGATAGGCGTGAGTGAGGGAACGAATCTTTGGAATCAGTCTATAAACCTCTCGCTGACTTTCAACTTGCAGTTCTTCATAAGCAATCACACGTCCACTGCCTTGAATGAACTTATCATTCAGAGCCTCCTGAGCCTCCGCATGAATCAGATACAGCTGCTCCGGATCCGAGATCACCCTGCTGAGTCCAATCGAGACCGTGAAATCAAGATTGCTTCTGACCCAGTCGGACAGCTGAGCAGCAATCGCATAGACCCTCCCCTGAAGCGCTTCCATTCCATTCCTATTCAACGAATCCCCTTGAGCAAGCGGCTCGGTTCCGTCCGTGTCGACCAGCAAAATCGTCATCCTTGGACCCTCCAGCCACTCCGCCCATATATTCACCGCATGTTGACCCGAGAGTTCTCGTACTACACTATTCATAACAAACTGAAATAAAAACTGATCACGTGTAGAATAACGATCGGCAAAATCCCCATAATGGTCGATCTCAACAATCCCAACTGACAGCTGTTTGGAAAAATCACATACTTTCAGCTTGGCAGCTTCCTTCTTCCATTCATCCCGATTCCAGATTTCGGTGCCGGCAACCAACTCACGCAGCTTGTGCCGACGCTTGAATATCAAGCTTTCTTCCTGTTCGCGCTCATATTCGAGTACCTGTCTAGTGAGATGCTGGAAAGCCTCTTCGATAATTTTCAGCTCATCCTTGGTCGGCTGCGACTGCGGCTGGAAAATCTCATGTTGGGCTGAGTGAAAGTAAACAATGCGCTGCATGATCGTATGAATTGGCTTGTATTGACTGCGTGCTGTATAGACGATCCAGGCGATGCCCAATATCAATAAAATAACGGATATCCCAAGCATCAAGGTGAACAGCCCCGAGGTGAAGGTATAAACCGAGCCATCCTGGATGCCCGTGGCGATCGTCCAGCCTGTATAGTCCGATACAATGTGATGCAATTCCTCCATCTTGTCCGGGAGCGAAGATTTGAAGATTTCCCGGCCATTGCTGCCAATTAATCTTGCACTGCTAATATCCGCCGCCTGGTTCATTTCTGCAACCAGTTGCTGCAGCTCGGATACCTTCACATTCACAACAATAAGTCCGCTCTCACCCTTGGGAGGAGGGTAATCGCTTACTAACGAGACGACATCTCTGGACTGGTCTGAATATTTGTTACGAAGTGATCGTGCATCCGACCATTTGTGATCCCGCTCGCTGCGTTCCAGCCAATTTCGAATAAATGCCTGATCACCATGCTTGTCCAGCGGCAAATTCATCGTATCAGACAACACGGTCTCATCCGCGGCGCGATACAGATAGATCGAATCAATTAATGGTAATGACAGCTTGATCTTATCCAGTTCTCTAGAGATTTCGTACTTATAGAAATATCGTTCGCCAAGTTCCTTCTCATAAAAATAGGCTGCGAGCTTTTCATTCTGCAGCGCCGCATTCAAAACCTGCGTCTCAACCGCCTTGAGGTTGAAATCAACGCTCTGCTGAACATGCTCTGCAAATACCCCATTGGCACGAACAACATCTTGTTTGGATTGCTGGACAGTCGACAGGAAGGTTGCTCCTAACAGCACAAAGATAATTAATAATAACAACGGCAGATAAGAAAGTACCTGTTTTTTAAACCACCATCGACTCATTATCCGCCTCCAATCCTATCATCCCGTCATGTTATCCGATATCCTTGTATGTTCCCATACTTCCAAATTATTGTAGGTTATTTGGACTACATCCGTCAATCCGGCTGCCCCATCCGATTTAACCTTACAAAAAAAAGATCCTTCAAGGATTCCCCTGAAGAATCTTTATTCTGTATAACTGTACTTGTTAAGCTTCAAGTGCAAAGAGCCGGCGCGAGCAATTCCGAAGCTCGTCGTCAATCCGGTCGAGCACTTTCGGCTGGCTTGCTACAAACCGCTGATCCAGAAGCTGATTGATCCGGGTGTGGATCGACTCAATTTCCTGTTCAATGGCTTCGTTGCGATATATGCTCTGAAGTTCAGCAAGGGTATCCTTGAGCTCGAACACTAATTTGTACGATTCTCTCGAATACTCGACGATTTTACGCACTCTGCCATTTTCATAATAATACATCATCATGAATCCGTTAAAGATTCTGGTGACCATGCCTGAGCCCTTAAAGGCAGCAAAGAGCAATCTCATAACATTGGTCAAATGGGGCGTCTCCAAGCGGAAAGATAATTCACAGACATAGTTACCGTCTCTCAGGTCAAAAGGCAGATGAACTTCCTCCCCGCCGTCATCCTCCAGCACCACCTCTTGACTGCCGTTATCCAGCACTTTCACCCGCTGGCGGACATGAGGATCGTACACCTTATGAATAAACTGCGACATCTGGGCTTCCGACAAACACATACTGGCGTTTACATACTCTGTGGCTAACCGCTGAGCCATAAAAATCTCCTCAATTCTTCAATTTAGCAATTATATACAGTAATTATACAATATAACTCTGACTCCTTGCTCAACAGGTAAATCGTAAAATTGCGGCATATTTCAGGAAAAATCGGTTTGAGCCGTTTTTACATGCAAAATTATCGCAGTATGCTCACTTTCCTGCCATTCCTGCTTCAAATCCCTTCTTGATCCATCGATTTGGGGCTGTATACCTGATTAGGCTACAAGTTGTCCTCTTCTTGCTGCTCTGCACCGTCCTCGATAAAGGAATTAATCTGTTCCCATAGCTCGTCTCTCCCGATTCCCGCCTCCGAAGAGAAGAGCATCAGTTGATCTCCGGCCCGCAGCACAAGCGCATCCCGAATGATCTTCATATGCTTCTGCCAGCGGGACTTAGGAATTTTATCCGCCTTGGTAGCAACAACGCATACAGGTAAGTCATGATGCTTGAGCCAATCATACATCAGTTCGTCATCCTTTGACGGCGGGTGACGAAGGTCAATGATCAACAGGATAAGTCTGAGCGTCTCACGCTCAAGCAAATACTTTTCAATCATGCCTCCCCAAGCCTGACGCTGGGTCTTCGACACTTTGGCATAGCCGTAGCCGGGGAAATCCACAAAATACAAGTCCTCATTAATCCGGTAATAATTCAGATGCTGCGTCTTGCCTGGCGTAGAGCTCGTACGGGCCAGATTCTTCCGGTTAATCATTCGGTTGATCAAGGAAGACTTCCCTACATTGGAACGCCCTGCCAGAGCAATCTCCGGCAAGGCATCGTCAGGATATTGACTTGGTCCGACTGCGCTTATTACAAATTCAGCTTGATTTACTTTCATACTTCCATTCCTCTCTCTAGTGCGGCCCGGACTGCTGTTCCACAAGCGCGTGCTCCAAAACCTGATCCATATGGGCCACAGGCACGAACGCCACATCTTCCTTCACACTATCCGGAATATCGCGCAAATCGCGCTCATTATCCTTGGGCAGCAATATTTTCTTGTATCCTGCCCGATGAGCGGCAAGCGACTTCTCCTTCAGTCCTCCGATCGGCAGCACTCTTCCGCGCAGCGTGATCTCACCAGTCATTGCAACATCCTTTGATACGTGGCGTCCTGTCAGAGCGCTGATCAAGGCAGTAGCAATCGTAATTCCGGCAGAAGGACCATCCTTTGGAATAGCTCCCTCCGGGATATGAATATGAATATCGTTTTTCTCGTGAAAATCAGAATCAATTCCAAGCTCTGTTGCCTTGGATCTCGTATAGCTAAATGCGGCTTGAGCAGACTCCTTCATCACGTCGCCCAATTTCCCTGTCAGAATCAGCTTTCCGCTGCCCGGAACCACTGTAACCTCAATGACCAATGTTTCACCGCCAACCTCGGTCCAGGCGAGCCCGGTCACTGTTCCGATCTGGTCCTCTAATTCAGCAACCCCATAACGGAACTTCGGAACTCCCAGATAATCCTTGATCTCTTCCGGTCCTATAGCCAGTGTTTCCTGATCTTCGGATACAATTTTCTTGGCTGCCTTTCGGCATAACGCAGCAATCTGCTGCTCCAGATTCCGAACCCCTGATTCGCGGGTGTACTCCCGAATGGTGCGAAGCAGCGCTTCCTCGCCAATTTGCAGCTGATCCGGCTCCAGACCGTGCTCGCGCTTCTGCTTAGGCAGCAAGTATCTTGTGCCGATCTGCAGCTTCTCCAGCTCGGTGTAACCCGGAATATAGAGCATTTCCATACGATCCAGCAAAGGACGGGGGATGTTATGTACCGCATTCGCTGTCGTCACAAACATCACATTGGACAGGTCAAACGGAACCTCTACAAAATGATCGCTGAATGTATTGTTCTGTTCTGGATCCAGCACCTCAAGCAAGGCCGAAGAAGGATCTCCCCGGAAATCCGAGGCCATCTTGTCAATCTCGTCAAGCAGAAAAACAGGGTTCAGCGTTCCGGCGGTTTTCATCCCCTGGATGATCCGGCCCGGCATCGCTCCGACATAGGTACGACGATGTCCGCGAATCTCCGCCTCATCTCTCACCCCACCGAGGGAAATTCGTACAAACTCCCTGCCTAGCGAACGGGCAATGGATCGAGCCAAAGAGGTCTTACCCACTCCGGGCGGACCGACGAGACAAAGGATCGGCCCCTTCAGCTTCTTCACCAGCTTCTGAACTGCTAAATATTCCAGGACACGTTCTTTCGGCTTCTCCAGTCCATAATGATCCTCATCCAGCACTTGCTCCGCCTTCGTCAGATCCAGATCATCCTCGGTTTTATTGCTCCATGGAAGACTCAGCAGCCAATCCACGTAATTGCGGATAACTCCGCCCTCCGCAGAGCTGGCGGGCATCTTCTCCAGACGATCGATCTCCTTGAGCGTCTTCTCACGCACTTTTTCGGGAAGGTTCTTCTCTTCTAATTGCGCCCGAAGCTCCTCGACCTCTCCGGCACGGCCCTCCTTTTCGCCCAGCTCCTTCTGGATCGCCTTCATCTGCTCACGGAGATAATATTCCTTCTGGGTCTTCTCCATTTGCTTTTTGACCCGCTGACTGATCTTCCGCTCCAGTTCAAGCACTTCACGCTCATTGTTCAGAATATCCAGCAGCTTCTCCAGCCGCATCCGAACCTCGATCGTTTCAAGAATTTCTTGTTTATCCTTAATCTTCAGAGACAAATGGCTCGTAATTACATCAGCAAGCCGTCCAGGCTCCTCAATGTCCGATACAGCTGCCAATGTCTCCGGAGTCACTTTCTTGGACAGATTGATATAATGTTCGAACTGAGTAAGTACTGTACGCATAAGAGCATCAACCTCAGGATCGTCGGACTCCTCTTCCGGCTGTTCCTTAGCCAACACCTCATAGTACTCCTCATTATCCAGGTATTCTACAATTTCCGCCCGCTCCATCCCTTCCACCAATACACGGATGGTCCCGTTAGGGAGCTTAAGCATCTGACGAACCTTGGCGACCGTCCCGATACGAAAAATATCTTCTTGGGTCGGCTCTTCAATGTTCACTTCCGATTGAGAACACAGGAGAATTAAGTTGTCATCGACCATCGCTTTTTCCAGCGCCTTTACGGACTTGTCACGCCCGACATCCAAATGCAGCACCATGCTCGGATACACGAGCAGGCCGCGGAGCGGCAGCAAAGGAAAACGACGGCCTTTCATTTTATGGGGTCCCATCGCTATGCACCTCCAACGTTCCCTTCAGTAATGTTCAAAATCCGGCCTTTGTTCACGCAGCAGATTCTAATGAAAAAACGGCCTCGCATCTTGAACTCATTTTTCTTCGTAATTTCATACCTATTTTAGCAAAAGTGATCTTAAAACACCAATGAAGGCGGCCGCGCAAACCGCAACCGCCCTTGCAATGCCGAAATGCCTACATGCCTCCATTAGGGGACGGAGAATTCGCCTGCAGGAACGAAGCCGGTGTTGGCATGGGAGCAAAGAGCTCCCCTCCGGAGCTAAAGCCGATATCCTTCTCTATTTCCGGTCCGAATACATGACGAAACACCTCGCCTACCGACTCCACAGGAATAACCCGGAGCCCTTCCAGGCCTTCAAATAACGTTTGCCAATTGTCCTTTGGAATCAGAACCGTTGTAGCACCGGCTTGAAATGCGGCCTCCACCTTGGCCACCACGCCCCCAACCGGCTTGACCATACCATGAATGCCAATCTCGCCGGTCATCGCAATCCGATGGTCAACAGGAATCCGCCTTAGGGCGGAGGCAATAGCTGTCGTGATTGCCAACCCTGCAGATGGGCCGTCAATCGGAGTCCCGCCTGGGAAATTGATATGAATATCGTACCCTGCCGGGTCCAGCCCCATTCGTTTCAGAACGGTGATGACATTCTCCACCGAGCCCTTGGCCATGCCCTTCCGCCGAAGGGTCCGGCTTCCGCC
>NZ_HG005142.1:55801-113739 GCF_000455265.1 Paenibacillus antibioticophila
CCGTTCTCCACCTTGACAGCCGTTGCCTCGATTTCAAGCAAGGTGCCCATGTTCGCTCCATATACGGCTAGACCATTGACTACACCGATTTGCGACTGCTCCGGGATTTTGCGTTCAGGACGCGGAGCAAGCTGACTGCTGGTCGCCACCCATTCCAAATCCTTGGCATCCAAATGTTCCCGCTTCTCGGTCAAAGCCAGTCCGGCAGCCAGCTGCACCATATCTACAGCTTCACGGCCATTGGTCGCATACTTTTTAATCACCTCAACCGCCTCCGGACAAGGCTGGAAACCGATCCTCTTTACGGCGTCCTCAGCGATCTGTGCGATCTCCTCAGGAAGCAGGGGCCTGAAGTAGATTTCCATGCAGCGCGAACGCAGCGCAGGAGGAATCTCCTGAGGGGAACGGGTCGTTGCCCCGACAAGCCTGAAATCGGCAGGCAGGCCATTTTGAAAAATATCATGGATATAAGCCGGAGTCCCATGATCCTCTGAATTGTAATAAGCACTTTCCAGATAAACCTTTCTATCCTCCAGCACCTTCAACAGCTTGTTCATCTGAATCGAGTGAAGTTCCCCGATCTCATCAATGAAGAGAATCCCTCCATGGGCTTTGGTTACTGCCCCCGGCTTCGGCTGAGGAATACCCGCCACGCCCATAGCCCCGGCTCCCTGATAGATCGGATCATGCACCGAACCGATTAAGGGGTCAGCAATGCCTCGCTCGTCAAAGCGGGCGATGGTGGCATCAATCTCCAGAAATTTCGCCTCCGCCTTGAACGGAGAGGCCGGGTTCTTCTTCGCTTCCTCCATCACAACGCGAGCCGCCGCGGTCTTGCCAACTCCCGGCGGACCATAAATAATCACATGCTGCGGATTGGCGCTGCACAGCGCAGCCTTCAGCCCGCGTAGTCCGTCCTTCTGACCGACAATATCGCTAAGCGCAGCCGGTCTTGTGCGCTCGGCGAGCGGCTTGGTTAAAGATATAGCTCTCAACTTGCGAAGCTTCTCCATTTCCTTGCGGGATTCGCGATCCACCGCACTCCGATTGCCCTTTTGGCTGCGGAGCTGATTCCAGAAGTAGAGGCCAATCACCACCGCAAAGAACATTTGAACTGCCATCAGAATGATACTTAAATCCATTTCATAGAGCCTCCCCACTTTTAACTGATACATGATAGTATTGCCCTTTCCCACCATCGTAAAACGACAGAGCCTACGAAATAGAAAAAAAGCCGCAAAGCGTCAACCCCGCTTCACGGCCTGGTATATAAATTTATTTGATTTCCGTCGATAATCGATGCTCTTTCCGGCCTGGAATTTCTCCGGTTGCCTCGTACACTTCCACAATATGATCAATTTCCTTTTTCAGCTCCGCCAGCAAATCAGCTTCAGGCACCTTACGGATCATCTCTCCATACCGGAACAGCAAGCCTTCGCCGCGCGCACCTGCAATGCCGATATCCGCTTCTCTCGCCTCTCCTGGCCCATTAACTGCACAGCCAAGTACGGACACCTTAATAGGAACCTTCAAATTAGCGATATAGTCCTCGACTTCATTGGCGAGCGAGAACAGATCGATATCCAGACGCCCGCATGTCGGACAGGATACAAGGGTAGCTGCGTTGGAGATCAGGCCAAATGTCTTGAGTAGCTCCCTTGCTACCTTCACTTCTTCCACCGGGTCCGCACTCAGTGAAATGCGTACCGTCGAGCCAATTCCCATAGACAGCAAAGCGCCGATTCCTGCCGCACTCTTTACGGTTCCCGAGAACAGCGTTCCCGCCTCCGTAATTCCAAGATGAAGCGGGTAAGGGATAACCTCCGCCGCCTTACTATAGGCTGCAATCGCCATCGGCACATCAGAGGCTTTTAAAGATACGATAATATCATGAAAATCCAGTTCTTCTAGAATGCCGATATGGTACAAGGCGCTTTCCACCATAGCCTCAGGAGTCGGATAGCCGTATTTCTCCAGTAAATGGCTTTCCAGCGAACCGGCGTTAACCCCGATACGGATCGGAATACCCCGTTCTTTACAAGCCTTTACCACAGCCTCCACCTTTTCGCGACGGCCAATGTTCCCCGGGTTAATCCGCACCTTGTCGATCCCGTTCTCGATAGCTTTCAAGGCCAGCTTATAATTAAAATGAATATCCGCGACGAGCGGAATATGAATCTGCTTCTTGATCTCCTTGATGGCTTCTGCAGCCTCATCATTGTTGACCGTTACCCGGACAAGCTGGCAGCCTGCTTCCTCCAACCGCAGAATTTCCGCTACCGTAGCGTCAACATCTGCAGTCTTCGTTGTGCACATGCTTTGAATAAGTACTTCATTGCTGCCGCCAATCGTCAAATTCCCGACCTTGACCGGGCGCGTATTCTGTCTCAAGAAAGTCATTACATATCTCCCCCCAATAACGCCAAAGCTCCACCCCTGGCAGAGCAAGCGGAATAAAACCGCCTCCTCCCCAGAAGTGGAGATTGGGTCATCTATGCTGTGAAAGCCGCGCAGTTAGAACTTACGCGCTTTCCTCTTGCTTTTTGTTCTTGTTCTTCTTGCCTCCAAGCTCAGGAGACGTCTTCTCAACGACTACCTTCTCGGTGATCACGCAATCTGTAACATCATCCCGGGAAGGCACTTCGTACATCACATCCAGCATGATACCTTCAATGATTGCGCGAAGTCCACGGGCACCGGTATTCCGCTTGATTGCTTCCTGGGCAATGGCCTCCAGCGCCTTGGGCTCGAACTGCAAGTTCACATTATCAAGCTCCAGCAGCTTCTGGTATTGCTTCACCAAGGCATTTTTGGGTTCGGCCAAAATCCGGACCAATGTCTTCTCATCCAACGGCTCCAAAGTCGAAATGACTGGAAGACGGCCGACAAACTCCGGAATCAGACCAAATTTAAGCAGGTCTTCAGGCAATACCATAGACAAGTATTCACCTGGCTTGAGGTCCTTTTGACCTTCACTGCCTGCGTTAAACCCGATGACCTTCTTGCCGATCCGACGCTTGATCATCTGCTCAAGCCCATCAAAGGCACCACCGCAGATGAACAAAATATTGGTCGTATCGATCTGGATAAATTCCTGATGCGGATGCTTGCGTCCTCCTTGCGGCGGAACGGAAGCTACTGTACCTTCCAATATTTTGAGCAATGCCTGCTGGACACCTTCGCCGGATACGTCACGGGTAATGGACGGGTTTTCCGATTTACGGGCAACCTTATCGATCTCATCAATATAAATGATGCCGCGCTCTGCCTTCTCCACATCATAATCTGCGGCCTGAATGAG
Source organism: Paenibacillus antibioticophila (assembly GCF_000455265.1). Taxonomy (GTDB): domain Bacteria; phylum Bacillota; class Bacilli; order Paenibacillales; family Paenibacillaceae; genus Fontibacillus; species Fontibacillus antibioticophila. The sequence goes on from NZ_HG005142.1 coordinate 59,103, forward strand.
CTTCAATAGAATATTCTCGACATCCTCACCCACATAGCCCGCTTCGGTTAAGGATGTAGCGTCCGCAATTGCAAACGGAACATTCAGGATTTTCGCCATGGTCTGAGCCAAGAGCGTCTTCCCTGACCCTGTAGGGCCAAGCAGCAAGATGTTACTCTTCTGCAATTCAACATCATCGATCTTGCTATGCGTATTTACCCGTTTGTAGTGATTGTACACCGCAACGGATAACGATTTTTTCGCATACTCTTGACCAATAACATATTGATCCAGAATATCGCGAATTTCTCTTGGCTTCGGAATTTCCTTCAGGTCCAGCTCTTCCTCATGGCCGAGCTCCTCTTCTACAATTTCCGTGCACAATTCGATACATTCATCACATATATATACGCCCGGTCCGGCAACAAGCTTGCGAACCTGCTCCTGCGATTTACCGCAGAAGGAACATTTCAGCTGTCCCTTTTCGTCGTTAAATTTAAACATGTAAACACCCCTTCAAATATTAGATAGGCTTGGTGATGACCTGGTCGATAATCCCGTAGGCCTTAGCCTCTTCCGCGCTCATAAAAAAGTCGCGATCAGTGTCACGCTCGATTTTTTCAAGGGGTTGACCCGTTCGATCCACATAAATTTGGTTTAACTTCTCGCGTGTCTTAATAATCCACTCCGCGTGGATCTTGATATCGGCTGCCTGTCCCCGGACTCCGCCAAGCGGCTGGTGAATCATCACTTCACTATTCGGAAGCGCAAAGCGCTTGCCCGGTGCTCCCGCTGTCAGCAGCAATGAGCCCATGCTAGCAGCCATGCCCACACAAATCGTGGACACATCCGGCTTGATAATCTGCATCGTATCATATATACCCATACCGGCTGTAACGGAACCACCCGGAGAATTGATGTAGAGATGAATATCCTTTTCAGGATCCTCTGCAGCAAGGAACAGCAATTGGGCAATTACGAGATTGGCAACATCATCATCAATCGCATTGCTCAGGAAAATAATTCGATCCTTGAGGAGTCTCGAATAAATATCATAAGACCGTTCTCCACGGTTTGTTTGCTCTACGACCATAGGTACCAGACTCATTAGCGACCAACCTCTCTTCATGTTCAGATAAATTGCTTACCACATATTTTATCACGTTCATAGGGCTATGTCATTTCTCACGCAATAACCCGCGTCTCTTTGAGATTACCTTATGTAACAGTTGTATTTGCAGAACTATTCTGGAAATAACTGTATAGCAAAAAGTGAAAAATTAAGGCACGCATTTAAGTATACGTGCCTTAATGAATGTCATGCAATTCAGCAAATGATTGCCAAGCGCAGTTCTTATTCTTCGTCTGCCTTCGCTTCAGCGGCTTCTTCCGCTTTCGGCTCGGACTTTGCTGCTTTCTTCGTTGTCTTCTTTGGCGCAGGCTTTGCAGCTTCTTCAGACTTTTCAGCCGCAACTTCCTTTGCGTTTGCAATCAGGAATTGGATCGTTTTGCGCAGAAGGACATCTTCCCTCAAGCTGCCGAGCGAGCCGTTAGCAGCAAGAATATTGCGGATTTCTTCAGGGGAACGCTTGTAAGCATCAGCCATGTCCTGAAGCTCTTTGTTAATTTCTTCTTCCGAAGCATCGATATTCTCAGCCTTGGCGATTTGCTCAAGCACCAGGTTGTTGCGAACACGCTTCTCGGCATCGACCTTCATTTGCTCCTTCAAGTCTTCTACCGTTTGACCGGAGAATCCAAGGAACATATCCAGGTTCATGCCTTGCGCACGCAAGCGGTTGTCGAAGTCGCGAACCATGTTTTGTACTTCACTTTGAACCATGGCTTCTGGAATCTCTACTTCCGCATTTTCGCCAACTTTATCTACAAGTACCTTTTCACGTTCAGCTTCTGCTTCTTTGCTCTTACGGTCAGCAAGCTGTTTCTTCAAATCGGACTTGAATTCGTCCAATGTATCGAATTCGCTGACATCCTTTGCAAACTCATCATCAAGCGCTGGCAGTTCCTTACGCTTGATCTCATGAACCTTCACCTTAAATACAGCTTCCTTGTTAGCAAGCTCTTCTGCTTGGTAGTTTTCAGGGAAGGTTACAATAACATCCTTGAAATCTCCCGTAGCTAATCCGATCACTTGGTCTTCAAAGCCAGGAATGAAGGTGTTGCTTCCAAGCTCCAGGGAATAGCGCTCGGCTTTGCCGCCTTCAAACGGTACGCCGTCCACGGATCCGTCAAAGTCGATTACTACCGTATCACCTTGCTTAGCTGCTTCTTCGTCGATAACAACCAGTTCGGCATGACGCTCTTGCAGGCGAGTAAGCTCTTCATTCAGCTCGTCTTCGCTTACTTCAACGTTTGCAGCTGGAACTTCTACGCCTTTATAATCGCCAAGCTTCACTTCAGGCTTCACAATCACTTTAGCCTTGAACTTGAAGGCTTGTCCTTTTTCAAATTGCTCAATGTCTACTTCTGGACGGTCAACCGGGAAAATGTCGGTTTGCTCTACCGCTTCAGAGTATACTTCAGGAAGCAAGATATCGATTGCGTCTTGGTACAGGCTTTCAACGCCAAAGCGGGCTTCAAAGATCGGCCGCGGCACTTTACCTTTACGGAATCCAGGTACATTTGCTTTTTTGACTACCTTTTGAAAAGCTTTATCCAGTGCTGCGGCGACACGTTCCGCATCCACTTCGACCTCGAGAACGCCGAGGTTCTTCTCTATTTTTTCCCAAGTTGCTTTCATTTTATGCCTTCCCCTCCAAATTTCCATATACTTAAATACTGAAACCTCAATCGCGATCAAACAGCTATCTTGGTTCCAGTATAGCTGTCATTGTTCCACGATCAGAATAACCATTACATTATAAACAACAATACAGCATTTTACAAGGGCTCATCCAAGCCGCGAATTTTCCGGACTTTTAAAGAGCATACCGCTACGATTCAAAGACTAACCTTTCAGCCCGCCGGCGACAAATTGCCGGATGGAGCGATAAGCCTGCTCATAACGGAGTCTCAGACTATCTGTGATACTGTACATGGAGCGAATCTCCTGTTCATCCAGGTTTGCCGGGACACTCTCTGACACCGTCTTATGCAATGCCGCCGCCCAGATATCAATGAAATCATCCTCTTCGTTGAGCAATGAAATATAGTCCTTCGTTCCATACATAGCCATGATAAACTGGCTCCAAAGCTCTTGCGAAAAATAAAACAAGGTTGGATTCTGCACCTGTGCATGATCCGCAATCCGATCCAAGACAGCATGTATCGGCCCAGGGAAATCCTCCGGATTCAGCGGAACAAAGTCCAACTCGATCTCTACTCTCTCGCCAGAGCGCGATAACGTAACGATCCCTGAAGTTCCCCTTCTTCGCAAAATCTGCAAGGCCCGAAACTGCAATAATGGATGTAGTTGCTGCTGTTCCAGCCAGTCGATCAATGCCTTATCAACTTCCGGCTTATCGAGATAGGCCAGTTGGTCCAGCGCCAGCAAGGTCTGTTCGGACAGCGGCTTTTTGATAACAGTGTTTAGCAGCTTTTCGGCATATTGCCCATCCTCCGCCATCTTCGCCTCCAGATGTCGCCTCGCCATTTCTTCTTCTCCCTCGTCTTCTGTGCGGGATTGCTCCGCCGATTCTCCCTGAAGATTGGGAAATGCATCGATTAACCAATTCAACAAGGCGCGCCACTCGTCATACAGACGTTCCTCTTGTCCTTGGCATTGCAACAAAAACCGCAACAGATCAGCCGCCTCGCCATATCGCTCCGTCTCCAGCATACGAGTCAGCTCAATCTGATAAAAATCCAGTGTCTTCGGAAATAACACCAGGTTGTTTTCGCTATTGTGATTCTCGCTAATGATACCACCCCCTGACGTCCGTTCTAATCAGTGAGATTATAGCATAGAGATGCAAGAAGGCAAAAATGGGTCGAACAAGCAAGCTATTGCGAAACCCGGATTAACGTGATAAAATATTTTTTGCTTCTGTTTTTTATGTCCCAGTAGCTCAGCTGGATAGAGCAACGGCCTTCTAAGCCGTCGGTCAGGGGTTCGAATCCCTTCTGGGACGTATAGGATAAAGGCTCCTCTCGAGGAGCCTTTTCTTGTCCCATCGGGATGATAACCCCTGGGGGGTTCATCGGAGTGAGACAGTCGGTGCCCAGCGGACTGTCGGACGGAGTCTCGCGCCGAAGCGCGAGTATCCCTTCTGGGACGTATAGGATAAAGGCTCCTCTCGAGGAGCCTTTTGTCGTTCCATCGGGATGATAACCCCTGGGGGTTCGTCGGAGTGAGTCGGTCAGTGCCCAGCGGACTGTCGAACGGAGTCTCGCGCCGAAGCGCGAGTATCCTTCTGGGACGTAGATAAAGAACCGGTTCGTATTGAACCGGTTCTTTTGCGTCCAAACGGGATGAGAACCCCTGAGGGTTCGTCGAGGGGCATCCTCTATCATTTCGTCAAAACAAAAAGCTCTCTGGGAAAATGGAGGTGTCACAAAACCAAAGGAGGCGGTTTCTTTGTACATTTAATACGGCATGGATCAACTCTGTTGACGAATATAAGCAATGCGTACATTTGATCTAAGGGAAGTACGGACATTATGTCTCCTTACGGTCCGCCTTTGGATGAGCCAAAATTGTAACGGACATTTTGGCTGCTTAGAGAGTAGAATGGAGTGAACCAGAGTCGTTTGAGCGTCCTAAGCGCCCGAAATGTCCGTTAACCCTTCGAATCATCAAAACAAGTCTGCTAAGAGTCTAAAATGTCCGCTAGCGAGCAGCAGAGGGCTAATTAGAGAGTCGCTTACGTTTGTAACCATCCAATGTATTAGGGGGCAAATTTTATACTTTTAGTCCTGCACAAAATCCTGAATCATAAATTTAATCAGCATATAAAAAACACACCTCCTGAAAGTTGTGAACAGTCAGTTAGTGTGCATCGTTAATTAAATCAGGTTTTGTCGTGAACCTAAACCAAAATCAGTTAAAAAACTTTTGGAGCGGGTGAAGGGAATCGAACCCTCGCCTCAAGCTTGGGAAGCTGGCATTCTACCATTGAACTACACCCGCATTTAACTACACTATTATAGCAATAAAGCGGATTGATTTCAAATAACCATAATCTTTCGCTCTGCAGCAAGGGTGCGCAGATCGATATTCAATTGCTCCTTTTGAGCTGCATCTAATTCCAATTTCATTCCATAATGGAATAACCCGTCTGCGACTTGCCGTTGCCAACGAACGTACCCCGCATACACCTGGGAGTTCTCGCCGAGATGAAGATGAATGGAGGCTCCAATCAAATTCTGTACAACATGCAAATTCAGCGAGGTTTGAATTCTGCAGCCTGCCTTGCTGATATCAATCAGTACAGCCTCAGCAAGTTTGCTGGCCACAGCAGATTGATTAATTGTAGTAATCTGAATGAAACAGCCTGTAGGCGGAGTTAAGGAATACCTAAAGGGCTCTTTTCTGCGATTCTCCATGGATGAAATACAGCCTCCAACTTATTATGTCTTAATGCCGTTCAGAATGAGTTGTACAACGTCGCGAATCTCCTTCTCCTCATCCCATGACTGCCCTTCTGAGAACAGAAAGCGCGTAACAAACAACCCAATCAGTGAGGAGCCGATAAATCGAAAAATTGAAAACGAGGGGAGGTCCATGACCTCTCCCTTAGACTTATAATGCTCAAATAATCTCGATAAACATGATTCATTTTACTCCCGAATACTGTATTCGATATTTTAGCACATTTTCCCTGAAAAAAGTTAAGTCGTCCGATGTTTTCTTAGTGCGATTCCATTCAGCAGGCTGAATATCGTAGAGAAAGCTGTCAGAACAACGACACTTCGATTTCAGTTATAGTGACATAAAAGTGTAGAAATTGGTGTCAGGTATCCGTTGGATTGTGCCATTCCGTTACAGTTATAATCGAAGATATCGTACAGGAATATGTATTTAAAAAGACAAGGAGATTGGAGGCGGATAGATGGCCAGAAAAACAAAAAAGGTGACCGTGGTTGGATCGGGGCTTGTAGGAGCGGCCTGCGCTTACTCTATGATTAATCAATCGATTTGCGATGAGATTATGATGGTGGACCGGACTTACGACAGAGCTGTAGCCCAGGCTCTTGATCTATCTCACTGCATGGACTTCACATCAAGCCGCACGAAGGTGTATGCAGGCCGGTTAGAGGATTGTCGGGATGTGGATGTTGTTATATTGACTGCCGGAGCTAATCCGAAGCCGGGCCAAACTCGGCTTGATCTCCTTGAAGAAGCGGATAAAATCACCCGAGGTATCGTCCGTCAAATCATGGACAGCGGTTTTGACGGGGTGTTTGTCGTAGCGGCGAATCCTGTCGATGCGGTAACTTATATCGTCCGAGAAGAGTCCGACCTTCCTCGCGAGCGAGTGATTGGGACGGGAACCTCGTTGGACTCGGCACGACTTAAAACACTATTGTCTGACGTATTTTCCATCGATCCGCGAAGTGTGAACGGTTATGCTCTAGGTGAGCATGGCGAGTCACAATTCGTCGCTTGGTCCCATGTCACTATCGGAGGCAAGCCTCTGCTACAAATTTTGGACCAGCACAAGGAAAGATTCCAGCATGTGGATCTTCAGGAAATCGAACAGAAGACCAAGGACGCCGGATGGGAAATCTTTACCCGCAAAGGCAATACCCAATTTGGTATAGGGAATGCCATTGCCTATATCGTGCGTTCCATTTTGAACGATGACCATAAAATCATCGCCATCTCTGCCATTCTGGAGGGAGAATATCAGCAAAGCAATGTGTGCACCGGGGTACCGGCCATCATTGGCGAAGGCGGTATTCAAGAGGTTATCGAATTAAATCTTAGCCTAGAGGAGCGGCAAAAGTTTGAGCAATCCTGCGGGATATTACGGAAAGCGCTGGAGAAGCTTGCCGATGGGCAGACGTAAGCAGTGTATTTTCGGGGGTTCTCATCCCGATGGGACGACAATGAGGGAGTCCCAGTCATCATAGATGATTGGGGACACCTTTTTTTTCAAAGTGAGGTTACGCCGTGCGTTGCGAAACAAGTGTCGATAAGCACTAAAATTATTGGCGGGCGGCTCATGCGGCGAAATAAGTGTCGAAAAGCATTAAAATTGCTGGCGTGGGTGCTTCATGAGGCGAAACAAGTGCCGAAAAGCATTAAAATTGCTGGCGTGGGTGCTTTATGCGGCGAAATAAGTGCCAAAAGGCATTAAAATTGCTGGCGTGGTGCTTCATGCGGTGAAATAAGTGCCGAAAGTCATTATAATTGCTGGGTGGGTGCTAGCTCGTGCGGCCATTATTTCGTACGGCCATTATATTGCAGAATGTCACTAAAGCCTCGAGGCTTGCTAAAAGTAAGCTTTGAGGTCGGGTGAATTCCCCTCGCTCCTCATCCGATTAAGAAAGCCGCAGTGGACGCAAGAAACCAAGGAATCAAGCGAGAGAAAACCGCTTAGCTCCTTGTTTCTATATGAATATCACTCTATTTGTTATTGAGGCTGTATCCTATTCGTCCCAGAAGGATACTCGCGCTTCGGCGCGAGACTCCGTTCGACAGTCCGCTGGGCACCGACTGTCTCACTTCGACGAACCCCCAGGGGGTTCTCATCCCAATAGAACGACAAAAGGCTCCTCGAAAGGAGCCTTTTTGTTATACGTCCCAGAAGGGATTCGAACCCCTGACCGACGGCTTAGAAGGCCGTTGCTCTATCCAGCTGAGCTACTGGGACACGTTTTGAGACAACAGTAATATTATACCGCATCGCTTCGTTTTTTCAAGTCCCAAATGAACAATATCTTGATTAGATAACCTTAGTAACCCCCTATCACCGAGCTTTTCCCCGCTCACCACAGCTGAAGTTAGATACATATCGTTATTAAGCAAGTCCAGCTCCTTATCCGCCCGACCGCGAAGAATCATATGAATAATGCCCTAATTTACTTCCATATTAGCAACTTTATCCTTTTCTTATCCGTCATATTAGTTATTAAAAGAAGGAGTGCGTCTATTTCATGAAAAAGTTGAACATGAGTGTTCTTGCCGTTGCCCTTTCGGCTACGCTGGCCGGCTGCGCTGCTGACAAGGCTGCCGAGCCGCCTTCTCCAAGTACCGTAACCCGGGACACCGAAGCCGATGAGGTTGCCAAGCCGCTAATAGTAGCAAAATCGCTTACCATTGAATCTTTAGGGAGCGGATATCATACGCCTTATACCGATCAGAACGAGATTGGGCTATTTATGCAGGCCATCCATACTGCCGAGCGGATCACCGGCATCTTGAATGTAGGAGAACAGGATTATCGTCTTCATATCGAAGATACAGATGGCAAGAAATACACTTATACTTTGTGGCTAAGGGATAACAGCGAGCAGGCCATGCTGATGGATATGCAGGATACCCGGACCGGCTACACCGTTTCAAAGCAGCTTACCGAGCAATTGAAGCAGATTATGTTCGCGGAGCCTGAGATAACGCAATTAACCTTCCGTACGGAACGAGGCCCCGGCGAAGAACTGCTTGCCGTGCCCGAAGGCTTAAGAAAGGACCAATACATGCTGTCCGGTGGGCCGTCTTTGAAGCTGCAAGGCAAAACCTATGTAAGCACGCACCTCTTTTACGGCGATCATAACGCTATTAATGCTATCGTTGCCCTTGATCCCTCTACGGATGGGGCAGAGGTTGTGTGGAGCGAGAAGCTCACCGATTCCAACAACCGCTGGAACAACGCGTTTATGAGCAGCTATACGCCGCTGTTTCCGCTGGGCGAGCACCAACTGGTATTTCTGGAACCGGAATTGACGGAGGACGCAGGGGAATACCACCTCTCCGCTTACGATATACGCACAGGTGAAATCAAGCGGCTGCGAGAGGCCTTCTGGCCGCTTACAGATGATTATGATTATATCTACAAATTCAATTGGAAAGCTGACGAGCAGAAATTGTTTATGCAGAGTTATTTGGGGAATGTATGGTTGTTTGACCTGAAAACGGGAGACGACGAGGTCCATCTGCTGAAATACCGCGTCATCCCCCACTCGACAACTGGCGCGCCATCCCTGTTCTTGTCGCCGTCCTTCAAAAGGTTCGTGCACGACGACGAAAGCGGGGATCTGACCTTCTACACCAGCAGCGGAAAAAAGCTCCGTTCCATAGCGCTGCCGGAGGAAGATTACGTCCCCTCCCAAAAAATCAAGTGGAACCCTGCGGGCACCGTCGCCTGGATGGAGCAATCCGAGGACAGCCAGGGACGAATTCTGGACATAGATATCGATTACTTGCGCATCGCGCCCCGCGAGCTTCATTTCTATGATCCGGACGGACAATCCCTGGGAAGCCTGGCGGCCCCAGACGATGAAAATGCCGCCTTGGAGGTTGCAGGCTGGATGGATGAAAATGTGGCCGTCATTAAATCATATACAATCCAAGGCAGATCAGACGAAAGTCCGGAATCAAGGGTCCGGGATGAAGCTTACTATCTCTACAACGTGAGCTCGAAGCAATCGGGGGATCCCCTTACCGCCATGCCCCTGGAAGCCGCACCGGTAACGGACCCCCGGGACAAGGTTGTGCTGCCGGAGGAAGCAGCCGTCGTCGTCGACGGCGAGATTCGGTTCCCGGCCAAATAAGTCGCCCTGCGGGCGGCTTTTTTGTTGCAGTAAACTGTACAAACAGGAGACTACTTCATTGTGGTGTTACCCTGCAGCAGTCTCTAGCGGATGGCATAATACCCATAAATATGATATATGCCGATTACGCTCCCTCCTTCTCATACGGACAGCTCTTTCTGCAGACGATCTGCGATTCCCGGGTAGGCCAGAAGCCTTGCCTTGAATTCTTTGCGCTGCCGCTCGGGAGAAGGCCACCCCTGATCGCCGAACTCCTCTTCGCTCACAACAGCTGTTGCTTGATGCATATCATTATTAAACCAGTCAATTTCCTCATCCGCATTGCTGCGGATCATACGGATGATTTCATAGCCGTCATCCGCCGACTCCGATCGGGCAATATAGACATACAATTGCGGCCCGTCTGCCTCTCCTGGCAATACCTGAACCATCGCGCAAGGCTGTCCGTCCAGCATCGTCACATTTCTGAAGGTAGCCTCTTTAATATAGTACATTTACTTATTCCTCCTCTGTATATCCCATCGACCGCGACAATTGCTCACGAGTCTCCGGCGTTCCAAAACGATAAATTAGCTTGTACAAAGCATCTACAACACTTTGATACCCTGCATTCACATCCTGTTCCGGCGAATCAGGCCAGGGATACGTAAACGCCAGAAACGAGCGGGTCTCCTGTTCGCCAAGCTGCTCCAGCAAATGACTAACCTGATCCGCCTCCTCGGGAGTCGCTTCAATCCTCCATTCATATGCCGTGGCCTGCTGGTCCTCCAGCAATGATCTGCCTTGCAAAGACACATAGTAGATCTTCTTATCAGTACGGTTCATCGTAGTCACCCTCCATACGGTTCATCTCTATTCTGCATAGTTTTCCATGCTGGACAGACATTTTATGCTTGCTCCAGGCATATTTTGTTATTACTTTTCATCCGGGTAAGGTTTATTGGTGAAAGCCAGGCAGAGAGAGGAGACAGCATCATGTGCGGAATTGCCGGATTTATCGAGTGGAATCGAGATTTAACGAGAGAACTGGATTTAGTGCTTGACATGACATCATGTCTGGAAAAGCGAGGTCCGGATGCCCAGGGAACCTGGATTTCCGGACCTTGTGCCTTTGGTCATCGGCGTCTGAGCGTCATGGACCCTGAGAATGGAGCGCAGCCCATGGTCTTTACGGAGGAGGATGCCACCTATGCCATTGTATATAATGGCGAAATTTATAATGCGCCAGAGCTTCGCAAGGAACTGGAACAACGGGGACACCGTTTCAACACCCATTGCGACACTGAGGTTTTGCTCCAGGCCTATATGGAATGGGGACCGGATTGCTTGGAGCGATTAAATGGCATTTTTGCTTTTGCAGTCTGGGACAGCGGAAGACAGCATGTCTTTTTTGCCCGGGATCGCCTGGGCGTTAAGCCCTTATTCTATTGCAATCTGGACGGTACGCTGATTTTTGCCTCCGAGCCCAAGTCTCTTCTTAAGCATCCGAAAATGCAAGCGGCGGTCGGAGCGGACGGCCTTGCCGAGATTTTCGTTATTGGGCCAGCTCGAACTCCGGGACACGGAATCTACAAAAACATGAAGGAGCTCCGCCCAGGCCATGCTATGATCTTCAACCGCTCCGGCTTGCAGGTCTTTACCTATTGGAAGCTGCGAGCGGCAACGCATCATGATTCTGTAGAGGATACAGCCGCTACGATCCGCAGTCTCCTGCAGGATACCGTGGAACGGCAGCTGCTGTCGGATGTTCCGGTATGCACTCTTCTCTCCGGGGGACTCGATTCCAGCGCGCTAACTGCACTTGCGGTTGATTACTACCGAAGAACCGGGCAAGGTCAGGTGCACACTTACTCTGTAGATTATGTCGATAATGACAAGTATTTTCAGGCTCACAGCTATCAGCCTGGGGCTGATGCTCCTTGGATTAAACGGATGGTGGAGGAGCTTGGAACAGAGCATCATTGGATTGCGTTTGATACACCCGAGCTCCTGAAATCATTGCCCGATTCGACCGAAGCGCGGGATCTCCCTGGCATGGCGGATGTGGATGCATCTTTATTATTATTTTGCCGTGAGATTAAAAAAGGGGCTACTGTTGCAATTTCTGGAGAAGCGGCTGATGAGGTGTTTGGGGGATATCCATGGTTTCACCGCGAAGAGCTGCTTGGAGCGGGCACCTTCCCTTGGTCAATTGCAACTGATTTAAGAGCAGATCTGCTCTCGTCAGAGGTTCGGGACTGGATCAAGCCGGAGCAATATGTGGCTGAGCGGTATCAGGAAGCGTTGGACGAAGTGCCGCACTTGCAAGGAGAATCTCCTGAACAATCACGAATGAGAACGATGTCTTATCTCAATATCACCCGTTTCATGCCAACTTTACTGGACCGAAAGGACCGAATGAGTATGGGTGCCGGGTTGGAGGTTCGTGTTCCTTTCTGTGACCACCGATTAGTGGATTATGTCTGGAATATCCCATGGGAGATCAAAGCGTTAGGAGGCCGCGAAAAAGGAATTCTTCGCAAAGCGCTTGAGGGGGTATTGCCGGAAGATGTATTGTATCGAAAAAAGAGTCCTTACCCGAAAACCCATAATCCGGAGTACCTCTCTGCTGTGAAAGCGGAGGTTCTAAACATTCTGAATGATCCGTCCTCGCCTATCCTTCCGTTAATCAACAAGGCGCGCATCCTGGAGATTGCCTCCTCACCGGAGTCTTCCACCAATCTGCCCTGGTTCGGACAACTCATGTCCGGTCCGCAGCTGTTTGCGTACCTTGCCCAGGTTAATCATTGGCTGAGCAAGTACCAGGTATCGGTTGGTTAATTAGAGTAATTCGGAGCAAAAAGAGCCCTGAACTTCCGCGCTAGGAAGCTCAAGGCTCTTACCCGTTATATAAGGCTGTCTGACTCCGCCGCTTACGCCTTCAGCTTCGCAGCCAGCTCGCGGAGCGCCGCACCGCGGTGACTTATGGCCTGCTTCTCCTCGAGCGTCAGCTCAGACATCGTCTTCTCATAATCCGGAAGGTAAAACAGCGGATCATAGCCGAAGCCGCCGTCTCCTGCCGGTGTCGAGGTGATCCACCCTTCAACAGAGCCTGATGCTTCCGTAAAATCACCGGTAGCCGGATCATACAAAGCAAGGTGGCAAATGAAGCGAGCCGTGCCCAGCAGTGGCTGCTCCGTATCTTCGCCTTGCTTCTGCTTCTCCAGCTCACGGAGCAGCTTGTTATTGTTGTCTTCATCTGTAGCGCCCTCTCCTGCATAACGAGCCGAATAGACGCCCGGAGCACCGCCAAGTAAATCCACACAGAGACCGGAGTCATCTGCAAGCACCGGTTGTCCGAGGATATCGCCGGCAGTCTTGGCCTTCTTTCTGGCATTATCAGCAAAGGTCTCTCCATCCTCAACGATGTCCGGAACCTCCGGATAATCATACATGCTTTTGACCGGTTTACCGAGAAAAGCAAGGGCATGAGCGAACTCTCTCACCTTGCCCTGATTTCGGGTAGCTACTACAATGACGGACTCACTGCGTTCCATTACACATTCGCCCCCGCTTTTCCTTCAGTAATTTTCAACGCAATCGGCCCCAGGGCCTCGCGCTGCTGCTCAATCATTTCATAAATCCCCTGCCCGGCCAGCTCCAGCAAGCCATCCAGCTCCTGCCTTGTAAAGGGTCTTTCTTCACCTGTGCCCTGAAGCTCCACGAATTGGCCTTGCCCAGTCATGACTACATTCATATCCACCTTGGCCTTGGAGTCTTCCTCATAGTTCAAATCAAGCAATTGCCGGTCACCTACGACGCCTACGCTGACTGCCGCTAGAAAATCGGTGATGGGAAACACCGGCAACGAATGCTTAACCGCCAGTTTATTCACTGCAATTGCCAGCGCTACAAACGCTCCCGTAATCGAGGTCGTCCGGGTTCCGCCATCTGCTTGAAGCACATCGCAGTCCACCGTGATTGAACGTTCGCCCAGGGCGGACAGGTCTACGACAGAACGCAGAGCCCGGCCGATCAGACGCTGGATTTCCATCGTTCGTCCGCTCTGCTTTCCTTTGGCCGATTCGCGCTGATTGCGGCTGTGAGTTGCCCGCGGCAGCATGGCGTATTCAGCTGTAACCCAGCCCTTCCCCTGCCCTTTCATGAACATAGGGACCTTCTCTTCCACGGTAGCCGTGCAAAGCACTTTTGTGTCACCAACTTCTATGTAGACCGATCCCTCCGCATATTTGTTATAATCCACGGTCATCTTCATCGATCGCCGCTCGTTGGCTTCCCGGCCATTTATTCTCATCATCATTGCCTCCTACATGTTCTTGCTGTCTTCGAGATGCCTAAATGCTGTCCTTATTCTATCAAAGTGTGGTCATAAAAGCACCCTTCCATTCCCCTCTGTTGACAGCGGTTGGGGAAATGCGGTGAAAAGGGCCTGCTTCCGCAGGCCCGGTCTTCTGCTCCATTTTTAATTTCACTTTACCTGTCTACAGCTTGATTTCATTAATATTGGCCGGACGAAGTACAGGTTCGCCATATTGCTGATTATCCATCCCGACCACATCCTTCTGTCCATTTAGCCATACTCTGACCTTATAGTTCTGTGCATTCTCCGTCACGGTCAGAACGAGGGACTGCAGCATCTGAGCCGGCGGCTTATCTCCCGCTTCGAACATATCGTCCTCGAGGGAAACGGTGATAACCCCGTCCTCCGATAGTTCAACCGCCTTGAGAACCGTCCCGCCAGTCAGAACGCTTTCCAGGCCATTACCTTTAACCGGGCCTTCGATCAGTTCACTTAGCGCAGCTGTAACCGCATTTTTGCCTGTGGAGACAAACCTCGTCACAGGAACATAGTATGGCGCTCCATCGGGATTTGTAGCCGCAAAATAAAGCGTAACCGGGCGAGTCTGGGAGAAGCTCATGCCCTCGCCAAGCTCCAGATTGATGCCTAGTGCACGTGTCAAAGGACGATCCATTGGTGTTTTGCCAACCGGCATTTCGTTCAGCTTGGCTCCAGCCATCCAGATCTGTACCTTTTCCACGCCTTCATTCCCCAAGAGCGTCCAGGTTACCGCCTCCATAATCTTCCGCTCGTCAGCAGCATCATAACCGCCAAAGGCCTGGTTGAATTCCACCATCGCCAGCTTCTCATCCTCTTTAATGGTAACAGCCTCCACCTGAGTTCCTGCAGGAAGCACGCCGCTGAACCCGGATGGAATCAGCGCCTGATACGGGCTGTCCTTGACCAGCATTTCCAATTGGCGTCCAACCCTGGATTGCGCTTCACCCGAAGGTAAATGAAGCGACACGGGAGCCAGCCATCCCTGTTCGTCCTGCAAATAGACCGTCGACAGCGATTCCTCCAGTTCCAGGCTTGTCTGGTCCGAGGATTCGAGAGATTGAAGCATCTGGGTCTCAATATCGCTGGGTGGCGGATCGATCTGCGCAGCAGGACCCGCGCCAAACAGTCCGCATCCCGATAACACGAGCGGAACGGCAAGTATGCTGCACATTGCTGTAATTCGAAGCAATCGGCTTATTCTCATGACAGGGACTCCTCCTAATCTGATCTTGACTGTCTAAAAGTGCGCGTTTGAACAACCTCTAAAAGATGACTTTTCAGACAACCTCTATTACTATGTATACGAGCCCCTTTTTGAAAAATAACTATCTTTTTGCACCAAGATGGACACACTGCATCATAGCTATAGCTTGAATACAGTTAGGAGTAGGTGATGAAGATCGAAACAGAAGAACGGAAGACGAAGGCTCCTTATAGCCTGAACAGCAAGAAGGTGGCAGATGCCACGATGTTATGGCTCGAGAAGCGCGGGGTAAAGATCGAGGAAATCGCAGAATTAGTGATGCTGCTGCAGAAGAAATATTATCCTGACCTGGCCATAGAGGAATGCATTCATAATGTGGAGCAGGTGCTGAGTAAGCGAGAGGTTCAGAATGCTGTGCTAACCGGTATTCAGCTTGATTTACTGGCGGAGCAGGGACTTTTGATCCCTGAATTGCAGGATATGGTCGCTAATGACGAGGGACTGTACGGCGTGGATGAGATTCTGGCCTTTTCCATCGTCAATGTGTACGGAAGCATCGGATTTACGAACTATGGATACGTGGACAAATTGAAGCCCGGCATTCTGGAGCGTCTTAACGATAAGACACTAGGGCCATGCAATACGTTCCTCGACGATATCGTCGGTGCGGTCGCAGCGTCGGCCAGCAGCCGGATTGCTCATCGCAAGCAGGCGGAGCGGGAACAGGAGCAGGGCGAGGATACGCTCGGCAAAGATATCGTCCGTTAGCTCCATTAAAAAACCGTTTGGAGAAAAGAGATTTACTCTTTCACTCCAAGCGGTTTTTCATTCTTGTTGAGCCAAACCGGATATGTGAATTTGAATTACTAATCTCGAGCCTTCCCCGCCGTACTAATTCAAACAGGTGCGCTAATGTCTCCGCCATGGCAAATCGCATCTGATGAATGCCCAATTCGGTGCCAAACAGAGCCTCGCAAATATCAAAGCCGCTTCGCTCCCCGTCGTCCAGCAAAGCCTCAATCTTTTCCAAGCGTTCCTCATGATGCAGCAGCAGTCGGTCAATTCGCTCAGTAAAGCCGGAGAAGGGATTTCGGTGTCCCGGGAACGCCACACTTACCCGGAAGCCCTTCAGCTTGTCCAAAGATTGCAGGAAGGAATACAGCGGGTTCGGGTCACTTCCGGGAAGCAGACTGATATTCGGCGATATTTGCGGAAGGACCGCATCTCCGCATAAGATGATTCCTTGTCCATCCTCGTAGAGCGATAGGTGTCCAGGGGCATGGCCTGCCGTTTCGATAGCCGTCCAGCTGCGATCTCCTAATCGAAGGACCTCTCCGTCCGCAATAAATGTGAGCTCAGGCTGCGGCTCCACTTGAGAAAGAAAGCTGTCCAGATGTCCAGGAAGCTGGGCGAGCCAGGAGTCCGGCATTCCATGCTGAGCAAATAAGGCGCTCAGCTCTTCGTTGATTCGCTGCCCCTTCCCCCACATCAGTTGGGCTTCTTCATAGGCACGGCGGGACATATAAACCTTGGCTCCACTAAGGGACTGCATGTATCCCGCCAGACCGTAGTGATCCGGGTGATGGTGAGTCACTACGATGGAGGTAATCTCCGGAGCCTGAATCCCCAATTCTCCCAGCGCCTGCTCCCATGTTGCTATGGATTCATCGGTACGGGGCCCGGGATCAACCAGTGTTATCTCTCCATTTCCTTGCAAAACATAGCTGTTTACCCATCGGAGCGGGGGAGCCATCGGAATATGCACGGCGTGAATCCCATATTCGTCCCAGTCCTGTATCATCTGCCGGTTCATTGGCATCCACCCAACAGGATCATACGTGGAGACATTATCGGATCGTAGCTCTCGCCTGCATGGCTTCCGTAAATTCGCTCCAATGTAAGTCCGGCCTCTCCAAGCATAGCGGTAAATTGTTCAGCAGTATACAGCTTGATCCGCTCCAGGTATTCACGGGGTTCCACCTGATCGTCTCCTTCGCTCTTATCTACTTGAGAAATCCAGATCCGCTTCATGACATACCCATTCTGAATCACTCTACGCTCCACAATTCGCTGGCCGTCATCCATCCGTTCAGACTCTGGAACCAAGTGATCTGCAGTATACCTCGGATTCAGGTAGTCAATGATGAACCTTCCCTCCGGTTTTAATACCCGCTTAATCTCGCGCAGCACTTGAATATGCTCATGGTCCTCCTTGAAGTAGCCGAAGGAGCTGAACAGGTTCACAACCGCATCAAATCCGCCCGCTAACGGCAGCCTCCGCATATCCGCTTGAAGCCATGTCACCCGGTGCTCCGGGTCATTTCTTCGGGCTTCACGCAACAGGACCTCCGATAAATCAACGCCAGTTACTACAAAGCCAGCTTCCACCAACGCCATGGAGTGGCGTCCCATTCCACAGCACAGATCAAGAACCTTCGCTTCCTGCGGCAGCTTCAGCCACTCAACCATGCGCTCGACTTCTCGTCTAGCCCCCTGAGTATCACGATGCTTATATACAAGCAAGTAGTCTTCACCAAAGCTGTGCTCATACCATTCCGCCATGATCTCTCCTCCAGTTTGAGCTCTGTTCTGTTCCATATGTATATAGCCTTAATTGTACCTCCAATGAATCATCCTGTACAAACACTCATTAAAAAAAGAGGGTGCCTGTTCAGGCCCCTCTATCATTCCAGTTATTCTGCTGCTTCTGTGTTTGCTTCGTCATCCGATGAATCTGTGAAGGTATTCGTGATTGTTGCGTTGCTGCGCAGGCCCTCAATCCAGCTGTTGCTCAGCTCCGATACTTGGTTGGATACCAGCGTTTTACGGATATAATCCTTCTCTTCCTCATAGGTCGCCGAGCGTGCTTCAATACGGTCCGTAACCTTGATTACAGTATAACCGCCGCTTGTCTTGACAGCTTCGCTGACTTCATCCTTGGCAAGCGCGAAAGCCGCCTCTTCAATCGCTTCCTCCTGCTCTCCGCGGGCAAAGAAATCTGTATCGCCGCCGTTAGCCTTGGTGTATTCATCCAATGACACACTAGCAGCCAGCTCTGCAAAGTCCTTGCCTTCCTTCAATTGCTTGATTACATCATTCGCTTCTTCTTCCGTAGCGACAACAATCAACGAGGCCCGAACTTGCTCCGGTGTATCGAATGACGATTTGTAATCTTCAAACGTTTGCTTGACTTCATCATCCGTGACCGTGATTTGCGGCTCAAGCAGCTTCGTCATTAACAATTTCAACTGAATATTTTCACGAAGCACTTCCATGCTCATACCGTTAGATACCAGTGCGCTTTCAAGTGCTTCCTTTGAGCCGAAGGACTTTTCCAGATCTGCAACTTCCGCGTCAATGTCGCTCTCCGTAACCTCAACGCTCTGCTTCACTGCCTCTTGATTGACAAGCTCCTCCATAATCAATTGATCAAGTGCGGATTGCTTGGTGGCGGAGCTTAATTCTTCATATAGACGGTCCTTGGAAATTTCCACTCCATTTACCGTAGCTACCGCTTCTGCCTTGTTCGTTGCAAATGGCGGCTTGACCAGCACAATAATCAGCACAACCACAAGTGCCAGTGAAGTAAATAACCAGACCTTGTTGCTGCCGCCATTCCCGTTATTCGATAACGAGCCGTTCTCCTTGGTTGATTCATCATGAACCGGAGCCATTACTGTCAAAGACTCGTCGCTTTCAGTTTCCTCTTCATTCGCAATCTCTTCCAAAGGCTGGGTCTCTGTGTCTTCAGCCGCGGTGCCGCCTGTCTCTAAAGGCTTCTCTTCTGCAGGTGTGTCAACACTTCCCTCTGTAAGCGCATCCTCTTCTGCTTGTCCGCCCGGGACGATTTCTAACTCCTTGTCCTTATCTTCCATTCGATCGCTGACTCCCTTCATTCTTGTACAAACTTATACTCTTATGACTTTATCAGATTAATGCAGGTTATACCTTAAGGAATCCTAAAAAAGATGCACATTTTTTAAGGCAATTTTAATCTGAGTCGCAGAATTTACCGCCGGTTATTTCTGTTATCGTGCAAAAAGGTGTAAAATGGGAGGGAAACTAACGTCCGGGAGGAAATGATAACGATGGATTACCAAAGCTATTTTCAGAGCAACAAAGACAAGCATTTACAGGAACTGGGCGAACTGATCTCGATACCGAGTATTTCCGCTCTATCCGAACATAAATCCGATATGAACCGAGCCGCTGAATGGGTTGCCGACTCCCTTCGCCGTGCCGGCATGGAGCAAGTAGAAATTTATCCGACAGACGGTCATCCGATTGTTTACGGTGAGCATGTACATGCTCCTGGCAAGCCTACGGTCTTGGTCTATGGACATTACGATGTACAACCTGTAGACCCGCTGGAGTTATGGGAAAGCCCACCATTCGAGCCCACCATTCGCGATAACAAATTGTTTGCCCGGGGAGCTACCGATGATAAAGGGCAAATATTTCTTCATGTAAAGGCCGCCGAAGCCCTTCTTCAATTGGATAAAGAACTGCCGGTCAACCTCAAGTTCTGTATTGAAGGTGAAGAAGAGGTAACAAGTCCGAATCTCCCGTCCTTCCTGACCGAACATCAGGACAAGCTGGCCGCCGATGTCGTTCTGATCTCTGATACCGCCTTGCTGGAACCAGGCAAGCCGGCCATTTGTACCGGTCTGCGCGGATTGTGTTCTCTTGAGGTTAGCGTAAGAACGGCAAATACGGATTTGCATTCCGGGACATATGGTGGCGGAGTGCCGAATTCACTTCATGTGCTGGTCGATCTGTTGGCTTCGCTGCATGATAAGCAAGGCCGGGTTGCCGTCGAGGGCTTCTATGAAGGTGTGCCTGAGATGACCGATCTGATTCGCGAAGAAATCGAGAAGCTTCAATTCAGCGAGGAAGGGCTGAAACAAACCCTTGCCCTGGACACGCTGTACGGTGAGGAAGGCTTCGGATTCATCGCCCGCACCGGTGTTCGTCCGACACTGGAATTAAACGGTGTGTACGGCGGATTCCAAGGGGAGGGAACCAAGACGGTCATCCCGAAGGAAGCCCATGCCAAGATCACCTGCCGGCTCGTAGGAGATCAGGATCCGCAGGATGTGCTTGATAAGATTGAAGCCCATCTTCAAGCCCAGCTGCTTCCTGGCGCCAAGCTTGAAGTGAAGCAGCTGGAGCGGGCCCGCGCATTCTCTATCGATCCGTCCGACCCGATGCTGCAAAAGGCTGCAGATGCTTATGAAAAAGTCTATGGAACCCGTGCATTGTTCACGAAGGATGGCGGCTCTATTCCAATCGTTGAGACCTTGTCCCGTGTTCTGAAGGCTCCTGCCGTCATGATGGGCTTCGGCTTGCCGAATGAAAACCTGCACGCTCCGAATGAGCATTTCCATTTAGAAAACTTTGACAAAGGTCTACTGACGATTGTTGAATATTTGAAGTCGCTGTAAACCTCAATTTCGAAAAGCCGTCCCCATGGGGCGGTTTTTTTTGATATCAGACCGTCCGAATGAACTCCGATACAAACAGACCTTCCTTATACCTGTTACCCTGGTAAGGGCCAAAGGTCCGTTATCGGTTCGATAAGCTTGCATAACTCAATAGATTCTATTATTATAGAACAATAATGTTGTTCTATATTTATAGAACTAAAGAATATTGTAATGCCTGCTTTGTTCAAGGAAGGAAAAGGGCAGGAAAGAGAAGGGAAGAGAAGCGTGATGGACTATCAAATCGAAGCGGATTTTGCTCCAATTTATGAATGCGCGGCAAGCCTGACGGCCTTTTTCGCCAAACAAAACCACGGTGCCCTGGATGCCGGAAAACCATGGGTGAAGGATATTCAGGAGCGGTTTGCGCCTGCGAAGCTGCAGAAAATGCGAGTGTCGGTCAAACTGCTGGATGACTTCAGCCTGTCTCCGTTTATTTGGAAATGCCCGGGTCCGCGTACAGTTACCCGATTTTTGGAATGGTTCTCCGGATTGTCGTTGGGTGAACTGTACGAAATTTCAGCGGCTTGCAGCCAATCCGTCCCCGCCAATCTTGCGGAGCTTCGGGATGCGGCCTGCGAGGTGTTGCAGGAATGGCATTTGCATTATTTTTCCACGATCGACCCCCGGATCATCGAAGGTCTGGAGCAGGAAGCGTCCGCCTTGAAGTCCCGATTGGGCGGCGAAACAAGCGGTATGGACATCTACGAGATGGCGACGAACGGGATGCGTTTATATCCAGGCGATGCTCTAGCCCGGGTCGTGCTCATCCCCCAATACCATTCTCGCCCGCTGGTGACTTCCAGCATCTTCGAGACGATGATTTTCACCCAATATTCATGCGACCTGTTTCCTCCGGCCCCGGGCTACCCCGCTCCTGCTCTGCTTCGCTTGACCCGGGCGTTGTCGGATGAAACCCGGCTTCGCATTCTCCGGCTGCTGGCCCGAAAACAGATGACATTTACCGAAATTGCCCGCGATATCGCCATCTCCAAGAGCACGATCCATTACCACTTGATCGCCCTTCGGGCGGCCGGATTGGTGATCGTGCATTACCAGGCCAAAAGCTCTGAGTTCAAGTCGGTCGAATACAGCCTGCGCCGCGAAGCGTTAAACGGGTTGTCCGGTCAAATCGACGACTATTTCGCGAGCGGCGAACTTGCCGATCCGGTCGTGGTGAAATAAGGAGATGATTGCCTTGAAGCATCGGGCTTATTACGGGCTGCTGTCAACGACCGCCTTAAGCGGATTCGGAGATGCGTTTGGCTTGCTTGCCATGGAGTGGCTGGTTTATGAAATCACCGGCTCAAAACTGGCGATGGGAGCACTCGCTCTCTCTTCCGGCATTCCGGAGCTGATGATTCGCCTGCTCGGTTCGCCGCTCTCCGACCGATTGCCCCGGCACCGCCTCATGGCAGGACTGGCCGCCGTGCGGCTGACTGCCATTCTTCTGCCCTGGATCGCCGGCTTGGCCGGGCATCTGCAGTTATGGCACTTGTTCCTGGCGGCCGGACTTAGCGGCTCTTGCTCGGCCCTGTTTATGCCGACAGCCATGGCCCTCGTGCCGGAAGCAGCCGGTTCCCGCAAACTGACCCGGGCTTTCGCCATGATCGACGGATCCCGGAATGCGGCAGCCTTGGTCGGTCCGGCGATCGCAGGCGGTGTAGTGGCCGGATTCGGGTCGCTGCCCGCATTGGGAATCAATGCGGCCTGTTACCTGGCGGCTATCGCCATGCTGCTGTTTTTGCCGAAGAGTACGCGCCGGAACGAGACTCCTTCCGCTTCCATCGCCGCTTATCTGCGGGAGATCATCGAAGGCTTTTCGTTTTACAGGCAGGTTCCGGCCATGTTCGCCGTCATGGTCATGGTTTCGATCAGCAATATGTGCCAAGGCGCCATCTGGACGATGATGGTTCCGTTCGTCAGCGAAGTCCTGCAGCTGGACGCCGCAGCGATGGGGACCTTCACGACCGCTACCGCTTTGGGCTCCCTGACGGGGCTTGGATTGATCTCCTGGCTGGGCGATATCAAGCAGCGGCGGTTGGTTATGGTCTTTAGTCTGGCGGCAATCGGATGCTTCAACGCCATCCTCGGTCTAACTCGGAGCTATCCGGTTGCTCTGGCGGCACTGTTTGCTACGGGCGCCTGCGGGCCCTTCTTCGGCTCCCTGAGTTCTTCCCTGCATGGCAAACTCGTTCCCGACCGTTTACAGGGCCGCGTAAATGCGAACCGTTTCTTGATCGGCGGTGCCCTGTATCCGGTGGGGACGTTTGCCGGGAGTATCGTCGCCGAGCATTACGGCGTGCAGACGATGTTTTTGGCCGCCGGGCTGCTCCCGATCTTCAGCTCCTGCGTCATGCTGCTCCTTCCCGGACTTCGAACGCTCAATGGAGAGTTGTCCGAAATCCGGACTCCGTTCCAGCCCGACACCCCCGCCATGACGGCAGGGCATAGCGTCACGCCCTTGGACGTTTAACGCAAAAGCCTCCGCTCCCGCATAACAAGCAGGGCGGAGGCTTGATGTGGTTTGAAACACGCCGAAAAAATTTAGCTACAGCATTGTTTTAGTTCTCTTTTGATTGTCCAAATATGACTTAATACTACCGAAAACTTCATTTTTAGTGGTTTTGCCCTTAATCTGAATACTCGTTAGTAAATAATACATATACTTAAGATCAGATAATGAGACTTTGAGTATATCGTCTGGATTTAATACATATTCAGTGAACAATACCTCTTCGAAATATTTGTATACTGAATAGCTATCCTTAATTAAGAAATTATCAACTGTTATCGAGTCAATTTCTCGGAAATCAATATCAGCTTTTGGTCTAGCCTTCTTTTTCTTTCCCCAGATAACATACCTTCATAATTATCCAACTCAATAATGGACTGCTCGATTAAGTCACACGCTTGTTGTAACTTTAAAACTAAATCTTGATGGTTAATCTGTTTCAATTTGTTTTTTTTCGATATCCAAAAGCTGCGATAATTCACGAGCCTTTTTCAGATAAAAAGCCTCCAAAGCCATGGAGATCTTGGAGGCTGGATTTGACGATGCTACAGCCGTTTTAGTGCTTCCTCCTGAGTATAGAAAGCGTACTCGTACAACCAATGCGGTAGAACGTTTAAACGCCGAAATTCGGCGCAGAGAGCGTGTTATTCGCATATTTCCAAACCGTGAGTCGGTGCTCCGTCTTCTTGGGGCGTTGCTAATGGAACAAGATGAAAAGTGGTCCATGGGCAAAAAGTATCTCGAAATGACTGAGTTTCTAGAATGGCGCAAGAACAGGAAAAAAGGAGATTCAAAAGTAGTTCGGATCGGCTAGACAATCTCTGACGAGGATTTTACACACAATAATGGACTTGACCCATCAGTCAACTTTTTATATAAACTATTCAGTATTGAAACTTCTGACTGAAACTCTTTAAGTTTTTTGGTCTCATCATTATTGGATATTAAGCTGTGTACTGTTTCCATTGCTCTATTATACAATTTTTCATTTTTTGGTTTGCCTGAACCAAAAAAATCTACACAAATCCCCGTCATTTTTATCAACTTCAGCACTTCATACAAGTTGTGATTTCGATAAGTCTCACGAATCAATTCATTGAGAATTTCTGCAGTTTTAATCTCTTCCAATTCGTACATTAACATGTTTTATGCCCCTTTTAATACAAGTTCAGATAATACAATAGTTCAAACATCCGAGATAAAAACTTTGAATAGTCAAAATTCTCTCCTCGCTTTAAACCTTTTATCATGTCCTGCACATTGTTCCACTTTTCAAGCATAATTGGATACGTAATTCTATGCTCATGCTCCCTCATTAGCTTTAAGTTAGCTAAGTGTTGAGATATTACATCTTCATAAGTCACGGATTGAATTCTCGAAGGGGAGTATAAAGAAACGTCAGAAGAACTAACGAAAGCTGATTGGCGCATGCGTAATTGTGCTATTCTGTCCAGTTCTCCTTGTCGTCTTACTTGCAATAATTCATGCTGAAACATTTTCTCAATCTTATTAACTTGAATAGATGAGAAAGGAATACCCATATCAATTTGTGTTCTCAAATCTTCCGTCAAAGGCAGTTCGTTATAATCAGTCGGCAAATCCCAGCCCTGCTCATATCGAATGAGTATCTCGTCACGTTCAAGATCAATTTTATGAAAACCATTCGTAATATCTTTAATCAGTTCAGCAGAGATCATCGTATAGTTCCCCAAGCAAGTTTCACCAAGCTGATATGTCTTATTCTCCTTGCGATGATGAACGATATAGCAGTATCTAAGCGTTATTCCACATTCGCATTTATACGGACGGTTACCATAACCACCATCTAGTATCTCTTTCAGTTCCCAGTCGTTTAATTTTTCCCAAACCTCATCTATTGATACGTTGGAATGCAGCACAATTCCCTTTTTATGAGCGAGTTTCTCTAACCATTTACTTTTTTTACTTTGCTTCAAATAGCTCTGCAAAAAGATTAATTGATTGTCATCCAACAATTGAAATAATCGATTAACTTCCTTTTCAGTTAAAGGGGGTGGCATTTCTCTCCCTCCATTCAAAGCTAGGTCTTAGTAACTAAATCGTACCATAAAATTAAGGTAACTATGGTATAATATGAATACTACAGTTCCAAGTGAGGTGAAGTCGATGAAATGGGGAGAAATTACCGAATTGCATCCAAGTCGCTTTGTACTTGTCGAAGCAATCAAAGCAAGCTCCAGCAATCGCGTACGTCAGTTAGAGGAAATGGCAGTCATTCAGGATTACGATAATCCGCAGGAAGCGTGGAGCGGCTATAAAGAGCTGCATAAGTTACATCCGTCTCGTGAGTTGTATGTATTCCATACGAGTAGAAAAGATGTAGAAGTTGTTGAAGAGTTTTTCTCAGGAGTGCGGCAGCAACTATGAAGATAAGACTACAGAATGGTTTACCTATTGTATCCTTGACTTTAACTCGAAATGACCAATCTATCGTGCTGAACAATGTATTATTTGACACAGGCTGCGCGGCAACAGTATTCGATACCGATGCATTAGCGGCAATAGGTATCTACATTGATTTTATCAATGGACGTGCCAAGCGAATGTATGGGGTAGGAGGAACGAGTGAGGTTTGCTATGAACAGCAGATTTCTGAGTTTCGTATTGAAGAGGTCATTTTAGATGACTTTTCGATTCAGCTTGGTTCGATTCAAGAACCCTATGGATTTGATGGAATTGTAGGCATTGATTTTATGATAAGAGCCAAATGCAAAGTGAATTTCGAAACTATGACTATTGAGCTTGAAAAATAGACCAAGCGATACCGTCCATCCATGGACAGCGATCACTTGGTCTATTTTTATACAAACTAGTCCTATTAAATTCAAAAAAAAGAGCCTCCTCGCTCCTATGCGGAAGCTCGTAAGCTCTCAGTTTTGCATTCACACTGCAAATGACGACAGTGAGCGGAACTTACCGCACATCGTCAGATTTTCAACTCCCCAAGCTTGATCAGCTCGACAACCGCCTGTGCCCGGCCCTTTACGTTCAGTTTTTGCATGACATTGGAAATGTGGTTCCGGACTGTCTTCTCACTGATAAACAGCTGTCCTGCAATATCCCGTGTCGTTTTATCCTGCACGAGGAGCTCAAAAACTTCCCGTTCACGATGTGTTAACAGAAATTTGCTGTTGCGATCGCTAGTCTTCAAAATGCGTCACCCCTCCTTGCTTGGGTTTTTGGTTTAACAAGGTTCAGGGATACAGTCAACACATCTTATGAAGAAACCGGGTTAATGGTGCGGTATGCAGGCAATTTGGGCTTGAGCTACTTGAAGGCCATAGCCGCATTTACCGCGCGCTTCCAGCCCTCATAGAGGGACAAACGAACCGACTCCTCCAGAGAAGGCTCAAAGCGACGATCAAGCCTCCAGATCTGGCGGATTTCTTCCCGGTCCTGCCAATAGCCTACGGCAAGCCCAGCCAGGAAGGCTGCTCCCAGCGCTGTAGTCTCGCGAACTTCCGGCCGCTCCACGGCCAGGTCCAAAATATCGCTCTGAAATCCCATCAAGAACTCATTCGATACGGCTCCGCCGTCAACGCGCATCTTGGAGACCGCCATACCTGCGTCCTGTTCCATGGCCGTGAGTATATCCTTCGTCTGATAAGCCAGCGCTTCCAGTGTTGCACGAATAAAATGCTCCTTCGACGTGCCCCGAGTCAACCCGAACACAGCTCCCCTCACTTCACTGTCCCAATAAGGACTGCCTAAGCCTACAAAAGCAGGAACCACATAAACTCCCTCCGTCGAATCCACACGGCTCGCATAAACCTCACTATCCTTGGTATCGCGAAGCATGCGCAGACCGTCCCGAAGCCATTGAATGGCCGATCCAGACACGAAAATGCTCCCTTCCAAGGCATACTCTACCTTGCCGTCAATCCCCCAAGCAATCGATGTAATCAGTCCATGCGCCGACTCAACGGGCCGCTCGCCCGTATACATTAACATGAAGCAGCCTGTTCCGTAGGTGGTCTTCACCATTCCCTCTTCGAAGCAGGTTTGGCCGAACAAAGCAGCTTGCTGATCCCCGGCGACACCTGCAATCGGAACCTCCTCGCCAAAAAAATGATAGGGTACGGTGTTGCCATAGATCTCGGAGGAGGACCGCACTTCCGGCAGCATAGCCGCGGGTACATCCAGAATAGCTAGCAGCTCCTGATCCCACTCCAGGGAGTGAATATTATACATCAGCGTTCTGGAGGCATTGGAATAATCCGTAACATGCAGCGCACCGCCGGACAGCTTCCAGATCAGCCAGGTATCGATTGTGCCAAACAGGAGCTCACCTCTGGCCGCCCGTTCTCTGGCACCAGCGACATGGTCAAGTATCCATTTTACCTTTGTACCGGAAAAGTAGGGATCAATAAGCAGTCCTGTCTTATCCCGAAAAAGCTCATCATGGCCTGCTTGCTTCAATTCCTCGCAAATGGAAGCCGTTTGTCTCGACTGCCAGACGATAGCCGGATAAACGGGCATGCCTGTCTCCTTATCCCAGATGATCGTCGTCTCCCGCTGATTCGTAATGCCAATCCCGGCGATCTGCTTCGGCTTCACCCCGGATTCGGACAGACAGGAAGCGATCACCGCGAGAATCGAGCCCCAGATTTCATTTGGCTGCTGCTCCACCCACCCCGGCTTGGGAAAATACTGGGGGAACTCGCGCTGGGCGGAATGAACGACAGCGCCCTCCCGGTTGAATAAAATGGCCCGCGAGCTTGTTGTTCCTTGGTCCAGAGCAAGAATATAGGTTTCCAAATAAAATCTTCCCCTTTCTTTTTCCAGCATCTTATTACGGAGCGTTCTTCAGTTATTCTATTCCGCCGGCGGATAAGTTTCTTTCAGAAATTGAACCGACTGATTGATCAATGCTATTAAAATATCTTCATTAATATCCGCCAATTTATTGATATAAACGCAGCCTTTTCCCGCTGTATGCTTGCCCAACTGTTCGAGCAGGTTATCCCGCGCTTCATCCCCCGTTGCGAAATACAAGCTGATCTTCGCCTTTCTCGGGGAGAAACCCACGAGCGGCGCATCGC
Organism: Paenibacillus antibioticophila; assembly: GCF_000455265.1. Taxonomy (GTDB): domain Bacteria; phylum Bacillota; class Bacilli; order Paenibacillales; family Paenibacillaceae; genus Fontibacillus; species Fontibacillus antibioticophila. Next base: position 87,376 of record NZ_HG005142.1, read on the forward strand.
CTTCATGCCCGGAGGCGTATTTGTAATGATAGGATCCGAACCCGATGATGCTGGATCCCCACATTTTTGCCGGATAGCCTGTCGTTTCACTGAACATATCCAATAGCCGATAGGCATCTTCACGTTTTTGGGGTTGATCCACATTTTCGATAAATTCGATGACGCTGTTTTCAGTTTCCTTTGTTTTCTGCTGATACATCGCTAATTCGCCTCTCTTCTACGGCAGACCGTTTATAATTTTGAAGCTGCTCTATATGAACGATTTTGAAAAGAAGCCTGCCCGCAGGCAAGCTCCTCTCCGTCTCCCTCAAGACTTTAATCACGGTCCGATTTCGGGACATCATTCTGCGAAAGCTTTTCGATGACCCCAATCAGAATCTCCAATTCATGTGAGGTTAAATCCGAAAGGTGAGCTTTTAAAACCTTGCGCGACCGGTTCCCCGCTTCCTTATAGACGTCTGCCCCATGCTCGGTGACCGACAGAAGCACCGCCCGGCGGTCTTGTTCATCATGCCTGCGCTCGATATAACCGCTTTGAACTAGACGATCAGCCATTACGGTGATCGCACTCGGCTTAACGTCCAATTTCTCTGACAGGTAACTGACGTTGCAGGACTTACTGCGGTAGATCAAGCTCAGCATCTGGAACTGGGGACCTGTCAGGCCAAGCTCACTGTGCTGCATAATTTCACTATGGATTTTACGAAAACTGTTAGACCATGCAGCCAGTAGGCGTTCAATATAATGATCCAGGTCAAAATCCAATGTTTTTCACCTCGGCAATCCTTGATTCTACCATTTTAGTGTAGTATGCAATTGCACAAATCACAACAGTAAATCATGCCTGCTTGATTTCACCGGGAGAATTGGTTATGATGAAATCAAAATAATTTTCATGTATATTAATGATAACATAAAAATAATTTTCTTCCGGAAAGAGGGTGATTATAGAATATGCTGTCGCCGATTTTGCATGCAGTATCCAGCCATCTGGAGACACTCCCGCCTCAAGAGAGACGTCTGGGGGAGTATATTCTGGAGCATTCCTCCGCTGTAATTCACCTTGGGATTACGGAGTTAGCCAATACATGCGGAATTAGCCCGTCTACAGTGACGCGCTTTTGCAAAACCTTTCACTTCAAGGGGTTTCCTGATTTCAAAATGAAGCTGGCCGGAGAGCTGGCCCATCAGACATCGGAAGCCCAGTATCAGGATATTATTGCCGGAAATGACTTGCACAAAATCGTGCAGGCTATGGAAGCAAACCATGTGGCATCCATTACGGACACAACCCGGCTATTGGACATGAATACACTCCAGAGAGCTATTCATGCTTTGTGCCGGGCCAGCAGGATCGATTTATACGGGGTGGCCACATCTTCCATTATTGCGCAGGACTTTTATCAAAAGCTGATTCGAATCGGCAAAAATAGTACTGCATTTTCCGATTCGCATATGCAGATTACTTCGGCGTCCGGACTTCAGGCCGGGGATGCGGCGCTTGCCATTTCCTACAGCGGGGAAACCCCGGAGACCATTGATGCCCTGAGGTGCGCAAGAGACAGCGGAGCCGTAACGATCTCGCTGACGCAATACGGCAGCAACTCGCTCGCCTCTATGGCTGATATCTCTTTGTTCTCATCCTCACTTGAAGAGGGGATGCGCCGGGGAGATATGGCATCCAGAATCGCTCAGCTTCATGTTATCGATATTCTATTTACAGGTATGGTCAGTACAGAGTTCGAGGATTTCATTCCGAGATTGGAAGGTTCTTATCAGAACGTTCAAGCATACAGAATATCCAAGGAGGGTAACAAAAATGATTAATATTATTAAAGTGAACAGTGAACAACAATTTAATGAGACCGGTGCCGGTATTATCGCCAGCTTGCTGCAATCCAATCCCCGGGCTATTTTGGGTCTGGCTACCGGCGGCACGCCTGTAGGCGTATATCAGAAGCTGGTAGAACTATATCGTGAAGGTGTGGTCAGCTTCAAACAAGCCAGCAGCTACAATCTGGATGAGTATGTCGGTCTGCCTGAGAATCATCCGGAGAGCTACCGCCGGTTCATGAATGAAAAGCTGTTCAATCATATCGATATTCCGATTGAGAATACACATGTTCCTTCCGGAAATTCAGAGAAAGCCGCAGAAGAATATACCCGACTGCTGGAGAAGGCGGGACAGATTGACCTGCAATTGCTTGGCGTGGGACATAACGGACATATTGGATTTAACGAGCCGAGCGAGAACCTGCACGGACCAACCCATATCGTGGAATTGGATGAACTAACACGCCAGGCCAATGCGCGCTATTTCCCTTCAATTGAAGAAGTTCCAACCCATGCGGTCACGATGGGGATTGGCACGATCCTGCAAGCCAAGCAGATTTTGTTGATGGCAAAGGGCGCCGACAAAGCCGAAATTGTGGCCAAAGCGTTAAAAGGACCGATCACGACTCAATGCCCGGCATCCTTGCTCCAGACTCACGCTAATGTTGTCGTTGTGTTGGACCAAGCCGCAGGGGGACTTCTCTAATGGAATCCTCTTCTCTGCAAATTATCCACGCACAGGTTGTTACTCCACGGGGCATCATTAAGGACGGCGCAGTTTCGGTAGAAAACGGAGTGATCCGTTATGTGGGTACAACCCCGGGCCTCGCCTCGGCAGGCTTGTCGACCCATGAAGCTATTGATGCGCAGGGGGCCTATGTCCTGCCGGGATTTATCGATATACATGTTCACGGCGGCATGCTCCAGGATTTTTCGGCGCCAAGCAAACAAGCATTCGATGATATTACCAAGCTGCACCTGAGTCAAGGCACGACCTCGATGCTAGCCACCACCATGACTATGCCAAAAGAGGTTATTGATGCGGTTCTGGAAGAAGTTCATCGCTATATAGAGGACGGGATGCCTTATGCCAAGCTGGCAGGTGTCCATTTGGAGGGTCCCTTCATCAACCCGAATTGGCCCGGCGCCCAGAATCCAGCGCACATCGTTCCTCCCAACAAGGCTTGGGTCGAGCAATGGAATGCTAAATATCCCGGCCTAATCAAGCAGGTGACCCTTGCTCCTGAACAAGAAGGAGCGCATGAGCTTATCGCATTCCTTCGCAGTCAAGCGATCGTTGCTGCTGCAGGCCATACAGATGCAACCTATGAGGAGATCATGTCGGCTGTTGAAGTGGGTCTCCATCATGCAGTGCATACCTTCAATGCGATGACTCCGTTCCACCATCGCAAGCCGGGAACTGCCGGGGCCGTGCTAAGCAGCCCAGCTATCAGCGCAGAGATTATTGCCGATGGGATTCATGTGCATAAAGCAGGCATCCAGTTGCTTGCCCAAGTCAAGAATAACCGGAATCTGATTCTGATCACGGATGCGATGTCCGCAGCTGGGTTAGGGAACGGAGATTATATGCTTGGCGATTTGCCTGTCGTCGTCAAGGATAATGTATGTACGCTTAAAGAGGATGAAGGAACCTTGGCCGGGAGCACCTTGACCATGATTCGCGGCTTCCGACACCTGGTTCAGGAGATTGGCATGACGATAGAGCAAGCATCAGAAGCAGCAAGCGGCAACCCGGCGCGACTGCTAAGAATCGATCACTCCACCGGCTCCATCGAGACCGGAAAGCTGGCGGACCTGCTGCTTGTCAGTACGGACCTGCAATTGGAAAAGATTTGGGTCGAGGGCCGTGCCTTCCAGAGTGAACTTCAATAGGTCTATGTAAAAAAAAGAACTGTCCGTGATTCCCCCGAGGGAAGGGACAGTTCTTCTTTTGCTACAGACTCCTGTCTCTAACGAGTCACTCCGCCTGAATAGCCATTATTATTGATTCCGGCCGGTGTCATGCCTCTATTGTTAATCCCGCTCGGCTGTGTCGGCGCATAACCGTTCGGTCCAGTCATGGTTCCTGCGCGGGATGGAAACACCCGATCAATCATCGTCTGAAAGTCGGAAATCATATCCTGGAGTGCTGATCCGCCGCGGGATTCTGTAGCATAACTGCCGACCCTTGATACAAAGTCGGAATCATTGGATACATAGACATTGCGGATATTCGGGGCTGTCTTTTTAATCACATCGGTAACCTGATCTTTTACCTGTTGAGTCACATTGTCAGTCACCCTGCCGGCTTCCGTACCGTTCTCGACGCCATTGAACGTGCCGGTTCCCATGCCCCCATCGCCGCGATTTATATCTAATAAGCTGCCTGCCGTTCCGGAACGCCCTGTTAATCCGCGAGCCAGCCCGCCGTTCCCTCCGCTTCCTCGGGTCTCGGAGTTTGCTCCGTACGAACCGCTGGAATTCGTCATTCCCCGGTGATTATTGATCCCTGTTGACCTCCCTGTCGACATCTCCGATATGCCCGATCCTGTCCCGGGATTGTTATTGGTTCCATGAAGCGTCACCGCTACATAAGCATCCCGGTCAGTCACGACGACATGAGCCGTTTGAATATCGCTCAGCCCGGCAACTTTGTTGCTCAGCGCAGGACTGTATTTCAGCGAAGTAATTCGCTCCGATTGACCGTTACCCGCGCTCCGCGAAAACAAACGATTTCCTTGCGGCAACGAATTTACGTCATAATTTCGTACGTTATTGTTTCGCAGGCTTTGTGTTTTGACATTATTGTTATCCGTACGAGTTCCACAGGCCGTCAAACCGACCATCCCGGCGATTAGAGCGGCGGACAATGATAAATGGACCATCTTCTTTATATGCATCGAAAGTACATTCCCCTTTCATAGCTATAATGATTACAGCTATAGAATGGCTCTCTACGCGAAACAGTATCCTGAAAAGTTTTGACAAGGAAGCCGCCGGGAAATTTATAAACGATTGTATATCGAAAGCAATTGACAGCCTACGACCCGGATATCATGATAATGTTCTGCAAACTTCCTTCCCTCGATGCCTTTACGCTTACGCAAGGCGCCTGAGGTTATCAATGTTCTCAATACATCGTACAACGTATCGGGACTAGCATTACACAGAGGAAGCTCTGGGGGAAATGTGCCTATGAGATCCTCTCTAATAAAGGCGACCACGGGTTTTCCGAGTGCCATCGCCTCAACTGCAACCAACCCGTAAGATCCGCATAAAATTTGGTCTATGATAAGATCGGCCTGGCGGTACAATGCCAGCGCTTCCTCACGCGCCAACTTCTCAACCCTGATGTATCGCAGGGGATATTCCAACTTCAGCTTGCTTATGGCTTCCTCTATCCTTTCCGTTCCTTTAAACAACGGATCTGTAGGCGCATGAATAATAAGCGGGCAAGATTCGTGTTCGTCGGGGTAAGCTGGAGAACTATGGACAACATCTATAGCGAGAGGAAGAATACACACCTCTTTATAATAGGGTTTGACGTACTCGTAAACCTCATGGTCCTGCACGATCCCGATTGGAACATATTCTCCAACATGGGATAATCTGCGCTTAATATCACTCTCTTTAGGCGCATTTACGATACGAACGTAAGGATTATGGAGAGAAGCCATGCTTAGCATTCTGACATCATTTCCCCAATGATGCATTACTATAGGCTTTCCCGCCTTTTGGATCAGCTTCAAATCATCCATGCCGGGGATCATCGTCATATTAAAGTGGAAGTGGAACAAATCGAAGTAATTCAGCGCTTCACCAAAATTTTTCATTAACTCATATTGGTCCGTAAGCATAATATTTTCCGTATAATTCTGAAATGCTCTGAAATAATTAAAGCCAACCGCTTGATGCCCGAATTTGCCCAGTTCTTTGCAAAATAGCCCTACCTGACCGCCGATTTCCATTGGAGCATGAACAATTTTCAAGTCTGTATCGTCCCCTTCTACATATACATAGATCGATTCTCTCTAAACAAAAATGAGGTGACAAAATATTGCCAAGACCAAAGCATCTCTGTGTCTTGCCCTGCGGGGGACTGCTGCCTGAGCATTTCGCACCGTGGACCTCATCTGACCTCGCCCCTTACGTTCATTATGTACCTGAGGAATTATCCGGTTCTAATGCGTTCAAGCCTCTGTTCGATGGCTTTATATTTAACGGAATCGGCTCTCGTCCCGGGCGCTTCATGTATCCGATGTACGCGGCATTTGGAGCGGCCGCTGACCAAAGTGATTGGCTTTTGTGGATAGATTTCCTTTTCGCCCCTGGCTGCAATTTGGATGCTTTAAACTCCCTTGCGGATCGGCCGCTTAATGTATGGGTGTCCATCCCTTATCCGCAGATGCAGTATACAAATTTCGGAAAAATGAATGGCCGAGAGCTTCATTTTATGTCCGCTAAAGACCGTTATGAAGCAGTTGAATGGTGGATCGTCCAGTTTCTAGAACGATGGAATCAAGTGGGCAATGATTTTGATAATCTGGTGCTTCGAGGATTTCTATGGCAGAGGGAATCGATCGATAAGCATGACGAACCATTAGTAAAAATGACCAATCGGTTTATAGCCTCTAAAGGCTATCATTCCCTTTGGCTGCCGCAGTATGGGGCATACGGAGCCGTGAAGTTCAGCATGCTCGGTTTCGATGACGCAGCGATCCATGCCAACTATTACGGAAACGCCGGAATGGGCGTAGAATGGATTAATCATGCAGCAATCATGGCTAGATCCTGCGGGGCCGGGTTCCAAATCATTTGCGGAAAAGGCATTTTATATAACGATACTCATTTCCTCGATTATTTAAATCTGGGGCTTCCCGAGAAAAACGGCTATGCCTCCAGCCATTTGCTCGTATACCAGTTTCCGAACCAAAGGCTGGGGGATTTATCGAAAAAACAACCCGAAGACTATGAACGACTATATGCATTTATTTCAGGGTCGTACTGCAAAACATCATATCCTGGAATAGACTATTGAATGGAAAGAGAAAGGAGGCCGGAGAGACAAAGCTCTCTTCCGGCCTCTTCCGAGAATAGTTGCTACACTACGGCAAGCGAGTGAACACGCAGTTCGCCAAGATACTCTCCGGCGGCACCAAACGGATAGGGTGCTGCAGTCGGTGCTGTTACGGTCGTTGTTACTGTGAATTGGACGGAACCTAATGGGCCAAGGGTAGCGAGCAAGAGTGTATCACCCGAACCAATAGCTACATTTTGCTTGTTTCCGCCATTGCTAAGGCCTGTAATCAGCGGCACAGTCAGAACGACGATTCCCAACAAGTTGATCGCTTCCAGTGTAACTGTCGAAGTGGCCGTTTCGTCAGCAGCATAAGCAAAAAATGCCGTAATCGGAAGGCCTACCGTAAAGACTGGAAGCAACGCGGCAGGAATCGAATAAGTGGACACAAATGTTACTGTTGAGCCTGGTCCGTCGAACGGAGAAAAGATGTAAGTCCCGTTCCCATTAATAAATGGCATTTCCGGATCTTTTGGTACGACGATTGCGGGGGTGGGAAGGGACCCAGGAGGCGCTCCAGTATCTGCCGTAACCACTGTATTAGCGGTTGTAGTGAAAGCATCCAAGATTAGAGCCATGAATTCACCTCCTTTCTTCATAACTCTGTCAGACTTGTCATCCGACTGTATAAGATATGCAGCGGTACCTCCCCCTTGCTTGGTCAAATCATCTGAGCTTTCCGTGTAATTTTCAGCTCTCTGGCAAGTTGTCCTTGCTTATCAAGTCAAGTTTCCGTGTCCGGCTCCGAAGCGATAAACGTTCTCTTTATTTCCCAGCGCATCCGTTACATTGCGCGTATCAAAAACAATTTGAGCGTGAGTGACAATGTTATCAATAGGAATAACAGAATGATCTGTCACAATGATAACGCAATGGGTATTCTTCAATATTTCTTCCTGAAGCTCAACGCTCCTATAAGTTTGCCCCCCCGCTTCAATCTCTTCAATATAGGGATCGTGATAGCTGACATGGTGCCCGGATTGGGCCAGCAAGGAAATCAGATCCAGAGCCGGCGATTCACGGACATCATTGATATCCCTTTTGTAAGCAACCCCGTAGATGAGCAAGTTTGCCTGATCGGGAGCATTATGCCGTTTAAGCAGGGCTTGGATTCGATCAGCGACATAGTGCGGCGCCTTCCGGTTAACCTCATCTGCAATTTCAATAAATTTGCTCGTCAGGCCCGCTTTTTGCGCCTTCCACTGCAGGTATAGCGGATCGACCGGAATACAATGCCCGCCGATACCGGGGCCCGGATAATACGGGGTAAAGCCAAAGGGCTTCGTCTTGGCCGCTTCAATCACTTCCCAAATATCAATGTTCATTTCATCACAAATAGTTGCAAGTTCATTAATGAAGCTGATATTAACCAATCGATGGGCATTTTCCAGCAGCTTCGTGAACTCTGCTACTTCCGGCGACGAGACGCTCACTACACTTTCAAATACGTTTGCGTACAGCTCCTCCGCAAGTTTCAGGCACTCCGGAGTCAACCCGCTGATCACCTTGGTAATCTGCTCCACCTTGAAGCTTTCATTCCCAGGATCGATTCTTTCTGGGGAATAGCCAATATGAAAATCGATGCCTGCAGTCAAACCGCTGCCTTGTTCAAGGACCGGTTTGATAACTTCCCTCGTTGTCCCCGGATAAGTAGAACTTTCTAGGATGACCAATTGGCCCTTTTGCAAATATCGGCTGATGTCAGCTACTGCTCTTTCGAGAATGGTCAAATCTGGTGAATGCTCTAAATTGAGCGGGGTGGGTACACAAATAATGATCGCATCTACTAAGGGGATACAGCTCATTTCATCGGTCGGGTGATAACGGTTCGTTTCCAGGCTTCGACTCAGCTCTTCATCTGTCACGTCGGGCAGATAGCTTTTGGCCTGAAGCAGCGCCCTGATTTTTCCAAGGTCTTTATCTACTCCGTACACGGTAAATCCCTTGGAGAGAAATAACAGGGACAGTGGCAGGCCCACGTATCCTTGCCCGATCACGGCAATCGTTTTAATCAAATTCTTGGTGTTGTTGCCGGTCATAAATACGTCCTCCTTGGTTCAAAATATAGCTAATAATTATTGAGTTGATTTGATCGGTTTTCCCGGGTTGCCTGCTACCGTTTCGCCAGGAGGAACATCTTTCGTAACGACCGTTCCCGCACCGACGACCGCTTGTTCACCGATCGTAATCCCAGGCAGTAAGGTTGCATTATTCCCTATTCTTGCGTGACGCCGAATAATAGGGCCTTGGTGAGGGTAGTTGCCGAGCCCCATATATTTATCGTTAGAGGTAGAGCAGCATGGACCAATAAAAACATGGTCTTCGATCACCATGTCGCTGGTAATATACGAAGATGTTTGAACCGTAACTCTGCTTCCGATCTCCGTTTTCGGCTCCACGATGACATTACGGCCGATAATGCTGCTGTTTCCGATGCTTACCCGTTCACGAATGCTGGCCATATCGCCTACAAACACATCCTCGCTGAGATTCACTCCGCAATAGATCACAACGCTGCAGCCGATTTTGACCCGGTCGCCGATCATTAGCGGCGGCAGGTCCACAGGCGGCTTTTGTGACATTTTGGGATTTGATGCAGGGCGTTTACCGAGAACACACAGATCTCCGATGTGCACCCCGTTGCCGATATTCGTGCCCTGCTTGATCACGACAAAATTCCCAATGGCGACATCATCACCGATTACCACACCAGGCTCAATAATGACATGTTCGCCGATCGTAACATTCGATCCATACAAAATCTCTGTGCTCCTTACCCCCATCTACAAAATGCTCCTTCCTAAAACCTCTTCATATATTGAGATCAACTGTAAAATAATTTGATCTGCATCATGATGCTTCTTAACATAGGCGATGCCCTGTTGCCCCCGCTGCACCCTGAGTTCCGGGTGAAGCACCAGCTCTTTCAAACCGTCATAAAGCGTATCCGGATTACAGGACAGAATCGGCAAGTCAGCCGGTAACGTGTCTTTAAGATCCGGGCGTATATAGCATACAACCGCCTTCCCGAGCGCCATCGCTTCCACACTCAGATTGCCGTAAGCGCCGCAAAGCACCTGATCGATCACGATATCCGCCTCTTTGTAAAGCGCCATCGCTTCGTCATGGCTCATCCCTTCGACAAGCTTGAAGCGAAGCGGAACCTCTTTCGCCAGTTTCTCAACCGCATTGATAATAAACTTGGTTCCCTTGAACTCACGATGAGTCGGTGCGTGAACAATCAATGGCGGATCTGACTTTTGTGACTTCGGACTCGGGGGAGTGACGGAAGACGGAACGAACAGTCTGGGCAGCACATATACTTTTTTTCCTTCTGCCGCATAGTAATCCGCCACGTAATGATACAATTCATAGTCCTGGACAATAGCCGCGGATACATGCTTGGCAAAAAACTTCAGGTTTTGTTCGATTTCCTCTTCGGGAAAGGAGGAATCCGTGTTTACATAGGGATTCTTGTATCCGTTCCATGCCTTCGCCCGCTTATGCGACCTAACGTCATTGCCTCGATGATGCATGATAACGCCTCTGCCAGCCTCGCGTATCATTTGAATGTCCCGCTTATCCTCAATGAAAGTATAGCTATTATGAAAATGGAACAAATCATAATTCAGGATGCTGTATTCCAGCAGCTTAATGAGCTCATAGGATTCAATAGGGATCACTCGGTTGTAATTCAAATAGGTCAGAAAATAATTAAAACCAATGGCATGGATCCCTTTGTTCATCAAAGTATCGCAGATCAGGCCGACCTGTCCGGCAATCTCCACCGGAATGTGCATGACTTTTACTGATTCCATTTACCCTCCTCCTTTAGCGCTGTTATAAATATCCAGCAGTTTCGGAGTGATGTAACTCAAGCTGTGGTATTTCTCTACATAATAGCGACCGGCTATGCCCAGGTTATGTCTCGCTTCTGGTTGATCGATCAGCGTGGCAAGCACCGCGGATATCGTATCCGGATTCGCCACCACAATCGGCAACTCCGGCGGAAACTTCGCTCTAACATCGTCCCTGACAAAAGCAACCACTACTTTTCCCATTGCCATAGCTTCCACGCTCAGCATGCCATAGGTTCCGCAGAGAATTTGATCGACGATAATATCAGCGGTCAGGTAGGTTTTCATCGCTTCCCGATGACTCATTTTCTCGATGGCGCGGTATTCAAACCTCTTCGTTCTCTTCAGCTCCGCAATAGCCTTCTCCACATATTCCGAGCCTTTGAATTCCCGATTGGTGGGGGCATGGATAATTAACGGATTCCGGTTGTCTATGGAAGGATAAACGAAAGGAATATCCTCAAGCTTGCAAGCCAGAGGCAGAATATGAACATGCTCGTAATAGTCCGCCACATGCGGGTACAACTCGTAGTCCTGAACAATGGCATGCTTGATATACTTGCTCGTAAACATAAGATTTTGATGAATCCGTTCATCTGTAAAATAACTAGCAGGAATCTGATAGGGGTTGAGCAAGGCAGTGATCTTTTTAGTCCGCACATCATTTCCCCAATGATGCATGACCATTGCTTTTCCATTCGCATACAGGAGAGGCAAATCGATATTATTGGCCAGAAATGAGTTGCCGTTGTGGAAATGGATTACGTCTGCATATCTGGCAATCGGATCCACGATTCTGATTAGCTCGTAAGCATCCGTTATATTGATGTCTCCGCTGTAGTTCAAATAACTGAGGAACCAGTTATAGCCGTTGCTTTCATGTCCCGCCAGCCGAAGCCCATTCACCATGGTCTGCATTTGACCCGCAATTTCGGTCGGCACATGAACGATCTTCATAATGCTCCTCCCCTCAATAAATGACTGCATTCTTCTGACATTATGATTTATTCATTTATAGAGACGGTTGCCAGTGCTCTGGACAAAATTGGATTGTTGTCTAGGTCATCCCTAATTCTGAGAACATACTATTTATTGATAAAAGAACAAAAAATAAAATGGCTGGAGTGTGAAAAGATGATTCCTGCGTCGGCTAGTGGATATTTATCACCGCAGGCCTATCAATTGAAAAACCAGGTGTGCATGATACCGTGCGGAGATTTATTGAATGAAATGCCTCTAAGTTGGGATGAAAACCAATTACGCTATTACACGAATTACATGCTGAACGGTCAACCGATTGACAGCTTTTTTAAGGGATTCATCTTTAACGGGATCCGTACAAAGAGTAATCGTCATTTCATGTACCCGCTTTACGTCGGCTTCGGAGAGCCCTCGGGAAAAGCCGACTGGCTGGAATGGATCGACAACCTGTTCGCCCCCGGCGTCAATCTGACAGCCCTGCACCGGCTTGCCACGAGCGATAAACTCGATGTCTGGGTCTCCATCCCGTATCCTCATCAATTTCAAAAGGCATTCGGGGAAATTCAGGGGCGCAACCTTGACTTCTCGTCTAATTTGGACCGCTTTGCTGCAGTCATCTGGTGGATCGACCAGTTCAATGCCAGATGGAGCCAGCGAACCGATTTGCACAACAAATTGGATTTCAAAGGATTTCTATGGCAAAGGGAATCCATCATTCCGCAAAGCAATGACGATGGACTTATAAAATGGGTCAACGGAGCGATTGCCTCTCGGAATCAGCTCAGCATGTGGCTGCCCAATTACGGAGCCAATGGGGTGATCCAATGGCGCGAGCTTGGCTTTCATGTCGTAGCCTTGAACTCGAACTATACGGGAAATACCGGCTATCAGACGAACTGGATTCTAAACTCATCCGGCTTCGCGAAATACTATCACTTGGGTACTCAAATTACGTTCGGCAAAGGAATGATCTACAGCGATTACCATCATCTCGATTATTTCAACCTTGGACTTCCGAATAAACAGAACTATATGAAAGACTCCTTCCTTGTATATCAATTGCCGAATCAAACCCTGGAGACGGTATACAAAGAGCGGATTGCGGAGTATATCCGGCTTTACACATTCGTTAAAGGCATCTATCAAAGAGTCGATTATCCAGGCATCGCATACTAGAACGCGAAAACGGCGGACAGACTTACTGTTCCGCCGTTTTATCTGCAATAAAAAGACAGCCTGAGCGCAAGCGGCAATTCCGCCTCCACTCAAGCAGCCCATTCACGTTCAAGACAAGAACTTCAAACCGGTCACATAGTGCCGACAAGCAAATAGGGAGGGTCCTCCAGCAAGAACGAGGCATCATCCTCAGATTCCAAGACTACATAAATCCCATGATTGTTATGACTATCAAACCGCCAAGGTCCGGACAATCGAGTCAAATCAAACTCGGCTTCCTTGACCCTTGAAATGGCAACGGTGTCCCTAATCTCCGTACACGTTGGCCGAGCCTTCATGATGTATTGTTCATCCCAGCCATGTTTAATCTCACGCAATACAAGCGTTCCCGTAGCTGGAACATGGGCGGTAACGACCAGTTTCATGGACAGAACCTCCATGTCTTCAGGAATGACCGATATATTATAGGACACATAGATTTCCTTCCCCTGAGCAGAGTAACGATTTGGAATAAAGAGCATCGACTTCTCCAGGATATTCATCGGTTATCTCAGACCTCCTTTCTTATGGCCGCAGATTGGCATACACCTGCTCCAACTGATCCACGACGGCTTCTTTGGCATGATATTTCTCTGCATACGATCTGCCTCTTCTTCCCAACTCCTCATAAAGGGACGGGTTCTCCAGAAACACCTGGATGGCGGTGATGATATTGTCCGGATTGGCATTCATGATCGGTAATTCGGAGGGAAACCTCTCGATCAGATCGCTGCGAATATAGGTGATAACCGGTTTGCCCAGGGCCATCGCTTCTACGCTGAGCAGACCATAGGAGCCGCACCGGATTTGATCGACAACCAAATCAGCTGCCCGGTACATCTCTACTGCCTGCTCGTGGTTCATCTTTTCAATTCGCATGTATTCGAAGTCATAAGACTTTCGGAGCTCTTGAATGGCCGCTTCGATGGCCACCGTTCCTTTAAAATCCTGTTGTGTCGGAGCATGCACGATCAGCGGCCGTCTGACCTTTCCGCTCGGATATGCCGGGGTAAAGGGAGCCAGGTCGATCGAGATCGGTATGACATGCACTTTTTTGTAATAAGGCTCGACATAGGTGTATACTTCATAATCCTGAACGATGGCTTCATCCACATATCGGGTAATCTCTGTTAATCGGCTGTCAATGACTTCATTGGGCGGTGAATCTCCGGTAAATACATAAGGATTGTTTTCCCGAGCCTGCTCGTGAAAACGGACATCGTTGCCCCAGTGATGCATGACCATTTTTTTGCCTTTGTTCTTGATGATCTCCAGATCCTTATAGCCGTCGAGAAGACTGGTCGCATAATGGAAATGAAACACATCGTAAAAATTGATCAGATGATGGCTCGTATTCACGAGTTCTTCTATCGTTGTATTGATCAGGTGATCCCTATATCCCAAATAGGTATGAAATGTATTATAGCCCGTGGCAAGGTGACCCCGCTTCTTCAATTCTCCGCACATGATCCCCATCTGCCCGGCGATTTCTAGCCTTCCGTGAAAAATCCTCATCCCGGCGACTTCCCTCCTCTTCTCCATTGATCCGTCTTCCTAAGTCCTGAGGCCAAATCCACTTGAGGCTTCCATCCAAGCGTGCTCCGCAGCAGTCCGGCATCCAAAGACCGGCGCCGAACGATGTCCACTTTTCGCTTCGGGTGCCAGGAGATGGCTGGCTCGGACTGTCCGGCAATTCGGGAAATATGTTCCGCAAGTTCCATGACGCTAGTCTCCACCCCAGTGCCGACATTAAACACCTTTCCTATGGCTTCGGGATGGACTCCCGCAGCCATCAAGGCGTCGATCGCATCATCAATATAGGTATAGTCGCGTGTATTCGTTCCGTCCCCGAAGATCGTGAAGGGTTTCTCAAGCTCCGCCTCCTCGAAAAACTTGGCTACAACCCCGCAGTAGGGATTCGTCGTCAGCTGGCCCGGACCGTAAACGTTCGACAAACGGAGCACCGAAATCGGTAATTGATGCATCCCGAAATAAACCTGGCAGTAGTGCTCCATGGAAAATTTACTTGCTGCATAAGGAACCGATGTCTGATACCAGCTCTCCGGAGTCGGAAATTGTTCCGCATTCCCGTAAACAGAGGCCGTGGACGTATACACAAACCGCTGTAAATCAGGGCATAAACGCTTAGTCTTTTGAAGCAGCAAATAGCCTCCATACAGGTTAACATGAAAGTCATCGTCCATATTTTCGGCGGACATGACTAGATTTCTACAAGCCAAGTGAAAAATATGGGTCGTTCCCGGAAGCACCTGCTCCAACAGCTCTTCATTCACATAGGACATCTCATGGAAGGTAATCCGGTCCGAGACCGGAACGTTCTCTCGCCGGCTTGTCGAGCAATCGTCAATCACCGTAATATGCTCAGAAACGGGAAGCAGTCTAAGCAATAACTGAGAGCCTATGAATCCCGCACCTCCGGTTACCAGCACCCGTCCAAAAGCCGAGCTCATATTCCCACCTCCAGATCGCCCATCATTTCCGTATGAAAAGAGGTTAATGGAATTGACATGCTTTGGCCTTTCAGCGCAGAATCATATAAAGCGAAGATCAACTCGAGCGCCCGTTTCCCTTCCTCCCCATCAATCAGTACGGCTTTCTCCCGGTCCTTGGCCGCCGCTATAAAGCGTTCGTACATTCTGACATGCTCCTCTCCGGCAGGCTCTATCACCGGGTCGGGGACATTTGGATCTGAAAATGACCATTTACGGACTTCGTCCAGACGAATGCCTCCGATGCTTACCGTTCCTTTTTCTCCGAACAAGGTGATACAGTTATCATAGTTGCCGGGATAAGTTACCGTATTGGCCTCAATCATCCCGATCGCACCGTCTTTAAAATTCACGATACCGGCAGCTACATCCTCGGTTTCCTTCATAAGCAGACCGCGCTGCAAGCTTCCGAATACCCGAGTGCCGTCGCCCAGAAACCATTGAAGCAGATCGACGAGATGAATGCCTTGGTTCAGCAGCATCCCCCCATCCTGTTCCCACGTCCCTCTCCAAGGGGCTGCTTCGTAATATACGGCGGATCGCTGCAATCTCATCGAAACAACACCAAGGTACAACTTGCCCATCGAACCCGACTCGATTAACTCCTTCACCTGGGTCATTACTTTTCTATATCTTAACTGGTGGCATACTTGCACAATGACTTCATGCTTGCGGGCAAGGGAGATCATATTCTCCGCATCTTGGAGGGATAGGGCCATCGGCTTCTCGAGCATGACATGCTTGCCGCTTCGAATAGCCTCACTGGCGAGCTTGGCGTGCAGGGCCGAGGGAGTAGCGATAATGACCGCCTGAACCTGCGGATCCTTCAGGAGTTGCTCCATTTCCGTATATTTAGCCAGTTCTCCCTGACAACCCGAAAGTTTCACATAATCCGCTTCCACTGCAGCCATGCGCTCCGGCTGAACGTCAAACAATGCGGTAAGCTCCGCGCCTTCACACTCGGCCAGCGACCGGATGTGCCGATCGGCTATTCTTCCGCAGCCGACCAAACCAAACTTGATCATGACAGGCCTTCCCCTTTCGTGGTACGCAAAGCGGAGATGACTTGATCCTGCTCTTCTTCGTAAAGGAAAGCGCCCATAGGCAGGGCAAACAACTGAGCCGATAGCCGTTCCGACACCGGGAAATCGCCCTGGCTATAATGAAGATGAGCATAGGCTTCCTGTAAATGCAGAGGACAAGGATAATATACACTTGTTTGTATATTGTGAAGTTTGAGCTGCTCCAGCAATTTTCCTCTCTGTTTAGACTCTACGCAAAATAAATGATAAATGTGACTTCGGTCCTCTCTTTCCGGTGAAATCGTCAGATCGGGCAAATCTTTCAGCGCTTCGCGGTAGCGCGCGGCCAAAATCATCCGGTTCTTATTCCAGCTATCAATCTTTGTCAAGGAGATGCGAAGGATGGCTGCATGCAATTCATCCAGGCGGCTATTATACCCAAGGATGGTATGATGATATTTCTTCTCGCTTCCGTGCTGACGAAGGAGCCGGACCCTCCGGGCAAGCTCATCGTCTGAGGTGACGATCAAGCCGCCGTCCCCGACGGTGCCCAAATTTTTGGTCGGAAAGAACGAAAAACATGCCGCATGGCCGATGCTTCCGACACGGCGTCCCTTATACTCCGCACCAAATGCCTGACACGCATCCTCAATGACCTTCAGATCATATCGGTCTGCAATATCCATGATTTCGTCCATATCGGCGGATTGACCGAATAAATGAACCGGGATGATCGCTTTCGTGGCCGGGGTTATTTTTTCTTCAATACGGGCCGGGTCAATGCAATAAGTTTGCGGATCAATGTCGGCAAAGACCGGAACAGCGCCGACCCTGGATATCGCTTCCGCCGAAGCAAAAAAAGTAAACGGAGTCGTGATGACCTCATCTCCGGGGCCAATGCCTAGAGCGTCCAGTGCCAGAACCAAGGCGTCCGTGCCGTTACCGACGCCGATCGCATGCGCTGCCTGCAGATAGGCCGAAATCTCGCTCTCCAGCTTTTTAACATTTGGCCCCAGCACGTACTTGCCGGATTCAATAGTTTCGGTTATGGCCTCCAACATTTCAGGCAGAATCGATTGAAACTGGCGGGCCAACGGTACTAATTCAATCATAGAACGATACCCTCTTTTCCTTTAGTAATTGTTCCACGTTAGGCCAAAGGCGTTCCAGTTCACGGGAAAACGTATGCCTGGACAACACCTTTGTTCTTGCCATACGGCCGATGGCCGTCCGCTGCTCCGGATGCTTCAAGTAGTACCGGGCCAACTCCAATGTTTCATCCGGTTCCGACGAATAGACAATCTCTTTCCCATGTTTAAATAATCTTTCCAGCTCTTCCGTCCGGCTGGCGATCATGAAGGCGCCGCAGCCAAGAATTTCAAACGTGCGCTGGGTAACCTGATCCCTGGCGTTCTGCACACCGAGCATAACCTTGCTGTCATGGTACACTCTCACCGTCCTCTTGTAAGGCAGGAAACCATGAATGCATGAAGGCGGCAAGGCCATGCCGAATTCATGCTTGAGCAGCGCCGCGTTCTCCTTCCAGTTCCCCCCCCAAACATGGACGCTCTCAGGCGAGGCAACCAGCGGGAACAGCAGCTCCTTCAGGCTTTCATAGCGATATGTTCTTGTCTCCAGATGCGTCGTCCCGACAAAAGCAATGTCGTACTGTTCGGGACCGACGTCCCGTTTTTCCGGAAAAAGACGCGGGTTAAAAGCAAAGTTCAGAAACTCCGACATGATCCCTTTTTCGCGATACATGGAGACACAATCCGGATGAATCGTCCAGACGAGGTCGGGGTTAAGACGCTGCACTGCTTTTTGAGACAGCCTTTCAAAATGAATTTTGTCTTCTGTAGCCCAGTAAATTTGAAGCAATCCATATTTCTCGCACCAGTCCGGAATGACTTCCAACGGAAACTCGGCCATAGGTTTGTCGTAACCGACAGTGATCAGAACCTCAGGCCGAAAGTAAGCAATTGCAGCTTCGATTTCTTGCTGGTTCCAGGATGACTGATAATACAATTTGTGGCCGAGCTGGCTTAGAGCATCGCCCAGGCTGTTAATATAACAGGACAGATGATTCAGAAAAAAGATTTTTCGCGGTTCCAAACGAGTTCTCTCCTCTCGCTAAGCCCTTTACCCAGCGAAATTCTTTATTTATTGCTACCTTACCTTATGGCACAATAGCCGCGTAATGGCACGGCAAACGCACAGGTACAAGCCTTAATATTCGGGCGCATACCATGTTCATGAAACTTATAAGCTCCACAATCTAAAAAAAGGCTCTCTAAAGGCATATGCGCCTTTCGAGAGAGCCTCCTTCGTCAAACGATCATAAGCGAATCTGCGTCTGATTTCTCAGCAAAGTCTGCAAATTGCCAAGAAGCGCATTCCCATTCAGGTTGAAGGATCCTGCAACATTCGTAAGCACCGAATTTAGCTGATCGTAGAATGGACGAATCGAGGAAAGAGCCGTTTGCGGATTCACCTGCGGATCTCTGATCAGCTTATCAATGCTGTTCAGTTGAGCCACAAGATCATTCAAAATTTGCGGGCTGAATCCCGCTGCAGCCGGAACCGTGCCGGCTGCCTCTTCGCGTGCCGCTGACGCAAGCGCGGTTTGAAGTTCGCTTCTCTGCTCGTCATCCAGATTTAGCGCGGCCATTTGCTGCTGGAATTGAGCTATTGACGGCTCAGTGGCTCCACTGCCTTGGGCAGCATCTGTATTTGTTTGGAGTTCTCCTAGCACTCTAAACAATTTACCAAGCGGATGATTTTCGTCACCAACATATCCTTGCAACATGGTGGCAACCTGCTGCAGTCTAGTTTCCAATTCATTCATCCAATATCCCTCCCTTCTCGTGCTATTCTATGCCAAAAAGAATCTCGTGCTTGGATGAATACATATTTTTAAAAATTTAATAGTCCAGTAGTTTCTTGCCAGTTTCAGAGTCCTTATCCAAACCATATGATGCCTCTGAACGATCTGCTATCTTCATTCATTTAAATTATGGAAAGGAGGAGATGGTGAAATGGCGCTCGACAAGCCGGAGCCGTGCCCCGGCTTCTGGAAAGGAAAAAAGGTGTTTTTGACCGGTCATACAGGGTTTAAGGGGACATGGCTAAGCCTGTGGCTGCATTCGATGGGCGCACAGGTCACCGGCTATTCTCTTGAACCTGCCACCAAGCCCAGCATTTACGAGATTTGCCGAATGGATGAGATTATACCTTCTTATTATAATGATATCCGCTATCTTGCTTCCTTATCGGCAGCACTCTGCGAGACCAGCCCGGATATCGTTATTCATATGGCCGCCCAGCCCCTTGTCAGGGAGTCGTATCATGACCCGGTTACCACATTCGAAGTCAACATGATGGGAACCGTTCATTTATTAGAAGCGGTCAGGCAGGCCGTCAGTCACGGCTCAAGGATCTCGGCCGTCATTAATGTCACGACTGATAAATGTTACGACAACAGGGAATGGGCCTATGGATACCGCGAAACCGACGCTCTGGGCGGAGCCGATCCTTATTCCGGCAGCAAGGCCGGGTCTGAAATCATTACCGACAGCTACCGCCGCGCTTTCTTTCATCCCCCGGGTTCCGCTGATCCAATTGTCCCTGTCGCTACTGCAAGGGCCGGCAATGTAATAGGCGGTGGAGACTGGAGCAAAGACCGCCTGGTTCCGGACGGTATTCGGGCCATTCTGGAACAACGGCCAATCCTGCTGCGCAACCCGAAGGCGATTCGTCCTTGGCAGCATGTACTTGAGCCCTTATCCGGATATCTGCTACTGGCACAGCATCTAGCAACATCCAAAGCGATATTTGCCCAAGGGTGGAACTTCGGCCCTGACCACGCCAGCTCGGCTTCCGTCGAACAGCTTGCGGGTCTCCTATGCAAGGAGTGGGGAGAAGGCGCCTCCTTTGCCAGTGAGCTTAGCGCCGACCACCCCCATGAAGCCCGCTACCTCAGTCTGGACAGCTCCATGGCCAGACAGGAACTCGGCTGGCAGCCGCGCTGGGGCCTCGGCTCCGCCGTGACTCATACCGTTGAATGGTATAAAGCCTGGCATCGGCAGGAAGACATGCGGGCATTAAGCCTGCGGCAAATCAACGAATATATGAAGGGAGTACAGACAGGATGATCATTCAGCCTTGCAAATTGCAAGGGGTTTACGAAATCATCCTCCAACCTAAGCAAGATCATCGCGGACATTTTACCCGCATCTATGACCAAAAGATCTTTCAGGAACACGGGTTAACAGGGGAATGGATCCAGGAGAACCGGTCGTTCTCAGCGAAAAAGGGAACACTCCGCGGGCTGCATTTACAGCACGGAATCTATGCGGAGACAAAGCTGGTCCGGGCAGCCAGAGGAGGCATTTTCGATGTATTCGTCGATTTGCGGCCCGGCTCTCCCACCTACGGTCAGTGGGATTCCATTTTGCTGACGGAGAACAACCATCGAATGGTCTATATTGGAAAAGGCTTTGCCCATGGCTTCTGTACGCTTACGGATGATTGCGAGATCGTGTACAAGACCGACCAGCCTTACGCTCCCCAGCATGAAGGCGGCGTGATCTGGAACGACGAAAGCCTGCGTATCACCTGGCCCATTCTGAAACCGGTCATTTCGGAAAGGGACCTTTCCCTTCCTTCGCTTGATGAATTCAAACGGATTCAGCAGCAAAAAACAAAGGAGAGATGATGATGAACCCCTTGGTAAGTATATTGATCCCGACTCATAATCGCCCGGAATACTTTGAACAGGCTTTGGCTAGCGCATTGATGCAGACTTATCCCAATATCGAGATTGTCGTCGGCGATAACAGCACGAACAATTTGACAGAGCAAATCGTTGCGAAACACCGGTCACACCCTCGCGGCTCGGTGATTCGTTATTATCATCATTCCGGAAATATCGGCCCGATTGCCAACCAGCAGCAGCTCCTCAATCTCGCCAACGGCGAGTATATTAATTATCTGAATGATGATGATTTGTTTCATCCCCGCAAAATCGAAATTATGATGCGTCATATTCTCAGCCATACGAACGTCGTGCTCGTCACATCTCAAAGAAGAGTCATTGATAGTAAAGGAAAACGTATCTTTGTTCCCCCGATCGGAACGTTCAAGGTGCTTCGTCCCGTGGATACGGTCATTGACGGCGGGGTTTTAACGCGGGATATGCTTCAGGACAAAACCAACTACATCGGAGAACCGACTACGGCATTATTCCGCAGAAGAGACCTTACCGAACCATTCGGGGTACTCGCCGGGAAACAAGTGCTTTTTGCCGTCGATATGGCCTCCTGGTTCAGTCTCATGACCCGGGGCCATGCTATCTATCTCGTTCAGCCGTTAAGCTATCTGCGGTTCCATCCCGAACAACTCTCCCAAAGTAAATACGCACAAAAAATTGCCGAGTTGGACTATAAAGTGTTTGAAAGATTTGCAAAGCTTCGGGGCTTTATCTAAAACCTAGGCTACGTGAGAACAGAAGGGATCGTTCTGCATGAAAGAGATACTGCGAAGCTATAAACAAACACCAGCAAGCTCTATCGCTGCCCGCTGCATCCCGATTACCGCCAAGGGCGTTGTTCGAGGCAGATTAAGGCCGATCACAGGCGATACGCTCCAAAATCCGGCTGAAATCAAACTGATTGCCGAGTGGAGGGAGGCCTCCGCGGATTGGTTTACCACACGGTTTCCTTTGTCTGAAGCCGGAACCTCACGGTGGCTGGAGCAAGTGTGGCGCGCCGACGACCGGATTTTGTTCTTTGTGGAAGACGAGGAATGTACCCCCGTGGGCCAGGTAGGAATCCTGCATTATGATCCGCTCAAGAAACAGTGCGAATTCGATAACCTGCTTCGGGGACGGAAAGGAAAGTTCGGAAACATCATGATTTATGCTCTGATTACGCTTGGCATTTGGACCATCGAAGAGCTTGACGTTATGGAAGGCTTCATCCGCGTTGTCGCGGACAATTATCGGGCTATTCGTATGTATGAAAGTCTTGGAGCGGAAGAAATCGAAAGAACTTCGCTTATCCGGCTGGAGGAGAATGGCGTGACCCGCTGGGTTCCAGGACAGCCCGGATCAAGCCCCCCTCCCGAACGTGAGCTGGCCACGATGCGAATCAAAAGAGAAGTATTTCTGAAGCTTCATCAAAGCAACTTACCGACTTGAAAGGCGGGATGGATATGAAAGTCAGATTATTTAAACCTTCCGTCGGCAAAGAGGAGCTTGAAAGCATACAGGACTCGTTCAAAAGCGCATGGCTCGGCTTAGGGCCGAAAGTGACGGAATTCGAACAGCGGTGGAGTCAATATATCGGCTCTAAGGAGTCAGTGGGGGTGAATTCCTGCACAGCAGCACTCCATCTGGCTCTTGCCGCTTATCGGTTCCCCGAAGGAAAAAAAGTGCTGGTTCCCGCCTTAACGTTTGCTTCAACCGCAATGGCGGTCCTGTATAACCGGCTCATCCCCGTCTTTGTCGATGTAGATGAAACAACACTTGGAATCAGCCTCGAGGACCTCGATAGAAAATGCGACAAAGATTGCGTCGCCGTGATGCCGGTTCATTTCGGCGGTCACCCGGTGCCAATGGACGAACTAGTCGCATGGGCAAAATCGCGTGGTCTCAAGGTCATCGAAGATTGTGCCCACACCGCCGGCGGCAAATATAAAGGCAAGTCGCTGGGAACCTGGGGGGATATCGGCTGTTACAGTTTCGAAGAGAAAAAATGCATGACGACCGGCGACGGAGGCATGATCTCCTTTGATGACCCCGAGCTCCTGAATCCGCTCAGACATGTCCGCTGGATCGGCATCAACAAGGATACATGGGTGCGTTATGAACAGTCTGAAATGGGAAGCTCGGATACGAACGGCTGGTATTACGAAATCTCTGACATCGGCTATAAATACAATATGAATGATCTGATGGCCTCGATCGGTCTCGTTCAATTGCAAAAGCTTGACGCCATGAATCGGAGAAGAGAACGCATTATCGGGCAGTACTTGAACGCCATTAAGGACCTCGATTATATTCATCCAGCCATTCCCTACCATTTGCAGGACTCCTCTTATTGGGCATTTATCGTAAGGGTACAGGACAGGGAACGATTCATCGCCCACATGCAGGCTCGGGGCGTGTCGACAGGCGTCCATTATATGCCGCTTCCGATGCAGCCTTTGTTCATGAAGTTTGCTGGAGCAACGCCGGTGGCGGAGTCAATCTGGAAACAACTGGTCACCCTGCCGTTATTCCCTGATTTGACAGCAGAAGAAATCGAACACGTGAAGGAAAGCATCCGATCCTACGACGGCGAATAAATACAGCAAAGCGCGGATTCCTGAAGGGCATTATCCCTTGGAGCCCGCGCTTTTTCTTATGCATGCATACTTTCCTAAACTATATAGTTGAGCTATTGAAATGAAGGTTACCACACTTTCCAGGGAGCTTGCCTGGAGCTCCAAAGGGATTGCAGGTGGTTTTTATCCCGCAATGTGTCCATCGCATACCAGAAGCCATCATGCCTGTAAGCACGAAGCTGTCCTCCCGCAGCAAGATTGACGAGCGGTTCCTGTTCAAAGACCGTTGTATCGTCTGTCAGATAGTCAAAAACCTCCGGCTGCAATACAAAAAAGCCGCCGTTTACCCACTTGCCGTCCCCTTTCATTTTCTCGTTAAACCGGTTTACGGTTCCATCCTCCTCGATCGAGAGCGCGCCGAATCGGCCTGCAGGCTGGACGGCGGTTACCGTAGCGAGTCTCCCATGGGATTTGTGATACGCTTCCAGATCCTTAAGAGATACATCGCACAATCCGTCACCGTAAGTCAGCATAAAAGGTTCATCGCCAACATACGGCTGAATCCGTTTGATTCTCCCCCCAGTCATCGTTTCGCTGCCTGTGTCGATAAGCGTCACCTTCCAAGGTTCGACCTGTATATTGTGAAATTGAGAGCGCCCGCTGGGATATTCAAAAGTCACATTGGAATGATTACGAACATAGTTAGCAAAATATTCCTTAATCACTTCCCCCTTGTATCCGAGACAGATGATAAATTCGTTGTATCCGAAATAGCTATAAATTTTCATAATATGCCAAAGTATCGGTTTATCGCCGATCTGGACCATCGGCTTCGGCTTCGTTTGGGTCTCTTCGCTGATCCTGGTACCCAACCCTCCTGCAAGTATTACAACTTTCATGAGCATTCTCCATTCTATAAAGAGGTTTGGAAGAAGTATAAGATATTATATGTGTCTTCTAGCGCTTTGACAGGTACAGCTATAGTACGGGCATTATCATATATTCCTCTTTATAGATTGCAGGAGGGACTAACCGAAGATGACCGTCAAAAGTTCGTTTAACCTGTGGGTATAGGTATGCTCCTTTAATGTCCGGTCCAGCGCACGGATCACGATTTCACGGCGCTCCTTCTCATGGTTCAAATAGAAATCAATCTTCCCGAGCAGCTCCTCTTGTGAACTGAATGTCTCTATCTCTATGCCAGGCGTATAGAATCTTGCGATATCGCTGCGGGCATCCACGATTTGCAGGGTACCGCTGGCCGCAATTTCGAAGGTGCGGGGATTCGGGGATAGCGCCTCGATCATCGCGGTATTGTTATTTACCGAGATGTCGTTGAACGCCCGATGCAGGTTGATCGCAATTTTGCTGCTGCTATAGACTTCCGCCGTCTCCTGTGGACCCATCCATTTGTCCATCTCTACTCTGCCGGGGTATGCGCCGGGCTCGAACAACCGCTCCCACCAAAAACCGTTAATGTAAAGTCCGCGGTCCATCAACTCATTAAGGATTGGTCTGAAGAAGTCGACCCGATTCCAAAAGGCGCTGCCCACAAAGGATAAATTGCGTCGGTTAGCCGCACGATCGCGAAGCGGCCGATAATAACCTGTATAAGCCGCGAAAGGAAGGTAATGCACATTAGCGCAACCATTTTGCCGGTAAAAATCAACACAGTTCAGTTCCAGCGTAAAAATATAATCATAGTGCATCACGAGCCCTGAGGTAACATCCGTATAATAAGGGTCATCCGTCAGCCAGAGCGCAGTCCGGATCCCCATTCCACGGATTTCGTCGACTTGCTCAAGAGGCAAATTCCACCCATCCAGCGCCAATACAAGATCCGGTCTGATTTCGGCTGCCAGCTGGGCAACGGCCTGGGACGGACTTGCAACCGTGACATTGGCGACAAGCAAGCGAAGTGTCTCCTGAATTCCATCATCAACCGGCGCATAAGGATACTCCTTGCCTGATGTGATATACAGGACATGAATCTGCCTTAACGGAAACACGGGAGCCGGTCTGCTCGTTAAAACGTCCATTCTCCCGCGTAAATATCCTTCGTCAAATCCTTCCTGGAGACCAACGTTTCTGCCCAGTTGTCTTATCGATATCTCTTCAGGAACCAGCACTACCTCCTTTGGCTGTCTTGCTCTTCCACTCCTTCTTCTTACAATTTCTGTCTCACCATAAGGTTTCGCCAACATTTCCACTCTCCTTGGGGATTTCCTTATTTCATGATGGCAAGCATACGTGCGGCGCGGTCATTATAAGTGTGCCGCTCCCTCGTCGTCCAGAGCGATCTCCAGGCCATCTCGATGCGCTCCTGCTCATGCGTCAAATAATATTCGATTTTTTGCTTCAATTCCTCCGCCGAACCAAATGTCTCGATGTCATATCCCGGCCGGTAATACCGCTGAAGGTCCTCGCGAACATCTGTAATTTGCAGGGCGCCGCACGCGGCGATCTCATAGGTGCGGGGATTGATCGACAGACCGGGCAGATTGGCTGTGTTCGCGTTATCCTGGCCCGATTCCGTAGGGCGGTGC
>NZ_HG005142.1:113764-139407 GCF_000455265.1 Paenibacillus antibioticophila
GTTCGCGTTATCCTGGCCCGATTCCGTAGGGCGGTGCATATTAATGACGATTTTCGCCCCGTTATAATAGATCCGGGCCTCCCCCGGTTCAACCCATCCTTCGTGAATATGGGGCCTAAGAAGCTCTTGCTGCTGAAGCCTGCTCCATAAACCACCGATAATCCGAACCCTTTTTCGCGACAGGTATGGGGCCAGCTCGTCAAACAAAGCGACCCGGTTCCAAAATCCGCTGCCAATGAAGCAGACGTCGGACTGATAAGAACGGGGCGGCTCGATGGGAGCAAATCGCTCCGAATCCGCGGCAAGAGGCAGATAGTGAACCTCGCTGCAGCCAGCTTCCCTGTAAAAAGGAACACAGGAAAGTTCGTGCGTAAATACATAATCGTAATGCCCCGCAAGCGGCAGCGATCTGTCGGTATAATAGGGATCATCCACAAACCAGACCGCGGTCCGGATGCCCCGGCTGCGAAGCAAATCGATTTGTTCGCTGTGCTCGGCGGGAAACACATGCAGGGCATTCATTACAAGCACCAGATTGGGGTTCGTTTGTTCCGCTTTCTGAAGCATTTCTTCCGGGCTAGCAACCTCCAACGCTCCAGCCAAAGCCCGCAGAGCCCCAATCATCCCCTGATCTACGGATTCAAAGCCCTGCTGAACATAAAGAATGCGAATCTCCTCCTTAGGAGGGGCTGTCACCTGGGTTTGTTCCATGACCGCCACACATCCCCCATACCGATATCCCTCGCTCCATCCTTGCCGATATATCGCTCGCCGGGCTTTTTCTTTAGCTCGTACTGTTGCTCTGTTCACGGCATTCAATCCTATCTATGGGTTAATCTCTTGACTGTATAACTATATGCGGAGGGCCATTCGCCGGAGTGGATATATACCCGTTCGCCTCGTAAATTGGCGAATGTCCCAGCTTGTCCAGAACCGCCGGCTAATGATTCTGCGTTGCTGGGGGCAACGTGTGAAGTGTGCTTACGATCGCTGTTGTTCGCGGATTTCTTTGATTGAATAAACATAGCAAGGAAGAAATCCGCTCACAAAGGCGAACACCTTCGCTTTATGCTTCCGAAGTAGCCTTCCTACAGAAAGCTTGTAACACTTCACACTTATGCCCTTATTACGCAGTTCTCTTAGTTCGACTTTATAGTGCCAGATGCACTATAGTAGCACTCACACACGACCCTTCATGCGGTAGCAAAGCACTCGAATTCATTGATATGTATATACAGGCTCGTCATCCGGCATATAAAGTGCCGGATGGCGCTGATGCACTGCAGACTTCACTGGGGCATGACCAGAATGAGGCTGATTAGGTAGGACGAGTGAAGTTCGAAGCAAGACTGGAGCTAGTGGACAAGATGATGGCGAGACAGGCGGGGGTTCGGTACAAGGCCGAAGCATCACGAGCACAATTTAATTGCTTTTCAGCACTTGTTTGGTCGTATGAGTGCCCGCTCCAGCAATTTAATTGCCTTTCAGCATTTATTTCGTGCATGAAACGCTCGCATTAGCAATCTAGTTGCTTTCCGGCACTTGTTTAACCGCATGGAGGCCCACTCCAGTAATTTAATTGCTTTCGGGCACTTGTTTCGCCGGGTGAACGTCCGCACGTGAGGCAAAGCACAACTTCCATGCACGCGATCGTTATGCACTGCGTTCATTGCTCGAGTTGCTGTGCGTGCTTAGCATATGGCTTGTGCAGTATCCTGCGTACAGTACCTGCGTGCGTTGTCATAGGCGACAAGCGTATTGCAATGCAGCTTAGGCTCAGCCATGTGCAAGCTGCATTGCAGTTGAACTCAATAAGCGCAATAGTTAGGGCAAGAGTGTGAAATGAATCTGAAAAAGCGGAGCGGTCGCCTTTGTGAGCGGATTTCCCCCTTGTGAGAACTTAGTCCGATCATGGAAATCCGCGAACAACAGCGATTGTAGGATCATTTCACACGACTGCCCTTCCTACGTGCTAACTGCGGTTCAGCCTGCTAACTGCTATTGCACAGTAAACAGTAACTGCGCATCATATCACCTTCAGCGGGTAGGTGCATAGACAACTACCCACACACGGACTAACTCCAGCAGATTCTGCAAAAATCCAACAAAGTACGTATACGCACATCTCGCATCAGCATCATGCAGATCTCAACCTGCTCAAAGCTCCCAACACGCGATGCTTCACAGCATGACGACAGTTGGCAGACCCCATGCAAATACGGGTCATACGTGTGCAGTGAAGAAAGTTACTCTAAATTTAGGTGAAATGGTGGAAATGCGGATATAGTGAAATTCTTTCGCTTAAAAGTAACTATACCGTGGATTTAACTAGATACTGGAGATCTAAGGTAATTTTTTTCACTAAAATGGAGTTCGAGCGCCGAGTGAAGAATTTAAGGTAAGAAATTTCACTGGAGTATGCCCTTGTAACCCGTGACAGGAATGAGGGTGACCAAGTGGGATGAGTAAAGCTCGGATCAAGACTGGAACACCCCGTCGGATAACGAAGTTCCGCGTTCTACACAAGGCCGAAGCAACGTACAACTGGGCGCCCACTCCAGGTGCCCAGTGTTCCATTGAGCTGGCGTAAAGTGAATCGTGCAGGCCTCCATTTGTGATGCCCAGCCTGAGGCGAGCCTAGCAGCAAGGGGTAGTTGGGAGGAGACTTGCGCGGAGTATCCTGCTTGTATGCCGCAGGGAGGCAAGTTAATAGCAGTGCAGTTATTGCTATGCTGCTTCAGAATAGCCATGTGCAACTGCATATCAGTTAAACAGCAAGGCGAAGAGCAAGGGCATAAGTGTGAAGTGTTACAAGCTTTCTGTAGGAAAGCTACTTCGGAAGCATAAAGCGTCAGCGTTCGCCTTTGTGAGCGGATTTCCCCCTTGTGAGAACTTAGTCCGATCATGGAAATCCGCGAACAACAGCGATCGTAAGCATACTTCACACGTTGCCCCTCTAACTCGCCCTCCGATGTTTAACTGCCTTATGCTTTTGCACACGGGGCGGAAGCTCTAGCTTCCCCCCTTTACTTAAATTCCTGCTGCTGGTAAGCCAATTTATGGCCATCTTCGAAGCCCTTAGCGAATCCGGAATTAAAGCCTTCCTGATAGGATTCATTATATCCCTCTTGATAGAGCGCATCCTTATCCACGTCTGCCGGCACTGGCACCGGCACCGGTACAGGAGTCGGTGCCTCAACCGGATTTCGGCGACGTCGTGCTGAACCCCGGCGTCTGGCTCCGCGGCGGACAAGCTTTCTTCTGCGCAGTGTCTTCCGCCGTCCATATGCCTTTTTCCCATGCGCTCTAAGGCGTCTGCCTTTTCGTACTGTCCGCTTTATACTGCCTTTTCTCCCTTTGCGTAATTTGGAGCGTTTCTTTTTTAGCGCCATTTCAATGGTCAGCCTCCCCTTAATTTAAACTGGATTCAATAAAAACGCCTTTATCCGGATTGATCCAAGGCGCTGAAGGGATCCCGGTATTTAGCGGGTTCAGCGTGATATTCATTAACATCGATGCCATCGCCTGCTGATACCGCGTTATCCGGTCCATGTGATTCGCTAATGTAAGAGCTGTTTCTTCAGAGTAACTCGACACATCGGCGATGCTTTCCAGAATTCGGGCCAGTGCATTTTGACTTCTCGAAATAGAAAGAATCACCTCAAGCTTGGCATCCCGTTCATTCCGGAGACTAGAGATCGGTATCATTTTTCCTTGTCCCCATCACCGAAGCCCATCCCGCCGCCAAACAAGTCCCCGAAGCCTCCCGAATCATCCCCGCTGCTATCACCCGACGACAGAAGTGAACGCAAATTGCTGCCCAGGCCGTTTGACATTTTGGTCAATCCTTCAATGATTTCCACAATCTCATCATGCACCCCGATCGGCTTCGCTAACTGGTCCTCATGATCTTCGAAGCTTTGCGCGTGTATGTGGTTCAAGCTCCAGGTTCTTACCTTTTCCGCCTCTACCGCCTTAGCCTCGAGAATCATCGCCACGTTCCATTGAATTTTGGCCATAGCGTCCAATATGTTGAGATAAGCATGTTCTCTGCTCATAACGTCACCTCCAACGGCTTCCGCTTATACGGCCTACTCATCTTCCGAACCATTTAACTCCGACATGACATGCGTCAAATTTTCTGCCATGGCATCCTGCAGATCGGCAATCGAATTCAAGTACGATACGAGGCTTTTGTTGATAGACGACGAATTTTCCATCAAACCCTCCACACCTTCGAAATTCGGACTCTGGTCGGGAAGCGCGTTGACGATTTCAGACAGCCTGACGGTAACATGGCGTTCGGCATCAATGATACGGGCCAATTGCTGATGCGAGTGCCCTATATGCATGATAATATCCGTGATTTTCTGTTCCACTTCCAGCCCTCCATTTGACCTAAGAATCAGGACGTTTTCATTCAACTACCCGAAAAAGCGCCCTGGCATTCTACTGTTTCAGCATATGCCGGGGCGCTGTTCTATGTTACGACAGGACGGGAATTCCTCCCATATTACACGCGATCAAATTTCTGCAGAATTGTACCGGATCGGCGGCAGCACAGGCCAGCCCTCCGGATATGCAGCAAGCTCCTCGGCTGTCACTGTTCTTGCCCTATTCTTTAATCCCCATGCTTCAGCGGCATACTCGGACCAAATGAGCCGTGCTGCTCCCTGATCAATCTGAAAAAGCCGGCCATCCGGAATCCGGACCACGGCTCCTTCACCGATCGGCCGATCCCCCCGCCACGCCTCCGACAATGCCCGGACCGCTTCCTCCATCTCCCACTCTCCCCCAAACGGCAATGCCCGGAGCGTCTGCTGTGATAACCTGATCGCACTTGCAGATGGATGCAATGCATGAAGATCAGTCATTTTAGCGTTCTTGATCCTGTATCTCATCCCTTGGTCAATCCAATACAAATGTCCTGCCCCACTGCTGGCAAGGATTTGAACGGGGCAGCCCTCTATCCGGGGAGGCTGATCCGTAAAGGCTTGCCCGCGCTCCTTCCTCTTCCGCTCGATCTGCCTGAGCCGTTCATGGACCTGCCCCCATTTTAAATGGAAATAAGCCTTGTTCTCCTGTTCGATTCGTTCAAAAAGCCGGGCGTCCAGACTCCTGATTGTTTCGCTGCCCAGATGATGGATGAATGAATCCCCGGCAATCACCAGCCTCCATCCAAGAAGCCTTAAACGCGCCGACCAATCATCATCCTCATAGTTGCCAATACGAAAGCCTTCATCGAAAAAGCCGATTTTCTGGACGACCTCCCGCCGCAGCAGCAGGCAAAACCCGACGAGTCGTTCCGTCTCTTTCCATTTTGTCCGGTCTAACCGGTTTCGGCTGGCTGCAAATTCCCTCATGCCTGTAAGATCTCTGTACGGAACCTCAATCTGTTGCTCCCCACCGATATAATTAGTGACCGGGCCGACGGCGCCGATGTCCGGGGAACTATGGAGGCAGGTCAGCATATTTTCAAGCCAATGCTCCGTCACGATCACGTCATTGTTAAGAATCAGCACCGTCTTCCCTTTCGCCATCATCAGTCCGGTATTAACAGCTCCGGCAAAACCCTTATTGCGCTCATGCACCGCAACCCGGATTCTGCGTCTTGTCCGCAGCGCTTCAGGCGTGCCGTCATCCGATCCGTCGTCAACAATGATCAATTCATAGGGAAAAGGGGTATTAGCTTCTATGCTGTCCAGACATTGCAGCAGCAGATCCTTCTTATTGAAAGTAGGTATAATAATGCTTGTTCCATCGAACGGCTGTTCAAAGTCCTCATAGCCCGCCGTCTTTCCTCTCTCATATCCGGCTCTGTACCCCTTATCGAATAAGGTCTGTCCGCTTCTTTTCATGCGCCCCCTCCTTGTCGATTGGCGGAGCCTTCTGCTAAGCGCCACTCTCAAGTTTATTCGCCAAATGGCCGAAATCGAACGCCGGCTTGCCTAGCCGGCTTGCAATTTCCGTGCAAATCAGCACCGCCGCAATCCCCGCCGCCACCAGCGCAATGTCAAAGGCGTAGCCTGATGCAGCACGCACAACCAACTCCGTATCATGAACACCTCTGACCGGTGTAATAAGACCGCTAATCTCAATATCATGCGGCTGCAATGCCAGCGCAAGCCCTTCTGCCCGATTGCCGACGATCAGCACCTTCCTGCCTTGAAGCAGCGGAAGCAGCAGCCCTTCTTCCTCTAAGGCGTAATTCACCGTAGAGGAAGTAAGCCGAAGGCTTGCCGGGTTCAGGCCGTAATGTCTGAAAACCGGGAGCAGCAAGCCTTGGAAGGAAGGATGCCGCGACTGCGGGACACCGATGATATCCGCCTTGCGCAATGCGTCAGCAAGTGCCTCGCGGATCGAATGTGCCGGAAGCTCTACCCCGCTATAGGGGAGGAAGGGTCCACGCTTACGCACTTCCTCCACCGGCAGAATCGTGTCATGGGCCAACGTCAAAAGCTCTCCATCTCCGAGCCGGATAACGGACAAATGAAGTTTGTCATCCATGGCATCCTGCAGCGCTCGAGCTACCTCGTGCGGAGGGAGCAGCGGGATCATCTCTTCCGGAGCGAGCTGCCGGATGCCTGAAGCGATTAAGCCTTCGACCGTCACGCCGGGCATAATCATGTTCGGCGGGAGCAAACGTGTCACGATCCCCTCTCCGCCCTCAAAGTATCCTTCTCGGTAGCCGGCTTCATAGGCATCCCGGAGTGAAGACTCCAGCATACCCGAGGAATTCTCCTGCTCTTCTCCTTCTAACGAGGGGTTCTCCGATTCCGAATCCATGATAAGGTCATGCTCTTTCTCATACAGAACCGGAGAATCCGCTTGCCCCCGCAATGTCCGGGCGGATCTGCGTCTGCCTGAACGCCTCCGATCACGGTAACCAGATTTGCGTTCACGGGAAAGCTTCGTAGAAAACCTTCTCCTTCTCCGCCTGCTCCACTTTTTGCCCGGTTTGGTCCTCATCTTCCTACCTCCCGCTGTCAAGGTTTCTTCTCGGGCCCCGTATCCTTCATTTGCTCCGCAGCAGCATGCAAGGACTCAAACGTTCCTGCATCCGTCCACCACCCATGCAAGATGTCGTATTCGAGCTTCCCCTCGCCGGCATACAAGTTATTGACGTCCGTAATCTCAAGCTCCCCCCTGCTGGACGGCTTGGTAACTGCAATGTGCTCAAATACTTTATCATCGTACATGTAGATGCCGGTGACACAGAAATCAGACTTGGGATGCTTCGGTTTTTCTTCAATATATGAAATCAATTCAGGATGATTCGGGTCAAAGACCGGAACTCCGTATCTCTCGGGATCGTCGACTCTCTTCAACAACACCCTGGCCGACCCGGCAGGCTGCTCGGCGAATTTGTCGACGAAAGGCTTCAGACTCTCAAGAAACAGGTTGTCGCCGAGCAAAACTACCAAGCGGTCGCCTGGAACAATATAGCCGCGGGCAAGCTCCAATGCTTCGGCAATCCCTCCTGCATTCTCCTGGATTCTATAAGTCAGCCTGACACCCAGATCGCTCCCGCTCCCTAAAAAGTCGGTGTATAGTCCGGCGGACTGTTTGCTGATAATCAACAAGATATCCGTAATTCCTGCCTCTTTAAGTTTTTCGATCCCGTAGCAGATCATCGGCCATTCGCCGACCGGAAGCAAATGCTTGTTAATCAGCCGGGTTAAAGGTAATAATCTTGTGCCTGTTCCTCCCGCCAAAATGACACCTTTCACGGACTCTCCTCCTTTTGAATGAACTGCCGGGGATCGGCTCCCCATTTATTCATAAACCGTTTACGGTTATTTTCAATTAAGAGCTTCCACTCCTGTGGCTGCGTTTCTCTAAAGCTCGCACTGCCCTCATGATAAATAAAGGTGTCTTTGCAAATGAGCAGTCTGAAGCCTTCCTTGACAGCCCGGTAACAATAATCGTCATCCTCATAATGGCCAGGCGAAAAATCCTCGTCCAACGGCCCTACCCTTTCGTAAACACTTCGCTTGAACATTAGACAGAAGCCGATGAGCCGCTTTACTCCCATCCATTTTGAACGATCCGTACGGTTAAATATCCTCGCAAATTCTATCCATCCATCGTCGTCCTGTCCCCCAAGGCCGGCAGCGATCTGCTGCTCTCCGCTCGCATAATTCGTTACCGGCCCGACCGCCCCGATATCCTCCGCGCTGTTTAAAGCGGTCAGAAGCTGTGAAAGCCAGTTCGGGGTAACCCTGCAGTCATTGTTCAGCAAAAGCAGCTGTTCCCCGGCGGCGACAGCCAGCCCCTTGTTGCAGGCCACCGGGAATCCCCGGTTCTCGGGCAAGGAAATCAGGATCAGCCGCTCCTTCCGGCAATATTCCTTCGTCCCGTCATTTGATCCATTATCCACAACGATAATCTCATAAGGAACATCCGTATACTTGCGGATCGATTCTATGCACTTTATCAACAGTTCTAATCCGTTATAGGTGGGAATGATAATACTTGTCATTGTCCGGTTGCTCATCACCCATTCCTCACTTTCGCCAATTGCGAACGAGAGGCAGTTTCCCAGCTCAGCTTCGTCCCTTTACGGCGTATCGCCTCGTTCAGCGCTTCCAGATGATCGCCTAAAATAAGCAAGAGCACGCTGTTCCCCGCTCCCGAATTTCCTTGCCGGAGCCTGTTGCGACTGATCACATCTGCGGAACAGGGCGCTGCTACCGCAAGCCCCTCCATGATCGCGATTGCCTGCGCCTTCGGAGGCACCAACAGCATCTCGGTCCCTACTGTCTCAAGAGCTTTTCTTGATAAAACATGAGGGACTGCGGTTAGGGAGTTGCTTCGCAAATCCGGGCGGTCGAGCGCCTGATTCAAATACAGCTTGCATCTCGTTACTTCATCCTGCCGTTCGTAAGGAGGAAGATAGCGGGAAATATCATTTAATACGACATCCGCCCCCTGTTCCTGTTCGTACAAAAAAGCGCCAAGCTCTTCGGCGGGCACCTCCATGTCACCGTCCACAAATAATATCGAATCGCCCGTCACCAAAGCGGCTCCGACGGATCGTCCAACATCATGGCCGAGCCGATCCGGAAAGTTTACCAATATAATGTTTTTACGCCATGCCACCTTGGAGAAGCTGTTATCCGTGCATCCATTCAGAACCACGATAATTTCACTCAGGGGCAAACGCTCCAGCTCATTGATCACCTTTCCAATCGTATCTTCTTCATTACAGGCGGTAATGACGGCGGAAGCCTTCGAGACCAGCGGCAGGGGTACACCGTAAATGCTCTCGTTCTCCTGCCTTGAAGCCGCATAGCCCTTCTGATAGGAAGAGCATAGAGCTAGAGCCTCAGAATATGGCGGCCGGTTTCCCGCAATATGATCAGCGAACCATTCTGTCAAAGCGCTTTGAAAATGACTTCGGGACATAGGGCCGTTAATCTTCCCATGCAATTGCAGCGACTCCGCCCCGGCTTGGGCTCCTGCTGCATAAGCGGCTGACAAATCCAGCTTCGGCCGAGGGGGCTCCGACTTTCCAGTTCTCTGCACCGGACGACGTCTGTTACGTTCTTTCCTCACCGAGCCAACTGGGTGAAGAAGCGTTCTGCCTCGCCGGGTTGTCTTTTTCCGGCCTCTGAAAACGGCAGGTTTATTGCGTCTTTTTCGTGTTCTGATGATTTTCTTGGATCTGGTCACCTTATCTGCTCACCTCACTCTTTCACGAAGCCGCCCGAGATCGGAAAATCCACCGCGGGGACCAAGCCGGTTCAAGAGCAACTGGGCCGCCTCCAAATGATCGCCAATCACGATCGCGGTCAACAAATCCCCCTTCCCCTGCTGCCTGAGCCGGGTTCTTGGACGGTTTAAGCGCCCGACATTCACGGAGTGCACAGCCTGAATCTCCAATCCGCCCAGAACGGCGGCCACCTGGGCGAGCGGCGGCTTCTCCAGCGCCTCGAAGCCTATTTTAAGTACGGCATGTCTGCTAAGCGCATGCGGTACTGCTGTTAATGAAGCTCCCTTTATATCGGGTCTGCCGAGGAAAGAATTCAATGTGTGCTTGGCACTGACGACCGGATGTGCTTCCTGACTTTGAACCGGTCCGTCATAATCGTTCAGAGCCACATCTATCCCGGATAACACTGCAGCCGTGAACGGCCGTAAATCCCTAGCTGGAACAACCATATCTCCATCGACGAACAATAATACTTCACCCTTTGCATGTCTGGCACCGATCGCCCGCGGGACATCATGTCCCAACGGGTCCTTGTATTCAAGAACAATAGCGCCAAGTCTTCTTGCTAGCCGTACGCTTCCGTCCGTACAACCGTTTGCCACGACAATAATTTCGGTCTTCGGGTGTACTCTGGCAGCTTCCCGAATCACCCCGGCAAGTGTCCGCTGTTCATTCATAACCGGAATGATGACAGATACGACCGGCTTGGGATCGCATTGAAAGAATGCTCTACTCCGTTTTACTTTTTGGAGGGGCGACCGTCTTTTCCGATGACTGAGCCGTATTCTCTTATCCATCAAGGTCCATCCTTCCAGATATTCATAATGGCTGGAATATAAGATAGCTTATGCGGCGTTTCGCCCTATGTAACGGCAAACGTACAGACTTCGCCCGATGCAAGCCCCAATTCAGCAAACAAGCGTAGATACCTTTCGAGCTAGGCTCACAGGCATTTACGCTTGTTTGGATGAAAATATGGATATAAAGCGGTCGGCGGTATGCCGCCATCTGAAGCGGCTTCGTATCGCCTCCAGCCCGGCCGTTCCCATCTGGCGGCGAAGCTTCTCATCATTCAATAGCCTTACGATCCCGTCCGCGAGCCTGCCATCAAGATGTTCCGAAGGAATCAAAAAACCTGAATGTCCATGCTCCACAACTTCAGGAATACCTCCGGCATCGGACGCAATGACGGGAATACCGGAAGCCATCGCTTCCACATTCACGAGTCCGAAAGCCTCCTCCTGACCCGAAGGAACAACTACAACATCCGCCAGATTGTACCAGTCCGCTACGCGGGGATAGGGCGTAAACGGTTGAAAAATGACGTGATCCGGCCAAGAGGACGCAAGCCCCTTCAGATGCCTGACGTAACTTGTCTCGCCGGGTCTGCTGTAAAAGGCGCTGCCGACAACGACGAACAGAACGTCAGGATGGGTTCGGGCGACATGGGGAACCGTCTTTAGCAGAGCATGCACCCCTTTTTCTGGAATCAGCCTGCCGACGAAGAGGACGATTTTGCGTCCGCTCCATCCGTATTCCGCCATTCTCCCCTGGCGAAGACCTTCGCCAACCGGGGTCCAACGGGGCAGGAAATCTTCAAGACTCGCACCGAGATGATTTACATACATAGGCAGCGACAATCCCGGATAACGGTACTGGACCTCCCGGCGCAAATAATCGCTGTTTACGCTAATTCCGTCAAGCGCGCGCAGCTTACTTATCATAAGGGAACGCGAAGGATTACGGCTTTTGATAAAAGTTGTTGAATGCAGCGACAAAATCACTCTGACGCCTGGAAGATTCTGTTTGATCAGGTAAGCCAGCGCCGGCCGATTATGCACATCAACCGCCTCAGGCTGCCATGATTTGAGATGGGAGAGAATCGACGGATAATATGCGGCTCCTTCCGCTACCCTGATGCACGGAACATCGCCGATCTTTTCCCGTGCATTCATATGTTCGCCTCTCTTGCCGAAGACCGTGATATCCAGCCGATCCGATGCAAGCGGGACAATTTTTTCAATAACTCTTTCTACCGAACTGCTTCTACCCGAAGGAATAATAAAGGAGCCCGGTGTCACGACAGCGATTCTGGGTCGGTTCACAACCTCTTCCCTCCTAGCCAGCCATTCATGCTCTTATCAGTAGTTATACGAGGGAGCTTTTTCTTTGGTGACTATTTAGGAGGCAATTCCAAATACTAACCCGTCCTCATCCATATCCTCTGTGCTGAGAACTTGACTCTTATGAACTTGGCTATAAATCAGGCTGTTAACCTCCCTCATCCGTCCATGCTGAGCCGGGGATAATCACATACTGTGAAGAGAAGGGAACAGGGCGGGCGCATGACAATGACGTACCGTAAAAAAGGAGGGAGCGCCATGCCACCCGATTATGTCGGTATCCTGCTAAATGCCAGAACACACCGGGGAGCGGAAAGAGGCAGAACCGGACAGGAAGCTCTGCCCTTCTATGAAGAAGCTGCCGCCCTTTACGATCTGAAACCTTGTTATCTGTGTCTGGACAATATCCATCCCGATTCCGGTAAAAGTCTCGTTTATCTGAAAGAGAAAGACAGACTCAGAAAAGTGGTCATTGAAACTCCGGGAGTCATTCATAATCGCGCGATCTATAAAGCCCCTTCCGCATTGCGAAAAATTCGCATCCTTCAAGAGCAGGGAACCATCATCTACAACCACAACAACCGTTATGGCAAAGATGAGATTCATCGTCTGCTGGCGGAGCATCCCCTGCTGTCGCATCACTTGCCTGCTTCTTTACAAGCTACGTCGGGCAATATAGAACTGATGATGGAGCGTTATAACGACCTGCTGCTCAAACCGGCAAGCGCTTCGGTCGGACGCGGAATTATGCGTCTCAAGCTGGATAACCGGGGATGGAGCCTGCTCTACAAGGCCCGCCGGACGGCGGATCTTTGGAAGGTGCTTCGCCTTGACAAGCGAGGGACACTGCCCGCCTGGGTAAAGCGAAGAGTCACGCAAATTCCATATTTGATTCAGGAGAGGCTGCCGCTGGCTGAAATAGACGGCCGCCCCCTGGATGTCCGTGTAACTGTTCAACGGGGTCTGAGCGGAGATTGGGCGGTTACAGGACTGTATGCCAAAGTTTCCGCTCCGGGAAGATTCCTCTCCAATCTTGCTCAGGGAGGCAGCGCTTTTCCCGCCGAGCTGTTACTCCGGCGCATATTTCCGCCTTTCACAACAGCTCGCGCCCTGACGGACAGCCTGGATCTGGCCCTTAGGGCCGCAGCTTACCTGTCCGGCCGTCTGCCCTTGCTCGCCGACCTTGGCATGGATATCGGAATTACGAATAACGGGCAGGTATATCTTATTGAATGCAACGGCAGAGATCAGCGTTACGGCTTTCGGAAAGCCGGAATGAACGAAGTATGGTTCGATACGTACCGACAACCTATGGCTTTTGCACGTTATTTGCTGCAGCATTCAGGATCCTGCTAACTCCGTCAATCAAGTATTGGCGGAATATCTTACATCCGTGATATGAAATAGCGGGAGACCATCGCTTAGAGCCAGGGCTGCAATAACCGCTGCTATGAAGATCGCCGCTGCCAGCGGATCATAACGCGAGAAGCGCGATGGGTAATAGTAGGTTCTACGGCCATTCCCGTCGAAAGCCTTCGCCTCCATCGCGACCGCCACGCGGTGGGCTCTTCGGATACTTTGGGACAGCAGCGGGACCGCGTACATCTTGATTCCGGCAATCCATCCCCGCGGCCCCTTCAAACTTCGCGCCCCCCGAATACGGAGCGCATTCCGCCTGATCAGGAATTCCTCCCAAACCATCGGCAGCAGTCGGATGGAGGCCATAAAGCTGTACGCATATTTGGGAGGAAGCTTTATTTTCTGCATCAAGGCGTAGAACATATCTACAGAAGATGTTGTAAGAACGAACAGCAGCCCTTCGGACGCAATGGTCACCGATTTAAATCCAATATGAATTCCGCGATAGAAGCTCTCCTCCGTAATTCGGAATAATCCCCATTCCCACCACAGCACATCCCCTTTACCGAACAGGATCATTGTCGAAGAGGAGGATATAAATACCAGGCCGAAAGACAGCACAAGCAGGAGCACCTTCCAGAAGGAGTATCCGCTTTGCCAGAACAACAGCAGCGTAAATAGCACCGCCTGGTAGAACATAAAATCAGTCCTGTGCGTAAATAAGGCCACAAAAAAGAGCCCGATGACGAACAGTAGTTTAAGCACCGGATTAGCCCGGTGCATCCATGTGATTGCGGAGGGAGCCAGCCATGTATTCATAGCATTGCCTCCGCCATGCCGGCTTCGCATATATGATGCGGGAGCCGGGTTCCCCGGTCCGTGTACCCATAATCGGTCAGGGTTCCTTCTCTGACTTCCCATCGGCGGGTAGCTACCGCTTCCGCGATCTGTTCCTCGTGAGTCACCATCACAATCGCCACTCCACTGCGCCGAAGATCCTCGCACAAGTTCAAAATGGCAAACGTGTTCACAGCATCCTGTCCGAACGTCGGCTCATCAAGCAACAACACCGGTCTCTTCAGGACGGCCGCGCCCGCCACGCTCAATCTCCGCTTCTGTCCAAGCGATAATTGGTACGGATGTCGCTGCTCCAGTCCGGCAAGACCAAATTGGTCCAACGCATGATCCACCCGCTGCCTGATCTCTTCGGGAGATATTCCCTCTTCCCTTAAAGAAAATCCGATCTCCTGATCCACCCGGTTCTCGACAAACTGAAACTCGGGATTTTGAA
Source organism: Paenibacillus antibioticophila (assembly GCF_000455265.1). GTDB lineage: Bacteria > Bacillota > Bacilli > Paenibacillales > Paenibacillaceae > Fontibacillus > Fontibacillus antibioticophila. The sequence continues at coordinate 128,253 of NZ_HG005142.1, forward strand.
AGACGAATCCGATTCTCTTCGACAGCGATTGGACTTGCCGTTTTCGAAGCCTTTTCCCCCCGAACCGTTCCCCCAGCAGAAGATAACTACCTTCAGAGGGGAGCAGTCCCATTAGCGCAAGCAGAAGCGAGCTTTTTCCGGCTCCGTTCGGCCCCGTAACCGCAATAAAATCTCCAGCGTACACCTCGGCCCGCTCGACTTGAATGACTTTCTGGTGCCCGCGAAAGCCCCGGAACTCGGAGAGTTCGATAATAGGCCGGTCCAACCGTTCGGCTGAAGGCAGGAAAGGGCCTGAACCTGGCTGAATACTCTCGCCCTGTTCTATTTGACTGCCTGCCGAAAACCGAAAATGACTCCAGACGCCAGGATGCCAGATCCCGTACTCCCCCAGCTCCTTTCGGCAGCGGACAAACAATTCCTCGGGAGCGCCTTGGCCCAGAAGCTGTCCGCTTGGCCCGAACAAAGCTACTCGATCCACAAGCCCCAAATCAAGCAATTCTTCGATTCGATGTTCGACGATAATGAGCGTCCTGTCCTCTGCAACCTCAGAAACCGCCTCCCAGATCTGTCTTCTTCCCTCGGGATCCAGCAGGGCGGAAGGCTCGTCAAGCAGCAGCACGTCGGGATCCATCAGCAGAATGGAGGCCAGCGCCAACCGCTGCTTCATGCCCTGGGACAATGTCCCGATCGGAAGGTGAATTTCCTTCAAATCGAGCCCTACTTTTCTCAGCACATCGTGCATCCTGGGCAGCATTTCTTCCCTTGCCACCCCCCGGTTTTCCAATACGAAAGCCAACTCTTCATCCACATAAGGCATACAAAACTGTGCATCCGGGTCCTGGAACAGCATTCCCCAGGAAGCAGGAAGCACTTGCCCCGAGCATCTCATAGGCACCTCCACAAGTCCCGGAACGATGCCTCCAAGCACTTGGAGCAGCGTCGATTTCCCGCTGCCGCTTGGTCCTAATACAAGCAGCTTCTCCCCTCGTTTCACCGAAAAGGAGAGGTCTTTGAAAACAAAAGCTTCCCCTTCGGGAAATTTAAGCCGTAAATCCCAAACCGCAGCGGCCGGTGAGACGGTATCGCCGGTTGCTTCAGCATGCAAGTTCGAAGATATGGCTTCACAATGCAATCCACCCATCTTTAATCTTCCAAAGCCGCATAATCTCGTTCTGATACCGGCCGGAGCAGAGAGGTGACTCCGGTGGCCTCCACCGCCTTGGCCAGCGCAAAGGCCAGGTAACCGGCGATCAGAGCTGAACTGACTGCCCGCATGCCGTACTTGGCGATTAATAGCCAGGTTTGGGTGTCGCCGACATAACCGTAGTAAATATCGGGAATCAACGATCCGGCAGCAGCACCAACACCCGCCAAGGCCGCCACGGAGCCTGAAAATTTACGATACCGGAACAACGCAAATACCAGCTCCGCCCCAAGCCCTTGCAGTACGCTATACAGCACGAGTTGAATTCCCCATTCACTGCCAAACAGAATTTCCACATGTGCTGCAGCAACCTCAGCAAGCAGAGCGACTCCCGGCTTACGAATCAGTAAAAAGACCAGCGTTGGAGCAATAAACCACATCCCGTACACCAGTTCATCCGCCTGAAAAAACAAGGGGGAGAACAACTTGTATACCGAGCTCCAAAAGTGATAGACCACTCCAAGGACGACGGAGATCAATACCGTTACCAGAATATCACTCAGCTTCAGCCCCTTGCCTCCTCTGCTGTTTGGAGCGAGAAGGCTCCCTCCGCTTCTTGAATTTCTTTGTTCATTCATCCATGATCTCTCCTTCTTTTGATATTTCGGGATACGCAAAAAAACCGGCTGAATATGCTCAGACGGCTGTAAATTGGCCTGCCTATACAACAAAAGTGCATGACAAGACGACAGATTCTCTACGCTGGCATTATCCAGATCAGATTAACGGTTCGCAGCGGATTATGCTGCTATCTCAGCCTGATTCACTCAAGCTCCCGTATCCCGTATTCAATTGACACTACTATACTCCAAAACCTTCCAGAGACACAAGCAAAAAATATAGACAATATAAGTTGAACTATAAATCTGAGTAGAAAGGGCATAAGTGTGAAGTGTTAAAAGCTTTCTGTAAGAAAGCTGCTTCGGAAGCATAAAGCGTAAGCGTTCGCCTTTGTGAGTGGATTTCTACCGTATAACATCTTAGTTCAATTCAAGAAATCCGCGAACAACAGCGATCGTAAGCATACTTCACACGTTGCCCCCAAGACGTAATATTCAATAGTTCAACTTATATCTATATTGATTTCGTTCTTATTCTGTGTCAATATTAGCGGAAGTGAGAGCAGGAGGATGCCTGTTCAACTTATGTTAGGAGGATATACATTGGCTGTGAACTGGATGAAGTGGATGACTGAACTGTCTTCCCGAAAATGGATTTCTAACTTAATGGGGCGATTCTCCCATTCAGGGATGAGCCGGCATCTGATTCCCTGGTTTGCCAAATCTTACGGTATTCCGCTGCATGAGGCAGAGAAGGAAGTGCGTGAATACCAGACATTGAATGAGTTTTTCACGCGAAGACTGAAGGCGGGCATGAGAACGCTTCAATTATCGGAGCACGGGTTAATTAGTCCGGTCGATGCAAAAATCACCTACATGGGGGAGATTTCTGCAGGGACGATGCTTAATGTGAAGGGGCAGGATTACAGCGTATCCGAGCTGCTTAATCATTCGCCAAGATTACCGGCTTACGAGCATGGATATGCGTTCGTCCTATACCTTAGCCCAACTGATTATCACCGAATTCATGCACCCGTATCGGGAACACTGCTCGAGAAGGAACATATTCGCGGTAAGGTTTATCCTGTTAATGAGTTCGGAATGCGTCATATGAACAAGGTATTGAGCCGGAACGAGCGGCTGATTACCTATATTCGACATTCTTTAGGTGAGCTTGCCTTGATCAAGGTCGGTGCTATGAACGTCAGCAGTATCCGTTATAGCGACGACAAGGCCGTCTCCTGGAATCAGGGCGACGACCTTGCTTATTTCGAGTTTGGCTCCACCGTTGTGCTTCTTACCCAGAATGGAACGTTTCAACCTGATCCTTCGCTAAAAGAAGGCCAGAAGGTTCAAATGGGGCAATCCTTGGGAGCTTTCCTGGTTCCTTCAATTAACATCGACGTTGCCGACGTCAACAGCTAAGGAGATAGAGCCGTCTTTACCCATGCGGCTCTTATTTAAGCTGCTGGACACTTCCCCCAGTCCCACTTCTGTATCTACACTGCTATCCACAGTATCCGCAAGGGTGGCATGAATACTCCCCCAGTGCAACGTTTACGGCAAGCTTGCCTTTGTTCTCGAGGGACTGGACATCCAATTCGACGCTTCCTGTCGAGACATTAATCTCCGATGCCCCTGCAATTCCAGCCGAGACGAGGTCAACATTCCCCACCTCATTTTTTAATTCGAACGCCCCTGTCAATCCGGTCAACTCGATATTCCCGACGTTATTGGATACCTTGTAGGAGCTTATAGCTGTCGGCAACTCGATCTTATAATCCACCCCGAATCCATTGTTCTTATATTTAGACTTTGCCCAGTCCCACAAGTCTTTCCGTTCGTCGTCCCTGGCATGAACCCGGATGCGTGCTTGTGTTCCCTCTGCCTGTATTGAGACTGCAGCCTGTTCCAAAACCTTCTCCAGGTTCTTGCTGACTAACTTGCTGTTCAGATCGTAAATTCGGGCAGATACCCGAATTTGGTCGTCCGCGCTTGCGGCGATCTCAATATTGCCTATTTCGTGGTCGATAATCATCCCGCTGAATTTTCCTACAGGTGAAGAGGCTTCCAGTACAAGGCTATCTGAATCATTTCCCAGCGTGGTCAATTCCTTTCCCTCTTCTACCGCTCGGGCTACGGCTTGCGCAGCTGTATTCACGGCTTCCTTTGTACCGCCTCCAATGACTCCGTCTACCGACTCCTCCACGGATTTACACCCGGACAGCAGCATGAACGATAATACGGTCACCCCTGTGACTAAAGCCACCTGGCTAAAGCTCGACCTTTTCTTATTCATAAATAATGTTCCTCCTTGATTGTAAGCCCAGTTAACAGGTGAAGTGTCCTTTGACCGCTGTTGTAATTTTTCTCAATATTCTATTTCAGTATAGATTTTTGAAGTCGAATTAAATACCACCCTCAGACTGGTATTCTACTGGACCAAAGTCGAGTACAAAAAAACGGACATGGCATTGAGGGCCTGTCCGCTTAAGCATGATCTCACATTCAGCGAATTTCTGAGGGACTTTTTCCGGTGTATTGCTTGAATTGTCTGCTAAAAAAGAAAATATCACGGTAGCCAAGCGCATCGGCTACCTCAGTCACATTCATTCCAGCGTGAAGCAGCAAATGCTGAGCGCGGTCAATTCTCGATTTGATAATGTAAGACTGCACGGATTGTCCGATAATTTCTTTGAACTTGATGGAGAAATATCTTGGAGATAACCCGGCGCGTGCCGCCAAATCCTCTACTTTATGATTCAGACTGGGCCGCTGCAGTACATAATTGGCAATTTCCTGAATAACTTCATTCAACTGGTTGCTTACCTTTTTTTCCTGGGGAACTCCGCGCTCCTCGCGGAGCAGGTGAATGAGCATTTGCTTCAGCAGAAGTCTCGCCTCCTCTTCAGCCCCGTAGGCCTTCACAAGGAACAGGCGGACATAGCGGGAGAGCATATATTCAAAATCCAGCCGATCCTCCAGCTTGCGGTAAGAGACTGGAACTTCCTCCGCCGGCTCACTGACATCGAAATGGATGTACGTCAATACGAGCGGGCGCTGAGGGTTGTGGGTCGCACTGGTGTGATCGCCCTTGCGGAACAAAAAACAGCTTCCGGGGCCGACTTCAATCGGGTGGTCGTTCAATACGACAGTGCCTTCTCCACTCCACACATAGAACAAGTCGTAGTTCTGCAGAGGCTTCTCGCGCTTATGCCATTTCCAACCGGGCTCGCACACAATTTTGGCAAAGGCCGGCTTCAAAATGAACGAGGACGGTGATAAATGTAGCATCGTTTAGCCTCCTTAAATCTTGATATTTTTCTAATTATACTCCGAAATGATCATTTCATAAATATCCTCATTCATCTATGATTTGACCGTGACGTTTCATAGGGCAGATGATATAATGTTAGGCAATTATAAAAGGGAATCGCCCATTACAACCGATCGGAAGGATGAATAAAGAAAATGAATCCACTTGCAGAGCAACTGAATGAATCTCTGAAATCCGGCAACATTCATGTGTATGACATGCTGTCCGAGCTGGGCCGGGAGATTTATTTCCCGAAGGAAGGCATCTTGAGCCAATCCGCCGAAGCAGCGGCAGGCGCTAAAAAGTTCAATGCAACCATTGGCATCGCGACCGAAAATGGCGTCCCCATGCATTTACCTGCCATTCAGGACTCCTTATCTGCCTACAAACCGCAGGACCTTTATCCTTATGCTCCTCCAGCAGGCAAGCCGGAGCTCCGCAAGGTATGGCGGGAGAAGATGCTTGCCGAGAATCCGGCGATGGCGGACAAAGCCTTCGGCAATCCGATTGCGACCAATGCGCTGACCCACGGCCTGAGCATTGTTGCCGATTTGTTTGTGGATGAAGGCGATGCAGTTATTTACCCTGACAAGAACTGGGAAAATTATGAGCTGACCTTCGGAATCCGTCGTCATGGCGCCATTGTCAATTATCCATTATTCACAGAGGATATGCGATTCAACAGCCAGGGATTGCGGGAATCGCTGCTGGCCCAGAAGGATAAGGGCAAGGCTGTCGTGATTCTCAACTTCCCGAATAATCCGACAGGCTACACGCCGGGGGTATCGGAAGGAGAAGAAATCGTCTCTGCGATTCTGGAAGCTGCCGAGGCCGGCATTAATGTTGTAGTAGCCACCGATGATGCTTACTTCGGGTTGTTCTTCGAAGATTCCATGCACGAATCCCTGTTTGGCAAATTGGCCGGGTTACATCCACGGATCTTACCGATTAAAGTGGATGGTGCGACTAAAGAAGAATACGTGTGGGGCTTCCGTGTCGGCTTCATCACCTATGCCTCTGAGGATGCCGGTGTTCTGGCCGCGCTTGAGCAAAAGACTACCGGCATTATCCGGGCCACGATTTCAAGCGGAGCCCACCCTTCCCAGACCTTTGTGCTTGAAGCTCTGAAGTCTCCGGATTTCCAGGCTCAGAAGGATGCCAAGTTCAAGATCATGAAGGGACGTGCCAATAAGGTCAAGGCCTTGCTGGACAGCGGAAAATACGGAGACGCATGGGGTTATTATCCGTTTAACTCGGGATACTTTATGTGCCTGAAGCTTAAAGATGTAAACGCAGACCAGCTGCGTCTTCACCTGATTCGCGAATATGAGGTCGGAACAATTGCGCTGGGAGATACCGATTTGCGGATAGCCTTCTCCTGTATCGCGGAGGAAAACCTGGAAGAGCTGTTTGATCTTATTCATCGCGGCGTTCAGGACTTGCAGAACAGTTAATTTTACAAATGGACCGTTATACCCGCCCAAGCATCCCCCTGAATACGCTCATAGAATACTGTGTATTATCGATCTATTCTTAGAGAAAGGGGAATGAGCATGAGCGGAGTAGAAGAAGTAAGAGGCGGATATGGCGGTCTGTGGACCAGCACTGGTGTAATTCTTGTTCTTTTCATCCTGCTGGTTATTATCAGCCGGACTTTCTTCATCTAAGGGATCGGTTTCAAGTCTTTAATCGAGCAGGAGGCTGCCCATTAGTTGAGCAGCCGACCTCTCACACCACCGTACGTACCTTTCGGTATATGGCGGTTCAACCGCTTGTGAGTAATTAACGCAGACGCTCGTACTGGACAGGGGAGTCATAATCCCCTGCCTGTACGAGCCTTTCGTTTGTTACACTGTTTTACATAGAGCCAGAAAGATTCATGGCACCAGCACGTTCAGAAATACGGACGCAAGCTCAGGATTCAAATCCTGCTCTTCAGTCAGGCCTAGCATCGGCTCACCGTCGATGTCGAAATGTACGCGGCGGAGACCCGAGCAACGGGGTTGGCCAATGCCAGGGCGAGCGTGGTACACGCTCCAAATCGTTCCGTCCTCATCCTTCACGTAAGAGTTATGTCCCGGCCCATACTCCCCCGGTACGCTTCCGGAAGCGAGCAGCGGGTAATTGCCCTTGGTCCAACTGTTCGGGTCAAGCAAATTCGCATCAGAATCAGCGCTGAGCAGTCCAACGCAATACGTCGCATCGACCAGCGCTCCGGAAATCGTCACGAAGATATTCCGGTCTGTAGTGAGCGCGAAGGGCCCCTCTTCCACGAACGTTTGATTGTTCGCCCAGCCGTAATCGGGCTTGGACAGCAGGACGGGCGCCGACTTCAGCTTCCACGGTTCCCGCACATCCGCCTCAGCGATATAGATCCACGAGCCCAGATCATGCGGCACCAATTCCCTTTGCGCCCAAAGCACATATAGACGGCCCTTCCGCTCCAATACGGTCATATCCAGCGTAATGCCGGTTAAACAAAGCGGACTCCCGTCGCGCCGGACGACCCGGACCGGAGTATCCCAGTCCCCGGCAGCCGTTGGATTTCCGCCCTTCTTCAGCCGCATTACATGCGATTGAATGTCGCCGAATTCGCCGCTGCTGCCGGCAAGAAAAATATACAGATCGCCGCCGATGCCATGAAGTTCGGGCGCCCACAGAAATCGCTTTAGATGATCATGCATTTCGGTATCCAAGATTTTGGTCTCTTCCGCCGCGACCAGCCCGGATATGGAATCCGCCTCTCGGATCGATATCGAATGGTTGCCGTCGGCGTCATTTGTGGCGACAAAATAATACGTGCCTTCCCACTGCGCAATGCAAGGGTCGGCACGGTTCATCGCAATCGGAAACGCAAAGCGATCCTGCCGAATGCTTCCCGATATGCGATAAGCTCCGGGACGGCTCCAGTCGATTCCGGCCGCATCCCACTCGACCGGCTTAACAGCGGTTGTGCCGTCACTGTATATAGCCGTCACCTTGACGGCTTGTAACTGTTCTGCGGACGAAACGGCTACACGCTCCGGCAACTCATTACGTACATGGACCGGCACCGTGAGCTTATGAATCAGCCTCTGGGCCACGCTCCGCGATACGTGTATCACATTGCGCGGCACTACTCCTTCGATGCCGACGGGCATCGAGCTCAGCGTGAATGCTTCGCATAACCTCGGCTCCGAAGCATCGCCCGGGTGTGTCACGTCCGCCATTTCACATTGATAATACCTGTCGTCCTCTTCACGCCAACGAAGAATATACCTTCGGGACGCATGATCATATTCGCACATGACATCCTGTACATGACGCCCGCTGACTAGGTTTAGCAGGCCGATCTCCCGATACTGCAGCAAATCCGGGGAGGTGAACAGAAGCACCGAACCCTTGCTCTGCTGATCGGGAGAGCCGTCCGCCTCCGTCCGAATGGCTACAACGCCAAAGTTTCCGTCGGCCATAGAGAACAGGTACGGATTTTTCAAACTTTTGGCGGACAGGGCGCCATTCGCAAGCTCTGAGGCTTTAGCGAACAGCACCCCTGAGTTATGATTAAGCTCCCGATAACGTATCCCGTCTTCGGTGTATGCGAGATGCATGCTGTACGCGAGCTTCGGGGAATAGATTTGCGGTTCCAGCGGTTCTCTCGTATAGCAGAGAATTCCGTAAAGTTTATTTTCCATACGCTAGTTTCTCCTAATTCTACTACCTCTCGGTTTTCTCGTAACGGAAAAAGCCGAAGTCGGCATGGCCGCCGATTTGCGCGGTAGCATAATAATATAACCCGATCCGATAGCCCATAAAGTGATCCAAGGTGTAACGCATGTTAAGCACTCCGCCGATCGGCATCCATTCCGACCCGTCGACGGAATAATGAAAGGATGCCAAATCTTTGCTGTTCTCAAAATCAAAGTGAATTTTCATTTGCACATCTCTGCCGTGGAAACGTACGGTTTCCAGCTCTTTCTCTTCACCGTTTCCCCCGTTCAAGCTCATGGCAATGAACTTGTCGCCGTTCTTCGCCACCTTGACGCCAACGGTGCCGAAATGGCTTTGCAAGGCAACAAGACCCGCATGATCGCCGGGCTTCATACGGGCCGTGTCCAGCAAGACCGCCCCCATGCAAGCCGGCCCTTCCGTGCGCTGCGTCAGCGTATTGCGCGCCTGCAGGACGCCTGTCGCCAAGCTGCCCGTCGTCAGTCTCAGAAAGCCGGGGCGTTGGGTCACCGACCATAGCCGGTTATCCGGGTTATGATTCCACTGCCAATTCAGGGCAAGCCTGTCGTCCTCATAGTCGAATTCATCGCTGATCACAAGCGGCTTTGGATGCGCAGCCGGCAGTTTCGTCTCAATGGATAACGGAACTTTGCCCTCCTCTCCAAGAACGGGCCAATCATCTTTCCAGGATACAGGAACCACACAAGGAATTCTGCCGACAGCGTCATGATCCTGGAACAACACGGCGTACCAGTCGCCGTCCGGAGTATTAACGATACCCCCCTGGGCCACACCATTATTATGGTAGTCCATATCATCGTCCAGAAGAACCTTGTGTTCATATGGACCGAGAAGCTCCCTCGAACGATAACACAACTGCCGTCTTCGCCGATTGCCAACTCCCGGCCAATCGATAAAAAACAAATAATAATAGCCGTTCAGCTTGTACGCATGACAGCCTTCGATGCGCAAATTGATGCCTTCCCGCCCGCCTTCCAGCAGCAATTGATCGATTCCCCCGGATTTTATGGCCGGCGCGTCTTCCGTCAGCTCCTTAATCCGGATATCGCCGTTTCCGTAAATCACATACACGCGTCCATCGTCATCAAAGAGCAGGCTTGGATCATGGTGAAGTCCGGGAATCACCGAACGCTCCCATGGCCCATGTTCAATATCCTCCGTCCGGTATACATAGAACTGCTGCATATCGTTACTGGAGAAGCAGACATAATACCTCCCATTGTTGTAGCGAAGGCTTGCCGCCCATGAACCTTTGCCGTAGATTCCCGTTCCGTCCAGCAAACGGTGAGCATCGTTATTCTCAAAGGTATCGTACACATAATTCACGATTTCCCAGTCCCTCAAGTTCTCCGATTTCATGAGCGGACATCCGGGCATGGAATGCATGCTGGTGCTAACCATATAAAAGGTTGTACCCACCCTGATTACATCTACGTCAGGCACATCCGCCCAGATAATAGGATTCGTAATCGTGGCTGTATTCACGGTTATTTGCTCCTCCCTTCGGTTTCGGTCAGATCGATAACACGCCGGAACGCTTCTTTGGGCTCCATCTCATTTTCGGCCGTAATGCTGTTAAATTGCTTGGCAATGAATGAACCCTGGCTGGGAAGGATGCCCGTACTCACGGCAGCTCCGATATTGAATGCATCCTGGAACGCCTCCCGCAATGCCGCGGCGCCATTTAATGCTTGTGCCATAACTGTCTTCTCCCCTCAATGAAATGCCTTCTACGGAATCACAAATATTTCGGATTAAGGACTATCCCTTGATGCCGCCGAGCGTCATCCCTTGGACAAAATACCGCTGCAGGAACGGATATACCATCAGAATTGGCACACTGGCAATGATCGTCATCGTAGCCCGGATTGAGGTCGGCGTGACCATCGTTCCGCTGCCGCCTTGAGATGCCGAATAAATATCGCTGGTGGATGATGTAGCTGTTGTGGTCGAGGTTTGCAGAATCTTCATCAGCTCATATTGCAACGTACTTAAATTGATATTGGATGAATTGTACAGAAATACGTCAAACCAGGAATTCCATTGTCCTACCGCTACAAACAGCGACACCGTGGCCATAGCCGGAATGGTCAGCGGCAGCACGACACGAATAAAGGTGGTGAATTCTCCCGCCCCGTCGATCCGGGCCGATTCCAGAATCCCTTCGGGAAGGCCTTCTATAAAGGAACGGATGACGATCATGTTGAACACCCCGATTACGCCCGGAACAATATAGACCCAGAAGGAATCAATCAAGCCTATATTCCGAATAAGCAGATAACTTGGAATCAAACCGCCGCTGAAATACATGGTGAATACGAAAAAGATTGTAACAGACTTGCGGAG
>NZ_HG005142.1:139432-148713 GCF_000455265.1 Paenibacillus antibioticophila
AATACGAAAAAGATTGTAACAGACTTGCGGAGCACGAACTCCTGGCGGCTGAGGGTATAGGCCAGCATTGCCGTACAGAACACGGAAACCGCAGTTCCGACCACAGTACGCAGCGCCGAGATCAAGGTGGCGTGATAAATATCGGATTCTCCAAAGATATATTTATAATTGTCCAAGGTCCACATCCGCGGCCACAAATAAATTCCGCCTTTGATGGCGTCGTTGGCGTCATTAAAGGAAACGGCGATCATATTGATAAAGGGGTAGATGGTGACGACCATCAGGCAGATCATAAATATAATGTTGCAAATATCAAAAGCTTTATCTCCTAAACTAGGATTGCGTATGCGGGACGCTCTTCCAATTCGCATGGCGCAGGCCTCCTTTTTGAACTACCTACATTAGAATAATCTGCTTTCTCCCATTCTCTTCGCAACAAAGTTGGCGGAGAAAAGGAAGATAAAGCTGACTACGGTTTTGAATATGCCTGCCGCCGTACCCAGTGAGAAGTTCCCCATCCCCAAACCGTATTTCAGCACGAATATATCAAGGTTTTCCGAATAATCCATGTTCATGCCATTGCCCAGCAAATATTGCGGTTCGAATCCGGATTCGAGAATACTGCCCAGATTCATAATCAGCAGAATAATAATAACCGGTTTTAGCCCGGGAAGTGTTATATACAGCATCCGTTTGAAGCGGTTAGCCCCGTCGATTTCAGCCGCCTCATATTGGGAGGGATCGATCGAGGTAATGGCCGCTAAATAGATGATCGTGTTCCAGCCTACATTTTTCCAAACCTCGGTTGCCCCGAGAATACCCCAGAAGTATTCCCCTTTCCCCATCCACAGCACCGGCGTATCAATCAGATGAAATTTCATGAGCAACAGATTGATGATGCCGTCCGGTGACAGCACCGTCAGAACAATACTTGACGCCACAACCCAGGAAATAAAGTGCGGCAAATAGCTGACGGTTTGAACGACCCGCTTGAAGATGACATTCTTCAACTCATTCAGTAGAAGGGCCAGCGTGATCGCCGTAATGAAGCCAAGCACCAGATTAATAGAGCTCATCACCAAGGTGTTGCGCAGCACCCGGTAGAAGGTGCTGTCTTCAAACAGAAGGCGGAAGTGCCGCCAACCTGCCCATTCCTGCTCCGCAAAGGATCTGGCCGGCTTAAAGTTCTGAAAGGCCATCGTCCATCCCCAAAGCGGAAGGTACTTAAAGATAAAAGCCCAAATTACGAAAGGAATACACATGAGGGCGAGCGTTCGCTGTTGTATCAGGCGTTTGAAAAACAGGTTTTGTTTCTTTCCTTTAATTGTCGGCACCGATTTTAAGGAAGCGATCGGTTTCTCCATTTGGGATTACTCCTTTCCTGCTCTGCTATAAACTCTAAGGGTCGAAACGCCTTTCGACTTCCGACCCTCAGCATCTGGCAAACCTATTTCAATTGTTGCATTACCATTTTCCGGCAACGCGATCTTTTACAGCCTTCGTTATCGTATCTTCATACGTTTTCTTGTCCAGTTTATTAAACTCGCCCATATACTCGTTCCATGTGTTATCGAAACTGGACGGAGGGTCCAGAATCAGCTTGGGCAGATATTTCTTTTGCAGATCATCCGCTTTGGTTATGAATAACTGTTCGGGAGAGCCTTGCTGCAGGGCGATCGACCAAGCGGGAGACCAAGGACGTTCATCAGGCGTGCTGAACAATTCTGCGAAGGTCTTCACACCATATTCTTCAAGCAGCTTCTTGTCTCCGTCCGTGTAGGTAAAGGTTGCGACCTCCGGCTGGTTGCCCGGACCATAGGCATTGCCGTCCGCCAGGACGGAATTGTTGCCGTAACGAGGCCAGCTGTAGTTGAAATAGTCAAACCCGTATTTTCGGCTCAATTCCGGATCCTCGTGAATTTTGCGCTGTTCATCATCCTTGAAATAAAAGCGTCCATTCTCATCCACGCTATACGCTTCGTCCTTGATGCCCCATTGAACCAGAATCTGGTTTTCCTCTTTCAACAGGTTATCGAAGTACTTGATGATGCGGACGGGATCTTTGGCTTTGACGGTGATCCCGACTCCGTAATTGTTGACAAATCCAGGAGGGTCGATATATTGATCCTTAATACTTTTATCGAAAACGATAGGCATCGCAACATAACGTTTGTCATCAATACCGGCTTTCTTCAAATTGTTGGTAGCATCCCCAACCTGCCAGGAATAGCTGAAATAACCGAGTACACGTCCGGAGGTCAGCTTAGCCAAATACTGGTCCCTGTTCATCGTGAAGGACTCCGGATCGAGCATCCCTTGGGCATTCACCTCATTCAGCTTCTGAATCCATTGCTTCTGATGATCGGATCCCGCCACCAGCTTGGCATCATGAGTTTCCATATCCACCATGACACTGCCATCGTTGGGATACCCAGCCAAGTGCATGGCCGGATTTTGCAGGGTAAAGAAACTGTTCGGTTCACCGGCCAAGGTTGCGAAACCGATGGTTTCCTTGCCGTCCACCTGAGGATATTTGTCCTTGTATTGCTTGATGAGGTCGAAATACTCATCCAGTGTAGTAATTTTCGGATAATTGAACTCCTTCAGAACAGAACGTTGAATATAGAAGCCGGTTTGAAAATTAGGTTCCGAAATATAGCCGATGTTAGCTCCATAAGGGAAAAAGTAGATTTTCCCGTCATCCTGTCTGAATTTGTCCATATAAGGACCATATACACGCTTGATGTTGGGTCCGTACTTCTCGATCAGATCATCGAGCGGAATGAAAGCTCCCGCATCCATCAGCTTGGCCATTTCTCCGCTGGAGTCAATGATGTCGGGATAGTCTCCGCTGGCAATCATAACCCCCGCTTTGGTAGGGGCATCACCCACCAGATATTCCATCTTCCAGTCAACGCCGGTTTGTTCGAACAATTCTTTCCCGATGGTTGTTTCACTTGCGAGAACATCCTTTTTGGGAGCGCCAAAGGTGAAATACGTATAGGTAACCGGGCTGTTGTTATCGCCGTCCGGCGGGGAGCCCTCCGAGGACGAGGACGATCCGCCCCTGCTGCAGCCTGCTAAAGCTGCCATCAACAATACTGCCATTCCTCCGATCAATACTTTCCTACCAAACATTCAACTGATTCCCCCTTCGGTATCATCAGATTTGTAAGCACTTTCAATATAACAAGAAATCGTTTACAAATTTACCCGTCAAACTGTATCTCCTACTTTGAAAAGTATATCGTTTGTATGCGTACCTATATTTCCTCCGCCTCGTCAATCAGCAGAGCGATTTCGATCTGAGTTCCTCTTCCTTCCCAGGTATGGATTGCAAAATCAAAACGATCCTGATAACAAAGCTTCAGACGGCTATACGCATTCTTCATGCCGATCCGCTCGCCCATACCGGCTTCTTGCTCCAAATACTCGCGCAGTTCTTCCAGCTTGGCGGGGGACATCCCTATCCCGTTATCCTCTATGCTAAAGATCAATTGGTCTTCGCGCAGGGTAATAGACAGCCTGATAACGCCTTGACCCGGAATCGATTCAACTCCATGGATACTGGCATTCTCGACGAACGGGAGAAAGACCATCTTCGGAATCCGCTGTTCAAGTGCCGCCGGTTCCGCTTCAATGCTGTATTCCAGCTTGTCGCCGAAGCGGTACTTCTGAATCTCCAGGAAGTTCCGAATGAGTTCCAGTTCCTCTTGAACCGTGACATCGTTCCGGCTCCAGGAGATGGACCGTCTGAACATCTTGGCCATATTATGGATGATCCTAGCGGTCTCTTCCTCTCCCTTAATTAAACTTCTCATACGGATCGATTCCATGGTATTAAACAAAAAGTGGGGATTAATCTGACTGTGCAGTGCATGAAGCTGTGCTTGCTGCTGCTTCAGTTCCAGGTCCTTCTTCTGAATATCCGCCAGATAAACTTCATTGATCAAGCTATTGATCGTCTCTGTCATCCGGTTGAACTCAATCGTCAGTTGCCCGATTTCGTCTCTCGCCTCTTCGTTGGGAATCGTCTGGAAATCCTGTGACTTGACCTTCTTCATATGTTTAAGTATGCGCACCAACCGCACATGCAGCGACCTTGACATCGCAGCTATGATCAAGCTGGGCAGCACAAAGTTGATGCATGCCAGCCAAATGACGAAGGAACGCGACTTCCGCACCTCATTCAGGACGCTTTCCTCATCCATCACGCCATGTAGCGTCCATCCTTCCAGATAATTGATGCCGGTGTAAGAAGCTTCGAATAATAGCGAGTTCTTCGGAAGGGCAACGTCCTCAAACTTTGCGATTTCGCCCGACCCTTCTCCCCATGGATCATTTGCAAACTGTATACGGCATTCGGGGTCGACAAAGTAAACTTTGCCGTCGAACGCGCTATTCAGAAATTTTTGACGGATCAAATTCATGTTCAAATCAATTTTAACCAGTTGCTCAATGCCGCCGGTATGGTAGTTGTTTAACCTTTGAATCAGGCTGAGCTTCCCGTCCGAATAAATAAGGGTAGGATAAGGTACGGAATAGAAGTTGGAGTGGGTATACCAGTCGGATATTCGAACTGCGTCGGTCAATCGATCAATATAGCCGGAGGACAAAACGGTGGGATTGTCCGTATACACTTGATACCAGGAAACCCCGCCATGGATATTCAGATCGGTAAGCACCCCTCTCAGATAGGTATTGTAAACCTCTACGTAATCCATCTGACTGGAAAAGCGCCGGGCGATCGTTTTGTTGAAAATGGAATCGGCGTACAGGGAATAGGATAGTCCCACCCCTTGATCGATGGTCACCCGCAGGTCGTTTTTGAGATTGTTCAAGGCCATATCCGCATCGCGCATTTTCTGGCTGCGGATATTGGCCGTGGTCACATTGTAGAAGACAACATTGGTTACTACAATGGGAATGAAGACCGACAGGAGATACATGAGCAGCAGCTTGTCGCGCAGTTTCAAATAGTTCAGATTGAACTTTAACCTCATACCGCATCCCTCTATTCTCTGATGATCAGCCGGTTCCGGTACTCCGTTGGCGACACCTTTTCCAGCTTCTCGAACTGAGTTACGAAGTAATCCGCGTTCTGAAAGCCAACCCTGGCCGCAATTTCGTACATCTTAAGATCGGTTTGACGAAGCAGCTTCTTGGCCTCCTCTACCCGCAGCTGCAGCACATAATCGTTGAAATATCGCCCGTAGCTTTTACGGAACAGTCGGCCCAAATAGACAGGATTCATATAAAATTGAGCCGCGATGCTCTTCAGACTGATATTCTCGAAGTAGTGGGCGTCAATGAATTTCTTGATCTGCTTGATATCTCCCTTGGACTGCTCCTTCCGCAGCTCAGCTATATATCGCTCCGCTTCCATAATCGCCAGCAGGAAGCGCTCTTTCAACAGTGCCAAATTCCAGTTGCCGAATTCCCGTTCAGCCAGTTCCTTCAATCGCTGCACCTCTTCAATACTGCCGTCCATTTCCTTCACTACACTGATTATTCCGGTCGTGCAACGGGAGAGAGAACCGGCAACGGCCTGGGGAGTATAGCGCTGGGCGCGGAAGATCTGGAACATGCCGTCCAACGTTTGCCGATACGCCTCCTGATTGCCCTCTTCCACCTGCATAATCAGCTTGCTTACCGTGCCGGGACTCAAGTCGAATACGTACAGGGGTTTATCCTTAATTTGCGCGTATTCGATAACACCGCCGCCTTCAGCATACTTATGTCTGGCCGCCTCGTTCGCCTCCTTATAGGACCTGCGAACATCCGCTATATTAGGAACGGTACCGCCTGTATAGAGGCTGACTTCCGTTCCCAACTGCTTGGTGAGGCCAGTACGAATCTTTTCCAGAGCCTGGGGCAACCCTCCGTACCGTTCTATCAACCGCTCCACCGTGAACAACATCCCGAATCTCCCCCGATCCTGCTCAAACACGGGAATATCGGATGTCCAGTCTTCAAGATAAGATAGCGCTTTCAAAAATTGTTTTAGGCCGACATGTAATTCCCCGGGAGCGGCATGAATCTCAGCCAAGGCATAGCGAAAGCCCGACGCCTCTGTCAGTCCTAAGGCTTGGACATAAGGCCCAGCCTCCTCGAGTCGAAGGTTCGCCTGTACCAGCGCTTCCAGAACTGAACCGTTCAAATGATCTTCGCCCGTTGCCTTGGCAATCCTTATTCTGCTCATGTTCAAGGCTAGTTTCCTGAGCGCTGCGATCATCTCCTCATCATCCACAGGCTTTGATATATAATCATGAACACCGTAGCGAAGCGCCTGCCGCGCGTAATCGAAGTCATGATATCCGCTGATCACGATGAAAAAAAGATCCGAACCGCCTTCTTCTTTGACGCAGCGGATAAGATCCAGCCCGTCCAGAATGGGCATTCGGATATCGGTAATCACAAGATCAGGCTGCAAATGCTTAATCATGCGAAGCGCCTCCTCGCCATCCTGCGCCTCCCCCACAATCGTATAATTGAGGTCCTCCCATGGAATCAGCTTCTGCAATCCTTTGCGAACAAAAAATTCATCATCCACCAACAAAACTTTGAACATGTCCCGTGTTCCCTCCTACTTCAGGCCAGCTTTTGAACGGTATATTCCATGTTTTACCTCCTGACACCTTCCCTCAAATACCTTGCCGTAACGTAAAGGTCAAATCTTTATTAGTGTTGCTTTTTTATCTGATCAGATCCGTCGGATTCATTCCCGTGATCTTTTTGAACAAGGTGCTGAAATACGGCACATTTTTGTACCCGACCTTCTCCGCCACCTCATAAACGAGCATGTTGCGCTCAAGCAGCAGCTCCCGGGCTTTCTCGATTCTCACGCGGGTGAGGTAATTGTTGAAGGTTTCCCCCGTGATGTTTTTGAAAATAATAGACAGATGGTTCCGCGAAATATAAATTTTTTCCGACAGCTCGGCTAGCGTAATATCTTCGGCATAATGCTCATGGATATAATGAGTCATAAAATCGACGACCTGCCGGTGTTTGCTGTTCCCCCGAAGCTGGCGGCTTCTGCAGATCATGGATATCTTGGAACACAACCATTCGGCAAGTTGAACCGGATCGGTCAGCAATATCAATTCTTTGGCGATGAGATCGTTCGGGAACAAGTCGTCCAGCAAAATGCCTGCTTCATATAAGCTATAGTTGAATACGCCCCACACCTCACCTGCTTGCATTTGGATATACTCCGGTGTAATCGCTTTCTGATTTTCCAACAGCTTCACTTGCTCTTCAACCAGGGTCTTGGCCTCTTCCTCCTGGGACGATTTGATCGCACCCGCAAGTTCAACGTAAAATTTGACCGGAAACAAAGTGACGGACTGCTGATTTTTGTTCCCCTTCGCTTCTCTCTCATACCAATACATCTCGTAGTTCGGAACGAGCCGCTGAGTTCTCGAATCAATCGCGCGAAACGCCTCTTCGGTCGAATCGGGAATTTTCGTCCATTCTTGCTTCATTTCTCCGATGCCGACGCGAATCTGGAGCTTCACATAACATTTGACGCTGTCGATCAGCTTCATACCCAATTCCTTCAGCCGATCCTCCAATTCCCCGCGATTCTCCTCGGGCTGGGGATGCACGATCAGCACCGCTCTGGAGCTGTGCAGCTCGGTATATTCGATCGCCGCAAAGATTTTACGCGCCACCTCGCATGCGATATTGCTGATGGCAAACCGGAACAGGTTCCAATCGGTCAGCGGGAGTTGGCTGGCCCGCACATCGCGGACCGTATCGATGCCGATGGCGATATGATTGCATTTTGACCAATACCGGTATGGATGAGGCAAGCTGTCGGGAGAGCAGTAGGTGTCCTCCAGCGTCCCGACCACCGCGGATCTTACCCATTCTTTTTCGATAAAAGGCTCGTAAAGCTTGAGTTTTTGCTCGACCTCACCTTGCTTGATCCGCTTCACTTCCTCCTCCGTCAGTTCCTCGACCACCTTGGACAAAATCCTTTTTAGCGTCGGAACGCTGATCGGTTTGGACACGTAGTCACTTACGTTATATCTTAACGCTTGCCTCGCGTATTCGAAATCGGAATAACCGCTCAAAATAATGATCTTGCCATCGTACCCTTCCTTTCTCAACTGTTCGATCATGTCCAGGCCGTTCATCGACGGCATATAGATGTCCGTGATAATGATATCGGGTTCTGTCTCGCGGATCATGTCCAGGCCGTCCGCTCCATTCAGCGCGTCACCCGCCCATGCGGCGCCGAGCTGTTCCCATGGAATTGCCCGCTTCATGCCCTGAAGCACCTGACGTTCATCATCAACGATGGCAATTTCCCACATTTCGCTGTCCTCCTAATCCTCTTACTTATCCTTCCCCGCAGACTGGGGAGGCTCCGTCAGACGCGGCAAATCGATCACGACGCGAGCACCGCCTTCTTCCCGCTCCGCCAGTTCGACGCCATAGCGGTCATCGAAGTAACCGGCGATCCTTTCCCTCACATTGCGCATCCCGTACCCGCCTGTTCGGCGAGGCTGTTTCCTGTCGGCGGCCTTACTGAGCCCGGCTCCGTCGTCTTCGATCGTAATTTGCAAGCTATCGGTTTTATCCTCGAACCGGATGCGAATAAAGCCGCGGCTCCGGGCATTAAAGCCGTGAACGATCGAGTTTTCCACGAACGGCTGGAGCGTTAGCTTCGGAATAAACAAATCGCTAAGCTCCGGCGATGCTTCGATCTCGAATTCAAGCCCTTCGCCCCAGCGAAGCTGCTGGATTTCCAAATAACAAGCAATATGTTCGAGCTCCTCGGCAATCGTGATGAAGCTGTTGCCGTTCGACAAGCCGATGCGGAACATGCGTCCCATCAGCTCAAGAATCCGGCTAAGCTCATCCTGCCCCGCTTCAATGGCCATCCAGTTCAACTGGTCCAGCATATTATAGAGAAAATGAGGATTAATGTTGGCCTGCAGCGCCTCAATCTCCGCTTTGCGCTGCTGCTCGTACCGCCGTTCGAGCGAGCGGTATAGCTCCTCAATCCGCTCGTTCTGCTTACGGTAACCGGCAAACAGATACCCGAATTCGTTTTCGTAATCGCGGGGAAGCTCTGTTTTATTGCTATCGACGAAATCCGACCGCATGGCCGTAACAAGCTGTTTGATCGGCTTCGTAAACTGGCTGCTGAGATAATGGGTAAGCAGGAGGACCGACAAAATGGCGGCCAGACCGATAAACCCGATCACCATGGCAAGCGTATAACTGCCTTCGGTGATTTGCTTCCACGAGGAAATCTCCACCAGCGTCCA
>NZ_HG005142.1:148738-190226 GCF_000455265.1 Paenibacillus antibioticophila
GTGATTTGCTTCCACGAGGAAATCTCCACCAGCGTCCAGTTGGAATCCTGCAATTTGGAATACACGAGCAGCGAATCACCGATTTTGGCATTTCCCCGGATCCGGACATACCCCGATTCCTCGTCTTTGACATTGATCCATTCGGACAGCTCCGTATGGTCTAAAACTTGTCCGGCTCTGACCAATTCTCTGCCCTGGGAGTCCACCATAAGCCGGTTGGCATTGGAGGTATGGCCATCCAGTATCTTGACAATCTCTTTATACTTGATATGAATCACCAGTACCCCCAGGTACTTGTCATCGTACACGATTTTGCGGCCAAAGCTAAGCACCGGGACTTCTCCCTGGAAACTTTTAACGTCATGTTCAGTGGACCAGGCGAAATCATTGTTCACAAAAGCGCCGGCCCAAGGCTCTTGGTTTAGCTTGTTCAGGTCCCGGAACTGGATGTAATTGTCCTGTTCCCGCTGAAAAGGGTGTTCCATATATAAATCGATGCCTTGGATCAACGGAATCGAATAGGTCAGATTGGCCAATGCATTTACAACGTTGACGGAACGCCGATATGTGTCGTATTGGTCCCGCCGATCCTTAAGAAAAGAGATAATCTCATTATCGCGGGAGGTGGACAGCGAAATTTGTTCGATCATCGTAAGACGCGTCGCAATCTCGTTGTTTAACTCATCTAGCAGCCGCTGCTGATACAGCGAGCTGGTTTTAACTAGCTCGTTGGAGGAAATAATGTAGCTGGCCCACGCGATGCATGCGACCACGATCACGATGACTACGGCAAAGCTGCGAAAAAAAAGGGTGTCGACGCGGAATTTTTTAAATGGGCTGATCATCTCTCGGGTGCTCCTTTCCGGGACATAAGGAGAAAAAACGGCAAAGCCGCGAAACGAATCGTTTCGCCAAAGCTCTACCGTTATATTATTGGCGCCCCACCAGCCTTATCCCTTTATTCCGGTTGTGGCAATGCCTTCAACAAAATACTTTTGCAGAAACATGAATACGAAAGTGGCCGGCAAAATGGATACGAGCGACATCGCCAGAAGCTGGCCCCATTCCTGAGCGGACTGGGAATCGTTGATCATCCGCAGCGCCAGGCTGACCGTATATTTGTCAACCGAGTTGATATACAGCAAGTGGCCGAGGAAATCATCCCAGTTCCAAAGGAAGCAGAAGATCATGACGGTGACGATAGCCGGTTTGGTCAACGGCAGCATGATCCGCCAGAAAATGCCGAACCAGGAACAACCGTCGATTTTGGCCGATTCGTCCAGCTCCTTCGGAATCCCCCGGATGAACTGAATAAGCAGGAAGACGAAAAACGTACCGCCGGCGCCTGCCGCTACCAAGTGGGGAACAATAAACGGCAAATACGTATTGACCCAACCCAACTGGTGGAACAAAGAGTATTGCGGAATGATCAACACTTGTCCCGGCATCATCAAGGTTAACATGAAAATGGAGAACCAAAAGTTCTTCAGCGGAAAGTTCAGTCTGCCAAACCCGAAGGCTACCAGCGAGCTGGAGATCAAGGTGGCAGCCAACACGGCGATCTCCAGGCCGAAGGTATTAAGATAAAAATCCGTAAACGTGTGTCCGGGAACGGAATTCCAGCCTTTCACGAAGTTGCTCCATTGCGGAACCTTAGGGAAAATATTCGGTGAACCCAGCTCGGTATTGCTTTTAAGCGATGCGCCGATCCACCAAAGCACCGGGTAGACCATCACAAAGCTAAACAGAATCATGAAAATATGCCGGATGAACGGTTTCATTTTGATCATCATCTGCGTCTCTTTCTCCCTTCCGTCTCCGTTTCATAGAACACCCAGTATCTTGATGTTCCGGCGATGATCAGCGATGCGATCACAATGATGACCAGCATGATCCAGGCGAGCGCCGAGGAGTATCCGAGCTGATAACGGCTAAACGCACGTTCGTAAAGATAGAGGGCGTATACGTAGGTCGAGTTCATCGGGCCTCCGTTGGTGATGACAAACGCGGAGGTGAACATTTGGAACGCGTTGATCACGCCCATGATCAGATTGAAGTAAATAATCGGCGACAGCATCGGAAGCGTAATGCGGAAAAACTGAACAAATTGGTTCGCACCGTCTACGGAGGAAGCCTCGTACAAGTCGCTCGGAATTTGCTTTAGCCCCGCCAAGAAGATCACCATCGCGGAACCAAACTGCCAAACCGCAAGCAGAACGAGCGTACTCATCGCGGTATCCGGGCTGGTGATCCACCCCTTGCCTTCGAACCCAAAGGTGGCGATGATTTTGTTGAAAATTCCCTCTACGCCAAAGATGTTCCGCCACAGCATGGATACGGCGATACTTCCGCCGATCAGCGATGGAAAATAGATCGCTGTTCGGTATATGCCGATTCCACGAACGGCTTTGTTCAGCAGCATGGCGATCAACAAAGCCGCGATCAGCTTTAAAGGGACGGAGGCGATCACGTATTGGAACGTAGCGCGCAGAGATTCTTCAAATTTAGGATCCGAGGTAAAGATGTTGACATAGTTTTTGGTTCCTACCCGTTCGATCGGTCTGAGCAGGGTGTAGTTCGTAAACGAATAATACAGCGATAATAAAAGCGGATACGCCGTGAGCCCGATAAAGCCGATCAGCCAAGGCGAAATAAATAAATAGCCGGCAATGGGAGCATCCCATCTTTTCAAAGAAGAACGTCGTCTTTTCTTCACGATCCTCTCCTGATTTGCGGATACGGGTGCGGAACGACCCATATGCGATCACCTCTGTTGTTTGTCTGATAGCTTAAGTATAGACGGGTCTCCTAGGCGGTTAAATGAGGGTAATCCTCGATTTCTTTTAAAATATCACGAAAAATCCTAACGGACTCGGCGCCACCTTTTCGTTTATACTTTTCGGACAATAGCCGCTTCCTGTTTTGTTTCCTCGCTTGACGAACCGTGTCCGGGGCCGAGCAAATTCAGGATCACCACGCCGATGATAATCAAGCCGATTCCGATGATGCTGCCGGCATTGATCTTTTCTTTCCAGATGAGCACGGAGATGATGACCGTCAATACGGAACCGAGTCCGGACCAAATGGCGTACGCGGCGTTCAGGGGAATCGTTTTAAGCGACAATGACAAAAAATAAAAGGAGCATACGAAGGCGGCGATACTAATTAAAGAAGGCGTTAACTTGGTAAATCCTTGGGAAGCTTTCAGCATCGAAGTCCCGATCAGCTCGCTGGCAATAGATATCAACAGTAACAAATAAGCCATTATTTTCTCTCCTCAATCTCATTTAAAATGTAGCGGATTACCTTTTGTTTTAACGCTTGATCCGGCGGGGCAAAACCGAACATTTCGGCAAACCATAGACCGTCGGCGGCCAGCCTGAACAACGACGAAACCACGGGATCCAATCCGTCATTTTCGATGTTTTTTTGAAGATCACGGTATTCGTCCTGCATTTCCCGTAACAGATGCGGATTGGTGAAAAGCGCGGTGGAAAGCGCGATCGTCATGTCGTTTTCGTTTTGCACCGAATCATAAGTGGTCTCTATGTAAGCTTTAATCCACGTTCCTTTTTCGCTCGGGTCCTTGTCCGCTCTGGTCCTGAGGCTACCGACGAAGTCATCGGAATATTGCTTTACCATGCCCGAAATCAATTCTTCCTTGTTCGGAAAATGATAAAGCAGGCCGCCTTTGCTGACCCCGGCCTCTTGAGCAACGGCATCCAGGGTTAGACGCTCAACGCCGCTTACTCTCGCCACTTTTGCGGCAGCCTGTAAAATCATGTTTCGCTTGGACGCTTTTTTGGAACCTTCCATGAAATCACCTCCGAGTTTAGTATACCGTCTGGACGGTTTTGTTTTCAATTTTTATTTTATCTGCTTGCTCCTTCGGCGGCTGAACCCGTGTTCCCCACGTTGGAAAAATCCAATCTAACCAACAGCGGACGTCACCATTCTGAAATTCTATTGGATAATTCCAACGCAAAAAGAGGAATGGTTACCCATTCCTCTGAAATAAGTCCGCAAATGAAATTCATGAGACCGCCGGCGGCAATCCGTCATCCCGATTAATAAATCCGTCTGCCCCGTTCGTCGGGGATGCCGCTTTTGCGGAAGAAATACGTGTTGATCTGGTCCCGCCATTCTTTGGCGTGTTCCGCTTGCTCCGCCAGCCGGACCGCGACCTGCTTGTGCAGCGATTCGGGGATCAGGCCGGCCAGGCTGCCCCAGGATTCTACCAACCGGGCGGCGCGCTCCGCGCCTTCGAAATGCGTGTCGTAGATGTGCTGGATGACCGTTATCCCGGAATGAAGGACATGGGTGTACGGGACATGATGGAAAAACAGCAACAGTTCATCCGGGCAGCTATCCAAAGATTCATACAGCCTGAAATTGGGCTCGGCGTATTGGGCCGTGTATCCCGTTCCCGTCGCTTTGGTCCGGTCCACACCGATCCCGCGGCAATCGGCAAAATGGTACGTCCCCCACATCGAATACTCATAACCGTCGACGTTAGGCCCGTAATGATGATTGGGATTGACCATAAACCCGATGCCAAGCGGTGCCGTATAGGATTCGTAAATACTTAGAGAATCGAGCAAAATGCCGCGGATCGTCCGGACCACCCGCTCGTCGTCCCCGAACGTCAGGCGAATCCACTCCTCCGCGATTTCCTCCGCGGTCAGTTCCGGATTCCAGGCGAGCCGGCCGTACCCGTACAGATTGGCCTGAGCCAGCAAATGCCCGGTCCAGTTAGCATCGTTCCCGATGTTGGAAACGGCAGCGAAGCCACTGTACCGGCTCCTATGCACCGAACCGTCGACGATGCGTTTGATTAGAGTGCCCTCCCCCTGCAAATACGTATCGAATTCCAGCACTTCCTTCCATTGCGGCACCAGATAACACACATGCCGCTGCTGTCCGGTATACTCCTGGGTAATCTGAAACTCGATCATCTGGTTCGTGGCAGGCATTGCGCCGAGAAGCGGCGACACAGGCTCCCGCACCTGAAAATCGATCGGCCCGTTTTTCACCTGCAGGATGACGTTATCATGGAAGCGGCCGTCCAGCGGGACAAAGTGATCGTATGCCGCTCTGGCCCGGTCCGTCTTCCGGTCGCGCCAATCCTGCTTGCAGTTGTATACGAAGCAGCGCCAGATCACGACGCCGCCGTGCGGGTCGAGCGCTTCGGCCAGCATATTGGCGCCGTCCGCGTGGTCGCGGCCGTAGGTGAACGGCCCAGGCCGGTTCTCCGAATCGGCCTTGACGAGAAAACCGCCGAAATCGGGGATATATCGGTATATGTCCGCTGCCCGCTCACGCCACCACCGTCGAACCTCCGGGTCCAGCGGGTCGGCCGTAAGCAAACCGCCGATCTCCAGCGGCGCCGCGTAATTGATACTGAGGAACAACTTGATCCCGTAATTGCGGAAAATCCCGGCAAGCCCGGCCACCTCCGGCAAATACGCCTCCGTGATCAGCATTGTTTCCAGGCGATGCACATTTACATTGTTGATCGATAGGGCATTCATCCCGGTAGATGCCAGAAGCCTGGCATAATCGTGAATTCGCTGCAAATCGGAGGTGATTTTGCCGTCCGCGTAAAAAATCGAGTTCCCGGCATAACCGCGTTCGATCGACCCGTCGATATTGTCCCATTGGTTGATCATCCGGAGTTGGTTGACCGGATTTTCCACGATATGAATAGCGTCGATGGGGCTGCCAATACCAATCAGTCTCAGCAGATGGAAAACGCCGTACAGCACGCCTGCGGAAGAAACCGCGCCAATGGCGATACGTCCGGCGGACGGATCGCTTTGGATCGCGAAGCCTTCCGCCCCGATGCCTGCGCGCGTTTCTTCGTCAATGAATTCCTGAAGCAGCGTGTTGCCGCCGATGGTTCCAATCACAATGCCTGAACCGCCATCCCAGATATGTGAAATTTCGGGCGTTTGCCCGAACATCCCTTCCAGTCCGCGGATGAGTTCGGCCACGGCGGAAGCGATGATTTCATCCTGCTCCGCAACGACAATGCGGCGATAATCAGCATACTGTTCAAGTCTTTTGCCTGCTAACCGGTTATACCCAAGCCAGGCCTGATAGCCCGTGTTTTTTGCGAAAAATGTATGGCTCATGCGTCCACTACGCTCCTGTCAAATAATTTGGAAAAGCGGGTTTTCAGCAACAAAATAAACGGGAAGACCGGGGTATCGCGTCCTGAGCACACCCGCCAAATAATTCATGCCGGGCTCCTCGCTTTGCGCGTGGCCCAAGACGATGATGGCCTTGCGTTTTCCTTGCTGCACGGCATCTCTTACATATTCGGGCGTTTCCCACTCCGGTCCTTCGCCCAATATCATCAAATCCAAGTTTTCCTGCTCAAAAAGCGGAATCGCCATAAGGCCGCCGCCCCTGTATCCCGCGAGCAGGCCAATTCGCGAACATATCATGGACAGGTCGCCAACGACGCGTACATACGGAACGCCAAGCTTGCTCTTGAGGTGGCCGGCAATTTCACGGACGCTCGCCTCCGGAATTTGGATGATGGCCGATGCCGGATGATATTCCGCAAGGTGCTTCTGCCAGTCCAACTGCTCGATAAGACCGGCCATGATACCGTCGGGCTGATAACGATGCCAATAATCATGGAACCTGAAAATCGCCATTCCGGTTTCCTCGATCAGCTTTCGTTTCTCCACGGCTACAGGATCATTTCTAATGGCTTCTCTATTATTATGATGGCTGAAAAATATTCCCTCGTGGCTGATTAGCAGATTTGCCCCTGCCTTTGCAGCCTGACGAATAACGTCAGATGAGGCCACAAACGCCGTGGCGATCCCCTTGACTTCCGCCGACGGGTCTCCGAATTCAAGCACATCCACCGTTGTTTCGAGCTGCCCCACGGGCCTGATGAGTTCTTGAATAACATCCTCGATTCGAAGCAGCATGGTTTCTCCCCCCTCTCCCTCTTTAATGAATAGTAGAATACCCGGAACATTGTTCCGGGCTTTTTCTCACGACCCCTTGATTTAGTTTTCGTAAGATGCTGAAGCTTCCTTCAATTGATCAAAAGCTTGTTCCGGAGTAATTTTGCCGAAACTGAGTTGGTCATGGACATAAGGGAAGTCTTTATCGATAAAGTTCGTCCAACCGCCAGCGCCTGCCGTCCAGATTTGCGCGTCAGGTGCGGAAGCGTTATACATGTCCAGACCGCCTTTATCCGTTTCGCTCATGCTGGATTCCAGAGTTTTCGCGCTGTCGCTATTTGCCGGGATACCGCGCAGAGTGCCCAGAGTCTTAGCTGCTTCCGGATCATTAACGAACCAGTTCACAAATTCGATTGCTTCTTTTTGATTTTTGGAGTCATTGGTAACCGCCAAATACATGGAGGGCTTCACCCATCCTCCCGCTTGCTCCGCACGAGGCATCGTCACAAGGGAGTAGGCGCCTTTTTTCAAGCTATCCCAAGAAGTGAGCCCATTGGAGAAGCTGTAACGGAATAAAATTTTGCCCGATACCATCAGATCCATTTGCGGATCAAGCTCCTTGTCCGCCGTGTTTACGTCTGCCGGAGGTACCAGTCCTTCCTTCCGGAGCTTGTCAAAGTGATTCGCCCAGTCGATGAAGGTATCACGGTCGATGTTGAAATGGCCATCGTCCGTAGTGACCGGGCCCTTGCCTTTAGCATATTGATAGGCAGAATACACGAAGTAGTTGGCGGCATAATCTTTAACGAAGTACTGCCCTTCCGGCAGTTTGGATTTGGACGATTCGGCTAACGCAAAGAAATCGTCCCATGTCCAGCCGTTGGCCGGAGTTTGAATGCCCAGTTTGTCGAGGGCGGCTTTATCGTAAATCATGCCGAACGCAACCGATCCAAGCGGTACAGCGTATTGTTGGCCGTCAAGCGAGCCGCCCGCGAGCAGCTTCGGATCGAATTTGGATACATCCACATCGGTCAATGGAGCCAATTGATTCCGGCTCATCCAGTCCGGCATCCAGCCCGGATCCAATTGAACGATATCCGGAGCATTTTTAGCCGCCGCTTGCGTGGAGAGCTTATCCAGATAACCGTCCATACCGGAATACTCCGGTTCAAAAGTGATGTTAGGATGATTTTTCGTGTACAAATCAAGTGCGGCTAATGTAGCCTGATGCCGATCCTGTGATCCCCACCACATAATCCGAAGCTTAACTTGCTTGTTGCTCGTGTTCGCCGCCGCGTTTCCGGAATTTCCCGCTTGTGAATTATCGGCAGAATTTCCTCCCCCGCCGCCGCAGGCGGCCAACGAACCTACCAGTGAAGCTGTTACCGCCACTTTAAGTAAACGCTTCCAACCAAACATTGTGAAACCTCCTTTTGAATAGCAAAAATCTGTTTTCATCTCCTATAGTACCGATTCGAAGAGGAGGTTTATATAAGAGCAATGCACGATTTGTTATAAAATTCCTCGAAAAATGATCAAAATGCTTATGACTAAACTCACTCTCTGAAAAGGCTCCAGTCAAATTCCCGCGACAAACGCTCGATCAAATCAACCCCTGCCACTCCGATGGCGAACTCGCCCGCCCCGTTGTACATTCCGCACGTAACCATGAACGTTTTGGCGATTTGTACGTAAGGCCGTGGGATCAACTCCTTGCCTGTGATCGGGTTCGTGCCATCCGCAGTCAGCACCAGGGCCATACGCGTCAAATCAGCGAAATGTACGGGTCTTCGTGAAGTCGAAGTGATCCACCGCATGGAACGCCTTGGAAATAACGATTGAAAACTACAGTTATTACGACCCTAACCCGGGATTCGTACGAACTGCTACAAACAAGCCTGTAGCGGACTTGCACCGCCTAGTTATCGCCCATGCCGGGCGCACCATGAAAAAACCGCCGGAGTGGTTATTGCTCCGGCGGTTTTTTTGCTGTTCAATCCTCTTCTTCCTCGCGCCATTTGCGATTCCAGTTGCTTCTCATAGCGTATACCAGGATAAGACCGGCCGCCAACGATCCTCCGAGATATATCAACGGACCGTCTCCCTGCGGCAATAGCGGGAGCCACATCATCACAGCAGCTCCTGCCAGGGTCCGGCTTCCCAGGCTAACAGCCTCCCTTTTTCTCGCTCCGGACGGAAGCGGGTAATACAGTGCTGCCGAGGAGTCCCTGTGAGCATGGCGGAGCACACTCAGTTGGGCTCCGATCAGGAAGACAAAGAACAGATAGAGCCCCAGCCCCAACCATGTTCTGCCGCACCAGCCGACCAGGATGGCACCGAGAATCGTAAGTCTCGCTCCGATTCCCAGCAGCTCGCCGCGAACTAATGTTTTCGTCAGCAGGTAGCGGTATGCCCCTTCTCTGGACCAGGAAATCCGCTTGCCGATCCAGTCCAGCCAGCGCCGCGGCGATACCCCTTGTCCTTCGGCAGGGACGTCTACAAACCATCCCAGCACCAGCATATTTTTAGCCGCACTCGCCTTCTCCGCAGCAATCAGATTCTCCCAAGGAACCCGATGCTTCATGGGGAATCGCAAAGCCAGCACATAATTCACCATAACCAAAATCAGAAATAACAGACTTTTCCAGGCAGGCTGCCAGATCCAGGCTGCCAGCAGCAACAGGAGCACGGACCACCGCAGCAGGCGGAAGCCTGTCCTTGCGCGATGGGATGCAATTTTCAACTCCTGCCAGGCACCATAGGCTCCCGCCAGCTTAAGTAAAAGAAGTACGATTAGCCAGAACCAGAACGGATGCCGGATACCGTCGCTTCGTTGATACAGAGGCCATAGCACTAGAAGAATAAAATAAGTGCCTAGCAGCTTATACAGGATCCCGTTCCAAAAGGCCGGCCTGAAAAACTTGGACATCGAAGCTTCCTGAGGCAATAAAAAGACGGAATCCGCCGGATGAATGTAAGTCCGGAATCCCGAGTAAATCACCGCAGGTCCCAGCAATAGAAGTATAATCCAGCCGATAGGCAAGCCTTCCGGAATATGCTGAAGAAAACGGGTATACCAGGCCGAAAATGCGATCATCAAAATCAGCAGCAAGACCGCTACTCCACTCTGAAACACATAAGGCAAGTAAGGAAGAATCTTGCTCCAATGCAGCGCTTTGCGCCGTTTGCGCAGTTCCACAAGATCCATGTCTTAATCTCCGCCTTTGACCAGATTATAGAAGATGTCCTCCAGCGTTGCTCCCGGCATCCCCGCGGCCTGAGCAATCTCCTCCAGCATGCCCTGGGCGATGACGCTTCCTTGGTGCAGAACCACAAACCGGTCACAGTAGTTCTCAATGGTGGACAAAATATGGGAACTTAGCAGGATAGAAGCTCCGCTCCGCTTCAGATCCATCATGAAATCCAGCAAGGAACGAATGCCTAGCGGATCCAGACCAAGAAACGGTTCATCGATGACATACAGGGAAGGTCTGGCGATAAATGCACACATAATCATGACCTTCTGCTTCATGCCCTTCGATAGGTGAAGAGACAAGCTGTCCGCCTTCTCCTCCATGCGAAAGAGCTTCAGCAAGGCTGCCGCACGCTCTTCATATACCTCTGATGCAACATTATACGCTCGTGCCGCAAATTCCATATGCTCCCGAACGGTCAGTTCATCGTAAAGAAGCGGTGATTCCGGTACAAACGCCAAAGCAGCCTGATATGCTTCGGGGTCCTCGTCCCGGGTATGACCGAGCAGGCTAACCCCTCCTTGATGCGGGGTCATGAGACCAAGAATATGCTTCATTGTCGTGCTTTTTCCCGCTCCGTTCAATCCAATCAGACCGACCATTTCGCCCGGGCTGACCTGAAACTCGATGTTGTGCAGGACCGGCCGGCCCAGACTGTAGCCTCCGGTTAACCGCTCAATTTGCAGGACAGGCGTGTCATTCATTTCATTTCCCCCTTACTTTCGGGTCTCGGACTGTTTTTCCTTCAACCACTTCGGCGCCCCTTTATTCTTGCGATCCTCCTTCGAGGATGGTTTACGCACATTCGGAGCCGGTTTGATCTCCTTAGCCTGATCCTGTCGTGCCTTAGCCTTGGCAGGCGGATGTTGCTTCAGTTCACTTGAAGACTTTCGCTGCTCAGCCTGCAAAATTGAACCTGCTGAAGTCTTGCGATGACCAGTTGACCCAGCTCTTTCCGTCTCCACACCCGCTTCGATGACCCTTCCGCCAAAAAGGCGTTGCTCGGATATCTCAATGCTCAGCTCCCGGGCAAATTTCCGAATAATAAAGCGTTCCTTCGGGTTAATGATGGATACCGCAAGACCGTGGCGCCCCATCCGTCCTGTCCGGCCAGCACGGTGCACATAGTGCTCCGAATCGATCGGAGGATCCAGATTAACAACCAATGACAGCTCTTCAATATCCAACCCGCGGGCGGCAATGTCCGTGGCAACCAGCACCTGGATTTTGCCTTCTCTAAATTTGCGCAAGGTATGGCTGCGAACGGATTTGTCAGCATCTCCATATAAAGCCCCTGCACGGAAGCCCAGGAAATTCAGCTTGCCCTCCACCTCGGCGATATCCTGCGTATTATTAATAAATACAATAGATCTTGCAGGATTATAATGGCGCAATATCCGCCGCAGATTATCCATCTTGTCGCGCTGCTCGCATTCGAAAAAGACATGCTCCAGCGATTGCGAGGTGCGCTGCTCCGGCGTAATTCCCACCCACTGCGGATCCTTCATCTCACGCGCAGCGAGTGCGCGAATCTCCGGATTTAATGTCGCTGACAAGAACATCAACTGGCGGTCTCGCAGAGTTCCACGCAAAATTTGCTCCAAATCGGCGGTGCCGCCAAGCTGGAACATTTGATCCACCTCGTCTACAACCACCGTCCGTACCGTGTGCAGCTTCAGCTTACGCAGTGCCAGCACTTCCCGAATCCGGCCCGGTGTGCCGACAACGAGCTGCGGATGCAGACGGAGCCTCTCTAGCTGCCGCTTGATGGCGGCCCCGCCGATCAGTGCCTGCGCGGATATTCCTAGTGA
Organism: Paenibacillus antibioticophila; assembly: GCF_000455265.1. Lineage (GTDB taxonomy): Bacteria > Bacillota > Bacilli > Paenibacillales > Paenibacillaceae > Fontibacillus > Fontibacillus antibioticophila. The sequence goes on from NZ_HG005142.1 coordinate 160,730, forward strand.
TTCTCCGTATTTTTCCGCTTCCCGAACGATCTGCATGGCCAGCTCCTGCGTTGGAGCAAGCACCAGCGCCTGCAGCGTCTTATCCTCGGGCTCGATTCTTTGCAGCAGCGGAAGCAAATAAGCCAGCGTCTTCCCTGTACCTGTCTGCGATTCGGCCAGGATATCCTTGCCCTCCAGCGCAGCCGGAATACACTCTGCCTGAACGGCAGTCGGCTCCAGAATTCCATAATCGGCAAGCTTTGCCGCAAGAGCCTCAGACACGCCAAGGCCCGTAAAAGTCATACTTTTCAAAGTGATTTCATCCTTTACAAGGTTCATTATTTCCATTATATGCGAAAATGCAGGCTTGACCAAATACAACGCTGTCTTGATCCAAATATGACATATGCTTGTCATGTTACTGTGGTACACTTAAGTACAAATTGATCCTTATACGAAGGGGTTCAGGTTCCCATGCAAATTGCCAGACTCTTTGAAATCGTATATCTCCTCCTGGATAAAAAGAGCACCACCGCAAAAGAACTGGCGGAGCATTTTGAGGTGTCTACGCGAACAATCCTCCGCGATATAGAGGCACTCACTACAGCCGGTATTCCTATTTATACTTCAAGGGGCAAAGGCGGCGGCATTTCTATTCTCGAACATTTCGTTCTGAATAAAACCTTGATCTCCGAGGAAGAGCAGAACCAGATTCTATTTGGGCTTAAAAGCATGGCCGCAGTGAATACGATCGACACAGCCGATACGCTCACAAGGCTTCAATTGCTCTTCAAAAAGAGCCGAACCGATTGGATTGAAATTGACTTTTCCAATTGGGGAAGCCCCGCTTCGGAGAAGGAAAAGTTTGCTCGCATCAAACAAGCCGTAATATCGCGGCAAATCTTGGAATTTGATTATCTCAACTCCTACGGGCAGCGGACGCACAGGCAGGTGGAGCCGCTGAGAGTGGTATTCAAGGGGCATTCCTGGTACTTGCAAGCCTTCTGCAGACAAAAGCAGGATTACCGCATCTACAAAATTTCCCGCATCCGAAATCTGAAGATGTGCGACATAAGCTTTGACCGAAACCTGCCGGACAATCTCGGATTTGACGTGGACCGGCTGAATCCCGAGCATACCGTTACCCTCAAGCTCAGATTTGCACCGGAAATCGCCTTTCGAGTATACGACATGTACGACGACAGCGGTATTGAAGCCCATGAGGACGGGTCCATTACCGCAACGGCCACTTACCCTTATGACGATTGGGTAATTAGCCATATTCTGTCCTTCGGAAGTGCTGTTGAGGTCATCGAGCCTGATCATCTTCGCCGGGAGGTCGCTGACCGTGCAAGACGGATTGCCGAAAAGTATCAAAATCATCCTCCAGTAGTATGACACGCCATTGTCATATTAGGTCTGTTATGATGGGGCCGGCAGAGGCGCTCAGGTATTCATGTAACGTGCTACTGCGCATCATTGCACCTTCAGCGGGGTAGATGCATGGACAACTACCCACACAGGGACTATCCCCAGCAGATTCTGCAAAATGCCGACGAAGTACGTATACGCACACCTTGCATCAGCATCATGCAGATCTCACACTGCGCGAAACTCCCAACGCACGGTGCTCCACAGCATGACGATGATTGATCGGCCCCATGCAAATACTGGTCACACGCATGTAGTGAAAAAAGTTACTCTAAATTTAGATGAGATGGTGGAAATACGGATATAGTGAAATTCTTTCGCTTAAAGTTGGCTATACCGTGGGTTTAACTAGATACTGGCGATCTAAGGTAATTTTTTTCACTAAAAGTGGGTTCGAGCGTCAAATGAAGAATTTAAGGTAAGAAATTTCACTGGAGAGCGACCAGATGAGGCTGATCAGGTGGCGTCAAGAAGTTGATCAAATAGGGCCAGTAAATTTCAGAGCAAGCGTGGAATTCCGATGGGGCAAGTTAATTTCGGAGAAAAACTTCCGTATTGGTAGGACATGCAAAGCTTCGGTGCAAGACCGGAGCATCGTGAGGCGGAGGTGCAACTTTAGGCGCGGCAGGTCATTGACGTCGTGCATAAGCTATCGCGCAAGCAGCCATTCGCGCTTAGCCCAAGGCTATGCATAGTCTCCTGCTTGCATGCCGCAGGGAGGTAAGTTAATAGCAGTGAAGTTATTGCTATGCAGCTTAGGATAGCTATGTGCAAACTGCATTGCAGTTAAACTGCAAAGGCGAAGTAGTTAGGGCATAAGTGTGAAGTGTACTGTAGTAAAAGCTTTCTGTAAGAAAGCTACTTCGGGAGGCATATGCTCGAAGCAGTCGCCTTTGTGAGCGGATTTCCCCTTTGCTAGAACTTAGTCCAAGAAATCCGCAAACAACAGCGATCGTAGTAACCCTTCACACGTTGCCCCTCCAACTCACCCTCCGATGTTTAACTGTCTTCCTGCTATTGCAGATTTTGCCACTAATACACATTTCCCGCTAATATGCCCGCATCGCATCATTGTGCAGCTACTCAACTTCAACAAGACCGCATATAAACATAATGTGTTTATGCGGCCTTTTGGCGTCTTTGCTATTCATTTATCACGGCACAGCAAGCAGGTTATAACGATTATTTTTTATTCAGCATTCCGGACGTTATGCGGCCTACCGCAGCGGGAAATAGCTGATAAAGCTTTGCGCCCGCCCCTGCTACCCAGGGAAGATTCATCTCCGTCTTGCCTGTCCGGACCGCCTTCACGACCGCGCCGGCCACCCGTTCGGGCTTCATCATAAACCACTTTACATTGTTTACATAATGACCGTCCGGATCAGCGATCTGGAAAAATGGCGTATCGATCGGCCCGGGATTGATCGTCGATACCGTAATCCCGCTGCCCGACAGTTCTTGTCTCAATGCGCTGCTGAAGCCAATAACGGCATGCTTGGTAGCTGTATAAGCCGTGGACTTCGCTGTGCCGATCTTTCCCGCAATCGAAGCAACATTGACGATCCTTCCTCTTCCTGCCGCTTTCATCGCCGGAAGGACTTCCTTTGTACAGCGAACGATCCCCATGTAGTTCACATTCATCATTTCGGAATAGTCCTGCAACGGCGTCTCGTCCAGGGCTGTGAATTTTCCATAGCCCGCATTGTTCACAAGCACATCCACCCTGCCGTACCGCTTGTAAATCTCAGCAAAGCCTGCGGCTACCGATGCATCGCTTGCCACGTCCATCTCGACCACATGATAAGGCCCCATCATGCCTCTGCCAACGGCTTGGAGCTTATCGGCCGACCTAGCGGCAAGTACAACCGTAGCTCCTTCCCGGGACAGCATCTGCGCAGCAAGAGCCCCAATTCCACTTGAGGCTCCGGTAATGACAATCACTTTATCGTTAAGCTGCATCCGTATTCCTCCGGTTCAACTCATTTCCCTTAAGAAACCATCACCTGAATGTCCAACTCCCCGATTCCATCCATGACGAGTGGAATGCACAAGGCCTTGCGCGGCGCCTGCTCACTACCGCCTACGCTAGACTTAATCACTTGCGGAGGGGTAATATCAACGCTGTAACCTTGATTGGCCAGAATCATGCTTGCATTTCCGCTAATCATATTGCCCAGCTCAGAAATAGCACTTTGGCCCATCTCATCCATTTCCGTGATAACAAAACCGCCCATCATCGCCGAGACAAGTCTTAAAGCAACTGTCTCCTCCAGACCAAACACGACCATTCCGCTGAAATACCCGGTCATACCGATTTGAATCCAGATATGATCCTGAATTAAAGCGACATCCTTTAGACCCGGATTGCCGGTTGAAGGAGAGACTTGTACCACCTGTTCTATGACCGAACGCGCAGATTCCAGAAAAGGATTGATCACTTCTGCTTTCACTATTACGCCCCTTTTCACATATGAAGTAGTTATCTTACTAAAATACCGCTACAAAAGTCCTGCTTTTTTATGTTGATATTATACTTTATTCCCATCTATAAGTCATTAAAAATCGAAATCTGTAATATTAGAGAAAATTTTCGCAATCCCTCTAACTCCTCTTGTCAAATACGTGTCATTGATTTAGCCCAGAAAAATCTTCTATAATTATTAGATATCAAATGAATCAGAGAGGGGGATCGCCATGAATATCAGTCAATTGGAGACACTGATCACCATTTCCAAGACTAAGAGCTTCCGCAAGGCGGGCGAACTGCTGAATTTGACACAGCCTGCAGTATCTGCCCAGATCAAAAGCCTGGAGGATGAATTCGGAGTTGTCCTCGTCGACCGAAACCAGCCTGTAGCCCTTACAGACAGAGGACAAGTATTCTTGGATAAGGCAGAGCAAATTCTGGACGTGGTGGAAGAACTCAAGCAAAAGCTCACCGATCTTGAGCACACACCGCAAGGACATATTGTGCTGGGGACGACAACCTCTATCGCCATCCAGATCCTGCCGCGGATCTTGTCCTATTTCCAGGATCAATTCCCGCTGATCAAGACCACCATTCAGTCCATGCCCTCTTCCCTCATTTATCAAAGTGTCGAGCAAGGTTTGGTCGATATCGGGATCGGTTACCTGATCGAGAACAATCCCCAGGTGCATTCATCTGTGCTGTACTATGATACCTTCGGGTTGGCGGTATCTCCGCATCACCCGCTCGCCAGTGAGAAAATCCCCCGTATGGATATGCTGCGCGACGTTCCGCTCATTATGCTGTCCCCGGATACGGTAGGCCGAAGATTCGCCGACGATTTGTTCAAATCCCATGATATCGAACCGCATATTGTCATGGAGCTGCCCAGCAGCGAGGAAGTAAAGCGAATGGTGGAAATCAACCTTGGGGCCGCGATCATCTCCAGACAATCCATTCTCCGCGAGCTCAAGCAAGGCTCCCTTGTCGTTGTACCGATCCCGGAACTGGAAGTCACCCATCCCGTGGGCGTGATCTATAAGTCCAGCAGATACATCAATTCTGCAATGCAGCAATTTCTAGGCGATCTAAAGGGGATGCCTGAAACAAGTTTTATCAGCTCAGAATAAATTCCTCAATCTATCGAAAAATAACCCGGAAAGGAGCATCCATATGAAATTTGATCTTCATACTCATCATTTTCGCTGCGGTCATGCCGACGGAACCATCCGCGACTATATCGAAGCCGGAATTGCAGCCGGCTTGTCTGTCATCGGCATTAGCGATCATACGCCTTACTTCGGGCATGACGAGGAGCATCCATTCCCGCATATCGCCATGGCCCAGCGTGATTTTGCCGGCTATGTCGATGAGGTCCTGCAGTTAAAACAGGAGTACGCCGGCCGTATCGACGTGCTGCTCGGCATTGAGTCCGACTATTTTCCAGATCATATCGAGCAATACAGGAAGGTGCTGTCTCAATATCCCTTCGATTACATTATCGGCTCCGTACATAGTGTAAATGAGGTAAGCATCTTCAACAAACGGCGCTGGAAGGGACTGGACGAGCAGAGACGAATTGCGGACAAGACCGCCTATTACGCATTAATACAGGACTCCGCCCGCAGCGGGCTGTTTCAAATTCTTGGGCATATAGACGCGATGAAGGGAAATTATCCAGCCTTCTCGGATATTCCTGCCACAGAGGCCGTCGATGAGACGCTGCGGATCATTGCCGGGGCTCGGGTGGCTATCGAAGTAAATACGTCGGGAAAGACGAAGCTCTCCGGAGGCTGGTATCCGTCCGATGCCATTCTGGAGCGCGCCCGTTACTTCGGCGTAGATATTACCTTCGGCTCCGACGCTCATATCCCTAGCCGTGTTGCGGATGAATGGGACGAGGTTGCCCGGAAACTGAAGGAAATCGGATATAACGAATGGGTCTACTACAAGAATAAGACTCGTATAGCAGTCCCTCTGTAGTCTTACCGATTTTCATCAAGACAAAAAAAAGGGAACCCGTACGTTTCCTCGCCGGATTCCAAATAACAAATATATTCAAAAGGGGGTCATGCACTAAGTTTACCCCCTTACTGTTAGGGTTCTGTCACAAGTATATTTCAGTTGTGTAACAAATGCAGCACCGACACTTCCTTGCTCTGAATATCCGCATTTTTCAAGGACACGGCGCGAAGCGAGATTCGCTTCTCCGCAAAAGGCTTCAATCTGCCGAAGCTCCAATTGTTCAAACCCGAAGCCGGTAATCAGCTTTACCGCCTCTGTGGCAATTCCTCGATTCCACCACTCAGGGGCCAGCAAATAGCCCAGTCTGGCGCTCCCGCTCCCGGGATCCCAGCGCTGGAGCGAGCATAGCCCGATGCAATCTCCTGTCTCCTTCCATTCCACCGCAAAATGCACATCCCGCAAATGCCGGTAGCTGTCCATAAGATAACGCATCAGCCGATCAGGAAACAACAGGGTGTGCGGCTTAAAAGCGGTATACACTCGAACCTGAGGGGCCATAATGCAAGCATATAATATTTCTGAATCCTTATGCTCCAATCTCCGCAATCTGAGGCGCTCACTTTCCAAGACAGGAAACTGCAACCGAAGTCTTTCTTTATGATCCAATCACCTAGTCACCTCCTTGTGTCATCCTGCGATTCATCGCTCCGAACAGACAGAATACCATGTATCCGAAGCCGGTGATCAAGAAAATCCACTTACAATACGCATATGCATGAAGCACATGTTCCATGTTTGTAAAATAGGACAGGATTTGTCTCAGTAATCCGACAGGCTGATGCAGCACATCCCAGCTGTTAAACCGGAAAAACCGGCCCAGATACACACCAAAGCTGCTCAGCAGAAGAACTGCCGCCGCAAAGATGATTCCGATAATTCTTCCAAGTGCACGCTCTACCAGCCGATGTACAGAGGCAAGGGAGATTGCCCCGAGCACAAGACCTAACAATGCCGTCAGCAATACGGTAAATAAATGATTCCAAAACAGCATATCCTGCCAAAACAAGTAGCTGTCCTCAATAGTTAACCGCGCAAATGGATGCAACAGATCGGTAATCAAGTAAGCCGCATTGGGATAAAAAAAGAGCCACAGTCCGCCGGCGATCAAATAGAGCATCCATCTCAAGCTCTTCGTCCGGAGCAGGCTTATCCCGTCCAACACCAGAGCGAGTCCCGCCGGCACCCATGCCAGAAAGGTGTTCCAAACCAGGAACAGGTAGGGCGGTCTTCCCCCTTCAGGCAGCTGCGTGCCTGTGACGAACAGCATGGCTACTAACGACCCCACAAATATTACGATATAAAGATATATTTTCTCCGGATATCCCAGTTGCTTCAATTGCTTGCCCATCGTCGTCCTCCTTCCGCTTCCGCTAATTTTACGAATGAGGATCGGAATAGGTTACGCTGCAGCTAACGGAGGGTATTATTCCATCGCCGAATTTCGAATCACCATGTGAAGGTGATCTTCCCAGATCCCGTTGATTTTCAGATACTTTATGGCCTTGCCTTCTTCGTAGAAGCCCAGCTTCCGGACCACCTGCAGGGATGCCTCATTTCTTGGCATAATGTTAGCCTCAACTCGATGCAGGCCCAGCCCGTTGAAGGCGTAGTCGATCATTGATCGAACGGCTTCTGTCATGTATCCGCGGTTGACTTGCTCCGCATCCAGCCGATACCCCAGGTGGCAAGACTGGAACACGCCATACACAATGTTGCTGAGCGTTACCGAGCCGATGACGACTTCAGGCTGCTCCTTCCGAAAGATCCATAGCTTGTGAAGCTCACCGGAACGGTGCTGCTCAGCCTCTGTGGCCAATAACCTTTTCTGAGTATCAAGCCTGTAAAATTCGTCAAATCGCTCAGGCTCCCAGGGCTGCAGGAACTCCTTGTTCCGCAGCAAATAGGTAAGCACCAGCTCCGCATCAATTTCATCCAGCCGCTTCAAAATCAGCCGCTCCGAGTGTAAAATAGATTTCATCATTCCTCCGCCTTTCTGTACAAGTTGAACTAATGAATTTTATGGCGAGATTACTTTCCAGAAAGGAGCACGCACATGCAGCCCTTTACCGCAATGGTCATTTCTATCATTCACTCCATTCCTCCCGGAAAGGTGATGACATATGGACAAGTTGCCCGCGAAGCAGGCAGCCCGAGAGCCGCGAGACAGGTCGTCCGGATTCTGCACTCCTCAAGTGAAAAGCACGGACTTCCCTGGCACAGAGTCGTCAATGTCCGGGGAGAAATCGCGCTTCAAGATGATGAGTCTCGCTTTTTGCAAAAAATGTACCTGGAGCACGAAGGCGTCCAGGTACATGAAGACGGTCATATTGATCTTAAAGTGTACCAATATATTCCATCACATACCGGCTAATCTCCGCATTGATTGCCTTTGCATCCGCTCCTTCGGCAGGCGCGTTGGTCAGGGCATACTTCTGCTTCAGCTTAAGGATCTGGTAGACCCGCTGATCGAGCATATCTCCGCTAATCTTTCCTTCCTCAACAGCAAGGGTTAGCGCCTCGATCACTGCGATCTCCTGATCATAGTTATGACCGACAAGCACGATGTTCCCGCCTGCCGTAATGAAATCAACCGCCGCTTGTTCAATTTTGTAATTTTCAGTAATTGCCCCCATCGTCATATCGTCAGAAATAATGACTCCTTCATACCCCATTTCCTGCCGTAACAAGTCATTAATGACCGCAGGGGAGAACGAGGCAGGATGCTCGGCGTCCAATTTGGGCAGCAAAATATGGGCGATCATAACCATGTCTGCTCCGGCTTCTATCGCATCGGCGAATGGCTTCAACTCGAATTCCCGCAGCCGGTCGAGATCATGCTCGACTACTGGAAGTCCCAGATGGGAATCGACCGAGGTATCGCCATGGCCAGGGAAGTGCTTTACAACCGGAATGACGCCGGTATCCGACAAGCCCTTCATCGCCGCTAATCCCATCAGACTAACCTCTTCAGGAGTCGTGCCAAAAGCTCGGTCTCCAATGACCGGATTATCCGGGTTGCTATGAACGTCGAGCACCGGAGCGAAATCCAGGTTCAATCCGAAGCCGAAAAGGGCCTGTCCGATGATCCGGTAAGCCTCCGCTGCGGCCTCCCCCTCGCCGGTCCCGCCTATTTTGGCTGCGGTCGGCATCTTGCTGAATTCGCCTGGCAATCGGGATACCCGGCCTCCCTCTTCATCCACACTTAAGAATAGCGGCACCGGATTGGAGGCATTATCCTCTTTTAATTGATTGAACAAGCTCAGCGCTTGGCCGCTATCGGAAATATTGTCCTTGTAAAAAATAAATCCGCCTACCTGATAATCGTCCAGCAATTGCCGGGTATACTTGTCAGGCTTGGTTCCATCCATTCCAACGAGGACGAGCTGGCCGATCTTCTCTGCCGTTGTTAGCTGCTCTAATTGGCTCGCAATGAGATCAGCCGGCGGCTCGGACTCCTCCTGCTTTCCATGCTCATCCGGCAACGCAGAATCCGGCCCGGTCTCAACCTGATTCGGTGTATTATGATCCGACTCTGACGGTTGAGCGATTGTCCCGGATCGGCAGCCCGACAGCACGAGAAATGCTGCCAGCATCACAATCCATAAAGCGAAGTAATGACGCTTTGCTCGATTCATCGATTCATCAACCTCCTCTCTAGCGGCTGCCTTCGGCCGCCGCGGTTTCCCAGCGATGACTGAATTGGGTCAGCCTCGAATGAGGCTGGACCGGCTCCTCCGTCAAAATCAGACGAACCCGGGTAATCCATTCCTCAAAGGAGGAGAAGGAGGCGAAGGCATTCGCCATCTCCGGGGTGAGATATAAGAAATAAGGAGCAGGATATTTCTCGGCCAAGAATCGCAAGGCGGAATCCATCGGTGTGTATTTCTTCCTTTTGCCATCCCAGCCCTCTACGGTAACCTGGCTGCTGCCCCTGCTGCGTCTCCAGTCATGAAGAGCATCCTCCCGCTTGTAGTACGGAGTTACCGGCTTGCGGCTCATTCTGCGCACAGTCTCTTCGTGCAGGGGATACAGGACCAGCTGGGCGAAAGAGCGCCGCTCCAGCAGAGCCAATGCCTGATCCAGCTCCTCCTCCGTGATCTCTTCAAATGAATCGTAGAACAACAATGTCCCTTTTTCCCGCTCTGCGGGCGGTTCATATCCGAAGGGGACTTGTATATTATTCCGCATATTGTCCTCCGAATTTGTGACTTAACAGTTCCTTTACTTTACATGCAGCCTCGTCCACCGTAGCAGCCTGAACCCGTTGAATATCCGAGGAAGCATATTGTTCTTCAGTGAAAATATACCTCGGGTCGTAATAATGAATCAGCAGCAGTTCAACAGCACGGTCATATTGGCCGTCCAGGAGGGACCCGGAAATCTCTTCAGCAATAGGACGATGGATACGGGAAGCAATTTTGCGAAATGCGGCTGTGCAAGCTTCGTGGTGCTCCCAGGGCCGGTAATCCTCAAGAATCGTCTCCACGCGCGCCTCTAAGGGCAGCTCGATTCGCAAATGAATGGCTTCGTCCCTCTTCGTCATGAGCACCTCAGGAACCACGATCCTTCCGATCCGCTTGCTCTCCGCCTCCATAATCACATAGGGGGACTGCTGGAATCTCAGCAAATCCTCCAGCAATAGCGAATCAAAGGTCTTCTGATTGCTGGGACTCATTCCGATTTCGCCGAATACTGAGCCTCGATGCCCGGCCATCCCTTCCAGATCAATAACCGGATAGCCTGTTTGCCTGAGTCTGTGCAGCAAGGCCGTCTTCCCGCTGCCGGTCAATCCATGGATCATGACGGCCCGGGGATCAAAGGTCATGTTCTCAAGCATGTGCACAACCCATTGCCGGTAGGCCCGATAACCGCCCTCCAGCCGGGATACATGCACATTCATCAGGGACAGCAAGGTAGCGGTCGTTCTGCTGCGCATGCCTCCACGCCAGCAGAACACGACCTTTTTACCGGATATTCCGGCAATTTCCCGGATAAAGGCCGGGAGCTTGGCCGACACAACCTCAAGCGCCCGATCTCGCGCCGCCTGCTCGCTGACCTGCTTGTACAGCGTGCCAATCTCGGCGCGCTCCTCATCATTAAATATAGGGACATTCCGGCTCCCCGGAATTGTTGCTTCCGCATACTCGGAAGGTGACCGGACATCGATCACTACCGGTCTTTCCTTGCTTCTGTCTGTCAGTTCCTCGATGGTGATATCTGTAAACATCCTTCATTCGGCTCCTCTGCTAACTAGGTTGTTACATAACTGCAATGCGGCCTGGATGATCTTCAGTCACCTCGCCGATGATTGAGGCCTCGACTCCTGCTTCCAGCAATGCCTTAAGCAAGGCTTCACCTTGCTCCGCTTCCACCGAGATAAGCAAGCCTCCCGAGGTTACAGCATCACAGAGTATCCAGCGCCCGATCTGATCCAGCTCTGCCGGAAAATCAATATCCGCCTCGACATGGGCAAAATTGTTTTTAGTTCCGCCCGGCACAAAGCCTTGTTCAGCCAGTTCGCGTACTCTTGGCAGCACCGGTACATCCCTTTCAACAATCCGGATTCCCATATTGCTGCCTTTGGCCATCTCAAGCGCATGCCCCATCAAGCCAAAGCCTGTCACATCTGTCACGGCATGCACGGCATAATCCGCCATGGTCTCAGCAGCAGTCTTGTTGAGCGTCGCCATCACCGTCGTCACTCGTTCGATCTCCTGTGAGGACAAAGCCTCTTTTTTTATAGAAGTGGTCATGATGCCCACCCCAATCGGCTTGGTCAAAATCAGCCTGTCCCCCGCCCGGGCGCCGGCATTGGTTCTCACTTTGTCCGGATGAATAAGGCCTGTTACCGCCATACCGAATTTCGGCTCTTTGTCATCGATAGAGTGTCCTCCCACCAGTGTGGCACCGGCCTCACGCACTTTATCCGCAGCTCCCCGCAAAATATCGGCCAAAATGCTTTTATCCAGCGTCGAGATAGGAAATGCTACAATATTAAGCACTGTCAACGGCTTGCCGCCCATAGCGTAAATATCACTGATTGCATTTGCAGCGGCTATTTGTCCGAATGAATACGGATCATCGACAATCGGTGTGAAGAAATCAACCGTCTGAACCAGTGCCAAATCGTCCGTAAGGCGGTAGACGCCGGCATCATCACTCGTATCCAGCCCGACAAGCAAATCCGGGTTCGGAACTGCCGCAGGAAGACTGCGGATCACCTGCATCAGATCGGCCGGCCCGATCTTGCAGCCGCACCCCCCTTTGCTGGATAGAGATGTTAATTTAACCTTTTCAGAAGCTGACATATATAATCGTCCTTTCATCAATATGGATTTTCGTTCAATCCTTCATCCTGCCCAGAATCAACCTTCAATCCAAATCGTACTCCAATCCGCCTTCCTTAAGCAAATGAATATCAGCGTATGTTATACTATAATTCGTGTGTTTTATTTAAACCATTCAAGGAGCGTCTTAACATGGCAGTCAAACATCATGTCCAATCACCTCAGCCCTCTGGCAAGCATAATTTCAGGACCGCTGCGCTTATAGCAATATTCCTCATCATTGCCATTGCAGGCCTAACCTATGTCAAATGGTGGCCCTATTACAACAAAGCAATCAATGCCGCATTGACCCGCTCCATCGGAGCTTCTATTCTGAATTCCGATACCGCGGCCTCTCCTTCCTGGGAACTGGCTGCCGGATATGCCACCGCCTATTTCAAGTCCGTATGGAAGGCAGCCCTGCTGGGTATTCTGCTCGGCTCTCTCGTTCAGGTGCTTCTGCCGTCAAAGTGGTTGTACCCTGCTCTTTGTCTTTGGCTCGGTCGTACTGATCGGTATTGTCGGCGGACTCGCAGGTTCAATTCTGCTATAGCTTCAGTTCATAACAAAAAGAACCCGACCATGCAGATTGCTCTGCGCAGCCGGGTTCTTTCATATCCGGGCAGTGGATTCACGGATCATCAGCTCACCGGGGAAAATTTTGTGGGAATGGGACTGCTTCTTATTGATCAAATCAAACAGAATCCGCAGCGTCTCCTCCGCAATTTCCTCGACAGGCTGCCGGATCGTAGTAATCGAAGGATTATAGTAATAAGCGATATCCAGGCCATCAAAGCCCGCAACCGAGTAATCGCCCGGCACATGTTTACCGCTTTCAAAAATGGCCTTGCACGCTCCCACAGCCAAGCTGTCCGAGACAGCAAACAGCGCCGTGAACGGTTCGCCTGACTCCAGCAAGTCCTTGGTGACCACATAGCCATTCTCCATGGAGTAGCTCTCCAGATGGTCCTTCATACTGCAGACCAGCCTGCTGTCAACCTGCAGGCCGTGGTCCTCTAGCGCCTTCTTGTATCCTTCGTATCTCAGCTTCCCGATACTGACGTCGTCCATAGGAGCCGTGATGATCGCAATTTTGCGATGCCCGAGGCTGCACAGAAAATCGACGATTTTATAGCTTTCCTTAAAATCATCCACTGAGACGGAGGAGAACTCTGTCGGATCGAATTCTGGCGCCATCCCGATCGTGCTGAGGACAAATGGCACGGTTAACTGCTCAAGCTTCTCCTTGGAATGAGAGAAGTATCCGCCGAGGAATACAATCCCCTTCAGCCGCTTCTCCTTTTCAAGCTCAATGGCCACCTCGATCTCGTCCTGATGCTCATCCACCCTTTGCAGGATGAAGGAATATTTTTTGCGCTTGATTTCCTTCTCGAACACCTGGATCATCCGGTTGAAGAACGGATTCGTAATCCCCTTGATCAGCACAGCAATCGTCTTGGACGCGGAGCGCTTCAAATTTCTGGCGCTGTTGTTCGGAACATAATGGTTCTCCTTGATGACCTTCATAATCATCGCTTTTGTCTCTTCACTGATATCCGGATGATTATTGATGGCACGGGATACCGTCGTTACCCCAACACCGCACATTTTTGCAATATCTATAATTGTAATCGATGCCATTTTTACGATCTTCCCTCATATTCTTGGTCTCGTCATTCTCATGTTGAATATAGCAATTAAATTTATGGAATACAAGACCTGAGGCTCTACCCTTTAACAGCGCCCGCCACCACTCCCTCGATGATGTACTTTTGGCAGAATAGATAGAAAATGATAATCGGGATTATCGCTAGCACTAGCATCGCCATCATCGCGCCCATATCAATAGAACCGTACCCGCCCTTCAAATACTGGATCGCAATCGGGATCGTTCTGTATTCGGACCCGATGACCAGCAGCGGAAGCAGATAGTCGTTCCATACCCACATTACGTTCAGAATAGCCACTGTAATAGCAATCGGCTTCAGGATCGGCAGGACGACCAGGAAGAAGGACTGAACCGGGGTGCAGCCATCGATAAGGTCCGCTTCCTCGATCTCAAGCGGGATAGATTTGACAAAGCCGCTATACAGAAACACAGACAATCCCGCGCCGAACCCAAGATAGATCAGCAGAATGCCAACCGGATTATCCAGGTGCAGCATATTAACGGTCTTGGTCATGGTGAACATTACCATCTGGAACGGAACAATCATTGAGAATACGAAAACATAGTAGATCATCTTCGTAAAACCGCTTTTCACGCGGGTAATATACCAGGCCGTCATCGCTGTCAGCAGTACGATAATGAGAACCGAACCAACGGTAATAAAGAGTGACATCCCAAAGGCGTTGAAAAAACCGGTCTTTGCCACACCTTCTGTGTAGTTTTTCAACCCAATGAACGTCGTCTGATCCGGAAACCGAAACGGGGTATCACTGATATAAAACTTCCCTTTGAACGAGTTCATCAATACGATCAGCACAGGGGCCAGGAACAGACAGGCCAGCAGGAACAGCAGAATAGACAGAGTTGTATCGCGGATTGTGGTCTTTTTCATCAGCTCTCTACCTCCTTGCTTCGTGTAGCTGCCAGCTGAATCAAAGCAATCAGGGCAACCAGCACGAAGAATACCACGGCTTTTGCTTGGCCAACCCCTTCCCAGCCTACACTTCCATAGAACGTATTATAGATATCGAGCGCCAGCATCGAGGTCTCCTTGGAGGGTGCGCCCGCGGTTAGCGCCAGATTCTGATCAAACAGCTTGAACGAATTCGACAGGGTCAGGAACAAGCAGATTGTAATGGAGGGCATGACCAGCGGAATCGTAACATTGCGTAATATGCCAAAACGGGTGCTTCCGTCAATTTGCGCAGCTTCGATAACTTCCTTGGATACGTTCTGAATGCCTGCAATGTAGATAATCATCATATATCCGATCAATTGCCAGTTCATCAGAATAACTAGGCCCCAGAATCCATAGGTAGCGCTGAAGGTTAGCGTTACATCGAACTTCATCAGGATTCCGTTGAGGATGAGCAGCCAGATATAACCCAGTACAATACCGCCGATCAGATTCGGCATGAAGAATACGGTCCGGAACACATCGGTTCCCCGGGCGCCCCGGGTCAGCAGTACCGCCAGAAGAAATGCCAATACATTGATAGTAATTACAGAAACCACTGTGAATTTTACCGTAAACCACAGTGCATTTATGAAATCCTGATTCGAGAATGCCTTGATATAGTTGCCCAGCCCAATCCAAGAAGCATCGGTCACCGTCCTGAATTCCGTGAAGGACAAGTAGACGCCCAGAATAAACGGGATAATAAAAATGACGGCGAACACCAGGATCGTCGGCAATGCAAATAGGGCGAAATATCTTCTTATCGATTTTTGCATGAGATTTCTGCTCCTCACCTTACCTGACATGATAGATCAGCTTGGTATGCCAAATTGCATAAAAGGAAGACCACGGCATACCGGCCGGTACACCGTGGCTTTAAACAAATTCGAGTACTGAGGCTTACTTTGCCTTTTCCGCTTTCCAGCTGTCCTTGAAGATTTTCACCACTTCATCCCACGACTTATTGCCTTGGGCATATTGCAGCAGGCCATCCCCGAACTGATTCTTGAATTCCTCACTCGGAAATGCTGCGAAGGTCCACGGAACCGAGACGATGCCGTCCTTTTCCATCCAGTTCGTTACTTCTTTTGCAAGCGGGTCAGCAGGCTTCTCATCATCATTGAAGGTATTGAAAGGAGCGATGAAGCCCAGGTCGTTCGCCACATAGGATTTACCCTTGTCACTGGAGAACAGCCACTCCAAGAACGCGATGGAGGCTTCCTGCTTCTCGGCAGATACCTTGCTGTTGATCGCCAGGTAGTTCTCGGTTCCGATCGCCAGCCCTTGGCTTTCTTCTCCGTCTACGCCAGTGTATATTGGCAGGAACTTGATGTCCCCGGATTTCACTACGTTGCCGTCCACTTCATTAATTTGCGACCATGCCCAGTTGCCGTTCTGCACCATTGCCGCTTGACCCAAAGCAAACTCGGCCATGGAATCCGATACGGACTTGCTGCCAAGCAGCGTAGGCTTCGTGACCGAATTATGGATATAGAGGTCAAAAATATTTTTGAAGTTCGCATCATACTTGAACTCTGCCTCGTTTGTTGCAAGACCGGCTAGCACGGTATTGTCATAATCCTTATTGTCCTTGAACTCATAATACAGCGGCATGTTTGCCAAGTGAGTCTGCCATCTCCACTGCTCGCCCGCAGCCAGCGAGGTGGAAGCGAACACTCCCTTGATGCCCAACTGCTCACTCTTCGCTGTCATATCCTCGACTACGGCCTTCAGGGTGTCAAAGTTATTGACTTCTTCCATCGAGGATACCGATACCGCCTTATCCGATAGCCCAAAATATTGCTTCATTAACGCATCGTTATAAATAATGCCATACCCTTCTACAACATAAGGGATCCCGTAAACGCCGCCTTCGCTCGTTACTGCCAGGCTTTGATCGGACAAGTAGCTGTACAGCTTAGTGTCCTTGAGATCCAATGTGTAATCCTTCCAGTTCTGATACCCTACAGGTCCGTTAATTTGAAAAATCGTCGGAGCCTCGGACTTGGCAATTTCCGACTTCAGTGTGGTCTCATAGGTACCCGCAGCAGCTGTAACTACCTTCACCTTAACGCCAGTCTCCGCCTCATAATCCTTGGCAATCTTCTCGTACACCTCTGCAATCTCCGGCTTGAAATTCAGGAAGTAAATATCTCCGGCCTTGCCGCTTGCGCCATTCGAACCAGAAGCCCCGCTGTTGTCCTTGCCGCAGCCCGCAGCAATTCCTGCAAACAAAGTTAATGCAAGGATCAAACCCAACCATTTTGTACGCTTCATTCTCTAATAACCCTCCTGAATTTTTTTTATAAACCATAATGAATCCGTTTCCAAATAAAATGTCGAATCAACTCGGTATCGTTTCCGAAAACCTTATCGGCATCCTTTTCGGTAACGTTTTCGATTTCCCAAACATCGTATCACATTCCATTTTTTAGATCAATATAAAATTTGTTTGCGCTTTCAAAAAATATAAAAAAGCAGACTCCCTGCACCTGTCAGAGAATCTGCTTGAGACGTTGCTATGAGTATGTTGCTATATAAGTTGAACTACAAAGCTACGTAGAAAGGGCATAAGTGTGAAGTGTGCTGAAGAAGCGTAAGCGTTCGCCTTTGTGAGTGGATTTCTACCTTATAATAACTTAGTCCAATTAGAGAAATCTGCGAACAACAGCGATCGTAAGAACACTTCACACGTTGCCCCAGAACGTAATATTCAGTAGTTCAACTAATATATAAAATATGGCTATACATTCAACCAACGCTTGAACATATGCTTTGTGGTGGCTTTGTTCATTTCGGCAATGGAGGTCGTCAGTGGAATTCCCTTCGGACAAGCCCGTACACAGTTTTGGGAATTTCCGCAGCCCTCAATCCCGCCATCCTCCATCAAGGCATCCAAGCGTTCATCCTCGTACATCTCTCCCGTTGGATGCGCATTGAACAAGCGAACCTGGGAGATTGCCGCCGGCCCCATGAAGTCGGTTTTCTCGTTCACATTCGGGCAAGCCTCAAGGCACACCCCACAGGTCATACATTTAGAAAGCTCATAGGCCCACTGCCGCTTCTTCTCCGGCATTCTTGGGCCCGGACCAAGATCATACGTACCATCGATCGGGATCCATGCTTTAACCTTTTTCAGGGCATTGAACATCCGGGCCCGGTCAATGACCAGATCCCTGACCACCGGAAAAGTACGCATGGGCTCGATCCGAATCGGCTGCTCCAATTGGTCGATCAGCGCCGCACATGCCTGCCGGGGCTTGCCATTGATCACCATCGAGCAAGCGCCGCACACCTCCTCAAGACAATTGGATTCCCAGCATACAGCTGTGGTCTGAGCTCCATCCTGCTTGACCGGGTTCCGCTGAATTTCCATCAAGGCGCTGATCACATTCATGCCTGGACGGTAATCCAGCTCGAATTGCTCGATATATGGCTTGGACTCGGGATCATCCTGACGAGTAATAATGAACTTCACTTTTTTAACAGCGAGCTTCGTATCCGTAGTCATGATTCTCTCCCTCCTATTTATCCTTGGAATAGTCGCGAATCCGCGGCGGGATCAGAGAGACGTCGACCGGATCATAAGAGATTTGCGGCCCGTCAGGCGTCCACGTCGCCTTGGTTGTCTTCAGGAACTCTTCATCGTTGCGGTCCGGGAAGTCCGGCTTGTAATGTGCGCCGCGGCTCTCATTGCGAAGGAGCGCCCCGAGTGTCATTGCTTCCGCAAGCTCCAGCATATTCCACAGCTGTCTGGTAAATGCGGCACTGGCATTATTCCAGCGTGAGGTGTCGTTAATATTGATATTCTGGTACCGCTGCTTCAGCTCCTTGATCTTGCCGATCGTCGCCTCCAGCCGATCATTGTAACGCACAACCGTCATATTGTCGGTCATCCACTCGCCCAGCTCCTTGTGCAGCACATACGGATTTTCCGTGCCATCCATGGAGAGCAAGCGATCAAACTTCGCCTCTTGCTGCTTCGTATAACGCTCGAATACAGCCGGACTGATGTCCTCGGCCGAGGTCTTGAGCCCGCGAATGTACTCCACCGCCTTCGGCCCGGCAACCATCCCGCCATAGATGGCCGAGACAAGCGAATTCGCACCGAGGCGATTCGCACCATGATACTGATATTCACATTCCCCGGCAGCGAATAGCCCCGGAATATTGGTCATCTGATTATAATCGACCCACATCCCGCCCATGGAGTAGTGAACCGCCGGGAAAATCTTCATCGGAATCTTCCGGGGATCATCGCCCATGAATTTCTCATAAATCTCAATAATTCCGCCCAGCTTCACGTCAAGCACCTTCGGGTCCTTATGAGACAGGTCCAGATAGACCATGTTCTCTCCATTTACGCCCAGCTTCAGATCTACACAGACGTGGAAAATCTCCCGAGTCGCGATATCCCGAGGCACCAGGTTCCCGTAAGCCGGATATTTCTCCTCCAGGAAGTACCATGGCTTGCCATCCTTATAGGTCCAGATTCTTCCCCCTTCCCCGCGGGCGGATTCGGACATCAACCGCAGCTTGTCGTCACCCGGAATTGCGGTAGGATGAATCTGGATAAACTCTCCGTTTGCATAGTGAACCCCTTGCTGATATACCGCCCCTGCAGCGGCCCCCGTGTTAATAACTGAATTCGTTGTTTTTCCGAAAATAATCCCCGGCCCGCCGGTCGCCAAAATGACTGCATCTGCCGCAAATGTAACAATCTCCATGGATCGAAGATTCTGCGCGCAAATTCCCCGGCACACTCCCTCATCGTCGATCACCGCGGAGAGAAACTCCCAATTCTCGTATTTGGTCACAAGCCCTTCCGCTTCATATCTGCGCACCTGTTCATCCAGCGCATATAGAAGCTGTTGGCCGGTTGTCGCCCCCGCAAATGCAGTCCGGTGGTGCTTGGTGCCGCCGAAGCGGCGGAAATCCAGCAAGCCTTCCGGGGTGCGGTTGAACATAACGCCCATCCGGTCCATTAAGTGAATAATTCCCGGGGCTGCCTCACACATCGCCTTGGCAGGCGGCTGATTAGCAAGAAAGTCCCCGCCGTAAACGGTGTCATCAAAATGCTCCCAAGGAGAATCGCCTTCCCCTTTCGTATTCACTGCGCCGTTTATCCCGCCCTGGGCACACACGGAATGCGAGCGCTTGACCGGAACCAGCGAGAATAGCTGTACCGGAACTCCCGTCTCTGCGGCCTTGATCGTTGCCATGAGCCCGGCCAAGCCTCCGCCGACGATGATGATGCTTTGTTTTGCCATGTAAGCTCATCTCCTAAAAGTTTTGTATAGCATAAGCTTCTTGAGTTACTTCGTACAAAACTTGCTTCGTAAGCTTTCGCTTCATCCGCCTCTATCCGGCTAATGTCCGGAATGTCATCTCCAGCCAAGCCGTTCCTTCGGCCTGAAACTCTGCCCCTCTGAAAGCAAACAGGGACCAGGTGAATAAAATAGCCACGATAACAAACAGCCCCATGCAAATGTTCGACGAAACCCGCTGCGCGCGGGGACCGACCGTAATCCCCCAGCTAACCAGAAAGGACCACAAACCATTCGCAAAGTGAAATGCTGCCGAGATAACCCCGATCAGATACAATATGAAATAGACCGGATGGGTCACTATCCCGTGCATCACTCCACCCAGCTCCTCATGGGTGACATTGCCTAATGCTACCTGCACACGGGTCTCATAGACATGCCAGATCACGAAAGCGAATACCAGCACGCCCGAGATACGCTGCAGCAAGTAACGCAAGTTCCGCTCATTCCGGAACCGATTATTGTTCGGCTTTGCCTGGAACGCAATGTACATGCCATAGACACCGTGATAGAGCAACGGCAGCCATATACCGAACATCTCCAGAGCCAGCACCATCGGCAAGCTGTTCAGGAAGGCGACGCTTTCCTTAAACCCTTCGCTCCCGCCTTCAACCGCCGAAAAATTCGTGAGCATATGCTCTAACAGGAAGAAGCCAAGCGGAATGACGCCCAGAAGCGAGTGCAGTTTCCTGGAATAAAACCCTTTCATAAGTTCATGAACCCCTTTCCATGTCATAGATACTCCAACTCTTCAAGGCCCTAAATAAATTTGCAATTCGTTGACGTATATGAAAAATTACACAAAAACAAGACTGTTCCCCACTAAAAAAATGTTACTTGTGAACAACTTGTGTCACTTTTCATGTTACTCCTTTTTATCTTATAATGGAATTGCAATATATTTATTAATACTTATTACATTTATGCATAAGAGACAGGAGGATAACAATGAACGAGGAATTACTGGTCTTCACTACTGTCGTGGAGCAATCCAGTCTGAATAAAGCCTCCAAGCTGCTCAATTTATCACAACCGGCCCTTTCACGTAAAATCGCCAAGCTGGAGGAAGAATGGGGCGTCTCTCTATTTTTGCGTAAAGGAAAGCGGCTGGAGCTGACCCAGGTCGGACAAGAGGCTTATGTCTATGCCTTGGCTCAGCTCAAGCGCCATCAGAAATTTCTGCAATCCGTATCCCGGTTCAAAGGAACAGAACGCAGACTGGTGACGATAGGTGCAAGTCTGACCACGATCCAGACCACCTTGCCTCCGCTTGTCACGGCTCTGATGCACAAATATCCTGATATCGAGATGAAGCTGATTACCGGGAAAACCCATGAGATTGTTGCCTCTGTAAGGGAACGAAGGGTCGATGTCGGCATCATTGCCTCGTCTATTCAAGAAACCGGCTTGATCTGTATTCCCATGTTTGATGATCACCTAGAACTGGTCGTTGCAAAGAATCATGAATTGGCAGGACAGGTCCGAGCGGAAATGGATTCGCTGCGGGGACAGCCGATGATCGTCTTCTCCAAAGGAACCTGGTATCGCCGGCTGATTGACGAGCTGTTCGGAAGATATGGCGTGGTGCCGGACATTAGAATGGAAATCGACTCCTTTGAGGCGATCGTGAGACTGCTCCCTACCTGCAAGACCGCAGCGCTTCTTCCCAAGTCCTATCTACGAAGCCAGCTGTTAAGAGACAACGACCTTGTAACCGTGCCTATGAAGGAGTTGGCACAGACCCGGCGGGAAACCTGTCTGATCTATGGGGAGCACACCCTCCTGAGCCCTGAGCTCAAAGAATGGATGAAGGAGATCAAGGAAAGCCTGCCTCGCGAGCTATCTTGATTAGCCGTGTCCGAAGCTGTTCATTTACTGAGGGACTTTGCATTAAGCTTGTCGCCTACGGCATGCAAGCAGGAAAATGTGCAGTAGCGGGAAGACAGTGAAACATCTTCGGAGGGCGAGTTGGAGGGGCAACGTGTGAAGTGTACTTTCGATCGCTGTTGTTCGCGGATTTCTATGATTGGACTAAGTTCTAACAGGGGAGAAATCCGTTCACAAAGGCGAACGCTAACGCTTCTTCAGCACACTTCACACTTATGCCCTAACTACTTCGACTTTGCTGTTCAACTGAAATGCATTATTGCACCATGGCTGTGCCACAGTTTCATTACAGTAAGCAGGTCACCTGTGGCACGCAAGCAGGATATTCCGCGCAAGCCTCCTCCCAACCTCCCCTTGCTGCCAGGCTCGCCTTAGGTTAGGCATCACGAAGGAAGCCTGCGCAATTGACTTTACGCACAGCCAAATGGAACACTGAGCGCCTGGAGTTGCGCCCAGTCGCACGTTGCTTCGGCCTTACACAGAACGCGGAACTTCGTTATTCGACTAGGTATTCCAGTCTTGCTCTGAAACTTTACTCGCCTACTTGATCAGCTTCATTACGGTCGCGCTCCAGTGAAATTTCTTACCTTAAAATCTTCATTTAACGCTCGAACCCAATTTTAGTGAAAAAATTTACCTTAGATCTCCAGAAACTAGCCAAATTTACGTAGTGCCCGACTTTAAGCGAAAGAATTTCACTATATCCGTATTTCCACCATTTTACCTAAATTTAGAGTAACTTTTTTCACTACATGCGTACGATCCATATTTTCATGCGGTCGTTCAACCGTCCGTCGTCATTCTGTGAAGCACCGCGCGTTCGGAGTCCGCGCAGTGCGAGAACTGCATGATGCTAATGCGAGATGTGCATGTGCGTATACATACTTCGTCGGCTTTTGCAGAATATGCTGGGGATAGTTCTGTAGCGTAGTTGTCCATCCATCTACCCCGAAGGTGCAATGACGCGCAGTTGCTGTTTGTATTGCATCGGCATCGGCGTTATCCGGCCTCTCAAATGCCGGACGAACGAGCCTGTAGGTACATATCGAGGGATTCGAGCATGTGGGCTACTGTCATGCATTCGGCACCTATAAAGCTGAAGAGCCTGCGTAATAAGGGCATAAGTGTGAAGGTTGCTGCAGAAACGGAGTGGTCGCCTTTGCGAGTGGATTTCTTCCTTGTCAGAACTTATTACAATAAGAGAAATCCGCGAACAACAGCGATCGAAAGCAACCTTCACACGTTGCCCCCGGAACGCAGAATCATTCATTGAGCGGCTTTTTTTCTGCGCTTAGGCAATCTGCACTTGACTTCTACGTTCGTTAGTTATATGGTTAGTTACATAAGTAATTAACCAAAGTGGTGGTGAGCAAATGAATGGGATTCACGAGGATTCCCGGCCGATTTTTCAACAAATCGCTGAGAAGATTGAAGACGACATTATCGAAGGACGCCTGTCTGAGGAGAGCCAGGTTCCATCCACCAATCAATTTGCAGCCTTTTACAAGATCAACCCTGCTACGGCGGCTAAAGGGGTCAATCTACTGGTGGAGCAAAACATTTTGTACAAGAAGAGAGGGATCGGGATGTTTGTTGCGGAAGGAGCCAAAGAGATGCTGTTAGAGAAACGAAGACATGAATTTTATGAGCAGTACGTGGTCACCATGCTTCGGGAAGCAGCTCGGCTCGGCATTACAACTGGCCAGATCGCTGAGATGATCACGGCTACAACCAAGAATAATGATTAGTGAGGGAGATGAAACCATTGAGTTCGATACTGGAATGCAGACAAGTTAGCAAGAGATTCGGCAAGAGCCATGCCATCCTGGATGCAACTGTATCCTTTGAGCCGGGAACCGTCCATGGCTTGCTTGGCGCAAACGGAGCAGGTAAGACAACATTGCTCCATATCCTGTCCGGAATGATCTATCCTACTCAGGGAGTCGTCACCTTTGACGGTCAGCAAGTGCATGAGAACACGCTGGCTATGTCGAGCATTTGTCTGGTCAAATCCGATGAACGCTCCTGGGCGGATTACAAGGTGAAGGATATCATGAAGTTTTGCTCCTTGCTCTTGCCGGGGTGGGACGAACGCAAGGCGCTTTCCCTGCTGCAAAGATTCAACCTGCCTGCGAACAAGCGCTACAAACAATTGTCCCGAGGAATGCAGTCGCAGCTAGGGATTGTGAAGGGCTTGGCCAATCAGGCGCCCATAACACTTTTTGATGAGCCTACGCTTGGCCTGGACGCAGACATGCGTGAAGCCTTTTATGAGCTGCTCATTCAGGAATGCAGCGGAAGCGACCGAACAATCATCATCTCAACCCATCTGATTGATGAATCAGCCAATCTGTTTGAGTACATCGCACTGCTTGAAGAGGGCGTCATTACAAAGCATCAGGACACCGATTCCTTTCTGGAGCATGCCTATTATCTGCAAGGAAACAGTGTCACTTTGGAACAGTTCTCGGGAGATCCTCGTGTGCTGCATGCCGAATCCCTCGCAGGAACTACAATACTGGCTTGGTACGGAGATTTGTCAAAGGAACGGGCAGAGCTGGAACAACAAGGCATCCGAATCAGCCCCCTCCCTCTTCAAAAGCTGTTTGTATATTTAACCCGCAAAGGAAGATTTAACAACGAGGAGGTGATGTAATCATGGCATCCTATCGTAACACTATGCGATTTATGTGGAAGGACTCCTACAAGGCCTTGCGTATCTTTCTTGCTGTGCTGTTGTTAGTTGACATCGGCCTGCTTGTATTCCAGGTGAATTGGCCCCATTTGGTTGACAATCATTCAAATAATTTCTATTCCTCCAATTACGGAGCGATCGGGATTTTCACGCTGGTCACCGGGCTGCTTACTGCTACGGTCACTTTTCCGCTGATGCTCAGCCTTGGCTCTACCCGAAAGAACTATATTGCAGGCGCCTTATCTTATGGAGTCATCTCCTCCGCAGGATTGGCCCTGTTCCAGACCCTGGTTGCACATGGCGGTACGGCGCTTCTTGAACTATGGGGAAAGCTGAGTGAGAGTGCGCCAACACCTTTCCTGACGCTTTGGTACACACAATTCACTATTTATCTGCTGATTTTCCTCTTGTTCACGTTGCTGGGCACCATTTTTTACAGGTATGGCACCGTGCCGGGATTGATCACGATCGCAGGGTTCCTATTCATTCTGTTCTTCACCGCTAATGCTCCCGGCGGAACCGACTACACGGATAAGGATGTTTCCAGCTGGGGCTTTCTTCTGGCGGCACACTATCTACTGGCGCTCTGCGTGCTGGTCGCCGCCCTGCTCTGGCTCATCATTCGTAAAGCCGCAGTACGAACTTATTAATTGAAATTGTTGTTCAAAAAAATTAAGGGTGTCTCCCGGGTATGCAAGCCCGGTGAGACACCCGCTTCTATTCTTCGGAGATCATTTCTTCAAATTCCTCCAGATTCTTCTTCGCCCCAATGACAACCATAATATCTCCCTGTTCCAGACGATCCATAGCTGTAGGTGCAATTATGATTCCCTGCTTCCGCTGCAAAGCCACAATGCTGCATCCGTACCGGGCGCGAGGATTCAGCTCGCTGAGGCTCTTTCCTTCAAGGCAAGAGGGGGCCTTCAGCTCCACAATGCTGTATTCCTTGGAAATTTCAATATAATCCAGAAGGTTTGGAGATACCAGCTGATGAGCTACACGAACTCCCATATCCCGCTCCGGAAAAATCACCCGGTCCACACCCAGCTTCTCCAAGGCACGTCCATGCAGAACCGAAATCGCTTTGGATACGACCGTCTTTAACCCCAGCTCCTTCAACAGAATCGTCGAAAGAATACTCATCTGGATATCGTTGCCGATCGCTACGACCCCGCAATCGAAGTTGCGGATGCCTAACGATTTTAATACTTCTTCATCTGTGGCGTCTGCCGTTACCGCATGGGTCAGTTGGCTGCTCAGTTCATCCACAACCTCTTCATCGCGATCGATGCCAAGCACCTCGTAGCCAAGATCCATTAGCTCAAGCGCCAGACTGGCTCCAAACCGCCCCAGCCCGATAACGACAAACTGTTGCTGTTTCATTTCAATTTCCCCTTATCCTAAAATCATCTTGCCTTCCGGATGTCTGTACAACTGTTTACCCTTTTTCGGGCCTAGTGCATAGGCAAGCGTCAGAAGACCAAGCCGTCCCGTAAACATTGTAAAGCTGAGAATCAGCTTGCCGGCGGTCGACAGTTCACCTGTAATCCCCATCGACAGCCCCACAGTTCCGAAGGCGGAGGTCGTCTCGAACAGAATGCTCAGAAAGGAGGTGCCACGCTCCGTTGTCGACAGGATCAGCGCAACACTGATAACCAGGAACAAAGCCAGCATCGTGATCGTTACCGCCTTGAAGATGCGCTCCTGAGCAAGCCGGTATCGGAACAGAACCAGTTCGCTGCGCCCCCGGATCATTGAGGCCACCGCACCAAGCAGGATCATAAAGGTGGTTGTCTTGATCCCGCCGCCCGTTGAGCTTGGTGAGGCCCCAATAAACATCAGGATCAGGATGAAGAATTGGGTGGCCTGCCGAAGGGAACTAATATCCAGTGTGTGCGCACCCGCTGTTCTCGGAGCCACCGATTGGAAGAAGGCGCTCCACAGCTTGCCGCTCCAATCCAGCGAGCCTAGTGTATGCTTATTGGTAAATTCAAAGACCAGAATGACCAAGGCCCCGGATATAATCAAAAGACCTGACATGGTCAGAACCACTTTCGAGTGCAGTGTGAGTCTCCGCCGATTTCGATAATCTGCCAGGTCTGAGAGCACAATAAAGCCCAGACCGCCCGTAACAATTAAAAACATCGTAATCAGGTTGACCGCCGGATCGGTAGTATACATCATCATACTGCGGTAATTGCCGAACAGGTCAAACCCCGAGTTGTTGAACAAGGACACAGCATGGAAGACTCCAAAGTACAATGCCCTCCGGAAGGGCATATCGAAGGCAAAACGGATCGCATACAGCACAGCCGCAGCACTTTCGATCGCCAAGGCATAGAATAGGACCCGCCGGATCAGCCGGACGATTCCCTCCATGGAGCCCTGATTCATCGCCTCTTGCAGCAGAAGCCGTTCTTTGAGCGAGATTTTTCGTTTGAATACCAGGGCAATCAAGGTCGCCATCGTCATAAAGCCCAGTCCTCCGACTTGAATCAGCAGCATGATAACTACCTGTCCAAACCATGAGAAGGAGGTTCCCGTATCTACGACCTCAAGCCCGGTCGCTGTGGTAGCCGAGACCGAGGTGAAGAAAGCATCTATGAACGGCAGGAACTCACTATTATTATTGGATACCGGAAGCATCAACACTACGGCTCCGAATAAAATAATGAGAGCAAAGCCGAGCACGATCACCTGTGGCGGAGAAAAGTTAACCCACTTTATACGCAAGCCCATTCACCTCATTACATTTTGCCAAAAGAAAAAAGCACTGGAAATCCAATGCAAATGGATTATAAGCTTTATTCCCCTCCATCACAATGATTTGTATCTTCGGAAAAGTCTGAAAATCCTTTGAATTAGGTGAAATGAGGGGATATTTCTTCACCGTTCTAAGCCTGGCTGTCATTTGCCTCGTTTATGATCACTTTTCGCTAATATATGAATTGATCTGGCGCGGCTTCCTAACCTTATGTTATCTTTACTGTGACATTCTAAACCGAAACTCATGCATCAATACCGGTTTTACTACAAAATACTGAAAAAGGAGTTATCACATGAATTCTGAAGTCCGTAAAGTCCAACCGCGAAGGCTTGGGCTTAAAACACTCTGGATCATGGCTGCGGTCGGGCTGGTATTATTCGTGGTTCTGCAAATTCTTCCTACTTCGCCTGAGGAGGCCAAGCAAGTCGAGCTGGCGGCCAAGATCATAACCAAGCAGGAGGCAGCGGAAGCAGCGGCGGAATTTGCTGGCTCGGCATTGGGATTACAGGTCCAATCAGATCAAGGTCTGGTTGTCTATGATACGGATTCCAATCTTTACGGCTATCTTACCCGTGATTCATTATTAGAGCCTTACTTAAATGAATATGAGGCACAGTTCCCTTATGACAAATTCCAGGTTCGATTTGATCTGGTCGCCGAAGCTTATGAAACACTAGCAGTAGATGTGCATATGACATCAGGGAAGGTTGTTGGCTTTGAGTTGCTATCCTCTCTGTTTAGTATGATGCCGGCAGAAGAGGATGTAGCCGACTGGGAGGGGGTAAAGGCTCAGGTTACTCCGATGCTGGAGGCTGTAGGCTACTCCGCTGACCAGCAATGGGTAGTACAAGAGATTCCCGGAGGGTTCCTGCTCTCTGATCCACAGCAGCAAATTGGAGAGGCCTATCCTGAAATTGAGGTTTCCCTGGACCAACACATCGTTACCGGCATCCACAAGGGATTCGCCCTTCCGGACAGCTTTACAAATTATGTAAAGAAGCAACAGACCCTGGCTAACTGGATGACCTATCTCGGATATGCGCTTCTGACCTTTGTACTCGGTATTCTTGCCATCGTCTACAGCGCATTAACAAAAGCGCATACCTCCTTCAAGAGAGGCATCGTATTGGCTTCCGTTTATTTTGTGCTTTCCATGGGCTCTGCGCTGAATATGCTTCCTTACTTTGAAAAAGAAGGCATGACCGGTGAGCTCTTGGTTTTCGCGCTCGTATTCCAGGGCGTAATCACCCTCGTGCTAGCTGCCTCGGTCTACTTCTCCCTGGTAGGAGGAGACGGCCTGTGGCGCCAGCAAGGAACGATTCTATGGTCCCGTTCCCGGGAAACCGGATATGGGCGCCATGTTCTTCGCTCCGTTTCGGAGGGATACGCTTGGGCGTTGATCATTATGGGCGTCCAATCCGTCCTCTTCTTCCTTCTTGAGAAGACGATTCACACCTGGTCAACGACGGATGCTTCCCAATCGACTTACAATATGCTGTATCCGGCACTGCTGCCGGCACTGGCATGGGTAGCCGGAATCGGGGAAGAAGCCGTGTATCGGCTATTCGGGATTCCCATGCTGAAGAAGATGTTCAAGAGCACGATCGCAGCGAGCATCATTACTACGCTGATCTGGGCTTTTGGCCATACGCTCTATCCGATCTACCCTGTCATTTCACGTCCCATTGAATTGCTGTTTATCGGCTTGATCTTCAGTTATATCTTCCTGAGACATGGCTTCATTACGGCTGTATTCGCGCACGTGATCTTCGACAGCCTGCTCATGTCGATCAGCATTATATTCATGGGCGGAACCCTTAATATTGTATCAGGCCTGTTCTTTATCGTGCTGCCATTACTTGTCGCTTACCTGATCTACTTGTTCAATCCTTCCGGCAAGGAAAGGCCGCCGGTCCTGAAGAAAAAAGAAGAGGAGCCGCTGTTTACGACTCCTCATCTCGGAGGG
>NZ_HG005142.1:190440-263716 GCF_000455265.1 Paenibacillus antibioticophila
CATCTCGGAGGGCATTTATAATTTCATTCGCTAGCTTGTCACCAATGGAAAGGGGCCGGAAGTCTTCGACTGAGGCCTCTTTTATTTTTTTGAGGGAGCCGAAATGCTTCAAGAGCAGCTTCCGCCGCTTCTCACCGATCCCCGGAATGGAATCCAGCTTGGAGACTACCATGGATTTCCCTCGCAATTCTCGGTGGAACGAGATCGCATAACGGTGAACCTCATCCTGAATCCGCTGCAGCAGATAAAACTCCTGGCTGTCTCTTGGAAGGGAAACCGGCTGGGGAGGATCTCCCACCATCAACTGGGCTGTCCGGTGCTTGGCATCCTTGACAAGTCCGCCTACCGGAATGAACAAGCCCAGTTCATTCTCCAGCACATCTATCGCTGCCGAAATCTGTCCTTTGCCTCCATCGACGACAATCATATCGGGACGAGGCAGATTTTCCTTCAGCACCCTTTCATACCGGCGCCGGATCACCTCGCGCATCGTCTCATAGTCATCCGGACCTTGTACCGTTCGAACCTTGTATTTCCGATACTCCTTCTTCGCGGGCTTGCCATCAATAAAGACAACCATAGCCGATACCGGGTTGGCTCCCTGAATATTGGAATTATCGAATGCCTCAATCCGTGAAAGACGTCCCAGACCGATGGCCGCGCCAAGATTCTGGGCAGCGCCGCTGGTCCGCACCTCATCCCGCTCAATCAGGCGGAATTTCTCTTCCAGAGCTACCCGCGCATTGTCCTCGGCCATCTTCACCATTTGGCGCTTCAACCCCCGCTGCGGGAGCAAGGTCTTGACACCGAGCCACTCGTTCAATGCATTCGCTCCGCTTACCGCACCCAGCGTCTCCGGCGCTTCTTCATTCACAGCATTAGCCTCGGTCTGCAGGCTCTCCGCAGACTCCTGAGACTCGGCTGCCCCATCCGTCACATTGGATTCATCAGCTGCGCCGGGAAGCAGAATCTCCTTCGGCAAGGCCGGATTATCACTGTAATATTGTGTGACGAACGACAGGAAGTCGCTATACGGCTCGCCGAAGAACGGAAATACAGAGGCATGACGCTCGATCATTTTCCCCTGGCGCATATAGAGAATTTGCACGCACATCCAGCCCTTGTCCACCGCATAGCCGAATACATCCCGATCCTTGGCGTCTGCGGTAGTAATCTTCTGCTTCTCCATCAGGGCATCAATATTCATAATCTGGTCCCGAAGCTCCTTGGCCCGCTCAAAGTTCAGTTCCTCCGCGGCCTCGTGCATCTTCCGCTGGAGCTCCTTCTTGATCTCCTCATGCCCGCCGCTGAGAAATGAGCTGATCTCCTGAATCATCTGATCGTAGACCTCATTTCCGACCTCCTTCTCACAAGGGGCCAGGCATTGGCCGATATGATAATACAGGCAGACCTCCTTAGGCATCACATTGCACTTGCGCAGCGGATACATGCGGTCAAGCAGCTTTTTGGTCTGCTGGGCCGCATAGGCATTGGGGTAAGGCCCAAAATATTTGGCCTTGTCCTTCAGCACCCGGCGTGTAACCTCCAGCCGCGGATGGCGTTCATTCGTAATTTTAATATAAGGAAATGTCTTGTCGTCCTTAAGCAAGACATTGTATTTAGGATGATGGGTCTTGATTAAATTGCATTCTAGAATAAGGGCTTCCATATTGCTGCCGGTGACAATATATTCAAAATCCCGAATATCCGATACCAGCCGCTGTGTTTTTCCGTCATGGCTGCCGGTAAAATAAGATCTTACCCGGTTCTTCAGAATCTTGGCTTTTCCGACATAAATAATGGTTCCATCCCGGTTCTTCATCAGGTAACAACCTGGAAGATCAGGAAGCAATGCGAGCTTATGGCGGATTCCCTCCATCGCCTTCTCCTTTTCCCGCTCCTCCTCCAGATGTGGGTTCAAGCAGACAACCTCCTTTCAAGGCAAACGATTCCCCGACTTACGCAAAAACGCCCCCGGGACAAGCCGGAGGCGGTAGACCAAGCCCGATCGAGACTCAATCTTATTGATGCTTAGCGATCAGATTCTTGAGCGAATCCTTGGAGTTCAAACCGACGATCTTGTCGACCGGCTGTCCGTCCTTGAACAGGATCAGAGTCGGGATGCTCATCACACCAAAGCGGGATGCAGATTCCGGATTCTCGTCCACATTCAACTTAGCAATCTTTACGGAGTCCCCCAGATCACCGGACAAATCCTCAAGAATTGGAGCAATCATTTTGCAAGGGCCGCACCATGGAGCCCAAAAGTCAACCAGGACTGTGCCTTGGCTTTCTACTTCATTATTAAAAGTTTGGTCAGATACATTAACAATTGCCATCGGTAATTACCCTCCTTATCAACGCGTGTTGACCATTATACCACATTTATTCCACAAATGAAAAACTCCAATCGGAAAGCCTTCTTTACAAAGTTCTTCATGGGTGGTTATACTATTATTAACCTAAATTCGGTTTGTCAATGATTTATTATATTGACAAAAGCGAATTTGATCATCTAGGAGGTCTGCCGCAATGGATGCCAATCCTCATGTTAATGATCCCAGAGAGCATATCAACGAAGAACCGCGCAATGACTTTTTTGACTTGATGAACGGCTTCTTCGGCATGTTCACCTTCATGGCCGTCATCTTCTTCGGCATGGTCATCATCAAGTTCATTGCCGGATAACCCTGTGACTGTCTCTACACTGAGCAGGCTGCCCCTTTAGGAACGGACTTATCGGTTCCTAAAGGGGCAGCCTGCTCCCTTTTCACCTATAATTGCTGTCTCTTACCGCGCTTGTTCGTGCCATTGACCGAGACCACTTCCACAAACGGGGCAATCCGATCCATCAGCCGCTGCCCTTTGTGAGCTTCCTCCCCATCTTTGCTGGTGAAGCTCAGATGCTTCTCCAATGCATCCAGGGAATAATTTGAGGTATAAAAGGTAGGCTTGCGGTTCATCCGGTAGTTCAGAATCGAGCCCATCACATGATCCCGAACCCAAGGGCTCAGATTCTCTGCTCCGATATCATCAAAGATAAGCAAGTCCGCCTGCTTCATCATTTCGGTCGTATCCTTAAGCTTCTGGCTATCCTGAAGCATCGACTTGAGATCCTCCACAAACTCAGGCATATAGACGATCACACCGGAGTAGCCCTCTTTGGCCAACTCATGCAGCAGATAGCACATCAGGAAGGTCTTCCCTGTACCAAAATGCCCCTCCAGATACAATCCTCTCGGTTGAAGCCCGGAGGCCTTTGTCTCATTAATATATCTGAACACCTGGCTCACGGCCGGTACTCTAGCCCCGTCCTTGGACAAAATTTCAACCTCGTCATATCCTTGCTGCAAAGCACGCTCATCAATGTAAAAGCTATGAATCCGTTTCTTCACGCTGGATTCATGCTCAAATTGCAATTGCTTCTGGCAAGGAATCTGGCGGTCGACCACCTGCGGCCCAAGACCATGGTCCTCCACTGTAATCTTGGTATAATGCCCTTGAAAATCATTGGGACACTGCTCCAGTCCCGGACAGTTCATACAGTGACGGCTATCGTTAATATAGTGATACAACTTCGCCATATCCCGGATCAGCTGCTCCTTCTGCAATTCCGGATGGCGCTCGCGCAATTCGCGAACCAGCGGTTCATTCATAAGCCTGGCCGTCAGTTCCTCCGTTCTGCGTCTAAGCTGCGGGCTTTGCAATTGAGTTATCAACTCTCCCAGCGACTCCATCTATGATCACCACCTCTCTAACGGAGAACGGCATCCGTTCCCGTTACCTCTTCTTATGGGCCTTCATCTGCTCGGCCATTTTTAACAGCTCCGCATACTCTTCCTCCGATACGCTTTGCGGAGACTCGCCGGTTTGTTCCACGATCGGAATTTCAGGCTTTGCTTTGGCGTTTCTGGAAGCATAGCTTCGCGAATGATTGTCCCGAGACTTATCCTGCTGCGTCGAGAGCTTGTCCTTCAGACTTGCCTGATCCCGAATATATTGCACAGCCTTCTCATAGCTGTCGATTTGCTTCATCAGCATATTTGAGGCGATAGCATCAATAAAGTTGCGGTTAATCCGCTGCTCCTTCCCGGAGGTAAGCAGGGTCATCAAATAGTGGATCAGAACGTTAATGACTTCATCCGGCAGCTTGTAGTTCAGATCGATTTTCTCAAATATATCGAGCAGATTATCCGGCACCGAGCCCGGAAAGAACGTCTTTAGCAGCCGCGTGTAAGGCTCGTTCCTCAGCATCATGTTATATTGATGTGCATCGCATTTGGATTGGAACTGCTGCGGCACCTCGACATAAAATTCCATCTGCACCGCAATCTCTTCCGGATGACCCGCCGGCGTCTGACCGGCTTCACTCTCCGCATGGACAGCCGCAGCCTTCGCGTAAGCAATCTCCCTGCCTTCCTTCCGGCGCTTGCCTAGGCGGAAATGAAGATTAGCCTTGTGCTGAAGCTCGTCCAGGATCAGCCCGCCTGCTGGATCGAAGACGTCATCCTCATCCAGGAGCCGACACACATCCTGCACGTTCAACTCATATTTGCGGGCCACGTAGTTGAGAATCCCCATCCCTTCCGGATCAAAGCGAAGTTTCTCGACAAAGGCCCGATTTATCGAATCCCGGGGGTAGCGGATAATAATATCGGCGTAGTTAATCTTGCCTTCCTCGTCCAGGCCGGCCTTCAAGGCAGGCTGTCTGGCAATCGCCGTCTCTGCGATAGCCTGCTCCAGTTCATGATCGATCGAATGAGCATTCAGTTCAAAAATCTCATAAAAAGGCAGTGAAATATTTTCCTTATTATAGGTAAGTCCATACATATCCCCCGGCTCGACACAGAAAAAGCGTTCCTGCAAGGACAACACCGCAAACTTTCCAATCCTGTCCCTCAACAGAAGCGTCAAATGCTGGGTCCGGAAAAATTCCCCTGGCGATAAAGGAGCCTGCAGCTCATATTCGTACAAATAATCATCACTGTCCGGAATATACAGACGACTGGTCTGCATAAGTCCGACCGCCTCCAGCTTGGAAGCTTGCTGCACCAGCACACTTCTTCCCCGTTCTCCGGGCTCCAAGCCAAGGGTCAAGAACAAGTTTCTCTGCTGCTCAATGGCCGAATAGCCGATTTGATCAATCGGAACCTGTTCCGCCAGCAACCGGTAAAGAGCCACAGCTACAGCGCCAATCATCGGCTGATAGATGAGGCTCAGCATTTTATCATCCACAGGACTAAGAGAGAAGTCGCGGTATACGCAATATCTGTGGTTTTCGGTAAAATGCAGCATGTTGTTGATGCGCACGGCTTAATCTCTCCCTCTCCTCATCGTTCCTTCAAGACCTTCTCTATTCTATCATAAAACGGTTCGAACCGAATCGTATGCTTCTATTTTTATATGCAAAAAAAGAACGGAGCCAAACCAGTCCGCGGCAGCCCCGTTATATTCATTGAGTTAGAGTTATCAAGCAAGATTGCGTATAGCCGCCTCTCCCGCGCTCGCATGCCTTAAAAACTGTCGCACCTCCTCTACGGAGAGCCCGGCATCCCTTGCCATCAAGAGCAGATGGATCCATTCTAGTTCACTTTCCTCCAGCACATTTCTATCCATACTCATCCGGGCAGACTTCTCCAACATAATCTCCTCCTAAAAGATGATTATTCATGTCCACCAGGCAGTCCAGCCATCCTGAGAAGCTTCCCGGATCTGAGACTTTGCGCCCCTGCCTTTCGGCAGGTTTACCTTTTACTGGTTCTTATCCATCCGCTTATGTAAGACCCTCTTGGCAATAACCACATTATAAAGACTGCCAATCAAAAAGTATGTCACAGCATGAACGTTGTCTGATTAAAAAGACTCTGTTTTTTTCGTCGATCATGTCGCATTTAGGATGCAGTTGTCTATTTCAAGACAAACACATGTTAAAGCGAACAATCAGGAGAAATATTCAGTATACTCGGGAAAATGAAAGATATCTGGCTATTTAATATGTATTTCTGTCTGATACAGCTCAAATCCAGGGTTTTCAATCCTTCCTAAATTCGTTATATTGAACTCGCAAGTCGTTCTTTATTAAGAACGATACAAAGAACAATAGACTTTGTAGAAAGAAGGGCCTCTTTTGCGAAGAAGCAGAAGTGTCAGAATCCAGAAAAAAAGAAAGCTGAAGCGTCAAAAGACGATGAGCGCTATCCTTCAATCCAGTCTGCTGATCTCTTCTCTTCTTGCCTACTCCACCAAACAAATAGGCACCACCTACGGAGAATTCAACAGCACTCAGGCTACGGAGGGGTATTTCCAGACCTGCCGCGTCTTCCCCGGCAAAATTGAAGAGTTGCTCTCAAGTGTAACCGGTCATCTTGAACTAGCGGCTGTACATAAAGCAAGGATTGCTCCGGTCACCGTCACATGGCAGGTCTACGGAAATTCATCCGCCGCTTATGAATCGGAGCCGACACCTCCTTCAGTGACGGATAGCGTATATGGTGAAGGATCCGGTGACTCTTCTCCGTCTGTAACCGACGATGTCTACGCAGGCGGCGGAGAAGATTACACGGACAGTTGGGAGTTGCAGATCTCAAAGCTTACGAGCCAGCTTCAAGCGCTTCAACTGCAATTCGATGCCAATCAATTAGCCATGAACCTCATCACCAGCGAGGTCACGGAAGGAGGTCGGCAGCTGCAGGAACTGCTCTTGATTTTGGAGGAGCTTCATTCCAATTGCGTCGAGATTGCCAATATCGGGCTGCTGGATGAACTCTCCCGGGTAAGCAGACAAGAGCTGTTATCTTTATCCATGCAGCAGCAGATCGACGCAGCGGTTTTCTATTTACGGAGAGTATCACAATCCGGTCTTCTGGCGGAAGCTGACCCATCCAACCAAATGAGTCCCATTGCCTTTATGAAGCCGGAAGCCCTTGGAGAGCCCTTAAACCGAACGGCCTTCCAACAATATATAGAGCTGCAGGCTTCCATAGAAGAAGCGATGTCCGGATTGAAGCATTCGATTTCGTACTGGAGTCAGGACTCAGGGGATATAGAGGTGAAAAGCGATGAAGCTTAGACGCGTGATCAGCCATACATTTACTTTCATGATGGTCGTGCTATTTATTGCGGTGTTCGGTTCCTTCATCACATCGAAGATATCGGGAGGAGAACCCGGATTTTATGGTTACCAGGTGAAGAGCGTACTATC
This sequence comes from Paenibacillus antibioticophila, assembly GCF_000455265.1. Lineage (GTDB taxonomy): Bacteria > Bacillota > Bacilli > Paenibacillales > Paenibacillaceae > Fontibacillus > Fontibacillus antibioticophila. Next base: position 197,642 of record NZ_HG005142.1, read on the forward strand.
CGGTTCGATGGAGCCTGGCATTAAGACCGGATCCATTATTGCCATCAAGCCCTTTAGCGATACAACCTCGTTTCAGGAGGGGGATGTCATTACCTTCCGAGAGAGTGAAAATCGGCTGATTACTCACCGGGTCATAGAGGTCGTAAAGAATGAGCTTACGGGTCAAGTCATGTATCGGACTAAAGGCGATAACAACGACGCCCCGGATCTGAATCCAGTTCTCTCCGCGAATGTGATCGGGAAGTATACCGGATTTACCCTCCCGTACGCCGGTTATGCAGCTAGCTTCGCAGGCAGCAAGATGGGGAACGTGACCCTGTTGATTGTGCCTGGAATTCTATTAGTGCTATACGCCATATCCACGCTTTGGAGAGCTATTTCATCTCTGGAGGAAGCCGGCAAGCAGCCGAAGGAGACTCTTTCCGAGTAAGCAGCCAAGGTTGTATTCCTTATGCAACCCATAAGGATTCAATAAATATATATTCTATTTTAGGGAGGATTTTAGGAATGGGAATCAAAAAGACATTAGGATTCGGCGTAGCCGCTGCAGCACTCGGTTTGTCACTGATCGGAGGAGGAACTTTTGCTTACTTTAGCGATTCCGTGCAAACTACTGGCACGTTTGCTGCAGGAACGCTGGATCTGGATGCAAGTCCAACCGCAATCATTGATGTCTCGAACCTGAAACCTGGCGACGGAGCTACCAGAACCTTCAAGCTGCTGAACAAAGGCACACTGGATATCAGCAAAGTGAAGCTGGTTACAACTTACGACGTGGTCAACCAAGCAGGCGCTCCTGCAAATACGGATGACTTCGGCAAGCACATTCTCGTCAAGTTCTTGACGAACGTAGACAAGACTGATGAAGTGATTTACCAAACAACACTTTATGATCTTCAGCAAAAGACTCCGGATGCCGTTGAGAACAGCTTCTACCTCCCATTCGTTGACGAGCGTGCCGGACTTAAAGCAGGCGACTCCGATAATCTGATCGTCAGATTCGAATTCGTGGACAACGGTGAAGACCAGAACCAATTCCAAGGGGATGCCCTGAGCTTGAAATGGACGTTCAATGCTGTACAAGGAAATGGCTCCGAAAAATAATCCATTGCGCTAATTTAAGCGCAATATAAATAGTGAACACCTCATTTTCTGCAACGAAATGAGGTGTTCACTTCTATTTCAGCTTTGTCCGCCATCTTTCTTTTGATATAATAACTCCAAAGACGCAAACAAAGGACGAAGATGACATGGCTGAACTGATCGGAAAGCGCATACAAAAAATCCGCCAGGAGCTCGGATTATCCTTATCCGAATTGGCGGCTAAAGCGGATGTCGCCAAATCCTATTTGAGCAATGTTGAGCGAAACATCCAGATCAATCCTTCTATTTCATTTATCGAGAAAATATCTCATGCTCTGAACGTCTCCGTCGGGGTGCTCCTGTATGGAGACCAGCCAGATCAGTTGCTCGACCCCGAATGGTCTTCGCTGCTTCATGAAGCCATGTCCTCCGGAGTCAGCAAGCAGGAGTTCAAGGAATTTCTTGAATACCAAAAATGGAAGCGGGATCAGAAGAATTGATCCACGCCTCTCTTCTATAATTTGCGGGCAGCTTCCTAGAACATTTTGTAGCCGCCCTGACGCAGCTTCTGAATTGTCCAGCCACTCAGAATCGCACCGGCCAGTCCCGCAAGCGCTGTCAAATAATCCACGATCCGAAAAGATGCCAGATAGGCCCCGAACCCTTTTTCATGATCCCACAGCGTGTATACCACGATCGGCAGGATCACAATAACGAATATGTATGCGGGAAACCAGGTTGTCTTCATAAGCATATTGAGAATAAAACCGATGCCGAACATCATGACAAAGAACAATACCATCAGCACCAAAACGATGAGCCATCCCATACGCTACCCTCACCCTCTGTATTCTTTACTATAATTATTATCACATGAACATGAGCTAGAAGATAGTTTACTAGAAAAAATATTGCAAATCAATGAACTTTCCAAGTTTAACCCCCAATTCTGTTTGCTCCTTTGATAAACATTGAGATACAATAAAGGAAGCGTTTGTATCCAAGGAGTGATTAGTTAATGAATGAAGCAGCTTTAACTTTGGAAGGCTGGTATGCTCTTCATGATTTTCGGTCTATAGATTGGTCAGCCTGGAAGGCAGCGGACGATGAAGAACGCGCCGGAGCTTTGGAGGATTTGCACCAGTTTTTGCAAGAGTGGACCGATATCGAGCTCAGCAAAAAGGGTAGTACCGCCGTGTACTCCATCGTAGGGCAAAAGGCAGATATCCTGTTCATGCACCTGCGGGAGACGCTTGAAGAATTGAATGCGCTGGAGAATGCCTTCAACAAGACGACATTTGCCCAGTATACAACGAAGGCTTATTCCTACGTAAGCATCGTGGAGCTTAGCAATTATCTGGCTTCCGGCGATGGAGATCCCAAGGACAATCCGGAAATCCGTGCCAGACTTGAGCCGATTCTTCCGAAGTCGAACCATATTTGCTTCTACCCGATGAACAAGAAGCGCGATCTGAATGACAACTGGTACATGCTGTCCATTGAGGAGCGCCGGGGAATGATGCGCAGCCACGGCATGATCGGCCGGAGCTACGCCGGTAAGGTGAAACAGATCATTACCGGGTCTGTCGGACTGGATGATTGGGAATGGGGCGTCACCTTGTTCGCTGATGATGCGCTCCAGTTCAAGAAGCTGGTCTATGAAATGCGGTTTGATGAAGTAAGCGCCCGCTTCGGCGAATTCGGCTCGTTCTATGTCGGCAATCTGCTGAACGAACCCTTGCTGGAGCAAATGCTTAAGCTCTAAACCGGTAAGACGAACGAAAAAAAGTTGGACGAAAGCCTTGCGGTTTCGTCCAACTTTTCATTTTGGGGTCTTTCTTAGAAAGCCACCCGATTATGCTTGTCAAGAACTCATTCCTCTTCTTCCTGAAGCTTTCTTAGCGATTCCAGAAACTCCTCCGTTGCCCGGTCGCGGTCTCTGCTCTTCTCCTTCAGCCGTTCTATGGCCGGCATAATCAGCAGATCCACTTCCTTCTGCACGATATAGGACAGGTCGTATTGCTTCTGTCCTTCCAGATAAGAGCCTACTTCCATCAATGCGTTGTATCTGTCCAATTCCTCACGCGTCAGCAGACCTCTTACCTGAACGCTGCAGTGACGCATTTAGAAAAATCTCCCTTTCCGGAGTACAAGAGGAATCCCGCCAATGGTTAACAAATAACGCAGGTCGACGACCTTCTTCAATTGGGCGGCTACCCAGCCTGTATATTTCTTGCCGAAGGCCGAAGCGATGGCTTCTCCCTTCCCGAGCGAAGCCACAGTTCCTTTATGGCTGAAGATGAATTTCTTCAGTTCCTTGCCGCGAATGGCAGCTACCACGTTCTGGGCGCAGACCACACCTTGCTGCATGGCGATCTGGGCCGTTGGCGGATATGGCCGGCCTTCCGGATTGAACATCAGGGAATTATCACCGATGATGAATACCCGTTCATGCCCCGGGGCACGCAGATACTCATCCACCTTCACACGGCCGCGCGCGGTCTCAAAGCCTGCCGCCTCAACAAGACGGTTGCCGCGGATCCCCCCGGTCCATACCACTGTCGCGGATTTGATCTCTTCTCCAGTGGCAAGCACGACACCGCTTGGCGTACATTCCTTGATCGCTGTGCCAATCTTGAACTGGACACCCTTCTTGCGCAGCACCTCCATCGCATATTCCACCAGGTCAGGATCAAAGCCCGGCAATACGGTTGGAGCCGCTTCGATATTGTAAACATTCACCATATTCGGATCCACGTCATATTCCTTGCACAGCTTAGGAATCCGGTCAGCAAGCTCGGCTACAAATTCTACGCCGCTGAAGCCCGCTCCTCCGACAACAAAGTTAAGCCGGTCTGTACGGCTCTCATCAGCCTTGAACATTGCAAATTGATATTCGATATGCTGCCGAATCATGCGCACAGAGTTAATACTGCGGATCGTCATCGCATAGTCAGACAATCCTGGAATCCCGAAGGACTCCGGTTCACCGCCGAGCGCGATAATCAGATAGTCGTAAGATAACGTCCCATCCTGGAGAACAACCTTTTTATCGGAAAGCCGGATCTCCTGAACATTGGATTTCACGAGATCGATTTTAAATTCATCAATCAGCCTGGAGATTGAAACACGCGAATGATCAATCGAATCGGTCCCCGCTGCCGGCATATGCAAATGGGTCGTGAAGTAGTGGTAATCATGGCGGTTAACCAGAGTTACATCCGCCTCATTGTAGTTCAACTCTTTCTGCAGTCGCTGGGCCGTTAAAATCCCGCCATAGCCCGCTCCGAGGATGACGATTTTCGGTATGGTGCTCATTTGGTTGTTCTCCTTCCAGGTGTATCTCTATATTTGATAGTGTGTCCTGCTGTCATGATTCAATGTGAAAATAGCCACATATAATAGTAGTTTTCTAAAAAATATGGGAAGTCTTGCGACATTGATCACAGTCATTGTAAGGCTTCGAGCAGCCTTTTTCAAAACCAGGGGCCAAAGTTTTAATAAATGTACTCATTTCGTCACATATAAATGTGCATACATTTGAATGATATCGACTTTTCTACAAAAGATCAAGTCTTATTTTACGCGTATTCCCGCGTTTTTTCACGGGTATGCTAAGAACAAATGTGCAAATGAGCTCATACTTGCAATCAAGGTTGTGACAGATATAATAAAGTAGAAATGACATTATAAGCTTTCTTGAAAATTTCTGGAGGTGTTTGCATGAGTTCCCAAGCAAGCGGCGAGTTTTCCGACCTGCTTATTATCGGCGGCGGGCCGGCGGGCATGTTCGCTGCATTCTATGGCGGAATGCGTAAAGCATCTGTCAAACTGATCGAAAGTATGCCTCAGCTGGGAGGGCAAGTCGCAGCTCTCTATCCTGAGAAATATATTTACGATATTGCCGGTTTCCCCAAGATCACCGGCCAAGAACTGATCAACAACTTGAACGAGCAGATCAAGCTGTTCAACCCGGATATACGTCTTGAAGAAAAGGTGCTTCATATCGAGAAGAAAGAAGAGCGTCACTTCGTGGTCACGACGGACAAGGATGTCCATCATGCCCGTGCCCTGATCATTACGGCCGGAGTCGGAGCCTTCGAACCGCGTCGTCTTGAAGTCGAAGGGGCCGCACAATACGAAAAGAGCAATCTTCATTATTTTGTCAGCGATTTAAGCAAGTTTCAAGGACGCCGTGTGCTGATCAGCGGCGGCGGCGATTCCGCAGTCGATTGGGCGTTAATGCTTGAGCCGATTGCTGAACAGGTCACCTTGGTGCATCGCCGCGATAAATTCCGCGCCCATGAACACAGCGTGGAGAAGCTGCTTGCATCCAGCGTTCAGGTCATCACACCAACCGAGATTGCCGTACTTCACGGGGAGGACCGGATTGAGCGCGTTACGCTGGCTCACTGCAAGACCGGAGAAACCCAGGAGCTTGAGGTGGATGATGTTATCGTGACCTTTGGATTCGTATCTTCGTTGGGTCCGATTGCTGAATGGGGACTGAACATTGAGTCCAATGCCATCGTTGTCGATTCGCGCATGGAGAGCTCCATTCCGGGCATCTTCGCAGCTGGGGATATTACTACCTATCCCGGCAAGCTTGACCTGATTGCTGTCGGCTTCGGCGAAGCTCCTACAGCTGTGAATAACGCAAAGGTATATATTGATCCCGAAGCCAAGCTGTCACCTGGACATAGCAGTAATATGAAGATCTGATTACATGAGTAGACACAAAAAGGGGTATCTTAACTTTACGCAGGAAAACATGCTGTAAAGGAGAGATACCCCTTGTCTTATATCTGCCCGTTATGCAACGGACTTGCCTCATTCACGGCCACATGTCCGGATTGCGGACATGTGCTGGAGGATGCGGGAATGAAAAGCGATTATATCGGCCCCTACAGTCCATATGGATCTGCAGATCAATACACCGCAGTCTATTCGCTCCAAATCAGCCCGGGCTGCGAACATGTCGTGGTCTGTCCACACTGCCATGAAGGTTATATCTATCATGTAAACGCTTGGAAAGCGCCTTAATCATTAGCTTGTCCATCAAATAACGATCTGTATCCTTAGTGCAACACGGTAGGATCGCTAATCAGATTACGTCTATGGATCTCTGCCAACAGCAGTGCTATGAATTCCCGTTCCAAATCAAGCTGGGTTGCCATTTGGTAGGACTCGAGCAGCATCTCATCTGTTAACATCGCCATCACTAACACTTCCTTTCTATATTTTTCCTAATCATATCAAGAATCCCTTTCCAGAACAAGCGTTCTGTTATCCACATAAGTCTGTGGAAATCCTGTGAATAAGCTGTGAGTAAACCTCTGCAGTTATTGTAAAATAAGCTGGGATAATGTGGATAAAAGTTATTCACAGGATTTGACCACAGGAAAATCCGCAAAAAATTTTTTTCAAAGATTCATATTTTCTATATAACCTGTCAAAAAAAGGTTCAAACGCCGGGATACTTATTGGGGACGCGTATTCACTTCAAAAATCCAAATCTTGCCCCCCGTATCCACACCATAGTCAAAACCCAACTGCTCAATTCCCGGAAAAGCGTTCTCCATAATGGAGATGCATGTATTGGTCAAGTTCCGCATCTCCCTTCTTTTTTTCGTGCTCACTTTTTTATTGCGGAAAGACAAAGCAAGGCCCTCCCGCGCTGTCATCATCGTCCCTCCCTTGCACAGGTTCGTGACGAACAAGCCGGGTCTGGCGAGTCTTCCTACCATGGATCTATATCCCCATTTGCCGTTTTCCTTTACGACCTTGACCCTGTAATCAATGGGACGACCCCCGATCCGAGCCAGGACTATGCCTTGCTGGATCATATACTTCCTCTTCGTCCGCGCCTTTTCGAGCGCTGTGAACATGGCTTCAAAGCTGCCAAACACCCTTGTCTTGGACATGTACGTGAAAGCATAGCGCCCATTTTTCCAGGCGACTCGGATGACGCCATAGCCTCCCCCGCCCCGGAGTGGCTTGATCACGACCATGCCATGCTGATGCACCATGCTTTTCAGTGTATCGGCACTGTAAATTTGGGTATGTGGTATGTGGGGGGCCACGTCAGCGTTGCTGAGGAGCGCTTCCGTTTTGAGCCATTTGTCAGCCAGTTGTCTTCCTGCCATGACACCATCCCCTTTCCGTTATAAGTTATTCATACTCATTCTCCCATGCGGTTTCTTGGATGATTGTCCACGGCTCGCGCCTTTTTTGACTGTAACCGAAGTTGCATATTGGACGTATAAACATATATTATTGTCCTAACAAACCTTGGAGAGAGAGGGGGATGGCCTTGGAAAAGGAAGGGGCAATTATCGAAGTATTGTACTGGTTCGGAATGGTCGCCATGTCATTGATGCTTGCAGCCATTACAGTGCTGCTGTTCATCACGGGGATCAAGTTCACCAGGAGCAATCGTAAGGGACTCGGAGTCGGCAGTATTATTTTTTCGCTGGTGGCAGCCGTAATGGTGATTCTGATGATAAACCGACAATTTTTAACCTAAATAGATTGATCATTGGATACAGGGGGCAATTTTTATGGAGAGTACATCTACCTGGGGCGGGCGATTCAAGAAGTTTTTTCTAAACAACCGATTCGTTCTCTTCCTGCTGATTCTACTGCTCATTGGCCTGAACATTATGGTACTGGGCAAAATCTCATACATATTCACACCGATCGCCGTGCTGCTCAAGACCGTGATGCTGCCGATCTTGCTCACTGGCGCTATCTTTTATCTGCTGAATCCTCTGGTGGATTGGCTCGAACAGAAGGGGATCGGACGAGTCTATACAATCGTAGCCTTGTATCTTCTGATTGCGGGATTAATTACGATCGTCGTTATCTCGATCGTTCCCGTCGTTCGGGATCAGATTACGGATCTGATCTCCAATTTTCCGCGTTACAGCTATCAGGTGCAATTGGAGTTTGAAGCCCTGATCGGAAGCGACTTCTTTCATCAGATGCAGGAATCGACAGGCTTTAGCCCGACCAAGATTGCCGAATCGATCTCCAGTCAGGCCACTACATTAATAGACGGTGCCTGGTCCGGTATTGGCGGATTCCTTGGCGCCTTGAAGGATATTGTACTGGCCGTGATCACCGTGCCGTTCATCCTGTTCTACCTGCTGAAGGACGGCAAGAAGCTCCCTTCGTTCATCCTCCGCTTCGTACCTGTACGCCTTAGAGGACAGACCAAGCATGTCATGACGGAAATGAACGGCCAGATCAGCTCGTATATTCGCGGACAGATCATTGTCAGCTTCTGTATCGGCGTACTGCTCTACATCGGCTTTCTGATTATCGGGCTCGATTACTCGCTCGTACTGGCCATCATTGCCTCCTTTACGAGCATTGTGCCTTATCTCGGACCGGCAATTGCCATTACGCCTGCCCTGATCATTGCGATTGTAACTTCACCATTCATGCTGCTGAAGCTGATCATCGTTTGGACGGTCGTGCAGCTCGTGGAGGGCAAGTTCATTTCTCCGCAAATCATGGGTAAAACCCTCCGGATCCACCCGATTACCATCATTTTTGTCATCCTGACCGCCGGTAATCTGTTCGGAATTGTAGGGATCATCCTCGCTGTGCCTGGTTATGCCGTGTTAAAGGTCATTGCCGGTCATTTGTTCAAATGGTTCGAGCTGCGTTCTCATTTGTATGAGAGCGGGGAGGAACCATCGGAAGGAGATTCCAGCGAGGTTGAGGTTACTGTGACTGTGAAGGAAGAGGAATAGCTGCAACATCTCGTCCAACCACTTGTTTCATTTATCAATTGAAACAAGTGGTTATTTACTGGAAATCGAACCTCAAGAAAAAAGCTTTACCCGAGTACTCTTTAGATCGCTCGGGTAAAGGCTGCTTTTAAACATTCGTTTTCAAGAAGGAAGACCATACTATTATTAAATCCGCTTTTCATTTGGAACTGCAGTCAACGCGTTTTTTTGCGCATGTTTACGCCAAGATACTCTTTCAACGCATCCTGCAGAATGTGCGAATAATTAACCTTGTTCTCGTCCTTCGCCATATACAAAGCTTCTTCATCAGTGTCGCCGCAAGTAATTGCACCAGGTAAGTCTGGAAATTCTATAGAAATACCATCGTCTGCATAATCAAAAACTGCGGGATATACATATCGGTCTTTCATATTTATGACCTCCTTTGGAGGAACTATTTTGCCCTGCCTGTTTGAGTATACTTAAAATTGTTTTTTGCGGTAAATCTTTGTTTGGGTGAGGGATTGTCACCTTACCAGGCTTGGTGGGATGTTTAAACTGATAATGATCGCCTGTTGCTCTTACAAGTACCATCCAGCAGCTTCGATTAGTTTTACTAATTCCCTCGAAGAATAACCCCTCATGTCCCCACCATCCTTCTCCCTTCATCATAACACGTATATTAGCACGTATCAGTGGATATTGACATAGAAAACGACCTCTAAAACGTATGATCTACGCATTAGAAGTCGTAATCAATAGCTTATAAATGTGCCTTGAAAGTTATTAACGTACGCTACTGAATAATGCTCTAATCACAAACTTCCGGACGGCCTTCCTCATTCCGCATTTTAAATGACTGGCCGCAACCGCAGGAAGCGATGGCATTCGGATTATTGATGGTGAAACCGCCGGACATGCCATGCTCTTCGAAGTCGATTTCAAGACCATTCAAATACCGCATGCTCTCCTTGGCAATCACAACCTTGATTCCCTGCACGTCAAGATAGACGTCTTCCTCGCTTTCCTCGTCATCCAGGCCCATGCTATATGAAAAGCCGCTGCATCCTCCCGGATTGACTCCCAGCCTCAGGAACATATCAGGCGTCTCCTCCTCGGCGATCATATCCTTGATTCGCCCCGCAGCGCTGTCAGAAATAACAATCATCGTTACCCCTCCTTTATACTCAAAGTATACTCCACATGTCGTCCGCTCTCAAGCGGATGTGATTTTTATTGCAGCAAATTCCATATATCTCCTTTACACTTGTTGTCCCTTTTTCCACAGAGGTTTATAATGAAATAGGTTATGAGAAATGGAGGTTTTATCATGATTACTACGGTAACACCGGGTATCGACCATAAAATGGCCGAGATTATAGAAAAGGTAAGACGTGGAGAGCGCTTAACATTAGAAGACGGCGTTTATTTGTATGAAAGCGATGATTTGTTAACTATCGGTCAGCTGGCCAATGAGGTCAATTTGCGCAAGAATGGCAAGAAGGTCTATTTTATTGAAAATATGAGCCTGTATTTCACCAATGTCTGTGAATCGCACTGCGCCTTCTGCAGCTTCCGCAAGGACCAGGGCGAGGACGGCTCCTATACCTTGTCCGGCGAAGAGATGGTCTCGTATGTGAAACAGCACATCACACCGGGCGTGCGCGAATTCCATATTGTCGGCGGGCATAATCAGCATGTTCCCTTCCAATACTATGTGGATTCCTTGAAGGCTCTGAATGAGAACTTCCCGGAGGTCACTTTGAAGGCTTACACAGCGGCAGAGATTGAATTCTTCACCCGCTTGAGCGGGCTTAGCACAAAGGAAGTACTATTGGAGCTGCAAAAAGCCGGGCTAAAATCCCTGACCGGGGGCGGTGCGGAAATTCTATCCGACCAGTATCGCCAAAAAATGAAGGTCGAAAAGGCCAACGTCGACCAATATCTGGATGTGCACCGTACCGCTCACCAGCTTGGCATGAAGACCCATACCACCATGCTGTACGGCTCCATCGAATCGCATGAGGATCGGATTCGTCATATGCTGCAAATCCGCGAGCTGCAGGATGAGACCGGCGGATTTATGGTATTCATCCCGCTATCGATGCAGCCTCGCAACAAAAATGCCGGCATTATGCGGCGCAACTCGGCTTACGAGGATCTCAAGACGATTGCGATCAGCCGATTGATGCTTGATAATATCCAGCATATCAAAGCCTATTTTATCAACATTGGTGTTCAACTGACTCAAGTGGCCCTGACATTCGGTGCTTCCGACGTCCACGGCACGATCGTGCGTGAGCAGATCAGCCATGCGGCAGGAGCTTTAACCCCTGACGGCTTGACGCGCAAGGAGTTGATCTGGCTGGTCAAGGGCGCAGGCCGGATTCCGGTTGAACGGGATACCTTCTATAATGAAGTCGAGGTTTACGAGTAAATCCTGCCTGCCGGGGATAAGGATTTAAATTTAAAGTGTTTTGTACTATAATGAATTGAGAAAGGAGTTGAGAATGATGAGTGAACATGTACAGGATAAATTGTATGATGAGGTACTTGAGGTACTGGATAAGCTTCGTCCGTTCCTGCAACGTGACGGCGGTGACGTTGAATTGGTTGACGTTGAGGACGGCATTGTTAAGCTGAGACTGATGGGTGCTTGCGGCAGCTGCCCAAGTTCCACCATTACCCTGAAGGCAGGGATTGAACGTGCTCTCTTTGAAGAAGTGGACGGCGTTCAAGAGGTCGTACAAGTATTTTAATATACGAGAAGAGGCTGGCCATTCGGTCAGCCTCTTCCTCTATCTTCAATGCTTATCCGGGATCAAAGAAAGATCACATGTCCTTGGTCCGCTTGCTCCACGGGCGAATCGGATCCAACCCGCCGGAGATGTCCATAATATTGCCTGTTATAAAGTCCGAATCCACGTCACACAGGAAGGCAATGACTCTCGCTATATCCTCGCCGCTTCCAGTTCGTCCAAGCGGTGTATCGCCATCTGAAATTTCACGGGCTTCCGAGATCAGAATCTCCTTGTTCCTTCCCCGGATATCGCCCGGACAGACCATGTTAACTGTAATGCCATTGGAGGCTTCCTCTACTGCCAATGTCTTGGTGAACGAGACCAGGCCCGTCTTCGCTGCGGCATAGACCGCACGGTACGGCCAAGCTCGCGATTCAGCCGCATGACCAAAGCCAAAGTGAATAATTCTTCCCCAGCCTTTGCTGCGCATGCCCGGCAGAATCAGATGATCAAGCAGTATGGTGCCTACCAGGTTCCCGTCAATCATTGCCAAAATATCCGCATCCGTATAATCCGCGAACATCTTCCGCTCCCGAATGAACGGTCCTGCATTGTTGACAAGAATATCTACCGTTCCCAGCTGCCTCTGAACTTCATCCGCCAAGCCCGCTATATCCTCACGTTTGGAGATATCGGCTTGCACGGCGATGCATTTTACACCTTTCGCTTCGATGGAGGAGCGGAGGAGCAATGCATCAGATTCACTATGTACATAATTCAGCGCAACATGGCAGCCTTGCTCCGCCAGCGTCAATGCGGTTCTTTTTCCCAGTCCCTTGGCACTTCCGGTGATAAGTGCAACCTTCCCCTGCATGTCCTTCCTCCCTTGATTTGAGATCGCCAAGCACTGTATTAAGTATAAAAGATTTACGGCATCGGGACAAACCAAGCATCAAAAAAATCCCGCTGCCCAATTTCGGACAACGGGATTGTAGCATACGGGGCCGGCTTAGAATACCGGAACCAGCGCACCTTTGTAAGTATCGTTAATGAAGGTTCTGACCTCTTCGCTTGTGAGCGCTTTGGCCAGCTTCTGGATCGCCTCGGAGTCCTTGTTGTCCGGACGGGATACCAGCAGGTTGGTGTACGGTGAATCCTTATCTTCAATGAACAGCGCATCTGTCGTCGGATTCAATCCGGCTTCAAGCGCATAGTTCGTGTTGATCAAGGCCAGGTCCACTTCTTCAAGCTGACGCGGAAGAATAGCTGCCTCCACTTCAATGAACGTGAGGTTCTTCGGATTTTCAGTAATATCCTTCTTGGTTGCTGTGATACCTGCTGCTTCGTCGAGCTTGATCAAGCCTTGCTTCTCAAGCAACAACAGAGCGCGGCCGCCATTGGTAGCATCATTCGGAATCGCTACTCTTGCGCCATCCTTCAGCTCATCAATCGATGTCAGCGTCTTGGAATAAGCACCAAACGGCTCAACGTGCACGCCGATTACAGGAACTAGATCAAAGCCGTTTTGGGCGTTTTGATCATCCAGGTAAGGCTGATGCTGGAAGTAGTTCGCATCAAGCTGCTGCTCATATACTTGAACGTTAGGCTGTACATAATCTGAGAATTCACGGACTTCCAGCTCCACGCCTTCTTCTTTCAGAGCAGGGGCAATAAATTTAAGAATGTCTGCATGAGGTACTGTTGCTCCAACAACCAGCTTTACAGGCTCTGCAGTATCAGTTGCCGGTTCAGTTTTATTGGTCGACGTATTTTCGCCAGCCGATGTGTTGTTGCCAGCCGCCGAATTGTTGGTGCTGTTGTTACCGCAAGCAGCCAGAACAAGCACCAGTGCAAGCGTCAAGATTGAAAATGTCCATTTCTTCATAATAGGTAACCCTCCCAGTGTTTTTTGAATAAGGATTTTAATGAGGTTGTTCAAAAAGTCATCTTTTGAACTCACTCTATATATGTTTTGATTCCTTATTTCCGTGTGAAATAAATGACCAGCCGGTCGCCCAGCATTTGCAGCACCTGCACCAGAACGACCATAAAAAATACGGAGATAATCATAACTTCCGTTTCGTACCGATAATAACCATATCGGATCGCTAGATCGCCAAGACCGCCGCCGCCAATCATGCCCGACATGGCCGTATAGGATACGAGTGTGACCGCCGTAATCGTCATGCCTGCGATTAACCCTGGCAGAGACTCCGGCAGCAGCACCTTGCGGACGACTTGAGCCGTTGACGCCCCCATCGCATAGGATGCCTCGATGACTCCGCGATCCACCTCCCGCAGTGCCGTCTCAACCAGACGGGCAAAGAACGGAGCTGCCCCGATTACGAGCGGCGGTATCGTGCCTTCCACCCCGGAGGATACGCCCATAATCATCCGGGTAAACGGGATCAAGGCTATGATCAGAATGATAAACGGTACAGATCGCACAATATTTACAATGAAGGACAGAACCCGATAGATCCAGATGAGTACAGGTGCATTAGACTTTGAAAAAATATAGAGTAAAATCCCCAACGGCAGCCCGATCAGGAAAGTGAACAAGGTGGAAAAGCCCATCATTTGAAGGGTATCTCCGGAGGCAGTCGCCATTTCCGACCAATCAATCTTTGAAAAATCCAGCTGATCCATTATCCGATCACCTCCACATCAAGCTCCCGTTCCTTAAGGAGCGCAAGAGTCTGTTCCACTTGCCCGCTATCCCCTTCGAAGGAAACGGTCAGTTTGCCGTAGGGGACATCCTTGATCGTGGAGATCGTACCTTGAAGGATTGCAAAATGAACGCCGGTCTCTCTGACCACTTGTGACAGTACCGATTCATAGGTTTTCGCGCCAAGGAAAGTAATCCGCACCAGCTTGGCCCAGGTCGGCCGGGGAACGGAAGCGGCTAAGCGAAGCCCTTCTTCCCCTTCCGCTCCGGAGGCATCGCGGTTGATGAACTCGCGGGTGACCGTGTGCTGCGGCTTAAGGAACACTTCCGTAACCGGTCCTTCCTCTACAATGCCGCCTTCATGAATGACTGCAACCCGATCACAGATGCTCTGAATAACATGCATCTCATGGGTGATCAGCAGGATGGTCAGCCCAAAACGTTTGTTAATGTCTAGCAGCAGCTTCAAGATGGAATCCGTCGTCTGCGGATCTAGCGCCGAAGTCGCTTCATCACAGAGCAGTACATCAGGATCGCTTGCCAACGCACGGGCAATGCCCACCCGTTGCTTCTGACCGCCCGATAACTGGGCCGGATACTTGCTGCGGTGATCCTCCAGGCCGACGAGCGAGAGAAGCTCATCCACCTTCTTGCGGATCTGATTCTTCGGTGTTCCGATCAGGGTAAGCGGAAAAGCCACATTATCATATACCGTTGCCGAGGATAACAGATTAAAGTGCTGGAAGATCATCCCGATTTTCCGGCGCTGCTGCTGCAGCTCTCTTTTACCCAGGCCGGTAAGCTCGATACCTCCAACCCAGACCTCTCCTTCGCTCGGCCGCTCCAGTAGATTGATGCAGCGGATCAAGGTACTCTTCCCGGCCCCCGAATGTCCGATAACTCCGAATATTTCACCCTTCTCTACCTTCAGGTTCAATCCGGATAGTGCGGTTGTCCGCTTCTTTTTATTACCGTAAATCTTCGTTATTTGCTTAAGTTCAATCAAACCGCGCACCTCCAGGGATCCCGCTATCTCATAGCATGTCCCAATCCTACAGGATAAAAATAAAAAAAGAGAGCTCCACAGATTCAGAGGGCTCTCTTTACGTAAAGACAATGCCTTCTCATCTGCCAAAACCTGCATTAAGGTTTTGAAGGATTTAGCACCATGGCATTTGCGGCTGCACAGCGGGAGAACCCGTCTATTCAGACTCAAATCGGTTGCTGGGCTTCATCGGGCCTTTCCCTCCGCCACTCTCGATAAGAAATATGAAGTTAACTGATCAATTTACTATGAATTAGACTTGAAACTTAATTTTGAGTATAGGGTCTTTTCCATCGTATGTCAAAGGAAAAATTTTTATTTTCGGGAAAGCTTCTTCCAGCGCTGATTTGTGTATGTAAACACCGCCCTTAAGGTTTCTGTCACCATGTGAAGTCCCTGCTCCAAATCCCGCAAATATTCGTCCAGATCCTCCAGCTTGATCTTGCCTTGAAGCGCTTGATTCCGCTGCCACAAATCATCCTTCAGTTCAGAATTCATATAATGAATTTCCATATTCCGCCGCCCCCGCAATACCCGAAGCGCATCCTTGTACTGGTCCTTAATCTTCTCCAGCTCTCTGGCCAAATCCAAATGAGTCTTCTTATAATTGAATTGACGCAGCACGGTAAAATAAGAAAAGTGCTCCTTCACCTTGGAGGTCTCCAGGTCAAACAGTTCATTCAATACGGTCCCGAGCTTGTCCAAGGTCGCGAAGACCCGGATAAAGCCATCCTTGTAGAAAAATACATGCCGTGCATAATCACCGCGCTCTGCGGGATCCATATCATCCACGGAAGCATTCGTGACTTTTCCCCTGAAAAAGGCCGATGCAAACAGGCACTGCTCCAGCTCATCCAGCGAGGTAATCAGACCGAGCACCCAGATTTCCAGCTTACGAAAATCGTGAGTCGGATCTTTGGAAATCTCCATCTCTTTCCGCAGAAGCCTGGCGGTGCCTGCCATTGCATCGATCGTCTCTCCAAGCAAGCCTTCATTCTTTCTGGGCGGCTCGCCCAGTAAAGTTCGCAGCATATAGGTTCCTCCGGTATCATCAAAATTGACTCGTTCCATTCATTCAGGAAAGGTACCTTTATCACTGCCCGAAAAGGCCTTTCCTCATTCTGATTCTGTAGTTAAGCTTCCCGACGGGAATTGGCAGCTTCGGACTCTACAGAAGAAATGGAAGTGCCCTCCAGCTTCTTACCGCTTCCCGACCGACTCAACTGCCAGGTTCTTACACTCAAATAACAGAGCACGCCGAACAGTCCTGCAATCGCAAGCATGTGGGAAAGTGAGGCAAACAGATACACCTCCAGGTTATCCAACGTAAGCACGATGAAGGCGCCGGTCAGCACCTGAATTGCGGTCAACGCTGTCGCCGCCACACCCAGGAGTCGGATCTCCCGGTTCCCAGGATGGCGCCAAAAGGCCCAATGCCCTAGCAGGGCCATCAGTATAAAAAGCAGCGCCGCAGCTACTCGATGGAAAAAGGCAATCCCCACTCCGCCGGAGAGCTCGGGTATGAACTCGCCATTACAGAGCGGCCATCCGCTGCAGCCTCCGGCAGAATCAGTGTGGCTGACATAAGCCCCGATATATACAACGATATAAGTGTATACGGTTGCAAACCAGGTCAAATTGCGGAAGCCTTTGGTCACCGTGTAAGCTCCCTTTGACGGAGCCTCCTGCTGTTGCCTTTCTTCCTGACGGATGCCTAGGGCAAGCATCACCGAGCTGGCGAAGGCAATTAAGGAGAAGCCGAAATGCAGGGCCATCACCGCTGAGGAAGACGGGCTTTTGACAGCCATAGCCCCCATAAATGCTTGAACCATAACAAAGATCAGAGCAAGCCCCGCGTAACCGACCAGGTCGCGGCGCATCTTCCGGTAGACGCGGAAGGCAATGTAAGCCCCAAGCGCCAGCAGCCCGGCAGCTCCGCTGACCGCCCGATGGGAGTACTCAATGATGGAAGCGACAGTGTGCGCGGGAACGAACTTCCCGTTGCAGAGCGGAAAGTCTGTTCCGCAGCCAAGTCCGGACTCCGTCTTCGTAACGACAGTGCCTCCAAGCGTAGCAAGAAACATAATCAAAACGGAAGCATAACTGAGCCATTTTAGCTGCTTCGTATTCAATAAAATCACCCATTTCATCCGGAAAGGAGTATGTATTCGGTCTGGAAAATAGGACACAATTACAACCATTATAACCGATCAGCTATTCATCTTCATAGGTTTCTGCAACAAAATGTTCACAAATAGTAAAAGACCGGATTAATGATTGTGCGTTCTGGGGGTAACGTGTGAAGCTTGCTTTCGATCGCTGTTGCGTTACATCCTGCGAGAGCACAGCTACAGCCAATATAAAACCAACCAATGATTTTGCCGCGTGCCGGAGGGCAACGTGTGAAGTATGCTTACGATCGCTGTTGTTCACGGATTCCTTTGATTGAGTAAAATCTGAAATGGTAGGGAATCCACTCGCAAAGGCGAACACTCCGTTTCTTCAGCACACTTCACACTTATGCCCTTTCTACGCAGGCTCGTTAGTTCGGCATTATAGTGCTGAAATGCACTATAGTAGCTCACACACGGCCCTTCATGCGGTAGCCAAAGCACTCCGATTCATTATAGGCTCGTCATCCGGCTATACTGTGCCGGATGGAGCTGATGCACTGCAGTCTTCACTGAAGCGTGACCAGAATGAGGCTGATTAGGTAGGACGAGTGAAGTTCGAAGCAAGACTGGAATGGCCAGTCTGATTATCCTGTTTGTGCGCATAGGCGACAAGCGTATTGCAATGCAGCTTAGGCATATTCATGTGCAAGCTGCATTGCAGTTGAAGCCAATAAGCGCGATAGTTAGGGCAAGAGTGTGAAATGAATCTGAAAAAGCGAAGCGGTCGCCTTTGTGAGCGGATTTCCCCCTTGTCAGAACTTAGTCCAATCATGGAAATCCGCGAACAACAGCGATTGTAGGATCATTTCACACGACTGCCCTTTCTACGTGCCTAGTTGCGGTTCAACCTGCTAACTGCTATTGCACAGTAAACAGTAACTGCGCATCATTGTATCTTCAGGGGGGCAGGTGCATGGACAACTACCCGCACAAGGACTATCCCCCAGCAAATTCTGCAAAATAGCAACAGAGTACGTATACGCACCTCACATCAGCATCATGCAGATCTCAACCTGCTCAAAGCTCCAACGTACGGTGCTTCACAGCATGACGTCGGTTGGCAGACACTATGCATATACGGATCACACGCATCCAGTGAAAAAAGTTACCTTAAATTCAGTGGAAATAATAGAAATGCGGATATAGTGAAATTTTTGTACTTAAAGTTGACTAAAACAAGGGTTTGGCTAGTTACTGGCGATCTAAGGTAAGTTTTTTCACTACATGTGGATTCGAGCGCCGAATGAAGAATTTAAGGTAAGTAATTTCACTGGAGCGTGATCGGAATGAGGCTGGGCAAGTGGAGAAAGTTAATTTCGGTGCAAAACTGGGAGGTCTGTGGGACAAGCGAAGCTTTCACTTTAAAACCGGAGCATCGTGAGTCGGAGGCGCAACTAAATGCACGGCAGGTCATTGACGTCGTGCATAAGCATTCGCGCAGCTTCCATTCGTGTTTAATCCCAAGGCTGGACGTATCCTGCTTGTATGCCGCAGGGAGGTAAGGTAATAGCAGTTGAACTGCAATTGCGAAGTAATCAGGGCATAAGTGTGAAGGCAAAAGCTTTCTGTAAGAAAGCTACTTCGGAAGCATAGAGCGTGAGCGTTCGCCTTTGTGAGCGGATTTCTTCATTATGAG
Organism: Paenibacillus antibioticophila; assembly: GCF_000455265.1. Taxonomy (GTDB): domain Bacteria; phylum Bacillota; class Bacilli; order Paenibacillales; family Paenibacillaceae; genus Fontibacillus; species Fontibacillus antibioticophila. The sequence goes on from NZ_HG005142.1 coordinate 216,728, forward strand.
AATTTAGTCCAATCATGGAAATCCGCGAACAACAGCGATCGTAGCAACTCTTCACACGTTGCCCCTCAACTCGCCCCTCCGATGATGTTTAACTGTCTTCTGCTATTGCACATTTTGCTACTATTGCACACTTTCCTGCAAAAGCGGCAGCACAAAAAAGGCTGGGCGAAAACCTTAAGTTCTCTCTCCCAGCCTTTTTTGCAAGCTTATTGGACAGTCACTTCACGCATCGTGTCCGCTAACTATTCTTTAGCGCGTCCGCCGTATCATGCAAGGTATGATACACATCCAGCGCTTTCCCTACAAAATCTTCAATCTCCTCGCGGGATTTGCGAAGCTTGTTCACAAAGCGAACCAGCTCCCGGCCGTCCGCATAGGCGACAAAGCTCGGGATTCCCATAATGCCTTGCTCCTGGCTGACATCGCCAACCTTGTCGACATCGACCTCAATAAAGGTGAGGCGGTCCTTGTACTTCTCCTCCACCTCTGGCATGAATGGATCGATATATTTGCAATCTCCGCACCAGTCTGCCTTAAACACCGCAATGATCAGATTGCTTGATTGAATGCTAACCTGGAATTCTGCTGCATTTTGTACCTGCTTCATCCCTATCCACCCTTTCACTTATGAGGATTACGATCTTCTAATTTCTAGTCAACCAAAGTCAAACCCGGAAGTCAAATCGGCAGCCCGCTCCCCGACTTATTCAGAAGCCTTGGAGCGCGGTCTGCCCTGAAGCCGCATAAGCGGCCCAAATACCTTGCGAAGCGGTGCAGGATAGCTCGACAGCTCATCCCGTTTGACGACTCGCAGTGCAATCAGCAGCACAAAATAGAATACAACCACGACAAGGCCGACGATGCCGCAAGTGATCAGGAACGCAAGACGGTCGGGCAGCAGCGGAAGCAGCATATTGTTCGAAGCCGTGTTCAAGGCATATCCCCCCGCGCCAAGCGCGGCGCAGGACGCCAGGAATCCAATCCAGCGGCTGCCAAGAATCGAAAACGGGACAATACGCTTCATCGTCAATACATTCAGCACCGTAATGACAAGAAAGCCCAGCCCGGTCGCCGTGATAATCCCGTATATCCCCCATACAGGGGCCAGGATATAGTTGGCCGCCAGCTTGACGCCGATCCCGATCGCTACGTGAACCATCGAGCGGTTCGCCTTGCTAATTCCAAGCAGGATCGAATTGCTCGTCATCATGGTAATCTGGAAAATGGTCATGACGGTCAGCAGCCCGACTATGGCACTGCCCTCTCTTGTACTAAAGAGCAATCCGTTCACAGAATAAGCCGCTGCTCCGAGTGCAAGAATAATAGGTGCTCCCGTCAGGATCGAGACTCTCATTGCCAGCGTCACCTGACGCGTCAAATGCTCCGAGTCCCCTTTGGCATAAGCGGCCGAGATGATCGGTACCAGAGATTGGCTAAGTGCAATCGCCAGGATAGGCGGAATACCTGCGATCATTTGAGCCCGATTGGTCAAAATCCCCAGGATATTCTCTGCTTCTAACGAGCCAACTTGTCCGCTAAGCAGCGGCTTTACGAGTGAACCATCAATGAAATTGACTGCAGGCACGGCCAGTGCCGTCAGCACGATCGGAATAGACAGCTTGAAAATATCGGCATAAATTTTACCGTATGATATCCGGGATTTCTCGGTTGGAGTCGATCCCGGCTTCCGGGCCGTGATCCGGTCTTTGCGTCTAACCCGGGTGCTGTAGGTGATCATAACGATCAGCGCCGCCACACCGCCAAGCACGGCGCCAAAGGTTGCCCCTGCGGCCACCTTTTCCTCGGAATAACCCCAATAGTAGAACAGGAATGCCAGGCCAATACCTGTGGCAACCCGGACAATCTGCTCAATGACCTGGGAGACCCCGCCGGCAATCATAATATTCCGTCCCTGCAGATAGCCGCGGATCATGGCGATCAACGGAAAGAGCAGCAAGGCCGGAGCCAGCGCCCGAATCGCTATCGCTGATTCCGGAACCTGCGCACGCGCTGCATAATAAGGAGCCAGAACATAGAGCAAGGCGAACATAATAACCCCGGCCACAACCGCAAAGATCAATGCAGCCTGATACACCCTGCGCGCCTCTTCCGGCCGGTTCAGCGCATGCCGCTCGGAGACCATCTTGCTTAATGTGCTGGGGATGCCCGCCGTTGCGAGTGTCAGCAGCATAAAATAAGCGGCATTAGCCTGGCCATAAGCAGCATTCCCCGTCACCCCGAGAATATGCTCCAGAGGCACCCGCTGGAATAACCCCAGCACTCTTGCAATAAGCGCCGCTCCGGCAAGAATTAAGGTACCTTGGATGAATGATTCCTTTTTTTCCTGATTGGACACGAAATAATTCCTTCCTTCTCTCTAGAACAAGACGATCCAGATGATAAAAATAATGATCATGGCAAGCTGCAGAATAATCTTGACGACCATGCTGCTAAATAACCCCACGACCGAGCCGACCCCGACCTTGAAGGCTTTTTCCAGCGATTCTCCCCTGAACAGCTCACCAAGCATGGCGCCAATCAACGGACCCAGCACCAGACCGAACGCGGGGATCACGAACGGACCTACGATAATGCCGATGGTACTGAGCCAGACGGACAGCTTGCTGCCGCCGAACTTTTTCACGCCCCAGGCTCCGACCGCATAATCCGCGATCAGCAGCACCACGACGATTAACGTCTGAAGCGTCCAGAAAAACCAGCCGAAGGATTCAAACGAGAAGAACCATCCATACACAAAGAAAGCAAAATAAACAGCCACCACACCCGGCAATACCGGATATACCGTTCCCGCCATCCCGACGACAAACAACAGGATGACCAGGAGCCAACCCACAATTTCCAACATGAACGGCTCACTCCTTCGGTAAAATATAATCTCTGATGATCCACGCAATTCCATCATCATTATTGGATGCAGTCACCACGTCAGCGTTTTCCTGTACCGCAAGCTGTGCATTGCCCATGGCTACGCCAAGACCAGCCGCTTGAATCGCTGCCAGATCATTCAGGCTGTCTCCAACAGCAACCGTCTCCGACATTTGAATGCCAAGCAGCTCGCATACCGTTCGGATCCCGCTCGCTTTATTCACACCAGCCGGATTAATCTCCAGATTGTAAGGCGATGAATTCGTAATTTCCAAGCCGCCCATAGTCTGCAGCTCCATCATAAGCTTATGGCGAATATCGTCATCCTCGGTGTGATAGCCGAATTTGACCCATTGATTCACGTCCAGCAGAGCCGGATCCCAATTTTTCTCATTGTAGCTTCCTTCTACAGAATAAGCCCAGAACCATACGCCATAACGCTGGGCAAGACCGTGCATCCGGGCAATAACCGCCTTATCCAGCAAATCCCGGTGATACAATTCATAAGGAGATCTCCAGATTTCGCTGCCGTTCGCAGTAATCATCGGCGTGTTAAGCCCCAGTTTTTCTCCAAATGGCACCGCCTCGTCAAATCCTCTTCCCGTTGATAGACAAACATGGACTCCGGCCTGCATAGCCTTGCGAATCCACCGCTCTGTCTCCGGAGAAATATCATGCTGATCCGTCAATAAGGTTCCATCCATATCCAAGGCAAGTAATTTATATTTAAGTTCCATTTTATGTGCCCTCCTATCCCAAGCCATAACGCCATTTTATCACAACCCGGTGACTAGCACTAGGCAAGACGGTCGGTCAAGTCCCTGGCATTGGTCATAGGATTCCATATTCTTCCTCCACGCAAAAAAGCAGTCAGAAGACCTGGGGATGTGAATCCCCGCGATCTTGGCTGACTGCATTCCCTGTTTTATTGATCGGCTCAGCTTTGAAAATCTTTATGCCTGAGCCATCCCCGTCCCGGCCTTCAAACGGCGGCGCTTCAAGTAACGTGCCGCAAGACCGTGCAGCGGTGAGAAGATAAAGGCAAGCACAAACAAAATCCCTGCCACACTAATCATGGCTCCTGCGATAGAAGCATCCAGCCATTTAGCCAGGTAATAACCTCCTGCCGAGCTCAGAATACCGATCAGCACACTGTACAGCAGCATCCGGCTAAGCCGGTCTGTCAGCAAGTACGCTGTCGATGCCGGTACGATCAGCATCCCGACAACCAGTATCGCGCCTACACTTTCAAAGGAGGCAACCGTAGCTACCGATACCATTCCCATCAACAGGTAGTGGAACAGCACCACGGGAATGCCGACGGCAGCTGCCAATGCAGGATCGAAGGCACACAGCTTGAACTGCTTGTAGAACAACCCGATCAGGGCAAGCACCAGCAGAAGGGTTCCTCCCAGCATCCAGACAGCGGCAGGCCCCATATCGTATCCGTTCAAAATCCATGTATCCCAAGGAACATAGGCAATCTCTCCGAATAACACGCAGTCGAGATCCAGATCGATATGAGAGGCATTCAGACTGATCAGGATCACACCGATCGCAAACAGCGCTGTAAAGACGATCCCGATAGACGCATCCGATTGAAGTCCGCTTTGCTGAAGCATTTGAATGAGAAATACGGTAATCAGGCCCAGCACCGCAGCACCTGCAAGCATCAGCACGGAATCCCGGGAGCCGCTGATCAGGAAAGCAATCGCAATCCCCGGCAGAACCGAGTGACTGATCGCATCGCCGACCATCGCCATTTTTCTCAAGACGAGAAAGCAGCCAAGCACCCCGCATGTCGCGGCCACAAGCGAACCGGTTAGAATAATCCAGAAATCCATCATGAGTCTGCACTCCTTTCCCCGGCATATCTTCTGGAAGCTGCTGCTCCCAAGCCGGGCTCAGCTGTTCCAGCCCATTGTCTGACTGCTGCGCGCTGACGGCTGCGTCTCATCAGTTTGGCGACAAGCCCTCGATTGGGTGCAAAAAGAGCAGAAACCGTAAATAGCAACGTTGCTGCCAGCACGGTTACAGGGCCGGTAGGCAGATTCGACAGTGTTCCGCTGATCATCGTCCCTACCGCTCCGGACAAACCGCCAAACACCCCGGCAAATACCACCATAACTCCTAATCTGTCCGTCCAGTAACGTGCGGCAACTGCCGGTGTAATAAGCAGTGCGGCAACAAGCACAACGCCCACCGCCTGAATGCCGATCACCACCGCAATAACTGTCATAAGCAGGAGCAACTGCTCCAGAAACGCCGTCTTCATCCCCATTCCCCGGGCAAACCCCGGGTCGAAGCTGACCAGCTTGAATTCCTTGAAGAGCAGCGCACAGATCAGGATGAGCACCAGCGATACCGCTCCTACCAAATAGACATCCGACAGCATCATGGATGCGGCCTGCCCGAACATATATTTATCAAGTCCGCTCTGGTTACCGTTCCCGCTATGCTGAATCTTGGTCATGAGGACAACGCCGATACCGAAGAACACGGACAGCACAATCCCCAGAGCCGCATCCTGTTTGATTCTTGAAAACCGGGTTATGGCATGAATTCCGAAGGTGGCCAGAGCGCCCGAGATAATAGCACCCAGAATGAACAGCCCCATGGATTTCACACCGCTTAGCATAAAGGCGATACAAATCCCCGGCAGAGCGGCATGGGCAAGCGCGTCGCCCAACAGGCTCTGCTTGCGAAGATAAGCGAAGGAGCCGATCACTCCGCTCCCCAGCCCCAGCAGCAGCGAGCCCATAAGTATCCATTGCAGATTCGGATCTGCGAACCAGCTTGTGAAGGAGGATAGCATACCGTTACACCTGCCCTGCTGAAGCGGAAGCAGAAAAGTCCTGCAAAATCGCAATACGTCCGCCATAGGTTTTCTGTAGGTTATCCGGCGTGAAGACTTCCTGTGTCGGTCCTTCAGCTACCAATCCGCCATTAAGCAGAAGCACATGGTCAAAATACTGCTCAACCGTCGCCAGGTCATGATGAACAACCAGGACGGTCTTCCCTTGCTCCTTCAGCTCTTGCAACAAAGCCACAATCGCCTTCTCGGTGGTAGCATCCACGCCCGCAAAGGGCTCATCCATAAAATATAAATCTGCTGTTTGAGCCAAAGCTCTCGCTAAAAACACCCGCTGCTGCTGTCCGCCCGACAATTGGCTGATCTGTCTTCCCGCCAGCTCGGACATGCCCACCTTGGTCAAGCACTCCAGTGCAAGATTACGCTCAGCTGCACCCGGACGGCGGAACCAGCCCAGATGTCCATAGCGGCCCATCATGACCACATCGAGCGCATGCGTCGGAAAATCCCAGTCGACCGATTCCCGCTGCGGTACATAACCCACTCTCTTACGCTGTTCATGGTAAGCACCGCCAAATATTTTCACATCGCCATCCACAACCGGGATGAGACCTAGCATCGCCTTAAGTAAGGTTGACTTCCCTGCTCCGTTTGGTCCCAGTACTCCAATCAGCTTGCCGGATGGGATCTTGAACGATACGGAATTGAGCACCGGCTTTTTCTGATAAGCGACGGTTAACCGTTCCACTTCCAACGGATATGTCGTCATTCTAATCTCCTTCTTCCTTGAGCTATATAAGTTGAACTACTGAATTTTACGTTCTGGGGGCAACGTGTGAAGTGTTCTTACGATCGCTGTTGTTCGCGGATTTCTCTTAATTTAACTAAGATATTATACGGTATAAATCCACTCACAAAGGCGAACGCTTACGAGCGTATGCTCCCGAAGCAGCTTTCTTGCAGAAAGCTTTCACTTCAGCACACTCCGCACTTATGCCCTTTCTCCGCAGCTTTATAATTCAACTTATATATTAGCTCCTTCTGTTTTATTTTAACGCTTGAACAATTGTGTCAGTATTATGCCGGACCATCTTGATATAAGTATCCGCATCGGAACCCGGCTCGCCCATGGAGTCCGAATACAATTCTCCGCCAATAATAACTTGGTGCCCCATTTCCTCCGCCCCTGCAATGACCGCTTCCATCGACTTGGTCGGAATGCTTGATTCGACGAAGACCGCCTTAATCTGATTCTCCACCAGATAGTCCCGAAGCTTGGCGACATCCTTGGAGCCGTATTCCGCAGCCGTACTGATGCCCTGGAGGCCCATTACTTTGATATCATAGGCATCTCCGTAATACCCGAATGCATCATGAGCGGTAACGAGCACCCGTCCCTCCTCAGGAATGGAAGCAATTTTGGTTCTTACCTCTTTATCCAGTTCGTCAAGTTGACTAATGTATGCCTCCGCATTCTGCCGATAGATATCGGCGTGATCCGGATCATATTCAATCAGCGTATCCCGCACCGTCTCGGCAGCCGAGATCCAGTTGCGAACATTGAACCAGATATGCGGATCATATTCGGTTCCTCCCGTATCCGCCCCGGACCGCAGCTTTGAAGGATCCAGATTTTTCGAGACCGCAACCGTCGGCCTGCTCCGCTCCAGCTTCTCAAAGATTTCTGTCATTTTGCCTTCCAGATGAAGCCCGTTGTAGAACACGAGCTCTGCTTGATCAAGCTTTGCCATGTCTCCTTGCGAGGCTTTATAAAGGTGAGGGTCTACGCCCGGCCGCATTAACCCGGTAACATGCACCTCTTCGCCGCCAACCTCCTGAACTACGTCGCTGATCATTCCTGTCGTCGTCACCACTTCAATCGGATTCTCATCCCCTGACCGTTGCCTGCTCTCGGGATTCACCTCAACCTGGGAACAACCGACGATCAATATAAACGCAAGAACACTTAGAGTCATCTTAGCCCGTTGAAACGGGCTTTTTTTGATTGTTGTCTGATTCATGTTAAACCTCCTCTAAAAATCAATTGATTGTTGTACGAGTAAACACTTGTTTCCTCTATCATTAAATTATAGCTTCGGACAATAATGTTTCCCTAGTGCAAATTTTATAACTTTGCAAATAAAAAAGCAAGAGGAAAATTCCCCTTGCTTGGCCATGCTCACTTTATGCAGTTCAATTACTGTCCATCGGAGGTTGTGGTATCCGCCTCATTATTTTTCACTGAGTTTTTCTTTGGTACCCCGTCCAGACCATATTCCTGATCATAAGCATCAAAGATTTTGCGTGCGACAGGCGCGGCGCTGGAGCCTCCGAAGCCGCCTTCCGGAATAATGACAGCTACGGCAAGCTTTGGATTCTCACGGGGAGCAAACGCTATAAATACGCCGTTATCCCGGTTAGCCCCTTTCCCCCATTGCTCCGAGGTACCCGTCTTCCGTGCAAAGTCATAAGGAAAGCCCGAGAACGCCGAGGACACATTTGTAGACATGCCCTTGATCACTTCGTCCCAATAGGCTTTCTTGAAATCCACTTCATTCAAGACTGTCGGCTGGAACTCCTTAACGATATTGCCTTGTTCATCTGTAATTTTACTTACTAAATGCGGCTCCATTCGCTTGCCGCGAGTAGCAAGCGTCGTGGCATACTGAGCCAGTTGCATGGCAGTATACCCGCCTTTTTGGCCAAAAGAGGCATATACCAAGTTGGAAAGGTTCGTCTCGGACTCTTCAAAATAACCAAGCTTCCCAAGGAATTCATTAGGCAAGTCAACTCCTGTTGAAACACCAAGTCCAAACTGCTTCATATAATTATCCCAAACAGTAGGGCCCTCCGCATAATATTTATAATACAGTTTCTCCCCAACCATATCGACCATGAACGCATTGGATGAGACACGGATTGCCTCAGCTGGTTTGATATTTCCGTAGACGTGTCCCTGGGAGTTGCGGACCCTTGCTGAATCATTTTTACCGAAGTAGGCCACACCGCGGTCCGGATAAGTAGTGTTGGTCGTGAACAAATTTTCATTCAAGCCTATCAATACTGACAATGGTTTAACAGTCGATCCAAGCAGGACGGCAGAATCGAAATCATGACCCGAACGGCCGGAACTGATCGGGGTTATTGTCCCGTTCTGGTAGTTCGTCATAATCTTGCTCCAATCATCATTGGAGATGCTTCCATTCTGCCATAAGTTCGTATCGTAATCTGGCATACTTGCCATAGCCACAATATTTCCTGTATCCACTTCCATAGCTACAGCGTAACCCGTCTTAGCATTAGGGTGCGTTTTACCGGACACAGGGTTTTTGTGCACCCAATCGATCTGGTCAAGGATGGCTTGCTCCGTAATCATCTGAATATTTTTATTGATCGTTGTATGCAGGTCATATCCCTTAACCGGGGCGGTGACCTCCGGGATTCCAGTCGCCATATTTCTTGGGTCGATGGGCACGCTCTTGAAGCCGTTCTTTCCACGAAGCTCCTCCTGGTAATAGAGCTCCAATCCATCGTAACCTACGAGTTCTGATTCTGTATATTGGAGCGCCGGATCGGTCTCCGTTTGCTCGCGGATATCCTTATAATACTTAAAATCCGAACTATCCGTCGTCGACGCGCTAGAGAATTTCTTCAGATAACCGATCGTCTGAACGGCGACCGTATCCGGATCATAGTGGCGAATACTCTCCTCCACGATTTCGATTCCAGCGAACTGGTCCTTTCGCTCCAGGAAATAGGCCATTTCCTCTTTGGTTAAGCCAACCTTGATTCGCCGGGGAGTAAAGCCGTTATTCTGACGATAATCAAGGTCCATGGCCTTGATGATATCTTCCAGTGTCATGGGATCTTGCTCGGGATCCCCGTACTTATCGAAGACCTCCTTCAATTCGCTCGCCAGCGCCAGCGCTTCGTGACGGTTCCCCTTGCCGCGATCTGTGCTTTGGCTGTAGTCCTTCTGCAGGGTAATATACAGAGACTGGACAGGCGTCGAGTAGGCAAGCGCTTCGCCCCCCGCAGCCAGAATACTGCCCCGAATCGGAGTCATCGGAACGGCTCTTACCCGCATATCGCTCTCCTGCTGCGACAGACTAGGCCCCTCAACAAATTGCAGAATGGCCAGCCGGACAATGATGACCGTAAAAATAGCAAACGCGCTGAAGAAAAATAAATTCAGCCTGATATTAAAGTGGCGCTGCATTGCCGCTTCTTGCTCGCGCGGATCATCTTTATAGACACTTTTCATTACCTGTTCTCCCCATTGCTCTTAATCCTCAAAAAACTGCAACAACTCTATATTAGCATAACGAATGGCAGCCTGACGAAGTTACAGCCTGCCTCGAATTTTTATACCGCTTTGTCAGGGATATGTGTCTCCGCAAAGGCCGGAGGATCAAACCAATCCCCGCTCCCTGCCCAAGTAGAATCCAGTGGAATCCAACGGCTCTCTTCCGACAAATACACTTCATTCCAGGCATGAGGCCCATAACCGCCCCGTCCGTCATATCCCAGTCCGGTTACGACGCGAACATCCAGGTCCTGCGACCTCGCCATGACCGCATAAAGCCGGGAATAATCAATACATACGCCAAGCTTGGTATCAAAGGTCATTTGCGGAGTCTGTTCCCGCCAATTGCCATTCTCTTCGTAATCTTTTACCTTATCGTAATCATAACTGACCTGGGAGCCAATCCAATCATACAGTCTTCTAGCCTTCTCTTTATCTGTAGAGGCGCCTTTGGTGACTAAGGCAGCCGTATTCCCGATAGACGAAGGAATGTCAGCATCAATCACTTCATACCTGCGCTGTAGAATTCCGTTCAGTTCGGCTTCCACACTGCGCGTGAATACAGGCAATTTCTCTTTGATCAGGTTGCCGGTAAGCGGCTCTATGACACTGCGCGCGCCCTGCTGATACACAGGCGATGACTCGACATACCGGCTGAACCCGCTCTCCGGGTTGAGCGTGACCACGATAAACAATACCGCAATGACGGTCAGACAGCGCGCACCGCCGATCATTCCGCCCAAGACGGCCCCAGCAAGCCGGCTTAGCAGAGAGGAAGGGCGTTCTCCTCGAACCATCATCCGTCCAAGGAATGAGCTTCCCCCCAGCAAAAATGCAGCGGCCAGGCCAAGAAGGGTGCGCAGCAGCCAGTAGCCGAGCAGAAATACCACCGCGAACCGCATAAGCGGATAATCTGCCACCGCCGTGAGCAAGGTGTAGTAAACCTGTTCAAAGCCGGACAGCTCGCGCTGGGGCGGCTTCACTCCCGAGAGCCAGGTTTGAACCATAGGCGACAGCCAAAGCGTCAGCGGAATGGATGCAAGCAGACTTAAAGCCGTAAGCACACCGCCGCTAACCAATGATACCAGTCGTCCCGCCGAACGGGAAGCCCCACGGAACAATCCTTGGATCACCGAAAGAATCATAATGCCTAACAGCAGCAAGCTGATCAGATTTAGATTTTCCAGACTTAACCCTTCCAAATTCGGTCCCTCCATCCTTCCACCTCCTCTGGTTGTCTATTCCATCATCCAAGTTGGCAGTAGACCGCAGGCTGGTGATTTACTTGGAATTGCGCGTTGCCTCCTGGATGAAGGCTTCCAGTGTATCGTTCATTGACCATTCGCCCAAAGGCACTCCATGAAAGGAAACCTTCACCTTATCAGCGCCCGGGCTTCCTGTAACCTCCAGGTTAGGGGTAGTAATCGTAAAGGTTCCGTCCCCATTACTCGTCATCTTGGCCTCGCCGGCCTCATCCTTCAGCATATTCAACGCTTCATTTTTACTGATTGTTACAGCCTGATCCTTAACGGCGGTCACAGCTTCTCCAATGTCCTTAAGCTCAATTCCGCTGTAAATAATCACGAAGGCGGCGATCACCAGCACAAGCGCCCACTTTACAACCGTCTTCACAAAATTCAGGACGACAAACAGCACGACCAAGGCCACTACAATGACCAGCCAGTTCGCCTTCAGAAATTCAACCCATACATCTACATTCAAGTTCAGACCTAAATCCATTCTTCCACACTCCCGAATCTCAATATCATTATTTCTCCGCGCTTCTGGATGTCCTTTTCATTATACATGATGGCCCTGCTCAGTGACAGTTTAACCATGGATTGTAATAAGTTCGTCCGATGAAACGTACAAGTAGTAGCATAACACTCTTTTATAAGGAGGCTGCCCCATTTGAAAATGGCATTCTGGCTCTATTTCTTCTTGTTCCTCGCGTTCTTTGATTTACATGCCCAATATCCGATACTGACCCCGTTCGCATTGACCCTGGGAGCTACCCCGGCTTTTATCGGCTGGATGATGGGCATATACGCCCTTACGCATCTGCCGGGAAATCTGCTTGCAGGGCAAGGGGTAGACCGCCATGGGAGCCGCCGATACATGATCTTCAGCCTGATCAGCGCAGGCATTATTTTGCTGCTGCAAGCCCATGTCACCGAGCCATGGCAGCTTCTGGCCCTGCGCTCTGTCAGCGGATTCGTGCTGGCCTTTCTCGCCCCGGCCTGTCTTGCCATGCTTGCCTCTTTATCCAGCGATCCGATTCGCCAGGGAAAATTCATGGCCGGTCATGGCGTCGTCCATACCCTTGCCTCCGTGGTATCTCCCGCAGCCGGCGCCTTTTTGGTTGCGCAGACAAGTTATTCCTTCACGTTCCAATCGCTCGGGTGGCTGCTGATCGCAACAGGCATCCTGGCGATATTTACAATTCGCGAGCCGCAAGGAGCTGCATCCAAGCTCACGCTTCAAGAGACCGCGAAGACGACGGTCAAGCTGAACATCATTCCCTTGCGCTTTTATATTCTTCCTCTTGCCGTATCCTGCTCTCAAGGCATCCTGTACTTCGAGCTTCCTTTCCAGGCAGGCGGAGCATCCGGTATTGTAAATACCGGGGTTTACTTCTCCATTATCAGTCTGGGTGCTCTTGCAACCCTGTCTATGCTCTTTCTAAGTCATTATTCCCCTTATGTCCGGGCGGCATTGGGCATCCTGGGCATAGCTCTCTCGTTCTTTGCGATGGCTGCTCTGGATTTTGTGCCTTTGCAAGTATCACTCTTCATACTAGGAATGGCAAAAGGCGTGACCTTCCCTGCGATCGCATCTATGTTCATTGATCTGAGCGGAGGAAAAAGGCTAGGAACCGTATTCTCCTTGCAATCCATCTCCATGTCCATCGGCTCGTTCATCGGGCCGATTGCCGGAGGAATGCTGCACGGCAAGATTACCTCTCCTTATTTCGCCGCTTTTCTGATCCTTATGGTCGCGCTCCTTCTCATCCCGCCGAGAACAAGCAAGCTGAAGTCCAATACAATACCTCCTGTTACAACTTAGTGTCATTGCACGCTCATTAGTTCAGCTTCCACGGATGACCAATATAATTTCGCCATTTAGGCATTGGTACAATACCGAGACTCACGCCCCACATAGTATATCGTGTAGTAAACACCGACCGATTTGAAAGTGGGGTGAAACTATGGGCGGTATTGATCCTTGCGGACCAGGTCCAGTAGTTCCTAATTGGACATCTACAGGCGCTATCCTCGTACTTTACATTTTGCTGGTAATAATTTTGCGCTCCCCGTTCTTTATCTGCTAACAGCAATGAGAGCTGCGGTCTGCCCATCCGGGCAGGCCGTTTTGCATGAAGAGGACTTGCCGGTATACACTATATAAGTTGAATAATCTGCAGCCAGGAGGAGCCGACTTGTCCATCAGCATTATTGTCGAAGGAAAAAATGACCGCAGCAAGCTGCGCCGGGTACTCCGGGACAACGTGAATATCCATTGTACCTTTGGGACGCTCAACACCATGAAGCTCGAAGCACTACGCAAGCAAGTAGCGGACGACGAGGTATTCTTGTTCATGGACAATGATTCGTCCGGCAAAAAAATTCGGGGTGTGCTGCGGGATTTATTTCCGGATGCAGTCCATATCTACACCAGGAGAGGCTATGCGGGCGTGGAAGGCACTCCGGAGGAATATGTAATCGCCCAATTAGAAAAGGCCGGCCTTGAGGAATTTATCATTTATCCTCCGGCCAGCCCGTATTAAGCTGTTTTATTCTTTTGCCAGATTAGCTACGCCCTTTGCAATTTCTTCTGCCGTAGCCTCTGGCCGGTATATATCCCGCAAGTTTCCGTCGCGGTCAACCAGACCGATCAGATCCGCATGCACAAAGTTCCCGCTCTGATCCTTCGTGATCAAGGTCTTGAAGGAATTGATCGCCAGATCCATCGTCTGCTGCTGATCCCCTCTCAGAAAATACCAGCCGCTGTAATCCACTTTAAATTTATCGCCGAACGCCTTCATATTCTCCAGGGTATCCCGTTCCGGATCAAATGTCACCGAGACGAATGAAGCGTCCTTGCCGAACAACCCCTTCTCCTTCAAGATATCCTGAACCTGAGAGAGCCGGAAAGTCGTCAAGGGACACACATCAGGGCAATTGGAGAAGAAAAAATAAAATAGTCTGACTTGTCCCTGAGTATCTGCAAGCGTAATCGTTCTGCCGTCCACATTCTCCATACTGAAGCTTTCAACCGGTCCGATGACCGGAAGCTTAGGCTTATTCAGGCTGGTGAACAGCAAATAGCCTGCCAACAAGATCAATATGGCCAGAAGCAGCCAGGTCCATTTATATTTTTTCAGAAGAGACATGTCTCGCCCTCCATTACGAAATACGTACAGTATCCAGAATCATCACGATCAAAGCTATGGTCAGGTAGTTCACTGAAAATAAAAATACCTTTTTGGCCCATTGATCATCATTCTTCGAACGGAATCCCTTGACAGCCATCAAAAGCCATGCAACCGATAGGATTTCCCCGATCACAAGGAACCAGATCCCGGTATAGTCAAATACATACATAAGGATCGGAATCGGAATCAGCAGCGCAAGATAAGGCAGCATCTGCCATTTGGTTCTCCGAATTCCCTTCACAACCGGAAGGAGCGGGAAGCCCGCTGCTCTGTATTCTTCTACCCGCCGAATGCCAAGCGCCCAGAAATGGGGTGGCTGCCAGAGGAAAAGCAAGGCAAAGAGCAGAACCGCGCCCAGATCCACTTTGCCTGTGACGGCAACATAGCCGATGAGCGGCGGCATTGCACCGGAAATGGCACCGACCGATGTGCTCCAGGTGGAGCTTCTCTTCAGCCATAAAGTGTACACCAGCACGTAGACGATCATGCCTACGATCCCAAACACTCCGGCAAGCCATCCCGAGAAGGCAAATAGAATACCAAGTCCAAGAATCCCAAGTATGACTGCATAAATAAGTACCGTTCGCGGGGACAGCTTGCCAATCGGCAGCGCCCGATTCTTGGTTCGTTCCATCTTTGTATCGAGATCACGGTCGAAGTAGTTATTAAATACGCAGGAGGAAGCCATGACCAGCATCGTTCCAAGTAATGTGAGTATTAGACTGCCGTAATGCAGCTGCCATTGTGAGGCAACCCAGAATCCGGCAAACGCTGCGATCAGGTTGGAGCGCAGTATTCCCGGCTTCGTCACGGCAACAAAATCTCTCCAGGTCGCCGCAGACTCGCCAGGCGGAGAAGTTCTTGCAGCAGCAAGAGCCGCAGACTCAGCTGGAGCGTGGTAACGAAGTTGTTTATCCACTTGTCGTTGTGCCTCCCTATTCTTCAATGATGTCTATAAAAAGAATCACAAAAAAGTCTAAAATACATCTCTCGCTATAAACTTTATCATATCAAACCCGAAAAGTGTTTGACAAACATATGATTAAAGTTTGTTCTTGTGACAATTCGGTGACATGAAGTCAGATGATGCCAACGTTGCATTCGCCGCTGTTTCGTGCGAGAGCGCAGCTACAGCCAATATAAAACCAACCAATGATTTTGCCGCGTGCCGGAGGGCAACGTGTGAAGTATGCTTACGATCGCTGTTGTTCGCGGATTCCTTTGATTAAATAAAATCTGAAATTGTAGGAATCCACTCTCAAAGGCGAACGCTTACGCGCATATGCTCCCGAAGTAGCTTTCTTTCAGAAAGCTTTTACTTCAGCACACTTCACACTTATGCCCTTTTACGCAGTCTCTTGAGTAGGGCATTATAGTGTCTAATTGCATCGCACTCTCTCTAAGACACAGATACTCAAAGCAGGTAAATAGACGACACTGCATCATCATTGGGGATACAATTGGGATACCCCAATTTCAAAAAGCCCGCAGAGCAATGGTTACTTCAGTAGATTAAGCAATATACCCACCAAGTACGCATGCGCACACCTCGCACCGAGCGCAGCTTCCAGCGCGCTGTGTTTCGCAGCATGACGGTGATCCGTCGACCGCATGAAAATATGGATCGTACGCATCCAGTGAAAAAAGTTACCTTAAATTCAATGGAAATAATAGAAATGCGGATATAGTGAAATTTTTGTACTTAAAGTTGACTAAAATGTGGGTTTGGCTAGATACTGGCGATCTAAGGTAGGTTTTTTCACTAAAACTGGGTTCGAGCGTCAAATGAAGAATTTAAGGTAAGTTATTTCATTGGAGAGTAGTTGGATAAAGCACGATCAGAATGAGGTTGGTCAAGTAGAGCGGATGAAGTTCGGAGAAAACTTCAGTTCTGGCAGGACAGGGCGAAGCTTTGGTGCAAGGCCGGAGCATCATTAGGTCGGGGAGCGACTCTAGCGCGAGCTTACCCTGCTTGTATGATGCCGCGGACTGCAAGCTTGCTGTAATACAACATGTGAGCAGGCATGTGCAAAATGTATTGCAGTTGAACTGTAAAGGCAAAGTAGTCAGGGCATAAGTGTGAAGGTAAAAGCTTTCTGTAAGAAAGCTACTTCGGAAGCATAGAGCGTTAGCGTTCGCCTTTGTGAGCGGATTTCTCCTTTGCTAGAACTTAGTCCAATTAAAGAAATCCGCGAACAACAGCGATCGTAGCAATTCTTCACACGTTGCCCCTCTAACTTGCCTTCTTTTCAGAAAGTCCCTGCTTTGCGAGTCCTTACATTCAATAAGGAAGAAAACCCATAAGCTGCTGTACATCAGTCAGCGTTTTCTCTGCCATTTCAGAGGCTTTCTCAGCGCCTTGACGCAAGATGCTGCGGATTTCTCCGGACTGCCTGATATCCCGATAACGCTGTTGTAGCGGCTCAAGTTCGCTTACAACCACTTCGGCCAGATCCTTTTTGAACGGTCCGTACATTTGTCCTTCATACCGCGCTTCGACCTCAGCAACAGATAATCCAGAGCACTGACTGTAAATGGTGATCAGATTGCTTACCTCTGGCTTGTTCGCAGGATCGAATCTCACTTCCCGTCCGGAATCCGTCGTTGCGCGGCTGATCTTCTTCCGAATTTCATCCGGAGTGTCCAACAAGGCAATCATGCTGCCAGGATTCGGATTGCTCTTGCTCATCTTCTTAGAGGCATCGTCCAAGGACATAATTCTCGCCCCAACCTTCGGAATGTAGGGCTCAGGCATTTTGAAATATTCACCATAACGGCTGTTGAATCGTCCGGCAAGGTCCCGGGTAAGCTCCAAATGCTGCTTCTGATCTTCTCCTACCGGTACCAGGTCAGCATTATAGATCAGAATATCGGCGGCCATCAATGCAGGATAGACGAACAGGCCAGCTCCTACGGATTCTTTACCGGCCGACTTATCTTTGAACTGGGTCATTCGTTCCAGTTCACCCATTGAAGCTAAAGTCGTAAGCATCCATCCCAACTGAGCGTGCTGACGAACATGGGACTGCATATAAACATTGGCTTTGGCAGGATCGATTCCGGCTGCCACGAACAGGGCCGCCACGGACTCGGACTGCTCCCGTAAATCAGTCGGATTCTGCGGAACCGTAATAGCATGAAGATCTACAACCATGAAGTTGCAGATATGATCATGCTGAAGTGTAACGAAGTTTTTCAGTGCACCGATATAATTGCCTAGTGTTAGCTTCCCGCTTGGCTGGATGCCGGACAGTACTCTTTTCATAACCTAATTCCTCCATTTCATATGCTGGGCTGCACTTAAATAAATACAAAAAAACTCACATCCGCAAGGGACGTGAGACCGTGGTGCCACCCTATTTTACCGAGCTTCTGAATCTGACAATACTTTCCTTCCAGCTGCCCGGCCTTGGAACTCCATAACGCGGAGTCAAGCGGCCGACATAATTGAGAAGACGTTCATCTTCCGTTCTGTTCGGCACTCAAGGGTCCATTCAGCCAGATGCTTCCACCGGTTCACAGCAACCACCGGCTTTCTGAAGGAGAGGCTTCTATACTTACTTATCCCTGTCAACGTATTTACAATATTCACTGATTTGTCTATGATCATCATAAATGGCCTAAATAGTCATGTCAAATCCATTTTTCGTCCAGCGCAAAAAGTGTTATTATAGTTTAAAGCTTATAGAAACCGATTATGATGTGGGAAAAGGAGCAAAGATATGAAGAAAGTGACCAAAGGGCGATGGAATGGGTACGATACGTACATCCTGCATAGCCGCGAACTTGAAGTCACACTGCTACCCCGTCTTGGCAACAACGTCATTCGTATTTGGGACCATGTTCATGAGCGCGACATCCTTCGTCATCCGGAGGAGCAAGAACTGGATTTCTACCTGCAGAAGCCGTATCATTTCGGGATCCCGGTGCTGATTCCGCCCGGACGGATCCGCCGCGGACAATTTACTTATGCCGGCCAGTCCTATCAATTTGATCGCAATACCGCTAATGACAATCACATTCACGGCTTACACCGGACTCAGGCTTGGTGTGTAAGCGACATCGATGAGGACGAGGACGGATGCGCGATCACAACCGAATTCCTGACCTCTGATGATCCAAATTGGATGCGCCAATACCCGGAGCCCTTAAAGCTGGAGATGACAATTCGGCTTCAAGGAACATCCCTGACGCAAACCTACAAGGTTAGCCATCTTGGCTCTTCCCCTGCTCCCTTCGGATTAGGACTCCACACCTGGTTCCTGATCGACGGTGCCCCGGAAGCCTGGACACTGAAGGTTCCCGTATCCGGAATTTACCTGTCTGACGAAGAGATCATTACGACAGGCGAGACAGCCCCGTTGGGAGAGCTAGAAGCGCTCAATGAAGGATTGAATCTGAAGGGTACAAATTTTGACACGATGTTGAAAATTGGCGATCTTCCTGTCAAGGCAGAGCTTTTCCGTGATGATGGCTACGGGTTGATCTACTCTGCGGATCCTGCCTACTTTAAGCATTGGGTATTATACTCCAAGGGAGAGGCTGATCAATTCATATGCGTGGAGCCTTATACCTGGCTGCCGGATGCTCCTAATTTAGGCCTTCCAAATGAGGAGACAGGACTGATCGATCTCCAACCAGGGCAGAAATTAGATCTGACGGTGAAGCTGGATATCGTTCATCCGGCTGAAGAAACTCAGCCTTAGAAACAAGTTACGTCTGCATCTCTATTGTCCATTAAATATTGCTTCTGTCAGGGCCGCTCGTTCAGCAATTCTGCTGTGCGGGCGGCTTTTTAGTATGCCTGCTCATAGGATTACGGCTCTACTCTTCAAAGATGCAATAATTACCACTACTTTTGTATGACAGAGAACCGAATATTTTGCTCTCGAAGAACCATACTAACATCACAAAGGACGAAGGAGGTGACAAACATGGCAGGACAAAGCCGCTCCAACAACCTTGTAGTTCCTCAAGCAACTGCTGCATTGCAACAGTTGAAAATGGAAGCAGCACAGGAACTTGGTGTAACCATCCCACAAGATGGATACTATGGGAACTATACTTCCCGCGAAACCGGATCCCTCGGGGGTTACATCACAAAACGTCTGGTACAATTGGCAGAACAGCAATTGTCGGGTCGTTCGAACCTGTAATCGGAATTTCCCTAAGTATTAAAATAGGAGGAAAGGCGGTCTGCAGTGAATGCAGGTCGCCTTTCTTTCCTTATGCACTGGATGATTCCTTGTATGTATGTGCGGAAGAACGGTTCGGGTAGCGCTGAATCAATAGGTTGGCCATGTTATAATTCGATTCCAGCGTGGCATCCATCATCAGCTTGTCTTTCTTTACTGTAAAATCAAAGCTGATCTCGCCGTGCGTCCAATATCTTTTGAATCTCAGCGATTCCAACGCCATGGTTCGCAGGTTGTCCAGCTGTTCAGAATCCAGTCCATCGCCTTCTTCCATCAAGCTGCCGTCACGCCCTGCAATGGGATTGTGGCGAACGCCAAACTTGCCGATCACGTTATTGCGGATTTGTACGAATACAGTCCCGGAGTTCATCGAGCCAAGCTCAATCTCCAGTTCTTTAAATACAATATCCATTTGTCTCGCCAGAGACAGATTGTCCGTGTTTATCATCATTACACCTCCTCCCTCAAAACTTTCCCTTTTAAGGGGTCATAATCCATTATAGAGCAATAAATTACATCTTTCAACAATATTAAACATATTTTAGGAGGCTGGAAATAGAAATAAGGGGTACAAAGATCGCACTTTGACTAATAGATACGTAGCATTTTTTATGCGGATTTCGCCCAACTGACCTTGCAAGATACCGCGGCGGGATTTTAGTGCTTTTTTGCACTTATTAGCTCCACCCAGGCTCTAGCTCCTTCGGAGACGATTTTTGCATGAATTTCCGTACAAACTCCGAACTGGCGATTTTAATGCAAAAAGTCATTAAAATTACTGATGGCGGCGTTCGGGTGACCATTTTAGTGCAGAAAGTCATTATAATTCCTGGTGGCGGCGTTCAGGTGACCATTTTAGTGCAGAAAGTCATTAAAATTCCTGGTGGCGACGTTCAGGTGACCATTTTAGTGCAGAAAGCCATTAAAATTGCTGATGGCGGAGCTCGGCTGTTTACTGCACGGTTTTAATGCTTTTTTACACTTATTAGCTCCACCCATGAAAGGTGTACAAGTAACTATTGCTTTAAAGCAAAAGGGCCCCCTGAAGGAAACGAATTTCCTTTTGGGATAGCCCTTAAAGTCCGGAACTCAAGTTTGTTACTGTATCTTATCACTGTGTCTTGTTACTATATATCTTGTTACTTTGTCTTGTCATTGTATCTTGTCACTATATCTTGTCACTATATCTTGTCACTCTGTCTTGTTACTCTGTCTTGTTACTGTATCTTATCGCTCTGTCTTGTTACTCTGTCTTGTTACTCAGTCTTGGCACTCTGCCTTAATTTCTTTTACCCGGCTTGATTACTCTGCCGTTAATTCAAGGAATTGCTTCACATCGTCTACAACCAGAGCCATAGCTCCTTCCCAGAAATCCGGCTGGGTCAGATCAACATTCAGATGCTTGGACGCAAGCTCCTCTACCGACATCTTGC
The DNA here is from genome assembly GCF_000455265.1 of Paenibacillus antibioticophila. Taxonomy (GTDB): domain Bacteria; phylum Bacillota; class Bacilli; order Paenibacillales; family Paenibacillaceae; genus Fontibacillus; species Fontibacillus antibioticophila. Next base: position 237,795 of record NZ_HG005142.1, read on the forward strand.
CGGTATCCTGAAGCAGCGCATCGTATTTATCCGCAAAGCCCTGTCCTTCCTTGACAGCCAGCGCATAAATCCCTGTACTGAACATGTAGCCGAAGGTATAAGGGAAGTTATAGAACGGATACCCTGTGATATAAAAATGCAGCTTCGAGGCCCAAAAGTGCGGGTGGTACACATCCAGCGCCCCACAGAATGCTTCTTCCTGAGCTTCCTTCATTAGATTACACAATTGCTCCGCATCCAGCATGCCCGACTTCCGCTGCTCGTAGAACCGGGTCTCAAACAGGAAGCGGGCGTGAATATTCATGAAGAAGGCTACGCCGCGTTGAATTTTATCTGCCAATAGCGCAATCTTCTCTTCCTTAGAGGAAGCATTCTGCATTAGGGCATCCGATACAATCATCTCTGCAAAGGTGGAGGCTGTCTCCGCCACATTCATGCCGTAGTTCTGATTGAAGATCTCTTCGTCATTCATCACATGCTGATGATAGGCGTGACCCAGCTCATGCGCCAAGGTGGACAGATTGGAGATGGTTCCTCCGTAGGTCATAAAGATCCGGGTCTGCTTGCTGTCCTGCAGCGAGGTGCAGAATCCGCCGGGACGCTTGCCGGGACGGTCCTCCGCTTCGATCCAGCGCTTATTAAACGCATAAGCAGCAAAATCGGCCATTTTCGGATTAAACTTATGGAATTGCTCCACAATCTCTTTCGCAGCATCCTCATAAGCGACTTTACCGGTTGCTTCACCAATTGGAGCGTCGACATCAGCCCAGTTCAATTTCTCTACCCCGAGCAGCTTGGCCTTGCGCTCCAGATACTGCACAAATAACGGCTTATGTTTGATAATCACTTCCCACATCATGTCGAGCGTAGCACGGGACATCCGGTTGATTGCCAAAGGCTCCTTCAGCACATCCTCCCAGCCGCGCTTTTCATACAGCTTCAGCCGGAAGCCCGCCAAGCGATTCAGCGTATCTGCCGCATAATCCGCTACCTCGCCCCAAGCGCGCTCCCACTTTGGAAAGAGTTCCTCGCGAAGCGCTCTGTCCGGATCATCCAGCTTATTTGCCGCCTGCCCCACGGAAAGCTCCTTGGTCTGCCCATCCTTCTCTGTGAATGGAATGGTCACCTTTGCCACAATAGTATCGTAATGCTGGCTCCAGCCATGATATCCGTCCACCGCAAGATCCGCCGCGAGACTCTCAAGCTCCGGAGCAAGACGTTCCCTGGCTTCCTGGCGCTTCTCATTCAGTACAAAGGCGATGCTTGCGACCGCCTCTCTTTCCAGCCATTTCTCCCAAACCTGATCATCGGTCAGGCGCAGAATGCTCTGGAAGCGAGTCGTCAGGTTCTCATACTTCGCATTCATTCCATGAAGCTTGCTCTCCAGTTGAATCGCCTTTTTATCATGTTGATTTTGAGCCGTCAGACACTCTACAAAGGCTCCCGATTCCGAGAGACGAGCCACCATGCTCTGCAGGCTCCCGATCACCTCGTCATATGCGGCCGTCTCTTCGACGGTGGCCGGAGCCGACGCATCCGCAAGCTGAGTGTCCAGAGCCGTAATGTCTTGCTCCAATTGAGCGATGTAGGTCTTTAGTTGCTCCGAGGAAGATCCCCCCGGAAAAATCGATTCCAGATCCCATACCGTTGATACCGGTGTTTGAAGTTGTCCCATTCGATTCATCCTTTCTTTTCACCCTTCATTCGCCATTCTTTTTCTTCTCAAAGGTTGAAGTTAAATAGCAGAAAAGTGTATAACTATAGTTGCACAACCATCCCTATACTAACAGGAGGTGCTCCTAATGAAGCCATTGCAAATTTCGCCGGAAACAGCGATCAAGCTTGCCGCCGAATTAAAGGTGCCTATCGAACACTTGATGCATATGCCGCAGCATATACTGCTGCAAAAATTGGCCGACCTGGCGAAAAAGGAATCGGCTACTCCATCTCCAGAGAAACCGGATTCATCATCATGATTCCTTTTGAGAAGACTCTCCCCTACGATATTCTTATGGGGGATGTTTATGTACAAGAATGCCCTTTTTGTAAAAAAGAGCACATTTTGCTGCCACTGAAGCCCCGCGATATTGTCCTTGTGCGTGAAGGAAAGAAGAAGCTGCTTGTCTTCCCCTGCTGTCACAACAAAGTCACGATTCTGGACAGCGATCAGGATTACTTACTGACAGACACGGCCATCAGGTAGAAGCGCCTGCCGGGCGTATCTTGCCGATCCGCGGCGACTGCGGGGCGTTGCTTCAGCCCCGCATCTCCTCGGGCAGCTCTTGCCCTTGGTTCATCATTTCTTCCCGAAGCGTAGCCCATTGCTCCCGGCAAGCCCGGATCATCGCGGCATCCATGATCCGTTTATCATTAATTACCCTCGCGAACCATTTCACCGCTTCATTATATTCTCCAATTCTCCGATGCAGTTCACCGATCAAATACATCAGCCGGGCATCACTGCCATGGATATCCTCAGTCTCGAAGACACGGATATAAGACTCCAGCGCATACTTCATGAAACGCTGCTCTTGCTCTTGATTGTTCTTATAGCGATAGAGCCAGGCTATATGATGCAGCAGACTGGCTAAAATCCGTTCCTTCTCACCGATCGTCTGGGCGCACAATAATCCCAGCTTGTACGACTCAAGTGCCGTTTCCCAATCCCGGTGGCCGTCGTAATTTCGCTTGATGAACCGATCTCCGATATCCTGCTTGAACTTGGCACGCTGTGCTTCGCTTAGCTTGGCATTAAAATTTTCAGTAGAAGCAAACCCGCAGGAAGGACATATTCTCACTACATAGTAATCCGGATTCTCCTCATTATAATAACCGCAAAAATCGGTATCGGTGCGCGTAGCCCGCTTGAAGCTGGGGCGCACCCGTGAAGTTGAAAATGTGTTTTCGCAGTGGAGACAGGTAACCTTGATCTGATACAGCGGTTCTAATTCCACAAACTGACTTCCTTTCTCATCCGAAATATGGCTGCATAGTCACTCTTGCGCTGTGTTCACAAAATGAAAGGCAGGTCCGGACAATCGATGCAACACGACCTCACGAAGAGGAGCCGGCACCTCAAGATCCTCCAGCGCTTCACGCATACAACCGAGCCAAGCCTCCGCCCGCTGCGGGGTCACCGGAAACGGAAGATGGCGGGCGCGCATCATCGGATGGCCATGAGCCTCCGAATACAGCATTGGTCCGCCAAAAAACTGTGTCAAGAACATGTATTGCTTCTCCATCACCGGATAAATGTCCTCGGGAAAGAGAGGCCCCAGAAGAGGATTAGCCTGCACCTTTGGATAAAATGCCTCCACCAGATTCCGGATTGTCTCTGCTCCCCCCAGCTGCTCATACAGGCTATCTCCAGAGTTCACTATACTCCCTCCATTCCTTTTTCACTTTTATCATCTGATACTAAACCCTATTATACCAAACAATGGTCAAAAAAATAAAAGCCCCATCAGGAGCTTTCAGGAAAAAATATACCCTCTTCAACAATTTGGTGACTTAATAGGTGCGCCAATCCTCTTCACTGGAATGGACAAGAGAGGCGCGAATAACATACACAAAGGCGCATACGAGAATACCTGCGACAATACTCATATTCAACACTCTCCATCCGTTTGTCGATTTATAGGTCTATTTTATCATATTCAAATGAAAAATAAACCCCTTTTTGTAAGCGTTTTCTCTTCAAAATTTGTGCTGTTTGTCCTACTAAAAACATAGACTTGTCTTGAATCTGTTAATTACTATTGCATAATGTTTTGCTGGAGGGATCGGTTCGTGAAAACAAAGCCTTGGCATGCTCCGCTTCTGGGCGGTACAGCACTTATTTTGGCTTCTTTAATGATTGCTTATCCGAATGCCTCATGGGATGCCAGTGTTCGGGGACTCGCGATCTGGTGGGATGTGCTGTTCCCTTCATTGTTTCCGTTTTTTGTTATATCTGAAGTGCTGCTGGGCTTTGGCATTGTTCATTTTCTGGGCAAGCTGCTTGATCCGCTGATGAAGCCGCTGTTTCGGATTCCCGGCAATGGAGGCTTTGTTCTGGCAATGGGGTTTGCCTCCGGCTATCCGGTTAGCGCCAAGCTGGCCACCAAGCTGCGGGAGCAAGGCTTGATCAGCCGTATCGAGGGAGAGAGGCTGGTAGCCTTCACTACGACCTCGGATCCTATCTTTCTGATCGGCGCGGTATCGATCGGCTTTTTTGGCAATCCCCAGCTCGCAGGAGCATTGGCAGCGGTTCATTATGGAAGTGCAATCATGCTCGGATTGCTGCTGCGATTTTATGGAACCCGACAGGAATTAGCACATAAAGCATCGGCAAATACGCCGGCCGCGCTCACTTCTTCTGCTTCCGGCTTCAGCCTGCGTCTTGCCGTTCGGGCCATGCATGAAGCTCGTCTTCAGGATGGCCGCAGTCTGGGAGAACTCCTTCGTCATGCGGTCGTCTCGTCACTCCAGCTAATGACCATCGTTGGAGGATTGGTCGTCTTCTTCTCCGTAGTGCTTGAAGTGCTTACAGCTTCGCAGGTCATGAATACCCTGTACGATGCGCTTCGTATGCTGCTCCCTTTATTGTCCCTGCCTGACGGCCTCGCGGAGCCGCTTGTTGGCGGCTTGTTCGAGGTAACGCTTGGCTCCAAGGCTTCTGCAATCTCCACAGAGATTCCCCTCCATTTCAAGGCTGCATCAGCTGCCTTCATCCTTTCCTGGGGCGGGTTATCGGTCCATGCCCAGGTAGCAAGCATTCTGAATGGTGCCGACCTAAGGTATCTTCCTTTCCTGGCAGCACGCGCTATTCACGGGGTACTGTCCGCCGCATTACTTCTGATTTTTTGGAAGCCTCTTATGGCAACGGACTCTGTCTTCAGCCGTCTTGACAGCAGCCTGCCGGGAACGGTTCCTCCCTGGGAGCTGGCGGTTGAGCTGCTCAGACTCGCCAGCACGGTGGTCGCTGGTATGCTGGTGCTGTCCTTTATCATCTCATTTGCGTCGAAAATGAACCGAAAATGAAACATTGTGTTATCATATATAATTGATTATGATCATTATGACCTTACACTAGGAATGAAAAAAAGGAGCCTGTCACCTTGAGATATTATGTTCTGGACCGCGGCGATCAGCTATCCCTTGAGCTTGCCGAGTCCTTCCATAAACTTGCTGCCGATCAGGGGCTTATACTGGATGCCGATTCTCCCGATATCGTCGTATCTATCGGAGGAGACGGCACGATGCTTCATGCGTTTCACAGCTTCATGGACCGCATCGCTTCCACTGCTTTTGTCGGTGTGCATACCGGACATCTTGGCTTCTATGCCGATTGGAAGGCGGATGAGATTCCCGAGCTTGTTCAGATGATGGCAGGCGATCCGGAGGATTCGCACCTGAAGCCGCGGATTGTCCAGTATCCGCTAGTCGATCTGGAGATCGTTAAGCAGTCGGGCGTCTTGAAGCATGTTTGCTTGAATGAATTCACACTGAAAAGCGTGGATGGAACGGTCGTCCTCCAGGTCGATATCAATGATCATATGTTCGAAATGTTCCGCGGAGACGGGATCTGTGTGTCCACTCCTTCCGGAAGCACCGCCTATAACAAGAGCCTTGGCGGGGCCATGATTCATCCCTCGATCGAAGCGTTTCAAATTTCGGAAATTGCCTCGATTAATAATCGCGTATTCCGGACTATGGGCTCGTCCCTGGTGTTGCCGAATCACCATCACTGCGATATTTACTCGCGGAAGGAGCAGAATCTGCTACTGACCGTAGATCATGTCAACCTGCGGGTTTCTGATCTCATATCTGTCCGCTGCAAGGTGGCAGAGCAGAAGATCAGCTTTGTCCGTTACCGTCCGTTTCCGTTCTGGACCCGGGTTCGCAACGCTTTTTTGGACTAATCTATATGTGAAGGAGTACCCTCATGAAATTGAAAAAGTTAATCACTGCCCTGCTCGCTCCAATGCTCGTCGTCCCGATGATGCTGACGCCGATTACAGCTCATGGCGCCGGGGTAACGCTTGATCTCAGCGAAGCCGACAGTGTTCAGGAATCATCAGAGCTTGATACCCTGCTGGAGGTATTGGATTATCTTGAGGCTTACAATATTGAAGGGGCAGACCGGGAGCTTTTTCTGGAAAATGCGATTCGCGGCATGGTCTATACCTTGGATGATCCCTACAGCGATTATTACAGCGTCGAAGAGCTTGAAGAATTTGAAGGCAGCTTGAACCAGGAGTATGTCGGGATTGGCGTAACGCTCCGTTTCACGAATGATCAGTTGGTTGTAACTCAGCCGTTGCCAGGCTCTCCCGCTTTGGCAGCCGGAATCCAGCAAGGGGACATTATCTCCAAAGTGGATGGTGTCAAGGTGACCGGCATGGAGGATATTTATCGTATTCAGGGCATCGAAGGAACCAACGTTGTTCTGGAAGTCCTGCGGGGATCCAAGCCGATGACGTTCACCATTACACGCGGCCATTTCACGGTTCTTGCCGTTACCGGAAAGTACTTCCCTGACTCCAAGGTCGGATATATCTCGTTATCCTCCTTTACCGAACAATCGGACAAGCAATTTGCCGCGGAGCTGGGAATGCTGCGTAAGGCAGGCATGGAATCGCTCGTTCTGGATCTGCGCGATAACACCGGCGGCTATGTGAATGCAGCGATTAATATCGCCAAGAACTTTATTACAAATGGAACGGTCATGTATACGTCAGGGCAGAGCGGAAAGCTGGAGCCTATCAATATTGTTGACGGCGAGAGCCTTGACATCCCCGTCATCATACTCACCAACGAAATGACGGCAAGCGCATCCGAGATTTTAACCGGTGCTCTGCAGGATAATAATATTGCTACCGTAGTCGGGACTGCCACTTACGGCAAGGCCAGAATCCAGAATCTGTTCCCTTTATCCAATGGCAGCTCGCTTAAGCTTACCGTCCAGAAATACCTGACGCCAAGCCGCAAGGATTTCAATCATGTGGGTTTGACGCCCGATATCGAGGTTAAGAACAACGCTGTTGCTCAATTGGTCCTGGCTCTTCGGCTTGCAGGGATGCAATCGCTTGAGCTTAAAGGCAGCTCTTCCTCCCTAGCAATCAACGGCATCTCGGTTAACGGCTATATTGATGTGGTCCAAAGCGGAGACAAGCTGTATATACCATCAAGAGTTCTGAACGCTCTGGTCAATGGGGAAGTGGTCTGGAGCTCCAATCTGCAAAAGGTAACCATAACAACCAAGCTCGGAGAAACGGCCGGCTTCACCGTCTCAAGTAATGCCGCAAAGATCATCAATAATGAGACCTATGTAGAAATCCATCAGTTTCAAAACAAGTTTTCTGGCTTAAAATGGAGCTACCAACAAGGGACTATTACACTTTCTTATAAATAACAATTCGAGCAGCGCAAAGCTAACAGCCCCCGCCTTGAACTTCAAGACGAGGGCTGTTTTGTATTTTCTCTGTTTATAGGGGCATTAGTACAGCCTGCTTGGATCGCAAGCTTTCACGCACATCGATCACGCGCTGATTGTCGGAGCCCCTCCACTTTAACTTCAGATTGCGCCGTTCCAGAACAAATTTTCCGTCGATCAGAACGTCGCAATAGGTTAACAGTTCCCGCCTGCTTTCGTCCGCGACAATCTCTTCGAACGTATAACCCGACCAGACCCAGATATCCTTGCCGCTGCATTCGCTCTGAACCCTGGAGACAAGCCGCAGCAGTCCGTCGACATTCTGAAACGGCTCTCCGCCTAATATGGACAAGCCGGCAATATGAACATCCGGCATATTCAAATCGCCAATGATTTGCTCTTCCAGTTCTTCCGTATAGGGCTTTCCGTAATTAAAGTTCCATGTGGCTGCATTAAAGCAGCCTTTGCAGTGATGCGTACAGCCTGATGTAAATATCGAATGCCGAAGTCCTCTCCCATTGATGACGTCAAATCTTTTATAATCCGCGATGTACATAAGCGTCACATATGCTTCACGCGGGAGAGCACTTCTTTTTGCTTGCCCGCATTGAACGGCCGTTGGCTCGGCTCCGACAGATAACCACAGCAGCGCCGGATGACGGAAGAGGTTTTCGGATTGGCATTGCCGCAGTTTGGACATTGGAACCCGGTGTTGGTTGCTTCAAACTCCCCTTCAAACCCGCACTCCAGGCATTTGTCGGTCGGCGTGTTCGTGCCAAAGTAAGGCACCCGTTCATAAGCGTAATCCCATACCGCTTCCAGCGCCTCCGGATTGTTGACGAGCGAATCAAATTCGCAGTACGTAATAAATCCGCCATTGGCATACGGAGGATAATCCTTCTCGAATTCGATCTTTTCAAAAGGAGTTACTTTCTTGTTCACGTCGAGATGGAAGGAGTTCGTATAATACCCCTTATCCGTCACTCCGTCCATATGGCCGAACTTCTCCTCATCCAGCTTGCAGAACCGGTAGCATAGCGATTCCGCCGGTGTGGAATACAAGCTGAAGCCGTAACCGGTCTCCTCTTTCCACTGCTCGGCTTTTTGGCTTAAGTGCTGTACGATTTGCAGCCCTTTTTTTCGTAATTCCTCATCATCAAAAAGGCAGGTGCCGTACAGAGCCATCATCGTTTCATGAATCCCGATATAGCCTAAAGAAATGCTGGCTCGGCCGTTCTTAAGCAGATGATCGATCGTGTCCTCCGGTTGAAGACGGCTGCCCGCCGCCCCCTCCATGTACAAAATAGGAGCCACCTTTGCTTTCACGCCTTTTAAGCGCTCGATGCGATACATCAGCCCTTCCTTGCACACTTCCAGCAGTTCGTCCAAGAGTCGATAGAAGGCGGCTTCGGAGCCGTTCGCTTTGACTGCGATCCGCGGCAAATTGGCGGTTACTACCCCCATATTAAATCGGCCGTCATGCAGTTCCTCCCCGTTTTCTTCATATCTGCCCAGAAATGAGCGGCAGCCCATTGGAAACTTGAAAGAACCGGTAATTTCTTTTACTTTCGGAACGGAAATAATGTCGGGATACATCCGTAATGTGCTGCATTTTAAAGCCAGCTGTTTGATATCGTAGTTGGGATCCCCGGGCTTTAAATTGACTCCCTCTTCCAGGCCGAAGATCAGCTTAGGGAAAATGGCGGTTTTCCCGTCTCTTCCCAGCCCGCGGACCCGGTTCTGCAAAATAGCGATCTGGATCTGGCGCTCCGCCCAAGACAATCCGCGTCCGAAGCCAAACGTGCTGAATGGAGTTTGTCCGTTGGCGCTTACCAGCGTATTGATTTCATATTCAAGGGATTGAAATGCATCATACGTTTCTTTTTCGGTCAATTTCTTCGCATATTCGAGACAACGAGGGTATTTCTTATGTAGATCAGCATTTTCCCAGGAAACATCGATGGCTTCGATTTCTTCATCTTCAAGCATATACAGCCATTCCAGGCCTTTGCGATAATGCTTTTTAAAAGATTCAAACACATACGGAGCCAAAATGACATCAATCTCATTAATCGTATTGCCGCCATAGATATGACTCGCCACTTGCGCGATAATCTGTGCGGTAATGGCTGTGGCGGTTGTAATCGACTTGGGGGTTTCGATTTGGGCGTTACCCAGCTTGAACCCGTTCTCGAGCATTCCCTTCAGATCGATCAGCATGCAGTTATAAATCGGAAAATAGGGGCTGTAATCCTGATCGTGAAAATGAAGGTCTCCGCTGTTGTGGGCTTCGACGACCCGCTTAGGGATCATGTAGGTCTGGGCGAAGTCCTTAGCCATGATGCCTGCAAGCAGATCACGCTGCGTAGGTATTGTTGCCCCATCCTTATTGGAATTCTCCTTCAATACCTCTTCATTGGTGAGCTCCAGAAGCCCGAGCACCTTCTTATCCAGGCTGCTGCGTTCACGCCGTTTCAAGGTTCTGACTTCGCGATAGCCGATGTAGGCCTCGGCAGCGTCTTTTCTTCTGCTATTCATCAGAGCGGATTGAACCTCGTCCTGAATATGCTCGATATCCACCTTCTCCAGCTTGGAAATTTTCCGCGTCACTTTGTCGGCTATCTTTTGTGCCAATTCGGAATCGCCTTTTTTCTTCGTACTATTCATGGCTGCGCAAATCGCATCGATGATTTTCTGTTGATTGAAAGCTACCTCTGAACCGTCTCGCTTAATAACTATCATGAGTTCCATCCTTTGTAATGATTTTAAAATCAGGTGTTCAACTAGAGGGAAGTCTAAGCTCATAGCCCCGCTTGTCCAGAAAGTATACCTTATTAAAAATCAACTTACAGTGATTATGAACACTGCAGAAGGCGAAATACTACTATATATAGTGTTGATGTTAAAAGTGTACCCCAAAAAGGAGCCGCCTCAAAAATCCACCTGGATTTAGAAGCAGCTCCTTTATTCATTTAAATCTTTGATTTTAGCAAGACTATCTCACTTGTTCCTTAGAATGTTCCCTGGATAGTTCCTTGGATTGTTCTTTGTTCTGCTCTTTAGTCTGATCCTTTGCGTGCGCCTTCACATGTCCCTTGCCATGCTCTTTATTAGATTCTTGGGCGTGCTCCTTGCTTTGCTCCTTGGTCCCGGAATCCTTGGCCTTCTGCAGAACAAAGTATTTGCAGCCAAAATTACAGTATTCATTAATATAATCCGTAATGCCTGAGTAGGCCGTATCGCGGTTCGCCTTCGGATGATTATCGCGCAGGAACCCCTTCAGCCTCAGCTTCTCATAGCCCCAGTCTCCGATAATGTAATCATACCGGTCCAGCACCTCGCTGTATCTTTGTTTGAACGCCTCGGCATCCCAGGCATCCTTGTAATTCTGAATCAACTCATATGTTTTGCCGCCGATTTGAATCATTATTCTACCCCCAGTCCCGCCTGCACAGAAGCGGGCATTCCTTCTTTATGGCTCTTCGTTTATCCTATTTAAGGTTTCAAGCGCAGCATCCATCATCATCTTGAAGAACCCTAACCCTTGCGGTATAAGCTTACAATGCCATTAATTATATCATGAATCTACTGGAAATAACTATATATCATCATTCCCGGAATTCATTCCGCTTATGAAAATAACACTACTTATGGAATAAAAACGCAGCATTTACATCAAGCTAAAAGGACAGCATTTATCCAAAGGAGGAGAGCTTCCTTGAGATCGCATCCCAGAACCTGCGGCATGCTTGTAAGATACCTGATCTGCCTGGTCCTGCCTGCCATACTATGCGCTGCTCCGGGGTTTGGCACCGCACGGGCTGCAGCCAACGAAGCCGGCAGCACCGGAGCTGAACCGAGCATCTATGAGCTCAGGCATTCCTTGTACAAGGAGATCGGCATGCTAACCAAGGTCCCATGGCACTGGCTGGCAGCCGTCGACCAATATGAGCGTTCGATAACACCGCGAAAGCAAGCAGAAGGAGACAGCAAGCGTCTCATCGGCATCCGATTCAAGGATTCATTCTGGACCGGTAAGCTGAATCCCGATCCGGAGGATAACAATCCCGCAACGATCGGTTTGTTCGGAGGAGCCGGTAAGGACGCGACCGCCGACGGGCTGGCCGATCCCGGCAACGATCGGGATGCCTTGTACACATTGGCCTCTTATTTGAGCAATAACGGGTATGAGGAAGAAGACTTCCGCATCGCCTTATGGCGGTACTATCAGAGCGATTCTGCCGTTACCCGAATTCGTCAGTTCGCCAAAATATTCAATACCTTCGGACCGGTCGATTTCCACAAGGGCGCCTTTCCCCTCCCAGTGAGAAGCATCTATACGTATAAGGATACCTGGGGAGACCGGCGCGGTTGGGGCGGACTAAGAACCCATGAGGGTACGGATTTGTTTGCTCCGTACGGTGTGCCGGTTCGCAGCGCTTGCTACGGAATCATTGAAACAAAAGGCTGGAACCCCTATGGGGGGTGGAGAATCGGAATCCGCGACTTGCAGAATCGATACCATTATTTCGCCCATCTTCAGGGGTATGAAAAAGGAATCGAAGTCGGTGATCCGATCGAGCCCGGGAAGACCATAGGCTGGGTAGGAAGCAGCGGATACGGGCCGCCCGGAACGCAGGGGCGCTTCCCTCCCCATCTTCACTACGGCATTTACCGGGATACCGGGTCAACCGAGTGGGCCTTCAATCCCTATCCGCTCTTGAAGCAATGGGAGCGAACCGACCGTCAGAAGAAAAGAGGCTCCTCCTGAATCCCGGGATATACGCCCTTAGAAGCAGTAGAAAAAAAAAGCCGGAGGCAGTCCAGCAGTCAGATTTCACTGACTTTCTGGACTGCCTCCGTATTGTATGGCGTAACTGCGTGAATTAAGTGCCTACTTGCCTTCTTTCCCACTGGCACTTATGCAGCCGCACGATCACCTGCCCCAGCAATTTTAATGCTTTTTGTCACTTAATTTCACCGCACAAACACAATTAAAGTTAGTCAATGATCCGCGGATTCGTTCGTCTCCGATGAGCCTTCCTTTTCCACAGGCGTCTCCGCCTGCTTATCGTCCGATTCCGATTGGCCCGACGGGTTCGAGGTCCCTCCGCTCATTGGCGGGAGCGCGATGCTCGGAGCTCCGGCCTGGTCGCCGACGGGATTGCCTTTGCCATCATAATAATACATCGGCACATCGCCCACTACGAGGAGATAAGACACCGGAATCTCCGTCTCCACCGTTTGGGCCTCCATATCAAAGGGGACGACCACCGCAAGCTCGGTTCGGACGCGCAAATAAACCTCCACCAGAATGTTGTTGATACCTGCGTCCTGCCTTCGGGTGTTCAAGTCTACCTTCACATCGCCCTTCGGTTCGATCTTGATGGGAATACCCGGCCCAAAGGAAGCAAGAATGGGGCTACCGAGCGCCTGACCGAGCGGAATATGCTCCGAAAGACGGGAAACCTCATCCAAGGTATTCCGCACCGTCTGGATCGTATCCGAAGTAATCCGCATGTGGGCGGAATAATTCAGCATAAACCCGGATACTTTCCCCGAATCGTCGGTTCTCCAATCAATCAGGTTATCGACCTGCTGTTCATTGGCAACCTGAGCGGTGATCGCTTCGTTTATCGATTCCGTGGCTATTTGCTTGACGCGGATTTTTGCCAGGTGAATGATAGGCCCCCTCATGTGCTGCTCAACATATATAAAAAATTGAACGAACAGTGCCATTACGATCAAAAATACGATCAAAACAACCTTGCGACGTTTCATCGGCTGTCTCCTGCGGCGGCTCTGCCAGCTCTTTTTTCCGCTCTGCCAGCTCTTTTTTCCGCTCTGCCAGCTTTTCCCTCCACTCTGACTGACCATACCCTCGCGCTGACTGACAGACTTGCGTCTCTGCCATCCGGCAGTGCCGCTCCGTTTCCAGCCCCGGCTTCTTCTCCAGCCGCTAGCCGGCTTGAAAGCCATGCTTCTGAACCACATCAGATTTCTGCGGCGCCTCCAACCCCTTCTGAACAGCATCTCTATTCCCCCTGTCCGGTCTGTGGGCAAGCTACTATAAAAGGTATGCAGGACGGGCGAAAAAAAGAAGACTCCGCCTATTGCTCCAGGCAGAGTCTTCCTGAAAAGAAACCTTGTGTCCGGTTCCAGGCCCTTACTTCCACCAGTCGTCCGATGGAGTAACGGGCAGTTCCCGTTTATGGCGCGATAGTATATAACGCCGCTCAATACTTTCCTTGTCCTGAGGTTCCACCTCTTGACCGGTCAGGTAGCGATCCAGCACCTCATAGGCCAGTCCCAATTCCGTCTCATCCGCTTGCTGCGGCTTCAGGTCCAGGAGGTCGGCCGTCGGGACTTTTAGATACAGCCTTTCCTGCGCCCCCAGATGCTGAAGGAGCTGACGGCCCTGGCCTTTGGTCAGGCCCGAGATCGGAAGCACATCGGCCCCGCCGTCACCGAACTTTGTATAAAACCCGGTGACAGCTTCAGCGGCATGATCGGTCCCAATGACCAGGCATCCGGTCTCACCGGCAACGGCATACTGCGCAATCATACGCATTCTGGCCTTCACGTTCCCTTTATTGAAGTCGGACATTTCGCTGCCGAAGGCCGCCCCGAACTGTTCCGAAAAGGCGCTTACGGGCTCCTGGATATTAAAAGTCACTAAACGATCCGGTGCTATAAAATTCAGCGCTGCTTGGGCGTCCTCCTCGTCCTGCTGGGCACCATACGGAAGACGGATCGCGATAAAGACGGCATCCCGTCCCTCGGCGCGCAGCTCCTCAGCCGCGAGCTGGGATAGCCGACCTGCCAGTGTGGAGTCCTGCCCGCCGCTGATCCCCAGCACAAACCCTCTCGCATGCGACTTAACGCAATAAGCTTTCAGAAAGTCTATTCTCGAACGAATCTCCGCCCCGGCATCGATCATGGGCTTCACCTGAAGCGTATGAATAATCTCCTGCTGCAAACTCATCCTAATGTCCTCCTGTCGCTTGCTCTACCTTGCGGATATCCGCCCCTAGTGAGCCCTTAAAATGACGCAACGCCCAGACATGGCCTTCGGGATCAAAGCTGCCCGCCGCATCTTCGTAAATGACCAGTTCAAAGCCCTTGTTATAGGCGTCCACTGCCGTATGAAGCACGCAGATATCCGTGCAGACCCCGACCAAATGAAGCTCTGTGATCCCTCGGGATCGAAGCTGCAATTCCAGATCTGTCCCGGCAAATGCGCTGTACCTCGTCTTATCCATCCAATGCACATGCCCATCTTGCTTGTGTGCTTGATATAACGGCTCCAAGGCTCCGTAAAGCTTTCGTCCGGGCGTGCCCTCAATGTTATGAGGCGGGAACAGCTTCGTCTCGGGATGGAATTCATCCTCCTGCTCATGACGGTCAATTGCAAAGACAACAAAATCGCCTTCGGAGATAAACTGCGAGGTCAGCGCGACAATCGCCTGCTCGATCATCTGTCCGGGTTCCCCGCAAGTAAGCGCTCCGCCATCGGCGACAAAATCCCAGGTATAGTCAATATTGATTAATGACCGCTTCTTCTCCATGCTGTTGTACTCATCTCCTTTTTTTGCGCTGAACTAGGGCAGTCTGCTATTTTTTCCTTACCCATGTAATCACTGAACCAAGCAATGCCCCGATAATCAACACCAATTGCAAGTGCCATGGCGATACCAGTAAATGATGGGATTCCCATGGAAAGAAATAAATACTCATGACTTCTTCCCCCCAATCCAATTCCTGAGAGGAAGAACCGCTAGAACTATCATAGGCAATACCAGATACAACGGCAACCATAAATGATACGGAACGGTCACCATCGCCACCTCAAGATGCTCCGTAAAGCTGACGACCATAGTCATCGAGAGGAGCAGGGCCAGCCCGGCTACAGCAAAAATGACCGGCCGGATCTTCTTGGCTGCGATCAATTGCTGAATGAAGAGGGAAGCCGCATAGAGATGCATCGACAGCTTGATGAATGCATTGATCACAAGATACATGATTCCCAGGGCATCCAGATTATCTATAAATGTTATTCGAGATAATTTAAGCAAAGCAAAGGCCGGATACATCATCTGTTGGAAGACGGCCTCCCCCATACCGGCAATGGTGAGCAGGCCCAGCAGCGCGATAAAGAAGCCGGCGAACAGGGTAGCAGAGCCTGTCGTGGCGGCTAATCCTTTTTTCTGGCTGACATAACCCCAGATCAACGCAAACTCGATACTCTCCCCATAGGTCTGCATAATGCCAAGCGGCCATATCGACTCCCAAATTCTTCCCCAGCCCTCGCCGACGATCGGCAGCAAATTCACATAATGAAGACTGCGCGACGCTCCGAGTAAAATCATCTCGAGTACAATTGCAAGCAGCAAAAAAGGAAGCAAAAACGCAGCAATTCTAGCCAGCACCTCAATCCCTCCCAGCATGGCGTAGACGACTACGGCAAGAAAGGTGATACCGATCACCCAGTCGGGTGTAAGGTTCATGATCGTTACGGGGAGCAGGAAACGGATATCGCTGATAATCCGAGCCCCGTTATAAATGAAGATCAGCGGATAGAGCCAGGATAACGGTGTTCCCACCCATTTTCCAAATGCATAGGTGAACCACTCCGCAAGTGTTCTGTCTCCCCCCAAACGAAAAATCAGCACATACAGCAAGATCAGCGCGGTTCCGATCCCAGTGCTGATCAACGAAGCGATCCATGCGTCACGGCCTGCAGCTGCGCCAAAACCGAAGATAATGGTTGTGCCCCACTGGAATAAAATAATCAGCGAGAACAATTCATATTTGGATATTTGCACCCGGTTCATGCTCAGGGGTTCACCTCGCTCAGCTTAATCGACTTGTTGGTAAGCCCGTTCCGCAGCACCCGGACCTCAACCTCCACTGCCGGCTCGATCTCCGGAAAAACGGTCTCCCATCGTTCCCTGAATTGGCTCTTCCAGACCGATGGGCGGGTTCGATACATGGTCTGGCCAAAGCCGAATATATCGCTGTTAAAGTTGCTTTGAACATACTTGATCGTGCGCTCAATCCGCGTCCTGATATCTTGCTTCAAATCATGGATGGTTAACTGGGTGTTCTTAGCATCCGCCAAATCCATGCTGGACGTATTCTCATAAATATTTGCAGTAACCTTCACCTTCAGCTTCACCTTCACGCGATCGCCGTTCACTTCAATTTTTCTCTTCACATCCGCCTTTTCCAGCTCGGCACTGATCTTCCCTTTCCGCTGGGCCTGTTCAACATCAACCGTAATCACGCCTTCGTTCATTGAATCCAGAACCCAGAGCAAATCCCTGGACAACCTGCTGTTTAGCTTGCCGATCATCCGGTCATTCTTAAAGACCGCAGTGCCGGAAACCGACAAACTCGTTCCTTTCTTCTTCGGTTGTCCTCTCCCGGAAGGAGCAATCCCCAGCATAGGCACCACCGGCTCGACTCCCTGGGATTGCAAGATATTCAGAAAATCGACCAACCGGATCGAAGGAAGAACCCGCTGATCGAATTCATCGACCAGCACCTCGGACGCCAATTTCTCAAATTTCGGTTGAAACTGCATCAGCTCAAGAGCGGTCGTCTCCGAGACGGCCAGGAAATTTTTCATCTGAGATTGCCGGTAGCGCTGAAAGAAGTCCAGAACCTGCACCGTACCTTGGGCGGCCAACTGCTTTCCGATAATAATGACACGGTTATGGGAAAAAAATATTTTTCTCGGGAGCTTTTGCTGCAGATTGCGATAGGCATCCATTACCGTATCCCCATCCTCTGCGACCAGCCAGCCGGCCGAAGCCGCCAGTTCCGTCGTTCCCGTTCCTTGCGACGTTGCGGTACCGATCAGCAGCGGTACCGCAATAAGCAAGCTGAGGCGGAATTTCCCCTCTTTCGTCAGATCCAGACCGGTGGCCGTAACGATCGCAATATCATTGACCTCCCGGTTGCTCCAACAGCCTGTCAGATTCAATACCATACACAATATTAATATCGATACCGCAGACTTTCGCATGATGCACTCCTTTCGGAAAGCTATCCCTTCGGTGTAGCGGGCGGATGCGGGCGCATATGGTCCTTAATTCGCTTCCTGTTCCTCTTGGCCGTCTCTACCGGCCGGCTCTTCACCGCCCACTTGGGCAGCCGAAGCAACGAAATCAAGAGTCCCTCCGGATGGAAGGGCATAATGGGGGAAAAATACGGAACCCCGAAGGAGCGAAGCTTCATTAAATGGATCAGGAGCATCAGCAGGCCCAAAAATATCCCGTATAGCCCAAGCACTGCGGCCAGAAGCATCATGGGAAAGCGAAGCAGGCGAAAAGCCAATCCCTGGCTATATATCGGAAAAATAAAGGAAGCGATTCCGGTAAATGACACAATGATCACCAGTGCAGCCGACACGATACCCGCCTGTACCGCGGCCTGTCCGATCACGAGGGCACCGACAATGCTCACCGCTTGTCCCACCGGTTTGGGAAGCCTGATTCCGGCCTCGCGCAGCCCTTCAAACGTAATCTCCATCAGGAGCGCCTCTACCAGCGTCGGGAAGGGAACCGCCTCACGTGATGCTGAGATACCCAGCAGCAGATCGGACGGCATCATTTCCTGATGAAACGTAGTGAGAGAAATGTATAACGAAGGGAGCAGCAAAGCACACAACGACAAAAAGAAGCGCAGCAAGCGGGCAAAGGAGGCAAAAAGATAATTTTGATAATCATCCTCCGCTGCATGAAGACTGTCGGCAAAGGTGCTCGGCGCGATAAGAACGAAAGGGGTGTTATCCACCACAATCGCCAATCTGCCTTCCAGAAGGGCCGTTACAACCCGATCGGGGCGTTCCGTATTGATTAGCTGCGGGAAGACGCTGAAGGTATTGTCGCAGATTAGTTCTTCAAGACATCCGCTCTCGACGATCGCATCGATATCGATCCGCGAAATTCTTTGTCTTGCCTCTTCCCGCAAACCAGGCATGATAATGGACTCAAGATAGACGAGCATGATGTCCGTCTTGGTTACCCTGCCGGTTGGGATAGCTTCGACCTTCAAATCCGGAGTTGCCAATCTTCGCCGAATCAGGGTCATATTAGTCTGCATACTCTCCGTAAAGCCGTCTCTTGCCCCTCGAATCGTCGGTTCGGCGGCAGGCTCCTCAATCGACCGCTGCTCCCATTTATGCAGAGCCGCCATCAAAGGCTGAGCACATCCGTCCAGCAGCACAACCGTCTCCCCTTTGCATAGGCCGGTCAGGCTCTCCTCCACACTATTCATCAGACGAAGCTGCTTCGATTGAGACAGAGACTCGAACACATCCTCAGAGCCTCCGTCTTTTTCGTTGGAGTTCTGCTCATCCCATCCTTTCAGCTGCTCCGAATCCATCCGGTTCAAAGGCTCGAGAATATCCGACTGGAACCGAAGCTCGTCCGTCATCCCTTGGATCAAAATCAAATAGCCCTGCCTGCCGGTTCGAAGCGTGAACGGATTATATTGCACGTCAGCTCCCGGCTCCAACCGCTTGCGATACAACTGCACGTCATCCTCCAGCACGCCGGTCAGCTTGGTAGTTCCGGTTATCGTACCGGAATCCGGATTGCCCATCTTCCTCCTGCCTCCTCTCTCGTCCAATTTCTTCTATTTGAGTATGATGAATTTTCCAGAAAACTATTCCGGAAACCTCAGATTTCCGGCGTTTACACACAGAGAGCGCCTTGCCGGAAACTTCGTCCGGCAGGCGCCCTCATTCACTTTTATTATGGCCCTTATTGCCCTTCCTTCATTGCGTTCGCAGCATGCGCACCGCTCAATCGACCGCTCGTCAGCGCATACTGGACCGCGCTGCCGGACATGTATACCTGATTATAGATAGAGCGGTTAGCTGCTTCTCCGCCAGCGTACAGATTCGGGATGACCGTTCCATCTTCTTTTAATACGCGATAATGTTCATCCACTTTGACTCCGCCGAAGGTACCCATCGTTTTAGGATAGAATTTAAAGGCATAGTACGGGCCCTTATTAATCGCTATAAGCGTCTCTTTTTCCTTGTTGAAGGCATCCTTACCGGAAGCAACCCCGCTGTTGAACGTATCGATTGTTGCCCCCAGCGCATCCGCCGGAACCGCCATGGCATCGGCAAGCTCCTGCACCGTGCCGCCCGTGGCAATCTCATCGTTAGGCAGCAACCCTTGGATCGATTCAATGGTCTTGGTATTTGCTTCATTGGAGTCGATCACCATCCATACTTGCTCATGATTCACGACCTGATTAGTCACAATAGCGTAGTGACTGTTCTCGTTGAAGAAGCGGTTGCCCTTTTCATTGACCAGAATCTTCGTCGTATCCCAGCTCAGTCCGCCCAGCTCCTGGATGCGGCTGCCCATCCCCAGACCGATAACCCACGGGTCTTCATACAGGGCTGCACCAATTTTCTCCGCCATCAAAATACCGTCCCCGGTACTTCCCGCGGCTGCTGCACTGATATCGATGTCCTCCACGAACTGAGGCAGGAAGCGCTGCATCATTTCCTCATTCTTGGCAAAGCCGCCTGCGGCGATGATGACTTTCTTGGCATGAACGGTCAGCGTGCCTTCCGCATTCTCCGCCTTGACGCCAACAACGGCGCCTTGCTCATCCGTCAGAAGCTCGGTTGCTTTGGTCTCCAACAAAATGTCGATCCCTTTTTCCCGAACGGTCTTCTCCAGATTGGAGATAAGTTCTGCTCCGCCCTTCTCCGGGAAGTGAAGACGCGCCACCGGATCCAGACCGTAGCCCTCAACGCGGGCATATTTGTGATTCATGTAATCCACCAGCCAGTGCGTTGTATCCACAGCATCATCCATAAATTTCGTGACCCGGTCATAGTCTGGATACTGGCTGTCCGGATTGCTGGTGCTTTGCCGCTCTTTCCACAGCTTCATCCAGTCCTCAGGCGTATCCTTCACACCGATTTCCTCCTGGAAGCGGGTGCCTGTCGCTGCAATTCCCCCGCCGGACAGCGCGGTGGAGCCGCCGACATTGCCCTGCTTCTCCAGAACGACTACCTTGGCGCCCTGTTCAAAGGCCGAACCGGCTGCCGCAAGCCCGGTGCCGCCTGCACCAATAATGACTACATCCGTAGACATTTCGCTGTCCGTCTTGTCTCCTTCCTTGACCGCAGCGGCTACTTTTAATGTATCGATGTCGCCGCCGGCCTGCTTCACACAGTCCTCAACCGCCGTCAAAATGGCATTAGAGGTATTGGTTGCGCCCGAGATTACATCCACCGCCAGCGTCTGACCTGTCACGATGCCTTGCGGTATTTTTTCGATGGCCGGATCACTGATCCCTTGAGTTTCTTTATGATCCTTCACGGTAACCGATACAATCGCATTGGCATCAAATACAACCTCAACCGTAACGTCTCCGTTATTTCCCTTGGCGACTGACGTATATGTTCCAGCTTTGTATACACTGCTGCCCGATGCTTCGTTGGCCGCCTTATTGCCGCTATTCCCCGAATTTCCGCAGGCGGCCAGGCTGAATACCAGCAGAGCGCCCATCATCACTATTAATGCTTTTTTCCAGATCCTGCTCATGATTGTTCTCCCCCTATTGCTGTGCTCAAGTTATAAGCTAAGTCTACAAAGTGGGGTAATCACCAAGTCAATCTCAATTTGTGAAATAAATAACTTAATAAGGCGGCCTTGATGTCCAAATCATGGGGTTAACCCTATGTTTTAACCCTATTTGCCCCAGGACTAAGAAATTCTATGTTGGGTCGGCCATATTTCCCGAGCGGTATTTCTGGGTAAAGCTTCATTACTGCTGTTCCTAATTCCGGCATAGAGCGTTAAATACTGCTCCTTATCCTTGAAAGCCAAATAGGGGCTGCTGTCTTTAACCGGTCCGAAATCCTCCATATTTAGTGAAGAAAAGTTCAATTCCTCCATACTCTTGATAATCTCGTTCCGGCACAGATAGTCCCTCGCCTCCATCGGGTTATGGATTCCGGTTCCGCTGCGGATGCCCAGATGCCAGAACGCCCCCGCAAACAATCCCATAGGCTTCAGAAGCGGTGAAGCTACGGCAGGAAGGAACTTCTTCTCGGACAACGCATATTGGGTGTTCATGCCATGGTTGACGATAATATCGATGGAGCCTGATGCAAGAGGAATCTGCTTCAGCTCGCTGCACAGGAAGATGAAGGACTTCTCCCCGTATTGCAGCTGCAGATTGTGCTTGAGCTCCCTCAGGCGGTCCAGATCGGTACTGAGCAGGATATAGGTGCAGCCCTCAGGAATCTGGTCGATGTACTGCATTAGAAAACGTCCTACGCAATGATCCAGTTCAAGGATGTATTCCGAATGTCTGGCATGCTTATGAATATAATCCATCAAAGTCGTAGTTCCGTTATACATAAAATTAATGTAATGCGGCGAGGTGGACTCCAGAAACTCTTGTTTCGACGGCATGTTTCTCTTCTTGACTGCCTGACGGTCAATAAAGATCCCGTCTTCGACGATCGCCTCATAGCCACATTCGCAGAAGACATCCGCGGTGAGCAGCATGTGATTCTCGATCGTGCCTCCCGCAATGTGCAGCTGGTTCTTGCAGGAGGGGCAGCACAGTACGGAGAGCGAGGACAGCGGGAAACCCATCACCTTTGACCTTCCTTCCTCCTCCCTGGTCAATTCCTGGATCTTCTGCTTCAGGATTTTTTCAATCTCGTTGAACTTCTGCAGCTTCTGATTCACCCGCGCCCTGTTCCGCTCCAGCAATGACAACAGAAACCGCCGGAAATCATTCGAACGCTCTCCCTCTAGGCGGTTGAAGCACAGAATGGTCTGGATTTCGCTTAATGTAAAGTCAAGCTCCTTCAGCATCATGATCTTTTGCAGATCACAGCAGTTCTCTTCAGTAAAATAGTAATGGGAGCCTTGCTTCTCTACGACCAGCAATCCCAGATCGATATAATGGCGGATCGCATCCTGGGTAATATTGTTCCTTTTGGAGAACTCGCCGATTCTCAAATCCGTACCTCCTTCGAATGGGATCAGCTCCGATGCATGTTCGAGCCGGAATAAATCAATTTGTGAAAATTATTTTGTGAAAATAATCACTTTATTGGCCCTGCTAATTCAGCGTATGTCACGGAAGATCCCTTGTCATCCTGTCTTCATCGTATCCGAACCTTTCCAGAGCCGCAATAGATTCTTTGCATAGGATCGAAGGTGAGGGTGTCCCGAAAGTAAAATTCTGTACACCCTTAATAACAAAACAGAGTGAGATTCATATAGGAACCAAGGAGCGAAGCGGCTTAGTGACATTCTGCATCATAATGGCCTCACGAGCGCCCACGTCGGCAATTTTAATGCCTTTTGGCACTTATTTCGTCGCATGAGCACCCACACCAGCAATTTTAATGCCTTTTGGCACTTATTTTTGACGCATGAGCACTTACGCCAGGAATTTTAATGCCTTTCGGCAATTATTTTGTCGCACGAGCCGCCCGCCAAGCATTTTAGTGCTTCTCGGCACTTAATTTAGCAACGCACGCCCGTAACCTCACCTTGAAAAAAAGTGCCCCCAACCATCCATGATAGTTTTGGGACACCCTCTTCGAGCAATATGGATCAGGCAATTCAATTATTGCCGGGATAATGCCGCTGCCGCAGTGCCTCGTAGAGCAGCACGGAGGCGGCCATCGCGACATTGAGCGATTCAGCCTGGCCTCGCATCGGAATGATGAGGCCGTCGTCCATGAGGGCGCGGACCGCGGGACTCAGGCCCGCGCCCTCGCTGCCGAACAGCAGCCAGGTCGGTCCGGTGAAATCATAAGCGAAGCAATTCACCGCGGCCTGCAGGCTGGTGCCGGCCAGGCGAATGCCGCGGCCCTTGGCCTGCGGCAGCAGCTCCTCCAGCTTGCCGTGGATTACCGGCAAGTGGAACAGCGAGCCCATGGTGGCGCGCAGCACCTTGGGCCCGTAAATGTCGGCGCAGCCTGCGCCGACGATGACCCCATCCGCACCGACCGCGTCAGCGGTGCGGATGATGGTGCCGACGTTGCCAGGGTCCTGGACACCGTCGAGCACCACAACCAGGCCCGCAGCCGCCTCCAGCAGCGGCTGCGCGGAGCCCGCGTGTTTGCGCACGACCGCAAACACCGGCTGCGGCGTCTTGGTATCGCTGCACTTCGCGATAATCGCCGCCGAGACGCCGATCCAGTCCACATCGAGGCGTGCCGATGCCGCGGCTGCAAGCTCCGCCGGGATTCCCGCCTCGAGCTCATAGCAGACGCATTCCACCACCGCGTCCGCTTCCAGCGCTTCCTTCACGAGGTGAATGCCCTCGAGAATATATTTGCCCAGCTTGTCCCGCTGCTTCTTCTCCAGCAGGGAGGACCATTCCTTGACCCTGGCATTTTGGGAAGACAAAATCTGCATCTCTTTATTCCATCCTTTATTCGAACAGTTAGCTTTCCGAGTAAGCCAGCTCCAGCTTCTTCAAATCATTTTTTTCACCGACGATAACCAGGATGTCTCCATCTACAAGCCGATCACTGGCGGACGGCGAAATATTCATTTTCGAGCCTTGCTTAATCGCCATGACGTTGCAGCCGAACTTGGCCCGGATGTTCAGCTCCTTCAGATTCTGCCCGAGCATGGTTCTCGTTGCTCTAAGCTCGACAATGCTGTACTCCTCAGATAGCTCGATATAATCCAGAATATTAGGCGAGGTCAGATGATGAGCTACCCGCAGCCCCATATCGCGCTCCGGAAAGATCACCTTGTCTGCGCCGATCTTGTTCAGCACCTTGCCGTGCAGCTCGTTCTGAGCCTTCACGACGATCAGCGGACCCCCGATATCCTTTAGAATCAGGGTAGTCAAAATACTTGCCTGTATATCTTCGCCAATGGCGACTACTACCACATCAAAGTTGCGGATACCCAGCGTGCGAAGGGCCTCCTCTTCTGTCGAATCGGCGGTCACCGCATGAGTTACCACATTGGATACCTCCTGCGTGCGCTGCTCATCCGAATCCACGGCCAGCACGTCAAAGCCCATCCCGCTTAGTGCCGTGGCCACGCTCAAGCCGAACCGTCCCATGCCGATTACGGCGTATTGCTTTTTTGTTGCACGTGCCATCTATTTACACCACCTGAACGACTTTCATAATTTGAAAGAGATTATTCAAAAAAACTGTCTTTTTGAACTCGTTTGTCAAGTATATCATACCATGGTGAAAACTTGAATTTCCCGGGCAATTACAGGGCACGCTATATAGCGGGCAACTACGATTTCAAGGAGGGTAACCGATGCCAATCATTATGGATTTGCGACAAGCCGTTATGCACAAAATGCACGGACAGGACGAGGCCGGACTTCATGAGATGATCGAGGGCTCGATCGGCGCTCAGGAAGCTGCTCTTCCCGGACTTGGCGTCGTCTTTGAGATGATGTGGAGAAACATCGATCCAGCCAAACAGGATGAGATTGTCTCTCTGGTGCATGACCAGCTCGAGCAGTCGAATCTTCAGCCATTGAAATAAAGGTTTCGCCCGACCCCCGCAAAGCGGTACAGTTCATGTCCTCTTTGCGGGATCCTTCTTGCATATACATATATAAGGTGAACTACTGAATTTTACGTTCCGGGGGCAACGTGTAAAGTATTCTTACGATCGCTGTTGTTCGCAGATTTCTCTTATTGAACTAAGATATTATTCGGTAGAAATTCACTCACAAAGGCGAACGCTTTCGCTTTATACTTCAAAAGTAAGGGTGTCTCAAAATTAAAATTTAGTTCACCCTTTAATAAAATAGAGTGATGTTCATAGAAGCCAAGGTGCTAAGGGGCCTTCTTTCGCTTAGCCCCCTTGGTTCCTTGCGTCTACTGCGGCTTTTCTTGATTAAATTATAAACGGGGGAAAGCCACCTGGCCTCCAGGCTACTTTTGGTAAGCCTCGAAGACTTTAATGACATTCTGCACTATAATCGTCGCATGAGCACCCTCTCCTGCAATTTTAGTGACATTCTGCACTATAATTGCCGCATGAGCACCCTCTCCTAGTAGAGTCCATATAATTGTGTAAAAAGCTAAGCTTCAAAAATAAAAGGAGCCATAGTCAAAATCCTCGTTTAGAATGAGGTTGTCGAGACAACATTCTTTGGAGGGGATTTTGATATGACTCAATACCAGATTAACCTAGATTCCAAGCTTTTGCATCAGTTGTTTTTAGGTAGTTCACAGGATGCGGGGGTGTCCGCTTTGTTGGAATCCGTATTAAATCAAGTATTGAAGGCACAAGCATCGGATCAATTAGCAGCAGAAAAATATGAGAGAACGGAGGGACGACTTGGTTACCGCAATGGAACTTATCCACATACCCTGACCACTCGTGTAGGTAATCTGACGCTTTATGTGCCTCGTTTCAGAGACGGTAAGTTTTCCACGGAGCTCTTTTCTCGCTATCAACGAAGTGAACAAGCTCTTGTGCTTGCACTGATGGAGATGGTCATT
>NZ_HG005142.1:264331-283885 GCF_000455265.1 Paenibacillus antibioticophila
AATTCAAAAGTAGTTCGGATCGGCTAGACAATCTCTGACGAGGATTTTACACACAATAATGGACTTGACCCCCTCTCCTGCAATTTTAATAACATTCTGCATTATAATTACCGCATGAGCCACCTCTCCTGCAATTTTAATAACATTCTGCATTATAATTACCGCATGAGCCACCAAACAATAATTTCAGTGCATATCAGCACTTGTTTCGTAACGCACGGCGTAATCTCACATTAAAAAGAGGGTGTCCCCGATCATCTATGATGACTTTTGGGACACCCTCACTTCCCACTTATGCCCTTTCTACGTAGCTTTTATAGATCAACTTGTATAGAAAAAACGCCTTCAAGCTGTCATATCGGCAGACGAAGGCGTTTGTTATTCGTTTGATATACCTTTGGTCTAGCTAACTCTTGAAGAAATCTCCTTACGGCGCCGTCTCCAGGAACTTGGCATCCGGATTTTTCTCCATGGCCGTACGCATCGCATACTCATTCTCGAACAAGACAACATAGTTGCCCTTCTTGTCCTTCACCAGTGTTGAATTAATTCGGAACTTGGACGGATCGACCTTGTCAGCAACAATCCAGCGGGCGAATTGGAACGGCATGCGCTGAAGCTGAACATCCACGCCGTATTCCCCCTTCATCCGGTATTCGAACACTTCAAATTGGAGCTGCCCGACAACACCCAGCAGCGTATCCTCGAAGCCGACCGTCGTGAACACCTGAATGGTCCCTTCCTCGGTCAACTGGTCGATTCCCTTCTGATACTGCTTATGCTTGAGCGCGTTCTTGACGGTAACCTTGGCGAATATTTCCGGCGAGAACGTCGGCAATTCGTCGAATACAACCTCGCTGTTCTGGCTCAAGGAGTCGCCGATTCGGAAGATTCCCGGATCAAACAGACCGATAATATCTCCAGGATAAGCCTCCGACACGATATCCCGATCCTGGGCGAGGAATTGCTGCGGCTGGGACAGCTTGATCTCCTTGCCGGCCCGCACATGCTTCACGCTCATGCCGCGCTCGAACTTCCCGGATACAATACGCAGAAACGCAATCCGGTCCCGGTGAGCCGGGTTCATGTTGGCCTGAATCTTGAAGACGTAACCCGAGAACTTCTCGTTCGTCGGTTCCACGAGTCCCGAGGTACTGCGGCGGGGTTCCGGCTTAGGCGCAAGCTGCAGGAAATTCTCCAGGAAGGTCTGCACTCCGAAATTATTAACTGCACTGCCGAAGAACACCGGGGTCAGCTCGCCGCGCTTTACTTTTTCAAAGTCAAACGGGTCTCCGGCCACATCGAGCAGCTCCAGATCCTGACACAATTGATCGTGCAAATATTCGCCCGCCATCTCACGGATTTTGGGATCATTATAATCTTCAACCTTGCGGACCTCGATCTTGGAATGATCCTCTCCCTGGAACAGTTCCACCTGGTTCTTCATCCGGTCATAGACACCGCAAAGCTCCCGGCCCATCCCGATTGGCCAGTTCATTGGCACCGAACGGATGCCGAGCACCTGCTCGATTTCCTCCATCAGCTCAAATGGACTCCGTCCTTCACGGTCCAGCTTATTAATGAAGGTGAAAATTGGAATCCCACGCTTCGCACAGACCTGAAACAGCTTGATCGTCTGTACTTCGACACCCTTCGCCACGTCGATCAGCATCACCGCGCTATCCGCAGCCGTCAACGTCCGGTAAGTATCCTCACTGAAGTCTTGGTGCCCCGGCGTGTCCAAAATATTAATCCGATGTCCGTTATAATCAAATTGCATGACGGAAGAGGTAACCGAGATCCCCCGCTGCTTCTCAATCTCCATCCAGTCGCTGGTCGCGTGCTTGCTTGCCTTGCGCGCCTTGACCGAGCCGGCCAAGCGAATCGCTCCGCCGAACAAGAGCAGCTTCTCCGTCAACGTCGTCTTCCCGGCGTCCGGGTGGGAAATAATCGCGAAGGTTCTTCGTTTATCTACTTCCTGCTGCAAATTATCCAATCCAGTGCTCATTCTCACTTTCCTCTCGCTTCACAAAGTCACAGCTTCTATTGTAACATATTTTTACTCCGCTTACGCAGGGACAATCGCTTATTTCCAGTTGGCTTGAATGAACTCATCCCGTCCGGACTGCTCGCGGTCCTCCTTGTAATGCTTCGGGTTCTTCTTATGGTAATTCTGGTGATAATCCTCAGCCGGATAGAAGGTCGCCGCCGGGATAAGTTCAGTTACAATCGGCTTATCGAAACGTCCGCTTTGCTCCAGCGCCAGCTTCGATTGCAGAGCTGCTTCCCGCTGCTGTTCATTATGATAGAAGATCGCCGTTCTGTATTGCGGGCCCCGGTCCTGGAACTGGCCATACGGATCTGTCGGATCCACTTGAGGCCAATACAATTCAAGTAATCGCTCATAGGGAAAAATCTCCGGATCATACGTAATCTGTACAACCTCATAATGTCCCGTTGCGCCTGTTTTTACTTCTTCATAAGTAGGATTGTCTTTGGTTCCACCCATATATCCCGATACAATACCGCCGATGCCCGGCAATTCCTCAAACGGCGTCACCATGCACCAGAAGCACCCTCCCGCAAAAGTCGCTAATTGCACTTCATTCACGTTCCTCTCTACGCATTGCTCTTCCCTTCAAAATTCGGTATTTGTCCAAAGCCGGTCTGAGCAAGCTATTCTATGGACAGCATTTTACTCTAATTTAGATGTAACAACAACCTGAGCGCCAAAATGAATTTCGTAAAAATATCCTTTATCTTGTCTATGAATGCATCACGGGATGTCGAAATCTATGTTACAATGTTTTAGCCTGTTTGCAGGCAAGTGAGGATTGGGAGGACCATCAAGAGATGAAGCAAAATCTATACATAGCCGTGGAGGGTGCGATTGGGGCAGGAAAAACAACGCTCAGCACAATGCTTGCCCAACGGTTTGAATTTACATTGATGAAGGAAATCGTAGAAGAGAACCCCTTTCTGGATAAGTTCTATCAAAACATCGAGGAATGGGCCTTTCAGTTGGAAATGTTCTTCTTATGCAACCGCTACAAGCAATTAGGCGATATGCTGCTTACTCCGGCTAGCACTCGCCAGCCGATTGTGTCGGATTACCATATCTATAAGAACATGATTTTTGCCGAGCGTACGCTATCCGGCGTTCAACTGGATAAATACCGGCAGATTTATCATCTGTTGACGGATGACCTGCCGAAGCCTAACCTGATTGTATACATCAAGGCGGATCTCGATACCCTGCTGCACAGAATTCAGAAGCGCGGCCGCGACTTTGAACAAAATTTCGATGCGGGATATCTGTCCCAGCTGGTAGAGGACTACGAGACAGCCATCTCACATATTCGGGCACAGGAGCCGGACACGGTCATTATTACGATTGATGGCAATAAGCTGGACTTTGTTGAACGTCCGGAGGATTTCGAGCAGATCGTTGCCAAGATAAAGGAGCACTTATAGAAGATGAGCACTGAATTTAACATTCCCAAAGATGCATTGATCACGGTAGCGGGTACGGTCGGGGTTGGAAAATCCACGCTGACCCATGCCTTGGCGGCCCGCCTCGGCTTCCGTACTTCGATGGAGAAGGTCGATACAAATCCTTATCTCGAGAAGTTCTACCATGACTTTGAACGCTGGAGCTTCCATCTGCAAATTTACTTCCTGGCCGAGCGCTTTAAGGAGCAGAAAGCTATCGTGGAGGCAGGCGGCGGCTTCGTGCAGGATCGTTCCATTTACGAGGACACCGGCATCTTCGCCAAAATGCACGCCGATCAAGGCACGATGTCTCTTACCGATTATGAGACCTACAACAGCCTGTTTGAGGCCATGGTGATGACGCCCTATTTTCCGCATCCGGACGTATTAATCTACCTTGAGGGCGAACTGCCGTCCATCTTGAAGCGTATCCGTCTGCGCGGCCGGGAAATGGAAATCCAGACCGACATTTCGTATTGGGAGCACATGCATCAGCGGTACGCCAAATGGATCGATGAGTTTAGCGCCTGCCCGGTACTGCGGCTGAATATCGATGAATACGATGCTACCGATGAGGCTGCACTGGACGAAATCATCCGCCAAGCCGCAAAGATCATTCAGGACTCAAGAGCGCTGCGGGCAATATAGTGAGGGGATGCTCGCGCGAGCTAATAACTTTATTAATAGAAGAGGTGTCCCAAAATCATTACAGATGATAGGGGACACCTTTTTCAATAGAAAACAGGTCCTCTGAAATTATACTCCTAAAGCAGCCAACAATTTGTAGACCATCGCAGCAGCTTCGCCTCTTGTCGTTGCCTGGTCCCCACGGAAGGCGCCGTCCGCGT
The DNA here is from genome assembly GCF_000455265.1 of Paenibacillus antibioticophila. Taxonomy (GTDB): domain Bacteria; phylum Bacillota; class Bacilli; order Paenibacillales; family Paenibacillaceae; genus Fontibacillus; species Fontibacillus antibioticophila. Next base: position 268,672 of record NZ_HG005142.1, read on the forward strand.
AACCGCTCAGGATGCCCGCTGACAATGCCTGATCAATTGACGGCTTCGCCCAGTTTGGAATGTCCGAAGCGTCTTTCAGGTCAGGAACATTGCCCGTCAAGCTGCCGGCGTCGACTCCGGAGAGCCGCAATGCTCTTGCCGCCATAACGGCCGCTTCCGCTCGCGTTACTGTCCGCATCCCCATGAAGCTTGTCGTCCCGGCTTCCTCATATCCTAGAATCAGACCCGCTTCAACGGCAGCTGCGACGTGCGGCCTCGCCCATGACGGGATATCTCCGTTGTCTGAGAAGCTTGTGTTGCCGGAGGCAGCTTCAAGACCCAAAGCCGAAGTCAGCAATTTCGCAAATTCAAGCCTTGTTACAGTCTGTTCCGGACGGAAGCTTCCGTCCGGGTAACCAGCTGCGACATTCATCCCCTCAAGGCGATGGACATAGCTTGCTGCCCAATGATTATTCATATCGTTCATCACGATCGGTTCATAGGCAAAGACAGCAAACTTCGCAGTGCGTCCAATCTCCGCGCGAATCGTTCCTTCTTCATGAACGGTTCCGCCGATGAATATCCAACGCTTCTGATTCTCATGGTAATAGTACACAGCCGGTTGGCTTCCCGGCTTCAATAGCTTGGCATCATAGATGAGAGAAAGCTCGAGCGGCTTAAGAAACCGTTCGCCTGCCGTACCGGACAGTTCGAGGATGCGGCTGATAGCTTCCAGTTCGCCATTCGCAGGAACTTGATCCGGTTCAATAACCTTAATCCTAACAATCCCCGCCGCCGACACGGCGCGCGCTGGAATCTGAATGTTCACTTCGCCTTCCAGCTCCAGCAATGTGCTTTCTCCCGGATTCACGTCCGTTTGCTGTTCCCTGCTCCCGGATGCCGGATCGTTATCTTCTGCGGCCGGTGTTCCGCCCGTTTGACCGCCCTGACCGGCAGAACCCCCGGTTTCGGAAGAACCTCCATTCCCTGCAACCATTACCCGGCGCACCGCTTCTGAAGCCGCATTGCCCGCCTGGTCGGAGACATGGTAGCGCAGGGTATATGTGCCGACCTTATTGGTGTCGAGGTCGCCCGTCACAGTGATCTCGCTTACAGGACCAATATTATCGCTTGCCGTTGCGCCTGGCTCGCTATAAGTACCGCCGAGCGGTACAGTAACGTTTGAAGATCCTTTTAACGTTATGATTGGCGGCGTCTTGTCGATGCTTACGGCCAATGCTGCTGTATCCGTTGGATGTCCGGCATCGTCGATAGCATAATAGCGGAGGGAATTGTGTCCCTCAGTAGAAATCGCAATCGGGCTGCTATACTCATGCCATGTATCGCCTTCATCCAGGCTGTAGAATACATTGGCTTGATCCTGCCCTTCGCCTTGCGGACGCAGAGTGACAAGCACGTCTGACACGTACCAGCCGTTGCTCCCCGCTTGGCCGGATACTTCAGCCTTTACTGTCAGAGCCGTATCCCCTTCCATCAGCATTCCTGATACGTCAAAGCCGGTAAAGGCATTGTACGTTACCTGAATTCCATCGGAATAAAGCCCTGTCTGAGCCGATCTGTTCACGAAAGGATCTTCGGCGTTGAAAATCAGATTGTTGTTCACCCAAACATAGATTTTCCCCTTCGACCGAACGACCTTATAGAAGTTTTGCGCACTGATCTCTTCGCGGAGAACGAAGGAGAACGGACGGTTCAACTCCGAAGGAACGCTGAGCCGAAGTTGGTCAGTCTTTACATGATCCTGAAAATCAGCGATATGGTAATCGCCTTTTCCCTTATCCTGATACGTGAACGGTACGTCGCTCCACCCGCCCGTCCAGCTGTCAAACCCGAATTCCGGAGAGTTCGATTCAGGAAGCTCAAAGGACTTCTCTACATATTGGAACGGACCATGGGTCCACAGAATCTTGGCCGACGAAATCTCCGCTTCTCCACGCAAATCATACACATACTCGCGCTGGCCGTTCTCTTCGTAATTGCTATGTCCATAGATCGTATCTCTGGCTGCTGAAGCAACGGCCATGAGCTCCTCTTGCCCGTCTACGACCTTGCGAAGCTCAAATTGCTTTGTAGCGTAATTCGTACTTGCCGTTACGTAGTTCTGCTCATCAATATACTCGAGAATAACGCCCGCTTTACCCGATGACGGCAAAGCACCCGTATTTACGTTGACCGAAAATTCATGTTCAAGCAGCCGGTCGCCTTTGGCCGTGAGCGCTTCTCTGGCCGCCGGTGATTGCAAGCCCTGGTCAGACACCTGCCATGCAGCATCCCAGCCATCCATGTAAGTTCCATATTCGCTCAAGCCGGTCGTCAGGGTCACGTTATCCACCCGGACTTTCGCTTTGTTGCTGATCAGGCCAACCTGACCTGAACCAGCCATTGCCTCATGCTCAAATACCGGACGATCGTCATTAAGCGTATAGTGATCGAGCTCCGCAAACAATTTGGACCCGTTCTTATATACCTTAAGTGTGTGGTAAGATTCCGCAAAGTCCGCAGCACGCGGGTCATCCTGCAGGAAGGCAAATGTCGAAGGCAAATCAGCCGTGGAAATGTCTTGATCTCCATGGATACGCGACTCGATAACAAGCTTCCGGTCATCGCGGTCGATCAACAGATTCACATAGTTGTCCTCATCCTGATGCCATACCACCATGCCGGCCTGACCCTCTTCTCCGAAATCATTTTCGTCGAATTGAAGATTAGCCTCCATAAAGAAGTTCTCCGCTGCATATCCGTTCAGCAGTACCCGCTTTAATTCGCCAGGTGCGTTAAAATACAACGCTCCGTCGTCGATGGATACATCCGCTTCCGGAATATCATAATGCTGCAAGCTAGATACTGATTCGAACCGGTCTTGGAACGTCGGCACCCAGGCATCCGGATGGAGGCCTTCGGAATCGAAGGAGGTTGGACCATCAACGACCATTTCCTGATCCCAGAAATAGACGCGATCTTTCCCTTGTCCTTCATTACTGTTCCAGAATGCCTTATAAGTAACCCAGGTCTCGAACCCGTTCGGCCCCTTAATGACATTCGGTTGGGACGGTCCGACAATGTCCGATTCGACCGGATGTCCGTTCGTATCGTACAGACCGAAATCCAGATGGTAAAAGTTCAATGCAGGTCCGCCGTTCGTACTGATCTCCACGGAGATCACATTCTCCCCTGTCTGCAACAGGTTAGCGGGAACCTCAATCATTTTGTAGGCCCGCTGTTGACCGCTGAATGCGAAGAATTCTTCGCCGTTCACATACAGCTTTCCGTAGCCTTGCAGACGGTAGCGCAATACAGTCGTCTCCGGTACTGTATCAAGCTCGAAAGAACGCTTTGCCCACATGGAGGCAGGTCCGTTCGGATGAGACCAAATCTCGGCTGCTGTCTTCTTCCCATCGTTATAAATGCTCGGAATCTTCGACCGGTTCTCTTCCGGCCAGCCGAAGCCGCCTTCTCCGGATACCCAGCCGTTCTCATCAGATTCAATGCTGCTCCATCCTTCCTGAGGCTCATCGAAGGTGTATTGATACGGCTGACTTCCATGCTCCGATGTCGGCAGAAGCACGCGGTATTTCAGGATCAACTCCTCGACATTGCGGGCCAGCAGCTTGCCCGGATATTTGGTATCATTCGTGAATGTATCGTATTGGTCGGCTTGCGCCACTCCTGTTTCATAAAGACCTGTTTCGGGGAACATCTGATTCGCCGCATACAGCATGTAATACTGTCCGTTATGGTAGTAAAGCTCCCCGCCTTCGAAGTTGAAGAAGTTCAAATTGCCCCAGTGGCCCTTTTGCGTAGTTAGTGTCTCGACCGCCTGGCTGCGGCCAGGATTTCCATGCTCGTTGAAGAAGGATTGCACCTTCCACACCCATAGACCGGCACGTCCAGGCTTTGCCGCACCCGTATTCGGATCTGCTTCATCCGGATTGACCTTCCGCTGGAAGACCAAGTCTCCGTTATGCGCAACGAATAACTGCGGATCAATGCCCGAGTCATATTTTTTATCCCAAAAACTATTCCGGAAATCGGGCGTTGTGTTCAGTGTGTTCGGATCCCCATGCAGCAAAGAGGTGCCATTGAAGGTATAGAACATAGCTCCGTTATGATAGAGCAAATCGGATGCCCCTAATTCCTTGTAGTCAGCCGGATTTACCAGCGGAGGAGCATTGACCGGATCGTTCGAAATCATCATGTAAGGACTTTCCCAATGAATCATATCCTTGGAACGATACACTTTTCCCAATGTACCGGTTCCCATTGCATAGTAGTATCCATTATACTTCTCAATCGTTCCGTCGTAGAGGGTGGCCTTCTTGCCTATTTCCGGCCCTGAATCGACACGGAACATGTTATCTATTTCATTCATAGCGAATGCGTTGACCGTAACCTCGCTGTTAGCTATGAGGCCTCCATCCTCGGTTGCGGCCGAGATGGTCGCGGTTCCTATTCCGACGGCTGTCACTCTGCCGCTCGCATCAACCGCCGCTACGGAAGAGTCGGAAGACGACCAGACAATGTTAAGATTCGATGCGTTCTTAGGCAAAATTTCGGCCGATAACAGATGCGACCCGCCCACCGCCAGTGTAATCTTGGGATGGTTCAGAGAGATTTTCTCAACCGGTATGCCCTTGACGGTAATATCCACGGAATCCGTATACCCCCCATCCTCTGTCGTTACAGTGATCGTTGCGGTTCCCGGCAGCAGCGCCGTAACGACGCCTGATTCATCAATCGAAGCTATAGACGGACTATCGGAAGACCAGATGACATGCTGGTTCGTTGCATTTTCCGGCGTGAACGTCAGCGTTAGTGCCTGCGTTGTTCCTACCACGATTTCCGCGTCGGCAGGCGCAAGCTTCACCCCTTCAAGCGGAATGTTCGCAACGGTGACTTTACTCTTCGCTTCATGCCCCCCATCGACAGACTTCACAGTAATTTCTGCCGTTCCTTCCGAAATCCCTTGCACGGCTGCCTTCAGGGTGCCGCTCGGCGTGACCGTTACAACGGATTCGTCGCTCGAGGCCCAGATGACATTCTGATTTGTCGCATGCTCAGGAAGAATCAGTGCTGCAAGCTCTTGCGTGAGACCCTTTCCAATTGTCATCTCCGTTTGATCAAAGGTTACGCCGGTTACAGGTACGGCTCCAACGATAGGCTCTACGGCGGCATTATACAATCGAACGTCATCGATAAGTCCTTTGAAATAGGCTCCTGTCGTCGGTCCATCGAAAGCATCGACAGCAAATCTAGCACCAATCGCCCCCTCGTTAGCCGCTGCAGAAACTCTATCAAAAGGCGTTACCGTTTCTTTGGACAATTCCCCGTCAAGGAATAACTTGAAGGCGTTGTTGCCAAAAGAGGCAGCTACGTGATGCCATTCATCTGCCCCAGTCAGCTCGGCGGAAAGAATGATCCGGTCAATTTGGGGCTTGTTATTCACAATAGCGGCTTCGATCCTCCCTTCATTAATCTGAATGGCGAATCCTGCCCCGTTCCCGCCGCGCTCGAACAATACCTGTCTGGTGTTCAAATCGGTTGGCTTGAACCACATCGCAGCGGTAAATTCGGAGAACTCATCTCTTAAAAAAGAATCATTTGTTGTATTCAGTTGAATGATACTTGTTGATCCATCGAAGGAGAAAGCTCCCCCATCAATCCCTCCATTTGGCAGCCAGGTTCCGATAGCGCTTACAGAATGATGGCCGTTGCCGGAGGAGTCCTCCGCCACACTTTTGCCGTTGTGATTAAAAGGGGCGTCCAGCTTGTACCTGGCCTCCAGTCCTTCAAAGGGAATAGAAACCCACTCCGGAAGAACGGTAATTTCGCTGGCAGCCATGTAACTCCCGTCCTCGGTCAACACAGTAACCGTAGCACTGCCAGCATTTTTCGGTTCCACGACCGCCTGTGTCGGACCATAAACGGAGACTGTCACTACAGTCTCATCGCTCGAAGTCCAGGTAACATTGCGATTGGTCGCGAACGAGGGTTGAGGAGACGCGGTAAGATACACGGCCTCGCTGACCGTAGTGGTTATTTGGGCCTTGTCCAGGCTGACCCCGCTCACATGGATCGTTGGCGAAATTGCGGTCTCGTAAAATCGCACGTCATCCATCATCCCGCTGAACCAAGCCCCTCCATTTCCCCCATTGAACGCATCGACCCCTAATCTTGCACCGAGGCCCCCTTCGTTAAGTGCCGTGTTCACTTTAGTAAACGGAGCAGTTGCTGTATCAGCGACTTCTCCATCCAGATAAAGCTTGAATACCCCATTGTTGAACGTAAGCAGGACGTGATGCCAAGAGGCGGTATCCGTAAATGGGGTCGACACAATTTCCCTCACATCGGCGCTTGCAACAGCGGCTTCCAGTCTGTTCGCATTCAGTTGAATCGCTAAACCGGACGTATTCCCTCCCCGCTCGAACAACACCTGCTGGGTTCTTGTATCATTAGCTTTAAACCAGAAGGAGACAGAATGCTCCGTGAATGCATCCTTCAGATATGATCCAGCCGCAGCAGAGCCTAAATTCAGCTGGACCAAATCGGTGACGCCGTTGAACGACAGAGCCCCGCCATAAACTCCACCGTCCGGAACCCACGTACCAACCGCGCTGACCGAATGATGTCCATTGCCTGAGGAATCCTCCGCAACCTGCCTGTTGTCATAATCGAATGGCGCATCGAGCTTGTACCAGGCCATCAATCCCGGTTCTGCCGCGCTTGTCTCCAAAGCATAAATCCTTCCCCCCGGAATAGCGCTGCTTACAAGCGCCACAATGAGGACGAACACGAAAAACTGCCGAAAGCTCTTGCCCAATTTACATCTCCCCTTCGTTTTATTTTCCGTAAATCAGATAAATCTGCCAATCGCTTCATAAATGCCTGGCTAACAATCTCGAGCCTTTTTCGTATCTTTTCATCCCTCCTCTTGACTAGAATATTTCTTTAAAGTAAGCGCTTCCAAATTAACATTATAAGCGGTTGCTTTCTTTTAGCCGCTCCAATAATATGACGTATAACTCTAAATATTTGACTGAATGAAGCTGCACAGAAACCCACAGGACTTTTGGTCTGACCTGAAAAAAGACAGCGACAGCCTTGGACCAGAGATTAAAGTCCCAGATTGCCGCTGTTTGATTAAGTTAACTTGGGAGCAGAGCCCGCTTTAAATCCACGTACCCGCGTAGGGTGCGACGTGTCTCCACTTGCTCTTGGTCGCTCTGTGACTTTATTTCAATCCACGCAACCGCGTAGGGTGCGACTCTTGCCGCGCCTCACTTATTGGACGCTATGGCAATTTCAATCCACGCACCCGCGTAGGGTGCGACATGGAGCGCTTTCGGATGGACAGTTCACTTATAGCATTTCAATCCACGCACCCGTGTAGGGTGCGACTTGCTTCCCTATTAGTGGGTCAGCAAAGCATGAGGGTAATTTCAATCCACGCACCCGTGTAGGGTGCGACGGCAGCGCTGGGAGACAACAATTCTACTGGTGGCGAATTTCAATCCACGCACCCGCATGGGGTGCGACTTTCTCCATACCCATTTCCATCATCTCTATAAAATTTCAATCCACGCACCCGCATGGGGTGCGACAATGACAAACTTGATAAAAGCAGAGATTATCAAAAATTTCAATCCACGCACCCGCATGGGGTGCGACCTTTCGTCGGCGGCCTTGTCCGCACCGGGCGGCGATTTCAATCCACGCACCCGCATGGGGTGCGACCAGAGTGGAGAGAGGCTATATGTCATTTATCCGGATGATTTCAATCCACGCACCCGCATGGGGTGCGACCATACTGGCATCCCGTCTGTTTATCTACCATCAATTTCAATCCACGCACCCGCATGGGGTGCGACTCTGCCAAAATTCGGCCTGTACGCCGCTCGTGAAATTTCAATCCACGCACCCGCATGGGGTGCGACATAGTGCGTGGATTGAAATAATAAATATTTTTGAATTTCAATCCACGCACCCGCATGGGGTGCGACTTTTTTTGTTTTACTGCGACTAGAGTAACCCCGTGATTTCAATCCACGCACCCGTGTAGGGTGCGACTCCGATTTTTAACATAATAAGGGTATTATTCAGCTTAATTAGCCATTTTCAGCCCTTAGACAATAAATAATCGGTTAAATAATTCCATATTTTTACACATAACCAAATGAAAGTAACTTATTTTGGTGCGAATCCCCCAGGGAAATCATGTTCGCTTCACATTCGCACCAGCATATTTTATTCAATTTTGGTCGTTAGAGAATAAGTGGACCCTCCAAATCAAGGGATGATTTCGTGCCCACATGCTCTATCTTGTTCTTGTACTGGTTGCCCAATTGGTAGAAGCGGATACTATCCTGCTCCGGGTCAATGAGTTCTAGCAGACGTAGTCTCAAGGATGTCCATTCGGCAGCATCAACGATGCATTCAAACACAGAGTTTTGCACCCGTTGCCCGCAATTGAGGCAAGTCTTGGCCACCTGTCGCAATCTGCGCTGTCCGGCCGAATCCGTTGTGCTTACATCATAAGTGATAAGTACCAGTATGATTCATACACCTACTTCCAAAGAAATGGCGGATATTCGTCCAGATCACCGCGCAAATACCTGGCGAGCAACAGAGCCTGTACATGCGGGAGCAAACCCCAGGAAATGGTCTCACCGAGATAGGGATGCTTGATTTTCTCTTGCTTGCGGTTCTACCAAGCGGACAGAAAGGTTTTGCGACCGTCATCGGTAAGCAGTACCGCCCCATTCTCTTTGTGAACGAAATCCCCGGCACTGACAAGCTTTTTATTGATTAGTGACAACACAAAGCGATCCGCATAAATACCCCGTAGCTCCTCCATCACATCGAGTGCTAACGAGGCGCGTCCAGGACGGTCTCGATGCAGGAACCCCACGTAAGCGTCCAGCCCAACCCCTTCCAGGGCAGAGGTCATATCATGAGCCAGCAGGGTATAAGCCAAAGATAGCATGGCATTCACCTTATCGAGCGGAGGAAGGCGAGAGCGAGTATGAGATTGAAAATCCTCTTTTTGCTGTAAAATCATATGGTCCCACAGCTTATTATAGCTAAGCGCCGCCTGTCCCTCCAGCCCGCGCAAGCGTTCCAGATCATCGCATTCCCAAATGGCGTCCATTGTAGCAGATAACTGGGATGAAGCCTCTTTGAACTGTTCCACATCAACACGCAGCGGGTAATCCCGCGTCATCCGTTCCAGCATCCACTTGTGATTATATATTTTGCCAAGAATAAAGTTACGCGCCACCCTGGCCGACTGCAATTCGCTCTCTGATATCGCATATTGCTTCTTCCGCAGTACGACATTACCTCGGCTTGCTCCAATTACGCGGGCCAAGAACCGCCCATTCATCGTCATAAATGTGATGGATATGTTTCTGTCTGCGCAATATCCCATCAACGCTGGGCTAGCACCTGTATAACCGAAGGCAACGATAGACTCCAGGTTATGAAGTGGAAGACGACCCAACGTCTCCTGATCCTTCAGCAGCACAATGTTATCTCCATCCAGAGACAGATAAACGTCCGGCTGATTTACGAAGAGCGTATTCAGCAGCTTTTTCATTCCTTGATTTTCCCTTCGATATAGCTTTTGACGGAACGCTTATTTAGCACTTCAGGTACACATACGGATTGTAAAGAGCATTTACTGCAAAAAGCGCCCGTCTTCACCTTCGGCGTATGTCTTCGGTGGTAATATTCGCGCATCTCTGCGAAAATAGAGCGAACCCGATCCTTCAACTCTGCTGTCAGCGGCACTTCAATTCTACGCTTGATTTCATTGTAGAACATATAGCCTACGGGAATCGGACATAGCAGCATCTCCTCCAGACACATCGCTTGTGCGGCCAACTGGAGAATATCGGCTTCATCCTTCTTGGGCTTGCCCCGCTTATATTCAACAGGACAAGCCGTGTATTTGCCTTCCGCACCCTGAATCTGTACGCCATGCTCATCCCGTGTAAACTCAACAACGTCACAGATTCCTGTGATACCCAGTTCGGCAGATTTAACCGGTAATGCCCGAACGATCAGTTTGTCTCCACGCTTCTCCCGCACGAAGGGCTGATCCGCCTTCCGGTGCAAATACTGTCCTTCGATCGTGCCCACATTCTCTTCCCATTGCTGTTCAATATGAATGAGCGCCCACTGCCGCTTGCAGAACTGAAAATGCTGGATGCCTGACAGCATCAGCTCATCTTCGTCCCGATTAACGTCCATCCAGCACTTCGGCCTTCAGTCCGTCGAGTGCAGACAGTTCAATGGCATAATCGTCAAAAGACTGTGGTTCGTCCACTTTGGAGCTGACCGCCAGCGAGCGATGTACTTGAGCCGAAGAATATTGCCCCAGCTTCGAACTATGCTCCCACCAATACAGCTTCCGTACCTCCATGCTGCCTTCGGGACGAGCAGAGGACAAATCATTTTCAAACAAAGTCAGAAGTGCTTGCTTTATTTTGTCCGCGTCCTCATTCGTAAATCCGGTCTTCTCGGCTAGCTGCGTGTTGATACTTCCGTAGAAGACGTACACGCCAAAATCTACCCGATGCTTCATCCCCATGGTGTCGGACCCGCGATCCTTACCCGGCTCAGAGTTGACACTCTTGGTGATCTGCGTGCTCGTAATATCAATAGGGGCTACGCTGCGAGCTGCGTGAATCGAGACAGGACCTCTCACCCCGACAGATACGCCGCCACCACTTGCTGCTCCCTTAAAGGCAAATACCTGCCCGAAGCTGCGAACATCGATCCATTCCTGACAAGCGATTTCAGCAAAATCATCACTAGTTGCCTTCTTGTTCTTGGCTACTTCGCTAAGCCGTGTATTTCCTTCTGCACGTTCTCTCAAACTACCATACACGTCATTCTTACGGTCATTGGATTGTACAAAAATAGCTTCTCCCAAGTCCTGTAGACGATTGCGAATTTTCCGCTTAATGGCTACGTCCGAAATCTCACCATAACCATCATAATTCTGGCGTGGGCGATTGCCATTCAATGGGTCACCGTTGGGGTTAGCACCTGTTACGGACAGAACTACGGCAAAATCAATTTTATGATCCAAACTACTCATATTCGTTCACTCCTTATTCGTTGGATTCGTTCTCATCCTCTTGGGATTCATCTGTGTCAACGGCAGCATCCTGTTGTTTACTTTGATATAACACATGTCTTTGACTGTAAAACCCTAGCAAATACTTGCCGGACAAGGATTGATTGTTAAAATCTTTGGGATCAAATTTATAAGCAATCTCATCTATAATTTTGGTCAGATTCGTTGCTTTACGCCCCAACCGGGCCTGATAAGGCTGTAAGGCCGTCTGAATTACTCTCCAGGTACGCTCCGGATGCTGAGAGAATGTATTCATATAGCGAATTGCATTGGTTGCCCGATTCTCTTCCCTTCCTAGCGCGCGTCTCTCCAGCACGTCGGCTACGGCGAGCATTCTTCCAAATAAATAACTGCGATCATCGTTCTGTTCATCTAGTGGCATGCCGATTCCCTCCCGTCGATCATATAAGTGCTTGTCTAATAAAGCACAGGTAATACTAAGCGTCTTCTCCCATTCCCAGCGCTCCAAAGCTACCGGGTTAGAGGCCCGGTTCACCAGGCTCCTGATAATATCAAGCGGTACTCTGGAGCCATCAACGATACATGGCAGCATCCGCTCCATCAAACCCTTCACCACCTTGTCTCCTGCACGCGGACCATAGGCCGCGAAGGCAATGTCGCGTGTCGCCGGAGCGCCATAGAAGACAGTGAATTCTCCTTGTTCATTCTTCCGATACCGATGGAGCCAGACGCAGGTTGTATGCCAGTGCTTCAGCCGATCCAGGTACAGCTCCTTGTCCATATTCCGGTAATACAGCACCGCCATACGCCCGGTTGTGGCAGAGTCGAGGATCAGAATGTTCACGCCTGTCTGGGCCGAGCTTACCTCTGCCTGCACCATCTTGCTTCTATACCCATCAAGCGCCTTGGCCACTTCAGCGGCCAGCGTCTCATACGTGTTAGATCTGCGGACCACCTCTGGCATCGCCTCTGGATCAAGGGCAAAGGTGTCCTCGCCAGGGTCGGGAATATACAGAGAAGTGTTACCCCACACCAGGAAGACCCGGTCATCAATCGTCTTCCCCTGACGCTGAATGAGCCATTTCAAGGCATTATGCGCCTTCTGCGAGACCTCGTAGCTTATACTCGCGGCATCGCGACTGTCCGTGAAGCGACCACGGTAGGTAAAGCCTGTCTTGTCGTTAGCTGAGATCAGCTTGGCTTTGTCACCCGAATTACGTATTTTGTTCGCGTGCTTGTCTGTACTAGGGAGCCTTTGTCCCGTCACATAACAAAAGTCTTCATCTCCCAGCTTCTCTTGATAGTAGCTGATGAAGGAAGCGTGAACCGCAGCGTCCTTCCAGACCTCTTCAAGTCGATCGTCCGGCGAATAGACAGTGAAGCGAACAAAGGCGCTGGTCTGATCCCCTGCAATTACACTGAAAATTCCAGGCTTCTCCGGGTATCGATCGCTGTACTTGTTGTCCCATTTGTCAATAAGTTGTTGCTGATCATCCACAGCCAGAATACGACTGACTTCGACGAGATCGCGAATTAACGTTCTTTTCCTCAAATAGCGGTAAATGCTCATTACCTTGGGATGCGTATAAGGGGACTCGGCCCAATTCTGCAAATCTTGTATGTAGGTTGCGAAGGGCTCTTCTCCTTTAATTTGTCCTCCATAAGCGACATAGTCCCCTGCGACATAGCTTAACTTGTCATGCAGCGGATAAGGGGCGATGACGGCACCCGCCCGACTGGCCGACTTCTCCGTACATGGAATCAGCGTACTGGCTTCACTCTTGTCGATCACCTTGGCTGAGTGAAACTCTCCTTCCTCGGTCACACGCACTTCAATATGAGCATTCTGAGTGGTATGCGATACAGGGAGCAGCGTATATTCGCGGTTGTATCTTAATCCAATCTCGCCTACCCTATCTAAATTGGACTCATAGGTCTCATATAAGTTAAGCAGCCAACTCACTGAACCTCCTCCTCTCCCCAACTGGCCAGTAATTGCTCGGCAGATTGGACATTGCTGTCGTCAAATACCTTAGACTTCATTTGTGAAATTACACGTATCTGAGTGCAGCTCTCAGGCCGATCAAAAGTGATAATTCCATTCTTCATCACCGGCTGCCACAGCCGCACCTCCATCTGATCCCTTCCTGTCTCATCCGGATAGTTGATACCGTGCACCATCGTACCTAAATGAAGTTCTCCATATTGATCATAGAAGCTATCGCCTTCCCCAAATACACAAGGCTCCACGTAACCTTGACACTCGCGGGTGCCGAGAAAAATGTCCCGTCGTCCTCCTGCCTTAACGCTTCGCTTGAGAATGTTATGGTGCTTATGCTCGTTGCGATCAAATTCCATATCGGGACGATTGAGATTAAACTCAAAATGGCATCTGACCTGATAATGTACATCCTTCAGGTAAGTGTAATTAGCCAGTGTATTGCCGCCACTATAATCAATAGGCCGTACTCCCTTGGATTCCATCCGAATCGCATTCATGATGCGAACCTCATCCACAACCATCAGCAGCGTCGGCTTCCAATAGATGCTTTCAACGATGCCCTTGAGCGCCTGATAGGTTGGTACCTGATAGCTTAGCTTCTCACCCCCAAGCTTGGTTAACGGGTCTGTAAACAAGGCGTAATCACCGTAAACGGCAAACTCCACAGCATTTCTTATCATCAGCATTCACCTCCTTTCCCATGGAATCGTATTGAATTTAGAGATATCAGACCGTCGACTAGAAAATAGAGGCGCCTCCCCAGCTATCATTTTCCAAATCCAGTCCGAATTCCTCACTGTATGCCCCTTCACGCATTACAAGGATTTGTCCGTCCAGACAGGCTTCCAGTCCTTGATTCTGATCCAGCTTGATCTTCTCATGAGGGAACAAGTTGACTGTATATTGCTGTGCCTGACGCAGCAGGCGACCCAAATCCTCAATGCGGCTTGCTCCGTTCAATTCAGCGATAATATGGGCACCTTCCCCATAGGGAGCAATGACCGGGGTGGTCAAATCCTCAATCACACGAAAGTGATCGGCCGCTGTTCGGGGACTGTTAAGCAGGTACAGAGGTGGTCGCTTGGCGTAACTTTGATAGTAATCCTGAAAGTAATCATTTTCCTGGGGCTGGGCAAACAGTAGCTTCATCATGTTCTGCTTTAACTTTGGGATTTCAAATTTTAATAACGGCCTAACATCGGCATAGAATTGCTTGAAGTAAAACCTTAGTGCCTTGTCCGATAATAAAAACCCACCATGAGCTGACTCGTCCCGATGCATGTCCGTAAGCATTCGCTTGGTGATGTCCTTCCCTTTGCGAACCTCGCTAAGATCCTGCAAGTTCTCCTCGGCATGATCAATCATGTACACCTGCTGGAGCGACTCTTCACCGTGACGGTTACAACGACCTGCTGCCTGAGCCACAGAGTCCAGCCCCGCTAGTGAGCGAACAACGCACTGGAAGCTAACATCAACCCCGGCTTCAATGAGCGGTGTGCTGATGCAGATTATCTTTTCTTTTCTGTCTAGGCACCCTCTGATTTTGTCCAGTTCCTGCTTACGATGAGCCGCACACATAGACGTGCTTAAGTGATACACCACAGCACCGTGATTAACTCCCTTCAAGCGCTCGTACAAATCCTTAACAACAGCCTTCGTGTTCAAAATAATTAGCATATCCCGCTTCTCATCCAGCCTATCCAGTACCCAGTCCTTCAAGCTCTCATTGGTGAACACCCTGGAGGTTGCCTCATCGCTTAATTCCACCCGCTTGAATGCCTTAATCACATCGTTCAGGTTGCCTACAATTTCAGCACCGGGGGTTAGATGCAATTGATGCTCTACCACATCCAGAGCAGGCTGGGTAGCCGTGCATAACACAATGCTAGATTGTCCATAGTGATTCAGGAAGTTCAAGGCCTCATTAAATAGAGATACACAGGACACGGGGACCTTCTGCACCTCGTCGAATATAATGACCGACTCCGCAAGGTGATGCAGCCTGCGCACATTTCGGTTACTCTTGGCATAGAACACATTCAAAAATTGCACCATCGTCGTAAAGATAATCGGGCAATCCCAGTTGTCCTTGGCCAGCTTTAATTTTTGCC
>NZ_HG005142.1:283910-306781 GCF_000455265.1 Paenibacillus antibioticophila
GGCAATCCCAATTGTCCTTGGCCAGCTTTAATTTTTGCCGAATATGAATCAAGCCATCGTCCATCTCATCATTATCATTGAGTTCGTCAATCACATTGGAGTGATGCTCCAAAATGTGAATATCATCCTGCAAAATCCCCCGTACCTCGGCAGCGTTCTGTTCTATTATGGTGGTGTATGGAAGGACGTATATTATGCGCTTCTTATGATGCTCTATCGCATGTCTGAGTGCATAACGAAGACTGGCTAACGTCTTGCCGCCGCCAGTAGGGATGGATAGGGTGTAAATACCGGAAGGCTTATACGCAGAACGCTCACACTGTTCCGACATTTCCCTTCTTAGTTGGTTAATCGGGGTGGTAGCAGAAGCATGACCCGCCAATCCCCCCAGCTTATCCATTAATTTAGCGTAATAGCTCTCGAACAGTTCCTCCGTGTTGGGGGCTTGCTCTTCGTTCTCCGCAATCTGCTCCTCAAATCGCCGCGTATCCGTGCGGTCTGCATCAATTAGAGCACTAAATACATATTTGGTCAGATAAAGGCATTTCATTTCCATGGTGAAAGGGGACGGAATGGCGAAGTAAGCATCCATCTCCAGCACCGCTCGCTCCACGTATTGTTCAAATGCTTCACGGTTCATCACGCGCTCAAAGAATAGTCTGGTGCAAGCTTCGTATTCAGGAACATCCTCCTTATCCCGAACTCTTCGCAGATAGGGGGTTTCCAGTTCTGGACTGATGTAATCATGCAAGCTGGAATGGTGTGAAATGATGGCGTTGCCGACTATTTCAGCAAGAGTTCCCTTACCACGTTCAATAGTTCCCGTATGGTAAAGATCATAAAGCAAGCGCCCCCCGGCTGTAGAATGATCTACACTCCCCCGCTTGGGAGGAGCTTCTGGATGAGCTACAGCTTCACGCAGATAGTTTTGAAATGCTATCGCGTATTTCCCGAGATCATGGAGTAGGCCTGCCAGCCCCGTAATATGCCGAATGCCAAGTGCCTCTCCGGCGAACTCAGCCAATCGCTGTGCTCCTAGCAAATGATGCTCCAGTGGCTGTGGCTCCCCATCACTTTCCCGCACATGTGCAATATAGTCCAACCGCCTGACCTCCAACCCTTTTCGGTTAGTTCTTGAGAACTATCTCCTTATATTCATGTATTTCGCCGAAAAATCGCCAATCCCTTCCATGATTCAACATTTTTTATGATTTATGGAGTTAATTAAGTGAACAACAAAAAGACCTTTCCGAAGATCGGAAGGCTTTTATTTGTGCTTTTTCACAATAAAAGGTGTTTTTGATGGGTACGACTGCTCATTAGAGGACTCTTTGGTATTAATTTTGAAAAGTGGCAGTAGAGATTTGATCCACCGCTTGAGTAAGGTGCGACAGCATACGCTATGGCTGACAGGTACATCGAGGATAATTTCAATCCACGCACCTGAGTAAGGTGCGACAGGTTAACGGAGCCTGGGAAAGCCGGTCGGCTGAATTTCAATCCACGCACCTGAGTAAGGTGCGACATAAAGACCAGAATTAAACGGGGTGAGGATTTGAATTTCAATCCACGCACCTGAGTAAGGTGCGACGATACGTTACCCAAATGAGCCTATACGCAGAAACAATTTCAATCCACGCACCTGAGTAAGGTGCGACGTCCTGTTGATACTTGGTACCATTTACCCTAGTGATTTCAATCCACGCACCTGAGTAAGGTGCGACGTAAGATCGGATCATAAATGCAAGCCATGTATACGATTTCAATCCACGCACCTGAGTAAGGTGCGACCCTTTTATCATTGATGATCCAATTGCCAACATCATTTCAATCCACGCACCTGAGTAAGGTGCGACGTTTTCTGTGGTAAGGCTGGCAACCTTTCTTTCAAATTTCAATCCACGCACCTGAGTAAGGTGCGACGAATCAGAGTTTCAACGCCAAAGATATATGATCAGATTTCAATCCACGCACCTGAGTAAGGTGCGACGATAAGCAGGCTAAGCGCAAGTTGTACTGTGATCATTTCAATCCACGCACCTGAGTAAGGTGCGACTTGTCGCGGTATGTGAATATATTCAAAACATCGTATTTCAATCCACGCACCTGAGTAAGGTGCGACCCGCATATTGTTTTTGCCTAATAATTTTATCCAGATTTCAATCCACGCACCTGAGTAAGGTGCGACCAGGTCTGATTGCTGGGCAAGAGTCTGGAGCATGATTTCAATCCACGCACCTGAGTAAGGTGCGACATAGAATAGCAGTTCTTGTTGTTAGTAACCATAAATTTCAATCCACGCACCTGAGTAAGGTGCGACTCTCTTTGGAAGCTTTTTGTTCAAACTTCTTCAGATTTCAATCCACGCACCTGAGTAAGGTGCGACAATTGCTCGTTAATTATCTGCTTAGCATCAAATTATTTCAATCCACGCACCTGAGTAAGGTGCGACTTTTATTTTGAATTATGAAAGGAGGTGAGGTTATTATTTCAATCCACGCACCTGAGTAAGGTGCGACGCTTGTGAATCTCTTCCATACAGCCGGGCTCTATACATTTCAATCCACGCACCTGAGTAAGGTGCGACGTTAAGCAGCATAGGGTTGGGAGACCCTAGCCGCCGTATTTCAATCCACGCACCTGAGTAAGGTGCGACTTTGCTTAATCGTATGAAAGGAGTGAGCCTTAGCCGTGATTTCAATCCACGCACCTGAGTAAGGTGCGACAGTAGAGCGGGACAAGTTGTAGATGCTCCAGATATTTCAATCCACGCACCTGAGTAAGGTGCGACGCCTAGGCACTCTTGGTGGTGGTAATCATTTCATTATTTCAATCCACGCACCTGAGTAAGGTGCGACTGATAAAAGGCTCCGATTTAGTTGTTATACCTTAATTTCAATCCACGCACCTGAGTAAGGTGCGACTATTTTCAGGTTTCTATGAGCAGTTTCAATAACTTATTTCAATCCACGCACCTGAGTAAGGTGCGACTCCAGATTCAAAATATGAGGACCTTGAAGACATATTTCAATCCACGCACCTGAGTAAGGTGCGACTATACGTTAAGCCGATTGTGGTAAGATTGGGAGATTTCAATCCACGCACCTGAGTAAGGTGCGACTCCGTTTTTTAACAGAATAAGGATATTTGAAGGTATAAACAACCCTCTATTACCCAATATAGAGTTAAAAATCAATTGATAATTATCTTATAATTACACAAATAGAAATGAAAGTAACTTATCTTGGTGTGAATCTCCCAGGGAAATCATGTTTGCTTCACATTCGCACCAGAAGTTTTTCCTTTATTTTAATGCCTTTATATAATCCTGCTAATCAGCCATACAACTTGAGGAAGAAGCATCTAAAGTATCGTCAAACAATAGTCTGATACAATTCTTTAAGCCCTTATGGAGAAAAGTGTTGGCGCACTCCAGAAAAAATGATTTCTGGTTTCAAGTAACCTTGAGGATTTGTTACTAGTGTATCATAATTCTCCCCAATTCGAGCCAATGATCCTATATTTCTGTCTCCAGAATGAGTTTCAACTACTCACCCAAAAATCTCAATTCCCTTTCAACTCAAAACAAAAACTCACCATTAATTCGATGAGTTTTTGTGCATATCACTTTATTCCATTATCTCTTGCACCGCATAAGAGGCCTTAGCGATCATACTACCTTAGGTACCCCCTCGGACAGCCAACAATTTGCTGACTCCCACGATCTCCACCTTGAGTCTCTCTCTCCCAAGTATCCACCAGCAGACTCACATAATCCGCCGATTTGGACAGGCTGAGTGATTCTCCAGTGAAGGAATACCTATGCCCCTCCAGCAAAGCATAGACCTCGATCTCTCCAGGGGGCCGGCCGAAGGCACTATGCCAAAACACATTGACGAGATGGACAAAAGTATCGACTACCTCCGGATCATCCTCAAAGAGAAACTTCTGTACCTTCATTTGCAAAGGATTGCCTCGCTGCTGCCATACCGCCTGGACAATGAGAGATAGCTGCATATCCAGCCCTGTGACCTCAGTCTTCCAATTCTCGTACAGCGCAACAGGATAATCGTAGATCATCATCCCCGTAACCATCGTTAAATGCTCTACGATCTGATGATATACCTGCCAGTACACAGAGGGATCGGGAAAAATGCTCTGATCACGAGGCCAACGCCGGTTCAGTAGAATCTGGATCGAGGTATGGAGGCGGAAAGCAGGCGACAAGGTAAAATAGTCATTGATCGTATGACCGATCGCATACTGGACATGCTGCTGCCAGGTCATTCTTTGAACGCAGCCCTGTTGACTCACTCCCGTCAACTTGTATGAGTGAATCCAGCCTTCTAATTCATAGTCCGCCACTTGTCTCAAAGCATTGCCTCCCCCTTCGTTTCTAGCCTTCTATCAACATCGGCTGCTCATACACACCGGCAAGCTTGCGCCGCTTGCTCAACACCGCTTCGGGCGGCGTCACAGCCGGCGCATAGGGATGCAGCAGCCAGGATCTGACGGTGTGTGTATCGGAAATCCGGTATAACGGCGGTTCTTGCTCAAAATCGATCTTCATCGAATAAGAGCTGCGCAGCGCAAAAGCATCTCCCTGCGGCGGATGAATGAGGTCAGGAGGAGTCCCCGGGATAGCCGCAAGCTTCGACCCTCCCTGCTGGCTCAGACTCGGCATCGAGGCTAGCAAGCCCCAGGTATAAGGATGACGCGGATCATAGAAAATCTCCTCCGCCGTTCCTAATTCGACAATTTGTCCCGCATACATCACAGCCACCCGGTCCGCCATCTTGGCCACCACACCCAGATCATGAGTAATAAAAATAATTGCCGTACCGATCTTCTGCTGGAGTTCCTTCATCAGATCGAGAATCTGCGCCTGTATGGTCACATCCAGCGCCGTTGTTGGCTCATCGGCGATCAGCAGCTTTGGATTCGCCGCCAGCGCAATAGCAATGACAACACGCTGACGCATTCCGCCGCTAAATTCATGAGGATACTGATGGAAGCGGCGCTCCGGAGCAGGAATTCCAACCAGTCCCAACAGCTCAATTGCTCGCTTATAAGCCTGCTCCCTATTCATACCTTCATGCAAGTGCAACACCTCGGTGATCTGCTTGCCCACCTTGATTGTTGGATTCAGTGAGGTCATCGGGTCCTGAAAGATCATGCCGATTTCCTTGCCGCGAATCTTCTGCATCTGCTTCTCCGTCTTACTCGTCAATTCCTGACCGTTAAACCAGATTTCTCCCCGTTTATAGACAGCTTGCGGCTTCGGAAGGAGCTGCATTACAGCTTGAGAGCTTACACTTTTGCCCGAACCCGACTCCCCGACAATCGCCAGGGTTTCCCCCTTGTTCACATGGAAGCTGACGCCTCGAACTGCTTGTACCTCGCCCTCCCGGGTTTTGAATGAGATCGCCAGGTCCTTTACTTCTAATAAATGCTCCATCTATTCCTCACTCACTTTCCTTAATTCCATCTAGAACTCTATAAGATGCACCAAGACTTAGATTTTTTTAGAATGATAATGATTATCATTATTGATTATAACATAAGCAGGCTCCGATACTCAATCAGGAATCAACTACCAACTCAATGGAATCAGCCCAGCAAGTAAATCTACAAATTAAATAATTTGAACAGTCCTGTGATTTCATGTTCACTACACATTTGCACTTTTATGTTCAGGAACTCCGCTACAATCGAAAATACCCGCAAAAAAACCGCCCCAGCACATGGCTTAAGGCGGTTACTATTTCAAAATATATTACCCTCTGCTAATCCAGATCACGTTGTCCTCTTCCTGCCCATTTACCGGCCACCAATGGAAGCCATCCTTGGCAAGCAGCTCGGCCGCTTCCTCAGGTCCCCAAGAACCGGCAGAATACGTGCTGATATCGCCAGGGTTCTGAGCCCAGGCCGCAGCGATGCGGTCGACGAATGCCCAGGCGGTAGCCACCTCGTCCCAACGGGTGAAATAGGTGGAATCCCCATTGGCAGCATCGTAAATAAGACGCTCATAAGCTTCAGGCGAATTGATGCCAACCTGACAGCTTTGGCAGAATTCCATGGCAAGGGGTTCAATGGCTGACTCCGAGCCTGGCTTTTTCGCGTTAATCTTAATGTAAATGCCTTCCATCGGGTTGACCCGAATCACAAGCAGGTTCGGCTCCAGCGTATGCTTTTGGCCAAGGTAGACATTTGTCGGCATTTGCTTGAATTCAACGACGACCTCTGTTGTCTTCACAGGCAGGCGTTTGCCTGTCCGGATATAGAACGGAACTCCTGCCCAACGAAAATTATCGACAAATACTTTCGCCGCAAAATAAGTCTCTGTATTCGAATTCGGATCTACTTTATCCTCTTGACGATAGCCCGGCAGATGCTTGCCCATGCTCTCGCCCTCTGTATATTGACCGCGCACCACGTTCTCCTTCACCTCAAGCGGAGTAGCATAAGGCCGCAGCGAACGAAGCACCTTCACCTTCTCATCCCGGATATCTTCCGGGTACAGACGGCTTGGCGGTTCCATTGCAATCATCGTCAGCATTTGAAGCATATGGTTCTGTCCCATATCGCGAAGCGCACCGGAGTGGTCGTAATAGCCGCCCCGTTCTTCCACACCGACCGTCTCACTGAGCGTGATCTGAATATTGGAAATGTGCTTATTATTCCATAGCGGTTCAAAGAAAGCATTCGCAAAACGAATCACTTCAATGTTCTGAACCATCTCTTTGCCTAGATAATGGTCGATCCGGTAGATCTCTTCTTCTTTAAATACCTGGTTCAGCTCTTCATTCAGCTTCTGGGCTGACAGAAGATCATACCCGAACGGCTTCTCGATCACGAGTCGATGCCATCCGCCGCTGCTCAGCATTCCGCCCTTCTGAAGGTTGAACGAGACGCTTCCGAATAACTCAGGAGCAAGCGCCAGATAGAACATCCGGTTGCCGGGAATTCCAAATCGGGATTCTACCGATTCTGTCAGCTCCCGCAGCTCAACGTAGCCGTCGATATTGTTAATATCCAACGACTTGTAAGAGAAATGCTCGGCAAACCGCGTCCAATGAGCGGTGTCCTCAACCTTGTAACGACAGAACTCTTGAATGGAACGGTGTACATCGTCCCTGAATTCCTCAGGTGTGCGCGGACGGCGTGCCACGCCGATAACCGCAAAATCCTCAGCAAGCTTCCCTTCGCGATATAACGAATATATAGCGGGGAAGAGCTTGCGGCGTGCCAAATCCCCGGTTGCTCCAAAGATAAAAAATACAGCTCCTGGTGTCTGCAATGATTCCAGATTTTGAATATCAGCCATGGCTCCTCATTTCTTTCTATGTAATATAGTGAATATTTATTCATACCCAAGCAATGCCATAAGTTTACAGATACATCACTGGATGTGATGTAATTTTAGCATATTTGCAGGAGTCTTGCCATCAAATTCATATCAGAATATGTTGGAATTTATATAAATTCATCTAATATTTATCTAATTTTTAATTTAAACTCATAATTAATATTCAACCGTCAGCAATGGCGAGCCCAATGAGAACTCCTGCTTCCCTGTCACGGAGTGAATATGCACTGCGGCTTGAAGTCCTACTTTTTGGCCTCCGCTGTCCACCGAAATCGGCAGATAGGATGAATAATAAGTGCGGCTGACTGTATCTTGATCTTCGTATTGCTCGACCAGGGTCAGATCCAGCTTTTTCGGAAATTCCTTCTCCACCACATCCAAGGCTTCCTTCAACGAGCCACTCTCTAGCTCATCCGGCTGCCTTCGCATTCCCTGCACAGCCGCATTCCATTCGGCCGCAATTCCTTCATCCAGCATAGACTGCCCCAGCAGTGCCTGCTGCTCTGACAATGAAGCCATTGCATGCCGCCCTTCTCCTTCAAGGCGCAGCACAACATAATATTCCGAGGAGGAGAGCTGAGTGACATTCAAATGAAGCGCAAACTCATCACGGCTGCCTGAGGATGAATAGACCGTATGGTTTTGCAGTATATCTTGTTCCGCCGCCGGCAGACCAAGACGTGTAGTCAGTACATTCGCTGCTTCTTCGGGATCCAGCAGAGTACTCCAGTTTCCCTGCCATTTTACAGTTCCGGAAATCTCATCACCGATAATCTGTTCCCCCAGATCAAGCAGTTCCTTCCACTGGGACTCCGCGCTCATGACCTCATCCTCGACGACAGTCGGAGAGGCTTGCCGGGAAGCGGATAATTGATACAGAACAACCAGAAGCAGAATGAACGCCGCAATAACGGCTAACTTAGGTTTCCCTTTCCCCCTCAGGCTATGCATCTTTATCCCTCCTTGTTCTACCTACTAATCTATCATATCTACAGAATAACCACCCACATCTTCCCTATACAAGAGCCCCTTTTTTCATCGGACAAAATAAATAACCGCCAAAATCTAACCCCCTCGGTTAAATGTTGACGGCTGTTTGCAGCATTCTATTCTGCCAATCCATTCTTGTACGCATAAATGGCTGCCTGAGTGCGATCGTCCACTCCAAGCTTGGCTAAAATATTCGTTACGTGGAATTTTACGGTCTTGATTCCGATGATCAACTCGTCCGCAATATCCTGATTGGATTTCCCTTGTGCCAGTAATCTCAGCACATCCATCTCCCGCTCGGTCAATTCCTCGTGGGCAGGCGTCTCCGCCTTCGGCTGGCGCAGACGGTTCATCATTTTCGAGGCCACTTGAGATTCAAGCACCGACTGTCCGCGAACAGCGGCCCGGATCGCATCCGCAATTTCAGAAGCTCTGGACGTCTTAAGCAAATAGCTGAAAGCACCCGCTTCAATAACCGGATACATCTTCTCGTCATCCAGATAACTGGTAAGTACAATCACTTTGCATTCAGGATACAGCGCCAAAAGCTGCCGTGTCGTCTCAATGCCATCCATGCCATCCATCACAAGGTCCATCAAGACAACATCCGGCTTATACTCCTGGGCCAATCGAATTCCTTCTTCTCCGCTGCTGGCCTCTCCGACCACTTCGATTCCATCCTCGGTACCCAGCACAGCGGCCAGACCGATCCGAACCATCTCATGATCGTCTACCAGAAGCACCTTAATGCTCTTCTCCAGTTCCGTGTCCGTCTCCATGAAGCTCTTCCCCTCCGATCTCTTCTTTTAATATAGGTACGGTAATTTCGATTCGTGTTCCTTTACCGGGAGCTGTAATAAACTGAATGGAGCCGCCGATTTCACGGACCCGTTCCTGCATCGTGGATAGCCCGTAGGAGGTCTGCTTCTTCTCGTCCAGCTCAAAGCCGATTCCGTTATCGCGCAGAGCAACCTTGATCGTGTCGCCCTTACGGTGAATCCGAATGTCCATCTTATCCGCCTTGGCATGCCTGAGCGTATTGGACATGGCTTCCTGAATGATCCGGAACAGATGATTTTCGATCCCTTTACCCAAATTCAAATCTTCATCCATTTCCAGGGCCAGCTCCATAGGAACCTTCGTCTTCAGCTCTCTAACCAACTCGCGAAGTCCTTGCGACAGCTCCTTGCCCTCCAGATACACCGGACGCAAATGCAAGAGCAGCGCGCGCATCTCTGACTGTGCGACCGAGGCCATTTCCTCAATCAGCTCCACCTGACGCTGAGCCTTATCGAAATCCTTCTCCAGTGTTCTTCCCACAGCAGTCGCTGTCATCGAAATGGCAAACAGCTGCTGGGAGACCGCATCATGCAATTCGCGCGCCAGCCGTTGTCTCTCTTCCACGATAGCGGATACCCGGGCCTGCTCCGCCAATTGAGCATTATGTGTGGACAGACGCTGCAGCGAGCTAACCTGCTCCTCCCACCGTTTGCCGATGCGCTCCAACTGCTCGGATAAGCCGCCGATCTCGTCGTCACCCAACTGGGGCACCGTCCCTGTCTGATTGCCCTTCTCCCACTGTACCAGCGCATTCCTTAACAGATCAATTCTCCGCTTCTGGCGATAACCCTGCAAGAATCCGTAGGCAGCCCCGATGCTGACCAGCAAAGTTAACAGGGTCAAGCCCGTCTTGATCCCGGTTCTCCAATCACTTATCGTTCGAAGATATCCATATGTATACAGCACGTAGGCGATAACCGCCAGCAAGAAAAAGCACAGGAGAATTCCCTCCCGCATACTCCTTGAAACCATGTTTCGCGGCTTTCTGTTGTTCATGCGTGAGTGAACCTCCTGTCTTAAGATAATTTTATATCAATGTCTCCTACTAAATAAGAGAGCATAATCTTCACTTTCTGTTCACGCAAATCATAATCCGGCGATTTCCAATACACCCGGTTCATAATTCCCGTATCCCGTTCCTGCCCTAACTCAACCTGACCAAACAACACAAATGCTTCAATCTCAACTCCATAATCATCAAATACCGATAGATCAATATCCCCGACAATCCCCTGGAACATAAGCAGGTTGTCTTTGCCCTCCATGATGGCTAGTGACAGATCAATATCAATCTCTCCAAGAATATGCCACATGCAAGTATTTCTCAATGTCCAAGGATCCAGATCCCATCTCAAGCTTGTCGTTATGCTCTGCTTCTGAACCATATTGCCCAGCGGCTGATTTTTACGAATCTTGGCGTAATACAATCCAAGCGATATCATGAGAATCGCAATGACCAGGATGAAGTGGTCCAGAAGAATAAAGATGCCTCCAATAGCCATCAGGATGTATCCCGTCTTGACGTCCTCGCCTTGTCGAACCTTATAAACTCCGTATCCCAATAAAAAGAGGGCGACAAGGGTCATGAAATTAAGCCATTGGCCAAAAATCATCACGACACCGAAGCCGATCAGCCCTATAGCCAAGAACCTTTTCCGTCTGTCCATGCCGCACCTCCCGATGTTATATAAGTCGGAGAAGCCATTACGGTATGGGATCATACCGCATGGCTTCACCAAATGTTAGCATACCACAATGTCTATCAGACTGTGTAGCTGTTATTCTTCGCTTTGTTCCTTCTTTTCAGTTGGGGACAGCTTAGCCTTCAAGGCTTCCAGTTGAGCGTCTACTTTAAGCTGCTTCTCTGCATCAGCCGGGCTGATGTAGGAGGAGGATGTAGTTCCGCGATATACGACTCCTGCAACTTCCGCTTCCGCTTCCATCTGCATGATCTTCTCTTCCATCCGGTGGAAGCCGAGAGAAGCGTTGCCGCTCTCGATTGTGTGCAGCGAGCTGACCTGGGACATTTGCTTTCTGGCCTTCGCCATTTGTGCACGGTTTACCAGTTCGTTCCGCTTGTTGCGAAGCTTGTAGAATTCATCCTTCATTTCATGAAGCTGCTGCTTCAATTCATGAGCCTGTGTCTCGGACTCTGCATGCAGATTGCTGAATTCGGTTTGCTTTTGATCGTAGTGAATCTTCTCTTCCAGCAGCTTGCGGGCTACTTCCTCCTGACCATTACGGAGCGCGACTTCAGCTTGCGCCTCACGTTGAGCCGAGATGCGAATTGCCTCATCCAGACGCTGCTTCATTCTGCGTTCATTCGCCATTTGCTTCGCTACAGTTACCTCCGCATCGCGAATTTCCGCTTCCATATCGCGAAGATATTGGTTCAGCATGACGATTGGGTCCTCAACCTTATCCAACATTTCATTAACCGACGCTTTAGTGATATCCTTAATTCTCTTAAATACTCCCATTGTTTACACTTCTCCCTTCTCGTATTTGCTCAATTTTTTGCGTAAATCTTCAAGTTCCTTCTCCATGGCTTTCTTCTCGATATCTTCCATCATGGAGTCCAGATTGGAGGAAGGGGGTCCGCCAAATCCGGCACCTGTATTTCCGTTAAAAGAATTTCCTTGATTCGCTCCTTGATAAGGCGGCTGTGGAGGACGAGGTCCGCCATATCCATAGCCAGGGCCGCCGGGGCCGCCTGGATTACCGCCAAAGCCCGGACCTCCCGGGTTGCCGCCATAGCCTCCGCCGTAGCCGCCACCATTCCAACCGCCGGTACTATTATAGTAAGGATCATACGGCTGATAGGGCTCCTTGGAGATGACCAGCGATGCGATCAGATAGATCAGTATAGCGGCTCCGCTTGTAATCGGAACGCAGATAATAATCAGAATCCGTAGAATCGTCGAGCTGATCCCGAAATATTCAGCAAGGCCGCCGATCAGGCCTGTCAACCATTTATCACGTCTAGAACGATATAGTCTGTTCATCGATTACTACTCCTCTCCGGCTTTGTTCAGCTTCTGCTTCAAGCGGGAGAGCTCCTGATCCAGTGTGGATTGAATCGTAGATCCGACCTGGCTGGCAATATCCTGGCCTGCCTTGCGCAGATCGCGCAAGCTGCGGGCCTCCCACTCCATGCCCGACACCTGATCTTCAAGACGATGGAACATTTTCGGCACATCCTGCGCCCCGTATCCATTCATCCGCTGATTCATTCGTTGCTGTAATCGCAGCGTCTCCATTCTGGCATAATAATATTGACGCTTGCTGTAGACGGTCTGATACTCTGTCTTCAGCTCATGCAGTTGATTCTCCAGCTCCTGCAGAGACTCCAGGCTCTGTGCATACAGCCCTGAATACTGATCGATCTTCTCGTCGTACAGCATCTTCTCTTGCAGTGCCAGCTTGGCGAGATGCTCCTCACCGGCCTTCACTGCAAGCAGCGCTTGTTCTTCCCGCTTGCCGCTCATCGCTCTGGCTTGGTCAACTTGACTCTTCAATTGTTTGGTATGGCCGGAATACTGGTGATGCAGCTTCTCGGCTTCCATAATCTCCTGCCGGGTCTCGATCAGGAACTGGTCGATAAGCCGTACCGGATCCTGTGACTGCTCCAATCGTTCGTTCAAATTTGCTACCGTAATATCCCGTACGCGTCGAAATACACTCATAACTACCTATCCCTCCTGCCTATCGTTATATAATCAGTAACTCCGTCTTCCTTTCAGAGTTGATATTCCGTAAATGATGAGCCCGATTCCAAGCACCGGTATAATCAGCCAAGCCAGCTTGGAGATCAGAACGATCAGCCCGATAATCAGGATTACCCAACCGAAGAAAGCATTTCCTTGCTTGATTCCGTAGTATCCCAGACCAACCATCGCCACCGCAATCAGTAATCCGAACAGGCTACCCAGGAAGGGAGTCAGTTTACCCAGCAAAATCAGTGCTCCAAGAGCAATCAGCAGAATCGCAAGACCTTTCGAATTTCTGTTTCTCATTTTATTAATCACCGCCTCTCATTGAATCAACCTTATGTCTTTATTCTAGGTGGAATCAAGCATCTTCAAAACGGACCGGGGACGGTTTTTGAACCTAGACCTAAGTCGAGGTCCCTTTCCTCCGCAAGACAGAACCGGGTGTAAAAGCTGCCGTTTTCTATAGATTCAGACCCGTTTGTAAAGTCGACTAAATATGGATGAAATCTTTGAGATAATGCCCATTCTGTGCTATCCTTGAGGTATGCTACTATGGCGTAAAGGGGTGCGGAAGAACATGCGATTGCGAATCTTCAACAAATTGCTTGCACCGGCCATAATACTGTTGCTATTGGCAGTGTTACTGCTGATGTCCGCTCCGGCGACCTCGCCTGTTCTTCAATTTCATGAGGCCGATCAGGATACCCTTGAAACCTCGGCTTCAACGACGCAGCATCACAGCATCCCCCTGCGTCTGAATTCTCCGCAACCGGGTAAACTACTGATAGATCGAACGGCTGCGCTGTTCTTTCTATTTTTAATGATCCCTGTTGTGATACCCTTATTTCCGCGGACGTCTTTTCGTCCGTTCTTCTATCTTTTAAAGAAGCGGATTCTTTTATTACCGATCAAATTCACGAGTATGTTCCTTGTATCACAACGAACATCTTAAGGTTCTGCTTGCCCAATTGCAAGTGGCTGCCCGGCTCGTCGATCGGATTCAAATTGTAGAGGATTGTCATTATAGAACACTGGAGGCTTGAACAATGAATTACCAAGAGACCGATTTGCCTGGCGTAGGCAAAAAATTTGTGATCCCCACACGCAGCGGAGAGAAATTAGCAATTATTATTCACGATGATGGACGTCGTGAAGTATATCATTACGATAATGATAACCAGGAAGACAGCATTTCCAAGATTAGCCTGGATGATGAAGAGGCACGCTACGTATCCGCCATTATCGGGGGAGTGACCTATCAACCGACAGCTCTGGAAAATATCGAGGTTGCATTGGGCGACATCAGTATTGAATGGTATCGCTTGGAGACTAACTACAAAGCTATCGGCAAGACCATTGGCGAGCTGCGCGTCCGCCAGCGTTCCGGAGCCACAATCATAGCTGTTATCGAAAAAAATCAGAAGAAGCACATCAACCCCGGTCCGGACCTGCTCTTGACTGCCGGCGCCTTGGTCGTCGTTATCGGCGAGCGTCTGCATCAACAACAGATCAGACACATCCTGTTGACCGGAAGCTAAGCAGAAGCGTCGGTCAGCGTCTCATGACCGGATTCTCTTCTCCAGTGTCTTTGTATCCTAGATTCGCCCCTGAATCAGGACGAGATGAATAAGCCACGCCAAGTTGGGCTGACGTTAGCTATGGGAAAGGGGGAGTGAGTGTGAAGCATCACCTCACCACCAGCGCTCCATTGGACGGAAGCCACAAAGACAGAAAGACGGAGCCTTTATGGATGAAGCTTACCGGCATCATCTTCGGTTCCGTTCTTGCGGCGATAGGCCTTGAATTATTCCTGATGCCGCACGGCATCGTTGTCGGCGGCATTACTGGCCTATCCGCTATTTTTGCATTAAGCACAGAGCTTCGGCTAGGATTGTTCCTGTTCCTGCTAAACCTGCCTTTCATTGTTCTCCAGCGGAAGTATTCCGGCAACTCCGTGAGCCTGCTAACTTTTTTCGGAGTTCTGATTATTTCACTGGGAACCTTCCTGCTGCATCCATTTCCGGCTCTGCTGAATGAGCCCTTGGCGGCAGCTTTATTGGGAGGATTGTCTCTGGGATTCGGAATCGGGCTGGCGCTGCGGTTCGGCAGCTATCTCGATTCGGCGGAAAAGGCCGTCAGTAATTTGCCTTTCACAAGATGGATCACACCGGAAGGTCTCGTGATGCTGTTTAACTGTCTTGTGCTCATCATTGCCGGATTCCATTTCGGCTTTGAGCAGGCCATTTATTCCGTAACCGCCTATTTGCTGGCCTATGAATCCATCAAGCTATGTCTGAGCGGCTTCCGCTTCTATAATCAGGTTCAAATCGAGAGTCATCACTGTGCGCATATTCAGGAAGCTTTATTTCACTACTTAAACAGAAAGGCGGAATTCATCAAGCTGAATTCCCTGGATGGTGAGCCGGATCAAATTCAGTTGAAGTGTCATCGCTGGGAGGTTTCACGACTCAAGGCCATCGTGCTCAACTGTGACCCGGACAGTGAAATTTTAATTCTGCCGTAAGTCACTGCGGTAAGCTTACTATTTGTGGCATGTAAGCTGGAAAATGTGCAGTAGTGGAATACAGTTAACATAAAAGAGCGAGTTAGATGGGCAACGTGTGAAGTGTGCTTACGATCGCTGTTGTCCGCGGATTTCATTAATTGAAATAAGTTCTAACAAGGGGGAAATCCGCGAACAAAGGCGAACGCTCCGCTTCTTCAGCACACTTCTCACTTATGCCCCGATCACTTCGCCCCTGTAGGGTAACTGCAATGCAGGTTGCACATGGCTATGCCATAAACGGCAACGCAGCAATATGTTGCACGACGTAATCCTAACGTAAACGGTATGCAAGCAAGATATGAACGTAAGCCTTGACTTGACCAGACTGATTCTTGCCATGCTCCTTCCGGCCGCAATTTAGTGAAATTACTTCCCTTATATTCTCCGTTCGGCGCTTAAACCCACCTGTAGTGAAAAAACTTACTTTAAATATCCAGAAACTTGTAAAACCCACGTTTTAGCCAACTTTAAGCGCAAAAGTTTCACTATATCCGCCCCTCTACCATTTCCCCTAAATGTAAGGTAACTTTATTCACTAAATGTATGTGCGGGTATGGCGGCATTGTTAACTCTTAAAGTGCATCCGGTACCATAAAGCCGAACTAAGGAGCCTGTGTAGTTTGGGCATAAGTGTGAAGTGTGCTGTAGAAGCGTAAGCCGCCTTTGTGATTGGATTTCTTCCTTGCTTAATCCAGTCAAAGAAATCCACGAAGAACAGCGATCGTAAGCACACTTCACGCGTTACCCCCAGCACGCAGAATCAACCATTAGTCGGCCTTTTTGCTGTCTACAAGGCCAAAAGCCATATCGGCAGTACTGCAAAGGAAGCAAGTGTCGTCCATAGAATACACTTCGATACCAGTGCGGGTGCCGCATCATATTGCTCCGCCAGAATCACCGCATTCACAGCTGCCGGCATCGAGGAAAGGATCATGATAACAGAGAACAGTAGGCCGTCGGCCTGAAGCACTGCAAGAATGCCCCAAGCGATAAAAGGTGCGATTAGCAGCCGCAGCAGCATTCCCGTAACAAAGGCCTGCTTCGCCACTCCTGGCTTGTCGTCTCCGGAACTGACTCCTGTCATTTGCGCACCCAGAATAACTAATGCAAGCGGAGCGTATGCCGCCGAGAGCAAGCTAACCCCGGTACCCAGAGCATCAGGCAGAGACACCTGGAGCAAGCGGAGCAATACGGCCAAAAGTGCTGCATAGACCGATGGCAGGGTGAAGACCGACAGAAGTGCTTTCTTTACCGAGAAGTGAGATTTTGCCGCCAGGAATACTCCGATTGTATTTATAATAATGATCTGAACAATGACGTATACAGATGCTTTGTCCAATCCTGCCTGTCCGAATGCAAGTAATACCAGCGGAAGTCCATAGTTAACACTGTTCGTAAACATGGTAACCAGATTGAGACCCGAGCGCTCCGGCTGCGACATCGCCAGGAATCGCCCGGCCCCCTCACTGACCAACCAGAGCAGCAGAACGTTAAGCAGGCAAAAGATAACCGTTTTGAGGACCTCGCCCCCACTGACCTCGGCCTGAAGCAGCGTCTCAAAGATCAGGGCCGGACTCATGACGTATAAGGACAAGGTGGACAGGGGTTTTGTATCCAGGCGTTTAAATTTCTTTAGCAATGCTCCGCCAATGACAGGTAAGGAAATCGGCAGCAGAACTTGGTAGATCGTGTGTAAAAAAGAAATCATCAAACCATCCATAGCCTCGTCCTTCATTCCTTCTTTGTTGTGGTTCTCTTATCGTACGTTTCCGAAGTTTCTTTGTCCAAGACGTATTAGCTATAGGCTCATAGGCAGGCAAAGACGCAAAAGTCATTTGAGGACCTCTATTAGTTTACTAAACAATGTCATATTATACAATTAAACATTGAATAATCCCATATTTTAATTGAACAAAACCGATTTATGTGATAATTTGAAAAAGACCGGATTCCAAATTCTCTCCAAGGAGGAGTATAGATTATGTCCAAGTCACTGGCCGCCGTTACCTTTGGGGAACCGATGGCGATGTTTTACGCCAATGAAGTCGGTGAACTCCATGAGGTTTCATCCTTTTCGAAAGCGCTTGCTGGAGCTGAAAGCAATGTAGCAACCGGGTTGTGCCGACTGGGGCATCCCACCGGCTATGTTACCAAGCTCGGCGAGGACAACCTCGGAGCATTTATTATTCATGCACAGACCCAAGAAGGCATCGATACCTCTGCCGTTACTTTTACGAAGAAGCATTCAACCGGTATGCTGATGAAGTCCAAGGTGCTGGAAGGCGATCCGAAGGTGGAATATTTCCGTAAAAATTCTGCCGCCTCCACCTTGAGCATTGCCGATTTCGATAACGATTACTTTGCTTCGGCTGGCCATTTGCACACAACCAGCATCTCTGCTGCTCTCTCTGCCAGCATGCTGGAATTTGCCCGCCATGCCATGGATTATATGCGTTCATTGGGAAGAACCGTATCGTTCGACCCGAATCTGCGGCCCGTGCTGTGGCCGGATCAGGAGACCATGGTCTCGACGATCAATGAGCTGGCCGGCCGGAGCGACTGGTTCTTTCCCGGGATCGGAGAAGGCAGAATTCTAACCGGATTGACGGAGCCGGAAGAGATTGCAGACTTTTATCTGAAGCTTGGGGTATCCTTGGTGGTTATTAAGCTGGGACCTGAAGGAGCTTACTACAAAACCAAAGAAGGCTCCGGCTTTGTTCCGGGCTTCAAGGTGGATCAAGTCGTGGATACGGTCGGGGCCGGGGACGGGTTTGCCGCCGGAGTGATCAGCGCCCTGCTGGAAAAGCTTGAGATTCCGGAAGCGGTAGCACGCGGCAACGCACTGGGTGCTCTTGCCGTCATGTCGCCTGGCGATATGGACGGTTTGCCGACACGCAAGCAGTTGGAGGCTTTCCTGGCTTCTGCAAAACGGGCCGAAGGCTAGACAGGGACAGGAAAAAGAGGGTGCCCCAAAAGAAAACTTTGGAACACCCACAGCAACAAAATAGGGGAGTATTAATAAAAGCCAAGAGCTAAGCAGTCTATCTTCGCTTAACTCCTTGGCTTTTGGCGTGCACCGCTGCTTTTTTGAGTAGATTGCGGGCAAGAGAAAGCCACCCGACCTCAAGGCTTACTTTGTATAAGCCTCGAAGCAGGAACCTTCTAAAGCCTCGGCTATTCTTCATATCGCCAAACATAGGCTCCGGCTCGATCATGCGCCTTACGGCCAGGGCATAGCCCTCTTCGCCGCCATAGCCTGCATCGGCGTTGATGGTGCCCGGGAGCTGTCCTAACTGTGATTTTACTTGTTCAAGATGCGGGATGAGGCAGCGCGTATCGGTCGGTCGCTGGTGCAGACTGTAGTCGATAATGAATTGATTCTCGGTGCCGATCTGGACAGTATACAGTATAGTCTGGCTTTAGCTGGCCATTTCGCATGTGGTCTCTTTTATTCGCATAAAGGCAGCGTCATGATCCATTTTGCTGAAGCTGTTCCTCTTCCCTAAAATTGCTGTCGGATATTTTAAACTCGCTAACGGACATTCTAGACTCTTAGCAGACTTGTTCTCATGATTCGAAGGGGTAACGGACATTTCGGGCGCTTAGGACGCTCAAACGACTCTGGTTCACTCGATTCTACTCTCTAAGCGGCCAAAATGTCCGTTACAATTCTGGCTCATCCAAAGACGAACCGTAAGGAGACAAAATGTCCGTTAGACCAAGTGCTTACTTCCTTAGATCAAATGTACCGCATGGCTTATATTGGGAAACAGAGTTGATCCCGGCTAGATCGAATGTGCAAAGAAACCGTCTCCTTGGTTTATGGTTGGGTGGTACCTCCATTTTCCAGAGAGCGGTTTCTTTTTGTTTGACGAAATGAAAGAGGGCGCCCCTCAGTTCATCTTATGATCACTTTTGGGACACCCTCTTTTCAGAACGGATTCTCCACGCTGAAGAGCGGGAGGGAATCGATAGGTGATCGGGAGACCTGTCTCGCGGTCTTCAATGCTTGCAAGCAAGATCCGTGCAGCCTGACTTCCCATTTCATAGGCAGGCTGCTTGATCGTTGTGATTGCCGGGTTGTATACCTCCGCAAAATCCGCAGCATCAATTCCAATGATCGACAATTGCTCCGGTATCGTTAGTTTCAAACGATTCGCTGCCTTGAGCACCTCTCCCAGCACGATATCATTGCCGGCAAGCAAAGCGGTAGGAGGCTCAGGAAGCGCCAGGAGCTGTTCCAGACTATCGGCGACCTCCTCTGCCGACACACTGATCAGATATTCCTCCCGAAGCGGGAGCCCTGCCTCCAGCATTGCCCTGCGATATCCGCTTACCCTCTCCTTGCGCGGGGTAATAGGCTGGGCTGTAAGCGGCAAAGTGATCATCCCGATAGCGTGATGACCTGCCCGCACAAGCTCCTCGATTCCTATTTTTACCGCCATTTCGTTATCAAGCAATATGCTTCGGGCAGTAACCTGTTCAAGCAGCCGGTCCATAAGAACAAAGGGAACCCCTGCCTCCAATAATTGCTGATAAGGAGCAGAAACATCCCCCGTCGGGAACAGGATCAAGCCGTCCACTTGCCGCGCAAGCAAGGTTTCAATATAATCCGCTTCCTTATCCGGGTTCTCGTCCGCATTACAGATAATGACCTGAATCCCCCGGTCCTGCAATTCGTTCTCGATCGCCTGTATGCAAGTAATGGAGAGCGAATAATTCAAATCGGCAACGATAATCCCGACCAAAAAGGTGCGATTCTGCTTCAGACTGCGGGCCAGACCATTGGGACGGTAGTCCAGGTCTCCGATGACCTTGGCAATCCGCTCACGCGTAGCCTCACTCATATAATTGAACCGCCCATTCAGATATTGCGAGACTGTGCTTTTCGAGACACCGGCCAAGCGGGCAACATCGTTGATGGTCGTTTTGCTATTCACACTCATCAGCTCCGCTCTTTGAAGAATACGAGTTCCTAAAATATTTTACTAAACTTATTCTTCACTCACTATATCTGAAACTCAATGAAATAGCTACAGATGCGGCGTCAATTTTCTAAATGTATCAAACGGATGTACCGGTTTATTTTGCCGCCAGTCCCTTCAGAACCCATCTCACCAAATTTTCAACGTAGTTCTCATCCAGCTCGTCGCTCAAAATCAAGAGCCTATAAAAGATCGGTCCATAGATTTGATCCAGGCATAATTCAAGATCAAGCTGATCCTTCAACTCACCGCGGCGGATTCCGCGTTCGATGATTTGGCTTGCCTCCAGCCGGCGGGGACGAAAGTATCTTGAGCGGTAAGTTTCCGCCAATCCGGCATCAACCTGTCCTTCCCCGACCAGTTCTTTGATGACGTTTCCCTCCCGGCTTGTCATAAACTGAACCAATCTCGTCACATGAATGACCAGGTCTTGGGAGACCGAACCCGTATCGGGAACCGGAATTCTGGCCGTAGACGCCGTCAGGAACCCGTCCATGACCACCGCGGCTTTGTTGGGCCACCATTTATAGATCGTGGCTTTGCTGACCCCAGCCCGCTCTGCGATTTTCTCCACCGTGACCGATCCGAAGCCTTGTTCAAGCAACAAATCATAGGAAGCGGCAAGAATGGCGTTTTGCGTTTCCAGATTGCGCGGGCGCCCTCTTTTGGTACTCACTTGTACCCACTCCTTTTCCACATTAATACTGTACGTTCATTATACTAAATATTTATTCGAAATACGGCAATCAATTTGCTATTTACAAAACGATACGTTCAGTATATTATATAACCGTCGACAATTAATAAACGTTGCGTTCAGTATTTAGATTAAATAAGGAGGTTTTGTTATGGACACGAAAGAAACTGCCGGCAGTAAGCCGATTTCAGGCTGGATCCTATTTTTGTTAGCCGCCGCTTGCGGGCTTATCGTAGCCAATCTGTATTATTCCCAAACCTTGGTCGGGCCGATCAGCGCTGCCACAGGATTAACTTCCGAGGCATCTGGGCTCATCGTCACTTTAACGCAAATCGGGTATGTGCTGGGTCTGTTGTTCATCGTTCCACTCAGCGACATCATGGAAAACCGACGTCTCGTCGCCATCTTCCTTATCGTGGCATTCTTCGCCTTGGCAACGGCATCCTTTGCCACGAGCGCGCCCCTGTTCCTCGCTGCTTCCATGCTTATCGGTCTGGGATCCGTGGTAGCCCAAATCCTGGTTCCTTATGCGACCTATTTAGCATCAGGTCCCCATCAAGGCCGGGTGGTGGGGAATGTTATGAGCGGACTTCTGCTCGGGATCATGTTTGCCCGCCCCGTAGCCAGCTTCATTGCCGGCCTGTGGAAGTGGCAGGCGGTATTTGCCTTATCCGCGGCGGCCATTGCACTTTTAACGATTTTATTATACCGGGTGCTTCCCGAACGTAAGCCTGAACCTGCCTTGAGTTACGAAACGTTGATCGTTTCTCTGGGCTCTCTATGGAAACAAACACCGATTCTTCGCCGCCGCGCCGTTTATCAAGCATGTCTGTTCGGCGTCTTCAGTCTGTTCTGGACCGTGGTTCCTCTATATTTGGCGGACGAATTCGGCATGACGCAGCAAGGGATCGCCTGGTTCGCGCTGGCGGGCGTAGGGGGCGCTATTGCCGCGCCGATCGCGGGAAGACTCGCGGATAAAGGCTGGACCCGGTTCTTGACCGGATTGGCCATGATCGTTGCCGCCTCATCATGTACCCTGGCCTATCTTGTTCATGGCCATTCGGCAGTATCCTTCGTCCTGCTGGTTCTTGCTGCGATTCTGCTGGACATGGCCGTTTCGGGAAACCTGGTCCTTGGACAGCGGGTAGTTTATTCTCTGAGCAATGAAGCCAAAGGACGCCTTAACGGCTTATTTATGGCTGTTTTTTTCATCGGCGGGGCTGTCGGATCATCTTTGGGCGGCTGGTCTTATACCCGCGGCGGCTGGAGCTTCACCTCACTGATCGGCATCATCGTGCCGCTGCTGGCTTTGATTTACTTCTTTACTGAAAATAGGGCCGGTATCAAAAGGGCCTCAGTCTCCCCTCCCGTGGAGAGCAGCCCGCGAGAATAACCGGAGCGGAGAAAAGATCCGCTCCCGAAAAAGCACATAAGAGGGTGTCCC
The DNA here is from genome assembly GCF_000455265.1 of Paenibacillus antibioticophila. Classification (GTDB taxonomy): domain Bacteria; phylum Bacillota; class Bacilli; order Paenibacillales; family Paenibacillaceae; genus Fontibacillus; species Fontibacillus antibioticophila. Next base: position 306,515 of record NZ_HG005142.1, read on the forward strand.
AAAAGTAAGCTTTGGGACACCCTCTTTATGTGGCAAATGCACTAACATAGCTCATACGGCTTTTCTTACGGTCGATAGTTGAACTTGAACAAGTTCATGGCGGACAGGTGAGGTTTTGCGCTTAGAATTTCGCTATCAGGCCGGAGCATCGTGACTGCCAACTCCCACACTGGCTAAATAACTGCTTTTGCGCACTTGTTTACTCGCATGAGCTCCCAAGCCAGCTAAATAACTGCTTTTGCGCACTTGTTTACTCGCATGTGGGTC
>NZ_HG005142.1:307078-402457 GCF_000455265.1 Paenibacillus antibioticophila
CGCATGTGCTCTTACGCCAGCAAAACAACTGCTTTTGCGCACTTGTTTACTCGCATGAGCTCTTACGCCAGCAAAACAACTGCTTTTGCGCATTTGTTTCCTCGCATGTGCTCCCACGCTGGCTAAATAACTGCTTTTGCGCATTTGTTTCCTCGCATGAGCTCCTACGCCAGCTAAATAACTGCTTTTGCGCATTTGTTTCCTCGCATGAACTCCCACGCTAGCTAAATAACTTCATGGCGCTCACTTAATCGATGAAGTTCAAATAAGCCAGCAGCCGTCTCAGCATCACGGCACTTTGGGCCCGGGTTGCTGTTGCTTTCGGAGCGAGATGGCCTCCGTCCACTCCCTGAATCAGACCCGCTGACAACAAGCCCGACATCGGCTCTTCCGCCCAACGGGCTAGAGTCGACGCGTCGCGAAAGCGGCCCAGCGCCTCTGATTCGACCGCCGGCAAGCCGCCTGCGAATTGCGCCGCGTGTGCAAGCATCACCGCCATTTGCTCGCGGGTGATCAGATCGCCCGGCCGGAACGTGCCATCCTCGTAACCTTCGGCCAGCCCTGCCTGAACGGCGGCATTGATCTCGCCGGCATACCATGCATCGGAAGGCACGTCGGAAAAGGCGATTACTGCGGGCCGGGCAGCCAATCCCAGTGAACGTGCCAGCATCGCTGCAAATTCGGCGCGGGTTACGCTGCCGTCCGGATCAAAGGCACCGTCCCCCTTCCCGTCCAAGATCAGCTTATTGGCGAGCAGTTCAACATCTGCTTCCGCCCAATGCCCCGCTAAATCGGCAAAGGCATGATCGGTGCCAACAACGGCGTATCGGCTATCGTGAGGAGCCGAAAATACAGCGACGTATGCACTGGAAGTATCCCCGCGAAAAACGGCGGGAACAAAATGCAGACGTTCTTCCTCATCAACCCAAACAACCGTTGCATGGGCCGGATCAGGCGCCGTATCCAATCGAATCGCCCGTTCCACATAAGCTCCCGCAAAATCGGCGATGACCTCCCCGTCAATATCCAACGTAAAATCAACAGGGTCGGCGAGTCCCTCGTAGCCATATCTCGCTAAAGCCGATTCGAATTCCAAAAGATCCCGCTCCGCTGCTTCCGCGATCGTAACGGTTAGGACTGTGCCGGGTTCTCCCTTCCACAGGCGCAGCGGCAAGCTGTAGGTTGCCCGGTTCATCGTGACCCTCAGGACAGCATCGGGCTGTAGCCGCAGGATGTCGCGAATCGCCTGCATCGGCAGGTCGGTTTTGAGGATGGGAGCGGGGGCGGCGATCTCAAGCGTGCTCTCGCTTCCGGATGCGAACAGTGCAGATAGTTCGCTGTCACCCAGAATAAATCGCTGTACCTCTCGGCCATCGCTTGCCTTCTCATGAGTCACGGCAACAAGCAATTCTTGGCCCCCGGCTTTGATTTTGGCTTTATCCGGCTGACTGGAGGCCAAAGGCTTCACCGGAATGTATGAACCTCCTAAACTTCCAGAACCTCCAAAGCCTCCGGAGCCCGCAGGCGGGCCAGGCGGGTCATTGGGCTCCAGGACGATGCGGCCCAAATCAATGCTTGCTCCCGCTTCAACGTTTGCGTTTGCGGTCTGTGTCTTGTAGCCCGCAGCAAGGAATTTCACCGTCTGCAGGCCGGTCGGGAGGTTCGTCAATGTAAAGCTGCCGTTGGCGCGGGTCGTATCGCTTATCCCATAGGCGTCAACCGTCACCGTTACCCCGGGCAACGGCATATTTCCAGTACCATAGACCGTACCGGTCACCGTGCCGAATTCCGGGGATGGAGGCTCGGCAACCATCAAGCGAAGGGTCACCCCTGCGGAGGCACCTCCGGCGTCGGTAACCGTGACAGTGACATCAAAGCTGCCCGATTCCCGGGGCGTCCCTTCCAACTTGCCTGTACTGTCAAGAGCGAGTCCTTCCGGAAGACCTGTTGCTTGCCAGACTAATCCGCCTCCTGCTCCATCATAAGCTTCAAGCTGCTGGACATAGGCGCTCTCTTGCCGGGCCATTGCCAAGCCTTCCGTAAGCACCGTCGGACGCAGATAGGGGTATCCGCCGTTGACCGCCGGATGGATCGCCCAGGTATTCGCGAAGTCCCAGCCGGTATAGGTCGCAGCTTGGACCATCTCAGCCGTAGAATGTCCTGCGGCTTCGGCCGTTCCGCCGCTTTCGTCAGCGATGCCGACGGACTGCTCCGTTGCTTCGGAATCAAAATGGGAGCGGAGAACGTTGGCCTCCGACCAAAGATGCCCTACAACACCGGCAACTACCGAGTGTGGACTCCCATGACCCATGGACACCTTGCCCGCAGCATAACTTTCTACGATCGTGCCGTAAATCATAAAGCCAGTCAGTCCGCCGGAGAAATAAATAAACATCCCCTCTGACGACTGAAGTTCGATGACTCCGGTGGCATAGGAATTCTCAATCAGCCCCGCGCCCTGGGAGCCGACCAAGCCGCCTGTGTAGGTATTTGAAGCATATCCGCCCATGACCGCAGCTGCCGAGGAAGAGCGGGAAATGGTCGAATTGACCGCAACACCGACCAGACCTCCGGTTACATGGGTGTTTTCGCTCACCGGTACGCTGGCAACGGAGCCCGCTACTTGCGTAAGCAGAATCTTGCCCCCATCGGTTAATACGCCGGCTGCGCCGCCGGTGTTAGCACCACCGCTGATTTGAACGGCCAGCTGCAGTTGCTGCACGGTTCCGGTGACCTTTCCGAAGAAGCCGACGTTTTCGTACTGTTTAGGATCCTCCCAATCGGCGCTGTTGATCTCTACCCCGGAAATCAGGTGCCCCCTTCCGTCAAAGGTGCCACTGAAGGCGTCATTGTCATTCCCGCCAAACGGAAGCCAGTCAACCCCGCTTAAATCGATATCATTCATCAACCGGATATTCGAAGCCACATAGTCGGGCTGATGCTGGTTAATATAGACAAGCTGCTCCGCCGTTGATACCTGTACCCAGCCTTCCACGACAGGCGGGGGCGAGGGAGCGTCAGCATGCACAGAAGGCGTCTCCCCGGAGGTGAATTGCACCGCCAAGAGGATCACGGCCAGAATAAACGATACACAGCGTTTCATGAGTTAAGCCCCTTTCTATGATCAAAAAATAGTTACCGGATAAAGAATGGTTACAACATCTGCCCAAACAATTTATAGTGTAATATAGCAGCCATCTTTGGATGTTTCATTTTTGTTTCAAATTTTAATAAACTACGAATAAGGAGTGATCGGCTTGGAATGGATACCGACGAGTGGCCCGTACGTCCCTCACCGACACATCGTCGGCTTTACCCGGGAGCTGGCAAGCTTCAAGCAATGGCTGACCGATTCAAACTCGACCACAAGCCTGTTCGACGTATCGGGAATTGGCGGAATCGGCAAAACTACGCTGCTGTTAGAAATGACGAAGGCCGCAGCGCAGGCCGGGATTCTCACTCTTTGGCTGGATGGGCAAAGCGAGCTGGCGACGTCGGGTGCTTTCTTATCCGGCCTCGAAGCGAGCCTGGAAATCGAGTACGGAAGACAGCGTGAGCCGGGCCTTCCCCTGCTCTCCTTCGTGGTCGGGGAGCTAACCCGGCAACGCTCCGTGTTGTTGATCGATAATTGCTCACGACTAACCGGGATTGAGGGATGGCTGATGTCAAGCTTCCTTCCCAAACTGACCGGCGCCGAAGTGCTGTTCGTCATGGCTTCGCGAGGCGGATTGCCCATTCAATGGCATACCAGCCCTTATTGGGGACACCGCATCCAGGCATTTCCTTTATCGTTATTAACGCGCGCAGAAGTGCTTGACTATTTGCACCGATGCGGCCTGGATGACATGCTGCGGACGGAAATCGCCCGGAAAACCGAAGGGCTCCCCCTGCTCCTTGCAATGACTGCAGATATGCTGTATTCCCGGCAGAGCAATCCCGATGCCGGCGCAGGGCTTGGCGAGATTCCGGGCAGACTGAGCGCCGATATTTTGCGGGAAGCGGCTTCTCCGGATTTGTATCAGGCTTTATCGGTCCTGTCGCTGCTGCCGGCAGCGGATCAAGCGACGCTAAATCGCATACTAGATGCTCCGCTGGAGGCCGCCGGCTACTATGCGCTTGGAAATCTGTCATTCGTCCGCAGAACGGCCTGCGGCTTAACGCTGCATCACGTGATCGCCGGGCTCCTGCGAAGCGATTTCGCCCAGAGGGATGCCGATCAGTTCCAAGTCCGGCGGCAGCAAGCGTTCCAGCTATTGGCAGAGCAATTCCGCCTCGCGGATATCCGGCAGCAAAGGGGGATCGCTGCGCATATTCTGGAGCTGTACCGCGAGTTTTTGCCGTCTGCCCATGCTTACGCTGACTTCTCCACTGCATTGAACCCGGGAGTCCACACGCCGTTTCGCCCGGAAGACCTCGACAGCCTCCAACAATTGCTGGCGGCGGCGATTTCGCCGACGAACTGGCAATCCGAGCTGGTTCATGCGCAGGAGTACTCCGCATTGCTCGACGATATCGCCCGGTATAGCCCCGAAGGCATCTGTGTCGTGCGCGATGATTCGGGGGCCCCGCTGGCCTTCTGCGCCGGATTCTGGCTGCATGGTTCGACCCTGTCGATGCTGGATCGGTACGCCCCAGGCATTCTTGCTTTATTAAGTGATGAGCAGGTCACTCTCCGGACGCTCCCCCGGGAGTTGACCGACACAGTTTGCGTGCTGCTTGCTGCCGTTGATGTTCGTCATCCCTTATATGGACCGGAGGAATTGGGCGCTTTGCTGATGCGGCAATGGTTAGTTGAAATGACCAGCGGACTCCGGGGAATCATGATTACAGCTGATCCGCAGCTCAAGGGTCTGTTCCAAAATCTTGGCTTTCAGAAGATGGGACACATCAAGTTAAACGGTACCGAAGCGGAGGGCGAACTGACCCGGTGGGAACTGGACTTCCGGCATCAGGCCTTCGACAAGTGGGTGAAAGAAATTATCCGGCAAACCGGACCCGCAGGTCTTCCCGCGCTGATTTCCCGGAATGAGCCCCGTGCGAAGGTGGATGGAAGCGCGGCAAAACAGATCTTGGAGCTGCTGTTCAGCGGCGATGAAATGGACCAGCTCCCGGTTGTGCAAACGCTGGGACTGCGCGGCTCTGACGTGCGGAACTGCGTGCAGAATATGTTGACGACCAACGAAACGCCCTATCCGCTGACCCAGTTGGATCAGAGTATCCTTAGAGCGGTTTATCTACAGAGGAATCGCAACAAGAACCAACTGGCGGACGATTTTCACATGAGCCGAACGACGTTTTACCGCCATAGCCTGCAGGCCTTGGAGCATATGGGCCATGTGCTGACACAGGCCCTTTCCGGAATGGAGAGTTAGTTCAAGACGAACTGAATAGATCGGATCTATATGAGGTATTCCTTAAAAAGCCAAGGAGCTAAGCGATCTGTTCTCGCTTAGCTCCTTGGTTCTTGGCGTCATATCTGCAATTCAATCATTTTTCTGAACGAATGCATCCAATGCAGCATCAATTTCCTATTCATGTCCCGCCATCATATGGCCGCCGGTGTCAAAAGCAAGCAGCGTGTAATTCTGAAACCGTGAAATGGCCTGCTCTATAGCATCAAAATTGGCTAATTTGTCATCTCTGGTGAATAGCCGGGCCTCATAGGCCAACGGCTCCTCAATGAAAAGTTGCTAAAAAGCTGGGAGGCCTCTACATTTCCATACTGCTCCACCGTTAGCATTCTTCTGAATTTCGAGACAACCTCATCCTGCAAATAAAACATAAATAACTGATAGCATAGCTCTTCCAAAGTCCCCTCCGTTGCCAAAACTGCGTCTAAAATTGTAAGAAGTACAACTAAAACCTCGACATTCCCAAATTTCACAGGTTTAAGTGTACAACCTACAGCTAAAAGTCTGTTCTTTTATCAGGATGACTGAGATTTGCGAACCTAACTGTACTCTATACAGCTATTTTAAAATTAGGGGCCAAAGCTCAGAAATTAGGCGTAGCTTTTACAATTAAACCGCTACCATAAGTTGAATATAAACTGGAGCAGTCATCCTGTTGGTTCAACCTTTGTTCCCTCCACCCGCATAGCGGGCGGTTTCGCCCGCTTCGCGAGCTCAACTAGCTAAAGCCGTAATAAAACAACTGGCACCGAAGAAATATCGGTACCAGCTAAAAAACAAACGCTATTGCGTATTCAGGAAGCGTATCGCACTTTCATAAGCCCGAGGCGTTGCAAACACACCCCTGATTGATTCCAGCCATGCCAGTGGAGCTCCTTCGATGGTTGAGCAGCGAAGACCTGCCGCTTCGCACAGAATCCGTCCGGCTGCATAATCCCATGGAGCGAGCTTAGAGACGTACACCGACTGCTTGCCTAGCAGCAAATGAATGAACTCCGTACCCGCACAGCTCTGAATCCGGACGCCGCAGCTTCCCCAGGCCAGGGCCTGCACATTCGAGACATTATCTGCGAACATCTGCCAATTGATCGCTACCAGACTGTCCTTCAGCTCCTGATCCTGCGGCGGCTGAAGCGGTTGACCATTATAGTATAAGCCCATATCCGGTCCGCCCCAGATCAGACGTTCACGCATGCAATCGTAGATGAAGCCGCATTTGCCCGCCCCATTCTCCACAACCGCAACCATGATGGCAAAGTTCTCTTGCTGCTTGATAAAATTCATAGTTCCATCAATGGGATCCAGAATCCATACGCGACCGGACATTTCCACAACCTGGTCTCCTGTGCCTTCCTCACCAAGAATACGATCCTCGGGATAGAACTCCCGGATGTTGCTGACCAGAAACTGTTCAATACGGCGATCCATATCTGTCACCAAATCCAGATTGCCCGTCTTCTGGGATATTTCCCTTTCTTCTTGAAAAGAATCCCGCAGCATTTGGGCCGCTGTCTCCAGCCAGGCAAGCACTCGCGATACATCCAGGTCATTCATGCTATACGCCTCCTCCACCATTCCGGTAACTGACAATCCGGTTGTCAATGTGGTCCAAATACCAAAGGTTTCTTTCAGGATCAGGCCGAAATACGGTTACTTCAACCTTCCTCACTTCAACTTATGTTCAGGATTTCTCCATTGGCTAGCGTGACTGCTGCCTTTCCATCTCCAATACGAACTCCCAATGCCTCAAGCGCTTCTGCAAGCTCCGGCATTTCCGCTTCACCAGCTTGACCATAGACGGCAGATATCAATAAATGCGTGCCCGGCTCTAAAATTGCAGTCAAAGTAGGCAAGATCGTGCGGGGATGCAACAGATTAGTGTCGGCATTCGGATAAACTGCAACGGCACTACTGTAACCAACGAGTCCGTATACCGCTGAGCACCCGATAGAATTCCTTGCCGTTACCTGCTTATCACCCTCTTCGACAGCAGGCGGGTCCTGAATCCCCAGGGCGAATCCGCCCTCTGCGGCATCCAGCGGATGCGCCGTTACAATTCGATGGATGCGAATATGCCACGGCAATCCTGCCAGGATCCATGTCCGCACCTCAACATCACGCCACGGAAGCCACCGGGCATACAGGACATGACCTTGAATCCAGGTCTCCTCGTTCTTTCTGCGAACGCGATAGAGATTGTCCCGCTCGCTCAAGCCCAGCATGGAATCTGTTGCCGACTGTCCCAAGCCCCATTCCGCTCGCGGCACGCTGAAGCCAAAGACACTCGAGTAGGCAAACTTCTCATACTTTGCCGAGGTATGCGTATGCTCATTTGTTGAGAGATGCCCGGTATTGAACGCTGTGACATGACCTGTCTCCTCCTCTCGGCATAGCACCAGATGAGGCTCCGGCTGCACAGACAGCGCCGGAAGATTTGGCAGCTCCTGCTCTTCTTGCTTCCAGAAGAGTTCCTTTTCGCCGATCGCTAGGATAAGAAACGTCTTTAACGCCCAATAAGGGGAGCCTGGCGAATTATAATTCTCGGCCATGATCAAATTCGGATACGCATAACCCACCGTCAGAATTCCGCCGGCATCGAAAATGGGCTTGCTGAACCACCAGCGCAGATTCCGCAGTACCAATCCTTTTACAACACCTGGTGTAAATATCTCATTATAAGCCCCCGCATACGCCAACGCGCTCCAGAAAGCGGCTTGGGCAAACCGGTAGGTCATACTTCTTCCATAAGCGATTGCCGAGCCATCCGGTGAGAACCAGTGAATAAAATCCGCTGCAAATTCAAGTGCTCTTTGCTTGAAGCGACTACAGCGTTCAGGATCTTCCTGTTCCATCAGCTTGGCGTAGACTAGCCCGTAATAGTGCATGGCGAAAGGCACGTAATAGTCGCCGTGCCCTCCGATACCGTCACTATACCACCCTCCGCCAAGGTCAAATTCCTCGATCCGCCACAGGTTTCGCTCCATTTGCTCTTTGTCATAAGGCTCCCCGATTTTATAGAAACCCATATTGACCATCACGTTGAAGAACAACCAGTTGCAATCATGACATGGGTGGCTGTTCATCTGATTGAGCCATCGGTAGAGATGCTGGCGTTCCCGCTCATTGAGGGGCTCCCAGATTATCTCGGGGATCAGGCAAAGGGCGAGACCGAGAACGGCCATCTCCACCAGACGCTGATCATAATCGCCAACCTCTCCCCAATATTGATCATGCTCTGGATCCGTGCCGTTCAGGATACCTTGCAGACAATCTGCCCACAGCTCCTTCGTGCCTCCTCCTGCCAGGTCAGGGACAATCCCCCATAGGATGCGCGAAAAGCCTTCCATGCCGGCGAGTTTCTCTCCATATCCCGCACTGCTGCCTTTGATCGGCAGGCGACTTCCCCCCAGCTCATACAGCGGCTTGAGCGGGCGAACCAGCTGGCGCAGTGCTTCCTGGACCTCCTGCCGGGTTTTCAGCGGATTCCGTTCAATCGAATTCAGGATTTCCACCATTAAGGATATCTCCTTTCCATGCTCCGTATCTCCCTAGCCTTATTCCCAGCAGAGCGTATTCAAGCCTTTTAGCCTCGCCAAGCCCTCTACAAAGTAGTAATCGCCATAGATGAGCGGAACATCGATGTTCGTCCCTTGCGGGTAATTGCTGGTTCCATGAAGAAGCAGACCTTCCTCCTTCTCTTCCCAGGCTCCATAATTTTTGTAGAGAGATTCCAGGATTCGCACGGCTCCCGTCTCATAGACGGCTGCATCTGCTCCATCCAGTTGGGCGGACAGCAACAGCAGGCCGCAGGCCGCACAAGAGCCGGCAGATGAATCGCGCAAATTCAGCAATTCTTCAGGCGCTCTGAAGTCCCATGCGGGGACATGATCCTCCGGCAACCGGCTGAGGAAGAAGTTGGCGGCACGCTGTGCTGCTGCTAAATACTCCTGCTTTCCGGTATGATGGTAGCCTAGAGCAAGACCGTAGATCGCCCAGGCCGCGCCGCGTGACCAGGCCGACTCCGCCGCATAGCCTTGGCCTCCCAGTCCTTCCAGCCTTTCTCCGGTATGCGGATCAAAGCGGACGATATGGTAGACCGAGCCATCCTCCCGGAGGAAATGCTTGACTACCGTATCCAGATGGGCCTCGGCAATATCGGGCGTAACGAGGATCGCCGCTTACCCGGGAAGCCCAGAACAATAGCGGCATATTCATACAGCAATCGATAATGGCGATTCCCTCATTACGTTCTCCTTCCTGCCAGGGATTCCATGCACGAATATATCTCCCTTTCAGATTGAAGCGCGCCGCCAAATAGTTTGCAGCCTTCAACGCCCGAATGCGGGAGGTCTCATTTCCCGTCAGCTTGTAATTCATCACACTGGTCAATGTCCACATGAAGCCAAGATCATGATCCAATGTCACATAACCATCCAGCACACTATCCAGCTTCGCTTCGCATTCCTCCGCCAGCTTTTTCAGCTCATCATGGCCGCTTCCGCTGTGCAACACCCACAGCAGGCCTGGCCAGAAGCCGGCGGTCCACCACCCGGGACTTGCCAGATCATAGGTGCCGCCCTGACTTGCATGGGGAAAGCCCGATCCGATTCGGGCCGCATTCTGCACGGTCTTCTTCAGGGAGCGCTCCCATGCTTCATCAATCCATGCCGCTTGCTTAGTCATTCGCCACATCCTCCGTTTCTTTCTCTATATAAGTTCAACTAATGATCATGCACTGGAGGCAACGTGTAAAGTGTTCTTACGATCACTGTTGTTCGCGAGTTTCTTAGATTGAACTAGGCCATGTAAAGGAAGAAATCCGCTCACAAAGGCGAACGCTGCCGCTTCTTCAGAACTCTTTACACTTAGCCCTTTCTGTGCGTAGCTTCTTCATTTCAATTTATATAGAACAAATTGAAACTGAAATTGAAATCTCATGGTCCGCTTCAGCTGAAGGGCATGAAAATCCACGGTGTACCAAACCGCATCCCTGCCAAAGTGATCACGGAATGTCCGCCTGCTTATCTCCGGCCGCAGCAAATCCGCATCGTAACGAAGCTCCAGCGCGGCTTTTCCCTCCCGGCCGGGCAGGACAATCAATCCGCTCTCGGCTGCAAGGACAGGAGGAAGAAGCGTGACAAAGCGTTCCGTCAACGAGCCGGGAGCAGCCTTGAACCGGAATTCATCCTGAAGAGCCAGGTTCGGAAGCTTGGACTTATGCCAGCTCCAGGAGCGGGTAAACGATGTTAATTCATCCAGCGGATAAGCGGAGGATAGCTCCATCATCAGCTTGTCTTCCTTATCGGTAATTTTCGCTTCCCGGATCTGCGCCTGTCTGCTACGCCCCGCTGCCTGAAGAACACCGTTAATGATCGGAACAGCGTGTCCTTGCGCACCGTTACAAGCGTAGTCATATCTGCCTTCATCACGAAAATAATCCTTCGTATATTCTCCGCAGCCAAGATCCGAGAGATAAAATTCACCGTCATGGGCCAGCATAAACTGGCCAAGATCATGGTGATTGTGCGGCTCATCATTATGACCGCCCTTCGCCGCCCATCCGAACACACCCGCATCTGCGGCCACCCTTGACACGAACCAGCCCGCATCCTCAAGATAGACATCGATCGGACCCCAGTCGCTCCTCGCCTCGCACTCCTCCCGCCACAATAGATTCCGGAGTGCCGGGGCCCAGCGGCTGCAATGATCGTCCCGATAATCCGCACGCAACCGGAGCGGGGGAGACTGCACCTCTTCATACTTGGAGGAAAGGTACTGGGAAAGGCCTAAATGAACGGCCGCATGCGGCAAGGCGTCTGAAAAATTGGCGACGGCATCGCCGCCGAGAAAGCATTTTTGCTGAAAACCCGCAATACTGCGCACCTGCTCCCTTTGAAACCAGTCCTGCTGTCCTCCGCTTCGCTTGAGCAGCAAATCGGCATAGTAGATGAAATAACCGAATCCATAATTCCAGTAGCCCAAGCCTTCCAGACAGGCCCCATCCTTTCCGAAGCCGCGCAAATAAAACTCCATGCTCCGTTCTGTCTTCTCCAAGATCCGGGCCAGACGTCCGGCATCTTCCTCCGAGTCCAGCAGCAGCAGCGCCGCCGAGCCGATCGAGCCCGCACAGACCGCAGACCAATTATGCTCCGCCTCCTCCCAGCTATAGGGTCCCTGCTCCAGTAACGGGCGGAACAGGCGCTCTTCAACCAATTCAGCGATCCGCGAGCGCAGAATCTCAGGCAGCCGGTCACCAAGAAGCAGCCGGAGCTCGGCCAGCGTAAAGCCTGTCTCCGCCAGGAACAGATCAATCTCCGCGCTAACCGATTTATCGAGACTGACATGAGCAGGAAGGCACCAGGTCAATTCACTGCCGATCGACCAGATCGCATCCAGTAAGGCCGTATGATAACACTCGGATTCTGGCTCAAGCAGACTAAGGAGTGCGAAGGTATTCAGCCGCCTTCTTTTTTCAAAATAAATCTGTTCGAATTCCAGCCGGGAGCCCTGCGTATGAAAAAGGGAAAAGGTCGAGTAGCTCAGCTCCTGAGCAGGGGCAGCCAGCAGCCTTTTCCCCTCCGCTCTGATCTCCGCCAGATCGCCCGCATATTCCGGGCTGCTCCGCACCTTGCTCCAGAAGGCTTCTGCATCTCCCCCGGGATAATAAAAGCCGAGACTGATGGCCTGCAGTTCAATGTTTTTCACCTCTAATGTTTTTCACCTCTTTGGTAACTATTTCTGCATTCGCAGCCTGTTAACCTTTAATCCCTGAAGAGGCGACGCCCTGTACAAAATATTTCTGCAAGCCTAGGAACACGATCAGCACCGGGATAATCGAAATGACGCTAGCTGCCATGATTAATCCATATTCCGCAGAATATTGGGAGATGAACATCCGCAAGCCGATCTGGATCGTCTTCAGCTCCGTCTTGGTCAGATAGATCATCGGGCCTAGGAAGTCATTCCATGTAGAGACAAAGGTAAAGATGGTTAACGTCGACAAAGCCGGCTTGGAAAGAGGCAGCATGATTCTGGCCCAGATTCCATATTCGCTCAGCCCGTCAATCCGTGCGGCTTCACATAGTTCATCGGGGATGCTTTGATAGAACTGGCGCATCAGGAAGACTCCGAAAGCGGAAAAGGCCTGAAGCAATATAATAGCCAGATGCGTATTGTTCAGCCCCATCGAACGCATCAGAATGAACTGCGGCACCATGTAAGCCTGCCAAGGGATAGCAATTGTCGCGATGTAGCCCAGAAACAGAACGTTCTTTCCTTTAAACTGAAGCTTGGAGAACGCATAAGCGGCAAAGCTGGAGGTCAGCAGCTGGAGGACCGTGACGATAATAGAAAGCTTCGCCGTGTTATAGATGAATCTGCCCAGCGGTATTTTGGTCCAGATGTCCACATAGTTCGCCCACCGCGGCAGCTCCGGGATCCACTGCATGGGGAAGGTAAACACGTCTTTATTCAGCTTCAGCGAGGATGACAGCATCCAGGCATAAGGAACAAGCATGCACAGTACGACGACGATTAATAAAAGATAGGCGAGCATCAGCGCGCCGAATTTTAAGGTTTTGTTGGATCCTACCATGTCTCTGTCATCCTCCTATTGTCCGTATTTCTTCTCACCGCGGAATTGAACAATGGTGATGCCCAGAACCAGCAGGAACAACACGATCGCCATCGCACTGGCATAGCCGTAGTCCAGCGAACGGAATGCGGTGTTATAAATCTGATACACCAATACCCGGGTGGAATCGTTAAGCTGGTTATCCGCACCAGCAAACAAATTGATGAAGATGTCGTACACCTTGAAGGAGTTAATAATCAGGATCATCAATACGAAGAACGTGGTTGGAGCCAGCTGTGGAATGGTAACATTGCGGAATCTTTTCCACGCGTTTGCCCCATCCAGTTCGGCAGCTTCATACAGCTCCGGGTTCACACCCTGCAGACCTGCCAGGTAAATCACCATATAGTAACCCATATTTTTCCATACGGTAAACAGGACTACGGTGAACATCGCCCAATCCTTATCCGCAGCCCACCGCGGCAGCTCCTCTATTGGAATTCCGGTTATGGCATGCAAAATATTGTTGATCGGTCCCATCGTCGGGCTGAAGATGAAGTTCCATACAGCGGCTACGGCAACGAGAGAAGCCACATACGGGAAAAAGAAGACCGTTCTCATGATATTTCGGCCCAAAATTTTCTGATTCAGTAAAATAGCCAGTCCAAGCGCACAAACCATGGTGAGCGGAACTACGCCGATCGTATAGATAATCGTGTTCCATAAAGCCTTGTGGAATGTCGGGTCCTGAATCAGGCGGTTAAAGTTCTTCAATCCAACGTAGTCCATCGGGTTGGCTCCGTCCCATTTGACAAACGCCAGCACAAAAGCAAAAATCATGGGCACCAATGTAAACAAGGCAAATCCGATAAAGTTCGGGGCAATGAAGCTGTAGGCGACAAGGTGCTCCTTCACGCTCTTGGAGACGCCCGTCTTTGGCGGCTTGCCCGTGCTAATCACAGTTTCGTTCTGCATGTTTCCTCCTCCTATGTGTGGCAATATAGGTTGAACTAATTAATGTGCTGTTGAGGGCAGCCGTGTGAAATGTTCTTACGATCGCTGTTGTTCGCAGATTTCTCTGATTTCACACTCTTGCCTGCTACGGCTGCTCAGTTCAACCTATATTGCCTTGAGACAAGAAACCCCGCAAAGCGCGAACAGCTCTTCAGCCTGATCCGTTTCTTTGCGGGGAGCTGGGGCATACCTCACCAGTTAGTTATTCAGCACCTGCTGCACTCGGGTGGTCATATCCTCCAGACCTTTATCTATGGTCGTGTTCTTGGTCATGATGCTGTCATGTACCTCGTTGAGCACAACCTCGATATCTGCACTCTTTTCATGCAGCGGCATTTCCAGATAAGTCTTCGCCGTAGTCAGCGCTGCCTTGCTGTTCTCATCCGAAGGGAAGCCATCAATAGAAGCGATTGAATTGACAACCTCATCGGTTTTAATAGCCGGGATCGTGCCTGTGGAGGCGATAACCGCCGCCCCGTTCGCTCCGGTGACAAACTTCATGAAGTCCAGCGCCGCATCCTTATTTTTGGACTTCTGATTGACTGCCAGGGAAGTGATCGTGCCCAGTGTTGTTCCCGCTTCGACACCGTCCGGATGAGGGTATTTCACAATTCCCCAATTGGTTGCCTGGGATTCTCCGCTCTTCACCTTTTCAATCTGTGTCGCAATAAACCAGCTGCCCATGTTCATCATCGCTACCGAGTTGTTGTAGAATACACCGGAATAATGGGTGCTGGAGGTTTTCAATGTGGCATAGTCCATCACAATGCCGTCTTCCTGCTCTTTCAAAATGAGTTCATAGGTCGGCTTCAGGAAGTCGTATTGACCATCAATAATCGTATTCTGACCATCCAGGATGCCAAACAGTTGCACCGCGCTTCGCCACGTATGATAATGTCCTCCGTATACCTTCTCCGCACCGCTTCCCGAGGTTAGCTTTCTGGCCAACTCGTCGTATTCGGTCAAGGTCATATCGTTGTCAGGGTAAGGAACACCTGCTTTATCGAATAAATCCTTATTGTAGTACACTACCCAGAAATCGCTGCGGAACGGGAGGGCATATACTTCACCGTCCACTTCGATTTGCTCCACGGTCCCGCCGTATTGGGCAGGATCAATGCTCTGTTCACCCATGTAGCCCTTGAGCGGCTCCAGATGATTCTGCTTCACCAGGTTGGCATACCCGGGAATATCCTTGATGGTCAGGATATCCAGATCCGCGCCTCCGGAGAGCTGCGTGCTCAACATGGTCATATAGTCGGTAGACCCTAGATCCACGTACTCGATGGTGACTTGCGGGTTTATTTCCTTATAAGCGTCAATCAGCGGCTGGTAGTAAGCTGTCGCTTCCCAATCCCATAACGCCCACTTCAATGTCACAGGCTCCTGACTTGCGTTATTGTCCTCCTCCGCCTTGTTGACAGCGTTTGCAGAATTGTTCGGTGCCGGGTCAGCCGAATTTACCGTCTTGTTGTTATTGCCGCCGCAGCCTGCAAGCAAGCCGATTGAAAGGATCACGGTCAGGGTAAGTCCAAATATCTTTTTCATTCCCATGCTTTTAACCCCTCTTCCTTCAGTGTGTTTGTTCTGAATCGAATTCGAAATTTCGAACTCTGCAATTATCGTAGCGGATATCCCTATGAAAGGGCATACATTTTTCATCCGAAACACTTCCAAATTCTATTGTCTTATAAAATGTCCGGAAGATGAACCTGCAAAATTGGTTGATAAACCTGTAATTTTTCTCGTTTCTATTCTCCCTTCTGTGACGGGGTAGCTGAAACATGGTATGTTAAATATATGATTGAAAGCGTTTTACTCTCTATTTGAAGAGGTGAGCTCTACGAAGAGAAGGTCTACCGTTAAGACGCGTATTATCCTGCTGATGGCCGGCTTTGCACTGCTCATCGCCACACTGATGTCCTACGTCAGCTACGAGCTGATCTCGTATTTCCAGCGTAAGACTACTATTCAAGCAACCGAATTCAATTTACAACTGGTGTCACATATCATAGAGCAGGACCTGCTGAATTTATCCGTTCTGGCGATGAACTCCAGCACCAATTCGTCTACGAATTCTTTGCTGAAGCAATATTTCACTTCTCCGGAGGCAAGCCCTATGGATGCGGTTAAAGCCTTTAATGCCATGCAGGAGGCTTTCCGGGTGAATCCATCCAACGGCTATGTACGGAGAATTATCGTCACGGATCATAACAGCAAATTTCTGCAGGTGGACAATGCTGTAGGCACCTCCCTTCCCTTGAATATACACAATATTAGTACGCTTCCAGGGCTGACGGAGGATTCCTATGAGGAATGGGAGCGGGTAATTGCCGACCCGCTGTCCAATACAAGCACCATTCCTTTCGTGCTTCCCATCTATGGAGATCGTTCGGTTCGGATCGGAACGGTCTATCTGCTGGCCAATGTCAGCGTAGTTACGGATAAGCTTCGGGGATATGCGCTGCCGGAGGGAGCACAGTTATTTTTGAAGCTGGGAGATCAATATTACTCTATTTCTGAAGGAAAAATCGGGCCAGCGCCCTCCGAGTTCCTTATTTCCGCCTATGAGCAGGAGGATAGCAGTGCGCAACTCACTGATCTGCTGTTGTTCACTGCTGATGGTAAATCCCAAGTGGCCGTCTCCTACCCGGTTCGTACCGGGGTAACGCTGACACAGACCTTGTCCAGGCAGCAGTTTGTGCCCCAAGTGAATATCTGGCTGCTGATGGTCCTCGGCGTCGTTATTCTGGTTATTGTTCTTAGCGCTATCATCACTTATTATCTGACCCGGACGATCAGTCTGCCGGTGGAGAAGCTGAAGAAACGCATCGACAAGATTGCGCAAGGAAACTTTCTGATCGACCGCAATATTGAGTGGAACAGTGAGCTGGGGGATGTGGGAAGAGGGATTAATCGCTTATCCCAGGATATTGTGACCTTGATGGAGAAGCGTCTGGCGGATGAGAAGCAGAAGCAAGACCTGGAATACCAGATGCTGCAGAGCCAGATTAACCCCCATTTTCTATACAATACACTCAATTCGATTAAATGGATGGCTACGCTTCAGAATGCAACAGGAATCGCCGAAATGACGACCTCCCTGTCGAGGCTGCTTCGCAGTATTGCCAAGGACCCGCGGAAGCTGGTGCCGCTTCGCGACGAAATAGCACTGCTGGATGATTATTTTCTAATTCAAGGATACCGCTATGGGAGCAATATTACCTTGGAGAAGCATATCGAGGAGGAGGAGCTGCTGCATTGTCTGATTCCGCGCTTTACGCTTCAGCCTTTGGTCGAGAATGCGATCTTCCATGGCATTGAACCAAAGGGCAAGGGAGATATCATCCTGTCTATAGAACGCTGTGCGCCGAACGATATTCAGGTCAGTCTCGCGGATAACGGCATAGGGATGAGTGAAGAGAGCATTGCCAAGGTCTTCTCTTCCGGCGAACAGGGTGCCAACGGGCTGCTTGAGAACATGGGGCTTCGAAGTGTGCATGAACGGCTCAGGCTGACATTCGGAGAGAACTACGGTTTGTCCATTCAGAGCATACCGAACCAATATACGAAGATGATGCTCCGTCTCCCTTTTCGCAAAGATCTTCTCTAATCCCAAATCTTCAGGCGAGGTGAACCGTATGATCAAATTGTTGATTGCCGATGACGAGGCGCTTGTATGCGTTGGTCTTCAGTCTATGCTGAGGTGGGAGGATTACCGGATCGAAATTGTCGGCGTAGCCCATAACGGCGCGCAGGCCGAGGAAATGATCGATAGTCTGCAGCCTGATATTGTTATCACCGATATTAAAATGCCTATTAAAACGGGGTTGCAAGTAGCTGAATCTGTGCGAAGAAAATCAGGGTGTGCTCCGAAATTCATTATTTTAACGAGCTATGAAGATTTCCAATATGCCCGCGGTGCGATCGAAGTAAGGGCTGTCGATTACCTTGTGA
This sequence comes from Paenibacillus antibioticophila, assembly GCF_000455265.1. GTDB lineage: Bacteria > Bacillota > Bacilli > Paenibacillales > Paenibacillaceae > Fontibacillus > Fontibacillus antibioticophila. The sequence continues at coordinate 325,034 of NZ_HG005142.1, forward strand.
AGCTGGAGCTCACTCCGAAAATGCTGGAGGAATCCGTCCTGCGGGCTATTTCCATGTTGGAGGAATCCGAAGCGGCTTCCGGGCAGCCCCAGCTGGATTATCGCAGAAATCTGCAGGATCTTCGGGATAAATTTTTTATCCGCTTGTTTAATCATCTGTTTGAGAGCAGGGAGCAGGTTCTCCTGCAAAAGAATGATCTGGAGCTCGAGCTGGATGCCCCGGCTTACGTCGTCTGTACATGCCGCATTCTGGGTCCGGACACCGTGCCTGCCCGCGGAGACAAGCTCGCTGCCCTTTGTACCAGCACGGTTCAGATGGCCAGAGAGACCTTAGCCTCCTCCGGGCCTTGTCATATCACGAGCCTGGATCTTAGAAACTTTGCCATTACCCTGCCTCTGCCGGGAAGAGAAACGGACCTATGGCTGGGTGATCTGCAAAAGCGGCTGCACGACATGGCGAGGCTGCTGCACAATTACTTTAATGTCATCCTGATCGCAGGCGTTGGCATCGCTGTTGAGGATCCCTATTTGCTATATGAAAGCTACCAGTCCGCAAGAAAAGCTCTGCCTGTAAATAGCCAGGAGCAGAGCATTGTCTTCTTCACAAATGAACCGCAAGCTTCCGAGCCGGATGCTTCCCTGTTTGATTACTCCGCCTTGCGCTCGGACATTCGCCGGGCCTTTGAGGAGATGGATGTTCAGGCTCTCCATGAGATGATCACCCGGCTGATCGACCGCTTTGCCGGACAGCCGCACCTGCTGGTCTCGGCAACAGATGCGGCAAGCAATCTGCTCTACATGGCTACCTCCTTGCTCGCGGATGGCGAACAGATTGTCGAGCACATTTTCGAACATGAGCCTGAAGGCTACCGGGCGATTTACCAGAAGCATTCCATGGAGGGGATCATTGATTGGCTCATCCAGTTCCGCGACGGCTGCTGCAGCATTCTGCCCGGCCGCAGGCAGACTTATAAGGAACAAGTCGTCAGAAATGTCCAGGAATATATCAAGCGTAATCTGGACAGCAAGCTATCCTTGAATCAGGTGGCGGATATGTTCAGCTTCAGTCCCAATTACTTAAGCCATCTGTTCGCCAAGACCGCCAAGGTCAATTTTGTCGAGTATGTCACGGAGACCAAAATCTCGGCGGCTAAAGAAATGATGCAGCGCGGCGAAGGACGAATATATGAAATTTCTCAGCGTCTTGGATATGAGAGTGCATTTTATTTCAGCAAAGTGTTCAAAAAGGTAGAGGGGATCTCGCCGCGGGAATACATGCAGCGCCTGGGCACTCTATCGCAAGCTGAGCGTTAATTTCTCGAATACATCTTTTCATCTTGCAAACGAATAAGCACTTTAGCAAATCGCCCGCCTTGATGGATGATCACTTCGCCGGTCGGATAGGCCTGCTCCAAATAGTCGGCAACCACTTTCATTTTCCGGGTATCCTCGGCCAGCCCCTGGCCCCGGAACCAGCTGATCATTTCCTGCATGGCTGCTTCGACAGAGACCTCGGTCGTCTTCAGCTCCCGTGTAACTAGCGATTCATACGAATAGCCCTTGAGGAACAGGAGATGCAGGAGATAAGCAACCTCCGCCGGCTTCGAGGCATGCGGCTTGTCGCTAATCAAAGGCCAGATTTCATTTGCGAGACTGTTCTCTGCGGCACCTGCCGGCATACTGATGTAGCAATACTGCTTCGCACACTGAATTATTTTCTCTACGCTCTCCCAGTTGTAGATGACCGGACACATGGAGGCAAAGACCAGATCAAAGGCTTGGTTCCAGCCTCTGGCGTGTACATCAATGTTTTCAAAAGGCTCTGGAACTATCTTCACCGGGTTATCGGTAAAAGGCTTCGTATTTTCCTCCAGCAGCTTCACCAATGGCAAAGAGGACTCAACAGCAGTCACATGGGCTCCCTGCTCTGCGAACGGAACGGAGAACACGCCGGAGGCAGCCCCGATATCCAGCACGGAGGCCTGATGAAAGCGGACTCCCTGGTCCTCAATCCAGTTCAGAATACGTCTGCTTCTCTTTCTCCCTTCTTCGTTGAAGGACTGCTCGTTAAAGGTCTCTGCCTTATGGTCAAAAGCATTGGCTGGCGAAAAGCCGGCCAGCTTCATCTTATTAAGAACTGCATCCCCCTGCTCTTTCCAGGCCTGCTCCCAAACCTCGAGACTAAAAAATTCGTTCTTCATTATTTTCCCTCTCTCATCCAGTTTTCCGTATTCAATTCATTGTTTATCGCGGCAGCAGTGACCGCACCTTTAGAGGCAGCGGCAATGGCCTGATGCATCCGTGAGGCTGCGTCTCCGGCGCAATATACGCCTGGGATACTCGTCTTTCCATACTCATCGACTGCCACGATTCCTTCATCCGTCATTCTGCAGCCGATATCCTGCGGAAGATGGGACCCCATCACCAGATCCGGCTTGAAAAAGATCCCCCGGCATGGAATGGAGGTTCCGTCCTCCAGCACAACCTGCTGAGCAATCCCCTGAACCGAATCAATCTGACGAATCGGAGAATCAAATAAGGAGATTCCATGCTGCTGAAGCTCTTCGCGCTGAGCTTCCGTTAATCCATCGGGACCGTTCGTGCAGATGGTAAGATTCTTGCTCCAACCCCATAGGACAGGTGCAAAATGCATAAGCTCCGGTCCTTGATTGATGACTACAAGCCGCTCGTCCCGCAATTCCCAGCCATCGCAGTAAGGGCAGACAAAAGCGCTTTTTCCATACACTTCGGATAACCCCGGAAGGTTCAGCGGGCGGTCAGCCATTCCTACCGCGAAGAATAACTTTTTGGCCATATATACGGATCCCTGTGCGGTCGTAATCTGGAAGTCTCCATCCTCCCCCGTTGCGGCTACGGCCTTATCCTTAATAAAGGTTACGGAAGGATAGGCGCTTATCTCTTCCTGGGCAATACGCCGGAACTCGCCTGGCGTGATTCCGTCACGGGTAAGAAAGCCATGGGCATGCTGTGTTACCGCGTTACGCGGGGATCCTTCATCGATCACAGCCACGTCCTTCCTTGCTCTTCCCAGCACTAGGGCTGCGTTCAGCCCGGCAGGACCGCCTCCAATAATCAGAACATCGTACCTCTTGCTATTCGTCATTTTTTGTTCCACCTTTCATTGTTATTATAGACCTGTGATATCCATAATTGAGGTGCAAGAAGGGGTTACTTCTTGCTCATGGCTTCATTTCGCAATTCTTCGCTGCCATATTCAGGACAGACTGAATAGTCTGCTCCTGCAGGTATTGGTGAAGATGCTGCTCAGCGCCGTACATCACTCGTTCCACCAAGCAAGTATTTCGCGGGGCATCCGTCCGGTCGCAATCGCCTTCCGCCTCGTTTCCCGGTTTCGCTAATAGCTGATGTTGCTGAGAGGCTGAATTGGAGCATTCAAATAGCCGCTGTCTTCCCTCGATGACTTGGATCACATCCAGAAAAGTAATCTGATCGGCAGGCCGCGCCAGCTCATAGCCGCCATTTACCCCGGGAACGGCCCGCACAATCCCGTCCTGCCGCAGCTTGGACATAATTTTGGACAAATAACTTTCGGACACTCCAAGCTTCGAGGACAGCTCTTTAATCCCGATATTGCTTTGGCGATCCGAATGGCCCAAATGAAGCAAGGCGTGCAGCGCGTAATCAGTGCTTTTGGAATACTGCATCATTCTGTCTTCCTTTTCTTTTGATAATCATTAATTATGGATCTACGGTATCCATAATAACAGACTAGAGCGTGGATTACAACCTTGAACCTAAAAATACCGGCTTCTCAAGCAAAAAAGCTGCTTGAAAAGCCGGTACTGGTGGAATACCTGTCATAAATCAACTATCAAACGAAGACATATTCTCCTTCACCAATCCGAAGGGTCTTTCCTTGTAATTCCGTTGAATCTGTTTCAATGATGACCTGTTTGAATTGGTTCTCGTCTCCTTGTACGAAGTCAAAGGACTTATCTCCAATTTTCAGGGTAGCCGATTCAGAATGTGATTTTATAACAGGCAATTGAAATAACTCTCCCCAATGTTCGGCGGCAGCCGCAGGATTGGAGACGCGGAATACGGCATTTACAATTTCAGCATGACCCGAAGGGTGAGGCCGTATGACTCCAGACGCGGATAGGCGCTCCAGCCTTTCTTCATCGTTTCCGCTCCATTGAATAATAAATGGATAGACCAGCCCTTGGAAGTCGCCATCAATGGTCAGCATCCGCCATTCTATTAATCTGCCTTCATGATCCAGACGCCGGCCATCGATGATAGGGGATAGGGATAAGCCTGCCAACTTGAGAGAAGCAGCTACCTCTTCAATATCGTCAGTGCGAAGTACAACTCTACTTAGTATCTCATGCTCTGGAAGAGCTTTAACCGCATCCCTTACAACGACATTATGCTCGGTCGCCTTGGCTAACTCCAGATTCTCAATGCCAAGAAACTCAATATAAGTTAACCCAAAGTAACTTAAGGTATTATAGGTCCCCCAAGCCTTGTGAGCTCCTCCTTTGAAGGCTGCCAAACCATGCTCTTCGAAGAGTTCAACCGGCTTGTCCAGATTATTCACGTAATGCACCAAGTGGTCCCATTTGAGCTTTGCCATTATTCTTTCACTCCCAGTTCGGTGGTCCGCTTCACAGCCGCCAGAACGCTTCTTTGCAGCCCGGCAGCGAAGTCGCTATTGTTCAGCTCATACAAGCCGTGAATCCCCACCCCGCCAGGCGAGTTATTAATATCAAGCAATTGTCTCGGATGCATGCCTGTCTGCTGCAGCATCGCAACTGCACCCAGCATGTTCTCCAGCGCTACCTTCCATGCTTGCTCCCGCGGCAGTCCTGCAAGTACGCCAGCGTCTGCAAGAGACTCAATGAAGTAATAGATATAGTTAGGTCCGGCCACTCCAAACCCGGTGAAGATGTCTATCAGAGACTCCTCGAGATATTGCACTTTGCCGAACCCAAGCAGGAAATCTTCAACCTGATCCTTGGCAGCGAATGCATTCAAGGCTACACCGCTATATCCATATCCCGTATCGGTCAACGTGTTCGGGATGACCCGGATGATCGGACGTTCAACTCCAAAGTAGCTGCCCAGCTTTTCAATCGTTACCCCCGCTACGATCGACACGATAGCGGCAGACGGCGAGGCAAATTGCTGAACAAGGTGTCCAAGTGCTGCCAGATCATCTTGAGGCCGAACAGCCACTACGATTAATGCTGCCGTGGAGAGGACCTGCTCTTGTCTGCCTTCCGTATTAACGCCGTACTTTGTATTTAACAACTGAAGGCGCGCCTCATTAATATCGGATACACTGATTTGCTCTGCGGGCAGCGTACCCTTGGCAATACATGCGCGAATAATCGCTTCCGCCATCTGTCCTCCGCCAATAAAATGAATCCTTCTCTTTGTCATGTCAGCCACTTCCTTAGTTAGTTGTTCTCCCACGCTTCCGGCAGGATAAAACCATCATATTTCTCTAGGCCGAGGATGTATTCCTCAAACTCCTTGGATTCATATGCGGCCTTCAAATCCTTTGCCCATTGAGTGCCTTCATCCTTTTTGTTAATGGATACGATGATTCTATGCTGCATAGGTGTATTTTCAATTTTAAGCGCATCTGTAATCTTTCTGTCCGGCGCATTTGCAATGTAATTGCCGTTTACAACCCCATAATCAACATCTTGAAGTGATACGAGAATTTGTGCCGGGTCCAAAATCTTAATATCGATATTAAACTTGTCCGGCTCCATACTATTGATGTTGAAATCAGCGACACCTGCTCCTTCTTTAATCTTGATCCAGCCCAGCTCCTCCAGAATACGAAGGGCGCGCTCTTGGTTTACCGGGTCGTTAGGAACAGCTACGGTTGTACCGTCTTTGACATCGTCCAGTGAAGTATGGTTTACAGAGTACAGACCCTGCGGAGCCCCTGGAACATAAGCAATCCCTACCATGTCCGCATTAATCTCCTCGTTGATTGCTTCCATATAGGCCGTGCTCTGGAACACGCTCGCGTCAATGGAGCCTTCCTTCATCGCGGGATTGACCTGCATATTTTGCGAGAAGGTTTTGATTTCAACGGTATAGCCTTGCTCCTCCAGGATTGGCAAGATCGATTGACGGAATTGCTCCTCATAGGTACCGACTCCAAACCCAACCGTGATCTTCTTCTTATCCCCGCCATCGTCCGCTTGTTTACTGCCGCAAGCCGTCAGCACTGCAAGAACCCCTATCAACACTACCAACATTAATTTTTTCATACACCCATCTCCTATTCAAATATTATATTTTTAAATTGCTCCAACGCCTCATCCGTCACGTTCAACGGAATCGCGCAATTTGGCGAGAGAATAAACGGTTGGTCCTTCATAAAGGCTAAAGCATCCTTCGCTTGCTTGCGAATCTGTATAATATCATTTGCTGCGAACAATCCGTGATCAACGCCCCCTACTTTCGTAGCTTTGAGATCTGCATCCAAACCAGGATTTCCTTCGGCTACAGTATCCCAGCTGATTCCGTCAATTCGATAATCATTAAATTTTTCCGGCTTCGCATGAGCACCGCAGGTATGAAGAATATTCTTACCATAGGCTGCAGCTTCCAGGACAATAGAATCATACGGTCTGGAGAATTCATCAAACCTAGCTTCATCAAACAAACCCGGATGCGCCGTACCGGTTACCGCGTAGAACAAACCATCCGAGCCTGCTTGACGCAGCTCTTGCACATAATCAGCTAAGGTTAATGAAATGACATGTAGCGCATGGTGAGCCGCCGCTCTATGTTCCTTGAACAGCGAATCCAAAGTAACGGGCTGCTCAATACCGAATACGGTTTTGGTTACATAAGCCGATCGCCCTACAATGAACAGCAGCACCGTTAAGGGTGAAAATACCGTTTGAATCAGCGGGGTATCGGGTAACCCTTGACGTATCTTTCGAACTGCCTCCAAATGCTCCTGTAGTGATGGCGTCTGGGTTGCCTTCTTCACTTCAAGCTCCCAAAGACGCTCCGCCGTTGGGATAACCGTTGATTTCTGCCTAGGGAATACGGTTTGATAATCGGTAAAGTCATATTGATTGTCCCAAGCTTCTGCCAAGTAAGTCGCTCTCGGATTAATCTTGACCCAATCCCAATCATGTTTTTTCGTAAACGAAATCGTTATTTCCGCCAAATCATCCGCATTCTGTTCCTTGTCAATAAAATGGCGCCACCCGCTGACAATGGGACGGTCTGCCCGCTCTCCGGATAATAGGGCATTGAATCGATCCTGCTTGCTCCATGCACTCAATTGAAGTTCCTCCCTGTGTTATCTATTAAGTTGAACTAATAACGTACGCACGTTGAGGTCAACGTGTGAAGTATTCTTACGATCGCTGTTGTTCGCGGATTTCTCTGATTGAACTAAGCCATCATAAGGTGGAAATCCACTCACAAAGGCGAACGCTTCCGCTGAATGCTTCCGAAGTAGCTTTCTTGCAGAAAGCTTGTAACACTTCACACTTATGCCCTTTCTGCGTAGCTCATTTAGTTCAACTTATCTAGTTATCTAATAACGGCGAATTTTTCTCGCCAGCGTGTTGCCTAAAGACTGTATTCCCTGTACTAAAATGACAAGTATGATCACGGTGGTTACAACGACTACGGTGTCAAAGCGTTGATATCCATACACGATAGCCAAGTCTCCGACTCCACCGCCACCCACGGTTCCGGCCATTGCGGTCGCTCCAATCAAGCCGATCGTTGCCGTGGTTAGTGACAGAATCAATGAGCTTACTGCTTCCGGCAACAAAAAGTACCATATGACCTGCAAGGGCGTCGCCCCCATGGCCTCGGCAGCTTCAAGAATTCCCGGGTTCACTTCAAGCAGAGAAGTCTCTACTAAACGTGCAATATAGGGTGCGATATAGATGATCAGCGGTACGATCGCTGCACTTGTCCCGATCGAAGTGTGAACAATCAATCTTGTGAACGGAATAATGGCAACCAGCAAAATAATAAAGGGCAGAGAGCGAACGATGTTGATGATCGGATTCAGGATGGCATAGAGCGCTTTGTTCTCCAGCACGCCGCCCGGGCGAGTGATGACGAGTAATATTCCCAATGGAATCCCTAATAAGGAACCCACGAAAAGGGAGACTCCTACCATTTGAATTGTCTCTATAATTGCCTTCAGAAATTGCTCATTCGTTATTGTGGTCGAAAACATAAGACTCTACCTCCTCCACACTGACTCCATGCCTTGTCAAAAATGCCAGGGCATCCTCTACCAGCTTTCTATCACCGGACAATTGAATGATCGCTGTTCCCAAGGTTGTTTCTTGAATCTCTGTCATATTTGCAAATAGGATATTGACCTTAATATCGAAGGAACGGATCATCTCATAGAGAATAGGCTCGGAAGCACTTTTGCCAACAAAATTGAGCTTGTAGAGCAGACTTCCGTTTTCGGCCTTTAATGATTTTTCAACACTTGGTGTCATGCTATTTTGAACAACTGTCTTCACAAAATTTTTCGTGGTCTCATGCTGGGGATGACCAAACACCTCCAGAACGCTCCCTTGTTCTATAATTCGTCCCTCTTCCATCACAGCTACCTTGTTGCAAATCTCTTGAATGACGGACATTTCATGTGTAATAATCATCACCGTAATGTTATATTCTGCATTAATTCTTTTTAAAAGCTGCAAGATAGATTGTGTTGTCTGTGGATCAAGTGCAGAGGTTGCTTCGTCACACAAAAGAATCGATGGATTCGAGGCAAGCGCTCTGGCAATTCCAACACGCTGCTTCTGTCCCCCTGACAACTCGCTCGGATAGCTTCCCGCTTTGTCGCTTAATCCTACAAACTCTAGCAGCTCCTGTACCCGCTGACGGATTTCACTTTTACTCTTTTTCAATAGGACGAGGGGAATCGCTACATTATCAAATACTTTTTTGGATTCTAGCAGGTTGAAATGTTGAAAAATCATACCTATGTTCTTTTTGGCCAATCGCAGCTCTTTATCGTTGTAAGTTCCTAAGTCACGCCCATTCACCAAGACCTGTCCTTCTGTAGGTCTTTCCAGATAATTGACTAGACGAATTAATGTGCTTTTCCCGGCACCGCTATAGCCGATTACCCCGAAGATATCTCCCTTTTCAACCTTCAAATTGATTCCCTTCAGAGCTTCGATCGTGATCCCTTTCCGAGTGAATGTTTTGGAAGCATTCTTTAATTCAATCATATTGGTTCCCCTCAATCATTTTCTAGAGTTAGGATGAAGCTTTCGCTTGCAGCTTCTCAAGGGCTCGCTCTGCCAATGAAGCAAAGTACTTAGCGGCAGGCAATAGTGCAGCCTCATCAACATCGAAACGAGGATGATGGAGTGCATAGGCCGGTCCTGTTCCGATATTTACAAATGCGCCTGGGATCTGTTGCAGATAAAATGAAAAGTCCTCGCCCCCCATTTGCAGCGGAATATCATGCACATCATACCCGGCCTCTGAGGCGACCTCTTTGGTGAAATCAGCCCATTCCGCATGATTAATAGTTGCTGGAGGCCCAGGATACCAATGCAGCTGTGCCTCAGCTCCGGCTCCTTCAGCGACTCCTTCGATGATGCGCGTCATTTGAACAGGAATAAGGCGGCGAATCTCTTCATTGTAAGTTCGAACCGTTCCCTCGAGCTCCACCTTTTCCGGGAGAACGTTCCATGTAAAGCCCCCGTTAATTCTCGTTACACTTAATACCACCGGCTCTATCGCATTATTTTGACGGCTAACAATCGTCTGCAGCATGGTAATGATCTGAGCCGCTGTCACAATGGCATCCACACCTTTTTCCGGTGTAGCAGCATGGGCCCCGACACCTTTTACCGTAATTTCAAACCGATCAACACTTGCTGTTAAAGCTCCGGTTCTCATTCCGAAGGTTCCAGTTGGTAGATCAGGGGAATTATGAAGTCCAAATATGGCAGCAACATCCTTCAGACCTCCAGATGCCAGGACACTTTCTGCCCCATGGCCGGTTTCCTCTGCGGGCTGGAATAAGATTCTCACTCTGCCGGGAAGCTCACTTTCGCGCTCTTTTAGCAGCAAAGCAGCGCCTAAAATCGTAGCGGTATGAAAATCATGTCCACAGGCGTGCATTTTCCCCGGAATCTCTGATGCAAAGGGCAACTTTGTTTGCTCCTCTATTGGAAGTGCATCGATATCACATCGAATAGCCACAATGGGCCCATCGCCTTGTCCAATCTCTGCAATTAATCCCGTTGCCAACGGGAGGTCCATGATCTGGATATCAGCTGCTGTCAGCCAGCCCCGCAGCTTCTCGGTTGTTTTGAACTCTTCATATGCCAATTCAGGCTCTCTGTGAAGATTTCTTCGAACGCTAATTAAGTAGTTGCCCAAATCCGATGGCTGCACAGTCAAATTGTTTTCCCCCACTGCACTCATGCCTCCTTGTCTCCTTCCATCCCTCTTATTCGCTCCAGTGCAATAGATAGACTGCTAATAATATGATCTCGCATCGCTTTCTCAGCGCCGTCTTCATTTCTGTCAGCTATCATTTGTAAGATTAAGCCATGTTCTTCATCTGCCTGTCTTGTCCAATCTCCGTGCAAGGAAACAAAGCGACAGTAGCGAAGCGCGTGGTCTCTTAATTGATTCAAAACCTTCTCGAAAACGGTGAGTTCACTCATTTCCGATAAATAATCATGAAATTCAAAGCCATAGGATACAAAGTTCTGATTATCGCCTAGCTGGAAGGATTGTTTTATGTTCTCAAGGATTACCGTTAATTTTTGAATATCTTTATCTGTTGCATTCTTAGCCGCATTCTTCGCGATATAGCCTTCAAGCATGCTGCGAACAAGAAAGACTTCTTCAACCTCTTTAACTGTTATGGAAGCTACCTTCAGCCTTCCATTGGGCTGCCGAACGAGAAAATCCTCATTCTCCAACCTCTGTATGGCCTCCCTTAGCGGTGTACGACTGACCCCAAGCAATGCTGCTAAGTTCTCTTCGTTTACAGCTTGGTTTGGCTTCAGCTCGCTATCTATGATTTTTTGTTTTAATTCATAGTAAACATTGTCCTTTGACAACCTTCTTGATCTCATCACTAGCTAACCATCTCCTCCACGATTCATCTCGAGGCAAATTGCATAATTGTATACAATTTATTTTAATCCCTATGTTTAAGCTTTTTTATACTATATTCCTATTATTCCACCTAGTCAAGTGGGTATTCAGGGATTAAAAATGTTACAATTACAAAGAGAGAGACCTGGCTAAATCCAGGTCTCTCTCTGGAAAACATGATTTGTTTCGTATTAAATCCTCTATACTTGTCAACTTGCTACACATGGTGCCTTTTTAACTACTCCTTCCTGATCCAACACGTATCCAATGAGAAGGCCGCTGTATATAAAAAGGTAGTACCGTCTTTGCATCACCTTTAGCCGAATTCATTTGCATCTGGGTTAAAAACATACTAGTAGAAAGATTGGCGCCGCTAAAATCAGCGTCACGCAAATCGGCGCCAATAAAGCTTGCCGCTCTTAAATCTGAATTTCGCATATCGGCAGCAATTAGTAATGCTCCTCTAAAATCAACTGCCCTTAAATCTTTGCCATTCAACTTTTTTCCCATCCAATTAACTCTTGAACGATCCAAGTCTTTAAGTTTTTTAGCACCAGGTAATTCTGCAATCGCAGTTTCTCGAATTGAATCACTAGCCTCTGTAAGCAATCCATTCAGTGAGAACCGATAGGTTGCTAGATCAAAAGCTAATAATTTGCTGGCACTCCAGGCAGTCACCTTCTGCAGCTCGGCTAATTTCTTGCTTAGCGTATCAGTTAACGCACTCGGAAGATCGTACGACAAAGCCTCTGCTGCATATGCAATCATTTCGTGAATTTGATCCATTATAGGAAATACTCTAAACATTTGATCTCTAGCTTCCGGATTCTCTCTCCAACTTACGTTGTTGAAAGTAACTTGAGATACAACTTGTCCGGCACCTAGACAATCAAATACTGTACAGCCTTTATATCCCTTGTCTCTTAATTGAGTGTGAATATTACATCTATAATCCGATTTCAAATTGACGCAGGGCGTATTTGCGGGTTTACTCATGGGAAAATCACTTGATTGTACTATATTAAGCGCTGTACAACAAAGTCCAAAGCATTTAGAGCAATCAGCTGTTAAATTATTTCTTATACTTTTGGCTGTATTCCTATTCATGTCATTACCTTCTTCAATTTTTATGTAAATGAAAGGCTGTTCTCTCTATGGCTGTCTTAGTTAAAACCTCTATACAAGCGAACACCTAATACCGCATTGAATCCAGTTGCGGCAAACACACTGAAGCGCTCGGGAATGCCAAAATAGGCTACAGGTACGATCCCTGTTCCAACGGCTCCCGCGAGCATGAATAGTAAAGCCGCCGTTGCCCAGCCAGCTAAATAGCGATAACGTCTGTCCCGATATCCTCCGGCCATAATCAGAATGAGCGAAAGAACGGAGAGCAGGACAACAAGCACTGTCACGACATATACATGCATGATATCTTGAAACGCAGTACCGGCATTCCCCTGGACAGAGAGCGGAAAAGCTGCATATCCAATAGCCGACACCCAATTCATCACCGCAAACAAATAAATTCCGAGCCGAATCGTTCTATTCAGCTTTCCTTGTATAAATACGCATACCATCATTACAGAGGTGATACCGCAGATGTCGTACAGAGAAGCAAGCCGCCCCCACAGCACTTTGGAAGGAGCATTGCTTGCGCTGAGATCACTCACCGCCTGCGACATCCATTGATATCCGGGATAGGCTAATGGAGAAAAAAGCACCGCTGCCGCATAGGAGAACAAGCTGATGATTCCCAACAATCCGCACCATTGAACTAGCGTCCGCTTCACTTTGAGTTTCCTCCATTTTTATAAAGTCTGCTGAATTGCTTTATATGCTGTTCCACCAGTTGAAGCATCTCCTGCTCGCGCTCGGGCTGCCGGTCACATAAAGTCAGCAGCATATAAATCGGGGCATAGAAGTGAACCGCCATTATTTGCGGAGACTCGTCCTTGAATACACCAGCCTGGGCCAGCAGGTCAAATAGCATGCCTTGATAGGTCAAGGGATCCTCTACATACTGCTTGGAATAGAGCGCAGCAAGCTCTCGATTTCGATATTGCTCCACCGTCAGCATTTTTCGAAACTTACATACATACTCATCTCTTAGAAAAAATAGAAACAGCTCTTTTCCCATTTCTACGAGCTGATTTTCCGACAAGAGAGCCAGCCTTTCCAAATCCGCATGTGCGTCTAAGCCATTCATTTGCATTTGGGCTGCCCGCTGTTCGTACCTCTCTGCCATCTCAGTAAGTATCGCATGAAAGATGTCCTGTTTACTTGAAAAATGCTTGTATAAGGACGGAGCTTTAATCCCGACAGCTTTGGCAATTTCACTGACACTCACGGCGTCATATCCCTTTTCTGCTAAAAGTGTTAGCGCCGAGTAAATGATTCGTTGCTTTGTTGTCATCAAAACCAATCCATTCCTTGGCTAATGTTCATTAGCCTTATTGTAAGCTAATGGTTATTAGCTTGCAATAGATTTCCTCATTTGTTCGAAATCCTCAAACCTGCTTGTTATAATTCAAACCTAAGCGGTAAGCTTGGTTCAGCAGCAACTCGTAATGACTAGGATTTGAATCCAGAGTCTCATATAAGAATTCAACCTTAGAGTTGGATACACCGCAATAATCCGCAATGCCCACATTCAGCAGATGAGTAATCATTTCGTCGTAGCTGCGCTTTTTCATCTGTTCTTTCGAAACGCCCGCCAGACCCATCCACAAGACATGCTGATGATGAAGGTGGTTTAAACCATACGCAAACCCATTATTCCATACACGGTCAATATAGCCCTTTAACATAGCCGGCAGATGCCACCACCAAACTGGAAAAATAAATGCCAGAGCATCATGCTCCTTCATCCGTTTTATTTCCAGCTCTACTTCAGGAGAAAAGGTCTGCTCCGAAGCGGACCAATTGGGTTCATCCGCTCCTTCCAAGACAGGATCAAACCCAATCCCGTGCAAATCCAATATCTCATAATTGTGGCCAGCCTCGGCGAGGCCTTGTACGAAACGATCGGCCACCTTAAAGGTAAGGGAATCTTTTCTCGGGTGAGAAACAACGGTTAATACTTTCATCTTGCATCTTCACTACCTTTCTCCAGCAGCTGATTTCTAGCCATGATCAATGGCTGATGCTATTATAATCAGTAGGAAAATGATCCGGAAGTACGCACTTTTAGGTTCTATAGGATGACACAGGTACCTTAGGAACATGGAAGTACCCAAGCCTGTTCCCTGGAAACTGACTCGAACAGCAGTGTGAAGTGAAGGAGGATTGTAAATGACTGAACAGATGAAGAATAGCATTCGGAAGAAATATCAAGTTGGCGTGGAGGCGGCTTTAGAGGTAATGGGGGGCAAATGGAAGCCCTTGATTATCTACCATCTGATGACGGGGAGAAAACGAACGTCCGAGCTTCGCCGGCTAATTCCGGGCATTACTCAAAAAATGCTGACCACTCAGCTCAGAGGCCTGGAAAAGGATAAGATCATCACACGGATGGTTTATAATGAGGTGCCTCCAAAAGTAGAGTATGATTTGACATCCTACGGCTGGGGATTAAAGCCCGCACTTGACCATCTATGCTATTGGGGAGAGGATCACCTGGAAAAAATTTATGGCGATAAGTCCAAGGTTCTGGAAGAATTTCGTAACTTACCGGAAATGCCGAACTCTACTCAATGATCTGGACATAGGGATAGTAATTAAAGGTATGGTGTAAGCACCAACGTAGACCGCACAACCCAACAAGATAGCCGTGAATGCCATGGCCGTAAAAGTCACGATTTTTGTTTTTGGATCTATTGAATTCAACCGAAATTTACGCTTTGGACAGCTTGCGCTTCTGATATAGAACTAATCCTGCAAAAAAATAGATCAGTGTGAGCACAACCATCATGAAAACCTCAAATCGGATCTCGTAGAAGCCGGCTCCGTAATTCAATATTTTATTAAAGGCATTCACCGTATGCGTAAGCGGCAAAATGTCCGTCAGCCCCAACGGATGCCCAAGGATCGAGAGCATATTCAACTTCGGCAGTGGGAACATCGCGCCTGAAAAGAACATGAGGATAAAAAATGGAAAACAGCCCACGGTTAACACATCAAAAACCGTATTCAGGAAGCTTGCCACTACCAGACTCACGGACACCATCGAAAGGCTGGAAATGATGCCAATCAGAAGAACAGGCCCGAAATTCCCTGCCGGACTGTAGCCCAACCCCAATGCAGTCCAATAAGAAAGAACAAGCGCTCCTACAGCGATAACGGCTTGCACCATACCAATAGCCGTAAGGAAATGAACGGCTCCAAGACGGCTTAGCTTTAGCCGGATCAGTGTTTTTTTATCGTTCTCCTTCACAATGGACGCGGATGCGGTAAACAAGATCATTAAGATGGCCAAAGCCAGCAACCCCGGAACATAACCGTCAAACTCATTTAAGGGAAGTTGTTTCTCCAAAAAGGTTTCGGTTATCAAAGCAGGAAGTGTAATTTGGACGGCCGCGATCCCTTGTTTATTCACCTCATCAGCGGCCATGACTGCCGCAACGGGATATCGCAGATTATTCATGCTCCCGTAAAAATGGACTTCCGACGGGACAATCGCTTTCTTTGAGATGGCATCGGCATGGATTTTGGAATAATCGCTAGGAATAACCATTCCAATATCGATTGTTTTCTCTTTTACTTGCGCCTCCAATTCAGGAAGCTCAGTGATAGGGCTGAAATTGAATATATTCTCGCCATTCTGTCCCTTCTTCTCTTGGATCATTTCAACCAGCTCAGTCGCCGGTTTGCCGCCATCGAGATTAAGAACTCCGATATGGTATGTAGTCGGCTCTCCCCCATAAAACAAGTACATGATCAGCAGAAAAAACGGAGAAAAAAACAGCACCATCACAAGTACTTTCCAGTCCCGAATATTTTCTTTCCATGACTTTATTGCAGCCGCAATCAGTTTCATTCCCGAAGCCCCCTTCCTGTCATAGAAATAAATGCGTCTTCAAGCGTCCGCTTACGGATCGTCATATCCTCCATCTGGATACGAAATGCTTTTAATGTCTGGTTAACGATTGGAATGTGCTCAACCACATGGCTTGCGCCAAGCAATAAAAGACCGTCTACCAGCTTTTTTTCTGTGAATACGGGCGGAAAGGCTTCCAGCAGTTTATCGGTTTGCCCCGCGGGTATTCCGCTGAGTCTGACCTGTAAAATATCTCCCTTGCCTGATTTTTCTTTAAGTCTTTCAGGCGTGTCGATCTGGAGTATTTTCCCATGGTCAATGATAGCTACTCGATTGGACAGTCTATCGGCTTCATCCATGTCATGCGTCGTAAGAAGTACGCTTTTCTGTTGGGCCGCCAGTTGTCTGATAAAGTCTCGCACAAGAACACGGCTCTGCGGATCGAGCCCGGCCTGAGGTTCATCCAGAATGATCAGATCCGGATCATGGACAAGCGCAAGCGCGATATTCAGCCTTCTTTGCATGCCTCCGGAAAGAGTCCCGGCAAGCTTATTCTTTTTATCTGTAAGTCCAAGGGCTTCCAGCAGGCACCCTGCCCTTTTGCCGGCCTCTTTTGGAGCTAATCCATAGGACATCCCGGCAAATTTCAACTGTTCAGAACAGGTCAGTTTCTCCCAGATCACAATGTCCTGGGGACATAATCCGATCATCCCTTTAACCTGACGATAGTGTGCCGATATCGAGATTCCACCATAAGCCACGTTTCCGGCATCCGCTTTCAACAGTCCGCACAGCATACTGATCGTCGTCGTTTTGCCGGCGCCATTTGGGCCAAGCAATCCGAAGACCTCTCCTCTAAATACCGAAAAGCTTACCTGATCCACGACCCGTGTGCTTCCGTAGGATTTGCTTAATCCGTCCACAGAAAGAAATATTTCCTTCTCCATGCTCTCTCCCCTTTTAAGGATGGTCCCGTACCTAACCTGCTACAGATTCAAATCACTTGTACTTTTTGTTGGGCTTCCGTTTGATTTGTAGCAGCTTTTCCATATCAGGAAATAAAGAAGTGCTGGTCAGCTCAAACATCATCCATTTGCCATCATGGTAGGTGGTAGACTCGTCGTAAACTCGTTGCACTTCTGGTGAATAATTATTTCTATCAGCCTCAAATTTGGCCCTCTCATCCTTACCGAAAATAATCATAAAGCCGAACACATTCTCTTTTGCGTACAAGGCACACAAAGATTTGCCGCCCCTGCGATACTTATACTCGTAGGTCCATCTCTTCCCGCCGCTGTTCCAGAGACGTTCCATATCGTATTTTGATTCTATTAGGTTGGTTAGCTGTACCCATACATCGAGTAACGGTTGCCCAAGCAAACCTATCATTTCCTCTTGGGTTGGTATTTTTTCAAGCATTACATCACCTCCATCTTGAAGTTTTATTATTTTCTAGATCGTCAGCTTTCAATTTGTTTTATATGATGCAGCATGTGACTTAAGTAATCATCAAATAACCAGCGTAGGGTAACCCTGCGCTTATCGCTTAAGATACATTGCTTATTGAAATCCAGTTCACTAGCATTTCTCAGGACATTCAGTATTTGTTTGTTGAGTTGAATCCATAATGCAAGCAAATCTGACTTACTATAATTGTTTTGATAATCATGAATTCTGATCCATTCATTCTGCTTATATCCATCAATACTCACTGGTTCATCAGTCAAAATGATTCGGACAAATCCGGAATGGTTATTTACCGCCGAGTCACATAAATGTCCTAATATTTCTTGCTTTGACCACTTGTTTGCCGAAACCTTATTCATAAACTCACGATCTTCAATGCGGTTTATGACCTTTGGTATTTCATTAAGCAGTTTTTCTAATTCCACTATTGAACTCATCATTTATCACTCTTTCTTAGGTTTGAACGCAGTTTTAATGGTAAGTAGATTTGCTGTTGGGCAACACCAAGCGCCTGATCAAAAGCACCGCCAGGGTTTGGCATATTGCACATTCCACTTTTAGGAAAGTCGCCATATTCAAAAACGTCGCTGTTTTTTATCCAGTTCATCATCTCATTCACGGTGTCGTTCAGGTCATCCTTGTTGTTTTCATCCCCTGTGGCAACTAGGAACATCCCACCCGGAAATTCAATGATTTCGTAAGGAACTACGTCCGCTTGAGTAACATCATCCTTTATTGCTGATATCAAAATATTTAGCCCATATCCCCATGTTTCTTTATCGCCCTCATGCCATAAAAAGTCTGCAGGTTCATAGATATGCTCTTGTACCAGATGGCGGTGAGACTCTAACCATTCGCTAAAGCCGTCTTTGCCAAACAACTCGTCAAATGTTTTCAAGCCTGAGGAAACCGCACGGAATTTCCTGATTTCAATGCCTCGCATATTTTGAAGCTTACTCATAATAATAATTCCCCCCGATTGCTTGTTTCGCCCGATAGTGGAACCGCAGCTCCTTGTTACGGAGCGGGGCAAATAATTTTGGCCGCAAACAAAGCTTCAAATGTATTGGCCGCCCCTCCATGCTCCACAATTTTTCCGTTTAGTACCTTGTCAATATTGACTCCGGTAATACACAACTTCTTGCCAGAAGGTTTCATGCCGAGCCACTCGCCTTGATGTGTTCCTTCCATTATAAATTCAGAAATGACGTAATCACCGTCACAATATTGAGCCGTAATGAGCATTTTTAAATCAGGATAGGTCTGCCTTACTTCAATCATGTGTTGCTTCATGCCCTCTATCCCAACCGGAATGATTTTGTCCCCTGTTCTAATCGCACACTGGTCTGATACATAATGAGGAACTTCATCCATTAAATGCTCAGATAGAATCGACTCATAAAAAAACCTTACTTTTTCCACATGGTTCATATTAGTTGCTCCTTTCACATTCATTTCCGCTGAGTAAGGACAGCTATACCAAAAGCGGCTATGCCCAGAATGAAGATAAGCCCTCCGGTAGCAAGCAGTTGAAACCAATCCGTCGTTGTGGTCTGCATCAGCATTCTAAGGCTATTGATGACATGGGTGAACGGGTTGAGCATGGCTGCGATCCGGAAGCCGCCCTCAAGCTGTTCGTAAGGTATCAAAGCGGAACTGACAAAAAATAAAGGCAATGTAACCGTATTGATAAGCGCAATAAAGGAATTTTCATCTGGCAGGATAAAACTGATCGTGTAAGAAACAGCCGACACAAACGCTATGGTTAAAAACAATAAGGCGGCCATAAGGAGCATTCCGCTTATACCTGACGCAATCCGTACAGACATTGCAAAAGCTATACTTGCCATAATGATGATTTGGATAAAGGACAGGACTGCCGCATCTAAAATGTGAGCCAGTATAATGGAGCTTCTCTTCACAGGGGATATCATCATCCGGTAAAAGCTGCCTCCGGTTTTTAAAGAATAGTTGGCAATGCCGCTCACGCCGGAGCCTGACAACACCCCCATAACCAGAATGCCGGGCAGGATAAAAGAGGTGTAATGTTCTTCCGCGCGATTGTGGCTAAACATGGTGCTGAACAATAGAAGCCATATCAGCGGTTGGACCAAAGTCATGATAATGGTTACCGGATTCTGAAAGCGCCATTTAACGCTTCGCCAAACGAGATTATACACTTGCATTCAGCTCCCCCTCTTTCTCTGCCTGCGTAAGAGACAGAAAAATATCGTCGAGACTGGGCGTGACCACTCCAATCGCGGAATAGGGAGTCTCCTGGTCCATTAAAAACCGGTTCAGAACGGGAAAATCCTCTTTTGCATTATGCGTATTTGCGTACAGGATGTTTTTCTCTTGTCGCACTCCTTCGATAAACGGCAGAGCGGAAAGACTCGCTGCCCATGCCTGAGGTTCTGCAGAAGCATCCAGTTCAATCCGGATGATATTTTTATGAGTATGCTGCCGCAAATGCTGAGGCGTATCCTGTACCAGCTCATGTCCGTCTTTTATAATGCATACTTTGTCAGTAAGCATGTCTGCTTCTTCCAGGTAATGGGTTGTCAAAAAAACGGTTGTGCCGAATTCCGTTTTGATTTGCTTAACCGTCTCCCAGAGCGCTTTCCGCGATTCAATATCCATGCCTACCGTTGGTTCATCCAGAAATAAAATTTTGGGATAGGAAATCATACTCATGGCGATATCCAGACGCCGTTTGATGCCGCCGGAAAAGGCGGTCAGCTTATGCTTTTCATATTCCTTTAAGCCAAATGCAGCAATCAGAGCCTCCATACGCCTGTTAGCCGTCCTTCGATCCAGTCCATGCAGCCGGCTCTGAAACAGCATGTTCTCCCTTAGGGACAAGTGATCGTCGATGGATACGTTTTGAGCGACACAGGCAATAAGGGCCCGAACGGCATTGGGTTCCGTCTGTACATCATGACCTAAGACAGATACTTGACCGCTGGTAGGCTTTAAAAACGTAGTCAAAATATGAATGAATGTTGACTTCCCCGCTCCGTTTGGACCCAACAAAGAGAATATTTCCCCTGTTAAAACGGAAATGCTCAACTGATCCAGCGCCTTTTTACCATTTGCATGAACTTTTGATAATTGATTAACTGATATGGCTTCCAATATTTATCCCTCCCTGGCTCTTTGTGTTAAGCGTAAAGTATCGCACTGTGCCAGAGTCAAGCAGGAATAAATGAGGTTATATACTTCTAATGGGAAAGCATACTTCGGTAATCATATTGTCCGAGTCTGATTCCGTTTCAGGGGAAACATGATAAATGTTGAAGATCGGGCCATTCATCTCGTAAGCATTTTCGGAAATCCAGTTTGCGATGGCTTCAATTGCTTCTTCAAGCTGATAATAACCGCCCTTGTAGGTCAATGCAGCAGCGATCGTCGCAGGTTCGCTTTTACATCTTACGGTGTCTGTGCTTCTATAGGTTCCAATGACAGCCCGCTGAACTTCCACATCTATTTCCTGTTCAACATACCCTTCACTATGAAAAATGGCTATGTTATAACCTGGATTGGCAAGCTGAATGTTTTGTTCCTCAATCGCCTCTGATAGCTTCTCCCACAGCAGTCCCTCCTGATTGTAGGCGGCAATTGTACTACGGTAGCTGATTACGCTTCTTTCGGGAAGCTTTTTAATCGCAATGTTAAACCTCGAAAGAGAGGAGCCTTGATCAAGCCCCTTAATGGTTGTTTGAAGCAAGCGTAATTGTTGTTGCATCGCCTCTATTTCTTCTTGCTTTTGAGCGGCCTGGATCGTTAAATAGCGCCTCAGGCTCTCTTCATTGTTATATTCTGCGAATATTTTCTTGATCAGAGACAAACCAAGGCCCATATCTATTAACGCCTGAATACGGTTGGCGACAGGAAGCTGCTCTTTGTTGTAATAACGATAGCCTGTGCCTTCGTCAATATGCGCCGGAATGAGTAACCCGATCTCATCATAGTGCCGAAGCCTGTAAATGCTTATTTTAGATAGGGCAGAAAAATCTCCGATTTTAAGCAGTTTTTTTACCTCCTCTTCCTTACAAACGCCTAAAGTCCAATCGCACCAACTTTTTACCATTTGGCAAAAGTACTTCCGCTTGGGATACGTTGTGATAGTGAATCTCTTCCATAGCCTGGATCAAAGATTTTGCGCTTATCTGGTGATGCACCCTGTCCAAATCGTTAAAGACACGACTATACGGAGAAGCTGACACAAATGCGTCCTCTGTATCCGTTTGAATAACACATGATACATAATGCGGTTTAACCTGGTTGATGACTTGTTGGAAACAGGCGCAGCCGATATATTCGATAAACAAGTTGGCTACAACCAGATTGGCATGAGGAAGCAGCGAATAATCCTCCCTTAAATCCAAGCAAAGCATTTCCAACAGGTCACTCAGCTGAGGATAGCGGCTTACGCAGGCATCCAGATAATCGCTGTTAATGTCTACGCCAATTACATGATTGATTACCCTTGGATCGATATGCTCCAGGCCGTTTCCGCCCGCAATCCCCAAAATCATGATGCTTTTGACAGGATACTGAGCAAATTGCTCCTTCATCATCGCGTTCAGGACTTGCAGCTGTCTGACAGAGTCTGATTTCATATGGTTTTCATAGTCCGTTAACTTTATTTTTTCCCACGGGTTTCCCCGTTCCGCTTCCCTGCGGTGCCTCTCAATAAATGAAATGCTATTTCGCACAAGTAACTGCAACCCTTCTTCTTCAATCGGAAAATGCCCGGCGCCTTTTAGCATATGGAGCTCCTTTTCACTGCCAAGCTTGTCATAGAACACTCTGCTGAGCGATACATCCGTCCAGCGGTCCTGCTCAGGATGAAGCAGGATGAAAGGAGTGAAGAACTCCGCAGGCTCTATATCCAAACATGCCGCCAGCATATTTCCCCCTCCATTACAAATTAACAATCGATCCGGTTTTTATGGTCCAGTCCTGCTTGATAAGTTCAATGGCTCTTGGGCTGAGTATGCTTTCATCCAGCACTGCGAATTCTCTGACATCGTCCTCAAACCATTCCATGGCTTGCAGGAGGTTATCTCTGACCATCACCAAATCTTCTGTACAGCCATATTTCATCAAATGCTTTTGTTTAGTTTCATCTATATAATGCAGCTTGCTGGCCGAGCCGCCCCAGGTGATTTGATCATATGCCGTCAACAGCAAAGAGCTATGCGTATCCATCAAAATGCGCAGGACCCCGTTTAACTTAAAAAAGTCTTGGCGCGCAAAATACTTGGCGGACATCTGCACATGAAACCAATAAGTCGTAATCAGCCTCCGAATGTCATCTTTCCACAAATGCCCTTTGACTCCCAAATCCGCCAACGCTTGCACACTGCCATCCCGATCAAAGACGATATCCTTTGCTTGCAACTCGGTGTAGTGAATCCGGCATATCTCCTCATTGATGCGTGCCTTGTTTAAGAGGAACACATCATACTGAAACAGATGCTCCTTCTGCCGCAAAATATAGCCATAGTTCTTGATGGCCTGACTGTTGAAATCCTCCGGCCAACAAAGGATGACTTCATCACACACGCCGCCAAGCATAACCGTGAGTTTTTCATCCACCGCCGTATAAGCGGCTTCTTCCACGAGAAAAACAATGTCGATATCGGAATGATCGTCCGTTGTCCCATGAGCGGCAGAGCCAAAATACCATGCTCCCAGCACACCTTGTTCAGCTTTCATGGCTGTTATGAATGCGTTATGTACAGATTGAAGTTCGTTTAACATCGCATATCCTCCTTGGGTTCTGACCTTCGATCTGCTTCAATACCTATGTCTTCATTACGAACTCCTATACTGCGATATACCAGTATACACCGTATTTGTCGACTACATCAGCGCAACAAGAGCTCCATGGAAGGGAACCCAATGGTAGCAGCACCGTTCCATCCTTCTTCAACATCTCATATGCCCTTTTCACTTCATCTTATTCACTCTCCATAATGTTATACTTTTCACAAACATTATCTCTAAAAGGCATTCCAAAAAAATGTAAAGATAAACACACAGCCCCAGGCATTCCCGGTGTATTCTTTTACCATCACCATGCCATAGACAATGAGAAATATCGTCAACATTTCAATAATACCTTCAGCAGTTACACCGATTGCACCATGAATAAGGATGCACAGCACAGCGCAAGCAATAGCTCCCCAATTAAGCCATCGATTCTTACTGGGATATCGCCGGTTGATTTTATCGCTGATTACCACGTAATTGAAACCTTCAAAGAACCCCCAGACAATAGCAGTTATTAGTATTCCAATAACATTTATCGGAAAATCGTTCAATAACACCTCCCGGGTTGTCCAAACCGACTGGAATGGTAAATAGCTTGTTATTTGCCCCGTCGATAGCATGAAAATCATATAAGGAACAAAGCATAGGGAACACAAAATAACGGATAGTACCGCCCCTTTTCTGTTCAAACCATAAGTAAGCAGATTCTCTTTTCTGATCATGGACACCATGACAATTCCTAATCCCGCCAGACCAAATTGAAAGCCAGCGCTCCAAAGGACACGCAGAAGGATATTAATACTGCTATCCTTTACAAACGCAATAAATTGATTTTGAAATACCATGTATATCCCAAGCACCACAAAAGAAATCAAGGCAATAGCCCATAAATCCACGTCTGTTTTTCGCTGTTCCAACGATAAATCCTTCTTGGGTTTATTGCTCATCATAAGAAAACACCATATTCGCTTTCACGGAATAGTATAATTTCTATATTCATGTCTCTCTCCTTTATATATAGGCTATACTTCATGACTTTTATCATTTAGGGTTCAACTCGATATATTTCTTACCTAATAAGGTTGTCGCCCAGTCATATGAGTCCGCCGTTTCATACTTCCGATACACATGTTCTTGCGCAACGATCATTAACAAATAAAGATCGTACCAAAGAATTCTTCGGTTCTCCTCCTCTGTCAGCTGCCCAATTCCGTAGCCTCTCAAAAAGTCAGGCGATTGAGCATAGGATCTGAATCCAACCTCCATAAGCGGATCGCCCCACAGGCATCGCTCCCAATCAATGATCCCCGTAAGCCTCCCGTCCTCAATAAAAATATTGCCATCCCATACATCCCAATGAACTAAACGAGGCGTTACAACCTCAAGAAATAGGTTTTTATCTTTATCCAGTAAATCCAGCAGCTCGCGCGATGAGATTTTAAGATCAATGCTTTCCTTTTCTGCATCCATCATGACGGCTTTCAACATTTCACAAAACACTTCATACCAGTTTTCGCCTTGAAATTTCTTTAGGCCAGGATAACCGAAGTAAGCGTTTGTAATTTGGTTAATTTCTTTAGTCAGCGAACCCACCAGAGAATAAACATCGTTTACCTCCTGTGGGGTCAATCTTGATTTCCGGGTAGACAAGCTTTCTCCTTTTAACTTTTCCATGAAAAAATAGGGCGCACTACACCATTGACATGAGGGATCATAAAATTCGACCCTCGGTACGGGGACATGGGTCTTCTGTGCAACTAATCGCATTGAACGCACTTCGGACTCCATGATATTCTGTTCGTAGGTCATGACCGTGACTGTAGGGTGAGGCGCTATCTTGAGAATACTTGCTGTCCCATCATCGAAAGAAACCTCGTAGGCGATATTAAAATATCCTTCCGTCAGTTCACGAAAATTTTCGAGTTTTCTCTCAGGGAAAGCCTGCTGAATCAATTTTGCGAGTGTCGATTCACTTTGGATGTTTTTAGTTAAATACGCCATTTCTCCCACCCTTTGTCCATGTTGTTATCTATTCCATTTTCACCTGGCCTAGCTCCAGTATAATTTCAAAGCATAGAAAAACATATTTACCCACTTTAGATCTTACCTATCTTAAGTTTACTTTTTCATACTTATAGTTTGACTTATAACGTTTGAGAGGGGCAATCAACTTGGATCATTCCTTTTATAAAGTGCTTCAACTGTCAGATCTGGAAGAGAAAAAGCGGATTGACCGTTCACTCGATGAATTAATGGAAGATGAGTATCAATTAAATGACAATATGAGAAAGCTTATTGAGGATCAACAATATGTATTTCCTTCGTTGAACCAGAATCATGCTACACCTGATATGTTGATCCGAACGCAAGATACAATCAGCGCTAAGAAGCATCACTATTCAACGACACCTTATTTTCATCGGCACGACTTTATCGAAATGGTCTACGTATATAAAGGTCTTTGTTATCAATATATTGAATCGCAAGATCAGCTCATGATTCTGAATGAAGGAGAATTATTTATTCTTAACCAGAATGTGCTGCACGCATTGTATCAGCCAAATCCAGAAGACATCATCATCAAGATGATTATTCCCCCTAGGTACTTAGGGTTTGAATTTGGCGAACGTCAGGAGTTTCAGGACTCCATTCTTGATTTTTTAACTAAGTCAGTGATGAAAAGGAGTTTATCCTACCACTATTTGCATTTTCGTACGGCGTCAAATCCGTTAATCAGGACTTTTGTTGAAAGATTGGTTACTGAATACTATCAAAAGGCAGACTACTTTGAAGATGCCATGTGCTATTATTTAAAGCTGTTATTCGTCGAGCTTAGCAGAAGTAAATCCATCATAAACAGTATGCATTTTGAAATGAAAACGAAACGATTACAACATGAACAACTGCTGAACTATGTAAGAGAAAATATGCAAACCATTACCCTGGACCAATTGGCTAATGAATTTTCATATAATAAGTGCTATCTTAGCCGATTAATCTCCGAGGAATTTGGAGAAAGCTTTCAGAAAATAGTAAGAGATATACGGATGGGAGAAATCGAGAAATTAATCCGATACACGAATCTATCCATTGAACAAATTGCTGAACGAGTAGGGTATAAAAACGCCGTTATCATCTATAAAATGATCCGCGAAAAATATAATATGACTCCAAGCGAATTTCGAAAGAACCGATGATATTTGTTGCCTCTAATGTCATGAATTTAAGCAATTTTCTTTGACTGGAATTAATAGATCAAGCTGAAAGCCTTCACCTTCCGGGTCAGGAAGATACACTCGATTCACATAATTTAAGGATTCTTCAAGCCAGCCGAACATGTTTCCAGAGTCCCAGTTGCCAGCATACTCGTATTTTTCGCTATTTCTGACCCATCTTGCAAGCCAATCCCATGCTTCAAAGTGACCGAACGGGATCATGTACGCGGCATATAATCCCCCGTTAAAGCGTTTCTTTACCAAAGGCTCCGGCACTTCCATATCCTCCGGGATGGTAACCCACATCTCGTAACCATGATGATTTGTTTCGTCGACCGGATTCGGGGCATTGAATCCATAATGACGCAAATCCGGTTTGATTTTTGGTAAATCATGCTCTAACACAAACTTATCTATCATTCGTGAGACCGTGCTTTCCGGTTCATCTCCCTCATATTGATAAGCAGCCACAGCGGCAGGCGGCAGGTAAATAATCCGCACATCCCTATCACTTAATTTGTCCAGATTTTCACTTGCCTTGTTTAAATCCTCCAATGTTTTCTCCTCCTTTATTTTGTGATTTATGTTAGAAAGCGGTGCAATGATCGGCACTATATCGGCATTTTCCAAAATATCTGTCATAAGACAGATGCCTGACTTTTCTCGAAGCTCATCCACGAATTTGTTTAAAATGGAACGAATGGTTGATAATGAATCGATTTCGATATTGATAGCATGAATGTTCTGAATAAGGATATTTGTTGCATGAACAGCATCCGGATTAGCCAGTAACATACCTATTTGTTTCAAAGAGATGCGTAGTTTACGTAGAATAAGGATTTGGTTTATGCGCGTACAAGCTTCTGCATCGTATACCCGGTAAGAGTACCCTTGCACTCGTTGACTTTGAATCAGACCCAGTTGTTCATAATAGCGCAACATGCGGGTAGAAATACCCAACAATTTTGTAACCTCTGTTATCGTCTTTAAATTGTTCATGCCTGATCTCCTTTCTCATACAGATCATAAAGTGCGACACGACGTCAATGTCAAGGTTCTCCTGTGCTTCTTGTCGTACATCACAACGGTTACAATTGAAACAAGAACAATCGCAGCATTTGCGGCAATGGTTCCCGCCCAAGTCATAGTCGTCGTACCGAAGATGGGGGATGCCGCATTGAAGCTACTTGTTTGTTTTTCCTCAGAACGATATACGAAGCAATAGCGGGCGACAAAATATAGATTGCAAAAGGAATATTCATCATGAATTGCTGGAATGTGTGAACCCAATTGTGTACCGTATATCCGAATGGCCCAAGAGCAATCAAAGCACCTGACACAAGGTAGGCTATGAAAAATGTCAGCAGCGTAAATTGTACTGCGATCTTTTTGTCCGTCATGATTTCTTCATCCCCACCTTTTATTGATACTATATATTAATTTTAGCGTATGGACGCTTTGACTTTTATCACTTGGTTGAGGAAGGTGTCAGGACTTAATCATATGTAGTAAAGCACCTGCCGGATTGGTCAGGTGCTTCTAACGATTATGACTTCCGTACCGGTCTGATATACTTAAAAAACCGCTCCGGATCATGATACATGTAAATGATTCTGCCGGGGGAAGTATCCAGACAGTAACCGGTGCCTGCAAAATCAAAAGTTGCCATTGCTTGTTCCAGCTTCTCCTCCACACTGCGATTTTCCTGCTCATAATCAAACGGCCCATGTTCAAAGACGAGATAATCGGCTTCGGGAACATCGATCAATAGCATTTGTGGGGGGACTTCGCCTTGATAATCCAAAGGAAGTCGCACACCATAGCACTCTGTACGTGGAATCCCCCAACCGCAGAGTCTGCCGTCCGGGTCAATGATGTACGCCATAATCTGACCGCTGCCGCTGTTCGTAACACTCCCGCCATCGTCATCCAATTTACCCTTGATACTATCGAGCAAGCCGCATATGGTTTCGCAGTCCTGGCCGGGAATAAGGCTTTGCTTTTGCCAAAAATCCCAATACCCATTACTCTCATCGTTTTTGATATGCAAAAATTTGTGCGCGGGAATGGTTACAAAATAAACGTTAACCCCGTCTGCCGATTTGATCATACCGATCTCTCCCAATCCGAAAAAGTAGCGGTCGAAAGGGGTGATTTTTGTACGAAGGGCAACAGGCATAGGCTGTTTTCGGTATTCACTTGGAGTTACACCATAGGTTCCCTTAAAAGCTCGGGTAAAAGCTTCATGTGATGAAAAACCATATTCAAACGCAATATCCAACAGGCTTTTGTCACTATCCCGAACCTCTTTTAGTGCAAAGGCCAGTTTTCTGTGCCGCAGATAATCCCTAAATTGCATACCCGATATTTCCTTAAATTTTCTCGTCATATGAAATTCGGAATAACCTAACTTGCGGGAAAGAAATCGGAGCGATATCGCTTCACCGTTACGATGTTGAATACACTCGTCAATTTCATCAACGATGATTTGGATTTGCTTGTGCCACTCGTACATTCGTCTGTTCACCTCGTTTCAACGACTCTAAAGCCATTATAGAGTGATGGAAATTTCATTGTTTGATTTTACTTGCTGAAAAGCGAGGATATAGCTTCCCATCGCCGAATCATTTTGGGACGTCATCGAACTGCGCTTCCTTCACTTCGAATCGAAACCAGTGAAACGGCCCCGTTCGCAGGTTCCAGCTAACCTCGCCCTGCGAAGGAATGAGAATACCCTGAAATTGTTTGTAGGTTCCCATACGAATCTCCCACTCCTCCAAAGTGCAGGTTCCTCCAGCTTCTTTATATCGTTGCGCCACAAAACGAACGGGCTCGCCCGTTTTTTGAAAATAAAAGGTGCCTGACGCGTTGATGTCTCCATAGGAGATGTTGGCTCGCGCCATATCGTCACCGATCGCTTCCCAAGAAATATACGGCGACAAAGCCGCTGTCGGATACCAGACCATTTCAGCCAGATATCGTACAAGCGATCCCTGATTAATCTCGCGGCCATGTGCATGCCCCACCTTTAACACGCCCATAAGCTTGATGAGCATATCGGCTTGACCGTTCAGGTACAAGTCTCTGCCATGAATCTTAACCCCCGGAGCCGCCCGAATTCTCGCCCTCCAGATGAAAGAAGGCCAGTCAAGCAAGGAGTACTGCTTTGCGCTGAACGGCATCCACCTTCCCTCTGGCTTCGTGCGCAGCATTCCTTCCTGCCTAATCATCACCGATCGAATCGGCTTCTCCATGTCCAATGCATGAGTAAGGCGCAACCACCTCAACACCGGCGGCGGCAACTGCTGCAACCTATCTTCATTGATTTGGATAACGGGCTCATGAAAGCATGCTTGCAGAAGGAGAGCTGTTTCCTTTTTTACGCTTTGCCGAAAAGTGAAATTTTTAACAAACGCAGCTATGAGTAATCCTGATCCGATAATCGTGATAATAATGACTAAAGTCTGAAGCCAATGCATGCGCCGCCTCCTCTATGATCCATCAGTGAAATTAATTCATACGCGCTTCCAACTTTACGATGTTCGATACTAATTGATCAATAAGGGCTGTGAAGTGCCGGAGATCATCATCCGTGAAGCACTCGAACAAATCGTGTAAAAAGGCCAACTCCCGATCTTCTCTCCCCGCAAAATGCTCCTGACATCTCGCAGTAAGGCTGATTCGTTTGATACGGCGATCGGAGTTATCGATGGAAATTTGAACAAAGCCCTTCTTATCAAGACTTCGGACCATTTGCATGACGTTCTGATGAGAAACGCTGAGTACGCCGGCAATTTCTTTCACAGAGAGTATCTGCGGCTGACTTTTATACATAATGGCAATCAACAGCCACTGCTTCACCGTTACTTCGAGATCCAGCCGATCCCCCAGTACCTGCAGTCGATTTGCGATAATGAATAGCGAGGCGAAAATATTCCCTTTATTCTCATCCACAGTCATCCCCTGCCTCTCCCGAATCAATAGGTAATATATTATATATCTAGCATGAGGATATTTCTCCTGTCAAGGAGATAAGTTTTCTGTTTGTCATGAATCCTGTCTGTAAGTCCAATGTTTTCTGCAAGTTCTTCAATACGGGCTTTGTTTGGCAAGTCTAAAAGCAACACATTCGTCAAAACTGTAACAAAACGCCCTGGTCATTTTTACGACCAGGGCGTCACATTTTCATCCAAGTAGAGCAGCGATGTTGGCGTCAAGCTTGAATTCCGGCCCTTGGCGATTCCCAGAACCTCATAAAAAATGCTCCCCCTACAGTAACAGGTTTTATTATTTCATTCTGGCAATTAGGGCGTAGTGCGGGGGCGACTACTGTAAATGATAAGCAGCGATCCCGTCAATATAATTACGATGCCAATGATCAAGCGAACGGTTATTTGTTCTGATAAAATCAGGAACGATAATAAAGGAGCTAGTCCTGGTTTTATAAAAAACGGGATGGAGGCCACGGATACATTCGACAACTCCATAATCAGGAAATATATTGCAAAGGCAGCGGCGCTGTTGCCTATGCCGGCAAGCAGCAGGAGCGCCACATTATCCCAGGCAACTCCCGTCCATAGCGGGATATGCACGAATGTCTCCATTCCTGGAACGCCCGAGAAGACGGCGGCCAGCGGTTGAACATGGGTGAGAAGCATCAGTGCCAGCAATTCAGCGCTGCCGATCAAGAGCGTAAATCCGGTAACAGCGAGTCCGCTTAGACCGGTACGAGTGCTCACCAAGCGAGAGATCATGCTGTAGACGGCAAAGGCAACAGCACTCAATAGCGCGAAGGTGATCCCAAGCGGTTCATTCAGATCGGCGGGATTGACAATGACAAAAAGGCCGATGCTGGAAAGAACGATTGACAGCAGGGTCAGCTTGGACAGCTTTTCTTTTAGGAACAGATAGGACAGAAGCAAAGTGAACACGGGATTGCAGCTAAATAATACAGCGACAGTGGATGCCTTGGCATGGTCTACCGCCAATTGGAACAAGATCATGCTGATTACAACCACCATGAATCCATTAAGCGCGAGCAGTGACCAGGCCCTTTGGTCTAGGCTGATGTTATTCTTACGCATGGAGCTCAAGGAAGGAACTAATAACGCCAATCCGCCAATGGCAAAACGAAGAAACGTCAGTTGTACGGGATGAAAGTCATTTCCGGCAATTTTCAACGTGATTTCCAGCGAACTGATTAATAAGCTAGCGACAATCAGATAGGTAATTACTTTTTTGTATGGCACGGTTGATCCCCCGCTCTTTAATATTTAATGACTAAGTTTTATAATAAGGGAGATAGAGGTATAACTGAAATGAATTTTAAAGATAGGTGGCATGAATGAAAGGTTATGAACCTGCATAATTTGCGTATCTTTACCGTTGTGGCGGAGAAAATGCACATTACTGAGGCGGCAAGAGAGCTGTTTATTACCCAGCCTGCAGTCAGCAAAGCCATTAAGAGCCTGGAAGGTCAACTAAATGCTCAATTGTTTTGGCGAGATAAACGAAATGGATTAATCTTGTCCGATATGGGCAAAGAGATCCTGATTCTGGCAAGACAAATGATCATGATTGAAGAGAAGATTCGTCAAATCGCTAATCGGGAAAATAGCCTTGTGGACTGCACCGTAAAGGTAGGTGCTCTACCCATGGCATCCAGCCATTTGATGCCCTCTGCGATGTCTTTGCTCAAATCCCGGTATGGCACCGTTCGTATTCAGCTTAGGGAAGGGTCGTCGAACGAGATTAAGACATGGGTAGAAGAGCGTGCGGTTGAAATCGGTATTGTATTGGCACCGTTTAGCTCATTTGACTGGCATCTGTTATATGAAGATGATATGGTGGCGGTACTGCCTCAGGACCACCAACTGGCTTCTTCCGAGGAATTGGATATGATGAAGCATCAGGAGGAGCTGATTTTTTGCCGCAGCGGGTATGAGGGCACGTTATCAAGTTTACTAGCAGGTCGGCATAAGGGACTTAGCAGTCCATTGATCGTGCAAACAGCAGAAACACTGGTGAACATGGTTCAGCATCGCTTGGGTATCGGAATCATCAGCCGCATTTCTCAATTTGCTCTTCGACACGATCTGATCATCAAGCCTGTCTCTCCCCCTATACGTCAGCAAATCGGAATTATTACCCAGTCGTTCGACGAATTGACACCAGCCGCGAAGGCTGTTCATGAAATTTTGACCGGACTCTCAGCTAGCCAATTGTAGCAGGCTATATTGGGCGTGGCGCTTACGTTTCAATAGCTCATCATTTTTATACTGATCGATCCAGAAGTCATTGATAAATGAATGTTATGGTTTGCGGTGTTGCTTAAATATCCCCGCGTTGCTTCTCTGGATCTGCCGCTCTAAGCGTGCAGGTCGGTTTCGTATAGCTGAGTCTTAAACGTTCCATCACTTTGGAAATGCCACAGAGGGAGTAGCGGGGGCCCTACTCGATCCACATATGCGGTAATGCGTTCAAGCGTCTAGTTGTGCGTATAATAACACGATGATATATGATCATGATGGCTAGAACGAAGGCGAGCCAAATTGTTCGTAACGGCAAGCCCACCATCGAATCGTTTACGCCCTTACTATAACCCAATTCCCATTCAAACCAATCTAAGCAGCCAGTCACCAATTAATTATCGATGACTGGCTGCTTAAACTTGCAAGGTGCTTGCTCCCTCATATACGGGGAGCTGGCTCCAAAGCTTGAACTATCTTGCCAACTTTATAAGCTTTGAGACGTGGGGCGAACAATCAGTTCATTAATGGTTACGTTCGTCGGCTGCTGGATAGCAAACAGGATGGTTCTCGCAATGTCACTTGGGTCAAGTTGACTCCATTCCTGGCTGCCCAATTTCTCCAAGGCTGGATAAATCGAGTTGTCGGTTATAGTATCGTACAGTTCGGTCTCCACTGCGCCGGGGGAGATAAGAGTCGTCCGAATATTTTGCATGGCTCCCAATTCGGTTCGCATTCCTTCTGTTAACACCCGTACAGCATGCTTGGTCGCACTATAAATTGAGCTTGAAGGGAAGATAATATGTCCCGCAATGGACGAAAAATTAATGATATGTCCCTCATTACGTTCTTCCATATGTTTGTACACTGCCGCCATCCCATAGAGGACGCCCTTAATGTTCACATCGATCATTCTCTCCCATTCGTCAACTTTCAAATTTTTGAAGAACGAAAGAGGCATTATTCCAGCATTATTAATCAAAATGTCTATTTGTCCATAGACTTTTAGGGTTTCATCTGCCAAAGCCTCCACGTCAGCTCGCGAAGTGACGTCAGTCACTTTGTAGCTGGCTTCGCCTCCAGCGTTACGGATTTCTTCTTGCAGCTGCTGTAATCGATTTTCCCGGCGAGCAGCAAGCATGACTTTAATGTTGTGTTGTGCGAGAAGTTTGGCCGTAGCCGCTCCCATTCCGCTGCTTGCACCTGTGATGATTGCTACTTTTGTATTCATGTGTACATCCCCTTTGTCTTTTATAAGCCACTCATCGCTGGCTTGATTCTAGGTTATCAATTAGAGTTATCTATAAGTCAAGCCTCAACACTTAATTAAATTCGCATAGGAGAAACCCTCACAAATCCGTAGATTTTTAGATGATGAAGGATAATTAATGGAAAAATATAGAAAATAAATACATAAAGTTCATTAGAGGTTACTCTAATATATACGCAAAAAAAATAGGCGTCTCCATCCAGGAAACGCACTCCACGTTAGAGTGAAAATGTTGCGAAACGGTATCTAGGGCAGCATCTTGGCCAATCCTTTTTCCTGCATGTCATAAAGCGCCAGCTTGTAATTGATTTGCTCCAAATACTTAATCGTTTCCGAGAGGTCCTTCTCCACTTTTTCCTTGTGCATCAGCATCATTTGTTTACGTATTTTAAGTGTGTTCTCGCCTTCCTGGTATAAATCCACATATTTCCTGATTTCGGCAAGTGGCATGCCTGTCGCTCGCAGCGCCAAAATAAAATCCAACCATTCCTTACTCTCTTCGTCATACAATCGATTGCCACTCGAATCGCGCTTGACGCATGGCAGGATTCCTTCCCGTTCATAAAATCGAAGTGTATATGGGGTAATCCCAGTTTTTTCCGAAATTTCTTTAATCGTAGACATCGCTTTTTCCTCCAGTCATCAACGGGATCTTCTAGTTTAGTGGCGGATTCAACAAGCTTTTAGCTTAGAGTTTACTGTAGGATTAAGATGTATTCAATATTAAATTCACTTCCTGGAAAAATGGGTTGATGTCGTGTCACTCACCCAAACAGGGCGTGAAATTGAATCCAGAGTCAATCAGGCTTGGCGCAAGGTGGAAGAGATTTCAACAAAAGGTTTAAATGATAAAGAAAAAGCACAGTTTGTAGCCTTAGCAAAAAAAATAGCCACTACACTAAAAAGCTAAGTGTAAGCAAACAATACAACAAGGTTTTCAGGAGGAGAGAAAAATATGTCTAAAAAGTCAATGCAAGCTATTGTGGTCAATGAATATGGTGGTCCGAACGTATTGAAGGTCAAAACGGTTGAGCGTCCTCAACCCAAAACGGATGAAGTGCTAGTACGCATCGTATATGCTACGGTTATTCCGCTTGACTATAAAATTCGTAATGGCTGGCTTCAAACTGTTTTTCCTGTAACATTGCCCTACATCCCTGGTTTTTATGCTTCAGGAGTTGTCGAAGAGGTGGGACAAAGTGTAACGGAGTTCAAGCCCGGTGGCCGAATTTTTGGTAGTATAAGCGGAGCTTATGCGGAATATGGAATTGCGAAGGAACAAGAATTAATGGCGATGCCTGAAAATCTCACTTTTGAGGATGCTGCAACGATTAAAGCAGGAGCGGAAACCGCCTGGAAGGCATTGTTCGCTGACGGTGAACTCCAGTCTGGGCAACCCCTTCTCCTTCATGCGGCAGCAGGCGGTGTCGGACAGTTTGCAGTACAGTTGGCAAAATGGAAGGGAGCAACCGTGATCGCCACAGCTTCTACCTCTAACTTGGACTTCGTTAAGTCATTGGGTGCCGGTCGGGTCGTTGATTATACCACGACAAAATTCGAAGATGTCGCAAAGGACGTAGATCTTGTCGTCGATTCCGTTGGAGGCGAGACAGAAACCAGATCTTGGGCCGTAATAAAAAAAGGCGGAATCCTCGTCTCTTTAACTCAGGATCCATCCCAAGAAAACGCTGAACAGTATGGCGTTACAGCCAAATTCAATACCAAATTCCCTACCCGAGAAGACTTGCAGAATTTAACAAATTTAATTGCCGAAGGTAGGATTACAGCAAAGATTGATTCCATATTCCCGCTAAACCAAGCGGATAAAGCGCTGGAGAAAAGCGAAGCAAGGCATGGACGGGGAAGAATTTTGCTTAACGTAAACTCCATCTAACAACAGAGCAATACGTAGTGAACTCTGCACTAAGTATTGTTTTCTTGCTCCCCTACTGTCCTTGGCCAAGCTAACGAAGGGGGGAGCTACGTCGGTTTCTCCTTGAACTCGAACAAAACGGCTGCTCACCGAAGTAACTTCGGGAAGCAGCCGTTTATGTTTATCACATTCAGTAAATATTCAAATTCAGACTTTTCAGCATTGAATGGTTATAACAGCTTGGGCAGGATCGCTCTGACTTGCAGCTACCTCCACCTGCTTCACACACTCCTGACCATTCGGTACAATTACAGGCGTAATCACAGGATAACCCGCTTGCTCAATCAGGGCGATGTCGAACTCCAGCAGCAGTTGTCCCCGGGTTATAACATCCCCCGTTTTGACATGTGCCGTAAACCCCTCACCCTTCAGAGATACGGTATTCATTCCGACATGGATCAGGATTTGCACGCCAGAAGCGTGCTCCAGCATAATCGCATGCTTGCTTTTCTCCATTAAGTGAACAACCTTGCCATCAAACGGAGCGATGACTTTGCCCTCCGCGGGCTGAATGGCGATGCCTTCCCCCATCATTTTAGCGGCAAAAGCTTCATCAGGCACTTGCTCCAAGGCTACCAACGTTCCGGGTACTGGAGACGGAATTTCGACCACTACCGGAACGGCTTGTTTCTTCTTCCAACCAAACACAGCTGCTTCCCCCTACACTGATTTCTACAGATTTTTAGCGATGAAGTAACCTTCTCGAGTGGCATCCATCACATTTCTTGGTTTGTTAGCGTCGCCGATGACAAAGGTGTCCGGAACGATGCCATAGAACGAATCGATGAGCGCTGGAGTGGTTCTCATCCCCGTGGAGAGAATCACGGTATCCGCCGAAATTTGCTTCCGCTCGCCAGCTTCCTCATAAATAACCCCATCTGCGCTAATCTCTACAATTTTCACATTTAACTTGGTGTGCAGCGTTTCTTGCTTGTCCATCGCCTGCCGTAAACCAACACGATAGAGGATGTTCCCGTTCTTGGCCAGCAGATCTCCCGCTTCCATGATGGTAACCTGCTTCCCGTGCCGCGCCAGCTCGATGCCTAACTCGCAGCCTGTGGATCCGCCGCCAACCAGCACGACCTCATTCCCGACTTCATCCATACGGGTGTAGACGTCCAACGCCCCCATCACATGGCTTTGCTCCACGCCTTTGATCGGAGGTGTAAACGGAACCGCACCCGTAGCCACAATAATGGCATCCGGGGACAACTGCTTAATCTGCTCCGGCGTTGCTTCTACGCCCAGCTTCACCGTAACTCCTGATTTGCCGATCTGGGTAATTAAATAGTTCATATAATTGTACAAATCAATCTTCAGCTCTTCATATGCCGAGTAACGCAAGGCCCCGCCGAGTGATTCGTGCTTCTCCAGCAAAATCACTTCATGGCCCCGCTCATCCGCAACCAAAGCCGCTTTCATCCCCGCCGGGCCGCCCCCGACGATAACCACCTTTTTCCTTTGCTTCGCCTTAGGCAACTCCAAAGGAACCATATCATAGCGGGTATAACGCGGGTTGACCGAGCAGCCGACATTTTTGCGCTCCGTGGAAATATGGTAGCAGTATTGGCAGCGCAGGCAAGGGACGATATCTTCATCACGGCCTTCCTTAGCCTTCTGCGGCCAGAAGGGGTCGGCAATCAATGGGCGCCCCAGGGCAACAAAGTCCGCCTTGCCTTCCGCAATAATCGATTCGGCTTCCGCCGGACTCATGATCGCGCCCACCACAGATACGGGGATCTTAACGTTGCGCTTGACCTCGGCAGCCCACTCAACGTTAGGCATATGCTCCTTAAAGATCGTTGGAGCCATATGCACATTGCCCTCATAGTTGATATCCAGCCCCGCCGAAATATGCACCATATCCAGCTTGTCTTCAACAATTTTGATAAACTCCAGCACGTCTTCGAACTCAATGGAGCCGTCCACGATTTCGGAGGCGCTGATTCTCATGTCCACGATAAAATCATGACCCACCGCTTCGCGCACCCGATCAATAATCATTTTCGGGAATTTAATCCGGTTCTCAAAGGAACCTCCGTATTCGTCCGTCCGCTTATTAAACAGCGGTGACAGGAATTCGGCAGGGAGCCAGCCATGGGCAAAATGCAGCATAACCAGATCAAATCCAGTCTCCTTGGCCCGCTTGGCAGTCTCAGCCCAGTCGTTCGCGACCTCGTCCATCATTTGCTCGTCCATCGCTTTGACGATGGTGCCGTCTGCCCGAACAAGATCAACAGGACCAATGGCATAATCGTCTACACGGGCATATTGACCCGAATGAATCAGTTCCAGCGAGGCCTTTGCTCCCGCCTGATGGGCGACAATTACGCGATTTCTCGTGGCTTCAATTTGATATTTATCGAAGGCATAGGGTTCGTCCGGCCGGGAATAGCTTGCTCTCTTACGGCTGACGTTAACACTGCCCGTAATAATGACCCCGGCTCCGCCAATAGCTTTATCATGATAAGGCCCTGCAGGCGTGGCGATAATCCGGTTATTGAATACTGTATTTTTTATGCGAATCGGCTTGAATAGATTTGGAAATTTCATCCTTATCACTCCTCTGTCTGCTCTTCTTGAGGTTCATCCAACATCGCGCCGTTTGATGCAATCACTTTTTTGTACCAGTAAAATGATTTCTTCCGCTCCCGGTTCAGCGTGCCCTTGCCTTGATCGTCACGATCCACGTAAATCAGGCCGTAGCGCTTCTTCATTTCTCCGGTCGAGGCGCTGACCAAATCGATACAACCCCAGACGGTGTAGCCCATGACATCTACTCCATCCAACACAACCGCGTCTATCATGTGAGCAATATGCTTGCTCAAATAATCGATTCGATAATCATCTTGGACCATTTCGCCTTCGCGCTTCTCATCGACTGCCCCCAGGCCGTTCTCAACAACAAAAATCGGCAACTGATAACGATCATACAAATAATTCAAAGCGATTCGCAGCCCCAAGCCATCGATCTGCCAATCCCAAGCACTCTTCTCCAGATACGGATTGGCAATGCCGTCCAGCATGTTGCCCTTGACCCGAATTTTCCGCTCGGGGTTGGCACTGGTAACCAGGGACATATAATAGCTGATGCCTATATAATCAACGGTCCCTTGCAATAAGTCTTGTTTGTCCTGTGGTGTAATATCCAGCGAGATCTGACGCCGTTCCAGAAATTTAATTGCTTTCGGGGAGTAGTACCCCCGGACTTGGATATCGGAAAAATAATAATGGAGGTCCATGTTATGCATGTTTTCCAGGTTGTCTTCCGGGGAGCAAGTCTCCGCATAGGATAACGGATACAGCATCATCATGCCGATCTTGAAGTCAGGATTAATCTCGCGGCCCAACTGGACAGCCCTTGCGCTGGCAACCATCTGATAATGTGCCGCTTGATACATCAACTGCTCGGGGTGCTCCGCCTGCTCGATGCGAATCCCCGCAGCAATGACGGGATTTAAGGTAATTACATTAATCTCGTTAAAGGTCATCCAGTATTTCACCTTCGTACGATATCTCCGGAACAGCACCTCGCACAAGCGAACATAAAAATCGATCATGTTGCGGTCTGTCCAGGAGCCGTATTTCTCGACCAAATAAAGCGGGGTTTCATAATGAGAAATCGTAACGACCGGCTCAATACCATATTTCAAGCATTCATCAAACAAGCGGTCATAGAAGGCCAGTCCTTCCTCGTTCGGCTCCATCTCATCCCCTTGCGGGAAGATTCTCGTCCAATGAATGCTGGTCCGGAAGCATTTGAAGCCCATTTCGGCAAACAAGGCAATATCCTCCGGATAACGATGATAAAAATCAATAGCTTCGTGATTTGGGTAATACACGTCTTGCAGGATGCCGTCCGTATATACTCTCTTCTGCCCGTGCTTACCGGCAGTAGCGACATCTGCGGTGCTAATCCCTTTGCCTCCTACATTCCATGCTCCTTCGGATTGGTTAGCCGATATGGCCCCTCCCCATAAGAAATCATCAGGCAACTTCTCAGTTGACATACGGTTCCTCTCCTTACTCTCTACTTTTCACCGAGCTTCTTTCTATAATTTCCGAATGGAAAATAGCGCTCTGCTGCAGCTTCTGGACCAGGTCGGCCTTGGCTTTATTCCCCTCCATCATAGCGATTAAGGATTTGGCCACTCTACGCATAATTTGCTGCTGATGCAGGTCCACCGTCGTAATCGGCGGGGTGACCATTCTGGAGATCGGATAGTTGTTGTAGCCTACGATGGATACATCATCAGGCACAGAGATCCCTCTCTCCAGCAGCTTCTGCAAGCCTCCTACAGCCAGATCATCCGTAGCGTAAAATATTCCGTCAACCCGCCCGGATGCAATGTGTTCCACCATGCTCTCCGTAATACCGTAGCCGTGGTCATAATCGCTGCCGCGCGCTTCAAATACAAGCTCCTTACCCAGCTCCAATTGATATTTCTTCAACGTTCTCAAGTACCCTTTATACCGATAATTCGAGCCAATGGATGTCCTGCTTCCCCTCACGAAAGCAATCTTGCGATGTCCCTTGGCAATGAGATACTCGGTGATATCCTCCCCGACACGCTTATAATCGAGGGGGACGTTGATCACATGTTCATTTGTAATCAGCTTGGCTGCCCGGCCCAGCACAAACACCGGCATATTCTTATTAGCATAAAGATTAATAAATTCCTCAGAGATAAATTTGGACATACAGATTACCGCGTCCGCCCGATTCTCGGAAATAAACCGCTCAGCCGTTCCTTTATGCTTGTCATTGGCTGTAATAATGACCAAGTCGATATGCTTCGCAATCAATTCCTGCTGGATGACCTGCAATGAGTCGGTAAAATAGGAACGGGTCGGGTTATCCGTAATCAGCAGCACGATATTGGTCTTCTGCCGCTGCAAATCAATCGCCGAGCCGTTCTTGATATAGTTAAGCTCCTTGGCAGCTTCTCTTACTTTGATCTTGGTCTTCTCGCCAATTTCCGGACTGTCGTTCAAAGCCATGGAGACCGCCGAAACTGAAATATCGAGC
This sequence comes from Paenibacillus antibioticophila, assembly GCF_000455265.1. Lineage (GTDB taxonomy): Bacteria > Bacillota > Bacilli > Paenibacillales > Paenibacillaceae > Fontibacillus > Fontibacillus antibioticophila. Next base: position 366,087 of record NZ_HG005142.1, read on the forward strand.
AATTTTGCAATATCCTTAATCGTTGCCATGTTGTCTCACACCTCACGCCTATTGTTCCGTTTTTCTTTATATTACAGAGTACGCTCAAGGGATTTGCAGTTTCGGTTGCTCTATGGCTTCTGCTTGGCTAAAAGCGCGGTGAGCAAATGGGAGCCTATGACTTCTGCTTCTTGAATTGAATGTTCTGCTTGCTTAATAGAATCGTAGCAAAGAATGAGACGGCCAAGGTTGCACCCACCGCGATGAAATAAGTCGTTGCCGTTGGCGAAGACAGGAAGGCAGGCAGGCCGAACAGTCCTGTGAACGCAAAGTTCGTAATATAGGACTTGGTCACACCGCAGACGATACCGCCAACTAAACCGCCCAGTGTGAGCGAGATGAAATATTTCTTGTTCTTCATGACAACCCCGTACAACCCCGGTTCAGTCACACCCGACAAGAAGTTGACGAAGGCGGAGGAGCTGGCAATCGTTTTCTCTTCCTTGCTCTTGGAGATCACCATGACAGCGAGGCATACTCCAAGCAACGCGTAGTTCCCCAATCCGCCCGAAGCCAGGCTGTATTCCATGCCGTGTTCAGCCAGATAAGACAGTTGTAGAGGCAGCACAACCCAGTGAATCCCCAGCATGATGACGTAAATGAACAGAGCGCCAAATATGGCGTTAAAAATAATAACGTTGGAGTTCAGGAAGAACTCGTACCCATCAGCTACCAGATTCGCCAGCAATCCGCCGACAGGGCCAAATACCATCAAGGTCAAGGGAACCATAATCAGCATGGACAAGAGCGGCACAAAGATGAATTGCAGCATCTTGGGCAGAAATCTTCTCAGCAGCTTATCCAGATGGGAGTAGGCCCAGATAGCTAAAATAATCGGAATAACCGTACTGGAAAAGTTCATCGCCGTAAACTGAATGCCCAGGAAATCGATTACGTTCCCCGTCGTTGTGATGCCCGTGATGTTCGGCTCCATCAGTGCCGCACCAATGGCTGCGCCAATGTAGGGGTTGGCCCCAAACTTCTGAGACGCTGTGAAGGCAAGCAAAATCGGGAAGAAATAGATCAAAGCATTCCCTGTGCCAGCCAATATCAAATAGGTGTTGCTGGTAGCCGGAAGAATACCCGATTGCGCCAAAATATCAATAAGCCCTTTAATAATCCCCGATGTCGCCAAAATAGGAATATACGGCGTAAAGATCGCAGAAATCGTTGCAAGCAGCTTATCAAACCAGGACTTCTTGTTACCCTTGGCATCAGAAGCAGGGCTTGCCGAGCTCGCCGCCGCGGCTCCTTCCACCACTGTGCTACTCTCCAATTGCTGCATGATTTCAGCGTGCATCTCATTGACTGCAGGGCCGATGATGACCATCGTTTGCCCTTGCGCATCCATCACTCCAAGCACCTTAGGCAGAGCTTTAAGTGCCTCGCGGTCCGCCTTGGAGCTATCATGCAGTTCAAAGCGCAGTCTTGTCGCGCAATGAACCAGGCTAGAAATATTTTGGCTCCCTCCCACGAATTTAATGATGCTTGTTGCCGTCTCTTTGTTACTCATTTGCGTCACCCCAGTAACTTTATCATGTACTAAAATCCCCTTACTGAAACGTTACAGTAGAAGTTCAAAAAAATATTTCGAACAAACTGAAACGTTTCAGTAATGCTCAAAAAAATAAATCCCTGCAGGTATGTGCCTAGTATAAGTGACAAAATTCGACTTGTCAATAAACCGTTTTCAAAAAATAATGAGCGTGCTGATCATCTTATCAACGAGAATATTTCTTTGCTTCGTCTGCAAGAAGCGGATAGACTATTCAGAGTTAAAAAAGCGTTGCCTGCTTAGGAGCAGACAACGCTTTTGACTTACAATTTAAACCGGTCGATTTGAGTGTGGACATCCGTCGCCATACGCGACAATCCCTCAGAAGCTGAAGAGATTTCCTCCATGGATGCGAGTTGCTCCTCCGTCGCCGCGGTAACCCCCTGGAAGCTTTCCAGGCTCTTGGACGAAGTAGTAGCGATATGCTCAACCGAGCTGGCGATTTCATCCGCGCTAGCCGACATTTGTTCGGTAATTGCGGACACCTCATGGATTTGCTCGGAAATTTGCTGTGTAGAACGCTCGATATCCCGGAAAGCGATTTGTGCGGCATCGGTGACGGAGATTCCCCGCTCTACGTTCACGTTCACTTCCTGGTCCATCACTTCGTAGGCCCGGCCTGTCAGTTCGGTCATTTGACCGATGCGCTGCTGAATCATTTCTGCCGTTGACCGCGATTGCTCTGCCAGCTTCCGAACCTCGCCGGCAACAACCGCAAAGCCACGCCCCTCTTCTCCGGCTCGGGCCGCTTCAATCGCCGCATTAAGTGATAACAGATTAGTTTGCACGGCAATATCAGAGATGGCGCTGCTCATGCTGGCTACCTCATTACTTAGTTCGTTCATCTGTCGCATCAGTTCAGCCGAGGTTTGCGTCGAACGGCGAATTTCTTCCATCTGTGCACTAACCTCGGTCACTTTCTCGCTGCCTTGCTGTACATCCGCCACCGTCTGTGACGACGACTCGACAATTGTGCCCGAAGCCTCGGCGATTCTACGTATCCCCTTCGACATATCTTCCATCGTTCGAGCGCTCTCGGCCGAAACGGCCGCTTGGCTCTCTGCGTTGTCGGCCGCCTCCTGAACGAGCTCTACGACGTATTCGACCGCTTTGGAGTTTTGCGCCGTTCCGGCGGTCAGTTCTTCGCTTGACGCAGCTAACTGGCCGGCTGTTTCGGACATTTCCTTAACCATCGTACGCAATGAAAACAGCATACCGTTATAGTTCGCGGCCAACTGGCCGATCTCATCTTTTCGATTTACCGCTACATCCTCAACATTCAAATAGCCTTCACTCACACGTTGAGCCGAACGGTTCAATTGCTCTATCGGACGCGTAATGCTGCGAATCACGAAGAATAGAAGGACTCCAGCGATTCCCAAAGCGACGCCCAGAACGATCAGGGCCGTCCATAAAATCGGCATGGAGGCATCACTAAATTCTTGGACGTTCAGGACGCCGATGACTTTAAAGCCCGTCAGCACGTTAGTAGTAAAATAGCTGCTCTGCTGATCGCCATTCGTTGGATTCACATACTCTTGGAAGCCCGATTCTTCGTTCTGAACTCGAATAAGCGAGTCGCCCATTGCCTCCTCACCAACAGCACGGCTCGGATGGGATACAAACTTGCTATTCCGGTCAATGATATAAATATAGCCCTGCTGACCCAGCTTGATGCCTTTTACGGATTCATTCAGCTTCGCCAAATCCAGAGAAACGGTGAGTGCTCCCGAGCCATCTTTCAGCGCACGGCTGATATACAAATTAAAATTCCCGGTCGAAGCCGAAACGAACGGATCAATGATGACTGTCTCCTCTGGGCTTTCCATCGCTGTCTTGTACCAATCCCGCTCTCGCGGATCGTAATCGGTCTCATCCGAGCTAGGAGCCTTCATCCACGCTCCGTTATTATTTCCTAACGTCAATGTTTCCAATTCTGGATGCTTCTCGATGTGCAAAGCAATCAATTTTTGCACTTCTGGTGAACGGGTATCAATTTGCGCAGATTCAATCTGGTCTGCCAACTCCTCTACATTGCGTATCTCCGCCTCCACCATATTAGTCACCAATCCATTCACCAATTCCACATTAGACTTGGTACTCTCCTCCATCTTTGCGTGAAGCTGTCCGCTTGCGCTGGTAAAGCTGAAATAAGTGATAAGTACGCAAGGAACTATCAGCATAACTGCAAAAATCAGGAGCATCCGATTCCGCAGTGTACGAACTTCCAACACACGCTTTAAACTTTCTAACAAAATTCATTCTCCTCTCCCTCAAGGGGTTAATAATTTGCCGGTGAAAATACAGTCACTATATTCTTGATGAAAGATGTTCTTTTAAGTCCAGTCGATGTACGCACACCGAAATCAAAAATGCGCAAGGCATATTCTAACTATTTCTTCGACAAATTACGACGATTTCTTTACATCTTATCGAAAATATTCTGTAACTCGATTGTAAGTATTTTTCAATTTTCATTTTAGGCCGTGTGCTGTTCAATCTGTTCAGGATCTAGATCCAGCGCTGCAAAGATACGGGGAAGATACTTGCTCCCTGTCCTCTCTCCATGCAGAATATAATTTAAATACACTTTAGTCGTACCGACCTCTTCTGCCAACTGCACTTGTGTTTTCCCTTGATCCAGCAATCTTTTTCTGATGATTACTCCAAGCGGAGTAAGTTTTCTTTTTTTCAAAGTTATGTACACCCTCTTCCATAACGTTCCCGTACTCAGGCACGCACTCACTGAACACGCCTGTATAGGCGTCTCCTTTCCGAGGAAAAATGACTTCTGTCAGCAAAATGCATCAAAATTCGCCATCGGCATAATCGATCAGGCTCTTCAAGACACTCAAAGATGGGCAACACTAAAAGCAGTTACGCTGTAAGCGAACTGTGATGTCTGTTATAATGCATAAATGATTAATAAGATGATCTTTGTTTATTTTACAGATTAAAATCAGTAACGTCAACTGAATATACCGATTTTAATCTGTAAAATATAATAAAATGTCCCTTTTTAACTAACTATCTTCTTGGAGGTCTGGGTATGGACGGGATCGGTGAGAGAATTCGTTGCTTAAGAGAGGCCAGAAAGCTTTCAATGAACGAGTTGGAGGATTTGCTGGGGGCATCGAGAGGGAGCGTGAACAAATGGGAAAAAGGCAGTATTCCAGGAGGAAGGTATTTGGTTCTGCTATCTGATTTCTTTTCGGTTTCTACTGACTGGATTCTGAGGGGCGAGGAATACCTGCCGAAGGCAGCCAAGGGGATGCCGGCAGGCGCCTCAACAGAAGATTTGAAACTGTTTAATAAGTTTCTTCTACTCACGGAAAGGCAAAAAGGAAGGATTGAAGGGCATGTCGATGAAATGTTAGAAGGAATGACTGAGGGAAGTACCGGTAGAATATCATCGAGCTCTCATAACGGAAATCAAAGTAAAGAATTCACTCCAAGACCGGGGCATATTGATTTTTGATGGCTTTATGATTAACTAATTAATCTTATAACAGATCCTGAACCAAGGGCATATTCGGAGCATCCCCATCACAGCTGGCCCGGTCCATGTTTTCTTTATGATTCCTGCCTAGTGCGGCACTTGGCCCGCCAGTGCCGCAATAGGCATGCCTCCAATGAGCAAACCATTCTTCATGCATACTTAAAATCCGTTTTCACCTAGCAGCTAGTCCTCTTTTAAAAAAGTCAACAGCCCCAGTTCAAATCCCTTCACGATGGCCCCGATGCGGGTGGTCACCCCCAGCTTCTGGTTCACCGAAGCCAGATGATATTCAACGGTTCGTTGGCTGAGCGCCAATTCATGGGCAATTTCTTTGTTCGTCTTCTCCTTCGCCAGCAGTTGGAGCACTTTCCGCTCGGCAGAGGTTAGCGCATCCTGCGAGCTGTGTCTGGTGCCGATATTCTCCGGAATCAGAATGTGGCCCAGCATGCTTTGCTTAATCGCATTAATAATCTGGGTGTAGGAAGCTTGCTTGGACAGATAGGCATGGACTCCTGCTTTATAAGCCTTGATATAGAACTCTTCGTAAGTGTAGCCGGACAATAAAATGATTTTCAAGGTATTCCCGTACCGCTCCTTCAGCTTCCGGGCCAGCTCGAACCCGTCCATGTGCGGCAGCGAGATGTCCATAACGGCGACGTCGGGGCAGAGCTGTTCAGTCTGGGCGATGAACTCGCGGGGATCGGTGAACGTATGCAACACTTCAATGCCGGGTTCGGCATCGAGGCGGTGTTGGAGGCCTTCGAGTACGAGCGGATGATCATCCAGTAAATAAACGCGAATGTTATCAGTCATGGGGCAGTTGTCTCCTTAAAAAGAGGTAATTTTAGCGTAATAGTGGTTCCCCGTCCGGGTACGGAGTCAATATCGGCGCTGCCGCCTAAATGCTCCATCTGATCACAGACCGACATCAGACCGAAGCTTGGGCCGCGGGCAGCCTGGGGACGGGAAGCCGCTTCGGCAAAGCCTTTGCCGTTATCGCTGACACTGCAATATAGGTTGTCCTTGGCCTGCCAGACTCGTACATGCATTTCCGTTGCCTCTGCATGCTTGAATACGTTAACAATCAGCTCGCGCACAGCGCGGAACAGATTGGCTTTGACAAAGGATGGGAACGCCTCCGGTCCGGGTGCTTCGTATTGCAGCGTCACGGCGATTTCATTTAGCCGGTTCATGTCGCGGAGCAACCAGTGCAGCGCTTCTTGCAGATCGCCCTTGTCCAGAATATGCGGATAGAGCTGATCGCTCAGTGAACGTATGCTGCGCTGTGTATCGTATAGGCATTTTAGCCATGTGGCATTGCGCTCACGTTCATATTTGCCGGTGTCATGCAGTTCCTCCAGATCGCGGGACAGGAAAATCAGGTTTTGCAGTAAGTCGTCATGCAGGAAATAGGAGATTCTGATCTTCTCAGCTTCTCTTGCTTCCAGCGCCAAATGGCTGTATGTCTGTAAATCACGGAACCGGCGTTCATGGTAGGCAGCCTGCTCCTTGTTCAACTGCTCATACTTCTGCCTTAAACGGAACGTTTGTCTGGCGTTCAGCAGCATTTGAATGGCTTCGCTGCGGAACTTCTCTACAAGGCGGTTCTCCTCGGCGGAGAGCAGGGTTTGGTTTGTTTTTGGTCCAAGGCACAGGTAACCCAGTTGTGGTTCTTCCGGCCTGTGTGACAATTCTATGACCTGGGCGTACTCCTTTCTGTCATTCCAATCCTGGTTGTCCGGTAGAGTTGCAGCTCCGGGCGCCCAAGTATCCAGGTAAATGCCCGTGCTGTACACAAGGGGCAGATTGTCATCATCAAAATAGACCAGGGTGAGGCCTTGCACCTCAATTAAATCATGGAGCAGGTCGGCAGATAATTTTAGAATGTCGCGGATATTTCTCTTCTCGGCGAGCTGCAGCGACATGCGGAGCTGCTGGTGCTCAAGCCATTCCTTCTTGCGGTTCTCCCGTTGCTGCATACGATGGAGGATGCGGCGATAACCGTAGGTTAACAGTCCGAAAAGGATAAAAAGTTCAGTCGCATACAGCAGCGATCCCCACACCGCCGCAAGCATGAACAACACCAGCACAGAGGAGTAATAAAGACTGTGTACGGACAGTCGAGTAATATAAAATTTCATGTCCACGATCTGCCGCTGGACAAGTAGATAGGCCAGGGTTCCGGAAATCGGAACCAGTCCGATCAGCGCATACTCGGCGGGGATCAAAGCACTGCCCCAAAGCAGTTCTGGCAGGGCATACAGCAGGGCATAAGGCATCAGGCTGGTGAATATACCAACAAACAGCAGGAGCAACTGATTTTGTTCAATCCGGTCGAGCCTTTTCGAATAGAAAGCTGTAATTCCAGCCATCAGCAGTAGTGTGAAGAGAAAAATGATATTCAGCAAATGGGACACCCATTCGTATACTTCCCGCCGGAGCAGGAAGAACGCCGTGAACGCGGAGCAGGCGAAGGCATAAGCCAAATAACCCGTCAGCAAGAGGCGGAACTTGGAATAAATGCTCCTGAAGGCAAATAGCAGATAAAAGGACAGCATTACATAGGGCAGCCAAATCGCGCAGTAAGAGAATAAATAGGAGGATACAACCACCTCATCTGAAAATAAGGTGATAATAGTAGACGCTATCAGCACGTTCAGCAAAAAAAACCTGCGAATTAATCGGGACTCCGGTTTCTTGCGTAAGGCGTATCCGCCAACACCGATGAGAAACAGCTCCATAAGAAACGCCAACCCGTTTTCCAGCTTATCCTTCAAGGTCGGTGCCACAATGAACAAGCGGGGGGATCCCGTGTTGCTGAGCACCTCAAGCCTGGTGGCCCCAACCAGCATGTTCTCATTGGCTGCTGTGAAAATCTTGGGGGTTGGCTGTCCGTCAACCGATATGATGCGGTCTCCGGGTGCGATATCCCAGTTAGCGGCGATAGAATCGTTCTGGACTTTGGCGATGATCCATTCCAAAGAACTGTTCGTTTCGACCAGGATTCCCGAATACGGAGTTGTAAACGACTCGATTTGAATATATAAGGAAGCAGCAATAAAAACCACCAGGCAAACATAGATATACAAATATTGTATACGCCGGTGCCGGAGCAGGCTAGACATGGCAGGTTTCACAATCCTTCAGGTAAGTTTCCTTCTATTATAATAAAAAGCAGGCAGATCGTCTTGACCCGCCTGCTTGTTTATTCGCCTTCAACTACAAATCATTGTCTAAAAAAGCTTTTGGACAAGCTTGTAGATCAATACCGCTGCTTCCTTGTTCAGCATAGGGTCCTTTGGTCTGTAATCCAGCGCTCCGCCAGTCGCCTTAACGTCAGGGCCGAACATCCGTTGGCCTACAATGTACTGTACCCCTTCGGATGCCCAAGGAGAGGCAGAGATCTTCAGGTCAGCCTTAACTGGATCAGCGTTCATCGAGATTTTGACCATCCGCCAGATGAAGGTGGCCGCTTGCTCACGGGTTAATGGCTGGTCAGGGCCAAAGACGCCGCCGGGGAGTCCCTGGACAATCCCGTAATTAACCGCCGTCTGGATTACAGCTTCATAGGGGCTGCCTTTAGTGTCGGAAAATATAGATGGCTGGGTAGAGAGCTGGAATCCCGCCATTGGCATGATCTGTGCGAGGAACTGGCCTCTCGTAACCGGCTTGTCCGGTTTGAATTCGTCTGTCCCGCCCGGAATGGCTCCAAGCTGAACCAGATAATAAATAGATTTGGCATAAGGATGGTCTACCGGGACATCGCTAAATACAGGTGGCTCGGGTATCTTCTCCGCCCAGCTGTCTGTCATGTTGTAGGAAAAGTAGGCAATGTCTCCATCCGCATTAAGTTTAAAGCCGGCAGGAGTCCCTTCTTCGTCATAGAACAGCAGATCGTCCGCCTGGCGCAAGGTATGTGTGCCAAAAACATCGCGCACGATCAAAGCACCATCAACAGCAGTAATGTCATAACGCAATACGGGCGTGCGCAGATGGCGGTACAGTCCCTCAAACCGGAGAAGCTGCTGCTTGTCCGGTGCCGGCTTCACAAAAGCCGGTCCGGCATCTGTTTTGGGGAAATAACGACTCATGAACTGCTCAAAGAAAGGGAGCCGCAGGTTACCTTTGTCGCTGTTCAAAACGAGGAACATACCGGTGTTCTGCTCGGGCAGCAGCCATAGATTGGAATGGAAACCCGATAAATCGCCGCCTTTTTCCACGACTCTATATCCGTTGTAGTCTTTTGGATAGTTCGTCTCAAAGGCATAGCCGATGCCCGGGATGTCCGGATGGATCGTGACGCTTGTACGCTCCATCGCTTTTACTGAAGCTTCCGTCAGGAACCGCTCACCTCCGGCTTGCCCGCCGTTCAGCATTGCGAGCATGAACTTGGCCATATCTGTCCCCGTAGAGAACATTCCCCCTTGCGGCGAATTGTCGGGCACGTTCGGGATTTGCGCAACTGGCTCCAGATTGTTGTCATAGGGAGTGGCAATGGCTTGCTTTACCTCATCGTTGAACATAAAGCTGCTGCTGTCCATGCCGAGCGGTTTGAATATATTTTTGCCGACATAATCCTGAAAAGACATTCCGGAGACCTTCTCGATAATATATCCCTGCAAAGTAAAAGCAAAGTTGTCGTAACGGAATGTTTCACCCGGCTTGCGTACGACGGTAGGCATCATGTCCTTCAGATAGTCCTTTAACATATAAGCTTTATCTGAACCCAAGCTGTCGGCATTGTCGAAGCCAGTTGTATGGGTCATCAAATGCTTCAGTGTAAGCGGCACTCCCGTTTTGTTCGGGATTTGCAGATCCGGCAAGTAGGTCTGGACATCCTTGTCCAGATCAACCTTTCCGGCTTCAGCCAGCTGCATAATGCCTGCAGAGGTGAACAGCTTGGATACAGAGGCCAGGCGGAACCGTGTTTTGTCGGCGTCAACCGGCCTCTTTGCAGCAATGTCAGCATAACCGTAGCCCTTGTTCAGGAGCACCTGTCCGTCCTTGACGATGACCAGCAAGGCGCCTGCCAATTGTTCCTTGACTTCCTTTTGTCCAAAAAATTGCGCTGCAAAGGCTTCGGCCTCGGCTTTATCCAGCTTCACGGCCGAAGGGGATGCTTGCGGGTCTGCCGCAATTACACCGGACGGGAGGAACAGGGCGGCAGCGAGGATGAGCAGAATAAGCTTTTTCATAGTTAATCTCCTTTTATGATGTGACGATTGAAGTGGGTATACACTACTCCATATTAGCATCCGGGCGGCTGGAGGGAATCGGTAGAAGGGGGTGAAAGACGGGGTGTCCGCGCATTTGTTTTGCGTGACCGCGCAGATGCTTATCTTGGAAAATGGTCATCGCCTGCGATTATAGCGTAACCGTACGGGAAGAGGCCACCTGGCTCATTCATTTGCGGTGGCCTCACGAACTATTTTTCTGCGTTATCGTTGAACATTCCCGCCAAGAAATTCATGGCTATAGATATCGGAGACTTTTTCCAGCACGCGCTGTGCATGTTCTGCAAATTTCAAGTCCGCAATCCGATCTTTGAACAGAAACACGCCGGTCTCATTGCTGTTTTTGCCCAGAGCTCCCTCATATAATAGGTTGGCTCCATGAGTAGGCGGAGAGGAAAAAAACTTCATAAACAGTTCGAACCCTGCGGTCAGTCCGGAATCTTTTCCTTTTCTTAGCGTGTTGTTAATGCCCGGGTCAACGCTGCGGATCTTGACGCCTTCCTTGGCAAGCTGCGGTGCGATGGCTTGGGTCCATAACGAAAGAGCCAGCTTTGAAGCCGCATAGGGTCCATACATTTTGCGGAAGGTTTTGGGATGCTCCAATTTTTCGATCGTAAACTCCTTTATAAATCTAAACACCTGCGACGAAGTGTTAATAACCGTTTTTAAACTGCCGTTATTGAGCAACTCCTTCAATTCCATCAGAATAATATAAGGAACGACCGTCAACAATTCATAATGCAATTCGCGGCCTTGTTTCGAATAGCGCAGCTCACTTAAGCCTCCTCCGGCGTTGTTAAACAAAATATCGATCCGCTGTTCCTTGCTTTTTATTTCTTCCAAAGCGTGTCTCAAGCTGCCATAATCGGTGAGATCCTTCACTTTATAGGCTCGGATCCGGCCGTCCTTGAGATGATTTTGGAGGAATCTATCCTCCGCTGGAAAATCCGACCGGTTCAAAGCAACCACCTGCCAGTTCTCTGACAGCATTTTCCGGGTCAATGCCAATCCGATCCCGTTACTTGCGCCTGTAATCAGTGCAATATGTTCTCGTTGGTTCTTACTCAATGCATGTCCTCCTTTATTCAGAATTTCATTCGGTTATATGTGCTCATCAGCCGGAGTCGGGCAGGAGGATCAGTTTGCCGCGGGCACCCCCATGAAGCGGAGCTTTTCGTCGTAGGCGGCACCAGCAGTGGCAACCACACGAGCACCACGCATGAGGGCGATCTGGCCGGAGGCGAACCCTGCTCGAATGCGTCCCTGATAAAATCGTGTTCTCTGTCATGAGGGGAAGCTACGCCCCTTCTACCGCTTTAATAGTCGGGTGTGCGGACGGAGGAGCTTAGATCTGGGATCCGCCTCCGTCGACAGGGAACTCAGCCCCGGTGGTGTAGGTGGCCTCAAATGCCAGGAATGCAACAGCCTTGGCTACCTCAACTGGATCGCCGAAACGCAGCATTGGGATCTGCTGTCTCATCTGTGCCTTTGTCTGCTCGGCAGCTTCTTTTGGCATTGCTTTTTCCATGATGCCTGTGTCAATAACGCCGGGACTGACTGCGTTGACGCGAATATTTCGAGGTAATAACTCGCGCGCCAGACCTCGAGTCATGGACCGCAGCGCCGCCTTACTAGCTGCATAAGCACTGAGCATTGGGAGACCCACTACGTTCACGATTGAGGTGGTAAGGACTACCCCGCTGCCTGAGCTTAGCAACGGAGCGAGTTTCTGCACGGTGAAGTACGGTCCTTTGGCGTTGATTGTAAGTATCTCGTCGTACTTTTCTTCGGTCATTGTCTCAAAAGGGACAAACCCCGTGACACCAGCGTTAACGAACAGGGCATCTATTGTTCCAAATTCAGCCTTCACTCGATCAGCTAACGCGGCGATGTCCTTCAATGAGGCGGCATCGCTCATGACCGCAATTGCGTTGTTGCCGAGTTGTTCACGAGCCGCATCCAGCGTCGCCTGAGTACGTCCAGTAATCAGAACGTGTGCGCCTTCATCCACTAGCAGCTTCGCTGTCGCAAGGCCGATTCCGCTGCTGCCTCCCGTGATCACGACCTTTTTGTCAGAGAATTTCCCCTTTCTGAATGGTTCCATTTAAATCGTCCTCCCTTGGTATAATCCGTAATCGGATGATTAGGTACAGGACCGATTATACAGCAATGAATTTAATAAGTAAACTAAATTTACTAAATTAGTTCATTTAATAATCTCAATACATAAAGGTAAGAAAATTTGTTATAATGTCTTTTATAGGCATCAAAGGGAGGTACTTATCCGTGAGAAAAGCTGTGAGTGTAGATACGTATGTGGAAAAAATAAAACCCATTATAAGAAAAACAAAATTCAGTCAACTGAAGGTCGATGATCTCGCAAAATATATGGATATCAGCAAAGTGACACTTTATAAGCATTTTTCCTCCAAAGACGACATCATCGAACAAGTCGTAGATTATTACATTGATTATTCGAAAAAGGCTGACACGGTTGTCAAAGACGATTCCGTCACTTTTTTGGATCGTTTTCAATTAACATTTTTACAATCGTTGATGTGTGCCGCGTATATCTCTGATTTGTTCTTGCAAGATCTTAAGGAATTTTATCCACACCATTTTGAGAATCTGTCCATTGCCCTACAAAATCGGAATAAAAGCTTACAAACTTTTTTTGAATCCGGTATGGAGCAACAGATTTTCAATAAATTGAATGCCGTGTTGTTTATGGTTCAAGATGACGCTGTGCTGCGACGCTTTATCGAGCCGTCATTTTCGATTCAGTATGATATTACTTTGAAACAAGCGATTATGGATTTCTACTACATGAAGCAGTATCAATTGCTAAAACCTGAATATCTGAAGATCATAGACAATTCCAATATTGAAAGGAGAATCGTTCATATTTTGCAAGCCATTTCATAAGTGAAGAGCCGATTTCCGATTCTGCTGTGTTACGCTGAACGTAGGATAGGTCAAAGGGCATCAAGAACAAAACGCCCTGGTCATTATTACGACCAGAGCGTTATATTTCATTCAAGCAAGATGTGACAATCTCTTTGTCTCTTGAAAATAAGGATATCTCGGCTGCGCTATCGATTGAAAAAATAAAAGACGAATCAGTTGTTCTGGCTCGCCCTATCCATCAAGATGATCAAGATAACATTGAACTTTTCAAGCTTAGAAGCGATTAAACAATGCGTATTTTTCATTTCTAGAATTTCAAAAATCTAACATTCCAGTAAAAAGTTGCGTACTATCATCAATGAATTTTTCCTCATTTATACCAAAATCATGATTATGAATGACCAATGAAACTAAATAGCCAAAATTCATCGATATAAAAGCTATAGCAATTGCGTTACTATCGCATTCTTTTATTTTATTTAGCTTTTGCATTCTGTCAAAATATTGAACAAGCAATTCTTTTAGCTGCAAGGGGATTGTGGTAATTTTTTTATCCAACTCGGGAAAGCTACCTAATTCTTTATATGCAATTTTTATTACATCATCATTTTCCTTAAAGAAAGTAAAATATACTTTTGTAATGATTTGTAAATCCTCTTTAAGGTTCCAACGGATCTCCTCGTGTACCACCTTTTCAAAAGAAGGGATATAAGAATATTCGTCTATTATCGTATTTAAAATGTTCATTTTGTTACCGAAGTGACGAAAAACAGTTACTTCATTAACATTTGCTTGACGAGCGATTTCTCTTGTTGTAACGCCCTGAAACCCTTTTTTCTTTATTAATGATATGGCAGCCTGTAATATTTTCTTCCTTGTATTTAATGTTTGTGTCAATTTAATTACCTCACTTACTTATAAATTGAGTGTACAGATTTGGATCGTGTGATGGAATAATCATCAAGTCAGGATTATCCATCTCCAATTGTTTCAGCATTGGAAAATTACTTTCATATTGCTTTCGATTATAATGAGCGATTCTGCTAAGAAGTGATCCGCCTTTGTTTTTTTGATAATTAGCTTTTACATATACACTATCCGCAATTAAGAAATATCTTTCTTTATTCGAAATATTTAGTAGTAGTCCACACTGTCCAATTGAGTGACCAGGAAGGGGAACTAATATGATTGAATTATCCTTGAATAAATCAATCGTATTTAAAAAAGGACCATATGAACATCCACTTTCCTCAAAGTCTAACTGTTTCAAAGAAGATAGATTAATATTTTTAAACAATTGCTTTAAATATCCTTTAAATAGTAATTTGAGCTTAGGTTGTTGACAATATCTCCATTCCTTCTTATTTACATATATAGTTGAGTAGTTAAAATCACTAATACCCCCAACATGGTCAGCGTGTAAATGAGATAGGATGACTGTTTGAATTTGCTTTGACGTTATATTTTTTTCAAGTAATTGACTGATAGCATTTTCCTTCTCCGTTATCTTAACTGGGGTAATTTTATTCATAAGAGAAAAAGGAAAGTTTTTTGTAGCTTCAAAGTACCGAGTTGAGTAGCCCGTATCAAATAATATATTACCATGTACAGGATGTTTAATTAGGAAGAACAATGATGGAATTGATATATCGGATGGATCAGCACCTTTTAGTAAGTGAGACTTTTTAATTATACAAAATCCTGCATTCATAATGGTTAGCTTACATTCAGGGACTGTTTCTGCTATAGGAGGTAAATTCATATTCACTCCATTCCTTCCTCGTTATTTTTTATAGTACGCTTTCAAATCTTCTCGGTTTTTCCATCTTGATGATTGTAATAATTTTAGTTCACTGGGGACAAATTGTTTAAGCGTTCCCAATCCTTGAATTGAAATCTCAACGATATCACCAGGAATGAGCCATTGATTGTTATCCAATCCACAGCAGCCAGGGATCGTCCCCATTCCAATAATCGTTCCAGGTGGAGGAGTGAAGATAGCGGAAAGATAGTCGATAACTTCCTGTGGGTGAGTGACATAGTCGGATGTGCTGCCTTTCCATGACAATCGGTTATTCTTACCTATTTTCACGCTAACATCTAAAGATAACGGACTATCTACTTCATCTGGTGTTACAAAATAAGGACCAATACCAATACTTTTGTCAAAATCTTTACTCCTTGCTGGTCCACAAAGTACACGAAAATCTGGGAACTGAACATCTCTCGCAGATACATCGTTCATAATTACATACCCGGCAATAGAAACTTTCACGTTATCAGTTATAGGGTCAACTTCAGAATGGCCTATAACAACTCCTAGCTCTGGCTCGATATCCAAGTACGAGGTATAAGACGGCCAAACTAATGTATCAAATGGTCCACTTATCGATAAATGGTTGCATTTGTAATAAGGCATACTAAATTTTTGAGTTGTCTTTCGCAAAGCCCTGCCAAGAATCTTTCGCAATATAGGTTTTAATATCCCTTTAAATTCATGTTCAATTAGTGTATAGCCTGAATTTATTAAATGCTTTGGCGATAGACCAAAATCTAAAACTGCTGGCGGATTAGGAATAGGAGAAAATAGTTGGATTTCCTCTAGGGTAAAAAATGGCTCTATATTGTTCTCTGAAATAATCTCTTGGGCATATAAATAAAGTGTACGAGCATGTTGCTCACTTTCAGGCAATCCTTGTAAATAGCTATTGATATTGTTTAATAAAGGAGAGAACTGGTTTGATAGATGCTGGAGCCTTTCAAAAGAAATAACATAGTCATCGATAACAATACCAAACTGTTCCATCTTAGAATTATTCACGGAAAAAGATATTAGTTTCATATGTAACCCTCCATGTAGTCATTTACTATTTAATTGATATGTTACTATTCACCTATTAATGAATGCAAGTGATTACTTGCATAGTTGATCCTGCGGTAAAAGAATTCCTTCATGTTGCCAAAGGTGTTTTTGAGTGAACATCAAAATACCAAATTACTTCACAATGAGTAATTTGGTATTATAAGTTAACGAGTTTCCTCTGATATTTTGAATGACTAAACCCTAGTGAAGGTACACCTATCGAAAACCAATCAGCTTCTTATCGTTTTTAAAGCAGTAGACCAGGCAACAACTTCATTCAACATCGTTTGAATTATTTCTTCCGGAGACGACCGTTATGTTCAAATTACTACAAGAGAATTTAATGTAACAGACTTTCATTTCGCATCAGCGAGGATGTAAAAAAGGGCTTTTCCTGCTTCTGGAAGAGCCCTGATTCTTGATATATGCCTAATAACAGTTCTGATTGCCTTCTTATACTAAACTCTTGAAGAAGATTCAAGCTCCTCTGAATGCTGGCTCCGATAATCCATTAGCAGTTGCTGCATCTTATCCACCGTGCCATCCGGATGAGGAACATGAATGGAAACGGTCAAATTAGAATCGTTCAAGTAATGAAACGAAACCAGATCAAAATTCAAGATCCCGAGATTCGGACAATGCAGCGTCTTAGGTGCATCCATCGCATCGAGAACCTCATGGGAATCCCAAAATTCTCGAAACTCCCTGCTAGCCTGTGAAAGCGCCTCGAACTGCCCGGTCCACCAAGGATCGTCGATGTGACGAGCATATCCGGCATGAAAATTTGCAACGATTCGCCTGGCATGCAGTTCCCATTGGTCTCCCTTTAGATAGCGGAAACGGGGAGAAGTAAACGTCATCCAAACCAGATTCCGCTCCCTCTCCGACATCACCGCGAGATTCCCATTTAATGCGCAGTAAGCTTCATTCCAGGCAATGATGTTCATGCGCGCATCCATGACATTCGCAGGGGAAAGGTTCTGATTATCCAAAAAACGTTGAAGCTCCGGCGTTACCTTAGAGGGTTGCTTCATACCGGTCTAAGGAAATTGCTTACGGGCAAGATGGTACAGATGCCTGCGTTCCGACTCATCTAACTGAAGCACTTTCGCGATTCGATCAAGGACCTCAGCGGATACGTTGATATGACGTCCTTGTTCCAAATAGGTGTACCAATCCAGCCCCACGTCTGCCAGCAGAGCTACCTCGCTGCGGCGAAGTCCGGGGGTTCGTCTGCGTCCGGAATCCGGCACACCTGCTTGTTCTGGGCTTATTCGTTCACGGCGCGAACGCAAAAAACGGGACAATTCCTCATAACGGTCCAATCTGTTTGCCATAATCTCTACATGCCTCCTATCTATTCATGAACGTAGGATTCCCAATCCTACGATAACTAGATCTCTTCCTAGCCTCTTCGGGTCCATATAGACTAGTTTATGACCTCCTTAGGAGGAATAGCAAGAATGGATTGACAGTGTGATCGGCCCCACCTGCTCAACTCCATTCAGACCCTATCATTGAGGTGATGAAAATGAAAGTAGCCGCCATAGTCGGAAGCATTCGCAAAGATTCATACAACCAGAAGCTAGCCCGTTATATTCAAAACCGTTATCAGCATCTTTTTCAGTTAGATGTGCTGAGCATTCGGGACCTCCCCTTTTACGATCAGGATATCGAGTCTGTTCCGCCGCAGCCGGTTATCGATTTTAAAGCGAAAGTCGCTGCTGCCGACGCGGTGTTATGGATCACTCCGGAATATAATTCGACTATACCCGGCGTCATGGCGAACGCGATTGACTGGTTATCCCGCGTGGATCGAGTCATGATCGGGAAGCCCTCATGGATCGTCGGATCTTCCATGGGATTGTTGGGATCAGTCAAAGCGCAGGGCCATCTGCGTGACATTCTGTTCGCATCCGGTATTTCCTCGCCGCTGTTGCCTGGCAATGAAGTGTACATTGGTCTTGTTCATGAGAAGTTTAACGAGAAGGGTGAGCTGACCGATGAACCTACAATTCAGTACCTTGATCTTGTTACCGACAATTTCGTGAAATGGATGAAGGAGCTCTCCCAATTGAAGCAGCTCCAGAGTCAAAAATAAACAGAAACCTTGGAGGGAGTAAGATGTTTGAGCATATCGTGCTATTGAAATTCAAGCCCGATGTTTCTATTGAAGTAAAAGAAAGTGCAATAAAGCGCGCACATGACTTTAAAGGGAACATTCCGGGGATCGTGGAACTTAGCGCAGGGATTAACGTCACGGAGGAAATAGAGCATATACAGGGGTTTACGCTGGGAATCAGAGTCACTTTCGAAAATCAACAGGCTTGCCGGGAGTATATTCAGCACCCCCTGCATCAAGGATTATTGCAATCCATTGGCCCGTTTGTTGAAGGAATCGTCGTTATGGATTACCCGTTTGCTTAATATTGCCCTTTAAAACACATTAGAAAGGAGAGCTTGCTGAAATGGAGAAGAAGCTTGCCGGCAAAATTGCCTTGGTCACTGGAGCATCCAGAGGAATTGGCAGAACTATTGCCGAGTATTTAGCGAATCATGGCGCCAAGGTAGTTATCAATTTTGCGAATCACGCAGATCAGGCGACAGACGTTGTACAGAATATTCAAAGGAATGGCGGAGAAGCGGTAGCAATTCAGGCCGATATCAGCCGATTGAGCGAGTTGGAGAGACTCTATCAAGAAACAATAAGAACGTTCGGAAAGCTAGATATTGTGGTGAATAACGCGGGGGTCATCATTACAAAACCGGTGGGCGATGTTACGGAAGCGGATTACGACCAGCTATTTGCGATCAATGTCAAAGGGACCTATTTTTCATGCCAGCTTGCTGCTAAGCATTTAAACGCGAATGGCCGCATTATCAACTTTTCCACTTCAGTGGCGGGTCAGATGTTCCCTGCATACAGTCTTTATGCGGGCTCCAAAGGAGCCGTCGAACAATTCACACGGCAATTGGCCAAGGAGCTTGGAAATAAAAATATAACGATTAATGCTGTAGCACCAGGGCCTATAAATACCGAGCTTTTCACGGTTGGCAAAACACCCGAACAAATCCAGGGACTAGCCAACATGAACGCCTTTAGACGTCTCGGAGAGACCGAGGACATTGCAGGTGTGATCCTCTTTCTTGCGAGCGAAGAATCGCAGTGGGTTACGGGACAAACCATCCGTGTTAATGGTGGATTCATTTAATCAATCCAATCTAAATACACTGTCTAGCAGATAATAAGAAAAGTACCACAGACCGCGGTCATTCCCTGACCCTGCATCATGTTGCCGCTCAGTTCCCCTGTAGGGAAACGAGCGGCTTTCTCTCGACCTTGCGCTGCTAGAAAATTAAAAGATCTTGAACAAGAGCTAGGTAAAAACTCTTTATGTAGCCACAGTATCAATCTCACAGATGAAGGAATCCTCTTATCAAAAAGGGCAGAAGAATATGAAACAAATTGCCTGTTACGTAACAGAAAAAATCGACCGGCTCCCGGCCAAAGCGCGATAGTACCGGACCCTGTCCTTGTACTTGTCTATCAATCCTCGATTATGTTCGTCTCCTCCGGAAACATTACCACTTCGAAAAACCGGAGGCACAACGTCCCGCTCCAACAATTTCCCCACAATGGCGCATATTAACGCCTGAATGATCACAATACCGGCTATGGTTAAGGTAGGTCCGATTTTGGGGTGAAGCTTGTCATGCTGAAGCATGGCATCTCCGGGAGCACCACAGGTACCCAGGACATCATCCGCCACCTCGAAAAGTCGCATACCGCTCGAATGTCAGGAACGCTCTTCCGATTTGTTTAAGGTTCGTCAAGGCAGACACATGCAGACTGCGTTTTTTACACTCCAATGCAACTTCAATCGGAACCGCATTTATTCCGCTATTAGTGACGATGATGATGGTTCCTCCTGGACGTAAATCGTATCCGGATACAATAATGTTCAAATTTTCATGTTGCACCTGCAACTACAATTTTCATCATTTTACCTCCAATATTTGATTTGTTGTAACCGCCACAATTGTAACTGCGTCGGTTACAATTCGTGTATAAAAAAGCCCGCATCGAGCTTTAATTATTGGGGCCTACCTTCTTTCAGCTTTATGTCAATAAAATCAACGATCTGCTGAAGCGAGGAAATTTGAATCATAATATGTTCACGTTGACTTCTTAATTGATCCACCAGTTCAGGATAATTAACGGAATCGGAGTCGACTGAGGCAGACAAAAATGGCCGCATAGCCTCGAGCGACATTCCCGTTTTTTTGAGGCAGTTTATTTGCTTGATCCTATAAATGTCCTCTTTTCGATAAAAGCGATGCCTGTTTTCCTTCCGTTCTGCCTGAGGCAGCAGCATGATCTTTTCGTAATAGCGGATTGTATCCTCGGAAATACCGGTTTGCTCGGCGACTTGCTTGATCGTAAAAGTTTGTTCTTCCATTATGTCTCCTCCCTAAATTGCCGTTTTGAGCATTATACATTTTGGAGCATACTCCAAGTCAAACTTATTTCCATCATTTATCCTTAATCAACTTTTTTATTTTCGCGCCTTGACTTGGATTCTACTCCAACTTTTATTATGGGATCTGCGGGAGAAAACTCCCGACAACAATCTATCTTAAGAAGGGCAGGAACATTTATTATGGAACTAAAGATTACCGCACCCTCTCCAGTCGTCTCGGTAAAGCCGATAGTGCTTTCAGCCCCGGGCCGTGGCGAGAATCTGCAAGTGAGAGTCTCCGCGCCGACGACCGGTCGTAACTTACCTATCATTGTTTTCTCACACGGTTCTGGCTCATCGTTGGAGGGTTACGGCCCCTTGGTTGACTTCTGGGCTGCACACGGCTTCGTAGTCATTCAACCTACCCATCTCGACTCAAGGACATTGGGTCTCCCTCAGGACGATCCCCGCACACCACGGATATGGCGTTTCCGAGTGGAAGACATGAAGCGCATCCTTGATCAGCTTGATTTCCTGGAATCTGCCGTTCCCGGCCTCAGCGGGCGCCTTGACCGAAGCCGCATCGCCACAGCCGGACACTCCTTCGGCGGCCAAACGGCGGGCAACCTGTTAGGCTTGCGAGTCCTCAACCCCGAGACCAAGAAGGAAGAGGACCTGTCCGACTCGCGCATCAAAGCAGGCGTGCTATTCGCCACCGCTGGGCAAGGTGGGGACAGCCTGACACCGTTCGCGGCCGAGAAGATGCCGCATCTGAACGTGAGCTTCGAGCACATGACCAAGCCCACCCTCGTGGTCGTCGGGGATCAGGACGACACTCCTAACAAATATCAACTGACCGTTCGCGGGCCGGATTGGATGACCGACCCTTACTTCCTTAGCCCGGGAGCTGAAAGCCTGCTCACCCTTTTTGGCGCAGAACACTCACTTGGAGGGATCGCTGGTTACGAGGTTAAAGAAACAACAGACGAAAACCCAGAACGAGTTGCCCTGATCCAGAAAGTTACATGGGCTTACCTTCGACATGTACTCGATATTGAGCAGACCAACTGGTCGGCAGTGAAACAGACTTTGTCCGAGACGACCCATTCAATTGGTCGAATTGAATCCAAATAAAGCTCTAGAGAAAGACAGCGAGCTCCCCCGCCGGCCCAATGCCTGTGAGGGAGCTCACTCTCTTTTTCTCGGTACCATTCCCCCATCTATTCGGATCGGGGATCCTTTGAAGGCGGAGGCCCCATCTCCCGCCTCGTTTTGCCGGATCGCTTCTTGCCTTCTAAAAGGCGGCGTATTCATGTACGGTTTGTTGAGGTACGTTAGCGATAGAAGTCAACCATATCTCCAAACAGCCGTTTAATAAATTCGAGCTCGCTTTCGTTGTATCTATCCAAAAATTCGTACATTCTCTGCTTTTCCTTCGCATGAAGTTCATCATGAGCAGCAAATAGCTTTTTGCCGACAGACGTCAACCGAAAATACACTTCCTTTTTGTTGTCGTTGAGCTGGGCTTTTCGCACCCAACCTGCCTTTAGTAATTTATTTGCGATCTTGGAGGTATTTCCTTTGCTTAAATTTATTCTCTCCGCGATGGAAGTGAGATTGATCGGCTCCTGCTCTCCGATGCACGCAATGGTGTGCAGTTCCGTCATATTCAAGCTGAATTTCAATTCAATATGTTTCCGGATATCCTCCAGGTATGCGGCAGTTATTCGGGTTTCATATTGCTCTTTTTGCTCAAGAAACTGAACGAAAAATTCATGAATGGCGGTTTTGTTCTTACTGGCAGTATCCATGATTATGCTGGCTCCTCAACTTGTTTTTTTTATTATATCACAGATTGTTATCTGCGAAACAAATGGTCATACACGTATTGATATTGGGGTTGACAGGACAAATAGCAATAAAGTAAACTTACATTGTTTCATATGAAACAAAGGTAGTATATAATTTTCATCACACTTGTTTTAACAGGCAGTAAAAAAGGTTCCTGCGAAACAATAATTGATGAAGGAGGTTTACTGGAAATACTTGTCCACTTTTCTAGAGAAGATTTATAAATATGGAAATGGAGCCTACCTGCCTATGGAAATTGTGAATCCGAAGATATTGACGGACAAGGTTACATCTGTAATTTCTCATGTCGTGGTAACTACTGCCTCCAAACTGGCCTTCATCTCAGGTCAGGTTTCTGTAGATGAATCAGGAGCATTGGTCGGTTCAGGGGACTATTACGCGCAAGCGATTCAGGTGTTCACCAATCTTAAATATGCATTGGAAGCCGTGCAAGCGGATCCCTTGTACATTGCAAAAATGAATATTTTTGTCGTGAACCACAGCCCGGATTTGATTTCGACTATTTTTGACGCCGGATTTCATGTGTTTGGCCCTAACTGGCCGAAGACAGCAAGTACCTATATAGGCGTTCAAGCACTAGCCGATCCTGAATGGCTTATCGAAATAGACGCTATCGTGATCTTCCCATAATGTATAAGAAAAGAGGTTATTGATATGAAAAATGAAGTCATCCTGATCGGTGGCGGTCCTGTCGGCATGATGTTGGCTGGAGAATTGGCCTTAGCCGGTGTAAAGGTGTGCGTCATTGAGCGACTAAAGGAGACAACCCCATATTCACGTGCGCTTACCGTACATCCACGCACGCTTGAAATATTAGATATGCGTGGAGTGAAATCACAATTAATCAAGCAAGGCCGCTTACTTTCGAGAGGACATTTCGCCGGATTAGAAACTCCTTTGGATTTCTCGATGTTGGATTCTTCTTCGAATCACACCCTCTTTTTACCGCAGAGTGAGACGGAGAAGGTGCTGGAGGAATGGGCGCTTAACCTTGGTGCAGAAGTCTGGAGAGAGGTTGAGGCTCTGTCTGTGCACCAGGATGAGGATGGGGTTGACGTTAAGATCGCGGGACCGCATGGAGAAACAACGTTAAGATCAGCTTATGTGGTAGGTACGGATGGAGCCAGAAGCTTGGTTCGCAAACATGCAAATATATCCTTTGAAGGTACAGATGCGACCTTCACGGCTATTCTGGGGGATGCCGTTCTATCTGATTTGGCTCCTATGAGTGTCATATCCCG
This sequence comes from Paenibacillus antibioticophila, assembly GCF_000455265.1. Classification (GTDB taxonomy): domain Bacteria; phylum Bacillota; class Bacilli; order Paenibacillales; family Paenibacillaceae; genus Fontibacillus; species Fontibacillus antibioticophila. The sequence continues at coordinate 389,757 of NZ_HG005142.1, forward strand.
AATTACAGAACAAGGATTGGTCAGCATCATGCCAATCAATGATCATCTCTATCGAGTCTTGATGATCGATATGGAGAGACGTAACATCTCTAAGGATGAGACTGTTACATTGGAAGAGTTTCGTTCATCGCTCATCCGTACGACCGGAAGCGACCTGGGATTGAACGAGGTGAAATGGATGTCCCGTTTCGGAAATGCTACGCGGCAAGCGGAACGTTATCGGAATGGTCGATTGTTCTTGGCGGGAGATTCGACGCACATTCATTTTCCCGCTGGTGGACAGGGAATGAACGTCGGCTTACAAGAAGCGATGAACTTAGGCTGGAAGCTTGCTGGAGCAATTAAAGGCTGGGCTCCGGACTGGCTATTGGACAGTTATCATGCCGAACGTTTTCCATGGAATACGGCCTTGCTCCGGAATACCGAGGTCCAAACCCTGCTTCTGGACGTGACTCCTTCCATCACGGAACTGCGAAGCATGCTGGCTAATCTGATTCAAATACCGGAGGCTAATTATCAGATCGCTGCACAAATTTCCGCCATGGATGTACATTATGCTCCCGACGCCGAAGCGCCTTCCCATCCTTTAAACGGGAAAAGGTTCAAGGATCTCCGCTTAAAGCTGAAAGATGGACACTTGATGAACTCCTATCCGCTCTTGCACAAAGGTGCTTTTCTTCTGTTGCATTTCCATTCTAATGAACAGAATAGCGGCCAATGGGAAACGTATAGCAACCTTCAAGTTGTACATGCTTCTTTGGCTGAGGCTGACGCGGATTGGAACGATGTCCACACGGCGCTGATTCGGCCGGATGGACATATTGCCTGGGCGATTCCTCTATCCCATCCAGATCCAAGGCAAACCATAAATGAAGGAATCACTCGCTGGTGCGGAAATATTACGAATTATTAATTCTGTGCTGCACTCAAAAAAACGCAATTTCTCCATGAGTATGAAAATACCGCTCAAGCGCTATTCAACAACGCTTAGGCGGTATTTTCATTTCTGAGGAAGAAGGTACTTTACGCTCCGTTTCGTTCCGCAGTTGCAGATCGGCGACCCATGGATAATGAAACAATAGCCGGGATCAATCCAATGGCAACGAAAGCTCCGCAAGCAAACCAACGGATGCAAACGAGATGCTTTTACAACGATGCCTCCGATTACAGCCCCTACAGCCATGCCCAACTGCACAATACCGTGCGAGTGAGGAAACTGAATCATATCGAGGGGAGCTTAATAACCTGATCTTGGTCTATGTTTTGGGTTACCTCATGTTATTTAGTTATAATGCATCATCTTCCGAGAACCAGAAGATGATGCATTATGCCGTTTGCAATCAGGTACAACTTCAATTCATTTAATGGACACCTTTTTAGAATTCATCTCAGGGTATTTCCGACCTTCTCTGCCGGCGCTCATTCGCATTCTCAAGAACGACGCCACCACGATTGCAATAGCGACACCCATCATCCCGACCCATGTAATTGATGGCAGAGACACCCGTTCGATCATGACGCCGCCGATTGCAGCCCCCGCAGCCATGGACAACTGCATCATGGATTGGTTCAGGCTTAGCATGATTCCAGAATAACTCGGTTCAATCCGAACCAGATTAACTTGTTGCGTTGGACCGGAGGACCAAGCCGCAAACGACCACAAGATCAGGAGGATGACAATCAGCTGCCAAGAGTGCGTATAGGCAACGGATAGAGAGAGGAGAAGCAGCGCGATGACGTGCAAGAGCAATCCCCCTGATAGTGTCGGGAACACCCCCCATTTATCCACACTGAAACCGCCGAATTTGGATCCGAGCAGGCTGGCGATGCCGAAAGCCAACAGCACTCCGCTCAGTATCCCTTCTTTCAATCCGGCAACATCTAGCAGATACGGTGAAATGTAGGTATAGGCGATCGAGTATCCGCCGAGCCAGAAAAAGGTAATCGCAAGCCCCAGCGCTACATTTCCGTTTTTCAAGAAGGCAAGCTGCTTGGACAACGGCATCGGTTTATCCCCTTGAACTCGAGGGATGATGGCGTACAGAACGAACATAACCACCAGACCGGCCAGTGCCAATATCCCAAAAACCGATTTCCATCCGAGTTGTGCTGCAACGATACGTCCAAGAGGCACGCCGATAATCAAGGAGGCCGTAAAGCCCATCACCACGGTAGCAATCGCGCTGGCTTGTTTGCCGGGGACGGCAATTTTCGCGGCGATGTCCAATGCGGTTACCACAACCATTCCCGCGCCTAGAGCCATGATGACGCGAGCTGCGAGAAACGCTGCATAGCCAGGTAAAATGAAAGACAGAATATTTCCGATAACGAAGACACCCAGCGCCCAAACCAGCAGCTTTTGTCTTTCCACCTTGGCAGTCAACGCCATCAGGATCGGGGTGCCAATGGCGTACACAAAGGAAAAAATCGTGACCAACTGACCCGCAGAAGTAACCGAAATCCCCAGTGTATCCGAGATCTTATCCAAGATGCCGGAAATAACGTACTCGGAAGTACCCACCAAAAAAGTAACTAATGCCAATAAATAGACTTTCCACGTGTTAGACAATTCGTTCACTTCTCCTTATTTTTGTTGTATGAATAGTTACCGACATGAGGATCCTTTTGATAAATTTATATATCGCAATATGTCGATATGTTGAGCCGAAAAAAAACTGAATACGTTTGAGGTATTCAGTTCAGATTAGAGTTTCTGATTTAAGAAATCAGCCAATTCGCTTATTTTCTCTTCGTTACGTTTGTAGTACGTATATTTGCCGATTCGCTCGGTTCGAATCAGTCCGGCCCGTTGCAGAATGGACAAATACTGCGACGCTGTCGACTGTGTCATGTTCAGCTTATCCGTCACTTGACTGACACACACCCCGATTTCCCTCATATCCACTCCTTCATGGGGCACAAAATGTTTTTCGGGCTCCTTAAGCCACTGTAAAATCTGTAATCTCGACTCGTTAGACAACGCCTTGAACACTTCAATTGGATCCATGTTTTGTATTATATCTACATTTTGCGATATGTCAATATGATTTTCAATGCCCCATAAACCAAGTTTTAAGCCTATTCCGTGAAAGCCACTTTCGTCAATCATCAGTCAATCGCTAATTTTCTTCCTCTACGGCGATGCCGGCAGTTCTTAAGTGCCCATAGGCAACGATTCTGCTAAACTGAGATGAAACTTCATCTGCAGGAAGGGGCTTATCATTTTTAACCCACCAAATTACGATCCCCATGAAAGCCGATCCAAGGTATTCGATCAGCAATTCCTTGGATATCGCTAATACGGAGTTTTCCTGAGCAGGTTTCCACCCCTCCATTAATTTATCCTTAATGATATTCTCCATTTTCGCTTGAAACGGATAGATTCGATTCTCTTCAATTAACATGGAACGGTAAAAGGTCATATTTAGCGAAATTTGCTCCAGTACCGTTTGCATGACGGTCTCGAGTAAAGAAAGGCTGAAAGGACTCATGCTGATCGGACAAAGAACGACTGCCTCCCTTAATTCGCTTAACAGTTCATTCATACATGTATCCAGTAAATCAGGCTTGTTTTGGTAGTGAAGATAAAAAGTGTTTCGATTGATCATAGCCCGATCGGCAATATCCTGGACCGTTATCGCATCGTATCCTTTTTCCGGAATAAGCTCATAAAACGCCTTTCGAATCGATTGTATCGTACGCAGTATTCTTAGGTCGGTTTTCTTAGTCATTATTTTCGTTCCCCCTAAATTTATTTAGGTCGTTAAGCGACAAAGTTTTATGAGTTGTCTGTTATCTATCATAACTAAAAATATTGAATATTGAGCGTTATATTAACCTCAATTATAATAAGCAGAAGATAAATAAACAACACACTGTTCATTATTTATCTAATAACCAAAAAATCCAAGGAGGATACTTCAATGACATTCAATTATCAAAATGAGCTTGTTCGTAAGGCAGTCGCCGTACTGGAAAGTTTTGAGAGCGGCAATCCCGAAGCGATTACGGCTTACGTTCATCCAGATCAATATATTCAGCACAACCAGGCTTTACTCGATGGTCGTGAAGCCATGCTTGGCGCACTTGATCATTTAAAGGAAATGGGGACAAAGGTAAGCGTTAAGCGGGCTTTAGTTGACGGAAATGTTGTGGCTCTTCATTCGGTATATCATTTTCACGGCCCTAAAATCGGTTTTGATATCTTCCGTTTTGAGAATGGACTCATCGTTGAACATTGGGACAATTTGCAAGAGATGGTGGAGAAGACACCAAGCCATCATACGATGATTGACGGACCGGTTACGATTAAGGATATCGACAAGACGGAGGCCAACAAAGCATTGGTCAAAAGCTATGTTGAGAACATCTTGCTCGGGAAGAACCCTGACCTTCTTGCCTCTTACTTTGATGGAGATACCTACCTTCAGCATAGTCCGCATATTGCAGACGGCCTTTCCGGTCTTCACGCTGCATTGCAGGCGCTGAAGGAGAGAAAAGTTGAGTTTCAATATACTCATATCCATCAAGTCATCGGGCAAGGCGATTTTGTTCTTACCGGGAGTGAAGGTCAATTCGATGGTCAACCTACAGCTTTCTACGATTTGTTCCGCGTACAGGATGGAAAGATCGCTGAGCATTGGGACGTCATCGAGGCCATTCTGCCGGAAGAAAAACGAAAAAATACGAACCGTAGATTTTGAAGCTTGTGCAGCTGAATCGCAAGAAAGACATCGCCGAATGTAATTACGGTGATGTCTTTCGCTTCACGAATGTACTGGAGTGGAAAATTTTATAGTCCAATGGATACAGGGAGAATCATGAAAATATTGACACAAAAAATGATGTGGCTTGGATTAGCGCTCGTCCTGATCGTGCTGACCGTATTCGGGGTTGCGATGATGGGATCGGTGGTTGGATCGAAGCCAAAGGAGCTCCCGGTCGCCCTCGTTGTCCTTGACCAGCCGGCGGAGCTGCCGACTGGAGGAACGTTTGCGGTAGGGGAAATGATCCGGGAAAAGTTGGTGTCAGACCCGGCAATGCCGTTCGTCTGGCATATCGTGGATTCCGAGGAAAAGGCTCGGGAAGGATTGGATAAACGCGAATATTACGGAGCGATGGTGATTCCGGCGGATCTGAGCAGCGGTTTACTCTCATTAGCAACTCACTCGCCGATTCACCCTAATGTGAAGATCATCTCCAACGAGGGTATGAATACCCAAGCCTCGATGGTCATAAGACAAGCAATGGGGCAAGCGATGAAAATGATCAGCGGGGAACTGTTGCAGCAGCTGCTTGAGCAGATTGGACAGCAAACGGAGCAAATTCCGGTTGAAACGGCTACAGCTTTAATGACACCGATTACCGTTCAGGAGGAAGTCGTGCATCCACCGGGAGTGAATAATGCGTCGGGGAATGCGCCGGGTTTGTTGATCCAGATCATGTGGATCGGCAGTCTGGTGACCGGGATCATGTTGTTCCTGGCTAGCCAGAAGGCGGTCGCCGCGGGTTCAAGGAGATGGGCAGTAAGTGCGCTGCAAGCTATCGTGGGGCTTGTGGCCGCTGGTATAGCGTCAGGCTTCACCGTATGGATGGCTTCGTCGTGGTACGGCATGGAGCTGGCGAACGCGAGGGAGACTTGGTTGTTCTTATGGTTGGCTGGATCGGCGTTCTTCTTGTTGCAATCTTCCTTGCTGAATTGGATCGGATTCCGGGCTATGCCTCTGCTCGTACTCCTGATGTTCTTCTCCATGCCGCTGTTGAACATGGCTCCGGAGTTCTTGTCGCATACAACGCGAGTTTGGATCTATTCGTGGACGCCGCTGCAGTTTGCGGCAGGAGGGCTGCGGGAAGTGATGTACTTCGGAGGACTGGACGCGGTCGGCTCGAACGCCTGCGTTTTGTGGGGCGTCGCCGTGGGATTTTTGATCCTACTGCTCGCTTCTGGATTTAAGGCCGGTCGAGCAGCAACAGATGCGCTCCCTACTTCTGTTACAGGGGAGTAAAATATGGTAAGCTTCTGATCCCAGCCAGCCAAGACTTACTACGTTACGCGCCGCCCACCCTGCTTATTTTGGCGGCCATTTGCGCAGCCTTGCGCATCGTCTGTCTAAAAAACTTAGCAATGAAATCGTGATTTTGCCTTATAAGCAATAGGCTCGTTTGAAACATACACCTCCACTCTATCGTCTAGAGGGTGGAGGTGTTTATTTTGAAAAAGATAGTATTTGTTCTCTTGCTCGCCTTGCTCGGCTGCCAATCTTCCGAACCGGAATCGGCTCCAGCTGCCAACCAGCCCAAGGAGGACCCTGCTCCGCTTGTTCAAACGACAGACACCCAGGACGACTTTTTCTCCGTACAGCTTTCGGTCCCGGAACAAGTGAAGGTAAACACGATTTTTAACATGGAGGCGGAATTGAAAAACACGGCGGATCGAACACTCGAGATCATGACCGGGGATCCGGTATTTTATTATGTGATTCAGGACAGTGACGGGAACGCGGATCCCATCCTAAGAACGTCCATCGGTGTAGTGCGCCCTATGAAACAGGACGGGGTCATTACAGAAAAGCATCAGTATCGCTTTAAAACCCCGGGGGTTTATGAAGTCACCGCCATCGCGAAATTTACGTTGCAAAGCAAAGACGGTAAAGATCAAGATTATAAACTGGAGACCGAGCGAAAGCAGATCGAAGCGGTCGAATAGCTTAGGGGAGAACGTCACCCGGATTGGACACCGGCTTCACTTGAATTCCCCTCCGGCGAACGCCTTCCAGTTGCTGTTCGGATGCTTCCCAATCGGTAATCAAACAATCAAACGATTCGATCGGGGCGACAAAAGCTTTATGGATTTTGCCGAACTTGCTGTGATCGGTGACCAGAATGCGCCGGGCCGAATAGCTAAACATCTTCTCTTTAATCCGGGCAACGGACAAATAAGGATCCGTGATGCCCTGCCTTGGATCGAGCCCAGCGGTACCGAGAATACATAGATTGGCCCGAAATTGGGAGATCATTTGCTCGGCCAGCGGGCCGACGATGCCGGATTCCGACTGAACGTCCTCTGCGGTCCCGCCGCAAACAAACACGGAGAGGTTCGGCTTGCGCATGCATTTATAGGCAATATCGATGCTGTTCGTCACAATTGTAATGTCCTTTAGTTCCGTCAGCAAATCGGCCACATGGCCGGTCGTCGAGCCGGAATCGATGAACAAGGTGTCCCCCGGCTCGATCCATTTAACGACCTCGGCTGCGATCGCCTTTTTATGCGCCGCGAGCGGATCGCCACCCTTCGCCGCAGCCTCCCCCGATCCTTCTCCTGCCGATTTAAGAAAGGCCCCTCCGTTTACCCGCTGAATATAACCTTCGAGCTCCATTTCATGCAGATCCCTGCGGATCGTTGGAAGCGATACCTCCAGCAGCTCGGCTAGTGTGTTGACGTGCAAAAAAGTATGTTCTTTCAAATAGGCTACGATAACGCGGTGTCTGGCTTTCATTTGACCTTTCTTCCTCCCCGGCTGCGAACTCCTTCATTCCATTCCATTCCTTTCCCTGTTTCTACTTTACCGACAGACGATTAAAAAGGCAAGAGAAAAAAGAGAAATTCAGGAAATTTTGATTGTTATCAATCAATATCTCGCATAATTGTGATCGATATTTACATATAAGACCGTTGGATTTAATCTATTTTTTATATTTAGCAACTAGAATGAATATGAATTGATCGAAACAAATCATGGATAGGAGGAAAATCAACATGCAAGAAAAAACAAAAGTGACGTTCTTCGGAACGGAGGCGGCCGTTCCTGAACTGGGAGGTGAAACGGCCAGCTTTTTGATCAATGACGAGGTAATGGTCGATACGGGGTGGAATATCGTGGACAATCTCCGCCGACAAGGGATCGATCCCGGCAGTATCCGTTATTTGCTGTTCACCCATATGCATCATGACCACTACATCTCGCTCCCCTCTTTGCTCTATTACTTCCTGATCACCAACAAAGACTTGTCCGGTCTGAAAATCCTCGGTCCCAAGGAAGATTTGCAGCCGATCATGCACCATACGCTGGAATTTCTGTTTTTGAATCGCAAGTTTTATCCCGACCGCAACTACCCTACTATTATTCCGCTTTCACCGGGAGAAGCTCATGAAGACGATCGCTTCTTGTTGGAAACAACCTCTTCCCTGCACCCGGTACAAGCTCTTTGCTATAAATACACGGACAAGCAAACTGGCAAAACCGTCACCTTTACCGGCGACACCGCCTACCATGAACCGATTATCGATCTGGCCCGCGGCAGCTCGCTGCTCATCCATGAAGCCACCTATGGAGCAATCCCGGCAAATCCGCAAAAGAACGGAGGTTTGCACTCCAGCGCGATGGATGCGGCGGAGATTGCCAAAGCGGCTAACGTTGAACAGCTTGCCCTGATCCACGGACTGCGCCACAACAACGAAGCCAGCGTGAAAGCGGCCGAAGCGATCTATTCCGGTCCGGTGATGTGGCCGGCGAAAGATCAAACGATCCTGCTCTAAATGACCATTCATTTGAAAGAAAGCGGTGAACGACAATGAAAAAGAAGTTTTTACGGAAATGGCTGCCCGCCCTGCTTATCGGTGTGATTGCTTTGACCGGCTGCGCCCAGCAGAACAACGGAACGGCGGCGACTAATGAGCCCGCGGCAAATGGAAATACATCAACGGGGACGGCTGGAACGGAAAGAATCAAGCTGCGCATGACGACCTGGTCAACTGCCGACAGCTACGAAATGCAAAAATCGGTGTTGGACAACTATATGAAAGAGCATCCCAACGTGGAGATTACGTTCGAATCCGTACCGGATGGCTATGACCAGAAGCTGCTCGCCCAGTTTGCCATCGGCGACGCGCCCGATATCATCATGTTGGGAGAAACCCATATCCCGATTTTCAGCGAGAACGGCGGTCTGGCGGATTTGACCGAATTGGCCGCGGGGCCAAACGGCATTAAGCGGGACGAGTTTTACGAGGACATTGTGGATTACGGCAAATACAAGGACAAGCTGTATTCCATGCCTAAAGACTGGACGAATATGGCGATTCTCTATAACAAAAAGCTGTTTGATGAAGCGAACGTCCCCTACCCTAAAGCCGGATGGACATGGGACGAGCTGTATGAAACCGCCAAGAAGTTGACCAAGACGGAAAATGGAAAAACAGTGCAGTGGGGCTTCAAACTGCCGGGAACCGACCAGCGCCGCGTTCAGCCGCTTGTGCTCGCTTACGGTGACGGCATCGTCAGCCCTGACGGCAGCACCTATCAAGGTTATATGAACAGTCCGGGAACGGTTCAGGCGCTGCAGTGGTTAAGCGACGCGTACCACAAAGATAAAATCATGCCGAGCAGCACCGATACCGACTCGTTTAAAGGCATTGACATGTTTGCCGCCGGCAAAGTGGCTATGGATTTCAACGGCCGATGGCCAATTGAGAAATATATGGAAGATCCGCAGCTCGACTTCGGTACCGTCCCGCTCCCGGTCGGCCCCAAGGGAGCCAATAATTTCGTGTTTTACGGCGGCTGGGGAATTTATGCCAAGTCGCCCAACAAGGAAGCGGCCTGGGATGTCATCAAATATATGACCAGCCGGGGCGGGGCCGAAATCTTCGGCGATTTCGGATTCGTAGCTTACAAGCCGGTGGCCGAAGAAAAAGGACAAGCTTCGGACCCGAACTATAAGCCGTTTACGGACGAAATTCCCAATACCAAAACGATGCCTGATATGATCGATGTCGATTATCCAAAGAGCGGAAAGCCGGCTTTTACGGAAGCATTGGAGAAGATCCTGCTCTCCGAGAGCGATGTGAAGCAAGTTTTGGACGAAGCCGCAGCCGCTGCGGATCAGGCGAAACAGAAGTGAAAAATTCAGGCGCGGGCGGGCCATAGGCTCGCCTGTCTGCCCATTCTAGGGGAGGCTGCCGATGGAAGCCATCACGAGCCGCAAAGCGGCCAAAACTGCACCTCGGAAACAAAAATCGCTGTTGAAACGTAAGGAAGCCTGGATCTTTTATTTGCTGGTTTCCCCCTGGCTGATCCATTTGGTCGCTCTGGATGCAGGTCCGATGCTGGCCTCGCTGTATTTCAGCTTTACGGAATGGAATATGCTGACCGCTCCGGAATGGGTCGGCCTTAGCAATTATGCGGACGCGTTGACGAAAGATCCATTGTTTTGGAAGTCGTTGGCCATTACATTCGGCTTCGCCATCGTCTCGGTACCGCTGAATTTGGTCGTCGGCCTGGCGCTGGCGCTGCTCCTTAACACCTCCTTGCCGGGTACCAGGCTGTTTCGCACCATCTATTACTTGCCATCGCAAATCAACGGCGTCGCGGTAATGGTCATGTGGGTATTCGTCTTTAACCCGGATTTGGGATTGCTGAATACCTTGCTTGCCCAATTTGGCATCCAAGGCCCGGGCTGGATTTTTGATCCGAACTGGGCGCTTCCTTCCCTGGTCTTTATGAACCTGTGGTCGGTAGGCGGCGGGACGATCATTTGGCTGGCGGGACTGAAGGGAATTCCCGACTCTCTCTACGAATCGGCGACGCTGGACGGCGCAAACGCCTGGAAACGATTCAGATATATTACGCTGCCGCTGCTGACGCCGACGATTTTTTTCAATCTGATCACCGGCATCATCGGCGCCTTGCAAAAATTCGGCGAGGCTTATGTCATGACTAAAGGCGGGCCGCTGAACTCTACCCGTTTCTTCAACTATCATTTGTACGATTACGCCTTCGGGAAATTCGAAATGGGCTTCGCCTCCGCCCTCGCTTGGCTGCTGTTTGTGATCATCTTGGCCTTGACGCTGCTTGTATTTTCCACTTCCGGGCGGTGGGTTTATTACGGAGGAGACAAAAAATGACACTAAAAAAACATCCGCTGCTCGGCTCCCTGCTTTATCTGTTGCTCGGCGTCGGCTCTATTGCGATGCTGTTCCCGTTCGTATGGATGCTGTCAACATCGTTTAAGAGCGATGCACAATTGTATGCCTGGCCTCCGGTCTGGCTGCCGTTGCCTTTGCAGGTTGAAAACTATGCCCGAGCGTTCACCAAGCTTCCGTTTGGCCTATGGTTCGGAAATACCGCCCTTATTACGGTGCTTAGCGTATTCGGGACGCTTCTGTCCTGCACGGTTACCGCTTACGGGTTTGCCCGCTATCGCGCGCCGGGGCGCGGCGTGCTGTTCATGATCATGATCTCCACGATGATGATACCCTGGACCGTGGTGATGATTCCGAAGTTTTTCCTGTTTACGCAGATCGGCTGGGTGAACACGTTTTTGCCGCTAACGGTGCCCAGCTTTTTCGGCAACGCCTTTTACGTGTTTTTGCTGCGGCAATTTTTCCTGACCATCCCTCCAGATACGGAAGAAGCAGCCAAAATCGACGGGGCCGGCGTTTTCGGCATCCTGTGGCATGTGATGCTGCCCGTTACGGTGCCAGTGCTCATCACTGTGGCGATTTTCCAGTTCGATGCGGCGTGGAACGACTTTCTTCAGCCGTTGATCTATTTGAACAAACAGGAACTGTTTACGATTTCGTTAGGGATGAACTTTTTTAACGGACAATTCGATGTGCAATGGAACTATTTGATGGCCGTCGCCTGCGTGGCGATGCTGCCTACGGTCATTCTGTTCTTTATCGGACAAAAATACTTTGTGCAAGGCATTGCCTTGACCGGCATCAAGGGCTGACTTGTCGCTTACTTGTTTAGGAGGGTTTTTCGTTGAGAATCGTTGTGCTTGGTGATTTCCATATCGATGGACAACACCCGGAATTAACTATAAAAGCCATGGAGGACGTGGCGATGATTGCCCCCGATTTAGTGATTCCGCTGGGGGATTTCGGAAGAAACGGACGGATCGGCCGTCCGGAAGGCTTGCGGGAAGCAAAGGAACATCTTGACCGGACTCAGGCGCCCCTACGCCCGATCATGGGCAATCACGATCTGGAGCGGGAATCCGGCGGCGTGCAGCCAAGCGGTACGATGGAAAAAGCGTTTTTGGATATTTTCGGCTTGCAAGAGCCTTACGGCGTCCTGGAATTTCGCGAGTGGCGGCTGTTTTTCGCCTCGACCGAGCCCCAACCCGCCGATTCCTGTTACGATGTGCAGGAATGTTATGCGACAGATCGCCAGTTTGACGCGCTGGTCACCAAATTGAAGGAACGGCCGGGCGTGCCGGTGATCTTCTTTACCCATGCGCCGCCGATCGGAAGCGGCCTGCGGACGGTCCCCCGCGTTCATGTGCGTTCTACGAACGCTTACCTGGATCAGAACCATGACCCTTATCGCTGGCTGGAGCTTGTCCGCAGCTTTCCGGAGATCGTTATGTGGTTCTCTGCCCACTATCATCTTAGCCAGGGGTATGTTAACTCCCATACGCTCATACAAGGCACCCATTTCTTTCTGACCGGTGTTCATAGCTCCTGCACCCGGGACGGCAAGCGGCAGTCGCGCGTGATTGATATTCACCCGGCAGGCCTTAGCGTACGCACGCTGGACCATATCGAACGCCGGATTACGGAAGAAGGCACGTTTGCGTGGAAAGGAAGTCCGGGCACACTCATGGGCCTTAACGTTGAAACGGCTTCCTCGTTTTCCGGAACCGGAAGCCAGAAGCTCCTCGCTGGGGCTTTTGCCGATCAAAACGGCGCTAAGCGG
>NZ_HG005142.1:402495-520592 GCF_000455265.1 Paenibacillus antibioticophila
AAAACGGCGCTAAGCGGGTCGCCGCCGGGCCGGTTCCATCGGCGAAGAGGGCCAGCGTGGCCGGTAATTTTCCAACAATGACAACGGATGAACTCGTCCTGGTCGGGGAAAGCTTCGCCGGCGAAACCGCCGCTTTGCCTTATGGTCTGGTCCCTTTGCAACGGGACCGCTATCTTGTGGCCACGGAGGACGGATTCTCCTGGGAGGCGGAGCCCAAAACCCGCGCCGTACTCGGAACTTTGCATATCGGGCCGCCGTTATCCGGGATTGTCGCAGGCCAAGATTGGGTCTGGATTTCCTGGGACAAGCATCTTGGCTGCTCCTCCCTGTCCGACCCTTGGCGCTTCGTGCGGCTGGAGGACGGAGCTTGGCCGCAAGCCGTTCACGCCTTTGATCATGCGGTCGAAGCTCTTGCCTCTACGGCCGGTGACAGGGTATTGGCCGCAGCGGATGGTTGGCTGTGGGAGGCGGCGGCGAATCCTGCCGGGATTCGGGTCCGTGCCGTAACCCGCTTACCCGACGAGCCTTGCAAGCAACTGATCGCCGATGGCGATCGGGTGTGGGCCGTCGGACGCTCCGGCAAGCTATACGTGCTTACGGACCTCGAGGTCGGATTTACCGCAATCAAGGAGCGCGTCCTTGCCTGGGATGCCTGGAAGGACGAAACCTCCGCATTAATTGCGGAACAAGATCATTATGCCGTGGAAATGGGCGGGGTTGAGTCGCGCAGCTACCCGATCCCAGTGACTCCCCACCCAACGGATACGGCCCGGCTCGTATGTCTTGGAGAAGGCGCCTTTGCCCTTACAGTCCAAGGCAAAGTCTTCGCTGGAAGCCGCGGCTTAAGCGCCCCCCTCCTGCTGTCGCAAGGAGACGGGACCTCGATATCGGCCGTATCCCGTGCCGCGAAAGATGCCAGGCAATTTACGGTGTCCGTTGCTCCCGAAGATACCCGGCAATTCGCAGTATCCGGCGCACGCAGCAGCGAAGGAGCCGGCATACTGCAAATTTGGAAATTTCAAGCGAGGTAAAAGGGCTCAACCTAAAAATCGATGCTTGACGATTTCGTGCGCATTCTGCCAATGGTATGAAAATCCTGCAAAAGTGCAGTTTTTGAGTCTCAATCGGTCTATTTCCACCCACACACCGATTGACTCAAATCCTAAAAATCCCTGCACTTTTGCAGGCTTTTGGGCTAAACACGTAAATCCTTCGAAAAAACTGCAGATTTGCAGGTTTGTCCGCCCAACCTTCCGCTCGCATCATTTTTAAGCTCCAATTTCTGTTTTGAGCCGACAAAAGAACAGGCCCGATTCGCCAAGAGCTGCATGAAAGCCGGAAAGCTCAGCGACTTCTATTTGGGCCCGTTCACAGACTCCGTATTCGATGCCTCCAGTTGGATTTCCAAGTCATTAGGGCTACAGTCCTGACGATATCGAATCGTGATCAAGTTGTCCGCAACATCGAAAAATACCCTCGGCAAAGAGACAGATACGGATTCCCGCCCGTTTTTCTTTAAGAGCATCGATTCCACCGCTGGACACGGTCCTGTTTTAACAGCAAAATGATCATTTGAAAGTAAAAGACCGCAATCAAAAATCAAATCCACCGATTTTCCTGACTTGTTATGAAATTCAATTGTGGTCTTATAATTCGTTCGATCCGACTCCAGCTGCGCCAACAGGCTCACACGCATGATCTCATTTTCAACAAATCCTGTTAGCTGATCGGGAGCCTCCTTTACGTCCCCTTCGTTTGTTTGCTCCTGTTCAACAGGAATGGATGCTTCAAATGATTCTATTTCGGCTTCTGCATGCACGTGATGAGTATTGGATTCCGAAAAATCATCGATCGCTAAAAGCGAAGAGCAACCAGTAGCAGAAAAGAATGTGACGACAGCTCCCAGCAAACCAATATACATTTTATTCATCAAATCGTTCACCTCAACTTTCAGACACACCAAAGAGGCGAAATGTTCCAGACGGCTTCCTGATTACGACTTACGGAAACGGCGGTGTCTTTCATTCAGTAAATTGCATGGAACACCTGTCTGGAGCAGACAAAGAAGCGCAAAGCATTACTCAGATTCTTCGTATGTTCGTCAATCATTGAGCAAGGTGGGAATGATGCTCATTAATGCATGTACATTTTGATCAGGGTCATAGAAGAAAGTCATCCACGTTTCCGTTTGTCCTGTGTCGACAACTTTATGAGGCTTGTCCAAAAACTGCACCTGCTTTCTCGTTAACGCTTCATAAGCTGAATGAATATGATCGACATTGAAATAAAACACAGAGCTAGGATGATCAAATTGGGCATTCTCTGCAATGCTCAATACAATTTGTATCCCATTGCATTCAAAAAAAGTCATGTTAGGCACTTGAAACAAGAGTTGGAGTCCTAAAATATCTCGATAAAATTGAGTAGCGGCCTCCATATTATGTACACGAATCGATACTTGTCCAATACCCTTTATTTGAAATTCTGGACGCATGCTTGTTCCTCCTTCATATGCTTAATTTGTTGCACTACATCATTCTACTACATTATTAATTTACCGGATACAGAAGCAGAGTATGAAGCAAACAAGCAAAAGCTCGTGCCCACTTATGGTTTACCCGTGCCTTGCATCAAATATTTCATATAGCTCCTCCGGACGGTGCTCTCCAGCCGATCGTTATGCTCGATCAGCCAACCCACCCATGTTGGAATGTCTCGACATTATTCATCTTCACTGGCGAAAACATCAGTTGATGCAGCATTGGACTAACGAACTTGTCTTTACCCTTCCAAAGATTGCTTAACACCTTTGTCAGCGTTTCGGCTTTTAATCTTCACTAATAAGCGGAACGCCCACCGCGCTGAAATAAAACGTATTGAATGCTGCCTTACGGAAGGACCTGCTCGCAAGCAATTCGCAGTAATTTTCCATCCCACAAAATGACGATCTACCGAATTGTCCACGAAGAATAGAACACTCCCATGACAAACGGAATCAGGTAGAACAGAGCGAGTCCGTTTCTTTATCTTCATGGCAACATCATGCCTAATGAACCGTTTCTTCATGTTCTGCTTGCCCCCTACTTCTGTTACAGGGGATTAAAAAATGGTAAGAACAATCAACGTTGTGTTGTCGGTAGTTGGCTTACTACGTTGCGCACCGCCCACCCTGCTATTTTGGCGGCCATTTGCGCAGCCTTGCGCATTCGTCTGTCTAAAAAACTAAGCAATGAATCGTGATTTTACCTTATAAGCAATAGACTAGAGTACGCACTTGCCCGCGCTGATCGGGTCGACCCATTGCGGGCGAAAACGCCGACGCCATCAAGATGGCGAAGCAGTTGCAGAATCTTAGACGTCTCCCCGCCCCGCGAAAAGCCTTGTAAAATCAAGGTTACCCTTGCGGAGATGGAAAGCGGAGCCGGGCCGCTGGCGTTGAGGCAGTGCAGCTTTTTCCTTATATTAAAAATCTTCTACAACAATTTTCCCAATAGATTTGCCGGTCTCTAGTAATGAATGAGCTCTTCGCAAATTCTCAGCATTTATGGGTGAGAGACGTTTGTTTAGTGTAGTTTTTATTATTTGACTATCAATTAAATCAGCAACTTCGTTTAAGAGCTTATGTTGTTCGATCATATCTTCCGTCTGAAACATAGGTCTTGTAAACATCAATTCCCAAACAAAGGTTACACTTTTGTCTTTTAGTAATGTTAGATGAAGAGGCACGTCTGTTTCGACAATGGAGCAAATTTTCCCTTGGGGAGCAATAACTTTCGCCATATTTGCCCAATGCTTCTCTGTTGCGTTAAGACAGAGAATGTAATGGACTATTTCAAATCCCACCTGCTTTAATTGTGGAACGAACTCCTCAAAATGATTAATGGTATGGTCAGCCCCTTGTTCTTTTGCCCAAGCAATCGATTCAGGTCTGGAGGCAGTTCCAATAACAGTCAATCCCACCTGTTTCGCTAATTGAATAGCTATGGAGCCAACCCCACCTGCAGCGCCAATAATTAAAAGTGTTTTATTCTTATTTTCGTTTGAATCACGACTAATATTCATACGATCAAATAGTGCTTCATAGGCAGTAATTGTTGTTAATGGTAGAGCAGCAGCTTGTGCAAAGTCCAAAGATCTTGGTTTTTTTCCTACAATCCTTTCGTCAACAAGATGAAATTCACTATTACCACCTTGCCGAGTGATGTCACCAGCGTAATAGACCTCATCACCTGGTTTAAATAACGTGCACTCTGGTCCCACTTCTTCAACAATTCCTGCCACGTCCCAACCTAAAATTTTAGGGTTGTCCTCTACCTTTTCTTTGGGTGATCGAACCTTATAATCAACTGGATTAACTGCCACAGCTTTTACGCGAACGAGTAAATCCCGACCCGCAGCACGTGGCTTTTCCAGCTGTAAATCTAATAAGCTTTCTGAATTATCAATAGGTAGATAACGATACAAACCTACAGCTTTTATAGTTGCCATGATTATTTCATCCTTTCGTATAGTTTCTGTAAAGTTTCTAACCGACATCAAAAAGAGAGTCGATAGTTTTTCATGCCGTTATATTTGTTATAATAGTACAAAGGATTATTTTTCGTAAGAACGCACAATTTTGTTGCATAGTATTCTTTTTTATACTAATGATTGATGGAGGTATACCAATGAAAAATCACTATAACCAATACTCAGCTTGTCCTAACCCCTACGGATGCCCCGTGGAAGCAACGCTAGAAGTAATCGGGGGGAAATGGAAAGGAGTTATTTTATATCATTTACTTTCAGGAACAAAGCGTTTTAATGAATTTCGCAGACTAATGCCTGACATCACACAGCGGATGTTGACCCTTCAGCTTCGTGAATTAGAAAAAGATGGATTAGTGCACAGGGAAATCTATAGAGAAGTTCCGCCAAAGGTAGAATATTCGTTAACTGAGTTCGGCCTTACTTTACAACCAATTATTATGCTTATGAGAGATTGGGGGGAAAGGTATAACAAAGAGATCGCCATCAAGCGGAATATTTCGGAAAAAGTGAAGTCTTAAATTTTTTACGCCATTCGACCTGGTTACAGAGTTAACGGGTCCCGCCACATGCTCATCAAGCTAATCTGCTCCTTAGTACTTGGGATCCCCATTTTTCGTCGTCACTTATGATACGCCCCGCGCTGTCTGTAACGGCAAGTTTTAGGGCCATCCTTTTGCTGGATGACCCTTTCTTTGAATCGCTTTAATCACGCCTTAGGTTCTTACTTGGATTCGATGCGAACTAACAAATTGGCTCCCCCCTCCAGAGCTTTCCGGGGCACGAGTGGACAGTAGGGATTGATCATGGTCCCCCGCCACCACAAGGGTCGGCGTACTCATGCCGGAGAAGCTTCAGGTCTGCGATGCGGAAACGCCAGATCAGTGGTGAACGGGGGTCGTCAGGAACATGTTGGCGATACTGAAAAAGTTGTTGCCCGATTCGAGGGCCTTCTTAATAATCGGTTTGCTTTGCTCCTCATCCAGAGAACATGGAGTATTACCGCGTTCAGGTACTCCGAAGTTCATGGTTCCAAGGCCTAACTTTGAAACCTCAAACAGCAAGTCCCTATTTCACTTAGGAGACTTGCTGTTTTTTTGTGTTAGTTGGTCAGTCGTAGAAAAAACTTTAGGGTTTCCATTCTATTTGAACTGGAACCAAGTTAAATTAGCAACTGTGCTTGAATCTGACTTAACAAAAGTAACATATACCGTATGGGTTCCTACAGCTGTCCCGGCATTAAGCGGGATATTCTTGACGGACCATTTCTGCCATCCGCCTGTGCTTTCTGCCGTCCAATAACCCAGCATAGGGCCTGTAGGACTGTCCAAGTGGAATTCGATCCTTCCGCCGGAATTAGCGGATGCAACCTTCAAATCAATACTTGTTTTAGCTGTACTGCCAAAGTCTACATTTTTAAATGCGATATAGTCGCCATTGCTCCCTCCGCCAACATCCAGCCCACCATCAGTGCTTGCCTCATAGTGTATAACACCTGAGCTAAGGTTATAACCTTCCGCTTCAAATTTCAATGTGTTGAATTTGGGAGCTGCAGCATAGCTGTTCGTATCTGTTATTTTCAATTCTGCGAGTGTAGTTGCCGCAACTCCACCGACGCGAACATTGTTTATTGTAACTCCGGAGACAGTAGATGTGTCACTCCAACCCTTCATTATGGAAACTTCACCTAAAGCGCGTAAATTGATATTATTATAGACCACATTTTTGATCGGACCGCTTTTTGCAGAAAGATCAAACCACCTGGAGTGAACACCGGATCTTGGCCAGAAGCCTTCTACATCTATATTGTCAAATATGATGTTTTGTGCTGCCGGAGTCCCATAAAGATGACCTACCGCTAAAGCGCGCCAGCATCTGTATACATAAGAGTTTTTAACAACGATACCATCCTGAAGCTGTTTCACTCCATCTCCAACCTTGAATGCTCCACATCTGCTCCAAGCCAAAGCATCATCCACAACTACATTTGACTGTTTTTCAGGACTTCCCGGCCAGTTTGCAGCTATATCCGTAGTTGCTACATCCCATGTCTTAAATGAGTAGGTGTCATCCTCCGATACGGCTACCGTGTGCTTTATGAGTACATTCTGGCTCTCTTGAATGTCTATTGCATCATTTTCATAATCAAGTTCATTGTTGTTGAAGTGCTTTGTATTCTGGAAGGTTACGTTATTAGATCTTGTAACGATTGTAGCCCAGCCACCGCTGTCTCTTATGGTTATGCCGTCAACCGTGAAGTTGCTGCACTGCAAGGGTACAAGAATATTGTTCAAATAATTGTTTGTATTTCTCATATAATGACCATTGCCGTCAATAGTCCCCCTGCCGTATATCTTAATATTGTTTGCATTGGTTTCGGTATAAATAAACCATGTTCCATCCTTATTCAGAGAATTCTTATGAAAATGAGTAGTGTAATCGCTTGGATTTCCTGAACCCCTTATAACAGAACCACCCTCCAGATAAACCGAAACATTGCTTTTTAGAACAAGGTTTCCGCTCTTGTAAACTCCGGCTGGAACGTATACGATACCGCCACCTGCTGCGTTAGCCGCATTTATGGCGTTTTGTATGGCAGTTGTAGCCAAAGTGGCACCGGTACTGTCAGCGCCGTACCCGGTTTTAACATTGTATATCCCTGTACCGGATGAAGCCGGAACATTGGTTTCAAGAGCATCTGCCGCAATAACCAGATCTTTCAAGTTATTGATCTTAACGATAAGATAGGTTGGTGATGAAAGTGTAAAGGTAAGGGTATTTCCGCTCTTTGTTGCAGGGATTCCAAAAGCTTTGGGAGAAATATTATAGGTATTGATTGGCTCGCTTGCCGTTATTGTGATGGTAGTCGTACCTGAAAAAGAGAAATTACAATAATTATAGTTTACAAACACCTCCGAAGTGTCGATTACCGGTATATTGGTAGAGTCTGCTGTTACCGTGTATTGACTGGTCGTGGTATAGATCGACGGTAACGGATAGCTTACAACTGTACCCGCCGCGCTTGCTGTCAAAGGAACGATCGCTAAAATACTGACGAGCATACAAACAATCAAACTTAATAACCTTAACTTTTTTAGCATAAATAAACACCTCTTTCATATTTTCATAAAATACTCTGTCATCAGTTACTCCGCATTTCCGCCCTCAGCCTGCTTCCAATCTTATCTATGCTCCGGCTCCAGACAGAGCCGGAGCAGATCGTCCACATGGGCCGTTGCCAGACATTCCACCGTATCCGCAGAGCCGTAATAGATCTTGACCTCGCCGTCATCCTCCAGAATCATCCCTCCCGGAAAAATCACATGATTGCGGAAGCCCCCGGCAATCTCATAGTCTGTCTCCGGTGCCAGCAGCGGCTGCCTGCTCATGCCGATCACCTTGCGGGGGTCCTCCAGATCCAGCAGCATAATTCCGGCGGTATAGCGCTTCTTCCAGGTGTCCTCCCAACCGTGCTTGCCTCTGGCCGGGTCCACATCCACCGCATGGAAGGTGGTCAGCCAGCCCTTATCCGTCCGGACCGGAGGTGCGGCCGGGCCGACCTTGTCATTGGCAAACGGCACCTGCTCAACGGCGAGCAGTAGGCTGGAGTTGCCCCAATGCGCAAGGTCCGGCGACTCGGAGATCCAGGCATCGAAGCGGTCCCGGCCGCCGCGGCTGTATACCGTGAAGGGACGCTCCAGCCGGACATACTTGCCGCCGATCAACTCGGGAAACAGTACCATATTGCGCAGGTCCGGTGTAGACAGGCTGAGCACCTCGAAGTGTTCCAGATCATCGGTAACGGCAATTCCGCCGCGGATGCCATGGTTCGTATCCACGGCAAAACACATATAACAACGGTCGCCGATCACGGTCAGGCGCGGGTCGTAGGCGCGGATAATTTCCTCGTCATGCATTTTGAACACTGGCTTCGGGCCGGCGGTCCAGCTCAGCCCGTCGTCACTGTAAGCAATGCCGAGATCCGTGGTGTGGTGCGGCTCAAGCGTCTGATCGACCAGTGAGCCGTAATCATTACGGAAGATCATCACATACTTGCCGTTAAATTTCGTTACACCGGCATTGAATACCAGTGCGGTGGGGTAAGGAACCTTCGTTGCATCCAGCACCGGATTGCCCGGATACCGCCGGATGAACGGGGCAGATTGCAGAATCGCCGGAGCGTGTTGAGTCATGGGGTGTACCTCCTTGAATGTTAAATATGGAATATGGGTTGCGCAGGGCCGGACCGCTACCCTTTGAGGGAACCGGCCGTCATCTGCATGAAGGATTTGTTGGCGAACAGATAGGCCACGAGAATCGGCAGAATGGACAAGCAGGCGCCCGCCATCATATAGTGGGTCTGAGCAGCGGCCGAAATCCCGTATTTCAGGTTCGCCAGCCCGACGGTCAGCGTCTGCAACTCCGGCTTCGTCATCGTGAACACGAGCGGCAGCAGATATTCATTCCACGCGCCGCGGAAGGTGAACAGGGCACCTACGCCAAGTCCGGGTCCGAGCAGCGGCAGAATGATCCGCCAGAAGGTCCGGACGGGAGAGCTGCCGTCCATCAGCGCCGCCTCGTCCAGCTCGCGGGGAATCCCCTTCATGAAGCTGGAGAGAATGAAGAAGATCGAAGCATGGGCGGAGATCAGAATCAATATAACGCCCCACAGGCTGCTGTGCAGATGAAGCTTAACCATCAGATCGAACTGCGGACGCAGCACGACCGCCCCTACAGCCACGAACATGGTGAAGGATTGCAGTCCGATATACAACTTTTTGCCGGCAAAATCCATCCGGTCCACCACATAAGCCGCCATGGATGATACCAGCAGCGTGCCGACCACCGCCGCCAGGGAGACAATCAGGCTGTTCAGGGTATACCTGGAGAAATTGGCCTGCGCCCAGGCTTCGGCATAGTTCGAGAAGTGCCAGCTCGCCGGCAGAAAGGTCGCTCCCGCAGTAAGCTCAGCATTCGTCTTGAAGGAGCCCAGGATGGTGATAACGACCGGAATCAGCGTAATAAAAGCAACAGCCAGCAAAAAAATCCACAGGATGATATTGCCCAGGATGGTTCTTAGTCTCATAATAGCCTCTCTCCTCAATCGGTCTGATTCATGCGTCTGGATGCGTAGAAATAAATGAGTGATATCATCCCTACAATGACCGCAGACACAAAGGCGACCGCACTGCCGTATCCGAACTCCTGGACCTGAACCGCCGCGCTGCTTCCGCCGACAGGGAAAAATAATTTGTACAAATACAGGAACATGACCTCCGTCTTGCCTACGGGACCACCTTCAGTCAGTACCATGATGCTCTCGTAGCCCTTCAGGGCTGTAATGATCGCCAGCATAATAACCATCTGCATCACAGGTCCGAGCATCGGCAGGGTGACATAGCGGAACTGCTGGATTCTGCCTGCCCCGTCCAGGGAAGACGCCTCATACACATCCTCCGGAATATTCTGCAGACCGGCGAGGAAGAGCAGCATATAATTGCCGACCGCCCCCCAGGCCGCAACCAGAATGACGGTGAGCATGGCATATTTCGGCCCCAACCAGTCCACACCGGAATCGGAGAGGCCCAGGCGGATCAGAAACTGGTTGAGAATCCCGTTATATGAGTTGAAAATCGTGAAGAAGACTACGGCCATTACAGCGGTACTGATGACGGTCGGCATGAAGAAAATCCCCCGCAGCAGTTGTCTGCCCCGCAGCCCCCGGTTCAATATGACTGCCAGCAGCAGGGCCAGCGGAATGGTGATCAGCAGCTTGCCGCCAGCATAGACAAATGTATTCACCACCGAATCCCAGAACTGGGTGTCCTTCAGAATGCGGCTGAAATTGGCCAGACCGGTAAACCGCGCCGTTCCGAACCCTTTGTAATCATAGAACATATAGCGGAACGCCCAGGCAATCGGGTAAATCCCGAGAACCAATGTGAGCAAGGCACTTGGAAAGATAAAACTGTATGAAAATAAGGCATGTTTCGTCTTGTTCATCTGGTTTCTTCCGGCTCCTTTCTTTTACGACCAGAGCAGAGGGATGAGGGTGTTGCTCCCTCATCCCCCGCTATCCCGGCCTATATCTCTATCCCTAACCTTCTGTCTACTTGGCGAACTTGCCGCCCAGAGCGGCGGGATCAAAGCCGGTATCCGGCTCAGCCTTTATGCCGTCATTCGTAATCACACTGTCCAGTGCAGCGTTATAGCGTTTGTTCAGATCAGCGATAACCACCTTCAGGTCGCCGCCGTTCAGCATATATTTGAAGAAGGCGTCATCCGATTTCATTCCTTCCGGTGCTACAGACGGATAGACCGGCCACACCCCATCGTACTTGTTCGGCAGGAAGCCTTCGATGCCGTTCACATCCGGTGTCTTGGCTGCTGCGCTGATGGACGGAACCATGGAGATGCCGAAGCCTTTTTCCTGATAATCCGTCAGCACCTGATCGCCGTACATGAACTCCATGAACTTCCAGGCTGCTTCTTTATGCTCTGATTTCGAGCTCAGCGCCAGCCATTGGCCCCCGAGGAAGCCGGAAGCCCCCTTCACGGTGCCGTCGATGGTAGGAACCGGAGCGGCCGCCCAGTCAATCTTGGCAGGGAACTGATTCTTGTAGACGCCAGGCTCTGAGGAGTAGGACATATACATTCCGATCTTGCCTTCCGCAAACTGCGCCCGCAGCGGATCAATATCCAGCGATTCTACACCCGGCAGCATGCTGCCGTCGTCCCTGATCTGCTTAAAGGCATTGATGATCGGCTCGAAGCCGCTGAAGTCGTAGCGGGCTGTCTTAAAATCATACCCGAAGCCGCCATAGCCGCTCATCTCCGCAACCACCCGTGCCGAACGTGCGAACGCACTTCCGGGGCTCTTGAAGTTAAGGGCGAAGCCGTAAGCGCCGTCCGCTTTGCCGGCTTCTGTCAATTTCTTGGCTGTATCCACCAGTTCCTGCAGGGTAGTCGGCGGATGTTCAATGCCCGCTTTGGCGAACAGATCCTTGTTGTACACCAGACGCATGGTCGTTCCATAGTTCGGCAGACTGTAACGCTTGCCGTCGAATTCATTCAGATCCGGCATGGCCGGGAATTTCGCCTTCAGCTCATCGTTCAGAAACTCGTCAATCGGAGCGAGAAAGCCTTTTTTGTAGAAGGTCTGGATGGTATTCTCCTTCACCCGGATCACATCCGGTGCATCGGAGGTCTGGAAGGACAGATCGAGCGCGGTATCGAAGTCGTCGCCCTTAACGACCAACTCCACCTCAATCCCGTCGGGATTGGATGCGTTGAACTCGGCTACCTTCTCCTTCACGAAATCCGCATCATGGCGGTCGCCTGTCCAATAGCTGATTTTAGTTTTTTCCCCCGAACCGCCAGTCGTCCCTTCTCCCTTGCCTTCAGCTGCATTGCCGCCGCCACTGTTACCGTTGCCGCAGGCTGCCAAGCCAAGTGCCAGGACCAGGCTCAGAGATGTCATTAGCATACGCTTCATCATTGGTAGTGCCCCCTTATTTATCCCTGCTGTATTCGCTTACAACTCGATTATAGTTCGATAGGCTCATTCAGATAAGGCGGGTAAGCCCACATTAAGGGCAGATTTCTGCAGGAGTTCTATACAGATAAGGGAGGCAATCTCCGCCCTGCGGAAATCCCTCCCCTGTTGATTCCTATTCTTTTCCAAGATAATCCAATTTGAACTCGGACGGGGTCATGCCGGTATATTTCTTGAACACCTCGCTGAAATAGCGCCTGTGCTCATACCCGAGATCCTGGGCGATCTCCTGAACCTGCCGGCCGCTGATCAGCATCGCCTTGGCTTTCTCCATCTTCTCATGCATCACATACTGCTGAAACGAAATTCCCTGCACCTTCTTGAACAGATTGGAGAAATACCCCTGGCTAAGGTTAATCTGCTTCGCCATCTGCTCCAGCGACAGCCCCGTGTCCAGATGACTATGGATATATTCGACGGCCTGACGGATAATCCGCGTAGACTCCAGAGAACGGGCTTGCTCCACCAGCGCACAGGCCTCCCGGCATAGCCAGGACAGCAGGTCCCGTATATCTTGAAGGGAAGGATGCACCTGGTTCTTCATGGCAGCAATTCTGAGTTCCAGCGGCTCCACCTGCCCGTAAGGGAACTGCTCCAGCAGAACCCGGCAGATCCTGGAGCTCAGCTCATAGCCGACACTTTCAACATAACGCGGCTCAGGCAAAAGCCCGCTGTCCAGCAGCTCCGCGAACAACTGGTCCAGCACCTGCAGGCTTTTGGCGGAATTGCCGGAACGCAGGGCGAACAGCAGCTCCTGCTCGGCGGCGGCGGAATAGCTGTGGAGCGAGAGAGGTTTATTCTCGATATTGCTGTAATGATATACCCCGTTGCCCCCGGTATAGAAATGATACCCCAGCGCGCTAAGCGCCTGCCTGTACGCCGTGCCCAGCTCCTGAATCGCCGCCGTGCCTAGCCCCACGCCAATTGAAATGGTATGACGCGAGAAGCGGCTTACATTCGTGCAGCAGGCCTCCGTAATTAGCGCGGCGGTCTCCGGGTCCGAGCCGTTCATGATACAGACGTACCGGTCTGTCGCCTCCCGGATAATAACGCCGCGGGTCCAGGCGGAAATCGTCTCTTCGAGAATATTGTGCAGGCTGAATCTTAGCAGCTCGACCTCCTGCACAGGCTGGCCGCTCAGCTTCTCCGCGAAATGATCGATCTCGGCGACAAACACGAAGAAATTATGCTGGTCCAGCGGGATATCAAGATAGGCCCAGCGGGAACGGGCATCCGCTTCTGTCGTCTGATAGTGCAGCAGGAAGGTGAGATATTCCTGGCGGAGGATAGGCAGACTTTCCCTGATTCTCGCCTCCATTACAGCAAGTCTGGTGGTCTCCTGACGCTCCTCCCGGCACAGCTCCCTGGCCTTCAGCACTGCATTCACAATCTCCTCCAGGGAAAAGGGCTTCTTCACGAAATCAAGCGCCCCCAGCCGGATGGCTTCCTGGGCATAAGAGAACTCCGAGTAGGCACTGAGGATAATAATCTTGCAGTCCGGGAGCACCTCCAGAATCGCCCGGGTCATCTCCAGGCCGTCCATTCTTGGCATCCGGATATCCGTCAGCACAATGTCCGGCCGGGTCTCGCGGATGATCTGTAGGCCCGCTTCGCCGTTAAGCGCCGTACCTGTGACCTCAATACCGTGCTCCTGCCACGGCGGCTTGCGCGAGACCATCTCCACCACACTTTTGATATCGTCGATTACACATAATTTGAACCTTTCCGGCTCCAGCTTCCGGTCCATCCTTCAACTCTCCTCCTCTGCGGGAATCCACAGATCTGTCCGTGATCCCTTACCTGGTTCGCCGCCAACGTCCATACGGGCTTCGTCCCCGTAATACAGGGCCAGCCGGTGCCTGATGTTGAACAGGGCATAACCTTTCCTTGACTGCGGAGCCCTGACCATCCCCTGTTTGACCCGTGCAGCATCAAGTCCCCGTCCGTTGTCGGTAATGCAAATATGCAGCAGCCCCTGCTCCCGGTTGGCCGTGATGTCTATCCTGCCTCCTATTGTCATGTCGCTGAATCCATGCTGAATGCTGTTCTCCACCACCGGCTGCAGGATAATCTTCGGCAGCAGGCAGGACAGCAGGGCCTCGTCCTCTACCGTCACCGTGTATTCAAACAGTCCTTCATAGCATTTCTGCTGAATGGCGAAATACTGCCGCATGTGGGACAGCTCATCCGCTAGGGTAATCAGATCCTTGCCGCCGCTGAGCCCGATCTGGAACATCTGCGACAACGACAGGATCATCTCATTCACATCGTCATTCTCGCCCATGACCGATTTGCAATAGATGGTATTCAATGTATTGTACAGAAAGTGCGGCTCCATCTGCGCCGTAAGGGCACGGATCTCTGCATGGCGCTTGTCCTTCTCCTTCGCCTTCACATCCGCGATCAGCGTCTTGATCTCCGACATCATCCGGTTGAACTGAAAGCCGACCTGGGCAATCTCGTCCTCATAACGGCTCTCATACACCACACTGAGCTGGTTCTCTTCGACTCTGCGCATCAGCCGCCGCAGCTTGAACAGGGGCTTCAGCAGCACAGATGTCAGTTGATTGGAGATCAGCCAAGTCGCCAGCAGGAAGACAACGATGACATAGAGGGTAATGCGCTGCACCCGCTGCAGCTTGCCCAGCAGTTGTTCCCGCGACTGCATACCGGAGATGATCCAGTCGGGTGATACCGCTGAGCTTGCATAATTCACCAGATACTCCTTGCCGCCATAGCTGTAGTTGTGATTCTGCGGATTGGCCCCATTTCCGGCTTCTGCAAGCACCGGCTTCCAGGGGAACCTGCCCCGGAACGGCCAGCGGGACTCCACTACCGCCTCTCCTTCCCCGCTCACCAGGTAATAATTCCATCCTGCTTGTTCCGCCCCTTTATTCAGCAGCTCATCTATCCGGCTTTCCTTGATATTGACCACAATAAATACATTGCTGATCGGTGTGTAAGGGTATTCATAAATTCCCCGGACTACGAAGGAGACCACCCGCTGGCTGCCCGTGAACAACCGGTCATAATGTCCTTTGGCCCAGTAGCCGCCCGGCTGCTCCTTACTCAGATCATATAATTCCGAGCCGTAGAACGAGTTGTCCTGCACCCGGATCTGCGTTGTGGGATAGAAATCGCCAATCGGGGTAACGATCAGCACATTCTCAATGATCGGCTGATTGAACGTTGCCTGCGAGAGTACATACTGCAGATCGGACAGATGTACATAATAATTAGAGACCTCATGGCTCAGCACATCCACCATCATCTTGCGGTACGCATCGCTCAGCATCAGGGACTGCACGGACAGCGCTACATCATTCAGGCGGGAATCCAGAAGCTGTGCCGTTTTGCTTACAGTCTCCCGGCTGCTGGCGTAGGCATTGTCCTCGATCTCCTGCGCAGCAATCCAATACGAGAAGGTGCCCATTGCACCGATGGACAGCGTGATCAGCACGATGAACGAGAACAGAATCCTCTGTTTGATGGATATCCGGTAATACCTGCCGGCGATCTGCCGTCCGAGCTGCCGGCCATAGGCTCTGAATGTATTCATATTTCCCCCTTCTTGAGCATGTATCTCCCTACGATTGTCAGTTCTTGTCACTTGTACAATACGGCTGCTCCGGCCCGGCGTCAAGACAGGAAATGATTATTTAGCGGATTCCGTCCCTTATTATCAATAGGCATTAGCCAAACTGACAGTTTCAAGGGCGATTCTATGAAGCATGAAACAGAGATGGGGGAACGTTGAACGAAGTCCTGCCCCAACTGAATACTGGCAGCAACGTAGTGTTCACTTATTATGGCGGCGGGGAATCTAGTCCGCTTCATGTGGTATTCCATGTATAGGTCTGGGAACAATAAACTGCTTCCATTTACTGCTTCGACACCTGGATGAACAAGGGCTGGGACCCGTTGTTGGCATTACGATTGCGGATGTAGAGCGCTCTAATCGGCTACTGTTTGGGAGTGTTACTGCTAATACATAATGACCGGCGGTTGACGGCGTAAGTTGTCCTGCTGGTGACGGCCAAGCTGTCCGGTCTATGGTGTGAAGAAAGGGAGAATCATGACAATTCTCCCTGGATGACGCGTTTGATCATATGATCGTCAATGATGCGATGTTTGTTCTGCGAGCCGTCTCGGGACAACTTATTCGCGGCCTACAGACAGTTTTTCTGTGAAAATAAGGGTAACCAGATGAATGGACGAATTTCTGTTTTTGGGCAATACAATGCCCGGGATCTCCATTTCCATGAGTCCATGTTTAGACGATCTATGGGTTGGTAGAACTAATTAACTTGCTCGTTTTTGGGGTCGGCCTTCTAGGTAAGCTTCTTTGTTTTTCAGCATGCTATAGGCTATGACCAGTAGGGTTCGTGCCATAGCAATTGGCGTTAGCATGAAAGAAGTACAAGAATGGCTGGGTCACAGTGTCTATTCCACCACAGCCAACATCTATACTCACTTGGAATTCAGTTCCAAGGTCACTTCCGCAAACCGAATGAATGAAGTAATAAAAATAAAAAACAGTCCACTAGATTTTTAATCTAATGAACTGCTCTAAGTAAAGTAATACCGGCGAGAGGACTCGAACCTCCACGGTTTCCCACTCGATTTTGAGTCGCGACTGCTATTCGGAAGATAGCAGAAGTTAAGTCCAAGAAGAGGAATATAAAAACCGCGAAAAGCCTTGTAGAATCAAGGTTTTTCGCGGTTTTTTTGGTTTTTTCCAAGCCCCGCAAGGGTTCCCGGCATCTGGGCAAAATGAAGCCATTTTTGGACGTTGGAGAGAACTCGGGAAGAACTCAGGAAGAACAACAACAGATCGGCCCACTCCCTACCATTGACAAAATAATGAAGCATCTGCTTCAGGGAGGGTTTTAATATGTCCAACACAACAGTAATCACCATTGCAAACCAAAAAGGCGGTACCGGGAAAACGACCACCGCCTACAATCTCGCTTACGCCTTATCTAATGAAGGAAAAAAAGTATTGCTGGTCGATTTCGACCCGCAAGGCAATTTGTCGATGTGCTTTGGCATTGAGCAGCCGGATCAACTTCCATTCTCCATGTTCAATGTCATGAACGCCATCATGAGCGACGAGCCACTTCCACCTGCCGAGGAGTATATCCACTCGCATGGCAATATCGATCTCATTCCGAGCAACATCGAATTGTCAGTTGCCGAAATCAACTTGCGGGATGAAATGGGTGGCGAAAAAACGCTGGCCTCCCTGCTCGAACCAATGAAGCCGAATTATGACTACATCATCATCGACACTAACCCTTCTCTTGGCTTGCTGACAATCAATGCTCTTGCAGCCAGCGATAGTGTGCTGATTCCCGTCAACCCGCAGCTATGGTCTGCGACAGGATTAACCCAGTTGCTCAGAATCATTGTAAAAGTCAAAAAACGCATCAACCCGCGCATTAGTATTGAAGGTATTCTCATGACCATGTGCAACACCCGTACCAACTTGTACAAGGAGGCTTTTCGCCTGGTCAAAGTCTATTACCGCGAAACCTTCCGCATCTTTGATGTGCAAATCCCATTGTCAGTCAAAGTGGGAGAAGCAAACTTCTACAGCCAAAGCATTATACAGTTTGAACCCAAATCCAAGGTCGCTGCGGCGTATCAAGAACTGGCAAAGGAGCTGATGACCGGTGACTGCTAAGCGCCCTGTTCCCAAACTCTCCAGCATCGACGAGTTATTGTTGCTATCGGAGAAAGACCAGCCTTCGCTTGAACAGATTGTCGGAATTCAAACTGTACCGATCAACAAAATCAGAATGTATAAAGACCATCCATTCCGCTTATATAAAGGTGAACGATTGGCGGATATGGTTAGCAGCATCGAGAGCAACGGCATTCTTATCCCGGTTATTTTGCGGAAAATTGAAGCCGATGAGAATGGCTGTGACCATGAAATGCTTGCCGGACATAACCGGATGAACGCAGCGCAATTGCTGGGGCTTGAACAACTGCCCGCTATTGTAAAAGAAAATCTCACCGATGAAGAAGCGCTCATGTATGTAGTAGAAACCAATGTGTTGCAACGTTCTTTTTCAGATATGTTGCCTTCGGAAAAAGCAAAAGTGTTGGCTCTCCGCTATTCGGAAATGTTCTCTCAAGGCAAACGGAACGACATTATTGAAGAACTTAAAATGCTTGAAAACCCGCAGTATGACAAGGAAAATGAAACTTCGGCCCTATTAGGGCACAAGTTAAAAAGTCGGGACATTGTAGCTCATGAATACGGCCTATCCAAAAATACTGTCGCCCGGCTGCTTCGCATCGACAAACTCTCTCCTCCACTCAAGGCGATGGTAGACGAAGCGAAGATCGGATTATATCCTGCGGTCAGCCTTTCCTATCTGAATGATACAGAACAGCAAGTTGTCCATGAGGCATTGTCTCGGAATGACTTTAAAGTAGATATGAAAAAGGCCGAACTCCTGCGTGAACACTCCGGCCAATTAACAAATGAGCAAGCAGTTCGAATCTTGTCCGGCGAAGCAACACGCAAGCCTCGTAATAAAACACCAGCCCCTTTCAAGCTCAAACATAAGGTATACGCAAAATATTTTTCTTCATCCCATAAAGCTGCCGAGGTTGAGGAAATCATCGACAAAGCATTAGAAATGTATTTCACCAATCAACAAAAAAAATCCAATGAATTATCCAATGAAAAAAAGGAGGACAACACCTATGAATCCGATCTTTAAAGACATTGAGCATGAGCAGTTTTACGAGGGTAATCTTCGCATGACTCACAGCCAACATGATCCGTATCGTCAAGCTTTCTTCTATGTTCTAGGCCTTACGCCGCAAACACGCCAGCATGTCCACGATCTGTACGATTACGAAGAACAAGTGATTCGTTTGGAAGCACTGGAGCAAGGCTGGCAAACTAGCACTTCTGTCAAAATGACTCGTCTCGCCTTTAACCTGTACAACGGCTACACAGGAGATGCTGAAACAGGACGCGATCATCCCCGCCAATATAGCCCATATCATATGTTCGACACCGGGCTGATGCCTTACTTTTTTGAAGCGATCAAACTTCGTTATGCGGAATATACCCAGTCCCTGGAACAGCCGTACTTTGCCTTTCCACCAACAGAGCAAGATTATCATACTTCATATGAACACGAAGCCTGAATCATATAGCGCCCACCTAATTCCATCCAGAAAGGAGAGCCTGACATGAGCCGCATTCAGCCCCTACGCCATCTGTACGCATCCGCTTTTGGCGAGATCACATCCAGCGGAGACGCTTGGCAACAATACCTGCACTTTGCTGCATCTATTTACAAATACTCATTTGACAACAGCATGCTCATTTACATCCAGCGCCCGGAAGCGACCATGCTGGCTCCCCTGCCGTTATGGAATCAGCTAGGCCGTTATGTGAAAAAGGGCGAAAAGAGCATTGCCGTCTGTGATTTCCAGCAAGGTAGTCCAACATTAAGCCATTTATTCGATGTCACCCAAACGACAGGTAAACAAGCCCCTGCCCTTTGGAATCTGGAACAACTTGATCCCGACGAACTGGCTGGGCGACTGACCTCCTACGATACGCTTAGCCTTGCTAAAGCGATCTCCCAACTTGTACATGACACGGTTCATTCATCTTGGGATGAGTGGCTCAAAGACATTGAACATGATATTCACGACCATTTCTTGAGCAACATCCCCATGCTTGGGCTTGAACAGCATATGGGGGATTTAATAGAAGACAGTGTTCGCTATCTCATCCATCGCCGCTGTCAGTTGCCCGAACCGAATCATACCGACTTTTCGACGATCACCCATTTTGATACTTTGCCGCTTGCCGCACGCTTGGGCTATCAGGTGAATGCTCACGCCCGAAGCCTGCTCACAGACATTGCTCGTTACGTAAAAATTATGGAACAAGAAAGGAGCTTGGCTCATGAGTCATCTCGACAAACCGACATTGACGTATCACGAAGTGGACGGATTACTGTACCCGAACCTACAGATCTCGAACGAATCGACTACGGGTCAACACCCCCTGGGCAAATTCGGGCGGCTGGCGTTGAATTATCAGCGAAATCACCACCCGCAACGCTTTCAAATTCTTCAAATGGAAGGCAACCTGATGTCGAAAATGTATCAGGTCGAACAGGAGGCACTGGAACGGATGGAGCAATTGACAAATCAGTTACTCCGGCTTCAGCCTATGCCACAGACGGACGACACACTGGAACGGACACGGCACTTGAACCAGATCAAATCGACAGCCGAGGAACTGGTCATGAACGACATCATTCTGAAACCACGATAATCGAAGAAAGTCTCCCTTCCCCCACCTCATCCGAGCCGCCATCAAGCGGTTCTTTTTTTATGCTCGATAAAGAAGCGGCTCCTTCAGAAAAGCGAAGCGGAGAAGACATGCTGGCCTATTTAATCACAAGCAACAAAAGCTCCTGGGCAACGAAACAACAAGTCTATCAATTTGTGGTGGATAATCATCCTGTTAAATCGGCTGATCTAATCTCCTTCTTAAAACCGTTGTATGGAATTAGTGGAGCAAGAGGAGATTTTGAGAATGGTCTTGTCGGCTATATGTTTGATGGCAAAGGAGTTACGATTTCCTGGGAAGCTGTAAACGGATCACATGAAGAACATTTTAAATGGAAGAAATTCAGTGACACATTACTTCAATTAATTGCAGAAGGCCGCTATGACAAACACGCCGCTCCCTTTCCACCTGTAGAGCCTGAATGGACGTTATTTGATTACGCCAACGAACAAGCAGAGATTGAAGATCATTTCAAAGAACCCGAAGTCCAGAACAACATAAGCGACCACGCTGATGATCGGAAGCAGGAACCCCTTTCTCTACCATTAGGCACTGAAAGCATGAATGAAAATGCCATTTCTTCTCCAGATGCTCAACCCAAGCTTCCTGCTGTGGCTAACTATCGCTTTCAAGCCGAGCAATCTCCTTATGTATCTGGTCCAAAGAGCAAGTACAAGCGGAACGTGGAGGCTATTCGCCTACTCAAGCAATTGGAAGCAGAGCAGCGGCAAGCAACAGGAGTTGAACAGCATGTTTTAGCCGGTTATGTCGGCTGGGGCGGATTAGCCAATGCCTTTCATCCTACTGCGAATGGCTGGGAAAGCGAATATGCCGAATTAAAGCAACTTTTGGATGAAGACGAATATGCAGCAGCCCGGAATTCCACCATTACAGCCTTCTATACCGAGCAATCCTTAATTCAGACCATCCATGCGACCTTGCAACGTTTTGGCCTCACCTCTGGTGCTGGACGCCGCTTGCTGGAACCTTCAATGGGCAGCGGAAACTTCTTTTCGGTTCTTCCACCTGAATGGGACCATGCTGAACTTCATGGCGTGGAACTGGATTCACTAACAGGGCGGATTTCACGACATCTCTATCCCAAGGCGAACATTCATATCCATGGATTTGAAACCATGGACTGGCGCGAACAACGCTTTGATGCCATCTTCTCCAACATTCCTTTTCATAACATTCGTATCCATGACCACCGCTACAGCAGCAGTCACTACATTCACGATTACTTTTTTATCCGTTCGCTAGACTTGCTCAAGCCTGGAGGCATATTGGCTTTTATCGTCAGCAAAGGCACAATGGACAAACAGGACTCCAG
This sequence comes from Paenibacillus antibioticophila, assembly GCF_000455265.1. GTDB lineage: Bacteria > Bacillota > Bacilli > Paenibacillales > Paenibacillaceae > Fontibacillus > Fontibacillus antibioticophila. The sequence goes on from NZ_HG005142.1 coordinate 424,249, forward strand.
TGTACGGCAACTCCTGGCGCAGAAAGCTGAATTAATCGGCATGGTTCGCTTACCGAACACGACCTTTCAATCCCTCGCTGGCGCTACAGTCACCACAGATATTGTATTCCTACAAAAACGGGAATCTCCGCTTCCCCTCACCCCAGCAGATATGCCCGAATGGATTGAAGTTGGAGAGACAGATGGCGTGCCTGTCAATCGCTATTACCTGACCCATCCTGAAATGCTGCTCGGACAAATGCAATGGGATCGGGGGATGTACGGTGCAGAGAAAACCAGTGCCTGCATTCCGTATGAAGGACAGCCTCTACTACCTGCCTTGGAGAAAGCGCTCGGTACATTGAAAGCTCGTTTTCCTGACTTGACGGATGAAGTAGCACAAACAAAAAACAACCTCTCTCCCCTCCTATCGGATGAGGAAGAGGAGCCAATCCAAAAAGCGCCTCCTGGCACGAAAAGCTTTACGTTTATCGCCGAACAGGAACGCATCTATTACTGTGAAAACGGCTTTCTTCTCCCTCAAGACATCAAAGGCAAGAAGGCAGAACGCATCAAAGGCTTATGCGCCATTCGCGCGGCGCTTTTGGATGTTATCGAAATCCAATCCCGTGAATACGGCTATGAAGCGGACGAATTAGAGCAAGCCCAGTCCAGACTTAATCATATCTATGACCGTTTTGTTCATCAGCATGGATCCATTAACGAACGGGCCAATACTTCTGCTTTTGCTGACGATGACCAACTGCCGCTGTTGCGCTCCATTGAAGACCTCACAGAAGATAAAACCTGGACAAAAGCCGCTATTTTCAGTCGTCCGACGATTCGGGTTAACTCCTTGCCAGAGCATACAGATGATCCGCTGGAAGCTTTACAAATTTGCCTGAATCATCGCCTGCGCATCGACCTGCCATATATCGCCCATCTCTGCAACAAAACAACGGATGAAGTGCGGGAGGCGCTGGGTGAACGCATTTTCCAAAACCCGCAAGCCTATACAGGGGATGCGGAGGAGGGCTGGGAGATGGACGATGAATACTTGTCTGGCAACGTCAAAGACAAACTCGCCTATGCCATGCTCAAAGCGCAGGAGTACCCGGATGTATTTCAGCGCAATGTCGCTGCGCTTACTCGTGTCCAACCTGCTCCTCTGCTGCCAGGAGACATCGACTTCCGTATCGGCAGTCCCTGGATTCCAGTTAAGGTATATCGGGCCTTTATGTATGAAACGTTTGGCACGGCTCAAATCATGCAGGATTCTCATACCATTGATGTAGATTATCTCGAATATACCAATACATGGCGCGTATCCGGAAAATCTATTGAAAGAGGCTCAATCAAAGTTAACCAGACCTTCGGTACTGGGCGAGCTAATGCCTATGAGATTTTTGAAAGCAGCCTTAATCTGCAAAGTATCACGGTGCGTGATCCAGTCACATATCTGGATGCAAACGGTAATGAACAACTCAAGTATGTAGTCAATGCCAAGGAAACGATGATTGCCCGTTCCAAACAACAGCAGATGAAAGAAGCTTTCGCCTCTTGGCTCTTTCAGGACAAGACACGAGCCTATACACTGCTCTCTATTTACAATGATAAATTCAACACGATTCGTCCGCGCACCTATGAAGGCGAACATTTGGTATTCCAAGGAATGAATCAGGAAATGAGTCTGCGCAAGCACCAAAAGGATGTAGCTGCCCGTATTATTTACTCTGGTACAGCACTTATGGCTCATGAAGTCGGTGCTGGCAAAACAGCGGCAATGATTACAGCCGGAATGTATTTGAAACGGATTGGTGCAGTTCACAAGCCATTATATTGCGTACCCAATCACTTGACCGAGCAATGGGCAAACGAATTTTTACGCTTCTTCCCGTCTGCTAATGTGTTAGTGACCACAAAAAAGGATTTTAGCTTAGCTAACCGTCAACGCTTCGTTTCCAAAATTGCAATGGGCAATTACGATGCCGTCATAATCGGTCATTCACAGTTCGAAAAAATCCCCATTTCCCGTGATCGGCAAGAGCAGCTCCTTCAGGGTGAAATCCGCAACGTCTCCCACATGATTAACCAGATAAAAAAAGAAAAAGGCGACAACTGGAGTATAAAGCAAATGGTGGTGTTTGAGAATAACCTTAAATCCCGCCTGGAACGGCTATTAAATGAAAGTAAAAAGGATGACCTGCTCACTTTTGAACAGCTTGGCGTGGATATGTTATTTGTCGATGAAGCTCATGCCTACAAAAACTGCTTTACCTTTACCAAAATGCGTAATGTAGCTGGGATTGGCAAATCCAGTAGTCAGCGAGCAACCGATATGCTACTAAAATGCCAATACTTGCAGGAGATGAATCAAGGACGCGGGGTGGTTTTTGCTACAGGTACACCGATTAGCAACAGCATGTCCGAAATGTATATCATGCAACGTTTTCTCCAGCCTCACTTGCTGCAAAAGCTGGGATTGAACTTTTTTGATAATTGGGCAGCAACGTTTGGCGAGGTCGTTTCTTCCCTGGAGATTACGCCCGAAGGCAGCGGCTACCGGATGAAATCCCGCTTTGCCAAGTTTCACAATCTGCCGGAGCTGATGAGTATGTTTCGTCTGGTTGCGGATATTCAAACTGCTGACATGCTTAAGCTGCCGGTTCCTAAACTGGAAGGCGATAAAGCAAGCGTTGTCGTTAGCGAGCGCTCCCCTTATCAAGAGCAGATGATGGAAGAGTTTGTTGAACGGGCCGAAAAAATTCGGAACAATGAGGTCGATGCCAAAGAGGACAACATGCTCAAGTTGACCCATGAAGCCAAGTTGATGTCCATTGACCCGCGCCTGGTACATGAGGATGCTCCCGTTGATCCGATGTCCAAACTGAATCTCTGCATCAACAACGTATTTGATATTTGGCAGGAGACGCAGGCGAACCGACTCACCCAAGTCATTTTCAGCGACAGCGGCACGCCAAAACCAGGACAGTTTAATGTGTATGATGAAATGAAGTCCCAATTGGTTCTTCGCGGTATCCCGGAGCATGAAATCGCCTTTATTCATGATGTAAATACGGACGCTGCACGTGAAGCATTATTTGAGCAAGTACGCCGCGGCGAAGTTCGCCTCCTGTTAGGCTCCACGCAAAAAATGGGAACCGGGACAAATATACAGACGAAACTTATCGCCGCCCATCATATTGACTGTCCATGGCGACCTTCTGATATTATTCAGCGGGATGGCCGCATTCTACGGCAAGGCAATCAAAATGAAACAGTACGGATTTTCCGCTATGTGACCAAAGGAACCTTCGACTCATATTTGTGGCAAATCCAGGAGCAAAAGCTACACTACATCTCACAAGTTATGACGGGCAGAAGTATTTCCCGCTCCTGTCAGGATGCCGATGAAACTGTATTATCTGCTGCTGAGGTAAAGGCTGTTGCGGCGGGCAACCCTATGCTGGCAGAGAAGATGGAAGTGGACAATGAAGTCATACGCCTCAAGCTGCTCAAAACAAACTGGCATAACGAGCAAATCGTGCTGGAACGGCAGCTCAATCAGCATTACCCGCAAGTGTTGGCTTCCTGTGCAGAAAAGCTGAAACAATATCAGACAGACTGTAAACTCGCTGAACAGCACAGACTCCATGACTTTTCAATCACCTTAGATGGCACTACTTATACGGAGCGTCCTCAAGCAGGAGAAGTTCTGTTGCTTATATCCAAAGTAACTGAACTGGAGCAGCAACCTATAAAGATAGGCCAATTCAAATGTTTCGATATTCTGCTATCCCACTCCAGTTTTGAATATGTACAACTACACCTTCGAGGAGCGGCGACCTATACGGTCGAGCTTGGGGATTCAACTTTAGGAAATATAAGTAGGTTGGAGAATCTGTTGGAGAAAATACCCATCAGAATCGAGGCAACCAAACAGCAGCAGCAAGATACCCTCCACCAGATCGAAACAGCGAAGAAGGAAGTCGGGAAACCTTTTGAATTTGAAGATAGTTTGAGTCAATTTGTGTTGAGGCAGTCTGATATTAACTCGACGCTGGAGTTTAAGGAATTACAAGGAAAGGAACAAATTATAGATGATTCTGATGTGGAAAAACAAACCTCAATGAATGAAGAAGTGGCTAAATCAGAAATTACAGGGCAAGGAATATAGGTTAAAAAGAATATATATCATTTCTCAGAAAATTCGAAATAATTAGTCTCTCAAAGTAAAATTAGGACATAGAAGCAAGAACTACTGCAACAAAAAGTAAGCCCTGTTACCAAAGACCAACTTAGATCAGCCAATCAGATAACTTTGATCAAGTTTGCATAATCACAAGGCTCATTATATGTATAGATTTTTTGCAATGTACTGTAGCTCACATCCTTAGTTTTTCATTCTTAGAACACATTCTTAGGGTTGAGGAAGATTTGATAATTTCATCTATGGAATTTCTTCTTTATTCTTTCTTTTAAATTTTTCACAACTCTACTCTCTCTCCTATTTTTCTTTACTACCATTTCTCTGAACATCATCATTAAACTAAAGAACATGACTGCAGCAAGAAAAATCAAAACTGCAGTAGTAATATTCCACCATTCAGGAACCCATTCAAGAGGACTAATTATATGAGCAATTGTAAAATAAACAACAGCAGCACTAATCCATAATAAAAAAGCGGATAGATGATAAACAATCCTTAGTATGCTTCCTAAAAAAACTAGAAAGGGGTTATTAAAACTATCACTTTTGAATTGTTTATGATTTTCATAAATAATGTCATGAGCATCCCAATACTCATTTTCGATCATTACAAATAACCCTTTTACTTGATCTAATAATTCTTTTTCATTTGACCTATTGTTTTCATACTTATACTTTTTGTAAATACCTCTTAACTTATAAAAGTAATCCAATAAGAATGACGAAGCAATAAATCGAATTTTGGAATCCTTACTTGAGTACTCATCCATAAAAGATTCTATTTGCTCTAATTTTGCCGTTTTCTCTTCTGTCTCCATAATTATAAATAGCTGTTCAAACATTGGAGAATAGACCTCATTGTAACTGTTGGTTAATTCTTTGAGGAATGCTTCTCTTTTTTTAGATGTGTGATTAAATTGGTATCCAATATATGCTGTTATTAATGCAATGACAATAACCGAAAGATCAATTCCTAGAACTTTCATAACTTTCGCCCGCTCCCTTGTACCCTACTTTAAGCCTTAAACAATATTTAAATTTAAAACCTCAACATTAGCATTCTGTAATAATTGATATAGTGATGAAATACTACTATTAGACTGTGCTCTTATTTGAACATCACCGAATCGTGATGTTTCTCTAGAAGCACTAAAAGTAAAGAAACATTGTTTCTTCGCTCTCGATAAAGCAACGAAAAATGCACACATATCTTCAAGTTTCTGAGTGTCAAAACTCCAAAAAGCATCATCCTCCAACCCTAAAAAAATAACCGTATCATACTCTAATCCTTTACTTTTATGAATTGTCATAACAGGTATGCTAAACAATCCTAAAAAATCCGAAATACTACTATTCCAATCTAAATGTTTTAAAAATGAGTCAGTTAGCTTTTCAACGGCTTCCTTTGTTGTTTTCTTAAAATAATTACCTGTTGCATACTTTGGATATAAACGAAATAATCTTTCTAGTCCTACAAAATTGAAGATTCCCTTTACAATTTCACTGATACCTTCTTTGCAAAGTTCTATGTCATTCGGCAGTTGTTGTAACTCATCTTTTAATTGTAGAATATGCTTGTCCAGATTAGATTCCATGTTCAATATTTTAATATGATCTAGTTCCATATCATAACCATTCACAAAGGTTAGTACTTCTGTTACCCTAACCCAAGAATCGTGTGTTCTTCCTCCTGTCGCTAAACTTATGAAATCAATGATAAGTTGAACACACTCTTCTGCTATTAACTCTTGATATTCCTTTTCTATTCGTGCATGTATTCCTTGCCGCTCTAACTCATTTATTACAGCATTGCCATATATCTGTTCTTGTTGTTTTACAAGGATGCAAATATCTCGCGGAGAAATATTCTGTTGCTGAATTCTATTTGCTATACTCGTAGCAACAAAATTAGCTTCATCTAAATGAGTCTGGAAATTCCAAACCTGACATTGTCCCTCTTGGTTACTATGTTGCCTAGATACTTTGGCATCTGTTGCATTTTGATTTATTATTTTGGCTATGACATTCTGAATTTCGATAAGTCTTGGTGCAGACCTATGGTTCTGTGTTAACTCAATTTGCCCAGCATTAAAGTCACGCCTAAATTGTTCAAAAGAATCCGAAAGCGCCCCAGCCCAACCCATAATTCGTTGTTTGTCATCTCCTACACTTGTAAGTACTGTAGAAGATTCTAAAAAAATTGTCTTTACTAACTCATATTGCAGATAAGTCGTATCCTGGAACTCATCAAGAAAAACATGACTATATGTTAGCTTAAGTGCCTTATTTATCATAGGGTTAACTTGCAATAAATAATCAGCAAGTTTAGAAATCATGGGAAACGTCAATGTGCTTTGAAGCTTTCCCTTCCCATGAGCTAGAATGTCCCAGAGTCTTACTAGAATCCAAGAATAAATGTCTTGTCCGTCTTCAAAAATAGGTAGATTGTCTTCAGACAGCCGTTTATACAAGATATTTAAATTAATTTCATGTTGCCAATTAGGCCGGTTAGGATGCCGCTCAGTAATATAACCAGTAGCAATATCGCGTATTTCTCTAGGAGTAAAAACCAAACCGTAATCCTTTTCCGGTCGATACGTTTCTGGTATGCCCAACCTGAAACGATCTAGCAACTGTTTTGCGAATGAATCAAATGTTCTTGATTCAAAGCGCGCTGCTAATTCCTTGCCACATCTTAGTTCAACCCTTTTTTTGAGGTTCTCAGCCGCATCGGTTTTAAAGCTAATCGCTAATATTTTTTGGGGGAAGGGACATAAATTAGTTTGTAAAAGAAAACACGCACGTTGTGCAAGTAATTCTGTTTTCCCTGCACCTGGACCTGCTAAAATAAGATTATTCATCTCATTTTTTACAGCAACTTCTGCGGCAGGTTCTAATGTAAACCCATCTGCCGGAATCCAGTCTTCAGGTTTAATATATGACATATTTCATGCATTCCTTTCAAGTATTTCTTTCACCCGCTGCACAATGCTTTTAAAAACCGCTGGCATATCTGTTAGCAAGCTTTCATCAGTTATTTTTAGTAAAGCCTCAATATGTGTACTTGGTTTACTTCTGCCTAAAAATAGAGTGTTGTACCAAACCATTAATTCATGCTGTTCTGGAGTATAGGTATAACCTGTTGCACTTTCGTTTTTTAAGGCAGATATAATTCCTCCTTTAATCTTCTTAGCATATTCCTCAGGTTCCTTACTCTTATCCGGAATTTGAGGACCTCTCGGTACTGTATTTTTGTATGCTGTCGGAAATGTCTCCAACATAAGAAAGTCTAAATCCATAGGTGCTGAGAAGAAAACATTGTATTTATCTTTCATTAGCCTTGATACCCAAACATCGGTCATATATTTCAACCAATCTGAATCCATAGAATACTCATCAAATTTTTCAAGATCATCGTCAGTTAAAACTCCTTCTCTCTGCCCATTGTCATACCATATCTTTAATAACTCATCACGATTTCGTCCATTATGTAATAGCTGCTTGATTGCGTATTTAATGCGGCTCCATCCCCCACCACCGCGTTCACGATCCAAGTCCAACAACGTAATATGGGGGATATTCAGCTCATTAAGAAGCTTCCACATATGATTAACATGTCTGCCACCTAAGGGAACAATCGATATGCCATAATCGTCAGCATAAATATTGTTAACTTCTAATACTCTAGGAATAACAATTTCTTCAGAATCACCTTCGCCCAAAATGACTAACCTTGAAAAATAGATTTCAGGGTAGGCTCTAACAGCTTCTTTTATATACGTGTATGCTTCTGATGCCTTATCAGGGAGAACAACTTTTTTCACGATTGTTGTATAGCTATCTTGGTCAATTCTCAAATGAGCTAAATTCTCTGGATCAACACGTTTGATAATTGACGCACTATGTGATGTCAACACAACTTGAGCGTTACTCTTCTTAGAAATATTCTTTAAATTTTCCATTACTCTGCCTAGTAAATGTGGTGATATATGATTCTCCGGCTCTTCTACAGCGAGGAGAGTTAAAGAAGCATTTGATTTCCCTGAAATTTTGACTTCTGCTTCAAGTAGTGATGATACCAGAGATAAATAAAATAAAGACCTTAGACCATCACCTAGTTTATCAACACTATATTCGCCTAGATCATGGGTGGGAGAGAACGAAACCTCAATTTTTCTTAATATTGAAGCTAGTGTCGAGCTGTTAAACTGTAAGTTGGCATCTTGATATCGAGTGTCCTTGTGATACTTCTTCCACTCATCACTAATAACACTTCTAATCTGAGAAACCCCATTAATTCCATTAAATAATTCGTTTACTGGTTCCATTTTTTCTTTTATAGTTTCGTCTATATCTTCTGGCCATGAAATGTTATTTAAAATTCTCCACAGTATTGTTCCGGAAGCATTACGTAATTGTGTAGATGGCTCTCTCACAGCAGGTACGTATAAAACTTGTATTGCAGAACGTTGGTGCGATGTAACCGAGACAAGGTCCCCTTCTGTTTCTGAAATTCCTTCTGCTACAGTTATAAAGTACAACTTTTGTTCTATTTCCCCTTCCGGAGTATTATCAGCAGTCCATTTTCCCATTAACCTTACACGTAAGTAAGGAGCCTCAGCAGTTGAACGTACTACAAGTTGATTAAAGAATGGTGGAATACTAGCTCTGCTTTGCTCATCCGCAGAGCTATCAGCCAATTCAGGAAAATCTATTCGGGCTTCAATTGATAATTCAAGCTCCTTTATAGATTCAACTGTTGATTGCTTAGGAATATGGAAATCTGATTTTTCCAGTGCTCGATCATGTGAAGATACTCCAAAAAGCTTAACTAACCCATGTATTAATGCAGTCTTTCCAGAGGAATTCTCTCCTACAAAACCAGAAAGTTTATTCAACTGTATAGTTTTCCCCTCGTTACCAAAGCTTCTAAAATTCTTTAAACATAACTTTGATATTTCCATGATGAGTCTCTCCTCCAATACTATATTCCTATATATTCAAAATTCGAACTTTTTTCACAATATCCATAAGTCTATTGAACTAATTTCGACATTTTCCTTCTTATTCCTTTTTTGAGTTTTGATTTTATAAAGGAAAATTTGAGCCAATTCCTAAACGAAAAATGCAGCCACTTCGAAGGAAGATAGCTACATTTTTTCTTTAAGAAAGTAAAGGTTAGCCCATAGCTCTTGATGAAGCTCTAACGATCCCCACCCTAATTTTGAATTATTAGAACTTATATCTCTGCTACAACAAATGGTGAGAGTCCTAAAACTTCAACATCCACTGACCGTAACCATTTAAGACAGTCTTTTGTTCAAATGAATCCCTGTTTATACTATATTTTGTCGCCAACTCTACGAGTGTGCTGAGCTTAGGGCATCCGAAAATCCACACGGGGGTTCATCTCCAGGAGCAAACAAAACACAACAACTTAGCCGTTCAGCTTCACCCTGTCGACCAGATCTTCCTCCTGGCGCTTGAAATCCTGAAGAACAAAAAAATGGGGAATTCCCTGTATATACTCCTTGTCTACCGCTTGTACTCAGCCTTTATGAGTGAACGAACGAAGTAGTTCAACGAACAACTTTTTACTGGAAGCAGAAAACGGTAGAAGATATCGTGTCGCTGATGCACCGTTTTGGATTCACATCTGAAAACATCTACATCTACTCCTTTGCAAATTTCTAACTATATTATACAATTTCAAACCTTCCTAAATAACGAATGGAGGGATACATTCATGGCACAGAATCACTTGTTTACCAAAGAGCAAATTAGAACAGCAAATCTTATAAATTTGATCGAGTTTGCAAAATCACAAGGATATGTACTTGAGAACGGCGGCCGCCGCGCGTATCATGCCATGCAAAGCGGCGGTCTTTACTTCTTTAAAGACAGCAATCGGTACTTCCACTTTTCCAGTAATACACATGGCGGGACGATTGATTTTGCCATGCATTTTTGTAGGATGACCTTTAAAGAAGCTGTCGCTTATCTGCTGGAATTGGAGCTGCCTCAAAAAGTCGTTGCTTCTTCTACAAAAGAACGAGGACAACTTATCCTTCCAGATAAAGCACCAAATTACAGACGGGTTGAGTGGTATTTAACTCAAGTACGCGGAATAGCACCTGAAATTGTCTCATTACTCATGCATGAAAAGAAACTATACCAGCAAGACAAAACAGGCAACTGCGTGTTTGTTGGGTATGACCAAGGAGTTGCACGATATTGCTCTATACGCGGCACCACTCCGAACAAGCCATTCAAACAAGATCGAGAGTATTCGGACAAAAGTTATCCGTTTCATCTATGCAGGTATCCCGACAGCAAACGGATATATGTATGTGAAAGTCCTATTGATGCTATGAGTCGAGCTACGATTGCAAAAATAAATGGTCAAGACTGGGAAGCTTCTCACTACATTTCGCTTGGATGCCTATCCGATCAGGCACTTGAGAGATTTCTTGAACGCAATCCAATAAAGGAGATTGTGTTATGTCTGGATAACGATGCAAATGCTACTTATAGCAATGACAGCCCCGCTCCCAATTGGGGGCAAGAGGCTGCCTCTAAGTATGCTAGAAAATATCTAGACTTAGGATACTCTACTATTAAAGAAACACCTAATAATAAAGATGTAAATGAAGATTTATACAAGTTAAGATTTTTCGAAACAATACAACATCATGAAACAATAAATAACGAGCATGTTGAACAATGAGAGATTAAAAATGTTGGTTCAAACTTTCCTAACATTTCATTATAAAAGTAAATCATACGATGATTTTAGTAGCGCTAATACACTCTATCGCTTTTGTATTATACATTAATTGGTGATGTTGAAAACCAAACTAATGAGTTCCTTTATCATATTCAAGTATGCTCATATTTTTATTAGCAATAATTGCAGGAAAAAAGACCCATTTCGTCAAAATAGGTATTGATAGAGTGACAAAAAAATTAGATGCAAGCCCTTCAAGGAGAAGGTTGGCAATGAGGATTTTAAACAATATCGACTCCAGCCACTTTAATGAAACAAAGAACTTAGTCAGGGGTGCAAATGAGTTTTTTATCATTAATCCCTATCTTGTGGACTCATTTGATGTATTCTTTGACGAGATTATCGCTCCTTCAAGAGTCAGACGTATCGTGCTTATCACAACCCTGAGAGATAACGACCCAGACTTATTCAGTAAGGCTAACTCCCTCTACTCGTTCTCAGTGAATTGCCTTACTCGGTCAATTGAGTATCGAGTACATGTTGATAACAAGCTACATGGCAAAATCTATATCGCTAGTAAAGATGCTAATCCAATCAGGGGTATCATCACTTCAGCAAATTTCACAGATCGTGGTTTGAACTATAACCATGAATGGGGCGTGGAGATTGATGATTCTTCGCTCCTAAAACAAATTATCACCGATATCGGTAAAGTCAGTAGTCATGCTCTTACGAATGATGAGCTACATAATATCATAGTTAAAATTGATTGCTTCTCGCAGAATGTAAGGCTACCCACCGCCCCAAAGATTAGCTTAGAGGTGAACAACTTCATCAAGCATAAGGTTGCAGAAACCAAGACAGACATTCGCTATTTCATAAAGCCGGTTGGTTTCTCCGATGAACCATTTGAGACTCAAGGACTTTATCAAATGGTGTTGAGGTCATGCGTTTCTCAAAGAGACGCCCAAACTCCGTCCGAATCGGGGACATCTTGATATGTTACGGAGTCGGTACAACGAAGCTGTTGGGGTATTTCGAGGTCATTAGCGAGCCGTAGATTGGGGATGGAAACAGCAGATGGCCTTGGGAAGTCAAAGCTAAGAATCTCTGCCCTAAGTACAGTCAGTCATGGGTGTCATTTGATAATTCTATCTCGTCAATTCAGGCTTCCTTCAATACCAAACTGACAGTTACATACGTTGGTGGGAGAACACTTGGTGCACTACAATTCGGTGCCGATAAGATTCGGTTATCAGATGAGTTTGCCCAGCATGTAATTAGAATTATTGAGGGCAGCATGAAATAATAGTCCGACACATTGAATAATTAAAGGAGTCACGAAATGTTCAAAATATTAATTGATACATGCGTTTGGCTTGATCTCGCAAAGGATTACCAACAGCAGGCACTTTTAGCTGCTCTTGAAGAACTGGTACAGCAAGGAGAAATAGAGCTAGTTTTGCCGCGGACAATAATAGATGAATTCGCACGTAACAAAGATCGTGTGATTGAACAGAGTAGCCGAAGCATATCAAGTACTTTGAAACGAGTAAAGGAAGTAGTAGAGAAATTTGGCGATCCACAGCAAAAAAGTGTTGTAATATCCCAGCTTAACGACGTTGATCATCGCCTTCCAATTTTGGGCGAAGCAGCCGTAGATATGGTTAGCCGTATAGAAAGGCTATTTTCCAGTACTCCTGCAATAGAAATTTCCGATGCAGTGAAGCTTCGAGCAGCACAACGAGCAATTGATAAACGCGCCCCTTTCCATAGACAACGTAATGGTATTGACGATGCAATTCTTATAGAGATATATGCAGATTTGATCGGAGAAAGCGAGGTGGCTGGCAATCAATTTGCATTTATCTCTCATAACACACATGATTTTAGCCATCCAAATGCAAACAAGAAGTTACCGCACCCTGATATCGGAGCATGTTTTTCCACTACTAGATCTCTCTATTTTATAAGTCTGAGCGAAGCACTCCAATATATTCAGCCTGAGCAGTTCGAAGACCTAATGATTGAGCATAATTGGGTTGAAGAACCAAGACGATTGACTGAAATTGTTGAAGCTATTGATGAGTTTTCTACCAAGGTTTGGTACAATCGCCATCAAGTACGCAGAGAGAAAATTGAAGCGGGGCTTGTGGAAATTGTTGAGAAAGAACACTTTCCTATTAAGAATCATGAGACTCGCCCAATACAACGTGATATATGGGAAGGAGCACTTAAATCTGCAGCAAGGGTTGAAGAACGTTTCGGATTAGATGATCTAGGACCATGGGATGACTTTGAATGGGGCATGATTAACGGCAAGCTCTCTGCACTCCGTTGGGTTTTAGGCGATAAGTGGGATATGTTGGATACGTAACAATTAAGTCCTATTAGGAAGCACAAGGCAAGGGGATACGACGGTACAAGGTATCGCAAACCCTGATTGGAAACACTCACAAAGATATTTTATTTATTGAGCAACTAATAAAGGAGCGGGGCTTGTGGCAGACATAAAGAGAAAAATGTTTAACGAGGGGCAGCTTGAAACACTATGCCAAATAATTGCCGATACCAACGATGGACTGACTGGTTCTCAAATTGAATTTTACCTAAGAGCATCTGGAATCGTGGACACCGACCCTAGCTTCACGAAGTGGAAGCGGCTCTATAATGCCTTGGTAAACAAGCAAAATGAAAGTCAGGCTGGCAATTGCGTATTAACTTTTATTGCAAAAGCGTTGGCTCCTTCACGGTTCGTTGGAAAATCGGACTTTTATCTGAGACTTCTTGAAAGGGTCAATACAGTTCTCTTATTTCACGGACTTGAGTTTCAAGAGGATGGCAAATTTCATAAAGTGGCATCAGTCAGCACTCTTTCAGAGGCAGAAATTCGTGCTTCAAAGCTACAGGAGACTATTGCCAGCAGGAAATTGCATAGTCATCTTCTGAAATTTTGTCGAGCGGAGCTTCTCCAGAACAATTACTTTCATGCAGTCCTGGAGGCCACCAAGAGCATTGCATCTATGATTAGAGAAAAAACTGGCTTAACGAGTGACGGAGCGGCGCTATTAGATGAGGCTTTTTCAGGAAACTCTCCTATTTTAAAAATCAATTCTTTCGTAACCGAGTCAGAAAAGAGCGAGCAAAAGGGCTTTGTAAATCTGGCCAAGGGTTTGTTCGGGACGTTCAGGAATCCAACCGCCCATTCTGCAAGAATCGAATGGAGCCTGTCGGAAGAGGATGCTGTGGACCTGTTTACATTAGCTTCCTATGTGCTTCGACGCATCGAGAAAAGTAGTTAAAACAGTACATGTACTTCAAGGTCAACTCTAGAACCTCACCTTTTCTCTCGTCAATCATAGTTAATGAAAAACTGGCAGTACGGAACTAACTAAAATTGATGAGTTGCTACATGCATATACTCTCAGAGCGGCAACATTCGTGCAAGAGTATACAGTCGGATGATCTGTAATGAATCGCCTATAAACTTCTTGTAATTTATACCAGTGTAAAGTATCCTAAGTTTGTCCGAAAGCATCGGCGAGCCCCTGTTGAGAAGTACTCACAGGGGTATTTTATTTTCTTGGAAAAATCGATGCGAAGCTCGGGTCTCTTGACGGGTCAATAGAAAAGATATTTAACGCAATATTTTAATGGAAAGGTATCTATTGGGGAACAGAGATTGACAAAATAAACAGTTCTCAGTAACAGATTTTGGTATACTAAATATTAAAGAAATCCATAAAATTGAGCATTTTGACAGGAGGTAGACCGGTATCAACAAGCCAAAAACTCCTTACATTTTCTTGAAATCCAGAAGACCTAATGAATTTTCAGATTCTTTCACCGTGAAAAAGGGCAATCTATCCAAGGAATTCATGGATTTCTTTTTAAGTACCCTTACCAGTAGAAGCCAAGAAAAAGACTTTGAACATTTCTGCAGGGAGCTAGCTCAAGTCGAAATATGTCCTAATCTCCTCCCCCAGACTGGTCCAACCGGTGGTGGAGATAGTAAAGTGGATTCTGAAACCTACCCAGTTTCAGAATCCACGAGTCTCACATGGTACTCAGGTGTTGGTAGAAACGCCGCAAATGAAAGATGGGCTTTTGCAATAAGCGCAAAGAAAAACTGGAGACCAAAAGTTAAATCCGATGTCGAAAACATACTCAGTACAAATAGAGACTATAAGATAATATTTTTTATGACTAACCAAGCTGTTCCTGATAAGAAACGTGCAGAAGTAGAGGATTTGCTTTCAAAGCAATTCTTAATTGATGTACGGATATTGGATAAAACCTGGATTCTAGAAAAATTATTTAATAATCACCGGCAAGAAATTGCGATTAATACCTTCAATTTACCAAGTGATTTTGTTGATGAAATAAACTTGGGTCCATTAGATTATAGAAGAAAAAAGAGATTAGAAACAATCGAAACAGCAATTTCATCCCAAATATCAAACCAAGAGTTTAATCTACTGTTAGTTGAAAATGCTATCGAATCTGCAATACTTAGTCGGGAGCTTGAATTACCTAAAAGTGATACAGTAGGAAGATTCGAAAGAGCTTTAAAAATTGCAAAACAGTACGGAACAAGCATTCAAGTGAAAGAATGCTTATATCAATGGGCTTGGACATTGTATTGGTGGTATGAAGATAAAGAAGACTTCCAAAAAGTGTTTATGGAATTCATGGAAAATGTAGTCGGCAGCAATAATTTTTTTGATATCGAACGGCTTACAAATTTGTGGATGAACCTTTATACGGCTTGTAATGGTAATCTCGAAAATGAAACATTAAAATCCTGTACTGCTACGCTTTTAGATGAATATGAACGACTTATATCTGATACTGAGCGAATAAATACTTCATTAGAAGCAAGAGCAAATTTTGTATTTGTAAAACTGTTTTTAGGACACGATCCTGAAAAATTATTTCAAGAGCTAAAAATAACCATACAAGAAAGCAGTCACTCAATTGATTTTAGTTTCAATACAGTTACTAAAATGGTTACGGAGCTCTCTCCCCTCCTTTTAGATTCTGAAACTTTTAACGAATTATTTGAAGTTCTTATTTCGATGTCTAGTAGCCGTGAACAAGAGTTGGCTTCTGCGAAATTGTTGTTGGAAAGAGGAAAATCATTATATGATGAGAAACCTTATTCCGCGATCCAGTTTATTGGTCGTTCACTTGTTAGGCTATATAAATCGGAGAGCAAAAAACTTTTAATTTCCGCAATGTTTTTTATGGCAAGTTGTTTTAATAGAATCGGCTTACAATGGGCCGCTTATGGCTACTTCATTAATGCATATTATTTAGCAGTTATTGATTATATGAAATTTGGCAATGTGTCTCCGTATTTCTTAGGCTCGTCAGAAAGTCTAAGAAATTTGGAAGTTCAATTTGGGAGACTAGCAAACTCATTAGAATGGCATCGCTTATACTTAATTTCTAAAGAATTGCTAAACTCTGCTGGATATAACATAAAAAGCGAACTCATTGAAGATGGAGATAAAATATACGATGGCATTCTTGGAACCTTCTTTTTAAAATTAAAACAAAGTGATCTAAGAAAAATATCTAAGTTACCGAATGCACTAGAAGTAAATGGACTTGAAATGGCTAGTGTTGCATTAAAGTATTCTCTGGGACATGATGATCCTGATCTATTGGAATCATTCGGAAATGATGATACTGCCATAAACGACTTTATGTTTAAATGGTTTGACCAACCGGCAAATAATCAACTTCCAAACAGTCTGATATTCGGCAATGAACATTCTGAACAGTTTCAATCAAACATACTAGGGTGTACAGTCACAATCAACTCGGACGTAAATTTTCCGTGCTTAGAACTATCACAAAGCATCCTTTCTTGTATTGAGGCTTTTATGTCTACAAGCATCGTTGATGCAGTTATGTGCAGATATCCCGATGTAAATATTACTTTAAAATTTGTTGAAACTGACTCTTATCAACTGGATGTTTCTCATACTGATATCCAAGGGAATTTACACTATAACATAACCTGTAGTAATTTCACTAAAGAAACATTCATAAAATCACAACAGGAGACAAAGGAATTCTTATTCAACTTCATTGTGGACTTCATTTCAAAAGTATTTCTTTTTAAAGATTACGAAAAACAACTTGAAAAATTAATTGTATCAGATGAAGCTCTAAATAGATCAATTGAATTTACCTCAAGTATTTTTGTTGTTGACGATTTGTTAGGTCAACATAGACAATCACTTGAGAAATGGATCGAACCTAGTTTTGTAGATTTCCCCTTAATCAGAGAAAAAGAATTATTTGAAAAATCTTCAAATATAGCTGATAGCATAGAAGGTACCGAAGCTGAAGATTATCAAATTAAATATGGACTCCCAGAAGATCACAATTTTGAATCAATAAGCCATCAAAATATACGGATGGGTAAAATTATTAATATATCATTATGGGATCAAGCAAAATGGAAGGGTGTTTTGTTCTTACACACTCCGGAACCTAACACTCCACCTATTCTGGCTCCAGTATTCAGTAGTATTGATTATGGATCTCTAATCTTTCAAAAATGGATTGAAGAAATTGGTAAAAATGACCACAACAATAAGATAAAAATAGGCATTATAAAGGGGATAGATAAAAACAATCCATTCCACTATAAGATTGTTTTCTCAGAGAATATTGCTCGATCGTTACCTGATTTAGAGAAAGGCTATTTTATGGTGCCTAGTAGAATTCATATAATGGAACCAAATAATAATACAAACTTATCAAATTTCATCGAACGCATTAATATGACAAATTTCAATTATTTTATCGCTCCTGCTTTCTTTAATCCTAAAATCTCTAATTATGATATAGAATATGAGAATATTATCAAGAAAAATAAAATTGAAATCAAAGATGCTTGGGAGATAGGGGAAGACAGTTGGTTATCATTTGCGATTACAATTGACGACAATCCTATCATCCCATCAACAGTACAAAATCCACCAGTCATAAGATTAATGAATTTGAAGAAAAATTTAGGTAATAACCTCAAGAAGAGCTAAGACTGATTCAGACTGAAGACAAAGAAGATTACGAACGATAGAAACATAATGGCTGAAACCCGCCACATTCCATATTCAGGGATGTGGCTTTTTGCTACTCCCTATCTCGAAAGGAGAGATGTAATAATGCCCCTCCTCCCTTTTTCTCATTGGATAAAATTTCCGCCTTCCCACTCTCCAAGAGCCCCGCCTCTTGGGAGTGGTGTAAAGGCAGGAATAGCCAAATGTCATTTGGCGCAGGAAACCGCGTGGGAGCAGAGCTCCCACCGACATTTTTGAGGCATTTTCCCCGGCTATCGAATGTCGCTGGTAGAAGAATTTGAAGCGAGGTGCTATCGCTGGCCCAAGCAGAAAAGACTATTCAAATAACCGTCAAGTTGCCTAAGAAGCAGTATGAGTCACTCAAAAAGTATGCAGCGTCCAAACATTTAAGCATGGCCGATATTGTCCGCGCCTTCATTACAAAAGGGATGTCAATCGAAGCTTACTCTGAGGAAATTGATTTTATCACCACAATCATCCGCCAGGAGATCAATATTGCCATCGGCGGACTGAGTAGCCGGCTGGCAGGGCTGGCCAGCAAGGATCTCATCATGTCCGCCGCTTCCTACTACTCCACCATCGCCATTATTACCGACCTTATTGATACCAACCGTTACACTACCTTCCGCGAGATTGAAAAAAAAGCCCGCCAGCTTGCTGTTGAATACATGAAGATGAAGCTAACTGATGCCGAGAAGCTATTCCTCTCTGGTGACGCTTTTGAACAAAATATTGAATGTCTGCGTGGAGGCAATGGCGATGTCGGCCCTGATCTATAAACAACGTTTTTCCCACCCCAACCATCCGAAAACGGCTGTCAGTAATTACGTCCATATTGGTTATATCGCTACACGTCCTGGAGCAGTCCGACATGAAAACATGCCCCACGGTTTATTCGGAAAGCTGCAACCCGGTCAGATCCATGCGTTCGACTCTTGGCAGGAAGTTGCTCGTATCGCCAGGCAGATTTCTAAAGAAGGCAAGAATATGTATCGAAGTGTGATCTCTTTTCGTACCGAAACAGCACAGGAGCTTGGTTTGAATAGCTTTTCTGAATGGCAGCAATACATCGAACAACATATTGCCACTCTCGCTGCTCACAACCGTATCAAGACTGAAAATCTATGTTGGGCTGCTGCATTCCACAACGAAAAGGATCATCCCCATCTTCATATTGTTTATTGGGATAAGTCGCAAACCATCATGAGAAACTTCACCCATCCCGAAATCCCCAATCGCATCCGTAAACAGCTCATTAAAGATACCTTTGCCTATAAAATCAAAGAATTCTGTATGCAACGGGATCAGTTCAAGTCGGGTATTACCGAAGTTACGGACCAAATGATCGAAGAATTTGAAGCCTACCTGAAACAACTGAATCCAAAAACATTTAAAGCCTTCCAGAGCCGCTTTCAAAATGAAGATGAAGACTCCTTGCTACATTTTCCAAAACATCACTTGGTTGAACCCACGGCAGTAAAAGAACTGGCACGACAATTGTTTCAACTGAGAGAGCAGATGCCGAAAACAGGAAGACTCGCCTACAAGCTGTTGCCGGCGGAGGTCAAGATCTCGGTTGATGCAGTCGTCCAGAATTCACTTCAAAAAAATCACTACCTCTCTCAAATGGTCGAGGATTATGTGGAAGCAAAGCTGCAGTTGTCCAAGCTATACACCTCCGATCCTGACAACCTGAAAAAGCAACGCAGAAAATACCAAGATGAAGCGGAAAAGCGAATCGCCAATCGCGTCCTCACTAGCATTAGAACCATCATCAAGCTGGAAAAGGAAGCTGATATCAGCATCTGGCAAACTCATCGTCAATATGCCATGGCAGAGCAACTGCTGCTGGAATTGTTGAGCCGGATGGAAAGTCTTTTTATGGAAGCCCAACTCAACTATGACGACAAAGCAAAAATAATGGGAGGTGATTTATCCAAACTAGCTAAAAAGGAGTGGCTGCTGCGCCATAAGGACCAAGGTATGGAAAGATAGCTTTGGTCAGAATTCACACGCTCAAAAAGCGTGTTTCCTATTGTTCACTTATCCCTATATCTTGGGGATAAGTCTGTTTGACAATCTGTAGATAACTCTCCTTATTGAGCCTTTTCATTTCAACTTCAAGTAGAAAGGAAGAATCCCATGCTTTTTACCAGTGGCAAACTTCAAGCTTTTGAGCAAATGATGCGCGAGACTCCGCGTCCTCCCCTTCAAGCTCACCATAAATCCATACCGAAAAAATCCACGTCACCATCCTCAGCCAAACTTGAAAAGGAGAAACCAAATGAAGACCAGCGACCGTTTGCTTGAAGTGCTTCGCTATCAATTGACAGAGGCAGGATTCATTTTAGATTCACAAAACTATCCCGATGATGCTTGTATTGTTTTTTATCAGGATGATCCCGTAGCTTATATTGATGAGAATGGATTCATTGCCTATCCATCTGATAGTCCCAATGAATTTGCCATTCAGGTAGCCCCAATTGTAGCGAAGGTATGGGAAATGGAACGGGCCTATCATGAAGCATCGCCGACGACTATTCCCTCCGTCAGCGAGTACCGAAAGCTCTTAGAGTATAATCGGCATGTACTAGCAGCGCGATATGATGGCGAAGGACAATTTCGCTTTGTCACCTGGGAAACCAATGCGGAACGAACGGGATTGGCATTGGGTCATTATTTTCACCTTAATAAATACGAGAAGGCTAAAGAGGATTTTATAACTCGTAGTGGTCTGGCAAAAGAATCAAATATTCTGGGACCTCACGAGCTGTCCGTTATCCGTAAAGCCCTCCTCTATCGTGGTGCTCAAGATCTGAATATGGGAGCAGAAGAACGGATAGCTCTGGATCGAACTTTGCTTCAGATCGAATCAATTCTTGCTCCGATTGAACAGATTTCATTGGAAAATGAAATCCATGGAGAGCAGGAACGTTAAGTGTTACACACTTTGTTGCCTGGGAGTGACAAACCGTGAAAAGCAAAGCAGAATTTTATAAAGCCTTTTTTGCTGTCTTGGCGGAACAAGGCATTGAAGTGCGCCGCTCCACCTCTGCGGACTATTTGGCCGATTTATATCTGAAGGACCAACTGGTCGCCTTTTATACTCGAACAGACAGCATTGAACGAAATCCATTCGTGACTGTCCCTGATCGCCTGATGAGCAGCATTCATGACCAGGCCCGAAAAACCGCGCTCCAGCTTGGGATTTGCACCGAAAAGCCTTATACAGACAAAGACACCAAAATTGCAAACGGCGTCTATAATCTCAGTGAATACGGTGATGTAATTCTCGCTTGCAAACATCATCCGCTGTTTGAATATGTCTTTTCCACCTATAAGCTGTCCCCGGACAACCAATTACCTGTGCAGCGGCAATACTTCTATAACAAAGATGAAGCCTTGGAAAGCTTCGCTGTCCGTAGTGGACTGGTGGATGGACGGAAATTACTCAGTGAGTCCGAGCTCGTTCTCATTCATGATGAAATGGTCAAATTCCTCATTACTCCTAACGACAAGTCCATGGAGCAGTTTGAACAGGTGCAAATCCTGATTGAAAAGCTGGAGGATCTCCTCCCTGCTCTGAAAGATCGGGATATTCAGTTGGACTATGATGCAGAGTTTGCTCACGACTATGACGGCAATCCAGAATTGCTGGGATTAGTTGATCAGTCCCAATAACAAAATCATTTCATAGAAGGAAGTGATTGTTTTGCCACAGCCTGAAGTCTCCATTTGGGGAACCATTTTGACCTGCATCGAAATCGGTTTACATGTGTATGCGATTCAAGCGGAGCAGAATAATGGCGTAGTCCTCGATGCAGAATACGCCAAACAAAAGCTCAGCACAGAGGCACTGGCGCTGGGAGAGCGGCACGGAGAACATATTTATTTTGACGATGTAAAGAGCGTTGCTCCCGCCTATGAGCTGGCTCAACAGGGAGCGATTACCCATCCCGAACTCAGTGAATTAGCCAAACATCCCGAAAAACTCGCCATGGAAGGCAAGTATTATGCCCCAGAGTATTTTGGTGATTTTTCACCACCGGAAGATAAAGTATGGAATTCCTTTTCTAATCTCCAGCCTTTATGTAACGGAATTTATTTTGTGGATCGGGAGAAGCAGCCGATGCTGGCGGTGCATCAAACCATTGGTGAACAGGTACTATCTGAAATGGCCGTACATGGCTCCTCTGGTCAAGGGGAGTACCTGTTGTATCCGCTGACTGATTGCGCCATTCCGGTGTTCGAATTGTCCGCTTCTCATCCAGCAGTACTTGCTCAAATTACAGATGAATCCAGCCTGTTGCACTCCCTTTGTGACGATCATCCGGAATATGTGGGCATGCATAACTTGCATACCGAAGAATGGGGACAAATCCATGACCAGCCCTCACCCAAGTCATTGTTTTTACAGCGGCAATTGGAGTTGGCGGCCAATCAGGAGTATTTAATGCCAAATGATTCAGCTATTTATATGCAGCAAGAGATTACACCCTCTTTGCAAGCGAGAGAAGCTCCTGAAGATTTTTTTGAACCGGCCAATGAGGAAATGGAGTGGTGAACACCAAGCAAAAGCTGCTATTAGCAGCATTACTGTTTGGTGTCGGTGCGATATTTAACCTGTTTTTCACCACCGCTTTACACGGTGTCCTATCCGGAAAAACAAAGTCTCTTGCCTTCCCCTCACTTGAACAGAGCGTTTCCAGTCTAGTTCAGCATAAAGCTCACTTCATGCTGTTCCTCTGCTTGCAAGGGATCATTTTACTGTTGGCAGTGTTGTTTCTTCTCGCAAACAATCAACCCTATCAAAGCAAGCTAAAGACTGTTGCACCCGGCATCGAAACACCGGTTCCTGTTGGGCAACATCAGCATGGTTCAGCCCGCTGGCTCCGGGAAGAAGAACTGTCCCTTGCTTTTGACAGCCAGTTGCTCAACCTCTCACATCCGCTCCTCCGGCATCTGATTCAGACCGGTTATGATGACTTGGAGTTTCTCATCCAAAAAGACAAGGGGTCATCCAGTAATGAACCTAACCCATCCTAAGGATATTCCCAAAGCAACCATAGCATTGGGTTCTACTCGCAATAGAAAGGATTCATTTCGATTCCAAACAGGCGGTATCGTATTGGGGCTGCACCAAGAGCGTAACCAAGAACGGCTCTACTATATTGCTGACGATGTCCACTCCCTTTGCATCGGAGCTACCCGCAGCGGTAAGTCCCGCACGATTGTACTCCAATCCATCGGATTTCTGGGTCTGGCTGGAGAGTCTATGGTAATCAGCGACCCGAAGGCGGAATTATTTCATTACAGTCATGTGTTACTGGAAAAGTTGGAATATGAAGTCCTAACGCTGGACTTTCGCCATCCAGAAAAAAGTCATCATTACAATCTGCTTCAACCCGTCATTGATGCCACCCTTGCAGGAGATCAAGAACAGGCGGAGATGCTGGCCTGGGATATGACACAAGTATTGGTAGGTAAATCGCAAGGAGAGAAAATCTGGACCAACGGTGAAATGTCGGTCATTGCAGCTTCCATCCTTAGTGTCGTCTGGGACAATCTCAAACGCCCGGAATATCAGAACTTGACCAATGTCTATTGGTTTTTAGCTGAGATGAATAAGCAGATCGGTAACAAAACTCCGATGCAGGAATACATCAAGCGTTTGCCTCAGCACCATCCAGCCCGCGCCTTGCTTAGTATTTCAGATATCGCCCCATCTCGAACCAAAGGTAGCTTCTACACCTCTGCGCTTACGACACTTCGGTTGTTTACCTCCAAATCCATTTACGCTATTACCCATAAGAGCGACTTTTCGCTGGCTGACCTTGGCCGGAAGAAACAGGCGCTCTTTATTATTTTGCCCGACGAAAAGACCACCTTCTATCCGGTAGCCTCTTTAATGGTATCGCAGCTTTATGAATTGCTGACCGTTCAAGCCGATGCACGCGGCGGACGGCTTGAGCAACGGGTTAATTTCATGTTAGACGAATTCGGAAACTTCACACCTATTGCCGACTTTACCAACAAACTAACGGTTGGCGGCGGACGCGGCATGCGCTTTAATCTTTTTCTCCAAAGCTTTGAACAGCTCAAGGAGAAATATGATGACCACGCTGCAAGCACAATCAAAAGTAACTGCCAAACATGGATTTACCTGCAGGCGGATGACTTGGAAACATTGCGAGAAATCAGTGAAAAGCTGGGCACTTATACCACTTCCAGCTATCAGCTCTCCGCCTCTCATGGCAAATACTCCACACCCAGCACCTCACACAGCTTGAACCTGTTGGAGCGCAAGCTGCTCACGGTGGATGAAGTACGGCGAGTCTCCCGCCCCTATCAAATCGTTCTTTCCCGCTCCCATCCAGCCATGATGTTCTCGCCGGACCTGGGTGAATGGGCATTTAACCGCATGATGGGCCTTGGAGACAAGGAGCATAACCGTCGTGTCCGTGAAGAACGAGAACAGCGTCGCCCTATTCTAACGGATACGAGAGAGGAGGTGAAACTGTGGAACATCTGGATTTACTATCAAAAAGACATTGCCCGGCAACTGGCCGAACAACGCCAGCAAGCGGCAGCCTCCTCCGGCGGCTTTATGCCACCGCCTACCGACGAGTAAAAGCCACGCTGCAAGTTAGATACAAAATTATGTACGCATTGGCTACTCTTTGGCTTTTCGCCCTCCCCTCCTCTGCTTCTGCCGCAGGAGATATTAAAGGCAGCAAACTGGTTACCGGAACCGAAAAGTTGATTGGGGACGTCACCACTTGGCTGATGATTTTGGCTCCCATTGTCGCAGGTTTGCTCATCATCTACTTTTGCATTCGGCGATCCGTCGCTGACGAGATGGACACCAAGAAGTGGAATAATCGCATCATTGTCGCCATCGTGTCCTGTATCGGCGCGGTGCTAGGCTCCGCAACGCTGAACATCATTATCGGATACTACAAGTAATTAGGGCTTGTCCAGTGGGCAGGCTTTTTTGGTTTCCATCCCACGATACATTACATTTTGGAGGTCATGATTCATGAAAAAATGGTTGAAGACAGTAAAGGAAAAAAGCATGGTTGCGATGGTTAAGACGAAGCATACACTTTGCAACCGCCGCGGCGAAGGCTTTGTCGATACTGCCGTAAAGATTTTGATGTCTGTTGTCATCGGTGCCTTGCTGCTGGCCGGCTTATACTTGCTCTTTAACGGCACGATTCTGCCCACGCTCACGCAACGCATTAAAGAAATGTTCAATTACAAAGGCTAAAATGGAACGACCTTCAGAGCAAGGAGCGGCACTACCGCTGTTCCTTGCAGAAAGGAGGCTTACAGTTGGAAAAGATTCTGCTTTTGCTAATTATCGCTCTGTTGAATGGTTCCTTGGTATACATCGACAATCTACTCAAAGAAATCATTCCCATTTCGCTCTATGCCGAAAAATATATGACTCTGACCACAGGAGCCAACTTGCTTGAAAACCTGTACGACATTGTGTTTTCCTTTGGAATTGCCTTGATGATTCTCAAATTTCTTAAAAAAGGTTTTGAAATCTATGTGCTCTGGACAGACGGGGATCCAGATGAGGAGCCTCTATTTCTGCTGACCAACTTTTTTCGGGCCATGGCTGTTGCCATCTGTTTCCCTACCCTCTACACCTGGCTTGGCGGCATGGTGGAGGACTTGACAAATCAACTGCTGGGCGTAATCGGCCAATCCACCAATTACAATTGGCAAATGTGGATTAATGCGCTGGAATCAGCCGGATTGGTCACTGCTGTATTTGGTCTTATCTTCATTGTCTGCTTCTTCATCCTGTATTTTCAATTTCTGATGCGCGGCTTGGAAATGCTCATTCTACGAGTGGGCATTCCTCTTGCCTGTGCAGGACTTTTGGACAACGATAAAGGCGTGTTTCGAGCTTATGCCCAAAAATTCACCCAGTCCATGCTTGCAGTTGTTATTCAGATTGCACTCGCTAAGCTCGGTGTAGGACTGATGCTGCAAAACCATGTGTTCTGGGGGATGGCCTGCATGATGCTGGCGATTCGTACCCCGCGCTTTCTCTCAGATTTCCTTATCACTACAGGAGTTGGAGGCGGTGCGGTCAATAATATCTACCATAGTATCAAACTGGTTGGCATGGCCCGGAAACTGGGCAAGGCAGGCTAACCTATGACCACTTTGGAAGAATTAGCTCAAGCTTGTATTTTGCTGATTCGCGTAGGTTGCGTGTTTCGTCTCATCTATTCCATGGTTCGTCTATCTGGAGCAGACGAAGAGGCAAGCAAATACAAAAAGCGTGCCCGAAATGTGGTGATTTTTTATGTACTGGCCGAAAGCATTTGGCAGGTGAAAGAAATCATTATGTTTTATTATCGATAACCACTTTCCATTCCACAAAAAATGACTCTGCGTATA
The DNA here is from genome assembly GCF_000455265.1 of Paenibacillus antibioticophila. GTDB lineage: Bacteria > Bacillota > Bacilli > Paenibacillales > Paenibacillaceae > Fontibacillus > Fontibacillus antibioticophila. The sequence continues at coordinate 450,686 of NZ_HG005142.1, forward strand.
TGCCCGTAGAGTCATTTGTTTTTCCACTTTCTCTTATTCTCAACCAAGAAAGGAGCCCTCCCCTTGAATATAGAACCGCAAACCTTGTATATTCCGATGGGTGTCAAAGCCCAGAGCGAGTGGTTTCCCGGCTTTGGTAAGCAGCAGCTGGGACAAACGATTATCGGCTCCACGGGAGCCACTCTCCTCGCACTTCTCTTTTGGCTATTGAACGGCAGTGTGCCCGTTGCGGTTGTCACCTTCCTCAGCGGTGTAGCCGCTTCTGTTATGATGACGACCAAGGACCGACATAACCTATCTGTGCTGGACCAGTTGCGTTTTATGATTCAGTTTCAAAGAAGTCAAAAGCGCTATCCTTATCGCGCCTTACCGGAGTGGGATGGATTATCTTCATGATTGGCGCTCTATTTGAAGCGCTACTTCTGTTTCCGCTTTTACTGTATGCCAGTATATGCGATATACGAACACGTCAAATTCCGGATTACATCCCCTTTTCCATAGGGATAGTCGGCCTGGTTCACTTCTCCCCTTTCCTCTCCATCACGGGGTTATTGTGTACCGGACTCCCTTATTTCTTTGGAGCATTGTTCTCTGGAGGTAAAATCGGCGGCGGCGATATCAAGCTCATGGCAGCCTGTGGAATTGTGCTCGGCCCTTTTTACGGCACGTTGCAAAGTATTCTGGGCTTAACGCTGGTGCTGTTATTCGCTGCTGGTATCGGCATTCGCTCTGGATTTCATGTCGCCAAACACACTTCATTGCCGCTCGCTCCTTTCTTATCAGCAGGCGGTATTTTGGCATACGTGTTATTCCGTATTGCAGATTCATTCCAATTATAGGAGGTCAAAATCTTGAAAGCTTTTCTCCGCAAACGTACGACGGTAGGTATGGCTTGCATTGTACTATCACTGATCCTGACACTAGGGATTGCCCCACTCTTGAACCGTGCTAATAGCGAGCAGACAACCATCGTCCGTTTATCCCAAGATGTAGCCAAGGGAGCCTTGATTACGAAAAGCGATGTGGAAACGGTCCGCGTGGGAGCCTATAATCTGCCTTCTACTATCCTTTCTTCCTTGGATAGCGTCGTCAACCAATATGCCACTGTCGATATGAAGCAGGGCGACTATCTGCTCCCCGCCAAATTATCTTCAGTGCCGCTAGATGCATATTTGAGCCGATTGGATGGAACCAAGCAAGCCATTTCCGTCACCATCAAAAACCTTGCTGCTGGCTTATCTGGCAAGCTGCAGGCCGGTGATATTGTCACCTTGATCGCTTCCGATTATGGAGAACTGCGAACGACAACCTCGCCTCCGGAACTGCAATATGTAGAAGTGCTGGCGACAACCACCAGCAGCGGTTTGGAGGCCAAACAAGCTAAGGATCCTTCTACTGACACAGATGAGCAAGAACTGCCTTCTACTTTAACTTTGCTGGTGATGCCGCAGCAAGCCACTCTTTTGGCTGACTTGGAAAACAAAAGTAAACTGCACGCCGCACTCGTCTTCCGTGGAGATACAGCTACCGCCTTAACTTTCATTGATAAGCAGGATGCATATTTTGCTGAATTGTCTGCTCCGAAGGAGGAGAGCATTCATGAGTAATAAGAGACTTATTGCTGTATGGGGAAGTCCCAGCAGCGGCAAGACGGTGACCGCAGTAAAGCTGGCCCAAGCCTTCGCCAACCGAAAGCAGAACGTGCTTTTGCTATGCAGTGATGCGCTTTGCCCCTCCGTTGCCACTATCGCACCGAAAGGCATCGCCAACCATGCATCACTGGGCGAATTACTTAGCTTGCCTACCTTGAACCAAGAGGATATCTTACACTACGCTCTGCCGCTAGATGTCTCTCCATATATTGCACTTTTGGGATATAAAAAAGGAGATACTTCCTTCAGTTATGCAACCTACAACCGTGATCGTGTTGTAGACCTGCTGACGCTTGCACGTCATGTAGCTGATGTAGTCCTGGTGGACTGCACCAGCTTTTTGTCTGTCGATTTGCTGTCCACAGTCGCTTTGGAAATGGCCGACAAAATCGTTCGTGTGCATAGCTGTGACTTAAAAAGTCTGATGTTTTTTGCTTCTTACCTTCCACTTTTGACAGATGCCCGATTCCGCCGCGCTGACCTCCTCCCCCTATTATCCAAGGTAAAGCCGGAACAAGACAGCCATGAATACAGCCAAGTATTTGGCGGGATCCAGCTTACACTTCCGTATCTGGACCAAATTGAACAACAAGCAGCGACCGCCCAATTGCTGGAGGAAATATCAGGCAATACAACCAACGCCTATCAGGAAGGCATTCAGGCTTTGATGGAGCAGCTTCAGCCCGAACAGCAGGCTGTCTCCTCCTTCAAAGAGAAAGGCCCCTCTGTCCCAGCTAACTCCTTCTTTAAACAGTTACTGCAGCGCTTCTCGCCCACGCATAGAGGTGACTCCAAATGAATCATGCCGCTCATTTTTTCTCCACGGAATCCAAAACCTTTACCGCTGTGCTGCAAGAGGTGCAGAGCTATCTTTCCAGCAAATATGCAACCCTCTTAAGTCAAAAGCCGGAGGAACAAAAGCAGCAGCTCATCTCCTACATGAGCCAATACCTCACTGATCACCGTCTTCATGTGCCGGGACTTTCCTTTGACGAACTAGTGAACCGCTTATATACCGAGATGGTAGAGTACTCCTTTTTGACTCACTATTTGTATTCACGAGATGTCGAAGAAATCAACATTAATGGCTATAACGATGTCAAAATCAGTTACACGGATGGCCGCATTGTTCCCGCTGAAGAACAATTTGCCTCACCAGAGCATGCCATTGACGTTATTCGCAGGCTGTTGCACCAGTCCGGAATGATTTTAGATTACTCTCAGCCTATCGTTCGCGGGCATCTGGCGCACAATATCCGCATTACCGTGTTTGGACCGCCCATCACCGATAAGGACAAAGGTATAGCAGCATCTATTCGGATTGTCAATCCGCAAAAGTTGGTGCGGGAAGATTTTGTCCGCAATGGAACAGCAACGGCAGACATGCTCGATTTTTTGAGTCTTTGTTTACGCTACGGCTTGTCTATGTGTGTGACAGGCGCAACAGGCAGCGGAAAAACCACGCTTATGAGTTGGCTTCTCTCGACTGTTCCATATGAGAAGCGCATTTTCACCATTGAAAATGAGACACGCGAGTTTGACTTGGTGGTTCAGAACGAGGCGGGACAGGTTTTAAATAATGTGGTGCACACCGTCACCCGTTCCAGTGAAGACCCCCGCCAGCATATCGACCAAGAGCGATTGCTTGAATTTGCCCTGACCGCCAATCCAGATGTGATCTGTGTGGGTGAAATGAAGTCTGCCGAAGCATTTGCCGCTCAGGAGGCGGCCCGCACGGGCCATACTGTCATTACGACAACCCACGCCAACTCCTGCTTATCTACCTACTATCGAATGGTTACGCTATGTACACAGAAATACGAAATGAACGATGCTACTTTGTACAATCTGGTGACCGAAGCGTTCCCGCTGATTCTGTTTGTCAAAAAACTGGAGGACAATTCACGGCGCATTATGGAGATTACGGAATGCCGCATTCTTACCAGTGGACAGCGCGAAATTGTTCCTTTGTATCGGTATGCCGTACATGCCATGCGAGAGGTAGAAGGTAACATGGTCGTGGACGGTGACTATGAAAAAATGCAGGACATTTCACCTGAGTTGCAAAAACGGCTTCTGGAAAATGGCATGCCTGTATCCCGGCTTGCCATGCTCTTGGAAGGCGGTGCAAAATGACCTTTCTCTTTATGTTCTCCTTTATCGGCTTATCTGCTGGAAGCTTGCTTCTGCTAAATATCCCCCCAAGGAAGCTATGGTCAGAGCTGGTGCATCTTTTTACCCATTTACCTACTCGTAAACAGCCTTTAGGAAAACGAATTCACACCGTGCAGAACCCGAAAAAATTGAAAGGCTGGCGCGCATCCATTCAGGAAGCAAACGCCATTCTGCAGCAAACTGGACAGAGCAACAAGCTGGGATTAATGATGGTCTGTTCTCTGGTTCTTGCCCTTCTTGGAGCTATGCTAGGATTTCTACTTCGCAATATTTGGCTGGTGCCAGTGTTAGCCGGAGGCTTCGCACTCACTCCGTTCTGGTTCGTGCTGTTTACCTCCACGTTTTATAAAAAGCGGCTGCACAGCGAATTGGAAACCGCCCTCTCCATCATTACTACCTCTTATCTGCGCAGCGAAAATATTCTGGCTGCGGTTGAAGAAAATGTACCTTATTTGAATCCCCCTGTAGCCGATGTGTTTCAAGCCTTTCTGGCAGAGTCCAAGCTTATTCACGCCAATTTGCGTTTTGCCCTCCAGCAGCTAAAGGGCCGAATTAACGACAGTGTGTTTCAGGAGTGGTGCGATGCCCTAATTGCCTGCCAAGATGATCGGACCCTGAAAACGACACTCATGCCGATTGTCTCCAAGTTATCCGATATGCGGGTGGTATCTGCAGAGCTTGATTACCTACTCTATGAGCCACTAAAGGAAATTATCACGATGGCACTACTCATGCTGGGCAATATCCCCCTACTCTATTTTCTGAATCGAGATTGGTTTCATGCTTTGACAACCAGTATGCCGGGGAAAATGGTACTCGCCTTTTGCGGTATCGCCCTGTTTGCCGGGTTTGCAGCGGTTATTCGGCTGACCCGGCCACTGGAGTATAAACGATGAAGGAGGAGTAACATGTCGATAGTTGAAACAACCTTTTGGTTAGGAGAACTGTTGGATATGACTTCGGAGGAAACCCAACAGATTACCCACTTGCTTCAAGAACACGGAACGGATGCCTTTTGGGAACGACTGAAAGAGTGGCCCATCTCGGATGAGCTTCGTAACCATCTAGAGACCGTCCGAGAACTCGTAAATATCCGAAGGGAGCCTGGTTCATGGCCTCCAACCCATTAGATGAACAACTGGTTGCCGGCTATGTAGACTCTCTTCATCGTCTGACAGGCATCCCGCTCCAGAAGCTGCAAGAGTACGGTACGCATAACAACCTTCTAAACGCCTTGGAGCATCCCCACACCTTGGAATTAACCAGCGCGCAATTGCGTAAGGTCGAACTGCTTAACGCTTTTCTTCGCTCTCACCGTTTCCTGCAATGGGAGGAAGAGCACTCGAAACAAATCATATCCAGTCCAGAATCAGCTAGCAGCTATTTTTCTGCTCACTTGATGGGTGTTAAGGACCGGGAACGATTTATGGTTGCCTTTTTAGATCGGAAAAACCGGATTATCGAAACACGGGTTATATCGGAAGGAAGTGTGGGCGAAGCTCCAACCTATCCCCGCCATATTTTGAAAGCTGCTTTGAATTCCGATTGCTCCTCCGTCATCTTAGCCCACAATCACCCGAGCGGTATACCCACACCTTCCCCGGAGGATATCCAGATTACCCGAAACATGGTGTCCATTTTCGCCCCTCTTCATATTCAGGTGCTCGATCATATTATTATTGGCGGCACAAGTTTTGCCTCACTTGCCAGTCTTGGTCAGATGCCCAAAGTTGCTGAATCTACACCCAATTATCGAGTTTTCACAAGCGGTATCCAAGAAATGAGCTTTCCTTTGCCCGCCACCTCTGTGTTTCCACAGCTTACACTGGAGCCATCGGTGGGTGAAGAATGGGAGCGTTAATGAAGGGATGATCCAAAATGACCGGTATACTCATCGCTTTTTATCTATTCTTCACAATGGGATCCTATGTCCTAGTGGCCGCTAAGCTTAAGCTACCAACTCTCGCTTCGACTCGCGCTATCCTCTATGTCACTAAGATAGGAAAATCCAAGGGTTCTATGATACAAGCATTGGTTTTTCGTCTATCGGCTTGGCTAGCGATCCGATTGCCACTCAGCGACTATTACAAACGGAAAACCACTGCGACTTTGCGTTCTGCTGAAATGCAGATCTCGCCGGAGGTTTATTTGGCTAGAGCCATGGTTAAGACCAGCCTTATTTTCTGCGGTGGATTGTTGTTTCTCCCCATCCTACCGCTTCTCTTTCCGGTGTTTGTTTTTCTGGCGATTGCTGTCTTTTTTAAAGAAACCAGACAAGCCGACGAGATTGTCCGCAAGAAGCGGGAACAGATTGAAATGGAATTGCCCCGCTTTGTTGCTACGATTGCTCAAGAATTAAAATCCTCCCGTGACGTGTTGCGTATGCTGGACAGTTATATCAAAAATACAGAAGGCAGCCTGCAACATGAACTGCAAATGACCACTGCCGATATGAAAAGCGGCAATCAGGAAACTGCCCTTTTACGTTTGGAGTCCCGGCTTGGCAGTACCATGGTGTCTGATATTGTCCGCGGGTTATTAGCCGTCCTGCGCGGCGATCAGGGAACTGTGTATTTCGATATGCTTGCACATGATTTTAAGCTGCTGGAAATCCAGCGCTTAAAACTAATAGCCATGAAGCGTCCCAGCAAAATCCGTAAGTACTCCTTTTGGATGCTGGCCTGCTTTATGCTCATGTACATGGTGATTTTAGGCATGGAGATCATGAAAGCAATGGGCGATCTTTTTTAAGTTTCTTCAATTCAAGAGAAAAGGAGGCAGACCATGAAATGCCTCACCAATAATCGCGGCGAGGGTTATATTGATGTCGTCGTTTTTGTGATGGCCGTGATGCTCTGTGTAGCTTTGGTCATAAAAGTTGTGCCGGTATTTGTGACTAAGCATCAATTGGATATCTATGCAAATGAACTGGCTCGAGAGGCAGAAATATTTGGACGGGTGGGCCAGGAGACCACACTAAGGGCAACCGAACTACAGGTCCAAACTGGACTTCATCCTTTAATCTCGTGGAGTAAGACGGGGCAAATCCCCATTAACCAAGAAGTAACCGTCACCTTGCGAACTACCGTCAATATTGGGCTATTCGGGAATTCCGCTTCATTCCCGATTGAATTAACGACTAAGGCTACGGGGAAAAGCGAGGTGTACTGGAAATGAAGTTTTGGAAGGACCGCTCCGGTAACGGATTCCCCTTGACTGTAGCGGCCGTGCTTGCCGTGCTGATGATTTCATGTGTCATTTACGAGTATTTGCGGCTTAGCATCATTGCTTCCCATATACGGGATTCCGTGCAAGGCGCTGTGATCTCGGTGGCTACGGAGAATTACAGCAATGTCTACTCGGGACTTCGACAAAGCTATTCTGGCGGTTTCGCCCGCTCCGGAAATCAATGGAAAGAATCGTGGACAACAGGTGATGTGTATCACCGCATCAGCCAGGACTTGGGTTTGACTCAAGAGGGAGACCGCTATGTCCGAAAATCTAATCAAATGATTGAGTACAGCATTTCTGATCTTCAAGTGAATGTCATCAATACGCCGTTTGCCCCGGCGTCTCCTGATTCCGTTCAGTCCTTTACAGCCGAAGTGCAAATCCATCTTACCGTTCCCTTATCATTCGGCTGGGGATATATGCCTGCTATGAATGCCCACTTACAGGTGAACGCTGCATACCGTCCCCAATTTTAAAAAAATCATTTCTTCCCTTTTTTATTCACATGCAGTCGTGGCACTTTTTCAAAATTTTATAGAGCAATAAATCAGAATCAAGGTCTAACTTGGATTTTACATTTTTATACATTATAATTGAGGTATATTTTTTATTACTTCACCTTCAATTAAAGGGAGCTGAGAAATCATGAAACGCAAAGCCTGGATAGGGGCAGGCTGCATTGCTCTTCTGGCTGTATTTGGCGTTTGGTTGTTTAGTCTATCAGGTGAAAAACCTGCTGATATTGAAACTCTTCCTACTGTCTCGCCTTCCTCCAATCCTCCTGCTTCGTTAGTTATCGTGCCTGATGTCACTCCTTCCGCTTCTCTTAGTCCTTCGCCTTCTGTTTCCCCAATATCTCCGGTTCCTAAGGTTACAGAAGCGCCCGCTGTACAGCCAACGGCAGAAGCCGTTGTAACAGAAACTCCTATTCTTCAACCAGATGTGGGGACGAAGCAAGTTGGGGTTCCTATTACAAAAGCGACCGCAGCGCCAAAGCCAACAGCACCCCCAAAGCCCAAGCCTAACAAAACAGATAAGCCGCAATCTCCAGATAAACCGCCTAGCTATGAAGAAAAGGAAACAACTCCGAATAAGGAAGCAGCTAAACCTAAAGCGGGAGACAAGAATAACAAGGGTCAAGTGTATGTTCCTGGTTTTGGATGGGTTGAAGATCAAGGAGGCGAGAGTCAAGGAACGACTGTAGGCCAGGAAGGCGATGAACTGACCGGCAATAAAGTCGGCACTATGGACTGAACTTAAAACCTATTAAAAGGCGTAGCAAAACTGCTACGCTTTTTTCATTTTGGAGGAGGATTTCCTTTGAGAAAATTCATCACTGCACTCCTCATCATTGTTGGCCTCTTACTCATTGTTCCTCACTCAATTTTTGCCGATGGTGACGGGGAAGGTAACATTGATCATGGTGGCGGAGGAATGGGTAGTGGCAGTAACCAAAATTTCTGGAACACCCATGATGAGGGAGTGCGTGTTACTATCGTTCGTAATAACGATCAAACGCCAGTCACTTCTCCCATTGATTTTACGAATCGAACACCTTCCGGCACCATCTTACATTTCGGGAAAATCAGCAAGTTACAGTATAAACAGGGAACACATTTGACCCCCAACACTGGTACCTACTCCTATGTCCAACCTCAAAAAGCACTACCCTTTATTATTAAATCAGATCGAGGTCAAACCAGTATTGAAGAAATAAAAAGCTATTTTACCGATGAATTGGTTGTTCGATACATTGCTGAGGCCAGTCACGTTAATTTTGACACTCTGACTAACGGTAACTACAAACTTCTCCTTGAACCCATTGCCTACATCACGTTTGAAGGCACTAAGATGGCCATGACGGCTCATGAAGCTGCATTGTACAATCAAGTACTCAGTGGCGGACTACGATCCAAAATGGTCAGTCTTACCCATCAAAACCTCCCTCTTGCTCTATTTCTAGAAACTCCTGACCTGGGCTTTGCAGCTTGGAACGGCTCGACGGCAAACCGTGTTAATGACGACCAAATCATCCGCTCACTCGGTTTAGGCATTGTGCGTTTTAGGGATGCTCCAACTACACCTTCTCCCAGCCAAAGCAACGTGCAGTATCGTACCAATACGGATGTCATTACTTCGGTTCGGCTCTCCACTAGCAGTGCAATCACTCCAAAATCTCCAGCTCACGTCACGTTCTCTATAATGGGCAGCAGCTATTTGGTAACCAATATTGTCATTCCGGACGGAGACAGCCAAATCGTGTGGGTAAAATGGCGAACTCCCAGCAAACCTCAAAACGTCAATATCCAAATTACGGCCTCTGATGGGTGGTTAAGTGAAAACCAAATCACAGCTTCCATTATGGATTTAGATCAAAATCAGCCTCCTGATCCGAAAGCAACGGATCGAAATTCTTCCTTTCATCTTCCTGCCATTCCAGCTTATTCAGCCAAAACAACCGCCTCATGGGGCATTTGGTCTGCACGCTGGCATGAGTATTGGGTATGGATTTCAAATTGGCAATGGATTGGAGACGGAAAAGGCAGCGGATATTGGACGGATTATGGATATTGGAAGGACAACGGTTGGTGGGATTACTCCTGGACCGGCTATACCGCTTCTCTTCTTGCTCAGCATAGTGTCTCCCCCGATTCCAAAGCTCCTGTTGATTCTTCAAAACAAATGAAATCCGGCTATGGGCTGGAGATTAACACCACTACGACATTATCCTCCAATGCGCCAAGTAATCATATTACGGGAGCGCAGCATGCTGTTACCTATTTCCCGGAGTATAGTTATCAGAGCTACTGGCGCTTCCATGATCTAAAAGAACGGAGTTATAACGCCAGCTTCTGGCTAAAGCCTAACGAGTTTTCTACCTACAATAGCCGAGTCCATTTTACCCCAATCTGGTTTCCCGATGGTCCCTATACACCGATTACACGTGTCCTTGATGCCTGGACTCCAGATGGTATGCTGACCTTACAGTTGCAAGACACGGTTACAATATCCGGGAATCTGTTTTCAGATTGGCACATTGCTCCACAAAAAACAAAATAGAAAGGTTGTGCCGCATTAATGCTGCTGCCTATTCTTATGCTGCTCCTCTGCCTTATCGGTGGGGGAGCAGTTTTGATTTACTTGAAAAAAAGCAAACCCATAACCCGAGAACAGGCATCCGTTGCCGCGCAATCGGCACAACAGTTTGTCAATGTTCAAGACATTCGTGAGAGCATCCTATATACCCAGGATGGCTGGCTGCTGTGTTATTTACGCATTTTCCCGATTAGTTTGGACTTGTTAAGTCCTTCTGAGAAGCGGCTACTCATCAGCAAATTAACAGCAGAGCTTTCCTCCGTTCGCTTTCCCTTTAAGTTTCTGGCCGTGAGCCGTCCTGTCGATATCTCCCCGCTGATTTCCGAGCTTGGCGCACTACTTCCCAATGCCGACATCAAACAGAAGGAGTTGCTGCGGCAAGAAATGTTGGAGATGAACAGCTTTGCCTTGTCCGGCGAAGTGGTGGAACGGCAGTTTTATCTGATCTTGTGGCAACGCCAAGAAAGCGGAGAACGAGACTTGCAAGAGAAGGCTAAACGTTTGGTCCAACATTTCGAGGACGGACAGGTTCAAGCTCATGTGTTAAAGCAACAGGAGATTGTCCAGCTATGTAATTTAGTCAATAACCCAGCCTATACCCATCTGGAAAGCACCCAGCCGGAAGCTGTCATCCCCTTTCTTCAGGAGGTGTAAGTATGGACCCTGCAACTGCGAAACTCTTGGCAAAGCTTACAGTTAAGGCCGCAGTCGATGAAGATTCTCGTAAGCGATTATTGATGCTGATCCTCACCCCTGTTGTTGGTTTTCTGCTGCTTGCCGCGATGGTGCTGCAACTGCTCACCTCCCCCATTGAATCACTCAAGTTGCTGTTGGGAACTCATGAAGCACCTATTGTCGATGAAATGCGCATGGACTATGGCTATGATCAATCCCTTAGCGACACCGAAGAAGGTTATCAAGAGAGCCAAGGACAGCAATATGAAGGTGTCACTTTTCAGGACGGCAGTCGGGAAGTCGTCTACTACAATCAGATGGACACCCGCTGGACGAACAAGCCCTACGGTCCCAGCGGCACCATCGGCGTTTCCGGCTGCGGACCGACCTCCTTGTCCATTGTCGTTTCAACGTTGACCCAAACCCCAGTTGATCCCGTTTCCATGTCGAAGTGGGCGTATGAGAATGGATATTTGGCGGAAGGTACTGGTAGTTACCATAGTCTCATTCCTGATGGGGCGAAGCATTTTGGACTGTATGTGCAAGGAGCCAAGATTCAAGAACAGCAAAAAGTGATTGATGCTCTATCCCATGGCAAACTGGTTGTTGCCATTATGGGCAAAGGCCATTTTACTTCCTCTGGCCATTTTATGGTGCTGCGCGGCGTAACTGCTGACGGCAAAATTTTAGTCGCTGATCCGGCCAGCCGTAAACGCAGCGATCAAGCTTGGGACTTTTCCATCATTCTAAATGAAGCCCGCAAAAACGCAGCCGCTGGCGGTCCTTTTTGGATTATCAGCTAGAAGGAGTTGTAATCTTATGAAGCAAACCACAACTAGAGCCTCAGTAAATGCTTCTCTTCTCAACGTAATTACACCCATGGGATTGGAGTTTTCCCGAAATGGTCTTGTCATTGGAGAGCAAATCGCTAAGTTGTACGGCGTGATCCAGTACCCACCAAAGGCCGATGTAGGTTGGCTTTCCACGCTCACCAATCTGCCGGCCACAATGGTCTCCATCGGCTTTCAGCCCATTGATAACAGTGCGCTGATATCCGCCATTTCCAAATCCATAACGCAGAACCGTAGTCTGGCCGACAGTGCCAAAGATCCGCTCACACGGCAGCGCGCCGAAAAAGCAGCCAGTGATGGGGAAAGTATTATGCTGCAAATTGACCAGAACGGTGAAACCGTAGGACTAATGAATGTGCTAGTGATGCCATTTGCCGACGATGAGCAAATATTTGCCCGTACCTGCCGCCGCGTGGAAAATACCTTTAGTATGATGCGCTGTAAAATACGTACGCTGGCCCATCTACAGAAGGAGAGCTTTCGCCATTTATCCCCAACCTATCCATCCCAAGGCACTATGGAGAGTATTTTGAATAAAATAATGCCAATGAGCACCTTTGTAGGCGGCTTCCCCTTTGCCAGCAGCGGCTTTAATGATGGAACCGGTTATTATCTGGCCAAGGATGCCAGCGGCGGCCTGGTTATCGTCGATCTATGGAAGCGTGGTGGAGATCGTACCAATTCCAATATTGTTGTCATGGGCGTAGCGGGTGTAGGCAAATCAACGGCCGTTAAGCATATTGCCCTAAGTGAATATATGAAGGGCACCAAAGTTATTTTTATTGATCCCGAATCGGAATATAAAGAGCTATGTCTGTTGTTAAATGGTGATTGGATCAATGCTGGTGGCGGTTCAAATGGCAAAATTAATCCCCTGCAGATCCGTCCGGCTCCCCGCGACGATGAGAATGAAGAATTCCCTCTGTACAAAGACGAAGGCAACGGCATGTCCGATATGGCCCTTCACCTCAAGAACCTGGAGATTTTCTTTAACCTCTACATCCCTGACCTGTCCATGATGCAAAAGGCCGTCCTCAAACAATGCCTGATTGAATTGTACAATCAATTCCACATTACCTGGTCTACCGATATCACTAAATTACAAAATATGGACTTCCCTACCTTCTCAGATTTGCACCTTCTCATTCATGGTAAAGAACAAACACTTGGCGACGACGTGTATAAAGAGCTTTCCCTGCTGTTGTACGATATTTCACACGGCGGGGATTCTTTCTTATGGAATGGTCACAGCACGATTCACACCAACAGCCGCTGCATTTGTCTGGATACTCATACACTACAAAATACCTCTGACAATATTAAGCGGACACAGTATTTTAATTTGCTGTCCTGGTGCTGGGAGCAGATGTCCCAAGACCGAAATGAGCGAGTGCTGCTTATCAGTGATGAATGTTATCTGATGATTGACCCCAATGTGCCTCAAAGCTTGGTCTTTTTAAGAAATGTTGAAAAACGAGCTCGGAAGTATGAAGCGGCTTTAGCCATTATCTCGCATAGCGTAGTGGACTTCCTAGCCCCTGAAATTAAAATGTACGGCCAAGCCTTACTGGATATCCCGAGCATCAAGATACTCATGGGAACGGACGGGAAAAATCTGCAGGAAACGCGAGACCTGTACAATTTGACTGATGCCGAGGAAGAACTGCTGGCCAGTAAGAAAAGGGAACACGCTTTGTTAATGATTGGTTCAAAGCGTTTGCATGCTCATTTTGAAATTCCGGAGTACAAATTTGCCTATATGGGAACTGCGGGAGGGCGATAACAATGAACAAACAGAAGCAACTCATTGAGCTGTTCTTCTATGTAGGCTTGGTTATCGTTGGAATCATTCTACTGGTAATGAAAGAGGGATAAATCATGATTTTATATCTAACCAGTAATGCACGGGTCAATCTATTGGATTTTCTGGAGGAGGAACAAGAACTACCAGTAAAAAAGCTGGTCGGACAATTTTCTTTTTTATCTATTGTCGTCAGAGATATGCGGCATTTCGCTCATGTTCGCTACGTAGCTCTAGACCGTGCAGCGATGACAGATTCGGATAATGAGTTGATTCAAGCGCTACTCTCTTACCTAACGATTTATGATATGCGCATGGTGCTTATAGCAAACATTTTCCATTGAACCATATTGTGAATACACAAATACCTCATCGAAAAAGGAGAACAGCTGTTTTTTCAGCAGCAGGAACGATGCATCTGTTCCCCCAATATTTGGTCTAATGGACCATTGACCGCAGCATCTCAAACATCAGAAGGGTAGCAAAGGGGCTTTTAGCTCGTTTAGTTCAGTGCGAAGCTAAGATATGGTGTGAGTAGTAGCTCAGTTTTCTAAATCAAGAAGAGCAGCAATTCTCAAGTTTTTTGGGAACTGCTGCTCTAATTTTTATTTCGTTTAAATAAAGACACTAATATATTGAATAATATAAGAAGATTATTCAATCTTGATCTTGTCTTCGTTGTTCTCAGCTAAAGTAGCATGCAAGAGGCTTGTTAGAACAACTCTGCATAGCCAAGCTGCCTCAAATAGCGAGCTGAGGTTTCTAGGCAATCAAAAGGATCCTTGCCATAGGTATCATCCTGCTCCACAAGGAAATACTTTACGCCGCTCGCAAGCCCAGTTTCCATAATACCTTTGATATCCAAATTTCCCAAGCCCAGTTCAGCAAACTCAATGTTGTTATTAAATTTATACATAAATTTGCTTATATCTTTAAAATCTTCTTCAACTGCTTGTATACGGCCAACTCTAAAATCTTTTAAATGCAGCAGTGAAATCCTCCCTGCGAATCTTTTAATGATTTCAATAGGGTTTTCACCTCCACGCTGTACCCAATGCACATCTAGTTCAAACCCAAGCTTGGAAGTGCTGTTCAGCATGATCTCAAGCAAATATTTTCCGTCATATTTTTCAAATTCAATATGATGGTTATGATAGTGAAGTTCTATGCCATGCGCTGCCAACTGCTCCGCTATAGTTTCCGCCTCTTGAATATAGGCAATAATTTTATCTTTATGGCCTATCAGATGAAATGGCATCATACCAATGCGTATAGTATTGCAACCTAGTTGCTTACAGTCATTTACGATTTTATCAAAATCCTGAGTCAAAGATTCACCGGGCACCCCTGGAAATGTTTCAAGCAAGGCACTTACCGAAACAATCGTAATACCAAATGCTGAACTTGCTCTTCGAAGTTCAGTGACATTGTCATTGCTCATTTCAATGTTACTTATCTCAACATAGCTAAAACCGAGGTCTTTTATTTTTCTAAATGTTTCATAGATACCGATTTCTGCTATCTTGTTCTTTAGATTAAACATTTGCAAACCAATTTTCCCATGTGTCATTCCTTCTTCTCCTTTAAGTTGATTTCCATTCTAATTTGTGAAGATTTGCAGATGGCTTCAATCATCCAAATCGATATTGCAGCATCTTTGACATGAACGTAATCTTGGGAATCATTCTGGATGCACTGATAGAATTTACGAATAAGCTTAATGTGGCCCGCTCCATAGTAGAATTTAGACCCTGGCATTCTACTGTCCTCCACCAAACGTTCAGTTATTCCATCTTCGTTTATCTTCCATAAAATATTATCTTTGATCCTAAACGTAGCTTGCTCTAGAATCACTTCAACTTCAGTACTTGAATTATCCACGTATGCATTGGTGGCAAAAAAGAGTCCTGTTGCTCCACTTGTAAACCGAATTTGGGCTGATGCCGTATCCTCCACTTCAATCCCATAATCCAAAAGCTGGCTGACTGAACCGCGTATAGATGCAATCTTACCACCCAGCAATTGCATTTGATCCAGGGTATGAATGGCTTGATTAATTATAACACCGCCGCCGGATAACTTCTTTTGACCCCGCCAAGGCTTGATTGTATAATATTCCTGGGACCGAGACCAAGAAACAATTCCTTTAATCCCCTTTACAGCTCCGTATTGTCCTTGTGCGACAATTTCCTGCAGTTTTTCAA
Organism: Paenibacillus antibioticophila; assembly: GCF_000455265.1. Classification (GTDB taxonomy): domain Bacteria; phylum Bacillota; class Bacilli; order Paenibacillales; family Paenibacillaceae; genus Fontibacillus; species Fontibacillus antibioticophila. The sequence goes on from NZ_HG005142.1 coordinate 466,371, forward strand.
AAGTCTCATTGAATCGGTTTTGAAAGCATATTCCGATTTTCACATGTCTGTTTTCCGCTTCAAGTGCAATGAATGCGTTAACCTCATCAGCATTTAACGCGAGCGGTTTCTCTTGGAACACATGAATTCCTTTCTCTACGCAAGCTTTTGTAACCGAGTAATGAAGGTAATGGGGTAAACAAATGTGTACACAGTCCAGCACTTCATTCTCCAGCATTTTTGTATAATCCGTATAAAATTTGGCACCAGACACCGCACGAGCCAAGGTTTCATCCGTATCGCATACGGCAACAAGCTCAATATCGAGGTTTGCTTGGATTGCTGCAATGTGAATATGGGATACATCTCCAAGTCCGATTACCGCTGCTTTTAACATTATTCTTTCACTCCCTTATCAATCCTGAACGCTCTATAATATGAGAGACTGTTTCTTTTCTTCTTCGACTCTCTGGTTCAACTCGGCCAGGAACAATTCTTCATCCAAAGGAAATTCAACCTCGCGACCTAACCAGCTCGACAAATGGATAGCATTAGCAAGTGCCACACCGTGTATGCCTTCGCTTCCCTGAGCTAGTAACGGGGTTCCATCAATAATATTAGCTGCAAAGTTATCAAGAACAGCGATATGCTGGTCACCCCATGCACTCTCAAATTCAATCACTTCTTCTGTATAAACTTCTGAATGATCAGATCCCATGAAAATCCTTAGACCATCAGGCCAGACCAGATTTTTGTTCATCTCATTTTCAGACGTAATCAGTCTTCTGATAGTTGCCTTCTTGCTATCCTCTACCAGAATTTTACCTTTGTCACCAAGAATTTCGAATCGATCAGTTCCCAGCACATCATGTGTACAGGTAATAAAAACACCAGTTGCACCGTTGCCATAGTCGAACATAGCAGTCACTTCGTCTTCCACAGCTATATCTCTCTGGTATCCATACTTTACATTTGAATAAACTTTTTGGGGCATTCCACAAATCCATTGCAATAGGTCAATTTGGTGGGGAGCCTGATTAACGAGAACGCCACCTCCTTCGCCTCCCCAGGTAGCTCTCCATTCGCTTTGATCATAATATCCCTGCGGTCTCCACCAGTTTGTTATGATCCAATTGGTCCGGCGGATATTACCTATCTCGCCTTTGTCGATCCACTCCTTTAACTTTTGATATAACGGATTTGTTCGTTGATTGAACATGATACCAAAAGTCAGTTCAGGCTTGGTTAACGCAAATTCATTTAATTCTTTTACTTGCTTTGTGTATACCCCTGCTGGCTTCTCTACAAGGGCATGAATATTTCTTTTAAGTGCCTCAATGCCCATCTCAGGATGAAGATAATGTGGCACGCAAGTTATAATGGCATCAACATTGCCACTTTCCATCATTTCGATGTAACTGTCATAGAAGGGTATTTGCGGATATTTTTCCGCTGCCCACTTTTTCTTGGCAGGATCAATGTCACAAATCGCCCCCAGTTCCATCTGTTCCACTCGTCCCGCGGCCAGAAATTCCGCATAAGTTCCCCCCTGTACACCAACGCCGATAATACCCAATTTCACTGTTTTCATGTTATAATTTCACCACTTTCAAATTTTTGAGATTACCCAGCAAAGTCTCATAATTAATCTTATATCTGACCGTGTTTGCTCACATAAAAGACCAAACATCCCATCTACCTTTAGCTAACAGTAAATGCTGCAGATTGTCGCAATTACTTGTAAAAATCCGTAGGCCAGCGAACGCCCTAGTAACCAAGGGCCTGCACGGAGGTTATACACAACAAATCGGTCATTCTTAAAACAATGAAGCCAATTTACATCCATATCGCTATAAGGGCAGACTGTATACCAACAATCAGACTACTCATGAATTCTCATCGTTTCACTTATTTACCTTGAGCAGTACGCCATTCATCAAATTGACGTTGTTTTTCATCCATAACCTTCTGCAACCCCGCATCATAAAGAGTGTCGTTAAACTTCTTTAACAATTCATCGGGATTAACCGAACCGTTACCAATCACTTTATAATATTGATTAACAACTGCATCTAGAGCAGCAACTTCTGTCTTAACGGGGGAATAATCAAAGAAGAAACCATATCCTTCAGATGCTCTAATACTTTTTTCCCACTCGCTCTCTTTTGCTCGGTATTCCTCTGGAGTAAATCCGCTTGCATCTACTTCTGAAGCGCCAAGTGGTTTAATATCTCTGTCTCCAAACATCAGCCAGTAGTTTTGATAATTTGAATTTTTAGAGGTATCCACTGTACCATTAGCCTTCATTTCATAATGCACACCTTCAATACCATACTGCAGCAGCGTAGCAACCTCTTCATCCGAGTTAAATAGATTGAGAAGTTGGACTGCCTTGTCAGGACGTTCACTGGATGAAGCGACTGCCCACAAAAATAACTGTGAATTTGAAGTGAATCGCACTGGAGCATGCAGGGCTACTGATTTTTTTGCAATCGGAATAGAGCCACCATAAATAAAATTCACTGAGCCTGCAGCAGTTGCAAAGACTTTGCCATTATCCAATAATGTTCCACCATCTTCTTGAGATGTGCTCACATCCTTGGAAATATATCCTTTTTCAAACCATTCTCGAACTTTCTTAACAGTATTGACAAATTCCTCTTCTTCAAATAAATTTGTAATTTTCGTACCTTCGCCATTCATCAAACCGCCATATAGATTACCAAGTCCATCAAATTTCATTAAAATACCTGCAATACTGCTGGACACAACTTCTGGTGCAAGAATGGTCATATTTGGCTCATTCTTGTGTACCTTAGCGAAAATCAGATCCATTTCATCCAACGTTTTTATATTATTACTAATTTCAATCTTGTATTTATCAAGGATTGCTTTATTCATATTAAAGCCGTTTGTAAGCGTTGCAAACTTTTGCGGAATCGCATACTGTTCTCCTTTAAACTGTCCTACGGGAAGCATATAACCCACTGTCTTCTGAAGTGCCGGTCCCCATTCAGCGAGCTCTTTATCAATCGGTCGAATCATCTTGTTGTTAGCAAATTTCGACAGGTAGGTGTCTCCAGGCATCATAAGCATAAGATCCATCTTTTCTCTACTGGACGATTTTAGCGAGTAAACATTAGCCATATTGTATAAACTTACCCCTTCAAGATCCACTTTTGCGTTAATTTTCTTCAGTGTGAGCTCATTCAACTTCGCTTCAATCTTGGGAAGATCCGGTTGCTCTTGTCCTAGAACCGCATAATTCACTTTAATTGTGTACGGTTCCTCATTGAAGTCAATTTCTCCTGAAGTAGCCCCTTCACTTGCGACAGGTTTTGTTTCATTAGAATTGGTGCTGTTTTTAACGTCGTTACTAATGTTACCGCTTTCACATCCTGATAGAGCAAGTGTCATAAGACCTGCTATCACAACAGGTATAATTTTTTTTTCAAAATACTCCCCCCTCTTTTTAAGTTGATTATTTACTATCTACTTTAATTATAAGATTTTAGGAATTGACTCGTTATACACTTTCCGACTATATATAGTTCAATATCCGACTATTATACTCAACCCTATAAACCGGTTTTCTCTAGAAATATGCCTTGAATCATGTCCTCGTCGGCTGCAGTGAACTCTGTTTAATGCATTATAACTGAACATAATGAATTCTGGCTTATGAACCTGAATGGTACTTAAGTGGCGCCGGTAGAACCTTTCTCACTATGAACGAAAAAACAGCCCCCCGCTTTGGTTTTCAAGCGCAAGGAGCTGTTCGACTGTTAATGCCGCGCCGCTACCGAACAGTGCCCAAGCGGTGGGAGGATTCATAGATAACGCCGATAATGCACAGCGTTTTGATACCTTCTTTGACGTCCAGTCCAAACCTTTTTCCGGCAGCGATATGGGCGAGGATGTCTTTAATCAGTCGGTGGAGACGCACGCCGTCAAGCTATCCCAGCGCCTCAACATGCAGCGAAAAAATCGCACTGCAGCCGATCACCGCCACACCTATCTTTTACGTTATGGACAGGATTCATTCTTCTTTCCGCTGTTGGTTTGGCCAGCGGAGCCACTCCAGCGTAAGGTTCACCGCTTGCTCCTGCGCCTTGAGGCACAGCTCCGCGGCCAGGAAGGCATGCTTCTGCGTCATCGCATGCTCCGTGCGATTCAGACAGTCGAGAATCAATTCCCCGAAAAACGGAAAGCCGACCTTACCCGCCAAATGCTCGTAATGCTCGCCCTCGCGGTCCGCCCAGTAAACATGGTCTGTCGAGTTGGCCCGGGCCAGATCCGTATACTTGCGCAGCTCAATATACCCTTCTGTCCCCATGATGATGGTCCTACCGTCACCCCAGGTGCCAAGCCCTTGCGGCGTAAACCAGTCCACCCGGAAATAACCGGTGGTGCCCTCGTCTCCCGTCAGCGTTGCGTCACCGAAATCCTCCAGCTCCGGGTAGTCCGGGTTGCCGTAATTCGCCACCTTGCTGTGCAACACCTCCCGGAGCGGCTTCCCGTATAGTGGAGAAACCGCTCGATCTGGTGGCTACCAATATCACAAAGAATGCCGCCGTCGCGGCGAATACAAATTCGCCGGGCCGAACTACAGGACGCGACTCATACAGCGGCGCATAGGACATACCGTCACTGCGGCTCATGAAGAGGTCACCGCCTTTGGCAACAGATAATCCACTTGCCCAACTTCCGCAGAGAAGGCTTGGCCGTTCACCACCGCAATGTCCTTTAAATGCAATACTTGCATCCGTCCCTGCACCTCGCCGCCCCGTCCGAGTGGGTCCGCTCCTGCCAATTGCAGCCGATACAGGTCTAATTCAAAGCAGAAGGCGGCCGGTTCGTATTCGTTCAGCACTGTACGGCTAGATATAACGCCCTCCGAAGCCTCTTGAAGCCGTGTTTCGTGAGATTTTAGAGCTGGTCGCCGTGAATTTGCCGGAGCTGAATATTCCAGGGTCTAAACCTGCAAAAGCTACCAGTTGTTTGGGTTCTTTAAACCGCCGTACATCTCCGATCTCTGCGACAATTACAGTTGCGAGCTTATCTCCGATTCCCTGTATACTCTTTAATAACTCAAACTCCGGAAGACCCCTTGCCATCTCATTCATCTGCTTGTCAAACCTTATTGAGAAGAACAAATTGGCAATTGGGGATCCCTCTCAACATATGAAAAAGGGCCGACAGGACTACCTTGCCTATCTGCCCTTTTAAACTTATTTTACATGTATTGTAATTCAGTTGCAGGCTTCCCCTCAACTTCGGCAGCTTTGACTGGCTTAAACTGGTGAATGAACAAATTTATGATTAGCGCACCGACACCCACCAAGGCCAAACCGAGGACATATTCAAACGTCTTGCCGCCTCCAAAGAGCATATTATAATCTAGTTGAACTGCGTAGAACATCGGGGAAATGTAGCTGAACGCTTTAAAGAATCCCGGCATCATATCTTGCGGCATCACGGCTCCACACGCAATCGTCTGCAATAGCATTAAAGGCAGATTTAGAACCATGCCCGCTTGACCGAACAGCAGCCCACAAACACTGGTGAACTCGATGGCAACAAGCATTCCCAAGGAATGGACCATCCACATTTTGAGGAACGTCTCAGCCCCATACCCGTGAAAGCCAAAATAAATGCTCAAACCGACCAGCGGCGCAATTAAGGATAGCACCATATGGACGCCCTGCAGTGAGAGGAATGCATTCCATTTCCCCACTTTTGCCTTCAGCTGGTTGAGTGCAACCGAACTGATCATCGAATAAATCATCGCGCCTACATAAGATGCAATCGTCAGGAACATCGGCGCCATCTGATTGTGCATACCGGCAGGCGGCGTGTTCGTTGACACGATATTTGCCATTACCTTCGACACCAAACTTTCCGCCACTTGTTTGGATTGATCCTCAGGCACATTCATGCCCTGAAGAAGAGTCTCTATACTTCCCTTCTGGATCTGAGCGCTTATCTGCGATGAAACCTTTGTTGCTATGCTTTGCATCGTGCTATTAATTGCGGCTGGATTCGACTCGTTGATGAAAAAATCCAGCCTCACCTGTTCGCCCTGGGCAGCCAGATTTTTCGAAAAGTCTTCCGGAATATGCATAATGAACTGTATATCGCGATTGTCTAGTTTCTTCTGTGCCTGCTCAAGGGGTTCATTAGTGACGACACGCAGCGGTAATTGTGTCTTTAACTGCTCTACAAATTGTGCACCTGACTGTTGATCTTCATTCACAATAGCCATCGTCAAACGATCAACATTTTTTGGTATTGCACTGTAACCAGACATAGTGATCCCAATCATAACAATTTGATAGAAAATCATCATGAAAATACCACCGACAACGGCTTTGTTTTTGAAATATGCTTTCAATGTCGATCCCGCCTTTAGGAAATTAGATTAATCTCATAAAAACATAACAAAGGCGCATGCAGCGCCTTTGTTATGTTCTATCTTTCGTTCTAGTACATAAGCCATCAAGTGTTATTACGTATTTTTTAATTCGGAAAAAAGGGCATGTGAATCAAGAAACCTCTGCTTCTAACAGCTCGAATCCAGCTTCCAATACATCACGGGAATTTGAGCCAATGAAAATCTTGAACTCTCCGGATTCCGCTTCATAGCGTTGATTGCCAGTGTAATAAACCAAATCCTTTTCTCCGATTTGAAATATAACTTCTTGGCTCTCTCCTGATTCCAACCACACCTTACAGAATCCCTTAAGTTCTTTGACCGGGCGGACTGTGCTGCCATACGAATCTTGAATGTACAGCTGCACAATTTCCTCTCCTGCATAACGGCCTGTATTTGTAACCGTTACACTCGCATGAAGAATATCCTTGTGCATTATCTTCTGCCTGTCTAATCGGAGATTAGCATATTCAAAGAAAGAGTAGCTCAATCCGTATCCAAAAGGATACAAAGGCTCATTCGGAGAATCGATGTATTTTGACAAATACTTTTGATCCTGATTATCTGTCAATGGACGTCCTGTTCTGAAGTGATTATAGTACACAGGAATTTGCCCTACATTATGAGGAAAGCTCATAGTAAGCTTTCCTGAAGGATTGTAATCCCCAAATAAGACATCGGCTATTGCGTAACCAGCCTGTGTACCTAGAAACCAAGTCTCCACAATTGCATCAGTATGTTGTTCAAACCAATCGAGCAAAATTGGTCTACCATTCGTTAATACAAGAACAACCGGTTTCCCTACTGCAACAACAGCTTTCGCCAATCTCATCTGTACTTCCGGAAGCGAAATATTGGTGCGTGATGCCGCTTCACCACTCATATCACTGGATTCACCTAGTGCCAGAATTACAATATCTGACTCCTCAGACGCTTTTACCGCATCTTCGATACCATTTTCGATATAAGCCTCTACGTCACATCCTTGAGAGTATACTATTTGGCTCTTTTCTACACCCTTAGATGATATGCCTTGAAGTAAGGTTATAGTTTCATAGGCATATTTGGTGAATTGCCATGGTCCAAGCAGGTCTCGGCTTGCACCAAAAGGCCCTATAACAGCAATTTTGCGATCCTTCGAAAGTGGTAAGACTCCACTATTTTTGAGCAAAACCACTGACTTGCGGGCTAATTCTCTACTTTTATTTAAGTGCTCCGGATGAAGGTGAACCAGTTCTTCCTTTTCCGGTTGAATATAACGATATGGGTCATCCATAATTCCAATTTTAAATTTATAAGTCAATATGCGGCGTACGGCATCATCCAGTTGTTTTTGTTTCACAGTTCCTTTTTCGACCAAACTAGGGAGTTCATCGGCATAGACACTGGTTACCATTTCAATATCCATTGTAGCGTCAATTGCCATTTTAGCTGCTTCTCCTTTATCTCTGGCCGCTCCGTGAATCTGAATTTCTTCAATAGAGCCATAATCCGAAATTAACATTCCCTTGAACCCAAGTTCTTTGCGCAACAATTCACGAAGCAAATATCCATTTCCAGCTACTGGAACACCTTGATAGAAATTAAAGGCATTCATAACGGAACCAGCACCTGCTTCAATACCCGCCTGAAATGCGGGCAAATGAAAATTACGCAAAGTCCACTCAGACATATCTACAGTGTTGTAATCACGTCCACCCTCAGCGCCACCATAACCTATAAAATGCTTCAGGCAGGCAATTAAAGTTTCCTCATCAAATAAGCTTTCTCCTTGGAACCCTCCTACCTGAGCTTTGGCGATTTGGGCCCCAAGATATGGATCCTCCCCTGAGCCCTCCACAACTCGTCCCCAACGCGGATCCCGAGTCAGATCTACCATTGGTCCATGGTTAAACGTGTTGCCGGAAGCAGTCGCTTCTTTAGCCGCAATAGCACAAGCCTGTTTGATCAATTCCATATCCCAACTGCATGACCATGCAAGAGGAACGGGAAATATAGTTTGGAAACCATGGATAATATCTGCATTAAAAAACAATGGAATTTTGTGAGGTGATTGCTCTACTGCAATTTTCTGAAGCTCGTATATACGATTAATATCAAAGGCTCCGAGTACAGAGCCCGCCTTCCCTTCGGAGATCAGTTGTTCAGGTGGGGCTGAATTCACAGCACCACCGAATGAGTGATTAGAGGCCAAACATTGGCTCATTTGTCCTATTTTATCATCCAAGGACATTTTGTTCAGAATCTTTTCCACTTCCATCTCTATTTCCTTATCACCGCGAGGAGACAAATTGGATTTTCGTTTATTCTTCACATGGGCGGCAATATATTCTTTGGATTGAACTGTTCCTCTGCCTTTTTCTCCGATGATCTGAAAACTTCGATTCATCATGTTGATTTCTCCCGAAAAGGAGGTTTCGTTAAAATAGAGATTAAACGTTATCTCGCCAGGCATATACTTATTATGCCCTTTGGCAAAAAGATGATTATTTTCAACAATTGTCTCTTCAATCTCAATCATTGGAACAGGTTCTGTCCAGATACGAAGTTGTATATCATTTAATTCCTCAATTTGAAAGATAAATTTCATTGTAGCAGTTTCACTTACATTTATTGTGCTGTTCCAAATTCCAAACATTTAGGGCCTCCTTAAATTTGTCCTCACCAATCAGATACATTTTTTCACAGTTAAAATTATTCATTCAAGCCCTTAAGTAGTTCGTTTAACATGTCCTTTGGCATAGTACGTTGCGATTCAAAATTCCTTAATTTAATGCTGTTTAATAGCGAATCTTTGTCCATTCCGAATGGTCCTCCATTTGAGGAATCATCTAACCCCATTCCTGCTAATAGATTAGAAATGAATGGAACAGCAATCGGATGAGTCTTGATGTCTCCTAAGGTTGAATCTAACGTGTATTTTTTTTTCAATTCAACTGTTGAGTTCACCACAATCGTATCTTTCAGTATAATTTCTCTTGAAGACTTTCCAATGAGTATTTCAAATTCTCCGGTCTCCACATACCAATCCATTAAATCAACGTTATAATATGCAAACGCACGTTTCCCCACCGTAAAGGTAACCAGTTTTTCTTCACCGGGGTCTAACTCGATTTTTTCAAATCCTTTTAATTCCTTCACGGGTCTGATAACACTACTTTCATTATCCCGTACATAGAGTTGTACAATTTCTTTCCCCGCTCTATTCCCCATATTTTTAACCTTTAGCGTTACAATAACTTCTTGCGAGTCAGAAATCTCTTTATGATTAAAACTAAGATCCGAGTATTCATAAGTTGTATAGGAAAGACCGTATCCAAACGGGAACAATGGTTCAATTTCAACTTTATCGTAGTGACGGTAACCGACAAAAACACCCTCTCTATATTCAACTTTATCGCTTTCACCAGGAAAATTAATATAAGATGGTGTATGACTTAGTTTCATCGGAAAGGTCTCTGCAAGCTTACCCGAAGGGTTTTTGTCGCCAAACAAAATATCGGCTATGGCACCTGCCATAGCTTGGCCTCCCAAATAAGCTTCAAGTATTCCCTTCGCTTTATTTAACCATGGCATTTCCACAGCCGATCCGTTCAAAATAACTATTACGATATTCTTTTGAACTTCGGCAACCGCCTCAATTAATAGGTTTTGATTATTTGGAAGTTCAAGATGCTTACGGTCGACACCTTCAGCATCATATTTTTCTGGCAAACCGACAAATATTATTGCAACCTCTGACTCCTTAGCAACTTTTTGAGCTTCCAAAATCAAATCAACGTTAATTTGGTCGGTTTCCAACGAATAACCTTTGGCATACTTAAACTGAGCTTCCTTTGCCTTCTGCGTTATCTCTAAATAGGGATTATCCAATTTCGTAGGGTTTACTCGCGAGCTACCTGCTCCTTGATATCTTGGATTTTTTGTGAACGCGCCTATCAAGGCAATTTTTCCCTGTTTTCTAAGTGGGAGGATCTGATCTTCATTTTTTAATAACACCATACTTTCCGCTGCAGCTTCCCTGGCAAGTCGATGATGGGCATCCGGATCATAGGCTGCTTGATGCTTTATATTCTCCTGAGCTTTAAAGATAACAGTAAGAATTCTTTCGACAGCACTATCTAATGTTTCTTCAGACAAATCTCCATTATTTATGGCATTCAAAATTTTTTCACTGCCCACTCCATTACTTCCTGGCATCTCCAAATCCATTCCTGCACTTAAAGCTACATCCCGTTCACTTACTGCTCCCCAGTCAGAAACGACAAATCCTTCAAAGCCCCATTCTTCTCTTAAAATATCATTTAACAATGTTTGATTCTCAGAACAATACTCACCATTTATCTTGTTATAAGCAGCCATTACTGTCCATGGTTGTGCCTGTTTGATTGCACCTTCAAAGCTAGCAAGGTAAATTTCACGTAGGGTGCGTTCATCAAGGACAACGTTTAAGTTAAATCGTCTCGTCTCCTGATTATTTACGGCAAAATGTTTTAAAGAAGCACCTACCCCTTGACTTTGAACACCTTTTATATGTTTTGCTGTCAGTTCAGATGATAGATATGGGTCTTCTGAAAAGTACTCGAAATTTCTTCCACAAAGAGGTGATCGTTTAATATTTGTTCCGGGCCCAAGTAAAATTTGAACTCCTTCTGCTTGACACTCTTCACCAAGAGCAACACCGACCCTTTCAACTAGATCTCTGTTCCAGGAACAAGCAAGTCCTGCAGCAGTCGGAAAACAGGTCGCTGGTACACTTTGGTTCATTCCCATATGATCCTGGGCGCCCATTTGTTTTCTCAAACCATGGGGCCCATCGGTCAGCATAATTGATGGAATTTCATGAGCAGGTAAAGCAATAGTATTCCATGCACCTACTCCAGAGCATAAACTCACTTTTTCTTCCAAAGTCATACTTGAGATAATTTTATTGAGTCTTCTTTTCAAAGTATTCACTCCTTAACTGCCCCCTCAGTTGCCCCATTAACGAACCATCTCTGGAATAAAGGAAACAACAGAAGCATTGGTAAAACGCCAACTACAGCAATTGCCATTCTCACGGTAACTGAGGGTAAATCTGCTGTGGTTACCGTGGTGCCAACATTATTTTGCTGTAGGAATTTAATGTTTTCGTTAATATTATTTAATAGAGTTTGTATACTTTGGATATTACTGTTCGTTGAGAGATAATACATTCCATTAGTCCAGTCATTCCAATAACTCAACGCCGAAGTCATGCCTACAGTAACGAACATTGGTACGGACAAAGGCACGGCGATTTTGTAAAAGATTTTAAATTCTGTTGCGCCGTCAATCCGTGCAGATTCAACGAGTGCTCCTGGTAGAGTATGCTCAAAATAATTTTTAAACATAATTACGAAATATGCGTTCATCAATAAATTCGGTAAAAGCAGACCAAAAATTGTATCTTTAATATGGAAAATTTGCGTATACACAATGTATGTTGAAGTTAATCCTCCATTAAAAAGCATCGTAAAGGTTAACAGGAACATTAGCAAACCTCGTCCAGGAAGATCATGCTTGCTAAGAGTATACGCGAGCATAGCAGATATACTTACTCCAACAAAAGTGCCGACAATAGTAACAAATATAGAAACCAAATATCCTCTTCCAATGAGTCCCCACTGAGTTGCAATATAAGAATAAGCATCTAAGGAAAATTTTTGTGGAAAAAAGCTATATCCGTTTTGTAGTGCTGTCCCTTCGTCTGTTATAGAAGACATTAACAGTAGTATAAAAGGAGCAATTGCAAGGACGGATAAAATTATCATTATGAAGTGTCCAGCCACTGACCAACGTTTATCTTTATTTTCTATCATTATCTATCGCTCCGTTTTCAGAATAGTGAGTCTTCTTTGCTTATTTTTTTAATTACCGCATTTGCGATCAAAATCAATATAAAACCAACAACTGATTGGTACACGCCTGTTGCAGTTGACATTGTGATATCTCCCAGGTTCATAAGTGCCCGGAATGAATAGGTGTCAATCGTTGTAGTAACGTCATATAGTGCACCCGAGTTCATAGGAACTTGATAAAACAAGCCGAAATCAGAATAGAAGATTCTCCCAATAGCAAGAATTGTCGTTAAAATAATTACTGGTTTAAGGAGTGGCAAAGTAATATGTCTAATTTGCTGCCACTTTGTTGCTCCATCAATTTTTGCTGCCTCATAGTAATCTTTACTTATGGTAATAATTCTTGCAGTATAAAACATCAGATTGTATCCCATAGCTTTCCAGGTATGAATAAACAGTAAAATGAACGGCCAATATTTAGGTTCAGAGTACCAAGATATCGGATCAATTCCTAACGGTTTTAAGATAGAGTGATTAATAAAGCCATTATCGCTGCTTAGAAATGCGAATACCAAGTAACCTACAATTACCATTGAAATAAAGTATGGAATAAGAACAGCTGACTGGTAAAACTTTGCAATCTTTTTACTCATTATTTCATTAAAAAGAATTGTTACAGCAACTGAGAAAACAGTTCCTACCACAATAAACAATAGATTATAAAGAACGGTGTTACGAGTCATGATCCATGCATTATCAGTTGCAAATAAAAACTTAAAGTTATCAAACCACACGAACTTACCACTAAAAATGCTCCCTGAAAAATCAAGTTCTCTAAATGCAATTTGCATGCCGTAAAGTGGCAAGTAGTTATTAATAAGTAAATAAATTAATGCAGGTAAAGCCAAGAGATACAATGGAATATATGATTTCCAATGGATCTTCTTCCTTGGCTTATTCTCTAATCTTAAACTCGATGTTGCCTTCACTTTTTTTCCGCCTCCTAGTATGGTTTTCTCTGAAGTAAAAGATCATTTACCTATCCCTTCATTAATAATTTTACAAAAAGAGAAGGGCAGATCGTTATACATAGAACGACAAATGAGATTTCATTTTCCGACCATTGGTATAGAAAAATAAAAAGAACTGCCTATCCTTAGTGGAAGACAGTTCTTTCTTAGCGAAATTTCACCGAGTACTATTTTCCTTTAGTTGCGAGCCACTCATCAAATTGACGTTGCTTCTCATCCATAACCTTTTGTAGACCTGCTGCGTATAGACTATCATTGAACTTCTTTAACAACTCATCAGTATCCACTGAACCATTTCCAATGACTTTTCGATACTGTTGAACAATAGCATCTAAAGCTGCCACTTCCGTCTTCACAGGTGTAGGATCAAACATAAAACCATAGCCGGGAGATTTTTCAGTTTTATCATTCCACTCTTTTTCCCTTGCTCTATATTTGTCAGCACTGATTCCACTAGACTGGACAAACGAGGAATCTAAAGGCATAAGATTATAATTTCCAAACATCAACCAGTCATTTCGATAATTTTCATTTTTAGAGGTATCAACAGTTCCATCCTTATTTAGTTCGTAGTGTTCTCCTTCAATCCCGTATTTCAGTAATGTTGATAGCTCTTTGCTTGAATTAAGCAAATTAAGGAATTGAATGGCCTTGTCTGGTCGCTCACTGGACGACGATACAGCCCATAAGAAAAGCTGGGAATCTGCTGTAGTCAGGACTGGAGGATGTAAAGCTATCGTTCTTTTCGGGATTGGTACTGTTGCACCACCATTGAAATGGATGGAGCCAGAAGCCGTCGCAAATACTTTGCCATTGTCTAATAGGGTACCGCCATCATCTTGTGATGTACTAACATCTTTTGAAATGTATCCTTTTTGATACCATTCTCTAACCTTTTTCGCTGTATTGACCCATTGCTCGGTTTCAAATAAATTAACTACCTTTGTACCACTATCATCTGTGAGTCCACCATACGTATTGCCTAATCCATCAAAATAAACTAAGAAACTTGCCATATCTGATGAACTGACTTCTGGAGCAAGCAACGTCAATGAAGGTTCAGATTTGTGGACTTTTTCAAAGATAGCATCCATATCATCTAGAGAACTTACTCCTGTAATGTCAATATTATATTTATCTAGTATATTTTTATTCAGAGTAAAACCGAATGTTAGCTTCCCACTAGTGATCTGTGGAACCGCATACTGTTCTCCTTTAAATTGACCCGCAGGCAAAAGGTCTCCTGCCGTTTCCTTCAGTGCAGGCCCCCATTCTGCTATCTCCTTATCAATCGGGCGAATCATTTTTCTGCCCGCGAATGATGAGAGATAGCTACTACCCGGCATAAGCATCATAAGATCCATTTTCTCCCCGCTTGAAGCTTTTAACGCATAAACATTTGCCGTATTGTACAAGCTCACTCCCTCAAGGTCAACTTTAGCATTAATCTCTTTGAGAGTAACTTCATTTAATTTGGCTTCAATTTTAGATAGATCAGGTTGTTCTTGGCCGAGAACTGCATAGTTCATCTTGATTGTATACGGTTCTTCATTAAAATTAATTTTCCCCGTTTCACTCGCTTCAGTTTTTGACTGGTTTGAATTGTTTGCTGTTGATGAATTTGTATTGTTACCGTTTCCACATCCGACTACAGCCACCGTCAGTATGGTTGCCATTAAAACAGGCAATATTTTTTTTTCTTTCAAAGTATTTCCCCCTTAGAGTATGAATTAAAGTCTTGTTGACAGTATTTATTATAAAAAAACGAGGGGGACATCGTTATACAAGTTCCGACTATATAGATTGAGAATTCCGACTTTCATTTTTACCCCTACTTTTCTAAAATTTTGGACACTTCCTACTTCTTTAATGAATGTACACAGTTAAAGCTTACTACGACAAGAAAAAAATGAGGGCAAGCCCTGCAAGGTTGCGGTAATCCGACTTGATTTTTATGCCATCATGTATCGATGTGAGTTATACAACAAAATTAAAAAAAATCACCCAACAACCCCCACATTAATGGTGGTTGTTGAGGTGCCTAATAAAGCATATCAGTACCAAGTGGTTAAATATTGGCTTACTTTAAGTGTACCCTGTCTTCTACAAATTATTAATTGATGATTTTGATGAGAAAACTTTTCTATCTATAATCATCTTTTCACCGATAATTTCGAAGGCGCCATGCAATCTGATATCTTGTGATGACGCACCAACAAATACTTCCATCTTTCCAGGCTCCACAATGAGATCCATATTTAAATCATGAAAAGCCAATTGCCTCATATTCACAGCAAATGAAATTTCTTTTTCTTCTCCTGAATTCAAACTAATCCGATTAAATCCAACAAGTTGTTGAACGGGTCTAACAACACTGCTTACACAGTCACGTATATATACCTGCACGATTTCGTCTCCAGCATATAGCCCCGTATTCTTTACTTTAAAACGAAGATTTAATTCGCTATCCGATTGAACGGTATTATTCATACTCAAATCAAAATAATCAAATTTAGTGTAACTTAAACCATGACCAAATGGGTACAAAGGTGTATTTTTATCATGACCGATATATTCTGCTCTATCATTGATCTCCAAGAAGATAGGAAGCCTGCTGTTGTACATCGGAACTTGTCCAATCTCTTTTAAAATAGTCACAGGCAATTTACCACTAGGATTTCTTTTACCTTTTAAAATGTTAACGATAGCTTCTGCCCCTGATTGAGCTGGTAGCCAAGAATACAAAAGAGCTTTACTTTGCTTGCTTATCGATGGTATTGCCAGTGGTCTGCCATCGACAATTATCGAAATGACGGGTTTCCCCAGCTTAAACACTTCTTCCATCATCTCCAACTGCGGTTCTTCAAGTTGTATGTTTAGATTATCTTTATTTTCGCCGCATGTTGCTTCAGGATCAATCATGTTTTCTTTACCGCCTAATACAGCGATAACTATATCTGCCTGTTGAACAATTGCTTTTACTTCCTCTATTCCGCCCTCAATTGGCTTGAGAATATTAGTGCCTCTTGCGTGTAATACATTATGTTCACCAAACTCCTCTTCCAATACTTCCTTTACTGTTTTACATTCCGGATAGAATTGCTGAACAAAATCTTCATATGTTTCATACACTTTGTTTGGAGCATAAAAAGAAGCAATATGTTGCCTTATTAGGCCCATAATAATATTTTTTTGTTCAAGTGTTGGTTCATCGCTATATTCAACTCCAGCTGCTTTAATAGACTCTTTATGTTCTACAATAAAGCCTGGATAAATCATTTGGAGAAACTTGTCTTCTTCAGATTTATCAAAATCACTACTTCTTGCAATAGCAGAACCAACCGAGGAGTATCCTCCAAAGAAATTAATTTTATTGTCTGAAGACGGCCCGATCAAAGCAATTTTTATATCCTTTTTTAGTGGAAGTATGTCTTCTTCATTCTTTACTAAGACAATGGATTTTTCAGCAATCTCTTGCGATAAATCTGAATTCTCCGGTTTGCTAATTTCATACACAAAATCCCCGTCTTCATATGGATTTTCAAACAACCCTAATTTAAATTTTGTCTCAAGAACTCGCCGCACGGAACGATCAATATCATTTTCTGTTATCTCTCCCGATTCGACAGCTTCTACCAGGAAACGGTAACAATCATTACTTGGCTGTTCAACATCCATTCCAGCTTGCAAAGCCAATATAGCTGTTTCCTTGGGACTTTTAGACACACGGTAGCGAGCATTAGCATGGGTTATGCTTCCATAATCCGCAACTACTAAACCGCTAAAGCCTAACTTCTCCCTTAAAATATCCGTCATCAGCCATTTTGAGGTAGATACAGCTTGATCGTTCAAGATTCCATAACTATTCATAATGCCCATGACATTGGCTTCATGAATTACCGCTTCAAATGGAAAACAATAAGTATCCAGCAATTTCCTTTCTGCAATTTGCATCTCGCCACCATTTCTGCCGCCTTCAGCATTTCCATAGCCTACAAAATGCTTAGCTGTGGCCATAAGCTGATTCTTGCCCTGCACCCCTTTAACATAGGCTGTGCCCATCTGCGCAACGAGATAAGGATCTTCTCCATAGGTTTCACCTATTCTCCCCCATCTTGGATCTCTACCTAAATCAAAAAGTGGAGAATGTACTGCCTTGATACCGAAAGCCATAAGCTGTTTTTTTACCACATCGCCCATCTTTCTTGCTAGTTCCGGGTCCCATGTAGAAGCAAGATTAAGAGATTGCGGAAACGTCGTAGCACCTGGAATTTGTGCTCCGGCTATACCTTCATTATGAATAAGAACAGGAATACCCAACCTCGTTTCCTCCAAGAGGAACTTCTGAATTCTCCTTAATTTATCGATATCTTTGATATTGTCTCCGGTTAGCGAGACATTCAAACAACCCAGTGTACCAAGCCCATCTTTCATAACTTCCTTCAGTTTATTAAAATCATCGTCTCTATCAGACACAGCGGCACAGTAGAGTTGTGCAACTTTTTCCTTGAGGGACATCATTCCTATTAAATTTTCGACTCTTTCTTGAATAGATCTATTTGGATCTTTATAAATCACTTTTCTTCCCCCCTACAAATTATCATACTTATATGAAATTATAATTTACTAGATTTATTTCCTGGTATACTTCATCCGACGTTATCCAATGCCAAAACCGACTTGTTGACTTAAATTCCTGGGCAATAGTTTGTTAGATAACGCGATCACGACCGTTGGTTTCTCAAGTGCTTCACTCAACAGTCTTAGAACGGAAAAGAGGCTCGCTTCTTGACGAGCTTCCGTTAGCTACTTATTCGTTTACCTGTGCTTGTTGATCCGTTTGTGAGAGAATGCAACCGAAATTGTTCCCTCTACTGCAATCGCTATGCGTTAAACCCCTGCAAGCTCTTTAACGGGGCAAAACCTGCTCGAAAAGTCATCGCTGACATGAACTTGTACGACCATGAGTTCCATGCTTAACCGAGACTTCCACGTAGAATTAAATTACTTTTGGTCCCGTTTCTCTTTAAACCTTTATTCTAACCTTACGAAACTTGCACGTTGATCTGGACGCTACTAGCAGCGCAATCCTCGGAGGCAACCGTCACGGTAATCGACCCAGCACCCGTGGGACGTACAACTGCCAAAGCCTGCCCATCAAAGGTCGTACATTCAGGATCGAAGAAGTTTTCCTCAGTTACCGGATTCGCACTTCCTAATCCTTGCAGTATTCCCGGGCCGTCCACTCGAACTGAAACCTTACGATCGGCGGAATTGTATAAATGGCCTTGCCCATCCTCCAACCGAATCATTACAAAAGACAGATCGCGGTCTGATGCTGCGATCTCCGCCCTATCAGCCACGACTTTCAACTGCACGTCGCCGGTTGCCGAGCAAAGCGACATCCGTCCGGACTCTTTGCCTTTCGTATAAGCTAGCGCCATAATTTCGCCCGGCTCGAATGTCGTATCAAATTCGGTCATAAAGCGATTTTCTTCGCCTACGGCCGCTTTGCCTACAGATTTGCCGTTCACTAATAGCTCGACTTCGTCCGCATCGGCATATACTTCAACTTTAATCGGCTTGTCTTCGTATCCATTCCACGACCAGCTGGATACAGAATCGCTCCAACTCCACTTAGAGGGAATAAGCTTCTTGCCGTAATGCTCGGGGCGCTGAACTGCGATGTACGGATCCTTGCGGAACCCAAACACGATTTCACGGTAATAAGATGTCGGGCGACGGTTTCCAATGATATCAATATCTCCGCACCAGGCCGTAAGCCATGGATATGTTCCTAATAAGCCAGCATCCTCGTTTGGATCATACTTGACTCTACCTATTCCCACTTCGCCAAGATAGTCCCAACCCGTCCAAGTAAAATCACCAAGAACGTGGCTGTTCTCCTTCACCAGTTTCCAATTCTTGTCGATCATCGAAGGGAAGGTTTCGCTTCCAACTATCACCCGATTTGGAAACAGACCCTTGTCCAATTGATAACGCTCATCTGCATAGTTGTAACCCGCAATATCAACATAGCCAAATGATTCTGCAGTTCGTGCCGTGGCGAGATCTGATTTTTCAATCCCAGCCATAACCTGATCGAAGTTGTTCAACATCGTATTAATGCCTTTATTGTCTGTCCCCTGGTTCGTTATCGTTTTTTTCATGAATTCAGCTATGACAGATACCATAAAGCTGATAGAGTTCGTCACAAAACGCGTATTGTCAAGCGATCGAATCTTCTCCGCCAACTTGCGCCCCCATACGGAATCAATCGACCTTCCCGTTTCCATAATTTCGTTTCCGATCGAATACATAATAACGCAAGGATGATTGAAATCCTTATCTACCATAGCCTGGATGTCTTTCTCCCACCAGATCGGAAATTGTAGCGCATAATCGTGATCGACTTTTGTTGAGGTCCACATATCGAAACTTTCGTCCATGACGAGCATGCCGAGTCGATCGCAAGCGTCAAGGAGTGCCTTGCTTATCGGTTGATGCGCACTGCGCAATGCATTAAAGCCTGCCTGCTTCAAAATCTCAACTCGCCGTTCTTCGGCCCTGTCAATCGTAGCGGCTCCAATTACGCCATTATCATGGTGAATGCATGCTCCGCGCAGCTTTACGACTTCGCCATTGATACTGAGTCCTTTTTCCGGGTCCAGCGAAAGCGAACGGATTCCGAAATAATTCATTTCCTCGTCCAGTTGTTCGTTATCTTTTAGCACACGGGTTCGACAAGAATAAAGATTAGGCTGTTCTACGCTCCAAAGTTTTGGCTGCCGCACATATAGCCGTTGACGCAAAGTTGCATCCTCACCCGCAAACGTGGTTAGCGTCGCCGTGTCACTGGCTACGACGCAGCCTACTTGGTCGACAATCTCAGTCAGAACTCTGACCGTCTGAGTATGGAGACCTTCGTTTTGAATAATCGTCCCTATACTGACCATAGCGTGGTTGCGTTGGATATCAGGGGTCGAAATTTTCACTCCGTCAAGCGCAATATGAACCAAATTCCCAACGATGAGGTTGGTGTTTCGATAAATCCCGGCACCGGAATACCAGCGAGAATCTTTGTAGTTCATCGCAATCACTTTAATGTGGTTTTCTTCCCCGTATTTCAAGAAACGGTCTGTTTTTACATAGAAATTCGAATAGCCATTAGGCTGCTGTCCGGCAAAAGCATCGTTAATGTATACCATCGCATCCCTAAAAACACCTTCAAATTCAATGGTCACTTTTTTCTCCCGATACTCTTCCGGTACTAAGAACGTCTTAGTATACTCATATTCTCCTTCAGGATAAAAGGCTATGCCATGAAGATGATGACTGCCATCATCCGAGGGCTTCTTGCGATACCTTTCGATCATCGCGTCATGAGGCAAAGTGATGGCCTTAGGGGGAACTAAGGCAACTGTCGATTCGGAAAAAAATCCTTTCTTCGGGCCTACCGTCCAGTTTTCATTAAAGGAATTACGTTTCATGTTCACCTTTCCTCTCTTGTGATTTTTCTGATCATTGATAATAGCCCCAAGTTACTCTTGGATGATACTAGCTTGCGAGAATCCATCTCCGGCGGCAATCATATGAAATTATAATCACTAGAATTATTTCATGTTATACTTGATCCGACGTTATCCATTGTAAAATCCGACTTGTTGACTTAGATTTTTAGACAATAGTTTGTTAGAAAAAAGCGATCACCACCGTGGGTATCTCAAGCTATAGTGCTTCACTCATCAGTCTTGGGAACGGAAAAGAGGCTCGCTTCTTGACGAACCTCCGTTGAACTACGTATTCGTTTAACTGGCGCGTTGATCTGCTTGCACGCATTCGCTGTATACTGCATTGTTACAGAAATCCGCAAGCAAGGGAATAACTTCCTGGTATCAAGCGAAAACTTACTTTTACACCATTGGTTTGCGTAGAAGCCCTCTGTCCTTACATATGATATGCCCAGTATTCTCTATCTCGAATGTATCCGATAATCGAATATCCTCAGAGGAGCCCCCGACTGTCACTGTCATTGTCCCTGCCTCAACGATCCAATCCATTTTGCTATCGAGGAATGCAAACTGATCCGCCCATAGGGAGAACGCGCCAACAAATTGGTGCTCTGTTCCGCTGGCCTCAATCCGCCCCAGCACCGGAAGCAACAGGGAGATCGGTGCAAAGCCCCTGCTCCGTCTCGCCAAGAAACATGCCGGTGTTCGGCATGTTCTATCCGATCCGCTACCGTAGTAATAATTGAATTAAAATCTAGTAGTATCTTTCCTCTCTCTGCCCTCAACTAGTTTAATAACAATGAAGGCTAGGAAAAAATTTACAGCCAGCTCAAATTCATGATACCGCTATACAATGGGCTGGCTACGGCAAAGAGTCATCTTGAGCAATTCGATGGCTGGATTTGCAGACGGCTGCGCATGTGCCTGTGGAAGCAGTGCAAGCGAGTTCGAACGCGAATCCGCGAACTGAGGGCGCTCAAGGTGCCGGAATGGGCCTGTATAGTCTTGGGTAAATCCCGGCGAGGCCCTTGGGAAATGTCCCGGAACATTGAACAATGCCCTTCCGACCTCCTATTGGAGGCGAAAGGACTGAAAATGTCTGCTTTCTCGTTACTTGGAGCTTTGATAACCTTCTTTGGAACCGCAATATGCGGACCCGCATGTACGGTGGTGTGAGAAGAAGGGGGTTAGTCGTCCCCTAGTACTTGATTCTGAGTGATTTACCCATAGAATGCACGCCTCAGCGCATCATTCATGGCTTTATTATGAGCTTGATGAAAGCGTGCGTCTGGTGCAATGTAGGCAAGGTGGTGAACTCCTGGATATACATGTAATTCGGTTGGAACACCTGCATGAATCAATCTTTTTGCGTAATCTAAACATTCATCAAGAAAGAGTTCAATTGCACCAATACTGATGAATGTTGGGGGCAACCCAGAAAGTTCTGTCGCACGCGGCGCCGAAGCATAGGGAGAAACTCCATCGATTCCCGGTTCGTGGCCAAGAAGGGACTTCCAGCCAAAATAGTTGTTTTGGATGGTCCAGCCATACTCGCCGTTGTAGGGATGAGAGGCACCAACACATGTGCGATCATCAAGCATTGGAATGACTAATCGTTGAAAAATGATCTTAACCTCACCCCGGTCGCGGGCTAGGACGGCGAGAGACGCTGCAAGACCCCCACCAGCGCTTTCTCCACCAATGGCAATCCTTTCATTATCGACCCCAAGTTCTTGAGCATGGGAATGAACCCATTTTAAAGCCACGTAACAATCCTCAATCGGTGCCGGATGCGGATTTTCAGGAGCTAAACGATAATCTACTGAAACAACGGTACAACCCATTTCGGCTGCTAATGCAGCGTTAGCCACATTCCCCATATCCGCAGTCCCTGTAACCATACCTCCCCCGTGAATTTGTAAATACACTGGTCTAGGAGCAGGTGAGTTATGGGGTGTAAAAATGATTATCCTTACATCTGGTGCGCCTACAGGTCCAGGAATAAATTCTACGGTCATATTGACGGGGATATTTCCGGGATTTGGTACAATCCACTGTTTTATTTGTTGACGTGCCTGTGCGAGAGTTTCAGGGCTTAAGATCATATCGGGAAGAAGGTCGGTATGTGCTTTCAAATCGGGATCTACCAAATGGGCGCTTTTCTTGACTATATTGTTCAATAGATCAACCTCCTGAGAGCAATTCCCTGCTTAATTGTGAAAATAAATTCACACTTTGAGTAAGAAACGACACTTACGCAATTGGTTTTGCGTAGAAACCTCGATCCTTTCCTACAATATACGCCGTATTCTCTATCTCGAATGTATCCGATAATCGAATATCCTCAGAGGAGCCCCCGACTGTCACTGTCATTGTCCCTGCCTCAACGATCCAATCCATTTTGCTATCGAGGAATGCAAACTGATCCGCCCGTAGGGAGAACGCAACTAATTTTTTTTCACCTGCTGCAATAGCGATGCGTTGAAACCCTGCAAGCTCCTTGACGGGACGTACCACGCTCGACAAGTCATCGCTGACATAAACTTGTACGACTTCTTCGCCATCTCGCTCCCCGATATTGGTAACTTCAAAAGAAAGGCGAATGATACCGTCCGCTTTCACCTTTTTCTTGTCCAGCGTCAGGTTGGAGTACGAAAATTCCGTGTAGCTTTTTCCTTCACCAAACGTGAACAGCGGTCGTTTGGAACCCTCAGCATATTTAGCCAAGACCATCCCCTTCACCGGAGTGTAACTGTTCCCCACCCGATGCGATGCATAGATTGGAATTTGTCCGGTATTCCGTGCGGCCGTCATTGGCAGACGTCCGGCAGGATTATAATCGCCGAACAGCACATCTGCGATTGCCTGGCCGCCGGTTATACCTGGAAACCAATTTTCAATGATCGCAGGGAAATGTTCGGTAATATACTCGCTGGAGAGCGGTTTCGCATCCATGTGCACCAAGACTGCTGGAGTCCCAGTTTCACAAATTGCCCTCGCCAGATCCTCCTGTACCCCAGGGAGACCAATGTGGTCACTATCAACCCCCTCTCCGATTGTGCAGTTACTCCCCCATCCGTACTTACCGCCAACCGTTAAGATCACAACATCCGCTTCTTTTGCAGCCGCTACCGCCGCCTCGAATCCACTACGATTCGTCCCGGCAACTTCAGCGCCGCGAACGTACACCACCTCAGCATTAGGGCATTTAGCCTGGATTGAAGCAAGAATCGTTGGCGTCGTACCTCCATACAACTGTTGAATCGTCTCCGTGACCAACGGCGACTTTTCGCGGACATTGCTGCCTTCCAGGAATGGTGAAGCGCCTGCAGCAAGCTCTGTGTCATCCGCCATTAACCCAGCCATCTCGGTAGCAGCCCCGCCCAGTATCATTTCGATCGTCGCAGGGTACGTATAACAACCGAACAACATTCGGATGGAATCGCCATGGGGACCTATGACGGTAATCTTCTTGATGTCCTTCTGTAAAGGGAGAATTCCATCGTTCTTAAGCAAGACGATCGATTCTTTTGCTGCCTTTAAGCTCTGACTCCTTGTGAACTCTTGATTGTATGCCTCCTCTATCAAATCCGTTCTTGCATAAGGATTTTCGAACAGCCCAAGAGCCACTTTCGCCATCATCACCCGGCGAACCGAACGATTAATAATCTCATCATCAATAAGTCCCTCATGTACCCCTTCGATTAGTGCATTCGTAAAACCGTAAGGTGTCGGCAATTCGCTATCTAAACCCGCCTGCAATGCTTCGATGCCGCCACTTTTAGGATTCTGACTGACCTTCAAATCCACCGCTCTGTTAATTGACATATAATCAGAAACAAGCAAGCCATCGAAGCCCATCTCATCGCGTAGCATTTCCGTTAATATATGCTTGGACTTAATCACTAACTCTCCATCAATCGTACCGTAAGAGTTCATGACGGATTGCAACCCTGCCTCCGAGATTGCAGCCTGAAATGGCTTGGCATACACCTCTCGCAGCTCACGCGGAGGGATCGGATTCGAGGCCATGTTTAAGCCCCCCTCGCCGTAGCTATATCCGAGAAAATGCTTACCGGTAGCCACAACTCCTTCCTTTAAATCATCTCCCTGTAGCCCTTTGGTAAAGGCGACGCTCATCACCGCACATAACGTGGGATCTTCTCCGTATGTCTCGCCGACTCTCCCCCAACGTGGATCTCGAGCAACATCCATTACTGGTGAAAGTGCTTGGCGTACGCCAACCGCTAGCATCTGCTTGCGTATAATATCAGCCATCCGTTCTACCGTATCAGGTTGGAACGTCGCACCGAGTCCGATGGCCGATGGGAAAATTGTTGCGCCAACCGCATTTAGCCCCGTAACGGCTTCTGCATGAAATAAAGTTGGAATTTCGAGATCATTCTTTCCAATCACGGTATCTTGTACAGTGTTAACAAAGTCCGCATTTTCCTCTACTGTCTGTCCGCCGCCACCGAATACGGTCGCTTCGCCGATGCCGTCAGGGAATCTTTGCAGAGCCTGTACAGGCTCCGTTGTCAGCATTATGCACTGAAGCTGCGAAACTTTTTGCTCCAATGTCATGTGAGAGAGCAAATCCTCAACACGCTCTTCGTTAGAAAGTGCTGTATTCTTGTGTTTTTCCACACTCAACCTCCTTAAGATCTTATAACGAAATTGTAAGCGGTTATTGTTCCTTTTTATAGTATAATGTTGATGTTAGTTGTATATATTTTACTTCCATTAGAGGTGAACTTTATGTTTGTTATCCAGGAAGAGAAACTCGCTGCTATCTCGCAGCTTCTGCTGCAGAATACAGGAATGCCTGTCTTTACGATCAATTTAGACGGTAGCCTTCGCGATTCATACTATTCCTATATTTTAGGGCACCCTCTTTTCCCTAATCGAGAAAAACTGTTTTCACAACTCTTCTTTGAGTCAGACAAATACGGAGTCCCTTTCATCCGTGCAACTAACGATTATGAATGTTATATAGGTATCAAACTCCAAGATCAAGAAAGAACACCCTACTTCTTCGTAATGGGACCAAGCGCTACGCTTAAAGTAACCGCAAGTTCGATTTATGAACTACTCATCCAATACCAAGTACCGATGCAGCTTAAGGACACATTGAATGGGTATTATGTATCTCTTCCGGTGTATAGCAAACAAAGAGTCATTCATTTTGCTCAGCTAGCTTATTTCTTAATTTTTAATGACTCCATAGATGATGCACTGGTGGTCCGCCTGAGTAGTTGGTTCCCTCTGCCGTCCTCGAACCAAATGAATCTGGAATTGTATTTATTGAATCAAAGAGTAATGGATACGACTCACTTTGATTATATTTATGAAAAGAATACAATGCGTTTGATTAAAGAAGGGCGGCACGAGGAAATCGCAAAATCGCTGTCCTTTCCACCTCCTGCGGAAGAAATGCCAACGGTGACTAAAAACAACAAAGTCCGCAATGACAAAAATTTGGCAATTACCGCGATTACCATTGCGTGCCGTGCGGCCATCGAGGGGGGGCTAGACTCCAAAATTTCTTATTCGCTCAGCGAGATGTTTATCGATCGCATCGAATCGAAGCCGGATTTCCCTGATCTGTTTGGAACGATTAGGGAAGCTTATTTGGAATACGCTAGACGCGTGAAGGAAGCTCTAAAGCATAATTATTCCCCAGGGGTATTGAACGCGCAGCAATATATTCACAACCATCTCTATCAGAAGATTGAACTGCAACAGCTTGCCGATCATGTTCATTTGAATGGAAGTTATCTATCGAGGTTATTTAAAAAAGAGGTCGGCATGACTATTACAGAATACATCCATAGAGAAAAGGTACATGAGGCTAAAAAGTGGCTGACTTTCTCGAAACTATCGATTTCGGAAATCGCGACTCAGCTTCAATTCCATGATCAGAGCCACTTTATCAAGACCTTCAGCCGCATAGAACGGATGACGCCGAAGCAATATCGGATAAAGCCAGAGTGAAATGCTCCAAGTAAAATATCCTGTGTTCCTATCGAACTATTCAATTCTGAAAAAGGTGAGGTCACTGAACAGCATTCGAATAGTAAGTAAAAAAAGAGCCGTCCCTCCTGATAAAAGAATGATCCAGGGGGATGGCTCAGCTATCTAATTTGCCTTCATTATTTGAGACAGGAGATAACCCATATTATTCCACTATATGGGTTCTAATTTTCGACTAATCCGTAGATGATTTTTTTATGTTGCTGTTTTTGAATTCTTGAGGAGAGGTTCCTATTTCTTTGGTAAATATACGATTGAAACTGGAATAATTGTAATAACCGACTAACATAGCAACATCCCCTATGCTTTTGTCTGTATGAATAAGAAGTTCTTTTGCTACTTCCATTTTCTTGTTAATGATGTACCTGCTAATGGATACGCCAACCTCTTTTTTGAAAATTCTAGTTAGGTAATCCGCATTTAGATATACATTGTTTGCAATATGTTCCATTGAAATTTCTTCCGATAGATGAAGTTGGATATAGTTCTTCGTCCTTTCCACTGGATTGCTGCGATTCGCATTCGTCTTATCGAAATTTCGCATGATGTTCAAAGTATGGCTCACCCAATCCAACAGGCCTTCCAAGGATTCCAAGGAGTTTTTTAACAAGAGATTAGACTGTGGATCTCCCAATAGTTCATTGACAAAAATGCTACGATCATTGGCAAATTCAAAGATAAGATAATAAAAATCTCTAGTGAAGTGATTTAGAAAATCGCGATTAATAATGGATTTTTTTGTGTGTGTCAATCGATCTCTAATATCACTCAGTATCTCCTCATATCTGCCTTGTTTTAGCCATTCTCTCCATTCACCGATAGGATTGTCCGAATAAATTACGGTATCAAATTGTTGTTCCTGATAAAGGAAAAATACTTCGGACTCGTGAATTACATTATTAAAATCTCTCTCTTGTAGAGCTTCTATGCTTGATGGCATTTCATAAATGGAATCTTTGATTCCAACATAACAACAAATGATCTCCTTGATATACTTCGATGCAGCAGCAATTAATTGTCTACAGCAATCCTCGATAATGTTATTTAGACGATGTTCTTCCAGTTCTGTATCCAATCGTAGCATTATCAGAACGGACATTTCCGAAAACGGAAGCACTTCCCTTTCGATTTCCGGAATTACTAAAATTTCGTTGGCTATGTTTCTCAATGCATATTGAAGCAGTTTTTGATCCACTTTATTAACAGGCTCAGTCCATTTCTTCGTAACGACAAGGATGGGAAGGTAGTAACTCTCGAGACGGATATCCAGTCTCTTCTGACGGAAGTAGTTCATCAAACTCTCCTTGTTTGGCGATATTTCGCCAAGGAAGAAATCTTTCCAAAACTGCCTGATCACTGTTTCCTTGTTCTGGATCCAAGAATTACTATTCTCTTTCAAGATTCTATTTGTTAAGATCTTTTCCATTGTTTTTTTTAGGACGAGTTCTACTTTAGAAAATTCCAATGGTTTCAGAATGTAGTCGACACTGCCTAATTGCATGGCTTCTTGCAAAAAGTGAAAATCAGCATGACATGTCATAAAAATGCATTTTACATTGGGGTAATGCTCATTAGTCCATTTTAATAACTCAAGCCCTGACCCCATCGGCATTTCTATATCGCTAAGCAAAATATCTATCGATCTTTTTTGGAATTGACGAATGGCATCCTGCACATTCGTGGCAGTGTACACTTTCCCGATCCCCAATGTTTCCCATTGAATTCCGTTCCGAACAGCCTCGATCGCACTTAATTCATCGTCAACGATCATTACATTCATGGTGAAAATAAACCTCCTGTTACGGTTTGACTTTATTCCATCCAAAAGTATAATTGTTTTAGCAAGATTAGTGTAAACCTAACATCGAGGAGTTGCATGATCATGAAGCACTTTTATTATACAGGTTTTCCCAATTCGATTCTCTTTAAGATTCTCGCCGTTTTCACTATTCTTATTCCCTTGATCGTTTTGTTTATCTACAATAATTACCAATCCCGATCCACCCTCGTTGAACAGATTAAAAGTACTCATTTGAACATGATGGAGTCCTATTGGATTCAGATTGACAACCAACTGAAAAATGCTGCCAGCTTCGCAATTACTACCGCTTTTTTCGAAAATGACCCCCAGTTGGCCTTAAGCAAAAGTGAACCGAAGTCCATGTTAGCCAAGCAAAGAATTTCTCTGAAGCTCTCGGAACAAATCATTAATTATAACAACATCATCGATACGCTTTTTGTCTATACCGATAATGATTTTATCTCGGCCAACAAGACTAGCTTAAAATCGGAAGAACGAGATGCCATCAAATCCCTTGTCTTGGAGACTGCTCACAGTTTAGAAATGGACAGATTGAATGCGAACTGGAATCTCGTAAAGATAGACGGCCATAGCAGTATGCTCTATATTAGTAAAGGTGACAACGCCGTTTTGACCGGGGTATATATCAATTTGGACAGACTTGTAGGCCAGTATGCGCCTAAAGATGAGAGCGCTTCCCTATTATTATTGTCAAATGATGACGTGGCAAGCTCCAATTTTATACATCCTAAAAATAGCCTGATCGTTACAGCGTCCTCCTCTGCAGCACCGATCTCATTCGTAGAGATCATCCAGTTAAAAACGATCATGGAAACATTCCCCTTTATGCAAAAGTATATACTAGCTATTTCTGTCATGGTCGCATTACTGCTGCCGTTCATTTTTTTATTGCTGAGGCAGATCGTGGTTCAACCTTTACAACAATTAAATAAAGCAATGAAACATATCCAACGCGGAGATCTGCAATACCGAATTCCTCCCTACCGCGTATCCAATGAAATCGCCATCGTAAACCAAACGTTTAACCAGATGATGGACGAGGTCCAATATTTAAAAATAAGTGTCTACGAAGAAGAACTCAAGGCTCAGAAGTCTCAGCTTCGCAATCTTCAATTGCAAGTACGACCACATTTTATTATTAACTCTTTGAACATGGTTTATAATCTGCTTGAGAATGGTGATTCCCAGACAGCCAGGAGACTGATTATTCATTCAGTTGATTTTTATCGATACATGACCAAAGTGGATATCGACCTAGTCCCGCTATATGAAGAAATCAAACATGTAAAAACTTACCTTCAGATCCAATCGATACGCTACAATAACAAATTCACCTATTCCATTAATACTAATAAAATGGTAGAAGACATGCTAGTGCCCCCCATGCTGATCCAAAATTTTGTGGAAAATTCCATCAAATATGCTATCCAGGCAGATAGATGTATCCACATATCGATTAAAGTAGACACATTCGAGATCGACTTCTACCCGTTTGCCAAGATCATAATTTCTGACACGGGGAACGGTTATCCGACTCACCTACTCGATCGGCTAAATCATGGTCAGATTATTGAGGACCAAAACGGCGAGCATATTGGTATACGCAATAGCGTACAGCGTCTCTCTTTGCTGTTTGAAGAAAAAGCAAGATGGCATTTTTATAATAATAACGGCGCCGTGAGCGAACTCATTCTACCCGCTCTTTTTTCAGACCATTCGGAAGTTATGCCTGAAGATGAAGAATAAGCCATTCAGAAGAATGGCTTATCACCGCTAGATGGTTCGATTTTTTGCAATACTTCCGAAATGGTATGCACTTCTTTTCGGTATCCTCTTTTGCGTGGATCGATCTACTTCAATTAACCCGAATCGTTTAGAATAGCCCAGCTGCCATTCGAAGTTGTCCAGTAATGACCAGTGCATATAACCAAGAACAGGAATTCCATCAGAAATGCAAGCGTGTACCCCCTCCAGAGCGCGATTGATAAAAGCTATTCGCTTCTCGTCATCGTCCGTCGCCACTCCATTTTCCGTCACTATTATCGGCTTATTCAGATGCTCAAAGGCTTTGCGAATAACTGATTCCAATCCTTGCGGATAATATTCATAGCCCATCTGGGTAGTCTCTGCATCTTCCGGAACAGGTAGCATGCCATCAGGACCGAAAACCGATCGCGTATAATTTTGCAGGCCAAAGAAATCATCGTTCTGAAGATAGGGAAGAAACTGTAGAAACTCCTCATACAGTTCATTTGCAGCATGATCCTCTCCCCCTGGAACAGATTGAAAGTCATACAAAGATAAAGTGATACCGATCGAAGCTGTCGGACACACTTGTCTAATTGCATCTCTCGCTTTCGTATGGGCCCGAAAGATAATTTCCATTCCTTGATCAGAGCGCGGAGCCAAAAAAGTGTTTATTTCTTGGGGAGAAATGCCGAAGGCTTTGCCCAATTCGGCGTAATAATTTTGCATTCGAGTCATCATTCCTGTGTTGATTCCGACTTGGGCGTTCCCCCCGGACTGATGTTTTTCCATGATTTTTTTGATGCCGATTGCAATGTTCGCTTCATTAATCGTACAGACATAAGGAATCGCATCCCCAAGCTTGGACATGACATATTCGCAATAGCGGGCAAATCGTTCCGGCGTCTCCTCCGACTCCCAACCTCCCGCCTGGATGAGCCATTGCGGAGAGGTAAAGTGATGCAACGTCACAATCGGAGTAACATTGTATTCTTTACAAGCTTCCAGTACATCTTTATAGTGCTGGATGGCTGTTTCGTCGAACTTCCCTTCCTCGGGTTCGATTCGAGCCCATTCGATAGAGAATCGATACGTATTCAACCCGAGTCCCGTTAATAACCCTATATCTCCTCTATAGAGCCGGAAATGGTCTACCGCCTCACCAGAAGGCTCAGTAAATGAACTTCCGTTTATATTTTCCATAAGCCAAAAATCAGAGTGAACATTATTTCCCTCTACTTGATGAGCCGCAGTGGAAGCTCCCCATAAAAAATGTTCTGGAAATTTACGTATCATGTTTGGTATTTCTCCTCTCAAGAGTTATCAATTTATGCCGATCACGACTAAAACGTCGAATATATATTATTTTATATAGCGTTAGCATTCTGACGGTATACATAATGCGACCAAATTGATTTCTTTTTCCGACGACCTTGGCAGGAAACCGAGCATATTCATTCCTTCATAAATATTGTTAAGCGCAGGTAGTAATGGAGAAGCAAAACAAAATTGCTATAGATAATAAGCCATTGTAGATTCCCTTGACTTTGCATTTTTAGTATTTTTATATTGTGTTGGTAACAGATCGCAGCTATTGCATATCCTGCACGTTAGAAAATGTGCTACTCTTTAAGAATTCAAAAGGATATCCGTAACGAATTGTTGTCCCAAATACTGTTTATCCAGCTGAACTTATCACTCCACACTCGCACAGCGCATGTCTTTGTCCAATATCGGAATGGAGGTCTTCTTAACGAAGAAGGTCTGGCAAGCCAGTATGGCGCTTACGGTTGCCCCTGCTTCATGGGAATCATTCCGGCTTCCAGGAACTTTTTCATAAATATCCCTTTGATAAGAAATCCATAACCAACGAAATATTACAAGACGGACTAGGAGCAGGTATGGAACGGATATGGTCCGGAAAAGTCTC
Organism: Paenibacillus antibioticophila; assembly: GCF_000455265.1. Lineage (GTDB taxonomy): Bacteria > Bacillota > Bacilli > Paenibacillales > Paenibacillaceae > Fontibacillus > Fontibacillus antibioticophila. The sequence continues at coordinate 498,675 of NZ_HG005142.1, forward strand.
TTATGATTGGGATCCTCTTAGCCAGCGATCTACGAGAAAAAAAGAAGTAATTTGTTTTTCTTCCGCTGTTAGAGCGTCGGAGTTAGGCATAAATAACAGATCAATAAAACCACCATAATATCCCAAGTATTGACTCATAGAGACCTACCAAATATTTGGAAAACCAAAGATTATTTGTTATTTTTTAAAAAAGTCATTGGAGTCGTTAAGTACCAATGGTAGCGCAATTTGAATCACCTAAAGGACACGGATTTACTGACGGAGGGAAGGTTCGTTGTTTGCAGTGTCCTCCCTGCATTCAAATCTTTCATCTGCGTATACTCGAACAATAAATAACTTTTTCATATGAAAGAATCGCATCGTTATCTATAACATATCCCTCCAATTTCTAGAGATCAAATATGGTCTCTAGTTGTTCTGAGGGATATTTTTATATCTTTTGAGTTGCCTTTTTGCCACCTAGTTCCTATTTACCAAATAAGAGATAATGAAAGGAGAGGTAAAGATGGGCTCAAGACATGGGGATTGTAAAGCAGTTGAAAAAGGGTTTAGCAACTATACTAAAGTATGTCTTAAACACGCTAGCAGAGATTATTTCAAGAAGCTATATCGAGATTCTGTTCTTGTACCGTTTGATGAATGTGAACCAAAGATCGCCATTAATATCCGGACAAGCACTACAATAACTTTTGAGGATTATGCTGCACTCTCACAAGCCATTGAGACTTTGAGCTCCTCAGAAAAAAAGGTGTTATATCTAAAATTTTTTCAAGACAAAACAGATAAGGAAGTCGCTCAGTTTATTGGTGTAACGAGACAGGCAATCACTAAATCAAAATCGAATGTATTGGTGAAGCTTAAAAGTCACCTGGAAGTTCAATCATAATTTTTACTATCGCATACGTGCTCCTCCTTCGATAATAATGGTGACAACATTGATCAAAGGAGGACCTTTCATATGCGTGAAGTTATACATCTGATTCAACTCGCTCAAAACGGTGATACACAGGCTGAAGCAGAGCTTATTCATCGTTACGAGCCGCTAATTAATAAGTACTCTAGACAAAATGGGAGACTTAATGAAGATTGCAAGCAACAATTAATTTTGGAGTTTATTCTTGCTGTACGTCGCTTTGATCTCAAGCGATATTATCATTAAAAATAGTGCCCCCGTAAAGGTAAATGGAGCTTGTTTTTGATATTTCGCTCCCCTATTTTATTGATAAAATATGCCTTCTAAGAATAAGAAGAGTAATTAATGACAAAACAAAAAATCAAGCCATCTTGTCAGTAAACAAGACAGCTTGATTTTTTGTAGTGCCACTTTTTATAAAACTCCTTCATCGTTTCTTGTATTTCTAAGAAAATGTTGGTACAGAAACGTATCGTATAATTTTCAAAAAAATAATTCTCAGTTTCGGAGTATATGTTTCCCAATTTAACCATACGATTGACGACGTTCTTTCCATGCCTAAGCTGCTCGGTATTTAAATAAATATCGTTATTTCGATGCTGTTGTTTTCCGATCATTGTCCATGTAAACTATAACGTGATGAAAACCTGCTCTGCATAAAATCGAGGTGCCTTGATGTCAAACACGAAAAAAATTGATCTTCGAATCCAACGAACGAAACAATTGCTGCACGATGCTTTTGTTATTCTGCTTCAAGAGAAGCCCTTCTTCAAGATATCCGTCAACAACCTGACAACGAGAGCCGGAATAAACCGAGTGACTTTTTATTTACACTACAAAAACATGGAAGAATTCATTGAGCATTTTTTAGAGGAATACGTCATGAAAATACAGGAAGTCGTGTTTCGTTATTACGATGAAGCTTTGCCGAGGGAAGAACGTGAGAAGCGAATTTTCGAGTATTTATTAACCTATATTCAAGAGAACAGAGTGGTATATCATTTGTTGTTTGTGCAGAAAGCATTGCCGCAATTCGATCAACGAGTTATCCATTCACTGAAATCTAAGACAGTAAATCACATCCATGAGTACAGGCGGTCCCTTTCCGACTATGAGATGCCGAAGGAAGTCGCTTCATGGTATGCCATCTCGGCGATGTTCGGTACGATTACTTTCTGGCTGGAACAGGATCTCCCGTATTCCCCAAATTATCTAGCTGACAAAATCGTTCGTTTAAATCCTTTGCGTAACCTTACGTGAAAAAATTAGCTAAAACCGTCTAAGTTTCGAACGATAGTTTACAGTTACACTTAACTGTCGTTTATTTTACAAATTGTTGGAATCTGTAAATTGCAAGGTTAGTTTCTGTCCTCTAAGATAGAGGTGTAACCTATCCATTGGAGGAAAGTAACATATGAGAGCTGGAATCTATCACGGACTTAAGGATGTTAGAGTAGAAGAATTGCCTATGCCGAAGATCGGTCCGAAGGACGTACTGCTCCGCAATCTCATGGGTGGGATTTGCGGGACGGATATCAACATTGTTAATGCCGGAACGGAGATGGGCATTCGTTTTGGCAAGGAGTTCGGGCATGAACTGTTCGGAGAAGTCGTCGAAACGGGCTCGGAGGTCAAGGATGTCAAAGTCGGCATGCGCGTGGGAGTAAATCCGATAACGGGGAAAAGAGTCGGCAGAATGCATTCCCTCGAGATCGGGGGATTCTCCCAGTTTGTTGCCATAGAAGATGCGGAGTTAAACTACAATTTATATGAGTTCTCAGATGGGGTCAGCGCGGAGGAAGCGGTGCTTATGGAGCCTATGAGCGTAGGCTTCCACGGGGCGTTTTCGACGGATCCGCAGCCTCATGAGAACTTCGTCGTTCTCGGAGCAGGACCGATTGGGTTATCCGCTGCAGCCGGTTTGATCGGAGAAGGAATTAAGCACGTTGTAGTTGTGGACATTGACGACTGGCGTTTGTCCAAAGCGGAGGAGCTCGGAACTAGGACGATCAATACGAGCAAGCAGGACTTGGCCACCAAGCTAATCGAGTATTTCGGAACAACAGATTGTTACGGGCACTCTGTCCCCAACGTTGATGCCTTCATTGATGCCGCCGGTGCACAGCCCCTCTTCCTACAGGCATTTCAGCTTGCCAAACCGAACGCTCGATTTTCAATAATTGCAGTTTATAAGCAACTCGTTCCCGTCAGCTTCGCCGATATTATGAGCAGAGAAATAAAAATTATTGGAGCTTGTGGTTATTCACACGAAGACATTGCTAAAGTCGTCGACCATATCGAGAGAAAGAAAACGCCGATCGCGACGATCGTAACCCATCGTTATTCGCTAGACGAACTTCCGCAAGCCTTCGAAACTGCCATTGCTGCCAAAGAGACTATTAAGGTTGTGGTGGATTTGACAAAATAAGAAAGTAATGCAACGAGACCCGTTTTGCAGCGGGTCTTTGTTATTAGAGAAACCACCCTAATTTATCGTCCCATGGTTTATAAAGTGGCTGTAAAAAATAAACATACAGAACCCTTGATTTACTTTTCTTTTACGTGGCTCTAGTGATCGTCGGGTTCATTCTACTGCTAATGAAAGAGGGATGAATGTTGATTTTATATCTAACCAGTAATGCTCGGGTCAATCTACTGGATTTTCTGGATGATGAATTGGAATTGCCCGTAAAAAAACTGGTCGGGCAGTTCTCGCTTTTATCCTTTGTTGTCAGAGACATGCGGCATTTCTCTCATGTCCGCTATGTGGCCTTAGACCGTGCGGCGATTACTGAGCCAGATGATGAATTAGTCCAAGCCCTGCTCTCGTATCTCACCATTTATGATATGCGCGTGATACTCATAGCAGAAGGACTGCCGATGAGCAGTCCTTTTATGCAACGATTGACGTTAGCCGGATTACTGAATATTGTTACGGCTACGGAAATTGAGGAGATTCAGACGGAGCTTCGAGCTTGCTTTTCTGAGGATGGCATGCAGCGATTTAAACCACTCTTTAAGAGCATTCCTCTTCAAGAAGTGAAGCCCTCCCTCCCATTGGATGATGAGCAGTACCGCTTCGGCTGCACCAATATAACAATAGCGATTGCAGGGTGTGACCGACGAGTAGGCGTTACAACCACAGCCTTCAATTTGACCTGCTGGATCAATGCTCATGGTGGGACGGCTTGTTATTTGGAGGCAAACACCGGTAAGCACTTGGCTCATATTATCCAATTGTTCAAGCCTGATAAACGAGGAAATGCCTATGTTATGGATCATATTGATTTATATTTCACGCCTGAATTAAACCAAACCTATAACTTCATTGTGATTGATTGTGGTACGTTAAGCGAACGCACTTTGAAAGATTCCTTTGTAAACGCAGACGTTCGAATACTTTGCGGTTCGGCTATGCCTTATGAACTGCCGGTATTTTATAAAGCGATGGACCGCTGCAAAGAACTTTCTACTCAAGCATTAGGACTATTTGTCCCTGAAGATTTAAAACCATATTTAGTGCAGAGCATCAGTAAAGATATCCTTTTCGGCAATAACTCTCATGACTTATTTGATCCAAATGTAAATGGGCATTTTCATAAGAAAGTGCTAGAGGTATTTATGGAAAACTAAACAACACCCAAGTGAATAAGCTTTCATAAAAGAGATTTGGAAAAAAACTATGAACCAACTATATTTATGTGCTTCGACTGGAGGATTAGAACAAAATAAAGTACTTTTCCTGAAGGCGGATGCGGCCAATATTGCTTCTTACTTAGCGAGAAATTAGGAAGCTCCATTTATCAGCGTGGATACTGTAGATGACCTTTCACTTTTAACAGCTGTTAAAGTTTGATTACCTTACTCTTATAGTATATATGCTAATCTTTTATTTGAGAGTGAAGCCGAACTATTCGCCTCCTCCCCAGATTTCCTTTGCAAAGTGACGAGACTGCTCAAATCGTCTCCAAGATTCCGGTTTCAAATTCATAAATGATAAGCAATAATCCACAGGTGGAATTTTAGAGACAGAGCCAATAGTCTCGGCTCCATGACTTAACATTATTATTGAAGCACCACATGGGTGGCTTTAATGTTTGAGACGCGCGGTGCCAGTTGGACAAAAACAATCCTCGAAATTTAGTTTCTGCCCACTTGCTAAAGATATTCCCTATTGATTGAAGAAGCAGAAAGCACCAGCCCGCCTCCTCTACTTCTTATTCAGTGATCAGATCAACCACTCTTTTTTGGACGAGGTTTTGTTCGTCAATACTATAAATAAATGCCGCCGTTCCGTCTTTAGTTCCTGCAGCCCCTGGGTCAATTAGTCCACCAGGATTAAAATTAAGCGGTCTTAGGTGGTGATATTATTCCCTTTTTTGTTGATATTTAAATTTCTTGTTCTTTTCCACCCCTGACTAAAGTTGTCTCCGCACCATTCAATAGACTGACAACCGCTATCATTTTTTTATAGTGAAATTATTAAATCCATAGTCTAGTACCTTTGCCGTTTCTGTAAAACGCTTACTAATTGATGGTGTTCCCATGACAACGCTTATTAACCGCATTCCGTTCCTTTCTGCATTTCCAGTAAAGCAATATCCTGCATTTTGAGTTTATCCTGTCTTCAGTCCATCCAGGACGACATAAGCATACTTCTGCAATTCCGGAATTGTTTGATCGGCCTCCAACATCCAGTTAGGATTGACAATAGGTTCATTATCGGTTTTTCTCATCTTTTAAAAATGAATACTTGTAACTTCAGAGTAATCCGGGTCATCACGAATATGTTTTCTCGCCAGCGTTGCCACGTCCTTAGCAGCAGACCTAAGTGTTTCACCATTATCTTTGGGTCGTAAGTATATTGGCATGTCGGCCCGGTTCAAACCGGTAGCATTGATAAAACAAGTGTTTGTCATACCCATAAGTTTCACTCCACCTAGATAACTACCTCATATTTAACATTTATGGGAAACAATTTAGTACTCACTATGTAAATACCTGTCTGCAGATTCAGAGATCTAGAGTACTCTTTAACCTTATCACCATGGGAAGTGGAGATATAAATCACCTAACGGAAGATAGGATTGGTTATATGCGCCCAGCATCTGTTTCGAAAGCTGTAGGCCCGCAAGTATTCGCCTTTTAACCACTCTGGGCAAATCCTCTGCTGCCTGCGCGTTATTTAAGTCTTTGCAATAACCTGACCACAACGTATCCTCATTCAGTTGGAAATGCTTATACTCTATTACGCCGAACAGCATGCCGCCAAGTTTTCCTTTACCGACAGGCAGTGCTTCTGTCCGTTCCGCTATTGGTTTGATGTGATTCATTAACAAGTTAACACACTCCTTTTAATATTAAATGATACCGCTTACAAATAAAAAGAAACAAACTGAACAGTTGGATATTTTTTAACGCACATTTAAATCTTCAGAAGTTCTTCAGAATCCTCCCCGTAATTTCTTCAGTTCTTTCCATTAAGATGATCACATCAGTAAAGAGAAAGGGTGACAGATCATCAGCAGCACACTTTTATCATTGATTGACCATTACGGTTATTTGTTTTTTTATGTGGCTTTGTCTCTTGGACCCTTTGGTGTCCCGATTCCAAACGAAATCACAGTGATTACTGGTGCTATTCTGAGTCGCAGCGGTGTTTTAAATACAGGCATGACTTATTTATCTATTCTTTCTGGTCTCTTGACTGCCATTACCCTGTTTCATTTTGCAGGAAGAATGTTTGGGCAGCACTTAAAACGTAAATTTCAGCACAACCGTAATTTTCAAAAAGCTGAAAAAATCTTGAGCCAACGGGGAGACTGGGCTATGTGTATCGGTATTTTTATACCTGTGGTCAGATACTTCCTTCCCTTCCTTATCGGATTTAACAGAGGATCACTCAAAAAGTTTATGCTTATTTCTTACTCCAGCGCATTAGTATGGACACTTACTTTTTTCACGGCGGGTACAAGCTTCGGACATCATATTTTATCCTTTTTCAGTTCATTTTAATAATAAAAATAAGGGGGAATAATGAATGAATCAGCATTTATTGTTTTTACAGCGGTTTATGAAAAGTCCGAAGAATGTGGGAAGTGTGGTACCTAGTTCCCGTTTTCTGGCGAAAAAGATGGTTAAACAGGTTGATTGGAATAATATTAAGGCTGTTGCAGAGCTTGGAGCAGGTACAGGTCCTATCACCCGCTACATTCAATCCAATGTGAACCGGGATGCAAATGTATTTTTATTTGAAATGGATCATGTCATGCGAAAAAAGCTGCGGTTGAATTATCCCGAGTTCTCTTCTCACGCCAATGCTACCCATTTAGAAAATACCATTAATCAAAAAAACATTATCTATCTGGATTGTATATTCAGCGGACTGCCCTTCTTTAATTTTGAACGTGAACTAAGGGATACTTTAGTGGACCAAATTGTTAAGTCACTCAAGCCGGGCGGAATGTTTATTGCCTTCCAGTACTCCCTTCAAATGAAGAAACAGCTTTCCGAACACTTTATTATTGAAGATATCAAGTATGTGCCTTTGAATGTGCCTCCTGCATTTGTGTACGTCTGTCGAAAAAAGTAAACGATTTGCTGTATAATAAGCACTAACTTCAATACAGAGAGGGTAACTGCAGATGAACACAATCCTTGTTGTTGATGACGAATCTGAGATCCGGGATATCATACACGTATATTTACGAAATGAAGGATACCATGTCATTGAAGCGGCTGACGGTGAGGAAGCCTTACAAGTTATCCATGCTTCTACTGTTCACCTGGTCATACTCGATGTCATGATGCCCCGGATGGACGGAATTACGGCCTGCCTCAAAATAAGAGAAGTCTCTAACACGCCTATTATCATGTTATCTGCCAAAGAAGAAGATATCGATAAAATTGCAGGTCTTACTACCGGTGCAGATGATTATATGACCAAGCCATTTAACCCGCTGGAGTTACTTGCCCGTGTTAAAGCCCAAATGCGGCGGCAAACGTTACTGGGAAAGGCCGAGAATAACTCAATCATTCTAATTAAAGACCTGGTGATTGACAAAACTAAGCATTCAGTAAAGCTAAAAGACCTAGATATTGTGCTGACGCCTCTGGAGTTTGGAATTTTGGTGCTACTGGCCAGCTATCCGGGGCAAGTGTTCAGTTCAGAGCATATTTATGGGAATGTCTGGAAAGAACCCTTCGGTTACTCTGACAACACGGTGATGGTCCATATCCGAAACCTACGGGAGAAGTTAGAAGATAACCCCCGGAGCCCACAGTATATTAAAACGGTTTGGGGAGTTGGCTATAAAATTGATTAAACCCGCAAAGCAATCCAAAAGAAAACAAAGGATCCAGGTTAACATTCTGTTAAGCATGCTGCTTAGTTTTTTCATCGCTATCCTCTTCAATAATTTGCTTTTGTTGTTATTTTATCCAAAATGGTCAAATGAAATAGATTGGCTGTTAGAGTCGTTTCCTTACTTTAATATGATAATGCTTTTAATTGAATTTATTCTAAGTTTTCTCATTCTGACACGTCGCATCGTTAAGGATCTTATGACGCTGGAAAGCGGCCTTCAAACCATTACCGAGGGAGATCTGAGTTACCGCGTTCCTGTCCAGCGACAAGATGAGCTCGGGCGGGTAGCCTTTAATATCAATCAAATGACAGAGCGCCTGGAGCGGCAAATCGTAAAAGAACGGGAAGCTGAGCAATCGAAGATGGAATTGATTACCGGCATTTCGCATGATCTGCGTACTCCCCTCACCAGCATCATCGGATATATTGAGCTTTTAAGATCCAATTCATTTCAGGACCAGGAAGAATACGATCGTTTTGTACAAAACACCTATAATAAAGCCGCACATCTGAAAAAGCTCCTTGACGATCTCTTTGAATACACCAGGCTTAGTTCGATTGACACACATATAAATGCACACCGGATTGATCTCTGCCAGCTCTTGAACCAGTTGCTGTTTGAAATTGAGCCAATCGCTTATGAAAATGAGCTTCACATCATTAAAGAAATCGGCAGCATGCCGGTGTATTCAGTTGTGGACAGTGATAAAATCGCCAGAGCCATTGATAATCTGCTGATGAACGCTTTGAAATACTCCTTCAAACCGGGAGCCATCCGCATTCGGATGCTAACAGATCATAAGCAGGTTACAATTGAGGTCGAAAACCGGGGAACCCCTCTAACAAGGGAGCAGCAGGATAAGCTGTTTGAACGCTTCTATAAGGTTGACTACTCCCGGAGCAGCGAAGGTATCCAGACCGGGGCCGGCCTGGGCCTTTCCATTGCCAGGAACATCGCTGAACTGCACGGGGGATCACTTACACTTAATCATGAGAAGGACTTGTTTATTTTTAAACTCAAGTTGCCAATAGAAGCTTGAGGTTCCAACACGAGAGGCTACTTTTTTTACGCGCGTTTATAAGAGACCCTCTAAGGGTAGGCAGTATCTTACCAAGCCCGACTTAATTGGCTGAAAAAATCGTCCAGTTAATCCCTTGGCAAGAAGTTCAAATCATTGCAGAGCTTGACTTCGGCACTGGTACGCTCACTCACTTTATTGAGTTAAATAGAACTGAAGGGTCAAAAGTGTTTCTTTTCAACGGGATCGAAACATAAGAGCTAGTCTGAAACTGCAGTTCCCATCGTGCACGTCCACTCCAATGCTTCCTCCCTTTTAAAAATCTGAATCAGGAGGGCGTAAGTCAGCTTTACTGCATCATATTGCGGAATGTCGTTTAAAAGGACGTTTTTATTAAAAATCTGCTTGATTATCATTTGTAATATTCGCCCTTTTGCATTTAATAAAAAAATAAACCTAAATCGATTCAGAACCATAAGGTTCTGCTTCAATTTAGGTTTTGCCTGTGTGCACAGTATAAATTCTTATTGATGTGCGCTGAGTATAACAAAGAACTAAATCGTTTTTAACTTGTACGCTTAGATTGTGAATCCCTGCGGCCAAAGAAAGACCTTATAGGCAATGACAAAAGAGTCAGGGCTCAAGATTCCGAGACGACATGAATAAACGACAGAAGCATAGTAGTGAAACAATGACTAGGAAAAAGCGGATTAGCAAATCCCAGAAGCCAACACGCCTTTTAGATGATGCGGCAGGGTTGCCGGTTGATGGCTTTCTCTCCTTTCTTATAAAATTCCATCCTCGCCAAGTTTCTTGGCTACAGCCGTTATTACAAGAAAACATCAATGACTGAATGAAATAGTTCATCCGCTGTTGCACAGAAAAAATTTCCACCTTCAATCCCCAACATTACAAAAATCGGCGTGGTCGTCATGAACTCTCTGGTGATATTGATCAGAAGAGACCATATCTGCTCGAACGAGCCGTCCATGACTTTCCCCAAACTCATGATTAGCAAGACTAAAATGTTCGCATGGATAGAAAAAAGTGTAACATTATATACCTTTCTCCACCGTCCTGCTCCATCCACGGTCACCGCTTCGTACATCTCGGGGTTAATACCACTAATATCCACCAGTACATTCATTTTCCAAAGAATAAGTGGTAAAACTCAGAGAGATGAGTAAGGTGATTTTTAAAGGACATATTAAAAATAAGAGTTTCTTCAGAATTTCTTTAGAAACCCCCTGCCTAATTCTTCAGAATCTTTCGTTAAGATTTCTATATTAAAGCGAGCGAAGACAGTGTCAAATTGTCCAGTAATAGGATTACTGGAACTAATCAATCAGCAAGGATATCTGTTTTTATTATTTAGCTCCTTTTGGAATTCTAATTCCTAAACTACACAATAGGCATTGTCTAAAGACTCAGTGAGTTCAAAAGGAAAGATTCGGCCATATGCATTACCATGCTCTTTCCTATCGTATTCTATCTTCTAATTCAGATTATCGGGATATTTTGCAGATATTCTTTTGCCCCTATCTTAAATTCTTTTGCTTTATTTTGGATCAGAAACTTAATGTTTCAAACGGGCAAATAATACACAACAGAAACGTGTAAAAACACGAGTTATATATATTGGAAAGAGATTTTTACTTCGTCCAAAAAAGGGTCTTTCTTGGGTAGCATATGGACATTGAGAATTGATAGCCAAGTCTCCGACCGAAGCAAAAGCGAAGTGTGGGTAGTTAAAATAATTGATTATAAAGCCGCTTCTTCAAACCCACTGCGGACGAAGTTAAGGTGGTTACTTACTAGAAGAACTTTGAATCACAAAACCTTTTTACCGAATCATTTTATTTAAAGAGTATATTATTTCGTCCGAAATTGGAGTCGACTTCACAATGAGAGAATTGCTTCGAAAGTTGAAATTTTTACAGCTAATTATGGCTCTTTACCGAGCTAAGATTATCAGAATACTGATTTCTACAGCTATTTTAGCCATAATCTATGTAAATGGTAGACACGAGGTTCAGAATATTAACTTAGCTATAATTATTCGTGAATTACGCATAATGCCTATTCATGTCTTTATTCAGTTAATCACGGCTTCTTTTGTAGCCGTATCTACAATGAGTACTTATGATTATTTAATACGAAAACAATTTAAGCTCGATATCAGTTGGAGAAAGACTTACCGTTATGCATGGATAGCCAATACATTTAATAATATGATTGGTTTCGCCGGTCTTACCGGTGTAGGAGTACGAACATTGTTGTATAAGAGAAGCGGCGTGCCTATGAAAAAGATGGGGGCTGCTGTACTTTTTTTATCGCCTATCATATTAGTGGGACTATCTTCGCTTGGTTTCCTTGCACTCGTCGATATTTTCCCTGTGAAACCTATTTTGGAGCAACATTCTTGGCTTCGTGTCGGTGTATGGGGAGTTTCACTCTACTTACCGTTCTTCATATTAATGCAACGATCCTCTCTCTTTGCAAAATGGTTCCATAAGGGCGCTGGCAAATTACCTTGGAAAGTAATTATCGCTTCTCTAGGTTCTTCTATTCTCGAGTGGGCTTCTGCAGGAATATTATTTTGGCTATTCGCTATAAATAATGTGAATCATTTGCCATTTGCTCCGGTATTTGGTGTGTATATTGTAGCAGCAATTGCAGGAATTATTAGTATGGCTCCAGGTGGTATAGGTGCGTTTGATTTAATTGCGGTGCTTGGGCTTCAGACATTAAGTGTTGATTCATCACGTGCGCTAACGATTTTGTTATTGTTCCGTATTTTTTACTATGTAACTCCTTGGTTGATTGGTCTTGTGCTAGCGGTATTTGAGTTAAGTACGAACAGTAAACAAATGCTTAAAGCAATCACAACTGGTCTGGAAGCTACACACCACAAATGCGTCAAATTCTTGGGCTTGCCTACTCAGTTCGGCTTACTCAGTGATTTAGGAGCATGGGCGCTTGGAAAGTTAGTATTCGCCAGTGGTGTCATTCTACTTCTTTCTGCGACTACCCCTGGCCTAATTGACCGCTTACGTTTTATGGAACATCTTCTAACTTTACCGATTATGCGTTTTTCAGAACAATTATCTGTGACTATAGGTATTATGCTTATTGTCGTATCACGTGGTATTTCAATGCGTACTCACCGAGCTTATCTATGGACAGGAGCATTATTATTAGCAGGTGCTATTTTCACATTTACCAAAGGGTTTGATTATGAGGAAGCTATTTTTTTACTTATTGTTGCATTAATACTGTGGATATCCCGCGCTGAGTTTAACTGCAAAAGTGCTAGTATTTCATCACGGAGTGTCTGGATCTGGGCATTCCTTGCCTTCATCTCATCATTATCGTATTACATTATTGGAACACATCTTCATCCAGCTATTTTGCGAAGTCTACCTTTACGTGCTCAGCAATGGTTTTTGAACCCGCATGAATATGCTGTAACGGCTCTTGTTGGATTAATTGGTGCTTTAATTCTGATCGCATCTATACTCACTTTGCGTCCGCATCGCTACATAGGAAAACGTCCAGATAAAGCAGATATAGAGAAATTTAATCAATTTATTGCTAAAGAAGACGGTAATCTTTTGACTCACCTTCTCTATCTAGGAGACAAAAATTTTTATTGGGCGCAGAACGATCAAATTTTGATTCCCTATTCTCGAGTACGCCGCAAATTAATTGTACTAGGCGATCCTGTAGGTAATAAAAGTCTTGTTAGTGCTGCAATACAAGAATTTCAGAGCTATGCAAATCAGTATGCATTGACCGTTGTTTTTTATCAGGCAACTCCTGAATATCTATCGCTTTATCATGAGAATGGCTACAAATTTTTCAAACTAGGTGAAGAAGCTTTAGTTCCTTTAAATACATTTACTTTATGCGGAAAAAAAAATAAAGATTTACGAAATGCAAAAAACAAATCAGAGCGCCAAGGCCAGATATTTGAAGTACTTGCCCCACCACATAATTCAGAATTACTGTCTGAATTACGTCAGATCTCGGATGAGTGGCTAGGTGGCAGAAAAGAAAAAGCTTATTCTTTGGGTTGGTTCAACGAAGCCTACATTCAGCGCTCACCCTTAATATCGCTTCGTAATGCTGAAGGACGAATATTGGCTTTTGCAACATTAATTCCAGCTTATGATCAAAAAAAAGTGATTTCAATTGATTTGATGCGCCATTTAAATGATATACCGAATGGTACAATGGATGTTCTATTCATCTATTTAATCGAATGGGCAAAAGAACATGGTTATTCTTATTTCAATTTGGGCATGTCTCCGCTCTCCAATGTGGGTAAAAATCGAAATGCACATCGTGAAGAAAAACTTGCTCGTCTGGTGTTTCAATATGGTGGGCACTGGTACGGATTTGAAGGATTACGCCGTTACAAGGAAAAGTTCTCTCCTGAATGGCAAGTAAGATATTTAGCTTATCCGGCAGGTATGGCACTTCCAATACTTACACTGGACCTAGTTTGCCTGGTATCTCGTCATCCTGAATTTGAAGAATCTTTACCGTAAAACTTAATGACAGGAGGATAATCCAACCAGTAATTTAATTTAGGATGGATCATCTCAGTTGTTAGGTTCTATCTGGCTGACATCACACGACTTGTACTGCTAATTACTATTTAAATTTTGTTGGAGCCTTTCAGAATTCCAAATCCCTATGATGTGCTTAGCAGACTTTCCCACGGTTCGGTCTCAGCTGCGGCCTTCCAATGGTAACAAGTGCAATTACTGCTTCAGGAACCGACTCTCCGCCTTTGTTTTTGCTGAGTAGTGTTATCTTTCCGCAGCTATATTGCTTACCCACAGGATACCCAGGGGATGTACTTCGCTTTTTCGATACCATCCCTCCATGTCTCTAGCTGTGTTTTTTTGAATTTCCAGATTCTCCATTTCAACAAAAACACTTATATAGTTATCCCTTATTTTTGACAGGGCTCCATTTCTTGACCATGTATTCATTGTTTTCACCTTACCGACTGACTCCTTGTTGGTACGACTTTTCTTGTTATAAGAAATGTATTATTAGACTTTTACAGACCAAATCTTTAGATTATCTTTAGAAACTTACTCGTAATTTCTTCAGATTTTTTCATTATTATTTCTGCATCAAGCAAGATAAGGTGGTAACAGCTGGTCAGTAATGCAACTTTAGAACTAATCAATCTGTAATTTTTTAGCCTTCTCACTAGGCTTTTTTGGAATCCTACTCCCAAAAGAAATTACGATTATAAATGAGACAACTATGAGCCATAGCGTGTTTTCTTGTTGTGTTACTTGACATGCGCAATTCTTCAAAATGGGAGGATAAATAAATGAATATTCATGAGCACCTTCTTTTTCTACAAGCATTCCTAAATAATCCGAAAAGAGTAGGTAGCCTTCTACCCAGTTCGCGATATCTAGCAACTAAAATTGTTCAGTTTGTACCTTGGGATGAGGTTAAGTCAGTTGCAGAGCTTGGATCAGGTACAGGTGTCATTACACAACTTATTAAGACACAGTTAACTGATTCTAATAATGTATTTTTGTTTGAACGGGATAAAAAGTTGAGGGAAAGTTTGAAAGTGAAATATCCGGACTATATGTTTCATTCAAATGCGTCTTACTTAATAAAAAAAATGAAGCAAGAGAATATTAATCAACTCGATTGTATTATTTGCGGATTACCATTTTTCAATTTCTCAAGTAAAATGCGAACGCACATACTTGATCAAATAGTGAAGGCCCTTAAACCAGGAGGGATCTTAGTGGCATATCAATATTCACTTCAAATGAAGAAAAAATATGCTAATCATCTAATCATTGAAAAAATTGAGTTTATACCTTATAGCTTCCCACCAACTTTTGTGTATGTTTGTCGAAAGAGCTATTTCCATAAGAATTGAACCATACTTATTCGATCCTTGATTTCTTGTAAACTGTAAAGTATAAATCAACTACCCTTTCCAACCTTTATATGGCTATGCATTCTTTCGCTGCTCTGGCGTTGGAGCGAATTCTATGTCACCAATTTCCAGCTAACCTTCTCCATCCTGTATGAAATAGAGTTTTTGTAACCCGAATATTGTCCAGCTCACGCCAATCACTCCACACCTGACTGTAGCCTACGCCGGTTACACTTTCTCGAAGATTATTAAGTCACTTGAAATCCGCGATAGCTTCCTGCCATTAAGGAGACTAACTCATCGCACAAATCAGCTGCCAGCTGGAGAATATGGGTCGAGAAGTTCAGTATATCATCCGATTTCATCTCACGCAGCTGCTTCTTCATCTCTAAAACAATCACATCGAATGAAGCAGCGGCTCATCCAGCAAAATCACAGGAGGCTTCAACAGTAAAAATAGCAGCATTTGCAGTTTGTTTTCATACCGTGCGAATAATGTTTAATCAGCTTATCCATGTCATCTCCCGGGCCTGCGATGAAGACCTGATTAACATCAATGAAGAAACAGGTGACTCATATCCTGTTAAAAACTCCTGTAAAACCTGCAGTGAATAAACTTAACCGACATCGTCTGTCTGCAGTTCGCTGCCTAAGCAATTAAACAATGTCGTCTTCCTGGCTCCGTTGCGTCCTAGCAATCCGTAAATTCTGCCTTTCTCAAACGAAATTCAGCTCCGGTCAGAACTTCTTTATCCCCACAGTTTTTTTCTATCCCTGTAGTACAAGCGTCAATCTTCCCGTTCCTCTCCAATTATCCCTTATCTTTTTTTGCACTATTAGAATAACCCAATATTTACATCAATCTTTGTGGATTGTGAAGAACTTCTATAATTAAGTTATACATTCGTAGGGTATGCACACACAAAAAACCGCTAAATAGCGGCCTTTTGATATATTTTATATTGCTGATAAATCATGCAACCCGCCGCTTTTATCGGTAATTCCACCAATGAATACTGTCAAGCTACTTTTGACTTCTCCATTGTATTCTATTCCAAAATTGTAATGTCATGACAGCATACAATAGAGAAATACCCATAATTCTTAGATCTTCCCAACTAACAAGAGCGTTGTTTCTTTTCTTGTACAAAAGAAATTGTAATGCCACACAATCGATAGCTTATCTCTGCAACTAAAACACCGCCTATGACATCCGCCAATACATGTTGTTTGACAAATACAGTAGACACAATAATAAATATAGACATTACAGAAATCATTACCCAAATCGTTTTTTTTAAAATACGTGCGCCTTTTATCATTAGATAGCTTGTTAGTACATGAATACTTGGAAAACAATTATATGGCTGGTCATGGCTATACACAAACCTAACAAGATGGTGGATGAAGTTTGATTCTGTAGGTATGGGACGTTCAATCCCAGTTTGAAACAGAGCAAAAAATATATATGAAGTGACTAAACCGACGCATAATGCAAGTAAGGTTTGAAAATAAATATGCCTGTTCTTAAAAGCAAGAGTAATCAGTACAAACGTAATAAATGGATACCAAAGCAAGTAAGGAATGATAAATGAAGGGATAAAAGGCACCAGCAGATCCAGTTTTATCTTAAGACTATAAACATGGTTTCCCGGATGATTCAATATGCCGTAAAAAACATTAATTACCGGAACAATTAAAAGCCATAACAAAGATAGCATTGTTGAACGCAAGGATGGTTTATCAGGCAAGCTCAAGTTCTCACTCCTAAATAAAATAATCAATTCATTTAGTGTAAAGATGAATTCTAAAGAAAATCTTAGGAAATCTCTTAAGAAATTCTGATTATTTTCTTGCCTAAAATAGCGAAGACTCCCCTAATTTATATGCCTTAGGGAAGTCTTCACTTGAATTATTATATTAAGGGAATTTAATAAATGCTAACAACAAAGATAAATTATTATTGCATCAGCCTATTAGCCAATTATACAGCCAATCCGGCTTAGAATCCCTCCTCTATAACCTCTAAAGCTTTTCTAACTTTCAAAGCATCCCCAATTGTTATACTTCAGATACCTTACCTTCGAGTTTCTCGTTTAGCTGGTTAGCAGGCCTAAAGCCAATTGCAATAATCTTTACAGTAGTGGACACAAGTACTTCTACATTATGTTCCTTCAAATCTCTTAAAAGAAAATGATTGATGCAAACTTCGCCATTCAAAACAATAGCAGCTTACATTTCAACTATTTTCACTTTATTCCCATATTTGGCTAGATGAGCCGCTGTCTCAGCCCCTACTAGTCCTCCGCCTATCACTACAACTGACTCACCTACTTCTACCGTCCCTGATAATACATCCTGGGCTATACACTTTATGAGTTTATAGCAGGAATGTTAGGTGCAAAAGGAGTAGCTCCTGTTGCAACAATAACTGCATCTGGATTCTCTTTCTTTATAGTTGCTTCGTTTATTTCTGTAATATGATGCAGTGTGATATCGCCTATGCAGCCCTGCATACAACCAATACAATGAATTATATCTTCTATTTTACCAGCCATTGTTTTGTTAGGAAGTTCCGGATCCGCCAGTGATGCTCTCCCATTGCTATCATGTCTGCTTTATCTGCGAGAAGTGCCAATTCTACTAACAGTGGATCGTTAATTCTCCCTACAGTTATAACTGGAATGGACACTACTTTTTAATTTCTGCAGCTAAATTAACAGAGAAGCCATGAGGCACTGCTGCTAGCTGGATTACATATTGTATCGTCTTGTGGGGTTTTTGGCATAATGGCTGGTGCAGCTGACGTTTCTCGTATAAGGGATGTCAGCTTATTTTTTAGCGAAATTGTATACTCACTCATTCATTGGCGTGACCTCCTCGTTGTTCAAGGGGCTTCACTATATACTTCCAACTGCTTGTCAAGTTATTTTCATGAAAAAAGAGCGGGCTATCTTTTCGATAACCTGCTCTTTTTCAATGATCTTGGGCTCAGCGCAATAACTTAATGACATTGAACTCAAAATGGTTGCCTTTTTCTCTCCCATTCCCCATTTATATTACAGGAGATAATTAATTCTATTTCTAACTACTCCTGACTCATTTTGACCTTTGAAAACTTAATATTACCTGTTTCAGGCACTTTCCTTTTTCTGCTGTGAAAACAAAAGCGACATAGCGGAAGCGCCATGACAGCCTTATCATAAGGCTAGAGCGATCAACTATCCGGCTAGGATCATCTTGTGGTGGGATGAATCGCCATAACCAGCTAAAGGGATTATGATACTTCTGCCCGGCCAGCTTCACCGCATTGGGGGCAGCCCGCTCGGATAAGGGGGAGCTTTGGACAACCAAAGCTATGATGTCGCTTAACCCGCGGCAGCTTGAAACAGATTTTACTTTATTTAACGGAGATGAAGCATGATAAAAATAACCTATTATGCACACGGCCCCCCTTTTCCTTTCTACATAATTTAAGAAAGGAGACAATCATATGGATAGCAGCTCATTAAATAATCTTCATACTCTGCCCCTGCTAGAACTTATGTTTCAGGAATACCCGGATATAGTTGATATTAAGCAACTGTGCGATATGTTGGGTGGCATAAGTACCAAAACTGCCTACAAGCTTCTAAAGGCAAATCATATTCAGCATTTTAAGATTGGACGAGCGTACAAAATCTCTAAAATCCATATTATTTCTTACTTACAAAACCTGATATGCCAAGAAGCAAAATGTCACTTTCACACTTTAACGCATTGAATCATTTATTATACTATGCTACAATAAAAAGTGTCAATGGTAGGCAATTGGGCCTCTAAATTAAGGAGGGAAAAGATTGATAGCAGGCCACCTACAGGAGAAGAAAGGTTTATTTTATATTGTATTAAACTGTAAAGACGAGAAAGGTAAACGTAAGCCTAAATGGATTCCTACAGGACTTACTGTTAAGGGTAATAAAAAGAAAGCAGAATCACTACTTATGGATGCTCGCAAAAACTTCAAACCAGAAGCAGCCATGCAGGCAGTTGAGCCTGACAAGAAAAAGCAAGAAATTGTAGTAACTTCTGATGATGTCGAAGAAACTCTATTTGCAGATTACATGCTTGAGTGGTTGGAAACGGTAAAACCGAGTATAGAGCTCATAACGTATATTTCATATTCAAATGCTGTTAAAGTTCGTATCGTTCCCTATTTCAGAGAAAAAGGTATTCCGCTCGAGGAACTTAAGCCAAAGGACATTCAGGATTTTTATAGCTATGTAATGAGCACTCTAAAACTAACAGCAAATACAGTCATCCATTATCATGCTAATATCCGCTCAGCACTTCAGCATGCTTTTGTGACCGAACGGATCTCTTCCAATCCAGCCGATAAAGTCATCCGTCCAAAAAAAGAGGTCTTTGTCGGCAGCTATTACAATGCGGAACAAGTCAATCACTTATTAGATGTAATCAAAGGCGACCCTATCGAGCTTGGAGTTATGCTAGCTGCCTTTTATGGTTTGAGACGGAGTGAAGTCATTGGTCTTAAATGGGCGGCGATTGATTTGGTTAACAGAACCATCACAATCAAACATACTGTGACCACTGGATCATTAAACGGAAAGTACATTACCATTGAAAAAGATCGTACAAAGAACAAGCCAAGCCGGCGTACGCTACCGCTTGTAGACGCCTTCTATGACCTCCTGGTGCGTTTGAAGGGGCAACAGGCTATAAACCAGCAACTATATGGTGACAGCTATTGTAGAGCTTATATGGGCTATGTATACGTGAACGAACTAGGTGAACGTATCAAACCCAATTACGTCTCGCAGCACTTTAAGCTTGTATTGAAAAAAAACACTTTGCCTCATATTCGTTTTCATGATCTCAGGCACAGTTGCGCCACCTTGCTGCTTGCAAATGGCGTTAGTATGAAAGAAGTACAAGAATGGTTGGGCCACAGTGACTACTCCACCACAGCCAACATCTATGCTCACTTGGAGTTCAGTTCCAAAGTCACTTCCGCAAACCGAATGAATGAAGTGATAAAAATAAAAACAGCCCATTAGATTTTTCATCTAATGAACTGTTCTTAGTTAAAGTAATACCGGCGAGAGGACTCGAACCTCCACGGTTTCCCAAACGATTTTGAGTCGTTCGCGTCTGCCATTCCGCCACGCCGGCACATTTAATGTCTCCATCGCTCCGCTGGATAAAGGAGAGAACTACAGGAGAGAACTTTTGATACTAATTTTGAAGAATCCAGTCATACCAAGGCTTTAGCGGTGATTCCTTCGACTTACGCTCTCGATTTTGAGTCGAGCGCGTCTGCCATTCCGCCACGCCGGCTTATAAAATACTGGAGGCGCCACCCAGACTCGAACTGGGGATAAAGCTTTTGCAGAGCTGTGCCTTACCACTTGGCTATGGCGCCATATATAAAATGGAGCGGACGACGGGAATCGAACCCGCGACCCTCGCCTTGGCAAGGCGATGCTCTACCGCTGAGCCACGTCCGCTTAATGGCTGGGGATATAGGATTCGAACCTATGGATGACGGAGTCAAAGTCCGTTGCCTTACCGCTTGGCTAATCCCCAACGTATATTATTAGAAAAGAAAAAAATGGGGCGATCGATGGGACTTGAACCCACGAATGCCGGAGCCACAATCCGGTGCGTTAACCCCTTCGCCACGACCGCCATAAAGAAAGTATTCAGTTGAATCTGGCAGGGGCAGCAGGAATTGAACCCACACCAAAGGTTTTGGAGACCTTTGTTCTACCTTTAAACTATGCCCCTAAAAACTGGTGGAGGCTGATGGATTCGAACCACCGAACTCGTACGAGAACAGATTTACAGTCTGCTGCGTTTGGCCACTTCGCTAAGCCTCCATGTGGTGCCGTCGAGAGGACTTGAACCCCCAACCTACTGATTACAAGTCAGTTGCTCTACCAATTGAGCTACAACGGCGTACTACATTCATTCAGTTGTTAAATGGTGGCTCGGGACGGAATCGAACCGCCGACACGAGGATTTTCAGTCCTCTGCTCTACCGACTGAGCTACCGAGCCTTGCATTAGGATAAAAAATGGCGGAGCCGACGGGATTCGAACCCGCGGTCTCCTGCGTGACAGGCAGGCATGTTAGGCCTCTACACCACGGCTCCACACTAGTAATGCACAATTCCTTAAGGAATTAATTGCGGGGGCAGGATTTGAACCTGCGGCCTTCGGGTTATGAGCCCGACGAGCTACCGAGCTGCTCCACCCCGCGTCAGTTAAATGGTGGAGGCTGAGGGGATCGAACCCCCGACCCTCTGCTTGTAAGGCAGATGCTCTCCCAGCTGAGCTAAGCCTCCAGGGAAAGACAAATTCTATTGTAACAGATGCAAGTCTAGAAAATCAAGTAAAAATGGTGACCCGTAGGGGATTCGAACCCCTGTTACCTCCGTGAAAGGGAGGTGTCTTAACCCCTTGACCAACGGGCCTTATACATTATTAATGAAAAATTATGGCGGAGAGAGAGGGATTCGAACCCTCGAGACGCTTGTGACGCCTACACGATTTCCAATCGTGCTCCTTCGGCCAACTCGGACACCTCTCCATATGGCTCCCCGAACAGGACTCGAACCTGTGACAACTCGATTAACAGTCGAGTGCTCTACCAACTGAGCTATCAGGGAATATGCTTTCAGGCTTAATCA
>NZ_HG005143.1:0-15885 GCF_000455265.1 Paenibacillus antibioticophila
AATTATTCATTCTCTATTTAATACTCACTCGTTGTTCAGTTTTCAAAGATCAACTTTGCGATGTTATTCGCTTTTTCGCATCACTGCGTTGTCTCAGCAGCGACCTTTATAATATAACATGTTCGCCTCTTTTAAGTCAAGAACTTTTTTTCAAGCCTTTCAAACCAAGTTCGAAACCGCTATTTTGAAGCACCTTGCCTTTTAGGGGCGAGATATAATTTATCATAGAATGAACCAGCCAGTCAACACCTTTCGCTTCAATTTTTCCGCTGGAAAAACATACCTGAAAATATAGAGCTACAGCCAGTAGCGAATTTCGCGTCCTTCCCCCAATCGTTCTTCAGCACGGGCAGAGGTCTGTCTGACGAATGAACGGTATACCAGCTTTCTGATCAATAGAGGGATGTCCTCACGAATGTACTTTAATTCAGGGTGTTCTGTCAGCTCTTGAATTCTCCATGGTTCCTTCCGGCTGCCAATAATGTGCAGCAACGCCTGACAGCACTCCTTCATTCTGGACGTCACAAAAAAATCGCACGCAATCAAGACAAGCTCAATCCGCTGTTCCAGACTCTCCTTGCTGTCTGTCAGCTCATCGAAAAGCTTATACACTTCCGTGTTAAGCTCCCGGATTTGCTCCCATATACTGTTCTCCGGTATAATTCCCCGGCTGATCAATTCAATGCGTGCGTAATGCTTCAAGGATTGCAGCATGTTATAGTAGGCATCCATGTAGTCGTGTTCCCGAGCATACTGCTTTGCTTGAACATAGGTTCTTAAAAATCCGGAAAACTCCTTCAGTTTCCGATGGTCCCACATGTCCGCTTCCAAGGCGATCATGCGGCTGCGCAGTTCTGTCACCTTGCCATGCTCCTCCCAAAAGATTTCACCGTGCAGAAAGTATCGGATAAGCTCCCGGCTTTCCCCGGAAATGCTCCACTGGAGTAAATCTTGCTGAGCAATATATTTAATCTGATAACGAATGCTTCCGCTGATACAATGCTCGATCTGGACGGAATCAGGATCCATTCTGTCGCAGATCATCAATACGATCAACTCAAAGTCATGAAGCAAGGGCCCATTAAAGCTAGAGCCCTGCTGGCGGTAGCCCACAGCTCCAATAACCTGATGATTGCCCGTCTCTCTATCCGGAATTGAAAAAACGCTCTGCTTCACAGTACCCTCCTGCCTTGGCGTACAACCGCCAATTCGTTATAATATAGTTCTACACAGCCAGAACGTTTCCTTCTTCATTGGCGATATGAAATTTCATAGAGAATTGAGGTTGTTATGGATGCTCTTTAAATCCAGCAAAATCAACGAATTTCGTCTGTGGGGACTGCTGCTTACCATGGGCGGAATGGGACTGATGATCTTGGGAACAGCAGGAATTGTATTTTGGGGACAAGCCGGCAAGGTGGCAGCCGGTATTGGTCTTGTCATCGGCTTGATCCTCATGCTTGGGAGTCTGGCCATCTATTTCTGGGCCGGGATGCTGTCCACCTCTGCCGTCCAGCTGGACTGCCCGGAATGTGGAAAGCTCACCAAAATGCTGGGTAAGACAGACCGCTGCATGTTCTGCAAAACCATCCTTACCCTGGATCGGGAACAAGCTACTGTGACAGCCGATGAGTTGGAGCAGAACCACCTCCAGCAGAATTCCGCAGCTTCAACTCCGAAATAAGGAATACATTGAAGCCCCGGGGAATTTAACCGCAAAAATAACCGCAAAAAGGCAGACCGTTCATTCGGTCTGCCTTTTTGATTACTCTATAATTTGCTTAAGCACATCCCATGCTTCAGCTGATGCAAAGCTGCGGGTCCATGTAGCGACTCCAGCAAGGCCCAGCGATTTCGCCAAATCCACTCTGCTTTGCAGCGAAACGGCATCCTCCAGCCATATCCGGTTCAGGACTTCTCCCTCTTTATACTCCACATAATTTTGGCCCGTATCTGCTGAAAACTCCGGTGTAAGCTTATAAGTTTCAATGATTTCTTTCGCCTTTTTCATTCCGATCGCCTTGGACTTCACTTCAGTCTTTCCGTCCACTTTGGTCTCGCTCCAGACTCGGGTATACAACGGGATTCCAAGAATCATCTGATCCGGATCGACCCCATCCTCCTGTAAAATGCGATTGACAGATGCTTCCACCCATGGCAGAGAGGCTACCGAGCCTGATACCGGGCTAGCAGCCCAATGCTCGTCATAAGCCATCAGAATCAAATAGTCCACCACAGGAGCCAGCGCTCGGCGGTCCAGAAAGGCCGACCACATCTCACTATTTGATTTTGGAGTTACATCAATGGATACAACAAGACCATATTCAGATGCCAACGGACGCAATTCTCTCATAAATTGAGTCAAATTCGGTCCATCCTTCGTATAGACATTTTCATAGTCGATATTAATTCCATCCAGGTCGTATAACTTGGCATAATGGAGCATCTGCAAAATCGTTGTCATTCTTTTATCAAAACTGGACAGCGCCTCAGTGGTTAGATCGGGCTCAAAGCTGTTGCTGAACAGCCCCCACACCTGCATGCCCTGATTATGGGCCCAGTTCACATAAGCAGAATCAGCCTTCGATTTGACATTCCCTTCCCCGTCAATCAGCGAGAACCAGGTTGGGCTCACCACATTTACACCAGGTAATTCACCGATCGAAGCAGGCTTTGGCGCGACCTGGTATACGGCCTCCCAGGTTAAATTCACTTTCTTGGATTTCCATTTTTCTTTTCCTGGAGACAAGGCTTGTTCCAACTCCGGCACCTGGCGGCTGCCGCCTTCCACGGTAGAGGCCTTCTTCACAAACCCTGTGTATCCATTATATAGCTGCACATAATACCATTCTTCCTGCTCTCCCAGAATACGCAGCTTCGTTCCTGATTTCATATCTTGAAGAATCGGAGCATGAATGCTCCCCTCTTCCCTTAAAGCAACCGTAAAATCCTTCTTGCTCGACTCTTTGACCGTCACATGATTCAACTGCTCTCCCGGCGTCATAAGCAATACCGCTCCAGATGCGCTATCCTCATGGATTTCGGCCCCGTAAAGCTCGGTCAACAGGTCAGCAGGAAGATAAATCACCTCGTCTTGCTTCTCGGGGGCAAACCGCAATTCTACGGGCTTATTATTGATTTGACCGGTTTTTTCATCGGTTTTTAGAAGAACCAGCTTGCGCGGAGTCGTAATAATGACAGATTGTGTCTCTTCTTCATAGAGAATCGTATCGTCAATAATCTGCTGAATGACCGGAAGCGGCAGCTTGAGACTCTCTCCTTGGCCGATCGCCGATCCCTCCAACAGCTTCCCATCAGAAAAAATCGGCTTTTCATATTTCCCCAGCCATTCCGGATCCGTATGCTCCCGGCTAGGCAATACCTCCGTGGATACCCACCACAATCCTGCAATCATTAAAACCAGGAACAGAAGCCAGCCTTTCTTGCTTTTTCGCCTCGCCTTCCCGTGTTTCATCCTTCTTGTATCCAAATGTGTTACCTCCGTCACGAGTAATCTATTTCATCTCTGATGCCTAATAATCTAACGGATGAAGCCAGATGATAGTTTCATATATTATAGCATACTAGTAATCGGCTCCAGGGCAGCCAACGCAAAGAGACCTCCCTTGCCCATGAACCCGGGTAGAGAGGTCTTATGAAAGAGAAATCAAGCCTGCTCCTGGCAGGATTTACATACACCATGCAGTTCGAGCCGGTGTCCATGAACGACGAACCCGGTTTCCTCTTCTGCACTCCGCTCAATATCCTCCAGAGAAGGATAAGAGAAATCCTTGATTTTGCCGCATTTTTCACACACGATATGATAATGATCCGATACATCCGCATCAAATCTGCTGGAGTTATCGCCGTAAGTCAATTCATGTACCATACCTGCTTCAATTAGCATCTTCAAATTATTATAGACCGTAGCCACACTCATATTAGGAAAACGAGGCTCCAAAGCACGGTAAATTTCATCTGCCGTAGGGTGGTTCATCGTCTCCATCAAATAGGAAAGAATAGCGTGACGCTGGGGCGTAATCCGTACACCAGTATTTTTCAGCTGATCTAATGCATGCTGTACGCGAGTAGCCATAAAGTCCACCGCCTTTAAAAATGTAAATTAGAATGTTTATAATTTCATTTTACGTTTACCCATTTATTTTTGTCAACGAATGAACGAGCCTTGATCCGGTCTATTCATGACAATCATAAGAATTTTAACGATAATTCACGATAAGGTTACTATTCCCGTCTACTTTTATCATATGCTCTCCATTACCTTGAATACCTGTTATTACTTTATCTTCGATAGGGAAGGGCAAATCAGATTGAATATCGCCATAGCCGCTCGAGCCCTCAAGTGTATAATCACCCGTCACAGGGATTTCCAGCGTGACTTCCCCTACGCCGCTGTACACATCCCAGTCTCCTCCAACCAAATTGCTTGATACCCGGATCTTTCCGTTCAGGGACTCTGCTTGCAACACTTGCGGTACGCCGTCGATGACAATATTGCCGTTTCTCGTTCCGGCCGTGATCTCCCCTTCGGCATTCACCAGTGAAATATCTCCTACCTTCGTAGACAAGGCAGCATCTCCGTCAATCCCGTTCGCCTTCAGATTCCCTCCCTGGGTATCGATGGTCAAATTCCCAAAGATGCGATAGAATTCAGCGTCCCCGTTCAGCACCTTGGCTGTCACATCGCCGCCGATCTCCCAAAGCCTCAGATTACCGTTGGCCGTCTGCAGCTTAATCTGCTTCAGAGCCTGCACATTGGTCAGCTTAATCGAACCCTCTGTCGTACTGATATCCAGATCGAGGAAGCGGTTCTCCGGTAATAATATGGTAAGATTCACCCTTGGATGCCGCTTGCCGGAAGCTCCGTAAAGTTGATTTTTCACAGTTAAAGTCAGAGATTTCCCCACCGTTGCAGCAATTTCCGTCTTCTCCGCAATAGGTGCAGCCTCCTCCTCAGACAGCTCATCCACCCAGACCGTTCCCTGGACCTGAATGTCTTCCGTCGTTGCACGCTTTATATCGATATCCCCATTCACACCGTTAATGACTACTTGCTCCGTCTCCAGCTCAATTGGCACTCGGACAACAGGCATTTGCAGGTGATATCCTTCCGCCTGGCTGAATTCTGCGGCTGAGGATGCCAAGTCAAGACTCACCCGGTTCCAAAGATGCATGTAATGATCCTGCTGGGTCACAGCAAATACTGAAAATGCAATCGCTACCGATAAAATAATGCCTTTAATATCGATTCGAATCCGATATGTTCGCCGCCCGGACGTTTTAAGATGCCAGAATAGAACTCCGATATAATCCACGCCGAGCAGCATTAGCACCAACGGCCACCATTCGGGAAGCTGGAAGAGATGATTCTGACCCGTTATTCGGTCCGATAACAGTACGAGCCCTACTGCAGCAATCAATGCCGCAGCTGTAAAGCGGCCAGATCGGACGAACCGGCGCCTTCCCTCTCTCCCGATCATAAGCAAGCCGCCAATAGTCAAAACGGCCGAGACTAAGTAGCCGGAGAACCAATACAAATAGGACTCCAGCCAAAACGGGTCCATGCGAAGTAAAAATATGACGGCTCCACTGCCGATCAGCATCAGTCCAGCGATTACCCCTTCACGCACATTTGCATCCTGGGGCTGAGAAGCAGGAACGTCGATGGACGCTTCTCCTTCTTCCCTGTATGCCTCTTCATAACGAATTCTGGCATTGATCAGATCAACCGCCTGAAGAACGGTATATATACTATAGAAATAAATGATCGGGATCATCAGCCCAAGCAATACAAGCAGCGGGAGGTTCAAGGCAGCTCTGACCGAGGAAAAATAAATGAGAGACGATATATCCAGCAAAAACAAGCTGATCAAAGCCGTGCCTTGTACAGGAAGCTTCAAATATAGATGTCCAAGTCCAGGAAATCCCGCCGCAAGCAGGCAGGCAACAACCTTCCGCTTCCTGCGTCTGGGACGGAATCCCCGGTTAGCTGCGCCGCCGGATCGAATAGACGCTTGACGTGGCTCTTTGCTCACAGAAATTTTCAGCGTCACCCTCTCCTCTCTGAAGTAAACATGTATACCTATATCATACCCTAATCCGGACCTACTGTAATGTGGGATCGTTTGGAGAAAGGTCTCATCATGGCTTGAAAACCCCGCAAAAAAAGGCGCGATCTCTGACAATACAGAGAATCACACCTTTCTTCGAATATAAATACCTTCAGCCAGGTCTGCGATAGTGGAACACAGTAAGCTGCGCACCTGCAACAGAACTAACCGTCTCACCCGGCTCAAAGCCGAATTTACGATACAGCTGCACAGCAGGAACATTTCCGGTTCCAGCAGTTACTGAAAAAGCATCTACATCAGGAAAGCTCCTCAAAACATGCTCTACTAATCGAGAGCCAATGCCTTGACGCAGGCAATCCTGCCGGATCATGAGTCTGGTAATCTCCACTTGAGCCGGAGAGCCGGAGAGAAATACAGCGATTGCACCCAGCAGCTCCTCCTCTTCCGAGATCATTCCGAAAAAAAGATCACCGCTGGATCGCAGCGAGCCGAAGGTTTCAGGGAGCGGGGGAACATTTTTCAGTCCCATCGCAGCCGCCTCCATACGATAAGCCGTATGCTGAAGACTCCAAATCTGTTCAACGATATTCGGATCCTGCAAGGACAGGCTTGCGATCATTTCGGGCTCCCCCCTTTCCTGACCAGCGAATCAAGGCTTAATTCTTGAGCACATCCAGCAGTAGCTTATTGACCAACCCAGGGTTAGCCTTGCCCTTGCTCTGCTTCATGACCTGCCCGACGAGGAAGCCGATCGCCTTATCCTTACCGGCCTTGTAATCCTGTACCGAAGCCGGATTATTCGCCACAACCTCTTGCACGATCACCAGAATAGCGCCCTCATCGCTGATTTGAACCAGGCCCTGCTCCTCCACAATCTGCTGAGGGAGCTTGCCGCTTTGAAGCATTTCCTTAAATACGGTCTTGGCAATCTTGGAGCTGATCGTTCCTTGTGCAATCAGATTCACCATCTCACCCAAGCCCTGCCCGGTCAACTTAATCTGGGATACTTCAAGGTTGTTCGTATTCAGGTATCCAAGCAGCTCACCCATCACCCAGTTGGAGACTGACTTGGCATCACTCGTAAATTTCAAGCTCTCCTCGAACAGATCCGCCAGCGCCTTGGATGACGTAATCACACCCGCATCATATTCAGGCAAGCCGTACTCTGAGGCATAACGTGCTTTACGGGCATCCGGGAGCTCAGGGATCGTGGCGCGAACGGCATCCTTCCATTCCTGGCTAATTTGAATTTTGACCAGATCTGGATCCGGGAAGTAGCGATAATCATGCGCTTCTTCCTTCCCGCGCATGGAGAAGGTCTTCCCTTGCGCTTCATCCCAGCGGCGGGTCTCCTGCACAACAACCCCGCCGTCATCAAGAATCTCGGCCTGCCGGATCTCTTCGTATTCCAGACCGCGCAGCACACCGCGGAACGAGTTCATATTCTTGAGCTCAGCACGGATGCCAAATTCCTTCTGTCCGCGAGGACGAAGACTAATGTTAGCGTCACAGCGCATCGAGCCCTCTTCCATCTTCACATCGGACACGTCGCAATATTGCATGATCGCCCGCATTTTTTCCAGATAAGCGCGAGCCTCTTCCGGAGAGGAGATGTCAGGCTCCGACACAATCTCAATCAACGGAGTTCCCACGCGGTTAAAATCGACAAGGGAAGCATAGCCACCGTCGACATGCGTCAGCTTGCCGGCATCCTCTTCCAGATGCACACGTGTAATTCCGATTCTTTTCGTCACTCCGTCTACTTCAATGTCGATATAGCCGTGTTCCCCGATCGGCTGGTCAAATTGTGAAATCTGATAAGCCTTTGGCGAATCCGGATAGAAGTAGTTCTTCCGGTCGAATTTGCTCACATCGCCAATCCGGCAGTTGAGCGCCATCGCCGCCTTCATTGCATATTCTACCGCCTGGCGGTTCAGCACAGGCAGCACGCCAGGGTGCCCGAGACACACCGGGCAAGTATGACTGTTCGGAGGAGCGCCGAATTCCGTGGAGCAGCCGCAAAAGATCTTTGATTTCGTATGCAGCTCCACATGCACTTCCAGTCCGATTACTGTTTCATAATTGGATGTTGACATGTTGACCCTCCTGATTAGCCCGTCTTACAGCACCGGGCGTTGTTTATGGTGGTCCGTATGAGCTTCAAACGCATGGGCTACACGGAGAATGGTGCTCTCATCGAACGCTTTGCCGATCAATTGCAGCCCGACCGGAAGTCCCTCGGCAAAGCCGCACGGAATGCTGATTGCAGGTACACCGGCAAGGTTGACAGGAATCGTCAAAATATCGTTCAGATACATCGTAAGCGGATCATCCACTTGAGATCCCAACGCAAAGGCCGTAGTAGGAGCTGTAGGCCCCAGAATAATGTCGAATTTATCGAAGGTCTGATCAAAGTCCTGCTTGATCAAGGTCCGCACCTTTTGCGCCTTCAAATAGTAGGCGTCATAATAACCCGAGCTTAGCGCATAGGTTCCCAGCATAATCCGGCGCTTCACTTCCGGCCCAAAGCCTTGGCTGCGAGATTCCAGATACAGATCAAGCAAGCCTCCGGCATGGTCGGCACGCACACCATAGCGGACGCCGTCGAACCGGGACAGGTTGGAAGAGGCCTCCGATGAAGCAAGCAGATAGTAAGCAGCCACGGCATATTCCGTATGCGGCAGCGAGACTTCCTCCCAGACGGCACCCAACCCTTCCAGCACGCGAAGCGATTCCATAATGGCATCCTTAACCAGCGGATCTACGCCATTCAGGTATTCCTTAGGAACGGCAATTCGGAGTCCCTTAATTTCACCGGTCAGAGCTTGTACATAATTAGACGTATCCACATTGGCAGAAGTCGAATCTCTGTGATCATGTCCGGCAATCGCCTGCAGAACATAAGCGGCGTCTTCCACATTTTTTGTCACCGGACCAATCTGATCCAGGGAAGAGGCAAACGCCACCAGCCCGTAACGGGACACCCGTCCATAAGTTGGCTTGAGTCCGACAACGCCGCAATAAGAAGCAGGCTGGCGAATCGAGCCGCCGGTATCCGAACCGAGCGCAAAATAAGCTTCGCCCGCCGCAACAGCCGCTGCCGAGCCGCCGCTCGAGCCGCCCGGAACCCGGGTCAGGTCCCAAGGGTTGCGAACCGGCCGGTACGCCGAGTTCTCGTTGGAGCCTCCCATGGCGAATTCATCCATATTGAGCTTGCCGACAGTTACAGCCTCGGCCTCCTTCAGCTTCGAGACGACCGTTGCATCATAAATCGGATTATAGTTGTCCAAAAAACGGCTGGCACAGGTGGTCCGAAGCCCCTCTGTTACCATGTTGTCCTTGATCCCGACAGGCAATCCGAAGAGCAGCCCCTTGCCGCCTCCCTGAACCAGTTTGTTATCCAGCTTTGCCGCCTCTTGACGGGCTGCTTCCTCATTAAGCGTTAAATAGGCGCCGATGCGCTCATCACGCTCTGATATTTTAGCGAACGCCTCACCCACCAAATCGGTCACCGACAGTTCCTTCTTGTCCAGCCGATTATGTATCTCCTGCAAACGCAAATCAAACAGCGTCACTCACGCGTCCTCCTTCCAAATTCACCAATATCTATATAAGTTGAACTAAAGATTGTACGCTGGGGGCAACGTGTGAAGTGTTCTTACGATCGCTGTTGTTCACGGAATTCTTTGACTGAACTAAGCCATCATAGAGTAGAAATCCGCTCACAAAGGCGAACGCTATCCGAGCCTATGCTCCCGAAGTAGCTTTCTTTCAGAAAGCTTTCACTTCAGAAAACTTCTCACTTCAGAAAACTTCTCACTTATGCCCTTTCTGTGTACTTTTCTAGTTCAACTTATATAATTCCGGCCATCGTTATTGCATTATTGCATGCTGCTTAATCCAATACCGCCGGCACTTTAAATTGCCCGTCTTCCTCCTCCGGCGCATTCCGGAATACCTTCTCCTGCGGCAGGCTCTCTCTGACCTCATCCTCACGCATCACATTGCTGAGATGAAGCACATGAGTCGTCGGCTCCACTTGATCCGTATCGAGCTCGTTCAATTTTTCGGCATATTGTAAAATCGCATTCAGCTGTTCCGTAAAAGTCTCACGTTCTGCTTCGGTGAGATTTAGTCTGGCCAGCTTGGCTACATGCTCCACATCATTCACCTGGATACTCATTTCACGCTTCCTCCCTCTTCTTTACATGAATAAAATTATATTGTAGATTAAGGCGGAGTTCAATCCGTTAAAGCACGAAAAAAGAAGAACGGCGCCATTCCAAAAGGAATATGTTTCCTTAGGGGACCGATCCTTTGTAGTGAGAAACTAAAAACAGATAAACGTTTCGGTTTATCTGCAGCTGGAGTCTTTAGCGGGATGGAGTACATTTGCCATATTTTAGTGCCAAAAGGCATTAAAATATGCTGCTGGGGTCGGACTGAGCTTATTTTAGTGCCAAAAGGCATTAAAATTCGTTGCTGGGGCCGGGCCGAGCTTATTTTAGTGCCAAAAGGCATTAAAATTCGTTGCTGGGGCCGGGCTGAGCTTATTTTAGTGCCAAAAGGCATTAAAATCCGCTTCTGAGGCCGGGACGAGCTTATTTTAGTGCCAAAAGGCATTAAAATCCGCTTCTGAGGCCGGGCCGAGCTTATTTTAGTGCCAAAAGGCATTAAAATCCGCTTCTGAGGCCGGGCCGAGCTTATTTTAGTGCCAAAAGGCATTAAAATTCACTGCTGGAGCCGGACCGAGCTTATTTTAGTGCCAAAAGGCATTAAAATTCGTTGCTGGGGCCGGGCCGAGCACATTTTAGTGCCAAAAGGCATTAAAATTCGTTGCTGGGGCCGGGCTGAGCTTATTTTAGTGCCAAAAGGCATTAAAATTCGTTGCTGGGGTCGGGCCGAGCTTATTTTAGTGCCAAAAGGCATTAAAATTCGTTGCTGGAGCCGGGCCGAGCACATTTTAGTGCCAAAAGGCATTAAAATTGCGCCGACGTGGCTGGGTGGAGCGAATTATAGGTAAAAGAATAGGGGCCCCTTCATCATCCATGTGACTTTTGAAAGGGCCCCATTCATATTTAGAAGATTCGATTCTATATCCAGGCCCGCAGATTTACTTGCTTAATAAACTCTGCTGTAGACATGGCTTCCTTTGTTGGTTCCTTCTGCTCATCCACATCATGGTCCTCGCCATTTAGCACATGCAGAAACAGCTTCTCGTTATGCGTAGCCAATGCGTAATCAATCAACGCCTCCTGCAGCGCCCGTTCTGCTTCCCATTCTATCAGCACTGCTTCCGACTCGACATCTTCGGCAGGAACATAATAGTTCCGTCCTGTCTTCGGAGAGCGGATCACATAATCAAAAGCATTATCCGGATTACGGTCATAAGCAATCACGTAACCATATTCCCCAACAGGAAGATTCTGCTCAAAGGCATCACCGACGAATACAATCTTTTCTCCCAACTGCAGCATCGTCTTCCTCCCTGAAATTAAAATGAGTGTTCAAAAAGTCAAATTTTCAGCACCGAGAAGATTGAATAAAGCCAGGGACTGAGTAGCGGAGCTGCACGTTTTCGAAGAAATCGACTTCGAAAGCATGTGCTTGACAAAACCACGCGAGTCAAATGCTTCCCAAGGAAGCATACCTCGTAAGCAATTGCTCGGAAGTCCCGGCTGAACTCAAGACTCGACATCGAGTCTGCTTCATGATCTACTTCGTGATCAAAAGATGACCTTTAGAACTACCTCTTAAAGTTATTATATAATCCTACTAAAAAAAATAAAGAAGGGCAACTATACCAAGTTGAACTAATGTTTGAACGTTGGAGCAACGTGTGTTTGAACGATGGGGCAACGTGCGAAGTGTCCTTACGATTGTTGTTGTTCGCGGATTCCTTTAACCGAACTAAACTATCACATGTAGAAATCCGCTCTTAAAGGCGCCCCCTAACGATCAATGCCTCCAAAGCAGCTTTCGAAGCAGCTTTCTTACAGAAAACTCTTAACATTTTACACTTATGCTCTTTCCACGCTGTCTCTTCAGTTCAATTTATATAGTTAAAAAGTAAAAAAAGAACGCAAACCGGGACAGGCCGCAGCTTGCGTGCTTCGCAAAGGTTACAATTAATTAATGATTAAATATTAGCAAAGCGCTGACAGCTTGTCCAGCCTTTTTGCATTTTTCGCACAGAAATTTGTTGTAAATGCAGAATACCCGTCGAGAAAGCTTAAGATACATAAGGATTGTTCTGCTTTTCAAACCCGATCGTCGTTGCTGGGCCGTGGCCGGGATAGACCCTCGTGCCCTCAGGAAACTGGAACAATGTGCCTCTGATAGAGTTATACAGATCCGCCTCTCTGCCTCCGGGCAGATCGGTACGGCCGATGCTCATTTTGAACAGGCAATCCCCCGAGAATAAATGCTCTCCGCACAAGAAGCTTACACCGCCCGGGGAATGTCCCGGTGTATGGAATACTCTAAACTCATGCCCCGCCAGCTTCAGCTTCTGTCCTTGCGCCAAATCATACTCAGCTTCAGCCGTCGCGATCGGACCGGTCACATTCGGCCAGAGCAGGGAGCCATTAAGCTTAGGGTTTGTAAGCCATTCCGCTTCCGAAGGATGGAGGTAAACCGGGCAGCCCTTCAGCTTCCGGATTTCGTCCACCCCTCCAATATGGTCGAAGTGGGCGTGTGTCAGTAAAATGGCTTCGATCTCCACATCCTTGATCCGCTTAATCAGGGCACCGGGGTTCATGCCAGGATCGATAATAATCGCCTTCTGCTTATCCTCACCATAGATCAGATAGGCATTGGTCTGCAGCGGGCCAAGCGAAAAGCTCTCTACGTTCAACATGCTAGATTAACCCGGAGATCAATTTACGCAACTCGGTCACGACCGATCCGTTCACTCCGGCTCCTTCCTCATATTTCACGGCCATCGCTTTACGGACTTCGCCAATCTTCTCTTCGTAATCCGGTGCCTCCCGGGCGGGATTCTGACGCTTGAACTCGATCATCAGCGCCTGTACATGCTCCGGTCTTGGCCCCCATTGCCCCAGCACCTGACCCTGATCGTCGGCGAAAATGATAATCGGAACGGAGCGTCCTCCGTTGGTCAGAAAATGCTCCATGAGGTCCTGATGTTGCTCTAATATAAATACCTCCGCCGTTAAGCCCGAAGCTTCAAGCGCTTGAAAGACAACGGGTACACTGCGCACCACATCCCCGCACCAATCAGCGGCAAGAATCAGTACGCGCAGATTACTCTTGCCTTGCAGGCCCTCAAAAAAGGCACGGTCCTCTTCGCTCTGCCAGGCAAATTTGTCATAATTGGCTTGAAAAGCCTCCTTATTCTTCTGCATGCCCTCCATAAATTGAAGAGGCGTTATTCCAGCTCCGAACTTATACGCAACATTTACGCTCATCTTAGGCATCCCCTTTCTTTTTTGAAGCTCCATACCATTTTACGAGAATATACACAATGAACAATGCGGCGGCAACCAGCAAAATCGGAATAACAAGCGGGCCGGCCTTTTCGTCTACATGCTGCCAGCCTTCGCCCAGCTTGAGTCCCAGATAGACAAACAGCACGGACCAAGGAATGACCGCGAGCGTTGTCAGGCCGACAAATTTGCCTAAAGGCATTTTGGCCATACCTGCGGGAATCGAGATCGCATGTCTGGCCACCGGAATGAATCGAGCCGTAAAGATCACGCCAGGGCCGTATTTTTCAAACCATGCCTCCGAGACATCGATATGCTTCTTTTGAATCAGAATATATTTGCCGTAGCGCTCCAAAATGGGCCTTCCCCCATAACGCCCGATCCAGTAAATAAATAGTTGAGCAATCACGCCGCCGATAACACCAAAGATGACAGCTCCTATGAAATTAATATACCCGCCGTATACCAAATAACCGCCATAAGCCAAGACAATTTCGCTCGGAATGACTTCAATCATCAATCCGAACATAATTCCGAAATACCCCATTTGCTGAATCCACTCCAGCAGCACGCTAATCAATTGATTAATCCATTCCACTGCGTTTGCCCCGCTCCCTGATTTCCTTTTTCACCAGTCTATTCTATCACAGCCCGGGACATGCATTCTACTTAAGCAAACAGATCCATTTAGCTTCTGGGAATGTGCCCTTTCATCATTCGAAGGCATATGCTGGAGAGAAGGAGGGAAGCAAGATGATGCCCAAACCCGGGAAACACACTTCACCGCTGCCCACGCCTAGAAAAATCCGCCGCAGCTGCAGCAAGGAGCTGTATCGCACAATCAAGCGGCTGGACACCTATATTCCGGAGGAGCGCATTCGGCAGGGAGAAGACCTATATTACCGCAAGGTCATCGGGAATCTGCTATGGATCGCGGAAAATATAAGCAATCGGCGGCTGCTCTCCGATTGGTGGGATGAAGCCGTTAGTGCAGAGCTCGCCGAGCTGTGGGAGGTGGATCGA
Organism: Paenibacillus antibioticophila; assembly: GCF_000455265.1. Classification (GTDB taxonomy): domain Bacteria; phylum Bacillota; class Bacilli; order Paenibacillales; family Paenibacillaceae; genus Fontibacillus; species Fontibacillus antibioticophila. Next base: position 14,564 of record NZ_HG005143.1, read on the forward strand.
GAGACTCTGTCCAAGGCCTTCCGGGCCGCATTTGGCGGTTAACGGCTAATACGGACCAGGCTGGCAAGCGGATTCTGAAACGGGGTTCATTCGCAAAGCCGGCAGCGACTCTCTCATGCTCCGAAGCTGCTCGCCAAGCCGAATTACTGTCTCCTCCCCTCCAAAATTCAGATCATTTCTCCGCCAGGGCCCTCCCGCTGTTAATTCCGTATAACGAGCGTAAAGCTCTGCCCCGGCAGCGAGCGCTTGCCAGGCTGCCTGCTGCTGCGATTCACGTTCTGCCGCCCGGTCCGATATCTTCATCGCTGCCAGCCGGGAGGCTTCCGACAGCGCGGTAACCCACGTCATGTTACTGTAGCGATTCAGCTCGGTAGCCCGCTGCAAATGCTCCAGAGCGGCCAAATCTTCCCGCTCGGCAAGCAGCTTGCCAAGCGCCAGTTCCAGCTCCGGCTGCGCTCGCTCATAGCTAAGTCCGCGCTGCAGCCAGACGGCAGCCTCCTCGGAATCGGAGCGCGCAGCAAGAGCAAGGTGCAGCCGGTGCCTTGCAGGAGCCAAGGTGCTTGCCTGCCGGAGCAGCTTTTCGGCCTCCTGTGGATACTGAGCCTCTACAGCAAGGGCCAGACGCTCCCGCCGCAGGCTCTCTGCCTGCCCCAAACACAAGACGGCGGCGCAGAGCAACGCCAGCGCAGCAGTGCCAGGCAGCAGAACACGAAAGAAGCGGATGCTTCGGAAATGAGTCAGGAGGACAAGCCGATGCAATAACGAATGCGTGAACTGGCGTCGCCATCTCTGTCGCAGTGACGAATGTGGCGGTGACGAACCTGGCAGTGACAAGGTTTCTTTCGCCGAAGTAAGTGGCGCCTCGACCTTGGCCCAGCGGAACAGCCAGATGAGGAGCAGCCAGACCAGACCATAGCTAAGGTCAAAGTCGATGAGGCTGTGAAGCAGGAGGAGCAGAACGCTGGGCAGCAGCCGGCAGCGGCTCTGGAAGGCGGAGCGCAGGGCCGGGATGATCCAGGCGAGCAGCACAAGTACGCCCGCGAGCCCGAGATCCATCAGCAGGTCGAGATAGCCGCTGTGCACCTCGCTGCCCGTATATGGGCTGCTCTGCACGCTGCGATAGACGCTGCGCCAGGTGTCGCCGCCCTGACCGAGCCAGGGCGCACCGCCGATGACCCGCAGGGCATCGGCATACATATCGCCGCGCGCGAGTAGCGTCGCGGCGCCCGTAAGCCGCTGCGGCAGCACCAGCAGCGCGCCGGGCCATGCCGCCGCCAGCGCCAGCAGGCCTGCGGCCGCGGCGAGGGCGGCAACACCGGCAG
>NZ_HG005143.1:15910-36240 GCF_000455265.1 Paenibacillus antibioticophila
AGGAGGGCGGCGATGGCCCAGGCCGCCGCAAGCGCCGCAAAGGCGCCGCGCGACTCCGTCAGCAGCAGGCACAGCGCAAAGACCGGCGCCAGGGCACCGGCCTGCTGCCCCTGCCAGCGTCCCGCGCGGATGAAGGCCTGCCGGGGCAAGGCCGCAAGGGCGGTCAACCGCTCCAGCAGCGCAGCTCCCATCACGGCTCCGAACGTGTTCGGATACTGGAGCAGACCGCCAAGCCTTGCCCCGGCAGCAGCCACCTCGCGATCCGCTGTGCGCAGGATCGCGCCAGGCCACGGCAGGCAACCGTAGACGACGGCCAGTGACGCAAGCGCCAACAGGCCTGTGGTCAGCAGCCAGCCAGATTCCAGAAAGCGGACAGCCGTTCCTCCGCAAGAGGCTGCCTGCAGCGCGGCTGCATAACCCGCCGCAAACAGCCAGAATACCGCGGACAAAATAGTCGCTTGGACAGAAGCAGGCCCGAGACCCAAATGCAGGATATACAAACAGGCCAGAATAGCTGGAGCCAGGGCTGCCTGAAGCGAGGGATGCATCCACGCGTTCGCTTGAAGGACTGTTCGAGGAGATATTCCTGAGCTTTTCCGGATCAGCCCAAGCCCCAGAACTAACGCGATGCCCGTCAGCGAGAAGGCAACAAGCAGAAGGGTTGCGCTATCCTCAAGAAAGAACATCCCCCCCAATGCGCAGGTGACAAGCAGAGTAAATACGAGTGCGGATCTTAACCCCGCAACAGCCCATCCACGCTCCCCCGTCTTCATCTTCATTTCCCTCCCTGTTTCTCCTGCTTTATTGTGAAACCCTGCAATCATGACCACCATTGGGCGGGTGGCTTGCTCTTGGGACATAACTTCTGCTGAATGGTTCGACTGTTGGTTGCTTCAGCTCATTTGCGCCTATTGTTACTGATCGCTGGATAAACTTCATAATAATTGCAAAAATGCAACTGAAACCTCAACATTTCCAAAGTTCAAAGGTTTAAGTGTACCTCCTGCAGCTAAAAGTCTGCTCTTTTTTAGAATGGCTGAGTTTTTGCGAACCCAGCTGTACTCCATACAGTTATTTTTGATTTCGGAGCCAAAGCTCAGAATTTAAGTGTCTCTTGTACAACTAAACCGGCACCATAGGTTGAATATACACTGGAGCATTGATCCTGTTGGCTTAAGTCCCGTCCTCTCAACCGCATAGCAGGAGGTTTTATGTCGGATGTTTTCTTCAGATGGTTTCAAAATCGGGTGGTTTCTATCAGGTCGTTACTGCCGGGTCGTTTTCTGTTTCGCACGCTTCGTGCTCAACTGGCTGAAAACACGCAAAAAAAAGCCAACACTTTAAGAGGTTGTTCAAAAAGTCCCCCTTTTGATCACGAAGTGTTTCAAGAGGATAACTTGACGCCGAATCTTGCGTTCATCCTTCTCTGGATTCTCGCAACTTTCTCGGCGCTGATAAGTTGACTTTTTGAACTCGCACTATAAGTGTTGACTTCCTGCTCCCGGAACAAACCGGGATCGCTCTAATGATTGTAGGATCACTCTAATATTTGCAGGTACCGGCACGAGCCGGCGTCCCGGTAACGATTACCTTAACTAGAGTCCTATGGCCTATTACGATTACATCATGGGAAGCAAATCACGGCAGGCCCGTTCCAAATAAGGGGAAGCCCCGAGGAAATCCCGGAACACCATGTATTCCTGCCATAATCTGTCGCGGTCTCCGCTTTCCGATCGAACCGCACGGATCAATATATTTTTCGGGGTATGCTCCATATCAATGAACTCCAGCAGCTGTGTCTTGTAGCCCATCAGATCAAGCAGCTTGGCCCGAATCGCATCGGTTGCCAGCGCCGAGAAGCGTTCCTTGAGAATGCCATGCCCCAGCAACGGATCCAATACAGGCTGCTGAATCTGTTCAAACAACTCATGCTGACAGCATGGTACCGAGAGAATGACGGAGGCGTCCCAGCGGATTGCCTTTTCCAGTGCCGCATCGGTTGCCGTATCACAGGCATGCAGCGTAACTACCATATCTACCCGCTCTAATTCATCATAGTCCGCAATGTCGCCGACAAGAAACTTCAGGTTTTGATAATCCAGCTTTTTCGCCAGCAATCCGCAATGTTCGATGACATCCACTTTCAAGTCGAGTCCGACAATATTCAACGCTCTATTCAGCTCGATCGACAAATAATGATATAAGGCGAAGGTCAGGTAGGACTTGCCGCAGCCGAAATCAATGATGGTTAGCGGGCGGTCGGCAGGTAAATGAGGGAGCACATCCTGAACCATTTCTAAAAAGCGATTGATTTGTCGGAACTTATCATATTTCTTGGCTAGCACTTTACCTTCCGCGTTCATAATTCCCAATTCTACAAGAAAGGGTACAGGTGTGCCGTCATCCAGGATATACCTCTTGGTCCGGTTATGAGTAAGCTCCCCGGGCTTTTTAGTAGCTTGCTTTTTCAGAATGGACACCTTGAATTTTTTGCTGATCAGGATCTGATAATCAGCTTCAGACGTATAGATTTGCGCTTGGCGAAAGGTTTGCTCGAACAACGGCATGACCTGTCTGCAGAGCGAGCCCGCCGGAACATTCTCATGTGTGACCTTGTTTTTATAATGATAAGTCAATTGGTAATTCAGCTTCTGCTTCAGCAGGACGGGCTTAATGACGACTTTGGTGTAGCTCTCCTCGTCAGCTTTGCGCTGCTGGCTTAATATAGCCGTAATCAAATTTTCCTGCCGGTCCGTATGCTCCAACAGTTCAATCAGCTTGTCCAATCCTATCACGCTCGCTTTCTCTTACATTTGATGCTCCCAGGCGGCCATCCAGGCCAGTTCTCCCTCTTGCACCTCTTCGGGCGACAGCCCTCCGCGGATCAGTTCTTCCGGAGAGAGGAGCGACAGCCGCCGGTAAAAAAGGATGCCTTCTTCCCTGGTTATAGCCTGGCTCTTTAACAACCGAAAGAGTGTATCCTCCGCCTGGTCATACCTGCGAAGCTCCTCCTGATAGTCCAGAAGCAGCCGTTCGGTATCGGCAGGAAGTACATAAGGCTTCAGCACGGTGCGCAGTTCTTCTACAGAAGCCTCCAGATTCCATAATTCACGTTGGGTGCCGTACTGGCTGGCCGCCAGAAAAAGATGCAGGGCTTTGATCTGTCTGCGAATTCCCTGATCAGGGTCTCCGGAGGAAAGAAGAATATCCCCCTCCTCCTTGACCAGCTTGGCCAAGCTTTGCAGCTTATCGGACTCGACGGCTCCTCCCGATCTCATCAGTTCAACAAGATCTCGGGCAGACAGTCCTCCGATCAGGTCCGAGTTAAGCCTGAACAAACGCCGATACAGATCATCGATCTGCCAGAGGGCGTCGATCCATTTACGCTGCTGCTTCAGGTCAAATATCTTTCCGATCATTTCCGTCATTTCTTCAATCATACGAACCAGATAATCCTTGCGCAGCATAAGCTGTCCATCCTCCCAAATCCGGCGCTTACTGGAGCCCGCTCACAAACTCCTTGATGATATCGGCGAGCCGCTGCGGCTCCTCATACATACTCATATGTCCAGCCTCATGAATAACTGCCTTGGCAACATGCTCTTTATCTGTAGTGAACGTTCTTTCCGGAGGGATAACCCCGTCTTTCTCCCCGGCGACAAGAAGTACCGGAATCGGAGCAGAGGAGAGCACATCTCTGCGGTCTTCCCGCTCACGCATCGCCATCGCCGCTCCAATGGCTCCTTGCGGCGGGGTTTTATAACCGAGTTCCTTCACCCGGTCGACAGCCGCGGACAGCTTATCCAGCGACTTCGGAGCGAACAAAGCGGGAACCAGCCCGTCAATAAAGGAGGTAATCCCTTCGGAGTTAATGGTCGCTACGGCCTTTAGGCGCTTTTCTTTAGCCTCATCACTGTCCGGATAAGCGGTAGAATGGACAAGGCCAAAGCAGCTGAGGCGGCTGTTGTACCGTTGCGCTAAAGAAAGAGCGATATATCCGCCCATGGAATGGCCGAGCACCGCATATTTCTCCACGCCAAGCGCTTCCAGCAGCAGGGCGACATCGTCCGCCATTTGTTCTATAGTATACGCACCCAGCGGCGCATCCGAAGACCCATGTCCGCGAAGATCCGGCATAATAACACGGAAGGAATCCGCCAACAGCGGAGCGACATTCTCCCAATAGGCCGAGCTTCCGCAGAAGCCGTGCAACAGGACGAGAACCTCTCCTTCTCCTTGCTCTTCATAAGCGATCGTCAAGCTGCCAACTGTCACTTTCTCCATTTCAAGCCCTTCTTTCCGTTTAATTACTATTCATCTCGGATCAAACTTGCACGATTAAAAGTAAGTGTTCAAAAAGTCAGGTTTTCAGCACCGAGGGTTTATGGTTCTTTTCCATATCATTAAGCTTGATTAGCCTCTTTGAAACCCTTCGGCGGCTGCGAGCGCAATCTGCTCCGCCATTTGCATTACCAAATGAAGAGATGTCATCTGCAACGTCCAGTAAGGCTTAGGACTATTGACATTGACTACGGCAGCCACACTATAGTTGCCTACCGCCGGGAGCTTTATCCCCACGGATCTCGCAGGGTGCAGCGGCTGCTCCGACACAAGGAAGGAGCCTACCGAGGCTGAGGCTCCGAGGCAAGCGTCGATAGCAATAATAATACTATCCGGCGGAATGTCGAGAATAAGACGCTCCAGATTGGCCGCATCGCATGGTTTTGGCATGGTCCCTATTACATATTTGAAGCCAAGCTCCATAAGCCGAGAGCCTACCAGCGGACCCAGCGCATCGCCGGAGGAGCGGTCGGTTCCCACACACAGAAACACGATATGCTCCCCGTGATGGCGCCGTCTTATTCCTCGAAAGAAGTCCGCCAGTTCGTCTCCGGACATTCTCTTGTAATCCGAGCCGGATGCGGACAGTTTGCGGTTATCTTCGAGCAGCATATTCTCCCCCTTCTCCTCAAGCCTTTTCCAATATCCAAGATAGTATGATTGTATCGCAAGAGTTCAGGGACCGCAAAGCATTCGGTTGTGCGATTCAGTCCATAACATGGTACAATAGCCGGGATAACACGATGAAGGGAAGAAGTGAGGAATGGATCTAAGCCAGAGAAGCCAAGAAAATGTGGAGTATATGATTGAAGCCATCAAGACCAAGCTGAAAATGGCAACCGGTGCCGCAATGAACGCTTCCGCCTTCCACGTTGGCCAATATGATGACATTATGGATATTTACGAGCTCGTTATGAACAAAGAAAGGCTCAGCATCTCCGAGGTGGAGGCGCTGGCCCAGGAACTTGGTCATCTTCGAAATAACAGCAAAGCTTAAGAGGTCGAAATCCCGGTCAGGGCATCTCGATAATCAATAGTTCAGCCGGGTCTTCACCTGTTTTGCTGATACTGATTGTTTCCTTACTTTGAATGCGGGCCGCATCTCCAGGATGCAGAGAAAATGTCTGTTTGCCGCAACTGAAGTCTGCGTGCCCCGCTATCAAAAACAGGTGTATCCGGCGTCCGTCCGGTGACAGATGAACCGGCGTCCGGTCCGTTAGAACCGGAGCATAGATCATGACGTCCTGACGGATTTGCAGCTTCTCTCCTGTACCAGCATCGCTGCTGATGACAGGCTCCATTCTGCCAACCCGCTGCTCCTTCGGAAAGCATCTATGGCTTAATTTCGGTTCCAGGCCCCGATCCTCCGGCAAGAACCACATCTGCAGATATCGCACAGGCTTATCGCCAACCGGAGCATGCTCAGAGTGGGTCACGCCCGTCCCTGCACTCAGCACCTGAAAGCTTCCTTCTTCCAGCAATTCCTCGCTGCCTGCGGACTCCAGCTTATGCAGCAGTTGTCCGGAAAGCACACAGGTTACGATTTCCAGATCCTGATGAGAGTGAGACTCCAGGCTATGTCCGGGAGCCATCCTATGATCGTTCAGAACCAGCAGACAGCCAAAATGGGCATTTCCCGGGTCGTCATAGTCGGCGAAGGAAAAGCTGTATTCACTATGGACAGGGCCTTCTTTGGCCGTATGGCGCTCTGCGGAAGTTACAACTTTTATCATCCTGATCCTCCTACCTCTCTTTTAACCTCTGACTGGGATTTATATGTTTTTACCCCTATCGCCGTTCGGTTAATCAAGGAACACAAGACCGGACTAACTATCTATTCCAACACGAATGCCGCTTCCGAGCTCCCGACTTCCCATCCTTCATCATTATGAATGATCCCGCCAAACGATTCTTTCAGGCGCTGAAGAGTATCGGTATTTTGATACCCTAGCTGCCGCAGGATTTCCTGCACGATCAGGCCCCATTCCTCCTCCGAACCGTCCATGATTTTAAAGGCAATTCCAAGACGTTCTTTGCGCAAGCTGAAGGCATAGACCCCTTTGAATCCGCCCTTGGCCACGATGTTGTCGTCCTCCAGCAGCAGCGTATCAATACGGCCGCTACCGCCTACCATCTCAGGATGCTTGTTCATCGCCGCTGCGATCGACCGGGCTGCCTCAGCCGTCTGCGGATCTTCAATTCGGTCCGGGCAGGCAAGCTTCATATATGCGGTTGCCAGCGAGGAGAGCGGCAAATTGAATACGGGTAAGCCGCAGCCGTCCGTGGCAAGCCGGATGTCCTCCGCAGGATAATCAGCCAAATCCGCAAGCACCGCCAATATTTCCCTTTGAACCGGATGTGCCGGGTCGTTATAGTGATCCTGCGTCATGCCGGCCATCTTGCAATAGGCCTGAATTCCAAGATGCTTACCGGAGCAGTTATGATACAGCTTTCTTGAACCTCCGCCTTCACGCAGTAACTGAGATCGCGCCTCTCTGTCCAGCGGCAGGGCAGAAGCACACACTAATCTCTGCTCCTGCAGGCCGGTCTTCCGAAGCAGGCTCTCCAGGGTCTCCACATGGGGCTGCTGGGCGCGATGGGAAGCCGTCATAATAGCAACCTCAGCTTCATTTAACCCATAATGCGGGATCAACCCGGCGCGAACCCCCGGTATCGCCTGAATCGGCTTGGCTGCCGAGCGAGTAAACACCCGAAAACGCGGATCTCCTGCCTGTTTTTTTATGGCTCCGTACTCGTCAACAATACATATATGTCCATTATGGATACACTCCAGCATGCCGCCGCGATATTCCTTCACAAGCAATGCTTCCCTTATCAACGTAATCCCCTCTTTGCATTGATGTACTCCAATAACTATCCGCCACTACAGTATAGTACAGCGTCCCTCCAATCGCCACATCCCTTTGTTTCACCCCATTCCCTCACGTTTATATACCAAGTAACAGCCTGTAAATATCAAGGCGCTATATTCATTAAACTTTATATAAAAGGAGCGGATTTCCATGAACGAAGCGGAAAAAGAATACCCGGTGCATAGCAGCGCAACCTTCACGAAAGGACTTGTTATCGGTGCCTTGCTCGGCGCCGCAGCAGCCTTGCTGTGTGCTCCAAAGCCAGGACGCGAGCTTCGCAGCGATCTATCCGAAAAGCTTAGTGTTGCAACAGATAAGACAAAGGATCTGGCTACCGCAGCTTATGATAAAGGCTCGGATTTGGCCAAGACGGCCGTGTCCAAGACGACGGATCTGGCAAAAACCGTAAGTGATGGTGCAAGCTCGATCGTATCCAGCCTGAAGGAGGCTTCCTCGGATGTCACGGAAGATGTGAAGAAGGAAGCGAAAGAGGTATCCGAGAAAACAGAGGATACGGTAAAGGATTTGAAGAATGAAGCCATGAAGACGGCTGACGAGACCAAGCGCGAATTTGGTTCATCATCTAGCTCCCTGTAACGGGGCTGTCTTTACAAGCGCCAGCTGCCGGCTGGCGCTTTATCAGTTTCCCGGAAAATCTACCGCCAGGAGGTACCCCATGGCCCAATTGAATCCCTATGATGCAAAAGATCATCCCTTTGAGCTCCGGCATGAGGTCAAACGCCTGAACGGGCGGCTGGATCAAATTGCGGATATGCTGGAAAAGTCGGAATTCAAGGATATTCTCGAAAATTATACGAACCCTAAAAAGCGTGTCATTTCTAACTTTATGGCAGGGATGTCCCGCGGATTGGGATTGAGCATCGGCACCTTTGTTGTTCTCGGTTTGCTTGGGTGGCTGCTCTCCCTATTTGTAGATCTGCCGATGGTCGGCGACTACATCAAAAATTTACAGGATTACATCCAGTCGCAGCCTTAGGCTCCATGGAACGCAATTCTTAATGAAAGGAGGCCCCTCTGATGCAAAAACAGCCGGGCAAGGAACAGATTGGCGCTTATACCGAGCGCCAGATTCGTGAAGCGGATCAAGGAGAGTATCCCGGGCATAAAAGCATCAAAACCGCTGAGAACGGCTCCATGGTGAATGATATGGAGGATTTGAAGCAATTAGGTGAGGATATGGAGGAGATGCATACCTCCAGTGAGGATCACAAGCAGGGAGTTCATGTTGATCCGGAACAGTAAATGCGAAAAAACCTGAATCTCTGCCCAGGCAAGATTCAGGTTTTTATAAGTTTTCGTTTTTCCTTTTTGCTCTTAGCAAATCACCGGTCCAGCCTTTGGCTCGAATCCAGAAGTACATCCCGCCTGTAAGCAACAAAATAATGCCGCACATCAACGCAAACCCGACAGACCCCAAGTCGTCCCAAGGAAGACGCTTAAAATTCATTCCCCACAACGCTCCGATGACCGTGGCAGGCGTAAAGACAGAGGTCACAATGGTTAATGTCTTCATGATGTCATTTCCGCGGAAAGCAGTCACGGCATCATCAATGGAGATAAGGGTATCCATCTCTTTCTCGTAATGCTCCATCAGCTCTTGCATCCGATTCCCTCGATACAAGAACCGCAGGTAGATCGGGCTTTCTTCAATCTCCTGCAAGTAAGCTTCCTTTACTGCAGCAGCGATCTCCCTGCAGGGGATGAACAAATTCGACCAGTACAGAAGCTCGAAGCGAGCGGAGATAATTTGATTCATTAAATATTTATGATTATTTTTCTGCATCGTTTCTTCAACTTCACGCAGCTTCTTTTCAAATTGATCCATGCCGGAATGCAAATAATGCATCAGCATTCGAATGATGACCAGCAGTCCTTCTGCAGCAAGCGGAGCGGATTTTAGCATATTCAGATGACCCTGCTGCTCCAGATGCCGTCTTGTCTCATCATCCAGGTTTATCGTAATCAGCTTGTCCCTGTTGACATAGAAATGAAGCAACAGGCAAGAATCTCTTTCCAGCATTTCTTCGGAATTTGTATAGAGCAGAGAACCGAACAGAACAGGTTCTCTGCCATCCGGGAAGCGAACCGTTAAATAATTGGTCTCCTGCTTTGAAATCATATCCAGCCAAGTCCGGACATCCGGATGTTCCCGGCGCAATTGTTCAATCCCAGAGGAATCTCCCTCGTCATCCTGGAGATCCAGCCATATCCAATCGTGATCCGTAGTGACTTGTTGCAGCGCTCCTATCTTCTCCAATTCCAGTCTCACCTCAGGTAAATTCAGAATTAGACATGATCAGCTTCAGCTTCTCGGTTGCCCGTTTCTGAATACGGGATACACTCATTTGCGAGACCCCAAGCTTCTGGGCGATAGCACGTTGGGACTGCCCCTCCTGGAACGCAAGAAGAAGTACTTGCTGCTCCTGATCCTTTAGTTGACTAAGCGCCTGCTGCAAATCCATTCGCTTTTCTACCGTATCATAATCATCCGCATCGGAACTGATCAGTTCACCGAGCGTTGCGGCACTCTCCTCTTGAGATAACGGGGAGTCCAAAGATACATAGTGATAGCATTCTCGCCCTGCCAGCACTTCCACAGTCTCTTCTGCCGATAGATCAAGAAATTCTGCGATTTCCTGCACGTTAGGCGATCGCTCCAGCTTAACGGTTAGTTCATCAATGGCTTGTTGAACCAATGCTCCCTTTTCCTTGATTCTTCTTGGAACCTGGATATACCAGGACTTGTCCCGCAGAAAATTCTTCATATGCCCGATCATGCTTTTCATGGCATACGGCTCAAAGGGAATTCCCATCTCGATATCATACTGCTGAAGCAAACGAATTAATGCCATTTGCCCCACTTGGTATAAGTCCTCATAGAGATCCGGGCGGTTGCGGGCGATTTTCCCTGCCGCCATCTTGACCATAGGCTCATATTTTTGAATCAGGACGGTAGCAATTTCATTGTCCTTTGTCTGCTGGTATTCCCAGATCAGACGGGTTGATTCATTCATGGACTCGGGGGGAGTCACTTTATCGGTCATACCTTTTCCTCACTCTTCACGAGGCGTCTTGTCATCACTACCTTGGTGCCTTTACCAGCTTCATTCACCACTGAAACGTCATCCATCAGCGCCTGCATCAGATAAAAGCCAAGTCCGCCAATTTGCGCATCGCTAAGATCCTTGTCATGCAGCGCCGAGCGTTCTCCCCACGACTCAAAGCTCTCCCCTTCATCCTTGACCGTAATGGACAATGCATCATTCTGAACTTCAAAGACGACCTCCATCATCCCAGCTCTATCCTTATAGGCATAGAGAACGGAATTATTACACGCCTCGGAGACAGCAACTTTCATATCCTCTATCTCCTCGTAAGAAAAACCCATCTTTGATGCAACCCCGTACAGGTTTAGCCTTACGATATCGACGTACTCTGCATGTGCCGGCAAACTGATAACTATCTTCTGTACCTCATCAATCATGTGACTCTTTCCTTTCCTATTGGGTGTTCTCCTGAGCGGCAAAGAACTTGGCGATTCCCGTCATATCAAATAATTTCTGGATTTGATCGGGTACTTCTGTTACGAAAAATCCGGCAGCCATTCCATGTCTTGTTTTGAGAATGGACAGCAGAATACCAATGCCTGTGCTGTCGATGTACTTCAAATCCTTCAGATTCATCACAAGGTCTTGCTTCTCATTTACAGCGAGAGGTTCCATTACCTGGCGGAAATCCTGTGCAACGGACAGGTCCAGTTCACCGCGCAGATACACGGTGCAGGTTCCATTCTCCACTTGCGTTGTAGCGGTAAACTTCTCATTCTTATTCATATTCATAGACACTCTCTCCTGAAATATGTTTTCTTTATAGATAACCCGCCAAGCAGGGAGTTGAATCAACCAATTCCTGCCTCTGCCTGAAAAGAATTGCTGTACTGAGTCAGCACAGCCTTGACAGAGCTTAGCTTTAACGGTTTGCTGATATAGTCATTCATCCCTGCCTCCATACAGCGCTCTCGGGTACCATCCATGACATCTGCGGTCATAGCTACAATCCACGGGCTTTTGTCCGACACCATCTGATTGGCGCAGGACCTGATCTTCTTCGTAGCGCCAATTCCATCCAGAACCGGCATCTGCAGATCCATGAAGATCATATCAAAGCCCTGCTCACTCTCCAGAGCCATTTGAACGGCCTGAAGCCCATCTTCAGCAACCTCGGTCTCATATCCCAGCTTCCGCAGCATACTGACCATAAGGCGCTGGTTAACCGGGTGATCATCCACAACCAGCATCGTGCTTTTAGGCGAAGAGGATCTGGCGACGGCTGTCTCCAGCGCAGCTGCTGAAGAATCATTCGTCTCTTCCTGAAAACGGGATACCTCGATGGTGAAGACAAAGGTCGCCCCCTTCTCTTCCAGCAATTCGGCTCGAATGCTCCCGCCCATCAGATGCACCAGGGTCTGGCAGATCGCAAGCCCCAGGCCTGTCCCGCCATATTTTCTCGTCATCGAAGAGTCCACCTGGGAGAAGGGCTGGAACAGACGCTCGATCTTGTCGGGAGCAATTCCAATGCCTGTGTCCTTTACCGTAAACTCGATGATATGACTATTCCCTCGAGTCTCCTGCATCGTAACAAGCAAATAAATCCCGCCCTGATCCGTGAATTTGATACTGTTGGCGATCAGATTTATCAGCACCTGGCGCAATCGGCCCATATCTCCGAACAGCACAGGCGGAACCTGGTCATCGATGAAATGGACCAGCTCCAATCCCTTTTTCCCCGCTTCCACCGAAAAGAGGCTGATCACTTCCTTAATCACCGAGCTTAGCTCAAACGGAGTCTCCTCAAGCTCCATCTTGCCGGACTCCATCTTCGTAAAGTCGAGAATATCATTTATAATGGCGACCAATGTATCCGCACTGTTGCGGATGATCTCGGCATACTCCATCTGCTCGCCCTTCAGCTCCGTCTCCATGAGCAGATCGATCATTCCGATGACTCCGTTCATCGGGGTCCGAATCTCATGGCTCATCATCGCCAGAAATTCCGTCTTGGCTTTAGCTGCAATTTCAGCCTCTTCCTTGGCCTGGACGAGCTCCTCGTTAATTCGCTCAAGCTCCATCGTCTTTTGCTGAAGCAATGCGCTCTGAGTCTTCAAACGCTGGTTCGTCAAATACATATCGACAAAAGCGTCAATTTTTGAGCGGAGGATCTGCGGAATGAACGGCTTGACCATATAGTCAATGGCTCCCGCAGAGTACCCGGCAAATAAATGCTCCGCTTCCTTGCTGTTCGCTGAAATAAAAATGATCGGTATGTCCTTCGTGCGGTCTCTTGCCTTAATCAGCTTGGCTGTCTCGATGCCATCCAGCCCGGGCATCTGAACATCGAGTACAATAACGGCAAAGTCGTCCTTGAGCAGACGTCTCAAGGCTTCCTCGCCCGAGGTTGCTTTGACCAGTTCGTAATGCTCGCTTTCCAGAACCGCTTCCAAGGCCATCAGGTTCTCGGGACGGTCGTCAACCAGCAAGATATGAATGGACTCTTGGATTTCCATAGCATCCTCCCGTAGAGTTCATTTTATTTTCCGATAGATTTTCTCCACCCGGTCCAGCGGCTCATAACTATCCGAATAGTCTGTAAAATGAATAGATTCTTTCGCACCTAATACCAGAACGCCAAAATGACTGAGACTCTCATGAAACAGCGAATGCACCCGATTACGCAGTTCATCATCGAAGTAAATCATCACATTTCGGCAGAAAATGACATTAAACTCATTGAACGAGCGGTCTGTAGCCAGATTGTGCTCTGCAAAAATCATGTTCTTGCGAAGAAACGGATTGAAAATGACAGAATTATACCTTGCCGAGTAATAATCCGAAAAAGATCGGGTGCCTCCGGCCTCCAGATAGTTTTTCGTGTACTGCTTCATCTTCTGAATGCCGAATATCCCTTCCTTGGCGAGCTGAAGCGATCTGGCATTCATATCCGTCGCATAAATTCTGGATTTCTCATAGAGTCCTTCTTCATGAAGGATGATGGCCGTCGAGTATACTTCCTCGCCCGTAGAACAGCCAGCATGCCAGATGCGGATATAGGGATAGGTTCTGAGAATCGGCACGACCTTTTCCCGGAACACTTTGAACAGCGGAGGATCTCTGAACATTTCAGTAACAGGGATCGAAAGGCTGTAGACAAGCCTTTCGAAGGCATCCCGATCATGCAGCACCTTTTCCTGAAGCCCGGATATTGTTAATACATGCTCAGCATGCACCTGGTGCCAGATCCGACGGCGCAGAGAAGGAAGGGCATAGTTGCGGAAATCATAGCCGTAAAGACGGTGAACCCCTTCCAATAACAGCTCGATTTCCAGAAGCTCTACCTCTTTGTCAACCGTGGGTATGAATGTATCATTATCCGAAAAATCACTAGGTGCCATAAATTCATCTCCGATATTGAAATTCTCGTCCTTTAGTTCAACTTATATATTACTCTTTACCCATTATCTACACTACGAATACAGCCACACACGCATCAACGAGAGAAGCTGATCCGTCTGAATAGGCTTCTTCACATAATCGGAAGCACCCGCCTCGATACACTTGAAGCGGTCATCCTTCATCGCCTTTGCGGTCAAGGCAATGATCGGCAGTTTGTTGAATTCCGGCATTTGCCGAATTTGCCTCATCGCCTCATAGCCGTCCATTTCCGGCATCATCATATCCATCAGGACAAGATCAATATCCCCGTTCTCCTGCAGCATTTCAATGGCCTCACGACCGTTTTCCGCATAGATCACATCCATCCGGTACCCTTCCAGAACACTGGAGAGCGCGAAGACATTCCGCACGTCATCATCCACCAGTAGAATCTTCTTGCCTTCGAACAGCTCTTCTTTATTATGAAGCTTCTGCAGTATCCGCCGTTTATCCTCCGGCAAATCCGCCTCAACGCGATGGAGGAACAAGGTCGTCTCATCCAGAAGCCGCTCCGGAGATTTAACGTCCTTGATAATGATAGACTCCGCATATTTCCGAAGCCGAGTCTCCTCCTGCTTGTCCAGATCCTTGCCTGTATAAATGATGATCGGCAGATCCCTCAGAGCCTCATCGTCACGAATTTGATCAAGCAGGTCAAATCCGGTAATATCGCTCAGCATAAGGTCCAGCACCATACAGTCATAGCGCTTCTCGCGCAATTCCCTAAGCGCCTCGCCGCCGGTCGACACAGCCGTAATGATAACATCGTCATGACCGATCAGTTCGATGATCGAATTACGCTGGACATCGTCGTCCTCAACAACTAGCAGATGCTTCAGACTCTTCTCTGTGAAGGACTCAATGTCTGTAAAGGCCTGCTCCAAATGTTCGCGGTCGGATGGCTTTCTCAGGAACGCAATCGCCCCCATCATCAACCCATGCTTCGCCTCATCGACGACAGAAATCACATGGACGGGAATATGCCGGGTTTCTGCATTTCCCTTCAGTTCATTCAGAATCGACCAGCCATCAATTACAGGCAACTGAATGTCCAAAATGATCGCATCCGGAATGTACTCCTTGGCCATGTTCAGTCCGATATCCCCTTGAACTGCCACCAGCGTCTTGAAGCCGTGGGCACGGGACATATCCAGCAGAATTTTAGCAAATTGAACATCGTCTTCAACAATGAGCATCCATTTCCCGCCCGCTTCTCCAAGCTGTTCTCGATCATCGTTTAACGGATTGTCAATGACAACCTGATGCTGATGCTCGACAGGACGGGCAAAGCTGCTCTTAGGATAGAACGGGCTCACGGTCGAATTGGCCGTCACTGCCGCCTCCTGTTCAGCCAGAAACAGATGAGACGGGGCCTCTTTAGGCAAGTATAGGCTGAAGGTGCTTCCTTCCCCCTCTACAGAGGTCACGTCGATTCTTCCTCCCAGCAAACCGGCAAGGCCCTGGCTAATAGATAGTCCCAGACCTGTACCGCCATATTTGCGGCTCGTCGTTCCATCCACCTGCTGGAACGCTTCGAATATGATATCCATTTTATCCGGAGGAATACCAATACCCGTATCCTTAATCGAGAGCTTTAAGTACTCCCGCTCCTTGTCCAGACCGTAAGGAAGCTCTTCTCTCTTGGCGGACTGAATAATCAGCGATACCGTCCCCTGCGTGGTAAACTTAAACGCATTCGACAGCAAGTTGCGCAATATTTGCTTCACACGGTGTCCGTCCGTCACAATCTCTCTTGGGACACTGCTCTCCACTTCGGTAGACAGCGTGATATTTTTGCTCAATGCAACCGGCTCAAAATTCTGGCTGACAAACCGCGTCACTTCTTCCAGCTTCACGGTTTCCCGGCTGATCTCCATCTTGCCGGCATCAACCTTGGACAGATCAAGGATTTCATCGATCATCTTCAACAGATCGGCACCGGACATGTGGATCGTCTGGGCGTATTCAATCTGCTTGGCAGATAGATTATCCTCTTTATTCTCATACAGAAGCTGGGACAAAATCAGCAGACTGTTCAACGGAGTGCGTAGCTCATGGGACATATTCGCTAAAAATTCCGACTTATATTTACTCGTAACTGCCAGTTGAGCGGCGTGCCGTTCCAATTCACTCTTGGTCTGCTCGATTTCCCTGTTCTTCTCTTCCACTTCTTGAACTTGTTCCTCAAGCGCTCTTGTCTTGGCAATTAATTCCGTATTAAAATGCTCCAGTTCCTCCTGTTGACGCTGAAGCAGTTCCTCCGAGCGTTTGAGCGCCACAGTCTGCTTCTCCATGCTTTCATTCGATCGGCGCAGCTCCTCCTGCTGGGACTGAAGCTCCTCCGACTGAACCTGCAATTCTTCGGTCAGCGCCTGCGATTCTCTGAGCAGTTCCTCCACCCGCAGCCGGCGGTTAATATTATTCAGAATGATGCCCAGGTTGTCCGCCAGTCCTGCCAGCAATTCCTCCTGCGCCGCAGAGAATCCCTCAAAGCTTGCAAATTCCAATACGGCCAGCACTTCATCCTCAAAAACCGCCGGGTAAATTCGAATGTGGTTCGGAGGAGCCTCGCCAAGTGCAGAACGAACCGAAATATACTGTTCCGGCGCCTCATTTAGCGAAATCGGCTTTTTATCCAGCGCAACCTGGCCTACAAGGCCCTCGCCAATATGGAAGGTCGGCGGCGCATCAAGCTCACCTTGGCCCCCATAAGCAGCCATCAGCATAAGTTTGTCTGGATCCATCTGCTCCTGCTTGAGATAGATGGCCCCATATAGCGCCCCTAAAACGGGAGTAAACTCACTGACAAACATCTGAGAAATCTGCTGCAGTGAATTGACGCCATGGAGCAGTTCCGTTACCCGAGCCAAATTCGAATTCACCCAGGCCTGATTCTGCTGAATCTCCAGATATTTCTGCTCCGCGGCCTGCTTTTCCTCCAGATCCCGAGACATCTCCTGAAAGATCACAGCTACCTCTCCGATTTCATCCTTGGTCCCCACAGGTACCCGTTGAATTGCATTAAGCTCACCCCTGCCAAAATACTGCATCATGGCGTTTACACTGCCGAGTCCTCGGGCGATGCTTGGCAAGACCCACAGAATAATGGCAAGTCCCAGCAGCAGGCCAACTGCCATAGTAGCTGTTGTCAATTGAATGGATCTTTCATAAGCCGCATTGGCAGAGGCGAGGGCTTCATCAATTTTTACATCGTAAAAATCCCTCATATCATTCAGCTTATCAAGCAAATTATCCTGGATGTCCTGACCGGCGCCTAATCTGAGATTGATCGCCTGTTCAAACTGCTTATTGTTGAGCAATGACACAACCTGATTCTTGTAATCATTAAAAAGATCGATCTGCCTGTCGACTTCTCCAATTATCCGCTGCTCATCGACCTCGCTCATCTTATCCCTGATCGAATCGTAATACCGGAAGGCCTCTTCCATCTTGCTTTCCAGCTTTGGAAGCTGGGATTCAATCAAGGAGTCCTCGGGCTCCTGCAGAAGGTTGGTCAGAATACGAGCCACATCATTGAATTCCCCCCGCATACTGGTTGCTTCTTTAATAATGGTATAGTGGTTTGAATAGATTACATCCAGTTCCTCGTTCATATACTTCAATCTGTCGTAGCTGATAAACGTCAGCACGAGCAGAATGGCCATCAGTGAACTGAAGCCGATTACAAGCTTATTCCTTATCTTCATCCTTGCTCGTTTCCTCCCTCTAATGTAATCCACACCATACACTTGTCATCCTCACGGTCTTGAGGCTGTTCCTCTGCAAACATTAGCTCCCTCATATTTTCCTTGGGAAACGCATGATCTCCTGCAAGCTGCCGCTCCAGCCAATCCAATTGTTCTTCCTGGGTGCCTTCGACACTTTCGGTTAATCCGTCCGTGTAGAGAACCAGATGACCCTTACCTTCATAGGTTATCGTCTGTGTAGGGGCTTCTATTTTGTCGAACAGGCCGACAGGCGGGCATACCGTCCCCAGCTTCACTACTTCCCCATTCTCCTTGTAGAACAAGCCCGGGGGATGTCCAGCATTTACATAATCTATTTTTTTGTAGCGGGTATCAATAACCAGATAGATGGCGGTGAAATAATACTGTACAAGTTGATTGTCAATATAGAGCATATTAAATCGCCGGTTCAGCTCTTGAATGACCTTCTCCGGTTCCACATAGGTGCTTACCGTATCCTTCAGAACAGAAGCAATAAACATGCAGAACAACGACGACGAAATCCCATGTCCCATCATATCCAGCAAAATCACACCATATCTGCCCTCTCCAAGGGAATACCACGAGTAGAGGTCACCCGCCAATTCAAAGGACGGCTTATAGAGTGCATCAATTTTGAAGAGCGGATCGGAAATCGGCAAGCTCAGCACTGCGTTTTGTATCAAGGCAGCGAGCTTTAGCTCCTCCTGAATTCTTTGATCACGCTCTTTATGCCAATCCTTCTCCTGTTTCAGACGTAAAGCCGAACGGATTCTGGCCATGAGTTCCACTTTGTTGATCGGTTTCGTGACATAATCGACCGCTCCGGCATCCAGCGCTTCGGCAAGCTTCTTGGAATCACCAACCGCTGTAACCATGATGACGGGAATATCCTTCATTCTTTCTCTTTGCTGCAGCAGACGGCAGGCTGAGATTCCATCCATCTCCGGCATCATCATATCCAATAAAATCAGATCCACATCTGATTTTGAGGCTGGACTTGAAAGGGGAGCATCATCGTAGTAGCCCAGCCGTTCCAGCATTTCTCCGGCCGAATTCATGGACTCCGTATTTCGATAGCCCTCTTTCTTCAATATCTCGCGAATAATAATAATGTTGGTAGGATTGTCATCAACGATCAAAATTTTCATATTCTTCTCCTCAAAATCACTTGAATTAAGATAAGCTTCATTCCATTTTCAGCGCCAGCATCCATTTCCCTTTATTTCTGGGTGAATTTATAGGGTATAGATTAAAACGTAGATAAGGAATGGGGACTCGTCCCATTCCTTATCTATGCTTTAATCTGCTAGGTTATCGGCATGCTGTATGCCTGATCAGGATCTTCTTGCAATAACCAATACTTTGCCGAGATCCAGTTCCTTCTCATAAAAAGCGGCTTCCGCCTCTGTAAAGCCCAGTGCTTCTATTGTCGCACGAAGCTCATCTCCACGCGAACGGAATAAGTTGGCAATGGAAGTGAACACGCCCTCTTCCTTGATCCCGATGTCGCCTGCATCAGCCGCCTCGGTAATCCGGTCCGTCCTATCCTGATTATGGGCCAAAACATGAATATCTTCCTTGCGATACCCGGCAGCGTGAAGCTCGTGAACCGTCTCTACAGCCTGCACACCATTTTGCACAACTTTGGCATATGCTTTGTTATCGATTATGCTCATCGTTTCTCGCTCCTTTGTAGTTAAGTTCGAGTTCAACCTCTTCAAGAGAGGATATCCTTGAATCATTACCCATCCCTCTCCCTCATGAAACAGTATCGTCGAACAGGTCCGCTGCGATGATCGACCCCGAGTCATCACGAAAGAGCTTAAGCGCCGAATATCCCCGGATATAGACATCCCCATCCTCAGCTATGAAATCCGGCTCGCCCAAATAATAGCGAAGCCAGAATTCCTTTAACGGAATGACAATCCCGTTCAGGACGATCTCGTCCGGCCGTTTATCTCTACTTATATAATAGATGCTTTCCTCATACATTCCGACTACGAGGTTTCCATACCGATACTCCGTAAATCCGGTATAGGGATCTCTAACCGTCGAATCGGCCTCGCCTAATTTTGTAGTGACATCCTCGAGGCCATCCGCCAAAGAGATCCCGTCGAAGGTCGAGAAGGTCTCCAGTTGCATATTAGGCGAGGCGTCCGGCACATGCATATCCGGCGTCCCCCCGGCCCAGGGGGAGAGAAGACTCCATAGAAGCAAAGTAATCTGTATCATTCTTCTCACCCTTTCAGCAAGTTGGTTGGACGAACGAGGACATCCTCAGCTTACTGCTGCAACCGCTATGCGCGGTACTTTTGCCAGACGCCGGCTGCTATGTCTACCCATTTCATCCAGCCAGGAACAGCGGCAGCGGATGAAGCGGGGGCGGCATAGGCTGTTGCTTCAGGCGGAATCTCGCTGCCCGTTACTACAGGTACCGTATTGCTGCTGACTTTGGATGACTTGCTTTTGGAAGGACTTTTAATTTTATCGATCAGTGCCGTGGATACCTGCTTCGTTGCTAAAGTAACCTCATTCAGAATTTCGCCGACGTTCTTCACGGATTCCAGTACAGGATCGATTTGCTCCATCTTATGTTGAAGATCGCCTGTAATCTGATTGGCCTGTCTGACCACGCTCTTCACTTCATAACTCAATTCATCGATAGTCTTTTGAACTTCTTGCAAGGTCTGTGTTGTTTTGTCCAATGAATTTTCGGCCGCTTTTAAGGTTTTGACCAGGAACACCACCAGTACGGCAAAAGCCACCGCGATCACTGCGACACTAATTTCCCAAATCATTCAAGTTCCCCTCTTTCTGTCCGGTTTCTGCCTTCGTTAATGGATAGTTACCCTGACCCAGCAAGCCCGAAACAAACCCAC
>NZ_HG005143.1:36265-237336 GCF_000455265.1 Paenibacillus antibioticophila
CGTTCTTCACGGATTCCAGTACAGGATCGATTTGCTCCATCTTATGTTGAAGATCGCCTATAATCTGATTGGCCTGTCTGACCACGCTCTTCACTTCATAACTCAATTCATCGATAGTCTTTTGAACTTCTTGCAAGGTCTGTGTTGTTTTGTCCAATGAATTTTCGGCCGCTTTTAAGGTCTTGACCAGGAACACCACCAGTACGGCAAAAGCCACCGCGATCACTGCGACACTAATTTCCCAAATCATTCAAGTTCCCCTCTTTCTGTCCGGTTTCTGCCTTCGTTAATGGATAGTTACCCTGACCCAGCAAGCCCGAAACAAACCCACACCCCTTGTTATACCAAGGTTTTCCAGTCTGTTTCAAGCCAATTTGCAGGGGTTAATGGTAGCTACAAGCTCGAGGGGCTATGTATAATTCAGCCGCCCCTATATACACACTATACCTTATTTTATTATGAAAAGGAGATGGATCTCATGTTGAGATGGGCTTTGATTTTTCTGGTAATCGCACTCATCGCTGGCATTTTCGGATTCTTCAATATTGTAGCGGCTGCCGCTTCCGTGGCTAAGGTTCTATTCTTTGTCTTTATCGTTCTGTTTGTCATATCCTTGATTACCGGGCGCCGTCGATCGATGTAACATTTGTTTCACCCGCTTCTTAATTCAAAAAAAGGCCTTGGCACACGCATATCGTTTATGCGGCACCAAGGCCTTTCTATTGTAAATCATATTAATTTAAGATAACGGGCCACCTCAAGCCAATCCAGCGAGAACTTGAGCTTGATCGATTTGCCGAGAAAATCGATTTCTTGTACTTTGACCACATCAGGAAGATATTCCTGAAGATCAATCGCTACCGGTTCAAGTCCTAAAGTCTCAGGAGGCAAGGAGATGCCTTTTACAGCCAACGATTCCGGATAAAGTTCAAGCTGTCCCGAACTGTAGTTCAATCTAAAGCTGGCTGAGACTGCCGCATCAAGAAATCCCCGGGTCACATTCAGCTCGGAAGTGATCTGATTCCCGTAGAGCCGAAAATCCGCTCCGGTCACTTCCACTGGGAGTGTATGTGCCGCCAGATATTCAACCAGCTCCTTCTTGGCCAGCTGATTCACTTCCTGTTCCGTAAGAATGATCTCCGCACGTCTCGTCTCTGCCATCCCTTGAAGCTTATCCTCCCAGGATATATTCGTATACGACAAGGTATGCTGCTCCGTCGGCCGGATATAGAGTATTACGCTTGTGATGAGCACAACCAGCAGAAGAAGAAAAAGTCCGATGAACAGCCTGCTTTTCGACAATCGTAGTCCTCCCTTATCTAAATATTTTTAATTTAATGATTCTTTGGCTGCTTGTCTGTGTATTACATAAATAGACTAGTAACTACTAACCGATTCAGAGGAGGAGAAGCTTTATGAAAAAGTTTACCGCCATTTCCGCATCCCTTATTCTGGCCGCTGCACTCGGAACATCCGCTTCCGCTGCTACATTAGAGGAGCCAGTAGTTCCAGTTCTGGAAGAACCCATCATTGAAGCAGGGGATGTCTTCTTTGCTCCAAATCCGATTACCCTTCTAGAGATTACTTATTTCTACAATGCACCCAGCGGGTCGGCAATTAGCGCGCTTGCACCGCAGGACGTTCATCCGACTGGCGAAGTTCTTGGAGACTGGGTTGAAATCTATACTTGGCTCGGTAAAGCCTGGATCAATGTTCCCGGCTATATTCCATCCTACTTCTAATTTATAAGAGAATACCAGAACTTCCGCACTCAAACAAGATCGCTCTACGAATCAGGATATCCCTGCCGCAGAGCGATTTTTGTTGTGGAATGAGTTGTTCTTACTTGAGCACACTTCCTCCATACAGGAAACGATGCTTCCAGGAACCCGTCAGCTTGTCCTTCCGCACTCCTCCTGAGGAATTGGAATAGGTATGCAGTATCTCACCGTTTCCGAGATAGATTCCCACATGCGTAATCCGTTCGGTATTCGGGTTCACCCCGGCATAGCTGGAAGCGGATGAGCCTTTGTAGCTCATGAAGAATACCAAGTCACCACGCTTTAAACTATCCATGCTATACACCGCGGTCCCATTATCCCGAATCCATGCCCCTTGCTTTCTTGAATCCGCCGGCAGGACAATGCCGATCGACTCCCGGTAGGCCTGTCTTACGAAGTCAGAGCAGTCGAAGGTGTCCGTCGTGTTTCGATCCGATCCATATTCATACGGTGTTCCGAGATACTTCTGCCCCGTCCGGATCACTTGCTCAATCTTTGCACTATCCAATGTCCCTGGCGATGGAGAAGGTGTCGGCGATGTCACCTTGCCGTTGATCTTCAGATACTTGGAAGATGTGCTGACGTATCCCTTCAGCCCATTCTCCGTCTCTACTTTATAAAAATAGCTGTTGCTCTGATCCACGATGGTTACCTTGGTACCCTTGGAAAGCATCTTGATAACCTTCCCGCTAGTTGAAGGCTTATCCCGCAAATTGACTCCATAGATGACAACCCCTGCAGCTGTGCTGCTCCCGGCCTTCTGCACACTTATGTACTTGTCGGCCGCACTGAGATATCCGGTCGTACCTTCCGAGGTTCTTACTTTATAGAAATAATCGTTGCTCTGCTCCAGAATCGTCACTACAGATCCCTTGCCGACAAAACCGATGATTGAGCCGGATAGTGAAGGCTTTGAGCGCAGATTTACACCGCTAATAATTTGGCCCTGCTGTACATTCTGGACGGCAGCCTCTGCTGCATAGGCTTGTCCCTGCCACGTAGGTAATGACGTAAATATCAATGCTCCCATGACCAGTATCGACATGCTCTTCTTCATTTGGTATACCTCCAGTTGTTCTTCTTGATGTCAAAGGTGGATCCTTGCCCTCCCTCCTTTCTTTGGCGCTCTTCCCATTATAGTCCATGTCGAATTGTGTCTAAATCGGTCATTTATCATATTGTGACTAGTAAAATATTCCTTAAAATTGGTTCTATGTACCTATTTTGTGAAAGTAAGAGAAAGTTCCACAAACTTTCACATAACTGTGTAAATATCATTATTTTTCAACCGATAAAAGAATTAGCTTACATATAATGACTAGTTTCTGGAGGGTTAGGAATGAAAGGAAAAAAGAGTTTACTCAATTCGATTTATGTAAAATGGACGGCACTTCTTCTGGCGATCTCGATTCTCCCACTACTGGCTTCAATCTATTTCTTTACAACTTACTTCGGCAATCTTCTTCAGCAGGACAATGAGCAAATCGCCAACCAGGCACTGGAATTCAATCTTGAACGGGTGGATGAATGGATCGGCACCAAAGTCGGAGCCGTATCTGATTTGATTGCCCAGCACGAAGAGTTCCGGACGATGGATTCAGACACGATATTCCCTATACTGAACATCCTAGATCAGAGCGACAATCAGTCTGAAGGATACAGCCTGATCGATAAGAACGGCCTGCTGCAAAATATGCTCGGCATGAGCTCTGATATGAGTACAGCAGATTATTTTTTGAAAGCCAAAGAAACAAAAACTTACTCCGTGGCCGATATGTCCTATCTGGAGGCTCTTGATCTGCATATCATCCCTCTCATTGTACCGATCACCGATGCAAACGGGGAGTTTCTGGGCGGGGTAGCCTTCTCAGTAACCCCTAAAGTCCTTGGGGATATGGGCAATAAGATCAAGCTGGGAGAGACAGGCTATGCCTACTTCATCTCTGGTGATGGTGTATATTACTCTCATAGCGATATGAGCCGAATCGGCAAAAATGTTGCGGAATTCGAGGATACACCAGAGCAGGCCCAAGCGTTCCAGACCATCCTCGAACAAGAACAGGGCATGGTGAGCTACAAGGAGGAAGGTAAGGCGTTGCTCAGTTACTTTGGGACTGTTCCGAATACCAATTGGAAGCTTATCATTACTGTACCTGAACAAGAAATCACAGGTAAGCTTACCCAAGCCAATCAGCTTATTACGATTATTCTCATAGCTTCCATCATTGTTGTTACCTTCATTGCCCTCTTCTTCTCACGCAGGATCGTCAGACCGATCTTGCGCATCTCGCAAATTGTCCGCATCGTTGCGGAAGGAGATTTGAAGCAGCATGTTGAGGTCAAGTCGCGCGACGAGATCGGACAAATGAGTGAAGGCATTAATCTGATGATTTCGAACATGGCCGGTATCGTGCAGCAGATCAACACTACGATCGGGCGGGTCTCTGCTTCTTCCTCCGAGCTGTTTCAATCGGCTAATCACTCTGCACAGGCTGCCAGCGAGATCGCAACTTCCATCCAGGATGTTGCGGCAAGCGCAAATACTCAATTGCAAAGTGCCGAGCAATCCTCCAGAGCTATGGAGGAAATGTCCGTGGGTGTTCAGCGCATTTCGGAAACCGCATCCGGCGTATCCGGACAGTCTGAGCATGTAACAAGCGAGGTTGAAAGTGGCTTCACTGAACTTCAGACTGCAATCACACAGATGAATAAGATCGGTCAATCCTCTATGGAGACAGCTTCAAAAATCAAAACAATGGAGGAGCACTCCGAGCAAATCGGTCAAATCGTCGATGTCATTTCTGAAATTTCAAGACAGACCTCCTTACTGGCCCTGAATGCTTCCATTGAAGCGGCCCGTGCCGGAGAGCAAGGACGAGGGTTTGCCATTGTCGCCAGCGAAGTGAAAAAGCTGGCCGAGCAAACCAACAATTCAATCGAGAGTATTTCCGAGATCGTTAAAGAAATTCAGAATTTCTCCTCTATCATCGTAGACGCGACAGATCGCAACAATGAAGAAATTGCCAGCGGAATCGAGCATATCCGTCAGGTAGGCGAACGGTTCCAGCATATCCGCCTCTCCATTCGCGAGGTATCCAATCAAATGCAGGATGTGTCCGCCACCACACAACAGCTATCGGCCGGCTCCGAGGAAATTACGGCTTCCGTGGAAGATATGTTTAGTACGGCGAAGGAGTCTGCTGGAAATGCACATGCCGTATCTGAAGCCTCCGAGCGCCAGAACGAAATTATGGATAGCTTCGTACAATCGTTCAAAACCCTCGATGAAATGATGACCGCCCTGAAGCAGCAGATTCAGGTTTTCAAATATTAGAAATTTATTGATAACACAAGAGGCCGACCCCTGGAAGATATCTTCCGGAAGGGTTGGCCTCTTGGCTTCATTCTATTAAATTCCATTTGAGCTTGGCTCGACATGAACATGCACATGCATTACATTCTTCACTTTCCTCATCTGCTCTTCTACCCGGTCGCTAATCGCATGGCCTTGAATGACTGTCAGTTCAGGAGCCACCTCGATGACAACATCTACCAGTACATGATTGCCATGAACCCGCGCCTTCAGATCGCGAATGCTCTCCACGCCTTCGGTCCGGGCAATCATTCTTTTCAGGTCGCTTAGCTCTCCCTCATCGAACCCATCCGTAAGGTTATGCGTGGCATCCCTGAAGATGTCCCAGGCTGTCTTGCAAATCAATATGCCGACCGCAATAGCCGCCGCCCCATCAAGCCATGGCAGCCCGAATTGGGCACCAATGATACCGACAGCAGCTCCGACACTGACCAGCGCATCGGACAAATTATCCTTGGCCGCTGCCATCAGTGCCTGATTATTGATCCTCCTGGCTAAGTTACGGTTATACCAATAGACACCGCCCATAGCGGCCGCACAGACCAAGGCCACTCCTGCAGATATAACATCCGGTGTCCCCTTCTGGCCTGCAAATAAAGATTCCACTGCAGTAATGATTACCTGGATGCCGACCATGGCCATAATGAATGAAGCCACCAGCGCGGCAATCGTCTCAGCCCGGAGATGCCCGTAGGCATGATTAGAATCGGGCGGCTTCTGGGATATTCTCAAGCCAACAAGTACAGCTACCGAGGCAACGATATCCGTCAAATTATTAAACCCGTCCGCAAGCAGCGCGCTTGATGCAAACCAATAGCCGCTGAACAGCTTAAAAGCGGATAGCAGCAGGTAAGCCGTGATACTGACCCAGGCGCCGCGCTCTCCTTTTCGTATATCATCGTAAATGTCCATCCATCCCGCACCTCCAAAGCCTATCGCGACAGTTGCTAGATCCCTATCCCACGGAAAAACTCAACTCAAATCATTATTCCCGTTGTAACCCCTTTTAAAAACGTATATGATAAGGGCAAGCCCCTTTTCAACAACGAGGAGATGATTTTTGTGTCTGAAAACACTAACGAACCGCGTAAAATTGACCTGGCCGAGGCCATGCGGCAAAAGCTGCAACAAAAGAAAGAGCAGCAAAAGAATGCTTCCAAGCCGGGAATGAACGGCAGCCTGCAGACAAAGGCATTGAGAACCCAGAACAACAAAAAACCAAACAATCAGCGTCGTCGGACCGGAGGATCATAATCCGGAAAGATGAAGAAGCTGCTTCTGCCTAATGATCGGCGGAGCAGCTTTTGTTATTTATAATTGAATTAAGTTGCAATCAATATCCGCTAATCCTAGTATATAGAATGACCTTGGCTCGGGTGACACCGAACCAAGGTCATTTATTTCAAGTAGTGTATTTATTATTGTTCCTCCGGATACATGCTCTTGCGGAGTTCTTGAATTTCTTCACTCTCTAAATATTCGTCGTATGTCATGACCTTATCGATAATGCCGTTCGGCGTAATCTCGATAATCCGGTTGGCAATCGTCTGAATGAACTGATGGTCATGGGACGTAAACAGAATCGTACCGTCAAAATCGATCAAGCCGTTACTCAATGCCGTGATCGATTCCAGATCCAGGTGGTTGGTCGGCTCATCAAACAGCAGCACGTTGGCGCCGTTCAGCATCATTTTTGCGAGCATGCACCGAACCTTCTCGCCCCCGGACAATACGCTTGCCTTCTTGAGCGCTTCCTCACCGGAGAATAGCATTCTGCCAAGAAAGCCGCGCAGGAAGGTCTCATCCTGATCATTCGAATATTGACGCAGCCAATCCACCAGATTCATGTCCACGCCGTCAAAGTAGCTGGAGTTATCCTTCGGGAAATAAGCCTGCGAGGTAGTAATCCCCCAGCTGTATTCACCGCCATCCGCCTCAAGCTCACCCATGAGCACCTGGAACAACGTCGTCTTCGGCAAAGAATTCGGGCCGACAAACGCGATTTTATCGCCTTTATTAACGACAAAGCTGAGATTATCCAGCACCTTCTCGCCTTCTACGGTCTTGCTCACGTTGTCCAGAGTAAGCAATTGCTTACCTGCTTCACGCTCAGCCTTGAAGTGCAGGAACGGATACTTACGGTTGGAAGGGCGGAGATCCTCCAAAGTAATCTTATCCAGTTGTTTCTTCCGGGAGGTCGCCTGCTTCGACTTGGAAGCATTGGCGGAGAAGCGCTGAATGAACGCCTGCAGCTCCTTGATCTTCTCTTCCTTCTTCTTGTTCGCGTCCCGCTGCAATTGCAGGGCAAGTTGACTGGACTCATACCAGAAGTCGTAGTTGCCCACATACATTTGAATCTTGCCGAAGTCGATATCGGCGATATGCGTACATACTTTATTCAGGAAGTGACGGTCATGGGATACCACAATAACTGTACCTTCATAATCCATCAGGAAGTTCTCCAGCCATTGAATAGACTCCAAATCCAAATGGTTGGTAGGCTCGTCAAGCAGCAGGTTGTTCGGGCGGCCGAACAATGCTTGCGCCAGCAAGACACGAACCTTCTCATTGCCGCTCAGCTCAGACATTTTCTTATCATGCAGGTCACGCGGAATTCCGAGGCCGATCAGGAGTGCAGCCGCATCAGGCTCAGCGTCCCAGCCATTCAACTCGGCAAATTCGCCCTCCAGCTCGCCGGCACGCATCCCGTCTTCTTCCGAGAAATCAGCCTTCGCATACAAGGCATCCTTCTCTTTCATAATAGAGTACAGGCGGCTATGGCCCATAATGACCGTCTCCAGCACCGCATAATCGTCATATTCGTAATGGTTCTGTTTGAGCACGGCCATGCGTTCGCCCGGCGTCATGCTTACTTCACCCTGATTCGGCTCAATTTCTCCGGCGAGAATCTTCAGGAACGTTGACTTCCCCGCCCCGTTCGCCCCAATTAAACCGTAGCAATTTCCTGGCGTAAACTTTATATTCACATCTTCAAAAAGTGCCCGTTTTCCATAGCGGAGCGTCACACCACTCGTACTGATCATTGAAATAATCCCATCCTTTATGAGTTATCACACTACTGACTCCGTATTATAACACATATTTCCCGGGAAGTTGAGCCTTCTCGGATATTGGGGGCTGTACGAGCCGCGGTCTTTGTCCCCAGAGATGGCGGGGGCTGGAGCGCTGGGGTACTCGGGCTTGAGTGCTAGAGTCTTGGGCTCGGAGTGCTGGAGTCTCGGGGCTCATGTGCCGGAGTCTTGGGCTCGGAGTGCTGGAGTCTCGCCTGGAGCTCGGAGTGCTGGGATTGCGGGTTTTGTGGGGGAGCAGGGTGTACTTACATTCAGAAGTTCTCGCCGCAGTAGTATTTTCGTGGTTGTGGTTGCTGTGGTTGTGGTTGTGTTGTGGTGGTTGTGGTGTTGCGGTGGCTGCGGTTGTTGTGGTGGTGCGATTATTGCGGCGGATGTGCTCGCTCCAGTTGATTGAGGAGGTTTGTACGAAAAATCGTATAAAGTTCTCGGAAGAAGGGCGGATTATTGAGATTTTATACGATTTTCCATACAAATTGTGCAAACTAGAGGCTTCCGGGCTACGACTTATACGAAATTTCGTATAAATTGCTTTGTTAGCAGATATTCGCATACATAGTTATACGGAATTTCGTACAACTTCCTTATAGCGCGCGGCAGCGATTTGTGCGGTTGTGTAGATTGCGATTGTGAACACTGACAGGAAGGACTGACAGGAGAGTACTGACAAGGTGTACCGCAGAGAGTACCAACAGCGAGTACCGACAGGGAATACCGCAGGGACCGGCCTTCCTCTGCCTCCATGTTTCCTGCCAGTTGATTTATTCAACTGAAATCAACTACAAATCCCTTATGCTACACAACAGATTCTTATACACTGAATATAAAGGCGGTGATCCATATGAAAGAGATTAATATTGCGCATGTACTGGTCAGTAAAAGGAAGGAAAAAGGGATTACACAGGATGATCTGGCCCAATTTATCGGGGTGTCCAAAACTTCCGTGTCCAATAAAAGAGAAGCATTACAAAGGATGCTAAATAGAAAACAACTACAAGCACAAAATACAGGAAACTGTAGATACAGTTATACAAAAAATGGAGGGACTTCTCACTCGAAGAGCTAACTTTGAATTAGATCCGGCCTTGCATAGAGATTCAAAAATTTTTGCTACTAAGCAGAATAAGAAGATGGTCGATGTTGTTGAAATTGCATTGCGTGAGTATCTATCTTTTAAAGAGTCATTTTGAGTATGATTCAATTATAATTTGTAAACACAATATATGAACATACACCTTAGTTGGCACTCTGCACAAAAAAAGAGCAGGTTATCCGAGAGATAACCTGCTCTTTTTCGTGATATTCTCTCAATGTCTTAACCTAATGACGCTATTTTATCAATATCTATAGAATAAACCTAGGATTATATAAATATATCTTTATAACCATTAAAAGTAAAAAAATATAATATTTACATTGACTATGTATATTTCATATTCAATAATAAATAAGGGGATATGATACACTAAAACCAAATAATAGGAGGTTTTTAAGATGAAAAAGCAACTATCTGCTCTCATTTTGACCGCTGCTCTCCTACTACCAACTACTGCGATGGCTTCAGCCGATAACGTTGCAGTAACTGCAGAACATCACCACGATCACTCTAGAATTACAACCTTAAACTTTCTGCCTTCCTTCACTAATTCATTTACATCAACTGCTAATAACCAAGATCTCATTACCCCCTTCGCGGAAATTTATTGTACAAAATACGGGAGTCACCACAGAATGGTTTCTCAAGGATTTGCCAGTGTCCGTGACCAAAATGGAAACATTGTTCAAGAATTAAATGGCGGTGGATGGTATAAATGTGATTGTGGTGATCGGTTTCTCGCTTGGGGACATCCACATTTTGGTAATGCATTCGTTTATTATGCAACTGAGGACGCTATAATTTCACAAGCGGGATTAAGTGGTGTTTCTGCATTTGTTATAAACCCTAATTATGTTCATTTCTCCGCAGAGTCAACATTACCTGGATACATTTTCTTAAGTCCTTAATGAAATGATAGATTTACCATAAAAGGGTCAATAAATGACCAAACAAAAGCGAGCCTTAGAAGTTATTCTAAAGGCTCGTCTTTTATTTAGAAGGATTCGAAGTTTTTTCTTTTAATACCTAATCTTTTGCATTATCCATAAAAATAAAATAAATGCACCAACGATTATAATTCCTGCTATCAAGGTACTACTCAGTTGCCAAAATCTTTTTCTAGGTTTCTCTAGTAACTGCTTTTGCGTTTCTTCTAATCTTTTCTTTGATATATCTTCCTCAATCGAATTAAGATTTTTCGGGAACATAATTCACCTCCTAGTTCGAAGTGTTTTTACTATTTTATCACAATATCACTATTAAGATCCAAAATCTATCTATATGACACTAAATATTTAATGAGTTTGAGTCAGTTTGTGATTCTGCATGGTGGTAAGCTGGCATTGAACGGCACATTGTCCGAACTAAAAGAGAAGCATCGCCAAGACGGCTATGCCCTTGAATTCAGAAAAAAGAGCTGCTTGAGAGTATTAGGACATATAAGTTGCTCCTATTGATCGCCGTATTTTTCATTGTTGGCATGCTCAGCCCGCTCACCGCAAAGTTGATGCCGGAGCTGCTATCCTCTTTTTTACCGGAAGGAATGACACTGACGATCGCTGAGCCTACTGCCCTTGACGCCTGGATACAGTTCTTCAAGAACACTTCCCAAATGGGTCTTATCCTGATCGTCATTCTGTTCAGCGGCATACTGGGCACAGAGTTGACTCGGGGAACACTCATAAATATGCTGACAAAAGGACTTTCCCGTCATGCCGTCATTCTATCCAAGCTACCGCCATGATCTTGCTGTGGACGGTCAGCTATACGACAGCGTTTATCGTTACATGGGGTTATACAGCTTATTTGTTCCCGAACGACGATCCGCCTTATTTAGGATTATCCGTGTTTTGCCTATGGTTGTTCGGGGCTTTCCTGATGACCTTGCTCCTTTTCGCGGCAACACTTGTCAAAAGCAGCTACGGAGCTTTGATCGTTACAGGCGCTGTCAGCCCTGCTGGCGATGGTAAATATAGCTCCGCTTGCACAGAAATACAATCCATTAATCCTTGCACTCAACAATACGGCATTGCTCACAAATGCAATCCGGCCATCAGAGATGTACAGTGCCCTTGCCGTAGCTTGTGTCTGCTTGCTGCTGCTGATCGCGGGTGCTGCTGTAACATTCAAGAAGCGGCTGCTATAAGAGCCGCAATGTCTCCCCGTGCAGCAGCACCTTGATCGCTTCCTCGGGAATCCCGCGCTTTGCCCGGTCCGCCTCCAGCCGGTCCAGCGCCTCCCTTGCGGTATCATCGGCAAGCCGGAATGTGCCGTAATGCATAGGCACCATCAGCTCCGCCTTCACATCGAGAAAAGCCTGAACGGCTTCCTCCGGGGTCGTGTGCTGGCTGGTCATGAACCATTCCGGCTCATACGCTCCGATCGGCAATAGGGCCACCGAGATATCGAAGCGTTCGCCGATCTGCTTGAAGCCGGGAAAATATCCGCTGTCTCCGGCAAAATAGATGCTTCGCATCGAGCCTGAAGCATCCTCCAGCACGAACCCGCCCCAATGCGAGGTGTTCGTATCGAAGGGCGTTCTCCGCGTCCAGTGCTGGGTCGGGACAAAGGAAATTCTGGCGTCGCCAATTTGCATGCTGTCCCACCAGTTCAGCTCGCGGACACGCCGGAAGCCCTTGCGAGCCATCTTGCGGGCTAATCCGATCGGGACGATCAGTTGCGTGTTCTCGCGATATAATCTCCGGATGGAGGATACATGCATATGGTCGTAGTGCGAATGTGAAATGAGAATGACATCCACCTCCGGGACATCGCCGATCGGCAGTCCCGGCATCCCCAATCTCCGCTGAAATCCCATTCGCATGGCCCAGACCGGATCTGTAACGATATTTAGACCGGCGAATTGGATCAGAAAAGTGGAGTGCCCGATCCATGTAATCGCAAGCTCGCTGCGGTTGGAGCTTAGATAGTCGAGCTGCGGAGGTGAATTGGGAATTAGGTATGAATAGTCCTTCTTCTTCCGGCGGCGTTCCTCCCGCCATTGCCTGAATTGCTTCAAGGTCTTATCCGTACTGACATTGTCCAGATTGGTATAACGCGTCTTCGGCATTTAAAGATTCCTCCTTCCAGCCCCTGCTCTATCTCTTTTTTCATTGTAGGGCACCTCGACCGAATTTTCCAACATCTCGGTTCCGGTGGTACTGGACGGCCTCTCTCATTCGAGCTCATCGGCCCGGGGTTTCGATTTTGCCGCATATACGAACAAGAACACTACCGCCGCTACAATGACCAATTCAGGAGCGATCATGATAATAAAGTGCTCCACCGGCTTCTCATCCTTTCTTCAGCGGACTGCCGCTTACATATTTAGCATCGAACAGGAACAGGCGCATCATTAAAATCAGCGATGGAATCAGCACGAGCAAGCCGGCGAGAAATGCGGCAATCAGCGCGCCAGCCATCACATCGTTAGTAATACTGTCCGCCGTACTGATCTGGTCATACAGGATATAGGGAAGATGCGATCTTCCATAGCCATACCAGGCAAACCCGAACTGCAGGATGACCAGCAGGAATGACCAACCGAGATTTTTCTTCTTCCATATAAAATAAACCGCCAGTAAAAAACAAATCAGCGAAGCAAGGAACATCCAGGCCATATCCAGCATGTTGCTGAAATGGGCCGGGTTCTGCCGGTTGATCTGAAAGAATGCGAACAGACAGGCCAGAATGGTCGGTCCGCTCCAAGATAGAGCATATGTGCGAAGCACGGAAAATGCTCCTTCATCCCCCGCCTTTTGAGCGTAGAAAGCAAGGAACATCGCGGAAATGTACAATACGGACACCAGCGCCAAAATAATGACGGACCATGTATACGGATTTGTGAGGAACCGGGCCCAATCGAGTACAACCTTCCCGTTCTCTTCCCGGATAATTCCGCCTTCGGATATCGCCAGGATGGTAGACAGAGCCGCCGGAATCAAGAGACCCGTCGCCCCGTAAATCGCCATATAGGTTATATTATCCTCCTTGCTGCTTCCGTACGTGTTATAGGCGTAATAAGCACCGCGCAAGGCAAGCAATACCGTGACGAGACTGCCCGGCACCAGCAATGCCGTTCCATAATAATAAGCCGAATCGGGAAAGAAGCCGATCAGCCCGACGACAAAGAAGATCAGGAAGACATTCGTCACTTCCCACACCGGCGATAAGTAACGCTGAATAATCGTATGCACCTTATTATTGTGCCCGGTGATCTTGCTGTAATAGCTGAAAAATCCCGCGCCGAAATCCACCGAGGCCACGATCAGATAGCCGAACAGAAACGTCCACAGAACAGTAATACCTATGATTCCGTAGCTCATGACCGTCCTCCTTCCGGGATCCCCAGCTGCTTCATCTCATCATTGACGTCTTTGCCTCTGAACAGCTTGACCAGCACGGCAATGCAGGAAGCACACAGCACAATATACAGCAGCACGAACAAAATCAGCATATAACCTACACTGGTAGAGGTGGTTGCCGCTTCCGATACTTTCATGTAACCTCGCACGATCCACGGCTGTCTTCCGATCTCCGCAAACATCCAGCCAAGCTCAATCGCCGCCATCGCTAAGGGGCCCAGCGCCACCACCCCCAGCAGCAGCCAACGGGGATAGCCTTTACTTTTCCCGCGAAATCTTCTTCGCAATAAAAATAAAAACGGAATAGCAAGCAGGACAACGCCAATCGTCACCTTTAAATCAAACATATAGTGAATGAGCAATGGCGGGCGCTCATCCTCCGGGAACTCCTCCAGACCGATCACCTTCGTATTCGGCGAGTTACCGGCCAAAATACTGAGAGCGTACGGAATCTTCAGGGCATAGTGAACGTTACCGTTCTCATCCCGCACACCGCCAAAGATCAACGGAGCCTGCGTCATGGTCTCAAAGTGCCATTCAGCCGCCGCCAGCTTCTCAGGCTGATAATGCGCCAGAAATTTTCCGGAGAAATCTCCGATAATAGCCGTGCTGGCAGCAAAGATAAAGGAGGCCATGACGGTCAGGTTTAACGCCTTTCTGAAATAAACCTCCTTGCGCCCACGCAGCATGCTGTAAGCGGCAATGCCGGCCAACAGCCCGGCGCTCAGCGTATAGGATGAAGCTAACACATGAGACACCTTGGTCGGGGTGGCCGGGTTGAACATGGCTGCCAGCGGCTGCACGTCGGTGAAGACCCCGTTCCTTAAAGTGAAGCCTTGCGGTGAATTCATAAATGCATTCAGACTCGTAATGAAGAATGCCGATGCCGAGGAGCCGATCGCCACAGGGATGAGCAGTAATAAATGAAGCATTGGCTTTTTGAAGCGGTCCCAGGTATACAGATACATCCCGAGAAAAATCGCTTCGATAAAAAAAGCGAACGTCTCCATGAATAGCGGCAAGGCAATCGCATGACCGGCAACCCGCATAAAGGTAGGCCAGAGCAGGCTCAGCTGCAAGCCAATGGCCGTGCCTGTTACAACGCCGACCGCAACGGAGATGACAAAGCCCCTTGCCCAGCGGCGGGCAAGCAGCGTATAGTGGGGATCCTTCGTTCTGATCCCTCTCCATTCCGCCAACGCGATCATCAGGGGGATTCCCACGCCGATGGAGGCAAAGATAATATGTACAAATAACGTGAGCCCGGTGAGTATCCGGCTTAAGGTAACAGGATCCATCGATAGCATCGGAATTTCACTCCTCAAGGATAATATTGCATGAAGCGAAGCGTACTTCGGACAAATGCCACCAGCATAATGACAGCGATGACAAGACAGATGATGATTAAGGTCTTTTCCTGCTTCTTGAACATGCGCTCTCCTTTCTTTATCCAACACTTCGTGATCAAAAGCTGACTTTTTGAACTACCTCTTAAAATGCGTGTTCAATAAGTCGGCTTTTTAGCACCGAGAAGGTTGCGAGAACCCGAAGAAGGAGGAACGGAGTGTAGGCAGACCCTACATGAGTACCGGACTTCCAGGGTGAACGCAAGATTCGATGTCGAATTAACCACCTGAAACACTTCGTGATCAAAAGCCGACTTTTTGAACTACCTCTCAAGTTAGTGTGTCAATTCGATTCCTTTTTATTCCTTTGCTCATTTATAAGACAGGAACTTGGGCTTCTCGAGAACATAAGATACAATAGATTTGAAGTATTTTTTTGAAAGGAGCTTTTGCACGGATATGAAAATTATCTTTATTGAACCTACCCCAAGCCCTAACTCCATGAAGCTCCATCTGGATAAGACGCTGGAGGCCGGGATCCGCAGAACATACACGACTGATAACATTCGTTCGGCTCCTTCATGGATTGCCGACATGCTTCGCATTCCCGGAGTAAAGAGCGTCTTTCATACGGCGGATTTTATCGCTCTTGACCGTAAAGGCGGGGCGGATTGGGCCGCCATTCTTGCTGAGGTTGAGCGCCAGTTCGGCCAGGAGGGTATCTCTTCCGCTTGGGACCCTGAGGCGGCCGAAGCGGCCGGCTACGGCGAATCCGAGGTGCTGGTGCAGTTCTTCCGCGGCATCCCGATGCAGATCCGCGTCAAGTCCGGGCAGCACGAGGAGCGAATCAGTCTCGGCGAGCGCTTCGTCTCGGCGGTGACCGAGGTGGCAAGCGCCACGCTCATCAAGGAGCGGAAGCTGACGGATTACGGCGTCCGCTATGGAGAGCCGGCCGAGATCGCCCGCGAGGTCGAGCAGGAATTGGAGGCCGCTTATCCGCCGGAGCGGCTGGAGACGATTAAGACGCAAGCCATCGCTCACGGGCGCAGCGAGGCGGAATTCGTCGAGCAGCGCCGCACGCTCGGGCTTGCGGAGGTCCGCGGGATGATGGAGCACGCGGACTGGCATGTGCGCTACGCGGGGCTCGAGGCGCTCCAGCAGCCGGGCCCCGAGGCACTGCCCTTGCTGGCGGAAGCGCTGCGCGATCCGCAGCTTCAGATCCGGCGCCTCGCGGTCGTGTACCTAGGCGACCTGAAGTCGCCGGAGGCGGTGGAGCTGCTGTGCGAGGCGCTCCGCGACCGCTCGCCTGCCGTTCGGCGCACGGCAGGCGATACGCTGTCCGACATCGGCGATCCATCGGTGACACCGGCGATGATCGCTGCGCTGAAGGACAGCAGCAAGCTAGTGCGTTGGCGGGCAGCGCGCTTCCTCTATGAGGTGGGAACCGACGACGCGCTGGACGCGCTCATTGAAGCCGTCGATGACGTTGAATTCGAGGTCGGGCTCCAGGCCAGAATGGCGGTCGAACGAATTCAATCTGGAGAAGAGGCGGCGGGAACGGTCTGGCAGCAGATGGCCAAGCGCAAATAAACCACAGATACAGTAAACTTCTATGCTATATAAAAGACCGCAGATCCCTCACAGGGCCTGCGGTCTTTCTGCATCTTTTTGCCTAAACGTAACAGCAGCTCTCTATGCTCTTTGCCGGAAAGGCAAGCCTACTGCTTTTTTCTGATGATTCCCAGGTACAAAGCCAATACGACTCCCAGGCCGGCATTACCTGCAATGTTAACGAGCAGCGTGCGGTTGCCTGTGCCTGCAAAAAGCAGTCCGTTCACCAGGAGAGAAGCGGTACATAAAATCAGCAGCCATTTCAGTATGGTATTCAGCATCTCATTTCCTCCCCACGAGATTAAAGTACGTCGTCACGTTCAACATTACGAATGGAAAAGTAAGCGACAGCCGCACCGAGCAGCGCCATACTCACCGGGACGGCGACAATAGAAAAGAGGTTGAAGCCCTCAACGGTCTGGCAGACAATCGCAGCGACCAGGAACGACGAAACAATGGTTGCTGACACCGAATGCTTGCGCATGCCAACATACAAGGGGATCAGGCTTAAAAAGCTGGTCGCCAACGCACTCATGACGATCTTTGTCAACGTTTTGAACACCATCGATAAGGTCAGCGGCTCCGGGATGATTGAGATGAACTGGTTCAATATATAGATGCTTATGCCCACCGCCAGATTTGTCAGAATATAGGCCAAAAATACAAACACGATGATAACCAGCAGCTTGGCGGCAATAAGCTTTTTCCGGTTAATAGGGTACATAAACAGAACGTTAATAGATTTGCTCCGATACTCTTCTATTACAATCCTGGCGAGAAGTACGGCAGCGAATACGATATAGGTCCCCCGGACGAGCACATCTAGAATAGTGAACAAATTTTCATAGTTCATTATGGGGAAAACTTCTCTCATTTCCGCATTCAAGCTGAAGGTGCACATCAGGATAAAAATAACGGCAGTCGCAAGCAAAGCAGCGTAAATATACGAGCTTATGCGAAATTTACGCATTTCCAGTTTCATAAGCTTAAGCAATAGTGCCACCTCCATTCAGGATCGAAAGGAAATAATCCTCCAGCGACCCTTTTTTCTGATGGACAGCCTCAAGCTCTACCTCATGCAGCACCAAGCCCTTCATTAGTTCACTTTGAGGAATGGGGCAATCATAAATACGAAGCTCGGCCTCTCCGGTTATCCGGATATTCGTGAGGTTCAAATAGTTCTCCAGCACATAAGCGGCTTTCTGGGTTGAAGGGGTAGTGAGTTCGATATATTCCGCAGTCTGCTGAGCGATATGCTCCATGGAAACCTCCTGAAGCAGCTTCCCTTCATTCATCACCGCAATCGTATCCGCGATCAGTTCAATCTCGGCAAGAATATGAGTGGAAATAAGAATCGTGATTCCATACTGCTTGCACAGCATTTTGAATAAATCCCGAAATTCCTTGATCCCCACCGGATCGAGGCCATTAATGGGTTCGTCCAGAATAAGCAACTCCGGCTTAGTCAAAATAGCCCTTGCGATGTTAAGGCGCTGCTTCATCCCCAGCGAAAAATCCTTAACAGGCTTCCCTTCAACTCCCTTCAGACTCACCAGCTCAAGCGCTTCAGCAATCGACTGTTTGTTGTAATAGCCCATGTATTCACAGTGAAGCTCCAAATTCTCACGGGCTGTTAATCTTTCGTAAAAAATCGGGTTTTCAATGATCGTACCCATTCGCCCTAACAGGTGGTATGAATGAGGAGTCAGCTTTTTCCCGAAAATTTCAATCTCCCCTGCTGTCGGTTTGACCAGATTGGTGAGCATTTTCATGACGGTTGTTTTTCCCGCTCCGTTAGGGCCGAGCAGCCCGTAGATTTCCCCCTGCCTGATGTTCAGATTTACATTGGAAACGGCCTCCTTGCCGTTATAAGCACGGGTAAGCTGTTTCGTTCTTACCGTATAAGTCATCCTTGGATCCCTCCTTTATTCCCTGCAAGATTTATTCTAAGGATTGGTCTTTCCTTTTTTCTTACTCGTTCCTTACGAATTTCTTACTTTGAAAAGGAGAGGCGTTTTAGCTGGACGGTGAAGACCGTTTGGTCATAGGGCTTGCTGTGGATGCGTATAACGCCTTCTTGCGCCTCCACCAGCCTTTTGGTAATGGTCAGTCCCAGACCGCTGCCTTGAAAAAATTTATTGCGTGAGTCCTCGAGGGTATACATTCGTTCAAACACCCGTTCCTGATACAGCTCGCTAATTCCCTTACCCCGGTCCCAAACCTCCATATACACAAAATCATCATCGGCCCGCAAGGTTAAACCAAGCGTTTTTCCTTCCCCGCCATGCTGGATGGCATTGGAGATTAGATTATTCAGAATCCGCTCCAGCGCCTCCTCATTTCCCCATACGAGAAGCGGGTTGTCCGGAATTTCGATCAACACCTCAAATCCCTTGGCCGTCAGGGTGTCGTAAAAGGCTAATATGTTTTTTCGGGACACTTCATTGATGTCGACGGGCGAAAGCTCAATCCGCTTATCTCCGGACTCCAGTCTGGCCAGATCAAAAAATTTGTGAATCAGCTCCAGAACCTCGTTGGCCTTGGCGTACACTTTGCCCTGCAGCGCCTTCCGTTCCTCCTCGCTGATGTCCGGGTGCAGATCAAGCGTCTCCAGATAGCCAAGCACCACCGTGAGGGGAGTCTTTAAATCATGAGAAATGTTGGAGATCATTTTGCGCATCGCTTGCTCCATCTTCATAAAATCTGCGGCTCTCTGCTGATTATGCTCCAGCAGCCGGTTCATTTCGATCAGAACAGGAATCAAGGCTTGATCCGATGTAAACACGAGCAGCTTCTCGTTAGTCCCTTCCGTGATGATGTTGTTCAGTTGATTCTGAATGTGCTTCAGGT
Source organism: Paenibacillus antibioticophila (assembly GCF_000455265.1). Classification (GTDB taxonomy): domain Bacteria; phylum Bacillota; class Bacilli; order Paenibacillales; family Paenibacillaceae; genus Fontibacillus; species Fontibacillus antibioticophila. The sequence continues at coordinate 55,776 of NZ_HG005143.1, forward strand.
TAGCGCTTCTCACCCGATAGGCATAAAATTGAACCGCAGCGATGACCGCCAGGACAACAACAAGGACAACAAGAATAACTAGAGCAATCACCATGTTATTGACCATCCCATTTATAGCCGATGCCCCACAAGGTTTTTATATAGCGGGGGTTAGAGGGCTCGTCCTCTATCTTCTCGCGCAGCCGGCGGATATGTACGTTTATGACATTCTCATCGCCATAATATTCATCGTTCCATATCCATCTGTAAATCTGTGCTTTCGTAAACACACGGTTAGGGTTAGTGGCAAACAGCTTGAGAATTTCAAATTCTTTAGCCGTCAGCTTGAGATCCATCTCGTCCTTCCTGGCTGAGTAATTATCTAAATCTATACATAAGTCACCGAAATTCAAAACCTTAAATTCAGGGGCCTGGTCTTGGAGGACCGAGGTCTCTGGATTGGAATACATGGTAGCCCTGCGGATCATCGCCTTTATCCGGGCCGATACTTCAATCAGGGAGAAGGGCTTCGCAATGTAATCATCCGCCCCGAAGCCGAGTCCAATCGCCTTGTCCACATCGCCGTCCTTGGCAGACATGATGATAACGGGGACAGCGCTTTGATTCCTTATTTGTTTAATGACCTCAATCCCGTCGAGTTGCGGCATCATAATATCCACGATAACCAGATCAAAATGATCCTGTCCAAATCGGATGAGCCCATCCACCCCATTCAGCGCAGCCGTAACGTCATAGCCTTCTTTTTCTAAATAACCCTGGAGCATTTCCACGATTTGTGTATCATCCTCAACCAATAGCACTTTATAAGCCATGAGATTCTCCCTCTTCTATATAAATAAACGTTCTCCTATATGAAAAAGAGGTGTCCCCAAAGTCACTGACTAAGGAACACCCTCTGACTTTTACTTGTTTCCTTCGAATCAAAGCTCCCAGGAAATCCATACCTTCAGGTCACCCGTATCCTCAAACGGCTCGGACATATACGTGATCCGTTCGATGGGGAACTGATACAGCTCCGGCAGGTCCTCAAGCAATTGCTCCAGGGTTCCGGCATAACGAATCGTGATATTCATGCCGCCCTCCTTGAGCTTTGCCCCCACTGCATTTTTAAGCTGAGCCTTGGAAGTGATCACGTTCTCCGGCTTATACAAGTCATACCCCAACTCTACTTGAAGCTGTCGATAGAAGGCTGCCCGGTTATCCCCTTTGGATTCCAACACCTTCAATGCATCCCGATACAGCGTTGAAGCTGCGGGCACACGGACACTCCAGCTATGATCCTTCCCGATCTGCTGATCATTGAGCAGGTAATACTTATAGCTGATGTCATCGGGAAGCGATCCGATCGGATCATCCCACGTCGTGTCCAGGTGGTACCATGCTCCATTGATCTGAACAAGGTTCCAGGCATGCCGCTGGCCTCCGGCCATTCCTTCCACAATTAAATTCTTCATTCCGGCTTGCTCCAGCAGCCTGTAGGTAAGAAGGGCATAGCCCTGACAGACCGCTTCGCCGGAATAGACGGCCTCATAAGCCGTATATTTTTTCATTTGAGTGTCATATTTCATATTTTGAACGACATAATCATGTATTGCCTTCACTTTCTCATGCTCATTCATTCCGGCAACCAGAATTTGCTTGAGAATTTCTGCGGCGCGTTTGTTCACATAATTGCTCTGGGCCGCATTTTCCCGATAAGTCACCTTTAACGTGATATTCACAATTCCGTTCTTGGTTCCTTCCCAGGAGTAGTTATAACGCTCCACTACATATTTCGTATAAGGGTCGCTTTCCAGGGCTGCATTCATCGCAGTCTGGAGCAGACTCCCCATTGATTTGGTGGAGCCCTTGTATTTGAAGCTGATCGAGGTTTGACGGGCCATCATGCCCGTGACGAACTCCTGCTGAATGCCTTGAGTTGTGGTCACATAAGCCTGCTTTGCTGCCGCTAACACGGTAACATTGTTCCAATTGGCCGGAATACTGCAAAGGAGCACTGTTCCTGCAATTCCCGCTGAAATCCAGAAGTGGCCTCGTCCTTGTCTCATGCTCGCTTCCTCCCTTGGAAAATTCCGCTATCTTTTTTATTGTAGCACAGGATTAACCGCAAAGTTCTTCTAGTTTTGTCAGGAGGACTCGCTTTGTGAAGGTTTCTGTGTTTCAGCCTCCGCAAATAAAACTGACGTCAAATTGACTTATTTTTCAAGCTTGGGCATCCAAAAATGAAATCAGGTTTGGTATAATAAAAAAACAGTTCGATACTGTGATATATGTCATTGCTTAATTCATTTTCAAAGTTGGGGAGCGGTTACTGCCATGACGATTGTTGACCTTTCGGATATTTCCATCGAATTATTTATCGCCGTGATGTTCTTTCTCTTGATTATCGCACCTTTAGTCAGCCTGGGAATTCTACGATTATTTCAAGGAAAGAAAAAGGTTGGACTAAGCCTGATCGGCAGCGGCGTGATCGGATACTTTATGTTTCAACTGATCGTCGGCTTGCTCGTGTAAGTTACAGACTCGATGAATTCGGCATAAACAGGGCCGCACTCAAGAATCGGAAAATTCCACCTCTTGAGTGCGGCCTTTATTTTACCCCATCATGCTATTCTGAGCTACAGCTTGATGCTCCTGGCTCTCCAGAAATTTCTCGCAATCCAGCGCTGCCATGCATCCGCTGCCTGCTGCAGTAATCGCCTGCTTGTAGCGGGTATCCTGCACATCGCCGCATGCGAACACTCCTGGAATATTGGTCTGCGAAGTGCCTGGCGTAACCAGAATATATCCATTCTCGTCAGTCCCAATCTGACCTTCTAAAAAGGCTGTATTCGGATGATGGCCAATCGCGACAAAAACGCCGGATGCGGAAATGAATTCTTCTTCGTCAGTAGCATTATTGCGAACCTTGAGCCCAGTCACTACACCGTTCTCATTCACCACAACCTCCAGTGGAGTGCGATTCAGCGCCCATTCCACTTTTTCATTTCGACGTACCCGGTCCTGCATAATCTTCGAGCCCCGCAGCTCATCCCGGCGGTGTACCAGCGTTACCTTGGAAGCAAAGCGCGTCAGGAAGCCGGCTTCCTCCAATGCGGAGTCTCCCCCGCCCACGACAATAATCTCTTTGTTCCGGAAGAAGAAGCCGTCACAGGTCGCACAGGTACTCACGCCCCGCCCTACATTTTCCTGTTCGCCAGGAATGCCAAGGTACTTGGCTGTAGCACCTGTCGAGAGCACGAGACTCTCTGCGAGCAATTCGCCGATCCCTTCCACTTGCAGCTTAAATGGACGGCGGCTCAAATCCACCTGATTGACCCAGCCTGTGCGGAACTCCGCACCAAACCGTTCAGCTTGCTTCCGCATATTGTCCATTAACTCCGGACCCATAATTCCGTCCGGGAATCCCGGAAAATTCTCAACCTCTGTAGTGGTTGTAAGCTGCCCGCCAGGCTGCGGTCCTTCAATCACCAGCGGATTCATATTGGCGCGTGCCAGATAGATGGCGGCAGTCAGACCCGCAGGCCCGGTCCCGATAATAATGGATTTATACATGATAAATTCCTCCTCAGAAGCGAAATACGCTCATATACCCATGAATAGAATAAAATTAGCTGAAAAGCTGACTTTTTAAGCTTTCATTATAAGATTAATTATGTGGACTGTCTTCTGTAGTGTCAACAATTCCGGCTGTAAGGTTCGGTGAAGTTTGCATGAAGGAATGATGAACTGCGGTTATACACCCCGGTTACCGCAGTAAGCGTAATCCGTTCAAGATCACCAGGATGGTACTTCCTTCATGTCCGATGACGCCGAGCGGGAGCGGAATGTCCTGAATGAAGTTACTGGTAACAAGCAGCAAAATCACGGACCCGGCAAAAATCAGGTTCTGCATAACGACTCTGCGGGCTCTTGCTGCCAGCTCCATCGTATCCGCAAGCTTGTCGAGCTTGCCGTTCATAAGCACGATATCTGCAACATCAAGTGCGGCACCGCTGCCTCCTTCACCCATTGCAATTCCGACCGAAGCCGTCGCCAGTGCAGGAGCATCATTAACGCCGTCACCGATCATGGCCACCTGGCCGATCCGCTGTCCCAGCTCTTTGACCCGCTCCAGTTTCTCCTCGGGAAGCAGATCACCATACACCTCATCGATTCCTGCTGCAGCCGCGATGAAGTCCGCCGTTACTTTCCGATCCCCGGTCAGCATGATTGTCTTGATCCCCAACCGATGCAGCCTCGAAATGGCTTCCCTTGCTTCCGGCCTGATTTCATCCCGGATTCCAAGAATAGCTGCATAGCTCCCATTACAGCTAATAGTGGATACCGTATTTCCTTGCTCTGTCAGACCCTGGATTACTCCCCTCAGCTGATCCGGGAACAGCAAATCCTGCTCATTTGCTTTTTCGATGATCCATGTTCTTCCGCCGATTCTGGCCTGAATCCCCCGCCCCGGAAGCTGTTGGATATCTTCCGCCGCCGGCAGCTCCAGATTTTCCTTCTTGGCCTCCGCAAGGACGGCGCGGGCCAGCGGATGCCTTGACCATTGCTCTATCGCAGCGGCAGCAGCCAATACCTCGGTCCGATCCCATCCCTCCAAGGTGATCATCTCCGTGACAACCGGATTGCCCAAGGTCAGCGTCCCCGTCTTATCAAAAGCGGCCACCTTGATCCCTGCCAGCCGATCCATTGAAGCAGCCGCCTTGAACAGCACGCCCCGGCGCGCGCTTCTGGACATGGCCGACAGCATGACCGGCATCACGGAGGAGACCAGAGCACATGGCGAAGCTACCACCAGGAACACCATGGATTTATAGAAGCTCTGCTCCCAGGGCCATCCCAATAATACTGGTGACAACAGCAGCAGAGCTGCTGTAACCGCAAGTACGGTTTTAGCATAGGTTCCTTCAAGCCGCTTAATAAACTGCTGCGTCTTTGGGGTTTCCTTTTCCGCTTGTTCAACCAGCCTGATGATTTTGGCAAAAAGAGTCCCTTCGGCCGGTGATCCGACGGTGACATAAAGCGCGCCATCCTCATTGAGCGTTCCGGCATAGACCTCATCCCCTCTTCCCTTGCGGACGGGAACGGACTCGCCGGTAATAGAGGCCTGGTTGACATAGGAATCCCCGTTTTGAATCACACCGTCTGCAGGAATCACTTCATCGGGTCTGATCAGCAACAGATCTCCAACCTCCAATTCCTCGACCCGGACCTCTCTCCTTACTCCATCCTCGATTTTTACAGCCACCTCCGGACGAAGCGCCGCAAGCGCCGAGATGTCTTTTTTACTCTGTTCACTGGCATAGGATTCCAAGGCACCGCTTAGGGCAAAGATAAAGATCAACATCGCTCCTTCATTCCAATAACCGATCGCGGCTGCTCCGGCAGCAGCGGCAATCATCAGCAGATTCACGTCCAAGTCCTTCTCGCGCAACAATGTCGCGACACCGTCTCGCGCTTTCGTAAATCCGCCCAGCCCATAAGCAGCAATGTACATGCCGGTTGAGAACCATCCCGGGAGAGCCCACTGCCCCGCTATCCATCCGATCAGCATCATAACTCCGCTGCCCAGCGCCATCATCATTTCCCGATGACGCAGCAGCCGGGTGAACGATCTCCGATGCTTGCCCCCGGGATCAGGATTTCCTGAAGTTTTTGCCGTTGCTTCCTTCGGCTTTAGATATGCTTTTGCTTCCATTGTAATCTCCTCCTCGTTGTTCCCTCTGGCTAATTGATAATGAATACCATTGTTAACCCCCTAAAAATGGCACATGCCGCCCCGGAAACTCCGGAGCAGCATGTTATTGAGAATGATAATCATTTTTGTATTAATCCAATAAAATTGCGTGCGGGAAACTTTTAATTTAATTTTATTGTATTCCTAAGTCCCTGCAATGTAAACCATCAAATAGAAATAAATGAAAAAAAGTGAGATTACGCCGTGCGTTGCGAAACAAGTGTCAAAAAGCACTAAAATGATTGGCGGGCGGCGAACTAAGTGCTGAAAGGCATTAAAATTCCTGGCGTGGGCATTCATGCGGCGAAATAAATGCCGAAGGGCATTAAATTGCTGGTGTGGGGGCCCATGCGTCAAAAATAAATGCCGAAAGGCATTAAAATTCCTGGCGTGGGGGTTCATGCGGCGAAACAAGTGCCGAAAGGCATTAAAATTCCTGGCATGGGTGCTCGTGCGGCGAAATAACTGCCAAAAGGCATTAAAATTGCTGGCATGGAGTAGAGTGAGGCGATTTTAATGCAGAATGTCACTAAAACTTCGAGGCTTGCCAAAACCAGTAAGCTTGGAGATCGGGTGGATCCCTCGATCCTCATTTGTCTTGGACGCAAAAGGAAACCAAGGAATCAAGCGAGAGAAGGCCGCTTAGCTCCTTGGTTTCTAAATGAATATCACTCTATTTTGTTATTAAGGGGGTGCAGAATTTAACTTGGGACACCCTCTTTCCTAATTATATTAGACTTGGCTGGCAGCGATCGCCTGCTCCAAATCATAGAGAATATCGTCAATGGCTTCTGTCCCGACAGACAGGCGGATCAACTCGGGATTGACTCCAGCCGCCTCCTGCTCCGCTTCGCTCAGTTGCTGGTGCGTTGTGCTTGCCGGGTGAATGATCAGGGACTTCGAGTCGCCGACATTGGCCAGATGGGAGAACAGCTTCACGCTTTCAATCAGCTTGCGTCCTGCTTCCAGGCCGCCTTTAATGCCAAAGGTAAGAATCGCTCCCTGACCCTTAGGCAGGTATTTCCGGGCCAATTCATAGGAAGGGTGGCTCGGAAGGCCGGCATAGCTCACCCATTCCACCGCTTCATGCTGCTCCAGGTACTTGGCTACCTTGAGAGCATTCTCGCTGTGACGCTCTACGCGAAGATGGAGAGTCTCCAGCCCTTGAATCAGCAGCCATGCATTGAATGGAGACAAAGAGGCTCCCAGGTCACGCTGCAGTTGAACCCGCGCTTTAATAATATAGGCGAGCGGACCAACGGCTGCGGTATAGACAACACCATGATAGCTCGGATCGGGCTGAGTCAGTCCCGGGAACTTATCGTTCGCAGTCCAGTCGAACTTCCCGCTGTCGACAATGACACCGCCAATCGAAGTGCCGTGTCCTCCGATGAACTTGGTCGCGGAATGCACGACAATATCTGCACCATAATCAATCGGCCGCAGCAGATACGGACTCGGGAAAGTATTATCCACGATCAACGGAAGGCCGTTCTCATGAGCAATCGCCGCTACAGCTTCAATGTCGAGCACATCGCCCTTAGGGTTTCCAATCGTCTCTGCGTATACGGCCTTGGTCTTGTCGGTTATTGCCGCACGGAAATTTTCCGGATTCGAGGCATCCACGAATTTCACGGTAATCCCCAGCTTCGCCAGAGTAATCGCGAACAGGTTATAAGTTCCGCCGTACAAGGTAGATGAGGATACGATCTCATCCCCTGCCCCGGCTATATTCAGAATCGAGAAGGTAATCGCCGCTTGTCCGGAAGCCGTTGCCAAAGCACCGACTCCGCCTTCAAGCGCTGCAATGCGTTTCTCAAAGACATCATTCGTCGGGTTCATGATCCGGGAATAAATGTTACCGAACTCCTTCAGACCAAACAAATTGGCAGCATGCTCGGTATCATTAAATACGTAGGAAGTGGTCTGATACAACGGAACTGCACGTGAATTTGTTACGGGATCCGGCTCCTGCCCTGCATGAATAGCTAGGGTTTCAGGGGCAAATTGACGTTCTTCGGACATAGGGTAATCCTCCTTTAATTTGGCTGTAATAGACCCGTCGGTCAAGTTGTTTTCACTATTCTCTCACAGAATGTTCAATTTGGAAATAGTAAATCCGATAATTTTTGTATGAATTAAAAATAAAAAAATGGAGCCGATGAGAATCCCCTGATTCCCGCCGGCTCCGACATTACAGTCATGCTATAATTACTGATTCAGCGCGCCTGCCGCTGCGCTTTCGCCCCCGAGTCGTCCCGAAGTAAAGGCATATCCAAGTCCGACGCCATTTCCTACATACGTATCGTTGAAGAGGACGCCTTCGGATTCCAATCCTACGGCATACAGCCCCTTCACAGGAACCCGGCTATCATTAAGAACCTGGAATTTCGTATTCACAAGTAACCCGCCTACAGAGCCCAGGTTATTAATTTCAGCTACGACTGCATAGTAAGGGCCTTCATCGCCCATCGGCTCCAGATATTCCTTCGCCTTGCCAAACTCGCTGTCTACGCCGCTCTTCGTTGCCTCCACATAACTATTGAACGCATCCTTGAAGACCTCCACATCCATACCAGCGTTAGTTGCAAGCTCTTCAATGGTATTTCCCTTAAAGCCGTCGCCGTTGGCCACCATAGCGTCAAATACTTGCTCCGCATTCGTCCATGGATTCTCCAATGTGAACTGGTCCGCGAAATCAGAATAGAATTCCGGCGGCATGCCCGGAAGCTTAGGCGCATTTACACCTGTCATCCCTTTCGCTGCCAGCGCATCCAACTGGGACTTCGATACGATCACCAGATGATAAGCTCCATTAAAAGCACTTGTATTGGCTGCCGCAACTGCCTCCAGCGTAGATGCCTCATCCCGGAATCTTGCACCTGATGGTCCAACGTTCATAAAATTCGGCAAGTAAGCCGTCATCAACGGATAGCTGGCCTCATAAGAAGTAAATTCCTTTTTCAGATTGCCGGTTGCTCTCGCCAAGGTCTGGTGAAGCATTTGTCCGCCGAAATTATCCGGCACCTTCGCGCCAGCCTCCCAGGACATTTGCAAGCCTTCGCCGATGTTCTGCCCCAGTCCCCCGTTAATTCCTTCGAAGCCAAAGCTTTCCTTCACCATTTCCTTGTTCCCTGCATAACCGCCTGTCGCCATAACCACGCTCTTGGCCGAGATTTCCAGGGTGGTTCCATCCTTCTTCTCTGCCACTACACCAGTAACAGCACCATCTGTGCCTGTCATTAGCTTCTTGGCTGTTGTCTCTGTCAGGACTTGTCCTCCATGCTGCTCAACCGACTCGGCCAGCATAGCCCGAAGCAAGGTTTCACGTGTCTCATAGGCAGGAAGCATGTGGAGCTGTTCACCGCCAAAATTAATAAAGGTTGTATTGTAGCCTTTTTCGTTCAGCCAATCATAGGTTTCTCCGGATTTAGTCACATACTGCCTAATTGCGGCCGCATCAACTCTCCAGTGATTATTAACGATCCAGTCGGCAATTTCTGTCTCAACCGCAACCTTTACACCATTTTCAAGCGCCACCGAGGAGTTGTAAAACTTCCCTGCCCACGACAGGTTACTTGCCCCTCCGATGACTGCTGTTTTCTCAATAATAATTACCTTGGCTCCCTTATCGGCTGCACTCACCGCTGCCGATACGCCCGAAGCACCCGCACCCACGACAACAACGTCCGCTTCAAGCTGCTCGACCTTGCCCTCTCCGGCCTTGGCTACCGTCCCGGCCTTCAAAGCTGCCAGATCTCCGCCTGCTTGCTTAACCGCGGCTTCAACGGCAGCCAGCATCGCGTTACTTGTCTCACTCGCCCCGCTGATTGCGTCGATGGTCAGAGTCTGATGCGTCAAAATTTGCTCTTTGATCTGCTCAATCGCCGAATCGCCAAGACCCGCTGTCTCAGATTGGCTGACAATCTGAATATCCTTGATCTGATCAGCCTGGTCCATCGTGACCTCAACCTTGATGGTTCCTTCCTTCCCCTCGGCTTCCCCCGTGTAGGTTCCAGCCTTGAAGCCGGTCTCCTGCTGGTTTGATCCATCTTCCGAATTCCCTTCATTCCCGTTGCCCTGACATCCGGCCAATAGCCCGATGAGCAGGATGAGGCACAGGCCTAGTGCCAGAACCGGTCTGAACCCTTTGCTGTTCCGAATAAACATACTCTCTCCCCCAAATCCTATAGTATGGCGGCTACCAATGTGAAGTTTTTCACTTTATACGATATGATTAAACCTCACTGACTCATTCACCCGGCAGCCTATATTCGGAGTATAAACCTTGGTCCAACACGAAGGTCAAGCGTGCAAAACGCTGTTAAATTGAAATGTTTACCTCCAGATAGGAGCGCTTCTTGCCCCGTTCCTGCTCATTCATAATAATTCTTCCTACGATATCGCCAGTCACCTGATAGCCCAGGGACGTTAATTCTTCAAACATAAACCCCAGCGTCTCCTTCGTGATCGGGCTGGACTGGGATTTTACGATAACTGCGGACAGACACTGGGTTGGGGGGATATACTCAACCTGGTCGCCGATCTCGATGCCGAGCTTCTGCACATCCTCTTCCGTCAAGGTTAAGCCCCAGCTATGCTTCCAATTCTTCAGGCTGTCTGTGAGCAACTCCTCTTCTTCAATCCTGAAACTGAAAAAGGCGAACGGCAAACAGTCCATCCATTGATTGACCAACCGATTCATGCGCTCATTTTTTAGAAGCCGGTTATTCACCGTCTGCTTCAGCCGGTACCATCCAGGCCGCTGCTTGATCCTGCATTGGAACAGCTCCGCATCCAAGGCGCCGATCTCCTGCTCTATCTGATTCATCTTATCAAGCAGCATCGTCTTTCTGCGAATCTCTTCCTCTAATTGCTCCCTGCTCCTCGCTATTTCATGATTCACCCGCTCGACAGAGGCATGCTTCATAAGCTCAGCAACCTCGGGGAGCGGAATTCCCATGCTGCGGTACCATCGGCTCATCAGCAAATTTCTGGCGTCCAGATCATTATAATAACGGTAGCTATTATGATCATCCTTCGCCGGCTCCACAATTTGATGCTTCTCATACAGCCTCAGCGTATCCTTCGTAATCCCCAGAATCGTTGAAAACTCACCTATGCAATATTTCATCTTCTTCCTCCCGGTTCATCTCATTCCTCCAATCATATCATTCTGGCTTCCAGACCAGGTATAACCTGCTTCACATCCCGCCCCGCCTTTTACCCAACTCCATGAAAAAAGCGCCTTCCCTTCATTAGCTGAGGGAACAGCGCTGCTTCATCCAAAATAGCTTCAATTAATAATCGCCCTTGCTCGCAAGCCCTTGGGCAATCGCCACACCGGCGCTCGTTCCAAGCCGGGTAGCCCCCGCCTCGATCATGGCCTGTGCATCCTCCAGACTGCGCACGCCTCCGGAAGCCTTGACGCCGAACTCAGGCCCAACGGTCTTCGCCATCAAAGCCACAGCCTCAATCGTTGCTCCGCCTGTAGAGAAACCTGTTGACGTCTTCACAAAATCAACGCCGGCCTCAACTGCCAGACGGCAAGCGCGAACAATCTCTTCTTCGTTCAGCAGGCAGGTCTCGAGGATGACCTTGACCAGCTTGCCCTGCGCGCTCTTCACAACGCCTGCCATGTCGGAACGCACCGCCTCATCGTCTCCATCCTTCAGCGCCCCGATGTTTATGACCATATCGATCTCACCCGCGCCATCGGCAACCGCTTGTGCGGTCTCGAAGGCCTTCGCTTCAGGAGCGGACGCTCCCAGCGGAAAACCGATTACCGTACACACCTTGACCTCGGAATCCTTTAGTTGTTCTGCCGCCAGCTTCACCCAGTAAGGATTTACGCATACAGATGCAAAATTGTGCTCCTTCGCTTCCTCTACCAGCTTGAGAATCTCCTGCTTGCCGGCATTCGCCTTAAGAAGCGTATGATCGATCATACCCAAAATTGCTTTCGTGTCCATTCCAATTCCTCCAAAATAAATATTTTCCGTTATTAATATAGGCTGGAAATCTGTACTCCATCCGGCAGCTTGAATGGATGCTCCTTGTTAATCCGGTCATAGAACATGATTCCGTTCAAATGGTCCATCTCATGCTGCATCACAATCGCATCATATCCCTTGAAGCGAAGCTTCAATTCCTTGCCTTCCGCGTCGTAGGCCTTGATCTGAACCTTCTCGTAACGAGGCACGAAGCCTTGAATCGCCCGATCCACCGACAAGCAGCCCTCGCTTTCCGGCAAATAAGTCATCGCCGCCGAGTGGCTGATAATTTTCGGATTGAACAGGGCCACTTCACGGTCATTGCCCTCATCATCACTGAGCAGCGCGGCGAACATCCGCTTGTTCAGACCGATCTGATTCGCGGACAAGCCTACGCCGGGGCGTAATTTGTATTTTTTAGAGAGCTCCGGATCCTGGCTGTTCTTCAAAAACTGCATCATAGCCGCCATCTCCTCGCGGTCTTCCTCGGTCGGAGGAATGCTGACCGGCTCGGTAACGGTTCGCAGAATCGGATCGCCTTCTCTAATGATATCGTCCATTAAAATGATATAGTCACGGTTAAATTTGCTCATGATATGAATCCTTCTTCCACCTTCATCTGAATTTTCAAGCGTTCTTTTTCAGCTTCAAAATACCAGCATCAGCGTAGCATGACGATAGTAAAAAGTCAAAGCCGGCGCACGATACGCCGGCTTCTTTGAAGGTGTTCACACCCAAGGAAATTCAGTTAAAATTTAACCTGATCAAAATAATTTTCACGTGCATGCATTCTGGAAAAACGGATTCGAATTACATAATTACACGTTGACAAGTGTCTTGCGTTTAAGCACCACCGAGCCATGTACCGGCAATTGAAGACGATGCTGCACAACCTGCCCGCTCTCCAGATCTGAATATGCTCTATCATCCAGATCTACAAGAGCTTCCTGGCCCGAAAAGTTAAGAACAAACAAGTAGTCATGAGTTCCATCTGTTCTCATCTCCACGCTGACCCCTTTGGGCAAGGTACTGTCCAGACATTTTAGCACGCCCGTCTCAGATACAATTCTGGCATACAGCATTTCATAGAACTCATCTTCCTTCACACGGGCTGCCAGGTAATAAGCCTTGCCTTCACCAAAGCGATTCACCGTAAGCACGGGGTCACCGGCATAGAAATCCGAACTATACGCAGCCAGGATCTCCGCTCCCTCACAATGAATTCTCTCGCATAGCTCATGCACCGCATAGCTACCCTGGAGCCCAAGCGGATTCTCTTGCTGGAAAATAAGCTCATTATGATCGTGATCATGCAGGCTGTCGATCTCCTCCGCCCAAATTCCTGTTACCTCCCGGAGCGGGCCCGGACAGCCGGTAAGATGGCAAAGATCATGCTCATCCACCACACCGGACCAGTACGTTACCAGCAATGTTCCGCCTTGCTTCACATACTCCGTCAGCTTCCTCCCCGTCTCCTCACGAAGCAGATATACCATCGGGGCAATCAGCAGCTTATATCGATTCAAGCTATCGAATGCGCCGATAATATCAGTCGGCACGCTGAGCTGCCACAACGCCCGGTAGTGCTGAACCACTGTATCCTCGTAGTGGATTCCGCCATTCCGGGGGCCCTGCGCATCGAGAACGGCCCACCGATTATCCCAGTCAAAGAGTATGGCCGCCTCTGCCGGCACCGTTGTTCCCAGCACTTCCGTCAGCTCGCCAAGGGTACGTCCAAGACTGGCCACATCCTGAAACACCCGGGTATGCTCATGGCCCACATGGTCGACGACGGCACCATGGAACTTCTCGCTGGAGCCTCTGCTCTTCCTCCATTGAAAATACTGTACGGTATCCGAGCCGTGCGCAACAGCCTGCAAGGAAGACAGCCGATGCATCCCCGGCCGTTTCAGCTTGCTCGTCCTCTGCCAGTTGGTCTGGCTCGGCGTGCTCTCCATCAGCATAAACGGCTTCTTCTTCAGGCTGCGGAACAAGTCATGGTTGAATGCGAACCATGAGGCCACTCCCGTCTCCGAGGACTCTGAATGCCAGGTCGGATAGGCATCCCAGGACACCACATCCACAGCCTTGGCAAATTCACGATAGTCCAGGCCGTAGAAAAGATCCATCATATTCGCAGTACACGGCAAATCAGGATTTACTGCCTTCAACGGCTGAATCTCATGACGGAAGAAATCAATCGTCTGATCCGAGACAAATCTCCGCCAATCCAGATTAAGTCCATGAACCATCATCTCCCCATGAGGAGCAGGAGACTCCACCTGGGACCATGAGGTAAAGGTATGGCTCCAGAAGGTCGTCCACCAGGCCTGATTCAGCGCTTCGAGCGTGCCGTATTTCTGCTTCAGCCAGCTGCGGAATGCATCCTGGCAATACTCGCAATGGCATTCACCGCCATATTCGTTCGAGACATGCCAGCCGAGCACGGCCGGATGGAACGAATAGCGCTCCGCCAGCTTGGAGTTCATAATTCTCACCTTCTCCCGATAGACGGGAGAGGTGAGGCAATGATTGTGCCGCATCCCATGTAGATTGCGTTGTCTGTTCTTCTCTACCCGCAGCACTTCCGGATACTTCTCGGACATCCAGGCAGGACGAGCGCCGCTTGGCGTAGCCAGCCAGACATAGATGCCGTTCTTAACCAGCAGATCCAGCACCTGATCCAGCCAATCCCAGGTGAATACTCCCTCCTCCTGCTCCAGCTTGCCCCAGGAGAAGATGCCCACGGACATCACATTGCAGTTGGCTAGCTTCATCAGCCGGATGTCCTCTTGCAGGATAGCCGGATCGTGCAGCCATTGCTCAGGATTATAGTCCGCCCCATGCATGAATACGGGCAGCTTGCCGCTAATAGCCGGAAATTTCATCGTCATGTCGTGTGTCCCTCCGTTACAATGGTAGTCTTTATTGCAATGCTGCTAGGAAAGCATCAATTTGCGTTTGAAGCTCGGTTTGAATCTTGTCAATTCCGGCGGACTTGAGCTGCTTGTTCAGCTCCTCCTGGCCCTTATCCAGATCAGCGATTAATCCATATTCAAGCGGAATTGCATAGCGCAGCATAACATTGCCTACGTTGGCAACCTCATTCTTCACCTTGGAATCATCAAATACGAAGGTTTCCAGCGGGAAGTGGTATACCTTCTCCTGCCAGCCGGCAAGAATCTCATCTGCTTCAACCGGATAGGACGCATCCGAACGATTCAACTGCGAGTTCCATCCCCAGTTGGAAAACCCGGTATAGTTGGCGGCGCTTGGACCCGCGTTGTACTTATCGTCGCCTACGGGTTCATAATGCTTGCCGGCGATCCCGTACATCGTCAAATCATGAATTTCCTTATCATTTTGCAGCAAATCAATCAGCATCAAAGAGCGTTCAACATGCTTGGATGTGACATGGATCGCCATGCCGTTCTGGGTCGAGATCGCTCCGATCTTCTTCTTGTCCGGTGTGAGATCTACAATGGCTGCTTCGTATTCCGGCTTATCCCGGCGCATTTCTGCCAGGTTGAAGGCAACAGTTCCCAGGTTTTGCGCGTAGGACCCGGTCTTGCCGGCCTTGATGTCCTGCCAGACATCATTTTTGTTATTCACAATGTTTTTGGACCAGCCCTTGTTATCTGCAAGGTCTTTATAATAGTCCAGCAGCTGTCTGAACTCGGGTGTATCATATACATTGAATACCTTCGAGGATGCATCCTCCAGCTTATAGGCCAGCGGCATGCTATAATCCACAAGATTCCATTCATTCTGCTGCTCCAGCAAAATCTGATCAAGCTCATGCCACTTCCAGCCATCTGCCGGCTTGGCGCCGAAGGCATTGAACCCGCTCTCATTAGCCGCAATCGTCTTGACATAATTCGCATAGGTTTCCGGGCTGTTCACCGGGTCGAGGTTATACTTTTTGCGCAGATCCTCCCGAATCAGCACCACCTTATCGGTCACTTCTGTATTGTTGTTCGGAACCATGTACAGCTTGCCGTCTACCTTGGCCTGCTCCCAGGACACGGCCGGCATAGCCGCCCAGGTCTGAGGCATGTATGTGGACAGCAAATCCTCATTCAGCTCCAGAAAGCCTCCTTTTCTTGCCTGGTCGTTGTAAAACGCCCAGTTCGCCGTGTAAGCGATGTCAAAATCCTCATTGGCTGCGAACTTCAAAGGATACTTCTGCGTCCAGTCGGACCAGTCCAGAAATTCAGCTTCTACCGTGGCGTTAATTTTTTCTTTTAGCAGCTTGTTCAATTCGCCGAATACTTCGTCATAATCCGCGGGCTTGCCCCCGACCAGAAGCATCTTCAGCTTGACCTCTTCGGACAGGTCTGGTCCGGTATTCTCCTCTTTCACCGTATTGGCCGCAGTGCCGGAATCACTCTCCGCCGGCTTGTTGGTCTGAGCATTAGTGCTCCCGCCATTCCCGCCGCAAGCACTAAGAAAGGCGGACACAGCTACGATCATCGCCAATAAAAACATGAATTTCGTGTTCTTCCGTCTCATGACAAAGCTCCCCCTAATCATTTGGATGGAATCTATCGATAACCAGGTTCCCCTGTGGTCATCCTTTCACAGCACCAATCGTCAGCCCCTGCACGAAATAACGTTGAACAAACGGATAGGCTAGCAAAATCGGCCCGGTAGCTACGACTGTCATCGCCATCTTGAGGCTTTCGGTCGGAATATTGAAATTGATAACGGCTCCGGATTCCATCATCGCCTTGCGCATGCCGTCCATATTGCCTAACAAGCGGTACAAATAGTATTGCAGCGGCATCAAATCCGAGTTGGATATGAACAGCAGAGCATTGTACCAATCATTCCAGTAAGCCAGCGCTATAAACAGTCCAATCGTGGCCAGCGCCGGCTTTGACAGCGGCAGAATAAACCGGAGGTAGATCTGAAAATCGCCGGCCCCGTCGATCTTCGCGGATTCGATGATCGCCTCGGGAATGCTGCTCATGAAGGTCTTCATCACGATAATATAGAAGACGTTCATAAGCATCGGCAGGATCAGCACCAGCAAGGTGTCCTTTAATTGCAAGTAATTTACGATGAGTAGATACCAAGGAACGAGTCCTCCGCTGAACAAGGTGGTAAAGAAGAAGAAAAAGGAAAAGATGTTCCGCCACTTAAAATCTTTTCTCGCCAGCACATAAGCGGTCATCGAGGTCAGGAATAATCCGGCCAAGGTGCCCAGCGCCGTTACTGAAATCGTCACCCCATACGCCTTGAGCATGTCCGTAGGAAATTCGAATAAAATCCGGTACGCCTCCAGCGAGAAGCGGGTCGGAAAGATTTGAAATCCGTTCTCCACAATGGCGCTCTCTTCGGTAAGCGAGGAGGAGACGACCAACAGGAAAGGAAAAATACAGAATACGGCCAGCAGGGTCAGCATGAAATAGCCGATAATAGCGAGAATCAAGCGATCGTGCTGTGTTGTTTTGCGCCGTTCCGGCTTTAGATTCTGAGACAGGATCACGTTCATTGCAGCACCTTCCTTTCGTTAGAACAACGCATGATCTTTGTCGTATTTACGCACCGCGTAGTTGGCGAGCATAATGGTCGCGAACCCAAGGAGGGACTGATAAAACCCAGCCGCTGCGGACATTCCGATTTCATTGGACGTGATCAGCAGCCGGAATACGAACGTATCGATGACATCCGTAGACGAGAACAGCAGTCCGTTATTGCCGACCATGTTATAGAACATCCCGAAGTCTCCTCGGAAGATGTTGCCGATTGCCAGCAGGATCAGAATGATGACCGTAGGCATCAGATTGGGAATCGTAATTTTGCGGATACGCTGAAAGATGTTGGCCCCATCAATCTCGGCCGCTTCATACATCTCGGTATCAATGCTTGTAATCGCCGCAAGGTACATGATTGTTCCATATCCAAGCGCCTTCCAGGCGGAGACCAGCACCAGTATGACCGGCCAGTAGGCTGCCGTATTGTAAATATCGATCGACTCCATGCCGATTTTGTGCAGCAGCATGTTGATCGTACCCACATCATAATTGAACAGATTGTAGGCAATGGCCCCTACGACCACCCAGGAAATAAAGTAGGGCAGGAACATCACCGTCTGGGTTATCTTGCGGAACCATTTGCCGGCAACCTCAAATAGCAGGATTGCAGCGAAAATTTGCAGTCCGTTGTTCACCACAATGAATGCAATGTTATAGAGTGCCGTATTTCTTGTGACGCGCCAGGCATCTCCCGAATCAAAAAAGAATCGGAAGTTGTCGAATCCATTCCAGGGACTGCCGAAAATGCCCCCGCTGTAATTGAACTGCTTAAAAGCCAGAACAATGCCTGCCATCGGGATATAAGCAAACAGCAGGAAAAACAGTACACCGGGAACCAGCATCAGCAGCAGCGTCCGGTATTTCTTCACATCGTTCCAAAAGCCGCGGCTTCTCATCTCGTAGCTCTACTCCCCTCTTGTTGCTTCTGCCCCAATTATAGAAGGCAAGCCCCCATACACGTAATCCAGCGAGCCAACAATTTTTAATACTTTTTCTACAAAAAAAGGCACCCTGCAGGGCGCCTGATGATACCTACTATATATTCTGTTTCTTCCGATATTCCCCCGGCGTCATCTCCATCACCTGCTTGAATTGCCGATTGAAATACAGGATGTTCTTGTACCCCATTCGCTCTGCAATTTCATAGATTTTAAGGGTCGGGTCGCAGAGCAACTGACAGATACGCCGGATCTTCAAGCTGTTCAGATATTCGCTGAAATGCTCTCCGGTTTCTTCCTTGAACAAATACCCCAGATAGTTCGGTGTAAAATCAAACCGGGCCGCTACCTCCTTGAGCGTAAGCTTCTGCTCCAGATTCTGCTCTACATAGATCATAATATCTTCAATGAGCTTCCGCTTCTGCCGCTGCTTCTTCACGTACAGCACCTCGGAAAGCTCAAAGAAGCGTCTTCTCAGCCAGGATTTTATATCCTGGACAGTCTCGAACTGAAAAAGGATGAGCGGCTGATAAGCATCCCACTTCAGCAGCTCATACAGACTTTCACCCATTTGCCTTAGATCGGCGTGAAGCTTGGTTGTAATCCTCAGAATCAAATCATAGACCTCGTTCTTCCGTCCAGGCTTCAACCGCTGGTTAAACATTTTCTCGATACAGTCATCGATCCTTACCAGATCGTAGACCATAATCGCATGGAGCATTTCATCCAAAATAGCATCGACACTGGGCAGCGGTGTATTCGCATCCGGCACCCATTCCACCACATCCAGCGAGATCAACCGGTCCTTGCCTACCAGCCATTTCATGCTTAACGCAGCTTGTGCCTGACGGCATGATTCCCGCAGTTGCTCTTCGTCCCGGGCCAGCTTGCCGATCCCGATCGTCACTGTAAAGGGCGACGAGGTCCGGATCGCCTGGACAAGACCCTCAAGCTGGAGCGGGAATTCCCGCTCGTGCAAGGAAGACAACACTAAAAACTGGTTAGGCTGGCTTTTGAAAAAGGTGCCGAGCATGTTCTCCTCCACATAGCTGCGTATGAATCCTGCGAGCTGATGTATCTGCATACTCCTCTCATCCTCGCTTAATTCGGACGCTTTCCACTCCAGATCATCAATCTCAATGAGGGCAGCCACTGTACCGGTGTAAAGCAATGGATGCAGAATACTTTGAAGATGCTTGCCAACCCTGCTTCCGGAGTCTTCATCCGTAATCCAGCGGATCAGCAGCTCCTCCATCACCACCGACCATGCTGCCGTTGCCGAGGTAGATGCCTCCCGTTCCTGCTGTACCGTCTCGCACAGCGATTGGAGCATGTCGGTTAGCTCTGAATCCTCTACCGGCTTCAACAGATATCCTGACGCGCCAAGCTCAATCGCCTTTTTCGCATACCCGAAATCCTCATGCCCGCTAATAAAGACGACCTTGATCTCGGGCTTGATCTCCTTGGCCCGACGGGCAAACTCCATACCGGACATAATCGGCATCCGTATATCGGACAAGATAATATCTACCCTCTCCTGCTCCAGCAGCTTCAAGGCCTGAAAGCCGCTGTTGGCTGTCCCTGCTATATGAAGCGGATAAGGCAGCGGACCCGCGGCAATTCGTCTGCGAAGCCATTCCAAATCGACCACTTCATCATCCACCAGCAAGATATTGATATCCATACGAGGCTCCTCCGAAGTCAATCTATCCATGCAATGAGCATAGCCTAATCCCTATACCCTGAACATATCGCTCGTCAATGAAAATACATACTTTTCCAACGATTCCTTAATTGTCCTCGATGCCTTGGGCTGGAGCTTCCTCCCGGATGGGCAAGGCGATGCTTACCGTCGTCCCTCCGCCATATAGGCTTGCAATAGACACGCCATACTCCTCGCCATACCTCAGCTTAATGCGCTCATCCACATTCTTGATCCCGTATCCGCCCGCCTGCTCTCCAGGAGCAAAGAGCGACTGAATCCGATCATGCCGAATACCAATTCCATTGTCAATCACCTTGAACAGAATACGGTCTCCTGATCTAACCGCAGAAATGCGAATGGCTATGCTGTCGCCAAACCAGGCGTGCTTGAACACATTTTCTACGAAAGGCTGCAAAATCAGCTTCATGACCGGCATATCTTGAATATCTTCCTCTACGTCTATATAAATTTGAAAGCTGTTAGCATATTTAACTCTTTGGATCTCCAGGTAGGTCTGCACTTGTCTGATTTCATTACGGAGCGGAGTAATTGCTTGCCCATCGTTAAGCGTAAGCCGGTAAAACCTTGATAATCCCTGCACCATTTGCGTGACCTTCTCCGTCTCTCCCAGGTTAGCCAGGCTGCTGATAGCAGACAAGGTATTGTAGAGAAAATGCGGGTTAATCTGGGCTTGAAGCGCCTCTAGCTCCGCCTGCTTTCGCTGGATTCCCTGAACATACACACGGTCAATCAATTCCTGAATATTGCCCGCCATGACGTCAAAGGCATCGGCAATATGGACAAATTCATCATTTCCTTTAAAGGCAATCCGCTTCTTGAAGTTTCCTTCCTGGAAGGAGCGGACAAAACGCACGATGCGAGCCATTTTCCGCCCGGATAGCCGGGCCACCATAGAACCGATCAACGACATTCCTGCAAAGCTGATTGCGCACACCATCAGGATGGATCGCTGGAGCTTCAGGGTATCCTTGGTCAGATAAGCATTCGGAACAAAGGTCCGGATCCTGAACTCTGTTCCCGGAATCGGCTCCTCCAGCCGGAGATAGTCCTGTTCCGACTTCGTCTCGCTCACTTCCCCGCGTTGGTATAACACGGTTGCAGGATCAGCGCTATCGACCAAGGTCAGCACAATCCCTTCCTCTACCGGAAAGGTGGCGAAGTCGCCGAACAGATCATCTAACGGGACGGTTATTCGTACGTACCCGATCACTGTTTTGTAATCGCTGTATGAGACCAGCTTTCGAATATGCGATATATTTCCCAGCCGCTCATCTGTATCAATCTGGAGCCAGATATTATCCAGCTCCGAATTCCTGTAGGTCCGATACCATTCACTCTGCTCAATTTCTTCCAATGGCAGTATGTAGTAATCGCTATCCTCAATCGGCGCATTGAGGTCATCTCCGCTGACCAGATTCAAATCATTGTTCACCGTATACAGCAATAATCTGATGCTATTGCCGAACAGCTTTAGCGGAGCCGTAATTTGCGGGACAATCTCATCCAGCATGACCAGATAGATTTCATAAGGCTCGCCCTTCGTTTGAAGCGCACGCTGAAAGGACAGACTTCCGAACAGTGTATCCGACATTCGCTGAATCTCGTCCATTTGATAACGTATATTGTTCCTTGCCTGCTCCATCCCGGTTCGGATATTGCTCTCGGCCATCTCGGTTCGCGATTGAACGAGCATGGTGTAAGAGATGTATCCGATAATCATATCGGTCACCAGGACCAGGAGCAAATAGGGAATTAACATTTTGTATGTAAAAGGCATATACTTCCGTTTCATTAAGGTCGCCATGCGCATACAGCCCTCTCCGTCAGTCTGCGAACGCTTACATCCAAGATTGAAAAAACCGGAAGCGCTCATCCTATGGCCCTGCTTCCGGTATATTTTCTATTTGAACTTTTTCCAATCCATGCTGCTGTTTTTCAGCAGATGCTCGAAATCATTATCCAGCCTTTTCTGTTCTGCTTTCCGCGCTTGCTCCGCTTTAAGCCTTGCCTCTTCCTTGCGCTGATCCTCTTCTTGCTGCAGAGCGGCAGCCTGCTCCTTCAGCTTCGCAATCGTTGTCTCCCCAAGCAGATCCTTCAGTGTTGCCGGTTTGTCCGCCGCCGGGGCAGGACGTGTCCCCTGTGTCTTTTTCTTCGCCATCTCTTCATCACCTCGAATTCAAGTGTAAATTATCATGAGTCCCCTGGCTTGTCAACTCATAACCGGACCTTCGAATGAGAATGATGAGAATAAGAAAAAAAGAAGGCCTGCTTGTTTTAACAGCATAGAAATACGTGTAATTCAACATATATACGTCTAAGTCGATTTTGAATCAGGCGAGCCAGGAGGAGATCGATATGAATAAGGAACATGAGCATGGCGGGGCATTCAGGGCCTCTGCCGAGAAGAGAGAGCGTAATTCGCGGACGGAATATGCGAAGAAGCTGAAGACAAAGCAAATCTATGATTGGCTGCCTCTTCAGCTGGAAATGGCGCATCATTGGATTGAGCATGAGAAGACGCAGACAAAACGGAATATGGCAAGAGGAGCCGTACACTTTTGCCAGTTCGGGGAAAATATCGGGTGTGAACAAAATGAAGAGCGTCCTGTCGTGATTATTTCAAATAATACCGTGAATTCAACATCGGGCAATGTACTGGTCATTCCATTAACAAAGAACTTGAAAATCCGTACCTTTCCAAAAACAGGGCAGCCTATCCTGACAAAGGAGGGCAATCCGATTCCGCGATTTCAAAGCCATTATTTTCTGTTCAAAAATAAATATGATTTTCTCGCGTTTGACTCGGCAGCCAAAACGGAAGAAACCACATCGGTAAGTAAAATACGTCTTAAAGATCATTTAGGTTCGCTCGACGAAGAAGATATCAGCCGACTGGAAACCCGGCTTAAATGGTCATTTGGATTGTAGAAACTCCAGAATAAGGTTGACTTTTTCAAATCGACAGGGTAGAATGAATATAAATTGATTCATTACGTCATCCACCCCGTCGTGGATAAACTCACACGTGCCCGCGTGTCGTTGAGTCCGAGAAGGAGCCGAAAGGCTCCTTTTTTATATTTGTTTCACACTTTCTAAGCTTCTTCATCTCTGCGTTGGCATCTTTAAATTCCCTCTTGCTACCATTTACCCGCTGGAACGAACTTTAACCATTTATCCCACCTGTCTATTTTTGTTTTTGTGATACAAGCCTCTCCCGTCGAATAGGATGTACAAGTAACTCATGACGTTGGAGGTTTGAATCAGATGCTTGGTTATATCGTACTCGGGCTGTCGTTGTCAGCCCCGATCGGTCCCGTCAATGCCGCCCAGCTGTCCAAGGGCATTCGGGGCGGCTTTATGTCGGCATGGCTGGTCGGTCTCGGCGCAATGGCAGCGGATGTGATTTATATGCTGCTTGTGTTCTTTGGTGTAATTCATTTTTTGAATATTCCGTTTATGCAGACCTTCCTGTGGCTGTTCGGCGGCTTCCTGCTCATATATACGGGCATAGAAAGCCTTAAGGATGCGGGAAAGTTTCAAATGGCGGATATGCGGGGCCGGGAGCCGTTGCTGAAATCCTTCATGTCCGGCTTCTTTATGTCACTGGGCAACCCGCTGTCCATTCTGTTCTGGCTCGGCATTTACGGCTCCGTGCTTGCCCAGACGGCGGCCCAGTCCGGATTAGGGGATCTGATCCTGAACAGCTTCTCGATTATTCTTGGTCTGCTGATCTGGGATCTAACCATGGCAGGATTCGCCAGTATTTTCCGCAAATATGTGAGCGACCGCTTATTAAAGGGTGTCTCCGTGCTGTCCGGGTTGTTCCTGATCGGATTCGGCCTTTACTTTTTGTTTGAGGCTCTGCAACTGCTGCTGCAAAGGGTGTAGCCATCAATAAGGCTGGCCTCAGCTCTGTCCGCCCGCCTGCTGCTTGCTCCATACTTTGCGCTGCATGAACCAGGCGACGAGGGCGATTAGCGCCAAGAATCCGAGACTCCCCCAGAAACCCGGCCTTCCCGGCCCCCTTGCCATGGTGCCGAAGACAGCTATTATAATGAAGGCAAGACCGGTCATCCGCTTGATCCGCCCCTTGCTCCCTTCTTTCAGAACTCCGCCTGCGGAGAGCAAAATAAAAACCCAATTATAGAGCAGCAGCAGCCCGGCAGCTATCGTAATCGTCTCGTAGATCGTGCCGGGAATGAGAAGGGATAATACGATGGAAGCCGCGAGCCCGATGGCCGACATGCCCAGAGCATACATAGGTCGGTCTTTCATCGCGGTTCTGGAAAAAACCGCCGGCGCATCGTGTTCTTCCGAGAGGGTGACGAGCATGGTCACGACCGCATACAAGGAAGCAACCATCGTGGAGAAGCCCGCGATAATCAATACCGCGTTGAATACATGGGGGATAAAGGGCAAATGAAATTGGCTCAGCGCCGTGATCAGCGGACTTTCCTTCGGGTTCAGCTTATCCGGTGCGATCAGGGACAGCACCAGTCCGATGGTCAAGCCGTACAGAACCGTCAGGAGCAGCAGCATGACCTTGCCGGCCTTCGGCGCATCCTTGGGCTGCTTCATCCGAAAGGCCATCATGCCCATGACCTCAATTCCGCCAAAGGCATAGAAGGCGAAAATGAGACTGGACCAGGCGCCGATCCAGCCCCCAGGCAGCCAGTTGCGATAGGCCTCGAGCCCTCCCTTCGGCCGCTCCCCGTGGAGCCACCCCATCCAGGCCGCAGCGGCTATGATAATAAACATTACCGTTGCCGCCAGCTTGGCGACAGACAGAATATTCTCGGTCGTATCAAATCCCCGGTTGCCCAGAAAAATGATCAGCAGAGCCAGGACCGCGAAGGCTGTCGCGCACATCCAAAGCGGCAGATTCGGCAGCCAGAAGCGGGCAAACATGGATATTGCGGTCAGCTGGCTTCCCATGATGAGAATCTCCGATAACCAATAGACCCAGCCGCTGCTGAAGCCGGCCCAGCGTCCGAACGCCTGCTTGGCATAGGTCCGGAAGGATCCTTTCTCGGGCTGCTGGGCCGTCATTTTGGCCAGAGATTCGAATACGGTATAGGTAGCAAAGGAAGCGAGCAGCAGACCTGCTAAGAAAGCCGGTCCTGCCGCCTTTAGCCCGATCGCCGAACCGAGGAAGAACCCGGTGCCAACGGTTGACGCAACCCCCAGCAAAGCCAATTGCCACCAGGCTAATCCGCCCTTCTCTTGATCCCCCTGTCTTCCTTTTTCCTTCACCCTTTACTCCTCCAATGATCTCGAAATTTTCCGGATGCAGTCCTTAACTCTCTGGGTTTCTATAATTGCACTGGAATTTATATTGTTGGAGGAAATCGGAATTAAAATACGTACGTTTCCTATTGCTGCCGATAAACCGGATTTCTTCTTGTGCCCCGCAGCGGAGAAATCGAGGTTCTATCCTCCCTGGAGGCGACGGGCCCATCTCTTCAGCTCAGTTGCTGTGTTATAATGGCTTAATTAGAGCGCTCAGCGGAGGTATAGCTATGGCTTTTGGCATCAGCAGACAAGAACTTAATCAATGGAAACAGGCGGTCTCCCGAGGGGAGATCGCCTATTTGACCCACTACTGGCTCGATCCGCGGTTCCCTGGCATCAAAACCGTGACCAAGGTAGGGTGCAATGATCTTGTGCGCCTGGAGGACTGGTGTCTGCGGCATGACCTAAGCCCGGATTACATTCACCACCGTCCGCCCTTCCCCCACTTCGATCTGCTTGGACACAAACAGCGGGAGATTCTGATTCAGGAACAGCTTTGGGAGCAATTGGAGCGATTCCGCCTTCTTTGATCAAATATATTTCTGAAGTGTCTCGGAGATGATAGTGCTCTTTAACGGCTTACAAATATAATCATCCATCCCCGCCTGCAGGCAAAGGTCCCGATCCTCATTCAACGCATTAGCGGTTACCGCAATAATGGCGGGACAAGCCCCAGGTGCCAGGGTCTCTTTCAATACTCTGGCAGCATCAAGTCCATTCATTTCAGGCATGTGCACATCCATGAAAATAATATCAAAGGCTTCATATGCCACCGCTTGAATAACCTCGTAACCATTCGCCACTGTCTTGGTCGTATGTCCTTGCTGCTCTAGCATCTTCTGGAGCACAATCTGATTCACTTCGTTATCTTCAGCAATCAGTATGTGCAGCTTCCTCGCTCCCTGATGCTGCTCCATACCCGGATCTTCATCCTCCTGCGGATAGACAGCGCCAAGCGTCACCTCGAATTTAAAGGTCACCCCCGGCCCCTGATGCTGCTCAACCCATATTTTCCCTTCCATCATCTCTACCAGCTTCTTCGTAATCGCCAGTCCTAATCCCGTACCTTCAAACCGCCGTGTCATGAATTGATCCAGCTGCGAGAACGGCTTAAAGAGCAAGGCCACCTTCTCCTCCGGAATCCCGATGCCGGTATCTTTGACGGCGAAGCAAAGACGAAGCTGCTGTGCGGCCTGGCTCAGACAGGAGACTTCAACCGTAATTCCACCGGAGTAAGTAAACTTCAAGGCATTTCCGATCAGATTCATTAAAATCTGCTTGAGCCTGTCCGGGTCTCCGATGACGAGCCCAGGAATTGCCGGATCGGCGTCAAAGGAAAGCGCAAGCCCTTTTTCGTTAGCCCGAATCTTCAGAATATCCAATGTCTCGGATACAGCCAGACGGAGATCAAATGTGCTTTCATGAAGCTCGCTTTTGCCGGCCTCGATTTTTGCGAAATCAAGAATATCATTAATGATGGCCAACAGGGTATCGCCGCTCTTGCGGATAATCTCCAGATACTCCTTCTGGGTTTCCGATAATTCGTTCATCTCGATCATCAGATCGGTCATTCCGATGATGCCGTTCATCGGTGTCCGAATCCCATGACTCATCATCGCAAGAAATTCACTCTTGGCCCGGTTTGTTCGCTCGGCTGCCTCCTTGGCGATTAACAGCTGCTTCTGTTCCCGGATATCCTTCGCAATAATATAGAATCCGACATTTTCGCCGCCGATAATGATCGGCGCAACCGTCGCCAGCACCTCTGCCTCCTGTCCATCCTTCTGACGGATACTGTTAATGCTCTTGTCGATTGCCGGCGTGGAGAAATTCGACTTCGCTGCAGATAAAATATCCCGCAGCTTGCTTTCGCCGATGAACATTGAAAAGCGCTGTCCGGTCATTTTCGAAATCTCGTAGCCCGTCAGTTTCTCGGCCATAGCGTTAGCATTGATCACATGGCCCCGCAGATCCAGAGAGAACACCGCGTCATGATTATATTTTTTCAGGGAATTATACCTCTCTACCGTCTCCTGAAGCTTGCGCTCCACACGTTTGCGGTCGGTAATATCCTGCACGGTCCCACTCATTCTTACCGGGGTTCCACTGTTGTCATAGCTTACTGTGCCCCGTAAATGCAAGTACTCCGTCTCAGTCTCCGGAATAGTATGCCTGAATTCAAAGTCGAAGACCCCGCTTTCAAGAGCCTCGCCAAGTGATTGGAGAAATCTTTCCCGTTCACGGGGCGAGAACTTGCTTAAGACCTCTTTCGACGTAACCGTATTGTTAGCTTGATCGAACCGGAGCATCCGGAACACATCCCCAAGCCAAATCACCCTGTCGTCAGGCAGACTCCATTCCCAGCTTCCGATCCGCGCCATGCCCATCGTCTCTTTCAGGATATCAATTTCACTTCCGGAGAGAGAGACCTCGCGTCCAACCACAATGAACAAGGGCCCGTTATCTGTCTCCTCAGCAATCGAGAAGTGAAAATCATAAGGCAGGTATGCGCCGTTCTTGTGCTTCAAGGTAACCTGTAATTCTCCGCGCCCATTCCGCACGATGTCCTGCCAGCTGCGCGTCTCTTCCAGCAAGCCCCATTGCGAGAACGGGACACCGATGATTTCGTCCGGCGCATATCCAAGCTTCTTCTCTAAAGACGGCGAGCAATAGACTCCGATCCCTTGCAGGTCGCAGCAATACACCAAATCCTCCATATGCTTCAGAACCATCCGGCTCAAGTCTTCACCAATCGCATATTCCCGCTTGTTGTCCATGTTCTGCCTCCGCCCTAGGTTAAATGGATGTAATGGTTCTATCTCTTAAATCATTATAGTTCAACAGCTTAAAAGTAAAATTTATGTATATCTCATTTTTCCCTTTTCAATGTGCCTTCGTCAAGCTATGATTACTCTGGGAGAAACCGTGTATAGAGATAAATTCATATTGAGGTGACGCATAATGGCTAATTCTGCTTCTGTTCAATCCGCCCCGGTGAGCTTGTTCAAGAACAAGTTCTATCAGACGATTCTGATCTCGAATATCTTTCTTCAAATCGGGATTTGGGTGCGTAATTTTGCAATTCTGATGTTTGTTACTGACCAGACCAACAGTGATCCGCTCGCGATATCCCTGATCTCGGTGGTCGAATTTGCGCCAATCTTTGTCTTCTCCTTCATCGGCGGCGCATTTGCTGACCGCTGGAGGCCCAAGCGAACGATGATCTGGTGCGATTTCTTATCCGCCGTTTCCGTCTTTGCAGTGCTTCTCACGCTTCTGTACGGCTCCTGGGAAAGCGTCTATCTGGCAACCTTTGTGTCCGCCATTCTGTCCCAGTTCTCACAGCCCTCGGTCATGAAGCTGTTCAAGCAGCATGTTCATCCGGATAAAGTACAACAAGGGATGGCGCTGTTCCAGTCCTTGATTGCCATCTTTATGGTGATGGGACCTTCGTTGGGCATCTTCGCTTACCATCAATTCGGCATTCATTTGTCCATCGGGGTGATGGGCGTTGCGTTCCTTCTGTCCGCTCTGGTCTTGTTCCGACTGCCTGCAGATGAAGAGGAGCATAACACGTCAAAAGAAAAGAAAGGCTCCAGCATCCTTCAGGAGCTGCGTGACGGCTTCCGCTATGTTTGGCAAAGTCCGATTCTGAAGGTACTCGGAGTGGCCTTTGCAATCGCAGGCTTTGCGATCGGCACCATTCAGACGCTCGGACTCTTCCTGGTAACAGAGCGTCTTGGTCAAGACAAGGAGTTCCTGCAATATCTCCTTATGGTGAACGGCGTAGCGATGTTAATAGGCGGCGGCGTGATCATGACGCTCTCCCGCAAGATTCGCCCGCAAATTCTTCTGGCCTTCGGCACGGCGGTCAGCGCGATATGTATTATAGGAATGGGATGGTCCAATAGCATATCATTAACCTTATTTCTGCAGTTTCTAAACGGCTTGACCTTCCCATGCATTCAGATCGGAATCAATACGCTGATTCTGCAGTCCACCGAGCAAAGCTATGTAGGCCGGGTAAACGGCGTGCTTAGCCCGATGTTCATGGGCATGATGGTCATTATGATGTCCCTGGCCGGCGTAATGAAAAAGCTCTTTCCGCTGGTCGGCATTTATTCTATGGCCGGGATTGTGATGCTGGTTGGAGCGATTATTCTCATTCCAATCTTCAAATACAAGCCTGCAGCAACACTGGATTCTTCGCACGGAGCAGCGGCTCCTCAGATACACTAGGCTCTCTAATCAGAAACCAGCTAATACCTTGTCAAGGGTGTCCCAGAAGTGATCATAAGATGAACTGAGGGGCACCCTCTTTCATTTCGTCAAACATAAAGAAACCGCTCTCTGGAAAATGGTGGTGCCACCCAACCATAAACCAATAGGAGACGGTTTCTTTGTACATTCGAACATTTGATATAGCAGGGATCAACTCTGTTTCCCAATATAAGCAATGCGGTACATTTGGTCTAAAGAAGTAAACACTTGGTATAACGGACATTATGTCTCCTTACGGTCCGCCTTTGGATGAGCCAGAATTGTAACGGACATTTCGGTTGCTTAGAGAGTAGAATCGAGTGAACCAGAGTCGTTTGAGCGTCCTAAGCGCCCGAAATGTCCGTTAACCCTTCGAATCATAAGAACAAGTCTGCTAAGGATCTAAAATGTCCGTTAGGAGTTTAAAGTATCCGACAGCAAGCAGCAGATGTCTAATCAGAGAACCGGTTGCTCACAAATAGGTGTCTGATTAGGAGAGGCTTTGACGCAGCTTACCCCGGAGGTGGACGAGACATCAATGTTCATGTGGATTGCAGGCAGACAAAGACCCGATTTCCGCATTACTAACCGTTTTCGCTCTGAGCGAATGAAAACCGTATTGGAGACGGTGTTTACCGCAACAAGAAAGAGTCCTGACAACCCCACATGCCTTTGCATGGGAGTTGCAGGACTCTTATTGCTGTCTCTTTTATATGAGTTGAACCAACTTATACCGATCAACGTTGATTGAAAATATCGGTAAGAACAGGAACGATTTGAGATTTGCGGGATACAACGCCCTTCAGCACGGCGGTGTTGTTCTCCAGCTTCACCTGATAAGCTGCCTCAACAGCATCAGCTGCTTTTCCAAGCGCAAGCCCTACAGAATCATTGTTCAGAATGTCTGTCACAACGAACAGGAACAAATCCAGTCCCTTGCGGTCCACGATTGCATTCAGAGCCGCCTCAAGCTCGGCCTGGCGCGAGAGAACATCTTGAACGTCTACCGCATTAACCTGCGCAATCTCCACTTTGGAGCCGCCCATATCAAATTCCTTCGCATCCAGCGAAATGAGCTGCTCGATCGTCTTATCGCTGAGATCGGCACCTGCCTTCAGCATATCCAGTCCGTATTCCTCCGCATTTACCCCTGCGATTTCAGCAAGCTCGCGGGCAGCAGCTACATCCTGCTCAGTGCAGGTTGGGGATTTGAACAGCAGGGAATCGGAGATAATCGCAGATAGCATCAGTCCGGCAATATTCGCAGGAACGGAAATTCCGTTTTCCTTGTACAGCTTGTTCAGAATCGTCGCAGTGCAGCCTACGGGCTCGGCGCGATAGTACAGAGGTCCGCTGGTCTCGAAATTCGCGATACGATGATGGTCGATAACCTCGACTACAGTAAGCTTCTCAATATCGGAGACGCTTTGCTGACGTTCGTTATGGTCGACCAGAATCACCTTCTTCACTTCATCTGAAGCCGATTCAATAACGCGCGGAGCCTGGAAGCCGAACTTGTGCAGCGCAAATTGAGTCTCGCCGTTCGGTGCGCCGAGAGCCACAGCTTCAGCATCCCAGCCGAGCTTCTTTTTCAGGTCCGCGTAGGCAATAGCAGAACAGATGGTATCCGTGTCCGGGTTCTTGTGTCCGAAAATCAATACTTTTTCCATTCGATTACTCTCCTTTATGATTTCGCTTAGAAAAGTATAGCTCACAACCAGATTTACAATCAAGACCTGTCCTGAGCGAAATGAATTTACAGCACCGGATAAACCATGTACCATCTAAGTAATCCGTGCTGCCGCAGGAGTTCGGCTATGAGTGCGTGTTCAAAAGATGACCTTCTGAACAACCTCGATAAGAGTTTCAGTTCCTGCTCAGGCGGCATTCAGCGGATGTTCAGCGATATCGGGCACAATAGAAGTACGAGTTCAAAAAGTCAGGTTTTCAGCACCGAGAAGGTTGCGAGAACCCGAAGAAGGAGGAACGGAGTGTAGGCAAACCCTACATGAGCGAAATGCTTCCAAAGGAAGCATACCTCGTAAGCATCCGCTCGGACTTCGAGGGTGAACGCTAGATTCGATGTCGAATCAACCTCTTGAACCCCTTCGTGATCAAAAGCTGACTTTTTGAACGACCTCTAAAAGTAATTATAGTTTGCGCTGCACTGGAGGCTAGTACCATGAAGAACATCAAGGGTGTCAAAATAATGCTCGTCGATGACGAGGCGCATATTACCCAGTTTCTTGAGCTCGGACTTGTGAATGAAGGCTTTGACATCCGGACTGCCGCCGATGGCATGACTGCGGTGAATCTGGCTGTTGAATACCAGCCTCATGTCGTTATCCTTGATGTGATGATGCCTGGGATGGACGGCTGGGAGGTCTGTCGGCTCCTGAAGAAGACGCTCCACAATGTTGCGATCATTATGCTAACCGCCAAAGACGAGGTGGAGGATCGGGTAAAGGGCCTTACGACCGGTGCGGATGATTATGTAGTGAAGCCGTTCAGCTTTGAGGAGCTGTTGGCCCGAATCGGAGCGCGCCTTCGCAATCAGTTCCCCGCCTTGTTCGGAGAAGTCAGCTTCGGCCCCTTCAAGCTCGATGACCGGCGGAAGGAGATTCAGTATAACCAGGCCGTGCTCGAACTGTCCCCCACAGAGTATGAGCTTTTGAAATATCTTGTCATCAATCACGGCATTGTTCTCAGCAAGAGCAAAATTCTGGAGCAGGTCTGGGGATATGATTTTGGCGGCGAGGAAAATATTGTAGAGGTCTACATCCGTTCCTTGCGCGAGAAGCTGAACGATAGGGAGCATCGGTTGATCCGGACGCTCAGAGGCGCGGGATACCGCGTAGACCTTCCATGAAGCCCGGCATCCGTCGGTGGTCCGGAAGGCTTCGGGACAGCTTTTCCCCCGCTTCTTTACGAACCCAGTTACTATCCAGATCACTCATTATTCTTGCTGTCCTGCTTCTGCTTATCGGTACCGTGCAATTTATTGTCATGAAAAATTTCCTGTACAGTAACCAGGCTGAGACATTGCAATCGCAGATCCGCGGCCTTCCGAAGGAGCTCTTGGGAGAGAACAGCTGGATTATCCGGAACCGGTTCAAGAATGAGGCAGGTACGGCGCTTGTGCCGCCCTCTGCATCGCCTCCTTACGATACGTCCGAGGCCGGGGAGCGGAGGCCGTTCTTATTTCTGCCGGACACCTCGATTGCATTGATCAATGCAGAGAACGAACTGATTAACCCCTCCTCCAACGAATCCGGGCTTCCCGCCCCGCAACTGACATCGGAGCAATACAGCAAGATCCGGAAGGAATGGGACACCCGAAATATACGGGCTTATCAAATCGCGCATGATCAAAATGGCACTGAGCAGCTTCTTGTGTTCCGTCCTGCCGACGGGCCGCGAAGCTGGGATCTGTTGATTCAGATGGGCATCTCTACAGCGCCGTTGAAGGCTATTGCCTGGCGGCAGCTGACTATCTTCATCAGTCTGTCCCTCATCGCGCTCGGTGCCGGGCTGATGCTCTATCTGTCGATTCTACGCAAAACCTTGACTCCGCTGAATCAGATGGTGAAGACGGTTGAAGAGCTGGATGCCGGCAAGCTGGACCGCCGCTTTGATACCTCTCTCGGGCAGAGCGAGATCGACCGGTTAGCGGAATCGTTCAACGGGATGCTGGAGCGGCTGGAGGCTTCCTTTGAAAATGAGCGGGAGGCCAAGGAGCATATGCAGCGGTTTATCGCGGATGCCTCCCATGAGCTGCGGACACCACTCACTTCGATTCACGGCTTCCTTGAGGTGCTGCTGCGCGGTGCCGCCGAGAAACCGGAACAGCTGAATGCGGCGCTTGGAAGCATGCTTGGCGAAGCCAAGCGGATGAAGAAGCTGGTCGAGGATTTGCTGATCCTTGCGAAGCTGGACCGAACTCCTGCTGTCAGCAGATCCGAGACTTCGCTGGATACATTGATTGAAGAGATGGAGCCGCAGCTGCGGATGCTGGCCGGAGAACGGAAGGTCATCTTCTCTCTGGCTCCGCATATCCGGGCTATGACGGATCGCGACAGAATCAAGCAGGTAATTCTGAATCTGTTCCACAATGCGGTACAGCACACAGACCCCGGGCTGGGAATCATCCATATTTCCCTGTCTGTCCTTGCAGGCAACTGGGCCGAACTCCGGGTGAAGGACAACGGTCCGGGGATTACACCGGAGCATCTCCCCCATGTATTCGAACGCTTCTACAGAAGCGAGGTCTCCCGGGTCCGCAACCGTCAGGGCGGGGCAGGCCTGGGGCTTGCGATCACTCAATCGATTGTTGAGGTCCATGGCGGACAGATCGAGGTCGACAGCACGCCGGGTGAAGGTGCGGCATTCATCGTGAAGCTGCCTATCCTAGCGGCGGACGCTCCCTCCCATTAATAACAGGGCCAGCCCGTTCCTCCACTTTGGAGGCACTGGGCTGGCCCAGTCTGTTGTTAGCAGATGTTAAGCTTCAATCTCAATTGGCTCCACGACATAATGCTCATATTTGCCATAATCACTCTGTCTGCATTCCAGGGCAAGCCGCGTGCCTTCCTCTTCATAGCTCGTATGCAGAATATTCGCATGCTCATTCAGATAAGAGACGACAGCGCCTTGATCATAAGGAATCAGCATGTCGCAACGGATGTAATCCTTGAAGACTTGCCGGGAGATCAAGCCCGCCAGCTCCTCAATGCCGATCCGGCGTTTGGCCGAGAGGTAGATCCGATTGTCCAGCGTTTCGGGGATCGCCTGCTCGGTCAGGTCTGCTTTGTTATAGGCATAGATAACGGGGATATCCTTGATGCCGATGTCCTCCAGTGTCCTGTTCGTAATATCGATCATACGCTCATACTCCGGGTTGGCATAATCCACGACATGGATCAGCAAGTCCGCCTCCGCCACTTCCTCCAGGGTAGACCGAAACGCCTTGATCAGATGATGGGGCAGCTTGCTGACGAAGCCGACCGTATCGGTGAGCAGAAAGGTCTTGTTATCCTCAAGCGGAATACTGCGGACCGAGGTCTCCAGAGTGGCGAACAGCATATTCTTCTCCAGCACCTGCTTCTCCTGCTCCGGGTTGAACCGCTCCAGCATCGCATTCATTATCGTAGATTTGCCTGCATTGGTGTAACCGACCAGAGAGACCACGGGAAAATCATTCTTCTTGCGCTGCTTCCGTTGCGTCTGCCGATGCAGTGTCAGCGTCTCCAGCTCTCGGCTTAACGCTGTAATCTTCTCTTCAATCCGCCGGCGGTCCAGCTCCAGCCTTGTCTCCCCGGCACCGCGGTTCTTGGTGCCCACACCGCCGCCCTGGCGGCCAAGCGATTCCCGCATCCCGACAAGGCGCGGCAGCATGTATTTCAGATGTGCAACCTCTACCTGAAGCTGCGCCTCGCGCGTCCGAGCCCGCTGATCGAAAATATCGAGAATCAGCACGGTTCGGTCAATAACTTTGCAGTCCAGGTCTGCCTCCAGATTGCGGATCTGCGAAGGGGACAGCTCATCATTAAAAATGACGAGATTTCCGTCATTGGCTTCCAGGAGCGCTCGAACCTCTTCTATTTTCCCGGTCCCAATATAGTGAGACGAATTAATCTTGGCCAGGTTCTGGGTAAGTGTCGCCACGACCTCAATGTCACAGGCCTCAGCTAGATTGGCAAGCTCCTCCATGGAGTATTCGAAATCCTTCTGATGATTCAGGTTTACACCGACCAAAACGGCATTCTGCTTTAATTGTTCCATAACATATTCCTCCCTAGCGTTCATGAATAGGTTTAACCATTACGGTCATGTTCAATCGCGCGGGAATGTGCTCTGCATAACAAAAAACACAGGCAGCAGCCTGTGTCGGAACAAACGAAAATAAAGGTGAGAAGGCCTTGGTCCGCGGCAAATAATGCGCGCTCCCGGCGGCTTCTCCTTTAGTCGGCATATTCTATTCAAAAAATGAGTCCCTTCGTCATAGCATACCAATCCCGTTTGCCCTGCACAGGTGCAGAGCCTTTGAGCACTATTCAATTAGCCGCGCAAAGTGGAAAAACGGAATTTAATATTAATCACGAGGAACCCTCCGTTCGCTTAAGATAGTTCTACTGTAACATAAAGCGGTTCGCCTGACAATTTGCGTTTGCAGTTCATGGCGGAAAAAGATGCTGTCTCCATAGGTCAGAGATCCAAGGAGACAGCCCTTCTCTTCATCTTACGGTATCAGATTGAATAAATGATAGATGATTATTGCCGCTTCAGCTCGTGTGGCGGAATCCTGTGGTGCAAACAGGTTATTTCCTTTGCCGTTGATGATGCCTGAAGCTTTCAGGACAGCAACAGCTTCTTGCGCATACGCGGAAATCTTCTCCTGATCGAGGAAGGAAGCGTCGATAGAAGAAGCGCTGAATTGGATTCCAGCCAACTGCGCAGCACGATAGGCCATGGCAGCTATCTCCTGTCTGCTAATGTCATCGCCGACGCCGAAGCTGCCGTCCGGCTTGCCGTTTACAATTCCCAGCTTCTGCGCGCTTGCGACGGCTTCGTAATACCAAGCTCCTGTCTTGGCATCCGTAAAGGCGCTGGATGCGTTAGCATCGCTTAACTCAAAGGAGCGGATCAGCATCGAGACAAATTCAGCCCGCGATACCTTTGCTCCTGGCTGGAATTTGTTATCACCGGTTCCCTGAAGGATTCCTCTGGCCGCGAGTGCGCGGATTCCCTGACGCGCCCATGCGGCATGATTCAGATCTTCGAAGGTGATATCTCGATAGGCAACGGCGTAAGTGCCCAAGTTGGAAGCTGACAGCTCCGCCTTGCCTGTATCGGAATGATAAGCCCCATTTACGATTAGCTGCGGTTGTCCCGCGTCATCTATGAAGAATACAATGACATGTTCCGGCTCTTGGCCTGACTCCAGCTTGTAATCCAATCCGATCCGAAGCATGCGCTTAGCAAGCCCGGATACGATTTTGCCATCGTGCTCCAAGACAACCTCGTACGCGGCAATGACTCCGCTTAAGCCGTTGACCCCTGTCAGATCAGGCTGTTCACCGTTCCTGGATACCTTCAAGGTGAGTGTTCCGCTTGCCGTTAGCTTTGACGGAAGTGCAGACGGATCGAAGGCTACCGCGGCAAAGCCCAGATCAAGACTCAGTTGCTTGATTCCCTGCTTGGATGCGGCATCAAGAAGCTCTGCCTTCAAGGCAATAGCTGCACGGTCCGCAGCGCCTGATGCGGCAACAATTGCCACCGTTCCATTCGCCGATTTTGCAGCTGCCTGGATGAACAGATCAGCCGGCACTTCGTAGAATACGGCCCTATTCGCATCAGGCTTAGCTTCGGTTAGCTGCAGCCTGTTTCCATTCACTTGTCCTGCCGTATCCGAAGGCTTCGTTCCTGAATCCGGCGTGCCCGGTGAAGGAGAAGAAGATCCGCCCGGTGTTGCAGGTGTCCCCCCTCCGCCAGAAGCGGCTTGCTGCCCGGAAATAACTACAGTGATTTCCCCAAAGATGTCCGGGGTGCTTACAGAGGTTGCCCGAATGGTCACCGTTCCGTTACCTTTGGCGGTTAATAACCCGGCAAGCGAGAGATCTGCGTATGCATTGCCGTTGATGATCGACCAGTTCACACGCTTATCGCCAGCATTTGCCGGAAGCACTTCGGCAAGCAGTTGCAGAGTCCCGCCCCTACTTGTAATACTCGAAACACCGCCGGCTCCGGATACCGCAACGCTCTCCACGGCGACCGGTTCAGGCTCAATGCTCTTACTGGAAGGCATCGGCTGCGGCGTAACCGTTGGTCCCCATACCTCCATCGCATCCGGTCCGCTCTCTTGCGGAACGAATTGAACGCGGTCAATCGC
Source organism: Paenibacillus antibioticophila (assembly GCF_000455265.1). Classification (GTDB taxonomy): domain Bacteria; phylum Bacillota; class Bacilli; order Paenibacillales; family Paenibacillaceae; genus Fontibacillus; species Fontibacillus antibioticophila. The sequence continues at coordinate 93,150 of NZ_HG005143.1, forward strand.
CAGCTTTCGCGGCTCCGTCTGACCCACGCGATAGTGCGTATGGTAGACCATAAACAATTCGGATCCAGCCGGCGAATAGATGAGAGAGTGATGACCCGCACCCGGCACCAGTATGTTTGACTTCATGATCGGGTTATATTCATACTTCGTCCATGGACCCGTCGGCGTTGGCGCTGTCGCATATCCGACCCCGTAATCCGGACTTTCAAAGTGATTCCCCGAGTAAGTCATATAATAGGTTCCATTATGCTTGATTACAAACGGTCCCTCATTGATCCTTGCTGCCGGCTGCTTTGTGCTTAGCTCCCAGTTTTGCGTAGGCGCAAACACAAATTGGACGGTGTCTTCCTTAATGGACTTCATATCTTCGTTCATTTCCGCAACCAGGATGTGATTATTATTGTTGAACCGAACAAAATACATATAGCTCTTGCCGTCATCATCCGTAAAAATATGCGCATCAATCTCAGGCGTATTCAGATGAAGCGGCGCCTGAACATCCTGTACAAACGGCCCTAAAGGCGATTCACTCGTCGCAACGGCAAGGCGTTCTTCTACGGCATAGTACATGTAGAAGGTTCCGTTCTTCTCGATCACCTCCGGCGCCCAGAACCGGTTATTGCCCCAGGTGTCTTCCTTGCTTAAGGCATAGCCTTGATCCTCCCAGTGCACTAGGTCGGTTGAGGTATATGCCTTGATACCGTTCTGCATACCCGGCCAATCCGCCGTATGAGTGCCGTACAAATAATAGATTCCGTCGTGGAACAGCACGTAAGGATCGGCGATGCCCGGTAACAAGTCAGGGTTGGAATAGGTCTGTTCCGGGAGTTGTTCCGCATACGAGCTTACCTTCACATTGTCGAACTTGGCCTCGGCATTCCAGGTTCTGAAGCCGATCGCTCCTGTGCCTGGATGAGCACTGTCCGTCAAATCAAACTTCGGATAAGGATTTAAATTCAATGGATTATCGTTGATGTAAATCTGGATATGCTCATCCTCCACAACGGCTTTGATCCTATAGGTCTGATTCAAATGGATCGGCAGCGGTCGGGCAGCAATCTCCCGCCAGATTCCGCCTTTCATCTCCCCGAAGACTGCCGATTTGTTGGCCGCATTGATGCCTATATAATAACTGTCCAGAGCATCCGGTCCGACTGCGGCATTGGCAGTCCGGAAGATCAGGCCCGCCTCCGTTCCGCTCACTAAAGTGACGTCAGCTTCATAAATGTAATCTGTGAAGTGCTTCCTCTTCAGCAGAGCCTTGTAGCCTGCTCCGCTATTCACAGTCAGAGCATGATCCGAAGAGATCTTCCAGGTTCCTCCGTAGGTCTCCCAATCGGAAATATTGCCTTGTTCGAAATCCTCCTCATATAAGACCTCCGGTACGGCGCTTGAGTCCTCCACTGTAATCACAGCCTGTGAGCTGTAATTGCCGCTGTGGTCCTTCGCAGTAATTATCGTCCGTCCCGGCGCCTTGGCCTGGACAAGACCGGAGGCATTTACCTCGGCAATACTTGTATTTGATGAAGCCCATATGACATGCTCTCCGCTTGCTCCCGTGTTGGTAAGCTGCAGGCTTTCCCCAACCTTCAGCGCCGCTGTCTTCGGCGTCACTTCAACGCCGCCGGTCATTTCGCGGACCGCGAAATAATCGAAGACCGCTTGCTTGGAAACGCCGGATACAATGCTATTGGCATAGAAGCCTACCTTGACGTCGCCAAGATCTGCCGTCACCGGATCCGATGCCTGAACCCATTGGTAGCCATCCCAGTAGAAGGTTGTATATACGTTGCCCATTTTGCGGATTTTGAGCGTCATGGTGTCTCCGCCCGGATGCGCAGCGTAGTTGCCCGGCTTGCGGTAGGTACGGTTCAACTCATAGGCCGTCTCGATAATTCGGCCGTTGCTCCATACATGACCCAGCTTCACGAAATTGTCCGCATCCTTCCACACAAACATTCCCGCCTGCTCATGATTGGCCGTAATGGGCATCGTCATCTTGGCGATGATTTCAAAATCACTGTTCTTGGATACCTCCCGTAAAAACACATTGTCTTGGGAGTTGTTATCCTGGTATACATCAGTCGCTGTCGTATTGATCGTCAGGGCTCCCGGATTTTTACTCAGACTCCAGTTCGCCTTGTTTTCCTTTACGATGGACCAGGCGGGATCCAACTGGGAGCCGTCAAAATGATCAATCGTAAATCCCGTCAAATCCGGTTCTCTTGCTTCACCAAGCACGGTAATCGGCAGCTTGACCTTCAAACTGCTGTTTGACTTGCTCGTAATCTCGACTGTCGTCGTGCCTGGCTTGATGCCGGTTATGGTGTAGAATGCCCGCCCGGTAGCCGTATCCTTCCCGCTCCAGGCAACCTCGGCCACCTGGCTGTCGGAGGAGACCGCTGCAAGCATCTTGTCAGTTCCAGCAATCGGTCTTGCTGCTACTTCTACCGTGGCAGAGGCACCCGCTCTGACGGAAACCGAGGATTTATCCAGCAATAAGTCTTCTACCGGGTTACTGCCGGAATCTGCTTCAATCCGCTCCAGTACAATATAATCCACCTGGGCAAAATTCATCTTGCCGGCAATCCGTATCGTATTCGAACCGCTCTCAAGATGAACATCGATCGAGGATGGATTGTAGTGTCCCCAGCCAAAGCTTGAATGAGAAATGCTCTGAGCTGCTCCATCATTAATCCGGACGGACTGCTCGGCTAACCCGCTGCCGGAGGACCCGTTGTCAGCCATAACAATAAGCGTATATTCGCCTCCATGCTCTACATCCACGCTGAATTCAACATAATCGGATGAAGTATCCAGTTGCCCGACGACCTTGCCTCCCGAGGCATTCCCTTCGTTGACTATAGCAGCCTTGCCGCCCAAATGCGCATCCTCTGCCTCATATTGATACCGTTCGATAGCAGGAGTACCCGAAGGCTCCTCGATGGCGGTGCCATAGGACACCGGTGTCCCAAAATTAGGCGTGCCATCGGCGTTCCAGGTGAATTTCTGTGCCCGAACACTGCGGTTGGCCCAGCCTCCGCCAGAGTTTTTCACAGCATGGTAGACAAGCCAATCCTCCGTCCCGTCCGGAGACACCGTGAAGGTGTTATGGCCGGGACCATATGCCGTAGGTGCTTTAGAGAATACCGGACCGCTCTTGGTCCAGGAAGCCGGATCAAGCACATTTCCATTTGTATTCGTCAGCATGCCCAGTGCATAATCATCCGTCCAGCTGCCGCTCGCCGAATAAACAATGAAGATCTTGCCGTCCTTCTTTAGAAGCTCGGGACCTTCATTAATATAGGGCTGGCCATTCAGCTCCCAGGCTTCTGTCGGGGTTGAGAGCATGACTCTCGGTCCGCTGATCGTCCATGGATTGCTCATCGGTGCAATGTACAGGTTTTGCTTGACATTCACTGTACCCTCCCAACCGGACCAAGTGAAGTAGAGGGAGCCGTTATCGGTCTGGAGAACCGCGCCATCAATCGCCCAGCGATCTGTTGAATCGGTAATCTTCCCCTTAAAGGTATATGTTCCCTGCGGGTCCTGCGAGTTGCCTTCAAGCACATACATCCGGTGATTGGCATTGTCGCCGTCATCGGCGGCAAAATAGATGTACCATTTGCCGTTAATGTACTGAAGCTCAGGAGCCCATAGATCCTTGGAGTACATCGTTCCGCTTGGCGGCGTATAGACGGTCACACGCGGCGCCGAGCCGATATCCTGAAGCCTTCTGGCTTTCGCCACCACAATGGAGCTGTCTCTCACAGACTTTACATAATAATAGTAGCCGTCCTTGAACACGATGGATGGATCCGCCGATCCTCCCCCTCCGGAGACCTGGACAATCGGATTCGTGACGGACCATGCGTCATAAACGGCATCCGTTGCGGACCATTCACCGCTTCTCCAGCCGTCAAAGGCAGTCCAGCCGCCTGCATCGCTATCGCTAAACCCCGGCTCGAGCCTGACCTCGGCATCCCCAACGGTATATAACGCAGTCACCGTGTCCGAGACCATCTCTCCCGCTCTCTCCGCATATGCCTTGATCATCTTCGCAGAGGATACAAGGATCGGAGAGCGGTAAATACGCGACTGACGGTCAGGCTCGCTCCCGTCCGTCGTATACCGGATGACCGCATCATCTGCTGCCGAAGACAATGTTACGAGCTGAGAGCTTTCATTATGTCCGCCCGCAAGACTGAACATCGGTGCACTTGTCTGAAGCTCTGCATATTCCTTAACGACGATATTATCAATCGTCGAGGTTCCCCACCAGGTACGCAAGCCAATGGCTCCGCCCTCCGTAATCTCTTTGCCGTCCTGATCGATGTAATCAATCACCGGAGAGTCCATGTTGTTCACAAATACCTGAAGGTGATTGCCCACTGCAACCACCTTCAAATGCCCGCTCCTCCAGGGGATTGAAACGGTCTGAAGCTCCTTCCACTCATTGTTGCCAGTAACCCGGCCCAGCATGGCCTTCTTGTCAACCCTCAAAGAGACATAGTAGCCGTTATAGCCGTCGGCAACATTTCCGTTCAGATGATCCGAGACTCGAAAGAGCACGCCGGTAGAGTCGTCATTATCCCCCCCTACAGCGAAATCTGCCTCGTAGACCAAATCAGTGAACGAAGCGTCTGGATACACCGACTTGGTTCCGTCCGAGCCGGTTACTTGATATTGTCCATGATTTACCTGCCAGGCATTGCCGCCATTCGCTGCCGCATAAGTAACCCAGCCTGCGGCAGCCCCATCGTTGAAATCCTCCTTGAACACATTCTTAGGCGGATCCGATGACGGAACCGGATTTGCGCTTGCAAGCGCATTCAAGGGTTGAAACAGTGAAAGGACGACTGAAACCGATATGAAGATGGATAGCGTCTGTCTGAGTGCTCCGCGGGTTGCCTTTTTCCATGAAAATAACAAGTCCCTTCCTCCTTCAAAAAGTTTTGGTCAGTGCTATAAGGAATATCACATTTACATTATAGAAATCGCATGGCAAGGAAGTATTTATAAAATCACGGCATTTCATGTAATATTCCGCCCTAAAACTCCCGGTTGTGCAGCTCTCGCTTGGCAGTCTCCATCGGAAACAATCCTTCCGCGGTAATAATCTTCATAGGCAAATCCTTGCCGTCCATCAAGTCCCGTACCGCCTTCATCAATTGCGGTCCGAGGAGCGGATTACACTCTACCGCCATGTTCAGCTTCCCGGCAGCCATGGCCTGAAACGCCGGCCTTGTCGCATCGATGGAGATCAGGATCATATCCTTGCCCGGAGCCAGCCCGTAATCCTCAATAGCCTGAATGGCACCCAGCGCCATATCGTCATTGTGGGAATAGACAATATCGATCTGATCTCCGTATTGCTGCAGGGCTTGCTCCATCATGAGCCTGCCGCTTTGCAGCGTGTAATCTCCGTAATAAGAAGAGAGCAGCTCGTACTGGCTGAACTGCCGGATCACCTCATCGAAGCCCTTCTTACGGCCGAGGGCCGGCGCCGATTTCTCTGTTCCTTGCAGCTCAATCATGCGGTATTGCTCCTTCTCCCTCACATTCTTGACGAGCCAGTTCGCAGCCCGGCGCCCCTCATCCGTCATATCCGAGCCTATATAAGCCGTCCACAGGGTATCGTCGCTGACATTCACCTCCCGGTCCGACAGAATAACCGGAATCCCTGCTTCCTTTGCTTCCTGCAGAACAGTCTCCCAGCCTGATTCCGTCTTGGGCGAGAAGGCGATCACGTCAACCTTCTGCTTGATAAACCTGCGGATAATTTCAATTTGCTTCTCCTGCGACTGCTCGGCGTTATCATAGATAAGCTCAATATCCGCCTCCTTGGCGGCCTCAATCACCGACTTCGTATTCGCCAGCCTCCAACTGCTCTCTGTACCCACCTGGGCAAACCCGAGCACAATTTTGTTCTTCTTGGTATTCACCTTCTTTTCCGTTTTTCCGTTCAAGGCTTGCTTATCACCCTCAAGCCCTTCAGCGCCAAGACTGCTATCGGCGGTGATCTTCTGGCTCCTTAAGATGACCTGCTTTGGGATCCCCTTCTCCTTATTCAAAATATCGATCGCATAATTGACGGCCTCTTTTCCCCCGGTCGGGCTGGTGAATGTACCTGTAAGCTGGTTGTCCGAGATCAAATGATAGCTTCCATTCTCCGAATTCACACCGTCAATGCCGATAATATCCAGATGGGGCAATCCGGAGTTCTGAGCTGCGCGGTAAGCCCCCAATGCCATCGCTTCATTATGGGCAAACACAAGATCCACATTCCGGTTGTCAGCAAACCAGCGGGTCAACAGATCCTCCGCTTTATCCCGCTGCCAGTCTGCCTGAAAGGTCCTGACAATCTGCACCTTCCCGGCGTTATCCACGATATCGCGGAACCCCATGCTTCGTTCCGTCACACTGGGCGAGCCCTCCAGCCCCTGGATTTCAACCACTCTGCCCCCCTGCTCCCCCAAGGTTTCCAATGCGAATTCCCCGGCCTTTCGGCCCATCATTTCATTATCTGTACCGATGTACAGGGAGTAATCGTATCCAGTCACTCCCCTGCCCATGACGATGACCGGGATCTTGCTGTAAGCCTCGGTAATCGCAGGCGTTAAGGCAACCGGGTCATCCAGCGAGACAATCAGCAGATCGATTCCGTATTCAAGCAGATTCTTTACATCCTTCGCCTGCTGTCCGCTGGTCTGGCTGGCATCCATGAAGATCACTCTGACGTCATCCCGGCGCTGCACTTCCTCAAGAATCTCTTCATTCATCACCACCCGCCAAGGCTCCGACAGGTTGGGCTGCGATACCCCGATCAGATATCGAACCTCATTCCCGGTCTCCTTGCTGTCAAACCATTTGTATTGCCAAGCCAGAAGGCATAGCCCCAGCAGGAAAAGCACCATGATCCCCCTTACCGTTCTGCTCATCAGCGCTGCCCCTTCCGGTACATTAACGGCGAGATTCCGGTCACCTTCTTGAAGGTGTTGCTGAAATAATGCTGGCTGCTATAGCCGACCATTTCGGCAATTTCATAGACCTTGGCCGCCGGATCGGTCATCATTTGGATGGCTCGGCGAATACGCACCTCGGTTAAATAATCGATAAAGGACAGCCCCAGCTCCCGCTTTAATTGCTTGCTCAGATAAGTCGGGCTGACCTGGACGCCTTCTGCGACATCGCTCAGTGACAGCTCCGGCTGATGATAATTGCGGTCGATGTACTTCTTGGCCAGCATAACGACCGGAGACAGACTGCCTTTCTTCTTGAGCTCAGTGAGCATTTCCATGTACTTGGCGGGTATTTCTACCACCCCGTTTGACACATTGCTCTGCTCATACAGCACGACCTTTTCAAGGATATTCTCAAGCTTCTGCTGGACCTTCTCTCCAAGCTCCGTACGCTGCATATGCACCGGGCTCGTATACAGAACGACAATATGCCCCCTTTGGTCCCCGAAGACAATGGCCTGCTCGGAGCGGACAGCATCTTCAACCACATTTCTGGCGGCAAACTCAAGCAAATCCTTGTCCCATTCCCGATGGGTATAACCGGTGTCCAGATGACTCATCACCTTCACGACCAGCATGCCGCAGGCTTCCTCCAGTTGAAGCTCGAAAAAATTCAGGCTCCTGCGTATCTCCTCCTCCTGCTGAGTCAGTCCCTCCAGCCAATTCATTAGGAACCGATCCCGGATCAGAGAGGAATGGGACTGAAGCTGTTCTCCCAGCCATCGCTGCTTCTCCTCCTTCAGCCGGGACTGCTCCAGGCTCTCCACGGCCCGGGCAATAACAGACTCCAGCTTTGACTTGATAACCGGCTTCAGAATGTAATCGAACACCCGGAGCTTCAATGCCTTCTGGGCATAGGCGAATTCATCATAGCCGGTAATGACAATAACGATGCAGCGCTGAAGGTAAGGCCTCATTTGTTCAATCAGATCCAGTCCGTTAATAAAAGGCATATTGATATCCATAAACAGAATATCCGGTTGAAGTCCTTCCACCTGCTCCAGCGCCCGTTGGCCGTCTTCCGCTTCACCCACAAGCTCAATGCCCCATTCCTGCCAGGGCATGATCTTGGCCAGCCCCCGTCGAATCTTCGGCTCATCATCAGCGATTAGCAGCTTCCACATGACGGATCCCCCCATCTGTCAATTCACTAATGGCAAGCGGACTACAATTACCGTCCCTTGTCCCAACGTACTATCGATGGATATCCCATAGCTTGGGCCATAGGATAGCCGGATTCTTTCATGAACATTGAACAGTCCGTAGCCGCTGTTGCGCTCCGATTGTCTAACTTGCTGCAAATCCTCTCGCACCTGCCGCAGCTTCTCCTCCGTCATTCCGATCCCGTCGTCCAGAACCTCCAGAGTTAAGCTGTTGTCCTTTATTCGTCCGCGAATAAGGATTTTCCCCGTTCCCGGCTTCAGCTTGATTCCGTGGTAAATGGCATTTTCCACAAGCGGCTGCAAAATGATCTTTACGACCTGATAACCTCTGATTTCCGCCGGGACATCCATCTCATAGGTCAGCTTATTTTCATAACGAGCCATCTGAATGACCAGATAGCTCTCCACATGCTCCAGCTCCTTGCTTAGCTCGATGATCTCGTTGCCTTTACTCAGGCCAATCCGGAACAGATTCGTAAGGGCAATCACCATCTCAACAATGTCTTGAGCATCACGATCCTGAGCCATCCATTGAATCGTATCCAGGGTATTGTAGAGAAAATGCGGTTTGATCTGGGCCTGAAGCGCTTTCAATTCTGCCTCGCGTTTCTCCCTCTGCTCGAGATACACCATGTTGATCAGATTCTCGATCTCCTGAACCATTTTGTTGAAGCTGTTGCCGAGTTGGCCGATTTCATCCTTGGATTTGCCGGGAAATCGAATATATAGCTCTCCTTCCTCGACTTTCCGCATCAGGCTCCTCAGTTTGTCAACCGGCCGCACAATGGAATTCGTGAAGAACCAGGAGACAATAAATGCGACAAGAAGCGTAAACATCGCCACGATTACCGTAGCCGTCTGCAGGTCGGTGACCACCTTTAACAGCTCGCTTAGCGGGATCGTTCCGACGATTCTCCAGCCCGTGCCGTTGAAGCTGTTGTAGAAAATCTGATACTCCTTGCCGAAGATCGGCTTGATCAGACTGCCCGACTCCCCCGCCAGCCATTCGCCCTTGATCCGGTACACCAAGCGGTTCACCGGCGAATAGACAACCCCGTCCATTTCATCCATGATAAAAATAAATCCGCTCTTGCCCAGGGACACGGACTCGACGTTCCGTTCAATGAAATCCAGTCTCATATCGATCAGAATCACCCCGATGATCTCGCCTGTAACGGGGTCCTTGACCGCCCGGACGATGCTAAGCACCTGATCCGCACTCAGATTCGGCTGTCCCTTCATCTTGATATTGCGGCCGATGGGATGGCTGAAGAGATGGAGCTGATCCGGATGGCCGACAGCCGCCTGATACCACTCCTCCTCTGTAAGCGGGTCTCTTGTGATCCGCTCCATTGTGTTGCTCGCGTACAAATTGCTCCGGTTCACTGACAGTATTCCGGCTATTTCAGGCCGCTTCAGCTCGTAGAGCAGCTCCCTCCGCTTTACAAGAGCAACTAGCTCATCCAGGCTCCCCTCCTGCAGTTCCTTGGCCCGCATAAACTCGATGACGGTATCTTCCTTCGTCAAATAGTGAATGACATTATCCATTTCATCCAGGTAAATCTCTATATTTCTCTGGACCTGATTCATCATCTGGATCGTATGGGAGTGGGTCTCTTCTTCAATAGACTCTTTGTACAGGGCACTGCCCCAGAGCCCTAGAGTCAGAATCGAGAAGGTAACTGTAAAGACAAAGTACAAGAGCAGCTTGAATCTTATGCTTCGATTGGCAACCACACCAATTCCCATGGCATCAGCCCGTCCTCCTGGAGTTTATGGAATCTTCATCACTCATCTTTCAAAACGCGAAAATGCAAAAGAGAGAGCTCTCTTTTGCAAAATCACTTAAGCTATTGTATTGGGACAACCTTCCGCTTAGTACTTGCGGTTCGGCAAGGCATCGATCGCCTTTTGACCGAAATAGACATCTTCCTCGGATTTGATCCACTTCGGAAGCTCCTTGCCTGCCTGATAATCCAGAATTGCCTGCTTCAACTGAGGTCCGAGCAGCGGGTTACATTCTACAGTCACATTCATCTTGCCCTCGGCAATTGCCTCGAAAGCTCCCTTCACACCGTCAACGCCGATGATCTTGATGTCGGTTCCCGGCTTCAGGCCGGCTTCCTCAATCGCTTGAATCGCTCCAAGCGCCATATCGTCGTTATGTGCATAGACGACTTGAATGTTCTTATCCTTCTTCAAGTAAGCCTCCATGACTTCCTTTCCCTTTGCACGGGTAAAGTCCCCGGTTTGGGAGTATACGATTTTATAGCCTGCATTGCCGGCAATCGCATCCTCGAAGCCCTTTTTACGGTCATTGGCTGCGCTCGCTCCTACCGTGCCTTCGAGCTGCACGATATTCACCTCTGCATCGGCACCAAATTCATCAAGCATCCATTTGGCTGCATTTTCACCTTCCAGAATGAAGTCGGAGCCGATGAAAGAGGTGTACAGATCTTCATTCCCGGCCGTAATGCCCCGGTCGAGCAGGAATACGGGAATGCCTGCATCCTTGGCTTCCTTCAGCACCGTCTCCCAGCCGGATTCCACAACCGGAGCAAGCCCGATGGCATCTACCTTCTGAGCAATGAAGGAACGGATCGCTTTGATCTGATTCTCCTGCTTCTGCTGGGCATCGGAGAACTTCAACTCAAAGGCGGGGTCATTTCCGAAGGTATCCTTGATGGAGGCCGTCTCCGCATCACGCCATCCGCTCTCCGCACCGATCTGCGCAAATCCGACGACGATCTTCTTGCCAGCCGGTTCTTCCGCAGGTGCGGTGTTCGCCGGCTTGTCGGCAGGCGCGTTATTTCCTTCCGCTGTATTTCCGGAATTGCTGTTGCCGCAGGCGGCAAAGAGCGTCGCAACCATCATGAGTGTAAGAAGACTCAGCAGCAAGCTTTTTCTGTTTCGTTTCATACCTTCCAATTCCTCCCCTTGAATAGGTGATGTAGCATTGCATCTTCACTATATCGATTCGAATACTCGGTGTATTTACATTTTCACGTCATTCTTTGCAATATTCCGAGCTATCTTCATCGGGGCTCCGCCGCTTTCTTTACGCATAACGATAAGCCGCTGCAACGCCATGAAGAGGAAGAGCAAGAAGCCTACTGCAATCTTGGTCCACCATGAGCTGAGTGTGCCCTGGAAAATAATCATCGTCTGAATGATGCCGGTACACAGTACGCCAAGCATCGGCCCGAGCAAGTATCCGAACCCGCCCGTCAACAAAATCCCCCCGATTACGCAGGCGGCAATCGCATCCATCTCCATCCCCATCAGGTGAAGGGAGTTGCCTGACAGCATATAGAAGGTGAACACAATCCCTCCCAGGGCGGAGCAAAAGCCGCTCAGCGCATAGACCCCAATCGTCGTTCCGCTCACCGGAAGCCCCATCAGCACCGCCGACCGTTCACTGCCTCCAAGCGCATAGACAGCCCGCCCGAAGGAGGTATATTTTCCGACCAGAAGAGCAGCCAGTACGAACAACAGGGCAATAACCACACTGATCGAAATGAAGCTTCCCCCAAACAGCCTGAGCTTGTAGCTTGAAATAGCGGTGTAGGTTGCGTTGGTGATGACGATGCTCTCGGTTCCGATCAGATAAGCAATCCCCCGCCCCAGGAACATCCCGGCCAACGTTACAATCCACGGATGGAGCTGGAACTTGCTGATTAAATAGCCTTGCCCGGCACCGAATACAATTCCGACCAGCAGCGACAGAACCATTACGAGGTAAGCATTCATGCCTTGCTGAAGCAGAGACGCCGAGATCATGCTGATCATGGCAACTACAGAGGCCACGGATAGATCAATACCGCCGGTAATAATGACAAAGGCCATCCCGGTCGCAACAATAATTAAGTAAGCATTATCAATGAACAGATTCAGAAATACCTGAAGGGAGAAAAAGCCGGTGTACATGAAGGAGCCTGAGCCATACAACAGGATGAGCAACAGCAGCGTCGCCAGCACAATAATGTTGTTGCTGCTTATACGAAGTCCGGATTTGATCACGACGCCGTCACCTTCCTTTTACGAGATGTCAGCTTTTGTCTGAATACATCGGACTGGATCAGGCATACAAGGATGACGACGACAGCCTTCACCAACAGAATAGATTCCGGGGGGACGCCGAGTGAATAGATCGTAGTCGTCAAGCTTTGGATAAAGATAGCTCCGATCACCGTTCCTCCCAGATAGAAGCGCCCACCGCGCATGGAGGTCCCTCCGATGACAACCGCCAATATGGCATCAAGCTCATACCACAGTCCCGCATTATTTGCGTCCGCACTGCTGAGATTGGAGCTGTAGATAATTCCGGCCAGCGCAGCGAGCAGACCGCAGATCGCGTATGCCGTCATGAAAATAACCCGGGGCTTGACGCCGGCAAACTCGCTTGATTTGCGGTTTGCTCCGGTCGACTCGAGAAACAGGCCGAAGGCGGTCTTCGTCTTAAGCAGATAGATCAACAGGAAGACAATAGCCGCAATATAGACTGCAAAGGGGATGCCAAAGAGGAAGCCCTTGCCGATAAACTCGTAGCTGTCCCGGGTCGTCGTGAGGATTTGCCCGTTCGTGATGAGCTGGGCAATCCCCCGCCCTACCGTCAACAGAATCAGCGTTGCCACCATCGGCTGAATCCGCAGCACGGCTACCAGCATCCCGTTCCACAGTCCGCAGAGCAAGCCAACCCCGAGGGCGGCAAGGATCGCAACCCACAGGCGATGCCCCTCCAGCATGTAAATCGCCATCGAGCCGGAGATAGCCAGCACGGAGCCGACCGAAATATCAATGCCTTCCTTCGCAATCACCAGCGTCATGCCGAGGGCAATAATCATCAGCGGTGTCCCGCGGTTCAACACGTCCACCAGGTTCCCATATAGATGCCCGTCGATCAGTTCCACCCTGAAAAAGCCGGGCATCACGATCAGATTGAACAAGTACAGAATCAGCAGAGCGAGGAGCGGCCAAACCACCTTGGGTGTCGGTGTTCCGCGCTCAAGCCATGCCGGCTGCTTCATGTCGTTCTCCCCCCTCCGCAATCATCTGCATAATCCGGCCTTCATTCATTTCCATGCCGGATACCTCGCCGATTTGAACACGGTCTCGCAGAACGATCACCCGATCACAGCAATTCACCAATTCCTCCAGCTCGGCCGAAATAATCAGAATCGAGATGCCGGTGGCGGCCAGTTCGAAGATCAGTTTGCGGATCTCCGCTTTAGAACCCACATCGATGCCGCGCGTCGGCTCATCGAGGATCAGCAGCTTGGGCCCGGTGGCCAGCCAACGGGCCAATATGACCTTCTGCTGATTCCCGCCGCTCAAATTATCAATGCGCTGTTCTGTACTTGGCGTCTTTATCTTCAGCAAGTCAATGTATTTCTCGGCGATTTCCTTCTGCTTGCTGACCGGAATATAAGGAAACAAGCCCTGCTTGGCTTGCAAGGCCAGCGTAATATTCTCGCGGATCGTGAGCTCGCCCACAATCCCCTCCGCTTTGCGGTCCTCGGGACAGAAGCCCATCCCGCTGCGAATGGCCTTTTGTGGATAGATCGCTGCCAGCCTTTCTCCGTAAAGCTCCATAACACCCGAGTCGCTCTTGTCGATTCCGAACAGCAGGCGCGCTACTTCCGTCCGCCCGGAACCAAGCAATCCGGCAAGGCCCACCACTTCCCCTTCGTGGATCTTCAGGTCAAAGGTCTCAATGGAGCCTTTTTTGCCAAGCCCCTTCGCTTCCAGAAAAATTCCGGTCTGCTCGCCCCGCCCGCTCTTCTCCAATGCCATCTCTCCCGGATTCCATTCCCGCCCGATCATGTGGGAGACGAGCTGTGTCCTTGGAAGCTGCTTCGTCTCATACTCCCCGACCAATAATCCATTACGCAGAACCGTAATTCGGTCCGATATCTCGTAGACCTGATCGAGGAAATGGGTGACGAACAAAATCCCCATGCCTTCATCCTTCAGCTTGCGCATGACGCTGAACAGCTGCTTAACCTCATTCATATCCAGGCTTGATGTCGGCTCGTCCAGAATCAGAATTCCGCTGGAAATATCAACGGCTCTGGCGATGGCGACCATCTGCTGGACCGCTACCGAGTACAGGGACAGCTGCTGCTTGACGTCAATATGCAGATCCAGTCTGGCCAGCAGCTCTTCGCTGAGACGGTGCATTGCGTTCCAGTCGATCATGCCCCGCTTGCGCGGCTGTCTGCCGATATATATATTTTCCGCAACAGAAAGGTTGGGACAGAGATTGACCTCCTGATAGACCGTGCTGATGCCCAGTTGCTGCGCCTCTAGCGGTGATCTGGGATGAATCTCTCTTCCGCGAAGCTTTATTGTTCCGGCATCCTCCTTATGCACACCGGTTAGCACCTTGATCAGCGTTGATTTCCCTGCACCATTCTCTCCCATCAACGCATGAATTTCCCCCTTCCGAAGACAGAAATCGACATTCGAAAGGGCTGCGACACCGGGAAACTCCTTCCCTATTCCCTCCATCCGCAGCAAAATATCATAATTCATTCGCTCACCCTCTTTCTTTGTTCAATCTCATTTTAGAAAGTAGAAGGCGGCGCTGTATTTAGAATAATGAGTCTTTTTTTAAGCAATTCGGACTTTTGAAGCAAGAAAGCAACCATTCATAAGAAAAGCACATCCGGCTTTGGACCTCCCAGATGTGCTCGCTTGATCCTCATTCAATTTTAGTTCAACAGTTTTCTACGATTTAACTACGGACATAGAGTCGGCTGCTCTCCTCCCAGATCTCGCCGGGCTCAAGCCCGAACAAGCCGATCTCATCTGCTGCCAGGCCCGTGTTCGGAGCATTCACCAGATTGATCTGCGGCTCCGGACAGAAGAAGCCTTCACGGGCCCCGTTGTTCCAGATCATCCATTGCTTGTACGAGGTGCCCGCATCATAGACCAGTGTCAGCCCGCGGCTCTGGTCGGTGAGCTCCATCCGGCTTCTTCCGTTCTGTGCCGCAGCCGTATAATGATTATCCATGCTTTCGAAGAATGGATAGACGCCTTCGCCCTTCATCAGCTGTTCCTGCTCCGTAAGCGGCTGGAATTTGCCCGTTGGCAGCATCCGTTCATTCAGCTCCCAACGGTCCCCGATCGTCAGCTTCAGACGATAATCCTTAGCCGCGCTTCCCTCCGCGAACGGCGCATTGACCGAGGTATGGAAAGCGAGCAGGCAAGGCATCGCTTCCTCTCCGGTATTCAGCACCAGGACTTGCTGTGAAAGCCCCTGCTCTCCCAGGCTGTAACGAAGCCGGATCTTGTATTTGTAAGGAAAGTATTGATAGGATTCATGCCGTTCATCCACGGACATGGTCACCGACACGTAGCTTTCCGTTCCTGTAGTTCCGTAATCCTCTACCTGCCAAGGAATGTTATACAGAAAGCCGTGCAGATGGTTGCCGGTTGCACTCTCATTTACCGGAAACTGATGAACCTTCCCGTTCCATGGGAATTTGCCGTCCTCATAGCGATTGGGAGGGAACAGTACCGGAATGCCATGAACCATCGGTCTGGCCTTGAACGATTCCATCTCCTCGGCAGTCGGTTCATGCAGCAATTTAAGTCCCCGCTCGATATCACGGAATGCGATCAGATTCCCGCCAATTTCGGGCAGCAGGGCGGCCTCATAGTTTCCCGCCTTCAGCCAAATGGCTGTCTCACCTTGATACTGACCTTCGTAAGCCTTCAATTCCAATGCACACATATGCACCTCTCCTTTATCTTCTTCGATTCTATATTAAGTTGAACTAAGATTGTACACTGAGGGGCAACGTGTAAAGTGTTCTTACACGAATGCACGGGCAGACACGTAAACAAAACGTTCGCCGCGCGCCATCACATGACATTTCTGCTCGGGATAGTGCTCGTACAAATAATCAACAAAATAACCCGGCTTCTCGCTGTTTCCGGCAAACACATCATAATGCAGCGGAATCACGGTCTCCGCGCCGATTCGAACCGCTAATTCTGCGGCCTCACGGTAGTTCATATTGCCGATGATTCCTTTTTCTCTGCGGAAATAATCGCGCCCGTTAATGGGCAGCATCGCCACGTCGGGAGCAATCTCGGCAAGCCGATCCGCCAGTCCGGGATAGATCACGGTGTCGCCGGCATGATACAGTGTTACTCCATTCAGCTCCAGCACATAACCAACGCTGCGTTCATATCCATTCTCATCCTGCTCAAGCTCTTCGTGTGCTGCTGGAATGACAGTCAGGCGCAGCTTGGAGAACAGCTCCCTTGCTTCCCTTGCATTCGCCGTCAAAATCCCGGCGCCTTCTACACCCATCCGAAGCAATTCTTGCCGGCAGCACGCAGGCGCTATAATCGGAGCCTCCTTATTCTGGGCATGGAATACCGTCAACGTCCCCTCATCCATATGATCATCATGCTCATGGGTGATCAGGCACAGGTCAGCCCCGGTGATGTCCTCGGGAATGATCGGAGCCGGGTAGGAGCGGACAGGACCGTTACGGTCCAAGAAGTCGGAAACATAAGGATCGATGTATACCGTAATCCCATCTCCCTTAATGATCACACTCTCCTGACCCAGGAACCAGATCGCCAAGGTGCCGTACGGAACCTCGGTGCTGCGCACCTCATGGATTAATGCTGTTCCTTTTCTTGCAGATTTCATCTTCATCCTCCCTTCATGCCTATTGTAACAGTTACTGCTGTTAGTGAAGAAGGCCCTTTCGGGCCTTCACTTCCTACTTGGTTGTCCCAGAGAAGAACAACGGTCTCAAATCGAAGAAATCAAGCTCTGCTTCTCCAGTTCCTTTTGCAAATCGAATCAGGTTGTCGCCGGCCTGCAATGGTACCTTTGCTGTAGATAGCCCCCAATTTTCCCACCCTTTGTGAACGACATACAGCTCAGTTGCCCTGCCTTCATTCACGCTCAGCAAGAAGTGAGAGGTCTTTCCATCCATTGCGCCATTAGCTGTTCTGGCTAGTAGCGCATATTCACCCTCTTGATCAACCTTCACACTGAACTCCACATAGCTGTCTTCCTCGCTGAAATGACCTGCTTTCTCTCCCCCGGAGCCAGTGCTGCTCTCCAAGGCAGCTGCTCCGCCGCCGAAGGTCCCCTTCTCGGCTTCAAAGCGGACTCTTGCAGGTTCGCCTGCCGGCAGGGAGATCGGTTGATTCGGGTTAACAGGCTCGCCCAAATGAGGGGTGTTATCCTCATTCCAGGTGAAGGTCTGCGCCCGAACCTCGCGGTTCCACCCGGCACCGTCATATTTAGCGGCATGGTAGACGATCCAGTCCTCCGACCCGTCAGGAGAGGTTGTAAAGGAGTGATGCCCCGGTCCATGGATGCCGTTAGCCGACTTGAAGATCGGCTCATCCCGCTTCGTCCAGGAGGCCGGATCAAGCAGGTTGTTGCCCGCCTCTGCGGTTATTAACCCCAGGCAGTAGTCATTCGTCCAGCTTCCGCTTGCCGAATACACAAGATTAATGACTCCGTTGCGAATAATCACCTGCGGTCCCTCGTTGACATTCGGGGAATGATTCGTCTCCCAGCTCAGGGCCGGTCTGGCAATCTCCACCCGCTCCGAATCGATCGTCCACGGATCGCTCATATGCGCAATGTATAGAATTTGCCGGATATTAATGTCTTCCTCCCAACCGGACCATATAAAATAAAGCTCATCCTCCACCTGAAGCACGGTGCCGTCAATTGCCCAGCGGTTCGTCTCGTCTGTAATCTGACCCTTTTGCTTCCAGAAGCCCTGGGTCGGGTCCTCCGAGGTGTTCTCCATAACATACATCCGATGGTTCACGTTGTCCCCGTCGTCCATAGCGTAATAAATGTACCAAGCCCCATGGATATAATGCAGCTCAGGCGCCCAGATGCCGTGTCCGCCCGTTGGAATTACCTTTTTAGCACCGGTATCGAGCGTAGTCAAGTCCGGGGATTTCCAGACTGTGACGTTATCTCCTGTTGTCTTGGTGAAGTAATAAAATCCGTCCGTATGTTTATATACCCAAGGGTCAGCCCCATCCTGCATGATCATATTGAAAAATAGATTCGTGTTCTCCATCTTCTCCACCTTCCCGCAGCCGATCGGGACCAATAAAAACAGGCAGATCGCCGGCAGCAGTGCTTTTCTGATGATAAGCCTTCTCATGCCCTGCCTCGCTCCTTTCCGGTTTAATCCTCAATCGCTGCTTTTCGTAAGTTAATTTGGCGAATAACTGCCGGGTCAAACTTCGCCTTGCGAGCATAGGTATACAGGCCGTTCACTTCCTGCTCGACATCATACAGCTGGGTGTAGCAGAAGCCGAACATCTTCGGATGGTCAAGTAAGGTATCGGTTAAGCCGCGATAGCGCTCGATGAACTCCTCTTCGACGGGACGAGGCAGTGTCGGGGAGAAATTCGAATTCGATAACTTCATATGCCTGCTCCTTTATTAATCTATATAAATATATTATTGCCGGGAAGCTCTATAGCCGATAGTGTAAAAACAGCCCCCGCCAATACTTAGGAGGGGGCATATAAATAAGGGGCAATTATAGATAGTATAAGGAAGCAAGATTAGCCTTTGATGGATCCGACATATACGCCCTTGACAAAATACTTCTGCAGGAACGGATATACCATCAGAATCGGCAAGGTAGATACGACAATGGCACAATATTTCACCAGCTCACGGAAGGCCGTAGAGCTCTCCGCACTATCGATCACAACACCCCCGGCACTGCCGATCGTTGTTGCTGTTGCATCGTTGGCAACGAGAATTTCCTTCATGAGCAATTGCAGCGGGAACAGGCTGCGGTCCTTCAACAGCACCATCGCATTAAACCAGGAGTTCCAGTTCCCTACGAGATAGTACAAGAAGATAACGGCCAGCGTTGCCTTTGAGAGCGGCAAGATCACTCGGATCAGAATGTTCGCCTGACTGGCTCCGTCAATGGTTGCCGCTTCTTCCAGCTCCAGCGGCAGAGCCTGGAAGCTTGTTCTCATAATGATGATATTCCACGTACTTAACGCTGTTGGCAAAATCATGGACCACAGGTTATTGTAAAGGCCGATGTCCTTCATCATGAGGAACCACGGGATCAAGCCGCCGCCGAAAAACATTGTGATGGTAATCAAGATCATAATGAAGTTCTTGAAATACAGATCACGGCGGGAAAGCACGTATGCGCCCATGATCGTCATCACCATGTTGACGAGCGTTCCCAGGCCCACATACACGATTGTATTTCTATAGCCGATAAGCAAGCTGCTATCCTTAAAGACCAGCTTATATCCATCTAGCGTGAAGCCTAACGGCTTGATCAGCGCACCTTTGTGAGCCACTAACTGCACCGGATCACTTACGGAAGCGAACAAAATATGCAACAACGGATATAAGCAAGCGATCGTCAAGGCAATCAGCAAGATGATATTCGTGACATCGAACACGCGGTCTCCGAAGGTGGCCGGCTTCAGTTTGCTTTTCTTGAATCGAACCTGTTGTAATTGCGACATAGCCATACTCCTTTCTACCAAAGACTAACTTCTGAGGTGCGCTTCGCAACCTTGTTGGTAATCCACAGAAGTCCGAAGTTGATAACCGCACTGAATAATCCTACAGCCGTCGAGAAGCTCAAGCTTGCTTCCCTCAGACCACGACGATACACGTAAGATGCAATAACATCGGCTGTATCGTAAGTCAGAGGGTTATAGAGGAGAATGATCTTCTCATGTCCAGAGGCCATGAGTCCTCCGATCGCGAAGATAAAGAGAATGACAATAGTCGGAGCAATCTGCGGCAGGGTAATATACCACATTTTCTTAATCCGCCCTACACCATCAATGTCAGCAGCCTCGTAAAGTGCAGGATCGATGGTGCTCATCGCAGCGAGATAGATAATACTATTCCAGCCTATACTTTGCCAGATTCCCGAGAAGGTATAGATGGGTCTAAAGAAAGAGGAATACCCGAGCAATGAGGTATACTCTTTACCTGTGATCAATTGAAGAATTTGCGTGATAACCCCTTCATCGGCAGTGAAAATATGAATAATACCGGCTACAACGACAAGGGAGATAAAGTGAGGCATGTACGTAATAGTCTGAACCGTCTTTTTAAACTTGCCGTCACGTATTTCATTCAGCATGAGTGCCAGAATAATTGGTGCAGTAAATCCGAAGACAATGCCCCATACGTTCAAGAGCAAGGTATTCTTAACGACCCGCCAGAAATAAGGTCCGGTAAAGAAATCGACAAAATGCTTCAATCCCACCCAATCACTCTCGGCAAAGCCGAGTAATGGCTTGAAATCCTTAAAGGCGATCATAACGCCCCACATTGGTCCATAGCAGAAAATGAGGTACCAGGCTACAACCGGTAAAACCAACAGATAGGCAAACCAGTTCTTCTTGAAGTCCTTTTGAAGGGTATACTTAAGGTTTTTGGACTTTCGAGCAGGGACGATTTTGTCAATGTTATTGTTGCTTGGTGTAATCTCCATTACCCTATCACCTACTTTTCTTATCCCGATCAGAATACAAGGATGACGAGGGGACGATTAGCTGCCGCTGAATCCCCCTCGTCATTGTCCTATGCATAAATCTCAGGCTGAATTGGTATTATCTGTTGTTGTAACGATCCAGTGCTGCCTGGTGGAGGCTAAGGAACTCATCCAGCCCCATCTTCTTCGCTTCAGTCAAGAACTTGTCATAGCTCTCAACCGGCAATTCTCCCTTGATAATCTTCGCGAAGTATTCGCCGCGCAGCGTAGACAACTGGTTACCCAGTTCTGCTTCGCGTGAGGCTTCTTCTTGTGTAAATGTAATCGGAGGAATAGCCGGGCTGCTATCCATCTTTTCCGTCCAAAATTGACGAATGTCACCGGAATAGCTTCCTCTTGCCACGATGTTCGGGTTAGAGTTGTGCTCGTCGCGAATATTTGGCCAGCTATGTCTACGATATTTATTAAGCGCAACCGAGATCGGCTGACCGTCAGGGTCGTTATACATATAACCGTCTTCAGGGAAATAAGGCTTGCCATTTCCGTCAATCAGATGCACTGTACCGTATTCGCCGTAGTTATAAACTTCCCATCCCTTTTTCGAGAAGGCAAAGTCAAGCCATGCCATTGCAGCTTCAACATCTTTGGCCTGTGTAGTAATCGCCGCTGATGTTCCTACTCTCATAAAGTTTTTATACGTCGTTGCCGATTGATCTCCAGGATTCAGAATCGGGTTCAAGGCACCAACGAAATCAATATTGTTCTGCGTCTTCCAATAGCTCCACATCGTGTCCGGGGAATCCATCATAACCGCAGTATCGCTTGAAACGGCACTTGCCATTCTTTGGTTGAAATCGGCTGTCGCCCAGTCAGGATTTAACAGACCTTCTTTGTTCCACTTTTGCATCGTAGCCAGATATTCCTTTGCCTTCGGTTGTGCCGGGCCCCATTGTACCTTGCCATTCTCATCAAGGAAGGTCCAGTCCCATACGCCATAGGCGCCATTAAGAATACCGGTGAAAATCTGACCATAGTTGGAGCCATAGTTCAATGGATGTTTATAGCCCACTTCCTGACATTTCTTGAGGAAGGCATACCATTCGTCGATCGTATTCGGAACTTCCATGCCTGTCTTGTCAAGCGCTTCCTGCTTGATCAGCAATCCGAACCACATCCACTCCGAATAAGGAGCGATACCGTGGAAGCCTAGCAGTCTCCCACTGTCCGTTACAGTCGTTTTTCTCCGCATATCGTCAGAGTTTCTCCAAGCTGTGTAGTTCGGAGCATTCTTCTCCATCAGATCTGTCAAATCCAGGTAAGCGCCATCATTCACGCCCGCTTCCAGACCACCCGGATAGCGGCCCGGATCGATGATGATATCAGGCAGATCGCCGGAGGAGATCATCAAAGTAAAGGAGTCAGCCTCTTGTCCAAGCGGCGGTGTAATGAAGTTTACCTTGATTCCGGTCATCTTCTCCACCATCTTCTGAACGCCATGTGCATTTTGATCCGGAATATCGCTGTTAGCTGGCAGCCATACATCCAGCGTTACATCCCCTTTATAGGGGTAATTGGAATAATCACTCGGAATAACTGTATCGAAAATGTCGCCCAGATAAGTGTCATTCAGCGTTGAGTTCACCTGCTCGATTTGCTCCGCGCTAGGGTTCGCATTGCCGCGGATATCGGCACTGATGTCTGTAAAGGTCGTCTCATTGCCTTTGTTCGTCTCTGTAACATTTGTAGAGTTGTTACTAGCATTGTCCTTCGAAGCATTGTTATCAGCGCTTCCGCCGCAAGCAGTAATCGTTGTCATCAACAACACCGAAATTACTGTCAGGCTAACCATACGTTTCGTGAATTTCTTCATCTTCATCCTCCTTTTTTCTTCTCACAAGATCCAACAGCTAGTTGATACTGCCCTGCAAGAGCCATGTCCCCTTTTCCGTTTGTAATTATTAGATACAAACTAATTATGTGTTTTAATACAATTATTTTGTATCTTTATTAAAAGTATAAGTCATAGCTTTCTCCATGTCAACGCTTTCATTGCGATTATTTAATTAATATTTGGTTTGTTCTATGACAAAATTACATACCTTCCAATTCTTTTGTAACTATTCTCCTGAAGGGAGATCGAGATTTTGCTCCAATCCTGCAGGAGCGCCAAAATCGGGACTGCCATCCTCATTCCAGCTGATCTTCTGCATACGCGTGCTGCGTCTGGAGCCCTCCGAACGTTTCATCTCGGATTCGGAATAGGAATAGGCATGGTAAACGATCCAATCTTCACGATCATCCGGAGAACCTGTAAAGCTGTTATGTCCCGGTGCATAGACACCCTCATCAGGATTTTTAACAAATACAGGGCCCGGATGCTTCTCCCAAGCTAACGGATCCAGCAAATCGCTGCCTTCAGCAATACTCGTCATTCCCAGACAGTAATCGTCAGACCAGGTGGCGCTTGCAGAAAAGATGAGGAATATCCTTCCATTACGACGTAAAAAGACAGGACCTTCATTGATCGCCATTCCGCCTTGCTTCTCCCAAGGCTCCGTAGGTGCAGAAATCAATGCATTTGTTCCGCTCAAGGTCCAGGGATTCTCCATTTTGGCTGCATAGATAGCGGAGCCATAATCCGGAAAGTGTCCATACCCCGAATAAAAGAAATAAAGCTCTCCTTGATGACTAATCACCGTTCCGTCAAGCCCCGGATATGCTGTATTGACAGCTCCCTTGAACACCCACTCGTCCTTCAGTGGATCCTGTCCCTCAAGCTCAAGGACACAGACTCTGCGCGTATCATCTCCTCCGCCGTCATTAGCCGTATAGTAGATATACCAGCGGCCGTCGATATTGTGAAGCTCCGGCGCCCACAGGTTATGAGAATAAGGTCCGGACGGCTCCGGCGTCCAGACCGTTACCGGCTCTGCTTCGGCCAATCCGGTCATGCTGTTGCTTTTCCAGAGTGCAATTCGGTTCCCCAATGTTACGGTCAAATAATAGCTGCCATCCTTGTCCTTCACCATCCATGGGTCTGCCCCGTCAGGAAGGATCGGGTTTTGAAATTTACGCTGATCCATCATTGCTGCCTCCTTTACTGATCTCAAGATAGATTGATCTCTCGAATGACCTCAATCGGCACCTTCGGTTTGCGCTCTTCCGTTAACAGGCCGTTGATCTCTTGCTGTACATCCGTAATCTGTGTATAGCAGTAGCCTGCAATGTAATCGGTCTTCTTGATCGCCTCATGCAATCCCCGGAAACGGGAGATAAAGGCCTCTTCGGATGCTTCCTGCTTCCCGTATCCCCAGCCCGTATCGGATTGGAAAGCAATGCCTCCGAATTCACTGATGATAATCGGTTGGCCTTGATAAGAATAACCGTCGGCAAATGCATATTTGAAATGATTAAAGGATCTGTCATTGTTGACAATGGCATCCTTGTCTTCAAATCGCTTCAGCAATCCTTCTCCGGTCTCTACATAGTCATGCAGCGTCAGAATGTCCGAGATGGTATGCTCCCATCCGTCATTGGAAATGACCGGGCGATTAGGATCAAATGCCTTGGTCAAATGATAGACAGATTCAGTAAATTTCTGCTGGCGCTTATCCTTGAAGGTATGCATGACTCCCCAGGATTCATTAAATGGGACCCATGTAATAATGCTCGGATGATTATATTGCTGACGGACAACCTCCATCCACTGGTTCGCAAACTTTTGCACCGCATTATCATTAAATTCAAAGGTCGCTGCCATTTCGGACCACACCAGCAGCCCCTTAACATCGCACCAGTACAGGAACCGGGCATCCTCAACCTTCATATGCTTGCGGACGCCGTTATAACCCAACTGAAGCGTAAGGTCGATATCCTGGATGATCGCATCTTCGGATGGAGGTGTAAGATGGCTCTCGGACCAATATCCCTGATCCAGAATCAAGCGCTGGTAGAGCGGGACATTGTTCAATAGAACCTGACCCTTTTCAATCGAGATTTTCCGCATTCCGAAATAGGAATACACATGGTCGATTACCTCTTCACCCTGATACAGAATAAATTGCACATCATACAGGTTAGGATGGGCCAGGCTCCAATACCAGGATTTCCAAGGCCCGTTCGCCTCGTGAACGAGATCGACATCAAGTTGTAGCCAAGGCCGGTCTATCACCAAGCTTGCCTTCTTCACCTGTTGACCTTTCATGCGAATGATCGTTTCTACCCGGATATTGTTAGCCGTCAGATCCCCGTTCACCTGATATTCGAAACGAACGGAACGCGAATCAAGGTCAGGGGTCATCTTCACCGAATCAAGATGAGCCGGATGAACAGCCTCCAGCCAGACGGACTGCCAGATTCCGGTCGTTTGAACATAGAAGCACTCGAAGTTGTGCTCGACCCAACGCTGCTTTCCCCGAGGCTGTGTGGCATCCATACTATCCTCCACTTTTACTGTCAGACTGTTCTCACCCTCCAGATGAATGTATGGAGTGATATCAAAGGAAAACGCTGCGTAGCCGCCCTCATGATGACCGACGTATTGCCCGTTTACCCATACCTTGGCGATGTAGTCTACCGCTTGAAAATGCAGGATAACTCTCTTTCCTTCGTATTCCTTCGCAAGCTCCAGAGAGCGGTGATACCATACTGCAGGATGATGCTCTTCTCTTCCAATTCCACTGGCCTTGGTCTCGTATGTGAAAGGAACCTGGATGGTCAAATCCCCGCCAAATTGTTCATACCAACGCTCGCTCTCTCCTCTGTTATCATCATCGAACCCGAAGCTCCACGCACCATTTAAATTAGTCCAGGATGGTCTAACGAATTGAGGCCGCGGATAGTCTTTGATATACATCTCCGTTGTCATCCATTCCTACTCCTTTGTTTTGTTTCAATTATTTTGTTTATATACAAAATTCTAAAGGGAGAATGATTTTATGTCAACGCTTTCTTATATTTATTTTGTTTTAATACAAAAAATAACCCTGGGAGCAATGATCCATCATTGTTTCCCAGGGCCTGCCATTTCAATAAGGTCTGATCCTCAATCGTATTCCAATCTCATAATGATCGCCTGCGCATAATCGCCGAATGATTTGCCGAACAGGTTCAGGCCGCCTTGATGCTTGGCGTCGGGCTTGACGCCGATCTTAAATGTGATAAATGGCTTCTGTTCCAGGCTCAAATCCAGAAGAGTCGTGTCCGAGCATTTCTCTTTATCGACGGTGCTCCGAGTATGATCTGTAGCCCAAGTCTTCAGTAAACCATGCTGCGTGCTCCCGTCAAACCACCAGGAAGGATTCAGCTTGCCGCGATGATCTCCGAAGTCACCAGGGCTAATCCATGAGCCGATTTCAACATCATTGACCCACACCGTGATCTCTGACGGCCAATCGTTGTTATAGTTCGGCGCTTCAGAGCATAATTCGAGGGAGAACTCCAACGAGCGAACCCGTGCTCCAGCAGGAATCTTCTGAGGAAAGCGATATTCGATCCAGCCCTTCCGGAACCAAATCAATTCAGCCGTCCTGCTGTCCGGGTGATAGAAGCTGACCGGGTCATCCTCCGGGAAGACCATGCCGAGTGTGTTGGCCATTCCACAGGTGGGAATGATATCGAAATTGCTGAAATGCCCGATCGGCATTTCTACTTCCTGAACCTTGCCCGGGTGCTGCTCATAGGCGCTTGGATTGAGAACCATGCGCACATCATCGAAGTTTCTGCTGCATACCTTCATAGCCCCTCTTGTTGCAGGCTGAAGCTCGGTAACAATCAGCTCCGCTTCCTCCAGCACTTTTACATTGTTTGCCGCTGTTGAGACCGGAATATCCAGCTTCTCGGCGATCTCCAGAATGTTCAGATTCGGATATTCCAGAAGAAGCTTGATAATACCGATTCTGGTATGCGTGCTTAACGCATGGGCTACTTTCACTAACCTGTCGGGGTCGTTTATGGTAAGGTCGAGCATAATTATTCACCTACTTTTCATTATAAACAAAAAAAATACTTAAATATTTGGTTTATATCCTTTTTTATTGTAACAAAACAATCATAGCACAAAATTTGGAATAGTAAAGAGATGAAAACGTCATTTTGGCAGCGTTTTCGAAAGGAAATGACAAAAAGGCCGACAGAAGTCGGCCAAGTAAATTGCTCACAAAGTGATCATTTTAATTTATATAAAATCAGCTGTATCTCACGGTAATATCCAACGGATAACGCCCGCTGTTTCTTCCATAAAGCGTGACGCCGCCTTCTTCGGCCTGAAGCTCCAGACGGAACGCTCTGCGGCGATTGAGTTCCATGAGCAGCTGGACCGGAACTTCCAGCTTGCAAAGGTAGCCGTAGGAACCGGCATCATCGAGCTTGTTCGCCACAGGCTGATAGTGCCAGGACAGAACGCCTCTGGCGTCAGCCGGATCATCCGGCAGCTCGAAGGAGCCAACCGGAATGCCGTCGATCAGGATATTCAGACGGGACGGATGCTTGCTTTCATCAGTCATATAGTACGTATTGGTGTTATACTCCACTTGCGCGTCTGCTCCATGCATTGCTCCGATTCCCATATCCGTCGATTTCGCGCCTTCTACGTTACGGGCAAGCACACGTTTGGCGCCTGCTTCAAGCAGAATCTCAAGCTGGTTAATTAGCGGCTTCGTCTCCGCATCCGGTAATTGAATCTCATACACAAAGCTTCCCTTGCCCGCTCCGCTATGCTTAGCTCCTTGCAGCGAGGACCACTCATGCTGGAAGCTATGCTCTGAATAAGCGCCAGGTGCGACAGCAACCACGCCATTCGTATCGTTGCCGCGAACATCAAAGGCAATAAAGTTGCGCATAACCGGATGGCCTGCAGCGTCAGCCAGTGTTACAGCCAATACAGCGACTGCGTCATGCTTCGGCATCTTGACCTCTAGTACACCAAGGTCGGAGACACCATATCCGTTCCAATCCACTGAAATGCTTCCGCTGCTCTCAACCATAGTAGCGCCGAAACGGTCATAGCGAAGCTCCCACTGCACCTGCATTTGCTGACCATGATGCTGATCCGAGTAGCTGGAACCCAGCAACGGAACCTCTGCCACAGCTTCTGCATCCAGTGTCTGGCTAGGCGGAGCGTCCAGTACGATAAAGTCCGGCGAGTGCAGATCCGCAATTGTCATCCCTGGCACCAGATCACCGTACCCGAAATCCTTTCCCGTTCCATCCAAACGATAATAGCCATTAAATTCATTCGTTACATCCCGGAATTCCGTGAACACAAAGCCGCATAACTTATCATGCTTTCTGAACTCATTCATCATGTAGCGGTAATGCCAAGCCAGATCGCTGTCGCCGCCACCGCCGACGATCCCCCAGACATTGCCGCACTCACTGTTCATAAGCGGCGCATCGGATTGAACATGTCCGCCGATGTAGTTGAACGTGGAGCCTGGATAAGTCTTGGCATCCACCTCGTCCAGGTGCGCACGGACCTGCTCATACCCGTTAATATAGAAATGCCAGGTATTCAGATCACTTTCGACATGGTCATAATTGCACGGCGAATTGTCCTCCACAAGGCGTGTCGGATCGAGCTTTTTCGCCCAAAGATATTGTTCCCGCACCCACGCCTGCGTCTCCGGAAGGTAGCTGCTCTGCTGCTCCGCACCGCCTGTTACATCCATGGTCGCAGGATCGGTCTTCAGACCCCAGGTTTCATTGAACATAACCCATGAGAAAATCGAAGGATGATTGTAATCCCGGTCGATAATCTCCAGCGCTTCGCTCTCATAAGCCTTGCGTGCCTGTTCATCCGGATTGCCCCAGAAGCAAGGCATATCCTCCATCACCAGAATCCCGAGCTTATCCGCCCAATAGAGCTTGCGAGGCTCCTCCGGCTTAATGTGAATCCGGACAAAGTTAAGACCCAGACGCTTCATCTGGTAAATTTCATTATGCATTTCCTCATCCGTAGGATACGTAAAGAAGCCTGTCTGATGGTAGGACTGATCGAGTGTACCGTTCAGGTAGACCGGTTTGCCATTCAAGGTAATCCAGCGATAACCGCGGTCTCCGAAGCGTGCGGTGCCAATCTCCCGGATGCCAAAGTACGTGCTGACCTCGTCACAGCCGGATGCGCTGCGCAGACGAAGCTTCCCTTCATACAGCTCCGGTGTCTCCGGGGTCCACAATCTCGGATGCTTGACTTCGAATGTCGTCGAGATCCGATTATCTCCTGACTTCAACTCGACTACAATCTGATGCCGGACCTCTCCATCGGCAAAGTCAAGGCTAAGCTCGGCTTGCCCCGCTTGATCTGCATGGATTACTGCCTCAAGCTCTACTTTTCCATCTATAGAAGTTCTGAACTTGGATTGTCCGATATATTGAGCAGGCCGTGCCTCAAGCCATACCGTCTGCCAAATCCCCCGGACCTCACCATAACCCTGCTTCCCGCGGGCCTGATAGTTATGATCCTGGTCTTCTGTTCTGATCACGATGAGATTCTCGCCTTCCAGCAGCCACTGACTGGTAATCTCAAATTCGAAGGAACCGTATCCGCCTTGATGCGAGCCAACATGTTCTCCATTCACCCATACATGGCATAAGTAATCCACAGCGCCGAAGCGCAGGAAGATCCGGCTGCCCGACTCGGCAGGAGCCCATGACACTATGCGGCGGTACCAGCCAATTCCCTTTACATCCTTGCCAATGCCCGACAACGGACTTGCCCAGGAGAAAGGCACCTTAATCTCGTCTTCAAAAGGAATGCTGCTGTTCTTGCTCCATTCTTGCTGAATTCCTTCATTATCTGTATCAAAACGGAAGGACCAAGTTCCGTTCAGATTATTCCAGTTCTCTCGCTGCCAATGGGGATGAGGAAATTCAGGACGGGGAATCAGTTCAGTTTCTGCATTTTGAAGTGTTGTGCTCACGCTATACACGACCTCTCAGCTTATATTTGTGCTTAGTTTAGCACGAATATTATGATAATGCAATATATATTGCGATTTTACAATGAGAACGCTTCAATGTAGAATTAGAGTATTGTTAGATTTATGAAAAGGATGGTTTATAAATGAACGAACCCGTGCAAGACATCATCCGTTATCCAGCTTCACGTATTCTTGATGTGGCCAAGGCGCTGTCCGGAGACCTGCGCGTCCGGATTCTGGAGGCGCTTGGCGATAAATCGATGAGCGTCAGCCAGTTAGCGGAGGCACTTGGAGTGGCACAGCCAACCATTTCCATTAATGTGCAGACCCTGGAGCAGGCAGAGCTGGTCACATCCACGCAAGGCGCCAACAGAGAGAAAATCTGCTCTGTTACCTGCCGCTCGATCCAGCTTGAGCTTCCTGCCAAGCCGGGAGATGGCCTCCATGCTATTGAAGCCATCCACATGCCGATCGGCATGTATTCTCATTGCTCCGTCAGTCCGTCCTGCGGAATGGCGGCGAAGGACGGAGCTGTGATCGGTTCGCAGGATGATCCGCGCGTATTCTATATGCCTGAGCGGATTGACGCATCCCTGCTGTGGTTTGCCGGTACCGGATATATTGAATATTATTTCTCCAACCCGCTTCCTCCCGGTGTAGCGTTGGATGAGATCCGCATTCGGGCCGAGCTGTGTTCTGAGGCTCCAGCCTGCAATATGGAGTGGGCGTCCGACATTTCCCTTACGGTTAATGGCCACCATGCGGGAACCTGGACCTGTCCTTCCGACTTCGGCGACCGCAAGGGCAAGCTGACACCGGAGCGCTGGAAGAGCGGTACGGAATACGGTATGCTGACTGAATGGCGCATTACGAACGACGGGAGCTTGGTGAACGGGTATACTGCGGCGGATACTACGATTGATATGCTTCAGCTGTCCTTTAATCAGCCGATCGCGGTTCGTTTCGAGGTCAGGGAGGACGCCGTTAACAAGCACGGCCTGAACCTGTTCGGAAGCCATTTCGGGGATCATCCTCAGGATATCGTATTGGAGTTTATTCGACGTGCAGACCAGGAGTAGATGAAACATTTTCTTCCTTCCTGCGTAGAATGATCAGGTTGCATTTTTAGCCAAGGCTTATGAATCTGTCAGCTATGCTGTACATATAAGGGGAGGGATCATGGAATGGATTCTGGTTTTGGCTCGTTCAGCTCTGGCCCGGGGGCAGGCTTTGATTTTATGTTCACACTTGTTCCTGTGCTGATCGGGATTGTATTTGTCATCATCATTATTTCTCTGATAGGCAGCGGAGTCCGATATGCGAAAAATGCCTCGTCGCCTAAAAACACCCATTACGCCCGGATCGTCTCGAAGCGTATGGATGTCAAGAACACCTCGCATAGTCATGGCAATGACAACATGATGCACAGCACCTCGTCGCGTACGTACTATTACATCACGCTGGAATTCGATAACGGGCACCGTCAAGAATACCTGGATGTGAAAAATCTGTACGGCTTGGTCGCGGAGGGGGATGAAGGGTACGCCGCTGTTCAAGGGGACTGGATCGTCGCCTTCGAGCGGAATGTCAATCAGGGACAGAGCTCTTTCCGATAATCGGTTCATGAAGGCGGGGCTGTCCTATAAGGCCACAAAATGATAACCACCCGTTAGGCGGGTGGTTATTTGTTTTTGGGGTATAACCCCTTGTTGCCAAACTCGGACCTGCTAACGCTAACGGACATTTTGAACCATTAGCCGACTTTTTCGCATATTTTTGGAGGGTAACGGACATTTTCGGCATTTAGGACGCTCAAACGGCTCTGATTCACGCAACTCACCTATCTAAGCAGCCAAAATGTTCGTTACATTTCTGGATTCATCAATAGTAGCCTTTAAGGAGACGTAATGTCCGTTAGACCAAGCATTTCCCCTCTGAGCAAATGTATCGATTGCGCTGCTTGCATGCTGTCTGCAAGGTGTTCCGCCTAACAGTAGCGTTGCCCTATTTCAACTACTTGGGGTTGACAAACATTAGCTGGTTTTCATAGCCTTGAGGAGAGGGTGCCCCTCATATCTGCTACTGCTTTCGGGACACCCCAGCTTTAGGCTTAGTTAAGGGGCAGACCAAGCCGTTTGGCATAATTGCCCCAATGAGGTCGTTGACCGTCCACATCGGTAAATCCATACTCGTCCGATAAATCCCAGCTGGTCAATGCTCTTCCTGCCTTCTCCCGCACCAAAGGATCTGCGGCAAGCGCCGCCACGGCACGGCCGACGAGAAAAGGGGTCTCGGAGGCAATAAAGTGAGGCTCCTGCTTGGCAGCCTCCTGCCAGTTGTTCTCCGTAACTCCGAAGTAATCGAGCATCTGCTCTGAACGGAGAAAACCCGGCGTGACCGCGAGCGCCGTTACTCCATGGGGACCTAATTCCTCTGCCATAGCCTTTGCAAGGTGGATCGGAGATATTTTAGCCAGACTATAATATAGGTTCCCTCTGTAGTTGTAAGTCGATCCATCTGTAATTTCGATTAGCAGACCTTCACGCCTTCTAATCATGAGCGGAGCTGCATAATAGCTGGTGATCAGATGAGCATGGACAGCCCGCTCCTGCATAAGCAGCCCGTCCTGCAGCGGTTGTTCCCAGAAAGGTGTATCCCAATGCGTCAGATGTTCACCGCCCCAAATGTCGTTCACCAGTACGTCCAACCTGCCTTCTTGCTCCTGATTCACACGCTCAAACAGTGCCTCTACTTCCGTTTCCAAAGTATGATCTGTTCGATCAGCAATCCCCGTACCTCCCCGCGCTGTAACCATTTCTGCCGTATCCTCAATCGTCTCGCTCCGATTTAAATCCGAAGCACTTCCACGAACGCTCCGCCCAGTGCAGTATACGGTGGCTCCGGCTGCGCCAAGCTCAATAGCGATGGCCCTGCCTGCCCCTCGGGTTGCTCCTGCAACAACAGCCACTTTTCCCTTTAACGGTTGCTCCAAATCCTGTTCCTCCTCAGCAAATAAGATTATTGTTCCTGATCCTCAGTTTATCCTGTAAATAAGACATCCTATGTCTTATAAAGAATGATAAAATGCAAGTGAGATGATCGAAAGGGGATATAGACATGCGTGCTGACCGTCTGCTAAGTATTATGCTGCTTCTCCAGAATGGCGGAAAATTGACCACCCGGGCACTGGCAGCCAAGCTGGAGGTGTCGGAAAGAACGATCACCCGGGATATGGATGCCTTAAGCGCTGCAGGCATTCCCATCTATGCCGAGCGAGGCCCTCTGGGGGGCTGGCGGCTCACGGAGTCTTACCGGACAACCTTGACCGGGCTGGGCAAAGAAGAGCTCCTCGCCTTACTGGTCAATAGTCAGAGCAAGCTGCTTCATGACCTTGGCATCCTGAAGACACATCAGGAAGCGGCCTATCAGAAAATTGTGGCTTCTTCTCCCGCTCCTTTAAAGCAATATATAGATACCCTGCAGGAGCGGATCCATATCGATGGAGCTCCCTGGCACACGCAAGAGGAGCGTTTTCCCTATTTAAGCCAGCTTCAAGAGGCCATTTGGACACAGCGAAAGATCGAAATGAGCTATAGAAAGACCGACGGAAGCGTCAATGAACGAATTGTCCAGCCGATTGGTCTGGTCGCCAAGGGGAGTGTGTGGTATCTCGTTGCAATGGATGGACAGGAAAAAGCCACCAATGACGATACCATGCGCAGCTTCCGCATCTCCCGTATTCTCGATGTGCAACGATTGGAAGAGGGCTTTGAGCGGCCGGAGAACTTTTCATTGGCCCAATACTGGGAACGATCCACCACCGAGTTTAAGGCCAGTCTTCCCTCCTTTCCCGCCTGTATTTGCATCACTAAACAGCGGTTGACCCGCTTGAGCAGGAACCGCTATGTCAAAGTAATTCAAACTTTCTCATTACAGGAACAGATGGAAGGTTGGGTCACCGCGGAAATCCAGTTCGACACGCTGGAATCAGCCCGCGAACTGCTGCTTGGGTGCGGCAGAGAAGCCAGGGTCATCAGCCCGCAGGAGCTCGCCGAAGCGGTGCAGGCTGAAGCCAAGGCAATAGAGGAGCTATACAACGATAAATAAAGATTAAATCTCGATCTCGGTATCCGGGGCAAGAGGTGCAGATGCTGCAAAATAGGCCTGCAATCTACGATTCATCCAGATGGAAGCGCCAATAAAGAGGACAACCCCCGCCAGCTTCAGCGGCTGCTCCATAAAATCGGTCATATTCGTTCCGATATACGAAACACAAAAGACCATAACGGCCTTGCCAAGCGCAACTGCCACTGCAAAGGACGTTATCTGCATTCGAGTCAGCCCCGCCGCCATATTCACCAGCACGAACGGCCCAACAGGCAGCATGCTGAGAAGAAAGACGAAATTAAATCCGTTCTTTTGCGCCCAGTTCATCAGCTTCCGAACCTTTGGCTTATTAGCCCACCGCTGCATATATGGCGTCCCCGCCGCCCAGCGGAAGAACAGAAATGTAATCAGGCAGCCTGACACCAGGCCGATCCACGAATACAAAAAGCCGGCCCACATTCCGTAGATCGCGGCATTCGCACCGACAATCACTAGCGTCGGCAGCGGAGGAATAAAA
Organism: Paenibacillus antibioticophila; assembly: GCF_000455265.1. GTDB lineage: Bacteria > Bacillota > Bacilli > Paenibacillales > Paenibacillaceae > Fontibacillus > Fontibacillus antibioticophila. The sequence continues at coordinate 127,377 of NZ_HG005143.1, forward strand.
GACTTCATAAAAGTTAACAGAATCCCCGGGAGCGGGCCCAAGGATCTGAAGGATTCAAGAAAGGCTTCCAGTTGCTGTTCCGTAAAATAATCCATCAGGCCAAGTTCTGTGCCTAACATCGCTTCACACCTCTCTGCACAGGGTCACACAATTATACTATAGAAATCCTGTGTTCCCAGCCAGCAATATCAACAAAGTTGGGAAGGAAATGAAATTTCCGCCGCATTACAATTTATATTTTAACCTCACAGTATTTAGTTCTGCTACTACTCTCCCCCTATTAATCCTATCGATTTTCACTCAATGAATGATAAAAATATCACACTTTATATTGTATTCTCTAAAATTTCGACATAAAATGACGATATATATTAACGCGAATGATACTTACGCCCTATTTATGATTCCTTTTTATTCCAATTTTGTCGAATGATATATCTTTGAAAATTCCGATCAATAATTTCATATTGATCTTTATATATACATATGAATTGATAAAAGGAGCCCACCAATGACCAAAAGAGCAAAGTCAAAAATACTTGCCGCACTACTATCCTCCTCAGTTCTTCTTTTTTCAGTCATGCCTATTCCTTGGGTTCCTTCCGCTCATGCAGCTGGAACCTTTAAGGAAGCAACGTCGGCTGCGGAACTCGTTAATGCATTAATTGCGCCAGATGCCGGGATTACGATCATAGGGGCTCCCGATTTTAAAGGAAGCTTGACGGCCGCCTCCACCTATTCTAGTCTTGACCTGGGTTCAATGGATGGGGTCTCCTATTCCTTGCCAGCCGGGATTCTTGTCACTACTGGGGATGGAACCCCTCCGGAGAGCAATACAATGAATAATTATGGAATAGACCTTTCTTTGAGTGGTGATGCAGACGTAGAAGCTTTTGCAGGAGTATCCAATTCAAAAGATGCCTTTTCCCTAGAGTTTACGTTCACTGTACCTGAAGGTTACCCCGCCATTCAAATGGCGTTCATGTTCGGTTCTGACGAATACCCCGAATATTTGAATGATGTCGTTGATGGAGCGGCGATCATTGTTGATGGGGTCAATTACGCAAAATTTGCTGGGGACATTCCTCTTAAAGTAGTAAGTGAAGCTGAAATGTTGCCTAACAATGGACTTAACATTGAATATGACGGTATTTCCATGCCTAAAAAAATTAACGCTCTACTGGACAGTACGCGAACAGAACACACTATAAAAATTGTTATTGCTGATACAACCGATGGTGCCTACGACACAGGCCTATTCCTCTCCACTTTGAAGCCAAGCAAGGCAACGACCGGCGGAATCGGTGAAGAAACTCCGGTTCTTAGTGATGTTGCCACAGTCACCTCGGATACTTATACCGTTAGCAAGAACGGGACAAGCCAGGAAGCCATTACAGGCATCCCCGCAGGCACAACAAAAGAAGCCTTGCTGGCTGGCTTAAGCAAAGACGAAGAGCACCAGACCTGGAACACGGACGATCTGTCCGATCCAATTGAAACTGGCGATACCCTAATCGTCACAGCTCAAGATGGAGTTACCGTCGTGACTTATACCTTGAGCCTCAAAACCTCAGCGAGTCTAAGCAACATCGCTACCGTAACTTCCGACACTTATCAAGTAAGCACGAGCGGGCCAAGTGAAGGTAAGATTACCGGAATCCCCTCCGGTACAACAAAGGAACAATTGCTGGCTGGCTTGACCAAAGGTGAAGAGCATCAAACCTGGAACACCGACGGACTTTCCGATCCTGTCAAAACCGGCGATACTCTGATTGTGACGGCGGAGGATGGAGTAACTGTATTTACTTACACGATTGTATTGAATTCCTCATCCAATACGGACCCGGGAAATACGGATTCCGGCTCGAGCCCCGGTTCGGGTTCAACTACAACTCCGCGATTACCGGGAAGCTCAACCGGTTCCCAAGATCAAAATAAAGGGACAATTGTTCTCGTTAATGGAGAAAGAAAAGAGGCCGGCAAGGAAACGGCAACCGTACAAAACGGAGTGAAATCCGTGGAAGTCCTGCTGAATTCCGATGCAATCGCTGCAAAGATTGAAGAGGTTCTGAATAACGAGAAGGAGACCGGCGTTACCGGCGAACATATCGTCGAGGTCCTCGTGTCTTCAGAGGATCCTGACCGCTTAAGCTTGATTTTGGACGGAGATATTGTAGACAATATGACGAAACATCAATTCGATCTCTCCGTGAACGCAGGAAATGTGAAGTATATCATTCCAGCTGAAGAAATTTCCGCCACAGCAGTCATGCATGGTCTTGGCATGAACGGCGGCAACATCAAGAGCTACTCTATTGATTTGAAAATAAACAAGGCCGATGCATCGATTATTGAACGGATGCAAGGCCAGGCAAGCAGAAATGGGCAGCAGCTTCTTTCCATTCCAACAGAATTCGATATTGTTGCAACGGTAACGTTGGACTCCGGAGAGGTTAAAGAGGTATCCCTGAACAAATTTGCACAATATGTTCAAAGAGTCATGGAGATTCCCTCCACCATCGACCCTAACAAAATTACGACGGGGATTGTGTTCAATAAAGACGGCACCTTTTCCCATATACCAACCGAAGTTTTCAAACAAAATATTTTATACTATGCCAAGCTCAATTCCATGACCAATTCCGCCTATGCGGTCATTTGGAATCCGTTAGAAGTTGAATCTGTCGAGAAGCATTGGTCCAAAACCGCGGTTAATGATATGGCATCCCGTCTGGTCGTTAAAAATCCGGAAACCTTTACCCCGGACGATGCGATTACAAGGGGAGAATTCGCCGAATATATCACTAAGGCGCTGGGCTTATTCCGCACAGATGTAGCAAATACCCGCCTCTACAGTGATGTAACGGAAGCGGGAGACCTGGCTGATGCAGCTACAATTGCAACCGCATATGGGATTATTACCGGATACCCGGATGGAACCTTCCGTCCGAACGGGAACATTAGCAGGGAAGAAGCAATGACCATGTATGCCCGGGCGATGGATGTCATCCAGCTGCAAGAGGGCAACGGTACGCAAATGTCTGCGTTTAAAGATGCAGACCAGGTAGCCGGTTGGGCATATGCATCTGTGAAAAAGACAGTCAGTGCGGACATTTTCAACGGACGTACCTTAACCACCCTCGCTCCGAAGGGAACTCTTTCCTTCGCGGAAGCGGCAACGGCTGTAAGGAATCTTCTTCTTGCCTCCAAGCTGATCAATGATTCCTTATAAGCAATAACTCTCACCAAACAACAAGAGGCTCTTCTCGGCAACCATTCGGTTCCCGGAAAGAGCCTCTTTAATTTACAGATTAGCCTGCTCTACTTTCTTCGGCGCATCCAGCGGCACTTGTATTCCCTGCAACGATTTCGCTCTTAGGGAGAGCACGAAGCAGAGGATCAATACAATGGCAGCCGCCACGTACGGATAATTGACATCAAGGTCAAACAAGGCCCCTGCGACGATCGGTCCCGCAATATTCCCCAAGCTCGTATAGGCCGAGTTGAGGCCTGCGACATACCCTTGCTGATCGCCGGCCATTTTGGATAATTGGGTACCAACCGCCGGACGAAGAATATCGATCGAGAGAAATACAATAAAGGTAACGGCAACGATCAGCCAGTAGCTGGATACGAACAGAGTCAGTGTAACGAACAAGCCGGCAATGAGCAGACAGATCGCGATCACCCGTCTTTCGCCAAACCGATTCAGGATCCATCCGAAGATCGTCAACTGCACTACCGCGCCCGCAATTGACCCGAAGGTAATAATGAAGGCAATATCTGTTGGCGTAAATCCAAACTTATGATCCACGAACAATCCGAATACCGTCTCATAGTTGGCTAATCCGAATGCCAGCACAAAGACAATAATCAAGTTGAAGAAGTAGCGCTCCTTGCCCGAGTTCAGCAGTTGAGTCAGCAGGCTCTGCTTCTTGGCCACAACTGCTCCGGCAGACGCCCGTTGTTCTGCTGTACGGGATTCCGGCAAAATAAATAGAGTAATGACTGCCGCGACAGCCCCGGCAACCGCAGCTGCAAAGAACGGCACGCGAATGCCGAATTCCGCCAGATAGCCCCCGATTCCCGGTCCAATAATAAAGCCTGTCGTAATCGCTGCATTGATCAGCCCCATGCCCTTGGCTCGTTCCTCATTGGTGGTTACATCAGCGGCATATGCCATAACGGCTGGCATAATCAAAGCGGCCCCCACGCCTCCCAGCATTCTTGCCAGGAAGAGCAATACCGGTGAAACGGCAATCCCGAATATCCATTCCGAGAGCGCGAATACGATCATACCGGCAACAATGATTTTCTTGCGCCCGAGGGAGTCGGATAATCTGCCGGCATAGGGGGAGAACAGTAATTGAGTCAGGGAAAAGGCAGCGACCAGCAGACCAACCGTACTCCCTGTAATGTGAAGCTCATTCATATACGTCGGCATAATCGGAACAACCAGACCAATTCCTGTGAATACTAAAAAAATATTCAACATCAGCAGGAGCATCGTACCCCTGTTTCTTAATAATAATGACATAAAAATCCTCCTCGATTCTGTAAACCAATCAGCCCGGTGTGTGGGAGGTGGTTCCTGCAGAAATTCCGTATAAAAAAACTTTCATCGCCCGATGATATAATTCGAGCACCGCCTCAGGCTTACGATTGCGCGACATGTGACTCAGACCGAATAGCAGACTTTCAAGGACAACGGCATATTCATCCGCCTGCTCCGCACGATACTCTCCGCGGTCAATTCCTTCCTGGATCAACCGGCGGTTCCACTCCAGGTGTCTGTCCACCATCCCGGTAATACGTTCTTCAATCTCGCTGGTCTTCTCTTCATTGAAAAATTCATCTGCCGCCTTGGTAAGCGGATGATTCAAATCATCATGCACCAGAACCTCCGCAAGTCCAAAAAGCTTCTCCGAGCTGGTCTTGAACTGGGACTCCCTCGCCTCCCATTTCTCCTCCCATTCTCGATCCCACTCATCAAGTAGATACAGAAACAAACCCTCTTTGCTTTTAAAATGATAATAGAGGTTGCCTTTACTCGTTCCGGTTGCCGCAATAATGTCTTCGATAGAAGTGGCTTTATAGCCCTTTTGAGCAAACAGCATACGGGCGGCATCCACAATTCGCTTCCTCGTCTGTTCGCTTTGCAACTGCTTCTTATTCACACTTCACCGCTCCAATCCCACGATCAGACCATACATACTGAACGTTCGTTCTGTATCTTAACAGATAAAATTATTCTTTACAAGAGCCTATTTATGAGAGAAAAAAAGAGAGCGCAACCATTACGCGCTCCCCTTAAAATTGTCATTAACGGACTGGCTCCAAAGGAGCAACCCGTCCATAAGTTACCTTGGCTCCTTCGCCCTTGACCGCCCAGCGAACGCCATTCATGATCACGCGCTGCACCTCGGCTTGATGATAGACCGGGAAGGTCTCATGTCCGGGTCTGAAGTAGAATACTTTGCCCAGCCCCCGCTTATAGCAGCAGCCGCTTCGGAACACTTCGCCTCCCTCGAACCAGGAGATGAATACCAGCTCATCTGGAGCCGGGATTTCAAAGCGCTCTCCATACATCTCTTCCTTCGGAATCTCGAAGTATTCTCCCAGTCCGGCGGCAATCGGATGGGCTGACTCAATGACCCAAACCCGTTCCTTCTCGCCGTCATCCCGCCACTTCAGCGAGCCGGTATTGGTTCCCATCAGAGCGCGGAAAATCTTCGAAGCATGTCCTGAGTGAAGCACAATCAGCCCCATTCCCTCCAGAACACGCTGCCGAACTCTCTCCACGATCTCATCTGCTACATCCTCATGAGCGACATGTCCCCACCAAATCAGAACATCCGTCTCTCGGAGCACTGCTTCTGTCAGCCCATGCTCCGGCTCGTCGAGCACGGCCGTCCGCGCCGATATTCCTTCCTCTGCATTCAGGAACGATGCGATCGTCGCGTGGATTCCTTCCGGATAGATTGCTTTGACACGCTCATTATTTTTTTCATGCTGAAATTCGTTCCATACCGTTACTTTAATTGAAGACATGGCCCAGCCCCCTGCAGTAATAAATCCCTTACCTTACCTATTCTATGAATGATTCTACGACTAAAAACGGGGATTGTCATGTTGCTTGTTATCCTGTTATGTTATCCACAAAGTTATACAGAAATTATCCCAAGTTATCCACTTATTCAAAGGCTGTCCACAACAGTATTGTGGGTAATGTGTACAAATCCGCGGAAAATCACTTTATCCCCAGGCCGAGAATTCGGAATTGCTGTCCGCTCAGCTTAAAGCCTGTGGATTGCGGCCCCTTATCCGGCTCTGCCTGTTGTCCTGTCCACAGGTCGACTACCGTTTTCCCGCTCCATGAAGCTGGCAGCTCAAATTCGGCGGGCTGATCCCCCTTATTCAGGGCGACCAGAATCTCCTCATCCCCCGAGCTGCGGCGATAGATGACCAAGCCTTTAGCATCGTCAGTCTTCAGAAATTCCATACGGGCGTTATCCGTCAATGCCGGCGAAGCCTTGCGGATCACAATCAGGCGCTTCACAAAGGCAAGCAGCTCCTGATTCTGCTTATCAGGCTCCCATTCCATACATGCCCGATAATAAGCAAAATCATCCCCGTCTCCCGTCAGGCCAATCTCATCTCCGTAATAGATGCATGGACTTCCCGGATACGTATAGAGCAACAGGAACGCCAGCTTCAGCTTGTTCAGGTCGTCCCCGCATACCGTGAGGATACGCGGCGTATCATGGCTGCCGAGCAAATTGAACAGCACTCTGCTCACATTTTCAGGATAGAGCTGCAAGTGGCTGGTTACCAGGCTGGCGAAACGTGTTGCCTCAATTTTGTCCTTGGCAATAAAGTCAATGACTGCCTCGCCGAAAGGATAGTTCATGACCGAATCGAATTGATCCCCTTGCAGCCAAGGCATAGCGTCATTCCAGATTTCGGCTACCATGTAGACATCGTTCTTGACGCTGCGAACCGCATTGCGGAATTCACGCCAGAAATGGTGGTCCACCTCATTGGCCACGTCCAGTCTCCAGCCGTCGATATCAAATTCCTCGATCCAATGCTTGGCAACGCCGAGCAGATACTCCTTAACTTCCGGATGGCTGGTGTTCAGCTTGGGCATGTAGGGCGTAAACGCAAAGGTCTCATATCGGGGCGCCTCTTCCCCATTGCCATAGCTTAGCATGTGGAACCAGTCCGCATAGCGGGACGCGGCCCCGTGCTTCAGCACATCCTGGAACGGTCCGAAACCGTATCCTGCGTGGTTGAACACCGCGTCCAGCATAACGCGGATTCCCCGGTCATGGCAGGCCTTTACCAGCTTGCGGAATGTCTCCTCGTCGCCAAACTGAGGGTCCAGCTTCATATAATCAATCGTGTCATATTTATGGTTGGTCGACGCTTCGAAAATAGGGGTCATATAAATGCCCGTAATTCCCAGATCGCTCAAATAATCCAGATGCTCCAGAATCCCTTCGAAATCTCCGCCGAAAAAGCTGTCCGGCCCCGGCACATCTCCCCATACTGCATTCGTGTTGGTCTTGCGCGCCGGATTGCCATTTGCGAACCGCTCCGGAAAAATCTGATACCATACGGTATCCTTTACCCATGCCGGCGCATCAAATACGTCAACCGCGTTTAGATACGGGAAGCGGAAGAACCGGTTCTGCTCGACGTCCGCCGTAAATCCCATCTCTCCGAACACCCAGGTTTCCCGGTCATCACTCACCTCAAACTGATAGACAAACCGCTTATTTTCCGGCTCAATGGCAATGAACCAATAATCATACAGCTCATCGGATGCCGATTTGACCATCGGCAGCTTGTCGGAAAGCATTCGCCCTTCCGCCCAGCGGTAAGGATCGCCGTGAATCAGTTCGACCCGGGTCAGGTCATCCTTTTTCGCCTGAAGGCGGATATGCAGTGTGTTTGCGTCGTAGGCGTAAGCAAAGTTGTTCTTGGGACGGTGAAAAATCGCTTCTTTAATCAAATTAATCTCCTCCTCAAAAATAAAAATCAGTATTGGATGAACAAAACAAAAAGACGAGCACACCCCCTTTGAATTCGGGGTTGTGCTCGTCGATCCAACATCCAATGGATGATTTCAGATGAACAAGTCAGGCATTGCCCTTATGTTTATAGTTTTAATATAGCCGCGATTCAAAGGAAACGCAACTCCTATTATAGCACATAATGCACGGAGATTAGTCATTCTGTCAGAAGCGCTCCTAATAATCTTCAGATCAATAACCGGCTGAATCCTCAAACCGGATGGTTTCCCCGTTTTTCCCTTCCGTTTCAAATAAAACGACCTCATTCATGCCCAGCTTTAGCAAGGGAGCTGGAATGTATAGTCTTTTTTGCGGACCAACTTCCCAGAACCGTCCTAAATTAAAGCCGTTTATGAAGGCCACGCCTTTGCCCCATCCCGTAAAGTCCAGGAATGTATCGCCCTTTTCCCCAATTTCCAGTTCAAACCGGTAAAATGCCGGAGTACCTTTGAGGTATCCTTGAGTAAAGTCCAATGTCTCCAAATGATCAAGTGAAAGCACATATTGCTTCCAATCGCTTTGGAAAGCGCCGTTGACGATAACCCCGCCCTTAATCCCTTTGTATTGGCTGTTCATCTTTACGGAATAGTTGACTCTGCCCATATTTTCAACCAGTATCATTAGTTCATTTTCCGGATCCGGTAAATCAAAAGATTCTTTCTCTTCCATATCAAGATCGTATTTGGTGAATATATGCTTCTGGTTGATAAAAACTTGGGCCCGATCAGCGCATTGGATCAATCGAAAATCCTCGACACGTCTTTGCTTTCCTAAATCCGCCTGATACAACACATATCCGGAAGGCTGGTTCAACACTTCCATCGTTAATGGATACGGAGATTTTACCGGTTCAGCCAGTTGATCCGCCACGGAAAATAGGGATACCTTCTGCTTCACGGGAATTTCACCGTAGGCCTTTTTTTGAATATCCGTTGAAAATTTCACCTTCGGCAATTCCGTAAAACGGGCAATCACTTGCTGAAAGGCTTTATATTTTGGCGTAATATCGCCCCACTCTGTCAACAGCGCATCATAATCGTATGAAGTTGTATCGGGTGACAGCTTGTCATAATAATTAGCTCCGCTTGTAAAGCCGAAGTTGGTTCCGCCATGGAACATGTAAATATTCACGCTGCCCTCACTCAAAATATCGCTCAGCTCCGCTGCGGCGCTCTCGGCATCGCGAGTATGATGCTCTTTATCGCCCCACGCATCAAACCATCCGATCCAGAACTCCATGACCATAAGCGGCCGTTCTTCGCCGTGAAACTCCCTTAGCCGTGCAAAATACTCCTTGGTTCCCGAACCGCAGTTTATCGTAGGCAGCGCTGCATCCTGGACCGAACCGTTGTCCAGCATATCGTGCCACGGGCCGTCGGAGGTAACTAGAGGCACCGTTGCGCCATGCTTTCTCAATAATTCGATCAAAGAATAGAGATAATTTTTATCATTGCCGTAGGAGCCGTACTCATTTTCAACCTGCATCAGAATAATAGGTCCGCCGTCGCTGATTTGCAGATCCTTGAATTCCTCGAACAAACGCCGATAGTAGCGATCGATTTTCTCTAAATAGGGAGGGTAACTAAAGCGCAGCTTCATCTCCCCGTCCCGCAGCAGCCAGAAGGGCAGACCGCCGAATTCCCATTCGGCGCAAATATAGGGAGAAGGTCTCAAGATCACATACAAACCGAGCTCTTCGGCCGTTTGAATAAACTTTCTGACATCGTACATGCCCGAAAAATGATACTCGCCTTCCCTTGACTCGTGCATATTCCATGGAACATAGGTTTCCACCGTATTGCAGCCCAAGGCTTTAAGCTTTTCAAGGCGATCCTGCCAATATTCCGGAACGACACGAAAGTAATGAATGGCCCCGGAAATAATCTTGAACGGTTCTCCATTCAAATAGAATTGGTCTGTAACAGTAAACGAACGGTCAGGTTTCGACATGACATTGGCTCCTTTTAAATATATTGATGAACTCGGGAACTTATATTATCTGAGACATGCTCTAGTGACTCCCCGAAAAATGCACCATGAGATAACCAGAAAAAGGTTCATATCTAATATCGTATCAGAGGCGTAAGTGCTTTACTATTGTAAAATCCTTTGATTTATTAAAAATGCTACTGTAATAAATGATATTGATAGGAAGTCAGCACCCGTTTAAGATCTGCATAGTTTACAACAGTTCACTGCCGTGACTCAAGGATGATTAAATGAAATTGAGGTGGAGGATTAGTATATGAGCGTTGAATTTAAAAAAGTGAGCGAATTAAAGCGGGGAACACTTTTGGCATTACTGACAGATGCGTACTTATTTGATGGCAAATACGAACAAAGCTGTCATTCCGATTGGCAGGATTGTGATAACTTTTTCTTTGACCATTCACAGATTGCAGATAAGTGCGCATTTATCACAACACTGGACGATGAGCCCATCGGATTTGTGGTCTGGGACCCGAGGAACATGCCGGAATACGCGGAAATTGGCCATAATTGCATTCTTTCAAAACACAAAGGTCATGGTTATGGCAAGCTGCAGCTTCAAGAAGCGATGAATCGAATCCTCCAAGAGGAGGTTAAAAAAATCATTGTAACCACCAATGATGACCTGATCCCCGCTCAACGAATGTATGAAAGTGTTGGATTCAAAATGTATCAGAGAAGGAAAAGTCAGAATACTGCGGATTTTATCGGCGAGCACATAGATTATGTATATTCTTTAGAAGAGAACCAGGTATAGCCGCATTGCGATTGCAGCGAAGTATAGAAGGAGGGAGCGCTAACGCTGGCGAGAGCGCCCCTCCTGCATAATTGTCCGGAGCACAGCCGGAGTAAGGCCGATTCAAGGCCATGTCTCCAGCGGCTCTTTTTATCGGTTTAAACCTGCTTCTGCTTGATTTCCGATATGATTCGCGCGATCAGCTCTCTGGTCCCTATAAGCCCTAAATCGCCCTCCCCGCGCTTTCTTACTGATACGGTTCCCGCCTCGGCTTCCTTATCGCCAATGACGAGCATGTACGGCACCTTCTCCAGTTGAGCTTCACGGATCTTATAGCCCAGCTTCTCCTGGCGGATATCCAGCTCGGTCCGTATGCCGACTTCTGCCAGCGACCGTTTGACCTCCAGCGCATATCCCAGCACCTGATCGGATACCGGGAGCAGCTTCACTTGCACGGGCGCCAGCCATAGCGGGAATGCTCCTGCATAATGCTCGGTCAGCATGCCGATGAAGCGATCAATGGAGCCGTAGACAGCACGGTGAATGACGACCGGCCGATGCTTCAGTCCATCCTCCCCGATATAGCTCAGCTCAAATTTCTCTGGCATCTGGAAGTCCAGTTGAATCGTGCCGCATTGCCAGCTCCGTTTCAAGGCGTCGAGAATATGAAAATCAATCTTGGGGCCATAGAATGCCCCGTCCCCCTCATTAAGCACATAATCGATTCCCCGCCGCTCCAGCACGCTGCGCAGTGAGGATTCCGCCCGCTCCCAGAGCTCCTCCGAGCCCATGGAATCCTCTGGCCGGGTAGACAGCTCAATCTTGTACTCGAAGCCGAAAACCCTGTACATATAGTCGATCAGATCCATGATCTGTCCAATCTCCTCTTCAATCTGCTCAGGCAGTACAAATAGATGGGCATCATCCTGACAGAAGGTGCGAACCCGCATCATGCCTCCCAAAGCACCGGACATCTCGTGCCGATGAACCTGGCCGAATTCCGAAATCCGAATCGGCAGCTCGCGATAGGAGCGCAGACTGTTCTTATAAATCAGCATATGCCCCGGACAATTCATCGGCTTCAGAGCATACTTGGTCTCATCCACCCAAGTAAAGTACATGTTGTCTTTATAGTGATCCCAGTGACCCGACTGCTCCCAAATCCGGTTGTTCATCATCAGCGGGGTACGAACCTCTTCATAATCGCGCTGCCGCTGAATTTCACGGGCAAAGTCTTCAAGAATCGTCCGGATCGTCATTCCCTTTGGAAGATAGAACGGCATGCCGGGAGCTTCCTCCGAGAACATGAACAGCTCCAGCTCTTTGCCAAGCTTGCGATGATCCCGGCGCTTTGCTTCCTCGAGAAATTGCAGATGCTCCTTCAACTGAGCCGCACTTGCAAAGGCAGTGCCATAGATACGCTGGAGCATCACATTGTCGGAGTTCCCCCGCCAATAGGCTCCCGCAACACTCATTAGCTTGAACGCCTTGATCCGCCCAGTTGTCGGCACATGCGGACCCCGGCACAAATCAACAAATTCACCCTGCTCGTAAAGCGTGATCACTTCCTCTTCCGGCAGATCATGAATAAGCTCTACCTTGAATCTTTCGCCCTGCTGCTCAAATAATGCGAGGGCCTCCCCGCGTGAAACCTCTCTGCGGGTAATCGGGAGGTTCTCCTGAATAATTGTATTCATTTCCCGCTCGATCGAAGCAAGATCCTCCGTCGATAGCGGCCGCGGCAACGCCATATCATAATAGAACCCGTCCTCAATAACGGGACCGATGCCCAAGCGGACCGCTTCTTCTCCGAAGATCCGTTTGACTGCCTGCGCCATGACGTGGGTACAGCTATGTCTCATGATGTCCAGTCCATCCCGGCTGTCCAAAGTCAAAATCTCCAAATGGCTGTTCTCCACAAGAGGACGATCAAGGTCGGCTATTCTGCCATCAAGCTTGCCAGCCACGGCCTGCCTAGCTAATCCGGTTCCGATCAGACCTGCCATTTCCCGGATCGTCGTCCCTTGCTGCACCTCCTTTACAGTCTCATCCGGCAATGTGATTTGAATTACCATGATCATCCTTCCTCCATTCTTCGATAATTGAATTTGAACGCCTGGCTATTTGGGACAAATGCACGCAAAAAAGCACTCGTCCACTTAGGGACGAGTGCATTCGACTCGTGGTTCCACCCTGCTTCGGTCTTGACCTGCAATTCATCTCTTCCCTTCAGCCAATCATAGCTAAGCAGGAGGATTCAGAAGTCAAAGACCCTCATCAGTATCTGTTAACGGGGATCAACCGGTGACGCTTACTCGCCGTCTGGTGCCGGAAGTATTACAGTCTTCACACCAAACAGGTTCAACGCCACAGCTCCAAAGGGGTAATCGCCGATCGTTGCCGGAGAAGCTTGCAGCCAGTGCTCCTCTCTCTGTGCAGCCCGTATGTCGGAAATCATGTCTTCGGTCATCGCCTGAACTATTGATATTGTGTACTACAATAATCCAACAATGCGTCCGAAGTCAAGCGACATTTAACTTAACCGTTCCCCTCGCGATGCCATTCCGCTACAACAAGCTCTACGATACGCTGGGCAGTATCCTTCCGGTACGGCAGGACATGACCGTGATAAGGATAATACATCAGATAGCTGTATAACGTTTCATAGCCTCCCTTTTCCCACTCCTCGCGATGAGGCAGATAGCCTGCGCAGCCATTCGTGTAGCCATTAAGGAACAGCAACTGCGACTCGACTCTGAGAGAGGCTTCAAGCGAGATTTCACAAAAAATCTCATCCGGCAAGCCGCAAAAGCAACCTTCATTCAGGAAGAAGAACTGGACACTCGTCTCCTGGATTTGACTCACAATGCCAGCCTGTCTAAGCCTTTCGCACTCGTCTAGCCAGGACGCCCCCTCTATTCCAAACCGAGCGCGCGCCTCATCGGCGATTTGCAGCGCCTGCTCCTCTGAGGGCACGTCAGAATGAAATTCGATCTTCCTGCTATACAGGGAGAGGCGCTCCACTTGGCTCGGTTCAAATTGAAGCCGCTTAGCATCTTGCAGGATCAGGTCGGAAATTCGCTCCACATCCTGCAGCGTACCTCCGTTAATCGTGTTTACTCCTCTAGGCTTGAGATTTCCAGACGCTCCTTGAAGCAGCATGACCGGACAACCGAATTCATCCGACAGCTTGTCTCGGGTCATCCCGAAATAATCGCTGGATATATCCGTATGCTCCATCAGGATATTGGGATGTGCACCGACCCTTAGAACCAAGGCCAACGGGCGGCCGTTAGCCGCATTAACGATTTGGAGCGCTCCGAGGCGCTTATCTGCAAGCGAGCATCCATCCCTCCGATTTTCGGCTAATTCCGAATACGTGACCGACCAACCGATCAAGCAGGGCTGCAACTGGAGCAGCGCTTCCCGGGTCGCCTCAGCTACCTTGCTGCACAGCAGGGTGAAATATCTCTGTCCATTTAACGGTGATAACGGAGCGGGAGCAGAATGGGTATGTGAGAAATTAAGCATTATCCTGGCTGCAGGAATGCCTAGTGCTTTCGCTGTTAACGAACGCAATTCATCCGATAGCTTCGCAGTCAGTCCAAGACTGTCTATCGCGATCAAACAGCTGCGCTCCTGTCCGAGCTCGAACAGAACGATCTGTACGCTTAGGCGATGCAGAATGCCTCTCGCTTGGCCGTCTCCCCTATAGCCGCCAATCAACTCAACCGGAAAATCGGGGGTAATGTCTTTTTGCGAAAATGCGGCTTTGCAATGATGGGTTAGATTCATTGAGCTCTCTCCTTAGTTATTCTTTGGATGGATCAAGCCTGAATCAGGGCCCCTTTTCTATCCTCTTCATGCATTCCCGGCCCTGTCAGGCTATGCATGAAGATTTAACAATAGCTAGGTTCATACCTATCACTCCCGGATAATTTCTGATTCTTATTCCTCATATTACCATGGGGACATCATCTTTCCGGGGATAAAAGATCACATGCGAGTCATTCACTCCGTACTCAGCACCTCTAAAAGCCCCATCTCAAGACAGACGCGGAGCGACAAGGTTCGAAGCTCCTGTGCAAACCGGATATCGACCAGATCTCCATTCACCCCGGTCACCTCGCCCGTTCCGAAGCTGCGGTGCTTTATACTGTCTCCAGGCCGGATGGCGGCCGAATTGACGCTGCCTTCTGCCGATGACGCTGCCTGCTCCGGCTGCAACAGCGAGCGGACATGTGAGACGAAGCGGGACTCACCCGTCTTCTCTCCGCCCCGCTCCCGGCAGGAGATCAGTTCAAGATGTCGCTTCGCCCGGGTCATGCCGACATAAAATAAGCGAACCGCCTCCTCCATCCGACTCTCATCTCCGGATGAATAGGCTTTAATATCCTCGGAGGATGGAATCATGCCGTCCATCAGATCAATCATGTATACTCTCTCGAATTCAAGACCTTTCGCACTATGAAAAGTAGAAAGGGTTAATAGCTGTTGATCCTGCCGATGTCTCTTAGAGGTCTTTAAAGCTGCCTCCAGCTCCTTCAACCTGGCCGCAAAGGCCTCCATCGACTCCTGCGTTCCGGCTATTTCCTCCAAGGTGCCCAGAATCTCATTCAAGTTATCCTTCCGGTGTCCTTGCCACTCGCACAGCTTGTCCAGCCCCTTATCGTACCCGAGTCTCTCACGGATCACCCGAATAGCCGGCAGCGGCGGCATCCCTTTCATCTCCCGCAAGGTATCGCGGACAGCTTCCAGCGGCTTGATTTGATAGTCCTTTAAGGGAACATGCCGGAGTAAATTATCGAACACGGATTCCTGATTGTCGATGCTCAGCAATGCTGCCATCTGTTGCTTGCTGATGTACCCGTTCATTTTCAAGTGAATTTTGTGGAGCAGGTCTGCACGTTTGTCCGTAAAGGTCATCCGCATGAAATTCAGAATATCCTCGACGACCCAATGGGAGAAGAAGCGATTATCCATATCCTTGATGTAAAACGGAATCGCTGCCTGGTCCAACGCATGAACCATGGCAATGGAGGAAGCATTGTTCCGATACAGAATCGCCGAACTCGCGAGCTGATCGCTGTCCAAGGAGCGAAGCTCCTCCACCAGATAGGCTGCCTGTGCCCTTGAATCCGCGGCCGTATGGATATGAATGGTGCCCTCGTCTTCATTTTCCGTGTACATCTTCTTGTCATAGCGCTGCTTATTGCGCCGGATAAACCGATCGGCTGTATTGACGATAACAGGGACTGACCGGTAATTTTGTTCCATGAAAAGCACTTCGGCGGAAGGATAGTAATCTCGGAAATGAAGCAGATATTCCGGTTCTGCGCCGCGCCAGCCGTAGATCGACTGGTCATCATCGGCCACGACGAACAAATTGCCATGACGCTTTACCAGCTTGGAAATGAGCTCGTGCTGCACTAACGAGGTATCCTGACTTTCGTCTGTCAGCAGATAGTCGTATCTTTCCTGATAAGCTGCAAGCAGCGCAGGATGATGATCCAGCAAATCGTTAGCGAGCGTGAGCATATCATCGTAATCAACAAGCAGACAGGAATGGCTCGTACGCTTAAAGCGCTCATATTCTCTTAGGACCCGTTCCGCCTGAGCAACACTAACCTTGACAGCTCCCCATTGATCCTCGGATAGCATTTTATTCTTTACATAGCTGATATAAGTCGTCAGTTCCTCCATTTGGTCGTCTGTCAGCGGTTCTCCATTTATGGATTTATAGATATGCCGCAAGATGGCCTGCTTGTATAAAGGCGGCTGATCCGGGGATGCGGAGCGGACTCCAGCCTGATCCATGCTCCCTTCGATAATCCGGAAGGAATCCGGCTGATCCCGGTAATGCTCCCGAACAATCTCAAAGCACAGGCTGTGGATCGTAGAGAACTGCACCTGAGCATGCTGGCCTGGAAAATAACGGACAAACCGCTCCTTCATCTCATTCGCAGAGGCACGGCTGAAAGTCACCGCCTTGATCCGGGACGGGCGGACTCCAAGTTCACGTACGAGATATCCGATTCGCATCAGCAATGTGGTCGTCTTGCCCGAGCCTGGAGATGCAAGAAGCAGGACGGCTCCCTCTGTTTGGGTGACCGCCTGCTTCTGGATTTTGTTCAAAGATACGCCCAGTTCATTCTGGATATATGCAAAATAGTTCAACGGTAAATCAATGATCGTATCTGTGGCTGCTTCTGTAGTCATCATTGTCTATCCTTTCTACCCACAGGTATTCAAGATAGGATTATATCAGATTTCAGCCTTGGGGGCGTTGCCGGTCCAAATAAAAAAAACCAAGAATTCGTCTCCGAATCTTGGCTAGATCAAAATTTCGTTAATTTCCGCTATAGGAGTGGTTCTTGGTGTTACATAATTTCTGCATTTTTCAAGGCATGCTCCCAACTGGGAAAGTAGAATAAAGCGCTCCGCATTAACTGGGGATCCTTCTGCTTTACCTGCTTCTTGTTCACAGAGTTCCCCTCTGAATGAAGCTGTCTGATCCGGGCAAGAACCTGATCTGCATCAAGTGTAATATCCATCCCATCACCCCCCTTGGCTCCATCATTGCCATGAGCAGGGGAATCTATGCAGTAGGATTGGATTTCTCTTCCAATTCTTATTTAATTCCAATCCGCATCCGATATCCAAATCGCATGGTTCTGCTACCTTCGCTGAATTCCTTCTCTACACGGTTTCTAAAAGCTTCAATTGCCGGGGCAAGCGCCTCCGGCTGCAGCTTTAACACGGTCTGCAACCCGCCTTGGCTGAGTGCCAAGCCGATAAAACGCTCTGCAGTGCAGTCCTCCTGATGATGAAATACAATTTCCCGTGTATAACGAAATACTCCGCTCTCCCGAAGGGTCGCAAGATGCTTTTCTTTATCGCGCTTAACCGCACCGCTGTCTGGCGCCTCAAGCCGCTGCAGAAGCTCATCCCCGGCTGCGATCAGCCGCACATACTCCTGCTCCAGCTGCCACCCGATCACAGGAGGCCAATCGCAATCAAAGGCAGCGAATACACCCCCTGGCTTCAGCACCCGATTTACTTCCTGCAACGTGCTGATCGGCTCCATCCAGTGGAACGACTGGGAGCAGGTGATCAGGTCAACCGACTCGTCCGCGGTATCCAGCCGATTAGAAAATCCCTTGACGAAGGTAATTGCATCTGCACCGCTGCTGCGCAGCTTGGCCTCCGCCTGTTCTCTCATCCCGTCATTAGGTTCTACTCCGATGACACGCTCCGCATGTCCATTCCAGATCATGGTCGAGAGACCCGTTCCACACCCGATATCCATAACGAGCTGCGGCTTCCGTCCCAAATAGCCTTCAAGAATCTCAAGAACTGCCTTCGGCGCCTCTGGACGATGCTGATCATACAGGGCTGCAAAGCCGGTGAATCTCTCCACATTTTCTTGTCTGTTTCCCGCAGGTATATTCATCTTCCGCTTCTCCTCTCCCGAATTGTTATCATTATACCATTTCAGGAAGGAGGTTGAAGCTGGTCGCCAGGCTCGGCATTGGTTTCTATTCGGATTTCATCCGGCATGCGCTTCGGCTTGGAGACACCCGGAACCTCCCGAGGATAGAATTCGATCATCTCCGAAGAATACACCGTGATTTGGACCCTGCCCTGACCCGAGAATGTCCGCAGCAACACAGGCTGATTATACGGATTGCGAAAAGCAAAATCAGGACCTCCCCAGCTGACCGTTGCATCCCGTCCGGAAGGGACATAAGGAACGTGCCTGCTGTGCGAATAACGATGGACGACCTGTAATCCGGCACGGTCAATCGCATTAAACAGAGTGGAGGAGACTTGGCAGATACCGCCGCCAATGCCTTCGGATAATTCTCCTCGTACGATTACCGGCGCCTGCTTATAACCTTTCTCCCGTGTTCGGATTCCTACCGTTTCGTTGAAGGAAAACGTCTCTCCGGGGAATACAACGGTATTGTCGATGGCCTTTGCCGCCAGATGGATATTATGGGAGCGGCTCTGATTCCGGGAATTATAATAAGTCACATAATAACCGATCGCCTTTTCTCGCAGCGGAGCCAATATTTCACTGTCTACCCGCGGATAAAGCGCCCTTCGAGGAACCTCAACCGCTGGCGAGCCTTCTCCATACATAAAATCATAAAAAAGCTCAGCAAAACGCTCTTCATCCAGCGTATAGCCAATAACCTCCGGAATAATCGCACCGGAATTTCCGAATCGGGCGTTCTCCGGCTGCTTGTGCACCACGGGAACAAGACTTTTCATCAGCGAATCCAGTTTGGCTTGATCCACAAGGGGCCAGACCGGCTGCTCATATTCCTGTCTCTCCACATTAGCTATCGTCTGTTCTTTGAAGTTAATTGATAAATGGTCCGGCACTGCAGGCTGAAGCGCCAGTATTGTTGATACCGCTGTGGCTGCAATCCATTTCAAAGTGTATACACCTTCGATCCAAGTCCAATTTTTGATTAGCTTGACCTGAATCCCTATATCTCATACCACCTTGGAGACATACAACCTATGAAGCAGCAAAAGACACAGACTGGAGCTTTGTCCCACCGTAACGGGTGGGTTGCAACATGATTAGCACAGCCAACCACAAGCGGTTCCCCATTTGGCCGGAAGACAGCAACATAAGAGGGACGAGGGAGGTCCGCTATTCGCTCAATCGAGCAATCAAGTGCTTATTGGCATTAAAATTGCCGGGGGAGAGGCTCTTGCGACAAAACAAGTGACATATGGCATTAAAATTGTCGGGGGAGAGGCTCGTACGACGAAACAAGTGACATATGGCATTAAAATTGCCGAGGGAGAGGCTCGTACGACGAAACAAGTGACATATGGCATTAAAATTGCTGGGTCACATGAATAGCCGCTCGGGAACGTAAAATTGTCCCAGAGCGGCTGCGGCTGTTCCATTTCATTCTACTATTCAGAGGAAGTATAAATAAGATATTCCCAAGGCTCCAAGGTGACATGCTGCTCAGCTGCTAAGGCTACAGAGGCTCCATCCTTGAAAGATCTGTATTCTCCGGCAAAGGAACCTATCTGAACCTTGTCCTCGACTGCTTCAGACGATAGGTTGGCCACAACGATCACCTTGCTGTCTTCCTTTTCCCTGGCAAAAGCCAGTACTGGATCTCCCCTGGTGTCAAGACGCTCAAAGCTGCCTCCTGCATCCCCGTTCCCCAGCGCTGGGTGGGCATGCTTCAGTTCCGTTAACTCCCGGTAGAAATCCTGCATCGCCAGATTATCCCAGACAATCTCATCCTTCTCAAAAAATTGCAGTCGCTTGTTCAGTCCCGCCTCTTGCCCGGAATAGATCAGAGGCATCCCCGGCATAGTGAACGTGAGAACCGCCATCGGCTCAACGGCCTCGCCCAGCCGTTCAAATTCTGTCCCGGTCCAGGAGTTCTCATCATGGTTCGAGGTAAAATGAAGCGGATAAGTGCCCTTGGGATAGCCGGTGCTTATCCGTTCGCCATAGCGAAGCACTTGCTCCACACGGCTCTGTCCCTGTTCCTTTGCAATGCTGTTCATCAGATTGTAGAACTGCCAGCCGTAATTGGCATTGAAGGCATAGCTAAGCAGCTTGATCTGCTGATCGTCTTCAGCGAGCATAAAGACCGGTTTGATCTGCTCCAATTGCTTGCGGGCCTCTTCCCAGAAATCCGTCGGCACCCCGCTTGCATAATCACAGCGGAATCCATCGATATCAAATTCCTCGACCCAGTATGTCATGGCATCCAGCATGGCGGCCCTCATCTCGGAATTATCGAAGTTCAGGTCCGCCACATCCGACCAGTTCGTTCCCGGCGGTTGTACGACATTGCCTGCTTCATCGGTCGTGTACCAGCCGGGATTGCCCAGCCATTCATGATCCCATCCGGTGTGATTGGCGACCCAATCCAGCACGACCTTGAAGCCCATGCCATGGGCCTGCTCCACCAACGCCCTGAAATCCTCTTCATCCCCGAATTCCGGGTTAATTCCCTTATAGTCTTGCACGGCGTAATACGATCCCAGCGAGCCATTGCGCTTCACTTCCGAGATCGGGTGAATCGGCATCAGCCAAAGAATATCGACGCCAAGCTCCTTGAGCCGGGGCAGATGCTCGGCGAAGGCGCGGAACGTCCCCTCCTTTGTATATTGCCGTACATTGACCTCATACATCACGGCTTGATCCGCCCACTCCGGAACCGGAGCAGACCGGGATATCGGCTCCTTCTCTCCTTGCGGCTTCTTGTCACCTTCCCCTGTGTCTCCGCCGGAAGTCCCTCCACAGGCACTGAGCCCCAGGATTGAAATCATGAGCGGAACGACAATGAGCCATTTCGTCGGTTTATTCAAAGCATTCACCTCCCGGTTATTTCTGGTGAATCCGAATTTCCATGTCTGACGACGGGCGGGATATCCATAACGTCAATTCCTGCTCGGCTTCGTCGTAATAAATTTCAGGGCTGTTTGATGCTTCAACGGCTCCGTCCGCTGAAATTGCGCCTACGGCGATTTCTCCCGGCAAGAAGGACAAATGCTTGAACCGCAGCCGCCAGGTATCCAGTGAGGTCCCATAGCCGGAATGCAGCGTATCGATGCGCAGCTTGATCACGCTCGCCTCTTCCTGAAGCCGGAAGCGGCGCAGACTGTAAGCGCCAGCTTCATAATCCAGGGTCAGCCCGTCATCCTCATACAGCTCAAAATGACCTGTCGACTCGTCCCCCGAGCAATACACATCAATCGTCAACTCCCTCTGCGCTTCAAGGTCCGTCGACTCTACGACCGGCTGATGCGGCACAATCGCTCCTGCCTTTACGTAGAGCGGCAGGCGTTCGAGCGGAGCCTCCGCCAGAATATGCCGCCCGCCTTCGTACCGCTGACCGGACCAGTAATCGATCCAGGTTCCCGCCGGCAAATAAACGGCCCGGCAGGTCGTCCCCGGACGATATACCGGTGCAGCAAGCAATTGCTCACCCAGCAGGAACTGGTCACACAGATTCGTGACATTCGGGTCCTCCGGATACTCCAGCACCAGCGGGCGAAGGACCGGAAGCCCGGTTTCGGCCGCTTCCCGGAACACCGAATAGATCAGCGGCAGCAAGCGATATCTCAATCCGATATACTCCCGGCAGATCTCCTCCACCTCCGGGCCGAAGCACCACGGCTCCTGGCGGATCGAACGAAGCTCGCTGTGATTGCGGCAATACGGGAACAAGGCTCCCATCTGCGTCCAGCGGACAAGCAATTCCCCGCTCGTATGGTGAGCGAAGCCGCCGATGTCGGGCCCGGCAAATGCCACGCCCGACAGCCCCAGGTTAAGCACCATCGGTATGGACATCGCCATATGCTCCCAGAAGCTGCGGTTATCTCCTGTCCATACCGCGGCGTACCGTTGAATCCCGGCATAACCGGCCCGGGTCAACACGAACGGTCGATGGCCGTTCAGGTTGCGCTTCATGCCTTCGGCGGTTGCCTTGGACATTAACAGTCCGTACAGATTATGAATCTCTCCGTGGCTTACAGGCTCCCCGTTATTGCCGTGCATCGTATCCAGATCCATCGTCATCGACGGGTTGAATACCGCCGGCTCGTTCATATCGTTCCAGATTCCTTCGATACCCATCTCTGTGTAGAAGCGGTGCAAATCCCCCCACCATTCCGAGGCGCGATCCTCCGTAAAATCCGGGAAGACGCTCATCCCCGGCCAGACCGGCCCGACGAAGGGCTGACCATCCGGCTTCAGACAGAAGTAGCCGTTCATTGTCCCTTCCTTGAACACCGGGTAGTTCATGTCCAGCTTCACGCCGGGGTCGACAATCGGCACGATCCGGATGCCCAGCTTCTTAAGCTCCGCAATCATCCCCTTGGGGTCGGGGAACCGTTCCGGATCAAAGGTAAAGACCCGGTATCCTTCCATATAGTGAATGTCGAGATAGATGGCATCACAGGGAATCTGCTTCGCCCGGAACGTGCGGGCCAGCTCCAGCACCTCCTCCTGCGACATATAGCTATAGCGCGATTGATGATACCCGAGCGCCCAGTGCGGCGGCAGCTCCATCCGTCCCGTCAGGGATGTATAGCGCGAGACGACGCCCTTCATATCCGGTCCCGGAATGAAATAGTAATCCATGCTCCCTGTTTCGGTCTGCATCAGAAAGCTGTCCGTGTTGCTTCGCATATCAAAAAACGTTCTTCCCGGATTATCCAGGAACAAACCGTACGTGTAGTCTTCCTCATGAACGACGAGCAGCGGAATGGATTGATATAATGCCTCGATCTCCGGAACATGCGGAGCATAAACATCGCTGTTCCACATTTCATAACGCTCGCCCTTCTTATCGAGAGCCCCTGTCTTTTCACCAAGACCGTAGAAATGCGCCGATTTCCCAGCCGTAAACAGTCCGGTGACAGCCTGGCTCTCATCCCATGCCAGCGGAGCCTGATCCGCAATGAATTGGCGGCTGCCGCTCATAAACGAAATCCCGCCATCCTGCTTGCCGATAGACAGAATCGCCTCGCTGGTCGCAAATGTATACTTATCTCCCTCTTCCGTAAGCCGCGCCTCCGGCAATGTCCCCCCTGAATTCTCCTGCGGCACAACCGCAACGGTAGATTTCATCGAGAGAACTGCATCCTCGCCGGCAGCTCCGGGAAAGAGCTTGAACCGAATCATCCCGCGCGGAAGGATCCGGATCACCAGACTCCCGTTTTCTGCGCTGATGATCAGGTCCTGCTCCTGCCTTCGGACAGACTGAACCGGGCCGAGGGTCATAGACCCGATCGTTCGGCCAACGGCCTGCACCTTATCAGGACTGATTGCTTCACTTGTCAGCATGTCTCTGCTTCCTCCTGCCAATTACGCTATAAATTTGATGATAGGCAAGTACGTAAAATGCTCCCTTGCTTTTATCTAAATCTCAATCATTTATCAATATTAGAAAATAGAGCCGCACACTCAACCCTTGACCGATCCGAGCGTGATGCCTTTCACGAAATATTTTTGCAGGAACGGATAGATGACCAGCAGCGGCAGCATGGAAATAAAGATTTTCGCCGCATTCAAGGTCTGGTTCGATAGGTTGGACATCCGTTTCACCGATTCCTCATCCATCTTGGTCGGGTCGATGACGACAGCTACCTGCCGGATATAGGATTGCAGCGGGTAATGATCCGCCTTGTTCATCAGCACGAGCCCTTGGAAAAATTCATTCCAGTGATACACGATGGTGAATACCAGCACCGTAGCCAGCACCGGCATTGCCAGCGGCAGCAAAATGCTGAACAGGATCCGCCAAGGCCCTGCGCCGTCGATCAAGGCTGATTCCTCCAGCTCCTTGGGCATATTTCGGATGTAGTTCATGACCAGAATGACGTTAAAGACCGGTAATCCTCCGCCTAATACAAGCCCCCAGATGCTGTTGATCATGCCCAGTGATTTCATCGTCAAATACCATGGAACAAGTCCGCCGTTAAACAGCATGACGAAGATCAGCAGCCACATGATGATGTTTCGCGGGCGGAATTCCTTCGACGTCTTCGAAAGCGGATACGACATTAACAGAATCGCAAAGAACGAGATGGCCGAGCCATAAGCGACCCGTTGCACCGAGATGAAGAAGGACCTCAGAAACTGGCTGTCATTCACAATGGTTCTGTACGAATCAAAGGTAAAGCCCTTGGGCCATAAAAATACAGTCCCTGCCGCAGCCGCAGCTTTGTCGCTGAGTGAGATGGACAGGGTATACCACACCGGCAAGAGGCACAGCAGCATGGTCAGAATCAATACAACGACATTCAAGCCGTTAAACAATCGGGATAACGCCGAACGTTCGGTAACCATATGACTTCATCCTTTGTCTTAAAAAATCCGGTAGTTGGCGAACCGGTACGCCAGACTGTAAGAGACTGTTATCAGAACAAATCCGACCACCGATTTCAGCAAGCCTACTGCGGTGGCAAGCCCGTATTGCATATCGATCAGGCCAGCACGATACACCCAGGTGTCGATAATGTCTCCTGTCGAATAGACGGACGGGTTGTAGAGGTTGAAAATCTGGTCGAATCCGGCATTCAGAATGTTGCCGAGACTCAGCGTAGCGAGCAGAACGGCAACCGGCAAAATGCTCGGGATCGTAATCTTCGTCAGCCGCTTCCATTGAGAAGCCCCGTCGATGGCGGCCGCCTCGTACATTTCCGGATTGATCGAGGTCAGCGCCGAGAAGAAAATGATCGCATTGAACCCGAATTCCTTCCACACATCGCTTCCTACCAGGAGGGCCGGAAACAGTCTTTCATTTGTGAAGAACATCATCGGCTGTACGCCTAACACTTCCAACAGCGAGTTAACCGGGCCGTTATAAGAGAAAATATCCAGCATCATTCCGGCCACGATGACCCAGGAGAGGAAGTGGGGCAAATACACCGCAGTCTGCACCGTCCGGGTAAATAGCTTATGCTTCACTTCATTCAGCATCAGCGCAAAGGCGAGCGGAACGAGCAGGTTGCCTACCATTTTCGAAAAGGCGATCAGGATCGTATTTCTGAAAATCAGCTTGCTATCGTCAAGCTCGAACATATACTGAAAATTCTCCAGCCCGACCCAAGGCGACTTCAGAATGCCAAGTCCCGGATTAAATTCCTTGAACGCCGTCAGAATGCCGTACATGGGCAGCAGATTGTAAAAGAAAAGCCAGATCAGACCCGGCAGCAGCATCAGATAATAATGTCTGTTAAAGCCTTTGTTCAGCATGCTTCATATCTCCTTATTAGGATGTCAAGACGAGTACCAGGTACCCGTCTTGACGAAGAATCAACCTATTTAAGTTCATTCACTTCTTCAGTGATTTTGTCGCCGCCTTGATCCTTCCATTTCTCCACAAAGGTATCGAACGAATCCAGATCGGTACTGCCCATAATAATCTTCAGGAATGTCTCGTCCTCGAGCTTTTTCAGGTTGGTCCATCTGGACTCCATCGTCTTGGTCTGAGCCGTGGCGATACTGCGTACCCAGTTGATATCGGCATCCACGAAGGCGGAACCGCCATTCAAGTGGGCGTACAGGTGAGTGAAGAATCCGGCATCGGTCTCTTGATCCCAGTATTCGATATCATAGTTATCCATCGGATCTTTCTTGACATTCAGAGCATGGTTCGCCATTTCATAGGCCCAGCCATAGTTGTTATTGTCGAAGTCTTCCAAGGTCATTTTGCCTGCAAGGTAGTCGCGAAGCGAGTTCACAGCATACTCAAGCTGGTCACCGGCACCCAGAATCAGGAACAACGGCACCTCTTGCGAGGTCATTTGTTTGCCTGCGGTCAGGGTCTGATATTCTTCATCCTTGCCCCATTGATGGAGTGTCGTCATCTTGATGACGGTCTCAGGATGCTTGTAATTCTTGCTGACTACGAGATAGCTGCTGCCTGTGGCCGAGTTGGAATTAAACTTGCCGGAAGCATCGAGAGGAGCGGCATAGGCTCTCCAGTTGGCCTTCGGATCGTTCTTGATATTGTCAGGAATGTTGTTATAGGCGGACCACCAAGGCCCGAAGAAAATACCGGTCTGGCCGCTTGCCACAACCTCGCCTGTGCTCTTGCGTACGCCCAGCTCTTTATCAAGAATGCCCTTGGCATACCAATCTCTCATCAGGGCAAGCGTCTCCTTCGTCTCTGGTGTTGTGGAGCCGTACACGGCATTGCCGTCTGCATCCTTCACCCAAATCCCCGGATAGGCGCCGTTGGCAAAGAAGATCGAGGAGAAGTTATACCAATGATCCGTCGAGTTCAAAAAGGTAGAATAGAGTGTTCCGCCTTGCTGCGTGCCGACTATGCCGATCGAATTTTCACCGCCCATTTTATTATCGATGAACGATTGGGCGATTTTCTCAATGTCCTCGAGCGTCTTCGGCGGCTCCAGGCCCAGCTGGTCGAGCCAGTCCTTACGGATCCAGGTCAGCGGAGCGGAAGGAAGCGTCGTCTCCGGAAGGGCATACAGCTTGCCGTCAAAGGTGACGCTGTCCAGCAGCCCGGGGTTGGAGTCGTAAACCGCTTTCAAAGCCGGGCTCGCGTATTTCTCATAGACTTCCTTCAGGTCGGCCAGTTGCCCGGCTTTCACCATTTGTCTCAGCTGAGTTTCGTTGACGATCATTGCATCCGGCAAATCGTTACTGGAGATCGCCAGACTGACCTTTTGCTGGTAATCGGTGCCGTTAGCCGCTTCCCAGGCATGCTTGACGACGATATTGTATTTGTCTTTGAGCCAGCGGGTGTAGACGTTGTCCTCTGACGTATCTGTGCCGTCAAACTTGTAGTTCGGGTCGATGCCCCGGCCGACGGAAATCTCGGTAGGCTCGTCGAACTTCGCGAACGGGTCCGCCACTTCTTCCACCACCGGCGTGTTCGTTCCGCTATTGCCGCCCGATGCATCGGGACTGTTCGAGGCGTTGCCCCCGGCATTCTTATTACCGCCGCCGCAAGCGGACAGGCTCATCGCTACGAGAATGACCGAAAGCAATAATAACAAATGCTTTTTCATTTTGCTCCCCCTTTAGGATGGTTACTTCTTGTGACGACTTCACTATAGCACGGGCTTATCGATGCGAGGGATAGAGAGCTTTCGTTGATCAGGGTAGAGAATTTGACGCTAATTGGACTCAACTCTGCGGATACTGGCGATAGATTTCATACCTCGTCCTGTGTGACAAAATACCTTCAACCCGTTGATAGAACACCAAGTCCAGGTTGACAGGAGATGAGTTCCGCTTACGCTGGAATACGCTGATTTTGTGCGGAATTTCGTATAAAAGCCTTCGTCAAAAGGGCCTTGTCGGTGCCCTTTGTACGAAAAACCATACAAATTCCTTTATGCATGGCCGATACGTGCAAGTTTTGTGCGAAAAACCGTACAAATTCCCTCAGGTAAGAGCTAATCACGCTAGATTTGCACGAAAAATCATACAAAGCCTTATTGCCTTGTTGCGCCTGCCCGCATCCATCCCTGTTCAAGCGCTCTATCAGCGCTCTATCGCTGCAAAAAAGCTCCGCGCGCGTTATTCGTCTCTCAATATAGGAGAAAAAAAGGCGCACGAAATGTCTACCTACATTTCGTGCGCCTCTCTACCCTTGGCCTATTGCCCGGAGGAAGAAGCCTGCTGCCTGTATTCGCTGGGCAGCAGGCCGACCTGCTCGCGGAATAACCGGCTGAAATATTTCTCATCGTTATAACCGCATTGCTCAGCAATCCATTGAATTGTTCGGGACGTATTACGCAGCAAGCTCTTCGCCTGCTCCATGCGAGTGACACGGACGTAATCCGCAAAGGACTGGCCCGTGTACTGCTTGAAGCATTGGCTGAAATAGCTGCTGCTCATATTCACCAACTGAGCGATCTCACCGGTGGAGATCGATTGGCTCAGATTCTGACGCGCAAGATTCATCGCTTTATCCAGGCTGCTGCGGATCTCAAGCGAAATTTGCTGTTTCGCTCCTGCCAGCCGAATCTGATCCCGTGCCCCTGCCAGCCACAATTCAAAGCTATACCAGCTAGGATAGTAATCCTCCATCGTGATGGGTTCCTCCAAGGTTGGCCTGTACAGCCGGTTCCATTCATCCGAGAGTGAAATGAAAATCCGGATCAATCGCACCGACGGGAGTCTCATTCCCTTCAATTCCAGCAACAGCTTATAAAATAGCTGGTCCTCATAAATCCATTCCGTTCCGCTCCAACGGTCTCTGATGGAATCCATGGAAGGACTCTGCTCCGCGGAATCCCGATTCACCAGTTCCCTTGCATCCACATAACGCACCGGGGAGAAGGGTTCATAGTCATAGAACAAGTCGTGCTTCTTATAGGAACGAATGACCTGAAGAATCGTCTTGCGATCGAGCCCCTCCAGCCCGGTCAGCGTGACCCGGGCCACACCGGGTCCAGGCTGATATTCCGCATCAGCATCCGTATTCCCGTCCTCAGCTTCCTCAGCATGCCAATACCAGACCCCGGGCTCCGCTTCAACAGCGGAGGGCGGCACCTGGCCTGACTCCGCCACATCCCCGGATGAATTTAGAGTATAGCAGAGCTGCAGGGTAGTTATGCCTTCCCTCTCCCAACTGCTATCCGGATCCGGCCTGGTTGAACCTGATTCCTTCTGCTTCATCAACCGGCTGACCCGGCCTAGCACCTCCTCGAACTGCTCCTTCTCCAACTGAATTTTTGCAATGTAATCAATCGCCCCGAGCCTCAGCGCTTCTTGAATGTATTCGAAGTCTTGATGGAGCGTCAGGACGACAATCCTGACTTGACGGTAGCGCTCCCGGACGATTCTCATCAGCTCAATCCCTGACATCACCGGCATGGAAAGATCGGTCATCAAAAGATCCACCGGATTGGATTCCATGAATTTCAAAGCGTTCTCGCCATTGTTGGCTTCTCCGACAACCTCCATCTCAAATTGGTGCCAGGGCATCGCGGAGATAAGTCCCTTCCGAACCAGCTTGTCATCATCTACAATCAGGACCCTGATCATCCTGTCAGTCACCCCCGTTCTGTTCCCTGCCGTTGATCGGAAGCCGAAGTGTAACTACCGTTCCTTTGCCCAGGTCGCTCTTGATGAACAACCCTGCCGAATCGCCGTAATTGGCTCTCAAAATTCTCTTCACATATTTCATGCCGATCCCCATCCCGACCTTATGACTTTCCTTGCTGTCGTCATGCAACAGACTGGCTATCTTCTCGGGAGTCATGCCTTCCCCGTTATCCTGAATGACAATGACGAGGACATCCCCTTGCAGCCTTGCGCTGACATTGATATATCCATCATCGCTAACCCCGTGATATAAGGCGTTCTCAACCAAAGGCTGCAATAAAAAGCGCGGGCTAGGCAAAGCCAGACACTGCTCATCAATATCCAGGTCCACATCGAACTGGAAGTCGTACCGGATCTGCTGAAGCTGTAAATACTCCTTAAGCGCCTCTATCTCGTCTCCGATCGTCGAGGCCTCTCCCATTTTGCCCAAATTATAATAGAGCAGCTTGTTCAAACTGAGCACCAGCTTGTCGATCTCCGTCTGGCCATTCATAAGTGCGAGCCAGTGCACCGTATCCAGCGTGTTCATCAGAAAATGAGGATTGATCTGGTAGAGCAGCTTCTCTACCTCAAGATCAGCCCTTCGCTTTTCCTTCTGCTCGATTTCATTATAAAGAGCCCATATTTTCCCCTTCATGCTGCGGGTCTGATAGAGCAAATAGTCGAATTCCGGGATAAACGTCTGCTCCGTCTGTACCGTTACATCGGAATGTATTAACGACTTAATCTCCCGGTGGAATTTATCCAGCGGCCGGTAGACCATCTTCCATAACACCCAGGCCATAAGTACCGTCACCAGAAGAAAAATGAGAAAGATGCCGGTAATCTGAATCAGCCAGCGGTTCCGCTCCTGCTTCAGCTCATGCTCGGGCAAGACGGATACGATACTCCAGCCCTGATTGCTGATCTCCCGGTTCCAGAAGTACTTACCGGAGTAACCGGAGGTCGTCTCGGGATTCCCCCCGGGAAACATCGTGTTCACCGGGAATTTATCCGGTACCTCACTGAAAGCGATTTCACCATCATCGTTAAGAAGCAGCAGTCTTCGGGAGCTGTCCTTCTGATTCTGCGGCGCGAACAACGACTTAAGCGCATTACGTCCGGATTCAATATAAAGGTAAACATTCTGATCCGGAAGATTCACCTTGCGCATGATGCTGAAGACATATTGGTTAATCGAGCCATTATAACTGGTGTGCGGGCCGAAGTAGGTGATCTCCGGATACGTGGACAGCACCGGCAGACTGTCAGGCTCAAAGCTCCCTCGTACCCTGAAGTTCTCATATTGATAGGCTTGTTTATCGGGATAATAATACAGCACCAAGCCCACGTTGGGATTAGAAAAGGTAATGATATTCAGCTCGCTGCGCAGCTCGTTAGCAAGCCTCAACCGCTCGTAGGGCTCCTGCCCGGCCGCAAGCTGCTCGAACAGCCGGTTCGTTCCGACCCCGTATGCAAGCTGCTGGGAGACATGGCTCATATTGCTCAGCGCATTCTCAAGAGTCATCAAATCCTGCTTCAGATTACTCTGCAAGGCACTCTCCACTTTATTGCCGATAATCGAGTCAATCGTATAAAAAGAGATGAAGCCAAGGCAGATGAACGGCGCCAAACTGCTGATAAGAAAGATGAAGATGATCCGGTTTTTGAATGTTATATTTTTCAGCCGCCTAAGGATTCTGTCCGTAAGCTTCACCCTTTCCTGATTACTTCCCCCATAAATGCGAGTTCAAAAAGTCAGGTTTTCAGCACCGAGAAGGTTGCGAGAACCCGAAGAAGGAGGAACGGAGTGTAGGCAGAACCTACATGACTCCTTGCAATACTTCGTGATCAAAAGGTGACTTTTTGAACTACCTCTGTAAGATTCAGGAGCCTGGAGAGCCCCCATTTATACATCATAGCGTGAAATACGATCCAGCAGGGGGGAAAGTTCACCGAGATCAGGGTAGAAGATTTAGCAGGAAAGAACCGTTTGACATTCCTTCCAGATCGAGGTATATATCAGACAAAAACAAGGAGTGATCTGAGATCATGGAGGAAAGGGTCCCGGCACGCGAGAAAGTATTCTATTCCGGCGGTTTGCTCGGGCAAAACATGCTTTACAGCTTCATGTCCGCCTATATCCTCTTCTTCTACACCGACCTGCTCGGCATAAAGGCTACCACCGCCAGTCTCATTCTCGTCGTTGCCAGCATCGTCGATGCCTGTCTGGACCCGGTGATGGGCATGATTGCCGACAAAACGCGAAGCCGATGGGGAAAATTCCGCCCTTACCTGCTGTTCGCCCCCTGGCTGATTGCTGCGGCAACCGTCCTTTGTTTCTGGGACTTCGGTGCTTCGCCTGGCGCTACACTCGCAATTTCCGCAGCGGCTTATTTGCTCTGGGGCATGCTCTACACCGTCTGCGACACCCCATTATGGGCTTTATCCTCCGTGATCTCCACGGCGCCTAAAGAGCGGAATCTGTTGGTGACTCTGGGCAAAATCGGCGGGATGCTCGGGGTTGTCGTGATCACGATTGGCGGGATCCAGCTCCTGCTTTCTTTTGGCGGGGAACGGAACTCGCGCGCTTATTTACTCTCTGCCATCCTTATCGGCGTTATCGCGGCAGTCCTGATCTTTCTTACCGGCTATACTTCCAGAGAGCGGATTGCCCCTCCGGTGGAACGCATCTCTTTTCGCCGTAATATTCAGACCGTCTATAAGAACAAACCTCTGCTTGTCCTGCTCTTCTCCCTGCTCGTTATGAATCTAGTCATTAATTTAATGCAAGGGATTCAGCTGTATTACGTTATTTATGTGTGGCAGGATGCCGGCTTTGTAATGAAAATCGGTATTAGTCTGGTGGTTGGAATGATTCTGGGGATGGGAGCTACACCGAAGCTGCTTCATCGTTTTCCTAAAAAAAGACTATATATTTTCTCTTGTCTTTTCGGTTGTCTTTCATGTACGATCACATTTTTGTTAGGTCAGCAGAATCCCGTTCTTATTCTGATTATGCTCGGCTTCAACTTCTTCTTTTGCGGAATGGCGACCGTGGTCAGCACCTCCATGCTGCTTGATACGATTGATTATTCCGAATGGAGACTCGGCTTTCGCGGCGAGGGCATCGTCTTCTCGACCAATACCTTCATCTCTAAATTTAGCGGGGCTGTGTCACGGATGATGATCGGCGCAGGCCTGGGTCTGCTGCATTATGTGGAAAATCAGCCCGTTACCGCACAGCTGCAAAACGGACTCAGCTTCATGATGCTGATGCTCCCCGCCCTGTGCTTTGCCGCCGCCATTATTCCTGTACTGTTCTATGGAATTACCGAGCAGCAACGCATCCATGTCCAGGACGAGTTGGAGAGAAGGAGAACTACCCTTTCAGGGTGATCCATGAGCATGTCATGAGAATTGTACGTTCCATCCACCCATTTCCATACAAAGGAGCGATCTTACGATGAACTCATCGCTGAACGAAATCAACAAGCTATTGGCGCCGCCTGACATTGCCGACTGCCGGAAAATCCTGTGCATTCAGCCTCATCCCGACGATAATGAAATTGGCATGGGGGGAATTATCGCCAGCTACGCTGCAAGGGGCTGTGAGATCCACTATTTGACGATCACAAACGGCGATCTCGGCGCACTGGACGCTAGCTTGTCTCATGAACAGATTGCCGAAGCAAGAGTACAAGAGACGGAATTAGCGGGCAGACATCTGGGGGCATCCTTCTTTTATACACTTGGCTATGAGGACGGAACCCTTCAGGACATCCCCTCACTCTCTCAAAAAATAGCCGAGGTCATCCGTCAGGTTCAGCCGGAAGCGGTATTCTGTCCGGATCCTTGGTTGAATTACGAAGCGCACTATGATCATATCGTCACCGGAAGAGCGGCGGCACACGCAGTCATTAGCAGCTCTCTGCCTTCCTATCCAAAGGGCACGCAGACAACGCCATGGCAGCCCGCCGCCATCGGCTTCTACTTCACTTCCAAACCGAATACCGTTATTGACATTACCCCGTATTACGAGCAGAAATTCGATGCTATGCGTCTGCATAAAAGCCAATTGTCGGAAGAAATGCTTGGCCTTTACTATATTTATTTCAAGGAATTAGGACAACAACTGGCGGCTGACCGGGATTTTGAAATCGGCGAAGGGTTAAAGGTGCTGTCCCCGCTTCACCTGCACTGCTTCGTCAATGCAGAGCACATCTAAATGCAAACGACGCCGTATCCCGTCTTGACGGCAGACAGAATACGGCGTCTTGCTTTTCATAGATATGAACCTTATTTCTTCCCGGTATTTATCCCGGCAGACCATCATTGCTTCAGGCTTTACCATCGATGCGAAGCAAGACAGCCTCTCGCGCCGCTTTTGTCAGCGAGTTGAGCACCAGTTCATAGGAATGATCGATCATGTCCTGCAGATCACTCATGGGCAGACTTCCGTCCGCCACTACGGTATTCCAGTGCGTCTTGTTTAAATGGTATCCCGGCTGAACGCAAGGATGCTGCTCCCGCAAATTCGCGGCAATCACAGGATCGCATTTTAAGGATATATGGGTCTCGCCAGCATCAGTCTGGCTCAGCAGCGCAAACATCTTGCCGCCAACCTTCAATACTAGCGTTTCAGGACCAAACGGATAATCCTCGACAGCTCCTTTTTTCGAAAGACCATAACCTGTCAGCTGCTCTAGCAAAAGAACCACTCCTTAAAGGATGTTGTCGACACTGTTGCCTAACGGACTGCGGCAAATCCCCATAGAAATGCCCTTGGACTGGATGGCTGCCTTCAAACGAAGGAGTGGAGCTCCTGAAAAGACCTCATCAATCCGCTTGCTCATTTGCTCTCTCTCAGCCTGGGTAACGGGCTCGCCGGAAAGCAGCTTTCCAAACCAATTTGCTATTTCAACAGGATACACATTACCCGCCATAGAGGACAGCCGATTAAATCCGAGCTTAACCTTATCCTCCAAGCCCGTATCCCCGCCGGCATAATAGTAAAACTCCTTATCGATCTTGCTTCGTAAAAACTCGACCTTCGACGGATCGCCTGCTTCTTTTATCCCAATTACCTGTTCCAAGCGGCTTAATTGCAAAATAGCATCCACGGACAGATCAAATCCGGTTCTTCTGGGATTGTTATAGAGGATCACCGGCTTATTGCTCGCTTCCGCGATCTTCTCTGAATATCGCACCGCTTCCGCTTGAGAAGGAAGAATATAGGGCGGGTAGCCTAATAGAATTCCAGCCACTCCCGTGCCCCGGATCGCTGCCGCCAGCTTCACAGCTTCGGTCTCCCGGATGGAGGCAACCCCAAAGATGATCTCCATATGACCACACAGCTTCTTGTCCTCCGTCACGGCTTGAAGCAGCATCAGCTTCTCTTCAAGATTCATACTATGCTGCTCTCCTGTTGAACCGCTAACAAGCACAGACTGAGCACCTTGACGATGCAAATCATGGATATGCGCGAGCGTCGCCTCCACATTTAACGATTCATCCTGATTAAAAGCCGTTGGAACTGCGATATGCACCGTTGCTTTAAGCATGGCCCGCCTCCTTCATCTCTAACATGTTCTTCTTCAACATATCAGAATTTGGAGGAGACGGAAAGAGTGTCAGGAGAGCAACCCGTCAGCCCAAGCCGCCAATTCCTCCCGGAGTCTATTGCCCAACAGATCGACTTTGGAGAAGTCCATCGCAGACACATAAATCCCCTCCAGCTCGTCGCGGTACCGCTTCGCTTCCGCCAGACGGCTTATAGCGTCCTTCATGCTCTCCTTATACCGGGAGCTCACTTCTGCAAGCTGCTCCGCATAACGTTCATCCGTTCCCGGCTTCACGCTGGCAGCATAAGTATCAATGACCTCATCTCCTTCCCGCTCCGGGAAGTATTCATGCGGACTGGTGCTGTCAAAAATCGCGAAATTCAGCTCGCGGACAATAACCATATCCAGGCTGTTCGGATCAAATCCGCAATGATAGATTTCAACGTCAAAGCCGCGGTTCTCCGCCTCAGCTGCAATCTTCTTCAGCATGGTCGATTTGCCGGTGCCTGCCCGGCCCTTTATAAAGTAACGGCGCGTCAGGCCCTCCGTCAGATTCGGCACAAAGTCAATCGCTCCGGCAGGCGTAGCCGCCCCCAGAAACCGATGCTTGACGATCGAGCGCTTCTCAAGCCGATGATCTCCGAACAATTGCTGCAGCATACGGCTGGTCAATTGATCCGCCTGCTCAAAATCCATCTGGGCATAATAAATCCGCTCCCATTGGTCATGAATTCGGAGCGCCTCGGCAAACTTGCTGTAAGCTGCAGCATAGGCATCGGCAACCTTTTGATTGATCAGAAAAATCTGTTCCTTTTGTCCGATCAGAGCACGGGAATCCCATGCTTCTCCAAGATTTACATACTCTTCAACGGCTCCCGGAGCCTTTGGCTCGATCACATGAGGTGCCGTACCATCCACTACGCCGGCTCCCAATGCCGGAATGATCACCGCGTCGAGAGATTCGGCGTCGGAGGAGCAATGGACCAGTTCAACATCGTAGCCCCGCTCATGCCACTCCTTGCCAATGCTCTTCATCAGCGTGGACTTCCCGGTGCCGGGACCTCCTTTCAAAATGAATAAACGCTGGAGATCCTTCAGATTGGATTCAAACAAAGAGTAAAAGCCCCTGGCCGTATTCCCGCCGGCAAAATATCTCAATTCTCTTGCAGTCACACATCCACTTCCTTTCCGATTCTTCCCTGAATACTGTCACCTTACAATATGCGTCAGGTATTGGGTAGGTGCCTAAGAGGAGATGCCCACGGCCGATACCAGCAGATACAGCGCCGTCCCCCAGATAAAGACGGCAGAGCACTTGTTGAACAGTACAAATACGCTGTAAGGGAGATTCATCTTCTTGAACGCAGCCCCCGTCATAATGAGTCCAAGAAACCAGAGCCAGGAGACGGCTATGCATGCCAGCATAAAGGACACTTGGGCCTGACCGCTGTATTGGACTGCGCTTGTTCCGATGACGCCAACCGTATCCAGCAGTGCATGCGGATTCAAGATCGAGACGGAGCAGGCAAATAAAATCTGCTTCTTTAGCGGCAGCGCCTCTTTATCATCCAGACCTGTCACCGCATTCGAGCTCCAAATCATTGTCCCCATATAGAGCAGAAATATAATTCCGCCGATAAGCAGCATAAGCCTGAGCCACTCAAACTGCATCACTACAAGAGACAGTCCCATAACAGACAGGACAATTAATACCGTATCACAGACCGCTGCGGCTATCATCGCCGGGAATGCCTTGATCAGCTTGGGTTGCGTGATGCCTTGCGAGAATACAAACACATTTTGCACACCTAAAGGTAAAATCAGCCCCAGCGCTAAAATAATGCCATGGAATACTGGTTCCATACCTTCAACTCCTTCCTTCTCTATCATAGTCATGATATAAATAGAGAACAGGTCCAATTGGATGGGTAATTACCCAGCCAATTATGCAAGGAGGGATCGCTATGAGCTGGCAGCCTGACCGCTCGCTGCATCTAAGCTTAGCTGCTCAAATCAAGGATTGGATGATTGGACAAATTCAAAGCGGGGAATGGCCGGCGGGAACCAGGCTGCCTCCGCAGCGCAAGCTGGCGCTATCGTTAGGCGTCAATCGCAGTACACTTCAAGAAGCGGTTGACGAGTTGAAGGCGGACGGATTGCTGAGTTCCCGGACAGGATCGGCTACCTTCGTCGCGAACGATTCCTGGCATCTTCTCGTCAAGCAAAGGCTGCCGAATTGGCAGCAATATATCGAAGCAAGCATTCATAAATCCAATTACCAGACCATCCAGCTGATCAATGAATTCGAGCAGGACGCTTCCGTAATTCGATTAGGAACAGGCGAGCTGAGTCCTTCCCTGCTCCCGGTTAACGAGATTCAAGCCTCGCTCGGCTCGTTGCCTCTGGACGGAAAGACACTCGGATATTCTTCTCCTCAAGGCAGTGAGACTTTGAGACAAGCCATCTGCGACTATGTGAAAAAGAGAGGGATCACTACCACGCCCGAAAATATTTGCGTTGTCTCGGGAGGGCTTCAAGCCTTGCAGCTGATTGCGCTTGGCCTGCTGGAGCCCGGATCGCTAGTCCTTCAACACGAATATTCTTATTTGAATTCCGTGCGGCCCTTTCAATCCTTCGGCATGAATTTGCACGGACTTTCAGCTGATCAATACACAGCCGAGCATATCCGGAAGGTTCGCGGACGCAGACAAGCCATCCTTTATACGATTCCGACCCTCCATAATCCTACAGGGGAATGTATGACCTGGGAGGATAAGAACGCTCTGTACCAGTTATGTGCAGCAGAAAAGCTCCCCGTCATCGAGGATGACGTCTATTTCGAGCTGAGCTTCGAGCCTGCGGCTCCCGCTATGAAATCCCTCGACCACTCCGGGCAGGTGATCTATATCGGCAGCGTGTCCAAGACGCTCAGTCCCGGGCTGCGAATTGGCTGGGTCATCGCCTCGGCGCCGGTCATTCAGCGGATCTCGGACATTAAAATGCAGATGGACTACGGCTCAAGCGCCCTTTCCCAGCTCGTTGTCGAGCACTGGCTGCGCACGGGCTTATATGAAAATCACGTGCGGCGATTAAGAGCTGAGCTGCAGTCGCGTGCAGAGCTTATGGAGATTTTGCTAAAGCAATATTTTGAGAGCAAAGCTTCCTGGGAAAGTCCGCAGGGAGGATTCTACATCTGGTTGAGATTTCATGAACCTGTCATTACGAAGGAACTGTTCATGCGGCTTCTGAAGAAGAAGGTGCTTATTCATCCCGGCTATATTTACGGAGCACAGGATGCACATCATCTTCGGCTATCCTTTGCCTACAGCTCGGAGGAGGAGTTAAGGAAGGGGATGGAGATGCTGTATCGCGAGATTTGATTCTAGTGAAAAGGGTGTCCCTCACCATCGACGATGGATCCAGGACACCCTTAGGCTATCTGCAGCATTGCGGCTTCTGCTATATTCGATTCACACGTTGCCCCGGCACATACAATCATCAATTTAACTTAGTCGAAGCCATTAATTCACATACTTCTCCAATGTGCGCCGCACGGCCCCGGGGCCTGACAGCATTTCATGGAACATCGCTTCAATCTTCTCGCCAAGGCCAATTTCATATAATTGCACACCGAATAGCCGGGCATCTTCTAGAATATGGCGAACCCCTGGGGCATGCGAATCTCCCAGACGAACGCCGT
The DNA here is from genome assembly GCF_000455265.1 of Paenibacillus antibioticophila. GTDB lineage: Bacteria > Bacillota > Bacilli > Paenibacillales > Paenibacillaceae > Fontibacillus > Fontibacillus antibioticophila. Next base: position 166,009 of record NZ_HG005143.1, read on the forward strand.
GCAGATGATCTTGCAGAGATTCAAGCAGCGGATCCGGACTAAGCGCAAACGGCTGCCCCTCATCATCCACCCCGAGCAAATAACGGCACCAGGCAGCAATTGCCAGCGGAATAGCCGTTAAACCGGCAGGGTTCAGGTCCGCTCTTCGCACATAAGCCTTGATGGTCTCCCCGAAGCGGATACCTACCTTTTGCGAGGTGTCCGTGGCAATCCGCTGGGGCGTATCCGGAATGTACGGATTCGCGAACCGCTCCTGCAATACCTCATCAAGAAATGTCCTTGGATTAATAATGCCGGGGTCTACCACGACCGGCAGCCCTTCCTCGTAGCCGATGATTTCAACGAACCGCCGCAGCACGGGGTCCTTCATCTCATCCGCAATCAACGTATAGCCGAGCAGACAGCCCGTAACGGCAAGCGTGGTATGCAGCGGATTGAGGCATGTGGTCACTTTCATCGTCTCGATCTTGTTAACGGTGTCCCGGTCCGTAAAAATCACTCCGGCTTCCTCCAGGGGCGGACGTCCATTCGTAAATTTATCTTCAATAACCAAGTACTCGCTCACTTCGGCATTTACGAATGGCGCTGTATACGTATGCTTGGACGTCACCGTAAGCTCCATATCAGCCAGGCCGGATTCGCTCAGTATCGCCTGAACCTTCTCCGAAGGACGCGGCGTAATCTTGTCGATCATGGACAGCGGAAACGTAATTTTTGCTTCATCCTGAAGATAGTCGACAAACCCGGCTTCCACCAGTCCCCTTGCGGCCCAGGCTTGAGCCATAGCCACCACGCTGTTCTTCAGCTTGTCCCCGTTATGGGAGCAGTTGTCCATGCTGACGAAGGTTAATGGATACTGTCCCTTCAAGTAACGGCGATAAGCAAGCGAAGCGGCAATGCCCATGGCATGGACAGGCTGCTCAGGGCCATTCTTGAAGTCCTCCTTGACCCTATCGAGGTAATCGCCGTCAGGTCCGGTCAAGGCATACCCCTTCTCTGTAATCGTAAAGCTGACCATCTGCAGGCTCGGGTTCTCGAAGATCTCAATCAGCCGGCGATCATCCTCCGGCCGTGCTTTATTCGCTACAAGCGCTTCCGCGACGCTTCCAACCACACTTTTCCGGAACTCGCCCTTCGCATTCATCAGAACCAGCAGCGTCAGATTGTCATACAGCTTGTTAAGCTTATCGGCCTTTTCAAAGTCGTAAGTCTTTACCGTAATAATCCCGGTATCCGCCCGTCCGGTATTCAGCAGCTTCTGATGGGCATTGGCTACAAAGGCACGAAAAATATTGCCCGCACCGAAATGCACCCATTGCGGCTTAGCCCGCGTCCGATCCGCGACGGCCTCAAGATCAAATTGCGGCAATTCGATGCCGGCTGCCTCCCAAGCTGCCCTGTCCGCAAGCCCTGTCCGGTTGAGTTGCAGCATTTACTCCACCCCTTTGGAGGTCACATTGTCCAGGCTATCCCAAACGCCAAGCAAATACATAATCCCTAAAGCCCGGTCATACAACCCGTAGCCAGGACGGCAATTCTTCTCCTCGCCCCACAGATGACGACCGTGATCCGGACGGACATATCCTTTAAATCCATTCTCGTGGTAGGCTCTGACAACTTCGGCTATATCCACACTGCCGTCCTTTCCCCGATGCGAAACCTCGATGAAATCTCCGTTATCGAATACCTTCACATTGCGGATGTGGGCAAAATGAATTCGATCATGGAATTCGCGAATCATGGCCGGGAGATCATTCTCCGGATTCGTGCCGAGCGAGCCTGTGCAAAAGGTCAGACCATTATAGGGACTGTCCACCATATCCAGCATGCGGCGGATGGTATCCCGGCTGCGGATAATCCGCGGCAAACCGAAAATCGGCCAAGCCGGATCATCCGGATGAATCGCCATCTTAATATCTACTTCCTCGCAAACAGGAATAATCCGTTCCAGGAAATATTTCAGATTATCGAAGAGCTTCTCTTCCGTCACATCCGCATAAGCAGCAAATAGTTCATCCAGCTTCGCCAACCGCTCCGGCTCCCACCCCGGCATGGTGAAGCTGCCCGCACCTTGAAGAATTCTGTCGACCATCTGGCGAGGATTCTCTGAAATAGCAGCCTTTTCATAGAACAGAGCGTTGGATCCGTCCGGCAGCTCCTTATAAAGCTCTGTTCTCGTCCAGTCAAATACAGGCATAAAGTTATAGCAGATCACCTTGACGCCTACCGTCGCCAGCTTGCGGATGGTGTCAATATAAATATCGATATATTTATCGCGGGAAGGCAGCCCGATTTTAATATCATCATGAACGTTGACGCTCTCCACGACCGCGGTGCTGAAGCCTTTGCCGGTAATCTGATCAGCGACTTCCCGGATTCGCTCCATCTCCCATACTTCACCGGCGACTTTTTCGTGCAAGGACCATACAATCCCGGTCACCCCTGGAATTTGCCGAATGTGATCCAGCGTAATGTTGTCATTATCTTGTCCATACCATCTCCAAGTCATGTTCATACCGGAGCCCTCCCAAAGTGAATTTGATTATCTTGTATACAAGTTTTTCTTGATCATATGGCAGTTCCATTCATTTGTCAATTGCATAAATTAACACTTATTTTCAGCGATTTAAGCTAACATCGGTTTAGAGGCTTTGCTCAAACTGAAAGTAGTTGTATACTAGTATTCAATTCAATCCATACAAAGGTAGGAGCGGAATGTATACGAAGGAAGAAATCCTGAAGCAGCTAAAGAACGATATTCTGTCGCTAAAAATAAAACCCGGTGCAATCCTGAGTGAAACCGTCTTGGCGGAGCAGTTCCAGCTATCAAGAACACCGCTGCGCGATGTGCTGAAGCAATTGTCGCTGGAATCCTATATTGATGTCTATGCCAAGAGGGGAAACTTTGTCTCTTATATTGATCTGGAATCCGTCGAGCAGATGATTTACTTGCGAAGCGCGCTGGAAAAGGAAATCATGAAGGACTTATGCTCCCAGCTCTCGCTTAAGGACCTCCAGGAATTGAAGAAGATTCTGGACAAGCAGAAGGCATGCGCCAAGGATGAAGAGAAGATTGACCTCTTTCTGGCTCTGGACGATCAATTTCACAGCTCTATGTTCCGATTGGCGGGCCGAGAGTTTCTATGGGATTTAATCCAGCAGTCCAACGTGCATTATGTCCGGTATCGCAAGCTGCACATGCTGGAAAGAGGGAAGCTGCTACAGATTTGGGGCGAGCATCAATTCATGCTGGAGCATATTGCGAACAAAAATACAGAGGAGATCGACGCCCTGGTGCGGCATCACCTTAGAGATGATATGAATTCCCTGGAGTTTCTCGACAGGTACTCGGATTACATCAAGAAATAACAACCACAATGCTAACTCGATATGCCAAACCCGACTAAAAAACCGGGCAATTCAGCACGTTCTCCTGAATTGTCCGGTTCCGTATTTAAGCAAGCTTCGTTACAAACGCTTCATAAGGCTGCAACCGCAGCTGTTGAAAATCTGCGGCATCTCGCGCATAGTTGCCGATAATGAATTCACTGACCGAGCCGATCTCCGGCATTTCCAGCGTGAGCGGTGCGGGACTAAAGTTAGCGGTAACCAGCCAGGTCTCGCCTTTATAGCGGCGGAAGTACATGAACACTTCCTCGGGAACGTCCTTCACCAGTTCAAATTCACCCCATACCACGATCGGGTTATTTTTCCGCAGCTCAATCAATTTACGGTAACAATGAAAGACTGAATCCGGGTCCGCAAGATTCGCTTCCACATTGATCTCCGCATAATTGGGATTCACGTGCAGCCAAGGCTGTCCGCTGGTAAATCCGGCGTTCGGCGTCGCATCCCACTGCATCGGGGTTCGCGCATTATCTCTCCCCTTGGTATTAATCGAAGCGATAATGTCCTCCTTGGCATAGCCTTGGGCAAGACGCTCATGATACATATTGACCGTCTCAATGTCCTGCGCCTCGCTGATATCTTTAATCGGATAATTCGTCATACCGATCTCTTCGCCCTGATAAATATAAGGCGTGCCCTTCATCAAATGCAGCAGAATCGCGAACATCTTCGCGCTCTCTACCCGGTATTTGCCGTCATCGCCCCACCGGGATACGATTCTCGGCAGATCATGGTTGTTCCAGAACAGGCTGTTCCAGCCTTCGTTCCCGAGCTCAACCTGCCACTTGGCCAGCACCTGCTTCAATTCGTTGACGGACAGAGGCTTCAAGTCCCACTTGTCCTTTCCTTCCTGCTGATCCAGGCCGATATGCTCGAACTGGAACACCATCGACAGCTCCTTCCGATCCGGATTGGAGTAGAGCTTCGCCACCTCCGGCGTTGCTCCCCAGGTCTCTCCGACCGTCAGGACATCATGCTTGCCGAACGTCTCCCGATGCATCTCCTGCAGGTATTCATGAAGCTTCGGCCCATTTCCTGTAATCTCCTGATCGGGGATCTTGCCGACCAGATCGATGACATCCATGCGGAAGCCGCCGACGCCTTTATCCAGCCAGAAATTCATCATGTCCCAGACCTCTTGCCGAACCTTGGGGTTCTCCCAGTTCAGGTCGGGCTGCCTGCGGCTGAATAAATGCAGGAAATATTGGCCGCTCGCTTCATCGAACTCCCAGGCCGAGCCGCTGAACGAAGAGCGCAGCGAATTGGGAACCCCGCCGTTTACCGGATCGCGCCAAATATAGTAGTCTCGGTACGGATTGTCCTTTCCTTGACGGGCCTCGATGAACCAGGGATGCTCATCCGAGGTATGGTTCACGACCAGGTCCATGATGATCCGGATGTTCCGAAGCTTGGCCTTTTCAATGAGCTCGTCCATGTCGGCCATCGTTCCGAATTCGGTCATAATATCCCGGTAATCGCTAATATCGTAGCCGTTATCGTCGTTGGGCGACTTGTATACCGGACTGAGCCATATCGCCGTAATGCCAAGCTGCTCCAAATAGTCCAATCGGTTAATCATTCCCCGAAGATCGCCGATGCCGTCACCATCGCTATCTTGAAAGCTCCGGGGATAAACCTGATAGATGACGGCGGTCTGCCACCATTTCGTATTGTTCATAGCTATCACTCCTATTCGCTATATTTTACTACGACCATGGATTAGATTTCCAGTCAAGGCAAAAGGGGCTACCGCGAGGCAGCCCCTAACAAGGTTTATTCATTGTACCGCAGCAATTCCATGACTTGGATCATTCAGATGTATAAAATACACCTATCTCTCATGATCTCAATAAAACTCGCAACATAGCTGCATAAGGACAACTAAACTCCCAGCACTAACAACAATCATGTGCAATCGCGCTACTCCTTAACGCCCCCAAGCGCAACGCCTGCAATGATATACCGGGACAGCAGGAAATAAACCACGAACAGCGGCAAGGCCGTCAGGGCCAGCCCCATGTAGATCGAGCCGAACTCCGTCTTGTAGATATCGCCGCGCAGCAAGCTTACCATGATCGGCATGGTGTATTTTTCCTTCTGGGTGAGGAGAATCAATGGCATGAACAGGTTGTTCCAGTTCGCTACAAAAGCAAAGATCGCCTGCGTTGCAACCGCCGGCGTCATCAATGGCAGGATGATCCGGTTAAACGTCTTGAACTCGCTGGAGCCGTCCACCCGGGATGCCTCCACGATCTCCAATGACAGTGTAGCCAGCAGGTATTGCCGCATGAAGAACACAACCGCCGGCGCCGCAATGGCGGGCAGAATCAGCGGAAGGAAGCTGTTCGTCCAGCCCAGTTTGTACATGAATTGATAGAAGCCGATCGCGCTTGCCTGAGAAGGAATCATCATGACGCACATGATGAACGTAAAGAACGGCTTGCGCAGCTTCCAGTCATAGGTCACCAATCCGTAAGCCGCCAGTGACGAGAAATATACCGTCAGAATGGTTGCCGAACCCGAGATAATGAAGGAATTCATAAAGCCTTGAATCGGATCGAAGCTCTTATCAAGCAATACTTGAAGGTTATTCATAAAATGGGTCGAAGGCAGCAGGGAGAGTCCGCTCTGGATTTCAGCCGTGGAACGCGTAGCGTTGACGAACATAATCCAGAAAGGAAGAATACTGAGGAGCGACAACAGGATACAGATGATATAGATGATCGTCCGGCTGAATTTCAGACCGAAGGCTCCTTCGCTTTTCAGTTGTTTATCCATGTGTTACACCTCTCTCTCTACTGCTGTTGCTTTGAGCGATTTTTTGTACAGTTTCTCCGCCTTCTTCACTTGCGCCGCATCGCGGTCCCGCATCACGTAAAACAGAACAGCGGACAGCGCTGCAGCAATCAGGAACAGGATCATACTTGCCGCTGCTGCGCGGTTGTACAGGTAACTTCCCTTGAAGGCCTGCCCGTAGATGAACATCGACGTTGTCAATGTGGCGTCATCCGGTCCACCCAGAAGGAACAGCTGCGGAATATCGAACATGGTCAGACCGCCGATCATCGACGTAATCAGGGTGAACAGCAGAATCGTGCGGAGACTCGGCAAGGTAATCCGGAAGAAGGTCTGCCACCCGTTAGCTCCGTCAATCGCTGCGGATTCGAAAAGTGCCGGGTTAATTCCCATCACGCCTGCAACGAGAATGATCATGGTATTGCCGTACCACATCCAGAACTGGATGAACGCCACAATTCCCCGTGCGGTCGTCTTATCCTGGAGGAAGAAGATCGGTGCGTCAGACAAGCCCAGCATTTGAACTAAGCTGTTGATCGGCCCCATCGGATAGGCGAACATCGTGCTGAACAGAATGGCGATTGTACTGGCCGTAATAATGTTCGGCATATATAGCAGTACCTTAAACGCGCCTTGCCCCTTGATATTGAGCCGCTTATTCGTGAACCATGCCGTAAGCAGCAGCGCGAGTGTAATCTGAGGAACGAAGTTGACAATCCAGAGAAGCCCCGTGTTTAACAGGGATTTTTTAAAGGACGCATTTTCAAAGATAAGATCCTTGAAATTTTGAAACGGGTTATCCAGAATATGAATCGGCTTTGGAATTAGTCCCTTCATATCGGTAAACCCGATGACTGCGGTATATAGGATTGGGTATAACGAAAAAATCAAAAATGCCAAGACGAACGGAAAGGTAAAAATATAGCCGTACTTCGAGTAGTTCACACCTTTGCGGCGCATGCTCTCACCCCAATTGTTGATATGAAGAGGCGGGGTAGCTCCCCCCGCCCCTTCTATTCCTAATTATTCGCTGTCGATATCAAGCTGGTCCTTAACCTGCTGCTTGAAGGTGGCGATCGCATCGTCGCGGCTCTTGTTGCCTGCAGTGTACTCGCGTACTTGATCCCGCCACAATCTGTTGATCGTCTCATCATATTGCGTCAGGTTCTTACCGGAAGCGTTCGCATTGGCCGGTACGAAAACGTCAAACATGTTTTGTCCGCCGAGCAGCGGAACCTCACCATTGGAATTGCTCATCACTACGGAGGAGGCAACGCTGTCCTTCGTGCCTTGCTCGCCATCCTTCATCGTACCGTTTGCCCAGAAATACTGAAGGCCGGTCTCGGAGGAATCAAGCGTTACCCAGTTGATGAAATCGGCAACCGCCTGCTTCTTGGCTTCGTCCTTCGTCACGTCTTTGTGAGCGAGGAGCCAGGTACCGCCCCAGAAGAAGCCTGTCGGCGACTCGGTAACAGCCCAGTCACCGTCCGTGTCTTTCACTTGGCCGTTCATAACATAGTTAATCAGCCATGCCGGACCGAAGAATCCGAAGATCGGCTGGGCGCCGGAGCCGGACATATCCGCATACCAGGCTTCCGTCCAGTCTTGCGTATCATTGTGGTATCCGTTATCCTTCAGCTTCTTGGAGAGATCAAGGAACTCTTCGCGTTTCGGATCAATATGAAGCTTGCCATCAACGATCCAGCCCTTTTCCGAACTGTTCTCGATAGCATGCCAGATATCGCCGTCACCGGATACAATGCCGTAGCCTTTGGCTTTGAGCTTGGCGGCTGCTGCGTAGAATTTATCCCAGCCTGGGCCAACCTCGCTCTTCACCGTTGCCGGATCGTCCGTACCGAACACATCCTTGGCAATCGAGCGGCGATAGATAAAGGCTCCGCCAGTAGCCTGGTAGCCAAGAGCCTTTAATTGACCGTCTTTGCTGCCGATATCCACGGAATACTGTGCGATGCCTGCATCCTTCACTTTTTGGTCATCCAGACTAAGGTCCGCATAGTTCGCGGCATAGTCGGATGCATCGCCCTGGGTATATTTCAGGACGAACGCGGCTTCAGCTGCGTAAATGTCCGGAGCATCCTTGCCGCCGGCAGCAAGCGCCTGGTCAAGCGCCGGCTGATAAGCACCGTCCGTTGTTGCAATGATCGTAGTCTTGAACTCTACATTCGCTTCCGGATGGACCTCCAAATATTTTGTCGTCATGTTCGGAATTTCGTCCGTAAAGCTCCAGAGATTAATGGTAACCTTCTCGCCGCTCGTGTTGGACGGCGTCTCGGCCGCGTTGTTCGTCGATGGGGCTGGAGTGGAATTCGGGCTGGACGCATTGTTGGAGTTCCCTCCGCACGCCGCAAGCACCGATGTCATCATGAGGATTGCTGAAATTCCGGCTAATACACGTTTCATACTTTTCATACTTTGCCTCCCCCTATTTATTGAATCCTCGGTTTTTTGTAACCGCATACATATTATAAGTCCGGTAATATGCAGGCATAAGGAGACAGGTATTGGATATAATTCTACTTTTATTAGATTGTGAGCGGGGCAAAGATTTTAATGCTGAATGTCACTATAATTGCTGATGGGAGGGCTCGCGCGGAGATTATAATGCAGAATGTCACTATAATTGCTGATGGAGGGCTCGTGCGGCGATTTTAATGCAGAATGTCACTATAATTGCTGATGTGGGGGCTCGTGCGGCGATTTTAATGCAGAATGTCACTATAATTGCCGATGGGAGGGCTCGCGCGGCGATTTTAATGCAGAATGTCACTAAAATTGCTGATGGGGGGGCTCGCGCGGAGATTATAATGCAGAATGTCACTATAATTGCTGATGGGGGGCTCGTGCGGTGATTATAATGCAGAATGTCACTATAATTGCTGATGGGAGGGCTCGTGCGCCGATTTTAATGCAGAATATCACTATAATTGCCGATGGGGGGCTCGCGCGGAGATTATAATGCAGAATGTCACTATAATTGCTGATGGGAGGGCTCGTGCGGCGATTTTAATGCAGGATGTCACTAAAATTGCCGATGGGAGGGCTCGTGCGGCGATTTTAATGCAGAATGTCACTATAATTGCCGATGTGGGTGACTAAAAAGCTTCGAGGCTTGCCAAAAGTAAGTTTGGAGGTCGGTTGGCTTTCCCTCGCTCATAATTTAATCAAAAAAGCCGCAGTGGACGCAAGAAACCAAGGGGACTAAGCATGAGAAATCCCCTTGGTTTCTATATGTTTATATGAATATCACTCTATTTTGTTATTAAGGGTGACTGAATTTTACTTTTGAGACACCCTCTTCTCGCTGAAAGAAGCTGCTCAATACATGAATCGTGACCTTGCTACAAAAACTCCAGCGTCATTTTGTACGTATAGATGCCTCTCTTAATTTTGTATTCGTCATGAATTGTCTTCGTCCAACCGTTATCCCCGCCCAGACCGGCATGCTTGTGATCGAGATTCAAGTACACCCTATCGGAGAGGCCCAACTCCTCCGCATAAGACGCACTGTCAATCTGATCTACACTGTGCCGATGAATATCGAAATGGAAATGACCCGCCGCGGCTACTTTAACCTTCCGGCCATCCAACGCGGATACATACAAATAACGCACATCTTCCTTGCCGCCGCATTCCACCGGAAGAATATAAGGAACATGCTGCTGCTCGACCTTGCTCTCATAAAGCCCGATCAGCGCTGACGTCTTGCGGTCCGCGTAGTTCTCCCACGGGCCGCGCCCATACCATTGAATCTGATTCCAGTCCTTTGAAAATGCGAAGCTCAGACCGATTCGCGGAATTGAATCGATCTTGGCATTATTCACCACGGTATTGGTAATCTCAATCCCTTTCCCGCCCACCGCATAGCTTGTTATTGCTTCAATGCAGCCATGGTAAAGACTGCGCACTTCGATAATTACGCAAGCGGATGCTGCATACACCCGGATATGCTGGATTTCTTTTTGCCGATGATGAAGCCCGATTGCTCTCCATTCATCTGCATAGTTGGGAGACTCCAGATGGATTCCGGCATCGATCCCTGTAGGTGGACGATAAAACTGATTGGCACCGCCCGTGAAGTAACTCCGCTTCTTATAACGCACTGCGGTGAATTCTGCCGAGTATTTCGAGAAGGCGACCTCCAGATGTTCATTGTGAATCAGCACTTGCTGCTCCGTCTCCTCATAGGTCAAGCTGCCCTGCTCAATCTCTCCGTTATGAAGACGCCGGACCGAATCCTTGATCTCAAACTGGCAGGCATAAATACGGGAGCCCCTATCCGCATAAAACGTGTCTTCGTCCAGGAACGCATAAAAGTTAAGAAATGCTTCCCCGTTCACTTTGGAGTCATCATAAGGCGGTTCAATCCATTCTGTTGTCCCGGGCGGCGTGTTGAATTTAGGGAAGAGCCCGCTATCAACAACCGCCCCGTCGCATACCAATTCCCAACGGATATTCAGATGCCTGAGGTCCCGATGCGTGTAATGGTTGAATAGCCGATACTTTTTTGTGCCTTGAGGATCATATGGCGACTCGAAATCATCGATCAGGAGCGGCGAATGCACATTCCTGATTTCATAAGCTGCAGGCTTCGGCGTCAAGTCCGGAAAAACAATGCCGTTCAGGCACATATCCAGCGCCGGGTCCACAATTTCTTCGCCAAAAGCTCCGCCATAGACATATTTCATGCTGCCGTCTTGAGCCGTTTTAACAAGTGCTTTGTCCTGAAAATCCCAAATAAATCCTCCCTGGAAGCGAGGAAACTTATGAATGAGATCCCAGAATTCCTTGAAGTTCCCGTTGCTGTTGCTCTTTGCATACGCGTATTCGCACATGATGAAGGGTCTCAAGTCCTCGCTGTTAGCCATGATATCCAGAATCCAATCCTTGGGAGGATACATCGGCGCGATGATATCCGAGACATTGGCCGGCGGATTTCCAGATTCATACTGGACGTATCGGGTCTTGTCATATTCCTTGATCCAGCCGTACATGGCCGCATGATTCGCCCCATATCCTGATTCATTGCCGAGGGACCACAAAATAATCGACGGATGATTCTTGTCCCGAAGCACCATCCGGGTCGCCCGCTCCATGTAAGCATGAGTCCACACCGGCGATTCGCTCAATTGACCGCCGATGCCATGGGTTTCGAGATTCGTCTCATCCACCAAATAGACACCCAGCTCGTCGCAGAGGTCGTACCATTCGATTGCATGAGGATAATGACTCGTTCGGACAGCATTGATATTCAGCGATTTCATCAGCTTGATCTGCTCGCGCATATAGTCGGTTGACACCGTACGTCCGGTTTCCGGGCAAAAAGCATGCAGGTTCACGCCCCGGATCAGGAGGCGCTTACCATTGATCTTGAGAACCCCGTTGTTGTCGATTTGAACCTCGCGGAAGCCAACATTTGCGCTCTCGATATCAACGATGTTGCCATCTGGGCCGATCATTTCCAGCACCAATTTATAAAGATAGGGCGTCTCGTCGCTCCACAAATGGGGCTTAGAAATAGCTTGCTGGACCTTCGCCACGTATTTCTCTTGCAGGTAGAATCCACAGTCTCCGAATTTCGGCGTTTCAAACTGCGTAACCAGTATGAAATCGGCGTCGTAAAGCGAGAGGCGCGCATATGCTTCCCCGTAGCGGTCCGCCTGGTTGTTAGGATAGACCTTTATAACTAATTCCGCATGCTCATAATTTCCCGAAAAAAGCGTCTCGATCTTGTAATCCTGGATGCGCATGCGCGGCTTGGCATAAATCGACACATCCCTAAAGATCCCGGACAGATGCCAGTAGTCCTGATCCTCCAGATACGTACCGGCTCCGAAGCGCATCACCTGGACAGCTACCCGGTTGTGTCCCTGTTGGAGGTAATCCGTAATTTCGAAGGCGGCATTCAGCTTGCTGTCCTGCGAAAAGCCTGCCCATTTCCCGTTAATCCACAGATAGAAGCAAGATTCCACGCCGCTGAAGTCTATAAAGACGTCACGGCCAATAAAGTCCTCGGGTAGGTCAAAGCTCCGGACATAGCATCCGGTAAGATTATCATCCTCTGGAACAAAGGGCGGATTCAGGACGAACTCATCCTTCTTTAGCCGGATTTCATGACGGGAGTTCTCCCCCTTCTTGCCGAAGGGATACAAAATATTCGTATAGACAGGTGTGCCATAGCCTGACAGCTCCCAATTTGACGGAACGGAAATCGAATCCCAACCGGACACGTCATACTCCGGACTATAGAATTCATCGGTTACCCGATCCGGAGAAGGGTACAGCTTAAACTTCCAGGATCCGTTCAAGCATTTTACGTATTTGGACTCTCTGCGATCCCCGCGCAAGGCCTGCTCGACGGACTCGTATACTCCATAAGGCTCGTGCATGGGCGTCCGGTTCACTTGCGTAATTTGCGGGTTCTCCCACTCTCGATTCAGCTTCATTTCCTGGAATCACACTCCTTGTTCTAATTGGTGTTGATTCAATGTCCCACACCCTAATAATATAAGGGTATACTGTGTCTTGAAATGTCAGTAATGGTATTTCATTTATCCATTTTGGTAGGAGTGATCCTCTGTGAATTACGAAGAGATCAAGGAGAACGATGTCGTCTACCGGTGCATCGGCGACAATTTTGATCAAGGCATTTTATCCTGCGGCTTTATGCGGAAAAGAACGGCGGAACGTTCCCAGTATGATTTCAAAATCGGGTACTACAGCTGTATTTTGATCCTGCAAGGAAGCGGACGTTACCTATCCGAGGACGGCACCGTGACGCCCATGCAAGCAGGCGATCTGGTTCAACGGTTTCCCGAACGCATGCACTCTACCGAAATCGAACCGGATGGAGCCTGGATTGAGTTCTACATCAGCATCGGGTATCCGGTGTATGACTACTTGACATCGTTGGGACTTCTCAGGACCGACAAAGAGGTGCAAGTGACGACACTGCATCCTAGCGAATTTGTTCATGAATTCGCGGGGTTGCTTGACTCCCTTAAGGAGGCGACCGAGGCAAGCCTGCCCTATCTTTTGATGAGTGCCCAGGAGCTACTGATCCGCCTGCATAACAGCGTCCAAAGCCCGCCAAGCGATCCCCATGAAGCGATAATAGCTAAGGCCTGTCAGCTCATCAGCGGGTCTACCGATATCCATTTTGAGATAAAGGAAGCAGCAGCTGCAGTAAATATGGGTTACGAAAATTTCAGGAAGCTGTTCAAGCGGATCACCGGGATCTCCCCCCAGCGCTACCACACCGGACAACTGATGAAGCAGGCCAAAATGATGCTGCTCTCCGGGCTCACCATTAAGCACGTTGCCTTAAGTCTCGGCTATGGCGATATTTATTCCTTTACGAAGCAATTCACGAAGTCGGAGGGGATGCCGCCGGGACGGTATGTGCGCAGCCGCCAGCGGGACAATACAAAACGGCCTTAGTCCAACATGAAGGACCAAGGCCGCTGTTCAAATAAATGATGCTGCTGTGCGAGCAATTGAAGCACCTATCCCATAGGCTGGCAATCAGCCTTTTACGGCGCCTTCAATCATCCCTGCGATTAATTGCTTCTGGAAGATCAGGACGATAATCAGCAGCGGTACGACACTGATCACCGAACCGGCCATAATCAGATGATATGGCGTATTGTTGCTATCCTCCAGCGCTTTAAGCGCAACGGACAAGGTCATGTTCTCCTGGGAACGGAGAATGACCGATGGCCACAGGAAGTTATTCCATTGCTTGACGAACAGGATAATCCCCAATCCGGCAAAGCCGGACTTCAGGTTAGGCAATACGATCCGCCGGAACAGCTTAAATTCGGTGCAGCCGTCCATGCGGGCCGCCTCCAGCATCTCTTCCGGAAGTGCCGAACAGTACTGGCGCATAAAGAAGATGCCAAATGCGTTCGCTAAATCCGGCAGGATGACGCCCCAAATATTATCAATCAGACCCATTCCTTTATATATGGAGAACAAAGGAACCATGGTCGCTTCATGCGGGATCATGAGGGAAGCCAGGACCATAATGAACAGGAAGTTCTTCCCCTTGAAATGATATTTGGCAAATGCGAAACCGGCCAAGCTGCAGAAAACGAGGGCAATTACCGTCGAAGTGGTTGCGAGCAAGAAGCTGTTCCAGGTAATGATGCCGAACTTGCGGTTAACAAATAGCTCTGTGAAGTTCTCCCAATGAAATACCTTGGGTACCCACATCGGCGGATTGACGAAAATCTCGCTGATATCCTTGAGCGAAGAGCTGAATAGCCAGAACAAGGGAAACATAGTCGCAAGAGAGACCAGGGTCATGATAATAAAGGTGGTTACGGACAGGATTCCGCGCTTCCCCTCGTGATGCTTCACACGCTGCAATTTCATCGCTTTTTCCATCTCACTCCCACCTCCTATTCCTTATCATCGAATACGCGCATCTGGATTAACGAGACTGTCATCATCAGAATAAAGAAGCAGACGGCAATCGACGACGCGTAACCGAAGTTAAAGTTTTGGAAGCTTTCCGTATACAGCATCAGAACGGGAGTTAAAGTAGAATTGAGCGGTCCGCCCTGTGTTAAAATGAACGGCTCCGTGAACAAGGAAAAGGTTCCAATGGTGGACAGTACCGTGCAGAACAACAGCATTTTTTTCACCAGCGGAATCGTTATGAAGAAGAAACTTTTAATCTTTGTCGCTCCATCCACGTAAGCCGCCTCGTAAAGATCCTTTGAAATATTTTGCAATCCCGTCATTAATAGCAGCATATTGTAGCCAAGCCAACGGTAGAGCACCATGATCGACACCGAGATTCTGGCCCACCACGGCGATTCAAGCCATGGAATCGGATTATCGATGAGTCCGATATTTCGAAGCACGCTGTTGAAAAGCCCATTTTGCGTATTCAATAACAGAACGAACACGAAGGATACCGCTACGACAGATACAAAGTTCGGAACAAACAAGGCCATCCGGAAAAAGCCTTTGCCTACCATCCAGTTGGAATTCAGCATCGATGCAAATATAAGTCCGAGGAACAGCATCAAGGGCACATACATTAAAAAGATGATCGAGCTGTTCCACAAGGATAACCAGAAATTTTTGTCCCCGAACAATTGGACATAATTCTCAAAGCCTATGAACGTCTTCTCGCCTGACCCATTCCAGTCCGTAAAGCTGATGTAGATGGAATAAAGAATGGGATAAAGGGAGAAGACGAAGAACAGGATGAAATAAGGCGAGATGTAAATATAGGGAGCTATTTTCAACTGCTTATTTAATCTGGATGTCATATCGTCCCCTCCAATCCTATCAGAAATATGCGCTATTCTCTTTTTGTTTTGCTGCGAAGCTCGTCCGCCATTTCCTTTAATGCCTGCTCAAGGCTTGAATTGTTAAGGAATACCTTGGCCCATACATCAGTCATCAGCTTGTTAGCCATTGGGAAATCGGAAGTATAGGCGAGCGGATAGGTATTTGCCAGGGACTCAGCATAAACCTTGCGGATCGCTTGGTTGTTAAAGTAGGTTGAAGGCTCATCAATAGCCGGGTTATTATCGATCATCATCGCCGGGAACAGGCCTGCATCGGACATCATTTTCACCTGGTTCTCTTCACTGCCCAGCATAAATTCGATGAACTGCCATGCTTCTTCCGGATGCTTGGAATTTTTGTTAATAGCCAGGTTGGAGCCGCCTTGGTTGGCGCCCGAATACTTGTCGTCCTTGGACCACTTCGGCATCATGGCTACGGACCATTTTCCGCTGTCGGACGGAGAATATTGATTTTCAATAATGGCGTCATGCCATGATCCGCCTACCACGGTTGCAACCTGTCCGTCACGGATTCCGTTGCCCCATTGGTCTGTATTGGCACGGGCATCGTACACGAGATTTTCCTGTTGCATCTTAATCAAGTAATCCGCGATTTCTTGAATTTCCGGGGAATCCACGGCTACCTTTCCTTGGTCGTCAAAATACCACAGCCCGCGCTGCCACATCATGGATTCAAATACCCGGTTGCTGGAGTTCGTTTTGGAGTCTCCGTACATGAATGCACCGGTCTTTTCCTTCACCAGCTTGGCAGCCTCGTAATAATCTTCCCAGGTCTGGATCGTCTGGGATACCTCAACCGGATCGGTTGGAAGTCCTGCTTGAGCAAACAAGTCATTCCGGTAAAACATGACGACCGGGCCGCTATCCCATGGCATAGCGTAGGTTTTGCCGTCCTTCGTCGCATCCTCCCACTTGTATGGGCTCATCTTGTCTTTGTAAGGCGCTACTTTATCCGTAATATCCAGCAAGGAATCAATCTGTACAATTTGCGCCAGGTTGGTGGATTCTACGGTAATGATATCCGGCACGGCATCTCCCGTGTTCGAGGTGATCAAGTATTTGGAATACAAATCCGTGGATTTCATATTCTGAAATTCAACCTCAATGTTCGGATATTTCGCCTGAAACGCTTCCATATTCAGGTCAAGTCCATCCTTGGCCGTTTCCCAGGTCCACACTACCAGCTTGACCTTCTCGTCGCCATTGCCTTGTCCCGCCGCCGAGGAATTGTTGTTCTTATTGCCTGAGCAAGCCGTAGCCAGCAAAGAAATCATTAAGCAAGCAATAAGCAAATAGGCTATACTTTTCTTTCTCATTATTAGTAACCCTCCTTAGATGTGTACCGCTTCTTTCACTAGTATCTTAAAATGTCTGAAAGGGCTTTCATACTGACATATGTTTTATATTAGTGTCCTCTTTTCCGATAAATAAAAAAATGCCCAAAAAGGCAGGGCATTGGAGTATTTTTGTTGGAATCCGGCGTCATTTTGTTTGAATTCTGTACTGGCCAGGCGTAAGCTCGGCTCTTTTCTTAAACCATTTGGAGAAATATTTGACGTCCTGAATGCCGACCTTCTCAGCCACTTCCTCTGTACGGATCGTAGTTGCGCTTAGCAGCTCCTTGGCCTTTTCCAGCCTGCGCTCAGAAATAAAGGAAATGATGCTGCTTCCTGTAGCCTCCTTAAAAATCGTGCTGAAATAGCTGCGGCTCACGCCGATTTGCGAGGCCACATCCGCCGCACGCAGGTCGTCCTGCAGATGTTGATCGATGTAATCGATCGCTCTAATAATGTCCTCCTTATGGGTATCCTGCAGCAGCACCAAGCTAGCTTCAATTCCCCATAACCGGAACAAGGCTTCGGCCTGACGGAGCCATTCGTCCTCACCGTTGATTACCGTGCTTTGTCTCCACGCCAGTCCGCTATGCTTCAGCTGCATCTCTACCAATGAGGATTGAACGAGCGATAAACAGGACTGATGCGCGACCACTATAGCAGTGCGGTCACCGATCTGCAAAAAATCGATTTGGCCAGCGCCAGCAGCCATAATATGTTTCCATGAATTTCGAAGGGATTGCATGCCTCCCCCTTCTTCTTCAGGAAAATACAAAAACAGGATATAGCACTTCTTGAGCATCCAATGCCATTCGGCTCTGAGCTTCTGGAGTAATTGTTGCTTGGCCGTGTAGTCGTTTTGATGCAGCCATGTGCCCAGTGCTTCCTCTCCGTCGCTTTTCATTTCTGAAGAAGGGGAATCTCCTGCCCATGCGGCAGTCTGGCGAGCGAGTACCCGTTGATCAAATTGCTGACGAATCCGCTCAAGAGCAAGCTCCATATGCTCATCATCCATGTCTGTCTTTACGATATAATCATGGACACCGATCTGAATTCCACTCTTCGCATACACGAAATCTCGATGGCAGCTTAATAATAGAATTGCCGTATCCGGCGCCTCTTCTTTAATTTTTTTGGCCAGTTCAATCCCATCCATCTCCGGCATAACAATATCCGTGATCACCAGTTGCGGACGGTACTCCACAAACTTCTGCCAGCCCACGCTGCCGTTAGGCGCATCGTCAACCACCACCATGCCATGCTTCTCCCAATCCGTTGTCATACGAAGACCTTTACGTACCAGCTGCTCGTCATCCACGATGAGCACTTGAATTAAAGATGCATGTCCACTGTTGTCTTTAACCATGATAAAGTCACCTTCGTTCCCTTATTTCTGTCAGATTCTATCGAGAGACCATAGCTATCGCCATAGTGCTGTTTAATTCGTTCATCCACATTCCTAAGGCCCAGTCCGCCTTGCTTGCCGGGAATCTTGCGGCCCGACGCTATATATGCCAAATGCTCCGGCTTCACGCCGATCCCGTCGTCCTCCAGCACCATATACAGCTTATTTTTCTCCGAATACACCTTCATCTTAATCCTTCCTTGTCCATCACGGAACCCGTGGAAGAAAATATTCTCAAGCAAAGGCTGAAACACCATACGCGGAATAAAACATTCCTCCAGCCCGGGCTCCACTTCCAAATCAAAAGTAAAGGCATCGTCATAGCGATATCGCTGAATTTCAATAAAATGATAGGCGATATCAAGCTCTTTTTCTAATGGAACCAGTGTCTGCTTAAAATTGAAGCTCCCCTCAAGCACCACAATCAAATGCTGCAGCATTTTATGGATTTCCGGCTGATGCGCCAGCTTGGCCTTCCATTGGATCGAATTTAGCGTATTGAACAATAAATGCGGATTAATCTGGTAATGAAGAATTTGTAATTCAGCCTCACTCTTAAGCTTTTCGGTACGAGTGATTTCATGCATCGAAGCAATAAGCCGTTCCGTCATTTTATTAAAGCTCTCGCTTAAAAAGCCCAGCTCATCCTTCGACATGACCGGAGTTCGGATCAATAGATCGCCTTCCCCGAATCTGCGCATGGAATGAGCTAATTTCTTGATTGGCATTGTAAAGCGGAATGAAAAAAAGCTCGCCATAGCGATACCTAGCAAAATAGCCAGGGCTGAAATAAGAATGGAATATTGTAAAATCACTGTGGAGGATTCATAAAAATCCGCATATTTGATTCTGGCTTCCACAATCCAATCTTCCATTTCCAAGGAACGGGACCAGACGATGTCATCATCGTGGTGATCATAGTCTGTCGAGGTCTGAAGCAGCGTTTGCCCTGACGGGTCCATGATCTGCAAATGGGAGCGGGTATCTTTTTCGAACGACTTAATGACCTCGATCACTGTATCCGCTTTCATATCGATTAATATTTTGCTGCCATGGGGTAAGCCGAATGCATTCTTTAAGGGCATCATCAGACTGATCACATATTCATCGTTCTGTACTGAATAATAATCTGGAATGTGGATGGACACGTGTCTTTGCTCATAGGCAGAGATGGTGGTCCAGAATGGCGAATTCGCCAGCTTCTCGCTGACGATCAGGTCGTTGCCTATGATTCTTCCGGAAGGAGTTACCACGGCCACTTTATACAGGTTATTGCCTAATGAGTTCAAGTAATTTTGAAAGTCCCGCTCTTCAACGAATCGGGTATAAGTTGCAGGCGGCTCATCCTCAATATAAATGGAGGAAGCTATTAGATACGTTAATATATTGCCGGTAATTTGATCCATCTGCCGAAGATCGTTATCGATATGAATTTTCAACTGCTCCACCGCGTACATTCCGTAACTGCCGAACTGCGTATTCACGACCTCGGAGGACTTATGAAACGAGAAGTAGCTTAGTGCTCCCACAGGCAATACGGCTGCGATGAAAAAGGCAAGCAGCAGCTTGGTACGCACGCTCCCGTTATTTCTAAGTAGCTGTAATCTTCTCCAAAAGTTCTTCATTCTTGTACCTTCTTGCTGCGAATAGAGCCGCCAATTTTTTTTAACCAGTATATCAAAAGTACTCGCTAATTTGAACAAATGGTGTCCCCATGAAATCATGGAGACACCTGATCCGTTCGTTTATTCATCTTCCTTGAACACTGGAGCTATTGCGATTTCAAAGGAGAATTCCTTCTCGTCCAGACGGTAAATATCCAGAAGCTCCGGTCCGCAGGAATTGGAACCTACGCCGCTCATTTTATAATCGACATGAACAATGGTTTCCTTCCGCGGCTTCAATTCGTACGTATGCTGCGCCTCAGTCAGATCCTCCGGCGTAAAATGGGAGGCATTGAACGAGAACGGCTGCAGCCCCGTAAATTTCAAGCCCATGCCTTGCTCATTGGTTACGCTCACCCATTCCGTCCCGTCATGGGAGCCGTTCTCCTGAGGCATGACATACGGTACGAACAAGCTATCGACCATAGCCAAATACCTTCCTTTTCTGGTGCTGTGATTCTTGTCGATATAGCTCTCATGAGGGCCATTACCGAAATACTCCACTTCCTCGGTCCCGGGCGGCATCGTGACCTGCAGCCCGAAGCGCGGCAGGAAGATCAGGTCTTCACGTACGCGCACATCCACCTTTAAGTCCACCTGGCCATCTCCAGCCACGCTCCAGGAAGCAGTCCCATGCAATAATGGGGGCTTAATATAGGCGCCAAGAGAGAATTCTACGCTGATCGCTATTTTGGTCTCGTCCTGCTCGGTGACTTCTGCCTTATACACATGCATCGTTGCCCGGTCATAACCCTCTTCGTACCATTGCCGTTTGACCTTCCGGTCATTATCGATCGGGGCACGCCAAATATTAAAGCCGAGCGGTTTGTTCAGCATCTCTACCCCATGCTTGGTCAAGGAGACAAACGTGCCTTTGTACGTATCAAAGACATGCCTGAAATCAAAGCCTTCAATGATAAGCTGATCCTTCTGCTTCATCATCTCGATGTCGTTGTTTCTGAGGGCCGCAGCTTCCTTCGCAAGCCGTGCCACCGGGAGCTCAAACTGCTCGAAGGTCACTTCATGTCCAGCCGGTACAAACCGCTGATCCTCCTTCAATCTGCAGGACAAGGTCAATATATACGGTGCCGCCGCAGCCTGCGGGAAGTGGTACGGTATTTCCACGTTCTCTGAGGTGTGGGCCTTAATATCACCCAATTCAAGATACCCCTGCTCCACAAGCATGCCTTCCTCTTCAACCTTCCAAAAGAGTCTTAGATGTGATAGGTCTATAAAATCATATAGGTTGTTGATCTTAATCATGCCTTTGGCCAAATCTACCGCTTCAAAGGAAACAGGCGCGATAATTTTTTTCAGCTCCAGCAGACCTGTATGCGGAATTCGATCCGGGGACACCAATCCATCGATACAGAAGTTTCCGTCATTAGGCTCATCTCCAAAATCACCGCCATAAGCGTAGTATGGAATACCGTCCTCCGTGGCCGTCAAAATACCGTGGTCGGACCATTCCCATACACAGCCGCCCATCAGCTTCGGATATTTATAAATGACGTCCCAATATTCCTTCAGATCGCCGGGACCGTTGCCCATCGCATGACTGTATTCACACATGAACATCGGCTTCGTGCTGTTCTCGTTCTTGGCATACTCTTCAATGTAGGCTGGAGAGGAGTACATCCGGCTCTCCATGTCCAGCACCTCGACATCCGGGCTTCCGAAATGCCGCGGATCCGAGCCTTCATAGTGCACTGGTCGGGAAGCGTCGCGCGATTTCGTCCACCTGGCCATGGCCATATGGTTCTCGTCATAGCCGGATTCATTGCCCATGGACCAGATAATGACGGACGGATGGTTCTTGTCCCGTTCAACCATACGGATCGCACGCTCCACAAAAGCGGGCTTCCACTCGGAAAGACGGGTCAGCATGTTAAAATCTCCGACAGCATGGAACACGCCGTGACACTCCAGGTCTGCCTCATCGATGACATAGAAGCCGTATTCGTTGCACAGCTGCAAAAATCTCGGATCATTGGGATAATGGGAGGCTCTGATCGTGTTGATGTTATGCTGCTTCATCAGCTTCAAATCGGCAATCATATGATTGATCGGAACCGTCTGCCCTAATACCGGATGAGAATCATGCCGGTTAACCCCTTTGAGCTTCACCGGAACCTGGTTGATATAAAATACGCCGTCCGTAATCTCTATTTTTCTGAATCCGACCGAGAAGCAGAAGACCTCTTCCCCCGCCGAAATAGTCAAGTGATACAGATTAGGCGCTTCAGCGGACCACAGCTGGGGCCGTTCGACCTCAAGCACGAGGCTGCCCGTACCGTCTACCTGGCATGCTCCGCTTGTTATGATTTGTCCTCCGGCATCCGTCAGCTTGACTTGAGCTTCAATATGCCCGATCGACTCCAGCTCACAGGTCACCGTTGCATGATCCAGTCCGGCGTTCAATTCCGTACGATTAAATATGTCCCGAACATGCTGCGGGCTTCTTGCGAGTAAATAGACATCCCGGAAAATCCCCGAGAATCTCCAAATATCCTGATCCTCGATATAGGAGCCATCACACCATTTCAGCACCATCACAGCGATTTTGTTCCTGCCGGCCTGAACATAAGGCGAAATATCGAATTCGGCCGTGACACGGCTGCCCTGACTATAACCAACCCATGTGCCATTGATCCACAGATAGAAGCAGGAGTTCACGCCTTCGAAGACGATGTACTTTTGTTTTCCTTCCCAATCCTTGGACAAGTTAAACTCTCGGACATACAGCCCCGCCGGGTTCGCATTGGGTACATATGGCGGATCACAAGGAAAAGGGTAATTCACATTCGTATAATGCAGCTGATCATATCCATTAACCTGCCAGCAGGATGGAACCAGCAGATCCTCCCACCCGCTCACATCCGCATCTGCATCATAAAACCCGTCCTCAACCTGTTGAACCGACTCGTGATATTTAAACTTCCAATTCCCGTTCAGGGTTCTATAAAAAGGAGAGCGCCCTCTTTGCTGCTGCAGTGCCGATTTTTCGTCCGCAAAAGGAATGTAGTAAGCTCTCGCAGCCTCTCTGTTCTTATGCAGCACGTTCAAGTCTTCCCAGTACTTAGGCAGATCGATCATCATCATGCTCCTCACTCATCATTCAGCTTAGTCTGTTACACATTCATTCTACTGGATGTGAAAAGGCTTTCAACCTGATTCTTGTTTGAATTAAGGGTTATTTTGTTTGAAATCGATGATAAGTGGAAATTACCACTCGGCCACAGAACCGTCACGATGACGCCAGATCGGATTTCTCCAACGATGCGGAGCTTCAAGCGCCATCTGGATCACATACTCTTCATTCACGGTGATGCCAAGCCCAGGTCCTTGGGGAATTTGGACATAGCCATCATTGTATGCAAATACATTCGGATCGACGATATAATCCAGCAGATCATTGCCCTGATTGTAATGGATGCCGAGACTTTGCTCCTGAATGACAGCATTGTGCGCCGTGGCATCCACCTGAAGGCAAGCCGCCAGCGCAATCGGTCCGAGCGGACAGTGAGGGGCAACCCCTACATCGAAGGCTTCGGCCATGGCAAAAATTTTCTTGCATTCTGTGATTCCGCCCGCATGAGACAAATCAGGCTGAATGATATCTACATAACCGTCCTGCAGAAGCGATTTAAAGTTCCAGCGCGAGAACATTCTTTCTCCTGTAGCGATCGGTGTGCTGGTATGCTTCGCGATTTCGCGAAGGGCTTCATTATTCTCAGGGAGCACGGGCTCTTCAATGAACATCAGACGGAACGAATCAAGCTCCTTGGCCAGTACCTTTGCCATCGGCTTATGGATGCGGCCATGAAAATCAACGCCGATTCCGAAATCCGGTCCCACAGCGCTTCGGATTGCAGCTACTCTCTCAACAACCTTGTCCACCTTGTCATGGGTATCAATATATTGCATCTCTTCGCTAGCATTCATCTTGATGGCTGTGAAGCCTGCGTTCTTCTTCTCTAGTGCAGCCAGCCCTACTTCTGTAGGTCGGTCTCCCCCGATCCAGGAATAGACGCGCATCGAATCTCTGCAGGCCCCTCCAAGCAATTGGTATACAGGGGCGTTAAAGTATTTGCCCTTGATATCCCATAGCGCCTGATCGATTCCTGCAATCGCACTCATCAAAATCGGGCCTCCGCGATAAAAGCCTCCGCGGTACATGACCTGCCAATGATCCTCAATGCGAAGCGGGTCCTTGCCGATGAGGAAGTCCATCAATTCGTCTACAGCGGCTTGAACCGTATGGGCCTTGCCTTCAATAACCGGCTCGCCCCAGCCTACAATTCCCTCATCCGTCTCAATTTTGAGAAACAACCAGCGCGGCGGAACGATAAATGTCTTGTAATTCGTAATTTTCATATAATTCTCTCCTTATCCTCTAGCCCTTGTAATTGCTGCTTTGAACCTTTGAGCCAATTCCGTAATATCTTCGTATCTCTCTTCTGCAATCGCCGCCTTGTTCAGCAGAGAGCTGCCCAGGCCTACGGCCACTGCCCCTGCGTGAATAAATTCGGCTACATTGTCCAGCGTCACGCCGCCCGTCGGCATCATCGGAATTCCCGCCAGCGGTGCCGAGACCTCCTTGATATAGCTGGCACCTAGTGTTGCTCCCGGGAAAATCTTCAGTACGTCCGCCCCCCATTCATAGCCCTTGGCAATTTCGGTAGGGGTCATCACGCCTGGAATGGAGATACGTCCATAGCGATTTGTTATTTTAATCGTCGCTTCATCCAGGATCGGCGAGAAGATAAAATCCGCTCCTGCTTGAAGCGCCTTTTCTGCTACTCTCGCATTCATTACGGTACCGGCACCGACCAGCACCTGCCCGCCGTATTTCTCTTTCAGCAAAGGAATAAGCTCGAAGACTCCCTCGGAATCCACCGTAATCTCCAATGCTTCCACTCCGCCGGCTACCAGCGCATCGGTAATAAGCTGCACCTTATCGCTCGGCGGTCTTCGCACAACGGCTACGATGCCTGAATTCATCAATTTGTCCAATTGCTCTTGCTTCGTCACTTCCCCCACACTCCTATCGTTTTACGTTTTGATAGTCTTGATCACCCTTCATCATATTCAGCAGCTCCGCTTCATTGGGGAGTCCTTCCACATCACCATTAACACTTACTGCGATCGCTCCCATGGCACTGGCTCTGCGAACGGCCTGTTCAAGTGTTTCTCCATGCAGAAGCCCGCTGATGAAGCCCGCAGCAAACGCATCTCCTGCTCCTACGGGGTCCACCTCCTCTGCCGGAAAAGGGGCCATATAACCGCTATCCTGCTCCGACTGGAAGTACGCCCCTTTGCTGCCAAGCTTCACGACAACGCCCGCTACCCCTGGCTTTAACAAAGCTGAGGCAATATCCTCAGGCTGCGTGCAGCCTGTCAACAGCTCACCCTCGTCCAATCCGGGCAGGATGTAGTCTGCCGAGCCAGCCAGCTCCAGCAATACTTCTTTGGCCGCTTCCTCACTGTCCCAGAGCTTCCAGCGTACATTGGGATCAAAAACGATTTTCAAGCCAAGCTTCTTGGCTGATGCAACGGCCTTGCGCGTGAGTGCCAGGCAATCCGGGCTCAGCGCAGGAGTAATTCCTGTAATATGCAAAATTTTAAACCCCGCCAGATACGCTTCATCCAGCTCATCCGGGTGCATCATACTTGCCGCAGAATGACGCCGGTAATAATAGACCTGTGTCTTCCCCTTGGTGCGTTGCTCCTTAAAGTAAACGCCCGTAGGAGCATCGCCGGTATGCCGGCATCTTGATATATCGATGCCATATCCCCTAATTTGGTGAAGCACATAACGGCCGAAAGGATCATCCCCCAGCTTGCTGAACCATCCCACGCGATGTCCCAATTTGGCCAACCCGATCGCAACGTTGGATTCGGCCCCGGCCATTTGCTTGTTAAATTGGTGAACATACTCCAGCGGCAGGTTCTTATCCGAGCTGAACAGCACCATGGATTCGCCAAAGGTTACTACCTCCACCTTTATCCCTCCTTTTAGTTATAGATCATATCTTTGTTTTGTTCTCCATGTTTAATTTCCTATAGATATGATCAATACTTAATGAAAATAAGAAAATACACACATTTCATGAGTTATTCCCATAATAGATATGATCTTTTTGAGGTAATGATATTACCTTTGGTTTTGTGTGTCAATCTTTATTTCTATGAGGAGAAACCGAATAGGTTATGCTAAAATGAACATGACAGAGTAGACCAAACAGGGGAAATGGATGAGATGAAGAAGACAGCCTTTACAGCTACAATAGATCAGATCAAAGAGAAGATCATTGGCGGGGAATGGCCCCCCGGCTCCCGCATTCCGACTCTTCAACAGCTTTCGAAAGAGCTGGGGGTAGGTGTCTCTACAGTGAGAGAGGCCTTGCGAACCCTGGAAAGCCAGGGAAACATCAGTATTGAGCATGGCCGGGGAATGTACGTGAGGAACGACCCCTTGTTACTGGAGGATCCGACTGCAAACCTGAAGGAGCTTGGAGATATTTCGCTAGTTAAGCTGCTCGAAGCAAGGATCCTTATCGAACCTGCTCTAGCGGCATTAAGTGCGGAAAGGGCCACACTCCCCGAGGTTAAACAATTAAGAGAGCTTGCTGATAATATGGTGCTGCAAATGGAGGAGGGAGGTCCTTTTCTGGATACCGACCTTGCCTTTCACCGCCTAATTGCAGAGTCTGCCCAACAGCCTGTCTTATTCCGGATGATGGAGTCCATATTCCCGCTGCTCTCTGAAGGCCGCAAGTATACAAACACACTGCCTCATATGAGAACAAAGGCTTCCAACTACCATGTCCTGATTGCTATTGCAATAGAAGAACGGCACAGTGAACAGGCAAGACAGCTTATGTATCACCATATCAAAGATATGCTGGAAGCGCTAAAAAAATAAGCAGGAAGCAGAAGCGTTCGCCTTTATGAGCGGAAGTTAAGAGAAGGAGATTACACCATGTACGATTATTTGATTGTCGGTGCGGGCCTGTTTGGCGCTGTATTCGCTTATGAAGCACGCCAGCGGGGCAAACGCTGCCTGGTGATCGACAAGAGAGAGCATACCGGAGGCAATGTCCACACCGAGCACATCGAAGGAATCCATGTTCATAAATATGGCGCCCATATTTTCCATACCAATAGCAAACTGATCTGGGACTATGTCCATCAGTTCGCTGAATTCAACCGCTACACCAATGCCCCCTTGGCCAATTACCGGGGGGAGCTCTACAATCTCCCCTTCAATATGAACACCTTCCACCAGCTCTGGGGAGTGGTTCGTCCGGAGGAGGCAAAGCAACGGATTGAGGAGCAAAGACAGGCCGCCGGCATTAAGGACCCTCAAAATGTGGAGGAACAGGCGATCTCGCTGGTCGGCACGGATATTTA
Source organism: Paenibacillus antibioticophila (assembly GCF_000455265.1). Lineage (GTDB taxonomy): Bacteria > Bacillota > Bacilli > Paenibacillales > Paenibacillaceae > Fontibacillus > Fontibacillus antibioticophila. The sequence continues at coordinate 193,376 of NZ_HG005143.1, forward strand.
TGAGAAGCTGATTAAGGGATACACCGAGAAGCAGTGGGGACGCTCTGCCAGAGATCTGCCAGCCTTCATCATCAAGCGGCTGCCGGTTCGCTTCACCTATGATAACAACTATTTTAACGATCAGTATCAGGGCATACCAAAGGGCGGCTATAACGTCATCGTAGACAAAATGCTTGAAGGAACTGAAGTCCGTCTGCAGGTTGATTTCTTCGAGCAGCGCGAGGAGCTTGTGAAGTCGGCGAAGAAGGTTGTCTTCACGGGGATGATCGATCAGTATTACGATTACAGATACGGCGTACTTGAATACCGAAGCCTGCAATTTGAGACCAAGGTGTTGAGCCAGACCGACAACTATCAGGGCAATGCCGTGGTGAATTATACCGATCGGGAGACGCCTTACACCCGGGTTATTGAGCATAAGCATTTTGAATTCGGCACCCAGGCCGGCACGGTGATCACAGAGGAGTATCCGACCGAATGGAAGCCCGGTCTGGAGCCTTATTACCCGATTAACGACGAGAAGAACAATGAGATATACAAGCAGTACAAGGCGTTGGCTGATCAGGAATCCGACGTTATTTTTGGCGGCAGATTGGGCGGCTACAAGTATTACGACATGCATCAGGTCATCGCGGAAGCCTTGACGGCTGTTGAAAGGGAATTAGGGAAATAAACACAGTCCCGGTGATCTCATCAAAGGATCATCGGGACTGTGTCATATAAGTATCTGAACAAAAGCTCACTCATTAATGGCGTTCTATCAGGGGAAGAATGTCGCTCGGATGTTCAAATTTATACTTCGCCGGAATAGCGTCGGGCTGCCTGCACCCCCACAATGCTAACCCAAAATCTACACCGGCATCTCTCGCACATTCATAATCGTAAATCGTATCTCCGATATAGATGGACGCTTCCGCCCTCGCACCCGACATCTCGAGAAACTTAAGCAATGGCTCAGGATGCGGCTTATGCAGATTCGTATCATCCGCACAGATAGCATAGGTCAAATCGTGTACGAGACCAAAGGGGACGAAGTCGTCCAAAAATTCCTGGTAGGTCTTCGACGTTACTACTCCGGTAAGGGCCGATTGCTCTCTAAGATCAGTGAGCAACTGCCGGACACCTTCGTAAACATGTACCGTATGTCGATACTCTTCCATCAGATCATTCCATCTTTTATTGGCAAGATCAATGTACTCAATCCCAAGCCGGCGCAGGGAGACGGCCCCTGGAATCCCGAGAACAAAGGCAAGATCTTGCTGGCTCATTTCCAGATCATAATTTTGCTTCAGAAGCTTCTGCAGAGATCCCAACACAGCTTGCTCCGTATGGATCAGCGTGCCGTCAATGTCAAAGATGCAGGCAGTGTACATGAATGTTCCTCCTTTAGCATGATTGGTGATTAGAGAATATCTCCATGCTAAAGTATGAAATGCATTTCAAGTCAATAGCTAGATCGATTGCCGCGTAATAATACGGTATGGAATCTCCACCTTATCCTTGGATTTCCCGATCAATAGATCAAAGGCTTGTTCACCGACCTGTATCAGCTGATGATCAACCGTAGACAGGTGTAATCCGATCCCGACAGGCTGATTCTCTTGGCCCATGATCGCCAGATCTTCCGGCACCCGCAAGCCAAGGCTCGATGCATATCGATAGATCCCTGCCGCAACCTCATCGCCATTTGCATATACAGCAGTCGGCCTAAGATCAGATTCGAGCAATAGCCGGGCTGCTCTCTCCCCGTCATCCATGCTGTAACAATCCGTAACATGATACGCCGGCGGCAGATCACCAAATACATGATGATAAGCCCTGATGATCAGCTGCGTACTATTGCTCTCTGTTCCTCTTGCCGTCGTAAATGCGACTCGTTCGTGTCCTCTGCTCCTTAGCAATTGAAAAGCGTCCACGAAGGAGGCATATCGATCCATATAAGCGCAGCCGAGCTCCGGGTGATCGGTATATTCACATACGACGATTGCGCCATATTTCGTGTAGGGGATAATCGCATCCCAGTCGTTCGAACGCGAGGTGATAATAATGCCGTCCAGCTGTTTATTTTTGAGCATGGCCAAGCAGCTGAGCTCTTGAGCCGGATCGTACCTTGTAGGCAGAACCATCACGGAGTAACCCTGCTCCACCGACCGATTAAGTACCCCGTGAAGCAGTTGATCAAAGGCCTGATTGTTGTTGTATGGCATGATAACGCCGATCGTTCTCGTTTCCTGGCGGATTAGATCGACTGCCAAGCGGTTTGGCGTATAATCCAGTTCGTCGATCACCCGCTGCACGGCTATCCGCTTCGCTTCAGATACGTAAGGATTGTGATTCAGAACCCTTGATACGGTAGATACGGATACCCCCGCAAGCTTTGCAATATCACTTATATTGGCCATTGCAACCTTCCCCTGAACCTCAAGCTTGTATTTTTTTCTGCTTCCTATTCGCAGATTCTTATAACTAAGATACCATAAAATGGTCTACCTCATGCTGCCGGTCATTCATACTAAATCTAACCGATAATTTCAAATGTTTTCGGCGGATCACTCCTTCATGAACTCCTTGGTGCTTCTTACCGTATCAATTGGACGAACCAATTTCTCGATTTGCGCGCGCTTGGGCTCCAGGAAGGGTGGCAGCGATAATTTTTCGCCCAAGGTTTCATAAGGCTCATCCCCCATAAATCCGGGCCCGTCCGTGGCGAATTCAAACAGAATTTGCGGTGCGACTCTGGCATATAAAGACTCAAAGAAGTGGCGGTTGACATACCCGGAGGTCGGGAAGCCAAAGCTGCTCATTCGCTCAATCCATTCATTCAATACGGAGCGATCCTCTACCCGGAATGCCGCATGGTGCACCGTGCCGTAGCCTTGACGCGCCGGAGGCAGGAACGTGTTGTGCTCTACGATCACCGAAGCCCCATTGCCGCCCTCCCCGACCTCGAACAAATGATAGGACCCTTCCTTAGCGGTTTCTCGGAACAACAAGACCTTCTCCAGGACTTCTTTAAAGTCATCAAAGTTTGCAATTCGGACAAAGACCGGTCCCAAGCCGGTAATCGCGTTTTCCAAAGGAACAGGGCCCTTCTGCCATGGTGTTCCGGATTCCACGCCGGTATTGTGCTCATCAGAAATCAACTGATAATGCTGGTCATCGAAATCGGTGAACGCGAGCACTTTTTTCCCAAACTGCTCTTTGATCCCGTTGTGATTGACCTTGAGCCGATCGAAGCGCTGCATCCAGTACGTTAGCGCTGCATCGCTTGGTACGCGGAAGGAGGTCTTCGAAATCTCGTTGGTTCCATGCGTGCCCTTTGGAATGCCAGGGAAATCAAAGAATGTCATGTCCGTTCCCGCGCTGCCTTTATCATCGGCAAAGAATAAATGGTACGTCTGAATATCATCCTGATTCACGGTCTTCTTGATTAGCCGCATGCCTAATACATAGGTGAAAAATTCATAATTTTTTTCTGCGCTGCTGGTAATAGCCGTTACGTGGTGTACTCCTTTAAGATGGTTCATTATATTCTCCTCCTATTAATCCTCAAGCGGGATCAGGTTATTTTCAATTTCTGCTCTGCGCTCTTCCAAAAAAGGCGGCAAATCCAGCTTTTCACCAAGTGTGTCTACATCCCCATCCACGGTAAAGCCGGGTTCATCGGTTGCAATTTCAAATAGAATCCCGTTCGATTCCCGGAAATACAGGCTCTTAAAATAGAAGCGGTCCACAATGCCGGATGAATGGAAGCCGCGTGCCCGCACTTGCTCTTCCCAGTAGATCAGCTCCTCGTCGTTCTTCACGCGAATGGCCAGATGATGAATGCTGCCACGACCGGGCTTTTCCGAAGGACCGTCCAGATATTTCACGACGATTTCTCCAAAGGCCTCACCTTTGATGGATTGAAGGATGGCTTCATCATCCGTCCGGCTGACCTCTGTATAACCAAACATGTCCGTAAGTGTGCTCGCCAGCTTATCCAGTCTCCGAACCGTGATTTCCACCGGACCCATCCCTTGAATCTGATGCTCGGCAGGGACCTCTGACTTCTCCCAGGTCTGCCAGTGCGCAACCTTCGTGCCATGAGAGACGATTAGCGCCATTCGCAGCCCTTCTGAATCTTCAAAGAGTAAAGCGGGGTGATTGGCATAAGTCGTGATCTCTCCGTGCTCCACACCCAACTCCTCAAAGCGCGCTTTCCAATACAACAGACTAGCTTCGGAGGGTACGAGCAGCCCGATCTTCGTGATGGCATTGGTGCCACGATAAGTATTCCCTACCGGTGGAATTTCAAAGAAGGATAGTTCAGTACCCGGGCTTCCCGTTTTATCTCCATAAAATAAGTGATACATTGAGGGCTCATCCTGGTTTACGGTTACTTTCACGCGCCGCAAGCCAAGCACATCCCGGTAGAAGCGGCTATTTTGATTGGCGTTTTTGGTAATCATAGAAATGTGATGATGTCCTGGAATTTTAAACATGGATTACTCCTCCTCGGTTTCGGTTTACTAGTCAAGTGATAGGGTTAAAAAAATGTGCAGCTTAGCTTGCCTCCGGCAATGCAATGCTAAGTGTCCATTTTACTTTCCGTATGCTTCTGCAGCTTAGACATCAGCTTATATAGTGATTTCTGCTCTTCCTCAGTCAAGCATTCATTGAATAACGACGTTTGAAAGGCAAGCTGGTGCTCAAAGACTTCCTTCATCTTATCTTCTCCTTTAGGCGTGAGATAAATCCATTTCGTCTTCCATTCTTGCTTACGCTGGATATATCCCTCTTGCTCAAGCCGCTGGAGCATACGGGACATTCCGCCCTCCGTCACCGTTGCCTTCATCGCTAATTGACTCTGCATGATGGGCTGATAACTGGCAATCTGATTCAATACATCAAATTGAGCGGCAGTGATATGAAATGGCTTCAGGAATTCATTGGACAACAAATTGCTTTGATGGGTAAAGCGGGCAATGCGCAACCAATTCAGTGAACTAAGCGTATTCTTTTTCAATCGAGCTCACTTCCCTTCGTTACTATCACTTTACACCTCAAGCGACAAAAAAGCAAGGCTTCTATTAGCGTAATGATAAATTTTGATTTATTTCCCGTATCATGTAGTCAGCAAATGCTAACAGAGACTGTAGATCAACAATACTATGTTCTGTCTCTCCGCAGCCTGTCCCGGTATATTCATGCAGGCATTGTCTAATCAGCGGGTGAAATGCCTGGGGCAAAGCGTTTAATCCCCAATCTCCGCCCTCTTGTTTGGATGATACCTTCCCTTCTTTTATGAAATACAAAACTCTGCAAAGATTTAAGGTGAGGTACATAGGAGTTAGATATGCAGGAGGATTGTCAGCAATCTCCTCAGCACATCCCTCCACATCCTGTAAAATGGAGGCAAGGTAGTATTTACTGTCAATCGGCTCATAAAGCTCGCTTAATGGTTTTCCATATAGAGCTATCCCTCTCTCATATGCAACAACAATCTGAGAAGCCAGGTCTTCATCTTCAAATCCCCCGCAAAGATAATTCTCATCTGCACGATATTTCTCCCTGTGATAATCAGAGTAATGAAACTCAAAAGGTGTCGGATAAACAAAAGACGTTAAGTAATTTTCCAAAATGATGGTAAATTCTATTCCGCGCTCATTAGACCCTTTAGACATTTCGTCATGCAAAGACAACGCTATTTGTGCAATCCTGGAGTTATTTGCTGGCATCAGCTTTTCTTTAACCACAATTAAAAAATCGATATCACTTTTAATGGGATTAAAACACCCCATGGCTAGTGATCCATGCAAATAAATCCCTAACAAGTTCTCCCTAAGTTCATCTTTGAAAAGAGTAACGATTTTATCTAAAAAAGCCTGGGTATCCACATCAATCACCTTCCAGATTATCTCATAACAGCACTCTAAGTATAATTTAACTGCTATTTATATCAAGGTAACACTCATTTATAACTGAGATGTGCGTTGGTTTAATTAAGCTGCTCAGTCTAATAGGATATAAAAACGAGTCCTGCGAGAGGAGGAGGCTCTCCCGCAGGACTTGCTGCTTTCTATGGTTCCGCCAGCCTAAGATATGTTTCCCTATTTATTGGCCAACTTGATCTCGAACACATCTCCCGCCTGACCACCGAACACGATAACGCCATTCTCCGGCAGAAGCGCGGCCCGATTGCCACTGGCTACCGAGAACTCCACAAGTGCTCCGTCTGCCGTATAGACGGCGAATCCCCCGCCAGCCGGAAGCTGTACACTCATCATTTTCCCAGCAGCCTCACTACCCACCTTAAACCACCGCACATAACCCGATTCAGGAATCGTGACTCTGGAGGCCGTCCCGCCATAAATGGCGCCCACTGCCGCTTCACTTACGTAAGTGCGGGCATCTGCCAGCAGGTACTCTACTCCGTCTTGCTGCCGGAAGCTAAGATCAAAGGCATCGCGGCCGTTCATCACCGGGATTTCAGCGATATTAACAGCATGATTGGCATCCTTGATCTTTGTTCCATTGGCATAGCTGCCTCCCTCATCCAGTACGATTGGCTTCCACAGGATGGATGGAGGGGCAAGATAAAAGAGGGAATTGATTTTCTCGTCCAATGCATAATACGTTTTTCCGTCTCTTTGCTGCCACACCTTGGATACCTCGGGGCTCAGGACGTTCTCGCCCAGCTTTTGATATTCATAGTAAGCCATAAGCGTCTGGCCAAGCCCCGGAAATTCCAGGTTGGCCCGGGTACGAATATACGTATGTCCGTTAGTTTGTTCATCAAAGCTAATCAAGGTGCGGCCATCTTCACTAGTGAATTCTCCATCACCTGTATATACATAGTTCTGTTCGGGAATCATGCCGCTTAATAATCCAGGCATAGCAATTTCACCGTCTTTTATGCTCACCTTAAGGGTTGAACCTACCGTTCCGTATAGACCAGAGAACTCAAGCAGTTCGCTTGGCATATCTACTTTCACAGGCGCTTCGAAGGTTGGCGGAGGCAGCACTTCAGCAATTCGCCCCGTCTCCTGCAAGTACGCCAGCATAATATTGGATGCCGCCAACGTGTTGAAGATCGAAGAACCTCCCGAGGTCAGCAACGCGATAGACATGCCTTCTTCCGGCAAGGAAACCAATGCCGAATGATAGATAATCGTGTCTCCCCCCTTGGTCACTGCCTTAATGCCGTATTGGTCAAATGGACTAAGATCCACGGAATCCCATCCCAGGCCGTAGCCATACGTATTGGTCTTGTCTTCAACCCAGACGCCCTTGCGGTACTCTTTGGCTTGCATGGCCAACGCAGAAGCAGCAGTCATTAGCTCAGGACGCTTACCTGTCAGTACCTCCGAGAACAGAGTTACTTCTTCTGCAGTAGAGTAAATACCGCCCGTTCCCAGTATATTTGGATTCTCATGCGGTAGATCCCCGGCAATTCCAGGGAACCGCCCTGGGCTCAGCGAGGCCCGATTGAATGTATCCAGCGGTGTCTTGGTGAAGGTTAACCCAAGGGGCGCGCTGATATAGCGGTCCAGATATTCGTTATAGCGTAATCCGCTTACCCGTTCCACCAGAAGCTGCAGCAACTGAAATCCATCATTCGCATAGACGGAATACTCTCCCGGATCGGATTTCAGCCGCTCATTCCGCAGATTTTCCAACAATGTATCATAGGTTTGCGAGTCATTATCCGCCATCAGCATACTGTTCTTATAATGGCTCCCGTACAATCCGGCCGAATGATTCATGAGCATCCGGGTTGTGATTTGCTTGTAGCGTTCATCCGCCATTTGAAAATCAGGAATGTAGTCCGTGAGCGGACGGTCAATATCCACTTTCCCTGCCTCAGCCAACTTGAGTACGGCTGCGGTGGAGTATACCTTGCTTACGGAACCAATTCCGAACATGGTATCCTTGGAGACGGCCTCCCGCTTCCCATCGGCGGTGACTCCAAGTCCCCCCGACAACACAACCTTTCCTTGATCCCGAATCGCATATTGCACGCTATTCACGCCATAATCCCGAACGAGCACTTCGGCGGCTTCCCGCGCTTTGCGCTCAGCCAGTCCGGCATCCTTAGGATCTGCTGCACCAACTCCAGCTGCCGGCAGAACGAGCATCAGAGCTGCAATCGCAGCTGCGCCTAGCTTTTTTAATGTATTCATACGATGATCTCCTCTCTTCTCCAACCAAATTCCTTAGCTTGAATCTGATTATACGGATGGATTCCTAAGAGAAGTACGGAAACACCCCGAAACGAAAAAAAAGACCCCTGAACAGCACTTTTAGGCTGAGGAGTCTTGGGTTGAAAAAGGGATCATCACCATGTTGTCAAACGTGTGATTAGCAGATTCAATCGTCATATGCCCGCCGTATTTCTCACAAATTCGCTCAATATTGACCAAGCCAAAGCCGTGATAACCGGAGCTTGCCTTCTGGGTACTCAGATCGCCCACCTCACGGTCTACATAATTGCGGACGCAAATCAAAAGTGCAGATTTGTTGGAACGAATCTGGATCCGGATATGCCGATCCTGCGCGACCCTTACCTTCTTAGAAGCCTCTACGGCATTATCAAGCAGATTCCCCAGTACGACGCAGAGATCATAACGTTCAATGCCAAGCTCCCGATCATGCAAGCGAAGCTCCGTGTCCACGCGAATACCGTTCTCCTGACCAATATTCAGCGCATTCGTCACCAATGCATCGACGACCAGATTCCCGGTGTTCACTCGGTGGTAGGCATGCTCCACCTTATTCAGGATGACCCGGATATGTCGGTTCGCCTCGTCCACCTGCCCCTGATCAATGCATTCAGCGACATAAAGCAACTGCTTGTTGGTATCATGGATGATGCTTTTGATCTTCTTGAAGCTATGCACCGTCTTCTCGTAGTTGGCATCCTGATAGTCCATCTGCTGCTGGAGCCCGGCATTCTCATGCAACAATTGAAACCTGGCAATCACGGTGTCCAGTATATAAACCACCAGCACATTCAGCACAATGGAACCAATGATCGAGATGAGGTAATGCATGTTCTTCTCGCTGTAGACAGACAGCACGTTCACTTGATAGATGCTGATGATGGGCACGCTTAGAAACATCAGGTAATAGCGTGAATGAAGGGGGAAGCTGCGGCGTTTGGCAACGAACCGGATAATCTGGACGACGGCAAACATGATCATACAGCTCAGCAAAATACTCATCTTGGCAACCAACATCTCTTCCCGTTCCGGCACGATCGCCCAATTGTCCAGAGCCACAGAGGTCGAAGGATTGAGCAAATACATACAGAGTAAGTTAATGAGGGAGATCAGCACAGCGTACAGCACCGAGAAGATCACCCTCATTCGCATCTCCACTTCATACCCCATCGCCAGACAGAAGATGACGAATAGGGCGATCAAGGAGGACAACAGTGGTGTAAAGTAGGCGCTCATATACCAAAAATTCAGCAGAAGAAAGAGAAGAACAAACCATTTCTTCGTCGGTTTACTCTTTTCCTTGCCAAACACGGAGTTAAAGTAGAAGTTCACCTGCACGGCCATAACCAGCACCACACTCAAATTAAGAAAAAGCAGCATACCGTCCATCTTCACTCCGCCTTCAAGACCATAAATTTTGTACAGGCATCCTTGACTTCCTTCATCTTGGACCTGCCGATCGGTAACTGCATGCCGTTCGACATCACCACCTGTCCCCCTGAAAACTTATGCACATGCAATAAATTAATCAAAATGGAGCGGTGGATTTGCAGGAAACGTTCCGCCTTGAGCGCCGAGGCATAGCCAGAAATGAGTCCCTTGCCTTCGTAAACGGCATGTGTGGTCGTGAATTTGAGTTTATTCTTGACCGTTAAGCTCTTCACGACTTCAATGGCAATAATGTCATCTTGTCTAAGCACAATTTCTTCATGCGCAGATTTGATAATCAGAATATCTGATTCACTTTCCTGAAAGAAACGGCATACCTTCAACATTTTCTCTTCAAATACCTCAGGCTCCACCGGCTTGATCAGATACTGAAACGTGATGACATCGAAGCTCTCCAGCATGTACTCCGGATAGCTGGTCAGGAAGATGATCTGCTCACTCTGCCGCTTCATCTCCCGCAGTCTCCGGGCCGTCTCTATTCCATTCCGTCCATTCATTTCAATATCCAGAATAAAAATATGGAACGGTTCACCACCACGCTCATAATACTCGATCAATTGCTCGCCAGCCTCAAATGCCGTGACTTCAAAATCAATTCCGCTCTTGACCGATAGGGCCAGCAGCAATTGCCGGACCTGCTCCCGCTGCCGCTCTTCATCATCGCAAATCGCAATACGATACAAGAAGCCGCCTCCTATCCCGCTTGATTAAATCAGTTCCCCGCGTCTTTTGAGATAACAATATAAAATAAAGCCGCAAAGCGTACAAAGAAGGGCGCACAGTCCAATAAAAGCATAACCCGCCTGCAGCCCGCGCAAGAGACCGATCTGTGTCGCTTCTCCATATATTTTCTTCACCGTCTCAATCACAAAACCAATCAGATAATTCCCAATCACACTACCAAGTCCCATCAAAGTAACGGTAAAGGTGATGGCCGTGTCGCTCCCTCGCGGATAGCGCTTGGCAATAAAGGCCATGACCGTTGGATAAATCATAGCGATGCCCAGCCCCGAGGCGGCAAACAGGAAGGACCACCGTTCCCCTCCGGCAATCGCGATAAATGTGCATACCGCCGAGAAACCGGAGAATATAATCAGAGACAGGGTAAAGCCAATTTTGTCCGTCACTGGGCCGAGCACAAGCCGCCCTACCGAGAATAGCAGGAAGAAGATCGATAATAGGCCAGATGCTTTGACGGTATCCCAATGGTACGCCTTCTCCAGAAAATTGACCAGCCAGCCCCCAACCACAAGCTCGGATACTACGCCAAAGGACAGGATGAGCACCATCCACCATAATGCCGGGTCACGTGTCAGCTCCTTGAACGGGGTTCGGCTCTCCAGTGGCAAATCGTCTCCCGGAAACTTACTGTACAATGCACTAAGGATGGGAAGCAAGGATAAGGAGAGCATCACCAGGTACATGCCCCTCCAATCCAGCGTATGTCCAAAGACTTGGACGGACATGACACCGGTAGCCAGCAAAGGCGCAACGGTCGAACTGATCCCATAGAAGAAGTGCGACAGGTTCATCATCGCACCTACATTTTTGACAAAAATTCTAGCACCCAAAATAGCCAGAGCAATCTCAAGCATACCGTTACCGATATACATGAGGAAATAGGAGCCTGCAAATAGCGGATAGGTGTGGGACAAGAAAATGAAAACCCCGGAGAGCAGCATGGAGGCGAAGGACATGATACTTGTCGCCTTGATCCCCCATTTTCGTACCAGGATAGCTGTAAAGGAACACGCAATAAGATAACCGAGTGCATTCAAGGACAATAAGCTGCCTAGCTGTTCTTCGTTCAGATTGAAATCAAACTGGATTCGCGGAATGGCTGGTCCCTTAATATTTTCCGAGATGCCAATAATAATAAAGCCTGAAAAAATCGTGACAAGCTGAAATGATGTACAGCTTGTTTTTGGTTATGTATCCGGTACCTAATTTCAAGTGAGTAATGCCTCCCGCAATAATTATTCATTGCCAATAGATGTTGCGCTTCATATTACAATGCTTATTTAGACTACAATTCAGCTTGGATCTTTTCCAGCACCCCTTCATCAAAACTAGCCCCCGTTATATTTGCACCTGCCCAAATCACATCATCCAACTTTGCATTAATAAAGCTTACATTTTCAAAATTTCCATTAGTAAGATTTGCCCCACTAAGATCGACATCTCTAAAGGATGCATATTTCGCATTGATTCCTGTTAAATTTGCATTTCGAAATGTACTTCCATTAAAAATGGAGTCATATAAGTCCCCATCTGTTAAATCAACCTGATCAAAGCACGCTCTATCACAAAAACTGATTTTAATTTTAGCAAATCTCATAATTGATTTAGTGAAATCTGTGTCTCTAAAATAGCAATCTGCAAAATCAGCATTTTCCAAATTGCAACTTTGAAAGTCAGCCGAACTGAAGTTACAATCACGAAAGGACGTTCTCATCATAGAGGATGCTCTTAATTTGACCCCGATAGCTATCATTTGATCAGCTATAAGTTCAGAAAGATCGGCAAAAGTAAGATCTATTTCTGAAATATCCATTGATTTGATAATATTTTTCTCATGTATAGAAAGTGATATTTTCAAGAGTATTTCATCTCTTTCGCTTCCTTGACCAGCCATTCACTCCTCCCCCTGTCTCAATCTTTGTAAATTCTTTAAATATTTTTCCCACGCTTTATTTGCATTAAATGAAACTGATCTTTTACTTTCACTAAAGTTGGGAATAGCAAATACATCGTACTGCTCCATGTAATCCATTACACAAATCCAGCGATCAAGTAACTCATTAACATCTGCCTCCCAAGGCTTAGCTACAAGATCAACTCGAATACCTCCCCAATCAGTTTCTGTAACGTCAGCAGGTATATTTAAGAATGTCTCTTTATGAAACAAATCAAGTATATCTCCACTAAAATAAGTTCGAGTTCCCATTCCCAATGGACCAGATGGCCCAAAGTTAACCGGAACAGGTTGAGAGCAAAAATTCATCCATTTGTGTATGCGATCACGTTCAGATTGCCATGGTGTAGAAACTGGCCAAAAGCCGTGAGTAATTCCATAGCGTGGCTTAATAATACTCGCGATAACTTCTGATAGTTCATAGATTTCAGGCCAAAGCTTCTTGGGGGTATTTTTAAAATCAAAGCCAAAATAAGCTCTAAAACTTGAAATTAAATCAAAGCTCCCCGAATATTCTATTGAATCTGTTCGCTGAAGGTACAACTCCGAAAACCTTGGTTGTTGCATAGTTATCCTTTCCTTAATCTCAGCCCGGTCGTAGTCCAGTTTTACCATCTCACTATTTCCCCATAAGGTTGGTTTAAAATAATCTTTTGTTTCAAAAATATTTAATAAATTGTTTATTACAGCTATCTCTTGCAAATCAACACTAGGAAACATAGAGATGCCAATAATTTTTGGTAATCCATGCATATTTTAACTACCTCCAAACCTATATTTTTGGATATTTAGCACTTATCGGGAGTTGCTTTGCCATCATAAAAGATCAGAAGGGAGAAAAAAACACAATACGAATGGAACTCGCATTGTGCAATTCTACGTATTACTCAAAGCCAATAACAATCCATTCATCAACGTGATCCCAAAAATGAATATTATATCCAGGCTGCAATTTTGCTGACCAAAAAGTTGCATTCCCATTATTACAGTTGTTGTAATCAATAGCTATATAAGAACCCATTCCGTTACTAAAAAATCCAAACGAGGTGTTTAAATCGATTTGAATAGGTTCTTTAAGATCGTCAAGAATACTCCAATCCAAATCATCATCACCTAAAAAAGTTACAAATTCCAAGGGTACTAACCCCATCGATACACTTGCATAATAATAAAATCCATTATGTACATTTTCATAAAATTGTTGAATGGTTATAGGGATTTTATCCCAATTCCGCTCCAATTCATCGTTATGAAATTCTTCTTGTGGGTTTCGCCCTTCATAGTAGGTTACCCCACCGTTTGGTTTTTTTATAGTATATAGAATTGAATATCTTTTTGAATCACTATCTTCTATTTCCAATAATTCAATATCATCAATATTTTCAGTCAAATATAATATTAAATTGCTCAGTTCCCTTCCAACATATTTTTTCCAAATCTCCAGAAGCATATCGATTCTTACTCTAATGTCTTGCTCCCTAAAAAGTCTATGCCAAGAATCTGGTATCGATTTTTGTTTACTTTCATCTAGGTCCTTAATGGTTATTAAATTAGCACTTGTATCAAATTTCCTTAAATAGTGAATCTTCTGTTCCATATTATCAATAAAAGCTTTATGCTTATCTTGATAATCTTTTGATTGTTTTTCAATAATATTTTTCAATAATTGGACTACTTCTTCTTTTTTGGGCGGTGAGATCAGACTAAGTATATCTATAAAGGGTTGTCTTAAATTCCTTGAGTCAATAATACTCTTAAACAGTCTCTCCATACACTTTTGCGCATGTGGCTTCATGGTTTCCATTCCTTCAATGACTTTCAATAACCCTTCCCTGATCCCATGGCGTTGAGCAATATAGAATATAGTTTCCATTAAATCGCTGATAATTGCTGGTTCAAATATCTCATCATGGAAAAGTTCACACAATGCAATGATGGAGTTATTATCTGCTGACTCTCCTACTTCATTTAATAATCTCACGATGTCTTCGATCTCATAATCTTCATGATCTAAAAATCGCATTTTTTTAATAGCAGAAATTTTGTTTCCAATAGTACTCACACTACTCCTCCTTCTTGCCTAAAATTTATATGTTCTCGTCTTCCATTTAACAGCTATCTGGAACTATAAATTTACAATTATTTTATTTTCAATTATTGTCCTAAAGTTGGAGTAATTTCTCATCATGTTTCTACCATAGGCACTGACTGGATCGTTGCCCTGTATCATACTTTCATAATTCTTTTTGAATTCATGCTTGATTGGTTCTTCCAGACTCTCATACAATCTTTTCGTTGCCTCTTCCGCTAATTCCCTTGAACCATACAGTAAAATAAAATGAATATCTATTTTATACCCACCTAAAGGATAAAAGCCTTCTGCAACAACTTGACGAATAAAGTTCTCCAGATTGTTTGTGCATTCATGAACAATGGGCATAAATACCTCATCTAACCAAGCAGTAAACTCTGCTATGGCTCGACTCCAGCTTTCCTGGTCTGCAACATTCCAGTAAAGTTTGCCCTCCGGGATATTGCATTCATGAGTATTGATATGAAAGATTTTATTTTTTGATTTATTCAAAATAATAGCACTTTCTCCGTAAAAACCTACATTCCTATCAGACACATTATTCCAGTTCGTATAGAAATAAATCTTATATGTTAGATTTTTATCTTTCTTGATAAGCCAGTGCCTAGATTTTGCATACTTCCAACCGTTACTTGTATACTTTGAAGAAATCCGTTCACAAACAGCATGAAATGCTTCGCTTGATTGCATACCTTACACCTCGTTTGGGATTTTAGGGGAATATAAGCTGCGCTATCCTAGGATCTGCCTTGCAGTTTCCTCCCTTTTATTGAAACAACTCCCCATGCTTGTTAGGAATATATTCAGGGTAGTTTTTACGATAAAATTGATCAATCTGTTTAAGCACCGGGTCCCATGCAGGATATGGCTCTCGATCTCCAAACATCACTTTAGCTTCTGGAGTATTCATTAGTAAATTGTCCAGCTTATTAGGCACTGGTAATCCTTGTTTTCTCCTAACATGAAGTAGGAATAGGATTTCAAAAGGATAAAATCCGTATCTAAAATCGCCAAATTCACCTAGCTGTCCAATTTCAGAAGCTAACACAGAATGAAACCGGGACATTTTTGAAATTAATTGTTCTATTTCCTCTATATGATCAGTCGTCCAATGCTTCAACACTTCATCATAGATGTCCAGGTCTTCCGGGATTGAGCCAAATCGTAAATTCGCTTCTTTTAGCTTCCTTCTAACCGTTAAATACAACCCTTTATTAGTTCCCATGATTGTTTTATTTTTATGCTGTAAGTACAGCTCTAACAAAAACCAAATATGCCTGTTCTCTTCATTGGCATTTATTAAATGTTCGCCGAAATGATGAGACATAAAATCATATAATATAGCTTCTTCCTTTTCCCAGCCATACATAGCAATATGGATTAATGTTATCACGACTTCTCTAAACGAGTATAGCAATATCATCTCAGGATACTTAATTGTATAAAGCTTCTGCGCCATGCATTGGTAAAATACAACCTTCTGCATCTGCTTTAATTCTTCCGTACTGTTTTTATGATCAATTAATACATTCTTTTTCCACAGTGATAAATAGTACGAGAAGATTTTGCTTAGATTTATTAACAATATGTGGTCCTTTTCTGTATCATTTTGATCAATAATTTTCTCAATCTTGCTTCTACTTATATTATATTTTTCTTTAACATCTTCAAATTTAATTCCTTCGACAAAATTATTTATGTATCTTTTAAATGCTACTTCAAACTTTTTTGAATTTATCATCGCAAGCTCCTACTAGGTTAGCATAGATTTTCTCCAGTCCATATCGACAACATAACCTATCTACCCTTATTCATCATCTAGATGGGGTGCGACCTGATAACCCGATGGATCAAACATATATGCAACACATGCTTGTTCATCAGAAAGAATCAGACTCACCGTATCTCCTCCACCAAAAGGCGAAGGTGGTACTTTCATGTTAACAGCCCAAGTGTATCCCTCAACACCTTCAAATCTCTCATAAAAAGCTATTGACTCCCCATGATTGAAGTTGATTACTCCCTCTATTTGATACTCATCATTACTTCTTTTAATTCCGAATATTAGAAAAGAAATGCCTTTTTCTTCATCAGAAATAACTAATAATTTATCAAAATCCACAAAATCGATCTCAACAACCCAAGCACCACCATGCAATGCAAAAAACTTCTCATATTTGTTCATTAACCATGCCTTCAAGTTTATGTTCTTGATGGTGTCTTTTTGCAGTTTCTATAACTTCTACTCTATTAAACGCTGCATCTGCACTCCCTGTTACCAAAGATCAAATCCCCTCGGCTTCAATATCCAACGGCCTCTCTGATCAAGGTATCCCCATTCCCCGTTGTAATTCACATATGCCAGGCCATCCCGAAAGGACTTAGCTGTCAAAAACACATTTTTAATAACGTACTTTCCCTTTTGATTAATAAAACCTGTTTTGTCTTTATTCACCACATCTGCTAAACCACCATAAAATGGTTCAATACTTTGAAATTGGGGCTTGATCACTACCCCACCTAAAAAATTCAAGTACCCCCATTTCCCCCCACTCTTTAATCTAAACCCTGCGAGTCCCTCACTAAATCCTTTCAACTGATAGTATTTTGGTTCAATAACAAATGCACCAGTTGAGTCGATAAATCCATAATGTTCCCCATCGAGAGTAGCTACAGCAAGACCTTCAGAAAATGGACTAGCGGAGTGAAACACAGGTTCAATAGCCATAGTACCCATAACATTTATGAAGCCAACTTTCCCGTCTTTTCTTACAGCTGCTAAGCCTTCTGAAATCGTCCCTAAGTAATCCCATTCAGGACGAATAATATACTCATTGATATTATTAATCAGCCCCATTTTTTCATCTACTTCAACAACGATCGTTTGGTCTGCATTAATCCCATGAATCTTGTTATATAATGGCAAGGTAACAACTTCTCCATATTTATCAATACAATAATCAGTTCCATTTTTAGATATCTGAGCTAAACCGTTATGAAAATCCCCATAAAAATCAGCTTCTACTTCTATTATCATCTTGTTATCTTTATTTATATATCCCTTCTTGCCATCGAATGTCCGTACCCAAGCAAGTCCATCGCTAAAATCGTAAGCATCTTTGTATTGAGGTTCAATAATGTAGCGCCCAATCCTATCAATAAAACCATATTTATTATCGACCTTCATTCTATACATAGGTATCACAACCTTATTATTAGTTAAAAGGTTCTCTGTCTTTACATCCTGCGGCAGCTCCCATGCCAAAGTGCAGCTTGAGACATGCTGCTTCCTTCCAATATATCACAGACCACAACTGCTTGTAAGCGGCTCGCCAGACGCTGCAACAGCTCCCAATCCGTCTCCTCATATTGCAAAATCGGCTCCCCGACCGCCTCGCCGCCCCCGGTGTAATAGATCATATCACTGCCCGGATAGGCCTGCAGCACTTTCCCGATCAAGGCGCTACATGTCTGCTGCTCCTCTGAAAAAGTCCGCTTGCGCTTCTCGATATCCAGCGTATATGATGCACTCACACCTCTCCCATCCGATTCATGCTCCTTTCTTTTGGAGGTAGGGTGCATAAGTATTTTGTTTAATGAGCGCAAAAAAGCTTATCCCAACTCTCTGGGGTAAGCTTCTTTGAATGATTGAATCGAAACAAATTTTCGGAAAATGAACATGAATATTCATTCGCATAGCATTTTGCAAAAATAACTCACTTAGCTTTGTGTTACCGGATGTCCGTTAGGGTCTAACATACCCATTACTGCTTTATCTCGGTCCGATACAATTAAAGTATACTCTTCAAACAAAAAAGGATTTGGTTGTAAATCTACATTAACTCTCCAAGCAGGTCGAATATCATCATTCTCTCTATTTTCTGGATCTACTTTAAACGTATAGGCTTCATCGAAAAACAAATTTTCTATTTGTTCATTAATCGTGCCTTCCAATTCATTTTCTTGATGGTACTGTTTGGCTATTTTAATAACTTCCATTGGTGCTAATACTGTTTCTATTGTAATTTCCTCTAATTTACGATAATGTCTTGGAATATCTTCTTTCTTCAATTTTAAATATTCATTAAATTCTTCATCACTTAAATTTTTAAACTCTTCACTTGTCATTTTCTTATATTTGTCTAATGACATCTCATCATTTCCTTTTATCTTAATTTTATCCTTAATCCTTCAATATAACTTAGTGAATGACTTAACGAAGCTTCATCAATACTCCGTTCAATGTCGTCGTCACCAAGAAATGTTACTGACTCTAGCGGGACCAAGCCCATTGATTCACTGGCATAATAGTAAAAACCATCATGAACATTTTCATAAAATTTCCAAATTGCAATAGGAGTTTATCCCAAACCTTCGCTAATTCAAATTTTTCTGGCTTTCTTAGGATTTCGGCCTTCGTAATATAGTAATTTCCCATTAGTATTTCTTATAGTATATAAAACAGAATAAACATTTTCTGCCTTCATTATCCAAAAAGCTTTTTCCATACTCACAGTCTTAAGTAGGAAAAGCTTTTTTGATGTCAAAGTCTTTTTTTCAAATATATTCCTTAAGTAAATCAACAATTTGCTCTCGATTTGAGTGTTTTGCAAGAGTATAAGCGTCCATATTTTTCATGAATTCATTCGTATATTTTAGATTAGCATTTATCCCGTTCTCCAACAGAAGCTTAGATGCTTCATAGTTGCCTTTACGAATAGCAGTAAAAAGTGGATTTAGTTTTGGTGTACTTACATTTATCATAATTTTATGTGATAACAACAATTGTACAACTACATTCTCTAACTCAAAAACTGCATTATTCAACTCAATTCCGCTGAACTTATTCAAATCTGCTCCCAACAAAATCAAGTCCTTGGCCAATTCTATATGTTTTGATTTAATTGCAACATTTAATAACGAGCCATCTCTTGTAATGATGTCGCAGTAAGTAGAATTATCATGTATTAAACTTCTGTTATTATTCAAGGCGCCGATTCTTAATTTCTCAGATATAATTACTGTTTCATCTGATTCTCCCCATAAAGACTCAATATTGTAACGTTCTTCATATGCTTGATATTCACTAGATCCTGGTTTAGGTCCGTTAATTACAGCCTTTATAAATTCCTCTGGAGGGCAATAGCCATGCTCACTTATATAATGAAGCATTATACTGGGAGCAGCATATTTCTGTTCGCCGGTCTCACTAATCACTCGAATTTCTGATAATCCTAGTTTGGAAAGCTCCACTGAATCCGTTAATGTAGGAAAATGAACCTTCTCACCATTACACAGGCAACAATTCAAATTTCCTCTGATTTCATTAAATGGTCTTTTAACATACAACCATAAATTATCGATAAATTCACTTGGAACACTTCCCTTATTGTGTTCATTCACTTCATTTATCCATCCAATATTTTGCGCATTTTCGAAATGATGAAGAGAATAATAAGTTAAATCTTTATAATACTCAGTCATCTATAACTCTCCATTTCATTTAATATATTAATCAATCAAATCCATAGCTTTTAATATATTCTTCGAGCGTTCACTATAACACCATGCACAAATAATCGTTCCTTCACCATTTACTATTTCACTTAATTTTTCTTTCGGTATATCATTAATATCAAATATATTAACATTGGCATGATCTCCCCATCTCGCTAAATCCTCATCGAAAAATTTGGGTTCACGAATAAGAGTGCCATCTATTGTGCCATGTGCCCCAGTCAACAGATTAATTTTCCTATTTGCTTCGTCAAGAATACTAGAAAAATGCTTCTGTAGTATTTTATCAGTAGATACATGCACAGTTCCACCAGATTCATTTATAACAGAGTAAAATGTTGGTGGATCAAAACCTCTTTCGATCCCTTTATCTGCTCCTGACTTACTATTCCCATCAAAGGGTACATTCAGTACCTTAGGGAAGCCTTTCATCTTCTTCCCAAGCACACTGCCTGCATCACTGAGCTTCTCCAGCGCCTTCTGGTATCCTACTGCCGCTTTATCCATACCCTTCGATATCCCGGACTTAATGGAAGCGGGGCTGATCTTATTTCCAATCTTCCCAATAAAACTTGCCCAGCTTCTTGGCATACTTGTTATCCAGCACGCCTAAGGTCACCATACCAATCCCGGCATCCATCGCTACGGTCTTCCAGTTAATCTTCTCCCCGCGCAGCACCTGATCCATAATGCTACTGAACGCGCCTTCCGCCCCGGCCATACCCACCTTAAGGGCAAACGCTGTTCCGATGGCGGCTCCAGGTCCGAAGATGGCACCACTTACCGCTCCTAGAAACTTTCCTTTAGCCCGTTCAACGCATAGGCAACAGAATCGAACAGAAAAAAAGCCTATAGCCAATTCGACTATGAGTTAGCTTAGGCCTTAGCAAATTATATGCATACATTAAGTTGGCAACTCTGTACACAAAACATTTGTCCAAAAACTGTCGCGATAAGTTTTTTACAATCCGCCATATAGCTTTTATAATTCTGCACTTTGATTATCATCCAATAAAACAAAAACATGATTTCCAGTTTTAATCTTTGAAAAATCTTCTGAATCATAAATAGTAATTCCAATATTGATCATCCCAGATATAGAAGTTGAAACATTCATCTTCTTCACTTTAAATTGCAATTCTTCGTTTGTAGTTTTAACCATAATATATTTATCCACAAGATAAGGCAGCTTCGTGTTATTTGAGGAAAATATTGGGTCAGCTCCCCCTACAATAATACATCCTAGTTTGTCATGGCTCTTGCTATAGCCAATTTCCATAATATGTGTATAGGACATTTTGTATCCTCCTTACCTTTCAAAAATATCAAGTAACTGTTTAACATCTTTCAGCTTCAATCCTTCATTTCTTAACCTTTGAATACCGCTGATGCTCATTCCTCTTTGCTCTAACAGATTCCCAAGGGTTATCCTCACTTGTTTCATTTTCAATCCCCCATTCCATTTATGCGTTGACTGTACTCGTAAGCGTACGATCTAATTCAATTAGATGACGTACGCTTATACGTACAGTGAGCATATTTATTCCTATTTTTTATAGAAAGGTGACTTCCTCGTGATACAAAGTATTTGTATTGTTTTAGGTCCCTATGATGAGAAGGATTTAGAATATGCTGTAACACTTGGCTATCTTGTTCATGAGCGTTAGGCTGTATATGTGACAGATAGCTACTTGTGGTTGCGTAAAGTCCTAAAAGCCTCTCATCATTCTTATTTATACTTTGATGATCCACACAGCGCGGGACTTGTTCTAGCTACAAATATTACTCTAACCAAATCAAGCTACGTAGAAGAAATTATGCTCAAGCTGAAACACACGAATGCACTTGATTTTTTAATTGGAGAACATAGTAATCTATCTTCAGGAGATTTTTTTAGTATCAATACAACGCTCGGATAATAGTATTTATGATATTTTAGTTACCTATGGTAGTTTGGATGTCTGGTATGCAAACTTGTTGAAGTAACGGGAAGCGTAAGAGCAAAACAAAAGCCTACTTCATCTCATTTGAGTTGAAATAGGCTTTTTAGCTCAAAAGAAAGACTAAAGATACGAAACTCAACAAAACATTTTTGGGATGGGGAAAGTCAATATTACATCTCCTGAAAGATTTCACGCTTAGCTTGATAATTTACCAATTATCCCGGTAGATGTCATACTTCATATTACAATCCGTCTAATAAAAAGTTAATTAAATAGCTAGCTAGTTTACACAGTGTAAACTAAGATTCCCCCCACGGAGTTCCCCCATTGCCACTAATTAAATTCTCCCATGCTTCCATCGCAGAGTCCCCCAGTTTTCCAGTACTACAATACACTTTTCCACTTTCAGAAACAAACAATATCAAATAATCACTGTCAATTTTCCCTACAGGAACTAATCTTTCTTGAGCATAATTTTCCTCTGATTTGAAACTACCGTTAGCATAGTAACTAGTAAACTTCACACTTGTATCATGAACTTCTTCATTTATAGTGTCCTTTAAAACTAAATCTCCAAATTCTTCAATAAAATCCTTTACTGATTGAAAAACGGTATAACCATTTTCCTCTAAATTATTTTTGAATTCATTTATATCAATTTTCCTTCCTTCATACCATCCTGAATCAGTTAAAATCTTCAAAGTTTCATTGCTTATGTTCAACTAAATCTCTCCTAATCCATTGAGTTCATAAAATCTTCAAACGTTATTCTACAATTATTATTACAAAAGGCTTTAACAAGCCCCGTTCCAACAGTTACGGATCTCAACACAAGATTTTTAATTTTTGCACCTTGGAGAATAGCATCTCTAACCGCCCATACCTCAGCACAATTTTCCACAAGCCAGTTCTTTTGCATGCTCGGTTCTAACTCATTATTCTTGAAATATTTCCCCTTAGAAGCTGCCTCATCTTTTGTCTTTTGAATTAAATCTCTTAATTTCCCCATCTCTTCTTTAACGGATTTTATATTCTTTCCTGAAAATATGATGGATTATAAGCCACTAGTTCATCTATATAGTCGTCAGTTAACTTTTGCCTATAGAATTCTACATATTCATTTGGACTCTTCAGTTCAATGTTCACAATACTTGGATTATTTTGATAGATTCCGAGACGTTTTAGTAGCATCAACTGCAACACTCGCCACGGCTGGTTTAAAATCCGGTCCATATCTACTTCCATCTCTTATTGATTTTGTATAATCATCTAACAGTTCTGGCGCGAGTTCAAAAGCATCCTTTTTCTTCAGTTTCTTCCCAAGCTTGCTACCAGCATCACTGAGCTTGTCCACTGCCTTCTCAAAGCCCTCATTTGCCTTCGTAACTCCTTTTTTCACCCAATCTGGAGTCACTTCATTACCGACTTTGCCCACA
The DNA here is from genome assembly GCF_000455265.1 of Paenibacillus antibioticophila. Classification (GTDB taxonomy): domain Bacteria; phylum Bacillota; class Bacilli; order Paenibacillales; family Paenibacillaceae; genus Fontibacillus; species Fontibacillus antibioticophila. The sequence continues at coordinate 216,712 of NZ_HG005143.1, forward strand.
AAGCCAGTGAACTTTTGACCCACCTTACTGTCCAGCACGCCCAAGGTCAGCATGCCAATCCCAGCGTCCTTAGCTACAGTACTCCAATTAATCTTCTCCCCATGTAGCACTTGATCCATAATGCTACTGAACGCGCCTTCTGCTCCGGCCATGCCCACCTTACGGGCAAACGCTGTTCCGATGGCGGCTCCGGGTTCGAAGATCGCACCACTCGCTGCTCCAATGAAGCCATCCTTTAGCCCGGTCAACGCATAGTCGCTCATATCGCTAACCTCGCCCCGGGCTATGCGGCCATCATCCCGATACCCATGGCGCCCCCAATCAACGCGCCCCCGGCTACCGCTCCGATCAGAACCGGGCCTGCTCCCAGCGTCGCCACCGTCAAAGCCGCTACAGCTGCGACGGCCACGACGACCGCCAGGCCAACCAGCACATTCTTCGCCAGCTTGCCCCAGTCGAACAGCGGCTCCGGCTCCGGCTCTTCACCTAGCTCGGGCTCATCGTCGAACGGCGGATAGCTCGTCCGGTCGCTGCCATCCGCCCACACCTTCTCGTCCAGCAGATGGTACTCGCTCTCCACTACCACTCCAGATTCGCTCTCTCCGCGATAGACCAAGATCTGGCTTTCACTACCTAGAATGATCTGCTGCGGTGTATAGAGCTCCAGCTCCAGTTCGGCGGTCATCGTCAGCTTGCCGGGACTGGTAATCTCAATCCCCGTCTCGTCGTTCAGACTGACGAGCATCGCACCCTCGGGGTCCTTTTGCAAGTTCACATGATTGGGTGCCAGCTTCAGCTCACTACCATGCTCGGTCCCGAAGTACCGCGTATTCGTGTCTCCGGTCTTGGCGCAATCACCGCCATTCTTGCGTGCCGTCCCCACAATTAGCGCACCTGAACCCGTCGCGTCCGGGTAGTACAGACTTGCCTTCGTTCCGACCTGCGGCAGGCAGTGCATCACACTTCCCGTCGGCGGAGCGAATGGATACCAATGCGGCTCAGCTAAGCCATCATCCTTATCAATCTCCAGGCGCAGCTGGACCTCTTCTCCACGAACAGCCAGCACCTCACCCTCCAGCGAGATGCCCCGCAAGAGCGGATTGCGCAGCGTTTCCCGGCGGATTCCATCCGGTCGGGCCAGCACATAATGAAAGTGTAGCTCGCCCTGCTCCAGCTCCGCTCGCAGCTCACGAATGACGAACGGCTGCTGCCGGAATTCTACCTGCTCTCCCAGAGCATACCGCTCCGAGGTGGTCAGCTCGTATTCAAAGAAATCCGTATCATGCAGCCCGGAGGACAACCCACCTGCCAGATGATAGGCTTTGAGATTTTTGCGAGCCGTGTAGGACACGTCCTGCGGCAGCTCTCGCGATGCTCCCTCTGGCATGCCGATGTGCAACTTGGGACTTGCTGCTTCCAATATATCACAGACGACGACCGCCTGTAAGCGGCTCGCCAGACGCTGTAGCAGCTCCCAATCCGTCTCTTCATATTGCAATATCGGCTCCCCGACAGCCTCGCTACCTCAGGTGTGATAGATCATATCACTGCCCGGATAGGCCTGCAGCACTTTCCCGATCAGGGCGCTATACGTCTGCTGCTCCTCTGGAAAAGTCCGCTTGCGCTTCTCCACATCCAGCGTATACGAAGCACTCACACCCTCGATGGTCAGTGTATAGATCCCGTGACTGTGCGTGACCTCGACCCGTTGCACCAAGCCTTTGAACAAGCTCAGCTCCTGTTCTCCTTGCTGTGCATAGACATATAACGTGTCGTCGGCAGCCGCCTGCAGTGCTGCGGATACCTGCTCGCTGTCTGGGCTTGTCCCTGTCAGGCGTATACGCCCATGCTCCCCGGTCTTCCACTGGATATGTACATGCTCTAGATGCTGTAGGGGATACGGCGACTGTACCCGGATGTGCTCATATCCTATCATGCTGCTCCACCTCCGTTCCCCTACTCATCTTCTTGGCCAGTCGTCATGAATCCGACGTAGCCCATATACATGCACTGCTGGTAGGATTCACTGGTCAGCGCCGGCTTCCCCTCCACCCGCGTTGTTTCCTTGGTGTTGTTCCATTTCTCCGGAAAGATCGGCTTGCACGGCTTGCCGGATATTTGCTGCCCCTCTTCCGACACGAGATAGATCGTCTCCGTGCTTGGATTGTCCGGGTTCTGACAGATCCCGAAGTAGGAGATATTCTCAGGACCATAGTCATCCTCATTCATCATGGGTCGATCCTTCACAAAGGCCCCGTGACTTACGGGCAGATTCAGCTTGCGCTTGTGACTTCCATACTCACACGCCATACAGGCTCCGCGAACGATGTAATATTGGCTTTCCCCCATTCGATTCATGCTCCTTTCTAAAAGGACCAGCTTCTTCCGTTCAGCAAAAGCAGTCCCCAATCCGTCCTTTACTTTCTGAACATTTGCTTAATAAATTTGTAACAATCGTCTTGTTAATTCCCTCATTACAACCTTCAAGAGTCCCAACGTGATCTCACTAAAAGCGGTCAGGTACTTCCATTTTGGAGGTAGGGTGAAAATCATAGGTATTTTATTTTATGAGCGCAAAAAAAAAGCTTATCCTAACCTGTTTTAAAGTTAGGATAAGCTTTTTAAATTTGACTATTCGTTCACATAACATTTTCCAAAAGCGTCTCACTTAGCTTGATAATTTATCCCTCATTCTCGTTAGAAGTCGCACTTTATATTACAATACGTCATTCAAAAAATTTCACAGTTTACAATTCTCTACGATAGAAAATGTCACAATTCGCACATCTGTAATTTAAAATATTCACATAATATAAATTAGAATTACTCAGAATACAAGTTAGGAAACTCATCATTGTTTAAATATTTCTTATTAAAATATATTTCCAACATTTCATAAAAGTCGGATCCTATCCGCACGATATACATAAACTCATAAGAACCTACAAAATAAAACTCGTTAGACTCTGATAAATATATATCTAAAGTGCTGCGAGGAAAAAAAACCAATGGAGTTAATTTTTCACCCAACATCGCCTCAAATTCATATAACTCTTCAAAAGTTACCTCCCCTTCACTTGGATCAAAAATTAATGAAGTTACAAATCCCAGAGTTTTAGTTGGAAGCTTTATTTGGAGTCCTCCGAATTCTTCAAGTATATTTAAGGCTAAAGAACAAGGAACTATATTAAACTCCTTATACATTTCAATATAGTTAGTAACATCTACTCGCCTTCCTTCATACCACCCATTTTCTTCGAAGATTTTTTTTATTTTTTCACTTTTAAACATGAATATTTCCCCCAATTAATTATTTCAATTCCCATCAAAATATTGATTATACAGATCATTCATTGTTCCCCCGAATGGTACAATTCTAGAATGAGATTCATATAACTCACTACAATTGTCACATGGCGGCTTAAAAGTATACAGTTGGGATTTACTCTTTTTGCCTGAAGCCTTATTTGTATAAGTAGATACATGAAGATCCTCTAGATTAGAGTTTTTTAACAAAAGACGATTTGCAGCATTAAACTCTGCGCAGTTATCTGTTGCCCACGGCTCTCTGCTCGGCCCATGATCATTTAACATTTTCTGCAACCGCTTATCAACTATTTCTTCACCTGTATCAGGGTTTATTTTTCTTGATGGATTAGGTACTGGTATTTCACCTTTTCCTTTAACTGCCATCTTACCCCAGCCAGTTTGTCCGGCTTTTCCACTAAAACCAATACTTATCCTTCCTGTCCTTCTATCGATTGCTACACTAACTGCACTACAATCTATCTTGTTCCCATTTGCTTTCCGCAAAGTACCATTTTAAATTTTCTTGTGAACTTTTGCCAAGCTCTTTTTGGTCAGTTCATCTGCCTCTTCAACTGTATATTTAAAAGTCTTTATTTGTTTTGGAGCTTCTATCTTCTTCCCAAACTTACTACCTACATCACTAAGCTTGTCAAGCGCTTTTTCGAAGCCCTCGTTTGCCTTCGCAACTCCATTTTTCAGCCATTTCGGAGTCACTTTATTACCGATTTTGCCCTCAAAGCCAGTGAACTTTTGACCTACCTTGCTGTCCAGCACGCCCAAGGTCAGCATCCCGATGCCCGCATCCTTGGCTACAGTACTCCAATTAATCTTCTCCCCACGGAGCACCTGATCCATAATGCTACTGAATGCGCCTTCTGCTCCAGCCATACCCACCTTGCGGCCAAACGCTGTTCCAATGGCGGCTCCGGGTCCGAAGATCGCACCGCTCGCTGCTCCGATGAAGCCATCCTTTAGCCCGGTCAACGCATAATCACTCATGTCGCTAACCTCGCCCCGGGCTATATCCGATACGGCCATCATCCCGACACCCATGGCGCCCCCAATCAACGCACCACTGGCTACCGCTCCGATTAGAATCGGACCTGCTCCCAGCGTCGCTACCGTCAGAGCTGCCACTGCAGCTACAGCCACGACTACCGCCAGGCCGACCAGCACATTCTTCGCCAGCTTGCCCCAGTTGAATGGCGGGTCCGGCTCTGGCTCTTCGCCAAGCTCTGGCTCATCGTCGAACGGCGGATAGCTCGTCCGGTCGCTACCGTCAGCCCACACCTTTTCGCCCAGCAGGTGGTACTCGCTCTCCACCACCAGCCCTGCTTCGCTCTCTCCGCGGTAGGCCAAGATCTGGCTTTCACTGCCCAGAATGATCTGCTGCGGTGTATAGAGCTCCAGCTCCAGCTCCGCGGTCATCGTCAGCTTGCCGGGACTGGTAATCTCAATCCCGGTCTCGTCGTTCAGACTGACGAGCATCGCACCCTCCGGGTCCTTTTGAAGATTCACATGGTTCGGTGCCAGCTTCAGCTCACTGCCATGCTCGGTCCCGAAGTATCGCGTATTTGTGTCGCTTGTCTTGGCAGATTCGCCACCATTTTTACGTACCGTCCCCACAATCAGCGCGCCCGAACCCGTTGCATCCGGGTAATACAGACTTGCCTTCGTTCCAACCTGTGGCAGACAGTACATCGCACTTCCCGTCGGCGGAGCGAATGGATACCAATGCGGCTTAGCCAAGCCATCATCCTTATCAATCTCCAGGCGCAGCTTGACCTCTTCTCCGCGGACTGCCAGCACCTCACCCTCCAACGAAATGCCCCGCAAGAGTGGATTGCGCAGCGTCTCTCGGCGGATTCCGTCTGGCCGGGCCAGCACGTAATGGAAGTGTAGCTCGCCCTGCTCCAGCTCCATTCGCAGCTCACGAATGACGAACGGCTGCTGCCGGAACTTGACCTGCTCTCCCAGCGCGTGATAATTTTGCTTCCGTTTCTCTACTCATCTTCTTGTTCGGTCATAGTTCTCAAAAAAAAGCTTATTCTCAACCACTTTTAGGTTGGAATAAGCTATTAAAATAAAACATATATTTCACCAGTTAATATCTGATTATCAAATTCACTCCTACCCTTAAGAGGGATATTAAAAATCCTCTCGTTTTAAGCTAAAAATATACTCGAGTCTACCTTTCCAAGTCTCATCAGTTTCCAAAATTTTGAAGTCCCTCTTTTCCATACGCTCTTTATATAAAATGATATCATTTTGAAGTTGCTCCACATCTTCTGCTTTAATGTAATCCTCGAAAACTAACTCATTTAAAAAAATGTTCAATTTTAGAACTACAAAGTCCGGGATTACATTGTTTTCCAAACTCTTTAGAGCTAAACATATAAAAAATGTCGTTTTACTAAATACCCCTTCGTTTAATAACCACCAATCTTCTTCTAAAATTCTAGCAGAAGCTTGGGCAGCAGTATAATTATTGTTTTCGACATACTCCTCAAAACCGAATTCCACTGAATCTTTAATCTCTTCATAAGTACTCATGACACACATCCCTTTATCTCATAATATTAGTGTATACATTTAATTTAATATTAGGAAATTCCCGTCTAAATTCTAATATTATATTTGTGCAACTTTGACATACATCAAAATTTGAATACAAATCAATTTCACCTACAATATTTCGATTTTCCAATCTTGCAGCTATGTCTTCTAGGATTTTAGCTTCAGTATCATGATAACGCGAAAAACCATCATCTACATACGTTGTAAGTTTCCTCGTTTCAGCTAGAGAAGTAAAGTCATCCAGTTCTGCAAGCAAATCTTTCGAAGAATCAATTTGACTATGAGCAATATAACTTTTCTTTATCCCCGCAACATTAACATCTGCAACAGCAATATTGCCTTTTTCTAAAGGTCTAAGTTTTTGCTCTAATTTCTTTCTTGCACTGCTTGAAAGATTTTTGAAATCTTCAGAATTCCTTATTTTTTGTACTTGTTGTTTTATTTTATCTCTAGTCTCTTGTGTCCTTTTGTAAAGTTTATCCATTTTCCTTTTTTTGAAATAATCTTTTGCTTTATTTCTGAATTTCTCCGCTGTCTGTTTCATCCTCTTCCCAAACTCACTACCGGTATCACTAAGCTGTTGTACTTTCTTCTCGAAAGTGACGTTCGCCTTCTTAACTCCATTTTTCAGCCATTTCGGAGTCACTTTATTACCGACTTTCCCCACAAAGCCAGTGAACTTTTGACCAACCTTACTGTCCAGCACGCCCAAGGTGAGCATGCCAATGCCAGCATCCTTGGCTACAGTACTCCAATTAATCTTCTTTCCGCGTAGCACCTGATCCATAATGCTACTGAACGCGCCTTCTGCTCCGGCCATGCCGACTTTTCGGCCAAACGCAGTTCCAATCGCGGCTCCGGGTCCAAAGATTGCACCACTTGCTGCTCCAATGAATCCTTTAGCCCGGTCAACGCATAGTCGCTCATATCGCTAACCTCGCCCCGGACTATATCCGATACGGCCATCATCCATCAGAAAGGGCCCGCTCCGAGCGTCGCGACGGTCAGAGCCGCTACAGCAGAACTGCTACGAATTCTAAAGTAAAAAAACCCATCCGAAACTCGTACACAAGTTGGATAAGCTTTCGTAAACTTACTTATTTAATGTTTTTAAACTCTTTTAATTTACTGATTAAAACAATATTATTACTCATCTTCAATAGTAACAACCTCAAACTCCTCACCGCTAATCAGGTTAAGTACGGACTGACAAAAGTTATCACCTAACCGAATAAGAAAATCATCGTTCCCACCATAGAAAGCACCTGTAGATGAAATGTACCAAGTCATGTCCATAAGTGAAACTTCTCCTATTATGACAAAAGACTCTTTGCAATGATTTTCATATCGTTTTGACAATTCCCTAAGAATAGATTTTCCCGCATTAATAGGATCAATAGTTAAATGTAGATAACTCCCTAGTCTTTTAGGGTTTTCAAATTGAATTGTTAAACCACCATACTCTGTTAAAAAATCTGCCGCTCTTTCAAAAACAAAATACTCTTCTTCATTCAGAAATTCAACATATCCACTTATATCTACATTTCTTCCCTCAAACCAGCCTGCATTTTGAAGTATCTCTCGAATTTTTCTTTCCAACACTCCCCACTCCTTGTCGTCACTTAATAATTCCTATAAACACTATCCGTAATACTTAATACATCTTTCTTGGAAAGGGATTCTATCATCGAACAACAATTCTTCTTGCAATAGTTTTTTAATATCATCTAATTTTGCAATGAAAAGTACAAAATAATCGCCCGAATTGGGATATGAAAATAGTCCATAACCCTTTGGTAGTAACACTTTATTTACTTCCATGATCTTTTCAGGCAAATACTCATAATTAAACACTTCTAATTTCTCGAGTTCTTCTTGTGTTGCTAATTCAATTTGATGGGAAAATTCATAATCCAGAATAAACGGGCCGATGCGGATGTGGAGCAGGGAATACTGACTTACCATAGCGAGCTCGCCATCTATCAGGCGATGGGCAACAGCCCTAAGGGATTCGTGAAGCACATCTCCCGCTGGGCCTTCGGCTATGCCGATCAGGTGGAGCAGGACTATCAGCTATTCTGTGAATGGGCAGAGAGCCTGTAGACGACTTCTGATACTGATAGCCATGTTTGCGTCCAGCCTTTAGCGACGGATATTAAAATCGCCCAGAACCGAGCAGCTATCTTTATTCATTCTTGGAGAGGGCAATCCATTCTCGGTATAATAATCCCATATAGATTCGATCGATCTTCACTCCATCCCTTAGGATGCCTTCTCGCATTCGGCCTTCCACTGTGAAGCCACATTTCTCGTATGCGCGAATCGCAGCAGTATTATTGTCGTTAACGTCCAGCCCCACCCGATTCAGATTTAATTCGTGAAAGGCATACCGTAACAGGAGCCGTATGGCTTCAGTGCCGTATCCCTTACTGCGATACTCTTTCTCACCGATTCCTATTGCAAGATGTGCCGCCCGGTTGTTCCACTCGATTCCATTCAGTGCAGCAAAGCCAATTAACTTATGATTATCTATCTGCCTAATGCCAAATTCCATTTGTGTAAGATCCGAAATCGTGGCTTGAATATCCGATTTATACCCTTCAGCGCTACGTGGACGAGCATAATCCGTATCCAGGTTGCGAAGATACTCAGAGTCGTTGCTCCAGTCTGCGTAAATCTCCGCATCTTGTTCCGTTAATGCTGTTAACTTAACCCTATTACCTTGGAATAGGTTCACTTGACCAACACTCCGCCAATGCTTGCTTAAGCTGTTCCTTATCAAATAGAGAATTGTCGATAATCATCTTGTTGATCTGCAAGCAGCTCAAAATTTCTTTTTCCAATGTTGCTCTGCCCAATGTAATTTCCTCCGTTCATCATTTAAGGATAGCAGACTAAGCGTAAAAGTGAAGAGATGCGGTTTTTTCCTCCATTAAAAAACGGATACCGTCAGGTATCCGCAGAATAGTGGTCGTGGTCGTCACCATGGCTGTCTGCATACCCTGTAAGTGAATTTTGAATACATGCCTAACAAAACGGTGTTAACGCCGCTTCATTAAAAACATGCTCTCCCATCATTCATCCCTGCAGGGCAATCAACATTAGGCCAGGCTCCTTCATAGGCATCTCTACAGCTAGAATAGCACCCGTCTCAGGTTAGGGCATATGAATTTTGCCGCTGTTATACCACAGCGCATCATTCGTTCCTGCCTTATGAAGATCGATCAATGTGTTGCTTGATGCTTGATAATCTACGCTTGGCTTGGAGGAGCTTCCAGAATCCCAAATATAATTGTGAACCCATTCGATCGCATTTCCCCGAATTTCGCCAATGTTGTACCAAATCAAGCCGGTGTTCTCACTGGTATGCAGCTCAATGACCTTATCATTGCCTATGAACGCAACCGTCGGGTCATGGCCATTTTGCCCTTGCATATCTCCCGTCGTCCCCCAGGTTATGGGGCCATTGCCATTCCAGGCACCCAGTGTGTAATTCAGCCGTCCGTTATTTTGATACGCCACGATAAGCTGACCGTTCTGGAAAGCAACATCCGGTCTTTCCGCACTCTGATCATGGATCGAGCCGGCTTGATTCCACTCGATTTGGTAGTTGCCCGAGTGGATCACTCCCGCTTGATATTGCAGCTTGCCTCCGTTCAAATAAACAAGCACGATACGATCACCGTCAATGGCCACGTGTGGCCAGGAGCCTTCGGTGTGCTGACCTCCTATAGCAATTCGCTCATTGGTCATCCATGTCATCGTCGAGTCCGCTTCGAGTCGTCCGAGATTAGCCCATAGGCCGGAGCCAGTCCCATCCGTTTGATTCACTTGCACCACGATAGTCTGGCCGTTAATGTCAGTTACATCACTATGCGGCTGAATACCGTTCTTGTTAATGCCGTTTGGATCAATCCGCTTGTTCGTCAACCACTGGATATATCCATCATCCTGAATACTGCCGACAGAGTACCACAGGTTGTTGTTCAGCAGCCCCTCCGCCTTGTGCACCTCAACCACGCGATTGTCGCTCGTTAAGGACACGGAGACATCAGTGCCGCTTTGCGTGCCTCCTGCCTTTTCAACCCTATGATTATAATCTCTTAGAGGGACAAGGAAGCGGTCGAATACTTTGGTTATCGCTTCATAGGAATCTGTAGATACGAAGTGACGGGTACCCAGCTTATCATTCATATAAGCAAACTGGGTCCAGCGCTGTGCGGCATCGCCATCGCCACCCGGGAACTTATAGTGCCAAGCCCCCTCGTTGCCATTCAGACTGTAGAAGCGGAGTGTATATCCTTTGTCCGTCGCCATCCGCAGCATCTCCTCCAGACGTTCCTCCTCATCCTGAGACCAGTTCCCTGGAGTTAGCAGGTCGAAGCCGCTCTCAATATGCTTCCAGTGAATTGCGTAGAAGCGATGATAGATATCCGCATCATTTGGAAAATAATCAGCAGGATTCCCCCGCCGCCCGTCCGTCAAACTGTACACCTCGTCCTTGAAGGCCAGCAGTTTACCAGTCGTGCCGGAGATATAATCAAAATAAGCACTCTTCAAACCCTCAGAGCCGGAAAGGCAAACGGTGATAGCACGTTCGGTAAAACTGCCCGCATCCCCAACATTCCCGGAGGTCATCAGCGCGTCATAATGCTCCAGTATCGCTTGCAGCGAGCGGGCAATTTGCGCATAATCAGGATTGTTAGCTGACTTCATATCCAGATTGATGACGATACTCTGCCCATCGCCATGTACGCTTCCGCCATTACGCTCAATCTGGGCTGCAACCTCTTCGAAATATTGATAAAGATTTCGGGTGTTCGGCTGTGCAGCAGCATCATGCTTGACGTACAGCTTGACCTGGCCTTGCAAATAGTCGGGATATTGCGGACCGGAGTAAGTACTGTGGCCAGAGTCGACCATGATATCAAGTTCTACATTGTAGAAGCGGGTATCCAGCGCTCGAAGAAACTTGCGGTCCGGATCTTGTTCATCATAAGTATCATGAAATGCCTTATACGAGTTGGAGTTGATCGAAAGGGGGGCTTCCGCCATAACGCCGGCCGAAATCGGAGACCATAAGAGAGCTACCCCCATGACCGCCGTTAATGCCGCCCTTCCCCAAATTAGCTGCTTGCTCATGATAACCACTCCTTCGGATTAAAAGGTTGTCATTTCCGTTCCCTGCGAATCCAGAAATTGAAAATATCATTTCTCAAATAGTCAAATGAATACAACACTTCCCGGTTCCGCTCGTCATAGTGCAATTGCTTCATTAAAATAACGGGGGTGTCCACTTCCTCATCCATCTGCAACCGTCTGACATACTTGTCCTGCTTGAGAGGTACCAGCAACTCCGTATCGGCTCTGGCAATGTGAATCTTGCAGTTCTCCTCCAGAAATCCAAATAAGGATCCGGAAAAATCCATACGCTCAAAGGCGTCTTCCACCAGTTCCTTCGGCATAATGTTAATGGAGTAAGCGACCGCCTCTCCATCGGCATAACGAACCCGCTCCAGCTTCACTACACTGGAATCCTCCGCAATATTCAAAGCATCGGCCCATTCTTTTTTGCACACCACCTCCCCGATCATTTCTTTTGTATCCGCCTCGGTCAGCCCGGCTAGCTTAATCATCGTACCCGTGCTCTGAAGGACCTCCAGACGGCTTGGAATGACGGGCAGGGGCTTAATGACAAAGGTCCCAATGCCATGCTTCACCAACAGCTTGCCCTCCTGCTCCAGCAGCTTGATGGCGGCGCGCAGCGTTTCTCGACTTACATTGAAATACTTCGCCAATTCGTATTCAGAGGGCAGTCTTTGCCCTACTTTCCATAACCGGTTGTCGATCATTTTCTCGATCTCTTGTTTGATGTGTTGGTAGCCAATCAATAGGTTCGTCCCCGATTCCTTCAAATTTCCTTGGGTTCCAATAGTTCTCTCTGTAAAGCTTCCAAGAGCTTTGGATATTTGTACTCCTTGTTACTGGCTTCCCCGAATGGAACGCAGGATATAAGCGATGGAGAAGGCCAGCACGAGCAGCACCATAATGATGGAAGCCGCAGCGCTATATCCAAACTGCAAATTGTACACCCCATGCCGGTAAATATATTGCGTAACTGTCGTGGTCGAGTTGGCAGGCCCTCCGCCTGTCAAAATGTTGACTTTGTCGAACAACCGAAAGGTATCAATCGTTCGCAGCAGTACGACAAGCAGCAAGCCCGGCCATAAGTGGGGCAATGTAATATGAGCGAATACCTTCCACCCGCCTGCTCCATCCACCCTTGCCGCCTCATATTGCGACCTGGGGATGGCTTGCAATGCAGCATATAGCAGCAAGAACGCAAACGGAGTCCATTGCCAAATATCGATGAGCAAAATCGCATGAAAGGCCAGCCTAATATCCATCAGGAAATTAAAGGGACCCATGCCGAAAATCGACAGCAAGTGGTTAATGATTCCGTTATGATTGCTGAGCATCATTTGCCACACCAGCGCCACCGTAACCGGCGGCAGCAAGGACGGCAATAGCAATGTCACTCGCAGCAGCCGCAGGCCTCGCTTCATGCTCTCCACAAGCAGCGCAATGCCAAGCCCCAGAGCCGTTTCAATCGAAACGGCCAGGAGCATAAATTTCACTGTATTCCAGACGGCCCGCTGGAACAGGTCATCGTTCAAAACCTTCATATAATTGCTTAAGCCAACAAACTGCTTGGACTCCGCGGCCAGGTAATAATAATCGGTAAAGCTGTTCGCCATCGTATAGATGAAGGGAAACACGGTCAAACCGATCAAGAGCACGATGACGGGAGCCAGCATCGCTGCTTGAAACCGCCGCTTACTAGCCAAAGGTACACCGCTCCTTTATATCCATCGAAATCTTCGCTCCTTATTGCATAACCTGGTCCATCGCTTGATTGGCTGCCGCTAAAGCATCCTCAACCGATTTGGTTCCAGCGATAGCCGCCGACAATTCGGCTCCAAGCGCTTCTTCTGCCAAAGACCATTTTGGTGTTCTGGGCCGGGCTTGCGAATTTTGCAGAGCTTCAAGCTGAACCGGGAAATGCTTATACTTGGCCGCAAGCTCACTATCCAGATAAACGCTCTTGCGAGTAGGGACACCGCCATGCTCTACCATAGTCTTCTGACTTTCCGCGCTGGTAATAAAGGTGAGGAACTGGGCAGCAAGCTCTGGATTCTGGGAATTAGCTGCCACACCCATCATCCAGTTCCCGATCATCCCGGTGGACATCGATTCTCCACTAGTGGTTGCTTTGGATGGAATGGGCGCATAGTCCGCTTGGGCCGTCTCTCCAGAGATGAACCACGAAGGCCAGCCTAGTGCCATCGCCCCGCGTCCTTCCGCTAAGGAGCTGACGATGTCCGTCGTCTCGTAATTCTCGCCCGCAGCCAGCAGACGGATATAAGTATTCAGCGCATCACGCCCTGCCTCGGAATTCACTTGCGCTTTCCAGTTCTCGTCAAAGACTTGTCCGCCGTAAGCCCAGAAGATAGGCAGGAAATCGGAAACGATCGGGTTGCCCTGTTGGCCGCGAATAACGTAACCTGCGACACCATCTGCCGCATGGGCTTCCTCAGCCATATTCAGCACTTCCTCCCAGCTTCCTGGCACGTTATAGCCGTGCTTGTCGAACAGTTCCTTGTTATAGAAGAACAATTGAACATTGCCCGCAAACGGCAGGGCATACAGTTCCCCGGTGTCGTAAGGATGTTTGCCAAGAGCCAGTGAGGATTCCTCAAAATCGGCATCCGCCTCTACATCCAGCTCAGACAGATTGGCGAATAGACCAGCTTCACTGAATTCAGGCATCCACGGATCATCAGCCATAATCAGGTCGTAAGCGCCCTTCTTGTTTTTGGCGTCCAGAGATACCTTTTGCTTCAGGTCCGCTGCTTCCAGTCCAACAATTTCAACGGTGACGTTATGCTCCTGTTCAAACGCTCCCTTCACCGCTTCCATCGCCGTGACATGCGAACCGCCCCTTGCTGCGATCACCAGCTTGTCCGATCCGCCAGACTGACATCCGGCGAGCAGACCAACCGCCATAACGGCACTAAGCACGATTCCTAAACTTTTCTTCATTTCTCTCATCCTCCTATTCTTTAATCGCACCGGCCGTAAGGCCGCTCATTAAATGCTTCTGCATAAATACCGCTGTCAAAATCACCGGCACCATGGATACAATTCCACCGCTCGCAACTTTTCCCCACTCCGTCAGTTCCTGTTCACTGTTCAAGGTGGCTAACTTGAGCGGAATGGTGAAGTCACCCGGACTTTGAATGAAAATAACGCTGTACAAATACTCATTCCATGAATCCATAAACGATAGAATGGTCACTGCGGCAATCCCCGGCAATACCAGGGGCAATACCACCTTATAGAACACAAGAAAATCGGAAGCTCCGTCAATCCTGGCACTTTCTTCAATCTCCTCCGGCACGGTATAAAAGAAGGTCACCATAAACCAGATGACAAAGGGTAGATTTACCAGCACATGCGCCAGGATGACCGGAATCTTCGTATTCAGCAATCCGGCATCATTCATGAGTATGTAAAGCGGGAGCGCGAAGGCGATAGGTGGAAGCACCCGGACTAGCAAAATCCAAATGAGCAGCGTTCGCTTGAACGGGACCCGAAAGGCTTTTCTCCCCAGTACATAGGCGCTCGATAGCCCAAAGGCCAGCACAATGAGCAAGGACACCGCCGTCACTATAAAGCTATTGATAAATGGAATGAAGTAATGATCCTCTGCAAAAATGTTGATGAAGTGCTCCAAAGTGATGGATTTCGGCCAAAGCGTGACGTCAGTGAGTACATCCGCCGACCGCTGCGTCGCCATAACGAGCATCCAATAGATCGGGAACAATGTCACCGTTAATACCAGAGCCAGCAAACCATATTTGGGCATTGCCCTTAGCCTGTTCAAGTGTTCAAATAACCTCCTCCCTTTAATGGTCTAGACGTCTATACCTTTCACTATATGGGCCGTTTGTTATCGGGATATTAGTGCTGTTTTAAGCGGGGATGAAATAAATTTGGAGAGCAGGTTGTTTTTAAGTGGGTAAAAACATCTTTATAAGTGAAGGCCTTCATCAGGGCCAACCAACTTGAAAGGAGAAACAGCACATGAAAAACGTATTGTATGTCCCTCTGGATGATCGTCCCGTCAATTTGGATGATGTTGTCAGACAAGGCTGCTCGGCCGGTTTGAACTTGATTACCCCAAGTAGCGCAGACCTCCGAAATGGCCTGGACACCGTGGCTATCACCTCAGGCTCCGAAATTCTTGGCACCCGCAAACCGATCTATGGGAGCACGGCAAACCTTCGGCAGTTCATTCTAGACCGTGCGGCATCGGTGGATGGATTTATTATCTCTACGGATATGCTGGCTTACGGGGGCCTCATCGGCAGTAGACGCCTGCGTGAATGCGATAGCGGTGTTTATCCAGACTATGATCGATCGGTAACCCGTCTGCTCGATGTGATTCGACGGATTAAGCAGCGATACCCAAGCAAGCCTGTGTATGTTCTCGATACCATCCTGAGACTGGCTACCACGACTTATGTGGAAGGGTTGACTTATGACGCATATGTGGAATCCCGTGAGTTGATGGGGCTGCCGCGCCGCTCATGCACCCGCTTTGACGATATTCTGTCAGACTACAACATTTCAGACACGGGTGAGCCTTACGGAAGCACAACCCATTTTGATAAAGAGGCGTATTACAACACCCGGCGGCATAAGTTCAAAACCAATCATTACATTCTCGATCAGTTAACCCGTCCAGGGTTTATCGATTTTCTCGCTATTGGTGTGGACGATGCCAACACGCAGGGGGTACAAATCAACGAAATCCGCTTCGTGGAACAATTTATTGATCATGCGCTGGATGGACGGGACGGACAAAATCCGGACCGGGCTGTCATTCTGCCGGATGCGGATGGATTAGGCCACTCTCTCGTCGCCCGAATGGCGAATCAATTGTATCGAAATGGAAGAAAGCAACGATTCTCGGTTCAATATTACGGTCCGGACGGCTCCACAATCATCAACCCATATGAATACATGAGTGTACATGATAACCTGCTTCGCCACATCGATATGGTCGGTGGCAGGCACGTGACCGAAGCACCGGACATCGAGATTATCGCCATTACGGGCGCTGATGAAGCAAGCAACGCTGTTCACCGAATACAAACCAACGGCGATAACTCGCAGGCCACGCTTGCCATTGATTTTGTGGGACAAGGGGCGGCGAATGCCGCCGTGACTGATGCTCTGCTGGAGCAACCTGTGACCGGGCGGCTTCTGGGCTATAGCGGCTGGAACACCGCGGGTAACAAGATTGGTATCGCCTTGGGCATGGCTCAAGCGAGATATGCCTTCCTCATTTCGGAGACTGAGGAATTTGCTTTGGAGAAGGCACTTCAGGCCCACGGCTCCTTATTGTTCAAGCGCTTCTTGAAGGATTACAATTATAAGGCGGTGACGATCGCCGAGATCAGAGCGTATTCCAGAAGCCATGCCCGGTACAGCAACGTGCCTCAGAATTTTACGGACCAGCATATGCTGCTCTTTAATTCACCGGAGGATTACAGTCATTTGCTTACGATGCTGCGAGAGCAGATGCAAGCTCATACTACGGCTCTGGCGAGCAGGAAGGCCTTCGTCGGGATCGACAGTACCTCGGCAGCGGCTAACGTGAAGCAAATTCAGGGCTCAACCTGGACCCTGGCCGCCTATACGGGTGCAGACTTAGAACTGAATGATCCGAATTTCAAATGGGGCCGGGCGTTTGAGATTACGTTACAGCCGAGCGTGATGTTCTGAATATTTTTATTTAGTAAGTAGCTGGTCTTACGGACATTATGTCTCCTTACGGTCTGCCTTTGGATGAGCCAGAATTGTAACGGACATTTTGGCTGCTTAGAGAGTAGAATCGAGTGAACCAGAGTCGTTTGAGCGTCCTAAGCGCCCGAAATGTCCGTTAACCCTTCGAATCATGAGAACAAGTCCGCTAAGAGGCTAGAATGTCCGTTAGGGAGTTTAAAATATCCGACCAGTGATTTTAGGGAAGAGAAACAACTACAGCAAAACGGATCATGACGCTGCCTTTATGCGAATAAAAGAAGACCACATGCCAAACGGTCAACTAAAGCCAGGCTATACTGTCCAGATCGGCACTGGGATCAATTCACCTATTTTGTTGCTGTGGGTGTTCCAAAGTTTTCTTTTGGGACACCCTCACTTCTAATGAGTTTATAAGCCCATGATTTTATCATTGAGAAATCGGACATGTATTCCTGCGAGAAAAGTATCCAGCATTTCCTTGAAGCTCTTCTCCCGATCTACAGGAAGGCCAAACCCACCTCGATGCTCTAGAGAAGCAAAGCCATGCAGAAGCAGGTAGGAACGATCTTCTGTTCTCCTTTCACAAACCACGTGCGGGAGAGCGCTTGATAATCCCGAATCATGGACTCATCGATGAACAGAATACTCACACGCAATATCACCAATTCATCCGGATTCAACGCGCAAAGCACTTGATCCAGTTTACGGATGATTCCATTGACGCCATCGCCGAGAAAATGGGTTATCCGAACATCCACGCCTTTAGCCGGGCGTTCAAAACGGTGGACGGGATTCCCCCTTCTTTTTATAGGAACTAGAAAACGCCATTTATGAAAGCGCTATACAAAATCCCATTTTCCAAAAACTCTCCTATATCTTTCGGCGCTCCGCCTCCCGAATAATGAAGGAAAGCGCCGCAGGCTGCTTAATTAACCAGCAAAGGAGAATGACTGAATGACGTTATCCTTCAAAACCATCCGCGAGGCATTGGCGTTGCCTAAAAGCCGTTTCTTTGGCGTCGTCTACGAGAACGGACGGTATGCTGCTAACGACGAGGCGAGTTTCTTCGGGCGCAAGCTGCCCGACCCTGAACTGACCTTCGACATCTCCAATAACAAAACACTCGTCAACGTGAACATGAATGGATCGATCAAATATGTTACCGTTTATAACGGCCAATATGCCAGCGACAACATTCCCGGCGTCTGGATGTGCAAAGACTTCCGCAAAACGGGGCCGTACGCTTTTGGGTTGAAGCTTGGCGAGCAGAGTATTGACATGGGTCAGGACGATCATCCCTACACTACCTCCCTGCTGGATAATTTATTCCCTATGACCGAGTTCCAGTTTGGGGACGTTCAGGCAACGTTGCTCATCTACGCTCCGGTCTCCGCCGATGGTGCGGTGCGCCTGCGGGGAACGGTATACGGTCTGCATCTCGAGAACCGGTCCGGGCAAGAGATCCATGGCAAGGCGAGGCTTCCGCGCCCGGATACCGAGGCGGATCGATTATTCTCCGGACCCGACGTCTGCATTTATCCCGTGGAAAGAGAAGATTGGTATGCAGCAAGCGGAGCGGTTTCCTTCCGCCTGGCTCCGGGGCAAGACGCCTGGATACCGGTAGTCATCTGCCCGCCTGGGGATGAGACGCCTCGGCTCGTCAATGAAAAGGGCACGCTCTATTGGCTTAACGAAACATGGGCTTATTACCGCAGCCTGCTCGGGAGGCTTGAAATGAAAAATGATCCGTTCGCGGCGGAATTCTATGAACGGGCGATGCTGCAGTCCCTAGGTTCCATCGCCATGGATCGCCAAGGCGCTGTCGTCGGGTCGAACTGGGGGACGTATCCGACGACGGAGTTCACCTGGAATAAAGACATGTACTATTCCCTTCTCCCCTTCCACACAGCCGAACCGGAGCTGTTCAAGCAAGGCATGTTATGGTTTCTGGAGCACGGGGTGCGGCCAGCCGGCAATCGCTACCCGGGTGGGATTTCCCATTCGCTCAGCAACTCCCTGTCTTCCGTCGTGATGGCCGGATTGTACTACCGAAGCACAGGGGATAAGCGGTTTTTTCTTGAGCGGCCGGATATCGATCTAAGCATCCGCAAGCTGCTCGAGGACACGCTGCGGACGCGCAGGCCTGACGGCCCATGGCTCTTCCCCTCGGATTGGCTGTCCGACGCGTATTCGCTCGGCGATTACCACACGGGCTCCAACGTCGTGGCCTGGGCCGCTTTTCACCATTACGCCCGCATCGTCCGCGAGGTGTTCGGGGATACAGAAACCGCCGAACGTTATCGGACCATCGCCGCAAGGATTAAGGAGGATTTGCAGCGGCACAATACAGTGGAGGGGCCGTTTGGCCTTCAGTATACGGAAGGAACAAGCGCCGGAGGCGATGCGCTCAAAGACGATGCAAGCAAGTACAAGGGGACATACGATGATTTCGGCATGCAGTTCATCGGCCGCCTGACGAAAGACGGCGCGGTCGATTTGTTCCACCATGATGGAGAGGAATCCGATACGATTCTCATGCCGTTGTACGGATACGCCGCTTATGACGACCCGGCTTACCGGCACTATATGCAATTCTCGCTTAGCCCCGCGAATCCGACCTATAATCAGGAATCCAGAGGCATTCAATGGGGGGACCATGCCGCCTGCACATTCCCCGGTTATATGAGCGGAATGGGCATGCTGACGGATTTCGCTTCCATGTCCGGAATGGATGGCTATTTGACGGAAATCCGCAAGCTGACCGACGCCGACGGCTCGCTTTGGTGGTGGCCTTACCTTAACGCCGCGCGGTACGGCGATGTAGTCCGGCACCACAATTGCGGCAAATGCGGCTGGGCGACAGGGGTTTTTGCCGGCCTGTTTGCCGCGCGGATCCTGGGAATCGCCTATGATGCTCCCGCACGCCGGCTGTCCTTCCGCCCATTGCGCGCCGCCGGTTCCTTCGCCTGGGAAGATGTCCGGCTTGGCAGCGGCGTGTTCAACCTTTCTTTCCGCCAAGAAGGGCACGTTGCCGAAGCGGTTGCGGCCAATTTCGGCGCCAAAGCGGTGACCGTGCTGGTGGAGCTTCCTTGCGAACAAGCGGCCAGCGCCCGTACATTCGTAAACGGCAACCCCCCCGGCGGCCGCGTGGACAACGGTTATTACAACGGCTGTAACACCGTCATCTTTCAAGAAACGCTGCTGCCCGGAGAGCACAAATCCTTTATCGTTACTTTCTACTCTCCCAGCGAATAGAGGCGAGGCAAGGGGGGGGGCGGAAGGTAAACCCTTTCTTTGCGGCGTCGGGCGCGCAACCCAAAAAACAGAGGCAAGCCGGAATTTCCCGAGCGTGCCTCTGTTTTTATCCGTGCGCGGACTTCTAACGCTTGCAGCAGACGTTATTAGCCCCCGCCGTTCCGCTAGAACGTCCGGTAGAACCATCTTGCGCTGTCCTTCTCCGGTATCGGCAAGCGCTGGGAGACAGGGAGCATCTGCGGGAACGCCTTGTGCGGCTCGCGCTGATACCAGTAAGCGACCGACGAGTAGTCGTTCGATTGGGCGTTCCCATGCCCGTGCTCGATGCTGAAACGCAGCGACTTGCGGAAAATGATCGGGTCGACAATATGGAAGCGGTATTGCGTCATTTTGCCGGAATAGTCGTTAAACGAAATCGTGTTGCTCTCTTTCCACGCATCGCCGTTTTCCCGGATCGGCGCATACAGCGACAAGCCATGGTACGGAGCATCATATTTTCCGGCGGGATAGCCCCAGGCGGCGCAGAAATAATCCTCCGTCCCTGTCCCGTGCAAGCGAGGCGGCCACGGTTCGCCGTCGATGAAGAACATGTCGTCCCCTTCCCCCGGC
>NZ_HG005143.1:237361-301812 GCF_000455265.1 Paenibacillus antibioticophila
ACATGTCGTCCCCTTCCCCCGGCCAGCTGAAGCCCGGCATCGGGTTCAGATGGTCGATGCTCAGGTTGCAGCCCACGTAGTGGCCCTCCCCAACCGCATCAAGCAGGACGTAATTGTCGTCTCCGGTCAGATTTTTCAGCTCATATACTTTCTGGTCGGAGTAATTAGCCTTGTCCTGCTGATCGTGCTCCGCTTTCAGTGCGGACAGGTCCACCAATCCCTGTGTCGGATTCTCCCTGCGCCAGGATGCATGGAAGTAGAAGCTGTCGTCCGGCACTGCTTTTTCCACATAATCCACGTAAAAGTACAAGACCATTTCGTCCTCGCACTCATTGACGATTTCGATCCGGGCTCCCTTGCGGAACGGCATTTCAAAAAAGCAGTTCATCGCTGCTTTGTCTTCAATCACGCCCTGGGTCGTGATCATATTAAGCGGCGCGGACACATAGTGGCTGGCCACGCCGTGCCCGACGCCGAAGAAGTCGCCGACCGGCGAGTCCACGCTTGGTTCCTGTTCGTCATCCCAAAACATCCGGATCAATACTTTGCGGAACGCGTATTTGTTCTTCGCCGCGATGGTCATCCAAATATGCTGAATCACGCCCGAACCGGCGATTTCCGCAATCGCCGCGGTTTGCCCGGCCCCAATCACGAAAAAGTCCCGGTTACCGCCCGTTTGATCCCAGCTCGATTGCCGGCGGGATGTTCCTTCTTTACGCAAATATAACTCGTTCATACTTCCTCTTCTCCTCCCTCGCATTCCAAATCAAGCCTTAATCCCCGTTAACGTGATCCCTTCGATGAAATAACGCTGCCCGATGAAAAAGACGATAATCGCCGGAAGCAGCACCACGGTGGCCGCCGCCATCATCAGATGCCATTCGGCCGAATACATGCCTTTGAATTGCTGCAGCCCGAGAGCCAGCGTATATTTGGTTTCGTCGCTCAAATAAACGAGCGGACCGAGAAAATCGTTCCACGCGGCCAAAAAGGAAAACAAACCGACGACGATCAGCGCGGGTTTGGTGAGCGGCAGGATGATCGAACGGAATATCCGCAAATGACCGGCTCCGTCCACGTATGCCGCTTCATCCAGATCCCGGGGGATGCTGAGATAGAACTGGCGCAGCAGAAAGATGTTGAACGCGCCGCCGCCAAAC
Organism: Paenibacillus antibioticophila; assembly: GCF_000455265.1. Classification (GTDB taxonomy): domain Bacteria; phylum Bacillota; class Bacilli; order Paenibacillales; family Paenibacillaceae; genus Fontibacillus; species Fontibacillus antibioticophila. Next base: position 238,522 of record NZ_HG005143.1, read on the forward strand.
CAAGCCGGAGCGATCAGCGGGATGAAGGAATTGGTTAATCCCACTTTGCTCCAACCGATAAACGTCGGGATCAGCGTAACCGCGTACGGCAGCATCATGCTGGACAGCAGCAGGCCGAATACAAGTTCCCGGCCCCGCCATCTCATTCGAGCAAAGCTGTAAGCGCTGATCGAGCTGGTCACAATAACCCCCAGCACCGAAAAGACGACGATGATCACCGTGTTCACGAAATACCGGCCAAAAGGCAGGATGGTCAGCGCCTCGCTGTAATTGGAAAATTGAACGGGGTTGGGAATCCACACGGGCGGCAGCTCGAAAATTTGGCCCATATTCATCAAGGAACTGCGTATGAGCCATACCAGCGGCAGCAGGCTGAAGATCCCACCGGCCGCCAGCACCAGATAGATCAGCCCTTTTTCAAACCAAGCCTTGGCTCTCATCGCGCGCCATCCCCCTCATAATAAACCCATTTATTCGATGTCCTGAACACGACATACGTCAACACCATAATAATCACGAACAGCACCCAGGCAATCGCGCTGGCGCTCCCCATCCGCGAGAACTGGAAGGCTTCCCTGTACAAATAGAACACATAAAACAAGCTGGCGTTATTGGGGCCGCCGTTCGTCATGACATAAGCCTGCGAGAACACCTGAAAGCCGTTGATGATGCCCATAATTAGGTTGAAGAAGATCGTCGGCGTCATCATCGGAATCGTAATATGCCGCAGTTTGGCCAGCCTCGACCCGCCGTCCATTTCAATCGCTTCGTACAGCGACCGGGGAATATCCTGTAAGCCCGCCAGGAAAATAATCATCGTTCCGCCCGTCGTCCACAAATTCATTAATGCCAGAGAAGGAACGACCGATTTCTCGCCGAAAATCCATTGGCTGCCCGGCAGGCCCAGCGAGCGCAGCAGCTCGTTGGCCAGGCCGAGATCGGGATTGAGCAGCCACAGCCAAATAAATGAAATGGCGATGATCGGCACGATCGAAGGCAGATAAAAAATCGTACGGAAGATCGACTTTCCTTTGACGTTCTGATTCAGGAGAATCGCCAGCAGAAAGGAGTAAATGATGCCGGTCGGCACGCTAAGGATAACGAAGTAAAACGTAACGGCCAGCGACTTGTAAAAATACGGATCCTCGCCACTGAACATCCGTCTGTAATTGTCGAGACCGGTAAAGGTCGGCGAATTCGATCCGGTGTAATCGGTAAAGCTCATGTACAGGCTGTATATCATCGGGCCGAGCGTAAAGATCAGCAAGCCCAGAATCGCCGGCATGGCAAACAGCCAGCCGTAAAGATCTCTTCGATTGGTATGGCGCTTGTTCCGCAACCGATTCCCGCTCCGGGCAGAGATGGTGTCCACAAGCAAGTCCCCCTCCGTCGAAACGCCCTGGCGAAGGCCGCCGCTGGCAATGGGTATGCGGCGGCGACTGCTCCGCACAGCGCTTCGTTATTTCAAATAAGTGCCCTGCACCAGCGGCTTCACTATCGTCTCCACTACTTTCATGGCCTGCTCGGCCGTTTTCTCGCCGAGCCACACCTGATCCAGAGCCGCGGCGACCGCAGCATCAATTTCGACGAAGTTTTTGACGTTGTTTTCCGGTGACGGCTCAGCATGTTCATAGGTGGAGCGCATCACGGCATCCTGGAAGCCGGCCGGTCTTCCAGGCAACTCCTCATTCGCCCACTCATCGATCAATTCCGGATCCTCGTACCATTTATTGAGCTGCGGCATCCACAAACCTTGGTGCAAATCGAGCACGTTTTGCGGATCGGTGAGGAATTTGGAGAATTCCCAAGCTTCCTTCGGGTGCTTCGAGCTTTTGAAAATAATCAGGGAACCGCCAAGGAAGAACGTTTTGTAGTCCTTGATAACCGGCAGCACGCCAACGCCCCAGTTGATGTTGGTTTTGCTCAAATCGAGGTGATTCCAGCTGCCGTCGATGATCATCGCCACTTTTTTGGACTGCAAGGCGGTCGCCGGAGCGGGAATGCTGCTGGCCTGAACCGGCGATGGCGCGACGTGGTGCACGTTAATCAAATCGGCTATTCTTTGCAGCGCTTCGGTCGCTTCCGGTTTGGACAACCCGAATTCCTGGCCGTTCTCCGTCAAGTAATCCCCGCCATTGGAGAGAACCATCGGCATATAAGACGACCAGCCGAGGCTAAATTTAACGCCGTATTGCTTGATGTTCTTCGGATCGAAGCCCGGATCGTCCGGATGATTGCCGTTCCGGTCGAGCGTCAGCTGTTTGGCTGCGTCCACGAACTCCTCCCAGGTCCACGCCTCTTCCGCCTTGGTAGGCGGCAGCTCCACTCCCGCTTCCTTGAACATATCCGCGTTGTACATCAGGGAAGGGACGACGGACGCCTGATACGGTCCGGCGCTTTGGTCCTTGTCCCAGTTCCACCAGGCATACTCCAGGTAATCCTCTTTCTTGATGCTCGGATCCTCTTTCATTAAATCGAAGAAGTTGTGGATCAGCCCTTCCTCGCCCATTTTCAATTTCCAGGCGGCCGAATAGCTGATGTCCGGCGCCTCGTTGCCGGCGATCATGGCATTGAGCTTCTGCAGAAAATCCGTGCCCGGAATGTGCATGGGGTTGATGGTGATGTTCGGGTTCTTCTGCTCAAAGGCTTGGATGGCCGATTCGACCGCTTTCTTTTCCTCCGGGCTGCCCCAGAAAGTAAATTTTAACGTTACCTTTTCTTCGCGATTCGCCCCCGCGTTATCTCCGCCGTTCTGGCCAGCGTTCGATTGCGAGCTTCCGCCTCCCGTTCCGCAAGCGGTTACAAATAACGCCAGGCTCATTAGGAGAATAAACGTTACCTTCCGTTTTCCCGTTCTGTTTGTCATGGAATGCTCCCCCCGATTTTCAGTGTAAGCGCTGCAGCCGCTTGCTCTCATTGTAAAAGCGCCGCCCGTGAAAGCCTATGGGACGTTTTTTCGTTTCCTGTACGATTTTTCGCTCAATTCAAGATTCGACGTCGATTCCGCTCCCTGAAACTGCTTCATCATGGGAAGACGACTTTTTGACCATCCTCTTTAAGGCTTTCCATAAGGGATCACCAGCTTGACCCGCGTGCCGAGCTCCGGAACGGACTCAATGTCGATGCCGTATCGTTCGCCGTAAAGCAGCTTGATCCGTTTGTCGACGTTATGGATCCCGATGTGGGAGGAGTTCTCGGCCAGCGCCTCCTTCAAGCGTTCCGGCTCGATCCCGCTGCCGTTGTCCTCCACGCAGAACTCGATATCGTCCCCAAGCCTGTGTCCGTAGATCGTAATGAGGCCGCCGCTTTCCATATCCCGGAAGCCATGAATGATCGCATTCTCCACCAGCGGTTGCAGGAACAGCTTCGGTACGCTGGCTTCCATCAGTTCCGGCTCGATGTTGAAATCAACCCGAAAGCGATGCTCGAACCGGTTGGACATGATGACGATATAATCCTGCAGCCACCCGATATCCTCGGACAGCGGCATCGAATCCTTGCGGTTGTCCGTCGTATAATGCAGCATGCGGGACAAGCTGACCAACATTCGGCTGACCTGCTCCTTCTCGCCGTAAACGGCCATCCAATTGATGATATTCAGCGTGTTGTACAAAAAATGGGGGTTAAGCTGGATGTTCAGCGCCAGAATTTCCGTTTCTCGCTCCCGGAGTTTGGCCACATAATTTTCGTCGATCAGCTGCTTCACTTTCTCGTTCATGCTGTTGAACTTCATCAGCACATGCCCCAGCTCGTCCTTTCCCTCCACCTTGATTTTGGCGTTGAAGTCGCCGCCGCCGACCCGTTTGATGGCGAGCAGCAGCTTGCGGACCGGCGAGGTAATCCGCATGGAAATCAGGTAGGCGAACAGCAGTGAAAGCAGCAGCAGCGATGCGCCAAGAGTCAGGATAAAGAAGGTGATCGTCTGCGCGATATCTTGGGTTAACGCGCCGGGGGGAATGAGTACAACCGACGTCCATCCCGTGATGGCGGATGTCGCGTAGCAAGCGAGCATTCGTTTTCCGTCCACCGTCACGTAAGAAGATCCGCTGCCGCGATTTTGCACTTCGCCCAGCCAAGGCAAGCTTGGTTGATCTCCGACGAGTTCCGCGTTCGCATGGGAAATAATCGTGCCGTCCGTGCCGGTCACCAAAAAAACCGCACCCTCGATTTGAACGCTGTTCCGGAAAATATCGGCATAGACATGATCCCGGAAATTCATCACCAGAATCGGCTTCTCCGCCCCTTCCCCAGCCCGCACGATGGTGTCGCCCCGAACGCAGGAAGGATTCATTTGCCGCACGGCGGAAAATAAATACCGGTATTCGATATCGGCGCTGGCCAAATCCGGCAATTGATGCATCAAGCTGTAATTATACGTCGGCACCCAGGCCAAACGCCCCTTCTGTTCGGCGGCTTGCCGATATAGCCCGGACTCGTAAAAATGGTCCGGCGGATACGTATTGCGCGCTTTGCTTCCGTATACGAAGGCGCGGGTTACAAGCTCCACCGAATACAAATCCCGGGATTGCGAGAAATAACGGTTCAAAATCTCCGTAACCCGCTTATTTGTCGCGAGCAGTTCGCTTTGGGCAGGCGCGGGGCCGCTAAAAATTTGGAACAGGTCGCATTCGACCATCAGGGAAAGGCTGTCGTCCTGAATGATTTTCAACCGTTCGTCGATAATTTGATTGTTTTTGTGCACGATTTCCGTCACATTGTCCCGGGCCAGCCTAAGCATGATATTTTTGCTGGCATAGAAAGCACCTGCCCCTAAGGTCGCGAGGGGAAGCGTTATCAAAACGATGTAGGATAAAACCAGCTTGTTTTTCAGTCTCATGGGCGTCACCTACAACAGGTCCTTCTTACGAAATTCCTCCGGTGACAGGCCGGTTTCCCGCTTGAAGATCCGGGTAAAATACCCCGCATCCCTGAAGCCCACGCTTAGGGCAACCTCGGAAATTTTTCGGGTCCCGTCCTTCAGCATTTCCTTGGCTTTATCCATTCGGAGCCGCAGCAAATATTCGGTAAATGTCATCGAAGTATGCGCCCTGAAAAAGCTGCTGAAGTAGGCGGCGCTGAAAAAGAACCGTTTGGCGACATGCTCCAGCGACAGGTCTTCCATGTAATGCTCCGCGAGATATGCTTTGCACATCGCAATGATCCGCTCGTTTTTGTTATTTTTCCGGCTCTCGATACTATCGATGATCCGATGCAAATAATAGCCGGCTTTCTCCTTGACTTCCTCAAGCGTGGCGCAAGCGGGAATCTGAAATTCCATCTCGGAAATGAAATTGCCGGCTTCCTCGCTCCGTATGGACGCTTCGCTGGCTTTGACCAGGTTCACCAGCACGTACAGAATGCTGTGCTTCAAGTGAGCGGGAGAAGGGTAGTCGCCATCCAACAGCTGCCGGATCAACAAGTTCAAGGCCTCCAGCGCAGTTTCCCGGTCCCGGTTCGCCACGGCGGCCGCGATTCCAGTATCGGCGGGAATCAACTCCAGCGACGGCTTGGACGGATTGTAAGCGATTTCGTAATTGACGATCAGTTTCCCGCCGCCGCAGTAAAACGCGTAGTCCAGCGCATGCAAAGCTTGCTTGAAGGAACGGGGCGCTTCGCGATATAGATCAGCGACGCCGTCACCCACGCCGATGGATAGAGTAAGCCCGAATTCCTGGCGAATCTGTTCGATGAATCGGATTAACTGCTCAGCCTCTCTCTTCATCAGCCATTCCAGGGAATGCGCGGGTGCAATGACGGAGACAAGCATAGGCTCGTCACCGTCAAGGTAAAAGGATAGAGCCGGACCGATCGGTTCGGTCACTTGGCTCATCCAACCCTTGAGGCTGGTCTTCACTTCCGCGAATTCCTCGCCCCGATACTTCTCATCGATCTCGGGTCTGGAAAACTTGGCAACGAGGACGAATCCGGCCTGTCCCTGCGGCACCCGCCGTTCGATTTCCCGAAGCTGGTCTTCATTCGCGGCCGAACGCAGCCAAAGGCTAAACAGATGCTGCTCATAGACGGGGATGGCCGAACTGAGCTTCTCCTTGAGTTGCACCCGGTCTTGAACGCTTAGCTGTTCTTTTTCGATCGCAGCGTCCAGCTTGTCCAGCATGTCCGCGATATCTTTGGATTCCAGCGGTTTGAGCAAGTAATCGAACGCGCCGAGCTTAAGCGCCTGCCTGGCGTAATCGAAGTGCCCGTACACGCTGAGGATGACGATTTTCATCGATTCGCCGCGCGCTCGTAATTGCTCGATCAACGCAAGGCCGTCCATATGGGGCATGCGAATATCCGTAAAAAGAATATCAATCCGGTTATCCAGGGCAATGCGCAAGGCTTCCCCTCCGTCCCTGGCCATAAACAACCGATAATCCGGCCGATAGGTCTTGATCATCTCCGCGATGCCGCGGCGGTGGCGCGGCTCATCGTCCGCTACCAGCACGTGATACATCATATCCCTCCCCTTTCGCAGTCAAGATAGAAACTCGGCATGAAGAAAAAACAACGGTGTTAGAAACGCTATTTAGCAGCCTCGATTCCGAGCGCAAGGGCACCGCATAATCCGGCGTTATCGCCCAGGCCCGGGGGCACGATGTAATTGTCCATTTCGTCAAGAATGTCCGGAGCCACCACATAGCCGTTTAAGTTCCGGGCCACTAGCTTGCGGACTAACGGGAACAACTGCTTCTGATGCATGACCCCGCCGCCGAGAATCACTTTTTTCGGCGACAGCAGCAGGATGACTCCCGAAAGGGCCTGCGCCAGATAGAAAGCTTCCATCTCCCATGCTTGATGATCATCCGGCAATTCGCTTCCTTTTACTCCCCAGCGCTTTTCGATTGCGGGTCCGCTGGCCATCCCCTCCAGGCAGTCCCCATGAAAAGGACAAACCCCTTTGAAAGGGTCCTCCGGGTGCCGACGAGTCAAGACATGCCCCCCTTCCGGATGGACCAGACCGTGCACCAATTTACCTTCCGCATACACCCCAACGCCGACGCCCGTCCCGATCGTATAGTAAACGCAGCTATCCAGTCCCTGGGCCGCGCCCCACTTCGCCTCGCCGAAAACCGCCGCGTTCACGTCGGTATCGAAACCGACCGGCACCGGAAAGAAGCGCTTCATATACCCGACGAAGTCAAACCCTGCCCATCCCGGCTTCGGCGTCGTGGTCACCCGCCCGTAGGCGGGACTGGAACGATCCAGATCGATCGGGCCAAAGGACCCGATACCGATCGCCTCAACGCCCTTGTCCCGAAAAAACGCAACCGCTTGCTCCAACGTGGTCTCCGGCGCTTCCGTCGGAAAGCTGATCCGTTCGAGAATTTCCCCCTGTTCATTTCCGACCCCGCATATAAATTTCGTGCCTCCCGCTTCAATCGCACCGATTCGCATAAATTAATTCCTCCTCAAAGTTTTCTGAGCGTTACTTCCTGAATGTTCTTCGGCAAAACTCGCTTCGGAAGCATACGCTTTAACTGAAAGTGCTTCCACATTATTTTACTATGTTGAAAAACGTTTTACCATAATAACTTTTGTATATAATGAATTCTAACAATGTAACTCATTGATACTTGAAATGTAACCGTTGACAATAAAATAAATTATGCTATTATGTGTTTGTAAAACGTTTTACTAAATGGAGATGACAAGATGAAAAAAGTATTTTACAAACCGAAAGACGGATGGGTTGGAGACGTCATTCCGTTCTATGACCGTGGAGAGTATAAGCTCTACTATCTTCATGATCAAAGAGCAGGCGGCGATTACGGAAATCATACGACGTGGAACCTGATCACCACCAAAAACGGCCTGGATTTTGAAAATTACGGGGTCGCGCTGCCAAACGGCGGCGAAACCGAGCCGGACCGCAACGCTTATACCGGTTCCGTGATCAAGGACCAAGACGGCTTGTACCACCTTTTTTATACCGGGCACAATCCCAACGCCGAGTTCAGCGTAGACGGCAAGCCCTTGCAGGTTGTATTGAAGGCCACCGGCACCGACGGAATTCATTGGACGAAGGATGCCGATTTCAAGCTGTATGGCGACGGGGTGATCTACGAGCAGTTCGATTGGCGCGATCCGTTCGTGTTTTTCAACGACGAACGGCAAGAGTACTGGATGCTCGTGACCTCCAGGTTAATGAACTCCTCCGAGAAAAAAGGCGGTTGCATCGCCCTCCTCGCTTCGGATGATCTCGTGAACTGGAGTTATCGCGAACCGTTCTACGATCCGGACAAGTATATCACGATGGAATGTCCGGATTATTTTCAAATGGGAGACTGGCATTACCTGGTCTACTCGACGTTCAGCGAGAAGTTCGTCACGCATTATAAGAAGAGCAAGAGCAGCGAGGGTCAGTACACTTCCCCGATCCCGGACACCTTTGACGGCAGAGGATTTTACGCGGCGAAGACCGCCTCGGACGGGCGGCAAAGGTACGCGTTCGGCTGGGTCCCTTCCAAGAAAGGGGCGAACGATTACAACGATTGGGAATGGGCCGGAACCCTGGTCGTGCATGAAATTTACCAAAATGATGGCGGCGATCTGCTCGTCAGGATGCCCCAAGCCATCTATGAGCATTTTAATACCGAGACCGACCTCCTTCCTCAAGCGGAAAGCAACTGCCGCCAGGACGGCCGCCGCTTCGAACTGGCTTCTCCCGATGGACTGGCTTACCGGGTCTTGAATGATCTTCCTGCCCAGGTTCTGATCGAAGCCGCGTTTACGGACTGGAGTGAGGTCAAGGATTTCGGCATCGCGCTGCGCACTGACAAGGCGCTCGACACCGGCTATTTCATCAAATTTGATCCGTTCCACAACCGGATTGCTTTCGATATGTGGCCCAGAACCGAGCCCGGCTTCTTCCAATGGCAAATCGCCGGCGACAGACCGCAAATGATCGAATTGGAGCGTCCGTTCCGCTTTGCGGAGCATGAACAAATCCACGTCAAGCTGATTTTAGAGGACGATATTTTATGCCTTTACGTTAACGATATGGTCGCGATGACCACGCGGATCTATAACTTCCAAACCGGCTACCTTGGTTTTTATGCCAATGAAGGTACCGTTAAAGTTCAAGACATCAAGATCAAGACGGCGGAAATGCGTTAATCTACTGCGAATTTAAAAGTCTCTCCATGAGATTTTTAAAGATAAATCCATAATGGGGGTTATGAAATGGCAAAAAACAACCGAAAGTTTAAGCTCTTCTCTCTTATCGTTATTTCCGCTTTGCTTGCAACCGCTCTCGCAGGCTGCGGAGGCTCAGCGAACAAGAACACCGGAAACGACGCCAAGGATCAGGGGAATTCATCCGCAGTCAGCACGGGTAAAACGATTACCTGGCTGACAGCCCGGCCAGAGAACGGGGCGATCGTGCAAACCGTTCGGGAGCTGGCGGACCGTTATGCCGAGGAACATCCCGGATTCAAGCTGGATATCCAGGTGACGGCCGACAGACCTTCGTATTTGACCAAGCTGAGAACGCTCGTCGCTTCCGGCGAGGTTCCGGAATTTATCGATACGGACGCCGATCCCTACGCTCAGGAACTGGCGGAAGCCGGCATGCTGGTTGATATGAAGCAATTCCTGGACGAGCAGGGCCTGTATGATCAGTTCTATGAACCTGCGCTGAAATACCAGGAGCTGCCCGATGGCAGCCTGTATCTTCTCCCTTTGGAATATCATTTGGAGATGACTTGGTATAATAAGCAAATCTTCGCGGACAATAATCTATCTGTTCCGAAAACGATTGACGATATGCTTGCCGTCAGCAAGTCACTTAAAGAGAAGGGCATCACTCCGATCGCCGTTGACGGCGTGGATGTCTGGCCCGTGCTGCGCTATGCGGCGATGATTCCGTTCCGCGCCACCGGGAACGAATTTGCCCGCAATCTGAGCCAGGGCGAGGCTAAAATGGCCGACGAAACCGGTATGCAAGCAGCGAACTTCGTCTCCGAAATCGGCCAATACTTCCAGCAAGGGTTCGCCACGACGGATTACACGACTGCACTCAACATGTTCCTTAACGGCGAAGCTGCCATGTACCGCATGGGCACCTGGGAAATTCCGTCCTTCGTGGACGAAAATCTGCCGGATAACATGAAGGGGAACGTCGACTACTTCTACCTGCCGACGATGACAGGAGCCAAAACGCCGGATAACGAATTTTTCGGCAACAGCGGGATCGGCCTGGCGGCGACCGCCGACAAATTTGAAGGAACCGCCAAGGACTTCCTCAGCTTCGTCCTGAACAATTACAGCGACGTCTACGTGGCTAAACAGCAGATGTCCCCGCTGAAATTCACGATTGAAGACGAGTCCCAATTCTCCGAGCTGTTCCTGCGGATCAAACAGGATATGGACAACTACGGTTCGGAATTTGCCAAGCCTTGGGATACGTTGCTGGATGCCAATACGAACTCCGTCATGAGCGATTTGATCATGAAATTGGCCATGGGGGGCATGACTCCGGAAGAGTTCGCCAAACAAGTCGACGACACTATCGCCCAAAACGCGGGCAACTAAATCAGTCCGCGCTGATACAAATTGTCCCCCTGCCCGGTCCGCCTATGGTCCGGGCGGGGACTTTTCCTCCTAAGTTTGTCAATCTGAATCAATGGAGAGATTCCACATGAATGTACTCAAAGATAAGAAGGCATGGTTGGTCTTTGTCACTCCCGCCCTGCTCTTTTATTTGGGGACTGTGTTTGTTCCTATCATCCAGTCGCTGAACTACGGCTTTCAAGATTGGAACGGCATTAAGGACGCCAAATACATCGGGCTGGGCAATTATATCAAAATGTTTCAAGACCCTTACTTCTGGAACTCCGTGCAAAACAATCTGATCTACGTTGTCATCGTCGTGTTGATGCAAGTGTTCATCGGTTTGTTTTTCGCGCTGTTGCTCTCGTACGTCAAAAAAGGGGCCGGCGTTTTCAGAACGTTATATTACTTGCCGGCTGTCGTGGTCACCGTCGCCATCGCCCAGATGTTCCGCAACTTCTATTCCTTGCAGCCGCTAGGCCTGCTCAACATGTTTCTGGAGTGGATCGGGCTTGGTCATCTGCAAAACGCCTGGTTATCCGACCCGCACACCGCATTGATCGCCGTCTCTATTCCCGAAGGCTGGCGTTTTACCGGGATGTACATGGTGATCTTTTACGCGGCGCTGATCGCCATCCCGAAAGAAATCGAGGAGGCCGCCACCATCGACGGCGTTAACGGGTGGCAGTTAATCCGTTATATCAAGCTACCGAGCATCAAGCACGTGCTGAGTCTGGCGCTGATCATGTGCACCACCGGCGCGCTGCGCGGCTTCGATATCCCTTATATCATCGGCGTGCCGGGTTCGTCGACCGAGCTGGTCACGACCTATATGTACAAAAAAGCATTCTCCACGATCCAATACGGTTACGGGAGCGCGATCGCTGTCTTTATCGTTCTCGAAAGCCTGCTTGCCGTCCTGATCATCCGGAGTATCTTTAATTCCAGGAAAGGAGGCGCATAATATGCGATCCAAAAAAACGGCCTTATCCTTCCTGCTGTATTTTATCGTTATCGCGATTTTGATCGTGCAAATTTATCCAGTGATCTGGCTGCTGTTGTCCAGCTTCAAGTCGAGCATCGAGTTGACGACCAAGCCGTTTTCGCTGCCCACCGTATGGTCTTTCGCCAACTACGCCGACGTGTTCAGTGAAAGCAGCCTGCTGCTGTATATCAAAAATACCGCTATCGTGACCTTCAGCTGTTTGGCACTGATTGTCTTCCTCAGCGCAACAGCGGGTTTTGCGCTCGTCAAAATGAATTTCAAACTGAATTCAAAGCTGCTTTTGTTCTTTACGATCGGCATCATGATCCCGATTCAGGTGACTTTAATCCCGCTGTTTATTATGTACAAAGACTACGGGATGCTGAACTCCTACCTGGCATTGATTCTGCCGCAAGTCGGCTTTGCCCTGCCGTTGTCGATTTTGATCTTCACCAGCTTTTACAGCTACGTACCGAATGAATTGATTGAGGCCGCCACCATCGACGGCTGCAATATCTATCAGGTGTTTTATAAAATCATTTCGCCGCTGACCATCAACACGACGGTCACGGTCGCCTCAATCAATTTCATCTTCATCTGGAATGATTTTATTTTTTCCAACACCTTTACGAATGACAAGCAATACAAAACGATCGCCGTCGGGCTCCAGGATTTTATCGGGGCGTTCGGCGCGACGGATTGGGGCCAGACGTTTGCGGCCATCTGTATCAGCATTGTTCCGATTATCATCACTTATCTGTTCCTGAACAAGTACGTGATGGCTGGTGTGTCCGACGGTGCAGTCAAAGGATAAGAGACAAGGAGAGAGATACCCATGCAATCGATGAATCAGCTTTTTGGTAGAATAAAAGGAAGAAGCAGAGCGATCACCGCGGAAAATCCGCACGGCTTGAAGGGCGAAGGCGGACAAGCGGCCGGCCCGTTGGGAGTGGCCCGGAAAGGCAAGGCCTTCATCTCGCTCGCTGAGGGCGAGACCGCGACGCTCGTCGATATCGAGGGTCCCGGCATCATCCAGCATATCTGGATGACCGTAACCGATCAGACCGAATCCGGCTGGTTCGTATTACGCGACCTGGTGCTGCGGATGTATTGGGACGGTGAGGAAGCCCCGTCCGTGGAAGTTCCATTAGGCGATTTCTTCTGCAATGGCTTTGGCGACAGAGCGGTCGTCAACTCCATGCCGATTGTGGTCAATCCGGTCGGCGGCATGAACAGTTACTTTGCAATGCCTTTTAGAAAGGCGGCCAAAGTAACCATTACGAATGAACATCCTCAGGAAATTGAGGCCTTCTTTTATCAATTCGATTACATGCTGGTCGATGAGCTTCCGGAGGATACGGAATATTTCCACGCTCAATTCCGCCGGGAAAATCCGACCAAGCTAAAGCAGGATTATACGATTATTGATGGAATTAAAGGAAGAGGGAAATATATCGGCACCTATATGGCCTGGACCTCCTTGTCCCGCTACTGGTACGGCGAAGGGGAAGTGAAATTTTACCTCGACGGCGACCGGGATTGGCCGACGATTTGCGGTACGGGAGCAGAGGATTACTTCGGCGGCGCCTGGGGATTTGTAAAACCCGACAACGGCAACCCGGTTCATGAGCAGACGTACTCCACCCCATTTATGGGTTTTCCGTATTTTGCGGTAACAGATACGACAAGAGCGCATATTTACGATGGAGCGGCTTGTCCGATGCGCGGCTTCTATCGTTGGCATATACTTGACCCCATTTTGTTTGAGGAGGATTTGCGGGTCACGGTTCAACAGATCGGACATGACGGGAAAGCTTTGTTCGAAAGAAGCGACGACGTGAGCTCCGTATCCTATTGGTATCAGACCGAGCCGCATCAAGTGTTCCCCGAGCTGCCCGGCGTGCTGGACAGACGCCCGCGTTAACTCAGAGAAACTTCGTAAAACATAAAGAAATAGAGGTTTGAACATGACGAATAAAAGGGTTACCTTGGTTCAAGTCGCCAAAGACGCGGGCGTATCGCCCGCGACGGTCTCCCATTTTCTAAACGGCAACTTTCAGAAAATGGGTGCGGGGACAAGGGAGAAAATCCGTCTCTCGATCAAAAAGCTGGGGTATCAAGTCAACCCTGTGGCCAAAAGCCTGATTACCGGCAGAATGCATACGATCGGGCTGGTGTTGTCCGATAGTATCTATGACGGAGACGGTTATTTTGAAGACTTATACTTTCTCCACTTCGCCAAAGTCATCAAGCAGCAGCTAAAGGCCTTGGGATATAAAATCATCCTGCTGGACTTTGAAGAAATCTTTATGAACGTCCAGATGGTCGACGGGATTATCGTCAAAGCAACGATGGAAACGGAAAAATTCATGCCTAAATTGATGGATCTGCGCGTGCCGGTCATTACGGTAGGACGCCACAATTTGTCCTATGGAGCGCACGTGCTGCGCGTCAACGACTTCCAAAGCGGCCAAACCGGGGTGAACCACTTGTTGTCCCGCGGCTATGACAATTTGATCATTTTGACGTATCCGCACGGACAGGTTCCCGGATTCGACGACCGGCTGAACGGAGCGAGCGAGGCCCTGCAGCAGCATGGCAGGCTGACGACCGTGTTGACGGGCGATATGACGGAGAAATTCGGATACGATACCGTGGTGAACCTGGCTCAAAGCAACCAACTGCCTCAGGCGTTGTTTTGTTTGAACGATATTTCCGCCATCGGGGCTTTAAAGGCCTGCAAGGATTTGGAGCTGGCCGTCCCGGAACAACTCGCCGTGTTAGGCATCGATGATATGCCGACCGTTTCCGAACTGCTGAGCTTATCGACCATTCGCCACCCTATCAACGAATTGGCCGCAGCCGCTTCCAAGCTGATGATCAAGTCGATTGAAACCGACGGGGAGCCAGTCGCTCCGGTTGAAGAAGTATTTCCGACGGAGCTGATGGTGCGGCGAACTAGCTGATTTGCGAATGTGCTTAAGGAAGACTATACAAGAAGATCGAGCAGGGGATATAAGAACCCTTGCTCGTTGCTTTGTCATTTGGTGTATAGCTAAGGTGTGTCTAGCCCCCTCCATGCTGTCACACAAGCACTTTAACCATCCGGTACAACGAAAAAGCAGGCTTGTTGATTTCCCCCGTAATTTGGTAGCCGATACGGTTATATAATTTAAACGCAAGTTCGTTTTCCTTCTTTACAGTCAGGGAACATTTGATAAATCCTTGTAAAATGGCCTGTTCCTCCGCAAACGCAAGTAGCCGCGAACCCATACCCAAACCTCTGCTTTCCGGTAAGGAGGCGATTGTACCGATATGGAATTCGTCATCTTCACCTTCTTTCATGGTAATCATTGAATATAGTGATTTAACATGCTGAAGATTATATCCAATAAGTTCCCACTTTCGATGAGCAAGCAGTTGTTTAAAGGTTGGCCATGCAAGGCGTTTCAACACCGGGACCGGATAACATGTGATCATTCCTAATGTCTGTCCGTTGGCTCTGGCCTCAAAGGCATATTGATGACTAAAGCGATTCTCACTCCCCTTCCACAGCTTGCGGAAAGTACCGGAAACGACGCTCTTCTTCTCGGACCCGGCTAATGTGTACGCCATATATTCCAACGCCATTTGATTAAGCCTGGCACCGACCGCCGACCGTGCATCGGCCTTTAGGATGGTGGTTGCATTTTCTACCGAGATCATTTGACGGATACCCCCACAATAGTTACATTGATGGAGCCGATGCTTAATCCGGTAAATTTCTCAACGGCCTCCCGAACATTAGATTGCAGTATCTTGCAGACTTCCGGCATTTTCAACCGGTGTTGGACAGTTACGCATAAGTGAATATCCAATCCCCTGTCCGTTTCCTTTAACTCGATTCCATTTTGTATACGGTTCCCGCCTAACCAATTCGTGATATTCCCGACAACTCCGGTTGACGTGCATATGATACCGTTAGTTGCATGTACAGCTATGCCAATAATCTTGGCGATTATTTGTTTTGAAATATTGACTTTTCCCATTGCATTTTGAATGAACATGCACATCCCCACTTTTCAAGATTTAATTAAAACAAATAGATGGTTTTTCGCGATTAAGTGATAGTAAAACAAACCTTTTGATACTAAATTATATCATTATAGAGCGTCAGTCAACTTTCTCCCCAAGGGAGACCGCCAGCCATACGTAGAAAAACTGTCTTTTAATGCCTCTTAAATCCGTGATAAAACGTATCCACAACCAAGGCAGCTGCGGAATTTTTGGCAATATCCCCGTCTACGACCTGCTGCCAAGTCAGGAACAGAAGTGAATACAGGACATTGACAATCCAGTTTTTGTCTACATTCTGGCGAAAATACCCCTTCTGCTGCAGCAAACCGACCGCACGCAGCACAGGCTCCCGTAATTTCTGATCCTCTTCCTCAATCTCCCGATTATAATTGACAGCAGCGTCATGGGCCAGAAAATAAATTTTGTCTCCGAGTGGTATCAAGGCTTCAATCAGCTCCGGAATGAAGGTTTCACAGTTCTCTTCATCCAGCCGAATCTCTTTCATCGTCTCGCTGACGACCTCGATCGCACGAAGCCCCAAGAAAATCATCAATTGCTCCCGGCTCTCAACATACCGGTGCAGCGTTGCGATACCGATTCCGGCGGATTCGGCAATTTCGTGCATGGAAGCATTCGGCTTCTTGATTAGGAGCTTGGTCGCTTCATCCAAAATAGTGTTCAGCCGCGTCTGCTTGATTGACGTCAGTTCTTTTTTCATACCTGTTACACCTCTTAATGAGCAATGTATGGATCTGATTTGGAGATTGATCACTTGATAGTATACCATATCGGATGGATATACTAACCATCAGAAAATACATACTATGCTCCCATTAGCCAAGCTTCTTGACGCAAAACAGCCCGGATCGCTTATTTACCGACCCGGGCTGTTTTTACCCCACCAATCTGGCATCAATCCGTACTTCTTCGAACCCGGCATGCCCTTGACTGACAAACAAGCCAAGCTTGCCCCGCGGAATGTCATACATTCTCGCACTCATCGCTATGCTCTCATCCACGTAAATTTCACAGATCGTTCCGTCGATAAACACTTTGATCTCGTAAGGACGACCCGGATCAAGCTCAATCGGACGCTCCAATTCAACCTCATACGGGAACGTCTTTCCCCCTTCTTCCGATTGCATGATCTTCCCGCGGAACGTAAGGCGATTCCGCTGCGGCTCCAGGGTAACGTAATAGGCCTCATCCAACGTGTCTTCGGTTCGGAGCATCAATCCAACCCCTTGAGTCTCCCCGGAGAAGGAGATGCGGGCTGAAATCTTGCATTGCTCGGGCAGCTCTTCCCGGCTCGTGCAGCCGGCAAAGCCATATGGCGAGTCGCACGAGAGCGATTGATCCGCAACGGTCCACTCTCCCGCAATCCCTTGGTATTGTACGGGCAGCGGCTGCGAAAATGCCGCATCCACCGTATCCGGCACTTTCACGCCAAGCGTGCCGTCAGGGCGCTGAACGATTTCATGGACGATCAGGTTCCCGCCCCAATCCCAAGTATGATAGTCCTTGCCTCGGGATTTCGGCGGATTCCAATCGAACAAATCGTCGTCTTTCGTGGGATTCCATCCGAACAAATAACGTTTCTCCCCGTCGGACACCGATTTCGCCGCATAGAAAGCTCGGCCGTCGAAGGTATCCTCCCCGGGGGTCAGCCACGGTCCCTCCAGGGAACGGCTCATCCGGTAGAAGGTGGCAAACCGTCCCGTATAAGATGAATAGATCAAGTACCACCAATCCCCGATCCGGAATAAGTCAGGACATTCATGAGCCCCTACGTGCAAATTCGGCGCATAGAGGGGTTCGCGGTACTCCCAGGTATTCAGGTCCTTGGAGGATAACAGCGCGGTACACCCTTTTCGATTCGTCGGGCCTTTCGCCATCCCCGCAAGCAGCATCCAGTATTGGCCCTCCTCCTCGTTCCAGAACACAAACGGATCACGCCAATCCGACAGCTCATAGATGCGGTCATCTGCGGCAAAGGTATGCTCCGGAATCGGCTCCCACGTCTTCAAGTCGCTGCTGACCGCATGGCAGACCAGCTGTTTGCCCGGTGGAAAGATGCAGTAGAACATATGATAGGTCCCATCCACCTTCAGAACATGGCCGGTGCCGCCCTGGATTTTACAGGCTCCGTCCGCCCGATAATTCACAAAATCCTTCGTTCCGACCAGATACCAGCCATGGTCAAGACCTTCCTGGTAATTTTCCCGCCAGCCGTGCAAGTAGAACAGCTTAAATTCCCCGTCCTCATAATAGGGAATTACGTCTCCGACCCAAGCGTTGTCCGGCCGATAGAAAAATTCTCTCATCTTCCTTCCTCCCCAAGTTTCAAGTGGTCCAAGCGGTCATTCAACGAAATAGGCCTATACGCATCGCTTGTCCCCCGCTCCTGGTACCAGTAAACGGTAGCGGCATACAAACAGCGGTTGTTGGCCCCCCAATGATTCCCTTTATATTTCTCGATATATCCTTCAAAAGAGTTCATGAAAGAGATATTGTCACCAATGTGGAACCGGCTGACCGAGGTATGTCCGTTCGCATCCGGTTCGATAAACGGCTGACAGGCGTAAGCGCTGTCGAACATCGGGAACGGCGGTTCGGCCGCCCAGGCATAACCGATATAGTCCTCGCTGCCCGTTCCGAACGTAGACGGAAAGGACTCGCCATCCACAAAAAACTTTTCGTCTCCTTCCCCCCACCACCAGTCGATTGTTTTTCGGTCCCATTTCCCGTACCACCA
Source organism: Paenibacillus antibioticophila (assembly GCF_000455265.1). Taxonomy (GTDB): domain Bacteria; phylum Bacillota; class Bacilli; order Paenibacillales; family Paenibacillaceae; genus Fontibacillus; species Fontibacillus antibioticophila. The sequence continues at coordinate 256,869 of NZ_HG005143.1, forward strand.
GGTTTCGGCCTCCTCAGCCGGTCTCTCCCAGGTATTGTTTACATGCAGGTGGACACCGCAGAATCTTCCCCGGCCTTTCGTCAGCAGCAAAGGCCAATCCGGCCAGCGATCCCCTTCTTCGTTGAAGCGCTCCGCATCCAGATCCAAATATTGATCCCTGTGCCATTTGGCGTGAAAACGCAGAAGATTTTCCGCGTGAGATTTAGGCAGCGGTGCATACCGGATATCCGCCTGAAGCTCGCATGCTTCCGTTCCCTCGTTTTCAATTTCAATCCTCGCACCTTCCGAGAACGGCATGTACCAATAACTGTACATTTCATGCTCATTCATCCCCAGGGGCAGAGAACGGTACGGCTTGATCCCCGGTGCGCTGCCAAAAAAATCGCCCAATGGGGCCCATACCGAAGGGGTTGTCTCATTGTCCCATTTCATTGATAGGGTTAATTGTCTGGCCAACATCCGCTGCTGTTCCTCGCTCTTTCGTCCAAGGTCCGTTCTGATCCGGATCATGGAGATCGCGCCGGCCTCTTGTTTATCAAACAGCACGGCTTTACCGCCTGCCGGTACGGTTACTGTAATGGTTTCGTCAGATAGCCCCTCCTCTTTCACAAAAGAACGGGTTCCCCTTTGCTGTAAAACCCGGTCAGCTTCAGCCAACGCAATGGCCGACTCCTTGTCGAAGCTGCCGTCAAAGGAAGGCAGCCTGAACCAGGCGGGAAAGATGGTATACGTGATGTGGTAGTAAGCCCCCCAGCCTTTATCCAGCAGCACCTTGCAATGTTCTTGAAAAGGGATCGGAATAAAGCAGTTTCTGCCTCGGGATAACGTAGGCGACAGATTCGGAAAATTGGCCGGCGGTCCTTCTTGATTGAATTTCTCGAAATAATCCCGGAAAGGCTGATCGATCACGGGGGTATCGGCATGATCCACAAAAATCCGAATATGCCCCTCTTCGGGAAGCGCGGACCACACTCTCCAGATCACGCCGGGTCCGTCAAGCTCCATGGCGACAATGCTGTCTTCTTCTTTGCGAATAAAGCCTCCTCCGTCATCATTGGCTCCCCAGTTCTCGTACAGACCCGTCTCGGCATTATAGGCAGAGCTTCGGTCAAAGCTTGAGAAACACCCCGATTTCTCGCCGGCCTGCGGCGGCATCGCCAGCGCTTCGAGATCATATAATCGCTTCACGAGGTCTTGATAGGAATAAGATTGTGGTTCTGCTGAATTCATGTCAGGCTCTCCCTTCTTGCCAAATCGGCTGCATATCCCATACTTCCAGCGACCTTACCATCAGATCGCCGTCTCCCCAGATCTCCAGCCCCATAGCATCCTTGCGGCTCGGATATACCCGGGTCGTCAGGCTTTTCAGACCGTTGGCATAAGCTTCGACCATGGAACGGTCCAGATAAAGGTGAAGCTTCAAATTCTCGCCCGCCAGCTCCAGCTTGCCTCCCTGGATCCCTCCGCATCTTTCCCCCGGATGCAGCGTCGTTTTCGTCCGGTCGACCAGGAGCATCGATTGCTTCGCATCGTAATACAGCAGCGTTTCTTCTTCTCCGTCCGGGGTGCGCCGAAGCTTGATTCCGAATTGCCGGGCGCTGTCAGGCTCGATTTCCAATTGAATCTCGAGCATGTCGCCCTGAATCTCCCGGAGCCGTGCATTCGTCTCGGCGAGCGACTTGTCCCGAAGCGACAGCCGCTTCTCCCCGCGCAGCGATTGCAATTCCTGGATCGGCTCGATTCCCAGCCGTCCGTCTTCCCGCAAATAGACGCAGAGCGGCAAGCCGCCGTTATGGGCCCAACCCGATTGATACTCCAGCTCGGGCGTCCGGTCGCCTTGGGCGATGGTAAAGATGATGTTTCTGCCGGTTTTCGGATCCGCCATTCCGCTCGGGCCGGTAAAGTGGAAATCGCCGACGTCGATCAATTGCGGCTCCTCCTGATCGGGAACGAAGGTCAGATTTTCCTTGTCGAGCTGCCCGATCCAATAGAACACCTCCACATCCGCCCCCTTTCCCACCGGGCTGACCAACAGAAGATGTTTGTCCACCCCTTGCTTGTCGGCACCAAGAGGAAGAAAGACGGGAAGCTCCCAGATCGGGCCAAGATAAGGAAACTTCTGCAGATCCGCTTGATAAAACGGGCCTTTGTACGTCCAATTCAGCATATCTTGTGAGGCGAACGCCAGGGCGGCCCCGCCGCCGCCTTCGATTCCCGATCCGACCAGGGCATACCAGCCGTCATTGTCCTTCCAAACAAAGGGATCCCGGAAATCGCCGAAGGCGCCCATGCCCTTCTTCTGCACAATCAAAGGCTCCGGATGCTTCACCCAATGAACCAGATCCGAATCTCCATCCTGAGTATAAGTGCTACGGGCAAGCGCCACGCTTTGGTTTGGCGAAGCGCTGTCATTTCCCGCCGTAAAGAACAGGACCGGCAGGCCGTCCGCATCATAGGTCGCACTGCCCGACCAGATCCCGTCCGGCGCAAGTCCATCCTTCTCCGGCGCAAGCGCTACGGGAAGGTCGCGCCAATGCACCAGATCCTCGCTGACCCAATGTCCCCAATGGATATGATGAAAGAAGGGCCCCAGCGGGTTATGCTGATAGAACAAATGATATTTCCCCTCAAAATAGATGGGCGCATGGGGTTCGTTCATCCAATGGGCCGGCGGGCTGACATGGTATTGCGGCCGGTGCCGGTCCGACAGCAACGGCGTTCGGTCCAGCTTGATCTCATCGTATTCTATGGGCGGATGGACGCCTCCATGGGTCGTATTCAGCACTTCCCGATAAGCGGCGGCTACCTCCTCCACGCTGAAGGCCCGATGATAGATCTTAAGCTCATCGATCATTCCGCTGAACATGTGCAGGCTGAAGGCTCTCGCCAACCGGCTGCTGTGATTGTTTTTGCCGATGAGCAGCTCCGTGCCCGACGCCTCGGCCAGACGGGAACCTTGCGGCAAGGAAGCCGAAGCGATTTCGCTGCCGTTCAGATACAGCTTCATTTCGCCCTGGTTCCCATCAAACACCGCACTTACGTAAGACCATTCATTTTTGGGCAGTTCATAGCCGTCGGGGGACCAAAGTTCTTTCCATTCGCCGCTCTCGAGCCCAAGTTGAAAGGACCAAGCGCCGTGACGGAACATGCCAAGCAGATATCCCTGCTTGCTCTCCCTGTTGTAGCGGTTGACGATCGCAGCCAGCTTGCCTCCCTCCCCCCATTCATACGAACGGGGCGCAACCCATACTCCAATGCTCAGCGCTGAAAGATATGCCGCCTCCTCGTCCGAATCGTCCTCCTTTAACGAATGGGCAACATAAGTCGAGTATCCGTCGAACAGGAGCCCGCTGCCCATTACGCCCTGTCTCCATTGCGGATCGCGCGGTTCGGCAAACTCCGCTTGCTTCAATACGTATTGAATATTATCCCGGGATTGAGACAGGCTCTCCAGAGCGCTGTCCCCCCCTCCTTCGTCGAAAGCCCAATACATCATTAGCCCCCGATTGTCGTTGTCGTGTACCTGGCTCATGCTTCATTCCCCCTTGAAGGCTTTTCTTCGGCACCGTTAGGAAAAGGAACGAACTTAAGCTCATGAAGATGGAATGAGTTCAACATAACCTGCCCTGAGCCTGTGCTTACCGAAACACGCTCGATCGGAGCATCGGGGAAAATCTGATCCGTCAGCACAACGAGTCCTTCATTCGCATATACCTCAACCGCATTGCGATCCAGCCAGATATGAAGCTTAATTTTTCCATTGACCGGTGCCAGTCTGGCTCCATGCTCGCAAGCGAACGACGGATGGAATTCGGTCAAGCCCGAGTTCGAGCGGTTCACGAATAGCCACTCGCGCTCAGCATCATAACCGATCCTCGTTTCACTCTCTCCGGAGGATTTCAATCGGATCTGAACTCCGTTCCCGGACCGGAGATCGATGTCCGCTTCAATTTCCAGGAGATCGCCGCTCGTCTGCAGCGTAAACGGAGTTTCCGCCATCACCGTGACGTTCTCCCGGCTCACCGAAGCCTTACGCAGTTGCTCGACTTCCCGCACCGGCATTTGCGTCAGCACCACACCCTCGCCGCGGCTCGTCAACGACAAGACCCGAGGCAACGTCATAGCGCCTCTCCAGGCTCCGGTTGGCGTCTCATTGGCATATTTCCAATTGCTCATCCATCCGATCATCACGCGGCGCCCGTCTTGCTCGGGCATATCCGACCAGGTCACGCCCGCATAGTTGTCTCGGCCGTAATCCAGCCACATGACCCGATCGGCCGGATTGTCATTGATGAACGTATTTCCGTCGAACTCGCCGATAAAATACTGCGTGCGCGATCCTTCCGGAACGGAGGGGTTATCCCCAATGCTGATGATCAGCACCCATTTGGACCGCCCGCTGTCACCCACCGGCAATGTAAAGAGATCCGGGCATTCCCACACGCCGTCATGCGATCCCTCCCCTTTGCCGAATTCGCCGGTCAGCGTCCATTCAATTAAGTCTTTCGATCCATAAAACCGGGCATGGTCCCCCGCCACAAGCACCATCACCCACCGCTCGCTTTGCGGATGCCAGAACACTTTCGGATCCCGAAAGTCGATCAGGTCCTCCTCGGCGAGAACCGGGTTCCCCTCGTATTTGTGCCAGGTTCGCCCTTTGTCGCGGCTGTAAGCCAAGCTTTGCCGCTGGCGAGGTTGCCCTGTCTTCGGGCAGGTGTCCGCATGGGTGAAGATCGCGACCAGACCATGCGAACCTTCGAATAGTCCGCTGCTGTTATTCCAGTCCACCACGCAGCACCCGGAGAAAATGGCTCCATGCTCATCCGGGAACAAAGCGATCGGCCGGTGCTCCCAATGGATCAAATCCGAGCTTACCGCATGTCCCCAGTGCATCGGCCCCCATTTGCTGCTGAAGGGATGATACTGATAAAACAGGTGATATTCGCCTTCGTAATATACTAAACCGTTCGGGTCATTCATCCAATGCGACGGGGGCGAAAAGTGAAACCCCGGTTTGTACTTATCCTCGTTCCGTGTATTTGTCTCGAGCAGCTTATGAATTTCCTCTGTGGTTGGCATAGACTGAAGAGCTCCCTTCCGTGTTGTAACGATCGAACCGCCGGCATTGGCAAAGGTCAGCATACCGATGATTTGCTGCTCTTCCAGCAGATGCAATGGGACTCCGCTGTCCAGAATCCGATACAGCAAGCAGCCCAAGAATGCGTCGCCAGCTCCCGTCGTATCGATGGATTTCACCCGAAAACCAGGCACATATCCGTCAGTATCCGCCAGTCGGTAATAGCAGCCTTTTTCCGCTAAGGTAACAACGATGAAGGGAATGCCGAATTGTTGCCGCAGCACCAGCGAACCTTCCTCCACATCGGTTGTCCCCGCTATAAAGCTGAGCTCCTCCTCCGATATTTTCAGGATGTCGGCATATTTCAAGCCCCAGAGAATGTGTTGCTTTGCTTCCTCTTTACTCTCCCACAACGCAAATCGGATGTTCGGGTCGAACGACACCAGGACTCCCGCTTCCTTCGCTTTAGCAACCGTTTCTTTCGTTGCCGTGCGGGACGGCTCATGAGTCATCGACAGTGACCCGAAATGCAGGATCCGGCACTTTTCAATCCGATCGAACGGGACATCACCCGGCCGCAGGAAAGTATCCGCTCCCGGCTTCCGATGGAAGCTGAACGACCGGTCTCCGTCGTCATCCAAATGGACGAAGGCCAGCGTTGTACTCGCTTCGTCCGTTAAAGAAAGTGCGGATACGTCAACACCGCTGTTCAGCAAAGTCTCGTGAAGCAGCGCTCCGAAATGATCCTTTCCAACCTTGGTAATCATCCCCGCGCTCGCTCCTAAACGGGCCAGTGCAGCCGCAACGTTTGCCGGAGCGCCTCCAGGGTTGCATGTAAACTGCTCATTGCCTTCCGCCGTTCGGCCTGCCGGAGTAAAGTCGATCAACACTTCCCCGATGGTCATTACATCAAGCACAGCTTCTCCCCACCTATCCATGAATCGCTTATTTTTTTAAATTTTCGTTATAGCGGTCCAATCCCGCTTGATAAATCTCCATCAATTCATTCAAGCCCATCTTCTCCAGCGTCTTCACATAGCTGTCCCAGTGCTCATCGACGCCGCCATCCACGATAAACTTGCCTCTTTGCGTGTTCGCATACTTGAGCAATTCAGGCTCGATCTTGTTGATTTTGTCCAATTCTTCCGGGTTGAAGAAGATGCTCGGATAGTTCTCCTTTTCCATATACGGATCGTAGTACTTCTCCAAGTCCTTCACACGCTGCTGGGCCCGAGGCTCCAAATCCACGACTTTCCCCAAATCTTCGATCGCAATGACACCGGGACCGCCTGCACCTGGAGCCACTTTTTGCCGGAATTCACCGGCGGAGGTTCCCTCCGGAAGCGGCAGGTTTACCAATTTCCCGTTAGCGTCTTTCTCGAAAACGACATCCAGCGGGCCCCAGTGAATTTGAGCCGCCATATAAGGTTCATACTGCTGGTCGATCCATCTCATGGTGATTTCGGGATAACGGTTGACTTTAGTGATCGCGAAAGCGCCGCGTGCCGGACCGCCTCCATTGCCGCGGCCGATCAATTGATCGCCGTTAGGGCCTTTGAGCGGAGACAGCAAAGCATAATCCTTGCTTCTGTCTGTCCCGACAACCTCCTCGACTTCCCACCAAATATAGGAGCCAAGCGTTTCGTCCGTTGTTTTGCCTTTAGCCAGATACTGCGCGGCATCCTGGGTGAAGGACTCAGGGTCGATCAGGCCTTGTTTATACCACTTTTCATGAAAATATTTCAAAGCTTCTTTATATTCGGGTTGCGTAGCGGTAAAGATCACCTTTCCGTCGCGGACGATCCGATGCTCCATGTTATCCGGCAGTCCGAAAGCTCCGAATAGGCCGCCGATATCCATACACCACTGCATGTGCATGAAGCTTAACGGGATTTCATCGGCCTTGCCGTTGCCGTTGGGATCCTGCGTTTTAAAGGCAACCAACGCTTCCGTGTACTCATCGAGGGTTTCCGGCATTTTCAGCCCCAGCTTATCCAGCCATGCTTTGTTGATCACATGGAAGAAGGGGTTGGTCCCGAGATTATTCTCCTCCCAGGAGGGCAGTCCATAGATGTGACCATCCGGCGCCGTGATTGCCGATTTGATGTCGGGTCTGCGTTCGAAAAGCGCTTTCAAGTTGGGTGCGTATTGATCGATCAAATCCTCCAGCGGAATGATCGTTCCATCCTTCCCGTAATTGACAAGCTCATAGTCCGAGAATCCGGCCGCGTAAAAAGCATCCGGCAAATTTCCGCTGGCCACCAACAAATTTTTCTTCTCGGCATAGTCGGTATCCGGGATGTTCTCCCACTGAATTTTCACGTTAGTATCCTTTTCGAGACGCTTGAAAATTTCCATTTCGGAATATTCCGGCGCCAATGCGGCTTTGGGAGACACCATCTTTAAGGTTACCGGCTCCTTCACGATCGGCAGGCCGGTTGGATTGAAATTTGCCTCCTGATCCGGTTTCTCCGCTGCGTTTTTCGATCCGCCGCCGCCCGAACATCCGCTTAATACAAATGCTCCCGCCAAAATAAGAATACCTGCGCTTTTAAATAAAGACTTCATGTTTACATAACCTCCCTTTTGAACTATCACTCATTGGAATCCTTGCTTGAAAAGTTGCTTCTGAAGCAGATCTGGATGCCCTGCGCCGATATTGTCGCTGCACATCCCCCCTTTCAATCGTCGAGGCCAACCTCACCCCTTGATCGAGCCGATCATCACGCCTTTGACAAAGTACTTCTGCAGGAACGGGTATAACATCAAAAGCGGCAAGCTGGATACGATAATCACGCCGTATTTGATCAATTCCGTAACGCGCATTTTGGCCGCATAGGATTCCACATCGATCATCATGCCGGAGTTCACCTGGTTCTGGACAAGAATATTGCGCAGCACCAGCTGAAGCGGGTACTTGGCCTCGTCGTTCAAATAAATCAAGGCATCGAAAAAACCGTTCCAGAAACCGACCACATGGTACAACACCATAACGGCAATGATGGATTTGGACAGAGGCAGCACAATGCTCCAGAAGAACCGGCTGTTCGAGCAACCGTCGATCGAAGCGGCTTCCCACATTTCATCCGGGATAGACGACTGAAAAAACGTTCTTACGATAATGACATTGAATACCCCGCCGGCCCCGGGAATGACCAATGCCCAGACGGTATTCAACATGTGCAGGTCCTTGATCAATAAATAGGTGGGAATTAACCCGCCGCTAAAAAACATCGTGACCATCAGAAACCACATGATCGCCGATCTCCCGACCAAATCCTTGCGGGCAAGCGGGTAAGCCGCAAACACGGTAACGGCGACTCCGATCAAGGTGCCTAACCCTGCGTAAAATATAGAATTGGCATACCCGATCCAGATGGAGGAATCATTGAATATCCTTTCATAGCCATCCAGCGTAAACCCCTTTGGATAGAACCAGACTTCTCCCGAATAAATCAGATTCGGATCGCTGAATGAAGCAATCAGCACAAAATACAGCGGAAATAAAACAAGCAGCATGATGACAGTCAGCAAGACAATATTAATGATGTCAAACCAGGCGTCCCCTCTGCTATTTCTCTTCAATAATTGGTTCAAAGTGATCCCCCCTTACCACAGACTGGTCTCGGTCAGTTTCCTTGCGATCCGATTGACAGTGACAATTAAGATGATGTTGATCACGGAATTAAACAGTCCGACCGCCGTCGAAAAGCTGTACTGTGCCTTCTGAATCCCCAACTCGTAAACATAGGTCGGAATAATATTGGAAGCGGCATAGTTCAGATCGTTTTGCATCAAAAACGCTTTCTCGAACCCGATGCTCATGATGTTCCCCAGTGCAAGAATCAGCAAAATGACGATCGTCGGCAGAATGCCAGGAATATCCACATACCATACCCGCTTCCATTTGCTTGCACCATCCATGATCGCGGCTTCATGCAGCTCGGGATTGACCCCCGCGAGCGCGGCCAGGTAAATAATCGTGGAAAAACCGGTTTCCTGCCATATTCCCGACAAGATGTACAACGGACGGAACCAGCCTTCGTCCGCCATAAACAGAATGGGCTCGCCTCCGAACAAGGCAATGATGTGGTTGACGATCCCGCTGTTCGGCGATAAGAAGACACTGAGCATACCGACGAGCACAACGGTAGAAATGAAGTGCGGCGCATAAATCACGGTTTGAATAAACTTCTTATATCGTTTGCCCAGCATCTGGTTCAGCATGATCGCGATGATAATCGGCGCCGGGAAACCAAACAACAGCGACAAGAAACTGAGCGATAGGGTATTTGTGATGATCGTCCAGAAATTATAGGAATCAAAAAAGTCAATAAAATGTTTAAACCCTACCCACTCGCTGCCCCAAACCCCCTGGCTCGGCGAAAAATCCTTAAACGCAATTTGTACGCCGTACATGGGATAGTACTTGAATACGAGATAGACCAGAATAATCGGCAGCAAAAACAGATACAATTGGTAATTGCGTTTGATCTGAGTCCAAGTCTTGTGTTTCACCTTGACCATGGGTTGATCTGCCCCGGAATCACTTGAATTCACCATTGATGCACCCCTTCTACGCAAAAGTCATGTATTTGAAACGTTTCCAATTATAATTGAAACGTTTCCAATTTATCATGAGAAAAACATCATCCGCCGAACCCGGAAAGCGTAAGCACCGTGCATATGATGTTTTTCCTGTGATCTCGTACCGCAATCAGGTCGTTTCGCCTTGTCTAAACATAACCGGAAGACGGTACACCTCCCGCTCCAACGTTTGGCCCTCCATCTTTTGATACAGCAGCCTGATCGACGTTCGCGCCATCTCCTCTACGGGCTGTCTGATTGTTGACAATAGAGGGTGAAAATAAGGATGATCCTGAATCCCGTCATATCCGATAACCTTCACATCCTCCGGAACGCGAATCCCCCGCCTGCCTGCTCTTTCGATATATTTGGCGGCAAACATATCGGTAATGGCAAAAATGCCGTCCACTTCGCGATGCTGATCCAGAAACTCTCCAAAATAGGCATCGTCGTCGATAACGGGATCCGGCTTCTCATACACAGCGTAATCGACGCCCATCGCTTTTGCCTCATGGATGAAACCCTCTCTCCGGTTCATCGTTTCGCTGAACACGGAAGTGACGCTGCCGAGAAAAGCCGGCTTTCGGGCACCCGCTTTGACCAGCTCCCGTAACGCCAGGCGTCCCCCTTCATAATTATCGGAAGTGACGCAAGTGATCTTCTTGCTAAAGTGTCTGTCGATACTGACAATCGGAATATCGTTGCTCACGTCATCTTCGATATCGTTGTACGTAATGCCGACAATACCCGCCACTTTATTTTGCTGCAGCATATCCAGATAATACAGTTCCTTCTCGGGTTTGCCTCCGCTGTTGCACAACATGAGCTTAAACCCTTCGCGATCCAACTCGTCTTCGATGTAATAAGCCAGCTCGGAAAAAAAAGGATGCCAGATGCTCGGAAGCAGCAGGGCGACCATCTTGGATCTCCGCATTTTGAAATTCCGGGCGATCTCATTCGGAATATAATTCAGCTCCTGGATCGCTTCCTCTACTTTTCTGCGCGTCGCGGGTTTGACGGCGCCCGAATTGTTAATGACGCGGGATACGGTTCCCACGGCTACACCGGCTAAGTTAGCCACATCTTTAATGCTTGGCATCTAACCCCCCACTTATGCTTTCTTTTAGAGGTTGTTCAAAAAGTCGTCTTCCCATGACGAAGCAGTTCAGGGAGAGGATTCGACGTCAAATCTTGAATTGACTTTTTGAACTCGCACTTTTATGGTTATTATCATAACACCGAGTTGGAAACGTTTCAATATTTATTTGGAAGCGTTTTAGTTTTATACGAAGAATTCGCACTCCGCTGGACAGCCCCACTCCGCAAACACTTGCCGCGCGGCGGCATCGGCCGACAGGCTGAATTTACGGATACACCCGGCTGCCGGCGGAAATCGACATTTGCTTGAAGCGAATGGGAATCAACTCACGTCCTTCAGACTCGGGTTGAATCGGAAGATACCGGCAACCAGAAGCAGATCGTTGCGTTCGTCGGAGTTGCATTCGAGATATTCCGCAATATTCAGAATCGTCCGGCGATCCGGGAGACGGCGTGACCGTCCGGCGGTGGGGCAACTCCCGTTACCGCTTCATCCTCAGCGTTTCGATCTCCCCCACTACGATTTTCAGGGCGGAATCCTCTGTCGGCATCTCCTTCTTGCACTCCCGCTGCCTTCCGAAATCCGGGGAATTGCCTCTAACGCTGATGATAAACGCTATTATGGCAAATTCGACGTTATCAAAATTCTAACGACGCTGAGACACTCTATTACGTCAGAAATCCATGTTTTCGGGAGCAAAAAAGCGATATAAGCTCGCTGGTAAGCGTTAGAATCGCAGGGCGATGATTTAAGTGTATTTAAGCTCTGTGGCAAGCGTTAGAGGCTGGAGGCAGATAGGAGCAATCAAGAAGAAGGACCTCAAATTCCCCGCCACACCGGAGAATTGAGGTCCTTTCGCAAGTTAATGGAGGTCATCCTCAAATGTTACATCCTCCACGACAAAGACCGCTCCGTCATATTTGTATTTCAGACGGATTGTAACCGGGAATTCGGCCGGCGATACCTGGACCGGCACCGACGCATACAAGGTATTCCCTTCAAAGAAATAGCGAATGATGCTGCCGAGACCCGGTTGGTCCAGCCATAAGCCGGCGTCATCCTCGTTGTATTCGAACGTGCGCGTTTCGCCGCCCAGCGTATATTGGAATGTTCGCTTGCCTTCCTCCGCCGTCACGGTTGAGGTAAGCTTGGAGCTCGCTACCAGCACCGGATCCGCCGCGGACACTTCGGTTAAATCGCGTCTTAGCAGCTTCACTGTCGATTCATAAACCCCGGTACCGTATCCGCGGGTCAAGATGACGGCCAACACCTCCTCCTCCCCGTCGCCCGTTTGCAGCATGGAAACTTGCGGATAATAGGATTCATTGTCGACATTGTCCCAATCGTCGAATGTTCTTTCCGCACCGCCATAACGGACGCGGATCGGATAAATCATGCTTGCATTCGGTCTTAGCGAACCCGTAATCTTTAGATCTAGTGCCGGCTCCTCCTTCAAAAGGACTTCCTTTCCCTGATTTTCTCTGGCATAGGCTTCAAGCGACATTCCGGCTTCGTCCGTTTCCACTTGTTCGATGTGCCCGATTTTGTGGTTATCGCTGCGAACGTGCACATCAATCATTTCCTGATACGTTAGGGGGACCGAATCCCGCAGCAGCAGACGAAGCCGATAAATGGTTTTTTCCTTATTTTTTTCCTCAACGGGTATGGTCGTATCGACGTACACTTCATACACCCACGGACTGGACACATCGTAGCGCTCCAGCGGCTGCTTGACCTCGGGGTTGTTCCAGATGTCCGGCGTCGGGCCGCCCCAAACGCCCAGCTCCCGCTGCATCAGCGCTTTAACAAATGTCACGATCGTGCGGTCGCTATCCTGTTTCGCTGCGTTTTCCGCGGAATTCCACCATTCGAAATCCCCCCCGGCCCTACGCTTGAAAGTTGAGCGAAACGTTTCTCCACTTTCACCGCCTGCATCTTGAACGCCTTGGACCGGAACGGGCAAAGACGGCTCAACTTGTGCAAACCAGATCCCGCCTCCCGCCGCCAGGAGTAGGATGGGAGTGACCGTCAATGCCGCGGTAATCCATGCTTTCCGATCGCGCTTCTCTTCCGCCACCCGCAACTTGTTCTCGACACGCTCCATCAGATCGTTTCGAAAACGCCGCTGCTTGAATGGCGGTCTGGCCAATCGGCGATTCCAATCCGGTCTCCATTCATTCATGTTCATCCGCTCCCTTCCATTTGGAGGCAACCTTCTTTTTGGCTCTGTGAATCCTTGATTTTACTGTGCCTGGCGAGAGGCCGGTTACCGCGGCTATTTCCTCCATGGACAGTTGATAATGCACGCTTAAAACCAACGGATCGCGAAATTGGCTTGGCAGCTTTAACACCTGCCGCCACAATTCGTCCGCGACTTCCCGGTCCAAGAATTCCGATTCGGCAGACGGCGAAGGCGGCGGGAAAGCCGTCCCGTCCGGCTCGCCGCCTGGTGAACGATCGCCGAACAGCACCACTTTGCGCACGAAGGCCCGTTTTTGATAAGAAAGGGCGGTATTCCGCGTGATTCTCAACAGCCAGGTTTTGACGGAAGCCTCCCCTCGAAAGGAAGTCTGACTCCGGTAGGCTTTGATAAATACATCCTGCGCGACATCATCCGCCGTATACGTATTCCGGGTGATAACGTAAGCATAATTCCAAACATCCTCCCCGTACGACTCCATAAGCCCCCGAATATCCAAAATGCTCGGCTCCGCCGGAGGCTGCAACTGCATTTCCCTCAAGTGTTTCTCCTCCCCTTCACCTAAACAGACTCTTCAAATGCAACGAAAGTTCCCCATTCACCAAAAATAATGCAGGGATTTCGGCCCCGCCTCAATCATCCTACAAAACTATCGTATATTCATCTAGGATGGGCGCTGCTTCCCTCATCTCTCTCCCAATCAGGAACAACCCCGTAATCTTCCAGTGAAGATTGCAGGGTTGTTTGTTTTTGGCAGCGGGAAACTGCACATAATAGCTAATCCTCTATTGACTCTCGCAATTTATTTAGCTAATATAAAATCATAAGTTAGCTAATTTGAGGCGAGAATCATGCGAGTGACTTCAACTGACATACAGAATAATTTCGGAAAATATTTAAAGTTTGCGGAAGCTGGCGAGGAAATTATCGTTACGCGAAACGGTAAGGACGTAGCCACATTAAACGCGATTGCCGGAGCCGGTTTATCCATGCTAAGGGAGAAGGCAGCGAGCTATCATGGCGGGGGCGAATGGGTATCCTATCAGGAATTCCTCGAGCTGACGGAGACGTCGGAGCAACGTTACGAGTTGATCGATGGCATCGTGTATAATCTCGCTTCTCCTTCCTTCAAGCACCAACTGGCCATAAATGAACTCCATGGCACTTTTTACAATTGGTTTAAAGGAAAGCCATGTACACCTCTGACTTCCCCGCTTGATATTACTCTGGAGAAGGAAGACAATAACACTTGCGTCGTACAGCCAGATCTCGTGGTGATTTGCGACAAGGATCGAATCGACGCCAACGGCAAATACAAGGGAACTCCCCAATTGGTCGTTGAAGTCTTGTCCCCCTCCACGCGGAGCAAGGACATGATCAAGAAGCTGGATTTGTACAGCGTATGCGGTGTAAAGGAATATTGGATCATCGATCCAATGAAAGCACTCGTGATCGTATACACGCTGGAAGACGGCAATATTGCGGACATGACCGTATTCTCGAACACCGGGGATGCGCATGTGACCTCTCAGCTTTACCCGGGTTTGCAAGTATCGATCCAGGATTTAATTGCTTGATTCAGTTGGGATGAATTGGAGAAACGGCTTTCAAATGAATAAGGCTGGCGATTACTCGCCAGCCCCTATAGTTCAATCCAAGCTCACCGTGTCTAAGATCGGAAGCCCCTCTTCCCTGCGTTTCTTCGCATAATCCGCAGTTGCCGTGAATAGCACGTCGGACGACGAATTCAGCGCCGTTTCGCACGAATCCTGGATCACGCCGATGATGAAGCCGACCCCGACGACCTGCATGGCGATATCGTTGGATATGCCGAACAAGCTGCATGCCAGAGGGATGAGGAGCAGCGAACCGCCGGCCACGCCGGATGCCCCGGCTGCAGATATCGCCGACAGTAGGCTCAGTATCAGCGCCGTACCGAAGTCGACATGGATCCCCAGCGTATGCACGGCCGCCAGCGTCAGGACGGAAATTGTCACCGCCGCCCCTGCCATATTGATCGTCGCACCTAAAGGGATGGAAACCGAATACGTGTCCTTGTCCAGCCCCAGTTTTTCGCACAAACGCATATTGACCGGAATGTTAGCTGCCGAGCTTCGCGTGAAGAACGCCGTAAGCCCGCTTTCCTTCAAACAGCTAAACACGAGCGGATAAGGGTTGCGGCGAAGGTGGACGTAGACGATGAGCGGATTCACGACCAGCGCAATAAACAGCATGCATCCGACCAGAACGAGAAGCAGCTTTCCATAGCCCAGCAGGGAGGCAAGTCCGCTAACGGTAATCGATTCGAACACCAGTCCCATAATACCGAACGGCGCCAGTTGGATCACCCATTTGACGATTTGCGAAACGGCGTCGGACCCATTCGTGAGCATGCTTTTCGTGTGATCGCCGGCGCCTTTCAACGCAACCCCGAGCAAGAGCGCCCAAGCCAGGATCCCGATGTAATTGGCCTCCATCAGGGCGTTGACAGGGTTATCCACCACTTTGAACAGCAGCCCCTTCAGCACTTCGACGATGCCCCCGGGCGGGGTCATCTCCGTCGTCGCCCCTGCCATAGACAAGCTGACCGGAAACAGAAAGCTGACCGCCACGGCGCTCAAACCGGCCAGAAACGTGCTCGTGCCGTAAAGGCCAAGAATCGATTTCATGTTGGTCCGGCGCCCTTTTTGATGGTTGGCAATGGCGGACATGACCAGGAGCAGCACGAGGACCGGCGCTACGGCCTTCAAGGCGGATACGAACAACGTACCGAGCAATGCGATCCCGCTGGCTTGCGGGACGATTAGCGCCAAGAGAATGCCGGCCGCCAAACCTGCAAAAATCCGTTTAACTAGACTGATTTGATTCCATTTGAGTAGGATTGCCTTCATGTTTCTCCCCCGATTGTTTAGATGTCACCTAAAAAACATAGCGATAGTATACCACGCTTCACGGACATCTGTCCTCCAGGTGGAAACATTTGTGCATTACTTTTCACAAATGTCCCCGGATGATGGGATTAGAGCTTTCTCCAAGCCGTAATTCCTCCAAACGCACCTCCGTCTTCCGTCCTAACATCAATTGAGCCAACGGGGCTCCACCGGTTTCGCGCTCCCCCTCCAGCTCCAGCTCTTTGATCAAGGCTCCGTAGAATCGCGCCCCCTCCTTGGCCAGTTGGTAAGCCGTTGATGCGCCTAAAATACCGGCGCCGCTCACGATACAACGCTTCATTGTATAAAATGTTAATCTATAAATTCTTACTTTTAGCTATAAGCTTTCCTGAACCCCCAGTTTGACTAAAGGGAGGCTTAAACAAAAAAGCGAATACCCGCAGGTACCCGCCTTGAATCAGATTATTAGAAAAGTGCGTTATACTCTTGCTCCTTCATACACGAGCAGGTTCTGATTGACTGCCTGAAGAAAGGGAGCCTCGATGCTATAGTCCCCGGCCAGCTTTAGCAAATATCCATGCAGATGCGCTGCTTCAATATCCAGGCCCTTCTCCATATCCCGAAGCATCGAGGATTTCATTTCATCCGAGGACTTGTCCATCGTCTGCATATGCTTGGTCACGATATCATGATCTAACGGAGCCCCATGCTCAAGCATAATTCCCTCAATTTCCTGAAATAAATGCTGAATAAAATCCCGCCCGCCTTTACTCTCACGGATCGGACCGAGTGCGGATCGCATCAAGGTCGTCACACCGGCAATCGTGGCTATATACAAATATTTATGCCAAATATCTTGTTCAATAAATTCACTACGAATGAAGGAAGGCAATGCCCCGCTTAACACCTGCTCAATCCGCTGGATTCGGTCGGTCTGCTTATTCTCGAACTCGCCATACCTTACAATATCTGCCTTGCTTGTCTGCACAATATGACCTTCACGGTTCAAGGTTGTCTCAATGAAGCAAAGCCCTCCGATGACCTTGTCCTCCCCGAACTCGCGTTGTAGTACCGGATAATGCGCTACCCCGTTTAACAACGGCAGAATGACGGTCTGCTCGCCAATAAATGGCTTTAGATCCTGAATTGCTGCTTGCAAATGGTACGCTTTGGTTGAGAACAACACCAAGTCATAAGCTCCCGCTGTATCGGAATCCTCTGTCGTGATCAGCACAGGGCGAAACTTAAAATCGCCGTTAATACTGGAGATAACCAAGCCTTCCTCCTCAAGCTGCTTCTTACGCTGACTTCGAACCAGAAAAGTAACATCCGCCCCTTTTTCTACAAGCCGTCCGCCAAAATAACCGCCTACTCCGCCTGCTCCAAGCACCAATATACGCATTTTCCTGCCTCCATCCCAGATTGTCCCTATCAACCGAACCAAAGAATGCACGTTAGACCTCGTACCTACTATAGTTAGTTTACCATATATTTATTATCGGCTTGGGTGCCCACTTCTTTGCATCGGATTACAGACAGATATGGAAATGGATGTGCAGGCTAATTGAACCCGACCATTTTTTGAGCTATCTTGTATGCGCCAACTGATATCCTGCGGCCGAACCGGCCGGGCAGGTTGATCAAATTACCCAGCAGCCCATATTTCAGATGATGGTACAATTCGGTATTTTCACTTTTAACATACTGTAATAGCTCACTCTTCTTATCCAGATTAGCACGAGTTCCCGAGCGGATAAGTAAAATGCCGGAGATGACCGTCACAATCTCAAGGTGATGCAGCATATACTGTTTTTTCCTCAAATGTCGGATCTCATGAAGCTTCACTTGATCAATCATTAGCTTGTTTACCTTGAGCTGTTGATCAATCCTGCGAATCATCATCTGCTCATTGACGGACTGGTCCTCTCTGCCAATAAAATATCTGTAGAAGTCCACATCGACATAATATAAATACTCCACCTGCGCAAGCGGTTTATATACAAACAGATTATCGACATAATAGGTGTGCTTGGGCAATTCCAGTCTGCAGTCCCTTAACAATTGGGTCCGATAGATGATAGAATGCATCATTAGATATTGGCCCTTATGGAATTGCTTTACTTCATCCCAACCAAATATCTTATTTTCAGGGAGCACATTACTATACTTCATAACCTTCTTGAACCTTGCCCCTTCTTTCTCGTATACAAAGTTGCTGATCATCATATCAACGGACTGACTGTGTGCCTTAAAGGAGCGGAGCACCTCTAAGATCTTTAAATATGCTGTACAATCTACCCAATCATCGCTATCTACAACCTTGAAGAATATGCCTGTTGCATTTCGGAGCCCGGTATTTACCGCTTCACCGTGTCCTCCGTTGCTTTGGTGAATAACTCTCACAATCGTTGGATACTGTCTTGCATAATCATCAGCAATCTGCGCTGTTTCATCTACAGACCCATCATTAACGATAAGTAATTCTACCTCTTCTCCCCCCGCTAACAGAGACTCAACACATTTTCTCATGTAACTTTGAGAGTTATAACAAGGGATGACTACGGACAGTAATTTCATAATTCCACAACCTTTACTGCTAAGACTGCTTACTCGACTTCTGCTTGAAAATAATCTTCAGGATCGGATAATAAACCCAGAAAGAAACCGCACAATTAATGAGCATAGAGATAAGATCAGCCAAGGTTTCCCCTGTTTTACCAAGTCCCCAGGTATGAATGAGCAATTCGTAAATCGGTGCCTTATAGAATCCTTGAAGTACTGCTGCGCCAATCGTAATCAGAATATAGGCAATGACATACCAACCAGCAGCAGTCCAGATGTTTCCGGTCGACTTGAATGTAATATTTCTTTGAGCAAAGAAGTTAATCACTTGGGCAATTCCAAGGGTAATCTGTACTGCCAGAAAATAGGCCAGTCCGCCCCCGCCTCCACTATTCAATGCTCCTGCAGCATAATCAAAAATAAAGTACGGGCTCCCATCCAAATTTTGACCAATCTGACCGACTTGAAGTGTTACATTCAGAAGATCTGTCTGCTCAAAAACCGCCTTAAGCATCGGCATGAGTATCAATTGGATGACGGTGATCCCATTACTCAACATGAAGAATACAAAGAACTCCGCCTTGCCAGGATGTTTTTCACGGAAATTGTGCCATATTCTCAATAGTTTCCCGATTCCTTTTGCATCTGTCTTGCTCATTCCGATTGCTCCTCTAAGTCAACTCTGAAGTTTAACTCCACTGATTCGGTCTGATTCGAAGTGATCATCAGCTTCCCGGCACCAGCTCTCCCTGTTGTTCTAATGTACGTCCCGCACATGCCCCCTTCTGCCGTTACACAGTCCGGGCCGATCATCTCAATAGCTCCATCTGCTTTAAGGAAAAGCGGCAGATGCGAGTATGTGGCATTGTTGCCATTAGCATCTACTACTCTGATTCGAACAGAAGCAACATCATACGTATCCGACTCCATCAACAAGTCATGGCTGACTGTGGTCTCCAGATGAAGGCTTGCATTTGAAGCTTTCACCTTCTCAGCCACCACAACTCCATCTTTAATCGCTTCAAATCGATAGACGGGTGATGAAGCGCCCCAATTCTCAATGTACTTGAAGAATATACGGTAAAATGCAATCGGGGATACCGCATGTCGAACCATAACCCACAACGCTTTAAAAATGTACTTTGGAGGCAACTGGGTACCGAACCGCTGAATCGCTAGCAAGCACTCCTTGATCGCTTCAGCCTTCTTGTGAGAATACTTCTCTCCTACTTCGATCACATTACCAACCGTATCGTAAAGCTCGATCGGAGGATGCGGCAAATATCGATATTTTTTATTCACAGGCTCAAATTCTCTGATCATCAACTCATTCTTATAAAGGCGAACCTTATCCGCATTCGTGAAAATATAGTTCTCGCCAACTGCCCCTCCGGGGTAATCGCCAATATGCATATCTGACCCAATTTCCAAGACGGGAGCATCCTCTGAAAAGCTTGCATAGACCTTCGCGGCAAGCTTGGGATTGCGGAACATATCCATCACGCCATGGTAGCAAATACGATCACCCGATCCAAAATCGCCGTGGGTTTGATAATCGAACATGCACCATCCAAAGGCACCTGCAATATCTTCCTTCTTATAAACCTCGTTCAAAACATTGGCATGGCGCATCGCATGGGATAGCCGATGCATCGGATCATCCGTTGCCTTGGTCGGATACATGTGTCCATTAAACTCCGAAATTAAATATCCCTTTTGCTTATTCGGCGAAATCAGCCACCTAGGCAGCAATCCGCCGTTCTTTCCCGTATGGGAGAAATCATTGAAGGAATATACGTCCTCTAACAGACTGCTTCTCCATAAGAAGCGCACGCCGCTTGTCTGCCGGCTAGGATCCAGGCGACGAGCAATTTCATTTGTCTTTGCGTACAAAGCATCATCATCCTGCGACTCGTTAACGCGAACGCCCCAGAGAATGATCGAGGGATGGTTGCGGTATTGCAATATCATCTCCTCCACATTGTCACAGACGATTTGCTTCCATTCCTCATCGTCCTTGATGTGCTGCCACCCCGGCGTCTCCGTAAATACAAGCAGCCCCAAACGGTCGCAGGCGTCGAGAAAATACTGGGACTGCGGGTAATGGGACGTGCGGACAGCGTTGACGTGAAGCTCTTCCTTCAAAATCCGGGCGTCCTCCTCCTGCATCGAGGCAGGCATGGCATATCCCGCATAAGGATAGCTTTGATGGCGGTTCAGCCCCCGGATCTTATATTTCTTCCCGTTCAGATAAAACCCGTCGCCGCGAAATTCGATTTGCCGGAATCCAAAGTGAACCTTGCACTCATCAATGATTTCGTTATTCCGGTTCCTGATCACCGCTTCCAATTTGTATAAATAGGGAGATTCCGGACTCCATGTACGGCTGTCTTTGACCTCAACCTTGCACTCGCGTATTGTTGGCTCGGACAGCATCACGCTCTTATTTCCGACTACGCGCTGTTCCTGGTCCAAGACCGTCAGTTCCAGCAAGCAGTTGGAGTCTGGCTGATTGATAAGGACGTCAATAAGCACTTGGTCCGGTTTCGGCGTGCGGACAAAAACATCCTCTATATAGGATGAACTTGCCATTAGCAGCCACGCTTCACGATAGAGTCCGCCATAGGTCATATAGTCAATGACGTGGCCAAAGGGAGGGACATTTGCATCTTCCCGCGTATTCAAGCGAACGACGATCCGATTTTCTTGCCCATAGATTAAGTGATCCGTGACCTCAACCCGAAAAGCGGTATACCCCCCGTTATGGGTTATCAATTTCTCGCCGTTTACAAAGACCTCGGCCACATGAGCCGCACCGTCAAACTGAAGAAACAACCGCTTGCCCTTCCATTCCTGCTGAACCTCCAAATACCGCCGATAGCCGCAGATCATCTGGCAGGTGCTTTCCTCCATATAGTGCACTGGCACCTCTTTACAAGTATGGGGCAGCCTTACGGCTGTCCCCTCTCCCATAAAGTCAAAGAATTCATCAGTAATGTTCTCTACAAAGCTCCATCCATCACAGATACTTATTTTCTTCATTTATTTATCTCCATTTGTCATTTTGCAAGTTTAATGGCTTCGGTTCTTCCCCCGGATTTGGACTGCTCCATAAAGCTGGAAATCAACGAAGAAATCGTACCGATAGTAAACAAAGTCCCAAAGACTACAACAGCTTGAGGATTGCCCCCGATAAAGTTAACGCCGTTCATCACATCCGATAAGGTTGGAAATCCTAAATAGAAATGCATGGACAGGGCTGCACCGAAGCAGACGGATGACAGGAAGGGTGCAAAATAAAAGTTCTTCAGCAATACCAACAGCTCGCCTAGAAAACCGGCGATAATGAGACCAAAGGTTATAAAGGAAAATGTACGGTCGCCGTAATCAAAAATAATAAACGCAATATTTGCTGCAATCATTAAGCAGGAGGCCAAGAAGCCAATCCAAAAACCAAGTGTTCGATCTTTAAATAAGACCATCTTATTTCCCTCCCTTTCCGTTTCTTCGAATGCCGGTTCTTATGAAAAAGAATCCGAAGGTTGCCAACAGTGCGCCAAGCGTATAATTAACAACTTTAAGCAAGGTTTGCCACCATGGTACGAATCCTTTAACCACGGTTTCATCCGTAAGCCCATTTAGAAGACTGGAATTAGCCAATGAATAATAGAAGTGCTTGTTTGCTCTTCTTAATTCTTGTAAGACAAATCCGTCCTTCTTGCTGGCGAGATACTTATGAACCTCGCTGGCCCGGTTGGTATCGGCATTGAAAGTGTCTGTACCTGCAACAAGCGATTCGATCGTTGGAATATTCGGATTACCCTTGACCGAATCCGTAATCGTTACTCCCTTGAAGCCCCATTCGTCTCTCAGAACATGCGTCATCGTGGCATAGTTTGCATAAGACAAACGCGCTCCAATCCGGGAGAAGGACATCATCGTACCAAGTGCCCCGCCTTCAGTAAAGGCACCCTCAAAGCCTTTTAAAGGTCCTTGGCGGTATGCCTGCTCTGTCATAAATGTCGAAAGCTCATTTCGGTTCGTTTCCTGATCATTGGCTACGAAATGCTTGATGGCCGCTGTCAATCCCTTTGCCTGCATCGCTTTTGCCTGGTTGGCCCCTAAAATGTAAGACAGAATACTATCCTCGGAGTAATATTCAAAGTTGCGTCCGCTGAACGGGGTACGGTGCAGATTGCCCCCTGGCGACCATAGTTGTGTTGTGCCGCTAAACAAACAATCCTCCGCAATGAAATTCCCACGTTCCGCTAGCAATGGCTGATTCCAGGTCGAGGCTGCGACGATTTGACTGACGTGAGCCGTCGCCGGTTGACCTCCGCCATATAAATAATTGGCTTGTGAGCCTGAAGGGCCATCCGTGTTTTTGTTTGCCGGCTTATTGATCGACTCGACGGCCGGCTGGCCAAAGTTTTCGCCAATGGTCGCGCTTAGCTCACTGATTGTTAACTGATCAAGGAACTTATTCCAAGTCTCATCATCCTCAAATGGCACATCCTTCATATCAAGCAGCTTGAGGGTCACCTCTGCCCCCTGAGTAAAGCTGTCATAGGCGGGTGCATCCGTTGGCTTTTCGTACTTCTGGTTATACAGGACATCCTTAAGCTCATCGGTTACAACGAGATCTGTATAAGATTTAGGATACGTATTCCAATCGCTGCGCGTTAAATAAGTAACCGCATCCTCGGCATAGTAGTTATAATCAACATCCTCAAATTGATTGGATACGATCTCGCCTGTATGCTGTGACTTGGCATAGGTTGTATTATCCAGTGATTCTAACGGAACCGAGACCGCCTTCTCAGGATCACCCTCTACGACAGAACCATCTGCGGAAATCAGCTTTCCTTGTACATTAGCGCCTTCCTTTTTAGCCAGGATATTATTCAGGGCATCATGACTGTCATTTCCAATGGCAAAGTAATAATCGCCTGGGTCAAAGACATAGGCCCCTTTCTGACTTGGATCCGCGCCGTTTTCAGCATTAGCATCATAGGTCGCGAAGAGATACTCATCGATGGTGACCGTTACCTCCTCCGACTCACCTGCTGCCAACTCGCCGGTTTTCCCAAAGCCGATCAACTGGATAGCCGATTTTTCAGCTTGCCCCTTTTCATAGGGAAGCTGGGCATAGACTTGTACTACGGACTTGGATTTTCCTGTATAAGCCGACTGCTCGGGGTAGCCCTCGTTAGTTACTTTAACTGTGGCTGTAACTGTCTTAGCTTCCCGGTCCCAGTTCAGGCTGGTTAGCTGTTGAGAGAAATTAGCATAGGAGCTTCCGTACCCGAAGGTATATACCATCTCATCCGCGTAATTCCAGCGATCCTTATTAACAAATGCTCCTGCACTGCTGTCTGCGTTATTCAATCCCAAGACGGCATCTTGATACCTTGTTTCATAATACTTGTATCCTTGATAGATACCCTCTGCCTGAACAATGTAAGGACCATCATCATTCGAGTATTTGAAATCACCGGCATTTCTGACTGCCGGCGCGGATAGCGAATCCGCTGCAAAGGTATCCACCAATCTGCCCGAAGGATCCGCCTTTCCCGTAATCACATTAGCAACACCAGTAAAGCCTATTAGACCGGGATTGCCAATCCATAGAGCAGCATCGATACCATACTCCTCTTCTTCAATCCAGCCAAGCTCCATCGCGTAAGCACTATTTATTAGCACAATGGTTTTTGCGAATTTACCGCTATCCTTAATCATCTTCAATAAGTCTTTCTCTGTATCATGAAGCGCGAGATGAGAGATTCCATCTCGATCGGATGTGGCCAAGTCCTTGCCTTCGCCGCCATCACGAGACAGCATGACAATCGCCACATCATTAAAGTCATCCTGGTACGTAGCTTGCAGGTCGCTGGTATAGAAGCTCTTGTCGACTTCTCCGATAAACCAATCCGGTGCAGCCTTGATTCTGGAGACTTCACTGCTTTTATAAGCATCGAAGAGCTTATCGTTGATGCTGAATCCTGCTTCCTTCAATGCATTGTACAGGCTGACCTGGCGCTTTTCATCCATGCCTGGTCCGCCGGAGTTGCCGCTATAGACAGGATCTGCAGTTGCACGGCCAAACAAAGTAACGCTGCGTTCTTCAGAACTTAATGGGAGCACAGCCTGATCGTTCTTTAACAGGACCGTGCCTTCCTCCATGGTTTGCACATCGTGCTTGTCGGAATCTGCCAGCATCTGCTGCAAGCCTGCATCAGAGAGCTCATAATCGCTCTTATAGTGCATCGTGCTTGCATCTGATTCTATGACAGGCATTTTAACATTCAGAAAGACGTTGACTTGACCGCTCCAACTTAGCAGTAATTGAGTCATAAAAATACTAAAGATTAAGAGGAAAGCCGTTACTGATGTTAATCCACGCCACAAATTCGATTTATTTCTCAATGATATTGCCTCCTCACGCATAGCTGGTTGTGTTATTCGGCCGCACTCTCACCATCTGTAAATGCGATGTAATCAAAGCTGGTCTTTGCAGCGTCAACTATGATTGTTGTTTCGGGAAAGGCCACCGATTCCAGATATTCTTCAGCAGACAAGGCTGGACCATCGCCGCCAACGGCCGTTCCCATTGCATCTGTCCATGCATTCGTATTTACATAACCAACCGGATTAGCGCCTGCGGAGTAGGAACTGTTCGAAATAACGGCTGTAGGTTTGGATAGCACCAGCGTGACCAAGCCGCCTTCATCTGCCGCTGTGTAGGTTCCGTAATATTTAGTGATGTTTGCTCCTCTTGGTACAACATCGTATTTGCCGTTATCATTGAATTCCAAGGCCCCGGAATAAAAGGTTTCCGTGTCTGTCAGGCAGTATGTGTTGTCCGAGAATGTCTCAATATTTTGCACGCCGAAGGTTGCTTGCTTAAAGGTGTGTTCAGGATAAGCACTCATAAATGCAACGTTTGATGTAGAAGCATAATAACCTGTCAATTGTCCCTTCGCTTCTTCCTTTCCGCATGCTGCCAGGCCAAACGCCATGGTTAATGCCAATACCATCGTAGTGATTCTTTTGAGTGTTCTTTTCTTCATTGTCTATTTCCCCTTTGGTAAATTTTTGAATGCGCTTCCGCGATTACACACCTCATTTTAGGGGATCGTGATTCGTAAATGTGATTCCTGACATACTCTCATAGAAATCCAGAGAATTCTGTTCATCATTTTTAGTTTGTGCGGTTTTTTTTTAGTCTGTGATAACTGGGGGTTGTCTTATTGACAAAAAGAAGTGAGCTTCCTATAGTGAGAATGAATTTGATTTACCACGAAGAGGTGAAGAATGATAATCCAAATCGCTATTGTGGAGGATGACAATAACCAAGCCCTCTTATTAGAGAGTTACCTCGAGAAATTTGCAAATGAAAGAGGCCTTTCTTTAAACATAGTACATTTCCGGCAAGCAGTTGCACTATTGGAGAATTACACCCCAAATTTTGATATCGTTTTCATGGATATTCAATTGCCTTATATGAATGGAATGGATGCCGCTCGTAAAATTAGAGAATTGGACAAGGAGGTAATTATTATGTTTATAACTAACCTGTCCCAATACGCTGTTCATGGTTATGAAGTTGAGGCCCTTGATTACATGGTGAAGCCTGTTAAGTATTTTGACTTTGCATTAAAAATGTCTCGTGCAATCAATAAATTGAATGAGCAGCCTAATAGCAGCATCTTGATTTCTACTGTCGATGGCATTCAAAAGGTGTACCCTAAACATATTCGTTACGTCGAAACCGAAGGGCATCACGTCGTCTATCACACTACAGAGGGTGAGTTCCGACAGTATGCAACGATGTCGTCCGTTGAGAAAAGGCTCCAGCCGTTTCATTTTTACAGATGCAATAATTGTTATCTTGTAAATCTTGCTTATGTCCAGAGAATACAAGGATATAACGTCATGCTGGACGGCGAGGAATTGCGAATAAGTCAGCCTAGAAAAAAAGCCTTTGTTCAAAAACTGATGGATTATGTAAGTAAGAAAAACCTATGAGTACCTTTATTTTTGATTTCCTTGGTATTGAGTCAAAACAGTTAATTATCCGCACCTCCAGTCTGGTTGAATTTATTTTCTATACCTTGATCCTGACGCTGCCTTTTCAGAAGACAAAGAATTTCGGGTTAAAGTTATGTATCATCTTGCCGTTCACCTTACCCTTAATACTTTTAGTAGCATCTATTAACTCTCTTCACCCTTATCTATTGACTGGAATAGTTAATATTTTTATGTACCTGTTCGTATTGGCTGCTTTATGCATCCTTTTTAAGGAAGCGCTTTCCGAGCTGTTGCTCTGCCTCGTCGGTGGAATAGCTATTCAAATGATTGTGGGTCGTTTATATGAACTGCTTATCTTGATGGTTAAAAACAACCCTTATGAGACTCATTCATTTTTTAGAGATACTGTCCCTTTAAGAGATTGGACCATATATTTTCTGGTCCACTTTTCACTCAGCCTCATCCTAGCCCTGATTTTCCGCCGAAAAGAAGTCCATGAGCATGATCGGGCAAATCAAAAGCTAATACTCTTTTTTTCACTATCCTTTATATTGGTGACCGTATTGCTCAACTCATTTAGCCGTTCATTTGAAGGCAATAACGACACCCTTGTATTTATAATTAGAGCCTTTTCGATCCTTTACGGTTTACTTACTTTATTACTGCGGACAAGAATATTAGAGGCAAGTAAGCTGAAACGGGAATTGCTGATTATGGACGAGCTGATCTATTCAGAAAAAAAGCAGTTCGACAACATGAAGAGTGAGATTGAAATCATTAATATGAAGTGTCACGATCTTCGGCAACAACTTTCAAATATAAGCTATAAGCTTACAATCCAGGAGATAGAAGCCTTGAATGCAGCCATTGAGGTGTATGACACTAACATTAAAACCGGCAGCGATATTCTGGATGTCATTCTATATAAGAAAAAGCTATTTTGCGAAAAGAATCAGATCGACATGACATGCATGGCTGATGGTCAGTGCTTATCTTTCATATCGCCAAGTCATTTGTATTCACTGCTAAGCAATGCAATTGAAAACGCTCTGGAAGCCGTTCAATCGGTTACAGATGAGAAGAAACGAACAATTTCGATTTGGATCGGGAAAGAAAATGGCATCACGGCTATACATGTTACAAATTATTTTAATGCGGAACTCGTTATTATAGATAATCTGCCTCAAACCAGCAAGAAAGATAAAAACCACCATGGCTATGGCATGAAAAGCATGCGTCATATCGCCCAGCAGTACAATGGGACCCTGTCATTCCATACAGAGGATGATATCTTTTTTCTTCATATTTATTTTCCTAATACTAAATTGTAAGCATACGAGCACTTTAAGTTATGGGGGGCGCTATTATATATAGAAAAAGGCGGCACAAGAAGAGAAAACCTTTCACAGACTTCTCTTCTTGTGCCGCCTAGCTAGAAGCAGTATGGCAGACTACTTCTTATCCGCATGTTCAACCGCTATTTGCAATGTTTCAAGCGGATCTGCTGTTTTTTGGTCAATTACGTAAACCTTGTTCCCTTTTTGCCATTGGATTATTGTCTCGGGATGCTCACGGAAGCCATTGACTTGTATCTTGCCGCGCTCATCCGGCGGAGGCAGAAAATGATCCTCTAAATAACTTACAATGGTTTTAGCCATAGCTTCCCCATTATCATAATCGTCTACAGCATACTCGGGGTCGTTGGGAAAGTTAACTTCGATCAACCATTTTCCTTCATTCCAAGAAATATATTGATGTCCTGCCGCACCTTCAGCATGTCCTTTAATCCCATGTCCCAGATCCACATTCGTTTGTTCAATTTCATAATAATTCTCTATGGCATTAACAGCTTCTTCTTTGCTTGAATACTGAGTCTCCTTTACCAGCCCTTCTTCTTCATGGCGAGAATCACTCGTGTTATCAGGACTTGCTGCATTCCCATTATTAGATTCATTGGTTGATTCGTTACCTGATTCGTTACTTCGATTATCTGAATTTAAATCTCCTGTATTCGAACTGTTCGTTTGTCCAGGGTGCGCAGAGTTGTTCGATGGAGTCTGATCCGTTCCTTGGCAAGCAGATAAAACAAGCACAAGTAGAATGAGCATCGCAAAATAAACTTTCTTCATCATGACGAGCCTCCGTTCTTGATGCAATTTAGTTCCGACTACGATACTCTTCATTACCCGAAATGAATATTGAATTCACTTTAACTGATTGATTACACTTACATACCTCTGATGCCATTCTTCCCATTCGCCTTTTGGAAAATCCATAAATTGACCATCAAGTAAACTACTAAGCATATCGAGACATACATGCCATCCGGCTAGATCTATAGAGGTATGGTCACTTAAGACAGGAATAAACTCCTTTAAGACTAATAGGCAACCATCGTCATTGGGAAATAACTCGAAGCGAACCCACCCTTGCCCCCATTCGTATTGTAAATAGAACCGTTCTTTGTAGTCCTCAATCGAGATGTCAAAGGATTTCCCCGTTCCATCGTTCATATTGAACTTTATCTTCCCGCCTTGTCGAAGGTCTACAACTTGGAGGTTAGGCATCCATTTTTCAAGTTTGTCATTCTCGGTTAATGCGGACCACACCTTTTCAACTGAATAATGCAGTGACCGGTTATAGGCGGCTATAAAGCCGCCTTTAAATTTCTCTACTACTGCCAGCATATAGTTACTCCTCCTTCAATAATTCCCTTAGTGTATTATCGCCCAGATCCCCTTAATTACTAAACCTTATTATAGGCGATCAGTGATGGGTCCTATAAAATACAGAGCGCCAGTTCACTTGTGAACTAGCGCTCTGGCACTTTTTCTCTAACATATTAATCGTAATACACTAGCATTACCAACCGACTTTGTTGTTTTGAATCAACTTTAATTTTCTTATAAGCAGCAACTGTTCGGTGAAAATAAAGCATTAGACTAACCCCTAACAAATGCAGCAAAAACCAAGACCCGATAGACTGCCGCCGCCATTTAACAGTTAGTCTAATTTAGAATCTCGCCTTTATCTGTTTTCGCCAAACGTTCTCGCCAAACTGCTAGCTGTTCAGGCGTTTGTCGCACCCAATCCTTCACTTCGCCAACAATTTTTAATGGGGCCTTGCTGCGATATGATCGCGTCGGATTACCTGGAAATTTCTTGTCCGTCACATTTGGATCATTTTCCCATTCACCTGTCGGCTCAACGAGATACACGCGGGGTGCACCATCGCCTTTTGCCAACTCAGCAGCTAACCCAGCCCCATCACGCAAAGCTGTAAAATAAATGTGATTCATCACAACATCGGGATTGTAATTTGAGCGAAAACCAGCTGTGAGTAAGTCTCCTATCTGCAAATCTGCTCGTGTCCCATGATAAAAAGGACCGTTGTCAAGAATTTCAGCCATCTCGCCACCACCCCCAAATTCAGTAGGATAAATCTGATTTTACCATGAAATCTGCACATTAGCGTAAGAATCCGCATCAATAACGTTGCTCAAAAGTGATAAAAGCCAATTTATTGAACTACGCCTCCGTTAGTATGTGGATACTATAAATTTCTCGACCTATTATTCGGTGTATTCGGCAAGATTCTCCAGAGTGGACCTCAAACCAACGTCGTGATCTTCCTTCTGAATTCCTTCGGGTACGTTCTCACAAACGATAGTAACATTGGTGCCTTCCGGAACAGCTGTTAAGGTCCATGTCATGATCATCTCTCCGGGGTAGACGGGGTCCTCAGACTCAAATTCTACCGACCATACAATTCGCTCTCCCGGGATGAGCTCTAAGAATCTCCCTTTGGAAACGTCAGTATTTTCCGAGGTCTTGCCTTCAATTGAATGGTCCGTTCCGATATAAGATAGAGATATTCGATAGGCTCCACCGACTCGAGCGTCGAACTCAAATATATGGCCCTTCATACCCTTCGGTGGCAGCCACAAAACCAAAGCCCCAGGATCCACGAATGCCTTATAGATAGTTTGGGTTGCTGCCTTGATGATTCTCGAAGCAGTGTCAACTCTCTTCTTACTCGACTCATTTGTCATAACTTCAACCCTCCAAAGTTGCGTATTCATAATAGCCTTCAAATAATAGACCATTACGCCGACATCATAGAAACGCTGACATAGAAACTGTTCAGACTGTCTCACGACTTATGTTTCGCAATTCGTGTAATTGTATCGATTACTCCGCTTGAAACAAGTCAAATTGATTACCGTACAAATCCTCAAAACCGACTCCTTTTCCTCCCGGAACTAGGGTTGGTTCTCCGTGGAGCACGACACCACGTTCTTTCATTTCAAAGTAGTCGCCTTCGATATCATCTGTTTCAAACATGATCAGGACTTGATTAGCGCTCTGTTTGCCTATCAAAGCTCTTTGGTCTGGTGTATCCGCCTTTACAAGTTCAAATAACGTTTCATTACTCTCTCTCGGAGCGACCGCTAGATATCGCGATCCCGGACCAAATTCCATATCCGAGATTACAACAAACCCAAGCCTTTCCGTATAAAATTGTTTGGCTTCCTCCTGATCTTTCACTAGAATCGTAAGTTGGGCCGCTTTAAGAATCATGTCCTCAGTTCCTTCCTTCTCTCTTGGATATTTCGAAATCAAGCTTTCATGATTAAATTATACCTTCTATCTAAAAAGAACGCTCCCGCACCTTAGGAAACAGGAATCCTGAGTAAAGACTCTGAATTAAGATTCGAGAAAGAACCTGCATTTCCCTTCCCTATCCCCTAATCCCTTTCCCCTGAAACAATTGAAAAGCCGAGCAAATGTCAGAAAATAATCCTGGATATGCTCAGCTTTGATACGAGTTTGGGATCACTGATACGAGTTTATTTGCTTCTCACAACTGTTCGATGAAAATAAAGTATTAGACTGCCGCTGTTGTCATTCAACTAACGTACCCGTTAGTTCAATCTTGTGTAGCTTACTTTGGTACATAAATAAATCGGAATATTCCTTGACAGGAATATTCCGATTGAGGTATATTGTAAATGTAAGCAAGAGGCACTGCTAAAAACGAGGTGATAGACCGAATGACGGATAGCACATCGACGTTTAGCGCTCTGGCAGAGCCGAATCGATTACGCATCGTAGATTTACTCGCGGGCGGCCCTCTATCCGTGGGCGAGATCGCGGAGAGTCTGCAACTAAGGCAGCCCCAAGCGTCCAAACATTTGCGCGTCCTATTGGAAGCCGGCCTGGTGGAAGTCGAAGCGGAAGCAAATCGGCGGAACTACAAGCTTCGAATTGAGCCTTTGAAAGAACTTGATGAATGGTTGGAGCGTTACCGTCGGATCTGGAACGAGCGTTACGACAACTTAGAGCGATATTTGCAGCAACTGCAAGTGAACCCGAAAGAATAAGGACCCAAAATTCGAGGAGGAACAAACAATGACAAACAAAATGTTGAGCAAAGTAGAAGGAAACGTATTGACTCTGGAACGCGTTTTTAACGCTCCCCGCGAGCTTGTATTCCAAGCATTCTCCGAAGCGGAGCATCTGAAGCAATGGTGGGGGCCAAGCGGCTGGTCCATTCCAGTATGCAACGTCGACTTCCGCCCGGGCGGCATCTGGCATTACTGCATGAAGTGCGAAGACAAGGCGCAAGGCGATTTCTACGGCATGGAGTCTTGGGGTAAAGCCATCTACAAGGCAATCGCAACGAACGAGCAGATCGAATACACCGACTACTTCTCCGATAGCGAAGGCAATGTTTCGGCAGATATGCCTTCAACGGATGTCATCCTTCAGTTCGTGGAATTCGAAGGCAAAACAAAGCTAATCAACCAAGCGACTTACGCATCCGTTGAAGCACTGCAACAGGTGCTTGACATGGGCATGGAGCAAGGCATCACGGAAACTTGGGATCGTCTGGAAGTGCACCTGCAGAGCGCTCAATAAGTGAAATAATAACCGCAAACCACGACAAACCGCCCTCTCGGCAATGCAGAAGGGCGGTTTGTCACGTTTTGCGCCATACCGGTTTTCATTATGGATAGTTACACTTGAACTAATCAGCCCGTTTTTCAATAGAACAGGGAGCAGCGCCGCGGCGACCTGCTCCCTGTTCTGGTTGAACTTAACGTCTCCCATTAGTGTAACGGCTTATTTATTGTGCAAATTCAAATACATGTCTAACGATACATTTGTACATACCACATTTTGAACCCGTGCCGCTCATAAACACCGTTTGATTCAGCTTCAGCAATAATGCAATCGACCAATTGAAGCCCAATACCATCCACCCTATAATCAGGATGAATATAAACTTCATAAATCTCCAGAAACCGAGAGTTTAAAGGAAATATAGGATACTGGGAAGTTTGAATAACTCCGTGCGTATATCCAATAATTCTACCTTTCTGTTCGGCAACCTAAAAATATTCACCTAATTGATTTGAAATTTTTTCAGCAACACCCCAACCAGGCTCTCTCCCCTACTCCACCGTCACACTCTTCGCCAAATTCCGCGGCTTATCGACATCATGACCTAGAGCCAGAGATGCGTAGTAAGCCAGAAGCTGCAGAGGTACAACGGACAAGGCTGGCATCAAGAGCGGCAGGGTCTTCGGAATCGCGAAGACTTGGTCGACTGAACGCATCAGGTCTGCCACATGCTCTTCATAGGTGATGGCCATCACTTCGGCGCCGCGTGCCTTCACTTCCTTGATGTTGCTGACGGTCTTCTCCAGCAAGGCATCCTGGGTGGCCAGGGCGATGACTGGAATGCCTTCCTCGATCAGGGCCAGGGTTCCGTGCTTCAATTCACCCGCAGCATAAGCCTCGGAATGGATATAAGAGATTTCCTTCAGCTTGAGCGAGCCTTCCATCGCTACCGCATAGTCCAGACCGCGGCCGATGAAGAACAGATGCTCATGCTTGGAAATATGCTCGGCATATGCCTTGATCGATTCGCTTTGGGCAAGCAGGCTTTCCACTTGTTCGGGCAGCGACTGCATGGCTGCAATGACATGTGCAATTTCCGAGGCTTCCATCGTTCCGCGGATATCCGCCATATACAGGCCAAGCAGATTGAACGCAATAATCTGCGAAGTATATGCCTTGGTCGACGCTACAGCAATTTCTGGACCCGCCAGCGTAGCGATAACATCGTTCGCATCGCGTGCAATCGAGCTGCCCACCACATTGGTGATGGCCAGAACATGCGCACCGTTGGCTTGTGCTTCACGAAGTCCAGCCAAGGTATCCGCTGTTTCACCGGATTGGCTCACTACGATAACGAGCGTATCCGGGGTGATGATCGGATTGCGATAACGATACTCCGAAGCGACCTCGAACGACACCGGCACACGGATCAATTGCTCAATGACCGAGCCGCCTACGAGCCCAGCATGATATGCTGTGCCGCAAGCTACGATGTGAATCTGACGAATCGAGCGGATATACTCCGGCGTCATATTCAGATTCGGGAAGACCACCTTATGCGTCTTCTCATCAATCCGGCCAAGCATCGTATCCCGGTATGCCTTCGGCTGCTCATGGATTTCCTTGAGCATGAAATGGTCAAATCCGCCTTTTTCCGCAGTCACTTCATCCCACTCGACAGAAATCATTTCCCGAGAAATAAAATTCCCTTCGATGGTCATCAATTCGACAGCGTCTTTAGTCAGAAGCGCCATTTCCCCGTCATTCAAAATGTAAACTCTACGCGTATATT
This sequence comes from Paenibacillus antibioticophila, assembly GCF_000455265.1. Taxonomy (GTDB): domain Bacteria; phylum Bacillota; class Bacilli; order Paenibacillales; family Paenibacillaceae; genus Fontibacillus; species Fontibacillus antibioticophila. Next base: position 291,015 of record NZ_HG005143.1, read on the forward strand.
TCAAAATCGCCGGAATGTCGGAGCCGATGAAGTTCTCGCCTTCACCAATCCCGATGATCAGAGGGCTCGCTTGACGCACAGCCACCAACCGGTCCGGTTCATACTCCGTTAATACGCCAAGCGCAAATGCGCCGCGCATGAAGCTGATCGCCCTTTGGACAGCCTTAACAATATCTCCCTTATATTCGCGTGCAACCAAATGGGAAATAACTTCTGTGTCTGTCTCGGATACAAATACATATCCCTGGTCGATCAGTTCTTCCTTCAATTCCAGGTAATTCTCAATGATACCGTTATGCACCACCGAGAATTTCTGGGTGTGGTCCGTATGAGGATGGGAGTTCACATCCGACGGCTTGCCATGGGTTGCCCAGCGGGTATGACCGATTCCGGCCGTTCCCTCCAACGGGGCACCGTCCAGCTTGGATTCCAGGTTGGCCAAACGTCCGATCGACTTGGCTACCTGCAGCCCCTTCGAGGTATATACCGCGATTCCCGCCGAATCATATCCCCGATACTCCAGCTTTTTAAGTCCATCCAGCAATACCGTCTGTGTATCTCTGTCCCCAATATATCCCACAATACCGCACATAATTTATATCCTCCGTTTCATTCTCTCCGAATTTTAAAAGTTCAGGACAGGAGGAAAGAAGCGGAAGACGCTCGCACGGTCCACAGAGACAGGTCTATTCAGTTATGAATTCATCACAAATAACATAGCTCAATCCTAAAATATCGCTCATGAATGTCCATCTTCTCCGTACACCGCGGTTCTCCCGCACTCCTGTCCACACTCATGAAATAATTACGTCTTAATAAGGTCATCAGCCTGAAAGGTTTGGCAGAACGGTCGCCCATTCCTTTTGTCCTTACAGTTACGATGTGATGAATCACCGGGAGGCCCCCGCCGAACAATTCGAACACCTCCACCTCGTCAGCTTGCCTTTGCCGCTCTCTCCGTTCGGATCTTGCGTCAACCCTGAGGTTGCGCACAATTTGCCTATGACAGTATTCCGAATCAGCTTCACGCGCGAAATCAAGCTCTGGCGCTTAACTTGCAGTTACCTCACGATCCTCACTTTCGCTTCTTGAATAATGTCTATTATATGCACTTGAGGAAGGTTTGGCAATTCGTCTCTTCTCATCTTCATGCATACTCACTGATTTTACCCTAAACCAAGTTAAAAAGCACGTCCTTCTTCAACCTTTCTCTCCCCGCCCCACCTTACACAAAAAAAGAACTGCCACTTCTCCTCAGAGAACGGCAGCTCACAATTTTTCAAATACAACATTAAACTAGATAAGTTGAATTAAAGAAGCTGCGTAGAATAGGGCATAAGTGTATACTTTCATTCAATCAAGAAATCCGTGAACAACAGTGATCGAAGGCACACTTTACACGTTGCCCACTGCATACGCAATTACTAGTTCAACTTAAACTAGTTCCTTCTCTACAACCGAAACGATGCTGGCTACCAGTTGCTCAAGCTCCGCCAGTTCCGGTCCTTCAGCCATGACGCGAATCAGGGATTCTGTCCCGGAAGGACGAACCAGCACCCGCCCGTTATCGCCAAGCTGGCGCTCCACGGACACAATCGCTTCCTCAATCGCTGTATTGCCTACATACTTGCTCTTATCCTGAACCCGCACATTCACCAGCACCTGCGGATATTGCTTCATGACCTTCTTCAACTCGCTAAGCGGCTTGCCGGCCGCCTTCATCGTATCAACCAGCTGAATCGCTGTCAGAATGCCGTCCCCAGTCGTATTATAATCCAGAAAAATTACATGGCCCGACTGCTCTCCGCCCAGATTGTAGCCGCCGCGAATCATCTCAGCCATGACATAACGGTCTCCAACCGCTGTCTGCTGCGTGTTAAGCGACAGCTTCTTGGTCGCCTTATAGAAGCCGAAATTACTCATCACCGTCGAGACGATCGTGCTGTCCTTCAGCTTGCCTGCGCGGTTCATCGCATCGCCGCAAATGCAGAGGATATAGTCGCCATCAACTTCCTCGCCATTCTCATCAACCGCAATCAGACGATCCGCATCTCCGTCAAATGCCAGTCCAATATCGGCACCAAGTCGTCTGACCTCTTCCTTGAGCTTCTCCGGATGGGTCGAGCCGCAGTGATCATTAATATTCAGCCCGTTCGGTTCGGAGCCAATGCTGTACACCTCGGCGCCCAGCTCCTTGAATAATTGCGGAGCCAACTCATAGGCTGCCCCGTTCGCGCAGTCAAGGACAATCTTTAGCCCTTCAAAGGAATGGGAGATTGTTGTCTTCAAATGATCAAGGTATCTGAATTTGGATTCGATATCTACCGTAACTGAGCCCAGATCAGCGCCAATTGGCCGCGGCAGCTCGTCTGTCTCCTTGTCCATCAGCTCTTCGATCAAGAGCTCGGTCTCATCCGACAGCTTGAAGCCGTCGTTTCCAAAGAACTTGATTCCGTTATCCTCCACCGGATTATGCGAGGCCGAGATCATGACTCCCGCCGATGCATTCAGCAAGCGCGTCAAATAAGCCACTGCCGGAGTAGAGACAACCCCGATCCGGATGACATCCGCTCCAATCGAGAGCATGCCTGCCACAAGGGCAGATTCCAGCATAACGCCGGAGATCCGGGTATCCATCCCAATCACGACCTTAGGCTTCGGAACCTGGCCAGCCAGCACATACCCTCCGCAGCGGCCAATTTGATAAGCCATTTCTGGTGTTAGCTCTTGATTTGCAATCCCTCTGACTCCATCTGTTCCAAAATATTTCCCCATAATTACACTCCTTCAGTGTTGTTCCTATAGCTTGCTTTCCGATTGCGTTCCGTTTGTTCCCGCAGTTCCCCCGTCATCCTGAGTATCTGTCTCAGTATTATCCGCAGGCTCCGTTGGAGGAACAGAATTGTCGGCACCGCCATTTCCTGTCTCCGCATTCGGGTCATCCGGAACCGTCGCGGCCGGATCTGCAATCTCGGTCAATTCAATTTGAATAGAATGGTTGTAGCCCGGCTCAGCCAAATCGATATAATCCGGAAGCTTGATCGCTATGGGGACAGTATGTGTGCCTGCAACCAAACCGGATAGATCAGCAGTTGCGAGAATGTCCTCTGTCCCAAGCCTTCCCAGTTGATCCTGTGAGCCAAGCACGGTTAACGAAATGTGCTGATCTGCAGCATTGAGGAATTTCGCCTCCAGGCTTTCGCTCAAATTTAGCAGATTCACCGAAATATTGTCAATCGTTCTGCTGGCTGCCGGCTCGATCTTCACCGTTACTTGCGCCGTGGTGGGCTCAATTGCATCAATCCCCTCGGGAGGCGCGAGATTCACCGTATAGTTCGTCTCACTGGTCCCGACGAACTGTCCCAGATCCACCGTCACCGGAAAAGAGGTAATGGCATCCAGGCTTTGTTTGGGGCCGTATAGAGCCACCCCTTCCACATCGGTACTGATCCCTGAGAGAACATAGCCCGCTGGCAGACTTCCCGTATGATTCACTTCTAGCGGTACGCTTTTATACAGCTTATTGATCGGAACATCGACCTCTACAGAAGCCGGCTCGATCTCCGCATTCTTCATTTCCTGCCCATGCTTATCATATGCGGTTAGCTTTACCGTCTTGCCTTTTACAGACTCCGTCAGATCCGTTACATCAACCGTTCCTTGCACCTTATGGATCTCCTGCAGCTCGCTCTGCGGAAGGGTCACGTTCACATGATCTGCTCCCGTCAGTACAGGACTGCCCAATTGCATGCCCTCTGCAGGCGTGCCTTTCGTCACGATGGTAACCGGCATTTCAATCGTTTCCTTCGCCTCGATAGTTACCTTGATATAAGAAGGCGACATGGAGATTAGCGTGACTCCGGGAGGAACCTCCGGCGAAAGCGGCAATGTCGTTGTTCCCGGTCCTATATTTTTCAGATCCAGCTTCACCCGATAATCGGAAAAGCTCATCGTCAGATCTGTGCGCTTCCCCTTTACTTCCATGGTTACATTATCCGGCTCTAGGTCATAAAGGACATACTTTTCACTATCAAATCCCGTAACCTCAATCTTGATATTGTTAATCACCTTCGAATTCATCACGGTTGTCGGTGAGACCGGAGTACCGCTGTCAATATGAACCATAGCCCAAAGGACGATGCTGATGATCAAGGCGATAATCTTGGCTACATTGTTCTGGCTTAGCCACTTGTCCATTACTTCCGCCCCCCTATCCGTTTCCAGAAAGGCTTCCGTTTCTCGATCTGATTGAATTTCGGACCGAGCTCCTCATACAGCTTGGAGATCAAAGATTCTTCATTAATATCCCGGACGACCTGACCCTCGATCGCAAGCGAGATTTGTCCCGTCTCCTCGGATACTACAATCGAGACCGCATCCCCCACCTCGCTGATTCCAATGGCTGCGCGGTGTCTTGTCCCAAGCTCTTTACTGATAAACGGGTTCTCGGACAAAGGCAAATAACAGCCAGCCGCCGCAATTCGGCGATTCTGCACAATGACCGCGCCATCATGAAGCGGGGTATTCGGGATAAAGATATTGATCAGCAGCTCCGAAGAGATCACCGACTGCATCGGAATGCCTGATTCAGTATACTCGTTCAGCCCCGTATTGCGTTCAAAGACGAGCAAGGCGCCGATTTTTCTACGTGATAAATAATTAACAGCCTTAATAACAGCTCCGATCTCTTTGCTCAGCTCTTCATCATCAGCATTCCGTCCGAACAGCTTGCCCCGGCCTAACTGCTCCAATCCCCGTCGAAGCTCCGGCTGAAAGATAATAAATACGGCCAGCACTCCGAACGTAAACATCTGATTCATGAGCCATTTTAAGGTGTACAGATCAAACCACGTACTCGCCGCCCAGATTAACACCAACACCAGGAGCCCTTTTAACAATTGAATGGCCCGAGTACCCCGGACCAACAAAATCAGGTGATAGATAATATATGTAACAATAAGAATATCAATAATATCCTTGAGATAGTCCTGCCAAGTCGAATTCGCAAAATAATTCATAGATGAAACCCCCACGTGTCTCTGTGGCAGCCGCCATATCCAGAAACATTTATGTAAAGCTCAAAAGCTTGTCTCTTTCTGTGTAGTCTTCCCTAACCTCTAGGTTATAACGTAATGGCAGCAGATGCAAGCGTCCATTCTCTCTCTAGGTTTAGGAATCAGAGGTGTTTTTTTCCTGAGGACGCAAAGAAAAGGCGCCCGTGTTCCTCCTGAGAGGAAGGCGCCATGTTCTCCATATGTGCTACCTGTAGGCCACTTCCGTAAACACGTTAGATATCCGGTACCAGATCCAGTCCAACGCCTGATCAATGCTCTTGATCTCTCCGGCGATATGCGCCGTGGATGCCTGATAGTAGGAACCATCAATGACGGTCAAATTTCCCTGTACCTCTCCCAAAATCTGTACATCGCCATTCTCTATAGTAAGATTCCCGGCAATGCTTGCTCCTTCAGGGACGGTAACCGTCTTCCCCTCAATAATAAGCTGATTCTGATTGGATTCCGCGGTCTTGACCACCAGATCCTCCGCTCTATCCCACATGGATACTGCACTGAACAGCATAACCACCAGAAATAGCGCGGCCGCTGTAAGCGCAGGATGACGTCTCACCCATTTGGGAAAAGGCTGCCGGTCATACTGCCTTGGAATCTGATCCATAATCCTGTCGACAAGCTCATCATCCGTCTTGATCGCCGTGTGCTTGATTGTGGCGAACATGAGCATCTCTGTCTGTTCCAACTCCCGATACAGGGCGTTGCATGAGGGGCAGGCCTGCAAATGCTGCTTAAGCTCCAAGGCCTGCTCATGCGGCAAATCATCATCCAGAAAATCATGCATCAATGAGGAGGCTTGTTTGCAATCCATATTAGCCAATCCTTTCTCAGTATCAATCTATGGCAGCCAACGTTCTGTCCATTGGCATAGTCGTCCTACCTAACATTACGTAACACAAAATTAAGCGTTTCATAAAAATTTATGCTCCAGCTTCTTCCGCAAAAATTCCCGTCCACGATGGACCCTAGTCTTCACCGTAGTAACCGGCATCTCCAGCACATCACTGATCTCTTGCAGCGACAGCTCCTGCAAATACCTCAGGATGATTACCGATTTATACTTGGCCGGCAAGCCTTCGATGGCCTTGTGAATCGTCTGCTGGGTCTCCGAGAGCAAGTATTCCGTCTCCGGCGTCCGGTCATCTCCAGGAATGAGCGCATATCCGTCTACCCCATCCTGATCATTCATTCCCGCATCAAGATAGTAATTGGGCTTGCGCTTTCGCAGCCGGTCTATACACAGATTTGTCGCAATCCGGTAGATCCAGGTCGAGAACTTCTGCTTATCATCATATCGGTCAAAATTTTTATATACGCGCAAAAAAGTCTCCTGGACAATATCTTCAGCCTCATGTCGATTCGACAGCATCCGATAGGCCAAGTGAAATATCTTGTCCTTGTACAACTCAACGAGCTCGGCAAAGGCTGTCTGTTCACCCTTACGGGCCAGCTTAACCAATCTCGCCTCAAAATGTTCCACCACGATCATTTCCCCCATATCCATGGATGGGCTTTTTCGGGATTCCTACCTGCCTTGCGCTCCGCTTCCCTAGCCCTTGCGCGGCACCTTGCGCCTGCGGCACTTCATTCAAATGTTAATTCAACTGTCACGAAATTGCAATAACCTTCACATACATTCCCTCTGGAGTCCCGCAAAAAAAACAGACCCGCTCATTCCTGAACGGGCCCGGGCTTCAGCTATGCTTGTTTCATGCGCTATTGCTTTTTGATTTGTCTCGGGTATCAGCCTGTATTGCGAAGGCCGGCTGCAATTCCGTTAATGGTCAGCAGAACCTCTCTCAACAGGACCGAATCATTGCGACCCAACTCCCGCGCTGCGCGCAGCTCGCTTAACAGCTTCACCTGCATATAGCTGAGCGGATCTACATAAGGATTACGCTGACGAATCGACTCCTGAAGGTCAGGAGCATTCTCCAGAATATCCGACAATCCGGTAATCTTCAAGATCATATCCTTCGTAAGATGGAACTCCTCCTCAATTTGCCGGAAGATTCGTTCCTTATAGTCCTCTTCTCCGCACATTTGAGCATATTCCTCTGCAATGACAAGGTCCGCCTTAATGACCGCAAATTGCAAGGTATCGATCAAGGATTTGAAGAAGACCGAGTTCTTGTACATATCTTGGAGGACCTTAAGATTCTCTTCCTTCCCTTGATAGTACGTATTAAGTCCTGTACCTGCCGCGTACCAAGCAGGGAACAGATAACGGCTCTGCGTCCAGGCGAATACCCATGGAATTGCCCGCAGGTCTTCAAATCGGTCACTATTCTTACGTTTGGATGGACGCGATCCGATATTCAATTCCCCAACCTCGATCAATGGAGTGGATTCTCTGAAGAACTTCAGGAAGTCCGGCTCCCGGAAGACCAAATCCTGATACTTCTCCAGGGAAGTCTCCGAGATTCCTGCGATGATCTCATCCCATTGATCCTCTTTTTCGGTGCCATTCTCCTCATGAACCTTGGCTTGAATCGCAGCTGTAATCAGAGCAGAGGTTGCTGTCTCCAGGCTACGATAAGCGATTCCCCGCAGCGAGTAGCGGGAGGAGATGACTTCCCCTTGCTCCGTAATTTTGATCCCTCCGCCGATAGTCTCCGGCGGCTGAACAAGAATACTGCGGTTAAGCGGCATTCCACCGCGCCCGAGCGCTCCTCCACGGCCATGGAAGAACTTCAGCTTCACGCCAAACTCCTTCCCAGCTGCCGTAATCTGCTTCAACGCCACACGAAGCTCCCAGTTTGCCGTTACTACGCCGCCATCCTTGTTGCTGTCGGAATACCCCAGCATAATCTCCTGCAGGTCCTTCATGGCTGCTACAGATTGGCGATAGACCGGCATACTGAACAGTCTGCGCATAATATCAGGGGCTGCATGCAGATCGTCGATCGTCTCGAAGAGCGGAACCGATTGAAGCGTACAAATGACTTTGCCATCGGCTTCTTTTCTGAACAGTCCAACCTCTTTGGCAAATACCATAACCTCCAGAATATCGCTTGCCGCTTCCGTCATACTGATCAGATAGCTTGTGATACACTGAGTGCCGAATTCCTTCTGTGCATTGAAAATAGTACGGTATACGTTCAGACATTCCTTCGTGCTGTCACTATATTCCTGATAAGAAGAGGTTAGCGGTCTAGGATCATTCAGCAGCCGCTCCAGCAGCTCCAGCTTGGCTTCCTCTTCGAGCTCTGCGTAGTTGCTGACAATATTCATATTGGCCAACACTTCAGTCATGGCGTTCTCATGCTCTTTGCTATGCTGCCGGATATCCAGGGTCGCCGTATGGAAGCCAAACAGCTCCACTTGCCGAATAATCTTGTTCAGATGAGTATCCGCTACATAATCCGCGTAGTGATGCCGGAGACTGCGGTCAATGACTTTAAGGTCCTCGATCAAGCCATTCACATCGTAAAAGCTCTCCCGGCTATCCTTTTTCCCGGAATCAAGCACCATGTGCAGCTTCTCCGTCATATACGTAAGCTTAACACGGTAAGGCTCTTTATCATTGTTCCATACCGATGTCTTCAGCAGCTTTACTTGCAGGCGATCGCGCTGAATCGAAGCCATCAGCTCATCCGATACATCCACAATGCTGGTGCTGAAGCTCAAATACTTGAACAGCTCCGACAACAGATTCTGATACTCGCGGATGACCAGCTTGCGCTGCATCTTCAGCGTCTGCCAGGTTACATCAGCGGTTACGGACGGATTCCCGTCCCGGTCGCCTCCAATCCAGGAGCCAAACCGCAGATAAGCAGGAACATGCCATAGATGCTCCGGATAGTATTTGCTCAGACATCGTTCAAGCTCTTGATATACCTCAGGCAAGACATGGAATAAGGTTTCGTGAAAATAGTACATTCCGTTTCTGACTTCATCCAGTACCGTAGGCTTGCGGTCACGCAGCTCGTCTGTCTGCCAAAGCGTGATAACCTCATTCAGCAGCTTCTCCCGTAACTGCTCCCGCTCGCGGTAAGTCAGTGTCGGGTTATCCAGCTGCATCACATCATCGGCAATCCGTTTATGGATGTCGAGAATGGCGCGGCGCATCGCCTCCGTTGGGTGGGCTGTCATAACCAGCTCCAGTGACATCCCCTCCAGAACCTCCTGGGCTTCACTGAAGTTAAAGCCATGCTCCTTCAAATCTCTTACCGCTGCCTCGATAGACCCAAACTGTACGGCGTCTCCTGCAGAGCGCTCGTAATCTCTTTTACGGCGAATCCGGTGATTTTGCTCAGCAATATTTACCAGTTGAAAATAGATGGCAAATGCACGGATGACCTGATGCCGGATATCCGGTTCTAGCGAATTGATCATGCTCTTGAACTCGTCATGCAATTCCGGCATAAACATTGCTCTTAAGGACTTACTCGCTTCACGAATCTTCTCGACAATATCTAAGAGCTCATTACCGCCCTGGTGAACAAGGACCTCTCCCAGAATATTGCCCAAAAAACGTATATCGCGTCGTAAAAGGTTATTTGAGTTCGTTTTACCGGCTGCTACTGCTACTTCCGTCATAGCTCTCCCCCATTTCGTCCCTATTCCATCTCAAGATGCCTTCCTAACATAATACAATAAACTTCCCTGAAAATCTTCACTTTATTTGTAAGTTTTCTATGCACCTTTATTCACCCTAACACGGTGAAGCAATAAAATGCAAGGATAAAAAAAAGCTTGGTTATAACAAAAAACACCATCTTTATGATGATGTTGCATGAATTAATGGAGCGGGTGATGGGAATCGAACCCACGCTACCAGCTTGGAAGGCTGGAGTTCTACCATTGAACTACACCCGCAGCATATAATGGTCGGGACGACACGATTTGAACATGCGACCCCCTGGTCCCAAACCAGGTGCTCTACCAAGCTGAGCTACGTCCCGACATTAAAGTATACAGCACTTATAAAATTAAAAGTGGCGCGCCCTAAGAGATTCGAACTCCTGACCTTTTGATTCGTAGTCAAACGCTCTATCCAGCTGAGCTAAGGGCGCGTACTATGGAGCGGACGACGGGAATCGAACCCGCGACCCTCGCCTTGGCAAGGCGATGCTCTACCGCTGAGCCACGTCCGCAAATGGTGCGCGTGGAGGGACTTGAACCCCCACGTCAAAGACGCTAGATCCTAAGTCTAGTGCGTCTGCCAATTCCGCCACACGCGCACTTTGAAAAGTGAGCCATGAAGGACTCGAACCTTCGACACCCTGATTAAAAGTCAGGTGCTCTACCAACTGAGCTAATGGCTCATAGCTAAATGGCTGGGGATATAGGATTCGAACCTATGGATGACGGAGTCAAAGTCCGTTGCCTTACCGCTTGGCTAATCCCCAATAATTAAAATGGTGGAGGCTGAGGGGATCGAACCCCCGACCCTCTGCTTGTAAGGCAGATGCTCTCCCAGCTGAGCTAAGCCTCCATATGTACCAGCTTACAAAGGGCTTCTCATCCCTGCAAAGATATACATGGTGACCCGTAGGGGATTCGAACCCCTGTTACCTCCGTGAAAGGGAGGTGTCTTAACCCCTTGACCAACGGGCCTCAAAAGCTTCCAACCGGGATCGAACCGGTGACCTCATCCTTACCATGGATGCACTCTACCTACTGAGCTATGGAAGCAAATGGCTCCCCGAACAGGACTCGAACCTGTGACAACTCGATTAACAGTCGAGTGCTCTACCAACTGAGCTATCAGGGAACATTAC
>NZ_HG005144.1 GCF_000455265.1 Paenibacillus antibioticophila
GAAGGTAAATTATCTGGTATTAGCTACCGTTTCCGGTAGTTATCCCAGTCTTACGGGCAGGTTGCCTACGTGTTACTCACCCGTCCGCCGCTAACTCTCAGGAGTGCAAGCACTCCTGAGAGTCCGCTCGACTTGCATGTATTAGGCACGCCGCCAGCGTTCGTCCTGAGCCAGGATCAAACTCTCCAATAAAGTGTTTGACTTGCTCATTTCAAAACTGACGAGAATTATTCATTCTCTATTTAATACTCACTCGTTGTTCAGTTTTCAAAGATCAACTCGCGATGTTTAATCGCTTCATTTCATCACCGCGCTGTCTCAGCGGCGACTTTTATAATATACCATACTTCATTCGGTTTTTGCAAGAGTTTTTTCAGAAGTTTTTTCTCCTCTGTGATCATCCTGCAAGAACCGCATGTTCTGCAAAAAAAGCGGAACGTTTGATAATTTACCACATGCCCGCCTATGAAGTCAAATCCAATTATATCCTATTGTTTATTTAATGTGAACTACCCTCTTCGGGCATATTTAGACAATTCCTTGGAAGGCGCAAAGCGGGCGTACATCCGAAAGACGGTTTTATAACGATTAGCAATAGCGCGGCGAATATCTTGGTCTAGCCGCTGGTCGCTCAGATCCAGCAGCATCTCATCCAATTCCTTACGAAGAACATAATCGAGCTCCTTGCATTCTTTATCATTAAACATCATTCCCAGCATAACCACACAGCTCCTCTTTCGACGAAATAGCGATTGTAACAGGATATAGGCAGCATCAATTAGCGCTCGTATGCACTCGCATGTATGTACTCTTGGGTAATGATTAACCCGTTACCTTTCCCAATAAACCTGTTTCCATAGAACCGCTTTACTGTTATGCTCACTTTCTGGAAATTTTATGACTCCCTATTTCATTAAATTGTAAGTAATCACACTTTCGATCCCCGCCGCAAGCAAGAGAAGGATCACAATCCAGAACGCCCCTCGTACCGCTGAAGCAAGAAAGCCGCGCCATACCACACTTTTCTCCCTCTCTTCTCTTGCACCTCCTAATTCCCCCAGCCATTTCAGAACCATATAACCAAACTGCATTCCGAATCCGGCCGCAATGATAATTGCAGGAATCTCGATAATCCCATGCGGCAGCAGGCCATAAAATATTAAATGAAACACATCCTCACCCTGGCGCCCTAGCTCTGATACCAGGTAACCGATCACCATTCCGTTCATGACCAGGAACAGTACCGGATACACGCCGAACAACGCACCTAGGAAGATAACAGCGACCGACTTTATGGCATTATTGAGGAAAATAAATTTAAAGAAACCCTGCTCCGGAGAGGGTGACTCCGATAGTCTCTGGCTATGCTCCTGCATTTGCTCAATCGCCGGATTGACCCACCGTCCAATAGTCTCGGCACCTGCAGTACCAATGATGACACCTGCCGCGAACAGTATTAACGCAGTCAGCATCATTTTCCGATACCGATGCAAATCCTTCATAAAGTAGCCAAACGAAAGCTTCATAAATAAATCCTCCAATTCATTCTTCAGGGTCATATTTCAAATTAGTACGAGCATAAAGTAGTACAAGCGGATCCATCAAATCCACCAATTCAATCTTAATGAATGAGGGGGCAACCATCCATGAACAATTTCTTCTACGTCCTTAACGGGAAGAAGATCAAACGGTATTTCTTCGTTTTTGCTGCGGCCCTATTTGCGGCCGGAATTATCTATGTGGAGAAGAATCATGTCACCGTATTCTCCGAGGAGAGCAGCGGTGCAGCGATCTACAGTATTTCCACCGAGAAAAAAGTTATCGCCCTCACCTTCGATATCAGTTGGGGAGATAAACGAGCCGAGCCGATCCTTAAGGTATTAAAAGACAAGAATATTAACAAGGCAACCTTCTTCTTATCTTCTCCTTGGAGCAAGAGTCACCCGGAGCTGGTCAAGGCGATTCAGACCCAAGGCTATGAGATTGGGAGCCACGGTCATAAACATACGAATTACAGCGAACTGAGCGATGAAGAGATTAAGAAGCAATTAACCGCCGCTCATACTATTTTAACCGATGTAACTGGAAAAGCACCTATGCTCCTGCGACTCCCGAACGGGGATTTCGATAAGCGCGTGCTGAAGACTGCCGACGAGCTGGGTTATACAGTCATCCAATGGGACACCGATTCACAGGACTGGATGAATAAAGGCGTAGATACGATTGTCAAAAGGGTCGTGAGCAAGGCGCATCCCGGCGATATTGTCCTGATGCACGCCAGTGATTCCGTGGAGCAAACCCACGAAGCATTGCCCCTCATTATTGATCAGCTTCGGGAAAAGGGCTATGAGTTCGTCACCGTCAGCGATCTTCTTCAAGAAGCCGGTGTAAGCGGTTCTCAGGTGCGTGACCAGGCCTGGCTTCAGCAGCAGCTGGATATTGCCTCAGGGATGTAAAGGTAAAAAAAGAGCCGGCTTCATGGAGGATACCCCTCATTTGCCCGGCTCAAATGCATTTCATTCATTTACCAACCCCTGCTGCCGCGGGGGTTTATATGTATTTTGCGGCTTAAGCACACGATGGAGAATCAAGATTTGGTAAGCATTGCAGGCAATAAGCGGTGCGGCGATCCATAATGTAGCCTGGTCAACGCCAATCTTCAGTACACCGACAATTTCAAGTATTGTAAAGGCGGTCATGAAGAACAGTGTTGGAATCCATGCGGAGCTATGGGTCATCTTCACCTTGAAATAAGCAACCCCAACAGCAATAACAAGCAGGATCACCCCAAAGATGATATCTGACGTCCCCTTTCCCTCCCGGCCGACAAACAGTCGAAAAAACATCAATTCAAGCCACGCCAGCACAGCAAGCCCCAGCTGTATATATTGCCAGGTTCTGCGGGAGAATACACCATTGCCCATGTAATTAAGCATCAGATAGGCAAAAAATCCCATCTGGGAATACACGCTGACCATAGCGCCAACCCCAAGCAGCACGGCGATATTCACGAGAATGTCTGTCGCTCCGTTCATATCCAAAGTGTCGGTCCATTGCATAAGCAGGCCAACAATCAGCGATCCCGCCGCCCCTACCGCTAACGTCGTCCAGAATAAGTACATCCAATTTTTCAAGTTCAAATGTCACACCCCCACTAAAGAAATATTTTACCAATGATCCCGTTAAAAAACCATGGGGGCGAAAGGATAAATCTTTTTCTGCAGCCGCATAATAACCACAGTGACGATGAGCGAAAGGAGGATTGAACCATGAAAAGACTGCGCTTAAGCAGGTTCTGGTTCATTTGCATACTTGTATTATCTATCATGCTGACAGCCTGCGGCTCTGACCAAGGAGGCTCTTCTTCTTCCCAAGGTGGACTTGGCTATAAGGATACAAAATCCATGGTTATCGATATTTTAAAGACGGAAGATGGCAAGCGGGCCATTTATGAAGCGTTAAGCGGGAGCAACAGCGTGTCCGGTTCAGCCAATCACGATCAGAATAATTCGGAATCCGGCAATTCAGAGGACAGCTCCAAGTCAGGTGAATCCTCAGGAGGCTCGGAATCCGGCAGCGGGCAACAAAGCGGGTCAACGCTTGGGGTACGCATGATTCTGCCCGGACAGTCCTCCGATCAGATCCGTATGGCCGTCAAGGAGACCATAACTTCCCCGGAGTATAAGGCTGAGTTGGAGAAGATTATGACGGATCCGCAATTCGCGGGTGATTTTGCCAAGGCCGTTAATTCCCAGAGCAAGCAGCTTCATATGGAACTGATAAAGGACCCGACCTATCAAAAGTCCATTGGAGAGATCATGAAATCACCGGAGGTCATGAAGATGTTTCTTGACTTGACGAAAACTTCGGACTACCGTAAGCAAACTATGACAGTTATGCAGGAAGCCATGCAGAGTCCTCTGTTCAAGATGGAGGTCATGGAGCTTCTAAAGACGGTCGTGCAGCAACAGTTGCTGCCGAATGTTGAGAAGCAGCCGAAGTCCGGTGAGAAGGAGGGAGGACAAGAGGAAGATCAGGGGCAGTCCGGCGGAGGCAGCGGCGGAGAAAACGAACAGGATCAAGGTTCTTGATTTAGTTAAAGTTAAAAAGAAGACTGCTCCGTTAAGGATCAGTCTTCTTCACATTTGGCGATGACTTTGAGTGCTGCCTCAGTATACATCTGCCCCGCACCTGATTCCGCCTTATAGACAGAGGGAGAAAAATCAGGCTCGGAAGGATGATTATCCGGCGCCCCCAATGGCACTTGAGCAAGCAGCTCCGTCTGCAGTGTCTCCGCCAGACGAGCCCCGCCGCCTCTGCCGAACACATAGTCCCGCTTGCCGCAGCCTCCGCACTCATAGTAAGCCATATTTTCAACTACACCAAGCACCTCATGATCGGTCTTGAGAGCCATCGCCCCTGCCCTAGCAGCTACAAAGGCTGCAGTAGCATGAGGCGTGGTGACGATAATCTCCTTGCTGTGCGGAAGCATCTGATGGACATCAAGAGCAACATCCCCTGTTCCGGGCGGCAAATCGAGAAGCATATAATCCAGCTCCCCCCAAGCAACATCTGCGAAGAATTGATTGAGCATTTTGCCCAGCATGGGTCCCCGCCAGATCACAGGATTATTGTCCTGAATAAAAAATCCCATGGACATCACCTTCACCCCGAAACGCTCCACCGGAATAATTGCGCCATCCTCGACCTGAGGTACAGTCTCGATTCCCATCATGTCAGGTACGCTGAATCCATAAATATCCGCATCGATCAAGCCAATCCGCTTCCCCATACGGGCCAGCGCCACTGCAAGGTTAACAGAGACCGTGGATTTTCCCACGCCCCCCTTGCCACTGGCGATTGCGATAAACTTCACTCCGGAGTCAGGGTCAAGAATTGACACGTTCTCTAACCCGGCCGCATGTCCCTTGGGCTGTGTTTGCGCCTGCTCCCTAGCAGCAGTGGCAGTCGCGTTCAGATCTTGTCCAGCCTGTTCGCGTTCCAAATCAGAGGCCTCCCGGAAACGAAGATGAATATCCTTAATCCCGGCATCCGCAAGTCTTGCGCGAATCTGCTCCTCTACAAGCCGCCGGCTGTTGCCTTCCTTATCCAGACATACGACGGTAAGCGATATCCGCTCCTCCTTGATCATGATATCCCGGATCCATTGCATCTCAACCAGGCTACGCTGCAAAGAAGGCTCAGCGACTGGACGAAGTATGGCCTCAAGTTGCTCCCTTGTCATCAATAACAGCACCTCGACTTTATCGTTATCCTCATAAGGACTCTATGATGAGTTATTATATCATTTCTTGTCAGACTGTGCCGAGGTTCCGCTGCGTTCTCCGGAAGTATATCTCAGGATTCCTTGGTATATCGAGGCGGCCACCTTCTGCTGATAAGATTCATTGCCCAACAGCGATGCCTCCTCCGGATTGGATAGGAAGCCGACTTCGACAAGCGCAGCTGGGATCGTCACGGCTTCCAGAATGTAGACCGACTTATCGGACTGCTTGGCTACCCGGTCCGTATTCTCGAGATTACGTCTCAACTCTTCCTGAATCAGGTCGGCCAGCGTAGGGCTGTCGCCATGATTGGGGTAATAGAAGGTTTGAGCTCCACGCCAGCGCGGCGAAGGGATGCTGTTCATATGAATACTGATAAATAGCCGAGCCTGCTGCTCTTCAATGAACCTCACCCGCCGCTTGAGATCCTCCGTCTTTCGATTCTTATAGCCCTTTGTACCCGAATCAGCCAAATCCCGATCCTCTTCCCGGGTCATCACCACAATAGCGCCTGCCTGTTGCAGATAATCCCGTAAATATAAAGACACCGCGAGATTAATGTCCTTCTCGATCACTCCCTGCTCACTGACAGCCCCGCCATCCGCTCCTCCATGACCGGCATCCAGCACAATCGTCTGACCGGCAAGCGGCAGACTCCAATATTGGGATACACGTTGCGCAGGCACCTCATAGAGGGCCAGGCCAATTAATAAGCCGATAAGGCCGAGCGCGATAAATCCCTTCTGAATATGTCCAAAATGAATCCACAGTTCCGGCTTGTGTTTGGAGCCCATAAAAAAGCCACCTCCGTCCCATAATGACATTAATCATCATATGGGACGAGGTGGACAAATATACCGGGTTCACCGGACTTAGATAACGACTTGATGACTCATGCCCTCGATCAGTACCCGAGCCACTTCTGGACGGGTAAACTCAGGCGGCGGGCAGATGCCCTCCCGAAGCAGCCCTCTTACCTTAGTTCCGGACAAGGTCATATGATCCTCCTTCGGATGCGGGCAGGTTTTGCTGGAGGCCATGTTCCCGCATTTCGTGCAGAAGAAGCTGTGTTCAAAAAATAATGGCGAGATTCCCAGCTCCTCCGGTGTAAAGTTCGAGAAGATTTCCTGCGCTTCATAAGTGCCATAATAATCGCCGACTCCGGCGTGATCCCGTCCGACGATAAAGTGGGTACAGCCGTAATTTTTGCGAACCATAGCATGGAATATAGCTTCTCTAGGTCCCGCATAACGCATGGCCGCCGGAAAGACACCCAGAAAAGTACGATCTGCAGGATAATAATGATCCAGCAACACAAGGTAACTCTTCATACGCACATCAGCCGGAACGTCATCCGACTTCGTCTCTCCCACAAGCGGATTCAGGAACAGTCCGTCCACAATCTCCAGCGCGCTCTTCTGGATATATTCATGAGCCCGGTGAACCGGGTTGCGGGTCTGGAAACCGACAACCTTGTTCCAACCCTTCTCGGCAAAAATTTTCCGCGTCTCTGCCGGGTCATAATAGAACTCGCCAAAGCGATCAGGCTTCGGACGGTTCAGTACAGTTACCTCCCCGCCAACATAGATCGGCGAGCGTTCCAGCAATTTCTTCACTCCGGGATGCTCATTGTCATCCGTCTTAAACACATGTACCGCCTCTTCAAGCGGATCGACACGATAAACATCGGCAACCTCCAGCAAGCCGTAAATAACTCCGTCCTGCTCGCCCGTTAAGGCCACTTTCTTGCCCGGAGTTAGCGAAGCGGACTGCTCCTCACTAACCGATAAAGTAATCGGAATGCTCCATACGGTTCCATTAGCCAGACGCATGTTCTTGACTACAGATCGATAATCCTGTTCTGTCATAAATCCGGTCAATGGCGAGAAAGCGCCGACACCGATGAGATCTAGATCGGAAATAGCCCATGGCGTAATCGCAATGGCTTCCAGCTCCGCAGCTTCCCTAAGCAGTCGTTCACGTTCATCCCCGGAGGCCAGTCTGTTAATCAGCTTGCCTCCGTGTGGTAAGATTGCCGTCATGGTTGTCTCTCCTTTATTTATGAAGTCCGCATTCTGTCTTGTCAGAGCCTGACCAGCGTCCTGCTCTTGGATCCTCGCCAGGCATGACCTGACGTGTGCAGTATTCGCAGCCAATGCTTGGATAATTGCGGTCATGCAGCGGGTTATAAATGACATTATTATCGCGGATATATTGCCAAACATCCTCGCTGGTCCAGCCTGCGATCGGATTGAATTTAACCAGCCCGAACTTGGTGTCATATTCAATCTTCTTGGCATTTGCCCGGGTAGGCGCCTGATCTCTGCGAATTCCTGTAATCCATGCATCATATTGAGACAAGATCCGGGTTAAAGGTTCAACCTTGCGAATGTTGCAGCAGGCATTAGCGTCTGACTTCCATAGCTCATCGCCGAATTGCTGTGCCTGCTCCTCCGGGGTAATCTTCGGGGATACGCGCACAAAGGCTAATTCATAGCGATTCGCGAGGGCATCCCGAGTATCATAGGTCTCTTTAAAGTGAAAGTCCGTGTCCAGATAGAATATATCTGTCTTGGGGCTAATCTTCTGCAGCATATCTACAAGTACCACATCCTCAGCGCCAAAGCTGCATGCAAAGGTAATGTTCGGAAATGTCCGGATCGCCCATGCAATGATCTCCTCCGGGGATGCGGTTTCCAGTTCTTCCGCCTTAGTGCGAATAAGGTCTTCCTTTTCAAGCAAATTCATTATCGACCCTCCATCTCCTTGAATAGCATGATAGCATATAAAACCGACTAAACAGATTAGAATTATAGTTTATAGTATAGTGGTTTACCGCTGTAAGTCAATAAAAAAGACCCGACATTTGAAATGTCAGGTCTTATCATTTTGTTGCAAATGATTATTCTGCAATCGTTATAGCCTTCGTAGATGTATCACCGATCTCAGCCATATCGTCCAAAGCCGCTTCTACAAGGGCATGGAAATTATTCGAAGAGGTTGTAGCGCCAGTAATGACATCTACGTCACCGATCAATTGCTTATCGATCAGTTGTTGTTCAAGCTCGGCTGTATATTTCTCAGGATAAGTTCCGGATTGCGGCTCCATCGCTGCTTTATATTCTGCGTTTTCTGTTTTCATCGCGCCTTCTTCATTCACATAATCAAAATTCACAGAATCAATCTTATGGTCCTTGATTACCAATTCGATAAACGGCTTCCAGCCATGTGCGTCGAATGCATCAGCCTCTACCTTGTAGGTACCATCTTCATACAGGTTCACCACTGCATCGCTTGTATCGCCGGTCTTTGCTTTTTCAAGCGCTGCGGCAGCAAGCTCGTTGAAGTTTCTGGAGGAATGCGTTGCACCGGATACTACATCCACTTTATCCGCAGACTGCACACTTACCAGATTCTCTCCGAGCTTATCGAATGCTTCACGAGGAGTCATTTTATTGACATTCTCAAACGCCTTTGAATAGTTCTCGTCATTGGTTCTCAAGTCACCGTTTTCGTTCGTGTAATCGTAGTAGGCCTTCTCCACCTTACCGTCTTTCACAGTAATTTCTACGTAAGCTATCCAGTTGCGAACATCCTTACGATCGTAGATGCCCTTGTAAGTACCGTCTACATACGTACCTGCGCTTGTCTCTGTCGTGGCAGGTGGATTGGCACCGTTATCCGCGCCATCAGCAGCATTGTTAGTTGCTTTATTGCCGCCGCAGGCTGTCAGTGCAGCCATAAGCAATACTACCGTGCTAATCAAGATCGCTTTCTTCATGTTTTATCCCCCATTGAATAAAATTGTTGATATTGGAAGTTTATCACCAGTTATTCTAATCGTATGTGAAAATAATCACCTATTATGTGAAAAAATGCTCATTGTATACATAAAAAACCTCCGTGCCAAAATTGGCCGGAGGCTCTGCATTCCTGTGGTCCAGGAATATTAACGTTTCGAGAATTGTGGTGCGCGACGAGCGGCTTTGAGACCGTATTTCTTACGTTCCTTCATACGTGGATCACGAGTCAGGAAGCCCGCTTTCTTCAGAGCAGGACGGAATTCAGGGTCAGCCTTCAGCAATGCACGGGAAATACCGTGACGGATTGCGCCTGCTTGACCAGAGATACCGCCGCCATGAGCGATTACGATTACATCGTAGTTGCCCAATGTTTCAGTCAGGTTCAAAGGTTGTTTAACGATCAGTTTGAGAGTTTCCAAACCGAAATATTCGTTGATATCGCGTTTATTGATGACAATGCGTCCTTCACCCGGTACAAGGCGAACACGAGCTACCGAATGTTTACGACGACCTGTCCCATAGTATTGTACTTGTGCCATGAAACTGTCCTCCCTTTTAATTATCCGCGAAGTTCGTAAACTTCAGGTTTTTGTGCTGCATGTGGATGCTCTGTGCCGGCATAAACTTTCAGTCTGAGCTTCATCTTCTCGCCTTGACGAGTCTTAGGCAGCATACCGAATACAGCAGATTCAAGTACACGCTCAGGTTTTGTATTCAAAAGATCCTTGGCTACAGTAACTTTCAAGCCGCCTGGATGCAGGGAGTGACGATAGTACTTCTTGTTCTCCAGCTTCTTGCCAGTCAAAGTAATCTTCTCAGCATTGATGATGATAACGAAGTCACCGCCATCAACGTGTGGAGTAAATTGTGGTTTGTGCTTGCCGCGGATCAGAGCAGCGGCTTCACTTGCCAAACGGCCAAGTGTCTTGCCTTCGGCATCAATAATGTGCCAATTGCGCTCAACTTCGTTTGGCTTCGCCATATAGGTGGTACGCATGTAAAGATCCTCCTTCATTCTCGTCCGAAATGGTTCATGGATGCGAGTCTCAAGCCGATGTAACAGCTGGATTGCCCGCGTTCACACTTTATCTTCGATCGTTGTCATATTCGTAGTTAGGTAGTTCTCAGTTCTTGCAATGCGGTCTTCTCAACTGGGGGCCGTGGGATAGCCGTCAAGAAAACACAACTTATATTTTACAGTAACGAACGCACTTCCGCAAGTATTTTTAATCAAAAAGATCCCCAAACACGTCCAGCACATTTTTCTTCTTTTTATGCTTAGGATAGCCTTTATAATTCTCCTTATAGTTGCGATCCTGAGGGTATCCCTGATTCTGCGGATAGCCTTGGTTTGGCGGATAGTTTGGATGCTGCTGCTGATGTCTAGGGTCCATCTGTTGACCATATCCGTCATATCCCCGGCTTTCTTCCCATTCTCGATAAGACGGTCGAATATCATTGATCTCCTTGAGCAACTTCTCCAGTTCCCCGCGGTCCAGCCAGACTCCTTTACAATCAGGGCATACATCAATCAATACTCCGTCCTTCTCAACCTCACGCATCCGGACATCATTGCATACTGGACATTTCATGAGCTCGTCCTCCGTTAATTAGAATAATTTTGTTCTTGTACTAATTACGAAGAAACTCAGCTGCGGTTGCAGCATTTTACTCATCGTCCTCGTGATCTTCTGTATCGGTCCATTCGGATTGCTCAGATGCCGGCGAGCTGAAATCATATTCCACATTCCATAGCATAAGACCCTTGCTCTCTGCCGTCGGTCCAGCGGCTGCGCGATCTTTCGCCGCAAGGATGCTTTTCATATCCTCCGGGGTCCGTTTGCCCTCTCCCATCTGAAGCAACGTGCCCACAATAATACGCACCATATGCTGCAGAAAGCCATTCCCTGTCACATATAGGTGAATGACTCCCTGCTCATGACTTCCTGCCGCAAGCTCGCTCTGCTCGACCTCAAGGCGCGCCTCAAGGATAGTCCGAACATGGCTCGTCTTCGTGGAGTGTCTGGAGGCAAAGGAGGTGAAGTCATAGGTTCCAACGAGGTGCTCCAATCCCTGACGCATCGCCTCCACGTCAAGCTTGCCGGGATGGTGCAGCTGATATCTCCTGACAAAAATATCAGGGACACGGTTCCCGTTGATCGAATAACGATACGTCTTCCGCTTCGCTGAACGTCTGGCGTGGAACTCCAGCGGCACCTCGATGATTTCGATTATTCTTATGTCTTCCGGAAGACGGCCATTCAGGGCAAGGCGCCATCTCTCCAGCGGAATAATAGAATTCGTATGAAAGTGAAACACCTGTGCCCTGGCATGAACGCCGGCATCCGTACGTCCCGAGCCATGGATCTTGATCGCTTCTCCCGTCAATTGAAGCAAAGCATGCTCAATCGCATCCTGTACCGTATTTCCTCCTGGCTGCGTCTGAAATCCGTAATAGGCCGTGCCGTCATAGCTGACCGTTGCCAATAAATTGCGCAAGCAAATTCACCCCCGCATTCCTATATAGGTTGAACTAATACCTTTTACGTTTAGAGGGCAACGTGTAGAGTGTTCTTACGATCGCTGTTGTTCGCGGATTTCTCTGATTGAACTAAGATATGATACGGTAGAAATCCACTCGCAAAGGCGAACGCTTCCGCTTCTTCAGCACACTCCACACTTTTGCCCCTTTCTACGTAGTTTTTAGTTCAACCTATATAGTTAACTATTCATACAATAAAATAACAAAAAACTCTCTACGGCCAAGCCTTTAGCGGCAAGCCGTCAGAGAGTTTAACGTTGCTTAGGGATCCTCCCCTAATTAAGCACGGTCTACCAATTCCAAGTAAACCATAGGGGCGGAGTCGCCGCGGCGTGGTCCAAGCTTCAGGATACGAGTGTATCCGCCTGGACGCTCGGAGTAGCGAGGTGCAATTTCCGAGAACAGCTTCTGGATTGCATCCTGCTGACCGTCGATTGATTCGCGGCGCACATATGCAGCCACTTGACGACGAGCATGCAGATCTCCACGCTTAGCCTTGGTGATCAGCTTTTCAGCGATCGAGCGAATTTCCTTCGCTTTCGCTTCCGTTGTTTGGATGCGTTCGTATAAGAACAGGTCGGTTACCAGATCACGGAACAAAGCTTTACGCGCACTGGAATCGCGGCCCAACTTTTGATATGCCATGAGTTTTCCCTCCTTCGCTAGAACGATTCAAGCAGGATTATTCTTCCGTACGAAGACCCAAACCAAGCTCTTCAAGCTTCTCTTGAACTTCCTCCAAAGACTTGCGACCAAGGTTGCGCACCTTCATCATATCTTCTTCCGTCTTCGTGGTCAGTTCTTGTACCGTGTTAATTCCGGCACGCTTGAGGCAGTTATAGGAACGAACGGAGAGATCGAGCTCTTCAATCGTCATTTCAAGAACTTTTTCTTTCTTGTCTTCTTCTTTTTCGACCATGATTTCCGCGTCCTTCGCTTCGTCCGTTAACCCGACGAACAGGAAGAGATGCTCGGTCAAAATCTTGGCACCGAGACTTACCGCTTCTTCAGGTCTGATGCTGCCATCGGTCCATACTTCAAGCGTCAGCTTGTCGTAGTTGGTCACTTGGCCAACACGTGTATTTTCTACTACGTAATTGACGCGAGCAATCGGGGTATAGATCGAATCGACAGGAATGACACCAATCGGTTGATCATCCCGTTTATTCCGATCTGCCTGAACATAACCACGACCGCGGCCGGCATAAATGCGCATGTGAAGTCTGGAGCCCGGCTCCAAGGTTGCAATGTGAAGATCCGGGTTCAAAATTTCGACATCGCTGTCCGCACGGATATCTCCCGCCGTAATGACGCCTTCGCCTTCCGCATCGATTTCGAGAATCTTCTCTTCATCGGAGTGGATTTTGAGCGAAAGTGCCTTCAGGTTCAGAATGATTTCCGTGACGTCTTCCATTACACCTGGAATGGTCGCGAATTCATGCAGAACACCATCGATTTGGACCGAGGTTACCGCAGCACCCGGTAGAGAAGAGAGCAAAATCCGGCGAAGCGAGTTGCCCAGTGTCGTGCCATATCCACGCTCAAGTGGTTCTACTACAAATTTCCCATAGGTGCCGTTATCGCTAACTTCTACGGTCTCGATTTTCGGCTTTTCGATTTCTATCACGAAAGTACCCCTCCTTCAAACGTCGTTCCTTACAAACGGTCATGTGATTCTTGAAGTCTATCATGTAGTATGCCTAAACAACCATTGTTACCAATTATGATGTTGTTATACCACACTAGAGGCGGCTTCAATTATACACGACGGCGTTTTGGAGGACGGCAACCGTTATGAGGAATTGGAGTCACGTCTTTAATCATGTTTACTTCAAGGCCCGCAGCTTGCAAGGAGCGGATAGCGGCTTCACGGCCGGCTCCAGGACCTTTAACCATAACTTCGACGCTCTTCATGCCATGTTCCATAGCGGCTTTTGCAGCCGATTCCGCAGCCATTTGAGCGGCGAACGGAGTCGATTTACGGGAACCCTTAAATCCAAGACCGCCGGAGCTTGCCCAGGAAATTGCGTTACCGTGCGGATCCGTAATGGTGACGATCGTGTTATTGAAGGTGGAGCGGATATGTGCCACACCGGATTCAATATTTTTACGGTCACGACGTTTTGTACGTACGACCTTTTTTGGTTTAGCCATTGTCTGTTATCCCTCCTTCTTATTTCTTCTTGTTCGCTACTGTACGACGAGGACCCTTACGAGTACGAGCATTCGTCTTAGTACGTTGTCCGCGAACAGGCAAGCCGCGACGATGACGAACACCGCGGTAGCAGCCAATTTCAATCAGACGCTTAATATTTAAGGAAATTTCACGACGCAGGTCACCTTCAACCTTAACCGTTTTGTCGATCGTTTCGCGTAGTTTGCTAACCTCATCTTCCGTCAAATCACGAACACGAGTGTTCGGACTGATGCCTGTCTCGGACAGGATTTTCTGGGAAGTCGTTTTACCGATTCCGAAAATGTAAGTCAAGGCGATCTCAACGCGCTTATCACGTGGCAAATCCACACCAGCTATACGTGCCATTTTACGCTACACCCCCTTCTTTAACCTTGTTTTTGTTTGTGTTTCGGATTTTCGCAAATCACCATAACATTGCCTTTGCGACGAATGACTTTGCATTTTTCGCAGATAGGCTTCACAGAAGGTCTTACCTTCATGTTGATTACCTCCTAAAAGTTTTACGAATGTAAAACTAGCTTCGAAAGCCTTTGCTTAGTTTAGCGGAGCAAATTCTCTTCGTAAGGATCAGCTCTGCTTTACGAATGTAAAACCCGTATTGGGAGCACATTTAGATGTTCTAAATTACTCAACCTGAATATCATAACACATATTTATTCCAAATGGTATTGGAATCTATTTACGATACGTAATACGACCTTTAGTTAGGTCATAAGGCGACAATTGAACAACAACTTTGTCTCCTGTCAGAATCCGGATAAAGTGCATACGCAGCTTGCCGGATACATGAGCAAGAATTTGATGTCCGTTTTCCAGTTCTACTTTAAAGGTAGCATTCGGCAACGGCTCAATAACCGTACCTTCGACTTCAATTACATCTTCCTTGGCCACTGTCATTCCCCTTTCTCTTCGGCATTGGAGCCCTCAGCCTGACGAAATGCTTGAACCGCGTAACGCAGCTTGGCATTTGTCACTCTGCCGCTCTCTTGCAAACTATGAACAACTTCGCTGCTGATCATCGGCTGGAGGTTAAGGTGCTGAATGTTTTTACGTTTAGGTTGATCGAATTTGCGTTTGTCTCCGTCTGCAATGAGGACGAATTTCTCATCCACAATTCCGACGATCACATAAACCGCTTCAGCATCTCTGCCCTTTAAAGCTTTCACCAATTGACCGATCTGCGCCTCTGTGCTGTGCTTCAAGCTCATCACCTACGCATCCAGTTTAGTGAAAATCTCAAGACCATCCGGCGTAACTGCTACTGTATGCTCAAAATGAGCGCACAGTGATCCGTCAACCGTTACCACAGTCCAATTATCTTCCAACGTTCTTACGTACCGTTTACCGGCGTTAACCATCGGCTCGATTGCCAGTACCATGCCAGGCTTAAGCCGTGGCCCCCGATCCGGACTTCCGTAGTTCGGAATTTGCGGCTCCTCATGCAGATCCTTGCCGATCCCGTGACCGACATATTCCCGCACGACGGAGAATCCCGCATCCTCAATGAACTGCTGGATCGCATGCGAAATAGTATACAAGCGTACATCAGGTTTGACCAGTGCCAGACCGGCATAGAGGGAGCCTTCAGTCACATCCAGAAGCCGCTGGGCTTCTTCGGATATTTGACCTACCGGATATGTCCAAGCCGAGTCTCCATGGAAACCACGGAATTCCGCACCGATATCAAGCGTGATGATGTCGCCTTCGTTCAATTTGCGTTTGCCGGGAAAACCGTGTACCAATTCTTCATTGACTGAAGCACAGATGCTAGAAGGAAAACCGTTATATCCCTTGAAAGAAGGCACCGCATGTTGACTGCGAATGAATTTATCGGCGATCTGATCGAGTTCCCCCGTCGTAATTCCCGGCTCAATCGACTTAGCAATCAGTCTGTGCGTTTCCGCTACAATTCGTCCCGCTTCGCGCATAAAGCCCAGTTCCGTTTCGGATTTACAAATGATCATTACACCTAACCTCGCAGTATGGACACGATTTCTTCTGAAACCGCTCCGATTTCCTGTTCTCCATCTACTTGACGCAACAGGCCCTTATCTTCATAAAACTTGAGGAGAGGTGCCGTTTTGTTGATATATTCGTCCAGCCGTGTTCCTACGCTCTCTTCGTTATCATCGGAACGTTGGTACAACTCACCGCCGCACTTATCACAAACACCTTCCTGAACAGGAGGATTGAAGATCACATGATAAGTAGCTCCGCAAGCTTTGCAAAGGCGGCGCCCGGTCAGACGAGCCAGCAGCTTGTTACGGTCTACCTTCAGGTTGATGACATGATCCAGCTTCTTTCCTAATCCGCCAAGCAGTTCCTCCAGCGATTCCGCTTGCGAAAGGGTTCTTGGAAAACCGTCCAATAAGAAACCTTTTTCGCAATCGGACTGCTGCAGACGTTCGCGAACAATACCGACTGTTACATCATCAGGCACCAGAAGTCCTTGATCCATGTATTCCTTCGCCTTGAGCCCCACAGGGGTTCCCTGCTTGATGGCCAGACGAAACGCATCCCCGGTAGAGATGTGCGGAATACCGAACTGGTTCACAATGACTTCTGCTTGTGTCCCTTTCCCTGCTCCAGGAGGCCCCATGAATAGAATGTTCATGTCTATCACTCCCTCCAGATTACAATCCATTTCAAGAAACATAACAATAGGCGCCAGGAGCGATCTCTTGCGAGCTCAGACCTGGTACCTATCGCTTACTTATTAATAAAGCCTTTGTAGTGACGCTTGATCAACTGGCTTTCAATCGTCTTCATCGTATCAAGTGCAACCCCGATCACGATCAGAATCGAAGTACCGCCGATCTGTACACTTTGAGGCAGGTTAGCCAAAGCTCCCAAGCCTACAGGAAGTACGGAGATCGCTGCAAGGAACAACGCGCCTGTCATGGTCAAACGAGTCAATACCTTGGTCAGGTATACCTCGGTTGTTTTGCCAGGACGGATTCCCGGAATATATCCGCCGTTCTTCTTCATGTTCTCAGCCATCTGCTGCGGATTCATCTGTACGAAGGTATAGAAGAATGTGAAGCCGATGATCATGACAACGTAGAGCACCATGCCTAAAGGCTGGCTGGTGGACAGATGCTGGGTAATCCATTGTGCCCAGTTCATATGCGCCCAGAAGCTGGCGAGGACAACCGGGAATTGCAGCAGCGATACAGCGAAGATTACCGGAATAACGCCGGCTGCATTGATTTTCAATGGAATATGCGTATTTTGTCCGCCATACATTTTGTTGCCCACAACACGCTTGGCATATTGCACCGGAATTTTCCGGATCGCCTGTTGAATGTAGATTACGCCGATGACAATCAACACACACACAAGAAGAATTCCGATCGATTTGACCACATTCATGAAGGTTTGGCCTTCAATAATGAATTCTGACATCGCAATCGTCTCAATATGGCCTGGAATACCAGCCACGATCCCGGCGAAGATAATCAGCGAGATTCCGTTGCCGATTCCCTTTTCCGTAATCTGCTCACCGAGCCACATCAGGAACGAAGTACCTGCTGTCAATACGATAGCAATCACCAGATAATCGGCAAAGGTAGCATTTGGTACCATTTCGATGTTATACATGCGGTTAAAGCCGATCGAAGTTGCAAAAGCTTGAATCAACGCAAGCACAACTGTACCGTAACGGGTAACCTGAGCCATTTTCTTCTTGCCGTGTTCTCCTTGCTTCGCCCATTCCGCAAACTTCGGAATGACGTCCATGGAGAGGAGCTGAACAATGATGGAAGCCGTGATGTATGGCATAATCCCGAGGGCAAAAATCGAGAAGTTCTTCAGTGCGCCGCCCGAGAAAGTATTCAGAAGCCCGAACAAGTTTTCAGCACCAGCGTTGCTGGAATTCTGAAATACGGAAGCATCCACACCAGGAACCGGAACGAAGGAACCGATCCGGAAAATAATGAATACGAACAGGGTGAATAGGATCCGGTTACGGAGATCCTGAACGTGCCAAATGTTCTTCAACGTTTTAAACATTAGATCACCTCGGTTTTACCGCCGGCAGCCTCGATTTTCTCTACCGCAGATTGAGAGAACTTATTCGCTTTAACTGTCAGCTTGACAGTTACTTCGCCATTGCCAAGGATCTTGATTCCGCTCAGCGCGTTCTTCACGATTCCTTGTTCGAACAACAGTTCAGGAGTTACTTCCGTACCCGCAGCAAAGTTGTTAAGTTCTTCGATGTTCACAATCGCGTACTCTTTCCGCGTAGGATTGTTAAATCCGCGTTTTGGCAAGCGACGATACAACGGGTTTTGTCCGCCTTCGAAGCCCGGACGTACACCACCGCCGGAACGAGCATTTTGACCTTTATGGCCACGTGTAGATGTTTTACCCATGCCGCTACCAGTACCGCGTCCAACACGCTTACGCTCATGACGGGAGCCTGCAGCTGGGGAGAGCTCATGTAACTTCATCGTTCGTTGCACCTCCTTATTAGATGTTGATTCACTGAGTAGTACAGTGACTATTCAGTGATTTCTTGAACAGAAACCAGGTGGCTTACTTGATTAACCATGCCACGGATGGCTGGGTTATCGTTGTGAACCACGGACTGATTGATTTTGCGAAGTCCCAAAGTTTTTACGGTAGTACGTTGGTTCTCCGGACGACCGATCAAACTACGCACGAGGGTAATTTGCAGTTTAGCCATGAGATTCCCTCCTTAACCGAGAAGTTCTTCGACGGTTTTACCGCGCAATTTCGCAACATCCTCAGCACGCTTCAGACGGGACAAGCCCTCCAAAGTCGCATTGACCATGTTGATGGAATTCGAAGAACCCAGTGATTTTGTCAAAATGTCGCCTACGCCTGCCAGCTCAAGTACCGCACGAACAGGACCGCCTGCGATAACCCCGGTACCTTCGGAAGCCGGCTTCAACAGCACGCGGCCTGCACCGAAATGTCCGGTAACAAGGTGAGGAATAGTTGTTCCTACAAGCGGAACATGCACAAGATTCTTCTTGGCATCTTCAATTCCTTTACGGATCGCATCAGGAACTTCGCCAGCTTTACCGATACCAGCGCCAACCCAGCCTTTGCCGTCACCGACAACAACAAGTGCGCTGAAGCTGAAACGACGTCCGCCTTTTACTACTTTAGCTACGCGGTTAATATTTACAACTCTTTCTGTCAGTTCTAAAGTGTTAGGATCTACACGCAAGTCGTTAACCTCCTTTTTAAAATAATATTAGAATTCAAGACCTGCTTCGCGAGCTGCATCAGCCAATGCTTGAATCCGTCCATGGTACAAGTATCCTCCGCGGTCAAAAACAACAACCTTCACGCCTTTTTCCGTAGCGCGCTTAGCAACCAGTTCTCCGACTTTACGTGCGGATTCGACATTGCCGCCATTGTTGATTTCGCTGCTGATTTCCTTGTCAACTGTCGACGCGGATACCAGGGTTACACCCGCTACATCATCGATCAATTGAGCATAGATATGTTTGGAAGAACGGTATACGTTCAATCTAGGACGTTCAGCCGTTCCTTGGATTTTCTTACGTACACGCAAATGTCTTTTCAGACGTGCTTTGTTCTTATCGCCTTTTGTAATCATGACTTCCATTTCACTCCCTTCGGTTTACCTTCACGCCATGCGCGGCCGTACAAGTCAAGAAGCAAGAAGAAGCAGCCTTCGATGATCAGGCTTATTTCTTCTTACCAGCTTTACCTTCTTTACGGATGATACGTTCGCCTTCGTACTTAATCCCTTTGCCCTTGTAAGGTTCAGGTGCACGAACCGCACGGATATTCGCAGCGTACTCGCCTACGCGCTCTTTATTGATTCCGCTCACGATGATTTTCGTGTTGGATGGAACTTCAAACGTAATCCCAGCTTCCGGCGTGATTTCAACCGGATGAGAGTAGCCTACGTTCAGAACCAGTTTCTCACCGGATTTGCTGGCACGGTAACCGACACCAACAAGCTCGAGAGTCTTGGTGAAGCCTTCGGTTACTCCGCTCACCATATTGTTCACTACGCTACGGGTTGTACCGTGCAGGGAACGATGTAATTTATTGTCGGAAGGACGCTCGACAAGGATTTGGTTGTCTTCAACCGAAACCTTCATGTCCTTGTGAAGCTCACGGGTCAAAGTGCCTTTAGGGCCTTTTACCGTAATGACACTATTATTAAGTGTGATATCCACACCACTTGGTACTGTAATTGGTTTGCGACCAATACGAGACATTTGCTGCACCTCCTTGTTTTGTGACGTTAATTACCAAACGTAGCAGACAACTTCGCCGCCGGCTTTCGCCTGACGAGCTTCCTTGTCCGTCATAACTCCCTTGGACGTGGAGACAATCGCGATTCCCAAACCGCCGAGTACACGAGGAACTTCATTGCTCTTCGTATACACGCGAAGGCCAGGCTTACTGATTCTCTTAAGTCCAGTAATAACGCGCTCATTGTTCGGGCCGTATTTCAGGAAAATACGAATCAACCCTTGTTTGTTGTCATCGATATATTCTGCGTCACGAATGAAACCTTCACGCTTCAGAATTTCAGCGATTTGCTTCTTAATCGTGGATGCAGGCAGTTCTACTGTTTCGTGGCGAACCGTGTTCGCGTTACGAATACGAGTAAGCATATCTGCAATAGGATCAGACATAGTCATTAGTGTAAACCTCCTTCCCGTTGTTGATGGATTACCAGCTTGCTTTTTTCACGCCAGGAATCTGGCCTTTATAAGCTAATTCACGGAAACAAATTCTGCAAATTTTGTACTTTTGCAATACCGAATGTGGACGACCGCAACGCTCGCAACGGGTGTAAGCCCGTACTTTGAATTTCGGAGTGCGTTGCTGTTTAACTTTCATCGAAGTTTTTGCCACTTAGCCTGACACCTCCTAAATAGTATCGGAGAAAAAATGATTCTTATTTCGCAAAAGGCATTCCGAGTCCGCCCAGCAATTCGCGGGATTCTTCGTCGGTCTTAGCCGTAGTTACGATAACGATATCCATACCGCGCACTTTATCAACCTTGTCATACTCGATTTCCGGGAAGATCAATTGTTCCTTCAAACCGAGTGTATAGTTACCGCGGCCGTCAAATGCTTTCGTCGATACGCCTTGGAAGTCACGAACGCGTGGAAGCGTTACGTTGAACAACTTGTCGAGGAAGTAATACATACGCTCACCGCGCAACGTTACTTTCACACCGATCGGCATATTCTCACGAAGCTTGAAGCCTGCGATCGACTTCTTCGCACGAGTGATAACCGGCTTTTGACCAGAAATCAACTGCATGTCGTTCACAGCGGAATCAAGTACTTTCGAGTTGGCAACAGCGTCGCCTACACCCATGTTGATAACAACCTTCTCGACTTTAGGCACTTGCATTACAGTTGTATAGTTGAATTTTTGAATCAAAGCAGGTGTAACTTCGTTCAAAAAACGTTCTTTCAATCTTGCCATGAATCATGGACCTCCTTTCTTCTCGTTCCTGGATTAATCGATCACTTCTCCGGATCTCTTCGCAACGCGAACCTTCTTGCCGTTGTCCAATACCTTGTAACCGATACGGGTTACTTTTCCGCTCTTAGGATCAACGTGCATAACGTTCGATACGTGAATCGGAGCTTCCTTTTCGATGATGCCGCCTTGCGGGTTGAGTTGGTTCGGCTTCTGGTGTTTCTTCACCATGTTCACACCTTCAACCAGCACGCGGTTTTCACGTGGATAAGCAGCGATAACGCGGCCCTTCTTGCCTTTGTCCTTACCGGAGATCACGATAACGTTATCGTCCTTCTTGACATGCAGCTTGTTGTTGTGGGATTCCAGAACTTTTTTCAATCTTGGCATTTCACTTACACCTCCTGTTTCGTCGGCTTATTAAACAATCCCCTTACGCCGGGGCGTATTAGATAACTTCCGGAGCCAAGGAAACGATTTTCATGAAATCTCTGTCGCGCAGTTCACGAGCAACAGGTCCGAAAATACGAGTACCGCGTGGGCTCTTGTCTTCTTTCACTACCACCGCTGCGTTCTCATCAAATGCGATGTAAGAACCGTCTTTACGGCGAACTGAACGCTTTGTGCGAACAACAACCGCTTTGACTACATCACCTTTTTTGACAACGCCCCCTGGTGTTGCTTGTTTCACAGAGCATACGATCAGGTCACCGATTTGAGCCGTGCGACGACCCGTACCGCCCAGAACACGAATACACATCAATTCCTTCGCGCCGGAGTTGTCTGCAACTTGCAAACGTGTAAATGGTTGAATCATGGAAAGTTCCTCCTTTCAGTCTAAGCTATCCTGCTATTAGATGATTACTGCTTTCTCAACGATTTCAACGAGTCTCCAACGCTTGTCTTTAGACAAAGGACGAGTCTCAGCAATCTTCACAGTATCACCGATTTGCGCAGTGTTGTTCTCATCATGCGCTTTGAATTTCTTCGTATACTTAATGCGTTTGTGGTACAGATCATGCTTCTTATAGGTTTCAACAGCAACGACGATTGTCTTATCCATCTTGTCGCTGACGACTTTACCAATTTGCACTTTACGGCTGTTGCGCTCTTCGCTCATGGTTAGCCTCCTTCCTGGACTTAGGCGCTTTGCTTCACGCTGCGCGCGTTAATTAACTGATGATCCCAAGTTCTCTTTCACGTAATACGGTTTTAGCACGAGCTATTTCCTTACGCACATCGCGGATCCGAGTCGGGTTGTCAAGTTGGCCCGTAGCCAATTGAAAACGAAGGTTAAAGAGTTCTTCTTTAAAGCCTGCGACTTTTTGTTCAATCTCAGCAGTGGTTAAGTTGCGAAGTTCATTAGCTTTCATTTGCTTCACCACCCAATTCTTCACGTTTCACAAACTTCGTTTTGATCGGCAGTTTGTGGGCGGCAAGACGCATAGCTTCACGCGCGATTTCCTCCGGTACACCGGCAAGCTCGAACATGATCTTACCAGGCTTCACAACTGCGACCCATTTTTCTACGTTACCTTTACCGCTACCCATCCGGACTTCAAGAGGCTTTTGAGTAATCGGCTTGTCAGGGAAAATCTTAATCCATACTTTACCGCCACGCTTGATGTAACGAGTCATCGCGATACGCGCTGCTTCGATTTGACGGTTCGTAATCCAAGTAGGCTCCAAAGCTTGCAAGCCGTATTCACCGAAGTTCAATTCAGTGCCGCCTTTAGCTTGGCCTCTCATATTACCGCGTTGTTGCTTGCGGTGTTTTACACGTTTAGGTACCAACATGATTAGTTGCCTCCTTCCTGAACAGCTTGTTGTTTCTTAGCCGTAGGAAGAACCTCTCCACGATAGATCCATACTTTTACGCCGATACGTCCATAAGTCGTATGAGCTTCTGCCGTACCGTAATCAATGTCGGCGCGGAGCGTATGAAGTGGAACAGTTCCTTCACTGTAGCCTTCTGTACGAGCAATTTCAGCACCGCCGAGACGACCGCTGACTGCTGTCTTAATCCCTTTTGCTCCCGAACGCATTGTTCTTTGAATCGCTTGTTTCAGCGCACGACGGAAAGAAACACGACGTTCCAGTTGTTGTGCAATGCTTTCTGCGACAAGAATCGCGTCAAGATCAGGGTGTTTGATTTCGGAAATGTTGATGTGAACTTTTTTGCCGCCAGCGATCTTAGTGATCTCATTGCGGAGGTTTTCAACTTCCGAACCGCCTTTACCGATTACCATACCCGGCTTTGCAGTGTGGATAGTCACGTTCACGCGACTTGCCGCTCTCTCGATCTCAATACGAGATACAGCGGAGTCTTTCAATTTATTTTTCAAGTATTCACGGATTTTCACGTCTTCAAGCAGAAGATCACCAAAATCTTTGCCTGCGTACCATTTCGATTCCCAATCACGGATAATACCTACCCGCAATCCGACCGGATTTACCTTTTGGCCCACACGTTTTCCCTCCTTATTTTTCGGATACCACCAAAGTAATGTGGCTGGTGCGTTTGTTGATCCGGCTTGCACGTCCCATTGCACGAGGGCGGAAACGCTTCATTGTCGGACCTTGGTTTACGTAAGCCTGTGTAACAACCAATTTATTTACATCCATAGAATAGTTATGTTCAGCATTGGCAATCGCCGAGTTCAAAAGCTTCTCCACAATCGGGGAAGCCGCCTTTGGCGTGTGGCGGAGAATCGCGATCGCGTCGCCAACTTGCTTGCCGCGGATCAAATCGACAACGAGTTGAGCCTTACGCGGGGCGATGCGCACTTGATTTGCAGATGCTTTAGCTTCCATGTGTGTTACCTCCTCTCAAACGAAGAACTTATCGTTATTAGCGTCTCGTTTTCTTATCGTCGTCCGTATGACCTTTGTAGGTACGCGTTGGAGCGAACTCACCCAACTTGTGTCCAACCATATCCTCAGTCACATAAACCGGAACATGCTTGCGGCCGTCATATACACCGAACGTATGGCCAATGAATTGCGGGAAGATGGTGGAACGACGGGACCAAGTCTTGATCACGACCTTCTTGTTCGAAGCGTTCACTTCTTCCACTTTCTTGAGCAGGTATCCATCGATAAATGGACCTTTTTTAAGACTGCGACTCATTTATTTATCCTCCCTTCGTTACGCTGCTTGAATCCTCAGTTCATCCCCTGCCGCGAAGCGATCCGCTAAGCGCGGATTACTTCGTGCGGCGGCGAACGATATATTTATCGGATGCTTTACCTTTTTTACGAGTCTTGTAACCAAGGGTCGGTTTGCCCCAAGGAGACAATGGAGATTTACGTCCGATCGGAGCGCGGCCTTCACCACCACCGTGAGGGTGATCGTTAGGGTTCATGACGACACCGCGAACTTCAGGACGTTGTCCGAGCCAACGGCTGCGTCCGGCTTTACCAATCTTGATGAGCTCGTGGTCACCGTTGCCTACAGCACCGATAGTAGCGCGGCAAACTTTCAGAACCTTACGAACTTCGCCAGAGGAAAGGCGGATCGTTACATACTTCTCTTCTTTACCCAGCAATTGAGCTTCTGTGCCGGCAGCACGGACCAATTGTCCGCCTTTACCAGGCTTCAACTCAATGTTGTGGATTACTGTACCTACAGGAATATTTTCAAGCGGCAATGCGTTACCGATTTTGATGTCGGAACCCACGCCAGACTCGATTACGTCGCCAACCTTCAGGCCTTTAGGAGCCAGGATGTAACGTTTTTCACCGTCTGCATAATGGATCAAAGCGATGTTGGAAGTCCGGTTCGGGTCATACTCGATTGTAGCAACGCGGCCTGGAATTCCATCTTTGTTCCGTTTGAAGTCGATGATGCGGTATTTACGCTTATGTCCGCCGCCATGGTGACGAACCGTAATTTTACCTTGGTTGTTGCGGCCAGCTGTTTTGCTCAGCGGAGCCAGCAAAGATTTCTCCGGTTGATCCGTGGTGATCTCTTCGAATGTCGATACGGACATACCGCGTCTCGCCGGAGATGTCGGTTTGAACTTTTTGATAGGCACTAGATTTCCCTCCTTACTTTAACGATTTTTATACCGATTCAAAGAACTCAAGCGGCTTGCTGCCTTCCGCCAAAGTAACGAACGCTTTCTTCCATTCCGGAGTATATCCGAAGTGACGTCCGTAACGTTTAGGCTTGGCAGGTACACGCAAGGTATTTACATTGCTCACTTTTACATTAAAGATCGCTTCTACAGCTTTCTTGATTTCGGTCTTGTTAGCTTTGATGTCTACTTCGAACACATATTTCAGTTCGTTCATGTAGTCAGCCGTACGTTCCGTAATCACCGGACGCTTGATAATATCACGAGGATCTTTCATTACGCGAGCACCTCCTCTACCTTCTGAACTGCTTCCTTCGTAATGATCAGCTTGTCGTGCGAGAGCACATCAAGAACATTAATGCCGTCAGCCGCTACGAATTTCACACCCGGAATGTTACGAGCGGAAAGCGCCACGTTATCATCATAAGAAGGAGCTACAACGAGAGCTTTACGATCAACCTTCAGGTTGTTCAAAATCGCTGCGAATTCTTTCGTCTTAGGAGCGTTCAGAGCCAATGCATCCAATACGATGATGTCCTGATCGATCACTTTTGCGGAAAGAGCCGATTTGATCGCCAAACGACGTACTTTCTTCGGCAATTTGTAGGAATAGCTGCGTGGAGTTGGTCCGAATACCACACCACCGCCTACCCATTGTGGAGAGCGGATAGAGCCTTGACGAGCACGACCCGTACCTTTTTGCTTCCAAGGTTTACGACCGCCGCCACGAACTTCAGAGCGTCCTTTTACTTTATGGGTACCAAAACGCAGGGAAGCGCGCTGCATAACGACTGCTTCATGAAGAACATGAGTATTAGGTTCGATACCGAATACTGCGTCGTTCAGCTCAACTTCGCCAACTTGGCTACCACTAACATTAAATAGTGCTACTTTTGGCATTTGTTGTTCCTCCTTTCTTTCGTCAATTATTTCTTAATGGTTTGTTTTACTTTTACAAAGCTATTTTTAGGACCAGGGATCGAGCCTTTTACAAGCAGAACATTACGTTCTACATCGACCTTCACCACTTCAAGGCGTTGAATCGTAACCGTTTCGCTGCCCATGTGTCCTGGAAGGTGCTTGCCCTTCGGAACGCGGTTCGCTTGAATCGAACCCATGGAGCCCGGTCTGCGATGATAACGGGAGCCGTGCGACATAGGACCGCGGCTTTGTCCCCAACGCTTGATGTTACCTTGGAATCCTTTACCTTTGGAAATACCCGTTACGTCAACAAATTCGCCCTCTGCAAAAATATCGACCTTGACCTCTTGGCCAACCTCGAATCCTCCCAGATCAACACCGCGAATTTCGCGAACGTAGCGCTTAGGAGCAGCACCAGCCTTTTTAGCATGGCCTACTTCAGGTTTGTTAGCTCTCGCTTCCTTCTTATCGGAGTAGCCGAGCTGGATCGCTTCGTAGCCATCGTTCTCCAGGTCTTTCTTTTGAAGAACTACGTTGCCACTAGCTTCGATAACCGTTACAGGAACTACGTTCCCTTCCGGAGTAAATACTTGAGTCATTCCAAGCTTTTTCCCTAAGATACCTTTCATGTTGACACCTCTTTTCCTTTCCTATTCCATTACATAATGGGATTACAATTTGATTTCGATATCTACACCGGACGGCAGGTCCAAGCGCATCAAGGCATCCACAGTTTGTGGAGTCGGATTAACAATGTCGATCAGACGCTTATGAGTGCGTTGCTCGAATTGCTCCCGGGAATCCTTGTACTTGTGTACCGCGCGGAGAATAGTAATCACTTGCTTCTCGGTTGGCAGCGGAATCGGTCCGGAAACACCTGCACCCGAACGTTTTGCTGTTTCAACGATTTTCTCTGCGGATTGATCAAGAATTCTGTGGTCGTAAGCTTTCAAACGAATACGAATTTTTTGCTTTGCCATTTTAGTCCCTCCTTCTATCGCCCAATTTAGTATCGGACATACTCCGTGAAAATTTTCTGACCACTCTCCCATGGCAAAGGGGCCGGGTGTGTCAGTAACCTCTCACATCATCGCACAGTCACAGAACAACATTCATTATTATATAGAAAAGCCCGGCCCATAGCAAGTGATTTTTTAAATTGTTTGCAGCAGGGATTTGCTGAGATAAATGCGTTCCCTGGAGATGATGTGACGACTACCTTCTATATAATAAGGGCCATCTCAATAGATCCTGGATCTAGCGAGACGGCCTCTTTCTATACGAATGTGACAGCAATCGATATAAAGCAAACTAATGATGCTGCGTGCGAGGGTAACATGTGAATTCTTAGATTTAACTAAGTTCTACCAAGGGAGAAATCCGCTCACAAAGGCGACCGCTCCGCTTCTGCAGCAACCTTCACACTCATACCCTTATTACGCAGGTTATTGAACTCGGCTTTGCATGTGCCGGATGGCACTGCCCCCCTCTTTATGACGCTAATGCATTTACAAACAGAATACGGACAATACCCTATCTCCATCGGATAGGTGCCTGTATTTACAACTAAACTTACATAGCAAGAACTATCCCAGGCAGATTCTGCAAAATCCGCCAAGTTATCAATCCCCCATCGCACCGTGCGCAAATCTCAGCGCGGGGTGTTTCGCAACATGATGTGGTCGTTCGACCACACGCAATACGTATCACACGCATGCAGTGAAAAAGCTTACCTTAAAATCAGTGGAAATGGTAGAAATACGGATATAGTGAAATTTTTGAGCTTAAAGTTGAGTAAACCATGGATTTTTCAAGTTACTGGAGATCTAAGGCAAGTTTTTTCACTACAGGTAGGTTCGAGCGCCGAACGGAGAATGTAAGGGAAGAAATTTCACTAAATTCGCGCCATTGCGACCGAATCGTAAGAACATTACTCTACGCAGTTATGTTTATCTTTATCTTCAATAAGAAGGCAGATTGTTATCTAGCGAGACAGCCTTTTTACTATTGAGAAATACTGCTGTAACGGAGTAGAGTAATGTGCTGAAGAAGCGTCAGCGTTCGCCTTTGTGAGCGGATTGCTGCCTCTTAGCGATCTTATTCAATCAAAGCAATCCGATGACAACAGCGATCGTAAGAGCATTACTCTACGCAGCCCCCCCTAACAGTATCTCTTCTATATAAAACTGCTGTCTCAACAGATCATAACTGGCTCGATATCCGGTTAAGCCGCTCAGCCGATTCAGCTACCGTTGCCGTTGAAATTCCGATTCCTTCTATTGTATAGATCAAATCCTGTATTTGAGCCTCTAGCATACTTACCTCATGGACACTGTTCTGAGTGGAAGCCAGGATATGCCTGAACATCTCGCCGCTTTCGCCTGAATGACTCATTCCCTGATCTGCCAGATGCCGCACCTCTTCTATTTCATCCACTACTTGTCCCGTCATATCCACGGACTGACGAATAAGGGCTGCAATCTGTACAACCGTCAGCTTC
Organism: Paenibacillus antibioticophila; assembly: GCF_000455265.1. Taxonomy (GTDB): domain Bacteria; phylum Bacillota; class Bacilli; order Paenibacillales; family Paenibacillaceae; genus Fontibacillus; species Fontibacillus antibioticophila. The sequence continues at coordinate 28,781 of NZ_HG005144.1, forward strand.
GCTTCTTCGGAGAGCTTATTGACCTCTTTAGCCACAACAGCAAACCCTCTGCCTTGTTCACCTGCTCTTGCCGCTTCAATAGAAGCGTTTAATGACAGCAGCTTGATCTGACTGGCGATCTCTTCTACAGCGAGAACAACATTCCGAATCTTGCCGGACGACAGATTCAGCTCCTTAACGGCTGCTTCCATAGCTTCCATCCTGAAATGAATTTCCTGAATATGCTCTTGCAATCGGGACAAAATTTGTCCGCCTTGCTCGGCTTGCTCCTGAGCAAGCTGAGAGGCTTCCGAGGATTTCCGGATCGCTTGATTCACTTCATTCCCGCTTGAGACGAGCTCTTCCACTGCAGCATTCGTGGAAAGACTTAAATCCTCCAGCTCCTCACTGAAGGTGCTGATTTTATTTTTAAGCTCGCTTTTCACTAGCTCGTATTGCTGCTCTTTTTCCTTGATATTTTCTCTTTCATAGGCTTCTAGCACAAGTTGCTGCTCCACGCTGAATAGCTTGGAGATGGTTTTGATCATGTCCAGCAGCTGCGCCTCATCCTTCACCTCATTATGCAGCATTTGCAGAAATGCATTTTGCAAGTTCTGAAATGCAGATAGATACCACTTGGGCTCCAGCCCGATACGCTTATGCACCTTTGCAATCTGCAGCCGCTTTTCCACAAATTCATCATCTATGTCGGAGGAGAACATCTCCAGCAGATGCCGCTTCAAAGTGAGCTTAAGCCGCTCAATCGTACTATGACTGCGGATCATTTCCTCCAATTTGGATACCTCGAGGATAGATTGATAGAACACATCTACAATCCCGTCAATGCGTCGTTCCACCAAGGGCTGCATCAATCGCAGAATTAGAACGTCCTTTTCCCCGAAATGAATCATTCTTAATTGCTCCCCAATTTCAGACTGACTGTCGGGCATTATAAGAGTATTATTATGCACAAGAGAATTTGGACTATCTGAAATCGCTGGCTGTGAATCCGCAGACTTACTTTCAGAAGATGATGAGTGCAGCATTGAAAACGGCCATTTCATTGCGATCAACCTTCTCTCGAATAGTTAAATTTTTAAATACTCTTTCGAGAGGATTATACAAATGAAAATTACCATTGTAAAGAAATTTTCAGCATGATTCGACATTATTCCGCAATACTCTCCGCGGCGCAAAAAAGCCCGCTCGAATGAGCGGGCTTTTTGAATAAGACAAGTCTTATTTGCTGATGGTAACAACGGCGCCAGATCCAACTGTACGTCCGCCTTCACGAATGGAGAAGCGAGTTCCTTCTTCGATCGCGATTGGGCTGATCAGTTGTACTGTAACCTCGATGTTGTCGCCAGGCATAACCATTTCAGTACCTTCAGGCAGGTTGATAACACCTGTTACGTCAGTTGTACGGAAATAGAATTGTGGACGGTAGCCAGTGAAGAAAGGCTTATGACGTCCGCCTTCTTCTTTAGTCAATACGTATACTTGAGCGGAGAACTCAGTATGCGGATTAACGGAAGCCGGCTTAGCCAATACTTGACCGCGTTCGATTTGGTTACGGTCTACACCGCGGAGCAATGCGCCGATGTTGTCGCCCGCTTGAGCGGAATCGAGCAATTTACGGAACATTTCAACGCCTGTAACGACGGATTTCTTAGTTTCTTCCTTGATACCAACGATTTCGATTTCATCGCCGACTTTAACAGTACCGCGTTCTACACGACCCGTAGCAACTGTACCACGGCCAGTGATGGAGAACACGTCTTCGACAGGCATCAGGAACGGTTTGTCCACTGGACGCTCTGGAAGAGGGATGTACTCGTCGATGATTTCGAACATTTCAACGATTTTCTTAGCCCAATCGCCATCAGGGTTTTGAAGAGCTTCACGAGCGGAACCTTGGATGATTGGAGTATCATCACCAGGGAATTCATATTCGTTAAGCAGGTCGCGAACTTCCATTTCAACGAGTTCGATCAGTTCAGCGTCTTCAACCATGTCGCATTTGTTCAAGAATACAACGATGTAAGGAACGCCTACGTTACGGGACAACAGGATGTGCTCGCGAGTTTGCGGCATTGGGCCGTCAGCTGCGGATACAACCAGGATTGCTCCGTCCATTTGAGCAGCGCCGGTGATCATGTTTTTAACATAGTCGGCGTGCCCTGGGCAGTCAACGTGTGCATAGTGGCGGTTAGCGGATTCGTATTCTACGTGGGAAGTAGAAATTGTGATACCGCGTTCGCGCTCTTCTGGAGCTTTGTCGATTTGGTCGAATGCGATAGCAGCACCGCCGTAAGTTTTAGACAATACAGTCGTAATGGCTGCAGTCAGAGTAGTTTTACCATGGTCAACGTGACCGATTGTACCGATGTTAACATGCGGTTTTGTACGTTCGTATTTAGCCTTTGCCATTTTAAACATTTCCTCCTTAAAATATGGATTGTTATGTTGGACTAACCAGGGAGCCGGAGCTCTTTAAGAAGATCAAGCCCCCGGTCAGCAGATACTAATATTATTCTCCGCCTTTGTGCTTAGACACAATTTCCTCGGCGATGGTTCTAGGAACTTCTTCATAGTGAGACAGCTCCATCGAGAACACGCCGCGTCCTTGTGTACCGGAGCGCAGAGTCGTCGAGTAACCGAACATTTCGGAGAGAGGCACCTTCGCACGGATAATTTGAGCGCCACCACGGGAATCCATACCTTCGATCCGTCCGCGGCGGGAGTTCAGCATACCCATAACGTCACCCATGTACTCCTCAGGAACCGTTACTTCAACCTTCATGATTGGCTCAAGCAATACAGCTTGGCACTTTTCCTTAGCAGCTTTAAGCGCCATGGAACCGGCGATCTTAAACGCCATTTCACTGGAGTCAACGTCATGGTAGGAACCATCAACGATGGTTGCCTTAACGTCTACCAATGGGAAGCCTGCAAGGACACCGTTCTTCATGGCTTCTTCGATACCTTGTTGCGCAGGAGCGATATATTCTCTCGGTACGGAACCGCCGACAATCTTACTTTCGAACTGGTTACCGCTTCCTGGCTCCAATGGTTCAAATTCAACCCATACGTGACCGTATTGACCACGACCACCGGATTGACGCACGAATTTACCTTCGACGCGAGCAGGAGCCTTGAACGTTTCACGATAAGCAACCTGAGGTTTACCTACGTTTGTCTCAACCTTGAATTCGCGGCGCATACGGTCGATGATGATATCCAGGTGAAGCTCACCCATACCTGCAAGGATCGTTTGGCCAGTTTCTTCATCAGTATGAGCACGAAGCGTAGGATCTTCTTCAGTCAGCTTGCCGAGGGCAACGCCCATTTTATCCTGGTCAGCTTTTGTCTTAGGTTCAACGGCGATTTCGATAACCGGATCAGGGAAGTTCATGGATTCGAGAATAACCGGAGCCTTCTCATCACACAGTGTATCACCTGTTCCCGTATCTTTCAAACCTACAGCTGCTGCGATATCACCCGAATAAACTTCGGTGATTTCTTTACGGCTGTTGGCGTGCATTTGCAGAATACGTCCGATCCGCTCACGCTTGCCTTTTGTTGCATTCAGCACATACGAACCGGATTGCAGAATACCGGAGTACACGCGGAAGAACGTCAGCTTACCCACGTAAGGGTCAGTCATAATCTTAAATGCCAACGCGGAGAATGGCTCTTCGTCAGAGGAGTGACGCTCTACTTCGGAACCGTCTTCCAGATGACCCTTGATGCTTGGGATGTCGATCGGAGCCGGCAGATAATCTACAACAGCGTCCAATACTAGCTGAATCCCTTTATTACGGTAAGAAGAACCGCAGACTACAGGGAAGATCTTAACATCTACTACACCTTTACGAAGAGCTGCTTTCAGTTCTCCAACAGTGATTTCTTCACCTTCAAGGTATTTCATTGTTAATTCTTCGTCAAGCTCTGCAACCTTTTCTACCAACTCCGCACGAAGTTCTTCAACCTTCGCTTGGTAATCGGCAGGAATTTCGGTTTCTTCGATGTTTTGACCCAGGTCGTCTTTGTACATATACGCTTTTTGCTCAACAATGTCGATAATACCGACAAAGTCGCTTTCTGCACCGATCGGCAGTTGGATTGCAACTGCGTTCGCTTGCAGACGCTCGCGCATATCATTGACAACGTTCAGGTAGTCCGCACCGATGATATCCATTTTATTAACATAAGCGATCCGAGGAACGCTATACTTGTCAGCCTGTCTCCAAACAGTTTCTGACTGAGGCTCAACGCCTTCTTTCGCACTGAAAACGCCTACTGCCCCGTCCAATACACGTAGGGAACGTTCAACTTCAACAGTGAAGTCAACGTGCCCCGGGGTATCGATGATATTTACGCGGTGACCCTTCCAGGAAGCGGTAGTAGCAGCGGATGTAATCGTAATCCCGCGCTCCTGCTCTTGCTCCATCCAGTCCATTGTTGCAGCACCCTCGTGAACTTCCCCGATTTTGTGCGTAATGCCTGTATAGAACAAAATACGTTCCGTTGTAGTTGTCTTACCGGCGTCAATATGCGCCATGATCCCGATGTTACGTGTATTTTTCAAGGAGAACTCTCTTGCCATGGATTTGTCTCCCTTCAAAATATAAATTTAGAATGTAAAACCGAATCCTACCAGCGGTAGTGTGCGAACGCTTTGTTCGCTTCGGCCATCTTGTGCGTATCTTCGCGTTTCTTAACAGAAGCGCCTGTGTTGTTGGATGCATCGATGATCTCAGCAGCCAAACGCTCTTCCATCGTCTTCTCACCGCGGTTGCGGGAGTAGTTCACGAGCCAACGTAATCCCAAGGATGTACGTCTTTCCGGTTTTACTTCGATAGGCACTTGGTAGTTGGCACCGCCCACACGACGAGCCTTAACTTCCAATACAGGCATGATATTTTTCAAAGCTGCTTCAAATACTTCCATAGGGTCATTCCCGGTACGTTCTTGAATCAGGTTGAACGCATTATACAGAATGCTTTGAGCAACTCCACGTTTACCGTCGAGCATGATGCGGTTGATCAAGCGAGTAACAAGCTTGCTGTTATACACCGGATCCGGCAACACATCTCTCTTCGTAACTGGACCTTTGCGTGGCATAGTTATCCCCCTTTCAGTAATAATCCAAACCTTGTTCGGTTCAATAAACTAATGTTGGCATTAGCTTAGGATTTTATTTCTTGGCTTTAGGACGCTTAGCACCGTATTTCGAACGAGCTTGCATACGGTTGTTAACGCCTGCTGTATCAAGTGCTCCACGTACGATGTGATAACGTACCCCTGGAAGGTCCTTGACCCGGCCACCGCGAATCAATACAACGCTGTGCTCTTGCAGGTTGTGACCGATACCTGGAATGTAAGCCGTCACCTCTACACGGTTCGTCAAGCGAACACGGGCATATTTACGAAGTGCGGAGTTCGGTTTCTTAGGAGTCATTGTACCTACACGTGTGCACACACCGCGTTTTTGCGGGGAGCTCAGATCAGTAGCCTCACGCTTCAAGGCGTTAAAACCTCTTTGCAATGCTGGCGACTTGGACTTGTACACTTTGTCTTGACGTCCTTTACGGACGAGCTGGTTAATTGTTGGCATGTTGTTGCCACCCCCTTCCTCAATATTCATGTTTCCTTATAAACCACTTTTTTAAGCCCACAGACCCAGGCGGTTCATAAAAGAACAAATGAAAAGTTTTTGCCAGAGGGATAGACCCCTTGCTGCAAAAACAGTTCTTTCAGCTATGGTTTTACGATTGCCGCCATTGCCGCCCCGACCTCAATCCCGCAAGCCTTGCCGAGATTGTGCATCGTATCCACCAGCGTCAGCTTGACGCCGCACTGATTACAAAGCGCAATGATCTTCGATGTCAGGCGCGGATCTGCATCTTCTGCCACATATACTTCTTCAGCGAGACCAAGCTCGACCATTCGCATCGTCTGCTTGGTGCCGATCTTGATATGGGCATCCTGTAGTCCTTTATCATTAGACATACGCATTGTCCTCCAAAGCACAGGGTGTACACGAACTCACGCACTTTGATATATTATCACTCCGGATAGGCGATGTCAAGCAGATTATTGAAAGAGAATCTTCATTCATATCTTATTAGAATAGCTCTCATTTCTCTCGAAATTTTGATTTTTCATAATTAAAAGGAATGCTTGTCCCAACGACCACATCTTCGATCTTATCGATTATTAGCCAATCGTCCATATTGCCTTGATGGTCAAAGGCGAGAGGCGGATCGATTCTCTGCACGTCTTCGAATTCAACAAGGCATAAACACTTTTTGCGCCATCGCTCTTTTTGCTTCTCGGTTAAGTTTAACTTGCTTTGATTGTCGCTTAACGTTTTTATAATTTCATCTTCTGTCAGCTTTACATAGTTTTGAACGGTTTTCACCTTAGCAAGTGCAGTAATAAGTGCTGATCCCTTCTCCATAAAATAAATGCTTTCCCCTTCATGCACTCGGCTATGCGGAATTTTACGGCCAGCCGCACCTCTTACAATCATTGTTTTTGTTCCGGACAGAATTTTATCCAGTACACGCTCACCCAATTTCCCCGCATTATCACAGTACACTAAATGTACCATACTTTTCATTCCTCACTTTCATAGCCTAAATGTTCTGATTTTGCATTTTCTTCACGACTGGAAGCCATACTTCGGATCGGTAATCCGCAGCTTGTTGATCCCCGTTGGTGTATATCTCAACGTCCGGGGCATCGGCATATTCATAGCCGGAGGTGGGAAGCCACTCGGTAATAATCCGTCTTTGCATATCCTGCATAGTATGAGGCAGCGGTCCAACACACTCAAAGATCGCCCAAATCCCTGCCGGAACGATCGTCTCACACATGCCCTCCGGTGCAGGTGAATTGGTAGCTGCAGCAATGTAGTAGTCCATCTTTTCTCCGTTCATACAAGTACTGACGCCCAGGATACTGAAAGGAGGCTGATCCATCATTTCCACGAGCCTCATAAGATTTCCATCCTGCGCTACCTGTTGCCAGAGTTGAGGGATCTTGGAAAAATTCTCCTCCAGGTTTACATCCATGCTTTCTTTTACGCCTACGATACGAAATGCCTCTTTCTTCTCAATCCTGTATTCCATTTCCGTCTCTCCCTTAATTGAAACTGAGATGCGAATTCTTGGAAACGCCTTGAGTGGCGTGCCCTCGGTACGTGCAGTGGAGGGGGCAGTGCCATGCAGAGTCTGAAATGCCCGATTAAAAGAGGTTGGAGAGTCGTAGCCATATTTCAGCGCCAGATCAATAATCTTGATGTCGCTAGTCTGCAAATCAAAGGCGGCGGCTGTCATCCTTCTCCTGCGAATATATTCGGATAAGGGAATGCCTGCTATGTAAGAGAACATTCGTTGAAAATGAAAGAATGAGCAACAGGCAATTTGCGCTATTTTCTCAAAACCGATCTCCCCATCCAGATTGTCTTCGATATAATTGAGTGCTTGATTCAAACGTCCAATCCATTCCATTCTTTTCGCTCCTACTTTCAATTTTAGTGCTCCCTCTTTCGCACTGCCTCTCATTCTCTGTTCGAAAATGCGAGTTCAACCGTATTAAAGGAGGAATAAAACCACGAGACTAATTGCAGCCATCGCGGAATAAATGAACTTGTTCATTCGATACACTCTCAAAGAACCGAAGCCTTCGAATGGATATACAGGAAGCAGTTTATAGATCAATAAGATACTGCCTAGCCGATACAGATATGACGTGAACTCCAGATCCGTCCATACCCATTTGGACAGGGCAACGGTCAGAAGTAGATAGATCCAGCCCATGACGGCACCACCGCCCACGATCCACCGAAACCTGGAAGTATTCTCGTATTTCTCGGGAATCCAGTTGCCTAGCATAGGAAAGACTCCGCCGAGAATCGGCACTAGCAAGGGAATTATAAATCCGCAGTTTGTCAGACGAAAGTTCCATCGGTGCTCCGAGATCAACCCAATCCGGGTAAAAAGAAGCTCCCCTATCAGTAATGCCCCATAAGCGAGCAAGAACCAACCCAGGTGAAGCTGCCTGTTCAGCAATAATGCTGTGCAAACCATGATCAGATTTAAAAGTATGTAAGTGGCGATCTGCAATAAATTAGAGTCTGCCCTTTTCTTGACCGGTACCGTCCTTGCAGCCAAATATAAATCCATGCCATAAGCAAACGCAGTCGGCGTTGATTTTAACACGGACACTAGCCCTCTTATTCCTAACAATCTTCGTAGTTCCATATAAGTGACTCTTGCAAACCCGCTTTTCTCAAGCGCTCGCCAGGACCCGGCATTCTCATCCTTCACTTGTGCCGTGATAAAGGTACAACCTAGCTCCCAGAATCGTTTTGTTGCTGCTTTGTACAACTGGCTTGCTATTCCTCTTCCTCGACAAGCAGGATCAACAAATCCGGCACTGAAATCTCCAATCAGTACTCCTTGCTCCCCTTTTAGAAGCTTCAAGATCACAGCACCAACAATCTTTTCTCCTTCAATTGCAACTATAGCTTCTTTGGGCAGCGATATGAACAGGCTCTCTAAGCTGCTGAAGGCTCGTCTGCCTAATTGCTGAACAGTCTTGGCTTCATCCTCCCTCATGATTCGGATCTGCGTTGCTGATTTATTCTCTGAAAGGGTTATTGCCACTGTCATGACCTCACTCCTCCTTGATCAATAATTCACATGATCCTATCTATTAATTCTGCTTAGAGAAGCATATTCCTTTTGGAGCCCGGCCATTCCAGATAACAATGCTCCCTATTACTGAATCGCATATAAAAAAACCGGCATAGCACTGACTCAAGTCAGGCTATGCCGGCCGGCTATATTCTATTACCTACTCCACGGACACCGGTTCCAGATTCTCTTCGTTTGTCTCCTGATCCTCCGGACCTTCGAATTGAACGCTGCGGTAACGGTTCATCCCCGTACCCGCAGGGATCAGCTTACCGATAATGACGTTCTCTTTCAGGCCGAGCAGTTTATCCACTTTGCCTTTGATCGCGGCATCGGTAAGCACGCGTGTCGTTTCCTGGAAGGAAGCGGCGGAAAGGAAGGAATCTGTCTCGAGCGAAGCTTTGGTAATCCCGAGCAATACCGGTTTGGCCACAGCAGGCTCTTGACCGGACAGAATCGCATTCTTGTTAGCAACTTCATATTCATACAGATCGACGAAGGATCCCGGCAGAAGCGGCGTATCCCCAGCATCAACGATGCGGATTTTACGCAGCATTTGCCGTACCATAACTTCGATATGCTTGTCGTTGATTTCTACGCCCTGGTTCCGGTATACGCGCTGAACTTCCTGAAGGATATAGTTCTGCACGCCGCGGATGCCCTTGATGCGCAAAATTTCTTTCGGGTCAATGGAACCGTCAGTGAGCTCGTCGCCCGCTTCGATCTCCTGCCCTTCGCTTACGCGCAGGCGGGAACCATAGGTAACGGAGTACACCTTCGTTTCCGCTTCGCCTTGAACCTCGATTTCGCGACGGTCCTTCGCTTCGCGGATTTCCTTAATGACGCCGTCAATTTCACTGATTGTGGCTTGACCTTTCGGGTTCCGGGCTTCAAAGAGCTCCTGAATCCGCGGCAAACCTTGAGTGATATCGTCTCCGGCAACGCCACCGGTATGGAACGTACGCATGGTGAGCTGAGTTCCCGGCTCCCCGATGGATTGCGCTGCGATGATGCCGACAGCTTCACCAATCTCAACGTGCTTGCCGGTAGCCAGATTGCGGCCGTAGCACTTCTTACATACCCCGTGACGAGCACGGCAGCTAAGCACAGAACGGATTTGCAGTTTTGCGACACCAGCATCGACAATTTCATGCGCCTTGTCGGAGTCGATCAGTTCATTGCGGTGAATAATGATTTCACCTGTTTGCGGATGCTTGATCGTTTCAAAGGAATAACGTCCTTCGATACGGTCGTACAGATCCTCGATAACTTCCTTGCCGTCTTGGATAACGCTGACGGTGAAGCCTTTATCCGTTCCGCAATCCTCTTCACGAACGATCACGTCTTGCGCTACGTCAACGAGACGGCGAGTCAGGTAACCCGAGTCCGCAGTACGGAGCGCCGTATCGGCAAGACCCTTCCGGGCACCGTGCGTCGAGAGGAAGTACTCGAGGACGGTAAGTCCTTCACGGAAGTTCGATTTGATCGGGAGCTCGATGATCCGGCCGGACGGGTTCGCCATCAGACCGCGCATACCGCCCAGCTGGGTGATCTGCGATTTGTTACCCCGTGCCTTGGAATCCACCATGAGCATGATGGAGTTGTACCGATCCATCGATTTCATGAGCACATCGGTAATTTGATCCTTCGCTTTAGACCAGATATCGATAACACGGTCATAACGTTCTTCATTCGTGATCAGACCGCGACGGTATTGCGTCGTAATAACCTGAACCTTCTCATCAGACTGGCGCAGAATCTCTTGCTTCTCGTCAGGAACGATAACGTCGGATACGGCGATACTAACGCCGGCGCGTGTCGAATACGTGAAGCCGGTTTGCTTGATTCTGTCAAGAATAACAGAAGTTTCGGTGGTATGGTAGATCTCGAAGCAACGCCCGATGATCTCACCGAGGTACTCTTTACCCACGCCGCCAGCTTGCGGAGCTTCCATAATGCGCTCGACAACATTAGCGCCTTTGCCATGAATAAAGTATTTATCCGGAGTGCCCTGGAACAGGTTAACCCGGGTAGGTTCATTGATGTACGGGAAGCTTGCCGGGAAGATTTCGTTGAAGATAATTTTCCCTACCGTTGTAATCAAGAGTGCTTCCTGTTGTTCCGGAGTAAAGCCCGTCTTGTTAAGCGCCTTGGCCGGAATAGCCACCCGAGCATGCAGCGATGCCGTTCCGCGTTGGTATGCGGAGAAGGCTTCGTTCACAGAGCCCAGGATCATGCCTGCGCCAAGAGCGTCCTTGTTATCCATCGTCAGGTAGTAGGATCCAAGAACCATATCCTGTGAAGGAGTAACGACCGGCTTGCCGTCCTTTGGATTCAGAATGTTGCCCGATGCCAGCATCAGAATACGTGCCTCAGCTTGAGCCTCAGCGGACAACGGTACGTGCACGGCCATCTGGTCACCGTCGAAGTCGGCGTTATAAGCCGTACATACGAGCGGATGCAGACGGATGGCGCGGCCTTCAACCAGAATCGGTTCGAACGCCTGGATACCAAGTCTATGCAGCGTAGGGGCACGGTTCAGAAGCACCGGATGCTCCTTGATGACTTCCTCGAGCACATCCCATACCTCTGGGCTGACGCGTTCTACTTTACGCTTCGCGCTCTTAATGTTATGGGCAAGGCCTTTGTTGACCAATTCTTTCATAACGAATGGCTTGAACAATTCAAGCGCCATTTCCTTAGGCAGACCGCATTGATACATTTTCAGGTAAGGACCTACGACGATAACGGAACGACCGGAATAGTCAACCCGTTTACCGAGCAGGTTCTGCCGGAAGCGGCCTTGCTTACCCTTCAACATATGGCTGAGGGATTTCAGCGGACGGTTGCCTGGGCCCGTTACCGGACGACCGCGACGGCCGTTATCGATCAGGGCATCCACAGCTTCCTGAAGCATCCGCTTTTCATTCTGTACGATAATGTCTGGCGCGCCAAGATCCAGCAGGCGCTTCAAACGGTTGTTCCGGTTGATGACGCGGCGATACAGGTCGTTCAGGTCAGATGTCGCAAAACGTCCGCCATCCAGCTGTACCATCGGACGCAATTCCGGTGGAATAACAGGCAGTACGTCAAGGATCATCCACTCTGGCTCATTGCCGGAGCTCTTGAAGGCTTCGATAACCTCAAGACGTTTAATCGCACGGTTACGGCGTTGGCCTTGCGCCGTGCGCAGCTCTTCCTTCAGGAAGTCCAGTTCCTTGTCGATATCGAGATCCTGAAGCAGCTTCTTCACAGCTTCAGCCCCCATACCGGCCTGGAACCCGTATCCGTACTTTTCACGATAGCTGCGATATTCCTTCTCGGACAGAAGCTGTTTTTTCTCCAGCGGAGTCTCGCCTGGATCAGTTACTACATAAGATGCAAAGTAAATGATCTCTTCCAGGGAGCGCGGAGACATATCCAGCGCCAAGCCCATCCGGCTCGGAATACCTTTGAAATACCAAATATGAGATACCGGAGCAGCCAGTTCGATATGGCCCATGCGCTCACGGCGCACCTTTGCTCTGGTTACTTCGACGCCGCAGCGGTCGCAGACAACGCCTTTATAACGGACACGCTTATATTTACCGCAATGACATTCCCAGTCCTTTGTCGGGCCAAAAATCTTTTCACAGAACAGGCCTTCTTTTTCTGGCTTCAATGTACGGTAGTTGATCGTTTCCGGTTTCTTCACTTCTCCGCGGGACCACGAACGAATTTTGTCTGGGGAAGCAAGCCCAATTTTCATAAACTCGAAGTTGTTGACGTCCAACAAGGAGCACCCCTCCTTAACCAAGTCCTGATATTGACACTATCCGGCAATATTCGTTGTTCGGGCAGTGCCTTACGGCACCACCCGCCACAACTATTTATTCTACTCCGACTTCAGCACCTTCCAGATTCAAGCTCAGCTTGTCTCCGGATGCATCGTCTTCATCGTCGATCTCTTTCATCTCGATCTCTTCTTCGTTCTCGGTCAGGATCTTCACATCCATACCCAAGCTTTGAAGCTCCTTGATCAAGACTTTAAACGACTCCGGCACACCAGGTTCTGGCACATTCTCGCCCTTGACGATCGATTCGTAGGTTTTCACCCGACCAACCACGTCATCGGACTTGACGGTCAAAATCTCTTGCAGCGTGTAGGCCGCGCCATAGGCTTCCAGCGCCCATACTTCCATCTCCCCGAAACGCTGTCCGCCGAACTGGGCTTTACCACCCAGCGGCTGTTGCGTAACGAGCGAGTAAGGACCTGTGGAACGGGCATGGATCTTATCATCAACCATGTGCGCCAGTTTGATCATGTGCATGACGCCAACCGTCACTTCACGCTCAAATGGTTCGCCAGTCCGGCCATCATACAGGACGGTCTTACCGTTACGCTGCATGCCGGCTTCTTCCATGGTATCGAATACGTCATATTCATTAGCTCCGTCAAATACCGGCGTTGCCACGTGAATACCGAGCTTGAGTGCAGCCATACCCAGATGGATCTCGAGCACCTGGCCAATGTTCATCCGCGACGGTACCCCGAGCGGGTTAAGAACGACTTGCACAGGCGTGCCATCCGGCATGAACGGCATATCCTCTTCTGGAAGAATACGGGCTACAACCCCTTTATTACCATGACGTCCGGCCATCTTATCACCCTCGGAAATCTTACGTTTTTGGGCAATATATACACGAACCAGTTGATTCACGCCTGGAGGCAGCTCGTCACCGTTCTCCCGGGTAAATACCTTCACGTCAACGACAATGCCATCTGTACCGTGCGGTACGCGAAGCGAAGTATCGCGAACCTCGCGAGCCTTCTCTCCGAAGATCGCATGCAAGAGGCGCTCTTCTGCTGTAAGCTCGGTTACGCCCTTCGGCGTTACCTTGCCCACAAGAATATCACCGGCTGCAATCTCGGCCCCGACGCGGATAATGCCGCGCTCATCCAGGTTGCGGAGCGCTTCTTCACCGACGTTAGGAATATCGCGGGTAATCTCTTCCGGTCCAAGCTTAGTATCGCGGGCTTCGGATTCATATTCCTCAATGTGAATGGAGGTATATACATCTTCCTTCACCAGCTTCTCGCTGAGCAGGATCGCATCCTCGTAGTTGTAGCCTTCCCAAGTCATGAAGGCAACGACAACGTTGCGTCCAAGCGCTAATTCGCCCATTTCGGTCGAAGGCCCGTCCGCGAGGATGTCCCCCTTCTTGATGACGTCGCCGCGTTTAACGATCGGACGCTGGTTGATACAAGTACCTTGGTTCGAACGCATAAATTTGTGTAATTTATGTTTAACGATATCGCCCTTGACTTCCTTGCCGTCAATCTTCTCGACACGGCGAAGCCAAATCTCGTTCGCAGCGGAGCGTTCAATGATTCCGTCGTATTTGGAGACAATACATACGCCCGAATCCTTGGCCGACTTATGCTCCATCCCCGTACCTACGAGAGGCGCCTTAGGAATAAGCAACGGTACAGCCTGACGCTGCATGTTCGATCCCATGAGCGCACGGTTGGAGTCGTCATTTTCAAGGAACGGAATCAGCGCAGTAGCGACAGACACCACTTGCTTCGGCGATACGTCCATGTAGTCTACACGGTCGCTCGGCATCGTCAAGATGTTGTCGGACTGCTTGTTGTACCGGACGATGACATTCTCGTCACGGAACGTATCATCTTCATTAAGCACCGCGTTGGCCTGTGCAATAATGTAATTATCTTCTTCATCCGCTGTCAGATAAGCGATTTGATCAGTAACCTTGCTCGTATTCGGATCAACCCAACGATATGGAGCTTCAATGAAGCCATATTCGTTAATGCGTGCGAATGTCGAGAGGGAGTTGATCAGACCGATGTTCGGACCTTCCGGCGTCTCGATCGGGCACATCCGGCCATAGTGAGAGTGGTGAACGTCACGCACTTCAAAGCCTGCGCGCTCCCGTGTCAGACCGCCAGGTCCAAGTGCAGACAGACGGCGCTTATGCGTCAATTCCGCAAGCGGGTTCGTCTGGTCCATAAACTGCGACAACTGGGAGCTTCCGAAGAACTCCTTGATCGAAGCAATTACAGGACGAATATTAATCAAGGCTTGAGGCGTGATCACATTCGCATCCTGAATGGACATTCTCTCACGGACTACACGCTCCATCCGGGACAGACCGATACGGAACTGGTTCTGCAGAAGTTCGCCTACAGAGCGCAGTCTGCGGTTGCCCAGGTGGTCGATATCATCCGTGCTGCCAATGCCATGCAAGAGGTTCAGGAAATAACTGATCGAGGAAATAATATCAGCAGGTGTAATATGCTTCACCGACTTATCGATATTACGGTTGGCAATAACCTTAACGACCTTGCCATCCTCAATCGGAGAGAACACGTCGATGGTTTGCAGCGGAACTTCATTCGCATCGAGCACTCCGCCGGCTACGTGATAATCCTTGAAGCCAACCGAAGTATCAAGCTGCGTCAAAATCTGATCCAGCAGACGCCGATCGACCATTTGACCGGCCTCGGCGATAATTTCGCCAGTAGTCGTATCGATCAAGCTTTCAGCCAGACGTTGGTTGAACAGACGGTTCTTGATATGAAGCTTTTTGTTGATTTTATAGCGGCCAACATTAGCCAGATCATAACGTTTAGGATCAAAGAAACGCGCGACAAGCAAGCTCTTGGCGTTGTCCAGTGTCGGCGGTTCACCCGGACGCAGGCGCTCATAGATTTCAATCAACGCCTTCTCCGTTGAATCGGTGTTGTCTTTGTCCAGCGTATTGCGAATATATTCATCATTACCGAGGAGATCCAGAATCTCCGCATCGGTTCCGAATCCAAGCGCACGAAGCAGAACGGTGACCGGAATTTTACGGGTGCGATCGATCCGGACATAAATAATATCCTTCGCGTCCGTCTCCAGCTCCAGCCAAGCGCCGCGGTTAGGAATTACGGTTGCTGTATAGGTCTTCTTGCCGTTCTTATCTACTTTAGTGCTGAAATAGACGCTAGGAGAGCGAACCAACTGGCTGACAATAACCCGTTCAGCACCATTAATAATGAACGTGCCTGTTTCCGTCATCAGCGGGAAATCTCCCATGAAAACTTCCTGCTCTTTGACTTCGCCCGTTTCCTTATTAATGAGCCGGACCTTAACTCGAAGCGGCGCCGCATAGGTAACATCGCGTTCTTTCGCATCATCTACCGTATACTTTGGCTCTCCAAGACTGTAATCGATAAACTCCAGCACCAGATTCCCAGTGAAATCCTGAATTGGCGAGATATCTTGGAACATTTCCCGAAGGCCTTCTTCCAAGAACCACTCATACGATTTCTGCTGGATTTCGATCAGGTTCGGAACTTCGAGTACCTCGTTAATTCGTGCATAACTTCGCCGAGTGCGTCGACCATATTGAACAAGATGTCCTGCCAACTTATACTCACCCCTCATGTCTACTCACTTTAAAAATACATTGCGAACCTCTGTTTGTGACCTTATAATAGACCATACAGAAGATTCGTCCCACAAATAAAGAAAAGCCCTTATCGAATGCTTTCGAAAAAAGAGCACCATTATCTGTGTCATTTCCAGTCTGATGTCTCCCGGCATTCAGTAGATTTACACGAAATGTACATATTATACGTCAATTGATGTCTATTTATACATCCTGAGAATAATAACTCTTGACATTTCAGTCTGCTAAAGCCACCGAGAGTATCCTAATACTGACATTTTATAATAATACCACAACCGAAGGGCCGGGTCAAATCTTTTTTTCAGCTCTAAAAATCCGGTAGCCTTTATCCTTGGTAACCTCTTCTACATCACCGAACAAAGACTCCAGCTTCTCCTTGGCAGATGGAGCGCCCTGCTTCTTCTGAATAACAATCCACAGCGTTCCTCCCGGCAGAAGTCTTTCATAAGCCCCTTCAAAAATAGCATGCACCGTACTCTTTCCTGCGCGGATAGGCGGATTTGTAAGCACCATATGAAACCGCTCTTGACCTAATCCCTCAAACAGATCACTCTGTAGAATTGTAACGTTGGTTATTCCATTAACCGAAGCATTCTCACGCGCCAACTCCACTGCCCGGCTGTTCACATCAATCATGGTCACATGGCCGCTCTCTCCGGCAAGCCGCGCCGCCGTCAGGCCGATCGGACCGTAGCCGCAGCCGACATCAAGCACGCTCGCCCCCGAAGGAACATCGATTGCTTCAATCAATACCTTGCTGCCGTAATCAACGCCATTCTTGGAAAAGACTCCGGCATCGCTGACGAATCGATAGGTTTGTCCCCGAAGCACCGCATCCCATAATTTGCGGTTATGAGAGGCAGAAGGATTATTGGAATAGTAATGGTCAGCCATCGATAATGAACCCTCCATCTTGTCATTATTCAGAACCTTCTCGGTGCTGAATAGTTGACTTTTTGAACACGCACTTATAAACAAACCCCTTGAATAAATTCAAGGGGTTTGCCTTCATATAGAAGAATTATTTTACTTCTACGCTTGCGCCTGCTTCTTCCAATTTTGCTTTCACAGCTTCTGCTTCTTCTTTGCCAACTTTTTCTTTCAGTGGCTTTGGAGCGTTGTCAACCAGGTCTTTTGCTTCTTTCAAGCCCAGGCCGGTGATTTCGCGAACTACTTTGATAACGTTGATCTTGGACGCGCCTGCGTTAGTCAGGATTACGTCGAATTCGGATTGCTCAGCAGCTGCTTCTCCGCCGCCGCCGCCACCTGCTACAACTACTGGAGCTGCTGCAGTTACGCCGAATTCTTCTTCGATTGCTTTTACGAGATCGTTCAGTTCAAGAACGGTCATCGCTTTAATGGCTTCCAAAATGCTCTCTTTACTCATGATAGAACCTCCGTTATTTTGAATTTGATTAATAGTTTAGACTGCTGTCAGCGAGGCAAGCTTATGCGCTTGCGCTGCCTTCTTCTTTCTCTGCAACGGCTTTGACTGCCAGTGCCAAGTTGCGGACTGGAGCTTGAAGCACGCTGAGGAGCATCGAAAGGAGACCTTCGCGGGAAGGAAGATCCGCCAGTGCTTTAATTTGGTCAACACCGACTACACGGCCTTCAACCACGCCACCTTTAATTTCCAAAGCTTCATTCTTCTTCGCGAAATCGCTCAGAATTTTAGCCGGAGCTACTGCGTCTGTCGCGCTGAATGCAATGGCCGTAGGACCTGCAAGCACTTCGTCCAGCTCGGTAAGTTCCGCAGCTGCAGTTGCGCGGCGAACGAGCGTGTTCTTCAGCACTTGGAATTCCACGCCAGCTTCACGAAGCTGCTTACGCAGTTCGGTCACTTGGGAAACATTCAGACCGCGGTAGTCTGCCACTACAGTCGTTGCGCTCTCGCGCAGCTTAGCAGTTACAACGTCAACGGCTTCTTGTTTTGCTTGAATCACTTTAGCGTTTGCCAACCTGTACACCTCCTGATAGATTTCCCGGCTTTCTTCATGTCATGAAAAAAGCCTCCGCAGAATCACGAAGGCCTGAAGAATCATTAATTGCAACGACTGCAATCAACAGATATTCTATCACAACACCTCGGTAGGAAATTAAGCCATCGGCACCTACTGTCTACGGTTATCATATTCAAATGAATTTGTCGCATTAAACAACTTGTTCAGTTTACAGGGATTCCAAAACTTTGTCAATCCCCTAACCCGCTCTTTCAAGCGGTATTATTTGTAAACTGCAGTGTTAACACGAGCGCTAGGACCCATTGTCGAAGAAATCGCAATGTTCTTCAAGTATACGCCCTTCGCAGCAGCTGGTTTTGCACGATTCAATGCATCGATGAGAGACTTGAGGTTCTCATTCAATTGCTCGGCAGTAAAGGATACTTTACCGATTGGTGCATGAATTTGTCCAGCCTTATCCAGACGGTACTCGATTTTACCTGCTTTGATTTCTTGAACAGCCTTAGCTACGTCAAACGTAACTGTACCTGCTTTAGGGTTAGGCATGAGGCCCTTACCACCGAGCAGACGGCCCAGTTTACCAACTTCGCTCATCATGTCCGGTGTTGCTACGCAGACATCGAACTCGAACCAGCCTTGTTGGATTTTGTTGATCATGTCTTGATCGCCTACGTAATCAGCGCCGGCCGCTTCCGCTTCCTTCACTTTTTCACCTTTGGCGAATACCAGAACGCGTTGTGTTTTACCTGTGCCATGCGGCAGTACAACAACACCACGAACGGCTTGGTCTTGCTTACGAGGGTCTACGCCCAAACGAACTGCCGCTTCAACGGTTTCGTCGAATTTTGCAGTTGCTGCCTTTTTCACCAGTTCAACGGCTTCGGCAGGCTCATAAGTAGCTTCGCTGTCGATCAGCTTGGCTGCTTCAAGATATTTCTTACCGTGTTTAGCCATGTAATTCGTCCTCCTTTGTGGTATTAGCGGAATATCCTCCCACCAGAGCAACTTCAGTTGCAAGTTCTTGATGTTCTTCTAAGTTGCTTGTACGCCAAGAACTAGTCTTGGATCGTGATGCCCATGCTGCGAGCAGTACCTTCAACCATGCGCATAGCCGATTCAACGGATGCTGCGTTCAGGTCAGGCATTTTTTGCTCCGCGATTTGACGAACAACGTCGCGTTTCACGGTAGCCACTTTCTTCTTGTTCGGTTCACCGGAACCCTTCTCGATCTTCGCTGCAACGCGAAGCAGAACGGCAGCCGGAGGAGTTTTGGTGATGAACGTAAAGGAACGGTCTTCAAACACCGAAATTTCAACCGGAATGATCAAACCTGCTTGATCGGCTGTACGAGCATTGAACTCTTTACAGAATGCCATGATGTTGACACCTGCTTGACCCAGTGCCGGACCTACCGGAGGCGCAGGATTCGCTTTCCCTGCAGGAATTTGCAGTTTAACAACTTTGATTACCTTTTTTGCCATGTGAGACACCTCCTTGCCCTAGTAGTGGTAGACGGAGCCTGGGCTCCTCCCACGTAAAAACCCTAAGAAACCTTTAGAAGCAGCTCAAATAATCATCTGACTTTTGAGCAATTACTTATATTTTTTCCACCTGAGTGTAGTCCAGCTCAAGCGGGGTTTCTCGTCCAAACATGTTGACGTGAACCTTGAGCTTGCTTTTGTCGACCAGAATTTCCTCGATCGATCCGACAAAATTGGCAAACGGGCCAACTTTGATACGCACGGATTCTTTCAAATCGAACTCGATGACAGGCTTTGGCTCTTCCATGCCCATATGCTGCAAAATCTGTTCTACTTCTTCAGGAAGCAGAGGTGTGGGCTTGGAGCCAGAACCTGTAGAGCCGACGAATCCCGTAACCCCAGGTGTATTGCGAACAACATACCAGGAATCGTCCGTCTGGATCATTTCAACCAAGACATATCCGGGGTAAACTTTACGCATGACGGTCTTTTTCTTACCGTCCTTGTTTACCACTTCTTCTTCCATAGGAACAAGAACGCGGAAAATCTTGTCTTCCATGCCCATAGACTCGACACGCTTTTCCAAATTGGCTTTGACTTTGTTTTCATACCCGGAATAGGTATGAACTACGTACCATCTTTTTTCCATCTCAAGCCACCTGTGGACCCTTCTTAAATAATCGCATTGATCACAGCGGAGATGCCGATATCAAGTACCCAAAAATAAATCGCGACAACAGTAATTGTACCAAGCACAATCAGCGTGTAATTGGTCAGCTCTTTACGATTAGGCCAGCGAACCTTTTTAAGCTCAGCCCAGCTTTCAGAGAAAAAAGAGATCAACTTCTTGAAACTTTTTTTCATGCGCGACTACACCTCCAAAGACTATCTGGTTTCGCGATGAGGAACTTGCTCGTTGCAAAACTTGCAAAATTTCTTCATCTCCATGCGGTCGGGGTGGTTACGCTTGTTTTTCGTTGTCGTGTAGTTTCTTTGTTTGCAGTTCGTACAAGCCAACGTAATTATTACCCGCATGATGTGCACCTCCCGAAGACATTCCTGATTAAGAAAGTCTCATTGTTTAAACCTAAAAATGAAAAGCACAAATTTAGGCCTACCTAAAACACTTTATCACATGCCCTAACCCGTGTCAACGAGCCAAAGCAAGCTTTCCGTTTCGTTAAATAGAGGTGTTTCTGGAATCTTCTCCGGGATGACTCTCCCCCGACCTGCAAGGCCTGCCCGCTGTCAATGCGTACTTGTTCTATTATAGCACAGCTAAGCCGGGGCTAAACCTATTGCCGATACCTTCATACCGGCTGCTATTCTTCCGATAATACGCTGTAAGATTAAAACATAACCTACTACGCAAAAGGAGCTCTAACATGAAGAAAAGGTTCTTGCTTATCCTTCTGGCACTGATGTGCCTCGTTCCATCTGTTACCCTAGCAGCGGAAAGACCCTCCGCCAATGTGAAAAACAAGGTTCTTCTGGAAGCGCAAAGCGGTGTCTCTTACATACCTGCACGAGCTTTAAACGGCTTTTCAGGAATCGAGGTTATCTGGTCTGCTTCGTCCAAAAGGGCTGAGTTCATCCAGGGAGCTGCCCGACTCTCCCTCACTGTCGGTGAAAAAACTGCTCTTATTAACGAATCCCCGCTCTCGCTTTCGAATGCAGCCTTTGTAGAGGAAGGTACCGTATACGTTCCGCTCAAGCTTGTATTGGACAAGCTTGAGCTCTCGGCAGCATGGAGTAGGAGTACAGCACCTCTATCTGTCACCCTCACCGGCGGAGAAGAAAAGCTTGTGCTGCCGGCTGTCACACGGACTCCAAGCTCGGCTGCCAAGAAGGCCGTCAAGCAGGAGCAAAAGACCTTTAAGGTATCCAAGAAATCATTTACAGTCCAAATTGTAACAGTGGATCTCATGCATCCGGATGTTCGGCTAAATGTCGTTCTTGTCGGCGATGAGATCGGAAAGGTTGAGGATCTGAGCAGCATGGCGAAGCGAAGCAAGGCTGCGGTCGCCATCAACGGAACCTTCTTTGATGCCTACACGGAGAGCGCACATAAGGCACCCTATGGCTACATCGTAACCGGCGGAGAATTAAAAATGAAGGCGGGCGGAGACCGGCGGACTATTTTCACTTATGACACCAACATGCTGGCGGGCATGATCCCCGGGCCGGACTTCACCGACGCTTTTGAGCAAGGCTCTATCGAAGGCGCCATTCAAGCCGGTCCGCGGCTTGTGAAGGACGGAGCGGTTGCTGTGGATGTTGTGGAGGAAGGGTTCCGGGATCCGAAGATTCTAACGGGCGGAGGCGCAAGAAGCGCGCTTGGCATCACCAAGAATCACGAGCTGTTATTCGTCACCTCCAGCGGAGCAACAATCCCGCAGCTCGCGGAAATTATGAAGCAGGCCGGTGCTGTACAGGCCATGAATTTGGATGGAGGAGCCTCAAGCGGACTCTATTATAACGGAAAGTATCTCACAACACCCGGAAGAAAGATCAGCAATGCGCTCATCGTTACACTTCAATAAGAATCAAAAAGAGACGGTAGGGGAGTCCCCGCCGTCTCTGTGCTTTCTTTTTTACATAACCAATAAGTTCAAATACCCATATCACGATCTTCCAGATAACGTTCAAGCTTCCGCTTGACTCTCTGAAGGGCGTTATCGATTGATTTCACATGGCGCTTAAGATCTACGGCAATTTCCTGGTAGGACCTGCCATCAAGATAGAGCATCAGCACCCTGCGCTCAAGATCACTAAGAATCTCGGACATCTTGTCTTCAAGCCCGATGAATTCTTCCTGGTTAATAATAAGTTCTTCCGGATCACATACGCGCGAGCCGCAAATTACATCCAGCAATGTGCGGTCGGACTCTTCATCGTAAATCGGCTTGTCCAGCGAAACATAAGAATTTAGCGGAATGTGCTTCTGGCGCGTTGCCGTCTTGATCGCGGTAATGATCTGACGGGTGATGCAAATCTCTGCAAACGCTTTAAACGAGGCCAGCTTGTCCCCCCGAAAATCCCGAATCGCCTTATATAGGCCTATCATCCCTTCCTGGACGATATCCTCCCGATCAGCACCGATGAGAAAGTATGACCTGGCCTTAGCTCGCACAAAGCTACGATACTTGTTAATCAAGTATTCCAATGCTTCACTATCACCATTACGTACAGCTTCTACAATGTCCTCATCGCTCAGGACTTCATAGTCGAACCTAACCCACGTCTCGAGGTTGACACTCACCACTTAATCCCTCCGGCTGCAACGCACGGTGCCCCGTCACTCAGTCAAGTAATACGAACAGTATATATGATGGTCCATACCAGCGTCAACCAAAAAAGTACCAAAAGATGTAAAGTCGAAACTTGTCAAGAGGAAATGGGCATAATTGGGCAAGGGTCTTATTCCCTGCGCCATCGCTCAAACATGGTTCTCATATCGGGACTAAGCTTCGAATCGATGGTGTTCCGTCCCGAGTTGCTGCGCCGTTCATTCAGCTTGATTTGGACGTCCCTCTCGCTTTGCTCTACCTGAGTCAACAGCTCCTTGGCCGAAACTCGCAGCGCCCCCTGGCCGAAGATAACATGCTGCTCGACCATATCACTCGTGGCAACATAGATTTGCCGGCGGCGGTGGGACAGCTCGCCTACCAGCCGTTCAATGCATTCGTCTGCAGTCTCTTTTTCCTTGGTGAAATAGATGTCGACCTTGTATTGAGCAAAGGACTTGCCGAGACCAGGCACCCGATAGGCGTCAAATACAACAATAACCTTCCTGCCCGAAAAGGCCTGATAGTCGGCCAGACGCTCCAGCAGACGGTCCCGTGCCGCCTCCAGATCGTACTTGGATATGGAGGACAGCTCCGGCCAGCCACCGATCATATTATATCCATCGACCAGCAGACAATCGCGCAGATCGCGCATATAGCGTTAACCTTCGCCGCGTCGTCTGCGCAGCACTTCATACATCACTACCCCTGCTGCAACCGAAGCATTCAGGGAGTTCAGTTGACCGCTCATCGGCAGCTTCAGCAGCACATCACAGGTCTCGCGCACCAGACGCCCCATTCCTTTATTCTCATTCCCGATCACGATTGCCGCAGGACCTGTGAAAATCTTCCCTCCGCCGTAGATCTCTTCTTTGGCTGCAACATCGGTCCCGACGATCCATACACCGGCTTCCTTCAACTGCTCCATCGTCTGCACAAGGTTCGTTACCCTGGCCACAGGCACATATTCCACAGCCCCGGCTGATGTCTTGGATACGGTAGCGGTAACTGCTGCCGAACGGCGCTTCGGAATGATTACGCCATGCACGCCAGTGCACTCTGCTGTACGAAGAATCGAACCCAGATTGTGCGGATCTTCAATTTCATCAAGAATAAGCAAAAAAGGAACCTCTCCCCGTTCGGAGGCCCGGGCCAGCAGGTCCTCAACTTCAGCGTAGGCATAAGGAGCCGCTTGAGCGACAACGCCCTGATGCTGAAGGCCCGGGGCCATCTGATCCAGCTTGCGCTTGTCCACGAACTGAACGATGATCCCCCGGTTCTTTGCTTCCGAAATAATCGGCTGGGTCAGATGCTTCTGCGCACCCTCGGCGATCCAAATTTTATTGATGGTGCGGCCTGCTCTCAATGCCTCCAGCAACGAGTGCTTGCCTGCAATCCACTCTTGATCCTCCATATAAATCCTCCTGATCGATATTCATGTTCATTTATTCGTTATCCGTGCTTAATACCGTTTCATGCATCACTTTTGTCCTGATGCCTCATAGCGCTCGAAGCCCAGAGCGATTAACGAGCGAAGCCGGTCATGATCTCCCGAATAATATAAAAATCCGATTAACGCTTCAAATGCCGTTGCATGGCGATAATCGAGTACATTTGCATTTTTGGGGACAGTGCCGGATTTGGCGTTGCGTCCCTGGCGGACGATGTCCTGCTCCGTCTCGGTCAACTCCGGCTCCAACAGGGACAGGATGGTCGCCTGCGCCTTGGCGGAGACGTAGCTCGTGGAGCGCAGATGCAGTTGGTGCGGCCGGAGATTTGGCCGCGCTATCACATGCTGGCGGACGGCGACCTCATAGACGGCGTCCCCGATATAGGCCAGCGCGAGCGGCGGCAGCAGCCGCGCTGGCTTGGACGGCGGCTCCGGGAACCAGAGCGCCGCATCGGCGCCGCTCATACCGCTGGCGCCGCCTTCTGCACCCGGGCCCATCATTTGCGCCGCCATCTCATGCCCTGCGGAGTATCCTCCAGCAGGATGCCCTGCTCCTGCAGGAGATCGCGGATCTCGTCAGCCCGGGCCCAGTTCTTCTGCTTCCGCGCTTCCACCCGCTCCGCAATCAGCGCTTCGATCTCTTCGTCAAGCAGCTCCGGCTCTGCCTCGCCAGCAGCGACCCGCAGCACGCCGTTCATCTCCGCAAACAGCTCTGCCGCCGCCTTGAGATCGGACGCCTTCACTTCAGCCTGCGCCAGCAGGCCATTGACCTCGCTAACCCAATCGAACAATGCTGTAATTGCATCCGGCGTGTTGAAATCATCCTGCATTTTGGCATGAAACATGCTGCGGATCG
Source organism: Paenibacillus antibioticophila (assembly GCF_000455265.1). Taxonomy (GTDB): domain Bacteria; phylum Bacillota; class Bacilli; order Paenibacillales; family Paenibacillaceae; genus Fontibacillus; species Fontibacillus antibioticophila. The sequence continues at coordinate 53,961 of NZ_HG005144.1, forward strand.
CTTCCAGCTTCTGTGTCCATTCCGGGGTTGCGGCTGCGGCATCATTCATTGCCTCCGCCTCTCGCAGCCGGTAATGCAGGTTGCTGGCCGCATTGGAAATCCGCTCCGCCCCGCGCACCGCTTGAAGCATCGTTTCTTCCGTAAAGTTAAGCGGGTTCCGGTAATGCGTCGACAGCATGAAGAAGCGTATCGCTTCCTTCGCATACTGACTGCGCAAATCCTTTACAAGTACACCGTTGCCCAGCGATTTCGACATTTTCTCCTCGCCGATCTTAATATACCCGTTATGCATCCAATAGTTCGCAAGCGGCTTGCCGGTGACAGCCTCGGATTGGGCCGCCTCACATTCATGGTGCGGAAATTGCAAATCCTGACCGCCGCCGTGAATGTCCAGCGTATCGCCGAGCAAATGACGCGACATCGCCGAGCACTCGATATGCCAGCCGGGACGTCCTGGTCCCCACGGGCTTTCCCAGAAAATCTCGCCCGGCTTGGCAGCCTTCCACAGCACAAAATCCTCCGGGCTCTCCTTGCGATCATCCACATCAATCCGAATGCCGAATTGAAGCTCTTCAATATTCTGGCCGGAGATCTTGCCGTAATCCGCGAATTTCTTCGTCCGGAAGAAGACGTCGCCTCCATTAGGGTAAGCGTAGCCCTTGTTCTCCAGATCACGGATAAATTCGATGATCAGCTCCATGCTCTCGGTTACGCGCGGGTTCGCCGTCGCACGGGGAATACCCAAGCCTTCCAAATCCTCGTAGTACGCTCCGATGAAGGTCTCCGCGACCTCCGGCACCGACGCCCCCATCTCTTCCGCTTTGCGGATCAGCTTATCATCCACGTCTGTAAAATTGACGACGTAATTTACCTTGTAGCCCTGATTCTCCAGGTAACTGCGCACCACATCAAAAAAGATCATTGGTCTCGCATTCCCAATATGAACATAACCGTATACGGTCGGTCCGCATACATACATTGATACTTGTCCCGGCACCTGACTTTGAAATGTCTCTTTGCTCCGGGTTACGGTGTTGAATATTTGCAGGCCCATGTTCTCTTCCCTTTCTATTATCGATTCCTGTGCTCTGTATTTATATGGTCAAACCTCAATCCGGCAGTGTCTTCGCGGCTTGTTCCGATGAGCGTTGTTCCTTCAAGCTTCTAAGCTCTTCCTGGAGCGCTGCAATCTGCTCCTGAAGCTCGCGCATCGTATCGACAACCGGATCGGGGAGCTGATGGCTCAGGCGGTCCAGACGCTTGCCACCCTGACGAACAATCTTGCCCGGGATACCGACCACCGTGCTGCCGGCAGGAACCTCCTTCAGCACAACCGAGTTGGCTCCAATATTGGACTGGTCTCCGACAGTGAACGACCCGAGAATCTTGGCGCCGGAGCCGATGACGACATTATTGCCGATCGTCGGATGACGCTTCCCTTTCTCCTTGCCGCTCCCGCCCAGGGTTACTCCCTGATAGATAACCACATCATCTCCGATTTCGCAAGTTTCGCCAATGACGACCCCCATGCCATGATCAATGAACAGCCGTTCCCCGATCACTGCGCCGGGATGAATCTCGATCCCCGTAAAAAATCTGCTGACCTGAGACACGATACGCGCAAGTGTATACCAACGCCGGTGATAGAGGAAATGCGCAATCCGGTGGCTCCAAATGGCGTGCAGACCGGAGTAAGTAAATATGACCTCAAATCTGCTTCTGGCAGCCGGATCATTCTCAAAGACCGCCCGAATATCCGATTTCATTCTCTTGAACATAGGCTCCCCCTCTTTCTGCCTCGTCTCTCAGTACACGCTCTCCCAAAGTCTTTTCGAACAATTTGTGCAGTAATATAAACCGAACCAATAGCTGATTGCTGGACAACCTTGATGATTAATTGCAGAAAGTACAACTAAAATCCTCGCCATTTCTTAACTTCATAGGTTGGTTCAACCCTCGTTCTCTCAGCCTTATAAAAGGTGGTTTTTGGTTTCTCACATTTCGCAAGCTCAACTGGCTAAAACCGTAAAAAGGCGCCCCTGCAGCCTTCGCTGCAGAGACGCCGGTTTGCGTGGTCCCACTCTGCTTTGGATGAAATCCTTCCGTACATCAATGACTTCATGCCGTTAAATATCCGGCACAAGCATCGGAGTCAGAGGACCTCTCCCTTGTTCATCCTTAACGCGGACAATCGTCAGAAATTATAGGGTGTCCGAAGAAAGATACCACTAAATCTGCAGCTCCCGGGTGCATTTCCACTGTTCGCAAGGAGATAACTCTCAGCTGCGGGTACAGCTCGTTCTCCTGTATCCACCGTTATCCTCTCTGGGCCATGCGGTTCATTCAGCGTACTTCTCCCGTTCAACGCCTTTATTTGCTTATAGAGGTTGTTCGAAAAGTCATCTTTTGATCACGAAGTCGGTGCTGAAAAGCTGACCTTTTGAACGCACACTTATATACCTAAATTATATCCTAACTTTCTATACCTGTTGCTGTATCTGTATCTTACCCGATCATCTGTCAGATTGACAACAGCCGATTTATCTCAGCTATGCTGTTAAGCCCCGCGAACCTGACTCTTCAACCGGTCCATCGTGCGGTCGCGGCCCAGCAGGTAGATGCTCTTATTGAGATCCCGCCCATGGGTCTGCCCCGTCAAGGCCACACGGATCGGCATAAAGAGCCCTTTCCCCTTCACGCCGGTCTCCTTCTGAACTTCCTTGATCCAGCCGGCAATCGTTTCCGGCGAGTATTCGCTTCCGGCTTCAACCTTCCCAAGGAAAGCAGACAGCACTTGCGGAACCTGCGGCTCAGCAAGAATACCGGCAGCCTCTTCATCCAGCTCCAGGTGACTGCGGAAGAACATATCCGACAATTCGACGATATCGGAAGCGGATACCATCTGCTCCTGATAGAGCGCTACTAGCGTCTTCGCCCATGCTTCCTGCTCTGCAGTTAATTGGGCAGGAAGGCGGGACGCCGCCTGCAAATGAGGGATGGCAAGCGCAGCAATCCGATCCGGATCCGCATTCTTGATATAGTGGTTATTCAGATGTGCAAGCTTGTTCTTGTCGAACACAGCCGGGCTGCGGGACAACCGATTCGCGTCAAAGATGGAAATCAACTGCTCCTTGGAGAAGATTTCTTCTTCCCCTTCAGGCGACCAGCCTAGCAATGCGATAAAATTAAACAAGGCCTCCGGCAAATAGCCAAGCTTGTCATACTGCTCAATGAACTGAATCACGCTCTCGTCGCGCTTGCTCAGCTTCTTGTGGTTATCTCCGACAATCAGCGTCATATGACCAAACACCGGAGGCTCCCAGCCGAACGCTTCGTAAATCATAAGCTGCCGCGGTGTATTCGAGACATGATCCTCGCCCCGCAGCACATGCGTAATCTTCATGAGATGGTCATCCAAGGCTACGGCAAAGTTATAGGTAGGGATGCCGTCCTTCTTGACGATTACAAAGTCGCCGCTAACCTCGGATTCGAAGGTAATGCTCCCCTTCACCAGATCATCGAAGGTATAGGTCCGTCCTTCCGGTACGCGGAAGCGGATGCTTGCTACCCGACCTTCCGCTTCAAAGGCTGCGCACTGCTCGGGCGTCAGATCCCGATGCTTGCCGGAATACCGCGGCTGTTCCCCGCGGGCAATCTGCGCTTCCCGCTCTTGCTCCAGTTCCTCTTCCGTACAATAACACTTGTAAGCCAGACCGCGGTCCAGCAGTTCCTGCCAATAGGTCTTGTAAATATCCAGACGCTCGGTCTGGCGGTAAGGTCCAACCTCTCCGCCGACATCCACGCTCTCATCCCAATCGATGCCAAGCCACTTCAAGTAGGTAAGCTGACTCTCCTCGCCACCCTCGATATTCCGCTTCACATCCGTATCCTCAATGCGGATAATGAATTTGCCGCCATGATGTCTTGCGAACAAATAGTTAAACAATGCCGTTCTGGCATTCCCGATATGTAAATGCCCTGTTGGACTTGGGGCATACCGTACACGAATCTCAGTCATTACAATCCCCTCCCGGTAATCTCGCTATTCGATGATAGCATATCGGAAACCAGGCATACAATAGCCTGCGCAGCAATCCCCTCGCCTCTTCCGGCGAAGCCAAGATGCTCCGTTGTCGTTGCCTTCACGTTCACCTGCTGTGGTGAAGACTCCAGGGCTCCAGCGATAATCTCTACCATCTGCGGGATATAAGGCGCCATCTTCGGAGCCTGTGCAATAATGGTTGCATCCAGATTGCCGAGACGGTAGCCCCGCTTCTTGGCCATTTCCCATACCCGCTGAAGCAGCACCAGACTGTCAGCATCCTTATATTCGGCATCCGTATCTGGAAAGTGCCGGCCGATATCTCCTAGCGCCAGTGCTCCCAAAATAGCATCGCTCACCGTATGAAGCAGCACATCGGCATCCGAATGTCCGAGCAGACCCTTTTCATAAGGAATATGAACACCGCCGATAATACATGGTCTGCCTTCAACCAACTGATGCACGTCGAAACCTTGTCCCACTGCGATCATGAAACGTCCTCTCCCTCTTTCGATTCATTCATCTCTCTGAGAATGGACTCGGCAATACCGAGATCCTCTGGCGTAGTAATCTTGATATTATGATATCCGCCTTCAACCACCTTGACGGCCTTACCCATCCGCTCCACGAGCGAAGCATCGTCCGTCCCCGTGAAGCCCTCGGACTCAGCCTGCTTATGGGCAAGCAGCAGGTCAGACCGCCGGAAGGCCTGCGGCGTCTGAATCGCCCACAAGCTGCGCCGGTCCGGCGTCGCCGTTACATAACCTTCTGCATTCACCTGCTTGACGGTATCCTTGACAGGTACGGCCAGTACGGAAGCGCCATATTCGACCGCTGCCTTATAGCAGGAAGTTATCTCTCTGCTCGTGACAAAAGGGCGGACGCCGTCATGCACCAGTACCCAGGGGGCGGATAATTCCGCAAGTCCCTGGTATACGGAGTGCTGACGCTCGGCGCCGCCCGGTATAACCTTTATCTGCTTCGTGAAGCCGTACTCGGCAATCCAGGCCTTGCAGCGATCCACATCCTGCGCTCCTGTTACCAAGACGATCTCCTGAATTAGAGGATGGCGGTCAAATACCGCCAAGGTATGGACGATGATCGGCTTGTCCTCAAGCATGAGGAACTGCTTGCTCTCCTTCGTCCCCATCCTGCTGCCCCGTCCGGCAGCCACAATAACCGCACCGGCGTCCGCCGCAGGAAAATATTCGTTCTCCATGATTGTTAAGCCTCACCTGTCAAAATGTCATTACCCCCATCATACCTAATTATTGGGCTTTTTCCAACAGTTTCGGCTTGGCAAAGATCATCCGTCCCGCCGAGGTTTGCAGTACACTGGTTACCAGCACTTCCGTAATGGAGCCGATATAATCTCGCCCGCCCTCCACGACAATCATGGTGCCGTCATCCAGGTATGCAACCCCCTGTCCATGCTCCTTGCCATCCTTGATGACCTGAACCATGATCTCCTCGCCCGGCAGGACCACCGGCTTCACTGCATTGGCCAGGTCGTTGATATTCAACACGGATACACCTTGGAGTTCGCATACCTTGTTCAGGTTGAAATCATTGGTGACCACCTTGCCCTGGAGCACCTTGGCCAGCTTGACAAGCTTGCTGTCCACCTCGGAGATTTCTTCGAAATCCCCTTCATAGATCATCACCTTCACATCCAGCTCCTTCTGGATCTTGTTCAGGATATCCAGCCCTCTGCGCCCGCGATTACGCTTAAGCAAGTCCGATGAATCGGCGATATGCTGCAGCTCCTCAAGCACAAATTCGGGGATTACAATTGTTCCTTCTATAAATCCGGTCTTGCAAATATCTGCAATCCGGCCATCAATGATGACGCTTGTATCCAAAATTTTGTGCTCCTCGAACCTGTACGTTTCTTCTGTGCTTGCGCTTCCCCATTTTCCCGAAATCCATAATGAGGATAGCTCTTCCTTTTTGGCCAACCCAACACAGAGCCCTATATAACCGAGCAGCATGGATACCGCGAACTGAAGAAACCCCGCTAAACTCCCCAATCCGGCTAGAATAGGGTAGACCATTAATGATAGAAGAAGTCCCGCAGTCAATCCGGCCGATCCCGCCGCCATATCCTTCATCGGAATCTGTGTCAGAGCGGATATTCCTTGCTTCACCTTTGAGGACAATATCTCAAACGATAGCGAATAAACAAACAAAAACAGGCATGCGCCTGCCGCCGCCAGCAGCAGTTGTGCTACAATCGGATGCATCATCATGAACCAGTCTCTCAACGGACGGGGAAAAAAGCCTGCCGCCCCCTCCAGTGTATAACCGAACCATGCCCCGCATACGCCGGCCAATATTCTTACATAACGTTTCAGCATGTTATTCCTCACCTCCTAATTCTTTTTTCATTACCAGTATGATCCAATTTTTGACGTTGTAATCCGGGGCGGAGAACATTTTTTTGAACCGGTTTCTGATGTTGGCATGATCGAATTACAGACGCGGCGGGATTTCTGGTTGATTACGTAGGAAAGAGTGGCATATAATGGAGGCAATTCAAATATGTTGAGGTGGATGGAAAATGAGCGCATCAAGTCTACAAGCATTTCAGGATCAAGTATCGGAATTGTTGCTCCGTCACCGTAGTCTGCTGGATGTGATGTCCAAAATGGGACAAACTAATACAGCGGCCGTCCGTTCGGTAACCAAAGCGGTCACTGAATGCGGATGTGTCGAATTGCATGCCACCAAGCAGGAATTCGTTTCGGGTATTGCTCTGGAAGAAGCCAAGGAGCATATCAAGCATCATGTTCACGGAGAGCTGTGCGAGAACTGCCGGGATGCCGTGATGAATGAGCTCGGACGAAGCCTGTTCTATATGTCCGCTCTTGGTAATTTGCTCGGATTTGAGCTAGAAGAGGTGCTGCAGCGGGAATCCCAGAAATGTTCTACCTTAGGTTTTTTTAATATGTCCTAGTTCAAATATCAAAAAAAGAGGCTATCTCAAAGGTTAACGTAGCTGGCAGCTTCCTTGAACGGCGCTGCGACTTTGTGAGGTGCAGAAAAAGGCGCTAGAATGCACGATAATTACTGGCGTGGGAGCTCATATGGCGAATTTAGTGCAGAAAGGCATTATAATTGCTGATGCAAGCGCTCGTACGGTAAATTTAGTGCAGAAAAGCAATATAATTGCTGGCGCAGACGCTCGTACGGTGAATTTAGTGCAGAATGTCACTAAAATTGCTACCGTGGGGGCTCATGTGGCGATATAAGTGCAAAAAAGCATTAAAATGAGTAGACGCAAAAAGTTGGACGGAAAACGGACTCTTACGTTTTCTCGCCCAACTTTTTATTTGGGGGACTGATTGAACAGTCCCTTTTTGATTGCATTTATTAACGCTTCGGCCTGTAGATTCGCTCAGGGTCTTCATCCTCACGGCGTTTGCGGCGCAGCAGCTTTCTGATATTCTGCCTCAAACCATACCCTGCATAGAGTACCAGCGGTACAAAAATCAGCTTGGAAATCTGTTCGGGAAAGATCACCGCGATCATCACGGCCAGAAGGACCACAAAAGGAGTAAAGATAAGAGCTTTCTTGGGTAAACCCACCTTCTTGAAGTTCGGATATTTCACCGAGCTGACCATCAGGTAAGACAGCAAAATCATAGAAATCATCAAATAAAGTGCGGAAATATCTTTGCTGAATAAGGAAAGCGTAGCGACTACACCGCCTGCGGCGGGAATCGGCAGTCCAATGAAATATCCCGGGATTCCTTTATGAACGTTGAATCGGGCAAGCCTCAAGGCTCCACACATCGGAAACAGTGCCGTAACCACCCAGACTAATCCGGTCTGCGGCAGACTCTGGAATGAAATCAGATACATAATGAGTGCCGGTGCTACGCCAAATGAAATGATGTCTGATAAGGAATCAAGCTGTTTGCCGAATTCGCTCGAACAATTCAAGGCTCTGGCGACACGTCCATCCAGGCCATCCAGCAGCATAGCGACAATTACCATGATGGCAGCAAGACTGTACCTGCCGTCAAGAGCCAGCATCATGGCCAGCATTCCGAGAAACAAGTTACCAAGGGTAAACAGGTTCGGAATTGATTTTGTAATCATCTTTTCACCTCATAGAAATTCAGGTAACATCACTTGATTGTAGGGAATTTAGATTTGTCTGTCAATGAACACCTGCTCTTGAAGCCGCTTCAGCCCTTCCTTAATAGCACGCGCTCTCACTTCACCGATTCCGTCCACCTCATCCAGTTCTTCGATGGAAGCGGTAAGCACATTGGGAAGCTCATTAAATCTTTCAACGAGATTATGGATAATCACATTCGGAAGGCGGGGAATCTTGTTCAGGATGCGGTATCCTCTTGGAGAGATCAATTCCTCGGAAGTCGTCGCTGATGACGGATAGCCAAGCAGGCGGGTAATATGATTGTCATCCAGCAGCTCATCATCGGTTGAGCGCTTCAATCCCCCGATAATCTCGCGGATCGCCTCATCACTGCCGTCCTTCGCGTAGTCCTTATACAGCAGCCAGGCCTCCTCTTCCATGTTGCTGACCAATTCCTCCATCTGCATGCTGATCAGGCGTCCTTCGGTACCAAGCTCGTTAATAAACCGCTTGATCTCCATTTTGATGCGGATCACCATCTCAACGCGCTGAATCACGTTAATAACCTCCGGAATCGTAACAAGTTCTTCAAATTCCGAGGCAGACAGGTTAGTCAATGTCTGGTTCAATACGGCTCTGTATTTCTCCAAGGTCTGAATCGCCTGATTCGCCTTCGTCAGAATAACGCCGATCTCCTTCAATGCGTATCTCAGGCCGCCTTGATACAGTGTGATAATATTCCGCCTTTGCGAGATTGAGACCACAAGCTTGCCGGTCTGCTTCGCAACCCGCTCCGCGGTACGGTGCCGGATTCCTGTCTCTGAGGAGGCAATGGACGAATCGGGAATGAGCTGGGTATTGGCATAAAGAATCCGTTTCAAGTCTTCGCTCAGAATAATCGCACCATCCATCTTGGCCAGTTCGTACAGATAGTTAGGCGTGAAATCACAATTGATGGAGAAGCCGCCCTCGACGACCTCCATCACTTCCGGGCTGTATCCGACAACGATCAGTCCCCCCGTCTTCGCGCGAAGCACGTTCTCAAGGCCGTCGCGAAAGGCCGTTCCCGGTGCCACAAGCCTGAGCAAATCATTCATTTTTTCCGCCTGGGTAGTTTCCTTCATTATCTAGTGCCCCCTAATCTAACGCAACAGCTAGCGCATCTGCAACGGTATTAACACCGATTAATTGAATATCCTTGGGACCATTCCAGCCCTTCATGCTCTTCTCGGGAAGGATTACCCGCTTGAAGCCAAGCTTTGCCGCCTCCTTGACCCGTTGCTCCGCCCGGGCCACCGCCCGGACTTCGCCGGTCAGGCCCACTTCACCGAAGATGACGTCATACGGCTTGGTAGACAGATCCCGGAAGCTGGAAGCAATGCTCACTGCCATAGCCAGATCGACAGCCGGCTCATCCAGCTTGACCCCGCCGGCCAGATTCACATAGGCGTCCTGATTCTGAAGGAACATGCCCATCCGCTTCTCCAGCACGGCAATGATCAGATTCATCCGGTTATGATCAACTCCGGTTGCCATTCTTCTCGGTGAAGGAAAATGCGTGGAGGCAATCAGCGCCTGCAATTCGACCAGCATCGGCCGAGTGCCCTCCATACTGGCGACGACCGTTGATCCCGCCACTCCAAGCGGCCGTTCCGAGAGGAACAGCTCGGAGGGATTGGCTACTTCGGTAAGGCCTGCCTCATTCATCTCAAAGATCCCGATCTCATTCGTTGATCCAAAGCGGTTCTTTACCGCCCGGAGCAGTCGATAGGAATGATGCCGTTCCCCTTCAAAATAAAGGACGCAATCGACCATATGCTCCAGCATTCGCGGCCCCGCAATGGCGCCTTCCTTGGTCACATGGCCTACGAGAACCGTAGCAATGCCCTGGCCCTTGGCAATCCGCATGAAGCGTGCGGTGCATTCCCGCACCTGGGACACGCTCCCCGGCGCACTTGTTACCTCTGCCAGATAGACGGTCTGGATGGAGTCAATGACAAGGAAGTCCGGCTTGATCTGATCAATAGCCTCCTCGATATTGTCCATGCTGCTCTCGCACAGAACGTACAGTTCTGCCGAGAGAGCGCCCAAGCGCTCCGCGCGAAGCTTCGTCTGCCGGGTTGATTCCTCTCCGGAAATATAGAGCACCCTTAAGCCTGCCCGGGCCATTTCATGAGAGGTCTGCAGCAGCAGTGTCGACTTGCCGATCCCAGGATCTCCGCCGACCAGAATAAGGGAGCCTGGAACTACGCCTCCGCCCAATACCCGGTTCAGCTCGGCAATCCCCGTCTGAATTCGCGGCTCTTGACCACTTTCTATATTTATGATCGGAAGCGGCTTTTCTTTCGTATGAAAAATCCCCGAAGTGAGACCCTGAGTCTTAACGACCTTTTCCGTCTCCTCCACCATGGTATTCCATGACCCGCAGCCGGGGCATTTGCCATACCATTTGGGCGTCTCATACCCGCATTCCGTGCAGTAGAACTTTGTTTTTACTTTAACCATTTACCTCTCCTTTTCACACACTGCAAAATTTGTAAAACAATGCAGACAGCGGTACAAGGTATCATTAAAAGTTTACCATTGTTTTATTTCAACGGGAAGCATCTCCGGCAGAAACGGAGAGGTTATGGAACAAAAAAAGCAGCTACAAAGCTAAGCTTTGCAAGCTGCTTTTATTCTATTACATCGGTAAAACGCGTTGATTTTTGTAGAAAATCCACGATATTATTTGAACTTTCACATCAACTGATCAATCAGCTCGGCGATTCCCTTGGTACGGGCGACCGTAGAGTTATTTAGAAATAGCACGTCCGTAACGTGATGCTCCTCTACAAAGGCAGTCAGGCTGCCTGTATAAAACCTGGGATCGATATAATAAATGGATTGAAAATGCGGGATCAGATAAGGAATGAGCGCATTGGCATACGAGTCTTTGATCACAACAATGCTCTTCCCGTTATCCTGCCCGGTTTGAATTTCTCCCCACGGAAAATCCCCGCCTAGGAAGACCGAGTACAGGCCGATATCCTCCTTGGCATATGCCGGATCAACTACCTTACCTGCGACTTCCTTGCCATTCGAGTAATACCTGGTGTAGCTGTAGGTGTCCGCCGGCTGATAATAAGTAATCACATCCGGACGGGACTTCAGCTTGTAGTTTAACGTTGCCTTATAGGAGGAGCCCAGGAACCCATCGATCTCCCCCTGTGCGAAGGTGCTCAGCGGTACCGCCTCTTCTCCAATAGTCTTCATAAATTCGCTATATGCATAATAGGCGCCCAAAGCGGTCCAGTGATGATCTGTGCGAAAATAGATGTCCTCCTCCTTATGCTCATCCAGCGCCCTGTAAGCATCAATTTGTTGAATTCCGGAGGACAGCAATTCATTTATATGTCCGAACGCCTCCTTCTGCGAATCCGAAAGCCGGCTATATTGACCATGATCAATAAATTCAGAGGATGTCGGAACCAGCATGGAATAGACGCGGGCCGTGGACTCAACCTCGGAACGAAAGCGGTTCAGCGTTTCGGCATACAACTCGGCAGCGGTATTCGAATACTTAAACAGTGTGTAAGCCTGCTCTTTATAAATTAAATATTGCGTATCATGGCTTTCTTGCACCAGTTGCTCCGTATCGTTATCATCAGTCAATCTTAATGCGGTATTGTCTCCTCCTTGCTGAACCAGGATCGCTTCTTCGTCAGGCAGCCCTTTCCACGTCATAATAAGCGCGCCTGTCTTAGCCATGGAAGTGCGGAGCGGAAGGTGATCATTGAAATATTGATCGAGGTCCCGGGTGAAGGCGCCTGTCGCCAGACTCTCCCATGAAAAAGCAGGAAACTCCCCTAGGGCTCGCTGCTCCAGGGATGAGACACTTCCATTATCCGCATAGGTATGAATCAGGCTGATGATCCCATAACCAAAGATCATAACCAGAAATAAGACCGTATTTATTTTATATCGTAAATTCATATCTGCCCCTCCTTTCATCAGAAACGATAGTACAAAAAGGGATTATAAGAACTGCCGACAAGCAAGACTGTACAGAGAAAGAGAATAATGACTTGAAGGACCGGAGTCCCGGCAAACGCAATTCCCCTTCCCAGCCTTGGAAACGCCTTGGCAATCCTCCGGGCACCTGTTAGGAGCAACGGTGTTGAGAGAATCACGGCTGCAGCAACCAGGGTCAAATTGTCGCGCACATAGAATCCCAATTCTACATTGAGAATGGCTTTATGATTAAGGCCAAACATGGTAAGCAAGGCATGGATCGCTTCAGACAGATCTGTAAAGTAGAACCAAACCCAACCAATCAGAATAATCAGCACGGCATATATATGGGCAAATAGAGCAGGTAATTTATTTAGCCATTTGCCGAGAAACTGTCTTTCAATATAAATCAGCGTGCCGAAATAAAGCCCCCAAATAATGAAGTTCCAGCTGGCCCCATGCCAGATGCCGGTCAAAAACCAGACCACGAACAAGTTCCGCACGGTATTTCTTTGGTTTCCTCCCAGAGGAATGTAGACATAATCACGGAAGAATCCCCCCAGGGACATATTCCATCTCCGCCAGAACTCCCCCGCAGACTTGGAGATATAAGGATAGTTGAAGTTCTCCCTAAGATTGAATCCGAACATTTTACCTAAGCCGATCGCCATATCCGAATACCCGGAGAAATCAAAATAGATCTGCAAGGCGAACAGCAGGATGCCGAACCACATTCCCAAGACAGAGACTGAGGCTTCGTCCGCATGTAGCAGGAGATTGGCCGATTCTCCCAAGAGGTTAGCCAGCAGCACCTTTTTCCCAAGCCCGAATACAAAGCGGGAGACCCCTCCACTAAAGCCGGCCAGGGTGACTTGCGGACGTTCAATCTGCTCTTCGATATCCCGATAGCGAATGATCGGCCCGGCCACTAAATGCGGGAAGAAAGAGACGTAAAACAGGACCTTTTTCGGTGACCTCGGAGCCTCGATGACACCCTTGTAGACATCTGTGAGATAACAAATCAGTTCGAAGGTGAAGAAGGAAATACCAATAGGCAGCTTTATATCTGGAACGGGGAGCTGAAAGGGCAACAGCATATTCAAGCTCTCCATCAGAAATCCGGTATACTTAAAAAAGCACAGGAGGCCGATGTTGACTGCAATGGCTGTGATGAACAAGAGTCTGGACAGCGGGGTTCCTCTTGTCCGCTCGATGCCAAGGGCGAAGAAATAGCCTAGCAGGGACGCAGCCAGCAACAGGATCACCCATACCGGTTCTCCCCATGCATAAAACACATAAGAGAATCCGATCAAAATCCATATCCGATGAGTGGGCTTTTTGAATAAAAAATAAGCCGCGAGCAGAACAGGTAAAAAGAGGTATAAAAAAATCATGCTTGAGAAAACCATGTATGTAACTCCCTTCTCTCTATCAGAGCTTCCGAAAAGAAGTATAGAAAAGGAAAGTTAATAATCCATACAGCAGTTCTTAACAAATGCTTACCATTTTCTTATCTTTCTATCCTGGGCATAGAAAAGCCCGGCTACCGCATTCATGAAAGAACGCGGGTAGCCGGGCGCACTAGAAGAAGCCAATTCCCGTGGATGACGAGAATCGGCTTCTTTCTGCAAATGGCCCGTATTAAGGCAGCATATTCTTATAAGTGGTGTAGTAGTGGATGGCTAGCCCACCATATCCGTCAGCGCCCGCGAAATAGGCATCTACCTTCTCAAGCTCCTGGTTCATATAGGCTTCACCCTCCTGATAGAAGGTGACAAACTCCGGATCGCCCGGCACATCGTAGGTCTCTACTCCAATAACCACCTTCTTGCCAATGATGCTTCCATAGTCAACCTCGTTCTGTCCGTTCTGAATAATACCATCCGGCCCTTCAGCGAAGTCACGGTAATCCATAATCGTTACATAGTCCATGACGTCCTGAACATGCTTATGCATTTCCTTGGTTACCCCGTTATGAGTGATCGAGAACGTATCATACCAGAACGGAATATCTCCCGAGAAGGTCATGGAAGAACCGCTGCCAGTCAGAAGCTGCTGGGACTTCGCCGCCAAATTAAGATAATCTGCACTTAATCCTTGTCTATTCGTGGACCAATCGGGCAGGGTATAAGGTTCATTATCGTGATGAACCCCGTCAAACCGTTCATTCACCGCAGAAGCCGCATTGTAATCAATCACATCCTGCAATCTCCCTAGCGGAATATAATGGTTCTCCGCTCGCACCCAATCCGACTGACCATCCAGAGCCTCTACCTGCATATCATTAGCATGTGCCTGTGCTATAAGCGCACGATAGTGGTCGGGGTTCGTCGTCAAATTGGTTCCCGTATTCACGTAGAGCATGTTAATTCCTTTAGATAATGAGAATTGAATCAGTTCAGAACGTGCTGCGGAAGTTGCCAAGTCCGACAATTCCCATACCCAGAGCGCTTTCGTTCCCCCGCCAGCGCCACTATCAGGAGTAGCTTGAGTCAGGGATATCTCGTCTATATAGCCATAGCCGCCAATATTGGGATTTTTGTAAATATACACTTGAAGCTTGGCCGTACCCGGGATTGTCGTGAAGGTCAGCGTCTTGGGTGCGTAACCCGTTGTTGTATAGAATAACTCAAACTTCCCGCCTGCCAATCTAACCCCGTTGACATCCAAACAATCAACGCCAAGGATCGCTGTCTCTCCGGTGACACTTACCCGCCCTGCCCCGGAAAGCTCATATTTGGTGGAGGGCGTAATTCCGTCAATGATCTGGCCTGCGCCGCTCTCGCCCGTGCCTAACCGTGCCGCCCGGCTTCCTTCGTACACAGGGAAAGTCACGGTGGTTACTCCGTCCCAATTGGACCAAGACGCCAAATTCGACTCGAAACCTCCGTTAGTGACTAGGTTAGTCCCTGCCGCATAACTCTTCATTACAGGCAGCACGCCAACCAGCAACAACAAGGCCACCCAAACCTTCAGCACTTTTCCAACTACGTTCGTTTTCATCCCTTCGCCTTCTTTCCTATTTATTTGGTTCAATGGACAAAATATTTATGCAGCTCATAGCGCTATTGCTTCCGCACCTTCACTGTAACACGGAAGGTGCTTTGAATAGCTTCTGAAGCATCAGCGTTGCCGAGCCGTGCAAAGAGCCCTCTTCTCTATAAGAAGAAGCGATCAAGCGGTCTGGTGCAAATGGCAACGGGAACGGGAATTGCACGAGATTATCACGCAGCTTATCGAAGAACAGCTCTGAATCAATCATCCAGCCTTCGATAACCACTACCTCTGGACTGATAAAATTAACAGCCGTCGCAACCAGCAGCGTCGTCACATACAAAATTTGCTTAAATATAGGCTGGAGCCATTCTTCTCCCGCTTCATATCTCCGCAGAATTTTTTCCATCGAGTCCGGAATCTTTACCCCAAGCGCCTTGGCTTCCTGCTTGCAGCGCTCCATAATAAAGGGCGTTGTAATTACCGTCTCGATGCTCCCGCCACTGGAGTTAATCGGAATGTGAGCAATTTCGCCGACTGCACCCATGTATCCGGAGAAAATTTCCTTATTAAGCACCAACCCGGAGCCAATTCCTTCGTTAATCGTCAGATACAGCAAATGGTTTCTATTCTCGCCAACTCCCCCATGCATCTCGGCAAATGCAGCAGCATTGGAATCGTTAGTCACCTGGAACGGAATGTCTGGATATTTGCTCGACAGCTCGCTTTTCACGTTTAGATCTTTAATTTTCAGAAAATTAGAAAGTGTGATTACTTCGCCCGACTCATTAATAATGCCGGGAACCGCAATCCCGATCCCTTTGATGAGTTCCAGCTTGAGTCCGGGAACCTTCGCCATGCAAGCTTGGATGGAGGCATCGATCTGGCCAATAATAGCTTCATTCCCCGTAAGAACTTCAGTCTTATACTCGGATATCTTCTCACCAATTAAATTAAATACAGCACATACCAGCCAGGTATTCCCAACGGAGACGCCCAGCACGTAGCCGCCATTGGGCTTAATTTGCAGGGTCATAGCTCTGCGGCCGGCACCAACCATCGATTGCTCCCCGGCTTCCTCGACCATATTGTCAGCAATGAGTTCCTCCACAAGGCCGGATACCGTCGTGGCGCTGAGACGCGTTATCTTTGAAATCTCCGCTCTGGACAACCGCTGCTTGCGGTGAAGCAAATTAAGTATGGTTGCGGTATTAATTTCCTTCATTAACTGAAGGTTGCCTTTCATCGTCACAGCCATAATACCCCTTCTCTTCTTGCAA
The DNA here is from genome assembly GCF_000455265.1 of Paenibacillus antibioticophila. Taxonomy (GTDB): domain Bacteria; phylum Bacillota; class Bacilli; order Paenibacillales; family Paenibacillaceae; genus Fontibacillus; species Fontibacillus antibioticophila. Next base: position 70,375 of record NZ_HG005144.1, read on the forward strand.
TGATGCGTCTATTTTATCATATTTTTCAAAATCTAACATTTATACCGATCAAGCTTCGCCTGCAAGAATCCGGGTTAAAGCCTTTATCGAATAGTCCGAGGTTGAGCCGACCATGACCACTCCCGCATCTTTCGAAAGGCAGTCTACATCGTAGGGATTTCTTAAGACCAGATGTAAGATTGGCTTACGGGTATCCTGCAATTGTTGGGCCAGAGTCGTCTGCCCGCCGAACAGATGCGCATTCAACGTTCCCTGAATAATGCAATCGTAATCCTGTGATTGTTCAGTGAGTGCTGTTATTTCCTCGATTTGCGGGTCCAGCGAGCAAGTGCTTAAGTGTACCTCAAAGCCAGCTTCATCTAGTAACCGAGCGAGAATCAGTTCGGAGTCGCTAGTATTATCGGCTACTGTCAGCTTCTCTTGCTTCGGCAAAATTAACAGATAACGATGGTTCTTGCTCATAGGAAGCAAACCTTGCGGATCACGTTCTACGACAACCGTGCGAATGGCCAGCTTCAAAGACTCTGACTCCCATTCCTCGCGAGGAAGCGGCTTGGCTTCAAGCTGATATCGTTCAAATGACTGATGCAGGCGTCTGATTCTGGCGATGGACTGATCGATCTGCTCCTCCGAAAGCTCTCCTCGCTCGATGGCCCCCACGATCCCCGCGACTACGCGCTCCTGAAATTCGGGCGTATGGCACATCAAAATCTGGTCCACCCCCGCCTTCACTGCCATAATACCGATCTCCTCAGGCGAATAGTTATCCTTAATCGCCCCCATCTCCACATCATCCGTACAGATGACACCTTCATAACCCAATTGGCCGCGAAGCAGCCCGTGGACAAAAAAGGGACTCAGCGAAGCCGGAAGCCCCTGGGATTCGGGAATATTCGGAAATACCAGATGCCCCATCATGATCGAATCTACGCCGGACTTAATAGCAGCGACAAACGGCAACAGCGGTCCCTTGCCAAGCTCCTCCAACGTGAGCGGACATTCAGGCAAGACATAGTGGGAATCCCCACTGACCTGTCCATGCCCGGGAAAATGCTTGGCCGTGACTGCAACCCCGGCCTCATGCATGCCACGAATAAAGGCTTGGCCATACTTGCCTACCGTCTCCGGGTCCTCCCCATAGGATCTGACCCCAATCACGGGGTTGTTAATGTTGGTGTTCACGTCCAGTACAGGCGCCCAGTCCATCGGAATGCCAAGTGCATGCAATTGGCTTCCGATAATTTGCCCCTGCATATAGGCCGCCTCCGGATCACCGCTGGATGCTATGGCCCGATTGCCGGGAATGTAAGGGTAGAAGGCTTTGAAATTGGATAAGCTCCCTCCCTCTTCATCGACAGAAATGTAATAGGGACTTGGCTCATTACGTGATTCATGCAGCTCGTGAAATTTTGCAACGAGCTGTGTTACCTGCAATTCATTGTTAATATTATGCGGAAAAATACCCACCCCGCCAAACCCATACGCTTGCTGCCGTCCCTGAAACGATTTTCCAGCCTCCAGGGAAGGCACTCCAATCACGCACATTTTCCCTACTTTTTCTTGTAAGCTAAGTTTTATTGTAGCCATGTGTTCATTATTGACTTCCATATATGGTTACCTCCAGGCTATCTCAATGGCATTTACTCTTTCACTGCTCCACTAGTCATTCCTGCAATAATATATTTCTGGAAAATAATAAATACCAGCAGGACCGGCAAGGTCGAAATGCAAGATGCTGCCATCATATGCACCCAATCGATAGAATTAAAGCCTTTATACAGCGCCAAGCCCAAAGGCAATGTTCTCATATGCTCGGAGTTGGTTAGAATCAGAGGGAAGATAAAGTTATTCCACGATCCCAGGAATTGCACAATGATGAGAACACCCACTGCCGGCTTCGCCAGGGGAAGGATAATACGCCAGAATACGCCGAATTCCGTGGAACCGTCGATCTTGGCTGCCTCTATGATTTCATTGGGCAAACCTGACATATACTGCCTCATTAGAAAGATGCTCATTGGCGCAATCAGATTCGGGATAATGAGTGCCGCGTACGTATCGATCCAGCCCAGCTCCCTCATCAGCAGAAAGAGCGGAATCAGGGTGACCTGAAATGGAATCATCATCGTAGACAGGATAATCATAAAAAGGGCATTCTTCCCCACAAACGTCAGCTTTGCAAAAGCGTATCCGACCATAGATCCAAATAAAATATTCCCCACCACTACAGATACGGCAATAATCGTACTGTTCAGGAAGTAACGCCCAAACGGCCCACTTCCCAAGACATCAACATAATTCTGTAACGTGATCTCCTTCGGGAAAATATCCGTGAAGCTCTTGATGATCATGCCATCGCCCTTTAACGACATGCTGATCATATACAGGTACGGAAATACCATAACAATCAGGGGAATCAGGAGCACCAGGAAGACGATGGATGTGCGCAAGGCTGATTGCCGGTGGCTCATTCTCCTACCCCCTTATTAATACGCATCAGCCACATTTGAACAGCCGACATCAACATAATGAAAATCATTAAGATATAGGCGATCGCCGAACCTTTCCCCAGTTGCAAGCTGGAGAATGCCGTATTGTACATATACAACACCATCGTGGTCGTTGAGTTCAAAGGCCCTCCCTTGGTCATGACATATACCTCGGAGAAGACTTGTAGCGAGTTGATGGTATTCATGACAATGACCAGAATGCTCATATGCCGTAAATGCGGCAACGTCACATGCATAAATTGACTCCACAGCCCTGCGCCATCAATGATGGCCGCTTCATACAGACTGGCAGGGATCGATTGCAGGGCAGCCACATACATCAGCATATAGAAGCCCACAGCCGTCCAGATCGACATCGCCATAATAGAAGGAAAAGCTGTTCGAATATCCAGCAGCCATTGCACCTTTTGAATGCCAAAAGTGCCTAGAATGGAGTTCAAGATGCCGGAAGGTGCGTACAGCAGCATGAACATCATGGATACGACGATGACCGAAGTCACGGTTGGCATGAAGAACGAAACCCGGAAGAATATTTTGCCGGGGATGCGGCTGTTCACAGCGATGGCCAACACCATCGACAGTACCGTAGTAATTGGGACCGTGACAGCCACGAAGTACAAGGTATTCCAGAAAGCTTTCTTGAATACAGGATCGCTTAGCGTATCCAAATAGTTCGTGATCCCCACCCAGTTGGACTCCAGCTTGAGCAATCCGGTTTCAGTAAAGCTAAGATATAACGAGAAAATAATCGGGAACAAACTGAATACCAGAAACGATAATAGCCACGGCGATAGAAACAGATAAGCTGTGGTGTTTTGGCGCAGCTTATTACGGCCTGCTGTGTTCATGTTATACCTCCATGGGCAAGGAGCTGAACGTCCCCTTACCCTTTTGAATTTTATCTTGCGAGCAATTTATTAATGTTGTCGGAGGCAGTCTGTAACACTTCTGCTGCAGAAGTTTGCTGCAATACAGCTTTCTCTACCGCAGTCGTAACCTTTTCAGAAATTTTTTGCCACGCCTTCAGAGAAGGTGGATTCTGGGCCGTCGCAACTTGCTTGGCGAATATAGCGATCTCCGGCTTGTCCGCGAAGAACGGATCAGCTTCGACTCCCGGAAAGGCTGGGAATACGGAGGTGGCTATCTCTGTAATCTTCATTGCATTTTGCTTGCTGGTCATAAACTGAACGAATTGATAAGCTTCCTCAGGATACTCTGTCTTGGCGGAGATGGACAAAATCTCTCCTCCCGAGAAGGACACCGAGTTGCCTGTAGGCGCTACCGGGATTTCTGCCACTCCCCACTTCAAGTCGGGCGCATTCTGCGCTAACCCTCGCAAATTCCAGGCACCTGAAATGAACATCCCTACGTTCCCCGCCGCGAATTCCTGGCCAATCATGCCATCTTGAGCGACAAGCGATACTTTGGATAATTCTTGAACATACTCCAGCGTTTCGATCGCAGCCGGTTCGTTCAACGCACTGGCGGTTTCATCCGCATTCAGGAAGTTCCCGCCGTTACTCCAGAGGAACATAGAGAATTGTGTCCAAGGTGTCTCCGCTTCTCCCGCGGCAATACCAAAGCCTTTTGCTCCCGTATTTTCCGTGATTTTGGCCGCTGCCTCTTTCAGCTCTTCCCAGTTCGTCGGGGCCTTCTCAGGGTCCAGGCCAGCCTGCTCGAACAGCTCTTTGTTATAAAACAAAGCACGTGTCCCCAGTAGCCAAGGCACCCCGTAGATCTTGGAATCGTAGGTTACACCGTCCCAGCCTACGTATTCGCCCTTGATGTCGGTCACCTTGTCTGACAGATCCAGCAGCACATCCTGGGAAGCGAACTGCGTCACCCAGGTGTTGCCAAGCTCCACCACATCGGGTGCCTCTTCGGCAGCAAAGCTCGTAGTGATTTTGTCCAAGCCGTTATCCCAGGTAAGTTGCTGTACATCAACCTTCACCCCAGGATGAGTGCTTTCAAATTCTTCAATAATCGGAGCAATATTAATATCCGTACTGTCGTCCATGGAGCCCATGAACTGCCAGAACTTAATGGTTTTCACTTCGGATGAAGCATCACCCGTTGACGGTTGAGATCCTTTGGAAGAATTGTTGCCACACGCAGCTACGAGAACGATTACAAAACATAACAATAATGGCAAGATCGCTTTTGAACGCATTTCTGAAGTGCCCCCCTCGAAATAGTAAATTAGAACCTAACTCATTTACTTACCGCCAAAAAACCGCCCGGATCCTCCTATTCATACGGATTATAATTATTACGTCCACTGGACTTATTAATAATATATGCTTTTTGATTTGACCTGTCAATTAGCTTTCGTAACATATATCTAACATGAATATTACATTAATTGCCATGATAAAGCGGATACATTGACGAGGGACTGCCTCTGCCTCCAGCTTCCTTCAGATTCGGCCTCACAGCGGACACCCTTGCCTTTGGCTAACTGTTCCTACTGTCAAGCCTGTAGTGGACTTTCACCACCAGGTTATTGTCCACGCCAGGCTTAATACAAATACAACATCTTCCTTTCCTATTCCAGCGGAAGCAAAACCTCAAAGGCCGTGCTTTGCGGGCTGCTCGTCACGGACACTTGGCCCTGATGGACGTCAATAATACTCTTGGCAATCGCCAGCCCCAACCCGGTTCCTCCGCTCGCCTTGGAACGGGAGCTGTCCACTCTATAGAAGCGGTCAAACAAATGCGGCAGACTCGACGAAGGAATTTCTTTGCCATAGTTAATGAATTTCACACGGGCCCAAGGCTCTTCGATAGAAATTACAATATCGATAAATTTGCCATCGGCGCCATATTGAATGGCATTGCTCAATAGATTCTCAAATGCACGCACGAGCAAATTCCCATCTGCATGGATGATTGCATTTCCCTGCCGCGCGGACACACGACATAGCATGCCGGATTTGTCCAGTATCGGGACAAATTCCTCCGCCAGCTGACCCAGAAATCCGTTCAGGTCAAGCTCGGACTTTTGTAAAGGCAGGCCGTTCTGAATCCGCGTATATTCGAAGAGCTGGTCGATCAGCTTCTTCAGGTCCTTCGCCTTCTCATAAGCGATATTCACATAGTAACGCAGTTCTGTCTCGTCTTTGTAACGATCCTCTTCTATAACCTCCAAAAAACCGAGGATGGACGTGAGCGGGGTCCGAAGATCGTGGGAGACACCGGTAATCAGATCATTCTTGGACCTCTCCGCCAGGCGCTCCTCTTCGATAGACTGATTCAGCCGGTCTGCCATATGATTAATGCTGTCTGCAATCTTGGCCAATTCCCCTGTTTGGGCCGGGATTTTCCGTTCCAGATTCCCCTCCGCAATTTCGCCAAGACCGTTCGTGATCTCCCGAATGGAGACATTAAGCCCTTCCACTGTGGCGTTTAAATGCTGCGCCAAATGACCGAGCTCATCAGAGGTGCGCAGGGGGATCTTTACATCCATGCGCCCGAGTCCGACCTCCGTCAAGGCTTGATCCAGCTCTTTTAAATACCGCATCGTCCCCCTTGTCAGCATCCAATACGTCAGGATAAAGATCCCTGTACCTGCGACGATCATCGCAGGAATGGAGCCCCATTGCTGGATGATCCCGCGAACGATCTTTCGAACGGGAGACCAAAACGTCGTATTAGGGAGCGTCAGGATATAGGCGGCCAATTGATGGCATAAATACATGACGGCGACGGAAAGCAGCAGACTGACGATCGCGGACCCCAAAAATTTTACTCTTAGTGAAATTAGTCGTTTCAAGCTCATCATGAATACCTGACTTTCTTATTGGACTTCTATTTTATAGCCGATTCCCCATACAGTCTTTATGTATCGAGGATTCTGCGGATCCAGCTCAATCTTTTCCCGGAGTCTGCGGATATGGACCATGACCGTATTTTTCGACTCTATATAGGGTTCCTTCCATACTTCCTCATAGATTTTGTCCATGCTCAGCACAATGCCGCGATGGAGTGCCAGCAGCTTGAGAACCTCGAATTCGCGCGGGGTTAATTTGATCTCCCGTTGGTCCACTGTCACTCTATGCATGGCAGTATGAATCACCAGATCGTCGATCACAATTTCATCCGGGGCAGGAGCCTGAGGGGTGTTATTGATATATCGATTATACCTCCGAAGCTGTGACTTTACCCGGGCGAGCAGCTCCAACGGATTGAACGGCTTGGTGACATAATCATCCGCCCCTATGCTTAGTCCGGAGATTTTATCCATATCCTCACTCTTGGCTGACAGCATAATGATAGGCGTATCGCGTTCTTCACGAATCCGCATGCAGGCCTCCAAGCCATCCAGCCTCGGCATCATGACATCCAGAATGATCAGATGAACCGGATGCGATTCAAGAAGCTCCAGCGCCTCCAGGCCATCGGATGCAGTCAATAGGTCATAACCTTCATTACGCAGATAAATCTCCATCAGCCTAATAATTTCTTTCTCATCATCCACTAGTAAAATCGTTTCCTTCACTTCGACGTACCTCCTTGACAGGTATGTAAGTTCGGCAAAGAAGGACCGGATTCCTTCTGTTGCCTTTCTGAGCAAGAGAAAAAGGGGGGTGTCTAATAAGTCCTCAAAACAAAAAGCTGGGCGAGAAAACGCAAGGTTTTTCGTCCAACTTTTTGTTTGTTCGCTTCTTTTCACTCTTGCCATGGAAATTCAGTTATCCATCAGGCATTGCGGGTATAAGTTCCCGTTGTTGATACCGTCAGAGTACCGTTCTCTTCATCAATAGTCAAGGAATCGCCCTTCTTCACGTTTCCTGTCAACAGCTCTTCCGATAACCGGTCTTCGATATGCTTCTGAATTGCCCGGCGAAGCGGACGTGCGCCATAAGCGGGATCAAAGCCTTCCTTGGCCAGGAACTCCTTCGCTTTATCTGTCAGCGTAAAGTCCACATCGTACTCTCTCAGGCGCTTGCGAAGCTCCTCGGACATGAGCGTAACGATCTCGGAGATGTGCTTTTGCTCCAGCGAGTGGAAGACAATGATTTCATCGATCCGATTGAGGAATTCCGGACGGAAGCTCTTCTTAAGTTCTTCCATCACTTTACCCTTCATGTTGTCGTAATCGGCACCGGCATCCTCCATCGCGGTGAATCCAAGGCGCGAGTTCTTCTTAATCGCATCGGCTCCGACGTTGGAGGTCAGGATAATCAAAGTATTCCGGAAGTCCACGACACGCCCCTTGGAGTCCGTCAACCGGCCATCCTCCAGTACTTGGAGAAGGATGTTGAAGACTTCAGGGTGAGCCTTCTCGATCTCATCCAGCAGGACTACAGAGTAAGGTTTGCGGCGTACCTTCTCGGTCAATTGGCCGCCTTCTTCATAGCCTACATACCCCGGAGGAGCCCCGACCAGACGAGCAGTGGAGTGCTTCTCCATGTATTCCGACATGTCGATTCGAATCACGGCATTTTCATCACCGAACATGGATTCCGCAAGTGCACGAGCCAGCTCCGTCTTCCCGACCCCGGTCGGACCGAGGAAGATGAAGGAGCCCATCGGCCGCTTCGGATCCTTAAGACCTGCGCGCGCCCGGCGGATAGCCCGGCTGACCGCCTTCACGGCCTCATCCTGACCGATTACCCGCTCATGCAGGATAGACTCCATATTGAGCAGACGCTCGGTCTCTTCTTCCTTCAACTTATTGACCGGAATCCCCGTCCAGCTGGCAACCACCTGTGCGATATCCTCCGGTGTCACTTCGGAATCGGTCCGTCCTTGCTTTTCTTTCCACTGGTTCTTTGTGATATCAAGCTCTTCGCGAATTTTTTGTTCCGTATCCCGCAGGGCAGCTGCTTTCTCGAACTCTTGGCTCTGAACGGCAGCATCTTTCTCCTTGCGGATATCCTCCAGACGGCTCTCAAGCTGCTTGAGATTTGGCGGTACAGTGTAAGAGTTCAGCCTTACCTTGGAGCCCGCTTCATCGATCAGGTCGATCGCCTTATCTGGCAAGAAACGATCCTGAATATAGCGATCCGACAGCTTCACCGCCTGCTCAATCGCTTCATCCGTAATTTTTACCCGGTGGTGAGCTTCATAACGGTCCCGAAGTCCATGCAGAATCTGGATGGCTTCCTCTACGGATGGCTGGTCGACGTTAATCGGCTGGAACCGGCGTTCCAATGCGGCATCCTTCTCAATATATTTGCGGTATTCATCCAGCGTTGTCGCACCAATGCACTGGAGCTCGCCCCGAGCCAATGCAGGCTTCAGGATGTTGGAAGCATCGATGGCTCCTTCGGCCCCGCCTGCCCCAATCAAGGTATGAAGCTCGTCGATGAACAGGATAATGTTGCCTGCCTGACGAATCTCATCCATGATCTTCTTCAGACGATCCTCGAACTCGCCACGATATTTCGTGCCGGCGACAACGGAGCCCATATCAAGGGTCATTACCCGCTTGTCGCGAAGTGTCTCCGGAATTTCATTGTTGATAATTTTCTGGGCAAGCCCTTCTGCAATGGCCGTCTTCCCGACGCCCGGCTCCCCGATCAGAACCGGATTGTTCTTCGTCCGGCGGCTAAGCACCTGTATAACCCGCTCGATTTCCTTGCTGCGGCCAATGACTGGATCCAGGTTGCCTTCCTTCGCCGAAGCGGTAAGGTCGCGAGCCAAGCCGTCCAGCGTCGGAGTATTTACATTTGCCGGAGCTCCGTGATGACTGGATACCGCCTCACTGCTTCCCAGCAGTTGCAGAACTTGCTGACGGGCTTTGTTCAGGCTGATGCCGAGGTTGTTCAGAACCCGTGCGGCAACACCCTCGCCTTCGCGAATCAGGCCAAGCAGGATATGCTCGGTTCCAACATAGGTATGTCCCAGCTTCCGTGCTTCATCCATCGATAGCTCTATAACCTTCTTGGCACGAGGTGTATAGGCAATGTTCGTCGGTTGCTCTTGCCCCCGTCCGATCAAGGTTTCCACTTCATCTTGAATCTTCTCAAGTCCGAGTCCGAGACCGATCAAAGCCTTGGCCGCGATTCCTTCGCCTTCCCGAATCAGTCCAAGCAAAATATGCTCGGTTCCAATATTGTTATGCCCCAGTCTGACTGCTTCCTCTTGAGCCAGTGCGAGCACCTTCTGCGCACGTTCTGTAAATCTTCCAAACATCATCCTACATACACCTCCAATAAGAATCTATTCCGTTAATTACCCATTTTTTCCCGAATCAGCTTCGCCCGGTACATATCACGTTCGCCTGGAGAAAGACTCTCTCCAAATTGCTTCCGCAAGTACCCCGGCTGGGTCATGACATTCAGCTCGTTAATAACCTGAGCGGGGAGAGAATCAATAAGACCAATATCTACGCCAAGCCGCACATCGGACAGCCGCTGAGCAGCTTCCTTGGAATCGATAATAGATGCATGGGACAAAATCCCGTATGATCTCATCACCCGATCCGTCATCCGAAGTCTGGATTCATGGAGAAGCTTCTCGCGCGCGTTCTTCTCATGCTCGATGATTTGCAGGACAACTCCGTACAAATTCTCAATGATTTCCGCTTCGCTTTGTCCCAGTGTAATCTGATTTGAGATTTGAAACAAGTTCCCGATTGCATCGCTGCCCTCACCATAGATGCCGCGCACGGTAAGTCCAACCTGAGATACAGCCGACAAAATAAGGTTGATCTGCTGGGTCAATACGAGCGCCGGCAAATGCATCATGACAGAAGCCCGAAGACCGGTGCCGACATTGGTCGGACAGCTTGTAAGGAATCCGCGGTTGGCATCGAAGGCATAATCCACATGCTTTTCAAAAATATCGTCCACTCGTGCGGCCTTCTCCCATGCTTCCTGTACTTGGAGCCCCGGATATAAACATTGAATTCGCAGATGGTCCTCTTCGTTCACCATCACGCTAAGACTTTCGTCCTCGCTGATAAATGCAGCGCCATTTCGCGATTCATTCGCCAGGCTGGGACTGATCAGGTGCTTCTCCACCAAAATCTGCTTATCCAGTTCCTCCAACTCGTTCATTGAGACCGGAATCAGCTTGCCAAATTGCTTCAGCTCTTCGTCGGCAAGCACGTCCTTCATCAGGCTAAGAATCTCCTCCGACTGTTGATTGGTGGACAGCATCGGAAATGGATGGTGAATCAAGTTGCGGGCGATGCGTACTCGCGTACTCATTACAATTTCCGACTCGTTGCCGCCCCGGCTCATCCACTCGCTGAGCGGCTGCTCTGTAAATCGCAGACTAGTCATCGCGCCTTCCTCCTAATTTGATTCTGCGGATAATTTCTTTTCAAGCTCCCGAATCTGGTCCCGAATCGCCGCAGCTTCTTCGAACTCTTCCTGTACGATTTTGTCCTGCAATTCCCGGCGAAGGTCTTCGATCTTGCGTTCAGCCTGGATGTGAGCACCTACCCGCTTCGGAACCTTGCCTACATGGACGGTATTGCCGTGTACTCTTTTGAAGAGCGGATCCAATCGGTTGTTAAAATATTTATAGCATGAACTACAGCCAAAACGTCCAATTTTGCTGAACTGAGCATAGGTCAGACCGCATTCCTCACAACGAAGCGGCTCGGATGGCTTGGTCTGTGCCGATTGCCCTTGAAAGCCGGGATGAAATTCCATCAGTCCCGATAACAGATTGTGGATGGAGAAACCACCGGAGGTTCCTGGAATCAGTTCTCCCTTTTCCCTGGCACAAGCTTCACAAATATGAAACTCCGTCTTCTCTCCATTCACAATTTTAGTGAAGTGCAGAGTAGCCGGGCGTTTGCCGCATTCTTGGCATTGCATGATCAATATCCCTCCTTGTCTGGATTGATCTGGATTACCGCCCTAATTTTCTTAGCAAAGCAACGAAATGAGCATCGCCTTCATCATTCTGGCCCGGATCTGATCCCGGTACGGCAGCTTCACCATCAGTACCTCGCGGGATACAGCCGCCTGCATGAGGGCCGCCTCACGGGTGGTCAGGAAGCGAGCCTCCACTAATTGATAAATTAACCCCTCCGCTGCGGACTGCCCCATCTCTTCACCGATGGTTTGATGCAGATGGGTGTGGAGCGTGGTCGGTCCCGGCAGTTCAATACGGCGGATTCTGACATAGCCGCCGCCGCCCCGCTTGCTCTCGACCAGATAGCCTTTCTCCAGGGTAAATCTTGTACTGATCACATAATTAATTTGTGATGGCACGCAGGAAAATTGCTCAGCCAAATCATTGCGCTGAATTTCAATGATCCCCTCGGGGCTGTCCTGCAGGATGCCCTTGAGATATTTTTCGATAATATCGGAAATATTGCGCATCACTTACCCTCCATAACCCTTTGGACCCTTTGTTTGAGTTGATTTAAATCGAGTTGAATCGGTTTGTTGACTTTGACTTTCTTTGACTTTATATACATTATAACATAAATCATTATTTTGCCAAGAGGATATCGTATCCTCGATAAATTCAGTTTGGGCGCTACAGGCGTAAATTATTCTATTCCAGCCGAAGAGGCGAGAAAACCGCTAATGATGTTTTGGGCTTTGCTAATGGATGTTTTGGACTTGCTAACTAACGGAGTATCTTTGGATTGCTAACAGAGTATCTTGGATTTGCTTGCTGATGTTTCGGACTCGCTAATGCAGTATCTTTGGACTTTGGACTTGCTAACGCAATATCTTGGACCTTCTAACGGACATTTTGAACTATTAGCCGGCTTTTTCACACATTTTTAGAGGGTAACGGACATTTTCGGCATTTAGGATGCTCAAACGGCTCTAATTCACACAACTCACCTATCTTAGCTGCCAAAATGTCCGTTACATTTCCGGCTTCATCCATAGTGGCCTTTAAGGAGACGTAATGTCCGTTATACCAAGTACTTTCCCCTGAACAAATTGGCCTGTCAGAAAACAATAGCTTTGGGTTACTCATATGTGGTTTGGACACATCGTATACTGACTAGTCATGTTCAAGAACATGCTGAGAAACAAAGACTCGTATGTCTTCCAGTAGTGTATTGCATCTACTGCCGGTGCATCAACTTTAGCCCCATAAAGTTCAATACTACTTCAGCGCCGCGATCCCGGCTTTGCTGCCAAGCAGGCGGAAGTTCTTTAACCTATCTGCAGGTGAATAACAGGATTTGTACATTCTCAGCAGCATCAAGATCCCCGAGACCCAACTCAATTGTGGAGCGTGTAAATTTTTCCGTTTCTTTGGCCCCAAGAAAAAGAAAAGAGAAAACAAAGAGCACCACCGAGTGATCGGCAGTGCTCTTTGTGTT
>NZ_HG005145.1:0-33654 GCF_000455265.1 Paenibacillus antibioticophila
CCTCATCAACTCCGCTCGACTTGCATGTATTAGGCACGCCGCCAGCGTTCGTCCTGAGCCAGGATCAAACTCTCCAATAAAGTGTTTGACTTGCTCATTTCAAAACTGACGAGAATTATTCATTCTCTATTAATACTCACTCGTTGTTCAGTTTTCAAAGATCAACTTCGATTCTTTTTCGTTACCACCTCATCAGCGGCAACTTTTATATCATATCACGCTCAATCCAACATTGCAAGCACTTTTTTAAATGCTTATGGGTTCGAAATCGTGATGGGCCGTAATTAACGACCGGATATATAATGTATCACGTATCCATAGTCATTGCAAGACATTCTGAATAAAATCCATTTTGTAATATTTTACTGCGGGCAAACTTTTGCATAACGCTTCTTACCTCACACTACATCTCACGGCTGAGATAATGTCAAGGTGCTTTCGAGCTCTGAGCTTCGAGATGCTACCTCACCTTATCCGGTTCATCTTTATAGATGAGATAGACATCCACGAAGATCACCTGTGCCATCACATAACTGCCATCACTTCCACAGGTTTCTCCCGATCCCGCTCTCCCTAGCCGTTCGACAACTGCTTCTCCGTGGACACGCGGCCATCTGACTTTACTTTTCATTCAGTTATTGAATTTCCGAGCAATTACACTTAGCTTTTCATTAATTCGGGCATTTTGATCGCCACAGCGACGTTACACAGCATTCCACGTGCAAGGAACAGCAAGGTCCGCTCTTCGGGGTTCGCAACGCCGGCTTCGTAAAAAGCCTTAAGTACCATATCCCGTACTTGCTTGAACCCGTCTCGCATCGCTGCCTGAATAGCTTCCTCCCGAATGGATTGTGCTTGTAACTGCAAGAACATTTCGTTCTGATGCTTCGCCTGGATGCTCTCGTATTCATAGATTAATTGCTTCTCAAGTGCTTCAGGAGGAGCTGTCTCCACGATAGTGCGGAAAGATTCAATGACACGGGTCCAGGACGCCTCAATCGCGGTCAACAACAGGCTCTCTTTGGTTGCGAAGAATCGGAACACATAAGGCTGGGAGATGTTCGCCCGTTTCGCCACCTCTGCCGTCGTCGCCCGGTAGTAGCCTATTTCCGAAAACACTTCAATCGCTGCTGAGATAATATCTGCTCTTCGATTGACCGCTGTAGTTCCCGATTTCGCCATTTCTTGTTCCCCCAGTTGAAATTGATTGATCAATAATAGATCAATTATACAAGGTGTAAACAAGCAATACAATCCAGTCCACCGTTGGAACCCTTAGCCTGTCCTTGATCAGAGAAAGATCATATATTGTTATGCCTTGCTTGTCATCTCCTCGATCTGTTTTAACCAAGCCAAACGCACCGCTTCGTCAGAGCTCGGCACGGACTCAAAGACTTCATGATGAAGCACCTCCATACCGCAATATTCAAATATTCCTGTGTCGGAAGTCAAAAGCAGCGCCTTGTCCATTCCCATCTCTGCATATTGGGAATGTGATTTTCCTTGCGTGTTGATAATTACAGCCTTTTTTCCCTTCATCAATCCCATTTGCTCGCCATTCACGTAACGGTAGGCAAACCCGTAAGTAAAGACTCTCTCAATATAGCCCTTGACGATAGCCGGCAGCCCAGTCCACCATATCGGATAAATGAAAGTGATCACGTCCGCCCACTTAAGATACTCTTGCTCCTGCTCGATGTCCTCACCAATGCCGCCCAGAATTTCACTGCTGCTGATAACAGGTTGAAATTCTATCGCGTACAAATCGCGCACGACAACCTCATGTCCTTTTTGCCGAAGACCTCGGACGGCCGTTTCCAGAATGGCATGGTTAAAACTCTCTTTTCTCGGATGGGCATACACAATCAAATGATTCATAGGGGTATCTCCTCTCAACTTTAAGTTTTATTTTCGTCTCGTAGTTAGTGATTGATCAATCACTAACTACGAGACAATTATATGCCACCTCTTCCTCATTTGCAATTTTTTTTGATAAGTCCCTCTTTGCATTCTAGCTTGTGGAAGCTTAACTTGATATTTCAAGCTTTACTCCAGAATTCCAAAACAACAACTTGTAACAATAAAACAAAAAAGCCGCTGATTCAGCGACTTTACATAAATGACACGTTAGGCATGAAGCTTTTTCCACTTCATATGAACTCTCCGTTTGTGGTCTGTCTCTCCTGCAGAATGACTGGGGATTGCTGCGATCTCTTTTATATCTCTTCACAAACCTCATCTAAGCCTTATTCAATTACAGTATTCCGCATATGCGGGAAGAGCAGTACATCGCGAATGGAAGGCGCGTCGGTCAACAGCATCACCAGGCGGTCGATCCCGATGCCCAGTCCGCCGGTAGGCGGCATGCCGTATTCCAGCGCACGGATGAAATCATCATCCATTTCATGCGCTTCATCATTTCCGTGCTCACGCTCCAGCAGCTGCGCTTCAAACCGCTGGCGTTGATCGATCGGATCATTCAACTCGGAGAAGGCATTGGCATGCTCCCGGGCTACAATGAACAGCTCGAAGCGATCGGTGAACCGCGGATCTTCTTCATTTTTCTTGGCCAGCGGGGAAATCTCTACCGGATGACCATATACAAATGTAGGCTGGATCAACGTCTCTTCTACAAACTGTTCAAAGAAAGCATTCAGGATATGACCGAATGTCATATGCGGCTCCACGGGAACCTTATGCTCCTTCGCCAGACGATGCGCTTCTTCGTTCGACATTTGCACGCCGAAGTCCACTCCGGTTACTTCCTTCACTGCATCGACCATGGATACACGGCGCCATTGCGGAGTGAGATCAACCTCGTGGCCTTGATAGTGCACGATCTTGGTTCCCAACACCTCTTGGGCAATATGAGCGATCATATTTTCCGTCAGGGCCATGATGTCCTTGTAATCGGCATACGCTTCATACAATTCAATCATCGTGAACTCCGGATTATGACGGGTTGAAATGCCCTCGTTCCGGTAAACCCGGCCAATCTCGTATACCTTCTCCAAACCGCCGACGATCAGACGCTTCAAATGAAGCTCGATTGCGATCCGCATATACAGCTGCATATCCAGTGCATTGTGGTGTGTAATAAACGGACGTGCGGCAGCTCCCCCGGCAATGCTGTGAAGGGTAGGCGTCTCAACTTCAAGATAGCCAAGCGAGTCCAGATAGCGGCGCATTGACTGGATAATCCGTGAGCGCTTGATGAATGTCTGCTGCACTTCCGGGTTAACGATCAAGTCAACGTAACGCTGGCGATAACGCAGCTCCACATCTTTAAGTCCATGGTACTTGTCCGGCAACGGGTAGAGCGATTTCGTCAGAACTTCAAGGTCGGTAACCTTAATCGTCGTCTCTCCGGTCTTGGTCTTGAACACCTCGCCGGTAACTCCAATAATATCCCCCAGATCTAACGTATCAAAAGCAGCATATTTCACCTCAGGCACACTATCTTTGCGGACATAAATCTGGATCTTGCCCGACAGGTCCTGGATATGCGCAAAGCTGGCCTTCCCCATCACCCGTTTTGCCATCATACGGCCGGCAACGGATACCTTGATCTGCTTCTCTTCAAGCTCGTCATGCGTCAATCCGTCATACTGCTTCAGGATATCTCCTGCCATTGCCGTCCGCTCATACTTTGTCCCGAAAGGGTCTACGCCAAGCTGACGCAGCTCGTCCAATTTCTCGCGACGCACCTTCAGCAGATCGCTGATCTGGACGACTTCCTGGTTGTTCTGTTCTTCGCTCATTGCTTGTCCCACTCCTTGCCACTAATTAGATTCTATTCAATAAAAACAGTGAAAGAAGCCTCCGCCGGGGAAGCTTCTTGGAACTCAAATTCACCGCTCAAATGAACTTATTTCTTGATATCGATGATCTTATATTGGATAACGCCCGCCGGTACATTGACATCGACCGTAGCACCCTTCTTCTTGCCAAGAATGGCTTTGCCAACAGGGCTCTCATTGGATATCTTGTTCTGCAGCGGATCGGATTCGGCCGTCCCGACAATCGCATATTCCATCGTATCGCCGTACTCCAGATCCTTAACCGTCACAGTCGAGCCAATGCTCACCGTATCCGTGTCAATTTCATCGTTGTTGATAATCCGGGCGTTGCGCAGCATTTTCTCAAGGGTAATGATTCGGCCTTCGATGAACGCTTGCTCATTCTTGGCATCTTCATATTCTGAGTTCTCGCTAATATCGCCATATCCAATTGCTGTTTTAATCCGCTCGGCTACTTCGCGGCGTCTCACCGACTTCAGGTTCTCCAGTTCCTCTTCCAGTCTCTTCAGACCGTCCTGTGTAAGAATGACTTCTTTATCACTCATCTCAACCGATTCTCCTGTCATGGAAATAATATTCGCATCACGCATCATTGAGAATATCATATGCAATCGCATGGAGGTCAGACCATCCATGTTGTGGAAGTTATCTCCTGAGGCGAATTTATACTGAAAAATTATAGGTTAACCGGTCTTAAATGTCAATGACGCGACCCGCAAGGAATGAAAACGCTTCACGCCCTTATGCCCCGCGAACCCAGCAATCAAGCTGTTTCCACGGTTTCCAAAATTTCGTGATTCTGATTGGCTACGAAATCTTCAAGAATTCGAACCATTTCATCACGCCGGGTCTCCTCCATAATAGCATCCTTAATCCGGGCCGCACCCTTCAGCCCCTTCAGGTACCAGGCCAAATGCTTGCGCATTTCCTTGACTGCGACGTGTTCACCCTTTAGGGCAGCGAGACGATCCATATGAAGAATCGCAATGCGGATCTTCTCCTCAGCCTCCGGCTCCGGCAAAAGAACCCCTGTCTTCAGGTACTCCACCGTACGGTACAGCATCCAAGGATTGCCGAGGGCGCCGCGGCCGATCATGACACCGTCACAGCCCGTCTCCTCCAGCATCCGCTTCGCGTCTTCCGGCGTGCTCACGTCCCCGTTGCCGATGACAGGAATAGAGACTGATTCCTTCGCTTGCTTGATATAGCTCCAATCGGCATATCCCGTATACTGCTGTTCCCGGGTACGGCCATGCACGCTGATCGCTTTGCCGCCTGCAGCCTCCACGGCCTTGGCATTATCCACGACAAAAATATGCTCGGCATCCCAACCGATACGCATTTTCACCGTTACCGGCTTGCTTACCGCATCGACAACTGCAGATACCATCTCGTGAATTTTGTTCGGGTCGAGCAGCCAGCGGGCTCCTGCATCACATTTTGTCACCTTGGGAACAGGACAGCCCATATTAATATCGATAATATCGGCATTTGTCTCCTGATCGACCACCTTCGCGGCTTCAACCAATGATTTGCGGTCCCCCCCGAAAATTTGCAGACTTAGCGGCTTCTCCCGCTCATCGACGAACAGCATTTCCCGGGTCCGCTTATTGCCGTGAAGGATCGCTTTATCACTGACCATCTCTGCGCAGACAAGCCCGGTGCCAAACTCCTTGGCGATAAGCCGGAAGGCCGGATTACATACGCCTGCCATAGGAGCAAGCACGACCTGATTCTTCATTTCAATATCGCCGATCTTCAGCATGATGGTTCACTTCCTTCTCTCATGTATCTATGGATTATGGGCTCTAGCGCTCCGGAAGCTTTAATTCCTCCAGGTCCAGGCCAAGAACATTCGCAATTTTATTTAAAATTTGATCTTCTATGCGGCGGTTTCCCCGCTCAATAGCTCCGAGCACAGCCAGAGAAATACCGGTCTGCTCAGCAAGCTGCTGCTGGGTAAAGCCTTTTAGTTTGCGGAATGCGCGGATGCGCTGGGCCAGCTGCATGTTTTCCAAAATCGTACGCCGTCCTTTCCGTCCAGGACGTTCAAGGCACTTTCTATTTGCTCCTTCAACTCCGGATCTTCTTCATTAACAATGTCATTCATCGGTACGAGCACGAAAGCCCGCTCCATCATCCGCGGGTGAGGCAGGGTTAAATGGTCCGTATCCATTTGTTTCCCCTTGATCCACAACAAATCGAGATCAACCGTTCGCGGTCCCCAGCGAATGGTTCGTTCCCTCCCAAGCACATGCTCGATCTGGAGCATGACCTGAAGCAAAGCCTCCGGCGCAAGCGTAGTTCGCAATGCCAGCGCCATGTTCACAAAATTAGGCTGGTCAACAGGCCCCACCGGGTCTGTCTCGTACAGCTTGGAGCAGCGGAGCACCGTAATTTCCTGATGATCATGAAGCAGGCTAATGGCCTGCATCAGCGTTGCTTCCCGATCACCCAAATTAGCCCCTAATGCAATATAAGCCTCTGAACCGTCAGAGGGAGATAGTTTGAACATACTACTCTACTCACTTTCTCGACCGCCGAAGCTGCGCCGTCACACCCTCAAAATGAATATCGAACGGCGGATGCGGCTTCGTAACAGCGACCGTCAAGGCATCTACCCTAGTATAAGTGTCCAGAACCGTCGATGCAATACATTCGGCAAGCGCCTCAATTAATTTAAAGCTTTTTTTCTCGACAATTTCTTTTACCGTCATGTGGATCTCGGCATAATTTACCGTTTTCGACAGGTCATCCTGCTTTCCCGCTTCCTCCAGATCCAGCTCCAGATCCAGATCCACGTAAAATCGCTGCCCCAGCTTGCGCTCCTCATCGAACACACCGTGGTATCCGTAATATTCCATACGGCGAATGATCATTCTATCCATGATTTACAGTACGGCCCCTTTCTTTTTATATAAAATAGTGTCGCACATCCGTACGGTCTGCTTTATCTCCTTCACATCGTGCACCCGCATAATCTGGCAGCCCTGGGCAATTCCCAGTGCGACGGTCGCTGCGGTACCATGCACAACCTCATCCGGTCCCAGCTCGAGCGCGGTACGGATAAATCGCTTGCGGGAGGTCCCCAGCAATAAGGGATAGCCCATCTCGGCAAGCAGGTCCAGCGAGCCCATGACCTCAAGATTCTCATGATACTCCTTGGCAAATCCAATCCCCGGATCCAGAATAATCATTTCATCCTTGACTCCCGCCTGCTTCGCAATCGAGATGCTCTCCCGCAGATCAGCCTCGATATCCTGAATCAGATGGCGGTAATCGCGGTTATCCCGGTTATGCATCAAAATGACAGGGCAACGATATGCCACAGCAACGCTGGCCATCTCCGGATCTCGCTTGAAGCCCCATACGTCATTCAGAATATGGGCGCCCGCCTTGAGTGATTCTTCGGCTACCCGTGCCTTATACGTATCAATCGAGATCGGGATATGCGGAATCTCGCGGTGAAGCGCCTCGATGACAGGAATGACCCGCTCCAGCTCCTCCTGCTCTCCAACCGGGTCATGCCCAGGACGGGTGGATTCCCCGCCAAGGTCGATAATATCCGCTCCGTCCGCAACCAGTTGAAGCGCATGAGCCACGGCCCGATCAGGCGAATTATATTTTCCCCCATCCGAGAACGAATCCGGGGTCACATTCAAAATGCCCATAACCAGCGTGCGTTCCCCCAGTGTCAAGGTGGTCTCTCCACATACATAGCTTCTCTTATAAATCCGAGTCTGCATTTGCTCCTACCTTCTTTCTATATAAATCCAACAGGTCTCGGGTGAATGGCCCAATCTTTCCTGATCCGACCTGCACGCAGGCAGGGTAGGCTGCCTCCTTTTCCCCCTCCTCCGAGTATCGGCAAATAAGGCGTGTGACAGGAATCAGCTCCTGAATTGAGTTGGTCACGAACACCTCGTCGGCACGAAGCAGGGTGTCCCAACTGTAGCGGCCTTCCCTCGCGGACAGGCCAAGTCCTGCCGCCAGCTCAAGCACGACGGCCCGTGTGATTCCAGGAAGAATCCCCGTCTCAATCTCAGGCGTATATAAGACTCCTTCGTGGATAAAGAACAGGTTGCTTGTAATGCCTTCCGACAACACCCCGTCCTCTGTCAGCATCACGCCTTCTGACGGAAGCCTGGAGCCGCCATTATCGGGAAGACGTTCATATTCGGATAATTCTCTTCGGGCTCTTACATTATTCATAAAATGGAGTGATTTCAGCCGGACCTTCGTCTCCGGTGTGTTGCGGCGAGTCTGTAGCAGCCAAAGCTGCTTTCCCTCGGTATAGAGCGTCGGCGCAACTGGAGGCAGCGACTTGACGTACAGAATAACGGTTGGCTGTTCATAATCCTCCGCGGTAAGACCAAGCGGCCCCTCGCCCGCCGATACCGTGAGGCGAAAATACCCGTCGCGAAGGCCATTCAAAGCCAGCAATCCCGCGATTTCCGAGCGCAGGATCGCGATATCCGGCTGATATGAAACCCCCAGCTGCAGGCAGCCTTCTCTAAGCCGTTCAAGATGACGCTCCAGTAAACTGGGATGGCCTTCATAGGTTCGGAACGTCTCAAACAGCCCGATTCCGTACATGAAGCCGTGATCCATAACGGACACCACGGCTTCAGAGGATCGGACCGGAACACCGTTCAGTCCGATATAGTTCATAGACTCGCCTCCGCCTTGCGGCGGCTCAGGAAATTACGCAGCATTTGATGCCCATGATCCGTAATAATCGACTCCGGATGAAATTGCACGCCTTCTACAGCATATTGCCTGTGGCGCAGCCCCATGATTTCACCCTCGGCTGTCTCGGCGGTAATCTCCAGACAGTCGGGCAGCGTCTCCCGCTCTACGATCAAGGAGTGGTATCTCGTCGCGGTGAACGGGGAAGGCAGCCCGGCAAATACCGATTCTCCCTGATGGTGAATCGGCGAGGTCTTCCCATGCATCAACCGCTCGGCACGGATCACCTTGCCGCCAAAGGCCTGGCCAATGGCCTGATGCCCCAGACAGACACCGAAGATCGGAATCTCGCCCTTGAAGCGTTCGATGACCTCCAGGGTAATTCCGGCTTCGTTCGGTGTGCACGGCCCAGGCGAGATCAAGATATGATCCGGATTCAACGCCGTAATTCCCTCCAGATCGATCTCATCGTTGCGGCGAACGACCACTTCCTCGCCCAGCTCACCCAAATACTGCACCAGATTGTAGGTAAATGAATCGTAATTATCGATGACCAGAATCATGTGCTCCATCTCCTGTTCTCTGCCTCGAAGGCGTATCGTGCGCTATGCCGGATCGCTATGGCAATCGCTTTGGCTTTATTTTGACTCTCCCGGTATTCCCGATAAGGATCGGAATCTATCACGATTCCCGCCCCGGCCTGGATATAACCGACTCCATCCTGTGTAACCAGCGTTCGTATGATAATATTTAATTCCATATTTCCTTGATAGTCAATCCAACCCATGGCTCCTGTGTATGGACCTCGGGTCACCGGCTCCAGCTCCTCAATAATCTCCATCGTACGCACCTTGGGTGCTCCCGTTATCGTTCCGCCCGGGAAAACGGCTGCAATCGCCTCGAAGGCCGTTAACGGTTCTGCCAGAGCTCCCTCTACCTCGGATACAAGGTGCATGACATGAGAATATCGTTCCACCGTCAGCAGCTCGGAAACTTTAACAGAGCCGTACGACGCCACTCTACCCAGATCATTACGCAGCAGATCGACAAGCATAATGTGCTCGGCCCGTTCCTTCTCGCTGCTAAGCAGCTCCGCCTCCATCGCGACATCTTCATCCGCGGTCAGCCCGCGGCGGCGAGTCCCTGCAATCGGACGGGTGCTGAGGCGTCTGGTCTCCAGCTTGACCAGCAGCTCTGGCGAAGCAGAGACCAGCTGGAATTCGGGCAAGCGGATCAATCCCATATACGGCGAGGGATTGATCAGACGCAAGCTTTCATAGATCGTTTCGGGCTTAGCAGCTAGAGGAAAAGCATGTCTCAGAGAGAGATTCACCTGAAATACATCCCCTGCGGCGATATATTCCTGAACCTGCCGAACCGCGCCTTCAAACGCCGATTGGCTCATCGATGTTTTAGACTCGGCGAACAGTTCATCAAGCGACGGTGTCTGCTCCTCCTGGATCGCTGGGAATGGCTCCGCCTGCTGGAATGCCCGCCACGCTTCAAGCATTTCTGCAGCCCTCGCCCGGGCCGTATCGTAAAGGACAGCTACATCATCAGAAGTTCTGATCTTGTCTTGATCCTCCAATGATTCTTCAACCGAGATATCCTTGTGCACTACCGCATAGACTGTCGATTCGGCTTCATCCCAGATCCATAATTCCTCGAAGCGCATCCACACATAATCGTCCAGCCCAAGCTCATCCTGAGCCAACGCAGGCAACCGCTCCAACGATCGCACAATATCATACCCCAGGAAGCCGACGGCACCGCCGCCCAGCTTGGGGAGAGCGGGATGGGACGGCGATTTATAGGGAGCCAGCCAGTCCTTGATCAGCTCCAGCGGCTTGCCGATCAGCTTCCTGCCGGCTCCCGTAGTCAGATCCTTTACTTCCGCATGACAGCCCTTTCCACGAATCACGGATACCGGATTTAAACCCAGGAACGTATATCTGCCCCCTTTACCGCTCTCCAGCACAAAAGAATAGGCATTCGCCTGTTCCCAGGCTGATTTCCATGCCTTCGGAAGACCTTCCGGCGACTTCATGCTGATCACACATGGGAGCAGTCTCCACTTTCCCTCCGACTGCCAAGCCTCCCAGTTCTCCTTTGAGATTAACGTCTCCACCATCACCCTGCCTCTGACCTCCAGCTCCGCACTCGGTTGCTTATTGTTTGCTAGTATACTAGACCTCGTCCATTTTGAAAATACAAAGGCCCCCGCAGCCGTACAAGAGACAGCGCGGGGGCAGCTTAACTTCGTGATCAAAGGATGTCCTTTTGAACAACCTCTTAAAGTGCGAGTTCAAAAAGTCAGGGTCTTTTTGAACAACCTCTATAGTGAATTAAGCTTCAAAGTTGTAAAGCGGGGTGCTCAGGTAACGTTCGCCGTTACTTGGAACAATAGCAACGACACGCTTACCCTTGCCAAGCTCCTTCGCAACCTTCAATGCGGCGAATACGGCTGCACCGGAGGAGATGCCCGACAGAATTCCTTCTTCCTTCGCAAGCTGACGAGCTTGTTCAAAGGCCGCTTCATTCTCAACATGAATAATTTCATTATATACGTCTTGATTCAGAATCTCAGGAATAAAGTTAGCACCGATCCCTTGGATCTTATGCGGGCCTGGCTTACCGCCTGCCAGAATTGGCGAGCCTGCAGGTTCAACCGCATACACCTTAACGTTCGGGAAACGGTTCTTGAGCACTTCGCCTGCACCGGTGATTGTGCCGCCTGTACCGATCCCAGCCACAAAGGCATCAAGCTCTCCCCCCAAGGATTCGATGGCTTCTACGATTTCAGGCCCAGTTGTCTCACGGTGAATCTTCACGTTAGCCTGGTTTCTGAATTGATCGGCGAGGAAATAATCCGGATTCGCAGCCAGAATCTCTTCCGCCTTCTTCACCGCGCCGTTCATCCCTTCCGACCCTGGTGTCAGCACCAATTCGGCACCGTAAGCGCGAAGCAGATTACGGCGCTCCAAGCTCATAGTCTCAGGCATAATAATGACAGCCTTATATCCCTTTGCCGCAGCTACCATGGCAAGTCCAATCCCTGTATTACCGCTCGTTGCTTCTACAATAGTACCGCCCGGCTTCAATCTCCCGGCCTTTTCCGCTTCCTCAACGATGCTGAATGCGATCCGGTCCTTGACGCTGGAGCCCGGGTTCTGATATTCAAGCTTCACGTAGATTTCAGCGCTATCCTCAGGAACAATCCGATTCAGCTTGACGAGCGGGGTGTCTCCGATCAGTTCAGTTACATTGTTAACGACCTTTGCCATGGTAATGCCCTCCTTATAATAATAAACAATATCATTAGAATCCGCAGTTCTGGATGCTTGCATACGCAGTTGTTTTATATCCGAGTATTTAAGTAGGTTTTACTATTTATATATTAACAACCCCGATCGGAGTTGTCAATAATAGCCGAAAAAAATACTTTGCCCGCACTCCTTTCAGCAAGCAAAGTAAGGATGACTTTTTGAACTACTGAATTTTACGTTCTGAGGGCAACATGTGAAGTGTTCTTACGATCGCTGTTGTTCGCGGATTTCTCTAATTGAACTAAGATATTATACGGTAGAAATCCTCTCACAAAGGCGAACGTTTACGAGCATGTGCTCCCGAAGCAGCTTTCTTGCAGAAAGCTTTCACTTCAGCACACTTCACACTTATGCCCTTTCTACGTAACTTTTATAGTTCAACTTATATAACTCTAAAATTTTTATTTGGAGGTCTGCTCGATCAACGCATCCAGATCCGCTCGATTAAATGCATATGCCTCGTTGCAGAAATCGCATATAACTTCGGTCTGCTCATCCTCATCCCGAAGCTGGATCAGTTCATCCCGGCCAAGGCTGATCAAGGTACGTTCTACCCGGTCCCGAGAGCAATGGCAGGAGAAGACGATATCCAGCTCATCCAGCACCCGCACATCGGGAAGCAGCCACTTCAGCATTTCCTCCGGCTCCAATCCTTGATCCAGCAGTACCGTTACGGGCGGCATTTGTCCCACGGCCCGTTCGATCATATCAATGTCGGCATCGCTAAGGCCCGGCAAAAGCTGAATGATGAAGCCTCCGGCCACAATAACGGAATTGTCCGTATCTACAAGCACTCCAAGTCCCACTGCCGACGGTGTCTGCTCGGACGCAGCAAAGTAATAGGTGAAGTCCTCGCCCAGTTCACCGGAAATAATCGGTACATTGCCATGATAAGGCTCCTTCAGGCCCAAATCCTTGGTCACATTGATGAAGCCATCCGTGCCTACTGCACCAGCGACATCCAGCTTGCCCTGACTGTTCGCGGGCAAATGGACATGCGGATTGCTAACGTATCCGCGCACTTCTCCCTTAGCATTGGCATCCGCTACGATCTGGCCAACCGGACCGCCTCCCTTGACCTGCACCGACAGTCTTTCTTCGCCCTTGAGCATAGCGCCCATCATGGCTGCGGCCGTCACCGTACGCCCTAAAGCGGCGGTAGTAGTCGGATACGTGTCATGACGTCTGCGAAGTTCTTCCACCAACTGTGTCGTCCGCACCGCAAAGGCGCGAACCTTGCCGTCCAGCGCGGTTCCGCGTACCAGACGGTCTTTTCCATTCTGTGTCTCCAACCGAATAAAGCCTCCCTTTTAAGCGCGTGTTCTTCCTCTTTAAATGATCTGATCCAGGCTAGCGTCGTTTCAAACCATTATATCCGCTTATTGATTACGTTCATAGATTAACCGAAGGCCCTCCAGCGTAAGCCAGGGATCGACCTCCTGAATGCTTTTGGACTCACTTGCGATCAGCTCAGCCAGCCCTCCGGTAGCAATCACCTTAGGCTGGGTATTCATCTCGCGGGCAATCCGTTCGACAATGCCATCCACCTGTCCTGCATAGCCAAAAATAATCCCCGATTGCATCGCATGAACGGTGTTTCGTCCAATGACCTTCTTCGGCTTCTCCAGCTCAATCCGGGGAAGCTTGGACGCCCGCTGGTACAGCGCCTCCGTCGAGATCCCGATGCCGGGCACGATAGCTCCTCCCAGATAATTACCCGCAGCATCCACACAGTCAAACGTTGTCGCCGTTCCGAAATCAACCACGACCAAAGGCCCGCCATATTTCTCAATGGCAGCCACCGCATTCACAATCCGGTCTGCGCCTACCTCGCGGGGATTCTCATAACGCAGGTTTAAGCCGGTGCGAATGCCCGGTCCGACGACCAGCGGCTTCTGATGTAAATATTTTTCACATAGCTCTTCCAGGACATGCATCAAAGGAGGAACCACCGAGGATAGGATGACCCCCTCTATCTGCTCGGGATCGATCTTCGACATCGCGAACAGATTATGAATCAATACCCCATACTCATCCACCGTCGCCTGACGGTTCGTGCCGATCCGGAAATGATGCAGCAGCTCGCGCTGGCGATAGATCCCCAGCACAATATTGGTATTGCCAACATCCACTACAAGAAACATCGTACTCATCCTTCTTTCTTCTCACCCAGATCCAGACTGATATCCAGGCTGTCAAAGGAATATGTGAGCCGTCCCACCGAGATCACATCCACTCCGCTCTCCGCGATCTCTCTGACGGTAGCCAGCGATACATTGCCGGAAGCCTCCGTCTTCACGTGAGGGGCCTTCGTCTTAATCAGGCGGACCGCTTCCTTCATCAGTTCAGGCGGCATGTTATCCAGCATAATAATATCTGCTCCTGCTGACAAGGCCTCTTCCACCTGCTCCAGGCTCTCCGTCTCTACTTCAATCGTCATCGTATGCGGAATATGGGCTCTAGCCCGGCTTACAGCCTGGCGAATTCCCCCCGCACCCTTAATGTGATTATCCTTGATCATCACCGCATCATAAAGCCCGAAGCGATGATTCGCACCCCCGCCGGTACGAACAGCATATTTCTCCAGCATGCGGTGTCCGGGCGTCGTCTTGCGGGTATCGACCAGACGGACCGGAATTCCTTCCAGGGCATCGACAAAGGTCCGGGTTCTTGTGGCGATGCCGGACAAACGTTGAAGCAGGTTTAGCGCTAGCCGCTCCCCCGTCAGAATGCTATGGGTGCTGCCTTCCACCTCAGCCAGGATGCTTCCCTTCTCTACACGTTCGCCATCCTTGACCTTCGGTGCGAAGACCAGAAGGGGATCGACAATCTCGAAGACGAGCTGGGCAACAGGCATTCCGGCAATAATGCCGGACTCCTTGGCATGGATGATTCCCTTGGAGTTGTGTCCGTGGGGAATCGTAACACCCGTTGTGACATCGCCTGATCCAACATCCTCCCGCAGCCATCCCCGAATTGATTCTACGAGTTCTTCATTATATCCATTAAACATCATCACTGGTTTCCTCCAAGATTCCTTTTTCCCGGTGACGGATCATGTGCTTGCGCCACCTTGCATCATCACGGTCCGGGAAGTCCTCCCGGTAATGACCGCCTCGGCTCTCCTCGCGGGTCAACGCGGACTCAGCCAATAGCAGTGCGCTGGTTAGCATATTCGCAAATTCCAACTGCTCGCGGCTAGTCAGGGTGGACTCAAAAAGCGGCAACTGCCGCTTCAGCTCTTCAATCCCCTTGAGCAACCCCTCTCCAGTGCGTCGAAGTCCTACCTGTCGTACCATGACCTTTTGCAGTTTAAGCCGCCGTTCTACAATCGGCTGCAGGGTCGCAGCCGGACGCCGGTCCCGGCAAGCTATTCCTTGGCCTGTAATAGCTAACGGAGTCAGCCTGGAGATCTGCTCCACAATTCGCGCGCCGAATACAATGGCTTCAGATAGCGAGTTGCTGGCCAGACGATTCGCCCCATGCACGCCGGTGGAAGATACTTCCCCGCAAGCGAACAGGCGATGAATATTCGTCTCGCCATAAGGCCCCGTACGCACGCCTCCCATCATATAATGCGCAGCCGGAGCGACAGGAATCCAATCGGTCGTCAAATCCAGGCCATATGTAAGACATGTCTCATAAATCGTCGGAAAACGGTGCTTAATCATTTCCGGAGCTTCATGCGAAATATCCAGGTACACTACGCTCGACCTGGTTAATTCCATCTCCGCTACGATGGCCCGGGCGACAATATCGCGAGGCGCCAGCTCCAGCAGCTCGTGATAGCGCTCCATGAAGCGCTCGCCATGAATATTGCGGAGCACCGCTCCTTCGCCGCGCACCGCCTCCGAGATCAGGAACCGCGGAGCGCCAGGATAGCATAGCGAGGTCGGATGGAATTGGATAAATTCCATATCCCGGATCTCGGCCCCTGCCCGATAAGCCATTGCGATGCCGTCCGCCGTAGCGACCTCCGGATTCGTCGTGTAGCGATAGAGCTGTCCGGCGCCTCCGCTGCAGAGAATGGTTGCCTTTTTCCCCCGCAAAAAAAACGCGCTGTCCGTCCGGCTGCTGTACTAAAGCACCCAGACATTCCTCACCCTCTGTAATCAGATCGATCACATAATGATCTTCCCACAGCTCCACATTCGGAGAATGGATCACCTGCTCCGATAATGCCCGCACGATCTCATAGCCGGTCGCATCCCCATTGGCATGAAGTATTCTGCGGTGGCTATGGGCGCCTTCCTTCGTCAGAGCGATCTCCCCATTCTCCAGATCGAAGGCCGTTCCCAGCTTCATCAATTCCCTGACCCGGTCCGGGCCCTCCTGAACAAGAATATCCACGGCCTGTGAAGAGCATAGTCCTGCTCCCGCCAGCAGAGTATCCTCAAGGTGGGATTGAGGCGAATCCTCCTCAGAGAATACCGCCGCAATCCCTCCCTGCGCATATCTCGTATTACTCTCCAGCAGGGATCGCTTCGTGATCATTGTGACCTGATGCTCTTCGGCCGCACGTATTGCAGTATAAAGACCGGCAATTCCAGAGCCGATGACAATCACATCCGTATCCAGAACCGGTAGCTCGTTCAAATCAAAATTCACTAAATATCGCGGTATCATGACTTTTGTCGCCTGCCCTTGAACAGAGAGTAGCGCATGCTACTTAACTTGTAACATGCGCTCTAGTGAGAGTCTCGCCTTATCAGCAACGGCGGTCGGCACGTAAATTTCCGGCTGCATCGTCTCCAGGCATTTAACCAGTTTTTTCAGATTATTGACCTTCATATTGGGGCAAACCAGAAATTTGGTGGCAAAATGGAAGGCTTTATCCGGGCTGTCCTTACGCAGCTGATACCCTGTTCCATCCTCGGTTCCTACGATGAACTCCTTCGCAGGCGAATTCTTGCAGTAATCGAGAATAGCTGTCGTACTGCCCACGTAATCCCCCATCGCTACAACCTCTGGGCGGCATTCCGGATGCACGACAAATTCGGCGTTCGGATATTTGGCCTTCATCTCCACAACATCCTTCACCGTCAGCATATCATGAGTGTTGCAGTACCCTTCCCAGATAATCAGCTTCTTATCGGTATGCTGCTGAACATAGTGTCCCAGGTTTTTATCCGGAACCCAAATAATCTCCTCAGCATCAACGGAATTGATCACCTTGACCGCATTGGATGAAGTACAGCAAATATCCGTCTCGGCTTTGATCTCGGCCGATGAGTTAATATAAGTAACAACCTTGGCATTCGGATGCTGAGCCTTCAGCTTCCGAAGACCATCCACATTGACCATGTCGGCCATCGGGCAGCCTGCACGCTCATCAGGGATTAATACCGTCTTATTAGGAGCTAGAATTTTGGCACTTTCTCCCATAAAGTGAACCCCGCAGAAGACGATCGTCTCTGCATCCGTAGAGGCTGCCTTCTGGGCAAGCAAAAAAGAGTCGCCGCGAAAATCGGCTACCTCCTGAATCTCATCACGTTGATAATAGTGAGCAAGTATAATAGCATTCCGTTCCTTCTTAAGTTGAACCAGCTTCTCCTTCAGCTCACGGTTCATCTCCGCTTTCCGTTCAAGTGCAAGAGCTTCCACCTGATACCCTCCCCTATGTGCGCCCGCGATTGATCGCGATTCTCTCTCTTGTCCGCAGTCCATAATATTGTGCAAAAAAGCGCATGCCCGAATGAACGTCATCCAGGACACATTGTGTTAACAACTAATTTACACAAGGGATCAAGCGCTGTCAATCAATCTGCACCCATAAATATATGCAATTTTAACTAAATAAGTTTTACGTAACTTCTTTTTGTTCAACTGATTATAGTTGTGCTTAGAATTTTGAGCGCAAAATAACCCGGGCGCAGTTCGCACCCGGGTCTAATTACTAAGCTTGCCTCTAACTCAGATTAACGATCCTTCGGATCCTCTTCATCCGGCGGCAATTGTGGAGCATGGGCATCCGGATCCTGTGTGGTATCGTTCGCCGAGCTTCCAGGCACTTCATTCGGAATGTCTCCGCCAGGAATGGCAGGAGCTGCATCCTCTGATTTGCCTTGAATGCGGACACGCACATCGCCGATGTTATCTACGATTGGCTGTCCTGACTCAGACGAACCTCCGCTGCCTTGGCCTGAATCCGCATCCGACAGCTTGCCTGTTTCGATCAGTTGCTTGATTTGGTCCAGCTCCAGCGTCTCAACCTCGAGCAGGGTCTCAGCAATCAGGCGAACCTCATCCGCATGCTCCGTAAGGAGCTGCTTACAGCGCTCATACGACTCGCTGATGAAGCGCTGCATTTCTTGATCAATCTCATAAGCGATTTGATCGCTGTAATTCTGCTCGTGTCCAATATCACGGCCCAGGAATACCTGTCCTTGCGTTGTGCCGAACTGCATCGGTCCGAGCTTCTCACTCATCCCGTATTCGACAATCATGCTGCGGACAATACTGGTTGCTTGCTGGAAGTCGCTGTAAGCGCCCGTACCGATTTCGCCGATGAATAATTCTTCGGCGACCCGGCCGCCGAGCAAGCCTGTAACTTTATCCAGCAGTTCCTGCTTGGTTACCAGCATGCGGTCTTCCTTCGGAAGCATAATGACATATCCGCCTGCCCGCCCGCGCGGGATAATGGTCACCTTGTGAACCATATCGGCATGCTCTAGGAAGTAGCCGACAATCGTATGACCTGCTTCGTGGAAAGCAACAATCCGTTTCTCACGATCGCTGATCACCCGGCTGCGCTTCTCGGTACCGACGATGACACGGTCAATCGCCTCATCGACCTCGCGCATGGAGATATCCTTCCGGTTGCGCCGTGCTGCGAGGAGCGCTGCTTCATTCAGCAGGTTCTCAAGATCAGCGCCGGTGAAGCCGGTCGTGCGTTTCGCAATGACATCCAGGCGCACATCCTTGGTCAGCGGCTTATTGCGCGCGTGAACCTTAAGGACGGCCTCCCGACCCTTCACATCCGGACGGTCAACCGTAATCTGACGGTCAAAGCGTCCCGGACGAAGCAAGGCCGGATCCAGAATATCGGCACGGTTCGTCGCCGCAACGATAATGATTCCTTCGTTACCCCCGAATCCATCCATCTCAACAAGCAATTGGTTCAAGGTTTGCTCGCGTTCATCATGCCCGCCGCCGAGTCCGGCGCCGCGCTGACGGCCTACGGCATCAATTTCATCAATAAAGATAATACATGGCGCGTTCTTCTTCGCATTTTCGAACAAGTCGCGTACCCGTGACGCACCGACACCGACGAACATTTCCACGAAGTCGGAACCGGAAATACTGAAGAACGGAACACCCGCTTCCCCGGCTACCGCACGGGCGAGCAAGGTCTTACCTGTCCCCGGAGGACCTACCAACAGAACCCCTTTTGGAATGCGTGCGCCAACGGCGGAGAATTTGCGAGGGTCTTTGAGGAATTCAACGACCTCTACAAGCTCTTGCTTCTCTTCATCAGCACCGGCGACATCCTCGAAGGTCACCTTTTTCTTCTCTTCATTATAGAGACGTGCACGGCTCTTGCCAAAGTTCATTACCTTGCCGCCGCCGCCCTGAGCCTGATTGAACAGGAAGAAGAACAGTATGAACATAATGGCGAGCGGAATAATGGAAGTCAGGAAGGTCAGCCAGATGCTTTCGCCCTGCATTTTCTTCCAAGTCAACTCAAACCCGTTCTGCTCACTAAGGTCTGTAATCTCCTTCAGCACATTGTCATCGGCAGGAATGTAGGCGGAGAAGTTGGTTGTCTTGTCATCCCCAACCTTCTCTTTATAATTACCGGTCACCAGATAAGCGTAACCGTCAAATTTGCCGGTCATTTCCTTAATATTGTCCGCCTTGAGCTGCTGTCTCAGTTCGCTATAACTAGGGGTGACGGTTGTCTCATTTCCACTGTTGAGGAATTGGACGATGCCCACCACGACTAAGAATAGTATCAAATAAAAACCAGAATTCCGGATGAACCGACTCATCCCCTACCTCCTCTCAAAAACCTTAAGTAATTTTAACACAGCCGCTCATGCCATTTCAAAAAACTTAGGCAGCCTAGCTTCGTACACCCGAAATTCTTACTGGTGAGTGTATACTTCGGGCTTCAGAACCCCGACAAACGGGAGGTTGCGGTACTTCTCAGCATAATCGAGACCATACCCGACAATAAAGGCATCCGGCATGATAAATCCGGCCAGATCGGCCTCCAGATCAACGGTACGGCCGCTCGGTTTATCGAACAAGGTGACGATCTTGACCGAGTTGACCTTCCGGCGTTCCAGAACATCAACCAGGTAGCTCAGGGTCAGTCCGCTATCAATAATGTCTTCCACAATTAGAATGTCTCTTCCCTCTACGGAATTATCCAGGTCCTTGATAATCTTGACCTCGCCCGAAGAACGGGTAGATGCTCCATAGCTTGATACGGCCATAAAATCAATTTCGATCGGGACCGTGATCTCCTTGATCAGATCAGCCATGAAAATAAACGCGCCCTTCAGGATACAAATCACCAGCGGGTTTCGGCCTGCATATTCTTCACTCAGCTGGCGCCCAAGCTCTACGACCTTATCCTGAATCTGTTCGCGGGTAATCAGTACTTCCATAATGTCGTTCTGCAAAGTAAATAAACCTCCTACGTTATACTATGAATGCAAATCCTGGGATAACCTCCAGGCGAATGAATTAATCCCGTTCCATTCTCATTCGGAGAAGGGAGGACGTACGCTCGTTCACCACTGCAACCGATGAGCGGCGAACCCCGGGAATCCATACAATCCGTCCTGCAGCATCTGCAATCATTGGAATTCGGGAACGAAGAGAGGGAGGGATCTTCTCATCGATAAAGATATCCTTCACTTTCTTGCTTCCATTCATCCCGAATACCTTCATGCTGTCTCCTGCAAGCCGGGAGCGAACCGTCAGCGGGTACTCCAGGCCATCCGCATCGAATACTGCCTCATCTTTGCCTTCCGGCAGCATCTCCGACAGACTAGCTCCAGCCTCATGCCGGGTAAAATGTACGATATG
Source organism: Paenibacillus antibioticophila (assembly GCF_000455265.1). Lineage (GTDB taxonomy): Bacteria > Bacillota > Bacilli > Paenibacillales > Paenibacillaceae > Fontibacillus > Fontibacillus antibioticophila. The sequence continues at coordinate 20,855 of NZ_HG005145.1, forward strand.
CCCCGTGTCCATGACAGACACTTCCGCCGGAAAACATTCCACAACATATGTATAATGAGGAATTGCACTTTCCGCTCGGGCAGATACAAAACGGATGAGATCATATTCGCGAATGCAGCGGACACCGCCGCCCAAATCCAGAGTCCAGGTTGTGGGCTGACTTTGAACCGTCCCTTTCCGAATCGCTTCAATTCTGGCAAAATCGCCGTCATCCGTGCCCAAAGGCAGATAATTTAATATTAGTTTAATCAACCTCCGTTGTAAAGCAAGATGTAGGTCTGCCACATCCTGTGCCCGAACCATCATTTCTTCCTTTCCGCAGCTCACGATTTGCCGGTAAATCCGCTCAGCCTCCGATTGAAGATAATCATCTTCCTCTGCCATAATCTCGGACAAACGATTCAAGGAATGGGATAACTGCTCATTATATTGCCCTAAAAAAGGGAGTACATCCATCCGAATTTCGTTCCTCATATACTTGGGCAGCAGGTTCGAGCTGTCGATCACATACGGAATTTTGGCCTGGTCGCAGGCTTGCACCAGGGTGTTTTTGTTCATACGAAGCAGAGGCCGGATCAGTTCCACTTTTTTTCTTTCCGCTTCATTCGCATTCCGCTGATCCCTGAGGGACCACTGCCCCGCAGCAGACGCATTATAACGGTCTCGGCCTGGTCATCCCCGTGATGGGCCAGAGCAATGGCCTGCGCGCGGTACTTATCGGCAACCTGATGAAGGAACGCATACCGCTTCTCCCGGGCAGCCTCCTGGCCGCCCTTGCCTGATTCCTTCATGTAGGCAGGAACGTCAAAAACGCCGAGCTCGAACGGAATGTTCAGCTCCTCAGCCAATCTCCGTACAAACTCGGCCTCTTCATCCGATTCCTGACCCCGAAAGCCATGATTCACATGGGCACACACCAAGGATAACTTCATATCCGGATCTTGCGAAATTTCATTTAATATATGCAGCAGGATTGTGGAATCCGGTCCGCCGGATACGGCGGTGATAATCACATCGCCCGGAGACCATAGCTTATGCTCAAGCCCGATTTGGCGAACCTCGCGGACCAGCCGATATAGCGCTGGGTGAGTCAAGCTGTTCGCCCCCTTTTTTTAATACTTCGTGATCAAAAGATGACTTTTTGAACAACCTTTGATAGTATCTGTTCTTTATATGCCGTCTAAAATCTAAGGCTTAGGTAAATCGCACAGCCAAGCAAGGTGAGGGACAGCGCAAATGCTCCAACCATCCAGCCCGGCGTCTTGGCGCTTACTCTTCGAGCGATGTAAGGACCGGTCACGAGCTTCTTCCATGCCTGGCAGGCATGCAGCGTATCGCGGAAATCACCGCGCAGGGCAAGCTCAAGCCAGGAGCGGAAGGGGCTGAGCGCCTCATCCGATTGGACGATCAGCAGCAGATCGTTGCTGCTCCGCGTCTGAGGCAGCTGCTGAGCCGCACGCTTCAGCGGTCCCTCCGCCAGGAGATGAATGCATACGACGGCAAATGAAAACCAGTCATAAGACGGTTCCGCCGTACGGCTCCCCGCATTCCAGAACCCACGGTCATACCATTCCGTATATTGTTTAATGCTTTTTCCGACCGCACTGACGCCTCCATAGTCGATCAACTCCACCTCACCGGATGGAGATACCATCACATTCTCCGGCTTCAGATCCCCGAAGGCCCAGCCCGCCTCATGAAGTGTGCGAAGCTGCTGCAGGAGATGAAGCCCGGCAACATGAAGCCACTGTCCGCCTTTGTGCGCAAGGAACGTACGCAGAGCCTCGCCCTTGACGTAGCGCATCACATAGAACGGGATCTCCCGCCCATGGTGAGTGTAGTCATCCACTTCTACTAAATATGGAGCGTTCCGATTCTCCCCGAGCCCGCGGAGGCGCGTGCGTTGAACCGCCTTCAATACATTGATCTCCGACTGCAGATCCAGTGTATCAAAGCCCAGCTTCATCGCATAGAGGCGTGCGCTTCCCGTGTGCTTGACCAGATAGACGATCCCATTTGCGCCTTGGCCCAACAGCCGTTGAACCACATATTTGCCGCCCTTCCAGCGCCCGGTAACCACTGTCCCTTGCGCCAGATTCCATTTAGACGACGTAGTCACCGAGCATCCCTTCTCCTCTGTCTGACTCCTTCAGCCAGTTACTGGAACCATGTCCTTCCAGTGTACCATACCGAAAGAATTCCATCACCTTGAGAATGGCAGGCCCAGTCGGAGTTGCCCCCCGCATCGTCAGCTTCTGGAAGATCGAGCGCGCTCCTGTGAGCTCCGTGGTCCAGTCCATATCCATAACCGCTTCTTCCCCGCTGTGCGCCCCGGGAAAATGAAACACCGCAATCCGGCTCGTTCCCTGCCTCGCCCCAAGGCTAAGCATCATATCCCGGATCGCCTCCTCGACGGCTGCGAGCTTTGGTCTCATGCTTGCACTAGCATCAATAAGCAGCACCACCTCAAGCGCACTGGTCTCACTAAGCTCGTCAATGACCTCCACCACCTGGGAACGAGTGTCCGGAGGCAGGTCCTCAACGGCTGTGTCCGTCTGTCCCAGAATCTGTCTTAGCTCCTTATTAACCGCATGCTGAATGGTCTGAACCACCGTCTTCCGCGTCATCATCTGCATGGTCTGAGCCAGCTGCCGGGTGCCGGACATTCGGCTCATTCCGCCTCCGGCTCGAGCGATCTCCTCAATCTCCACACTTCCAAGCTCACCGATCGTTCCATAATCGACAATGCCTACTACGTTCACCGTAATCCCCTCTTGCCTGGCCAGTGCAGCCGCCATCACCGGGCTCTCTCCGACATTGGAACAACCATCCGTAATCAGCATAATTTGCTTCATTGCAATCCCCGCCTTCATTTGAAATGATTCTATAATTCTCTTTTCTATCATTTCCATTTCGTAGGCATTTCAAACGGGTCGAAGCAAACAGTAGGACATTTAAAACGATCCATGAACTGTAAGAAGACGTTGCCCCCAGCGTAAGCTTATAAAGTTAACTTTTGTACAATTTGCTTACAGGGAAGTACTCTGCATCCACGCCATACTTGATCATGAGTCTTAGGTAATTCGCATTTGGCACAGGGCATTCTACCTGGCTCTCTTCCAGAAACTCCTGCGTATGTATACAGCTATACCGGAAAGGCTCACGGCGAAGCTCCTCCCATTCAAAGTGCAGTAAATCTCCGCCCCATTGATGAGAGCTGTCTACCTGACTGCACTCTAGCAGCCAGCTCTCGTAATCGGAATCAGACAGCACCTCAATAGGATATCCGCAGCTTCTCAAGCTTTCTACGAGTTCTATCATCGATATCTGAACCGGATTACACAGGTGAAACAGATGGCCCGCCGTGTCTCGCCGCATAGCCAAAGCAGTAATGGCCCGAGCCGCATAGCTTACCGGAGTCAGATCCAACAGATGATCAAGCTCCGGGGCCTTGCCCTGTACAATAATCATTCGCAGCATTCTGTACAGGAGGCTGTTATTCACGTTTTGCGGAAATGCGCCCGTCTCGGCATCCCCCGATAAGTGGCCGAGCCGATAAATCGTAACAGGGATTTCCTCCTGCTCGCAAGCTTCAATTAACATGCGCTCTGCCCGAAGCTGGCTGTCATAATAAGGATGGTCCAGCTTTGTGCTCTTGGTCTGGCCCGCTTCATGCATACCTGTAGTCAATTCTCGTTCCGCCAACCCTTCAGGCACACCCATCGAGGACAGGTAGTGAACCCGGACATTTCTTCCGCGAGCCCAGGATAGCAGATGCTCTGTGCTAGTAACATTCACCCGGTTGTAATACTCGGGATCATCCGCATAGCACTCCTGAATGCCGCAAATGATCATGGAATCGATCCGCATCGACACACGCTCCGTCAGACAGCTGTTCAAGCCCAGCTGCGGCCGTTCCAAATCTCCCTTGACGGCAATCACTCTCCCGAGCAGCTCCGATATGATATCTGCGCCGAAAAACTGCATCATAACCCTTGCAATTCTTGCATACGGATCATCGTCTTCTTCAGATCGGACAAGGCAATAAATCTTGGCCTGGGTTGTTCTGAGCAGCTCACGCAATACCGAAGCACCCAGATAACCCGTTGCCCCGGTCAGCAGGATATATTTCTGTTTGCAGCTTGCCGCTCTTTTGCGCATCACCGGACTGCCGAATTCAGCGGGGTTCTCTGTCAGCCCGATCATTTGAGCTTCCGAGTTTCTGACCCGCTGAACCTGCCCCTTACATTCCATCTCTTCTTCGATGACTAAAGGGATCCCTCCAATAGTTACCCTGGAATCATACATTGCGGCCTTGACAATACATCCGAAAAAGGAAGCAAATCTGTGGATGGTGCTCGGCTTGAAGAGCTGCTTCCGATAAGAAACCTGCAGCGTCCACTCTCCTCCATTCAGGGGCTCCACATCCCAGTTCAGACAACTGGACTGGCAGGTGTGGTCCCTGCCGAAGATCGTATGGACCAATCCGGTGCAGCCAACCGCTTCTTCAATTTCCTCCAGTGGAAGGGCCGCAAAATCTAGCGCCTCTTGCTTATTAAGCAGCGACTGGTACAATTCCATGAAGCTCATCGAGGCATCGCACCGGATTCGCAGAGGAAGGACATAACCCTTCTCATGCTTTACACCGACAATCCGCCATGCTTTGCCGCTCATTCGGTACAAAAATATATAGTAACAAGTGAGCATCCAGAGTCTGCTGTCAAACGTCTTTAATTCTCTGGAAAGATATGTTTGATCGAGTTCAAGCGGATATTGGATTTGCTGCATATCCCTTCTGGAATCATCTCGAGGGTAATCCGTGTACAAATCCAGCCCGGACATCGGGGGTTGCAAATCATACAGCCAATAATCCCGAATGATCCGATCCATCAATAAGATACCCACTTCAACTTCACTCCTGTTTCTTTGTAGAATTGATCTGTGAATAGACAAAAAAAAGCAACCTATTAAAATGCACAGACTGCTGCACTATAGGTTACCAAAGAAATATGGGCAACTGGCTGACATTTCCTCTACAGATTGGAGGAAGTAGTCCCTATAGCTTTGCGTCACTACCTTTCGATAGTTTTGCCGAATAGAGGTTGTTCAAAAAGGTGCTGAAAAGTCGGTTTTTTTGAACTCGCACTAATAAATATGCAATTATATGAGTAATTTTACTTTCCTTCAAATTAACAAAATTAATTTTAACATGTTTATGTCATGAAATCTATGAAATTTTCCCTATTTTAGCTACATATTTCCTATGCCATTCGACCTATCGACTTGCAATACCCTCAACCATGTACCTAACTTACGGTTCTTGGACGTTCCAGACGGGTAACACCCGGAATATGCAACGTGGACCATTGCGGTAAATAATGATCAATTCGAGCTACCGCTACCGTCATATCATCCTGAATCACATTACTCTGATAACGGATCACAGCCTCCAACAAGCAATCGGCAATCTCTTGGGGATCCTCCGATTGAATCTCCTGAATGAGGCGCTTGATCCACAGCTCTTTATTCACGGCGTATCCGGGAGCATCATAGATGCCGTCCGTCATCATCACCAGCGTATCGCCGGGATACAGCTGTACGGTTACCAAGTCAATCTCGATTTCCTGTACAATCCCTATCGGCAGATTGCTGGCCATGACCGGAATGACCTCCTGCCCTCGTTTAATAAAGCTGGGAGACGAGCCTATTTTCAGAAAAGTAGTCCGGGCCGAGTATTCGTCAATCAGCGCCATATCGACCGTAGCATAGATTTCATCCGGGGAACGAAGCATCAGAACCGAATTAACGGACTTGATAGCAAGTGTCTCGTCCATTCCAGACTGGAGCAATTGCTCAAGAATGCTCAAGGCCGTGCTGCTCTCCTGTCTGGCCCGCTCGCCATTTCCCATCCCGTCACTGAGCGCTACCGCGTAAGTTCCGTTGCCCAATTCAACCGTACTGACGCTATCGCCGGACAGCAGATCTCCGCCCTTCGCCGTACCCGCTACACCGGTCGTGATCTCATAGGATTTGGCTGATCCAAACGTTACGGTGGCTAGACCCTCCCTGCCTCCATGCATCGTCTCGCCTATGACAGCAATGTGCTCCTCCAAAATATCCGAGAGCAAGGGGGCGATCATTTTGCGGCATTCATCGAATCCCCGGGTATAGGCATGGACAATCTCGATTTCAACATTTCCGTGGTCCAGATTCACTATATCGATGCTATGAATGGAAAGCCCCATCTTCTCCAGCGCCTCCCGAATCTGCTCCTCTTGCTTGTACATCGCTTGCCCTTCGCGTTGAATCTCCTTGGCCAGATCCTCCATGACCTGTGATACTCCTGACAATTGCTCCGCGACAAGCAAACGGCTATCGTATATTTGCCGTTTCCAGTGCATATCATGTTCATACAAGCTGTATTCACGCTTCATGACACCGAGCACCTGCTCGCTCTTGGTGCACAGTCGGTTCCATCTGGCAGGCAGCTGCTCTTTGGTAATGCCGGGGTTTTCCTCCACCGCCGACATCATCTCCGTCATAAGCTTATAAGTTTGATAGAAATTCCCGTCCCAGCAGGTTTTTCGACGGAAGCAGGTGGAACAAGCACCCTCGGTGACCGCCGTCATAAAATGGTCGACCTCTTCGCTGCGCTTGGCGATCTCACCCGAGCTAGCCATCTGGCCGAAGCTGCGCGACAGCTGCTTGAAGACCTCTGAAAATTGAGTAACCCGGCCGGCCGTGACCTCCCGCATCCGCTTGGCATACTCATGCTGGCTCTTCGTATGATCCTGGGTTCCGGGAATGTATTTGGCGATAGAACTGATCACACTCTTCGGCGTCACCATAAAGAACAGCACCGCGACACAGGTCTCCCAGGTCGAGGCCATCACTTCATCAGGCCCGTTCAGATAGATCGACAGAATCGAGGAGCCTAACAGCATCCCCAGACCGACAGCCCACTTCCTGCCCTCGCGCAGCATTCCCGCAAGCATTCCGGAGAAAGCCAAAAGACTCATTTGATAGAGTGCTGCGGTATCAGCCAGACTTAGAATCAAGCCGGTAATAACCCCTACTGAAGCCCCCAGCGTTGCTCCGCCCACCAGGGCGAACAACAGAATCAAATAACGAGTCAGCATATGCTCAAGGGAGAGTCCGGATATTTCCCATCCGACCGATCCGGTCATCACCGACGCCAACAAGATCACAAGGCAAATGATCTCCTCCGTTCGCAGCTGGTGATTGCGCTTTCGATACGTAAAGACCGGAATGGCCTGAATGAAGACCAAGGCGAGTACAAAGCTGAGCACCGAATCCATCACTGTAATCATCAAGGCATACCATGATAACGAAGGGCCGATTACCGCCTCAAACAGAAGCACAAGAAAGGCGCTTGTAAATACCATCATCGGAGCATAAGATACCTCGGCCCGTTCAAAGGACTCCATGCCGCGGTGAATTAAGTAAAATACAAGCAGCTCCGCCGCAATCACGGTAGCGTGATGACCGGAGACAGCCATAGCGCCGACCGTCATAACTGCTCCCGTCATTACAGCGATATCGCGCCGCATAAACATCATGACTGCAAAAAAAGCAATAGCAAAGGGAGACAGCTCGTCCAGGATCGTCGCCTTGCCGAGCAGGAAGCTCATCAAGAGGAACAAGCCGTTCCATTTGTTTGCGGCAAACAGCCGGCTGAGCTTGTTTATAACCGGGGTCTGCCTCCACTTGTTCCAGTAAAACGCTCCTGCCTGCTCTTTCGCCTTCTTCAACCCGGGGAACGGGATGACATTCCATTTGTCCATCTCCTGGCACCGCCTTTTATGTTTTTAAAGGTTGTTCAAAAAGTCATCTTTTGATCACGAAGAGTTTCAAGAGGTTGATTCAACATCGAATCTTGCGTTCATCCTAGAAGTCCGGTACTCATGTAGGGATCTCCTACACTCCGTTCCTCCTTCTTTGGATTCTCACAACCTTCTCGGTGCTGAAAAGCCGACTTTTTGAACACGCACTTTTATTAAGGTATGTCCCATTATAGGAGCGGTCAGGCGGAAAGTTTGTCATTTGCCGGAGTACAAGCCTTAGAAATTTCCGACAAATTGAGAGCGGGCTACGAAACATCGCGAACCCATGCCTCTCATACAGCTTCACGATACGAAGCGTGCTTATGTTCGTAATAACACTTGGATAGGAAAGCCTGTTTGCTTGTCATATTCCTTGTGGATTACCATGGATTGCGTTGGAACCTGTCGGCTCCGGCAAGAAGACGACAAAATAAGTTTTTATGTGAAAATTATAGCTTGTTGATGTCGCGAAGCACGCAAAAAACCGCAGGCATAACTGCCTGCGGTAGTTCTTTATCATGAATTTACATGCGTTTGGCTCCGCGTCCTCCGCGTTTGCCTTCCGTGTTCTTCTTCAACGACGAGATACGTTCCTCGCTGTCCTTAAGGAAACGGGAAACTTTATCTTCAAAAGAAGCTTTGTTCGCTTGCGGCTTGAAAGGACGTCCTCCGCGATCCCGGTTAAATCCTCCACCCGGACGGTCACCATCACGGCCACCACCACTTGGACGGTCGCTGCGCGGCGCACGAGGCGGTCTAGCCTCTACCGGCTTATCAACGGCTTGCTTAATGGAAAGTCCGATCTTGCCGTCCTTGTCGACATTGATTACCTTCACCGTAACCATATCGCCAATCTTCAGATGATCATTGACATCCTTTACGTAATTGTCAGCGATCTCTGAAATATGAACGAGACCCGTGACACCTCCTGACAGATCCACAAATGCTCCGAAATGCGTGATGCCTGTCACTTTTCCCTCTAACTTGGTGCCCACTTCTATTGACATAAAATAAAATGATCCTCCCTTAAAAATATACAGCAAGGCCACGAAATCATGACTGCGGTGATTTGATTATACATAATGACTGAAACAAGGTCAACAGCCGTATATCCCGCTTGGTGTCAATCATTTCCCCCATTTTGTCCGGAGATTCGCACCGGAATTTCACCAGGTTTATAAAGTCCATATTTCTTCATCGCTATCTGGCCGATATATTCGGGGTCCTTGAGCCGATTAAGCTCATATTTTAATTGAACAAGCACTTGTTCATTTTCTGATTTTACCGTCATCCGTTCCGCTAATTGACTGGCTTTGACGCCAATTTCGCCGGATTGATCCATATAAGTATAGCCTGCCCAACCGATAAAGAGCGCCATAAAGGTCATCCACAAACGGATACGTCGACGAGCGCCGGCTGACTTAACGGGAGCTTGTTTCTTGGAATTGACTGTCGTGTTCTCCCTCACCGGGCCCACCTCCTTTATTCACTCTTGATCCTTGCCACGCCATTGTCTCCATAATTTTACCACATATTCCCTTGACTTGCGAAGCCTGTCCGGTATATGCAGCGCATTTAAGATAGGACGGAAAGCCCAGGCAAGCAGTTTCCAAATTGGGAACAGCGTAACTCTTCCCAGAAAAATGATTAGAATCCAGAGAAATCCGAGCAAGAGTCTAAAACCCTTCCAAAGCCACTTGATCGGAACAACGAGGATCAAATAAATCAATCTGACACTAAATCTATATATCCTCTGGACTATACGAATTAAATTTACCACAAAACGCTCGGTCAAAACACTCAGAAACAAAAAATGAATCCATACTCCTAGAAATAGTCCTAAAAACACATAAAAACGGAGCTCTCCGTGATTCACATGGTACAGCATCCGGAACACAAACAGCGCGGAGGCCATCCAATAAAACAAATCGAGCAGATGTACACTCCAGCGAGGAAAGCGAAGCTGACCCGATACTACGCGGTAGCTGTCAAAGGCAATCCCCATGAGCGTTCCGGAAGCCAGCATCCATACCAGGGTCAACCATTGTGTCTGCAGGTTCATCGGAAGAGCTTGCCAAGGAAGCCCTTGCCTGACGGATTAGCGCCCGGCTCCAAGTAGGACAAGGAGTTAACCTGACCTTCGATGCTGACAAGGCCTTGCTCCAGATTCAGATTCTTGATATGTAAATTATGACCGCGAATCGTTAAATGCCCCAGCTCCGTTTGAAGCAAAAATTCCTCGCTGTCAAAGCTCTCCACGTTCAGGACTCCCGAGATCTCCAGCAGCTTCCTGTTCAGTAAATGCAGCTCCTGACGCTTTCCCTTTCCCTGTTCGACCATGGCATGTACCCCTCCTTCTTAACACTAGCTTATGGGAGGGGCTTCTTCTTTAGAACCGCCGCTGAACCTGTTCTGCCGGATTCCGAATAAAAAAAGAGCATGTCCCAAATCATTGGAACATGCTCTCATGCCGCCCGCCTAATTCCAGTCGAAACCGGAATCCTTGGCGATCGGCTCTTCCTTGACCAAGGTATACATGGTTGCAGCCTCGTCCTTGCGAGTGGTCTCTGCCAGACGCTCGACGCGTACCGTAACCAGCTTTTGGCCGAATTGAACGGTAATCTCATCGCCAACCTTAACAGCAGAACTCGGTTTGGATTCACGCCCGTTGACGAGGACTCTTCCTTGCTCGGAGACATCCTTCGCTACGGTACGCCGCTTAATTAACCGGGACACCTTCAGGAATTTATCAAGACGCATTATTTTACAGCTTCTTTAAGCTTGTTGCCCGCTTTGAAAGCAGGTACGTTCGAAGCAGGAATCTCGATTGTTTTACCTGTTTGCGGGTTGCGGCCTGTACGACCGGAACGTTTGCGAGTTTCGAAAGTTCCGAAACCGATCAGTTGAACCTTGTCGCCACCTGCAAGTGCATCGGTGATTTCGCCGAGAACACCGTTCAATACGGTCTCAACGTCTTTTTTAGTCAAACCGCTTTTGCTGGAAATGTTGTTGATCAGATCTGTTTTGTTCATTAATAATGCCTCCCAATAATTAAAGAAATAGATGGATACTTACGGCCTAGCCCCTGTGGCTCATAGCCGTATGGATATCTTTGTATGATTATTCTGTCTTGAAACAGAAAATCCTGCCCGAAGGGCAACTTTTTTTTGAAATTTCCTAAAAAAAAGCCGTTTTTTAGCGATTTTTGTATTCCTTGGCGGCTCTTTCAAGCTCCTTCGCCTGGTCCCACAAGATGTCCATTTCCTTCAACGTAGCGTCTTCCGGGCGCTTGCCTGCCCCCTGAAGCTGTTCTTCCACATAGCTGAAGCGTCTGACAAATTTCGCATTCGTCATGGACAAGGCTTCCTCCGGATCAGCTCCAATCCGGCGGGCTGCATTGACTACGGAGAATAGAAGGTCGCCCAGCTCCAGCGTCTGTTCCTGGGCATCCAATCCGGTTTCAACGGCGGCCCTGAATTCGGAGATTTCCTCCTCGATCTTGGCCCAGATCCCGTCCATCGAATCCCAATCGAAGCCCACCTTGGCTGCCTTCTTCTGAAGCTTGTACGCCTTCATCAACGCAGGAAGGTCGCGCGGCACTCCGCTTAACACGGATAATTGCTCCGGATCAATCCCCTTCCGGCGCTTCTCTTCCGCCTTCATGGCCTCCCAGTTGCCCAATGCGGCTTCAGCATCCTTGGCACTCTTATCCCCGAATACATGAGGATGACGGTACAGCAGCTTCTCATTCAAGGTCTGGATCACGTCATAAGCGGTGAACATCCCGCTTTCTTCCTCCATCTGCGCATGAAGCATGACTTGAAGCAGCAAGTCACCGAGTTCCTCCCGCATATGATCGGGATCATCCTCGTCAATGGTCTCCAGAACCTCGTAAGCCTCTTCGATAAGATTCTTGCGAAGGGATTGATGCGTCTGCTCCCGGTCCCAAGGACAGCCGCCCGGACTGCGGAGAATCGCCACGATCTCGTGCAGACGCTCGAAGCTGCGAATGCGCAGCTGGTCGTCGCTGCTGGCAGGCACATAGACGAGTGAGAGATTGCCATAGCCTTCGACCCGGTCCAGCTCATACAACGGAACATGCAGCACCTGTTCGGCTCCCTGGACGCCAAGAGCATGCCCCACAATAATCGGGTAGTCATCCGGATAGCTCTCCATCAGACTCAGCTTGACATCAGAAGCGGTAAATACGTCATAGACCTGACCGATCAACGTATGCCTCCGGGAATCCACATCTGCTCCTGTGAGAGAGGAGGCATCCAGCAATTGAAAGCCTTCAATCGGATCGAAGCCGAGTGCTATGAAGGCCGCATCCAGGAAGCTTTCCCCGCCGATGATCTCAAGAGGAATTCCGGCCTCCGGGCAGCGCTCCTTCAGCAATTTGACCGTCGCCTCGGCTACCATCGGATGTCCCGGCACAGCGTATAGAATCTCCCGGCCGTCCGGTGCTGATCCAGCGAGCGATATCAAGCGCCGGGTTATCTCCTCATAGACCGAAGGGAAGTCATCACTGGCTTCGTAGACATCGTCGAAGGATGTGAAGGCCACACCCGTCTCCTCCAGCCACTGGACGACAGGATGCTCCTTCGTGCGTACATATCTCTCCTCCGCGTCCTGCAGCCTCTTCAGGCTTCCCAGCGTCAGCTTGTCCGGATCACCTGAGCCCAGTCCGACAACGGTAATTACAGCTCCCACTATCTCATCACACTCCATCATTGTGCAGCTTGTTATGCTGTCCATTATTTACTATACCATCAGAAGGGCTTCAGAATAAAATTTACGGCCCCGGCGCTAGTGAAGCAGCCGCAGCTTCCGAAGCGTCTGGACCAGCTTCGGGCCATACCGCGGCAGGGCGCCCAGCTCTGCCGCAGTGATCAGGCGCGCCCGCACCGCGGCGGCCGCAAACACGGCTGCGCCGAGCAGCACGCCGAGCAGGCT
>NZ_HG005145.1:33820-64549 GCF_000455265.1 Paenibacillus antibioticophila
ATAAAAGGGGTATACGGTATTATAAATGCCAAAGACACCGTCCCCGCCGATATTTTGCAGCGGAATCTTCTGGAGGGTGCCGATCAGCTTGCTGACGATCACCGCGATGCTTAATGCGGCGGCTCCCTTAAGCAGACTGGCTGAAGAATTTGACTGTTTGCGCTTCATGAACTCGTACCTACTTCTCGGTTTCGACATTACCATTCAGGTCCCATTATATGACGAAACCTTCTTTCTTCGCCATAAAGCCCCTTGGTCGTCTCCACGCACATAGCAAAAAACACACCCCTGCTCAGGACGCTTGTCCTGAGAATTCAGGGAATGTGTTCCATCTGTCTGTAGACTCCCTAGCCTGCGTGCTACTGCTCCATCTGCTTGGCAAGAAACCCAGCCGCCGTCTCCGCCATTTTTGATTCCAAATCCGACATTTTGATTGAATCATCCTTATTCATCAGAACCACTGTACCGATTGGATCCCCGCCTGAGATGATCGGAGCGATAACAAACGAGGAGAGGGTCTCCGAATGATCACGGTTAATCTCATAAGTCCCCGTATTCGTCTCGATAATAATTCTGCGGTGCTCCATACTATTCTCCAGCAGAGAGCTGATCGGCTTGTCCAAATATTCCTTCTTGGATGCGCCAGCCACCGCGATCAGTGTATCACGGTCAGAGATGAGCGTCGTATGTCCGGTGCTCTCATACAACGATTCCGCATACTCCTTGGCAAAGTCGCCCAGCTCTCCGATCGGCGAATATTTCTTCAAGATCACTTCTCCGTCACGGTCTACGAAGATTTCCAACGGATCTCCTTCACGAATCCGCAGTGTGCGGCGGATCTCCTTCGGAATGACTACCCGGCCTAAATCATCAATACGGCGTACAATTCCAGTAGCTTTCATTTTACATGTTGCCCCGCTTTCTTAAGATGTATTGAACTACTGTTCGGTTTTGGATCACTTATTTTTAAATACGGATATTGGCTGCTCAGGAGAGATTCGGCTGTTGTGATTCTGACCATAGTATTCATCCCTTTCCAACCGCTTATGCATAATAAATTTCCGGATATCCCTCCTTCCTTTCAAGACCCGGCAGACAGAAAGGCAGCGCGAGAATTCTCGCGCTGCCGGGCTTGTCCTGTGCCTAAGCAAGGAAAAGGCTTATTTGCTGTTGTTCGTACCTGTATCCGTTCCTTCTGTGCCCGCATTGCCGCCGTCTGTACCTGTGTTAGTGTCGGTGCCTGCATTGCCGTCAGATTCCGTACCGCTGTCGGTGCCTTCTTCAGTCGTCTCTACTTTTGGCAGATCAATGCTCTTGATGACCTTCTCCTCCAGCTCACCGCTCATAAATTCATCAAGCTTCTGGGAAGCGACCGACATCTTGATCAGGTCCTTGTCATCTTGAGTCAGATCATCCAAGGTCTTCTCCGTACGAGCCTCCACACGCATGATGTGGTAGCCGTAAGTGGTCTCTACCGGCTCACTGATCGTGTTCAAAGGAAGCGTAGCCGCCTTCTCCTTGAATTCAGTTACCCAGTTACTGATTGGCGTATCGGCATACAGGCCGCCATTATTGATATTGGTCTCACCATCGGAGGAGTACTCCTTCACGAGCGTCGCAAAATCTTCACCCGCATCCAGCTTTCCTTTTACCTCATTCGCAAGCTTAAGTGCATCCTCTTGGCTGCGTTCTTTGCCTTCCTTATCGGTAAATCCGATCAGGATATGGCGTACGGAAGCCGTAATATAGTCTTCCTTGGTAGCTTCGAATTCAGTGGCTACATCCTCATCCGTCACTTTAGCCTGCTCGCTTTGCATAACGGTATAGATCTTGATCATATAATTCTTGAATTCTTCTTCAGTTAGCTTTTGAGCGTCCAGCATGCTCTTGAACTGGTCAGCTCCCATCGATTCCTTCATGGCTGAGAATTGCTCTTCCGCTTTCTTCTTGCCGGTTTCCTTCGCTGTATCGTCAGCCTTTCCTTCCAAATATTCATAAGTAATTACTTGCTTCACCAAATAATCACGGAAATCATCCAGTTGCAAGAACTGTTCCATTTGCGGCTGAAGCGCAAGTACAATTCGCTGCTCCAGATCGAATTCATTTTCAGTAATTTCGCCGCCTTCATAAGTTGCAATAACCTTGCTGGTATCGCCCTTGCCGCTATTGGCCGAGTTGTCCTCTTTCTTGCCGCAGCCTGCGAGTGCAGACACAGTCAGCACTGCAGCCATAACAATAAGCAGCGTCTTCCAAGAACGCCCTTTACCTTGAAACATTTTGTAGTTCCCCTTTCGCTTTGAACGAGTCCTTCAGGGCACCCAGGAACTGCTCCAGCAGGCCCATCATTTCTTTTTCGTCCATTCCCTTGGTTTGAATGCGGATCACGATATTTGATCCTTGGTTAAATTGTACACGTCTTCCGAATAGATTTCCAACTTCCATGAATTTGGCAGGGATTATGACCTTCTCTCTGCCTTCATAGAACTTCAGTACAACCTCCTCGCCGCGGAGAGTGACGGATTCAATGCCGTAGCGTTTACCGTAGAGCTTCACCCGTGCCACAGACATCAGATTCTGAACGGCCTCCGGCAGCTCCCCGAAACGGTCAAGCAGCTCGTCCTCCAGCTCCGCAACCTCCTCGAAGGTAGCCGCTGAGGCTGTTTTTTTATAAATCTCAATCTTCTGAATACTATCATAAATGTAATCGGAAGGTAAATACGCATCAATTCCCAGATCAATAGCGGTATTCCAGGAGACTTCATCCTCCTGTTGCTCGCCGAGCATCGTAATCTTCCGCTTCTGAATCTCTTCCGCCAGCATTTGCGAATACAGATCAAAGCCGACGGAGGCGATGAAACCGTGCTGCTCCGCACCAAGCAGGTTGCCTGCACCGCGAATCGAGAGGTCGCGCATCGCGATCTTGAACCCGGAGCCAAGCTCGGTGAACTCCTTAATCGATTGAAGCCGCTTCTCGGCCACTTCGGTCAAGGATTTATCCCGTTGATACGTAAAGTAAGCATAAGCGATCCGGTTCGAGCGCCCGACACGTCCCCGCAGCTGATACAGCTGGGATAACCCCATCTTATCCGCATCATGAACAATCAGAGTATTTACATTCGGGATATCGACCCCTGTCTCAATAATGCTCGTGCTGACAAGCACATCATATTCCCCGTCCAGGAAGTCAAGAATGGTCTTCTCCAGCTCCTGCTCGGACATTTGCCCGTGGCCGATCCCGACTCTTGCATCCGGCACCAGCATCGAAATCTGTGCAGCCATCTCCTGGATGCCTTGCACTCGGTTGTACAAATAGTAAATTTGGCCGCCCCGGGCCATTTCACGCTCAATGGACTCGCGTACCAGTGCCTGACTGTGCTCCACCACATAGGTCTGCACCGGGAAACGGTTCTCCGGCGGGGTCTCAATGACCGACAAATCCCGTACTCCGAGCATCGACATATGCAGGGTCCGCGGAATCGGCGTGGCTGTCAGGGTAAGCACGTCCACATTGGTCTTAAGCTTCTTGAGCTTCTCCTTATGCGTCACTCCAAAACGCTGCTCCTCATCGACAATCAGCAGTCCCAAATCCTTGAACACCAGGTCCTGGGATAAAATACGATGCGTTCCGATGACGATATCAACGGTTCCTTGACGGATGCCCTTGATCGTCTCGTTCTGCTCCTTCCGGCTGCGGAAGCGGCTCAGGGACTGAATATTGATCGGATACTCGCCGAACCGTTCACGGAAGGTCTCATAGTGCTGCTGAGCCAAAATCGTCGTTGGTACGAGTACGGCAACCTGCTTGCCTTCGATCGCTGCCTTGAAGGCCGCCCGAATCGCTACCTCGGTCTTCCCGTAACCTACATCACCACATAGCAGGCGATCCATTGGACGGGATTGCTCCATATCCTTCTTGATCTCCTCGATGGCGCGCAATTGGTCCGGAGTTTCTTCATACGGGAACATGCCCTCGAACTCCTGCTGCTCCGGACTATCCTTCTCAAACGCATAGCCAGGAGAGGCTTGCCGCTCTGCATACAGCTTAATGAGATCATCGGCTATATCCTGAACGGAGGAACGGACCTTATTCTTAACCCGGGTCCATTCATTTCCGCCAAGCTTGTAAATCTTAGGCTCCTTGTCTTCGGAGGCTACATACTTCTGAATCATATCAATCTGCTCGATCGGAACGGAGAGCTTATCTCCGCCGGCATACATGATATGCATGTAGTCCTTATGAATGCCACCGACCTCAAGCGTACCGATCCCCAGATACTTCCCGATTCCGTGGTTTTGGTGAACCACATAATCGCCGACCTTCAGCTCGGAATAGCTCTTGATCCGCTGCGCATTGTCCATGCTCTTTCCGGCCTTGCGCACCTTGCGCTGCTTCTGGGAGAACATTTCGCCTTCCGTAATGACAACCAGATGCACGGAAGGAAGCTCGAAGCCGGACTGCAGATTCCCTTGGAGCAGGGTAGGCTCCTCGATCCCGTAATCCTCCAGGACCCGGCGCATCCGATCCATCCGCTCCTCCCCGTTGGCCAGCATAATGACCTGGGACCCGCTCTTCTTCCATCGCTCCATCTCTGCCTTCAATACATTCATCTGACCATGGAAATCTTGCATGGTCCGGCTGACAAAGTTCAGAATGTTCTGTGGCTGGGTATGGGGAACCTGACGCAGGAACAGCGACAGGAACAGGGTCTGGAACGGACGGTGATACAGTACGCGGTCCCCGCTGAGCGCAAGCGGCAGCTCCGGCAGGCTCTTGCCGTTCTGAAGCAGATGCAGATTCCACTCGGATTCATCCCGCTCCAGTTGTCTGGCTGTCTCCAGCAGACGAGCCGGTTCGTCCAGAATCAATAACGTATCCTCTGGCATGTAATCATACAGTATTTTGTTCTCGGGGTAGATCAAGGATATATATTTATAGATTTCAGGGAAATATACATGTTCCCTCATCAGCTCAAGCTCACGGGAAATTTCATCCCGGAGCTTGTTCTTGGCCTGACGGTCCGTCATCTTCTCCAGTTGCATCTCCAGGCTGACCTCTGCCATCTGCGCAGCCTTCTCCAGCCGCTCCTTGGAGGCGATCAACTCCTTGCAGGGAGGAACGCTTACCTGCTTAACCTGCTCGATGGAGCGCTGGTCAGCCGGGTCAAAGGTACGGATCGAATCGATCTCGTCATCAAATAATTCAACACGGTAGGCAAGCGAAGAGGTTAGCGGATAGAAGTCGATAATTCCGCCGCGCACGCTCATCTCGCCCCGGGATTCTACACGTTCCACCCGCTCATAGCCAAGCCGGACCATACGGCTGAGGAAGGAGTCCAGCTCCAGAATGCCCCCCAGCTCGATGGACAGGCCGGCTTCGGCGATCTCCTCCGGAACCGGAATGAAGCGGCGCACACCAGAATAAGGCACCACCACAATGCCCCGGAATGAACGGGAGGAGCATTGCAGCAGAACCTCAATTCGCTGAGCCAGCGTCTCGGGACTCGAGACCGCCGCCTCTGCAGCAACCAGCTCATTGGCCGGGTATAGCAGGACCTGACCGGGTGATAGCGCTTCCTGTAGATCTTCAGCGATTTTCTGTGCGGCAAACATATTATGGGTCACGATGAGCAGGGGCCGATTACTCTCCTGATGCAGGGCTGCCAGCGCCACTTGCCGGGATGAACCCGACAAACCGGAGATTAGCTGCTCCTTCATCCCTGCATCTACTCCCGCCACCATCGATGCAAAGTCCGTGTCGCGGGAAAATGCTTGTATTAGTGCTTGTAACAAATGAGGCACCTCTCTAATAACTATTATTTTCAACGATCCATGTCATTACAGCGAGTATAGCGAACCAAAAAGGAGCCTCAGCAACCGTGCCAAGGCTCTGTATCTGTTATCCATTTACTGCAGAAGATTCGAGAGAAGCGTCAATTCCGGATTGTTGTCCAGCGCTTCCTTGCAATAATCACATGTAATTCGGACTGTTGTATCGCCGTTCGAATTATACGCTATTATATCTCTGCGCTCATCAGGGGTCAAGAATTGGAACCCCAGCTGGGACTCAGATACCTGGTCTGAATCTATTCTACCAATAAATGTACGGCAATGCCTGCAAACATAGTTTATAGCCATATCTATATGCCTCCCGAAGGTCGATTATACCCTTCAGTATGCCCAGTTAAGCCTGTATCAAGTCTCGTTCAGCAAAAAGTTGAGCTCAATAGTTTAATTATGCCTACTTTCTTGAGCCCCCAACGCACTCACAATTTTAATGCTTTATGTCACTAAAATCATCACATGAACTCCCATACCCGCAATTTTAATGCCTTTTGTCACTAAAATCATCACATGGACTCCCACGCCTGCAATTCTAATGCTTTATGTCACTAAAATCGCCACATGGACCCCCACGCCTGTAATTTTAATGCTTTATGTCACTTGTCCTAACCGTTGAACTTGGCCATCGTCTGTTCAAACGTATGGTCCAGGCTGTATTCCAGCGCATCGCACGCTGCTTCAATAGACTGGGTTAGCAGCGGCACTTCCTTCTTGCTGAAGCCTGACAAGACATAGTCAACCACTGCGAACCCCGGCTCAGGACGGGAAATTCCCATACGGATCCGGTTAAAGCTCTGGGTTCCGGTATGCTGGATGATGGACTTAATGCCGTTATGTCCCCCTGCGCTCCCTTGATAGCGAAGGCGGTTGCGCCCTACCTCCGTGTCCAGATCATCATAGACGACGATCATGTCTTCAAGCGGCACTTTATAATAATCCATAAAGGCACGCACGGCTTCACCGGACAGGTTCATATAGGTCATCGGCTTGATCAGCGCTACCTTCCCTCCCGGCAGCATGCCCTCCCCGATCAACGCCTTGCATTTGCTCTGCTTGATGGCGATGCCATGGCGTTTGGCCAATTCATCCAGCGCCATGAAGCCGACATTATGTCTTGTCTTCTCATACTTGGTCCCGGGATTGCCAAGACCTACGATCCACTTCATTGCAGTACCTCCACGTCTCGTATCTTCATACGCCGATAGGGGTTGCGCCTCGTTCGAGGGCGCAACCCCTGATGTAATCTCAATAACTGATGTGCCTATTCGATCTCGAACAGCTTGCTGATGGACAGCTCCTCATGGACGCGAATGATCGCCTCGCCCATTAGCGGAGCAACGGATAAAATCTTCAGCTTGCTGGTCGGATTCGGATGGGTAATCGGAATGGTGTCCGTTACGATAACTTCCTTCAGCGGCGAATTCTCAAGGCGCTCCATCGCCGGTCCCGACAGCACCGGATGGGTACAGCATGCGTATACCTCTTCCACGCCGCCTTCCTTCAAGGCATTGGCGCCGAGAATAATAGTGCCCGCCGTATCGATGATATCATCGATCAGAATCGCCGTCTTGCCCTCGATATTACCGATAATGTTCATCACTTCGCTCACATTCGGCTCCGGACGGCGCTTGTCGATAATAGCCAGAGGTGCGTTCAGGAAGTCTGCCAGCTTACGCGCACGAACAACACCGCCATGGTCCGGAGATACGACAACCGGATTCTGGATGTGCTTGGAACGGAAATATTGAGCCAGAATCGGAACGCCGAGCATATGATCGACCGGAATATCGAAGAAGCCCTGAATCTGCATGGCGTGCAGATCCATCGTAATCACACGGTGGGCTCCCGCCTTCTCGATCAAATTCGCTACGAGCTTGGCCGTAATCGGATCGCGCGAACGAGCTTTGCGGTCCTGACGGGCATAACCATAGTACGGAATAACAACGTTGATACTCTTAGCCGAAGCCCGTTTCAGAGCATCTACCATGACAAGCAGTTCCATCAAATTATCGTTGACCGGTGCACAGGTCGATTGAACGATATACACATGGCAACCGCGGACACTCTCAGACAGCTTGACTTGAATCTCGCCATCGCTGAAGCTTGTCGTCTCCGAATCTCCCATCGGAATGCCGATGTAATCTGCTATTTGATGGGCCAGCTTGGGATTAGAGTTACAAGTGAATATCTTCAGTTTAGAATCACAATAAGTCATAAATTTAATTACCCTCCGTGCTAGTAGATAGTTAGTTATCCCGTCAAAAAATAAAAATCTGCTCTGAATACACCATCCGTTAGTCTTGCTGCTTCTTCGCCTGTGCCTTCGCCTTGGCTCTAGCACGTATCTTATCGGCATAGCCCGGCTTGTTCTCCTGCCGGATCCGGGCAACTGCCAGATCATTATCTCCAACCGAGTGGGTAATTGTCGAGCCTGCCACTACAAAGGCTCCGTCACCGATCTTGACCGGAGCAATCAAATTGACATTGCTGCCAATGAACGCATCGTCTCCGATCTCGGTTACGAATTTATTATACCCATCGTAATTAACCGTTATCGCACCACAGCCGATATTTACGTTCCTGCCAACCTTGGCATCGCCGATATAGCTAAGATGGGATACCTTGGCGCCGTCATCCAGCGTGGCGTTCTTGATCTCTACGAAATCTCCTACTTTCACATGCTTCCCAAGCTTGGTGCCCGGACGCAAATAAGCGAACGGTCCTACCGTCGTTTCTTTACCGACTTCCGCCTGCGTAAGGACCGACCGTGTTACCTTCGCGCCATGATGAATCACACTGTCTTCAATTTCCGCAGCGGGACCGATGATGCAATCTTCTCCGATTACAGTCTGTCCCTTCAGGGTCGTGCCCGGATAAATGACCGTATCTGCTCCAATGACCACATCCGCTCCGATATAGGTAGAGGATGGATCAATTAGCGTAACTCCGCCGAGCATATGCTTCCGGCTGATCCGTTCACGCATCAGACTCTCCGCTTCAGCCAGTGCCAGCCGATCATTGACACCGATCGACTCCGAATGATCCGAGGTTTGATAGCCTTCCACTTTCTCTCCGGCCTGAACCAGGATTCCGATCACATCGGTTAAGTAGTATTCCTGCTGAGCATTGCTGTTGGTTACCTGCTCCAGCGCCGCAAATAACTTCGCATTATCAAAGCAATAAGTACCCGTGTTGATCTCCTGTACCGCATCCTCATCAGGGGTGCAGTCCTTCTGCTCGACAATCCGCAGAACAGAGCCGCCGACTGTGTCACGAATAATCCGTCCATAGCCCTGCGGCCGATCCATTGATGCCGTCAGAATCGTCGCCGCAGCCCCTTGGCGGGTATGCAGCTCGATCATAGCCTGCAGCGTATCCTCTTTCACAAGCGGAGTGTCGCCGCAAATCACAATGGTCGTTCCCTCTTCCTGGCTGAGCAAGGCGCCGGCTTGCTTCACGGCATGTCCGGTTCCCAGCTGCTGCTCTTGCAACACGTATTCGGCACTCGTTCCCAGATAAGACTTGACCGCATCGGCGCCGTGGCCAACAACCACGATTCTGCGCTCACATTCGATTTTCTTCACCGTATCAAGCACATGCCCGACCATCGGTTTGCCGCTTACGGGATGCAGAACTTTGTAGAGCTTCGACTTCATTCGCTTCCCTTGACCTGCGGCAAGAATAATCGCAAATCTTTTCAAGGCCCTGGCCTCCTTCTCTTAAACTCATTACTGAATATATCTCATTTAGGGCAAAAAGAAAAGAGAGCCATGGTCACATGGCTCCCTTTTCTCGAACCCCAATTAGTGAATCAAAACTAATGACTTAAGCTCCCTCTTCAATAGCAACCTCTTCTTGTTCGGCAGCCCGCTCGTACTCAGCCAGGACCGCAGCTTGGATCTTCTCACGTGTTCCTGAAGAGATCGGATGCGCAATGTCCCGGAATTCCCCGTCTGGAGTACGCTTGCTTGGCATAGCCACGAACATCCCATTATTTCCATCAATTACACGAATGTCATGAACAACAAACTCGTTATCGATGGTAATGGATGCGATCGCTTTCATCCTGCCTTCAGAGCTGACTCGGCGGAGTCTTACATCCGTAATTTGCATATGTGTTCACCACCTTTTTCCATCAGAGACTTGGTGTAATATTCCACATAGCAAACGGAAATCCTTTTTTTTTGCGAACAAAATAGCCTGATTTCAAGGTTTTTTTTGAAAAAAAGAGCTTTTCGACACGTTTCGTCTTAATTTCCAGTCGTTTTACAGAGAATCGACATTGAGCTCCCTATTTTTCTAGGAAAAATAATTCCCCGGCGCTACCGAAATTTCCTTTTCCTTCGCATCTACTGCGGTCAGTGTAGCCAGCGAGATATAATCCTGCAGCAGCCGCTGCCCGGATTCAACTTCCCCCGATTCTACCAGAACGCCGACTCCGGCAACAGTAGCGTTGAACTCCGCTAACAGATCTACCATTCCCTGGATCGTGCCCCCAGCCTTCATGAAGTCATCAACGATTAATACCTTTGACTTCTCCTTCAGAGCTCTCCGGGACAAAGTCATCGTATGCAGACTCTTATGAGAACCGGATACATAGTTAATGCTTACGGCCGAGCCTTCCGTCACCTGATGGTCACGGCGCACCAGTACGACGGGCAGGTTCAGCTCCGCCCCTGTAGCATAAGCCAGCGGGATCCCCTTCGTCTCCACGGTCATGACGCAATCAATGTCCTTGCCTGCAAATGCAGTGGCAAACAACTTCCCCGCCTCCTGCATAAAGCCCGGCAAGCCTAGCAAATCAGACATATACAAATAACCGCCAGGCAGAATCCGCTCCGGCTCCGACAACTTCACACACAGACGATTCACAAAATCAAGCGCCTGCTCCTTGCCCATCTTCGGGATATATCTTACGCCTCCCGCAGCCCCGGCCAGCGTCTGCAGCTCGCCGGTGCCTTCCTCTTCGAATACTTCCTTTATGATCCCGAGATCCTCGCTGATTGAAGACTTAGCCGCGCCATAGCGCTGGGCAAAGGTGGTTAGCGGGATGAGTTGATGCGGTCGTGCCAATAAATACTGGGTCATTTCCACCAACCGTGCGCTTCTCTTAAATTTTTTCACGAAGAATCCCTCGCTAAATCCGAATATTATATTGTAATATAACATTTTTGTACGTTTTCTTTCAAGTTTTTTCCTGTCGTTTCCAAGCTTTATGTCAATAAGCGAACCGCGTATACCTCTTTGCAGAAGCCGCGAAGGCCATTATAGATTCTCGGAACCTTCGATTCCTTCGATACCAGCCCGAATACGGTCGGACCGCTTCCGGACATCAGAACGCCATCGGCCCCGAGCCGGATCATCGTGTTCTTTAAATGAGCGACATCCGGATACAGCTCCAATGTCACGTCCTCTAGCACATTTCCAAGCTCTCTGCACACTCCGTCAAAAGAACCCTGCTCAATCGCCGCTCTCATCCGTGCTGCCGAGGGATGCGAGACAAGCTCATCGGCTCTCAGCCGTCCGTACACATCCGCCGTCGATACATTGATCGGCAGCTTCGCCAGGATGACCCAGCATTGCGGGGGCGCGCTCAAGGGGGTAAGCTTCTCTCCTCTGCCGGTAGCAAGGGCAGTTCCTCCGGTTATGCAGAAGGGCACGTCCGAGCCTAGCTCTTCGCCTAGCTTTTTCAGCTCTTCCTGCGAGATCCCGAGGTTCCATAACCGGTTCAGTCCGCGAAGAGCTGCGGCGGCATCACTGCTTCCGCCTGCCAAGCCTGCGGCAACAGGGATTTTCTTATCCAGATGAATATGAACGCCGCTTCTGACATCGTAACGATCCTTAAGTAATCTGGCTGCCTGAAAAGCCAAGTTCTTCTCATCCAGTGGGATATAGCCAGCCTGGCTAGAGATAATGATTGTATCTCCGGGGAGAGCACTCAGTTCCAGACGATCGGACAAATCAACCATGGACATGATCATCTCAACCTCATGGTAGCCGTCCGGGCGTTTATGTAAAACGTCCAGCATTAAATTGATTTTAGCTGGCGCCTTTTCGTATATTTTCATTCCGCCCGCCCCTTCCTTCACCGTGTCAGACTTAGCTTATTATAAAAAAAAGTGCGCGCTAAGTCTATGCACAGAAGACATTCTCTTTCTCTCAACCAAAATGCCAGCGTGCAGAGGTGGTGAATAGCAGACAAAAACACGAGGGCAGGCCCCTCATCTGGAAGCCCGCCGGATTGTTCTATTGCTGCTTGGATGCGGCACGCTCCGCCAGCTCTATAGCCCGCTTGACCATATTGCCGGCATCCTTTGCCCGTATCCCGCCCCAGCCTTCCTGCTGGACCGTGTCGTAGAACCCAAGATCCTTCGCCAACTCTACCTTCAGAGCCTCAGACATGGTACTGCGTCTTCTGCGCGACATGTACACTCCTCCTTGGTTATAGGAATCAGGGAACACATCTGTAGTGTGCTCCCACTCTCCGGATTCATGCCAAGTGAAATCTTCCATGCTCCGGATCAAAATACAATGATGTCCGCGATAAATGAACAACACGAAAATAAAAAACCGGCTCAAGTGAAATTTTCACTGAGCCGGTTTTGTCATCCAACAAGATGTTTAAGGTTTCGAATACGATAGCCTCATCCCATTGTCACTGTCACCGATCATGACTTCAACGGATTCGGTAAGGATATCGGCGTAACTATAGGATACACGCTTGGTTGATTGCTGCTCTTCATCCAGCTTAACGATGAAGACCGAAGGATAGGTCTCCTCCAGCACTCCGGTGCGTTCTACGGTCTTACGGCGACCACCGTTTGCACGCAGCATAATCTTCTGTCCCACGTGAGCGTCAAGACTATGTTTTATTTCTGACAGCGCATTTTTAGCCATTGCCTGTGACCACCTTCCTTCTTTGTCCATTATACAAGAAAGGTGGGGGTTTTGTCAAATCAAAATAAATAATTATATCAGCATGAAAAAACGGTTGTCAACGGTTTTTTTTCTGTATGCAGGGTTAAGCTATAAATTTGTGAAATTACATCGACGGAATGACCTTTAGCCCCGATAAATCCTTCAATTTGGGCAGGCCGATCCGATAGCACCCTCGCGTCTCGATGCCTCCGACTCCTTGCGTTCCGCTGACCGTATGGTTCAAGACATCCGTAATATGAATCGTGTCCCGAATCGAGGTTAAGGACGCCTTTGCAGCGATGTAGACCGGATCCAGCGCGTGGATCAGCACGCGGGAAGGAGAGGACGCGAAATTGGCTCCAGCCTGGAGCAACGCCTCAAAATGCGACTGACAAGCTCCTGCGACGATGGTTAAGGCATCGAAGTTCCGCTCGTATTGTCTGGCTGTCTGAATGGCCTCCACAAAGTGCTTGGAATTCTTATAGCTGGATAAGCTATATAAATCTGCTGTTGGCCGATTCTTTAACACTCCATCATGCCCGGTAAGCACCACAATATCCGGCTGGATGCTTGGCAGCAGACGATACAGGGCATTGGCCATGCCGGATTCGTTGATATAATATCCGTGGGCCGGTACATGGAGCTTCTCATACAGGCTCATGCTTTTTTTCAAATAGCGCTCATCACCGTCCAGATGCAGAACCGTACCCGGAACCTCGAAGTAAGAGGGCTCTCCGCTCACGTACCATTCCCGGCTCACTTCGGATTGATTCCGCTCGGCTAGCTGCTTCCGGTTCTGATGCAGCCGCTCCAGGGATTCCGTCGCCTTGATCCTGGCTTTCTCTTCCCCTGCTGCGGCTTGATGTACTCGGGTCAAATCGCTCAGCGGCGCATCCGCCAAAAGCCGAAATTCCGTCCCTTTGATAATGGCCTGCTCCCGCACGATCTTTTCTATCCGGAAAGTGATATCTCCACCATAGGATTTGCGGACGACCAAGTCTCCCATACTCGTCAAATCAATCACCTCTTTCCCATCGTATGGGCAAATGAGGTGATTGGTTACATGAAATGATTAAACGGTTAGTCCCGCAGCATACAGGACGTCACTGAGCACGGCGAACTCCTGCAGACTGAGCGTCTCTGCGCGTCGGGACGGCTCGACCCCGGCCTCAGCCAATAAGGCCTCAAGGCGCTCCCGCCCTTCGCCGGAGAAGAAGCGGCTCTTCAGATTGTTCGCAATCGTCTTTCTCCGCTGCGTGAACGAGGCCTGTACCACCTCGAAAAAGAAGGCCTCATCCTTCACTTGCACCGGAGGCGTCTGACGCACCTTCAGGCGAATTACAGCCGATTCAACATTCGGCTGCGGGATAAACACACTAGGCGGCACCGTACAGACGAGTTGCGGCTCGCTATAATACTGTACGGCAATGCTCAGGCTGCCGTAATCCTTGCCGCCCGGCGATGCGGCCATGCGCTCGGCAACCTCCTTTTGGATCATAACTACGATATTCTCCAGGGGCAGTCCCGCCTCAAGCAGATTCATCATGATCGGTGTAGTCACATAATACGGAAGGTTAGCCACAACGCTGACCGACTGGCAATCACCGAACTGCTCGGCGAACAGCTGCTGCAGATCCAGCTTAAGCACATCGCCATGGATCACCGTGACATGCCCGTAGGGCTCCATAACCTCTTCCAGAATCGGCAGCAAGCGCTGGTCGATCTCTACAGCAGTTACCTTGCCTGCAGCCTGGGCAAGCTTCTCCGTCAAAGCCCCAATCCCCGGACCGATCTCAAGCGCGCCCTTGGTCTCGTCCAGACCCGCAGCATCAACAATTTTGGCGAGTATATTCTGATCAATCAAGAAGTTCTGACCCAGGCTCTTCTTGAATTGAAATCCATGCCGCTGGATGATCTCCTTCGTCCGTCGCGGCGTTGATACGTCCTCTCTATTTGTCACAGGCGGTCTCCCCATTCCTTCTCCAAATTGTTCAAGGCAGCGGCAAATTCCTCCCGGCTAATTCGAAATACGGAGAGCCGCTTAAAGAGCTGCTTGCCGTTGCAATAGCCGATTCCCAGCATCTCCCCGACATAGCGGCGGCGGGCCGCCGCCTCGGGGTGTACGATCAGCCCCGCTTCAATCAGATCACTCCAGGTAATCCCGGACTCTTCATCCACGGCCTCCGCTCCGGGAGCCATCTCGGTCCGGACATGAGCCAAGGCATGGCGAATCGCCTCCGGAGAGGCGTTCTCCACGCCGATATCGCCCCGCTTCGTTGCGTCCGCCTCTGTCAGAAAGGCATGCTTGCATCCGGGCACCCGGCGGGCGACGATTTTGCGTATACGCTCCCCTGCATGGTCCGGATCGGTAAAAATAATAACTCCTCGGCGCTCCATCGCCAGAGCTATTTTTCTCAATGTCATCTCGTTGATCGCCGATCCGCCGGTCTCAATCGTATCCGCCTCAACAGCCCGCTTGATGGCAACCGTATCGTCTCTCCCCTCGACGACAATGACCTCCTTGATCATCCTGGTCCATTTCCTTTCCGTCAAATCATCTAAAGTCTTAACAACAAAAAGAAGAGGAATACTCCTCTTCTTATCCGTGTCTTATTCACTCACCCTAATAGTATCCCATTCCCTGTGCAAAGTAAACGAGGGACCGCGCTAGTTCAGCTCCGGCTTCGTCGGGCCGATCACATAGACGGTACGCCCCTTCTTGCGGCCAAAGTTCTGTGCCGCCTTCAGAGAATCATAGTATACATCCATCTTATTCCCCTTGATGGCACCTCCGGTATCCTCCGCCTTGCGGAATCCAATCCCTTCGATGTACACCCACCAGCCAAGCGGAACGACCGATTTATCCACCGCAATCGTTCTGCCTTCGGTAACCCGCGTACCGGAAGCTGTGCGCGTTCCGATTCCGTCTTCTTCCGAGGAATATGCGGTCAGAGTTACGTTTTTAAGCACTTTTTTATATTCAAAAGAGACGCCGCCCTTGGTTGCCACTCCGCTGATATTCACCGAATTGTCTTTACGGGTAATGGTCGCGGCTGCAACAACTGCGGGCTTCTTCGTACCAACAGCAATGACCTTCGGAGCAGCTTCTTTTTCCACTACTTTCCCCAGCCAGGTTTTGGACACGAGAACTCCGTCTTCAAAGACTTTTTCGTAATTATGGACAATCACGCCTTCACTGCCCTCAGAGGTCACTTTGGTGTTGCCTTTAAGCAACGTATCATCCGAGGTCTTTACGACGGTGAAAGGGATGACGTCCTTTGTCTGCACGGTATGCTTTGTTACGCGTACAATTTGAATTTCTTGGTTGGCTTCAACCTTGCTGTCCAGAGCCGGGGTCACCTTATCGTCCTTATCGACGGTAATGCCAAGCTCGGCGATTGCCTTTTGCACACTTTTTTGTGTAGTAAAGTGCAGCTTCGTCGCTCCATCGACATTCACTTTGACAGGAACGGCTCGTACGATCACGATCTTGTCTCCGTCTTCGATGGGGCTATTCAAGGCCACCGAGATCGAATCCTCGGGATTCAATGCGATGGACTGCTCCTCCAGTACCTGATTGACCAGCGAATGACGGGTTTCAATGCTTTGACTTTGCCCATCAACAACCAAGTGAACCTGCTTGCTATTTTGAGTGAAATACCAGATTAGGGTAACGATGATGAGTGCGACGGCTACTGCCCCAACGACAGCCACTTGACGTAAGTGTTCTTGTTGCCACCGCAATGCGTAAGACATGCTGGATGAGCGTGATTCATGGGACTCCTCATTCCGGAACAAACCCATTTCTTCCGTCCTCCTTACATAGTCCCGCCGTTAGATCGATTCGTACTGCATTTGACGTGACTACTAATCATTTTTACGGACTGCTTGATTTGAAGCTGCAATCCGCATCCTGTCCCAGTCTTCCCGGACATAGTCACCTCCTGTATATCACAGTATGATGACCCTATTACAATTATTCAAAACAAAAAAGAAGCCTAAAGGAGAGAGTAAGAGGCTCTCTTTCGTGGCTTCCGAGTTTGTCTTGGTGTAATAGGATGCACGAGTTTGCCCTCTCAACGTACGCTTACGGGGTTAGCTGTCGGGTTAGGACGCGAGAGTGCCGCCCCTTCTCAGTTCATTCGCTCATGGCGCAATGACCTCGAATTCACCCCATAGACCCGAGTAAAGAAATCAATTACAGATCATTCCGGCACACTTTCTGTCATCTGTGTTGATTCCGGATGATGTATTTGGTTCCCCCGCTCTCCATTCGGAGATTCAGCGAGACTGGTTCATGGAACACTGTAATCCGGACCCTATCCATCTACACATGGAGGGTGCCAAATCGATTACTGAAAAGATTCTAACTTGTTTCGATGCAGATTGTAAAGGACGGATCAAGAACGTTTATTTTAAAATATGGTTAAAAAAATGTAATAATCTCCCCTCAGATGATTAAAATGCATTCATCTTTCCGTATACCTCTGTTTTTCATTGCTTTTTCTCCTGTTTTCATCGTATTCCAAATCGTTCCAGTGCATTTTGGGTCGTAATTCTCGCAATTTCTTCCAGTTCTTTCCCTAGAAGCTCAGCTGCAGCTTCAGCCACCAGACGCACATATCCGGACTCATTTCTTTTCCCTCTAAATGGATGAGGTGTTAAATAAGGGGAATCCGTCTCGATAAGTAAACGGTCTAAAGGTGTCTTCATCAGGACCTCTTTCGGCTGCTTTGCATTTTTGAAGGTAATCGGTCCCCCAAACGACAAATGAAAGTTCATATCCAGGCACATCTTGGCAATTTCCCAGCTTCCCGAAAAGGAGTGCATCACACCGCCAATCTCGCTTGCCTTCTCTTCCCGAAGAATTCGAACTACATCCTCATGGGCATCCCGATTATGGATCGAAATGGGCATGCCCAATTGCCGGGCAAGGCGAATCTGCTTACGGAACACTTCATGCTGTACCTCCTTCGGCGAGGTATCCCAATAGTAGTCCAGACCGATCTCACCGATCGCAACGACCTTCTCATGCTTACACAGCTCGGCAATCCAATCCAGGTCCTCCTCCTTCATGGTGATGGCATCCTGCGGGTGCCAGCCGACGGCGGCGTAGATGAACTCATATTCTTCGGCCAATTTCATCGTGGTGGGAATCGTCTCCCGGTTAAATCCAATATTGATCATCCGCGTAACGCCCTGCTCTCGAGCACGTTCGATAGTTTCTGCACGGTCTTCGTCAAAATTCTTCGAATCCATATGGGTATGGGTGTCAAATAACTCCATTGCGGTTAACCTCCTAAAGTGATAGCGTGCAAGTCATAAATTCTATTTATCATTTCTGTATAAATATTGATGCTATAGATTCCGGAAGCTGGTCTAGGACAGCCTTTACTTTTTCGTAAGGAAAGTACAAATGGTATTTTCCCCGGTGCAAGCCGCTGATCGAGCGGACGATGTCCGATACTTCGGATATTTCCACAAGCCGTTCATGCTTGTCCAGGAGCAGGATTTGCTTCTCCGTGGACTCATTGTCAGGACGAAACACATCATAAGGCAGATCGGTCGGAAAATCAATTTCCAGATCGTAATCCGGATGGAGTCCTGCTGCTTCAAATGCATGGCGAATATCGTCAATGGTCTCCATATCCAGAGATTCAACCTCTACATATTTATACAGTTTTCTATCCAAGAACCGGCTGCATAGTTGGCCAAGCAAATCATCTGACTCTAGACGCCACTGCATAAAGGCGGTTTGTACCAGCGCTTCGTCCAGCAGCAGATATTCCTGAACGGTCAATTCCCGCTGGAACAAGCCCGGAAGCGGATCAGGCAAAAACCGGAACGAATGCCCCGCATCGAATAATTCCTTGGCTCTTCGGAAAATTTGCCGCAAAATGATCTCCGAGCTCCGGGTCACCGGATGAAAATAAACCTGCCAGTACATCTGATATCTGGACATAAGATAGTCTTCCACGGCGTGCATTCCTGATTCCTTCACGACAATTCGCCCCTGATATGGACGCAGCATCCGCAGAATCCGGTCCATATCGATAGTTCCGTACTCGACACCTGTAAAATAAGCATCTCTCAGCAAATAGTCCATACGATCGGCATCTAACGGACTCGATACCAAGTTGACCACGATCGCCTTTTCATAGGTTTTCCGAATGACGGAAGCTACCTTCCCGGGGAAATCCTCGCCTAATCTGCTCAGTACAGCTGCAACCTCCGTATCGCCAAGCACAATCTTGCACGTCCAATCCTCATGATTCATTTGGAAGGCATGTTCTATGGAATGAGAGAACGGTCCATGCCCCAAATCATGAAGCAGGGCCGCACACAGGGCCACCATCCGCTCCTCCTCCGGCCAATCCGGATATTTGGCACGTTCAAATTGGGAGATGATTCTCCGCGTAATCTCATAGACGCCCAGCGAATGGGAGAACCGGCTATGCTCTGCGCCATGAAAAGTCAAATATGAAGTGCCCAGCTGGCGGATCCGTCTAAGCCTTTGAAATTCATGTGTATTAATAAGTGACCAGATAATTTCATCCTGCACATGAATATAATTATGTACCGGGTCCTTGAACACTTTTTCTTCCTTCAGTTGCTTTTCCATCTCAACATCTCCTTTACAAAAAGATTCTTCAAAATTTACGGATAATGGCTTAAAAAGGTAGTTAATGTCAGGTGGTGTCGAATTATGTCGTTATATATTCTTCCATAATGTCGAATAAGATCGTATCGTTTTTTTATAGTAAAATCGGGTAAACAGCGCTTAGCTACAAAAAATATTTAGAAATAATGATGAACTCTGCCATAAATAGGTTGACTGATTTGGCAATGGTTGGTATCATAAATATCATAAAACATAGAAGTTTGTCGAATCATGACGCTTTTATACTATAGCGAGAGGGGCCTTCATAGGTTATGATGAAATCAACGGGTATTGTAAGAAAAGTAGACGAACTGGGACGGGTAGTTATTCCAATCGAGCTGCGCCGCACACTCGGTATTGGCGAGAAAGATGCGCTTGAGATTTATGTGGACGGCGAACGGATCATGTTGAAAAAATATGAGCCTGCTTGCATTTTCTGTGGTAATGCAGAGAACGTAACTTACTTCAAAGGCAAAATTGTTTGCCACGAATGCATTACTCAGCTTCCTACCCCTGTGACAAATTAAGATTTATAGTATATAATAGGTTTATAAAAATTTGTTAATTCTAACCTTTTTCATATCTCCTTGGCGCCTTCCAGGCTTGAACCCAGCCTGTGAAGGCCCCTTTTTTGTCTAATTCCGCAATTACCGTTACTCCTCTTCTTTCCCGTCCTCCAGCAAATGCTTGTAGATATCTCTTTTGGATATTCCCCGATCCCCCGCGGCTTTTTTCATGGCCTCTTTTCGAGAACACGGCTCCTCGGTCTCATAATAAGCTACGTGCTCTTCTACCGATAATGCTTGCCACCAGGCATCCTGACGCTCCTTCACTTTGCTCTGCTCCTCACCGGATACAACGATGCAATATTCGCCCAGCGGCGGGTGCTCCTCCAACCAGGATTGGCATTCACGGATTGTCCCCCGAACCATTTCTTCATGCCGTTTCGTCAGTTCCCGGGCTAGCACAACTTGCCGATTCCCCCATGCTTGCTGCATAGCCGTCAAGGTCTTTATCACACGATGGGGAGATTCATAGAATAGTAAGGTGCTCTGTTCATCCTGCAGCAATTCCAGCAAGCTATTACGCTCTTTGGATTCACGGGGCAAAAACCCGAGAAATTGAAAGCGTTCCGTAGGCAGCCCTGAGACGATCAGCGCCGAGAGGGCCGCGTTTGCTCCAGGGATGGGTATCACAGGAATCCCCTGCTCCACAGCCAGTCGAACCAGGTCGCTGCCGGGGTCGGAAATCGCCGGTAATCCAGCATCGCTGACCAGCGCTAAATTTTTTCCTTCTATTATATAGCGAATTAATTCGGGGCCGCTGGCTGCCTTGTTATGCTCATGATAACTGAACAATTTGGACGGAGAAATCTCGAAATGCGTTAGCAGCTTCCGCGTCTGTCTCGTGTCCTCCGCAGCAATAATATCCGCCTCGCTAAGCGTGCGCACCGCCCGGTAAGTCATATCCTCCAAGTTGCCGATCGGGGTTCCGACCAGGTAGAGACTTCCCGTCTTCTGGTTTGATTCAAAGCTCTTCTGAATTTGAATGGTCATGCTCTTCCCTCTCTGATCCATAATAAATCTGCATAATCTCCGGACTGTATTGTCCATCTTCATTATAAACAATTAATGGCGGCAGGATGCGGACATCCGGCTTTCCATCCCGCAGTGCTTCAATCAACACCATATTGGCTTCTGCGTCCGCCCTCGGATGGACAAACCGGATTAATTTAGGCTCCAGACGGTATTGCCGAAATAAAGATATAATCTCTCCCAACCGCTGGGGCCTGTGCACCATCGACACCTTTGCACCCGGCCTTGCCAGCCGCATCGCAGCTCTGGCCACATCCTCAAGATTACAGTGAATCTCATGTCTGGCCATCGCCTGATGAGGATTCAGCTTTGATTCTCCGGAATACACAGGCATATAAGGAGGATTAACCGTAATTGCATCATAACTCCCATGTCCCGCCTCTTTATATAACTCCCGCAGGTCTCCTTCCCGAATCGCTATTTGTCCTGTCAATCCATTCATCTCCACACTTCTTCTCGCCATCTCCGCAAGCCGGGGCTGAATCTCAATCCCTTCAATGCTTGCCTTGGTTCTGGTGGATAGCAGCAGCGGTATAACCCCGTTCCCTGTACAGAGATCGAGGATCTTCCCTTTGCTTGGAATAGAAGCAAATCTGGCCAGAAGCACCGCATCCATCGAGAAGCTGAACACCTCTTCGCTTTGAATAATACGGAGCTGCTGGGTCAGCAGGTCATCAACCCGCTCATAATCATAGATCGTTACTTGATTCTTCAACTTGAATGCTCTCCTCTATCGCTGCCGGTCTCTCCGGCACATGTCTGAAAAAAAATCTAAAAAAAACCGTAGGGGCCCCTACGGTTCGTTATTTATTCAAAAATGACAAGCAGAACAGGCAATCGCCCTCAGTGCGTAAATGACCATAATATACGTTGCATATGTGGAAACCTTCATGATAGAGACGCGCCAGATTGTCATAGCCCTCTCCAACAACATCTACTGCTTCTTTGCCTCCTGTAGAGGGGGCAGCGGATCGAGATGAAGATGTGGAAGCAGGGGCAGCCTCTTTAGCCTCTCCCATCATAATCTTACGCATCTTCTCATTCTCCAGACGAAGCTGCTGGTTCTCTTCTACCAGCCTCTTGACTTCCAGCATCAGTGCGCCCAAATCGCCGTGAAATTTCCCCACTTGTGTCTCCAGCGCCTGCACATGTTTAAATATATCCTTATTCTCCAAGTTCCCACCCCAGAGTCATTCTCTAAAGTCTTTCTTGAATATGAATTAGATGCTATTTCACAACTACATCGTCTAACGGAAGCTCCTTGACCTTGCCTGCGTCAAACAGCTGCACATGAACCGTGCGTGCTCCCGCGTTAAGACCAACCACTTTGCCTTCACCTAAAGAGCTAATAACAATCTTGCCTACAGATGGAAGCTCTTCCTTCACGCTCTCATAGTTATCATGCTCGAACTTCAGACAGCACATCAGCCGCCCGCACAGCCCGGAAATCTTGGTCGGGTTCAGTGACAGGCTCTGGTCCTTAGCCATTTTGATTGATACCGGCTCAAAATCGCCAAGCCAGGAAGAACAACAGAGCACACGTCCGCAAGGGCCGATTCCCCCGAGCATCTTGGCTTCATCTCTGACTCCAATCTGACGGAGTTCAATCCTTGTTCGGAAAATGCTTGCCAGATCCTTGACCAGTTCACGAAAATCAACTCGTCCTTCCGCCGTGAAGTAGAATATGATCTTGTTACGGTCAAACGTAAATTCTACATCCACCAGCTTCATCTTCAGATCATGGTCTTTAATTTTATTTAAACATGTGGCAAATGCATTT
This sequence comes from Paenibacillus antibioticophila, assembly GCF_000455265.1. Lineage (GTDB taxonomy): Bacteria > Bacillota > Bacilli > Paenibacillales > Paenibacillaceae > Fontibacillus > Fontibacillus antibioticophila. The sequence goes on from NZ_HG005145.1 coordinate 56,616, forward strand.
TTTGCCGCAAGCCTGTTATCCTCCACAACACGTGCATCGGAATCGTCGGCAATCCGGATAACCTTCTTCAGCGGAAGGACGACATCCTGCTCGCCCACCTTCTTCTTCCCGACGACTACCTTCCCGTACTCGATCCCCCGCGCCGTCTCAACGATGACGCTCTGGTCCTTCTCCACAGGGAGCTCGAGAGGATCGAAGTAATATATTTTGCCCGCTTTTTTAAAGCGGACGCCTATTACAGTGTACAAAAACTAACCCCCTTGTATCCTGAAAACCCACTTTATAAAAATCTGGCGGACGTTCTGCAAAACCTCACGTTTTTCACGGGAGAAAGTTTAAAACCGCTGACCCGCAACCATAAACGAAGCCGGGCAGCAAGATAGGCAGTTCCTTAGGCGCCAATCGCGATCAAGAACTGCTCAAGACAGAGCTGGCCGTTCATATTCTGACGAAGCTTCTTCTTGCTCTCCGCCGCAAGCGCCATCCCCTGAATCCAGTAGTCCGCACTGCGCGTGGAAGCCTGCTTCATAATAAAATCCAGCTCATCTATGAAAACAATATGGTCATGTCTATGATAGAGTGCATGGAGCATGTCCTTGAACCATACATGAAAAAGATCCAGCAGCATATCCAGGTGTTCACCAAGACCTGCCTTGAATATAGATTGCTGCGCTGATACAAGTGGAGAACCGCCACGGCCTGCGGTTTCCTTCCCTAATTGTAACACTACGTTTCTAATTTCTGCAAACCAATTCTGTTGCAACAAATCCCGGCATGCTGCCAGTCCTGACGCGACCTGAACCGCGCATCGGGCCAAAGCACCGGGATAACCCTCGCTTACCAATATTTGCAGCATCCGTTCAGGCTCTAAAGGCAGGAATGGCACCCATTGAGCCCTTGATTGAATGGTCGGCAGAAGAGCCCGTCCATTGTCCGTTAATAAAATCGCCACCGCAGGTGACGGAGGCTCCTCCAGAAACTTCAGCAGGCTGTTCGCCGCCTGCACCGTCATTTTCTCCGCCTGGTCAATGATATAGGCTTTCGGATTGCCTTGCTCCGACCGATAGGAGAAAATCCGCTGCAAATCGCGAATCTGATCTATTTTAATGGTCGAGCCGTCGGGATAGACCTGATGGAGATCGGGATGATTACCGTGAAGCACCTTGCGGCATTCCAGACATTCGCCGCACGCCTCCTCCTCTCCTTCTGTACAGTACAACGCCTGTATGAAGGCCATCGCCATTTCCTTCTGTCCGCTCCCCGGCGGCCCGTTAAATATATATGCATGAGATATTTTATGCTGCCGAAGACCGTTCTGCAGCATTTGCTTAGCAGTCTCTTGTCCGATGATTTCCTTGAAAGACATAATCGTATTTTACCTTCCTAGTAACAAATATTGATCAGCATCCCACGGATTTCACCGATTTTTTGCAGAAGCTCAATCTTCCCTTGCTCCGTCTCCAACAATTCATCCGCCATCGCGAGCAGAGCAGCATCGACTTCATCCAGCAGCTTATATCGCTTGCCCCGGCCTCTGCGATCCCAGCCCCGGGATTCCTTGATGCCCACCCCGCGCCGAACCGTATCCTCCAGAAATCGCTTGACCATTGTCCGGTAAGCCTTAAGCTCCCTAACTGTCATGGAACGTGCAAGCCGGTCTCCCTGAAGCTGGATCTCCTTGAATTTGCGTGCAAGCTCTTCCTTCGATGACTGCTCCCCATGCTGCTGCATCACATCAGAGAAGCTCTTCGCCTGAATTGGCCTTGCTGCGTTATCACTACCGCTAAGGCTGCTCTTTAGCGGCCTGTAACCCGGATCAATTTTCATGTGCTCTATTCACCGCCTGTCTGCAGAATAATTGATAGCTTTAAAGTCTCTATTTTTTGGAATACTTGGTGATCAAAAAGGGACTTCTTGAGTATCCTTTAAAAATGTTCAAAACGGTCAACCGGCATTACAAACACGGTTGCTCCTCCAACTTGCACCTCGACCGGAAGCGGCAAATAGGAATCTGTCGTTCCACTCATCGGTGTTACCGGAGTTACCAGTTGCTCGCGAACCTTACAGCTGTTGCGGATGACGCTCATGACGCCTTCCACCTGATGGTCCTCTACACCGATCATAAATGTGGTATTTCCGGCCCGAAGGAATCCCCCGGTACTGGCCAGCTTGGTGGCACGATAATTTTCCTTCACCAATGCGCCGGACAGACGGTTGCTGTCCTTATCCTGAACGATAGCGATGATCAGTTTCATTTGCATTCCCTCCTCGGTTTGATAACACTATTTAACCACTTTTACTTATTTGACAATCATACGCCAAAATCCTTTAATGCCGCATCCAGTCTGGCAGTTAATGCCGCAGCGACCTCCTCGAAGGGGCCGGATGCATCAATCTCATGAATTCGGCTCGGGAACATACCGGACACGATCCGATAGCCTTCCCTAACTTTATGATGGAACGAAAGGCCCTCCAGGTCAAGCCTGTTCACTTCCCGTCCCTGTCCTGCCGCGATACGGGCAAGCCCTTGCTCAGGCTCAATGTCGAGATAAAAGGTCAGATCCGGAAATCTGCCGGCGGTAGCGAACATATTGATAGAGAGCACTTCCTCAATTCCTAATCCGCGGGCATAGCCCTGATAGACGAGACTGCTGTCGACGAAGCGATCGCTTAATACCGTAATTCCTTGGGCGAGCATCGGCTCCACCTTCTCTGCCAGGTGCTGCCTCCGGGCTGCCGCATAGAGCAGCGCCTCGGTTCTGGCATCCATCTCCGTATGGCTGGGATTCAGGATGATCTCGCGAATACTCTCAGCAATTCGGATTCCCCCGGGCTCTCTGGTCGTCATATACTGGATGCCGCGAGCCTCAAGTACACGAGCCGCTTCTTCCATCAACGATGTTTTACCTGCTCCCTCGCCTCCCTCCAGCGTAATGAAGAGTCCTTTTCGGCGGTTTACTCCTTCTTCTTGTACCTGTTCATGAACGTTCAACGAGGAATTCCCTACTTTCTTCTATATCCTTAATAATGACTTGAATGGTAGATAGGGTGACGTCTTTTACGCCTTGGCATTTTGCTTGAGAATCCCTAAGCTGATGGAGCTGCAGGCTCCGTTGCTCACTGATCCGCTCACCGGGATACAGAATCGGAATTCCAGGCGGATAAGGCACGACCATCTCAGCCGCCAGCCTTCCCGCGCAATCAGACAAGGGAACGGATTCTATATTCCCGGCTGCGATCGGACGAAGGCTAAAGCGGACCGGGGAAGATACCGGTTCAAGCTCTGCCCCAGGCTTAATTCCTATATCGGCTTGTTTCAGGGAGGCCTGAACCTCTTTGTTCGCGATGTTCCACGTGGAAACATCATCTTTCGACAGCTCCTCCAAGGCCTTCAGCAACCGATCGGCATCCTGAAGGCGCGATCCTGGGCCGAGCGCCAGCACAACATAGCGCTCATCGCTCATCTCCGGCACGCAGCCGGCTGCTTCCAGCAGGGTCTGGAGCTGGTACCCGCTCCAGATCCCTGCGGCATCATAGATCACCACCTTGAAGGGATCTTGTATAGCATATGCGGCATCTGCTCCGCTTGCGCCCGGTTCAGGTGCAAGCAGCCCAAAACGGGACAACTCCCAGATGCCGCAACGCAGCTTGTCCGCGGTTGCCAGCGCGGACTCGAAGTAAGCTGGGCCGCTGGAGGCAAGCTGACAGCGGCACAGATCGAGCGAGGCCATAATCGGGTACGATGGGCTCGAGCTCTGCACCATCGCCAGCCGCTGCCTCAGCAGCGTGCGGTCGAGCAGGCCGCCCTGCACATGCAGCATGGCGCCCATGGTCAGGGCGCCGAGCATCTTGTGCGTGGACTGCACGACCGCGCTGGCGCCCTGCGCCAGGGCACTCGCCGGCAGCGCCGGGTGCAGCCCGTAGTGGGCGCCATGCGCCTCGTCCACGAGCAGCGGCACGCCGCTCGCCGCGCAGAGCTTCGCCAGCGGCGCCAGGCTGGCTCCCATCCCGTAATAGTTCGGGTGCGTCACGAGGAGCCCCTTGGCCCCGGGATACCGGGCCAGGGCCTCACGCACCGTCGCCTCGGACGGGATGGTCGCCAGGCCGCTCGCGGGGTCCAGTCGCGGCGCAAGGAACACGGCTCGTGCTCCAGCCAGCATCAATCCGTGAATCACGGATTTGTGCACATTGCGCTGCACGAGCAGCACATCGCCTGGAGCGCTGCACACGCTCAGGATCATTGCCAGGTTGCCGGCCGTGCTGCCGCCAACCAGAAAAAACGTCTCCTTAGCGCCGAACACCGCCGCGGCCAAGCGTTGCGCCTCCAGGATGGCGCCCTCCGGATGATGCAGATCATCCGTGCCGGTAATCTCCGTCACGTCCAGCTCCATCATCCGGGCCAACGGATAACCGGCAGCGCTTGCGTAGCTGCCCTCGCTCTGCCGTACAGCCTCCCCATCCTTATGCCCAGGCACGTGAAAGGAGGCATCCTTGCGCTCCCTGTATGCAAGAAGCGCCTCATAAAGCGGAGCCCGAATCTGTTGTTGTCCGCCTGATCTATTATTTTGCTGATTCAATCTATATCCTGATCCTTCCGGCTTGTCTATCGTAACGCCTTCGCTTCATTGTAACGCCTATGTGCGCTTACGGGCAATATAAAAGGACCTTATCGCTAAAATCAGGTCCTCTCATGATCCTTCTTATCTTTTTTGCTGACTTATATGGATTCCTGCCCCACACTATGCATTTTCCCCGATCCAGATCCTTTTCATGCGATGAACGAAAAAATGATATTTATCCTCTTGGACATCCGTATGAACCATTTCCGCCTCGCAAGCATCACAGATAAATTCAGATACAATATGAATGCCTTCCGACTTTGGCTCCCCACAAATAATGCATGTGTTTGGCGTAAGTTCATCCATGTTCCATCCCACCTTGTTTGTTTTACTACCAGTATGGCACATATTCTATCAATTTAAACCTTTTCATAGCTCATTTCTGATATATGTATATGCGCCCCTCGCCAGATGGGTGTTTGTACAGAAGCATCTCAAAAAATCTTACTTTTATCCGATATATTAATCAGAGCGTACCATTATCTAATAAATGCCACACCACTTGTTTCAGGGGAGGACTCTATTGCTGATGCCTGCAGATAAAGGAAATAACGCAACATTTTATCATTATCGACTATTAAAAAGACTCACTGTGCCTCGTCCGCTAATCAGCAGCTTTTTGACGCTTCCCTTCATTTGGCTGGCGGCAACGATGGTATTTTTCTCCTGGACCAGTCTGTTCTATTTTCTCTTAGCGATCCCGATCGTTCTCTGGGTACACTTTGTCATTGCCCGTTCCGTCCTAATTATAGTCAGCCACTCTTATCGTAAACGGTGGCGGTTCAGTTGGAGACTTCCCTGGCTGGGGTATTTGCCAGATCAATTTGTGACCTACAGTACCTTTCGCCTGGCTCATTTACATATTTCCTGGATCGGCATCTGCCTCTTTGCTGCCCTGATTCCCTGGTCTCCTCCTGCCTTCATCATTTCCTTGGTGTTGTGGCATCTGTGGCTCCTGTCGCCGAAGCTGTATATCCTGATTGGAATGCGCAAACAGCCTAAAGGCGGTATGATCAAGATTACTCCACAGGATACTTCCTACTATATGCCTTAATTGCACTGCCTAGATAAAAAGAGCCTGTCTCCGCAGCTCATGTGCGGAATCAGGCTCTTTCCTTGTTCATTATCCATGCCTACTGGTTACTTTCCAGTCCTTTTATAATCGTCTTCTCTTGCATTTTAGGAACGAGTACGGTAAAGGCATTCTTATGCATGGTCAATTGAACGACCAATTTATCTTTTGTAAATACAAGGGTTGTTCCCGTGCTCTCCTTAGTATTCTCCTTCCAACCCCATTCCGTAATTGCCTTCACATAGGGTTCAGGTACAGGGTCATCCTCACGGAGTCCAGGCATGGAATAATGTACATAGTCTACCTTCGTATTGTTCGTCGCCGTCTCGGTCCGCTTGGCTTCCTTAGGTACCGGAAAGCTCTTCTCTACAGCTGAACCGACAAATGTTGTCCAGGAAGGCTCAGAATCCGTGCAGCCTGTTATGATTAGTAGCATCATCAGGACTCCACTCATGAAGCACAAGGAATACCTGATTCCCCTCAGCTGCATGCTGATCTCCTCCTTACCCAATCTATATTCCGAGAGCTTATAGCTGCATTTGATGTTGAAGCTGATATAGAACACGGATAGGCCCTTTTGCCTAATGACAAGTTGCCAGTCTTCATTATAACGTTAGTCCATACATCAATCGGTAACAAAAAGGTTACATTCATTCTCCGTTTCTTATGGAAGCAGGTTTTGATAATGACTATTCTTCTTCAAAAGCTTCTCATAGGCTATAGAATACTCCGGAATACCAGCCGCATAAGGGGTATATTCATAGACCTGGAAGAAGAACGTCACCTTATCGATCTGCAAGTAATAGTCGGTATAATCACTGCCAATCCCCTTAAATCCTCCAAAATAACCAGGATGGGACTCAAAGCCCTCCTTGATCTCCCCGTTAATGATGTTCATATAGTCTGAGGTATCTCCGAACAGTTCCTTAAGCGTAAGCAGGCTGCCATCCTCCAGGTTGAAGGTGTATCCCTGCCGTACTGTCATTCCATGGGCACCACCGGTATATTCATATTTATCTATGAAAAGACTGAGCAGCCCCTTCTGATTGTAAGTAACCACGTAGGAAGAATTAAATTCATATGGGGCAAGATTAGACTCTCCTTCACGGTTTTTTAACGATTCAGCTATATAGGCTTGAAATTCGGAGTTATCCTTTTCAAGGACACGGTTGATGGCCTTTTCCGCCGAAGTATTGCCAGGTATAGCAACAGAAGGAGCATTTAATGTAATCACGGCATCGGCATTATCTTCTCGATGACTAACCGTCTTCATCTCCAGATTGTTCAGTTGAGACTTGACGATATCCAATTGCTTCAGCTTGCCGTCCCACACCCCCTCATAGCCCAAATAATCCTTGAGCCATTGGAATGGAACGTAGATTCTTCCCTTAATCAACTTGGCTCCGGGAGTCCCCAGGTAGTGGCCGTTCAGATAAGAGGTCACGCCGCCTTCATACAAGGTTACTTTAAGCTTCTGATAATCTTGGGTAATGATGTATGTGCGACTGGCGGATTCATAGGTTAAGGATAAATTAAGCTCATCGCGCAAAAACGTTAACGGAACCCAGGTTTTGTTCTCAAATAACATGCCCTGCTGGGCTGCCTTCTTCCCATTTGCCTTCAATTCAACCAGATTGCTCGTGACGGAGGTTGATTGGGACTGGGCTGCTATCAATGGATCGGCTGACTGACCTGAGCCCTGCGCCGCTACCAGATTGTCCCCGGCATGCATCTCACTCAGCAGCAAGCAGCCTGCCGCTACGCCCATTAGCAGCAGCATTTTACTATTCAAAGTTATTTTAAAGGTTCTCCGCTTGTGTTTGCTGTTCATTGGGTTCTTCTCCTCCATGCAGTAAAATATTCTATTACTATTGTATCCTTTTTAAGATGGGATATAGTGACAATCCAATTTACAGTTTCTTTTCTATTGACCAGCTTTTAGCGAGCATTTCTTACTAGTTCTTAACCTTCTAATCACTTTCCCACTCGTATTTCTAGTTTTTGTTTGAGAGCAGGACAAGAATAGCTGTGAAAAAATATTAAAAAAGCACCACCGGGTTATCGGTAGTGCTCTTTATGTTGCTTGGCGGCGTCCTACTCTCCCAGGACCCTTCGGTCCAAGTACCATCGGCGCTGGAGGGCTTAACGGTCGTGTTCGGGATGGGTACGCGTGGAACCCCTCCGCCATCGCCACCAAACAGGCTTTTTCCGGTCGATGATCTCCCTGAATCTCTTCAGAAAAA
>NZ_HG005146.1:0-26290 GCF_000455265.1 Paenibacillus antibioticophila
AACACAAAGAGCACTACCGATAACCCGGTGGTGCTTTTTGCTTTTTCTTGATGTGTTGTAACTAGAGTAATGCACGAAACAATGCAGACAGCATGCAAGCATCGCAATCGATACACTTGCTCAGAGGGGAAATGCTTGGTCTAACGGACATTACGTCTCCTTAAAGGTCACTATGGATGAATCCAGAAATGTAACGGACATTTTGGCTGCTTAGATAGGTGAGTTGCGTGAATCAGAGCCGTTTGAGCGTCCTAAGTGCCGAAAATGTCCGTTACCCTCCAAAAATGTGCAAAAAATTCGGCTAATGGTTCAAAATGTCCGTTAGCAGGTCGAAGATGTTGCGTTAGCAGGTCCAAGATATTGCATTAGCAAGTTGAAGATATTGCGTTAGTAGGCCCACGATATTGCATCAGCAAACTCCAAAGTTTGTGCCGGTTGAATAAAAATAAAATTTCTCATATCGTATCTTTAAGAGCAATTTTCTCGTTAATAAACAATGAAAGCAAATATAGAGGGAAACCACAGTCAGGAGGTAAGCCGATATGCCAAGGGAACAGTCAGCTAGTCCTTCCAGAGATGGTTCGGTGCAAGAGAGATCGCAATCCTATATGGATCGAATTAACCTGCATCATCAGAATCTACGGCAGTACTGTCATGCGTTGACAGGCTCTCCTTGGGAAGGTGATGATCTGGTTCAGGATACGTTGCTTAAGGTATGGTCGGCATTTCACAGGGGGCTGAAAGAGGAGCAGGTTACGCTTGCCTATCTGTACCGAGTGGCCCGCAATGCTTGGATCGACCAGTGCCGGAAGAAGTCACCTGCTATAACGCAGCAACCGTTGGAGGAGGCGCGGCACCCCGCCGCAGATCCCTTGGACGTATGGATAGCGATGGAGACATTGGTACAGCAATTGCCGCCAGGACAGCGAACGGCATTTTTACTGGTAGACGTGCTTCATTATACAGCATCAGAGGCTGCAGCAATGGTGAATACCTCTGAGGGTGCGATTAAAGCGGCTCTCCACCGGGCCAGGGTGAAGCTGAGAATCCGAAACGGTGCTCCTAGACAACAGGAAGAGAAGGAATGGCCGACAACAGGTGCTGGTGCAGAAAAAAGCTCTTACTCGTCAGCGGAGGTGGACTCATCTAGGACGTACGCTTATCTGGAGGCATTCCGCCAGCAAAATACGGCTGCGATGGTCATGTTAATGAATGATGGGGTGCAAGGAGAGGCTGTGGCCCCATTGCTCTATGCCCAGTCTCGGAAGCAGTCTGTTAACCGGCGCAAAGCTTCAACATCAACATCTAGCCAATCTGTACAGAGTGTGTACGCGATGGCAGCAGCGGCTTAGATTATATGGAGGGGATTAAATGAGCAATATGGTTATTCCTTATGTGATTGAACAGACGGGCCATGGTGAACGATCGTACGATATATACTCCCGCTTGTTGAAGGACCGGATTATATTTTTGGGCTCGGCGATTGATGATCAGGTAGCTAACAGTATTACGGCGCAGTTGCTGCTGCTTGCGGCAGAGGACCCGGAAAAGGACATCCATCTCTACATTAACTGTCCTGGAGGCTCTACATCGGCAGGCTTTGCTATTTATGATACAATGCAGTACATCAAGCCGGATGTGCAGACGATCTGCGCGGGGATGGCGGCGTCGTTCGGTGCAATTCTGTTGCTGGCCGGCACCAAGGGAAAAAGATTCGCGCTTCCAAACAGCGAGGTCATGATCCACCAGCCGCATGGCGGCACACAGGGGCAGGCTAGCGACATTGAAATCAGCGCCCGCCGAATTATCCGTACCCGTGAGCGATTGAATGAAATTACGGCGGAGCATACGGGACAGTCGCTGGAGCGGATCTCCAGGGATATGGACCGGGATTATTTTATGACGGCTGAAGAAGCCAAGGGCTACGGGATTATAGATCAAGTCATCGCCAGCTCCAAGCATAAGCCATAGAATTGAGGAGAAAATTGGAAGAACCGTGTATTCCGAAGAGGAATAGCGGTTCTTGTTCGTTTACAGCGGACATTCGTATGTGTAAGGTAGGCCTTTAAATAAACGCCGTGCTTTGTCTTGACAGCCTATATCCCCTTTGCTAAGATTGCAATAATATATTTTTATAACCGTGATTCGGCGTTGTTATAATAAGGGAAAACCAAGACCGGACCCGATTAAACATGAGGAGGATAACCAAAGGTGTGGGAGAATAAGTTTAACAAGGAAGGACTTACATTTGACGATGTATTGCTCGTTCCCCGGAAGTCGGAAGTTTTGCCAAAAGAGGTGGATGTGTCCACGAGACTTAGCGATACCGTCAAGCTGAACATTCCGCTTATCAGTGCAGGGATGGATACCGTGACAGAGGCTGCACTGGCGATTGCAATCGCGCGTGAGGGCGGCATCGGTGTTATCCATAAGAATATGTCCATCGAGCAGCAGGCAGAGGAAGTAGATCGGGTTAAACGCTCGGAGAGCGGTGTTATTACAAATCCGTTCTCGCTCTCCCCGGATCATCTGGTCTCGGATGCTGAGGATGTCATGGGCAAGTTCCGGATCTCGGGTGTACCGATTGTAAATGAAGAGCACAAGCTGATCGGTATTTTGACGAATCGCGACCTGCGTTTTGTGCATGACTATAGCATTAAAATTAGTGAAGTGATGACGCGGGATAACCTCGTAACTGCTCCAGTGGGTACCACCCTTCAGGAAGCCGAAGGCATTCTCCAGAAGCATAAGATTGAGAAGCTGCCTTTGGTGGACGAGCATAACGTCCTCAAGGGACTGATTACGATTAAAGACATCGAGAAGGCGATTCAGTTCCCGAATGCGGCCAAGGATGCGCAAGGAAGATTGCTTGTAGGTGCCGCTGTCGGCATTTCCAAAGATACATTTGAACGGACGGAAGCACTGGTCCAGGCTGGTGTAGATATGATTACAGTGGATTCGGCGCATGGACACCACATCAATATTATTGATGCGGTAAGAGAGCTGCGTAACCGGTATCCGAAACTGACCATCGTAGCAGGAAACGTAGCAACGGGTGAAGCAACCCGTGAACTGATTGAGGCAGGAGCATCTGTGGTGAAGGTGGGGATCGGGCCGGGCTCGATTTGTACAACCCGCGTCATTGCCGGGATTGGCGTACCCCAAATTACAGCTGTATATGACTGTGCTACCGTTGCCCGCGAATATGGTATTCCGATTATTGCTGACGGTGGGATTAAGTATTCCGGAGAGATCACCAAGGCGATCGCAGCTGGTGCTCATGGAGTAATGCTGGGCAGTCTGTTTGCAGGAACAGAAGAGAGCCCTGGCGATTCGGAAATCTACCAAGGACGTAAATATAAGGTCTATAGAGGAATGGGGTCGCTTGCCGCTATGAAGCAAGGCAGCAAAGACCGCTACTTCCAGGATGACGACAAGAAGCTGGTACCGGAGGGTATCGAGGGACGCGTCGCCTACAAAGGTCCGATCTCGGATACCATTACCCAGCTGATCGGCGGATTACGCTCCGGCATGGGCTATTGCGGAACGCCGACGCTGGATGAGCTGCGCAATGATACGGCGTTTGTCCGGATTACGGGTGCAGGTCTTCGCGAGAGCCATCCGCATGATGTGCAGATTACGAAGGAAGCTCCTAACTACTCTCTATAGCAAAATGTCCGCATTACAAAGACAAGCAGGCTGGAAATCGGTCTGCTTGTCTTTTTTTGCAGTATGCCCTGTGTTAGAATAGATAAAGCAATGAACGAGAATAAGAGAGGAGCTTTAAGAACATTGAAACCGAATACCGCACACCACACAAATTCAAAACCAAAACGGAATCGCTTGCGTAAGGCTGTGGCCTCCGTTCTGCTTCTGAATATGCTGTGCTTCTCTCTGGTTCCGGCGCTGGCGCTGGCAGAGGGCGAGCAATCAAACAATTCAGCTGAATCCTCAAACTCCCAGTCTACGACGACTCAAACTGAGGCTGTTCAGATTCCTACCGCAGAATCCCTTGATTTGCAGGTGAAATCTGCGATCCTAATGGAACCAGTCTCCGGGCAGGTGTTGCTTAACATTGAGGGGGATACGCCTTTTCCTCCGGCTAGTATGACAAAGATGATGACAGAATACATTGTGGCTGATCTCGTGAAGCAAGGCAAGTTCAGCTGGGATGACGTGGTTACTGTTGGGGAAAATGCCTCCAAGACCATTGGCTCCCGGATTTTCTTGGCTGAAGGGGACCAGCATACGATCAAGGAACTATATATTGCCATGGCTGTTGGCTCTGCTAATGATGCCACGGTTGCGTTGGCCGAATATGTGGCCGGTTCGGAACAAGCCTTTGTAAAAATGATGAATGATGAAGCAAAGCGGATGGGCATGACTACAACTCATTTCGCGAATTCAACCGGCCTTGATATTGCCGATATGCCAGAGAAGTTCCGTACGCCTGGCAATCAGGAGACGGTCATGTCAGCGATGGACGTAGCCATTCTTGCGAAATATATTGTTACCGATCACCCTGATTTTGCGGATTTTACAGCAATTCCGAGCCATAAGTTCCGGGAGCGGGATAAAGAGCCGATTATTAATTATAACTGGATGCTGGAAGCCAACAAGGATGTCACCAACTTCAAGCAATTTGCTTATGAGGGTCTGGATGGTCTTAAGACAGGTCATACCAAAAATGCGGGTTATAACTTCACGGGAACGGCAGAACGCAATAGTATGCGCCTGATCAGTGTCGTGATGGGAACAAGTTCGGAAAAAGCCCGGTTCGTAGAAACCCGCAAAGTGCTGGATTTTGGCTTCAATAACTTCGAGACCAAGCAAATTGTGGCTCCTAAAGCATCGGTAGCAGAGATGGAGAGCGTGACGGTCAAGAAGGCAAAGAATACGTCAATCCCTGTCGTCAGCGATGAAGCAGTGAGCTTCGTTATTCCTAAGGGCGCTGATATCAGCACAGTGGAAGCTGCAGTTCAACTTGATTCAGAGACGTTTACCGCACCGCTGCAGCAAGGCAGCAAGGTTGGAACCGTGACCTACTCCTTTAAGCCGGATGGAATGGATCAGACATTGACGAAGACAGTGAACCTGATTACAACCGAGGAAGCTACAAAAGCGGGCTGGTTTACATTGATGATGCGAGCCATCGGAGAGTTCTTCAGCGATCTGTTTAACGGTATCAAGAACCTGTTCTAGGCTTGAATGATTACGTCATCTAAGGGCAGATGAATTGTAATTTAAGTGGAAATATTGTAAAATATAAAGTTAGATTATTATCGGAAGGCGACGTCTTCTACACCTTGACTCTGATTCAGAGTTAAGGTGGTTTTCTTTCTTCATCACAGTTTTGGCGCTTCTGACGGTCATGTTCAAGCTTCTATCGGAACCAACGCATGATAACACGGCTGTCACGGCAAGATTCTAGGAGGGACTACCCAATGTTGGATGTAAAAATATTGCGCAATAACTATGCGCGTGTCGAAGAAGCTTTGAATAACCGGGGGAAATCGCTTGATCTAATCGCAGGCTTTCCTCAATTAGATGAACGGCGCAGAGCGCTCCTTCAGGAGACGGAAACGCTGAAGAGTCGCCGGAATACCGTATCGGCTGAGGTGGCCAAGCGGAAGAAGAATAAGGAAGATGCGGAAGAGCTGATCTTGGAAATGCGCGAGGTAGGCGACCGGATCAAGGCGCTGGATGATGAAGTACGCGAGCTTGAAGCGAGCATCGAAGAGCTGACCATGAGCATTCCGAACATTCCTCATAGCAGCGTGCCTGTTGGCGCCTCCGAGGAACAGAATGAGGAGATTCGCCGCTGGAGCGAGCCGCGGACGTTTGATTTTACGCCGAAGGCGCATTGGGATATCGCGCTGGAGCTGGGCATTCTGGATTTTGAAGCCGGAGCAAAGGTAACGGGCTCCCGGTTTACGTTCTATAAAGGGCTTGGAGCACGTCTGGAGCGGGCTTTGATCAGCTTCATGATGGATGTGCATAGCGGGGATCACGGTTATGAAGAAATGCTGCCGCCTTACATCGTCAATCGGGACAGCCTGTATGGAACCGGGCAGCTGCCGAAGTTTGAAGAGGATCTGTTCAAATTGACCGAAGGCGATTATTACCTGATTCCAACAGCCGAGGTACCTGTTACGAATTATCATCGCGAGGAAATTCTGAGTGCCGAGGATCTCCCGAAGAAATATGTTGCGTACAGCTCGTGCTTCCGTTCGGAAGCGGGTGCCGCAGGACGCGACACACGCGGCCTGATTCGCCAGCATCAATTCAATAAGGTGGAAATGATCAAGATCGTCCATCCGGACTCCTCCTACGAGGAATTGGAGCAAATGACGGCCAATGCGGAGCGCATTCTCCAGTTGCTGAACCTGCCCTATCGGGTGCTCGCGCTTTGTACGGGCGACCTTGGCTTCACAGCTGCCAAAACCTATGATCTCGAAGTATGGCTGCCCGAGAGCGGGATGTACCGTGAAATTTCCTCTTGCTCGAATGTAGAGGATTTCCAGGCGCGTCGGGCTAATATCCGTTACCGTCCGGAGCCGAAGGCGAAGCCGGAGTTTGTGCACACCCTGAACGGATCAGGCTTGGCTGTAGGCCGTACTGTCGCTGCTATTCTGGAAAATTACCAACGTGAAGACGGCAGTGTGGAAATTCCGGAAGTGCTTCGTCCATACATGGGAAATGTACAGGAAATTACCAAGCGTAAATAGCTTGATAAGATGATTCCATTGTGGTAAAATCTGATTTGTTACGCAAATTGGATTTACCTTTGGAGAGGTACCGAAGCGGTCATAACGGGGCGGTCTTGAAAACCGTTAGGGTGCAAGCCCACATGGGTTCGAATCCCATCCTCTCCGCCAGTTGAAAATGTTCAAAGGACTTAGACCTTGATGGTTTAAGTCCTTTTTTGTCATTGACAACCTAACAGTTGTTAGATAAACTCTTCTTACCTAACAACTGTTAGGTACATAAGGAGGATTAGACTGATGAGGCAAGCTGAGCAGGATACGAAAGAAAAGATATTGAGCGCGGCCTTGGATCTCTTTTGCGTGGACGGTTACTCAACGGTCTCCGTCAGAGACATCGGCAAGGCGGTAGGGATTAAGGAAAGCTCGATCTACTATCACTTTAAGAACAAGGAGGATATTCTCTATTCTTTGTTCCACAAGTCGGAGCAGTGGACTCAGGTGCGCAAGGAGCAGTTCATTCAGGCTTTGGAGTCTGTTCCGAAGGTTGAGCGCGAGAATTTTATTGCTGCCGGAATCGCTTATCTGGAAGGCTATTTGCTGGAGGAGAAGATCAATAAACTGATCCGTATGCTGACGATAGAGAAGCAGAGAAATTCCGAAGCAGCTCAGCTTTATCGACAACTGCTCTTCAGTGTCCCTCTTGATCACCATAAGAAGGTGTTTTCATTCATGATAGACAAGGGCTGGATGAAAGGAGACGACGTGGAGCAACTGGCTGCGGAGTATCAGTCCAAGGTGCTTTATGTGTTCCACAAATATTTCTCCGGTACTTTCGAGGCGACGAGTGAGGAGAGAACGCTGGCACAGCTTGAGCTGTCATCGTTACTAGGGAGATTTTTCAGTCAGTATATCGGTGTGGGGGGACATTAAATGAAAATCTACAGAACGAGAAAAGCTAAGGAGAATATTCTAAATACCTATGACCGTCTGCTTGAAGCGTGGGGCACCGAGGTTCTTCCCTTTAAGGTTCCTACACGCTACGGGACTACTCATATCAATGTATTCGGCAGAGAAGATGCTCCTCCGGTTGTTTTGTTTCATGGTGTCGGAGATGATTCGGCGCTGATGTGGATTTACAATGCCGCTGTGCTCGCGCCTCATTTTCGGTTGTATGCCGTAGATACGCTGGGCGGCCCCGGGAAAAGCATTCCCAATGAGAACTACACGAAAGAGTTTGAACACGCGGAATGGATTGATGATCTGCTCGATGGCCTGGAGCTTAAGCAGGTTGATCTCGCCGGGGTATCTCATGGAGGATATCTCGCCCAATATTATGCCGTCCATAGACCGGAACGAGTAGGAAGAGTCGTCTCTATGGCCTCAGGTGTACCCGCAGAATCGGCCGGACACCCCATGAAGACCATGCTTCGGGTGTTCCTGCCGGAGGCCTTGTTTCCTACCAAGAAGAATGTCATTAAGCTGCTAACCAAGCTCACCGGAAAGAATACCGCCGTCTTTACCGACAATCCGTTGATCGTGGAGCATTATACATATTTATTACGGGGCTATAATAATATGGCCATGAGTTTTCATAAGGTGAATACCTTTACGAATGACCAGATTAATGACCTTCGCGGGAAGACCCTCTATCTGATCGGGGAGAGAGATCCGTTCTATATCCTTGGAGGCGGGACGGTTTTGCAGACATACCAAATGAACAGACGTCTATTCGAGGACACAGGGCATGGGATTAATCATGAAATGGCTGATGACATCAACCCGATTCTCATTGAGTATTTTTCCCGTTCATAATATGTTGCATAAACCCGGTCAAGATGCCGCACGATAACAGAGGCAGTACACACCATCGGAGAATGGAGGTGTTCTTCATATGACCAAGCCAAAGGGCTATACCACGCCAGGAACGCAGCCGGATACCAGCCAGCATCGGGAACATGGCCATGGCGGTCCGGAGCCGCTGTCAGGCTCGAAGAAGGTGAAGAACCGGAACCACGTGCGTCATAACAATCCGCAAGGCAGCTGAGGCTGAAGCGGAGTAACGGTTTAGTGACCCGGCAGAGGCCGGGTTTTTTTCTGCCAAATTTGAATAAGGGAAGACAGCTTGCTCATAAAATGTCATAATAAAGAGAGGACTTGTAAAAAAATGATAACACGGAAGTGGAAGAGGAGATATGGAGAGAGCTATATTACTGAAAGGATCGTGATGCCCTTTGAACATCGTGGATGCTAAAATGCCTGCTGAAGAGGCCTTTTCCAAGGCTGCATCTCAGCATAAGCAGAGATCAGTAGGCAATATAATTATGCGATTCAGCTTTATTATAATTGGAGCCATTATCGTCTCGGTCGCCCTGGAGCTTTTCCTCGTACCGAACAAGATTACAGATGGCGGAATTACCGGTATCTCTGTGATGTCCTCTTATTTGTCAGAACTCCCTCTAGGTATTTTTCTGTTTCTGTTTAACCTTCCGTTTTTGATCATTGGTTATAAGCAAATTGGCAAGACCTTTGCCATTTCTACTCTGGTCGGTATTTCAGTCATGTCGGCGGGTACTTATTTGCTGCATCCTGTAGATCCTTTTGTCACGGACACCCTGCTTGCCTTTGTCTTTGGCGGCATTCTTCTGGGCCTCGGCACCGGGATTGTTATTCGTTTTGGAGGATCGCTGGATGGAACGGAGATCGTTGCGATTCTTTTCTCCCGCAGATCAGCCTTTTCTGTCGGCGAGATTATTATGTTTATAAACTTCTTTATTTTGCTTAGTGCAGGCTTTGTATTCGGCTGGGAACGCGCGCTGTTCTCGCTGCTGGCTTATTATATTGCTTACAAGACTATCGATATCGTCGTGGACGGTCTTAACGAGTCGAAGTCGGTATGGATTATCAGTGAACAAATTGATGAGATCGGCGCGGCTATTGTCAATCGTCTCGGCCGTAGTGTAACCTATCTGAGCGGTGAGGGCGGATTTTCGGGCGACCCTAAGAAGGTTATTTTCTGTGTGGTTACGCGGCTTGAGGAAGCAAAGCTTAAGGAAATCGTGAATCATTTCGATCAGCATGCATTTTTGGCTGTAGGAAATATCCATGATGTTAAGGGCGGACGGTTCAAGAAGAATGCAATTCATTAACTCTTTTTTCTAAAAAGGGTTTCCGCTTAGCGCATATTGGTTTAATATATGGGAGTGTTTGTAATTTTTTTGTCTTATTGGACAGAGAGGAGTATTTATGTTGGTTAGGAGTTATAAGGCGGCGTTCATCTTGTTATTTACCCTGGTACTGGTGCTGACAGGATGCGCAGGCAAGAAGGACCCCAAGGAGGCGCTGAGCAGCGCAGCTGTTCAAGCCTTGAGTATGGAGTCTTACGTCATGGACAATCAGATTAAAATTGTGGATTTGAGTTACACTTCTGATGATTCGTCCTCGTATACTGCGGCGCAGGTAGGGGCTGTGTTCTCCATTTTGAAGGATGCAGAGATCAACATTAGCGGTATTTATCAGCAAGACCCGATGCAGTCGGAGCTTACGCTCGAAATCAAGCTTACCGGCGACATGTCGACCACCATTAAGGTTCCTATGGTCGTTACTGAGGATAAGTTGTATATCAAAATTCCAAGCATTCCGTTCTTGCCGTTGCCGGATACGGTTGTAGGCAAGTTCCTGGTGATGGATATGCAAGAAATGATCGAGCAATCCGGCCAAGAGTTCAACCCTGAAATGTTCGACCCTAATAAGTCGAAGAAGCTGACCGGGGAGATCACGGGCGCTGTGTTCGCAGAGTATGATGAAGCGACATACTTCAAGAATGTTGATCCAAAGGATGCAGGGCTTCCTGAGGGCATCTCCGCCAAGCAGGTTGTTCAATTCTCGGTAACGAACGATAACGTCAAGCCAGCCCTGGAGATTCTGATTCATAAGGTTACCCCGAAGCTGCTCGATATTATCGAGAAGGAAGAATACCGGTCCCTGATCGGTGTGACGCCTGAGCAGATCGAGGAGGCCAGAACAGGACTGCAAGAGGAAAATCAGAGCGAGATTGGCGCAGCACTGGATGAGATGCTGGAGTATTTGAGTGTACATGAGCTTACATTAAATACGGCCATTGATAAGAAGGATTACCCTGTCTATCAGGATGCGAATATTGATCTGGAGTTCAATGATCCTTCTACGAAGGACACGGTGCGTCTGGCACTCCAGTTCAACAGTTCCTTTAGCAAGATTAACGAGAAGCAAACGTTCGAGATTGGAATTCCGACGGATACCATTACCATGGAGCAGTTCGAACAGGAAATGGGCGGGCTGGGCTACTAGGACCGCACTTTGGATAGGAAGAGGGCTGCCTGATGAAGGCAGCCCTCTTTTAAATTTAATGATGATGATGGTGTGCCGGCTTTTTGCGAAGCTTGCGGAAGAAATTGGTCAGAAGAGAGGCGCATTCTTCCTCCAGGACGCCGGATAATACTTCCGTACGGTGATTAAAACGCGGTTCCTGCAACAGATTCATCAACGTACCTGCACAGCCCGCCTTGGGATCTGAAGCGCCATAGATCACCTCGGGAAGGCGGCATTGAACGATTGCTCCAGAGCACATAGGGCAGGGCTCTAGAGTCACATACAGCCGGCAATGAAGCAGCCGCCAGGCACCCAGAGTATTGCTGGCTTCACGAATAGCAAGCATCTCCGCATGGGCGGTACCGTCGCGAGAGCTCTCCCGCAGATTATATCCCCGTCCGACAATTATATCTCCAAATACGATTACTGCTCCAATAGGCACTTCTCCAAGCTCCTCTGCCTTCCGGGCTTCTGCAATAGCCTGCTTCATCCAATATTCATGCGAATGGGCAGACTCCGGAGGCGCAGGAAATAACGAAGTCGACATGGACATTCACTCCCCCTCGGCTAGTCTATTATACACAAAATCCAACGAACAAATATTCGTTGTTAACACACTGTGGACAATACTGTGTATAAGTACGAATTTATCCACGGTTCTATTCACATATCCAGTTTATGAGTTGTTAATATGTCTATAATATGTGGATAACTTGTTTATAAAGGATATTTTTATAGATAATAGTTAGGTATAATTTCTTATTCTAGGCAATACATTTGGGAATTTCAACGTCTTTGCAAATGACCTACTTATAGGTATGATGAAATTGATGTCGAACTACCCAGAATTCTCCAACTAATTTCCCTGAGGAGGCTTGTATGTCCATAAAAATAAAGCTTTCTCTAATGATGACGATATTTGCCGTAGTTCTTCTTTCCTTGAACCTAGTTCTAAGCTACTTCTCTACCCGGGACAGCCTCCAGAGAGCCAGCGAGAGCAATGCCGTGCTGGTGGCGAAGCAGATTGCGCTTGCGATCGGCCAGAGCCGTGCGGTATATGAATATATCGGCGGACAGAACCCGCAGGCTCGGTCTACTACACTATCTACCGCGCTTCAAATGACGAGTACGGAACGCATTGTCCGGGAGACGATGGAAGCCAATGACAGCCTGATTGATATCTCAGGAATTGATCCTTATGCACCTAGGCGGGAGTCAGCCCGCCTTTTTGGCGAGTCGGATGAATTAGAGGAGACCACCTTTTTTCGTGCCGTTGCAGCCGCTGATCAGGTTGAGCCCTTAAGATATGAGATTCAATGGAATGGAGAACGGGTGCTTGAGAGCTATATTCCGGTAAAATTTTCAGACCGGCCTTACGTCATACGGGTAGTCTCCAGCTACAGATCTATTACCGCAGTGCTGTCCGAATTTATGCTGGATCAGCTAAGCGTCTCGGTGCTATTGTTGCTTATGGTTGTATTTATCAGCTACTTGATGGCTGGAGAGCTTATCCGGCCGCTGCAGCATATTTTATCCAGGGTCAATCATTTTTCAGCGGGTGTCTTCGATGCCCGAATCGGGATGAAGCGCAACGACGAGGTCGGCAAGCTGGCACAGAAGATGGACCAGATGGCAGACAACATGAATCATTACATGACAGAGCTCCGGCAGAGAAATGAAGAGAATCGCCTGATGCGCGAGCATCTGGAATCTATCATTAATCAGACGGCGGACGCCATTCATGTCACGGATCTGGATGGGACGATCTCACGGATCAATAAAGCGTTTGAGTCGTTGTACGGCTGGACCTCTGATGAGATTGTCGGCAGCAGATTAGACTTCATCCCTCCCACCTCGTCAGATGAGCGCAGCGGATGGTACAAGGCCATTGAGCGGGACAGACCGTTCGTGCTCACAGAGACCATACGTCTTCGCAAGGACGGCAGTCAGGTGCATGTCAGTATTAGCGAATCGCCGGTGTATGATGAGGATGGACTTATCGTGGCTTTTATCAGCATCTCAAGAGACATGACAGAACATAATAAGATGGAGGAGTTGCTGCGCAGATCGGAGAAGCTTACGACAGTAGGCCAGCTTGCTGCCGGCGTAGCTCACGAGATCCGCAACCCGCTTACGACCCTTCGGGGATTCTTGCAGATGCAGCAGCGCTCCAAGAGCATCAATCAGCTCCATACGGATATCATGTTGTCTGAACTGGATCGAATCAATCTGATTGTCAGTGAATTTCTGATTCTGGCGAAGCCGCAGGCGGTTCAGTTTGAGATCAGGGATATCCGCTTTACGATTGGTGACGTGATCTCCTTATTGGACAGCGAGGCGCATCTACATAATATTGAATTTGAGTCCCATTTCTACTCGACGCCAGTTCTGGTACACTGTGAAGAGAATCAATTGAAGCAGGTTTTTATCAATGTGTTGAAGAATGCCATGGAGGCTATGCCTCACGGCGGGAAAATCTCTCTATTTGTCGGAGAAGAGGATGACGGGAATGCAGTTATCCGTGTAGAAGACGAGGGAGAGGGAATTTCCAAGGACCGCTTGGAGAAGCTGGGGGAGCCTTTTTATACGAACAAAGAGAAAGGAACCGGGCTGGGGCTAATGGTTACGCAGCGGATTATTGAAGGACATCAGGGAAAGATCCACTTTGACAGCGAGCTTGGTAAGGGAACTCGGGTTACAATCCTTCTCCCGGGTGCCAAGAGAGAACTCCGGACCGAAGAGTCAGGAGCGGCGGGATAACGGATCGTAGATCGATGAGTAAAGCATGAAGGGTGACAGTAAGCGTGAGAATTAATAAATTTATTAGTGAGACGGGCTATTGCTCCAGACGAGAAGCCGATAGGCTTGTAGAGTCGGGAAAGGTTACCATTAACGGAGAGATTGCAGTGCTTGGAAGCCAGGCGGAAGACGGCGATGATGTCCGGGTTAACGGAAAGCCGCTTCAGGAGAAGCTGGAGCAGCACGTGTATATTGCGTTGAATAAGCCAACAGGAATAACAAGCACGACAGAGCGTCATATTCGAGGAAACATCGTGGATTTTGTCGGTCATGAGAAACGCATCTTTCCGATTGGCCGCTTGGACAAGGATTCAGACGGTCTGATTCTGTTGACGAGCGATGGAGATATCGTAAACAGGATTCTCCGTGCGGAAGGGAAGCATGAGAAGGAGTATATTGTTACGGTCGACCGCCCGGTGACTCCTTCGTTCCTGAGAGCCATGGGAGAAGGCGTGAAGATACTTGGTGAGATGACCTTGCCGTGCAAGGTAACCCGGGTCGGAGACCGTGTATTCCGGATCATTCTCATGGAGGGAAAGAACAGGCAGATCCGCCGTATGTGCAGTGCGCTTGGCTATGAGGTTCGCAGGCTCCAGCGCATTCGGATTATGAATATCCGTCTTGGAGACCAGAAGCTAGGAGCATGGCGCGACCTGACTCCACAGGAGAAGCAGGAGCTTGGCGAAGCACTGAATTACAAGCTGCTGTAAGCAGATACAGTTAGCAAAAGGGCTTACCGCTCGATCTGATGATCTGGCGAATAAGCCCTTTTTATTGTGCGGCTGAATTGAAGAAGCCGCAGGGAATTCTCTTACGAATTTATTCTTTCGTGGCCGGCAATCCAATCTGCTGATCGCCATCCTGATACTTCCGAATGATGGAGACCTCGACTCGGCGGTTCTGTGCTCTGCCCACATTGGTGTCATTGCTGGCAACGGGATGGTATTCACCATAACCGATCGCACTGAACTTCATCGGATCAAGCTTCTCATTCAAGATCAGAATCTTCATAAAATTAAGCGCACGGGCCGAGCTGAGGTCCCAGTTGGACGGAAACTTCGCCGTTGAGATTGGCACATTATCCGTGTGGCCCGACACGATCACTTCGTAGTCAGGGAATTCTTGAAGCAGAGTAGAGATTGCCTTGGCCAATACGCGGGCATCGGGCTTCACATCCGCTTCTCCTGACGGGAAGAGCGCCTTGTCGCTAATCGTGATCATTAATTGAGACTGATTAAGCTTGGTATCGAGTTGGTCTGTTAAGCCGTTATTTTCAATATAAGTGTCCAGCTGCTTCTTCAAGGCCTCAAGGCTTTCTTGCTCCTGCTGCATCAATTGCTTCTTCTGGTTCATCAGACCGTCTGTAGAAGTCTTGGGCAACTGGCTGTCGCTGATCCCATTGATAGTGCTGCTCTGAAGAGCATTGTGATCAAGGATCCCGCTGCCCCCCGTTAATACGCTATGGAACGCTTCACTCATCTCCTGAAACTTCTGGGCATCGATATTACTCATCCCGAAGAGTACGATGAACAGCGCAAGCAGAAGGGTCATTAAGTCGGAATAGGGCAACAGCCAGCTTTCGTCAGCATGTTCTTCGTGGTCTTGGTGTTTCTTATTCCTTTTGCTCACCCGCACCAACCCCCTTTTCCAGAATCTCCGCACGCTCCGCAGGGGTCAAGAATACGGCCAGCTTCTGCTGGATAGCAATCGTCGATACACCGGATTGAATGGACAGAAGCCCTTCCACCATCATGAGCTTCACCTCCATCTCTTTCTTAGACAGACGTTTCAGCTTGTTGGAGATTGGATGCCACATGACATAACCTGTGAAGATACCAAAGACCGTAGCGATGAAGGCGCCGGCAATTGCATGGGACAATTTATCGATATCACTCATATCAGCCAGGGCGGCAATCAAGCCGACCACGGCGCCGAGTACCCCGAGGGTTGGAGCATACATCCCTGCCTGGGAGAAGATCAGAGCCCCGGCTTTATGCCGCTCCTCTGTGGCAGCAATATCTTCGGTCAATACGTCCTGAACGAATTCCTGATCATTACCATCGATAATCATCCGCATGCCGCCCCGCAAGAAATCATCATTGATTTCTTCCACCTTGGCTTCGAGAGCCAGCAAGCCTTCGCGGCGGGTAATAGTAGCCCACTCCATGAACATGGAGATAAGTTCTGCTTTACTGATCATCTTTGGCTTAACGATCGTTAACATAATCAGTTTCGGGAACTTCTTAAGCTCCGACATTGGAAAGCCTACGAACAGAGTTGCGGCGGTGCCTACAAAAATGATTACGAATGCCGCAGGATTTTCAAGCAGGCTTTCAACAGGCGCTCCTTTTAAAAACATTCCCAAGATCAGCGCTATGAAGCCGAGAATAAGTCCAATAATAGTTGAGATTTCCATTGCACACCTCGTCCTTGAGAGAATTGAATTGGCGTTCATGCCCCTGGGCATCCTTGCTGGGACAGTTAAATTGAAGCCGAATACCAGTTTATCTATTTTATCGACAGAACAGCCTTTTTTTTTAAGGTGCTTTTTCCGGTATAATAAGAATACAGGCCTTTAGGACTGTATAGAAAGGGGTATATTCGCTGTGGGAGTAAAACATGGAAGAGATTATGAATATATTTTGAAGGATTTGACGGAGGCCGTTGGCCGAATCCAGGACTGCTATCTTTTCTTTGAAATGGAAGTATCGGAATGGGAGCAGCTGGATCAAGAGGCGAAGGCCGAGGTGCAAGAGGCGCTGGCTGAGGACTTATTCTATGGACTTGGGTCAGAGCCTGTGATTGAAGTGGGCAGTGCCGTAGTTATACATGATCCGGAGGGGCATCGGATTAACTTCCTGATTGGTGAAGAGGAATTGACCTCGGTCATGTTGATTTGAGGCAGCGGTTTTGGATTCGGCAGGCTGACATGGTAAAATAGAAGCTAACCAAGCAGACACCTCCGGGCTGCATAGCGCACCAGATGATACGTCGTACGTCAGGCATGAACACCGATGAATGTGAATACAATAAACCGATGATAGAATGTATTGAGGTAGAATAGGGGGAACAAAAATGCCGTTTACACCGGAAGAGGTAGAAGCGCATTTGGAGAAGCTTGAAGGCTGGGAGCTGGAAGAGGGACGCTGGATTATACGAAAATATACCTTCTCGAGCTTTATGAAAGGAATCGCCTTTGTCGATGAGGTTGCGGCGATTTCAGAGGCCTTTAATCATCACCCTTTTATCACGATTGATTACAAGACAGTGACCTTGCGTCTGACCTCCTGGGAAGAAGGAGGCATTACGGCGTTGGATATTAAGGAAGCGCATCAATATAATGAGGCATTTGAACGGGAGCGTACGGCTGGCTAGTCCGCTTTGCCCTTCTCCATGATCTGCAAGATGAACGCCCGCCAGGATACGTTATCCGGCGGGCGTATTTATGTGCGAGCTATTTTTTCTCTGACAGCCATAGGGCCACGTTGGCAATTTCCTCTTCCTTCAGCTTATCCTTGAAGGCAGGCATCATTCCACCGCCCTTACCCTTCGTAATAATGCTGTACAGTTGATCTGCAGATAGTGTGGAGCCGATATGAGCCAGTTCAGGAGCATTTGCACCTTGAAGCTGATCTCCATGACAGGCGATACAGTTATTATTAACGATCGTCTCGGCTTGCTCTGCATTCAGCGTAACGGCCGGCATTTGAGGCTTCTCTTCCTGGGCGACTTGATCCCGGCCTGGCAAGGTAAACATAAGCGCGGCCGCAAAGATGCAAGCCACCGCAAGTAATCCGCTCATGATCCACTTTTGCATTCCAATTCGTCCCTTCTATGTAAGCTGCTCCTTCCATTATAACGGAACATCACAGCTGATCATAGCTTTTGTGTCAAAAAAAGTAACGAAATTGGTTGATTTCCAAAAAAAACACTGACAAATCGTGATCTTGATCACAGCAGATAGCATAATGAGGTTATCCGCGATATACCATGCAGTAATAGGGTTTGGAGATTCCTCCCGGGGTCATCTTCTCATAAAGGTCTGTAATCACAAACCCGGACTTCTGATAAGCGCGAATGGCCCGGGTATTCCAGGTCAGCACTTCCAGATCGATCACATCCTGCGGCTTTCTCCGCTTGGCTTCGGCGACAATCACCTTGACGAAGTCTTTGCCCAGACCATGACCGCACAGGTTCGGCCTCATACCTACTCCGAGCCTGGTGACGCCCTCCATGGGAAAATATTGAGCAAATCCGGCAAGCTCATCTTGCGGATTCAGTAAAGAGACGTATTGCTGGGCGCGGAGCGTGGGGTTGCCGAACTCTACATCAAGCGCTTTCATCTGCTCCCAAGGGAGCCAGCTATACACATCATAAGGGGAATCATATTTCCAGGTACAAATATCGGCCCCATGGCTTTCTTCCATTGGTACAACACGAAATGGTACGGCAGGTTGTTCCATCTTTGCGCCTCCTTTAGCGATAGAGAATATATCTTCGACAGGAGTGGGTCCCATTCCTTTTTAAACTCACTCTAACGGGAAATGGGTCGCTTGTAAAGGCGTTTTCGGTTGTTTTGTTTTCCAGAGTATGGGTATATGAAGGGTAAGGTAAGCTCATAAATAAAAAATAGGATATAGCAAGTAACCTTTTTGAGAATTCTTGCGTTTAATGAATGTAGCAATAAAAATACCGCAGTCGATTCCGGCAAGAATCGCTGCGGCAAGGATGAACATCATTAGGCTTCTACAGCATACTTGGCATAAGTATATTTGCTGAGGATCCGCTTTGCTCCGACATAACGGTTTTTGTAATAAGAACTGTCCAGACTATCGATCTTGATTCCATTTGATGATGAGGCATGGGCGAATTCCCCGTCTCCAAGGTAAATTCCTACATGGGTGACCCGGCCGCTTGTGCCCGACGTATTAAAGAAGACCAGATCGCCTGCCTGCAGCTGGCTTTTGGCTACGGCTGTGCCCTGTTTGTATTGGGCAGACGAGACCCGAGCCAGATCAATGCCAAGCTTCTTAAAGACGTACCGTGTAAATCCGGAACAATCAAAGCCGGTAGTGGTAACTCCACCGTATTTGTACGGTGTGCCATAGACTGAATTGACGACACTGGTCAGTGTGGATTCTCCGGCAAGAGCGCTTCCCGTTCCCATGGTGAACAATACGGTCAGGCTTGTTGCTGCTGCAATGATTGCTTTTCTCAAGATGTAAATGCTCCTTCCAAGGCCTGCGAGGTTAGCTTAAGGATTCGGTTGAAGGTTCCCTATGATCTCTTATGTATAGATCAATTCACCCAAAGTGGTTCCCCCGTTTCCCGGGTGCCGGGAATTCGGCTGTTCTTAGTGGTCTGCACCCGAAAAGAACGACGTAGCTGCAATGGTTACTGCAATGATTACAAAGTTGTTACTATTGCCTAAGTTATTCTACCAAAGCCTATCCAGTCTTGGCAAGCTTATCATAAAAACTGGCTAAAAAAGGTCAATTAGAACTGGTTAAGTCAGCCGGAAACAGGGTAAATAGTCTTAAGTGAATAAAAAAGACCCGCAGTGAATTCATTAAGAATTCCTGCGGGCCTCGTTCGACTTATTCTACATCGTCATGATCCGTAGTATTTTCACTGGTTACCTCTTCGTACTTATCCGTACTCATAATGCGCTTAGCACCAACATAACGTTTCACGTAGTAGCTTTCGCTCAGCTTGCTGATGATAACGCCCTTGGAGGAAGAAGCATGAGCGAACTTACCGTCCCCTACATATACCCCAACATGGGATACTCCCTTACCTGAGGTGTTGAAAAACACCAGATCGCCAACGATCAGCTCATCCTTTTCTACAGCCGTTCCCATCTTGTATTGGGAAGCGGATTGATGCGGCAGCTTAATGCCGATCTTGGAGAAGACAAACATGGTGAATCCGGAGCAGTCAAAGCCGCTGGTAGTTGTACCACCAGAGACGTATTTACTGCCGAGGCCTTCGTCGATAGCGGAATCCAGCTTGGAATCCGCGAAAGCGCTGCCAGCCCCGAGTGTAAACATGATAGCTAAACTTACCGCTGCTGCTGTGAGTTGCTTCTTCAAGGTAAAACTCCTTCCACTGCCTACGAGGTTAGCTTAAGGATTCGGTTGAAGGTCTCCCTATGATCCCTCTGTTACGAGATCAATTCACCCAAAGTGGTTCCCCCGTTCCCCGTGAAGGGAATTCGGCTCGATTTTCTTCTGTCGCAATATTATTTCGACATCTGGAGGAAGATCCCTGCCAAGGATGACAATAATAATGACAAAACTGTTACTGAATTTGCTCTGTTGCTATTGTAGCAAAGGCAAGTATATTTTGGCAATGGCTAAATCGCAAGATTTATAGGCCCAAGCGGCATTCAAGGCCTCCGAAATCACTCGGAGGCCTTAAGGGGCAAGGGTTTTTAAAAAGTAAATTTTTTTTAACCTTTCTGTGACCTAGTATGCCAGAGCCGATATTGAGAGGTTACACTCCAGACTTGGAAGAGACTTCGGATAAAAGGATAGGTTTGCTGTAGGACAAGAGCCAGTATCCCGGTAAAGATCCAGGAGAACAGACCGAACACCAGGAATATGCCTAGCGTTAGGCTGCCAAGCACGATTGCGATCAAGATGCCCTGGAGCATGTGTCGGAAGCAGATCAGCACAGACGTCCAGAGTCCGGCTTTGAAGAGGTACCCGAATTTGATGAACAGGAGGACTTGATGAATTAGCCAGCCATAGATCAAATAGATCAACAAATATCCGCTAATAAGTAGAAGAGAGGTGGAGGGACTGCTTTCACGGATAAGTGATGGCAATTGATCAAGTAGCCGTGGTCCGATCCAGAAGAAGGGAAGGGACAAGAGTGCCAGCTCCAGCAAGTAAAAGAGGGCCACGGGCCTCCAGAATTCCTTCATTCCCCGGAAGAAGGGGAGACCGCTCTTTCGGGAATCCTGCGGGAGCAGTCCGTAGAGTATGCCGGACTCCAGCAGGGGACTGAGCAGCAGCCGTATGGCAATCATGCCAAGGAGTATCCACAGATATTGATGAACAGCAGCATTATGCTGCAGCTCAAGCTGTGCCTCTAACCCGTACAGCAGACGGCTGATCTCGGTCGGCGGAGGATCGGGATACCGGGATAACACGGCGATAACCGCCATATTTACAATCCGGTAAAGAAAGAAGCCCCATAGCAGCTGATATAGAAACAGGATGATGACAGAGGGAAACTGGCTTCGGACAAGTCCCCATCCTTGTTTAACATAGGTCATAGCATTTCCCTCCCAAGGGTAATTCGGTGATTCCCTTACCATACAAGCAGCCCAAGCAATGACTCGAGTAATTTTACAACGCTTAAGGTGGTCCGAGTCTCAACCGGTTCCTGGATCTCGTGTTTGAGATAATTGTTGATATGCTTGTTCTCCAGCACCAGAGAATAGTCTGGATCAATCTGAACAAAATCGATCGGCTCCTTATATTGAAGCTTCAGCTCGATCTGTTCGCCTTCCCCGTTCCAGACCTTTTTCTCCGTATGCCCGTCTTTAAAGCTGAACAGCAGAGGAATCTTGGATGCATCGCTGCCCAACTGCCGGATGGTAACAACCGATTCGTACAAAGGCGTTCCTTCCTTGGATGCGATCTCCTGCACCTGAATATTCTCTACGGCAAAATCAGCCATCCCGCCGTTGTATACATATTGCTTGAAATAACTCTTCCAGCTTCGTCCGGTTGTCTGCTCAACAATCCGTTCAAAGTCGGCCGTAGTCGGATGCTTGAAGCGATATTTGGTGCTATAGCTGTACATGATTCGCTTCATCGTCTTCGCCCCGACCTGACGCTCAATATCGAGCAGAATCAGCTTGCCGCGATAATATACATTTTTAGCGTAATTGTCTCCCGATCCGTACTTCCAAGCTACTTCGGTAAGGGATACGGGCGAAGTAATGATAGCGGACTGAACAGGCAGGTTGGCTTGAATGCCGAATTCCTGCTCCATTAGCTTATCCTCCGCATAGGAGGTAAAGGCTTCATCCAGCCAGGCCTCTTCAAATTCATTGCTTGCGACCATTCCGTAGAAAAATTGATGCCCAATCTCATGGATAACTGTGCGCTCCAGCTCATCATAGCTGGGGGAATCGCTGGATGCGCCGAATGCCGTTATTAAGGTCGGATACTCCATCCCGCCCGCCCCGTTGCCTTCTTCCGGAGGCACGACGATGGACAGGGTAGAGTAAGGATATCTTCCATACCACTTGCTGAAATTTGCCAGGGCAACCTTGGCCGCATAGAAATAACGCTCCTTTAAATCCTCATGTTTGGGGTCGAGATACAGCTTGATCCGTACCCCAGGCACTTCCGAGGAGGAGAAGGGCTCTTCGACATAGACAAAATCAGGGGATGCCGACCATGCGAAGTCATGCACATCATCCGCGTAGAACTGGATCGACTTGCGGCCGTCCTTTCGAACAGCGGGTTTGGTCTGGAAGCCGGTGGCTGCGACCGTATAATGGTCAGGGACATCGATATTCACGCTATAAATTCCGAAGTCGGAATAAAATTCAGAATTGCCGTGATACTGATGAAGGTTCCATCCCTCGGCAGTTCGGCCTCTCGTTCCGGCAGGCTCGTAGACGCTGAGCTTCGGGAACCATTGACCAGCCATCACAAAGTCGCCGGCTGCTCCCATGCGTGCAAATATTTTAGGCAGCTCGACCTTGAACTGAATCTTGAGCGTAATGCTCTCCCCGCCCCGAACCGTAACCGGGAGGCGGACCTTCGCCAGGGTCTGGTCATTTGCGTTGCCGTCATCAGGCTGTACGAACTGGATCCGGTGGAGCAGTGAAATACCGTCCGTAGTCCGGATCTCTGTCAGCTCCATGCTGCCCCAGCCGTCCTTGGGCATCACATCTCCGCGCAGCTTGCCGCCGGATTCCTTCATAAAGGTCGTATTGGCGGAGGCGAAGGCATTTGGATACAGGTGAAAATACAGCTCATTAACCGCCTTTTTCCCGGGGTGCGTCCAGGTGACCGTCTGAGTGCCGGTCAGTACACGATTCTGTTCATCCAGCTTCACCTGAATGTGGTACTCGGTAACCCGGTTGCTGAGCACCTCAGCTGTAGGCTGCTGAATGCTCTCGGCTGCAGAAGGAGCCGGTTTGCCGCTGCCTGAGTCGGCCTTGACCAGCGTCTCGGAGGCAGTCAGGGGCTTGACCTGTTCCGGGGCATAGGAAGCCTCTTCACCGGGCGGTGAGGCCAGAGAGTAGCGGAGCGTGCCGACAATAAGGCAAATGGCGAGAATAGAGAAGCCGAGAATAGTAGTTCGTCGGGTCATACAATGGATACCTCCCGTTGACAAGCATCTACAGCATGTATATGTTTGCATTTGGGAGATTATTAGCTAAAATTAAATTAATCTGATCCGGTTTCAGGAGGAGCATATGAATAAAGAGAAGAAAATATTTGCGCTGAACATTATCAGCAATGAGGATAAGAGCAAGCACAAGGGGTTCGGGGCCGGTTCCATCGACCTGAACAGCATGTCACCCGTTATTCTTGACGGCGATGAAGCCTATATTGATATCGGTGCAATGCATGCGAAGAGCAAAGTGGAGAAGGGAATCAAGTTCTCTATGAACCGGGACGACGTTCCGAACGGGCGTCAGGTATGGATCGTATGGGTTGCCGTGGATCGCTCGCCGGAAGGGCAGTTTTACGGAGGCTTGACGGCTTGCGAGATGTGGATTGATACGGAAGCCAGACGCGGCTGGAAGATTCTTGCCGATCATGTGAACCGGATGGACTATGCCTTGAAGCGGAAGGTGCTCCTGGAGGGGCTGTCGCCGGAACAAAAGCAACTGCTCAAGAAGCTGCTGCTGGATACCAATGAACAGTGGTGGGAACGGTCTCCGGAGCATGTGAAGGCAGCATTTGAAGACTGATCAGGACCGAGGTATCATAAAAGCACAACTAGAGGACGTTCTCCCGTCAGCAGCGAGCTGCGGGAGAACGTCCTCTGGTTTTATAGAAAGAACAGGATCATTTCGCTCACGGAAGTGTGTAGAACTTCACCGCAGGATCCGCGCTGGAGTAAGGAGTCCTGACAGAAAATTCCAGCTGATTCCCGGTTCTGCCCATGTAGACTAGCCCGTCGCCAATTCCCCATTCACTTTGCTCAATCATTTCAATGGATTCCTCGCTGTGCAGGCTAAGATACAGGGGAATGGAAACGCCGGAGCTCCGGTCGACCAGCAGCAGCGTGCCCAGGGTGTATTCCCGAATCAAGAAAAAATCATCCTCTATGGCCTCAAGACTGTAGACCTCATCCGCCGCCCCGTAATTTTCAAAGCGAATGGTCTCCTGTGCGGTTCCATCCGGTGACACCAAATCGGCATAATGACCGTAATTCATGATGATTTGTCCCTTATGGCTCAGTGCATCAGGAAGCAAATTCACCGTAGAAGGACCGCCATAGGAGTACCCGGCCTGATATACCTGCTTGCCGCCATGGATAAGAACCCGGATTCGGTCATTGAATATATGAGGCTCCCCATGGGCGTTGCTGATCTCCAGCACGTAAGTGTCCTTATCCACGGATTTCGCGTCCATGTACAGCCAGTCCGGTGATCTTAGATTGATCGACCCCAGACGCGAAGGAAGCGTCCCGGCACGGCCGCCATAGAGCGCATTCTGAGTACGGTTAAGCCAGAACAGCATATCCCCTGCACTCGATAAAAGGTAGCGCGAGGTAAAGGAGAAGCTGATATCTTGTCCGCCTGAAGAGGTGATCGGAATGGAAAATAGCTTGGAGAATAGCGAGGCTGGCACATAGGTAACTCCATTCTTGACGAGGACAGATGCCCCCAAAGACAAGACGGCTCCGCTCTTGCTGGTCGCTTTGGCGCTGCCGGCCTTGAACTGGGCGATCTGGGTAATACCTGTAAGCTGATAGGTCTTGGCAGATGAGTTATAGGTTAGCTGCAGATCTAACAGCGGAGCGACCTCCCGAAGAGGCAGATAGAGCTGCCCCGATTGCTTGAACGGCTTGGTATTCAATGTATAAATAGTCTTCTCCGCTGCTGCGGCTTGAGTCGTCAGAGCCGATAGCCCCGGCAGACCGGACAGGCCAGGTATGGCCGGAACGGCGGTTGCCGCAACGGTCAGGGCCAGTGCGGCTGCAGCCACGCGTGTTGTTGATGGGATCTTGCGCATGTTAATCCTCCTTTAAATTTCCAGCATTTATCTACTTATTAAACAAACGCGGGAAGTCCGAAGAAGGTTTCGAGCGGGCTTCAGAATTTTTATCAATAATGGATACATACGGATTGTCACGATAATAGAAGCGCCAGGGCTTCGCCGCATATTCCTCTGCATAAGGAATATTAATGCGCGGCGCGGCGACGATCCTCTCGCCGCTCCCGCTGACGCCGGCGCCCGGCCCTCCTGCGGCAAGCCGCAGCGGACTGGCGCCGCTATAGAACAGTGCGCCGTTCAGCGCCTTGTCGATCCCCAGAGCCCGGCACAATTTGCCGGGTCCTCCCGACAAGTCCGCTGGCCGGCGCACAAGGGAGCCGCGGCAGCGCCTCATGAGGACTTCGTCCTCCAGCGTCAGAGGCTCCACCGCCCGGATCAGGACGGCCTGCGGATCGTCCTGCGGCCCGGTTACCACATTCAAGCAGTGGTACATGCCGTAGATCAAATACACGTAGGCGGCCCCGCCCTCGCCAAACATCACTTCCGTGCGTGCTGTGCGCCGCCCGCCATAAGCATGGCTGCCTTTATCCTCTACACCGCCATAGCTCTCTGTCTCCACAATCCGGCAGCGGATTACCCCTTCCTCGGTATCCCGCTCCAGAATCTGCCCCAGCAGCAGCGGGGCCGCCTCCAATGCCGAGACCGAGTAGAACGAGCGAGGAAGGAGCTCGCCGGGTGTAAGCCCTAAACTCATGATGAAGTGCCCCTCCTTGATCGCTGCCAGCTTGACTCTCCTAGCCTGACTCTCCTAGCCTGACTCTTCTAGCTTGCCTCTCTCGGCCAAGCTGGCAGCCTGTTTTCCTTCATCATATCGGCACCTTGAATTAGAGGCAAGTTGCAGCGATAGGGGGATGTTGCCTTTTGTTGAACTAATCTACTGTTTGTAGTTAGTAAACTATGCACCCTGTTTTCCAGCGGAATTCGGAACTTAAGCGCAGGGTACTGGGAATTTAAGCGCAGAGTACTGGGGACTTAAGTGCAGGGCCTGCATCTATATTACTCCTGCCGCACAATCCCCACGTCCGCAAATTTAGTGCCTTTGTGCATTAAAACCGTCGCCTGAGTCCCACGCCGGCAAATTTTAGTGCCTTTCTGCACTAAAATCATCGCCCGAGCTCCCGCCAGGCAAATTTTAATGCCTTTTTGCACTAAAATCGCCGTACGAGCCCCTACGCC
>NZ_HG005146.1:26780-53624 GCF_000455265.1 Paenibacillus antibioticophila
GACCCTACGCCATCGATTTTAATGCTTTTGCGCACTAAAATCGCAGCCTGATCCGATGACACCAGTCTTGCGAACAAAATTAATTCATCCACCACCGCTTCAGATCGCTCCACCAGGACCGGTTTTCCGGCTCCTCTTGAACCGGCAAAGGCGCCAGCTCCTCGGCTTCTACACTTTCGCCGCTATGCTCGGTACAGAATTCCGTCGGCTCCGTTCCTTCCAGGAAGACTACAAGCTGCTTGTCAGGACAGCCCGCGGTGGCCAGCTTGCCGCTGGAAGGATCAATATAGGCGCTTACCACGCCATCCGGCATCGGGAAAATTTTCGGAGGCACCTTCTCCAGCGCCTTTTCCGTAAACTTGGCGAAGATCGGTGCCGCCTTGCGCGATTCGGCCGTTCCAAGCGTTTTTCCCTTGTCATAGCCGACCCAGACTGCAGTCGAGAGCTCCGGAGTATAGCCGACAAGCCAGGCATCCGTACTGGTTGTTCCGGTCTTCCCGGCCACCGGGCGCTGAATCACCTCGGAGACGCGGTTACCGGTGCCGCCCACCTCGAACACGCCCTCCAGCAGCCGGGTGAGCACATAGGCCGCCGCCGGCTCGATGACCTGCTCCTGCTTCTGCTCCTTGGCCTCATAGAGCACATGGCCTTCTTCATCCGTTATTTTCAGCACGGCCACCGGCTCAATCCGCTTACCTTGATTACTGATGACAGCAAAGGCCGAAGCCATCTCGAACGGACTAACCGGAGAGGTGCCTAGCGCTAAAGAAGGAACAGGCGTAAGCGTGCTGGTAATCCCCAGCTTCGCTCCTAATGCAGCGACCTCCTCCGCGCCTACGGTCAGCAGGGTATTTACCGCATAAATATTGTCGGAGGCCGCGATCGCCCGACGCATATCGATCTCGCCCAAATACTTGTCCCCGTAATTTTTCGGGCTGTAAGTCTTGCGATCCTCATCGTAATGAAACAAGGTCGGCTGGCTGTTGAATATGCTGACCGGCGTCATCTTTTTCGACGAAAGCGCGGCCAGATACATAATCGGCTTGAAGCTGGAGCCGGGCTGCCGGGTCTTGGCGAAGACGTGATTATATTGACTGGTCGTATAATTAGTGCCGCCTACCAGCGCCTTCACATAGCCGTTGCGAGGATCGATCGATACCAACGCCACCTCAAGCCCGTCACTTCCTCCCAGCTCTGAGGCGACAGCATCCTCTGCGGCACGCTGTGCATCCATATCCAGGGTTGTGTAGATGCGAAGTCCGCCGCTTTCCAGCAGATCCTCATCGAATCCAAGCTCATTCACGACTACATTTCGGATATAATCGCGAAAATAAGGAGCCTGATCGCCGCCGGTCCGCTGCTGCGGTGATTGAAAGGCAAGCAGCTCCTCATACGCCTTTTCGGCCTCCTCGGCTGTGATCGCCCCGATCTCCTTCATGGCGTTCAGGACGATCTTTTGCCGGTCCTTGGCATTTTTCATATGGTTGTAGGGTGAATAGTAGGTAGGCCCCTTCGGAATCCCTGCCAAAATCGCACTCTCCGCCAGATTAAGCTCCTTTGCGGGTTTGCCGAAATAGAGCTGGGCCGCCGCTTCAATTCCGTAGGCACCCCGTCCGTAATAAATTTCATTTAAATACATATTCAAAATTTCGTCCTTGCTGTACTGCATTTCCAACTGGGCGGTGTACTTGGCCTCCTTAAGCTTGCGGGACCAGGTACGCTCATGAGACAGGTAGAGATTGCGGGCCAATTGCTGGCTGAGCGTGCTGGCGCCCTGCACCTTGTCCATCTCCCGGAGATTGACGAGCACAGCCCGGAGCATTCCCTTTACATCGAACCCGAAATGCTCATAGAACTTCCGGTCTTCGACAGCCAGTGTGGCTTGAATGACCCATGGCGATATATCCTCCAGCTTCACCTGCTGCTGGTTTCGTTCGCCCGTTGTGAACACAGCGATAGCTTGACCCTGCAGATCAAGCAGCTGGGAGTTGCGGTCAGCACCTGCAGGAGGGAGCACGGCCTGATACAGATAGACAAGCAAGCCGCCAAGCAGAACCGCTCCGGCAAGCGTGAAGGCCAGCATGAATTGGAATAACCTCAGCCATTTGCCGCGCCGAGGCTTGCGATTACTGCGTGTTAGCTTCTGCATGCTTATCCCCCCTATATAATAGAATGCCAATGATTGGATGTGCTACTTACCAGTATGGGGAAGAGAAAGGCACTTTATTCTGCGAATTTCATTGACGATGATAATCATTTTCAATTAGAATGAGATTAAAATGATTACTTTAATTTTTATAGAATGCCTTTGAGGAGGAACAGTTGCATGGAGTGTTTTGATGTCACGATTATTGGCGGCGGTCCAGCCGGCATGTACAGTGCTTTCTATAGTGGTATGAGAGATATGAAGACAAAGCTGATTGAGGCAAACGAGGTACTGGGGGGACGCATGCTCCATTACCCTGAGAAGATGATCTGGGATGTTGGCGGCGTGACGCCGATGCCATGCGAGAAGCTGATCGGACAGCTGGAGCAGCAGGCGAGAACCTTCGATCCCGAGATTATTCTTGGCGAGCAGGTTACTCATCTGTCTCTTCAGGAGGATGGCACCTATATTTTAACGACAGCCTCCGGTGAGCAGCACTGGACCAAGACAGTGATTATGGCGGTCGGCTACGGTATGATCAAGCCGGCAAAGCTGGAGATCGAAGGCGCGGAACGTTTTGAAGTGACGAACCTTCATTATACTGTGCAAGAGCTGGAGGTATTTCGCGGCAAGCATGTTCTGATTTCGGGCGGCGGCGACTCGGCAGTCGACTGGGCCAATGAATTGGAGCCGGTAGCGGGGTCAGTTACAATCGTGCACCGGCGGAATGAATTTGGCGGTCACGAGCGAAATGTGGTGCGGATGAAGGAATCCTCTGTCCAGGTTCATACCCCGTATAAAGTTGAAAAGCTCCACAGTGCAGATGGAGAGACGATTAGTCAGGTCACGGTTGCCCATATGGAGTCAGGCGAAACCATGTTCTTTGACGTGGATGCGGTCATCGTAAATCACGGCATGAAGAGCGACTTTGGCCCGGTTCGCAATTGGGGCATCAAGATGGGCGAGTGGACGGCTGAGGTCGACGAGCAGCTGCAGACGGCGCTTCCGGGTGTATTTGGCGCAGGTGACTATATCGATTACACGAACAAGGTTCGGCTGATTGCCGGGACGTTTACCGATGCGGTTCAAGCCGTAAATGGCGCAAAGCGCTTTATCGAGCCGGAGGCAGATCAGTACGCCATGGTATCCTCCCATAACAACCGCTTTAAAGAGAAGAACCGGGCGCTCGGGGCGGCCGAGGAATAGCCCCGGGTACGGCGTGACAGACCTTCTTGGACCTCTCTTGGACCTCTCTGAGTCTCTTCCGCTGTGTTATTCTCGGCCGGGTTTGGTTAAGGTAAGGGTAGCTAAACTATATTTAAGCGGAAAGAAGGGATTGCAAGGTGGAGCTATGGTTCACTGAGAAGCAGACGCCGGAATTCGGAATTACAGCCAAGATCCGCGAGACCTTGGTCACGGAGAAGACAGAGTATCAGGATCTGGCCTTAATAGATACGGAGGAATTCGGAAGGATGCTGGTGCTTGACGGGATGGTTATGACTACCGTGAAGGACGAGTTTGTCTACCATGAGATGGCTGCGCATCCTGCACTCGTTACCCACCCTGATCCCAAGCAAGTCCTGGTTGTGGGCGGCGGAGACGGCGGCGTGATTCGTGAGGTTATTAAGCACCCTCAAGTAGAGAAGGCCGTGCTTGTGGAGATTGACGGCAAGGTGATCGCCTGCTCCAAGCAGTACTTGCCGGAAATTGCGGGCCAGCTTGATCATCCGCGGGTGGATGTGCAGGTAGGCGACGGCTATATGCATATTATTCAGAGCAAGGACAAATATGATGTCATCATCGTCGATTCGACCGAGCCGGTCGGACCGGCTGCACCGCTGTTTGAACGCGGCTTCTATCAGGGCATTCATGAGGCATTGAAGGAAGACGGTATTTTCGTGGCGCAGACCGATAACCCATGGTTCAAGGCAGACCTGATTCAAAAAGTGAACAGGGATGTGAAGGATATTTTTCCGATCGTGCGGGTGTACGGAGCCAATATACCTACTTATCCAAGCGGCTTGTGGACATTCACCATGGGCAGCAAAAAGTATGATCCGCTTGAGGTCGAAGAAGCCTCCGTCCCTGAGCTGGACACCAGGTATTATACGCCTCGTTTGCATAGAGCGGCCTTTGTGCTGCCGAGGTTTGTGGAGGATCTGGTGAAATAGATGGGTTCTAGGCAATGATATGAACAAATAATGAAGAAGCCTGCGCGGTTAGTATTCAGAGGCCGCACGGGCTTTTTTTGGCTACTGGATATTGGATATTGGATATGGATGGATTACCTTGACCCGTGATGATATTGGCCGGAGTGCGCAGGGATGGAAAGCCGTTTTGTACGATATTTCGTACAAGAAATGGTCTTTTCGGGGTAATTACGGTGTTTTATCTGAAAAACCATATAACTTTTCGAGTTTTGGATGCTGTGCATTGATTTTTGTACGATATTTCGTACAAACTGGGTCAAGCAGGCAAGGTTTGAAAACAACTTGTGCGAAAAACCGTACAAAGCTCTTCATATCTCCTGCAAGCGCTCCGGCCGAGGGGCTCCCCGGGCACTGCATCACGTTCAGCAATCCTGCACAGACTCCCGTTCCCTTATTGAATTGGCGCCTCGAACTGGATATAGTAGTACAATAGGAACCATGTATGATATAGAATGGAGATTCAGGACATGCCGGAGCAGACCAGGGCCAGAATTGTGGTGAAGAGCCGACAAGGGCAGGAGGAGACCGTCCAGGAGTGGATGGGGGAAGTCTTTCTCAAAGAAGATGCAACCTATATCCGTTACGAGGAGCCGGAGGAGATCCCGGGCAGCGGAGCAACTCGGACACTGGTGAAGATCACCGGAGGCGCTCTGAAGATTATGCGTCACGGCGGGGTGGATTCGGAGCAGACGTTCGAGGTCGGACGGCGGCTGCCGGGGTTTTATCGCTCACCGCTGACCAGCTTCAATCTCTCGACGCGCACGCGATCTCTGGAGACGAATCTGACGGGGACAACCGGTCATGTAGTCTGTGAGTATGATTTGTATGTCTTTGAGGATTTGTCGGGACATTTCGCGATCAGCTTACATATACAGGAGGAACAGTAACGATGACAGTCAATCCATTGGAAAAAATCAATCAGGCATTAAAGGAAGCGATCGCCGAGGCGATTATCGCGGCGGGCCTGGCGCAGCGGGAGGAAATTCCGGTTATTGTACTGGAGGTGCCGAAGGAAAAGGCGCATGGAGATCTGGCAACGAATGCCGCTATGCAGCTCTCCCGGATTGCCAAGAAGAACCCTCGCCAAATCGCCGAGGAGCTGATCAAGCATCTCGACTATGCCAAGGCGGGCATTGAGCAGGCTGAAATTGCAGGACCGGGCTTCATTAATTTTCGGCTAGGCAAAAGCTATCTGTATCCTGTCATCGAGCAGGTCTACAGCCAAGGGGAAAACTACGGACGAGTGGACGCAGGTCAAGGGGAGCGCATTCAGATGGAATTCGTCAGCGCGAACCCGACAGGAAGTCTTCATTTGGGACATGCCCGGGGAGCGGCTGTGGGGGATGCTTTGTGCAATGTGCTGGACTTTGCAGGCTACGAGGTAACCCGGGAATACTACATTAATGATGCGGGCAATCAGGTCGTCAATCTGTGCAAGTCTATTGAAGCAAGATATCTTCAGGAGCTGGGACAGGATGTTCCGATGCCGGAGGACGGCTATCACGGCGAAGACATCAAGGGCTTTGCCAAGGAGCTTGTCGCCGAGAAGGGCGATGCGCTGCTGTCGATGACAGCCGAGGAACGCGAAGCATTCCTGCGCAGTTATGGGCTGGAAAAAGAGCTGGCCAAGATCAAGCGTGACCTTGGACGCTTCCGGGTTGACTTCGACGTCTGGTTCAGCGAGACTTCGCTGTATGAGGATGGACAAGTAGAAGCCTCGCTCGCCGAGCTTCGCGATAAGGGTCAGACTTTCGAGCAGGATGGGGCTACCTGGCTGCGCACAACCGATTATGGAGATGACAAGGACCGCGTGCTCGTCAAGAACGACGGCACTTACACCTATCTGACACCGGATATTGCCTACCACCGCAACAAGTATGACCGCGGCTTCAACCGCTTGATCAATATCTGGGGGGCGGACCACCATGGATATATTCCACGGGTCAAGGCGGCCATGCAGGCGCTCGGCAAAAATCCAGAGCAGCTTACCGTGCTGATTGCGCAGATGGTGAGCTTGTTCCAGGACGGGGAAAAGGTGAAGATGTCCAAGCGGACCGGCAAAGCGGTTACGATGGTCGATCTGATGGACGAGGTCGGCGTGGATGCGATCCGTTACTTCTTCACGATGCGGAGCATGGACTCCCATCTGGATTTTGACATGGATCTCGCGATTTCGACCTCGAACGAGAATCCGGTTTATTACGTGCAATATGCGCATGCGCGCATTTGCAGCATTTTCCGCCAAGCGGAGGAGCAGGGCGTGGCGATTCCGCAGCCGAATGCGGTGAACTTCAGCAAGCTGACGGCAGAGCATGAATATGATCTGCTCCGCAAGATGGGCGAGCTGCCGGAGGAGATTGCGGTTGCGGCGAACAGCTACGCACCGCATCGTCTGGTGCGCTATGTATATGAGCTGGCAGCAATGCTGCACAGCTATTACCGGGCTGAACGCGTCATTACGGAGGACGCGGAACAGACAGCAGCACGTCTCGTGCTGCTCGGGGCCGTTCGCACGGTCATTGCGAACGTGCTCAGGCTCATCGGCGTGTCCGCGCCGGAGCGGATGTAGTGCCCGCCGCCGCGCCGGCCGCCCTGCCTCTGGCGGGGCTGGCACGCGATGCGGCCGCAAAGCCGGCAGGGAAGTCTCTAGGAGGACTTCCCTGCCGGCTTTTTTGCGCCTGCTGCGGGGGCTTTGCGGCCCCCTCCCCGCAGCAGGCGGGAGGCATTGACCTCCCCCGGCGGGTAGGAGGTCTTGCTCTTGCCGGCCGCGCCTGAGGGCAGCGGCCGGGCCGTGCGCCGCAGCCGCCGCTTGATCTCGGCGGGCGACAGGCCCGGGCGCTGGGCAAGCAGCAGCGCGATGGCTCCGCTGACGTGCGAGGTGGCCATGGAGGTGCCGTTCATCTCCTTGTAGCCGTCGCCCAGCCAGCAGGATTTGACCTTCTCGCCCGGCGCATAAATGTCGATCCGCGAGCCGCGGTTGCTGAACGGAGCGATTCTGCCGTCCCGTCCGGTTGCTCCGACGGAGATCGTATAAGGGTACCGGGCGGGATAATCTGCACCATTGCTCTTCTTGTCGTTGCCTGAAGAAGCGACCACCACAATCCCGGCATTATAGGCTTTGCGGACTGTATTTAGCAGCGCCTGGCTCTTGCTCTTCATGCCGAAGCTCATATTAATGATGTGCATCCGGTTCTGGACGCACCAGTCGATGCCCAGCACAATATCCGAGACATAGGCTGAGCCGTTATGGTCAAATGCTTTGACAGGATGAATGAGCGCGCGCGGGGCAACGCCCATCATCCCCTTGGAGCCGCCTGAGGCGGCAATAGTACCCGCAATATGCGTCCCATGCCCATTATCATCATGCGGGGGACTCATCGGGCTGAGCAGATTAACCCCTCTGGACAAAGAGCTTCGCAGGTCGGGGTGGCTGAAGTCGGCCCCGGTATCAATCACGCCGATTCGGATATGATGTCCTGTGGAGACGGACCAGGCTTCAGAGGCTCCGATCCGGCGAATTCCCCATGGCAGCCCGGAGGACAATTCCTTATCGAGTGCACTTGCCGCCAGGATATTTACAGGCTCATCCTTTTCCGCGATGACCCCGAATTGATCGCGCAGTGTCTTGGGATCCAGAGTGCCCTCAGGACACAGCAAAGCCCCGAGCAGCGGGGAGATGCGAATCTGGCCAAGATTTGGATAGTGCTCTTGCTCTTCTTGCAGCAGGGCAGTGATCTTGCTGTATTGTCCCGGGGAGCTGAATCGGAGAATGTAGCGGCCATTAGGGCCAGAGGCGTTTGTGGTTTCATTCAAATACCGCAGGAAGCTGAATTCATCCATGCATGTAGCCCTCCTGTCCGAAGCGTGTTGAGGTATTGTATGACGCCTCAATGAACCATGAATGGGGTAGGGGCCCTGCTGTGGTAAAATAGGCAGCCCGGCGGCTGTCCCTGACAGAGAAAGCAAGTTTTTTCAGGATGGGCATGCAGGCACCGTGTCAAAGTGCGGGATAAAACATACGATACAGGGAAGGGCTTGAAGGCGCTTCGCCATCTTTTGAAGCTGAAGGGCAGACTTCGCTTCAAAGTGGATACAGTCATGAGGCGGGGGATTTGCTCTCCCGTCTCTTCCTAATGATCTGTCCACGGTTTGGGCACAACTAAAACTTGCTTTTTAATGGCAAATAAGGTTTACTATTTTGTGATATGGATATGTTTATAAGATGCACCGGCCCTCCAGGGCATTGTCATCTTGTAGGACGATTAATAGCTGTTGAACATTGTTGCGAGAGGAAGTGTCCGTAGTGAGTACCCCGCTCAATTTGAAATTGGACCCGGAAAAAGTGCAAGAGATTCCGATGGTCGACTTGGCCTTTATGATCTTGAAGGTGGCGAATACGCCATACTATTACCGAGACTTGATGAACGAAGTTGCAAAGGTCCGCGGAATGTCCGAGGAAGAAATAAATGAAGCCATCGCCCAGCTGTATACGGAGATCAATATTGATGGCCGTTTTGCCTGCGTAGGCACAAATCTATGGGGCTTGAAGCGCTGGTATCCGATTGAACGCTCCGAGGATCCGGTCGGCAATGCCAAGCGTCCGCGCATTATTAATGACGAAGACGATGATTTGGATGATGATTTCTCCGAAGAGGAGGAAACCTACGTCTCTGACGATGATGACTTCGATGCGATTGATGAAGATTCCGATGATGAGGATGAGCTGTTCTCGGATGGCGATGAAGAAGAGGTGGAAGAAGTCGAGGACGATTCTCTTCTTGAGGATGATGACATGGTCGATGAAGAAGAGGAAGAGCTCGATGAGGAGTCGGAGGAAGAAGATTTTGACGAGGACGAAGACAAATAATTGCCTCATAAGATTAGCCTGAAATTGCCTTGACAGGGTTTCTCGTAACGGGTAAACTATTGCATGGGCTTATGAAACAAATTCAAAAAAACTGTTTATAAAAAGTGCCCCGACTTGTTCGGGTGTCACTTTTTTTGTTTTTTTAGGCCTATTTGCTATGTTTTTTGGCGGAATAGGCAACGCTATATGAAGTTATTTTCGATGGGACCCGTACTAATTTAGGAGGTTTTTGGACAGTGGCAAAATATATTTTCGTGACAGGCGGCGTTGTGTCCTCACTAGGGAAGGGGATAACAGCAGCATCGCTCGGCAGATTGCTGAAGAACAGAGGCTTGAAGGTAACGATTCAGAAATTCGATCCGTACATCAACGTAGACCCTGGAACCATGAGTCCTTATCAGCATGGAGAGGTGTTCGTTACGGATGACGGGGCGGAGACGGATCTGGATCTCGGACACTATGAGCGGTTCATTGATATTAATCTGTCCAAGAACAGTAACGTAACAACGGGCAAAATCTATTCCTCGGTCATCGGTAAAGAGCGCCGCGGCGAATACCTGGGCGGAACCGTACAGGTCATACCGCATATTACGAATGAGATCAAGGAGCGCGTATTCCGTGCCGGACGTGAGGCGGGTTCGGACGTAGTTATTACCGAGATCGGGGGCACGGTCGGGGATATCGAGAGCTTGCCGTTCCTGGAAGCCATCCGGCAGATCAAGAGTGATATTGGCCGGGAGAATGTCATGTACATTCACGTGACTTTGATCCCTTATATCAAGGCTGCGGGAGAGGTCAAGACAAAGCCGACCCAACACAGCGTCAAAGAGCTGCGCAGCATTGGAATTCAGCCGAATGTCATCGTCTGCCGGACCGAGCATGAGCTGTCTGATGACATGAAGGCGAAGATCGCCTTGTTCTGCGATATTGATCCAAATGCTGTGGTAGAGTGCCGGGATGCGGATACCTTGTATGAAGTACCGCTTAATCTGCGTGAAGAAGGCTTAGACGAGATCGTCGTTAACCACCTGAAGCTGACGACTCCTGCGCCGGATATGAGCGAGTGGGAAGGCTTGGTAGAACGGATCAACAAGCTGGAGAAGACCGTCGAGATTGCCATTGTCGGTAAATATGTGGCG
The DNA here is from genome assembly GCF_000455265.1 of Paenibacillus antibioticophila. Classification (GTDB taxonomy): domain Bacteria; phylum Bacillota; class Bacilli; order Paenibacillales; family Paenibacillaceae; genus Fontibacillus; species Fontibacillus antibioticophila. The sequence continues at coordinate 37,143 of NZ_HG005146.1, forward strand.
CTTCATGATGCTTATTTGAGCGTGGTGGAATCCCTCTCCCATGCGGGCTTTGCAGCCAATGCCGATGTGAAGATTCGTTGGGTGAACGCCGAGGAGATTACGGAAGAGAACGTCCACGAGCGTCTGCAAGGCATTGGGGGAATTCTAGTTCCCGGCGGCTTCGGAGACCGCGGCATCGAGGGCAAGATCACCACAATCCGTTATGCGCGGGAGAAACAGATTCCGTTCTTCGGCATCTGCCTGGGCATGCAGGTTGCATGTATTGAGTATGCAAGATCCATGGTTGGATTACAGGGAGCGAACAGCTCCGAGATCGACCCTTCGACGGAATATCCGGTGATCGACCTGCTGCCGGAGCAGAAGGATATCGAGAACCTGGGCGGTACGATGCGCCTTGGACTGTATCCTTGCAAGCTTCAAGAGGGCTCGCTGGCTATGCAGTGCTACAATGATGAGCTGGTATATGAAAGACATCGCCACCGTTATGAGTTCAACAACACCTACCGTGAGGCGATTGAAGCGGCGGGGCTGCGTATTTCGGGTACTTCGCCTGACGGACGCCTGGTGGAGATTGTGGAGCTTCCGGATCATCCTTGGTTCCTTGCGGTACAATTCCATCCGGAATTCACCTCGCGGCCGAACCGTCCGCAGCCGTTATTCCGGGAGTTTGTCAAGGCTTCCCTTACCCGTTCTGAGTAGTCTGTGAAGGGCGTTCATTACATGAAATAACAGGTTCTGGCCCAAAACCCCTAAAATCTACAGGGAAATTTTCACCTTAATTGTTTTTTGAGTCTCTTTTTTCCAAATTAGAAGGGATTTCCAAGAACAAGGCGAATTATTTACAAGTATGTTAATTCCGATGGTGGATCTTGTAGGAGGGTTAGTCTAGTGGAAGAGAAGAAGGTATTAATCGTTGATGATCAGAACGGAATCCGGATTTTATTGATGGAAGTGTTCAGCAGCGAAGGTTACAAAACCTATCAAGCTGCCAACGGCAAGCTTGCTTTGGAAATTGTCCGCGGTGAATCGCCGGATCTCGTTCTGCTTGATATGAAGATTCCAGGGATGGACGGGTTGGAGATTCTGAGACATATTAAAGAAGTCAATCCGGACATCAAGGTCATTATGATGACAGCTTACGGTGAGCTTGATATGATTAAGCAGGCCCGTGATTTGGGAGCGTTGATGCACTTTACCAAGCCTTTCGATATCGACGAAATGCGGGGAGCCGTCAACATGCAGCTGCGCGGAAGTTCCGTGGTGTGATTTTATTCGACAACAAACAGGGACTGTAAGCGGCCGGAGGCGCACTCCGGTCGTTTTTGTTCGTCGAACCGACGCAAGCAGGATTCGTATTTTTGACATGTTGTGGTATAATAATAAGGTGTGAATGTCGGCTAGAGAAGATAATTCCATCATCCTTAGGAGGATTGAAACCCATGCCATTAGTATCTATGACAGACATGTTGAGCAAGGCGCTTGAGGGCAAGTACGCTGTAGGTCAATACAACATTAATAACCTGGAATGGACTCAAGCCATTCTGGCAGCAGCAGAAGCAGAGAAATCTCCGGTGATTCTGGGCGTTTCCGAAGGCGCAGCTCGTCATATGGGCGGCTTCTATACCGTTGTTAAGATGGTAGAAGGCTTGCTTCATGACATGAAGATCACTGTACCTGTAGCGATCCATCTTGACCATGGTTCCAGCTTTGAGAAGTGTAAAGAAGCGATCGACGCCGGCTTTACTTCGGTTATGATCGACGGCTCCCACCATCCGATTGATGAGAACATCGAGATGACGAAGAAAGTGGTTGAATACGCTCATGCCAAAGGAGTATCCGTAGAGGCGGAAGTCGGTACTGTCGGCGGACAAGAAGACGACGTAATCGGCGGTATTCAATATGCTGACCTGAACGAGTGCGTTCGTATCGTGAAAGAGACAGGTATCGATACATTGGCACCTGCCTTGGGTTCCGTGCATGGACCATACCATGGCGAGCCAAACCTCGGCTTCAAGGAAATGGCTGAAATTTGCGAGGCGGTTAAGCTTCCGCTTGTACTTCATGGAGGAACAGGTATCCCTAAACATGATATCGACAAGGCGATCTCCCTGGGTACTTCCAAGATCAACGTGAACACAGAGAACCAAATTGCATTTGCCAAAGTAGTTCGCGAAGTGTTGGCTGCGAAACCGGATGCTTATGATCCTCGTACATTTATCGCGCCAGGCCGCGAAGCGATCAAAGAGACCGTTATCGGCAAAATCCGCGAATTCGGTACTAGCAATAAGGCTTAATTACTCTCAATTGCTTCAATTGAATACAGTGAGATGGAGAGCACACCGCCTAGACGGTGTCTTTCCATTTTCACAGCAAAAAGTTTGGCTCAGTAGAGTGACCGAGCTGCAATTCATGTAGGGGGACCCTTGAGCTTATGGAGAAATTAATGATCAGTGGCGGACGTCCGCTGCGCGGGACTGTAACGATTAGCGGTGCGAAGAATAGTGCGATTGCGCTGATTCCGGCTGCAATTTTGGCAGAATCTGAGGTTGTGCTTGACAATTTGCCTCATCTTAGTGATGTGGCCGTTTATGCCGAGATTTTGGAAGAGCTTGGTGCCCGCGTATCCTGGGAAGAATCCCAAATGCGGATTGATCCTTCCAATATCAGATCCATCCCTATGCCGAACGGCCCTGTCAAGATGCTTCGGGCATCCTATTATATGATGGGAGCATTGCTCGGCAGGTTTAATGAGGCCATTATTGGATTGCCCGGAGGCTGCAATTTTGAACCGCGCCCGATTGACCAGCATATCAAGGGCTTTGAAGCGCTGGGCGCAACGGTTACGAATGAACATGGTGCAATTCATCTGAAAGCGACGGAGCTGCGCGGAGCCAAGATTTATCTGGACGTCAGCAGTGTCGGTGCTACGATTAACATTATGCTGGCTGCTACAAGGGCCAAAGGACTTACAACTATTGAAAATGCGGCTAAAGAGCCTGAGATTATAGATGTAGCAACATTGCTCAATTCCATGGGCGCAAGTATTAAAGGAGCCGGAACCGAGACGATTCGGATCGAGGGTGTGAAGGAGCTTAAGGGCTGCCGGCACTCTATTATCCCGGATCGGATTCAGGCAGGTACTTATATGATCGCTGCGGCAGCAACCCGCGGTGATGTAATGATAGACGGGATTATTCCCAAGCACTTGGAGGCTCTTACAGCAAAGCTGCTAGAGATGGGCGTCTCCGTTGAAGAGCTGGACGAGTCCATTCGAGTGATCGGTACGTCAAGATATGAGCATGTGGATGTCAAAGCGCTGGTCTACCCCGGGTTTCCTACGGACATTCAATCTCCAATGACCAGTCTGCTTACACAGGCTGAGGGCGTTAGCGTGCTTAGCGACTTTGTCTACAGCAACCGGTTCAAGCATGTCCCTGAATTGGTTCGGATGGGGGCGAAGATTCGCGTTGAGGGAAGGTCCGCGATTATCGAGGGCTCCTCATTGAATGCGGCGAAGGTGAAAGCGGCGGACTTGCGCGCCGGAGCGGCACTGGTCGTGGCCGGATTGACCGTGGAATCGGGGGTAACAGAGATTTCGGGAGTCGAACTGATCGACCGCGGCTACGATAACCTGGTTACAAATCTGCGGATGCTGGGTGCGGATGTTTGGCGTCAGGTTGAATAGATAAGGCGATTCTCGCATAATGTGCTTAATATAGGGTAATAATAGAACATTATAGTCTAGCAATTTTTAAGTGTTTCATATAATCGGAAAATAGGTGGTTATTACAATGGATCTGCAAATCGCTGATCTGGAAGGGATGAAGCTGACGGAGCTGTACAAGCTGGCGAAGCAGCATCAAATTCCATATTACGGACAATTAAAGAAGAAAGAGCTGATTTTTTCCATACTCAGAGCGCAGGCTGAATCCAGCGGTCTGATGTTTATGGAAGGCGTGCTGGAGATTTTACCGGAAGGATACGGTTTTCTCAGGCCGATTAACTATTTGCCCAGTACTGAGGATATTTACATCTCGGCCTCTCAGATCCGGAAGTTTGACCTAAGAACCGGTGACCTCGTATCCGGTAAATGCCGGACACCCAAGGAGAATGAAAGATATTTCGGGCTGCTGCAAGTGAATGCTGTGAACGGAGAGAACCCTACGGTTGCTGCAGAACGCTTGCACTTCCCGGCATTGACCCCTTTATATCCACAAGAAAAGCTTGTGCTTGAAACATCCCCGACGCATTTATCCACACGAATTATGGATGTACTTGCCCCAGTGGGCCTTGGACAGCGCGGATTGATCGTAGCGCCGCCAAAGGCAGGTAAGACCTTGCTGCTGAAGGAAATTGCCAATAGTATTTCTACGAACCGCCCCGACATCGAGTTATTCGTCCTGTTAATCGACGAACGTCCAGAAGAGGTTACCGATATGCAGCGTTCCGTTAAAGGTGAAGTGATCGCCTCGACCTTTGATGAACTGCCTGAGAATCATATCAAGGTGGCGGAGTTGGTGCTGCAGCGGGCTCTAAGACTGGTGGAGCATAAGAAAGATGTTGTTATTCTGCTCGATAGCATTACGCGCCTTGCCCGTGCATATAACCTGGTGGTTCCTCCATCGGGCCGCACCTTGAGCGGCGGGATTGACCCGGCTGCCTTTCACCGGCCGAAGCGCTTCTTCGGCTCGGCGCGGAACGTGGAGGAAGGCGGCAGCTTGACGATTCTGGCGACTGCTCTTGTGGATACAGGCTCACGGATGGACGACATTATCTATGAAGAATTTAAAGGCACGGGCAATATGGAGCTTCACCTGGACCGTAAGCTGGCAGAGCGCCGTATTTTTCCGGCTATCGATATCCGCCGTTCCGGTACCCGGCGTGAAGAGGTGCTGTTAACTAAGGAAGAGCTGGATACCATTTGGGCCATCCGTAAGAGTATGAATGATTCCCATGATTTCGTTGAGGGCTTCTTGAAGAAGCTGCGTGATAGCAAATCCAACGCTGAATTCCTGGCCTCATTCGATGCGGCGGGCAATTCCACCGCTTCCAACAGCGGAAGCAGCACTACACGCCGCACCTCCCGTCCGACTTCGAATTCCGGCTCGAGTTCGAGTTCCAATTCTGCGACGTAGTAGTCCAGCACATATAGAAGGAGAACAACATGTATTTAGTATATGCCGATGAACAAGGCCAAGTATTCGACCATCCGTCACTATACGGGCTTGCCCGCAGTGCGGATATGATCGTGGAAATATTGGAGGATGAGTTGATTCCGCTTCCGGATGGGGCGACATTGGTCAGTCTTCCTTGTACACGGCCGATTGGAATGGACCCTGACACCGGGGAGATGACCCCGCTGGATGGCAAGTTCCAGGCTGTCGGAGCCTTGCTGCCTCAGGGCTTCACGCGATTGTGCCTGCCTGGCTATGTGAAGACGGATAAGGAATATAAGCTTCCCTTGTTCGGGTATTCTGCGGTTGTGTGGAAGGAAGGCCAGTTCTATGTAACGGCCCGTCTTTCCGATGATCCGGAGAAATGGAATCCGCTTCACTGTGATCCGTTGGAGCTGAAGAGTCAGGTTAAGGCCTTTAAATCAAAATATCCCGAGAACCGATTGTATGACCATCTGTCGAATTGTGCGCTCGGCTATGAGTGCCTGACTGCATCCAATACATTTCTGAATCGTTGGGAGGGTGCGGTTCCAGTCTCTTATTCCTGTAATGCGGGCTGCTTCGGATGTATCTCTGAGCAACCGGATGACAGCGGCTTCGTCTCTCCACAGACGCGGATGAACTTTCGCCCTCGTGTGGAGGAGTTGGTTGAGGTCATGCTGGAACACTTGAAGACACCGGAGTCCATTATTAGCTTCGGTCAGGGCTGTGAAGGAGAACCCTCCACCCAGGCGAAGCTGATCATCGAGTCCATTCGTGAGGTCCGCCGTCAGACGGACATGGGCTATATTAATATCAACACGAATGCCGGGCTTAGCGATCATATTCGGGGTATTGTCGATGCAGGGCTTGATTTGATGCGCGTGAGCACGATCAGTGCGCTGGATGATCATTATAACGCCTACTATCGCCCGCGCGGTTATACCTTGGCTAATGTTGAAAAGTCATTGAAATATGCATATGATCAGGGTGTATATACTTCAATCAACTATCTGATCTTCCCAGGGGTAACCGACCGGGAGGAGGAACTGGAAGCAATGATAGAATTTGCTCGTCGTACCAAGCTGCGCTTGATACAGTTCCGTAATCTGAATATTGATCCGGAGAGCTATCTGGATTTGATTCCCAAGGCCAAGGGCGATGTGCTTGGGATGAAGCAGGCGATTGAGATTTTTCAGGAGGAGCTTCCTGATGTGGTCATTGGGTCTTACACTCATGTCCCGCCTGCGGAGCTGGCTCGGGTAAAGGCTCGAGTATAACTCCGAAGGATGCAAAATTTCCTGAGATAGACAATTGCGCAGGGAATATCGCCGTGCTATAATCATTTTATGTGTCATGATAACTCTGTGCCCGCATGAGGCCCAGGGCGGAAAGAGGTGAAAGTCATGAAAGAAGCCATTCAACCTAAATATCACGTGACTACAGTTACTTGTGCCTGCGGTAATACCTTTGAATCAGGTTCCGTTAAGCAAGAGCTGCGCGTTGAAATTTGCTCCAACTGCCATCCATTCTTCACAGGTAAGCAGAAATTCTTGGATGCAGGTGGCCGTGTGGATCGTTTCAAAAAGAAATACGGTATCTAATTCTCATGAACAAGGCCATTCAGGATTTTTTCCTGAATGGCCTTTTTGTTGTTTATTCACGTATCCAGGTCAACATTTCTCCCGGATTACGATTGCCCCAAAGCGTATAAGGAACAGCTACAATGCGCGTTGGAACTTTAACTGGCAAAGCAGAGGAATATAATGCTTCCTGCCCGCAGTCCTCTCTTCTGAAGCCTTCAGCCTCCAGCATAACCAGCTCAGGATTCCAATCTGCAGATAGCTCCCGAATCTCGGCATCCGCTGGCAGGGACAAGGAGCTAAGCGGTGCGCTGTTATCGATCTCCTCCAGACAATATAGCAGGGGTCCCCGTTGCAGCGCGACCTTTCCGGCATTGGCGCGAACCTCGGGGTGCGCGTAGATACGGCGGGTCTGAATCGCAAAGTCCAGTAGAAATACATCCCCTCGTTTCCAAGTTCGTTGGACATAAGCATATCCATCACGAATTTCTGGCTCAATGGTCTCGTCAGCGACATGGACTGTGAAGCTGTCGGACCAGGAAGGAACGCGGAATGCGATGGAGAAATCCCCATCTCCCTCCAACTCCATTACACTTAGTTCGACCCGCCCTTGCCATGGCAGGGCACTTTTCATTTTTACGGTTGCACGGCTGTTTCCCAGCTCGAGCTGAGCGTCGCTGCCGATAAATAAATGAGCGTACAGCGTATCTCTGCTTGTAGTGTAAATATATTCGCCAAGCGAGGACAGCAAGCGCGCTACATTGGGAGGGCAGCAGGCGCAGCCATACCACTTCTGGCGAACGGTCTTTACATGTCTCCTGCCCGGATTTCCCTCGCTTGCCTTCGGCCATGCTTCCATCGGGTTCACGTAGAAATAATGCTTGCCGTCGCTGGATATCCCCGCGGTAACCGTATTATAGAGCGCCCGCTCCATAATATCGGCATATTCACTGTTAATTTCGGCTTGCAGCATGCGTTGTGCGAAGAAGATAAGCCCAATGGATGCGCAGGTCTCCGAATAATTGGTTTCGTTCGGAAGGTCATAGTCGAACGTGAAGGCTTCCCCATGATGTGTCGATCCGATACTCCCGTTAATGTACATTTGACGATTCACGATGTTGCTCCAAAGACGTTTGCAGGCAGCCAGCAGCTCATCATCAGCTTTGCGAATGGCTAGATCGGCCATGGCCGTATACATATACACAGCACGAACCGCATGACCAACGGCGATCTCCTGCTCCCTCACTGGCTTATGGGCCTGCCAATAGGCCAGATCAGGCGGTGTGCTTTCTTGCTGGCCGGTCCAATGACTGATGCGGTCACGCTTCGGCCACTCTTCATGGAAAAAGTTCGGACTTTGGCCCCGTTCATTGATCATATAGAAGCTAAGATCGAGGTATTTTTCCTCTCCTGTAACTTCATAAAGCTTGACTAGGGCGAGTTCGATTTCCTGGTGTCCGTCATAGCCATGAATCTGGTGCGGCTCCGGTCCGAAGTGAAGTGCTACAAAATCCGCCGCTTTACGAGCTACGTCCAGCAAGGAGGTCTTCCCTGTCCCGATATAGTAGGCCACCGCTCCTTCGATTAAATGGCCAATCACATACAGCTCATGGCATTCCGCAAGATTGGTAAGGCGTTTCCCTGGTTCTTTGATGGTATAGTAAGTATTGATATATCCGTCCTCTTGCTGAGCGGAGGCAATCAATGCAATGGCTTCGTCAGCAACCTTTTCAAGATCGGGGTTTGGTGTGCTGATCAAGGAATAACCGACGGCTTCGACCCACTTGTATACATCGCTATCCTGAAAAATAAAGCCGTGGAATTCGCCCTTGGATTGGCCGGAGGCGATGCGAAAGTTCTCGATCGCTTGGCTGCGCTCGGCATCTTCGACGCGGTCGTTCAATGCCTCCCATTGATAAGGGATGACGGTATCCCGGACGAGCTGGATGTACGGCGTCCAGTATTTGTCCTGGATCTGGATGCTCTTTAAGCTTAATGGCTTGGTTGCAAGGTGTTCAGACATGAATAAATCACACTCCAGGTGGTAATTTTGGTTGCTTCTATTTCATCATAGAATGAAAGCTTTCTTTTGTCGGTGGGCTGTATAGTATAATAGGTGTTAAAAAATGATCTCTTTTCAGGAGGGATGATGGTTGCTTCCTTTATACCTGGAGCGTCCTCACAAGCTGGTGTCCGGAGGGCAATTCCTGTCCGATGAAGCGTGGACTCATGTCGAGCGAGTTATCGCAGATTATGAGCTGATTATCGGGATTGCGGGCGTCGTGTTCATGGAGGTGGACGGGGTTATTTATGAGGTTCAAGCCGGAGACATTCTTATTTTGCAGCCGGGTGAACGTCATCGGGGATATCGATTATCCCTGCCCGGAGTATCCTTTTACTGGTTTCACTTCTATCTTCCCGAGTCCGTGGATGGAGAGGTATCCGAAGGGTATATTCCTCGTTATGCGGCTTGTCCTCATCCGAGCCGGGTTCATATTCTTGCCCGTCAGCTGTTGCATGCGGCTAATGGAGGCTATCGGATGGCAAGGGCGGGAGATTATTTCTTAACTTGTCTGTTGGTAGAGCTGGAAGAACAACTGGAAGGATCAGGGAAAGAGAGTACCTTCGATCCGCAGCTCAGCCATCTGCTGGAGTGGACTCGAATCCACGCATTGAATGAGGATATTTCAGTAGAGCGAATTGCCAGGGTGATGGGTTATAACAAGGAATATTTATCGCGTATGTTCAAGCGCCGGTTTGGTCTCGGGCTGCTCAGCTACATCCATAAGCTCAAGCTCGAAGCGGCCAAGGAAATACTAAGCTGCACGAGCCAGCCCGTGAAGCAAGTAGCGGACGCTGTAGGGATCAAGGATGACAAGCAGTTCATCAAATGGTTCAAAAAGCTTGCCGGGGTTACGCCTACCGAATATCGTAGAGCCTTTAACCGGACCAGGCTGAATAAGGATTAAAGAAAAAGACAGTCTGCTCATGCTTGCAGACTGTCTTCGGGATATAAACCAATGATTTAATATTTGTGATTTAAGATTTGAATTCTACACTCTGTCTTAGGGAGCTCCATTCATCGGCGCTAATCAGCCCAAGGCGCCACAGAGCAATACCCTTCAGGTCGTAGCGCTTGGCGAGTCCGATCAGCTTGGTGACAGATGCTGCATTTTCGCTGTGCAGGTTCAGGCCCAGGATTAATTTGTCTTTATTCGTCTCTTGCAGAGCCAGGCGAATGGCTTCGTCGACCTTGGCAATCGGTTCAGGTGCAGCTTCATCGCCTGTTGAGCCGCCTGACTTGGTTTGATAATCATAAGCCATAATAATCAGTTCATCAGCCAGTTCCCCAAGGGTTTTGTAATCGTAGCCCTGATAAGATGAATTGAGCGGATGGAGTGCCAGCGCCAGCTTCAGGCCGGATGCTCGGGTCTCCTGGGCAAGCTGCTTTACGAAAGCATTGAAGGAGGAACGGGTGGCCGCTTTATCTGTGGTAAGTCCGAGTCCTTCAAAGTCCAGTAGTATGCCGGAAAATTCCTTGTCCTTTGCCGCTGCAATTATATCGGAGATCGCTTGTTGACGGGCCTCCGCATTCTCGACAATCTTGGTCAATTCACCCTTCACATCAGAGGAATAGACCATCAGATAAGGGGTTGTCCCTGCCGCGGAAGCATCGGCAATCAGACTATCCGCCGTGATCTCGCCAAGCGGCTGAGGCAGCTTGAAGTCTTTGCCCGACTGGGTGAACGTTCCGTTCTCATCGATCCGGCTCCATCCGAAGGCAACCGCGTCTAGTGTGGGAATGACCGGTGCATCGGAGACAGATGAGAGCGCATAGAAGCCAAGTGTATACATATCTCGCTTTGGAGAGGTGATCGAGACGGTCTTGGTAGCCTGATCCCACTGTACTTGCGCACCAAACTGCTGGCTGAAGAAGCTGAGCGGAATGACGGTGCTGCCAGAGATCGAGCGGGGGGCTACGGTCAGGCTTACGCTTTTTCCATTTACAACCGCCTGCTTGCTGTCCAGGGTCAGCAGCACCTCTGTGCGGGTACCGTCTTGCTCCTTCACAGCTTCTATAGTTTTGTTGGATGCGTTCCATGTAACCGAGACACCGAGTGCTTCAGAGATCGTTCGAAACGGAACTAATGTCGTATTCTGAATAATAACGGGACTCACTGTGGTTGCAAGCGGATAGCCGTCTAGCAGGATTTGTATGGAGGATGAAGATGAGCCTGCGGCGTCAGCTGTACGCGGGGTAAATGCAGCAACTCCACTTCCTGCGATCAAGCTGACGGCAAGCAGCATGTTGAGAATATTGCGCTTATTGCGCTTCATGTATGAAGTCTCCCTTCCTGAATCTATCAATCTTCTCTATTATAACGGAATGATAGAGCACATGGAATCGAGTGGTCAGGGGGGAAGTTCCTCCCAACCTCCATTGGAATAAGGAGACAATCCCGGCAACCTTTTCTCGGTTGCTTTTTGTACGGGCATAAGCTATACTTAATTTCACCGTGCTAGATGGGGAGGTAGCGGTGCCCTGTAACTCGCAATCCGCTGTAGCGAGGTTGAAGTCCTGTTAGCGGTCTTGTCGATGTGAGGCCTGGTCTCTACGGCAGACGTTGACGGACGGGTCCTCCGCAATGAGTAATTGTGAACCTGGTCAGGTCCGGAAGGAAGCAGCCATAAGCAGTCCCACTCTTGTGCCGGAGGGGAGCCTGTCCCGAGTTGCGCCTTAGAGGTGCCGCTCGGATCGCAATGATCAATAACAGGTGCACGGTATTCGAACTTAAGAAATGCATCTTTGCCTTGGGCAGAGGTGCTTTTTTTCTGTCTGTTACCATTCACGGAGAAGAAATGCCTGAAGTAGACGAGTTTGTTTGGCTTCACTAATTATGAGTTTTTCTGGAAGGTCGAGTATAGTATAATAGATAGGCGGCGAATGCTGCTTATGGATAGAAAGAAGGTGCCGCAAATGGAGCATATCGCGCTGTACCGGGCCTGGCGACCACAGTCGTTCCAAGACACGGTAGGGCAACAGCATATTATCCGCACGCTTCAGAACGCAATCCGTGAACAAAGGCTCTCGCATGCTTATCTTTTCAGCGGGCCGAGGGGAACCGGAAAGACTACGACAGCCAAGGTGCTTGCCAAGGCGGTCAATTGTGAGAAGGGACCTGCACCGGAGCCGTGCAATGAGTGTGACGCTTGCCGGAGGATTACGGCAGGCTCCGTGATGGATGTGCTTGAAATTGACGCCGCTTCCAACCGTGGGGTCGAGGAAATCCGGGATCTTCGCGAGAAGGTTAAATATGCCCCTACAGAAGTGCGGCAAAAAGTGTACATTATAGATGAAGTGCATATGCTGACAACCGAAGCGTTTAATGCATTGCTGAAGACGCTGGAGGAGCCGCCTCCGCATGTGATGTTCATCTTGGCGACCACAGAGCCTCATCGGTTGCCTGCAACGGTCATCTCCCGATGCCAGCGCTTTGACTTCCGGAGAATTTCCATGGAGGAACAGGTGGAGAGATTGCGTACCATCTGTGAACAGGAGCAGATTACGGCCGAGGAGGCTGCGCTGGAATATATAGCTAGATTGTCTGACGGCGGAATGCGGGATGCGCTCAGTATTTTGGAGCAGATCGCATCGTTCTCGGATGCTCAGGTATCCTACCAGCAAGTGCTGGATATGACGGGCGGAATTCCATCGCACCAGTTCGCCAAGCTTGCAGAGATGATCCATGAAGGCGAGATCGGCGGTATGCTGGAGATGATTGAAGGCTTTATGCAAGAAGGCAAAAGTGCTGATAAATGCATGGAAAATCTCCTCTATTATTTCCGGGACTTGCTGATGATCAAAATGGTGCCCCAAGCGGACAAACTGACAGAGCGCGTGCTGGATGTGCGGGATTTCAGGGAAATGGCGCATAAATTTTCTAAAGCTCAGCTATTTCAGATTCTGGATACACTAAATCATTATCAGACGGAGATGAAATATGCTGTTCAGCCGCAAACCCTATTTGAGGTGGCACTCCTGAAGCTATGCAGTCTGACGTCCGGAGTCAGTGCAGAGGATTCGCCGGTGGCGAGCCATATGTCCCCGGCTTCGGCAAGCGAAGCGACTGCGGGTGTGCCTGCTGGTGAGGTTCAACAGCTTAGACGGCAGGTTGCCGAGCTGGAGCGCAAGCTGGAGCAGGCGCTTAAGAATGGCCTGGCGTCCGGCAGCGGAGACCGTCAAGCTTCCGGCGGCAGCCGTCCTGCGGCTCGAAGCGCTGCGCCCCGGATTTCTTCTCCTTCCAAGATGCCTGCCGGAATGGATGGATATTTGGCTCAGCGGAACAGTCAGGAGTTCCTGGAGGTCCAGGGCAAATGGAACCAGATTCTGCATGCTGTCAAGGAAGAGAAGGTCACGATTCATGCCTGGTTTATGAATGGGGAGCCGGTATCGGTTCAAGAGGATGCTGTGCTGGTAGCCTTCAAGAACGATATTCACCGGGAGACGACGGAGAAGCCGGCGAACAAGCAGTTAATTGAACAGGTGATGGAGCGTCAACTGGGACGCCCGTGCCGCTTGGTAACGATGATGCAAAAGGATTGGAATGATGCGCTTCAAGGTGCGCAGACACCGGCAGCTGAGCCGCTTCAGTTGGAGCCGCCGCCGGAGGACGGGAATGCAAGCCAGGAGCCTTGGGTAGATGAAGCGCTCCAGTTATTCGGGGAAGAGCTGGTGGTTATCAAGGATTAGCTTTTCTTTTCTATTGGATGCCCGTACGATTATAATTATTAAAGACATGTGAAGGAGATGTGAACCCGATGAACAATATGAACCAAATGATGAAGCAAGTGAAGAAGATGCAGGAGCAAATGCTAAAGGCCCAGGAGGAACTGGGAAGCAAGACCGTTGAAGGAAGTGCTGGCGGCGGGGTAGTCACCGTCCAAGTGAACGGACATAAGAAGATCATGTCCTTGACGATTAAACCGGAAGCCGTTGATCCGGAGGATGTAGAAATGCTGCAGGATCTTGTGCTTACAGCAGTGAATGATGCACTGACCAAAGCGGAAGACCTTGCGAACCAGGATATGGGCAAATTTACTGGCGGGATGAAAATTCCGGGCTTATTTTAATTGAACAACCTCTTGAAGTGAAGGAGAATCCTCTCATTGTACTATCCCGAACCGATTGCGAAGCTGATTGAGTCATTTACACGCTTGCCGGGGATTGGTCCGAAGACGGCCGCAAGGCTAGCGTTTCATGTACTGCGTATGAAAGAGGATGATGTTATCGATTTCGCGAAGGCTCTGGTCAGTGTGAAGCGCAATCTGCACTATTGCTCGGTATGCTGCAATATTACAGATACAGACCCATGCCGGATTTGTCAGGACAAGACGCGTGATCCATCTGTGATTTGCGTCGTACAGGAGTCCAAGGATTTGGTTGCGATGGAGCGAACGAAGGAATTTGATGGCTACTATCATGTGCTGCAGGGAGCAATCTCTCCGATGGAGGGACTCGGACCGGACGATATCCGGCTGAAGGAACTGTTGACCCGTTTGAGTGATGAACGCGTCAAGGAATTGATTTTGGCGACTAATCCCAATATTGAGGGCGAGGCTACCGCCATGTACATCTCGCGCCTGGTGAAGCCGTTCGAGCTTCGCGTCACCCGGATTGCCCACGGCTTGCCGGTCGGCGGCGACCTGGAATATGCGGACGAAGTTACGTTGTCCAAAGCGCTTGAAGGACGGCGGGAGCTGCATTAATTCTTTATTTAGTAAGGAAAGAAGATGATTCCTGGTATTCAGGGGTCATCTTTTTTATATTTGAGGGAATAGCTTGCATCTGGAGGTGGGAGAAGTAATAATAGGAAATAAGGAAACTTACCTTAAGTAATTACCTAACAAATTTTCGGAGGTGCGATGAATGCAAATTGAAATATGGTCGGATTATGTATGCCCATTCTGCTATATCGGAAAAAGACACTTGGAGCAGGCATTGGAGCAATTTGCTCATAAGGATCAGGTCGAGGTGTCCTTCAAGAGCTTTGAGCTTGATCCTGAGGTTCAGACTGATCCTGCCGTTTCTATAGATGAATCACTGGCCAAGAAGTATGGTATACCCGTTGCCCAAGCCAAAGAGATGAACGATCAGATGATACAAAGAGCTGCTCAGTCAGGCTTATCCTATAACTTTGATAACATTAAACAAATCAACACTCTGGATGCTCATAGACTGGCGAAGTACGCAGAGAGCAAGGGGAAGGGGGCGGAAATGGCCGAAAAGCTCCTAAAGGCCCACTTTGTGGAATCCCAATTCATCGGGGGCCTCGATACGCTGATCAAGCTGGCAGTTGAAGCCGGGTTGGATCCGGAAGAGACTCGTAACGTATTGAACAGCGGGCAATTTACGGAACAGGTTCGTTCGGAGGAAGCCGAAGCAGCGACCCTCGGCGTGCGTGGCGTTCCGTTCTTCGTCGTTAACCGAAAGTATGCGATATCGGGGGCGCAGCCAGTCAGCTTATTTGCAAAAACTTTGGAAAAGGTATGGCAGGAAGAGCATCCTTCCGCTCCGCTGCAGCAAATTGAATCTTCTCAGGACGCGCTTTGCACGGATGAGAAGTGTGACATCTAATGAAGTAAATCTTCGAAATGAAGTCATCTTCGAAATGAATAATTGCTGTATCCAGCCGGGTCCTCGTGATCCGGTTTTTTGGTTTTATTTTGAAATGTAGAAGAGAGTTCTAAGTTTGTCCTTTCCTCGATACACATGAAATAGACCCGAGGTTAAAGGAGGGATTGAGATGAAGCGTTGGACATTAAGGCCGGATAGCCATTCAAAAATGGCACAGGCAAATAAAGAAGAATCTAATAAGCAGCATCTATACGATGAGGTTATGAAGGCGAGAGCGGAGTGGAGGCTGGCATCTCATGCGTTTCAATACGCCCTTGGAAAGGATGAGGTCGATGTTGCGATCTATACCCTGGAGGCGGCAGAACGGAAATATCAGATCAAGTTGAAGCAAGCCAAGGAAGCGAATGCGTACTGGGAGCCCTTCGGCTATGGGGATTATGTCTGGGATCGAAAGGAGGAGCTAGGATGAAGATTATACTGACTGTAGTGTTGGCAGTATCTTTACTATCCCTGCTGTTCATCGTTTTCTCTAGACGGCTTGGCTTTGCCTGGTTGTCCCGGCTGGGTATCCATGTTGTGGTGGCTGCATTAGGGCTATACGTTGTCAATTATTCGGGTTGGATTGCTGAAGCATACATTCCGTTGAATCCGGTGACATTGACGACAGTGCTTGTTTTGGGGCTGCCGGGCATCGGGCTGTTGCTGGGTTTAAAACTAATTTTGATCTAGGCAGCATATGGCAGTTGACGGGACTTTGTTATCTATGGTACATTATAAATCGCTTCTCCGGTGGACAAGCGCTTTCAAATAACTTCGAAAATGAAGTGAAATAAAAGTGTTGACTTCATCGAAGAGCGTGTGATATATTATAAAGGTCGCCGCCGAGACAATGCGGTGATGAAATGAAGCGATTAAACATCGCGAGTTGATCTTTGAAAACTGAACAACGAGTGAGTATGAAATAGAGAATGAATAATTCTCGTCAGTTTTGAAATGAGCAAGTCAAACACTTTATTGGAGAGTTTGATCCTGGCTCAGGACGAACGCTGGCGGCGTGCCTAATACATGCAAGTCGAGCGGACTTGATGGAGTGCTTGCACTCCTGATAGCT
>NZ_HG005147.1:0-1381 GCF_000455265.1 Paenibacillus antibioticophila
TCTGAATTAGATATTGGATAAGCCCTCGACCGATTAGTACCTGTCAGCTCCATACATTGCTGCACTTCCACCTCAGGCCTATCAACCTCGTCGTCTTCAAGGGGTCTTACGAATTGGGAAATCTCATCTTGAGGGGGGCTTCACGCTTAGATGCTTTCAGCGCTTATCCCTACCGCACTTAGCTACCCAGCTATGCTCCTGGCGGAACAACTGGTACACCAGCGGTGCGTCCATCCCGGTCCTCTCGTACTAAGGACAGCTCCTCTCAAATTTCCTACGCCCACGACAGATAGGGACCGAACTGTCTCACGACGTTCTGAACCCAGCTCGCGTACCGCTTTAATGGGCGAACAGCCCAACCCTTGGGACCTACTTCAGCCCCAGGATGCGATGAGCCGACATCGAGGTGCCAAACCTCCCCGTCGATGTGGACTCTTGGGGGAGATAAGCCTGTTATCCCCAGGGTAGCTTTTATCCGTTGAGCGATGGCCCTTCCATGCGGTACCACCGGATCACTAAGCCCGACTTTCGTCCCTGCTCGACTTGTCAGTCTCGCAGTCAAGCTCCCTTATGCCTTTGCACTCTTCGAATGATTTCCAACCATTCTGAGGGAACCTTGGGGCGCCTCCGTTACTCTTTAGGAGGCGACCGCCCCAGTCAAACTGCCCGCCTGACACTGTCCCCGCACCGGATTACGGTACCAGGTTAGAACTCCAATACGATCAGGGTGGTATCCCAACGGCGCCTCCACCGAAGCTGGCGCTCCGGATTCCTAGGCTCCCACCTATCCTGTACAAATCGTATCAAAGTCCAATATCAAGCTGCAGTAAAGCTCCATGGGGTCTTTCCGTCTTGTCGCGGGTAACCTGCATCTTCACAGGTATTAAAATTTCACCGGATCTCTCGTTGAGACAGCGCCCAAGTCGTTACGCCATTCGTGCGGGTCAGAATTTACCTGACAAGGAATTTCGCTACCTTAGGACCGTTATAGTTACGGCCGCCGTTTACTGGGGCTTCAGTTCATAGCTTCGGGGTAAACCCCTAACCACTCCCCTTAACCTTCCAGCACCGGGCAGGCGTCAGCCCGTATACTTCGCCTTGCGGCTTCGCACAGACCTGTGTTTTTGCTAAACAGTCGCTTGGGCCTTTTCACTGCGGCCCCCTCGTGCTATTCACACTACCGGGGCACCCCTTCTCCCGAAGTTACGGGGTCATTTTGCCGAGTTCCTTAACGAGAGTTCTTCCGCGCGCCTTAGAATTCTCTTCTCGCCTACCTGTGTCGGTTTGCGGTACGGGCACCTTCACCTGGCTAGAGGCTTTTCTTGGCAGTCTGAGATCATGACCTTCGCTACTATAATTTTCACTCCCCATCACAGCCCAA